>JBGAGE010000005.1:0-543239 GCA_044226865.1 Steroidobacteraceae bacterium | reverse complement strand
CGACTCGGGGGAGAAATAGCTGAACATCTGGCTCTGGGGATCCACTTCACCGCGCATCAGATCCGGCTCCGCGTTCAATCGATGCAACGAATTTTACGCCGATCCGTTCCAACTATGTGTTTTGCATCAAGCTGCTAGAGCTAGGATTCTTCGCCAGGACATGCGGCGCCGGCTGCGGTTGGGGAGGTTCGCGGGTTCATTGCAACTCCATTGCAACGGCATTGAATAGCACAACGGGCGGCGCGTGGAAATCCCCGGCGCGGGTGACGGTGGATGGCGACGCCGCGGCCTCAGCTGCGCAACCGCAAGCCTTGCGGATCGTACAGCGGCTGCAGCCGCACGGTGGCGCGGCGCTCCTCGCCGAGGATGTCGATGAGGAAACTCTCGCCCTCGCGCGCCAACGCGGCGGGCACATAGCCGGCGGCGAGGCTCCTGCCGACACAATGCCCGAAGGAACCGGAAGTGACATAGCCCACCGGCTTGCCGTCCTTGATGACGGACTCGTAGCCCACCACGTCGGCATCACCCGCCTCCACCTCCATCACCACGAAGCGGCGCTTCGGGCCCGTGGCGCGTTCGGCGAGGGCGGCAGGCTTGCCGATGAAGTCGCCCTTGTTGAAATCGACGAACCGGTCCAGGCCCGTCTCCGCCGGCGTGTAATCGGGGCGGAAATCCTTGTTGAAGGAACCATAGGCCTTCTCCAATCGCAGCGATGACAGCGCCCGGCCACCGAAATGCACGAGGCTCAACGAACGCCCGGCCTCGAGCAGCTCCTCGTACAGCACCGCGCCGTAATCCGGCGTGGTCCAGATTTCATAACCCAGCTCGCCGGTGAAGCCGGCGCGGGTGAGGATGCAGGGCGCGAATCCCACCGCCGTTTCGCGCACGCTGAACAATTTGAAGGACTGCGCCGACAGATCGATGCGCACCAGGCGTTGCAGCAAAGCGCGAGCGTGCGGGCCCGCGATGGAGAAGCCGCACAGCGTCGAGGCGGCCGAGCGCACGAACACGTCGGCCGGCGGCGCGCATTCCCAGAACCAGCGCAGGTGGAATTCCTCGGCGAAGCCCGAACCCACGATCATGAAGCGATCCTCGGCCAGGCAGGCGATGGACAGGTCACCGACGATCCGCCCCGCCGGATTGAGCATGGGCGCAAGGCCGAGCCTGCCCGGCGCCGGGATGCGCGAGGCGAACACGCGGTCGAGCCAGGCGCGCGCGCCGCAGCCGCTGATCTCGTACTTGCCATAATTGGTGGTCTCGTAGAGGCCGACGTGCGCGCGCACGGCGCGGCATTCCTCGCGCACCACGTCGAAGGCTTCGGAGCGGCGGTAGGTGGGCGTCTCGCGCGGCACCATCCCTTGCGGTGCGAACCACAGCGCATGTTCCAGCCCGAAGTTGGCGCCCATCACGGCGCCGGCCGCGAGGAGCTTGTCGTAGACCGGCGAACGCCGCACCGGGCGCGCCGCCGGCAGCTCCTCGTTCGGATAGGCGAGGCGGAAGCGCCGCGCGTAGTTCTCCGGCACTTTCAGCGAGGTGTACTTGGGCGTGGCGAAGGCGCCGTAACGCGCAACGTCCATGGAAAGAATGTCCTGGCCGGGGTCGCCCTCGGCCATCCAGCGCGACAACGCGAGGCCGATGCCGCCGCCCTGGCTGAAGCCCGCCATCACCGCGCAGGCCACCCAGTAGTTCTTGAGCCCCCGTATCGGGCCCACCAGCGGATTGCCATCCGGCGCGAAGGTGAACGGGCCATTGATGGCCTTGCGGATGCCGACGCGCCCGAGCGCGGGAAAATGCTGGAAGCCCACCTCGAAGTGCGGCGCCAGCCGCTCGAAGTCATCGGGCAGCAATTGCATGGCGAAATCATCCGGCGTCTTGATGGGCGACCAGACGATGCCATGCGGTTCGTACGTGCCCATCAGGGCGCCACCGCGCTCCTGGCGCATGTAGATCTCGCCCGAGTAATCCGTGGTGTTGACGAATTCCTTCTTGCGGCCCGCGAGCTCGGGGATGTCCTCGGTGAGCAGGTAATGATGCTCCATGGCCAGCACCGGCAGTTCCACGCCCACCATGTGGCCCACTTCGCGCGCCCACAGGCCGGCACAATTGACCACGTGCTCGGCGTGCACCGTGCCCTTGTCGGTGATCACCTCCCAGGTGCCGTCATGCCGCTGCCTGAGTGACAGCACGCGAGTGAAGCGCTCGATGGAAGCACCGAGCGAGCGAGCGGCCTTGGCATAGGCGTGCGTGGTGCCGGACGGATCGCAATGGCCGCCGTCCGCGCGCCACATCGCGCCGATGAAATACCGCGGGTCCACCAGCGGATTCATCTCCAGCGCCTCGTCCAGGCCGATCATGCGCGTCTCCATGCCGAGGTAGCGCGCGCGCGAGCACAGGAGCTTGAGGCTGTCGAGCTCGCCCTGGTTGGCGGCAAGCAGCAGGCCGCCGTTGGGATGCAGGCCGCAGGACTGGCCCGACAGCTGCTCGATCTCGCGGTACAGGTCGAGGGTATATTTCTGCAGGCGCGAGATGTTGGCGTCGCCGTTGAAGGTATGCATGCCGCCGGCGGCATGCCAGGTCGAGCCCGAGGTCAGCTCGCTCTTCTCGAGCAGCAGCACGTCCTTCCAGCCGATCCTGGCGAGGTGATACAGGACGCTGGCGCCGACGACCCCGCCGCCAATGATCACGGCACGCGCCGATGTATTCATGAATTCTCCTTCGACAATGAATGAATGAACGGCTGGTCGGGCAGCCGCACGAAGCCATCGTGCGCCGCCGTCGCCGCGAGCCATTCGCATAGATGCCGTGCGGTGCTGGCGGGCGTGAGCAGCAGCACGCCCGGCGCGCGCGGCAGGATCACGACCGGTACCTGCGCCATGGTGGTGGCGGCCGCGGCGCCGTCGGCGAACACCTGGGAACGCAGGTCCAGCCGGCAGCCGCGCGCCAGCACCTCGCGCCACGCCGCGCCCGCCAGCCGCAGCAGCGACCAGCCCGAGCTCTGGTCGATGGCGGCGCCGGCCGCGCCGATGGCGGCCTGCCAGGCGAGCTCCGGGCCGTGGCCGTCCGCATCCACCTGCGCGGTGCCCACCGCCGGCGCGGCGTCGGGCGGTCGCGGCGCACTCAGCAACAGCCAGCGATCCGGACGCACGCTCAGCACCAGTCGTTCGCCATCCGCCCACACCTGGCCGAAGGACGGCAATTCCACGCCCTGCGCGCGCAGCGCGGCCTTGAGCGCATCGGCCGTGCCGCGCCACGCCGCCAGCTCCACGATGTCGGCGGCGCAGATCGCCAGGCGCAAGGCCTCGGTGGACGGCGTTGACGCGGACGGCTGCTCAGGCTCGGACACGTTGATTCTCCGGATCGAACCAATGCGGGCTCAACACCTCCACCGGCGTGCGCTCGGCATGCAGCGGTGAACACGCGAGCAGGCGCTGGCCGATGAACCGCCGCCCGTCGGCGAGCAGCGCAAGGCCCACCCAACCGGGTACCACCACAGACGGGGTGGACGAGGTGATGAATCCCAGGCTCTCACCCGTGCCGTCGGCTGCGAGCAGCTGCGCACCGTTGCGCAAGCGCTGCGCCGGATCCAGCGGCCGCAACGCCACCAATTGCAGGCGCCCGCCCGGCAGGCGCTGCGAGAGGACCCGGCCGATGAAATCGCCGTTCTTCTTCAACAGCCGCGCGAAGCCCAGGTCATCGGCACCGGCGTTGCCGTTGAGCTCGGCGCCGGTGATATGGCCCTTTTCGATGCGCAGCGTGTTCAACGCATCCAGGCCATAGGGGAGGGCGCCCAGCGGACGGCCGGCGCGCAGCAACGCCAGCCATGCGCTCAGCGCATGACGCGCGGGCACGGCCAGTTCGTAGGCGAGCTCGCCTGAGAAGGAAATGCGGAACAGCCGCCCCGCGATGCGCCGGCCGTCGTCGCCGGTGACGTCCACCGCCGCCGCCGCCATGAACGGAAACGCCTCGTTGCCGAGGTCGCGGTCGATCAGCCCGGTGAGCAGTTCGCGGGCGCGCGGGCCCGCGACGGCGAACTGCGCCCACTGGTCGGTGACATCGGTGAGCAGCACATCCCAGCCGCAGGCGTTCGACTGCAGCTGGAATTCCAGATGTTCCAGCACGGCGGCGTGATTGGCCGTGGTGGTGGTCACGAGATAATGCCGATCCCCCAGGCGCGAGGTGGTGCCATCGTCGAGCAGCATGCCGTCCTCGCGCAGCATGATGCCGTAGCGTGCGCGTCCCACGGCAAGCGTGGAAAAGGTATTGGCATAGACGAAATCGAGGAAGCGCGCCGCGTCCGCGCCGCGCACGTCGATCTTGCCCAACGTCGACACATCGGTGATGCCAGCCGCCGTGCGCACCGCACGTGCCTCGCGCAGCACCGGCTCCCAGCCCGGTTGCGGCGAATACACCAGCGGTCGCAGCCACAGGCCCGCATTGACGAAGGTGGCGCCCGCCATCTCATGCCAGGGATGCAAGGCGAGACGTCGCTTGGGCTTGAAGTGCGCCCGCACCTCCGGCCCGGCCAACGCGGCGAAGGGCACGGGCGCGGTGTAGGGCCGCGGCCTGGTCACGCCGACCTGCGCCAGCGGCAGGCCGCGCGCCTGCGCCAGCACGGCGCTGCCGACCAAGCCGCCGATGCGTCCCTGATCGGTGGCCATGCCCAACGTGGTGTAGCGCTTCATGTGCTCGGGGTGCTCGTAGCCTTCGCGCACGGCCAGGCGCACATCATCGGTGGTCACGTCGTTCTGCAGGTCGACGAAGGATTTTCCAGCCGGCGCATGGGCGACGCGCACTTCCCACAGCGCGGCCGGCGGCGTCACCGCCGCATCGGCCGGCGTGGGGGGAAGCGCGGCCGGGGTCGCAGGGGCGGTGCCCGCCGCGGCGGTCCGCGCTTGAAGACGCTCGGCGATGTCGCGGCCCGCCTGCTCGCCGGCCGCGGCGGCGGCGGCGAGACCGCTGCTGCCCGCCGCTGCACCGACCACGCGGCCTTGCGCCACATCCCATTCGGCGATGAATCCCAGGCAGGAGTCGCGCCAGGCCGAGCCCGCGCCCATCTGCAGGGGCAGGGCGATGGCGGGTGAGTGGCCACCGGAGATCAACAGGCAATCCGCCTCGAGGTCGCGGCCGTCATCGAGGCGCACGCCGCGCACCGCGGCACGGCCGTGCACGCCCACGACCTGCGCACGCGCGTATACCTCGATGCCCAGTGAGCGCGCACGCCCGGCGGCCACCGAATCCGGGCGCGGATCGATGATGGCGGCGCTGCGCACGCCGGCGGCGGTGAGCGCGAAGGCCGCCTCATAGGCTTCGTCGTTGTTCACGAACCAGGCGGGCCGCTGCCCGGGCGTCACGCCATGGCGGCGCAGGTACGCGTGCGCCGCGCCCGCGAGCATTACACCGGGCCGGTCGTTGTCGGCAAAGGCAATCAGGCGCTCGTGCGAACCGGTGGCGACGATCGCCTGGCGCGCACGGATCACGCGCAGACGCTCGCGCAATCCACCACGTTGCTGCGATTCGGCAGGCGGCAGGCGCTGCAGCCCGGCGAACACCCCATGGCCGTAGGCGCCGGTGACCGCGGTGCGCGTCGACACGCGCACCCGTGGCCAGCCGGCAAGATCCGCGCGGATCCGCTCGCGCCACGGCGTCCAGCGCTCATCCAGCAGCGTGCCGCCGCCGGTCACCACGTCTTGATCCACGAGCAGGACTGAACATCCCGCGGCGCCGAGTTGCCATGCAGCGGCGAGACCGGCGGCGCCGGCGCCCACCACCAGAACGTCGACGTGATCGTGGACGGTTTCGGCCGCCGCGGCATGCGTGCCCACCACCGGCTGCAGGCGGCCCAGGCCCGCCGCCCGCCGGATCAGCGGCTCATATCCTCGCTCCCAGGCCCAGCCGGGGGCCATGAAGGTCTTGTAGTAGAAGCCCGCCGGGATGAAGCGCGCGAAGAATCCGTTCACCGCGCCCAGGTCCAGGCGCAGCGAGGGCCAGCGATTCTGGCTGTGGGCCGCGAGACCCTCGTGCAATTCGAGCGTGGTGGCGAGGCAATTGGGCTCGCGCCCCTGCGGGCCCATGAGCTCGACCAGCGCACAGGGCTCTTCCGGTCCCGCGGTGACGATGCCGCGCGGACGGTGATACTTGAAGCTGCGGCCCACCAGCCGCACGCCGTTGGCCAGCAGCGCCGCCGCCAGCGTATCGCCCGCCTGCCCCTGCAACGCGCGTCCATCGAAGCTGAAGTTCACGGGCCGCGCGGCATCGCTCACGCAGCCGCGCGCGATGCGGGTGGGACCGGCCATCACGCGCGCTCCGGTGGCGGCGGCAGTGCCTCGCCGGCCTTGGCGACCGCGTGGATCTCGTGCGTGAGCGTGTGACGGCGCACCATCAGCAACTGACGGCAGCCGGCGGTGTGCAGCCACCACTCGACGTGCCAGCCGCGCGGATTGGCGCGCTCGTACACGTAGGCATGAAAGGCCTCGCGCGCGGCCGGCTCGTCCGGGCCCATGCGCGGCCTTACCGCGCCGGCATCGCCCTTGTAACGAAACTCGGCCTCATCGCGCACGCCGCACCAGGGACAATGGATCTGCAACATCGGGTCAGTGGGCGAACGGGAACGGGCCGCTGCCGCGCTCATCGACGGTGCGACCCGCCGCGAAACGCCCGAGGTCAAGATGCGCGGCGAGCGGATGCGGCTCGCCACGCGCGATCAGGTGCGCGGTGGTCATGCCACCGGCGGGAATGGCCTTGAAGCCGCCGTAGCACCAGCCGCCGTTGAGGATCAGGCCCGCCACCGGCGTCTTCGAAATGATGGGTGAGCCATCCATGCTCATGTCCATCACGCCGCCCCATTGACGCAGGATCTTCAGGCGCGCAAGCCCAGGCATGAGCGTGACCGCGGCCGAGGCCACCTCCTCGGCCATGGGCAGCGTGCCGCGTTGCGCATAGGAGTTGTAGCCGTCGATGCCGCCGCCGAACACCATGCCGCCCTTGTCGGACTGGCTGATGTAAAAATGGCCCGCGCCGTAGGTGACCACGAGGTCGAGCGCCGGCTTGATGCTCTCGCTGACGAAGGCCTGCAACACATGCGATTCGATCGGCAGCGTCAAACCGGCCATGGCGGCCAGATGAGAGGAATGACCGGCGACGGCCAGGCAGACGATGTCGGCGGCGATATCGCCGCGCGTGGTGCTCACGCCGGTGACACGGCCGCCATCGCGGCGGATCCCGGTGACTTCGCAATGCTCGATGATGTCGACACCGGCGCGCGAAGCGCCGCGCGCGTAACCCCAGGCCACGGCGTCGTGGCGCACCGTGCCGCCGCGCGGCTGCAGGAAGCCGCCGAGCACCGGAAATCGCCCATTGTCGAGATCGGCCAGCGGCACCAGCCCGCGCACGCCCTCACGGTCGACCGCTTGCGCGTCGACGCCATTGAGCCGCATCAGGTTGCCGCGCCGCGTGAACAGGTCGCGCTGCGCCTCGGTGTGGAACAGGTTGAGCGTACCGCGCTGGCTGACCATGGCATTGAAGTTAAGCCGCCGCTCCAGGCCCTCCCACAGCCGTAGCGAATAGTCATAGAAGCGGATGTTCTGCGGATGGAAGTAATTGGAGCGCACGATGGTGGTATTGCGCCCCACATTGCCCAGGCCAATCGGGCCGCGCTCCAGCACGGCCACGTCGTGGATGCCGAACTCGGTGGCGAGATAGTAGGCGGTGGCCAGGCCATGTCCGCCGCCGCCGACGATGACCACGCGGTAACGCGCCCGCGGATCACGCTTTGCCCAGGCGCGGCCCCAGCCGAGCTGACCGCGCCATCCTTCGGTGAACAGGCGCCAGGCGGAATAGCGCCCGGAATCCGGCGCGGATGAATCGGCGGAACTCATGCGTAGGCACCCATCATAGTGCTTCGCGCGCTTCGATTCACGGTGCAGCGGCGCGGAACTCCGCGCTGCGCCGCTCTTGACGCCAGCGGGCGCAACCGACAACGTGTGGCAAGGCGGGCTGCGCGGCAATCAAGGTGGGCGGTGAGGAATATCCGGTGGCGGTTCCGGTTGGGGCTCTGGTTGCGACCTCGCGCCAGGTGCCCGAGCCGCTACCCGGGAAGGTCCGGGCCGCGGGCCGGGGTGGCGCTGGGCCTGCTGCTCGCGCTGCTGGCCGCACCGCTCCAGGCCGCCGTGGTCGTGTCCTCCAAGCTGTCGAGCGAATCGGCCATGATCGGCCACATGATCCGGCTGCTGCTGCAGGCCAACGGCATCCCCACCGTGGATCGCATGACACTCGGCGCCACCCCCGTGGTGCGCAAGGCATTGCTTGCGGGTGAGATCGATATCTATGTCGAGTACACGGGCAATGCCGGCTTCTTCTTCAACAGGCCCGCGGATCCCGCCTGGAAGGACCTGCGGCGCGGCTACGAGCTGGGCGCCCGGCTGGACTACGCCGCCAACCGCATCGTGTGGCTGACCCCGGCGAATGCCAGCAATGCCTGGGCGCTCGCCGTGCGGCGCGACGTCGCAAGCGCCCATCGGCTGGCGAGCATGAGCGATTTCGGCCGCTGGGTCCGCGGCGGCGGGCGCGTGGTGCTGGCCTGCTCCGCGGAGTTCGCGAACGCAGGCACGCTGCATTCCCTGGAAAAAAGCTACGGCTTCAAGCTGCGTCCCGAGCAGCTCATCGTGCTCGCCGGCGGCGAGACCTCGGCCACCATCGCCGCGGCCGCCGCCGGCACGAACCAGGTCAACACGGCCATGGTGTACGGCACCGACGGCGGCATCGTCGCCGCCAATCTGGTGATGCTCGAGGACGATCACCACGATCAGCCCATCTATGCGCCCGTGCCCACCATCCGCGAGGCCGTGCTGCAGGCATACCCCCGGATACGCGGACTGCTTGCGCCGCTGATGCAGGGTTTCGATGCCGCCACGCTGCAGCGCCTGAACGCGCGCGTGCAGATCGACGGCGAGGCGGCGCAGGCGGTGGCGCAGGATTACCTGCGGCAGCGCGGGCTGTTGCGCTAGATGCCCGGCGCGCCACGCCCCGACCGGCTCGGCGCACTGCTGTGCGGCGGCGGTGTCATCGCCTGCCTGTGGCTGCCCTTCGTGCTGTACAAAGGCAACCGCATTCTCCCGGGTGTGCCGCATGGCATGTACGAGGCGCTGCCGCCGGCCGTGATGCCGGCCTTGCTCGCGGCGCTGGTGCTGGCGGCGGCCGGCGCGTTGTTCGCGCGCGATGCGCGCTGGCGCCTGGCCGGCGCCCTGCTTGGTCTTGCCGCCCTGGCATTTGCGGTCGGCGCGGCCGGCACGGCGCTCACGCCCGCGGGCAACAAGGTGGTGCGCGTGGCGCCGGCGTCCGGATTCTGGTTGCTGCTGCTGTGCCTTGCGCTGCTGGCCACCGATGCGGTGACGCGGCTCAGGCCGCGGCCGGGCACGCGCGTGATCCTGCTGGCCGGCATGCTAGCCCTGTTGTGGATGGCGCTCGCCAGCGGCCACTTCGATGACCTGTCATTCATGCGCGAATATGCGGTGAACGCCGAGCGTTTCGCGCGCGAACTGCGCGCGCACGCGCTGCTGGCGCTGGGCTCGCTGGCGGCGGCGGCCTTGTTCGCGCTGCCGTTGGGGCTGTTGTGCCATCGCCTGCCGCGGCTGCGCGGCGCGGCGCTCGGCGTGCTCAACCTGGTGCAGACCATCCCGGCCATCGCGCTGTTCGGCATCCTGATGGCACCCCTCGCCGCGCTGGCGGCGGCCTCACCTCTGGCGGCGGCGCTGGGGATCCGCGGCATCGGCGCCGCGCCGGCGGTGATCGCGTTGTTCCTGTATTCGCTGCTGCCGATCGTCGCCAATACCGTGGCGGGATTGGCGCGCGTGTCGCCGGCGGCCGTGGAGGCGGCGCGTGGCATGGGAATGACCGCCGGCCAGATTCTCGCGCGCGTGGAGTTGCCGCTGGCACTGCCGGTGATCCTCACCGGCGTGCGCATCGTGCTGGTGCAGAACATCGGCCTGGTGACGGTGGCGGCGCTGATCGGCGCCGGTGGACTGGGCGCCTTCGTCTTCCAGGGCATCGGCCAGACCGCCATCGACCTGGTGCTGCTGGGCGCGCTGCCCATCATCCTGCTCGCCTTCTGCGCAGCGGTGCTGCTCGACGCGCTGATCGAAGTCATCGACAAGGTGCCCGCATGATCGTCATCGAAAATCTGTGCAAGGACTACGGCGCCACCCGCGTGGTCGATGCGGTGTCGATGCGGGTGGAGCGCGGCTCCATCACCGTCATCGTCGGCACCTCGGGCTCGGGCAAGTCCACCCTGCTGCGCATGATCAACCGGCTGGTCGAGCCCAGCAGCGGCCGCGTGCTCATCGACGGCCGCGACACCGCCGCGGAACCGGCGCACCTGTTGCGCCGCCGGATCGGTTACGCCATCCAGAGCCACGGCCTGTTTCCGCATCGCAGCGTGGCGGAGAACATCGCCACCGTGCCGCGGCTCCTCGGCTGGGACGAGCAACGCATCGCGCGCCGCGTGCGCGAGCTGCTGGAAGTCTTCCAGCTCGAGCCCGGCGAGTTCGCACCCAAGTATCCGCACCAGCTCTCCGGCGGACAGCAGCAACGCGTGGGCGTGGCGCGCGCACTGGCCGCGGAACCGGCACTGCTGTTGATGGACGAACCCTTCGGCGCGCTGGATCCCATCATCCGCGCCAAGGCGCAGGATGACCTGCTCGCCATCCAGAAATCCTTCGGCACGACCATCCTGCTGGTGACGCACGACATGGACGAGGCCTTCCGCCTCGGCAACCAGGTGGCGGTGATGAGCCAGGGGAAGCTGCTGCAATGCGACGCACCCGCGGCCCTGCTCACCCGGCCGCGCGACCCGCTGGTGGCGCGCATGACCGGCATGGCGGATCGCGCGCTGCGCCTGCTGTCGCTGACCACGGCCGGCGCCGCCGCACTGCCCGGAGCGCCGCCGGCGCCTGCGGCGGCGGCCACGTCCCCGCCGGACGTGAGCGATGCGGCCTCGCTACGCGATGTGTTGTCGGAGCTGGTGTGGCGCGGCGCGGACGCCGCCATCGTCACCGCCGCGGACGGCAAGGCGCGCGGCCACCTGACCGTCGCCGCCATCCTGGCGCATGGCCGCGCCGCGCCGGCTGCTGGTGAGGAGGCGCCGGCATGAAGGTCGGCACGGCGCTGTTGCGCGCCGCCGGCGTTGCCTCGCTGGCGGCCTTCCTGCTCGCGCCGCAGCGTTTCGCGGCCTTGTTCGCACCGCTCGCCCCGGCCGGCGCACCCGCCATCTACGACCAGGGTGACCTGTTGTCGCTGGCCCTGTCACACCTCATGCTGGTGGTGGGCGCCGCCCTTGCCAGCACGCTGGTGGCCGTCAGCCTCGCCATCCTGGTGACCCGGCCGCGCGGCGCTGAATTCCTGCCGCTGTCGCGTACGCTGGTGAACGTGGGGCAGACCTTCCCGCCGGTGGCCGTGCTGGCGGTGGCCGTGCCGCTGGTGGGCTTCGGCGCCAAGCCCACGCTGATCGCCTTGTTTGCCTACGGCCTGTTGCCGATTTTCGAGAACACGCTGGTGGGATTGTCCACCTGCCCGCCGGTGGTGCTGGAAGCGGCCAGCGCCATGGGCATGGGTGCACGGCAACGGCTCCTGGGCGTGGAGCTGCCGCTGGCCGCGCCGCTGATCCTCGAAGGCGTGCGCTTGTCGCTGGTGATCAGCGTGGGCACGGCCACCATCGGGTCCACGGTGGCGGCCAAGAGCCTCGGCGAGGTGATCATCGCCGGGCTCCTGTCCAACAATACGGCGTTCATCCTGCAGGGGGGCCTTGCCACCGGCCTCATGGCCATTCTCCTGTATGACGCGATGCGGTTGCTGGAGCGGCGCATCTGCCGCAACGCCCGCGTGGAATAGCGGGAAATGCGCACATCCGGCGAGTTGCGACATTGGCTACAATCCGCGGCATCGGAAAATTCCGACACGGATTGGCGTTCATGTCCGCTACCCTCGAATCACCCGTTCCGCCACAGGCCGCCGCGCGCAGCGAGCCGGTCGCCGCGGTGGAGTGGCCGACGCTAGGCCTCGCCCTGGCTGTCTATGGCGCCTGGTTGGCACTCACCTACGCCTACGGACATATGCCATTGGCCGTCGTGGCGCCGCTCCTCACCCTGGTGATCACGCTGCACAGCTCGCTGCAGCACGAGATCATCCATGGGCATCCCACGCGCCGTGACGGCGTCAACCGTGTGCTGGGCATGGTGCCGCTGTCGTTGTGGCTGCCGTTCGAACGCTACCGCGCCGAACACCTGCAGCATCACGAGGACGACCGCCTCACCGATCCTTTCGACGATCCCGAATCCTATTACTGGACGGCAGAGCAATGGCAAGGGCTGCACCCGGCCGCACGGCTGCTGCTGCGCGCGCAGCAGACGCTCGCGGGACGCGTGCTGCTGGGCTCGTTCTGCCGTCCGGCGATGTTCCTGTGGGGACAGGTACGCGGCCTCTTGCGCAATGAACCCGGCCTGCGCGCGCTGTGGACCGAGCACCTGCTGTGGTGCGTACCGCTGATCCTGTGGCTCGAGTTCGCCTGCGGCATGCCGTTGTGGCTGTATGTGTGCGGGATGGTGGTGCCGGCCAATGGGCTGCTGCTGATCCGTTCCTTCGCCGAGCATCGCGCCGTGCGCGAACCGCGCAAGCGGGTCGCCATCGTCGAGGGCTCATGGTTCTTCGGGCCGCTGTTCCTGTTCAACAACCTGCATGCGCTGCATCACGAGGCGCCGATGATCCCCTGGTATCGCTACAACCGCCGCTATCGCGAGCAGCGTGCGCGGCTGGTCGCGGAGAACGGCGGACTGGTGTATGCGGGCTATGCCGATGTGGCGCGGCGCTTTCTGTTCAAGGCGCACGATTCGCCGCTCCATCCGACCGGGCGCGCGCCCTCCCACTCCGCTCGATAAGGCCGGCGGATGCCGCTGGTCGATCAGGCCGGCTGGTCGTAACCGGCGGCACGCGCCTGCCGGTCCCAGTCGAGCAGCACGTCATAGTCACGCGCATCCGCGGCGGCAAATCCCGACAGCAGCAATGCATCGCCCAGGGACTCGAACCAGGGCCGCGCCGATGCGGCGATGAACGCCTCGCGCAGTCGCTGCACCTGGCCGGGCGCTGCGCCCGCCGCGCTGACGAAGCACGGAATGGGCGCGAGCGCCGTGGATTCCAGCACGCGGATGCCGCGGGTGAGCTCGGGTGCATGGCGCGCGAGCAGCGCATGCCAGTACGCATCCAGCGGCCCGATATCGAGCACACCCTCGCGCACGCCATCGAGGATGCGGCGCGCGGTGATCAGGTCCCCGCTCATGTGCGCGAACAACCGCGGGCGTTGCGGCGTGCGAAAGGGCAACAGATGATGGCGGAAGGCATTGAAGCCCGAATGTGAATGCGCCACGGTGAAGCCGGCGCGCGCGCCGAAGCTGTCTTCGAGGCGCCGGAAGGGGGAGTCCGCGCGCACGATCAGGTCGCTGCGGTAGACGGCGCGTCCGCCCGCCCAGCCGGTGGCGGGGATCGGCGCGGCGATCGGCACCACGCTTGCCATTTGCAACGCCACGGGGAAGCCGCACATGAACACCGCACCCAGGTCGGCGCGGGACCACAAGTGCTCGAGCGGTTGCGGCGCGGGATAGGGCAGGTATTGCAGCTCGACTTGCGCGTCTTGCGCCACCCGCCGCAGCAGCTCCCGCCAGGACGCCTCCACCGCCGGCGTCACGCCATACATGCGCGCATTGGCAATCCACGCGCTCACGCGCCGCCGAGCTCCGCCGTGCGCCGTGCCAGGTAGTCCTGCACCGCCTCGCGAACGGCCGGGTCCAGCGGCGGCGGTGCGTGCTCCGCGAGGATCTTCTTCCAGATGCCGGTGGCCCGCACGGTGGCATCGCGCGCACCCGCGTCGGTCCAGTTCTCGAAATTCGACCAGTCTGAAAGCAGCGGCCGGTAGAACGCGGTCTCGTAGCGCGCCAGCGTGTGAGGGGCGCCGAAGAAATGCCCGCCCGCCGCCACCTGCGAGATGGCCTCCACCGCGAGGTCGTCGTCCGTGAAGCTCACCGGCTTCAAGATCGCCGCCCAGTTGCGCAGCATCTCCGCGTCGACCACGATCTTCTCCAACGACGCCGACAGTCCGCCCTCGAGCCAGCCGGCGGCATGGTTGATCAGATGGCTGTGGCTGGCGATGGCCGCCTGCAACGAGAACGCGGTTTCGTAGGTGGACTGCGCATCGACGGCGGGCGATGCATTTACCGCACTGGTGCGCACCGGAATCTTCAGCCGCCGGCCGATCTGCGCGCCGGCGATCACCGCATGTACATACTCCGGCGTTCCGAAGGCCGGCGAGCCGGTGCGCATGTCCACGTTCGAGGTGAAGCCGCCGAGCACGCAGGGCGTGCCGGGCCGCAGCATCTGGCACAGCGCGACGATGGCCATCGCCTCGGCCGTCTGCTGCACCAGCGCGCCGGCGAGCGTGATCGGCGCCATCGCGCCCATGAGCGTGAAGGGGGTGATCACCACGCATTGGCCATGGCGCGCCATGGTCATGACGTTGTCCAGGATTTCCTCGTCGACGCGCCGCGGCGAATTGACGTTGGTGACGGTCATCAGCGTGGGCCGCTGCGCCAGCTCCTCGATGCTGCAGCCGTGCTCGATGGCGGACAGCGCGATGGCGTCCTGCGCCTGCACTCCGCCCACGCCGCGCGCCGCCCACACGGCATCCGAGCATTCGATATGCGCCTGGTAGGCGGCGAGGTGGCGGATGGGCACCGGCACATCCACCGGCTCCACCACGATGCCGCCCTGCCAATGCAGCACGCCCAGCGCCTGCGTGAGATGCAGGATGTCGCGGAAGGCCTGCAGGTCGCCATAGCGGCGGCCGCGCTCACGGTCGCTGATGTTGGGCGCGCCGTTCACCGGCCCGAAGTTGACCACGCTGCCGCCCACGTGCAGATGGCGTTGCGGATTGCGTGCGTGCAGCACGAAGCGCTCCGGTGCGTGCGCCAGGTGCGCGCTCACCACCTCGCGGCCCAGCCGTACCATCTGCGTGGTGTCGTCCACCAGCGCACCGCCGGCGCGGAACGCGCTGCGTGCCGCGGCGCTGCGGATTTCCAGGCCCGATTCCTGCAGCACGCGGAAGGCGGCGTCCAGGATGCGCTCGAGCTGCGAGGCATCGAGGATTTCGATCGGCGGGTGCGGGTTGGTGAGGCGCGGGATCTGCTCGAGGGCGGGTGACACGTGGCGCGCGGTGCGCCCGCCTTCGCGCGAGCCGGCGCCCGCGCGCACGCGCCGGCGCGGCGTGTCGTGTTGATCGCTCATGAGAGGGGGTGCGCGCGGCGGGGCATGTGCAGGTTCACGCGGCGATACTGCGGGCATCGCGCCACGACTGCAACCCTTGTGCGCTGCGCCAGACGCACGCCGCAGCGCGCGTGCAACCGGTCATCGCGCCGGCCTCAATTGCGCTTGACGATGATCTCGAAGCGGCCCTTCGGCCCGATGAACCACGAGCCGATCATGCTCACGATGCTGACGAGGAGCGCGCTCCAGAAGGCGGCGCCGAAACCGCTCACGGTCATGCCCGGCAACATCCACGCCACCAGCGCCACCATGCCGGCGTTGATCACCAGCAGGAAGAATCCCAGCGTGAGCAGCGTCATCGGCAACGTGAGCAGGATGGCAATGGGGCGGATGACGGCGTTCACCAGCCCCAGCAGCACGCCGGCGAGCAGCAAGGTCTGCGGTGAGTCGATGGTGATGCCGCTCACCCAGGTGGTGGCGACCCACAGTCCGAGGGCGACGATGACGGCACGAATCAGGAATCCCAGCATGATCTACTCCCGGACGGCGGCGTTTGGCGATCTCATGGTGACACGAGAGACACCCGGCCGATAAGCCCCAGGTTGGGACGAGAGCGCCGGTTTTCAATCGGCCACGCCCGCGCCCTGCCGCGCTGCATCTTCAATGACGCGCGGTGGCGGGTCGCTGCCGGAACAGCAACATGCACAACGCGATGAAGCCCAGCAGGCTCATGGTGGCGGCGGCACGGCTCAGATTCATGCCTCCTTCGGCGAGCGGCTTGTCGAGAAAATCGCCAACCACGGCGCCCAGCGGGCGGGTGAGAATGAAAGCCGCCCAGAACAGCCCGGTGCGCGACACGCCCGGCCAGCGATACGCCGCAGCCAGCAGCACCAGGGCGGTGGAGAACAGCAGCGTGCTGCCCGCGTATCCCAGGCCGGCGGTGTCGGCGGTCCAATCACCCAAGGCCGTACCCAGGGTCTGCGAGAACATGATGGTGATCCAATAGTACAGCTCCGCGCGCGGCGTGGTCACCGACGCGACGTCGATGCTTCCCTGGGAACGCTTCCACAGGAGCAGCGAGGCCACGAGCGACAGCAGCAGCAATGCCGAACCGCCGGCATAACCGATGCCGAGCGAACGGTCGGCGAAGTCCGCCAAGGTGGTGCCCACCGTGGTCGTGGCGATGATGGTCAGCCAGTACAGCGGCGCGATGAAGCGCGACGCGCGGATCTGCGCGACCACCGCCGCGAGGAACAACAGGGCAAAAATGCCGGTGCTGAGGAGATAACCGAGTCCGAGCGACATCGACACCGCATCCCCACCGGTTTCCCCGAGCGTGGTGGCGGCGATCTTCATGACCCAGAACAACAGCGTGACCTCGGGGACCTTGGCGTGCGCGGAGGGCTGGGAACTCATGTTCCGATCATAGCCAGTGTGGTGGTCGGTTCTCACCGCCTGAAACGGCGGCGGGAGATCGAAGGCCGGAGCGAACCGGAAATCAGTAATCCAGGCCGGGAAGCGGCGGCTCCTTGGGTGTAGCGGGCGGCGCCTTGGGCTTGGGCGGATTCTCCAGCATGACCTTCATGCGCGCCATGAGCCGCTCCCAGCCCATGCGGATCTTTACATACGGCCGGTCCCATTCCTGGGCTTCGGGGATGCCGGAGCCCAGCAACCGCACCGCCGTCTTGCCGGGACGCACGTCCAGCAGGAAGTCATCGACGATGGCGCTGTCGCAGCGCGGGAAATCACGCGTGTTCATGTAGATGAGCCGCAACCGACGGTTGGGCTCGAAAACGTCGATGTGCGCTTCGCGCAGGTTGGTGCCCGGCACGCCCGTGCGGTACAGCCCGCCCTGGCGCGCGTCCACCTCGGCCTCGGTGTTCGCCCAGATCCGGATCAACGGCACTTCGGTCAGCGCGCGCCACACCCGGCCCACCGGGACGCTGATTTCGACCAGGTGCGCATAGCCGCGGGTACCGGTCTTGTCGGGTTTGCGTTGCGCGCTCATGCCCATATTGTGCCCGTTATGGCAACTGGCGGCGTGAAGGGCGTCGCGGTGTTAGCATCTTTTCCCTCAACGGCCGTAAGGATCCCAGCGTGCTCTACGTCGACATCGTCACCGGCCTCGCCGCCCTGCAGTTCATGTTTTTCGCCATGCTCGTGGGCAAGGCCCGGGAAAAGTATGGCATCAAGGCCCCGGCCACCACCGGCAACGAGGTGTTCGAGCGCCACTTCCGGGTCCAGCAGAACAGCCTGGAGAGCCTGCTGCTGTTCTATCCGGGCCTGTACCTGTTCGCCCACTACGCCAGCCCCACCTGGGCGGCCATTCTCGGGGCGGTGTTCCTGGCGGGCCGGCAGCTCTATGCGCTGACCTACGTGAAGGATCCGGCGAAGCGCGGACCCGGCTTCCTGATCGGCATGCTGCCCACCATGATCCTGCTGGTGGGGGGCCTGGTCATGGCGGTCTGGAGCCAGATCGGGCACGCCGCGGGCTAGGCGGCGCGGTCAGCCCGCGTCCGGCGGGCGCCTCAACTCCTTGTCGCGGCGCATGCGCCGGTCGGCGAGGCTCATCAGCTCGCGCGGATCGCGCCCATCCTTGGGGAAGCTCGCCATGCCGATGCTCACCGTGCAACGGATCATGCGGCTGCGCAGGTCGAGCGTGGTGTTGTAGACGGTGTTGCGGATGCGCTTCTGCACCACTTCGGACGACTCCGCGGTACCGGCCGGCAGCAGCACCGCGAACTCACCGGCGCTCAGGCGCGCGCTCACGTCGGCGCCACGGATGCAGCGGTCGATGCATTGCGCCACCAGCTTGATGGCGCTGTTGCCGGCCTCGAAGCCATGGCTTTCGTTGATGGCTTTCAGCCTGTCGATGTCGATGATGAGCAGCGTGTAGGTGCTCTTCTGCGCATCGAGCTGCGCATGCTGGGTGCGCAGGGTATCGGTGAAGGCGCGCAGGTTGGAAAGCCCGGTGAGATCATCGGTGAGCGCGAGATTCGAAAGGATCACGCGCGCCTCGCTCACATCCGCCGACAACGTGGTGGTGAGGTAGGCCACCAGGAAATACGGCGCCAGCGCACCCACCGCCTGCGCGGCATAGCGCAACGACAGCACGTCGTATTCGGGCGATGCACCCGCCATGCACAGGTGGCAGAAGCAAATCGTGGCCACCTGCAGCATGGTCAACGCACGGCCCAGCGTGAGTGCACTCAGGATGATGGGCAGCAGGTACAGGTTCAGCAGCGGGCTGTTGGTCTTGCCGGTGAACCACAGCACCCCGGTGACGAACAACATCATGGTCCAGGATTCGATCGCGAGCTTCACCTGCGTCTGGCGCGGAAAGAAGCGGCGCGCGCGGAACAGCACGATCATGGCGGTGAACGCCAGCATCAATCCCACCACCGGCCAGGTCTGCTCGGTGGGTGCGTTGGACCATACCAGCACCAGCGCCACCAGCAGCAGGCACAGGATTTCCACGGCCGAGGTGCTGCGGATGAAGCGCCGCAGGTTCAGCGGCTGCGCATCCTCTGGATTCTCCTCGGTGAACGCGGACATGCGTGCGCGCCGCGTCAGGTCGAGGCGGTGGTGGTGACGGCCGCGGGATCCTGCGTGGCGCGACGGTGCAGTTCCTGCAGCGCGCGCTTGATTTCCCCGTCCTTGTCGATGGCCACCGCATCGAACCCGTTGGTTTCGATGGGCGAATTCGCATCGCGCTCAAGAACGATGTCGGGCGTGAGGCCCGAGTGGTTGATGGAGATCCCCGACGGCGTGTAGTAAAGCGAGGTGGTGAGCTTGAGCGCGCGGCTGTCCGACAGCGGAATCACCGTCTGCACCGAGCCCTTGCCGAAGGTGCGCCGTCCGACCAGGACGGCGCGATGGTTGTCCTTGAGGGCGCCGGCGACGATTTCCGCCGCGGAGGCCGAACCGCCGTTCACCAGCACGACGATGGGCGCGCCGTGCAGGTCATCACCGGGCGTGGCACCCATCTCGAAGCGCGATTCCTCGGTGCGTCCCTTGGCGGTGACGATGACGCCCTTGTCGAGGAATTCATCGGCGACGGCCACCGCGGCCTCGAGCACCCCGCCGGGGTTGTTGCGCAGGTCCAGCAGCAGGCCCTTGAGCGGTTTGCCGCCATTGCGCTCCAGCATGGCGGCCACGTCCTTCTGCAAGTCCTCGGCGGTGTTGTCGCTGAACTGGGAGATGCGGGCATAGCCCACGCCGGGCTCCGCCATCTGCCATTTAACGCTGCGCAGCTCGACACGCGATCGCTTGAGCTTGAATTCGATCGGCTCGGCGACGTTCTCGCGCTCCACCCCGATGCGCACCTCGCTGCCTTCGGCGCCACGCATGCGGCGGATCACCGCATCCAGCGAGGTGGTGTCCACGGGCACACCGTCGATGCTGATGATGACATCGCCGGCACGCACGCCGGCCGCCGCGGCCGGTCCGCCATCGATGGGTGCGATCACCACCACCGCGCCGTCCTGCATCGAGATCTCGATGCCGACGCCGGAGTATTCGCCCGAGCTCGTGATCTTGATGTCCTCGTAATCCTCGCCTTCGAGAAATTCGGAATGCGGGTCGAGGGAGGACACCATGCCATGCACGGCGGCGGTCAGCAGCCGGTGATCATCGACCGGATCGACATAATCCTGCTTGACGCGCTCCAGCACCTCTGCCAGGAGCCTGGCGTCCTTCCACGGCAGCCCCGCGCCCGGCGCCTCGGCGTGCGTCTTGCCGGCCCACACCACGGCGCCGACTCCCAATGAAAGACCAAGCACGATGCCGACGACGAAGGTGAGCCAGGTGCCAGCGATGGAGCGTTTCACGGGGCGCAAGCATAGCGTTTCGCGCACTTCCAGGCCAATTCTCGCAGGCCCGGCGGCGGCGCGATTGTTACTGCCGGCGGCGCATCTGATGCCGGCGAAGATTGCCGCACCAGATGGAAGTCGCGCGGACGGCGCGATCAGCGGCGCGGTCTCTTGAACCACTTCTGTGGATCGAGCGCGGTGCGGCCGTGACGGATCTCAACGTACAGCTGCGGCGCAACGCCCTCGCCCAGCGCGGCGATCACATCGCCCGGTGCGACGCTGTCGCCGACGCGCTTGAACAGAATCTCGGCGCGGCCATACAGGCTGAGATAGCCGCCACCATGGTCGATGATGAGCAACAGTCCCATGCCCTGCAGCCAGTCCGAATAGATCACGCGGCCGTGATAGCAGGCGCGCACCTTCGCGCCCGGTTCGGCATCGATCAACCAGCCGTTCCAGCGCACGCCGCCGGTGCCCGCACCGGCGCGGGCATCGGAGAAGCGCGCCGCGATGCGTCCCTGCACCGGCCAGGGAAGCTTGCCCCGCATGGCGGCGAAGGACTGTCGCGCACCGAGATTGAATTCCGGCGCGATACGGTTGAGATCGGCGAGCAGTGCCTCGAGCGCGGCCTGGTCGCGCTTCAGGCGCGCGATCTGCTGATTGGCGTCCTCGACGCGGCGATCCAGCGCGGCCAGTGCCGCGGACCGCTGCGAACGCGCGGCCTGCAGCGCATCGAGCTGCGCCCGCGCCTGCTCGCCCAGCGCGGCGAGCCGCGCACCTTGCTCGGCCACCTGCTGCTGCAACGATTGCAGACGCGCAAGGTCGGCTTGCAACGCGCGCGCCTGCGCTTCCTGAGCGCGGCCGACGTAGCCTTCGTAGGCCAGCATCCGGCCGAGCGTGGCTGGATCCTGCTGGTTCAACAACAACTTCATGCGCGGCTCGCGTCCCAGCCGATAGGCGCCGCGCACCGCCCGCGCCAGCGCCTCGCGCCGGGCATCGAACTGTGACTGCACCTTGGCGCGCTCGGCATCGAGCTGCGCGCGGCGCCGTTCCACCGCGGCCTGTTCGCGTTGTACGGCCGCCAGCGCCAGCGCCTGTCCGGGTATGGCCAGGTCCGCATCGCGCAGGGCGGCATTCAGCGCGTCGCGCTGCTTCAGCCCGGCGGCGACCTGTGCGGTGAGATCGGCGATGCGCGCGCGCAAACCCTGGAGCTTCGCATCGCCCGCCGCCGCGGCAGCGCGCTCGCCGGCGGCGGCGAACACGGCGCCGCACAGCACCGTGCACAACGCCACGGCTTGACAGAATGAACGGATGGCGGGGAGCCTCACGATGCGGCCAAGCATACAACCCGCAAGCGGCGCTGCTATACTTCTCGGCCGCAAAATCATCGAGTTCCCGCACCCTCATGCAGCGTCTGTTGGAATACATCGCCCATCATCCGTACCTGGCCGGCGGCGCGCTGGCGCTCGCCATCGCCGTGCTGGTGAACGAGTTCCTGGAGCGCGCCCGCAACGCCGGCGCCATCAGCGCCGCGCAGGCCGTGCTGATGATGAACCAGGGCGCCTTGCTGCTCGATGTGCGCGCCAAGGACGTCTACGACGCCGGGCACATCGGCGATGCGCGCAACGTGGCGGAAGGCGAGCTCGAATCCTCGGCCGACTCCTTCAAGAAATGGCGCGAGAAGAACATCATCGTGTATTGCGACAGCGGAATGCGCAGCGCCGCCGCGGCGCGCACGCTGCTCAAGCTCGGCTTCGCCAAGGTCCACAATCTCGCCGGCGGACTGGACGCATGGCGCAAGGAGAATCTTCCCGTGGTGAAGACCGCCGCCGGCAAGAGTTCTGCAAAGTGACGCAACCCCGCATCGTCATGTACACCACGGGCTGGTGCCCATATTGCGCGCGTGCGCGCCATCTGCTCACCCTGAAGAGCCTGAGCTTCGAGGAAATCGACATCGAATCCAATCCGGCGCTGCGCGAGGAAATGCAGGCCAGGAGCGGCCGCACCTCCGTGCCGCAGATCTTCATCGGCGCCACGCATGTCGGCGGGTGCGATGATCTCCATGCCCTGGACCGCGACGGTGGTCTGGACCGTCTACTGAAGGAAGCCACATGAACGAAGCAGTTCCCGAAACCAGCGCCGCGACCGCCGGCGGCGTGCAGATCACCCTGCAGACCGTGTACCTGAAGGATTGTTCCTACGAAAGTCCCAACGGCCCGCGCCTGCCCAACAACCAGAATTGGGAACCCAAGTTCCAGCTCAACATGAACACCAGCGGCGAGGAAATCGGTCCCGACGTGCGCGAGGTGTTGCTGACGGTGACGCTCGAGGCCAAGCAGGGCGAGGCCACCTTGTACCTGGTGGAGATCAAGCAGGCCGGCGTGTTCACCATCGTCGGCGCGTCCGAGGACGACCTCAAAAAGCTGATCGGCAGCTTTTGCCCGAGCGTGCTGTTCCCGTACGCGCGTGAGGCCATGTCGGACCTCATAACCAAGGGCGGCTTCCCCAATTTCCTGCTGCCCCTGGTGAACTTCGATGCGCTGCTGCAGCAGGCCGCCGACGCTCCGCAGAATTCCCTGGTGAACTGAGGCTACGCGCATCGCCGCGCAGCCAGAACGGATGACGGTCGTCGGTGCAGGTTCCTGGGGAACCGCACTGGCCATCCACTTCGCGCGTTCGGGGCATGACACCTGCCTTTGGGGCCGCGATGCTGCGCTGCTCGCCGCGCTCAGCGCCGAGCGGGCCAACCGCCGCTACCTCCCCGGTGCGCACTTTCCGCCCCAGCTCAAGATCGAGGCGGATCTGTCCCTCGCCCTGCGCCACAGCCAGGACGTTCTCGTGGCCGTGCCCTCGCATGCCTTCCGCGCGACGCTCGAGGCGCTCAATTCCCACCTCGGCCCGGACACGCGCGTCGCCTGGGCCACCAAGGGCTTCGAGTTGTCGAGCGGCAAGCTTCCCTACGCCGTGGCCCGCGAGGTGCTGGGTGAACGCCCGCTCGCCGTGCTGTCTGGCCCGACGTTCGCGCGCGAAGTGGGCGCGGGACTTCCGACCGCCATGACCATTGCCTCGGCCGATCCCGGCTACGCGCAAATGCTTGCGCGGAGCATTTCCGGACCTGCGTTTCGCGCCTATACCCAGCGCGATTATGTGGGAGTGGAAGTGGGCGGCGCGGTCAAGAACGTCATCGCCATCGCCACCGGCATCGCCGATGGCATGCGCTATGGCGCGAACACGCGCGTGGCGCTCATCACGCGGGGACTTGCGGAGATGATGCGCCTGGGTGCCAAGCTCGGCGCCCAGCGCGAGACGTTCATGGGACTTGCAGGCCTCGGTGACCTGGTGCTGACCTGCACCGACGATCAATCGCGCAACCGCCGCTTCGGCATGGCGGTGGGCCGCGGCGCTGGCGTTGAGCAGGCGCAATCGGGCATCGGCCAGGTGGTGGAGGGCGTGTTGGCGGCCCGCGCCGTGCTGCGCGTGGCGGCCGAGCACCAGGTGGAGATGCCGATCTGCCAGCAGGTACACGCCATCGTTCATGAGGGTCGCGGCATCGACGCAGCGGTGCAATCGCTGATGAGCCGCGAAATCAGGGCGGAGGGTGACTGACATGCGTTACGCAAGGCTGGGCGACACCGGATTGATCGTCTCCAAGCTCGCGCTCGGGGCCATGACTTTCGGCGAGGGCAAGGGCGGGTTCGCCGCCTCGGTGTACAAGGTTGACCAGGCGGGCGCGGACCGGCTGGTGTCGGCTGCGCTGGATGCCGGCGTCAATTACTTCAACACCGCCGATGCCTATGCAGGCGGACAGTCCGAGCAGATGTTGGGCCGTGCCCTGGGCAGCCGGCGCGCCGAGGCCATCATTGCCACCAAGGTGGCCAACCGCATGGGTCCGGCACTCATCGACCAGGGTCTTTCGCGCCGCCAGATCCTGGCGTGCGCGGATGCCAGCTTGAGGCGCCTGGCAACCGACTGGATCGACGTGTACCTGGTGCATCGGCTGGACCCGTACACGCCGCTCGAGGAGACGCTGCAGGCACTGCAGTCGCTGGTGAGCGCGGGCAAGGTGCGCTACATCGGCTTTTCCAATTGGCCGGCCTGGCTTGCGGCCAAGGCCATCGGCATCCAGCGCGCCAACGGTTGGGAGCCGTTTCGCGCCGCCGAGATGTACTACAGCCTGGTGGGCCGCGACCTGGAGCACGAGGTGGTGCCGTTCGCGCTCGATGCCGGCGTGGGCGTGCAGGTGTGGAGCCCGCTCGCAGGCGGATTCCTGTCCGGGAAATACAGCCGTGAGAATCCCACCGGTGGCGGCGGGCGCTTGAGCGGCTTCGATTTCATTCCCTTCGATCGCGATCGCGGCTACGCGCTGGCGGAACGCTTGCGCGGCATGGCCAAGGCCTTGAATGCGACACCGGCGCAACTGGCCATCGCCTGGCTCCTGGACCGCCCGGCGGTGAGCTCGGTGTTGATCGGTGCGAGCACGCCGGCGCAACTCACGGACAATCTCTCCGCCGCGCAGATCACCTTGAGCGAGGCGGATCGAGCGGAACTCGACGCGATGACCGCGCCCGCGGCGTCGTATCCGGGTTGGTTCACCGAGCGCTTGTTCGATGCCAAGGTGCGCGAAGCGCTGCAGCGCTAGCCGGGCGGCTGCGTGCCCGCGTCGGCACCCGCATGGGTATCCCCGTCGGCAAATCCCACCTGCCGCCAGGCCTCGTACAGCACCAGCGCCACGCAGTTCGACAGATTGAGCGAGCGGGTGGCATTGGCCATGGGAATGGACAGCCAATCCGCGCGGGCCACGGCGGACTGCACCGCGGCGTTCACGCCGCGGCTCTCCGAGCCGAAGATCAGCGCATCGCCGGGTGCGAAGGCGGCCTCGCTGTAGAGGCGCCGGCTGCCGGTTTCGATCACATAACGCCTGCCCGGCGGCAGGGCCGACAGGCAGGCGGGGAAATCCGGGTGCACGTGCACCCGCGCCAGGTCGTGGTAATCCAGCCCGGCGCGCTGCAACTCGCGGGTTTGCAGGGAAAATCCCAGGGGTTCGACCAGATGCAGCGTGGCCCCGGTATTGGCGCACAGGCGGATGATATTGCCGGTATTGGGCGGGATTTCCGGCTCGACCAGGACGATGTGGAACATCGGTTATAATTTTCGCATGTCAGCCCTGCCCGCCCCCGCCGACAGCCACCCCTTGAGCCTCACGTTCTGCGGGCTGACGTTGCGGTCGCCCATCGTGCTGCTGTCCGGTTGCGTGGGATTCGGCGAAGAGTACACGCGGGTCGAGGGCTTTTCCAACCGCGACGTCGGCGCCATCGTGTTGAAGGGCACCACGCTCGCGCCGCGCCTGGGCAACCCGCCGCATCGCGTGTTCGAGACGCCCATGGGCATGCTCAATGCCATCGGCCTGCAGAACCCCGGCGTGGACCATGTGGTGCGCAACATCCTGCCGACGCTGGATTTCAGCGAGACGCGCTTCTTCGCCAATGTCTGCGGCTCCACCGTGGAAGAGTACGCGGAAGTGACTCGCCGCTTCGATGATTCACCCATCGATGGCATGGAGATCAACATCTCCTGTCCGAACGTCAAGGAAGGCGGCGTGCAGTTCGGCAACAATCCGGACATGTCGGCGCGCGTGGTCGAGGCCTGCCGCGCGGCCACCAGGAAGCCGCTGATCACCAAGCTCTCGCCCAACCAGACCGACATCAAGGAAAACGCGCGGCGCTGCATCGAGGCCGGCACGGATGCATTCTCGGTCATCAACACCGTGATGGGCATGGCCATCGATGTGGAAAAGCGCCGCCCCGTGATCGGCAACGTGCAGGGCGGATTGTCCGGGCCCGCCATCAAGCCGATTGCGCTGCTCAAGGTGTTCCAGGTGTCGGAGATCGCGCGCCGCCATCAGATTCCCATCATCGGGCAGGGCGGCATCCAAAGCGCCACCGACGCCCTGGAATTCATGCTCGCCGGCGCCACCGCGGTGGGCGTGGGCACCTCGCTGTTCTACGATCCGTTCGCCTGCAAGAAGATCAATGCGGGCATCGTGGAGTACCTGCAGCGCCATGCCATGAACATGAGCGGACTGGTGGCGGGGCTGAACCTCGGCAAA
The DNA here is from genome assembly GCA_044226865.1 of Steroidobacteraceae bacterium. Lineage (GTDB taxonomy): Bacteria > Pseudomonadota > Gammaproteobacteria > Steroidobacterales > Steroidobacteraceae > TMP-86. Next base: position 517,025 of record JBGAGE010000005.1, on the reverse strand, counting down.
TAGCCGGGGCCGGCGCGCAGTCCGCGCAATCCCCGCCACGCGTCATGCCGCTCCCGCCTCCAGCACCCGCTGCGCCGGCAGCGCGAGGCGGATGTTCCGCCGCCGCAGTTCCTCCAGCACGCCCAGGTTCACCGCCTGCTGCAGATCGAGCAGCGGCATGGCCACCGGATCACGCGAGAAGAACGACATCTCGAATTGCAGCGACCAATCGCCGAAGCTCTTGAGGTGACAGCGCTCGAAGCGCGCATGTGGCTGGCGCTTGACGATGTCCTCGACGATGCGCGGTATCTCGCGCAACTGGTCCACGGGCGTGGCCGGATCGACATTCAGCGTGAGCAGCGCGCGCCGCTCCTCGCCCGCACCGTAGTTGCGCACGCGGCTCTTCAGGATATCGGCGTTGGACAGGATGATCTGTTCGCCGGCCACGCTGCGCAGGCGTGTGGTCTTGATGCCGATGCGCTCGACCTTGCCCACGTAGCTGTCGAGCTCCAGCGTGTCGCCCACCACGAAGGGCTTGTCGAGCGCGATGGCCAGGGACGCGAAAAGATCGCCGAGTACGTTCTGCAGCGCGAGCGCGACCGCGACGCCGCCCACGCCCAGGCCCGCCAGGAGCGCGGTGATGTTGACGCCGAGGTTGTCCAGCGCCACCAGCGTGACCAGCGACCAGATCAGCACCATGGACACGAACTTGATGATGTCCAGCGACGAGGTGAGCTCGAGATCGGCGCCGCCATTGCGGCGGTGGCGTAATTCCAGGTAGAACTGCAGGGTGCGACCGGCCCAGATGCCCACCTGCACCAGCAGCAGGATCACGATGATATTGGTGCAGATGACGTGGATGCGCGGCGGAAAGGTGAGGAATTCCTCGGCGGCGTACAGCGACACCGCCAGGATGAGCAGGTTCTTGGTGTGCCCGATCAGGTAGGCGAACAGGCGCACGGCGGTGGGATGGCCTTCGTCGGTGTAACGCCGGTAGCGCGAAGCGATGTGCTGGCGGATCAGCAGCAACACCGACCAGATGCCGGCGACCAGCACGGCCGCGCCGATCCAGTCGACCACCGAGTTACCGAGGATGATGCTTTCCGAGACGCCGAACAGGCGGCGGATGAAGGCGTGCCACATCCCTACATTATATAGACGCGCATCGCCGGGCGATGCAGTCCGCATGGCGGCCACGCCAACGGCGAGACGCGGGCGGCCACGCCGAATGCCTGATTCAGGGCCGCCTCAGCGGCTGTCCATCCCCAGTTCCTTCATCTTGCGCGTCAGCGTATTGCGCCCCCAGCCCAGGAGCTTCGCGGCATCCTGCTTCAGGCCATCGGACTTGCGCAGCGCCACGCCGATGAGGATGCGCTCGACTTCGGGGACGGCCTGATCGAGCAGCCGCTTCGTGCCGGATTCGAGTTCGGCCTCCGCCCAATTGGCGAGGCGGTTCATCCAATCGTGACCGGGTGAATGCGCGCCGCCGGTGCCGCCGAGATCCGGCGGAATGTCCTCGACGCGGATTTCGCGGCCGGGCGCCGTCACGGTGAGACGCCGGCAGGCATTGACGAGTTGCCGCACATTTCCCGGCCAGTCGAAGGCCACCAGCGCATTTTCCGCGGAGGCCGTCAGGAGCTTGGGATCGCCACCCAATTCCTTGGAGGCCTCGGCCAGGTAGTGCTTGAGAAGTTCCGGGATGTCCTCGCGCCGCTCGCGCAGCGGCGGGATCTCGATGCGAATGACGTTCAGGCGATGCAGCAGGTCCTCGCGGAAGTGCCCGCTTTGAACCCGCGCCTCCAGGTTCTGATGGGTGGCGGCGATGACGCGCACGTCCACGCGCACCGGCGTCTGGCCGCCAACGCGATAGAACTCGCCCTCCGCCAGCACGCGCAACAGCCGCGTCTGCAGCGCGGGCGACATATCGCCGATTTCGTCGAGGAACAGCGTGCCGCCATCGGCCTGTTCGAAGCGTCCGCGGCGTTGCGAATCCGCGCCAGTGAACGCGCCTTTCTCGTGCCCAAACAGCTCCGACTCGAGCAGGTCCGCGGTGAAGGCGGCCGTGTTCAGCGCGACGAAGGCGCCGCCCGAGCGCGGGCTGTGCCGGTGCAGGGCGCGCGCCACCAGTTCCTTGCCGGTACCGGACTCGCCGGTGATCAACACAGTCATGCTCGAGCGCGACAACCGGCCGACGGCGCGGAACACCTGCTGCATGGAGGCAGCCTGCCCCAGCAATTCCGGGATGCTGCGGCCGGCGATTTCGGCATCGCCGCTCACCATGCCCTGCTGCGACGCGCGGCGCACCAGTTCCACCGCCTTGTCGATGTCGAAGGGCTTGGGCAGGTACTCGAAGGCGCCGCCCTGATAGGCGGCGACCGCCGCGTCCAGGTCCGAATGTGCGGTCATGACGATGACCGGCAGGCCGGGCCGTGAACTCTGGATCTCCTTCAGCAACTCGAGGCCGCTGCGGCCCGGCATGCGGATGTCGGTCATCAGCACATCGGGGGTTTCGGTGCGCAACGCGGAGATGGCGCTGTCCGCCTGTTCGAAGGACTTGGCATTCATGCCGCCGCCCTTGAGCGCTTTTTCGAGCACCCAACGGATGGAGGCATCATCGTCGACCAACCAGACTTTCAAGGGCTTTGCATTCATGATGCTTCCAGGGGCAGAGAAATCGTGAAGACCGTGCGGCCGGGTGCGCTGTCGAATTCGATCAAGCCGCCATGGCGCGTGACGAGGTCCTGCGCGATGCCCAGTCCGAGACCGGTGCCGTCGGCGCGGCCCGATACCAGCGGATAGAAAATCGTGTCGCGGATCTCGGCTGGCACGCCCGGACCGTTGTCCTCGAATTGAATGGTAGCGACCAGGCGATGGCGCGTGTTGCCGATGCTCACGCTGATGGCGGCACGCGTGCGCAGTACCAGCCGCGGCGATTCCACATTCGAGCCCGACAGCGCCTGCAAGGCGTTGCGGCCCAGGTTCAACATGGCCTGGATGATGTGGTTGGGATCCACGATCAGCGGCGGCAGGCTCGGATCATAGTCGCGCGTGACCACGACGCCCTCCTTGGCTTCGCTGCGCAGCAAGTGGTACACGCGCTCCAGCAATTCATGCACGTTGATGCTCTGCTTGGAGGGCGGGCGGCCCGGGCCGAGCATGGAATCGAGAAGACTCGTGAGCCGGTCGGCTTCGCTGATGATGACGCGCGTGTATTCGCGCAGGCTCGGATCGAGCAGCTCGCGTTCCAGCAGCTGCGCCGCGCCGCGCAGGCCGCCGAGTGGATTCTTGATTTCGTGCGCGAGCTGGCGAACCATCAGACGGCTGCCGCCCAGCTGCGCCAGCAGCGCGTTCTCACGGGTCAGCCGCCGGTGCTGCGTGATGTCCTCGATCTCGACCAGGATGCGGGAGGCGCCGCTGCCGATCACCACCTGGGTCACGGCGCAATCGAGGATGCGATCGCCGCCGCCCGGTGCAGGCCACGCAAGTTCACGCTGCACGACGCCTTCGCCCGCATGCCGGGCGCGGTCGAACAGCGGCAGCAGGGTTTCGGTGCCGCGTGACAATTCCGTGATGCGGCGGCCGAGGCATTGGTTGGCTCCCAGGCCGATGAGCGTTTGCGCCGCAGCGTTCAGGTAATCGACGCGCAGCTCGGCGTCCAGCACGAACACGCTGGTGACCAATGCATCGAGCAGCTCATGGCTGTCGAAGCGCAGCGCAGTCAAGGGAAATTCAGCGGCCACGGCGCAGGCCACCGAAGCGGGTAAAGGTCAGGGTCGCTGGTTCTGGCGCGGACGCAGCGGTGACTGCGGCGACAGGATCGAAGGCCGTTGCACGTTGAAGGTGACGGGGGACGTGCTCTTGCTCTCGCCGGAAGACGCGTCCATCACCGAGGCCACCAACGAGTAGCTGCCGCGCGGCAGCTCGGTGAGCGTGAATAGCGTGGACTTGGGCGACTGGTTCTCCACCAGCTTGCCGTTCAAATACAAGGACAGCAGATGACCGGGCTTGAGGTCCGGCTCCAGGCGAATTCGCACACTGACGCTCTGCTCGGTGAACGTCTGGTTGTTCTGCGGCGATTCGATCTCGAATTCCGCGTAGTCCACCGCCGTGTCGTTCGGCTCCGGCTTGGAGCTGCCGCGCCGCGGAGCGGACGCCTGGCGCGACGCGGACGGTGCGGGTGTCTGCGATGAACGGGGACCGCTTTGCGTGATGATGCGTTCGGCGCCGGGTACCGGCTGATCCGAAAAATGAATGACACCGTTCGAATCGGTCCATTTGTAGACCGTGGCCGCCCCCGCCTGTGACAGGCAGAAAAGCGCCAGACTCAAGCCAGTCGAGAGGTGCCGCAGGTGCATGGTCACGAAGCATAGCCCTAAACCGCTCCTGGCGACAAAACAAGGTGACGGCGGCGTGACCGCCGTCACCTAACTCACTCAAGCACCCCAGTTCACATCAAAGGCTGTAATACATGTCGAACTCGATCGGATGGGTGGTCATGCGCAGGCGCGTGACGTCCTTCATCTTGAGTTCGATGTAGGCATCGATCACATCGTCGGTGAACACGCCGCCGGCCTTCAAGAAAGCGCGATCCTTGTCCAGGTGCTCCAGCGCCATGTCGAGCGCGTGGCACACCGTCGGGATGTGCTTGGCCTCCTCGGGCTCCAGGTCGTACAAGTCCTTGTCGGCCGGATCGCCGGGGTGGATCTTGTTCTGGATGCCGTCCAGGCCCGCCATCATCATGGCGGCGAAGGCGAAGTACGGGTTCGCGGTGGAGTCCGGGAAGCGCACTTCGATGCGGCGCGCCTTCGGATTCGAAACCCAGGGAATACGGATGGAGGCCGAACGGTTGCGGGCCGAGTAGGCCAGCATCACGGGCGCCTCGAATCCCGGCACCAGGCGCTTGTAGCTGTTGGTGCTGGCGTTGGTGAAGGCGTTGATGGCGCGCGCGTGCTTGATGATGCCGCCGATGTAGTACAGCGCCGTGTCGGACAGGCCGCCGTACTTGTCGCCGGCAAACAGCGCCTTGCCTTCCTTTTGCAAGGATTGGTGCACGTGCATGCCGCTGCCGTTGTCACCGACCAGGGGCTTGGGCATGAAAGTCACGGTCTTGCCGTAGCCATGGCCCACGTTCTGCAGTGCGTACTTCAGGATCTGCACTTCATCGGCCTTCTTGGTCAGCGTGTTGGCGTTGACGCCGATTTCGCATTGTCCGCCGGTGGCCACTTCGTGGTGATGCACTTCGGTCTTCAGGCCCATTTCCTCCAGGGCCTGGCACATGGCGCTGCGGATGTCCTGGTAGGCATCGACCGGCGGCACGGGGAAATAACCACCCTTGATGCCGGGGCGATGGCCCTTGTTGCCTTCCTCGTAATCGCGGCCCGAGTTCCAGGCGCCCTGCACCGAGTCGATCTCGGCGAAGCAGCCGCGCATCTCGGCGCCCCACTTCACGGTGTCGAAGATGAAGAATTCGTTTTCCGGTCCGAACAGCGCGGAGTCGGCGATACCGGTGGATTTGAGATACGCCTCCGCACGCTTGGCCAGCGAGCGCGGGTCGCGGCTGTAGCCCTGCATGGTCATCGGTTCGATGACGTCGCAACGCAGGTTGACCGTGGTCTCCTCGAAGAACGGATCCACCACGGCGGTGGCCGCATCCGGCATCAGGATCATGTCGGATTCATTGATGCCCTTCCAACCGGCGATCGACGAGCCGTCGAACATCTTGCCGTCCTTGAAAAAGCCCTCGTCCACCACCCGTGCCGGGATGGTGACGTGTTGTTCCTTGCCAATGGTATCGGTAAAGCGAAGATCGACGAATTTAGCTTCTTTTTCTTTGATCAATTTCAGAACATCAGCGGCAGTCATATTCTTTCTCCAAGAGCTGCTGGGTGCTTGTAGGGTGCCGGACCTCTCCGGAAGCCATGCACTTGCATGGCGCATGCCAAGCTTCTCGGTCCGGTTGATCAACTACTTACGCTTGATTTGACACTTATTTTGCTCTTTTTTGGTGCGAGATTCCAAAAATTGCGCACATAAATAGTGCGTTGAGCTCAATCAGTGCATTCGCACGGATGCGTTCGGCAGATCCTGGGGGAAATAGCCCCGGAGGAGGGGCCGCTTAGCGGAGCCGCATCGGAATCTTCCTGGTCGCCTGCTGCGTGCCAGGGGCATGACTGATCGCGGTACCGATGGGCAGCTGCTTCGGCATTGCGCTGCTGGGGTGACGGCCGCGGCTTGCAGCTTCGATTGTAAGGGCCCCTCCTCCGAAACTATTTCCCCCACGCTCCGCCGAACGGGGCAGCGTGGAGTTCGGGATTGGAATGCACGGTTTTGGGGCGGTCTTGAAGTTTCGCCCAACAAGCGATCTGCGTCATAGAGCCTGGCCGTTGATCATCCGTTCCGGTCTCAGAGTTGAATCACCGATGGGATGTGGAGGGGGCGGGAAGGCATGTATTTTTCGCCGGGCAGGGTGACACCCGAAGCCGGGAGGCGCGGACCGGCACCGGGTATTGGGTTGGCGAAGGCAAGCGGCAGGAACGTGGTTGCCATCCTGCCCATGGCACAGAGCGCCGGGATTTGAGATTTGAGGTGCCCTTCCCAATGGGTGTCCCTGCCCGCCGGAAAATACATGCCTTCCCGCCCCGTGCGGCCCCGCCTCTTCGGATGAATAAACGCGCAAGTCAAACGAAGGTAAACTGCCGAGCCTTGCGCAATATTGATTGGTAAGAAAGATAAAGATGGCAACGAAGAAACCCGCGACTTTCCAGGACCTGATCTTCACCCTGCAGACCTATTGGGCGGAGCAGGGCTGCGTGATCATGCAGCCTTATGATCAGGAGATGGGCGCCGGTACGTTTCATCCGGCCACGTTCCTGCGCGCGGTGGGGCCTGAGCCATGGAGCGCGGCCTATGTGCAGGGGTCACGGCGGCCCACCGACGGCCGCTATGGCGACAACCCGTTCCGGCTGCAGCACTACTTTCAATACCAGGTGGCCATCAAGCCCTCGCCCGACAACTTCATGGACCTGTACATCGGCAGCCTGCGGCGGCTGGGCCTGGACCCGCTGGTGCATGACATCCGCTTCGTCGAAGACAACTGGGAATCGCCCACCCTCGGCGCCTGGGGCCTGGGTTGGGAGGTGTGGCTGAACGGCATGGAGATTTCGCAGTTCACCTACTTCCAGCAAGTGGGCGGGTTGGATTGCCGGCCGGTCATGGGTGAGCTCACCTATGGGCTCGAGCGCCTGGCCATGTACCTGCAGGGCACGGAGAGCATCTACGACATCGTGTGGAGCGATGGACCGTTCGGCCGTACCACCTATGGCGATGTGTATCACCAGAACGAGGTGGAGCAGTCGGCCTTCAACTTCGAGCATGCCGACGTGGCCTCGCTGTTCTCGCAATTTGATTTCTGCGAAAGGGACTGCCGCCGCCTGCTGGAAACGAAGCTGGTGCTGCCGGCCTACGAGAAGATGTTGAAGGCTTCGCACACCTTCAACCTGCTGGATTCGCGCCGCGCCATCTCGGTGACCGAGCGGCAGCGCTTCATCCTGCGCGTGCGCACCCTGGCGCGCGGCGTGGCCGAGGCCTTCCGCGATAGCCGCGAGGCATTGGGATTCCCGCTGCTCAAGAACGACGCCGCGAAGGTGGCGTGATGGCGGCGCGGGATTTTCTGTTCGAGCTCGGCGTCGAGGAGATGCCGCCCAAGGCGCTGCAGTCGCTCAGCAATGCGCTCACCGATCATCTGCTGAAGAGCATCGACGATGCGGGCGTCGCGCATGGCGAGGTACGCCGCTTCGCCACTCCGCGACGGCTGGCCGTGCTCATCCACGGCCTCGAGGAGCGGCAGCCCGACCGGCCCACCGAGCGCCGCGGTCCGCCGCTGGCCAACGCCTTCGATGCGAACGGCGCGCCCACGCAGGCGGCGCTGGCGTTCGCGAAGAGCTGCGGCGTGGAGGTTGCGCAACTCGAGCACCTGAAGACCGACAAGGGCGCATGGCTGAAGTACACGGGTACCGAGCGCGGCGCGGACGTCGCCAGCCTGCTTCCCGGCTATGTCGCGCAGGCCCTGGCGGCGCTGCCCATCCCCAAGCGCATGCGCTGGGGGGCAAACACCGCCGAGTTCGTGCGGCCGGTGCATTGGGTGCTGATGCTGTTCGGTGAATCCGTGGTGCCGGCGGACATCCTCGGCCTGTCTTCCGGCCGTATCACCTACGGCCATCGCTTCCATGGGCCCAAGCCCATCGAGCTTGCGCGTCCGGCGGACTACGAAGGTGCGCTGGAGCGAGCCAAGGTGATCGCCGATGCCGGTAAGCGGCGCGACAAGATCCGCCGCGGCGTGCGCAAGCTGGCCGCGCAACTGGCCGGCGAACTGTCCACCGAAGCGCCCACCGAGGCGGGCAGCACCGCTGCGGCCGGTTCCGCGCAATCGTATCGCGCCTTGATCGACGAGGAATTGCTGGATGAAGTGACCGCGCTGGTGGAATTCCCGGTGCCGATCGCCGGGCGCTTCGAGCCGCGCTTCCTGCAATTGCCGCGCGAGGTGGTCATCTCCACCGTGCAGCATCATCAGCGCTATTTTCCCGTGCAGACGGCAGCCGGGGACCTGACGCGGCATTTCATCACCGTCAGCAACATCAGGAGCCGCGAGCCCGAGCAGGTACGATTGGGAAATGAGCGCGTGGTGCGGCCGCGGCTCTCCGATGCCGCGTTCTTCTGGGAGCAGGATCGCAAGCTGAGCTTGGCGCAGCACGCGGCACAGCTGGATCGTGTCACCTTCCAGACCAAGTTGGGCAGCTATGCGCAGAAGACCGCGCGGGTCGTGAACCTGGCGCAGGTCATCGGCACGGCGCTCGAAGCAGGTGATGCCGCCGTGGAAGCGGCGCGCCTGTGCAAGGCGGACCTCATGACCTCGCTGGTCAACGAATTCCCGGAGCTGCAGGGCACCATGGGCCGTTACTACGCGCGTGCCGAGGGGCTGCCCGAGGAATTGGCCGTCGCGCTGGAGGAACAATACCTGCCGCGCTTCTCCGCCGACCGCCTGCCGCAGACCAAGGCAGGTCAGGCACTCGCGCTCGCGGACCGCATCGACACCCTCACGGGCATCTTCGCCATCGACCAGAAGCCCACCGGCGCGAAGGATCCCTTCGGCCTGCGCCGCGCCGGACTCGGCATCCTGCGCATCCTGCTGGATGCCAAGCTCGACATCGATGTGGCGGCGCTGTTCGGCACCGCGACCGCGCAGCAACCGGTGCAGCGCGAAGCGGCTGCACGCGAAAGCTTCGCCTTCCTGCTCGACCGGCTGCGCGGCCTGTACACCGAGGGCGGCTTCGGCAGCGAAATGCTCGATGCGGTGTTGGCCAGCGATGCGCGTTCGCCGGTGGACATCGACGCGCGGCTCACCGCGTTGCGTGATTTCCTGAAACTCCCCGATGCGGCCAATCTCGCCGCCGCCAACAAGCGCATCGCAAACCTGCTGCGCAAGGCGGAAGTGGCGGATGGCGTGCGGCCCGATCCAGCCCTGTTCACGGAAGAAGCCGAGCGTGAACTGCACGCCGCAATCGAGCGCGTGCGCGAGCCGGTCCGCCGCAGCATCGAGCGTAAACGCTATCGCGAGGCGCTACAGACCCTGACCGGCCTGCGCACGGCGGTGGATGGCTTCTTCGACCGGGTGATGGTGATGGACGAGAACGCGGCTCGCCGCAACAACCGCCTGGCCATGCTCAAGGACTTGAGCACGCTGTTCGGTGGTGTGGCGGATCTCGGCAAGCTGCCCGGGTAGGCGTCGCAACCTGCATGCAATATCTGCGCTCGTTGCTGTTCACCATCTTCCTGTTTGCGTTCACGCCGCTGTGCGGAATCGTGATCGCGATCTCCTGGGTGTTGCCGTATCGCTATCGCTACGGGCTCGCCAGCTGGTATGCGACGCAGGTACTGTGGATGCTGAAGGTCCTGTGCGGGCTTCGCTATGAGGTGCGCGGCCTGGAGAACCTGCCGCCCGGCAATCACATCACATTCTGGAAGCATTCCTCCGCGTGGGAAACCATTTCGATGATGGTGCTGTTGCCGCCCGCCGCCTGGGTGTTGAAGCGTGAATTGATGTGGCTGCCGGGTGTGGGTTGGGGCCTCGCCGCGTTGCGTCCCATCGCCATCAATCGCGAGGCCGGGCGGGCTGCGATTGCGCAGGTGGTCGATCAGGGCAAGGCGCGGCTGAAGGAAGGCCTGTGGGTGGTGATCTTTCCCGAGGGCACGCGCACGGGACCCGGCGAGTCGCGGCGCTATGGCGTGAGCGGCGCGATGCTCGCGATCGAGGCGAATGCCAAGATCGTGCCGGTCGCGCACGATGCGGGAGACTATTGGCCGCGGCGCGGGCTATTGAAGAAGCCGGGCGTGGTGCAGTTGGAAATCGGGCCGCCCATCGATCCTGTGCCGGGCGATCCGCGTGCGACCAATGAAAAGGTGCAGGCCTGGATCGACGCCACCGTCGCACGGTTGCGCGCCGGGCGCGCGGGAGCGCATGCTGCGGAAGCCCTCATCCAGGGTTGATCGCAGCCACTTGCCCGCCGGAGGTCGAGATGAAGAAGCTCAAGCACGAGGGCGAGTTGTTCAAGGCCGCGTTGGCGGCCGGCGTGCAATACGCGGAAGGACGCAAGGCGGTGGAATTCGAGCCCACCGATTCGGCCGCCGCCAAAGCGCTATACGTGTACCGGCTGTTGGTGCACGACAAGCTCATCGCGCCCATGCCCGAAGAACAGGTCAGCGAAAAATCCATCCGCCACCGCTTGGCCACCTGGTACGCACACCAGCTGCCCGCCGGGCATGAATGGCTGAAGTAGCGCCGGCCGCGCTCAGTCCGCTATCTCGATGGCGGGTGGGGCGTCGCGCTGCGGGAGCCAACGCGCCATCATGTTGCGCAGTTGCTCGAGCGAAAAAGGCTTGGCGAGCAGGTCGTCCATGCCGGCCGCCCGGCATTTCGCGGCCTCCTCCTGCATGGCGTTGGCCGTGAGCGCGACGATCGGCATGCGGCGGCCATTGGCGGTGACGCGGCGGATTTCCTCGGTGGCCTGGTAACCGTCCATCTCCGGCATCTGGCAATCCATGAAGACGAGGTCATAGCGTTGGCGCCGCGCAGCCTCGACCGCGGCTGCACCGTTCTCCACCACATCGACCTGGTATCCGAGGATCTCGATGAATGAGCGTCCCACTTCCTGGTTCACCGGATTGTCCTCCGCCAGCAAAACACGGCCCCCGCCCTGCACGACCGGGTGAACGGTCGTGGCTGCGCGCCGGGAATCCTCTGCGGTATCCCCATGGGGCAGATCGAATCGTGCCGTGAACCAGAAAGTCGAGCCCAATCCCTGCGCACTCTCGACGCCCGTTTCTCCTCCCATCAAGTCGATCAGCCGGCGCACGATGGACAGGCCCAGCCCCGTACCGCCGTGGTGTCGCGTCGCGGACCCATCGATTTGCGAAAACGGCTGGAACAACTGGGTGACCTGCTCCGCTGAGATGCCGATTCCGGTGTCCCGGACGAAGCCACGAATGCGCACGTGGCCGGAGTCCAGCGCCAGGACCTCGATCGCGATCAGCACATCGCCGGCCGGTGTGAACTTGATGGCGTTGCCGCCCAGGTTGAGCAGCACCTGGCGCATGCGCCCCGGATCGCCCAGCAGCAAGGCCGGCAGGCGCGGGTCCACCTGGGTGCGCAGCGTGAGCCCCTTCGCCACTGCCTGCATCGACAGGATGTTGACGACGTGTTGCAGCGTCTCGCGCAGGTCCATCCGCACGCACTCGAGGTCAAGCTTGCCGGCCTCGATTTTCGAGAAGTCGAGAATGTCGTTGATGATCGCGACGAGTCCGGTGGCGCTGTCACGGATGGTCTCCACCCGCGAGCGTTGCGCCGGTTCCAGCGGATTGGCCAGCAACAGCTGCGACATCCCGATGACACCGTGCATCGGCGTGCGGATTTCGTGACTCATGTTGGCCAGGAACTGGGACTTGGCCGCTGCGGCGGTTTCAGCGCGTGCCTTCTCCTCCGACAGAGTGGCATTGGCTTCTTCCAGGTCGCGCGTACGTACCGCGACCTGTTCGCTCAGCGTGTCGGCCAGGCGCTTGAGCCGCCCGACGCGCAGCCGGTACGCGAGTACGCCTGCCATCACGAGGGCGGCGGCTCCTGCGAGCCAGAACCACAGTGTCTGGTAGAAGTGCGGCCGCAATGTGAAGCGCAGCTCGGCACCCTGAGAATTCCAGACGCCATCGTTGTTGCTGGCGATCACCCGGAATGTGTAGTTGCCTGGCGGAAGCCCGGTGTAGTACGCCGTCCGGCGCGCGCCGGCCTCGATCCAGGATTGGTCGTAGCCGTCCAGCTTGTAGCGGAACTGGACACGTTGCGGCGCGAGGAGACTCAGTCCCGTGTAGATGAATTCCCACCGATAATTGCCAGGGGGCACCTGCAGGCCCGCGGTGAGCGGCTGCGGTTTGTCATCGACGTGGACGGCCTCGATGTGAACTGGCGGAGGCAGGGCATTGATCCGTTCGGTGGAGGGATCGACGCGCACGACGCCTCGTATGCCGGGAAACCACAGCGCCCCGTCGCCCGTGCGGCACCCGGGATTGGTGTTGCCACCGGCGAATTCGGCGCTGCGCAGCCCGTCGGCGGCGCCGTACAACTGCACCTTCACGGGTTTTGCCGCAGCCAGCGCGCCCAGGCTCGCGCGTTCGATGCGCATCAGTCCTTTGTTGGTCGACATCCAGAGATGCTGCGCGTTATCGGGCAGGATCTGCAGGATGGTTTCGCGAAATGCGGACCCCGTGGCGGCGAGCGAGGTGAGCTCGCCATCCCGCCACACGGCCAGACCGCCGGTGGTGCCCAGCCAGACGCTGCCCCGCTCATCTTCGAGCAATGCAATCACCCAGTCGCTGGGCAACCCTTCCGCAGCGCCGAAGTGCCGCGTGCCATGACCGTCAAATAGGAATAGTCCGTGCGCCTCGGTGGCGATCCAGAGCTGACCCCGGCGGTCTTCATGGATGAGATTGACACCCACCGTTCCCTGCACGGGCAACAGGCTTCGCATTGAGGTGACGCTGCCATTGTCGATGAGATCGATGCCGATGTTGGTGCCGACCCAGATGCGTCCGCGCCGGTCCTGTGCGACGGCGGTGATCATGTCGCCCGACAGTCCGTTGTTGCGATCGTAGACGGTGAGATGCCCATTTTCGCGTCGGTACAGCCCGGCGCCGTCGCTCCCCACCCAGAGGATGCGCTCACGATCCTCGAACACGACACGCACCCGTGTACGCTCATGTCCGGGCGGTCCGTCGATATGACGGAAGCCACCGGCGGTGTATTCGCTCAACCCCGAATCGGTGCCGATCCAAAGTCCGCCCTGCGCGCGCGGGGTGACGCTCCAGGCCGGGCTGCCCTGCAGGCCTTCGAGTTCACCATAGGAGACGAATTTGCTGTCGCGCCATCGCAGCAGGCCGCTGCCCGCGCTGCCGATCCACAAACTGCCTTCGGCGTCTTCGACCAGCGATCGGATGTCCGTGCCGGACAGGGGTCCGTTCTCGATCGCCTTCAGCTCATCGTGATGCCAGCGAGCGAGACCGCCGCGGGTGCCGATCCAGACGTTGCCGTCGTGATCGCGCATGATGGTGCGGATCGCCGGTCCGCGGCGGCCACGCGCGGCGACCGTGTCGATCCGGTCCGCGGTCCAGCGGAACAATTCGCCCTCGCTGGTTCCGATCCACAGGGCCCCCGCGGCCTCCTGATACAGCGCCGTGACTATGTTGTTGGGAACGGATGGGTCCAATAGAACGGGCGTCGGGTTGCGATCGATGGAACGATACAGTCCTCCTGTTCCTGTCGATGCCCACAGCGATCCGTCACGATCTTCCGCCAACGCGCGGATGGCCTGATGGCCGAGGCCGGCCGCATCGCTCGAGGCGACGGCGCCATCGGGACCCATTTTCAGGAGCCCCGCTTCGGTGCCTACCCAGATCCGCCCCGCCCGATCTTCGAGAATCGTGCGAATGAACGAGCGCGCGAATGCCGGTGGCAGCTTCAGCGGGCGAAATTCGCCGTGTTCCATGACCGTCAGGCCCGCGCGGGTGCCCACCCACAGGCGCCCCGCCCGGTCGACCCGCAGCGCGGTGATGAACCGGTCGGGGAGATGGCGGGAATTGCCATCATCCAGCACGACGAAGCGCACGCCATCGAAGCGGGCGATGCCTTCCTGGGTGCCGATCCACAGATAGCCGTCAGGCGTGCGTGCGATGGTCAGCGCTGAGTTCTGCGGCAAACCTTCGGCCAGCTGCCAATTGTCGAGGACGTATTGGGAGGGAAGCGTCGCGGGGTCGAGCGCCAGTGACGCCCCGGCGAAGCACAGCGCGCAGAGCATGCCCAGCAATTGCCACCAACTCGCTGGCCAGCGCGATGGCCAGCGTCCGCCGGGAGCCGCCGATGGACGATCGGCGTGGCTGCGTGTGGAGGTGCCTGGCGTATACATCCGGACTTGCATCGGTCTACCTGGCCGCGACTTGAGGCCGAGGTCACGATTCTGTGGCCGCCGTCGACGCGCAAACGGGAACCGCTCGCAGTTCGAGCGATTCGCGAGGGACAAGGCGATCAGATGTCGAGGTGGGTGACGTTGAGCGCGTTCTTTTCGATGAAATCGCGGCGCGGTTCCACTGCATCACCCATCAGGGTGGTGAAGATGTCGTCCGCCGCCACCGCATCGTCGATTCGCACCTGCATCAATCGCCGCGTTTCAGGATTGATGGTGGTCTCCCAGAGCTGCTCGGCGTTCATCTCGCCCAACCCCTTGTAACGCTGGATGGTCTGCCCCTTCTTGGCGAGTTCGAACAGCCAGTCGATGGCCTGCTTGAAACTGACGACGTCGCGACGGTCATCGCCCTTGGCCACGAACGCGCCAGGACCCATCAGATCGCTCAAGGTTTCGCCGAGATCGGCAATGCGCCGATATTCCGCGGATTCGAAGAACTCGCGCGGCAGGTGCTTCTCGATCGTGAGCCCGTGCTCCATGCGAATCAGGTTGATGCGATGGGCACCGCCCTCGACGCTCTGCACCTCCGCCTTGTAGCGGCGCGAAATATCATCGCGCGCGTTCAAGCGCGACTCCAGGCTGCGGCACCAATCACGCAACCAATCGATGCGGTCGAAGGATTCCGTGCCGACCCGCGGCAGGTACAGGAGTTGATCGAGGAAACGATCGTCATAACGCCGCGCCCAGCGCCGCACGATGCCGCCCACATCCACGTAACGGCGCGCCAGGTCTTCCAACGCCGGGCCCGACAACGGCGGCGCGTCGGCGTTGACGTGCAGCGATGCGTTCTCCACAGCCGTGTTCAACAGGGCTGCGTTCAATTCCTGGTCATCCTTGACGTAGTGTTCCTGCTTGCCCTTCTTGACCTTGTACAACGGCGGCTGCGCGATGTAGATATGACCGCGCTCGATCAGCACCGGCATCTGCCGGTAGAAGAAGGTCAGCAGCAGCGTGCGGATGTGGCTGCCGTCGACGTCCGCGTCGGTCATGATGAGGATGCGGTGATACCGCAGCTTCTCGACATCGAAATCGTCGCGGCCGATGCCGCAGCCCAGCGCGGTGATCAGCGTGCCCACTTCGGCCGAGCCGAGCATCTTGTCGAAGCGCGCCTTCTCCACGTTGAGGATCTTGCCCTTGAGCGGCAGGATCGCCTGGGTGCGCCGATCGCGGCCTTGCTTCGCGGAGCCACCGGCTGAATCGCCCTCGACCAGGAAGATCTCCGACAGCGCGGGATCCTTTTCCTGGCAATCGGCGAGTTTGCCGGGAAGACCGGCGATATCGAGCGCGCCCTTGCGGCGTGTCATTTCGCGGGCTTTGCGCGCCGCTTCGCGTGCGCGCGCCGCTTCCAGGATCTTGTTGACGATGGCCTTGGCTTCTGCCGGATGCTCCATCAGGAACTCTTCCAGGCGTTGTGCAACGGCGGATTCGACCACGCCCTTCACTTCCGACGAAACCAGTTTGTCCTTGGTCTGCGAGGAAAATTTCGGATCCGGCAGCTTCACGCTCAGGATGGCGGTCAGACCTTCGCGCGAGTCATCGCCGGTGGTCTGGATTTTCTCCTTCTTCGCCGCCATTTCTTTTTCGATGTAATTGTTCAACGTGCGCGTGAGTGCTGCACGATAGCCGGCGAGATGCGTGCCGCCGTCCTTCTGCGGAATGTTGTTGGTGTAGCAGAACATGCTTTCCTGGTAGGAATCGTTCCACTGCATCGCCACTTCCACCTGGGTGGCGCCTTCCTTCACCTGGAACCACAGCACCGTTTCATGCACGGCCGTCTTGCTGCGGTTCAGATGTTCGACGAACGCGCGCAGACCGCCTTCGTGAGCGAACGTCTCGCTCTTGTCCTCGCGTTCATCGATCAGATCGATGCGCACGCCGGAATTGAGGAAGGAAAGCTCCCTGAGGCGCTTCGCCAGCGTGTCGTAATTGAAGGAGATGTTGGTGAAGATCTGCGCGCTGGGTTTGAAGCGCACCGTGGTGCCCTTCTGCGCCGTGTCGCCGATGACCGCGAGCGGCGCCTGCGGTTCTCCCAGGCGGTATTCCTGGCGATGCAGGCGGCCGTCACGGTGAATGACGAGTTCGAGGTAATCCGACAGGGCGTTGACCACCGAAACGCCTACGCCGTGCAGGCCGCCGGAGACCTTGTAGGAACTGTCATCGAACTTTCCGCCGGCATGCAGCACGGTCATGATGACCTCGGCAGCGGACCGGCCTTCCTCCTGGTGGATGTCGACCGGGATGCCGCGGCCGTTGTCCGACACGGTGACGGATTCATCGGCGTGAATGCGAACGATTACGCGATCGCAATGGCCGGCGAGGGCCTCGTCGATGGCGTTATCCACAACTTCAAAGACCATGTGGTGAAGGCCGGATCCGTCATCGGTGTCACCGATGTACATACCGGGACGCTTTCTGACAGCGTCCAGGCCCTTTAAGACTTTGATTTTGCTGGAATCGTAGACTTCGTGGTCGGTCATGCCGTGCTTTGCGAAAAGAGATGACGCATTGTAACACGCAAGCTGCGAAATGCCGAATCTGGCTTCGGCTAAAAAGATAATAAAATCAATTAGATATGTGCGGCTGGTCGAGGCCCGGAGGGGCGTTTCGGAAGAGCAGCGTGCTCCCTCTCGTGTTCCACGTGAAACACTCTAAAAAGGTTGGATTTTGCCCGCCGAAATTCGAAGCTTTAAGCCAGGTTTCCCCAGGATATCCACCGACTCAGATAGCGAGGTAACGACGAGCTGGATATCGGGTCGGCGTACGGACTCAATCAGCGATTCCAGATGTCGGCCATCCAGCTCCGCAGCCGGGTCATCCAGCAGCAGAAGCGGCCGGACGGGGGACTCACTGCCGAATAGCCGAAGCTGTGCCAGGAGCAATGCTGCTGCCAATAGCTTCTGCTGTCCGCGCGATACCTCGTCCTTCGCCGTTACCCCGTCCACCTGAACGTGCAATTCTGCTCGCTGGGGCCCCACGGTGGTACTCCCTCGCTCCCAATCCGTCTCCCAGCTTTTTTGCAGGGCGTCGGCGAGAGGCATTCCCTTGAGCCACCCGCTGCGAAATCCAAGCGTGACTTCGCGATTCAGGAGCCGGCGTCCGAGCTCCTGAGCGTGGGGAAGCAGCAATTCGACGTACTTGGTCCTTGCGGTGGTCATCGCCTCCCCATGGCGGGCAAGCTCAGAATCCCAAACGGCAGCGATGCTTCTGCCTTGGCGCGCCTTCAACGCCGCATTACGCTGCCGAAGCGCCTGTTGATAACGCTGCCAATGGGACACAAAGCTTGGTTCCACGTGGAACACACCCCAATCGAGGAATCGGCGTCGTCGGCCGGGCCCCTCCTCGATCAGCTTATGAACCTCGGGATCGATGATTTGCGTGGGTAGCGCCAGCGTCAGCTCGGCCAATCCCGACGGTTGGCGCCCGTCAATCCTTGCCCTAAGCCCGCCTTCGTGCCCTTCGACACCCAGGGGAACGCGCCGCTCCCCCGCCTCCGCCTCACCGAAGATGACGAAACGATCAACGCCGCGGCGGATGAGATGATCCAGTCGGCGCGTGCGAAAGGAACGCCCGCGGCCTAGGAGATAGATGGCTTCCAGAACGCTCGTCTTACCCGATGCGTTCTGGCCGCAAAGAAAGGTGAACTGTGGGTCGGGCTCGAACTCGATGCGCTGCAAGCAACGGAAGTCCGTCACCTGCAGGCTTCGCAGCGTCATCTTAAGGCTACAGCCTCATAGGCATGACGACGTAGCGTGCAGCCGAACTACCCGGGGAACGAATGAGGCAGCTGCTGTTGCTATCGGTCAACCCCACTTCCACTTCCGCACCGTCGATTGCGGATAAGGCGTCCAACAGATAATTGACGTTGAAGCCTACTTCGAGATCCGCCCCGGCGTAGGTAACCTCGATCTCTTCTTCCGCCTCTTCCTGCTCCGGGTTATGCGCTTGGACCGTGATGACGTTGGAGCGTAGCGTGATCCGGATGCCACGATACTTCTCATTGGAAAGAATCGCGGTGCGCTGCAACGCCTGCCGCAATACATCGCGATCGGCCTTGACCGCGTGCGGTGGAGAAGGCGGGATGACACGCCCATATTCGGGGAAACGGCCATCAATTAGCTTCGAAGTGAAGCGAATATCGCCGATCTGGGCACGAACGTGATTAGTGCCGATCGCCACGTCCACATCGCCCTCATCGTCGAGGATGCGTTGCAGCTCGAGCACGCCCTTACGCGGCACGATGACTTGCTGGGACGAACCTGCCTTCGCCGGCAACTCGGTTTCGCAAATGGCCAGGCGATGACCGTCAGTGGCCACTGCCCGCAGTGACTTGCCATCGATCTCCATCAGCATGCCGTTCAAGTAATAGCGCACGTCCTGCTGCGCCATGGAGAAATGCGTCTTGTCGAGCAAGCGGCGCAACTCCTTGCGCGGCACGCGCACTTTCTGTTGCGCGTTGATGTCCTCGATGACGGGGAAGTCACCGGCCGGAAGCGTCGACAAACTGAAGCGGCTGCGCCCCGCCTTGATCACCACCTTGTCCCCTTCCGCGGAGAGAGACACCGAGACATCGCTGGGAAGCGCGCGCAGGATGTCGAGCAATTTTCGCCCCGGTACGGTGATGTCACCGGCCTGCTGCACGGTAACTTCCGATGCAGCCACCAGCTCCACTTCGAGATCCGTCGCCGTAATGGAAAGCTTTCCATCGCGCACGGCTAGCAGCACATTCGCGAGGATGGGCATGGTCTGCCGCCGCTCCACGACTCCGATCACCGCTTGCAACGGCGTCAAAAGCTTGTCCCGCTCGACCGTCAATTTCATGGCTTTTCCATCCGGCTGTATTAAAAGTCTTGTTTATATAGAGAATTGATTATGATGATTCTGAAGGCGCGGTCGAGCTGTGCAAAACCCCTAAAAACGTCGGCATTTCAGCATCTTCGCTTCCGCCGTGCCCATCTTACCAACTGTACATCCCTTCCTCGCAACTTGTGGCTGACTTGTGGATAGTTTCATCCACAAATCCATCCACACGTTGTGCACCCTAGCCTGCCAAAGTTCTCAACAGGTTCATATAGTCCTCCGCAATGCGCCTCTCGCCCTCACGCAGATCCTTGATGCGCTTGCAGGCATGCATCACGGTGGTGTGGTCGCGGCCACCGAACGCATCGCCGATTTCCGGCAGGCTGTGATTGGTGAGCTCCTTCGCCAATGCCATCGCCACCTGGCGCGGCCTCGCGATGGAGCGGCTGCGCCGCTTCGACAATAAATCAGCCACGCGGATCTTGTAGTACTCGGCAACGGTCTTCTGGATGTTCTCCACCGTGACCAGCTTCTCCTGCAGGGCCAGCAGATCCTTGAGCGCGTCCTTGGCAAATTCCAGGGTGATGGGCCGCCCGGTGAAATGCGAATTCGCGACCACGCGCCGCAACGCACCCTCCAATTCGCGCACGTTGGATCGAATCCGCTTGGCGATGAAGAACGCCACCTCCTCCGGGAGATCCGTGTTCGACAAGACGGCCTTGCTCATGAGAATCGCCACGCAGGTCTCGAGCTCGGGCGGCTCGATGGCCACCGTCAGTCCCCAGCCGAAGCGCGACTTCAGCCGCTCCTCCAAACCATCCACTTCCTTGGGGTAGCGGTCGCAGGTCATGATCACCTGTTGCTGGCCTTCGAGTAACGCATTGAAAGTATGAAAGAATTCTTCCTGCGAGCCTTCCTTGCCGGCGAAAAACTGAATATCGTCGATGAGCAGGGCGTCGAGCGAGCGATACGCCGTCTTGAACTCGTTGATGGTGCGATGCTGTAGGGCGCGCACCATGTCGCTGACGAAGCGTTCGCTATGCACGTAAGCCACACGAGCTTGCGGCGAATTTGCCTTGATCCGGTTGGCAACGGCGTGCATCAGGTGGGTTTTTCCCAATCCCACCCCACCATAGATGAACAGCGGGTTGTAGGCCTTGCCGGGGTTGCCGGCCACCTGTACGGCGGCGGCCTTGGCCAATTGATTGCTCTTGCCTTCGACGAAATTATCGAAGGTAAACTCGGGATTGATGCGGCTTCCGAGAATGGCGACGTCGGGCCGCGGCTTGGCCACCGGGGCCGCCGGTGTGGAGCTGGCCGGCTGCAGGCTCGGGCGAACATCGCGCGTGCCGACATCCAGCACCACCTGGCTCACCGCTCCCTCGCCCAGAGTGGTCACCAACTCGTTGATTCGGGGCAGGGAATTCTGGTTGAGCCACTCCACGACATAACGATTGGGCGCGAGCAGGTGCAGCTCACCGTCGCGTTCCAGAGCCTGCAGGGGCCGTACCCACGTATTGAATTGCCGCTCCGGCAACTCCGTTTCCAAAACGCGAAGACAGCGATTCCACAGCGACTCTGACAAGAGCGCACGCTCCTAGCGAATTTAAAGAGGCCGCGTCGGGCCGTACAAACGAAAAAGGGGGAGCGAGTCTAGCCGCTGTCGGCGCCCCCGTCTATTGACACGTAGGGGGGGTTCTCGTACCCTTGCCGCCTTTCGCGAATCCCCAGGTTATTGTTTTCGCACCTTTTTTTGAGTCATCGCCATGAAACGCACATTCAACCCCAGCAATTTGCACCGTAACCGCACGCACGGGTTCCGCGCTCGCATGGCGACCAAGAGCGGCCGCCGCTTGCTGGCACGCCGCCGCGCCAAGGGCCGCAAGCGTCTCTGTCCGTAACGCCGCGCAAGCGGCACCCATGCGGGGGCTGCGGCCATCCGCGTACTGACGTTCGAAGCGCGCAAGCGCCTGACCCAGCCGGCTGACTTCAAGTCCGTCAAGCAATCCGGCCGGCGTTTCGCGGATGGTTTGTTTTCCGTCTCGGCCATGCACAATCAACGTGGATCTGCGCGTTTAGGATTAGCCATCGCCACGCGCGTGTTTGGAACGGCGGTGGCGCGCAACCGGGTCAAACGCATCATCAGAGAGTCATTCCGCCTCCATCAGCGCATGCTTCCCGCCGTCGACATCACCATCAGCGCGCGTGATGCCGCGCGCCAGGCCGGCGCGCCGCAATTGCGCGCCAGCCTCGAGCGAACCTGGAAATCCATCGCGGAGCGGATGTGAGCGTGCGCGTGCGCGTCGTCCCCCTGTTCCTGATCCGCTGCTACCAAGTAGCCATCAGCCCCATGCTTGGGGCCAACTGCCGTTTTTATCCCAGCTGTTCCTGCTACACCCATACCGCCATCGAGCGCTTCGGCGTTCTGCGCGGCACCTGGCTCGGCATGCGCCGCCTGCTGCGCTGCCATCCCTTGAACGCGGGCGGATTCGATCCGGTCCCGCAGAAGAGTCCGACTCATGTCTAATCCGCGTTTGTTTCTCTGGCTGGCGTTCGGCGCCGT
The DNA here is from genome assembly GCA_044226865.1 of Steroidobacteraceae bacterium. Taxonomy (GTDB): domain Bacteria; phylum Pseudomonadota; class Gammaproteobacteria; order Steroidobacterales; family Steroidobacteraceae; genus TMP-86. Next base: position 495,128 of record JBGAGE010000005.1, on the reverse strand, counting down.
CCTGTTCCTGAACTACGAAGCGTGGATGCGCGACTACGCACCCGTGGCATCCGCCTCCGTGGCGGCACCGGCCGCGCCCGCATCGGTGGGTGGTTCGCTTGCCGATTCCGTTCCCACCATCAGCGCGGCGGCACCGGCTGCTGCAGGCTCCGCCGCTACCGCAGCCACCGGCCCGGCTGTATCCAGCACCACCGCGGCGCCGGGCGCCCCGGCCGAATTCCCGGTCTCTGCCGGTTCGGCAACACCCTCGAGCGCATCACCTGCCGCCGTCGGCCTGCCGCAAGCAGCAGCCGCCTCCCAACCGCTGTTGCCGGTGAGCACCGACGTGCTCGACATCGGCATCAACCTGACGGGTGGTGAACTGGCGCGCGCTGACCTCAAGAAATACCCGCTGCACAAGGACAATCCCAACATCCTGGTGCGGTTGTTCAACAACTCCGCCGAGAGTTCTCTATATGTGCTGCAAACGGGGCTCGCCGGCACCGGCAGCGGCCCGCAGCCGGACCATCGCGCGGTATGGCAGGCCGGCAGCAGCAAGTACGAGCTCGCCAATGGCGCGGACGAGCTGCGCGTGCCGCTGACCTGGAGCGATGGCAACGGCCTCACCGTTACCAAGACCTTCGTCTTCAAGCGCGGCTCCTATGCCATCGGCCTCATCTACGATGTGCACAACGGCAGCGGCCAGCCGCGGCAGTTCGCTTCCTACGCGCAATTCCTGCGGCATTGGGAACATGCGTCGCGCTCGTATTTCGATGTGGAGACGTATTCCTTCAAGGGTCCCGCGCTATACGACGGACACAAGTACGAACGGTTGAACGTGGAGAAGGAAGAAGAGGCCAAGTTCGAGCAGACCGTCACCAACGGCTGGTTCGCGGCCATGCAGCATCACTTCGTGTCCGCGGTGGTGCCGCACAAGGACCAGCCCTATGACTACAAGCTGCGCGTGTCCGGCAGCGACTACCTGATCGGCGGCACCGGCCCGGCCATCGCCATCCCCGCCGGCGGCACCGCACAGTTCACCGAAACCCTGTACACCGGACCCAAGCTCCAGTCGCAGCTGTCGGCCACGGGTCCCGAGCTCGATCGCACCGTCGACTACGGCCACCTCACCATCATCTCGCGGCCGCTGTTTACCGCCTTGAAATGGGTGCACGGCGTGGTGGGTAACTGGGGCTTCGCCATCATCATCGTCACGGCGCTGATCAAGCTGCTGTTCTATCCCTTGAGCCAGGCCAGCGGCCGCTCCATGGCGAAAATGCGTGCGGTGGCGCCGCGCATGAAGCAGATCCAGGACACTCACAAGGACGACCGCGAGAAACTCGGTCGCGCCATGATGGAGTTGTACAAGCGCGAGAAGATCAACCCCGTGGCGGGCTGCCTGCCCATGCTGGTGCAGATCCCGTTCTTCATCTCCTTCTATTGGGTGCTGCTCGAGAGCGTGGAAATGCGCCAGGCGCCCTTCATGCTGTGGGTGAACGACCTGTCCTCGCGCGATCCCTTCTTCGTGCTGCCGTTGCTCATGGGCGGCGCGATGTTCGCGCAATTCAAGTTGAACCCGCCGCCGCCGGATCCCATGCAGGCCAAGGTCATGCAGTTCATGCCGCTGGTGATGACGGGCATGATGGCGTGGTTCCCGTCCGGCCTCGTGCTCTACTGGCTGACCAACACCGTGTTGTCGATCGCGCAGCAATGGCGCATCAACGATGTGGTGGCGAAAGAGGCGGCCAAGCAACGCAACTGATGCGTCGCGCCGCGCGTTCATTGCCATGAACGACAACGACACGATCGCAGCCGCCGCCACGCCTCCCGGGCGTGGCGCGGTGGGCATCGTGCGCGTATCCGGTCCGGCGGTACCGCGCATCGCGCAAGCCTTGTTGCACCGCCTGCCGCCACCGCGCCGCGCCGTGCTCGCCACATTCTCCGACGCCGCCGGTGAGGCGATCGACCAGGGCATCGCGCTGTATTTTCCGGCACCGTATTCCTTTACCGGTGAGCATGTGCTCGAGTTGCAGGGTCACGGCGGCAGCGCCCTCATCGACCTGTTGCTGCAACGGTTGCTCGAACTCGGCTGCCGCGCGGCCCGCCCTGGTGAATTCAGCGAGCGCGGCTTCCTCAACGACAAGCTCGACCTGGCGCAGGCGGAAGGCGTTGCCGATCTCATCGACGCCTCGAGCCACGCGGCGGCACGCGCCGCGCTGCGCACGCTGCGGGGCGAATTCTCCTCACGCGTGCACGCGTTGGATGCGGCGCTGAAGCGCCTGCGCATTCACGTGGAGGCCGCCATCGACTTCCCCGAGGAAGAAGTCGACTTTCTCGACGACGCCCGGCTGCAGGAGAACCTGGAGCGGGTCTTCACGGAATTCGATGCACTGACACGCGCGGCGCGCCAGGGCGTGCTGTTGAACGATGGCCTGAAGATCGTGCTCGTCGGCGCGCCCAATGTGGGCAAGTCCAGTCTCATGAATGCACTGGCGGGGGAGGACGTGGCCATCGTCACCGACGTGCCCGGCACCACCCGCGATGTGCTGCGACAGCCGGTGCGAATCGGCGGCGCAACCATGAACCTGGTGGACACCGCAGGGCTGCGTTCCTCGGCCGACCAGATCGAGATGGAGGGCATGCGCCGCGCCCGCGCGGAACTGGCGCAGGCCGATCATGTACTGCTGGTCACCGAGCCGGATACGGCGGCCACGCCGCTGGCGGAGCTGCCGCCCGGCATCCCCTTGACGGTGGTGATCAACAAGATCGACCTGAGCGGCACGCCGCCGCGGCTCGATGCCACCGTCACGCCGCCGCGGGTATTCCTGAGCGCGCGCGGCGGGGAGGGCGTGGAGCTGTTGCGTGCGCATCTGCTGGCTGCCGCGGGCCTTGCGCACGCCGATGCGGGCGCCTTCACCGCACGCCGGCGTCACCTGGAGGCGTTGCGCCGTGCCCGCGAACACGTGGAGGCGGCAGCCGGCCAGCTGTTGCAGCACCACGCCTTCGAACTGTTCGCGGAAGAATTGCGGATGGCGCAGAACTGCCTCGGCGAGATCACCGGCGCTTATGGGAGCGAGGATCTGCTGGGAGATATCTTTCGCAGCTTCTGTATCGGAAAATAGCCCCCCGTCGTGTTCGTCGAGCGGCCGGCCGCTCAGACGGATACGCCGATCAGAATGCTGCCACTGTAGCCGTCCGCCACCGAACCGCTGAGCACGGGTGTCTGTTGAGTGATCTGCGCGGAGGTGTTGTCGCTGAACACATTGTCGCTGGCGATGGAAATGGAGGCGAAGTTGGCGATGCTGGCGGTGTAGCCAGCCGCGCCGTCGTACACGGTGGAGCAGATGTCGCCCGGCATGGCCATTTGCGATACCAGCGTGCGGTTCTCGTATTGCGTGGCCATGGCGAGACTGGGATACACCTCGAAATGGATATGCGGCCAGCGGCCGGAATAGCATCCGGGGAAGATCGTCGTGAATTCGCACAAGCCGTCGGCATCGGTAACCTGCACGCCACGCAGGAAATTCTCATCCTGGGCGCCTGCAGAGTACAGCGAATACAGGCCATCATGCGTGCAATGCCAGATGTACACCGCATAACCCGCCAACGGTGCGCAGCTGTTGTTGGAATCGACCAGGCTTAGGGTCAATTGCAACGGCACGCCGGAGGCGGTGCCGGTGAAGGCGCCAAAGCTGGCACGGATGTCGCTGCGGACCACGCCGCTGTCGGTGAGCACATTCGACACCACGCCGTTCACCGTGTTCGAGCCATCGGACGGATAGGGGCCGTTGGTCTCGGTGGGATCGGCGATGCACGAGCCATCGGTGCCGGTGGTGGGTGTGGTGCCGGTACTCGTGGAAGTGCTGCTTGAGGACGTGCCGCCGCCGCCGCAAGCAGCCACGAGTGCGGTGGTGCCGCCAGCCAGCAACCAGCGCAGCGCCTGGCGTCGCTCTCGCAGGCGCGCCTGCATCTGCACAAGGTCAACGGAAAGGCCAGGGTGATCATGCGGGTTGCGGATGAAATCCATGCGAGATGTGCTCCTGCAGCATTGCTGTACCGACAGCTTTCGAGCGGCCTCCCGTCAGCTAGTTCATCGTCAGTGTGTAAAGTTTTGTCGAAAAACGGGCGGTCCAAGCCATGCTCGAAGCATGCCGGCTCCTTGAACTGCGTCACGCCTCGACCGCATCCGTCGCGTCGAATTGAGAGGCCCGGCACCCACCGGACGCCGCCTGCATTCCATACTGCCATTGTCATGAAAACCCTCGTCCTGGCAGCCGCCAGCATCGCGTTGCTGCTTGCCTTTCCGGTGATTGCAGCCGATCCCGCGCACGCTCGCAGCCATGCACGCATCCCGGTGAAGCAGGGTGGCAAGATTGCACACACCAAGCGCCGCGCGCGGGTGTATGACGCGACGAACTTCCCGACGCGCTCCTATTCTCGAAAGGCCAGTTCCTTCGTGCCGCGCCAGGCTCGCACGGCGGTGAGAGCTGGACACGCAACCTCGACCTCATCGCCTCGTACGGCTTCCGCGTCCCTCCCGCATCCGCACGCTGCGAAGCCGCGGGCCGACATGGGCAGCCCGATGCGGGCGCGCGACGAATTCCGACAGGATCACCCCTGTCCCTCCACCGGCTGGACCACGGGTACCTGCCCCGGCTTCACGGTGGATCACATCAAGCCATTGAAAGAGGGTGGTGCTGACTCGCTCGCCAACCTGCAATGGCGGCCCACCTCCGCCACGCCGTAATCGGCGCGTGCAACGCACGCGGCGCTGAACTCAGCGCGCCCAAGCCAGGCGCGCGCCCAGTCCCAGGAACATCAATCCCACGACCCGGTCCATGCCCATTCGCGCGCGTGGATGGCGTTCGAAGAATTGCCCCAGCCGCGCGGACGCCACGGCCAGCACACAACACCACGCCGCACCCATCACCAGGAAAGTGCCCCCCAGCAGCAGGAAGGCCAAGGGCTGCGGACCGTTCGCCGCATCGATGAACTGCGGCAGGAAGGCGAGGAAGAAAAGCGCCACCTTGGGATTGAGCACATTCGTCAGGATGCCCTGCACGAAGGCCTGGCGCGGCGCGCTGCCCGCTGCCGCGCCGCCGGCAAGCGAGGGCCCGGCGAGCGCATCGTTCGCAGCCACCGGTTTCGACAGCAGGAGCCTCGCGCCCAGGTACACGAGGTACGCCGCACCCGCCACCTTCACCAGCGTGAATGCCCAGGCGGAGGTGGCCAGGATCACCGACAGCCCGAAGGCCGCAGCCAGCGTGTGCACGATGCCACCCACCGTCACGCCGCACGCCGCCGCCAGGCCCGCGTGCGAGCCGCCGCTGAGCGAGCGGCCGATGATGAACATCGTGTCCTGCCCCGGTGTGAGCACCAGGGCCATCGCCGCCAGCACGAACCACGGGAAATGATGAATGCCGGACACGAACGCCATGCTACGGCGCGGCGCCAGCCGCCGGCAATGCCGTGGCCTCGGGCTTGCGCCGGAACCATCTGCGCAGCCAACTCTCCATGTCGGTCACGTAGGTGTAGGACGCCGGCACCACCAACAGGCTCAAGGCCGTGGAGGTAATCAGGCCGCCGATCACGGCGATGGCCATGGGCTTGCGAAAGCTGCCATCGCCGCCCCCGATTCCCAACGCCAGCGGCAGCATGCCGGCCACCATGGCGATGGTGGTCATGATGATCGGCCGTGCGCGCTTGTGGCAGGCCTCGACCAGCGCCTCGATCTCGCTCATGCCCATGTCGCGCACGCCGATGATCGCGTAGTCCACCAGCAGGATGGAATTCTTGGTGACGATGCCGAGCAGCATCACGAGACCGATCAGGGCCGGCAGGCCCAGCTCACTGCCGCCGAGCAACAACCCCACGAACGCGCCACCGATGGACAAGGGAATCGCGGACAGGATGGTCAGTGGCTGGAAGAAGTCCTTGAACAGCAGCACCAGCACGCAGTAGATGAGCAACACCGCGATGGCGAGCGCGCCGCCGAAGGCGCCGAACAATTCCTGCATGAACTCCGCGTCGCCGCCGGTCTTCCACTTGATGCCGGCAGGCAGGTGCTTCAACGCCGGCAGGTCCTGCGCGTCCTTCAGGGCATCGCCGATCGAATGCCCGCCAAGGTCCGCGGTGATGGTGACGTTGCGTTCGCGGTCATAGCGGTCGATCTGCGATGGGCCGCTCTCGATGCTCACCTCGGCCACCGAATCGATGGGCACGGCGCCGCCGCGCGCCGGCACACGTAGCGAAGCAATGGTGTTCAGGTCGCGGCGCAGCTCCTCCGGAATGAGCACGCTGATGTCGATCTGGCGGTTGTCGAGATTGAGCTTGGGCAACGCCGCGGTGAAATCCCCGCTGGTGGCCACGCGCATGGTCTCGGCGATGGCCTGCGCGGTCACGCCGCGCTCGGCCGCGCGTGCGGGATCCGGGCGCACGGTGATCTCGGGCTTTTCCAGGTTGGCCGTGGAATTGATGCTGCTGAGATAGGGCAGTGTGCGCAGTTGCGCCTGGATGGCATCGGCCGTGGCCTTGAGCGCGCGCGAATCGCGCCCGGACAACAATACGGTGAGTTTTTCTCCCGGTGCGCCACTGCCGATGGAGAAGCGCGCGCCCGCCACTCCGGCCAGGCGTTCGCGGATCAATTTTTCGATCTGGCCCTGTCGCGGACGAGAACCCCGCGGCATGAAACGCACGGTCAAGGTCGCACGGCGCACCTCGCCGCCCGCGCCACCACCGGCGGGGCCCGCCACCTGCGGCTGTCCCACGGTGGTGAAAATGCGCGCGATCCCGGGAACGGGCGAAGGACCATCCATGATGCGGTGACGCGCATCCTCGGCGGTGGCCAGCGTGGTCGTAAGGCTGGAGCCCGGCGGAAGTTCGATGCTCACCGCGGTGGTGCCGCGATCGCCGGCCGGAATGAAGCCGGTGGGCAGTAAGGGGATGAGCAGCAGCGACAGGACGAAGAAGATCGTCGCCGCCACGAAGGTGAGCACACGATGCCGCACGCACCAACGCACCGCCTGCAGGTAGCGCTGCATCAGCACACCGTCACGGGTCGGCTTTGCGGCCTGCGGCCGCAGCAGCCACACCGCCGCCATCGGCGTCACCAACCGCGCGACCAGGAGCGATGCCAGGATCGCGGTGACGGCCGTCCAGCCGAATTGGCTGAAAACCAGGCCCGCGGTGCCACCCATGAAGGCGGTGGGCAGGAACACTACCACCAGCGCCATGGTGGTCGCGATCACCGCAAGTCCGATCTCGGTCACCGCGTCCTCGGTGGCCTGGCGCACGTCCTTGCCCATGTGCGAATGGCGTTCGATGTTCTCGATCTCGACGATGGCATCGTCGACGAGGATCCCCACCACCACCGAGATGGCCAGGAGCGTCAGCGTATTGAGCGTGAAGCCCGCCCATTGCATGACCGCGAAGGTGGGAATGATGGACAGCGGCAGAGCGATGGCGCCCAGGAGCGTCGCGCGCCAATTCCGCAGGAATATCCACACCACCAGCATGGCGAGGAGGGCGCCCTCGTACAGCATGTCCATGGAACCGCTGAATTGCTCGACGCTGTGATCCACGGTGGTGCTCACCAGGTCGAACTTCACCCCGGGGTGCGCCTGCTCCAGCTTGGCGATGACGGCGCGTACCGCCGCCGCCGTGCGCACCTCATCGTATCCCTTGGTCTGCTTGACGTTGAAGCCCACGGCAGGCTTGCCATCGAGGAGAGCGGCCTGAGTGCGATCTGCCAAGGTATCGACGATGCTGGCCACCTGGTCCAGCCGCACGTAGCCGCCACCGCGGCCGTCGGCCAGCGCGATCGGCAGGGCCGCCAGATCCGCTGCCTGCCCGACGGTGGCAATGGTGCGCAAGCCCTGCTCGCCGCCGCCCAATTGCCCGCGGCCGCCGGACGCCTCCTGCTGCGCGCGCTTCAAGGCGCGCGAGACGTCCGCCGCGGTGATGCCGAGCGCGGCCAGGCGCGCCGGGTCCACCCGCACCTGGATCTGGCGTGTGCCGCCGCCGGCGCGCGAGAACTGGCCCACGCCCGGCACGGCCACCACCGCCCGCGAAACGGTGTCGTCGATGAACCAGCTTAAGCCCTCCTCGTCCATCTGCGGACTGGTGACCGCATAGGTCAGGAGCGGCGCGCCGGGCCCGAGGTTCAATTTCGATACGGTGGGTTCCTCGATGTCGGACGGCAGGTCGCGGCGGGTGCGATCGATGGCGTCCTTGACGTCGATGAGAGCGTCGGAAAGATTCTTGCCGATGCGGAATTCGATGGTGAGCGTCACCTGGCCTTCGCCGATGCGCGTATTGATGTGCTTCAATCCCTCGAGCGTGGCGAGCGAATCCTCCACGCGCCGCGCCACTTCGGTTTCCAGCTGCGTGGGCGCCGCACCGGGCAGGCGGATCACCACTTCGACGGTGGGAAAATCCAGATCGGGAAATTCCTTCACGGGCAGGGCGCGAAATCCCCAGATGCCCGCGAGCGTCAGCACCACGAACAGGATGACGCAGGGAATGGGATTGCGGATGGACCAGGTGGCGAAGTTCATGAGGCGCGGCCGTCCGCCGGCACGATGCGCACCGTGTCCTTGTCATTCACGAAGCCGGCGCCGCGCACCACCACGGTCTCGCCCGCCTTGATGCCGGAGAGGATTTCGGCCAGGCCGCCTTCGCGCCGGCCCACGCTCACCGCCACCTGCTCGGCGTGTGTGCCGGCGAGGCGCAGCACGAAGCTGCGGCCGTCGCGGATCACCACGCTCTCCGCCGGCACGGTGACCGCCGTGCTGAGGTCGCGGCGGATGGCGCCGCTGGCGAACATGCCGGCGCGCGCGCCAGCTTTCGCGGCCGAGGCGGGCTCCAGGTCCACATAAGCAAGTCCCAGCCGCGTGTCGGCCGACAGCGATGGGGCGATCTGCCGCACCTTGCCGCTGACGATCGTGCCGCCGGGCAGGCGAATGTCCGCCGTCTGGCCGGGCTTCACCTGCGCAACTTGCGTGGCGTTCAACTCCGCCCGCCACTCCAGGCGGCCCTGGCGAATGAAGCGGAACATCTCCGCGTTGGTTTGCGCGATCAGCCCGAGCGCCGCCGTGCGTGCGGAGATCACCCCGTCGTCCGGCGCGGTCAACACCGTGTAACGCAACTTCAATTGCGCGGCGGCCAGCGCCGCCTGCGCCTGCGCCACCTGTGCCTCGCCGGTGGCGGCCAGCGTGGTGTTCTGCAGGATGTCCTGTTCGCTGAGTGCGCCGGAGTCCTTCAAGGCCAGGGCGCGATCGCGATTGGCAGCCGCTTGCCGCGATGCCGCCTGTGCCGCGGCCAGGTTCGCCGTTGCCTGCGCGAGTTCCGTGCGCACGGTGGCATCGTCGAGCCGCGCCAGCACCTGCCCCTTCTTCACGGTATCGCCCACGTTGACTTCCACCGCCACCACCGGCAGACCCGGCAGGCGCGTGCCGATGCTGCCTTCCTGCCAGGCGGCGATGGCACCGGAGGCCTCCACCACCGAGGCCATCGAACGCGTCTGCGCGCGCGCGGCGGTGACCGTGAGCGCGGGCCGTTCCGCGGGTGGGGTGGCCACTGCGCCATCGGAACGGCCCGCACCCATCGCCCAGATGAGCATGACGATCACGGCGCCGGCCGCCGTCGCGGCGAGGCAGGTCTTCAGGCGTCGATCTTGCAGCAGTCCGGACATTACATGACTCCCTGGGCACTACCCGGTGACGCGCGCCGCGCATCCTCGAGCAGTCGGTCGAAGGCGGCCGCCACCAGCAGGCGCGCCTGGCGCGCCGAGGTGCGGGTGCCGGCGTTCGCATTGAGGATGGCGGCGCCCACCATCGTGGCGTGAAACAAAGCCAAATCCCGCCTATGCACCCGTACGCCGAGTTCCTTGAAGGTGGCGGCCATGAGCTTGTGCATGCCCTGCTCGAATGTCGCCATCCAGGCCTTGAGCGAGGGATCTTCATCGGACGCCACCGACATGGCGAGCATCAGCCGCGGCATGCGCACGTCGGAGACGTCCTTGATCAGCCGTGCGCGCAGCTCGGCGAGCGAGCGCGCCGGAAACTCCGGCTTGCCGCCGATCAGGCCGAGCAGGTCGCCCGCGGCCTGCTCGACGATGGCCTTGAGCAGGTCCGCGCGGGTGCGGAAATAATAGGTCAGGTGGCTTTGGCGCAGGCCCGCCGCGGCCGCCACGTTGGTCTGGGTCAAAGCCATGATGCCCTGTTCATGCAGCACCTTCAGCGCTGCGCACAGCAGGCGCGAGCGCGCCGGGGCCGTGCCGCGGGGCGCGTCGGAAGCTGCCGCGGCGGCGGATTTGTGCGGGGTGGAGACCATGGGTGTGGACCGGTTGGAAGTGTACTGGTAATCATACCAAATATATTGGTAGAAATACCAGCGCACGGCCGGCGCCCAGCGCTGCTGGCAAAGCCGGGGATTTGTGCTTAGGCTTGTCCGAGTCCTTGGAAATATTTCAACACGAGGGATGCAACTGATGGGACGGGTCGTCGCGGCTGAATTCTTTGGAACATTCTGGCTGGTGCTGGGAGGCTGCGGGTCGGCGGTGCTGGCGGCTGCGTTCCCCCAACTCGGCATCGGACTGTTGGGCGTCTCCCTGGCGTTCGGCCTGACCGTGGTGAGCATGGCCTATGCGGTCGGCCACCTCTCCGGTGGCCATTTCAATCCGGCCGTCACCGCGGGTGTGGTCGCCGCCGGTCGTCTGCCCGCCGCCTCCGCGGTGGGCTATGTGGTGGCACAGGTGCTGGGTGCCATCGCCGCCAGCGCGGTGCTGGCGTTCATCGCATCCGGGAAGCCGGGCTTCGACCTGGTGGCGAGCGGCTTCGCAGCCAACGGATACGCCGGACATTCCCCTGGCGGCTATTCGCTGGGAGCCGCCCTCGCCACCGAATTCGTGATGACCTTCTTCTTTCTGTTCGTCATCCTCGGCACCACCTCCAAACGCGCCGCGGCTGGCTTCGCGCCGTTGGCCATCGGGCTTGCCCTCACGCTCATCCACCTGGTCAGCATCCCGGTGACCAACACCAGCGTGAATCCGGCGCGCAGCACCGGTCCCGCGTTGTTCGTGGGAGGTTGGGCAACGGAACAATTGTGGTTGTTCTGGGTGGCGCCCGTCGCCGGCGCGATCGTGGCAGGCCTGTTCCACCGCTGGCTCGAACCCGACGGTTGAGCGCCGGCATGTTCCGCCGGTCCGCGGCACCACGACTGCCCCCTCACGTGGAGGACGCTTTGTGCGGCATCTTCGGATCGGGCGTGAGGCGGGTGCGGCTGGTGCCGCATTCGTGGTACGCCCGGCTGCATGGGGGCGCGGATGCCACGACCCGTCGCAACGTCATTTATCTGCGCGGCAGCATCGCAGCGTTCGCCGCCGATCCGGCGCTGATGCTGCACGAATACTTCCACGTGATCCACCAATGGCACTCACGCAGGCTGACGGTGCCTCGTTACCTGATGGAGTGGCTCAAGCGCGGTTATTGGAACAACCGTTTCGAGCGGGAAGCGCGTGATTTCACCCAAGCGCATTTGCAGCGATGGAATGTCGAGCCGGGAAGCGCAAAGCCGATGACGCCGGGACCAGGCCTGCAATAGCCGGCCGCCAGCTGCGGTTCGTTCAGTTGTCGCCGCCGTCCGCCTGAAACTCCGGCGCACTCGGGCGCAGGCCCCCCAAGGCGAGTGAAGACAGGCAGGTGCACATGCCCGCGACGGTGCACAGCAGCGCCGACAGCGGATGTAGCACGAACCAGAGCGTCATCAGCAAGGCGGAAATCCCCAGCAACAGGAGCAGCCAGCCCCAGGATTGTTCGACTTCGTCCGCGTTTTCCATGGAATTCAATACCAGGAATTCAGATGGATCCAGTCTGCTGCTGCGGCGCGCGCGGCGATATACGGCATTTACGGCATATGGGCGTGGGAAAACCCCGACGGTCAAGGGGCGGAAGATTCTACCCGCTTATGCATAATCACCTGGGGTTCCCCGGGGGGCGGCGACCCGGGTGGCCCGCCCCGGCAGCATCAACCCAGCATGGATTCCCGCCGCCAATGGCGTGCGGTGAATACGATCAGCACCATCGCCAGGGCTAGTGAGGTGGCCGCCGATACCAGTACGTCCGCCGCCGCCAACGCCTCGCCCCGCAGCACGCTGGTCATCAGCAGATGTTGGCTCAGCGAGGGGATGGGCATGAGCGACGGGCGCGTCTTGAGCGAATAAATGCTGGCGAAGGCGATGGGAAGCGTGGGCACCAGCAGCACCGTGGTGAGATAGGTCTGCGCCTCGCGATAGCTGCGCGTGAAGGATGCCACGAAACTCATCAGCGCCGCCCCCAGCGGCACGAACGGCAGGCAGATGCCGAACAACAGCACGGCCGACTCCCACCCGAGGTTCGAGCTCATGCCCAGCTTTTCCAGGGGCACGAACCGGAAGGTGACCACGAACGCAACCAGCGTGATGCACAGCGACAGGGTCATGTAGGCGCAGGTTGCCAGGATCTTGCCGCCCACCAGTGCCGAGCGCGCCACCGGCAGAGTCAACAGCGCCTCCAGCGAGCCGCGTTCCCGCTCTCCCGCGGTGCTGTCGATGGCCAGGTACAGCCCGCCCATGAGCAGCGCAAACAATACGAAATACGTCATGAAACCCAGCACGGCCACCGCACGTCCCGACGGTGTGGCGATGTCGATGTCATCGACCGCCAGCGGCTGCGCGATCAGCGGATCGATGCCGCGGATCTGCAGGCGCAGCTGCGCGATCTGGCTGCCATAGCCGGCGAGCAGCTCGCGCGTGCGCTCGACATCCTTGCGGGTCTGCGAATCCGAACTGTCCGCGAACAGCAGCACGGGCGCCGGCTGCCCGCTGCGCAGCCGTTCGCCATAGCCCGGTGGCACCAGCACCACCAACGATGCCGTGCCATTGCGCACCGCGGCGCGCGCCGCTTCTTCGCCGAGCTCGGCGCGCGTGAGCGCCATGCCGTGCGCCGCGAGGAACGCCGCCAGCGCGGGCGCATGCGCGGCACCGGCCAGCGTGATCTTCACCGGCACGTCGGCCTCGGTGACGTTCTGGTCCAATGTGCGCGTCACCATGAAGCCGAACAGCAGCGGACCGAACAACGGGCCGAACAACAACGCCGAGAGCAGGGTGCGCTTGTCGCGCAGGTTCTCGATGAATTCCTTGCGGAACACCTGCAACAACGCGCGCATCAGCTCATGCCCTCCGAGCCGCCCAGCACCTGCAGGAAGGCATCCTCGAAGCTGGCCGCGCCGAGCCGCTCACGCAGCGCGGCGGGGGCATCGTCGGCCAACACCCGCCCGGCGCCGATGATGACCACCCGGTCGCAGAGTGCGCCAATCTCCTGCATCACATGCGAGGAAAACAGGATGCAATGCCCCTCGGCCTGCAGGCGCTTGAGCAAGTCGCGCAAATTGCGGATGGCCATCACGTCAAGGCCGTTGGTGGGCTCGTCCAGGATGAGGTTGCGCGGCGAGTGGACCAGAGCGCGGGCCAGCGCCGTCTTCACCCTCTGGCCCTGGGAGAAGCCCTTGGCGCGCCGGTCGATGAAGGCCTGCATGCCCAGCGTGCGTGTCAATTCGTCGACCCGTTGCGCCACGGTGCGCGCCGCAAGCCCGTGCAGCGCACCGAAATACGCGATGTTCTCGCGTGCCGTCAGGTTGCCGTACAAGCCGGCCGCGTGCGGCAGCACACCCAGGCGCGCGCGCGCCGCGGAGGTCTCGCCGGCGATGTCCAGCCCGTCGATCAGCGACGCGCCGCCATCGCTTTCCAGCACGCCGTACAACAGGCGCAGCGTGGTCGACTTGCCGGCGCCGTTGGGGCCGAGGAGCCCGGTGATCTGGCCGTCGGCCGCGCGGAAGGACACGTCCGATACGGCCTGCACGTCGCCGAAGCGCTTGCTCAAGCTGCGCGCCTCGATCATGGCGCAGGCCCGCTCACGGACAGGAAGAACGGCGCCGGACGATGTTGCTTCAGGCAGCCGGCGTCCAGGTCCTCGGGCGATGGGCGGTCGAGGAAGGCGGCCATCAGGCGCGGCACGCATCCGGTGCCCAGCTGCCCATGGCCTTCGCCGGCGAGGACCAGATGACGATGATGCGCAAGTCCCTGCGCCGCGCGTTCGGCGCCGGCCGGCGGTGTCACAGGATCGGCTTCTCCCGACAACAACAGCGTCGGTGTGGTGGAGCGCAGCGGCGCGAACTGATCGGCCGCCACCGGTCCGCGCGGCCAGATCGCACAGATCTGCGCCAACGCATCGATCTGGTCCGCGCCCATGTAGGTGTTGGCGAGCGCCTCGCGATCGATGCGCTGCGCGGACACCGCCGGCCAATCCTCGCTGCATATCACGGTGTTCTGCATGCCGATGGCGAGCTGGTCGCCGACCCGGCGCGCCGTCATCACCGCCTGTGCGGCCAGCGGCCGGACATCCCCGCCGTTCGCCGTGTGCAGCAGATACGGCAGGAGCGATGCCTGGCTTGCGCTGTAGGACAAGAGCCGTAACGCAGCGCTCAGCATGACGCGGTCGAACACGAGCGGCGTCGGCCTGGCATCGCTCGGATCGGCAAGCTCGATGGGCAGCCGCGCCGGCCCGAAGCGCGCGCGCAATTCACTCCAGTCGCGCCGCAGGTCGGGATAGGCCTTGGCACAGGCTGCGTCGGCCGTGCAGCGCGCCAGGATCAATTGCAACGCGCGCTCGCCATCCAGCGGCGTATCGGGCCCGATGGGCCGCTGCGGGTCCGTGACGCCATCGAGGATCACCGCCTCGAGGCGATCGGGGAAGCGGCGCATGTAGGCTTGCGCCACGCGGGTGCCGTACGAAGCACCGTACAAATCGATGCGGGCATAACCCAGCGCCTGCCGCACCGCGTCCAGGTCCAGTACGGCCGCGGCGGTGGTGTAGTTGCGCACCCGCGGCCCCAATTGTTCCAGGCACCGCTGCGCCGCCTCACGCACGGCCGCGGGCGAGGACGCGGCATCGCTCCAATCCTCCGGGAACTCGCAGGGCATGGGCGATGAGCCGCCGGTGCCGCGCTGATCCACCAGCACGATGTCATGGTTGCGGTGAATGCGCACGAACGCGCCCGACATGGCCGCGTACAGCGCCACGGCGCTCTGGCCCGGGCCGCCCGCGAGCAGGAACAAGGGAGACGCCTCGCTGCGCCGGTTCAACGCCCTGACGCGGGCGATCTTCAGCTCGATGCGGCCGGCACCCACCGCCTTGCCAGCGGGAAGTGCCTTCCCGGCGCCGGCGGTGCCCGTGATCTCCGCGCTCCGGTCTTCGGGCACGGCCAAGCGCGTGCAGCTGGCCTCCAGGGAGGACAGTTGCAACGGATGTTCGAGCCGGCAATCCGACCAGGTCAGCGCCGGCAGACTCGCCGCGCGCGGCGTGGCCGCCGGCAGGCATGCCAGCAGCAGCAGGGCGCCCATGCGGACTCGCATCAAGCTTCGCAAGCGGCGCCGCGCACGCGGCGCGCCGAGTTGGTAAAGTCACGTCCACTCGACCCAGTCCAAGTGGAAACCGTCATGAGCGTCATTCGGGAAGCCGATCTCATCGCAAGCGTCGCCGATGCCTTGCAGTACATTTCTTATTATCACACGCCGGATTTCATCCAAGCGATGGGCCGCGCCTATGATTTGGAGAAAAGCCCGGCGGCACGCGACGCGATCGCCCAGATTCTGACCAATTCACTCATGTGCGCGCAGGGCCACCGGCCCATCTGCCAGGACACCGGCATCGTGGTGGTGTTCGTGAAAGTGGGCATGGGCGTGCGCTGGGACGTGAGCCGCGACCTCGAGTCCATGATCAATGAGGGCGTGCGCCAGGCCTACCTGAACCCCGCCAACAAGCTGCGCGCCTCCATCGTTTCCGACCCCGCCTTCAAGCGCGGCAACACCCGCGACAACACGCCGGCGGTGATCCACACCGAGTTCGGGCCTGGCGAGCACGTGGAAATCACGGTGGCCGCCAAGGGCGGCGGTTCGGAAAACAAATCCATGTTCGAGATGCTCAATCCGTCCGACTCGGTGGCCGACTGGGTGCTCGAACAGGTGCCGCACATGGGCGCCGGCTGGTGCCCGCCCGGCATGCTCGGCGTGGGCATCGGTGGCAGCGCCGAGAAGGCCATGCTGCTCGCCAAGAAATCGCTGATGGACCCCATCGATATTGCCGAGCTCGCCGCCCGCGGGCCGAAGACCAAGATCGAGGAATTGCGGCTCGAGATCTACAACCGCGTCAATGCGCTGGGCATTGGCGCGCAAGGCCTCGGCGGCCTCACCACGGTGCTCGATGTGAAGGTCCTGGATTACCCGACGCACGCGGCGTCGCTCCCGGTTGCCGTGATTCCCAATTGCGCGGCCACCCGCCACGTGCACTTTACACTGGATGGCTCCGGCCCGGCACGCCTGGATCCGCCGAACCTCGACCTGTGGCCCAAGGTGACCTGGAAGGCCGATGCCAGCGCGCGCCGGGTGAACCTCGACACGCTTACGCGCGAGGAAGCGCGCAGCTGGAAGCCGGGCGAGCGCATCCTGCTGTCGGGCAAGATGCTGACCGGGCGCGATGCCGCCCACAAGCGCATCTGCTCGCTGCTGGATGCGGGCACACCGCTCCCCGATGGGCTTTCCTTCGAGGGCCGCGTCATTTATTACGTGGGGCCGGTCGATCCCGTGGGGAGCGAAGTCGTGGGTCCCGCGGGCCCGACGACGGCGAACCGCATGGACCGCTTCACCGAAACCATGCTCGCCAAGACCGGATTGCTTGCCATGGTGGGCAAGGCCGAGCGCGGCGAGGAGGGCATCGAAGCCATCCGCCGGCACCAGGCGCCGTATCTCATCGCCGTCGGCGGCGCAGCTTATCTCGTGGCCAAGGCCATCCGCGGCAGCCGCGTGGTCGCCTTCCCGGATCTCGGCATGGAAGCCGTGTACGAATTCGAGATCAAGGACATGCCGGTGACCGTGGCGGTGAGCGCGGATGGGCAGTCGGTGCATGAGACCGGGCCGAAGGATTGGAACGGTAAGTTCGTGGGGATTCCGATCAAGGTGGCGGGCTGAGGGCGACGATTGGGGGTGCTCCTGCACTCGTGATCTCCATGTCATCCTGAATTGGCTGCTCAGAGGCCGATTCCCGTCTCAGACGCTGCCATCTTGATGTCGACGGTCTTTAGTTGGCTGGAAAAGAAATTCGGTCTGTGACAGCCACGGGCTTGTTGTGTCGAGCGTCGCTGACTTTGTTGAGCAAAAATCGGACTGTAAGAGGCTTCTTCACATCTGGTTCGTTCCAGATATCAATCAGCGGATAGCAGAGCTGGTATATGCCTTTTCCAAACTTTAGGAACGGATAATACTGAAACTTTCCGTCTGTGCTTTCCCCACGCGTGTTTTTGTCGAATTGAGCGATCACAATGTATTTGCTCGTTTCAAAATCACTGATTTCATACGCTATTGTCGCCTTCAGGATTGTCGCCTCTCGTACGTTTGCTCCCACTGGAGGAGTAATTGACGACAATTGAATGCTGTTTGCCTTTGGAATCGATTGGTCATTTGAAGAAGTTTGATCAGAGGCAACATCGCATCGGTCACGACTTACGTCCGCTGGGGACGCGGGGACGTACAAGGGGTTATCAAGTGGCGCCGACGTACAACCCGATAGGGCCGCCAGTGTTGGGCTCATCAGCAACGCAAGGGAAGCAATCCGATTCATACTAGCTCCTCACTTATAGGCGCTCAGTGTTGGGTGATGTGACGCCAAATTCGAACGTCGAACGTCCGCCCTCCATCTTTTACCGTTCCAGGTTTTGCCGTCCGAATAGCCTGGCTCATGTTTTCGATGTCCGTCTCTCGGCAGGCATTCCGGGGCGGCTACCGTCCGAAGTTGGCCGAAAGCGCCCGCTCCGCTCCCGACGCAGCCCTGGCTCCTCCGCTTCAGAACACGTAGCTGAACGTAATCGACCCAAACTGCTGCGAAGCACTCTGCCCGTAGAACTCCTTGCTGCGGATGTAGTGCGCATAGGCGAGCTTCCCGCGCCGCCACGACCAGGCCACGCCCAGCGCCGCATCACCCACGAAGGGCCGCTTGTCCACGCTGGGACTGGAGCGAAACGTGTTGCCATCGAGAAAAATGTTGTGCAACACGAGGCGCGTATCGAAGGACGCGAACAAGTGCAGGCCCTTGGCTGCATACCCTAACCGCATGTCGGCCTTGGACAATGGCGCGCCATTGTTGCCGCCGGGCCGGATGGCCGATGTTCCGAAGTCATCCGGCAGTGACCAACCCAGGCGGAATTCAATGCCGGTATTTAAGTACGTGCTGACATTGCCCACCGCCACGCCGTAGTGCGGGATGACGTCCGCCTTGGGCAGCGGACCCGGCAGGTCGGTGAGGAACCGACGCTTGCGCTCGAAGGTGAGCTGCAGGCCCGGTTCATTCGGCAGCTGATTCGCCCACCCCTTCCACTTCGGGATGTTGCGCAGGTCATGGATGAAATCCTGCGATTGCTTGGCATAGGACTGCGGCCCGACGATGCCCACGTCCAGCTCATAGGTACGCATGGCTTCTTCCGTGCGCGAGTTGTATCCCAGCGCCAGGTACAGCCATCCCGCGTACGGCCGGTCGTTGGGGTCCAGCGTGGTGCGCTCGCGGTTGCGCGGCGTGAACATGGCCTGTCCCAGCGAGACCACCATGTTGCGTTCCGTGTAAGGGTTCGGATCCTTCAGCCGCAGCATCCGGTTCACGGCCTTGAGCACGGCGGGCAGGCAAGGGTCGGACTTGTAGTCGTCCAGGTTCGCCGAGCTCCAGGACAGCTTCACGCCATTGGTGTACTCGCGGTCGGTGCCCGTGAACAGATCGTTCTCGAAATTCACCGTCAGGGTGTTGGGACGCTGGGCTTGGGCCTGCGCGTGCTCGGACATATTGCAACCCGGGCTGTCGTGCTGCGCCTGCGCGGGGCGAGCGGCCATCAGCAGCAGCAGGATCGGCAGGCCTGGATTCGGTCTAAACATGGACTTCATCGTATAGTAGGCACCCCATGAAATTTGCCGAATCCTTCGATGTCATCGTGGTGGGCGGCGGTCACGCCGGCACCGAGGCTGCGCTGGCCGCGGCCCGGATGGGTGCGCGCACGCTGCTGCTGACCCACAACATCGAGACGCTGGGCCAGATGAGCTGCAATCCGGCCATCGGCGGCATCGGCAAGGGGCATCTGGTCAAGGAGATCGATGCGCTCGGCGGCGCCATGGCGCGCGCCATCGATCAGGCTGGCATCCAGTTTCGCACGCTCAATGCCAGCAAGGGGCCCGCGGTGCGGGCGACGCGGGCGCAGGCGGACCGGCAGCTTTACAAGCGAGCCATCCGCAAGAGGCTGGAGAACCAGGCAAACCTTCGCCTGTTCCAACAGGAGGCCGCGGATCTTTTGATCGAAGGCGATCGCGTTACCGGCGTGGTCACGGCCAGCGGCATCGAATTCCACGCCCGCGCCGTGGTGCTCACGGTGGGCACGTTCCTGGGCGGCAAGATCCACGTGGGATTGGAGAATCACCCGGGCGGCCGCGCCGGTGATCCGCCCTCGCTGCGCCTGGCTGCGCGGCTGCGCGAGCTGCCGCTGCGCGTCGGCCGGCTCAAGACCGGCACGCCGCCGCGCATCGACGGGCGCAGCATCGATTACTCGGTGATGCAGGAACAGCACAGCGACGAGCCGCGCCCCGTGTTCTCGTTCCTGGAAACGCGCGCCGCGCATCCGCGGCAGATGGCTTGCCACATCACCAGCACCAACGAGCGCACGCACGAGCTCATCCGCGCGGCCTCGGACCGCTCACCCATGTTTACCGGACTCATCGAAGGCGTGGGCCCGCGCTATTGCCCCTCGGTGGAAGACAAGGTGGCGCGCTTTGCCGCCAAGACCTCGCACCAGATCTTCGTCGAGCCGGAAGGCCTCGACACCCACGAGATCTATCCGAACGGCATCTCGACCAGCCTGCCCTTCGACGTGCAGTACGCCTTCGTGCGCACCATCAAGGGTTTCGAGAACGCGCACATCACCCGGCCCGGCTATGCCATCGAATACGACTTCTTCGATCCGCGTGACTTGAAGGCCACGCTGGAGAGCAAGTTCATCTCGCACCTGTTCCTGGCGGGCCAGATCAACGGCACCACCGGCTATGAAGAAGCCGCTGCCCAGGGTTTGCTGGCCGGCGCCAACGCGGCACTGGATGCGGCCGGGCGGGAAGGCTGGGCGCCGCTGCGCAACGAGGCCTACATCGGCGTGCTGGTGGACGATCTCATCACCCGCGGCGCGCCGGAGCCGTATCGCATGTTCACCAGCCGCGCCGAATACCGCTTGAGCTTGCGCGAAGACAATGCCGATGCGCGCTTGACGCCGCAGGGCCGCGCGCTGGGCCTGGTGGATGACCAGCGCTGGGAATTCTTCGAACGCAAGATGAGCGCGGTGTCGCAGGAAGTGATGCGCCTGCAGGGCGCCTTGGTGCGTGCCGGCAGCGCGGGCGATGCCTTGAGCGCCAAGCTGGGGCAACCGCTGGCGCGCGAGACCTATGCGCTGGAATTGCTGCGCCGGCCGGAACTGAACTTCGATGATGTCGACGCCGCCAGCGGTACACCGTCCTCCGCCGAAGGTGCCGCGCCGGTCGATTGGCGCAGCGATGAGCGGCTGTTCGCGCAGGTGAAGACGCAGGTGGAAGTGACCGCCAAGTACGAGGGCTACCTGAAGCGCCAGGAGCAGGAAATCGAACGGCAGCGCCGCAACGAACATCTCACCCTGCCGCGAGATCTGAACTACTTCGAGGTGGCCGGCCTGTCGAACGAAGCGCGGCAACGCCTGCACGAAGTGCGGCCGGAGACCCTCGGCCAGGCGGGCCGCATCCCGGGCCTCACGCCCGCAGCGTTGTCTTTGCTGCTGGTGCACTTGAAGAAGCGCGCGCACGCCGCTTGAAACGGGACGCGGGCGTGCGGGCGGTGCGCGGGCTGCTGGCCGTCCTGGTCGTGGGCGCGCTGGCATGGGCCGCCGTTCACTTCAGCTCAACGCCGCCGGATTCGCTGACCCTCAACACCCTGCGGCGCGGCAACGGCGCCGAGTCCGAATCCCTCGATCCCCAGGCCGCGCGCTCGGAGGCGGCGCTGACCATTGCGCGCGATGTGTTCGAAGGCTTGATGGCCCAAGGGCCCGATGGCGCTCCGGTGCCCGCGGCCGCCGAGCGCATCGAGGTCTCGGCCGACGGTCTGCAGTACGTCTTCCATTTGCGCGCCGGCTTGCGCTGGTCGAATGGCGATGCGCTCGAGGCCGCCGATTTCGTGGCCGCCTGGCGCAGGCTGGTGGACCCGGCGACGGCGGCGCCCTACGCGCAGATGCTGGCTGCGGTGCGCCATGCAGAGGACATCACCGCCGGTCGCGCGCGGCCGGAAGCCTTGGATGTGCAGGCGACCGATGCGCGCACGCTGCTGGTGAACCTGGTGCAACCCACACCGCATTTCCTCAAGCTCCTCACCCACCCTGCGTCGTTTCCGCTGCATCGCGCCAGTCTCGCCGCGCACGGCAGCCGCTTCGCCAAGCCCGGCATCCTCGTTTCCAACGGTGCCTATGTCGTGTCGCGCTGGGATTTCGGATCGAAGATCGTCGCCGTGCGCAACCGGCGGTATTGGGACGACGCGCATACGCACATCGAGCGGGTCGAATATCATTCCATGGCGCAACCCTCCTCGGAATTGTCGGCCTATCGCGCCGGCGCCTTGGACATCACCTCCACGCTGCCAACCGCGCAGGTGCCGTGGATCCGCGAGCACATGGCCGGCGAACTGCACGTATCGCCGCAGCTGGCCGTGTACTACTACGCCCTGAATCTCAACGGCCCGCCGTTTACGAATGCCCCGGCGCTGCGCCAGGCGCTGTCGATGGTGATCGATCGTGAGCAACTGGTGCGCTCGATCACCGGCATGGGTGAATCGCCCGCCTTCACGCTGGTGCCTGCGCAAACCCACGGCTATGCGCCACCATTGCCGGAGTACGCCTCCTGGCCGATGCAGACGCGCATCGAGCGCGCACGCCAGCTGCTGCGCGAATCCGGCACGCCGCTGCCGCAATCCATCGAGCTGCGCTTCAACAGCGGTGACCTGCACTCGCGCCTCGCACTGGCCGTGGCCTCGATGTGGAAGCAATCGCTGGGCATCGATACGGTGCTGCGCGCCGAAGAATTCAAGGTGCTGTTGCAGGCCATCGAGAAGCGCGATGGCTTGCAGGCCTTCCGCGCCAGCTGGGTGGCCGACTACGACGACGCGTACGGATTCCTGCAATTGCTGCGCTCGGGCTTCGGCATCAATTTGCCCGGCTATGCCAACACGCAGTACGACGCGCTGCTCGATGCCGCCAATCGCGCGCCGCAGGAGGCGCAACGCGCCGCGCTGCTGCAGCAGGCGGAAAAGCTGATGTTGGCCGATCAGCCGCTGATTCCGCTATATACCTACGTCAGCAAGCGGCTGGTGAAGCCGCGCGTGCGGGGCTGGCACGATGACGTGATGAACATCGTCTACAGCAAGGAGCTGGCGCTCAAGGCAGCGGAATGAATTCCTGGTGATCGAGGTCGGGCAGCTTCATGCGGCCCGCGCGCCAGTCCGCCTTGGCCTGCTCGATGCGCTCCTGCGAGGCGGAGACGAAGTTCCAGTCGATGAAGCGCGGGCCCACGGGTTCGCCGCCCAGCGCCATCAGCGTGGCGGTGCTTAGTGCCGTCACGCGCGCATCGGTCCCTGCAGCAAAGACCAGCATCTCACCCGCTTCGTGCCGGCCGCCGCCCGCTTCGACGCTGCCGGCCGCGACGTACACCGCGCGCTCGCGATAGGCCGCAGGCAATTGCACGCTGGCCTGCGGCTTCAACTCCCAATGCACGTAGAACAGGGGTGAGTGCGTGGTGACGGCCGAGCGCAGTCCGAAGGCTTCTCCGGCCAGCAGCCGCATCCACACGCCGCGCTCCTCCACCGTGACCAGTTCGTCCGCGCCATGGTGGTGGAAAGCCGGATCGGTCTCCTCGTATTCGCGCGGCAAGGCCACCCAGGCCTGGATGCCGTGCAGGTCGTCGCCGTGGGCACGCGCCTTCTCGAAACGCTCCGAGTGCGTGATGCCGCGGCCCGCCGTCATCCAGTTGATTTCGCCGCGGCGGATGGGCTGCTCCACGGCCAGGCTGTCGCGATGCATGATTTCGCCGCAGAACAGATAGGTGACGGTGGACAGGCCGATATGCGGATGCGGACGCACGTCCACGCTGCGCGGCAGGCCTACCGGCATGTGCACGGGTCCCATGTGGTCAAAGAAGATGAACGGACCCACCATGTGCTGAGCCGGCGCGGGTAGTACGCGGCCCACCTGCATGCCGCCAAGATCACGGCGGCGCTGTTGAATGACGGTTTGCAGCATGCGAACGACTCTTATATAGCTGCCCGAGGGCCTTTGGAAGCCGGTTTAGTCAAAGGATTGTTGCAAGACCTTGCCGCCGCCCTTTAACATCGCTGCCGCAAACGAGTACCGGTACGGAGATTTCAATGCGTTTTGGACCCAATCGCGGGCTTTTGACCGCTGCTGCAGCCTTGTTGTGTTTCGCCGCTGCAGCGCACTCGGCCGACGGCGACCCGGCCCGCGGTAAAATCAAGTTCTACACCTGCCTGGGCTGCCACGGCATCGAGGGCTACAAGAACGCATTTCCGAGCTACAAAGTGCCGCGTCTCAAGCACCAGCATGCGGCCTACATCGTCTCCGCCCTGAACGAATACAAGGCCGGCGACCGGCCGCATGGCACCATGCACGCACAGGCCGCCTCCATGAGCGACCAGGACATCGCCGACATCGCCGCGTTCCTGCAGGGGGGCGAGCCGATCAAGCCCACCAGCGACACCGTGGGCACCGCGCCCGCGGCGGCTGCTTCCTGTGGCGCCTGCCATGGCGTCAATGGCACGGGCGTGGACGCCCCGCTCGAACCCAAGCCGCCGGTGCTGGCCGGCCAGCACGTGGATTATCTGCAGCAGGCGCTCGCCGCCTACAAGAACGGCCGCCGCAAGAACGCCGTGATGAACGGCATGGCGGCGGCCTTGGCGACCGACGCGGACGTCGACGCGGTGGCTGCCTACTTCGCAGCGCAGAAATCGCCGCTGAGCACCGTACCGCGCAAGTAAGCGCGCTTCGCCTTACCGGTTCTGCAGCAGGAACTGCGCGAAAGTCTGCAGGTAGACATCGCGGTTCTGCTTCTTCCTGAATCCGTGGCCTTCGTCCTTGGCGAGCAGATACCACACCTCGATCCCGCGTGAACGCAGGCGGTTGACCATCTGCTCCGATTCGCTCATCGGCACGCGCGGGTCGTTCTGGCCCTGCACCACCAGCATCGGGCGGGTGATGCGCTCGGCGTTGTTCACCGGTGAAATGCGCCGCAGGAACGAGCGCATGTCCGGATTGCGCTCATCGCCGTACTCGGCGCGCCGCAGGTCCTGACGGTAGGGGGCCGTGTTGGTCAGAAAGCTGACGAAATTGGCGATGCCCACCACATCGATGCCGCCGCGCAGGCGGTCGCCGAAATTCACCATGGTGGCGAGCGTCATGTAGCCGCCATAGGAGCCGCCGGCCACGAACACGCGGCGAGCATCCAGCTTGCCTTGCGCTGCGATCCACACCAGCAGCGCGCCGATGTCCTTCACCGAATCCTCGCGCAGCATGCCGTTGTCGAGGCCGAGGTAGGTCTTGCCGTAGCCGGATGAGCCGCGCACGTTCGGCGCCACCACGGCGAAGCCCAGTTCGTTCACCAGGTATTGCACCCAGGGATCGAAGCCCGGGCGGAACTGAGACTCGGGTCCGCCGTGAATGCTGATGAGCACCGGGTGCGGGCCCGGCCCCGCCGGCTCGTACACGTACACTGGCACCTGCCGGAATTTGCCACCGCTGCGGTCGAAGGTGGGGAACTGCGCCAGGCGGGGCGCGACGAACTTCGTCAGATCCACCGGACCCGCCTCGCTGCGCGTCCAGGGCTCGAGCTTCACCGCCGTCAGGTCCAGCACGTAGGCATCGCGCGGCTGGACCGGGCTTGCGTAGGCGAAGGCCAGATGCTGGCTCTGGGCATCGAAGCTCAGGTTTGAGATCAGGCCCGGCGGCAATGCGGGTACCGCCAGCTCCTGGCGCGAACGCAGGTCGAGCACGTTCAGGCGGCTGGCGCCGCCCTGATTGGCCGTGTACGCGAGCCAGCGCGCATCGCGCGACACCGCGATGTCCTCCACGTCCCAGGGAATGTGGGCGGACAGCACCGTGCGCTCACCCGAACCCAGGTTCACGAACTGCAGCTGCATGAACTCGGCTTCGCGATCGGAGGCGAGATACACGCCCACACCATCGCGCGAGAAAGCCGCTGCGCCGATGCCCACCTTGGTCTTGGCCGGATCGAGCTCCTTGACCTGCCCGCTGGCGATGTCGAGCACGTACAGATAGCTCTCGGTGATCGACACGTATTTCTTCAAGAGGAGCTTGGCATCATCGGGCGACCAGTCGAGCACGGTCCAGCCGGGCGCATCGCCCGTGTACACCAGCTTGGGCGGGGTGCCGGCGGCCGGTTCCACCACATAGATGTCCGAATCGCGGCCATTGCGCAGGTTGCTGTAAAAGGCCACGGCGCGGCCGGCGTTCGACCATACCGGGTCTCCGTTCAAGGACTTGCCGTCGGTCAGCAGCTTCGCCTTTGCTTCTCCGGGGCGCTGGAAGTACAGCTGCGAATTCTCATCGCCGCCGGCGTCCTTCAGGAATACATAGCCCGCGGTGTTGGCATCCGGGGAGACGGCCCCTTCCGTGATGGGCTCGTTGAAAAAGGTGAGCTGGCGGCGCGCGCCGCCGGCCTTGTCCACCACGTGCAGCTGGTCTGCGTCCGCAAAGCGCGTGCTGATCAGGAGCGAACCGCCGGGCAGCCATCCCAGCGGCGTGGCGCCGCGCGCGTTGAGGTAGGCATTGATGGTGTCCATGACCGCCGGCGCGGCAGGCGGGATGTTGTCGAACACCAGGTTGCCGCGCTCAACCCGGCCGGCGGTGGCCGGCAGGGCGGCGAGGAGTGCGAGCAGTGGCAGCAATTTATTTTGACGCATAGGGATTCAAGGGTTCCATTCGTCGGCAGGCGCCGAGGATAATGGCATCCATGGCGAATATCGAGAGTGCCGTATTGCTCAAGATCGAGAAGGCCGGCGAGGGCATCTTCTCGATCGACACCGATTACGTCCGGCCGCGCCAGGACGCCAGCCACCTCATCGTGGATTCGGGCCGCGGCGCCTTCGTCGATACCGGCACCAATTTCTCCGTTCCCACGTTGCAGACGGCGGTCGCCGCCCAGGGCTTGGCGCCGCAGGACATCGACTACATCCTGCTCACCCACGTGCACCTGGACCATGCCGGTGGTGCGGGGCTCCTCGCGCAAGTGTTTCCGCGTGCGCAGGTGGTGGTGCATCCGCGCGGTGCGGGGCATCTCATCGATCCAGCCAAGCTCATCGCCGGCACCCGCGCCGTGTACGGCGATGCAACCTACGCCCGCCTGTATGGCGACATCCTGCCCATTCCGGCGGAACGCGTCAGCGTGGCGCAGGATGGCGACACGCGGCAGCTCGGCCGGCGCCGCCTCGAATTCGTGCACACGCCGGGTCATGCGCTGCATCACCTGTGCATCGCCGACCGCGATGCCGGCATCGTATTCTCGGGTGACACTTTCGGTGTCAGCTATCGTGACTTCGACAATGCCAACGGTGCGTTCATCATGCCGACGACGACGCCGACGCAGTTCGACCCGGCGCAGTTGCAGGCCTCCGTGCAGCGCGTCCGCGATCTGCGGCCGCACACCGTCTACCTCACGCATTACAGCGGCGTACAGAATGTCGAGCGCCTCGCCGCTGAATTGCGCACCGACATCGACCGCTACGTGTCCATCGCGACCGCGCACGCCGCGCGCGCGGACTGCCGCGAGCGCATTTGCGCGGAGGTGCAGGAGCACACCGAGGCGCGCCTGCGGGCGCATGGCTATCAGGGGAGCGATGCGCAGCTGCACGCCATCCTCGACGCCGACGTGCGCTTGAATACGGATGGCCTGATGGCGTGGCTCGCGCGGCGGGCGGCATGAGCGCTGGCGCGGGTCCGCAGCCGGGGCGGCTACTGCTCGCAGGGCTGTTCGCGATCGTACTGTATGCTTGTTCAGCAAACCCGCCGCCGGCGCCCCAGCCCGCGGCCAAGACCGCCGGCAGCGCGGCGGTCCCGGCGCCGCGCACGCTGGCGCGTGGCGATGACTGGCGCTCGCTCCTGCCCGTTCCGTTTGGCAGCACGGCAGGCCAGATACCGTTTGCGATGAAGGAAGTGCTGCTTTTCCAGGGCTCGGCCCGCTCGGGCGAGGGGCGCGGCGCCGAACCCGATGAACAGGAATGCTTCTCCGCTGACGGAGCGCCCTTTCAACTGCGCGGCATCCAGGCCAACGATTATGTCCTGTGCTTCTTCCATGACCGCCTGTTCCGCGCCGAGGCTGTGCTGCGATTGCCGAAGGACGCCGCGCCAGAGACCTTCCCGAGTTGGTGTGATGAATGGCTGGACGGGCTCGCCGATGTCGCGCGTGACGCGGAGCGCTGCGCAGGGCGTGACCAGGACGCGCTGTTCGAGGCCACCCTTGCCTATGACACGGAAATCGCCGGTCCGCTGCTGACGGTGGCGGTGGCCGACCGGTCCACCCGCGACCTGGTCGAGCAGCGGCAGAAGGAGCGCGCGGAAAAAAATCCGCGACCATAAGCTCCAGGCGGGCGTGGTTTGTTACACTTCCGGGGCTCGATTATCGTGCAAGCCCGAAGGGTTGTAATGGCTTCAATCTCCTCCCCAGGCCGCCTGTTGCGCGAAGCCGTCCGTTCCGAGCGGCCGCTGCAAGTGGTCGGCACCATCAATGCCTTCACCGCGCGCATGGCCGAGGCCACCGGATTCAAGGCGCTCTATATTTCGGGCGGCGGCGTCGCCGCCAATTCGCTCGGAGTGCCGGATCTTGGCATCAGCAGCATGGAAGACGTGCTCACCGACATCCGCCGCATCACCGATGCCTCATCGCTCCCGCTGCTCGTCGATGCGGACACCGGCTGGGGTGGCGCCTTCAACATCGCGCGCACGGTGAAATCCTTCACCAAGTTCGGCGCGGCGGGCCTGCACATCGAGGACCAGGTGCAGGCCAAGCGCTGCGGGCACCGTCCCGGCAAGGAGATCGTCTCGCAGGACGAGATGGTCGATCGCATCAAGGCGGCGGTGGATGCGCGCACGGACGACCAGTTCGTGATCATGGCGCGCACCGACGCGCTCGCCGTCGAGGGCATCGAAAAAGCCATCGAACGCGCCGTGGCGTGCGTCGAGGCGGGTGCGGACATGGTGTTCCCCGAGGCCATGACGGCGCTTCCCATGTATCGCCAGTTCAAGGACGCGGTGAAAGTGCCCATCCTTGCCAACATCACCGAGTTCGGCCACACGCCGTTGTTCACCACGCCTGAGCTCGGCAGCGTGGGCGTGGACATCGTGCTGTACTGCTGCTCGGCCTACCGCGCGATGAATGCCGCGGCGCTCAACACCTACCAGGCCATCCGCCGCGACGGCACGCAAAAGAACGTGCTGGATACCATGCAGACGCGCGCCGACCTGTACAAGTACCTGAACTACCATTCCTACGAAGACAAATTGAACAGCCTGTTTGCCCGAGAAAAATCGACCAAGAGTAAAGCGACATGAGTGAGCCTACGGCGGCCCCCGCGGGCCCAAAGCCCAAGAAATCCGTGGCCTTGTCCGGTGTCCCCGCCGGCAACACCGCCCTGTGCACGGTCGGGCGCACCGGCAACGATCTTGCCTACCGCGGCTACGACATCCTGCAGATCGCGGAAACCTGCGAGTTCGAGGAAATCGCGCACCTGCTGGTGCACGGGAAACTGCCGAACATGTCGGAGCTCGTGGCCTACAAGGCCAAGCTCAAGGCGCTGCGCGGGCTGCCCGCCACGGTACGGGCCGTGCTCGAGCAACTCCCCGCCGCCGCACACCCCATGGACGTGATGCGCACCGGCGTGTCGGCGCTGGGCTGCGCGCTGCCGGAAAAGGACGATCACGGCTCTGCCGGCGCGCGCGACATCATCGACCAGCTCATCGCGTCCTTGGGCTCGATGCTGGTGTACTGGTATCACTACAGCCACAACGGCCAGCGCATCCACGTGGAGACCGAGGACGATTCCATCGGCGGCCACTTCCTGCACCTGCTGCACCGCCGTGCGCCGCCGCCTTCCTGGGTGCGCGCCATGCACACCTCGCTCAATCTCTACGCGGAACACGAGTTCAACGCCTCCACCTTCACCGCGCGCGTCATCGCCGGCACGGGCGCCGACATGCACTCGGCCATCGCCGGGGCGATTGGCGCGCTGCGTGGACCCAAGCATGGCGGTGCCAACGAGGTGGCCTTCGAGATCCAGAAGCGCTACGACAACCCCGACCAGGCGGAAGCCGACATCCGCGCGCGCGTCGCCAACAAGGAAGTGGTCATCGGCTTCGGCCACCCCGTGTATACCATCGCCGATCCGCGCAACACGGTGATCAAGGGCGTGGCGAAGCGCCTGTCGGAGGAGGCGGGCAGCACCAAGATGTTCGACATCGCGGCACGGCTCGAATCGGTGATGTGGGACATCAAGAAGATGTTCCCCAACCTCGATTGGTTCTCGGCCGTGTCCTACCACATGATGGGCGTGCCCACCGCCATGTTCACCCCGCTGTTCGTCATCGCGCGCACAACGGGGTGGGGCGCGCATGTGATCGAGCAGCGGATCGATGGCAAGATCATCCGCCCGAGCGCCAACTACACCGGCCCCGAAGACCAGACCTTCATTCCCCTCTCGAAGAGAAAGTAACCGCCATGTCCTCGCACGATATCAAGTCCGCCGTCCGTCCCGACCCCGACCAGGCCCTGGTCGACATCGCCGATTACGCGGCGAATGTCCAGATCGATTCGCACGATGCGTACGACACGGCGTACTACTGCTTGATGGACACGCTGGCCTGCGGCTTCCAGGCCTTGAAGTACCCGGCCTGCACCAAGCTCCTGGGACCCGTGGTCCCCGGCGCCACCATGGCGCATGGCGCGCGCGTGCCGGGCACCAGCTACGAACTCGATCCGGTCATGGGCGCCTTCAACATCGGCGCCATGGTGCGCTGGTTGGATTTCAACGACACCTGGCTCGCCGCCGAATGGGGCCATCCGTCCGACAACCTCGGCGGCATCCTCGCGGTGGCGGACTACCTCTCACGCAAGGCCGTCAACGAGGGCAAGAAGCCCATGGTGGTGAAGGACCTGCTCACCGCCATGATCAAGGCGCACGAAATCCAAGGCGTGCTCGCCATCGAGAACAGCTTCAACCGCGTCGGCCTCGACCACGTCATCCTGGTGCGAGTCGCCTCCACGGCCGTCGTCACCAAGATGCTCGGCGGCAGCAAGGAGCAGATCATCAACGCCGTGTCGAACGCCTGGATCGACGGCGGCGCGCTGCGCACCTACCGGCATGCCCCCAACACCGGCTCGCGCAAGAGCTGGGCGGCGGGCGATGCCACCAGCCGCGCCGTGCGCCATGCGCTCATCGCCATGACCGGCGAGATGGGCTACCCCTCGGCACTCTCGGCCAAGACCTGGGGCTTCTTCGACGTGTTGTTCAAGGGCAAGCCCTTCACCTTCCAGCGCGGCTACGGCAGCTATGTGATGGAGAACGTGCTGTTCAAGATCAGCTTCCCGGCGGAGTTCCACGCACAGACGGCCGTCGAGTGCGCCATGACCCTGCACCCGAAGGTCAAGGACAAGATCGACCAGATCGCGAAGATCGTGATCGAGACCCAGGAACCGGGCGTGCGCATCATCGACAAGACCGGCCCGCTCAGCAATCCGGCCGACCGCGACCATTGCATCCAGTACATGACGGCCGTGCCGCTGATCTTCGGCCGGCTCACCGGCGAGGACTACGAAGACCGCATCGCCGCCGATCCGCGCATCGACGCACTGCGCTCGAAGATGGAAGTGAAGGAAAACACCGCCTTCACCAAGGATTACTACGATCCCGACAAGCGCTACATCGGCAATGCCGTGCAGGTGTTCTTCAAGGACGGCAGCTCCACCGAGCGCGTGGCCGTGGATTTCCCCATCGGTCATCGCAAGCGCCGCGCGGAAGGCATGCCCGTGCTGGTGAAGAAATTCGAATCCAGCGTCGCCGCGCATTTCGGTCCGAAGCAGGCCCAGCTCATCCAGGCCACTTTCGCCGACAAGCGCAAGCTGCTGACCATGCCGGTGAACGAGTTCGTCGCCACCATGGTGAAGAACGGTTGATGGCCGCGCCTGCCCGGGCATGACCATGTTGGCGCGGGCAGGCATCTGATGGCCGTGGAGCGGGAACGCGAGCGGGCGGCCCTGGCCGAGGGCGCGGGCGCGCTCGGCATCGAACTGTCCGCGGCGCAGCTCGATGCCCTGCAGAAGCTCATCGACGAGGTCGAATCCACCAACGCGAAGTTCAACCTGACGGCCATCCGCGACCGCCCGGGCATGCTGCGCAAGCACGTGCTCGACAGCCTGACCCTGCAGCGCTTCCTGCACGGCCAGCGCATCGCGGATGTGGGCACGGGGCCGGGATTTCCCGGCCTGCCGCTGGCCATCGTCAATCCCGGCCGGCACTTCGCTCTGATCGAGTCCGTGGCCAAGAAGGCACGCTTCGTGCAAATGACCATCGAGGCGCTGGAATGCGCTAACGTGGAGGTCGTGCACGACCGGGCGGAGCACTACCATCCGCAGCAGTTGTTCGATACCGTGACGGCGCGGGCCCTGTCCTCGCTTGCGGATTTCGTGGCCTACGCCGGCCATCTGGTCGCGCCGGGCGGCCGGCTACTTGCCATGAAGGGCAAGAGTCCTGAAGCCGAGATCGCGGTGCTGCCCAAGCGCTACCGCGTGCGCGCCGTGAATCGGGTGAAGGTGCCGGGACTGGAAGACGAACGACACATCGTGGAAATCGTACTGAATTAAATGGCCATGAAACGCGTGCTCGCCATTGCGAATCAGAAAGGCGGTGTGGGCAAGACCACCACGGCCGTGAACCTGGCCGCGTCGCTCTCGGCCACCAAGCGCCGCGTGCTGCTCATCGACATGGACCCGCAGGGCAATGCGACCATGGGCTGCGGCGTGGACAAGAACTCCCAGGCGCGCACCTCGTGCGATGTGCTGCTGGGCGAGTGCACCGCGCTCGAGGCGCTGGTGCCGGTGGCGGCCGGCGGCTTCATGGTGATGCCGGCGAACCAGGATCTCACCGCCGCGGAGATCCGCCTGCTGAGTGTCATGGCCGGGCGCGAGTTCAAGCTGCGCAATGCCTTGAAGCCCATCCGCGACAGCTTCGATGTGATCCTCATCGACTGCCCGCCCTCGCTCAACATGCTCACGCTGAATGCGCTGGTGGCGGCGGACTCGGTGATGGTGCCCATGCAATGCGAGTACTACGCGCTGGAGGGCCTGTCCGCGCTGTCGCACACCATCGAGCAGATCCGCCAGAACCTGAACCCCGAACTCGAGATCGGCGGCGTGCTGCGCACCATGTTCGACCCGCGAAACAATCTCGCCAATGAAGTCTCCGCGCAATTGGTGCAGCATTTCGGCGACCGCGTGTTCCGCACCGTGATCCCGCGCAACGTGCGCCTGGCCGAGGCGCCCAGCTTCGGCAAGCCGGTGCTGTTCCATGACAAGGATTCGCGTGGCGCGCTGGCCTATCTCGCGCTGGCGGGTGAACTCATTCGCCGCGGTGATGATCCGGTGGGCGCGCAAGCGGGCAGCGGTGCAGACGCAGCCTCCGGTGCTCCATCGCCGCCGGAAGCGCCCGCCGAAGAACACGCTGCGGACGCAACCTCGGGCACCTCTCCAAACCAGGAAGGCAACGTCCCGTCCGGATCGGGCACGTGAGCGCCGTTCACACCGGCGGCTGCCTGTGCGGCGGGGTGCGCTACCGTGTCGACGGGCCGCTGCGCGATGTGATCGGTTGCCATTGCTCGCAATGCCGCCGAACCAGCGGACATTTCGTGGCGGCGACGCAAGCTGCCCTCGGCGATGTCCAGATATTGAGCGATGCGACGCTGCGCTGGTACGAATCTTCCGCCGACGCGCAACGCGGGTTCTGCAGCCGCTGTGGCGGCAACCTGTTCTGGCGGCCGAGGGTCCAGGAAGGCAAGGCCCCCGTCCTCAGCATCATGGCGGGCACCCTCGATGCGCCCACGGGCCTGCGTTTCATGCAGCACATCTACGTGGCGCATAAATCCGACTACTACGACATCCACGACGCCGCGCCGCAACTTCCGGAATCGAACTGACTTCACGCCCGATCAGGAGACTCTCATGGCAGCGTCCCGTCCCTCGGTCAGCGACAAGCGCAAGGGCTTCCATCAACTGCATGCCGAGGGCTGCTTCGTCATTCCCAATCCCTGGGATATCGGCAGCGCGCTCTACCTGCAGCACCTGGGATTCAAGGCCCTGGCGAGCACCAGCTCAGGGCTTGCGTGGTCGCTCGGGCACGCCGACAACGCCATCACGCGCGACATGGCGCTCGACCATCTCGCGGCGCTGGTGCAGCACACCGACCTCCCCGTCAATGCCGACTTCGAGAATGGGTTTGCACACGAACCGGCTGGTGTCGCCGAGAGCGTGACCCTGGCGCTGCGCACGGGTGTCGCCGGGTTGTCGATCGAGGATTCCACCGGTCAGTCGTCGACGCCCTTGTACGACGAGGAACTCGCCGTGGCGCGCATGCGCGCGGCGCGGCGTGCGATCGATGCGGCCGGTGGCGACACCCTGCTGGTCGGCCGCGCCGAATGCTTCCTGGTGGGCCAGCCCGACATCGACTTCGCCATCGCGCGCCTGAAGGCCTATGCGAACGCCGGCGCCGATTGCCTGTATGCACCGGGCGTGCGCACGCGCGAGCACATCACCGCGCTGGTCGATGCGCTCGCGCCCAAACCCATCAACCTGCTCATGGGCTGGGCCGGCGGCATGAGCGTGGATGAGATCGCGGCGCTCGGCGTACGGCGCATCAGCGTCGGTGGTGCGCTCGCCCGCTGCGCATGGAGCGGGTTCGTACAGGCCGCCACGCAGCTCGCGCAGGAAGGCCGCTTCGATGCGCTGGCGCAGGGCGCGGGCGCGGGGAACCTCAATGGGTTGTTCGGCAGCGGGCGTGCGTGAGGGGCGCTCGTTCCTGTCGCCAATCGCAAACAGTGCGGCGGATTCGCCTCATTCTGCGAAGCTGTTAAATGTCCGTAAGGCCGGCCTTTGTTAAAAGGGGGGCCGTTACAACAGATTTTGGGCTTCGTCATGAACCAACCGTGCCGCCTGTTCCTGGCCTCCATCTTGTTGCTCGGCGCCGCGGCCCCCGCCGCGGGCGCCGACGACGACGCTCCCCTGCCCGAGAAACAGTGGCTGGTGCATGGCGGCTTCGACATCGGCCGCAATCACAGCCGCGGCTTCACGGCCAGCGCCGATTACACCGGCCGCAGCAACGCCACGGCACTGGACTCGCGCTACTGGGATGCCGGCGCCGGCTTCTCGCGCAGCCAGTCCACCGTCAAAGCCACCCTGTTGCGTCCGAGCGCGGAAACCCGCACCGGCACCGGAAGCGCCTATGCCACCTATGGCAACGAACGCTGGCGCGGCCTGTTGGCCTTCGATGCAGCCAAGGATGAAAACTTCCGCAAATCGCAGCGGGTGACGGCGGGCGCCGAATTCGCGCACGGCGGGTTCGATGCGAGCCTGACCGCATCGCGCCGCCGAACGGTGTTCGAAGACTTCACCATCGGCACGCAAGTCGCGGAGCGCCTCGGCATCACCCTGCCCTCGGCCATCACGGTGGACTGCTCCATCACCGACAACGGGCTGGGCGCAAGAGTGGGCTACAGCGGCGCCACCTGGGGCGTTTACGCGGGCACGAACTCTTATCATTACAAGAAGGCCGCCTGTTCCTCGAACATCGCCATTGCCGAGCAGCTGCAGCGCCTGAGCTCAGCGGATTTCTTCACGCTCGGCGACCGCTTCTTCGATCGTGCACGGGCGCGCGTGGGCGGACGCATCGGCCGTAACAGCCGCCTGCTCAAGTCCGAGTTCAATGCCGGCTTTGCCTTCGACCTGTGGATTCCCTGGGCGGTCGACTACAGCCGCGACAAGGATCAGTTCGGGGAAGCCTCGACCAGCAATTACGCCGTTTCCGGCACGTTGCGCCTGTCTTCCAACGTGACCATCGACCTGACCCTGGGCAACACCAGCGGTGATGGCGGCAGCGCCCAGTATGTGGGGGCGATGCTGGCGGTGGCCCTGTAGCGAGTGCCTTTCTCGTCACCTGATTCCGGCGCTCCCGCCGAGGGGCCTCCGGCGGCGGCCAGTTGCTGGGAATGTTGGGCGCCGGTGCGGCCGTGGCCATCGGCGTACCGCTCACCATCCTGCTGCCGGGACGCGGCTTGTTCATGCGGCTCATCAAGTCCGTGGGCCTCCTGGTGATGGCAGTCGGCCTTGCGGCCGAGGCGCGGTTGTTGTGGTACGTGATGCTCGCGCCCGCCTGGATGACCTTCAGGTTCCATCGCGAAATGGACACGCTGGCTATCTAACTGGATACACACGTCAGTTATCCACTCCGGCT
The DNA here is from genome assembly GCA_044226865.1 of Steroidobacteraceae bacterium. Taxonomy (GTDB): domain Bacteria; phylum Pseudomonadota; class Gammaproteobacteria; order Steroidobacterales; family Steroidobacteraceae; genus TMP-86. The sequence goes on along the minus strand of JBGAGE010000005.1, from coordinate 459,453 downwards.
CGTCACCGAATCTAACTATGCTGGATCAATGCCGGCCTATCGATTTACGCCTTGCTTTGAAAGTCGTGTGTTACGCAAACGCCCATGTCCGAAGGCGTGGTCTTGGACTACGATGCAAGTGGAAGACTCGTCGGGATCGACATTGACCAGGCCAGCAGCAAGGTCAATCTGCAGACTGTCACGTTGATCCAGCTTCCCGGGGTGGTCGAAAACGCGGCGGCGTAACGCAACGATGTCTGCGGCCTGACCAAGTCGAGCGGCGCGCTCGCCATCCCCCGCTCCCATCGCTACACTCAGCGCCCATGTCGGGCAAGAAACCTTCCCTCGGCCGCGGCCTCGCGGAGCTGAGTCCCTTCCTGGGGCAGCGCCCCGTGGCGCCACCGCAAGCGGCCGCCGCGCCCGCGCCATTGCCGCCGGGCGACCGGCTCGCCACGCTCCCCGTGGACCTGCTGCAACGGGGCAAATACCAGCCGCGCTCCGACATGCGCACCGATTCCCTGAACGAACTCGCCGACTCCATCAAGGCGCAGGGCATCGTGCAGCCCATTTTGGTGCGCCCGGTGGGCCGGCCGCAGCTGGGCGAATCGCAGCGCTACGAGATCATCGCCGGCGAGCGCCGCTGGCGCGCCGCGCAGATGGCGGGCCTCACCGAAATCCCCGCCGTGGTGCGCGAGGTCCCGGACGAGGCCGCCGTGGCCATGGCGCTGATCGAGAACATCCAGCGCGAGAACCTCAATCCGCTGGAAGAAGCGCGCGCCTTGTCGCGCCTGATCGATGAATTTGGCCTTACGCATCAACAAGCTGCGGAGGCCGTGGGACGTTCGCGCGCCGCCGTGAGCAACCTCTTGCGCTTGATGGACCTGGCCGATGAGGTGAAGAGCCTGGTCGAGCAGCGCAGCATCGAGATGGGCCATGCGCGCGCCCTGCTGGGACTGACCACGCGCCGTCAGCAGGTGGAAGTGGCGCATCTGGTGGCCAAGAAGTCCCTTTCGGTGCGTGAAACCGAAGCCCTGGTGCGCAAGCTCCTGGCCCCCGCAGCCTCCGAATCACGCGAACCAGCGGCCGTGGACCCCGATATCCGCCGCCTGGAGCTCGAGTTGGCGGACAAGCTCGGCGCCAAGGTGGCCTTCCAGCATGCGGCCAACGGCAAGGGCAAGCTGGTGGTGAGCTACAACAGCCTGGACGAGCTGGAAGGCATCCTCGCCCACATTCAATGAGCGGGTCTCGCGTTACCGCGGTAAAGCGTGCCGCCGGGCTTCCGCGTCGGAATCAATAAGTAACAACCGAAGCCCCGCCCGTCCCGTGGCCTCGCGATAAGCTACGTGGCACCGGTCACGCTGCCATTCACGCAAAGTTAAAAAAACTCAAAGCCCTTCAAAACCTTGAAGCGCGGGCCTCACATCTTTATAATGCCGCGGCTTTTTTGGATCGCCACGGCTCAACAACACAGTGTCGGACTTACAGCCGTTGCGTGCCGGCTTTTGCCCGGCCCCTCCCTAGAAGGGATCACCGACGGATGACCGACGGATGACGGACCCCACGTTGCGCGGCAAGCGCACGGTGGTGCGGGTGGTCGTGTGGCAAGCGCTCAGCGGCGCGGCCGCTGCGCTGTGTTTCGGCGTGTGGTCTGGCGGGTGGGCCGCGCTGTCGGCCTTGGCCGGTGGTTTGATCATCGCCTTCGGCACCGCGGTGTTCGGCTGGCGCCTGTTCGCGCCGGGTGTGGCGAGTGGCGCGGTGGTCAAACGCGCGCTGATGGCGGGCGAGGCGATGAAATGGCTGTGGCTGATCCTGGCCGTGTGGCTGGGGTTGGCGAAGATCAGGTTTGCGCCGCTCCCGCTGTTGGTGGGATTGATCGTCGCGCAGTTCGGTTACTGGTTCGGTTTGGTGAGTCGGAACAAGGGTTGAATCGATGGCTGCTGGCGAAACTGAAGCGGGCGGGATGACCGAATACATCCAGCACCACCTCACCCACCTTACGGTGAATGAGGGCCAGGGTTTCTGGCAGGTGCACATCGACAGCGTGTTCTTCAAGCTGTCCATCGCCCTGCTGTTCCTCGTCGCCTTCGTCAGCGTATCGCGCCGCGCCACCGCGGGTGTTCCGGGCAAATTCCAGTGCTTCGTCGAGATGGTCGTCGAAACCGTCGATGGCCTGGTGAAGGAAACCTTCCACGGCAAGAGCCGGCTGATCGCCCCGCTCGCCATCACCATCTTCTGCATGGTGTTCCTCGAGAATTTCCTCGACATGATCCCGGTGGACCTGGTGCCGCTCCTGGGCAAGAACCTGGGCCTCGAGCACCTGCGTATCGTCCCCACCGCCGACCTCAACACCACCATCGGCATGGCGCTGTGCGTGTTCGCCCTGATTCAATATGTGGGCATCAAGCACAAGGGCATCGGCACCTTCCTGGGTGAATTCGTCTCCGCCCCGTTCCACGCGCATGGCGCGGTGGGCAAGATCCTCACCGCCGCGCCCAACCTGCTGCTGCGGCTCATCGAAGAAGCCGTGCGGCCCCTGTCGCTGTCGTTGCGGTTGTTCGGCAACATGTACGCCGGTGAGCTCATTTTCATCCTGATCGCGGCGCTGACATTGGGCTCCTCGCTCGCGCACGTCTCCACGTATTTCTTCGGCACGGCGCAATTCATCGCCGGCTTCGTCTGGACCGCCTTCCACATTCTCGTCATCACGCTGCAAGCCTTCATTTTCATGATGCTGACCATCGTGTACCTGAGCATGGCGGCAGAGCATCACTGATTTTTCACACTGACCTTCACGACCTCGGAGATTAAAATGGATCACGTTCCCCAGCTCGCTCAACTGTTGAGCATGACCGTCATCGCAGCGGGCCTCCTGATCGGCCTCGGCGCGCTCGGCACCGCCATCGGCTTCGCGCTGCTCGGCGGCAAGTTCCTGGAGAGCTCGGCTCGCCAGCCGGAACTCACGCCCATGCTGCAGACCAAGATGTTCATCGTCGCGGGCTTGCTCGACGCGGTGCCCATCATCGGCGTCGCCATCGCCCTGCTGCTGCTGTTCGCGAATCCGTTCATCGGCGTGTTGAAGTAAGACACGGTTCGCCTCGCGCCCACGGGCGCAAGTCAGCGTAGGAGCTTGAGTCGGCATGGATTTAACCATCACCATCTTCATCCAGGCAGCGGCGTTCTTCGCCGTGGCCCTGCTCGTCATGAAATTCGGCTGGCCGCACATCATCGGCGCCATCGAGGAGCGGCAAAAGAAGATTGCCGACGGCCTCGCGGCAGCGAACAAGGGCCAGAAGGACCTCGACGAGGCCAAGGCCAAGGCGCAGGAGATCATCCGCGAAGCGCGTGACAAGGCCGTGCAGATCGTCGACCAGGCGAACAAGCGCGGCAACGAGCTGGTCGAGGACGCCAAGTCCACGGCCACCGCCGAAGGCCAGCGCCTGCTGGGCCAGGCGCGCGAGAGCATCGTGCTGGAAAGCACCCGCGCCCGCGAAGGCCTGCGCCACGAGGTCGGGGCGCTGGCGGTCAGCGGCGCTTCGCGCCTGCTGGGCCGCGAGATCGACGCGCGCACACACGCCGACCTGATCGACAAGCTCGCCGCGGAGATAGCGCGTGGCTGAGCGGGCCACCATCGCACGGCCCTACGCCCGCGCCGCCTTCGCCCAGGCGAAGGACACCGGTGCGCTGGCGCCGTGGTCCAAGCTCCTGCAGACCGCGGCCGCGTTCGTGGCGGACGAGCGCGTCGAACAGCTCATCAGCAGTCCGAACGTCAGTGCGGACCAGTTGGTGGACTTGTTCGCGGACCTGCACGGCAAGGGGAGCGAGGACATCCGCAACTTCATCCGCTTGCTGGGACAGAACCGGCGGCTGGCGCTGTTACCGGATATCGCCGCGCAGTTCGAAGCGCTGCGCGCCGAGCTCGAGAACACGGCGGCGGTGGAAGTCACCTCGGCCGTGGCGCTGTCCGATGAGCAGAAGGCGAAGCTGGCGGCCGCGCTCAAGACGCGGCTGAGGCGTGAGGTTCAGATGACGACGACCGTGGACGCCGACCTGATCGGCGGCGCGGTGATCCGCTGCGGCGATCTGGTGATCGACGGCTCCATCAAGGGCCGCCTGGCGCAGCTGCAAAACGAATTGAGCAATTGAGGTTTAATCATGTCCATCAAGGCGTCTGAGATCAGCGAGCTCATCAAAGAGCGCATCCAGAAGTTCCAATCGACCACGGATGCGCGCAACGAGGGCACGGTGGTCAGCGTGACCGACGGCATCGTGCGCGTCCACGGCCTGGCCGATGCGCGCTACGGTGAAATGCTCGAGTTCAAGGGCAATACCTTTGGCCTCGCCTTGAACCTGGAGCAGGACTCGGTCGGCGCCGTGGTGCTGGGCGACTACAAGCACATTTCCGAGGGCGACAAGGTGCGCACCACGGGCCGCATCCTCGAAGTGCCGGTGGGCCCGGAGATGCTGGGCCGCGTGGTCGACGCGCTGGGCAACCCCATCGACGGCAAAGGTCCGGTGAACGCCACGCGCAAGGCGCCGCTGGAGCGCGTGGCCCCGGGCGTGATCTATCGCAAGAGCGTGTCGCAGCCCGTGCAGACCGGCCTCAAGGCCATCGACTCCATGGTGCCGGTCGGACGCGGCCAGCGCGAGCTGATCATCGGTGACCGCCAGACCGGCAAGACCGCGGTGGCCATCGACACCATCATCAACCAGAAGAGCACCGGCGTTAAGTGCATCTACGTGGCCATCGGCCAGAAGCAGAGCTCCATCGCCAACGTGGTGAGAAAGCTGGAAGAGCACAACGCGATGGCGCACACCATCATCGTCGCAGCCTCCGCTTCCACGCCCGCGGCATTGCAGTACCTGGCACCCTACGCCGGCTGCGCCATGGGCGAGTACTTCATGGACAACGGCGAAGACGCCCTGATCGTGTACGACGACCTCTCCAAGCAGGCCGTCGCCTACCGCCAGATCTCGCTCCTGCTGCGCCGCCCGCCGGGCCGCGAAGCCTACCCCGGTGACGTGTTCTACCTGCACTCGCGCCTGTTGGAGCGCTCCGCTCGCGTCAACGAAGAGTATGTGGAGAAGGCCACCGGTGGCCGCGTGAAGGGCAAGACGGGTTCGCTCACGGGCCTGCCCATCATCGAAACGCAAGCCGGTGACGTCACCGCCTTCGTGCCCACCAACGTCATCTCCATCACCGACGGCCAGATCTTCCTGGAAACCGACCTGTTCAACGCCGGCATGCGCCCGGCCATCAACGCCGGCATTTCCGTCTCCCGCGTCGGCGGCGCCGCGCAGACCAACATCATCAAGAAGCTCGGCGGCGGCATCCGTCTCGCACTCGCCCAGTACCGTGAACTCGCGGCCTTCTCGCAGTTCGCGTCGGACCTGGACGAAGCCACCCGCAAGCAGCTGGAGCGCGGCGAGCGCGTTACCGAGCTCATGAAGCAGAAGCAGTACGCCCCGATGTCGGTGGCGGAAATGGCCCTGTCGCTGTACGCCGCCAACAACGGCTTCTTCGACAAAGTGGCGCGTAACAAGGTGGTGGATACGGAAGCGGGGCTCCAGGGCTTCGCCAAGACCAACTACGGCGCGCTGCTCAAGACCATCAACGACAAGCCGGACCTCTCCAAGGAAGTCGAGGCGCAGTTGAAGAAGGCCTGCGAAGAATTCTTCGCGACGGTTTGAGAGACGCCCGGTGCTAACCATCCAAATTCACGGGGCCTTCTGACGTGGCGGGCGCAAAGGAAATCCGCGGCAAGATCGCGAGCATCAAGAACACTCGCAAGATCACCAAGGCCCTGGAAATGGTCGCCGCCAGCAAGGTGCGCAAGGCGCAGGAGCGCATGCGCGCCGCGCGCCCGTATGCCGAGAAAATCCGCAAGGTGATCGGGCATCTGCGCAAGGCGAATCCCGACTACAGGCATCCCTTCATGCAGGAGCGGCCGGTCAAGTCGCTTGGGCTCATCGTCATCAGCACCGACCGCGGGCTGTGCGGCTCGCTCAACGCCAACCTGTTCAAGGCGGCGGTGACGGCCATCCGCACGGCGCAGTCGCGCGGCGAGCAGGTGCACCTCTGCCTGATCGGCACCAAGGCCGTGCAGTTCTTCCGCCGCCTGGGGCTGGAAGTGGCCTCTTCCACGACCCACCTGGGCGACAACCCGCACATCACGGACCTGATCGGCACCATCAAGGTAATGCTCGACCTGTTCCGCGAGTCGAAGATCGACCGCCTGGTGTTGGCGAGCAACACCTTCGTCAACACCATGACGCAGCGCGCGGATCTCTCCCTGCTCCTGCCCGTCGAAACCACCGACGAAGGCGATCTGCAGAAACTCTGGGACTACATCTACGAGCCCAACGCCACCGAACTGCTCGATGGCCTGTTGATGCGCTACGTGGAATCGCAGGTGTACCAGGGCGCCGTCGAGAACGTCGCCTGCGAAATGGCGGCGCGCATGGTGGCCATGAAGGCCGCCACCGACAATGCCGGCAAGCTGATCGATGAGCTGCAGCTCATCTACAACAAGGCGCGCCAGGCAGCCATCACCAAGGAATTGTCCGAAATCGTCGGCGGCGCGGCCGCCGTCTAAAGTTAAGTCGTAAGGATCGATACCCATGTCCAGCGGAAAAATCATTCAGATCATCGGCGCGGTCGTCGACGTGGAATTTCCCCGCGATCAGATTCCCAACGTGTACGAGGCGCTGAAGCTCGATGACGTGGACCTGACCCTGGAAGTCCAGCAGCAGCTCGGCGACGGCGTGGTGCGCACGATCGCCATGGGCCCCTCCGAAGGCCTGCGCCGCGGCTTGGGCGTGAAGGCGCTGGGCAAGGCGATCTCCGTGCCGGTGGGCCAGGGCACCCTGGGTCGCATCATGGACGTGCTGGGTACGCCGCAAGACGAGCGCGGACCCGTGCTGACGAAGGAAACCCTGCCGATTCACCGTCCCGCGCCGTCCTATGACGAGCAGGCGGGCGGCCAGGACCTCTTGGTCACCGGCATCAAGGTCATCGATCTGCTGGTGCCTTTCGCCAAGGGCGGCAAGGTCGGCCTGTTCGGCGGCGCCGGCGTGGGCAAGACGGTGAACATGCTCGAGCTGATCAACAACATCGCCAAGCAGTATTCGGGTCTGTCCGTGTTCGCGGGCGTGGGTGAGCGCACCCGCGAAGGTAACGACTTCTATCACGAGATGATCGAGTCGGGCGTCATCGACAAGGACAAGCTGGAAAACTCCAAGGTGGCAATGGTGTACGGCCAGATGAATGAGCCGCCCGGCAACCGCCTGCGCGTGGCGCTCACCGGCCTGACCATGGCCGAGTACTTCCGCGACGAGAAGCAGGCCAACGGCAAGGGCCGTGACGTGCTGTTCTTCGTCGACAACATCTACCGCTACACCCTGGCCGGCACCGAAGTGTCCGCGTTGCTGGGCCGCATGCCTTCCGCCGTGGGCTACCAGCCCACCCTGGCCGAGGAAATGGGCGTGCTGCAGGAGCGCATCACCTCGACCAAGACCGGCTCGATCACCTCGATCCAGGCCGTGTACGTTCCGGCGGACGACCTCACCGATCCTTCGCCCGCCACCACCTTTGCGCACTTGGACGCCACCGTGGTGTTGTCGCGCCAGATCGCATCCCTGGGCATCTACCCCGCGGTGGACCCGCTGGATTCCACCAGCCGCCAGCTCGACCCGCTGGTGGTGGGCGAGGAGCACTACAACACGGCGCGCGCCGTGCAGGCGACGCTGCAGCGCTACAAGGAACTGCAGGACATCATCGCCATCCTCGGCATGGACGAACTCTCCGCCGAGGACAAGCAGACCGTGTTCCGCGCACGCAAGATCCAGCGCTTCCTGTCGCAGCCCTTCAACGTCGCCAAGGTGTTCACCGGCCAGGACGGCAAGATCGTCCCGCTGAAGGACACCATCCGCGGCTTCAAGGCCATCATCGCCGGCGAATACGATCACCTGCCCGAGCAGGCCTTCTACATGGTCGGTACCATCGAAGAAGCGGTCGAGCGCGCCAAGACGCTGCAGTAAGGCGTCAAAGAGCAACCCATGGCCACCATCCACGTCGACATCGTCAGCGCCGAAGGCCAGATCTTCTCGGGCGAGGCCAGCATGGTGTTCGTGCCGGCCTCCGAGGGCGAGATCGGCATCGCGCCGCGGCACGCACCGCTCCTCACCAACCTGAAGGCCGGTGAAGTGCGCGTGCAGTCCCCCGGGCAGGAGGAGCAGTCCTTCTACGTCGGCGGCGGTGCGCTGGAGATCCAGCCGCACCTCGTGACCGTGCTGGCCGACACGGCCGCGCGCGCGCACGATTTGGACGAAGCGGCCGCACTGGCGGCCAAGCAACGCGCCACCGAGGCCATGGCCGACCGCACCGGTTCCATCAACCTGGCCGAAGCGCAGGCGGAACTGGCACGTGCGATCGCCCAGTTGCGCGCCATCGAGCGGTTGCGCAAGAAACGCTGATCCACTCTTCGAGGCACCCATGAAGCTGTCGGTGGTGATTCTGGCGGCGGGACAGGGCAAGCGGATGAAGTCCGCGCTGCCCAAGGTGTTGCAGCCGCTGGCGGGTACCCCGCTTCTCAAGCACGTCATCGACACCGCCCGGCAGCTGAAGCCGGCGGGCATCCACGTCGTTTACGGGCATGGTGGCGATCAGGTGCAGGCCGCCCTTTCCGCGGAGGCGTTGCAATGGGCCTTGCAGGCGCAGCAGCTGGGTACCGGCCATGCCGTGATGCAGGCTATGCCGGCCGTGCCCGACGATCATCTCGTCCTCATTCTCTACGGCGATGTGCCGCTGACGCGCGCCGCCACCTTGCAGAAACTGGTGGACGCGGCTGCCGCTGGCGCGCTGGCGGTGTTGTCGGTGAGCATGCGCGACCCTACCGGCTACGGCCGCATCGTGCGCGATGCCGCCGGCAGGCCCACCGCCATCGTCGAGCACAAGGATGCCAGTCCGGCGCAACTCGCCATCCGTGAGATCAACACGGGGCTCATGGCGTTGCCCGCCCAGCGTCTGCGCGGCTGGTTGCAGGCGCTGCGCAATGACAATGCGCAGGGTGAGTATTACCTTACCGACATCGTAGCCGCCGCCGTGCGCGATGGCGTGCCGGTGAACGCCGTTGTCGGCGATGATGAAATGGAAGTCATGGGCGTGAACGACAAAGTACAGCTGTCCGAGGTGGAAGCCGAGCTGCGGCAGCGCCGCGCACGCGAACTGATGCTGGCTGGCGCCACGCTCGCCGATCCCGCCCGCATCGACATCCGCGGCGAGGTCGAGGTGGGCAGCGATGTGTTCATCGACGTCAACGTGGTGTTCATCGGCAAGGTGAAGATCGGTCCGCGCGCCAAGATCGGTCCCAACTGCTTCATCACCAACGCCGAGATCGGCGCGGACACCGAGCTGCGCGCCAACTGTCATATCGTGGATGCGAAGATCGGCGAGCGCTGCGACATCGGCCCGTTCGCGCGCTTGCGCCCCGGCACCGTGCTGCGCAATGCCGTGCACATCGGCAATTTCGTCGAGATCAAGAACAGCCAGATCGATGATGGCTCCAAGGCCAATCACCTGTCCTATATCGGCGATGCGACCATCGGCAAGAAAGTGAACGTCGGCGCGGGCACCATCACCTGCAACTACGATGGCTTCAACAAATGGCCCACGCTGATCGGCGATGGCGCCTTCATCGGCTCGGGCACCATGCTGGTCGCGCCGGTGCGCATCGGGTCCGGCGCCACCATCGGCGCGGGCTCGACCATCACCAAGCCGGCGCCCGCCGGCACGCTCACGCTGGAACGTTCCAAGCAGGTGTCGATCAACGAGTGGCAGAGCCCGAAGAAATTCGATGCGGCAGAGAAGCAGGCGCGCATCGATGCGGCGATGAAGAAGTCGGAAAACTGATTCCGGCTGGGGCCAACCGTCATCGACGGTCACCGCCCCATGCATGTGTTGCGAATCATTCGCGCGCGCGCGCCCGACAAATCAATCCATTCCCTTAATCGCCCGAGAGGCGATGTATGAACAGCAATTGGAATTCAGTGAAGCCGTTCGCAGCGCCGCGGATGCACTGAGCAACCGCATCAAGAAAGCAGCGCCCACGCCGTAAAAAAATTACACGCCCGCCCGCGGGGCGGTCCACGTGATTTTGACAAGGCGCCCGGATGACTTCTGCCCAAGATTCCGTCGAACATCAGGCCATGGAGGCATCGGAGACGAACGAGCCCGCTCAGGGCTCTTCCGGTGCATTGGCCATCTGGGCGCGCCAGATCGAGAACGCGCGGCAACAAACAGAGGATGCCATCGTCCGCCTGAGCGGCCTGTTCGGCGACATCGTCTCCAAGCTCGACCGCTCGATCGCGGCGTCCCAACGCCAGTCCGACAGCCAGTCAGGCGAAGCGCGGCAGGACGGCGAACAGGCGCAGGCTCGCCTGTCGCAGGTGATCGCGGATCTCAAGGATGCGCAGAAGAGCCGGGACGTGCTCAACAAGGAAATCGCCGCCATCGTCTCCTTCACCGATGATCTATCCAAGATGGCCGAGGAAGTGAAGGTGATCGCCTTCCAGACCAACATGCTGTCGTTGAACGCCGCCATCGAGGCGGCGCATGCAGGCTCGAGCGGCAACGGCTTCGCCGTCGTCGCCCAGGAAGTGCGCCAACTGTCCACGGCTTCGCGCAATACCGGCCAGAACATCAATGCGCGCATCACCTCCATCAACGATGCGCTGCACAAGATCGCCGCCCACAACGAGGCGGTGAGCGGCAGCGATCGCGAGATCATCCAGCGCTCGGAGGAGAACATCCGCGCCGTGCTGCAGCGCCAGCGCGAACGCATCGAGCAGTTCATCACCGCCGCCGACGGCACGCGCCGCGAGAACGGCCAGATCAAGGAAAACATCGAGGACGCGCTGGTGCAGCTGCAGTTCCAGGACCGCGTGTCGCAGATCCTCACGCAACTGGCAGGCGCCATGCAGGCAGCGGATCAGCTGTCGGGCGACCTCGCCGCCGGGAGCGTCGAAGAATTGACCCGAACCTATACGACCGATGAGCAGCGCCGGATCCATGCGGGGCAGGAAGCCGAAGCGGCGGCGCCGCAGGAAGTCACGTTTTTCTAACGGAGCAGTCGATGGCAAAGAAGATCCTGTTGGTGGATGACTCGGCGTCGGTGCGCCAGGTCGTGGGCATCGCGCTGCGGCGCGAGGGTTACGAAACCGTGGAGGCGGCCAACGGCAAGGAAGCGCTCGCCGTGCTCGACCAGGGCAAGCTCAACCTGATCATCAGCGATGTGAACATGCCCGTGATGAACGGCATCGAGTTCGTCAAGGCCGTGAAACAGCATCCGACCTGCAAGTTCACGCCCATCGTCATGCTCACCACCGAAGGACAGGACGACATGAAGCAGGCCGGCAAGGCCGCAGGCGCGAAGGCCTGGATCGTCAAACCCTTCAATCCACCGCAACTGCTCGACGTGGTGTCGAAGCTGATCCTGCCGTAGCCCCCATCATGGCAAACGCACACAAGCTTCCCGGGGAACTGACCATCTACGCGGCAGGCAGCTTGCGCGCGCAGTTCGAGAAATGGGTGGCAAAGCTCCCCAAGGGGCGCCGCGCCGTTGCATTGGCCGGTACGGCGCTGCCGGTGGACGCCTCCGGCGTGAACGAGGTCGACGCCGCCGGCTTGCAGCTGCTGCTGTCGCTGTCCAAATCGCTGCGCACGCACAAGCGCAACCTGCAACTCATCGATCCCAGCACACCGCTGCGCTCGGCCTGCGCCACGCTCGGATTGAGCGGTGTGCTCATGGACGCAACCCAACCAGGAGCGTCCTCATGACCGGCGCCGATTACGACAGCAGCTTCATCGCGGAGGCACTGCCCGCATTCATCAGCGAGGCTCAGGAGCATATACAGATGCTCGAGCAACTCCTGCTGCAGCTCGAAGGAAATCCGCAGGACCGCGAACTGCTCGATGCCCTGTTCCGCTCCGCGCACACCATCAAGGGGTCGGCCGGCATCTTCGGTGTCGACCAGGTGGTCGCCTTCACGCATCACGTGGAAACCCTGCTCGAGCAGCTGCGCAGCGGCCGCCGCGCACTGACACCGGAGATCAGCACGCTGCTCCTGCGCTGCAATGACCAGATCCGCGCCCTGGTCGCGTCGGCCGCGAATCCCCACGCAACCGACGCGGAGTCGCTGCAGGTACGCGAGCAATTGGTGCAGGAATTGCGTGCCGCCTACGGCGACGACGGCGCGTCGAAGAACACCGCACCCGCGGCAGCGGTGCCGGCCGGCACGGCGACGCCAGCCGGCAACGAAGGCGTTGCCGCCGCACGCCGCTGGCAACTGTCGGCGGCATTCGGCGCGGACACCTTCCGCAACGGCATGGACCCGTTGGCCATTCTGAATTACCTCGGCGGCCTCGGCACGCTGGTGGATGTCACCTGCGATCTCGCCGCCGTCCCCGACCTGGCGTCCTTGGATCCGGAGTCCTGCCACCTGGCATTCTCCTTCGCGCTCGATTCCGCCGCGACGCGCGAGAAGATCGAGTCCGCCTTCAGCTTCGTGCGCGATGACTGTGCGTTGCAGATCGACGAACCCCCAGGCGCCGCCGCACCGAATGCCTATGGCGCCACGGCGCCGGCGGACACGCCTGTCGCCGGCTATCCCGCCGCCTCCGCCCCAATCGTGGCCGCCGCACCCAAGGCGCGCGATACCGCCGCTAAGCAAGGCGCCACGGACGACAGCCGCTACATTCGCGTCGAAGCCGACCGGCTCGACAAGGTCATCAACCTGCTGGGCGAATTGGTGATCGCGAGCGCCGGCGCGTCGCTCCTCGCCCGGCAAAGCCGGCAGGGCACGCTCATCGAAGCCAACCAGCAGATCAGCAGCCTGGTGGAGGAGATACGCAACGGCACCCTGCAACTGCGCATGGTGCCGATCGGCGACACCTTCGCGCGCTTTCGCCGCGTGGTGCGCGACACGGCCGCCGAGCTGGGCAAGGACATCGGCCTGGAAGTGATCGGCGGAGAAACCGAGCTCGACAAGTCGGTGGTGGAGCGCATCGTCGACCCGCTGATGCATCTGGTGCGTAACGCGCTGGACCATGGTTTGGAAACACCGGAACAACGTCTCGCCGCCGGCAAGCCGGCCAAAGGCCGCCTCACGCTGGCCGCCTGTCACGAGTCCGGCAGCATCCTGATCCGCATCATCGATGACGGCCGCGGCATCAATCGCGACAAGATCCTGCAGCGCGCCTGGGAGCGCGGCCTGGTCGAACAGGGCGTGGTTCCCGCCGAGGGGGAGATCCTGAAACTGATCTTCGAGCCGGGATTCTCCACCGCAGAGAAAGTCACCAACTTGAGCGGCCGCGGCGTGGGCATGGACGTGGTCCGGCGCAACATCGAGGCCTTGCGCGGCACGGTTGCCCTGTCGACCGACCCCGGCAAAGGCTCCTGCATCGAGATTCGCCTGCCATTGACGCTGGCCATCATCGACGGCTTCCTGGTCGGCGTCGGCGCCTCCAAGTTCATCTTCCCCCTGGACGCGGTGATCGAGGTCATCGAAGGACGCCCCGGCACCACCACGCGCCTGGAGCGCGGTCGCACGGTGGTCGAATTGCGCGGCGCGATGCTGCCCGTGGCCAATCTGCGCACGCTGTACGCGCTGGATTCTCCCCAACCCGACCGCAGCAGCATCGTCGTGCTGCAGGCAAGCACCATGCGCTTCGGTGTGATGGTGGACGCGTTGCTCGGCCAGCACCAGACAGTCATCAAGCCGCTGGGCAAGCTGCTGAGCGGCCTGCGCGGCATCTCCGGGTCCACCATCCTGGGCAACGGCGAAGTGGCATTGATCGTCGACGTTGGATCGCTGGGCGATCTGGCCGGCGCATCGCCCGCTCCCAGGCGTGAAGCCGCCTCCAATGCCGCGCCGGTGTCCGCGCCATGAGGACCGCCGAGGTTTTCCACGACCGCAGCAACGTATCGCTGCATCACCGCCTTCCATCTGCTAGGAGTCACCATGTCGACCGCTCATGATCCCCGGGGCAAGCTGAACGCAGCCCTCGCCCTCACATTCGCTCCCCTGGCACTGGGCGCAGCTCTGTTCGCCGGTGGATCGATTCACCTCGCCGTGCTCGCCCTGTTCGGCGCCGTCAGTGCGGCAGGCGCAGCCTGGGCCTTCATGTCCATCGCCGCGTTGCAGGCCGAGGCCCGCACCTCAGCCGAGCGGCATGCGGCCGAAACGCATGGCCTCGCCGAGGCGGTCAAATCGCTGGCGGCAGGAAACCTGGATGTGAACCTGCCACGCCTGAGTGGCGAGGCCGCCGGGATCAGCGATGCGCTGGGAACATTGCAGGCCAGCCTCAAATCCTCGGTTGGCGAATCGCAGAAGGACCTGCGCGTGCGCCGCGCGCTCGAAGCGGTGACCAGCAACGTGATGATCGCCGATGCGAACAACGAAGTGGTTTTCATGAATCCTTCCGTCACCAGCATGCTGCGCAATGCGGAAAGCGACCTGCGCAAGGCGCTGCCGAATTTCCAGGCCGACAAGGTCATCGGCTCCAACATCGACATCTTCCACAAGAATCCGGCGCACCAGAAGAACATGCTGGCCGCGTTGCGCGAGACCCACCGCACGCAGATCGAGGTCGGCGGACGGCACTTCGCGCTGGTGGCGACACCGATCCAGGACGCAGCCGGAAAACGCATGGGCACGGTGGTGGAGTGGGTGGACCGCACCGAGGCGCTGGCCACGGAGCGCAGGATCGCCGAGCAGACCGAACGCGCACTGCGCGCGCAATCGGCGCTCGAGGCGGTGACCAGCAACGTGATGATCGCGGACGTCAACAACGACGTGGTGTTCATGAACAAGGCGGTGACGGGCATGCTGGAGCGGGCGGAAAACGACCTGCGCAAGGCGTTGCCGAATTTCGAAACCCGCAAGGTGCTCGGGACCAGCATCGACCTGTTCCACAAGAATCCGGCGCACCAGCGCAGCATGCTGGCCGCGCTGCGCGACGTGCACCGCACACAGATCAGCGTGGGTGGACGCATCTTCGCGCTGGTCGCGACGCCGCTGTACGACTCGCAGGGCAAGCGCTCCGCCACGGTGGTGGAATGGAACGATCGCACCGCCGAAGTCGCCACGGAGAAGGAAATCGACGCCATCGTGCAGGCTGCGGCCAACGGCGAATTCAGCAGCCGACTGGTCTTGGAAGGCAAGGAAGGCTTCTTCAAGACCTTGAGCCTCGGTGTCAACAACCTGATGCAAACCAGCGAACAGGGCTTGAACGACGTGGCTTCCTTGCTCGAATCATTCGCAGCCGGCAACCTCGCGCACCGCATCGAGCACGATTACCAGGGCCTGTTCGGCAAGGTGAAGGAATCGGGCAACCAGACCGCCGAGCAGCTCACACGGGTGCTGGGCGAGGTGCGCAGCGCGGCCGATGCGCTCACGGGCGCCGCCAACCAGGTCAGCGCCACGGCGCAGAGCTTGTCGCAGGCGGCAAGCGAACAGGCGTCCTCGGTGGAGGAAACCACCGCATCGATCGATACGATGTCGGCTTCCATCACGCAGAACAGCGACAATGCCAAGGTCACCGATGGCATGGCCACCAAGGCCAGCAAGGAAGCCGGCGAGGGCGGCGAGGCCGTCACGCAGACCGTCGGCGCCATGAAGCAGATCGCCGCCAAGATCTCCATCGTCGATGACATCGCCTACCAGACCAACCTCCTGGCGTTGAACGCCGCGATCGAGGCCGCCCGCGCCGGTGAACATGGCAAGGGCTTCGCCGTGGTCGCCGCCGAGGTGCGCAAGCTGGCCGAGCGCAGCCAGGAAGCCGCCAAGGAAATCGGCGAGCTCGCCTCGAACAGCGTCTCCACGGCGGAACGCGCCGGCAAGCTCCTGGACGAGATCGTGCCATCGATCCAGAAAACCTCCGAACTGGTGCAGGAAATTGCGGCCGCGTCGCAGGAGCAGAGCCAGTCGGTCACGCAGATCGGCGGGGCGATGGGCCAGCTGAGCAAGGCCACCCAGCAGAACGCCTCGGCGTCGGAAGAACTCGCGGCCACGTCCGAGGAATTGTCGGGCCAGGCGCAGCAGCTGCAGCAGTCGGTGGCGTTCTTCGTGTTGAGCGGAGAGGACGCGCAACGCCCTGGCAGCGCCGAGGCGGATGGCAGGGCCGAAGGACGCGCCGAGCGCCGGTCGTCGAATTCGCCCATGCGCGGCAATGCCAAGCCGGCGCCGGCCGCAGGCCGGTCTGCTGACCGCGCGACCGGCACGACCGGCAATTTCCGGGCCTATTGAGGACTGACATCATGAATACGCCTCTGGAAAAGACGCCTTCCTTCATTCAATGGCTGTTCGCGCGCTGGATACTGCCGGTGCGCGGCCAGGAAATGATGTCCGCCCGGCCGGCACTCGTGCCGGTCATGCGGCGGCCCACGCAGGCAGTCCCACGCCAGCGGTCGAGGTAATCGCCATGACCCAAGCCATCAGCGTGGGCGCGGCGAATTCCGCCGCGCCGCCTGCGGCCGGCACCGATACGCCGGCGCAGTACCTGACCTTCCTCCTGGGCGAGGAGACTTTTGCGCTCGACATCCGCAGCGTGCGCGAGATCATCCAGTACTGCGCCATGACCTCGGTGCCGCTCATGCCGGAGTTCGTGCGCGGCGTCATCAACCTGCGTGGCGCCGTGGTGCCGGTGATCGACCTGCATGCGCGCTTCGGCCGTCCCGCGGCCGCCGTCGGCAAGAAGACGTGCATCGTGATCTTCGACAGCCTCCGCGAAGGCGAGCGGGTGGAGCTCGGCTTGATGGTGGATGCCGTCAGCGAAGTGCTGGACATCGCTGCCGATGCCATCGAACCCGCGCCCAACTTCGGTTCCTCGGTGCGTCGCGAATTCATCCGCGGCATGGGCAAGCTCGACAGCCGCTTCGTCATTCTCCTCGAACCCGACAAGGCATTCGACGTGGAGGAAATGGCGGGGCTGTGCACGTCCGCGCAGGCGGCGCGCGCCAATTGAAGACATTCGCTTGAGCGCGCTGTCGGAGAAGACCTTTCAACGCATCTCGGCGCTCATGCACGAGAGCGTGGGGCTGTCCTTCAACCCCAGCAAGAAGCCGTTGATTTCCTCACGTTTGGCGTCTCGAATCCAAAGACTGGGACTGAGTGGCTACGACGAATACGTCGAGCTGATCAGCGGCCCTTCGGATGCGGGCGAATTCCAGGTGGCGGTGGATCTGCTCACCACCAACGAGACCTATTTTTTCCGCGAGCCCGAGCACTACGCGCTGCTGGAGCGCGAGCTTTCCGGCCAGCCGCACCGGCCGCTGTCGATCTGGAGCGCCGCCTCGTCCTTTGGCGATGAGGCCTACAGCACCGCGATGCTGCTCGCAGACCTGCAGCAACGCGGCAAGATCGGGCCCAATTGGTCGATCCTCGGCACCGACATCAGTGACCGCGTCCTGCAGAGTGCGAGCGCAGCCATCTACCCCGCGGACCGGTTGCGCCACGTGTCGCCCGAGCGGCTCAAGCGCTATTGCCTGCGCGGCGAGGGCGACTCCGAGGGGCTTGTGCAGATTCAAGCCCAGTTGCGCGAGCGGGTGAAATTCGGCTGGCTCAATCTGTGCAAGCCCATCGAGCCGCTCGGCCCCTTCGATGTGATCTTCCTGCGCAACGTGCTCATCTATTTCGATTCGCCGACGAAGGTGGCCGTGGTCGACCGCGTGCTCAGCCAGCTCCGGCCGGACGGCCTGTTCTTCATCGGCACCGCCGAAGGCCGCGTGGCCTGCAGGACGCCGCTGAAGAGCGTGGCGCCGGGCGCGTTTCGCAAAGCGTCTGCGTGATGCCGCATGCAAGCGCGCTTCCCCACTCCCGAGACCGGCGCGGCGCGCGTGCACATCCTGCACCCCGGCGATGTCGTCTGTGCCGAACGCGGCGACCGCCTGGAAACCCTGCTCGGTTCCTGCGTGGCGGTCGTGTTGACGGACAAGGCTCGCACCATCGGCGCCATGTGCCACATCGTGCATAGCCAGCCGTGCGTGACGGCCGGCGCGGCGCCGACGGCATCGGCGGATGCCGCCATTCATGCCATGTACCGGGAGCTGTACCTGCGGGGCTTCAGCCCACTGCTGTGCCAGGCCTTCGTCTATGGCGGGGGCAATATGTTTCCGCATCTGGTGAAGAATCGTCACGTGGGCAAAGGGAATGCGGAGAGGGTGCTGGCGCGGCTGTCCGAGGATGGGGTGCGCGTGCTGATCCAGGATCTGGGCGGCAATGCGTATCGACGCCTGAGTTGGACCATCGGTCATGAACTGCCGCAGGTCACGGCCGTGGACGTGTGAAGGAACGCAATATGATCAAGGTTTTCGTGGTGGATGATTCGGCGGTGGTGCGCCAGACGATGCAGCACCTGATCCAGGGCGACCCCGATGTCGAACTGATGGGCAGCGCGCCCAATCCGCTGATCGCCGCGCCCGCCATCAAGAAAAACCGGCCTGACGTGCTGCTGCTGGACATCGAGATGCCCGGCATGGACGGCCTGACGTTCCTGCGCCAGATCATGGAATCCTCGCCCATCCCCACCGTGATCTGCTCGACGCTGACCGCGCAGGGCAGCAAGATGGCCGTGGATGCACTGGCCGCCGGGGCAGTGGCGGTGGTGTCCAAGCCGCGCCTGGGCCTGAAGCAGTTTCTCGAGGAATCACGCCGCGAGTTGATCCAGACATTGAAGACGGCGGCGCGCTCGCGCCCGCGCGCGGCCGGACCGCAGGCGGCAAGACCAGCGGCGCGCACGCCGCCCATCGAAGGGCTGCACGCCCTGTCGGTCAACAAGCCCGTGGTGATCGGCAGTTCCACCGGCGGCACGCAGGCATTGGAACTCGTGCTCACCGCGCTGCCCGGCGACAGCCCCGGCATTGCCATCGTGCAGCACATGCCGGAGAAATTCACGGCCATGTATGCCGAACGTCTCAACGGACTGTGCGAGATGAACATCCGTGAGGCAAAGGATGGCGATCGCCTGGAGCGCGGCGTCGCCTTGATCGCGCCCGGCGGCCGGCACATGTCCTTGCGCAAGGCGGGTGGCCAGTACTTCATCGTCATCGCGGATGGTCCGCCGGTGAATCGTCACAAGCCTTCCGTGGACGTGCTGTTTCGCAGCGCCGCCGAATGCGCCGGGCGGGATGTCCTCGCCATGATTCTGACCGGCATGGGTGATGACGGCGCGCGTGGCATGAAGATGCTGCACGATAAGGGCGCGCGGACCATTGCCCAGAACGAGGAAACCTGCGTGGTGTTCGGCATGCCCAAGGAAGCCATCGCACTCGGCGCCGTGGACGAGGTGATCCCCATCGGCCAGGCCGCCGCCGCGATCACGAAATTCGATGCGCGCGGCTAGGTTACCGGCAGGCGCCCCCGGCTAGGCGCCCCCGGCTAGCCGCGCACCGCCAACACCGCACGGTTAGCTACCGCGCCACCAGCATCGCCTTGGCGAACCGCGAATGCAGCCGGCCCACGCCGCGAGCCAGGTGCAGGAACGCGGTGAGCGTGATCACGCCGAGCACGACCCAGATTGGCAGCATCCAGGTGGAATTCAGCCAAAGGCTCGCGTCCCCGTTACCCAGATGAATGAAACCATCGCCGCCGAACATCGGGTCCAGCCAGCCCAGCCGGACGCCCAGTTCTGCGAGCGGCGCCAGCGTGAACGAGACGCCGATGGCCAGCGCCACCGTCGCCACGGTGAAATAAAAGATGCCGATGGGCAGCATCAACACGAAATAGGTGAGCGTGGTCCAGGTGCGAACGTCCTTGAGCATGTCCGCGACGCGGCTCCAGAATCCGGCGGGAGGGCCGGGATGCACCGGCCTGCGCGGCATGCGTTCGCCCGTGGTGGCCTCGAGCAACCGCCCTTCCGCCAGTGACAACACCCGCGACAAGCCGATGAACGCCAGGAAGAACGGCACGCCGATGATGAGCACGGCCAGGCCCGCCGACAGCGACAGGCCGGCGATGGCGAACGTGAAATACACGATGCCCGTGGCCAGGGTGAGCAACATGAAGAACACCGAGGTGTAGGCGCGCACGTCCAGGTATACATCGAAGAATTGCCGCCACGCGCCCTTCGGCGCAGGCGCCGCCCGCGTCGGCGTCTTCAATGCGGCCTTCACCTTCACCTCGGTATCGCGATACGCCGCCGCCACTTCCTCGGGGTCGCCATAGGTCGAGGCGATGAGTTCCAGAACGTCGGCTTCGGATTTGTCCGGGTGCGCCGCCACTTCCGCGCGTAGGTATTCCTCGGCGTCGTACAACGCGTCCTGGATGAGGGCTGCGTCCTCTCCAGCTAGCGCCGCGCGCAGCTGCGTGAGGTATTGATCGATGGAGCGGGGGGCGTAGTTGTTCATGACGGGCTCGTGGTTTCGATGAAGCGGTCGACGAAGCTGCGGGTGTCGCGCCAGATGGCGCGCCACTCGGCCAGCTGCTGGCGTCCCTGCTCGGTGATCTTGTAGTAGCGCCGCGGCGGGCCGGAGTAGGAGGGCACGATGCGGCTGGTGAGCAGGTCCGCCGCGGACAGGGCCCGTAGCACCGGATAAATGGTGCCTTCCTTGAAGATGGGCTGGCCGTCGTTGGCGCGCTGCAGGCGCTTGGCGATCTCGTAGCCGTACAGGTCCTCGCTGGTCTGGTCCAGGACCGCCAGCAACACCAGGCCCACCAGCCCCGCGTTGAGGTCTTTTTGGAACTTCTTGGCGCTACTATCGTCCATGGGCCAATACTGTATACTCAATAATACTGGCCGTCAACCAGTATCAATTAGTCATAAGTAGCCGCCCAGGTGCCGGTCAAAAACGCGACCAAGCTCTGATTTTTCAACGTTAAATCGGAGAATCCGCGCCCTTCTCGGGCAAACTAACGAGCTTCGTTAAGCTGACAGTCGCCGGAGTTGTCTGAACTATGTGTGGAATCGTAGGAGCCATCGCTGAACGCAATGTGGTGCCGATTCTGCTCGAGGGCTTGAGGCGACTGGAATACCGGGGGTACGACTCCGCCGGCCTGGCAGTGCTCAATTCCACCCGGCACCTGGCGCGCCTGCGCACCGTGGGCAAGGTGAAGAACCTGTCCGATGCCGTGGCGGCCAACGACACGCACGGCCCCATCGGCATCGCTCACACGCGCTGGGCCACGCATGGCGTGCCGAGCGAGCGCAACGCCCATCCGCACATGTCCGAGGGCGGCATCGCCATCGTCCACAACGGCATCATTGAAAACCATGAGGCGCTGCGCGCCGAGCTCAAGGCCAAGGGATACACCTTCACCTCCGAGACCGATACCGAGGTGATCGCGCATCGAATCGACTTCCATGCCAAGACCGCCAAGGACCTGTTCGAGGCCGTGCGCAAGACCGTCGCCGAGCTCAAGGGCGCCTACGCGCTGGCGGTGATGACCGAGTCCGATCCGGATTGCATCGTGCTGGCGCGCGAGGGATGCCCCGTGGTCGTGGGCCTGGGCATCGACGAGAATTTCGTGGCCTCGGATGTCTCGGCGTTGCTGCCGGTGACGCGCCGCTTCATGTTCCTGAACGAGGGCGACGTGGCCGAGATCCGCCGCCGGCGCATCCGTGTCGTCGATGTCTCCGGCAAGCCGGTGGAACGCGCCGTGCGTGAAAGCGAGCTCTCCGCCGACGCGGCCGAGCGCGGTGAATACCGCCATTTCATGCTCAAGGAGATCCACGAGCAGCCGCGCGCCATCGCGCAGACGCTGGAGGAGCGCATCGCCAACGGCCGGCTGCTGGACGCCGCGTTTGGGCCCGGCGCCACGGCCGTGTTCGCCAAGACGCGCGCCGTGCACATCGTGGCGTGCGGCACCAGCTACCACGCCGGCCTGGTCGCCACGTATTTCATCGAGCAGATCTGCGGCATCCCGGCGCGCATCGAGATTGCCAGCGAATACCGCTACCGCAATCCGATCGTCACCAAGGACACCTTGTTCGTCACGATCTCCCAATCCGGTGAGACGGCCGACACCCTGGCGGCGCTGCGCATGGCCAAGGAGCGCGGCTACCTTTCCACGCTATGCATCTGCAACGTGCCCGAAAGCTCGATGGTGCGCGATTCCGAGCTGGTGCTGCTGACGCGCGCCGGCCCCGAGATCGGCGTGGCCTCCACCAAGGCCTTCACCACCCAGCTCACCGCCCTGGCCATGCTGGTGATCGCGCTGGCGAAGCAGAACGGCGCGGACGCGGAGCGCGAGAAGGGCCTGGTCACGCGGCTGCTGCAATTGCCCGGCCTGGTCGAAAAGACGCTCGCGCTGGATCCCATCATCCGCGATCTCGCCGAGCGCTTCGTCGACAAGCACCATGCCTTGTTCCTGGGCCGGGGCGCGCTGTATTCGCTGGCCATGGAAGGTGCGCTCAAGCTCAAGGAAATCTCCTACATCCACGCCGAAGCCTACGCAGCGGGCGAACTCAAGCATGGTCCGCTGGCGCTGGTGGACGAGGACATGCCCGTCATCACCGTGGCGCCCAACAATGACCTGCTCGAGAAGCTCAAGTCCAACCTGCAGGAAGTGCGTGCGCGCGGCGGCGAGCTGTTCGTGTTCGCAGACCCCGAAGCGGGCATGGAAAGCGGCGATGGCGTCACCGTGATCAGGATGCCGGCGCACGTCAGCTACTTCCAGGCGCCGGTGATCTACACCATTCCCCTGCAATTGCTGGCTTATCACGTCGCGGTGCTCAAGGGCACGGACGTGGATCAGCCGCGCAACCTGGCGAAGAGCGTCACCGTCGAATAGGGCGCTCCGGTTTTTGCGGCACGCAACGCGCGAATCATCGTAAGATGCGCGCGATGCGAAAAGACGGGCCCACCCGGCGCAGCGCTGCCGCGCAGCGCTTCGACCGCGATTACTTCCAGCGTTTCTATTACTCGCCGCGCACGCGCGTGACCACGGCGTCGGAGATGCGGTCGCGCGCCGACATGATCGCCGCGATGCTCACCTACGCGGAGCTTCCGGTGCACAGCATCCTGGATGCCGGCTGCGGCATCGGCCTGTTGCGCCGGGCGTTCGCGCGGGCCCTGCCGGATGCCCGCTACACCGGGCTCGAGGTCAGCGACTACCTGTGCAAGCGTTATGGCTGGGAGCACGGAAGCATCGCCGATTACCGCCCGGGCAAGCCCGCCGACCTCCTCATCTGCTACGACGTGCTGCAATACCTGGAGGACGACGACGCGCGCCGGGCGCTCGCCAATCTTCCCAACCTCACCCGCTGTGCATTGTACTTCTCGGCGCTGACGCGCGCCGACTGGCGCCACAATTGCGAGCGCAGCCGCACCGATTCCAGCGGCGTGCGCATCCGGGCGGGCTCCTGGTACCTGCAGCGCCTGCGCCGCCACTTCGAATTCCTCGGCTATGGCGTGTGGGTGCGGCGCGATGTCGGCCTGATCCGCTGGGAGCTGGAAGACCCGCGCGCGGTGTTCCGCCGCCGCTAGAGATTCTCCAGCACCCAGTCCACCAGGGCGGCGTGCACCGGCTCGCCCGCGCCGAAATCCGCGCGCAGGTGATTCACCAGGCTGACCACCACGTAGGTCCTGCCCGAGTTGGAGGTGACGAAGCCGGCGATGCCGCTGACCGCATTCAAGTGCCCGGTCTTCAGGCGTACCGCCCCCGCCGGCGTTTCGCGCAGGCGCGAGCGCAGCGTCCCATCCATCCCGGCCAAGGGAAGGGAGCTCAGGAATTCCGGCGCATAGCGGCTGTGCAAGGCGGCGTTCAGCACATTGGCCAGCTCCGTCACGCTCACGCGCGTGGCACGCGACAATCCCGAGCCATTGTCGAGGTCGATGTCCGCGAGTGCGATGCCGCGCTGTGCGCTCCATTCCTGCACCGCCTTTGCGCCTTTCTCGGGCGTGCCGGGAGCGCCGTATTTCTCCATTCCCAGCGTCAGGAGCAGATGCCGTGCCATCAGGTTGCTGCTGTACTTGTTGGTGAGGCGCACGATCTCGGCCAGGCTGAGCGAATCGAAGCTGTGGAACGGCTGCGCCTCGGGCGGCGCCGGCGCGTGCACCAGCGTGCCGTCGAATTCCCCGCCGAGTTCGCGCCAGATCGCGACGAAGGTGCCGAAGGCGTAGTCCACGGGGCTCATCAGCACGCGATTGAAGCTGCGCGCCGCGCAATCCGGCGACAGCATCCCGGTGAAGGAGACGCGATTGGTGTACTTGGCATCCACGCCGAAGTCCACACGGCGCGAGGGGCCACGGCAGCGGCCGGTGGAGAATCGCACGCGATTGTCGATGCTCAGGTTCGCGGGCAGGGGATCCACCACCACATCCACCTTGCGCGTGGCCGGATTGGCCATGAGCCGGAATTCGATGTTCTGGAAATTCACCATCAATGCATCCGGCAGCACATTGTAGTTGCGATGCGGGCGGCCATCGAATGCACCCGGGTCGGTGTCGGCAATGGCGAACTGCGAGTTATCGATGATGATGTTGCCGTGGATGGCCCGCAGCCCCTTGGTGCGCAACGCGCGCGCGAAGCTCCACCAACGTTCCAGGGTCATGTACGGATCGCCGCCGCCTTGCAGCACCAGGTCGCCCTCGAGGACGCCGTTGTCGAGTGCACCGCGCAGCAAGGCGCGCGTCCGCCAGGTGTAGGCAGGCCCGAGCATGTCGAGGCTGGCGTAGGTGGTCAGCACTTTCACGGTGGATGCCGGGCTGCGTGGCTGGTTCACGTTCAGGCCCGTCAGCGGGCGGCCGGTTTCCGGATCCAACACCAGGAAACTCACGGCTGCGGCCGGCAGCCGCTGCGCGGCGATGGTCTGCATGACGGCGGGCGGCGTGTAGGCGCCGCCCAGCTCCGCAACGCCCGCGGCCACGGCTTGCAATGCGCCGCACAGGCTGAGCGAGGCCAGCGCCGCCAGCACGATGCGTCTCACGGCCTCGAGCCCCGGGCGCGCATCAGGATGGTCGCGCCGGCGGCAGCCGATACGACCGAGCCGCCCATCACGCCGAGCTTCACGAGGTTCGCCTGCTCACCCGCATCCCCGAAGGCCAGCGTGCCGATGAACAGGCTCATGGTGAAGCCGATGCCGCACAGGCAGGCCACGCCGAACAACTGTGTCTGGCTGGCGCCCGCCGGCAATTCGGCCCACCCGAGCCGTACGAGTCCCCAGCAGGTGCCGAAGATTCCCAGCGCCTTGCCCACCACCAACCCGAGAACGATGCCCAGCGTGATCGAATGGGTGAACGTGGCCGGCGCCATGCCCGACCATTCCAGGCCCGCGTTCGCGAAGGCGAACACCGGCAGGATGAGGAAATTCACCCACGGCTTCAATGCATGCTCCAGCCGATCGAGCATCGGCTCGGCACCCGGCGCGCCACCCCGCAGGGGAATCGCAAGCGCAGTGGCGACGCCGGCCAGGGTTGGATGCACGCCGGACTTGAGCACGCAGAACCACATCACTGCGCCCACCGCGAGGTAGGCGATCGCGCGGCGCACTCCCGCCAGGTTCAGGATCAGCAAGGCAACCGCACACACCGCCGCGCCGCCGAGCATGCCCAGCGACAAGGCCTCCGTATAGAAGAAGGCGATGATCAGGACCGCGCCGAGGTCATCGATGATGGCCACGGCGGTGAGGAACACCTTCAAGGAAGCGGGCGCGCGCGAGCCGATCAACGACAGCACGCCCAACGCAAAGGCGATGTCGGTGGCCGACGGGATGGCCCAGCCGCGCAGCGCCGTGGCATCGCCGTGGTTCAACGCCACGTAGATGGTGGCCGGCACCGCCATGCCGCCCGCCGCGGCTACCAGCGGCAGGGCAACGCGCCGTGGGCTCGACAACTCCCCCACCAGGATCTCGCGCTTGATCTCGAGTCCCACCAGGAAGAAGAACACCGCCATCAGCGCATCATTCACCCACAAGATGATGGGCTTGTGCAGGTGCAGTGCCGCAGGCCCCAGCGGCAGGGCGAGCCAATGCGCGTACAGCTCGCGAAGCGGGGAGTTGGCGATGCACAGCGCCGCCACGGCGGCCGCGGTCAGCACGATGCCGGGCGCCCACTCCTGCGAAAAGAACTTCTGCATGCGCTTGCGGATATCCTAATGACTGAACTTCAGGTCGATGCGGCGCCACGCGCCGGAGCGCCAGCGCAGCATCAGCATGATACCCAACAGCATGATGTACGCGACCGCAGCCCACCATCCGCCCACCGCGCCGTAGCCGTAGGCCGGCAGGAAGCTGAACCAGCCATTGCCCGGCGAGAAGGAAAGCGCATGTGCCAGCGGCACGAACACGAGCCAGGACAATGCGATCACCATGAACGAGGGAACCAGCGCATCGCCCGCGCCACGCAGGCAGGAACCGCTGCTGATGTTGAGCCCGTCGAACAATTGATAACCGGCGGCAATCCACAGCAGCACGCTGGCCTTGGCCACCACGTCGGCAGCGCGTGGATCGGCGCTGGCCTGGAACCACGGCAGGAACCAGGGCCCGAGCGCTGCGAGGATCACGCCGGTCGCGCCCATGTACAGCATCACGATAAAGATGATGCCGTTGCCGAGGCGGCCCGCCCAATCGCGGTTGCCCGCACCGATGGATTGGCCCACGAGCGTCGTGCCGGCCATGGCGATGCCCACCGCCGGCATGTACACGAACGAGGTCAGCATCATCACCAGCTGCGTGGCGGCGCCATCGACGGTGCCCAGGTGCACCTGCATGAGCTGGAACAGGCTGAATCCCAGGATATCCGCGGCGTACAGCAGGCCCATCGGGGAGCCCAGCTTGAACTGCGACCAGAGCACGCGGCCGCGCAGCCGCGTGGTGAGGTGCGAGCGATAGCGGCCGCGCATCTCCTTGCCGAGGAACAGCCACAGCGCGATCAACAACCCCGCACCTTGCGCGGCGCCCGTGGCCCAGGCGGAGCCGGCGATGCCCCATCCGAAATCGAAGATGAACCATTGATTGAGCAGCGCGTTGAGCACGGCCACGGTCAGCGACAATGACAAGGTGATGCGCGGGCGCCCGATGCCGTTGAAGAACCCGAGCAGTCCCCACAAGGCCACGCCGAGCGGCGCGCTCAGCATGCGCGGCATCCAATAGTCGAGCGCCAGCGGCAGGGAACTCGCCGGAATCCCGAAGGGCGAGAACAGCGCATTGCCGCAGAAGGCCAGCAATGCGAACAGCGGTATGGTAAAGGCGGAGGCCCAGACCGAGACCCACGCCGCCTGCGCGGCGCGCGCATAGCGGCGCGCGCCGTAGCATTGTGCCACCAACGTCTGCACCGAGATGCCGACGCCGCCCAGCAGCACCAGGAACACCAGCACCGGCCAGTACACCGCGCCGATGGCGGAGGTGGCGTCCGCCGACAAGCGGCCGATGAACCAGGTGTCGGTGGCATTGAGTACCGCCTGCACCGAGCTGTTGAGCATGAACGGAAACGCGAGCCGGCCGATTGCGGCATAATCCAGGCGCGGCTTGCCATCCTCGCCGATGCGTTGACCGGGCAGCAGATTTGAGTTGGGGGCGCGCATGCAGCGCGCCAGAATAGCCGACCGGCAGTCAAGAATGAATCAGGACAGCTTCGACGGAAATTTCCTGCTCGAGCGCCAGCACGATCGCTGGCGCCTGCGCAGTGATGCGGGCGCGCTGATCCTGCTGCATGGTGCGCAGATCGACGCACGCGAGGCGCGCCGGCGGGTGCATCGCGTCACCCTCACCTGGCTTGCCGAGGGCGGCGCGGACGTGGAGTTGAGCGGTGGCGGCGCGCCGCTCGCGCTGCGCGCGGCAGAGGTCATCGTGCATCAACCGCTTCCCGGCCTGTACGCCGGCCTGCCGCTGGCCACCTACGATGCGCGCAGCCGGCGCTTCTGGCAGCGCGTCTTCTGGCTGGCGCGCCTGCCCGGCGGCGGCGCGCTGCTGAAATTCCTGGCCCGGCGCACCCGCGCCAAAGCGTGATTCGCGTCACATCGGCGTGTCCAATTACCCCGACTCGGGGGTAAATGCGACGCCGTTCAACGAGCGGGACAGCCGTTTCGACCAAATTAAGTCACCAAACTTGATCGTCGAATTCAACCATGTCCCAGACGGAACAGGACGTTACGCCTAAAAATTCGTTCGACCCCTACGGCAGGCTGCTGAAGATGCTCATGCCGAGCGTCACTGCGGTGATCGTGCACGATGGGGCCGGCGAATTCGTTTGGAGCTCGGACGATTGGGATATCGCCCGGCTTCAGCCGTTGGCGGCCGAGGCCATCGCCGCGGCGCATCTCGATACGGCGGAATATGTGGGCATCTCCCACGAAATCGATGCGGACTTCACCGGCTACAGCTTCGCCGTGCGCGGCGGCAACGGCATCCTCGGGGTGATCACGCTGGTCTCGCGCGTGGCCGGATCGCGCGGCGCCGCGCGCCCGCTGAGCTATGTGCGGCCGCTGGTGCAGCCTGCGCTCGAATGCCTGACGCGCGAGCTGGTGCTGCGCGAAAGCCTGGGGCTGCGCGAACAGGACCTCGGCACCCGCGAACGCGATTTGTCGCTGATGATGGAGATGTCCTCGCAGAAACCCGTGGGTGGCAGCGACTCGGACGAGCTCTCCTCCATCCTGAAAACCGGCATCGAACACCTGGACGCTTCGCTCGCCGCCATCTGGGTGCCCGAGCGCGGGTTGTCGGTGAGCATGACGCGCAGCGGCCAGCCCATGTCGCAGGAGGTGCTGCAGCGGATGGAAAAGCACCTGATGGCGTGGATGCTGCTGCAGCAGCGCACCATCATCGTCAATCGCACCGCCAAGACGGCGAGCGAGTCGGCTGCGCCCTACAAGATTCTCGCCTGTCCCGTGCGCCATCCGTCCGAACGCGTGATGGGCGTGCTGGTGCTGTTCAATCCGCCGAGCGCCAAGGATTTCGGCACGCACGATCAGCGCGTCGCGGAGCTGCTCGCCAAGAAGACCACGGTCATCATCCAGGCGCAGTACGACCCGAGCACCGGGCTCCTGACCCGCCATGCTTTCGAACGGCACGCGGCCGCCACTTTCGCCTCCTGCAGCGCGAACGAAGCGCATTCTATCCTGTACCTGGACATCGACCGGCTGCACGTCATCAACGAAACCTTCGGCATGCACGTGGGCGATGAGGTAATCGTGCAGGTGGCGGAGATCCTGGCGCGCGAACTGCCGCCCGGCTCGCTCTCCTCGCGAATTTCCGGCGACCGATTCGCGGCACTCCTGCCCAAGACCTCGCTCGACGCCGCCGGCGCGATCGCCGCGGCGGTGTGCGCCTCGACGGCGGCGAGTTCCGCAGCCCGCGGCCAGCGTTCCTTCGAAGTCTCGGTCAGCATCGGCGTGTCGCCCATCATCGGCTCCAAGAACCCGCTGGCGCATGCCCTGGCCACGGCCGAGATCGCCTGCAAGGCCGCCAAGGACCGGGGCCGCAACCGCATCGAGGTGTTCCAGGATTCCGACCAGAGCATCATCCGCCGCCATACCGACATCATCGTGGTCGGCGGCGTGCGCGAGGCGCTGGACAACAACAACTTCCGGCTCGACGCCCAGCCCATCCTGCCGCTGCGCGGCAACTACGGACGGCCGCGCTTCGAGCTGCTGCTGCGCATGATCGGCGAAAAGGGCGAAGTGATTCCGCCGGGCAAGTTCCTGTCCGCGGCCGAGCGCTACCAGCTCATGCCCAGCATCGACCGTTGGGTGGTGAAGCACGCCTGTGAACTCCTCGGGCAGCACAATGCCGCGCTGGGCCCGGATGCGGCCCGCTTCGCCATCAACCTCTCCGGACAATCGCTGCAGGACCCCGAATTCCTGCCGTTCGTCATCGAGCAGATCCAGTCGAGCGCGGTGCCGCCGCAGCTCCTATGCTTCGAGCTCACGGAAACCGCCACGATCGGCAACCTGGACAAGGCACAGTCGTTCATGTCCGCGCTGCAGGACCTGGGCTGCCAGTTCGCATTGGACGACTTCGGCACGGGCGTGAGTTCGCTCGCCTACCTGAAGGCCCTGGCCGTGAGCTACCTGAAGATCGACGGCAGCTTCGTGCGCGACGCGCTCAACAATTCCCGTTCCGAATCCATGATCAAGGCCATCGCGCAATTGGCGAAGGTCATGTCCATGGAGACCATCGCCGAGTATGTCGAGACCGATGCGTTGCGCATCCGCATGGCAGATCTCGGCGTGGACTATGGCCAGGGCTACTGCATGGGCCGGCCGCAACCGTTGCGCGAACTGTTGCGTGACCTCGCCGCCTTCGAGGCAACGGTCAATACCTGGGTGGCCCCGGGCAGCGAGTTGGCCGAGGCCGTCGGCGAAGCGTTGCCCGATTCGCGGACGGATGCGCAGCGGTCCGCCGCAACCGAGGAATTTCCCGCCGCTCTCGCCGGCTGATTCGCTTCCCGCCGGCGCATTCGCATTGCCATCGCCCTGGAGAATTTCTCCGGTGATGTCAAGTTTTGCCCACCATCGCAGCCGATACCGCATCCGATGGCCAGAAACGCCTGGAATGTGCGAGTATTTGCCCCGGGGTAGCGGATTTGACACAAGAAATGAAGGACCGGCGCTCGCGCCGGCGACGCACAAGAACGATATGACACATTCTCCAACGCTTGCCCCCGAATGGCTGATCCAATCCTGGTTCAACAGCGACAAGCCGCTGCTGCTGTCGGGCATGCGCGGGCGGGTGGTGGTGCTGTGCGCCTTCCAGGTGCTGTGCAAGGACTCGACTTCCTTCGCCGTGCCGCAGGCCCTGCGCATTCACAGCACGTTCGAGCCCAAGGATGTCAGTGTCATCGGCCTGCATTCCACTTTCGAGCATCACGCCGCCATCACGCCCGCGGTGATCAAGGCCTACCTGCACGAATACCGCATCAAGTTTCCGGTCGGACTGGACATGGCGAGCCCGCAGGGTCCCATTCCGCAGACCATGGAGACCTACCGCATGCGCGGCACGCCCAGCCTCATCCTCATCGACCGCCATGGCCATATCCGCAAGCATGCATTCGGTCCGGTGGACGACTTGCGGCTGGGTGCGGAGATCGGTGCGCTCACGCAGGAGAGTGCGGCTGCCGCCGCGGTGGCGGCGCCGGTGGGTCCGCCGAGCGTCGCGCAAAGCTCCGCCGCCTGAGGGCGCGCAGTTGCGGATTACCCGCGGGGCCAGATCCCTGCGTCCGTTTTGCCGAGCCGCGCGCTGTTACGGTGCGGCCACCACGTCGGCGGCGTTGGAATAGAACATCTGTTGGTAGTGCTTGCGTGCCGCCGCCACGCGCAGCAGGTAGTCGCGCGTCTCCTGGTAGGGAAGGTTGGCGCGCAGGTGATCGAAGATTTCCTCGGGACGCATCGCATTCGCCTTCTTCTGGGCATCCCCCAGGCGGCTGGAACTGCCGACGAACGCCTTGGCCACGTTGCCGGGACCGGTGTTGTAGGCCGAGATCGAGCAGTACTCCCGCGATGGGATGTTGCGGATGTTCTTCAGCCATTGCTCGAACATCAGGATGCGCAGGTAGGTTGCGCCCAGCTGGATGTTGTTGTCCGGGTCCATGAGGTATTCCGGCGTGGGCTGTTGCGAGGCGCCGTGCACCTTCTGGTAGGCCTCCAGCCCGCCGCTGGTGGGCACGAGCTGCATCATGCCGTAGGCATTGGCCTGCGATACGGCGTTGGGGTTGAAGCGGCTCTCCTGGTAGATGATGGCGAAGATCAGCGCCGGATCCACGCCGGTGGCCCGGGCGTGCCGGTTCACCGTCTCGAGGAATTTCGGCGCGATCTTGTCGGCCGCCGCGTAGCGGTTCGGATCGCCGCGCTGCGTGGTGTCGGGCTGGAAATCCGGCGCCGGCGCGCGATCCTGCTCCGCCCCGATCATGTCGAACTGCACGTAGGAGACGGCAACGGTGCCGCCGGCGACGCTGATGTTGCGGCTGCGCAGGCGGCGCTTGACCAGGTAATCCGCGAAGCGTTCCACATCCGCGCGCGTGGTCATGAACTTGCCGTTCTGGTCCAGCACCACATCCTGCAGGAAGGGCTTGCCGTTCAGCACCACGTCCGCGTCGGTGAACACGTCGGCGGATTTCGGATCCTCGGGCGTCAGCAGCGCCACGACGACGGCGCCGCGTAATTTCGCCACGGCCTGCGGCTCCTTGATGTGCTCGATGCGGATCGTGCCGGTTTCGTAGTCGACGATGATGCGGTTCTTGTACTGCTGCGTGTACTTGACGTATTTCTTGGCGCTGGGCAGAACTTCCGATTCCTGCGCGCCCCATTTCTTGTTGCTTTCGTTGCGCAGGTTGCCGAACAGCGCCTTGAGCGTGGCGTCGACGCGCTTGACGTCGGCCAGTGCAGCGCGCGGATCGTTCTTGTAGCTGCTGACCTTGGCATCCTGCAGGTTCTTGAGCGCAGCCTTTGGATCCTTCGACAGCGCGATGTCCATGGCCTGCTGGACGGTGCAGGACGCGAGCGTCGCAACCGCCAGCACCGCCGCCGCGGCGCGTGGCCATGCCGTGCTGATGTTCATCCCCGAAAAGCGCATGCTCGATACCCCAGGTGCAGGCGGGCGATGATATACGCCTGTCGCGCCGCAGAACAGGTGCCCGCGGCGGTGCCAGTCATGCGG
Organism: Steroidobacteraceae bacterium; assembly: GCA_044226865.1. Taxonomy (GTDB): domain Bacteria; phylum Pseudomonadota; class Gammaproteobacteria; order Steroidobacterales; family Steroidobacteraceae; genus TMP-86. The sequence continues at coordinate 426,893 of JBGAGE010000005.1, read as the reverse complement.
GCATCAGCACCTCGAGCGCCGCGACGATGCGCTCCACTTCGGCGCGCGTGTTGTAGTGCGCGAGGCCGATGCGCAGCACCCCCTCCTCCTCGTCGAGGCCGAGGTGACGCGCCACTTCGTAGGCGTAGTTGTGTCCGGACCAGACATTGATGCCCTGCGCCCCGAGTTCGCGCGCCAGCCTGCTGTTGCGGAACCGGGGATGCGTGATCGACACCGTGGGCACGCGCACGTGCAGGCGGTTGGAGTCGGTGATGCCCTGCACCTTCACGCCCGGTATGCGTCGCAGCCCATCGATCAACAGCTGCGCCAGCGGCATCTCGTAGGCGGTGGCTGCCGCATAGGCGGCGGCGATTTTCTCGCGCCGCGACCCGCTCGCACCGCATTCGCCGCCCAGCCACACGAGGTAGTCGGCGGCGGCGGCCAGTCCCGCCAGCAGTTCGGTCTGCGGTGTGCCCAGTTCGTGCCGTCCCGGCATGGTCTTGGTGGCGCAGCGGACCGCATAGGCATGCAGCGAGTTCATGAGATCCTCCCTGCCCCACAGCACGCCCAGGTGCGGTCCGAAGAACTTATACGAGGAACAGGCGAGGAAATCGCAGCCGATCTGCGCCACGTCCGCCAACACATGCGGGACGGCCTGTACGGCGTCGATGAACACCAGCGCACCGGCGCTGCGCGCCATGCGCGTCAGTTCGCCGACCGGGTTGATCGAGCCGGTGAGGTTGCTGGCGTAGTTCAACGCCAACAGGCGGGTGCGTTCATTGAGGAGCCCCGCCAGGTCGGCGGGCTCGATGCGCCAGGTGTCCTTGTTGAACGGCAGCCATCGCAACACCAGGCCGAGGTCCTCCGCGAGATGCACCCAGGGCGAGACATTGCCTTCGTGATCCATGCGGGTGACGATGATTTCATCGCCGCGCTTCCAGTTGCGGCCCAGCGAACGTGACAGGTGGAAGGTCAGCATGGTCATGGACTGGCCGAGCGTCACTTCCCCTCCGGAACTTCCGCCGAGCAGTTCCGCCATGTTGTCGTGCGCACGGTCGTAGATCGCATCCGCATGGCGTGAGGACTCGAACTGGCCGCCGAGATTGCTGGCGGCATTCGCCAGGGCGGCGCCGATGGCCTCGATCACCAGGCGCGGCACCTGCGTGCCCGCGGGGTTGTCGAGAAACGCGCTGGAACTTTGCAGCGCCGGGAATTGCTGGCGCACCAACTCGATGGGAAAGGACGGCATGGGCGATGTACTCCGACCTGGGCGAAAAACCGGAGCGCCCTTATGCCCGATCATGGAGCCGAATGCCAGCCCTCACCCTGCTGCCCGCGGTGCGCCGCGGCTCGCGGGCCGTGCCCCTCAGCTCTTCCAGGAAAAGCGCACGCGGATGCGGGCGCGTTGTTCAACGGCCTTGCCATCGCGCAACACCGGCTTGAAGCGCCACTTCTCCACGGCCTTGATCGCGGCCTGGTCGAACACGCCCGCGGGCTCGGAATTGCGGATCACGGTGTCCTGCACGCTGCCGTTGGGTTTGACCGTGAATTCCACATCGACCCAGCCTTCCTGATGCTTGCGTGCGGCATCCGGCGGGTACTCCGGCTGCACCGTCACCACCCGCGTCAGTGCCTGGGCACCGACGACGCGGGCGGCATCGCCATTCGCCGGCGCATTTGCCGGCGTCGCATTGCCGGCCGTGGCGGCCGCCGCGGGTGCGCCGTTCAACTCGGTCCGCAGGGCGGCGATCTCGGCCGCATTGCCGCCGGCGGCGGCTGCCTCGTCCAACCAGGTGCGCGCCGCATCCGACTGCCCCAGGCTCTGTGCGCGCCGGGCCTTGGCGAGCAGGCGAGTGCTGAAATCGGCGGTGGCGGCGGGCAGGCCGGGAAATGCCGGATCCAGCGCCTTCAGGCTCGACAGGTAATACCTGGCGCTGTCGTTCGCAGGGTCGATCAGCCGGTCCTGTTGCAGCCGTTCGTTGGCGAGCTTGAGCAGGCGGTCGCGTCCCTCGGTCTGCATCTCGTTGCGCGCGCCGGCCAGGGCGGCGCGAGTGGCGTCGATGTCCGATTGCGTGGCAAACCCGGCCGCCGCCTGCAGCAGGCGATTGGTCTTGTCGAAGTCCCGCGCCTGCATGGCGGCGCGGGCGTCGAGGAGCAGCCGTGCGCCGAGCGCGCGCTTGGCCTGCTGGGTGCCGAGGTCGGTGGGATTGGCGTCCATGGCCTGCCGCACGTAGTGCAGCGCGCTGTCGGATTCGGGCTCGAGCAGCCGGCCCTGGTCCATGCGCTGCGCGGCGCTTCTCAAAGCCTGTGACAATTGATCGCTGCCGGCGCGCTGCTCGTTCTGTGCGCGTGCCCGCGTCTGCGCCACCTTGGATTGGTCGCGCGCCTTGTTGAGCTGCGCGGTGAGAAAGGCGATGCGTCCGCCTTCCACGCCGGCGCGGCGCGCCGCGTCGATGGCGGAGGCTGCCTCGTCCAGGCGCTCCTCCAACAGCGCGTTTTCCGCCCGGGCCAGCAACCGTTCGTGCACCTCGAGCACGCCCGCCTTGGCCAGCGCATCGCCCGGCGCGCGCGCCAGGCGCGCCATGTAGAGCTCCAGCGCATTCTCGCCTGCCGGTTCGGTGAGGTGATTGGCGGCCAGGGCATCGGCGGCCCGCTTCAACAAGGGGTCCTCGGCATTGGCATTGGCCGGCGGCGGTGGCGCGGCAGGCGCGGAACCGTACATCCGCCAACCGACGATCGCGGCGATCAGCAGCAGGAGGCCGGCGGCCCCGCCGCCGATCAGCCGCCAGTCGGTGGGCTTGGACACCTTGGTGAGCGCGGGCAGCACCATGGTATTGCGGGGATCCTCATGCTTGCGGATGGCGGCTTGCACGAACAGCCGCGCGCGCGCGCTCGACATGGGCTTGTGGATGAAGCGGTAGACGATGCCCTTGCTGATCAGGCCCGACAACAAGCCCTCATCCTCACGGGTGCCGGCGAACAGGACCACCAGTTCCGGAAATTGCCGCTTGAGCTGTTCAATGAAGCTGGCATTGCTGCCGGGAAGCGCCGCCCCGTCCAGCACCAGGATGCCGACGTCGCCGGCCAGCAGCAGATCGCTCACCTTGTCGGCGGAAGGCACATGCCACAGGCGGGTCGCACTGCCGACGGCCTCGCGCAGCACCGCCAGGAACGGCTCATCCGCCGTCAGTACCACCAATTCCACGATTTCGTGCGCCGAACTGAGCTTCGACGTTTGGTGGGGATTCGTTTCGTCTCCGGCGGGTATCACCGTTTCCGGATCCTTGTAGCTGTCGGGGTCCTGGGGCCAATTATGCTGCATCGCGGCAGTCGTGCGTCGTTTCCGTGAAATCAGACGCTAGTAGCATTTATCGCAAGACGCTATACGATACGGAGTCTCCTGATTCAGACAAGCTCTGCTGCGCTGCGTCAAAATAGATCTGTGACCCGGCGCTCATTCTGGCCCCGCCGATCCCGATCGAAAAAGGAAACCAGTTGAGTTCTGCCATCTGGATCACCTCCAAACTCCCTCCTGCGCAGCGTCTTGCCCTGGAGCAATTGGTGTTCTTCAACGCCAACCAGCACCGCGTCCGCGGCGGCATCGAGCATTCGATCAAGACCTACGGAGCGCCGGAAATCTACGAGCACGACGGCTGCCTGCGGGTGCGCGTCGGCAGCGTCGCCGGCGTGCAGACCTTGTTCGCGGTGAATGAGACGGGACGGCCCGTGGGCGTGGCCGTGTTCGTGCGCCTGGAGCAAGACCGCTTCGTCGTCCTGCATGTGGTAGCCGAGCCGCGCGGCGATGGCTGCCCCGCGAATCCCGTATTGCTGCGCCTCATGAACGAGATCCGCCGCGCGGCGCGCATCATTCGCGGTGTGCACCGCATCGAACTGCCCTACAAGCAGGCGCATGCCGTGCGCCTGCAGACCAACCGCGCCTGAACCCAGCGGCGTGGCTCCTTCAAACCACGGCCGCATGTGCACGCCGCTCGACCAGGTTGGTGCCCCGCGCGCTCCAGACCACCTTGTCCTTCTGGTTGAGCATCTCGTACTGGATGCTGATGATGCCGCGCTCGGGGTGCGAGGCGGACACCCGCTTGGAGAGAATGGTGTAGCGGGCGCGCAGGGTGTCCCCGCTGCGCACGGCGAGCGGCCAGCGCACCTCGTCCCAGGCGATGCCGCAGATCCAACGGATGTCGGCGGCGATGCTGTGATCGAGCTGGCGCCACAGCGCCATGGTGAAGATGCCCGAAGCGATCACCTCGCCGAAGATGGATTCCCTGGCGGCTTCGACATCGGTATGAAAATATTGCGGGTCATAGCGGCGCGCGAACTCGAGCATTTCCTCCCGGGTCAGCGTGCGCGGCGCGCTCTCGCGCGTTTCACCCACCAGGAGGTCTTCATAATGACGCATGTGTGCATCAGACACGAGCGGCGCGCCGGCGGCAAGCGGCCGGATGGCGGCGCCTGAACATGGCGCAGGAAACGGATTGGAAGCTGCGCACGGCGCGGCGTCATCCCGACGGCAAGCGGCGCTGCGCCTGGTGCGGCGATGACCCGCTGTACGTCGAGTATCACGATCGCGAATGGGGCAGGCCGGTGCATGACGAGCACCGGCTGTTCGAAATGCTGTGCCTGGAGGGCGCGCAGGCGGGCCTGTCCTGGATCACGGTGCTGCGCAAGCGTGACAACTATCGGCGCGCCTTCGCCGGGTTCGATGCGCACAAGATGGCACGCTTCGGCGCCGCGCAACGCGCGCGGCTGATGCAGGATGCCGGCATCGTGCGCAATCGCCTGAAGATCGAGGCCTTCATCGGCAATGCGCGTGCGCTGCTCGACTTGAAGGAGCGCGGCGCTAGCCTGGATGAAACGCTGTGGCAGTTCACCGGCGGCCGCACGCTCAAGCGCCGGCCGCTGCGGCTCGCGGACTTCCGCGCCTCCTCGCCGCAGAGCGATGCCATGAGCAAGGAACTGAAGCGCCTGGGATTCCGCTTCGTGGGAAGCACCATCTGCCATGCGTTCATGCAGGCGGTGGGCATGATGGACGAGCACCAGCGCCATTGCTGGGCCGGCAAGGTCGATTGACGGGGGATGGGAAGCATGAGCAAGCGTTCTTGGGGATGGGTGGCATTGTCGTTCGCGTTGCTGCTGGGACGGCAGGCCGCCGCGGCGCCGGACAATGTGTTCAAGTCGGCCGATGTGTTCGACCTGGCCTGGGTGGCCGGTCCGCAGATCTCCCCCGATGGCCGGCACGTGGCGTACGTGCGCATGAACATGGACATCAAGACCGACAAGGCGCGACCCTCCATCTGGTTGTTGGACGTCGACAGCGGACGAGACATGCCGCTGGCGAACGGTGACCCCGGCAGCGGTCCGCGCTGGTCCCCGGATGGCACGCGCATTGCCTACCTCGCGCAGCGGGCCGACGGCTCGCGCCAGCTGTTCGTCCACTGGGTGCAAAGCGGTGCATCGGCGGCGATCACCAATCTGGTTGAAGAGCCGGGAGAGTTCGCCTGGTCCCCGGACGGCGCGCAGATCGCTTTCAGCATGCCGGTGCCGGCCACGCGCAAGCCCCTGGAGGTGGACATTCCCAAGCCTCCCAAGGACGCCAAGTGGGCCGAGCCGCCCAAGTACATCGACCGGGTGGTGTACCGCGCGGATGGGGGCGGCTACCTGCCGGACGCCTTCGATCAGGTGTTCGTGGTGAGTGCGGCGGGCGGTGCGCCGCGGCAGGTGACCAGCGGCAACTTCGATCACGGCGGAACCTTGAGCTTCACGCCCGATGGCACGCACCTGCTGCTCAGCGCCAATCGCCGCGCCGACGCGGAATACGAGCCCCTGGATTCGGAAATTCATTCGATCGACCTGCGCGACGGTTCGCTCAAGACGCTCACCGACCGCCGCGGGCCGGATCACTCCCCGGCCGTGTCCGCGGACGGCAAGCATGTGGCTTTCCTCGGCTTCGATGACAGGCGCCGCGGTTATCAGGTCACGCAGCTGTATCTCATGGACATCGACGGCGGCCATGTGCGCAGCCTGACTGCAGCGCTCGATCGCGACGCCGAACTGCCGCAATGGAGCGCGGATTCCAAGCGCGTGTTCTTCCAATACGACGATCAGGGCACCACGCGCCTGGCCAGCGTCGACCTCGCCGGCAAGATGCGAATCCTCGCGAACGATGTGGGCGGAACCGACGTGACGCGGCCCTATGCGGGCGGTTCGTTCACGGTGGCGGGCAGCGGGCGCTTCGCCTACACGCGCGCCTCGACGGCGGCGCCTGCGGCATTGGCGGTGGGCACCTCGGCGTCCGACGTGAAGACGCTGACACATTTGAACGATAACCTGCTGAATTTCCGCACCTTGGGCAAGGTGGAGGAAATCCGCTTCGAGTCCTCCGCGGACCATCGCAAGCTCCAGGGTTGGGTGATCACGCCTCCCGGCTTCGATCCTTCCAAGAAATATCCCCTGTTGCTGGAGATCCACGGCGGCCCCTTTGCGAACTACGGCACACGCTTCGCCGCCGAACTGCAGCTGTACGCTGCGGCCGGCTACGTGGTGCTGTACATGAATCCGCGTGGCAGCACCTCCTATGGCGAGGAATTCGGCGATCTGATCCATCACGCCTACCCGGACAAGGACTATGACGACCTGATGTCGGCCGTGGACACCGTGCTGGCGCGCGGCTATGTCGACCCGGCGCGGCTGTTCGTCACTGGAGGCAGTGGCGGCGGAGTGTTGACGGCCTGGATCGTCGGCCACACCGACCGCTTCCGCGCCGCGGTGGTCGCCAAGCCCGTGATTAACTGGACGAGTTTCGTTCTCACCGCCGACGGGGTGAATTTTTTCTACCGCTACTGGTTCGGGGCGCTGCCGTGGGAGGACCGCGAGGCGTACTGGCGGCGTTCACCGCTGGCGTACGTGGAGCATGTGGTCACACCCACGATGCTGATGACCGGTGAGGCCGACTACCGCACGCCCTCGAGCGAGGCCGAGCAATTCTACGAAGCGCTCAAGCTGCGCCGCGTGGACACCGCGCTGGTGCGCGTGCCTGGTGCGTCGCACGATATTTCCGCGCGACCCAGCCATCTCATCGGCAAGGTGCAATACATCATGGCGTGGTTCAAGCAGCACGAGGCGGGAGTGGCCGCAAACAAATAGCGGAAATTTCTATCGACTCGTCCTTGGCCTGAGGGCACACTACGCGCCTCGACGTACCGCCTTGGCGAACCGCCTTGGCGTACCGTCCTGGCGTACCGCATCAGCGGCGAGATGGAATTTGCGGATGATGAGTCGATCTCCCCCCATTACTTTCGTGCAGCTCATGCGGGCTTCGGAACAAGCCCTGTGGACCACGGAATCGCAACCCGACTACTACCGGGTGCCGGTGTCGCGCCTGCTCGATGACGGGCGCCAGTACACGCTGTGGGAAACGAGCCACGCGCGGCGCATGCGCGAGGTGGCGGATTTTCCGCGCCAGTCGCAGCAGGCCATGGCGCTGCGGCAGATGGCCGTGCGGCTCGTGCACAGGCGCGGCCTCGTGGATTACCTGCGCAATCATCAGATCACCGGCGTACATCGCGAGCAATTGTTCCAGTTGTTCTACGGCCGCACCGACTACCGCGAGGCCGTCATCACCGAGCACCGCCAGTACGTCATGGCGGCCTCCAGCGGCTATTGCGCCGAGGTGCTGGTGGATGCGGTGCACGATGCCAACGGCTTCAAGCTGCTGGAGCGCTACCAGAGCCTGTACTCGCAATATTTCCAAATCTTCTCGCAATATAGCCGCGCCGAATACGCCGGTGATGAAGAGCTGGCGGGTGCGCTGCGGCCCACCATGCTCGAGCATCGTTCCTACGCCAACCTGGTGCGGCGCCAGATCCTGGTGGAGCCGCCCACCAAGGCGCGCCTGCGCTTCTCGCCGTTCCAGCGGGCACAAAGCCCTAGGTCTTACGCGGTTCCTCGTTGACTGCCGCCGCCGCCACCTGGCGCGCACGCTCGTAGGCTCGTCGCGTCGCCGGCCGCTCGGCGATCGCCTCGAACCAGCGTTTCAAGTGTGGAAAATCCGCCAGGCGCTGGCCTTGGGTTTCGTGCGGCACGATCCACGGATAGCAGGCCATGTCGGCAATGGAGTATTCGCCGGCGATGAATTCCGCCTTTGCCAGCTGGCGGTCGAGCACGCCATACAGGCGGGCGGTTTCGCGCACGTAGCGGTCGATCGCGTAGGGGACCTTCTCCGGTGCGTAGCGCGTGAAGTGATGATTTTGCCCGGCCATGGGTCCAAGCCCAGCCACCTGCCAGAACAGCCATTCCTTGGCCTGTACCTGCGCGCGTAGTTCCTGCGGCAGGAAGCGGGCGAATTTTTCGGCCAGGTACAACAGGATGGCGCCGGACTCGAAAACCGAAATGGCCTCCCCGCCGTCTTCAGGCTCGCGGTCGATGATGGCCGGTATGCGGTTGTTGGGCGCTATCGCCAGGAACTCCGGCGCAAATTGCTGCCCCTTGCCCAGGTCCACGGGGATCAGTGTGTAGGGCGCTCCCACTTCCTCCAGGAACAGGGTGATCTTGTGGCCGTTGGGTGTGGTCCAATAGTAAAGATCGATCATGAGTCCCGCTTTCTCCTCACGAACCGTCTCGTACGAAGCCGGCGCCGATGCACCGCTCGCGCGGCGCCTGCGCCGCTTGCGGCGCGCCGATCTGCCGGTTGGAACGGAAGGCCTGGCGCGGTTCCTGCTCGGCAAATTGATTGTACGACGAATCGGCCCCGGCGCTGGCGCACGCCGTCGCCCCGCGGGCGCGGCAGCGGCGCGCCTGGCGGCGGTGCGCATCGTCGAGACGGAAGCCTATGTGCAGAACGATGCCGCCTGCCATGCCTTCCGCGGCCCCACGCCCCGCAATCGCTCGCTGTTCCTTGCACCTGGCCATGCCTATGTGTACCTGTGCTATGGCGTATCCTGGCTGTTGAACGTCTCCAGCGAAGCCGCCGGCGTCGGCAGCGGTGTGTTGCTGCGTGCCGCCGAGCCGGTGCTTGGGCTCGACTGGCTGCAATCGCGTGCGGCTGGAACACGGCCGGCGCAGTGGTGCAGGGGCCCGGGACGGCTGACGCGCGCATTGGACGTGGATGACCGCTTCGATGGCATCGACCTGCTCCGCGGGCGGGAGCTGTGGCTGGCGCAGGACGGCGCAGCCGCCGCCGATGTCGGCGTGAGCGTGCGCATCGGCATCACCAAGGCGGCCGAATTGCCGCTGCGCTTCTACGTGCGCGGCAGCCCCAGCGTCAGTGGCGCGCGGCGCCTGAACCGATGAAACGTCCGGCGGCGCGACCGGCACGCCGCCGCGATCCACAGGCAGGAAACGGCTCTAGGACGCCTTGCCACGGCTGCCGCCCGCCGTCAGCCCGGCGGTGATGGCCAGGCGCATGGCTTCCTCCACCGAAATGTCGAGCGGCTGCAGGGCTTCCCGCGGCATGTACACCGTGTAACCGCCGAAGGCGTAGCTCAAGGGAAAATACACTGCCACCCATTCCTGCCCGCCGGCGTCGAGCAGCGCCTTGGGCGCGTCCTCGCGCGTCACGAAGCCGATGGCGCGCGCCTCGCCGAAGCGGGCCAGCACCACGCGTTGCAGGTCGCGCTTCTCGCCGCTCCCCGAGGGCAGCATGCTGACCACGTCGCGAAAGCTGCCATAGATGGTCTTGATGACCGGGATGCGCCCAAGCAGCTCGTCCCAGAAATTCAACACCAGCTTGCCGGCGTAGGCGTTCACCAGCGTGCCGATGGCGAGCAGCAGCAGGAAGGCGGTGACCAGGCCCAGGCCGGGCCAATAGTGCGCGGGGGAAATCACCCCCAGGGTCAGCAACAGGCGGCGCAGGATCTCCTCGACCGAATGCACCAGCCAGAAGATCACATAGACGGTCAATGCCAGCGGCAGGACCGTCACCAGCCCACGCATGGTGAGCGTCATTATCTTGCGCATGGGATAATCATCGCACAAATGGAGGGTGGGACTGGATGCAAGCAGGAGAAAGCGAGCGTGTGCAGGCGGTGGTCAACCGCATGCTGAATGCCATCGACCAGGGGGACGGCGCCGTCCTCGAATCGCTGTGGGTGGAAGAGGCCAGCATGTTCTTCCCGTTCCTCAATTCCCCGAAGCTGGCGGTCGGCCGCGCCGCCGTGGTGGCGCGTTTCACCGCGCTGTTCGACAAGCTCAGGGCCAAGGGCGCGGCGCCGCCATTCTTCGGCTTCAAGTTCGACGACGTGCGGGTCGACCTGATGGGCGATGCGGCGCTGTGCACCCTCTCGTACGTGCTGCGCGGCATCCTGGCACGGCGCAGCTTCGTGCTGGTGCGAGCGGGCGGGGAGTGGCGCATCAAGCATGTGCATGGGTCGAATGCGAAGCTGGAGGATCAGGCATGAGCGCATCATTGCGGTGGCGTGCGGCCCGGGCGGCGGGGGCGGTGTTGCTGCTGTCATTGTGCAGCATGGCGCAGGCCGAATCGCCGGAGAAGACCGCCGAGGCCATCGTGCAGCTCACCACCGCGGGTGGCCCGAGCGCGGCGGTGATCCTGTACGAACCTGCCGAGGTGCAACGCATTCGCGACAAGGTGCTGCTGGCCTGCGAGCGTGAGGCCGAGAACAACCGCAACCGGGACGCCGGCCGGCAGATCCGCAGCACCCTGTTCGGCGCCGGACCCAGCCTGGATGACGTGCGCCGCATGACGCCGGAAAACCTGCTGCTCGCCATCCTCGCCAAGGTCCCTGCGCGCACCGCCAAGTACGATGAGTTCAAGGCTCTGGGCGTCGTCAAGGAGGGCGACATGCTGCACGTGGTGGTGCGCGCCTCGCTTACCAAGGTGGAACGCCTGAAGCGGCGCAGCATCGTGCAGGTGGTTTCGCTCCTGCCGTCCGGCAAGGAGTGGCGCGGCGTCATTCCCTCGGGCGTCGAGTCCTACATCGATGCGGTGCTCGCCGCGGCACCCGAGGACACCCCTTCCACGGCGGCGGCACCTGCGCCGGCGGCGAAGGACCCGGCGGTGGCGGCGCTGCTGGCGCGCGGCATCGAGCTGCTCAACAAGGGCAATTGCCTGACCTACTTCCTCGATGTCATGGAACCGGGCTTCAGCAAGACCATGACGCAGAAGGCCTTCGATGCCATCGTGCGTGGCTGCGAACTGAACGAACGCACGCGCGAGAAATTCCGGGTGGGGCTGGAGCTGGCGGCGGCGCGCGAGCCGAAGGTGGAACTGGGCGGAACGAAGCTGGTGTACGACCTCAGCGGCGAGGGCCTGCCCTACGACAAGCTCACGCTCATCAAGGTGGATACGCGCTGGTACGTGGCGGAGTAGCGCGCGGCGGGTTGCCGCTTCAGGGCGCCGGAAGCGAGCAGAAACGCTCGACGGGACGCCGGTATTCCGCCGTCTGCACCAGCGAGCCGCTGTCGGGCTTCCACAGGAAATACTGCGTCACCACATCGGCATCGCGCTGCCGCGACAGGCTGAGCAGGCGGCTGTCACGGCGGAACAGGAGCGTTTCATCACCGCGGCAGGGCAGGTTGCGCGGCACCTGCGCGAGCGCCTGGGGCGCCTGCACCTTGCCGGTTTTCCAATCGATCAGGATGACATCCACGCAGGCCGCGCCGCAGGCCAGTTGCGCCACGGCCACGTCGCCGGCGAAAGCCGGCGCGACCGGCAGCGCCTCGCGCAGGTGCTGCTGGCGCTCCGGGCTGTGGAGCGCGGTATAGTCGAGTACCGGTTGAGTCGCGACATCGGCATGCGCGGGGTATTCCGAGAAGCGCGGTGCGCCCAGTTCCTGCACGCTGGGCTCGGTTCGATGGCCCAGCAGCTGGTCGAACTCGGCCGCCAGATCGTCGGGCACCGGCCAGTCGGCGATGAGCGGTGCGGATGGCGCCTCGTGGTTCTCGCCCGCGACGGGGCCGGCGGCGCCCACGGTCACGATCACCAACGCATGATCATCGCAGGGGCCCTGCGCATCGTGCAGGCGGCAGGCAGCGGCCTGCGTGTAGGCGCCGTAGATCTGCGGCGCCCCCGCCTGGCTGGGCTCGGCGAAGAAGGTGTAGCGTCCGGGCGGCAGGTCGAGCTTGAAGGCGGCCTGCGATTCACGCGTCGCCACCGTGTGCAGGTGCGTGCCGTCGAGCTCGCGCGCATAGACGTTCATCGCCGGCAGGAAACCGCCTGGAAAACTCAAGGTGCCCTCCACCGTCGCCGCACCGGCGGGTGCCGCGAGTGCGGCGGCGGCGAGCAGCACCGCCACGAGGTTTGCAGCCGCCGTGTTCCCCGCCGCCCCCCGCCAGGCGGGCGCTTGCGACCGCGCACCGCTCATTGCACGGCGCCGAATACTTTCTTCAACAGCTTGCTCGCCTGGCCGAGCGGATCCTTGCGGATCGCTCGCTCCTCGTCGGCCATCATCAGGTACAGGCCGTCGAGCGTCTTCTGCGTGACGTAGGACTCGATCGAGGCATCCTCGGGCTTGAGCAGCCCCAGCTGTACGCCCTTGTCGGCGATGCGATTGTACTGTTGCGCCAACTTCACCTTCTGCGTGGCCTTGGCGACGATGGGCTTGAAGCGCTCCTGCAGCGGCTCCGTGGTGACGCGCTTGAAATACTGGGTGGCCGCATCATCCCCGCCGGTGAGGATCTGCTTGGCGTCCGTCACGCTCATCTGCTTGAGAGCCCGCTTCAGCAGCACCTTGCTCTCCGGCACCGCCGCTTCGGCCGCACGGTTCATGGAATCGATCAGCTGGTCGGCCTGATCGCCCAGCCCCATCATGCGCATGAGGCTTTCGGCCTTGGCAAGCTTGGGCGGCAACGGAATCTTCACCTGCGGATTGTCGAGGAAGCCGCCGGCCGTGCCCAGCTTGGCCACCGCCTGGTTGATGCCCTGGTCGAGCGCCTTCTTGAGGCCGGCGGATGCATCCGCACTGCTCAGCGCGCTCAGGTCCAGCGCCGGTGCTGCCGCTGCCAGCGCCAGGAGCGCCGCTCCCAGCAAGATCTTCAACCGCATGCCATCCTCCTAGTTCAACACCTGAAGGTGATTCTCGACCGTCACCGAGCTGCCCGCCGCCCGGACGGCGCGGGCCACGAGCTGCGCGCCGATGGCTTCACTGGGCACCTGCCCGGTGAGTTGCAGGCTCTTGCCGTCGAACACGGCCTGTCCGTCGCGGATGCCGCTGTCCACGACCGGCAACAGCAGCAGCTCCGAGTTCACCCAGTCGGCGGCCATGACCTTGTCCGACACCTCGATGCGATCCTTCACATGGGCATCGCCATAGGCCTGGCGTGCCCGTTCCAGCAGCCGGTCATGCGCCCGCGCATCGGGCAGGGAGCCGCGCAAGGTCACACCGCCGCCGGAAAAATCGGCCACGATGCGCGGCGGCTGGGTGCCGTGCGATGCGCCCCTGCCGCACCCGGCCACCACGGCCAGCAGGGCGGCGGCGGCCCAAATTTTCAAGTTCATGGGAACGAATCCGATCCGCACAGTCCAACGAAGTCCACACTATGCGCTACCGCCACCTTCCCCTGCTAGTCTTGAGCCTGCTGCTCAATGCCTGTGCCTCCATGCCCCAGCACCCCATCGCCACCGTTCCCCATGTGGACCTCGATCGCTTCATGGGCGATTGGTACGTCATCGCCAGCATCCCCACCTTCATGGAAAAGGGTGCTCACAACGCCGTGGAAACCTACCGGCGCGATGCCGACGGCACCATTGCCACCACCTTCACCTTCCGCAAGGGAGGGTTCGATGGACCGCAGAAGACGATGAAGCCGCGCGGCTTCGTGCGCGAGGGTGCCGGCAATGCGCGCTGGGGCATGCAGTTCATCTGGCCCATCAAGGCCGAGTACCTGATCGCCTACCTCGACGAGCAGTACACCCGCACCATCATCGCCCGCAATGCACGCGATTACGTGTGGATCATGGCGCGCACGCCGGTGCTGCCGGATGCGGATTACCAGGCGCTGCTGGATGAAGTGAGGCGGCTCGGCTACGACATCGCCGCGGTGCAGAAGGTGCCGCAGCAGTGGCCCAAGAACTGACATCCTGAAGGATTCCGGCATGCCGCGGCCTCGAGAGCGGCGCGTCCGGAGCGCGGCGCCGCCACCGCGCCGTCACATGCGCGGGATCGAAAAGCGCAGGTTCTGGTAGTTGAGGATCACGCCATCGCGCGTGATGCGCTCCACCGTCGGGCCTTCCTGCAGCGTGGCGCCTTCGCGGTACTTGCGGTTGTTGATGAACACGAAGCGCTCGGCCGGCTTGGCCGCGAACACATGGATGTCGAGGTGCAACTCGGGGATGCCGCGGTTGCCGGACAGGTTCACTTCCTGCAGGGTCGGCACGATTTCGTTGGGATCCGGCGGGATCTGCGCCTGCGGGGGCAACGGCTGGCGCATCAGGGGGCCGGCCGTGCTGGCCAGCGCCGGCTGCGCACCAGCGGAAGGATAGGCGCCGGCCGGCGTGGCGCCGCGTGGCGAGTCGGTCACCGGGATCTCCGGCGCGTACACCGGCTGGCCCTCCATGGGACTGAAGGCGCCATCCGCGGCCGCGCTCGCCGCTGCCACGGCGGGCGGGGCGGCGGTGGAGGCGCCTGCGGCTGGTGCTGCCGCGGCGGTGGCCGCAGGCGCGGGTGCCACCGGCAGCGACTGCGCTGTCGCCTGCGTAGGTGCGGCGGCCAGCGCCGGTGCGGAAGCTGCGCCGGATCCGGAACTGCGGATCAGCACCACCAGCAGCACGATGAGATTCACGCCCAGCAACAGCCCCAGCCAGATTCCCCACGCGGGAAAGCGCGGCTTGGGGGATGGCGTGGGCAGGTCCAGCATGCCGGGAACGTTTTGCCGCTGACGCTCGGCTTCGGATTTCTTCAGGGCATCGAGGATGAATGACATGTCGAAACCTCAGCCGCCGCGCTTCGGAGCGGCCAACAGCAGGGGAGACCCAGGTTCAGCCAGCGCCGTGTCCAGCACCACTTGCGTCGTGAGTCCGGCGATGCCGTCGGCCGTTAGCCGGTGATCGCGCTGGAAATTCTGGACGGCGATGGCCAGGGATTGATCGTAGACATCGAGCGGGTCGGGAGTGATGGCCGCACCGCGCACGGCCGCCAGGCTCCGGCGCAGCCATTGCACGCCCTCGCCCCGCATGCCCACGGACAGTTCCTTGGGCTTGCCGATCTTCGGCTTCCACACCAGTGTGAACTCGCCCATCCAGACCTGCGAGATCTCGGACAGGCTCACGCGCCGGCCCTTTTCACCGAGCGCGAGCGTCGCGTATTCGTCATCCAGGCCCGTCAGCACCACATGCACGGGGCGGCCCTGGTCGTTGTTGAGCGTGAGGATGGCGGGCCGGTTGAGCGCACGCAGTTGCCCCCACGAGCCGCGGTCCGACAGGCAGGACAGTCCGGCACGCGCCGCCTGCGCACAGGGATTCTTGTCGCTGGTGAGCGCCGTTCCCCATAGGGACAGCAAGCGCCGGTATGCGGAGGCCATCGACACTTCCTCGCCGCTCTCGGCGAGCAGGGTGTTGAGCGACGCCAGCGGCGCGCCACGCGAAATCACGCCCGCGCTGCCGCCCGTGGCGGCGCCGGACTTGGTCGCGACGCCCGTGCCGGCGGCGCCTCCGGTGCCAGCCGGCGCGGCGCCTCCCACGGGTGCGGCTTCGGTCGAGCCAGCAGGCGGCGCCACGGCGGGGGCCGCCGCGACCGGCGTTGCCGCGGACGGCATCGGAACGGCGATGGCGGGCGTGGTGCCGGCTGCCGCTGGGCTTGGTGCCGCCGCCGCGGGTGCGGGCACAGCGCCGGCGCCCGCATTCGCCGTGACTACCGGCGCATGCCGGCCGGGACGCAGCGCGAAGAACAACACGGCTGCGAGGGCAAGCGCTGCGGCCGCTATCGCCCCCCAGCGCAGCCAGGTCGGCGCAAAGTGCCGCCCGTACACCTCGCCGGCGGCGCGGCGCACCAGCTCGGTGTTGATGCGGCGGGTATCCGTGGTGTATGCGCCGAGCAATGCACGATCGCAGGTGACGTTGATGACGCGCGGAATCCCGCCGGAAATGCGATAGATCTCCTCCAGCGCGCCAGGCGTGAAGATCTCGCCCGCTGCGCCGGCGACGCGCAGGCGGTGCCGCACGTAGCCCTTGGTCTCCTCGCGCGTCAGCGGATGCAGGTGATAGCGGCCGGTGATGCGCTGCGCCAGCTGCCGCAGGTCGTTGCGCGCCAGCAGCTCGCGCAATTCGGGCTGGCCGATCAGGATGATCTGCAGCAGCTTCTGCGTCGCGGTCTCGAGGTTGGTGAGCAGGCGTACCTGCTCCAGCACATCGGCATCGAGATTCTGCGCCTCATCGACGATGACGATGACGCGCCGGCCGCTGGCGTGCGTGGCGAGCAAACGGCGGTTCAGCGCATCGATCATTTCCTTGACGCTGCCGCGCTCGCCGGCGGCGAGCGGCACGCCGAGCTCCTCGCAGATGGTCAGCAGGAACTCCGCCGGCGTGACGCGCGGATTGAGGATGACGGCCACATCGGCATGCTGCGGCACGCGTGACAGGAGCGTGCGCACCACCGTGGTCTTGCCCGTGCCCACTTCGCCCGTGAGCTGGATGAAGCCGCCGGATTCGTTGATGCCGTACAACAGGTGCGCCAACGCCTCAGCGTGGCGCTCGCTCAGGTAGAGATAGCGCGGGTCCGGGGTGATGGCGAAAGGCTTTTCGCTGAGTCCGAAAAAGCTCGTGTACATGGCGTGGCGATGATATCAAGCCCGGCCGCGCCGGGCCTTCCCGTCGCCGCCCGTCGACGGCAACAGCCCGCCGCGCACGATTCCCTGGTTGCCGAAGCGCTTGCGGATCTCGTCGATGGCTGCGTCCTGCCGGGAACTCCTGACCGTGTCCCCGCCGAACAGTTCGCCCTGCAGCGCCGGCGCCAGGCCCGCCACGCCCACGCCCAGCAGGCGCACCGGCCAGTCCGGGTACTCGCCGCGCCATGATTCGAGCAACCTGCCGGCCACGGCCAGCACGGCCGCGGTGTCCGCAGTCGGCGGCTCGATGCTCTGCCGGCGCGTGTACGTGCTGAAATCGGCGCGCCGCACCTTCACCACCACCACGCCGGCCAGCAGCTGTGCCGCGCGCAGCCGCGCGGCGGTCTTGTCGGCCAGCTGCGTCAGGTGTGCCTGCAACTGCGAATCGGAACGGATGTCGGTGTCGAAGGTCTCCTCCGAGCTGATGGATTTCTCGTCGCGGTCGGGCACCACCGGCCGGTCGTCCAAGCCCGCGGCGCGCGCGCGAATCACCGCGCCTTCCTTGCCGAACAGCCGCCACAGGACGGCATCCGGCGCCCGGCGCATGTCGCCAAAGGTGTGGATGCCCTGCGCCTGCACCTTGGGCAGGGTCTTGGGGCCGATGCCGAACAGCCGGCCGATGGGCAGCGGGTCGAGCACGGTGCGCAGGTTGTCGGCCCCGATCCGGCACAGGCCATCGGGCTTGTTGAGGTCCGAGGCGATCTTCGCCAGCAGCTTGTTCTCCGCCACGCCCACCGAGGCGGTGAGCCCGGTGCGTTCGCGGATGGTGCGCTTGATGCGCTGCGCGATGTCCATGGCGGAGCCCAGCAGGCGCAGGCTGCCGGTGACATCGAGGAAGGCCTCATCCAGCGACAGGCCTTCGATCTCGGGCGTGAACTCGTTGAATATGCCGAACACCTGGCGTGAAATCGCGCTGTAGCGCGCCATGCGCGGCTTCACGCACACCGCGTGCGGACAGCGGCGCAGCGCCTCGCGCACGGGCATGGCCGAATGCACGCCGTACTTGCGCACCTCGTAGCTGGCTGCGGCCACCACGCCGCGCACCGTGCCGCCGACGATCAATGGCTTGCCGGCGAGGGAAGGATCGTCGAGCACTTCCACGGACGCGTAGAACGCGTCCATGTCGACGTGCAGGATGGCGCGCGCGGTCACTTCACGGTGATCGTGATCTTCTTCGAGGCGATCATCGGATTGAACGGCACGTGCCCGGCGTCCGCGAACACGAGCTGCAGGGTGTGCTTGCCAGGCGACAGCGTCAGCTGCGTTTCCGTCTGGCCCTTGCCGAAGTGCAGGATCTTGTCGGTGCCCGGGACGGGCGCGTCCGGCTTGAGCTCGGAGACATCCGTGTCCACCAGCAGATGGTGGTGACCGGTGTTGTCGAACTTCACGCCGGCGGGCGCGATGCCGGCGCCCTTCAGGCCGAAGCGCACGGTGACCGGGTTGTGCACCTTCTCGCCGTCGCGCGGCGCAATGACATAGACCTCCGCCTTCATGGGAGCGGCGGCCGGCGCCGCCACGCTGGTCGGCGCGGGCGCAGCGCTGGGCGTCTGCGCCTGCAAAGCGGGCGCAAGAGCGAGGGAGGCGAGCAACAGGGTGAATGTCCGCGTCATGGATATCTCCACAGGATGAGAAGGAATCAAGTCTACCCGCATCACGTGCGCCAGGCAGCGTAGGCGGCCACGCCCAGGAAGGTGATGCCGAATACCGTCACGTAGATCAGGAGCAGGGCCGTGGCCTTGACCAGGGTGTTCCAGCGGCTGCGCCCGAATACGCGCCGCAGCGCCTTGAGGATGTAGAACGGCACCCACAGCCCGATCGCCGCCTGCAGCACCTGCAATGTGCCGCGCAACGCGGGCAGCCAGTCGCCGATCGTGCCCAGGAGCCACATCAGCGTGAAGGCCAGGAACGCAAAGGCGTGCACGTGCACGAAGAACAGCAGGTGCACGGCATAGCGCTGCCGCGGCCACCAGTACATCAGCATGTTGAAGAAGGCGATCAGCGGCAGGAAGATGAACATGGCCTTGGGGAAGGTGGTTGCGATGTTGTGTTCGAAGGTCTTGCCGTTGTCGGCCAGGACACGCTCGCAGGTGTTGCGCAGGAAGCGTTGCGTGCGCGGGCCGAGGTCGCTCTCGATGCTCTTGCAGCGCTCCGCGGGAGGGAGCTTGCGCACGGCGTGCGGTGCCGTGTGGCCGTTTGCTGGGGATGCCGGCGCTGCGACCACACCGTCCGCATTCAACCCGATCTGCACCGGCTCCTCGCCACCGAGATCTGCATTGGGCGCAGGCAACAGCAGGAAGAACGCCACGCTCAGCACCAGATACAACCGCATCGGCGGCAGATAGGACACGCGCCGGCCGGCGATGAATTCATTGGTGAGCTTGCCCGGGATGAACAGCAGGTACTTGAGCGTCACCCACAGGCGCGAATCCGAATGCGTGATGCCCTCGAGGGCCTCGTGGATGAGCTCGTGCGTGGTGGGCACGTGCACATCGCCGCTTTGCCCGCAGTCCGAGCAGAACGTGCCGGCCAGCGGGGCGCCGCAATTGCGGCAATAAGGCGCTTCCGTCGTTGCCGGCGGTTGCGCCGCGGTCAAGCACGCACTCCGAGCTCGTGTGGCGCAAAGTCATCCACGTGGATGAGGTGCATGACCTTGGCGTCGTAGTCGAGCAGGAAATCCGCCTCGCCCGCAGCGATGATGCCGGCGTCCTTCGCCTGGCGCACCTGGCCGGGGAAGTCCAGGGCGGTGACGCGCCCGGTCTTCACGCCCTCGACGCGGATACGTTTTTCGATGGGTTCGGCTTGCACGCACAGCTCCAGCGCCTGCTGCAACAGGCCCAGCGGATTGCGCGGCTCGACGGTCTTGTAGATCTGGTCGCACAGGCGCTCGCGGCTGTCGCCGGGATTCATGATCAGGTCGACCACGGCGCGCCCCAGGCGGTCGCTGGGCGCGGAGTAGGTGAGCCCGCGCGGAAAGATCAACACACGCATCAGGGCCGCCATGGGCCGCACCGGGAAATTGCGCAGGAAGGAATGCAGCTGCTCCTGCGCCTGGTAGATGAGGCTGCGGCAGGCCCATTCCACCAGCGGCAGGTCGGCCTGCGGCGAGCCCTGGTTCTGATGATGCTTCAGGACCATGGAGGCCAGGTACATGGAGGAGAGCACATCGCCCAGCCGCGCCGACAGCGTTTCCTTCTTCTTCAGGTAGCCGCCGAGGGTGAGCATGGCCACGTCGGTGGCGAAGGCGAACGAGGCGCTGTAGCGGTTGATGTGCTGGAAGAAGCGCTTGTTGGGCCCTTGTTCGGGCACGGAGGTGAAGCGCGCGAAGGTGAGCGCCATCACCAGCGAGCGCGCCGCATTGGAGAGGGTGAAGCCGATGTGGCCGAACAGCGCGCGGTCGAAGTCCTGCACGCCGCGCTCGCGGTCCGGATTGCGCGCAGCGTTCATTTCCTTGAGCACGTACGGATGGCAACGCACGGCGCCCTGTCCGAAGATGATCAGGCTCCGGGTGAGGATGTTGGCACCTTCCACGGTGATGGCCACCGGGATGGATTGATAGCCGCGCGCCAGGTAATTGCTGGGCCCGATGCAGATGCCCTTGCCGCCGTGCACGTCCATGGCATCGTTGGCCACCATGCGGCCCATCTCGGTGACGTGGTACTTGAGCATGGCGGACGGCACGGACGGCTTCTCGCCGCCATCGATGGCCCCGGCGGTGACGGCGCGTGCGGCGTCCATGGTGTAGGTACGCCCCGCCATGCGCGCCAGCACCTGCTCCACGCCCTCGAAGCGTCCCACCGGTGAATTGAACTGGCGGCGGATGCGCGTGTACGCGCCGGAGGCATACACCGAGGCCTTGGAGCCGCCGGTGGCATTGGAAGGAAGCGAGATGCAGCGCCCCACGGAGAGCTGCTCCACCAGCATGCGCCAGCCCTGTCCCGCCATCTTGAAGCCGCCGATGATGCAATCCATCGGCACGAACACGTCCTTGCCGTTGATGGGGCCGTTCTGGAAGGGGATGTTCAGCGGAAAGTGGCGGCGACCGATGCTCACGCCCGGCGTGCCGCGCGGAATCAGCGCACAGGTGATGCCGAGGTCCTCGCGCTCGCCCATCAGGTGCTCGGGATCGAACAGGCGGAAGGCGAGGCCGATGACGGTGGCGATGGGCGCAAGCGTGATGTAGCGCTTGGAGAAATTCAGCCGGATGCCCACCACCTGCTGCCCCTGCCACTCGCCGTGGCAGATGACACCGGTGTCGGGAAGGGAGGCCGCGTCGGACCCGGCGCGGGGGCCGGTGAGCGCGAAACAGGGCACTTCCTCGCCGCGTGCCAGCCGCGGCAGGTAATGGTTCTTTTGCTCATCGGTGCCGTAGTGCAGCAGCAATTCCGCAGGCCCCAGCGAATTGGGCACGGCAATGGTGGAAGAGGCCGTGGTGCTGCGCGAGGCGATCTTCACCAGCACCGAGGAATGCGCGTAGGCGGAGAACTCGAGGCCGCCATAGCGCTTGGGGATGATCATGGCGAAGAAGCCCTGCGACTTCAGGTACTCCCACACCTGCGGCGGCAGGTCGCCGCGCTGGTGCGTGATGTCCCAGTCATCGAGCATCTGGCACAGGGTTTCGCAGGGACCGTCCAGGAACGCGCGCTCCTCGGGCGTCAGCACGGGCGCCTTGGCCTGCATGAGCTTGGGCCAGTCGGGACCGCCGGTGAACAACTCGCCGTCCCACCAGACCGTGCCCGCTTCCAGCGCTTCGCGCTCGGTCGAGGACATGGTGGGCAGGAGCTTCAGGTACTTCTTCATGAACGGGCGGGTGATGAGCCCGATGCGCAGCGGCTTGATGTTGAGCAGCACCAGCGCCAGCAAGGGCAGCGCGAGGATCGCCGTGATCAGCACCGAGGAGGGCGCGATGAGGATGTGCGCCGCCAGGGCGCCGAGCATGCATAGCGTGAACAGCCACAGGGGCGCGCGCTTGTAGAGCAGGGTGATGGCCAGCACCAGGAACAGTGCGAACCAGAAGATGGCGGCCGCGGCCGCGGTGATGATGGACAAGATGAACCCCCCGTGCCTGCCTTGCGAAATCACGCAGCACCGGCGGATCGCAACCCGGTGGGCGGCGGCCACGCGCGGCGCCGGCGCCCGCAGCCCGCGCGGCCAAGGCTCTTGGCCGCGCCGCGCGGGCTGTGCGATCAGTTGTCCTGCGCTAGATCAATTCCTTGACGCCATCGCGCTCTTCGCGCAATTCCTTGTCGGTGGCGTCCATCTTGCCGCGGCTGAAGGCATCCACGGCAAGCCCCTGCACGACGCTGTATTCGCCATTCTTGCAGGTGACCGGATACGAATAGATGACGCCTTCGGGAATGCCGTAGCTGCCGTCGGAGGGCACGGCCATGCTCACCCAGTCGCCGTCCGGCGTGCCCAGCATCCAGTCGCGGATGTGGTCGATGGCTGCGGAAGCCGCCGAGGCCGCCGAGGACGCGCCGCGCGCCTTGATGATGGCGGCGCCACGCTGCTGCACCACCGGGATGAAGGTGTCCTTGAACCAGGCGTCATCGACCAGGCTTCGCGCCGGCTTGCCGTTCACGGTGCAGTAGGAAAGATCCGGGTACTGCGTGGCGGAGTGATTGCCCCAGATGAGCATCTTCTTGATGGCGCTCACGCCGACACCGAGCTTCTCGGCGAGTTGCGCCATGCCGCGGTTGTGATCCAGGCGGGTCATGGCGGTGAAGTGCTTGGGGTTCAGTGAGGGCGCATTGCGCTGCGCGATGAGCGAATTGGTGTTGGCCGGGTTGCCCACCACCAGCACGCGCACGTCGCGGCTGGCCACGGCGTCGAGGGCCTTGCCCTGCGCGGAGAAAATCTGTGCGTTCGCCAGCAGCAGGTCTTTGCGCTCCATGCCCGGGCCGCGCGGCCGCGCGCCCACCAGCATGGCGAAGTCGCAATCCTTGAAACCCACCTTGGGGTCATCGGCGGCGCTGACGCTGTTGAGCGTGGGGAAGGCGCAGTCGTTCAGTTCCATCACCACGCCCTGCACGGCGTTGATGGCGGCGGGAATTTCCAACAGCCGCAGGTTGACGGGCTGATCCGGGCCGAGCATCTGGCCCGAGGCCACGCGGAAGGCGAGTGCGTAGCCGATGTTGCCGGCGGCGCCGGTGATGGTCACGGTGACAGGCTTTTTCAATGGCGGATCCTCTCTCGAAACAGCCCAATATGGTAGCTGAAACGATGCGGCCGCGGGGGATCCGCGAGGGCGTCAATGCGCTTGCGGGTAGACCTTCAGGTATTCCCGCCATTCCGCGTCGGCCTGGTCGCCAAGGCCGTCGCGCCGGAGCTGCTCGATGCGCGTGCGCCATTCGCGCGGATCGCGGCGGATCACCTCCACCGGCATGGGTGGCAGCAACACTTGCTCGATCGGCGGGTGCGAGCCCGGCGGGTCGGTGCTGTAGAGGCGACGCGGCTCGATCAGGCGTGGCACGATCTGCTGCGATTCCCGCTCCGGCATGCGCGTGGACGGCGCGGGGTGGGCAAGCAGCGGCGCATCGTCACGGCCCGCGCTCACGTGCGTGAGCTTGAGCGGCGCGTCGCCGGCATTGCGCGTACGCGGATCGATGGCGATGGCCATCAGCACCGCCGCCGACAGCAGCACGCTGGCGGCGAGCGATGCCGGCGCGAACCAACCGGGTTTGGTCTGCACGGGGCGGTTCATGTCCTTGAGCCGCTGCTGCGTCAAGCGATGCTGTTGCGGTGGCAGCACGTTGCGCGCGTGCTGCGCGATGCGCGCATCCAATTCCGCGGCCGGCGGTGCGTCGCGCAGGCGCCGGTAGGCGCGCGACACCTCGCCGTGACGGCGCAGGAACGCCGCAAATTCCTTGTCTTCGCGTTCGCTCATGCGCCGACGGCCCGCGCCACCTGCTCGTGCTCGCTCAGTGATTTCTTCAGTTTGGAAATGGCATAGCGCAGCCGGCTCTTGGCCGTCTCCACGCCCACCTGGGTGATCTGCGCGATCTGCGCGACATCGAGCCCGGTCTCCTCGTGCAACACGAAGGCCTCGCGCTGCTCTGTGGGGAGAGCATCGAGTGCGCGCTCGAAATTCGCCAGGCGCTGATCGTATTCGACGAGCAGGTCGGGCCGCTCGTATTCGGGCGCGTGCGCGGAATCCAGCGCCGCCCCGTCGTCGGCGCCGGCGTCCACGAGCGCGGCGCTCGAGCGGCGATGATGATCGATGGCGCAGTTGTGAGCGATGTGGAACAGGAAGGTCGCGAATTTTGCGCGCGGCGTGTAGCGCAGGCGGTTGGCGATGACGCGCATCCACACTTCCTGGAAAAGATCCGTGGCATTGGTGGCGTTGCGCACATGGCGCAGCAGGTAGCGATACAGCGGCGCCTTGTGGCGCGCATAGAGTGTGTCGAACGCAGTCGCCTCGCCGGCCTGATAGCGCAGCATCAATTGGGCGTCCTCATCCAACGGCTCCATGGAGCACAGCATACGTGTGGGTGCGACGGGGTAGCTACCCAGTTGCGGATAGGTCAGCGATGCCGTCAGACGCATGGGCCCACTCCCCTGGTTAAGTCAAACGCCCTGAAAAATCAGTCCCTTATGTAAGCAAACGGCCCGGGTGAGGGTGCCGGGTTAACGCTTGCAAAAAATATTTCGAATTAGTGCTTGCATGTAGCAGTGGGGTAGCTTAGTATAACACCAAGTCACCAACACACCGCTGGTGACACCCAACAAGGAGACCGACATGTACACCTCACTCAGCCTCAAGCTCAAAGCCCTCACCCTGGCCGTGATGATCAACGGCTTGATCATGGGGGGCGCCGCGTTCCTGTTCGACGGCCAGATGCATCAGAACAGCGCTGCCTCGCTCATGGCGCGTAGTGCGCAGCTGGATGCCAGCCGCGTCCATGTCAGCGTGTTCCGCCCGTAAGGTAGAGCAGGGCGGACGGCTACAGGCGTTCTGGTAGATTACTGTGCTAGTTCCCTCCCACACGCTTCACGGCATCACGAGTCACGGCATGGACCCGAATTGGAATGACAACCAGCCAATCTATCGCCAACTGCGCGATCGAATGGTAGCGCTCATTCTGGAAGGCGCACTGAAGGAGGGGGACCCCCTGCCTTCAGTGCGCAACGTGGCCGCCGACTATCGCCTGAATCCCCTGACCGTGTTGAAGGGCTACCAGCAGTTGGTCGACGAGGGCCTGGTGGAAAAGCGCCGCGGCCGCGGCATGTTCATCAGCGACGGCGCCCGCCGGCAGCTGATGGCCGGCGAGCGCGAACGCTTCCTCAAGGATGAATGGCCGCAGGTACTGGCCGTCATCAACCGCCTGGGATTCACGGCCGAGGAATTGTTCGCGCAGGTGCCGGCGGCCACGCGGCCGCCCTCGCCGCCGCGCAACTCCGAGACCTGAGTCGCGGCCCGCCCGTCACAAGGGGAATGACATGTTGAATCACTCCGAGGTCGCGTTTCCGGACGTCGCCATGTGGCGGATCAATGCGATGCGGCTGCTGTTCCTGTTGATGGCGCTCGTCATGGGCAGCGTGGTCTGGAGCCAGTTGCTGTTCCAATCGGCGGACTGGCCGGTGGCGCGCGGATTGGCCAAGTCGATGCTTGCGGCATTGGCCCTGCTCAGCCTGCTGGGTGTCCGTTACCCGCTGCAGATGCTGCCATTGATGATCTATGAAGTCGCATGGAAGACGGTCTGGCTGCTGCTGATCGCCCTGCGCGCCTGGACGGCGGGCAAGTGGAACGCGGACATCGAATCGCTGTTCGTCGACTGCATCGGCATCGTGATCGCCTACTTCATCGTGCCCTGGCGGTACGTGTGGGCACGCTATGTGAGACAGCCGATGGAGCCGCTGGTCCGCAGGCCGGTGTCGGGGTAGGTGCCACCATGTCGACCCACCCATCCTCGGCCATGCAACGCATTCCCATGAGAGACCTATGAGCAATCTGATCTCAGCCAAGGGCCTGACCAAGGCCTACGGAAAATTCACCGCACTGGATCATGTGGATTTCCAGATCGAGCCCGGCCGTATCGTCGGGCTGATCGGCCCCAATGGTGCCGGCAAGACCACGGCGCTGCGCGCAGTGCTGGGCCTGACTTCCTATACGGGCGAGTTGCGGGTGTTCGACAAGGATCCATTCACCCATCGTTCGCAGATCATGCAGGACACCTGCTTCATCGCCGACGTGGCGGTGCTGCCGGGCTGGCTCAAGGTGGGCCAGAGCCTGGACTTCGTCGGGGGCGTGCATCCGAAATTCCGGCGTGAGCGCGCCATGAGCCTGTTGTCCAGGACTCAGATCAAGCTCGACTCGCGCATCCGCACACTCTCCAAGGGCATGAAGACCCAGGTGCACCTGGCTCTGGCCATGGCCATCGACGCCAAGCTCCTGGTCCTCGATGAGCCAACGCTCGGCCTGGACCTGCTGGCGCGGCGCGCTTTCTATGATGCGCTGGTCAATGACTACATGGACGAGACGCGCACCATCCTGGTCACCACGCATCAGGTGGAGGAGGTGGAGAACCTGCTCACCCACGTGATGTTCATCGAACGCGGCCGCCTGGTGCTGGACACGCCGGTGGAGGACATCGCCGCTCGCTTTGTCGCCATCGCCGTGCATCCCGACCGGCTGGAGGCCGGCAAGGCCGCGAAACCCTTCCACATACGCCCGCTGATGGGCAAGACCATCATGTATTTCGACGATCCGGCGAACCCCGCCCTCGCGAGCCTGGGCGAACCCCATACGCCGACCATCGCCGACCTGTTCGTCGCCAAGATGTCGCAAGGTGCCGTATGAAGACCTATGTCTGGTTGTTCAAGCGCGAGGTGTGGGAGAACCGCGCCATCTGGATCCTGCCCGTGGCGGTCGGTGCCCTGTACCTGCTGGCGTGCATGTTCGGCACCGTCGATGCGGATGCCATCCGGCAGCAACTGACCCAGGAGCAGTTGCGGGTGTTGGCGCCCATGTTGATCGGCAGCGTGGGTGCCTTGATGTTCACCGTCATGCTCTTCTACACGTCCTGGTACCTGCTCGACTGTTTGTATGCGGAACGCAAGGACCGCAGCGTCCTGTTCTGGAAGTCGCTGCCCGTCACCGACACCGAGACCGTGTTGTCGAAGCTCGCCATGGCGCTGCTGGTGATTCCGCTCGTGTATTTCGTGGTCGCGGACGTCGCTGCACTGGGTGGTGCCTTCATCCTGTCGGTGCGAGGTGGCTCGCAGCTGACCGCGGCGCTGTGGAACGTGCGCGACTGGGCAGAATTGCAGGTGATCGCCGTGTACATGATTCTCACCGGTGCGCTGTGGTACCTGCCCTTCAGCGGCTGGTTGCTGCTGATGTCCTCGTGGGCGCGCAAGGCCGTCACGTTGTGGGCACTGCTCGGGCCCATGGGCCTGGCTTTCCTCGAAAACAGGCTGCTCGGCACACGCCTGCTTTGGGACACCATCGAGAGGCACACCGTTGCCTACTTTCCCAGCGCATTCCACGGCGAAGGGAACTTCACCCGCAGTATCACCATCGGCCACGACACGTTGCGCACGCCACGGGTGCTCACGGAGTTCCTCGATCCGGCCGGCTTTTTCACCAGTGTGGAAATGTGGCTGGGGGTGCTGATCGGCGCGGCGTTCGTGGCCGGCGCCATCTACCTGCGGCACCGTCATTCCGAAAGCTGACCTTCGAAAGCTCATCGTGCAAATGCTATAAGGGCTCGATGCACACGCGTCATCGGGCCCTTTTCTTCTCCGGCTGCTTTCTCCTGCTTTCCGCCGCGCCGGATCCCGGCCGCGCCGGCGAATTCCTCTCTGTCCGCGACGAAAACCCGCTGCTGCGCGGTGTGTACCTGCCCATGCCGGTGCAATCGGCTGCCGGCGATGGAACGGCCCTGGAGGGCACGCTGGCCGTCGAAAACACCATCAATGCCGAGGCCCGTGGCGCGGAATCCCTGTTCGTCGATGGTGAAGCGCTGCTGCTGCGGCTGTCGCTGGATGCGCCGCTGGCGCCGCGCTGGCGCGCGCGGCTGAGCCTGCCGCTGGTGCGCGATTCGGGTGGTGCGCTGGATGGCATCATCGACCGCTGGCACGGCTGGTTCGGATTGCCGCGCGGAGACCGACCGGTGTATGCGCGCGACCAACTGCGCCTGTCCTACCAGGGAGCCGTCACCATCGACCGCCGCGAGTCCCATTCGGGAATCGGTGATGCCGCCGCCGAGATCGGCTGGTACGCCGTGGAGAACCCCGGCCGTGCGCTGTCGATCTGGGCCGGCGTCGAGGCGCCCACCGGCAGCGCCCGCGATCTCACCGGCAATGGCGCCTGGGACGCCGGCCTGTGGGTGCACGCCGCCCTGCGCGGCAAGCGCTGGCAGGGCGGGCTGGAAGCCGGCGTGCTGCGTCCGTTCGGCGATGACCTGTTCGGCGGCCAGGCAAAGCGCGCCTCGATGTTCGGCCGTGCGGCGGCGGGATATTCCTTCAGTCAAGCCTGGATCCTGCGCGTACAGCTCGAGGCGCAGTCAGCGCGCCTGAAGGACACCCAGCTACGCTTCCTGGGTCCCTCGCTCGTGGGGAGCCTCGGACTGGAGCGCAGGGCGGGGCCATGGAGCGTGCAGGCCGGGTTTTCCGAGGATGCCGCCGTCGACACGTCGCCCGACGTCACGTTCTTCCTGCGCATCCGGCGCGCGGCCGGCGCACATTGACCGTCTTCTCGCCGGGATGCACTCTTGACGCATGAGCGACCTCCAATCCGATGAACCGCGCCTGCAGCGCGCGCTCGACACCCTCAACAGCCTGCTCACCAGCGGCGAGACCGTGGAAGCCTGGGCCACGCAGCGGCGGGTGTTCGCCCTGAAGCACCGGCGCGTGTTGCTGGCGGCCACCACGGGGCGCTTCATCGCGCTCACGCGCCGGCTCATCGGCGGCTACGACAGCGCCGACATCCGCTGGCAGGACCTGAAGGAGACGCGCATCCGCGCCGGCATCTTCGGCGCCGACCTCACCGTCGTCGCGCAGTCGAGCTCGGACCTCAACATCACCTCGGAAGTGAACCGCGTGTGGACCTATGAGGGATTGCGCAAGGACCAGGCGCAGGCGTTGTACCGTATCTGCCAGCAGCACGACCAGGCATGGCGCGAGAAGCGCCGCGTGCGCGAGCTCGAGGAACTGCGCGCCAAGTCCGGCGGCGTGCAATTCGCGCCGCAGGCATTCGCCGCCGCGGCGGCCGATGGCGGCGCCACCGGCGCCGAATCCGAGAGCACCCGCCGCCTGCGCCAGGCGCGCGAAATGCTCGAGGCCAAGCTGATTTCCGATTCCGAATTCGAGACCATCAAGGCGCGCATCATCTCCGGTTTGTAGCGGCGGCTCGCTCCGCTCATCGCGCGCCGCCCCGGCAGTCCGGGCGGGAGAACTCCCCCGCCCGGAACCATTGCCTCCGTCTTACTGGTGAGGATCAATCGTCGTCGTGGTGGCGAGTCTCCTTCACCGGCCGGCCCGGCGCGCAATTCGCCGCGGTGAGCGTTACCTGCACCGTGGCCGTCTTGGTGGGGTCTTCGACCGAGGTGGCCGTCACCGATCCGGTGGCCGGCGTTGCAGCCGCGGTCAACACGCCGCGGGCATCGATGGTGCCGATGCTGCCGCTCACCGTCCAGGTCACGCCTTGGCTGGAGTTGCTCACATGCGCGCGGAAGCGGGTGCGCGCCCCGACCTTCACCGTCACCGCGGATGGATTCACCGATACCGCGATGGCCTGCGTGCCGCCGCCGCCGCCGGAATTGGAGGTGACGGTGACCACCGCACTGGCAGACTTGGTGCTGTCCTGCACCGACGCTGCGGTGACCGTGCCCTGCCCGGCGGTCAGCGCCGTGAACATGCCGCTGGCGCTGATCGTTCCCAGGGTTGAGGGCTGCACGGTCCAGGCCACGCCGTCGGTGGAATTGGCCACCTTCGGTGTGAACTGCACCGTACCTCCCACGCTCAAGGATGCATTGGCCGGCGTCAGCGTCACGCTGACGGCCGCGGGTGCGCTGACCAGATCGCCGATCAGGTAGGAAGCCTCCAGCGCCGTGGCGTTGGCCGAATGCGGCAGGTTGGTGAAGGCGGCCGAACCATCCTTGCCGCAGTACGGCACCATGGCCTTGCCGCCGGGGTGCGCCGCAACGAACGAGGTGAAATCGTAGACCTTGTTCGTGTTGAGGATCATCCAGCAGTCCGTGGCGGTCGCGTGCGCCTGCACGTCCGCCAGCGTATAGGTTGCGCCTTGTGCGTGCGCTGCCACTGCAGCCAGCATCATTGCCGACCCGATCATTGTCTTCATGCTCAATCTCCTATGGTCCGTATGTGTTTTGTCGACGCCGGGCAGTAGGCGGCAGCGTGCGGGCGGCGGCAACCTGTCTGGCGGTGACTACGGTTGTCCCGGGATGCCGACAGATCCGTCGATTGATGCGCTGGCGTACGACATGCGGAGCCGCGCGCCTTGCACGCCTTCTCCCTGAAAAAACAGGCGAATGAGACAGCAAGATCCGGATGGGCCGCAGTTGCTGTCGCCGGCAGACTACGTATCGGATCGACGACAGGAGCATTTCATGGGATACAAGATCATCGGGCTCGACGGCGGATTATTCCGCCATCTGTACGGTATCGCGGACGGGGAACTGGCGCGGCGTGGCGTCAGCCGGCACCGGGTGGACGGCGAGACCGGATTCCCCGACCGCATCGAGATGCGCGATTGCGCGCCGGGCGAGAGCGTACTGCTGCTCAATCACGTGCACCAGCCGGCGGACAATGCGTACCGCGCCAGCCACGCCATCTTCGTGCGGGAGGGCGCGCTACGAGCCTACTGCGGCGTCGACACCGTGCCGGAGGTGATGCGGATCCGGCCGATCTCGCTGCGGGGCTTCGATGCCGCGCACGCCATGGTCGATGCGGATCTGATCGATGGAGCTCAGCTCGAGCCGGCGATCGGCCGGATGTTCACCGATGCACGCATCGCCTACCTGCAGGCGCACTATGCCAAGCGCGGCTGCTTTGCCGCGCGTATCGAGCGCACCTAGGCGGACCGTCGCGCCCAGCCTCCCACGCATCCTACAAAGAAAAAGCCCGGCCGAATTCGTTCGGCCGGGCCCTTGGCATCAGGAGATCGACGGGGAAGATCAGCCAAGAAGATTCGCGAAATAGCTGTGCTGCAGGCGGTTGATGGGGTCGGCGCGCTTGCGCAGGGAGCGGAACAGCTTCAGGCGTTCGCCGAAGGCCTTGGACACGTGCTGTGGCTGCAGCGCGCGCGTCTGGTTGAAGGTGGGCGTACCGCCCATCTTCGAGGCGAATTCGTTGAAGTCGATGAGGAAATCGTCCCAGCCCTTGTCGCCCGTGGAGGAGGGCTCGAGCGTGAAGGCCGGCCCATCGTAGGACAGCGAGAACAGCGAGCTGCGGTCGCGGTGCAGGCGCGAGGAGTTGTGCACCAGGTTGCAGCGATAACGATGCTGCTTGGCGTAGGCCTGGCAGAAGGCGACATACTGCGCCAGCACCTTCGGAAAATCCGCCTGTGCGAACGACCACAGGCTGTAGGTGAAGCGCGCCTTGTAGGCCTCGCGCGGCAGCTCGCGCATCCATTCGTGCGCGTACACCACCACGCCGCGCGCGGCGCGGTCGAGCGTGGCGGCGGCGCCGGACAGCAGCAGGTTCTTCAGGCCGGGCACGGCGAGCACGCCGCCCACCGAGGAGCCGAAGGCCGGTCGCACGTTCTTCAGCACCGAGTTGCGGATCTGCCAGATGCCCGAGCGGCTGGTGCTGGCGTCCACATCGCGGATGCGGCGCTCCACGGTGATGCGGTCGCTGAAGGGATAGATCTGCAGGCGCAGTGCGCCGGGCTCGCCCACGATGGCGGGGAAGCGCGCCGCGAATTCCTTCACGCTGTAGCTTTGGTAGTCGATCTTCACCGGCACGATGTCGCGCACGCGCAGGATCACCTCATGCACCACGCCCAACAGGCCGAAGCTCGAGCGCAGCACGCGCATCATGTCCGGCTCGCGATCCGTGACCACCATGCTCTTGCCCTGCGGCGTCATCAGCTTCACGGCGGCGACGCAGGAGGACATGTGCGCCACACCGTCCTCGTAGGAAGGCTGCGGCAGGGTGGCGGTGGCGATGGCGCCGAGCGAGATGTTTGCCAATTCCGGCGTCAACGGCAGCTCCAGGCCGCGTTCGGCCAGGGTTCGCACCAGCTCGCCCACGCGCACGCCGGCCTGCGCGCGCACCAGGTTGCCCTCGATCTCGATGATCTTGTTCAGGGTCTGCGTGTCCAGTGTGGTGCCGCCGTCGCCTCCCACGCAGCGGGCCTGCGAATAATCCGCGCCCAGCGCGCGGATCGGCGAGGGATAGGACCGGGTGTTCTGCAGGATGGCGGGGATGTCCTCGGCCTTCTTGGGCTTGAGGATCATGCGTGGACGGCGGAAAACTCCGGACGAATCTGTGCCCGGCGAACGATCGACCTTCGAGACCATTGGCTTCCCCCCGGAAGATGATGGATTGCAACGAAACGTTGCTGCAGGGGGCAAGGAAACTTCCGACCGGCAACCCCGCTATCGTAGGATTCTTCGAGGAATCCTTTAGACCGGTGGCTTTGCGTCCCCGCCTTTCGACGGGTTTGCCCTTGAACAGCGGCCCCAATATGAGCGAAGCCGCACGTTCCTGTAAAGGGGTTTCGCGGACCAATCCACACGATGCTCCCGGGGCGAGAACTGCGTCACACAATCAGCCCATCAGCAGCAGCCCTTCCGCGTGCTCCAGGGCCTCGGGCGTGCCGTACAGGACCACCACATCGCCTTCCTTGAGGACGGTTTCCGCGCCGGGATCGCGGCCGACGATGCCGTCGCGCCGCACCGCGCTCACCGAGGCGCGCGCGCCGCGCGCCCTGATCTCGGCCACCGACCTGCCGACCGCCCAGGCGCTGGGCGGAAGGATCACGCTGCTCAGCTCCTCACGGTATGCATGCGTACTATCCAGAACCTCGGCATTCTCACCGCGGAAGATGTGCCGCAGCATGCCGTAGCGGTGGCTCCTGATGTTGTCCACGGTCTTGACCACGCGCGACACCGGCACCTTCAGCAGCACCAGCAGGTGCGACAGCAGCATCAGGCTCGCCTCGAAGGTCTCCGGCACGACTTCCGTGGCGCCGGCCTGCTGCAGATCGGTGAGGCGCGTGTCGTCCTGGGTGCGCACCAGCACCGGTACGTCGGTGCGCGACTTGCGGATGGCGTTCAGGATCTGCAGGGAGACGGCCGGGGCCGCGAAGGTGATCACCACGCAGCTCGCGCTCGCCAGTCCCACGTTCTCCAGCACGCCGACCTGCTTGGCATCGCCGTACACCACGGGCTCACCCGCCTGGCGGCCGGCGCGGATGCGCACCGGGTCGAGGTCGAGCGCGATGTACTCGAAGCCGGTCTGCTCCAGCACGCGCGCGATGTTCTGTCCGACGCGGCCGAAGCCGCAGATCACCACGTGGTCGCGCTCGGCCAGCGCCCGGGTGGACTGGAAGTCGCGGCCGGTGTCGTGGCGCGGGCCCTTCTCGCCCAGCAGCGCGCGCGTGATGCGGCGGTTGTGCCGGATCAGCAGGGGTGAGATCACCATGCTCAAGACCGTCGCCGCCAGGATGGGCTGCACCGTCGCCGCCGGGAGCAGGTCGCGCTGCAGCAGCAGGGTGAGCAGCGCAAAGCCGAACTCGCCACCCTGCGACACCACCACGCCCACGCGCGTGGCCTTGAACCAGCTGCCGGTTGCGGGCTTGGCCACCAGTGCCACCACCACGGTCTTGACGACGATCATTCCGACCAGGATCAGCGACACCAGCGGCAGCTGGTGCAGCAGCAGGTCCATGTCCAGCAGCATGCCGATGGTGACGAAGAACAGGCCGATGAGCACGTCGCGGTAGGAACGGATGGTGGCCTCGACCTGATGCCGGAACTCGGTCTCCGCCAGCATCATGCCTGCCATGAAGGCGCCCAACGCCAGCGACAGGCCCACCGCCTGCGTGGCCCAGGCCGATGACAGCACCACCAGCAGCACGGCCAGTGAAAAAAGCTCCGTCGAGTTGGCCGACGCAATGGCCATGAACAAGGGCCGCAGCAGCCAGCGTCCCGCCGCCAGCACCACCAGCAGGGCGATGGCCGCGCCGCCCACCGCCGCCAGCAACCGTTGCGGGGTGCCGAAGGAGCCGCCCGCGCTCATGGCCGACACCAGGGCCAGCAGCAGCGTGAAGGCCAGGTCCTGGAACAGGCAGATGGCCACGGCCAGCCGCCCATGGGTGCGATTGTTCTCGGATTGCTCGGTGAGCTGCGCCACGATGATGGCGGTGGACGACATGGCCACCGCGCCGCCGACCACGAGCGCCGGCGTGAGATCCATCGAAACACCGAATACCGCGATCGCCGCCACGGCCGCCGTGGTCAGTACCACCTGCGCGCCGCCCACGCCGAACACATCCCAGCGCATGGCCACCAGCCGCGGCAGCGAGAATTCCAGGCCGAGCGTGAACACCAGGAACACGATGCCGATTTCGGCCAGGAGCTGGGTGGCGTCGTTGTTGTCCGCCAGGGCCAGCATGTGCGGCCCGAGCAGCATGCCGACGAACAAATAGCCGAGGATGCCCGGCAGCCGCACCTTGCGCACCAATGCCACCACCGTGACCGCGGCGGCGAGCAGGATGAGGATTTGCAACAGGGCGTCGTGGTGGGTCATGCCGTCCACGACGGTAGTCGCTCCGGTCGCGAGAGGCAATCCGCCAAGCCTCCAAATTGCAACGCGGGCCGGACAGCTCCGTGCGACCCCTGCTAGCATTCGCGCAGATGGCCAATCGCGCATCAATCGACGTATCACACGGAGGAGGCGTCTGCCGGCTGAGGGTCGGCGGTGCCTGGGCGCTGAGCGCCCTGGAGCATCTGGACTCGCAGCTCGACGCGTTGCCGGCCGGATTCGCCGGGCCGGTGGAGTTCGACTGGTCCTCCGTCGAGCATGTCGACCTGGGTGCTGCCTGGGTGTTGATCCAGCGTGTGCAGGCGCGGGGAGCCACCGGCATCACGCACACGGGCGATCCGCCGGATGTGCTCGGCCTGCTCGAAACGCTGCGCCGGCAAAAGGTGGCGCAGCCCTCCGCCGACGAGGAGCCGGGCTGGGACCTGGAACGCTCGGTGGTCAGCCTCGGTCGCTGGTCGGTGATGCAGGGTGAAAAGGCCCACGAGGCGGTCGAGTTCTTCGGGCGCATCTTCGTCGTGCTGGGCTCCGCCGTGCGCCGCGTGCGCGCCTTGCGCCTGAACTCGGTGGCGCGCTTCATCTACGAGACCGGCATCACCGCCATCCCCATCGTGGCGCTGATCGCCTTCCTCATCAGCGTCATCGTCGCCTACCTGGGTGCGCAGCAGCTCACCAAGTTCGGCGCGGACATTTTCGTGGTGGACCTGGTCACCGTCGCCGTGCTGCGCGAACTGGGCGTGCTGCTCACCGCCATCATCGTGGCCGGCCGCTCCGGCTCCGCCTTCGCCGCGGAGATCGGGGTGATGCAGATCAACGAGGAGACCGACGCGCTGCGCGCCATGGGCATGAACCCCATCGAGCTGCTGACCGTGCCGCGCGTGCTCGGCCTCATGATCGCGCTACCGCTGCTCACGGTGGTCGCCGATGCCATGGGCCTGGCCGGCGGCGGCCTGCTCTCGCTCCTGCAGCTCGACATCCCATGGCCGCAGTTCAGCCTGCGCATGAAGGAGGCGATCTCGCCCACCACCTTTTGGGTGGGCATCATCAAGGCGCCCGTGTTCGCCTTCCTCATCGCCATGGTGGGGACCTACCGCGGCATGCAGGTGCGCGATTCCGCGCGCGAGCTCGGCCGGCTCACCACCGTGGCCGTGGTGCAGTCGATCTTCCTGGTCATCCTGGCGGACGCGTTGTTCGCCATCCTGTTCGTACAGCTGGACATCTGATGGCCGCGAACGAACAACCCGTGATCCGCGTGAAGGGCCTCGTGAACCGCTTCGGCAAGCAGGTGGTCCACGATGGTCTCGACATGGAAGTGCGGCCCAACGAGATTTTCGGCGTGGTCGGCGGTTCCGGCACCGGCAAATCGGTGCTGCTGCGGACCATCCTCGGGCTGCAGCACCCGGCGGCCGGGAGCGTCGAGCTGTACGGCAAGGATCTGCGCGGCATGCAGCCGGGCGAGCGCGTGGAGATGATGAAGAACTACGGCGTCACCTTCCAGCATGGCGCGCTCATCAGCTCCCTGACCGTGGCCGAGAACATCCAGCTCCCCTTGCGTGAATACCTGCGCCTTACCGATGCGGAGCTTGCCGACCTCGTCGAATTGAACCTGCGCCTGGTGGGATTGCCGCTCGAGTCGGCGGGCAAGTTCCCCTCGCAATTGTCCGGCGGCATGGTCAAGCGCGCGGCCCTGGCACGCTCGCTGGCGCTGGAGCCCAAGCTCCTGTTCCTGGATGAGCCCACCGCCGGCCTCGATCCCATCTCCGCCGCCGCCTTCGACACCCTGCTCCTGTACCTGCGCGAGCACCTGCACCTGACGGTGGTGATGATCACACATGACCTGGATACCCTGTTCCGCACCTGCAACCGTGTCGGCGTCATCGTCGAGAAGCGTATGATCACTGATTCGCTCGAGGGCCTGTTGCAGAGCAAGCAGCCCTGGATCCATGAATATTTCCACGGCCCGCGCGCGCGCGCCGCCACCGAAGGCAATCGCAATGGATAGAGACGCAAACTACCTGGCCGTCGGCGCCTTCGTGCTGCTGGTCATCGCCATGGGGGTGGCATTCGTCCTGTGGTACACCCAGCACCAGGACAAGCGCCATTACAACCACTACGAGATCTACTTCCAGGGCACGGTCAGCGGCCTGAATGAAGGCAGCAGTGTGCGCTTCCTGGGCGTCAACGTGGGCCGCGTCACCCAGGTGGCGGTGGATCCGCAGGAGCGCAACCGCGTGCAGGTAGTGGCCGACATCGACACCACCGCGCCCATCGACGGCCGCACGCTGGCCTCGTTGAGCCTGCAGGGCGTCACGGGGCTCCTGTTCATCGACCTGGAGCAGGATCACGGCAAGAACGCGCCGCATGAATTGCAGCAGGGGCAGCGCTATCCGGTGATCCGCTCCAAGTCATCCGATTTCGACAAGCTCCTGTCCGCGCTTCCCAATCTCGCCGGCCATGCGGACGAGGTGGTGAGCAAGCTCAACACGGTGCTGAACGAGGAGAACCTCAAGGCCATCAGCGACACCATCAAGAATGCGCAGACGGCCAGCATCAAGATCAACAAGACGCTGCAGGGGATGGATGAAATGTCGACGCAGATGCGCGAGGCGGCCGACGAGGTGGACCGCATGGCCACCAGCATCCGCCAGATGAGCGATGGCGCCGCGCCGCAGGTGGCGCAGGTGCTGGAGAACGCCCGCAAAGTCTCGGACAATCTCGCCACCACATCCCGTCATCTCGACGAGTTCATCGCGCAGAACGAAAAGGGCGTGGCGCGCTTCACCGACCGCGGGCTGCCCGAGTTCGAGCGGCTGCTGCGCGAGGGACGCGAGGCCGCCAAGGAAGTCCGCGAACTGTCGCGCAGCCTGAAGCAGAATCCCTCGCAATTGATCTACGAGCCCAGCTACCGCGGCGTCGAGGTGCCACGATGAAGAACAAGTCCCTGTGGGCGGTCCTGTTGGCGCTGCCGCTGGCCGCATGTGCCGGCGGGCTGTTCAAGAGCAAGCTGGAAACCACCTCCGCGTACATGTTGTCGGTGCGTGGCGAAACGGCCGCCGCGCCGGCGGCGCCACTGCCCGTGGATCTGGCAGTGTTGAAGCCGCGCATGGAGCCAGGCCTGGATACCGACCGCATCGCCGCCGTGTATCCGGACCGGCGCCTGGAGTTCTACGCCGGCGGCCATTGGAGCGGCTCGCTCGATGACGTGCTGCAGTCGCTCACGGTGCAGGCCTTCCGCCGCAACGGCGGCCTGCGCAGCGTCAGCGGTGAATCCACGCGCTTCTACAACACGCACTGGCTGGAGTTGAACGTCGAGGATTTCCAGGCCGAGTACCGCACGGCCGGTGCACCGCCCGTCATCAAGGTGCGCATCGCCGCGCGCCTGGGCAATGCCTCCGATCATGAGCTGCTGGGCCGCTACGAGGCCGCTGCCGAGCAGCCCGCCTCGGCGGATCGCATGGGCACCATCGTCGAGGCCTTCGAAACCGCGGCCAACGCGGCGTTGTCGCAGATCGTCAACTTGAGCGTGGCGGACGCCGGCGCGGCGCATTGAGGCCGGGCGCGGCACGTCCGCGCTCAGCCGTCGTGCGCTTCCAGCGCCGTGCCTGTTTCCAGCCAGCGCGTTTCGACGGTCTCGATTTCTTCCTGCAAGGCACCGCGCCGCTCGGTGAGCGCGCGCAGGTCCGCAGCGCGCCCCCGGTCGTAGATGTCCGCATCGGCGAGTTGCGCGTCGATCTGCCCGATCTCGGCCTGCAGGCGCGCCAGCTTCTCCTCTAGCTGCGCCATTTCCCGTTGCAACGGCGCCTTGGCCTTGGCGCTCGAGCGTACCGCGGAGCCGGCCGCCGTGCGCGTGGTGGCGCGCGCGTTGGGCGCGGGGGCCGATTGCTTGCGGGCTACCGCCGTCTTGTCCTCATCGGCCGGCGCGCTGCGCTTGCTGCGGTCCTTGAGCCAGCGCTGATAATCGTCGAGATCGCCATCGAAGGGCGTGACGCGGCCGTCGGCCACCAGGTACAGCGAGTCGGCCACCATCTTGATCAAATGCCGGTCGTGCGACACCACCACCATGCCGCCCTCGAAGCTCTGCAGCGCCACGGTGAGTGCGTGGCGCATCTCGATGTCCAGGTGATTGGTAGGCTCATCCAGCAGCAACAGGTTCGGGCGGCGCGCCACCAGCAACGCAAGCGTGAGGCGCGCCTTTTCGCCGCCCGAGAACACGCCGATGGATTCGAATACCCGGTCGCCCTGGAAGCCGAAGCTTCCGAGGTGGTCGCGCACCAGCTGTTCTTCGCAGCTCGCGTATTCCGGTCCTCCGAGGTTGCGCAGGTGCCAGAAGGCCGACTCGGCGGGCACCAGTTGCTCGAGCTGCTGCTGCGCAAAATAGCCCACGGCGAGGTCGGCGGCCGCGATGCGTTGGCCCGCCAAGGCCGGCGTCTCTCCGGCCAGGAACTTGGTGAAGGTGGATTTGCCGGCGCCATTGACGCCGAGCAGTGCGATGCGGTCCTGCGGCCCGATGGACAGGTTGATGCCGCCCACGATCACGCGCTTGCCATAGCCGCAGGCGGCCTCGTCCAGGGTGAGCAGCGGGCGCGGGGATTTCAGCGGCTTCTTGAAGTCGAACTCGAACGGGCTGTCCACGTGCGCCGGCACGATGCGCTCCATGCGCTCCAGCATCTTGATGCGGCTCTGCGCCTGGCGCGCCTTGGTGGCCGAGGCGCGGAAGCGGTTGATGAAGGAAGTGATGTGCGCCACCTGCCGCTGCTGGCGCGCCAGCAGGGTCTTCTGCATGGCGAGTTCCTCGGCGCGCTTCTCCTCGAACTGCGAGTAATTGCCGGAGTAGGCGTGGATGGCGCGGTTCTCGATGTGCAGCACGCGCGTGATCACGGCATCCAGGAAGTCGCGGTCGTGCGAGATCATCAGCAGCGTGCCCGGGAAATCGTGCAGCCAGTCCTCCAGCCAGACGATGGCGTCCAGGTCGAGGTGATTGGTGGGCTCGTCCAGCAGCAACAGGTCTGCGCGCGAATTCAAGGCCCGTGCCATCGCGAGCCGCACCCGCCAGCCGCCGGAGAACTCCCGCACCTCGCGCGCGTGATCGGCCGCCTGGAAGCCCAGGCCGTGCATGATGGAAGCGGCACGGGCGCGGGCGCGGTAGCCGTCGATGGCCAACAGGTCCGCGTGCAGGTCGGCCAGCTCCATCGCGCGGCTCTCATCGGCTTCCGCCGCCTCGATCTTCGCCAGCAGCGCGCGCAAGCCCGCATCGCCGTCGATCACGAATTCGATGGCCGGCCGGTCCACGGCCGTGATCTCCTGCTCGACCACACCCAGGGTGAGGTTTGCCGGTCGTTCGATGTCCCCCACGTCCGGTCCGAGCTCGCCACGAATCGCCGCGAACAGGCTCGACTTTCCTGCGCCATTGGCGCCGGTGATTCCAACCCGGTCGCCTCGGAAGATCGTGAAGCTGGCTTTTTCGAACAGCGGCTCTGGGCCGCGTCTCAACGTCAAATTCTTGGCTGATAGCATTGCTTGCCATTTTACTGCTTCGTCGAGGGCATCGCTTCCGGCGCGTGGCGGGAGCGGGCGGGGCGTGCCGAGGCGCCGTGGTCGCTCGCGTCGGCCAGGACTCTCATCTGGGATTCGAAGGACCGCTGGCCGACGTTCGGGAAAAACGGGCGAGCGCTACGGCCCCACGGGCCTTACCGCGTAACTCCAGTGAACCACTCCTTCGCGCTTGTCGCCCGTTTTTCCCCGAGCTCGGACACGGCGCCTCGGCACGCCCCGCCCGCTCCCGCCACGCGCCTGATCGGGCCTCCACGAGCATCAATGACAGGCATGGTGGTCAGGCGAGAGCTTGCGTTTGGCGCGAGGCAGAGCGATGTTCGAGACGTCGCTGACGATTGTCGCTTGGCGATGAGTTCAAGCGCTTCTTCGCTCTCGCAGGAAGCGCTGTTGTTCATCTCACACGAACCAGCATGGGTCCAAGGCAATTGCCAGTGTGAGTGACCGTCTCTGTTCCTCTTCCGCGCATGAACTCCACCGCCGCCCGCCCGGAAGCGACAACGCGGAAATCAGCCCGCCGAAAGAGAAACCCGAGAAGGCCCGCAAACAGCAGCAAAGTGCCCCGGACCCGTGCGCTGCTCCGCCATGATGGACAGCAGCGTATCCGCATCCAGCACTTCCCCGAACAGCCGCCCCTGCGCAAAGAAGCACCCATGCTTGCGCAGGAATTCGAGCTGCTCGCGCGCCTCGACCCCTTCCGCCACGACTTCCATCTCCAGGCTCTTGCCCATGTCGATGATGGTGCGCACGATCGCGGCGTCGTCGGAATCAACCGCCACATCGCGCACGAACGACTGGTCGATCTTCAGCGTGCTGATCGGGAACTGCTGCAGCGCGGACAGCGACGAATAGCCGGTGCCGAAGTCGTCGATGGCCAGGTGCAGGCCCATGGAATACAGCTCGTTCAACAGGCGCACCGTGCGCTTGGGATCGGTCATCAAGGTGGTCTCGGTCACCTCGAGCTCGAAGCAGGTGGGT
Organism: Steroidobacteraceae bacterium; assembly: GCA_044226865.1. Lineage (GTDB taxonomy): Bacteria > Pseudomonadota > Gammaproteobacteria > Steroidobacterales > Steroidobacteraceae > TMP-86. The sequence continues at coordinate 385,871 of JBGAGE010000005.1, read as the reverse complement.
GAGACATCGTGCTTGCGGAACACCGAGCGGAAGCGCGAGATGAAGCTGGTCTGCTTCAACTGGCGCAGCGAGAGATTGATGGATACGCGGCCCGGTTGCGCGACATTCTGCTGCCAGCGGCGGTAGTCGCTGCACACGCGATTCACCACCCACTCGCCGATGTCGAGGATCAGGCTCGTCTCCTCGGCCAGCGGAATGAAATGCGAGGGCGAGATATCGCCATGGCCGGGCAGGCGCCAGCGCAGCAGGGCTTCGGCGCCGATCACGCGGCCATCGCGCAGGTCCACCTTGGGCTGGTAGAGGATCACCAGCTCATCGCGCTCCAGCGCGCGGCGCAGCTTGCTCTTCAGCATCAGCCGTTCCACCGCCGCCGCATTCATGTCCGGCACGTAGAAGGCGTGCGAGTTGCCGCCGTTCTGCTTGGAGTGGTACATCGCTGCATCGGCATTGCGGATCAGGTCGATCACGTTCTCGGCATCGTGCGGGCAGATGGCGATGCCGATGCTGGCGGTGAGGTATACCTCTTCCTGGTTCACGTAGAAGGCCTTGCCGATCTCATCCAGCAGCGTGCGCGCCAGCGCGGCGAGGTTGGCGCGGTTGTCCACGTCCGGGGGCAGGCCATCGATGAACATGGCGAATTCATCGCCGGCCAGGCGGCCGATCACCATTTCCTTGCTCAGGTTGCGCGTGAGGCGTTCGCTCAGGATCTCGAGGGTGCGATCGCCCGCCGCATGTCCGAAGGTGTCGTTCACTTCCTTGAAGCGGTCGAGGTCCAGGTACAGCAGCGCCACCAGGCGCTGGTTGCGCCGCGCCCGCGCGATGGCCTGCTGCAGCAGATGCTGGAACTGCATGCGGTTGGGCATCTTGGTGAGCGTGTCGTAGCGGGCCAGGTAGCGGATGCGGCGTTCGGCGCGCTTGCGCTCGGTGATGTTGCGCGCCACGTAGATGTGGCCGAGGAACTGCGGATCCTCGGTGGTGATGGGCGCGCCGGCCATGGACACGGGAATGGTCTGGCCCGCGGCCGTGCGGATCACGGTTTCGCGGTTCTCGCCGGTCACCTGGTTCAGGTCGAAGGCCGCGCGGTGCGGCTCGTCGATGAAACTCAGCAGCGGCTTGCCGACGATCTCTTCTTCCAGGTGCCCGAGCAGCTGCTGCGCAGCCTGGTTGCTGCTCCTGACGATGCCGTCCGGCGAGGTCACCAGCACCGCATCGCCAAGGCTGTTCAACACCGTGGTCAGATAATTCTTCGTGATGGTGGTTTCGCGCAGGTTCTGGCGCATGCGCTCGATGGCATCCTGCAGCTGGCCGAGCTCGTCGCGCCGCTTCACGTCCAGCGGCCGTGACAGATCGCCCTCGCCGATGCTGTTGGCGGTACGTACCAGCGCGGAGATCGGTCGCGACAGGCTGCGCGCGATCAGCCAGGCGCCCACCACCGCCAGCGTCAACAACGGAATGATCACGCCGGCGAACACGGACAGGCGCTGGCGCAGGCGGTCGGCCTGCTGGCCTTCCATCTGGCTGCCCAGTTTGCGCAGTACGCTTTCCATCGAGCCGCGGCTCATCCATAGCTGCAGCGAGGCGTTCTGCAGCTCGCCCAAGTGCGGGGCCATGTAGGTCAGCGGCGTCTCCACCCGCAGCGGCGGCAGCGAGGAGGGCGGCGCGCGCTCGGATTGCTTCGAGAACAGCAATTCGTTGGAGGGGGAGCGAACCTCGACCCGCAGGACGTCGCGGTCATCGAGCAGCCGGGTGGCCACCAGGCGCAGCTCGGTGTGGTTGGCGGCGCCGAGGGATGCGGCCAGTTGCGGGGCGGCCTGGTTGCTGATCTCCTGGGCGCGATGCTTGAGGTCCGTCTCCAGCTTCTGCTGCACGGTGCCGAAGGTGGTGGCGTTGAACTCACGGGAGTCGACGCGATGGTCATAGAGGAGCAGCGCGCCGATCAGCGCGCACAGCAGCGCGCCTATCCCTAAGGCAAACGTCAGGTATTGGGAACGTAAGCTACGTGCCATGCCAGCCCACCCGGCGTTGTGTAAACGCCCCTAGCTTGGATCATACGCGCCGATCGCCGAGACTCGTAGGGGGGATTTGCCTGATTCGGGGCGTTGGCCGGTAGAATCCGGTCCGGATGACCCCTCTACAACTGACAGGACGCGATGCCGGGCATATCGTGGAACTGGCCCAGCCGCGCTGCCAGCTGCACGCCGGCGTGCAGCGCGCCTTCCTGGACCTGCATCGCGCGGCCCAGGAGGCCGGCCTGGACCTGACGCCCGCCAGCAGCTTTCGCAGCTTCGAGCGCCAGCTCACCATCTGGAACGAGAAATTCGACGGGAGGAGGCCGGTACTGGACGCGGCGGGCAAGCACATCGACGTGCGCGCCTTGAGCGACGAGCAGCGCATCCGCGCCATCCTGCAGTTTTCGGCTCTCCCCGGCACCAGCCGTCATCACTGGGGAACGGACCTGGATCTGTTCGACCGGCGTGCCATCCCGCCGGGCTACCAGCTGCAATTGGTGGGCGCCGAGTACGCGCCCGGCGGGCCTTTCGAAAAGCTCCACGACTGGCTCGAGCGCCACGCGCTGGCATTCGGCTTCTTCAAGCCCTATCGGGGTATCCGTTCGGCCGTGGCGCCTGAGCCGTGGCATTGGAGTTTCGCGGAGATCGCGGAAACCGCCCGGCGGCAACTGACGCAGGACATCCTGCGCGAGGCGCTCGAAGGTTGCGCCATCCTCGGCAAGCAGGCCCTGTTCGCGCAGCTCGACGAGCTGCATGCCAGGTACGTATGGAATATCGACGTGCCGCCTGCCTACGCCTGATGGCGCGCGGGCGCGGGCTTTCAGGCCCAGACGGCCCGCAGGTGATTGACCATCAGTCCGCGCACCTGTTCGAGGTCGCGCGAGTTGGACGTGAACAGCGGCGGGCGGCGGCGCAACAGCGGCCAGCGTTCGCTGCGCAGCACGCGTTCCAGGTAGCTGATGTTGCGGTCGATGGCTTCCATGTAGGGGTTGCGGCCACCGAACAACGGTTCGATGTAGCGGTAGGCATGCTCGAACGCGGTCTCGAGCCGGGTGCCGCGCGCCACCCGTACGAAGTGCGGGGTCTGTCGCAGCAGGTCGAGCCCCGAGCCGTATTTCACCTGGATGGTGCCGCCGGCCCCCGGTGAGGTGGCAATGCCTGCCAGCACGAACTCCGGATACAGCCGGTCGCGGCATTTCTCCAGGTAGCAGCGATCCGCGAATTGCGTCACGAGGTCGGCGGTGCCGAGCAGATGGCCCACTTTGCGGTCGCGCCGGTCATCCAGATGGATCTGGTCAAGCTGCACTTCGTAGCCGGTGAAATGCACCACGCGCGTGGAGATGGGGATCCAATCCTGCATGCGGATCTGCGGCAGGTACTTGGTGAGGAAGCGCGCGCTGCGGGTCACGTGGTACAGGGTGAACTCGGCGCCATTGCGGTGCTGGGTCTCGGTGACCTCGCGGATGTAGCCGGCGTCATGGAACAGCGAGGTGACGAGAGCCATGGCCCCACGCTCGCCGCCGAAGCGTGCGGACTCCTCGGTGCTGCGTTCCCAGCCGGCCAGCAACCGCATCATCGTCAGGGTCATGTCCAGCGTGTGCTGGCGATCGTGGTAGACCGTGTCGACCCCGAGGTAGCCCGGCATGTTGCCGCTGAACAGCGATTCGAAGTCCTCGAAGGCCTGCTGTACGCGCTCGAAGGACTCGCGCGGCCAGGTGGCATTGAACAGCTTGCGGACCGCCGCCGCCACCGAAGCCGTCGAACTCACCTGCACGGAGTTGGTGACGTCATAATCGTTGCGGCGGAAATCATGCATGATCGCGGTCGAGTGTATGCGCTTTTGTGCACGGCTGCCACGCCTCCAGACCCCGACCTCGGTTCAGGTTTTCACCCTACTGCGCATGGTCGCGCCGACCTGCATGACCCATATGTCAAAGCTTTCCGCCGTGGGCGGTGAGACCTTGCCCGCCATGCCCGCAAGCTTCGCACTTTGTAAAAGCGATCATCGCGCAGGACGGATCGATGGACATATTGGGTGACCCGGTCGGGCTCGTCCCGCCATCGGGCTTATGCCCGGGCTGGTTAAGTTGCGTCGCCGCGCCGGCGCGGACCGGGGTGCAGTGCGATGATGCCCCGCAGCGTGGATTTGAGCTGGTTGGATCGCGCCCGGCCGAAGGGCTGCAGCACGCGCTGCTCGTGCTCTTCGGCCAGGCCGATCAGGTGCGCAACGGTGCGCCGGCCCTGGGGCGTGATGCGGATCAGCGTGACGCGGCCGTCGCGCCGGTGCGGCACGCGCCGCAGCTCCCCGCGCCGCTCCATGCGGTCGAGCAGGCGCGTGAGCGTGGGCTGCTTGTTCAAGGTGATGCGCGCCAGCTCCCCGATGCTGACCTCATTTCCGTCGGAGAGCGTGGCGAGCGTGCGCCATTCCGACACCGACAGTCCCTGGCGCTTCACCACGGCATGGAATTCAGCCGAGATCAGGTGACTGGCGCGCGCCAGCAGGGCGGCCAGGTAGCCGTCCACGAAGCGCTGCCCCGGCTGGGGCGGCGGGCGGGGTGTCTTTGGTCGCGTCAAATCCAGTTTCTCGAGCGCAATATATGATTTTGCATATATCTCCGGTGCGCCAATATACTATCGCGCTCAAGCCCCTGACCGGATAAACATGACATGAACGCAGGCTACCGGGAAAATCCTCAGGCAGTGCGCGATCTGGTCCAGCCCGACCGCGTGCACCGCGACCTCTACATCAGCGCAGAGATCTTCGCGCTCGAGCAGCAGCACTTCTTCGCCAATACCTGGAATTACCTATGCCATGACAGCCAGTTGCCAGCGCCCGGGGACTTCGTCAGCACCGAGCTCGCCGGCCGCCCGCTGCTGGTGGTGCGCCAGGCCGACCGCAGCATCAAGGTGCTGATGAACCGTTGCGCGCACAAGGGCGCGCGGCTCACGGCCGCCCCCAACGGCAGCGCCGGCAAGTACTTCCGCTGCCCCTATCACGCCTGGGTGTTCCACATCGACGGCGCGCTGCAGTCGGTGCCGCTGCGCAAGGGTTATGAGGGCACGGCCATGCATGAATGCGAGTCCGGCAAGGGGCTTGCGACCATCGCGGATGTGGCGGTGTACCGCGGCTTCGTGTTCGCCAAGCTCAATCCCGGCGGGCCGGACTTCAAGACCTACTTCGGCGACTCGTTGTCCTCCATCGACAACATGGCGGACCGCTCGCCGGTGGGCGAGCTGGAAGTGGTGGGGCCGCCGCTGCGCTTCACGCACGACTGCAACTGGAAGATGTTCGTCGAGAACCTGAATGACACCATGCACCCGATGGTGGTGCACGAGTCCTCCGCCGGCACGGCCAAGAACATGTGGGCCGGCCAGCCGCCCGAGGCGGAAAAGCCCATGGCGGTGGAGCAGTTCGTGCCCTTCATGTCCGACTACAAGTTCTTCGAGGACATGGGCATCCGCGTGTTCGACAACGGCCACAGCTTCACCGGCGTGAACTTCAGCATCCACAGCAATTACCGCGGCATCCCGCAATACGAGGCCGACATGCAGGCGGCCTACGGCGCGGAGCGCGCCCGGCAGATCATCGGCATGGCGCGCCACAACACGGTGTATTACCCCAACCTCACCATCAAGGGCGCCATCCAATCCATCCGTGTGGCCAAGCCCCTGGCCGTGGATCGCACCGTGGTGGAAAGCTGGATCTTCCGGCTGAAGGGCGCGCCGCCCGAGTTGTTGCAACGCACCGCCATGTATAACCGGCTCATCAATTCGCCGTTCTCGGTGGTGGGCCACGACGATCTTTATGCCTACCGCGCCATCCAACAGGGCCTGCACGCCGACGGCAACGACTGGGTGAGCCTGCACCGCAACTACGACCCCCGGGAGACGCAGTCGCGCGACCAGGTCACCAACGGCACCAACGAGCTCCCCGTCCGCAATCAGTACCGCGCCTGGGCGCAGTACATGACGGCGACCATGTGAGCACGCCATGAGTACCACCCCCACCCGCCAGGACCTGATCGATTTCGTGGTGAACGAGTCCTACTTGCTCGACCAGAAGCGCTACGACGAATGGCTCGAGTTGTTCACCGAGGATGCCTTCTACTGGGTGCCGCTGGCGCAGGACCAGCCCGACGGCGTGAACCAGACCTCGCACCTGTACGAGGACAAGCTGCTGCGTACCCTGCGCGTGGAACGCCTGAAGAGCCCGCGCGCGTTCTCGCAACAGCCGCCGAGCCGCTCGCATCACCTGCTGCAGATGCCGGTGATCGAGAGCAGCGACGCCTCGGCGAACCTGCACGTGCTGCGTACGCCGTTTCATTACACCGAGGTGCAGCTCGACCAGCAGAACCTGTTCGTCGGCATTTTCTACCATCACCTCACCCTGGATGCGGGCCGCCTGCGCATGAAACTGAAGCGGGTGAACCTGCTCAACAGCGATTGCGCCCTGCCGGCCGTGCAGCTGTTCATTTGAGCGCCGGCGCATCCACGGTCTACGAGGCGTTCGCCGCCACGGCGGCTGCCCGTCCGCAGGCGCCTTTTCTGTGCGTCGAGCCGGTCACTGCCGCCAGCTACGGGATCCCGGCCGAAGAGGTGACCTACGGCGAGGCGGCGCGGCGCGTGGAATCGCTGCGTTGCGCCTATGCGGCCGCGGGCTTCACCCACGGCCACCGCGTCGGACTGATGCTCGCCAACCGGCCGGCCTTCTTCTACCACTGGTTCGCGCTCAATGCGCTGGGTGTCAGCGTGGTGCCGATCAGCACCGAAATGCGCATGGCGGAGTGGACCTACCTGATCGGCCACAGCGGCATGTGCCTGGCCGTGTGCCTGCCGGAACGCGCCGCCGACCTGCGCGCGGCGGCGCGCGCCGCCGCCGCCGAGCTGGGTGTGCTCATGGCCGAAGCGGCCGGCACCGCTGGTAGCCATCCGCTGCAGCAATTCGCCACCATCGGTGAATCCGGCGAAGACCCCGTGCCGCGGGCCGCGCCGTTGGCGGCTGCGGTCAGCGAGGCCGGCGAAGCGCGCGAATGCGCGCTGCTGTACACCTCGGGCACCACCGGCCGGCCGAAGGGCTGCCGCCTGAGCAATGGCTATTTCCTGCGGTGCGGACGCTGGTACGCGGAGGTCGGCGGGCTGTGCGAGGTGCGCCCGGGGCGCGAGCGAGTGATCACCCCGCTCCCTTTGAGCCACATGAATGCGATGGCCTGCTCCACCATGATGGCGGTGATCAGCGGCGGCTGCGTCGTACAGCTCGATCGTTTCCACCCGGGAAGCTGGTGGCGCAGCGTGCGCGACAGCGGCGCCACCATCGCGCATTACCTGGGCGTGATGCCGGCCATGCTGATGGCCGCGCCTGCCTCGCCCGACGACCGACGCCACGCCGTGCGCTTCGGCTTCGGCGCGGGCGTGGATCCCGCGTATCACGCCGGCTTCGAACAGCGCTTCGGTTTTCCGCTGCTCGAGGCCTGGGCCATGACCGAGACAGGCAACGCCGCGGTGGTCATCGCCAATCATGAGCCGCGCCATGTCGGCACCAAGTGCTTCGGCCGGCCGGAAGGCTTCATGGAATACCGGTTGGTCAACGAGCAGGGCGCCGAGGCCGGCGTCGATGAGCCCGGCGAGTTGTGGGTGCGCAGCGCCGGCCCCGATCCGCGGCGGCATTTCTTCACCGAGTACTTGAAGGACGCGGAGGCCACCGCCGAGGCCTGGGCGCAGGGCTGGTTCCATACCGGCGACGTGGTGCGCAAGGACGCGGCCGGATACCTGTATTTCGTGGACCGCAAGAAGAACGTCATCCGGCGCAGCGGCGAGAACATCGCCGCCGTGGAAGTGGAGAGCGTGCTCAACCGCCATCCGCTGGTGCGAGCCAGCGGCGTGGCCGCCACGCCCGATGCGGTGCGCGGCGACGAAGTGCTGGCCTGCATACTCACGCATGCGCCCGTCGCGCCCGAGGATCGCCCGCGGGTCGCGGCCGAGCTCGTGACGCATGCGCTGTCGCAGCTCGCGTATTACAAGGCGCCGGGCTACGTGGCCTTCGTCGAGGAATTGCCGCTGACCCCGTCGCAGAAGATCCAGCGTGCCGCGCTCAAGGAGATGGCGGCGGCGTTGCCGGGACAGGCGCATTGCATCGACCTGCGCGCCATGAAGAAGCGCCAGGGATGAACGGAGAGAACATGAAGACACATATCGAGGTTTCACGCGCATGAGCACCGCACCCGTGGCGGTGGTCACCGGCGGCAGCGCCGGCATCGGCCTGTCCATCTGCGAGCACTTGCTCGAACGCGGCTACGAAGTCGTGTCGCTGGCGCGGCGCCCCCCGCCGCTGAAGCACGCGCGCCTGCACGCCCTCGAGGTCGACCTCGCCGACCGCGCCGCCACGGCCGCGGCGGCCAGTGAGATCGCGGGGCGCTTCGCGGTGAGCCTGTTCGTGCACAACGCCGGCGTCATCAAGCCCGCCCTGCTGCCGGACGTGCAGCTGACGGACCTCGACATGCTGTTGGAACTGCACCTGGGGTCCGCGGTGCAGTTGACCCAGGCCTTCCTGCCGGCCATGCGCGCGGCGCACTTCGGCCGCATCGTGCTCCTGTCCTCGCGCGCCGCGCTCGGGCTTGCCACGCGCACGGCCTATTCGGCCACCAAGGCCGGCATGCTGGGCATGGCGCGTACCTGGGCCATGGAGCTGGGCGCGGAGGGCATCACGGTGAACGTGGTCGCGCCGGGCCCGGTGCGCACCGACATGTTCTATGACATCGTCGACAAGGGCAGCGAGAAGGAACAGAAGCTCGCGGCCTCGGTGCCGGTGAAGCGCCTGGGCGAGCCGGCGGACGTGGCGCGCGCGGTGTGCTTCTTCGCCGATCCCGCCAATGGTTTCGTCACCGGCCAGGTGTTGTACGTGTGCGGCGGGACCAGCATCGGGAGTCTCGTGTTGTAGGGATGCGCTGCAAGCGCCTCCCGCGCGATCAGAATACCTTCACGCCGCCGAATTTCTCGCGGATGCGCCGGGCGAGGGTCCAGTAGCCCCAGGCGAATCCCAGGGCGAGGCCCATCAGGCCCGCCGCGAGCACGGGCGCCACCCAGCCCGACTTGGCAGCGGCTGGCGCCGGTGCCGGGCCCTGCGCCTTCAGCGCATCCAGTTCCTGCTGCTTGCCCTCGAGCTGTTGCTTGAGGTTCGACAGCTCGGCACGCGCCGCCGCCTCGGCCATGGCGGGGGTGGTGGACTTGATGCGGCTGAGTTCTTCCTCCAGCGCCTTCACGCGGACGCCCGCGGTCTCATGCGTGGTGAGAAAGGAAGCCTTCACCCAGCCCTCATTGCCATTGGCCAGGCGCACCTGCGCGTACTCGCCATCGCGGGCGAGCACCTCGACGGCGGCGCCGGAATGGAGCGTCGCCAGCCGTGCACCCTGCTGGTTCTTCTCGGCATACACGCCGAGGATGAGATCGTCGCTTACATAAGCCGTTTCGGCCCGTGCCATCGCGCCGCCAAGCAGCGCCGCGGCGAGACTTGCTCCCAGGATCCATTGTTTCATGCCGCAATCCCCGTTTGTCGCAACAGCGGCCGCACATCGGGTGCGCGGCCGCGAAATTCGACGAAAGCTTCCATGGCATCGCGGCTGCCGCCGCGGGATAAAATGGAATCGACGAAGCGCGTGGCGATGCCGGTATCGAACACACCGGCCTCCTCGAAGGCCTCGAAGGCATCAGCCGCCAGCACCTCGGCCCACTTGTAGCTGTAGTAGCCCGCCGCATAGCCGCCCGCGAAGATGTGCGCGAAACTCGCGGGCAGGCGGTTGAACGACGCCGCGGGCACCACCGCCACGCGCTGGCGCACGGCATCGAGCGTCTGTTGCACGCGCGGTCCCATCGCGGGGTCGAAATGCGCGTGGAGCTCGAAATCGAATGTGGCCAGTTCCAACTGGCGCACGGTGTCGAGCGCGGCGCCGAAGGTGCGCGTGCCCAGCAAGCGCTGCAGCAGCACGTTGGGGAGCGGCTCGCCGCTGTCCACGTGCGCGGAGATCAGCGGCAGCACCTCGGTGCGCCAGCAGAAATTCTCCATGAACTGGCTGGGCAGCTCCACCGCGTCCCAGGGAACGCCGTTGATGCCGGCGACGCTGGGATATTCGACGCGGGTGAGCATGTGATGCAGCCCGTGGCCGAATTCGTGGAACAGCGTGGTCACCTCATCGTGCGTCAGGAGCGAGGGCTTGCCCTGCACCGGCGCGGTGAAATTGCAGACCAGCTGCGCCACGGGAAGGGCGCTGCCAGTGGGCAGCACCTTGCGCACCACACATTCATCCATCCACGCGCCGCTGCGCTTTTCGCCGCGGGCGTACGGGTCCAGGTAGAAGCCGGCAAACAGCTGACCGTTCGCATCCAGCAGGTCGTAGTAATGCACGCTGGCATGCCACACGCTCACGCCGGGGCGCTCGCGCACCTGCACGCCGTACAGGCGCTGCACCAGCTCAAACAATCCCGACAACACCTTGGGCAGCGGGAAATAGGGCCGCAGCGCTTCCTGCGAAACCTTGAAGCGGCTCTCCTTCAGGCATTCGGAGTAATACGCCACGTCCCAGGCGTTGAGGCGCCGGCCGGCGAAATCCTCCAGCTCCTCGAACTCGCGGCGCGCGGCAAAGCGGCAGCGCTGCGCGAGGTCATCGAGGAACTCCAGCACCTGCTTGCTGCTCTTGGCCATGCGCGTGGCCAGCGCGAAATCGGCGAAGCTGGGGAAGCCCGCCAGCTGCGCCGCTTCGTGCCGCAGCGGCAGGATGCGCGCGATCAGCGGGCCATTGTCGAATCGGCCGGCCGTCGGACCGGCATCCGAGGCACGCGTCACCCAGGCCTCGTAGATGTCGCGGCGCAACGCCTCGCTCCTGGCGCTGGTCATCACCGTCATGTAGGTGGGCTGGTCCAGCTTGAACAGCCATCCGGGCTTGCCGGCTTCGCGCGCATCCGCGGCGGCGCGTTCCACGGCATTGGGCGGCAGGCCTTCGAGCTCCGCCGGATCGCTCACGGCACGCGTGTAGGCGCGCGCGGAGTCGAGCACGTTCTCCGAGAACTTGCTGGCCAGTTGCGCCAGCTCCTGCATCACTTCGCGGAAGCGGCTCTTGCGGTCCTCCGGCAGGTCCACGCCGGCGAGACGAAAGTCGCGCAGCGCGTTTTCCAGCAGTTTCTTCTGCGCTGGTTGCAGCGAAGCGCCCTGGGTCTCGAGCACGCGCCGGTAACCGGCGCACAGGGCGGCGTTCTGGCCCAGTTCGCTGGCGTAGTCGGTGAGCAGCGGGATGCAGGCGTTGTAGGCCTCGCGCATCGCGTCAGAATTCGCCACCGCGTTGAGGTGGCCGACCGGGCTCCAGGTGCGCGCCAGGCGATGTCCCAGCTCCTCCACCGGCGCGACCAGCGAATCGAAGGTGGGCTCTGCCTGCTGCACCAGGCGATCGAGTTCAGCGCGATTGCGCGCCAGCACCTCCTGCAGGGCGGGCAGTGCATCGGCAGCGCGTATATGCCCGAAATCAGGCAGGGAATCGTAGTTCAGGAGAGGGTTGGTCATGCGCGAAAGCTTAGCAGATGCCGCCTGGCCGGGAGCGCGGCTCATACCTGCCGCCAGGCCCACGCGAGGACCGCGAGGCCGCCGATGAAGCCGGCAACACCGCCCAGGAACCGCCAGCGACAGCGCCGGGCGAGCGTGGCCGCGTCGCATTGTGCGAGCAGAAAGGAGCGGCCGTCGCCGGGATGCGCCAGCACATTCGTGCTGGGGGCGACCGGGGCCTGCAGTGACTCGCGCCGCACCTGGGCGAGGGCCGCCGCGCGGGCTGCTTCCCACTCCTGCTCGTTCAGCACGCCGTCTTGGTTGGTATCGAAGCGCTGCAACAGCGCCGGCTGATCCTGCTTCCATTGCCGCAGCAATTCGCTAACGGCGGCGGACGTATCGGTGGCGGCGATGCCGCCCAGGCTGCGAAACGCACCGATGGCGTACAACGGCGCATCCACGGCGAGGCGCAGCTCGGTGTAGCGAAAGTCACCGCGCACCAACAGGTCCAGGACCTTTCCGAACACAGATGGACTATCGGCAAGCCGGATGTCCGGCCGCCGCGTCCTGCCGTACCACATGGTCTTGTGCGCGCCGAACACCTGCGCGCCGCGCGGATCGATGAGGCAGGCGCCGGTGCCGTCGTGCAACACGAAGGGAGCGACGCTGCTGCCGCGCTCGATCACCGTCCAGCTGCGTGAGCGGCCTTCCGATTTCTGCTTCTCGATCTTGAAGGACCACCAGGTGCAGGGGAGCCGGGTCAGCGGGCCCCGCGTATCCACGCCGGGCGGCAGCGTGCCGCGGCCGTCCAGCTCGACGTAGCCCTGCGCGGCCGAGCGCACGCGGGAGGTGGGCGTGTCTTCGATGGCGCGGCTGTCACGCCACGCCTTGACGGCAAACCACAGGGCGTACAGCGATCCGCCGCCGAGCACGAGATTGAACATCAGCCAGGCGATGACGCCATCGTTCATGGCGGAACCTTAAGGCTCAGCGCGCGAACAGCTCGCCGACGTTCACGTCGCGCTTCTCATCCGCCGCGAATTCCAGCAATTGCGCCGGAGCAAAGCCGAAGGCATTGGCGATGATGGCGTCCGGGAACACCTTGATGCGGATGTTGTTCAGGTTGACCTGGTCGTTGTAGAACTCGCGCCGGTCGGCGATGGATTCCTCCAGCCCCGAGATGCGCGCCTGCAGGTGCTTGAAGGTCTCGTCCGATTTCAGCTGCGGGTAGTTCTCCGCTACCGCGAACAGCTGGCCCACGCCGGTGCGCAGCTGCTGCTCGGCCGCGCCCACCGCCGCCACATTGCCCTGGCCCACGGCCTGGATCACGGCGCTGCGCGCCCGCATGACCTTTTCGAGCGTCTCGCTCTCGAACTGCATGTAGCGTTTGCAGGCATCGACCAGCTTGGGGAGTTCGTCATGCCGCTGCTTGAGCAGCACGTCGATGTTGGCCCACGCCACCTTCACGGATTCGCGCAGGCGCACCAATCCGTTGTAGATGCCGACGACATAGATGGCGGCCACCACCAGCAGCGCCACGACCACGATGAATCCGATCATGTTGTCTCCGCGCCCGCCGTGCGAAGGTCCGCGGGGCGAATCAGTATATCATTGGCATTTTCCGGCTCTTTGCGATGGAGTTCACGAATGGGTGCGCGGCGCTTCGACTATATCGTCATCGGCGGGGGCAGCGGCGGGCTGGCCAGCGCGCAGCGCGCGGCCGAATACGGCGCCAAGGCCCTGGTGATCGAATCGGGGCGTCTCGGCGGCACCTGCGTAAACGTGGGCTGTGTGCCCAAGAAGGTCATGTTCAACGCCGCCAGCATGGGCGATGCCCTTCATCATGAGGCCGCCGGCTTCGGCTTCGCGCTGGACGTGAAGGGCCTGGACTGGCCGCTGCTCAAGCAGCGGCGCGACGCCTACGTGGCGCGCCTGAACGGCATCTACGAGCGCAACCTCGCCAATAAGAAGGTCGAATACGTTAAGGGCCGCGCGCGTTTCGTCGATGCCACCACCGTGGAGGCGGGCGGAGAGCAGTTCAGCGCCCCGCACGTCCTCATCGCCACCGGCGGCCGCCCGGAATTGCCGATGATCCCCGGGGCGGAGCTGGGTATCAGCTCGGATGGATTCTTCGGGCTCGAGCGCCAGCCCCGGCGCATTGCGGTGATGGGCAGCGGCTACATCGCCTGCGAGCTGGCCGGGGTGCTGCGCTCGCTGGGTACCGACGTGCGGATGTTCATCCGCAAGAACCGCGTGCTCGGCAGCTTCGATGCCATGCTGGGCGCAGGCCTGATGCGTGAGATGCGCGAGCAGGGCATCGTGATCCACGAGCAGGTGATCCCCAAGTCATTGCGCAAGGATGGCGAGCTCATCACGCTCACCGACACCGAAGATCGCACCTACGATGGCTTCGACACCGTGCTGTGGGCCATCGGCCGTTGCTCCGATCACACCGGCCTGGACCTCGCCCGCGCCGGCGTGCATACGGACCCGGAGGACTTCATCATCACCGATGCCTACCAGGGCACCAATGTGCCCGGCATCTACGCGGTGGGCGATGTCACTGGGCGCGCGCCGCTCACGCCCGTGGCCATCGCGGCAGGTCGCCGACTCGCGGACCGCGTGTTCGGCGGACGCAAGGACCGCAAGCTCGATTACTCGCTCATCCCCACGGTGATTTTCACGCATCCGCCCATTGGCACGGTGGGCCTCACCGAGGAGCAGGCGCGCCGCGCGCACGGCGAGCGCGTCAAGGTCTACGTCGCCAATTTCGTCTCCATGTACTACGCGCTCTCCGCGCACAAGCCGCGCACCGAGATGAAGCTGATCTGCGCGGGCGAGGAGGAGAAGATCGTGGGTTGCCACATCCTGGGCCTGGGCGCGGACGAAATGCTGCAGGGCTTCGCCGTGGCCATCAAGATGGGCGCCACCAAGCGCGACTTCGATGACACCATCGCCATCCATCCGACGAGCGCCGAAGAACTCGTCACCATGCGCTGAAGACCGTACATGGCCATCCGCACCTTCCAGGGCATTGCGCCCACTCTCGGCGCGCGCAGTTTCGTGGATGAAACCGCGCTGCTCATCGGCCGCGTCACGCTCGGCGAGGATGCATCCGTCTGGCCGTTCGCGGTGGCGCGCGGCGACGTGCACGAGATCCGCATCGGCGCCCGCACCAATGTGCAGGATGGCAGTGTGTTGCACGTGGTGCACGATGGACCGGTCAAGGACGGCATCCCCTTGGTCATCGGCGAGGACGTCACCATCGGACACAAGGCCATGCTGCATGCGGTGAGCGTCGGCAACCGCTGCCTCATCGGCATGGCGAGCGTGCTGCTGGATGGCGCGGTGGTGGAAGACGAGGTGATCGTCGCGGCTGGCGCCGTGGTGCCGCCGGGCAAGCGCCTGGCATCACACGGTCTGTACGTGGGCAATCCCGCGCGCCGGCTGCGTGACCTGACGGATAAGGAAATCGCGCAACTCACCTACAGCGCGCGGCACTACGTGCACGTCAAGGACATGCACCTGGCCGATCAGGCCTTGCGCGTCAGGGCTTCCAGCACCGAGTGAGTGCTCGGGCGCACGCCGCGCCACAGGAAGAACGATTCGGCCGCCTGCTCCACCAGCATGCCCCAGCCCTTGCTGATACGCGCCGCATACAGCGACTTCGCCCACAGCGTGAAGGGCGTGTGGCCCTTGCCGTAGGCGAGGTCGTAGCAGAAGGTGTCCTCGCCGACGAGTCCCGGCGGCAGTTCCGGCATCTGGCCCTGGAGGCTGGCGGAGGTGGCGTTGAGGATCAGGTCGTAGGGCGGTCCCGACACCGTCTTGAATTCGCAGGTGTCGATGGCGTACATGTCCTTGAAGCTGCTGGCCAGGCCCTGCGCCCGGGACAACGTGCGGTTGGCGATCACCAGCGATTGCGGGCCCGCCTCGATCAGCGGCGCAAGGATCCCGCGCGTGGCGCCGCCGGCGCCGAGGATCAGCACGCGCTTGCCGGCCACCTCGAACCCCAGGTTGTCCTGCAGGTCGCGCATCAGGCCGATGCCGTCGGTGTTGTCACCGAGGAGCGAATTGTCCGCCTGCAGCGCGATGGTGTTCACGGCCTGCGCCCGCGAGGCGCGCGGGGTGAGCGTGTTGACCAGCTCCGCCGCCGCTTCCTTGTGCGGCACCGTCACGTTCAAGCCCTTGACCCCGCTGGTCAGCAGGCGCAACACCTCGCCCCGGAAATGCGCCGGCTCGATGTCGAACAGACGGTACACCAGGTTCTGCTCGCACTCCTTGGCGAACATGCCGTGGATGAACGGCGACCAGCTGTGCGCCACCGGGTGCCCGGCGACGCCGTATTGATCAGGCGCGCCCTGCGTCAAGCCCGCAGCCATTCGGCCGCCCGCTTGGCGAAGTAGGTGAGGATGCCGTCGGCGCCGGCGCGGCGGATGGACATGAGCGCTTCCAGCGCCACGGCGCGCTCGTCTATCCAGCCATTGCGCGCCGCGGCCATGATCATCGAGTACTCGCCGCTCACCTGGTAGACATAGGTGGGCATGCCGAAAGTCTGCTTCACGCGGTAGACGATGTCGAGGTAGGGCATGCCCGGCTTGACCATCACCATGTCCGCGCCTTCCTCGATGTCCATGCGCACCTCGCGCAGGGCCTCGTCGGTGTTGGCGGGATCCATCTGGTAGGTGAACTTGTTGCCCTTGCCGAGCTGCCCGGCAGAGCCCACGGCATCACGGAACGGGCCGTAGAAGCTGGAGGCGTACTTGGCCGAGTAGGCCAGGATGCGGGTGTTGTGCAGCTTCGCGTTCTCGAAGGCGGCACGGATGGCGCCGATGCGGCCATCCATCATGTCCGAGGGCGCCACCACGTCCGCACCGGCGTCCGCATGCGAGCGCGCCTGGCGCACGAGGGCTTCCAGGGTGATGTCGTTCACGACATAACCTGTGTCGTCGATGATGCCGTCCTGGCCGTGGGTGGTGAAGGGGTCCAGCGCCACGTCGGTGATGACGCCGAGCTGCGGGAACTCCTTTTTAACGGCCCGCACGGCCTGCTGCGCCAATCCTTCCGGGTTCCAGGATTCGCGCCCGTCCAGGGACTTCTTCTCCACCGGCGTTACCGGGAACAGGGTGATGGCCGGAATGCCCAATTTGACGAGCGCGGCGCATTCGCACACCAGTTCGTCCACGGTATAGCGCTCCACGCCGGGCATGGAATCCACCGGCACGCGGCGTCCCTTGCCCTCGATGATGAACACCGGGTAGATGAGGTTATCCACGCTTAAACAGGTCTCACGCATCAGCCGGCGGGAGAAATCGTCGCGGCGCATGCGGCGCAGGCGGGTGGTTGGAAATATCGGGCTGGCAAATCCGGTCATCTGGTCTATGACTCCTCCGTCAAACGGGAGCTTGGGCGCAGCATTATCGCCCGGGACGCATTATTATTCTCGCCCCGGTCCATTGGCGGCCCCTCGGTCCTCGTTATACATGAACGCGCAATCCGGCGGAAACACCCGGCACGGGACGCGGCACGCTACGCGGCACGCCAAATTCCAGGCCCTGTGCCAGGCGCTGCGGCCGGATTTGCTGCGCTTCGCCTTCTGGCTGTCGCGCGACCGGTCCCTCGCCGAGGACGTGGTGCAGGAGAGCCTGCTGCGCGCCTGGAAGTCGCAGGACGCCCTGCAGGACGATAAGGCCGTCAAGCCCTGGTTGTTGACCATCGTCCGGCGCGAATTTGCGCGCACCTTCGAGCGCAAGCGCCTGCCTACGGTGGACATCGATGAGCTGGTGGCGCGCGAGGAGCCGCTCCTGGCACGGGGCGATGACCAGGAAGTCCTGGAGATCCGGCGCGCCATGTTCAGGCTCCCGGACGAGTATCGCGAGCCCTTGGTGCTGCAGGTGCTGATGGGATACACCACGGCGGAGATCGCCGCCGAATTGAACTTGAGCCAGCCGGCCGTGCTGACACGCCTGTTCCGCGCGCGCAATCAGCTGCGCACCCTGCTGGGTGAGGACGAGCAGTCGGAATCGGACGGCGCAGAACCGGCTCCCACGGGGTCCACGCCATGATCAGTTGCTCCGAATTCCGCCGCCAGCTCCTGGCCGAACCCAACAGTGCCTCGCCTCTGTTGCGTGAGCATCGCAAATCGTGCGAGGCCTGCGCGGCGTACGCCGTCAAGCTCGAACGCTTCGAGGGCAAGCTCAAGCAGGCGCTGAACGTGGATGTCGCGGCGCGGCCGGCCGACAACGTGGTGCAACTCGCGGCGCGCCGTCCGCCCACGGCCGCGCGCCGCTGGCTGGCGCTGGCCGCCAGCATCGTCGGTGGCATCGGCATCGCCACCTTCCTGTGGATCGGCAGTTCGCGCTCCAGCCTGGCCGCCGCGGTCGTCGCGCACATGCGACACGAGCCCAATGCCTGGGAGCCCACCGACAAGATGGCGCCCGCGCCGGAGGTGGCCGAGGTGCTGAAGGATGCACACGTGACCCTGACGGGTAGCATGAGCCGCGTCAGCTATGCCATGAGCTGCCTGTTCCGCCTGCATCATGTGCCGCACCTGGTCGTGCAGACGGCGAATGGCCCGGTGACGGTGATGGTGTTGGTGCACGAGAGCGTCGACAAGGCGCAGCGGTTTTCGGAGTCCGGATACCAGGGCATGCTGGTTCCTGTTCCAGGGCATGGTTCGCTGGCGGTGATCATGCGGGGCAAGAGCGAGGCGGATGTGCAGAAAGTGGCGGATGTCGTGACGCGGGAGGTTCGCTGGTTGCCTTGATTCTGGGTCGCACGGATCGGTTGTCGCGGTTGCGCAGGGGATGGGAAGCGGTCGTCAGGACCGCCGTGAATACATCCCTGTAGGCTTCGGAAAAAACATCCCTGTTTTTTACGATCCTGACGACCGCTTCCCATCCCCTGCGTGATCGCGGGCATCGTACTTGCGAGCACAACAAGCATCGCGGACGCCGAACCCCGCGTCTTGCGATGAGTTCAGAACTTTTCGGGCGTCAGTTCGCCGATGTCTACGTAGCCGCCGGCGTTGGCGAGGTGGCGGTGGATGGCGTCGTAGGCATCGCGCAGTTGCGGTTCCAGGCCGTAGGGGGCGTTGACGAGGATCAGGCCGCTGCCGGCGAGGCCGATGCCGGCGTCGTCGTGGTGGATGGCCAGGTCGGCGAACATCATCTTCGGGATGCGCAAACCCTGCATGCGGGCGTGGATGGAGCGGCGCAGCTCGGCGCTGCGGATGGGGTACCAGATCATGTACACGCCGGTGGGCCAGCGCACGTGAGCGTCGGCCAGCGCCACCAATAGCTTCTTCACCTCATCGGCGTCCTCGTAGGGAGGATCGATCAGTACCAGGCCGCGGCGCTCGCGCGGCGGGAGCTGCGCCTTCATTTGCTCGTAGCCATCGCCGATGTGCGTGTGGAGCTTCCCGGACGAGCTGATCTCGCGCAGCACGGCGCGCGCTTCGGCCGGCATGATCTCCACGAATTCTGCGCGATCGCCTGCGCGCAGCGCGGCGCCGATCAGGGCGGGCGAGCCGGGATAGCGGCCGAGGCGGTCGCCGCGCACCGCGCGGATGGCCTTGAAGTACTCCGCCAGCGCCGGCTCGTCGAAGCCGCTCTTGATCAGGGCCTGCACGCCGGCATCGGCTTCCTGGGACTTGCGGCTCTCGGGCGCGTGCAGGTCGTAGACGCCGCGGCCGGCGTGGGTGTCCAGCACCATGAACGGCCCGGGCTTCTTCTTCAGGAGCGACAGGCATGCCAGCAGCGCCGTGTGCTTGGCGACATCGGCGAAATTGCCGGCGTGGTACAGATGCTTGTAGTTCATGACGGCCGTCCCGCCCGCCGCCGGGCGCGCATTACAGCTCTTTCAGGTAATCGCGCGGCCGCAGGTAGTCTTGGTACAGCTCTGCTTCGGGTGAGCCGGCTTGCGGGTGCCATTCGTATTCCCAGCGAACCAGCGGCGGCATGGACATCAGGATGGATTCGGTGCGGCCCTGCGATTGCAGGCCGAACAGCGTGCCGCGATCGTAAACCAGGTTGAACTCCACGTAGCGCCCGCGGCGGTAGAGCTGGAACTGGCGCTCACGCTCGCCGTACGGTGTGTTCTTGCGGCGCTCCACGATCGGCGTGTACGCGGGCAGGAAATGATCGCCGACGCTGCGCATGAGCGCGAAGTTGCGCGCGAAGCCGCCCTCGCTCAAATCGTCGTAGAACAGGCCGCCGACGCCGCGCGTCTCGTTGCGATGCTTGAGGAAGAAATAGCGGTCGCACCACTCCTTGTAGCGCGGGTAAACATCCTCCCCGAACGGCTGGCAGGCCTCGCGCGCCGTGCGGTGCCAGTGCAGCACGTCCTCGGCGAAGGGATAGAACGGCGTGAGATCGAAGCCGCCGCCGAACCACCAGGTCGGCTCGCGGTCCTTGGGCTGCGCGATCAGGAAGCGGACGTTGGCATGCGAGGTGGGCGCATACGGATTGCGCGGGTGCATGATGAGCGAGACGCCCATGGCTTCGAACGGGGCGCCGGCGATCTCGCCGCGATGGCTGGAGGCCGAGCCCGGCAGCGCCGATCCGCGGATGTGCGAAAAGCCGATGCCGGCCTTTTCGAACACCCGTCCCTCGGTGAGCACGCAACTCTCGCCGCCACCGCCTTCATCGCGCGTCCAGGCGTCGCGGCGGAACTTGCCCTCGCCGTCGACGGCCTCGATGCCGGCGATGATGCTGTTGAGCAGGGAGATGAGATAGGCGCGTACGGCGAGATGATCCGGTTTGTCCGCACCGGATGCGTTGCCGTTCGGGTTCGATGCTGCCATGGGACTGTCGAGCTCCTGGCGGGTTGCTTATTTTTTGGCCGTGGATTTCTTCGCGGCCGCCTTCTTCGGTGCGGCTTTTGGCATGGCCGTCGCGGCGGGCTTGGCTGCGGCAGCGGCCTGCTTCGCCGCGGGCGGGGCCGATGACTTGGCGGAAGCAGCCTTGCGCGCCGGCTTGCTGGCGGCCGGCTTAGGCGCGGCCGGCCTAGGCGCGGCCGGCCTAGGCGCGGCCGGCCTAGGCGCGGCTTTCGCCGCCGCCGCCAGCGGCGCGGCGCGTGCGGGGCCGGCATCGTCGTTGGCGGCAGCCTTACCCTTCTTGCCGCCCTTGGAGCCTGCCTGCGCCGGTGCACCGGTCTTCGCCGGCGTCTTGCCCTTGGCGCCCTTGCGGCCCCAGCGGCCGAAGGTGCGTTCGGGCGCCGCGGCGAGCAATGCCTGGCATTCCTCGAGCGTCAGGCTCTTCGGGTCGCGGTCCTTCGGCATCTTGGCGTTGCGCTGCTTGTCGGTGATGTACGGGCCGTAGCGGCCATTCAGCACCTGGATGCCGGCGGACGGAAAATCCAGGATCAGGCGGTTGGCATCGGCGATCTCTTTTTCCTTGATGACATCCAGCGCGCGCGGCAGCTCGACGGTGTACGGGTCATCGATCTTCAGCGACACATACTTGGCGCCATACTTGATATACGGTCCGAAGCGGCCGACATTGGCGATGATCTCCTCGCCCTTGTCCGTCTGCCCCAGCTTGCGCGGCAGCTTGAACAACTCCATGGCATCGCCAAAGGTGATGGTGTCCATTTTCTGCCCGGGACGGAGCCCGGCGAACTTGGGCTTGTCGGCATCGTCCTTGGTGCCGATCTGCACGAAGGGCCCGAAACGGCCCATGCGCACGCTCACGGGCTTGCCACTGGCGGGGTCGGTGCCGAGTTCGCGCGCCTGCGCCACTTCATCGCGGCTGACGTTCGCCTGGGTGTGCTCCACCAATTCGATGAAGGGTTTCCAGAACCGCTCCATCAACGGCACCCAGGCTTCCTCGCCGCTGGCGACGGAGTCCAGCGAGTCTTCCATCTTGGCGGTGAAGTCGTAGTCCACGTAGGTGGTGAAATACACCGTCAGGAACCGGCTGACGATCTTGCCGATGTCGGTGGCGGTGAAGCGGCGGTTCTCGATCTCCACATAGCCGCGGTCGCGCAGCGTGGAAATGATGGACGCATAGGTGGAGGGCCGGCCGATGCCGTACTCTTCCAACGCCTTCACCAGCGAGGCTTCCGAGAAGCGCGGCGGCGGTTCGGTGAAATGCTGCGCCGGCACGATGCCGATCAGCTGCGGGCGGTCGCCTTCCTTCATGGGCGGCAGCACGTGGTCGCTGTCGTCCTGCACGGCATCGTCCACGCCTTCCTGGTACACCGAGATGTAGCCGGGCTTCACCAGGGTGGAGCCGTTGGCGCGCAGCACATGGCGCTTGGGGCCGCCGGGGCCGGCGAGCATGTCCACCGCCACGGTGTCGAACACGGCCGGGGCCATCTGGCAGGCCATGGTGCGCTTCCAGATCAGCGAATACAGCCGGAACTGGTCCGAGTCCAGCTTGCCCTCGATGTTGTTCGGCACGATGGCGGCCGAGGTGGGGCGTATGGCTTCGTGGGCTTCCTGCGCATTCTTGGACTTGGTGCGATAGACGCGCACTTCATCCGCGAGATTGTCCTTGCCGTACAGCTTGACCACGGTCTCGCGGATCTCGCTGACGGCCTCGGCGGCGAGGCTCAAGGAATCCGTGCGCATGTAGGTGATGAGGCCCACCGCGCCATCGCCGATGTCGATGCCCTCGTAGAGCTGTTGCGCCACGCGCATGGTCTTCTGTGCGCTGAAGCCCAGCTTGCGGGCGGCCTCCTGCTGGAGCGTGGAGGTGGTGAAGGGCGGGGCCGGGTTGCGGCGCCGCTGCTTCTTGTCCACCGCCAGCACGTGGAGCGAGCCCTTGGCGGCTTCGCGCAGCGCCTTGTCCACGCTTTCCGCCTGGGCCTGGTTGGTGAAGCTGAACTGCTCCACCTTGGCGCCTTCGAACTCGGTGAGCTTGGCCGGGAACTTCTGCCCGGCGTATTCGGCCTCGGCGTCGATGGTCCAGTATTCCTGCGGCACGAAGGCGGCGATGGCGTCTTCGCGCTCGCAGATCAGCCGCAGCGCCGGGCTCTGCACGCGGCCGGCGGAAAGGCCCGGGCGCACTTTCTTCCACAAAAGCGGGGAAAGATTGAAGCCGACGAGGTAGTCGAGCGCGCGGCGTGCCTGCTGCGCATTCACGAGGTCCCCGGACAGGTCGCGCGGTTCCGCCATGGCCTGGCGCACCGAGTTCTTGGTGATCTCGTAGAACACCACGCGGCGCACGGACTTGCCCTTGAGCTCGCCGCGCTCTTTGAGGATTTCCTGCAGATGCCAGGAGATCGCTTCGCCCTCCCGGTCGGGGTCGGTCGCGAGGTACAGGGCGTCCGCCTTCTTCAGCGCGCGCGAGATGGCATCGACGTGTTTCTGGTTGCGTTCGATGATCTGGTACTTCATGGCGAACCCCTTGTCGGGGTCCACCGCGCCGCCCTTCGGGACGAGGTCGCGCACGTGACCATAGGAGGCAAGGACTTCGAAGTCCTTGCCCAAATACTTCTTGATGGTCTTCGCCTTGGCAGGCGATTCCACGATGACGAGATGGGTGCTCAAGGGAATTTAATGCAGGGCGTCAGAATGTTCTTCGAAAACCAGATCTTCCATTTGTGCGTAGGCGGATTCCTGTCCGGGCTGGCTGAACAGCACCATCAAGACGACCCATTTCACCTGATCGATGTCGATCTCATCCGCCTCGAGCGCCATCAGGCGATCGATGACCACCTCGCGCTGCGCGGTGGAGAGGATGCCGACGTTCTCCAGATAGAGAAGATAGCCGCGCACGTCCGTGTCCAGGCGCAGCACTTCCTGGCTGTTGAAAATGCGCACCGCCCGGGCCGTGGCCTGCGCGACGTTCCCGACCTGGTCGCCGGAGAGGCCGTCGAGCCATTCCAGGGCGCGCTCGATGTCGTTTGCCGCAAAGCCTGCCTTGTCGAGTTCCTGCTTCAGGGTGGCGCGATCGGGGCGAGGCTCTTCTTCCATGTGCAAAAAATTCTCGAACAAGTAAATGAGCAGGTCGAGAACGTTATCTTTCACCTCTTAGGGCTCCTGGCGACGCGGGTGTATCGGCCCCCATGGGCGCTTCTCACGTGACCTTCGAGTTCGAGAATCAGCATCATCGATGACACCTCTTCCGGCTTGAACCCCGTGCGACGCACCAGGACATCCGGATCCGAGGGTTCGAAACCGAGCGCATCTAACAAGATTTTCTGAGCCTTGTCCATCGTGGGTTTTGATTTCGGCGTGGCGGCGGGTTGCTTGCGCGCACCGGAAGCGTCGCCATCGAGCGACGAAAAGTTCAATTCGCTCAATATGTCAGCTGCGTTTTCCGTAAGCCACGCTCCCTCGCGGATGAGCTGATGCGAGCCGCGCGCGAGCGGATTGTGGATGGAGCCGGGCAGTGCGAACACCTCCCGACCCGCCTCACCGGCAAGCCGCGCGGTGATCAGGGAGCCGGAGCGGCGCGCCGCCTCGATCACCAGTGTGCCGAGCGAGAGACCGGCGATGATGCGGTTGCGCTGCGGAAAGTTGGCGGCGCGGCCGGGCGTGCCCAGCGGAAACTCGCTCACCAGCGCGCCGCGTTCCTGGATCTGCAGCGCCAGCTCCTCGTGCATGCTGGGGTAGATGAGGTCGATGCCGGTGCCGAGCACCGCGAGGGTGGTCCCGGGCGCGGCCAGCGCACCGCGATGCGCGGCGGCATCGATGCCCTCGGCCAGCCCGCTGGTGATGGTAAGGCCGGACAGCGCCAGATGCTGCGCGAAGGCGAACGCATTGTCCGTGCCGGCGCCGGTGGGATTGCGGCTGCCGACGATGGCGAGCTGCGGGTCCGCGAGGCGCTGCGCGTCGCCGGCCACATATAAGAGTATGGGAAATCCGGTTACCGCCCGCAGCAGCGGCGGATAGCCGTTATCGGTGAAACGCACCAGCCGATGCGCGGGCTGCTCCAACCAGGTGATCTCGGCCGGCGTGAGCCCGCCGCCCTCCGCCAATGCGCGGCGCGCCGCCGCGCCGAAGCCGAGTGCGGCCAGCGATGCCGCGCTGAGCCGCACGAGCGCGGCGATGCTGCCGGCGGCGGGGGGACCTTGCGCATCCGCCCCACCCGCCATCAGCAGCGCACGTTCGAGTACCTGCGTGTTGATGCCCGGCGTGCGCGACAGCACCACCCAGGCGGCCAGATCATCCGTGATCTCCATGGCAGAGGATTATGCGCCCCGCCAAAAGCAACACGCCGGCATGAAGCCGGCGTGTTCCTGCAGAAATGCAGCAATGGAGACCTGTCAGGGATTCCTGATCTTGTCATGCACCTTGATGATGCCGCGAGCTTCCATCACCAGGCCATAGCTGATGCGGTCGAAGGTCTTGAACACCATGAAGGTGCCGGTGCGTTCTTCCGGCAATTCCACCTTCTTGGCGAATACCGTGAGGTTGTGAACCAGGCGGTTCTTCTCGCGGTCGGGAACGACTTCGCCCCTCTGGTACACGCCCAGCACATTGCCGGGGATGAGGCCGTGGCGCGCGCCGCGGTTGATGATGACGACCTGGTACTGGCCGATCATCTCCACGCCGTCGTGCACCGAGATGATCTGTCCATCGACCTTCACCTTGGGCGAGCTCGGCACGAAATCCAGCGGCACATCCACGCTGCCGGAGAACAGGCGGTCGCCGGCGATGGTCTCGCGGCCCGATTCGGTGAGCAGGAGCGTGACCGGGTCGCCGCCGCGCGTGACCTTGCCCGCCGCGGTGAAAATGCCGTCGTAGCCGATCACATCGCCGTTGTCGGGATCACGGAGCTTGTCGCCCGTACGCACGATGTTGTAGTGCGAGCCGACTTCCGGCTGGGCATTGAAGCCCCGCGCGTAGACCGTGTTGCCCTCGGCCATGACCACATGCTTGTCGCGCGCGGCCAGCACATAGGGAGCGACCTTGATGTCCTCCTTGGAAATCACCGAGGGCTTGGACATGAAGGCTGCAACGACTTCATACGGAATCGAGCGGATGGCATCTTCCAGCGGCTGGCTGCGGACGCGCGGTTCCACCCGGGCGCCGTTACCCCGCTCCAGCGTTACCGCCGGACGGCCGTCGATGTACACCAATCGCAGTGTGTCGCCGGGGTAGATGAGGTGTGGATTCTGGATCTGCGGATTCACATGCCAGATCTCTGGCCAGTACCAGGGATCGCGCAGGAAGGTCTTGGAAATGTCCCACAGGGTGTCGCCTTTCTTCACGACGTAGCTGTCGGGGGCGCCGGGCGCCAGGGCGGGGCCGGAGGAACCCTCCGATGACTGGGTGGAGCGGCCGGGAGCGGCATCGGTGGCGGCTTCCATGGCGGTGCGTTCATCGCCCACCGGGGTGCCTTCAACGGTGGTTTCCTGGCTCGTGACCGGTACCGGGGCGGAGGCGTGATCCTTCTTATGGAACGGGTTCCATGAAGATTGGCAACCAGCGCTGGCGAACAGCCCCACGCTCAACGGAATCAAGATCTTATAGTTGCTCATAACCTGCCTGATAGTCTGCAGCTGCATTCGCTGTGCTCCTTACCGGTCCCTTGCGCTCTCGTCATCCAAGCTTGGCTGTATACTGTTTATCCGCGGCTCGTTACCAGGATGCAGTCCAGGGTTTGCCAGATTCATCCCAACTCATGCTGCCGTCGCAACAGGTGGCATTAAGTTAAGCAGCGGCGGAACTTTAGCAACAATCCTCGGCCGAAAACACGAAATTGCTCTCATAACCTCGATGACAAAGCTCGCCATTCTGGAGTACCCCGATCCCCGCCTGCGCAACAAGGCTCTGCCGGTTGAAAAGGTGGATGCTGCAGTGCGGCAATTGATGGATGACATGCTCGAGACCATGTACGCCTCGCGCGGCATCGGCCTTGCGGCCACCCAGGTGAACGTGCCCCAGCGGGTCATCGTCATGGACATCAGCGAGGCCAAGGACTCCCCCCTGTTCTTCGCCAATCCGGAGATCGTCCGCGCGAGCGGCAAGCAGCCGCGCGAGGAGGGCTGCCTGTCCGTGCCCGGCATCTATGAAAAGGTGCAGCGGGCGGAAAGCATCGTGGTGCGCGCCCTGGGCCGGGACGGCAAGCCGTTCGAGATGCCGGCCGACGGCCTGCTCGGGGTGTGCATCCAGCACGAGATCGATCATCTCGACGGCAAGCTGTTCGTCGATTATTTGTCGGAATTGAAGCGCCAGCTCATCCGCAGGCGCCTGCAAAAAGAACGCAAGCAGCGCGCGCCCACCGGCGAGCGGCGCTCGCCGGTACCGGTTGCCTGAGCCGGGCGCTGCAGGCGCCTTAAGACTCGATCACTCCTTCTAAGGGCTGACACGTTGAGCCACCTGACGCTCGCGTTCGCGGGAACGCCAGAATTTTCCGTGCCGGCGCTCGACGCGATCGCCGGCCTGCCGCATCGCCTCGCCGGTGTGTTCACGCAGCCGGACCGTCCGGCCGGCCGCGGCCGCGAACTCACCGCCAGCCCGGTCAAGCGGCGCGCATTGGAGCTGGGGCTGCCCGTGTTCCAACCGGAGAATTTCAAGGGCGAGGCAGCGCGTGAATTGCTCGCGGCCTTGCATGTCGACGCGCTCATCGTGGTGGCCTACGGCCTGATCCTCCCCGCCGCGGTGCTGGCGCTGCCGCGCCTGGGCTGCTTCAACATCCATGCCTCGCTGCTGCCGCGCTGGCGCGGCGCCGCACCCATCCAACGCGCGCTGCTGGCCGGCGATACGCACACCGGCGTCACCATCATGCGCATGGCGGCAGGGTTGGATACGGGACCGATGCTCGCCAGCGCGCGCATCGCCATCGGCGCGCAAGACACCTCGGCCAGCTTGCACGCTGCCCTGGCCGGGCTCGGCGCCAGGCTCATGTGCGATTCGCTGGCCGACATCGCCGCCGGTCGCGCGCATGAGAGCGAGCAGCCCGCGGAAGGCGTCACCTACGCCGCCAAGATCGAGAAGGCCGAAGCCGAGGTGAACTGGCAGGAGGATGCCGCTGCCATCGACCGGCGCGTGCGCGCCTTCAATCCGCGTCCCGTCGCGCAGACCCATCTGGAGGGCACGCAGCTGCGGCTGTGGATGTCCTCGGTGCTGGAACCGCACGGCGTGCACGGCGAACCCGGCAGGGTGCTCGCACATGGCGAGGCGGGCATCGACGTGGCCTGCGGCGCCGGCATCCTGCGGGTGACGCAGGTGCAATCACCGGGCAAGACCCGCTGCAGCGCCGGCGAGGCGCTGCGCGCGCGCCATCTCGGCGGCGCACGGCTCACGCGCACGCAGCCCAAGCTTTCATGAACGGCCGCGCTCCCAACGCCCGCACATTGGCGGCGCGCGCCGTGCTGGCCGTGCTCGGCGAAGAGATCACCCTGGATGCGGCGCTGGAGCGCGTGCTGGCCGACACACCGGCCGCGCTGCGCGCCACGGTGCGCTCCCTGAGTTATGGTGCGGTGCGCGGCTATTTCCGCTACGAAGCCGTGCTGGCGAAGCTCCTCACGCAGAAGCCCGGCTCGATCGATGGCGCGCCGCGCGCCCTGCTGTGCGTCGCCCTGTTCGAACTCGAGGACGAGCGCTCGCCGGCCTATGCGGTGGTGGATGCGGCAGTGGAATCCGCGCGCGCCATGAAACTGCACAAGCTCACCGGCCTGATCAATGCCGTGCTGCGCCGCTACCTGCGCGAACGCCAGGCGCTGGATGCCGAACTTGCCCGCAGCCCCATCGTGCGTCATGCCTTCCCGGAATGGATGGCACAGCAACTGCGCGCCGACTGGCCGGTGCGCTGGACGCAGATCCTCGCCGCTTGCGACCGGCAGGCGCCGCTGTGGCTGCGCGTGCATGCGCAGCGCGGGAGCGACGCCGACTACCTGCAGCGCCTGCAGGCCGCCAACCTTCCGGCCCGCGCGCAGGAACGATTGCCGCATGCCCTGATGCTGGAGCAGCCCGTGGATGTGGAACTGCTGCCCGGCTTTGCCCAGGGGGATGTGTCCGTGCAGGACCTGGGAGCGCAATGCGTGGCGGTGCCGCTGGCGCTGGCGCCGGGCCAGCGCGTGCTGGATGCCTGCGCCGCGCCCGGCGGCAAGACGGCGTTGATCGGCGAGCGGCAGCCCGATCTCGCGGCGCTGTGGGCGGTGGAACTCGATCCGGCGCGCGTGCGCCGCACGCAGGCCACCTTGCAGCGCACCGGCGTGAACGCGCGCGTGATCTGCGGCGATGCCGCGCGCCCCGATCAATGGTGGGACGGTGAGCGCTTCGACCGGATCCTCGTGGACGCGCCGTGCTCGGCGCTGGGCGTCATCCGCCGCCACCCCGACATCCGCCTGCGCCGCCGCGCGGGCGACATCGAGCGTTTCGCGCAGACCCAGGGCGCCTTGCTGCACGCCGCTTTCGGCATGTTGGCGCCGGGCGGACGGCTGGTATATTCCACCTGCACCGTGACCCGGCGGGAGAACCGGGAGGTGGTGCAGTCGTTCCTTGCGGCAACGCCCGAGGCGGCAGCGATTCCGGTACAGGAATGGGAGGGATGGCCCGGATGGGGCGAGGCGGACGGCTGCGGCGTGCAAATTCTGCCTGGAGAGGCGGGCGCCGATGGCTTCTATTATGCTGCCCTGACAAAACGATGAACGCGCCACGCCCCCGTACCGACCGCCTGCATCGCGCGACGCCGCTGCGCGCCTGGCTGGCCTGCGTGCTCGCCATCTTCACCTTACTGGCGTTCGCACCCGCGCAGGCCGATGGGCTCGACGGCCGCTTCGAGGTGCGCTCGGCCGACCTGGGCCTGACCGACGGTGTGTACCACCTGAACGCCCGCCTGGAACTGCCGATCACCCCGGCCGTCAAACAGGGGCTGGCGGACGGCGTGCCGCTCTCGCTCCAGCTCGAGCTCTCCATCGAGCGCAGCCGGCGGCTCCTGCCCAATGCCAACGTGGCCGAACTGGTGCAGCGCTACCAGCTGCAGTACAACGCGGTCAGCGCACGCTACGTGCTGCGCAACGTCAACAGCGGCGAACAGGAAACCTTCGCCACCGTCGAGGACGCGCTGGCGCGCATGTCGCAGGTGAAGGACGTGCCGGTGCTCGACAAGAGCTTCATCGAGAACGGGCCGCGCTACGAGGCGAACGTGCGCGCCAAGATCGACTACGGCGCCGTGCCGCTGACGGTGCGCATCCTCATGTTCTGGGTCGACGATTGGCACCGCGAAAGCGAGTGGTACACGTGGACACTGCAAAACTAGGCCGCCGGGCCTCGGTGTCGATCCGACGATACGGTTCCTCCGTCGCCGCTGGGCTCGCCATCGTGCTGTGGCTGGGCGCGCTGCTGCTGCTCGCCAATGCCGCGCAGAACTCGGCCGAGTTCGACCGCTGGCTGCCGTGGATCCTGCTGATCAACATCGTCGGCCTGATCGCGCTGTTCGTGCTGCTCGCGGGCAAGCTGTTCCGGCTGGTGCGCGAATACCGGCGCAACGTGCCTGGCTCGCGCCTCACGGCGCGCACGGTGGCGGTGTTCAGCTTTCTCGCCGTCGGCCCCATCATCGTGGTGTATTACTTCGCGCTGCAGTTCCTGAACCGCGGCATCGACAGCTGGTTCGAGCTGGAGGTCAGCCAGGGGCTGTCCGACACGCGGGAACTCTCACGCGCCGCGCTCGACCTGCGCGTGCGCGAGTTCCTGCAGCGCACGCAGGGCGTGGCGCGGGAGCTGGCGAGCCTGCCCGACTTCGACCTGATCGGCACGCTGGACCGCGAGCGCCGCGCCACCGGCGCGCTGGAGTTCTCCGTGATCGGCTCGCAGACGCGGATCCTGGCTACGAGCTCGGACCGCCCGATGGACGTGATCCCGCTGCCCGCGCCCGAAGAGATGATCTCGCAAGTGCGCCGCGGCCGGCCCTACGTGAGCCTGGATACGGATGCTGCCGGCGGCTACGTGGTCCGCGCCGGCGCGCTGCTCGATGCCGAGGGCAACCCCGGTTCGCGCGTGCTGATCGCCACCTACCCGGTGCCGCAGCAACTGAGCCAGCTCGCCGATACCGTGCAGCGCTCCTACATCCAGTACGCGAACCTGGTGCAGCTGCGCCAGCCGCTGAAGTCCACGCTCGCCCTCATCCTCACCTTCGTGGTGCTGATGTCGCTGATCGCGGCCGTGTATGGCGCGTTCTTCACGGCCCAACGCCTGGTCAAGCCCGTGCAGGACCTCATCGCCGGCACGCGCGCCGTGGCCAAGGGCGACTACGACACGCGCCTGCCGCTGCCCTCGCGCGATGAGCTCGGGCACCTGGTCATCTCCTTCAATGACATGACCAAGCGCCTGGCGCGCGCGCGCGAGGAGAACCGCCGCAGCCAGCAGGCCGTGGAGGCCGAGCGCGGGAGCCTCGCCGTGATCCTGGCGCGCCTATCGACGGGCGTGGTGGCGCTGCAGCCGGACCTCACCCTGCGCACGGCCAACCAGGCGGCCGGCGCCATCCTCGGCGTGGACCTCGAGGCTGCCGTCGGCCAGAGCCTGGAGCAGGCGCGCGGCGAAAGCCCGCTGTACAAGCAATTCCTGAGCAC
The DNA here is from genome assembly GCA_044226865.1 of Steroidobacteraceae bacterium. Taxonomy (GTDB): domain Bacteria; phylum Pseudomonadota; class Gammaproteobacteria; order Steroidobacterales; family Steroidobacteraceae; genus TMP-86. The sequence goes on along the minus strand of JBGAGE010000005.1, from coordinate 354,875 downwards.
GATCTATCACCGCCTGCGAGCCGGTGAGCTGGACTGGCGCGAGCAGATCGAGCTCTTGTCCGAGGCCGGCAAGCGCGTGCTCATGTGTGCCTGCACCACCCTGCCCAGCGAGACCGGCGGCGCCCCCGGCGTGGTGCTGGTGTTCGATGACATCACCACCCTGCTGCAGGCCCAGCGCGATGCGGCCTGGGGCGAGGTGGCCCGGCGCCTGGCGCACGAGATCAAGAACCCGCTCACGCCCATCCAGCTCTCCGCCGAGCGCATGCGCCGCAAGTTCCTGGGCAGCATGAACGAGCAGGACGCGCAGATCCTGGAGCGCGCCACCCACACCATCGTGGCGCAGGTGGACGCCATGAAGCAGATGGTGAACGCCTTCAGCGAGTACGCACGCGCGCCCGACATGCATGTGTCGCGTTTCGATTTGAACCAACTGGTCACCGAGGTGGTCGATCTGTACAGGGTGCAGGCCAGCGGGGTCGATCTGCGGCTGAACCTGGATTCGCACCTGCCGGAGGTGGCTGCCGACCGCGTGCGCATCCGCCAGATCCTCAACAACCTGCTCACCAATTCGCTCGAGGCCCTGGAAGGCCGCGCGGGAGCACGTATTGATATCCAGACGCATGTCGCGGAGGATTCGGGGAGTGCGCAGGCCGCCATCGTGGTCGCCGACAACGGCCCCGGCTTCCAGCGGGACTTGATCGGCACGGTGTTCGACCCCTACGTCACCAGCAAGCCCAAGGGCACGGGGCTGGGGCTCGCCATCGTGAAGAAGATCGTCGAGGAACACGGCGGGCGGATCGAGGCGGACAATCCGCGCACCGGCGGCGCCCGCATCCGGATTTTGCTGCCGCTGGGTGAGAGTTCGCGAGGAGCCCCGCCACGTGAGGCGCGCAAGGGTGAATTGAGGAGAGAACGAGCATGAGCGCTGGAAGAATCCTGGTCGTGGACGATGAATCGGACATCCGCGGCCTGCTGAAGGAAATCCTCTCCGAAGAGGGCTACGAGGTGGAGGTCGCCGGCAATGGCGCGCAGGCGCGCGAACGCCGTGCCGCCCGCCTGCCCGACCTCGTGCTGCTCGACATCTGGATGCCCGACACCGACGGCATCACGCTGCTGCGCGAATGGTCGGCGCGCGAGACCGAGGAATGCCCCGTGGTGATGATGTCCGGGCACGGCACGGTGGAAACGGCCGTCGAGGCCACGCGCCTCGGTGCCTTCGACTTCGTGGAAAAACCGCTCTCACTCACCAAGCTCCTGCGCACGGTGGAGCGCGCGCTGGATTCCGGCCGGCGCAAGCGGCTGGCCAGCCGCTCGCCCAACACCCCGCTGATTGCACCCATCGGCAGGGCCAAGGCCACCATCCTTCTGCGCGAACAGATCCAGCAGGCCGCGCCCAGCAATTCACCGGTGCTGCTGGTGGGTGAGTTGGGTTCGGGCCGTGAGGCCTACGCGCGTTACCTGCACAGCCTGAGCGCGCGCTCGGCCAAGCCCTTCGTGCCCATCATCCCCGCGAGCCTCGCCGGTGATCCGGCGCCTGTGCTGTTCGGCAGCGAGCGCGACGGCAAGGCCGAGCCCGGCCTGCTCGAGCAAGCCGCCGGCGGATCCGTATACGTGGACACGCTCGAGGACCTGAGCGCCGAGGCGCAAAAGGCCATCGTCGGCGCGATCGAGGCCGGTGGCTTCATGCGCGTGGGTGGACGGCAGAAGGTGGCGTTGAACGTGCGCTGGATCGCCTCGGCGCAGCCCGGCTTCGACCAGCAGAACGGCGCCAATGCCGTGCGCCGCGATCTCATCGCACACTTGAATGTCATCACGCTGCGCGTGCCGCCCCTGCGCGAATTCGCCGAGGACGTGCCCGACCTGCTGCGCTACTACGTGGATCGCCTGGTGGATGACCAGCACCTGCCGCTGCGCCGCTTCAGCGTCGCCGCGCAGAACCGCCTGCGCAATTATCCCTGGCCCGGCAACGTGGGCGAGCTCAAGAGCCTGGTGCAGCGGTTGTTGATCCTGGGTGGCGAGGAGGAAATCCGGCTCGAGGAAATCGAGCGCGAGCTGTCCGTGCAGACACCGACCGATGAGCCGCTGGTGAAGCAGGATCTGCTCGCCATGCCGCTGCGCGAGGCGCGCGAGCATTTCGAGCGCGCCTACCTGCAGCAGCAGCTGCAGCTGTGCAACGGCAAGGTGGGGCAGCTCGCCAAGCGCGTGGGCATGGAGCGCACGCACCTGTACCGCAAGCTGCGCGCGCTGGGCGTGGACTTCAAGTCGCTGGGCGACGATTGATCCTCGATCCGGAGCGCCGGCGCCGGCGCGAGGCCGAGCAGGCCGCCGGCCAGGGCGCCAATCGCAAGCCCGAGTTCGGTGACAAGCCGCCGCGCGTGAGCGTAGCCAACATCCGCCGCGCGATCCTCATCGGCATGTTGGTGCTGGCCGCCGGCTATCGTGCCGCCGTTTACTTCGGCTGGATCGCGCCAGTGACGGCGCGCGCACCGGCCACCGCCACCGCGGGCGGCGCGGCCGGCGAGCCGGCCGCGAATGATGCGACTTCCTCCATCCCCACCGTCACGCTGGTGCAGCCCGATGCGGGCGAGGTGGCGCGCGCCTTCGAACAACACCAGAGCGGCGTGCAGGTGCATGGCAGCGGAACGGTGGAACGCGTGCTCGCCGACGACACGCGGGGCTCGCGCCATCAACGCTTCATCCTGCGCATGCCCTCGGGCCAGAGCGTGCTGTTCGCGCACAACATCGATCTTGCCGGCCGCCTCCCGGAACTGGCGCCCGGCACGCGCGTGGAATTTTCCGGCGAGTACGAATGGAACGAGAAGGGCGGGCTGGTGCATTGGACGCACCGCGATCCGTCGGGGCATCACCCCGCGGGGTGGCTCAAGGTGGGAGGCGTGGTTTACCGCTGAGCGGCGGCAGCGCTCGGCGCCGCCGCTGCGACGCCGCCCCACGGCTTAGCGGTAGCCGCGCAGCGGCTCGGTGAGCTTGGGCTTGCCGGCAAAATCCATCGAGCCGCCGTGGATTTCATCCACGGAGTTGTCGCACCAGCGGATGCGCTCGGCCACCGAGGCCTGCTGGATGGGTGCGAACATGCCTTGGTTCTTCGCGCGGATGGCGTTCTCGATGCGCTGCTCCACGTCCACGCCGTTGCCCGCGTTGAAGCCCTGCGCGATGGCGTGATGCGCCTGCATCACCACCACGCGATTGCGCTGCCGCCATTCGGTGGCGGCCTGCGAATAGCGCGCGAAGGACGTCGGCAGCGTCTTCACGCAGATGTCCTCGGTCTGGCGCACGATGTCCTCGATGCCGAGCACACCGATGATGGCGCCTTCCAATGCCGAAGGTGCGGGCGCCGCCGGCACCGCATCGACGGGCTGGGTGGCGGCGACAGCCTGCACGCCGGTCTTGTCATCGCTGCCGAATCTGGCGGAGGTGACTTTCTTGGACTGCACGGGTTTCTTGTCGCCCAAGGTGCGAACCACGGCCGCCGGTGCATCGCCCGAGGACGCCTTGGCGGCCAGTTCATCGCGCGCCGGCGCGGCCTTGCCGACGAGGTCATACCTGGCGTCGGGCGTATCCGGCGGATGATCCGAGTAGGTGATCTTGCCGTCTGGACCGACGATCTTGTAGACGGCCGCCTGCGCGCTGCACGACAGCAGCACGGCGAGAATGGTGAATGACAGCTTGCCGCGCATCACTTGCCCAGGGCCGCCAGCTTCTGCTTGTCGATGTGCTTCTCCAATCCGGCCGTGGCCTTCTGCACCTCGGGGTTGGAGAACAATTCGCTGCCCGCCACCTGGCCGAGCACCTGGAAGCTCATCTGGATCGCGGCCGGGCCTTCGTACTTGATGGCTTTCTTGCTCTTGTCCACGCAGGACTCGGTCAGCAGCTTGACCATCAGGTCCGCCACTTGCTCGTTGGACTTCTCCATGACGGCCGGTGAGACCTTGGCAATGGAGGCCACGTCCGGATGCGCGGTGGCGGCGCTGAACATCCAGCGCACCAGCGTCGTGCGGTCCTGCGCCGTGGTGGATTCCACCAGGCACTTGGCAAGGTCATCGGTGTACACGCCGGCAAAGCAGGGGGAAGCCGTGCCGAGCGCCGCCAACACCAATGCGGAAGGGATGAGTTTCATGTGCAGCCGCTCCGTGCCGGGCGATCCATGGGGTACGTGCACTGTGTCAGCAGGGGCCCCCGGCCGATGCAAACGACGTCACAGAACCGCTGCCGGCGGGGCCTGCAAATGCCCTGATCGCAGGGCGCGTCACAGGCCGGGCGCGGGCCCCGGCAGGCGGAACGTCTGCAACATGAACCGCCGCGAGGTGCGCAGCGCGATGCGCCGGGAGGATAGGGGCGCAAAGCCCGCGGCGCCGGCCGCGGTGGCCAACTCGTCGGGCGACACCAGGTTCATCGCCGTGCGCAGCGATTCCAGCGAGCGATAGGGTGAGCGCGACACCGGCTCGCCCTCGGGGGAGGGCAATTGCAGGAGCGCGGCCAGCACGCCGCCCGGTTTGCACAAGGGCCGCAGGTTCGGCAGCGCCGCCTCGGGCCGCACGTACTCGAAGAGCAGCGCCGCATAGATGAGCTCCACCGCTTGTGCGGTGGGCACGGCACGGGAAATGTCGGCTTCGATCAATTCCAACCCCGGCAGGCGGCCCGAGTGCCGCTGCGAGGTCATCGCGAGGTAGGTGGGGTTGATGTCGACGGCTACCACCCGGCGTGTGATCTGCGGGCGAATGCGTTCGAAGCCGTTGCCGCCGGCGCAGCCGATGACGGCCACCGAGGCCGGCGAGAACTCGCGCAACAGCGCCTCGAATTGCGAGGCGAGGAGCGGCGCCTGCGCCACCTCGGGCGCGGCCATGTGCGCTTCGTAGTCGGCGAGAGGCATGTCCAGCCACGGGGACCGCATCGCGCCATTATGCGAAGGCCGGCGGCCGCGCTTCAAGAGTGCCGGCGCGGCCGGCACCGCATCTGAATCGGGAATCGGCGCGCAATGCAAATTTTGCAGGACCGCGACAGCGCCTGCAGGCGCTGAGCGCCGCGCAGGCGCAGCCCGTAAGATGTGCGGGTGAGAAAGCAATGGATCAAGGTGCTGCTGCTGATGTGGGCAGGAATCGCGGCCGCGCAGACCGTCGCGGGCGATGCGGGCCGTACGCCCGTGGCGAACGCCGCAGCCGATGCCGCCGGGGATGCACCCGGCGCCGCGCCTTCACACCCCCAGGGTCACGCGCTCGACTCGGCCGCGACACGGCAGTTCAAGGACGCGTGGAAGCGCCTGCAAGCTGCCGAGCCCGATCGGCCCGACCCGCCCGCCCTGCGCCATTCGGTGATCTACGACTACCTGCTTGCCGCACGCCTGCGCCGCGATCTCGCCGCCAACCCGGGCGAGGAATTGGACCAGCGCATCGACGAGTTCATCCAGGCGCGCGCCAACCTGCCCGTGGTGCGCGGCCTGCGCCGCGACTGGCTGGCGAGCTTGGCCACGCGTGCGCGCTGGGATTGGTTCCTGCCGCGTGCCACCGAGGTGAGCGACCCGGCATTGATCTGCCTCAAGCTCGCCGGGCGCTTGGCCACCGGCGATACCCAGACGCTGGCGACCGACGCGCTCGCCCGTTGGCGCCAGCCGCAGCCGCCGCCCGCAGAGTGCGCGCCCGTGTACGCCTGGCTGCGGCAACAGAACATGCTGACGCCGGCGCTGGCCGAGGAACGCACGCGCGCCGCGCTGGCCAACGATAACTGGCGCCTGGCGCGCGAGTTCGTGAACGATGTGCCCGCGCCGCGCAACATCCCGCTGCTGCAGTGGATACGGCTGCTGCAGACACCGCGGACCGAACTCGAGGCGTTGGCTCGCGATGCCGAGTTGCCGGTGGAACCGCGCGCGCTCACGGCCGGCTTCGCCAAGTTCGCGATCGCGGATTTTCCAGCTGCCGCGACTCTGCTGCCCGCGCTGCTCGCACGCAGCATGCTGCCCGCCGACGTGAAGGCACAGCTGCAGCGAGCCGCCGCGCTCGGCGCCTCTTATTCGCGCAACCTCGACGCCGTCACCGCCTTCGACCAGGTTCCCGCCGCGCAGGTGGACTCACAGGTGCAGGAATGGCGCGCCCGCGCCGCGCTGTGGGCCGGGAACTACGAGCGCGCGCTGGTGTGGATCGAGGACATGCCGACGGATCTGGCGACGCAGCCCCGCTGGCGTTACTGGCATGCGCGCGCGGTGGAAAAAGTGAACGGCCCCGAGGCTGCGAAGCCGCTGTATGCGGAGCTGGCGGGCGTGCGCGACTACTACGGGTATCTCGCCGCCGACCGCATCCAGGCGCATTACGAGCTGAATGCGAAGTCCCTCGCCGCCGACACCGCCATGCAGCGCAAGCTGGAGAAGGACCCGGGCTTGAAGCGTGCGAAGGCGTTGTTCGATGCCGACTTGTACGACGAGGCAACGGTGGAGTGGGCCGTGGCGATGGCCGATGCCGATGCCGCCATGCGCACCCAGGCCGCGCTGCTCGCCTCGCGCTGGGGCTGGTACGCACAATCCATCGCCACGCTGGCGCAGCTCGGTTCATGGGATGACGTGAAGCTGCGCTATCCCCGCCCGTTCGCCCGCGCCGTGGCGAAGGCGAGCGAGCGCACCGGCGTGGCGGGAGATTGGATCTACGCAGTGATGCGGCAGGAGAGCCTGTACCGCGCGCAGGCCGTGTCCGGCGCCGGCGCGCGCGGCCTCATGCAGGTACTGCCGTCCACGGCGAAGGCCCTGGCGAAGAAGTGGAAGCTGACGCTGCCGGCGGACGATCCGCTGTTCCAGCCCGACATCGCCGTGCTGCTGGGCGCCGCGCACTTGAAGGAATTGCTGGACGACTACAACGGCGCGCTGCCGCTGAGCCTGGCCGCGTACAACGCAGGGGCCGTGCCGGTGGCCCGCTGGCTGCCGCAGCAGGAGAAGGAGGCGGATGTGTGGATCGAGAACATTCCGTATACGGAAACGCGCAGCTATGTGCAGCGGGTGATGGAGCACATCGTTGCCTTCGCCTGGGTGCGCAAGGCGAAGCTGCCGGAATTGTCGGCGATGATGCCGAAGGTGGGGGGTCAGCGCTGAGCTGGCGCGGTGAGGTCGATGGGACTGATCACCCCGACGCCGCCGCGGTTGAGGACGTGGGTATAGATCATGGTGGTCTTGACGCTGGCATGGCCCAGCAATTCCTGCACCGTGCGAATGTCGTAACCCGACTCGATGAGATGCGTGGCAAAGCGATGCCGCAACGTATGGCATGACGCGGGCTTGAGCAGGCCCGCTTCCCGCACGGCCTGCTTCATCTGGCGTTGCACCACCGCCTCATGCAGATGGTGCCGGCGCCACGCGCCGGAGCGGGGATCTCGGCAGGGGTTGCGGGCGGGGAAGAGAAATTGCCAACCGAGTTCCAGGTGCGCGCCCGGGTACTTGCGCGTCAACGCATAGGGAAGCTGCACGCCCGCATAGTTGCGGCGCTTCGCCACTTCGTGTTGATCGCGCACGCGTGAGATCTGGGTGCGCACGGTGTCGACCAGGCTTTCCGGCAGCATGGTGATTCGGTCCTTCGCACCCTTGGCATCACGAATCAGCAAGCGCCGCTGCACGAGGTCCGCGTCCTTGACGCGCAGCCGCAGCGCCTCCAGCAGGCGCAAGCCGCTGCCGTAGAGAAGGCTGGCCACCAACCACGGCTCACCGCGCAGGCGCGCCAGGACCGGACGCACTTCTTCCCGAGAGAGCACCACCGGCAAACGCATCGGGCGACGTGCGCGGACGATGTTGTCCAGCCAGGGCACAGGCACTTCCAGAACCTCCTTGTAGAGGAATAGAAGTGCCGCCAGCGCCTGGTTCTGGGTGGAGGCCGCCACCTGACGTGTGACCGCGAGATCGGTGAGGAAGCGCTCGATGTCCGCCCCGCCCAAATCGCGCGGGTGGCGCTTGCCGTGGAATAAGACAAACCGCCGGATCCACCCGACGTAGGCTTGCTCCGTACGATAGCTGAAGTGCTTGGCGCGAACCTTGTTGCGAACCTGATCCAATAACCTGACCGGCGAGTCCATGACGCATATCCTTCCGTGGAATTTGACCTGCTACACGACAAGTGCTGTAGTAAATCCAATCGGTTAAGGAGGAGCGAGCTCTCTATGCGACGGGTTTGTCGTGTTTCTTGGCGGCGGTTAGCCCTCCCAATTCAGAGTTAGGTTCCATCGGATGTCAGCGTCAGTCGATGCGTTTCTTGCCGACCCTTGGCCAGGCCTCGCCACACTCGCGCTGACTTTCTTGGGCGGCTATATTTCAGGCCGTGTGGCGAGATCCGAGCGCTACGCCTCCGCTTGTGAAACGTTTCGTAAGTCTCTGCTCAGCGAAATGGCGGGGCTGTATCCGCTTCCCAGCAACTGGCCAGAGCACATTGATGCCCACCTTCGGCAAAGGTTTCCCGAACTACAGGCAGCGGTGGCGACGTTTCGTCCCTATGTGCCGTGGTACAAGCGTTGGCTCTTTGACAGAGCATGGCGCCAATACCGAAACGCCTATGGTCGAGACGTAGACGTGCAGGTGTACCATCACTACATGGCCTTTGGCAGTTCCGGAGATGCCAAAGAGTCTTTCCGCAGAAATGTCTCGCGACTACTGTCATATGCCGATGGAACCTAACTACGCGTTCGAGCGGACGGTCAAACAGCCACGCAATGTTCGGCGTGATCGCGCCGCCGCTCAACGCGAGCGTTAGACGACCATGATACGTTGGAGGCATGAAGTAAAGGTCGGCCTAATCGGCGCATCCGCCTACGCGCAGCTGGCGCACATTTTGGGGCGCGCGTCGAACCATGCGTTTGAAAATCCCAATCCAACTTGGTTTGAAATTCTCTCGCCTCTTTGGTTTGCATTGTCCGTGCTGATTCCTGGGTTCTATATCGGATGGGCGGCGAAACGGAGGCCATACCTAATCGCTGTTGGCGCATACCTATTGGGAGGATGTTCGTTCTACATCTCCAGATATTCGACTTTAGATGCGTATCGCCAATATGCCCCCGCTCATTCGGTCATTTTGGAACTACTTCGGGAGACAATTTCGATTAGCGTAGTCGGCGCGGTAGTGGCCTTCATTAGCCAGCAAATGCGGCGACGGTCGTCTAACAATGCGATCGACCGAGCGCGAAATGTCTAAGCTGTCGTCCTCATGCGCATCCGCGCGCGTCGGTCATCGCAGGCGTTAGGCAACATGCGACTGGCCGCAGTTGTTCTTGTCACGTTGACGGTCGCCGCATGCGTCCCGTCCATGGAAGGCCGCTGGACCTATAAGGCCCCACGGGGCCATTGGGCCTCTACCTCTCCGTACTATGTTTACGGTGGGGGCGAGATCTACGAGGCGCCGATCGTCGCGGGTGTAATGCTGCACACGTATGTGGTCAAGACTTCCACTACGCTCGATCTATACGTTGGCGTAGCGTCAGAAGGGTCGAGCTGGAAAGCGCTGAATACGGGTGTAACAGTGCGCGCGAACGGTGTGGAGTACAAACTCGCCGCGGTTCGGACACAAAAGGGTAAGACCGGAGAGACGCTGGTGTTTGCTTTGCCGGCGGGCGTATTGAAGGCATTCGCCCTGGAGTCCTTCCTTGTAACAAATGGGGAGCGGGAGGCGGCGACGCCGGTAGTTCAGTATGAGTATCGTCGCGGAATGGTAGTGCAATGTCTCTGCCAATGATGTTGCCTAACTACTCGCTGCAGCGGACCGTGAACGATAGAGTGCCATTGCCGCGGCCGTATCGCGCGGCCGCTGAGCTCGGGCGTTAGGCGACCTTGAACGTATCGCCAAAAGTGACGGCTGCGCAGAAAGCCTTCGTGGTCATCATCCTTGAGGGTGTCCCTATATTGCTTCGTGACAATGCAACGTCATTTCTGTCGTTCATGTGTTGTGTCTCAGCTATCGACGCTCTAGCTGCCTACCGATATCTATCCGGAAGTGTTGAGCGCCGATTCTGCGACTTCATTTCTGCGTACTTCCCAAGTGAGTACGGCTCGCACTCGAAGAATCTGTATGGGTTTAGAAATCGCGTACTACATAACTTCACGCCTGCCAATTTCTCCTTAGTTCATTCCCAGCCCAGAATCCATCTGACGCCTAGCCAGATTGGGGACGTTTACCTGGACGATGGCGCATTCTTTTCCGCACTCCGCACCGCAGCCGTCAAGTTCTTCAGGGAGGTTGCGGTGGACCAAGTTCGTCACGATGACATGTTGAGTCGCTTAGAGAACCCCAAGAATGGTGGAGAGATCTATGCGTAGGTCGCCTAACAAACACATGCAGCGCGCCGGGAGGCATAAAGTGCTCGGCCGCGGGCGGTCAAGCCTGGTGCCCTGTTCAGCGCCACGCGCCCGCGTGCTGACAGGTCAGCCCGCGGGCGCTGATGTGGGCCGTTAGGCGACAAACTTTATGGGACACCTGACAACTTACGCCGCCTCTGTAATTCCCGAGGGCCTACTCGCGCTCGCCAGCCTCTTCTTCGTTGCGCGAAATCGACGTCCCCTGGCAGCCTTGTGCGCGATTGGCTTTGTTGTCTTGTTTGTCTCAACAATCGCCTCGGTCTACCTAGATCACAAATTTGTGTTGCAGTACGCCGATTCACATGACGAATCAGCTCTCGCGCCCCAAATCCAATGGACCGTTCGCCTCTATATTCTCGGGATTTTTGGAAAGGTGGTGGCAGCCATAGGATTGGCTGGCTCCGCTGCGCACCGCATGTCGCCTAACCTCCGCATCGAGCGCGCGCATGAGGGATAAAGTATCAAATAGCAGCGTGAGCGCGCGCGCCGCTCAACTCAACCGTTAGCCAGCATTCAGCGGCGCTGTGCCGCATTTGACGGTTCTAATAACCGTAGCTACAATAATCCACGCGCATCACTTGCGATCCGGCCAAGAGAGCATCAACGCTCGCTGAGCGGGGCCTGGACATGCGCAGGGCCAAGGAAATCTTCGCGGGCTTGCACCTGACGCGGTCGGACGACCGCTTCGATTACGGTGAACCGCGCTTTGTAACTGTCGGCTGGCTGGATGAGCGCTTAGTGGTTTTCGTTTGGACACCTAGAGGCGCGGCTCGCCGAATCATCAGTATGAGACACTGCCATGAGCGTGAAGCGAAAAGGATCCGTCCGGGCCTCATCGAGCGCTGACGAAGCGCCGGAGATTACGGACAGCTGGGTAGCTGAGGCTGATCTGCGCCGTGGCGGGAAGCTCGTCCGTCGCGGTCGGCCTAAGCTTGCGAATCCGAGGCGGCTTTTGTCGATCCGTCTACGGCCTGAAGTGATTGAGGGCTGGAAGGCAAGCGGTACCGGGTGGCAGACGCGAATGGCCGCATTGCTCGAAAAGAGTGTGCCCAAGGGCAGGCGGAATGCTGGCTAACTTCGCGTTCGAGCCGTCCGTCACGCGTGGGCAACGGCGCCCAGCGGGCGCGTGTGACCACTTTGCGCCCGCGGGCGCCGGCCGGCCGCTGCGTGCGGCGGCTCAACGCGGTCGTTAGGCCACAGATATGCCGTCGCGAAGCGTACTGATCCCTCTCTTAATGCTCGTCGCGGTGCTGTCCGGCTGCGACACCATGAACTGGGAGCAATATCGAATATCTGGCGTTGTTGCCGGCTCCCAGGATGCGGAGCGACTTAAGGTCTTGGTAATGGCTGTAGCCAAGCAGCATGGTCTCGAAGACGTGACACCAACCTCCCATGTTCCAGAGACGTTGGTCTTTGTCAAAGAGCCGGGCGTCGAGAATTTTCACACTGATATAGGGGTGCGATTTTATGGCGGTGACGCTCTTGTCGATGTGATGGCTGGCTTTGGCCCGAAGGTGCCGAAATTTACGCGTGTGCGGAACGAACTGGCACCAGCATTGGCCGTGGAATTTGGCGAGAGGTACGCTGTCCTTATCCCGCCTAATAGAGTTCAAGTCAAATGAGATGTGGCCGAACAACGCGTTCGAGCAATCGCGCGTCAAGTTGCCTGCTGGAGGCCTCGGAAAGCCGATGTTCAAGATAAAGTGCCACCGATTCACCTCAGCGCCGCCACGCATTGCTCAACGCGGACGTTAGGCGTCGCTCAGAACGTCCATACGAGCGTATGGCAATCGGCCCATATCAATGGTACTATCGGGCATGGAATCCAGCTTCGAGTGGGATCCGGCGAAGGACGCAGCGAATCAACTGAAGCATGGCGTTAGCTTTTTTGAGGCTCAAATGGCCTTCATGGATGAGGCTCGTGTCATCGCTCAGGACCTTGACCATAGCAAATCAGAAAAGCGGTGGTATTGCTTTGGAAGGGTTGCGGATCGCGTCATGACGGTGAGATTTACTTACCGGCAGAACAAGATCAGGATCTTTGGCGCTGGCTATTGGACTCGTGGAAGGAAGATTTATGAAGCGCAAGCCGAAGTACCAAAATGAACCGTTGGGACGGTTAAAGGTCGTTGAGGATTTTCTACCGCCGCCGGAATTGCTGGTGCTTAAAGAAGATGGTGTGAAAGTCACCCTATCGCTCAGCAAGCGCAGTGTGGATTTCTTCAAGTCTCGGGCATCGAAATCGCGGGTGCCGTATCAAAAGATGATTCGCAATCTTCTGGATACTTATGCGCTCAAATATGGGAGCGACGTTTAGCTACGCGTTGGAACCGTCCGTCATGCACCGGTGGGTGCGCGCCGCTCGCAATGGGGAACATTGTGCGCTCGCGGCGCGCTGTGAATGTCAGCGTGCGGCGGCTCAACGCGAGCGTTAGAGGCATCGATTGAAAGCAAACCTTCGCATATGGGTTCTTGCGATTGCGGAGCTCGTTGCGCTCGGCGTATTCCTCTACTGTGCCTCGATAGCAAGAGATTTGTTCCTTGAGATATTTGCGACTGAGTTCAACGTGCCCCGGGAGACGTCTCAGAGGTTCATTGAATGGCGAACCTACGCTCGCGAGGTAGGAGTGGCCATGATCTTTCTCTGGATAGTTGCAATAGTTACGGCACTACGGCGTGCCTTAAATTCAGAAAGCTCCCTACCAGAGATTCTCAGTACAAATCCACCTTTGGTATTTGCACTCGGATTGCCTATCGCAGGAGTTTTCAATGGTCTCGTACTTGGTCTGTTTTACCCAGGCTTCTAACTAGCGCTTCGAGCGAGCGCGCGGCTCAGATCCGTGGCGGTATTTGAGTATGGACATCATTGGAATCAATCAGCTTCGCTGGGCGACAATAATTCCGCGCGTCGCTCAAGCGCGGCGTTAGGCAGCACTGGTACGAATGATGTCTCTACTAGGGTTGCTCATCGTTGTTGTAGTCATCGCCGGCGTTTTTGCTGGTTGGCCGGAGTGGCGCGCTTACGCGACGTACCGAAGGCGTAAGTGTGCAGGCGCTCTCTGGCGGCACGAATTCCCCTCAGCTTCAAAGTCGGAAATCCGCCTATTCTTGAGCTGTTTGGTTGACGGTATGGGATTTCCGCGCAAGATTCGTCTCCAGTTTCAACCTGGAGACGAAGTGGTGTCGATTTGTCGCTCACTTTACGGAGGGAAGACGCCGCTCGCAGACTCGATGGAGTGTGAAAAATTTGCACAACTGCTCGCCCATGAATTCAAGATTCCACTAAAGGAGATTTTGGCGCAGTGGCACGAGGAGGTGACCCTTGCGGATTTGTTTGCGGTCGTACGGCGCAGTCCAGGCGTGCTGCCTAACCTCCGCATCGAGCGCGCGCGTGAGGGATAAAGTGCCAAGCTCAAGCGTGGGCGCGTGCGGTGCTCGTGCGGGGCGTTGGGCGGACACGCGGCAGTGGTGGAGAAAGGCGTGACACGAGGGTATCGGTCGGAGACAGACTCGAATTCTGCCGTCGTGCACACGCTCTACGCAGCGTTCGCGCGGCGCGACATTCCTGCAATGCTGGCGCAATTGGACCCTGATGTCGTGTGGTGCGAACCGGAGAATCCATTTAACCCAGCAGCGGGCACGCATCGCGGGCACCAAGGCTTTCTCAGATGGGTGCAGATTGGTCGCGACGCCGAGGACGTTGAGGTCCTCGAGCCCAGGCAGTTCATTTCTAGCGGAGATTACGTCGCTGTTGTAGGACACATGAGATGCCGGGCAAAGACAACCGGCCGTGTATACGAGTCAGACTTCGTGCACGTCATCTGCATGCGCAACGGAAAGATTGTTCGCTTTCAGGAGTTCTTCGACACCTACATCGCGGGCGAGGCATTCCGAGATGGCTCATAGCATGATCGTGCCGCCCAACAAATCGCCGCAGCGTTCGAGTGGCCGGTGGTACTTGGTATGCAAGTCGCTGGCCGTCTTCGATAAAGTGCCCATGATCAGCCTCGGCGAGCCACTCGCCGCTGAGCTCAGCCGTTGTGCGACGACTACGGAGGCGACGTGGTTCTCCTGAGAGCAACGCAGAAGCTCCTGAGGTCCATGCCACAGTCAGCCGGCGACTCAGCGACTTCGAGCAATGCTCTTGGCGACTGGTATATCAATCGCATTGTCGTTGACCGTAAGCCTCTACTTTTGGCAGTTAGCTCGAAATCACTGCTATCGACCGTCGTCCCCGCGCGAGACTTGAAGACGTTACCGGATAGGTTTGCAACGCTCGTTGAAGTGCGCCTACGACGCTTGGATGTGAGCGACAGTGCGGTTGTATCGGAAGCCGAGGCCACAGCCGTCGTTAGCGTAGGTAGAACCGTGGATCGATCGGTGGTGGGGCAATTAGTGGACTTCGCGAAATCGATTCCTTTCTACTTGCCTATCAACGGGTGGGACGAGAGCTCCTTACCTGAGGTGGAAGACAAACTCGCCGAGACGCCATGTCGGTCTAGTCGCACAGGCGCCGACATAATCTGGCCGAAGAAGAAGGCTGCTGCGTTGGTCAATACTGTCTGGCCATCGAGTAGAACGAGGCACTAGCAATGCCGCATCGCAAGTCGCATAGCAAGTGCATGCAGCCAACGCGCGATCCGGATAGATGTGTTCTGTGCTTACGTTATCAGCGCGTCGCTGGTGCGCGGCGTTAGGCGGCAAGTTTCTAGCGAATCACGATTCTTTCACGAGGTACTTCCCTAGCAGCCTGATGCAAAACTGCTGCGAGCGATCAAAATGATGGACCAAGTCGACGAAAATGATTGGCGAGAAAGTCCGGAGTCGGCTGTTTTTAAGCCTTTTTCTCGCTCATCGGCCGCTCTGGTCGGACTCAAGCGACACCTATCCTGTAGCCGGCAAGAGCCGACTCAAGCGCAGCAGGTTGTAGGCCGCACCGACCAGGTGCGCATGCAACTGCACCCGCGCGATGCCGCGCATGCGCATCCTGCGCAGGCCTCCGTAAGCCTTCATCCAGCCAAAGATCTCCTCCACGCGCTTGCGCTTTTTCTGGCTTACCCAATAGCTGGCATGGCGCGTCGTACGCGCATCAAGGCCAGGGGTGTGGCGGCTGGCCATCTGCGCGATGTGCGGGCGGATACCTTTGCGGCGCAGGAAGGCGACAAATCCTTTGGTGCAATAGCCTTTGTCAGCCCCAACGCTGATCGGATGCAGATGCTTGCGTGCCTGCCGCTCGAGAAGATAGGTCGCCGCCACCGTCTCGGTCTCCAGCGCGGAGCTTACGCGCATGTCCAGACACATCCCGTTGCGGTTCTCCATCAACGCATGGCCGCCAAAACACAACTTGGCCTCTTTGCCTTTACCTTTGCGCGCCGAGACCGCCTCCGGATCGGTGGTGGAACCGTGCGTGTCGTTGCTGCGGGTGCTGCCGTGAAAATCTGTCCCACCGCGACCATCGCTGGGCGGGGGCGGTCCATCCTTGGGCTTGAAGCTCTTGGCACTGGCCCACGCCTCGATCAGCGTGCCATCCACGGTCAGGTGCTCGGAGGACAACAGGTCCTGCTCGCGCGCAATCTTCACGATGGCATCGAAGAACCGCTGCGCCAGATCCTCGTTCACCAGCCGCTCACGCAGGCGCGAGAAGTTGGACTGATCCAGCCCCTTGTCCTCCAGGCTCATGTCCAAGAACCAACGAAACAAAATGTTGTAGTCGAGCATCTGGCAGAACAGCCGATCCGAGCGCACCGAATACAGCGCCATCAGGAGCTGCGCCTTGAGCAACTGCTCGGGCGGGATCGAGGGACGCCCGGTGCTGGCATACAGCTCGCCCAACTGCCGGGAAATCTCCTTCAACGCCCGATCCGTGTGCGCCTTGATATTGCGCAGCGGGTGCTCCGCGGGCACCCGCGACTCGGGGGAGAAATAGCTGAACATCTGGCTCTGGGGATCCACTTCACCGCGCATCAGATCCGGCTCCGCGTTCAATCGATGCAACGAATTTTACGCCGATCCGTTCCAACTATGTGTTTTGCATCAAGCTGCTAGGGAGCCGGCGGTAGTGTTGGCTCATGAAGGTGAGTGACGCACTTAAACTGCTACGGGATGATGGCTGGTACCTCGTATCGACACGCGGCAGCCATCGGCAGTTCAAGCAACGCGGTAAGTCAGGTCTGGTGACCGTGCGGGGTAGACCCGGCGACGATTTGGCGCCCGGAACGCTCAATAGTATCCTCAAGCAATCTGGATTGAAGAAACCAGGGTGATTAATGCGATACGCGATAGTCATTGAAGTGGCAGGCAGCAATTTCTCGGCCTATGTTCCGGATTTGCCCGGCTGTGTCGCAACGGGAGCTACGCCAGAGGATACCGAGCAGGCCATTCGGGAGGCGATCGAGTTTCACCTCGATGGCCTTCGCGAGGATGGCGCGCCAAATCCTCAGCCGTCGAGCCGAGTTGAATACGTCGAAGTCGCCGCCTAACTCTCGCATGGAGCGCACGCGTGCGCGATGAGATGCATAGATCATGCTTGAGCGAGAGCGGAGCTCATGCGGAACGTTAGATGCCGAGACACCTACCATACCCCTCGCGCTAAATGCCAACCTACAGCTACATCTGGCAGTTTCAAGTCGCCGCCGATCGCGTGGCGGACTTTGAAAGGCACTATGCGGCAGGCGGCTCGTGGACTGACCTGTTTCGGCTGGGTCACGGTTACGTCGGTACTGAGCTGTTGAAGGATCGTACCGATCCATTGCGCTACGTCACGATCGACACATGGCAGAGCATTGAGGCATACCAGCAGTTTCGCGCTACCTTCGGAGCTCAGTATCGCGCCCTAGATGATGTCTGCGCAGGCTTCACGACTTCAGAGGTCTCACTGGGAGAGTTCAGTGGCGTGGCATCCAACCCGCCGTTGTAGCGGCCGTGAACGATAAAGTGCACATAGCGTGGCCTCGGCGTGCGGCCGCTCAATTGGGTCGTTAGGCATCACGTGGCAATTCCGTGCGCGTAGTCAACGTCCACGAACGCAGATTCAATTCAGCTCCAGAGCAGACTGCTAGGCTGCTGGATTCGCTGTCGTCGCCTGACGATGCGCTCTGGCCGTCGAGGCATTGGCCGCGCATGCGCCTGGACAAGCCGCTCGGGATTGGCGCAACTGGAGGCCACGGCCCAATCCGTTACTCTGTCGTTGCGTACGAACCGGGCAAGCGAGTCACATTTCGGTTTATCTCGCCGCGCGGCTTCGTTGGCACTCACTGGTTCGAGATCGTGCGAAGTGGTACGTCTGGCGCCACTCTCCGCCACACGATTGACATGTCGCTCACCGGGCTCGCCCTGTTCATCTGGCCGATCGCCTTTCGCCCTCTGCACGACGCACTGGTCGAAGATGCCCTAACAAACGCGCAGGTTGCCCTCGGCGAGAAACCAACTCCGGTATCTTGGTCCCTCAGGGTTCGCCTGGTCCGCAAGGTCGTCGGCCGCCGCGGCAAGCGGTGATGCCTAACCCTTCGCTCGAGCTCACCCGCTCCGGCATGGGCCACTGGCCGCCAAGAGCCCTGTACGATGCTGCCCTCGTCGGCCAGAGGCCCTTGCCTCCACGGTCGGCTCAGCCAGAACATTTCGCCGTACATATTGCTTCCGGACGCACATCAACCGGAAAGGACGAACCATGACCAAAAGGACGACCGTGCTTCTCGTTGGCTGGCATCCAGATGTCGTCGACTACAGCAAGTGGCCAGGGCTGACGCCCGAGAAATTGTTTGCGGGGCTTGAGGGCGACAGAGGCAAGCTTGAAGCTCTGGGCTTCGACGCTGAGCTCGGTCTAATCAGGAGCTCTGAATCGGCCGCTGTCACACTAAGAACGCTTCTCTCGGAGAAGCCACGTGATTGCGTGCTCATTGGCGCTGGAGTCCGTACAATCCCAGAATATCTCCACCTTTTTGAGTCTTTGGTGAACACGTTCCACGAGTTCGCACCAAATGCAAAGCTCTGCTTCAACAGTGGCCCCTATGACTCGGCCGATGCCGTTCAGAGATGGGTCAAGCCCGCCTAGGCAAAGGCTTGGTCTCAACGTTAGAGTCACCGCCTTTACAACGAGCGGCATATCGATTCAAAGCAACTGCAAGTGCTTCGAGAATACTTCACCGATCAGGAGTTGGTTGAACTCGTCGCGTTCGTCAGCTTCATGTGGGCTGGCGGTACATTCGGTAGCATCCTGGGGATCACACCAAATGAAGACACCTAGTCGGCCATCGCCACGCGCACGCACGCGAACGGTTGGCGGACCGCGCGGCGCGACCACCAATCAGCCGCCGCTCGACGCTACGGCAACATGAGGCTCATTCCAATTGAGCGCGGTGGCGCGGTCGATGAGGGCTTCGGTCGTCTTCCCGAGGCGGCGGAAGGAGTTCTTCAGGCAACGTCTGAGCTTTACGAGTTCGTTGGATTTCAACCTCCATGGATCTGCTACGTCGCCCTGACAAACGACGGCGTAGTGGGTACCTGCGGATTCAAGGCTCCGCCACGCGATGGGCGGGTCGAAATTGCCTACTTCACGTTTCCAGGCCAAGGAGGAAAGGGGGTGGCGACGCAGATGGCCAGGCAACTCCTTTTGATTGCACAAGAAGCACAGCAGGGCCTCATCGTGGCTGCTCAAACCTTGCCTGACCGTAACGCTTCACATCGCGTGTTGGAGAAGCTCGGATTCACGTGCAAGGGCTCATTGGAGCACGACGAGGACGGGACAGTGCTCGAATGGCAGAGGTCTGGCCTTGTCACCTGAAAAAAGCCGATAGGTCGCAACCTATGCCCACCGTCATTTCTTCACGCAAGCCTCGCAGCAAGACGCCGAATTTGGTCGCGGCATACGTTGCACGACTTCCGGCAGCGTCGCGGCGTCGCATCCAACTCGTGAGAAAGTTGGTGAGGTCCGTCGTCCCCGACGCCGTGGAAATCATGAGTTACGGGATGCCGGCGTTTCGAGCCGGCAACATCTTCTGCTACTGCGGGGCATTCAATGACCATGTCAGCATCTTTCCTCCTCTCACGACTGATCCCGCTCTGATACGCGACTTGGCAACCCATCGGAATGCCAAAGGGAACTTGTTGTTCAGTCATGCCGAGCCCTTCCCGCCCGCTCTCATCGCGAGAGTCATACGCGCGCTGGCGTCCCAAACCCTGGCCAAGGGCGGCAAGAAGCGTCCCAGTGTGAGGAAGCGCGCGGCTGTCTGAGCCGGCGCGCGAACCTTGTGCGTAAAAGACGATTACAAATCGATACAAAAACGCTACGAATCGCTGCACTGACCTCCGTACCGTAGGGCGCTGCCGCCACGTCTGAAGATCGTGACGTGCCGGGATCGGGGAAGTGCTGAGCGCGTCGCTCGAGTTGCCCGGGAAGTTGCAGCCGAACTCCCAGGATGTCGCTTGGTCTGTCATTCAACCCATCTTCAGGTCAACGGATACGCAGGCCCGATTCGACATGGATGATTATGGACCCCAATGGCGCAGGTACCAGCGTCACAACCGCCTTGGAATTCTGGCCGTAGCCTTGTTGCTTGGGTCGGCGCCGCTCGCGATGCTGATGGACCGGCTGGGCTTCTCGCCGGACGCGGCCCAGGTGGTGTTCCTGACCTCCGCAGCCGTGGGTTCGCTGTCGCTATTGGTACTCGTGTATATGATTTCGCGATGGCGATGCCCGCGCTGTCACCAAAGGTATTCGGCGGGGCGGCACTTGGACTCGATGTCCGACGGGCGCCGCTGCGTGCACTGCGGCCTGGGTCTCTATGAGAGCGAAGGCGGCGGCTGAACACGCCGGACTTGCCCGCCGAGGTCGTTTCCGACACTTCCTTGACGGATAATGCGCCGATGGCATCTCTCCCTGCAACGGGTCATCGCGTCAGCCTGCGCCGTCTGCGCGAAGAGGATCTACCGAACTTTCAGTCGTATCGCTTGGACCCCGTCGTAGGAAGGTATCAGGGTTGGGCGGCGACCTCCGACGACGAAGCGCGCGCGTTTCTCATCGCAATGAGCACCTCGCCGGCTTTTCCGGCTGGCGAGTGGTTTCAACTCGCCATCGCGGAGCGGCAATCCGACACTCTCATTGGAGACATCGGAGTATGTGTTGCTGGCGATGGCGCAGAGGCCGAAATCGGGTTCACCTTGTCCAGGCCGTTTCAAGGGAAGGGGCTCGCACGCGAAGCGGTACAGTTGGCATTGATGGTCGTCTTTTTGTCCACCGAGGTGAACCGGGTATTCGCCATTACCGATGCACGCAATATCGCTGCGAATAACCTGCTGCACGCGTTGGGCCTGACGCGCGTGGAATCAAAAGCTGCTATTTTTCGCAATGAGGCCTGCATCGAGTATACGTACGCGATTGCGCGTCACAGCGGCGCGTAATTCAAATCCTACGCCGGACGACGAGGAGCACTGCATGCCTTGGATTCGTGCCACGACGGTCTGGCTGCTCCTCATGGCCGTCGAATCCATCCACGGCGCTCTGCGGCAAATATTCCTGGCTCCGCTCATCGGCGATTTTCCGGCGCGCCGCGTCGCGGTGTTCTCAGGAATGCTGTTGATTTTTCTGATCACCCTCGCGACCGTTCGCTGGATGATCGCGCGCGGCGATAAAAGCCTTCTGGCTGTTGGAGCCTGGTGGGTGGCGCTCACCGTTGCGTTCGAATGCGTGCTCGGGCGGGCTGTGTTCGGTTACGATTGGCGACGATTGCTGGAAGACTACGACGTGTCACGTGGCGGGCTGATGGGGATTGGCTTGCTCGCGATGCTGTTCATGCCGCGTATCGCGGCAACGCTCGTTCTGCGCGCCGGAAAAGGAGACAAAGATGTCCTTTGAAGCCTACCTCACCGCCATCAAGGAAAAGACCGGGCGCACTCCCGAGCAATTGAAGGGCGACGCTGCGAAGGCGGGAGTCTACAACTCCGACATGAAAGCTGCCGACATGGTGGCCTGGCTCAAGAAGGAACACGGATTGGGGCAGGGTCACTCGATGGCCGTCTGGGCGGTCTGGAAGTCGAAGGGTTGGGTCAGCGCGCCGTCGGCCAAGACGTGAATGCAGCTATCACAAGGGTTTTGCCCATGGAAGGCGGCTGCGATTGCCGCACGCTGCGCTATCGCCTGGAATCGGCGCCCCTTTTCGTGCATTGCTGCCATTGCCGCTGGTGCCAGCGGGAGTCGGGCGCCGCGTTTGCATTGAATGCCATGATCGAGGCGGAACGCGTCACCCAATTGGCAGAGGCCCCGGAGCTCGTCGACACGCCTTCCGCAAGCGGCCGCGGCCAGGTCATCGCACGCTGTCCCCGATGCAAGGTGGCGGTGTGGAGCAACTACTCCGGCGCGGGCCCGCTGATCCGCTTCGTCCGAGTCGGTACCTTGGACAATCCCGACGCATTGCCGCCGGACATCCACATCTTCACGGCATCCAAGCAGCCGTGGGTCGTGCTGCCGCCAGGCACACCGGCAGTGGCGGAATATTACGATCGCGAGCGATATTGGCCGGCCGAGAGCCTGGCGCGGCGCCGGCTCCTGCTTTCATCGGCCGGGAAAAGCTAGTTCCGGATCGGGGCGACGCCGGTGCGCTGACAGTGACAAGGTAGGCTAATGGGTCCGCTGCTCACACTCGACGGTGCCAGGCAAAGCTCACCTGCGGTGACTGCATGGCTCGAGACGAAGCACGGTGAACTGGGCGCGCTGGCGCGGCACGTCAAGCTCAAGCCTGCCGAGGTCATCGACGCCGCCGCGTTGGAACGCTTGATCGTCGTTGCACACGAGGACATCCACATGCGATTGCGCCATCATGCTGGGCGACCATGAACATCCGGTTGGACCACCTGCTCGTACCGGCGAGGGACAGAGTGGCGGCCGCACGAGTGTTGGCCGGTATCCTGGGTGTGCCGTGGGCTGAGCAAGGCCCGGTAGGTCCCTTCTCGCCTGTCTATGTGAGCGAGGACCTGACGCTGGATTTCGACCAATGGGGCGCCGCGGAGATACCCAAGCTCCACATTTGCTTCCGGGTAAGGGACGCCGAATTCGACGCCATCCTCGGCCGAATCCAGGCGGCGGGTATCGCCTTTCGAAGCCTGCCCCACGGACCCGACGATAACCAGGTAAATCCCGCCTTCGGAGGCCGCCTCATTTATTGGAGCGAGCCGGACGGACACGCATGGGAAATGCTGACCGTGAGCTATGAGCGCCGCCACGAATCGGCGGACGAAACATGAACCTGGACACGCCGCGCCTGCGCCTGCGCCCATGGCGCGAAGAAGACCGGGTCCCGTTTGCCCGGCTCAACGCCGATCCGCACGTCATGGAATGCTTTCCCTCTACGCTCACGACGGCCGAAAGCGATGCCTTGGCGCAGCGCTTCGCAACGCTGATCGCGGAGCGCGGCTGGGGTTGTTGGGCCGTGGAGCGCAAGTTGGATGCGTCGTTCATCGGCTTCGTCGGCCTGAATGTCCCGAGCGCACCGCTGCCCTTTGCGCCCTGCACCGAGATCGGTTGGCGGCTCGCCGCCGATGCCTGGGGGCAAGGCCTCGCCACCGAAGCGGCGCGCGAGGCGTTGCGGGTCGGGTTCGAGGTGCTTGGCCTGCCCGAGATCGTCTCCTTCACCACGCTGGGCAACCGGCGTTCGCGCGCCGTGATGGAACGCCTGGGGATGAAGGAGAGCGGAACCTTCGAACACCCCAGCGTACCGTTGGGGAACCCCTTGCGCCCACATTGTCTATATCGTCTGCGTGCCGCAGAACGCATCGCCATCGAGTAATCGCATGCCCAAGATAGACCTCAGCACCGTCCCCGTGCGCCTCGGCGCGGGCTACCCCGAACCTTTCAGCCAGGCGTGCGCCGGCCGCACGCGTCAGCGTCTCGGCAACGCTGGTGGGCTCAGAGACTTCGGCATCAATCTCATGACCCTGCCGCCGGGCAAGTGGTCGAGCCAGCGTCATTGGCACAGCCACGAGGATGAGTTCGTCTTCGTACTGGAGGGCGAACTGACATTGGTGGAGGACGGTGGCGAAACCCTGCTGCGCGCCGGGGATTGCGCCGCGTTTCCCAAGGGCACGGGCAACGGCCATCATCTGCAGAACCGGGGCGGCGTCACCGCCCGCTACCTCGAGGCGGGATCGCGCCACCCGGATGACCTGACCACGTGTTCCGACATCGACCTGATGAGCCACAATCGCGACGGCGCTTTCGTGCACAAGGATGGCTCGCCGTACCGCTGAGAGCCGAGGAGTTGACGCCATGATGCTGAGTGCCCATGCGAATGAACTGTTGGAATTCCTGCCGGGTCCCGCCAGTGCCAAATGGCCGGACGGCGAGCGCTTCAGGCAGGCTTTTGCACACGGCTCCATGTCGGTGGAGATCTACGCCCCGGTGGGCACGGATCCGCAGACGCCGCACGACCAGGATGAGTTGTATTTCATCCATTCGGGCAAGGCCACGCTGCTGCTGGAGGGCGAGCCGCTGGCTTGCACGCCGGGCAGCGTGCATTTCGTTCCGGCCGGGGCGGTGCACCGCTTCATCGATTTTTCCAGGGATTTCTCCACTTGGGTGGTGTTCTGGGGACCGAAGGGCGGCGAATGAGCGGCGTCTTCCGCTCCGTGGTTCGCTTGCCCGCGCCCCGAGCGAACGTTTCGCTCGTCGTGCTGGCGTGCGCGTTGCTTGCGCAGCCGGTTGCTGCGGCAGCGGTGCCAACGCCGCCCGAGACCACGCAGATGGCTCCCTCAGCGACCGAACAGGAACTCGCCGCAGTCCTGGTAACCGGCGAACAGCCTGGTCCCGGGCTCTGGCGCGTCACCTCGCACGGTAACGAACTGTGGATCCTCGGCACCCTCACTCCCTTGCCGGCCGGCATGCAGTGGCGCGCGACACAGGCGGAAGCCGTGATCGCCCGCTCGCGCCAGGTGCTGGCGCCTCCCAGTGTTTCCATCAACATCGGCCTGTTCAAGTCGCTGACGTTGATCCCCGCGCTGCTGCGCGCGCGCAAGAGTCCGGATGGCAAGCAACTGCAGGAACTGTTGCCGCCCGCGCTGTATGCACGCTGGCGGTCATTGAAGGATCGCTACATGCCCAATTCGGACGCGGTGGAAAAGCACCGCCCCATCGTCGCGGCACAGGAGTTGTACACGAAGGCGTTGGAGAAGAGCGGCCTGAAGAGCGGTGACGAAATCTGGCAGCGCGTGCAACAGGCGGCGAAGAAGCACGATGTCGCGGTGGTGCCCGTCACGGTGAGCCCCACGCTCAAGGATCCGAAGGAAACCATTCAGCAACTGCAGCAGATCGCGCTGCAACGGGAGGTGGACTGCTTCACCGCCACCTTGGACCGCATCGAGAAGGACCTGCCCTCGATGCAGCAGCGCGCCAATCAATGGTCGACGGGCGATGTGGCGGCGCTGCGCGCCATGCCGCAATCGGACCAGCGCGTGACCTGCTTCGACTCGGTGGCGAGCGTGCCCTCGCTGCGCGAGCAACTGCACAAGACCCGCGACCAGATCAACGACCTGTGGGTGGCAGCGGCACAGACGGCGCTGGCCAACAGCCCGACCACCTTCGCCGTGCTGCCCATGGACCAG
Organism: Steroidobacteraceae bacterium; assembly: GCA_044226865.1. Lineage (GTDB taxonomy): Bacteria > Pseudomonadota > Gammaproteobacteria > Steroidobacterales > Steroidobacteraceae > TMP-86. Next base: position 329,965 of record JBGAGE010000005.1, on the reverse strand, counting down.
ATCCTGCAGCCCACGGGGCTGCTCGCCAGACTCAAGGCGCGCGGATACGAGGTGCAGGAACCCCGGTAACAAGCGCCGGCATGGGAGGCAGCATGGCGATTCGCATCGTACGACTGGGCTCGGAGCGCCATGAAAAGGAAGGTCTGCGCATCGGCACCGTGCGCCGTCCCCCACGCGGCGTGCCGAAGACGAAGTTCGCAACGGAAAACTGGTACGACGTCTGGTATCCCAACCTCGCGCCGAGCGAGACCACCCTGAAGCTCGGACAACGCGCAGTCACCGATGGCCAGTGGAACACCTTCAAACGCCGCTACCGCAGCGAAATGTCCGAAGCCCCCAACTCCCGCACCCTCGACCTGCTGGCCGCGCTATCACACCATGGCGATTTCTCAGTCGGCTGCTACTGCGCCGACGAATCCCGCTGCCACCGCTCCATACTCCGCGAATTGCTGCTCGAACGCGGCGCACGCCTGGAACTCTAGCTGCAGCACGAACCTCTTTCGCCGCCCGCCATTCCCGGTTCTCCCCGTACTTTCTGCCCACGCTGACGCCGGATCAAGGCGGCTGGCCGGGCGATGGGATTTTCCCGCGTTTGAGGGAGCCGGGGCGGGCGACCGATCGTGGGGAAACCCGTCATCCCCCCGAGCGCCCTGATCCGGCAGCAGCATATGTCGTCAAGAAGCATGGCTGACTAAACGACTCTCTCAGCCTAAAATGGGTGTTCGAGCTGAGGAGAAAGAGATGGCAACCGGCTGGGCAGCAGAAGGCGCCGTACAGGAACAAATCGATGCGACGGTAAAGGACGCGATCGAGCGGGCGAAGAGCCAGCTGCCGCAGGGTCCGAGCCTCTCGCACTGCGCCGAGTGTGGCGAGCCCATCGCCGAGGCGCGCCGCGCCGCCATTCCGGGCGTGCGCCTGTGCCTGCCCTGTCAAAATGAGCACGACAAGGAAGCCACGCGATTCGCCGGCTACAACCGCCGCGGCAGCAAGGACAGCCAGCTTCGCTGACCGGGTGCCGATCGGCTCCACCGGCCCATCATTCTTGACCGCGAGCGCAGGCGCGCGCGGACGCTACCGTCGCAGCAGCCGATTCTCCAGCACCGCCGGCCGCACGAGCTTGCCGTGCACGGCACTCAATGCCGAAGCACCTGTGCTGAGCTTCGCCAAGCCCGCGGCGGCCGGGCAGGCAGGCGCCGTGCGATACGCCAGCGCCGCCGCCAGCCGCGCCTCGGTTTCATCGCCCAGCGCCTTGGTCACATCATCGCCCAGCGTGCAGCCCGGCAATTGCGAACCCGTGGTCGTACCCGCCGGCGCGCCCGGCGAGAAGCCGTCCGAGTAATCGCCGAAGCCCTTCGCGTTCTCGCCCTTGAACTGGATGCTGAAGTAGGTGGTGCCGCAATTGTCGGCCGGGTAGAACCCATAGGGCTTGCCGCAGGTGGTATCACCGATCTGGATGACTTCCACGTCGACGCCGCGCAGGCCGTTGATGATGGACTCGCTCGCCGAACACGTGTCTCCGCCGGTGAGCACGAACACCCGGCTCAGGTTGAGCGTGGGCAGGGCCTGGTTGCCGGACATGCTCCCCAGGCCTTGCGTGGTGGTCAGGAAGGTGTCGGGCTGGAGCGTCGCACCGGTGACCGGATTGGTGTTCGGATACTTGTCGTTGAAGGTGGTCTTCTCGAAGGTCTTGCCGGCGGTGGGAGTGTTGCCCGCCACCATGTAGGCCACTTCATTGGCGATGTCGAGATAGCCGCCGCCGTTGTAGCGGATGTCGAGCACCAGGTCGGTGATGTTCGCGGCCTTCAAGGTGGTGATGGCGTTGAACATGCCGGCTTCGGCGCCGGCGAGATGATCGTTGAACTGCACGTAGCCCACGGGGCCGGTCGCGGTGTTGATCACCTTGACGTTCATCACCGAGGCGTTCACCACGTTCTGCGAGGTCAGCGTGACATCGCGCGTGGTGGATGAGCCGAGGTCGCGCACGCCGAATACATGGCTCTCGCCCACGGCGGTGGGTGAAAGTCCCGCATTGAGTGTATCCACGCTGGCCTGGTCGGGCGCGTTCACCAGGTCGACTCCGTCGATGGTCAACACTTCCGCGCCACGGGCGAGGCCCGCGGTGGCACCCGATGAAGGGTTCTCCACGTACGCCACCACCAGCTTGCGCGGCGGGGAGGTGGCGACGAACAGCCAATGCACACCGTAGCCGGGGTCCACGCCCGATTGCGACAGCGCCACCCATTGATCGGTGGGGTAGGTGAAATGGAAGCGGTCCTTGGGATTGCCGGACGCCGTGGTCTGCGTGGTCTTCAGCAGGTCGAAGTAGGCCGAGGTCGTGGAGTAGTTGCCGGGATCGCGGTCGGAAACCTCGCCGTACCAGAGATACAGGTCATTGTTCCAGGAGCGCAGCCAGTTGTTCTCGGAGGTCACCGAGCCCTGGCGGTCGGGATACGCGGTGCCCGTGGTGGGATCCGTCCCGGTGCGCGGCGCCGCGCATTGCGCTGCGAACGTCGAGGCCGATTTGAACACGCCCTGCTCCCAACCGCCCGGGTTGGCGACGGGCGCCGGCGATCCGCCGCCACCGCCGCCGCCGCAGGAGACGAGAACCAGGAATGACGACAGCAGGGCGATCTTGCGCATACTTCGGTTCCTTGAAGGCGGTGCAATGACGTTGTCATGTGAGTGTAACGCGATTGCAATGAAGCGGCGCGTGGCGCGGGAAGGCGACACGTCAGGATCCTTAAGGGGGCGTGCCGTCAGGCCGTACGGGGCTTTCAGTCGCCGACGCGCACCACGATCACGTCGATGTCGGCCTTGCGCAGTTTCTGGCGCATGCGATTGAGCTCATCGAGATTGGAGATAGGACCGATGCGGATGCGGTGCCAGGTATCCGCATCCACCGACACCTTCTGCACCTTGGATTCGATGCCCTGCAACGCGAGCTGCGCGCGAATGCGGTCGGCATCGCCGAAGTTCTTGTACGAGCCGGCCTGCAGCACATAGGTGCCGGGGCGCGTCTCGGGGACTGCGCGCAAGTCCGGCTTGACGTCCTTTTCCTTCTCCGGCACCACCACTTCGAACTTCGGCAGCATGTCGTAGAAGTCGTAGGCCTTGGAGGGCTCTTCGTCCGCGACGTCGGTGTCGGCGGGTTTGCGCCGCTCGCGCTTCGCTGGTTTCTCCTGCGCGGATGCCTCGCCGTTGCTGTTGCTCTTGTGATCCTTGACGTAGATGACCATCGCAATCGCGAGGCCCAGCGCAAGGCCCAACCCCAAGCCCAGCCAGCCGGAAAAGCCGTCGTTGCGGCGCTTGCGGGTTTTGTAGTCCTTGCTCACCGCGTCCTACATCGTGTCGGGCGCGGATACGCCGAGGAGCTTGAGGCCGTTGCGGATCACGTTCTGCGCGGCGAGCGCGAGCGTGAGCCGCGCGTTGCGCAGCGCCTCATCCGCGACGATGAGCTGGTGCGCGCTGTAATTGGTGTGGAAGTCGTTGGCGAGGTCGCGCAGGTAATGCACCAGCGTGTGCGGCGCGCGCTGTGCGGCGCAGTTCGCCACCACTTCCGGATACTGCGTGAGCCGCTTGATCAATTCCATTTCCTGCGGTTCCCGCAAGGCTGCGAGCTGCGCTGACGCGGAGGCCGGCGCGAAGGCAAGGCCGCGCTCGGCGAGCTGGCGCATGACGCTGGCGACGCGCGCGTGTGCGTATTGGATGTAGTACACCGGATTGTCGTTGGAGCGCGACTTGGCGAGCTCCAGGTCGAAGTCCAGGTGCTGGTCATTGCTGCGCATCACGTAGAACAGGCGCGCGGCATCGTCGCCCACTTCCTTGCGCAGATCGCGCAGCGTGACGAACTCGCCCGAGCGCGTCGACATCTGCGCCTTTTCACCGCCCCGGTACAGCGTGACGAACTGCACCAGGCGCACCTCGAATTTCTCGGTCGGCCCGCCCATCGCGGCTAGGCCCGCGCGCAGGCGCGTGATGTAGCCGTGATGATCCGCGCCCCACACGTACACCAGGTGATCGAAGCCGCGCTGCAGCTTGTTGATCACATAGGCGATGTCGGAGGCGAAGTAGGTCTTGATGCCGTTCTCGCGCACCATGACGCGGTCTTTCTCATCGCCGTAGGCCGTGCTCTTGAACCACAGCGCGCCGTCCTTGCGATAGGCATGGCCGGAGGCCTCGAGCTGCGCCAGCGCGCGGTCGATGGAGCCATCGTCGGCCAGGCTTCGCTCCGAGAACCAGCGGTCGAACACCACGCCGAACTCGGCCAGGTCGTCGCGGATGTCGCCGAGGATATCGGAGAGCACGTGATCGAGCACCTCGACGAAAGTCTTGTCGCCGAGCAACGTGCGCGCACGCACGATCACCGCATCGATGTACTCGTCCTTGTTGCCGCCCTGCGGCTCATCCGGCGGCAGGCCCTGGAAAATCTCCGCCGCGCTCTTGCGCAGCGACCCGCCGGCCTTGGCATGCAATTGCCGTGCGATCGGCAGGATGTAATCGCCGCGATAGCCGTTGGCGGGGAACTCGAAGCGCTCGCCGCATTCCTGCAGGTAGCGCAGCCAGGTGCTGACCGCGAGGATCTCCATCTGCCGGCCGGCGTCGTTGATGTAGTACTCCGTGGCGACGTCGTAGCCCACGGCCTTGAAGAGGTTGGCGAGCGTGGCGCCGTAGGCCGCATGCCGGCCGTGGCCCACATGCAACGGCCCGGTGGGATTGGCGGAGACGAACTCCACCATGAGTTTCTGGCCCGCGCCGCTGCTGGAGCAACCGTAGCCTGCGCCTTGGCGCAGGATGTCGAGGATCTGGCCGTGGTACGCGCCCGGAGCCAGGAAGAAATTGATGAAGCCCGCACCGGCGATCTCCACCTTCTGCACGGCGTCGTGCGCGGGCAGCGCGGCCACCAGCGCTTGCGCCAGCTTGCGCGGATTCTGGCGCGCCGCCTTGGCCAGGCGCATGGCCAGGTTGCTGGCGAAATCCCCATGCGCCGCATCGCGCGTGCGCTCCACTTCGATGGGCACGTTGCGCGCGGCAGCTGGCGCCAACTCCTCCGGCAGGGAGGCGAGGGCGGTGGTCAACAATTGTTCGATGAGGAGGTTCATAAAAGCCCGGCAGTTTACCCGATCAGTCGATTTCCGTCGGGTCCACATCGATGCTCCAGCGCAGGCCCTGGCGGGTGCGCAGCGCCTCCACCTTGGGCAGCCAGGCACTCAGGAATCGCTGCAAGGCCGGCCGCCCTTCGGCCTCGATCAACAGGTGCGCGCGGTGCCGGTCGGCGCGACGCGCGATCAGCGCGGTGGCCGGCCCCAGCAATTTAACCTTTTGTCCGCCGTGGGCCTGGTGCAGCGCTGCGTTCAGGAATTCATCCACGGCCTTGGGGTTCGTGGCGTCCGCACGCAGCAGCGCCAGGCGCGAGAACGGCGGCCAGGCGGCGGCGCGCCGTTCCTGCAGGGCATCCACGGCGAAACCTTCATAACCCGCCTGGATCAGGCGCGTCAGCAGCGGATGCTCGGGGTACTGGGTCTGGATCAGCACCTCGCCGGCGCGTGCGGCGCGCCCGGCGCGGCCTGCCACCTGGGTGATCATCTGCGCCAGCCGCTCGGTGGCGCGATAGTCGGTGGCGAACAGCCCTTGGTCGGCCTCCAGGATCACCACCAGGCTGACCTCGGGGAAATGATGACCCTTGGTCAGCATCTGCGTGCCGACGAGGATGCGCGCCGTGCCGCTGTGCACGCTGTCGAGCACTTCTTCGAGCCGGCCGCGGCTGCTCACCGCATCGCGGTCCATGCGCGCAAGCGCTGCATCGGGGAACAGCCGCTGCAGGGTCTCCTCCACGCGCTCGGTGCCCTGGCCCACGGGCATGAGCGGATGCTTGCAGGCGCCGCAGGCCGCGGGGATCGGACCTTCCGCGCCGCAGTGATGGCAGCGAACTTTCCCGATGCGCCGGTGCACGGTCATGCGCGCATCGCAATGCTGGCAGGTGACGGTCCAGCCGCAATCGCAGCAGAACAGCACGGGCGCGAAGCCGCGGCGGTTCAGGAAGACGATGACCTGGCCGCCTGCGGCCAGATGCGAGGAGATCGCCGCCATGGCCGGCTGCGACAGCCCGTTCTCGCTGGGCTGCCGGCGCAGGTCCACCACGGTGGTGCGCGTGGGCTGGCTGGCGGCGGCGCGCTGCGGCAGGCGCAGCAGCCGGTAGCGCTCGGCCGCGGCATTTTCCAGGCTTTCCAGAGACGGCGTGGCCGAACCCAGCACCACCGGCAGGCCCGCGCGTTGCGCGCGCAGCACGGCCAGGTCGCGCGCCGAGTAGCGAAAGCCTTCCTGCTGCTTGAAGGAGCTGTCGTGCTCCTCGTCGACGATGATCAGCGCAAGATCCGGGAGCGGCGTGAACACCGCTGAGCGCGTGCCGATGACGATGCGTGCCGCGCCGCTGCGCGCAGCGCACCAGGCTTCGTGCCGGTCCGTGCCGGTGAGCGCCGAATGCAGCACGGCAATGCCGGCGCCGAAGCGCTCGGTGAAACGCGCGAGCAACTGCGGCGTGAGGCCGATCTCGGGCACCAGCACCAGCGCCTGGCCGCCGCGCGTGAGCACGGCCTCGATGGCCTGCAGGTACACCTCGGTCTTGCCGCTGCCGGTGACGCCGAACAGCAGGTGCGCCTCGAAGCGGCCGAGTGAGCCTACGATGGCCTCGAGCGACGCCGATTGTTCGGAAGTCAGCGAGACCGGGCTCGCCGTTGGCGCGGGCGCCGCGGCGACCGGCGCCGTCTCGACCCTTGCGAGCCAGCCGCGCGACTCGAGCGCGCGCAGGTGTTCGTTCGCAAAGCCGGCAGCCTGGATCTGCTCCACCGGCGATGCCGGATTCGCGTGCAGCCATTCGAGCAGGGTACGGCGCTTGGGGGCGCGCCGGTCCGTGGGTGTGGCGAACTCCGCTCGCCCGGCCTCATTGAGCGACCATTCCACGATGCGCTCGCTCAAGGCCCGGCCCTGGCGCGCCGCCACCGGCATGGCCGCGGCGAACACCTCGCCGATGGGATGGTGGTAGTAATCCGCCGCCCAGCGCAGCAACTCGAAGGTGTGGGAATCGAACACCGGCTCGTCGTCCAGCACTTCGTCCGCGGCCTTGAGCTTGGCCGCCGGCACCTCGGACGTGGCGGCCACCGCCACCAGCACCCCTATCAGGCGCCGCCGCCCGAAGGGCACGCGCACCCGTACGCCCGGCTGCAAGGTCCCTCCGCCGGCGGGCGGCAGGTAGTCGAACACCCGCCGCAACGGGGTGTCGAGCGCAATTTGCAGGATGGGCTTGGGCATTGAGCAGATATTTCAAAGAGTTACGGACAGAACGGGCGCCTGGACGGGGGTTGTCAACCGCCTCCGCCGCGGCGCGTTGATACGGGTAGCGCACCGTTGCCGTCAAGGGTACGAAATATGTCGGGCTTTGTTACGCTTTCGAGCCAATGGACGGATTGGGCCTGTTCCGTGGGGAATGGCCCGGCCGCTCAACCGAAGGATTGTGCCCTGCAGACCACGCGCGAACTCGAGCAATTCCTGGCCAGTATCGAGCGGCGCGCCTTTCGCATGGCGCAGGTGTCGCTGCGCAATGCCGACGATGCGCTGGATGTGGTGCAGGATGCCATGTTGAAGCTGGCCCGCCATTACGCCGGCAAGCCCAGCGAGGAATGGCGGCCGTTGTTCTTCCGCATCCTGCAGAACGGCATCCGCGATCTGCAGCGCCGGCACACCGTGCGCCGGCGGGTGATGGCCTGGTGGCCCGGCTCCTCGCAGGATGAAGATGAGGCGCCCAACCCGGTGGAGCAGGTGGCCGACCACGCACCGCTTCCCGGCGAACGCCTGATGCAGGGCGAAGCCATGCAGCAGTTGGAACGAGCCCTGCGCGCGTTGCCCGCGCGCCAGCGCGAGGCGTTCATGCTGAGGAACCTGGAAGGCATGGACGTCGCGGAAACGGCCGCCGCCATGGGCTGTACGGAAGGCAGCGTGAAGACGCATTATTCGAGGGCCGTGCATTCATTGCGCGCCACCTTGAGCGAGGTATGGGAATGAGCGCAGAAGATCTCGAGCGGCGCAGCCGCGAGTTGTACGAGGAGAGCATCGACGCCATCGACATGCGCACGCGTTCGCGGCTGACACAGGCGCGGCACGCCGCGCTCGCCGCGGCAGATGGCGCCGCCTCGCGCCCCCGTTGGTTGAGCCTGGCGCCAGTGTACGGCGCCGCGGCCGCCTTGGTGCTCGGCGTGGCGATATGGATGCATCACTCGCCGTCCGACAAGCTCAATGCCATGGCCGATGGCCGCAGCAGCATCGAGGACCTGGAATTGGTGGCCTCGAACGATCAGCTCGAGTTCCTGCAGGATGACCCGGAGTTCTACGAGTGGGCCGACAAATCCGATGCCGCCGGTGCGGCATCCGCCAGCGGCACCACCGGTTGAAGCGGGTGCGGCGTGGACTGGCAGCGGCGGCACTCGCCGGCAGCCTGTTGTCGGTGGGCGCGCATGCCGCGCCGCCGGCGAATGCGGCGCATCAGGCGCGGGACAAGGCCGCGGAGCCGGATGATTCGCTGCTGGAGTTTCTGGGTCAGGACGACGTCGATGATGCCAAGTGGTGGGAGTACTTCCGGCACACATCCGCGCAGGAGCGCGATGCCGGCGAGGACCCGCCGCCGGACGAGGATGCGAAGCAATGAAAAAAGCCTTGATGCTGACGGTGGCCTTGATGCTGGGCGTATTCGCGGGCGGTGCGCGCGAGAGCGCCTGGGCGCAGGAATCCGCTGCTGCACAGAGCTGGCAATCCTTGACGCCCGGCCAGCAGCAATTGCTCGGGAAATTCCGGGATAACTGGAACAGCCTGCCGCCTGAACGCCAGCAGGCGCTGGCGCGCGGCAGCGAGCGCTGGCTGTCGATGTCGGAAAACGAGCGCGGCGAGGCGCGCGATCGCTTCCGGCAATGGCGCGCCATGCCGCCGGAGCAGCGCCAGGAATTGCGCAAGCGCTGGCATCGCTTCAAGAGCCTGCCGCCCGAGCAGCAGGCGCGCATGCGCGAGAATTTCCAGCGCTTCAAGGCGCTGCCGCCGGAACGGCGCCAGGAATTGCGCAAGCGCTGGCGCCAGTTGACGCCCGAGCAGCGGCGCAACCGGTTGTTGCGGCGGCCATGATGCGGCGCGGGCGGCGGCGGCGCGTGTCAAGAGGCCACGCATGCTGACCGGCGGATGCCTGTGCGGCGCGGTGCGCTATGAGTTCGAGGCCGCACCGATCTACCCGCCCACCCTGTGTCATTGCCGTTCCTGCCAGCGCGCATCCGGTGCACATGCGGTGGCCTGGGTGACGGTTCCGGAAGCCGCGCTGCACTACCTCTCGGGTTCTCCGGCATCGGTCCAGTCATCGCCCGGCGTGAGGCGCGGCTTCTGCGCCCACTGCGGCACGCCACTGACCTACGCCAATTCCGCGCGGGCGGGAGAGATCGACGTGACGATCTGTACGTTGGACGACCCCAACGCCTTCACGCCGGTGGATCACATCTGGACCGAGGATGCCGTCCATTGGGAAACCGGCATGGCGGGCAAGCCACGCCGGACGAGGACGCGATCCTAAGGCGTTGCATGCGTGTAGTATTCTGTCGTCGAGGGGATGACGGAGAACACGCCGATGGGAACCACACATCCGCAGCACCTGCTGCGGCGCCGCTTGTTGCAGTGGCTTCTCGCCGCGCCGGCGCTGGCGTCGATGCCGCGGGAAATCTGGGCGCAGGCGGCCGCCGCCGATGAACCGCAGCTCGCGCAACTCCTCAACGTCCTGGAATTCGAAGCCGTCGCCCGCGCCAAGCTTCCGGTCGCGCACTTCGGGTATCTGGCCACCGGCGCCGATGACGGCCGCACCGTGTTGCTCAATCACGAGGCCTACTCGCACCTGCAGATCCGCTCGCATCGCTTCGTGGATGTGAGCAGGCTCGACACCACGCGTACGGTGTTCGGCAAGCCCTGGGCGGCGCCCTTGTATCTGTCCGCGGTGTCGGGCATGCGCGCGTTCCACCCCGAGGCCGAGCCAGCCGCTGCGCGCGCCGCGGCAACGCACAAACTGCCATTCATGGCCTCGAGCTTCGCCTCGGCCGCTCCCCAGGATATCGCCGCGGCGCGCGGTGAGCCGATTTGGCAGCAGATCTACTCCACCAATGACTGGAACATCACTCGCAAGGTCATCGAACGCGCGGAAAGCATGGGCAGCACCGCCATCGCGCTGACCGTGGACCTCATGCCCGGCCGCAACACCGAGACCATGTTTCGCGCGATGCGCGCCGACACCCGCGATTGCAAAGCCTGCCATGTCAACGGTGAGCATGAGCCGACGCGCCGCGCCGCGTTGTATGCAGGGTTGGACGTATCCAAGGCCACCGAGGACTTTCCCTCCGCCGTGAATTGGGACTACCTGAAGCGGGTGCGCGAGCTGGTGCAAGGCAAGCTTCTCATCAAGGGCATCGTCACCGGCGAGGACGCGGCGCTATGCCTGCAGCACGGCGCGGATGGCATCATCGTCTCCAATCATGGCGGGCGCGATGAGGAGACCCTGCGTCCCACGATCGAATGCCTGCCAGAGGTGGTGGCGGCGGTGAAGGGACGGGCGCCGGTGTTCATCGATGGCGGCATCCGCCGCGGCACGGACATCTTCAAGGCGCTGGCACTGGGCGCAACGGCGGTGGGCATCGGGCGGCCATACGCGTGGGGCCTCGCGGGGTTTGGACAGCCCGGCGTGGAGGCGGTGCTCGGGATCCTGCTGCGCGAACTGCGAGCCATCATGCGTCAGGCGGGCACACCGGCGCTTGCTGCCATCCAACCCGCCAGCGTCTCCTGGTCGCGTTACTGATCATGATCATCGAGCGGCTCGATCCCTTCTGCGCATGGCTGGAGCAAACGCCGCTGGCGCTGTGGCTGCAGAGCACGGAGTGGGCCATCCCCACCGTACAGACCGCGCACATCCTCGCCATTGGCCTGTTGATGGCCTCGATGCTGATGCTAAACCTGCGCCTGCTGAATGTCGCGTTCGCGGAACAGCCGCTGCCGCGCGTGGCGGCGCGCTTCGTGCCGGTGATCTGGTGGATGCTGCCGGTGCTGCTGGTGTCCGGCATGTTGATGATCACCGCGGAGCCTGCCCGCTCGCTGCAGAACATGGCCTTTCAATCCAAGATGCTGCTCTTGCTGATGGCCATCGGGCTCACGTTGTTTACGCAGAGCCGCGTCGATACCAACAGCTGGGGCGAGGGCGGCACGCGCTGGCGCAAGGGCCTGGCGCTGGCATCGCTCGCGGTGTGGATCGGCATCCTGTTCGCCGGCCGCTGGATCGCGTACGTGCGGGTCGCCTGATGTTCGACGCCCAATTGGAATGGCTGTATGCCACGCCCTTGTCGGTCAGCCTGCGCGAGATCGACACCGCGTTCGCCATGGTGGAGAGCGTGCACGTACTCGCCATCACGCTGGTGTTCGGCAGCATCGCCATCGTCGACCTGCGCTTGATGGGGCTCGCCTCGCGCGAGCGCAGCGTGGACCAGATGGCAGCCGCGGTGCTGCCGGTGACATGGACGGCGTTCGCCCTCGCGGTGATCAGCGGCGCTCTGCTGTTCATGTCCAATCCGCCGGGCTACTTCCACAACGCCTTCTTCTTCCGCAAGATGGTGCTCATGGCCATGGCGGGCATCAACATGGCGGTGTTCCACCTGCTGCTCAATCCGCGCACCAACCGCGATGCACGCACGCTGGCGCCGCCGCCTTCGGATCGCATCGTCGGGGCTGTGTCGATGCTGCTGTGGGTGGCGGTGATCGCCTGCGGGCGCTGGATCGGATTCACGATGATTGGAGGCGGTTGACATGAGCGATCGAAGCATTCGGTGGCATTGGCCGCTGGCCCTGGCGGGCGCGTTGCTGTTGCAGCTGGCGCCGCGAGTTCCCGCCGCGGAAACCGCGAAGCCCGCGGCGAAGCAGGGCGCAAACGCTGCGCAGCCGGACATCAATCCACCGCCGCGGCCGCAGGACTGGGCGGGGATGGCCAAGCTCCCGGATTGGAGCGGCGTATGGACGCCGTTCATCAGCGATCAAATGCGCCGCGAAAAGGCCGATCCCGTGCCCTGGAAGCCGGAAGTCATGAAGCAGATCAAGGCGCTGGAGGCCGAGGAAGCGGCCGGCAATCCGCGCGGCCTGTTCGTCAACTGCCTGCCCGAGGCCATGCCCTCCTGGATGCTGATCTCGCACAACGCCATGGAAATCCTGTACACCCCCGGCCGGGTCACCATGCTGGGCGAGTCGGACGGCAATCGCCTGCGGCGCATCTACACCGATGGCCGCGGCCATCCGGCCGATCCCGATCCCACGTTCCATGGCCATTCCATCGGCCACTGGGAAGGCAACACGCTGGTGGTGGACACCGTGGGCGTACTGCCGCAGACATTCCTGGCGGTCAGCGAAGCGGTGGGACTGCCCAACAACGGCGATCTGCATGTGATCGAGCGCTGGCACCTGGTCGGCCCCGACACCCTGCACGATGAGATGGAAATCCACGCGCCGCGCGTCCTCGCCAAGCCCTGGAAGACCACCCGCATCTGGTTCCGGCAGCGCGCGCGCAAATACGACATCGTCGAGGGCGTATGCCTGCATGGCAGCTTCTCCGAGCGCACCGACCAGGACGGCAACGCGGTGTTCGTGCCGCTGCCGCATGAGGTGGACGGCAACCCCGTGCCGCTGGATGCGCAACCGCCGTCCAAGTAGGTAAGATGGCGGCCGTCATGGCACACCCAGGAGAGCGATTCATGCAGACAAAATGGCCCCGTTTGGCGCTCGCCGCGCTGACGCTCACCGCCGCCGCCACCGCCTTCGCGCATCATTCCTTCGCCATGTTCGACTTCAGCAAGAAGGTCTCGATCCACGGTGCCGTCAAGGAATTCCAGTGGACCAATCCGCATGTGGTGCTGTGGGTGGACGTCCCCGCGGCCGCCGGTGAGACGGCGGGCACCTGGTCTCTGGAATTGACCAGCCCCGGCAACCTCACGCGCACCGGCTGGTCGCGCCGCGCGTTTGCGGCGGGCGATGAAGTCATCGTCGAGCTCAATCCGCTGCGCAACGGCCGCCATGGCGGCGCGTTGGTGAAGGCGACCGTGGTGAAGACCGGTGCGGTGTTCAACACCAACCTGCGCGACATGGAAAAGCCTGGGCTGAAATAGGCCGGCGACCCATCGGCGGGCAGGCCGCCCGCAACGATTGAAAATTTTACGATGCCGGGGCACGTCCTGTGCTTCAATGGCTTTGACCACCCATCCCAGGGGTTGTTCGACGCGACGCCGGTCGACCCGGCCGTCCACCGCCGTCTGATTTGCCGAGCCTTCTTCGATGCTCCTGTCACGCGGTGAACTCCATGCTGTCAGCCCAAGCCATCAACGACGATCATGCCGACCTGTTCACCTATCTGCGCGGTGACCTCGGCGTCCATGCCAAGGCTTGCCATAGCCCCGAGGATGCCTGTGTCGACAGCCTGGTTTATGCCGCGGAAATCCCCCAATTGGATGCGGCGCACGGAGGCGATGCCTCCATCTTCATCGTGGATGCGCGCATCGCGCATCACGTCGGAGAGTTTCCCATCACCCGGGGTTGCTTCTTCTCGGTGAAGGCCATCCCCATGGCCATGGCCGTGTTGCTGCGCTATTTCGATCACAAGGAGGAGCGGTTCGCCCAATGGGGCAGCCGGCATCCCACCGCGGTGGTCCATCCGACGGCCAGCATTGCCGGCGATGCGATGCTTGGGCCTTACTGTGTCGTGGGCGCCCGCGCCGTGATCGGCGAGGGATGCCGGATCGGCGCGCACGTGGTGATTGAAAACGATGCGCGGGTCGGCGCCGGCACGTGGCTGCATCCGCACGTGTTCATCGGCGCGCATTGCGAGGTGGGGAGCCGCTGCGAGATCCACCCGCATACCAGCGTGGGCAGCGATGGCTTCGGCTATGCGGCCGGGCGCGACGGGCGCCCGATCAAGATTCCGCACATCGGCAATGTGGTGATCGGAGATGACGTGGAGATCGGCAGCAACTGCGCCATCGACCGGGCGAAATTGTCATCCACTTACATCCGCAGCGGCGCGAAGCTCGACAACATCTGCCACATCGCCCACAACTGCGATCTGGGCGAGAATGGCCTGTACACGGCCGGCTTCATGATGGGCGGGTCCACGCGCATCGGGCGGCAGTTCCAGACCGGCGGCAATTCGGTGGTCACCTCGCACGTGACCATCGCCGACAATGTCGTGCTGCAGGGCAGGTCGAACGTCACCAACGACATCCCCGCATCCGGCGCGTACGGCGGTTATCCCCTGCAGCCCTTGCGCGATGCGCTCAAGACGACGGTGAGCCTGGGCCAGCTGAACGACATGCGAAAAAACCTGAACAAACTCATGCGCTCAGTGCTGTCGAAGGGCAGGGATGATCACGAACCGCCCTGAAAGGAGCGGTGCCGCGCTGCTCATCAGGTGAGGACGTTCAGGGTTTCTTCAACAACAAGTCGACGGACAGGGTGAAGGTGCGCAGCTCCTGCGGCTGCAGCGCACCCACACCCACGACCTGCCGCGACACTTGTTCGCCGCGTTCATTGCGGACTTCGATGACCACGCTGTACTCGCACGGCGCCGCCGTTGGCGCATGCCGCACGGTGCCCTCGACGCGCAGCGCCGTCTTGGCAACCCGCTGGTGCTCGGCCGCCAGGTTGCCGAACCGCAAATGGTGATTGCAGCCCGGACAAACGGCGGAACTATCGAGGATCGTGGCCTTGCAGTGAGGACAAACGCGGGTTCGACCCACCGAGGTGGGACGAGTCGCGCTCACGAATGCTTACCGGAGCCCTTGTCATCCCAGCCGAATTCGACCTGGCCGCGCATGCGCGAACCGGCGGCCACGGTGAGCGAGCCTGCCTTGACGTCGCCGGCGATCACGCCGGAGTCCAGCAGCTCGACACGCTTGGCGTGCGTGATGTTGCCCTGCAGTTCACCGGCCACGATGACGACCGCGGCGCTCACTTGACCGGTGAGCACGGCGCCCTGGTCGATGGTGAGGTTGCCGTCGACGCGCACGTCGCCCTTGAACTTGCCGGCGATGCGGACGTGGCCGGAGCCTTCGATCTTGCCCTCGATGGACAGGTCGGAGGCGATCACGGATTCCTTCTGCTCGACGCGCGGCGCAGCGGCGGGTGCAGGAGCGGGAGCGGGGCGCTTGGCTTCGGCAGGGGCCGCGCCATTCATGTGCGCAGGTTCGCGGGCCGGGGCTTCGCGCTGCACGTTGATCGGAGTCGGCGCAGCCGGCGGCGGCGAGGGAACGGGTGAGGATTCTTTCCAAAGTGCCATGTCATGTCTCCTGGGGTGACGCGAGGCGCTAGGATAAGGTAACTCGGAGGCGCAAAACACGAGTGTCGGGCCTCACAGACAGGGATTTGTCGAATCTGCGACCTGCCGCACGCTTGGGAAAATTCCCCTGTCATCGCAGCGTCATCGATGCGTCACGCGGTACGCTGCGGCGCAGCGTCACTGCCAGGGTGCCGTCTGGAATTCGAAGCTCGCGCCCTCGCGCTGCCAGATGACCGCCTCGCGCCGCACGCTCAACAGCCAGGTGTGCTGCTCGGTGGGCGCGCGCGGATGAAAGCAGGCGGGCGAGAGCACCGCCATCGCTGCCGCGTGCTGCGGATCGCGCACGGACTCGTAGCGGATGGCTTCCACGTTTGCCGCACGCGCCGTGTCGGCAAATTGCCGGGTGGCACTGTAGTCATGCGGATGAGCCCATTGTGCGCGGGCGCGCTTGAACGGCGCCGCGGTGAGATCGACGCAACGCGCCTGGATGCGCGCCCGGAATACGGTCTGCGGCGAGGGGCCGAGCGAGTGCAGCGCGGGAGAATCCATCAGGAAGCGCCAGCGCCAGTAACCCAATTCCGCGCAGGAGGTGCGCAGGTGCTCCGCGCCGTACCACACGCCCGGCTGCGAGGGCGCGCGAAAGCGCGAACCCATCGGCGAGGTATAACGAAAAGGCGTGGCCAGCAGATAGTGAAGATCCGAGGCGCCCACGGGCAGCGCGGGCTTGGAAGCCTCCAGCACACGCTCGAGCGTCAACTGCTCATCGAGCGTGCCGACCAGGCGCAGCGTGGAGGCGATGTGCTGCGCCTCCACTGCTCGCCACAGCAGTCGCTGCGAGCGGCGCGCCTCAGAGCCGACCGCGGACGCTGTCCAGGTACTGGACGGCACGGACCAGGCCCTCTGTGCTGCGAATCAATTCGACGGGACGTGCGCCCAGCGCCAGATTTTCCCCGTTCAGCCACGTGCGGGCGGCGGAATCGTTCGAGCCGACCACGGCATCCAGTGACCGGAACAGGCGGACGAATAAGGCTCCAAGCTCCCATTCCTTCTTTTGCGCATCGAGCGAATACGAACCATTCGACATCCGGGATACGGTTGCAGGACTCAAGCCCAGGATCTGCGCAAGCCGGGACTGGTTGATCTCCAGCAAAGACGCAGCGCGCATCACAGCGCTGGTCAGGACCCTGCCCGCCTCCGGTTCCGCTGTCTTTTCCGCCGCTCTGGCCACAATTTCTCCAGAAACAATATGATAAGTTACATTCTATTGAAATTGACAGCCCGCGTCAAAAGTCAAGCGGATTTTGCTGCCTACGTCACGTTGCGAGTTGTGAACCGGAGAGCAGGAGGGGACGTGCCTTCGGCGCGATCACGCGCAGAAAGCACGTCCCCTCCTGCTCTCCGGTTCACAACTCGCGAAGGTGAGGTCCGGAGCAGAGTCCGGACTATCTAAGAGACAGGTGTTTCGAATACAGCCGATTCAACGGATTGTTCGCAGCGCCATGAACGCGCGGCGAAATCAGGCGCTTGGAAGAGTAGAAGTAAACAGGGATCACTGCGTAGTCTGCGAGCATCAGGCGTTCTGCCGATTCGAGCAAAGCGCTGCGTGCTGCTGCATCCTGCGTACCTGCTGCTCGATCCAGAATTCGATCGAATTCCGGGTTTCGAAAACCAGAATCGTTGTTCGCGGAGTCAGCGCGAAATGTATCCAGGAAATTCGTCGCGTCGTTGACATCGGCAGTCCAGCCGAGGCGGATCAGGTCCCAGTGCTGGGGAGTCCTTCTCGAGTCGAGGAAGACGCGGTACTCCTCGTCCATGATGTCGGTTTGCACGCCGAGGGTTTCCGACCACATCGCAGCGACGGCGGAGGCCATGCGCTTGATGGAGGGGCTGGAGTTGATGAGCAGCCGCAAATGCAACGGGCGTGCAGGGCCGAATCCGGCTTGGGCGTAGAGGCGGCGGGCGGTGCTGGTCCGTTCCGCCGCGGACATCGATTTCCAATCCCAGGATTGCGGGGTGTAGTTCATCGTGCCGGGTGGCACGAAGCCGTAGGCGGCGGCCTGGCCGAAGGGGAGCAGGGCGCTGCGCAGCTGCTCGCGGTCCAGCGCCATGGCCAGGGCCTGGCGCAGGGGCATGGAGGTCTTGAGCGGACCCGTGCGCAGGTTGAGCGCGTAGTAATAGACGCCGAGGAAAGGCGCCACATGCAACTCGGCGGGGCGTTCGCTGCGCAGCATGGGGACCGCGGTTTGCGGCACGTTCGCGGTGATGTCGAGCAGGCCGCCGCGATATTGGCTGAATTCGCTGTCCTCGTTGGCGATGAGGCGATACGTGACCGCCGGGATGCTGACGTGTGCGCGATCCCAGTAGAAACGGTTCTTTTCGATCTTGATGTCGCTCCCGGGTGTCCAGCGAATCAGTGAGTAGGCGCCATTGGTGGGCGGATGCTCGCCAGGCTGCTGCGGTTCGCGCGCCGGAAACGTGGCGGTATGCGCCAGCACCTGCGGAAAATACGGTGTGGGACGCTCGAGCCTCACCGTGAGATGCCGGTCGTCCACGGCCTGCACGTCGAGGTCGGCGGGCTTCATTTTGCCTTCCAAGATCGCCGTGGCATGTCGGATGGGCCGCAGCACGTCGGCAACCGGCGAGGCGGCGGCGGGATTCACCACGCGCTGCCAGGCGCGCACGAAGTCCGCGGCGCGCACCGGCTGGCCGTCGGACCAGTGCGCGTCCGCACGAATCTCGAAATCGTAGCGTTCGCCGTTCTCGGACACGGTCCAGGACGCCGCCGTGCCGGGAATGATGGCGCCATCGCGGTCCTCGGTCGTCAATCCTTCGTACAGGTCGCGCAGGATCTCGAACGAAAACGTATCCACGGCGAGCGCCGGGTCGAGGGAGCCGGGTTCGCCGCCGCTGCCCCGCTGGAGCATGGCGGCCTGCGCGCTGAGCCCGGCCGCCGGCGTTGGATTCTTGCCGGAACTGCAGGCCGACCCCAGGATCGCACACGCCACCACGATTCCCGCACGCGCAGCCCGCGCTGCGGGCCCGCCGGTCACCGCCGGCGGTCGACACGCCATGACGGGCTGGGCGGAAACGCACTGACGCATCAAAACTCCTTGGTTGGCCATCGGACCTTTTACCGGTCGGCAGGCTTTGTCGCAAATCGACATCCCGGCCGACCCCAGATGGATCTCACTGCAGCACGCTTGAACTCGAATGTCCGTGAACGTGAAGGACGAATCACCGCCTGACAGGGCGCAGGGACCGGCGCCGCGCTCATTTCGGGGTGCGCACGGCAGGACGTTGAACTCTCGTATGGGAGTCGCTTACTCTTTGTACCCATGAACACCCCCGGGGACACCCTGGAGCACCTCGACTGGCACGACGATGCGGTGAGTTCGCCGCAGGGCGTACCGTTGTCGCAGCAGATCCTGCGCACCGACATATCCGGCATGCCGCTGGAATGGGTGGACTACAAGGAAGCTGCGCGCCTGTATCACACCGAGCAGGTGGCCTATACCTGCGGCAGCCTGTTGTACCGCCTGTACGGCGGCACCAGCGCTTCCACCGGCCTGCGCACGGTGGTCGACGTCAATTCCATCATCGCCACCGTCGGGCACACCGGCAATCCCGGCAACTTGCGCGGTGCGGGCTACGTGCCGCCGCTGAACAACCAGACCCTGTTCCGGCGTGACGCCTACCTGTGCCTGTATTGCGGCCTGCGCTTTGCCTACAGCTTGCTGTCGCGCGACCACGTCACGCCCTTCAGCCGCGGCGGCAAGGATGTGTGGAATAACGTGGTCACGGCCTGCCGCCGCTGCAACAACGCCAAGGCCTCGCGCACGCCCGAGCAGGCCGGCATGCAGTTGCTGGCCGTACCGTTCACGCCGACTTACGCGGAATACATCTTCCTGAAGGGCCGGCGCGTGCTTGCCGACCAGATGGAATACCTGCTGGCGCATTTCCCGCGCTCGAGCCCCTTGCACGAGCGCATCCAGCGCTGGCGGATGTGAGCGCACCCGGCCGCCCGGGCGCGGTGTATTTCATCGACGCCAGTTATTTCATCTTCCGCGCGTATTACTCCATGCCCGCGGACATGATGGACGCGGACGGCAATCCCACACACGCGCTCTACGGCTTCGCGCGCTTCCTGTCGGACCTGATCGAACAGGTGCGCCCCGAACGCATTGGCGTGGCATTCGATACCAGCCTTCGCAGCGAGACCTCGTTCCGCAACCGCATCTATCCCGCCTACAAGGCCAACCGCGAATCCCCGCCGCAGGACCTGGCGCGCCAGTTCGTGTTATGCCGCGAGTTCTGCCGGCACCTGGGATTGGCGGAATTCGCGCACGATGAATACGAGGCCGACGACATCATCGGCACGCTCGCCTCACGCGCGCGCGCCTCGGGGCTCGCGAGCGTCCTGGTCACGCGTGACAAGGACTTGTCGCAACTGGTGCGCGATGGCGATGTGTTCTGGGACTACAGCGCGAACGCGCGCTATCACTATCACGACATCGGCCCGCGTTTCGGCGTGTCGCCCGAGCGCATCGCGGATTTCCTGGCGCTCACCGGCGATGCGGTGGACAACATCCCGGGCGTGCCGGGTATCGGCAGGAAGACGGCTTGCGAGCTGTTCGCCGTGTTCGAAAGCCTGGATCACCTGTACGCCGACCTCGACCGCGTCGCCGCCTTGAAGCTGCGCGGCGCCGCGGGGGTGGCGGCCAAGCTCCGGGCGCACAAGGAAGCGGCGTACCTGGCGCGCCGGCTCACCGGCATCGTGTGCGACATCCCCATGGATGCGACGCTCGATGACCTGAAGCGGCGCGCGCCGGATCGTGATTCGCTCGAGAAATTCTTCGACTCGCAGGGATTCGGCCGCATGCTGCGCACGCAGGCGCAGCGCATCGCGGCTGCCTATCCGGCCGCCTGATTGGCGGCCGGTGGGGCGCCGGTAGTGGCCCCATTCCAGAAGGCGTTCAATCCTTCTTGTAGTCCGGGATGGACACGCGCCCGCGCACGCTGTGTACGTTCACATCGCCCGAGCCCTTGCTGCCGAGTGTGAAATCGCCGGCGACGCCGTCGACGTCCACATCGCCCGAGCTGTCGCCGTCGATGGCGACATTGGCGCCGGCATCCACGATGCTGATGTCGCCCGAGCTGTCCACCTTGATATGCACGTCGCCCCGGATGTTGCGCAGCTTGATGTCACCGGAACTGTCCTCGAGGGTCAGCTTGCCGCGTACATCCGATACGCGCAGGTCGCCGGAACTGTCGAGGACCTCGAGATCACCGCCCACCTCATCGACCTCGAGATCGCCGGAGCTGTCGCGGATGCTGCCGCCGGCAATGTGCCGCACCGAGGTATCGCCGCTGCTGTCGACCAACGTCACCGGGATGTCGGTGGGCAGGTCGACGTCCAGGTCGATGTAGGGGTTGATGGCGCCCCATAGATTGGAGACGCCGGCGGCGGGAGCCGGTGGAATCTGCGTGCTCACCTTCACCACATCGCCCTCGCGCACCACCACGACGGTGGTCTGGTCGAGAAGGGCTTGCGAGGATGCGCAGGCCTTGCCGCCGGCGATGACCTTGGCGGTGCCTGGCTGGCCGCGCACCTGCAGATCGCCCGCGCCGGCCAGGATCTCGATGGACTTGGCGCCGGCCGTGCTGACCTCGGCGTGTCGTTCGGCCTTGAATTTGCAGCCATCCCCCGGCCAGGCCCACGCAGGGGTGTCCAGGAAGCAAATACCCACGGCGGCGAGCAGCAAGCTTGTGAATTTGGCGTTCATCCCATCGACCTCATGACTGGTTGCATCGGGCTCAAGGTTGGATGCGGGGGCTGGCGCAAAGGTTTGAACGCCAGTATGCCGCTGGTGCCCGCTCGTTGATAAACTCCGTCCCATAACCGGCGGGAGACTCTCTTGAGCGATAAGAACATTCAATCCGTGCTGCATGAAGATCGGCAATTCGCACCCTCGGCGGCCTTTACCCGCCAGGCCAACCTGAAGCCAGCGGACCTCGAACATCTATATGCCAAGGCGAATGCGGATTATGTCGGCTTCTGGACCGACCTCGCGCGCGAGGAAATCACCTGGCAGCAGCCGTTCACCCGCGAGCTGGACGATACCGACTCGCCCAACTTCCGCTGGTTTATCGACGGCACGCTGAACGTCTCGCACAATTGCCTGGACGTGCACCTGGCCGTGCGTGGTGAGAAGACCGCCATCGTGTTCGAAGGCGAGCCGGGTGACACGCGCCGCATCAGTTACCGCGAATTGCACGCCGACGTGTGCCGCTTCGCCAATGTGCTCAAGGCGCAGGGCGTGACCAAGGGCGACCGCGTGGTCATCTACATGCCATTGATCCCCGAGGCCGTGGTCGCCATGCAAGCCTGCGCGCGCATCGGCGCGGTGCACTCGGTGGTGTTCGGCGGCTTTTCCGCCCATTCACTTGCCGACCGGATCAACGATGCCGGAGCCAAGCTCCTGGTGACGGCCGATGGCGGCTGGCGCGGCGGCCACTCGGTGGACTTGAAGGCCGCGGCCGACAAGGCGCTGGACATGGGCTGTCCCACCATCGAACGGGTCATCGTCTACCGCCGCACCGGGCATCCTTGCGCCATGCAGGCCGGCCGCGACCTGTGGTGGCATGACCTCACGGCGCAGCAAGACAGCGAGTGCGCACCCGAATGGGTGGAATCCGAGCACCCGCTGTACCTGCTGTACACGTCCGGCTCCACCGGCAAGCCCAAGGGCATCCAGCACGCCAGCGCCGGCTACCTTCTGCAGGCCAAGCTCACCACGCGCTGGGTGTTCGATCTGAAGGAACACGATGTGTTCTGGTGCACGGCCGATGTGGGCTGGGTCACCGGGCACTCCTACGTCGCCTATGGCCCGCTGGCTGTCGGCGCCACCATGGTGATGTACGAGGGCGGGCCCACCTACCCCGACGGCGGCCGCTTCTGGAAAATCTGCCAGAACCACGGCGTCACGGTGTTCTACACCGCGCCCACCGCCATCCGCGCGCTCATGAAGCTGGGCGATGCGCTGCCCCGGCAATACGACCTGACGCGCCTGCGCATGCTGGGCAGCGTCGGCGAGCCCATCAATCCCGAGGCATGGATGTGGTATCACACGGTCATCGGCGCCGGCCGCTGCCCCATCGTCGACACCTGGTGGCAGACCGAGACCGGCGCGATCATGATTGCGCCCGTCCCCGGCGTCACCGCCACCAAACCCGGCTCGTGCACGCGTCCGCTGCCCGGCATCTTCGCCGACATCGTCGATGACGAGGGCCGCTCCGTCACCAAGAGCGATGCCGGCGGCTATCTGGTCATCAAGCGCCCGTGGCCATCGATGCTGCGCACCATCTGGGGCGACAACGAGCGCTACCTGCGCACCTATTGGGAGAAGTTCCAGAACCGCTTCTACGTGGCGGGTGATTCTGCGCATCGCGACAAGGACGGCTTCTTCTGGATCATGGGTCGCATCGACGATGTGCTGAACGTCGCCGGACATCGCCTCGGCACCATGGAGATCGAATCGGCGCTGGTCGCGCACTCGCGCGTGGCCGAGGCCGCGGTGGTCGGCAAGCAGCACGAGATCAAGGGCGAATCCGTGTTCGCCTACGTGGTGCTGAAGTCGGCGCGTCCGCAGGGTGAGGAAGCGAAGGCCCTCGCGGATGAATTGCGCCGTTGGGTGTCGGAGGAGTTGAGCCCCATCGCAAGGCCAGACGACATCCTGTTCACCGACAACCTGCCCAAGACCCGCTCCGGCAAGATCATGCGCCGCCTGCTGCGTGCGCTGGCGCGCGGCGAGGAAATCACGCAGGACGTGTCCACGCTGGAAAACCCCGCCATTCTGGAACAATTGGGCGGGCACCAGGTGGCGGGAGCGGCGAAGGCGTCGGTTGGTGGCGTTGCGAAGCCTGCTGCCAAGGCAAAGGCCAAAACCAAAGCCAAGGCGAAACCCAAGGCGAAACCCAAGGCCAAAGCACCCGCCAAGTCCAAGATCACCGCCAAGGCCAAGGTGAAAGCCAAAGCCTCCAAACTTAAGTCGAAAGCGGCCGGAAAGCTGCGCGCCAAGGGCAAGGCCAAGCCGAGATCCAAGGCGAAGCTCAAAGGCAGCGCAAAGCGCAAGCCCGCAACCAGGAAAAAGGCGGGCGCCGCACGGCGGCGCTGACGCGGCGCATGGCAACCAGCAAGGACTTCATCGCTTACTTGCAGGATTGCCTGCGGCGCGTGCCCGATCTGCACTTCCGGGCGATGTTCGGCGAGTACGCCATGTACGCGCGCGAAGTGGTGGTCGCATTGGTCTGCGACCAGACGATGTTCGTCAAGGTCACCGATGGCACGTCCGCGCTGCTCGCCGAGCGCGTGCGGTTGGGGCATCCCTATCCCGGCGCCAAGCCCGCGTACATGCTCACCGAAGCGGAACTGGAAGACGATGAGCTCATGCCGCAGGTGATCGCGGCAGCGCTGCGCGACCTGGCGGGGCGCGCGAAGCCGTCCGTAGGCAAGCGGGCCGCGAAGGGCAGAACGCCCGCGAAGAAGAAACACGCCGCGCCCAAGAAGCAGGCGGCGACGAGAAAGAAGGTGGCGATCAAGCCCGGTGGCAAGCCGGCGCGCTCGCGTGCACGCGGTGTCGCGCGCCGCTGACCGCGTGGCCCTCCATCTCCTGCAGGCGGCACGCCGCACATCACGCCGTGTATTCGGCGAGCAGGCGCTCCAGCTGTGAAGGATCCACGGGCTTGGTCAGGTGTTCATCGAAGCCCGCGGACTCTGCCTGTCGCTTGTCGGACTCGTGCCCCCAGCCGGCAGGGCGATCAATCGCACGTGCCCGCCCCACGGCGAGGATCGGATGTGTTGCGCGACGGTAAAGCCGTTCAAGCCGGGCATGCCGATGTCCAGCAGCGCCACGTCCGGCTGCAGGCGCCTGACCTTTTCCAGCGCCTCGGGCCCATCGAAGGCCGTGTACACCTCGTATCCCGCCGTCGTGAGCAGTAGCGCCACGCTTTCGGCGGCGTCGCGGTTGTCGTCGGCAACGAGCACGCGCCGCGCAGCGGGCGCCGGGGGTATGGCGGCGGGTGCGGAAGACGATGCTGGCGGTGCCGCCGCGAACGCGGCGTCGGTGCGGGCTTCCTCCTGGCCGGCACCGCGGGTCGATGCAAGGATGGTGGCCGGCAGCATCACCGTGAATTCACTGCCGCGGCCGCGGCCCTCGCTCGCCACGTCGATGGTTCCGCCATGCATCTGCACGTAGGCCTTGGCGAGCGCTAGGCCAATGCCCAGCCCGCCGTCCACGCGCGAGCGCTCGCTGTGGGCCTGCTCGAACATCTCGAATATTCGCGCGCGTAGTTCCGCATCGATTCCCAGGCCATCGTCCTTGATCGACAGCACCAGGCCGCCCGGCGACGTGCGGGCGCGCAGCTCTATCGTGCCGCCGGGGTCGGTGTACTTGGCGGCATTGGTGAGCAGGTTGCTGACCACTTGCGTGAGCCCCACGGGGTCGGCGAACAGCATCACGGGCAGGGACTCGATATCCAGGCTCAGGCGGTGCTGGCGCGCATCGATCAGCGGCCGCGCGGTCTCCACCGCCGCGTCGAGCACCTGGCGCAGTTCCACCGGGCTCTTCTTGAGCGCCACCTCACCCCGTTCGATGCGCGACACATCCAGCAGGTCATCGAGAAGAGAGGCCATCTGCGTCACTTGCCGGGCGATGATGCGGCGGCAGCGCGCGAGGTCGGCGTGGCTCAGCTGCTCGGATTCCAGCAGGCGCGCAGCGGTGCGGATGGGCGCCAGGGGGTTGCGCAGCTCATGCGAGAGCGTGGCCAGGAACACGCTCTTGCGGCGGTCGGCCTCCTGCAGCGCGCTTTCCGTGCGCTTGCGCTCGGTAATGTCGCGCACCACCGATACCGAGCCGATGATCTCGCCCTGCGCATTGCGCACGGGCGAGGCGGACACCTGCCGGTGGCGCAACTCGCCGCTGTGTGGCGTGTGCACGATCTGCTCCTCGTCGCGCACGATCTCACCGGCGAGCGCGCGCAGCGGTGGCGCCTCGGAGGGCGGGCGAATCGAGCCGTCGCCGCGCATCACCTGGAGGCCGGCGATGGCCGCCTGCACCTCCATGCCCTCGACGCTGTCATGCCCAAACTCGCGCAGCGCGGCCGGATTCGCCAGCGTGTAACGCCCGCTCTTGTCGGTGAGCCAGACTTCGTCGGCGATGCTGTGCAGTACCCGCGACAGCCATTCCTTCTCGGCCTGCACGTCCGCGTGCGCCTTGGCGAGCAGCCGCTGCGCCGCGTCCTTGTCGCGGCGTGCTTCGCGCAGCGTTTCCGCCAATGCGCACAGCGCGGCGTTCATGGCGATGAAGATCGCGAGCGATACGAGCGTGGCCCGGTTCAGCAGCGAAAATGCGCCGAACGGCGGCAGGAAATACCATGCGGCGCACAGCGCGCTGCCGGCCGTGGCAAGAATGCCCGGACCGCCGCCCGCCAACAAGGCGGTGGCCAATACCGCAGGGTAGAACACCAGGAACGGCGGAATGGTCCCGACGTGCGCGGTCAACTTCTGTTGCGCGAGCAGAGCCAGTGACACCGCCAGCACTGCACTCAAGTAGCGAACCTGCGGGCCGCGGATCGTGACATCCGGCACGCGCAGGGTGCCGCGGATCTTCGCCGCAGTTTTCAAGATGGATCGGGACATGGTTCGCCGCGCGCAGGATCAGGCGATCTCGATGTCGACGCCTCCGGAAGTGGTCGGCGACAAGGATGCGGCGCGCCGGGTGCAGCCGCAATGCTGTAATTATTTCAATCATGCGGTGCTGCAGCGGGGGCGGTGCGGCGAACGAGGGATGCTCAGCCGAACTTGCGCCGTTTCAAGTCGCGCAGGATTTCACGTGCCGCGTTGTGACCGGGCGCACCGCTGACCCCGCCGCCGGGATGCGTGCCCGCGCCGCACATGTACAGGCCGCGCAGCGGCCCGCGGTAGTCGCCATGCCCGAGCATGGGGCGTGCCGAGAACAACTGGTCGAGCGTGAGGCAGCCATGGAAGATGTCGCCGCCGATCAGCCCGAAATCGCGCTCCAGGTCCAAGGGGCTCAGCACCTGCCGGCCGAGCACGGATGCCTTGAAGTTCGGCGCGTACTGATCGACCAGCTCGATCATGTGATCGGCCACCTGCTCGCGCCGCTCGTCCCAGGATGACCCATCCGGCAGCGTCGGCGCCACGTGCTGGCAGAACAGGCTCGCCACATGCTGGCCGGGCGGTGCCAGCGTGTCATCCAGCACGGAGGAGATCAGCAGCTCCACGATGGGCTGCCGCGACCAGCCGAATTTGCGCGCATCCTGGAACGCCTCGTCCATGTAGCCAAGGCTCGGTGCCATGACGATGCCGGCGCCGTGATGCTCCGCGGGCGCGCGTCCCGGCAGCGCCGTGAAATCCGGCAACTCCGACAAGGCCACATTCATCCGAAAACTGCCGGAGGCGCTCTGGTAGCGGCCGATCTGCTCGCGGAACGGCGCATCCAGCAGCCGCTGGTCGATGAGTTGCTGGTAGAGGATCTTCGGGTGCGTGTTCGACACCACGCAGCGCGCGCGGAACACGCCCGCATCGGTGCGTACGCCGCAGGCGCGACCGTCCTCCACCAGCACTTCGTGCACCGGCGTGGACAGGCGCACCTGCGCGCCGCGCGACTGCGCACACGCCAGCATGGCATCGGCGATGGCGCCCATGCCGCCGATCGCATGACCCCACACGCCTTTCTTGCCGTTCAATTCACCGAAGCCATGATGCAGCAGCACGTAGGCCGTGCCGGGCGCGTAAGGCGTGGTGAAGTGCCCGACCACACCATCGAATCCCAACGCCGCCTGCAATTGCGGCGACTCGAACCAATCCTCGAGGTAATCGCCGACGGACCGGACGAACAGCGCGAGCAGTTCGCGCCGCATGGGCAGGTCGAAGCGCGACAGGCGCCGGCCGAGCGAACCGGCGCGCAGCATCTCGGGCAGCGCCTCGAGCCACGAGCCTTGCGTGACGTTTGGCGGCGTCACCAGCATGAGCTCGCGCAGCAGTTCGGCCACCGCATCGATGCGCGCCGAGTACCCGGCGTACCTTTCCGCATCGCGCATGGAGAACTTGGCCGCCTCGCGCGCCGTGTTGCCGCCGCCCAGCTTCAGGTAGCGGCCATCGGGAAAAGGCAGGAAATTCGCGATCGGCCGCTCGACCATGCGCAGGCCGTGGCGGGCGAGTTCCAGCTCGCGGATCACCGTGGGATTCAACAGCGAGACGGTGTAGGCGGCCACGGAATTGCGGAAGCCGGGATGAAACTCCTGCGTGAAGGCGGCGCCGCCGGCGACGGGGCGGCGCTCGAACAGCGTCACCCGTAATCCGGCGGCCGCCAGATACGCCGCGCACACCAGGCCATTGTGGCCGGCGCCGATGATCGCGACGTCGGAGTCGAGCGCAGCCATTTCAGGCGAGGAGATTGGCGAAGCTGCCGGCGCACAGGGCGCTCACCCAGTCCTCGCATAGCGCGATCGCATCCTGTGGCTTGAAAGCGCTGCGGGACAGGCTCAGTTCCACCCACAGTCCATCGAGCAACGCGGACAAGCCGATGGCGGCCTCGTGCAGCTTGAAGCGCGGCGCCTGTCCCGAGATCATCAGCGCGCCGAGAAGCGATTCGAGCACCGCGCGGTAGTCCTCGTAGGTGCGGTCGTGCACGGCCTGGATCTCCGGATCGTGCGCCGCCATGCCCCAGAACACCACCCACACATTGAACACGTCGGGGTCCACCAGCGTGGGCGAAAAGGAGGCCTGGAAGAAGCCGCTCAGGCGCTCGCGCGGGCTGGCTGCTTCGCGGTCCGCTTGGGCATGCACCGATTCACGCAATGAGCGGGCCAGTGTTTCGTAGGCGTCCGCAATCAGTCCGGTCTTGCTGGGAAAGTGGTGATTGATGAGACCGATGGACACGCCGGCCTCGGCGCTGATGCGGCGGATGGATACGCCCTCGTGGCCGTGCATCTTCAGGCAGCGCAGCGTCGCCTCGATCAGCGCCTCGCGCCGCACGGCCGGCGCCGCGCGGTGAAATTTTGGCTCGAGTTTCTTGCGGGCGTTTTGCATGTGGGCGATGGTCTCGGGTCAGCCTAGTTGATCGGTCGTACAGTAGCAACTGTGGAGTGGTCGATGTGGTTGCGGCTGGCGTGGTTGCACACGTAGGCTGCCCACATGAGCCACATCCCGACGCTCCCCTTCGCGCCCTTGTCGCAGACGCTGGTCGGAAGCTGGCTGTTGCAGTCACGCCTGGATATGAACGCGGCGGGGGAACGTCATCCCGATCCGCTTCTCGGCGAAGATGCCGTGGCGCTGCTCATCTATGATCGCGGCGGTCATTTCGCCGCGCAGTTCATGAAGCGCGACCGCTCGGCGCCCATTCCCGATGCGCCCGACGCCGCGCCGAACAACAGCCGCGCCCGCGGCGGCTACGATGCGTACTTCGGCACCTACAGCATCGATGATGCGGCCGGCACCGTGACGCAGACGCTGCTCGGTGCGCTCACGGTGGAGAATGTCGGCATGACGCTGACCCGCGCCATGCAGGTCATCGACGACACGCTGATCATCAAGCTCGACACCACCGCCTGGGATGGTGCCGCCGTGACGCGCACCTTGAGCTGGCGGCGCGTGGCCTGATCAGCCCACCACCACGTCGCTGATCTGCACCACCGGCGTGGAGTCGGTGTAGTTGGGAATGTCACCCATGATCTGCTTGGTGTGCGGCCCGAAGCCGGCGCCGAAGGATTCCACCGAATCGCAGTACAGATGGCCCGCCGCCACGTAAGGGGCCGGTGCTCCGGGCGCGCCGCCGGCAAGCCCCTTGTCCACCGTGTAGGACTTCAACGAATCGCCCATCAGCTTCTTCACCATGGGCATGTGCGTGTTCTTGTAATACTCGTGATCGAAGCGCACCCCCGGCTTGTTCGGATACATCACGCTGACTTTGATCATGGCTTCAAGGCTCCCCGCCGTTTGGATGGATGATGCGTGAAGGATAACGCGAGACGAGGCGCACGGGCGACACGGCGCATGACTGCGCCAACCCTCGCACAGCCGGCACCGTGCGAATCGCGGGCAGGGGAGAAGGAACAAGGCGCCACCGGTGACGGCGGCGCCTTCTGGTTCAGGCAGCCTTGAATGCCTGGAAGCTGAATCCGAGGTCGCGGGCCACGGCTTCGTGCGTGATCTGCCCGGCGTGCACGTTCAAGCCGCGCACCAATCCCGGATCCTTCGCCAGGGCCGCCTTCCAGCCCAGGTCGGCCAGCGCGCGCACATAGGGGAGCGTGGCGTTGGTGAGCGCAAAGGTGGAGGTGCGCGGCACCGCGCCCGGCATGTTGGTGACGCAATAGTGGATGACGCCATCCACCGAATACGTGGGCTCGGCGTGCGTGGTGGGGCGGCTGGTCTCGAAGCATCCACCCTGGTCGATGGCGATGTCCACCATCACCGCGCCGGTCTTCATGCTCTTGACCATGGCGCGCGACACCAGCTTGGGCGCCGCAGCGCCGGCGATCAGCACGGCGCCGATCACGAGGTCGGCGTCGCGCACCAGTTCCTCGATGGCATGGGCGGTCGAATACGCGGTCTTGAGGCGATTGCCGTACAGCGCGGACAATTCGCGCAGGCGCTTCACGGAGCGGTCCACCACGGTGACGTCAGCGCCGAGCCCGACGGCCATTTCCGCCGCATGCGTGCCCGACACGCCGCCGCCGAGGATGACGACCTTCGCGGGCGGCACGCCCGGTACACCGCCGAGCAGCACGCCGAATCCGCCGTTGGCCTTCTGCAGCGAGGTGGCGCCCACCTGTACCGACATGCGGCCGGCCACTTCGCTCATCGGCGTGAGCAGCGGCAACGAGCCATCGGCCGCCGTCACGGTTTCATACGCGATGGCAGTGGCGCCGGAATCGATCAGGCCCTGCGCCTGCGCCTTGTCGGCCGCGAGATGCAGGTAGGTGAACAGCACCTGGCCCGCCCCCAGCATCTTGCACTCGGCGATCTGCGGTTCCTTCACCTTGACGATGAGGTCCGCGCCGGCGAACACGTCGCCCGCGTTAGCGGCGATGCTTGCTCCGGCTGCCTTGTAATCGGTGTCCCCGAAGCCGATGCCCGATCCTGCGCCGGTCTGCACCGTCACCGAATGGCCGGCATTGACCAGTTCACGCACTCCCGCCGGTACCAAGCCGACGCGGTATTCATGCACTTTGATTTCCTTGGGCACACCGATTTTCATGATGAACTTTCCGGGGGTTGGGGAAGGAACGGGCAGGTTAGGCGCAAAGGGCTTCCCGAAAATTGCGATTGCGTCGCGATATGTGGCATGGAATGGCATAAACTGACGACCATAAGCCAAAATGCGCAGGAATCTGCCGAATATGAAGCTCGACACGTTTGATCTCGCCATCGTCCGCGCCCTGCAGTCCGACGGCCGCATGACCAACGCAGCCCTGGCCGAACGGGTGAACCTGTCCGAATCGGCCTGCCTGCGGCGCATCCGCGCGCTCGAACAGACCGGGCTGATCGAGGGCTACGCGGCCGTCATCAACCAGCAAAAGGCGGGCTGCCCGGTGAACGTGTTCGTGAATATCACCCTGGAACGGCAGGAGCAGGCACATCTGCGGGAGTTCGAGGAGGCGGTGCGCAAGGTACCGGAAGTCATGGAGTGCTATCTCATGTCGGGCGAATACGACTACCTGCTGCGCGTGGTGCTGGCGGATACCGCCGATTTCGAGCGCCTGCACAGCCAGCACCTGACGCGGCTGCCGAACGTGGCGCGGGTGCAGTCGAGTTTCGCGCTGCGTACCGTGCAGAAGTCGCGCGAATTACCGGTGCGCTGAGCGCAGCGCCGATGGCGGTGTGCACTTTTCCGGCGCATGGCGCAGAATTCCGCGCTTTCCCCAGGAAACCGAAGGCGATGGACATGCAACTGCGACGAATGGCCGGACTCGGCTGCCTCCTCCTGCTGGCAGTAGCCGCGCACGCCGGCGCGCCTCCGGCAAGCCGTGCCGAGCATCGTGATGGCTACGATTACTACGCCATCGGCGACACACAGGCCAGGCGTCCGGGAGCGGTGAGCCGCGGATACATGCTCAATGGCGGTGGCCGCTGGATTCCCGACTCGTTCAAATGGTTCGCCGAGCGTGCCGGTCACGGACACCTCGTGATCCTGCGCGCCTCCGGCGCGGATGACCTGCAGCGCGAGGTGTTCAAGGAACTGGGAGGCTTCGCTTCGGCGCAAACCCTGGTCTTCCATGACCGCGCCCCGGCCGACGATCCGCGCGTGCTCGACATCGTGAAACACGCCGACGCCATTTTCTTCGGCGGCGGTGACCAATCACGCTACGTGCGCTTTTGGAAGGGCACGGCCTTGAACGCCGCGCTGAATGCGCACGTCAAAGCCGGCAAGCCCATCGGCGGCACCAGTGCCGGCCTTGCGATCCTCGGCGCCTATTCGTATGGCGCCATGGACGGCGGCAGCCTGGTATCGCACGTTGCGCTGGCGGACCCGTCCGGCGCGCACGTCACGCTGGTGAAGGATTTCCTGCACTTGCCGCTCATGGACAAGGTCATCACCGACACGCATTTCGCCAAGCGTGATCGCTTCGGGCGGCTCATCACCTTTCTTGCGCGCCTGATCGAAGAGGAGCGCGACACCGCCATCACCGGCGTCGCGGTCGATGAGGACTCCTCGCTGTGCGTCGACGCGCAGGGAATCGGCCGGCTCTACACCGTGAGCGGCGGCTTCGCCTGGCTCATCCGTCCGTTGCATGCGCCCGCCGCACTGGTGCCGGGCAAGCCGCTGGACTTCGATGCCATTCCCATCGTCGCCGCCGGCCCGGACAGCCGCGTCGATCTCAAGCGCTTCGCGGTGGAGCGGCCGGCGTTCGCGTACAGCGTGTCGGTGAAGAACGGGGTGCTGCTGGGCAATGAGCGCACGCCGGCGGCGCGCCTGTCGCCCGTGCCGCGCTGGTCCTTGGCCGTGCATGGCGGCGCCGGCGTCATCGAGAAGGGCGACCTCACGCCGCAGCGGGAAGCAGCGGTGCGCGCCGGCCTGAATGCGGCGCTCGAGGCCGGATCCAAGGTGCTGCGCGCGGGCGGCAGCAGCGTCGATGCGGTCGAGGCGGCGGTAAAGATCCTGGAGGACGATCCGTTGTTCAATGCCGGCCGCGGCGCCGTGTTCTCGGCCGCGGGCCGCAATGAGTTGGATGCGTCCATCATGGACGGACGCACGCGCGCCGCCGGCGCGGTGGCAAGTGTCACCCGCACCCGCAATCCGGTGAGCCTCGCCCGCGCGGTGATGGAGACCTCGCCCCACGTCATGCTGGCGGGCGAGGGCGCCGATGAGTTTTCGCGCCTGCGCGGCTTGCCGCAGGTCGACCCGTCGTGGTTCCGGACCGAGGAGCGCTGGCAGCAATTCCAGGAATGGCGTGCCGCGCAGGACCAGGCACAGGGTGGCGCCGGAGGGAACGGCAAGGGTGCCGGCAACGGCACGTGGACGCCGCGCGATCGCACACATCTGTACGGCACCGTCGGCGCCGTGGCCTTGGACCAGGACGGCCATCTTGCGGCCGCCACCTCCACCGGCGGCCTCACCGGCAAGCGCTGGGGACGCATCGGCGATTCCCCCGTGATCGGCGCGGGCACCTACGCCGAGGACGGCCTCGTCGCCGTGTCCGCGACCGGAACCGGGGAGTTCTTCATCCGCAGTTCGGCTGCGCGCCAGGTGCGCGATCTCATGGAATACACCGAAGAAGGCGTGCAGGACGCACTCGATGACACCATCGAGGACATCGAGATCATGGGCGGCGATGGCGCGCTCATGGGCATGGATGGCCGCGGCCAGGCCGCCTTTGGGATGAACAGCATCGGGCTGTATCGCGGCGCGGTGAGCTCCACGCAGCCGGCGGGCACCGCCATCTATGCCGGCGAAGCGTTGAAGTAGCTGCCTTCAGCGCGAGGACAACGGCGCGCCTTCGATGCCGATGAAGCGCAGGAACTCGGCACGGGTGCTGGCATCGGCGCGGAAGGCGCCCAGCATCTTGCTGGTCACCATCGATACGCCGCGCTTGTGAACACCGCGCGTGGTCATGCACTGATGCACGGCATCGATGACCACACCCACGCCGCGGGGCTTGAGCACCTCGCTGATCGAAGCGGCAATCTGCGCGGTAAGTTTTTCCTGCACCTGGAAGCGCCGCGCATAGCCATCCACCACGCGCGCCAGCTTGCTGATGCCGACCACGCGATCGTTGGGCAGGTAACCCACATGCGCGCGGCCGATGATGGGCGCCATGTGGTGTTCGCAATAGGACTCGAAGGAGATGTCGCGCAGCACGACCATCTCATCGTACCCTTCCACTTCCTCGAAGGTGCGGCGCAGGTATTCGCCCGGATCGGTGGCATAGCCCGAGAACCAGTCGCGGTAGGCGTTGACCACGCGCTTGGGCGTGTCACGCAGGCCTTCGCGCTGCGGATCCTCGCCGGCCCAGCGCAACAAGGTGCGCACGGCATCCTCGGCGGCTTCACGCGTGACGTCGGTGGTGGGTGACTTACTGGCCATGGCAAACCTGCTCGTGCGGGGGAAAGCGGTCAACATACACCATTGTTTCGGCGCCGCGAACTATCGGATCGGACGGCGCCGGCGGTGAATCCAAAGCGCCGTGCGCTGCGAATCGCTTATGTCATGCCGGGTGGAAAGCGCGGCGCATGCCCTTGCTCATCCCTTGCGCAATTCCCGCACCAGCAGGCGCTGCCATAACCACTCCTGGCGCGTCCGCGGCTTGGCCAGTTGCATGCGCTCGAGCGCGGCGACGCAGGCGGGCGGAGTATCCCACTGCGCCAGCGCCGAGGCCGCCGCCTTGAATGTGGACCAGCGGTTCGCCGTGGCGCGCTTCAACCGCGTCAAGGCTCCTGCGAGTTCCACCTCCTGCGTGGTGAGGTCGGTGCCGAAGGGAAACTCGGAGAACAACCCGCGCGCCCGCGCCAGCGCGAAACGCCGCTGCAGCGTTTGCGGATCATTCCCGCGGTGAGACTCGCCGATGCGGTGCGCCGCCGGCAGCTTGCCGGCGCGCACGGCTTGCTGGCGCAACTCTTCCTGGAATCGGGAATCGCTGATCTCGAGCATGGCCGCGATGACTTGTTCATCGGTCTTGCCGCGCAGGTCGGCGATGCCGTATTCGGTGATGACGATGTCGCGCAGATGCCGTGGAATGGTGGTGTGCGCATAGTTCCACACGATGTTGGATTGCGCGTGCCCGTCCGCGGAGGTGCGCGTGCTGCGCAGCGCGAGAATGGAACGCGCCCCTGGCAGCGCGTGCGCCATCGCCACGAAATTGTATTGGCCGCCCACACCGCTCACCACGCGGCCATCCGCCAGGCCATCCGCCGTGGTCGCGCCCAGGAGCGCGGCCATCATGGTGGAGTTGATGAAGCGCGCGTCACGCCGTTGCGCGTATTTGAGTTCCGCGTGCGGTCCGTGGACTTCATTGATGAAGGAAATGGACTGCATGCGGAATTGACGGCGCTCGGCGTCAGGCATGTCGCGCAGAGCTGCGTAGAAGCCTCGTGGGCCCAGCAGGAAGCCGCCGTGCGCCAACGTCCCGCCGCTGAGCTCGCGCGCGGTGCACAGTTGCATGAGCCGCGCGCGGGTGCCGGCATCGTCCAACCGCGCCGCGGCGCGCTGGCCCTCGCCGTTGACGATGTCCGCTCCCTCCAGCCGGCAGTCCTGGCGGAACACCCCGGCGCGGCGCAGGCTGTCGAATGCTGAGGGCTCCAATGTGCCGCGCAAGCCTTCGTCGGCAAGTGCTTCGAGCATGGCGGCATCGACGCGCTCGCCGATGCGCCGTGAGCTCAACAGCCGCTGCAGGCGCAGGTCATCGTAGACGCGGCGCTTGAGCACGCCGCAGCGGTACAGGTCCAGGAACCCGTCCATGAGCATCTCCGAGCACCCGTACAACCCTTCCTCGAACACCCCATCACCGCCGGTCGCGTCGATGACGGCGCCGAACCGCTCGCGTGAGCCCAGCGTACGCAGGATGTCGCGGAATTCGCCGTTCTGCTGATGCCGCAGCTGCAGGGCGTAGGCCACCGCGTCGCCCAGCGCCCCGATCCCCAATTGCAGCGTGCCGCCGTCGCGCACCAATGCTGCCGCATGCAGCCCGATGGCATGGTCGGCGGTGGAGATGGCGGTATTGGGGGGTGCGAACAGCTCGTACTCGAGGCGCGGGTGCTCCACGATGTAATCGAACGCATCGGCGGCCACCTCGGCTTCGCCGTACATGAAGGGCATCTGCCGGTTGACCTCGCCGATCAGCGTG
Source organism: Steroidobacteraceae bacterium (assembly GCA_044226865.1). Taxonomy (GTDB): domain Bacteria; phylum Pseudomonadota; class Gammaproteobacteria; order Steroidobacterales; family Steroidobacteraceae; genus TMP-86. The sequence continues at coordinate 294,234 of JBGAGE010000005.1, read as the reverse complement.
AGCTGCGATGGCGGCACCAGACGCATCAGGTCGACGGTGACGTCGGGATTGGAGCCGAAGCTGTATTGCGCGCGCGCATCCGTGCCGCGTCGTGCGATGAGCTGCGCCACCACGTTCACGCCCGCGGCCGCCAGGTCGCGCGCCACGTGGGTGTAGTTGCTGCTCACGTAGTGACGCTGCGAATGCTCGATGTTGAGCGATGCGCCGGGCTCCAGGAAGAACTCGGTCACCTGCACGTTGGGTGGCACCGCGCCGCGGCGCAGGTCACGCAGGTAATCCAGTTCCAGTGTGCCGGCGAACAATCGCTCCGACAGTGGCTCGATGAAGCGACGTTCGAGCTCGGAGTGCCAGGCCGGCCTTCCCAGCGTGAGCGCGGTGAAGATATTGAGCGTGATGCCGCGGTCGCGGCAGGCGCGGCGGTAGAATTCGTTGGCGAGCGGGACGGCCTTGCCGATGCCGATGGGCAGAGCCAGCACGATGTGGCCGCCGTGCCGACGGATCACTGCCTCGACGCACTCCGCCGCATCATCGACGTAGCGCGTCGGCTTGGGCATGGATCAGGGCGCTGGTTTCAGGTCGAGGGAGAACTCCACGCGCACGTCATCGCCCACCCACTCGGTGCTCGTCCATTCGCCCTGGCCGACACCGAAGTCCAAGCGCTTGAGCGATGCCGAGCCCGTGAGCGAGGCGCCCGCGGCGGTCTTGGTGAACTGGAACTCGAGCGGCACGCCGCGGCTCACGCCGCGCAGCGTCAATGTGCCCACGGCGGCGAAGCCCTTGGCCGTCCGGGTGATGCTCTTGGTCACATAGCTGGCGCTAGGATGCTTGGCCACGTCGAAGAAGTCGGCACCCTTGATGTTGCCGTCGCGCTCCGCATCCTTGGTGTCGACGGAGTTGGTGTCGATGCTCACCTCGATGCGGCCGGTTGCGGGCGCCGCCGGGTCCAAGGCGACACGCGCGGTGAATTTCCTGAACACGCCGGTGAATTTCGCGCCGGCCTGCGTGCCGCTGAACGTCAACGTGCTGTGCGCGGGGTCGGCCACCAACGCCGGTGCCGCGCCCGCCGAGGTGGTTGGCGGCGTGGCTGGAGCGGCTGATGCCGCAACGGCAAACGCCAACAAGGCGCACAACCCGCACAACTTGAATGCCTTCATGATCCGCTCCGACTACCGCCGAAAGGCAGCATGCGCCGCAGCACGTCATCCTTGTCCCAGAAATGGTGCTTCAACGCTGCCGCGACGTGCAGGATGGCGAGAAAGAACAGGGTGGCTGCCAGAGCCTCGTGCACTTCCTTCAGCATCTCGAAATTGCCCTTGTCCTGCGCGATGAGATTGGGCCAGGAAAACAGACCGAACCAGCTCACGGTGAAGCCCCGCGCCGAGGACATGAGCCAGCCGGCCAGGGGCGTTGCGAACAGCAGCACGTAGAAGGCCACATGCGTCAGCCTGGCGATGAGGCGTTCGTAGGGCCTCATGCCCGACGGAAGCTCCGGCGGAGGATTGAACAGCCGCCACGCCAGGCGCACGGCGGCCAGCATCAGCACCGTCATGCCGAAGCTCTTGTGGCGCGTGATCAGCGCCAGTTGCTGCATCTTGGAAGGGTTGTCCTCCGCCAGGTTGATGAGCACGTATTGCACGACGATCAGCGCGGCGACCGTCCAATGCAGCAATTGCGCGATGCCTCTGTAGCGGGCGGGTCGTCCGGTGACATTCATGTGCAGGTCTCGCTTGGCGACGGTTGGTGAACGGCGATAGTGTACCAAGGTGCGGCAATCGCACGGCATGGGCTTGCATCATGAGAACACGGCTGGCGGCGTTGGTTCTATCGGCCTTGGCGTGCGCCTGCTCGGCGCCGCAACGGCAGCCACCCGCGGGGGCCGACGCGCAGGCGCCGCCCCCGCCCGCGCGTGCCGGTCACGTGCCCTACACCGTCGATCCGGCCGCCTCCGAGGTCCGGGCGCTCGTGTATCGCGCCGGTGCATTGGCACGGTTGGGCCACAACCACGTCATCACCTGGCATCCCGAGGACGGCTGGGTGGACGAGGCCACCGGCATCTCCGGCTCGGCGTTGCAGATCCGCGTGCCGCTGCAGCAGGCCGTGGTGGACGATCCCGCCAGGCGCAGCGAGGAAGGTGCGGATTTCCCCGGCGAGATACCCGCCGATGCGCGCGAAGGCACCGCCCGCAACATGCTCGGCGTGTCCCTGCTGGACGCCGTGCATCATCCCACCCTGCTCATCCGCAGCACGGCCATCCGAACGCACGGCAATGCGATGCGCGCCGATCTCCTCGTCAGCATCGCCGGCCGCGGCACGCCCTTGAGCGTGGATTTCAAGCTCGACCGCAGCTCCAATGCGTTGACCGCCACCGGCGAGTTCAAGTTGCTGCAATCGCAATTGGGGTTGAAGCCGTTCAGCGTCATGCTCGGGGCTCTGCAGGTGCAGGATGAAATCATCGTGAAGTTTCGAATCTTGGCGCGGAGGGCTTCGTCCTAGCTCTTCTTGCTATTGGCGGCGGCGCTGAGCGCGGGGCGCGGGAGGCAGATATCCTCTGGTCGCGTGGGCGCGCGTGAAAGGCACCGTCCCGGCGCGGTCGGTGGCTAGCGCATCATTCGCTCATCGCAAGAGTCCAGCCTCGCGCTCAGCGCCACCGGCGCGCCGGGCCGGACGCGCTTTACACGCGCCCAGAGGATATCTGCCTCCCGCGCCCCGCGCCCCGCGCCCCGCGCTCAGCGCCGACAGTGGCGAGAACTGCTGGGAGGAAGAACTCCGATCCGAAACTCGACTCAACGGCGAAGCATCAGCACCTTTCGAGTGCTGAGTTTTCCCAAACTCTTTTCCAACGCGTCTGCCGTCGCCTCTGCGGTGCGGGGTGGAACACTTTGAAAGAACAGATCGAGAAGGCAGAGCCCGCGAGAATCGAGGTGTTGCTTAGCTTGAAAGGCCGCGTACCAGCAGACGCGTACCTTCCGGCGCAACGTATAACGCGGCATTGGAGCCGCGCAGTGCAGGCGGCAGCAGCTTTTCGGCTTCGATGCCCGCAGCCGCAAGCCGCGCGATGCGCGTGTGGATGTCGTCCGCCTCGAACACCAGCGCCGGTTCGCGCAGCTGGCGTGCATCGTACAGGCCGACGTCGATGGAATCGCTGGTGCAGCTCACATGCGGCAGGGCGGCCTCGAGTTCGTCCATGCCGACGAATCCCTTGTCCTCCCAGAAGGCCTTCGCCGCGGGCATGTCGGGCGCGGGCAGGGCGATCTCCTCGAAGTAGCCGCAGGTGGACAGCTCGGTGGGCTTGCGTTCGCTGGGTGAGAAGCTGCGCGCCTCGATCATGCGCACCAGCATGCCGCAGGGGTCGACGAAGCCGATTTCGTTGAACACCGAATCGCCCAGCCGCCGCAGCGAGAGGTCGAGGCCCTTGTCCTCGAGCAGCGTCGCGTGCCGCAGGATGTCGGGCCGCACGAAGGTGAGCGCGGCACCGGCCGGCGCATCGGCATGCAGGCCGATGCACAGCCGCCCATCCGTCACCACCGCGTACGCATGCGTCCAGGCTTCGCCCACCGGTGCCTGCGAAAAGCCCATCCTGGTGTAGAAGTCGAGCGACTGCGCCACGTCCGCGCAGTGCACCGAGAATTCCAGGAAGCGGCCGAGCATCAGTGCCTGCGCGTGCGGTTCGTCAGCTGATGCCGCCGACGCACATGTACTTGAGCTCGGTGTAGTCGATGATGCCGTACTTGGAGCCTTCGCGGCCCACGCCGGACTCCTTGATGCCGCCGAAGGGCGCGACTTCGTTGGAGATGATGCCGGTGTTGATGCCGACGATGCCATACTCGAGCTTCTCCGCCACGCGCCAGGAGCGTGCCAGGTCGCGCGTGTAGAAATACGAGGCGAGTCCGAACTCCGTGTCGTTCGCCATCTTCACGGCCTGTTCCTCGGTGTCGAACTTGAACAGCGGCGCGAGCGGCCCGAAGGTTTCCTCGCGCGCCACCAGCATGTCGCGCGTGACGTTGGCGAGAATCGTGGGCTCGAAGAACGTACCGCCGAGAGAATGGCGCTTGCCGCCCTCGACCACGGTCGCACCCTTGGCGAGCGCATCCTGGATGTGCTCCTCCACCTTGGCGAGCGCATTGGCATCGATCAGCGGTCCCTGCTCGGTCACGCCAGCCAGGCCATCGCCCACGCGCAGCTTCTTCACCGCCGCGGCGAGCTTCCGGGCAAAGGCGTCATACACGCCCGCCTGCACCAGCAGGCGGTTTGCGCACACGCAGGTCTGGCCGGTGTTGCGGTATTTGCTGGCAAGCGCGCCTTCCACTGCGGCATCGAGGTCTGCATCGTCGAACACGATGAACGGCGCATTGCCGCCCAGCTCGAGCGAGATCTTCTTCATGGTGCCGGCGCACTGGACCATGAGCTTCTTGCCGATCTCGGTGGAGCCGGTGAAGGTGACCTTGCGCACCGTGGGGTTGGAGGTCATCTCACCACCGATGGCCGTGGCGGATCCCGTGAGGATGTTGAACACGCCGGCGGGAATGCCGGCGCGCTGCGCCAGTTCCGCCATGGCGAGCGCCGAGTACGGCGTCTGCGTAGCCGGCTTGCACAGGAAGGTACAGCCCGCGGCGAGTGCGGGGCCCGCCTTGCGCGTGATCATGGCGGCGGGAAAATTCCACGGCGTGATCGCCGCCACCACGCCCACGGGCTGGCGGATCACCACCAGTCGCTTGTCGGGCTGATGGCCGGGGATCACATCGCCGTACAGGCGCTTGCCTTCCTCCGCGAACCACTCGATGAACGAGGCGGCATAGGCGACTTCGCCCTTGGCCTCGGCCAACGGCTTGCCCTGTTCGGCGGTCATGATGATGGCCAGGTCTTCCTGGTTCGCCATGATCAATTCGAACCAGCGGCGCAGGATGTTGGCGCGCTCCTTGGCGGTCTTCGCGGCCCAGGCCGGCATGGCGCGCGCGGCAGCCTCGATGGCGCGTCGCGTTTCGGCGGCACCCATGTTGGGAATGGTGCCGATCTCCGCGCCCGTGGCGGGGTTGGTGACCTTGATGGTCTTGCCGCCGTCGGCGTCGCACCACTGTCCGTCGATGTAGCAGCGCTGGCTGAGCAGGGAGGGGTCTTTGAGTTTCAGCATGATGGGCTCACAGGTCGTCTTGGAAATGGGGTGTCGGTCATGGCCGGCGTGCGCGGGAGGATTTCACGGGCTGCGCGGCTGAATGTCACGGCGCGAGGCCGTCATCGCTCCAGGATGGCGGTCACGCCCATGCCGCCCGCGGTGCAGATGGAGATCAGTCCGCGCTTGCCTTTTTCCGCTTCGAGGATTTTCGCCAGTGTGGCGACGATGCGTGCGCCGGTGGCGCCGAAGGGGTGGCCCAGCGCAAGGCTCCCGCCGCGCACGTTCAGGCGGCTGCGGTCGATGCTGCCGAGCGCTGATTTCAAGCCCAGCTTGTCGCGGCAGAAGGCGGGATCGTTCCAGGCCTTGAGCGTGCACAGCACCTGCGCGGCAAAAGCTTCGTGGATTTCGTAGAAGTCGAAATCCTGCAGGCGGATGCCTGCGTCGGCCAGCATGGCCGGCACGGCGAAAGCCGGCGCCATCAGCAAGCCCTCGGACTTGTCGAAGAAATCCACCGCCGCCACCTTGCCGTAGGTGAGATAGGCGAGGATGGGCAGGTTGCGTGCCCGCGCCCAATCTTCGCTGGCGAGCAGCACGGCTGCCGCGCCATCGGTCATGGGCGTGGAGTTGCCGGCGGTCAGCGTGCCCGAGGAATCGAAGGCGGGGCGGAGTTTGCCCAGCCTTTCCAGGCTGGTGTCGGCGCGCATGTTGTTGTCCTGCTTCAGGCCCTGGTATTCGCTGACCAGGTCGTCATAGAAGCCGGACTTGTACGCGGCCACGGCTTTCTGGTGGCTCTCCAGCGCGAGCTGATCCTGCTCTTCGCGCGTGATGCCCCATTTCTTCGCCATGATCTCGGTGCTCTGGCCCATCGACAGGCCGGTGCGCGGTTCGGTGACACCGGGTAAAACCGGCTTGAAATGCCGCGCACGCACGCTCAGCCAGGTCTTGATGCGCTCGGAGGAGCTGCGCGCGCGATAGGCGCGCATCAGCAATTCCTGGAAACTCTTCGGGAACACCACCGGCGGATCGCTGACCGTGTCCACGCCGGCCGCGATGCCCGAGTCGATCTGGCCGAGCGCGATCTTGTTGCCGATCATGATGGCGGCTTCGAGGCTGGTGCCGCAGGCGCGTTGCAGGTCCACGCCCGGTGTCTGCGGCGACAGGCCGGCGCCGAGTACGCTTTCGCGGGTCAGGTTCCATTGGCTGGAATGCTTCATCACGGCGCCCGCGGCGACATCGCCCAGGCGTTGGCCCGCCAGGTTGTACTTGCGCACCACGGCGGTGAGGGCGGCGGTCAGCATCTCCTGGTTGCCTACCTGCGCGTAGGCTGTATTGCCGCGCGCGAACGGGATTCGCGCGCCACCCACGATGGCGACTCGACGGGGTTGGGTTCCGACCAGCATGGCGATGATCCTTGGGCCTTGATGTAGGCAAAATGATACCGCACCGGCCGGGGCTTGATGGGGCCGGAGCGCAAGTATAATCGGCCGATGTCCCTGACCGCCCGCACCCTCGCCAGTCTGATCCTCCTGTCCGCCGCCGCCTGTCAGCGCACGGCGCCTCCCGCGCCGGTTCCCGCCGTGGCAGCCGCGTCCCCGCGTGCGGCGGCCGCGGAGCTGTCCGCGCAGGTCGAGCGCTATTGGGAGTCTTTCCTGTCCTTGAATCCCAGCATCGCCAGCGCCGCCGGCGACAGGCGATTCGATGCGCGCCTGGAGAACAGCGTGTCGTTGCAGTACCTGGCGGATTCGCTCGACCTGGAACGCTCGGCGCTGAACGCGCTGGCGGCCATCAATGCCGGCGCATTGGATGGCAAGTCGCGCCTGGATTATGAAATCTTCAAGCTCGGGCGTGAGCAGGCGGTCAGCGGCTATCTGTACCCGCAGGAGTTGCTGCCCGTGAACCAGCTCGAGGGAATGCCGCAACGGATGGCGCGCATGGCGGCGGGCGATGGCGGACATGCGTTCAGCGACACGCATGGCTACGAGGCCTGGCTTGCCCGCATCGATGATTACTCCGCGTGGACGGACCAGGCCATCGCCAACCTGCGTGAAGGTGCGCGGCGCGGCTACCTGCTGCCACAAGTCGTCGTCGAGCGGCTCCTGCCACCGCTGGCGCTATGGTCGCAGGGCGGCGGCGATGCATCGTTCCTGCGGCCCCTGCAGCACTTTCCCAAGAACGTCAACGCCGCGGACCAGGCGCGTCTCAGCACGGCGCTGACCGAGGCGGTGGGCAAGAAGCTGCAGCCCGCCTACCGTCGTCTGCATGATTTCCTGCATGAGGAGTACCTGCCGCGCGCCCGTGCCAGCATCTCGCTCGCAGCGCTGCCCAACGGCACTGCCTGGTATGAATGGCGGGTGCGCCAGGCCACCGGTACGCGCCTGACGCCGGCGCAGGCGCATGCCGAATCCCTGGCGGAGGTGCAAAGGCTGCGGGCGCGGTTGTCGGACCTCGCCGCGCAAACCGGATTCGAAGGCAACCTGCCGGGCTTCGCTGCATTTATTACACAGGACCCGCGTTTCCGGATGGCTTCGGCAGCCGAATGGATGGATGCCTTCAAGAGCGTGCATGCGCAGGCCGCGGCCGCGGTAGCGCCGCTGTTCGCCGCGCTTCCGCAGGCGGAGGTACAGCTGCGCGCGTGGGCGGATGCGCGCAGCATCGACGCGCCGGCTGCTTGGTTCGAACACGATGCGGAAGGCACACCGTTGTTGTTGGTCAACACCGGCGGCTGGCAACAGCGCCTGCGAGTGACGGCACCCGCCTTGTATCTCGCGGAAGGCCTGCCCGGACGCTACCTGCAGGATTCCCTGCAGCGTGGGCAGGCGCAACTGCCGCGGTTTCGGCGTTTCGGCCACGAGCCCGGCTTCGAGCAGGGCTGGGCGGTCTACGCGCAGGCGCTGGGCGATGAGGCCGGCGTCTACGCCGATCCCTACGCGCGCATCGGCATGGTTCTGGAGCAATTGCGCCATGCCGTGCTGGCCGTGGCCGATACCGGGATTCATTCCAAGGGTTGGACGCGGCAGCAGGCCCTCGAGTACGTGCAGGGGCAGATGCCCATCGATACCGTCAACGCCGCCGCCGGGGTGGATGGCTGCGTCGCCGAACCGGCACGGGCGTTGAGCGCGGTGATCGGCGGGGTGAGCTTGCGCAACATCCGCCAGCGGGCACAGGCCGCGATGGGCGCGTCATTCGATTTGAAGGCTTTTCACGCTGAAATGCTTGGCCAGGGCGCCATGCCGCTGGAGCTGCTGGAAGCGAAAATGGATCGCTGGTCGAGGACTAAAGTCTATAATCCTGCGCCATGAAGCCTGCCATCCTCCTCTGGCCCGCGCTCGCCGTGTTCGGCGGCACACTGCTGGGCTGCGACCGCCAGCCGCCACCGCCGGCGCCGCGCATCAAGGAAGTGTTCCATCTCAACAATTATGAGAAGGACTTCGGCTACGCGCAGGCCGTGCTCATCGACAAGACCTTGTACGTGTCGGCCTCGCTTCCGGCGGACGCGAAGGGGCAGTTGATCGCGCCGGGCGACATGACCGGGCAGGTGCGCGCCGCGTACACCAATCTGCAGCACACGCTCGAGGCGCATGGCGTGGGCTTCGAGCAGGTGGTCAAGGAAACCATCTACACCACCGACATGGATGCCTTCCTCAAGGCCAAGGACGTGCGGCTGGAGTTCTATGACAAGGAGCGTTTGCCCGCGGCGGCGTGGGTGCAGGTGCAACACCTGGTGGATCCGGGTTTCCTGGTGGCGGTCGAGGTCGTGGCCGAGTTGCCATAGAACGGTGTGCGCAACTCCATCGACCGGAATTTCGAGCGCAGGCTCGCGGGGCTGATCAACTCCGGCGAGCGCGCCGTGCTGCGCGGCGGCCGCAAAGGCGTCGAAAAGGAATCATTGCGCGTCACGCCGGATGGCGAGATCGCGCGCTCGCGCCACCCGGAAAGCCTCGGGTCCGCGCTCACCAATGAAACCATCACCACGGATTTTTCCGAAAGCCTGATCGAGCTGGTGACACCGCCGTTCCAGGAATCCTGGGAGCTGCTGCAGTACCTGTGCGACATGCACCAGTTCGTCTACCGCCACCTGGACGACGAATTGCTGTGGGCGACCAGCATGCCCGGTCGCGTGCACGGCGATGCCAGCATTCCGATCGCGCTGTTCGGCAGCTCCAATGTCGGCAGGATGAAGACCGTGTACCGCAATGGGCTGTCGTTGCGCTACGGCCGCATCATGCAGGCGATCTCCGGCGTGCATTTCAATTATTCGTTTCCCCATTACCTGTGGGACGTGCTCGAGCACCTGCTGCAATCCAAGGCACCGCGCCAGTCCTTCATGTCGGAGCAGTACTTCGGCCTGCTGCGCAATTACCGCCGCCATGGCTGGATCGTGCTGTACCTGTTCGGCACCTCGCCGGCGGTGGGCGAGAGTTTCTTCGCCGGCCGCGACGCCAACATGCCGAAATTCGATGCGCATACCTATTACGAGCCGCACGCCACGTCCTTGCGCATGAGCGACATCGGCTACCGCAACAAGAACCAGGCCGGCGTGAGCGTCTCGGTGAACAGCATCGAGGAATACGTGCGCGACCTGAGCCGCGCCATCAACACGCCCTATCCGCCGTACGCCGAGCTCGGTGTGAAGGTGAACGGCGAGTACCGGCAGCTCAATTCCAACATCCTGCAGATCGAGAACGAGTACTACAGCTTCATCCGTCCCAAGCGCGTGGCCGCCTCGGGCGAGCGCCCCACGCGCGCCCTGCAGCGCGCGGGCGTGGAGTACGTCGAGGTGCGTGCGCTTGACGTCAGCGCCTTCGATCCCGTGGGCGTCAACCAGAACAAACTGCGGTTCCTGGAGGCCTTCCTCGCGCTGTGCCTGCTCAAGGACAGCCCGCTGCTGGATGTCAGCGAGCAGGAGCGCCTCGATGCCAACCACGTGGTGGTGGCGCGCCGTGGCCGCGAGCCGGGGCTGATGTTGCAGCGGGACGGCCGTGCCTTTCCCATGCTGGAGTGGGCACGGGAATTGCTCGATTCCATGCAGGGCATCTGCGAACTGCTCGATCACGGCGAATCGCAAAGCCCGTACCGCACGGCACTCGAGCAGCAGCGCCTGAAGATCGAGAATGTCGAACTCACGCCATCTGCCCGGCTGCTGGCGGAGATGCGCCAGAACGGGGAGTCGTTCTTCGAGTTCGCGCGGCGCATGTCCAAGGTCCACAAGGACTACTTCCTCGGCCTGTACCCCCCCAACGAGCAGCGCCTCGCCGCCTTCAGCACCGCGGCGGCCGATTCCCTCGAGGCGCAGCGCAGCATCGAGGCGGCCGACAAGGTGGATTTCGACACGTATCTGGCCGAGTACTTCCGCCGCTGAAGTCCGGCTTGTGACGGTTGTCAATTTTACATAACACAAATGTTGAAAACTGTGGCATGCGGCCTTAATCAGGCCGGCGTCGGTGTTATGTTCAGACTGCGATGAATCCGGATCACCGCTTTTCAATCGAGGATTTACCTGACGCTCCGCACGCCCGGCAGTTGAGCGAGGGGTTCCCGTGGCTGAACTTTTCGGCCGATCTCGAGGTGGATTTTCGCCGCCATCACCTGCAGGAAAACCTGCGTTACCTGCGCATCAACCTGCTGCTCGGCTTCCTGATGCTGATCGCCTTCTCGGTCATGGAGGCGAGCATGCTGGGGCCGGAGAGTTCACGCCTGCCCAACCTGGTGCATTTCCTGCTGATCGTACCGGCCATGGTCATCATGTTCGCCTGCACCTTCAGCGAATTCGGGCGGCGGCATTTCGCACCGATGATGATGACGATGGGTGTTCTCATCGGACTGGGCGTGGTGGCCTCGCAGATCGTGGCCTCGCGCAGCGGCATCTCCATCCTGTTCCCGTGCCTGATCCTGACCACGACCTACCTGTACCTGCTGACCGGGCTCGTGTTCTATCACGCCTTGACGGTCAACCTCGTGGTGTTCGTCGCCTACCTGATCGGTGCGGTGGGAGCGAGCCTCGCCGCCAGCGAGTTCGCCTACAACGCGCTGGCGCTGTTCGCCGCCAACACCGTGTGCGCGTCGGTGGTGTACATGCACGAGAAGGCCGTACGCACCCGTTTCCTGGAAGGCCATCTGCTGCGTGACATGGTGGCGCGCGACGGCCTCACCGGCATCCAGAACCGCCGCATGTTCGACCAGCACATCCACCGCACCTGGCAACTCGCCCTATCCGAACGGCAACGCGTGGCCGTGTTCCTGGTCGACATCGACTGCTTCAAGGACTACAACGACCGCTATGGCCACCAGGCCGGCGACGAATGCCTGCGCGCCGTGGCCGTGTGCCTGAATCAATGCGCACGCCGCCCTCTGGATGTGGTGGCCCGCTACGGCGGCGAGGAATTCGCGGTGGTCCTGTACCAGGCCTCGCGCGACTACGTGGCCGAAGTACTCACGCGTATCCAACGCTCCGTCGCCGAGCTCAACATCCCGCACGAGGCTTCGCGTGTCGCGACCCGTCTTACCGTCAGCATCGGTGCCGCCTATGTACTGCCCGGACCGAATCGCACAGCTGAAGGGCTCATCCAGCTCGCCGACGAAGCGCTGTATGCCGCCAAGGAACAGGGGCGCAATCGCGTGGTCGTCATGGAGGCTGAGTACCAGTCCATGCAAACGGGGCGGTTTCAGCGGCGCCGGACTGAGAGGGCTTAGTTCTCGCATCTATCTCGAGGCTTTTCACCGCGCCTCTGAGGCGTGGGGTAGGAGATACCCTTGGCTGCGTGGGCGCGCGCTAAAGGCACCGCCCCGGCGTGGTCGGCGGCTAGCGCATCACTCGCTCACTTCAAGAGTCCAACCTCGTACTCAGCGCCGCCGGCACGCCGGGTCGGGCGCGCTTAACACGCAGCCAAGGGTATCTCCTACCCCACGCCTCAGAGGCGACGGTCGATACGTCGTAGAAAGATCCGAAAACTCTGCACTCGAACGGCGCTGCTGCTCCCTTCGTTGAGTTCGAAGCATTCGCTCCTGATTCCTCCCCCCGCCGGCGCTCAGCGTCGTGGCTAGAAGTACGAAGACGGGAAGCAGGAAATTCGGGTAAGAGAAAAAGAATCGTCACTCGATGACGAGCAGCAGATCCTTCGTATCGACTTGTTGACCAGGCTTCGCCAGGACCTCTTTGACCGTACCGTCTTTCTCAGCGCGGACAGTGGTCTCCATCTTCATCGCTTCCAACGTGAGCAGTGAATCGCCGCGCTTGAGCTTCTGCCCGACGTGCACGATGAGCGTGCCGACGGTGCCGGGCATGGGCGCGCCGACATGGCCGGTGTTGCCGGCTTCGATCTTGCGGGGAGGCGGGCGCTTGGCGACCTGGCTGCGGTCGGGGATGCGCACCGAGCGCGGCTGCCCATTCAGCTCGAAGAACACGCTGCGCGTGCCGTCATCGTGGGGTTCGCTGGTGGTGACGTAGCGCACGATCAACGTCTTGCCGCGCTCCAGGTCGACGCTGATCTCCTGGCCCGGCTCCATGCCGTAGAAGAACACGGCGGTGGGCAGCGTGGACAGGTTGCCGTAGTTGGCGCGCTCGGCCGCGTAGTCCAGGTACACCTTGGGATACATCAGGTACGAGGCAAGATCCGTGTCCGTCAGCTTGCGGCCGGTCCGGGCCTCCGCGGTGGCGCGCGCGCCGTCGAGATCGGTGGAGGCGAGCAATTCGCCGGGGCGGCGCGTGAGCGGTTCGCGCCCCTGCAGAACCTTGCGCTGCAGTGCCGGCGGGAAGCCGCCGTGGGGCTGGCCGAGATCCCCGCGCATCAGCTGCACCAGCGATTCGGGGAAGGCGATTTCCACGGCTGGATCGAGCACGGCCTCGCGCGTCAGTCCGCTGGTGACCATCATGATGGCCATGTCGCCCACCACCTTCGAGGTAGGCGTCACCTTCACGATGTCGCCCAGCATCTCGTTCACCTGCGCGTAGGTGTGCGCCACCTCCGGCCAGCGGTGATCGTCGATCCCCAGTGAGCGCGCCTGCTCGCGCAGGTTGGTGTATTGGCCGCCGGGCATGCCGTGCACGTAAACCTCAGAGGCGCCGGAACGGATGTCGCTTTCGAAGGCGACGTAGCCGTGGCGCACCTGCTCCCAGTAGCTCGAGATCAAGCGCAGGTTTTCCGGATCCACGCCGGTGTCGCGCTCGCCATGGCGCAACGCCTCGACGATGGAGCCGAGGTTGGGCTGGGAGGTGAGGCCCGACATGGAGTCGATGGCGCCGTCGACCGCGTCGGCACCTGCCTCGATCGCCGCCAGCACGCTGGCCGCGGCGATACCACTGGTGTCGTGCGTGTGGAAATGCACCGGCAGGCCGATTTCCTCCTTCAGCGCCTTCACCAGGGTGCCGGCTGCACGCGGCTGGCACAGGCCGGCCATGTCCTTGATGCCGAGCACATGGGCGCCCATGGCCTTGAACTCGCGCGCGAGCTTCAGGTAATAGGCGAGGTCGTACTTGGTCTCGCGCGGATTGCTCAAGTTGCCGGTGTAGCAGATGGCCGCCTCGCACAACTTGCCGGTGGACTGCACCGCTTCCATGGCCATGCGCATGTTCGGCACCCAATTCAGGCAATCGAAGATGCGGAACACATCGATGCCGGCCTTCGCCGCCTGCTCGACGAAGTAGCGCACCACGTTGTCGGGATAATTGGTGTAGCCCACGGCATTGGCCGAGCGCAGCAGCATCTGCAGCAGGAGATTGGGCATGGCCTCGCGAAACGCGGCAAGCCGAGTCCAGGGGTCCTCCTTGAGGAAGCGCATGGCCACATCGAAGGTGGCGCCGCCCCAGCACTCCACCGAGAACAGCTGCGGCAGGAGTGAGGCGTAGTAGGGCGCGATCGCCGTCATGTCGTGCGTGCGCACGCGCGTGGCCAGCAGCGACTGATGCGCATCGCGCATGCCGGTTTCCGTGAGCAGCACGCGCTTCTGCGCCAGCATCCATTGCGAGAATTTCTCCGGGCCCAGGGAATCCAGCAGCTGGCGCGTGCCCTGCGGCGGCGGAGTCAGCTCCACGCGCGGCGTGCGCGGGAACACGGGCGCGCGCGGCTTGGCGCGGCCACGTACTTCCGGATTGCCATTGACGATCACATCGCCGAGGAAATTCAGGAGCCGCGTGGCGCGGTCGCGCTTGCGCGGGATCTGGAACAGCTCGGGCGTCTCGTCGATGAACTTGGTGGTGTACTCGGCATTCGCGAAGCGGGGGTGCGTGATGAGCTGGTCGAGGAAGCGCAGGTTGGTGACGACGCCACGGATGCGGAACTCCCATAACGCGCGGTGCATGCGCGAGATGGTCTCCTCGGGCGTGGGCGACCAGGCCGTCACCTTGACGAGCAGCGAATCGTAATACCGCGTGATGATGGCGCCGGCATAGGCGGTGCCTGCGTCCAGGCGGATGCCGAAGCCCGCCGGGCTGCGATACGCCGTGATCGTGCCGTAGTCGGGAACGAAGTTGTTCTCGGGGTCCTCGGTGGTGACGCGGCATTGCAGCGCATGCGCATTCATGCGGATGTCGGCCTGGGCCGGCACGCCGCTTTCGAGGGTGCCGATGCGCGCGCCGCCGGCGATGCGGATCTGCGCCTTGACGAGGTCGATGCCGGTGATGCACTCGGTCACCGTGTGCTCCACCTGGATGCGTGGATTCACCTCGATGAAATAGAACTTGCCGGTGTCGGCATCCTGCAGGAACTCCACCGTGCCGGCCGCGCGGTAGGCAACGGCGCGGCCGATCTTCAGCGCCGCCTCGCACAGCGCATTGCGCTGCTCATCGGTGAGGAAGGCGGCGGGCGCGCGCTCCACCACCTTCTGGTTGCGGCGCTGCACGGTGCAGTCGCGTTCGAACAAATGCACGAGGTTCCCGTGCGCATCGCCGACGATCTGCACTTCCACGTGGCGCGCGCGGCGGATGAGCTTTTCGAGATACACCTCATCCTTGCCGAAGGCGGCACGCGCCTCGCGCCGCGCCTGCGCCACGGCTTCCAGCAGCTGCGGCTCGTCCTCGATGACGCGCATGCCGCGGCCGCCGCCGCCCCAGCTGGCCTTGAGCATGACGGGAAAACCCACCTCGCGCGCCATGGCGATGACGGCCGCGTCGTCGGCCGGCAGCGGCGGGGTGGCGGGCATGACCGGCACGCCGGCACTCTGTGCGAGGTTGCGCGCCTGTACCTTGTTGCCCAGGCGCCGCATGGTGTCCGGTTGCGGGCCGACGAAGATGATGCCGGCGGCGATCAGCGCCTCGGCGAACTCGGGACTTTCGGACAGGAACCCATAACCGGGGTGCACCGCATCGACCTTGGCTTCGCGCGCGATGCGCACGATGTCGGCGATGTCGAGGTAGGCATCGATGGGCCCCTTGCCTTCACCAACCAGGTAGCTTTCATCCGCCTTGGTCCGGTGCAGGGAAAAGCGGTCTTCCTTGGAGTAGACGGCGACCGTGCGGATGCCGAGCTCGGCGGCGGCCCGCATGACGCGGATGGAGATTTCACCGCGATTGGCGATCAGCAGGCTCTTGATGGGAGTGTGGGCGGGCGCGCGCATCGTGAAACGATGATAGCCTTGCGGCGATCCATCCCGCCAGGAAATTGACATGCACGCATTGGCCATCCACGGCGGCGCCGGCACGCTGCCGCGCCGGGAAATGAACGCCGCGCAGGAGAGCAACTATCGCGCCGCCTTGAGTGCGGCCCTGGCCGCGGGCAGCACCATTCTGGAGCGCGGCGGCGGCGCGCTGGATGCCGTGTGCGCGGCGGTGGTCGAGTTGGAGAACTGCCCGTTGTTCAATGCGGGACGCGGCGCCGTGTTCACGCTCGATGGCCGCAACGAGCTGGACGCCTCGCTCATGGACGGCTCCACGCTGGCCGCGGGCGCGGCGTGCGGGCTGACGCGCATCGCCAATCCGGTGCTGCTGGCGCGCAGCGTGATGGAGCACGGGGAATTCGTGATGCTGAGCGGCGCCGGCGCGGAGGAATTCGCGCGCGAGCGTGGCTTTGCCTTCGTCCCGCCTTCCTATTTCCATACGGATGCGCGCTGGAGCCAGTTGCTGCGCGTGCGCGAAGGCGATGCATCCGTCTCGCCGCTGACCATTTCCCATGTGGGCACGGTGGGCGCCGTGGCGCTGGATGCGCATGGCCACCTGGCCGCGGCCACCTCCACCGGCGGCATGACCGGCAAGCGCTGGGGACGCATCGGCGATTCGCCCATCATCGGCGCCGGCACCTACGCCGACGACCGCGCCTGCGCCGTCTCCGCCACCGGACACGGCGAAGCCTTCATCCGCGCCGCCGTGGCCCACGACATCGCCGCCCGCGTCCGCCACGGCGGCCGCACCCTGCACGACGCTGTGCACGAGGTCGTCCACGGCGAACTCCTGGCGATCGCCGGCGAGGGCGGCGTCATCGCCGTCGACCGAACGGGTGCGGTGAGCATGCAATTCAACAGCGAAGGCATGTTCCGCGCCTCGCAACGCTCTGGCGAGGCGCCGTTGGTCGCCATCTACGACACGTGACGCCCGGAACGGCGCCCCAGTAACGCCAGCAGAAAAGCGCAGAGCTAGGCGCTGAGAACGGCTTCCTTGAGCGGAACCCCCGGATCAGCCAGCTTCACAGGATCCATAGCCACGCGATCGGCGATCAGCTTGCGCCCCGCCATGTAGTCCTTGGCATGGTTGATCGTATCGACGGCAAGCAGCTGGCTACCCTTGAGATAGCACACCGAAAAGCTGCGCGAAGCCGGTTCGCCGCGCAGGATGATGCGGTCATGGTCCTGCGACAGCCCCACGATCAGCAGCTTCAAGTCGAATTGATCCGACCAGAACCACGGAATCTTGTCGTGCACCGTGGGCTTGTCCAGCATGTTCAGCACCGCGGTCTTGGCCTGTTCCACCGCGTTGTCCACGGACTCCAGGCGGATGCGGCGGCCATAGTGCAGCGAGGGGTGGCTGCAGCAATCACCGGCCGCGAACACGTTGGGGTCGCTGCTGCGGCAATGCTCATCCACCCGGATGCCGTTCTCGCACACGATGCCGGCATCGCGCGCCAATTCCGCATTGGGAATGGCGCCCACGCCCACCACCACCACGTCGGCCTCGTATTGCGAGCCATCCACGCACACCACGCGCTCGACTCCACCGATGCCTTCGAGGCTCGCCACCTGCGCATTGCAGATGATCTTCACGCCGTGCGCGCGGTGCTCGCCCATGAAAAAATCCGATACCAGCGGCGCGACCACGCGATTCATGGCGCGGTCCGCCATTTCGAGGATGGTGACGTCGCAGCCGGCCTTCGCGGCCGTCGCGGCGGTTTCCAGGCCGATGTAGCCGCCGCCGACGATGACCATCTTGGCGCCGGGCTTCATCTGCGGACGAATGGCGTCCACGTCGGCAATGTTGCGCAGGGCGTGCACGCGGCTCAGGTCCGAGCCGCTGCAGGTGAGCAGGCGCGCACGCGCACCGGTGGCCAGCAGGAGCTTGTCGTAGGCCAGCGTCTCGCCGTTGGAGAGCTCGAGGCGGCGCGTGGCCGGCTCCAGACGGCGCGCATGCGCGCCCGTGCGCATCTCGATGCCGTGCTCGGCGTAGAAGGCCGCATGCCGGAATACCAGGCGATCCGCTTCCATCTCCCCCGCGAGATACTTCTTGGACAGCGGTGGACGTTGGTAGGGCAGGTGCGGCTCGTCGCCCACCAGCACCACCCGGCCGTCGAAGCCGTCGCGCCGCAGGGAATCGATGGCTTGTGCGCCGGCTTGTCCGCCGCCGACGATGATGAAGGTTCTGCTCATGTCATGTTGCTCGTTTGCACCATTGCGGGGCATATTCTAGCGGCTGTGCATTGGCGCGGTGCACGCAATTAGCGCGCAGCCGCGGGCCAAAATCCCAACACTCTGATACTGTGTGCGCCTGGGACACGGGCACGAATGATGCAAACAAATCGGCCCGATATCAAAGTAAAGTTAAGCCGGAGTTTGCGATGAAACTGATCACTGCCATCATCAAACCGTTCAAGCTCGACGACGTGCGTTCGGCATTGTCGGAAATTGGTGTCTCCGGCATGACGGTGACCGAAGTGAAGGGCTTCGGCCGGCAGCGCGGTCATACCGAGTTGTACCGTGGCGCGGAGTACGTGGTCGATTTCGTGCCCAAGACCCGTGTCGAAGTCGCGGTGAAGAACGAGATCGTCGACCAGGTGGTCGAGGCCATCGTCGGCGCGGCCAAGACCGGCAAGGTCGGCGATGGCAAGATTTTCGTCACCGACATCGAGCGGGTCATCCGCATCCGCACCGGCGAGCACGACAACGCCGCCCTGTAGGGCATCCCGCGCCGATATTGCTACCATGTCCGGATACGGAGGTGATCCGACATGGCAAAAGCAATCCGAGTACATCAACCCGGCGGCCCCGAACAACTGCGTTACGAGGACGTCGAGGTCGCGCCCCCCGGCCCGGGCGAGGTGCAAATCCGGCATACCGCGGTCGGCCTGAATTTCATCGACGTCTACGATCGCACCGGCCTGTATCCCATGGCATTGCCGGGCGTGCTCGGCCGCGAAGCGGCGGGCGTGGTGACCGCGGTGGGCTCCAAGGTCAAGCAGTTGGCGCCAGGCATGCGGGTGGCCTATGCCATGAATTCCCCCGGCTCGTATTGCGAGATGCGCAATGTGCCGGCCGAGCGCATGGTGAAGGTGCCCGACTCCGTCAGCGACGAGCAGGCCGCGGCGATGATGCTGAAGGGCATGACGGCGCAGTACCTGCTGCGCTCCACCCATCGCGTGAAGCGCGGCGAGACCATCCTGATCCACGCCGCCGCGGGCGGTGTCGGCTCCATCGCCGTGCAGTGGGCCAAGGTGCTCGGCGCCGTGGTCATCGGCACGGTGGGGAGCGAGGCCAAGGCCGGCCTTGCGCGCGAGCACGGTTGCGATCACGTCATCGTCACCGACAACCAGGATTTCACCGTCAAGGTGCGCCAGATCACCAACGGCCAGGGCGTCAGCGTGGTGTATGACTCGCTCGGCAAGGACAGCTTCTTCGCATCGCTCGATTGCCTGGCGCCGCTGGGCATGATGGTCACCTACGGAAACTCCACCGGCGCGGTTCCGCCGTTCGCGCCGCTGGAATTGACCAAGCGTGGCTCGCTGTTCGTGACCCGGCCGGCGTTGTTTCATTACATTTCCACGGCCGCGCGCCTCAACGCCGCCGCGAAGGAATTGTTCGACGTCGTTGGACGGGGCGTGGTGAAGATTCCAATCGGTCAACGTTACAAACTGGCCGATGCAGCCCAGGCGCACCGCGACCTCGAGTCCCGCCGGACCACGGGGTGCACCGTTCTCATTCCCTAGCATTTGCGCGGGCGGCGTTGCCACGGAACGGGTAGCCTTTGCGGATGTCTGTGCACACGATGTCCAAGCGCCCACTGCAGTCGTTGATTCTGGCGACCGCCGCGCTGTTGGCGGTGCTGCCCGCGTACGCGGCCAAGCTCAATGACACCGAAAAGACCCGCATCGAGGAGCCGCGCCCGCCCGGCCTGCCCAGCGACGAGCAGATGGTGGCCGACGGCGCGGTGATCGAGCGCATCGACTTCGACATCCGGCAGATCTTCGATGAATCCGACCGGCGCGAGGACAACAACCTGTACCGCCTCGCCAACCGCCTGCATATCCGTACCAAGGTCTCCACCGTGCGTGCGCAGCTGCTGTTCCGCGAGGGCGACCGCTACGATCCGCAGAAGCTGGAAGAGACCGAGCGCAACCTGCGTCGCCTGCGCCCCTTCTACGACGCGCGTGTGGTGCCCGTGAAGTACGCCGACGGCAAGGTGACCGTGAAGGTCATCACCAAGGACGTGTGGACCCTGAGCCCGGGCATTTCCTTCGGCCGTTCCGGTGGCACCAATGCCTCGCGCTTTGAGCTCGAGGACACGAACCTGCTCGGCCTGGGCAAGAAGATCCAGTTCTCGCACGGCAGTAATGTCGACCGCACCACCAACGAGATCGAGTACGACGATCCGAACCTGTTCGGCTCACGCTGGACGCTGGGTGCACTCTACGCGGATGCCGATGACGGCTCGGACCGCTCGATCGCCGTCGGCCAGCCGTTCTATTCGCTCGACACGCCCTGGAGCGTGACCCTCAAGGCGCGGCAATTCGACCGCACCGTATCGCGCTACAACCGCGGCGTCATCGGCGATCAGTTCCGGCGCGACGAGGACTACTACGAGCTGAGCGGTGGGGTATCCAACGGCCTCATCAATGGCTGGACCAAGCGTTGGGTCGGCGGTGTGCGCTTCGACCGCAACCGCTTTGCGCAGATCGACACGCTCACGCCGGCCGCGATACTTCCGCCGGATCGCACCACGGCGTATCCGTACGTGGGCGTGAACCTGATCGAGGACGATTATCGCAAGGTCGGCGACCTGAACCAGATCGGCCGTACCGAGGACCTGTACTTCGGCACGCAGGTGGGCCTGGAGCTGGGTTTCAACACCAAGGCGTTGGATGCCAGTCGCAACGGACTCATCGTCAATGCGAACGTCCTCAAGGGGTTCCAGCTCAATCCGGTGAACCAGCTGTTCCTCACCTCGACCTTCACTTCACGCTGGGAAGGCGGGCAGGCACGCAACCTGATACTCGACGGCACGGCCAGCTACTACTGGCGCTGGCGCTCCGACCGCGTGCTGTACGTGTTTCTCGGCGGTACCACCACGCATGCGCTGGACCCGGAAAACCAGCTCATGATCGGCGGTGACAGTGGACTGCGCGGCTATCCCCTGCGGTACGAGGCAGGCACCTCGCGCGCGCTGCTGACCATCGAACAGCGCTTCTACACAGAATGGTATCCGTTCCGCCTCGCGCGCTTTGGCGCGGCGATCTTCGCCGACGTGGGCCGCACCTGGGGACGTGAGCCGGTGGGCGACAGCAACCCCGGCATGTTGAGCGACATCGGCTTCGGGCTGCGCTTCGGCAACACGCGCTCCGGCCTCGGCAACGTGTTGCACATCGATTTCGCCTATCCGCTCAACAACGATCCCGGTATCAAGAAGTTCCAGGTGCTGGTGGGTACCAAGCAGAGCTTCTAGGAACGGCGGAGCAGGAAATCCGGCATGGCGGCCGGCGCCCCGGCTAATCCTCGCCGCGCGCCTCCGCCGCCTTGCGGCGCCGCGAATACAGCACGAGGAATCCGATGCATACACCGAAATTCAGTATCCACCACAGGAATTGCCGCACTTGGCCGTTGCCGGTGAGCGAGCTCTTGGCGGCCGCGGGCAGCTCCAGGGTGCCCACCAGCTTTTCGGTCAATTCACCCTGCTTGACGATGAAGGCCACCACCGCCGGGCCATCGGCCTTGAACTCGGCGCTGCGCGCTTCGTAGCTGCCGTCGGTCTGCGCCACCGCCGGCAGGTCCAGGGCGCGCATGTTGATCCGCACCGCGGCATCATGCACCGGCGCATTGTCGATCACGCGGCTCAGGTGGATGACCATGCGCTCACCTTGCAGCAGCCCCACCGCCACGAAGGTCTTGGACTTGGCTTCCACGCGCGCGGGCGCGGGCGCTTCGGTCGCGGCGAGAGCCCGCGTTGCGGCCTCTCCACTCAACAGCGGACCCCACATCAGGGCCAGAACGGCTGCGCCGCATGCGGCCGCACGCCAGCGTGGGAGAGTCTTCACAGGAAGTAACCCGTGGCGCCGACGAGAGTGCCGATGCCGGCGGCGATCATGCCGAACACGGGAAAGAAATTCTTGCGCGCCATGAAATACAGCGAGCACAGCACCAGGCCGAGCTCCAGCAGGCCCTCGCCCAGGTCGAAGCGCAGTGCCCGCGCCTCGGCGACTTCGGTCTCATGGTCCTTCTCACGCGCCTTTTCCTGGATGGCTTCCGCATCCTTGGCGTAGTGATCGCGCGCGGCGGCGAGCTTGCCCGCCGGGCCCGCGAGCTTTTGCGCATCGCTCACCGTCGCGTTCAGGAGGGTGATGCCCACCTCGCTCATCTGCTCGCGCGTCTTCTTGGCCTGGTAGTAGGTCCATTGATCGTTCGATTCGGTGCGATGGATCACCGCGTCCGTGTGCGCGCGATGCGAGGAAATGGTTACCACCGACAGCAGGATACCGACCACGCCCACCAGCACGCCGACGCGCCGCGCCATCGGGTCATCCGAATGGCCGTGCGCGTGATGAATCTCGATTTCCGCCATGTGTCCTTCAGGTCTCCAGTTTCAGGATATTGTGCGCCACGAAGTGTAGAACGATGTTGACGAACAGCACTATTCCCGCGAGCGGGCGGGCGAGCCGTGGCCGGCCGGCGCCCGCCGGCACACCGACGGCGCGGCCCGCATCGTATACTAGCGGGATGGCTGCACCACGACCCCCCGGCTTCGAGACCTTGAGTCTGCATGCCGGACATCACCCCGACCCTGTGCACGGCGCACGCGCGGTTCCCGTCTACCAGACCACCTCCTACGTGTTCGAGGATACGGACCGCGCCGCCTCCCTGTTCAACCTGGAGCGGCCGGGCTACATCTACAGCCGCATCTCCAATCCCACCGTCGCCGTGCTCGAAGAGCGGCTCGCGGCGTTGGAGGGCGGGGTGGGCGCGGTGTGCACGGCCAGCGGCATGGCGGCGATGCACATCGCCATCGCCACGCTCCTCGGGGCTGGCGATCACATCGTCGCCTCGGCTTCGCTCTACGGCGGCACGGTCAATCTCCTGTCGCACACCCTGCCGCGCTTCGGCATCGAGACCACGTTCGTGAAGCCGCGCGATGTCGCGGGCTTTCGCGCCGCGCTGCGTCCCAACACGCGGCTGATCATCGGCGAGACCATCGGCAATCCGGGCCTGGAAGTGCTGGACATTCCGGCCATCGCGCAGATCGCGCATGGTGCCGGCGTGCCGCTGCTGATCGACAGCACCTTCGCCACGCCCTATCTGTGCAAGCCGCTGGACCTGGGCGCGGACCTCGTCATGCATTCGGTGACCAAGTGGATCGGCGGCCACGGCATCGCCATCGGCGGCGCCGTCATCGACGGTGGCCGCTTCGATTGGGAGGCTTCCGGCAAGTTCCCGACCTTGAGCCAGCCGGTGGCAGGCTACCAGGGCATCGTGTTCACGGAGCAATTCGGGCCCGCCGCCTTCGTGATGCGCGCGCGCACCGAAGGCCTGCGGCAGTTCGGCGTTTGCCTGTCGCCGATGAACGCCTTCTACCTGCTGCAGGGCGTGGAGACCCTGGGCCTGCGCATGCAACGCCACATGGAGAACACCGCCGCCGTGCTGGAGTTCCTGCAGGGCAACCCGGCCGTGGCCTGGGTGGTGCACCCCAGCCTGCCTTCGCACCCGGATCACGAGCTTGCCAAGCGCATCCTGCCGCACGGCGCGGGTTCCATGATCAGCTTCGGGGTGAAAGGCGGCCGGGCCGCCGGCGCGCGCTTCATCGAATCGCTGCGCCTGGCCAGTCACCTCGCCAATGTGGGTGATGCCAAGACCCTGGTCATCCATCCCGCCACCACCACGCACCAGCAGATGAGCCCGGCGCAACTGGAAGCCGCCGGCATCAGCGAGGACATGGTGCGACTGTCGGTGGGCATCGAGTCGGCGTCCGACATCATCGCGGACCTTGGGCAGGCGCTGCGCGCCGCGTCCAAGGCCTGAAGGCGGGCCGAACGTGCAACTGAATGTACTGGGACAGAATGTGTATGCCGCGGGCGGCGGACGCGCACATGTGGCCGGGCGGCCGCTGGCCGTGCTGCTGCATGGCGCCGGCATGGATCACACGGTGTGGGCGTTGCAGAGCCGCTGGCTGGCGTTTCATGGTTGGAACGTGCTGGCGGTGGACCTGCCCGGTCACGGCAAGTCGCCCGGGCCCGCGCTCACCTCCATCGATGTGCTGGCGCGATGGACCCTCGCCCTGGTGGCGGCGGCGGGCGCGGCCGGCGGCGATGCCGGCAAGGTCACGCTGATCGGCCATTCCATGGGTTCGCTCGTGGCGCTGCGTGCCGCCTCGCTGGCGCCGGCCTCGATCCATCGATTGGTGCTGATCGGCACGGCGGCCGCCATGCCCGTGCACCCGGACCTCTTGAACGCCGCGGCGGCCAATGATCATGCCGCCATCGACATGGTGAACATCTGGGGCCATGGCTTCGATGCCGGCATCGGCGGCAGCCGCGCCCCCGGCGTGTGGATGGCAGGCGCAGGCGAGCGCATCCTCGAGCGCGCCGCGCCGGGCGTGCTGCACGCGGATCTTGCGGCTTGCAATGCCTACAAGGAGGCGTTGGCCGATGCGGCCAAGGTGCAGGCCGCGACGCTGCTCATCTGTGGCGAGAAGGATCAGATGACGCCGCTGAAGAGCGGCAAGGCACTCGCCGCGGCCATCACGGGTTCCAAGCTCGTGGCACTGCCCGCGGCCGGCCACATGTTGATGTCGGAACGGCCTTATGAGGTCATCGATGCCATCGCCGCGCATCTGGGCGGCTGAGGGCGCCCGGCGCGCTGATCAAGCGGCGGCGAAGCGCTCTGGCCTGAATGGTGCGAGCGCCGGCACGCGCTCACCGCGCAGCACCTCGCGCGTGACGTAGCGGCCGACGATGGGCGCCAGTGTCACGCCACTGTGCATCACCGCCACGTGCACGCCGTTCACGCCCGGCACTGCGCCGATCACCGGCAGTTCATCCGGCGGCAATGGCCGGAATCCCAGCGTGAGCCTGTCCAACGGTACCCCCCGCGCCGCCGGCAACACCTCGGCGATCTTCGACAGGATGCGGTTGCCATGCTTGTCGGCGAGCTCCTGCGTGGGGAAGGCCATGGCGTGCTCACGGATCTCACGGTGCACGGGCAAATCGGGCGGATAGGGTGAATCCGTGCCGACGATGCTGCCGTCGGCCATCTGCTTGAACGACAGCGTGCCCGGCGCATCGTAGATCAGGCGCGTGGCGATGGCGGTGGGCTTGCTGTGCGCGAGAATGCCGGGGCCGTGCTTGAGGTGAAGCTTGTCGAACCCGGCCATTGCCAGCAACGCGGGCGTGTCCACGCCACCCGCGATCACCAGGCGATCCAACGGAACCTCGCCGGCGGCCATGTGCACACCACTCAGCGTGCCGTTGGTGAGGTTCAGGCCCAGCACCTGCGTATCGGTGAGGGTGCGTGCACCCAGCCGGCGCGCGGATTTCAGCAGTGTTCCGGTCACCGCCACCGGATCGAGATGCCCATCGATGCTCGAATAGAACGCCGCGGCCACCTCGCCCGTGACCAGGCCCGGCGTCATGGACTGCAGTTCCGCCGCGCTGATGCTGCGCACCGGGAAGCGCGTGCCGCGCATCTCGGCCGCCGCTTCCTCCAGCACCTTGAGCTGTTCGGGCGTGCGCGCCCAACTCGTATAGCCGCCCCACACGATCCCGAGGCGCAGCGAGCGGTCGAGCTGGCGCCAGCTCGCCATGCTGTCCAGCCGCAGCGCACGGTATTGCGCGTGATCGGCGAAGGCATTCAGCCAGGCGAACGAATTGCGCGTCGCGCCGCTCGCGGGTTGCGATTTCTCGAACAGCGTGACCTGCGCTCCCGCGCGCGCCAGGTGCCAGGCGATGGAGGCGCCGACGATGCCGCCGCCGATCACGCCCACGCGCACGGCGTCGCGGGAATGTGCCTTGAAGGGCAGGGCGGTGGCGGCCGTGAACGCGGCCGCATGTCGCAGGAATTGTCGGCGCTGCATGGCGCGGGTCTCCGTTGCTGGACGTGCGCGAAAGATTAGCGCGTCGGCGGCGTGGGATACAGCTCCGAAAGCAGGTCCGCCATCCGCCCACGCGGCGGCGCGCCGTGCACCATCATCAAAGTCCCCAGCCGCCCGTTACCGGGACGACCTGGCCGGTGATGTAGCTCGCGCCAGCGCACAGCCATGCGATCACCTCCGCATAGTCCTGCGGCTCCCCGACGCGTTGCAGCGCCGTGGTGGTCTTGGCGGCGGCGGTGATGTCGCCGAAGGAGCAATCCCAGTTCGAATTCACGTAGCCGGGTGCAATGCCGTTGACGCGTACCGCGGGTGCGAGGCCACGCGCCAATTCGCGTGTCAACCCGACGAGGCCCGATTTGGCCGTGGCGTAGGCGGTGCTGCTCGCGCCGCCCCCAAAGGCGGAGATCGACGCGGTGTTGACGATGGCGCCGCGCGCGCCGCGCAGCTGCGGGGCCAGCGTCTTGCTCATCCAGAAAGCGCTGAGCAGGTTTACGCGCAGGATCTTGTCCCAGAATTCGTCGGTGAGCGCATCCAGGTCGGCCGGCGGAATCGGCGTGCGCGTGCCGGGCGTGCCGGCATTGTTGACCAGGTAATCCAATCCGCCGAGCACGCTTGCCGCGCCCTCGGCCGCGGCGCGCGCGCTGTCTGCGCGTGACAAATCGCCTGGCGCGGCATGCACCTCGCAGCCTTCTGCGAGCAGGTTCTTCACCGCCGCGTCGAGCGCCGGCGTGGGCAGGTCGTTGATGGCCACGCGCGCCCCGCTGCGCGCCAGCAATTGCGCCGTGGCAAGCCCTATCCCTGAGGCCGCCCCGGTCACCAGGGCGCGCTTGCCCGACAGTTGGTAGCTGATCACGGCGCTCATCCTCATCGAATCACGAAGCGGTGGGAGCCGGCGCCGCAGCCGGCGCGGGCGCCGTCGACCAGCGCAATGGCGCGATCTTCGGTGACACCAGCACCCAGCCGACGAAACCCACGAAACTCACCGCGGCGCTGATGGCAAAGGCGAGTTCGAAGCCGCCGGCCCTGCCGACCAGGAATCCGGTGATCGACGGCGCAACCAGACCGGCGCAGTTCCCCGCCGCATTCTGCACGCCCACCCAGCGTCCCGTCGCCTCCGTGCCGGCCAGGATCTGCGGGATGGCAAAAATCCCGGGGTAGGACATGCCGGTGATGAGCTCGAAGATGAACAGCGAGGCGATGGAGCCGGTCTCATTGAGCAGCACCACGCCACCCATGCAGGCGATGCCGCCCAAGTGCGCCAGCGCCATGGGTGCCTTGTAGATGAAGTTGGTGCTGCGCCCGGCGCGGATCCAGCGGTCGGCGATCCAGCCCATGCCCAGCGCGCCGGCCGCATTCAATGCATAGGCCCAGGAGACGATGTCCGACATGGTGCTCATGGAATAGCCGCGATTCTTCACCATGTAGAAGGGCAGCCAGGCGAGGATGAAGTAGTAGCAATAGTTGGAGGAGAAATGCCCGAGGCAGGTACCCCACAGGGCGCGCTGGCGCAGGATCTCGCCGAAGCTGGGCGCCGGGCCCGCAGGCGCTCCCTGCTCCTGCTGCACCGGCGGCGGTATGCGCGTGCGTAGCCACGGGATCACCCACAGCACCGAGGCGAGCCCGAAGATCACGAACACGGGCCGCCAGCCCATGCTCGCCATCATGTGCCCGCCGACGTAGGTGCCCACCGCGGGCCCGAGCAGATAGCCGAAGGCCATCACGCCGTTGGCCACGCCCAGCCGGCTCACCGGCACCGCGTTGGCAATGAGCTTGGCGGCGCAGGGAAAGGAGACGCTCTCGCCCACGCCCAGCAACACGCGCAAGGCGAGCAGCATCACGAATCCGTGTGCGAATCCGGTGAGCATGGTGGCCAACGACCACAGCGTCACCCCCGCGGCGAGCACGGCCTTCGCCCCGTAACGCTCCGCCAGCCAACCCGTGGCGGGCATCAGGGGCACGTAGCCGTAATAGAAGGCCGACATCAGGATGCCCAGTTGCTCGGGCGACAGGCCCGTGTCGGATTGCATCAACGGCGCGGCCGTGGCGAGATTGCCGCGGTCCACGTAGTTGATGAACATGGCCGCGGTCACCATGAAGACCAGGCGGTTGGCGGTTTTCAGATCAGCCAAGGTAGTCCTCCGCTTTCCCCTGCGTGCCGTGTGCCGGCGCTGTGTCGAGGCGCGCATGCTGCGCGGTTGACGACAAGGGCAAATGCGGGCTGCAGCGAGCCGCGGGGGACTGTACCATTTGTCGCACGAATGATGAAACATCCGCGCGAGGCATAAGAATCATGTTCAAGGCATTGGTGTTGGACAACTCCACGGGCGCCGTCAGCGCGGCCGTGCGCGAACTGGACGAAGCCGCATTGCCCGCGGGCGATGTCACCGTCGCAGTGGAATACTCCTCGCTCAACTACAAGGACGGCCTGGTCGTGAACGGCGCCGGCGGGCTCGTGAAGAAATATCCGCACGTGCCCGGCATCGATTTCGCCGGCAAGGTCACGGTCAGCAGCCACGCCGGCTACAAGCCCGGCGATGCGGTGGTGCTCACGGGCTGGCGCGTGGGTGAGGTGCAATGGGGTGGCCTTGCCCAGACCGCGCGCGTCAACGGCGATTGGCTGGTGCCGCTGCCCGCAGGCCTTTCCGCGCGTCACGCCATGGCCGTGGGCACCGCGGGCTTCACCGCCATGCTGGCGGTGATGGCGTTGGAGGCACACGGCCTTGCCAAGGGGGGCGAGGTATTGATCACCGGCGCTGCCGGCGGGGTGGGCTCGGTTGCCACCGCCATCCTTGGCAAGCTGGGGCACAACGTGACCGCCTCGACCGGGCGGGCGGACACCGCCGATTACCTCAAGTCCCTCGGTGCCACGACGATCATCGATCGCGCGCCGTTCGCCGATCCGCCGGGGCGGCCGCTGGAGAGCGAGCGTTGGGCGGGCTGCGTGGATTCCGTGGGCGGCAACACGCTCTCGCGCGTGCTGGCGCAGTTGCGCTATGGCGGTTCGGTGGCGGCGGTGGGCCTGGCCGGCGGCAACAAGCTCGACGCCACGGTCATTCCTTTCCTGCTGCGCGGTGTGAACCTGCTCGGCATCGATTCGGTGATGTGCCCGCGCGAGCGGCGCATGGCGGCGTGGAAGCGCATCGCGCAGGACCTGCCCGCCGCTGCCCTGGATGCCATGATCGTCGAGGCGGGCCTTGCCGATGTGCCGCGCCTCGCCGCCGATATCTTGAAGGGCCGTGTGCGCGGCCGCGTGGTCGTGAACACCAACCGTTGACACGACGCCCATGAACAAACGCATTGCCGAATCCGCGCGCGACGTCGAGGTCATCCTGGAGACCGACGTGCTGGTGGTGGGCAGCGGTCCCGGCGGCCTGGCCGCGGCGCTCGCGGCCGCGCGCGCCGGGGCGCGCACCGCGCTGCTCGAACGCCATGGCTGCTTCGGCGGCAACATCACCCAGGTGGGCGTGGAAGGCTTTGCCTGGTACCGCCATGAGAAGACCATCGACTGCGAAGGCATCGGCATCGAATTCGAGGAGCGCGCCAAGGCCATGGGCGCCGCGATGCCGGAGCCGCAGTCCTTGAGCCACGCCCTGGATGCGGAGATGTTCAAGTACGTCGCGGATGTATTGGTGCAGGAGGCGGGCATCACGCCTTTGCTGCACCGCTTGTGCGTGGCACCCATCATGGAAGGCAACGTGATCCGCGGGGTCATCACCGAGAGCAAGGCCGGGCGCGAAGCCATACTGGCAGGACGGGTGATCGATGCCACCGGCGATGCCGACATCGCCGCGCGCGCCGGCGCTCCCGTGCACAAGACGCCGAAAGAACAGATGATGGCGGTATCGGTGATGTTCTCGATGAGCGGGGTCAACAAGCAGCGCTTCATCGAAACGGTGAAGGCCGATCCGCAGACCTACAAGGACTGGGCCGGCAATGGCGAGTGGGACATCACCACCACCGGCAAGGAAGACGACCTGTTCTCGCCGTTCCTGCGCAAGCCCTTCAAGCAGGCCGTGGCCAGCGGACTGATCCCGGCAAACTTGAATACCATCGCCGGCACCTGGGGCACGGTCAGCGACCAGGGCGATCTCACCTACCTGAACCTCGTGCATGTGCCGCAGATCGACGGCACAGACCCCGCCGACCTCACCCGCGGCGAGATCGAAGGGCGGCGCCAGGCCATCCACGCCGTGGAGGCGCTGCGCAAGTTCATGCCCGGCTGCGAGGGCGCCAAGCTCCGCAATTTCGGCATGACGCTGGGCATCCGCGACACGCGTAAGATCGATGCCGCGTACAACCTCACCGCGCACGATGTGCGCGAGCAGGGGCGCTTCGAGGATGCCATCGGCATCTTCCCCGAATTCATCGATGGCTACGGCATCCTCATCCTGCCCACCACCGGCCGCTATTTCCACGTGCCGTACCGCGCGCTCCTGCCCAAGGGCGTGCAGAACCTGCTGGTGGCCGGGCGCAGCATCGGCGGAGATCGCACCTCGCATGCCGCCGTGCGCAACATGATGTGCTGCGCGGTGGCGGGACAGGGCGCGGGCGTGGCTGCCGCCGTCTCCTTGAAGACCGGCCAACCCTTCGACCGGCTGGACATCGGCGCCGTGCAGCGCGAACTCAAGCGGCAGGGCGCGCGCATTCATTGAGCTGTTGTGTATCCTAGGGGCTCACCATCGAGGAGCCTTTGATGCCCGGTCTTCTGCCCAACGTCGATCCCAATGGACTGCTCGAATATTCGGTCGTGTACACGGACCGAGCGCTCAACCACATGTCGCAGGCCTTTGGCGGGGTCATGCAGGACATCTCCCGCATTCTCAAGACCGCGTATGCCGCGGAGGCCGCCATCGTGGTGCCCGGCAGCGGGAGCTTTGGCATGGAGGCCGTGGCGCGCCAATTCGCCACGGACAAGAAATGCCTGGTGATCCGCAATGGCTGGTTCAGCTTCCGCTGGTCGCAGATTTTCGAGATGGGGCGCATACCGGCGAGTTGCACCGTGCTCAAGGCCCGTCCCGTGGCCGGCGCGCCGCAGTCGCCGTTCGCGCCTGCGCCGCTCGATGAGGTCGTGGCGGCGATTCAATCGCAGCGTCCGGACATGGTGTTCGCGCCGCATGTGGAGACCGCGGCGGGCATGATCCTGCCGCCCGCCTATTTGCGCGCCGTGGCGGATGCCGTGCATGCCGTGGGCGGCCTGTTCGTGCTGGACTGCATCGCCTCCGGCGCCATTTGGGTGGACATGCGCGCCAGCGGTGTGGACGTGCTCATCAGCGCGCCGCAGAAGGGCTGGAGCGCCACGCCCTGCGCGGGCTTCGTCATGCTGGGCGAGGCGGCCGTTGCGCGCATCGCCACCACCACCAGCACCAGCTTTGCCTGCGACCTGCGCAAATGGCTGCAGATCATGCAGGCCTACGAGGGCGGTGCGCATGCCTATCACGCCACCATGCCCACCGATTCGCTCACCCGCGTGCGCGATGCCATGGTCGAGACCGAAGGCTGCGGCTTCGAGAAATTGCGCGGCGCGCAGCAGGAGCTGGGCAACCAGGTGCGCGCGCTGCTCGCCGGCCATGGCTTCAAGAGCGTGGCGGCGCCGGGCTTTCAGGCGCCGAGCGTCGTGGTCAGCTATACCGACGATGCCGACATCCAATCCGGCAAGAAATTCCGCGGCGTGGGCCTGCAGACTGCCGCCGGCGTGCCGCTGCAATGCGACGAGCCCGCGGATTTCCGCACGTTCCGCATCGGTCTGTTCGGGCTCGACAAGCTGCAGAACATCGATCGCACCGTGCACAGCCTGTCCGCCGCGTTGAAGCAGATCACCTGACCGCGCCCCCGCCTGCCGCCGCGGGGCCGGCGGCGGGCGGTGCCAATCGATGAACGCCATGCTCAAGATCCAGCAGCTCGAGACCTTCGCCAACGAATTCGTCTGCTTCGTGAAGGTGACCACCGACTCCGGCGCCATCGGCTGGGGCCAGACTTCCACCTACAACGCCGACATCACCGCCACCATCTTTCATCGCCAGGTGGCGCCCTGGTCGCTGGGCCGGGATGCGCTCGACATCGACGCCCTGGTGGCGCGCATCGAGGAGCGCGAGCACAAGTATCCGGGCAGCTATCGGTGCCGTGCGATGGCGGGCCTGGACACCGCGCTATGGGATCTGCGTGGCCGGCTGGAAGGCAAGCCGGTGGTCGAATTGCTCGGCGGCAAGCCGCGTGCGTTGCGCGCATACGCCTCCTCGATGAAGCGCGACATCACGCCGGAGGACGAAGCCGCCCGGCTCGTGCGCCTGCGCGATGAGCTGGGCTTCGATGCCTTCAAGTGGCGGGTGGCGGCCGAATGCGGGCGCGATGTGGACGAATGGCCGGGCCGCACCGAGGCCATCGTGCCATGCGTGGCGCGTGCGCTCGGCGATGCCACCGCCAAGCTCGTCGATGCCAACAGCGGCTTCTCGCCGCGCCGCGCCATCGACGTGGGGCGGATGCTCGCATCCGAAGGCATCTCGCATTTCGAGGAGCCCTGTCCCTACTGGGAGCTGGAGCAGACGCGGCAGGTGAGCGAGGCGCTGGACATCGATGTGACCGGCGGCGAGCAGGACTGGGACCTGGCCACCTGGCAGCGCATGATGGACCTGCACGCGGTGGACGTGGTGCAGCCCGATGTCATGTACATGGGCGGGTTGACACGCACGCTCACGGTGGCGCGCATGGCGCAGCAGGCGGGCTTCCCCGTCACCCCGCACAGCGCCAACCTGTCGCTGGTGACCATCTGCACCATGCACCTGCTCGGCGCCATCCCCAATGCGGGGAAGTACCTGGAATTCTCGATAGAAGGGCCGGACTACTATCCCTGGCAGCAGGACCTGTTCCTAGGCGATCCGTTCGCGGTGCGCGATGGCGCCATCGGCATACCGGCGGAACCCGGCTGGGGCGTCACCATCAATCCCGGGTGGCTGGCGCGTGCCGCGTATCAGGTGAGCCGAGCAGCCTGATCACGGGCGACGCGCGCCCGCCGCGCCCTGCGCGGACCGGGCTCAGCGTTCCTCGACGCTGAAGTCCGCCACCTTGCCGCGCTCCGTCAGGTAGAAGCGATACACGTGGCGCGTTGCGCCGCTGAGCATCGCGTAATGCGCGATGCGCGTCACTGGTTCGTTGCGCCAGATGAGCGGCTGCGGGCCGATGCGGTCCTCCCCCAGGAAATTCCAGGCGGTCATGGCTTGCAACTGCTCGCCGGTCTTGCGCCGCCACGCCGCCTCCGCCGCGGTGTTCGTGGCCGTGTGCGACAGGCCCACTGCCATCGATGCATCGACGCGCCCCTCTGCCCAGGCGTGCAGCACCTTCTTGAGCCGCTCGCTGCGCGCGGCGTCCGGATCACGGCGCACGCTGCCGGGGTCCGGCAGGGCCAGCCGCGGTTCGACCAGTCCGGCGATGTCATGTGCCAACTGGCCCGGCTCGGCCGAGGCCAGGTTGGTGAGCACCATGACACTCAGGTCGTCATCGACATAGCGGGAGATCTGGGTGCGAAACCCCTGCCACGAGCCGCCATGCTCGATCAGCCGGCGGCCACGCTGCTCGTTGATGTCCCAGCCGAAGCCGTATTGGTAGGTGCTGCCATCGTTGAGCTTCACCGGTGTCATCCAGGCTGCGCGGCTCACGGGGCTGAGGAAGCGGCCTGCCTTGAGCGCCGCATCCCAGGCGGCCAGGTCCAGGACGCTGTAGTACAACGCACCGTCGGCGCAACGGTTGAGCGAGGGCGCCACCCACTCCTGGTTCTTGAGGCTGCCTGCCGCATCCAGCTCGTAACCGGCCGCGCGATTCATGACGATGTCGCTTTCACTGATGACGCGCGTGGTCTTCATCCCCAGCGGCTTGAACAGCACCTGCGCCTGGTAATCGCTCCAATGCATGCCGCTGAGCTTGGAGGTGATCAAGCCCAGGATCAGGTAGCCGCTGTTGCTGTAGCTCCATTGCGATCCCGGCTCGAAGTCCTGCGGCAGGCGCTTCATCACCTCGAGCAGCGCCGCTTCGTCGTAGTCCTTGCGCAGGTCGATGTCGGGCGAATTCTCGTAGTCGCGGATGCCGGAGGTGTGCGTGAGCAATTGCCGGATGGTGATGCGCTGCCAGGCGGCCGGCGCGCCGTCGAAGAATGTGGCCAGCTTGTCATCCAGCGACAGCTTGCCGGCCTCCACCAGCAGCAGGATGCCGGCGGCGGTGAATTGCTTGCCGGTGGAGCCGGACTGGTAGATGGTGGCGGCGCTCGCTGGCACCTGCAGTTCCACGTTCGCGAAGCCGTAGCCTTGGGCCTTGCGCACCTCGCCGCCACGGATGATGAGCACGGAGGCGCCTGGTATCTTCGCGCGTTGCAGGGCCTCGCGCATGTAGTCATCGACGGCGTCGGCGCGGGCAGCGCCTCCCAGGCAAAGAACGCAGGGCAGCAGCAGTGTGAGGATGCGGCGAATGGACATGGTGGACTCCCGTGGGTGGTGCCGGCCGTTCACAACAGCGGTCCGCTATCGCCCGGCAGCATGATCTTACGAACCAGCGGGATGGGCGGAGCGCCGTACGACAGGAGCTTGTCGTGAAACTGCTTCCAGCAGGCCTCGCCGCCACGGCTGGCGCAATAATCGTTGCGCAGCTTGCGCAGCATGAGCTTGCCCAAGGTGTAGTTCAGGTAGCCGGGGTCGTAGGTGCCGCGGGCGGCTTGTTGGCGTGCGTTGCCGGGATCCTGGAAGGCCTCTTCGCGGAACATCTTCTCCGATTGCGCCACGCTCATGCCCTGGGTCTGCAGGCCGATGGCGGACAGGTAGCGCACGTTGCGCAGCAGCGCGTTGTACAGCAGCCCGATTTTGGTTTCATCATCGCCGCCCAGGCCCTTCTCCCACACCAGTTCCTCGGCATAATGCGCCCATCCTTCCGAGTACGCATAGCTGTAGAACAGCCCGGCCAGTTTCGAGGCCGCGCGGTTCGCCCACATCTGCTGCAGGAAATGCCCGGGCCAGACTTCGTGCACCGTGCCGAACAGGAGGCTCGCCTTGCCGGAGATGTACGCATCGCGTTCCTCGGCGGTCCACGCCGGATCGGGCGGGGCAATGTAATACACCGACGGCAGGTTCTTTTCATACGGACCCGGCGAGCCGATGTAGGCGCTGTTCTCGCGGTTGTAGGGCGGGGCTTCCTCGACACGGATCTCCTCGTTTCCCGGGATGGTGGCTATGTCCTTGTCGATGATGAAGCGGTGGAGCATGGCCACCTGGTCGCGAGCCTCGGCCACCGGTCCGGCGGCGGGCTTGTGTGATTCCACGCGGGCGACGCAGGCCGCCGGCGTTGCGCCGGGTGCGAAGTGCGCGCAGGTCTCGCGTAGCGCGGCGAGATTGCGTTCCAGGTCCGCGCGCCCCGCCGCGAGCAGCTCTTCCAGCGTCATGTCCACGCGCTCGGTCATGCGCAGCATGAGCAGGAATTTCTCGCGCCCCAGCGTGTCGTTGTCGACCGCGCGCGGCGCCTGCGATTGCATCCACCGGGCCAACTCGTCGAGCGCAGCCGCAGCGGGCTTGATGGCCTGCTGCAACTCGGACTGCAGCGCCGCGTCCTGCACGTCCGCGAACGCAACCGGAATGTCGCCGCGGAAAAAATCCGCCAGCCCCGCGAAGCCCGACACGCCCACCTTGATATAGCTTGCGGGCATGGGCATGCGCAGGTTCGCCCGGATCTGCGCCAGCGCCGGCACCAGATGGCGGGCGTACTTGATGAAGGCGCGCATTCGCACGGCCGCGGGTGCGTACGGACGTTCGATGTAGCTGCTCGGGCTGATGGAATCGCCACCATCGTTCATGCCCAGGTAGAACTCGGGATTGCGGAACGGTGCCTGCGCGATCTCGTTCCAGAAGATCTCGCGGTCGATGCGTGTCAGCAGGAAATCGCGTTCGAGCCGTTGCGGCGGGCTCAAGACGCCGTCGGGAAAGGCCGCGGCGCGCACGCGAAACGCCTTCAGCCGTGCAGTTTCCGAGCGGATGCCGGCGGCGCTCCAGTCGGGCAGGATGCCGTCGAACTCGTGCCGTCCCTGCTGCGCGGCCATGCTCGGATGCGCCTTGAAATAGCTTTCGATGAATTCATCCACCAGCGCGGGCCATGCACCCGCGGTCGCCGGCGCGGTGGCGGCGGAGGCGGGAATCATCATCGCCAGCGCTGCCGACATCAGGGCGGTGCAGATGCACCGTGCGCGGACCCGCCGGCCGCGGGCGTGTCGGGTGCGGAATTCCGCTGGCATTGAGTCTTGATGCATGGCGGGAGAATATCAGCTTCATGCAGCTGTCCGCCGCTGCACGCTGTTGACCGGCGCGCGCGCCTGGTCGAGCATGCGAAGGATTTTGGGGGAGAAGGAATGACGCGGCGTCGGCTGGTGCTCAAGTGGTTCTTATCCGCAGGCGCGGCCCTGCCGCTGCCGTTGTCCGCGCGTGCACGGCGCGCGGCCGCTGGCGTGGATCGCGGCGATCTGCTGGCGCTGGCCGCGGCGGTGCTGCCCTCGGAACTGGGGGAGGCGGGCATTGCGCAGGCAGCGGATGCCTTCCAACAATGGCTGATGGGCTACCGGCCGGGCGCGGAGCTCGATCAAGGCTACGGGGACCCGCGGCTTGCACGAGCGGCCGACTCGCCGGTGTCGAGGTATCGGGCGCAGTTGGACGACCTGCGGCAGCGCTGTGGCGCGCGCCTGGCGGCGGCGCCGCTGCCCGAGCGCCGCCGCGCCATCGCGCAGGCGTTGGAGGATGCGAAGCTGCGCAGCTTGCCGCTGATTCCCGACGGCGGGCATGTCGCCACCGATCTCATGGCGCATTACTTCAACGGCGCCGATGCCAATGACCGGATGCACGGCCGCTACATCGGCCGGTTCGCCTGCCGTGGGCTTGCCGGATCGGAGCAGCGCCCGCCGGCGTTGAAAGCTCCATCAGCTGCGCCCGCGTCAGGGTCCGCCGCCGCCGCGCAGGCTGCCGGCGGGAAACTCCCATGAGCGTCCGCCATGAAAGCGATGTCTGCATCATCGGCGGCGGTATTTCGGCTGCGCTGATGGCGTGGAAACTGTCCGAACTTCGTCCCGGCACATCCATCGTGGTGGTGGAGGCGGGCCGGCGCCTGTTCGATGCCGACCAGCGCTGGCTGCAACGGCGACGCATGCTCGATTACGGCGAGAACCCCTGGCCGGGCGACAACATTCCCGATCAAGCCGCGGCCGGCATCATTTCGCGCAGCATGGTGGTCGGTGGCTCGGCGATGCATTGGGGCGGCGTCACCAACCGCTTTTCGGAGGAAGACACACGCTTGAAGTCGCTGTTCGGGCTGGCCGAGGACTGGCCGCTGGAATGGGCGGAGCTGGAGCGTTACTACTGCGAGGCCGAGCGGCGCATCGGCGTGGCGGGGGATCCCAGCCCGCTGCCCGAGGATGCGCGCTCGCAGCCCTATCCCATGCCGGCAATGCGGTTGTCGTGGAATCTGCACCAGCTCAAGGCATGGGGTGAGCGCAGCGGCATCCCCTTTTGGCCGACACCCCAGGCCAAGAACACGCGGCCGTACGATGGCCGTGGCGAATGCCTGCGCTGCAATACCTGCGCGGTGTGTCCCACGCAGGCGCGCTACGCGCCGGACCTCACCTTCAAGCGCCTGCTGGCGTCCAAGGCCATCGAGCTGCACGATCGCACGCTGGTGCGGCGCCTGCTGCCACGGCAAGGCGGCGGTGCGCGTGCCGACATCGAGAGCGCCAGCGCGGTACGCCTGGATCGCCCGCAGGAAACGGTCGAATACCGCGCAAAGCTGTTCGTGGTGGCGGCAGGGTATGCCTGGAGCTCGCACCTGCTGCTGTCCTCCGCATCCACCCGCTTCCCGCAGGGGCTGGCGAACTCGTCCGGGCTGGTGGGCAAGTACATGACCGGTC
Organism: Steroidobacteraceae bacterium; assembly: GCA_044226865.1. Classification (GTDB taxonomy): domain Bacteria; phylum Pseudomonadota; class Gammaproteobacteria; order Steroidobacterales; family Steroidobacteraceae; genus TMP-86. Next base: position 256,509 of record JBGAGE010000005.1, on the reverse strand, counting down.
ACGCCTCGGTGCAGACGCAGATCGAGCTCGATGCGGAAGTCTACCCGGGCATGAACGAGGAACACAGCCTCGTCTCCCGGCAGTTTTTCCGTGCCGCTGCCTCCGCACCTTATGTGCGCCACGATTTGCGCATCTGGGAGAGCACGGTGAACCGCGACCCGCGGCTGCGCGATGACGCGGGTAAGATCCTGCTCGGCGATGACCTCATGGCCGATTGGCGTGCGCGCTCGCGCCGCGCCACGGCGCGTGTGCGTGCCTACTACGACATTCACCCCGACCGCAGCAGCGAACTCACGCTCGATCCGTCCACCACCAACCGTTTCGGCGATGCCTTGCCGCGCATCGTGCATCGTGCCGATGCGGCATCGCAGGCGCGGCACGGCGCCACCCTCGCGCACATCGAAGGCGTGTTCAAGCGGCTGGCGCAGCACGGCAATGCGGTGATGGGGCCGGTGGAGCATGGCAGCTATTGGGACCATCCGGGCGGGGGTTGCCGCATGGGCCACGACCCCGCCGACAGCGTGACCAATAGCCATGGCCGTACGCACGATCACGACAATCTCTTCGTGGTCGGCTCGCCGACGCTTCCCAGCGGCGGTTGCACCAACGGCACGCTGACCTTCTCCGCGCTGACGCTGCGCTCGGCGGATCACATGGCGACGCTCCTGCCGCAGGCCTAATCCGCGGATGCGCTCAGCCGCCCGCGCGCGGATCGACGACCTCGATGCCGATCATCACGCGTTCCTCGCCGCGGCTGCAGAAAGCGCACGAAGACGTCGACGCAAAGGATTCCAATTGCCAACCCGCCGCGGCGCGCTCAGCCAGCGCCCGCACCAAGGCGGCCTTGAGGTCCGCGCCCGGCGCGAGATGCTCCACGTGCTTCAATTCGCGGAACATGTTGCGCACCACCAGCCAGCGATCGTGGCGGCTGAGCTGCAGAGGTTCATGGCGGCTGCGCCGCTTGCTGGCCATGGATGCGCAGCCTGCGGCAGGCCACCGGAGGCGTCCAAGAACTGTTTTTTATACAGCATTCGCCGCCGGCGAACGCTGTATGCGCGCCGGCGCCGACCACATCAAGGTGCGGTGATCGGTGCGTGGCCGCGTTCGTTGCGCACCCGCGCAAGCCACGCGCGCACGGCTGGAAACGGGGACAACGAGAAGCCGCCTTCTTCGGCCACGTGGGTGTACGCATACAACGCGATGTCGGCCAGGCTGAATCCGCCCGCGAGAAATTGCCGTCCTGTCAACCCGCGCTCCAGCACCGCCAGCGCCTCGAGTCCCTTCGCATGCTTTTCGGTGAGTTTCCCGCCGAGTTCCGCTGCTGTCTGGTGCAGCGAATTCAGCCAGAAGCGCGCGGTGCCCACGTTCGGCTCCAGGTTGTATTGCTCGAAGCACAACCAATGGTGCATCTGCGCGCGCAGCCAGGGATCGGCCGGAATCAAATCCGAGCCATCCGCCAGGAACAGGATGATGGCGTGGCTCTCCGCGAGGAATCCCTTGCCGGCCACTTCCAGCAGAGGAATGCGGCCGTTGGGATTCCTGGCCAGGAATTCGGGTGTGCGGGTTGCGCCCTGCTTGATGTCGAGCTCGACGAGGCGGTAGGGGATCGCCAGGCGCTTGCAGACCAGGCGTACCTTGTAGCCGTTGCCCGAGGGGAGATAGTCGTAGAGGGTGATGTCCATGAGCGCAGCATGCGGCAGCGCGACGCGCGGCCGCAATCTCGGAATTCTGAGGCGGCGTTAAGCTTTGGTGAACCGGTCCGCCCGATGCAAGGGCGGCACCGCCACCCCGCGCTCACTTCACGGCATGGATGCGCGGATTCGCATGGGAGATGCCGAGCGCGCCGCTCCGTACCACTTCCAGGACCTCGCCGAACGCGCCCACGTCGGCGATGAACTGGCTGATCTGCGTTTCGGTGCTGGCCAATTCCACGATGAAGCTCCCCGGGCTGGGCGAGAGCACCTTGCCGCCGGCGTGATGGGCCATCTCGGTGAGCGCCTCCACCCGGGCATGCGTGGTGTGCAGCTTGATCAGCATCAATTCGCGCGCCAGATGATCCCCACCCGTCATGTCCTCCACCGACACCACATCCACCAACTTCTGCAGCTGCGCATTGATCTGAGCGATCACCGAGTCCGAGCCGGTGGTCACCAGGGTGATGCGCGAGATCCCCGGGTCATCCGTGGGTGCGACCGACAGGGACTCGATGTTGTAGCCGCGGGTGGAGAACAGCCCGGCGACGCGGGTGAGCGCGCCGGCCTCGTTTTGCAGGCGAATGGCAATGATATGACGCATCCGGACAAGGATACGGGCCGCGGGACTTGGGCGCCAGAGCTGGAACTGATAGGCTTCAATGTCCCCTCGCAGCCCTCGGATACGGTGTGGCTTACTTCAACCGGGGGTCTGGGGCCATCGATGAAAGAACGCCACGACATGATGAACCAACGTGCTCACCCGCTGGCTGGAGCCAGCATGACAGGCGCCGAGATGCTGGTGCAGGTGCTGGCCGATGAAGGCGTCGACACGATCTTCGGCTACAGCGGCGGCGCCATCCTGCCCATTTACGACGCCGTGTTCCTGTTCAACGAGAAGCATAACGCGGCCATGCCGCTGATCGTGCCGGCCAACGAGCAGGGTGCGGGCTTCATGGCGGCGGGTTACGCGCGTGCCAGCGGCAAGGTGGGCGTGGCGCTGGTCACCTCCGGCCCCGGCGCCACCAACATGGTCACGCCGGTGCGTGATTGCATGGCGGATTCCGTGCCCATCGTGGTCATCTGCGGCCAGGTGCCCACGGGCGCCATTGGCACCGATGCATTCCAGGAGGCGCCCGTGCCCAGCATCATGGGTGCCGTGGCCAAGCACGTGTTCCTGGTCACCGACCCCACCAAGCTCGAGGCCACGGTTCGCACCGCCTTCGAGATTGCGCGCACCGGCCGTCCCGGCCCCGTGGTGTTGGACGTCCCCAAGGACGTGCAGAACTGGAAAGGCGTGTTCCACGGCTCTGGGCGCCTGCCCGTGGCCGGCTACCGCCAGCGCATGAACCGTGTCGCCGCCAACAAGCTGAGCGATTCGGCGGCGGCGGAGTTCTTCAATCACCTGCGCCAGAGCTCACGGCCTCTGATCTATGCCGGCGGCGGCGTGATCAACGGCAGCGCGGCGTTCGCGTTGCGCGAATTCGTGCAGGAATTCCATGTGCCGGTGGTCACCACCCTGATGGGCATCGGCGCCGTGGACACCACCGCCGCCATGTCCATGCGCATGCTCGGCATGCACGGTGCCGCTTTCGCCAATTACGCCGTGCAGGATTGCGATTTCCTGATGGCGCTTGGCGCACGCTTCGATGATCGCGTGGCCGGCGTGCCCGCAAAGTTCGCGCCGCAGACGCGTTACATCGCGCACCTGGACATCGATGCCTCGGAGATCGACAAGGTGAAGCCCGTGAATTGGAGCCATGTCGGCCTGCTGCCCGATGCGCTGCTGGCGCTGGTGGATTACGGCAAGCGCATCGGCTTCAAGGCTGACTTCCGCGCCTGGCACCGCCATTGCGAGTCGTTGCGCAAGACGCATGCGATGAACTACGACCGCAACAGCGAACTCATCCAGCCCTACTACGTGATCGAGGAGATCAACCGCCTGACGAAAGGGGAGGCGATCATCGCCACCGGCGTGGGCCAGCACCAGATGTGGGCCGCGCAATATTTCGATTTCCGCAATCCGCGCCTGTGGCTCACCTCGGGCAGCATGGGCACCATGGGCTTCGGGCTGCCCGCCGCCATCGGCGCTCAGTTCGCGCAGAAGAACCGCCTGGTCATCGACATCGACGGCGATGCCAGCATCCGCATGAACCTGGGCGAGCTCGAAACCGTCACCACCTACAACCTGCCTTTGAAAGTGGTGGTGCTGAACAATTTCGGTGACGGCATGGTCAAGCAATGGCAAAAGCTGTTCTTCAAGGGCCGCTTCAGCGCCAGCGACAAGAGCCTGCACAAGAAGGACTTCATCAAGGCGGCGAATGCCGATGGATTTCCCTTCGCCGTGCGCCTGGACAAGAAGGCCGACGTGCCGCGCGTGGTGGAAGAATTCATCCGCTACGAAGGTCCCGCGTTCCTGGAAGTCATCATCGACCCGGATGCCGGTGTGTATCCCATGGTCGGCCCCGGCCAAACCTACGACGAAATGATCACGGGTGACCACATCGTGTCGCGCAACGCCGTGGAAGTGAAGACGCCGGGCGCTTCGGAGATGTTCTGATTCTTCGAGTCTCGACGCTCAGCGGGTGACGCTCGCCGCCGCCCGCCGAAAAATAATCAACTTCCCGGGCCGGGCTCTCGCAAGACAGTAGCGAGCATCACCACTGGCCAACGTTGGGCATGGAGGCCCAGGGTTCTGCCGGCGCCAGGGGCCTGTCCCTCTGCAGTAGTTCGACAGAGATCCCGTCGGGGGAGCGTACGAAGGCCATGTGACCGTCGCGTGGCGGGCGGTTGATCGTCACGCCGTGATCCTGCAGGCGCTTGCACGTGGCGTAGATGTCATCCACTGCATACGCGAGATGCCCGAAGTTCCGTCCGCCGCTGTAGGTTTCCGGATCCCAGTTGTGGGTGAGTTCCACTTGCGCTTCTTCATCGCCCGGTGCGGCGAGAAAGACGAGCGTGAAGCGACCCTTTTCGTAGTCGCGGCGTGAGAGTTCCTTGAGGCCGAGCGCGTCGCGGTAGAATCGCAGCGATTTCTCGATGTCCGTGACGCGCACCATCGTGTGCAGATATTTCATGCGGCAAGCATGCCGAAAGAGACTCACCATGCACAAGAGCAAACTGGCGGGATTCATCATCGATTGCCAATCCGACGACCTGCAGGCCTGTGGCAATTTCTGGAGCGCGGCGCTCGGCATGCGTTTGCAGGAATTGCCCAGCGATGAGGCTGATCGCTACAAGCGGCTGGTCGATCCGCACCTCAACCTGCACATGGAAGTGCAGACCGTCGCGCATCCAAGCCGCGTTCACCTCGACATCGAGACCGACGACATCGAGGCCGAGGTGGCGCGCCTCATTCGGCTGGGAGCCACGCGGGTCGCGAATGTCCACACCTGGGTGGTGATGCAGGCGCCCACCGGACACCGCTTCTGCGTGGTGCGCGCTGCATCGCCCAATTTCCAGGCTGAGGCGACCGAGTGGACGTAATCCCCGGATCTGTGGCTTTGGTGTCACAAAATGGCGACAGGTTTTAACATATCGCATTGATTTTTCTAGCTATGGCTCTCAAATACTAGAAATCGCTGGACTTCTTTCGTACTCTGGGCTCGTGCAATTCGTTGCGGTGCCGACACAGATTTAGTGGCCGACACCACAGCTTGGTAATGAAATAGGTCGAGCGTTCCTTCAGGTTTTCCGGTAGCAGCGCATCTACCATTCAAGGACGTGCCGGGCATAGCGACCCGCCACCTGTTCCCCTAAATCCCCCGGGCTTCCCCGGGGGTTTTCTTTTTTTCAAGCCCAGAACCGGGCGAACCCTCCAGCGGCCATCCACCGGCATGCTAGGCTCACCGCCGCCGTGAAATTGCTGCGCTCGCTCTACTTCCAGGTCATCCTCGCCATCCTCTGCGCCAGCATCCTCGGGCATTTCTTTCCGGAAGGCGGCGTGGCCTTCAAGCCCCTGGGCGATGCCTTCATCAAGCTCATCAAGATGCTGATCGGCCCGATCATCTTCTGCACCGTGGTCAACGGCATCGTGGGCGTGGAGAGCATGAAGCAGATCGGGCGCACCGGCGGGCTTGCACTGCTGTACTTCGAGGTGCTGAGCACGTTGGCCTTGATCCTGGGGCTCTTGGTGGTGAACGTACTCGGACCCGGGGTCGGCATGAACGTGGACCCCGCCACGCTCGATGCGCACGCAGTGGCGGCCTACACCGGGCCGGGCAAGATGCAATCCATCACCGACTTCCTGCTGGGCCTGATTCCCACCTCCGCCATGGATGCCTTCGCCAAGGGCGACATCCTGCAGATCCTGGTGTTCGCGCTGTTCTTCGGTTTCGCGCTGCACGCGGTGGGCGAGCGCGCATCCAAGGTGCGCGCGCTGGTGGAGGGCGCCTCGCAGGTGCTGTTCGCCATCACCAACATGGTCATGCGCCTCGCGCCGCTCGGCGCGTTCGGCGCCATGGCCTTCACCGTTGGGCAATACGGGTTCGCCTCACTCTCGAGCCTCGCGAAATTGATGGGCAGCTTCTACCTGACCTGCCTGCTGTTCATCTTCGTGGTGCTGGGTGGGGTGGCCAGGGTCCACGGCTTTCGCATCGGGAAACTGCTGCGCTACATCCGTGACGAGCTGCTGATCGTGCTCGGCACGTCGTCCTCCGAAAGCGCGCTGCCACCCATCATGAAGAAGCTGGAATCCCTGGGCGCCGACAAGTCGGTGGTGGGCCTGGTCATTCCGGCGGGCTATTCGTTCAACCTGGACGGCACGGCCATCTACCTCACCATGGCAGCGGTATTCGTGGCCCAGGCCACCAGCACGCCGTTGGATCTTTCGCACCAGGTCACCCTGCTGGTGGTGCTGCTGCTGACCTCCAAGGGCGCTGCCGGCGTCACCGGCAGCGGCTTCATCGTGCTCGCGGCGACGCTGTCCGCGGTGGGCACCGTGCCGGTGGCATCGTTGGCATTGATCCTGGGCATCGATCGCTTCATGTCCGAGGCGCGGGCCCTGACCAACATCATCGGCAATACCGTTGCGACGCTGGTCGTTGCAAAATGGACCGGTGCGCTGGATGCGGCCACGCTCACGCGCGAATTGAACTTGAAGGAGACCGGATGAGCATCAAAGACGGCTTCACCGACGCGGTGGGCAACACGCCGTTGATCCGCTTGCGGCGCCTCAGCGAGGAGACCGGCTGCGAGATCCTCGGCAAGGCTGAGTTCATGAATCCGGGCGGTTCCGTGAAGGACCGCGCCGCGAAGTGGATCGTCCTGGATGCGGAAGGCCGCGGCGTGTTGAAGCCCGGCGGCACGGTGGTGGAGGGGACGGCGGGCAACACCGGCATCGGCATCGCGCACATCTGCAATGCGCGCGGCTACCGTTGCGTGATCGTCATGCCAGACAACCAGGCGCCCGAGAAATACCAGATCATCGAGGCGCTCGGCGCCGAGCTGCGCAAGGTGCCACCGGTTCCCTACAGCAATCCCAATCAATACCAGAAGGTGGCGATGCGCCTGGCCGCGGAGCTGCCCAACGCCGTGTGGGCCAATCAATTCGACAACACGGCCAATCGAGAGGCGCATTTCCAGAGCACGGGTCCTGAGATCTGGCGGGACACGAACGGCAAGGTGGATGCCTTCATCGCCGCCACCGGCACCGGCGGCACGCTGGCCGGGACGGCGCGTTTCCTCAAGCAGCAGAAGCCGTCGGTGCGCATCGTGCTCATCGATCCGCCGGGCTCGGCGCTCTACCACTATTTCAAGGATGGTGAATTGAAGAGCGATGGCGGCAATTCCATCACCGAAGGCATCGGCACCGGCCGGGTGACCGCCAATCTCGAAGGTGCACCCATCGACGATGCCATGCGGGTTCCCGATTCCGACACCATGCATTACCTGTATCGCATGCTGCGCGAGGAAGGGTTGCTGCTGGGCAGCACAGCCGGCATCAATGTGGCGGGAGCGGTGCGCCTGGCGAAGCAGATGGGGCCGGGGCACACCATCGTCACCGTGCTGTGCGATGGCGGGGCCAAGTACCAGTCGCGGCTGTACAACCGCGAATGGCTCAAGGAGAAGAACCTGCTCGAGGCCACCGGCGGTTGAAGCGCCGCGTGCGGAAAACTCCATGATGAAGTACGGCCTGCCCTTCAACTTCGCGGACTGGATCAAGCGCAACGAACACTTGTTGAAGCCCCCCGTGGGCAACCAGCAGGTCTGGAAGGACGCGGACTTCATCGTCACCGTGGTCGGCGGACCGAACGAGCGCACCGATTTTCACGATGATCCGCTGGAAGAATTTTTCTATCAGATGAAGGGCAACGCCACGCTCCTCACCGTGAGCGATGGCCGCTACGAGCGCGTGCCGCTGCGCGAAGGCGATATCTTCCTGCTGCCGGCGCATGTGCGCCATTCACCGCAGCGTCCGGAAAGCGGGAGCCTGTGCCTGGTGATCGAGCGCGCACGGCCCGCCGGCCTCATCGACGCCTTCGAATGGTATTGCAGCCGCTGCGCGGGGCTCGTCAAACGCATCGAAGTCCAGCTGCATAGCATCGTCCACGATCTGCCGAAGGTGTACGCGGATTTCTATGCCCTCCCCGAGCAGGAGCGGCGTTGCCCCGCCTGCGGGCATGTGCATGTCGGAAAGGACTTCCGCACCTGGCTGCGCGAACTCGATGAATCCGGCTTGTTGAAGCCTCAGTAACCGCGCCCGCGGTCGACGACATCGCGCAGTGGCTCGCCTGCTAGGAGCCGCGCGACGTTGGCCGCCAGCGTCGGCACTGCCGTCTTGATCTGCGTCAGCGCCGACACGTGCGGCACGATGCGGATCTTTGGATGCGTCCAGAAGGGGTGCGCGGCGGGCAGCGGTTCCTCGCGAAACACATCGAGCGTGGCGCCGCCCAGGTGGCCCGAGTCCAATGCCTGGATGAGATCCTCGTCCACCACATGCCCGCCGCGGCCCACGTTGATCACGCAGGCGCCGCGCGGCAGCCGGCCGAGGTTCGTCGCATCCAGGATGTCCTGCGTGGCCGGGGTCAGCGGCAGGAGGCAAACGAGGATTTCCGAACGCCGCAGGAACTTCTCCAATTGCGCATCGCCCGCGTAGCAGGTCACGCCCTTGCGGCTCTGCGGTGTGCGGCTCCAGCCGGCCACATCGAAGCCGAGCGTCACCAGCGTGTCCGCGCAGGTTCCGCCCAACTGGCCCAGCCCGAGGATGCCCACGCGCCGATCCTGCGGGAGCGGTGGCACATGGTCGAGCCATTGGCGCTTCGCCTGCTGCTCGGCGTAGACATGCATGTGCCGGTGATAGTGCAGCACCGACATCAGCACGAATTCATTCATGCCGATGGCAAGTCCGGGATCGACCATGCGCACCACGGGGAGCGAGGGCGGCAATTCGGGATCGCGGAGGATGCGCTCCACGCCCGCGCCCAGGCTGAACAGCACGCGCAGGTTGGGAAGCGCGGCCAGCATGCCGGGCGGATGGCGCCAGACAAAGGCCATGGTGACCTCCTCGCGCTTTCCGGCATCCGGCCAGACACGGAACTCGACATTCGGCATTTCCTCGCGCAAGGCCTGCAGCCATTCGTCGTGTTCGAGCACGTCGCAGGCGAAGACAAGGACGGGGCGGGGATGTTGGGGCAGGGAGGGTGAATCAGCGGCGGTCATTTGCCTGGATTATTGCACGGTGCGAGGTGCCAACTTCTGGCGCGGCATATCTGTTGACCCACTTGTTATAACGCGTTATAATTAATGAATGAAGCTGACACTACGGCGCATCGGCAATTCGTTGGGTGTGATCATTCCCAAATCCACCCTCGATCGATGGGGCGTGGGCGAGGGAGACGAAATTGATTTGCCGGAAAGCGGCGTTCGCACCGTGCGCGACAGCGCCGGGCTGTCGCACGACGCGCTCGATGAGCTCAAGCGGCGCATTGCGCTGGCGGTTGTGCGCGACTTTTCTGCATCTCAGATTCGCGCCCAAATCCAGGCCAATCTCCATCGATGGAAGTCGCAGGGCACCTGGGTGTCTGCCTTCGATGAGTGGCTTGCATTGGCGAAGGATCCAAACGACGGCGCATTGTTTGCGGCGATGATCGGCCGGGACGACACCGCTGTGCGCCTGCGTCAGTCAATGCCATTCACCGGCTTGCTGACGCCCGACGAAGTTCGGCGGCTTTATGAAGAAGCATGAGGTTGACCACGTCTTGCGCGCCGCTGGCAGGATCAATGGTGAAAAGCAATTCGTGATCATCGGCAGCCAGTCCCTGCACGGACGCCATCCCGATTTGCCCGATCGCATCATGCTTTCCGTCGAGGTGGACTTGATCGCGAACCGTCACGCCGACCGCACGGAATGGCTCAATGCAATTGGCGTGTACTCGAAGTTTCACGACAGTTTTGGCTATTACGCCGATCCAGTGGACGAAAACACCGCTGTGCTACCACGAGGTTGGAAGGGGCGACTCGTGAATCTGGCACCCGGAGACACCGAGGGCGTCCGGGGCCTTTGCCTGGATCCTCATGACCTCGCGATTGCCAAGTATGTTGCCAGGCGCGATAAGGACATAATCTTCAACCGGGAGTTGGTGCGCCGTGCGGTGCTGGGCGAAGCTCAACTTTTATCCTTGCTCGACAAGACCCCGGTGGACGAACAAGCGCGTCAGCGAATACGCGGCTTCATCGCACAGGAATTTGCAGCACTCGGTTGAGGATTTCACCGCGCCTCCCCCGCCAGCGCCGCGATCGAAAATCCCCGCCGCCACACCCATACGGCCAGCAGCGCCACCGGTATCCCGATCAACGCCGTGAAGGTGAAGAACTGCGCAAAGCCCACGCGCTCCACGATGAAGCCCGAGCCGGCCGCCAATTGATGGCCGAGGAAGGCACACAACGAGGTGAGCAGCGCGAACTGCGCGGTGGCGTGCTCCTTCGAGACGATCATCGACATGAAGGTGATCAGCACCATCTGCGCGAACACATAGGCGAAGCCCTCGATGCTCACCGCGAGGCAAAAGGCCCAGAACTCGTTGCCATGCAGGGCGAGCCACGCCAGCGCCAGGTGCGAGGCCGAGGCCGAGGCTGTGCCAATCACCAGCGAGCGCAGGATGCCCATCTTGCGCACCAGCCACGCGGAAAACATCGTGGCCGCGAGTGCGACGAAGAACCCGAACGTCTTGGTCACGAGTGCGATGTGGTCGTCGCTGTATTGCAGGTGCTTGAATAGCGGCATGGACATGGCGGTGGTGAGGTAGCCCGGCAGGCGAAAGCCGGCGATGAGCACCAGCACCGGAATCGCGAACTTTCCCAGGCGCGTCACCAGGTCCCGCAGCGGGGTCCAGAATATCTCCAGGAGCGTCGGCCGCTGGTGCAGCGCGCGCACGATTGCCGGTGTGTCCGGCGCCAGCCACACGCAGGCCGTGCCCACGAGCAACAGCGCCGCCATGATGAGATAGGAGGCGCGCCAACCCTGGTGCTGGCCCAGCGACAACGCGGCGGCGCCGGAGGCGAGGGTTCCAAAGCGGTAGCCGATTTCCATGAAGCTGGTCATCAGGGCCTGCTTGCCCGGCGGCGCGGCATTGATGCGCCAGCCGTCGATCGAGGCATCGAGTGTTGCGCCGAACAATCCGAGCGCGAAAGTGAAGCCCACGGTCCACATCAGAAAGTTGGCGGGATTCCCGAACGCGATGCCCGCGAGCGCAGCCATGCAGCCCAGCAACGCGAGCAGAATCCAACCGCGGCGGCCCGGCAGCCAGCGCCCGATCAGCGGCGCGGAGAAATCATCCAGGAAGGGCGCCCACAGGAACTTCAGCTGGTAGGCGATCGCGAGCATGCCCAGAAGGCCGATGGTACCGACGGCGATGCCGGCATCCGACCACCATGCCGATTGGGTGTAATACACCAACTGGTACGGAATGCCGGAGGAAAAGCCCAAACCCAGCATCGCGAGGTACCGGCGGTCGCGCCTCAGGTGCTCCCACAACGCGGCGGTCGTCGGCGCTTCGTGCGCGTGCAGGGAATCCACGGGGCGGCTTCAGCTCGTGGCGGGCGCGGGACGCGCGCTGCAGAAGGCGCGAATGCAATCTTCGATCAGCCGCGGCTGCTCGTGAATGATCCAATGCGATGCGCCGGGCACGCGCTTGATGGTGAGGTCGGGCACGAACTCCTGCAGGCCATCCAGGTTCTGCGGCAGCAACGCCTTGTCGGCCTCGCCCCAGATCACCAGCGTCGGTACCGTCACGCGCCATGCGGCCGGATCAGGCGCAGGTGGAGGCGATGAACCGGCCTGAGGTGGAACGAATTCGTTGGCGCGATAGTAGTTGAGTCCGCCGGTGAGCGCGCCGGGAACCGACCAGGCCTGCACGTAGGCGGCGCGGTCCTCGGCGGAGAAGCTGCCGCTGGCGAGGCCATCGCCCATCACCCGATTCAGGAGCGTCGCGAATCCATCCGCGGACAGCCGCGCTTCCGCCTCGGCACTGCGGAACATGTGCATGTAGGCGCTGGCGCGCTGTTGCGCGGGGTCATGCGTCAGGAGCCTCGCGAACACGGCTGGATGAGGCGCATTGATGATGATGAGCCGTTCGAGCAGTTGCGGGTACCGGATGGCGAAGGCCCAGGCGACCGCGCCCCCCCAATCGTGCGCCACCAGCGTGAACAGCCGGCCGGGCGCGAAGTGCGCGGCCAGCGCGCGAATGTCTTCCACGAGGTGCCTGCTGCGGTATTGCTCCACCGCCACCGGCTTGTCGGACAAGTTGTAGCCGCGCATGTCCGGCGCAACGGCCAGGTGGTCGCGCCCGAACTCGCGCAGCAGCTCCTTCCAGGCGTACCAGAACTCGGGAAAGCCATGCAGGAACAGCATGAGCGGCCCTTGGCCGGCGCTCATGCAATGCAGCCGCAGGCCGTTGGCCTCGACCCAGGATTCCTGGAATTCTTTTGACATCGGATCAGACTACGCTATCGTACAATCGTTCAACAAGGCGAGGCTCACCGTGACCGACCCCATTCTCACCGCCCCGCGTCGCGGCCGTGATGCCCGCCTGGCGCGCGCCCGCACGCAGTCCGTCAAGTATCCCTATATCCGGCGCAAGTTGAAGCCCGTCGAACTGCTCAGCTCCGAGGCGGTGGAGGTCATCGAGCACAACGCCGAGACCATTCTGGAGGAAATCGGCATCGATTTCCGCCGAGATGTGGAATCGCTGCGCTTGTGGAAGAAAGCGGGCGCCGACGTCCATGGCGAGCGCGTGCGCATCCCGCGAGGCATGGCGCGCAAGCTCCTGGCCACGGCGCCGGCTGAATTCACCGTGCACGCGCGCAACCCGCAGCGCAGCGTGCGCTTCGGCGGCGACGCCACGGTGTTCTCGCCCGTGGGCGGCCCGCCCTTCGTCAGCGACCTGGACCGCGGCCGCCGCTACGGCACGCTCGAGGACCTGCAGAATTTCATCAAGCTGGCGCACATGGCGCCGGCCATTCACTTTTCCGGCGGCTGCATGTGCGAGCCCATGGAGATTCCGCCCAACAAGCGTCACCTGGACACGCAGTACGCGTTCTTCCGGTATTCCGACCAGGCCTGCGAGGGCACGCCGGAAACGCCGGGCCACGCGCTGGATGCCATCGAGATGGCGCGCGTGCTGTTCGGCGCGACGTACGTCGATGAGAACCCGGTGATGCTGGGCAACATCAATTCCAATTCACCGCTGGTGTTCGATGGCCGCATGCTGGGCTCGTTGCGCGCGTTCGCCGGCGCGGGGCAGGGCGTGATCATCGTGCCCGCCGTGCTGGCCGGCGCGATGGGCCCTGTGACGGCGGCGGGATGCATGGCGGAAATTCTCGCCGAAACGATGGCGGGCATGGCGTTGACCCAGCTGGTACGGCCGGGCACGCCGGTGATCCTGGGTTCGTTCGTCGGCGCCATTTCCATGCGTACCGGCGCGCCCACGTTCGGCACGCCCGAGGCAACGCAGATGATCTTCGCCACGGCGCAACTTGCACGTCGACTTGGCGTGCCCTGCCGCAGCGGTGGTTCACTTTGTTCGTCCAAGGTGGCCGATGCGCAGGCCGCCTATGAGAGTGCGCACACGCTGTTGCCCACGTTGCTGGCGGGCGTGAACCTGGCGACGCATTCGGCCGGCTGGCTCGAGGGCGGCCTGGTTGCGGGCTACGAGAAGTTCGTGATGGACGTGGATCAGCTCGCCATGATGCAGGCGCTCGCGGCCGGCATGGACATGACGGACAAGGGACAGGCGTTGGATGCCTTCCGCGAAGTGGGCCCCGGCAATCACTTCCTTGGCTGCGCACACACGCAGGCAAACTTCGAAACCGCGTTCTACCAATCGACGATCGCGGACTACTCCTCCTACGAGCAATGGTCGCAGGAGGGGAGCCTGAATGCCGAGCAGCGCGCCAACAAGGTGTGGAAGAAGATGCTGGCGGACTACCAGGACCCGGGGATCGATCCGGCGCAGGACGAGGCAATGCTTGCGTTCATGGCCAGGCGCAAGGAAGTGCTGACGGATGCGATCGAGGAGGAATAGGCCAATTAATTACACGATTTTCGTGTTATTATTTGGCGATGAAGAATATCACCGTCACGCTGGATGAAAAAACGGCGGCGTGGGCCCGCGTCTACGCGGCTCGGCGGAATATGAGCTTGTCGCGTTTCCTGGGGCAATTGCTGCATTCCCATATGCGCGAATCGCGCGAATATGAGCGTGCCATGCGCCGCTACTTGAGTCGCAAGGCCACGCCCATCAGCGATCCCGACGTTCCCTATCCCACTCGCGATGAATTGCATGAGCGCGACGATCTTCGTTGACACCAACGTCTTCGTCTACGCACGCGACACTGCCCATGCTCAAAAGCAAGAGATGGCCGTGGAGTGGGTGGACCGTTTGTGGCGGGAGCAATCCGGTCGGACCAGCATTCAGGTTCTGAGCGAACTGTACGGCACACTGACCCGAAAATTGCGCCCCGGGCTGCCTGCCGACGACGCGTGGGAAGATGTCGCCGCGCTGATGGCCTGGGACCCGGCTCCGATGGACAGAGAAGCGCTTGCCCGCGGTCGGGATATTCTTGCCCGCTACAAGATGAGTTGGTGGGACAGCTTGATCGTCGCGGCTGCCCAGCTTCAAGATTGCGACATACTATTGACGGAAGATCTGCAGGACGGGATGCGCTTCGGTCACGTCACCGTCCAAAACCCCTTCCAACGCCGCGTCAGCGAATTGCCGGTCCCTTATCGCACGATCGAGGTGGATGTGCCGCGTCACCGCAGACCTGGCAGACCGCGCGCCCGCACTTGAGCTCGAATCGCATATGAAGATGCCGAAAAGTTAGTTCAAATCCGGGGGGATTGATTGGTATCGTTCCTTTCGACCTCTCTACGCGACTCCACCGATCCCCCATCGAGATTCGCGAGGAATTCGAGCCGGCAGCGATGCCGGCTTTCTTTTTTTGGAATCGGGGTTTGCGCTCGGTGGGTCACCCGAGCGCGGGGCTTTCAGGCGCTACGGTGAGCTTCCCGCTCGCCGATCTCGGCCGCCGTGGCGAACCAGCCCAATTGCGCGCTCAGCGCCGCAACGTCCCCCACCATCAGCAACGCCGGCGATTCGAATGTCGCAGCTGCTGCAGCAGCCGGTAATGTTGCGAGCGTTGCACCGAGCACGCGCTGCTGCGGCGTGGTTGCCTGCGCCACCAGCGCAGCCGGCCGCTCGGATGGCGCTCCATGCGCGATGAGCTGCGAACAGATGTGCTGCAGCCGCGCCAACCCCATGTAGAACACGGCGGTATGTCCCGCACGTGCCAACGCCACCCAATCCGGCTCCTTGCCATCGCGATCGGCATGCCCGGTGACGAAGCTCACCGACTGCGCATGCTCGCGATGCGTGAGCGGAATGCCCGCATAGGCGGCCGCGCCGGCGGCGGCGGTAATGCCGGGAATCACCGAGAAGGCGATGCCGGCCTGCGCGAGTGCCTGCAGTTCCTCGCCACCCCGGCCGAAGATGAAAGGATCCCCACCCTTCAGTCGCACCACGCGCTTGCCCGCGCGCGCATGCTCGATCATGAGCGCATGGATGTGCGCCTGGGGCGTGCTGGGGCCATCGGCCGCCTTGCCCACGCTGATGCGCAGCGCGTCGCGCCGCGCCATGTCGAGCACGCCGGCGGAGACCAGTCGGTCGTGCAGGATCACATCCGCATCCTGCAACGCGCGCAGCGCCTTGAGCGTCAGCAGATCCGGATCGCCGGGACCGGCGCCCACCAGCGTCACCTCGCCGCGGGCGGGCGGTGCAGCCGCGCTCACGGCAAGCAGCTGCTGCGCGATGCGCTCGGCGCCGCGGCGGTCGCCCTCGATCAGGCGTTGCGCGGCGGGGCCGTCCACCAGGGATTCGAAATAGCGGCGGCGCGCGGCGGAATCGCGCAGCTTCTCCAGCGCACCCTTGCGCAAGTCGCGCAACCACAGCGCCAACTCGCCGAAGCGCCCGGGGATGAAGGCCTCGAGCCTCTCGCGCAGCCGGCGCGCCAGTACCGGCGAGGTGCCGGCGGTGGACACGGCCACCAACACCGGATCGCGATCGACGATGGCGGGCACGATGAAGCGGGAGGCCTCGCGGTCGTCCACCACGTTGGCCGGAGTGCCGCGGCCGTCAGCGAGCTTGGCGATCCAGCGGTTGAGCGCGCGACGCGAGGTGGCGATGATGACCAGGCGCATGCCATCGAGGTCCGCGGGCTCGAATTCGCGCCGTGCCAGGCGCAGCGCACCCGGTGCCGCCGCGGCGCGCGCGAGGATGTCGGGGTGAATGTCCGGCGCCACCAGCGTGACACGCGCGCCAGTGCGCTCCAGCAGGGAGAGCTTGCGCAATGCCACTTCGCCACCGCCGACGATGAGCACGGGCTGCTGTGCCAGGTCGAAAAAGACTGGAAAGTACTTCACGGCGGCAAAGTGTAATGGATCAGTCGCGCAGCGCGGGCGCCACGGCCAGCGAGGCTGCCTGGCGGCGCGGGTGCAGGCCGCACTCGCGTGAATCCGAGCGTTCCCACCACCAGCGGCCCGAGCGCTCGTCCTCGCCGGGTTGCACCGCACGGGTGCACGGCGCGCAGCCGATGCTGGGAAAGCCCGTGTCGTGCAGCACGTTGTAGGGCAGGCGGAGCTTCCTGATATAGGCCCAGACGTCGCTTTCGGTCCAGTCCAGCAGCGGGCTGATCTTGTGCAGGCCGTACTCGGCATCCCATTCCACCGGGGACGCCATGGCGCGGCTGGCGGACTGGCCTTTGCGGATGCCGGTCACCCACGCAGCCTTGCCTTCCAGGGCCCGGCGGAACGGCTCCACTTTGCGGATGCGGCAGCAATTGCGGCGCTCTTCCAGCCCTTCGCGAAAGCCGTTGATGCCATTGCGCGCCACCCAGTCCTCCACCTCGCGCCCTTCGGGAAAGTACAGGCGCAGCGCGCGGCCATACTTGCGCTGGATGCGCTCGATCAGGTCGTAGGTCTCGGGGAACAACCGCCCGGTATCGATGCTGAACACGTCGATCTCCGGCACCTGCCGCCAGATGAGATCGGTGAGCACCATGGACTCCGCGCCTAAGCTGTTGGCGTAGGTTACATTTTTGTAGTCCGCGACCGAGGCTTTAAGCTGCGCGACGGTGTGCGCGGCCTTGAGGCGAAGCTCTTCGGGCAGGTCGGACGGTGCCATGGAAGGCACTATAGAATTGGCCCCGCCGGCCCGGAACGAACTTCCGATTATGTGCAGATGCTTTTTCGTCATAGTGAGGCGGTTCCGGGCAACCCCATACTAAGGGCCGTCAAGGGAGCCGATCGCCGCATGAAATTTCAACAATTGCGCTACCTCGTGTCGGTGCACGAGAACGGATTGAACATCACGGCCGCCGCACGCCAGTTGCATACCTCGCAGCCCGGTGTCAGCCGGCAATTGAAGATGCTGGAGGAGGAGCTGGGGTTCCAGTTGTTCGAGCGCGAGGGCCGGGCGCTGACCCGCACCACGCCCGCGGGCGAGGAAATCATCGCCCGCGCCGCCAGCATCCTGCGGGAAATGCAGAACATCCGCCGCACCTCGGCCGAACTACGCAAGGCGGACGGCGGGTCGCTCTCGATCGCCACCACGCACACGCAGGCGCGCTACATCCTGCCCGAGGTCATCCGCGAATTCCGCGCCAAGTACCCCAAGGTGCGCCTGCACCTGCACCAGGGCACCTCCGAGCAGATCGCCGAGATGGTCGCCAAGGACCGGGTGGATTTCGCCATCGCCACGGGCTCCGAGGAGCTCTTCCCGCACATGGTTCGCCTGCCGGTGTATCGCTGGCACCGCACCGTGGTGGTGCCCAAGGGCCACCCGCTGGTGGAGGCGGGCAAGCTCACGCTGAAAAAGCTGGCCGAGCACCCCATCATCACCTATGTGTTCAGCTTCTCGGGGCGATCCTCGCTCCAGTCGCTGTTCGACAAGGCCGGCCTGACCCCGGACGTGGCGCTCACGGCGCGTGATTCCGACGTCATCAAGACCTACGTGCGCTTGGGGCTCGGCGTGGGCATCATCGCCAGCGTAGCGGTGGAATCGGCCGTCGATTCGGACCTCGTGGTGCTGGACGCCAAGCACCTGTTCGAGGGGCACCTCACCTGGATTGGATTCCGGCGTGGCGCGCTGCTGCGGGCCTACATGTACGAGTTCATCGAGCTGCTGGCCCCGCACCTGCCGAAGAGGCTGGTGCGCGAAACCGAGAAACTGGAAGCCCAGGTGGAAGTGGATGCCGCCCTGGAGGACATCCAGATTCCCCTGCGCGACATGCGCTAGGCGCATATGCAGATGCCGGATTGTTCGTTCCGCGCTGCCGCGGAGCGGGCTATCGTGGATCCTGGATGAAACCGCGCGGGCCAGGCTGCCCGGCCGGCGCGGCCAGCGCATTGAACAGGGACATCCGGCCATGAAAGACGAATCGCGTTCGTACGAGGCACGCGCCTACTTTTGGTTTGCCGGAGCCCTGTTATTGATCCTGATGGCCACCCGTTTACCGCTGAATTGAGGAAGATCCAGATGTTCAAGCGTTCCGCCATTCCGCTCCTGGCCGCATTGGCCACCGCCGTGCTGGCCCTGCAGGCCGTACCTGCGCGCGCCGCGCAGGTGACGCTGCTGAACGTCTCCTACGATCCCACGCGTGAGTTGTACGAGGAGTTCAACCAATCCTTCGCCGCATACTGGAAGGGCAAGACCGGCGATACGGTGACCATCAACCAAAGCCACGCTGGATCCGGCAAGCAGGCGCGCTCGGTCATCGATGGGCTGCAGGCGGACGTGGTCACGCTCGCGCTGGCTTTCGACGTGGATGCGCTGGCGAAGCAAGGCAAGCTGATCCCCGACAATTGGCAAACCCGCCTGCCCAACAACAGCGCCCCCTACACCTCCACCATCGTGTTCCTGGTGCGCAAGGGCAACCCGAAGAAGATCAAGGATTGGAGCGACCTGGTGCGCGCCGGCGTGTCCGTGATCACGGCCAATCCCAAGACATCCGGAGGCGCGCGCTGGAATTACCTGGCGGCATGGGCGTACGCGCTCAAGCAACCGGGTGGCAGCCAGCTTTCCGCCGAGGAATTCGTGCGCAAGCTGTACAAGAACGTGCCGGTGCTGGATTCCGGTGCTCGCGGTTCGACGGTGACCTTCGTGGAGCGAGGCATCGGCGATGTGCTGCTCGCGTGGGAGAACGAGGCCTTTCTCGCCAAGAAGGAACTGGGCCCGGAGAAGGTCGACATCGTGGTGCCTTCCTTGAGCATTCTCGCCGAACCCCCGGTGAGCGTGGTGGACAAGGTCGTCAACAAGCGCGGGACGCGCGCGGCTGCCGAAGGCTATTTGAAATATTTGTATTCCCCGCAGGGCCAGGAGATCGCCGCCAGGCATTTCTACCGTCCGCGAGATCCGGCGGTGGCGGCGAAATATGCGGCCCTGTTCCCTCAGGTTCGCCTGGTCACGGTGGATGACACCTTTGGCGGCTGGGCAAAGGCGCAGGCCGCGCATTTCGCCGATGGCGGCACCTTCGATAGGATCTATGGCAGGTGACACTCCCTGGCAAGCTGCCATGATGAGGCTGCCTCACTGATGTAAAGGTACGACATGGCAGCGAGCACCGCGGCGATGAATTCACTCACCCGAAAGCCGCGGCGGACACTGCCGGGCTTTGGGCTGACGCTCGGGTACACGCTGGTGTACCTGTCGCTCATCGTCCTCATTCCGTTGTCGGCAGCCTTCATCCGCAGCGCCGGCATGGGTGCGGATGCCTTCATCGCCGCGGTCACGACGCCACGGGTCCTGGCCTCGCTCCGCCTGAGCTTTGGCGCCGCGGCATTGGCCGCTCTGATCAATGCCGTGTTCGGGTTGCTGGTGGCCTGGGTGCTGGTGCGCTATGAGTTTCCCTTCAAGCGCCTGATCGATGCGTTGGTGGACCTGCCATTCGCGCTGCCCACGGCGGTGGCCGGCATCGCGCTCACCGCGCTATACGCACCCAACGGGTGGATTGGAAGCTTGCTGGAGCCGTTGGGGCTGAAGGTGGCGTTCACGCCCTTGGGCGTGGTGGTGGCGCTCACCTTCATCGGCCTGCCCTTCGTCGTGCGCACGCTGCAACCGGTGCTCGAGGAACTGGATCGCGAAGTGGAGCAGGCTGCGGCGACTCTGGGTGCAACGCCGCTGCAGACCTTCCGGCTCGTCATCGCCCCGGCGCTGTGGCCCTCGCTCCTCACGGGCTTTGCGCTTGCGTTTGCGCGCGGCGTAGGTGAATACGGCTCGGTGATCTTCATCGCCGGTAACATGCCGCTGGTGTCGGAGATCACCCCGCTGCTGATCATCACCAAGCTGGAGCAGTACGACTATGCCGGTGCGACAGCCCTGGCCGTCGTGATGCTGCTGCTGTCGTTCCTGCTGATGCTGACCATCAATGCGCTGCAGACCTGGGCGCATTCGCGGCACGGAAGCAATTGATGGGCACTCGCACGCTGCCGGCCGGATACGGCGAGGTGCAGGCGCAGGCTCAGGAGCGCCGCCGGCGCCCGCGCGGGCAATTGAATGCCGCGCGCATGCTGCTCATCACCCTGGCGCTGGCATTCCTCGCGCTGTTCCTGGGGCTGCCGCTGATCGTGGTGTTCACCCAAGCCTTGTCCAAGGGCTGGCACACCTACCTGTCGGCGCTGACGGACCCGAATGCGATCGCGGCCATCAAGCTCACGGTCACCGTGGCCGCCATCGCCGTGCCGCTGAACGTGCTGTTCGGCGTCGCCGCTTCCTGGGCCATTGCCAAGTTCGATTTCCGCGGCAAGAGCGCGCTGATTTCGCTCATCGACCTGCCATTCGCGGTATCGCCCGTGATCTCGGGCCTGATCTACGTGTTGATGTTCGGCGCCAATGGTTGGTTCGGCGCCTGGCTGTCGGACCACGACGTGCAGATCATCTTCGCGGTGCCCGGCATCGTGCTGGCCACCACCTTCGTCACCTTTCCGTTCGTGGCGCGCGAGTTGATCCCGGTGATGCAGACGCAAGGTCGTGACGATGAGGAGACCGCGTTGTCGCTCGGCGCCTCCGGCTGGCAGACGTTCTGGTTCGTGACGCTGCCCAACATCCGCTGGGGATTGCTGTATGGCGTGTTGCTGTGCAATGCGCGCGCCATGGGCGAGTTCGGTGCCGTGTCGGTGGTGTCCGGCCACATCCGCGGGCTCACCAACACCATGCCCCTGCACGTGGAAATTCTCTACAACGAATACAACTACGCGGCGGCCTTCGCGGTCGCCTCGCTCCTCGCCATGCTCGCGTTGCTGACACTGGCGGGGAAGAGTTTTCTGGAATGGCGGCGGCCCGAGCTCAAGCACGGCACGCGCGAGTCGGGCGACAGGACGAGGAGAACACCCAAGTGAGCATCACCCTGCGCGGCGTTTGCAAGCGCTTCGGCCAATTCGCCGCGGTGGATAACATCGACCTGGACGTGCCTGGCGGCGCGCTGCTCGCGTTGCTGGGGCCTTCCGGCTGCGGCAAGACCACCCTCCTGCGCATCATCGCCGGCCTCGAGACGCCGGAGAAGGGTCATGTGTACTTTGGCGGCCGCGATGCCACGTTGTGGCCCGCGCGTGAGCGCAAGGTCGGTTTCGTCTTCCAGCATTACGCGCTGTTCCGCCACATGACCGTGGAGGAGAACGTCGCATTCGGTCTGAAGGTCAAGCCGCGGCGCGAGCGGCCGTCGGCGGCGGAGATCCGCAAGAAGGTCCAGGGACTCCTGGAATTGGTGCAGCTTGGGTGGGCCGGGTCGCGCTTCCCCGCGCAACTCTCCGGTGGGCAGCGGCAACGCATCGCGTTGGCGCGTGCGCTCGCCGTGGACCCCGAGGTGCTGCTGCTGGACGAGCCTTTCGGTGCGCTCGATACGCAGGTGCGGCACGAGCTGCGGCGCTGGTTGCGCCGCCTGCACGATGAGCTGCATTTCACCAGCGTATTCGTGACCCACGATCAGCAGGAGGCATTGGACGTGGCCGACACCATCGTGGTGCTCAACCGCGGGCGCATCGAGCAGATCGGCGCGCCGGGGCAGGTGTACGACTCACCGTCCTCCGGTTTCGTGCATCGCTTCCTGGGCGAGGTGAACGAACTGCCCGTGCAGGTGCTCGATGGCCGCGCGCGGGTCGGCCCGCTTGACCTCGCCGCGGCCGAGGGTGTGGGGCCGGGTAGCGTGGTGCTGGTGCGCCCGCACGAACTCGAAGTGCTGCGCGAAGGCGCGGGCTGGCCCGCCACGGTCACCTCCGTGCGCGAGATCGGCGCCATCGTGCGCCTGGAGCTGGCGCCCGAGGGTCACGCCGCGGATTCGCCCCTGGAGGCCGAAATCAGCCGCGAACGCCTCGCCAACGAAAGCTTCAAGGTGGGGCAGAAGGTGCAGGTGCGATTGCGGCGCTGGCAGATCTATCCGGAGGCGGCGTGACGGGTGCGCGGCACCTTTCCGAAGCGGGTGCCGCTTGCTTCAGGCCCTGGATTGCGGCGGCTGATGTGCCGCGAAGGTTGAAAGCTGCGCGTCGAGTGCGCGCTTGAACGCGGGCCGCTCGCTGTTGCGCGCGACATAGGCGGCGAGCGCCTCCCGCTCCAACAGCAGCGGCGTGTCCGCGATTTCGCGCAACACGGTGGACATCGCGATGTCGGCCACGCTGAAGGAACCCGTGAGCCAGTCGCGCGCCCCCAGCGCGTCGCGCAAGCGATCCAACCGCTGCCCGAGGAATTTCTCCAGCCCCGGCCGGCGCAGCTTGGCCCATTCCTCGCCGCGCGCGAATTGCGTGACATTGGTGTGCTCGAACACCAGCGGTTCGATGCTGTTGAAGGCCGCGAACAGCCAGGAAATGGTGCTGGCCCTGAGTTGCGGGTCCGGCGGCAACAGGCGCTCGTCCTTGCCGGCTAGATGCAGCAGGATGGCGCCGCTTTCGAACATCGTGATCCCGTCGTCCTTCAACACGGGGACCTGTCCCCAGGGCTGCTCGAGGTAGTAGGACGCAGGCCGCGGCTGCATGGCATCGATCAGCCGCTGCGAATAATCCAGGCTCATTTCCTCGCAGGCCCAGCGTGGCCGCAAATCGCGGACAAATCCTTGTGCGAAGGATGGCACCCAGGAGAATGCGGTGATTTCGATGGGTGAAGATGGATTGATCATGACCAGGATTCTCCTCGTACGTGGTAACACGAAGGGTAAGGGATCGTGCGGCGAAGTCGGCGAGGCCGGCCGCGCGCATCTGCTGTGTGGTCAGAGCGAGAATTCGCCCTTCCGGCCCTGGAAAGTGGCGCGCAACGCCGCGTGAGGCCGGCGGCGGACACGCAGCCCGAGTCCCAGCGCGGCCGACACGGTGGATGAGGGCGTCACGTCCTGCGATTCCGCGGAGAAACTTACCAGGCGCAGGCCTGCCGGCGAGTCTTCGGACGGATGTGGCGAATTCGGGCCCCATTCGATGAAGAACGGCAAGATGCCCGCTGCGTCATCCTCGAGTTCCACCGTCGTCCAGTCGAGCACCCGGCCGTCGGGCCGCTTGCGCGAGCCGGGCGTGGGACCGGAGAAGGCAACGCCAGCCTTCCTCAAGCGATTCGCCACGTTCGCCGCGCTGTCGAGGTGCGAGGCCCAGCCGATGATCCGCGGTGAACCAAGATGGCTCAGCCCGCGCGTGTCGCCGGAGCCGGGCTGCGCCGGATCGGGCGCCATGATTTCCAGGTAGCGCCGCGTGCCGAGTGAAAGCAATGCATTGCGCGTGCCGCGCCCCGGATGGACGCCGCCCATCACGGCGCGCACGCCGCTGCGCTGCTCCACCCACGCGATGCCGCGGTCCAGGTCGCTCACCCCCAGGATGATGTGATCCAGCGATGCGGGGATTGAATCGCCGGCGGCGCCATGCAGCAGTGAGGGCAAGGCGGCCACGGATCCGGTGGCTGCCAGGCTCGCGGCGGCCGCGAGGAACGTTCGGCGTTTGATCATGAGTCCCCCAAGCGTGCCGCTGTGGCACCTGGATGGGAGTCATCCTGATCGCGGCGGCTTATTACTAGAATTCAAATTCGAATATACAACGGCGTTGCTACGAGCGCCGCGTCAGCTTCAAAGGCAACCCAACATCGTTGGTCGTTTGATAGGCGGCGCTGAAGGTCTCGAACGCCTCACCCGCGGTGGTGAGCTCCTCTTCCGGCAATTCCAGCGCATTGAACCCGCAGCGCGCCAGGAAGAACACCTGGTCGCGGCGCACGTAGCCGCTGGCGCGCAGTTCGCCCTTGAAGCCGTAGCGCTCGCGCAGCAGGCGTCCCTGCGTGTAGCCGCGGCCATCGCTCGGGCCCGGGAAATTCGCGGCGACCAACGCCAGGCGCGGCAAGTCTCCCGCCAATTCCTCGACCTTGTGCGCGGGTTCGAGCTTTACGCCCAGCTTGCCGGCGTAGCCGGCGAGCGATTCACGCTCACGCTGCCAGCGATCGAATCCGATGATGACCGCGCGGCCATCGCCCGGGAGCGGTGCGTCGTGCAGGTCTTCCCAATCGTCGAGGACGGCAGCGCCGTCACGCAGCAAGCGGCGTGGCATACACTTTTTCCTTGAAGGGCTTCACGCCGATGCGGCGCACGACATCGAGGAAGCGCTCTTCTTCGCGCCGCTCCGCGATGTACACCTCGAGCAGCCGGGAGATGGTCTCGGCCACTTCGCCCTTGGCCACCGACGGGCCGATGACCGTGCCCAGGGCGGCATCGGCCGCCGCCGAACCGCCGATGGTGATCTGGTACCACTCCTCGCCGCTCTTATCCACGCCGAGGATGCCGATCTGCCCGACGTGATGATGCCCGCAGGCATTCATGCAGCCGGACATCTTGATGTCGATTTCACCCAGGTCGTAGACGTAGTCGTAGTCTTCGAAACGCTGGTTGATCTGCTTGGCCACCTCGATCGAGCCGGCGTTGGCGAGGCTGCAGAAATCCAGTCCCGGACAGCAGATCATGTCGGTGAGCGTGCCGATGTTGGGCGTGGCGAGGTTCAACTGCTTCAATTCCTGCCACAACTCGAAGGTGCGTTCCTGCTCCACTTCCCCGAGCAACAGGTTCTGCGTGTGCGTCACACGGATCTCCCCGAAGCTGTAGCGGTCGGCGAGGTCCGCGACCAGGTCCATCTGTGCATCGGTGGCATCGCCGGGCGCGATCTCCGGCGCCTTGAGCGAAATGAACACGGCGCGATACCCCGGCACCTTGTGCGCATGGGTGTTGTAGCGGTACCAGGCCTTGAAGGCCTTGTCCTGGTCCGCCGTGACGTCGCGATCCGCGAGTTTCCGGTACGGATGAGGCAGGAAGAAACCACGCACGCGCGCCACTTCCTCTTGCGTCACGCGCAGCACGCCGTCCCTGATCTGCTCCCACTCGGCGTCCACGCGGCGGCGGAATTCCTCTATGCCCAGCGCCTTCACCAGGATCTTGATGCGGGCCTTGTGGATGTTGTCGCGCCGGCCCTCGCGGTTGTACACGCGCAGGATGGCCTCCAGGTACGACAACAGATGTTCGCGCGGCAGAAAGTCCCGCACCACCTGCCCGATGATGGGCGTGCGGCCGAGGCCGCCGCCGGCCAGGATCTCGAACCCGACCTCGCCCTGCGCATTGCGCACCAGGTGCACGCCGACGTCGTGCACCTGGGAGGCGGCGCGGTCCTCCGGAGTTCCGGTCACCGCGATCTTGAACTTGCGCGGCAGGTAGGTGAACTCGGGATGGAAGGTCGACCACTGGCGGATGATCTCGCACCAGATGCGCGGGTCATCCAGCTCGTTGGGTGCGATGCCTGCGAGATGATCCGAGGTGACGTTGCGGATGCAGTTGCCGCTGGTCTGGATGGCGTGCATCTCGACTTCCGCGAGCTCCGCCAGGATGTCCGGCACGTCCTCGAGCTTGGGCCAGTTGTACTGCAGGTTCTGGCGCGTGGTGAAGTGCCCGTACCCGCGGTCGTAGCGGCGCGCGATGTGCGCGAGCGTGCGCAGCTGCTTCGAGGACAACAGCCCGTAGGGAATGGCCACCCGCAGCATGGGTGCATGGCGCTGGAGGTACAGGCCGTTGCGCAGGCGCAAATGGCGGAATTCGTCCTCGCTCAGCGAGCCCGCAAGGAAGCGTTGCGTCTGGTCGCGAAACTGCGCGACGCGTTCGCGCACCAGCGCTTTGTCGATGGCGTCATAGCGATACATAGCCGGCCACCTTAAGGACGCGACCGCCCGTCCTCCAATACCCGCCTAACATGACCTTATAACCGCCTCGCATATGGTAACTGGGGTGTCCGCCCGCCCTGGAAGCCCGCCTGGGGCCCACGAACGGCACCGCCCGCGCTGCGGTGCCCCATTTTCGTGAAAGGGTCGGCAGCGCCGTGCCGCCCGCATTGTGCATCATCGTCGAGCCCCCCGGGAACGAGGATCATTTGCTTGTCCAAGGACTTGCCGGAAATCACCGTCGCACCCGACACCTACGAAGTGTCGCCCGAGCCCGTGATTCTGGTCGCGCACCTGCATGGGGCGCTTGCATTATGTCTGCATGACGAAGGCCGCGGCGTGGGTGGGCTGCTGCACCTGCGTTATACCAGCGGCGATGGCCGCCCCAACGATGTCACCGACAACACCCTGAGCTCGGTGCTGGTGGTGCTCGACCGCTTCAAGAAGGGCGTGCTGGGTAACTCCTTCCGCTCCGACGAAGTCCAGGCGCGCGTGCTGGCGCACTCCCTGCCGCCCGCCGACGCGTCCGAACCCACGGCCACCATCGTGGACCTGGTCCAGGCCGATTTCGCCGACAGCAAGATTCATTGCGGTTCGCAGATCATCCGCCGCAGCGACGGCTTGCGGGTGTGCTTCGAACCCTTCCAGGGACGGGTCTGGGTCTGTGGCCCGGGCGACCTGCGTGGGGCGTCCTCCGCGCCCGGACGGCGCCACGCCAAACGCTAGGTACGCGGCGGGCACCGCGCGGCTTCGCGCCGCGCAGCCTCGCCGGCGTCGTCGATGGCTCGGGGCTCGAAAATGCGCGGACGCCGCGCAATGCGGTGATACGCCTCTAGTACCATCGCGGCATGCCGCGCCGCTCCCCGTTTTTCCGCCTCCTGCCCCTCATCGCCGCCGCCGGCTGCGCATTCGGCCAGGCGCCGGCACGCGCCACGCCTGACTCGCTGACGCTGGCGACCTGGAATCTCGAATGGCTGATGACGCCGGCCACGCACGTGGCGTTGCGTCCGACCTGCACGCGCGAAGACCAGCCTTACGTCCCGGCGCGCAGCATTCCCTGTGATGTGGCGCGGGAGCCTGCGCGCGGCGCCGCCGATTTCTCCCGCCTGCGCCAATACGTGGCGCAGCTCGAGGCGGATGTAATCGCCCTGCAGGAGGTGGACGGACCGGATGCTGCGCGGCAGGTGTTCACGGATCATGACTTCTGCTTCACCGCGCGCCGCTCCGTGCAGAACAACGGCTTCGCCATCCGCCGCGGCCGCGGGATCCGCTTCGTGTGCGGCCCGGATTATGCCGCGCTGGCGGCAGGTCGCGGGCACCTGCGCGCCGGCGCGCAATTGACGCTGTTCCCGGGCACGCCGCAGGAACTGCACCTGCTCGGCGTGCACTTGAAATCCGGTTGCGCGCGCCAGCGCCTGGACGGCTCGCTCGAAGCCTGCGAGCTGTTGAGCCGGCAGATCGCGCCGCTGCGCGCATGGGTGCACATGCAGGCCACGGCCGGGCATCGCTTCATGCTGCTCGGGGATTTCAACCGGCGACTGGCGGCGGAGCAGGGCAAGGCGCGCGGTGGCATGTGGCAGGAGCTGAATCGCGACGCCGTGGCGGGAGCCTCGTTGACCGCCATCACCGCGGGGCAGCCCTACATCAAGTGCTCCTTTAGCGAGCCGCATGGCGCGTATATCGATCACATCATCGCAGGGGAGGCGGCGGCGGCGCGCTGGGTGCCCGCAACGTTTCGCCGGGTGAGCTTCGAGCAGCGCGATGTGTCGCGGTTGAAGCTATCGGATCATTGTCCGATCGCTGTCGATTACCGTCCGTGAGGGCAAAAAAAAGGCCGGGCATCATGCCCGGCCCCTTGTACCCCATGCCGTTACGCTCGCGCGCTCGAGGCGCTTTGTTGAGCGTTGGTCTGCCTTACTTCCCTTGAAACTTTGCGTTTGCGCAACAACTGTTGCGCGCGCGTGGGTGAAAGTACGCTGATATCTTCGCGCCGTCAATGGGCTGTTGTTTTTATGTCACAAGCGCGTATGCTGCATCCCCAGCACTTTTGGCCAAGGTGAACGGTAGTGGACAAGCAAATCGAGGTTCGATCGCGGCGCGCATATTTCGACACGCGCCTGGGGCAGCTGCACGTGCGCACTGCCTTTCCGGGGACGGGCGGTTTCGATGAGCACACCACGTTGATCTGTGTTCACCCTGCAGGTTCATCCAGCCGCGTGTTCGCCGCCTTCCTGCCGCTGATGGCCGCCGACCGCTCGGTATATGCGCCGGACCGCCCCGGCCATGGTGAGTCCGATGGTTCGCCTAACGGCGATACCGCCATGCACGCGGAAGCCCTGGCCGACCTCGCTGCGGACCTGCGCCTGCGCAAGATCGATGTCCTGGGCGTGCAGGACGGCGCCGCGGTGGCGCTCGCCCTGGCGGCTGCCAAGCCGGATCTGGTGCGCCGGCTGGTGCTGGTAGGCCCGCAGGGTGAGCGAGCCGCCGCGCCCCAGCCCACGCTCAATCTGCGCCTCGGCGCCGCCGGTTCGGCGGAATTCCCCGTCGATGTGTTGGACGCGCAGCCCACCGCGTTGGCCAAGGCCGTGGGTGCATTCCTGAACCAGCGATGAGACTGAACAAGTACATCGGCGAGAGCGGCGCCTGTTCGCGCCGCGAAGCCGATAAATGGATCGAACAGGGGCGGGTGAGCGTCAACGGCGTCACCGCGGTGCTCGGCACGCAGGTGAACGAAGGTGACCAGGTTTGCATCGACGGCCAGCCGATCGGCGCGAAGAAGCGCGCGGTGTACCTCGCGCTCAACAAGCCGGTGGGCATCACCTGCACCGCGGATCCGCGTGTCGCGGGTAACATCATCGATTTCATCGGCCACCCCGAACGCATCTTCCCCATCGGTCGCCTGGACAAGGATTCCGAAGGGTTGATCCTGCTCACCAATGACGGGGACATCGTCAACGGCATCCTGCGCGCCAACTACGGGCACGAGAAGGAATACATCGTCGAGCTGGACCGCCCGATCACCGACCTCAGTATCGACCTGTTGTCCAAGGGCGTGCGCATCCTCGGCGTCATGACCAAGCCCTGCAAGGTGTGGCGCGTGAATCAGCGCACCATCAGCATGATTCTCACGCAGGGCTTGAACCGGCAGATCCGCCGCATGTGCTCGGCATTGGGCTATCAGGTGCGAAGGTTGCAGCGCGTGCGCATCATGAATGTGCACTTGGGGCAGATGGGCGTCGGCAAGTGGCGAGTGCTCACCGAGGCCGAGGTCAAGGGTCTAGCTCGGCCAGCCCTCGCGAAGCAGCGCGGGGTCGACGCCGTCGGACCAAAGTCGGGCGCTGCTTAGGCGCCACTGCGCGTCAGCGGCTTTCTCCGCGAGCAGACGCAGGAAGTCCGGCGCATTGCCGGCCCAATAGCGCTCCTGGTAGAGCGTGCCCCCGCCCGGCGCCTCGATGCGAAACACGCGCCGCAGCCCGGCGCTGAGCAGTTCCGGCTCGCAGCGGATCAGGGGGTCGTTCTCGCCCAGCGCCAGTCTCAGCTCGCCCACCTGCAGATGTAGTTGCGATGCGTGGCCGTACACGCACACGCCCGGCTGCCCGGGGCGGATCAGCGCGATGCCATGCGCCAACGCCACCGCCTCCTCGTGCGAAGTCCAGGTGGCTCGCGTGATGTCCCAGCGCACCGCCATGCGGCGGCGGCGGAAATCCAGGACGGTGATCAGATGTTGGGTTTCGGGTGACATGTCGTGAGGATCACCCGCGCGGCCGGGCATCAGCGGTCGGGAATGTTGGCAAAAGTGTCGCGGACCAGGTTGGCGGTGAGCAATTGCGGGAGGATCTTCGGCGCCTGCGAACCGGGCACTGAATTATAAACCACGTACAGCGGAACGCCCGCGCGTCCGAATGCCGACAATGCCTGCGTGATGGATGGCTCGCGATTGGTCCAATCGCCCTTGATCAACACCACGCCCTTGCGCTTGAACGTGGCCTGCACGTCAGAATCGGCGAATGCGTTGCGCTCGTTGACCAGGCATGTCAGGCACCAGGACGCGGTGAAATTCACCAGCACCGGCTTGCCATCCGCCACCAAGGCGTCGAGCTTGGCAGCATCGTAAGGCTGCCATTCATCGGCACCGGCCTCGCGTGCGGCGGGAGCGCCCGCCGCCTGCATGCGAGTGGGCAGGAACAAGGCGCCGCCCAAGGCCAGCAGCGCGGTGATCAGCGCGACGGCGCGGCCCGTGCCCAGCGTGGCGTGGGATTTTTGGAAGGCCCACGCGGCAAGACCGATGAGCACGAACCCGGCCAGCGCCGCGGCCAATCCACCGGGGGAGACCTGCTGCGCCAGCACCCACAACAGCCACGCGGCCGAGGCGTACATGGGGAAGGCGAAAACCTGCTTGAGCGTGTCCATCCACGCGCCGGGCTTGGGCAGGAAGCGCCGCAGGCCGGGAGCGAAGGACAGCAACAGGAAGGGGAGCGAGAGCCCGAAGCCCAGCGCGGCGAAAATCGTCAGCGCGGTGCCGGGAGGCTGCGCCAGCGCCGCGCCGATCGCCGTCGCCATGAACGGCGCCGTGCAGGGTGTGGCGACGACGGTGGTGAGCACGCCGGTGAAGAAGGACGAGGACAATCCGCCGCCGCGCGTCAGGCCATCGCCGACGCCGGCGAGCGAGCCGCCGAACTCGAATACGCCGGAGAGATTCAATCCGACCGCCAGCATCAGGTAGGCGACCAGCGTCACCAGCACCGGCGACTGCAATTGGAAGCCCCAGCCGATCTGTTGCCCGGCCGCGCGGAACGCGAGCAGCGCGCCGGCCAGCGCCAGCATGGACACCAACACGCCGGCGGTAAACGCGATGCCCTTCATGCGCACGGCGCCGGGGCTTTTCTTGGCCTGCTCGACCAGGCTGATGGCCTTGATCGACAACACCGGAAACACACAGGGCATCAGGTTCAGGATCAACCCGCCGAGGATGGCCGACAACGCCAGCATCAACAGCGAGGCGTCCTCCACGGGCGCGGACGCCACCGCAGGCGTGCTCGCGGTGGCGGACTTGGCGAAGCGCGGCGCTGCGGCCGTCGACCCCGCCGCAGCCGAGATCGTCAGCGGGGCAGAAATGGCCAGCGGAACGCGCGCGCTGCCCGTCCCCTTGTCCTGGGTGAGCACCACCACGCCCTCGATGGGGCCGTTCTTGGGCGGCGCGTAACCCAACTTCAACGTGAGCTTCAGCGATTGCCCATCGCGCACCATGCGTTGGGGCGCGGCGTATTCGATGCTGCCCTCGGCGAAGGGGAAGAAACTCACCTCATCTGCGTGCTGCAGCACCTCGCCCCAATCGGCGTTCAACGTGAGCTGCAACTCCTGGCCCTTCAACTCGGCGTTCACCGTGCCGGTCGCGGGCTTGGGCAGGTCGGCGCGTGCGGCATCGAACTGCGCCGTCACGGCCGGATCCTTGGCCCCATCGCCCACCGGCAAGGTGAGCTGCAGGTCGGCGCTCTCGGGAATGCAGATGTCCGAGCACACGAGCCAACTGGCGCTCGCCGCCAGCGTCACCTCACCGGGCTTGAGTTCCTTCGGCGCGCGGATGTCCACCAGGTGCATGGCGTGATGAGCGTAGCCGTAATTGACCAGCGGTGGCACATCGAAGCGGTGCGGCGTGGTCCATTGGATGTCCGAATCCAGGAACAGCGGCGGCAGCGTCCACTTCAGGCGCGTCGCCTGTCCCGAATCGCCCGGATTGCGCCAATAGGTGTGCCAGCCATCGCGGATGTCCAGCTCGAGGGCCACCGTAAAGGTGCTGCCCGGCGCGATGCTGGCGTTCTCACTGATCAGCCGCGCCTTGACGTTGTCGGTGGCCACGGTGGCGCCCGTCCCGGCCAGGGCGGTGGCCGACCACAGGAGCGATAACAGGCTGGGCAGGAATGCGCGCATTTCCGGCATTTTACGCCTTGTGCAGGTGCACCCAAGCGCAATTGGCCCATCCGTGGCCTGTCTCACAAAGTCACGGTCTCAGAACCGTCGTATTCCTGCGACGCCAGCGGCGGAGCCCTGCGGCGGCGTATGTAGAGCATGACCGCGGCGGCGGCCAGCACCTGCACCAGCACCATCCAGGCGAAGGGAATGGGGGTGTGATTGGCCAGCGCCGCTGCGATCTGGGTGGTGGCGGCCGACACCGCCAGGTTAGCGAAGCCCAGCACGCCGGAGGCTGCGCCGGCGATCTGCGGATGAATGGCGATGGCGCTGGACGTGCTCGAGGGCGTGGACAGCGCGTTGGAGAATCCCAGCACCATGGCGGGAATGAAGAACACCGCCGGGTGCCAGACATGCAGCAGCAGGAGCCCCGCCATGACGGTGCTCGCCAGCAAGGCAATGACCAGGCCCGTCTGCATGAGCCGCAGCGCACCGATGCGCCTGCCGAAGCGCGCCGCGGCGAAGAATCCACTGAAGGATCCGACGGCAGGGATCAGGAACAGGTTGCCGTAGGTGGAGGGAGCCATGTGCATGACGTCGATCACCACGTAGGGACCGTTGGTGATGACGGTGTACATGGCCGCCGTCAGGAACGAGCCGTAGCAGACGAAGGCCATGTAGTCAGGCGAGGTGAGCAGCGTCCAATAGCTGTGCCCGATGCGCACCCGGTTGCGCTCACCAGCCGTGGGCGGATGCGTCTCGGCGATCCGCATCCACGAGAACACCAACACCGCCGTGCCGAGCAGCGCGCAGCAGCCGAAGATCCAGCGCCAGCCCAGGAATTCCGCCAAATATCCGCCCAGGGTGGGAGCGAACATGGGAACCAGGAGGATGGCGGTGGCCGACCAGGCGATGCCGGTGGAGGCGCGGCTCGGGCCGAAATAATCCACGATGGTGGCGCGCGCCACCGAGATGGCGGCGCCGCAGCCAAAGGCCTGGATGGCGCGTACCGCGATCAGCCACTCGATGCGCCAGGCGAACGCGGCGGCAATGCTCGCGGCCACGTACAACGCGAGACCGGTGAGCGCGATTGGGCGGCGTCCGATATGGTCGGATAGTGGCGCCACGATCAGCTGGCCGGCGCCAAGCGACAGCAGCGCCACGCTGACGATGAGCTGAGTCACACCGATGTCGGAGTGCAGGTGCTCACGGATGGCGCTGAGCGCCGGCAGGATGGAATGGGTGGCGAAGGATCCCAGCGCACCGATGGCGGCGCTGCCGAGAATGACCTGCCAGGGCCGGGGCTGTTTCAAGACCGTCGAAAACCACGTAAAGCACTGATTCGGGCATCAAGAATACCCGCACGGCGCCGCATGCGCTAATGTACGCGCCGCCATGCAGGAAAATTACGTCGAAAGAATTCTAAAAGCGAAGGTTTATGGCGCTGCGGTCGAAACGCCTCTGGATGCCGCCCCACGCCTGTCTCGCCGGCTCAACAACCAGGTGTTCTTCAAGCGCGAAGACCTGCAGCCGGTGTTCTCCTTCAAGATTCGCGGTGCCTACAACAAGATCGCGCACCTGTCGCAGTCCGCCGCCCAGCGCGGCGTGATCTGTGCCAGTGCCGGCAATCACGCCCAGGGCGTGGCGCTGGCGGCGCGCACCCGCGGCATCAACGCCGTGATCGTCATGCCGCAGACCACGCCCGAGATCAAGGTGCGGGCGGTGGCCGACATCGGCGGCGCCGAGATCGTGCTGCACGGCGATGACTACGACCAGGCCTACGAGCACGCGCTGCAGATCGCGCAGGCGCGCCAGCTGATCTTCGTGCATCCCTTCGACGACCCCGACGTGATCGCCGGCCAGGGAACCATCGCCGCCGAGATCCTGCGGCAGCGCCACGGCGACCAGATCGACGCCATCTTCGTGCCCATCGGTGGCGGCGGCCTGATCGCCGGCATCGCCGCCTACGTCAAATGGTTGTATCCGCGCATCAAGATCATCGGCGTGGAGCCCGAGGATGCGGCCAGCATGTACGAATCGCTCAAGGCGAAAAAACGCATCACGCTGGATCGCGTCGGCATCTTCGCCGACGGCGTGGCCGTGAAGCGGGTGGGCGAGGAAACCTTCCGCCTGGCCTCGCAATACGTGGATGAAGTGTTGCTGGTCAGCACCGACCAGATCTGCGCCGCCATCCAGGACATCTTCGAGGATACGCGCTCCATCGCCGAGCCTGCCGGTGCGCTCGCGGTGGCCGCCATCAAGAAGTACGTGGCGCGCGACAAGCTCGCCGGCAAGAACCTCATCGCCATCAACTGTGGCGCGAACATGAATTTCGACCGGCTGCGGCACGTGGCCGAGCGCGCCGACATCGGCGCGCAGCGCGAGGCGCTGTTCGCCGTGCAGATCCCCGAAGTGCCCGGTACGTTCCTGCGCTTCTGCGAACTGCTCGGGCGCCGCAGCGTTACCGAGTTCAATTATCGCTTTGACGATGCCTCCGCGGCACAGATCTTCGTCGGCGTGGGATTGAGCCAGGGCAAGCCGGAGCGCGATTCGCTGGCGCGCGACATGACGGCCGGGGGCTTCACCGTGCGCGACATGACTGACAACGAGATGGCGAAACTCCACGTGCGCTACATGGTGGGAGGCCGCGCGCGCGGCATCTCCGATGAGCGCCTGTTCCGCTTCGAGTTTCCCGAGCGCCCGGGCGCCTTGCTGAAGTTCCTGCAGGCCATCGGCTCGAAATGGAACATCAGCCTGTTCCATTACCGCAACCACGGCTCGGACTACGGGCGCGTGCTCGCCGGCATCCAGGTACCGCCCGCCACGGCGGTGGATTTCATGATCCACCTGCAGGATCTGCATTATCCGTTCGTCGAAGAGACGGACAATCCGGCGTACAAGATTTTCCTGGGCGCCTGAGAGGCGGAGCGACTCATGGCAAAGGCGTATTGGATCAGCACCTACCTCGAGATCAAGGACCCGGCCAAGCTGGCCGCCTATGCGAAGCTGGCAGGACCCGCCATCGAAGCGGGCGGCGGCCGCATTCTGGCGCGCGGCACCGCGGCCATCGCCTACGAGGCGGGCCGCCTCGAGCGCACGGTGCTGATCGAGTTCGACAGCGTGCAGCAGGCGCGTGCGACGCATGACAGTGCGGCGTATCGCGAGGCCCTGGATGCACTCGGTGACTCCGTGGTCCGGGATCTGAGGATCGTCGAGGGGCTCTGAGGCGGCACGCCGCCGACGGGTTGCTGCAGCCCGCCGCCGCTATTTCATCCCCCTCGTGTCGGCGAGTGGTGTCGCGGTTTACCGGCGGTAATCGGCCAAAACCGGTCAGTCGAACCTTAGAACTGGCTGCCACTTAGCGGTCATTCGGGACCTGCGGTAAGCTCAAGCGGCGGCGGAAAGGATTTCTTGAGGTTCTCGTGCCCACCTCACGCCGAATGGCGATCGGATGAACGAGGCTACTTGCTAAAACTCCACCGTCAGGGCTATTCGCTCGTGATGTTTAGGTGCTGATCCATGCGACTCAACCGTGCTCGTTCTCGGGCAATCCAATCGGCTTGTGTGGTGTACACAATGGGACTCGCTGGGTGTTTCCCAACCGTGCAGCAGCATTACTTTGCTTCGACTGGTGTTGTGCACGGATTCGGCGTCACCGCCGGATGCGCACCGGAGGGCGACGCTTTTGTGAAGCTCCCCGCAGGTGTCCGCATGAACATCTCTCCGCCGGAATTGCCGGGAAGGAAAGGAGAATTTGTGTACCTTGGGATTTCTCTTCCGGCCGGACACACCGGATCATTTGTCGGTAGCGAAGCTGTCTTTCAATTTGCCGATTCCGTGGGCGAATGGCGCGGAACGGTTTTGGGATCTGGCAGCGCTATATATGATGCTACAGCGAAGCGCGTCACGAACTCTCAAGATGCGTTCTCGGCGAAAGCAGAGGTTCGCGGCGGTACGCTTCGCGGTTCTTTGTTCCACGCCGACTCGGATGATTCCTTTAGCTACAAGGTTGAATCGGACCGAGAGTTCCCGAAGAAATTTAGTGTCCGTTTGCCAGACTTTGCAGTTGATGGGAATGCCGTAACGATTCCGGTCGTCCACTTCCGCTACGGACGAAGTATGGCGCTTTGCGGGTGCTGTGGAACTTAGGACTCTGTTCACTGAATTGCGAAGATGGATCCGGCGCTTTCAATTGGAGCCGCCCGCAAGCAGTCGTTGGCGGAGGGCGGCTGCGGGTCACGAGCGGCGACGTCGGCAATTACTTGATGAAATAGCCGGAGACTTTCCAGGATCCATCCTTCTCACGTACGGGTGTAACAAGCTCAGTTGCGTTAACCTTTTTCTCGAATGACGTCTCAAATTGAATTACGACGTATTCGCCGTCAGGAACACCGGGAAGCGAGCGAGCGTACTTGGCCGAACGTACCTTTCGAGAAAGAACGTGGCCCAAGGGCGACCGAGCATTGGCGGCCGCTGACGCCCAAGCAGCCTTCGCAATATTTGCTTGGAACATCTCTGCAGCTTCGGTCCAGCTCTGATCAAAACGGCCTGTATCGGTCAATGCCAACCAACGCAGCGCAGAGGCCTCCGCTTGAGAAGTTAACTGAGAATCTTGAGCCTTAGCGGCGGAGACAAACAAGGCAAATGTAAGGAGGATGATGCGTGTACAGCTTTTCATTTGACGCTCCAGTTGGTTTGGATGCTGCCCGACTTCCTCATCAAGATGTTATCTCCGGCAAGTGGATATGGCGAATCTATGTTGTTTCTGCTGCCCTCAAAGCAGTCATTCGCGATCGGCAGGTCCGGGTCAACTCCTGCCGAACTAGGTCCGCCGACGGATTCAACCTATTGGTCATATCCATACGGCAATCAGTGATGTGTCGACGGCTCGCCGCTGAAACACTCGAAGAACATCTTGTCTTCCCAATCGTCCCGAAGCGCAGCGTCAATCTGCTCGGACCAGCGGCTCACAAGGTTGGAACGCCAAAGATCAGCCGGAGTTCCTCGAACTCTTGTCGCGAGCGAATTGAATTCCGGCCAACGGGTATAGTGCACAAAGAATAATACAAACTCCTCAAGAATGAAGCCTCGTGGCCGAGGCCTCGCTCCACCGTTTCGTTCGTAACCTTCCCGAATCGAGAACTCGATCGCTCGAACGATCCAATCTTTCAATTCGGGATGCGCCACTATGACCCGCGAAGTTTCCACGAATAGAAACTCGACGTGGTTCATGCCCCACGCGCCGCGCCGCAACCAGATCATGTCGTACTGATAGTCGAAGAGGATCTCTACAAGCTCGATGGCGGATTCGGTATCCAAGATATGCGGCTACTGCGATTTAGTCGGCTGATGGGCAGTGAAAGACACCGTGACCGTAGCAGATAACACTTCGATCCTTCCACAGGCAATTGCTTCGCCTGGTTCGCTTGGCGATTGGCGGCGCAATGGCACCCCCGATAGCGGACGCTCGCGACCGGCAGCTCCGGGTCAGAATGGGTGTCCCCCATATATGACCGCAGTCTCCAAGTACGGCCGAAGAACTGTGACGATCCTCCCGCTTCCTCGGGGCCATTGAACCTACGCTTACCTGGGATTGAAATTTGCAAATCGGAGGCAATGCCATGTCAGCAGTGATGAAACCGAAAATGGTCACGGTGCGTCGTAAGAAAATTGAATTGCAGATCGAGCGCGAGCAGCTTTCGCGTCACCTCGAGAAGGGATGGCATTTGGAAGTGAAAAATGAAAAAAACGAGATGGTAGAGGCCACGCCGCAACAGATCGACGAGATGCTCTCGCCTTAATACCCCACGATTGACTTGACCTGGAGGTCGGGGCGGGAGGCCAGCCCCCGCGCATAGGCGTCCATTTGTCTGACAGATTTCGCCGTCTCCAACCCTGCATTGGGGCAGCACCACTCAACGCGAGGCCGGCCATGGCGTAGTCAAGGTCTGGCACTTGCTCGAACGACGCCACGTCTAAGGCGCGGCATTCCATCGCGCAACCTTGTCGCGCGTCTCCTGCAGCAACTTATCCAGCGCCGCCCGGTCGAGCAACCGGCCGCGCAGCACCACCGCGCGAATGGCACGCGTAGCCTGGATGTCCTTGAGCGGGTCCTGATCGAGGAGCACCAAGTCCGCAACCTTGCCGGTGGACACGCCGCCGTACTGATCCGCAAGCCCGAACCAGGCGGGGCCGGCGCGGGTCGCCGACGCAAGCGCCTGCGATGCCGTCAGTCCTGACTTGACGAAAAGACTCAGTTCGTCGTGCAGGCCGATACCTGGATAGTCGAAGGAGTTGAGGAAGCCCGCATCGGTGCCCGCCATGATGGTGACGCCGGCCTGCTGCAGCAGCGGCAGGATGGCAGCGAGGTGCGCGAAATGCTGGTGGCGGTACTCGACCTCGGCCGGCGTCGCGCGATTGGCTCGTTGGATGCGCCAATCGTAGGTCTTGCGGAGCTTGGGTCCAATGTAGGCGAGGTAGGCGTCGTGGGAATGATCTTCGCTGTCGAGCCAATCGGTGATGCGGCTGCCGTTCAAAGTGGGCGTGACCGACACTCCCTTGCGTGCCAGCTCGGCGTAGGCGGCGCGCGCCGTGCTCGGATCGAATCCTGCATCGATGCGCCGGTAGGCTTCGGCGCGATTGATGCGCCCAGCGGCAAAGTCCGCGGCGATCGTGCCTTCATCCTTCACGCCTGCCTTGTAGGCATAGTCGATGTGTTCGATGGAGCTGATGCCGGCGTCGACAGCCTGTGCCACGGTCAACTGCAAGGGAATGTGTCCGGAGGCGCGCAGGCCGATGCCGTGCACGCGCCGCAGCGCATAAAGAAAGATCTTTGGATCGATGCTGCTGTCGGTGATCTTGACGAAGTCGACCCGATCGCGCAGCAGGCGCGAAACGGCGGCATCGACGTCGGCCTCGCTGCCGACTTCCAGCGTGCCCTTCCACACCGGGTGGATGCCTTCGAGCTTGGCGCCGGACGTGAACAGCTGCGGACCCAGGAGCTTTTCCTGCTGGATCTGGCCGCGCCAAGTCAACACTTCCCGCGGCAAATCGCCCGAGCAGTCACGTATGGTGGTGATGCCATGCGCAATGTAGAGATTGAGCAGGGCAAGATTTTCCTCGATGAGTTCCGGCCCGCCACCAAAGTGCACATGCATATCCCAGAGGCCGGGGATCAGGTAGCGATTGCCGGCGTCGACGCTGGTGCGCGCGTGCCACTTCTTCGCGACCGCCGCATCCGCCCCCACCTCCGCGATTATCCCCTCGCGCACTGCCACGGACTGGTCGGCGAGCAGCGCAGCGTGTTCTACATCGACGATGGTGGCGTGGCGGATGATGAGATCGGCCTCAAGTGGTGCGGAACTCGCCACCGTCATGAGGAACGGCAGGGCCAGCCCGCAGATCAGGCGCGACAGGCTTTGCTTGGAGAAGCAAGTGGTCATGTGGGAATGATAAAGTAGCTTGCGGTGTCCGTTCCAATGAGGCCCTCGCCCGGATGAAACACCCTGCGTCATTTGCCATTGCCGCCGTGATGTGCACGCCTATGCTGCGGGCGGCGCCCGCGGCGGATTCCCTCACCGTCTGCCGTTCGGCCGTGGAGAGCCGCGAAATCCGCATTCATCGGCAGGCCGATGGCGGCTGTCGCGTCGACTACGTCAAGGACGGCTCTACGCGCACGCTATGGTCGGCGCGCGGCGATCCCCTCTATTGCGATTCCCGTGCCGCTGAACTTGCCGCCAGGCTTGAACGTGGCGGTTTGAACTGCGAGGTCGGCGGCGCAGGCGCATCTGCTGCTGCAGGCAAGGCGCGCAATGAGCGCGCATCACCCGCCGCAACAACGCGCCGGCCCGTGCCCACGGACCGATCCGAACTCACCGTAGCCCAAATAGGCGCGGCCAATCAGTGGCTGCAGCAGCGGGTACGCTCGTTGAACGCGAGGCAAGCCGTGAGCGATGGTCCTGAAGCGAAGCGCTTCTCCGACAAGCCTGATTTCCTGGCAGCGGCCGACGTGGATGCAGATGGCAGGACGGATCTGGTGCTGGGCTGGGGCTGGGCCTCCTTCCGCTGTGACGGAACCTTTCTCACCGTGCTGCTCAATGATGCGACGGACGCGCAGCCCTCGTATCGAGCGGCCGAAGCGGAGCTACCCGGCAATTGCGGCGCCAAGGGCTGGCTTGCGTCGGTGCAGGAGGCCGAGGCGCAGCGTGTCGTGATCCGCCTGCAGCAGCGCTACCCGGGTTCGGACAACGTGCAGCAGGTCAGCGCGTCGGTCAATCACGACGGCCGGTTTACGTTCTTCGATCCGAGCGGACGGCCTGGATCGCTGGTGGCCATTGAAAAGGCATTGCCGCTGAAAGGCGAGGGACGCTGACGAGGCCGTAGCAAGGCCGCCGGAACTCAGGCTGCAGGACCTGCACCCGGCACCTGGACGGCGTGCGGCAAGCGGCTGCGCGCCGTGTCTCGCCACTTCTGCGCCTTGCGCGCAAACACGTCGTTCGCGCCGCGCGCCGCGAGCAGCGTGGGCAGGGCGGCGTCGAGTTCCGCCGCCGCAGCCTGCGCCTGGCCGAGTTGCAGCAACGCATAACCGTGGATGGCATGCGCCTGCGCGGTCTTGGGGCTGCCCGCCGGCGAAGTGGCCGTCCAGATGGCGATGGATTTGTCCGCGAGCAGCAGCGCCTCCTCGCCGCGGCCGCGCTCGGCCAGCAGCCGCGCCAGGTGCATCAGCGCGGAGGCCCGCCATTGATGTTGCGGCGGCAGGGTTTTGTCGTACACCGCCAGCGCCTGGCGGTACTCGCTCTCCGCTCCCGCGAGATCCCCCTTGTCGTGCAGCAACAGGCCGAGGCTCACACGGTTGTAGGCCACATCGAAATGCTGCGGCCCATACAGCTGCAGCATGACGCTCAGCGCGCGCCGCAGATAGCCCTCCGCCTCTTGCAGGCGCCCCAGCCTTTGCAGCAGCAGTCCGTAATTGCCCCAGGCCGTGGCCGTGACCGGGTGATGCTCTCCATAGGCGCGTTCGTTGCGCTGGATGGCATCGCGATACAGTTCCTCCGCGTGGCCGACATCGCCAAGGTTTTCCATGACGAAGGCAAGGTTGTGCAGGTGCACGGCGACGCGCGGGTGGTCTGCGCCGAGCAGTTGCTTGTCGATCTCCAGCGCACGTTCGTAGGTTCGCCGCGCCAGCGGCCACTGCTGTTCGCGCTCGTAGATCTTGCCCAGATCATCCAGCAGCCAGGAGACGTCGGTGGGCGAGGCGTGCTGGGTTTCGAAGATGCCCAGGGCGCGCTTGTACAAGCCTTCGGCATCGCGGAATCTTCCCTGCGCATGCCGCAGTTCGCCCAGCTCCCACAGCGCGCGCGCCGTATCGAGGCTTGCGGCGCCATAACGGCTTTGCGCGAGGCGCAATGCGTCCTGCAGCGAGCCGTCGGCGCCGGTAAGGTCGGATGAGCCCAGCCGCGCGCGGCCCAGCGCGAGGAGCGTGGCCAGGTGCACGTGATCGTCGGCATCGCGCTGCAGGGCGAGGGATTCCTGCAGCACAGGCAATGCATCCGCGTACAAGCCCAGGCTGTTGTACACCGAGCCGACCGTCGACAGCAGCGCCGCGCGCGTCGCCGGCTGGTCCGCCAATCCGGTGCGCAGGCGCTGCGCGCCGGAACTGAGCAACTCGCGCGCCGTCACCTGGTTGCCGCGGTTCTCCTCCGGATCGGAGAGCTTGAACAGGTTGATCAAAAAGTCCGAAACCTCCTCGGCGCGCGCGCGTTCCCGCTCGGCGCTGGCGCGCTGCATTGCCACCTCATCGCGCTCGGCGGCGAGGTGCAGCGATTGGCGCCAGGTGATCGCCGCGAACGCCGCGGTGATGAAGAACAGCATTGCGCCCGCCGCCACGCCGATCCAGTTGCGGCGCACGAACTTGTCCGCGCGATACGCGAAGGTGTCGGGTCGCGCAATCACCGGCATGCCATCCAGATGGCGCTGGATGTCGCTGGCCATCTGCTGTGCCGAGCCATAGCGGCGCGCGGGTTCCTTGCGCATGGCCATCAGCACGATGTTGTCGAGGTCGCCCTGCAGCGCGCGCCGCAGGCGCGCCGGGTTCACACCGCGCCGTTCCGCAAGCTCGAGCACGGTGGCGTCGGGACCTTCGCCGATGGCATCGCTGGGCCGTGCCGGTTCCTGCTCGCAGATCACGCGCTCGATGTCGGCGAGGCGCAGCGAAGGGATGATGAATGGCCGCGTGCCCGTGAGCAGTTCGTAGAGCACCACACCCAGCACGTACACGTCGCTCGCCGTGGTGATGGGCTCGCCGCGCACCTGCTCCGGACTGGCGTGGTCGGGCGTCATCACGCGAAAATCCGCATGTGTCATCGCCAGCGTGTGCTGCACGGCCTGGCGCTCATCCAGGAGCTTCGCAATGCCGAAATCAAGGAGCTTGGGCGTGCCCTCGGTGTTCACCAGGATGTTGGAGGGCTTGAGGTCGCGATGCACGATCAGGTTCTGGTGCGCCGAGTGCACCGCGCCACAGACCGTCTGGAACAGCCGCAGGCGCGCGGGCAGGTCCAAGCGATGCTGGTCGCAGTAGGCATCGATGGCGATGCCGTCGACGTATTCCATCACGATGTAGGCCGAACCATCGGGCAGCGAGCCGCCGTCGAGCAATCTCGCGATGTTCGGATGGTCGAGTTGCGCCAGGATCTGGCGCTCGGCCTTGAATCGCGATTGCACGTTGCGCGCCAGCACTCCGCCGCGCACGACCTTGATGGCCACGCGCTGCTCGAATTGCTGGTCGGCACGCTCGGCCAGGTACACTTCGCCCATGCCGCCGATGCCGAGTGAGCGTAGAATCAGGTACTGGCCGATGCGGCTGCCCGACAGATCCGTTGCCGGGGCAAGCGCATTCTTAGCCTGCGCATGGTCCGATTGATCGCCGTTGGTCATGACGCCGGTGCCTGTGAAGCGAGCGGCCATTGTACAAACCTGGAGAACACCGTGGCAGTGAAGAAGACCAAGCGCAAATCGAGCGCGGCGGGCAAACGCAAGTCCGGCAAAGTTTCCGCCAAGAAGGCCCGCGTCACCCGCGGCGGTCCCACGCGCCCACCGCAGAAACCCCGCTGACGCAGCGCCGTTGAGCGGTTACGTTCCGCGGCGCGCGCCGCGCCACACGAGCGTCCGGCTGCGGGGCCTGGATACCCACCTGACCTGTTGGGGACCGCAACCAACGGCCGCGGAGCCGCCCGTGTTCCTGCTTCATGGGTTCCTGGACACCGGCGACACCTTCCAATTCCTGGTCGATGCCATGGTGGAGGACCTGCCGCTGGTCGCACTCGACTGGCGCGGTTTCGGCCGATCGGCCTGGCCGGCCGACGGTTATTGGTTCCCCGATTATCTTGCCGACCTGGATGCCTTGCTGCGGGTGTACAGCCCGGACGCGCCGGTGCGGCTGGTGGGCCATTCGATGGGGGGCAACATCGCCGGCTTGTACGCGGGATCGCGACCCGAGCGCGTACGGAGCGTCGTGAACCTGGAGGGCTTCGGCCTGCCGCGCACGCGCCCAGAGCAGGCGCCGCGCCAGATGCGCAAGTGGCTGGAGCAGGTCAGCAGCGTGCCGGAATTGCCCGACTACGCATCATTCGAGGAACTGGCCGGCCGCATCCGCCATCGCTATCCGCGGGTGTCGGACAGCCGTGCCCTGTTCATCGCGCACAGCTGGGCGCGGCGCGAAGCCGATGGGCGCGT
This sequence comes from Steroidobacteraceae bacterium, assembly GCA_044226865.1. Taxonomy (GTDB): domain Bacteria; phylum Pseudomonadota; class Gammaproteobacteria; order Steroidobacterales; family Steroidobacteraceae; genus TMP-86. Next base: position 212,480 of record JBGAGE010000005.1, on the reverse strand, counting down.
GCACCTGCTCGGCGATCCGCGCCACAAGAACGTCAATCCCGTGCTCTACCGCCGTGATGAAGCGGAGCACTTCTGGCGGCAGATCCGTGCGCCGATGCTCATGGTCTTCGGCGAATTGTCGGAGTTCGCCAAGGCGTTGGGTGAAGACGGCACGGACACCTATTTCAGGAGCCTGGTCGCCGGCGTGCGCACGCACACCATCATGGGCACCGGCCACATGATGCACCTGGAATGCCCCGAGGTGCTGGCGCCCTTGATCGAGCAATTCCTGGCGCAACATTGAGGCCGCCATGGAAATTCCCAAGACACCCGCCCCAGCCGATGCACTGCGGACGCTGACCGCCGGCTTGGGAGAGCGCCAATCCCCGGCGGCAGCGCCGATTGCACCGGCCGACCGCGCCAGCATCCGTCTGCTGGACCTGCCGGGAGCGCTGCAGATCCTCATCGCCGAGGTGAACCTGGCGCTGACCGAGGCGGGCCTTGCGCCTGCCGATGCCTCCTCGAGCGAGACGCTGCTGCGCTGGGCGGCGGCGCAGCCACCGTTGGCGCTGCTGTTGAGCGATGCCGGCTCCGCGCAGTCCGTGCAGGAAATGCCGGCGCGCGCCTTGGTCGAGATCTTCCTGAGAACGCTGCCCTCAGCCGACCTACCCCCGCAAGAGTGGATGGTGGCCGTAAAGAAGTTGTCGCTGACGCTCGCCGCAGGCTCGGCGACCGCCATCGAACGCATCGCGGCGTGGCAGGACATGCCGGCGAAGCTTCCTGCCTGGCTCGGGCAGGCACGCGAACTGGCGCTTGCCCTGGTGGCGGAGGATGCGGCCTCGCCGCCGCTGCTGCTGCGGCCGGAATGGTTGGGATTGGCGGCCGGCCTTGCGCGGTTCCAGCGCCTGCGCCGGCGCAAGCGGCGCCTCTTGCTCAGCCCAACCGATGCCGACTGGCTGGATGAGGAGGAGGGCGCACCGGCCTCCGCCGGCGGCATCGATGCTGCGGCGCACGAGCAAGAGGGGCTTGCGCCGATGGTGCGGCGGCCCGCAAAGGGGATACTCGATCCATGAATCCACTGCCCGTTCCCGTTGCGCCGCAGCGCCCCGCCTGGCTCACCTGGTTGCGGCGCATCGGCATCGCCATCGCAGGCGGCGCCGTGCTGTTGGTGGGCATCGCCATGATCGTGTTGCCCGGCCCGGCGTTCCTGATGATTCCCGCGGGGCTCGCCATCCTGGGACTCGAGTTCGCCTGGGCGAGGCGCTGGTTGAAAAAGGCGCGTGAAAAGGCAAAGGCCTTGGCGGACAAAGCGAAGAAGTGAGTTCCGCCAGCCAAATGGGAGGCTTCGCGGCGTTCGCGCATCGCGATTTCTCGCTGTTCATGCTCGCGAAGTTCTGCACGTCCGTGGCCTCGCAGATGCTGGTGGTGGCCGTGGGCTGGCAGGTGTACCAGATGACCGGCCGGCTCATCGACCTGGGCCTCATCGGCCTGTCGCAGTTCCTGCCGTTCGTGGCGCTCGCGTTGTTCGCGGGCCACGCCGCCGACCGTTTCGATCGCCGGCGGGTGCTCGTGTTGTGCAACGTGGCGCTGCTGGCCTGCGCGCTCGCGCTGCTGGCCATGACGCATTACCAGGTGAAAAGCGTCGCTCCCATCTTCATCGCGCTCGGTGGTCTTGGCATCGCACGCGCCTTTCACGCGCCGGCGGCGCAGGCCATCATGCCCAACCTCGTGCCACCGCAGGCCTTCAGCAATGCGGTGGCCTTGAATTCCACCTCCTGGCAGATCGCCACCGTGGTCGGTCCCAGCCTGGGCGGAGTGCTGTATTCGCTGGCGTCCGGCGTCATGCCTGCGACCACCGGCATCGGCCCATCCGCCGGCACCGGCATCGGCAGCTCAGCCGACAGCGGCGCCGAGCTCGTATATGCAGTGGTGGCGGGGATGTTCGCCGCCGCCGTGCTGCTCATGTCGATGACCCGGGCTCACAAGCCCGCGCATGCCGACAGTGACTTCTCCATGCGCCAGCTGCTCGAGGGCTTTCGCTTCGTGTGGCAGCGCAAGCCCGTGCTCGGTGCCATTTCGCTCGACCTGTTTGCCGTGTTGTTCGGCGGCGCCACTGCGCTGTTGCCGGCCTTCACGCGCGACGTGCTGCACGCCGGGCCCGACGTGTTCGGCCTGTTGCGCGCCGCGCCCGGCGTGGGGGCCGGCATCACCGCGGTGGTGCTGGCTTTCCGCCCGATCAACCGCCGCGTGGGCGCGTGGATGTTCGGCGGCGTGATCGTGTTCGGCATCGCGACCATCGTCTACGCACTGTCGCGCGAGGTGTGGCTGGCGCTGTTGTCGCTTGCCGTGCTCGGCGCGGGCGACATGGTGAGCGTGTTCATCCGCCACATCCTGGTGCAGATGGAAACGCCGGACCACATCCGCGGCCGGGTCAGTTCGGTGAACTCGGTGTTCATCGGCGCCTCCAACGAGCTGGGTGAGTTCGAATCCGGCGTCACCGCCGCCTGGTTCGGATTGATTCCCTCGCTGGTCCTGGGTGGGGTGCTGACCCTGGCGGTGGCGTTCCTGTGGGCACGGGTGTGGTTTCCCATGTTATGGCGCATGAATACCTTCGATGAGCATACGGCTGAGGCAAGCTCGGCTAGAATTCCCAAATGAGCAGCGGACCGCATTCGCACGTCTCGGGTCATGGCCACGGCGGCCACGATCATGACCATGCGCACGATGAGGGGCATGGTCATGCTCATGGGGCTGAGCATTCCGGCGGCGCCTTTCCGCACCACCACCACCACGGCTCCCCCAAGGGGCGGTTCGAGACCCCCATCGTCATCGCCATCGTCCTCAACCTGGTCTTCGTCGGCGTCGAGGGCGTGTTCGGCTGGCTGTCGAACTCCATCGCACTGATCGCCGATGCCGGCCACAATTTCAGCGACGTGCTCGGATTGATCGCCGCCTGGGGCGCCATGGCCTTGTCGCGCCGGCCCGCGGGCGCGCGTTTCACCTATGGGCTGGGGCGCTCCTCCGTGCTCGCGGCGCTGGGCAATGCCGTGTTGCTGCTGGTGGCCTGCGGCGCCATTGCCTGGGAGGCCATCGGCCGCTTCGTCGCGCCACCGCCGGTGGCCGGGGTGACCGTGATGTGGGTGGCTGGCGCCGGCATCCTGATCAACGGCGTGAGCGCATGGCTCCTGCATGCCGGTCATCAGGAAGACATGAACGTGCGCGCCGCCTTCCTGCACATGGCGGCTGACGCGGCCGTGTCGGTGGGCGTGGTCATCTCGGGCTTCATCATCCTCAAGACCGGCCTGCGCTGGATCGACCCGGCAGTGAGCCTGACCGTGGTGGCGGTGATCCTGTGGGGCAGCTGGGGATTGTTGCGTGATGCGCTGCACCTGTCGCTGGATGGCGTGCCGGCAAACCTGGATTCAGCAGCGATCAAGCGCTTCATCGAGGGGCACGGCGGCGTGGCCGAGGTGCACGACCTGCATGTGTGGGCGCTGTCCACCACCAGCGTTGCGCTCACCGCGCACCTGGTCGTGCCGCAGGGCGATGCGGGCGGCAAATTGCTGGATGCAATCAGCGATGGCCTGCAAAGCAAGTTCCGCATCGATCATGCGACGCTGCAGATCGAACAGACCGTGTGCAGCAGCGCCTGCCACGGCGCGCCCGGCGCCGCCGCCTGAAGCCCCGCAGCGCGCAGCCCCGGCATGCCGGTCGAAGCACTGTTTCCCACGCTCATCTACAGGGCGCCGCTGCGCCGCGGGGGCGCTGCCGTGCTCAACCGCCGCCTGCTGGCCGAATGCCTGCAATTGCGCGAGGACGATGCCGCCGGACGGCGCTGGTCAGAACGGAATTATCCGGGCGGCTTCACCTCGTATAACTCGGTGCATCGCATGCACGAGATCTCGCCCAACTTCGAGGAGTTGCGCCGCCGGCTCGACCGCCACGTCAGCGCGTATGCGCAGTCACTGCAGTTGGATCTCGGCGGGCGTGAATTGGCGATGACCGATTGCTGGGTGAACATCATGCCGCGGCAGGTGGTGCACGGGCTGCACCTGCATCCGCTGTCCACCATCAGCGGCACGTACTACGTGAAGACGCCGCGCGGATGCTCGGCGCTGAAATTCGAGGATCCGCGCCTGGATCGCTTCATGGCGGCGCCACCGCGCCGCCGGGACGCACCGCGCGATCAGCAGCCGTGGGTGAAGGTGCCGGCGGAAGCGGGCACCGTGGTGCTGTTCGAGAGCTGGCTGCGGCACGAAGTGGCGCCCAACCCGAGCGCCGCCGAACGCATCAGCATCAGCTTCAACTACAACTGGTTCTAGACGCGCGTAGCAGACGCGCGCGGCGACGGCCCTGCGCTAGCGAGGCTGCCAGGCGGCGGCGGCCAGCATGAAGGCATCCGCCTCCTCGTCGGCCTCCATGTTTCCCGGCGGCACGTAGCTCAACTTCACGATCACCGTGCGTGTATCGGGATCCACGAAAATATGCTGGCCCTGCAGGCCGATCGCCTGGAAGGCGCGCGTGCCGGGGAAGGTCCACCATTGGTAGCCGTAGCCCGGCCCCGGGCCACCGGTGGTGCGCGTGGATTCACGCACCCAGCTTTCCGGCAGGATGCGCCGGCCATTGGCTTCGCCACCGGCCAGCATCATGAGCCCGATACGCGCGAAATCCCGCGCCGTGGCATTGAAGCCCGCGCCGCTGAACTCGCGCCCCACGCCGGGCAGGCCATCCATGATGTAGAAGCCATCGTTCTCCATGCCCAGCGGTTCCCACAGGCGCTGCGCCGTGTACGCGGCCACGGTGCTGCCGCCGCTGACGCGCTCCAGCAGCCAGCCGAGCACCGCCGTATCGATGGTCTTGTACTCCCACACCTGTCCCGGCGGATGCGCGCGCTTGAGCGTGCGCGCCACGTCGGCGAAGCGCACCACGTTCTGCACCAGCGCCAGCTCATGATTGCGCGCCGCGACGCCCGGATTGCCGAAGTCGTAACGCTCCTCGTACTGCGCGCCCGAGCGCATCTGCAGGATGTGGCGGATCGACACGCCCTCGTAGGCGCCGCCCTTCAGTTCGGGCAGGTACTGGGTCACCGCATCGTCGATGGAATGGATGCGGCCTTCCTGCAGCGCGCAGCCGATGAGAATAGAGGTGATGGACTTGGTCATCGACCAGGCCATGAAGCGCGTATTGTCGTGCGTTCCGTTGCGGTAGTTCTCGTAGACGATGCGGCCGTCTTTGATCACCAGCAACGCGTTGGTGAAGGTGCGCTCCAGGAATTGCTCCGGCGTATGGCGCTGGCCCTTGAAGTCATAAGTGAAATCGAGCGCATGGTCGGCGTGGGGAATGGTCCACACGGGACCGGACCGCGGCACGCTGCGGGTGGTGAACAGCTCGTCCATGTTGTGGAAAGTGAGCACGTTGGTGTCAGGGTCCAGCATGGCGCGGCGTGCCTGCTGGATCGCCACCGGCACCGTGGAGGCGGGCAGGGACGGGTCGGGCGGCGGCGCGGGGTAGGCGCCGGCAAGTGTCGGCGCGAGCACGCAGGCGGCGAGGAACAGGGCGGCCATGCCGCGCGGGGATGCATGGCAGGAATGGGCGATCACCGCGGCACGGCCAAGTCGATGAAGATTCGCGTTCCGCAAGCTGGTTCTCCCCTCGAAGGTCAAGCGCCGGGGCGGCGCCCCGGCGAGAATGGCGCATGATGCACTGGAGCGCGTCGGCGCGCTACCATGCCGGTTCGCCGGGCGAGAGGCCCGCTTCATCACTGAGGAATTTCGTCGTGCAACGTTTGAGCCTTGCGGGTGTCGCCGCCCGCTTCGTCGCCTCTCTGGCCCTGGTGCTGTGCACCTACAATCCGTCCGGCCACTCCTTCCTGCATTGGGCCGGCGCCGCCTTTCCTCACCTGCAGCCGCTGCAGGTGGTGGCGGGTCTGGCGCTGCTGGCCGTGTGGATCTTCTTCGTCCACGCCACCTGGCGCTCGCTGGGCACCCTGGGCGTGACGCTGGGCCTTGCCATCTGCGCAGCGGCCGTGTGGTTGTTCATCAGTTGGGGCTGGTTCAGCCTGTCGAGCGAAGGCGTGCTCACCTGGGTCGTGCTGCTGGTCATCGCCTTCCTGCTTACCATCGGCCTTTGCTGGGCGCTGATCCAGGCGCGTGTGTCGGGTCAGGCCGTAGTGGAAGAGGTCCAGCGCTGACGCATGCCCAAGCGCCGCCGCCACGAACCCGCCAAGATGACCGACATCGCCCGCATTGCCGGGGTGTCGGTGTCCACCGTGTCGCGCGCGCTCGCGGGCAGCAAGCTCGTGGAAAAGACGCAGCGCCAGGAGATCATGCGCCTGGCGCAGGAGCACGGCTACGTGGTCAACAGCACGGCGCGCAACCTGCGCCTGCAGCGCACGCAGATCCTGAGCGTGGTGATTCCGCTGGGCCATGAAGCCAGCCAACCGCTCACCGATCCTTTCTTCGTGGAGATGCTGGGCTACATCGCCGATGAGATCACCCAACGCGGTTATGGGGTGTTCCTGCAGAAGGTGCTGCCGCCCATGGGCGATTGGCTCCTGCAGTTGATCGGCTCGAACCGCTCCGATGGCATCCTCGTGATCGGCCAGAGCACCGAGCACAAGGCCCTGGAGGCCGCCGCCGAGCGCTACCTGCCGCTGGTGGTGTGGGGCGGTCACCTGGACAGGCAATCCTACTGCACGGTGGGCACGGACAACGTGGCCGGCGCCATGGCGGCCACCGAGCATCTGCTCAAGAGCGGACGGCGGCAGATCGTGTTCTTCGGCGAACCGTCGATCCCTGAAATCCGCCTGCGATTCGAAGGCTACAAGACCGCCCTGGCAAACGGACCGCGCGATGCGGCAGGACCACGCAGCGTGCCGGCGCATCTCACCGCCGATACGGCCTACGAGGCCATGCGTGCCTTCATCAACAGCGGCGCCAGCTTCGATGCGGTGGTGGCCGCCTCCGACGTCATCGCCATGAGCGCCATCCGCGCGCTCACCGCGGCGGGAAAATCCGTTCCCGGCGATGTCGCCGTGGTGGGCTATGACGATCTGGCCATGGCGAGCTATTTCAATCCGCCCCTGAGCTCGGTGCGCCAGGACCTGCAGCGCGGTGCGCACATCATGGTGGACTTGTTGTTCCGGCGCATGAATGGCGAGAACACGCCCTCCGCGACCATGCCGGCGGAACTGGTGGTGCGTGAATCGAGCATGGCGTCCGCGGGGCGCCGCAAGAACTGACGCGTCAGTGAGCGTCGCGCGTCAGTGCGCGGCCTGCGCCGAGTCGCGTTGCGCCAGGCGCGCCGCGGCGGGTGCGCGCAGCCAGTTGTAGACCAGCCCCAGCGCCAGCAGGCCGGCAAAATTCGTTGCGAGCGCGAATCCCGCGGCGGCGCTGCCGAACTGATCGCTGACCACCGCCATGGCCAGCGGGCCGGCCGCGGCGGCCAGCGCGGTGAAGAACAGCGTCACGCCGGCCGCGGCGCCGTGCTCGATCTTCTCGAAGCAGCTGATGCACTTGGAGTTGAGCGTCGGGTACATCATGGACATGAACAACCCCGACAGCGGCAGCAGGTACACGGCCACCGCCACGCCGCCGCGCAACGAGGCGGCGAAGCAGGCGAAGATGGCAATGCCGAAGCAGGCCAGCACCATCGACCACGAATAGTGATTCAGGAGCCAGGCGCCGAGGAACCGGCCCGCCGCGCGCAACACGAAGAAGATCGTCAGCGCATAAGCGGTCAGCAGCGGCGCCTCGTGCTCGTAGCTGGCGAGGTAGGTGGGCATCCACACATAGATGGCCACCTCCGTGGCCACGTACAGCGCGATCAGCGACGAAAAGCCCAGTGCGTACGGATTGCCGATCATGCGGAAGGTGCGGCCGAGATCGATGCGCTCACCTTCCGCCGCGCGCGAATCCGGATAGCGCACGCGCAGCGCGATCAACAGCAGCACGGCGCAGACGCCGGCGGCGATCACGTACAACCATTTCCACGACATGCCGGCCCGCAACAGCACGGCCACCAGCGCCGGCCCGATGATGGAGCCCACGCCGAAGAAGCCTTCCACCGCGTTCATGAGCGAGGTGTGCTCGCGCGTGGAGTTGGAGATATCACCTATCAGCGCCAGCGCGCCGATCTTGAACACGCTGATGCCGAGGCCGGAGATCGCCAACAGCACGATGAAAAAGGCCAGCGAGTTGCCCACGGCGAACAGCAGCGAGCCCACGCCGTACAAGCACAGGCCCGCGACGATGGTGGCCTTGCGGCCCATGCGGTCGGCGAGAAAGCCCAGCAGCACGGCGCCGAGCGCAATGGCCGCCATGGGCACATAATGAAATGTACCCGCGGCCTTCATGCTCAACTTGAATTCTTCGATGACCTTGGGGATGACGCTGCCCACCGCGTCGCTGGTCATGGCGAACATGAGGAACATCAGGCAGGTGAGCCACTTGAGCAGGCGTCGGTTGGGCGTACGCGAATCGGCCGTCATGCTGGTTCCCCCACCCCGAGGCATGTCGAGGTTCCGCTGCGCCCGCTTTACAACTGGCTACAATCGATTGCAATATAGTTGCACAAATGAAAAACAACGTCCAGCTGATCACGTATGTGGACCGCCTGGGCGGCGGGGGATTGGCCAAATTGCGCGCACTGCTCGATGGGCCTTTGCGCGGCCTGTTCGGCGGCGTGCACCTCCTGCCGTTCTTCCTGCCCATCGACGGCGCCGACGCCGGCTTCGATCCCACCGACCACACGCGCGTGGACCCGCGCCTGGGCGATTGGTCGGACGTGCGCGCGCTGGCGGCGAACTACGAGGTGATGGCCGATGTGATCGTCAACCACATCTCCGCCGATTCGCCGCAGTTCCAGGACCTTTCGCAGCGTGGTGCGGCTTCGCCCTACGACGGCCTGTTCCTCACGCGCGAGGCCATTTTTCCCGACGGCGCCAGCGAGGCCGAGCTCAAGGCCATCTACCGGCCGCGCCCCGGATTGCCGTTCTCCACGCGCACGCTGGCCAATGGCGAGCAGCGCGTATTCTGGACCACCTTCACGCCCAACCAGCTCGACATCAACGTGCGCCACAGCCAAGGCGCCGCGTATCTGGCCGGCATCCTGCGTACCTTCGCCGAGAACGGCGTGCGCATGGTGCGCCTGGATGCCGTGGGCTATGCCATCAAGAAGGCGGGCACGAGTTGCTTCATGCTGCCGGAGACCTTCGAGTTCATCGGCGAGTTCGCGCAGCAGGCACGTAACCTTGGCATGGAAGTGCTGGTGGAGATCCACTCCTACTACCGCAAGCAGATCGAGATCGCCGCGCGCGTGGATTGGGTGTACGACTTCGCCTTGCCGCCGCTCCTGCTGCACGCGTTGGAGTTCAAGACCTCGCGCTCGCTGAAGCAGTGGATCAAGATCCGCCCGAACAATGCGCTCACGGTGCTGGATACGCACGATGGCATCGGCATCGTCGACATCGGCGCGGACCCGGCCGATCGCGCCGGCCGGCCCGGCCTCGTGCCGGAAGGCGAGTTGGATGCGTTGGTGGAAGCCATCCACCGCAATTCCGGTGGCGCCAGCCGCAAGGCGACGGGCGCAGCCGCCTCCAACCTCGATCTTTACCAGGTGAACTGCACGTACTACGACGCGCTGGGACGCGATGACCGCGCCTATCTCCTGGCACGCGCCGTGCAATTCTTCCTGCCCGGGATCCCGCAGGTGTACTACGTGGGATTGCTCGCAGGCATGAACGACATGGCGTTGCTGGAGCGCACCGGCGTGGGCCGCGACATCAACCGGCACCGCTACACGCCGGAGGAAATCGGCGCAGCGGCACAGCGCCCCGTGGTGCGCCTGCTGTGCGAGCTGATGCGCATGCGCAACCAGCATCCGGCCTTCGAGGGCGTGTTCGAGCTGTACACCAGCGATGATGCCACCCTGCAAATGCGCTGGACGCGCGATGCGCATTGGGCCGAACTGCGGGTGAACTTCGCCACGCGCGATTGCGATGTCACCTGCTCGGATGCGCGTCCGCTGCGTGGCAACGAATTGTCGCGCACGGCCTAGGCTTACGGCACGGCCTCGCCGTGATGTAATCGAGAGGTCCATGGCCTCACCCGCTGACCTTGCTCCCGAGCCCACCGATGCCGCCGGCTGGCGCGCGCGCGCGCTGGGCTTGCGTGCCGCGCAGGACATCCCGGAAGCCACCCAGGCCTTCGCGCGCGCCGCGCAACTCGCGCCCGCGGACCCGGTCATTGCCGTTGAACATGCGCAGACCTGCTTTGCCGGCGGCCTGCCTGCGACGCCGTTGTTCGAGCACGCGCGACGCCTGGCGCCGGAGCAGCGCGATATTTCGCGCCAGCTCGCCCTGGCGCTGGCGGCCGAAGGCCGGCGCGAGGAGGCCGAGGCATTGTTGCTCGACGCCCTGACGCGCCAGCCGGATTGGCTCGAGGGCCATCAGGCGCTGTCGACGATGCGCTGGACCATGGGCCAGCGCGATCGCCACCTCGACAGTTATCGTGAGGCCTGCCGCCGCTTGCCGCGCCATGCGCCGTTGCGGCTTGCCTGGTTCTACGTGCTCGCCACGCTGCGCGATTGGAGCGGCGCGGAGCAGGTGCTGGCTGAAGGCGAGGCTGCGATGGGGGAGTCGCGGCCCTTCGTGCTCGCTCACTTGTACCTGGCCTGCGAGAGGGTGGCGCGCGAGCGCGCCGAACCCTTGCTGGCGCAGACGTCAGCGGTGCGCGATGCCGGCGTGGAGCTGTGCCGGCTGCGTTATTACCTGCGCACCGGCCGCCTGCACGAGGCCGACGCCGCCGCGCAACTCCTGTGCAACACGCCGTCCGCGCGGCTGGCATGGCCGTACGCGTCCGTGATCTGGCGGCTTTTGGGTGATGCGCGCGCCAGGTGGCTCGATGGCTCGCCGCCGTGCATCGAAACCATGGACCTCGAGTGGGCGCCCGGAGAGTTGCAGGCGCTGGCGCAGGTGCTGCGCGGCTTGCACACCGCCAGCTCGCCCTACATCGAGCAGTCGGTGCGCGGCGGCACGCAGACCGACCGGCCGCTGTTCTTCCGGCACGAGCCGCAGATCCAGGCGGCGCGCCGCAAGATCACGGCGGCCGTGCGCCGCTACCTCGAGGCGCTGCCGGCGGCCGACCCCGCCCATCCGTTGCTGGCGCCGCCGCGGGATCAGCCGGTGCGATTCTCCGGCAGCTGGTCGGTGCGCTTGCAGCCGCAGGGCTACCACGTCGCGCACACGCATCCGATGGGGTGGATCAGCTCGGCCCTGTACGTCTCGCTGCCCGATGCGGCGCAGATGGGGCCGCCGCCGGCTGGCTGGATCAGCTTCGGCTGCCCGCCGCCGGAGCTGGGACTGGACCTGCCGGTCTACCGGACGGCCGAACCGCGCGCCGGTCGCCTGGTGCTGTTTCCGTCAACGATGTGGCATTCCACCCTGCCATTCGAAGACGGAGAACGGCTGGTCGTGGCCTTCGATGTAGCGTTGCCGCAACGTCCCCAGGCCGCCTGAAACAATTTTGCAATCGATTGTTGCAATCGATTGCATTTCTTGCTTCAATCCAGCTGCGCGGTTCTGGCTGGGCCGCCGGCGGGTTCACCGCCCGCATGAGGGAGCATTCTCAAAAAATCGGGGGGGATGATGAGAAAGTCTGAAATTCGTCGACGCAAGAAGCAGTCGCGGCATGTGCGCTTGATCGCCGCCACGTCATTGGCCTGCGCAACGCCGGTCTTCGCCCAGAATGCAACGGAACCTGCACCGGCAGGCGATGTCGCCGGCGCCTTGGAGGAAATCGTCGTCACCGCGTCCGGCAAGGACAAGACGCAGTTGAACAGCTCGGTGTCCGTCACCAGCGTCAACGCCAACCTGATCAAGGATTTCAAGCCCAGCTCCGAAGCGGAAGTGTTCCGCCTCATCCCCGGCATCCAGGTGGCCGGCACGGCCGGTCCTGGCGGCAACTCCAACATCGCGGTGCGCGGTCTTCCCGTCGCGACGGGCGGGTCGCCCTTCGTGCAGATCCAGGAAGACGGCCTGCCCACGGTCCTGTTCGGTGACATTCAGTTCGGCAACAACGACTACTGGACGCACTTCGACTCCAGCGTGGAGCGGGTGGAAGCTGTCCGCGGCGGCTCCGCCTCGACCTTCGCTTCGCAGGCGCCGGGCGCGGTCATCAATTACATCAGCCACACGGGCAAGGACCCGGGCGGCTTCATCGGGCTCTCCCGGGGCCTCGGCTATGACGAGACTCGTGTGGATTTCCGCTACGGCGATCGCATCAGCGATACCTCGTACTTCCATGTCGGCGGCTACTTCAAGGACGGCCGCGGCCCGCTGCATGCCGATTACAAGGTCAGCAACAGCGTGCAGGTGAAAGGCAACATCACCAAGGAACTGGATGACGGCAAGGGCTTCATCCGCTTCCTGTTCAAGTATGCCGACACCACCGAGCCCAACTACACCGGCGCGCCGGCGCTGGCCAACATCAGCGGCAAGTCCGTCAGCGGCATCAAGCAGTACCCGGGCTTCGACGGCCGCAGCGAGTCGAACTACTCCATCTACAACCAGGACTTCCTGATCGTGAACCGCGATGGCGTGCTCGAGCGCGTCAAGATGGATGGCATCACCACCCAGGCCAAGTCCATCGGCAGCCAGTTCCACTACGACTTCACCGACAACATCAACATCGACGACAACATCCGTTGGACGAAGATGAGTGGCGGCTTCGCCTCGCCCTTCCTCAATGTCACCACCCGGTCGGGCATCATCGGCTCCACCGTCAACGGCGCGGTCGTCGACAGCATCCGCTATGCCCAAGGCCCCAACGCCGGCCAGGCGTACACGGGCACCTACGTCGACAACAACGTCAATGTCCGCACCAACATCCGCGACGTCGGCAGCTTTGCCAACGACTTCAACCTGTCGGGCAAGTTCGATGTCGGCGCAGGCCGCCTGACCACCCGCGTTGGCTGGTTCTTCATGGACCAGAAGATCGCGATGGACTGGCACGTCAACAAGTCCACGCGCGAAGTCAGCGGCAACAACCCCTCGCAGCTCGACCTGTACGATGCGGCCGGCAACAAGCTCACCGCCAACGGCATCTCCGGCTTCAACAACAACTGGGGCGCCTGCTGCTCGCGCGACTACGACCTGTCCTACACGGACAACGCGCCGTACGTGGCCCTGGACCTCGACACCGACAAGTTCGGCATCGATGCCAGCGTCCGCCGCGAGAATGTCCGGGCGTCCGGCACCACCATCCAGAGCACGGGCACCGAGTTCAATACCGTCGTCGACGGTGTGAACATCCCGACCATGCTGGCCAATGGTCCGCAGGAGCGCCTGAACTACTCGCGCAGCTACAACTCCTGGTCGGTGGGCGCCTTGTTCAAGGCCACCTCCAACACCAGCATCTTCGTGCGTGGCTCGCGCGGCGGCCGCTTCAACAGCGACCGCCAGACCGTCAGCGGCAAGATCCGCGCGGACGGCCAGCTCTGCACGCAGGCCGATGTGGGCACCGGCCCCTGCACCACGGATGGCGTCTCGCCGTCGGTGGACATCGTCAACCAGTACGAACTGGGCATCAAGAACCGCGGCTCGCTGTTCGGCGGTTCCTACACGGCCGAATTGACGCTGCTCAAGGGCGACTTCAAGCAGAGCACCTTCGAGCTATCGGCCACCAAGTGTCCCGGCGGCGCAGGCGGTTGCATCATCGACGCGAAGTACAAGTCCACGGGCGCGGAATTCTACGGCACGTATGCCCACGGACCCTTCTCGTTCGTGGCCAACGCGACGTTCTCGCGTGCGCGCAAGCAGGGCGCCGGCGCAACGAACTTCGTGCGCTCGGACGGCCTGCCCAACCTCACCTACACCGTGTCCTCGAACTACGCCTTCCCGCGTTGGGTCACCGTCGGCCTCACCGCCACCGGCCAGACCAATGCGCTGGACAGCAATGGCTTCGAGTATCCGGGCTCGGTGATCTTCGGTGCCAACCTCACCGTCACGCCGATCGACCGGCTGGATGTGGGCCTGCAGGTGTACAACCTGTTCGATACCTTCGATCTGCGCGGCAACGGCGGCATCTCCGATTCGTCCGTCTCGCCGACGGTCATCGGTGGCGCCCCGGCGCTGGGCCGCACGGTCACGGCCTCGGTACGGTTCCACTTCAAGTAACTCGACGCCTGGCGTCCGCAGTAAGATGTGGGCTGAAGGCAAATCGCAAGCAGGGAGCAGCGAAAGCTGCTCCCTGCTTGCTTTGTTGAACCCTTCTTTGTTGGCCGATGAGCGGGTCGCGTCGTGAACCAGCCTGAACGCAGCATCCAAAGCATCGTCATCTGCGGTGGTGGCACCGCCGGATGGATGACGGCGGCCGCGCTCGCCAATGCCATGCCGCGTGGCTGTTCCGTCACGTTGATCGAGTCCGAGGAAATCGGCACGGTGGGCGTGGGCGAGGCCACGATTCCGCCCATCCGCACCTTCAATCAGATGCTGGGGATCGACGAAGCCGAGTTCATGCGGCGGACCAAGGGGTCCTTCAAGCTCGGCATCCAGTTCGTGAACTGGGGAGAGCAGGGACACCGCTATTTCCACCCCTTCGGCACCTTCGGCCGGCCCTTCGATGTGGTGGCTGTCCATCACTACTGGCAACAGGCGCGCGCCGCGGGGAAAGCTGCGAGCCTGGATGACTACTGCATGGCCTGGGCGGCGGCGTCCGCGGGGCGCTTCGCACCGCCGGTGGCGGATCCGCGGCACGTGCTGTCCACCTACGACTACGCCTATCACTTCGATGCGGGCCTGTACGCGGGCTTCCTGCGCGAGTATGCGGAGAAGCGCGGTGTGCAACGCGTGGAAGGCAGGATCGGCGACGTTCAGCTGCAAGGCGAGAACGGCTTCGTCGAGTCGCTGACCCTGGCGGACGGCCGGCGCATCCCCGGTGAGCTGTTCGTCGATTGCTCGGGCTTTCGCGGCCTGCTCATCGAAGGCGCGCTCAAGACCGGCTATGAGGACTGGACGCATTGGCTGCCGTGCGATCGCGCGCTGGCCGTGCCCTGCGCCAGCACGCCGGACTTCACGCCTTACACGCGCTCCACCCTGCGCGAGGCCGGTTGGCAGTGGCGCATTCCGCTGCAGCACCGCACGGGCAATGGCTATGTGTATTGTTCGCGCTTCATTTCCGACGATGCCGCGGCGGCGACGCTCCTCGCGAACCTCGACGGCCCGCCGCTCGCGGATCCGCGGCCGCTGCGCTTCGTCACCGGCCGCCGGCGCCAGACCTGGAACCGCAACGTCATTGCGATCGGGCTCTCCAGCGGCTTTCTCGAGCCGCTCGAATCGACCAGCATTCACCTGATCCAGGCCGGTATCGCCAAGCTCCTTGCCTTGTTCCCCGACCGCGACTTCGATCCCATGGTGCGCGATGAATTCAACCGCATCGCCGGCAACGAAGTGGAGCGCATCCGCGATTTCATCATCCTGCACTATTACCTGAACCAGAAGCAGCAGGGTGAGATGTGGCGGGCCTGCGCCAGCATGAGCGTGCCGGACACGCTCACCGAGAAGATCGAGCATTTCCGGCGCTTCGGCCGGTTGGTGCAACGTGAGTACGATTTGTTCGGTCAGGCATCGTGGCTGGCAGTGCACGTCGGGCAGTTCAACCTGCCGGAGCGGCCCGATCCGCTGATTCATTATCGCGGCGTGGATGCGATAGCCTGGCTGGGCAAGTTGCGCGATGCGCTGGCCGCCGCCGCCGCGCAACTGCCCACGCATCGGCAATACATCGACAAGTTCTGCAAGGCGGCCTGAAGCGGCGCCGGGCTCGCGCCTGCTGACCGCGCGCACGAGGGGGATGAGCATGAAGAAGGGGTCATGGGCCGGCGCCGCGGCGCTGGCGGCCGCATGGTGGGTGGCGGCGGCGTCGATGCAGAGAGTTGCGGCCGCACCCGCCGAGGCTCCTGCGGCGGATGCCGCATCGCCTTCGAGAACACGCATCGAGTTACCGAAGGCACGCTTCGCCACGGGCGATGACCCAGCGCGCGCCGCCGCCGACTTCGACGATTCATCCTGGGCGGAAATCTCCACGCTGGCCAATTACGAGAAGCAGGGCTTTCCTGCCTACGACGGCTATTCCTGGTACCGGATTCACGTGCGCATTCCGTCGAGCCTCAAATCCAGCGTGCGCTGGCCGCAGCGCCTGCACCTGTACCTGTCCAGCATCGATGATGTGGACGATACCTTCCTGAACGGCGTGAAGATTGGGCAGATGGGGCAGTTTCCCGACGACCCGCGCGAGTACGCCACGCGTTGGAACGGGCTGCGCAACTATTACATCGATGTAGCTCAAGGGCTGATCCGCTGGGATGCGGACAATGTCATCGCGATACGCGTGTACGACGGCTCCGGTGGCGGCGGCTTCTATCGCGACATGCCCGTGCTGGAGTTATCGGAGATCGTCGATGGCCTGGCGCTAGATACGGGACGCACGGTCGTCGACTTCGGACGCGGCAATCTGCGGGCGGATACCCATTGGGACAACACGTTTCCGGTGGCCTTGGATGGCCGCATGTCCTACGAGGTGGTCGACGCGGCGGCCGGCACGGTGCTCCATCGCGCGAGCGTGCCCTTTCATGTCGACCGGCAGGGGCATGCCACCCTCAAGGTCTCGGCGCCGCAGCGCGCCGGCATCGAGGTGCGCTTCCGCTTCGCCGAGCGCAGCACGGGCGCGGTGGCCAGCGCCACCTGGCATGCGCCTTACCTGCTGACACCGCCTGAATCTCCGCGGCCGCGCCTCAACGGTGCGCGCGTGCTGGGCGCGCGGCCCGGCTCTCCCATCTACTATCGCATCGCGGCCACGGGCCGCGCGCCGCTGCGAATGTCGGCCGACGGCCTGCCACCGGGCCTTGTGCTGGACGCGCACGAAGGCGTCATCAGCGGCCAGGTGGCGGCGGCGGGCGACTATCGTATCCGCCTCACCGCCGCGAACGCGCTGGGCAAGGCGCAAGATACTCTCCTGTTGCGCGTGGGCGATGCGCTGGCGCTCACGCCGCCGATGGGCTGGAACAGCTGGAATGCCTATGGCCTGGCGGTGAACGCCGCCAAGGTGCGCGCCGTCGCCGAAGCCATGATCAGCACCGGCCTTGCCGCGCATGGCTGGACCTACGTGAACATCGATGACGGCTGGGAGGCTGCGAAGCGCGCGCCCGCCGGCGAAATCCTCACGAATGAGAAATTTCCCGACATGCTCGCGCTCAGCAGCTTCCTGCATGCGCGCGGGCTGCGCTTCGGCATCTACTCCTCCCCCGGCGAGTTCACCTGCGGTAGGTTCCTGGGATCGCTGGGTCACGAGCGCCAGGATGCGGATACCTATTCACGCTGGGGCATCGATTACCTCAAATACGATCAATGCTCGTACGAGAACCTGCTGCCCAAGCAACCCACGGTGGCCGACTACCAGGCCCCGTACCGCCTCATGGGCCAGGCGCTGCAGGCGCAGCCGCGCGACATCGTGTACTCGCTCTGCCAGTACGGCCTTGCCGATGTATGGACCTGGGGCAACGAGGTGCGCGGGGATTCCTGGCGCACCACCGGCGACATCGAGGACAGCTGGTCATCGGTAAAGGAAATCATGGATGCGCAGGCCAAGTCCGCGCCGTACGCGTCACCCGGCGGCTGGAACGATCCGGACATGCTGGTGGTGGGCGAGGTGGGTTGGGGCGGCGAGCTGCATGCCTCGCGCCTGACCCCGGACGAGCAATACGCGCATATCAGCCTGTGGTCGCTGTTGGCCGCACCACTCCTGTTGGGCAATGAGCTCACGCACCTGGATACCTTCACGCGCAACCTGCTGGTGAACGATGAAGTCATTGCCATCGACCAGGATCCGTTGGGGCGCGCGGCGCGCAAGGCATACGCCCAGGATGGCTGGGAGATCTGGGTGCGTGAGTTGTCCGACGGGCGGCGCGCGGTCGGAGTCTTCAATGCCGGGGAACACTTCCGTCGTCTGCGGCTCGCGGGCCGTGTGCCTGAATTGCAGCCCGGTATGCCGCTGCGTGATGTGTGGCGCCAACGCGCGCTGGCGCCGTTGAACACTACATTCGAAGCCGGCGTGCCGGCGCATGGCGTGTTGCTGCTGACCGTGGGGAGGCCTTGATGCGCAACGGGCAGGGGAATCGATGGCGTGCGGCAGCGCTGCTGAGCTTGGCGCTGGCCTCCACGACATGGGCGGGCGACACCGTCACGCGCTTCGAGCTGCAGCGCGACGGCATGACGCTGCGCATCACCGCCCCGCGCGATGACATCCTGCACGTGCGCGCGGCACGCGGCGCCCTGGGCGAGGACACCTCGTGGGCGGTGGCCGATGCCGTGCGCCTGCAGTCGATACCCCTGCGCAAGACGCAAAACGGCAAGGAGTTCACCTTGCGCACCGCTGCGCTCGTGGCCCGGATCGACACCGACACCTGGCGGCTCACCATCGAGGATGCAGCCGGCCATGAAGTGCTGACGGATGCGCCGGGAGGCGCTCTTGCATTCGAGGCGGGCGCCGACGGCGCGCCGGCATCGCTTCGGATGCGCAAGCACATGCCCGAGGATGCGCATTACTTCGGCCTGGGCGACAAGACCGGGCCGCTCGACCGCCGCGACCAGGCCTTCGTGCTGTGGAACACCGATGCCGGTGATTTCACACAATCCACCGATCCCCTGTACAAGTCCATTCCCTTCGTGCTCGGCGTGCGGGAGAACGGCCGCAGCATGGGTTTGTTCCTCGACAACCACTGGCGCAGCAGCTTCGATTTCGGCAAGACCGAACGGGGCACCTTGCGCATCGGCGCAGAGGGCGGCGAGGCGGACTACTACGTATTCGCGGCGGATGATCCCAAGACCGTGGTGCGCACCTACGCTTACCTCACGGGCACGGCGCCCCTTGCCCCGCTATGGGCGCTGGGCTACCAGCAATCGCGTTATTCCTACGAGACCGAAGCCGAGGCGCGAGCCATCGTCAATCGCCTGCGAGCGGATCGAATTCCCACCGATGCGCTCTACCTCGACATTGACTACCAGGACCGCTACCGGCCCTTCACGGTGTCGAAGCAGGCCTTCCCCGACCTGCCGCGATTCGTGAAGGACTTGAAGTCCGTGGACATGCGCCTGGTGTTGATCACCGACCTGCACATCGCGCATGCGCCGGGCCAGGGATATGCGCCCTTCGATAGCGGCGCGGCCGCCGATGCCTTCGTCAAGCGGGCGGACGGGAGCGTGTACGTCGCGGATGTGTGGCCGGGCGCGTCGGTGTTCCCGGATTTCAGCCGCGAGCCGGTGCGACGCTGGTGGGGCGGGTTGTACGGAGATTTCGTGCAGGCGGGCGTCGCGGGCTTCTGGAACGACATGAACGAGCCCGCCGTGTTCAATGTGCGTTCGAAGACCATGCCCCTGGACAATGTGCATCGCATCGAGAATGCCGGCTTTGCGCCGCGGGTGGCCAGCCACGCCGAGATGCACAACCTGTATGGCATGCTCAACTCGCGCGCCACCTACGAAGGATTGCGCGAGCTCACGCCGACACTGCGGCCTTTCGTGCTCACCCGCGCCAGCTACGCGGGCGGCCAGAAATATGCCGCCACCTGGACCGGCGACAACAGCTCGAGCTGGAATCATCTGCGGATGTCGGTTCCCATGCTGGTGAATCTCGGCTTGAGCGGCTTTTCGATGTCGGGGGCGGACGTGGGCGGTTTCGCCGGCGCGGGCCCCTCGGCGGACCTGCTGACGCGCTGGATCGAGGTGGGAGCCTTCACGCCGCTGTTCCGCGATCATGCCGCCAAGGGCAAGCCGCCGCAGGAACCTTGGATGGGCGGAAAGGACCATGAAGCCATCCGCCGCCGCTATATAGAAGAGCGTTACCGGCTCATGCCGTACCTGTATGCCTTGAGCGAGGCGGCGAGCCGCGACGGCGTGCCGATGATGCGGCCGGTGTTCCTGGAATTTCCCGGCGTGCTTTCGCAGGGCGAGTTGTTCTGGCGCAGCCAGGACCAATTCATGCTCGGACCTGACTTGCTGATCGCGCCCGCGCCGGATGGTGAATCTCCGGCCGCCTACAAAGTGATGCTCCCCGGCGAGGGCTGGTATGACTACTGGAGCGGACTGACGGTGAGCGCGGCTGCATTCAGCGAAACGCCGCGCCTGGATCGCCTGCCCGTGTTCGTGCGTCCCGGCGCAATCCTGCCGCGGCAGCCCCTGGTGCAAAGCACGCTGCAGAAGCCCGCGGGTCCGCTGGAAATCGCGGTGTATCCGGGCGCACGCTGCGAGGGGCAGTTGTATCAGGATGACGGCGTGAGCTTCGCTTATGCCAGGGATGGATTCCTGCGCCAATCCCTGCGCTGCGAGGTGCAGCCGCAGGAACTGCGCATCGAGTTCGGCGCGCGGCAGGGGCGGTACGTGCCTTGGTGGTCCGGAATCGAGCTGACGGTCCACGGCGTGAATGCCGCGCCCCGTCGCGTGCTGCTCGGCAAGCGCCGCGTGCCGGCGGACTATGATGCCGACGCGCATGCCTTGCATGTCCGGCTTCCCGATATTGCCGTCGCCGCGCGTGTGGTGGTCGAGATGCCCGCAACGGTGCATTGAGGACGATGATGCCCACGGCCGCGCCCTTCCGAACCTTGGGCTCTGCCGTCGCCTCGGCGCCGGTGCTTGCAGCGCTGGCGGTTGCCTGCGGCATGCACACGCAGTCAACGGCCGCCGCGGACGCGGCAGGTGCGCCGAGTGTGCCCTTCACCGAATCTTTTCGGCCGCAATACCACTTCTCGCCTGCGCGCAACTGGCTCAATGATCCCAATGGCCTTCTCCATGCAAATGGCGAGTACCACCTGTTCTTCCAGTACAACCCGCTGGGCGACAAATGGGGACACATGAGTTGGGGTCACGCGGTAAGCGCCGACCTGTTGCATTGGCGCGAGTTGCCGGTGGCAATTCCGGAGACCGAGCAGGGCATGATCTTTTCCGGCAGCGTGGTGGAAGATGCGCACGACAGCAGCGGCTTGGGCGATGGCACGCATCCGCCGCTGGTCGCGATCTACACCAGCGCCGGCCGGGGCGAGCGCGCGCCGCAACGGCAGCATCTCGCCTACAGCCGCGATGCCGGCCGCACCTGGACCCAGTACGCCGGCAATCCGGTGCTCGACATCGGCTCGATCGCATTCCGCGATCCGAAGGTGTTCTACCATGAACCCAGCCACGCATGGATCATGGTGGTGTCGAAGGCGGATGAACATCGAGTCGCGTTCTATACGTCGTCCGATCTCAAGTCCTGGACTCATCTGAGCGATTTCGGTCCCGCAGGCGCCGTCGATGGTCCGTGGGAGTGCCCGGACTTCTTCGAGCTTCCCGTCGACGGCGATGCGGCCAACAAGCGCTGGGTGTTGAAGATGGATGTGTTCCGCAGCTCGCTGGCGCAAGGGTCGGGCGCGCAGTATTTCGTAGGGCGCTTCGACGGCAAGCGCTTCATTCCCGATCCGGATCCTGCGCAGCCCGGCACGGCGGCGCCGGTGCAGTGGGTGGATCACGGTGCCGACTTCTATGCGGCCCTGTCCTGGCAGAACCTGCCGCGCGAGCCCCAGCGCCATGTGTGGGTCGCATGGATGAACTCGCATTTCTACGCGCAGGAAATTCCCACCTCGCCCTGGCGCGGGGCCATGACCCTGCCCCGTGAAGTGTCGCTGCACGATGGCCATGGTTACCCGCGACTGCGGCAGGTGCCGATGCGTGAATTGGAGGCCTTGCGCGGCACGCCCGTTCACATCGGCGCCCGGCCGTTGAACCCTGGTGTGACGCCGCTGAAGCTGGCGCCGAACGCCGGCAAGTCGATGGAGATCCTCGTGGTGATCGAGCCCGGCTCCGCGCAAGAGGTGGGGTTGAACGTTCGGGTGGGTGCGCGCGAGCGGACGGTGATCGGCTACGACAGGACCTCGAGCATGCTTGTCTTCGACCGGTCGCGCTCGGGCCGGATTCCATCGCCCGTGTTCGCCCAGCGGCGCAACATGCCTGTCCGTTTGCGCGACGGCAGGGTCGCGCTGCGAATCTTCATCGACTGGTCTTCGATCGAGGTGTTCGCGAACGGCGGCGAGGGCGTGTTGACCGGGCAGGTGTTCGCTTCGCCGCGCAGCACCGGGATCGAGTTGTACGCCCGCGGCATTGGCGCGCGGCTGGTATCAATGCATGCCTGGCCGTTGCGCAGGGCGGTGGGGACTGCGCCTTGAGCACCACTCGCGGCGGCGCGGCTGGGCGTGAATCCCGTCAATGATTCCCCCGGGAACATGAGACGCGCCTAACAGAATCAGCGCCGCCGGCAACGCCGGCTGGCGTTTACCAAAGCCCGTGTCTATTCTTTGGCTTCACGGAGCGCCCCATGTCCGATCAGTTCTTCGAGAAAGTCTTCGGTGACGACCAGCCCAAGCACGTGGGCAGCGGCTGGATCAGCGGCGTGTTGTCGATCTTCTGCGGGATGCTGGGCTTCGGCGGCACGCTCTGCCTGCATTTTCCTGCACTGCTCACGCTCCCCGATGCGCGCGCGCATTATCCCATTGCCGTCATTCGTATCCTCATCCAGGCCGTGATCGTGGCGGCGGTGGCATTCGGCGCGATATCGGCTTTCCTGCGCCAACGCAAGGTACTGGCGATGACCGGCGTTTCCCTGGCATTGACCGCGGCCATCCTCGGCGGCGGCGCCGCGCCTATGCCGGATGAAGTGTCCTCCAAGTTCGGCCTGGGTCTCGACTGGTTCCTGCTGGACCTGCTCGTGATGACCATCGTGTTCGTGCCGCTGGAGCGCTTCTGGCCGCGGCATCCGCAGCAGGGGATCTTCCGTCCCGAGTGGAGCACGGATTACTTCTACTTCGTGGTGACGCACCTGCCCGCTCAGCTCATCACCTTCGCCATGCTCCTGCCGGCCACGGTGGCGACCAAGTGGCTGGCGATGCCCACGATGACCAACAGCGTCGGCACACTGCCCTTCATCTTGCAGCTGCCGTTGGCGATCCTGGTGGCGGACCTCGCGCAATACGCCACGCATCGAGCCTTTCATCAGATTCCCTTCCTGTGGCGCTTTCACTCCATCCACCATTCCATCAAGACCATGGATTGGATCGCGGGCTCGCGCTCGCACATCGTGGACATCCTGGTCACGCGCGGGCTCATCCTGATCCCCATGACCCTGTGCGGATTCTCGCAGGCGACCATGGCGGGATACCTGGTGTTCGTGTCCTTCCACGCCACCTTCTGCCACACGGATTTCCGGCCGCGCACCCGGTGGCTGGACCCCTACATCGTGACCGTGCGTTATCACCACTGGCATCACGCCGCCGACAAGAATGCCATCGACGTGAATTTCGCCATCCACCTGCCGTTCATCGACAAGCTGTTCGGCACGCATTACCTGCCGCAGGATGCCTGGCCGGAGCGCTATGGCCTGTTGCACGATGGCGTGCCGAAGGGATTCTTCCGGCAGCTCATCGCGCCGTTCATGCCGCGACGCGCACGGGCGTAAGCCACCACGGCGCGCAGCGTACGCTACGCGCCGTTTCGTGCCTCGCGTCTAGAGAGTCAGCGCCGCCAATTCCAGGTCATCAGGCCGCTGCGTGCCGATGCGGGTGGGCTTCACCAATCCCAGCGCCGCCATGATGCGCACCGTCATGTATCCGAAATCGTATTCGTGCGCGGCATGGCTGGTGCGGATCAGCTGCGGATAATGATGATGATTGTTCTGCAGGCAGGCGCTGAACGTGGCAGTGACCGGCAGCCAATCACCGATGTTCATGGCATTGTCATGCGCATCGTCGTAGCGCCGCGTGCCCCAGCGCCGATCGTGGGTCCAATAGTTCTGGACCATATTGACCCAGAGGGCGAACACACGCACGCCCAGCCACACACCCACGGCGAATTTCCAATCGCCCACCACCCACCACAGCAGCCCGCCGCTCATCAGCGGGGAGAGGATCATGAACAGCGGATGCGCGACCAACCGGAACGGCCAGCTCTGCAGGATGGCGTCGTTCGCCAGGTTCTCCTGGCAGGGATAGGGGAACAGGCACAGATACATCGTCTTCCAGAAGCCATCGCTCCCCAGCTTGTTGGGGTCGCCCGGATGATCGGCGAAGCGGTGATGCAGGCGATGCCGGTTCACCCAGCTCACCGGGTCGATGTACACGAAGGCCGCATTGTTGATCACGGTGACGGCCTTCATGAACCAGGGCTTGTAGTCGAGCGCGCGATGCGCGATGCCGAGGTGGATCATGTCCGACAGGTATAGTCCGCCCATGAACCAAGACACCAACAGATAAGCCTCTCCGATGGCAATGCCCCACCACGGGCCCATCCAATCCGGCGCGAGCCACGCGGATATGACCGCCTGCAAAACCAGTGTTCCCCAGCCCGCCACGTTATAGATTCTCATGAATGCTGCTGCTCCGATGAACGAGCTCGCATCTTTGCATCCGATGCGGCTTGCGTCGAGAGGCAGACGCTGCGTAGCATCCGCCGTACGCCATGCGGAACGATGATTCAATGAAGACCCGCCGCCGCTTCATTGCCGGCGCCGCCTCCGGTGCGGCCGCGGCCATCCTGTCCAAGCCCCTCCTCGCCGCCGGCTTTCAGCGCATTCCCCAACGCCCTTCGGCGCGCGTCATCGTCGACAATGATTTTGCCGGCGATCCGGATGGTCTCATCGCGCTGGCGCATCAAGTGCTCACGCCCAAGACTCGGGTGGTGCTCGTCACCAGCTCTGCCCTGGACCGGAAGCTCCCGGGGTTGGTGCCGCCGGAGAAAAGCGCGGCGGCGGGTCGTGAGCTCGCCATCGAGTTGATGCGCCGCGCGCGGCTCGTGGCTCCGCCGCCGGTGATGGCGGGATCGGAAGAGTTGGATCGTCCCGAGCCGGCGCCTTCTGCTGCGGCGAAGGCCATCGTCGCGGAGGCGCTGCGTGAGGACAAACTTCCGCTGATCCTCACCTGCGGCGGACCGCTGACCAATGTGGCCGCCGCCTTGCGGCTGGACCCGTCGATCGCCGCGCGCATGACGGTGATCTGGATCGGCGGTGGTAGCTACCCGGCGGGCGGCTGGGAATACAACCTGGCCGCGGACCTGCAGGCCGCCCGCATCGTGATCGAGCAGTCCAGGATGCCGGTGTGGCAGGTGCCGCAGAATGCGTATCGGCAGATGCAGTTTTCGATCGCGGAATTCGAGGCCCGTCTCAGGCCCCTCTCGCCGTTCGCCGCCTGGCTGTACGATCAATTCACCTCACCACCCTCATTCGTCGAGGTGGGCGGTGCGTGGCCCCTGGGCGACAGCCCCACGGTGCTGTTGAGCGCCATCAGTCAGGAGAGCAGCACCTCGGTGGATCGCCCGGCGCAGCGATTGCAGTCGGATTTCACCTATGGCGAGGCGATCCTCAACCGGTCGCTGCGCGTGTTTCAGACCCTCGATGCGCGCCTGACGTTCGAGGACTTCCTGGCGCTGATGCGCCTGCACGCGGCGTAGCAGTCCGAAAGGACGGCAGCATGGGCTTCGATTTCGCCGGCACCTGCATGGGGGTCGAGCATCACCAGCGGATCGAGAGCGTCTTCGGCGACCGCACGTTGCTCGTGGAATTCATTCCCGAGGCCGGCGGCATCAAGTTGCGGGAGACTTTCGGCCCCGACGCCGCTCAGAGCGACGCCAGCGCTTCCAAGGCTTTCCAATCAGGCGCAGCGGGATTCTCGGCGCTCAATGGCTGGATGACCACCTGGTTCGCGCCCTTGTCGAAATAGGCGCGCAATTTCGACTTGATCGTGGCGGCGCTCCCCCAATACACCATCGCGTCCATCAACCGGTCGCTGCCACCGTTCTCCAGATCCGATGCCTCGAAGCCGAGCCGGAACCAGTTCTCGAAGTAGTTCGGGAGCCGCAGGTACATGGCGAGCGCGCCGCGTGCCACTTTGCGTGCGAGCACCGGATCCTCGGTCAGGCAGACCTTCTGCTCGCAGATCACGGCGGCGTTCGGTCCCATGATCGAGCGGGCCGTGGCCGCCTGGTCCGGTGTGATGTTGTAGGGGAAGGCACCCAGGGTTCGCTGCCCTGCGAGCTCGGACATCTTCGGGCCCAGCGCGGCGAGCACGATCTTCCTGCTGGCGGGCGTCGCATTGGTGGCTTTCCAGGCCGCGTCCATCCCATCCAGGTAAGCCCGCATGGTGGCCACCGGCTTCTTGTATTCCTGCCCGCGAATGCCGGACACCATCGGGGCATGTGACACGCCCAGGCCCAGCACGAAGCGCCCGCCGTACAACTCGTTCAGCGTGTTGTGCCCCATGGCAGCGGCAGCCGGGTCGCGCGCGTAGATGTTGGCAATGCCGCTGCCGACGATGAGCTTGCTGCTCTTGCTGAGCAGATAACCGCCGAGGCCGAAGGTCTCGTAATGCACGGCCTCGGGATACCACAGCGTGGAATAACCGAGCGACTCGACCCGCTGCGCGAGCTCGGCGAGTTGCACGGCGTTCATGCTCTCGGTGAAGGTAAACACGCCCAGCTTGCCAAATGTCATGTCATCGCCTCGAAGTGGATTGTCCGGCGATTATGCGCGCGCAGCATGTGATTCTGCCATCGCCGTGCACAAACATTGCCACCGCACCGGCACCGTGCGTAACATCGGATCAGCATGGACAGGCGCGAATTCCTGAGTTGGTCCATTGCCGGCGGCCTGGCGCTGACGCTCGCCCCGACGGCGCGCGCGCGGGTGTCAACGCTGTCTCCCTGGATCACATTGAAGCGCGACGGCTCTGTCGTGCTGGTCTGCACCGCGTTGGAAATGGGGCAGGGATCGCGCACGGCCCAGGCGCAGATCCTTGCCGACGAGCTCGACGTTCCGTGGGACCGCATCCAGGTCACCATGGCGCCTGAGCGCGAGCCGTACCTGGTCGACGGCGCACTGTACTCCGGCGGCAGCGAAACGCTGCGCACGCGCTTCGATTTGCTGCGCCGTGCTGGTGCCAGCGTTCGCCATCAGCTCATCGCGGCGGCCGCGACATCGTGGGGAGTGCGACCCGACGAGTGCCGGGCCGAGCTGGGGATGGTTCATCATCCGGCCTCCGGACGGCAAGCCGGTTATGGGGCGCTGGCGCAATCCGCCGCTGCGGTGGCGGCGCCTGCGAGTCCACCATTGAAGCCGGCGGAACAATGGCGGTACATCGGCAAGCCGTTGTCGACACTCAATCTTTCGGACAAGGTCTGCGGGTGCGCCCGCTATGGCATCGACTTCCGGCTGCGCGGCATGAAGTTCGCGACCATCCTGCAGTGTCCCTTCTTCGGCGGGATACTGGCTGGGGTCGATGAACAGCCCGCCCTCGATGTTGCAGGTGTGCGCAAGGTGATAAGGCTCGGCGACGCCGTCGCCGTGGTCGCGGATACCACGTATCAGGCCCTGCGGGGCGCGGCTGCCTTGGCGCCGCGATGGGAGACGGCCGCGCCCGTGCCGGATTCCGGCGAAATTGCCCGCCGGCTCGCGCTCGGCATCGATGCGCCGGACGCCGTGGTCAGTCCCAAAGAAAAGGGCGCCGCGATCCGCGAACAACTGCGCCGTGGATTTTCCGCAGCGACGCGTCGCCACGAGGCCAGCTATCGATTGTCCTACCTGTCGCATTCACCGCTGGAACCGATGAATGCCACGGCGCATGCACGCGCGGGCAGGGTCGAGATCTGGGCGCCCTGCCAATCGCCTACGTGGGCCCGCGACCAGGTGGTCAAGATGACGGGCCTGCCGAAGGACGCGATCACGATTCATCCACTGCTGATGGGCGGGGGATTCGGCCGCCGGCTCAAGGGAGACTACGCCGCGCGCGCGGCGCAGGTGGCGCTGGCCTGGCCGGGACCCGTGCAGGTGATGTGGTCTCGGGAGGAAGACCTGACGCACGATTACTATCGCCCGGCCATGCACGCGGTGGTGCGGGCAGCGCTGCCCGAGGATGGTGTGCTCCAGGGTTACGAATTCCTCGCCGCCACCGCCGACGATCTCACCGGCGGCAACGCGCCGGCGCCATATGCAATGGCGACGCACGCCGCCACGCTCAGCCGGGTCGCCATTGGAGTGCCCATCGGCGCATGGCGGTCGGTGGATCCGGGCATGTCGCTGTTCGCGAAGGAAAGCTTCATCGACGAGTGTGCGCATATCGCCGGTCAGGATCCGCTCAGCTACCGCGATGCGTTGCTCGGCGACAATGATCGCGCACGCCGGGTCCTGCGCAGCGCTGCGTCCGTGGCCGGATGGCCGGGCGCGCGTCGCGCTGGCACCGGCATGGGGCTGGCGCTGCTGCAGGAATGGGATTCCATCGTCGCGCACGTGGTCGAGGTGGAGATCGAGGGGAGCCGCCTGCGCGTGAAGAAGATCGTAGTGGCGATCGATTGCGGCACGGCGGTGAATCCCCAGCAGGTGCATGCGCAGCTCGAAGGCGGTTCGCTGTTCGGACTATCGGCTGCGCTGGGTGAAAGGATCACACTGGGAGGCGGCCGGGTGGAGCAACGTAACTTCAACGATTACCGGCTCCTGCGCCTGCGCGAGGCACCATCCATCGATACGCTCATCCTGGACTCGCCCGGCGCGGTCGTCGGCGGCGTGGGCGAGCCGCCGGTGCCCGGTGTGGCGCCCGCGCTGGCCAATGCGATCTTCGCGGCGACGGGGCAGCGGCTGAGGAGCCTGCCCTTGGAACTGGGATGACAGGGCACGTGCGCGCCCGCTGACTCAAGCCGATAGCGCCTTGAGCTGCGCCGCCGCCGTCTCCGGCGTGATGTCCCGCTGCGGTCCCGCCAGCATCTCGTACCCCACCATGAACTTGCGCACCGAGGCCGAGCGCAGCAGCGGCGGATGGAAATGGGCGTGCAGGTGCCAATGTTCATGTGCCCCGCCGTCGGTGGGACGTTGATGGATGCCCATGGAATAGGGGAAGGACACCTGGAACAGCGCGTCGTAGCGGCGCGTGATGGTGCGCAGCGCATCGGCGAAGGCGCTGCGATCCGCGGTATCCAACTGCTCCAACGATCCGCGGTGGCGCAGCGGCAGCACCAGCGTTTCGAACGGCCACACCGCCCAGAATGGCACCACCACGGCGAAGACGTCGTTGCGATACACCAGCCGCTCGTTGCGCTGCACTTCCAGTTCACCGTACTCGCACAGCAGGCAGCGCCCGCGCGCGGCGTGATGCTGCTGTTGCCGGGACGATTCCTTCGCCACTTCGTGCGGCACGGTGCGGTTCGCCCAGATCTGCCCGTGCGGATGCGGATTGCTCGCGCCCATCATGGCGCCGCGATTTTCGAAGATCTGCACGTGGTTGATGTCCGCGCGCGCACCGAGCTCCTGGTATTGCGCGGTCCAGCAGTCGATCACCTGCTCGATGGCGCCGGTACTCATCCCGGCCAGCGTCAGGCTGTGGTCGGGGGAGAAGCACACCACCCGGCAGATGCCGGTCTCCTGCTCGGCGACGAGCAGGCCATGCTCGTTGGACGAGCCCATGGCCGATGCGCCCGCCGTGGCGGGCTTCAACGCGGCGAAGTCATTGTCGAACACGAAGGTGCCCGCATACGCGGGATTGCGCACACCCCCCGCCCGCAGATTCCCCGGGCAGAGATAACACTCGGGATCGTAGGGCGGCAGCACCGCCTTGGCGGTGGCCTCGGTCTGGCCTTGCCAGGGACGCTGCGTGCGATGCGGGGAGACCAGCACCCACTCGCCGGTGAGCGCGTTGTAGCGGCGGTGTACGTCGGACTGGAGGTTCATGCCAGCCTTCCCGCGCCGTCGCCGGCTTCGCACCGATAGATCTCGGGGCGGCGCCCGGTAAGCCGCTCGTATTCCGCGCCGACAGATTGAATCATGTGCTCCACATCCCCATGCCGCACGAGATTGACCGTGCAGCCGCCGAATCCGCCGCCGGTCATGCGCGCGCCGTACACGCCCTTGGCCTTGCCGGCGAGTTCCACCATCAGGTCCAGTTCCGTGCAGCTCACCTGGTGATCATCGCGCAGGCTGGCGTGCGATGCCTGCATCAACCGTCCGGCGTCGTGGAGCCGTCCGGCGGTGAGCGCATCGCCCATGGCCTCGACACGCGCGTTCTCGCTGAGTACGTGACGGCAGCGCCTGAAGATCACCGGGTCGAGAAACTTCTCTGCCTGCATCAGATCGCGAAGCTCCACGTCACGCAAGGTGCGGATGCCGGATCGCCGTTGCGCCAGCGCGCTCACGCCGGCTTCGCATTCCTCGCGGCGCCGGTTGTATTCACCGCCGGCGAGCTGGTGATGAACCATGGTGTTGCACACCACCAGCGCGGCGCCGCCCAATGGCAGGGGCACATGCTCGAGCGAGCGGCAGTCGAAGTACAGGGCATGTCCGGCGCGGCCGAACACCGCGGCGAATTGATCCATGAGCCCGCAACGCGCGCCGACGAATTCGTTCTCGGATTGCTGGCATAGCTGTGCGACCCGCATGGGAGGCAAGTCGATGGCATGGATGCCAAGCAACCCCTGAGCGACCGCGACCTCCAGCGAGGCCGACGAACTCAGGCCCGAGCCGAGGGGCACCGAGCCCTGCACCAGGATGTCGGCACCACCCACCGGCATGCCGGCCCGGCCAAGCGTGACGGCCACGCCGACGACGTAGTCGCTCCAGGTGTTCGCGCGCGGCGGCACCGAGTTCGCCAGGTTCTCAGGCAGCATCACCTGATGGCCGGCGTCCAGGTTCAACGAATGGATCCGCAGCATCCGGTCGGCGCGCGGCGCGATCGCCACATGGGTTTCGAATTGGATGGCGGCGGGCATCACCAACCCCGCGTTGTAGTCCGTGTGCTCGCCGATCAGGTTGACCCGCCCCGGCGCGCGATGAATCTGCGGCGCGGATCCGAAGCGGGCCCGGAACTGCTGCGCGAGGTCAGCCGGCGCCAGCATGTCGTCGATGCGCCCGGCGCGCGAGCGCCAACGCCACGAGGCCGAAGGCCAGCATCGCCGTGCCCCACCACAGGTTCACCGCCAGGCCGCGCGAGCCGGGCGCGGTCGATGCACCTTCGAGCGCACCTTCGATGAGCAGCAACACGCCGATCAGGCTGAACAGCATCCCGATCGGATAGCGAATGTCGAATCCCGTGCCCGCTTGCATGTGCGCCTACCAGAACCACAAGTTGAGAAACACCACGCCGCCGATCACGAGCCCTCCGAGCACCTTGGGCTGCAGATACCACGCCGCGCCGGAATCGTCGATGCGCGGGGTGAGCGAATACACGAGGCCAACCAGTTCCTTGTCCGGCCGCGCGCGCGTCGCGAGGCTGATCAGGATGGTCGCGGCGAAGCAGGTGGACCAGGCGTAGATGGCCGTCCAGAAATTCTGCGCCATTTCGCTCGCATACACATGTGTCAATCCGAGCCATCCGCCCTTGATGCCCGCTGCCGCGTGCGCGGGCAGCGTGAGGCCGTGATGCGCCGCCGCCGCGAGCGTGCCGGCGATCAGTCCGAAGAAGGCGCCATGCCCGGTGGCGCGTTTCCAGAACATGCCGAGCAGGAAGGTGGCGAACAGCGGTGCATTCACGAAGGCGAATACCAATTGCAGCACGTCCATGATGTTGTTGAAGCGCGCCGCCAGGTACGCCGCCGCCATGGCGAGCAATACGCCGGCGACGGTCGCGGTGCGGCCCATCCAGAGGTAGTGCGCGTCGCTGGCATTGGGACGTACGTAGGCCTGGTAGATATCGTAGGTCCACACCGTGTTGAAGGCGGTGATGTTGCCCGCCATGCCCGACATGAAACTCGCCATCAGTGCAGTGAGGCCCACGCCGAGCAGGCCACTGGGAAAATAATGCATGAGCATCAGGGGCACGGCGAGATCGAAGTTCAGGCTCCCGTCGGGCTTGGCGGGCAGACTGAAGCCGGAAGCGCCGCCATCGTGCGTGAGCGCGATGGCGATCATGCCCGGCACGATGACCAGGAAGGGAAACAGCATTTTCGGGAAGGCCGCGATCAGGGGTGTGCGCCGCGCGGCGGACATCGAATCCGCCGCCATCGCCCGCTGCACGATCAGGAAATCCGTGCACCAGTAGCCGAAGGACAACACGAAGCCCAATCCCATGGCCAGGCCGAACCACTCGATGCCCATGGGGTTGTGCGCGGCATCGCCCATGTAATGCCATGACTCGCTCCACGCGCCGGGCTGGAATCCCTGCGAGGTGGCCACGCGCGACAAGCCTGCCTGCAGCCCGCTCCAACCCCCCACGTCGCGCAAGCCGAGGAACACCAGCGGGGCGAACCCGAAGACGATGAGGAAGAATTGCAGCACCTCGTTGTAGATGGCCGAGGTGAGCCCGCCGAGCACGATGTAGGCCAGCACGATCGCCGCGCACACCCACATGCTCACCGAGAAATCCCACCCCAGCAGCAGGTTCAGCAGCAATCCCATGGCGTACATGGAAATGCCCGAGGAGAACACCGTCATCACCGCGAAGGACACGGCATTGAAGCCGCGCGTCTTTTCATCGAAGCGCAACTTCAGGTATTCGGGCACCGAGCGCGCGTGCGAGCCGTAGTAGAAGGGCATCATGAAGATGGCCAGGAAAACCATGGCCGGAATGGCGCCCACCCAGTAGAAATGACTGGTGGCCATGCCGTATTTGGCGCCCGAGGCCGCCATGCCGATGACTTCCTGGGCGCCGAGATTGGCGGAGACGAAGGCCAGGCCCGCGATCCAGGCGGGAATGGAGCGGCCCGAGAGGAAGAAATCCAGGGTGGTGCGCATGCGGCGCTTCAATGCCACGCCGATGCCGATCACGAAGGCGAAATACGCCAGCATGATGCTCCAATCGATGATGCCCAGTTTCACCGCGGGACTCCCCCTAGCGTTGCAATCGATTGCAATCTATGCTGCAGTATTTCAACAGGACGGCGGACGTGTCAATGAGGCGTGTGGCTGATGTTGCACTCGTGCCACGATATCAGCGGGTCGCCGGGCGTACTACAGGGCGCGGGCGTCAAGTTCCATAACGGTTGGGTCCCATGACGAATACCCCCTTGTACGGCGGCATCGAAGGCGGCGGCACCAAATTCGCCTGCGGCATCGGCCCCTGTGCCGGTGAGTGGCTGGACGAGATCCGCATCCCCACCGGCTCGCCGCAGCAGACTCTGCCTGCGGTGCTGGATTTCTTCGATGCGGCGCAGCGCCGCTTCGGGCAGGTGGCAGCCTTTGGACTGGCGAGCTTCGGACCGGTGGACCTGGCACCGGCCTCCGCCACGTTCGGCCGCATCCTCCCCACGCCGAAACCCGGCTGGAGCGGCGCCGACCTGCCCGGCGCATTGCGCGAGCGCTTCGGCCGTCCCGTCCACGTGGACACCGATGTGAACGCCGCGGCATTGGCCGAGCAGCAACTCGGAGCGGGCAAGGGCCTGCGCTCGGTGGCTTATGTCACGGTGGGTACGGGCATCGGCGGCGGCGTGGCCATCGCCGGGCGCACCGTGACCGGACTCATGCATCCCGAGATGGGCCATATCCGTGTCATGCGGCATGCGATGGACCCGCAATTCCCCGGCGTCTGCCCGTTCCACGGCGATTGCCTGGAGGGCCTGGCCAATGGCCCCGCCATCCTCGCGCGCTGGGGCAAGCCGCTGTCGGAGCTGGGTCCCGCGCACATGGCCAACACGGTCATCGCGGACTACCTCGGGCAGCTGGCGGCGAACATCGCGCTGATGATCTCCTGCGAGCGCGTGGTGTTCGGCGGGGGCGTGGTGCTGGACTCCATGCTCCTGCCCCGCATCCGCCGCTCGGCATCGCAGATGCTCAAGGGCTACATCCCGGTGCTGGCGGATGATGCGGCGATGGAGCGATTCATCGTGCCGGCAGCGCTGGGCGGGCGTGCCGGGTTGAGTGGTGCCATGCTGCTGGCGATGGGCGCATCGCCGACAGCGGCCACCCAGGCCACCTAGGCGAAATTCTCCAGCCGCTTGATCTGCGTGATGCGCTCGCCATGGCGCGTTTCCTCGGCGCCATTCTGGCGCAGGATTTTCGCGATCTCGCCATTGGGCTCGCCGTCGGCCCATGCCTGGTAGTGACCATCGCCATCGAACTCGGCTTTCTCCAGCATGGACAGGAATTCCGCGCTCAGGGGAATCTGCGCGGGGACGTTGCGCGCCAGCGGGTTGTCCGCGTTCTCCGGAAGGGTCAGGTCCGATTCGCCGAGGATTTTCAGCGCCTTGAGGATGCGATGCGCGTGCCCACGCTCCTCCTGGCTGGTGCGCGTCAGCAGGTCCCGGGATTCGTCGTGGCGGGCGCCGCGCGCCAGGCTTTGATAGAACAACTCACCCGCGGTCTCCACCAGCGCCAGCACCTTGAGTTCGTCGACACCCAGGCGCTTACGGGATTTCAACGCATCGAAGGCGGCGATCAAGTCGGTGGGATAACCGGCGGGCAGCGTGATCATGTTGGACACTCGCGGCGATGGAATCCGCCTGAGCTTAGCAAAGACCTCGACGCCCCTGCCAATCTCCCGCGGCGTCGGCCGGCGGCACGCGCCGCCGGCATAGATGCTGCGATGGACGGTTTCAAGTACGCTGCATCATCCGCACAGGAAGTCATCACATGAAAAAATTTCCGATTCGCTCGATCGGCGCGATGCTCGTCATCTGCGCCGCCTTGTCCATGGGCAGCATGGCCGCCGGTGCGCTGGCGGCCGAGCCGGCCGCTGTGCCCAAGGCAGCGGCTTCCAATCCCGCAGCCGCCTTGCACCTGCCCGCGCCGGCGGCCGCCGCCATGGCCGGCATCGACCCCGAACGCATTCGCGCGCATGTGCGCTTTCTCGCCGACGATCTGCTGGAAGGCCGCGGGCCTGGCGTGCGCGGCGGCGACATCGCCGCCAAGTACATCGCGGCGCAATTCGAACAACTGGGGCTGAAACCTGCCGGTGACGACGGCACCTATCTGCAGCAGGTGAATTTCAAGGGCGTGCTCACGCAGCCTGCTTCGAGCGCCAGCATCTCAGGGCAGGGCGCGCCGCTGGATTTGAAACTGGTGCAGGACTACGTCATCACCAACGAAACCCAGACCGCGACTGCCGATGTGGACGCGCCCATCGTGTTCGTGGGCTTCGGCATCGACGCGCCGGAATACCAATGGGACGATTACCAAGGCATCGACGTGAAGGGCAAGGTGGTGCTGGTCATCGTCAATGAGCCGCCCTCCAACGATCCGACATTCTTCACCGGCGAGGCGCTCACCTATTATGGCCGCTGGGTGTACAAGTACGAGCAGGCAGCGCGGCAGGGCGCCGTGGGTGCGATCATCATCCACCGCACGGATCTCGCCAGCTATGACTGGGACGTCGTGCGCAACTCGTGGTCCACCGAGCAGGTGTTCCTGCGCGATGACCGGGACCCCAAGCTCAAGGCAGCGGCCTGGGTGCAGCAGGACATCGCCCGCAAGATGATGGCATCCTCGGGGCTGGATCTGGACGCGATGATCAAGTCCGCCGGTCAGCGCGGCTTCAAGGCACGCGAACTGCCGCTGCGCTTCAAGGCGCACACGGTAAGCGAGGTGCGCGAGTTCCGGTCCCCCAATGTGCTGGGCATCCTGCCGGGTACGCAAGCAGGCGCAGTGCGACAGGCCGTGGTGTATTCCGCGCACTATGATCACCTGGGCATCGATCCCCGCATTCAAGGCGACCAGATCTACAACGGCGCGGTGGACAATGCCACGGGTTGCGGCGTGCTGCTGGAACTTGCCCGCGCCTTCTCCAAGTCCGGCGTGCAGCCACCGCAGCCGGTGCTGTTCGCGGCGGTCACGGCCGAAGAAAGCGGCCTGCTGGGCTCGAACTACCTGGGCAAGCATCTGCCGATTCCGGCCGCGCAAATTGCGCTCGACCTGAACTATGACGCCATCCAGCCCGAGGGCATCCCGGAATCGGTGAGCCTGGCCGGCGCGGAGCGCACCAGCTTCTTCCCCGTGGTCAAGCGCACCGCAGCGGCCTTTCACTTCGACATCCAGCCCGACCCTGAGCCGGGCGCGGGCCACTACTATCGTTCCGATCACTTCAGCCTGGCCCGCACCGGCGTGCCGGCGTTCACGGTGAACCTCGGTTCGAAGTTCAAGGATCAGCCGCAGGCCTGGGGCAAGGCGCTGCAGGAGCGCTATACCGAGAAGAACTATCACCGTCCCAGCGACGAGTACACGCCGCAGATGGATTTCACCGGCAACGCCATGCTGGCGCGCTTCGGCTTTGCGCTGGGCTGGCAGGCCATGACCGCGCGCGACACCGTGAAATGGTTGCACGGCGATGAATTCGAAGCGGTGAGGCTTCGCAGCATGGGCGCTCAGTAGCTCCGCAACCTGTTGGAATGGAGGCCGGCGCCCGGCAACGGACGCCGGCCTTTTTCAGGCATTGTAGCGGCGCGGAATCAGGATGCGGAACGCCGTTCCGCTCCGTGCGCCCGAATCGGTCTGCATTTCGACCGTGGCATCCAATAACTCGCACAGGCGCTTGACGATGGACAGCCCCAATCCCTCGCCCGACTGCGCGGGCGGCATCCTGCGCGCCCGTGACGGCAATCGCGTGGCATCGACGGGCATCGCCGATCCAGGGTCGACGCCGGCGGCGCCTTGCGTGGCGCTCTGCAGCGCATCGGCGAGCGGTGCCGCGGCGCGGGAGTGAATGCCGGGCCCGGTATCCACGACGCACAACGCCCAACGCTTCGGGTCGGCCGCACCCGCATCGCCCCAGGTCACGGTCACGCCACCATGCTCGGTGTACTTCACCGCATTCATGATCAGGTTCTGCGCGATGCGCCGCACCTTGATGGCGTCGGCCTCGACCTCGTAGGTCGCCGGACCTTCGAAGCGCAGGAACAGGTGCCGTTGATCGGCAAGACCGCGCAGGCCTTCGCACAATTCCTGCAGCAGGCGCGCCACGTCCACCTGCGCGAGTTGTCGCTGCTCCTGCCCCGCCTGCAATCGTGCAAGGCTGGTGACGTCATCGAGCAGATGATGCAGCGAGCCGACGTTCTTTTGCAGGATGCCGAGCAACCGGTCGCGCGCGCTGCCGGGAGTGGTGGGGCGTGTAAGCCCCGCGGTGGCCGAGGCCACCACGGCCAGGTTGCCGCGCAGGTCGTGCGCCGCCTGCTGCCACAACTCGGCACGCTGCACTTCCAGTTCGCGGATCTCCTCCAGCGCCTGTTCCAGCTCGTTCAGATGACCGGCCGCTTCCGCCTGCTGCAGCTGGAAGTATTGGCTGGTGCTCTCTTCGATGCAGGTCCCGTGCAACACCGCCCAAACCTGCCGCGCCCGCGCCGCGGCCTCCGGCGCAAGGTCCGCCGAGCATTCATCCAGGGTCTGCACCACGCAGCGATTGAGCCGGCCCCACTCGCGCGCCACCTCGCGCAGATCGTAGCCCTGCTGCCAGCGCTGCAGGCCGTGCGCGGCGGCCTCCTGTTCTCCCGCCGATTCGAGCGGGGCGACGGCGAACCCCGACGCGCGCCGCAGCTCGCGCTCGAAGCGCGCGAGCACGTCGGGGATATGGTCATAGATCTGCGAACGCGGCAGCGCCTCCCCACTCGTCATGCCGGGATCGCGCTTGATCGCCTCGCGCCAGGTCTTCAGGATATCCTCGCGTTGGGCGCCGATCCGCTCGGCCAGGACGGCCAGTCCGGAAGACGATGTCGACATCGATAACCTCGCATTCGTGCGGAACGCTGATGGATGAAATGGAAACACTCGCGCCACCGATGCACAAGCTTCGATTGCTGTGTGCACCCGCAGCATTCATGTTGCTTTGCGGCTGTGCACACGTGGCCCCGCGGCCCGCCGTTTCCTCGCTCGGCTGCATGCGCGCGGTGCGTGCATCGCTTCCTGCGAACCTCGGCGACAAGCACGCGCATTGCCTGGCCTCCGGATTGATCGCGCGCCGCTGCAGTGTCGCGGAAGGGTATCTCGCCGGCGCCGGCAAGGAACTCGCCGATCTCGTCGGACCCGGCGATGCGGAGTGGGCGGATTGGCGCGCCGACCGACTCGGGCTCGAATGCGCGCGCACCGCGCCGGACGATGCGGCGGTGGATGCCTGCTGTGTGCGGTTGCTGGCGCCGCCACGGTCATGAACATCAGCGCGGACACGATCCTGTCGATCGCCCTGGGCGTCGGGCTCGCGGCCGCGGTGGGTCTGCGGATATTCCTGCCGCTGCTCATGCTCAGCATTGCCGCGCACCTGGGATGGGTGGCGCTCTCGGCGGATTTTTTCTGGCTGGCGGGACATGCCGCGCTGCTCACCTTGAGCGTGGCGGCCTGCGTGGAAATCGCCGCCTACTACGTGCCGGGCCTCGACCACGCGCTGGATGTGATGGCCGCGCCGCTTGCGCTCGCAGCCGGCGTGCTCGCGATGGCGGCGGTGCTCACCGACCTGCCGCCGCACGTCAAATGGGCCGTGGCCATCATCGCCGGCGCGGGCGCCGCCGGACTGACGCAGGGCGCGAGCACGGCCGTGCGCGCGAAGTCCGGGCTTTTCACGGCCGGGCTCGCCAATCCCCTGGTCGCCACCGCCGAGTGGGGTGGAGCCGCGGGCATGAGCCTGCTCGCGATCTTCGTGCCGATGGCAGCGCTGGTGCTGGTGATGTTCGGCGTATTGGCGTTGATCGCGTTGCGGCGGGTGATCTTCCCGCGCAAGGAGAAGCCGGCGCCTTGAGGCGTGTCTCGAGCCCGGCGCACGGCCGCGGCGCCGGGACGGTGCACGAGGGTGCGAATGCCGCAGGCCTTCATTCGATCAGCGGGCGCCGGCCTTGCGCAGCAGCGTGGCGATACGCTCCTGGTTTGCCTGCACCGCTGCCTGCAACGGTGTGCGTCCGGCGCCATCGGCGGCATTCGGGTCAGCGCCACCGGCCAGCAATGCCCGCACCGCATCCTCCCGGCCCAGCGTCGTCGCCAGCATCAGCGGTGTGCGGCCCTGCGCGTCCGCGGCCTCCAACGGCGCTCCTCCTGCGATGAGTTGCCGCAGGCGGGGCAGGTCAGCCGCCGCCACCGCGTCGATGAGCGGGGAGGAGGCGGCCTTCTCGCGCTTGGCGGCGAAGGCGGCGGGAGGCGCGCTTGCGCCGGCCGGCGCGGACGCGGATGCCATCGCCGGTGCCTCGCGCAGCTCAGCTGCGGCCTGCTTGTCCGCGAGGCGCGACGTCGCCTCGGGCCGGGCGTTGGCATCCTGCGCCGTATCGGCGCGCGCCAGCGCAGGTTCGCGCGCCACGTCGGACTTCGCCACCGGCTCTGCTGAGTTGGTGGCCACCGGTGGCGGCGCGGCGGGCTGGGACGCGGCCCGCTCCGGCGCGGGCGCGGCGGCTGCCGGTGCGCGTGCCATCTCACCCGTGATGTCCGGGCCATTCGCCGTTACCTGCGCGGCCTGCTGCGACTGTTGCAGGAATCGCGGCAACACCAGGATGCCCGTGAGCACGGCGGCGCTCGCGGTGCCCAGCAGCGCGTATTTCCAACCGGCGCGGTCGCGGCGCCGCGATGGGGCGCCAAACACGGCGGCTGGCGCGCGCGCAGCCGCGGCCACGTCGCCCGGCGCTTCGGCATATTCCCCGGCCGCCTTGCGCGCCTCGGCCAGAATCGCTGCCCTCACCGATGGGCTGGGCGCGGCCGGTTGCGCATCGCTTGCTTGCCGGTACCGGCGCAGCAGTTCCTCGTCGCGCTCGCCGCGCTCTGGCGTGCTCATGCGTACTCCCACAGCAATTGCTTGAGCTTGGCGCGCGCGTAGCGCAGCCGGCTCTTCACGGTTTCGAAATTGGCACCGGTGGCCGCGGCGATGTCCTGCAGGCTCAGGTCGCCCTCGGCCTGCATCAGGAAGGCGCTGCGCTGGTCGGCGGGAAGCTGCTCCACGGCCGCCAGCAAGGCCTGCGCCTCCTGCGAGGACTGCACCTGCCGCTCCGGCTCCTCGCGTCCATCGCCGGGAAGCCGCTCCTGCAGCGGCGTGCCGTCGTCCGGGTCGTCCACATCATCGAGACTTTGCTGCGGGCGGCGCTGACGTATCAGGTCGATCATGCGGTTGTGCGCCAGCGTGAACAGCCACGTGGTGAATTTAGCCTGCGGCTGGTAGCGCTGCGCATTGCGCGCCACCGCGAACCACACATCCTGCATGGCATCGTCGGCGCTCGCCTGGTCACGCAGCTGCCGCAGCAGGTAACGGAATACGCGCGACTCGTGCCGCGCGTACAGCACCTCGAACGCGGCCGCCTCGCCGCGCCCGAAGCGCATCATCAGGTTCTCGTCCGTTTCAGCAGTCAGGTCCATCGACTCCAATTATCAGCCATCGCCGGGAGGATCCGGAACATATTGCGCAACCGGCGAATCGGGGAACGGATCCGGGCCGGGACCCGGTGCGGCACGCCAGCGGCGCGGCGCGATGCCCATGGCCACGAGATTGTCGTAGCTGTCATAGCGGATGCGGATGATCTCGTTCGGGGTGTCCGACGATTTGTCGAACTGCGTCGTGTCCACATGCGAGTACTCGCGCGAGCCGTGGCCGGTGCCGAGCTTGGGCGCGGGGGCGGACTCCGCCAGCACGGATTTGTCATGCCGCTCCATCGAGCCGGCGGCGGCCGGGGCCTCGCGCCGCGCGGCCGAATCGTCCACACCGCGCGAAGAGTTGTACGGCGCCGTGGATTCGGGCTCACGCAGCTGCGGCTGCACCAGGGGCGGCGGCTCGCGCTCCAGGAACAACGCCACGCCGATCACGCCGATGTTGGCGGGCCGGCCGGTGCGTGCCGCGTAGGAGTTGGGCGAGGCGGTGAATTGGAAGGCGGCGATCTCGTCATCGCTCTTGCGCCAGCCGGCGATCTCGTAGCTTTCGCCGGGTGAGAACACATAGCCGCTTTGGTTCCAGCCGCCCGCCGCGCCGGTGAGCACATTGATGCCATCCACGCTGGTCACGGCGAGCACGCGCTGGCCGCGTTGGTTCTGCACACGGATGGCGTAACGCGCGCCGGGCCGGCCGGCCACCCAGTACTCGCCACGATGGCGGTAGGGCGTAAGCACCGCGCCCGTGTCGCGGTCGACGATCTGGACGCTGGCGACGCGGCCGACGCCCTGCGCCTGGCAGGCGCTGATCAACATGATGCTGGCAAGCAGTAGACGTTTCATGGCAACTCCTGGTGGTGATCCCAGGGGTTGAATCGCTGTGCGAATCGAAACGGGGTTAAACTGCCGGCACATCCCCGCAACATGTCAAATCACCATTTTTCGGAGGCTTCCATGCCCGCATCCGTCATCCCCGCCGCATTTAGGGATTTGTTCGACAAGCCCGCCTTTGCGCACCTGGCCACGCTCATGCCCGATGGCCGCCCGCAGGTCACGCCCGTGTGGGTGTCCTACGATGGCCGGCACGTGCACGTGAACACCGCCGCCGGCCGGCAGAAGGACCGCAACCTGATCAAGGACGGGCGCGTGGCGCTGTCCATCCTGGACCCGGACAATCCCTACCGGTACCTCGAGGTGCGCGGCACGGTGGTCGAGCGCACCTTCGAGGGCGCGGATGCCAGCATCGATGCGCTGTCGCAGCGCTACATCGGCAAGCCCTATCCGTGGCGGCAGCCAAGCGAGAAGCGGGTGCTGTTCAAGATCGCGCCCGAACACGTCACCACCATGGGTTGAGTGCGCACCACCAGGAGCTTTCATGAAACGACGCGACATCCTGCGCCATTCCCTGCAACTCACGCTGATTGCAGCCTCGGCGCGTTTCATCACGAGCAATGCGCGCGCCGCGACGGATGGCGGGCGTTACGCGGCGGCGTTCGCGCGGCTGGATGCGTTTGCGGAAAGCTACATGCGCGAGATGAACGCGCCGGGCATGACCTTGTCGTTGGCCGATGCCGATGGGACGCAGCGCATCTGTGCCTATGGCTTCGAGGACGCCGCCCGGCGCACGCCGGTCGATCCCGGGC
Organism: Steroidobacteraceae bacterium; assembly: GCA_044226865.1. Taxonomy (GTDB): domain Bacteria; phylum Pseudomonadota; class Gammaproteobacteria; order Steroidobacterales; family Steroidobacteraceae; genus TMP-86. Next base: position 170,575 of record JBGAGE010000005.1, on the reverse strand, counting down.
GGTTGTTTCACATCGGTTCGATCTCCAAGTCCTTCGCCGGCCTGTGCGCGCTGCAACTGCACGAGGAAGGCAAACTCGACCTGCGCAAGCCGATCCACCATTATCTGCCGTGGTTGCGTTTCGATGCGGCGACGCGCCCGCTGAGCACGCATGACCTGCTGACCCACGCAGCGGCGCTTCCCGATGGGCCCTTGTTCCCGGCCGACCCCGCCTTCCGTCACCGCCCCACGGCGGCGCCGGGCACGTTCTTTCATTACTGCAACATGGGCTACGAGGCGGTGGGTCACCTGCTGGTGGCGCTCGACCAGAAGCCGCTGCCGGAGGTCCTGCGCTCGCGCATCCTCGCACCGTTGGGAATGACCGGCACGGAACCCGTGATCACGCTCGACGCCGCCGACCGCATGGCCAGCAGCTACGCAGCCGGACTGAACGACAGGCCCTATCCTCGCCAGGGTTCCTTGATCCCGGCGGCGCCCATCGCGATGTCGGGCGCTTCGGGTTGCATCGCCTCGACCGCACACGACATGGGCGCGTATCTCACCATGCTCATCCGGCACGGGCGCACACCCAACGGCAGGTTGCTGTCGGAGGCCGGATTCGAAGCCTTCGCTACGCCGCACATCGCAGCTGCCGAGTTCGGGGAAGGAGCGTCCTACGGCTACGGCATTGCCGTGGATACGCTCGATGGGCACAAACGCGTGCGTCACACCGGCGGCATGGTGTCGTTTGCGTCCGCCCTGGAGGTGGACCTGGAGGCGGGCGTGGGTGCCTTCGCCTCCATCAACGCCATGCAGGGCTACCGGCCGCGGCCGGTGGCGGAATATGCGCTGCGCCTCATGCGCGCCGTGCGTGAAGGCGCGCCGCTGCCAGATCCGCCGTCCTTGCGCCCCTCATGGCGAGTGGAGCATGCCGCCGATTACGCCGGGCAGTTCACCGAAGTCCTGGGCGCGGATGCCGCCGCGGGGCCCGGCTTGAACGTGGTGGCGGACGGCGAACGGCTCTACCTTGCACAAGGCCGCGAACGCATCGCACTCGAGCCCGAGGACGGCACGCCCGATGCCTTCACCGTCCTGCATCCGCAATGGTCGACATTCACGCTGCTGTTCGGCCGGGCGGGGAATGACGGCAAGGGTGACGTGGTGGAGGTGGCGTGGGGTGATCGCTGGTTCGTTTCGAGCCGCCATTCCGGTCCGCGGCAATTCTCTGTGCCTGCGCCCTGGCGGCAGTACCCGGGGCATTATCGTAACGAGGATCCGTGGATCGGCAGCCATCACATCGTCCTCCGCAAGGGCCGGCTGTGGCTCAACGGCGTGACGCCCCTCGAGGCATCGAAGGACGGACGTTTCTTCCTGCGCGATGAACCGCAGAGCCCGGAGTGGGTGCGCTTTTCCGACATCGCCAATGGCGCTGCGCAGCGCCTCACGCTGTCCGGCGCCGACCTGTGGCGAACCGTGTGATCGAGCCGGCCGCCTGATGCAGCTGCGCAGCATGCGGCGGATGACGGATGCAGCGCACGCCGGCGCTCAGTAAGCGCGCCGGTCGCGGAACAACACGAACAGCGTTTTCAGGAGAATGCGCAGGTCGAGCGCGAGCGACCAGTTCTTCACGTATTCGATGTCCAATTCCACGCGGCGCGACATGGTCTCCACGCTGCGCGTTTCGCCGCGCAGACCGTTGATCTGCGCCAGGCCGGTGATGCCCGGCCGAACCTTGTGGCGCAGCATGTAGCCGTTCACCACCTTGCGGTAATGCTCGTTGTGCGCCACGGCGTGCGGCCGCGGCCCGACCAGGCTCATGGTGCCGCCGAGCACATTGAGCAATTGCGGCAGCTCGTCCAGCGACGTGCGGCGCAGGAAGCGCCCGAAAGGCGTGACGCGCGGGTCCTGCCGGGTCGCCTGTGCGATCTCGCCGTCCTCGCACACCGTCATGGTGCGGAACTTGTAGACCATGAACTGCTTGCCATCCAATCCGTAGCGGCGCTGCCGGAACAGGATGGGCCCCGCGGAACTGCGGTGCACGCCGACGGCGATGGCCGCCATGACCGGCGCCGCGACCAGCAGCGCGAGGGTTGCCAGGACGAGGTCACTGGCGCGCTTGAGGATACCCATGGTGCCGCAGAAAGGTGTCTCGCGGATGGCCAGCAGCGGCAGGCCGCGCACTTCACCGAAGCGCGCCTGCATCAGGTCGAAGGCCGACAGGTCAGGCACGAAGTAGATCGATGCGGTGGAGTCGCCGAGTTCGTCCAGCAGCTTCTGGATGCGCGATTGCGCGGAAATCGGCAGGCAGATGTAGATGACGTGCACCAGGTTGCGGCGCGAATACTCCGGCAGTTCGCAGAAGCGGCCAAGGTAATGCCCGCGCGCCGCGCGCGGCAGGCGTTCGCCGCGCCGGTCGTCGAAGAAGCCGTCCACCGTTCCCAGCCAGGGCTCCTCCGCCAGGCGCGCCGCCAATTGGAAGCCGATGCGGGTGGCGCCCACGATCACCAGCCGGCGGCGGATCGCCCCCTGCCGCAGGCGCCACTCGGTGATCCAGTGCGCCGCGGCCTGCGCGCCGAGCAGCGCCGCCGGCGTCAACGCAAACCAGGTCAGCAGCAGCTTGCGCGAGAAATTCTCGGTCACCTTGAACATGAAGCCCACGATGAGCAGCCAGGCGATGACGTAGCACCACTCGACCAGGATGCGCGGCAGGTGCCCGCGCAGGAGCTCACTCTGCGGGCTGTACTCGAAGGCGGGGCGCGTCATGATCTGGTTGCAGAGCATGAATGCGAGCACGTTCAGCATGGCATAGGGCGTGGTGAAGCGCTGCCCGAAGGCGAGCATGCAGCCGAGCAGCATCACCACGGCGAGGCTCGCGTACAGGTATTGCTTCACCAGCGCGAACTGCGGCTCCTCGCCCGCGCCGGCGCGCCCCCAGGTGGGGCGGTTGCCATCGGCGCGGCTGCGCGCGTCCATTGCACGCGCCATCAATGTGCCATTCGTCGACAAAGCGATCTCCCAGCGGTCTTCGTTGTTTTGATCGAGGCGGGCGTCGCGGCGTGCGCGGCGCACCGGAGCTATTACGCGGCGAGGTTGCCGTCCTGCAGCCGGTCCATGCCGATGGCCCTGCTGTAGGTGTTCCCGACGAACTCGACGAACGGGTTCCAGCCGAAATTGCGGCGCGCGAATTGCGCCGACTCCTGCGCCACCGCCGCCGCCTTGCGGGGCGAACTGCAGGCCTTGACCATGGCTTGCGCCAGCGATCCCGCATCCGGTTCGCAGATGAAGGCGCGGGTGTCGTCCAGCAGTGCCTGGTTGCCCGCCTGGCGTGTCGCCACGATCGGTTTACCGGAGGCCATGTAGTCGTACAGCTTCAGCGGGATATTGCCGCCACCCACGCGCGGCAGTACCAGGAAATCCGCGAGTTCGATGTAGGCGGGAATTTTCTCCCGCGGCTGCCGCGGCACGATGCGCAGGTTGGCATCGACATCCAGCGGCCGCTGCCTGGCGAGTTCGACCAGGTCCCTGTCGGTGGCGCCCACGCAGACCAGCACCAGGTCGGGTGCACTCTGGCGCGCGCGCTCGAACGCCTCGAGCAGCAGATCGATGCCTTGATAGGAAGCAAAGCTTCCCGAGTACAACGCAACCTGCTGGTCCGGATCGAGAAGGAGCTCGTCGCGCAGTACCGCCACCTCGGCCGGGTCCACCGGCGTGGATATGGCGGGAAAGCGCCACTCGGTGACCGGAGTGCCGGGCGCCTGCGCGCGCACGTAGTCGGCCAGACCCGTGCTGCAGACCACGTGGCTGGCGGTGCGCAGCACGCGCCGCTCGATCGACTGCAGCATGCGCTGCGCCGGCGCCGATCCGAGCAATCGCTTGGTGCGTAGCTCCACGGGAATGGCGGAGGCCATGTCGTAGATGAAAGGCTGGTTGAATCGCGGGCACAGCACCGAGGCCATGTAGGCCGCTTCCTCCACGGCATGCACCATCGAGTATTGGCGCGTGGCCAGCCGGTGGGCGAACGCGCGCCACAGGCTCATGTCCAGCACCACCTTCTGCCAGGAAAAGCCGATGGGAACGCGGCGCAGGCCGAGGAGGTTCGCGCAACGGCTCACCGTCACGTGGTCGATTTCCACTTCCTTGCCGATGGGGAATGCCAGCAGGTCCACTTCCACGCCGATTTCGCTCAGCGCATTGGCGACGTAGCGCACAGCGATCGGTGTGCCGCGGTCCTCATAGAAGGGCTGCGGTGTGACGATGAGCACGCGTCGTGAGTCGATTTGCATACGTGGTTCGCGGTCCGTGTGACGACCGCGTCACACTAGAGGAGTGATCGCTCCCGCGTTGTGACATCGCGCACATAATTTCGTTCGCCGGGCGGGCGTGCGTATGCCCTAATGCGTGCCCATGACGCAGCCGTCTTCGACGCCCGCCCGGTGGCCATGGACCCTGATTCGCATCCTGCTCAGCATGTTGCTGTTGATCTGGGTGTTGCATGCCACGCCGCTGGAGACGATTGTCGCCGGATTGCGACAGGCGAGTCCGGGGCTCCTGGTCATCGGCATGTTGCTGGGCGTGGCCGCACGCTTCGCGGCGGCGGAGCGCACCCAGTGCATCAGCCGCGCGCTCGGACTGAGCGTGACCCGCGCGCAGACGCTCGAGGCATTGTTCATCAGCAATTTTTACGCGCTGCTCTCGCCCGGGCCCGTGCTCAGCGGCGTGGTCACCGTGTACCGCTATCGCAGCTATGGTGCTTCGATGACCGGCAGCGTGACCTCGCTCCTGGCTAGCCGCGCCATCGAAGTTGCCACGTTCATCGCGCTGGGGACATCGTGCTTGTTGCTCGATCCGGCCGTGATGCTGGCGAGCGTGCGTGTGCCCTTGCTGATCGCGGCGGCGACCCTCGCGGTGCTGGGCGTGGGCGCACTGGGCTGGTATGTGCTGCATCGCCGCCGTGCGCCTGACGAAGCGCCGCAGCAGAGCGGGGGCGATGCGGCTGGCGGCATGTTGGCGCGGTTGCGTGCCGTGCATGCGGAAGTGATGCGGCGAGGGCCTGCGATGGCGCTGCAGGCCGCATTGCCCGCCAGTGCGCAGGTGATCTTGTCGGGGGCCGCCGTGGCGATGCTCGCGCAGTCCCTGGGCTTCGACCTTGCGCTGGTGACGGCCATCTGGATATCGGCTGCCGTGTACGCCGCCGTATTGCTGCCGATATCGGTGGCGGGGCTGGGGGTGCGCGAGGTGACGCTGCTCAAATCGCTCGCGTTGTTGTCGGTGCCGCCGAACTTGTCGGTGGCCTTGTCGGTGCTGATGTTCGCCGATCCCGTTCTCAACGCGCTGATCGGCGGCGTGGTGCAGTTCGTGTCGGCCGCCAGGCAGCGCGCCGCTTCAGCCTAGCCGGCCTGCCTGCGCGATGGCGCGCACCGGCTCGCTCGCCGCCCGATCGACGCGGCGCGTCTCCCCCGCTGCACTTATACTGGCGCGTCGCCGGCAGGTTGCCGGCTCATCGCTCACGAGGCCTGCATGATCCGCTCCCTACCGCGCGCGCTGCTCGGCGCTGCATTGATCCTCCTCGCACCCCTGGCACAGGCGGCCGACGCGCCGGCCCGCACCATCATCCTCGCGGGCAAGCTGTTCGATGCGCGCACGGGAAAGCTCCTCAACGACCAGGCCATCGTCGTCGAGGGCGATCTCATCAAAAGCGTGGGAGCGCGCCCCGCGGCGCGGCCCGGCGACAAGCTCATCGATCTTTCCGCGTACACCGTGCTGCCCGGCCTGATCGATGCGCACACGCATCTGACGGGCGAGCCGCGCTTCGGCTACGAGGAGCTCGGCATCAGCACCTCGCGCGCCGCGCTCACCGGCGCGAAGAACGCATTGATCACGCTGCGCGCGGGCTTCACCTCCGTGCGCGATGTGGGAGGGCCGAATTTCGCCGACGTCGCCCTGCGCGATGCCATCGATGCGGGCGATGTGCCCGGCCCGCACATGATCGCCAGCGGCCCCGCGCTCGGCATCACCGGTGGGCACTGCGACAACAACCTGTTGCCCTTCGAGTACCACGCCAGGGAAACGGGCGTGGCCGACGGCGTCGCGGGCGTGCAGCAGAAGGTGCGCGAGGTGATCAAGTACGGCGCGAGCGTCATCAAGTTCTGCGCCACGGGCGGCGTGCTCAGCAAGGGCGATGACCCGCGCGCCTCGCAGTACACGCTGGAGGAGATGAAGGCCATCGTCACCGATGCGCACCGCCTGGGCCGCAAGGTGGCGGCGCATTCGCATGGCGGGGAGGGCATCATCTGGGCGAGCGAGGCCGGCGTGGATTCGATCGAGCACGGCACCTACATCGACGACAAGGGCATCGCGGTGCTGAAGAAGAACGGCACCTACATGGTGCCCACCATTTATCTCAACGAATGGCTGGTCGAGAACATGGACCGCATCGGCATGCCGGAATTCTACAAGCAGAAGGAGCTCGCCGTCGCCGAGGTGAGCTTCAAGAACATGGCCAATGCGGTGAAGCAGGGCGTGAAGATCGCCTTCGGCACCGACTCAGCCGTGTATCCGCATGGGCTGAATGCCCGGCAGTTCGCCCTGTACGTGAAGATGGGCATGACGCCGGTGCAGGCAATCCAGAGCGCCACCATCGCCGCGGCCGACCTCCTGGGATGGAAGGACCAGGCCGGCGCCATCGAGCCGGGCAAGTGGGCCGATCTCATCGCCGTGAAGGCCGATCCCCTGGCCGACGTCCGCGCCTTGGAGAATGTGGGGTTCGTGATGAAGAGCGGCGTGGTCTACAAGAACGAATAGGACTACGCTCTGGGTCATGCCCGCTCCCATCAAAGGCCGCGGCACCACCCAGAACTTCGAAGGACGATTCGAATCGCGGCGCGTGGAGGCCGTGGACGATGGCTGGTGGCGCGAGGTCGAGGAATCGCCGGTCGTGACGACCGTGCGCGCGGAAGTTGCGCGCAGCATCATCGCGCACAACGATTCGCCCGACATTCCCTTCGATCAATCCATCAATCCCTACCGTGGCTGTGAGCACGGTTGCATCTATTGCTTCGCGCGTCCCTCGCACGCGTACCTGAATCTTTCGCCGGGGCTGGATTTCGAAAGCAAACTTTTTTACAAGGCCAACGCCGTCGAGCTGCTCGAGAAGGAGCTGTCCCGACCCGGGTATGTGCCCAAGCTCATCCAGCTTGGCGCCAACACCGATCCCTACCAGCCGATCGAGCGCGAGCTGCAAATCACGCGTGGGTTGCTCGAGGTGCTGCAGCGCTTCCACCACCCCGTGACCATCGTCACCAAGAGCCATACCGTGCTGCGCGATCTCGACATCCTGGCGGATATGTCAAAACGGGGGCTGGCCCAGGTGTTCATCAGCCTGACCACGCTGGATGACGAGCTGAAGCGGGGCCTGGAACCGCGCGCCCCCAGCCCGGCGGCCCGGGTCAAGGCCATCGCCTCGCTGCATCAGGCGGGGGTCGAGGTTGGGGTGCTGGCCGCTCCGATGATCCCGGCCGTCAATGATCATGAGTTGGAACAGATCATCAGCACCGCCGCCAACGCCGGCGCCCGCAGCGCAGGCTACGTCTTGCTTCGATTACCCAATGAACTCAAGGACTTGTTCGAGACCTGGCTGCGGGAACACCTGCCGCTGCGGGCCGACCATGTGCTCTCGCGCATCCGCGCCATGCGTGCCGGGCGCCTGAATGACGCGCAGTTCGGCTCGCGCTTTCGTGGCCAGGGCGTGGAAGCGCAGTTGTTGCGCAAGCGCTTCGAGGTGCTGATCCGGCGTCTCAAGCTCAACGGCTTTCCGCGCCCGCAGCTCACCTGCGGGCAATTCCGTGTGCCGCCCAAACCCGGCGATCAAATGGGGTTCGGCTGGTAGCTTCGCGGGAACTCCCGGCCTTGCGTATACTCGAAAACCCCTGAAAGCTTTGGGACGATCCCAATGGCCAACTTGCGTGTGATGAGGCTCCTGGCCGTCGCGGCATGTTCTGCGGCGTTGTGCGCCTGCATGCGCGCGCGCACCGACGAAGTGCGCGAAATGGCCACCGCCGTCGGCGCGGACGAGGGCATCGTGGTGCTGGCCAAGCCGCAGACTGACGGCGCGGGCACCGAATCAAAGTTTCTGGATTGCATCGGGGACAGCCTGAAATCAGGTGCGCATGGATTCAAAGTGCATGACAACGAGGCCTTCGTGAACGCCATGTTCCCGTGGTTCGAGCCCAGCACCGCGCCGGTGCGGCCGGAAGGAGTGGCCGATCTGCTCTCGCACGAGCAGGTGGCGCGCCGCCTGCAGGAAACCGGGGTGCGCTACGTGGTATGGGTCAACGGCGTCACCAAGAAAACCGACAGCGGCGGGAGCCTCGCCTGCGGCGCCGCACCCGGCGCTGCCGGCTGCATCGGCTTTGGCTGGTGGGAGAAGGAATCGGATTACCAGGCCACGGTGTGGGACCTGAAGCAGTCGCGTTCGGCCGGCTCGGTCAGCGCGGATGTCACCGGCACCTCCGCCCTGGTGGGCGCCATCGTGCCCTTGCCCTTCATCGCGCGCGTGCAGGGCACGGCCTGCAATCGGCTGTCGACGCAGCTCAAGACCTTCCTGCGAGGTGATCCTGCGGTGAAGGCCCCGCCCACCGCCAGGCAATGAACATGAAAAACGCGTCGCCTACCACCGGCTTCGCCGTGGCCGCGTTCGCCGCGGTCGTGGGCCTGTGCGCCGTGCTGGGCGGCTGTGCCACGCAGGGCGGTGCAGGCGGCGGCTCACCGGCGGGAATTCCGTCGAGTGGAGGCGAATCGGGTGGCGCGGGCGCATCGCTGCCGGGCGGCGGCGGGGATGGCGCTTCACTGCCCAGCACAGGTGGCGGCGCAGGGGCGGGCGCGGGAGCTGGTGCGGGAGCTGGTGCAGGAGCTGGAGCCGGGGCTGGAGCCGGGGCTGGCGCAGGAGCAGGAGCTGGCGCAGGAGCAGGAGCTGGAGCGGGCGCGGGCGTCGATGCTGGTGCAGGCGCAACGGCCGGCGCCAATGGTTCTGGCGGCGCGGGCGCAGGTCCCTCAGTGCCGGCCAAGACGCCGGATGAGCGTCGCGCGGAAGCGGACAAGCGCCTGGACGCCTCGCTCGGTGATTTCGATGCGCAGGTGCGCAAGGAACAGGCGCGCATTGCCCGTGAACGCGAAGACCGCCGCACCTCGCGCGGTGGCGGCGAGGGCACCGCTGGCGAAGGTCCCGGCGGCAACGGCGGCGAAGGCCGCGGCGCGCGCGACCGGCGTGGTGACGGCGACATGCGGTCGGACCCGGAAAGCCGCGAGGAGCGCGGTAACCGCCGCTCCGGCGACATGAAATCCGACAAGGCGAACCAGGGTGGCGGCGGTGCCCAGGGTTCCGGCGGCAAGGGTGGCGGAAATACACCGCCCGGCGTCGGCAGCGGCGAGAACGATGACCTGGTCGCGCGGCAATTGCGCGAGGCGGCGGAAAAGGAAACCGATCCCGAGCTGCGGGAAAAGTTGTGGAAGGAATACATCGATTACAAGAACAGCGTGAAGCGCTAGTCCCATGAGCACCTTCGCCCACCCGTTCATGCAAATCCGCACTGGGGCCGCGCGCGCGGTGGCGAGATCCTGCATGGCCGCGGCCCTGGCGATGGTCGCGCTGCTGGGCAGCGGCTGCATGGTGCAGGACACCAAGCCTCAGCCAAAGCTCCAGGCCATCGTCGCCAAGACGGAGATTCCCGAGGCACAACTTCTCGACGTGGGTATCCGCGTGTTCGACACGGGGATCCCGAAGGAGCTCGAGAACAATCCCGCCGAGCTCGAGAAGAAGCGGCTGTATCCGGATGTGCGCAAGACCGAGGCGCGCTTCCTGGCGAACGGCGTGCGCGACACGCTGGCGGGTTCGGGCCAATGGGGCGCGGTGCGTGTCATCCCCGAATCCGTGCAATTCGTCGATGTGCTGGTCACCGGCGCCATCGTGGAATCCAACGGCGCACGCTTGAAGCTCGACATCGCCGTGCGCGACAGCACGGGACGCAAATGGCTCGCCAAGCGCTACGAAGGCGAGGCCGACATCAGCTCCTATCATGATGCGGCCGCCACCAAGGCGCGCGACCCCTTCGCCAACCTGTTCGTGCTCATCGCCAACGACATTCTCGCGGCGCGCGACAAGATCGCGGTGGCGGACCGCGCCGCGATCCGCCAGGTCACGGAGCTGCAGTTCGCCAAGGACCTCGCGCCGGAGAAGTTCAACGATTATCTGCAGGCCGACAAGAGCGGCATCGTGCACCTGCAACGCCTGCCGGCGGACGATGATGCGATGCTGGCGCGCATCCGCAAGATCCGCGAGCGCGATGCCGCACTCATCGACACGGTGAGCGATCAGTACGCGGGCTTTTCCGAACAGGTGGCCGATTCCTACAACGGCTGGCGTCGCGACAGCTACACCGAGGTGCAGGCGGAGGAGAAGCTCAAGAGCCAGGCGCGCACGCGCACCATCCTGGGTGCGGCCGCCGTGCTCGGCAGCATTTTCGTTCCCGGCAATTGCAATGCAACCTCGTATGGCTGCCGGCGCGCCGAGGCCGCGGCGCGCACTGCCGCCGCCGTCGGCGGTGTGTACGCGGTGCTGTCGGGCTTGAAGAAGAATGCCGAGGCCAAGAACCACACCGCCACGATCAAGGAATTGTCCGCCTCGCTCGATGCCGAGGTGAAGGGACAGGTGGTGGATGTCGAGGGCCATACGCTGAAGCTCACCGGCTCCGCCGAGCAGCAGTATGTCGAGTGGCGCAAGACCCTGCATGAGATCTATGGCGAGGAAGCAGGCGTGGCTGCGAACGGCAGCGGTGCTGCGCCTGCCATCGCCGTGCCGCCCGATGCTCCCGCGGCTGGGCCGTCGATGACGCCATCGGCTCCGTCGACCGCTGCTCCGGCGACCTCGACTCCGGGGGCGCCACCTGCTGTTGAGCCCGCAGCCACCACTCCGCACCTGGCACCCGCCACCGCCGGTGGGTCGTCGCGATGATCGCATTGGAACCGGGCCAACAATGGTTGTCGCAGTTCCGGCTCCTGAAGGAGCTGGTGCCGCGCAGCGACAAGCGGCCGAACATCTGGCTGGCCGAGAAGCATGGCTCGAGCGCCAAGGTGGTGCTGAAATTCCTGCGGCCCGGCGCACCTTCACCGCTCCTGGTGCGGCGACTGGCGGACTGGCGCGCGACGCGTATTCCGCAATTCATGCCGCTGCTCGGTGTGCATACCGTGGGCGAGCAAATGGCGCTCGAGCTGCCCTTCGTTCCGGATGACAATGCCGCGCTGCGCGGCACGCCCTACACCAAATGGTCGGTGTGGCTGGAACAACTCGTCGAGACCGTGCAGGCGTTGCACCGTGAAAATTTCGTGCACGGCGACATCAAGCTGACCAACGTGCGCCGCGACGCCAATGGCCGCCCGCTGCTGTCGGACCCGTGGCTTCCTGGCGACGGCAAGTCGCCCTATACCGCCAGTCCCGAGCGCTTGAACGGCGCGCCGGCTTCGGTGCAGGACGACATCTACGCGCTCGGTGCGCTCCTGCATGAGCTCGCCACGGGCTATCCGCCGCGCTATCCGGGCGCTGATCCGGGCAATCCCGCCAAGCCACGCCATGAGATGCCGCCTGAGGCGTTGGAATTGATGCATGCGCTGTTGCGCGCGGAGCCGGCCCAACGTCCGCCGTTGAGCGATGTGCTGGCCCGGCTCGTGCCGATGAACATGACTTCGCCGCAGGCGGAACCGCGGATGCCAACGACGACCGCGATCCCCGCGGCCGCACCGTCTGCGCCCAAGCCTGCCCCTGCCGCCGCGGCGCGGACACCGCAGGTCCAGGGCGATGACGACGCGCCGCGTACGGTGATCCTGGGCGGACCGCCGCCGGTGAAATTGCGGGCAGCGCCGCGCGCGGTGCCACCGCCTCCGCGGCCGGTGAACGCGTCCCCGCATGCGGCACCTGCCGCCGCGCCTGCCAAAGCAACGCCGCCGGCGCCGGCGGCCGCATCGGCTTCCACGGCTGCCTCCGCGCCGCCGATGCACGATCCGACCATCATCATCCGCTCGCCCCCGCCGCTGCATCTGCACGCTTCCGCGGAAACGCCCTTCGAGCCGGTGCCCTTGACGGTCGGTCCGCCGACCTGGATGCGGCCTGCGGGCACGGGCGTGAATTCGCCCTCACCGTTTCAATCGCGCGCCAGCGTGTGGCGCTGGCCAGTCCTGCTGCTGCTGCTGGGTGCGGCCATCGCCGCCTTCGTGTGGTTGCCGGAGGAAACACGCCAGTCGGCGGTGCAACAGGTCACGGACATGGCACAGCGCAGCGGCTTGATGCCCGCACAGCCATCGCCGCCGCCGCCGGCACCCTCCGATCTCAAGGGCATGGGCGAGCAGAAGCTGGCCGCCGAGCAACTGCGCGACCAGGCCGTGGCCCTGGAGAATTCCTTGCGTGGCCACGGCGCCGCGGCGCGCACCATCGCCGCCTTCGTTGCAGGCGGCGAGGCGCTGAAGCGGGGCCTCGCGGCCTTCGAGCGCCGCGATTTCACGGCGGCGCACGCCGACTTCACCGATGCGCTGCGGTCCCTGCAGGCCACGCAGGCCGCGTTGCCCCAGTTGCACAGGCGCGCTCTTGCCGATGGCGATGCGGCATTGGCGCAGTGCCTGAGCGCGCAGGCGCTGAACGAATACCGCTATGCCCTGGCGTTGAGCCCGGACGATGCGGCGGCGAAGGAAGGAATCGCGCGCGCCGAGGCTTGCGATCAGGTGTATGCGCACATCAGCGCGGGAGCCAAGGCGGAGCAGGGCGGTGACACGCCCACCGCGGTGCGCGAGTACCAGGCGGCCTTGCAGCTGGATCCGAAATCCGCGGCGGCCCGCTCCGCGCTCGCCGCGCTCACCGGTCAGGTGGACGAGACACAGTTCTCGCGCCTGCTTGCGGCGGCGCTGGAGAGCCTGCGCACGCAGCGCTACAGTGCCGCGGCCACGGCCATCGCGGCCGCGGATCGCATGCGGCCCAACAATGCCGACGTGCAGCGCCTGAATCAGCAGCTCAGCGAGGTGCATGCCACCGAGCGGCTGCAGGCATTGAAGACAGAGGCCGCCGGGGATGAACGCGAGGAGCATTGGGGCGAGGCGCTGGATGCCTACCGCGCCATGCTGGCGGTGGATGGCACGCTGGTGCTGGCCTTGCAGGGTGCGCAGCGCAGCCAGGATCGCATGCAGCTCGACGCGGAACTCGCCGGCTACATCGACAATCCCGATCGCCTCAGCGGCGATGAGGTGCGCAGCGCGGCGCAGGCCGCGTTGGCGCGCGCGCGAGTGCTGCCGGTGCGCGGCCCGCGCATCGAGACGCAGATCTCGCGCGTCGGCGTGCTGTTGTCGCAATACGATGCGCCGGTGCAGGTGGCGCTGCGCTCCGATGGCTTGACCGACGTCACCATCTATCGCGTCGGCGCGCTCGGCAAGTTCTCGCAGCGCGCGGTGAGCCTCAAGCCGGGCAAGTACACCTTCGTCGGTTCGCGCCTGGGCTATCGCGACGTGCGCCGCGAAGTGAACGTGGCCCCCGGCGACAAGGACGCATCCGTCGAAATCCGCTGCGAGGAACAGATTTGAGCGGTGGGCCGGCCCGAATGGGCCAACGCCCAAACGGGCTTTACCGGATGCGCGTAGCGAAACGGTGGTGAGCGAATCGATCTGCTTGCGCGAACCGCTGGGTGAGCGCCACATCCCTGCCGATGAATTCCCGCTGAGCATTGGCGGCGCGGGCGCGGGCATCGTCTTGCCCGGCTTGCAGCCTGGTGAAACCCTGGCGCGGCTTGGCTTGCAGGACGGCCGCTTGTTCCTGCAGAAGGCGCTGCCCCCGGCCGCGGGCGCCGCCGCGAACGATGCCGCCGCGGCTGGATTCGACGCACCGCAGTGGTTGCACGATGGCATGCGCGTGCCGCTCGCAGCCGCAACGCTCCTGGCGCTGCCAGGTGACGCGCCGGTGGTCGAGGTCCAGCACGATGCCGACAATCGCACGGCGCCACCCGATATCCCCGTGCCAGAGGATGATCTCGGCGCCGATCCCGCCAACGTCACCTTGTCGCGCGTGGCATTCGTGCCGCAGGCCGCACCCGATGCGCCGCCGGCCGCGCGCCCTCGGCGTTGGCTGCCGGCAGCCGCGCTGGTGGTATTGGCTTTGCTGGCGGTCGCGGTGTTCGTGATCGGCTCGCGGGCGATCGGCATCCGCATCCAGACCGAGCCCGCCGATGCGCAGGTGCGGATCAGCGGCGGCTCGTTGCGCGCGTATGTCGCCGGCCGTCATTGGGTGTTGCCCGGCTCTTACCGGCTGCTGGCCACACGCACGGGCTACAAACCGCTGACCCAGGATCTGTCGGTGAGCGATACCTCGCCCACGGAGCTGCGTCTGCGTTTGACCCCCGCGCCGAGTCTGGTGAAGCTCGCGCCGCTGCCCGCCGATGCGAAGGTGTTCTGGGATGAAAGGCCCGCGGCCAATCCGACGCAGCTGGAAGCGGGCCGGCACCGGTTGCGCATCCAGGCGCCGCGCCACGCGCCGTACGACGCCAGTGTCGAGATCAAGGGCGGCGGTGGCACCGAGGTGTTCGCGCCGGCGCTGGTGCCGCAATGGGCCAAGGTCACGGTGCTCAGCGACCCGACCGGCGCGCGTGTGCAGGTGGACGGCCAGGACCAGGGCGTGACGCCGGTGGACCTGCCGCTGGATGCCGGCCTGCGCAACATCGCGCTCTCGCACCCGGCTGCCAAGGGTTGGCGCGGCAGCGTGCTGGTGCACGGCGGCGAAGCGCAGACCGTGGGCCCCGTGCGGCTGGCGGCGCCCGATGCGCGGCTGGTCGTCGGTTCCACGCCGGCCGGCGCCGACGTCACCGTCGGTGGCCAGTATCGCGGGCGCACGCCTTTGCAGTTGCAGCTGCCGCCGGGCCTGGAATACGAAGTCGCCGTGCAGCGCGCCGGCTTCACGGCGGTCACGCGCCGCGCCGACCTGCGCAGCGCGCCTGCTGCGCGCGTGGACGTAAAGCTCGAGCCCGTGTTCGGCGAGGTCAGCGTGCAAGGCGATCCGGCCGACGCCCGGGTGTTTGCCGATGGCAGGGAGTTGGGCGGGGCCGGCCAGACCTTCAAGTTGCCTGCCGCCAGCACCCAGATCGAAGTGCGCCGCACGGGCTTCGATGCGTACAAGATCTCGCTGACCCCGAAGCCCGGCTACCCGCAGGCGGTGAATTTCACGCTGGCGGCCGCGGGAACTTCCGGCCAGGCCGCGCTTCCTAAACAGCTCAAGAATTCATTGGGGATGGAACTGAAGTTGATGCCCCTGGGTGAGTTCGACATGGGCTCCAACCGCCGCGAACCCGGACGGCGCTCCAACGAATTGCAGCGCCACGTGGCGTTGAAGCGCCCGTTTTACCTCGCCACGCAGGAAACTACCAACGCGCAGTTCCGCCGCTTCCGTGAGTCGCACGCTTCGGGCGTGTTTCGCAGCAAGACGCTCGATCTCGACACACAGCCCGTGGTCAATCTCACCTGGAACGAAGCCGTGGATTTCTGCAATTGGCTGAGCGCGCAGGAGGGCCTCGACCCGGCCTACGTCAAGGCCGATGACAGCTACAAGCTGGCCTCGCCGGTGGGCAGCGGCTACCGGTTGCCCACCGAAGCGGAATGGGAATTCGCCGCCCGTCACGATGGCCGGAGCGTCACGCTGCGCTATCCCTGGGGTGCCTCATTGCCGGTGGCGCCGAACAGCGGCAACTATGCCGATTCGTCCGCCCGCTACACGTTGGACACCATCATCGCGGATTACACCGACGGCTATGTGGTCAGCGTGGCGCCGGGCAAGTTCCCGGCCAACGTGCTCGGGCTGTTCGACATGGGTGGCAATGTCGCCGAATGGGTGGGTGATTGGTACAGCGCGGCGCCGCTCGATTCCGGCGATACCCAGATCGACCCCATCGGGCCGGCCAGCGGCAAGGAGCATGTGGTGAAAGGCTCGAGCTTCCGCAGTTCGACCATCACGGAATTGCGGCTGGCCTATCGCGATGGCGCGGCGGATCCGCGTGTGGACCTCGGGTTCAGGGTGGCACGTTATGCGGGCAAGTGACGCTCGGGCGGCGGCGCAGCGCTGGATGGCGGCGGCCATGCTGACGGGACTCGCCATGGTGGTATTGCCCGGCATGTCGCTGGCGCAGGAACCGCACGCGCCGGCGGGAACCGCCACGTCCGCGGATGCCGCCAACGCCGCGGGCGACAAAGCGCCGGCCGACAAAGCGCCCAACGGCAAGCCGGGTGCGGAACAGTCTGCGGCGAAGAAGCCCGCTGCCGCCAAGACCAGCAAGACCGACAAGGCCGACGATGGCGACGACGAAGAACCGCCACCGAAGAAGGCACCCAAGCGCTTCGTGCCCACCGAGAAGGGCAAGGCCGACGAAGACATCCCGTTTCCCGTGGACATCTAAAATGAAAAGAAAATATCCGAACGAGTTCCTGTTTTCCGCAGTGGCGCTGCTGCTGATCATCATCGGCGTGCAGACGATGTACGCCACCTGGATCCGTCCCACGGCGCACGCGCTGCTCTCCGACCAGGAGCGCCGTGCGAAGGATCCCACCTACATCCCCGAGCGCTCGATCGTCGTGATCGTGAAGGACTACGAGCAGGAGTCCTGCATGATCATGCTGTTGTGGGCCGTCTCCATCCTGAGCTACAAGGCCATCCACCTGCGCCGCGAGCAGCGCGTGCTGGATACCGACCTGGTACGCATCGCGGAGGGCGTGAAGATCCTGCCCGAGGACACGCGCGAATACGCACGCAACATCGAGGCCTTCGAGCAGAGCGGCGGCGCGTACCTGTTGCCGCGCGCGCTGCTGGTGGCGCTCGGGCGCTTCGCCGCCACGCGCAACGTGCAGGACGCCGCCAATGCCTCGCACGCCGTGTGCCAGACCGAGGCGGATCGCCTGGATTCGGAGCTCTCCATGCTGCGCTACATCGCGTGGGCCATTCCCGCCATCGGCTTCATCGGCACGGTGCGCGGCATCGGCAATGCGCTGGGACAGGCGCAGAAAGCCGTGGGCGGCGACATCTCCGGGGTCACCTCGGGCCTTGGCATCACCTTCAACAGCACCTTGATCGCGCTGCTGTTCAGCATCCTGGTGATGTTCCTGCTGCACGCGCTGCAGCGCACGCAGGAGCGCTTCGTGCTCGAGGCCGAGAGTTACCTGGATGATCGCCTGATCCGGCACATGTACGTGCGTTGAGGATTGCATGGGCACGTACGCGCTGGAGCTCAATGACGCCGACATCGTCGCCTGGGATGTGGGCGCCGAACGGCTGCGCGACAGCGGGCATGCCTTGGTGGGCGAGCCGCCCTGGCTGTTCGGCGCGGCGGCTGCAGCTAGCGCGCGCCTGCGGCCGCACCTGTCGCTGACGACCCACTGGTCCGAGATCGACGCAGGCCAGGTCGCGGGGCTGCCCTTCGCGGCGGCCGAGGTGGCGTACCGGCAGATGCTCACCTGGGCCGAGTCGCTGCGCGCCGATGCGGGCGTGTGGCTGGTCAGTCCTGCCGCCACGCATGGGCAGCTCGGCGTATTGCTCGGGGTGGCGCAGGCGGCGCAATTGCCCGTGGCGGTGCTCGCGGACCGCGCGGCCGCGGCGGTATCCGCGTTGCCGGTGCAGGGAACGGTGTTCTGCGTCGACGTCGAACTGGAGCGCGGCATCGTCAGCGAAGTGCAGGTGCACGAGGGCCGCGTGGCGCGGCATCGCGTGGCGGTGCTGCCCGAGCTCGGCCAGCGACCCCTGCACGTGGCGCTGGCCAAGGGCTTCGCGGCGCGCATGGTGCAGCAGCTGCGCTTCGATCCCTTGCATGATGCCACCACCGAGCAGGCCCTGTTCGATGCCCTTCCCGGCTGGCTCACCACGCTCGCGCACGGGGGCGGCATCGCGGAGGCCGCGGTCGCGAGCGGGGCTTCGCGTTACGCCATCGAATATCGCGCCGCGCACGCCGCGGCGGATCTCGGTGCGGCCTTTCGCCTGCTTACCGCCAAGCTCCACGGCCTGCGGCGCGCGCAGAGCGCCGCGGCCATCCTGCTCACCGCCACGGCCGCGCGCCTTCCCGGATTGATGGACGCGCTGCAGGAATTCGCGGACTGCCCGGTGTTCAGCGCTCCCAGCGGCCAGGCGGCGCAGGCCGCCCTGGGTCTCGCCGCTGCGCCCGGCACGCAGGAATCACCGTCGCTCCTGCTGACCTTGGCGCATCACCCTTACGAGGCGTGGCTGCCGGTGCGCGCCGCGGTCGCACCAGACGCCGGCACGGCGGCGACCCACGTGGTGTATGGTGGCCGCGCCCTGGCCCTGAGCACGCAGCCGTTGTTGGTGGGCACGGCCGAGGCGCCGCGCGGCGTGTTGATCCCGGCAAGCGTCGCCGGCGTGTCACGCCGGCATTGCAGCCTGATGCTCGATGGCGGCCAGGCGTTCGTGGTCGACCACAGCCGCTTCGGCAGTTTCGTCAACGACGAGCGCATTCACTCGCGCGCGCTGCTGCGCGTGGGTGACCGGCTGCGCCTGGGAAATCCGGGCGTGGAATTGTCCTTCGTGCGCATGGAGTAGGCATGGGACGCCGGCGCCGCCGACTCGAAGTCTTCAGCATGTCGTTCCTCGACTGCATCTGCTGCGGCTTCGGCGCGGTGGTGCTGATCTACATGATCATCGCCGCGCAGCAGGGGCAGCGGCAGCTGCAGAAATCCCAGGATCTCACCGCCGAGGTCAACCTGCTGGAGGAGCAGGTGATCGACGGCTACAAGAACCTCGCGGTGCTGCGCAACACCCTGCAGAAGACCGACGCGGAGAAGGTGCAGGCCGCGGGCCGGGCCGATCGCGTGCTGGCCGAGATCGCGCGCATGAAGCAGGAGCTGGCCGAATACGAGGGCGTGAACATCGCCAAGCGCGAGAGCATCGAGAAGCTGCGCGCCGATGTGAAGTCCGTGGACGAAGGCATGCGGCGGCTGGAAGGTGGCACCGTCAATGCCGGGCCGCGCGGCGAGAAGCTGGCCGCGTTCCGCGGCACCGGCGAGCGGTTGTACTTCAATGGCCTGCGCGTGAATGGCACGCGCATCGTGGTGCTGGTGGATGCCTCGGCCAGCATGCTGGATGAGACCATCGTCAACGTGCTGCGCATCCGCAACTTGCCGGTGGATCAGCAGGTGAGCACGGCCAAGTGGCGCCGTACCGTCGATACGGTGCGCTGGGTCACCACCCAGGTGCCGCTGGATGCGAAGTTCCAGGTGATCTCCTTCAACACGCAAGCGGGCTTCCTCGGCGCCGGCGGCACGGCGCAATGGATGGCGGGGGGCGACCCGGCCGCGCGCAACGACACACTCGAGCGGTTGCGAAAAGTGGTGCCCAAGGACGGCACCAGCCTCGTGAACGCCTTTGCCGCCCTGGGACGTCTGGACCCCAAGCCCGATCAGGTCATCCTGATCACCGACGGATTGCCGACGCAGGGCGAATCAGCGCCGACCATTCGCAGCGTGGTGCGCGCCAAGGAGCGGCTGTCACTGTTCCAGTCCTCGCGCAAGGCCCTCCCCTCGGGCGCCAAGGTGAGCATCGTGCTGTTTCCGATGGAAGGAGATTCCTCCGCGCCTTCTGCCTTTTGGAATCTCGCCAATGCCACGGGCGGCACCTTCCTCGTCCCTTCCGCGGACTGGCCCTGATCCATGCGCCGCCGCCGCCGCGAAACCGAAGTGTTCAGCCTGTCGTTCCTCGACTGCATCTGCTGCGGCTTCGGCGCCATGATCCTGCTGCTGGTGCTGACGCAGGTGCAGCAGCCGGTGGTGCTGGAGCACACCGAGCAGAACCTGGGCGGCCAGGTGGAGAAGCTCCAGGATGCGCTCTATGAGATCCGCGGCGAAACGGAAGTGTTGAACCGCGAATTGAAGGGCCGCATCGAGCAATCCTCCGATGAGAAGAGCCGCGTGGCGCGCCTGGCGGGCGATTTGACCAATATCGAGGGTCAATACAATGCCAGCAAGAAGGATGCGGCGTTCAACAACCTGCTGCAACAGCAGCTGGTGGCGACGTACCAGCGCCTGAACGAGGACCAGCGCAAGATGCTGGCCAACTACAAGCGGCCCTCGACCGCGCCCATGGCAGGCATTCCCGCCGACAGCGAGTACGTGGTGTTCGTCATCGACACCTCCGGCAGCATGCAGGAGAACCACTGGGAGAACATGAAGCAGCACATGCGCCAGATCCTGGACCTGTATCCGAAGCTCCAGGGGCTGCAGGTCATGGACGATGAGGGCGCCTATCTGTTCCCGAGCAGCGCCGCTCGCTGGCTGAGCGACAGCCCGGAACGGCGCAAAGTCATCATGGATGCGCTCGAGCACTGGGTGACCTACAGCAACTCCTCGCCCACGGAAGGCATCGTGCGTGCCATCGATGATTTCTGGTCGTCTGAGAAGCGCGTGAGCATCTACTACCTGGGGGATGATTTTACCGGGCCGTCCATCCAGGACGCGCTCGATCAGGTGGCGCGGTTGAATCGTGACAAGCGCATGCGCATCCACGCCCTGGGCTTCCCCACGCCGCCGCAGTTGCCCCAGGAGACGGCCCGCCGCTATGCGGAATTGATGCGCCGCATGTGCGAACAGAATGGCGGGGCGTTCGTGGGGTTGCCGCCCTCGACGGGGCGTCGACGGCTGCCGCCAATTCCGATAGGGTAATCCTCCCATGATGCGCCGCCTGTCCATCCTCGTCCTGTCCGCCACGCTGGCCGCCTGCGGCGCCACGCAGGTGCGTCCGTCGCTGACCGTGCCGAAGGCGCTGATCACGCCTATGGACATGAACGTGGGCGTGTACTACTCGCCCGAGTACAAGAAGTACGAGCATCGCGAGACGCGCTGGGGATCGGATTGGAAGGTGTCCCTGGGAGAGGAACACGTGCGCCTCACCGACAACCTGTTCGGACAGGCCTTCACCAAGACGACGACACTGCAGCACTTCCCGAGCGAAAGCGATCCGGCGCCGGTGAAGGCAGTGATCGAGCCGCGCATCGAGCAATTCTCCTTCATCACGCCGCGCGACACGGGCAGCAATTTCTACGCGGTGACCATCAAGTACCGCTTGAACCTGTCCACGCCCACGGGCGTGTCGGTCGACTCCTTCCAGTTCACC
The DNA here is from genome assembly GCA_044226865.1 of Steroidobacteraceae bacterium. GTDB lineage: Bacteria > Pseudomonadota > Gammaproteobacteria > Steroidobacterales > Steroidobacteraceae > TMP-86. The sequence goes on along the minus strand of JBGAGE010000005.1, from coordinate 149,425 downwards.
GGTTATGGCACGGCCGATAGCGCCGGCATGTCCTCGGAGAAGCCGCTGATGGCCGCCACCACCACGGCCATGCGCGATGCCGCGGCCAAGTTCCTGGTGCAATTCCCGGAGCAGGCTTCCGTGCGGCGGCTGGTGCGCGGCGAGACGCTGGTCGCCGCGGAAGGCGGGCAGGGCACGAGCGAGGCCGAAGAAGTCGCGATGGTGGAGTGATGGCCACGGCGCGCATCACCGGGCTCTACATTTACCCCGTCAAGTCCTGTGGCGGCATCTCGCTGACCCGTGCGCAACTGCTCGGCACCGGACTCGACGGCGACCGCCGCTGGCTCATCGTCGACACACGTGGACGCTTCCTCACGCAACGCGAACTTCCGGCGATGGCGCTGATCGGTACTGCCGCCGAAGGCTCGCGGCTGCGGCTGTCAGCGCCTGGCCTGCCGGACTTCGAGGCCGATGCCGCGAAGGGTGGCGAGCGAATGTGCGTCAAGGTGTGGAACGATGAGTGCTGGGGGATCGACGCCGGCGCCGCTGCCGGTGAGTGGCTGTCCCGATTCCTCGGACGCGAATTGCGGTTGGTGAGCTTCGATGCGACTGCGCCACGTGACTGCGAACAGGGCTGGCTGGGAGACGTGCAGGCGACCACGATGTTCGCCGATGCCTATCCGCTGCTGTTGATCTCGGAGAGCTCGCTGGCGGACCTGAATGCGCGCATGCCGCGGGCGCTGCCCATGAATCGCTTTCGTCCCAACATCGTGGTGAGCGGCATCGGGCCTTACGCGGAAGATGGCATTCGCGAACTGCGCGGCGAAGGATTTGCCATTCGCCACGTGAAGCCCTGCACGCGCTGTGTGATCACCACCACCGAACAAAACAGCGGTGAGCGGGACGGCGAGGAACCCTTGCGCACGCTCAAGAGCTATCGCTGGGATGCGGCGCTGCGTGGCGTGGCGTTCGGGCAGAACGCCATCGTGACCGGTGCCGCCGGGCAGTGGCTGGCGGTGGGGCAGGAACTCGACGTCGTCCCGGCTTGACTTGAGCGTAAGTATTCGCTTACCGTAAGCCATGGCTTACGGTAATGCATTGAGCGCCCTCGCGGATCCCACGCGGAGGGCGGTATTCGAACGCCTGCGACGCGGCCCCAGCGCCGTCGGCGAACTGGCCGAGTCGCTTCCGGTGAGCAGGCCCGCCGTCTCGCAGCATCTCAAGGCGTTGAAGGAGGCCGGGCTGGTGGCCGATCGCGCCGAGGGCGCGCGTCGCGTGTACTTCATCGATCCCGATGGCCTGGGTGAACTGCGGCGCTGGTTGGATCAGTTCTGGGATGACGCATTGGGGCCTTCCGTCAGATGAGGCGGCCATTGCCGCGGCGATGCCCAAGGCGCAGGTGAGCGTCGACGAGCTGGCGCGCCTGCTCGGCGATCAGCCGTATTTCACCGGGTCCGGATTGAGCCTCGCCGACATCCTATTGGCCTCGCAGCTTGAACTGGTGTCGGGCACGCCGGAATGGCGCACGCTCACTGCGACGCATGCGAATCTGACGGCGTGGCTGGCGCGCATGGTTGCGCGCCCGGGCATGCAGGCGACGACCTGGGAGCGCGTCGCGGCGCGCGCGCAGGCGGCTTGATCGATTCCACCAGCGACACGCCGCGGCCGCGCGGATCCGAACCCGCGCTGATCACGCCGTTCTCGACCTCGATGGCCTGGAGATCGCCGAATTCCCAGGGGCTTTGCACGGGCTTGTAGCCGATGGCCTTCAGGCCGTCGATGGTTTGCGCAGGCAGCGCGCAGCATGGCGAATAAATGATGCGGTCCGGCGGCAGCAATTGATGGTGAAAGCGCCCGGCCGCCACGGCCTGCTTGGGCGTCATGTGGAAATCGTAGATGTTGAGGAACGCCTGGAACACGGAGGTGAAGATCGTCGAACCTCCCGGCGTGCCGATCACCAATGCCACCTTGCCGTCCTTCAAGGCGATGGTCGGCGCCATGGAAGAAAGCATGCGCTTGCCCGGGGCGATGGCATTGGCGTTGCCGCCCACCACGCCATACATGTTGGGTACGCCGGGCTTGATGCTGAAGTCGTCCATCTCATTGTTGAGCAGGAAGCCGGCGCCCTCGACCACGACGCCGTTGCCGTACCAGTCGTTCAGCGTATAGGTGTTGGCCACCGCATTGCCGTCGGCATCGAGGATGGAGAAATGCGTGGTGTGCATGCCCTCTTCAAGGCCGGGCCGCACGCTTTGCACGGGTGAGATGGAATGCAGCTGCACCTCGGCGGCACGTCGCGCGATGTAGGCGGGGTCGATGAGCTTGCCGATGGGGACGTTCACGAAGTCCGGATCGCCCAGGTACTCGGCGCGGTCGGCGAACACGCGCTTTTCCATCTCGGCGATGAGGTGCACGTATTGCGTGGAGTTGTGCGCAAGGCCCTGGAACTGCACGCCCAGCGCATCGTGCATCTTCAGCAACTCGATAAGCGCGAAACCGCCGGAGCTGGGGAGCGGTGCGGTCAGCAACGTCATGCCACGCCAGTCCGCCATCAGCGGCTCGCGCCACTTGGCCCGGTAGCCGGCCATGTCGGCGGCGGTGATCAGGCCGCCGCTGCGCTTCATCTGCGCCGCCACCAGTTGCGCGGTCCTGCCGCCGTAGAACTGCGCAGGCCCGCCATTGGCGATGCGCGTGAGCGTGGCGGCGAGATCCGGCTGGCGGAACACCTCGCCGGCCTGCACGTGCTCGAAATGGGCGCTGAAGTTGGTCTTGCCCTCGTAGGAGGAACGGGCCTCGGCGATGCGCTGCGCCATGTGCTTGGAGGGCGTGAAGCCATCACGAGCCAGGCGGATGGCCGGCTGCAGCAACTCCTTCCACGGCAGCTTGCCGTAGCGCTGATGCGCCAACCACAGGCCTGCCACGGTGCCCGGCACGCCCGCAGCTCGGCTGCCGATGGTGCTTGCGTCCTGGATCACCTCGCCCTTGGCATCGAGGTACATGTCGCGTGACGCCGCCGCGGGCGCGGTCTCGCGATAATCGACGAAAGCGGGCTTGCCCTTGACGTAGATCATCATGAAGCCGCCGCCGCCGAGGTTGCCGGCCTCGGGATAGGTGACGGCCAGGACGAAACCGGTCGCTACCGCCGCATCCACGGCATTGCCGCCGCGTTGTATCACCGCCATGGCGGTGCGGGAGCCGAATTCATCGGGCGAGGCGACCGCGGCCTCACGCGCCGCCGACGGGCGTGCGATGACGAGAACCAGGAGGGCAAGGAAGAACGCCCTTGCATGCGTGCGTGGGGATTGCATCCGAATCACGCTAGCGTGTTGGCGGGGATTACGCAAATGCCGCGCCGGTTGAGCCTCAACGCTTGATGTAAACCACTTCGCGATATTTCACGCCCTCGGTCGCCGCCAGCTTGCGGTCCACCATGCGCGGGCGATAAATGGCTCGGTGCAGGGCATTCATCACCTGCTTCTGCTGCGCCTCGGGCGCATCGCTGTTGGTCACCTTGATATCGCCCACCTTGCCGCGCTCATTCACCGGAAACTCCATTTCCACGAACTTCTCCTCGATGTCCTCGGGCTTCGCCTTCGGGTTCTTGGTGGCGGCGCGGGGCTCGGAGTAGTACAGCATCACCGGCTGCGCCAATGGATTGTCGGGTCCGGTGGACGCCCGCTCGGCGGTGGTCATGAGGTCCCAGGCCGTGGCGTACTGGTCGGTGGCGGTCTTGATGTCGCCGTCGATCCAATTCCAATCGGCGAGGTCGATGGTCGTGTCGCGCTTGAGCTTGGTGCCGATGGGGCCGTTGGCGTTCTGCAGGAGCGACAGCGCGCTCTGCAACAGGCGCTCGCCCTCGGGTTCCAGGCGCTTGCCCTGGGATTGCAGCGGGTTGGGACCTCCGAGCTGGAATCCGTCGTTCACCGGCGGTTGGCTCTCCGCATCGGCCGCGCCATACAGGTACTCACCGCGATAGCAACGCGCCAAGCCGCGCAGTTGATTGACCTGCCGGATGTCACGCGTGTCGCCGGCACGGCGTGTGAACTCGATGGCGCGCGCCCAGTAGTGCCGCGCCGCGACGAACTTGTATTGCCGCTCCTGCCACAACGCCTGCCGCTCGATGGCGGCGATGAACTGCGGGCTCTGCTGGTTGAAATTGCGTTCGGCGATGTTGAGCAGGTATTGCTCCTCGCGATCCGCATCGGCCACGCGTTCCGCGCGCTCGTAGGTATCGATGAGCGGATACAAGTAGATGAGCTGCGTGGGCGAGAACAGGCCGTCGCTCTTGCGCGTGATCTCCACCGCACGCTTGAACATGGTGATGGCGAATTCGTCCTGGCCTGCCGCGGAGTAGACGCGGCCCAGGCCGAACAGCGTACGCGGCAGCCGCGGGCTGGAGCCCGCGCGCGTCTCGATGATCTTGATGCTGCGCAGGTAGGCTTCTTCCGCCGCCGAATAGTCCTTCAGCGCATACGTGGTCTGCGCCAGGTTGTTGAGCGGGGTGACCATCTCCATGACATCGCGGCCATCGAGCTGTTCGGTGATCTGCACCGCCCGCTCGGCCAGAGGGCGTGCATCGGCGTAGCGCTTGGCATCGAAGGCGGCACGGAAATCGCGATACACGGCTTTCTGCTCTTCGCGAGTCGGCGGTGCTGTCGATGCAGGCGCTGTGTCGGCTGCGCCGGCGGCGGGCGTTGCCGCGGCGGGTGGCTGCTGCGCAGGTGCCGGTGAGGAGGCCGGGGGCGCCGGGGTGGAGGGCGGTGCCGGGGCCGGCGCGGGAGCGGGCGTACTGTTTGGCGCCGGAGCGGGTTCAGGCGTCGGACCGGGTGCCGGGGCCGGCTGCGGTTCAGGCGCTGGCGTGGACTCCGGGCTCTTCTGCTCCGCCGGCGGTTCGGTCTTCTTCTTGGGCGCTTCGATCGCCAGCACCGGTGCGCTGGCGAGCGCACCCGCGCAGGCCGCGCAGAGCAGCAGGACTACCGGACGGGCTTTTCGAACAAGTAATGCGAAACGATCCACTCTCGACCCCGGGCATAGCCCCACAATTCGGCGCAGGCCATGAAGAACACCCGCCAGTATACCCACCAACGTTTGGCCTGGGTCGGGCCGTACGTGTCGGCGAGCATGGGTTCGATCCGGGCTCGATGGGCGTCCATGTTCGCCAGCCAATGCTCGGCGGTGCGCTGATAGTGGCGGCCATCCACCTGCCAATGATCGGCCAGTGCCAGATCCCGCTGGAAATACAGCAATAGATCGTCGCTGGGCATGATGCCGCCGGTGAAGAAGTAACGCGCCATCCAGTCGCTTTCGTCGCGTACCTCAAACGGATAGGCGAAGGTCTTGTGGGTGAAAATGTGTACAAAAAGTGTGCCGCCGGGCTTCAGCCAGCGCGCGATGTTGCCCATGAGCTGCTGGTAGTTGCGCATGTGCTCGAACATTTCCACCGACACGCAGCGGTCGAACTGGACATCGGCCGGGAAATCCAGCGCATTGGCATCGCAGGTGATGACGGTGAGATTGGTCAGCCCGCGCGCCGCGGCGCGTGCATCGATGAAGGCCTTCTGCGTGCGCGAGTTCGACACCGCCGTGATCTTCGCATTCGGGAATTGCTTCGCCATCCACAGCGACAGCGAGCCCCAGCCGCAGCCGAGCTCGAGTATCCGGTCGCCGTCCTTCAGCCGCGCGCGCTCCGCCGTGAGAGCGAGCATGCGGCCTTCCGCCTGCTCCAGCGTGTCATCGTCGCGCAGGTAATAGCAGCAGGAATATTTGAGGTGTGGGCCGAGCGCGAGCTCGAAGAAGTCGCAGGGCAGCTCGTAGTGCTGCTCGTTGGCCTCGGCCGTGTTGATGGCGATGGGGCTGGCCTTGAGCCGCTCCACCAGCTCCATCAAATGCCGCTGCTGCGCTTCCGGATCGCCCTTGTCCTCTTCGCGCAGGCGCTGCGCCAGCAGGCGCCGGATGCCGAATCGCACCAGGGAATCCGGCAGCAGGTCCCGCACCAGCAGTTTCATGGGCAGCGAGAGCGGATCGTCCGCGGGCGTGGGCTTGATGGAAATGGCGGTGCTCATACGGGAACTCCTCTCAAGGCGTCGCAGGCCCGGCTGCCACGCGCATGCGCGGCAGCGCCGCGGCGGTGCGCGTGAACACGGGCGTCAGGATCAGGTACAACACATACACGGCGAACGGCGCCACCAGCAGCCAGGCCACGCCCGCATGGATGATGGCGTCCTTCAACACCACCACCGCGTTCCACACGCCGTGCTTCAACAATTCCATCCCCGCTGCAATCGAGACCGGCTGCCTGGGCGCGCGCATGATCCACTCGCCCAGGCGCACGAAGGGAATGATGAGCAGGAGTTGAGAGGGTGCCATCAACGCCTGCGTCAGTTGGATCGCCGCCAGGTTCAAGCGGAAACCGAGGGCGATGGCCGTGCACAGGATGGTGGACACGCCGAGGATGGGAATGTTGCCCACCACCACGCCGATGGCCACGCATAGGGCGAGGCTCGCCGGCCGCACCCCCTGCATGAGCAGCGCGAGCATCGGGTCCCATACCTTGTGGCGGAGCCACTGCATCTAGGTGCGTGCCGTGAGGATGTCGGAAGCCGGTTGTTCGGGTCGCAGGCGCCACAGCTGGATGAGCACGTAGGCCGACATGGCCATGTTCCCCAACAGCATGATGCCGATGAACCAGCCGATCCTGGCCACCGCGCCGCGTTCCTTGAACAGCACCCAGACATAAAAGGTGATGAAGCCATAGTAGGCATCGATGAAGGTGGCGATGGTCCAATAGCGGTCGGGCGGGGTCGTGAGGCCCCCCCATTCGCTCACCGGTTGTTGCAGGCTGGCGTATACCGTCCAGCACAACAGGCTGAGAAAAATGAAGCCGAACAATAGCTTGAGTGCAGTCTTGGTGTTCATGAGGTTCGCGATGCGATGCTTACGGAGGGTATTCGCGCCGATTTGCCGATCGGATGCAAGCTTTGGCCGATCAGGCCGGCGGCGGGGCGGTCTGGGGATGGCGCAGGTCCGCCTGCGCCAGCGCATGCGGCTGGAATTCCATGGCCAGGTAGAAGATGCCCGCGAGCAGCGCGACCAGCAGCGGGTCGGTGATTTCGGCGCGGCTTCCGGGAACCCACATTTGTTGCAGCTCCACCAGGGTGGTGAGCGCAAAAGTGGCGATGGCCGCGGCGCTCAGCCGGCCGATGGCCAGCGCGGAAGTCCACAAGAGCGCCGCATACAGGAAGAGCTTCTCCACCAGCGGCTGGTAGTCGCGCGACAGCAGCAGGTTCCCCGAAAAGGGGATCCAATGAAAGGGCTGGGCTTCGGAGGAGAACTGGAACGGCGACAGGCCCGCGACGAGCAGCGCCACCGCGCAAGCGCCGGCCGCCACCCCCGCGCGTGGACGGCTATGAACCTGGCGCGACGCAAACAGGCTGGCCACGGCTACGATCCAGGCGATGACCTCCTCGAAGCGCAGCCGCTGGTCGATGATCCACAGCCGCGCGAACAACGTCGCGGCGATGAGACCCAGCAATGCCGCGGCTGCATAGCGCGGCATCCAGATGCGCCGCATGGTCTCGGCCAGCACCAGCCAGGCCGCGATGGCGAGGCTCCCATCCACCAGTGACCACACATAGTGATGCTCGAGGGAGTCGGTGGAGGCCTGCAACTGGGCGGCGTCCAGGACTGCCTTGTAGGGCGAGAATTGCGAGAGCAGCCAGAGCAGGATGATCCACATCGGTACCAGTGCGGGCCGTGGACCGACGAGGCTCGCGAAGCGCCAGCGGTCGCCCACCAGCAGGTACACCCGGATCATGAGTGCGCCCGCAAAGGCGCCAGCGGTATTCAACACCGAATCCCATACGCTGGTGACGCGGTGTGCCGTGAAGGCCTGCGCCAATTCCATGTTGGCGGAGAGCAGGGCGCCAATCAGTGTCGCCTGCAGGATGAGCACCTTGCCGCTGCGCCCCCACAGCGAGAGCATCAGCGCGGCTCCCAGAGGCATATATATAAGTACGTTCGAAGCCAGGTCGCCGCGCGTCATGCGATGCGAGAACGCGCCACGCAGGCGGTGGTTCAGGAGGTCCGCGCCCGGCAACAGGAAATCGAAGGGATACAGCGATCCCCACACGATGAGCAGCGCGATGCCGATCGCCAGATAGCGCGCAATCGACAAATACCGCGGCGGTCTTGCGCGCGTGGGCATCAACGAGCTCCGTTGCCTTCAAGTCGGCCGGCGACGCCGGGTGGGCACGGCCGTGTGCGGATCGTCGGGCCAGTAATGCTTCGGGTACCGGCCCTTCAAGTCCTTCTTCACCTCATGATACCCGCGATCCCAGAAACTGATGAGATCGCGCGTGATCTGCACCGGCCGGCCGGCGGGGGAGAGGAGCTTGAGCAGCAGGGGTACCCGCCCGCCCGCGGTGCTGGGCGTCTGCGTGAGGCCGAACATCTCCTGCAGGCGCACCGACAGCGTCGGGGTATCGCCGTCGAGGTAATCGATGGGGATGTGCGAGCCGCTGGGCACGGTGAAATGCGTGGGCGCGTCACGATCCAGCGCGGCGCTCTGCGCGTAGCTCAGGCGCGAACGCAAGGCATTGCCGATGTCGATGCGCGTGAAGTGACTGGCGCGGGTGATGCCCTCGAGCCAGGGCGGCGCCCAGTCCGCCAGGCTCTCGAGCAAGGCGGCATCCGATAGATCGGGCCATTCCGATTCTCCCGCCGCGTTGCGCGGCGCATGCGCCCGCATCAAGGCCACGCGTGCCTGCCATTGGCGCAATTCCTTGCTCCATGGCAGGGAATCGAGGCCTTCGGTGTGCAGTCCTTCGAGCACGGCCGCGGTCAGGGCAGCGGCGTCAGGGTCGCGGATGGGCTTGGCATCCAGCGTCAGTCCGCTCAAGCGGCGTTCGCGCACTGCCTTGGCGGCGCGTTCGCGTGCGTCCCAGGCGATCGCGTCGACGCTGCGGATCTGTTCGCCGAAGTACTGCTCGATCTGCGCGGCCTTGAGGGGTGCGGCCAGGTAGATGCGCGCATCGCGCTCTGCGCCATCCACTTCCGCGGCGACGATGAACTCGGACTTGGTGAGGGCCTGCGCCTCCGCAAACAGGGCGCCCCGGCCGTTGGCGAGCACGTAGCGGCCACCCTCGCCGCGCGCCCGGCCGATTCGATCCGGATAGGCGAAGGCCAGCAGCACACCGGCCAGGGAGTCGTCCTCACCCGCCCCGGCGTCCTGTGCACGTTTCCGCGGAAACTGCCGTTGCCAGTTGCTGCTGGCCTTGCGTGACTGCGCCAGCGCGCGTTCATCCACTTGCATGCCGGCGGGCAATTCGCGCCGTACGCCGCGCATGGCATCCAACCGCAGGCGGATGTCGGCATCGCGCGCACCGGCGTTGCCGCGCAACACGTCGCGCTCGCTCAAGATGGCGGCCAGGTCGCAGCCCAGCGTCACCGCATCCAGTGATTGCGCGCGCAACAGCATGTGCGCGAGGCGCGGGTGTGCGCCGATGCGCGCCATCTGCCGGCCGTGGTCGGTGATGCGGTCGTGCGCATCCAGGGCCTGCAGTTCGCGCAGCAGCGCGCGCGCCTGCGCCAAAGGTGCGGCGGGCGGGGAGTCCAGCCAGCGCAGCGCATTGGCGTCCTGCGCGCCCCAACAGGCAAGCTCGAGCGCCAGCGGCGCCAGGTCGGCCTGCAGGATTTCCGGCGGTGTCTGTGGCGCGAGCGAAGCCTGCTGGCTTTGCGGCCAGAGCCGGAAGCACACGCCCGCGTCCATTCGGCCCGCGCGGCCGCGGCGCTGGTCGGCCGCCGCCTGCGACACGCGCCCGGTTTCCAGGCGGCTCATGCCGGTGACCGGATCGAACTGCGTATAGCGGCGCAGGCCCGCATCCACGATGATGCGCACGCCCTCGATGGTGAGCGAGGTCTCCGCGATGGAGGTGGCCAGCACGACCTTGCGCCGGCCGCCGCGCGATGGCGCGAGCGCCGCATCCTGTTGCGCGGGCGAGAGCTCGCCATACAGTGGCAGCACATCGATGCCCGCTTCCACGCCGAGCGAATCCAGGTTCTGGTTGACGCGGCGGATCTCGGCCGCGCCGGGGAGGAAGCACAGCACGTCGCCCGGGTGCTCGGCGAGCGCGGCGCGCGCCACCTGCGCCACCTGCAGTTCCAGGGCCACCTCGTTGCGGCGGGTGAGGTAGTGCGTGACCACCTCGAAGCTCCTGCCGGCCGAGGTGATGATGGGTGCGTTGCCCATGAGGGTGGCCACGCGCACCGCATCCAGGGTCGCCGACATGACCAGCAGCTTCAGGTCCGGGCGCAGCGTCTCCTGACTCTCCAACGCGAGGGCGAGCCCGAGATCCGCGTTGAGGCTGCGCTCGTGGAATTCATCGAAGATCACGCAGGCGACGCCGGACAGCTCGGGGTCTTCCTGCAGGAGCCGGGTGAGAATGCCCTCGGTGATGACCTCGATGCGCGTGTGGCGGCTCACCTTGGAATCCAGCCGGGTGCGATAGCCCACCCGCTCGCCCACGGTCTCGCCGGACAACTGCGCCATGCGCGTGGCCACGGCGCGGGCAGCGAGACGCCGCGGCTCGAGCATCAGGATCTTCCCTGCGCCGATGAACGAGCGCGGCAGCAGGGCCAGGGGGACGATGGTGCTCTTGCCGGCGCCCGGCGGGGCTTGCAGCACGGCGTTGGGATGCGCGGCCAGCGCCTGCAGCAGGGACGGCAGGGCCTCGGTGATGGGCAGGGTCGGCAGCGGCAGGGTCACGGGCGACAAGCATACAGAGGTCAACCGTCGGCATCTTCACACGTTGTCTTTACAACAGATTCGACGCGGGAGACCGACATGCGCACGATGGCGATAACGATGGTGTTGGCGGCGTTCAGCTTGCTGGCAGGCTGCGTGGTGGTGCCGGCACACGCTTACGTGGTGCGCCCACGGGTAGTGGCGGTCGCGCCCGCACCCGTCGTGGTGGTGCGGCCTCATTATTACTATTACCGCCGTTGGTAGATCAGGCGGCTTGGCCTTCCCGGCGGCCGCGCTGTGCGAGGTAGGCGGCCAGCTTGTCCGCGCCGCCGATGAGCTTGCCGCCCATGAACACCTGCGGCACGGTGGCCGCGCCCGAGGCGGCCTTCACGCCTTGCATGGAAACCGCATCGCCCACGTAGACCGCTTCGTACGGGATGCCATGGCGCTCGAACAGCTCCTTCGCTTTCGCACAATGCGGGCAACCTTCGCGCGCGATCATGAAGGCCGGGCCTTCGCTGTGATCGTTCGGGCGGAGGTACTTGAACAAGGTGTCGGCGTCCGACACCTCGAAAGGATCGCCCGGCTTGTCGGGTTCGATGAACATCTTCTCGATCTTGCCGTCGTTCACCAGCATGGAGTAGCGCCATGAACGCGTGCCGAGTCCCGCGCCGTGGTGATCGATGGACATGCCCATCGCTTCGGTGAACTCGCCGCGCCAGTCGGCGACGAAGCGCACGCCCTTGGCCTTCTCGGAGCGTTGCCAGGCGTCCATCACATACGGATCGTTCACCGACAGGCAGATGATGTCGTCGATCCCCGCCTTCATGAAGTCCTCGAGGCGTGCGACGTAGCCGGGGACATGCGCGGTGCTGCAAGTCGGCGTGAAGGCGCCGGGCAGCGCGAACAGGATGACGTGCCGGCCGCGAAACAACTCGGTGCTGCGGATGCGCCGCACCGTGCCGTCTTTCAGTTCGGCCAGCTCGACATCGGGGACGTTGGATCCTTCACGTGACGCTCGATTGCTCATCGAAGACTCCCTTGGCAAATCAATCCAGTGACCGGCATTCCACCCTATGTCGGCGCGGAGCGGCGCGGGACGGCAGCGCGATTGGTTGTCGGCACGGGCCTACATCCGCAGCAGCGTCCCTGCTGGCGTTCGCCGCCCGCCGTCGCTAGGATCGGGCTCCCGCCGTGTCGCTGCGCGACATGGCCCGCTGGAGCGCACGCAATGTTTGTTGTCCGGATGCTGTGGGTTGCCCTTGTTTGCGCCGGCGCGTGGCAATCCGCCGATGCCGCCGCCGTGGCTGCCGACGGCGGAACGCCGCAGATCTTCGTCATGCAGCGTTTTGCCTTCGAAAGCGGCGTGGTCCTGCCCGACGCACGCATCAGTTTCGCCACCTACGGCAAGCTCAATGCCGCGAAGGACAATGCCATCCTGCTGCCCTCGCACTACATGGCCGACAGTCATGGCTATGAGTGGCTCATCGGCCCCGGCAAGGCGCTCGACCCGGCGCGCTATTTCCTGGTGGCCACCGAGTTGTTCGGCAACGGCCATTCGTCATCTCCGAGCAATACGCCCGAACCCTTCCACGGCCCGCGCTTTCCGCTGGCGAGCACTCGCGACAATGTCGAAGCCACGCGCCGGCTGCTCGAGGAGAAGTTGGGCATCACGCATCTGCAGGCGGTGATCGGCTTTTCGATGGGCGGGCAGCAGGCCTTCCAGTGGGCGGTGAGTCATCCGCGCTTCGCCGACAAGATCGTCGTCACCGCCGCCACGGCCAAGACCTGGCCGCATGGCATCGTGCGCCTGGAGGGGCAGATCGCCGCCATCCAGGCGGATCCTGTGTTCAAGGCGGGGGATTACACCACGCAGCCCAAAAGCGGGCTGAATGCCTTCGGCCTGGTATGGGCCGGATGGCTGTTTTCGCAGCAATGGTGGCGCGACGAATTGTGGCGCGAGGGCGCTCCGGCGGGCACCACGTTCGAGCAGGCGCTCGACCGCTTTCGCCACGATTTCATCCCCGGCGCGGATGCGAATGACCTGATCCTGCAGATGCGAACCTGGGAGCATCATGATGTCGGCGCCACGCCGGGATTCGGTGGGGATGTGAAGCGGGCGCTGCATGCGATCGAGGCGCGCGTGCTGTACATGCCCTCGACCACCGACCTGTATTTTCCGATCGGCGATGCGCGCTACGAAGCGCAGTTCATTCCCCATGTGCAATTCGCGCCGATCGAGTCGCTGTGGGGTCACACGGCGGGTGCGGCCAGCAATCCGGCCGACGCGAAGTTCCTGAATGAGACGATCGCCGCCTTCATGCGCGAGAGGTCCCGATGAAGCAGGCCGCGCATGTCTTGCATGTCCGCACGTCCGGTAAGGGCCTGGTGGACATCACCCGTGAGGTGGGCGAATGGGTATCCCGGCAGACGATGCGCACCGGCCTGTTGACCGTGTTCTGCCGCCACACCTCCGCATCGCTGTTGATCCAGGAAAATGCCGCCCCGGAAGTGCGCCGCGATCTCATGGCGTATTTCGACAGGATTGCACCCGAGGGCGCCGGCTTGTACGAGCACGATGATGAGGGTCCGGACGACATGCCGGCGCACCTGCGCACCGCCTTGACCCAGGTTCAGCTGAGCGTGCCGTTGTTGGACGGAAAGCTGGCATTGGGCACCTGGCAGGCCATCTATGTGTTCGAGCACCGGCATCGGCCGCACGAGCGGCAAATTGCGCTGCATCTGATCGGGGAGTGAAGCCAGAGGCTGGACCCGTGCCGTCCCCGGTTCCGAGGTTCGCGCCGTCCGCGCCGGCTTGGTACTATGCGTGCTCGCTTCGAGAGCATGGGCCTGTAGCTCAGTCGGTTAGAGCAGGGGACTCATAATCCCTTGGTCCTGGGTTCGAGTCCCAGCGGGCCCACCATTAAATCTAGTGTCTTCAGCTGGCTAAGCGCGCCGCTCGTCCGTGGCAACCTGGCTCCAGCGTACGGAACTTGGCGGAGAAGGCATATCGCTGGGCCGTCGAAGAACGATTTCGTTTGGAACCGTCGCTCGAGGTGGAAGACACGCGGCAGGATTATGGTGAGAAGCGGATCATTTGCTTCGGATATCTCGCCAGCCGTCTCGTGGTCGTCGGTTATACCCCGCGAGGAAATGTCCGCCATATATTCAGCATGAGGAAAGCCGATGGCCGTGAAGAAAAGCGTATCTCGCCGCTCCGTGAAATCTGACATGAAACGCGTGAATGCTCACGCCGTCCAGCCGCATGAGTACGACGAGTTGCCGGAACTCGACGCTGACATGCTCGCGCGCGCAACCATCAAGAAAGGCGGGCGTCCCCGTTCAACCAATCCGCGCAAGCTCGTGACGATCCGCCTTCCTGCGGATGTACTGGCTCGCTGGAAGTCCAGCGGGCCTGGTTGGCAAACGCGGATGGCGGAGAAGTTGAGCCGCTTTCGTTGATGCAAAGGGGCCGGATGTGCGCCATTGTTTTGGCACACCATTGGCACACCCGGCGCCCAAAAATGCCACCAAACCACACCAATCCACACCCCCAACTCATTGAGCAAACTTGTGCCAAGTGGTGTGAAATCGCCTAGTTGCCTTCTCATAACCCCTGATCGGGGCTTCGAGTCCGAGCGGACCCACCATTGTGATGATTCAAGTATGACGAACAAGGACCCTCCGACTATTCCCGCTGTCATCGCAGTAGCCACCTTTGGCGCCCTCTCGCTTCTGGGTGCCTGGATCGTCGTGTGCGGTCGGGGGTTCCACCACGCGCCCGGCAGGTATTCCTCGCAGACGATTTTCGTCGAAGGAACGCCTGCGGTGCTCATGGCCTGTCTGCAATTGCTGGCTGCCGCCTTGGCATTTACGTGGATATTGAGGCGTCGCCTCCCATCCATATCGTCGGCATGCCTGGCCTTCGCTGCCGTCTTCCTTCCGCCGCTGGTCTACACCCTGACCAGGTGACCGTGAATGCGAACCATCCGGCGAGGATCATCTAATCCGCCCGGTGGGCCCACCGCGGTGTTCGTCCCGGAGCCTTACCCGCTCCTTGGCGGGCTGGGCGCACCGGACATTTACGCCAATTGCGTTTTCGGGACTTCCATGGATATGGTGGGGCACTCCAGGGCGTCTGCGCAAACGTCTCTAGTATGAAATCCGGGCTCTGAAAATGCGTATCAAGGGCAGGCTCGAAAAATGGAATGACGAGCGTGGCTTTGGCTTCATCAAGCCATTGCAGGACGAGCCCGCCGTTTTCGCCCACATCAGCGCATTTCAAGTGCGCAATCCCCGTCCACATGTGGGCCAATTGCTGGTGTTCGAGATCGGCACGACCGCAGATGGAAAGAAGCGGGCGGTCAACGTCCAGGCTGCAGGAGTACGGGCAGCCTCAAATGTCCCGCAGCGGCCTCCTTGGGGCGCAGCAACCTTTCTTGCAGTGCCAGCCTTCATTGCGCTTTATCTGGCGATCGCGATGCTCTGGTCGGTACCCATATGGGTCGGTGTCCTTTACCTCGCACTCAGCGGCGTCAGCTTCATCTACTATGCGAAGGACAAGTCGGCGGCGGCATCAGGATCTTGGCGAATCTCCGAGGCCTGGCTGCTGACACTGGGATTGGCTGGCGGCTGGCCGGGGGCCATTTTTGCGCAGCAAATTCTCAGGCACAAATCCAGCAAGGGCGAGTTTCGCGCCGTGTTTTGGGCGAGTGTGATTGCGAACGCGACGGCGTTCATCTTGTGCTTTTCGCCAGCGATTGCCCTGTTGCGCCGCTGAGTTCGTTGGTTCGGAAAGAGCGGCGATATGATTCGACGGGAAACTTCTGCCGCATCGCTTCGGGTATTTGGGGAGCCAAGGCGACAAATCACCTCGTGAGAAATCCATATGGCTTCTGAAGAAGTCTTCGAGACGTTTGATGCCGCCGGCGCTCCGACGGGCACGGCGCCGCGCTCCCGCGTGCATCGCGAAGGTCTCTGGCATCGCGCTGCCAATGTGTTGCTGTTCCGCTCCGACGGGCGCTTGATCGTTCAACAGCGCGGCGGCGACAAGGACGTTTGCCCGGGCGCGTGGGATTTGAGCGTGGCCGAGCATCTCCAACCGGGCGAGACGTACGAGCAATGCGCGTCGCGCGGCTTGCGGGAAGAACTGGGGGTGCATCATGTCGCGCTGCAACCTCTCGGCGAAGTGGTCCAGGCGCGCCTGGAGATCGCCGGCAAAGGAATCAAGGACTGCGAACTGCAGCAGACCTTCCGCGGCGTCTTCGATGGCGAGCTGCGGCCCGAGCCCGGCGACGTGCGTGCCGTCGCTTCGATGACGCTGACCGAATTGGCGTCCGCGATGAGTGCGAGGCCAGCCGATTTCACGCCTTGGTTCCGCGACACGATTGTCAGGTTGGGCTTGCTTGGTGCGGCCTGGATGGAAGGCCGGCCGGTCATGTACGCTGCGGCCATCATCAACTCCGGCAACAGCGGGGCCAGGCCATGACGATCCGCGAGAAAGACAGCGCCTTCACAGGTTCCATTCCCATGCTGTACGAGAAGCTCCTGGTCCCCATGATCTTCGAGTCGTACGCCGCCGATATGGTCGCCAGATTGTTTGCGCACCGGCCTTCCCGCGTACTCGAGGTCGCCGCGGGGACGGGCGTGGTCACGCGCCGGATGGCGAGCGAATTGCCGCCTTCGGCCACCATCGTCGCCAGCGACCTCAATCAGGCGATGGTCGAGATGGGCTCATCGCTCACCGCCGGCCGCCACGTGGAGTGGCGCCAGGCCGATGCCATGCAGTTGCCGTTCGCCGATGGCAGCTTCGATGCCATCGTATGCCAGTTCGGCGTCATGTTCTTCCCCGACAAGGCCAAGGCATTTTCGCAGGCGCGACGTGTGTTGAAGCCCGGCGGCGTCTTCCTCTTCAGCGTCTGGGATCGCATCGAGGAAAACGAGTTCGCCAATGTCGTGGAAGAGACCCTCGCGGGTTTGTTCCCCCAGGATCCACCACGATTCCTCTCGCGTACGCCCCATGGCTACTTCGATCACGCTGCCATTGCACGCGACCTGGCGGCGGGCGGCTTCCAATCACCTGCGCAGATCAGCACCGTGCCGGCGCGAAGCCGCGCGGCTTCCGCCGGCATCCCGGCGCTTGCCTATTGCCAGGGATCTCCCTTGCGCGGTGAAATCGAGGCGCGGGATGCCACGCGGCTGGATGAGGCAACGGATCGGGTGAAACAAGCCCTTGCGCAACGTTTCGGGCAGGGCGCCGTCGATGGAAAAATTCGGGCGCACATCGTGAGCGTCGTCGCGTAAGCTCATCGCTGCGCGCGCTGGGAAGCAAATTCTCATGGACCAGTCCCTCATCTTCAGGCCATTCGTCGCGACGATGCTGCTGAGATTCGTGCTGTACGTGGTGTCGGCGCTGGCGCTGTGGTTCATGGTGGCGCGCGCGGCCTGGGCGCAGCTGGCATGAAATTGCCAGCTCATCAGGAGGGTTGATTTTCGTTGAACATCCGGATCCTGCACCGTACCTCGGCGATGATCATTGCGCCGTTCGTCCTGGTCCACCTGGCCAATCACCTTGCCTCGCTCGCGAGTATCGGCGCGCATCTGCGATTCATGGATGCGGCGAGACTGGTCTATCGGCAGCCTGTGATCGAAGCCTTGCTTCTCGCGGCCGTGGCGTTTCAAGGAGCCAGCGGATCGTGGCTGGCGATCTCACGCTGGCGGCAGCGGCGGGGCGCCGTCGCGTGGCTTCAGGCCGGGTCCGGCATTTACCTTATCCTGTTTCTCCTCAACCACGTGGGTGCGGTGTTGTTCGGCCGGCTTGGCCTGGGGCTGGACACGAATTTCTACTTTGCGGCCGCCGGCCTGCACGTGGCACCGCTTCAATTCTTCTTCGCCCCTTACTATTTCCTGTCGGTAGTGGCGCTGTTCACGCACATCGGCTGCGCGTTGTACTGGGCGGGTCCTGCACGCTGGAGACAGCGCCTCTCGACGGGGGCGGTGCCGATGATCGCCGGCGCACTGATCTCCGTGTTATTGGTGATCTCGCTAGCCGGGCGCATCCAGCCTTTCGAAACGCCCGCGCGCTATCTCCAGACATATACCCGCAGCGTCAGCTAGTTACGGTAGGACGGATCCACCCGGTCGAGTTTACGCAGCAACCCCGGCCACACCAGGTTCGCTCCCAGTCCACGCGTGACCGCCTTGGCCTGCGCCTCGATGCCGGCCACCAGCGCGGGATGAATTCTCACCAGCTCCGTCGTGCCCGCGCGCACCTGGATGGCGCAGGCGGCTTCCATGATGTACATGGCCAGAAACGCATCGGCCGGCGCGGGGCCTACCGTGAGCAGACCATGGTTTCGCAGGATCATGAACGTGCGCTCGCCCAGATCCGCCGCCAGCCGCGGCTTCTCCTCATCGCGCAGGGCAACGCCCTCATAGTCGTGATAACCCAGCGAGGAGAGCACGAACAAGGATTGCTGGGAAATGGGCAGCAGGCCCTGACGCTGCGCCGCGACCGCCACGCCGTTCAAGCTGTGCGTGTGCAGCACACAGTGAACGTCGGGGCGTGCCGCGTGCACGGCGCTGTGGATGACGAAGCCTGCCGGATTGATCTCGAATGGCGAGTCCATGAGCTTGCGCCCGGATTGGTCCACCTTCACCAGCGAGGAGGCGGTAATTTCATCGAACAGCATCCCGTAGGGATTGATGAGAAACGCATCGGACGCATCCGGCACACGCGAGGAGATGTGCGTGAACACCAGGTCGTCCCAGCCGAACAAGGCGACCAGCCGGTAGGCAGCCGCCAGGGCCACGCGAGATTCCCACTCGGCGGCGGATACGCTGCCGCGCACGTTCGACCCCGCCACGTTCTGTTGATTGCTCATCTGCTTCTTCCCCCTGTTCCCAGTCCTGATTCTCCGATTACAGCCGGCGCATCCACTTCAGCTTGGTGGCGCTGTAGGGCGGGTAACGCAGTTCGACATCGAAGGCGAATCCGCGCTTCATGACGGACTTCATGTGGCTGAAGGTCTCGAATCCGTACCAGCCGCCGTAGCGGCCCATGCCGCTCAGCCCCACGCCGCCGAACGGCAGCCCCGGCGCCACGCGGAACACGATGGCATCGTTGATGCACACCGAACCTGCCTGCAGTTCCTCGCTGACCCGCTGTTGCAGGCACGAATCCCGGGTGAAGGCATACAACGCGAGCGGCGCGGGCCTCTCCCGGATGAAGGCGATGGCTTCGTCGCTGTTGGCCACCGACAGCACCGGCAGGATGGGCCCGAAGATCTCCTCGCGCATCAATGAGCCATCCAGGGGAGGGTTCACGACCACCGTGGGCGCCATGTATCGTGATGCCGCATGCACCTGGCCACCGATGTGCGGCGTAACACCCGTCATGTATGACTGCAGCCTCGCGAGGTGCCGGTCGCTGACTATGCGGCCGTAGTCCGGGCTCTTCGCCGGATCGTCGCCGAATGATTTTTGCAGCCGCTTTTTGAGTGCCGCGAGGAAGGGCTGCAGCACAGGCGCCGCCACCAGCACGTAATCCGGTGCGATGCAGGTCTGCCCGGCATTCATGAACTTCGACCATGCGATGCGGGCGGCGGCCACGGCGATATCCGCATCGGCATCGAGGATGCACGGGCTCTTGCCTCCCAATTCCAGGGTTACCGGCGTCAGGTGCCGCGCAGCCGCGCTCATGACGATGCGGCCTACATGCTCATTGCCGGTATAAAGGATGTGATCGAACTTTTCCGCCAGCAACCGGCTGGTAATCTCGGCGCCGCCCTCCACGACGCCCACCGCCTGCGTGTCCAGGTATTGGGGCGCGAGCCTGGCCCACGCGGCGGAGGTGTGGGCGGAAATTTCCGAGGGCTTGAGGATCACCGCGTTGCCCGCGGCGAGCGCCGCCACCAGCGGTGAACCGAGCAATTCCAGCGGATAATTCCAGGCGCCGATGATCAGCACCACGCCTTTGGGGATGGGCTGCACCCAGCTCGAGCCGGGTTGCGTCATCATCGGCGTTCGCACCTTCTGTGCGCTCATCCATTTGCGCAGGTGGCGCAGGGCGTGGTCGATTTCCTTCACGACGAAGCCGATCTCGGTGTTCACGGCTTCGAACAGGCTCTTGTTCAGGTCGGTGTGCAGTGCCGCGGCGATTTCAGCTTCGCGTTCGGTGAGCAGACGGCGCAGCGCCATTAGCTGGGCGCGCCGCCATTCGTAGGGGCGCGTGCGCCCCGCCTCGAACGCAGTGCGCAGCCGCGCCACCGGCTCTCGAACGGACCCCTCGGTGGGATCTGGTGCCGGCCCCGCCGTCATGGGGTCGCCT
Source organism: Steroidobacteraceae bacterium (assembly GCA_044226865.1). Taxonomy (GTDB): domain Bacteria; phylum Pseudomonadota; class Gammaproteobacteria; order Steroidobacterales; family Steroidobacteraceae; genus TMP-86. The sequence goes on along the minus strand of JBGAGE010000005.1, from coordinate 129,377 downwards.
CCGCGGTTGCAGGCCTCACCGGCAGTTCCGGCCCGAACTGCATGGCAAGAAATCCAATCGCCGCCGCCTTCGCCAGGCGTACGTAGGAGGCCGTCAATCTGCCTGTCTCGATCATCGACAGGGTGAGCGCGGTGTCGACGATCTCGGTGGCGAGGAACGCGGCACGCTCCCTGTCGGCAAAGGAGGGTACGACGAACAGCTGTTGCAGCAGGCGCATGCTGGTGCCCGCGCGTTCGCGATCGGCACGGCGATCCAGCAATTTGATGTTGGCCGGCGTTTCACCGCCGATAGCGAGGCGTGCCACGACCGGGTTGGCGCGGTGATAGCGCACGGCCCGGTCGATGAGGCAGGCAATCACCGCCTGCCAGGAGCCACGGATTCTCGCCGGGACGGGCTTGAAGATGGCGGCATCCTTGGCGGCGCGGTGCTTCTCCAGCAACGCGATGAAGATGGAATCCAGGTCGGGATAGAAATGGTGGGCCGATCCCACGGGCACGCCGGCACGCTTGCACACGGCGGCATAGGTGATCTCCCGCAAGGGTTGCCGCTCGATGATCTCGCTGGCGGCGCGCAGCAGGTGCTCGCGGCGATGGTCGCCGCGGCGCTGCGTATGGCGCTTGAGTGGAGGCTGGCGCTTGCTCTTGGAAGCCATGAAACCCTGGTGAAATTGTCACATGCGCCGCGCCCGAGAAACTCGGTGACCGCCGAGTTTCAGGTGACAGCGCCGCCATAGTACAGTATAAGTGGCGAGCGTGGCACTCATCGATGCCGCGAAACGACACCGCCGCAACGCAAGGCTGGTTTGCCATCGACCGCCCGGGCAACGGCAGGAATAAATGGGGGAACGATGCGATTGAAAGAATTGATCCTGTCGCTGGCGGGAGCCGGCTTGTGTTCGGTCTGCGGTGCGCAGTCGGCCCGGTCGGCGGACTCGCCGGCGGATGCGCCGGCCGCCCTGCAGGAAATCATCGTCACCGCGCAGCGCCGCGAGCAGCGGCTGCAGGACGTGCCCATTGCCGTGCAGGTGGTCTCCCAGGAATTGATCAGCAAGTCGGCCGCCGAAAACATGGCGCAGCTGGATCGCTACGTGCCGGGACTCTCCGTCTCCGGTGACAGTCCCACGCAACCGCATTTTCAATTGCGCGGCATCGGCGCCAGCGACTTCGGCGTGGGCACCGACCCGGCCGTCGGCGTATACATCGATGGTGTGTATGCGGCGCGCTCGGGCGCCTCCTTCCTCGCCTTCAACGACATCGAGCGCATCGAAGTGCTGCGCGGGCCGCAGGGCACGTTGCTCGGCCGGTCCAGCGCCGCGGGCGCCGTCTCGGTGGTCACCCGCAAACCCACGGACAAGCTCGAAGGAAGCTTCGACATGCGCCTGGGCAACCAGGGCAAGAACCGCGTGGAGGGCATGGCCAACCTGCCGCTGGCCGACGGCGTGGCGCTGCGCCTGAACGCGGTCAGCAACGAGGCCGATGGCTATCTCACCGACAGCCTCACCGGCACGCGGCTGAACCCGGAGAGGAACTGGGCGGCGCGCGCCGCCCTGCGCTGGGATCTCGATGCGAACACGCAGTTCCTGCTTGCCTGGAATCACGACGCCGTGAACCAGCGCGCGCGGCCCGCCATCGGCCTGGTGCCGGTGACGGGTGCGCTGCCGCCGATCGTCACACCGGCAACCGATGGTTCAACCTGGATCAACCCGTTGAAGGCTCCGATCTACAACGATGTTGTGGGCAACCGGGAGTCGCGCCGGCTCGACTCGGTAATGCTGCAGTTCTCGCATCAGTTCGGCGATGTGGAATTCCGCTCCACCACCAATTGGCGGCAATTCGCCACCGAGAACCGCGAAGACGAGGATGGCACCAACAACATCGCCACCTACTTCGACACCGCCAACGTCGAGCACAACGCCAACTGGTATCAGGAATTCAAGCTGTCGGGGCGGAACTCGCGCATCGACTGGGTGGCGGGGGTGAGTTATTCCTCTGAGCATGCGCAGCAGCACAGCGACACCGATTTGTACACGGACGGCGCGGATACGGTGCTGAGCAATCTCGGTCTTGCGCCCCCTGGCGGCGTATTCGGTCCCACCGGAGACGCGGTCGGAATCAACCTCCGTGGCCTGACGTGGCGCGAGACCATGTATGACGACGGCCGCTTCAAATCCCTGGGCGTTTTTGGCGATGTCATCTGGCATCTGACCGACCGCCTCAACCTGACCACAGGTCTGCGCTACTCGCGTGATAAGAAGGAATTCGCGTGGACATCGCCGTATCGCGTAGCGCCGCAATTGGAGGGCGCGATAGATGTCCTAAATCAGCTTGGCCTGTTCGACCCCGGTCCCCTGGGCCCGATCTCGAATTACCAGTTCAACCTTATCTTCGGCTACGGCCAGACGCCCGGCACGGCATATGCCTACGCCACCTCCAGCAGCTGGAGCGACGTCAGTCCGCGCGTGGTGGTGGACTTCAAGATCAACCCCGACACCATGGTGTACGCGTCGGCATCCAAGGGCTTCACGCCCGGCGGTTTCGACAGCGTGCAGATCAACGGGCGTTACGACAAGGAAACGGTGTGGAATTACGAGGCCGGCATCAAGGCCTCCATCCCGCAGGCTCGCATGGTGGTGAATGCCGCCGCGTACTATTACAAATATAAGAACAAGCAGTCGTTGGTGCTCGATGTCATCTCCGGCGGCGTTCCGCAGTACATCGTCGATTCCAGTGACCAGAAGGCGACTGGCCTGGATCTCGAAGTGCGCTGGCAACCGACCTCATCGCTGACGCTGGGACTAGCCGCCGCGTACATCGATTCGAAATACACCAAGTATCTGTCGCAGTACGGCACCAATCTCGCCGGGGAGCCTACGGGTGAGCCGAACTTCTCCCTTTCGGCCAACGGCGACTACTCCCTGCCGCTACCCGGCGGAAGCAGCGTCGATCTGTTCCTTGCCACCAGCTATCGCGGCGCCACGCGCTGCAACGCGGATTCCGTGGCCAGCAAGGGCTGCCTGCCGGCGGCGAATTTCCGCTACGCCGGTTCGCAGACCATCACCGATGCGCGGCTGGGCTGGCGCAGTGCGTCGGGCAGGTGGGGCGCCTCGGTCTATGCCAATAACCTGTTCGACAAGCGCTACGTGACCGGCATCAATGGCATCACGGCCGCCACCTTCGGCACGCCGTTTGCGTCGGTGAACGCGCCGCGACGCTACGGCGTCGATCTGCATGCGGCATTCTAGGAAAACGATACGGGCCAGCGGCGTGGCCGCGGCAACCGCATTGGCTGTGTGCCTGGGGGCTGCCGCATATGCGGCGGACGGGCGCTCCCTGTACAAGAGCTGCGCCGCGTGCCACGGACCGAAGGGCGAGGGCGTCGCCGCGCTGAATGCGCCGGCGATCGCCGGCTACCCGGCCTGGTACATGAGCCGGCAATTGAAGAATTTCGCCGCCGGCATTCGCGGTGGCGCGCCGGGAGATGCCGTGGGCGCCACCATGCGCGCCGCCGCCACCGTGCTCAAGGATGACGCAGAGCGCTCCGCCGTCGCGGATCATGTCGCCTCGCTCAAGCTCGTGCCCGCCAAGGCTCCACCGCCCATGAACGCGGCACGGCAGACCAACGGCCGCAACTACTTCAACGCGCTGTGCAGCGCCTGCCACAATTCCAACGGACGCGGCAATCAGCAACTCGGCGCGCCGCGTCTGGGCGGGGTGTCCGTGGAGTACCTCGCGCGGCAGTTCAGCGCTTTCAAGGCCGGGCGCCGCGGCGGCCATCCCGATGACAAGCTCGGCGCGCAGATGCGCGCGATTGCCGCGATGCTGCCCGACGCCGCCACCGAGCAGGATGTACTCAACTACGCCGCCGGGCTCGCGCCTTGAGGCAACCGCGCCTTCGCCTGTCGCTGTTGGTGGGCCTGGCATTCGCCTGGTTGCCGGCGCACGCGGGCGCTTGGCGCCTGTCGGATCAATGCCCCGCGAGCTTCGAGAAGCGCGAGGCGCGCTGCTGGTTGCGCACACCGTACCAGCAATATGCCTCACTCAAGGGTGCGGGCGTCGGCGGCCTGAAGACCGGGCTCCCCGCCTTTCGCGATGGCTTCACGCCACAGCAGATCGACCTTGGCCGATTCTTGTTCTTCGATCCCGTGTTGTCCGCCAATGGCAAGCTTGCCTGCGCGAGCTGCCACGTGCCGGCCAAGGGCTTTACCGATCAACGGTTGCACAGCATCGGCATCGATGGCCGGGAAGTGCGGCGCAATGCGCCGAGCTTGTGGAACGCCGGCTTTCTGTCGCGCTTGTTCTGGGATGGCCGCGCACATTCGCTGGAAGAGCAGGTGCAGGGCCCGCTCTACAATGCCAGCGAGATGGGCAACCGGCCGGAAGCCTTGGCGAAGTCCCTCAACGCGTTGCCTTCCTACCGCAGCTTGTTCGCCGCCGCCTTTCCCGCCACCGCCGGCAAGCCGATCGAAACCGCGCAGGTGTACACCGCACTTGCCGCCTTCGAATCCTCGCTGATCTCCCTCAACAGCCGCTACGACTTCTATGCGCAAGGCGTGAGCGATGCCTTGAGCCCGCATGAACTCGAGGGCTTGAACGTGTTCCGTTCCTTCGTGGCGCGTTGCGCGGAATGCCATACGCCGCCGCTGTTCACCAACCAGCAGATCGCCGTCATCGGCATGCCTGATCCAGCCGGCCGGCCCTTCGATCCTGGTGCGGGCGCGGTTGCGGGAACGACGGAAATGCGTGGTGGATTCAAGGTGCCGAGCCTGCGCAATGCCGCCCTCACCGCGCCCTACGGACACGGCGGCCAGTTCGCCACCCTGCGCGAAGCCGTCGCCTTCTACACCCGTGGCCGCGGCCACTCGGTGCCCAAGGGCGAGAACCTGCGACTGCATTGGCATATTTGGGAGCCCAAGTTGTCCGACACCGAACTCGACCGGCTGGTCGACTTCATCGGTGCGCTCACCGACCAATCCTTCTTGCCCGCCATTCCCGCGGCCGTGCCTTCCGGGCTGCCGCCGCCTTCAGAATCCCCTTCCGCCGGAGAACACTCGTGAACAAAGCCATCTTGAGCCTCATCGTGGCGGCGATTGCCGCCTTCGCTGGGTACACGTACGGAACGCGCAGCGGCGTCCATGCGCCGCAGACGGCGGCCGGATCCACCGCGGAGACGCTCGCCAGCGCCAAGAAATCCGCGGGCACCCAGGCGGCAACGCTCCGCGCCGGCTCCAGCACCGGCAAGGTGATCCCGGTGAAGCCGGGTGAGTCCATACAGGACGCGGTGCGCCAGGCGCAGCCTGGCGACACCGTGCAGGTGATGCCCGGCAAGTACTCCGAGACCGTGTATATCGACAAGGACAACGTAGCGCTCGTCGGTGTGATCCACAACGGCGAATGGCCGACGCTGGACGGCCAGGGGAAGATGAATGACGCGGTGCTGTACTCGGGCAACGGCATCCGGGTGGAGAACCTCAAGATCACCAACTACAAGGGCAATGCCATCATGGGGCAGGCGGGGAACAACTTCGTCGTGCGCCACAACTGGATCGTGAACTCCGGCGTGTACGGCATCTTTCCCGAGTTTGCGCAGAACGGCCTGATCGAATACAACTCGCTCACCGGCATCGAGGATGCCGCCATCTACGTGGGCATGTCCGACAACATCCAGGTGTCGCACAACGAGGTGTACGGCAACGTGGCGGGCATCGAATCGGAGAATTCGCGCCACGTGATCATCGAGCACAACCTTGCCTACGACAATGCCGGCGGCATCCTCACCTTCATCACGCCCGGCCTGCCCATCAAGACCGCCTCCGATGTGGTCATCCGCGACAATTTCGTGCTGGCCAACAACCACAAGAATTTCGGCGCGGTGGGTTCGATCGTTTCCGGTGTGCCCAGCGGCACGGGCATCATCGTCATGGCGGCGGACGATGTGATCATCGAGAACAACGTGATCCGCGACAACAAGAACGCCGGCATCATCGTGGCGGACCACAAGTCCTTCGCCAATATCACGCCCGATCCAGAGTCCGACCCCAATCCGGATCGGGTGCAGGTGTTGCCGAACCTGTTCGCCAACAATGGCTACGAGCCCATCAAGGACATCAAGGCGCTGATGCTGGCGGCACTCACCACGCAGGGCCCCGACATCGTCGCCGTGGGCGGCGGCACGGGCAGCTGCGCCACCAACAAGGACTCGCTCAAGTGGCTGGGCATCACTTCGTGGGGGCCCTGCCAGCGCGCCAGCACGGCCGACATCTCCACCTACCTGCTCGACCAGCCCGCGCCGCCGCGCGTGCTCTCGGCGCAGGATCGCGGCAAGCTGGTGTACTCCTCGGTGTGCGCCGGCTGCCATGCCTATAATGTGCGCATGATCGGCCCGCCCACGCAGATCCTGCAGGCCATGTATGCCGGCAATCCGCAGGGCATTGCGGATTACATCGCGCATCCGGTGAAGAAGCGCGATGACTTTCCGCCCATGCCTTCGCAGCAGCACCTGAGCGCGGACCTGCGACTGGCCGTGGCGCAATACATGCTGTCGGTGAAGTAGCATACGGGTGGAGTCGATGGCGCCATCATCGCGTGCGATGCGGACCTGCCGAGGCTCCTGCCACTGCGGCGCGGTGCGATTCGAGATCGACACGGATTTTCCCGAGCTGACCACCTGCGACTGCTCCATCTGCAGGCGCAAGAATGCGCTGATGGTGAAGGTGCATGAAAGCGCCTTCCGGTTGCTCGCCGGCCAGGAAGTGCTCACCGAATATCGATTCCACACGAAGACGGCGCGGCATTTCTTCTGCAAGGTGTGCGGCATCTATCCGTTTCACCGCAAGCGGGTGACGCCGGACTACTTTGGCATCAACGTGCTGTGCCTCGAGGATTTCTCGCCCGAGGGAATCCCCGTCAGGCAGACCGTCGGCGCCGGCATGGTCTGAAGGACGGGCACCCACGTGCAGGAGAGCGACACCCTGAAGGATTTCATCCTCATCATGTACGACGATGCGACCGACGTTTACGCCGCCAATGACGCCGCGGCCTGGAATGATTACTTCTCCCGCCTGCATGCATCGGGCTGCTTCGAGGGCGGCAGTTCGATCGCCGCCGGCTTCAAACTGCGCAAGGGCTTGCCGGATCGCCCCCTGCATGGTGGCATGAATGGCTTCATTCGCGTCCGCGCGGAGAATGCGGTCGAGGCACGCAGGTTCCTGTCCGGCAATCCGGCGTACGAGGCGGGCGGCACCGTGGAATTGCGCGAACTGCCGCGCGACGAGTGACGGGGGCAATCGACGCGAGATAGCATCGACGGCGACAAGGCCATCGAGCCTTGAGCCGACCGTTCGGCGCCAACCGCTCCCAGCAGCCACTCGAGCTGTGTAGGAATATTCGCCGCATCTGGCGTGGCATAGGACGGCAGACTCCCCCATCCCCAAGCGGTATTCATCGTTGCATGAGCAATGAACATACTCGCCAGCCGGGGCGCGTCGAGCCGCAGCGCCGTACCCGCGACACCATCGTGATGCGGCAGGTGGCCGATACCTCCTCCCCCATGGTGGCTGCTGCCGCCGCCCCGGATCTCGCAGGCCGCGTGCTGGCACGCCGCTATGCGCTGACGCAGGCGCTGGGCAGCGGGGGCATGGGTCATGTCTTCAAGGCGTTGGACTGGGAACGCCGGGATCTTCCCGAGGGCGACCGCCATGTGGCGATCAAGATCCTGCGCCAGGATGGCGAGCGGGGCGGCCGGCAACTTGCCGACCTGCGGCGCGAGTTCTACTGCGCGCAGGCGCTGGCGCATCCGAACATCGTGAAGGTGTACGAGACCGGCCAGGACGGCGACCTGGTCTTTTTTACGATGGAATTGCTGGAGGGAGAGTCGCTGCGCGAGCTCATGCAGCGCCATTCGCCCCACGGCCTGCCGCGGAGTCGGGTGTGGGAGTTGATCCGCGACATCGGTGCGGGGGTGGCGCACGCGCACGCTCGACAGGTGGTGCACGGCGACCTGAAGCCCTCCAACATCATGGTGACCCGCGCCGGTGAGGTGCGCATTCTCGATTTCGGTGCTTCCGGGACCTTGCGCCGCATGCCAGAGGCCACCGACGATGCGCTGCGCCGCGACACCATTCCCGCGCTGACGCCGGCGTACGCCTGCTGCGAGTTGCTGGCAGGACAGCTCGCCGACCCGCGTGATGATCTGTATGCACTGGCCTGCATCGCCTACGAATTGTTGAGCGGGCGCCATCCCTTCCAGGGACGCAGCGCATTCGCGGCACGGCGTGCCGGCATGCAGCCGCAGCGTCCGGCGGGACTGAGCGGGCGTGAGTGGCGCGTGCTGCGCCGTGGACTTGCGTGGCAGCGCGAGGATCGCGACATCACGGTGGCGCAGTGGCTTGCGAATCTGCGGCTGGGTACGGCGATGATGCGCCTGCCCGGCAACGGTTGGCTGGCGCGTTTGCGCGCGGCCATTCTCGAGCGCGCACCGGCATTCTCCGCGCAGCGCCGTCCCGCATTTTGGGGCGTTGGATTGCTGTCCAGCGTATGTGCATTGCTGGCGCATAACCTTGCAGCGTTGGACGCCGCACCGGTGCTGCGCCCGCCGGCGGCGCGCGCCGCCGCGCCTCCCGCCGCCGCCATGCTGTTGCCGGGTTCGGACGCGGCCGTGCGGGCGGTGAATACTCCCTTGCCGCCGCCGCACAGGGCCGTGCGTCCGCCGCGTGTGTGGGTGGAGGATTTCCAGGTGCTGCCCGGCCAGCGGTTTGCGCAGGTCACCGTGAAGCGCTCCAGCGCCAGCGGGCAGACGCGATTCACGTGGTGGACCGAGGCGGCCTCCGCGCGCGCCGGCAGCGATTTCGTCGCGCAGCACCCGGCTGCGCAGGTGTTCACGCCGGGACGGCGAGCCACCCATGTATTCGTGCGCTTGCTGCCGAACCCGGGGCGCAAGACTCCCGAGCTTTTGTATGTGGCGGTGGGCGCGCCCAGGGGTGGCGGCACGCCGCGCGCCGTGTCGCGCGCGGAAGTGTGGATTCCGCCGGATGCGGCGGCGGCCGTGGTGGCCGCCAACTAGGAGCCGCCGCTATTGGCGGTAGGAGTCGTCGCGCTCGTCCAGCAGGCGCTTCAATTCCTCGAAATGCGCGAAGCTGGCAGCGCCGTATTCCTGCCAATCCTGCGCGGTGCGTTCGGCGAGCGCCGGTGGCATGACGTTCAACGGCTGCCCGCTGGCGTAGGCGAGCATCAGCGTCTGGCAGGCGCGCTCGAGGAAATACAGCTCATCGAAGGCTTCGGCGACGGTCGGCGCGGTGACCAACACGCCGTGGTTGCCCATCATCATGATGCGCTGCTTGCCCAGCACGGCGGCCAGGCGCGCGCCTTCCTCCGGATGATCCGCGATGCCGCCGTAGGCGAGGTCCTGTGCCACGCGCTGGTAGAACCGGGCGGTATTCTGATCGATGGGCAGGATGGTGGGGTCCTTCAGCGCCGAGAGAGCGGTGGCGTAGGGTGGGTGCACGTGCAGCACGCAGCGCGCATGCGGCACGCGGGCGTGCAGCTGGCCGTGGATGCACCAGGCCGACGGATCCGGCGCGTCCGCCCGCTGCATGGTCCCGGCGTCATCGCTGTCGAACAATGGCAGGTCGCTGGCCTTGATGCGCGCGAAATGCCGCCAGCGCGGATTCATCAGGAACTGCCGGCCGTCGGATGAGACCGCCACGCTGAAGTGATTGCCGACGGCCTCGTGCCAATTGAAGGTCACCGCAAGCCGGAACGCGGCCGCGAGGTCGACCCGCAGGGCCCATTCCGCATCACGGCCGATCTGGGTGCTGATGTGCTGGGGCTGGCGCATGTTTGCTCCTCGAACTGCAAGACCCTTCAGGCAAAGACTTCCGCAAACAGGCTGTTGAGGCTGGCCCATGAGCGCGCATCGGCCTTCGCATCGTAGCGCGCGAATTCAGGGCGGTTCAGGCGGCCGGCATTCGGATTGGTGAAACTGTGCACGACGCCACCGTACAGGTGCATCTGCCAATCCACCGAGCCTGCGCGCATTTCCGCCTCGAAGGCGGCGCGCTGCTCGGGCGGAATGCCGGGATCGTCGGCACCGATGCACACCAGCACCTTGCCCTTGATGTTCGCGGCATCCTGCGGACGCGCCGTGGCAAGGCCGCTGTGGAATCCCACGGCGGCGGCGAGGGGTGCGCCGCTGCGCGCCAGTTCCAGCGCCATGGTGCCGCCGAAGCAATAGCCGATGGCGGCGATGCGGTTGCGGTCCACGTTGGGACGCGCCGTCAACGCATCGTAACCACCACGCGCACGGGCGCGGGTATGGCTGGGATCGGCCATCATCGGACCGAGGATGGCCATCACCTTGTCCAGCCCCTCCACCATGGAGCCCTTGCCGTGCAGGTCGCAGGCGAGTGCGACGTAGCCCAGGGCGGCGAGGCGCTCGGCGCGGGATTTCGCATGCTCGCTCAGGCCGAATGCCTCGGGAAACACCAGCACGCCCGGACGCGCGCCGGTCTGCTTTTCGTCGTAGTACAGGTGGCTGTCCATGGACAGACCGTCGGCCTGGTATTGGATGACTTCGGTGCGCATGCGGATCTCCGATAAAAGCTCTGGGTTGGGGTTTTCCCTATCTTACCGGCGGCAGGGCGGATTCGCGATAATCCTGCCTTTGGGGAGGCATTGCCATGATCGCGTCGACTCGCGCCTTGCGCCTTGCGCTGTGGGGAGCCGTGTTCGCCTGCGGAACGGCATTCGCCGCCGAAGCGCCGGACTTGACGGGTGGGGAACTGTATGGCGAATTCTGCGCCAGTTGCCATGGGGCAAAGGCGCACGGCCATGGCCCGGTGGCGCCCAGCCTCAAGGTCAAGGTGCCGGATTTGACCCACCTGGCCCGGCGCCGTGGCGGCGTGTTCCCGGCCGAAGAAATTCACCAGATCATCGATGGGCGTCGCACCCGCGACGCCCATGGGTCCGCCGACATGCCGGTGTGGGGCCTGGAGTTCTACGGCTTCGAAGGTGAGGACGCGGCGCGCCGGCAGCGCGTGGCCGAACTCATCGATCACATCGTCGCGTATCTGCGCGCCATCCAGCGCTGAAGCCGGGCACGAAATTCGGGCGCGGTGCTTGCGCGGCGGCGAGCACCGGTGTCATCGTGTCACGCGTGAATCCTTCCGCTGCACCTCCCCTCTCCACCGCCGGAAAATGGTGTTTCGCTCTGCTGTTCTGGGTCGCGGGCGGGCTTGTCATTGCGCTGGCCATGGATTGGATCCACGCCCCGCCGGAGAATTTTCATGCACCGCGCTGGGTGGTGGGGGTGGCCGGCCTCGTGTTCTTCGCCGGCGGCTTCGCGCCGCTGGTGAATGCCTCGGACAAGAATTCCTGGGGCTCGAGCACGCTGGTGCTGGTGGTGGTGGCGGGGATGGCGTCGGTTTTCAATTGGGTGGCCTTCGGTGACGGTCCGCGGCAATTCAGCGGCGGCATGTCCCTGGGCGGCATCGGCACGCCGACACCCGTGTCCGCTGCCGGCGGGCGCATCGCCTTCGGCATCGGTGCGGTGATTCTCGATATGATCCTGTTGGGCATTCTATGGCAATTCGTGCGCCGCAAACGGAGCTGACATGTACGATCTCTACATCGCCAACAAGAATTACTCCTCGTGGTCGCTGCGTCCCTGGGTGCTGTTGCGCGAGCTCGGCATCGGCTTCAACGAGAAGCTCGTGCCCTTCGCCGAGGAAGGCCAGCCCAGCCGCTTCACGTCCTTTTCACCCACCGGCAAGGTACCCTGTCTGGTGGACGGCCCCCGCGTGGTGTGGGATTCCCTGGCCATCGCGGAATATGTGGCCGAGGCGCATCCCTCCGTATGGCCGGCGGATGCAGCGGCGCGCGCCTGGGCACGTTGCGCCAGCGCCGAGATGCACTCCGGATTTTCCAGCCTGCGCTCGGTGTGCAGCATGAATTGCGGCATCCGCGTGCGCATCCACGCGTTCACACCGGCGGTCCTTGCAGACGTGAGCCGCATCGATGCGCTGTGGACCGAAGGACTGAAGCGATTCGGCGGCCCCTTCCTCGCCGGACCGCATTTCACCGCAGTTGATGCTTTTTACGCTCCTGTGGCATTCCGCTTCCAAACCTACACGCCACCGCTATCGGCCACGGCAGCCGCCTATTCGCAGCGATTGCTCGACTTGCCGTCGATGCGCGACTGGTACGCAGCGGCGCTGCGCGAACCCTGGCGTGAGAAGGGCCACGAGCAGGAAACGCTTTCGCACGGATCGCTGCTGCAGGATCTACGCACCGGTTGAGAACGCGCCGACGAAGAGCTTCCTATCTGGCTGCTTCCAAATGCGCCCGGCTTGATTGATCCCTTTCTCCGCCGACCTCGATGGTCGGAGTGGAAGCGGGAGACATCACTTTCGAGCGTGATCGCGCCGAAAGCGACAATGGTCAAGCCGTACGAATTGAAAGAGCGCAACGGCGCTCCGCCTGCGAATTTCTTAGCGCCGCCCCGATCCCTTGAATTGCGCGATGGCGTACAGCGCGCAGATGGCGAGCGTGGCTGCGCCGATCGCGAGCCACTCTGCGCGCGCCAACGTCAGCAGAATCAGGGAAAAGCCGGCAATGCCCAGCGCGGGTATCAGGCCGCCGCCGGGCAGCGAAAGCGGTGCGGCGGTCTGGCTGTAACCGCGCCGCTGCAGTTGCCAGGCGGCGGCGGCGCAGCCGATGTACACGAAGCAGAAGGCGCCGCCGGAGACCAGTGCCAGCGAATTGAAGCTGCCTGCTACCGCCATCGAGAATGCCGCTGCTGCATGCGTGATCAGCGCCACCAGGGGTACGCGGGTGCGTGGTGTGATGCGCGCCAGGGGCGCGGGCAGCAAGCCATCGCGCCCCAGCGCGTATAAGAGGCGCGAGGTACCGAGCATGTCGCCCTGCATGGAGCCGAACAGCGAGATGGCGGCGGTGCCGATCACGATGGCGCCGCCCCCGGTAATCACGCGCTCGGCTACCGCACTCACCGGCGCCGGATGTCCCGCAAGTTGCGCGCCGAGCACGGCCTGGCAGACGGATTGAATCACGATGTACAGCAACACCACCGCGCTCACGCCCAACACCACGGCGCGCGGCACCATCTTGTCGTTGTCGCGCATTTCGCCCGACGGCGCCATCGCTGTCTCCACGCCCGAGTAGGCGAACACCACCAGGATCAGCGCGGTGCCCAGCGCGCCGGCGGGCGGCCATTGGCTGACGTGAAAGTTGCCGGGCTGCGCATGGGCCAGGCCGAGGACGGCGATGAGCAGCAGCGGCATGGTCTTGGCCAGCGCGAACGTGGCATTCACCGCGGCGCCGCTGCGCACGCCCGCCGCATTGACCAGCACGAGAATGGTGTAGACGGTGAGCAGCAACAGGACGCGTGCCGTTGCCGGCGCAAGCCAGGGGAGCACGTGGCCGAGTTGGTCAGCCAGCGCGGCGGCGAGGCCGCCGCTGCCCGACACGCTGGAGATCCACAGCAGCGCTGCGATCAGGAACCCGGGAAAACGGCCGAAGGCGGTTTCCACGAACACGTAGGGACCGCCGCTGTTGATGACCCGGCTCCCCACCGCCGCGAGGCTCAGCATCAGCGGCACGAACAACAGTGCACCGAGCAGGAAGGCCACGGGCGCCGCCGCACCCATCGACGCACCCAGCGTGCCGGGCAGCACGAAGATGCTGCCGGCGATGGTCAGGTTGACGATCGACGCGGCCAGCCCCCAGGTGCCCATGGCGCGCACCAGGGGCGCATCGTGCGTGGATTTATCTTCCGGCGGCGTCGGCTGCACGAATCTGGTTCCAGGCGGTCTCGCGGGGCAACAGCGGCCAGGACTTGCCGCCGGCCACCGTCTCGAGTGCGGCCCCCGGTTGCCAGCGCGTGGGATCGACCAACGCCAGCGCCACGGTTTCCGGCCAACCCGGCAGCCGCACGCGCGAGGTCAACTCGCCGACCACTTCGCCGGCGTGCATCACCACTTCGCGCGAGCCGAACTCATGATAGGGCATGGGGCTGGTCAGCGCGACCAGGCGGCGCGGTGCGTGGGTGCGCGGTGCGGCGGTCGACGCTGCGCCCCTGGTGCGCAGGCCCAGTTCGATGGCAAGCCGTGCCGGCGTGGCCTCGGCGCCGAAGCCGGGGATGCCGCGCCGTATCCGCAGCGCTTCCTGCGCCAGGTGGCCGCCGGGGCGCAGTCCATGGCGCGCGCCGATGGACAACAGTTGTTGCCACAAGTGTGCGGCGCCGTCGGCGGGGAGGAGCAGCAGGTCGGAATCGGCGTCGCGGTCGGCGAAGATCCGCACGTCGTGGCCGTCCGTGGCGAGCAGCAATTCCGCCTGCAGTGCCTTGCGCTCCGGGCCGTGCAGCTCGAACATCGCGAACCCGGGCGTGAGGTCCATCCACGGATGCAATTCGCTGGCGTCCGCGCGCCGCAGCCATTCCATGACCCTGGATTCCTGGTCGGGCGATGCCGTGAGCAAGCGGTGGCCGGAGCGCCACGGCAGGCTGCGCCCCCAAGCCTCGATCTGCCCATGCGCACCGCCCAGATGCTGGAGCTCCGCCGACTGCGTCTCACCGGCATCGGCGGTGTCTCCCGTCGCCTCGCACTTGACGTCGGCGGAGCGGTCCACGAGGAGCACCTGTTCGAGCGCGGCGCGCACCTCCTCGGCCACCGTCTCCACCAGGCGCGCATCCGGGCGCGGTGCGTACCACGCGGCGCGCTCCCAACCGTTAACCGACACGAAGCGCGCGCCGGCCGCCGCGGCGTGCGCGTGCAGCGGCGAATGGCGGATATCGCGCGCGCTGCGATAGTCGCCGTCGGGCGCGTGCATGCGGCAATGGAAACCTGGAATTTCGCTGGCGCGCGCGCGCATGTAGCCTTCCGCCGCTTGCGGCGGGGAGAAGCGGCGCACGTCCAAGGGCGCCACGTCGGCGCTCGGCTCGCCCTCGACGATCCACTCGGCCACATAGCGGCCCGCCGCCGGCGCCAGTGCCATGCCGTTCGAGTTGAATGCGCAGGCCGTGTACAGGCCGCTGACGCCCGGCGCCGGCCCGAGCAGCATCTGGCCGTCCGGGGTGAAGCTCTCCGGTCCATTGAGCAGCATCTTGATCTCGGCCTGGCGCATCACGGGGAAACGCCGCATCGCGGTGGCCATGTAGGGTTCGAACTGCGGCCAGCGCTCGTTGAGGAGGGCGAAGGAGAAGTTCTGTGGCAGCGCCGCCGCCGGCAGGGCGATGGCATCGTCATCCAGGCTCCCGATCATGAGGCCTCCGACTTCCTCGCGGCCGTACAGCTGGTCGTCGTAGGACAGGAACAACGGCAGCTCGCGCGAGATGCCGTGAGGCTTGGTGATGATGTACTGATGCTCGAGCGCGTACATGGGCAGGCGGACGCCGCAGGTGCGCGCCAGGTCGCGTGACCACAAACCCGCCGACAGCACCACGATGTCGCAATCGATACGGCCCTGCGCGGTCTCCACGCCACGCACCACGCCGTCCTGCACGGCGATGCTCTTCACCATCGAGTCCTGGAATATCTTCACGCCCTTGGCGCGTGCTGCCGCGGCGAAGGCCTGCACCGCATCGGTGGCATTCACCCGCGCGTCGCTCGGGATCCACACTCCGCCGGCGAGGCCCTCGGGATCGATGATGGGCAGCCGCGCGGCCACCTGCGCCGGCGTCATCAGTTCAAGCACGATGCCGCGCGCCTTTCCCAGTTCTGGCAGCGTGCGCATCACCTCCCAGCGATCGGCGCGGTCGGTGTAATGGACGCGGCCGACGTTGCGCCAGCCGATCTCGCGCCCCGTGTCCTGGGCCAGTTGCGGGTAGGTGCGCGCCGCGTAGCGCACCATGTCGAACACCAGCGGGTCGGCGCGGTAGGTCTCCATGTTGCCGGTGGAGTGCCAGGTGGTGCCGGAGCTCAGCATCGAACGCTCCAGCAGCACCACGTCCTTCACGCCCAATGCCGCGAGGTGGTAAGCGGCGCTGCTGCCGCCGATGCCGCCACCGATGATCACCACGCGGGCGCTGCCTGGAAGCGGATTGTTGCTCATCTGATCAATTCGACCTCATGTGATCATCCATACGACGCTGCGCTTGCCGCCCCGGCGCGCAGGGACTAGGCTTTCTGCCCTTCGAAGGACCGGATATCCGCCGATGCCCATGAACAAATCCAGACGCTCCACCACCCGCAAGCCCCGCGCCAAGGCTGCGCGCCGCTCGATTGCGGTCTCCGCCGCGGACCGACAGGTGCCGGGCGAGGCCGCGCACAGCCGCGCCTATGCCGCGCTCAAGGAAGCGGTGCTGGCGGGCCATTTCCGGCCTGGGGAAGTGATCACGCTGCGCGCGCTGGCCAAGGAGCTGTCCATGGGAGAGATGCCGGTGCGCGAGGCGTTGCGCCGCCTGACCTCCGAAGGCGCGTTCGAAGGGCTTCCCAACCGTTCGGCCCGCATGCCGACGCTGAACCGGCGGCAGGTGGAGCAACTCATCGACCTGCGCCAGCAGCTCGAAGGCAAGGCCGCCGCGCTGGCGGCACGCAACATCACCCTGGTGCAGATCGAGCATCTGCGCGCGGTCGAGACCGGCATCGAGAAGAGCATCGCCAACGGCGACATGCATACCTTCACGGCGCTGAACATGGCCTTCCATTTCGAGATCTACCGCATTGCGGAAAATCCGGTGCTGGTCTCGCTGATCCAGATGCTGTGGTTGCGCATGGCGCCGCTCGTCGCGAGCACGGTATCGCTGCTGACCCGGACGCCCACTTCGCGACGTGCCGCCCTCGATCACCACGAACGCCTGTTGGCGGCCTTCCAGGCGCGCGATCCGGCCGCGGCGGAAGACGCCATGCGCCGCGACCTCGCGGTGCTCGACAAGATTCCGGGCTACTGGGAAAGCCTGCCCATCACCGCGGGCTG
This sequence comes from Steroidobacteraceae bacterium, assembly GCA_044226865.1. GTDB lineage: Bacteria > Pseudomonadota > Gammaproteobacteria > Steroidobacterales > Steroidobacteraceae > TMP-86. The sequence goes on along the minus strand of JBGAGE010000005.1, from coordinate 112,455 downwards.
AGCGCACCTGTGTGAGCGCCATGCCGGCGCTCACGCGTGCACCGTGCGGCGCACGCGCGTGAAGAACACAGCGATGCCGATCGTGCCCCAGGCCGCCAGCAATTGCCACTCCAGCGGCAGCCCGCCGCGTTGCCAAAAGGGTGCGGCGAACGCAACGATCGCCATGATCACCGAGCCGAGCAGCCCCACCCAGATGATGCTGCTGCCACCGGGAACCTGGAACTGCGCCTGGCCGCCGCGGCGGCGCAGCCGCAGCACCGACACGCAGCACATCACGTAGGTCAGCGTGAGTACCATGGCACACATGTCGGTGATGGGTGCGATGGCCGCCTTGCCCCAGAAGATGCCGCCGATGTTGAGCGCGGCGATGAACGACAAGGCCATCACCGGCGAACCCAGCCGCGGATGCAGGCGCGTGAACGCCGGCGCCACATAGCCGGCGCGCGCCATCGCCACCAGCAGCCGCACCGCCATCATGAACACGCCATTCCACGCCTTCACCAGCGACACGGCGGTGGCCACCAGCAGGATCTGTGCAACGGTCTGCCCGTGCGGCAGGGTGGCGGCGGCGGCGATCATGGGCAAGGGCTCGGACACGAGCTTTTGCCAGGGCATGGCGAAGCTGGCCGCGATCACCGCCAGGCAATAGAAGGCCGCGCCGGCGGCGATCGAGGCCACGATGACGATGCCGATGGTGCGCAGGTTGGTGCGCCCCGAACGCTCCTCGATGGCCTGCGGAATGGTCTGGAAGCCATTCAACGCATACGCGCAAAAGGCGAAGATGCCGCTGCTGCCCAGGAGCCAGGACTTGCCATTGGTGGTGGCGAACAGCGGCTGCAGGTGCGCGGGATCCCCGTGCAGGAGGATGGCCGCCAGGATGCACAGCACCACCAGCAGGAAGCCATAGGTGAGCACGCTGTGCGAGACCACCGCCACCTGCGTGCCCGCCAGGTTCATGGCGAAGATGGCCAATGCCGCGCCGATGCCGATGATGAGCGTCTGTCCGGTGATGACGCTGCCGAACGCGCTGTACAGCGTGGCGGATTTCCAGGCTGGAATCAGCATTTCGGCGATCCAGGTCAGCGCGAGCGCCTCGAATACGGTAACGCTGATGAGATACAGCACCAGGAACCAGCCCACCGTGAAAGCCACGCCGCGGCCGTAGATGCGGTGCGCGTAGATGAATTCGCTGCCGGCCTCGGGCAACAGCGCCGTGAGCTCGGCGTAGCAGGCGCCGATGGCCATGACGATGAGCGCGCCGCCGGCAAAGCCCAGCACCGAGCCGCCCGGTCCGGCCTTGCCCAGCCAATCGCCCAGCAGGATCACCCAGGCCGAGCCGATCATCGTGCCGAAGCCCAGCGACAGGAATTGGAAATATCCAATATTGCCGCGGAGGGCCGGCGCGGAACTCACGTGCGCGGCAGCAGCGAGCCGTAGCGGCCGAGGTAGTCGCGCACCGCCGCCACGAAGCCGGCGAGATCGCTTTCCTGCATGGGAAGCGAGAGGTTGATCATGCCGCGCTGGGCCACGTAGTAGCCGCGCTCGATCATCTCCAGCTGGAAAAGCCGCCGTACCGTCGCGCCCACCGGCACCACCACGCTGGGTTCGGTGACCGGCTTTGCGTTCCAATGCGTGTTCATGACGCCGCCGAGGCCGGTGGCCTGGAAGGGCAGCTGCAGGGAATGGCCGAGCTCATTCAATTGTTCGCGCAGCCGGTCACCCAGCGCGTTGAGCTTGACGCAGGCTTCCGGTGAATACACATCGCGCGCGCCGACGAGACCCGCGGTCATCGTAATGACGTTGTTGTTGAAGGTGCCGGCCTGCGAGAGCACTCCGCCCGAGCGCACATCGAGGTGGCGCATCAACTCGCGCGAGCCGCCGAAAGCGCCGAAGGCAAAACCGCCGCCCCAGAACTTGCCCAGCGTGGTCATGTCGGGACGGATGCCGCGGATGCCCTGCACGCCGCCGGGTCCCATGCGCGAGGTCATGACTTCATCGAAGATCAGCACCACGCCGGCCTTGCGCGTCTCCTCGCGCAGCATCCCCAGGAACTCCGGCGTGCCGACGATGGCGCCGCCCGAGCCCATCACCGGTTCCACCAGCACCGCGGCGATGTCCGTGGCATTGGCGCGCAGGATGGCGCGCGTGCCCTCGACGTCGTTGTAGTCCGCCTTCACCGTCTGGAAGGGCACGCTCAACGCGGGGTCGTTCGGCCCGTAGATCATGAAGCCGCCGTGGTAGCAGGCGTTGAACACCAGGATCTTCGGGCGCTTGGTGGCGTGGCGCGCCACCAGGGTGGCGAACAGGCAGGCCTCGGAGCCGGAATTGCAGAAGCGCACCTGTTCCATGGAGGGAATGCGCTTGGAGATGTACTCGGCGAATTCGACTTCGCGGGTATTGGGACCGCTGAGCGAAATGCCCGCCTGCATGGCCTCGAGCGCGGCGCGCTGCAGGGGCTCGCATTGATGGCCGAACAGCCCTGCCGCGTAGTCGCCCACCATGTTCAGATATTCGTGGCCGTCGATGTCGGTGATGCGGCAACCCTTGCCGCCCGCGATGGTGAGCGGGAAGGGCGCGAAGAACAGCGTCTGGCGCGAATGCCCGGCGGGCAGCACGGCTGCGGCGCGCTCGTGCCGCGCGCGGCTCTTGGGGTTGGCGGCGGCGAAGCGGCTTTCCGCCGCGGCGAGCGCTTCATCCAGTTCCGATCGTTCCTTGAGCGCGGTGTTCATGCGGGGTTCCTGCTGGTGGTGTTGGGCTTGGCGGGCAGGCCAAGCAGCTCACGGGTCTGTGCCGGGGTGGCGATGGTGCGGTTCAATTCGGTGGCGATGCGCACGGCGCGGCGCACGGCTTCGGCGTTGTCCTTGAACTTGCGGCCGCGGGCGTAATAGAGGTTGTCCTCCAGGCCCACGCGCACGTGACCGCCCATGAACAGCGCCATGGTGGTCAGCGGCAGCTGGAAGGGGCCGATCCCCGAGCACAGCCAGATGCTGCGTTCGGGCAGCTCGCGCAGCAGATGCAGCACGTGCTCAGGGGTGGGGTAGCTCGCCGTCTGCGCGCCCATCACCGTCTGCACCAGATAGGGCGGCTCCACCAGCTTGTGCTCGATGAGATCGCGCATCACCCAGGCGCCGCCGGTGTGATAGGTCTCCATCTCCGGCTTGATGCCGCGCTTCTTCATTTCGGCGGCGAATTTCTCGACCAGCCCGTAGGTGAAGGGGATGCAGGCATCGACCTCTTCTTCCGGCCGCGGGTGCAGGAGCGGCGCCTTGCGCGCCTTCATCGTGAAGCGGCTCATGTCGGGCGTGAGGTTGAGCGAGGCCACGTCCGGACCTGCATCCAGGCAGGACAGCCGCTCCTCCATGCTCATGGTGAGGTCGCCGCCGGTGGTGTTATTGATGATGATGTCGGGGCAGCGGGCTCGGATCCTGGAATTGACCTCGTGCCACTCGTCGGCGCGGCGCGCGCCGAGCGTGAAGTTGCGCGCGTCGCGCGCATGCACGTGCACCATGCTGGCGCCGGCCTCATGCGCGGCGGCGACGGAGTCCGCGATTTCATCCGGTGTCTCCGGCAGCGCGTCGTGGGTTTCCTTGCCCTGGATGCCACCGTTGACGGCCACGCAGATGAACGCGGGCGGGAAGCCGGCGCGCGTGTGGTCCATGTACTCGAAGGTATCGGCGTAGCGCCAGCTGTGGTCAGCCATGGGTACTCCTAATCTCAACTGTGATCAAATTATGCCCTTGTGATCACAGCAAGTCGAGTGCGCGACCGGCACCCTCATTGCTGTTCCAGGACGATGCGGCGCCGCTCGGCTTCGCTGAGCCTGGCGCGCGAGGCGCCGGTGGCCGACCAGGCCACCCAGCCCGCCGCCGCGCCGCCGAGCATCAGCCACCATTCCGGCGGCCAGCGGCTGCCCGCGTCCTTGTACTGCTGCAGGAGCGACAGGCCGGTGAGGTACAGGGCAAATCCCGCCGCCAGCCAGACCAACACATGGCCCCCGGGCACCCGGTAACCGGGGGAGGCGCCGGCCGCGCGCCGGTGGCGCAGCACGCCGAAGGTCACGATCACGTACATCACGGCGAACAGCGTCGAGGTGACATTGACCACGGGCAACAGCACGCCCTTGCCCAGGAACAAGCCGAGGATGCTGGCCAATGTGACGGCCACGATGGCGCGCGTCGGCGCCACACCGCGCGCACCCAGCTCGCCCAGCGAGGCGGGCAGGAGGTGGCTGCGGCCAAGGGCGTACAGCACCCGCGTAGCTGCGAAGAACAGCGCGTTCCAGACGGCGATCAGGCCGAGCACGCCGGCCAGGAGCACCAGATCGGCCACCCAGCCGGCGCCGAACACCACGCGAAAGGCCTGCGCCACCGGCAGTTCGGCGCTCAGCAGTTGCGCGCGCGGCATGGCCATGGACACGGCCACCAGCACCGCGCAGTAGAACAGGAGCGAGGTCAGGATGCAGGCGGCGAGGACGCCCGCGACGTGGCGGCGGTCGCCCGTATCTTCCAGTTCCGCCACCGCCTGCGGAATGGCATTGAAGCCGCCGAAGAAATACGGCGTCACTGCCAGCGCGCCGAACACGCCACCATATCCCCAGCCCCAATCCGACGGCGCGACCAGCGGCGCGAGGTGCGCCGCATGGCCGCGGAAGATCCCCAGCACGACGAACACACACGTGGCGCCGAGCAGGGTGTAGGTGGCGAAGTCCTGGAGCTTGGCCGCATCGCGCGCGCCGCGCCAATGCGCCGCCAGCAGGGCGAGCGAGCCCACCGCGCCGATGACCACATCGCCCACATGCACGGATGCTCCCAACACCGAATACAGCTCCGGACCCTGGATGCCGGGGATCAGCTCGTTCATGAGCCAGCCCACCGAGACGGCGAAGAACACGCAGTTGATGACGTAGATGAAGGTCAGGCACAGGCCCGCGAAGTAGGCCCAGCGCAACCCGAACAGGTCGTAGGCGTACACCACCTCGCCGCCCGAATGCGGCATGGCGCCGCTGAGTTCCCCATAACACAGCCCGATGGGAATCATCGCGCCGGCGCCGATGATGAAGCCGATGGCCGCGCCCAGCGGTCCCGCACCGGCGAGCACGCTGCCCAGGACCATGAGCCAGGCCACGCCCACGATGGTGCCCACCCCCAAGGTGAACAGGTGACGGAGCTTGAGGGTCTTCTTCAGGCCCGCGCCGCCGGCCTCGCTCATGCGGCGCCGAGCTCGCGGCGGCGCGCGGCCGTGGCGCCCGCATCCACTTTCAGGCTGCCGTCATCACGCGAACCCTGCAGGGCCACGCCGTACACCTCGCGCGCCTGCGTGAGGCTCACCCAGCCCTCGAGCACGTCGTGGCGAACACGCTCAGGATCGCGTTGCAGCGGATTGCCGTAGCCGCCGCCGCCCGCTTCGAAGCCGCGGATGCACTCGCCCGGCTGCAGTTCGACGAGGCCAATCGGAGGCAGCGGCTCTTCACGTCCTTCGCGCGTGACCTTGCATACCACCGAAGCGCTGCCCGGCTTGCCGCCATGGGTTCCCTTGGGCGGATCCTCGTGCATTTCGGCGAAGTAGGCGACGGTCATCGGGTCGTGCAGCGGGCCATAGGTGATCTCGCCGGCGGGACCGCCGCGATGGCGGCCTGCGCCGCCGCTGTCCTGCACCAGTCGCAGCGAGCGGATCACCAACGGGTACTTCTGCTCGATGATCTCGACGCTGTCCACCATCACCGAGGCCGCGGCGTCGGGCATGCAGTAGGTGACCCAGCCATCGCAATGCGGGGAGGCAGGCCCGCCGTTGTTGCCGATGACCAATTGATTCACGTACGGCGCGCCGTCCAGGCGCCGGTCGTTGCCCGAGACCACGCCAAAGCCCGCGCCCATGGAGGCCGCGCCTTCGGCCAGGCCGTGGCCATCGCCCAGCATGCTGAAGGCGCGCTGCGTGGCATTGATCAGGCGGTTGGTGACGTTGGAGGTGGCCATGGAGGTGCAGGCCGGGAAGCGCGGGATGCCGACCACGCAATTCTCGCGCAGCAGGATGCGGATGCGGCGGAAGCTGCCCTCGTTGCGCGGCACGCTGGGGTCGACGCAGTTGAGCACGCCGATCAGCGCGCCGGCGGTGGCGCAAGTCTGGGACAGGTTCACGCCCACGGGGACGCAGTCGATGTTGTCGCGCAGGTCGACTTCCACCACGCCTTCGGCGGGCTTCACCTCGATGCTGACTTTCACGGGCACGCCGTCGGGCAGGCCGGGAAGGGTGTCGTGCCGGCCGGAGGCGGTAAGCCGGCCCGCCGGCAGCGAGCCGATCGCATGCGCCATGCGGCGCTCGGAATAATCCAGCCATTCGCGCACGAACTCGCCGATGGTGTCGGCGCCATAGCGCTCCACCAGCGACTTCAGCCGCCGCTCACCGATGCGGGCGGCGCCGAGGGAGGCGAGGTAGTCGCCATACCAGACCTCGGGCACGCGGATACGGCGCTTGCACATGCGGATGATGTCATCCACGTCCTGGTAGCCGCGTTGGATGCGCACGCACGGGAAATTCAGCCCGCCTTCCTGGTACACGTCCTTGGCGAAGGGCATGTAGGTGGAAGGGTCGGAATTGCCGCAATCGGCCTGATGCGCCTTGGCGCACGCCGTGAACAGGTGCGTTCCGCCGGCGAACACCGGCACCAGGATGGTGTGATCCGCGGTGTGCGTGTTGCCGAGGTAGGGATCGTTGTGCAGGAAGGCATCGCCCTCGGCCAGGTCTGCATGGAATTCCGCCATGGAGGCGGTTTGCTTGCCGCCGCCGAGCACGTGGATGGGCAGGCCGTCGGCCGAGGACAAGAGTTGGTTGTCCGCGGTGACGATCGAGCAGGAAAAGTCCTTGGCCGTGTTGAGGACGGCCGAGCGGCCGGTGCGGAACAGGGTGTTGGTCATCTCGCGCACGATGGAATCCAGCCGGTTGGCCAACACCGCGATCACGACCTGGTCCAGGGGTTTGCGTTGCGTTGACATGGGTTGACCTCCGCTCACACGTCGACCATGTAGTTGTTGAACGGCGTCACCGTGGCGACGCTTCCCGGGTACAGCACGATGGTGGTGGTGGGCTCGACGATCAGCGCCGGGCCTTCGACGCGCATGCCGGGATTCAAGCCTGCGCCGCGATGATGTGGCATGTCCACGGTGCCGGTGGCCTCGAAGTAAGCCTTTCCGGCCTTCTGCGGCGGTGGTGGCGCGGCACCGCTGAGCGCCAGCGGCGTGAGCGGCGGCCTCTCCAACTCCCCCGTAACGCGGCCTTTCCATTGGATGAACTCGATGTCCTGGTCGGCCTCCGACACCGCGAAGATGTTTTCATGCGCGCGGTGGAACGCCTGCATGATCTTGCGCAGCTGCGTGGCGTCATCGATGCTGGGGCCCGGCAGCGGAACCTCCAGTTCCCACACTTGATAGCGATAACGCGCCTCGACGAAGTATTCGGCGCGGAAGCGCTGGATGCCGCGCGCGCGCAGGTTGCGCTGGAACTCCTCGATCGAGGCGCGCAAGCCCGCCAGCACCCGGTTCACGCCCGCATGGTCGAAGCCCGAGGAGGCGGTGACGTGGCTCAGGCTGTATTCGGTGATGATGTCGGTGTACTGCGCGCCGCAGGCGCTGAGCGCACCGGCCATGCGCGGCAGCAGCACGCGGGCGCAGCCCAGCTCGCGCGCGATGGGCACGATGTTCAAGCCCGCGGCGCCGCCTCCCGCCAGCAGCAGGCTGTCGCGCGGATCCACGCCTTCATTGATGGTGATTTCCTTGATCGCCGCCACCATGTGTTCGCTCGCCACCGTGAGGATGCCGGCGGCCGTGTCTTCGGGCGATTTACCGAGCCGGGACGCGATGCGGCTGACCGCGTCGCGCGCGGCAGCCGGGTCCAGGCGCATGCGCCCGCCATTGAAGTACTCCGGGTCCAGGTAGCCGAGCAGCATGGCGGCGTCGGTGACCGTGGCATGCTGGCCGCCGCGCCCATAGCACGCGGGTCCCGGGTCGGCGCCGGCGCTTTCCGGGCCGACGCACAACAGGCCGCCCGAATCCACGCGTGCGATGGAGCCGCCGCCGGAACCGATGCTGCGCGCGTCCACCGACGACAGCCCGGTGAGGTGGCCGACGTAGCGCGCTCCCAGCCAGGTGTCCCGGCCGTACACCGGGCGGCCATCGCGCACCAGGCTGACATCGAAGCTGGTGCCGCCGGTGTCGCAGACGATGACCTCGGTGGCGCCCGTCTCGGCCGCGCCCGTGACCTGGCCGAGGATGGGCGCGAGCGACGGACCGGATCGCACCATGTGAATGGGCCGCTCGATCACGCCCTCGATGTGCATCACGCCGCCCAGCGAAATCGCCGGCAGCAACTCGCCGCCCAGGCCCGCCGCGCGCAGGTCCGATTCCATTTCGCGCAGGTGCTGCTGCATCAGCGGCTTCAAGGAGGCATCGATGGAGGCCGAGGAGGCGCGCCGGTACTCGCGCACGATGGGATTCACCTGGTGCGACAGGGTGTAGGGAACGCCGGGCAGCTCGCGCTCGATGATGCGCGCGAGCGCCAGTTCATGGGCGGGATTGACGATGGACCACAGCAGGCAGACCGCCACGGCTTCCACGCGCTGTGCCCGCAAGCGGTGCATGAGCGCTGCTGCGCCTGCCTCATCGAAGGGCACGAGCGCGTGGCCCTCGGCGCTCATGCGCTCGCGCACCTCGAAGGTCAGGTGCCGCGGCACGTAGGGTTCGGGGTATTCTGCGGTGTAGTCCCACGGGTTGGTTTTGCCGCCTTCCCGACGCACCAGGATGTCGGGGAAACCTTCGGTGACCAACAGGGCGGTGCGGGCAATCTTGCCCTCGAGGATGGCATTGGTGGCGCGTGTGGAGCCGTAGATGAATACCGCCGTCTGCGCCAGCAACGTGCCGGCATCGAGGCCAAGTGGCGCCGCCGCCACACCCAGGCCCTCGAGGATGCCGCGCGAAATGCGTTCACGCGTGGTCAGGGCCTTGCCGACGCTCAGGATGCCGGAGGAATCGCCCACGACCACGTCGGTGAAAGTGCCGCCGGTGTCGATGCCGATGCGGTATCCGCCGCGGGAAACGCGCCCCGCCGGGTTTGCTGTGCTCACGCCATGCTCCGTAACCGTGCAATTGAGTGAATGATCATACTACGTCTTTTTGATCACAAAGTGCCTGAGGCGCTCCGTGACCGAATTTTTCGTCTGTGATCATGATTTACTCACATGATCATGCCTGTTAGGATTTCCCCACACACGAAGGGAGAGTCTGCATGCAACACACCCATTATTCGAAGATTGCATTGGGGAGCTTGCTCGCGTTGAACGGGGCCGCGTCCTGGGCGCAGACCGCCGCCACGGACACCTTGGAAGAGGTCATCGTCACCGCCCAGCGCCGCTCGGAGAAGATGCAGGAGGTCCCCATCTCCATGAGCGCCATCTCCGGGGCGGCCCTGGAGAATTTCGGGGTCAAGGACTTCAACGATTATGCGCTCACCATTCCCAACCTGGCGGTGAGCACCGGCTCCGGCGCCGGCGGCAATGGCAGCGCCTTCGGCGTGTCCTCGACGCGCGCGGTCGCCATCCGTGGCGTTGCCGGCAACAACACCACCTCTTTCTACTTGAACGACACGCCGGTGCCGCTGTCGCTGGATCCGCGCGCGGTGGACATTGACCGGGTGGAAGTGCTGCGCGGCCCGCAGGGCACGCTGTTCGGCGCCAGTTCCATGGGCGGCACGGTGCGCCTGGTAACGCGCGAGCCCAGTACCGAGAAGTTCAGCGCCAAGGTCGAGGCCGAAGGCTCCCATACCAACAAGGGCGGCGGCGGCTATTCCGCGGATGGAACGCTCAACGTGCCGCTGATGCAAGGGAACATCGGCTTGCGCATGAACGCGTTCAGCAGCTTCGAACCCGGCCTGTACACTCGTACCTGGGGCGGCCCGCAGGATCCGCGCCTGTCCGCCGACTCCGTGCTGCCGTATCCACCGGGAGGGCCGCCGTCCGTGGGCAGCAAGAAGCACGTCGGCTCCGAGCAGGCGACCGGCTTTTCCGCTTCGCTCGCCATCACGCCGCAGGCCATCGAAGGCCTCTCGATTACGCCGATGTTCATGTACCAGCATTCCAAGACCAACGGCTATCCGCTGGCCGATTTCACCCCCAACGATTTCGTGCAGACGCGCCAGTTCGACATCGGCGAGTCGGTGGACGACAAATGGTCGTTTGCGGGCGTGACCGCCAAGCAGGACGTGAAATACGGGCGCTTCGTGGCCTCGGGCACCTACTTCTACCGCCGTGCCACCGACATCGAGGACACCAGCGACATCAATGCGCTGTATTTCTGGGGCATTCCCTACTACGTGCCCGCACCGCTCCTGAACCAGCTGTTCACCAAGACCTACACGCAGGAAGTCCGTTTCGAATCCAGTTTCAATGGACCCGTCCAGTTCGTGCTGGGATACTTCCATTCACACTCCGACCGGCGCTTCTTCGAGATCTACGACTCGCCGGGGCTGGACGCGGCCACCGGCGGTGCGCTGGGCACGGACTTGCAGTACACGCAGAACACCCCGAACACCGACCGGCAACGCGCCTGGTTCATCGACACCACCATCAAGTTCAGCGACAAGTTCCAGGTCAGTGCCGGCGTGCGCCGTGCCTACCTCTCGCACGAGGGTGCCTATACCGCCGACGGCCCGTTGAATGGCGGCCCTTCCGGCCCGCCCGACACCTGGGCAAAGAACGGCGAGCACCAGAATGCGCCGCGCTTCACCGCCAAGTATCAGTTCAACCCCGATCACATGCTGTATGCGTCGGCCGCCAAGGGCTTTCGCATCGGCGGCACCAACTCCGTGGTGCCGGCCATTTGCGATGGTGACCTCGCGAACCTGGGGCTCAAGAACGGCGAAGCGTTCAAGTCCGATACCCTGTGGAGCCTGGAACTCGGTTCGAAGAACGCCTTCGCGGGCAACCGCATCCGCACGCGCTCGGCTGTGTACCGGATCGATTGGAAGGGCATCCAGCAGACGGTCTTCCTGCCGTGCACCTTCATCATCACGGCGAACTCGGGCGCCGCGGTCAGCAAGGGCGCGGAATTCGAGATCGACCTCGCGGTCATCGATCACCTGACGTTGAACCTCGGGATTGGCTATGAGGATGCCCGCATCACACAGGCGACCACCACCTCGAACACGGTCGTGGGCCAGTCGCTCACGGGCGTGCCGAAGTGGTCGGGTTCGGCGTCCGCACAGTACGTGCTGCCCTTGGGCGAGCGCGATTTGTTCGTGCGCGGCCAGTGGGAATTCACCGGCGACCGCAAGAGCTACACCAATGTGGCGCCGGCGGACGGCGGCCGCGATTTGCCCTCCTTCAGCACGCTCAACCTGCGCGGCGGCATCCAGCAGGGACCATGGGAGGCCACGCTGTACATCAACAACGTGTTCGACAAGCGCGGCGTGATGGGTGATCTGCTGCCGGAAGGCGCCGAACTGGCCGGTCGTCCGAAGTGGTTCGTGACCCGTCCGCGCACCATCGGATTGATCCTGAAGCGCGAATTCTAGGCGGCAAGCGCCTGGGCGCCGCGCAGCAACGCATGAGCGCCGGCGGCGAGTCCCTCTGGGACTCGCCGCTCGCGATCACGGCCTGCATGTGCGCCTGCGTCGCCGCCTATGGCGTCTACCTGGCGCTGCCGCTGATCCTGGGCGCGCTTTCCGATGTCTATCATTTCAGCAGCCGCGACATCGGCTGGACCGGCGCGGCGGAAAATGCCGGGCTCCTCTTGGGTTCTGTGCTGGTATCCGCCCTCGCCAAGACCGGTCGGTTCCGGGCGCTGATGTTGGCGGGCATCCTCATCGCGATGCTCGGCAATGCGATCACTTCCGGTGTGCACAGCTTCGCGCCCATGGCGGGCATCCGCCTGCTCACCGGCTTCGGCAGCGGCATCTGCTATTCGGCCGGAATCGCCTGCCTGTCGCTGATGCGTCAGTCGGCGCGGCACTTCAGCGTGTTCATCGTCATCCTCGTCATCGCGAATTCACTGGAATTGTGGCTGGTGCCCTCGCTCCTGGCGGCGCTGGGATTGCCGGGACTGTACTTTGGCTTTGGGCTGGCTTTCATCGTGCCGTTGATGCTGCTGCGTGCCGTGCCGCAGGTAGCGAGGAATCTCGCGGCGGTGCCCGCGCCTGCGGAGGCAGGCGGCGCCGCGGCTGCGGACCAGCCGGGTGCTGCGGAAGGTGCGCGCGAGGCGCCGCCGCTGCTGCTGCGGCTGGCGTGGTGGTGCCTGTTCGCCATCGTCATGTTCAACGTGGCGGCCAGTGCATTCTGGGCCTACTCGGAACGCATCGGCGCATCGCTCGGTATGTCGCCGCAGGCGGTGGCGAACACCTTGACGCTGTGCAACCTGTTCAGCCTCACGGGCGGCGTGTTCGCCTACTGGCTGAGCAGGCGCTGGGGCCAGCACCGGCCGCAGCTCGCGGCGCTCAGCGTGATGATGCTGGTATTCGGCTTCTGGGCGGTGAGCATTGGCACCGCCAGCTACATCGTCGGTGTGCTGATCTTCTTCGAGATCTGGTCCATGACCCAGGTGTACCAGCTCGGCACGCTCAACGGCATCGATGCCAACGGTCAGTACGTGGCGTTGGTGCCGGCGGCGCAGGGGCTGGGCCAGAGTGCGGGACCTTTCATCGCCGGGGCGCTGCTCGGTTGGAAATTCGGCTATTCGGAAGTCATGCTGAGCATGCTGGCCTTCATTGCCGCCTGCTTCGGGGCGTATCTGCTGGTGTACCTGCGCCTGAAGCGGCGGCAACCGCAGCTCGCTGCCACCTGATCCGCACGGCATTGCGCACGCCCGCGAGGATCGCGCCGCGGCCGGCGCCGTTCAAATCTCCAGGAACAGCTTGCGCAGCCGCAGCGACTCGTCGTTGTCCAGGTTCTTCAGCAACTGGTCCAGCGGTTCGGGCTTGCCGTAGTGATAGCCCTGCGCGTAGTCCACACCGAGCTTGCGCACTGCCTGCGCGATCTCCTCGCTCTCCACGAATTCAGCGACCGTATCGATCGACAGGCCCTTGGCCAGCTCGACGATCGCGCGAACGGTCGCCTTGGAATTGCGGTCGGTGAGGATGTCACGCACGAAGCTGCCGTCGATCTTGACGCGGCCGATCTGCAGGTTCTTCACCAGCGTGAGCGAATTGGCGCCGGTGCCGAAGTCATCCAGTGCGAACTTGCAGCCCAGGCTCCGCAATTCGCGGATCATCTGGTTGGCGCGGGCAAGGTTGGAGATGGCGGCTTGTTCGGTGATCTCGATCGTGAGCGTCTGCAGCGGCAGCCCGGCCTGGTGCAGTTGTTCCTTGACCTGCTGCAGGTACTCGTCATCCCCCATCGACTGGCCGGAGAGATTGATGGAAATGCCCAGCGCGCGCGAGCGGAACATGCCGCGATAGGGAGTCAGCATCTGCAGCGCGCGCTGCATCACCCAGCGGTCCACGGAGGGCAGCAATTGATAGCGTTGCGCGGCCTTGATCAAGGGGCCCGGCGTGACCAGCGTGCCGTCCTCCTCGCGCAGCCGCAGCAGCAATTCGTAACCGCCGGGAAGGGTGGCATCCTGCAGCGGCACGATGCGCTGCGCGAACAACAATAGCCGGTCCGACTTGAGCGCGGAGCGAAGCTGGCCGACGGCGATCACGTCATCGTGCCGGCGCATCATGCTGTCGTCCTCGCAGGCGTACAGCTCGATGCGGTTGCGGCCACGGCTCTTGGCGGTCTTGCAGGCCAGTTCCGCCGCCGCGAGGGCGCGCGCCAGGCCCTGCGGCATGCTCACGAGCGCGGAGATGCCGCAGCTCATCGACACCTCCACCGTGCTTTTCTTGGGCCCGATCACCAGCTGCGCGGCGGCGCTCAAGATTCCCTGTGCGATTTTTTCCGCAGCCCGGGCGTCGGCGGAGGGCAGGATGATGGCGAAACGGTCGCCGGAGACCCGTGCGGCCAGCGCATCCTCGGGCAGGCGCGGGGTGCACATGAGGTCGGCGATGCGCACGATGAGTTCATTGCCCACTTCGAACCCGTGCAGCTCGTTCACCACGTGCATGTGGTCGATGTCGAGGTAGACGACGCTGCGCGCCTCACCCTCGTTGGAGTCGGCGAGCGAGCCGTAGGCCTGTTCCAGGCCATCGCGCGTGTACAGGCCCGAGACGAGGTCGAATTGCGTATCGACGATGCTGGCCGTCTGCCGTCCGAGGTGCCGCGCCAGGAACACGTGGCGCGAGGCGTAGTCGGCGGCGCTCACCGGGTTGTAGAAGGCCAGCACGCCGATCACCCGTCCCGTGTCGCGCACCACCGGCACCGAGAGCAGCTTGCAGGTGGGCGCCTTGCCCTTGCCCCGGGCCGCGCCATTGATGATCAGCGGCCGGTTCTGGCGCTGCGCCCAGTTGAACAGGTGCTGGCGGGTCTGCTGCCAGGACTTGCGCAGTCCGGGCGAATTTGCGGTGCCGGCATCGAATTCCACGCACAGGCGCTTGTCGGGTACCTCGAGGGCGCCAAATTGGCTGGCGAGCCGCTGCGTGGCGGCTGCCAGCAATTCCTCAACCACACGCCGGTCATCGGAGGAACCTTTCAAGCTGCTGATGATGCCGAACAGCCACTCCAACTCCGCGGTGCGCTCGGTGAGAGTCTCCAGCCGTGATTTGACGGGAGCCGCCGCCGCCAGCTCGCGATGCACGCAGTCGAGCAGCGGCTTGAGGCGGCGTTCGAGCTCAGCGGCGTGGCGGGCGGGGTGGGCGGGGCGCTGCTTCACCGTCTGCCGTACGCAGAAGGCGCCCACCAGGGCCGAATCCGCCGATTCCAGGGGAATGGCGGTCAGCCAGTGACCGCTGCCATTGCCGATGGACATGGGCTGGCGCGGACCGTCGCCCTCTGTCCACCCCAGCGACATCAGCCACTTGCGCACCGCGCCGGCATTCACCGAACTCGATCTGGCGCGTGCCTGCAGGTCCTGATCCAGCACCAGCATGCCTGCGAACTCCGCCACCAGCCCCTGCGCGAGTTGCGAGAAGGACAGGTACAGGGGATCCATGGCCTGCAAGTCGGCGCCCGGATCGATCTCGGCATCTTGGATTGGAGTTCGCAAGCCCGGTGTATCGGCACCCCGCAGACGAACCGGAAGCGGCTTGACCGCAAACTGACGAGAGGGTCACAGTTGCCGCAGGGACGCACCGCGCTTGCAACTGCGGGACGTTATCGGCAGGCTGGGGCTTCCATCCGAATAACGAACAACCAGGGGACGGATCATGGGCTTATTGGACGGAATTCTCAGCGCGGCGCTGGGCGGATCGAATGCGCCTGCGGCAGGGGCGGCGCCCGGCGGCATCAATGCCGATGCGCTGATGCGCATTGCCGGGCAATTGCTGCAGCAGCACGGTGGGGTGGGTGGATTGGTGGATGCGTTCACCAAGGGTGGTCTGGGTCAGGCCGCGTCCAGTTGGGTGAGTACCGGGGCGAACCAGGCGGTGACACCGGCACAGGTGACGCAGGTGCTGGGTTCGGGCCAGATCAGCCAGATCGCCTCACAGCTTGGCCTGGACCATGGCCAGGCCAGCGGGATACTCGCGCAGTTCCTGCCGCAGCTGGTGGATCACCTCACGCCCAGTGGCGCCGTGCCGGCTGCGCATGGCATGCAAGGCGATCTGCTCAATACCGCACTCGGCATGCTGAAATCGAAGTTGGGATGATGCTCACCGAACTGGGATATCGTTGAACGATGGGGATCTGGACGCGTAAGGACCTGAGCCAGCTGGCCGAGGTCGCGGCGGAAGGTGAGGGCAAGAGCGGCATGCGGCGTGTGCTGGGCCGCTTCGATCTCATCCTCATCGGCGTGGGCAGCACCGTGGGTGCGGGCATTTTCGTCATCACCGGCACGGCGGCGGCGCAGTATGCCGGCCCCGCCATCGTCATCTCCTTCATCATCGCGGGGCTCGCCTGCCTGTCCACCGGCTTTTGCTATGCCGAGCTTGCCTCGATGATGCCGGTGGCCGGCAGCTCCTACACCTATGCGTACGCGACGCTGGGGGAGCTCGCGGCCTGGACCATCGGTTGGTGCCTGGTGCTCGAATATCTGGTTGCCGGGTCCACCATCGCCGTCGGCTGGTCGGGCTATTTCACCAATGCCCTGTCGAGTATGGGCATGACCATACCGACGGCTTTCAGCTCTGCTCCTTTCGGTCTGGATGCCGGCAAGCACCTGGTGATGACGGGCGCCATCGTCAACGTCCCGGCCGTGGCCATCGTGCTCGCCATGACCTGGCTCCTGGTGCTGGGCATCAAGGAATCGGCCTTCGCCAATGCGCTGTTCGTGGTGATGAAGATCGGCGTGATCCTGGCGGTGATCTTCGCCGGTTCCTTCTACGTGCATCCGGAAAACTGGCAGCCCTTCATCCCGCCCAATGTGGGCGAGAGCGGGGTATATGGCTGGAGCGGGATCTTCCGCGGCGCCGGCGTGATTTTCTTCGCCTACATCGGCTTCGAGACGGTGTCCACCTGCGCGCAGGAAACGCGCAATCCGCAGAAGGATCTCGGCTTCTCCATCCTGATGGCGTTGCTCATCTGCACGGCGTTGTATGTCGCCATGGCGGCGGTGATGACGGGCCTGGTTTCCTACACCAAGCTGAATGTCGCCGATCCCATCATCGTGGCGCTGGACAGCGCGGGCCGGGGCCTGAATTGGCTGAAGCCGCTGGTGAGCGCCGGCGCCGTCATCGGCCTCGCCTCCACCATCCTGCTGTCGGTCTATGGCCAGAGCCGCATTTTCTACACCATGGCCAACGATGGGCTGCTGCCGCCGGTGTTCGCGCGGCTCCACCCCCGGTATCGCACGCCGGCCTGGGGCATCATCGTCGTGGGCGTGGGTTGCGCGCTGATCGCCGGTATCCTGCCGCTGGATATCCTCGGCGAATTGGTGTCCATCGGCACCTTGCTGGCCTTCGCCATCGTCTGCCTGGGCGTGCTGGTGCTGCGGCAGCGCTCCCCCGGCGCCGCGCGTGGATTCCGCTGCCCCGGATCACCGCTGGTGCCGCTGCTCGGCATCGGCGGCTGCGTGTACCTCATGTTCAGCCTGCCGGTGGATTCTTGGTGGCGGCTGCTGCTGTGGCTGGTGGCCGGCACGCTCATCTACGTCGGCTACGGCATCACGCATTCGAAGGCGCGCGCTTAGCGGCGCGCGCTTAGCGGCGCGCGGCTAGCGGCGCGCCCTTGGCGCCTGACTGCGCGTACTTGGCAGGCGCGCCTGCCGGCGTTCGCCTGCACCCTTTCCCCCTGTTTTCAATGACGCCCGCGCGCTGGGCCGCATCGCGTTGAGGGCGGCTCGAGCGCCGGATTAATGCGCCGCAAATTGGACAGAATCGCACCATTCCGGGGCATCGGGCATGGCTTGGCCGCGGCCTGCACGCGCGCCAGCATGTCACATAATCACCACTGTAAAACGATGATTCTTAAATGTTTATTTTCCAACGCCGGTCACACTACTGACATTGCAACGCCATAATTCATACCCATAATACGCAGCGTCGCGAGAGGCTATCGGAACTGCCTTTCTTGCGTTGCAAATGAAGAGGAGGTGCATCATGGTCGGGACTATCGCACGCATGGGACACAACACGTTGTTGGTCGCCATGGGTATTGTCACTGTCGCATTGATTTTGAAAGCGTTCTAAATCATGCAACGGCCCCAAGCGCCTCGCTTCGTCACCCGCAAGGGCGCCTAGCGGGGCGCTTTTTCGCCAAGATACCGCGGAATTCGCCCATTCGGGCGAGCCGCACCTGATTGGACGCGATCTTGCGATTGCGTCAGCGGCGTCCCTGCGCCACCCTGCCTGGCATGAGTCAACGCAAAGTACGCATGCCCAAGGAACGCCTGCTTGCCTTCAGCGATGGTGTCATCGCCATCGTCATCACCATCATGGTGTTGGAATTGAAGGTGCCGCATGACGCGGACATTCGCACCATGGAACCCTTGGTACCGGTGTTCCTGAGTTATGTGCTCAGCTTCATTTACATAGCCATCTATTGGAACAACCACCACCACTTGCTGCACGCGGCCGAGCACGTCAATGGCGGCATCCTGTGGGCAAACCTGCACCTGTTGTTCTGGCTGTCATTGATCCCGTTCACCACGGGGTGGTTGGGAGAGAATCACGCCGCACCACTGCCGGTGGCGGCCTATGGCGCTGTCCTGCTGTGCTGTGCCATTGCTTATACTATTCTCAACTGGGCGTTGATCCGTAATCACGAAGCCGGTTCGCTGCTGTCCAAGTCTTCCGGGGTCAACACCAAGGGCATGTTCTCGATCGTTTCCTATGTCGCCGCCATCCCACTCGCCTTCGTCAATCCGTGGATATCTTGCGCGTTGTATGTCGCGGTGGCGTTCTCGTGGCTCATTCCGGAGCGGCGGATCGAACGTGAAATGGAGGCCTGAGCCGGGTCCCCCCGACGGGCGCATCGTCCATGATTCCGCGCGCCTGCTCCTGCGTGAACTCAACGAGCACGATGCCGCCTTCATCCTGGAATTGCTCAACGAACCCTCGTTCCTGAGGTTCATCGGGGACAAGGGGGCGCGCACCCTCGAGGACGCGCGGCGCTACATCGCCGATGGCCCGCGCGCCAGTTACGCCCAAAATGGATTCGGGCTGTACCTGGTTCAGATCCGCGAAACCGGCGAGCGCATCGGCATTTGCGGATTGGTCAAGCGCGAGGCATTACATGATGTGGACATCGGCTTCGCCTTCCTGCCGGCCTACTGGTCCAAGGGCTATGCGCTGGAGGCGTCGCGCGTCGTGATGCACCTGGCGCGGACTCGATTCCACATCCCGCGGGTGGTGGCCATCACCTCGCTCGACAACGAATGTTCGATGCGGTTGCTGCGACGGATTGGCCTCGAGTTCTCACGCACGATGCAGCTGCCGGGACAGGACGCGCCGGTCAATCTGTTCGTGCCGCGGCATGCAGGGGCAGATCAGGACGGATTGGCGCACTGACGGTCCGCGCCGGTTGGCCCCTGGCGGTGAGCTGCGGCGCAATGCGTCATACTAGGCACATATACCAGTTCATCTTTCAAGGAGACGCCCATGCACGCATTCCCGCACCGTTACACCGTCACATCCAGCACCGACCCCGGCGGCGCCGTCGCATTGGGTTCTGAGGGTCTCGCGGGGCTGTCGTCGGCGCCGCCCAAGGAATTCGATGGTCCTGGCAACCTCTGGTCGCCGGAGACGCTGCTCACCGCCGCAGTGAATGATTGCTTCGTATTGGGGTTCAAGGCCATCGCGGCGGCCTCGAAGTTTCAATGGGCTTCGCTGGAGTCGAGCACCGAAGGAACCCTCGACAAGGTCGAAGGAAAGATGCGTTTCACGCACTTCGTCACCCGCGCCACGCTGCATGTCCCGGCCGGCGCGGACTCCGAGCGCGCCAAGAAGCTGCTCGAGAAGGCCGAGCAGATCTGCCTGATCGCCAATTCGTTGAACGCCGAGCGGCACCTGGAAGCCAGCGTCGTCACGGGCTAGACGCCCGCCGATGAACCGCCCGGCGGATCGCTACGGGGCGATGCTGGCCGCGATGCTGGTGGTGCTTCTCATCGCCTCCGGCATCGCGCCCTTCGACCGCCTCACTTGGGTCATGGAGACGCTGCCGGTCATGGTGGCGCTGCCGCTGCTGGTGTTCACGTACCGGCGATTTCCCCTGACGAATTTCCTCTACACATTGATCTTCCTGCACTGTGTGGTGCTGATCGTCGGCGGCATCTATACCTACGCGCGGGTTCCGGCGGGCTTCTGGGTACAGCACGCCTTCGACCTGTACCGAAATCCCTACGACAAGCTCGGCCATTTCCTGCAAGGCTTCGTGCCGGCGCTGATCGCACGCGAGTTGTTCATCCGCAAGGCCTGGGTCGCGGGGCGCGGCATTCAAAAATTCCTGTGCGTTTGCGTGGCCATGTTCATCAGCTCCACCTACGAGCTGATCGAATGGCAGTCCGCCGTGATCATGGGGCAGGGGGCTGATGAGTTCTTGGGCACGCAAGGCGATGTTTGGGATACTCAATCCGACATGGCTTTTGCGCTCGCTGGTTCATCTATTGCGATGCTGCTGTTTGCTGCCTGGCAGGACTCGGCTATTCGGCGGCTCGTAGCCGGGTCGGTGGACGAAATGCCTGGGCCGGGGGCAGCTGCCTGATCGGAGCCCTTGCGTTCACGGCCCGGCGCTTCCTGCCATGGATATAGGTTCCTGCCCATCGTGCCGCTTGGCTTCGATAGGCCGCGCCTGAGGATTTCACCCGCGCCTGATCGTCTTTCGATTGTGATGCTGCCCCCGGCCCAAACATTTTCTCCCCCGCCCCGGTATCAGACGTTGTTAGTCGTTACTGCACAGAACGACGAACGCGAAGAGACGTACGAGAGTGAAAGTCTGCAGAGTCCGGCATCGTTGATCGCACCCCAAACTCAGCGCAGTGAAGATGAGGCCTCCAAGCCTCGCGCCGCCTGCAGCACCTCACGCGAAGCGCCCGGACCTTCTTGATGTAGGCGGAGGCCTTCGCGGACGAGTTGACCGGCGGGGGGAATTCTAAACTCCGGGTCGGTTGCCCGGCACAATCGAAGACGTGCAGGCGCGGCGCAAAGTCAACGTTGCCGCAAGATCGAAGTCAGAACGTCAGGGATCAGTGGCAATCCGGCCCATGGCAGGAAGCGCCGGGCATTCAAGAGCAGGTGTCATTGCAGGGACCGGGCAACCGACGCGGAGTTTAAATTCCCCCCGATCGGCCACCCAAACCCGCAAACGCTCTTCAGTCGTCCATCAAGAACGACCGAAGCTGCTCCGACCGAGAAGGATGCCGCAGCTTGCGAAGAGCCTTCGCCTCGATCTGCCGAATGCGCTCGCGGGTAACGTCGAACTGCTTACCAACCTCTTCCAGCGTGTGATCGGTATTCATGTCGATCCCGAACCGCATGCGCAGCACCTTGGCCTCGCGCGGCGTGAGCTGCGCCAGCACCGAATGCGTGGTCTCGCGCAGCGATTCGGTGGTGGCGGATTCGATCGGCGAGGAGACCGTGGTGTCCTCGATGAAATCCCCCAGGTGTGAATCCTCGTCATCGCCGATGGGAGTCTCCATCGAGATGGGCTCCTTGGCGATCTTCAGGACTTTACGCACCTTGTCCTCGGGCATTTCCATGCGCACGGCCAGTTCTTCCGGCGTCGGCTCGCGGCCCATCTCCTGCAGCATCTGCCGCGAGATGCGGTTCAGCTTGTTGATGGTCTCGATCATGTGCACCGGAATGCGGATGGTGCGCGCCTGGTCGGCGATGGAACGCGTAATGGCCTGGCGGATCCACCAGGTCGCGTAGGTGGAGAACTTGTAGCCGCGGCGGTATTCGAACTTGTCCACCGCCTTCATGAGGCCGATGTTGCCCTCCTGGATCAGATCCAGGAACTGCAGGCCGCGGTTGGTGTACTTCTTGGCGATGGAAATCACGAGGCGCAGGTTGGCCTCGACCATTTCCTTCTTCGCGCGGCGCGCCTTGGCCTCGCCGATGGAGACCTCGCGGTTGATGTCCTTGATGTCGCTGATCAGGATGTGGAAGATGGTTTCCATGTCCTTCAGTTTTTTCTGGCGGCGCTCGATCTCGTCCTTGAATTTGGCCAGTGCGGCAGAGTAGCGCTTCTTCGCCTTGATGTGCTTGTCGAGCCAGCGCGTGCTGGTCTCGTTCTTCGGGAACGAGGAGATGAAATCCTTGCGCGGCATGCCGGCCTGCTTCACGCACAGGAACATGATTTCCTTCTCGAGCAGGCGCACTTCGGCCACATGCTGGCGCAGGTTGTCGATCAGCTGATCGAACATCTTCGGTGAGAGCTTCAGTTCCATCAACTCGCCGCACAGCTTCTTGCGCAGCTTGATCGTCTTGGGATCCTTCGACCCCAGCTTCTCCAGCGCGGCGATCACCTGGTGATGGATCTTGGCGATGGCGGTGAAGCGCTTGGCGGCTTCCTCTGGATCCGGGCCGGTATCGACGGCTTCCTCGGCTTCGTCCGCGTCTTCGGCATCGTCGTTGTCGTTGGCGGAGAGCTCGCGCTCCAGGGCCATCAGCTTGGGATTCTGCGGCTGCGCGATCTCATCCGGCGCATTCGGATCAATGAAGCCGACGATGATGTCGACCAGGCGCATCTGCCCGGCCTTGAAGGTTTCGTAGTGCCGCAGCAGCAGGTCGTAGGTACCGGGATAGTTCGCGAGCGAAACCTTCACGGCCTCGAGGCCTTCCTCGATGCGCTTGGCGATGCGGATTTCGCCTTCACGCGTGAGCAGTTCCACCGTGCCCATCTCGCGCATGTACATGCGCACGGGATCGGTGGTACGGCCGAACTCGGCATCGAGATTGGCCAGCGCCGCGGTGGCTTCTTCCACCGCTTCTTCATCGGGGGCGGCCGTGGCATCGGTCATCAGCAACGATTCGGTATCCGGCGCCTTCTCGTACACCGGGATGCCCATGTCGTTGATCATGTTGACGATGTCTTCGATCTGCTCGGGATCGACGATCTCGCTGGGCAGGTGATCGTTGACTTCGACGTACGTGAGATAGCCCTGCTCTTTGCCGCGGGCAATCAGGAGCTTCAACTGCGATTGACGTTCGTCCGCAATCTGCGTCGCGGTGTTGTTAGACGCTTTTTTGGTCAAAGGGAACGCCTCGCAATGTCGGTTTGAGGGTGGAAAACGTAGCCGGCAAGTATACAGTTGGGCGCCAGCCGCTAGCCAGTTTTTACCGGCCCGGCTGGGCGGACTTCAGCGGCCTGAGGAGGCCGGAGTCCGCGATTTCAGAAGAGAGCTTAATTCGGCCTTTTCCTCGGAATTCAACCCTGTTTCCTCGGCCTTTCGCAGCAACTCGTTCATCCTGCGGCCAGGTCCCAGGGTCTCCGTGAGCTTTTGGACAGCCATTTTGAGCTCGCGTGCGGCGGCGTCGGCGTCGGGAACCGGGGAGGCTTCGATGGCGATTTCCGCCAGGCGCTCGTATTCGGGCTGATCGCGCCAGCGCTCCAGCAGCGTCGCCGTGGTCGGCGAATGGGCGGACTGGGCCTGTTCGATCAGTTGCTGCAGCACGGGGATGCCCGGCCTATCCAGACTGGCGAGCGCGCCCGGATCCTTGATGGCGCGGGCGGCTTCGGGGTGGTGCAGCACCAGGCTGATGGCTTGACTTAACATATTGCGGCGCCCGGTGCTCATTCGCTGCCGCGGCCGCACGTGGGATTCGTCATCCCTGTGCGCACCAGCCGCCTCCCGCGCCGGCGGCGCGCCGGCCTGCAGGAGTTGTCGAAGCTTTCCGGCCGGCATGCGGATTTCCGCGGCCAGCTGGTCGACGATCAACTCCTTGAGCACGCCTTCGGGCAGGCGCGCAAACAGCGGCTTCGCCAAAGCCGCGAGCTTGGCGCGGCCGTCCGCGCTCGACAGATCGGTCTGCGCAATGAGCTGCTGCACCAGGTATTCGGACATGGGCAGGGCATGCGCGAAGCGCGATTCGAAGGCTTCCTGGCCTTCGGCGCCGACCAGGCTGTCAGGGTCCTGGCCCTCTGGCAGGAACAGGAATCGCAGCTCGCGGCCATCGCGGGCCAGCGGCAGGGCGTTTTCCAATGCCCGCCATGCGGCCTGCCGTCCGGCGCGATCGCCATCGAAACAGAACACCACTTCGCTGGTGAGCCTGAATATCTTGTTCAAATGCTCTTGCGTCGTGGCCGTGCCGAGCGTGGCCACGGCATAGGTGATGCCGGCCTGGTGCAGCCGCACCACGTCCATGTATCCCTCGACGATCATCAGGCGCTTGAAGTCGGTGCGCGCCTGCTTGGCCTCGTACAGGCCGTAGAGCTCGCGGCCCTTGTGAAACAGCGGTGTTTCGGGTGAGTTCAGGTACTTGGGCTCGCCCTGGTCGAGCACGCGGCCGCCGAAGCCGATCACGCGGCCGCGCGAATCGCGGATGGGGAACATCAGCCTGTCGCGAAAGCGGTCGTAGTGGCCCGGCTCGCGTTCATGTGGCTTGCGCTCGCGTTCGATGATGAGGCCGGTTTGCAGCAACCGCTGGCGGTCTTGCGGGTGCTGGCCGAAGCGGTTGAGCAGCGCATTCCAGGAATCGGTGGCGTAGCCCAGCATGAATTTCTTGGCCGTGTAGGGCTCGATGCCACGCTTGGCGGCGTAGTTCCGGGCCCGCTCACTGTCGGCGAGATTCTGGGCGAAGAACTCGGCGGCCTGCGTCAGAACCTGGTGCAGGTCGGCGCCGCCGGCCGTGGCATCACGCGAATCGCGCGCCTCGCGCGGCAATTCCAGCCCGGCGCGCTGCGCCAGGTCCTCCACCGCCTCGACGAAGCTCAGCTTCTCGTACTGCATGAGAAAGCCCACCACGGTGCCGTGCGCGCCGCAGCCGAAGCAGTGATAGAACTGCTTGTCGGGGCTCACCCAGAAAGAGGGGGTCTTCTCATTGTGGAATGGGCAGCAGGCCTTGAATTCCCGGCCTGATTTCTTCAAGGAAACGCGCGCGCCGATGACCTCGACGATGTCGGCGCGAGCGATCAGCTCATCGATGAAGCTTTGCGGAATGCGGCCGGCCACGGACGGCCTGCCTGTCAGGAACCGAGCTTGGCTTTGATCTTGGCGCCCACCGCGCCCATGTCGGCGCGCCCGGCGGCCTTGGTCTTGATGATGCCCATCACCTTGCCCATGTCCTTGACGCTGGCGGCGCCGGTGGCGGTGATGGCCTCGGCAATCATCTGATCGAGCTCGGCATCGCTCAGTTGCGCGGGCAGGTAGCCCTGCAGCAAGGCGATTTCGGCGCTTTCCTTCTCGGCCAGGTCGGGACGGTTGCCCGACTGGAACTGCGCCAGGGACTCTTTGCGCTGCTTGATCATCTTTTCGATGACCGAGAGGACTTGCGCATCGTCGAGCGCGATGCGCTCGTCGACTTCACGCTGCTTGATGGCGGCCGTGATCATACGAATGGCGCCGAGGCGCTCCTTTTCGCCGGAGCGCATCGCCGCCTTCATGTCATCGGTAATTCGCTCTTTGAGCGACATCGGCTCTCTTAGGTGCGCGGGGCAGCGGCCGGGGCGCCGGTGCCGCGCGAACCGTCGCGCGAAATGCGCTTCAGGTGGCGTTTGACGGCGGCAGCCTTCTTGCGCTTACGTTCCTGGGTGGGCTTCTCGTAGAATTCGCGGCGGCGAAGTTCGGTCAGGATTCCCGCCTTTTCGCAGGCACGTTTGAACCGACGCAACGCGGCGTCAAAATATTCGTTCTCGCGAACACGAACGCTGGGCATTCAAGACCTCTAAAAGTTAGCCAACACCGCATCAAAAGCGGCAACCGGGCCGCGCATTCTAAATGCCGGCCCCTGAAAAGGCAAAATGAGCGCGCAAATGGCGCGTTTGGGGGCTGGCGAGGCCCCGACGACAAGGGTGGATATGCGGGTATTGGGAATCGAAACCTCCTGTGACGAGACGGCCGTGGCGGTGTACGACAGCGCCGCCGGCCTTTTATCGCACCGCCTGTACAGCCAGGTCAGCCTGCATCAGGCCTATGGGGGGGTGGTGCCGGAGCTGGCATCCCGAGACCATGTGAAACGCCTCCTGCCCCTGGTGCGCGAGGCACTCGAGGCTGCGGGCACCCAGCCGGGCCAGATCGACGGGGTGGCCTATACCGCCGGGCCCGGCCTGATCGGTGCGCTGCTGGTCGGCGCCGGCTTTGCCAGGAGCCTGGCGTATGCCTGGGGCGCCGCTGCCATCCCGGTACATCATCTGGAGGGTCATTTGCTGGCGCCGCTCCTGGAAGCCGATCCGCCGGCCTTCCCCTTCCTTGCGTTGCTGGTGTCCGGGGGGCACACGCAGCTGGTGGATGTCGCCGCCTTTGGCCATTACCGCATTCTGGGAGAATCGTTGGATGACGCCGCGGGCGAGGCTTTCGACAAGACCGCCAAGCTCTTGGGCTTGCCCTACCCTGGCGGTGCGCCCTTGTCGCGCTTGGCGGCCACCGGCCGGGACGGGGTATTCGAATTCCCGCGGCCCATGCTGGATAGGCCCGGCCTGGATTTCAGCTTCAGCGGCCTGAAGACTGCCGCGCTGGTCGCCCTGCGCGGCCAGGCACTGGAGGAAGCAGCCAAGGCGGACCTGGCGCGGGGCTTCGAAGCAGCCGTGGTGGATACATTGGTGGAGAAATCGCGGCGGGCGCTGCGCATCACCGGACACCGGCGCCTGGTGGCGGCCGGCGGAGTAGCCGCCAATCGCCCCCTGCGGTCGGCGCTCACCGCCATGGCGGACGGGGAGGGTGCCCGCGTGTATTTCCCCCGCCTGGAGTTTTGCACCGACAATGGCGCCATGATTGCGATCGCCGGTTGCCATCGGCTGCAGGCAGGCGACGTGGCGGTGGATCTGGGTATCGGCGCGCGTGCTCATTGGGAGCTCGCCGCCACACAAGGCAACGGGTGACAATACAGTCCATGGACAAGATCTATCTCAGAGAACTCAAGACCGAGGCCATCATCGGCATCTTCGATTGGGAGCGGCAGGTCAAGCAGACCGTGCTCATCGACCTGGAGATGAGTGCCGACGTGCGCCGTGCGGCGCTCAGCGATTCCATCGAGGACACGCTCAACTACAAGCGCATCGCCAAGCGCCTGCTCGAGTTCATCGAATCCTCCAGCTTTCACCTGGTTGAAACACTCGCCGAGCACATCGCCATGCTGGTGATCGAGGAGTTCGGCGTGCAGTGGATCAAGGTCACCCTCAACAAGCCGGGCGCCATCCGCAGCTCGCGCAGCGTGGGCATCATCATCGAGCGCACTACCAAGGATGCCGATGACTGGCGTGTACGTCGCGGCGGGAAGTAATGTCGATGCGCGCTCGAACATCCGGCGCGCGCTGAACGAACTTCGCACCGTCTTCCCCGGCCTGCGCTCCTCGCGCATCTATCAGAATGCCGCCGTCGGCTTCGCGGGTGATGACTTCATCAACCTGGTGGTGGGCTTCGATACGGAGCTGACGCTCGAGCAAGTGATCAGCGAACTGCGGCGCATCGAGACGCTATGCGGCCGGCCGCGCGGCGCGGCCAAATGGGCGCCGCGTTCCATGGATCTGGACATCCTGTTGTACGGCGACCAGGTCGGGGTTTACCCCGACGCGACGCTCCCGCGGCCCGATCTGTTGAAGCGCCCGTACATGCTCGGACCACTGGCAGATCTGGCGCCGCAGGTGCACCATCCCACCGCGGGCCGCAGCATCGGCGAATTGTGGGCGGCCTTCGATCAGCGGGCGCACAGCATGCAGGAAATCCAGATTGATTAGCCGGCCGGCATCGCGATGGTGGTGGGCGCTCGCCCTGTTGCCGGCATGCGCGGCCTGGGGTGGAGTGATTCCCGTTAACGCCCCGCACGTGGAGACGCTGCAAAGCCAGGCCACGGTGGTTGCGGTAACGGTCTTGGCCGTGGTCATCACCGTGGTCCTGCACTACGAGGCGCTCGGATTCCTGTTCGTATGGCTCGGCAAGATCCGCCTGCCGCCGCGCCCGCGTGTGTTGATGCTCATCTTCGCGGTGCTGGCCGCGCATGTGGTGGAGATCTGGGTGTTCGGCGTCGCGTACTACTTCCTGACGAATTCCGCGGGGCACGGCGCGTTGCTGGCGGGGCATCCCATCGGTTTCCTCGACAACGTGTATTTCTCCGCCGTGTGCTTCACCACGCTGGGGCTCGGCGATGTGGTGCCCGTCGGCGCCATCCGCTTCGTGACCGGCACCGAGGCGCTGACCGGGTTCGTGCTGATCACCTGGTCGGCCTCGTTCGCATTCCTGGAAATGCAGAAATTCTGGCGGCGGTGAGCGCGATGGCCGAGGACATTTTTCGCATCATTCGCACGCATGGCTTTGCGCCGCTCGGCTGGTTCGCACCCACGGTGGCGGATGAAGTGCCGGATGATGCGCGTTGTGTGGTGCTCATCGGCAATGCGGGGCCGGACATGTTCCGCCGCTTCGAGCGCGAGCGTACGCCTGGACAGACGCTCGATGATTGGACGCGGCACGCGGCCGGCACCCTTGCCGCTTCCCTTGGCGCGCGCGCGTTGTTTCCCTTCGACCTGCCGCCACTTCCCTTCCAGCGCTGGGGGCGCCGTGCGAATGCGGGGTTCACCTCGCCGCTGGGTTTGAACATCCATCCCGAATTCGGACTTTGGCATGCCTTTCGCGCTGCGCTTGTTTTCGACGCCCCGCAGCAGTTGCCGGCTGCTGCGCCCATGGAGCATCCTTGCGAGCGTTGCGCCGACCAGCCCTGCCTGCGCGCCTGCCCGGTATCGGCTTTCACCGGCACCACCTATGAGGTGCAAAGTTGCGTTCGACACATCGGCAGCGAGTCCGGGCAGTTGTGCGTGTCGGGCGGCTGCCAGGCACGCCTGGCATGTCCCGTGGGGCACAACGCCGCCTACCATCCGGCGCAGATGCGGTTTCACATGCAGGCGTTCCGCGACGCCTTTCGCGACGCGCGTAGCCGCTGAGGAGTTCGCATGCTCGATGCCATCCTGAAGCGATTGCCCCGTTGGTTGCGACCGGACAGCGCGCCGCCGCCCGTATTGGCGACACATGCGGGCATCACCTATCTCGGCGATCACCTGGATGACAAGGCGGCGGCACTCAAGGTGCTGCTGGTGCAACGCCTGCGTCTCATGCCCATGGTGCGCAAGGCGTTCCTGGTGCGCGCGACGCTCGCGGGCGAAGATGCCACGCGCTTGCTGCTGGTGTTCGCCGCCACGTCCGAGCCGGTGGCCTCGCAATCTCAAGGACTTCTGGACCTGGTGCAGGCGACTCTGCCCGCCGGAACGCCGCTCGGCGCGCGGACCATCAAGCCCGCCGACTGCGCGCCCATCGAAAGGGTGTGCCGCCCCTTCTACTACTCGGTTTGATGGCCGCATGCGTATTCGTGAGGCGCTGCCCGAGGATTTTGCCGCCATCCTGCGCTTGAACGAGGAATCGGTGCATTTCCTCAGTCCTTTGGATGAGAGCGGCCTCGCGGCATTGCACGCACAGGCTGCCTATCGCCGCGTCGCGGAAGAGCCCGGCAGGGTGGCCGGATTCCTGCTGGCGCTGCGCGAGGGAGCGGATTATGGCAGCCCAAATTACCGCTGGTTCATGGCGCACTATGCCTCGTTCCTGTACGTGGATCGCGTAGTGGTGTCCCGGCAGGATCAGGGACGGGGCGTGGGACGGCTGCTGTACGCGGACTTGTTCGATTTTGCGCGGGCGAGCGGGGCGCCGCGGATCACGCTCGAATACGATGTCGAGCCGCCCAATCCGCAGTCGCGACGGTTTCACGAGCGCTTCGGCTTTCAAGAGGTGGGCTCGCAGCGCGTGGGGCCTTCGCAGAAAGTGGTGTCGCTGCAGGCCGCGGAGCTGTGAACATTCTTGCCCTGGCGGGGAGTCTGCGCGCCGCTTCCATCAATGCCGCCTTCTGCCGAGCGGTCGCGCGCCTGGCGCCTGCGCCCTTGCAGGTCCGTGTCTTCGAAGGGTTGGGTGCGTTGCCCTTGTTCAACCCCGACCTGGAGAACGATGCCCCGCCGGCGGTGCGCGCGTTCCGCCGGCGCGTCGACTCCTCCGACGCGCTGCTCATTGCCAGCCCCGAGTACGCGCACGGTGTATCGGGCGTGATGAAGAACGCGCTCGATTGGCTCGTGAGCTTCGAAGGCACGGTCAACAAGCCGGTGGCGCTGGTGAATACCTCGCCGCGCGCACATCACGCCTACGACGCGCTGGCCGAGACGTTGCGCACGATGTCGCTGGATCTCGTTGGGGCCGCGTCCGTCACGGTGCCGTTGTTGGGAACCTGCGTGACCGAGGAGGCGATGCTAGCCTCGCCCGACGTGTCCGCTCTGGTCCGGCAAATGTTCGCCGCGCTGTCCGCTCATCTGGCGGGCAGTTCTCGCGACGCGGCAGGGCGATTCGCGTTAATCTGAGCGGCATGCGTTGGATGGAGGTCGCCGCATGAGTACATTGCTCGGCTTGATCGGCTGGTGCCTGTTGCTGGTTCTGTGCTGGCCGTTGGCGCTTGCGGTGTTGGTGCTCTGGCCGCTGGTGTGGCTGTTGTCGCTGCCGTTCCGGCTGGTCGGGCTCACTTTCGATGCCTTGTTCGCCCTGCTCAAGGGCATCCTGTTCCTGCCCGCCCGCCTGCTCGGTCACCGCGCCTGATGGCGGAGGGCAAGCCGGGTGCGCGCATCTGGACGCGGGACTTCACGCTCGACGCCCTGAACGCCAAGCACCGCAACACCGCCTCGGAGCACCTCGGGATCCACTTCTGCGGTTTCGGTGACGATTGGCTCGCGGCGCAACTCGAGGTCAACGCACGCACCGTGCAACCCATGGGCATCCTGCACGGCGGCGTCAGCGTGGCGCTGGCCGAGACCGTGGGCAGCACGGCGTCCTACCTTTGCATCGACGAGTCGCTGTGGCGCGCGGTAGGCATCGAGATCAACGCCAATCACCTGCGCATGGCGCGCAGCGGCCAGGTGACCGGCACGGCACGGCCCCTGTCGGTGGGGCGCCAGCTGCACGTGTGGCAGATCGACATCGTGAACGAGGCCGGTACGAAGATCTGCACCTCGCGGTTGACCATGGCCATCATCAGCGTGGAGAAGCGCGGCCTGCGCTGAATCGGCTCTCCGCCACGCCAACGGTTCAGATGCTGCGGCCGCCGTCCACGGCGATGATCTGGCCGGTGATGTAGGGCGCATCGCGCGCCAGGAACAGCGCCGTGCGCGCGATGTCCTGCGGCGTGCCGTGGCGCTTCAGCGCCGTCTTGCCGACGATTTCGCGCTTGAGATCCTCCTCGATGGGATGCTCCGGCCACATCACCGGGCCCGGCGCGATGCCGTTCACACGCACCTCGGGTCCCAGCTCCCGCGCCAGCGAGCGCGTCAGCATGGCAAGCCCCGCCTTGGCCGCGCAGTAGAGCGGATGGCCCTTGAGCGGCCGCGCGGCATGGATGTCGATCATGTTGATGATCAGGCCGTGGCTGGCACGCAAGTGCGGCGCGGCCGCCTGTGACAGGAACAGCGGCGCCTTCAAGTTGCTGCCCATGAGGTCGTCCCAATCGCGTGCGGTGATCGAGCCGACGGCAGTGGGATAGAACGTGGACGCATTGTTGATGAGGATGTCCAGGCGCGAGAAGGCGGCGAGCGCGGCGCCGACGATGGCCGGCGCCTGTTCGTGGTCCAGCAGGTCTGCGCCGAACACAGCGGCCGAATGCGCGCGCGCGCGATTGAGTTCTGCCGCGAGCGCGTGCGCCTCGGCGCTGGAGTGGCGGTAGTGGATGAGGATGCGTGCGCCGGCGCCATGCAGCGTGCGCACCATGGCGGCGCCGACACGCCGGGCGCCACCGGTGATCAAAACCACTTGGTCATGCAGGCCCGAACTGTCGATACTAGCGCTCATGCGCAACGACGATACCGCAAGCCGGCAGCCAGGTGAACCGCCGCTTTCAGCCGCGGAACTGGCGCACACCGGGGCCGTGGCGCAGCACATCCGCCGGGTCATCGAGTCCAACGGCGGCTGGATCAGCTTCGAGCAGTTCATGGATCTGGCGCTGTACGCGCCGGGCCTGGGCTATTACAGCGGCGGCGCCCGCAAGATCGGCCGCGGCGGCGATTTCACCACCGCGCCGGAAGTGTCGCGCCTGTTCGGGTGCTGCGTCGCGCGCCAATGCGCGCAGGTGCTGCAGGCAGTGCCGGGCGGCTCGATTCTCGAAGTCGGCGCCGGCACCGGCCGGCTGGCCGTGGATGTGCTGCGCCGCCTGGAATCGCTGGGCGCGCTGCCGATGCAATACCTGATCCTCGAGGTGAGCGCCGACTTGCGTGAACGGCAGCGCGAACTGCTGGCGCGTGAATTGCCGCGGTTGCAGCCGCTGGTGGCGTGGCTGGATGCGCCGCCGGTGGACATCGACGGCGTGATCCTCGCCAATGAAGTGCTGGACGCCTTGCCGGTGGCGCGCTTCGAATGGAATGCGGGCGAGGTACGGGAGATCGGCGTGCAGGGCGGGCCGGACGGTTTTTCGTGGGCGCCACGCCCGGCTTCGACGCGGCTCAGCGACGAATGCCGGCGCATCGCGCAACACGCGGGTGATGATTGGCCGCGCGGCTACATGTCCGAACTGTGCCCGCGGTTGCAGCCGTGGACCTTGGAGGTGACACGAGGATTGCGGCGGGGCCTGGTCCTGTGGATCGACTACGGCTTGCCGCGCAGCCAGTACTATCTGCCCGAGCGCCAGCAGGGCACGTTGATCTGCCACTTCCGGCAGCGGATCGGCTTGGATCCCTTGCGCCTGCCTGGCCTGCAGGACATTACCGCCTGGGTGGATTTCACCGCCCTCGCCGAGGCCGGCCAGGCGGCCGGGTTCGAGATCGCCGGCTTCACGCCGCAGACGTATTTCCTGGCGGGCAATGGCATCGATGCCGAGATGCAGTCGCTGGCCGCGGGCGATGAGCCGATGCTGGCGCGACTGGCAGGCGAGGCGCGCCAGCTGTTGATGCCCGGGGAAATGGGGGAGCGCTTCAAGGCGATGGGATGGTCAAGGGAGTTGGAGATGCCCCTTGCCGGCTTCGAGGTGAGGGATTTCACGCACTCGCTGTGATGGCGGTGCCGTCTCCCACTATGCCCGCGGCCGCCGGGATCGCCGCTCCGCCGTCTTGCCGGCGGACGATGGCGCCGAATTCGTCAGGGGCCCGATGGCCTCCACGATCTTCTCCAGCGTCGGGCGCTCGCCCGGTTGATGCGAGTCGATGGCCCGGCGCATCGCAGCGAGGTGCGAAGGCGTGGTGCCGCAGCAGCCGCCGACGATGCGCGCACCGCCATCGATGGCCATGTGCGCATATTTCGCCATGAGCTCCGGTGTGCCCGAATACACGGCCTGCGTGCCTTCGAAGCGCGGTATGCCGCAGTTGCCCTTGGACACGAGCGGGCGTTGCGCACCTTGCATCTCCAGGAGCGAGACCAGGATGTCGGAAGCGCCGACGCCGCAGTTCGCACCGATCGCCAGCGGCGCGACCGGTTGCGAAGCGAACACCTCCTGCAACGAGCCCGGCAGCAGGCCCATCATGGTGCGCCCCGCGGTGTCGAAGGAGCAGGTGACCACGTAGGGCAAACCCGTGTCCCGCGCCGCCTGCGCGGCGGCGGCGATTTCTTCCGCCGAGGACATGGTCTCGATCCAGGCGACATCCGCGCCGCCGTCACGCAAACCCCGCATCTGCTCGGTGAAGGAACCGACCGCATCGGCATGCGTGAGCGCGCCCATTGGTTCGAACAATTCGCCCGTTGGTCCCACCGAGCCCGCCACCACGACCGCGCGCTCGCTGGCATCCGCCACCTCGCGCGCGAGCTCCGCGGCGCGCTTGGCCAATTCGTACGTGCGTGCCTGGGCTTGATGAAGCTTGAGCCGATGCGGATTGCAACCGAAGGTGTTGGTGAGAATGATGTCGGCGCCGGCCTCCACGAACTGAAGATGCAAGGCCTGCACCTTTTCCGGGTGATCGGTGTTCCAGAACTCGGGCGGATCGCCCGAGCCCAATCCCGCGAGAAAGTAATTGGTGCCGGTGGCGCCGTCCGCCAGCAGCACCTTGCCGCTGGCCAGCAGGTCTGAAAGAGTGGTTCGCATGCCGGTATGATACCGGCTTGCCGCTTCGGCACCTCGTGCGCACATCTCGAAATTTTCATGGGACGTTTGAATGAAATTCATGGAGCTTACCCCGGGCCGCCAGATCAACCTCGGCCCGCGCGCCGTTGATGAGGCGGAAATCATCGATTTCGCCCGACGCTACGACCCGCAGTTTTTCCATGTTGATCCCGCCCGTGCAGCCGCCAGCCGTTGGAACGGCCTGATCGCCAGCGGCTGGCACACAGCCGGTATGGCGATGGAACTCGTGGTCAAGGGCATTCTCGAGGGCTCCGGTTCCATCGGATCTCCCGGACTCGACAAGCTCGAATGGACGCATCCGGTCCGGCCGGGCGATGTCCTGTCCCTGCAGGTCAACGTCCTGGAATCGCGTATCTCGAAATCGGGAACGACCGGCGTGGTGAAATGGCGTTGGGAAATGAAGAACCAGTCTGACGTCATCGTGCTGCGAATCACCGCGGTCAGCTTATTCGATATGGGCGGCGCTGCTTGAGTTTGCGGTGCGTTTGCTCCTGCTGAGCAGCGGGCTCAGGCGTCCGACTTCTTCAGTTCGCTCAAGGCCTTCAGGCGCGATTGACGCAACTGCTTCGCGATCTCTTCGCCGTTGCGGCCGGCGGTCATTGCGGCATCGGGCTTGATTGCCGCGGCGGTGGTCGCCGCGCGCAGCAGCCATTCGCGTTGGGGATAGGGCCGGCTTTCGAAGCCCGTGCGGCCGCGGGCATCGGCTTCGCAGGCGAGCAGCATGTCGGCGAAGCGCTGCGGGCGGCGGAAAGCGTCGGTCTTCTCGAGCATCTCCAACAGCGTCGATGCCTTCAACTCGGAGACCTTGTGCACGATGCCGTGGTAGCGGGCCACGAGCACGGCCAATTCCCGGTGTGGGCCCGGCACCCGCAGGCGGGCGCACATCGCCTCGATCAGTTCCACGCTGCGGTGCTCGTGGCCGTAGTGCTTCGGCCACTCGGACCGGGGCGTGGCACCCTTGCCGAGGTCGTGCACGAGGGCGGCAAAGCGCACGCAGATGTCCGGGGTGAGGGCGGCGGCGGCCTCCAGCACCATCAACGTGTGGAGCCCGGTGTCGATTTCCGGATGCCATTGCGACGGTTGCGGCACGCCGAACAGCGCGTCGAGTTCGGGGTAGACGATACGCAGCGCGCCGCAGTCGCGCAGCACGCGGAAGAACTCCGCCGGTGTCTTTTCGGCCAGCGCCTTGGCGGTCTCGGCCCAGACGCGCTCGGCCACCAATGCGTCGATTTCGCCGGCGTCCACCATGCGACGCATCAACTCGAGCGTCTCAGGGGCGATGCGAAAGCCAAGCGATGCGAAGCGCGCGGCGAAGCGCGCGACGCGCAGCACCCTCACCGGGTCTTCGACGAAGGCGGGCGACACGTGGCGCAGCAACCGCGATTGGATGTCGGCCTGCCCGCCGAATGGATCGATGCAGGCGCCGGACGCGTCCTGCGCGATGGCATTGATGGTGAGATCGCGCCGGCTCAGGTCCTCCTCGAGCGTGACGGCCGGGCCGGCCTGCACGTCGAATCCGCGGTAGCCGGGCGCGGTCTTGCGCTCGATGCGCGCCAGCGCGTATTCCTCGTGCGTCTGTGGGTGCAGGAACACGGGGAAGTCGCGGCCCACCTCGCGGTATCCGGCGCTGAGCATCTGCTCACGGCTCGCTCCCACGACCACCCAGTCGCGTTCCTTCACCGGCAATCCCAGGAGCGAATCGCGGACGGCGCCGCCAACCAGATACACTTGCATGCATGAATAGTAGCAGCATCGCGCGGCTGGCCCGAGCCGCGGCCCTTGCCGCGATTGCCAGCCTCCTGCCCGGCTGCTACCTCATGCAGGCCGCCGGTGGCCAGCTTGCCGTGATGTCGAAGCGCCGGCCCATCGAGCGAGTCATCGCGGATCCCGGGACGCCGGCGTCCGTCCGCTCGCAACTGGCGTTGGTCGCCTCCATCCGGCGATTCGCATCGCAAGAATTGCATCTCCCCGACAACGGCAGCTATCGCCAATACGCGGATTTGAAGCGGCCCTATGTGGTCTGGAACGTGGTGGCGGCGCCGGAGTTCTCCGTGGAGCCGCGGCAGTGGTGCTTCCCGGTGGCCGGCTGCGTCGCTTATCGCGGGTATTTCAGGGAGAGCGGGGCCGTGCGATTTGCAGCGTCATTGCAGGCGCACGGATTGGATGTGAGCGTCGCCGGCGTGCCCGCATACTCCACCCTGGGGCATTTCGATGATCCCATCCTCAACAGCATGCTCGGATGGTCGGAAGCGCAGCTCGCCGCCATCGTGTTCCACGAGCTGACACATCAGCTCATCTACGTGAAGGGCGATTCGGATTTCAACGAAGCGCTGGCGACGGTGGTCGAACAGGAAGGCGTGATGCGCTGGTTGCGCGCGGCGGGGCGCGGGCGGGAGCTGGATGACTGGCGCTCGTGGCAGGAGCGCGCGGCGCGCGTCAACGTGCTGCTGCAAGGCGCACGCGCCGACCTGCAGCGCTTGTATGAGCTGCGGCTCGCTCCCGGGGAGATGCGCCGCCGCAAAGCGGAGCGCTTCGCGCAATTGCAGGAAGAGTATCGCGGACTCAGCGCGGCCTGGGGCAGGGAGGCGCCTTTCCGGGCGTTTTTCGCGCAGGCGCTCAACAATGCACACCTGGCCTCGGTGTCAACCTACCAGCGCTGCGTGCCGGGAATGGAACGCCTGTTGCACGAAACCGGTGGCGACCTGCCGCGGTTCTACGAGCGCGTGCGCGCGCTGGCCGGCATGCCTGCCGGGCAGCGCGACCGGGAGTCATGCGGCGGCGCTTGAGAGGTCAGGGCTTCGCGGCGGACGCCGTCTTGCCGCGGCCGCTGTGCTCGCGGCATTCGGACAGGCGTG
The DNA here is from genome assembly GCA_044226865.1 of Steroidobacteraceae bacterium. Classification (GTDB taxonomy): domain Bacteria; phylum Pseudomonadota; class Gammaproteobacteria; order Steroidobacterales; family Steroidobacteraceae; genus TMP-86. Next base: position 75,889 of record JBGAGE010000005.1, on the reverse strand, counting down.
CGTTGTCCTCAAATGAACCGATGTAGGTGCGGGCGACGCCGGGCATGGCCTGCGCGGTGATCCCCAGGGCCGCAAGCCCCGGGCCACTGCAGACGCTGTCCACGGTGAGCGACTGGAAGTTGTCGCTGGAAAACGGCCGCCCCGGCACGAAGTTCATGATGAACGCCTGCGCCCGGCCGAGGAAATCCGGCAATCCCATGATCCAGCGGCGCAAGTTGGTGAGCTGCGCCACCATCTCCACGATCTGCCGCAGGGAATACTGATGTGGGCCGCCCAGCTCGAAGGTCTGCCGGCTGGCCACGCCGCCGTGCAGCGAGCGCACCATGGCTTCGATGACGTCATCGACGAACACGGGCTGCATGCGCGCCTGGGCGCGCGCCAGCGGGAATGCCAGCGGAATGCGTGCCAGGAGCCCGGCGAAGCGGTTCAGGAACGAGTCGCCGGGACCGAAGATGACCGAGGGCTTGAAGATGGTCCAGTCCACATCGCCCGCCTGCTCGCGGATGATCTTCTCCGCCTCGCCCTTGCTGCGCAGGTAATGGCTGGGCGCGTTCACGTCTGCCTTGAGCGATGACATCTGCAGCAGGCGGGTCACGCCCGCGGAGCGGCAGGCCTGCAGCACGCCGCGCGTCAGCTCGGTATGCGCCTTGCGGAAGCCATCGCCGAACCAGCTCTCGTTCAGGATGCCGACGAGGTTGATCACCACGTCCTGGCCGCGGAAATGCTCGCTCAGCACGCCGGCGTCGTAGACATCGCAATCCAGCAGCGTCAACCCCGGCAGCACCAGCAGGTGCTTGTGCAGCTCGCGATTACGCGTCAGCACGGTCACGCGGTGGCCGGAGCGAATCAGGCGCGACACCAGCCGCGTGCCGACGAAGCCGGTGCCCCCCAGGATGCAGATGGACAGTGTGCGCATGGGATCCTAGCGGATGGGGATGAGCAGCACGGCCGAGCCGCGCTTGACGTTGAGGAAGGCCACCTTCGCACCCTTCATCGCCTCGCGGAACTGCTTGAGGTTGCCGACCCGCGTGCGGCCGACGGCGAGGATGGTGTCATTGCTGCGCAAGCCTGCCTGCGCCGCGGGGCTTCCTTCCTGCACCGACCGCACCACCACGCCGGCGTCGTTGCCGGCATCGGCCAGGTCGGCGCCTTCCAGCGCGCGGTTCACCGCCGCGCCGTCGCCCGCATCGGCATCCGCCTTTTCGCTGATGATGGCCGTGACCTTGCGCGGCTTGCCATCGCGCAGCAGGCCGATCTCCACCTTGTCGCCGACGCGCAGCATGCCCACGGTGGCGCGCAGTTCACCCGCCCCCTTGGTGTTGACGCCGTTGATCGACACGATGATGTCGCCGGTCTTCACGCCGGCCTTGTCGGCGGCCGAACCCTGCACGACACCCGCCACCAGCGCGCCGCGCGTCTCGGTGAGGTCGAATTCCTTGGCCACTTCCGGGGTCACATCGTAGATGTTCACGCCGAGCACGCCGCGCTTGACTTCGCCGTACTTGATCAACTGGTCCATGATGCTCTTGACCATGTTGACCGGGATGGCGAAGCCGATGCCGATGTTGCCGCCGCTGCGCGACAGGATGGCGGAGTTGATGCCTTCCAGTTCACCGCGCAGGTTCACCAGGGCGCCGCCCGAGTTGCCGGGATTGATGGAGGCATCCGTCTGGATGAAATCCTCGTAACCATCCGGGTTGATTCCCGAGCGGCCCAGCGCGCTGACGATGCCGGAGGTGACCGTGTGCTGCAGTCCGAACGGATTGCCGATGGCGACGACGAAATCGCCGACCTCGAGCTTGGATGAATCACCCAGCGGCATGGCGATCAGGTTGGGCTGCTTGGCCTGCAGCACCGCCACGTCCGAACCCTCATCGCTCCCCACCACCTTGGCGGTGAAGGAACGGTTGTCGAGCAGCGTGATGGTGATCTCGCTGGCATTCTCGACGACGTGGTGATTGGTGATGATGTAACCGTTCTTGGCGTCGACGATGACGCCGGAGCCGGCGCTCTGGAACTGGCGCTCCCGCGGTCCTTGATCGGGCGCATCCGGAAAGAAGCGGCGGAAGAAGGGATCATCCAGCAGCGGATTGCGCTGACCCTGTTCCTTGATGGTGCCGCGCGTGGCAATGTTGACCACCGAGGGCGACACGCGCTTGACCATGGGGGCCAGCGAGGGAACGGGGGATTCTCCCATCGCCGCGGGTTGTACCGCATGAGCGGGGATGGTGGCGCCGAGTGCCAGGGTCATCAGACCGACGCAAACCGCGGTGTTGCGCAAACTCATTCGAAATCCTTTTGTTGTCAGCATTTGATGCCCGTCAACGGACAAAGGCCCGGGTGGATAGTTCCACCCGGGCCGTTATCTTACACGCCCCTCGCAGCACCTGATGAGGGCGCCGCGGCCGGCCTCATCGTCAGGCTGCTTCCACCTGGATCTTGCGCGGTTGCACCTGCGCCAGTTTCGGGATGATGATCTCGAGCACCCCATTGCTGGCCTTGGCGCGGATGTTCTGCGCATCCGCGGTCTCGGGCAGCGTGAAGCGGCGTTGGAAATTGCCGCTCAGGCGCTCGATGCGGCGATAGCCCTCGTGGGCGTCTTGGCGTTGCAATCCGCGGCTGCCGCGGATGGTGAGCACGCCGTGTTCGGAGGTGATTTCCACATCCGCGGGGTCGACGCCCGGCAGGTCCAGGTGCAGCAGGAACTGCGCCGGCTCCTCGTAGATGTCCGCGGCCGGGAGCCAGGCACCCGAATCCGCAGCCGTGGCCGAGGGCGTAGCCGACGCGGTGTTGAACAAGCGGAGAGCCCAGGGCTCGTAACGCAAAACAGTCATGGCGGATGCTCCTACTTTGAATGGTTGGCGATGTTCATCGTGTGCCACCTGTCATGTGGGCCGCAGCGGTCATTTCAACGCCGGTTTCCACCTGTCAATGGGAGAGCGGCCGCATATCTTGTGGATAGCTTGTGCAAAGGTGGGTGGACACAAGATATTGCGTTTGCGCTCAGAAAATCCGCGCACGGTATTGTTAAATCGGCCCTGCGGAAATTCGCCGGTATAATCCCTTAACTCATTGTCATTGAAGGGAATATCTGGCACGGCGGGTGGGAAAAAAATTCTTGACGCATCCCACGGGGGCGACATAACCTTCTCGCCCCTGACACAAGATGTAGTAGTCGCCTGCCGGCGCTACACCGTCAGCTATTCGCAGCGTCGGTGGCCGCCAACACCTGCCTCCGACGTCAATTGCATTGAGCACCGTTTGAAGCCAGGAGCGAAAGTTTGACCCATGAATACGGTGGTTAAAATTCAGAACAACAGCGTCAACACCATTCCTTATCAAGAAGCCTCGCTGGACATCTGGGATAAGAAGTACCGGCTGACTTCCAAGGACGGCGCGCCCATCGATACGTCGATGGATGAAACCTATCAGCGCGTGGCGCGTGCGCTCGCGGATGTGGAAAACGACGCCGACCGCCAGACCTGGTACGAACTATTCCTCTGGGCCCTGCGTCATGGCGCCATCCCCGCCGGCCGGGTCACCTCCAACGCCGGTGCGCTGGAGCACAAGCCCGCCACCTCCACCATCAATTGCACCGTGTCCGGCAATATCCGCGATTCCATGGACGACATCCTGGGCAAGGTGCACGAGGCCGGGCTCACCCTCAAGGCCGGCTGCGGCATCGGCTATGAATTTTCCACGCTGCGCCCGCGTGGCGCCTACGTGTCCGGCGCCGGCGCCTACACCTCCGGCCCGCTGTCGTTCATGGATATCTACGACAAGATGTGCTTCACCGTGTCCTCCGCCGGCGGCCGCCGTGGTGCGCAGATGGGCACCTTCGATGTGGGCCATCCGGACGCGCTGGAGTTCGTGCGCGCCAAGCGCGAGGCCGGGCGCCTGCGCCAGTTCAATCTTTCCCTGCTCATCACCGATGAATTCATGAAGGCGGTCAAGAGCGACTCCGAATGGAAACTCGCCTTCCCGGTAAGCCGCAAGGAATTCGACGCCGAGACCATGGACTTATCCGATGCCACCAAGTTCGTCTGGCGCGAGTGGCCGCACAACGATGCCTATGTGAGCAATGAAGAAGGCCTGGTCGCCTGCAAGATCTACAAGACGCTGCCCGCGCGCCGCATGTGGGACGTGATCATGTCCTCCACCTACGACTTCGCCGAGCCGGGCTTCATCCTCATCGACAAGGTCAATGAGATGAACAACAACTGGTGGGACGAGAACATCCGCGCCACCAACCCGTGCGTCACGGCGGATACCTGGGTGCAGACGGGCGCGGGTCCGCGGCAGGTCGCTGAGCTCATCGGCAGGCCATTTGCGGCGCGCGTCGACGGCGTCGATCACATCAGCGGCGCACAGGGCTTCTTCCGCACCGCCACCAAGCCGGTGATGGAGTTGTGCACGGCCGAGGGCCACAGTCTGCGGCTCACGGCGGATCATCGCGTCCGAAAGATCATCCGGCAGACGCGCTGGAGCAGCGAGACGGCTTGGTGCACGGCCGGTGAATTGCAGCCCGGCGATCAGGTTCTGCTCAACGATCACCGGCGCAATGCCGCTTGGAGCGGCGCGTATACGCATGAGGAAGGTTACTTGCTCGGCCTCCTGATCGGAGATGGCACCTTGGCCGGCGAGCGCGCCGTGCTATCGGTATGGCCGGGCGAAGCGGTTGCGGGCGGCGATGTGGCGCGACCTGGCGTGGCGGGTGTGATGCGCGCGGCCGAGAATGCCGCGCGTGGCATGGCGCGTCGCAACGATTTCAAGGGTTGGAACGCCGTCGCCGGCCGCGGCGAGTGTCGCATGCGGTTGGCGGGGTTGAGCGAGCTTGCGGTGAGCTTCGGCGTGAAAGCGGGCCACAAGACCATTACTGCGGCCATGGAGCGCACCTCCAGCGACTTCCACCGCGGCCTGCTGCGCGGGCTGTTCGATGCGGACGGCTCGGTACAGGGCACGCAGGCCAAGGGCTGCTCGGTGCGCCTGGCGCAATCGGATGTGGCCTTGCTCGAGGCCGCGCAGCGCATGTTGCTGCGCTTGGGTGTCGCTTCCAGCATTTACCGCGACCGGCGCGAGGCGGATGCCCAGCTGTTGCCCGATGGGCGCGGCGGCAGCGCTGTCTATGAAACGCGCGCCCAGCATGAATTGGTGATCAGCGGCGAGAACCTGCGGCAGTTCGCCGTGCAGGTGGGTTTTGCCGACACCGTGAAGGCCGCGCGATTGTCCGCGGCACTGGCGGGTTACCGCCGTCGATTGAATCGTGAGCGGTTCGCGGCCACGGTGCAGTCCGTGACCCCGGCCGGCGTGGAAGATGTCTACGATGTGCAGGTCCCGGGCATCAACACCTTCGATGCCAATGGCCTGCATGCGCACAATTGTGGCGAGCAGCCCCTGCCGCCCTACGGCTCCTGCCTGCTGGGCTCGGTCAACCTCACCAAGTTCGTGGTGGATCCTTTCACCGAAGAAGCGCGCTTCGATTGGGAGACCTACCGCAAGGTCGTCAAGGTGTTCACGCGCATGCTCGACAACGTGGTCGAGATCAACGGCCTGCCGCTGCCGCAGCAGCGCCGCGAGATCCTGCGCAAGCGCCGCCATGGCATGGGCTTCCTGGGCCTGGGCTCGACCATCACCATGCTGTGCATGAAGTACGGCTCGAAGAAATCCGTGGCTTTCACCCAGAACGTGGCACGCGAAATGGCCGTCGCCGGCTGGGAAGCGGGCCTGGAATTGGCGCGCGAGAAGGGCCCCGCGCCCATCATGACCGAGGAGTTCACGGTCACCGCCGAGATGCTGCGCAAGCGCCCCGAGATGGCGCGCGATGGCTGGCGCGTGGGCGCCAAGATTCCGGGCCGGGTGCTGCATGCGCGCTACAGCCGCTACATGCAGCGCATCGCCGAAGCCGCGCCGGAACTGGTGGATGACCTGGCCGAGGTGGGGGCGCGCTTCACGCATCACACCTCGATCGCGCCCACCGGCACCATTTCGCTCTCGCTCGCCAACAATGCCTCCAACGGCATCGAGCCCTCGTTCGCGCATCACTATTTCCGCAACGTGATCCGCGAGGGCAAGAAGTCCAAGGAAAAGATCGATGTCTTCTCCTTCGAACTGCTGGCCTACCGGGAGCTGGTCAATCCGCGCGCCATGCCCAATTCCACCGTGCCCGCCGAGAAGCTGCCCGAGTATTTCGTGTCGGCGGACGACATCGGCCCGAAGGAACACGTGGACATCCAGGCTGCAGCGCAGATGTGGGTGGATTCCTCCATCTCGAAGACGGCCAACGTGCCCACGAACTACAAGTACGAGGACTTCAAGGACATCTACCTGTATGCCTATGAGCAGGGCCTGAAGGGCTGCACCACCTTCCGCTTCAATCCAGAGGCCTTCCAGGGCGTGCTGGTGAAGGAGCAGGATCTCAAGAACACCACCTATGTGTTCACCCTGGAGGATGGCACCGAGGTGAAGGCGAGGGGGGATGAGCAGATCGAATACGACGGCGAGATGCACACCGCCGCCAATCTGTTCGATGCGCTCAAAGAAGGCTATTACGGGAAGTTCTGATCATGTCCACCATCAAGATCGACAAGAAGATTTCGAAGTATCGCGTGCAGACCCCGGCCGCCGTCGAAGAGGCGCGCGCCGCCGCGGCGCCTGCCGAGAAGCCCAAGGCCGAAGACAACGTCATCTGGATGCACGAGAAGCTCGAGCGTCCGGACGTCCTCATCGGCTCCACCTACAAGATCAAGACGCCGGTGTCGGATCACGCCATGTACGTGACCATCAACGACATCATCCTGAACGAGGGCACGCCGCACGAGCAGCGCCGGCCGTTCGAGGTGTTCATCAACACCAAGAACCTGGACCATTTCCAATGGATCGTGGCGCTCACGCGCGTCATTTCCGCCGTGTTCCGCAAGGGCGGCGACGTCACCTTCCTGGTGGATGAGCTGAAGGCCGTGTTCGACCCGCGCGGCGGCTATTGGCAGCCGGGCGGCAAGTTCATGCCCTCGACCATCGCCGAGCTCGGCCACGTGATCGAGCGCCACCTGCAGACCATCGGCATGCTCAAGCGCCCGGAGCTCGATGAGCACCAGCGCAAGCTGGTGGAGGAGAAGCGCGCCGAGTTCGAGGCCCGCAGCAAGCAGGCCGATGCGTTCTCCAAGTCCCATTTCCCGGAAGGTGCGCAGCTTTGCAACAAGTGCAGCACCGCCGCGGTGGTGATGATGGACGGCTGCATGACCTGTCTGAACTGCGGTGAGTCCAAGTGCGGCTGAGTTGAGGATGGCGTGTTGCCGGCGGCCCGCTCGTTTCGGGCCGCCGTTTTTCCAGTCGCTGTTGCTCGCTGCCCTCACCCTGGCCGCTGCCTGGGTCCAGGCCGCGGATTCTCCCTTCGAGCGGCCACCGGAGCTCGAGCGCGACGTCCAATTCTGGGTTCGTATCTACACCGAGGTCACCACCGACCAAGGCCTCCTGCACGATGACTGGAACCTGGGCGTGGTGTACGAGAAGCTGTCCTTCGATGCGTCTCAATCGCCACGCGAGCGCTCGCGCATCATCGATGCGCAGAAGCGCCGCTACCGTGCGCTGCTGGCGCGCTTTGCCGCCGGCGACACGCAGAATCTCACGGAGGACGAACAGCGCATCCTGAACGCTTTCGGCCCTTCGGCCTCGCCTGTGGTGTTCAAGGATGCGATGGACGGCGTGCGTTTCCAGCTGGGGCAGGCCAATCGCTTCCGCGAAGGCCTGATGCGCGCCGGAATCTGGGAGTCGCACATCGCACGCACCTTGAGCCAGCGCGGCGTGCCCGCCGAAGTCGCGGCCTTGCCCCACGTCGAGTCCTCGTTCAACCCGGCCGCATACTCGAAGGTGGGCGCTGCCGGCCTGTGGCAGTTCATGCCCTCCACGGCGCGCCGCTACATGCGGGTGGATTCCCTGGTCGATGAGCGCATGGACCCGTTCACCGCCACGGAAGGGGCCGCCAATCTCATGATGTACAACTACCGGCTGCTCGGCAGCTGGCCGCTGGCCATCACCGCCTACAACCATGGCCCCGGTGGCCTTCTCAAGGCGCAGACGGACCTGGGGACGAGCAACATCGCCGCCATCGTGCGCCGCTACAACGGCGCAACCTTCGGCTTCGCCTCGCGTAATTTCTACGTCGCCTTTCTCGCCGCGCTCGAGGTCGACCGCAACGCCGAGAAGTATTTTGGCCACATCCCCAAGCAGCCCGATGCCGAGAGCACCACGGTTGAACTGCCGGACTATGTGCCGGTGAGCGCGCTGGCGAGCGCGTTCAAGGTGGACCCGGTTGCCTTGCGCGCGCTCAATCCGGCGTTGCGCCCGCCCATCTGGAACGGTTCGCGCTTCGTGCCGCGTGGCTACGCGCTGCGCCTGCCCGGGATCGTGGAGCAGAAGCAACTGGACGCCGGCCTCGCGAGCATTGCGCCGGCGCAGCGCTTCCTCGCGCAGCGCAATGATGGGGCCTACCGCATGCGGCGCGGCGATACGCTCGCCGCCGTCGCGCAGCGCAATGGGGTGACCTTGGAGCGCCTGCTCGCCGCCAACGGCTGGACCAAGTCGCCTGCCCTCGCGCGTGGACAAACGGTGCGGCTGCCGTTGCCGGATTCGCGCGCCGGCGCCTCGGCGCCCGTATTGGCCGCGGCCGAGACCCCGGTGTTGGCCGCAACGGCGCCCGCCGCTGCGATCTCGCCCAACGCTTCCGGTGTCGAAGCTCCGGCCGCCAAGGCGGCTCCGCAGGTTGCGGTGAAGCCAGCGGCAACGCCAACGGCTACGCCAACGGCAGCACCCGCGTCGAAGCCTGCGCCACCGGCGGCCAGTGCCGCCGGCGCGCCGGGCACCGCAACTGCCGTTACCGCCGCGGCGGCCGGTCCACCCCAGCCGCGCGTTTCCTCGCCGACCGCAAGACTGCCACGCGGCGGCGGCGAGCCGGTGGCGCCGAGCGGTGAGGACACGTCGGTGTTCGCCGACGCCCTCCCCACGGGCAGTGCGGACCCCGCTGATTATTCGGTGAGCCGCGAACAAACCATCGTGGTGCAGGCGGAGGAGACGCTCGGCCACTATGCGGACTGGTCGGGCATCAACATCAACCGGCTGCGCGCCGTCAACAAGATGCGCCGCGGCTCTTCGGTGAGCATGGGCCGCCAGTTCAAATTGCCGATCGCGGCGGGCGATGTGGCGCGATTCGAGGAAACACGGCGTGCGTATCACCGCGGCCTGCAGGAGGAATACTTCGCCACCCATCGGATCCATGGCGCGGAGATTTACGCGGTGAAGAAGGGCGAGTCCTTGTGGACCATCCGCCAGGCGCGCCCCGACCTGCCGGCGTGGCTGATCAGCCAGTACAATCCGCGCGTGGATTTCAGCGATCTGCGCCCCGGCAGCACGCTCAGCCTGCCCAAGGTGGCCGCGGCGAATCGTCAGTAAACAGCCAATTTTCCCGCAGGTTGCGTGAACTGGTGCGGCTTTCCGCGATCTGATCTACCGGTATAATTTTTCCATGAACCTCAAGACCCGGCGCAAAATCTGGACAGCAATCGCCGCCGCGCTCGTGTGCGCAGGGCTGACATTGCCCGTCCTGCAGGCGCGGGCGGAGGAACTCTTGCCCGCCGATCACGTGGTGGTGCGCAAGTCCGAACGCAAGCTCTACCTGTATCGCGGCCAGCAGGTGCTGGGCACCTACAAGGTGGCCTTGGGACTCAATCCCCTGGGGCCCAAGGAGCGCGAGCGCGACTACCGCACACCCGAGGGGCGTTACTACCTGTCCCGGCGCAACACGCGCAGCGACTACTTCCTGTCCATCCAGGTGTCCTATCCGAACAAGCAGGACGAGCGCAACGCGCGCAAGCGCGGCTGGGCGCCCGGTGGGGCCATCATGATCCACGGCCTGCCCAACGTGCCCAAGCACTCACCGCTGTACTACGAAGGCACGGACTGGACCGACGGCTGCATCGCCTTGTCCAACTCGGACATGGTGGAGGTCTGGATGCGGACGCAGGACAATATCCCCATCGAAATCTTCCCGTAAGGACGTCCGTGGAAACCACCATCATCTCGACCGACATGGTCGATGCCCGTGTTGCACCCAAGGGAAGCCTGGAACACCTGTCGCAGCAGGAGATCGAGAAGCTCCTCGACACCGGCCAGGGCGGCATGTACCCGCTGTTTCGCAAATGCGCGCTGGCCGTGCTCAACTCCGGCAGCCCGGTGGACGACGCACGGCTGATCTTCGAGAAATACAAGGACTTCGACCTGCGCATCGTGCGCCAGGCCTGGGGCATCAAGCTCGAGATCAAAAACGCGCCGGCGGCCGCCTTCGTCGACGGGCAGATGATCCGCGGCATCAAGGAACAGCTGTTCGCTGTATTGCGCGACGTGGTGTTCATCTCGAACGAAGTCCTCGAGACGGGCCGGTTCGACCTCACGAATTCCTCCGCCATCACCAACGCGGTGTTCCACATCCTGCGCAATGCGCGCGTGCTCGAGCACAACATGCGGCCCAACCTGGTGGTCTGCTGGGGCGGGCATTCCATCCGCCGTCACGAATATGACTACACCAAGCTCGTGGGTTACGAGTTGGGCCTGCGGGGCCTGGACGTGTGCACCGGCTGCGGACCGGGCGCGATGAAGGGCCCGATGAAGGGCGCCACCATCGGGCATTCCAAGCAACGCATCTTCAACGGCCGTAACCTGGGCATCACCGAGCCCGGCATCATCGCCGCCGAACCGCCCAACCCCATCGTCAGCCAGCTGGTGATCATGCCGGACATCGAGAAACGCCTGGAGGCGTTCGTGCGGGTGGGGCACGGCATCGTGGTATTCCCGGGCGGGGTGGGTACTGCCGAGGAAATCCTCTACCTGCTCGGCATCCTGCTCGATCCGGCCAACCGCGACATTCCCTTTCCGGTGGTGTTCACCGGCCCGGCGGATGCCGCCGAATACTTCCAGAAGATCCACGAGTTCGTCGGCCTGGCGCTGGGCGCCGAGGCGCAAGCGCTCTACAAGATCATCATCGACGATCCGGCCAGCGTCGGCCGCACGATGGTGGAGGGCCTGGAGCAGGTGCGCGACTTCCGGCGTCGCCGTGCCGACTCCTACAGCTTCAACTGGCTGTTGAATATACCGGTGGAATTCCAGCTGCCGTTCGAAGTGACACATGCCAACATGCGTGCGCTGGACCTGAGCCTGAAACCGCCGGTGCACGAGCGCGCGGCGGACCTGCGCCGCGCGTTTTCCGGCATCGTCGCCGGCAACGTGAAGGAATACGGCGTGGCCGCGATCGAGAAATTCGGACCCTTCGAACTCGCCGGTGATCCACACATCATGGGCCCGCTGGATGAGCTGCTGCGCTCGTTCGTCGCGCAGCGGCGCATGAAGATCGCGGGTGAGGAATACAAGCCCTGTTATCGCCTCGTCGCCTGACAATTTTCGTCATTTAACTTACCGCGGCGAAGTGCGAGATGCGCATCCCAGAGCGATGCGAGTGACCATTTTCACCGAACGATGCGTGTGACACAGTTCCTTCGGAACGAGGGTGCCGGGTCTTAACGTTTTCACCATGAAACAGAGGCATCTTTCATGAGCGAAACCAAGATTCCGGACCGGCTGGCTGCAGTGGATCGTCGCGTCAATACACGCGCCGGCGACCCCAATGATCCGGTCAGCACCTGGCTGATGCGTGGCCACAAGGGCACGGGCCGGCACGCTGCCATCACCAAGAGTCTCTACAACTTCCACAGCTACAAGAATTGGGCGGATAAGGTCCGCACCGATTGGGACGACAAGGGCGGCAAGCGCTGAAGTTCTTCCGGCGCTTGCTGCAGCCCTTCTCCTGCTGCTGAGCGCGCTGCTGCCGGTTGAGGTGCCTGCCCAACCGATACTCGTTTGGCGCGTGGGCGCGCGCTAAAGGCACCGTTCCGGCGTGGTCGGCGGCTAGCGCATCATTCGCTCAACTCAAGAGTCCAACCTCGTACTCAGCGCCGCCGGCACGCCGGAGCGGGCGCGCTTTACACGCGCCCACGCGGCCCAAGGCAACTCCCACCCGCCACCCGCAGCAACACGCGCGACAACGCAGGATTGGAGACCCGGAATAAGAATCAGGCAGTTTCGGAAAGGGCAGGCGGTATGGTGACCGTGTTCAGCTCCGGCGCCAGGCCCGCAGGAGCCATGAGCGCCTCCTTGGCCCGCAGCCAGGCGATGAGAGGTGCCCACTCGTCGAGATCAGGCTGCACCAGGTAGCGCTTCATTTCATGCACGCCGACCCCGAGTTCGGAGGCCCGCACGTAGTTCTGCGAGTCGCGGATGCTGGTGATCACGGGGATCTTCAGCGTCTCGAGAAAGCGCAGGAGCGACTGGTAGATGAGCGTGTTCTTGCGCACGCGGTTGGCGATGACGCCGATGCGGTGTTCGTCGCGCCGCACCTTGGCGATCAGCAGCAGGTCAGCGATGCACTTGGAGCAGGCATGGATGTCGATGTCGGAGGGCAGTACGGGCACGATGATGGCATCGGCGTTACGGGTCAGTTCGGTGAGATCCTGGCCGGGCACCGCGGCCGGTGTATCCACGACCACGTGGCCGGTTTCGGGCGGCACGCGCAGCTGGAATGCGCGGGTCATGCGCGTATTGCGTTCGAAGGCGGAAACGCCGTGGATCAGCGGTTGTTCGGGCTTGCGCTTCTTGAGCCAGCGCGTGCTCGAACCCTGCGGGTCGTTGTCGAGGAGCATCGGCCGATCACCGATGCTCGCGAAATAGCTCGCGAGATTCGTGGCGATCGTGGTCTTGCCAGAGCCGCCCTTCGGATTCAGCACCAGAATGCGTTGCATTTAACTTAGCGTACGCGCTCCCGTACCGCGAACGCAACATTTACCGGCGGTTCGGCACATGCCGCCGTACCCGGGTTGTGAGCTGGCTCACGCTTGCCGCCAGCTGGTGTCGCTACGCTGGCAGCCGATGGAATGGATGTTACAAGTCGTCGACGAACTTGATGACGTGATCGGTGCCGCGCGCCACCTATGGGTGGGAGCACGGCGCAACATCGCCATCGTTGCAGCAGGAATCGCCGGTGCCGCCGCTTTGCTAGGTTTGACTGCGTGGGGCGCCGCGCCTTTCCTGATCTGCAGCTCCAGCGTATTGCTGAGTGCGGCGCTCGCGTTTCACATGCAACGCCGCGTGCTGCGACTCGGCGCGCGCTGAGGACCCCCTCCCGGCCTTGCCATCACGGCTGCCGTTCCGGGCGCCGATGCTACACTGCACGCCACAATCCAGGATCGAGGGAGCTTGCTCATGAATGCACGTCTGATTGCGCCTGCGGCGTTGGTGGTCGTTTCGTTGGCGGGTTGCGGCCCTGCTTCGCCGCCGGCAAGTCCCCAGTCGGAGTCCGCTCCGGTCGCGCAGGCCGAGCCTGCCGGCGTGACGGCGTTGCAGATCAAGGATCTGAAGCCCGGCGAGGGTCCTGCCATTGCCGCCGGGCAGACCGCGGAAGTGAATTACACCGGCTGGCTGTATGACACCGCGGCGCCGGACAACAAGGGCAAGAAATTCGACAGCTCCGTGGATGCAGGGCGCACGTTCAGCTTCGTGTTGGGCGCCGGCCAGGTGATCTCGGGTTGGGACCAGGGCGTTGCAGGCATGAAGGTGGGAGGGCAGCGCCGGCTCGTCATCCCGGCGGACCTGGGCTACGGCGCCAGCGGTGCCGGCGATGACATTCCGCCGGGCGCCACGCTGGTATTCGACGTCGACCTCGTTTCCATCAAGTAGCCGGCGTGATGCGAGCCTCGATTTCGACGCGTGTCGAGATCACCGGGCCCGCCGGTGCGCTGCAATCCATCGTCGAGGACGTGGGCGATACCGCCATCGGCCATGCCGTGGTCTGCCATCCGCACCCCTTGTTTGGCGGTACCATGGACAACAAGGTGGTGGTCACGGTGGCGCGCGCGTTGCACGAGTGCGGGATTTCCACGGTGCGCTTCAATTTCCGCGGCGTCGGGGCGAGCGCCGGCGCATACGATGAGGGGCGGGGCGAGGTGGATGATGCCGGGGCCGTGGCCGATTGGGCGGCGCGGCGCTGGCCGTCCCTGCCGCTGGTGAGCGCCGGTTTCTCGTTCGGGTCCTATATTGCAGTGAGGCTGGCGCTGGCGCGCGCGACGCCGCACCTGATCACGGTGGCGCCTGCTGTTTCCCGATTCGATTTCGCAGGTTTGGCCCGGCCGGCGACGGCGTGGACGGTGGTGCAGGGCGAGAATGACGAGGTGGTGCCGACGGCGGAGGTCGTGTCCTGGGCCAGGAGCTTGTCACCGCCCGTGGCTTTGCATCTGGTGCCCGGTGCCGGGCACTTCTTTCACGGCAAACTGATTGAATTGAAAGAGATAGTGAAGGCTGAGATCCGGGGCGGCATGAGCCGCCCCGGTGCGTGAAACCAACTTCAGTTCACGAATTCTTTCAGGTTCTTGAGTGCGGCAATGCGCACTTTCTTGCTGGCGGGCTTCGCCTTGAACATCATCTTTTCGCCGTTGAAGGGGTTGATGCCTTCGCGAGCCTTGGTGGCGGGCTTCTTGACGACCTTCATCTTCAGAAGGCCGGGCATGGTGAACAGGCCATGGCCGCGCAGGCTCTTCTTGATCACGGCGGAGAGGGAGTCGAACACGGCTCCAACCTGCTTCTTGGAAAGATCGGTGTCCTTGGAAATGCTTGCGAGAATCTCAGACTTCGTCGGGGCGGCATTCTTTTTCGCCATATCAATCTCCTAAAGGGTTATATGCGTTCCGCAGGCTATTTTGCCTGCATTTTTCGTTCGGGGCGGAAAATAACACAGAAAAAAGCGGATGTTTAGCGTTGGAATGATTTTTTTTGATTTTTGAAAATGCGCGCGATGCTGATTTTCTCGGCATGCGCATCGACACGGCCCGCTTCGCGCGCTCGTTCAACGTTGCACCAAGGGCAGGCTTCGCAGGGAATTCAGCAGGCTAGCGGTGCTTGCTTGCGCGGCTTCGCCGCTCGTGCGGCACGCCGATTCGTCAGCGCACCAGGATCAACAGCGCGCCGATCGCAATGCTCAGCCAAAGCACCGAGAAGTCGATTTGCCCGATCGGCGGGATGTATTTGCGCACGGGCCGCAACACCGGCTCGCACAATTGCGATATCAGCCGCGTGCCGGGCGAGTATCCGCCGGGTGCGATGAAGCTGATGATGGCGTAGGCGAACAGCGCGAACAGGTAGATCTTCAGCACCAGTTGCGCCAGGTCCACGATCGTCATGCGCAGCGCGGCGAGCCAATTGAAATAGCCGTACCCCAGCAACAACAGCAGCAGCCAGGTGCGCGCCAGCGCGATCATCAGCACCGCGATCACGGTGGCGGTATCCAGCTTGCCGGCCGGCGGCAACACCCTCCGCAGCGGCAGGATGAGCCAATTGGTGACGCGTACCACCGCGTCGGCCAGAGGATCGCGGAAATCCGCGCGGACCAGCTGGAACAGCAACCGCAGGACGAATGCCAGCAGCAACAGCCATGTCAGGATGTCCGCAATGTAGCGAATAGCTTCCATCGATACCTCGGCAAGGACCCTACGCCACCCTCATGGCGTTGCGAATTCCGCGGCCAGCTCGGCCGAACGGCGGTCGGCGGCGGCAACGGCGTGCGCGACGATAGCACGAAGCCCGGCCGCATCCAGCACGGCCAGGGCGGCCGCCGTGGTGCCGCCCTTCGAGGTGACCTGTTCACGCAGCGTGGCCAATGTGTCGCTGGATTCGCGCGCCATCTGTGCCGCCCCGAAGGCCGTCGCCAGCGTCAATTGGTGCGCCACCTCGGCCGGCAGCCCGCGCTC
Organism: Steroidobacteraceae bacterium; assembly: GCA_044226865.1. Classification (GTDB taxonomy): domain Bacteria; phylum Pseudomonadota; class Gammaproteobacteria; order Steroidobacterales; family Steroidobacteraceae; genus TMP-86. Next base: position 60,053 of record JBGAGE010000005.1, on the reverse strand, counting down.
GCGTGCCGCCGCTTCGAGCGCCTCCATGAACAGGAAGAAATAGGCGGGCCCGCTGCCCGACAGGGCCGTAACGGTATCCATTTGCGATTCGTGATCGACCCACACGGTGGCACTGACCGCCGCCATGATGGACTCGGCCAGCGCCCGGTGGGCGGCGCCCACCGATGGGGGAGCGAACAGGCCCGTGGCTCCGAATCCATTCAGCGCCGGACGATTGGGCATGGTGCGCACCACGGGTATGTGGCTGCCCAGCCAGCGTGACAGTGCCGCATGCGGGATGCCCGCCGCCACCGACATGACCAGCGGCTGCGAATTGAGCGCGCCGGCCAGGTGCAGGCAGACGCTGCGCATCTGTTGCGGCTTGACGGCGAGCACCACCACCTCCGCATCCTTTACCGCCGCGGCATTGTCCACGCTGGTGGTGATGCCATAGATGCCCGACAGGCGCGCCAACTGCTCGGCGCTGGGATCCGCCGCCACCAGGTGACTTGCCCTGATGCCGCGCTTGATCAATCCGCCGATCAGGGCGGCCGCCATGTTGCCGCCGCCGATGAATGCCATTTTTCGAATGTCGTGCATGTTGCGCCTTCCCGTTGTGCCTGGCGCCTTCAGCGCGCGCCGAAAATTGCCGATCCGACGCGCACCATGGTAGCGCCGGCGCGGATTGCGATTTCGAAATCCTCGCTCATGCCCATGGACAATGTGTCCAGGGCGTGGCCGGCCGCGTTGAGGTCGGACAGCAATCGCGCCATGCGCCGGAAATGCGCTTCCTGCCGCGCGGGGTCCGTCATCGGCGGAGGAATGCACATCAGTCCGCGCAACTTCAGGCGGGGCAGCGCCGCGATCTGCGCCGCCAGGGCGTTCACCTCCCCGGGCGCGACCCCGGCCTTGCCGGCCTCGGGTTCCAGTTCCACCTGGATGCACAAGTTGAGTGGCGGCGCATGGAATGGCCGCTGTTCCGACAGGCGCTGCGCGATCTTCAGGCGGTCCACGCCGTGCACCCAGGCGAAGTTCTGGGCCACGGGGCGCGTCTTGTTGGATTGCAGGGCGCCGATGAAATGCCAGGTCAGCGGCAGGTCGGCAAGCTCCGCCATCTTGGCCGTGGCCTCCTGCAGGTAGTTCTCGCCGAAATCTGTGACGCCCTGCACAGCGGCTTCGCGTATGAGGGCGGGAGGCTTGGTTTTGCTGACCGCGACCAGCGTGATCCCGGCCGGGTCCCGTCCGGCCGCCTGCGCGGCACTTCTTATCCGGGATCGGACTTCGGTCAGGCGGGACACTAAATTCTGCGGACCAATTAACATATTGGGTGCCAACACCCTCTTATATACTGCGCCAGGATTCTATTACATCGTCCAGGCACACGAATTAGGAGCCTTTGATGGCTGTCGATATCGCGCAGCTGCTCGCCTTTGCAGTGAAGAACGGGGCGTCCGACCTTCACTTGTCGGCCGGCGTGGCGCCCATGATCAGAGTCGATGGCGACATGAAGCGCATCAACATGCCGGCGCTTGCGCACAAGGAAGTGCACAGCATGGTGTATGACATCATGAACGACAAGCAGCGCAAGGCCTATGAGGAATTCTTCGAAACCGATTTTTCCTTCGAGATTCCGAAGCTGGCGCGCTTCCGCGTCAATGCCTTCAACCAGAACCGCGGCGCCGGCGCCGTGTTCCGCAACATTCCCTCGACCATCCTGACGCTGGACGAATTGAACGCGCCCAAGACCTTCAAGGACCTGTGCATGTTGCCGCGCGGCCTGGTGCTGGTCACCGGCCCCACCGGCTCGGGCAAGTCCACCACGCTAGCCGGCATGGTCAATCATTGCAACGACAACCGCCCCGACCACATCATCACCATCGAAGACCCCATCGAATTCGTGCACGAGAGCAAGCGCTGCCTCGTCAACCAGCGCGAAGTGCACCGCGATACGCTCGGCTTCAGCGAAGCGTTGCGCTCGGCGTTGCGCGAAGACCCGGACGTGGTGCTGGTGGGCGAAATGCGTGACCTCGAGACCATCCGGCTGGCGCTCACCGCCGCCGAGACCGGCCACCTCGTGTTCGGCACGCTGCACACCAGTTCCGCCGCCAAGACCATCGATCGCATCGTCGACGTGTTCCCGGCCGCGGAGAAGGAAATGGTCCGCGCCATGCTCTCGGAGAGCTTGCGAGCCGTCATTTCGCAGACCTTGATGAAGAAGGTCGGCGGCGGCCGCGTGGCGGCCCACGAGATCATGATCGGCACCCCGGCCATCCGCAACCTGATCCGCGAAGGCAAGATCGCCCAGATGTACTCGGCCATCCAGACCGGCCAGGCGCAGGGCATGCAGACCTTGGATCAATGCCTGCAGGAAATGGTGCAGAAGGGCGTGGTCAGCCGCGAGGAAGCGCGCTACAAGGCGCAGAACAAGGACAGCGTGTAACGCAAGGGGCGCGCCGCTGGTGCGCGCGCCACATCGAGGACAGCCGCAATGGAACGTGAGCAAGCAATCAAGTTGATGCAGGACCTGCTGCGTCGCATGGTGGACAAGAAGGGTTCCGACTTGTTCATCACCGCCGGTTTCCCGCCCGCCATCAAGGTGGACGGGGAGATCCGGCCGCAGTCCGACAAGGCGCTCGCACCCGAACAGGCGTCGAGCCTGGTGCGCGCCATCATGAACGACCGCCAGACCAAGGAATTCGACTCCACCAAGGAATGCAATTTCGCGATCGCGCCGCCCGGCATCGGCCGCTTCCGCGTCAGCGCCTTCATCCAGCAGGGCCATACCGGCGCCGTGCTGCGTACCATCAATGCCAAGATTCCAACCTTCGATGAGTTGGAACTCCCGCCCATCCTCAAGGATGTGGTGCTCTCCAAGCGCGGCTTCGTCATCATCGTCGGCGGCACCGGCTCGGGTAAGTCGACCACGCTCGCCGCCATGGTGGGCTATCGCAACGAGAAGACCCGTGGCCACATCGTCACCATCGAGGACCCGGTGGAATACGTGCACGCGCACCGCGGCTGCGTCGTGACGCACCGCGAGGTGGGCGTGGATTGCGAAAGCTGGCACCTGGCCTTGAAGAACACCCTGCGCCAGGCGCCGGATGTCATCCTCATCGGCGAAATCCGCGACCGCGAGACCATGGAATACGGCATCCAATTCGCCGAGACCGGGCACCTGGTGCTGGCCACCCTGCACGCCAACAGCTCGAACCAGGCCCTCGATCGCATCATCAACTTCTTCCCCGAGGAGCGCCGCGAGCAACTGCTCATGGACCTCTCCTTGAACATCCGCGGGTTGATCTCGCAGCGCCTGATTCCGAAGGAATCCGGCAGCGGACGCATCGCGGCCATGGAGATCATGCTCAATTCCCCGCTGATCGCCGACCTGATCTTCAAGGGCGATGTCGCCAAGATCAAGGAAGTGATGGCGCGCTCCAACCGGCTGGGCATGAAGACCTTCGACCAGGCCTTGTTCGAACTGTACGAGGCGGGAATCATTTCCTACGAGGACGCACTGCGCAACGCGGACTCCAAGAACGAGCTGCGGCTGCGCGTGAAGCTGGAAAGCAAGCGCGAGATGAAGAACCCCGACGATGGAGCCCAGTCCCTGGAAATCCTCGAAGAAGAGGAAGGCAAGGTCTTTTAAACCGCCATGTCGGCCGCAGTCCCCACCCAGGTCATGAATACCAAGCCGCTTTTCCGCCTGATGGTGGAAAAGAAGGCCTCGGATCTGTTTTTCACCTGCAATGCGCCGGTGAAGATCAAGATCGAGGGCAAGATCTTCCCGGTCAACAAGCAGATCCTGAGTCCCGAGACCGTGCGCCAGGCAGCCCTCGGCCTGATGACGCAGGAACAGATCGACTACTTCAACGAAGAGCTGGAAATCGACTTCGCCATCTCGGAATCAGGCCTCGGCCGCTTCCGCGTGAATGTCTTCTACCAGCGCGGTTTCCCCGCGATGGTGCTGCGCTACATCACCGCCGAGATGCCAAAGCTGGACGAGCTTGGAATGCCCGACATCTTCAAGGAACTGGTCATGCTCAAGCGTGGCCTGATCCTGATGGTGGGAGCGGCCGGCGCGGGCAAGTCCACCACGCTGGCAGCGATGATCGACCATCGCAACGAGACCAGCTCGGACCACATCCTCACCATCGAAGATCCGATCGAGTTCCTGCACACCAACAAGAAATCCATCATCAACCAGCGCGAAGTGGGCCTGGATACCAAGTCCTTCGCGCGCGCCCTGCGCAGCGCCGTGCGCGCCGCGCCCGATGTGATCCTGGTGGGTGAGATCCGTGACCGCGAGACCATGGAGGCGGCCATCGCCCTGGCCGGCACCGGCCATTTGTGCATTGCGACCCTCCATGCCAACAATTGCGCCGAGACGCTCGACCGCATCATCAACATGTTCCCGCGCGACCAGCACAACCAGATCTTCCTCGATTTGTCGCAGTACCTGCGCGCCATCCTGTCGCAACGCCTGGTGATGGCGAAGACCGGCAAGCGCGTGGCGGCTACCGAGGTCATGGTGAACACGCCGCACATCTCCGAGCTCATCAAGAAGGGCGATGTCATCGGTGTGAAGGAAGCCATCCGAACCGGCACCGAGCGCGGCATGCTGAGCTTCGACAGTTCGCTCTACAACCTCGTGCGCGAGGGCAAGGTCGAAATGGAAGAAGCGCTGGCCAGCGCCGATTCACGCACCAACCTGGAAGCGAAGATCAACTTCGGCTGACGGGCCGGCTGTCGCGCCGGCCGCGGCAAGTCAGGCTCCGAACACGCTCTGTGCCTCGAACACAGGGCCGTCGACGCAAACGCGCTTCATGGCCGGTCCCTGTGGCGTGTTCACCGCCACCGCACACCCGGCGCAGCCGCCCACCGCGCAGGCCATGTACTCCTCGAGCGAGACCTGGGCCGCCACATCGAAGCGCCGCGCCAGCCGCGCCACGGCCTGCAGCATGACCGTGGGGCCGCAGGAGAAGATCTCCACGCGCTCTCGGGCCGCAGGATCGAGTGTCTCCAGATACAGCGCCGCCAGGTCGGTGACATAGCCTTCGTAACAACCGGGGAACTGGCCGAAGCTGGCGAGCCGGCAGGGCACGCCCCAATCCTCGAGCAGCGGCATGCAGGCGATGACCGCGGGTGGCAGGCCGGGCACGATGGAGGTGGACGGCCGCAGCTTGAAGGGAAATGGCAGCTCCGAGCCGAAGAAGGCGATGCTGCGGCGCTCTGCGGCCTTGCCCGCATGCAGGTGCTCGGCCAGGAAGACCAAGGGTGGAATGCCCACGCCGCCGCCGATCAGCACGGCGTGCGGCCGGTCCGGATGCGGCTTGAATCCCTGGCCGATGGGCCCGAGCACGCTGATCTTCTCGCCCGCCTTGCGCTCGGCCAGGAGCGCAAGCCCCGCGCCATGCACCTTGTAGAGGATCTCGATCACGCCGCTGGCGGCATCCGCGCGCATGATGGACAGCGGCCGGCGCATGGGCAGGGCCTCGCCGCAGGTGATGTGGGCAAAGCTGCCGGGCGTGGCGGTGGCGGCGCAGCGGGGCGCGCGGATGCGGATGATGTATTGCCCGCCCGGATGCGCGCTCTGCCCCAGCACCTCGGCTGAATCGTCGAGGAAGATCGTGCCGCGGTGCGGCTTGTGTGCCACGGCGCTCACAGCGGCTTGCGCTTGCGGGTCAGCGTGGCCGCGATCGAGGCCAGTACCGCCATGCGCACCGCCACGCCGTTGTTCACCTGTTCGCGGATCACCGAGTGCGGGCCGTCGGCCACCTCCGAGGCGATTTCCACTCCACGGTTCATGGGCCCCGGGTGCATCACAAGCACGTCAGGCGCCGCCCCGGCCAGCCGCGCCGCGGTCAGCCCGTAGCGCGCGAAGTAGTCGGCGTCGTCCAGCGAGGCGGCCTGCGCCATCCGTTCCTTCTGGATGCGCAGCATCATCACCACGTCCGCCCCGGCGATGCCATCCTCGATGCGGGTGAAGCGCTGCGCACCCGCGAACTCGTCCTCGGCGGGCAGCAGCGGTGCCGGCGCCACCAGCCGCAGGTCGGTGGTGCCCAGGGTGTGCAGCACGCGCGCCGCCGAGCGCGCCACGCGCGAATGCTTGATGTCGCCGACGATGGCCACCTTGAGCCCGGCGAACCGGCGCTTGTGCGTGCGGATGGTGAGGGCATCCAGCAAGCCCTGCGTTGGATGGGAAACGTGCGCCTCGCCGGCGCTGATCACGGATACGTGGTCGGCCACGTGATCGATGATGAATTCCGGCAGGCCGGCCTCGGAATCGCGGATCACGAACACATCGGTGTTCATGGCCTCGAGCGTGTAGATGGTGTCGAGCATGGTTTCGCCCTTCACCCGCGAGCTCGACTGCGTGTCGAGGTTGATGACGTGCGCTCCCAGCCGCCGCCCGGCAAGGTCGAAGGAGGCCCGCGTTCGCGTGCTCGGCTCGAAGAACAGGTTGGCCACCGTCATGCCTGCCAGCTCGCGGCCTTCATAGGCGCTCTGGCCCGGCACACGGCGGTAGTTCTGGGCCCGGTCCAGGAGATGGGTGATGCTGGTGCGGCTCAGGCCATCCAGGGTGATCAGGTGGCGTAGGCCGCCGAACTCATCGAGTTGCGAACGCATGGAGCCTCAAGTGTTTTGCGAAAACCACCTCTCCAGGATCACACAGGCCGCGGCCGCATCGATGTCCGCCTTGGCCACGCGCCGCCGGCGCACCCCGCTGGCGCGGGCGGCCGCCAGGCGCGCCTGCGCATCCAGCGAAGAGTAGCGCTCGTCGACCAATTCGACGGGAATGGCAAAGCGGCTCGACAATTCCTGCGCGAAGCGGCGCGCCTCGGTGGTGATCCCACTGTCGGTGCCATCGGCATTATACGGCAGCCCGACCACGATGAGGGCCGGACGCCATTGGTCCAGGAGCTTCCCGACCTGGGCCCAGTCTGGCCCCGATGGGCCGCTGCTGATCACGGGCAGCGCCGCGGCGCTGGCGGTGAGCGTGTCGCCGCGGGCCGCGCCAATCCGCCGCCGCCCGTAGTCGAAGCCGATGAGGATGCGCGCCGGGAGGCCAGGGCGGCCGCCCGGCTCAGGCATTGCCGCTGATCGAGGCGAGGCGGGCGATATCCACTCCCAGGAGCTTGGCCGCCGCCGCCCAACGTTGCTCGAAGGGCAGGTCGAAGATGATGCGTGAATCGGCCGGTGCGTTCAGCCAGGCATTGGCGCGGATTTCGTCCTCGAGCTGGCCGGAATCCCAGCCCGCGTAGCCCAGCGCGACGAAAGCGGGCGCCGGTCCCTCGCCACGGGCGATGGCGGTGAGGATGTCGCGCGAGGTGGTCACGTGGATGCTGTCGGACACCTTGAGGGTGGAGTCCCATTCACCCGCGGCCTTGTGCACCACGAAACCGCGGTCGGTCTGCATCGGCCCGCCGCGCAGCACCGGGCCTTCACACAGCGGCCCTGGGGCCACCTCGATTTCCAATTGCTCGAACACCTCGCCCATGCGCATCGGGAGAGGCTTGTTCAACACCAGCGCCAGCGCGCCGCGCGGACTGTGCTCACAGACGAAGGCGACGCTTTGCGAGAAATTCGGATCGCCGAGGGAGGGCATGGCGATCAGCAACTGATTGGTGAGGTCCAGCCCGGCGCTCACGGCTTGGCCCCGTTCGGTAGGCCGTTCGGTGCGCCGTTCGGTGGGCCATCCGGTGTGGATTCCATCGGGCTGACGCTCGAGCCCTGTGCCTCGCCCTTCAGGAATTGCCATTCGTAGGCGAAGCGGATCGAGTCGTGCGCCGCGCCCAGCGCCTTGGGGAAGGGGTCGAATGGCGAGGCCAGGCGCAGGATGTCGAGCGCGGCCTGGTCGATTTCCGCGTGCCCGCTGGAGCGGCGGATGCGGGCCGTGGTGAGCTTGCCGCTGGCGGCAATGGCCACTTCCACCACCGGCGTGCCCGACAGTCCCTGGCGCCGGGCGGCGTTGGGGAAGTTCATCGTGCCCACGTGCTCGACCTTGCGGCGCCAGGCATCGAGGTAGACGGCCACGTCCGACTCGCGCGTGTCGGCGGTGATCCACAACTCGCCATGCGATTCGCCGCGCAGGCGCAGCGCGTCGTCGTCCTGGGTGGGCGCCACCCCGAGGTCCGGGCGGTCCTGCAGGAGTTCGGGAATTTGCGCCGGCTGATTGGGTTGTTTGGGCCGCGCAAAGTACAGGATTTGCGCACTGGGGCCGGTGCTCGCCAGGACGCGCGTCATGCCGCCATCGGCGCCCGGCATCTGCGCCGCCTGGCCGCTGCCGTCCGGCGCGCCGAGGCGCTCGGCGCGGGTGCGCGAGGAGCGCGGCACCATGGCGCGCTCGCGCGAGCGGGTATTGCCGGAGCCGCGCTGGCTGCGCTGCCCCAGGTATTCGGCGCGCGGGTTGCTCTTCAGGCGCGGCGTCTGGTCGCTGGTGAGGACCACCTCGATGCTGGGCGCGGCATCCTTTTCCGGTCCCCGGTCCGGCAGGCTGAAGGACACCCCCAGGATGACGATGGCGTGCACCAGCGCGGCCAGGAACCACGTGGTGAGCATGCGATCGTTCACCGGCGGGAGCCGGCGCGTGAAATCCTCGGGCAGGGTTTGCGCGTTCACAGCCGCCGTTCGATGGCGTCCATCAGCAGTCCGCCGATGTCCAGGCCATGCTTCTTGTTGAGTTCGCGGATGCCCGTGGGGCTGGTCACGTTGATTTCCGTCACGTACTCGCCAATGACATCCAGACCCACGAACAGCATGCCGAGTTCACGCAACCGCGGCCCGATCTGCGCGCACAGCCAGCGGTCACGGTCGTTCAGCGGCCGCGAGTGCGCGGTGGCGCCGGCAGCGAGATTGCCGCGGTTGTCGGCCGCGTCCGGCATGCGCTGCAGCGCGAACGGCACCGGCTCGCCATCCACCAGGATCACCCGGCAATCGCCCTGGGTGACGATCTCCGGCAGGTATTTCTGCACGATGGCGTAGCGGCGCCCATAGTCGGTGAGTGTCTCGAACACCACGTTGCGGTTCTTGTCGCCCTGCTCGAGCACGAAGATCGACCGTCCGCCCATGCCTTCCAGCGGCTTGCACACGGCCTTGCCGTGCACGCGCAGGAATTCAGCCATGTCGGCCATGTCGCGGGTGATCAGTGTCGGCGCGCAGCATTGCGGGAACCAGGCCGTGTAGACCTTCTCGTTCATGTCGCGCAGGCCCTGCGGCCGGTTGACGACCAGGGCTCCCTGTACCTGCGCCCGCTCGAGAATGTAGGTGGAATAGATGTACTCGGTGTCGAAGGGCGGATCTTTGCGCATCAGCACGACATCGCCCGCACCCAGGCGCACGCTCTGCGCGGCACCGAGCTCGAACCAGGCCTTGGCGTCATCCTGCACCCGCATAGGGGCGGCCTTGGCGAAGGCCACGCCATCGACCAGGTACAGGTGCTTGAGTTCGGCGTAGAGGAGTTTCCAGCCTCGAGCCTGGGCGGCGAGCATCATCGCGAGCGTCGAATCCTTCGCCGGTTTGATGTGCTCGATTGGGTCCATCACGACGAGCAGGCTGCGGGGGGCGGGCATCGGGCCTGAAAATCCTTGAGCTATGGAACGGGGCAGGCAGTGAGTCTAGCGCAACCGTGTCGCGCTTCGCCGCCGCGCGCGGGCGCAAACTGTGAACCAGCCTCTAGTCCATAAGTGTGAATTGGCTCCAAATGTGCGCTCCATACCGTGGCCCCGGCCTGTCGGATATGTTAAAAAGCTCCAAGTTTCCGGCACATACGCACGACACGAAGCGCCGCGACGGTGTTTTCGAGGAAGAATTCATGGAGAGCATGGCAAGCCCTGCAAAACCCAAGCTCACGGGACTCAAGGTCCTGGTGATCGACGACAGCAAGACCATCCGGCGCACGGCCGAGACGTTGTTGACCAAGGAGGGCTGCGAAGTCTTCACCGCCGTCGATGGATTCGACGCGCTCTCCAAGATTGCCGATCACCAACCCGACATCGTCTTCGTCGACATCATGATGCCCCGGCTGGACGGCTACCAGACCTGTTCGCTGATCAAGCACAACAAGGTTTTCAAGCAGATTCCCGTGATCATGCTGTCGAGCAAGGATGGATTGTTCGACCGCGCGCGCGGCCGCATCGTCGGCTCCGAGCATTACCTGACCAAGCCCTTTACCAAGGATGAATTGCTCGGTGCCATCGAAGCGCACGTGAGCAAGTAAACAACGAGGTTCGTGTATGGCGCTGATCCTGATCGTTGACGATTCGCCGACCGAAGTGCACGTGATGCAGAAGGCGTTGGAGAAGCACGGCTTCCAGACGGCGGCTGCCCAGAACGGCGCGGAAGGGATCCGCAAGGCGAAGGAAATGAAGCCCGATCTCATCTTCATGGACATCGTCATGCCCGGCGTGAACGGCTACCAGGCCACGCGCACGCTGGTGGCGGACCCGGAGACCCGCGCCATTCCCATCATCATGGTGACCACCAAGGGCCAGGAGACCGATCGCGTCTGGGGATTGCGCCAGGGCGCGGTGGATTACCTGGTCAAGCCGGTCACGGCGCAGGCGCTGGTCGAGAAGGCACAGGCTGCCCTCGCGCTATGACACCTGGCTCGGCGGACACGGCGGCTACCGCCAGCGTGCGTTCGCTGCGCGACCGGCCGTTCGAACTGCTCAAGGCTTTGGAGAAGCGCTCGCGCGCCTCGGTGGCGCAGACCGAGCGCGAGGCAGCCCCCGGCAACGAATGGGTGGGTGTTGCGTTCCGCATGGGCGGGGAGACCTTCCTGGTGGCGCGCGAGGAAACACGCGAAGTGCTGGGGCTTCCAGCCGGCATCACCCGCGTACCGGGCGCCAAGAACTGGGTAAAGGGTCTTGCCAACGTCCGCGGCCAGCTGCTGCCGATGGTGGACCTGCGGCAGTTCCTGGGCAGCGGGCTCACCGCGCCGTCGCGCAACACGCGCGTGGTGGTGGTCAATCATCGCGAAATTCCCGCAGGGCTCCTGGTGGACGAAGTGCTGGGTTTCCGGCGATTCGCCGAAAACGAATTCGATTCTGAACCGCCGCCGACGGTCATCCGCTGCGACAGCTTCCTGGCGGGCGCATTCCGGCGGGGCGGGGAGATTTGGCCGGTGCTGAGCCTGAAGACCCTGGTTGAGAGCCAGCAATTCCTGCAGGCGGCGCATTAGGCGCCGTCCGGAGAATCATTGCAGATGAACGCAAACAACATGAAAAAAGAATCCGCAGCAAGAGGCTCGCTCCTGCCCTGGGCATTCGGCTTCACCGTCCTCTGCCTGCTGGCGGCGGGTGTGCTGGCCCTGCTCAACCGCCAGCCCGCCCACAGCGGCTCCTCGGTGGAGCAGTTGGCGCTGGTGACGCAGCAGATTCCCTTCGAGGCGCAGAACGCACTGCGCGGCGAGGCCAGCGCCTTCGATGCGCTGGGCAAGACCGTGGCGCGCATGAAGACGCTGCGCGGCGAGGTCGAGATCGGGGCGCTGGCCACCGATCCGGATTGGTCGAAGCTGCAAAACCGGGTCGGCACGGTCAGCGACGCGCGGCTCGCGGTGCAGAACATCGAAGCCGCGGGCGCCAGCGTGCGCGAACTCGCTCCCAAGCTCCTGTCGGAGATGGGCGATCTGGCGAGCGGCGTGGGACCGCAGAAACTGGAAGGCATGAGCCGCTACCTGGAGCGCTTCGAGCTCACCGTGCAGCGCATCCAGCAGGACCTGACCGGACTTGCAACCGGCGTCACCAATGCCGCGCCCGCCGCGCAACGCCTCGCGGACAGCCTTGAATTCCTCAACCAGGTGATCCGTGGCCTGGGCGGCGAGGATGCGGGGCTTTCGCTGCCGCGCATCACGGGGGCCGAGAGCGAGCAACGGTTGAAGGCCGTCGCCGCGCGCTACCAGCAGTTTGCCGCCGGCGTGCGCAAGGCCATCGGCGCCGCCGATCCGCTCGCCAAGGCGCAGGGCGCGGCGCGCGAGTTGCCGGCCATCGCCGCCGGGCTTGCCACCCGGCTTGGCGCGTTGCCCCAGGCCGGTGAGGCGGCTGCCGCTCCGGCGACGCTCACCCCATGGATTCTCGGCGCGCTGGGCGCGGCGCTCCTGTCGCTGCTGGCGATGGTGTGGCTGTATCGCAATGCCGCCACCGCGAACCGCTCGGTGGAGCTGCGTGTGCGCGAGAACGAGCGCAACCAGGAAGCGATCATGCGGCTGCTGGACGAGCTCTCCAGTCTCGCCGACGGCGATCTCACCGTGCAGGCCACGGTTACCGAGGACATCACCGGCGCGATCGCGGACTCCATCAACTACGCCATCGAGGCGCTGCGCGACCTCGTCACCACCATCAACGACACCGTCATCCAGCTCGAGGGTGCCACCAAGCAGACGCAGGCCGCCGCCAATCACATGGCCAAGGCCAGCGGCGCGCAGTCGCGCCAGATTTCCTCCGCCAGCGAATCCATGGCCGACATGGCGGCGTCGATCGAGGAAGTGTCGGGCAATGCCGAGCGCTGCTCGGACGTGGCGCGGCACTCGGTCGACATCGCGCACAAGGGCGGCGATGCGGTACGCCGCACCATCGACGGCATGAACGCCATCCGCGAGACCATCCAGGAGACCAGCAAGCGCATCAAGCGCCTGGGCGAAAGCTCCCAGGAGATCGGCAACATCGTCGAGCTGATCAACGACATCGCCGAGCAGACCAACATCCTCGCGCTCAATGCCTCGATCCAGGCGTCCATGGCCGGTGAGGCGGGCCGCGGCTTCGCGGTGGTCGCCGATGAAGTGCAGCGCCTGGCCGAGCGCGCCGCCAATGCCACCAAGCAGATCGAAGTGCTGGTACGCACCATCCAGAGCGACACCAACGAAGCGGTGGTGTCCATGGAGCGCAGCACCACCGATGTGGTGGGGGGTGCGCTGCTCGCCGAGAACGCCGGCGCGGCGCTCGAGGAGATCGAGCAGGTGTCCAACCAGATCGCAAGCCTGGTGCAGAACATTTCGGCCAGCGCGCGCCAGCAGGCGCAGGCCTCCGGCAACATCTCCAAGAACATGCAGGTGGTGCGCGAGATCTCCACGCAGACGGCGGAGAGCTCCTCGGCCACTTCCAGCTCCATCGGCAAGCTGGCGGCGCTCGCCGCGCAATTGCGCAAGTCCGTCAGCGGCTTTCGCCTGCCGGATTTCGGGGCATCGACCCTGGCGGGCGAAACCTCATCCGTACGCCTGCCGGTCATCAAGGAAATTCCTGCCTCGACCGAGGCTGCACGTGCCGCGCTGCCGGGCGGCGCGGCGGCGCCCGGCAATGCCGCGGCGCCGGCCGCCGGCGATCCGGCGGCCACCGCCAAGATGCGCAAGGTGAGCGGGCTCGGCGCCTGAAGCCATGACCGACATCAGTACCCAGACGCTGCACGTCGTCGCCAAGGAATTGGGCACGACGCTGAACGAGGCGCGAGCCGGGCTCGAGTCCTACGCGGAGCGGCCCGATCAGCTCGATTTCCTCGAGAAGTGCGCCGACAGCCTGCACCAGGCGCGCGGCGTGCTGCGCCTGGTCGAGGTGTACGGCGCGGCGCTTCTCGCCGAGGAAATGGAGCAGGTTACGCGTCACCTGATCGCGGTCGACCATGAAAAGAAGCCGCAGACCGATGGCCTGGACGCCCTCATGCGCGCCATGGTGCAGTTGCCCACGTATCTCGAACGCGTGATGTCCGGCGGCCGCGACCTGGCATTGGTGTTGCTGCCCTTGCTCAACGACCTGCGCGCCGTGCGCGGCAGTCCCTTGCTCTCGGAAGGCACGCTGCTGCTGCTGAACCTGAAGTCCGACCAGCCCGCGCAGCCACAGCCCGCCCGCCCCGGCGAGGCGCCGCTGACGGTCACGCAATGGGCGCGTCGCCTGCGTTCGCGCTTCCAGGTGGGATTGCTCGGCATCATCCGCGGCGAGCGCGTCGAACAGAACCTCGAGATCCTGGCCAAGGTGGCCGAGAAGCTCGAACAAGTGGCGACCACGCAGCCGGTGTTCCAGCTCTGGTGGGTCACCGGCGCCATCATCGAGGCCATGCGCAGCAATGGGCTGGAGAGCAGCGCCACGCTCAAGCGCCTGCTCGGCCAGGCCGACCGGCAGATCAAGCGCCTGTACGAGGTGGGAGAGGCGCGCTACTGCGAAAGCCCTCCCATCGACCTGCTCAACAACATGCTGTATTACGTGGCGCGCGCCAACAACGAAGGCGGCCGCGTCGGCGCCGTGCGCGCCTCCTTCAAGCTGGCGGAGCTCCTGCCGGTGGACGAGGAAGTCGAGCACGAGCGCGAGAGCCTGTCCGCCCCCAGCGTCAAGCTCATGCACACCGTCGCGGCGGCGATCAAGGAAGACCTCTCCAAGGTCAAGGACGTGCTCGATATCTTCGTGCGCCGCGGTGGCGGTCATGTCGATGAGCTCGCCTCGCAGCTCGACCTGTTGAAGAAGATCAGCGACACGCTGGGCGTGCTTGGCCTGGGCGAACTACGCGAGCGCGTGCAGGCCGAGACCGGCGCCTTGAGCGAGGCCATCTCGCAGGGCCGCACGCCGGCCGAGGACGCATTGCTGAAGATGGCGGCAACGCTGCTGTCGGTCGAGGACAGCCTCGATGATCAGCTGGTGCGCCTGATCCTCCCGAACGCGCCCGCCGCCGAGGCCGCGGCCGCCGGCGAGGACGTCGATTTCCGCGCCGTCACCGAAGCGGTGCTGCGCGAGTGCATCGTCAACCTGGCGCGGGTCAAGGAGGCGATCTCCGTGGCGGTGCAGAAGCCGGGTGAATTCACGCCGCAGGGCCTGGATAACGTGCCCCAGCTCCTGCGCGGCATCACCGCGGGCCTGTTGATGCTGGGCAAGGGCCGCGCCGTGGAGCTCATGGATGCCATCGGCACGCATGTGCGCCATCTGGTCGAACCGGGCGCTCCGGCCCCGGATCCCGGCCGCCTGGAGCGCATCGCCGATGCCATCGTCAGCATCGAGTACTACATGGAGACGCTGCAGAGCGGCCGCAACGATCCCTGGTACATGCTCGATAACGCGGAAATGTGCATCCAGGCGCTGTCGGCCGAGACCGCTCCGCGCGTGCCTACCATCACCGCGCCGACGATCGATGGTGCCAAGACGCTCAAGCTCGACGGCGACAAGACGCTGAAGTTCGATGCCGCCAAGACCGTGAAGCTGGATACCCAGCCCACGGAAGTGGCGCTTCCGGGCCCGTCCGCGTTCGAACCGACGGCGGTGCTGCCGCCGGGCGCGGCCGTGCCCGTGCCCACGTTCACCGCGCCCCCGCCACCACGAACCGACGCGACGCCGGCGGCCGCTACTGCGGAAGGTGCCGCCCCACCGGCCGCACCTGCAGCGGCGCCATCGCCGGCGCCGTTGCCGGCATTCACGAAGACGGATCTCGACCCGGAACTGCTGGAACTGTTCATCGAGGAGGCGAAGGAAGAGATCGCCTCCATCCAGAAGGGCTTCCCGCTGTGGGACCAGAACCCCATGGATGTGGAATCGCTGGTGACGCTGCGGCGCAGTTTCCACACACTCAAGGGCAGCGGACGCATGGTGGGCGCACGACTGATCGGCGAGTTCGCCTGGTCGGTGGAGAACCTGCTCAATCGGCTGCTCGATAAGACCCTGTCGCGCTCTCCGGGGCTCATGGGCGTGGTGCGCAGCGCCGTGGCGCAGCTGCCGGCGCTCATCGAGCAGCTGGAAAGCGGCCGGCCGCTGGCCAACCCCGTGGAAGGCTTGATGGCGCGCGCGTTCGCCTACGCGGAAGGGCGCGATCCCGACCACCAGGCATCCGAGTCCGACGATCTCACCGGCCGCGTCCCGGCACTGTCGACCGGGACGGACGGCGCAGGCGCAGCGCCGGCGGCCGCACCCGCCGGGCGCGCGCCGATGGATCCGGTGCTGCATGACATCTACAGCAAGGAGACGCAGGGTCACCTGAGTGTCATCCGCGACTACCTGCACAAGCGCGCCGGCCAGCCGGCCCCGCACGACCTGCCGGAGGGCGTCTATCGGGCCATCCACACCTTGTCCGGCAGTTCCAAGATGGCGGAGGCCCGCCATGGAATCCGCATCACCGAGCCACTCAATCTCTACATGCGCAAGGTGTTCGACAGCGGGCACGGCTTGAGCGAAACCGGACTCGCGGCATTGTCGGATGCGGTCACCGCCATCGAACAGGTGGTGGAACACATCAACGAATCCACCAATTACTTCGGCGAACAGCCCTCGTTGGTCGAGCGCCTGCGCAAGCTCGAGGCGCAGCTCGATGCGCAGCTGGCGAAGGAAGCAGAAGCCGACCAAGCCAATGCCTCGGCCATGTTGCCGGCGCTCACGCTGCCGGAAACAGCGGCGGCCGAGGCGCCAGGCGCTGCAGCGATGCCGGCGCCGGATGCCGATGCCGTGACCGATGCGCCGGCCGCGCCCGCCATGGCCGCTCACGCCGACGCCGCAACGACGGCTGCCGCCGCGCCTCCTGCTCCCGCGTCGATGCCCTCGCCCGAGCCGGACGCCGGCGCGGAGGAATTCGATCCTGAAATCGCCGCCATTTATTGCGAGGAGGCGACCGAGCTGCTCGAGGCCGTGGAGAACGCGCTGGCATCGTGGAATCTCGACCGCGCGGACAAGACGCCGTTCGCCGCCCTGCAGCGCCAGCTGCACACCCTGAAGGGCGGTGCGCGCATGGCCGGCATCGCCGCCATGGGTCATCTCAGCCATGAATTGGAAACCCTCGTGGTGCAGATCGACGGCGGCGCCGTGGCTGCCGGCGAGTCCGCCGCCAGCGTATTGCAGGCGAGCGTGGATGAACTGGCGCGGATGCGCGATCAGGTCAGCCGCAGCGAACGCGTGCTGCCCGCCACGGCGCTGATCGATCGCATCCATGCGCTGCTCGCGGGTCGGGACGCCGCTGCCGGGAGCGAGCCCGCCGCCGCGGCGGCTGCCGCCACGCCAGCGCCCGCAGCCCCTGCCGGGCCGGCCGTCGCAGCGCCTGCGCCCGTCGCGCCGGCGCCCGTCGCGCCGCCCCCGGTGACAGCGACCGCTGCAGCGCCTGCCGCCGATGCGCCGCGGGTGGTGCCGCTGCATGCGGCTCCACCGCCGCCCGACGCAAAGCCCCTGCCGCGGCCTGAAAGGCTCGAGGCGACGCTCGAGAACTCGATGTCGCCGATGGAGCTGTCCGCCGCTCCCGTGCTTCCCGGCCGCGAAACGGCGCCGGCCGAGCGTGCCGAGATGGCGCGCGTCGATGCCGACCTGCTAGACACCATGTTGAACAACGCCGGCGAGGTGAGCATTTTCCGCGCGCGCCTCGACCAGCAGGTCAGTTCCATCGATTTCAACCTGGCGGAGCTGGCGCGCACCGTCACCCGCCTGAAGGAACAGCTGCGCGCGCTGGAAATCGAGACCGAGGCGCAGGTGCTGCACCGGCACGAGGATGCGCAGCCCAAGCATGCGGATTTCGACCCGCTGGAACTGGACCGTTACTCCGCCCTGCAGCAGTACTCGCGCGGCCTGGCGGAAACCTCCAGCGACGTCGCCAGCATCCAGAGCCTGCTCGAGGCGCTCACGCGCGAAGCGCAGAACCTGCTGACCCAGCAGTCGCGCGTGATCACCGAATTGCAGAACGGCCTGATGCGCACGCGCATGGTGCCGTTCCAGCGTAACGTGCAACGCCTCACCCGCCTGGTGCGCCAGGCGGCGAACGATACCGGCAAGAAGGCCGAGCTGTCGGTGGAGGGCGCCGCGGCGGAACTGGACCGCCAGGTGCTGGAGCGCATGGTGCCGCCGCTCGAGCACATGCTGCGCAATGCGGTGGTACATGGCATCGAGACCCCCGCCAAGCGCATCGCGGCGGGCAAGCCGGAGACGGGGCGTATTTCCGTGAGCCTGGAGCGCGATGGCGCCGAGGTGGTGATCATCGTCGCGGACGACGGCGGCGGCATCGACATCAAGTTGATCCGCGAGAAGGCCGTGTCGCTCGGACTCGCCGATCCGGCGCACCGGCTCACCGACGAAGAAGCGATGCAGCTCATCCTCGAGCCGGGATTCAGCACGGCCGGCCGCGTCACCCAGGCGGCGGGGCGCGGCGTGGGCATGGACGTGGTGGCCACCGAGGTCAAGAAGCTCGGTGGCGGCCTGTTCATCGAGTCCAACCTCGGACGCGGCACGCGCTTCACCATCCGCCTGCCGTTCACCCTGGCCATCAGCCAGGCGCTGATCGTGCGCGCCGGCGATGAGGTGTATGCCCTGCCGCTGGCCACCGTCGAGGGTGTGGTGCGCCTGCCGAAGAACATCGTCGCGCGGCACCTGGCGAAGGATGCGCCGCTGTTCGACTACGGCTCGCAGAAGTACCGTTTCCAGCAGCTCGGCACCTTCGTGGGCATGGGCGTCTCGCGCCTGCCCGACACCGACGCTTCGCTGTCGGTGGTGCTGATCCGTGCGGGCGAGCATTCCACCGCGCTGGTCGCCGATGAGCTCATCGGCAGCCGCGAGATCGTGGTGAAGTCGGTCGGCCCGCAGATCTCGGGCATCCGCGGCATTGCCGGCGCCACCATCCTCGGCGATGGCCGGGTGGTGGTGATCCTCGACATGGGTTCGCTGGTGCGCTCTGAGTGGCGCGCCCGTCCCACCGAGACGGTGGTGCTCGACCAGCGCGATCGCCGCACTTTCGCCCTGGTGGTGGATGATTCCATCACCGTGCGCCGCGTGACCCAGCGCCTGCTGGAGCGCAACGGCATGCGCGTGATCACGGCCAAGGACGGCGTGGATGCGGTGTCCGTCCTGCAGGAACACCTGCCCGACATCATCCTGCTCGACATCGAGATGCCGCGCATGGACGGCTACGAAGTGGCCGCGCATGTGCGCAACGATCCGCGCTTGAAGGACATCCCCATCGTCATGATCACCTCGCGCGTGAGCGAGAAGCACCGCGCCCGAGCCATCGAGCTCGGGGTGAACGACTACCTGGGCAAGCCCTACCAGGAGAACCAGTTGCTGGATGCGATCGAGCCGCTGGTCAACCGCCGCCGTGCGCAGATGCAGCAGCAGGGAATGGGCTGATGTCGGAACTGCGCGAGGAACTGTACAGCCTGCTGGTGCCCTTGGTGGGCGAGCGATTGATCGTGCCACGGGCCTGCGTCGCCGAGGTCATCGGTTATCAGCCGCTGGCGGAGATGACCAACGCGCCGCCCTGGTATGCGGGCCTGGTGAGCTGGAGCGGGCGCAGCGTGCCGGTGGTGTCGTTCGAGGGCGCCTTCGGGCAGGCCATGCCGGCGCCCACCGGACGCACGCGCATCGTCATTTTTCACGCTGCCACCGGCAAGCTTCAGTCCGGCTTCTTCGGCCTCATGACCCAGGGCTTTCCGCAGCTGGTGCGCGTCAATGCGGAGGTGGTGCGCGCCGATCCATCGCGCAGCTTCCCCGAGCGCTCGCCCGTGATCTGCCAGATCCGCATGGTCAATGAAACACCGCTCATCCCCGACCTCGACCGGTTGGAGGAGATGATCGCGGAGGAAACCTCGGTCCTCGGCTGAGCGCGCGTGGCGCGTGCCGCGTAGCCGGCTCTTACGCTTGCGCCTTGGTCCGGCCGCGGCTGGTCAGCACCACGCCGCACAGCACCGTCAGCCCGCCGGCCAGGGTGGACCACGGCAGCTGCTCGCGTAACAGCAAGGTGGACAGCGCCACGCCGAATACCGGCACGAAATTGTTGAACACGGCGGTGCGCGGCGCGCCGAGTTGCTGCACGCCGTCGAAGTACCAGATGTAGGCCACCGCCGTGCCCGGAATCCCGAGATAGAAGAGCCAGCCCCACGCTTTCGCATCCAGCGTCGCCCAGTTCACCTGCACGAGATCCGGCAGGGCGTACAGCAGCAGCATGCCGGTGCCCCACAACGATGCGTAGGTGGTGGCGGCAATGGGCGAGATGCCGCGCAGGATGCGCTGGGAGAGCACGGTGTACAGGGCCCAGGAACCCACGCCGGCAAGCATGATGGACTCGCCGCGCCCGAGGCCCCCCTGCAGGAGGAGGGAGACATCGCCATGGCTGATGACGATCAGCGCGCCGACGAAGGACAATGCGATGCCGGCCCAGCTCAGCGGCGCGAGCCGCTGCCGCGTCAGCAACGCGTTCAGCACCGCGGTGCAGACCGGGTTCAGCGCCACCAGGATGGCGGTGCGGCTGGCGGGCAGGATCTTCACTGCCGCAAAGAACAGGCTGTTGTAGGCGAAGATGCCGACCATGCCCAGCACCAGCGTCACCAGTCCCATGCGCCGGTCGAGCCGCGGCAGGCCGCCTTCCAGCCACTGCGCGATGCCGAGCAGAGCCACCGAGGCGATGCCGAAGCGCGCCAGCGCGCTCACCGTCGGCGGCAATACCGCGCCCACGACGTGACCGGCGACGAACGTGCCGCCCCAGAACAGCGCCACGCAGACCAGCTTCAGCCGGGTGATCACAGGGTCGGGCTCATGTCCCCATGGCGGGTTTGCAGCCACGCGAGTACGGCCAATGCCGCCGTCTCGGTGCGCAGGATGCGGGGGCCGAGACGCAGGCCGGAAAGACCAGCCACGCGCATGGCGTCGAGCTCTTCGGGGGAGAAGCCGCCTTCGGGCCCGACGGTGACCTCCACCGCGCGATGCGGGACGGCGAGCTGCGGCTGTGGCGCGCATTCCGGGTCGAGCACCCAGCGGGTGGCGCCGGCGGCAGCCGGCGCGCCGAGGTGGTCGATCAATTCCCGCGGCGCCTCGATGACCGGCAGGCGATTGCGCCCGCATTGCTCACAGGCACTGACGGCGACGCCGCGCCAATGCTCGAGCTTGGAAGCGTGCTGCTTCTCGTTGAGGCGCACCACGCTGCGCGCGCTCAGCACGGGCACGATCCGGGCGACGCCGAGTTCCGTGGCCTTCTGCACCACGAAATCCATGCGATCGCCGCGCGGAATGGCCTGTACCAGGGTGACCGCCAAGGGGGATTCACGGTCGATGCCGCGGGCCTCCTGCAGCAGCACGCTCACACGCGAGCCACGCACTGAATCGATGGCCCCCAGGTATTCGGCGCCCCCGCCGTTGAACAGGATGATGGCATCGCCGCTGCGCGCCCGCAGGACCTTGACGATGTGCGCGGCGGTGTCGGCAGGGAGATCGATGGTGGCGCCGGCTTGCAGCTCGCCGGGCACGAACAGACGGGTCAATCGCATGGCGCCGTCATTGTCGCATATGCTATCGCCTGCGATGGGGATCCGGGGTGCGGTGTGGTGAACAAGAGGGCGATTCCGCTGCTGGTGGTCGATGCCGCCGCCGGCCTGTTGCGCGATGCACGCCAGCTGCCATCGCCGAACTTCGATGCCCGGCCGCCGGGCGCCGGCCTGTCGCTGATCATCGTGCATGGCATCAGCCTGCCGCCCGGCGAGTACGGCGGCCCATGGATCGACAAGCTGTTCCTGAACCAGTTGCCGCCGGCTGCCCATCCCTACTTCGAGCAAGTGGCGGCGCTGAAGGTGTCCTCGCACCTGCTGGTCCGCCGCGACGGTGAAATCGTGCAATACGTGAGCTTCAACGATCGGGCCTGGCATGCCGGCCGCTCCCGGTTCGAGGGTCGCGAGGCCTGCAATGACTTTTCCATCGGCATCGAGCTCGAAGGCACCGACGACCAGGCCTATACCGACCGTCAATATGTCAAGTTGGCGGCCGTCGTGCGGTCGCTGTGCCGGGCCTATCCCACGCTGCACCCGCAACGCGTGGTCGGTCACAGCGACGTCGCCCCGGGGCGCAAGACCGATCCGGGCGGGGCCTTCGACTGGCCCCGCATCCGCGCCATGATCGGCGCACCAAAGCCCTAGAAAACAGGCTCCGGCGCCCGCTTGGCAGCGTGACCGGCTTCACGTACCGGCCGCAAAGATTGGCTCATTCTTGCCGATAAAGCTGGTCAGAGATCTCTTCCCGAAACCCCGCGCCAAGGAGCTGCGATGCGTTGGTTCGCAGACCTCCCGATCGAAAGAAAACTCCGCGTAGCCATCGTCATCCCGGCGGCGGTGGCGTTTTTGATCGCGATGGCCGTGCACACGATGGGCGAGGTCAAGCAATTCCACGGTGAGGTGCAGGAGCGGGCCGGCACGCTGGCGCGCTTCGTCGGCGCCAACACCGCCAGCGCCATGCGCCGCGGCGATGAGAAGCAGGCCTACGAGGTGTTGATGGCGTTGCGCTCGGAGCCCTTCGTGAGCGCGGCCGACGTGTTCCTCGCCGACGGACGCCTGCTCGCCAGCTACCGGCGCGAGATCGCCGCCGAGGACCTGGTGGCACCCAAGCCCGTGGCGCGTGAGAAGCTCGACCCGTCGCGGCCGGTGGAGGTCATCGACTCCTCGCTGTTCACGCTCACGGTTCCCATCAGCGCGGACCGGCAGGTCGCCGGATACGTGCGCATCCGCACGCCGCTCGCGCCGCTGTACGAGGATTTCCGCAGCTATGCATGGACCACGCTGGCGGTGATCCTGGGTGCGGTGCTGGGCGGCTATTGGATCGCGGCGCGCCTGCAGCAGCAGATCTCCGGCCCCATCGTCAATCTCGCCAAGACCATGAAGCGCGTGTCGCTCGAGGAGGACTACACGCTGCGGGTGGAGAGCTACTCGCGCGATGAGATCGGCTCGCTGATCGAGGGCTTCAACCAGATGCTCGCGCGCATGCGCGAGCGCGATGCGCGGCTGGAAAAGTACCGCCAGTTCCTCGAGCAGCAGGTAGCCGAGCGCACCGAGAACCTGGCCGCCGCCAACACCGAACTGCAGCGCGCCATCGACGAGGCCACGCGCGCCAAGGATTCCGCAGAACGCGCCAGCCTGTCGAAGAGCGAGTTCCTGGCGCGCATGAGCCATGAGATCCGCACGCCCATGAACGGTGTGATGGGCATGTCGGAGCTGCTGCAGGGCACCGAGCTGACCCCGCGCCAGCGGCGCCTGTCGGAGACCATCTCGCGCTCCGCCGAAGCGTTGCTGCAGATCCTGAACGACATCCTCGATTTCTCCAAGATCGAGGCCGGCAAACTCGAGCTCGAGTCCATCGATTTCGTGCTGCGCGATTCGGTGGAGGAGACCATCGAGCTGTTGGCGGCGCGCGCCCAGGCCAAGGGTCTCGAGCTCGCCTGCCAGATCGATCCGACCGCGCCCGCCGTGGTGCGCGGCGATCCCGTGCGGCTGCGCCAGGTGCTGCTCAACCTGGTGGGCAACGCCGTGAAGTTCACGGAAAACGGCGAGGTGCTGGTGAAGCTCGAGCTGCTGCCGGACGAGCGCATCGCCTTCGAAGTGCGGGACACCGGCATCGGCCTCACGCAGGAAGCGCAGGAGCGCATCTTCAGCGCCTTCAGCCAGGCGGATTCCTTCACCACGCGCAAGTACGGCGGTACCGGCCTCGGCCTTGCGATCGTCAAGCAGCTGGTCGAGTTGATGGGCGGGCAGGTGAGCGTCAGCAGCGAACCCGGCAAGGGTTCCAGCTTCCGCTTCGAGTTGCCGCTGCCCGCCGTGCCGCAGACCGAGGACACCCAGACGCGGCTGCCGCGGGCACGGCTCGTGGGCCTGCGTGTGCTGCTGGTGGATGACAATGCAACCAACCGCGAGATCGTGCAGCAGCAGCTGATGGCCTGGGGCGTGGCCGTGGATACGGCGTCGAGCGCCGAGGGCGGTTGGCAGGCCCTGCACGCACACGTCGGGAATTTCTACGACCTGGTGCTGCTCGACCATGAGATGCCCGGTTGCAGCGGCGTCGAGCTGGCGGCGCGCATCCGCGCCGATGAGCAGGTGGCGGGGCTGCCGCTGATCCTGCTCAGCTCGAAGGATCCCCAGGACGTTCCCGGCGCCTCCGGCTTGTTCCAGGAAATGCTGACCAAGCCACTGCGCCAGGCGCAGCTGCTGGCCGCTGTGGGCCGGGTCATGGATCCGGCCGCCGCACCGCTCGCGGGTGCTGCAGATCGCGCTGCGCCGCGCGCTCCGGGCACGCCCGCAGCCGGCGGCGCCCGTGTGCTGCTGGTCGAGGACAATCCGGTGAACCGCGAAGTGGCGCTCGGCATGCTGGAGAACCTCGGCTGCGAGATCGTGGTGGCCGAGAATGGCTGGGTGGCCATCGAGGCCATGAACGATCCGCGCTTCGACCTGGTGCTGATGGACTGCCAGATGCCGGTGATGGATGGCTTCACGGCCACCGCGGAGATACGCCGGCGCGAGGCAGCCGCGGCCGCGCCGCGCATCCCTGTGGTGGCGCTCACCGCCAATGCCATGGAGGGCGATCGCGAACGCTGCCTCGCCGCCGGCATGGATGATTTCCTGAGCAAACCCTTCAGCGAGAAGCAGCTGGCGGCCAAGCTCGGGCGCTGGCTGCGCCCCGACAAGATCGTGCAGCGCAGCGCGGCGGTCGACGCCGGCGAGCCGCAGGGCTCGCCGGTGATCGACATCGGCGTGCTGCGCAACATCGCCGCCATGCCGCGCGCGAACCTGCTCAACTCGATGATCGACCTGTACCAGCAGCACTCTCCCGAACTGTTGCGCGCGGCGGAGGCGGCCGCCCAAGCGCAGGATTGCGAGGGCCTGTATCAACAGGTGCACGCGCTCAAGTCCAGCACGGCGAACCTGGGCGGTGTGCGGCTCGCGGCCTCGGCACGCGACTGCGAAATGCACGCGCGGCAGGGCCGCCTGCCCGAGGCCACGGCCGCGCTGGCCCGGGTCCGCAAGGACTACACGGAATTTTGCGCCTGCCTGCTGCGCGAGCGCGCTGGGAACGCTGCATGAGCGAGAAGCAAACCGACGTGGCCACCGTACTGGTGGTGGATGATGACCCCGGTGCCCAGTTGCTGGCGCAAAGTGCGCTCGAGCTGGCGGGGTTTCGTGTGATCTGCGCGGCCGATGGCATCATGGGGCTGACAGCGTTCCGGGCACAGGCACCCGACTGCATCGTGCTGGATGTGGTCATGCCCGGGATGAACGGCTTCACGATGTGCGAGAAGGTGCGCGCCGCACCGGGCGGGCAGCACGTGCCCATCCTGATGATGACCAGCCTGGATGACATGGATTCGGTGTCGCGCGCCTATACGGCGGGCGCCACCGACTTCGCCTCCAAGGGCGTGAACCCGATGCTGCTGGCGCAGCGCGTGAAGTTCCTGGTGCGCACCAAGCAGACGCAGGATCAATTGCGCGCCAGTGAAGCGCATGTGCGCTATCTCGCCTACTACGATCCGTTGACGCGACTCCCCAATCGCCAGCGCCTGATCGATATCATCACGCAGCTCGGCGGCTGGGCCGCCGCGCGCAATCGCCGCATCGCCGTGATGAGCGTGGACATCGACAACTTCTCGCGCATCGACGACACCCTGGGGGCGGGAGGCGGCGAGACGCTGCTGGTGGAAATCGCCTTGCGCTTGCGCCATTGCCTGCGCGACCCGGAGCGCGCCTTCGACCAGGACGCGCAGATCGATCTGGCGGATCCGCTCGATTGGCTGGCGCGCACCGGCGGCAATGAATTCGCGCTGGCGATTCCCGGCGTGCCGGATGCGGAAAGCGCCAAGCTGGTGGCGCGGCGCATCCAGGCCGCACTCGCGCGGCCGTTCTACGTGG
Source organism: Steroidobacteraceae bacterium (assembly GCA_044226865.1). GTDB lineage: Bacteria > Pseudomonadota > Gammaproteobacteria > Steroidobacterales > Steroidobacteraceae > TMP-86. The sequence continues at coordinate 34,495 of JBGAGE010000005.1, read as the reverse complement.
GCGATACCGAATTGCCGGTGTCCGCCACCATCGGCATCAGCCTGTTTCCCGATGACGGCACCGACGCGCAGCTCCTGCTGAAGAATGCCAACGCCGCCATGCATCACGGCAAGAAGGCCGGCCGCGGCGGCTGCGAGCTGTTCCGGCAATCGATCAGCGCGCGTGCCGCGCAACACCTGTCCCTCGAGGCCGACTTGCGCAAGGCGCTGGAGCGTGGTGAGTTCCTGCTGCACTACCAGCCGCGGTTGCTGACCGAGGACCTGCGCCTGGATGCGGTGGAGGCGCTGTTGCGCTGGCAGCACCCGCAACGCGGCATGGTGCCGCCGGATGAGTTCATTCCGCTGGCCGAGCAGAGCGGCTTGATCGTCGATATCGGCGACTGGGTGCTGGGCGAGGCCTGCGCACAACTGCGCCGCTGGCAGCGCGATGGCGCGCGCTGGAACATGGCGGTCAACGTCTCGGGCGTGCAGTTCCGCGATGGCACGCTGGCCACGCGCGTGGCGCGCGCCGTCGGCGCCGCCGGGATCGACCCGCGCACGCTCGAGCTCGAGTTCACCGAAGGCTCGCTGATCGACAATTCCGGGCCGGTCAGCCATGCGGTGGCCGCCCTGAAGGACCTGGGCGTGAGCATCGCGCTCGATGACTTCGGCACGGGCTATTCGTCCCTGTCGTACCTGCGCCGCTTCCCGATCGACACCCTCAAGATCGACCGCATGTTCGTGCGCGACATCAATCCGCAGAACGGCGGTGAAGCCCCATTGGTGGAGGCCATCATGGCCATGGCCAGGAGCCTGGGCCTGTCGACCGTGGCCGAGGGCGTCGAGACCGACCTGCAATGGCAGTTCCTGCGCGCCAGGGGCGCCACGCAGGTGCAGGGCTTTCTCTTCAGCCGGCCACTATCTGCCAATGACCTCATCAGCTGGCACCGCAATTGGCTTCACTCCAATTCGCGTCATTCGGCCGGAGCTGCCTAGATTCAATCCGCGTTGAGATCGATAGAGAGTTCCGGAGCGACACCGGCGATTGTTGCTGCTGTCGCTCGCCCAGCAGCGCGGCATCAAGCCGAAGCGCGCTCTATCTCTTGATCCGCGAACGGTCCCAGATGACTTCCTCGCCATGTTCATGCCGCGCCAACACGCGGGCAATGACGAACAGGAGATCGGACAGCCGATTGAGGTACTTGAGTGCTTCGGGCGAGACGGCTTCGATGCGCGCCAGGGCCCAGGTGCGGCGCTCGGCGCGCCGGCAGACCGTGCGCGCCACGTGGCAGGCGGCGGCGGCGGTGCCGCCGCCGGGGAGGATGAAATCCTTCAGCGGCGGCAATTGCTCGTTGAAGGCGTCAAGCTGCGATTCGAGCCGGTCGACGTATTCCTGGGTGATGGCGCGATGTGTGGGGATGCACAACTCCCCACCCAGGTCGAACAGGTCGTGCTGCACTTCGGTGAGGCAGCGCCGCACCATGTCGGGCAGGCCGGGGATGGCAAGCACCACACCAATGGTGCTGTTGGCCTCATCGACCGTGCCGTAAGCTTCGACGCGCGCGTCTTCCTTGGGCACGCGCGAACCATCGCCCAAGCCCGTGCTGCCTTCGTCGCCGGTGCGGGTGTAGATCTTGCTGAGCCTGTTTCCCATGCAATGACGGTAGGGGCCGGTGTTGCGGCTGTCAAGGAACGGCGGGCAGGGATGTCCATTTGACATGCGCCACGGCCACGGGCAGTCCCTGCGCGGCGCAATACTCGAGCAGGCGGCGTTGATTTTCCTGCAGGTGATCCCCCGGCCCCTTGATCTCGACCAGGCGGTAGCGCCGCTGCGAGGGCCAGAATTGCACCAGGTCCGGAAAGCCGGCGCTGTTGCTGCCCACATCACGCAGGATCCACTCGAACCAGGCACGCAGGTGCGCGGCCGGCATGCACTGCAACGCCAGCTCGAGCAGCCCCGGATCCAGCGCCCCCCAATGTACGAACGGCGACTGGATGCCGTTCTTTTGCGCGAACCGGCGGCGGATCAGCTCGAGATGCCGGGCATCCGCCAGCGTCGCCAGGCATGCATCGAAGAGCTCGCGCCGGCGCTCGTGAAAATCCGGCGCCAGCAGATCGGCGGGTCCGTGGTGAAAGGGATGAAAGAAGGCGCCCGGGAGCGGGGCGAACACCGCGTCCCAGCACAGCAGGCCGAACAGCGAATTGATCAGCGCGTTCTCGACGTAAAACACGCGCGATTCGGGCTCGGCGGCGCCCAGGTGTGAAGCCGCGGCCAGCTCCACGCGCACGTCGGCACCGGGGTGCGGCAGGTGCAGCACGAGCACGTCGGCATGCGCCGAGCGCGGCGTGCGCGCACCGCCCCGCCCGCGCTGCAGGCGCCGCAGCACGCGCTGCAGGCGCGGATGGAACGCCGCCTCGTGGCGCTGCTCCAGGCCTTGCATGCAGACCTCAAGTGCCGTGGCCGCTTCGCCGGCGCGCTCCAGTATCAGCGCCGCGCGCAGCGGTGCGCCTGGGTGCGCGCAAGCGCGGTACAGCTGCAGCGCCTCCTGCGGCTGTCGCAGGGCTTCGAAGCGCTGTGCGATCCGGAACAGCATCTTCTGCCGGCGCTGCTCGATCCAGGCGCTGTCGCCGACCGTTCCGGGCAATTCACACACCACCTCGCCCGGCGGGGCTCCCGCCTGCAGTCGCTGCCGGCAGCGGTAGATCCGCTGGAAGGCGTCGATCTGCGCGCTGCTTTGAAAGGCACGCGAGGCCTGCGTCAGTGCGACCTGCTCGAAGCGGAAGATGCCCATGTCCGCGAGCACGAACTCGGACCAGGTCTGGTGGAAATTGCCGAAGTACAGCAGCCTGAAACCCTCGCACAGGCCTGCGGCGAGCAACCGATAGGCGGTCTCGGCGGCGCCCCACGCATGCAGCGGGCGCGCCTCCGCGCAGCCGGGCCGCAGCAGTTCCAGCAGTTCGGACTTGGCGAGTTGCGCGGCCCCGCGTGGCAGCTCGAACAGCGGCACGAGTTCGGGTTTGTTGAGCAGCGCGAACAGTTCCTCGATACTCAGCGCCGGTTGGTCGGCGACCAGGCCCGCATCGAACAATGGGCCCAATGCGGGCGCCAGTGCGCCGATCTCGTCATAGTGCAAACGGGTGCTGCGAAACACATCCGATTTGCGCATGGCCATGCGCGTGAGCAGCGCCTGCGAGGGCCGCGGCAAAGTGCGGAAGGCCTCGATGAAGCATGCCTGGTCGGGGCGCAGCAGGTCGCCATAGCGTTGCTCGATCCACCCCAGCACCTGCGTGAAATTCTTCAGGTAATAGAAGCGGTCGGGCAGACGGTTGCTTGCCGATGGGGGCGCCGAAGCGGACATGCAGATTCGCGCAAGGCCTGACCTTGCGTGCCTTCGCCGGATGCTGGAACGAAAGCTGCGATCTAACGCGTTTTCTGGATGATCCACAAGCCGGGTTTGCCCTTGCGGTTCAAACCCAGCGATACCAGCGCCTGGTCGTTCTGCCACAGCCGCGCGAACGGCATGCCTTCCTTCTTTACCTGGCGGATGAATTGCTCGGTCGGCGACTGGTCACGGATGCCGTGTCCATCGCCGCCCATGGTGGGCAACGACAAATCCATGAGATAGGCGCGCGAGTGCATGTCGGGGAACGTCGAGAAGGTGGCCGGATATTCGCGCGCAAGCGCCGATGGCGGCAGCCAGACATCGCCGGAGGCGAACGGACGCTGCGGCTGCGCGGAGGCGCTTTCGCCGGGAGTGCGCGCCTCGGACTCCGCGACGCCTGCCTTGAGAGGCGCCGCGTCAGGATCGGTGAGTTCGAGCGCGGCCAGCCCGGGCCCGACCGAGCCATGCGTCGCCGCGACCGTGGTTGCCGCCTCGCGCACGGGCGGTGCAGGTGGTGCGGCCAGGGCTCCCTGGGCGAGCAAGGCCGTCAGCAACGCGAACCCGCCGCTGGATTGCCGCGGATTTCCGCAGCGATCACCGTCTCGAGTCCGCTTGCGCATGCCCTTAGACCTCCGATGGCCTTCCGCACCTTCATTTATACTCGACTCGCCCCTGCGGTTCTGCGCAGCCATCACATAAAAGGCGTTCGCCTGATGAGCGGTGTCGTGCGGGTAAATGACATATGTTGGATAATCCCGCGCAACGTGCGCCGGATGGCGTGCCCGTGCTCGATTATGTGAAGGCGCTGCGTTCGGATCTTTCGGGGGAATCCACGTGAACAAAACCACCATTCTGCGAACTGCTTCCCTTGCCGGGCTGCTGCTGGCCTCCTGCGCAGCCCTTGCGGCTCCCCGCGATGCCGATGCGCGGTTCCGCGCCATCTACACGGCGGAATGGCAGTGGCGGCAGTCGGAGATGCCCGGCGATGAGGATTCCCTGCAGCCCGTGCGGCCCAATCTGCCGCGCGTCGACGCGGCCTCGCAGGAGGCACGCCTGCGTCACTGGCTGGATGTCAGGCGCCAGCTGCAGGACATCCGGCGCGCGAGCTTGTCGCCGAAGGAGCAGCTCAACTACGACGTGTACAAGCCGCAGATCGACGTGTTGATCGCGAACCAGCAATTGCGCGCCTACGAGATGCCCGTCAATGCCGACACCATGTTCTGGACCGACCTGGGCTACACGGCACGGCGCACGTATCGAAACGTGCGCGACTACGACAACTGGATCGGCCAGCTGCGCGACATGCCGCGCTACTTCCGCGAGCAGATGCAGCAGATGCGCGCCGGGCTCGCGCGCGGATTCACCCCGCCGCAGGTGACGCTGCAGGGACGGGAGGCATCGCTCACCGCGGTCACCGATGCCGCTCCCGAAGACTGCCTGCTGTACACGCCTTTCAAGGAAATGCAGGGCATTGCCGAGGCCGATCGCGTGCGCCTGCGCGCCGCCGCGCTCGCGGCCATCCGGGACCAGGCTCAGCCGGCTTATCGGGAGATGCTGGAGTTCATGCGCGGCACCTATGTGCCGCAGGCGCGCCGCTCCCTGGGCGCCAGCGAGCTGCCCGGCGGACGCGAGTTCTATCGGGCGAAAATACGCGAGTTCACCACCTTGGATGAGGATCCGGGCAAGATCCACGCGTTCGGCGAGGCGGAAGTGGCGCGCCTGCATGCGCAGATGCTCGAGGTGATGCGCGAGACCGGCTTCACCGGCGAGTTTCCGCAGTTCCTCAAGTTCCTGCGCACCGATCCGCGCTTTGCGCCGAAGAGCGCCGAGGAACTGCTGATGCGCGCCGCCTGGATCGCCAAGAGCTTCGATGCGAAGGCGCGGCAATATTTCGGCTACATGCCGCGCGCGCGCTTCGCCATCGTGCCGGTGCCACCGGATCTTGCGCCGTTCTACACGGCGGGCCGCGGCGGTCCCGAGCAGTACCTGCTCAATACCTACGACCTGCCGAGCCGCCCGCTCTACAACCTTGCGGCGCTGACGCTGCACGAGTCGGCGCCGGGCCACACCTGGCAGGGTTCCATCGCGCTCGAGCACAAGGATCAGCCGGAGTTCCGCCAGTCCACCTACATCTCGGCGTATGGCGAGGGCTGGGCGCTGTACTGCGAGTACCTGGGCATCGAGATGGGCATGTATCCGACGCCCTATGACCGCTTCGGAATGTTGGGCTACCAGATCTGGCGCGCGGCGCGCCTGGTGGTCGATACCGGCGTGCACGCGCAAGGCTGGACCCGTGAGCGCGCCATCGACTACCTCAGGACCTACACCGCGTTGTCCGATCACGAGATCGAGACCGAGGTCGACCGCTACATCTCCTGGCCGGCGCAGGCCCTGTCGTATTACCTGGGTGAGACGGCGATCCTGCGCAACCGTTCCCGCGCGCAGAGCGCCCTGGGTGATCGCTTCAACATCCGCGCGTTCCACGACACCGTGCTCGAGTTGGGCAGCGTGCCGTTGCCGGTGCTCGACGCCCGCATCGACAAGTTCATCGCCGACGGTGGCCGGGGTCCGTACCCGGAATTCGAATGAGCGGGCACGCGTCCGGCGGAGTCGCGCGATGATGGCGTCCGCTGAATTGCAGGCGGCGCTCGACGCCGCCGAGGCAGCGGGCCGCATCGCGCGCTCGCTGTATCAACGCAACCTGGGTGTGCGCCTCAAGGAGGATAAATCGCCGGTGACCGAGGCGGACGTGCAATGCGAGCTCGCGATCCGCGAGATCCTCCGGCAACGCTTTCCCTCACACGGGTTCTACGGCGAGGAAACCGGATCCGAGGGCCTCGACGCCGAGCATTTGTGGCTGGTGGATCCGATCGACGGCACCAAGGCCTTCGTGCGCGAATACCCCATGTTTTCCACGCAGATCGCCCTGATGCGCAGGGGCGAACTGGTGCTGGGCGTTTCCAGCGCGCCGGTGTATGGCGAGCTTGCGCATGCGGAGATCGGCGGCGGGGCGTTCCTCAACGGTGCGCGGCTGCGCATCAGCGCCATCGACACGCTCGAAGGCGCGGCGCTGTCCGCCGGCAACCTGAAGACGCTCGCCGCCGACGCGGCGCGCTGGGGCCGCTACGGTGCGCTGGTCAAGCGCCTCAGCCGCATCCGCGGCTACGGTGATTTCCTGCACTATCACCTGCTGGCCGCCGGCAAGATCGACGCGGTGCTCGAATCCGACGTGAACATCCTGGACATCGCCGCGCTGTGCGTGATCGTGCGCGAGGCCGGCGGGGTGTTCACCGACCTCTCCGGCGAGCCGGTCGGCCTCGCGACCACATCGGTACTGGCGGCGAATCCGCGGCTGCATGCGCCGATCCTGGCCGCACTGGGGTGAAAGCGCGCGCCATCCGCCCGCATGACTCGCATCGAAGGGTGCTCAAGCCTGGAAGAACAACCGCCGGCCGCCGCGCTCCACGCACTCGAAGCGCGTGGCGAACAGGCGCGACAGGTTGTCCGCGTTGAGCGTTTCCTGCGCGCTGCCGCAGGTCCAGCCCCCCGCCGCCTCGATCAGCAGCGCGCGGTCGGCGAAGCGCGCGGCCAGGTTGGCATCGTGGATGGTCACCATCACCGCCGCCCCGGCGTCGGCGCGCGCTCGCAGCAATTGCAGCGTCTCCAGCTGATGGCTCGGATCCAGGTGATTGGTGGGCTCATCCATGAGGAACACCGCCGCGGACTGCACCAGCACCGCCGCGATCGCGGTGCGCCGCCGCTCGCCTCCGCTCAAGGTGAATACGTCGCGCTCTTCGTAGCCTTGCAGGCCGACGGATTGCAGGGCCTCGCGCGCCAATTGCACATCGCCCGCATCCTCCCACCGCCAGCGCGAGATGTGCGGGTGCCGACCCAGCAGCACGGTCTCGAGGACGGTGGCGGGAAATGGATCCTCGACATTCTGCGGCAGCAGCGCCAGATGACGCGCCAGTTCCCGCCGCGACCACGCCGACAATAGCCTGCCTTGGGCGAGCACTCGCCCATGGGCGGGCGGGCGTATGCCGGCAAGGGTGTGCAGCAGCAGCGTCTTGCCCACACCGTTCGGGCCCAGCACCGCCAGGAGTTGACCCGGCGCGAGCGTGAGATCGAGCCCGCGCACCAGTTCGCGGCCTTCGACGCTGACATCCAGCCCGCGGCATTCAAGGAGCATGTTCGCTCCAGCGGATTTCGCGCGCGGTGAGCTCGCCCACGACGCATTGGTCGAGTCCATCGGGTTGCTCCCATTGCGTGGCGGACAGGGCCAGCCGGCCCCCCATCAATTCGGCGCTGCGCTGCGGATACAGCGGCATTTGGCGCGGGTCGCCATATCCATGCGGAAACTGCGGCGCATCGCTGTTTGGATCGTATTTGTCCGTGGCGCCCAGCGTGTGCATGATCTCGTGCGCGATCACCATGCTGTTGCCGCCGTCCATGTCGGTCCGCGCGAATGCGTGCACCACGCCGATCATGCCCTTGAGCAATCCGGCAGAATGCGGCACCGACTCGTTGTCCGCCGGATCATGATAGAGCACGAACATGCGCACGTCGGCCGGCTCATGCGCGCCGCGTGTCTGGCGCCACGCCCAGAAGCGCAGCTTCAAGCTCCACCACATCGTCGCCAACGCGCCCGCGCCCGGCTCGCGCACGGGCGGCAGGGCGTCGAGCGGAGGCTGCAGGCGGGTCTTCAGGGGCACCTCGATCTGCACGCCATGCGCGTGCGCCTGCGCCGCGAAGAACCGGTCGATATCGGTGAAACGCTGTGCATCCAGCCGCCCGATGTAGCCGCGCGTGACCGGCGATGCGTCGGCCGCGATGGGGTACACCGCCACGAACAGCGGCACCCGCCATTGCGTGCTGCGGACATGCTCGCGCCAACTGCCCAGGGCGACCAGGAACAGAACGATCAGCAGCGCAAGGATGCGCAGGGCCCGAAGGCTTTCGCGCCGGGCCTGGCGCAGGTCGCCGCGATTGGTGGAGGAGCGCTTCAATCGGCGGAATCGGCCGACAACTCATCGATCTCACCATCGTGGGAGCGGTAGCTGACGGCGATGGCCTTGCAGCAAACCGGGCAGTCCTCGACGTAGGACTGCGCCGCTTCGGACAGGTCGAGCGTGACGTCGATGCGTTCCCAGCAATGCGGGCAGGTGACGGCGTGGGATTGCAGCAGTTCCACGTCCAACCTCTAAGGCTGCAGGCGCTCTGCGCTCCATTCGCCGCCCTCCGGTGAGCGGCTCCAGCGCACGCGTTCGTGCAGGCGGAACTGGCCTTCCACCCACAGCTCGATGGCATGCGCGACCAGCACGAATCCGCCCCAGTGCAACGGCCGCGGAATGTCCGCATTCACCACGGCGGGTTCGGGGGAGCCCGGCCCGGCGTAGTCGATGTCGAAGTGCCGCGCGGTGGCGCGCACCTGTTCCTTGAGCGCTGCCAGGGACGCGATGGGTTGGCTCTGCTTGCTCGACCAGGCGCCGAGGCGGCTCTGCCACGGTCGGCTGGCGAAGTACGCATCGCTTTGCGATTCCGGCAGGCGCTCGACGCGTCCTTCGATCCGGACCTGGCGGTGACGGTGATCCCAATGGAACACGATGGCGGCGCGGCCGGTCTCGGTGAGCTCGCGTCCCTTGCGTGATTCGTAGTTGGTGTAGAAGCTCACGGCGCCGCGCTCCACCAGGATGTCCTTGCACAGAACCACGCGGGCGGACGGGTACCCCTCGGCATCCACGGTCGCCAGGACCATCGAGTTCGGATTGGGTTGCGCCGCATCGAGCGTGGCTTGCTTCAGCCATTCCGCAGTCAGCTCGAAGGGATTGGCGGGCAGAGGGGTGGGCAGGCTTTGCGTCGGAAGGTCCATGGAGGGGATTTTAGCCGATTCAGGTTCCATTCAGCCGGCCTTGCGCAAGATGGGGCTGCAATGTGGCAAGAACCGGGAGTTGCGATGAACATCAAGACCTTGGCGGCGACGATGGCTCTGCTGGGCGCCTGCGCGATGCAGCCGGCGCTGGCCGATGATCACGGCTGGCGCGGCGGCCACGGCGGCGGCGGCCACTGGAATCAGGATCATCGCGGCGGCGGACACGAGGTCCGGCGTGGCGGGGATTGGCGCGGCGATCACCGCTCCGGCCAAGACTGGCGCGGAGGCGGTTATCGCGATCATGATCGCGGCCGGTATGAGAGTGGCCGGCGCGGCCGGGATTGGGGTCATGACCGGCGTTGGGACCGTGACCGGCACGAGGGCTGGCGCCGCGAGCACTGGCGCCAAGGCTACCGGCCCTATTGGGGCTACCGCCCGGACTACTCGTACGCGCCGCGCTATTATGCGCCCTACTATTATGCTCCGAGCTACTACACCCCTGATCCTTGGGGCGGGTGGGTCGACGACCTGGGTGTGGTGATCCAGTTCAACCTGCCGTAGTCCGCAGGCTAGGGTGGTGGTGAGGAGCGCCGCATGACAAGGGACGCTTCTCGCCATGACCCTCGACGAACTTCGCCATGAACTGACCGCGCTCGACACCCAGTTGCTGGAACTGGTGGCCCGCCGCCAGGCGCTGAGCGAGGAAGTGGCGGCGGTCAAGCGCGCCACCGGGCGGGCCACCCGCGATTTCGCCCGCGAGCGTGAGGTCATCGTACGGGCGCGCAACACCGCCGAACGCCTGAAATTCTCGCCCGAACTGGCTGAATCCATCCTGCGGCGCCTCATCGATTCCTCCCTCGCCACACAGGAACAGGCGGGCGTTGCGGCCCTCGGGCGCGGTTCGGGCAAGAAGGCGCTGATCATCGGCGGCAGCGGCAAGATGGGCGGCTGGTTTGCCGAGTTCCTGGCCTCGCAGGGATTCGATGTCACCCTCGCTGATCCGACCGAATCCCGGTCCGGTTTCGCGCGCATCCCCCGCTGGGAAGCAGATGCCCTGGAGCAGGACGTGATCGTCATCGCGACGCCCCTGGGGATCACCGCCGAAGTGCTCAAGGCACTGGCGCATCGCGCACCGCGCGGTCTGATCTTCGACCTCGGATCCCTGAAGACCCCGCTGCGCGATGCATTGCAGTCCGTGGCTGCCGCCGGCTGCCGCGTGACCTCGCTCCATCCCATGTTCGGGCCGGACACCGCATTGTTGTCTGGTCGCCACGTGATCTTCATCGACCTGGGCCACGAGCAGGCATTGCGCGATGCGCAGGAGCTGTTCGCACCCACCATGGCCGAACGCGTCGTCATGGGCCTGGACGAGCACGACCGGCTGATTGCCTACGTGCTGGGCCTGTCGCATGCGCTCAACATCGCGTTCTTCACGGCGCTTGCCGACAGCGGCGAGGCCGCCCCGCGCCTGGCGCGAATGTCCAGCACCACCTTCGACTCGCAACTGGATGTGGCCTCGCGCGTGGCCGCCGAGAGCCCGGAGTTGTACTATGAAATCCAGAGTTTGAACCAATATGGGCTGGAATCACTCGACGCGCTGCGGCGCTCGGTGGAACAGCTGGTCGATGCGGTCCGTGGTCATGACGCGGGAGCCTTCAAGGCACTGATGCGGCGCGGCCGGGCCTACCTGGACGGCCGCGCTGCCGCCAAGACGTAAGCGCACGGCACGTGCGAGGAGTAGCCAGTGGACGCAAAAGCCGGCCGCATTCTCGGCATTGAAGCGCTGGCGCGTGAAAACGAGGAACTACGGGCCCGGCTGCGCGCGTTGACCAGCGAGGCGGCGTACAACGACGTTCTTCTCAAGCGTACCCAGGATCGCGAGCTTTCCCTGCTGCGCGCGGACAGCCTCGCGCAGCTGCTGCGGGCGATGGTCGAGGGATTGCGCGAATCCTACGGCCTGGATGCGCTCAGCGTGGTGCTGCTCGATCCACAGCACGAGATCCGCCACCTGTTGAGCGGCGGCGGTGACCGTCCGGAGGAGTTCAGCCAGGTGTTGTTCGTGGATTCGCTGGTCGGCCTGGCGCCGCAATTGTCCGGCCTGCACAAGCCCTGGCTGGGGCCCTTCGTGGGGGCGGATCATCACCTGCTGTTCGCCGCCGCCGCCGACCTGCAGAGCGTCGCCCTGATCCCCTTGCCGCGCAAGGACCGCGCCACCGGTGCATTGTGCTTCGGCAGCCGCGACCCGGCGCGCTTCACCCGGCATCACGCCACCGATTTCCTGGCGCACCTGGGCGCGCTCGCCGCCATCTGCGTCGAGAATGCCACGAACCGCGCGCGGCTGATGCGCGCCGGCATCACCGATTTCCTCACCGGCTGGCACAACCGCCGCTATCTGCAGCAGCGCTTGAAGGAGGAGATCTCGCGCGCCCAGCGGCGGCAATCGAGCGTCGCGTGCCTGATGATGGACATCGATCGCTTCAAGAACATCAACGACAGCTACGGGCATCTGGCCGGGGACAACGCGCTCAAGGAAGTGGCGTTGCGGGTGGAGTCGCAGATACGCAGCATGGACACCGCGGCGCGCTTCGGCGGCGATGAATTGGCCATCGTCCTGCCGGACGCCACCGCGGCCGAGGCGGTGAGATTGGCGGAGCGCATTCGCGAGGCCGTCGCCGCCACGCCGGTAAAGCTCACCTCGCAGGTCGAGAAATTCCTGACCTTGTCGGTGGGCGTGGCCGCTGTTGCACCGGCCCGCCATGAAATCGAGACCAAGTCGCTGGCGGATCACCTGCTGGCGGATGCGGATGCGGCGCTGTACCGGGCCAAGGCGCTGGGGCGCAATCGCGTGCAGACCGGCACGGGTTGACGAGGGCAGCGCCGGCCGCGCGCGCACGGGCGCGCAGCGATCAACTCACGCGACGCTCACGCTGCATCAGGAACAGGAACAGCGGCACGCCGATGAGCGCGGTGAGTGCACCCACCGGGAGCTGGCGCGGCGCCGCCGCCACGCGCGCCAGCACGTCCGCCAGCGTCAGCAGGATGCCTCCCAGCAGGACCGAAGCCGGTACCAGCGTGCGATGATCACTGCCTGCGATCAGCCGCACCAGGTGCGGCGTCAGCAGGCCGATGAAGCCGATGCTGCCGGCCGTGGTAACCGCCGCCGCGGTCAGCAGGCTGGTGGCGCAGAACAGCGCGATGCGCGCGGGCTGCAGGGCGATCCCCAACGATTGCGACACCAGGTCGCCGCGCGCCAGCACATTCAGGTCGCGCGCGCCCAGCAGCGCGAGTGTCCCCACCACCACGAGCGCCGCCAGCTCGACGCGCGAGAAGCTCGCGAAGGACAGGTCCCCCATCAGCCAGAAGAGCATGCCGCGCAGGCGCGTGTCCTCTCCCAGCGCCAGCATCAGGCTGACCACGGCGCCGGCGCCGGAGGCCACCACCACGCCGGTGAGCAGCAGCCGCTGCGGCGTCCAGCCACCGCGGCCGTGCGCCAGCCCGAAGACCAGCAAGGTGGCCGCCAGTGCGCCCGCGGTCGCGGAGGCATCGATGATCCAGCCGCCGAATCCCAGCAGCATGGCGCCCAAGGCCGCCACTGCCGCGCCGCCCGAAACGCCCAGCACGAACGGGTCGGCCAGCGGATTGCGCAGCAGCACCTGCATCAGCACGCCGGTCAGCGCCAACAGCCCGCCGGTGCAGAATGCATTGGCCGCGCGCGGCAGGCGCAGGTCCAGGATGATCTGCCGGACCAGCGGGTCACCGCTCCCCAGCAACGCGCGCACCGCCACGCCGGGATCCATGGTGGTGCTGCCCACCATCACCGCCAGCAGCAGACTGGCAACCGCGAACAGGATCAACATTGGCAACAGCCAGCGCGCTTTCATGCAGGCAATATGGAACAATCGCGCGCATGCCGCCAGAGCCAGCCATCGATTACATCGATCCCGACGGATTCCGCGCCAATGTCGGGATCGTGCTCATGCGGGCGCCCTACGAGCTGTTCCTGGGCGGCCGAATTGGCGGGCGCGGTTGGCAGTTCCCGCAGGGCGGGGTGCGTTTCGGGGAGCGCGTCGAAGACGCCCTGTACCGGGAACTGCACGAGGAAACCGGCCTTGCGAGGACGGATGTGGAATTGCTGGGCAGTACCCGCGGATGGCTGCGTTACCGGCTGCCCAAGCAGAACATCCGCGACCGCTGCATCGGGCAGAAGCAGCGCTGGTTCCTGTTGCGCTTCACCGGGGAAGACTCGCAATTCCGGTTCGATGCGGCGGGCACCCCGGAGTTCGACGCCTGGCGCTGGGTGGACTACTGGACGCCCGTGCGCGAGGTGGTGTATTTCAAGCGCCGAGTTTATGTCAAGGCGCTGCATGAGCTGGCGCGCTTCATCGAACCGCCGCCGTTGCCCGCCTATCCTGATTGGTGGACGGAGGTGGCCACGCCGGAGCCCTCCCGTAACCGGCGCCGCGGCCGGCGGCGCGAGCGCGACCGTGCACCTTAGAACGGCTTGACGACCACCAGGATGACGATTCCCACCAGCAACAAGCTCGGCGCCTCGTTGAAGACGCGGAACCACTTGGAACTGCGCAGGTTGCGGTCGTGGCGGAAGGCGAGCATCAGCTGGTAACAAGAATAATGATAAGCGATCAGTACAGCCACCAAGGCAAGCTTGGCGTGCAGCCAGCCCATGCGCAGATAGGCGGGCGCCAGCACCAGCATGAATACGCCCAGCACGATGGTGGCCGAGGCACCGATGGTCATGAGCGCGAACAGGCGACGTTCCATGATCTTGAATCGCGCCGTGCCGATCTCATCGCTGGTGTCGGCGTGGTAGACGAACAACCGCGGCAGATAGAACAGGCCCGCAAACCAGGTGACCATGGCGACCACGTGCAGTGCTTTAATCCAGATCATGCGGCGTCCTTCCAGCCCTTCCAAAGGCACTCATGATATCCGTTCGCGGCAACTAGGAACCGGCCATGGCTGATCCCTTCGATAAACTGGTGGTGCGGTCCCATTCGCCGCGCAAGCGTGCCTGGGTGTTCGGCGTGCTGGGAGTGCTGGCCGCGGCGTTCTTCTACGGCATGTTCGAGCTCGGCCGCTACGATGCGGGTTATCGGGTGGTGGATGCGGTGCGCGGCGCGCTCACCTCGAGCGAGCGCCTGCGCGAGCTCGAAGCCGAGAATTCACGCCTGCGAACCCAGTTGGAGGCTGCCGATGTGGCCCGCCGGGTCGACCGGGAAGGCTACAAGCAGGTGGAAAAGAGCCTGGGCGACATGCAGAGCCAGATCGCCCGCCTCAACCAGGACCTGTCCTTCTATCGCGGCCTGGTGCAGCCCGACTCGGCCATCGGGGTCAAGGTGCAGCAGTTGCAGATCATCCCGGAGGGGCCGTCGGGGCATTTCCGCTTGAAGTTCGTCCTGATGCAGGTCGGCAAGCCCGACAAGCCGGTGATGGGCAATACTGTGATCAGCATCGATGGATTAAATGCCGGCAAACCGCTTAACTTGAGCTTTGCGAGGGTGTCCCCCAAGGGACGGGTCAGCCTTGCGTACTCGTTCCGGTATTTCCAGGATTTCGACGAGCAGATCCAGCTGCCGGCCGGTTTCGAGGCCACGCGGGTCGATGTCGAAATCCACTCGGGTCGCGACGCGAGTCGCAGCTTCCGCCAGGCGTTCGTGTGGAAGACCCAGGGCGTATCGGTCGAAACAGAGGCGAAGGACAAATCGAATGTTCAAACGGAATCAGACTAAGCAGTCCAAGATCGACACGCTGATCGGGCCCAAGACCCGCATCAATGGCGATGTCATCTTCGCCGGCGGCTTCCACCTCGACGGCTACATCAACGGCAACGTCAAGTCCGAGGCCGGTGTGCATGCGCTGCTGTCGGTGAGCGAGCAGGGCTGCGTGGAGGGGTCGGTCACGGTTCCGAGCATCATGCTCAATGGTGTGGTCAAGGGCGACATCGAGGCCGAAGACCGGGTGGAATTGGGCCCCAAGGCCAAGGTCCACGGTAATGTTCATTATGCGGTCATTGAAACCGCCATCGGCGCCCAGATAAACGGCAAACTGATCCACCATGCCCCCCGCAGCGCTGACGGCAAGCCCAAGGCTTGAGGACCCACCCAAGGCGCCTTGGGCCGGATACCCGTTCAGGAGTAAGATGAGCCCATGAGCGCAGATGCACCAATGACCACTTCCGCAGCCCCCACGCTGTTGTTCACCGATGCGGCCGCCGCCAAGGTGGGCGACCTGATCCGCGAGGAGGCCAATCCCAACCTGAAGCTCCGCGTGTTCATCTCGGGCGGCGGATGCTCCGGGTTTCAATACGGATTCACCTTCGATGAGAACATCGAGGAAGGCGATACCACGGTGCAGAACGCCGGGGTCACCTTGCTGGTCGATCCCATGAGCATCCAGTATCTCGCGGGTGCGCAGATCGACTACAAGGAAGACCTGCAGGGCGCGCAGTTCGTGATCCGCAACCCCAACGCCAAGACCACCTGCGGTTGCGGCTCCTCGTTTTCCGCCTGACGGCCCATCCTTAAGTGGGGGTGAAGCGACGTGCCGTTCCCGACGTGCTCGCCGCCGTCGACCTGGGATCGAACAGCTTCCACATGGTCGTTGCCCGCCATTCGCACGGGCAGCTCGTCATTCTCGATCGCCTGCGCGAAATGGTGCGGCTCGCCGCGGGCCTGGCGGACAGCGATCGCCTCGACGATGAAGCCAGCACGCGCGCGCTGCGCTGCCTGGAACGCTTCGGGCAGCGCCTGCGCGCCATGCATGCCGACAGCGTGCGCGTCGTCGGCACCAACGCGCTGCGCCGCGCGAAGCGCAAGCGCTGGTTTCTCGAACGGGCGCGCGCCGCGCTCGGTCATCCGATCGAAATCATCTCGGGGTTGGAAGAAGCCCGCCTCATCTACTCGGGAGTCGCGCATACCAGCCCCATGACCGGCGACAAGCGCCTGATCATGGACATCGGCGGCGGCTCGACCGAGATCATCATCGGCGAGGGATTCGAACCGCTGCTGTTGGAAAGCCTGTCGGTGGGCTGCGTCGGCCTCGCCGCCGAATACTTCGACGACGGCAAGATTTCCGAGAAGCGCTTCGAGCGCGCGCGCACCGCCGTGCGCCTGGAACTGGAGCCCGTCATCGAGTCGTATCGCAAGCTGGGCTGGCAGCAGGTATGCGCGAGTTCAGGCACTGCGCGCGTCATCGGCGATGTGCTGCGGCGCCTGTATCCCGACGAACCGCAGATCACGCACGCCAATCTGCTGCGGCTCGCCGACCGGGTCATCGCCGCCGGGCATGTGCAGGACCTGAGCCTGCCCGATGTGGATGAGGAGCGGGCGCCGGTGTTTCCCAGCGGCCTGGCCATCCTGCTGGAGGTGGCCGACAGCCTGAAGATCGAGCGTATCCGCATTGCCGAAGGCGCCATGCGCGAGGGGCTCTTGTACGACCTCATGGGCCGCTTCACGGACGAGGATGCGCGCGTGCGCAGCGTGCGCGCCATGGAGAAGCGGTATCACGTCGATGCGGCCCAGGCCGACCGCGTCGAGCAGACCGCGCTGACCCTGCTCGAGCAGGTCGCGGAAGCCTGGAAACTGGAGGACCCGCTCGCGGAAATGGCGCTGGGCTGGGCGGCGCGGTTGCACGAGACCGGGCTCGACATCGCGCATTCCAAGTACCAGCGCCACAGTGCCTACCTGCTGGAACACGCCGACATGCCGGGGTTCCCGCGCGAGGAACAGTTGCTGCTGTCGGTGCTGGTTGGCTCGCACCGCCGGCAACTGTTGCTCGCGAGCGTGGAGGACCTGATGCCGCCCTGGGACCGGCAGGCCGAATTCCTCATCGTCATCCTGCGGCTCGCCGTGCTGCTGCATCGCGGCCGCAGCCCGCAGCCCCTGCCCGAGGTTCGCTTGAAGGTGAAGGGACGCGCGATGTCGCTGGAATTGCCGTCGCGCTGGATGAAGGATCATCCGCTCACCCTCGAGGATCTCGAGCAGGAACGCGACTACCTGAAGGAGGCCGGCTTCCGCCTGACCTTCGCTTGAGCGGCGCCGCCCGGCCGCGTCAACCCTCGATGATCGCCACCCGGCCGTTGAAGTGCGCCAGCAGGCGCGATTGCGCGCACACCGCCTCGGGGCCCGTCACGCGCGTGTAGTGCCCGGAAGAGAGCATGTTCCAGGCCTGCGCGCTGTCGCTCAAATACAGCTCCAGGTCCTGCCAAACACGTTGCCGGAGCGCCGCTTCCTGCACCGGGAAGGCGACTTCGATGCGGCGGAACAGGTTGCGGTCCATCCAATCGGCGCTGCCGCAATACACTTCGTGCTCGCCGTCGTTGGCGAAGGCGTAGACGCGTGAATGTTCCAGGAATCGGCCGACGACGGAGACCACGCGGATGTTGTCGGACACGCCGGCGACTCCCGGGCGCAGGCAGCAGATGCCACGCACGATCAGGTCGACCCGTACGCCGGCCTGCGACGCGCGGTACAGCTCCTGGATGATGCGCGGCTCGGTGAGCGCGTTGAGCTTGGCGATCACGCGTGCCGGCCGTCCCGCCGCGGCGTGGTCGATCTCGCGCTGGATCTTGGCGGTGAGCGCCTGATGCAGGCTGAAGGGTGCATGCAGGAGCTTGCGCAGCCGCGGCACGCGCGTCAGCCCGGTGAGCTGCATGAAGATCTCGTGGATGTCCGCGCCGATGTCCTCATCGCAGGTGAGCAGGCCATAGTCGGTGTAATGGCGCGCGGTGCGGGCGTGATAATTGCCGGTGCCGAGGTGGCAGTAGCGCTTCAGGCCCTTGTCCTCGCGCCGCACCACCATCACCAGCTTGGCGTGCGTCTTGAAACCGAACACTCCGTACATCACGTGCGCGCCGGCCTCCTGCAGCTTGTTCGCGAGCTCGATGTTCGCGGCTTCGTCGAAGCGCGCGCGCAGCTCGATGATCACGGTGACGTCCTTGCCCGCCAGCGCCGCTTCGGTCAGCGCCTGCACGATCACCGAGTCCGTGCCCGTCCGGTACAGGGTCTGCTTGATGGCCAGCACGTGCGGATCGGCGGCAGCCTGCCGGATGAAATCGGTCACCGGGCCGAAGGCCTCGAACGGGTGGTGCAACAGCACGTCACCCGCGCGCAGCGTGGCGAACACGTCCCCGCCGAGGCCGAGGCGCTCGGGCACTCCCGGCAGGAAGGGCGGATATTTCAGCTCGGGCCGGTCGACGAGATCGTATACCGCCATCAGCCGGTTCAGGTTCACCGGACCCGGCACGCGATAAAGATCGGATTCGCCCAGCTGGAACTGCTCCAGCAGATGGTTCAGGATCTCCTGCGGCGTGTCGTGGGCCGTCTCCAGCCGTACCGCATCGCCGTAACGGCGCGATGCAAGCTCGCCTTCCACCGCGCGCAGCAGATCGTCCACTTCCTCCTGTTCGACGAACAGGTCGCTGTTGCGTGTGACCCGGAATTGATAGCAACCGCGCACTTCCATGCCGGCGAACAGCTGCGATACGAAGGCTTCCACCAGGGTGGACAGGAAGATGAACTTGCGCCCGCCGAGTTCGTCCGGCAGCCGGATCACGCGCGGCAGCGAGCGCGGCGCCTGTACCACGGCAAGACCCGTGTTGCGGCCGAAGCCGTCCTCGCCCTCGACCGCCACCGCGAAGTTCAGGCTCTTGTTGAGCGTTCGCGGGAAGGGGCGTGCCGGATCGAGGGCCAGCGGGCTGAGCACCGGCACCACATCGTTGACGAAATACTGTTCGAGCCAGGCCGCCTGCGTGGCCGTCCAGGTCTCTGGTTCCAGGAACACGACCCCGGCCGCCGACAGTTCCGGCATCAGGCCGTGATTGAGCAGTTCGTACTGCTCCTCCACCAGCCGCATCGCGCGCTCGCGGATGGCCTTGAGCTGCTCGTCGATGGCCAGGCCATCGGGGCCCGTCTGCACGCCGCCGGCTTCACGCAGTTCCTTGAGCCCCGCCACGCGGATCTCGAAAAATTCGTCCAGATTGGTGCAGGAAATACACAGGAACCGAACCCGTTCGAGCAGCGGAATGCCTCGGTCCTTGGCCTGTTCCAGCACGCGCTGATTGAACTCGAGGAATGACAGCTCCCGGTTCACGTAGAGCGTCGGGTCCTTGAGGTCGATGGTGCGGGAAGCGTCGTTCATGCCGGAAGTCTGGCTCGATCCATGTGACAGTTTCGTGACAAACCCGGGCGGCGAGCCTTGCGGCCCGGGTCAGGGCATCTCGCGGGCCGCGATGGCCGTGCTGCTAATTGGCGGCGAGGTGCGCGCCGGCGCCGCGCTTGCCCGCATCCAGTTGCGCAAGCAGCGATGCGCTCTGCGCGGCGAAGCGCTGCAAGGCATCGGCCCGCAACGGTTCGGCGGCCGGCAGCTGGACCTTTTCCGGGTCCTTGTGAACGCCATTTTGCAGGTATTCGTAGTGCAGATGGGGACCCGTGGCCAGGCCCGTCATGCCGACGTAGCCAATCACCTCGCCCTGGCGCACTCGCGTGCCGTTGCCGATGCCCTTGGCGAAGCGCGACAAGTGCCCATACAGCGTGGAAACGCCGCGGCTGTGCGCCACCATCAATGCGTTGCCGTAGCCGCCCTTGCGTCCCTTGAAACTGATGTGGCCGTCGCTGGCCGCGCGCACCGGTGTGCCGGTGGGCGCGGCATAGTCGGTGCCCATGTGGCCGCGGATCAGGTTGAGGATGGGGTGATGGCGGCGGGGATTGAATCGTGAGCTGATGCGCGAGAATTCCACCGGCGTACGCAGGAAGGCCTTGCGCAGCGGCTGGCCTTCCGGCGTGTAGTACTCGTATCGTCCGTTGCCCGCATCGAAGCGCGCGGCGCGGTAGACGCGCCCGTCGTTGACGAATTCCGCCGCCAGGATGTCGCCGTCGTGCAGGTAATGGCCGTCCTGGTACACCTGCGTGTAGACCACCGTGAAGGTGTCGCCATCACGGATGTCGAGCACGAAGTCGATGTCCCAACCGAAGATGCCCGCCAATTGCAGGGCCAGCGGTTCGGCCATGCCGGCATCCTCCACCGCCTGGAACAGGGATGAATCGATGCTCGCGGTGGCCGTGCGCGTATGCAGTTCGACAGGGTTGTCGATCAATTGCGCAGCGAAGCCGATGGGTTCGCGCACGACCTTCAGGGTCTGGGTTTCGCTCACCTTGCGGGTCAGCGCGTGTACCGAGCCGTCCTCGTGCACCACCTGGATGGCATCCCCGGGCTTGAGGAAATCCAGGCTCTGGCGAATCCCGGGGAGGTTGCGGATCTGGGCCAGGTCGGCCGGGTCCAGCGCAAGGCGCCGGAAAATCCGGTCGAGAGTGTCGTTGCGGCCGACGATGACCTCGATGCTGGCGGCGAGACTCGCTTGCTGGGCGGGCGGCAGGGGCCGGTTCAGTGCAGGGTTGCCGGCACTGCCGATGCTGGCCGCCGCCGGGGCTTGCTGCGCTGATGGGTTGGCCTGCTGCCCCTGCCATATCGCGATTCCGCCCCCCAGGGCCGCCACGGCCAGCATCAGCCGCGGCGCAAGGCGACGGGCGCCTGCGCGCGGAACGCGCGTGCTGGGAAGGGAATCGCTCATGAATCGAACCCGTGCCGGATCTTATGTACAAGGCTAGCGTTTCGGCGCGACCGGGGTCAACCGCTTCGAAGCCCGCCGAGTGAGAGGAAAGCCACGGATTTGCGGATCGGCGTCCGCGGCTGCGATGGCGGCTTCGCCGCGACGGGAGGGGCGCCGGAATGTGAAGCAGTTCACATCCGCTCTCCGGCGTGCCGCCGGTGCCTGCGAAGGTTGCATCCGGCTGCCCGAAGTGTGAGGTCGGGACGGCTTCGAAACCGGAGGATTCCATAACCTTGCCAACGACATAGACGCAAGCGCATGGCCGCGCCGGAGTTCCTTGCATGGCAATCACAGTTCGCAACCTCGAACCGGGTGAGGGACCGGCGCACGCGGCCAGCCGCGCGGCGGGAGTGGCGGCGAAGGCGCGAATCAACGCCGTGCTGGTCACCGAGGATGACTCGCTCTGGCCGCAGATCGGCAAATTCATCCCCAGTCGATTCGCGCTCAAGCAGGTGGACTCGGTCGAGCAGTTGCTCGGCGACCTGGATCCGGGCGCAGCCGCCGTGCTGTTGTGGGATGCCCGCGCGGAAACCGACGTGATCGCACGCCTGTCCGCCATGCAGCAGCATTCACCGCGCCTGGCCGTGTTGGTGTTGGACGATACGGCCAAGGCTTCCGGCTGGGAGCCGCTGATCCGCCAGAACCAGATCGTCGCCGCCCTCGGCATGCCGATCGCCGAGGGTGAATTCGTCAAGCGCTTGAATCAGGCCGGCGAGGAGGTGCAGGCGCGTGCCGCGTTGCTGGGCTCCCCGCAGGCCGCTGCGGGCGGGGCCGTGGCTGGCGCGCCGCCGCGCAAGCTGCCCTTGCTTGGGATCGGCGTGGCGCTGCTGGTGTGTGCGGCGATCGCAACGTTCGTCGCGACGCGCGGTGGCAAGGCACCCGCGCCGGCGGCGGCAGTGCCCGTTCCCGTGGCCGAGCCGGCCGCGCCGGCGCGCGACAGCCGCTCGGATCAGATCGAAGGCCTGCTCGAAAATGCGGGCCAGGCGATGCTCGAACGGCGCTATGTGGCGCCCGCCGACAACAACGCGCTGCACTTCTATCGGCGCGTGCTCAGCTTCGATGCCGCCAACGGCGAGGCGCGCCAGGGCCTGGACCGCCTCGCGGAACTGCTGCTCGGCCGCGCGCAGGCGGCGCTCGACCAACACCAATTCGACCAGGCGCTGCAGTCGCTCGAGATTGCCCGCAACCTGAAGCCGGGCGACCCGCGCGTGCAGGAGCTGGACCAGCGGCTGTCGGGCATGCGCAGCGAACTGGGAGCGGCGCAAATCCAGGCGGCGATTGCCGCGCAGAACTTCGACCGTGCCGCGACGCTGATCGATGAGGCGTTGCGAGCGCACACGCTGGCGGCCCCCCAGGCCGCGCAGATGCGCGAGTCGTTGAAGGCGCAGCGGGCCGCAGCCGACATCGACCGTTTCGTGCGACTCGCGCAGGCGCGCATGCAGCAGGACCGCCTGCTCGAGCCCGCCGGGGACAGCGCCTCGTTCTATCTGGAAAGGGCGCGCCGGGCCGGCGCGCAGCCGGGCGACATGGCCGTGGAAACGCGCCAGTTGCAGCAGAAGCTGGCTGACGCCGCGCGCGCGGCGATCGACCAGCGCCGCTTCGCCGATGCCGACAAGTTGATCGCGGCGGTGCGCGCCGAGGGTGCCAGCCTCGCGGCCGTCGCCTCGCTGCAGGACGCCGTGGTGGCCGCCCGCACCGCGGCACGTCCGAAGAGCGAGGAGCAGCCCGCCGCGTCGGCGCCAAGGCCGGCCGCGGACGCGCCCGTCACGGCCGCCGCCGCGCCTGCCGCGGAGATTCCCCTGACGCTGTTGCAGCCGGTGCGTCCGGACTATCCGCGCGATGCGGTGCAGCGCGGTATCGAAGGATGGGTGGACCTGGCCTTTCTGGTGAACGCCGAGGGCAGGACCGTGAACGTGCATGTCGTGGGCTCGGAACCGCGCGGCGTGTTCGACAAGGCCGCGGTTGCCGCCGTGCAGAGGGCGCGCTACCGACCGTTGTCCTCCACCGATCCCACGGTGGTGCGCGAGGCCGCCCTGCGGGTCAGTTTCCGGATGGTGAAGTGAGGCGATGCCGAGCCTGGACGCACAGCAGCCGGGGATGCAGCGCGAGGCGCCGCGCGCGGCCGTGCGGCCGGCGCAGATCCTGATCGTGAACGATGACCTGGAGGTCCGGCTCAAGATGGCGACGCTGTTGCGGCGCGCCGAACCGTCCGCCGACTCCGACGGCATGGGCATGGCGGCGTACGCGGCACTCGGCGCCGACGCCGTGCGCCGCTACCGCGCCGTGTTCTTCTTCCTGCAGTTCGCCGGCGGGGGTGCCGCCGCGGCGGACATGTTGCTGCCGGTTGCGCGCCTGCGCGACCAATCACCCCGCACCTTGATCTTCGTGATCGCACGCGGTGGCGATGAACGAACCGCGGTGCGCGCCATCAAGACCGGCGCGAGCGACTACTGGCCCGCGCATGCCATCGACGTGCGCGATCTCGCCGAGGCGATCAAGCCGGTGATGCCTGTGCCCGCGCCGACGCGCGTGCGCGCCAGCCCGCGGCAGAACGACCTGAACATACCGGGCTACCGGTTCATCAAGCGGATCTCGCGCACCGATTCGGCCACGGTGTACCTCGCCGAGTGCGAGCAGTCGCCGGTGCCGGTGGCCCTCAAGGTACAGATGATGGGCACGATGTCGGCCGAGGTTCGCCAGGCATTCCTGCGCGAATGCGAGTTGCTCTCCGCGGTGAACCACCGCGCCGTGGCGGACGTGGTCGATTACGGCGCGACCGCCGACTGCCTGTACCTGGCGCTGGAGTATTTCCCCTGCGGCAGCCTGCGCGACCGCCTGCGCAATCCGCTGGAGGAAGCGGATACCTACGATTACGCGCGCCAGATCGGCGAGGCGCTGCGCGTGATCCACGCCGCCGGCATCGTGCATCGCGACCTGAAGCCCTCCAACCTGATGCTCACCGACGACAACCGCCTGGTGCTGATCGACTTCGGCCTGGCCTTGTCGCTGGAATCGGCGGATGCCGCCGTGGCCGACGGCCAGCGGCGCGGCACGCCGTACTACATCAGCCCGGAGCAGATCGACGGCATCGTGCCGGATGCGCGCGATGACCTGTACAGCCTGGGGGTCGTCCTGTTCGAGTTGCTGAGCGGCACGCTGCCGTTCCGCGGCAACAGCGTCGCCGAAATCGTGCTGTCGCACCAGAGCTCGGCCATCCCGCTGCTGCCGCCGGCGCTGGCTGCCTATCAACCGCTGATCGAACGGCTGCTGGCGAAGAATCGTGCCGAGCGCTTCGAATCGGCGGACGCCTTTCTCACGTCCCTGAACGATGCGCACGCGTCGTTCGTCGCCTCGTCCAAGCCTCAATAGTCCACGGAGTTCCCACGTTCATGGCCCAAGCCGCCCATCGCCATTCGCTCACCGGACTGTCCGCGCGTTCGACCATCGGGTTGATCATCGCCGCCGGCGCCGGCTTCATCGGTCTGGTGCTGCTGCCCGGGCTGTATCTGTCGAACCAGGTTTCCACCAGCACCGCGGCGCTGAAGTTCGTCGGCGAGCTCGGCCGCCATCCGGGCGCATTGCTCGGCGGCCTGGAATCGGTGCGTGACCGCCTCAGCGCGCGCGGCTACGTGCAGAATCCCCTGGGCCAGGTCCGTGCCTCCGCCCAGGCGCTGGATGAGGCGATCCAGGCCATGTCGCATCCGCAGGCCAGCGGTTGGTTCGATTCGCCCTCCGCCACCAGCGCCTTCGCCGATCCGCAGCTGGCCGAGCGCGTTGCAATGATGCGGGTGCGCTGGCACCGCGATGCGCAGGCGCTTGCGCCCGTCTTGAAGTTCAACGCCGTGCCCTACCAGGACAGCGAGGCAACCGGCGCGCAGCTCAATCCCGCCGGCCGCGCCCTGTCGCGCGACCTCGGCGACTCCATCCACATGGCGCGGGCCGCCGTTCCCTTTCTCGACAAGCAGCTGGGCCAGATTGGCGAGCTGTTGCAGGCGCGCAATCTCGAGGCTGCCTCGCGGCTGCGTTACCTCATGGTCGGAGGCCTCGCGATCGCCGCTTTGATGGGATTCCTGGTGGCGATATCGCTCGCGGCGCGCCGCCGCCAGGAGCAGTTGGTGCTGGCCGCCCGCCAGCAGACGCAGGACATCCTGCGCACGGTGAAGGAGGGATTGTTCCTGTTGGATGAGAACCTGGTGATCGGGGGAGCGCATTCGGCGGCGCTCGGCGACCTGTTCCAGCGCCAGGACATCGCCGGCCTGTCCTTCGAGCAGCTGCTGCAGAACATCGTGCCGGAGCGCACGCTGAACACCGCGATGAAATTCGTCAAGGTGCTGTGGTCGGAGCGCACCAAGGAAAATCTGGTCAAGTCGATCAATCCGCTGGGCGAGGTGGAAGTGAACCTCGATACGCCCGGCGGCGGCCAGGAAACGCGCTTCCTCGAATTCGATTTCCACCGCGTACGCAGCGAAGGCCGCATCACGCACGTGCTGGTGTCGGTGAGCGACATCAGTGCGCGGGTGGCGCTGTCGCGGGAGCTCAAGTCGGCGCAGGAGAAATCGCAGGCGCAGCTCGACACGCTGGTCAGCATCATGCACGTGGACCCCAACCAGCTCGCCTCGTTCCTCGACGACTCGGATGCGGCGATGAAGATGGTCAACATGGTGCTGAAGGAGCCCGCGCGCGAAGAGGCGGCGTTCCGTCGCAAGCTCGACACGATTTTCCGTCAGGTCCACTCGGTCAAGGGCGAGGCCGCAGGACTGGGTCTCACCTCCATCGAGGGCCGGGCGCACTCCTTCGAGGACGACCTGCGGGTGTTGCGCGAAAAGCCCGCCCTGTCGGGCAGCGAATTCCTGCCGCTGGTGCTCAAGCTCGACGACCTGTTCACGCATCTGCAGTCGATCCGCGACCTGGTCGCGCGCCTGTCACGCCTGCGGGTAAGCGCCGAGCTGCCGGAGAATCCGCCCATGGGCGAGGGCACCGACGTGATCGACGTGGCGCAGTCGGTTGCCGGCCTGCAGGGCACGATCTCGCAGGTGGCGCAGCGGGTGGCCACCGACCTGGGCAAGGAGGTGCATCTCGAATGCGTCGGGCTGTCGCTCCTGCCGGCGGAGTACCGCCGCATGGTGAAGGACATCGCGGTGCAGGCGGTGCGCAACTCGCTGGTGCACGGCATCGAGTCCCCGCAGTTCCGCCTCGGCGCCGGCAAGCTTGCGCATGGCACGATTCACATCGAAGTGCAGGAATTGGGCGGCGCGGGCTACAAGATCACCCTCGAAGATGACGGCCAGGGCCTGTCCACGGACCGCATCAGGCAGACGGCCGTGCAGAAGGGCTTCATCACCACGGAACAGGCGGAAGGCATGGACTCGCGCCAGGTGCTGGGCCTGTTGTTCCGCGCCGGGTTCACCACGGTGGACACGGCCACGAAGGACGCGGGCCGCGGTGTCGGCATGAATCTGATGGCGGACCTGGTGCAGCAGCACGGCGGCAAGCTCGGCGTGGCGACGGCGCCGGGCAAGTTCACGCGCTTCACCATCATGCTGCCGGCCGCGCCGCAGCAGTCCGACGTGACGGAGGTGGCGTGATGATGCGCGCTCATTCTCCCCTGAAGATGATGATCGTGGATGATTCCAACATCATGCGGCGGCGCATCGAGCGTTCGCAGCAGATCGAACGGTTGGAAGTCGTGGCCTGCGCCGCGAACGGCCGCGAGGCCGTGCAGTTGTTCGCCCAGACCCGGCCCGATGTGGTCACCATGGATTTGACGATGCCCGAGATGGACGGGATCGAGTGTGTCGAGAAGCTGGTGGAAATGAACTCCGACGTCCTCATCCTGGTCGTGTCGGCGCTGGCGGACAAGGCGACTGCGGTGGAAGCCATCGAGAAGGGTGCCAATGGCTTCTTGTGCAAACCATTCACCGATCGGCAGCTCAACGATGCGCTGCACGAATTGTTGTCTTGAGGCTGGGCGTGCTCACCGAAGCTGAAATACGGACGTTCGTGAACGGGGCCACCCGTTACTTCGACACCGCCGCGCAACAGCACGCGAGCATCGGCTCGCCCTATCTCGTCACCGATGGCCATCCCGGGGCCTACGATTACACCGGCATCATCGGCATTTCGGGCACTCGCCAGGGCATCGTGTATTTCACCGCGCCGCGCGGCATGCTCACGGTGCTGCTGATGCGCATGCAGGAAACCGACACGAGCGAAGACAACATCAAGGACCTCATCGGCGAGGTCGCCAACACCATCTCAGGCAACGCGCGCCGCGACTTCGGCAAGAGCTTCGTGATCTCCGTGCCCACCGTGCTGGCGAAGGATGCGCAAGCGCTGGCAACCCCTCACCCGCGCTCATTCGTGATCCCCATCAATTGGCGCAGCCATAGCGCCAAATTGGTGGTCTGCCTTGAGTAAATCCCCTACGCCCGCATCGTAGACAGGGCCCGCCTGGAACGGCCGGCGTCGCATTTGAAGCGGCGGCGGAACGGATTCGGGAGGCCGCCTGGCGGAACGGAATTTCCCCGGTTGACACCCCCGAAACCGCGGCTATACTGCGCGCCCTTCCAGTTAAAAGCTTCGAAGCGGCGGATTGTCACCATTGACGGTCACCGAATCCGGGCTATAATTGAAAGTCTTTCCCCAGGCCTTTGTCGCCTGCGGCAGTTTTTTAACAATTTGAACAGGTAACTTGTGTGGGGACTCGCGTTCAGCATCTTAGGGTGCTTAATGAATCGAGTTCCAAACGACCAGTCGTTCCGCATCGCAAGATGTGGAGCTTCTAGAGTTTGGGCTCAAAAACTTCAGTATTGATAAGTGTATTAACTGAAGAGTTTGATCCTGGCTCAGATTGAACGCTGGCGGCGTGCCTAACACATGCAAGTCGAGCGGTAACAGGTGTAGCAATACATGCTGACGAGCGGCGAACGGGTGAGTAATGCTTTGGAATCTTCCCAGTAGTGGGGAATAACCAGTCGAAAGATTGGCTAATACCGCATACGTCCGAAAGGGGAAAGCAGGGGATCGTAAGACCTTGCGCTATTGGATGAGCCAAAGTCGGATTAGCTAGTTGGTGAGGTAATGGCTCACCAAGGCGACAATCCGTAGCTGGTCTGAGAGGACGACCAGCCACACCGGAACTGAGACACGGTCCGGACTCCTACGGGAGGCAGCAGTGGGGAATATTGGACAATGGGGGAAACCCTGATCCAGCGACGCCGCGTGTGTGAAGAAGGCCTGCGGGTTGTAAAGCACTTTTAGTGGGGACAAAAAGCCAAAGGCTAATACCTTTTGGTCTTGATTTAACCCACAGAAAAAGCACCGGCTAACTCTGTGCCAGCAGCCGCGGTAATACAGAGGGTGCAAGCGTTAATCGGAATTACTGGGCGTAAAGCGCGCGTAGACGGTTTTGTAAGTCAGATGTGAAATCCCCGGGCTCAACCTGGGAACTGCATTTGATACTGCTTGGCTAGAGTACGGTAGAGGGAAGTGGAATTTCCGGTGTAGCGGTGAAATGCGTAGATATCGGAAGGAACACCAGTGGCGAAAGCGACTTCCTGGACCAGTACTGACGTTCATGTGCGAAAGCGTGGGGAGCAAACAGGATTAGATACCCTGGTAGAGTACGGCCGCAAGGTTGAAACTCAAAGGAATTGACGGGGACCCGCACAAGCGGTGGAGCATGTGGTTTAATTCGATGCAACGCGAAGAACCTTACCTGGTCTTGACATCCTAGGAATCCTGCAGAGATGCGGGAGTGCCTTCGGGAACCTGGAGACAGGTGCTGCATGGCTGTCGTCAGCTCGTGTCGTGAGATGTTGGGTTAAGTCCCGCAACGAGCGCAACCCTTGCCCTTAGTTGCCATCATTTAGTTGGGAACTCTAAGGGGACCGCCGGTGACAAACCGGAGGAAGGTGGGGATGACGTCAAGTCATCATGGCCCTTATGACCAGGGCTACACACGTGCTACAATGGTCGGTACAGAGGGTCGCCAACCCGCGAGGGGGAGCCAATCCCACAAAGCCGATCGTAGTCCGGATCGCAGTCTGCAACTCGACTGCGTGAAGTCGGAATCGCTAGTAATCGCGAATCAGCCATGTCGCGGTGAATACGTTCCCGGGTCTTGTACACACCGCCCGTCACACCATGGGAGTTGACTGCACCAGAAGTAGGTAGCCTAACCGCAAGGAGGGCGCTTACCACGGTGTGCTCAATGACTGGGGTGAAGTCGTAACAAGGTAGCCGTACGGGAACGTGCGGCTGGATCACCTCCTTTAAAAGACCGTAAGCGCGAGCAATGCTCGGCTGCGAGTCCCCATTCAAGTTACCTGTTTTGGTGCCCGTGAGGCTGGACTGAAGCCGGGCCGCGAACCCCGGGTCTGTAGCTCAGTTGGTCAGAGCGCGCCCCTGATAAGGGCGAGGCCGGAAGTTCGAATCTTCCCAGACCCACCACTCTCGAGGTGGCTCTGGTCGAAGGGGCCATAGCTCAGCTGGGAGAGCGCCTGCTTTGCAAGCAGGAGGTCATCGGTTCGATCCCGATTGGCTCCACCACCCTGGCCTCACATGACGCGTGACACCACGCATGCACCGCATCGGAAGAGCCGATGCATGCGTGGTCTCACGCTTCGCAGTCCGCTGCGGGCGAGCTCTTTAACAATACGAATTTGGGTAATGACGCCGAGGATCAAGTTGTTTCAACTTGTGATTCAAAGCGTGTCGCATTCGCGAGAGAGATACCAGCTGATTTGGTGATTGTTCGTCCATGCAGCCCCAGAACGATTGGGGTTATATGGTCAAGCGAATAAGCGTACGTGGTGGATGCCTTGGCGGTAGGAGGCGATGAAGGACGCGGTAGCCCGCGAAATCTTCGGGGAGCTGGCAAACAAGCTCTGATCCGGAGGTGTCCGAATGGGGAAACCCACGGCTTCGGCCGTACTGCATGCTGAATACATAGGCTTGCAGAGCAAACCCGGGGAATTGAAACATCTCAGTACCCGGAGGAAAAGAAATCAACCGAGATTCCGCAAGTAGTGGCGAGCGAACGCGGAGCAGCCCAGTCGCGATCAGTCGAGTGACCCTAGCAAAACGGTCTGGAAAGTCCGGCCATAGCGGGTGATAGCCCCGTATGCGAAAGGCGAGCTCGATGAGTGACAAAGAGTAGGGCGGGACACGTGTAATCCTGTCTGAAAATGGGGGGACCATCCTCCAAGGCTAAATACTACCTACCGACCGATAGTGAACCAGTACCGTGAGGGAAAGGCGAAAAGAACCCCGGAGAGGGGAGTGAAATAGAACCTGAAACCGCGTACGTACAAGCAGTCGGAGCCCCGCAAGGGGTGACGGCGTACCTTTTGTATAATGGGTCAGCGAGTTATTTTCAGTGGCGAGCCTAACCGAATAGGGGAGGCGCAGGGAAACCGAGTCCGAAATGGGCGTTTCAGTCGCTGGGAATAGACCCGAAGCCGGTCGATCTATCCATGTCCAGGGTGAAGGCAGGGTAATACCTACTGGAGGCCCGAACGCTCTACTGTTGCAAAAGTAGGCGATGAGGTGTGGATAGGAGTGAAAGGCTAATCAAGGCCGGCGATAGCTGGTTCTCCCCGAAAGCTATTTAGGTAGTGCCTCGTGTAGGACTCCTGGGGGTAGAGCACTGTTTAGGCTAGCGGGCCATCCCGGCTTAGCAAACCTATGCAAACTCCGAATACCAGGAAGTCAACGCACGGGAGACACACGGCGGGTGCTAACGTCCGTCGTGAAGAGGGAAATAACCCAGACCGCCAGCTAAGGCCCCCAATTCATGGCTAAGTGGTGAACGATGTGGGAAGGCATAGACAGCCAGGAGGTTGGCTTAGAAGCAGCCATCCTTTAAAGAAAGCGTAATAGCTCACTGGTCTAGTCGGCCTGCGCGGAAGATGTAACGGGGCTCAAGCCA
This sequence comes from Steroidobacteraceae bacterium, assembly GCA_044226865.1. GTDB lineage: Bacteria > Pseudomonadota > Gammaproteobacteria > Steroidobacterales > Steroidobacteraceae > TMP-86. The sequence continues at coordinate 3,711 of JBGAGE010000005.1, read as the reverse complement.
TGAGCCGAAGCTGCGGATCCGTCCGAAAGGGCGGGTGGTAGGGGAGCGTTCTGTAAGCCTGCGAAGGTGCACTGCGAGGTGTGCTGGAGGTATCAGAAGTGCGAATGCTGACATGAGTAACGTTAATGCGAGTGAAAAACTCGCACGCCGTAAACCCAAGGTTTCCTGCTCAACGTTAATCGGAGCAGGGTGAGTCGGTACCTAAGGCGAGGCCGAAAGGCGTAGTCGATGGAAAACGGGTCAATATTCCCGTACCAGGTGCTGTTGCGATGGGGTGACGGAGAAGGGTAGGTCAGCCGGGGCTGGTTCCCGGTTTAAGCAGGTAGGAAGGTCTTCCAGGCAAATCCGGAGGGCCGCTAATTCCGAGACGCGAATACGAGGTCCCACGTGGACCGAAGTGACTGATCCCACGCTCCCAGGAAAAGCCTCTAAGCTTCAGACAGCAACTGACCGTACCGCAAACCGACACTGGTGGGTGAGCAGACAATCTGCTAAGGCGCTTGAGAGAACTCGGGTTAAGGAACTCTGCAAATTGATACCGTAACTTCGGAAGAAGGTATGCCTTCGATCGTAACTGGATTTACTCTTGAAGCGAACGAAGGTCGCAGGTAATCGGTGGCTGCAACTGTTTACCAAAAACACAGCACTCTGCGAACACGAAAGTGGATGTATAGGGTGTGACTCCTGCCCGGTGCCGGAAGGTTAAGTGATGGGGTCAGCCGCAAGGCAAAGCTCTTGATCGAAGCCCCGGTAAACGGCGGCCGTAACTATAACGGTCCTAAGGTAGCGAAATTCCTTGTCGGGTAAGTTCCGACCTGCACGAATGGAGTAATGATAGCCACACTGTCTCGACCCGAGACTCAGTGAAGTTGAAATCGCTGTGAAGATGCGGCGTACCCGCGGCAAGACGGAAAGACCCCGTGAACCTTTACTACAGCTTTACACTGAATTTTGAACCTTTCTGTGTAGGATAGGTGGGAGGCTTTGAAGTGCGGTCGCTAGATCGCATGGAGCCAACCTTGAAATACCACCCTGAAATGTTCGGACTTCTAACCTTGGCCCGTAATCCGGGTCGGGGACCGTGTATGGTGGGTAGTTTGACTGGGGCGGTCTCCTCCCAAAGAGTAACGGAGGAGTGCAAAGGTACCCTCAGCGCGGTCGGTCATCGCGCTCTAGAGTGCAAAGGCATAAGGGTGCTTAACTGCGAGACGGACAGGTCGAGCAGGTGCGAAAGCAGGTCTTAGTGATCCGGTGGTTCTGTATGGAAGGGCCATCGCTTAACGGATAAAAGGTACTCCGGGGATAACAGGCTTATTCCTCCCAAGAGTCCACATCGACGGAGGAGTTTGGCACCTCGATGTCGGCTCATCACATCCTGGGGCTGTAGCAGGTCCCAAGGGTATGGCTGTTCGCCATTTAAAGTGGTACGCGAGCTGGGTTCAGAACGTCGTGAGACAGTTCGGTCCCTATCTGCCGTGGGCGTTGGAGAATTGAGGGTGAGCTGCTCCTAGTACGAGAGGACCGGAGTGGACGCACCTCTGGTGTACCGGTTGTCACGCCAGTGGCACTGCCGGGTAGCTATGTGCGGACGGGATAACCGCTGAAAGCATCTAAGCGGGAAGCCCCCCCCAAGATTAGTTCTCCCTGGACTCTCGAAGTCCCTGAAGGGCCGTCGAAGACTACGACGTTGATAGGCTGGGTGTGTACGTGCAGTAATGCATTGAGCTAACCAGTACTAATTGCCCGTGAGGCTTGACCATATAACACCCAATCGGTCTGGAACGTGCTTCCGACCGTTGGCGTGTGGACGACTCATATCGAGCGGTATCGCTTGTGAAGCGACACGCTTGCGTCCTTACCCAGATTCGAATTCATCGCCCTGCGTTGCGGTCACGATCGTGACTCAGGTGCGTGAGCCAGTTTGCCTGGCGGCCATAGCGAGCGGGAACCACCCGATCCCTTCCCGAACTCGGAAGTGAAAACGCTCAGCGCCGATGGTAGTTTGGTCTTCGACCATGCAAGAGTAGGTCACTGCCAGGCTCTTAAACCAAAACCCCCGCGGAAGCGATTCCGCGGGGGTTTTTCTTTGCGCGCGTGATTCGCGCCGCGCCGTCAGCGGGCGGCGTTGCGTTTCATGTCGAGCTCGGCCCAGCGCTCGAAGGCCGTCTCGAGCTGCTGCTCGATCTCGACCGCGCGCGCGGCATCGCGGCGCAGCGCGTCGGTCCCGCGCTTGTGGTACTCCGGCCCGGCCATCGCCGCGGCGAGTGCCCGCTGTTCCGCTTCCAGCGCCTCGATGGACTGGGGCAACTGCTCCAGCTCGCGCTGTTCCTTGTAGCTCAGCTTGCCGGTCGCGGGCTTCGCGCGCGGCTCCGTCGTCGCTGAGCGTTCGGCCGGCGCCCGCGTGGCCATGGCCACGGCGCGGGCGGCGGGGCGCTGGCGCAGCCAGTCCGCGTATCCGCCCGCGTATTCCTTCCAGCGGCCGTCGCCTTCCGCGGCGAGGGTCTGCGTGACCACATTGTCGAGGAACGCGCGGTCGTGGCTCACCAGCAGCAGCGTGCCCGGATAGTCCTGCAGCGTGTCCTCGAGCAGCTCGAGCGACTCGATGTCGAGGTCGTTGGTGGGCTCATCCAGCACCAGCACGTTGGCGGGGCGCGCGAACAGGCGCGCGAGCAGCAGCCGGTTGCGCTCGCCGCCCGACAGCATCTTCACCGGCGAGCCGGCGCGCTGCGCCGAGAACAGGAAATCGCCGAGGTAGCTGATGACGTGCTTGCGCTCGCCGCCGACCTCGACCCAGTCGGACGTCGGGCTGATCGTCTCCGCGACGGTCCGCTCCGGGTCGAGCTGCGCGCGCAGCTGGTCGAAATATGCGACGGCGAGATTGGTGCCGAGCCGCACCGTGCCGGCGTCGGGCGCGAGCTCGCCGAGGATCAGCTTCAGCAGGGTGGACTTGCCGACCCCGTTGGGTCCGACGATGCCGATGCGGTCGCCGCGCAGGATGCGCAGGTCGAGGTCGCGCACGATCGCGCGGCCGTCGAACGCCTTGGCGACGCCGGTGAGTTCCGCGACCAGGCGGCCGGAGCGTTCGCCCGCATCGAGCGCGAGCCGCACGTCGCCGATGCGCTCGCGGCGCGCCTCGCGCTCGGTGCGCAGTTTCTCGAGGCGCTTCACGCGGCCCTCGTTGCGCGTCCGTCGCGCCTCGACGCCCTTGCGGATCCAGACCTCTTCCTGCGCCCAGAACTTGTCGAACTTGCGGCGGGCCACGGCCTCCTCGGCCAGTTGCTCCGCCTTGCGGCGCTCGTAGGCGGCGAAATTGCCGGGGTACGAGCGCAGCAGGCCGCGGTCGAGTTCGACGATGCGCGTCGCGACGCGATCGAGGAAGCGACGGTCGTGGGTGATGACGACGGCCGCGGGGCCTTCGCTCACCAGCTTCTCCAGCAGCTCGATGCCGTCGACGTCGAGGTGGTTGGTCGGTTCGTCGAGCAGCAGCAGCTGCGGCTCGAGCGCGAACGCGAGGGCGAGGGCCGCGCGCTTGCGTTCACCTCCCGACGCGCCGTCCGGAGCGGCCGCGCCGTCGAGTCCGAAGCGGTGCAGGTACTCGACCAGGCGGGCATCGGCGCGCCAGCGGGCCCGCTCGTCGTCGATCGCATCGAGCCCGCCGCGCGCGCTCAGCGATTCGCGCAGCGTCGGGCGCGGCGGCAGCACGGGCTCCTG
>JBGAGE010000004.1:0-545334 GCA_044226865.1 Steroidobacteraceae bacterium | reverse complement strand
CGCGACTCGGGGGAGAAATAGCTGAACATCTGGCTCTGGGGATCCACTTCACCGCGCATCAGATCCGGCTCCGCGTTCAATCGATGCAACGAATTTTACGCCGATCCGTTCCAACTATGTGTTTTGCATCAAGCTGCTAGTAGATCTGACGGAACCTTGAAGTCGACACCTCGCGGCACTAATACAAAAGTTCGTTCGCGCGACAACGCCCCCATAAATAGCCCGAGCTCGAATATCACGTTGTCACGCGGTGAAGTCTTTAGGGTTCCGCGGCTAAAAGTGACATCATCTCGCGATGTCACGATGACTGCGAAGTCGCACTCGTTGGCCTCTCTAACCAAGTCTTCGATTGTCGTCTTTCCGGCCTCAAACACACCACGTGCCCACAGATGAGGCACAAAATCGCTGCGCCTAAGCGCCGAATAGATGCATTCTGCAAAGCGTTGACCTTCTGACGAAGATGCAATGAATATCGCCGCCTTCTCTCTCGGAGGAGGGTGGAATTTCGAGCGCTCCCTAAGTCGCTCACCAAGACTGAGGGCCAATCGGCGCCAAAGTGTGGGATGCCTATTTGCCAATTTACTGAAATCGAGCTCCGAAATCTCCGCAACTGTGGTTCGCTCGATAGACTTAACAGTCGCACTGCGTCTGGCATAACTATCTATCAGCGCCATCTCTCCGACATGATCGCCGGGGACACGCGTCGCCATTACGCGTCCGTTCACGAGAATTTGAACGCTGCCCGCAAGTATGAATGCCAGATGCGTGTCTTCGCCCCCCTGCTCCATCAGTATCTCGGATGCAGGGTATTCCTTGACCTCCACTTTCTTCAGAAGCTGGGCAGCTAATGTGGCATCGCCCCTGACTACGAATTGCTCTGTAAGTGCGGCTAGAAGTCGCTGCTTCGCGCCGCGACCCCGAAACTTGCCAACGTTAGAGCTTGGGTTTTGTTTGGCGCCTTCCATGCTCACCTTCAACTAAGACCGAGAACCAGCTGAAAGCACACAATGCGCTTGTCCAGCAACCGCCGCAAGATCAAAGATCGAGAAACGACTAACGTTGGAAGCCTATGGCTGAGGCCCCCTCAAACTCTAATGAATGGATTCACCAATCCAATTCCTTGAGCCGACGCGACAAAGCTTAATGCCCATCAGAGCGTAAGCAGTCGCCATTGTCGTCAGGTAACCCTGCAAATTGTCTGAATAGGTAGAGCGCGTAAACCAGCGACCAGAGGACCTTTGGTGGCTCTCGATCCAGGACAAGCCTTGGACAATGCGAGCGTCAGTTGAGTCATAACCGCTCGCGCATAAAGCCGTCAGAACGAGTCCTGTCGCGTAGCCGTCACTCGAACCTCCCGGATCATTTGGCGGACCGTCGTGCCGCAACCAACGTCCGAACGATGGCAGCGTCCAGCCGCCATCTGGGCGTTGCAGCCGCAGCAGCAGCGCCTTGTATGACTCGACTTCTTCGGTTGTGAGCAGTCCCTTGGTCCGAGCTGATGCCCATAGGACCACTGCCTGATCGTGCGCGTTACCTGGCATGTTCGCGCGCACAAATCCGATGAGTTTTTGAATGCCCAGCCTTGCCGCTTCACCGGCCACATACTCCGGCGGCAGGTATCCAACGCCGACGGCGATGAAGTAGGCCACATACTTCTGCTGACGCTCCAGATACGGCACCATGTCGTCAGTCGGGTAATGCCAACTGCCATCGTCTGACTGCAACCGCCAAGTTGCTGCCAACAATTCTCGTGACTCAGGACACATCGCACCGGTCGTGAGGACATCATTGATGGCCAGCGACGCAGCAGCCGGCGCGGTGAAGAACGCGTTGAGAGGCTCTTTCGCGTGAGCCCTGGAATACCGAACCATGGCGGTGCGAACCGTCTTCATGCTTTCGCGAGCAGCCCGGTCCGTTGAAAACAGCGGCCGCGCCATTAGGTAGGGGATGCTGGTATGACAAGTACCGCAGCCGTTTTCGCAGTCCACACCAGCGATGTCTTCTCCAGGAAATGAATTCCCTGCTTTTCATCGTAGGTTGGCTTCAGGGGCTCGGCGCTCGAGGCTCGTGGAAAGTCTTTGAGCCACATGTGCTCGTAGAAATCCCAACGTACCGGCGCGGGATCGTAGGGTTCGTCGCCCTTGGCGGACCCCGGACTCCCCGGCTGGCTCGCCTCCCTGGTCGCTCCGCCAGCAAGCGCACCGCCAGCCACCACCAACATCGACAGCGCGAGGAGAACGCGGGTTGTGGAGGTGAAGCTCACGACAACATTCACCGCATCGTCAGCGAATCTTGAAATGCCTTGCCGTCGCGTCCAGCGCCTCGCGCGTGATGTCGAATATCGTGTTGATCTGATCGGCCGTGATCACCAGCGGCGGCATGAGCGCCATGGTGTCCCCGATCGAACGAAGCGCCAGTCCCCGGGCCAGTGCCTCGCGGCTGCACCGGTCACCCACGCGTGCCGCCGAATCGAACATTTGACGGGACTTCTTGTCCGCGACCAACTGCATGCCACCAAACAATCCACAGGAACGAACATCGCCCACGAGTGGATGATCGGCCAATGCAGCAAAGCGCGAGCGGAACAACGGTTCGACCGATGCTGCATGCTCGATGACCTTTTCCTCCCGAAGGATGCGGATATTCTCCAACGCCACGGCGCATCCGACCGGGTGACCCGAGTAGGTGAACCCGTGGTAGAACTCGCCGCCCTTGTCGATGAGTGCGTCGGCGATCCGATCGCTTATGAGGGCGGCCGACAACGGGAAATACCCCGAGGTGATGCCCTTGGCAACGGCCATCAGGTCGAACTGTTCGATGCCGAATCGCTGACTTCCAAACCAACGGCCGGACCGACCGAAGCCGCAAACCACCTCGTCCACCGACAGCAGGACATCGTATTTGCGGCAGATCCGTTGGATCTCCGGCCAGTAGGTGTCCGGCGGGATGATGGCGCCACCGGCGCCCTGCATCGGCTCTGCGAAGAAGGCGGCCACGTTGTCAGCACCCAATTCGAGGATGCGCTCTTCCAGCCATCGCGCGGCCTGCAACCCAAACGCTTCGGGAGACTGGTCGCCGCCAGCGACATACCAATATGGCGTGCCGATCCTTGCAATTCCAGCCAGCGGCATATCGCCGCCGCTGCCATAAAGATCAGGGAGCCCGGAAAGGCTCGAGGTGGCGATGGTGCTGCCGTGGTAGGCATTGTCGCGAGCGATGACGATCTTCTTCTGTGGCCGCCCGACTAGCTGCCAATAGCGCCTCGCCAGCTTGTAGCAGGTCTCGTTGGCCTCCGAGCCCGAACTCGCATAAAACACGTGGCGCAAACCTGTTGGAGCGAGGGCAACCAGCTGTTCGGCCAGCTCGATGGCGGGCTTGTTGGAGGTGCGAAAGAACGACTGGCAGAACGACAAACGGCTCATTTGCTCCGCCGCCACCCGCGCTAGTTCCTGCCGGCCATAGCCGATATTCACGCAGCCGAGACCTGCGAGACCATCGATGATCCGGTTGCCGTCGGTATCCCACATGTAGATACCTTCGGCGCGATCCTGGATGCGCGCGCCTTCGGCGTGTAGCTCCTTGTAGTCGGTGAAAGGATGCAGGTAGTGCGCGTTGTCGGCCATCTGCCATTCGGCAGTCTGAGAGCGAGGCTTCGCAGCCATCGGTCGGTTCATGTTGACCTCCAATTTACTTTGCAGAGCGGTGCGCCCCGCGCTTGCGCCGGTCGCAGCCAAGCTTCAGGTCGAACGCCGCGACAGCCGGAGATACAAAGCGAAGGACAGCAGCAAGGCGACGCCGATCGATGACCACTTCACGTCCGCCAGGAAGCAGGCAATGAAGGCGAGCGTCCCGAGACTCAAGCCCAGCACGGGAAGCAGCGCACCACCCGGGCTTCGATACGGGCGTGGCGTGGCCGCCGATACGTGGCGCAAGCGCCAGTGCGCGGCCAGGATCATCAGGTAGCAGCTCGTCGCGCCAAACACGAATATCACCACCAGCTGTTCGGGATTGCCGAAATAGGTCAAGGTAGCCGCGCAGAGTGCTGCCACGAGAACTGCCAGCCAGGGGGCCTGGCGCGAATTGATGCGTGTCATCACATGAGGCAACCGCCCCTCTCGCGCAAGGTGAAACAACATGCGGGAGCTGGCGAACAATCCGCCGAAAAAGCTCGCCATCAAGGCGGCCAAGGCCGCTGCGTTTACCGCCAGCAGCAGATAGTCAGACCCGCCCTGATAGCCTCGGGCACGCAATGCCGCCACCACAGGATCGGGAGCACCCAACAGGCTGTTTGCCCCAGCCCCAGCAGCACAACACAAAACGACGATGACGCTCAGCACCACACCGATCGCGAGGGAAGCCAGCATCGCCCGGGGAATATTGCGAGCCGGGTCGCGCGCCTCCTCGGCCGCGAAGGGTACTCCTTCGAGAGTCACGAAAAACGTCACCACGAATGGGAACGCGGACCATGCTCCCGCCAGCCCAAAGGGAAGCCACGCGGAATGGCCAGCCGAAGGAACGATATCGAGCATCTTGCCAACGCTGGCATGCGGCAGCATTCCCGCTGATGCCGCGAGTACGCCTGCGATAGCCGCACCGGCCATCAGAAGCGCAAATCCCAACGCCTCGCCGACGCCGGCAATGTTCAAAGCACAAACCACGGCGTACAGGATCGCGACCACCCCTGCTCCCTTAACCGACAACAGGGATTGCAGGTAGCTTGCGGAAAACGATGCGAGAGCCGCCGTGCCACAGATGTACTCGAGGGTGATCGCGGCACCCGCAAGCATCCCCGCATTCGTGCCCAACCCCTGCCGTACCAACTCGTAGGACCCTCCGGCACTGGGCAGCATCGCGGACAACTCGCCGAGGCAGGAGGCCACGCAGAAAAACAGAACGGCGACGGCCGCCAAGGCGATCAAGAGCCCGCCGATACCTCCCTGCGCAAGAGCGAAGCCCCACGCAACGAAATTGCCGACGGTAATGAAGGAGAGCCCAAGGCCGGTGAGTAACACCGGCCCTGCGGCCCCGCCCTTGAGTGCCTGCGTGTCTGGATTGGTAATGTGTCAGCTCGCGCCGTTAGGTATCAGAACGGAAACTGACGCTGGCCGAGCTGCACGGTGATCCATTTCATCTCGGTCATTTCCTCCATGGAATAGCGTCCACCTTCGCGGCCCACGCCGCTGTTCTTGATGCCGCCGAACGCCACATGGGGCTCGTCGGCCACAGTGGTGTCGTTGATGTGCACCATTCCCGCCTCGAGGCGCAACGCCAGGTCGAAGGCCTTCTGCAGGTCATTGGTGATGACGCCGGAGGACAACCCATAGGAGGTGTCATTGGCAACTTCCAGCGCCGCCTCCGCGCTATCGACCTTAATCACCGAAGTGATCGGGCCGAAGGACTCCTCGGAGTAGATGCGCATATCCTTGGTCACGCCGGCGACGATGGTGGGCTGGTAAAAGTTGCCCGTGTGGGTCCCGCCCGCGAGCACCTTGGCGCCCTTGTCCACCGCGTCCTTGACGTGTTGATCGATGAAAGCGCACTGGGTCGGACGGATCAGCGGGCCGATCACGGTGTTCGGATCGCGTGGATCGCCCACCTTGTAGGTCTTGGTGCGGGCTGCGAGTTTGGCGCAGAACTCGTCGAAAATCGGCGCCTCCACGATCAGGCGGGAGTTCGCCATGCAAACCTGTCCCTGATGGAAGAAGATGCCAAAGCAAGCTGCCCGCACGGCGTAGTCGATATTGGCATCGCGGAGCACGATGAGCGGATTCTTCCCGCCCAGCTCAAGCGTGATCTTCTTCAGTGTTTTGGCCGCCTCGACCGCCAGGTACTTGCCCACCTTCGTCGAGCCGGTAAAGGTCAGCATGCGAACGCGGGGATCCGAGATCAATACATCACCGACTTCGCTGGCTGGCCCCGGGACCACATTCAGGACGCCAGGGGGCAGCCCTGCCGCAGCAAAGATCTCCGCAATCTTGATTCCGGTGACCGGCGTCTCATCGGAGGGCTTCAACACGAAGCAATTGCCCGCGGCCAAGGCCAAGGCAACCTTCTTCATCGCCAGCAGGAACGGCGCATTGAATGGCGCGATGCCGGCGATGACACCGAGCGGCTGACGAATCGTCATGCCGATCTGGCCCGGCATGCTCATCGGCAGCGTATCGCCGAAGATGTGGCGCGCATCGCCGGCGGCGCTGCGCAGCAGGTCGATGCAGTACATGACCTCGAACATGGCCTTGCCGAAGGTGGAGCCTGACTCCGCGATGATCACATCACGCAATTCCTCAACCTTGGAGGCGATGATATCCGCCGCCCTAAGCAACAACGCCGCGCGCTCGGACACCATGACATTGGCCCAAGCGTCCTTTGCCGCATAGGCGCACGTCACGGCGCGCAAGGCATCCTCGCGGGTTCCTTGCGCAACCCGCGCGAACAACTCGCCCGTGGATGGGTCAAAATCATCCAGAAACCCGCCGCTCGACGCTCGCGACCACTCGCCGTTGATGTACAACAGGTACTCGGGCACCGGCTTGGTCGCCGGAAGGTTCTTAACTGCGGAAAGTGCCATTGATGTCTCCTTATCGCGGGGTCAGTGCTTGGGTGTCTGAGAGTTTTGCCGGATGTAACAGGCAACCGCCTTGCGAGCATCCGGCTTCCGTAATCCTGAAAATGCCATCGCGGTGCCCGGGATCCGGCCCTGCGGATCCGCCAGGAATTCATCGAACGAAGTATCGTCCCAGGTAAAATTGGCGGCCTTCAGCGCAGCCGAGTACGAAAACCCCGGAACGCGGCCTGCCGGCCTTCCAAACAGTCCGCTGAGCGTGGGCGCGGCCATCCCGCGTACGCTCGGATCCAGCGAATGACAGGCGGCACACTTAGTCCATACCCGGGCGCCATCTTCCACGTTGCAGTCTTGAGCATTCGCCCACAACGGCGCGATCAGGAGCAGTAGGGCCGGAAGTTTCATCGAATTCGTTCCGCTCAGGCTCCTGCCAGCAACGATTTGATTTCGCGCGAAGCCCGCAAACCCGTCTCGACGGCGCCGTCGATGAACCCCCGCCAGCCATTCGCGGTGTCCGAGCCTGCGAATGCTAACCGTCCTTCCATCTGCTGCATCTGGCGGCCGTACTGGCTCCACATATTGGGCCGGTAATTGCACCAGGTCCCCTTGGAGTACGGATCCGCATTCCAATCGTAGGCGAAGCTGCGTTGGAACTTCGCCTCGGGCATCAGCCGCTGCAACTCCTGGGCAATCGCGGCATCATCGTTGATGTCGAAATCCTTGCTGTCGGGGCCCAGCGCCACCATGACCGTTCCGTCCTCGTCATAGGTATCCGTGTACAGCAAACTGATGGGGAACGGCGATGGCGCCATGGCCATGTACGACGCGGGGCGACCTGCGACCTGGATATGCAGCTCGTAGCCATGCCCTGCGTGGCGCAATTTCGACGCGGCGGTCTTACCCGGAGAGATGCCAGGGTGCCACTCGATGTCGTTCCAGCAATTCATCGGCAACGCAATCACCGCAGCGCGACCGGTGAACACGCGACCATCCACCGCCGTGACGCGCACGCCTTTCGCCGACTGCTCCACCGTCTTGACCGGCGTCCCCAGCTGCACCTGCGCCTTGGAGTCCGCGACCATCTTGGCGATCAAGGACGAAGTGCCGGACCGGATCTTGAATTGTGCGCACGACTGCAACAGACGCTCCATGTCGTATCCAGCCCGCGCATACCAATGCAATTGATCGACGAGACCTGCATCGCGAGGCAACGAGTTGATGTTCGTCGTGAGATAGGCCGTTATCGCATCGAGCGTCAGCGGATCCAACTGCAGCGAGTCCAGGCGATCCTGGACGGACAGATGATCCAACCCGCCGAAGCCGGGACGGAACCAGGGGTCGAACGGACGGGGAAACACCTGCCGCGATTCCGCGCAGACCTTCTGCATGGCAGCTTGCAGCATCCCAAAGTTCTGGCCAGGATCTTGGCGGCTCAGCCCCTTGGCACTCAGGACTCCCACCGACTCAGGTGAAGCGGCCCCTGGCGTTTCGTACAAGTCCAGACCGTAGCGCGCCACTTCGGACCAAACATGGGGCTGGAGCCAATGTACCCACTGGCCGCCAACTTCCGAGCGCTTCCCGAACACTTCGGTTGAAAATGTGCGCCCGCCAAGCCGCGGCCGCGCTTCGATGATCAGGCACTTCTTTCCCGCGAGACCGAGTTCCCGCGCTGCGGTAACGCCGGCGAAGCCTCCACCCAGGATCAGAACGTCGAACGGCGTGTTGCCGGCGGCCCCGGTCTGCTTTGCCTCGACCGGCATCGCGGCCACGGCCGCCCCCGCCGCTATCGACTTGATGATGGAGCGTCGGCTTGTGCGACCCGCTTGCCCGTCGGAAATGGCCATCAGAAACCCCCTCGAGTCAATTGAACTTTGCGCGCAGCGTCAGGAACCACTCGCGAGGCCTGCCGAAGGTGACCACCGAAAAGCTGTCAAAACCAAGATTCGAATACCCACCCTGGATGACCCGCTTGTTGGTCAGGTTCGTCACGCCGGCGACGACGCCGTACCGCTCAGACTGAGTATCGTAGGATACGTTCGCATTCACCAATGAATAAGCGGGTTGGCGAATGTCGGGGGAATTGACCGCATCCTTGAATACGGCATCCTGGTAGGACCAATCTCCGCGGGCGGTCACGGTACCCGCCGCTCCGGAGTACATCTGAACGGACAGGCCGGCGCTCGCCGTGATCTTGGGCGCATTCGGCAACTTGCTGTCGAGCGTGATCCCCGCCACGTTGCTGTCCAACGACCTGTAATAGGCGTCCAAGTACCCGAACGATGCCGACAAACGCACGGCGTTCGACAGAACCGCCTCGGTTTCGAGCTCCAAACCACGGATTCGAGCCGCGCCTGCATTGCGAACCTTTGGCGCAATTCCCTCGTTGACGATGACTTGCAAGTCTGTATAGCTGGTCGAAAACAGCGCTCCGTTGAGGCGGAGTCGCTTATCGAACCACTCCGTTTTTGCGCCCAACTCGACCACCTGCGCCTTTTCAGGCTTGAAGCTGGAAACCGTGGCCTCCGGCGGGAAAATGCGCTGCGTGAAGCCGCCACCCTTGAACCCTTTCGAGTAGGTCGCGTAAATCATGAAGTCCTTGGTCGGCGAGTAGTCCAACGTCACGGCCGGCGTGAACTCACTGGCAGAGACGGAGACTTCCGTGAACGGGAGAATGCGATCGCCTGCCTGCAGAGGCGTACCTGGCGCCGTCGGGCCGCTGGTCAACGGATTGCACAGGAAGAAGTAGCAAGTCGGATTCGCAGGGTCACCGGCGAACCCAAAGTCGGTCGCCGCCAAGGGATCGATCGACAGGACGTACTGATCCGGCGTGAAGCGCTTTTTCTCGTTCGAGTATCGGCCACCGAGCGTAAGATTGAACTGCGAGTTGATCTGGTAAGTCGCCTGCGCAAAGCCTGCGATGCTGTCGTTATCGGTGGTGCCGCCACTGTTGAAGCGCCCGAACGACAGGCTGACGATGTTCAAGTCATCCGCCTTTTCCTTTAGATAATACGCACCCGCGAGCCACTTCAACCGATCCTCCATCGCGCGGCCGGACAGTTGAAACTCCTGGCTGAACTGGGATTGGCTGTAGATGTCATCGGACTGCGAAATCACCAGTGGCGACGCATCGCCATCCCAATAGAAGCTTGAATGGAATCGGCGATAGGCGGTGATGGATTTGACGGACATCGCCCCGAGATTCCAATTGGCCGTGAGCGAAGCGCCCCACAGGTCGAGATCGGACTTATTGGGTGAATTGGAGTAGTTGCCCTTCTTGTCGCCGGAGATCCAACGCGCCGAATAGCAGTTTGGGTTATCCAGGGGTGCCGGCGGCAGGCACTGGTCTCCAAACAGGAACTGGTTGTTGAAGAACGCGAAAACGCCTTCTTCGGAGACATTCAGGATGGTCAGCGGCGCCGCCTCTTCGCGATTGCGGGTTCCATCGAGGGCTAGGGACATATCGAAGCTATCGGACGGCTTGAAGTCCAGAAGGACGCGACCGGACAGGGACTTCTTGTTGCCCATCTTGCCGCCGTCAACCAGTCGATTGACGTAGCCGTCGCGCGATTGGTAGTTCCCGGTCACGCGCATACCAAGCGTCTCGGAAATCGGCAGATCGACGCCGGCCTTGAAGTCGGCCCGGTTGAACTGACCGGTGGACGCCTCGACATTAGCGCCGAATTCCTTGCCCGGTTTGCGCGAGGTGACGACGATGGCGCCGCCGATCGTGTTCTTGCCGAACAACGTGCCTTGCGGGCCGCGCAGCACTTCGACCTTATCGATATCGGCGGTCTCCAGAAGCGCCCCGACCGTCCGGCCAACGTAGACGCCATCCAGATAGATGCCGACGCCCGGGTCGATGGTGGGCACGAAATCAGTCTGACCGATGCCGCGGATGAAGGCGGTCATGCTCGAGCTGCTGCCGGCCAGGTTCGATGCCGAATCAAAATGGACATTGGGAACGAACTGCGAGACCTCGGCGATATTGACCACGGCCCGGGCCGCGAGCGCATCAGCGGAAAACGCGCTCTCCGCCACCGGTGTGGACTGCAGGTTTTCCTCACGCTTGCGCGCGCTGACGACGATCTCCTCGAGCTGCGGTGATTCCTGTGCATAGGACACCACCGTGACGCCCAGACCGAGCAGGGCTGCTGAAAACGCACCACCCAACATTTTCTTCGAACGAATCGTCATTCTCATGAACCATCCCCTGCGGTCAAAGGCGTTTGCTGTAATGGATTCAAGCGGCCCCGTGATACGAGGGCGCCGGCAACGGAGGCGAATTCGGCCACAGGCCGAGCGTCTCGTTGCCATCGACGGGCGGTCGCCAAATGGTGAATACCCACATGCAGGCATCGTGAATGACCTTCACGAGGCTTCCAGCCGGAAAGGCTTTCTCCGCCAACGGAACGGCGTTGAGGCGATCCCAGGCGGAATAGTCATCGCCCTGCTCAGACGCCGTCCTGGCAGCGACCGTCAGGAGCGCGATGCGATCGGAGCTCGCATCGACACCCAGCCAGGCTGAACTCAATCCATGCGCAGCGCCTGCCTTCTCGATGGCAGGCCACGCATCCTTCGCGAGTCGGGCCGCCGCTCCCGGTGACGCCTGGAATACTTGGATCCGTTTGGAGGCGTGACTGGTCTCGATGGGCGCGTAATCAACCGCGCCTACGGTTGAGCCCAGAAAGCACGACAAGTTCGCCACGAAGGGCTGCTCGTGGAACAGCAGGCCGTCAACCCGATACTCCGTCTCGGTCCACTGCAAGTAGCCGCGCGCATTCTCCAGCGAGTCGAACAGGTAGGAACCGCCCGCGGTTACTTTCCCGCTCGCCTTGTCCACGGCGATCGGCAGCAGCTTGCGGATCAATCCGGGTCGCGCAGAGTAATGAGGCCGGTCGGTCTCGATGCTCACCACGATGTCCGATTCGCTGCCTTCGCCCACGACATCGAACCACTCGACCACCATGCCTCCGTGCGATGCCCCAGGTACGTCGCGCGGAAACACGTCGTTCAGACCCAGATCTGCAGCACGTACTCGTAAGGAGCACGAGCATTGAGCATATCCACGCGCTGCAGCCGGATCTTGAAGTCATCCTGCGTGCTGACCAGGGTGTGCCGGTAAGTGCCAGCGAAATGCCGCAGAGAATCCCGCCGCAACTCAGTCATATGGAACCGCGAGCGCACCTGGATTTCATTGCCCTTCTGCGATTCGATCACCACGTTGCTGACGATGTGGCTGGTGCCCCACTCGGGCGCCTGCGACCAGGCATTCGGGTGCGTCACGCGGCCGAACCGAATGCCCATCAACTGCCGGTCCTCGGCAAAAATGGAAGGCGAATCCAACCACTCGGTCTGCTCCGGGTTCACGGGCATCCAATAGACGCCGTCTTCGGCGAACAGGTCGATGTACGCTTCCCATTGCTTGGCATCCAGCAACTCGGATTGGTGGTACAGGAACTGCTCAACGCGATGCTGCAATGAGGATGACTGCGGGCCGGCGTCGACCGAAGAGCGAACCGGCAACGCGCCCATCTTGTAGGACTGGCGTGGAGAATGATCCGGCGCGATCGACTGAGCGCCGGTCTTCTTTACCTCTTTGTTTTCGAGGATGACGACTTCTTCGCCAAGCCGCTGGCCCAAGGATGTGTTGCTCATATGACCTCCGCGCTCAGGCGCGCATGTACTCCGCCCAGGCGTTGAATTGATTTCTCATGACGACTTCCGAGGTTCCCTTGTTGGAATACAGAACCTCGCCCTCTTTCGTGTCGCCGCCAAAGTTGCGATGAAAGCTGACCCAGTCACCGCCCTTGGACTCCAAGCCCCACTGACCCTTGGTCCAGTTCTCGAGGTCGTCGGCGTTGATCATCGTGGCCGGCGAATTGACGAGGTTGTAGTACCAGAGCGCGCGCCGATAAATGGCCGGGGACACGCCCTTCAAGCGGAAGTGCCAGATCTCCGACAGCGTCTTGTTGGGCGCCAGCGGCCGCAGGACGCGCAATTGCTGCAAGGGCGATTGCACCGACAGATACGGATAGACCAGTACGTGATGGATGCTGCGGCTGAGGAACTCCTCGGCCTTCTTTTCCCCATACGCCTTGTACATGGCCGCCACGTATTCCTTGGTATCAGGATCGTCGGGACGCAGGCCCATGTAGCCCTTGAGAATGCCGTGGCCGCGCGGAAAGTTGACGGTCTGCACCGAGTCCCACTGCTCGAACGACGAAGCGAAAGTCGACAGATAGTGGTAGTACAGCGGAGGCGTGGCGCCGGATTCCTGCAACTTGCGCTCGGCGCGGCCGGCGGAAATGCCCGTGGACTGATGGGTAACCGACGGATGCAGGGCATCCAGCTGGTTCTCCATGAAGAACTTCCAGTTCGAGTGCTGGATGACGCGATGACCGACCGGCACGATCTCCACTTCGCCCTCGGGCGAACGGTCGCACATGTCGTCGAATGCGATCTTGGCCTGACCGAGGAACTCTACGAGCCCCGGCCCTTTATCGGACAGGCTGGCGAAGACGAAACCGCGGTAGCTATCGACCCGCGCAGCCGCCTTCATCGAGCAATCAGGGTTGTCCGTGGTCAGGCGCGTCCCGTCATATCCATGCGGCAGCGGAATCCCCTTGACCTTACCGTCCAGGTGAAAGCTCCATGCATGATAGGAGCAGACGAACGATGATCCCGTGTTGCCTGAGCGCGAGCCGCAGAGTTGCACGCCGCGGTGCGGGCAGCGGTTATACAACACGCGAATCTTGGAATCCTGGCCGCGCACGACAATCATCGGCTGGCGGCCGATCTGAACCGTGAAGAAGTCGCCCGGATTCTTTATCTGGGTTTCGTGCCCGCAATAAACCCACGTGCGCTCCCAGATGTTTTCCATCTCGCGCTCGAAAATGGATTCATCCGTATAGACCGACTTATGCACGCGGTCTTCTTCCACCAGTTTCTCGATTGGCTGCACTTGCGCCTCCAAGCTGCTATTGAGACTACGATTGAGATTGATTCCGTATGGCAGACCGTAAGTCCGCAGCGGCTGGTCTTCCATATACTTTTGTTGCGAGTTATATTCCAAATGGTTATGGATTACCGAAAACCTGCAAAGTCGCTGCGCAACCTCGATGTCACGCGACTGCGCCAATTAGCGATGATCGTGGAGCATCGATCCTTCTCCAAAGCCGCGGAAATTCTTGGGGTTTCACAGCCGGCATTGTCGAAGAACATCCGTTTGCTGGAGCGGGCGCTGGGCGTCGCCCTTCTCGAGCGAGGCCGCTTTGGAGCAATACCCACCACGTTCGGACTTACGCTCGCCCGGCACGCTGATTCGATCGACGCAGAACTGCGAACGGCGGCCGAAGAATTGTTGGCCCTGAAAGCAGCGCGAATCGGTACGACCTGTATCGGATGCGGGCCTTCGGAGGCCACGAGATTGCTGCCCATGGCTCTCAAGCGCCTCAGCGCACAAGCGCCGGACATCCGCGTCACCGTCCTCTACGGACTCAACGAGGCGTTGACGCCCATGGTGAAACATGGGGAAATCGACTTCGCGCTGTCATCGATCCCACCGAGATGCGATGACCCTGATTTGAAGCAAATCAGGCTCCACGAAGATCGTGCGGCGGTTTTCGTTCGAAGCGGGCATCCGCTTTTGGCGAAGAAGCCACCATTGGACGCCGCCATGCTGGTCAACCAGGTTTGGGTGCTCGCGCGATCGCGTGAATTGGAACGACGTGCGCTAGCAGCCTGATGCAAAACTGCTGCGAGCGATCAAAATGATGGACCAAGTCGACGAAAATGATTGGCGAGAAAGTCCGGAGTCGGCTGTTTTTAAGCCTTTTTCTCGCTCATCGGCCGCTCTGGTCGGACTCAAGCGACACCTATCCTGTAGCCGGCAAGAGCCGACTCAAGCGCAGCAGGTTGTAGGCCGCACCGACCAGGTGCGCATGCAACTGCACCCGCGCGATGCCGCGCATGCGCATCCTGCGCAGGCCTCCGTAAGCCTTCATCCAGCCAAAGATCTCCTCCACGCGCTTGCGCTTTTTCTGGCTTACCCAATAGCTGGCATGGCGCGTCGTACGCGCATCAAGGCCAGGGGTGTGGCGGCTGGCCATCTGCGCGATGTGCGGGCGGATACCTTTGCGGCGCAGGAAGGCGACAAATCCTTTGGTGCAATAGCCTTTGTCAGCCCCAACGCTGATCGGATGCAGATGCTTGCGTGCCTGCCGCTCGAGAAGATAGGTCGCCGCCACCGTCTCGGTCTCCAGCGCGGAGCTTACGCGCATGTCCAGACACATCCCGTTGCGGTTCTCCATCAACGCATGGCCGCCAAAACACAACTTGGCCTCTTTGCCTTTACCTTTGCGCGCCGAGACCGCCTCCGGATCGGTGGTGGAACCGTGCGTGTCGT
Source organism: Steroidobacteraceae bacterium (assembly GCA_044226865.1). Classification (GTDB taxonomy): domain Bacteria; phylum Pseudomonadota; class Gammaproteobacteria; order Steroidobacterales; family Steroidobacteraceae; genus TMP-86. The sequence continues at coordinate 530,368 of JBGAGE010000004.1, read as the reverse complement.
TGCTGCGGGTGCTGCCGTGAAAATCTGTCCCACCGCGACCATCGCTGGGCGGGGGCGGTCCATCCTTGGGCTTGAAGCTCTTGGCACTGGCCCACGCCTCGATCAGCGTGCCATCCACGGTCAGGTGCTCGGAGGACAACAGGTCCTGCTCGCGCGCAATCTTCACGATGGCATCGAAGAACCGCTGCGCCAGATCCTCGTTCACCAGCCGCTCACGCAGGCGCGAGAAGTTGGACTGATCCAGCCCCTTGTCCTCCAGGCTCATGTCCAAGAACCAACGAAACAAAATGTTGTAGTCGAGCATCTGGCAGAACAGCCGATCCGAGCGCACCGAATACAGCGCCATCAGGAGCTGCGCCTTGAGCAACTGCTCGGGCGGGATCGAGGGACGCCCGGTGCTGGCATACAGCTCGCCCAACTGCCGGGAAATCTCCTTCAACGCCCGATCCGTGTGCGCCTTGATATTGCGCAGCGGGTGCTCCGCGGGCACCCGCGACTCGGGGGAGAAATAGCTGAACATCTGGCTCTGGGGATCCACTTCACCGCGCATCAGATCCGGCTCCGCGTTCAATCGATGCAACGAATTTTACGCCGATCCGTTCCAACTATGTGTTTTGCATCAAGCTGCTAGACGACTTATTCGCACAGGCGGAACTACAACCACCGGTCGCCGCCATCGAAACGACCTCTGCGGTGTTGATGAAGACCGTCGTCATGCAAAGCGACGCGTTGACGTTTCTACCCAAGGAATTGGTCTATTGGGAAGAACGAGCCGGTCTCATGGAGCCCCTGCATCTTGTCTCGCCCGCCTGGCGCCGGTTTGTCGGCGTCACGCAGCGTGTCCGGGCGCAACTCAACCCTGCGGCCCAGGCGCTCATCGATGCCTTGCGCCATTGCGCAAACAATTTTTCGTGAGCCGCTGGTCAACGACGCGCATTTGTTGGATGCTTTCGCCCCCTTGCATCCCAGCAGATGGATTGGAACTTGAACCCGGACATCACCACAGCCACCGACGAACAGCTGGATTGGGAATACAACCCAAGGCTGCGCATACCCGATTGCAATAAATATTTTTCCCGCTGGAAAGCCGAGGCGCTCGAAGCGCGGCAGCGGTTGCAAGGCAAATTGGACATTCCATACGGAGAGTCGGCCGCCGAGACATTGGACTTTTTTCCCGCAGAAGGCAGTGCCAGCTCGACTCCGATGCTGGTTTTCATCCACGGTGGATACTGGCGGGCGATGGATAAAGCCGATTTTTCCTGGGTCGCGACGCCTTACGTCAGCAAGGGAGTGTCGGTGGCGCTCATCAACTATGCGCTCGCGCCTTCGGTCACCATTGGAGAAATCGTCCAACAGACTCGTCGTGCGTGCGCATGGTTGTATCGCAATGCACGGTCCCTTTGTGTTGACCCGCAAAATATGGCCTGCTCTGGTCATTCCGCGGGAGGTCATCTCTGCGGCATGATGCTGGCAACAGATTGGCCAGCATTGGAACCTGGCCTACCGAAGCAATTGTTCCGTTCTGCCATCGCTATCAGCGGCTTATTTGACCTGCAACCGTTGGCGCTGGCGCCATTCCTGCGCGATGACATCAAGCTCGACCCAGTCGCGGCGAAGCAACTCTCACCGGCATATTTGCAGCTAACTAACCCCGCCGACGCGTTGCTGGCGGTTGGAGAACTGGAGTCGAGCGAATTTCATAGACAGTCTGAACTGCTTGCCCGGCGGAGTAACCCGGCGCTCACGATCCGTCAGCTGGACGTCGCAGGATGCGAACATTTTTCCGTGTGTGATGCGTTTGCGAGACCCGGCGTCTTGTTCGAGGAGACTCTAGGGATGATCCTTCGCTAATGCTGCGCATTACGACGCCCGCGCGCACCATCAAGGAAGATTCCGGCGCACCGATTGAAGACGAGGGAACGCGCTCATTGCGTTTGCTGATTCGGCTTCTTCGATGCTCTCAAGCAGTGAAGAACCGATTCCGCGTACGGCTGGACGAGGAGTTCGGCACGACGCTTGCCAAATGGGACATGGTCGCCACCTTGGCACGCGGCGCAAACGGCATGTCCATGTCTCAGCTATCAAAAGCGTTAATGGTTACAAACGGCAATGTGACCAACGTCGTCAATCGACTCATGCGGGAAGGCTTGGTCTTGAAAAGGCCGGTCGCGGGCGATCGCCGGATGTCCCTGATACACCTGACTACAAAAGGCTGGAGGCTTTTCGAAACCGTTGCCGACGCGAACCGGGATTGGATCGCGCGGATGCTGCATCACGTTAGTGCCGAAAGCGTAGACCAACTCAATGCATTGCTCGGAATTCTCTCCGAGTCGATTGAGCTATCTGAACGATAGAGGCGCCTTTCGAACGCCTCAGCGGAAGCAACTTCGAAGATCGGTCAGTGGCACTCCATCGTTTCAGACAAGATCAGATGTACTCCTGGGTCGGCAGTTTCTTGTCTTAAGCCACCGCAGTTGAGAGCATTCCGATGCATCAGTTACCCTGCTCCCTCTCGACTCCTGGTCTCCGGGAGCGTGCTCGAATGGCCCAAGTCCGCTCCCGTTCGCGATCGACGCGCCGCCACTGCGCGGATTCCACGAATGCTTGCGTCTTCGCGGCGAGGTCGCGATACCCGGCCTCGACCAGCTTGAATGCCACCTCCTGCCAGCCGAGATACACCGCTTGTCGTGTTGCACTTGGCGCGTCTGTCTGCTGTCTCCTAGACCAAGGTTCCCGCGTAAGCGCATCGCGCTGTCTCGCTCGAAACACCGCGTCGGACGCGCTCCTGCGAAGTTGACCGCGCATCACCCGATCAGTGGCGTTGGCAGCCACGCCCAACTCGCGCAGGTTCGTCGCAAACTCTTGCCTCCAGTGTCGAAGCGTGGCTTTCCGTATATTCAGACGGCGTCCTTGCTCACTGCGCGCCTTCAACACGACATGTACGTGCGGATGTGGCTCGTCGGTGTGCAGCACCATGGCGTAGCGGTGCTTGAGCGCCCATTCGTCCTGAGCTAGCTTTCGGACGGCCTTCAAGACCTTGTCCGCCGGCGTCCCCGCTGGCATAGAGAATATCAAGTTGTGGACGAGCTTCGGTCCCCTTGATGGCTTCTTGATCCCCAAGGGCGGCGCTATGACTTCGATGTCCAAGTCCCAGTCCTTGATCAGAGACTTGATGCCTTCCTTGCCTCGCATGGCACTGCGGTCATCCGACTCCATGTCTAATGAAGTCTGCCGGCTGATGTACCCGAAGTGTGCTGCGGCACCGCGCAGGGTTCGCGCGCCGCCGGACACCTTCACCATGACCTCCGGCGCCCGGCCCACGGTACGCGCAATGAGATCGAGTTGCGGCTGGGTGAACGACCGCGAACCACCGCCACGTCCGTAGGAAACCAGGTCCAAGACCGGGTGGTGGCCGGCCCCAAGATCAACTGCTCGTCTTTTCATGTCCGTCGCTCCAGCTGGAAAGGTTGGCGGCGAGGATCGCCTTGATGCGCTCCTTGAGTTCGGTCAGGGCACTCAGGAGCGCGCGGATCTCGGTACGAGTCAGACCGCTTGACGGCTCACCTAGATTCATAGCCCGAGCGATCTGATTGAGGTTGCGCCCAATCGCTCCAACCTCGGCAATGCACCGGCGGAAGGCGTCCAGTTCAGCCGGCGGCATTGGGGTAACTTGCCGAAGATGAGAACGCACGAGCAGTGACACGTAGCGGCTGACTGGCACCCCGCGGGCCCTGGCGCGTTCGCGCAACAGTAGCACGTCTTCGATGCGCAATCGGATCGAGAGTCGGTCTTTGACCGGCACTGATTCCAAGACGTCGGTAGGCTTGCCCACGTCGATGCCCGCGCCGGCGAGCGCAACCTCGACCAGCCGCTTCAGAAGAGCCGATTCGGATAAGCCTCGGTTGCGGGCCAGGATCGAAAATCGATCCTTTGTCTCGCGCGTCACCCAAGCCATGAGATGAGTGTTGTCGTTCATGGGAATGACTTTGAAGCAAGAGGCTGCTGTGTAGCTATCCGGCGTATGACACGAGAAAGCGGCCAAACCCCACAAATGTAGCGAACTCAAGCCACGAGCCACCCGCCCAAGCAACCACTGGCACCTGACCGAAATGAGCAACAAGTGAACAGCAATCATCCCACCTGCCTCGGAAACCCAAGACTGCCCGCAACCCTGCCTCCAACACCCAGTAGGACCAAATCAAGGCTAGCGGTCCAAATGCCACCTCCAAAGCCTCCACGCCGAGCAGCCAGCCCGAATCGTTCTCTCTTCGCGTACGCCCCAGATCCAGCCTGCATCCAAAGTGTTGTGAAAGTACCGCGGGCGCCTCCACGTCCTCCATACACGGAGATCGATGAGTGAAAAGCCGGACGCAACTGGGCCGGTCCTGCGGTTATCCAAAAGCGCCGGCTGGGATGTCGAAACAGAGACGCGAACGCGCCCAGAACAAGCGCGAAAGATTCCACGATAAGCGCACAAGGCGGTACGACTCCTCCTGACCTACGAACATCAACGCAGCCTCATGCGCCGAGACGTCACAACCAACAAACGAATGACGAGGCTGAACGGCGAAGAGAGCGCTAACTGAGGTCGCGCTGGCTGAGAGACAAACAACTCAAACCGCGCCGCGATCCTCTTCATAAGTGACCTCACCGGCCAGCGTCGAAGCCATCACACGTCAGAAACAATTGGATCCTCATCACCGCACCGCATCGAATTGCCATCAAATGCGCCTTCTAGCAGCGCAGCATGTAGTGGCTCCCGCCAATCGAACCAGGCAGCCAATCGAAAGATTGACCGCAAACTGAAGCCAAACTCTCTACTGCGAGTGATGGGTCGATTTCCTATCCTCTGACAAGTGTTTAAAGCAGTGGGCGAACGACGCATGGACAAACCAGACAGCAGCTCAATTCAACCTAAGGCGAGCCGCGATAGGCATGAATATCGACGGCGCTCCCGTCGCACCGCACTCCCACCGACGAGCAAGACCTGCGCGTCCGACACTCGAGTGAACGAGCCGTCAAAAGGAAGCGCGGCGCCCAGCGATGTCGACAGTGGAGCCTATCCGCAGCCACGCGACCGATTGATCAGGCTCGCATCAGTGATGGAACTCACCGGCCTGAGAAAGACGACGATCTACCAACTACAAAAGACGAATTTGTTCCCGCATAGCATCCCGGTGACGGCATTCGCCGTACGCTGGCTGGAATCCGAAGTGCTCGAATGGGTCCGATCGCAAGCGAGCATCAGAAAGGCGATCTGACTGATCGAGACCTGCGACCAAAGCTCGAAGTGAGCTGCGTCAGGAGGCCTTTCTCATCTGCGGCAGCTCGGTTCTCAATCGCAAGGCATCCAGGTAGTCCGCCCAGAATTGCATCATCTTTCTGCGATCTTCGATCCGAGAGCTGCGATTGTAGGCAGCCCGAACCCGGTCCTTCGGAACATGGGCGAGTTCGATCTCGATGAGATCCGAGTTCCATCCCTGTTCGTTCAAGAGAGTGCTCGCCACCGCACGTGCACCGTGCGCCGTCTGCTCTCCCTTCTCTATTCCCAGACGCCGCATCGCCGCAACTAGAGTGTTGTCGCTAAGAGGCCGGTCGCCGGAACGCGTCGATGTGAAGACGAACTGACCATCGCCGGTCAGCGACTGCAGCTCTTCCAGGATCTGAACAGCCTGACGACTCAACGGCACGACATGCGGCTTGCGGCTCTTCATTTTCCCCGACGGCAGCCGCCACAGGCCGGCCTTGAGGTCGAATTCGCTCCATTCGGCTTTTCGGAGCTCGCCCGGACGAGGAAACACGTAGAACGCAAATTTCAACGCGGCCTCGGTGGCCGGTTGCCCCGCGTAAGCCCAGATAACCCGCAGCATCTCAGCCAACCTCTCGGGTTCGGTTACCGCCGCGAAGTGGCCTTTGGTTCCTGCGACGAGCGCGCCGCGGAGACTCAGTGTGGGGTCGACTTCCGCTAGCCCACTAGCGACGGCAAAACGCATGACTTCGCCGATGACGGTCTTCACCCGGCGCGCCGTCTCGTATCGGCCGGTCGATTCCACCCGCCGCAATAAGGGCAAGATGTTTGGCGCCCGGATGTCAGCGATCGGACTTCGCCCGACGTAAGGGTAGACCCTCTTCTCCAGCCACGATCGCTTCTGGGCAAGCGTGTCGGGATCCAGCTTCGTTGCCTGGGCGGCAAGCAATTCCTCTGCTACGACGCGGAAGGTGTTCGATTGCCCTGCTTCTGCCGCTTTGCGAATCGACGAGGGATCCCGGCCTGACTTCAGGTTGCGCCGCGCATCGTCCCGCAGCATTCGCGCCCGTGACGTGGGAACATCAGGATAGGTGCCGAAAGACAACAGTTTCTCTCGGCCCTGGAAGCGATATTTGAAGCGCCAACCACTCGACTTTGGCGGCTCGAGGAGAAGGTACAACCCGCCTCCATCGAACAGCTTCCGGCGCTTCTCCTGCCGCGGCAAACCGCGAATGGCTTGCTTGATGGCGAACTCCGTCAGCACTGGGGGTAGCCTCCTTCCTTCCCTGTCCTCTACCCCCAATCGTACCCCAAATTTTTCGTGACGCTGACGGCGATGTCCGAATGATTTCGGACGTAAAACCCTATGATTTCTTTGGTTTTTGAAAGTCTCCGCACTCTTGCGAACGAGTGCGGAGGGGGTGGTGGCGGAGAGGGTGGGATTCGAACCCACGTGCCGGGATTAACCGACCATCCGATTTCGAGTCGGCGCCGTTATGACCGCTTCGGTACCTCTCCTATGACGGGGCATTGGTTGCGGGGCGGGAGTTGTCGCCCGGAGCATTCAGCGGATTGTCAAGAGTCCGCCTGCCGACGTTCCGCGCTATTCTAACGTATTGGCATGGAGCGTGCCTGTTTCGACAATAAAGCGCGCCGCCCCGATGGAACAGCACATGAGGCTTCAAGGCTAGTGGGACGTTGGATCCGGCGAAAACTGCTGCTGCCGAGCCTGAAATTGTCGATCGCCGGCATCGCGGCCTGCCTTTTGGGGACCTGCTCGGCCCCGCCGAACCTGCTCACGCAAGTCAAGAAACTGGGGGAGTTGCGGGTGGTGACCCGCAACAGCCCCAACGCCTTCTTCAGCGGTCCCAACGATGAGCCCGAAGGACCCGAATACGAGCTGGTGAAGCGCTTCGCCGCGGACCTCGGGGTGCAGCTGCGCATTGCGCCGCGGCGCAAATTCGCGGACATCTACAACCTGGTCATCGAGGGGCACGCGGATATCGCCGCCGCCGCCCTGACGGTTCCCTCCAAGCCCATGGACGGCCTGGAATTCGGGCCGGTTTACCAACGCATCCGCGAGCACCTGATCTACCGCCGTGGCGGCTTCAAGCCGCGCTCGCTCGCGGAAGTCGGCAGTTATCACCTGGAAGTGGCCACGGGCAGTTCGCATGCCCGCAACCTGCGTGAACAGCGCAGCGTCGTTCCCACCCTGGCCTGGGTGGAGAACGGCAACACCGAGACGCTGGAACTGCTGGAGCGTGTGGCCAACGGCGAGATCGATTTCACCATCGCCGATTCCAATGAGTTCGCGCAGGCCCGCGACGCCAACCCGGACCTGGCGGTGGCCTTCGATTTCGCTGGGGAACAGCAACTGGCCTGGGCCCTGAGCTCGCGCGATGACAGCCTGATGAATCAGGTGCGCCAGTATTTTGCTCGCGTGGCAGTGCGTGGCGACCTGGGCGAGATCATGAAGCGCTACTACGGCCGTGGCGAAAAGCTGCGCTTCGTAGGCGCGCGCGGCGTGATGCGCCACATCCAAGGACGGCTGCCCATGCTGCGCGACTGGTTCGAAGCCGCGGCCACCGCCGTGGGCGAGGACTGGCGCCTGCTCGCCGCGATCGGCTACCAGGAGTCCAAGTGGGATCCGGCCGCGGCCTCCAACAATGGCGCGGTGGGCATCATGCAGCTCACCGAACAATCAGCCCTGCACGTCAAGGTGACCAATCGCGCGGATCCGCGCGCCAGCATCTTCGGCGGTGCGCGCTACTTCAAGCAGGTGCGCGCGCAAATCCCGGATCACGTTCCCGAACCGGACCGCACCTGGTTTGCACTTGCCGCCTACAACGTGGGCTACGGGCACCTGGAGGATGCGCGCATCCTCACGCAGCGCGCCGGCCGCGACCCCGACTCCTGGCAGGACGTGCGCGACTACCTGCCGCTGTTGTCGCAGGAACGCTGGTACAGCCAGGCCCAGAATGGCTACGCGCGCGGCTGGGAGCCGGTGCGCTACGTCGACAACGTGCGTGCCTACCGTGATTTGCTGGAGTGGCTCATCCCCTCCCCCACCGCGCCGGCGCCGCATTTCGCCGGCAATTGAACCCGGGTTCAGCGCCGGCGCTGCGCGAAGAACGCCGACAACAGCGCGCCGCATTCCTCGCTGCACACCCCGCCGAACACATCGGCGCGATGATTCAAGCCCGGCTGGCGGGTCAAATCCATGAGGCTTCCACAGGCTCCGGCCTTCGGGTCCCACGCACCGAACACGACGCGTGCAATGCGTGCATGCAGGATGGCGCCGATGCACATGGCGCAGGGCTCGAGCGTCACATACAGGATGGCGCGCTCCAGGCGGTAGCTCTGCAAGGCCTGCGCCGCGGCGCGCAGCGCGACGATTTCCGCATGCGCAGTGGGATCATGCGTGCCGATGGGCCGGTTCCATCCCTCGCCCACCACGCGTTCGTTCAACACCACCACGGCACCCACCGGCACTTCGCCCTCGGCCTGGGCCCGCTGCGCCAATTCCAGGGCGCGGCGCATGTACAGGACATCGGGCGTCGGCTGGGACATGGAGACAGCGACGCGATCAGGCGTTGATGGCTTGGAACACCCACACGGCCGCCGGCATGCGCACGAGGCCACCGCTGACATGCTGCTTCAAGACCTCGCGCACGCCTGCCACCACGCGGTCCTTGTATTGCGGGTGTTCGCGCAGGGCCGCTCCCAGTGGTCCCACCCGCAGCATCAATTGCAGCGTCTGCTCCAGGTCGCCGCTGCTGATCATGGCATCGAAGGGCTGATGCGACACCTGCGCAAACCCGGCTTGCAGCAACAAGCCGGTGACACGCTCGGCATCGGCAAAGGCGAATGGCCCCGGCGCGTTGGGATCGGACGGCGGTGTCGGAGGCAACAGCGGCATCACGGCCTCGAGCGGCAGGCGCATCCAGTCGTTCTCGGCCAGCGGGCGCCAGCAGACGAACACCAGGCGTCCGGCACGGCGCAACGAGCGCCGGATATTGCCGAGAGCGGCAACCGGATCGCTGAAGAACATCACCCCGAAGCGGGAGAAGGCGGCATCGAAGCCCTCCACACCGGCCGCCTTCGCCAGATCGGAGACTTGTGCATCGAGCTCGTGAAACGAGATCACCGTGGACCCCGGCGGCGTGCGGCCGCGGGCCACTTCCAGCATCAGGTGGGAAATGTCGATGCCCGCCACGCGCCCGCCCGGACCCACGGCGGCCGCCAATTGTTGCGTGGTATGGCCGCAGCCACAGCCGATGTCGAGCACGCGCTCACCGGCACCCAGCCCCAATGCCCGCATGCCGGCCTCGCCCAGCGGCTGCAACTGACGGTCCAATTGCTCCTGGAATTGCACCCAGGTTTCACCGGCGCGGGTGTTCCAATATTCGATTTGCGCGGCATTGGCAGCTTCGGCCATCGGGATTCATCTCTTCAGGGGGAATTGAGTCACACTACGATACAGCCACACCCCTTGCGTGGCTATCCGGCAGCAAGGGATGCGCTATGATCGGCGCTGGGATTTCGAATAGGGACATCTATGAACATCCAATTGCGACTTCCTTGCATTTTCAGCATCGCGGCACTGGCTGCGGCAGTGGCTGGATGCGCCACCGAATCCCACCAAGCCATGACGGTCGAGAAGCCGGTGGCGGCCGCCACGGCGCCCGCCTACAACGGGCCGCGCAGCTCGCTGGCGGTTGGCAAATTCGACAACCGCTCGAGTTACCTGCGCGGCCTGTTTTCCGACGGCGTGGATCGCCTCGGTGGCCAGGCCAAGACCATCTTGATCGGTCACCTGCAGGAGACCGGACGCTTCAATGTCATGGACCGCGACAACATGGATGAGAACGCGCGCGAGGCGAAGCTTGCCGGCAAGGACCAGAAGCTGATCGGCGCGCAGTACATCATCACCGGCGATGTGGTGGAATTCGGCCGCAAGGAAACCGGCGACCAGCAATTGTTCGGCATCCTGGGCAGCGGCAAGAAGCAGGTGGCCTACTCCAAGGTGACGCTGAACGTCGTCGATGTGATCACCTCGCAGGTGATGTACTCGGTTTCCGGCGCGGGCGAGTACGCGCTCAGCAACCGCGAGATCATCGGGTTCGGCGGCACCGCCGGCTACGATTCCACGCTCAACGGCAAGGTGCTGGACCTCGCCGTGCGTGAAGCCGTCGACCGGTTGGTCGAAGGAGCCGAGAAGGGCAGCTGGGCGCCGAAGCCCTGATGTCGCGCCTCGTTACGCTTGTCTGCCTGGCCGCGAGCCTGACGGCCTGCGTGACGCCGCCCAAGACGATCTACGCCTGGGGCGATTACGAGCAATTGATCTACACCGCGCACGCGACCCCCGGCGCCGGTGACCCGCAAACGCAGGTTCTGGCACTGGAGAAGGACTACCAGGCGGCGCGCGCCGCCAACAAGCCACTGCCCCCCGGTTGGCATGCCCATCTCGGCTACCTGTATTTCCAACTCGGCAAGTCCGATCAAGCGCTGCAGGAGTTCAATTCCGAGAAGGCGCAGTTCCCGGAATCCGCCAAGCTGATGGACCGGCTCATCGCCAAGGTGAAAAAGCCATGAAGGCACTTGCCACGGTGTTACTGCTCGGAGCGCTCTCCCTCACGGGCTGCAAGACGGTCAAGCCGTACGACTACACCAACTTCCGCGCGCACCCGCCGCGCTCCATCCTGGTCCTGCCGCCATTGAACCAGAGCACCGATGTCCGCGGCACCTACAGCTATCTGTCGACCGTGACGCAGCCGCTGGCGGAACTCGGGTACTACGTGTTCCCGGTGGAAATCGTCGACCAGTTCATGAAGGAAAACGGCCTGCCCTCGGCGGGCGAGATGCACCAAATTCCGCTGGCGAAGGCCTCGGAGGTGTTCGGTGCGGATGCCATCCTGTATTGCACCTTGAAGCAATATGGCAGCAAGTACCAGGTGATCTCCAGCACCACCACCGTGTCGGTGGAGGCCAAGCTCGTGGATACGCGCACGGGGCTTCTGCTATGGGAAGGCGACGGCCTTGCCCAACAAGGCTCGAATGGCGGAGGCGGCGGGATCCTTGCCGACCTCGTCGCCGCGGCCATCACCCAGGCCATTTCCTCCAAGACCGACCCTGCGCATCAAGCCAGCCGCCTAGCCAATCAACTCCTGTTCTTCAAAAAGAAAGCCGGATTGCCCTTCGGGCCTTACAATCCCCAGTACGGCAAGTCGCCCTGAACGGGCCTGCCGCCCGTTCAATCTCGACAACACAGGGGATCGCCATGAAAACCATGCATCGTGCGTGGGTCGCTTTGCTTGCCGTTGCCTGCACCGTCTCGTTGCCGCTGGCGGCACGGGCCACCGACAAAATCCTCCTCAACGGTAAAATTTTCACAGCCAACCCGCTGCAGCCCTACGCGGAAGCGGTCGCCATCCGCGACGGCAAGATCCTCGCGGTGGGCAACCGCGCCGACGTGCAGGCCAGCGTCGGCGCAGATGCTCAGAACGTCGATCTAGACGGCAAGACGCTGCTTCCCGGCCTGATCGACAGCCACGTGCACGCCGTGTTCGGCGGCGTGGGCCTGTTGTCCGCGGATGCGAAGAACGACATTGCCGACGTCGACGCGCTTGCCGCCTTCGTGGCCGAGGCCAAGAGCAGTGGCCGCGGCATGAGCGGCGATGTGCTGGTGGTGACCGGCGTGCCCTTGGGGATCTGGTCGCAGAACGCGGCATTGAATGCGCGCTTCAACAGCGGTGCCTACGCCAACCAGCCGCTGTTCATGCGCGGCATGGACGGCCACACGGGCTGGTCGAACATGGCAATGCGCAAGCGCGCCGGCCTGAACAAGGCCTTCATCGCCAAGCTCCCGGAAGAAAAGCGCAAATACTACGGCCTGGAAAAGGACCTCACGCCCAATGGCTTCGGCGTCGATGAGGGCCTGGACGTGGTGGAAAAGAAGATCCCCCCGACCACTCCCGCCAAGATGTTGGCGGGCGCGCGCGCTGCGGTGGAATACCTGCACAGCCTGGGCATCACTTCCTGGCTGGATCCGCTGGTGGATGCAGCCACGCTCACCGCCTATCGCGACCTGGCCGCGGCGGGCGGGCTCACCGCGCACGTGGCAGCGTTTCCGCAGGTCAAGCCCAACGATCCGAACTCCTTCAAGGCAGCCCTTGCGTTGAAGGCGAAGTTCGAGGGAATTCCGAACGTCACCATTCCCGGCATCAAGGTGTTTGCGGACGGCGTGGTCGAGTACCCCTCGCAGAGCGCCGCCATGACGGCGCCGTATACCAACACCGGCAAGTACGGCGACCTGCTGTTCACCCCGGCGAACTTTGCGAAGCTGTGCATCGAGGCCGACAAGATGGGGCTGATCGTGCACACGCATGCCATCGGCGATCTCGCCGTGCATGAGACGCTGAATGGATACGAGGCCGCGCGCAAGGCCAACGGCAACAGCGGCCTGCCGCATTCCATCACGCACCTGCAATTCGTGCGTCCGGAAGACACCAGCCGCTTCAAGCCGCTGGGCGTGGTGGCGTCCTATCAGTTGCTATGGGCGGCGTACGGCTTCGACACCATCGACCTGATCAAGCCGTACGTGACGGCAGACATCTTTCCCTGGCAGTATCCGGCGCGAACCATGCTGCACCAGGGCGCGGTGATCGCTGGCGCGAGTGACTGGCCGGTATCCACGCCCGAGGTCTTCAAGGCCATCTTCCAGGCGGAGACGCGCAGCGGCGATGGCAAGGCGCTGTTCCCCGAGCAGGACCTGCCACGCGAATCCATGCTGTACGGCTACACCATCAACGCGGCGCGCGCGATGAAGCAGGAAGCCACCATCGGCTCGATCGAGCCGGGCAAGGCGGCGGACTTCGCGCTGCTGGACCGGGACGTGCTCACCGTCCCGGCCGAGCAGATGCGTGACACGCAGGTGCTCGCCACCATGGTGGCGGGCGAGTGGGTCTACCAGCTCAAGGCGCCGGCTGCGCCGCGCTGACGCGCACGGCCAGACTGCGGGCCTGGAGCGCCGACATGGGCTCCAGGCCCGAATCCACCGATACGGTTTCCTGCGGCTTCAACGTGCCGCCCACGGCGCGCGGCGCGCCCTGCTGCACGATCTGCCCCTGCCCATCCACCACCACCGGCACGATCTGCAAGCCGGTCACCGCAATCTGCGCGCGGTTCTGCAGCACGTAGAACACACGGCCCTGTGCATCCTGGCGGATGCCGGTGGCGATGTACTGCGCCGGGTTCTGCCCCATGTCCATGCGCTGGAATTCTCCGGCGGCCATCTGGCCGTATTCGCTCTGCGACTGCGCGGCCGCCTCGAACAATTTGCGCGCCTCTTGCACATCGCCGCGATCCTTGGCGATGGCGCCCAGGTAATACACGGCCGGCGCAGTGGGCAGGAGTGAGGCGCTCTTCTTGAGCCACTCCTCCGCCTTGGCCTTGTTGCCCAGCTTGTACTGCGCGACACCGCCGCCCAGGTAGGGCCCGAAGTAACTGCCGTCGAGTTCGATGGCCTTCTGGTAATAGCCCACCGCTTCCGACGGCTGCTTCTGCGCCATGGCCAGATCGCCGAGCAGTTGGGTGAACTGCGCCTCGCGCGGCAGCATCTTCACCGCCTCGTTGGCGAGCGCCTTGGCCCCGGGAAAATCCTTCTTGCCGGCCGCCGCCATGGCCTGGTCATATTTGTCGTACGCGGGCTGCATCTTGCGCAGCGGCGCCATCTTCGCATTGAAGCGTTCCGCGCCGGTCTCGCCGGGTGTGCCGCCCAGGCGCTTCAAGGTCGCCTTGTTCTTCGCCACGCGCTCCTCCGAGGGCGGGTGCGAGGCGAACATGCCCTCGAGCCAGCTTTGATTGCGGCCCTGCGCCTTGGACAATTGCACGAAGGTCTCCTGCAGGCCGACCGCGCCTTGCAAGTCGTAACCGGCGCGCTTCATGTATTCCATGCCGTACTGGTCGGCCTCGAGCTCCTGGTCCCGGCCGTAATGCATCTGCAACATCTGCGCGCCGATGGCCGCGCCCTGGGCCGCGATCCCGGCGAGCGGGCCGCGCGAGTCCGACGACATCATGCCGATCTGCGCGCCGAGCGTGCCCATCTGCAGGATGGTGCCGCGTTCCTGCGCCTTGGCACCGTGACGCGCGGCGGCGTGCACGATCTCATGGCCGAGCACCGCCGCCAATTCCGCCTCGCTCTTCAACTGCGGCAGCAAGCCGCGATTCACGGCGATCTTGCCGCCGGGCAGCGCCCAGGCATTGGGCACGGAATTGTTGAGCACCACGAATTCGTAGGGCAGCTTGCGATCCGAGACGGCGGCCAATTTCTGGCCCACTTCGCTGACGTAGGCGGTCAGCGCCGGGTCCATCTTGAAATCCCCGCCCTCCCCCTGCCGCTGCGGCAGATAGGTCTTCTCCCCCATCTGCACCTCGGACTCCTCGGAGATGAACTGCAACTCGTTCTTGCCGGTCACCGGATTGACGCCGCAACCCGCCAGCGTCAATGCCAGGGCCGCCGCCGTCATCAGCCGCGCGGGCAACGCGCGGCCGTTCGTCTTCGTGCGCAACATCAGTCGTCCGCCCCGGCGCAGGATGCGCCCACCCACTTGCCCGACATCTGCATGTGAAACTTGCCATGCTCGGTGGTGTTATCGATGGTGCCCGTCATGTGCTCGCGATCCGTGGCCTGGATCTTGATGTGACTGGTGCGGGGCTCCTCGCCGGTGCACACCACCGTGGCCTCCTGCACGCTGCGCGTCTGCGCCGTGATCGTGGTCTTGCAGGAGGATTCCTTGTCCTCCTCGGCGCGGAAGGCGCCCTTGCGGATGTCCTCGGCGGTGACGCAACTCTTGGTGGTGATGGTGCGGCGGCCCTCGTTCTTTTTCATCTCCGCCATGAACTTGGCGCGACGGTCCGGCGGCAGCTTGTCGAGCACGCCTTTCGGCACGGTGATGCCCTGCGCGTCGGTGACGATGCTGGTTTCCCACAAGCCGAGCTTGACGTCCAGCGAATCCGCGGCCAAGGCCAGGAGCGGCACACCCAGCAGCGCGAAGCCCCATCCGATTGTCGTTCGCATGAACCCGTCCTCCATGAAAACATCCCGCCGCTAGTATATCCGCTGGAATCGTGCCGGGGGCTACGCGCCCCGGACTACCCGCCAATTCCTCAAAGCGGCTACACTCACGCCCATGCATGCCCCCATTCCCCACGAGGCTGCTTCCGCGACGGCAGGGACCACCCCCGACATCCTTGATGTGCTCGTCATCGGCGGCGGACCGGCCGGCTCCACCACTGCCACCGAACTCGCCATGCGCGGCCGCAGGGTGCTGGTGTTGGAGAAATCACGCCATCCGCGCTTCCACATCGGGGAGTCGCTCCTGCCCGCAAGCCTCCCCCTGTTCGAGCACCTGGGCGTGGCCGATGAAGTGCGCGCCATCGGCATGCGCAAAGGCGGCGCGGAGTTCGTGAGCGCGGCCGACGGCCGGCACCAGATCTTCGAGTTCGCCGACAGCTGGGACAAGTCGCTGGACCATGCCTACCAGGTGCGGCGTTCGCAGTTCGACGAGATCCTGATCCGCAATGCCGCACGCCGCGGCGCGCAGGTCATCGAGGGCTGCCGCGTGGACAGCGTGGAATTCATGCCCGGGGATGCGGGAGTGCGCGTGCACGCGCAACACGAGGATGGGCGCCGCCAGCAATGGCAGGCGCGTTACCTGGTGGATGCCTCCGGCCGCGACACCTTCCTCAGCAAGCGCTTCGATGCCAAGCGCCGCAACCCGCATCACAACAGCGCCGCCATCTACGCACACTTCAGCGGCGCCGTGCGCAATTGCGACAAACGCGAAGGCAACATCACCATCTTCTGGTTCGAGCACGGCTGGTTCTGGTTCATCCCGCTGGCCGACGGCATCACCAGCGTGGGCGCGGTGGTCTGGCCGCATTACTTGAAATCGCGCGACAAGCCGGTGGAGCAATTCTTCGCCGACACGCTCGCCATGTGCCCGCCGCTGGCCGAGCGGCTGGCGAATGCCGAGCGGGTCTCGCCGGTCGAGGCCACGGGCAATTACACGTATTCCTCCACGCACTCCCATGGCCCGCGTTACCTGATCGCCGGGGATGCCTATGCGTTCATCGATCCGGTGTTCTCCTCCGGCGTGATGCTCGCGATGAATTCAGGCATGGAAGCGGCCAGCGCCATCGACCGGATCCTCGCGGACCCGCGCGCCGCCAGCGCCGCGCTGCGCCGCTACGATCGGGTGATGCGGCATGGCCCGAAGGAGTTCTCCTGGTTCATCTACCGCGTCACCAATCCCGCCATGCGTGAGCTGTTCCTGGCGCCACGCAACCTGCTGCGCATGAAGGAGGCGCTGCTCTCGCTGCTCGCCGGCGACATCTTCGGACGCACCCCCATCTGGACCTCGCTGCGGGCATTCAAGGCGGTGTACTACGCGGCCTGCCTGTTCAACCCGCGCCGCTCGCTGCAGGCCATGCGAACCCGAGCCTTCAACATTCGCCCCGCGGATCGCGACCAACCAGCCGCCGGCGCGGCGGCCGGCGGATGAGCATCGCCAGCTCGCTGCTGTTGGAATACGTCCCCGTCGCGGGCCTTGCACGCCAGCCGCCCGCCTTCTGGCAGCAAGTGCTCGGCGTGGTGGGTTTCGAATCGCCCCCGCCTTTGGCAGCGGGCAGCGTTCCGGTGACGGCCAGCATGACTCCGCTCCTGGGCAGTGAACCCGGGCTGTGCGAAGTGTGGCGTGTAAACGGCAAGACGGCCGGGCGTGCCGCGGCGGACGGGGCGGCGCATGGCCGCGTGCACTACCGGCAGATGGGCGACTGGCTGTTCGGGTGCTTGCGCATCGACGAATCCGCGCTGGCCGCCGATGCGCACGCGGCTGCCCTGCGGCGCGCCACCGAACTGGCCTACGCCGACATCTTCGCCGTGCTGGATCACACCGGGCACCCGCATCTGGTGCGCGTGTGGAACTATCTCGCCGACATCAATGCCGACAGCGACGGCGATGAGCGCTACCGGCATTTCAATTCGGCGCGCCAAGCCGCCTTCGCGCAGTTGCGCCTCGCCGACCGGCGCAGCGTGCCCGCCGCCAGCGCCCTGGGTTCGAGGAGCGGTGCGCCGCTGTCGATTCATTTCCTGGCGGCGCGCTCGGCGCCGCTGGCGATCGAGAATCCGCGCCAGGTCAGCGCCTACGATTATCCGCGCCAGTACGGCGAGCACAGCCCGCTGTTTTCGCGCGCCTGCGTCCTGGATGCGGTTGGCGGCAGCCACTTGTTCGTGTCGGGCACCGCCAGCATCGTGGGCCACGAAACCATCCACCGCGGGGATGTCATCGCGCAGACACGCGAGACGATGACCAACATCGCAGCGCTCCTGGATGAGGCCAGCCGGCGCAGCGGCACGCCCGTGTGCCCGCTGGCCAATCTCAAGTACAAGGTCTACGTTCGCCACCGCCGCGACCTGCCGGCCATCGCGGCCGAGCTGTCCGCCTGGCTCGGGTCCTCCGCGGCCATCGTCTTCCTGCAGGCGGATGTCTGCCGCGAGGACCTGCTGGTGGAGATCGAGGCCAGCGGCGCGACGGGCAGGGCGTGAATCGCGGCTCCGCGCTGGCCTGCCTCGCGCTGGCGCTCGCGCCGGCCGTGAGGGCGGAGCCGGCGCGCAAGCCGCTGTGGGAATTCGGACTTGGCGTCGGCGCGCTCGGATTCGCCGACTACCGCGGCGCCGACACCGTGAGCGTGCTGCCGGTGCCCGTGCCGTACCTCGTGTATCGCGGTAAATTCTTGCAAGCAGACCGCGACGGCATCCGTGGTTTGTTCCTCGACAGCGAGCGGGTGGAAGTGAACCTGAGCCTGAACGCGACCACGCCGGTGCGCAGTTCCAACCGCGGCGTGCGGGCCGGCATGCCTTCGCTGCGGCCCACCGTCGAGATCGGACCCTCCGTGGACCTGCACCTGTGGCATGCACCACAGTCGCATTACCGCCTCGACGTGCGGCTGCCGGTGCGCTCGGCCTTCACCCTGGAAGCCGCGCCGCGGCGCGTCGGTTGGCTGTTCACGCCGACCCTGAACCTCGACATCAGCGATCCGGGCGGCCACAAGGGCTGGAACCTGGGCGTGTTGCTCGGACCGATCTTCGCCGAACGCCGTTACCATGATTATTTTTACACGGTGCGCCCGGAATTTTCCTCCGCGTTGCGGCCCGCCTATCGTGCGGCAGGCGGCTACGCCGGCACGCAGTTCATTGCATCGGCGTCCAAGCGCTTCGAGCAGCGCTGGTTCGGGACATTCCTGCGCTACGATACACTGGCAGGCGCGGGCTTCGCCGACAGTCCCCTGGTGCACTCCCG
The DNA here is from genome assembly GCA_044226865.1 of Steroidobacteraceae bacterium. GTDB lineage: Bacteria > Pseudomonadota > Gammaproteobacteria > Steroidobacterales > Steroidobacteraceae > TMP-86. Next base: position 511,759 of record JBGAGE010000004.1, on the reverse strand, counting down.
GCACTATTGGACCGCCGGCATCGGCATCGCCTGGATGATCGGCCGTTCCTCCCGATGGGTGGACGTGGATGCGCATGACGAGCGGGTGCGGTAGCAGCATGCGGCGAAGCCTGAAGATTCTGCTCGAATACCTGGCGATGTACGTCTCGCTGACGCTGCTCGGCCTCATCTGCCTGAGCTGGACACTGCTCGCGCTGCCGCTGTACCTGGTGCTGCCGGAAAAGCCGGGCACGCGCATCGGGCGCGCCGGGATCATGCGCGGCTTTTCGATCTACGTCTGGTCGCTGCGCATCATGCGCGCCTACCGGCTGGATTTGTCCGCGCTGGATGCGCTGCGCGGCGGGCCTGCGCTGATCCTCGCGCCGAATCATCCGCAGCTCATCGACGCACTGCTGATCCTGACGCGCCATCCGAACATCACCTGCGTGATGAAATCGGAATTGATGCGCAACCTGTTCCTCGGCGCGGGCTCGCGCCTGGCGCGCTACATCCGCAACGATTCGCCGCGGCAGATGATCAAGGAAGCGGTGAGCCAGCTGCACGACGGCTGCGTCGTGCTGCTGTTTCCCGAAGGCACCCGCACCCTCACCGCGCCGATCAATCCGCTCAAGTCCAGCATCGGCATCATCGCCAAGCACGCGCAGGTGCCGGTGCAGACGCTGCTGATCGAGACCGACTCGCCTTACCTGAGCAAGGGCTGGCCGCTGTTCCAGCGCCCCACCCTGCCCATCACCTATCGCGTGCGCCTGGGCCGGCGCTTCGAACCGCCGGCGGACGCCAACGCCATGCTGGTGGAGTTGGAGCACTATTTCGCCGCGGAGCTCGCCGACGCTCCGCAGAATCGCTGGCTGGAACAGCGCACCGTGGCGCCCGCCCCCTTGGCCGTGGCGTCCGACTCGTGAACGCCGCCAGCCGCACGCACCTGGTCCTGATTCCAAGCTACAACACCGGGCCCTTGGTCTACCAGACCGTGCGTGGCGCGCGCGAGCGCTGGAATCCCGTGTGGGTAGTGGTCGACGGCAGCGATGACGGCACCGCCGAGGAACTGCAGAACATGGCCCGCGCCGACCCGGGCCTCAAGGTGCTGGTGCTGACGAAGAATGCCGGCAAGGGCGCCGCCATCCTGCACGGCACCATGCAGGCCCTGCAGGAAGGATTCACCCACGCGCTGGCGATGGATGCCGACGGCCAGCACCCGGCCGACCGCATCCCCGATTTCATGGCAGCCTCCGCCGCCCATCCAGAGTGCATGATCCTGGGCGAGCCCATTTTCGATGCCAGCGCACCCCGCGTCCGGGTGGGGGGCAGGAAGATCTCCAATTTCTGGACCAACCTCGAGACCCTGTGGGCGGGGGTGCACGATTCGCTGTTCGGATTTCGTGTCTATCCGCTGGCCCCGCTGGCCGAGGTGATGCACGGCAGCCGCTGGATGCGCCGCTTCGACTTCGACGTGGAAGTGGCGGTGCGGCTGGTTTGGCGAGGGGCGCAGCCCATCAACATCCCGACCGCGGTCCGCTACCTGAGCCGTGAGGAAGGGGGGGTCTCGCATTTCCACTATCTGCGCGACAATGTGCTGCTGACGGGCATGCATACCCGGCTGTTTGCGGGCTTCCTGCTGAGGCTGCCGCTGTTGCTGCTGCGCCGCCCATGGCGCGGGTGGAGCCGGGGTTAGCCTGTATAGTATATTGAGGGCATGTCCGATAACGCATCGCGAAAGGTTTCCACGGTGCCCTCCGCGGCGGCCACCGCCGGCGAGGCCCTGGTCCCGGAAATCGCCGCCCTCCTGGTGGAGGCGCTGAATCTCGAGACGGCCGCCGCCGACATCGACCCCCAGGCCCCCTTGTACGGCGAGGGCCTTGGACTGGATTCCATCGACATCCTGGAACTCGCGCTGGTGGTCTCCAAACGCTATGGCGTGCAGTTGCGCGCGGACAATGCCGACAACCTGAAGATCTTCGCCTCCCTTCAGGCCCTCGCCGAGTACATCGCGGCGCACCGGAGCAAATGAGCCCGAAGAGCGCCGCCGTGCTGCGAGTCGGGCTCGTGGCGGCGGCTGCCATCGCCTACGACCTGCTCAGTTACCACAGCATCACCCACCCCGGGCGTGCAGCGCTGGGCACCGCGCTGGCCCTGTTGCCCCCGCTCCTGTTCGTCATCGGAATGGCCTGGCGGTCCCGTTGGCGGGGCGCCGTCATCGTGGCAGGCGCCGCCCTCACCGTCCTGTTGTGGCGGTCCTGGCCGCTGCTGAGCCCGCACTTCGCCTTCATGTTCCTGCTGCAGCAGCTGTTCATGTGGAGCGCGCTGCTGCTGTTCTTTGCCAGTTCGCTACTGCCGGGCCGCACGCCCTTGTGCACGCACTGGGCGGACCTGGTGCATGGCCCCCTGTCCGACACCGAGCTTCGCTACACGCGCGGCGTCACGCTGGCCTGGAGCCTGTTCTTCGGCGCCATGGCACTGACGGGCGTGATGCTATACGTCCTCGCCCCGGCGCCCGTCTGGTCGGCGTTCAACAACCTCTGGTCGTTGCCGCTGGTCGCCGCCATGTTCGTCGCGGAATACGCGGTGCGCCTGTTCGCGTTACCGCGGCGCGCGCATGTGGGGCTGTTCGAGGCCGTGCGCCTGTTTGCGCAATCGCGGCGCTGAACCCCATGGCAGCCAAGGACGCCGCGCAATCGCCCGCCTCACTGCCGTTGATCGGCCACGGCTCCGAGCTGGCGATCGTGGCATACCGGCGCGGCAAGCCGGTCACGGCCGGACGCTTCCTGGGCGATGTCAGGGCACTGGCCGCGCGCATGCCGGCAGGACGCCATGTGCTCAACGTCTGCGCCGATCGCTACCATTTTGCGGTGGGGCTGTGCGCGGCGCTGCTCGACGGCAGGATCAGCCTGCTGCCGTCCACCCAGACACCCGAGGTGATCCGCCGGCTGCAGGAATTCGCCGCCGACGTGTTCTGCCTCACCGACGATCCGTCCTGCGACATCGCCCTGCCGCGGCTGCTCTACCCGGCCGATCAGCGGCTGCAGCCCTCTCCCTGGCAAGTTCCGCAGATCGACGCCGGGCAGACGGCAGCCTATGTATTCACGTCGGGGTCCACCGGCACGCCGGTGCCGCATGCCAAGACTTGGGGCCGGCTCATGGCATGCGTGGCCGGCGAAGCGGTGCGCCTGGGCATGAACAAGTCGGCGTTGCCCGTGATCCTGGGCACGGTGCCGCCGCAGCACATGTATGGATTCGAGACCACCGTATTGCTGGCCCTGCAATCCGGCGCGGCGTTTTGCGCCGAACGTCCCTTCTATCCGGCCGATGTGGGTGCAGCGCTGGCGGCTGCGCCGCATCCCCGCTGGCTGGTCACCACCCCGATTCATCTGCGTGCGCTGCTGCAGTCCGGCGTGACGCTGCCGCCCACGGACCTCGTGGTGTGCGCCACGGCGTATCTGTCGGAGAGCCTGGCCAAGCAGGCCGAGGCGCAATTCCAGGCGCCCTTGCTCGAAATCTACGGCTCCACCGAGACGGGCCAGATCGCCACGCGCCGCCCTTCGCGTGAAGTCCACTGGCGATTGTGGCCCGGCGTGCGCCTGGCGCTCGAAGGCGAGCTGGCCTACGCGAGCGGCGGTCACCTGGAAGCGCGCACGCCGCTCAACGACATCCTCGAGCTGCTGTCGGATGATCGCTTCGTGCTGCACGGGCGCAGCGCGGACCTCGTCAACATCGCCGGCAAGCGCAGTTCCTTCGGCTACCTCAATCATCAATTGAACGCCGTCGACGGCGTGCTCGATGGCGCCTTCTTCCTGCGCGATGACGACAAGGCGCATGACGGCGTCAGCCGGTTGGGCGCGCTGGTGGTGGCACCGGGGCGCGAACCGGCCGATATCCTGCGCGCATTGCGTGAGCGCATCGATGCCGTGTTCCTGCCGCGCCCGCTGCTGCTGGTGGACAGCCTGCCGCGCAACGACACGGGCAAGCTGCCGCAGGAATCCCTGCTGCGCCTGGCACGCGGCCTTGCCGGCCGCGACGCAGCCGCGGATTGATCGCGCCCCGTGCAGCACCGCGCCGCCTTGCCCATCTCCCCAGGTCATCCGGCCTACGCCGGGCATTTTCCGGGCCAGCCGATATTGCCGGGCGTGGTGCTGCTGGATGAGGCCGTGGCCGCGATCACGGCCTGCGGCCTTTATCCGCCGCAGCGCTGGCAGGTATCCGCCGCCAAATTCCAGATGATGGTGCGCCCCGGCGATGCCCTGCACGTCGAGCATGAGCCCGCCGGTAACGGCGCGGTCAAGTTCGCCATCCGCCGCGGCACCGATCTGATTGCCAGCGGACTGCTGTCCCCGCCATGAACACGCCCAGCGCCGAGTGGGCGCGGCATCGCGAGCGCGGCAGCATTCGGTTGTTGAAGCTGATGAGCCTGGTCAGCCTGCACGGCGGGCGGCGCTTCAGCCGTGTGTTCTTGTATGCAATCGCGCTGTATTTTTTCTGCTTCGCGCCGCAGGCGCGGCACGCATCCCGGCGCTACCTGCGGCGCGCCTTGCTGCGCGAGCCGAGCGCACGCGAGCGCTTCCGCCAGGTCCTGTATTTCGCCACCGTCATCCATGACCGCGTATTCCTGATCAACGACCGCTTCGCGGAGTTCGAGATTTCCATCGACGGCGAAGCGCTGCTGCGCGAGCGCCTGAACGCGGGTGACGGCGCCTTCCTGATGGGCGCGCACCTGGGCAGCTTCGAGGTGCTGCGCAGCTTGGGCAGGCGCCAGGCAGGCCTGTCCGTGGTGATGGCCATGTACGAGGACAACGCGCGCCGCATCAATTCCATCCTTTCCGCCATCAATCCTTCCGCAAGGCCCGAAATCGTGCCGCTGGGACACATCGATTCCATGATCCGGATCGGCGAGCGGCTGGACCAGGGCGCCTTCGTCGGTGTGCTCGCCGACCGCACGCTGGGCGAGGAAGCCGTGCGCCGCGTGCAATTCCTGGGCGCGCCGGCGTCCTTTCCGTTGGGACCGATGCGCGCGGCGGCCATCATGCGCCGCCCGGTGATCTTCATGGCCGGGTTGTACCGCGGCGGCAATCGCTATCATCTGGTGCTCGAACCTGTGGCAGACTTTTCCAACGTGAGCCGCGCCGATCGCGATGCCGCGGTCAATGCGGCGGTGGACCGCTACGCCGCCGTGCTGGAAAAATACTGCCGCCTCGAGCCTTATGACTGGTTCAACTTCTTCGACTTCTGGGACGATGCGCACGCGCGCGCTGCCTGAAGTCCTGCGCCTGGCGCTCGCCGCGGCGGCGCTGGTGCTGGCGGGTGCGGCGACTGCAGATGACCTGGATGTCCTGATGAGCGAGCTGGCGCGCGCGCCGCACGGCACGGTGTCCTTCCACGAGCGGCAATTCCTGGCGGTGCTCGACAAGCCGGTGGAATCCTCCGGCATCCTCATCTACCGGCCGCCGGATCACCTGGAAAAGCGCACGCTGAAGCCCCGCCCGGCCAGCCTCATCGCGGACGGCGATGTACTCACGGTGCAGCGCGGGCGCCGCCAGCATGTGCTGCGCTTGTCGGAGTTTCCGCAGGCGGCGCCCTTCATCGACTGCATCCGCGCGACCCTGGCGGGCGACCGTGCCGGGCTGGAGGCGCACTTCGACGTGCAGATGAGCGGCACGCTCGATGATTGGCGCCTGGTGCTGACGCCGAAGGCGGCGCCGGCGGACTCCAGGACCGGGACGGCCGCCGCGGCGGACGGCGGCGCAACCAGCGTGCGCAAGATCGAGATCAGCGGCACGCGCGGGCAATTGCGGCGCGTCGAGATCCTGCAATCCGACGCGGACCGCTCCGAGCTCCTGATCCTGCCGCCTCCCGCATGAACCGCCTGCCACGCTGGCGCGCGTGGTGCGCGGCGGCGCTGCTGTGCGCGGCCGCGCTGATCGCGGTGCGCGCGCACTACAGCACCGACATGTCGGCATTCCTGCCGCGCAGTTCCACGCCAGAGCAGGCCTTGCTGGTGGATCAGCTGCGCGACGGTCCGGTGTCGCGCCTGCTGCTGGTGGCGATCGAAGGCGGCGATCCTGCCGCGCGCGCCAACGCCTCGCGGCGCCTGGCGCAGGCCCTGCGTGATGGCGGGGCCTTCGACATGGTGAACAATGGCGAGGCTCCACAGGCGGAGGCCGACCGGCGTTTCGTGTTCGAACATCGCTATGCGCTCAGCACCGCCGTGGATCCGGCGCGGTTCAGCGCGGCGGGATTGTCGGCCGCCATCCAGGATTCCCTGGACGCGCTGGCATCGCCGGCCGGCGCGTTGCTCAAGCAACTGCTGCCCAGCGATCCCACCGGCGAAGTGCTGGGCATCGTCGATCGGCTGCAGCCACGCGAGGCGTTGCGCTCGCGCGATGGCGTGTGGGTATCACGCGATGGCGAGCGCGCGCTGCTGCTGGCGCAAACCGTGGCGCCGGGCTCGGACACCGATGCGCAGGCACGGGCCGTGGGCGCCATCCGCGCGGCTTTCACGGCGGCCGCCGGGCCGGCCCTGCGTTTGACGGTGAGCGGACCAGGCGTGTTCGCCATGCAGGCGCGCGCCGCGATCGAAACGGCGGCCAAGCGCCTGTCGGTGTGCAGCGCACTGCTGATCTTCGCGCTGTTGTTTGCGGTGTACCGCTCGCTCAGCGCCGTGGCCCTCGGCCTCGTCCCGGTGGCCTGCGGCGCACTGGCCGGCATCGCCGCGGTGGCGGTGGGCTTCGGCACGGTGCACGGCATCACGCTGGGCTTCGGCGCGACGCTCATCGGCGAGGCGGTGGACTATTCCATCTACCTGTTCGTGCAATCCGCATCCGGCGCCGGGATGCAGGACTGGGTGAAGCGTTGGTGGCCCACGATCCGCCTCGGCATGTTCACCTCGGTGATCGGCTTCGCCTCGCTCCTGCCGTCGGCCTTTCCCGGTTTGTCGCAATTGGGCCTGTATTCCATCGCAGGCCTGCTGAGCGCAGGTCTCATCACCCGCTTCGTGGTGCCCGGCCTCCTCCCCGCGGGCTTCGCCGTGCGCGACCTCGCACCGCTGGGCGCCGCTTTTTCCCGCCGTTTGCCGCCGCCCGCGCTGGGCTGGAGCCTCGCCACCATCCTGCTCGTGGCGGCATTGGCCGTGCTGGCCACGCGCCAGCAACCCCTGTGGAGCCGCGAGTTGTCGGCACTGAGCCCGGTGCCTCTGGAGGCACAGCGCACGGACGCCCGGCTGCGTGCCGAGATGGGCGCGGCGGAGGCCGGCGCCCTGGTGGCGGTGAGCGCAGCGTCGGAGCAGGCGGCGCTCGAGATCGCCGAACGTGCAGGCGCCGTGCTCGATGCGCTGGTCGATGCGGGCATGCTCGGCGGCTACGACAACCCGGCGGCCTTCCTGCCCAGCATCGCGTCGCAGACGCGGCGCCGCGAAGCCCTGCCGGCGGCAGCGCTGCTGCGAGAGCGGCTGGGGACTGCCTTGCAAGGCAGCCCGCTGCCGGCCGGACGCCTGGAGCCCTTCGTGGCGGCGGTGGATGCGGCGCGCACAGCGCCGCTCCTGACACGCGCCTCGCTGCAGGGCACCAGCTTCGCCGCCGCCTACGATGCCCTGACCCACCGCAGCGGCGAACGCTTCCAGGCCCTGCTGCCGCTGCATGCGCCGGCCGGCGGGCTCGACCTCGCGCGCGTGCGCCAGGCGTTTGGCGCCAAGCCCCTGGCCGGTGTCTACGTGCTCGACCTGAAGCAGGAGTCCGACGCGCTGTATGGCGCTTATCTGAGGGAAGCGATGCGCCTGTCCGGCCTAGGATTGCTGGCCATCTGCCTGCTGCTGGCGGCCACGCTGCGCTCGTGGCGGCGGCTGGCGCGGGTGCTGGCGCCGCTCGTGGTGGCCGTCTGCGTGGTCGCGGCCGGCCTGGCCCTGTCGGGCCAGCAGTTGACGATCCTGCATTTGATCGGCATGTTGCTCATCGTGGCGATCGGTTCCAATTATGCGTTGTTTTTCACCGGCATGACTTCGCCCGCAGCGCTCGCATCGCTGCTGCTGGCCAACGCCACCACGGTGATCGCCTTCGGCACGCTGGCACTGTCCACGGTGCCGGTGCTGGGCGCACTGGGACGCACGGTGGCGCCGGGTGCGTTGCTGGCCTTGCTTTTGTCCGCCGCCGTATCCGGCGGCCCGCGGAACCGCCCGTGAACACGCGGTGGCGTCCCGCGCCTACGCTCTCCGCCTCGGCGCTCCTGCATGCCGGCGCCGCCTGCCTGGCCGCGGTGCAGCCGCAACTATGGCCGTGGGCCTTGGGAACGGTGGCAGCCAACCACGTGTTCCTGGCCGGCGCAGGGCTGCTGCCGCGCAGCCGCGTACTCGGCCCGAATTGGGTCCGCCTGCCGCGGGCGGCAATCGCCCGCGGCGAGATCGCACTCACCATCGATGACGGACCGGACCCGGAGGTCACCCCCGAGGTCCTGGACCTTCTCGAGCGCATCGACGCCAAGGCCTCGTTCTTCTGCGTGGGTGAGAAGCTGGCGCGCCATCCGCAGCTGGTGCGCGAGATCAGCGCACGCGGACATTCGGTGGAGAACCACAGCCAGCACCACCACCTGTACTTCTCGCTCATGGGACCGGGCCGCATCGAGGAGGAAGTGCGCGCGGCGCAGGAGTTGATCGAGCGGACCACGGGTGAGCGACCCCGATTCTTTCGCGCCCCCGCCGGCCTGCGCAATCCTTTCCTGGACTACGTCCTGAACAAGCTCGATTTGCGGCTGGCGAGCTGGACCCGCCGCGGCTTCGACACGGTGAATGGCAGCAGCACGCGCGTGCTGCGGATGTTGAGCCGGAATCTTGCCGCCGGCGACATCCTGCTGCTGCACGATGGCAACGCGGCGCGCTCACCGGCAGGCACGCCGTTGATCCTCGAGGTGCTGCCGGCGCTCATGGATTCGGTGCGTCGCGCGCAGTTGCGCACGGTGACGCTGCCGCAAGCATTGGCATGAACGCCATTCAATTGGCCGGCGCCGAGGACGAGGCGCGCCTGCAGCTCTGCCGGCTGGCAGCCGCCTCCTACCGCACCGCAGGTCGTTTCGCTTACCACTTCGCCGAGTTCAAGTTGAAGGTGGACCCGCTGTTCACCGACATCCTGCTGGGCGGCGCCCTCGGCAACTGCCATGACCTGGTCGACCTGGGTTGCGGACAGGGCCTGCTCGCCGCCTGGCTGGATGCTGCACGGCATGCGTACGATCAAGGCGCCTGGCCCGCCGCCTGGCCGGCGCCGCCGACGCTGCGGCGCTATCGCGGCGTCGACCTGCGCAGCGCCAGCATCAGGCGCGCCAAGGCGGCGCTGGGCCACCGCGGCGAATTCCAGGTCCTCGACATCCGCCACGCCGACATGAGCGGCGCCGGCGCGGTGGCGATTCTCGACGTGATTCACTACATTGACTTCGATGAGCAGGAGCGATTGCTGCACAAGATCCGTGAGGCGCTGCCCGCCGGCGGCTCATTGGTGATGCGAGTGGCCAATGCCGGCGCCGGTTTTTCCTTCAAGCTCGCGCAATGGATCGACGACATCAACGACCTGGTCCGCGATGGCCGCCGCTCCACCTTCTTCTGCCGCAGCGTGCAGGACTGGCTGGCGCTGCTCAAGGACTGCGGTTTCGATGCTCGCGCGCAGGATCGCAGCGTGGGAAGCTCCTTCTCCAACACCGTGCTGATCGCGCGCGCCGCATGAAGCCCTGCGCCGTCACGCATTTCACGGCGGTGAGTTGCCTCGGCGCGGGCCTGGCGGCGACCCGCGACGCCTTGCACGCGCAGCGCTCGGGACTTGCTCCCTGCCGGTTCGACACCGTCGACTTCGGCACCTTCGCCGGTGAAGTCGAAGGGGTGGATGCGGTCACGCTGCCGGCGGAACTGGCGCCCTACGACTGCCGCAACAATCGCCTTGCCCTGCTCGGCCTCCAACAGGACGGATTGATCGACGCCATCGGCCGCTGCGTGCAACGCCACGGCGCGGGGCGCATCGGCGTGTTCCTCGGCACCAGCACCTCGGGGATCCTGCAGACCGAACTCGCCTATCGGCGCCGCGATGCCAGCGGCGCCCTGCCGGCTGATTTTCATTACGGCGAGACCCACAATTCGTTCGCCGTCGCCGATTTCGTGCGTCGCTTCCTGCGCCTGGCCGGACCTGCCGCGGCAGTGTCCTGCGCCTGCGCCTCGAGCGCCAAGGTGTTCGCACAAGCGGTCCGTATGCTGGATGCGGGCCTGATCGATGCGGCGCTGGTGGGCGGCGTCGACTCCCTCTGCCTGACCACGCTGTACGGTTTTCATTCGCTGCAGCTCACTTCATCGCAACCGTGCCGGCCGTTCGATGCGCGGCGCGACGGCATCTCCATCGGCGAAGCCGCGGCGTTCGCTTTGCTCGAGCGGCCGGCGGCCGGCGCCGGTACCGGCCTTGCGCTGCTGGGCACGGGCGAGAGCAGCGATGCGCACCACATGTCATCGCCGCATCCGGAAGGACTGGGTGCACGCCTCGCCATGCAGGCGGCGCTGCACGAGGCGGGGCTGGCGCCGGCCGACATCGACTACCTGAACCTGCACGGCACCGGCACGCCGGGCAACGACCGCGCCGAAACCAAGGCGGTGAACGCCGTGTTCGCGCCCGGCACCTTCTGCAGTTCCACCAAGGCTTCCACCGGCCACACCCTAGGCGCTGCCGGCGCGCTCGAGGCCGTGATCAGCCTGATTGCCCTGCAGGACGGGTTCGCGCCGGCAGGCCTGAACGTCGCGCAACTGGAGCCCGAGCTGCAGCTCGAGTACGTACGCGCCAACGCGGCGCGGCCGCTGACGCATGTATTGAGCAATTCCTTCGGATTCGGCGGCGCCAATTGCAGCCTGATCTTCGGTCGGCGGCATTGAGCGGCGCCGCACCGCAGGCACTCGGCGCGTTCGTCCGCTCCGCCGGTGTATTGGGACCTGGCCTTGCGGACTGGCGCGCGAGCGCAGAGGTATTGCGGGGCGAGGCCGCCTATCAGCCTGCGCGCACCGTGATTCCAACGCCTGCGCTGCTGCCTCCGGCGGAACGGCGCCGCACCAACGCCACGGTGAAGCTCGCGCTCGCTGTCGGGCTCGAGGCCGTGCAGGCGGCGCAGGCCGACGCCAGGAACCTGCTCAGCGTGTTCACTTCCTCGGGTGCGGATGGCCAGAATTGCCATGAGATCTGCGAGACGCTCGCCGGCACGGAGCGCGAACTGTCGCCGACCCGCTTTCACAATTCGGTGCACAACGCCGCCGCCGGCTATTGGAGCATCGCCACCGGCGCCATGCGCGCCTGCAACGTATTGTGCGCACACGATGCCAGCTTTGCCGCCGGGCTCCTCGATGCGATGACACAGCTCGCCGCAGCGCATGAACCGGTGCTGCTGGTGAGCTACGACACGCAATATCCATCGCCGCTGCACGAGAAGCGCCCCCTGCCGGATGCGGTCGGCGTGGCGCTGCTGCTCACGCCCGACGCACAACCCGGCGCGCTTGCGCAGCTGAGCTTGCGGCTCGGCCCGGGCGAAGCCACCCGCCTGCGCGACAGCGCGCTGGATGCACTGCGCACCGGGGTGCCCGCGGCGCGCGCCCTGCCCCTGCTCGAAGCCATGGCAGGCGTCGTGCGCCGCGAGATCGTGCTGCCCTACCTGCCACCGCTCCAACTATGCCTGACGGTCACGCCATGCGCCTGAACCGCGAATGGATCGCCGGCCACATCCCACACCAAGGCGGCATGTGCCTGCTGGATGAGGTGTGCCATTGGGACGAATCGGCCGTTCACTGCCGCACGCACACCCACCTGGATGCGGCCAATCCCCTGCGGCGCGGCGGGCACATCGCCGCGGTGTGCGGCATCGAGTATGCGGCGCAGGCCATGGCGATACATGGCGCGCTGCTCGCCGGCGCCTCCTCCAAGGCCGGTTACCTGGCCAGTGTGCGCGCCGTCCGCCTGCAGATCGATCATCTCGACGACTGCAAGCATGCGCTCGACGTGCACGCCCGGCGGCTGAGCGGCGATGCCGGCACGGTGATGTACGAGTTCGTGCTCGGAGACCCTGGCGCGGCGCTCGTCTCGGGCCGCGCCGTGGTGGTACTCGATGCTGCCGTCATGACACCGCGACAGCCGTCCGCCGCCGACCCCGCGCGCGCCGGATAAAACGCTCGCCCGAATCGGGTATTCTTGCGCGATGGACCGCAGCTCATCACGGCGTGCATTGGTCACCGGTGGCAGCGGCGGGATCGGCGCCGCCATCTGCCGGCGGCTGGGCGCCGCAGGCCATCACGTCATCGTACATGCCAACAGCCATGTCGCGGCCGCCGAAGAGACCGCCGGCGCCATTCGCGCCGCCGGCGGCAGCGCCGAAGCGGTGAGCTTCGACATTACCGACGGTGTGGCCGTGCGCACCGCGCTTGACGCCGTGAACGAAGCTGGTGCCGTGCAGATCCTGGTCAACAATGCCGGCATCCATGCGGATGCGGTGCTGGCCGGCATGAGCGAGACGCAATGGAGCTCGGTGATCGACGTCTCGCTGAACGGCTTCTTCCACGTCACGCAGGCGTTGCTCCTGCCGATGATCCGCACTCGCTGGGGACGCATCATCAATTGCTCCTCGGTCAGCGCCTTGCTGGGCAACCGCGGCCAGGTCAACTACGCGGCCGCCAAGGGCGCGCTGAACTCGGCCACCAAGGCACTGGCCCTGGAAGTGGCGAGCCGCGGCATCACGGTCAATGCGGTGGCCCCGGGGATCATCTCCACTCCGATGAGCGCGGCAAGCTTCGATGCGCAACGCATCGCGCAGCTCGTGCCCATGCAGCGTGCGGGCAAGCCCGAGGAAGTCGCCGAGCTGGTCGGCTTCCTCGCCTCCGAGCAGGCGGCCTACATCACCGGGCAGGTCATCGCCATCAGCGGAGGGATTGCTTGATCGGCAGCATTGCGGCGGCGGCCACCACCGTGCATCGCAATGAATCGCTGCTGTTTTCGACCCTCCTGGAATTGACCTTGATCGTGCTCGCCGGGCGTCTGGGCGGCATCCTGGCGCGGCGCGCCGGCCAATCCACCGCGGTGGGCGAGATCATCGTCGGCATCCTGCTGGGTCCCTCGCTGTTCGGGTGGGTGGCGCCTGAGGCCTTCGCGTTCGTGTTTCGCTCGGCGCCGCCCGAACCGCTGCAGATTCTCTCCAGCCTTGGCCTCGTGCTGCTGATGTTCCAGATCGGGCTGGAGTTCGACTTCCGCCACTTGTCGGAGCGCGTCAACCGCTCGGCGGTGCTGGCGGTGTCGCTGGCCTGCATGGCGGCGCCGTTCGCGCTGGGCCTAGCATTCGGTTACTACGCCGCGCCCGTGCTCTCGCCGCAGGCCGACCGCATTCATTCAGCCCTGTTCATTGCAACGGCATTTTCGATCACGGCGCTGCCCATCCTCGGCCGCATCATGCTCGAGTTCAATCTGACGCGCGCGCCGCTGGGCGTCATCGCCATCAGTTCGGCCGCCATCAACGATATCGTCGGCTGGCTGCTGCTCGCGCTCGTGACGGCGCTGACGGCCTCTCACTGGAATGGTGCTCAGTTTGCGTGGCGCGTGGGTGGCGTGATCCTGTTCATCGGCGCATCGCTCCTGCTGGTGCGCCCGGCGCTCAAGCGCGCGGTGCGTTGCTTCGGGCCGCTGCAGGGCAAGCTTCCGCCCACCCTCCTCGGGTTGATGCTGGCGGTGATATTCCTCGGCGCGATGAGCACGTTCGCCATCGGCATCTTTGCGATCTTCGGCGGCTTCATGATGGGCGTGCTGCTGTTCGATGAGCACGAATTCGTGCACGCCTGGCGCGAGCGCATCGGCGATTTCGTCAACGTGTTCTTCCTGCCCATCTTCTTCACGTTCACGGGGCTTTTGACCTCCATCGGCTCGCTGGATTCGCCCGCGGCCTGGGGGTGGTGCGCGCTGACGGTGGCGCTCGCCACCGCCGGCAAGCTCGGCGCCGGCTACGCAGCCGCCCGCCTCTGCGGATTCAACCACCCCGAGAGCGCCATCCTCGGCTACATGATGAACACGCGCGCGCTCATGGAACTGGTGGTGATCAACGTGGGGTTCCAGCTCGGCGTGATCTCGCAGCCCATGTTCACCATGTTGGTGATCATGGCCATCCTCAGCACGGTGATGACCTCGCCGGCGCTGCGGCGTTACCTGCCAAAGGCGCGGCGCGAAACCGTCACGGCGGCGGCAGGCCCATAGCGGGCGTCAGATATCGCCGCCGTCATCGGAGGGGCGGGCCTGGTCGTCTTCTCGTTCCAGGCACCAGGAGATGAAGCGCAGCAGCCCTGCCGCCGTGGCCAGCGCTACCGCGATACCCCCGACCACGGGCATCAGCTTCAGGATGAACGGTTTCTTGACCAAGTGCATCGAGATCGCGAGCTTATGCCAGCCCTTTGGCGCCAGGTGCGCCGCCAGCACGCCCAGCAGCACGGAAAGGGCGCTGACGAAGCCGGCGATGGCGCCCGTGGAATTACTCAGGCGGCGATGATCGAGCGCGATCAACAGCCGTTGCGGCAGCAGCTTCATGCGCGCCACCCGTTCCAGCCCATCCATACGCTTGAGGCAAGCGCGAGCCACGCGCCCACGCCCGCGGACACGCTGCGGGACGCGACCGCCGCGCCGCGGTTCAGAACATGGTTCGCGAGCCGCCACAAATCGGAGGCGACGGGCGTGGCACGATCCGGCGTGGCCAACAGATCACCCGCCGTGCGCCAATAGAGGACGGCAGCACACACCAGCATCAATGCGAGAGGCAGCGCGTGCACCGCGCGCGCGGACCTCGCTGGCAGCCGGCGCGCCGCCCAGGGGCCGAGCATGCACGCCGCGCACAGCAGCCCGAAGGAAATCGAATGCAGCGCGTGCCCCGCGCCGATGCCGAACAGCACGCCGGGCGGGTCGGCGATGAGGGCCGACATCTCGTAGAACTTCAGGGAATGACGGATGGGGCCTGCGCGCACCACGAGCGTGTCGAGAACGAACCAGCCCAGGAACAAGCCGGCCGTCCCGGCCCAAAGGGCGGCCGATTGGCCGAATGCGGAACGTTCTGGCTTTGGCAGCGCGTTTTCCACCGTGTTACATTTTGCCCAACTGCGGATCGTTGGCAACCATCCGCGAAACATAATGGGGCGATCGATGCGAGGCGCGCGATTTCTGCCGTTCACCTTCTCCCTGTGCCTGTTGTTTCCGGGCTGCGCGAGCGTCGACAAGAAGTTCGGAAACGACGCCTGGTATCAAAAGACCCGCAGCGCCACCAACAAGGCGGTGGAGACATCCACGCCGGCCATCTCCAAGGCGATCGACGTCTCCACCACGGCGGCCGCCAAGGCCTTCAAGCGCATGCAAAAGTACCTGGCGGAAAAGGACCTGCTCGCCACGTTCCATGACGCGGGCCAGCACAGCGAGGAGGCGGTCCTGGCGGTACTGCGGCAATCGGGGCTGACGCGCACCAAGCCGGCGCGCCCCGGCCAGCCCCCCGCGCAGGGGCCGGCCCCCTCGCCCAACGGGCCGGCAGGCCAGAAGCCGCCGGCCAAGACTCCCATCGCGCCGCTGGGGAATGTCCCGGAACACTACGCCGGCAACCTCATTTGGCCGGTCGATGCCGGCATCTTCAGCTCCGAGTTCGGCAAGCGCGCGCGCGATGACCACAAGGGCATCGACATCGCGGCGGATATCGGAGAGCCCGTGCATGCCATCGCGGACGGCGATGTCATCTATGCCGGCAATGGGCTGCGGGGCTACGGCAACGTGGTCATCCTGCGCCATGACCGCAACATGAGCTCGCTGTACGCACACAACAGCGAACTGAAAGTCCGTCAAGGCGATCATGTGCGCCAGGGAGCGCTGATCTCGTTGCTCGGCAGCACCGGGCGCTCGACCGGTCCGCACGTGCACTTCGAAATCCGCGAAGGCGATCGGGCCGTCAACCCGCGCAGCGTCCTGCCCAAGCCCGCATTCGGATGGTCGCTGTTCCTGGATGGGGAAAAGGCCCTGGCACTCAACTAACTCCTCTCGCCGCCCGTCTGTCCGCGCCGCCATTCTCCCGGCGGCACACCCACGGCCTTCTTGAACGCACGGCTGAACGCCGCCTCGGATTCGTAGCCCACGCGATTCGCCACCGACAGCACCGTCTCGGTGCCGCTGCGCAGATGATTGGCCGCCAGTTGCATGCGCCAATTGGCCAGGTATTGCATGGGCGGGTGCCCGACGAACTGCGTGAAGCGCTCGGCGAATGCCGAACGCGACAGACCGATTTCGCGCGCGAGTGTCTCCAGGGTCCAGTCGCGCGCCGGGGAGCGGTGCAGCGCCGACAGCGCCTTGCCGATGAAGGGATCGCGCAGGCCCGACAGCCAGTCCATGCGCTCGGCGGGCAGGGATTCCAGGTAACGCCGCACCACGTCCACGAACATCAATTCGCTCAGGCGCCCCAGCACCGCGCTGCCGCCCATGCGCGGCGCCTGCGACTCGTGCAGGGCGAACTTGACCAAGGTATCGATGGCGCCGCCGTCTCCATCGTGCACGCACAGGATGCGCGGCAGGGCCGACAGCAGCGGATTGTAGGGACGCGAATCACAGCCCAGGAACCCGCACACGAGGCGCGCGGGATCCTTCTCGCCCACCCCCATCGACAGCGAGAACGGCATCGGCACGCCTTCGCGGCGCTGGTACATGGAAAGATCCGGTGGGCTGCGCAAGCCCGGCCGGCTGGTGAGCACATGCGTATCGCCGTGGGGGAACACCACCACATCGCCCGCCTGCAGTTTCAGCGCCGGCTCGCCCTCGACCACGGCGAAGCAATCCCCCGAGGTGATCACGTGATAGGAAATCAGGTGATCGGAGCCGGGGAACATGCCGGCGACGATCTCGCGGCCACGCGGCGTCTCCGCCACCCAGGGTGCAAAGGCGCTGACATTGAAGAACACGGCGCCGGATAAGCGCACTGCCCGCAACACATCGGATAGAGCATCCATTTGAGGCTCTCCTGGACGATCGAGCATCAGAGGCGGCGGGCGGGTCATGTCGCCCGCGCAGCCAGTTCCTAGACTACGCGCCTTCGAAGCCATTTTGCATCCATCCAGGAGACCCACGATGAGTGAATCCAGCATCCACAAAGGCGCCTGCTTTTGTGGCGAAGTCCAATTCCAGGTGACCGGCGACCCCGCCGGCATGGGTTATTGCCACTGCGCCTCGTGCCGGCACTGGTCGGCCGGCCCCGTCAACGCGTTCACGTTATGGAAACCCGAGGCCTTGAAGATCACCCAGGGAGCGGGTTCGATCGGCACTTTCAACAAGACGCCGATCAGCTACCGCAAGTGGTGCACCAAATGCGGCGGCCACGTGTTCACCGACCACCCCACCCTCGGCCTGGTCGATGTGTATGCCGCCATGCTGCCCACCTTGAAATTCGAGCCCGGCGTGCACGTGCATTACCAGGAAACGGTACTGCCCATCCGCGACGGCAAGCCGAAGATGAAGGATATGCCTGCGGAAATGGGCGGTTCGGGCGTCGTCCTGGCGGAATGAGCGAACCGCGCCGGCCTGGCTGCTGCGGGCCGGCGAGGCCGTGAACGGCCCGGTTAGCTCTTGAACGCCGGCGTGCGCTTTTCGAAGAAGGCGCGCACGCCCTCGACGCAATCGCCGGTGGCAACCGTGTCGCGCTGCGCCAATTGCTCCGCCTGCAGGTGCTGGCGGAGCGAGCTGTTGAAGGCGGTCGCGTGCAGCAGGCGGAGCTTGGCGATGGCGCAGGCCGGGCCTGCCGCGAGCTTCAAAGCCAGTGACTGCGTCCTCGCCAAGGTGTCGCCGTCGGGCGCCACCGCATACGCAAGGCCCCACTCCAACGCCGTGGGCGCATCGATGCGCTCGGCGAGCAGCAGCGAGGCCAGCGAGCGCCCACCGCCGATGCGGTGCGCCAGGTGATAGATGATGCCGCCATCGGGCACCAGGCCCAGGCGCAGGAACGAGGGTGCAAAAAATGCCGATTCGGCCGCCACGATGATATCGGCGACGAGCGCCAGGCTCATGCCGGCGCCCACCGCGGCGCCGTTCACCGCGGCCAGTACCGGCAGGCGAAACTCGCTCAAGCGCAGGATCACCGGATCCATGTAGCGGCGCATCTCCGCGTGCGCGCGCTGCTGCGCTTCGGAAGTGGAAATGTCCACCGAATGCAGGTCCACGCCGCTGCAGAACACCGTGCCGCTGCCGGTGAGCACCATGGCGCGCACGCCGCTCTCGCGGTGCTGGATGGAATCCAGCGCGGCATTCAGCTCGCGGATCAGCGATGCGTCCAAGGCATTGCGCACCTGCGGCCGGTCGATGGTCAGCGTCGCCACGCCGTCGTGGATGTCGACATGAAGTTCTGACGCCATGGATTCCTCCTGCAGCCGATTGTAGCGAAGCGCACAGCGGCTGCGCAGCCTGCTTGCGGGCCCGCCCCGCCCCTCAGCCAGCCATGCCCGCCCTGCGGAAGCGATGATGTAAATCGGCGAAATCGGTGAAGATCGTCGCCTGCGGCGGCAGCCGCGCATCGAGGCCATGCGGCTGGAAGGCGAACACCGTCATCCCCGCCGCCAGCCCGGCACGCACGCCGGCGAGGCTGTCCTCGATCACCACGCATTGCGAGGGCGCGACGCCGAGCTCACGCGCGGCATGCAGGAACAACGCCGGGTCGGGCTTCCAGGCGCCCACCGTATAGGCGCTGTGGATCGGCCCGCGGAAGGCCTGCGCCAGCCCGGTCACCGCCAGGCTGAGCGCTATCTTGTCCGGCGGCGCATTCGAGGCAATGCAATACGGCACGCTCAAGGATTCGATCAGTCGCTGCACACCCGCCACCGGTTGCAGGCGCTGCTCGATGGCGGCCGCGAGCCGCGCGCGCATGGCGGGCACGAAATCGTCGGGCAGCGGCGCGCCCAGCAGCTGCTCGATTTGCGCCACGGAATCCTTCATCTCCACGCCGTTGAAACGCGCGGCCGACTCTTCCATGGACAAGTGCACGCCAAACGCTGCCAGGTAGTCGATCAACTCCTCATTGGCGATGCGCTCGCTGTCCACCAAGGTGCCGTCGCAATCGAAAATGATGCCCTTCCAAGCCATCAGCGTGCGGCCGGGCCCGCCGGCCAAGGGTTGTTCAATGGGTGCATGGTTCGGAAGTCGTGATTATTGAGGCGTGTTTCCCGGCGCGCGACCATAATAGCCGCGCGGGCGGGTGCTTTCACCCCGGGGTCTGCGGTACCAACTTGAAATTCGCCTACGACGATGCTCCCTTGACGGCCTTTCACGCGCGCGTCGCGACCGCCGCCGTCGGCGGTGTGTTCAGCGATGGCTTCGGCCTCGGCGGCATCGGCATTGCGCTGTCGCTCGCCGGCAAGGACCTCGAGCTCACGCCATTGTGGCTGGGCCTCCTGGGCGGGGCCTCCCTGTTCGGGCTGTTCTTCGGGGCGCTGCTCACCGGCCCGGTGGCGGACCAACACGGCAGGCGGCCGGTGTTCGCCTACAACATGCTGCTGCTCTCCCTCTTTTCGGCGCTGCCCTTCCTGGTGAGCGCCAGCTGGCAACTGCTGATCCTGCGGCTGATCATCGGCTTCCTGCTGGGGACCGATTACGTGGTGAGCAAGGCCATGCTCACCGAATTCACGCCTCGCTCGGTGCGCGGCAGGATCATGAGTTCCCTGTCGGTCGCCTGGGCGGGCGGCTACGCCTGCGCGTTCATCGTCGGGGTGTTGTTGAGCGACAGCGGCCCGGACGCCTGGCGCTGGATGCTGGTGGTCGCCGCCGTTCCCTGCCTGCTGGTGCTGCCGCTGCGGCTCGGGTTGCCCGAATCGCCCTTGTGGCTGGCGCAGCACGGACGCAGCGAGGAAGCCGCGCGGATCGTGCGCGAGCGCATCGGCGCCGACGTGCAACCGCCGCCGGCGCAGCCGCCGTCGGCACGCACGCAGGGGCGCTGGGCCGAGTTGCTCTCGCCCAGGTGGCGCAAACGCACGCTGGTGGGCTGCATTTTCTTCGTCTGCCAGGTGATTCCCTATTTCGCCATGGGCACCTTCGTCTCGCGCGTGCTGGCCGCCCTGCAGGTTCGCGATGAGCACCTGGGCGGCGTGTTGTACAACGTATCGCTGGTGGCTGGCGCGGTCGCCGGCATGTTCATCGTCGATTCGATCTCGCGGCGGCAATTCCTGATCGGCGGCTTCGCCCTGGCGGCCGGCGCCATGCTGATCCTGACCCTGGCCGACTCGCCACCCGCCATCGTGACCATCGCCCTGTTCGCGCTGTTCGCGGGCGTGCTCTCTGCTTCGACCAATCTCGTGTACGTGTACCTGCCCGAACTGTTCACCACCGACGTGCGCGCCAGCGGCATCGGCATGGCCATCGCTGCCAGCCGCATCGGCTCTGCCATCAGCACGTTCCTCATGCCCCTGGTGGTGGCGAACTATGGTGTGCATGCGGCGCTCGGCGCCTGCGTGGCCGTTCTCGCCTTCGGAGGGGTCGCCTGTTATCTTTGGGCGCCGGAGACGCGGCATGCGCGCCTGAGCGCCGGTCTTTCCGGGAGCCAAGCCTCATGATGCCCACCCGCGTTCGCGCCCGATCGAAACTGACCTTCCTGGTGCTGGCCATCGGCCTTGCGCCGGTTCTCCTGCACGCAGGACCGGCATCCGATCTGCTGCCGCGCAGGCACATCGGCGCGCCCGCCGCCGCGCCGGTCGACAACGCCGCCTTCGCGCCGGGACCGGACGCGCGGCCGGCAGCGCCGTTCCACGGGGTGCTGTCGCTGTCGCGCGCGCTGCTGCGCTCCCAGCCGGCCATCGAGCACCCGCTCATCCAGGGTCGTGACGCGCGCCTGTTTCCCGCGGTTCAACTGGCGCTGTTCACGCAAGGCGATGCGCTCGTGCCGGTGGAGCGCGGTCGGATCCTCGCGGACACCGATCCTCGGACGCCGCGCAGCTACTGGAGCGTGATCGCGCAGCCGGGCAAGGTATGGCGCGAACCTGCGGATGACGGCTGGTCGCGCGGCGCATTCGTCATCATGCTGGTCAACGACACCGAGAACCACGCGCACCAGGGCCTTGCCACATTTCTCTACCGCGGCACGCAAGTGAGCCAGGTACGCGTGCAGTTCGTGCAGCAAACGGCGCCGTACTTGCTGCACCAGCATTTCATCAGCTGGGGCAGCAGCAACGCGCGGCTCTCGCCGGACGATGCGGCCGCCTTGCAGGCTGATCGCCGCGAGTTCGATGCGGAATCCGCTCGACGCCTGCCCGCGCGGCCGTGGCGGGAGCTGACGCGCGCACTGCCGCCCGGCACGTTGGATGGCTTCGGCGGTCCATTGAAGCCGCAATGGCGCGTGAATGCCGCGCTGGTGCGCGACGGCGTGCTGTATTACCAGGATGCGCCGACGCCGTATGGGCCTTTCCCGTATCCGCTGGAAATGCGCTTCGGCGTGCGCTCCATCATGAAGAGCGTGGCGGCGCCGCTGGCCATGCTGCGGCTGGCGCAACTGTACGGCCCGCAAGTGCTGGAGATGCATGCCGGGGAGCTGGTGCCGGGGCTGCCGGAGAAGTTCAAGCACATCCGCCTCATCGACCTATCCAACATGGCCAGCGGATTCGGCGGCACCGGCACCTTCAACACGCATCCGAACGATGGGTTCGATGGCTACCTCGAGGGCGACTACGACGGCTGGTACACGGCGCCGACGCGTGCGGAAAAAATCGCGCGGCTGTCGCAATGGAAACCGTACCCGTGGGAGCCGGGCAAGGTCTGGCGCTACCGCGACCAGGATTTCTTCATACTCGGCGCGGCGCTGGATGCCTACCTGAAATCCAAGCGCGGCGCGGGTGCGGACCTGTGGGATTTCGTGACCACCGAGGTGCTGCAACCCATCGGCATCGCGCACGCGCCGGCGGTGCGCACCATCGAATCCGACGGCCATGCGGGCCTCGTGTGGTGCAACGCGGGTTACTACCCCACCCTGGATGATCTAGCCAAGATCGCCCTGCTGTACCAGCATCACGGCGAGCACGCGGGCGTGCAGTTGCTGCACCGCGGACTCACCGCAGACCTGCTGGCCGCGCGCTATGCGCTGGACAAGGCCGGTGATGGCTCGCCGCCGCCGGCCGGTGGCTGGGACGCGCACACGCAACTGTATCGCATGGGCTTTCATTTCACGCCGTACACGAGCAGCAGCGGCAAGCTGCATTTCCTGCCGACCATGAACGGCTCGGGCGACAATCAAGTCATCCTGTATCCGCAAGGACTGGTGTCCATCCGCACCGCCAAGGCCGCTGAACTGCCGCAGGGAGAGGAGAAAAATGAAGGCGATGAGGGGGCGACGCCGCGGGCCGTGGATCGCCTCGCGCCCTTCTGATCCCGCATGAACAGCGATTCGCCCACGCCACTCACGCCGCGCCGCCGCGAAGGCGCGCGGCCGCGCCGGCAAGCCGGCGGGCACCTGCCGCAATTGCCCTGGCAACGCGTGCGCAATCCATATCCGCCACTGGCCATGCTGTCGGACGACCAGGTCGAGGCCATCCACCAGGCCTCGCTGCGCATCCTCGCCGAGCTCGGCATCGAATTGATGTCCGCATCCGCACGCGAGGCGCTGCGGCGCATCGGCGCGCAAGTGGACGACAACACCGGCAATGTGCGGCTCGCTCCTGAGTTGATCGAGCAGGCGCTCACCAGCGCGCCCTCCTCCTTCACCCTCACCTCCCGCAACCCCGGCAAACGGCTGCTGATCGGGGCCGACGAAGTGGTGTTCGGCCTGGTGGCCGGCCCGCCCAGCGTGCACGATGCCGTGCGCGGGCGGCGTGCCGGCAATTTCCGCGACTATGTGGAGCTGGTGAGCCTGGCCCAGTATTTCAACGTGATTCACCTGCTCGGCAACCAGGTGTGCGCGCCCATCGACCTGCCGGCCAATTCACGCCACCTGGATGCCTACCGGGCCAACCTGACCTACACGGACATGTGTTACCACTGTAGCGCCATCGGCGCCGGCCGCGCGCGCGATGGCATCGCGATGATGGCCATCGCGCGCGGCGTGTCCGTGGAAGCCATGGCAGCCGACCCGGGCGTGATCACCATCATCTCGGTGAACAGCCCGCGGCGCTTCGATGAGGCCATGGCGGAAGGGCTGATGGCCATGTCCTCGCTGGGCCAACCCGTGGTGATCACGCCGTTCACGCTCATGGGCGCGATGGCGCCGGTGTCGCTCGCCGGCGCGCTCGCACAGCAGAACGCCGAGGCGTTGTTCGGCGTGGTGCTGGCGCAGGCCGTGCGGCCGGGCGCGCCGGTGATGTACGGCGCCTTCACCTCCAATGTGGACATGCGCTCGGGCGCGCCGGCCTTCGGCACGCCCGAAAATGCCAAGGCCAACATCATCAGCGGCCAGCTCGCGCGCCGCTATCGCCTGCCCTATCGCACTTCCAATGCCAGCGCCTCCAATGCCTGCGATGCGCAGGGCGCCTACGAGACGCAGATGTCGCTGTGGGGCGCGCTGCTGGGGGGAGGACATCTGATCTATCACGCCGCCGGCTGGCAGGAAGGCGGGCTGGTAGCTTCCTACGAGAAGCTGGTGATCGATGTGGAGATGCTGCAGCAGATGGTGGAGTTCCTGAAGCCCGTACGCATCGACGCGGCGGAGCTCGCGCTGGATGCCATCGCCCGCGTCCCCACGGGCGGGCATTTCTTCGGCGATGCCCACACCCTGCAGCGCTACGAGCACGCCTTCTACCAGCCGCTGGTGTCGAACTGGCAGAACCACGAAAGCTGGGAATTGGCGGGCGCGCAGGATGCCACGCAACGCGCCACCGGCATCTGGCAGAAGGCACTGGCGGAATACGCACAGCCGGCGCTTCCACCTGAGCGCGCCGAAGAGCTGGATGCCTACGTGCGCCGGCGCCGCGAACAGATCGGCGGTGGCGAGCCCTAGCCGACGGCGGTGCTCAGATGCCGCCGCCCATGTCCATGAAATCGGCCACGGTGAGGCGCGGCACGGCGGCGGGGCTGCTCAACTGTGCCACCAACCGGTCGATCTGCAGGTTGATCTCGGGCACCGCCGTGATCTCCCACCAGGCCGGGCGCGTCAGCGGGCCCAGGGCGAACAGCCAGGATGAGGCCTCACCGCTGCTGTCGATGACGGCGCAGTCGCGCGTCTCCAATCCCACGCCCAGGGGATCGGACACCGCCAGGCCGCGGTCACGCAGTTCCGCGATCAGCGGGATGGCGATCTTCGCAAAGTCACCGCCGGGCCCGGTGCAATTGATCACATGACCGGCGCTGAACGTACGGGTATCCCCGCCACGCTGCTGCAGGCTCACCTCCACCCGGTGTCCCGCGGGACGGCAGGCGGCGATGCGCGCCGGCAGGACCTGCAACGCGCCGTTCGCCTGCAGGCGCTCGAAGGCGGCGGCCACACGCGGCGCCATGCGATGCCGGTGAACGTCCCAGCGCGGCCGCAGGTGGCGCAGGAACTGGCGGCGATGGAACTGGTTCCAGGTGTTCCAGATGCTCGGGACGGCGGGCCTTGCCGCATCGAACACCCGCTGCCAGGCGATGCCGCGCTCGGCGGCGAGCGCGATCTGTTCGCGCAGGATGCGCATCAGTGCGCGCGTGGACGCGGGAATCCTGCCATGCAGGAATTCGGGCCAGGATCCGCCGGCGGCATGCGTGCGCGGCGTCAGTCCGCGGCGCGACAACGCCAGCATGGGCCCGCGATGTCCTTGGGCATGCAGGCGCAGCGCCACATCCACCGTGGTCAGGCCGCTGCCGATCAGCAGCAAGGGCTCATCCGGATCGATGTCGCTGAACGCATCCATCGCCCAAGGATCGGGGATGAAGAAACCGCTGTCGTACAGCCAGGAGTCGGGACCCGCCGGCGGCCGGGGTGGCAGGTTGCCCATGGCAAGCACGACGATATCGGCCCTGATCTGCCGCCCATCGTTGAGCAACACGCCGCGACGGTCAGCGAGCAGGCGCACCACTTCGCCGCGCACGCTGGAAAGGCCGACGAGCGCGCGGCTGTCGAGTGCCTCGTTGATGCGCTCCTCGACGTAATCACCGAACAGGTGGCGCGGCACGAAGGCGGAGGCGAGGTCCAGGCCGCTTTCGACCAGCGCATCGGCTAGCAGATCGCGCCGCCCCTGCAGCCAGTCGGCGAAGCTGGGGGTCAGGCCAATCTCCATGCGGCTCACCGGCACATTGAGCAGGTGCGACGGCGCGCAGGCGCCGTAGGCCACGCCCCGCCCCAGCCGCTTCTTGGGCTCGGCGATGACGATGCGCCAGTCCGGACAGCGGCGATGCAACTTCAATGCAAACAGGGACCCGCTGAAGCCGCCGCCGACGATGACCACGGTCCTGGCGGGCGATTGCGGCGAGGGGTTGGCGCTCATGAGTGCATTATCCATCACAATGGCCGGCGCAACCGCGATTGATTCCACAGCGCGGCGAAGCGGCGTATCGTGGCGGTTCCGGCCAGGAGCAGGCTTTCATGGCATACGCAATCAAGGCGGCAATCGATGATCCGCGTGCGAAGCTCTTCACCTTTGCGGCGCAGAAAACCATGTACGGCGGCAAGCTCATTGGTGTGGGCGACACGCTCTACGTGTTTCACAGCGAGAATGCCGGCGGTTGCGGGCTGGTGGCACGCGGCGTGGTCACGGCCGTCAAGGCCGTGCCGAGGAGGCGCGGCGTCGAACGGCAGACGCCGCGCGTCAGCATCACGGTGCGGCGCACGGCGCTGGCCAAACGGCTGCTCGGGCGACGCGAACTCAAATCGCAGGATGATTGGAAGGATGGCCGGCCGGAGACGGAATTGAACTTCAAGTTCTATCGCCAGGCCACGGACAAGATCGTCGGCATCTCGGATTCCGCGGAAGCGTTTCTCGACGGCTTCTTTTAGCGCGAAGTTGCTTCGCCAAGCTTCCGCGCTCACGCCTTCTTGACGAACTCCGACTTCAGGCCCATGGCGCCGATGCCATCGATGCGGCAATCGATGTCGTGATCGCCCTCGACCAGGCGGATGTTCTTGACCTTGGTGCCCACCTTGACCACCGAAGACGACC
Organism: Steroidobacteraceae bacterium; assembly: GCA_044226865.1. GTDB lineage: Bacteria > Pseudomonadota > Gammaproteobacteria > Steroidobacterales > Steroidobacteraceae > TMP-86. The sequence goes on along the minus strand of JBGAGE010000004.1, from coordinate 485,697 downwards.
CCTTGACCTTAAGGTCCTTGATCACCGTCACGGTGTCACCGTCCTTGAGCTCATTACCATGCGCATCGCGGACGATGCGCGCCTCGCCGACGCCCTCCTGGGCCTTCTGCGGCCACTCGTGCGCGCATTCCGGGCAGACGAAGTTCTCGCCATCTTCGTAGGTCAATGTCGAGGAGCATGCGGGGCAGGCAGGAAGTTCTTTCATGCCGGCAGTGTAGCAGCAGCGGCGATTGCAGGTCGGTGCGCTCGGGCGTTACTCCGTCCCGGCTTCCTATCGGAGATGCAGCACGACATCTGCCACGAGGAGCGCTGCGCCGACTTCGCCCCATGCTCATCTTTCCCGCCGGGAACTCGATCGTGGCCTGGCAGCTGCAGTAGCGAGGTTCGTCGTCTACGGCCTGACCAGCGCGCGCTGCAGGCAGGTTCCATCGGCGAGAAAATACGCCAGCATCGCCATCGTGGCGATCTGCGACTTGAGGTTGAGCGGATCGACCTTGTCCAGGGTATCGGCGGCCGTGTGGTGATAGTCGAAATAGTGGCGCGTGTCGACCAGTGGCTCGAAGCCCGCCACGCCGGCATTCTGCAGTTGCGCGATGTCGGAACCCACGGGCTCATCGCGCAGTTCCAGGAGCGAGGCGCCCATGGGCGCCAGGGCCTCCATCAACGCCCGCAGCTGGTCCTTTGAGCCTGCGCCCGTGGAGCCCGAAATACCCAAGGCGCGCCCCGCGCCCGCATCGCTTTCGATGGCGGCGCAATGCTGCGGGATCTTGTCGCGCACGGACTGGAAATACGCATCGCCACCACGCCCGCCATTTTCTTCGTTGGTCCACGCAATGAAGCGGATCGTGCGCCTGGGATGCAGGTCCAATTCGCGCATGACGGCGATGACACCGGCCGCCGCCATCACGCCGACGCCATCATCGATGGCCCCGGTGCCAAGGTCCCACGAATCCAGGTGACCGGACACAATGACGTATTCGCCTTCCTTCTCGGAGCCGGGCCAATCGGCGATCACGTTGAAGCTATCGGCATCGGGCAGCGTCTGCGGGCGCAGCACCAGGTGCATGCGCACGGCGCCACGCGTGGCAAGCCGCTCGACCAGGTCCGCATCCTCGGCGGCCAACGCCGCGGCCGGTATCGGCGTCTGCTTTGGCGCCCAACCCGTGGCTCCGGTGTGCGGCATCCGGTAATCCGCCGCGCCGATCGAACGCACCAAGGCCGCGGCCGCGCCCAGCTTTGCGGCGCGTGACGGCCCCTCGAACCGGTATTGGCCGGCCTGACCGTAGGCATCCATCGCGCGCCCATTGTCCGCGAGCTGCTGATCGAAATGAACCGCGTACAGCACGATGCTGCCGCGGACCTCCGCCGCGCGCGCCTCGAGTTCCTTGAAGTCATGTACGACGACGACCCGCAAATCGAGCCCTGCGGCGGGCGTCGCTCCGGAATCACCGAGCGCCGTGAGGTGCAGCGTTTGCTTAAGGCCGGCAGGCCGCCCCGGATACTCACTGAGCTCGGCGAGCTCTTCGCCGCGCACCCAGTGCGGGACCTTCACCGGCTGCAGGGTGACGCGCGCTCCCAGTGCGCGCATCGCCGCCGCCACCTGTTCGATGGCGGCGGCCAACTGAGGCGACCCGGACAGCCGCGGCCCCACCTGATCGGTGAGTTGGGCGAGCTGCTGCCATGCCCAGTCATTGGACATGGCAGCGTTGCGGATGCGCGGGAGCGTCTCTTGGACGCTGGTTGCCGCCGCCCCAGAATGAATGGGCACGAGGGACGCGGCGCAGAGAAGCATGATCTTCGGGATGGACATGCTCGACATCCTAGCCGCAGCGCCTTGCGGGCGCCATGCACCGATTTACATCACGTTCCTGCACGCAAACCTCGGGATTCGTCGGCAGACAATCCGGCACTTCGGGTAGCACGGACGCTGAGATCGAAGAGCGGCGCCCGCCCACCGCCCCCAGGTTCAGCGATACTGCGGCAGCAACACGCTGTCGATCACATAGATGACCCCGTTGTTCACTCGGATCACCTTGCCCTGCACCTGCGCATTGTTGATGCGCAGCGTCGTCTGGGTGGCCTTGGCATAGATGCGCTGGCCGTTCACGGTCTTGAAGTCCTTCGGCACCAGGGCGAAGCGCAGGTCCTTCACGCCGGGCGCCACGTGGTAGAGCAGGACCTTCTTCAACTCGGCCGGGCTGGCCAGCAGGTAATTGAGCACGGGCGCGGGGATCTTCGCAAAGGCCGCGTTGGTCGGGGCAAACACGGTGAAGGGGCCCGGACCCTGCAGGGTGGAGACGAGATTGGTGGCGCCCAGCGCGCTCACCAGCGTGGAGAAGTTGGGATTGCCAACGGCCACGTCCACGATGGAACCGTGTACCCGGGTGACTTCCAGGAAGTCCGGCACGGGATCAGTGGCAGCGCGCGCCGTGGGCAGGGAGAATGCTGCCACCAGCGTGGCGACGAAACTCAACAGAAAACGTCGGTTGACCATGTCGTGAGCTCCTATGGATGATGAAGGGACGCCGCGGGGCCGGCGGATATGCCATTCCTCGGCCGTTCGGGCCGTGCGAACGCTTGGATTCAATTTTTTTCGTGCGCGGCCGGAGCACCGCTGAGCTTGGTCGCGTCTGGCACGTCTTAGAGGCACATGACAGACCGACTTTCCGCCTTTCTCAGCCGCCCCTACTCCGGCCTGGTCATTGCTGCGCTGGTAGCGGCCCTCGCATCCGTCCAATGGAATGTCGGCAGGCCACTCCCGGGCCTGCTGCTCGGATGCGGGGCGCTGGTGCTCGCCGCCGGCGCCACCGCCCGGTGGATTCGGCTTACGAGCATCCGCCGGCGGTTCCCCGCACCGGGAAAGCTGGTGGATATCGGCGGCTATCGCATCCACTTACTGGTTGAGGGAGACAGGGGCGACAAAGCTACGGTGGTATGGCTACCCGGCTCCCACGGGGGAGGTTCTCACCTGCATCATCTGCATGATCTGTTGCGAACCACCACCCGCTCGATCCTCATCGACCGTCCGGGCAGCGGCTGGAGCGATGTCGGCCCCTTCCCGCGCACCACGCAGCGGGAGACCCAGGAAATCATCAAGGCATTGGAGTCGGCGGGGGAGCGTCCTCCCTTCGTATTCGCTGGCCATTCTTTCGGCGGATTGCTGGCGGCCAACATCGCCAGGGCGCGCCCTGATCTTGTGTCTTGCCTGGTGCTCATCGATGCCACTCCTCCCGAGACGATCGTATTCGGCCCGCGCCATCCAGCCCTGCGTCAGATGCGGCGCGAAGCCTGGCGCGATGCGCTGCTCAGCGTGTTCGGCATCCACCAGGACCGGATGCGGCGCGTCCTGCGGGAGTCCCCCCAACACAAGGACCTGTTCGACCTGATAGCTCAGCGCCTGGGTCCGCATCTCACGGCGCTGAACGCCGTCGAGTCGGACGCAGGCACCGCCCTGGCGAACGCCTCGATCTTTCGCGAACTGTCGCCGGAGGGCATGGCGCGCGCGGGCTGGGACATCGCAGTCTACGACGGCGATCTCGGCGACATGCCCGTGCTACTGGTGGCGCCCGGTGACATGGTGGAACTGCAGGACAGTCTGCAACAGTTGGACGCCCGGGGGGCCGCGGCGCAGCGGGTACAGCGGTTCTACGCACGCTCGCGCGAACGATATCTGGCCGTCTCACGCAATTCCCGCCGGATCTACGCGCCGCCGGGAACCGGCCATAATTTCCCCACCGAGGCACCGGAATTCCTTGCCGGCGTCATGCGCGAGGCTATCGAAATTCCCCCACGGCCGCACCCAGGCGCTTAGCGGCGGACCCGGCCCCGCCGCGACTGCCTCAACAGGCGGCGTCCTGCTGCAGCGGACGCAGCACCGCGATGGCCGAGATCATGTGCTTCTCGATCATGCTGACCGACACGCCGATCTCGCGTGACAGTTCGGCGTAGCTCTGCCCGGCGATACGGTGACCCCAGAACACCCGCTTGGTGACGGGCTTCAACTGCGCGATGAGACGCTCGGCGATTCGCAACTGCTGTTCGAACTCGGCGGCCAGCGCCGGATCGGCGGACTCCGCCGGCACATCCGGGGGATGCTCGCAAGCAACGGTCGGGCGCGTGAGCTTTCGCCGGTAGACATCGCGCAGCAGATTGGCCGCCGTCGTGAAGGCGAACGCGCGCACGTTACGCACGGCGCTCAAGTCCGGGCAGCCAGCCAAGCGAAGGTACACCTCCTGGATCATGTCATCGACGTCGTGGGGCGTCATTCCCTTGCCGAGAAAGAACCGCCGCAGCGGTGCATCGCAATCCAGATGCGCGGCGGCAAGGAAGCTCATGCGGTGCGAGTCGTGACCGGACGGCGGCGTGCAGGTGCGGCAGGCGGAAGCGTGCATCATCATCCCCTTCCTTACATGTGTGTAAATTCTTATCCCTTACACATGTGTAAGTCAAGTTCTTCCCCTGGTGACGGCCAACCCCGGGTGCGCTACGCTCTGCAGATGTTGCTCGGCGAACACACGCTGGTCTGGGACAATCATGGCTGCATGCCCTTGCGGCCGGACGATGAATCCTTCCTGCCGCAGCTTGCACGTTACCGGGATGCCGGCGTCACGGCAGTCACCCTCAACGTCGGCTACGACGAAGTCCCCTGGGATAACACCTTCCGCATGCTGGACGCATTCCGCCGCTGGGTGGGAGCGAGGCCAGGCGAGTACCTGCTCGCGGGCACGACGGAGGACTTGGAGCGCGCGCGTGCCAACGGCCGCTTGGCGGTGCTGTTCGACATCGAGGGAGGCAATGCCCTGAACGGCGACATCGAGAACGTGCGTCGCTACTACGACGCCGGCGTGCGCTGGATGTTGATCGCCTACAATCGCAACAACCTGCTCGGCGGGGGATGCCAGGACGAGGATTCCGGCCTCACCGCCTTCGGACGCAAGGTACTGGATGAGATGGCCTCTGTCGGCATGGTTGCCTGCTGCAGCCACACGGGATCGCGCACCGCGCTCGAGGTCATGGAATACTCGAGCAACCCGGTGATCTTCTCCCACTCCAACCCTTCGGGCGCGTGGCGCCACCGCCGTAACATCAGCGATGAACTGATCCGCGCCTGCGCACGAACCGGGGGAGTGGTGGGCATCAACGGCATCGGCTTGTTCCTTGGCGCCAACGATTCCTCCACCGACGCCGTGGTCAGGCATATCGACTACGTGGTACGCCTCGCGGGTCCCGAGCATGTCGGCCTAGGTCTTGATTACGTCTTCGACCGCCAGGAAATGGATGATGCCGTGCGCGCCAACCCGGCGACGTTCCCACCTGAGGAAGGTTATGGCGAGGGAGTAGGCCTGGTCGAACCCGAACGAATTCCCGACATCGCGGCGCGGCTGCGTGCGTTGGGCTACGGCAGCCATGAATTGAACATGATACTGGGAGGCAACTGGCTGCGGGTGGCGCGCCAGGTGTGGCGCCCCGCGGGCGCCGCGTCTCAGGTAGGCCCGGTGTAGCGATCCCCGAGCAGGATGCGCAAGTAGTGGGGCAGGAGCTTGGCCCGCTGTTCGCGCCCGTCCTGCAGCTCGATGGTGTAGTAGCCCACCTGAAAGAGGTAGTAGACCCGGGCCCGCGCCTTTGCCTCCGTCTCGTCATAACCCAATTCGAGGAACAGGGCCTTCACCATCTCCGCACGCTGCTCGTCGATGCGCGCCACCACACGCGCCGCCTTACGCGAGACGCGCGCCCAGTTGCGGATGGCGGTGTCCCAGGTGGCGCGGTAGGTCTCCTCACCGAGCAGGAAGAAGCGGATCGAGGCCAGGTCATGGCGGGCATCGGCGGGCTTCTTGTGCTGAAGCTCGAAACGCTGCGTGTTGTCCGATTCCCAGTCGCGCAGCAATTCCTCGTGCAGGTCGGCGAGACTGGCAAAGTGCCAATAGAACGACTCGCGGGTGACCCCAAGCTGCGTGGCCAACGCGCCCACCTTCACCGCGCCGATGTCCCCACGTACCAACAAGTCCCGGGCGGCGCGCACCCATTCATCCCGGCCGAGCGCCGCGCGCTTGACCTCGCGCCTCGGCCTGCCGGCCCGGGCTGGGGCGCCCGTCCGGCGCGCCGCGCGAACCGGCTCCTTACGGGTCTTGGACATGGTCTTTGGGCTCTCCATCGTGCTCACCTTCCTCGTTCAGCGCGACTCGAGCAGCCCTTTGAGAACCTCATGATCGGCATCGAATTTCGCCTGCGTGGCCTGGCTGATCATACTGCAAACCTCCTCCAGCGTCCGGCCCTCGGGCACGGGAGGAGGTGGCGAGTGGCAGAGCAGTTCACCGATCAGGATGGTGGCGCGGGCGTCCCGATGCAGCGAGTAAACGAGGTAACCCGACAAAAGTCCGGGCGTTTCACTGACCAGCGTCTGTGCCCGCCATTGCAGCGGAATCTGCGCAAGCGTCTCCATGCGGACGAACACGGTGTCCGCGCCGCGAGCCTGGCCGACGCGCAAGACCTCACCCACCGTGCCGGGCTTGCCGCACAGCCGCTCCACCGATACCACGCTCGACTTCCACGATTGCACGTCCAGCAGGGCGTCCCACACCGCCTGGGGCGTGGCCGCGATGGCGACGGTGCTGCGCAGGGCGAGGTGCATGCGACATTAGACGCGGTGACGGCGCGGTCGCTCAATCAAGGCGGGATTTTCATTGAGGTCGGCGGCGGCTGGTACGTCGTTTAGGAAGATCACCCTCTACTCGCCAACCATGCCTGCCACGCCTGCACCCACCTTAGCGCCTGAAGCGCTCGCCAACCTCGCCGAGCGCTACTGGCGACAACAATGCGAGGAACACCCGCTGCAGGCAATCATGGCAGGTGAGCCTTGCCAGGCGGTCGAATTGTTCCGGGCGGCGCCCGAGGACCACGAGCGGCGCGCACGCCAGGCACGCGAACTGCGTAACGAATTGGCCACGCTGGCCCCCCGAGGCCTGTCCATCCAGGACTGCGCCACCCATCGCTTGCTCGAATTCGAGTTGGACGATGCCATCGCGTTGCACGAGGTCCATGCACACCTACGCCCGCCTCTATTGCCGGTCGGCCCGGACTTCAGCGCCATTCATCTTGCGAACTCGGTCACCATCGCCCAGCGCGCCGAAGCCGAACTGTACGTCGAACGCCTGGCAAGATTTCCTCACTACCTCCGCGATCTGCGGGCCTGTCTGCAGGCCGGGATCGGACTCGGCCTGCGCTATCCGCGACTGGTCGTGGACGGGGCGATGGCCATGGTGCGTGCCGGTGTCAGAGGGGATCCGGCTCAACATTCGTGGCTGGGACCCTTGCGTCGCAGCCCGGTCGCGCACCAGCTCCAACGCCTGACTTCGAGTGCAGAACGCCTGGTTCGCGAGGAACTCATACCGGCGTGGCATGCACACGCCGCGCAATTGGCGGAGCTTCTGTCACCGGCGGCGCGCGACAGCATCGCGTGCACGGACGATGTACGCGGCGCGGCGTTCTACTCGGCTTGCCTGCGTCACTACTCCTCGCTGGACATGCCGGCGGATCAGATCCATGAATTGGGCCGATCGGAAGTCGCGCGGCTCGAGCGGGAAGCCGCCGCCCTCGCCACGGAGGCGGGTTTCGGAGGAGACGCGAAAGCCTACCGCGTGTGGCTGGCATCCGAGGCATCGTTCATCGCACCTGACGCCGACGCACTGCTGCGGCAAACCGAAAGCCTCGCCAAGCGGGTGGATAAGTGCATTCCGGGCTTCTTCCGGCGCACACCGCGCATGACCTTCGGCATCGAACTCATCCCGGAGGCAATGGCGCCACGCATGCCGCTGGCCTATGCCCAACCCAATCCGGCTGATCGAAGCGCGCCTGGCATCTACTGGCTCACCTGCATTCCTGCAAGATGCCCCGGCTATATGCAGCTTCCAACATTGCTGCACGAGGCCTGGCCGGGACACCTCATGCACATGGCACTGATCCAGGAATCCACGACGCTTCCGGCATTCCGGCGCCACGGCGCCCTCAAATACAGTGCCTGCCTGGAAGGATGGGCAATGTACTGCGAAAAGCTGGGTGTCGAGATGGGGCTGTACCGCTCCGTTCACGAGCGATACGGGCGGCTCGAACTGGAGATGATGCGGGCCGCGCGGCTCGTCGTGGACACGGGCATTCACGCGCGCGGCTGGAGCCGCGAGCAGGCCATCGGCTTCATGAGCGAGCGCATGGCCATGGATCGTGCGGCCATTGCCGCCGAGGTGGATCGCTACATCGGCCTGCCGGGCCAGGCGGTGGCCTATCAGCTCGGACAACTGCGCATCAGCGCCCTGCGCGCACGCGCCGATGCCCTGCCCGAAGGCCGGCGCGACGTGCGCGCCTTCCACGACATCGTCCTGTCCTCGGGTCCCCTCGCCCTACCCGTGCTGGACGAGATCGTCGAGGATTGGCTGGAGCGGGGCGAGCCATCCGCCGCGAGCCACGCATGAACGCGCCCAAGTACCCCAGTACGCTGGGCGCCTGGTACGGACTGAGCGCGCTGATCATCGCCGCGATGGCGGCCAATGCCATCATGCCGCTGATGACGCTTGTCACCGATCCGATCAAGCACGATCTCGGCCTGTCGGATGGCCAGATCGGGGCAATGCGCGGCGTGGGCACGAGTCTTGTGAGCACGCTCGGTTCCTACCCCATCGCCTGGCTCGCCGACCGCATCGACCGGCGCATCGTGTTCGCGCTGTGCGTGGTGATCTGGTGCGCGGGCACCGGCCTGGCCGGCGTGGCCAACAGCTTCGTCTTCATGACCGGCTGCGCCATGGCCATCGCCTTCGGCGAATCGGTGCTCGGCCCGGTCACCTTCGCCCTGATCCCCGACCTGTTCGTGCCCGAGCGTCGCATGCTGGCCAATTCGGTGTTCTTCGTCTCGCAATTACTGGGTTTCGCGGTGGGCATTTCAGCGAGCGGCATGCTGCTCGGCGCGATCGACGCGTGGCGGCCATCACTGCCCGCGCTGATATCCTCGATGCCAACCTGGCGCTTGTCGCTCATGGCCAATGCGCTGACCTGCGTGGCGCTGGTGCCGCTCATCCTCACCATCCCCGTGCCCCGGCGACAGAAGGCCGCGGCACCGGCCAAGCCGGCAGCGGATGCCGTGCCGCGCGAGGAACTGTGGAGCTACATCCGCACGCATGCGCGCACCCTGTTCCCCATCTTCATCGGGTTCGGTGCGATCGGCGCCGCCAATTTCACGGTGTTCGGCTGGATCGCGGTGGGCATCATGCGGCTGTTTCACGTGCCGGCATCGGATGTGGGCGTGCGCCTGGGGCAGGTATTTGCCGTGGCCAGCGTCTCGGGCGTGGTGGTGGCCAATCTTGCCGCGCGGCAATTATCGAAGCGCAGTGCGGATCTGGCCCCGGTGCACATTGCCGAAGGCGGCGCCTTGATCGCCGCATCCGTGTCGCTCCTGTATCTCATCGCGCCGAGTGCGACAGCCTTCTACTGGATCACGGCCGTGCAGATCGCCGCCGCGTTCGGCGGCCTGACCCTCTCACCCACGGTATCGCAGGCCACCTCGCCCACGCGACTGCGGGCACGGCTGATCGCGCTCGGTGGAATCTTCTACACCGTGTTCGGTGCGCTCAGCCCGCTGGTGGTGGGCCTCCTGTCCGACGCCATCGGCAAGGAGCCGCGCGCGCTGCTCATGGCCATGCTGTCGGTGGCGCTGCCGTGTTATGTGGGCGGCGTGCTGTTGTTGCGCCTGAGCGAACGCACGCTGCCCGGCACCCTGCAGGCCGCGCGAACCGCAGACCTTTAGCCCGGACCCGGCAGCGCCGCGTCGAGGAAACTGCGCACCGGGGGCACCACCAACTCGGGCCGCATCGCCACCGCGTGTCCTTGGCCCGGCAACTCCATGACGCGCCAGCCCTGTGCCTCGAGTTCGCCGCGGTGTTGCCGCACGAGCGAGGCGATGGGTATGGATTCGCCGGCTTCGACGAGATCACCCTCGGCACCGACATACACCAATCGCGGCAGGCGCAGGCCGGCCACGGCCTTTGCTTCGTCCCACCCCTGCATGCTGGCGTAGTAGTGCGACCATTGCGCGTACTGGGCAGGACTGCGCAACACCACCAATGAACCGGGCTCGGGGTTGGCCATCTTGGCCAGGGTGGCGCGCAGGATGGCCGCATACGGCGCACCCAGCGGCGGCCAGCCGCCGATTACCAGGGCATCGAGGCGATCGGTGCGCGAGGCAAGCTGCAGACCGACGGCACCCCCCCACGAATAGCCCCAGTAACTGAAGCGCGAGAGGCCCGCCGAGTCGGCAACGGACAGGAGATCGGCGGACACCCGGTCAGCGGTGAGGTCGCCGGGGGAAATGTCGCGGCTGCGCCCAATGCTCGGGTAATCGAGCAACAGCACGCGGTACCGGTCCGTCAGCTGGGACAGGTAGCCGCGCAGCATGTCCAGGGATTCGGGACCGAAGATCTCGGCCTGCGAGGCCATCAAGGGCAGGCAGATCATCAACGGCCGGCCTTGGCCATGCAGTTCGTAGTGGACGCCGGATTGGGGATCGATGGGCATGGAAGTCTCTGCCGAACAAGACGCACGTGGGGGCCTGCGCCTCAAAGGATTGAGGTCAGGGCCGAGCGCTGCGTCATACACACCGCCCCGGCAACGTGCCGGCTCGTTGGAGGCGCATCCCATGTTCCATCGTCGATCGACCCTGCTGATCTGCAGCGTGCTCGCCGGCATTCCGGCCGCGATCCCCCAGGCTTCGGCGCAAACGGCAGCGCCCCAGAACCAGGCAGCCGAATTGACGGAAATCGTCGTCACGGCGCAAAAGCGCGCGGAACGGCTGCTCGACGTGCCGGTGGCGATCTCAGCGGTGACCGCGGCGGAGATCGCGAGCCGCGGCGTGAGTTCGCTCAATGACATGCAGGCCGCCATTCCGGGCCTGCGCATGGTCGACATCGGCCCCGGCTCGCAGCGCATCCAGATCCGCGGCATCTCGCAATATCAGGGCCTGCCCACGGTGGGCAACTACGTGGACGAATTCTCGGTGAACAATTACGGCGCATCCGGCCAGCCGGAAGTCCGGCTCCTGGACCTGGAGCGCGTCGAAGTGCTGCGCGGTCCGCAGCCGGCGCTGTACGGCGATGGCTCCATGGGCGGCACCATCCGCTACGTAACGGCGGCGCCGCGCTTCGATGGCTTGAGCGGCAGCGCTCTGTTGGAAGGCAGCCGGCCCAAGGACGGCGATACAGGCTATCGCGTGGAGGGCGTGCTCAATGCGCCGGTTTCCGATCGCCTCGCCTTCCGGCTCGCCGCCGCGCAGGAGCGTGCCGGCGGCTGGACCGATGGCGCGCCGGGCAAGAATCTCAACGACACGGACATCACCACCATCCGCGGCAAGGTGTTGTTCAAGGCGTCGGACTCCTTGAGCATCTCGGCCATGGCATTGCTGCATCAGTCCCACCAGGACTACAAGAGCTATTCCGACGAGCAGGGCAACACCGGGCAGATCGTGCCCTCCACTGCGCGCCAGCGCTACGGCATCGGCACGCTCGAGATCCGCGACGACCTGGGCGCCGTCACCTTCCTGAGTTCCACGGGATACATGAACCTGCGGGGTCGGAGCGTGGATGACTCCGCGCGCTTCTACAACCAGTTGTTCGGCGCGCCCCTGCTGCGCACCGCGCTCACCGATTCGCAGGGCGAACTGCGCAAGTGGTCGCAGGAGTTCCGCGTCACATCCAATGGTACGGGACCGCTGCGGTATCTTGCCGGTGTTTCCTACACCGATGGCAAGTCCGACGGCACCGATCCCGGCACCGGCGAATCGCTGGTGCCCGGCCTGCCGCCCGAAGCGCTCGGCGTCGTATTCCTCCAAGTATCCTCCGAGCGCTCGAAAGTCATCGCCGCCTACGGCAACCTCGACTACGACGTGAGCGACCGCTGGACCGTGAGCGCCGGTGGTCGCTACTTCTCCGACAAGCGCACGACCGACAGCACCTTCACGCTGTTCGGCCTGCCCGTGCCGCCCTCGGTCGTCGATGAATCCAAGACCTTCAACACCTTCAATCCCCGGGTGGCGGTCACCTTCAAGACCTCCGACTCGGGCACGCTGTACGTGAGCGCAGCGAAAGGCTTCCGCAGCGGCGGCTTCAACGGCATCAACGACCCGCAGGTGCCTCACGCGTTCGACCCTGAACGCCTGTGGACCTACGAGATCGGCGCCAAGCAGAGCCTGCTGGACAACCGCCTGTACGTGGAACTCGCGGTGTATCACAGCCGCTACAGCAACATCCAGGCAAACCAGGTGGTCAACCCGACGGTGGCGACGGTGGTCAACGGCGGCGCGGCCAGCGGCACCGGCGTGGACTTCACCTTGCAGGCGCGCCCCACTGCGGACCTGACGCTGACGGCCAGTGTGGGTCACAACCATCTGCGGCTGAGATCCGATTCCACGGATAAGGTGAAGGGCGACCCCCTCGACTTGGTGCCGGACCTGAACTGGTCGATCGCGGCCGATTACACGCCGGCCTTGTCGGCCGATGTGCGCCTGATCACGCACGTGGATGCCGGTTACAGCGACAAGGCGCAGATCACGCTGCGTTCACTCGCCGCGCTCGGACTGCAGTCCATCGTGCCCACGCAATCGCGCACGCTCGTGAACGCGCGCTTCGGCGCAAGCTACTCGAAGATCGACGCCTATGTCTTCGCCACCAACCTCGGCGATGAGCGCAAGATCGTGAACCCGGCCTTCGGCGCCTTCTTCGAACCCATCTACACGCGGCCACGCACCTTCGGATTGGGCGTGCAGGCGCACTTCTGAGCGCGATGACCGAGAACAAGGGCGAGACGGAGAAACCCGAGACTCAGGAACGGCAGGCGGTCGAGGAGCGCCTCGCCCGCGCCGCCGTCGGCAGCAAGGGCAGTGTGCGTCTCGCCTCGGGTCGCACGCTTGCCTATCGCACCACTTGCGAGTTCGTGCCGGTACGCCGGCACGGCTTCGGCGCCGAGCGCGGCGCGCCCGAGGCGGCCGTCTTCACGGTGGCCTACCAGGCCGAGCGCCGCGAAGGCGAACCACAGCGTCCACTGTGCTTCGCCTTCAACGGCGGCCCCGGCTCCTGCTCCGTCTGGCTGCACCTGGGCGCGCTGGGTCCGCGGCGCGTCGTGGTGCCGGACGATGGCGCCACGCCAACGGCGCCCTACGCCGTCACCGACAACCCCCTGACCTGGCTCGCGCACTTCGACCTGGTCTTCATCGACCCGGCGCATACCGGCTGGTCGATCGCCGCCGGTGAGGATGCGCGCAAGTCGTTGCTGTCGGTGGACGGTGACATCGCGGCATTCGTGGAAGTGATCCGCACCTGGCTCACGCGCCACGGCCGCTGGGGCTCGAAGCTGTACCTCGCCGGCGAAAGCTACGGCACCACCCGCGGCGCCGGCATCGCGAAGTCGCTGCTCGATGCGGGCATCGCGCCCTCGGGCGTGATCCTCGTGTCGCTCGCCATGGACCTGCAGAGCATCGGGTTCCGGCCGCGCAATGAACTGCCCTACGCCACCTTCCTGCCGGCGCTGGCGAATACGGCGCAATATCACGGCTGCCTGAAGGGACCGCTGGCCGCATCGTCCGAGGCCGCCCGCACCGCCGCAGAGGAATTCGTGCAGGAAGAATATGTGGCAGCCTTGCATGCCGGCGCGCGGCTCGGCGGCGATGCACGCGCGCGCATCGCACGCCGCGTGGCCGAACTCACCGGACTGCCGCGTAGCCTGGTCGAGGCCTGCAACCTGCGCATCGATGACCAGACTTTTTTCTTCGAAGCTCTGCGCGATCGTGGCCTGCAGGTAGGTCGATTGGATTCGCGTTGCACCAGTCCACTGGGCGCGCGGCGCGGGCGAAGCTTCGACTTCGATCCCGGCATCGAGTCCACCAACGCTGCCTATTCGATGGCGGCAAACGCATACTTTCGCGACACGCTCGGCCTCGACCTCGAGGATCGTTATGAATTCATGAATTTCGAGGTGCTGAAGTCGTGGAATTTCAACCGCGGCGAAGCGCGCGGAAATGCCTTCTGTTCCACCGGCGATGACCTGGCGCAGGCGCTGCGCCGCCGCCCGCACCTGCGGGTGTTCGCCGCCAGCGGCCGCTACGACCTGGGAACGCCCTACAGTGCCAGCGACTGGTCCTTGGCACAGATGGACGCGCCCGCCGACGTGCTCGCACGCGTCACGCATCACTACTACGATGCAGGGCACATGATGTACACACGGCAAGCGGACCTTGAAAAGCTGGAGCGGGACCTATCCGGATGGCTGGCAGCGCCCTGATCCATACGCGCCGCCGGCCCCGCGAATGAGCGTGGCGGAAGTGCGTCCCGAGGAGTTGCTCGACGACTGGCGTTCACCGCCCGGCTTTCCCTTCGGCGGCCTTCCCCCCTTCGACCGCGCCACGCCCGAACTCATCGAGGCGGCCACGCACATCGCCATCGCCCGCAAGCGCGCGGCCGTCGCGTCGATCCTCGCTGATCCCGCGCCGGCGACATTCGACAACACCGTCGTGCCATATGAAGCGGCCGGCGGGGACCTGCGCCGCATCGAGGCGCTGCGCGTCGCGTGCGCCTCGCTCAGGGCGGTGGGCAGCATGCCGCAGGTGAACCAGCGCCTGGCGCGTGTGATCGCAGCCTTCGAGGACGACATGGCCCACGACGCCGCGCTGTTCGCCCGCATCGAAGCAGTCCACCACCGGCGCGCGACGCTGGATCCCGAGCAGGCGCGCCTTACTGAGGTGCTGCGCGAGGCGATGGTCAGGCGCGGCGCGGGTCTTGCGCCGGACCGGCTGGCGCGCCTCAAGGTGATCAACGGCGAGATCTCGGCGCTGCAATCGCGCTTCCAGCAGAATCTCATCGACGAGGCGGTTGTCACGGCGGTATTCGTGGAAGACGCGGCCGAACTCGACGGCCTGCCCGATTACTACCGTGAGTCCGCGTGCGCGTTGGCCCGCGCCCGCGGCCGTGACACGGGATGGGCCATTGCCAACACCCGCGTCGCTGTATGGCAGGTGCTGCAGTTCGCAAGGCATCGCGAACTGCGCCGGCGCGTGCGCGAGATGTGGATGGGCCGCGGCGCCGCGGAAGGCTCCCATGACAACCGGCCGGTCATCGCCCAGATCGTGCGCTTGCGGGGCGAGAAGGCGAAGCTCCTCGGATTCCCGAGCTTCGCCCATTGGGCGACGGCCAACCGGATGGCGCGCACGCCCGACGTGGCGTTGCAGCAGCTGCTCAGCACGTGGAAGCCTGCGCTGCGCGCCGCGTGCGATAAGCTCGCGCAACTGCAGGCTCTGGCGGATGCCGATGGGCTGGGCGGCCCCCTGCAGGCCTGGGACCGTCTGTACTACGCGGAAATGCATCGCCGCCGGTACCTCGCCCTCGACTCCGACGCCGTGAAAGCGCACTTGGAACTGGGCCATGTTCTGGAGGCCTTGTTCCACGCTGCCGGCCGCCTGCATCAATTGAGCTTCGAGCCATTGCATGATGTCCCCGTGCTTCATCCAGATGTGCGCGTCTTCGCCGTGTCGAAGCGCGGCGAGCCCGTCGGCATCGTCTGCTTCGACCTTTTGGCACGAGAGGGCAAGATGCACGGCTCCTGGCAGGCGGAACTGCAAACCGCGGAGGACTTCCGCGGCCGGCGACTTTGTTTTTCCAACGTGTGCTCGGGCCTCGCGCGTCAAAGCCCGGACGGCCCGGTATTGCTGCCTTGGGAATACGCCAACGTCCTGTTCCATGAGTTCGGCCATGCCATGCACATGCTGCTCAGCCGCGCACGCTACCCCTCGCTGGGCAGCATGGCGGTGGCGTGGGACGCGGTGGAAGTCCCCTCGCAATTGAACGAGCGCTGGCTGCTCGACCGCGAGCTGCTGCGGCGCTTTGCCCGGCATCACGTAACGGGCGAACCCATGACCGACGCCATGATCGATGCGCTGGAAGCACTGGCGAAGAGCGAACGTGTGACCAGCGTGGGCGTCGACTACCTGGCGTGCGCCATCGTCGACATGCGCATGCACCTGGAAGCGGACGGCGGGCCGGTGGATCCGCTCGCCGTCGAGCGCCAGGTGCACGCCGAACTGGGACTGCCCGAGGCGATCGACCCCATCATGCGCCTGCCGAACCAGTTCCATTCGTTCACCGATGCGTATGCCGCCGGCCTGTATGTCTACCTCTGGGCCGACGTCATGGTCGCCGATGTGCTGGAAGCCTTCATGGAGGCCCCCGGGGGCTTGTACGACGAGACCGTAGCGCTGCGTTGGCGGGATCAAATCCTGACCGTGGGTCATCGCGTCCCGGCGGCAACGGCCTTCCGCAATTTCCGCGGCCGCGATCCGGACCCCGCAGCGTTGCTGCGCCGCTTCGACTTGGCGGATTGAGCGCAGGCGCGATGCGCTACAATGCGCCCATCATCGCAGCCATTCTTGTCCGAACTTGCCCACCATGACCCAAGTCCATCACCTGGCGCAGATCAATATCGCCACCTTTCGCGTGCCGATGAACGACCCGGTCAACGCCGAATTCATCGCGAGCCTCGACCGCGTGAACGCCTTGGCCGAAGCCGCACCCGGCTTCATCTGGCGCCTGGTAGGCGATGGCAACAATGCCCTGGCCATCAAGGCATTCGACAATCCCGACACCGCCATCAACATGTCCGTGTGGACCAACCTCGACGCGCTCGCCGACTTCGTCTATCGCAACGAGGGCCACCGGCAGATCATGCGCCGGCGGCGCGATTGGTTCGATCGCATGGAATTTCATCTCGCGCTGTGGTGGGTACCCGCGGGACACCGGCCCACCGTGTTGGAAGGCAAGGAACGACTCGACACGCTGGCACGGCTCGGTCCCTCGCCGCAGGCATTCGTCTTCAGCAAACCCTTTCCCGCGCCCGAATCCCTGCCGGTGGCACCCCGCCTCGACCGCTGCGCCTGAGGCGTCGCGGTCAACGCGCAGCGTTGGCAACGCCGATCAATAGACCTCGCGCTCGTAGATCAGAGATCCTGGACCGGGGTACAGCCCGAACGCGGCCTGGGCGGAAGGATTGGAATTGGTCCCGCTCGAAGCGGTCCACAGGTATTGCAGCCAGGCCGGTGCGGTGGCGGTCACGGTCAATGCGCCGGAATTTCCGGCTCCGGGCGCGGCGAGATTCAAGTTGAAGCGGCCGGCCTGCGCGGTGGGGTAATAGCGCGAGCCGCTGGCAGCCGCGGCACTGCAGCCGAGCCCGGATGCCCCGGGGCTGCCGCTGTCGCGCACACAGGTCTCGCCCGCCGCCAGCGCCGATTGGTAATTGCCGAACGCAATCGCGGGCGCGGTGGTGCAGACATCATCCGTATTGGTGACGAACCCCACGCTGCTGTTCAGGTAAAACTGAGTGGTCAGCGGCACGGGAAGATCGAGCAGCTCCGAACCCACGGCATTGCGCAGCGCCAGCCGTCCATAGCGTTGGACCGATCCGGTGCTGAAGGCCATCCCCGTGCCACTGCCGAAGATCACCGGATTGGACGCCGAAGCGCCATCCAGGTCGCTGACATTGATCGAGAGCGAGATGTTGGCAGTGAACGGTGCGATGACACTCGAGCGGCTGAACTTCAACCCGCTGCCCGATCCGAAGGTCAACGTGACCACGCCGCCGGTCTGGTCCGCGATCACCGGGTCGGATGAGGTGGCGGGCAAGCCCGAGACATCGAGCGCCGGCGAGGCCGGCGTGGGCGTGTAGCTGCGGCCGGTGAGCGACGCGTTGGACATCCTCATCAGCGTTCCGGTGTAGTTCTGCGTGATGCCGCCGGAGAAGGCACGCGCGGTGGCCGTGATCACCGGTGCCACCGTGAAGCTCAGCGGCTGCCCCAGATAGCTGAAGCCTCCCGCACTGCAGCTCGTGCCGATCACGGGCGAATTGAGCGCCACGGTGAAATTGTCCGGAATGAAACGCCCGACATTACCGGTCGCCGCGCCGACGAAGTCGCCTGAGGCGAGATAACTCCCATCCGCGACGCGCGGCACGAGTTTGATGATGCCCACCTCGGACCAGGAGAAAGCGGTGCCGGTGGCGGCGCCCGCACTGAAGCTTCCGGGCGTCCCGCTCACCGCGGGGGCATTGCCGCTCGTCGGGAGGACGAGCGAGGCGTCGAACTTCACCGACTCCGCGGGTGTTTCCTTCCCGTAGTTCGGCGTCGCTGCGCCACCGCTCTCCACCGCCGTCACAGTCGCCGTGAACGGCCGACCTGCAGCGATGAACACCGCGCCGCTGGCCGTCGTGGCCGCCGGGTTGGCAACGGCATCGCTGCTGCGCTTGATGTTGGAGACGACGAACCCGGCCGGCCGCGAGACGAACGTGCCAGTGCTGCCGCGAATGCCGGTCGCGAGGCTGGGATTGCCGCTGGTGTCGTCCTTCATCGCGATGGCGAGGCTACCCACATCGCGGTACAGCGCGGACACCACCGCTTGCCCGGCGGTGAACGTGACGGCTTGTGCACCCGCCGCTGCTTCGCTCGCGGCAATGGCACTGCCGTTGATGGCCGCCTGCAAGGTGCCGCTTGCGGGGTTCACATAGGTGGACCAGAACTTCAGGCTCTTGCCGCCGGCGTAACTGGTGATGATCCCGCAGGTGGCATCGGTGGGCGATTGGCCGTAGGCCGTCAGGTAAAGATTGAACGCAGTTCCGGCCGTCTGCGGCGATGCGAACGCCGGTACACCGCCCGCGGGATTCGTAAATGCGGCGGAGGTGACGGTGAACCCGCTGGGCGAGAAGGCGATCGCATTCTGCGTGCCATCATCCGCCAGCGTCGAGTTGCTCTGGTCCACCGCTTTCACCGTCACCGGTGACGCGCCGCTCCGGTAGCTCAAGGAGAACGTGGCCGTGGAACTGTTTCCCGGCCACTGGTAGGTGGCAGCGCCATCATCGGGTGTCGGGTCGGCAAAGCTTCCCGCGCCGCTCGACAGCGTCCAGGTCCCTTTTCCCGTGGTGGTGGATAGCGCCATGGTGCCGCTGTAGGAAGTCACCGGATTGTTCGATGCGTCCACCACATCCACGCGCACGGATTGATTCAGGCAGTAAAGGCCGTAGGCGCTGACGGTAATCACGAAATGCACGGCGCCGCAGGAGGCGGTGCTGGTGGGCGTCTGCACGGTCCCCTTGGTGGGCAAGGCCGCCTGGCAACTGGGGCCCTTGACGCTGAAATTGGCGCTGGCCAGCGGCTTCCAACTGCCGCCCGGCGCTTTCACGTCGATTTCCTGCGGGCCGTCGCAACAGCCCTCCCCGCCCACCGCGCGGATCACGTGGTAGCCAGCGCTCAAGGAGATGGTTCGCTGCAGTACCGAGGCGTCGGCCCAATCCGCGTTCCACCACAGGTCCTGGTTCCAACCCTCCTCGATCGGTACATCGTCCACGTACAGCCCCCCGCCAAGACCTGCGTCGGGGCCCCAACGAATGCTCCACGTGCCGGCCTGCGCCGCGCTCACGTTCAGGATCGAGGTGTAGTTCCAGCTGATATTGGTGCCGGCGCCAAACAGGCCGCCGTTGTTGATGTTCGACACCGAGGTGGAGATGGCGCAGCTGTAGCCCGTGACGGCATCGTTGTTCGCGTTCCATCCCGCGTAATACGCGGTCTCCGATGCGATCGCGTTGCCGTCGGACTGGCGCGTCCAGATGCGCGAGCCCGCCGCCGAGCCGGCCCAGGTGAGCGAACCGCTGGAAGCGCTGCTGGCCGATGCATTGCCGTAGTAGACGTAGATGGTCTTGGCGGCACTCAACGACGGCAACAACACCCACAGCCGGATCACCTGCGTGGTGGATTTCCTGGGCTGCACGAAGAACGTGAGTTGGGTCTTGTCATCGGAGTCGATCACCCGCAGGTCCGCGTCCAATCGCGACCAGGTGTAGCCCGGCACGTCGGAGGCGTTCAGCATGATCTCCAGCGTGTAGTTGGTCAGTGCGGAGGCGGGCCGGGCGATGGCGATGGGCGCACGAGCGGTCCAGCTGCAGTCCCACCACGCCCATGCCGACGCCGGCAGCAACCCAGGAATCAGCGCCACACAAGAGGCCCACCATGACAACCGCCTGCCGCGCATCTTTGCTCCCCCGCACCCTCACCGGTACAGGTCAATCATACCCGCGCAACAAGGCGTACGCGGCGGCCGCCCGCGCCACCGCGCAAGCCAACCCGCAAAATGGCGCCTAGCGCACCGGTGCCATCAAATGTTGATACGGTGTCCCCGCCCACATGACATAGGGCACCCTGGTGTCAGGCGTTGCGCCTTTGCCGTATTGATCGTAGAAGCTGGCATCGGCGCCCACGATCATCACATGCGGACCCGTCTTGACCCATTGGTTCTCGGCGCTGGGCTTCTGCGCGTAGGGGTCCGTGTTGCTGGCATCGGTGCCGCCCGCCAGCATGTACATCAGCCCCAACTTGCCGGCCGGCGGCGTCTTGTGGCCGATCCAGGCGTGCGCCCATTCCATGGCATTGCCATCCATGCACATGGGATCGGGCCCGGGAGTTGCGGGATTATCGGGCATGCAGGTGAAAGCGTTCGTGCCCTTACGCAGCGTGCGCATGGTGGCGTCCGCATTCATGGCAACGACGGTGGCATGTCTTGCGATGGCGGCAGGCGCCGCCGACATCGCACTCTTGATCAGGTCGGCATCGCTCGGCGCGGCGGTTTTCGCCGCTTCGGCCGACCTCACCTGAACGGAAAAACCCAACAGCATCAACAGGATCGACATAGACAGGCAGCGTTGCATGTTCATTCTCCCCTAGTCGTTGAGCATCACCCTCCGGTGTTGGCCGCCCGGCATACACCGGAACCCCGGAAAAATGGCGGTGTACGCCCGAAACGGGTGATCGTCAAGCCAGACCCCGAAGCGCGCCGGCGCACGTGCACCTACAGGCGTTCGAGTGCCCAACCCGCCCACAACGCAGCCAGCATGGCGACATGGCTGGGCCACAGCCGCCACGCATAGGCGCGGCCGCCGCCCAGCATCGCGGCGCCCATCTTCACCAGCGTATTGGCGCTGATGGCGAGCATCGCCGCGACGACCGCCTGTGACATGGGCAGGCTTCCCGCCGCGGCGAGCCGCCCCGCCGAGGCCGCGGCCGCATGCGTGTCGACGAATCCTCCCAGCGCAACGGCCACCAGCGCGCCGCCCGTGCCCATCCACGCCTGCAGGGCAGCGGCGGCCAGCGACATGAATGCAAACAACCCGGAGAACAGGACGGCGAATTTGGGTTCGAACGCCCTGCCGCCCAACGGCGCCGCTGCGGAATCCACGCGCCGCGCGGCCAGCACGAACACGGCTCCGTAGGCGGCGGCCACCACACCCATGGCGATCATGCCCGGGGCCAGGACCATCACGATTCTTGGGTTGACCAGCATCAGGACGAAAAACAACTGCACCACCGTGGCGATGGAGGAGAACGCCGCGCCCGCCACCGCGCCGCGCAACAAGCCAGGAGCGGCCTTTGCCTGCCGGCCGAAGGCCGCGATGGTCATGACGCTGGAGACGAAGCCGCTGCAGAATCCGGCCACCGCCAGCCCGACGCCCGCGCCGAGCGCACGCCTGGCGATATATCCCACAGCGTTGACCGCGAGCATGAGCACGGTGAGTCGCCACGCCACCTGCGGATTGATCACGCCAAAAGGGTCGATGGCGCGATCGGGAAGCAAGGGCAGGACGATCAGCGCCGCCCCGGCAAGCAGCGTGGCATCGTGCAGTTCCTGCTCGGACAGCTGCGTGACCGCGAACTTGTGAAGCCTCGACTTCGAGTTCAGCAGCAGTGCGATGGCGGCGCCCAATCCGGCGGCCAGTTCCACGCGGCTGACGGCGAGGAAACCGATGCCGAAGGTCGCCAGCAGCGCAAATTCGGTGGTCTGGCCGGGGTGCAGGCGCTGCGTGCGGCGATAGGACATCGCGATGAGGACCACCACACCGGCGCCCGCGGCGGCCAGGAACAGCGTGGAACCGGTGAGAGCCGCAATGGCGCCGAGGAGCGAGGCCAGGGTGAAGGTCCGAAGCCCCGGCGCAGCCCGCTCCGCGTCGGCGCGCTTGTGCCGCTCGCGATCGACACCGATGAGCAGCCCCACGGCAAGCGCGACGATGAGGCCGGCAACCTGGGTATTCCAATTCATTCGCACCGCCCGGACATCAACACCCCTGCTGTCACCTGAAACCGTCCATGGCGGCCAACCCACCGCCTCATTATGTGCGGTCGGCAACAGTTTGAATGATTCCCGCTGGGCATACTCGTCCGCGTCATCTGTCAACGGCATTGATTATGTCGAATCGCAAGCTAAGGATTAGCTCTGCATTCAAGATCGCCAGTGAGCGCATGAAACGCGCGTATGGCGCCCTGGTCTGTTCGGGCGAGGAAAACCCCTACAAGGTCAGCGTCGATCAGATCAGCGATAGCGTGATCTGCGTCGACCCGGCGACCCTGCGGATCGTCCACTGCAACCTCGCCTTCAGCCGGACCCTGGGCTTCAGCCTGGAAGAAGCCCGCCAGCTCACGCTGGGCCAGGTCCTCGTCGATGAGTCACTGGCGCCGGACGCCCTTCAGGCGCGCCTGGTCAAGGCCAGCGCCAACGCCAGCGTCACCAATGCCTGCCAGCGGCACAAGAACGGCTCGCTGCTCGACAGCGAAGTGCGCTGCAATTCGGTCACGCTCGACGGGCGCGACCTGCTGCTGTTCGTGGCGCGCGACATCTCCGTGCGCGTCAAGGTCGAGCAGCAGTTGCTCGTCAACCAACAGCGCCTGGACCAGTTGGCGCATCATGATCAATTGACCGGCCTGCCGAACCGGCACTTCCTGTCCGAATTCCTGCCACGCGCCATTGCCGATGCCCGCGCCGCCAACGCGATGCTCGGCGTCATCTTCCTCGATCTCGATCATTTCAAGCACATCAACGACACGCGCGGCCATGAGACCGGCGACCAACTGCTGCAGGAAGTCGCCCGGCGCCTGCGCGCCTGCGTGCGCGACTCCGATGTGGTGATCCGCATGGGAGGCGATGAGTTCGTGGTGGTGCTGCCGAGCGTGGCCTCCCACGCCGACATCAGCGGCAGCGCCTCGCGCATCGTCGACAGCCTGAAGAAGCCCATCGACATCAGCGGGCATGCGCTGCAGACCACCGGCAGCGTGGGCGTCAGCCTGTTCCCGCGCGACGGCGCGGATGTGGGCGAATTATTGAAGCATTCCGATACCGCCATGTACCAGGCCAAGGAACGCGGCCGCAACAACGTGCAGATGTTCACGCCGGTCATGAACCAGAAGATCAAGCACCGTGTCGCGATGGAAGAGGCCATCCGTGAGGCCATCGCCGGCCGGCAGTTCGACGTCCACTATCAGCCGCTGGTGCAGCTGCGGGGCCGAAAGCTTGCCGGCCTGGAAGCCCTGCTGCGCTGGCGCCATCCGGTGCACGGCATGATCCCGCCGGACAAATTCATTCCGGTGGCCGAAGAGACCGGACTGATCGTGCCGCTGGGCAATTACGTGCTGCAGCGTGCATTGGGCGACATGAACGCATGGCGGCGCGCAGGCGGAACCCTGGTGCCGATGTCGGTGAACGTATCGCCCGGGCAATTGCGCCGGGGCAAGCTGGACACCATCATCGCCGCCCTGCTCAACCGGCACGGTATCGCGGCGGAGATGCTGCAACTGGAAATGACCGAGCGGGTCATGTTCGATGGCGGCCAGAACCGCCACGGCGAAAGCTCCAAGGACAGCATGAGCCGCCTGCGCGATCTCGGCGTGCGCATCGCCATCGATGATTTCGGCACCGGCTATTCGAGCCTGTCCTACCTGAAGACCTGGCGTGTGGACGCCTTGAAGATCGACCGCAGCTTCATCCGCGACCTGGTCACCGACGGCAGCGACCTGGCCATCGTGAACGCCATCGTCGCGATGGCGCGCCACCTCAACATCGAGGTGATTGCGGAGGGAATCGAGTCCTACCAGCAGGTGGAAACGCTGCTCAAGCTGGAGTGCAAGCTGGGACAGGGATTCCTGTTCGCAAAACCCATGCCCGCGGCCGAATGCCTGCCCTGGCTCAAGCCCCGGGCGCCGCGGCCCACACCAGCGCCCGGCGATGAGGAGATGCTCATCCTCACCGCCTAGGGCGATCGTCCTTCGGCTACTCAGTGCTCCAACGCGCCCAAGTCGGCTTGCGAACGCGAATCCACGTCGAAATCGTCGGCAACGCCGGATCCGACCGAGGCATCGACGGCCGTGCTGCCATCCTGCAGGTGGAAATCCCCGCCGGCGGCATTCACGAATCCCGCATCACCCGACAGCGCCTGCGAGTCCTTGGACGGCGCCGCGTAACCCGACCACAGGTTGCGCGACAGCGTGATGGCATTGTCGGACGAGCTGTCGCTGTAGCCCTGGGCACACGCGGATTGCGATTTCGCGACGATATTGTTGCGGAAGACGATGCTGCCGTTGTTGGCGTTCCAGGTGTTCTGGATGGCGCCTGGTTCTGCGGGATGGTTGGTGCAGACGTTGAAGAGCGTGTTGTTTTCATAGACCTGGGACAGGCCGCTGCCATTCTGATTGATGCGTATGCCGGCGTAGACGGTGCTGTAGATCAGGTTGTTCCAGGCGCGGACGCCCATCGTCCCATCCGACATGTTCAGGCCGTAGCGACCGCCATCATGCATCCGGTTGTGATGGATGGAGATGCCCGACAACGGCCCGCCGCCCAGGTTGTCATAGGTTTGGATGATGTTGCCGCCACTGCAATGATGAATGTGGCTGTACGCGACCTCCACGTTGGTCGCGCCGGTATCCAGGTAGACGCAATGATTCTCGGTTCCACCACCGATATCGTGGATGTGGTTGCCCAACGCCTTGACGTCCGTGCCGTTGCCGACGAGGCCACCGGCCTTGGCGCCGCTCGATGCAGGCCACGGACCCAACTCGTTGTTGACCACGCGCCAGTGATCCGACTTCACCTGCAGATTGACCGGTGCGCCGTCGGAGGCCGAGGAAGCCACGCTTTCGATGTGCAATCCGGAGATGACCACCCAATCGGAGAACTGCGGGTAGTTGTCACCGATGCCGTGGATGCCGCCATTGGTGTTCGCGGGCGCCACGTAGTGCACATCCTCGTTCGGATAGGCTTCGATGGTGATGTAGCCGCTCCCCTTGGACCCCGTCGGCGCGGTGCCCGTGCTGGAGCGGAAGCGGAACCAGCGGTTCTCGAAACCGACATCTTTCCACACCGCCTTGCCGCGGAGCACGATCACATCGCCGGGTTGCGCCGATCGCAACGCCCCGCCCTGCGAACTGGTTTGCACGTATCGCCAGGGATGATTGATGTCGTTCTTGACCGCGGAGGAGTCCTCACCGTTGACGTTGTCGACGAACAGCACGTCGCCCGGATTGACGAGGAACTTGTTGTCGGTGTTCGAGGCGACGCCGTTGACCACCACCTTGATGGGCAGGGAACCCGTGCCGACGTTGCCCGGCTGAACCGTGATCTGCTGGATGTCACTGCGGCCTTTGGAGACGCCGAGGTAGCGATAGGCAGCCGCCTCCACATTGCCGAAGTACACGTGTACCTGGCTCAGGTTCGAACCGAAATTCTTGCCAAAGATAGACACGTACGCACCGAGGTCGTTCTCGCCACCGCTGGTGGGTCCGGCCACGAGATCGCTATACAGGACGCGGGGCGCTCCATTGACGACGACGGGAGTCGTGGGCGTGGTGGACACGGTGATCGAGAACGCGGGCAGAGACGCGCTGAGACTGCCGTCGGTTGCCTGGATGACGATGCCCGAAAACGTGCCGACGCTGCTGCTGGCCGGTGTGCCGCTCAGGCGCCCGGTTGTCGCATCGAAGGTGGCCCACGCCGGCGCATTCGTGATCTTGAAGGACAGCTTGTCGCCGTCGCTATCGGAGGCCGATGGCTGGAACGCATACGCGCTGCCCACCGTCGCAGTACTGCTCGGCGTGCCCGACATCGTCGGCGCATGATTGCCCGTGCTCGTCTCCTTCACGGTGATGGTGAAGGCCGCCAGCGCGGCGCTGTCGGCATCGTTGTGCACGGTAATGATGATGTTGGCGTTGGTGCCCGCCGCCGTCGGCGTGCCGGTCAACACGCCACGCGCCGGATCGAAGCTCGCCCAGGACGGACGATTGATGATCGTAAAATTCAGGATGGCACCAGCGGGCGCTTCCACGGCGGGTTGAAAACTGTAGGCCTGCCCCACGGTGGCAGTCGTCGCCGGTGTACCACTGATGGAAAGGCCGTTGCTCGCCTCCCCGTTCACCTTGATCGTGAACGGCTTCAGTTGCGCATGGTGCACACCGTCGGAGGCGGAGATGACGATCGAGGACCATGTTCCCGAAGCGCGCGGACGCCCGACCAGCGCGCCGCTGCGGCGCGAAAAGGAGGCCCATGCCGGACGGTTGGCGATGTTGAAATGCAGGTGCCGCGTCTTGGCGCCGGCCACCGTGGGCTTGAACCAATACTTGCCACCCACCTTCGCGCTCGACGGCGGGGCTCCCGCGAGCGAAAGCGTGTCCGCGGCGCCGGCATGCGCCATCAGCGTCACACCGAACAGCAGGAAGATCGCGAGAATGAATGAGAAGCTGGGGTGGCGTGCGGGCGGCATGATGCAATCCTCGTTGGCGGCGACTTCATCCTCAGGATCAACTCGAGCCGACACGGCCGCGCAGTCACCAGCGATGAATTTTCAAGTGCGTCGATGATTGGCATCGCAAAAAATAAATTCAATTGTCTTAACTAGCAGACATGCATGTGCGCAACTACAGACAGTTCGCAGCACACGCGAAGATGCGCGCAGGACGCCAATTCTCGCGATTACACGCGCGCTGAAGCCGCCAGATATTTTATATTTACGCTTGAAGCTTCTGTTTTTTCCCGCATTTGGCAGCGAATTTTGTTTTCGATCCGGCGCATGAGCGCCGCCAGCGCCTCGCGAATTCACGCGCCAACGCACGCCGCCGAGCAGCCTCCTGCATTGAACATAACGCAGCTGGTAATTGCTGCTCGTCAGCGACGGCGAGAAAAAAAACCTGTGGCGCGCGATCGCATTGGCAAAAAAGCCGTGATCACCAGCGGCGACGCATTCCCGTCCATGGCGCGCAACCTCGCCGCCGTCGACAGCCATCGCGATTAGCGCCGGCAGATCCGACACCTGCTTGGAGCGCATCTCGCGCGCGATGATGCCGCGGCCGATGCCGCCCATGTCCATCCGCGACAATTTGCGGCGCCATAGACCACCCGGCAGCACCCAGCCGAGCATACGCTCCACCATGGATTTGTTGGGCGTCTGACGCGCTCAGCGCGCGTCCGCAAGTCCAGCACGAGTCGTGAGATAGGTGGCGAACGTGCCCAGCCAATGGCCGCCTTCGTAATACTGCCCGGTGATGGCCGGCAGCGCCTCGGACCGATGCGCCAGCGCCGCGGCCTGCAGCTTTGCTCCCCGCGGGTCGCGCTTGGGCAGTCCGGCAGCCATGCCCTCCAGCATCCATGCCCGGCTGAGGTTCAGGCCATCGAGATGCGCAAGCTTCGGATCGCTCCGGTCGGTCACCACGGCCGGATCGAGCCAATGCTTGGTACCGATCTGCGGCAGGAACACCTTGAGCCAGGCCGCATACTGCGCAGGCCCCAGCACTCGGCGCATGAGATCGGCTTCTGCCAGGCAGGGAGACAGGAAGTCCTCACCCGAAGGCTCGTAGCGCAACGGGCAATTCCGGTCCGCAAGGTAGAACTCGCGCGCCTTGCGCTCGATCAGGGAGGCGAAGGTGAATGAACTCCGCGCACGCGCCCAGTCGAGCATGAGTCCCAGGCTGAAGGCCGTCTGCGAATGCTCGCCGATGCGGATCGGATAACGGAGCTTGGGCAACCATGCCGACACCTTCTGCACCGCCGCCTGCTCCAGCGGCTCGAGCGTGGAGGCCCATTGCCGCGCTTGCGGATCGTCCCACTGATGCAGTTCGTTGGCGAGTTGCAGCACCCAGGCAAGGCCATAGGGCCGCTCGAACGATGCGCGTCCCTCCCCCGTCACATAGGCGACTTCGCCGCCGATGTTGCCGGGCGCCAGGCTCCGCGCCAATGCCGCCCGCGCATCCGCGGCGAACGGCGCATCCGGATGCAGGCGCGTGGCGCGCGCCAGCAGCCAATGACCATGTACCGCCGAATGCCAGTCCAGGCACCCGTAGAAGGCGGGCGTCAACTCGTGGGGCGGCTTTGCGTCGGCATCGCTGTGCAGCGTGTGCGAGATGTGATTGGGATATTCCTGGTGCACGCAAGTCAGGGCCAGCTTGGCGAAGGGGGCGATTTCCGCCGCACCGAACGCCGGCGGTGACGCCGGGCCAGATGCAACCGGGGCCGGCAATGCAGTTGCCGCCCACATCATGATCGACGAGAAGACCAGAACGCGGGTGATGTTCATGGCCGACAATGTACACCGGCGGGGCTCGGTGCCGCGAGCAACTCACGGGTGTAGGTCTCCACGACTTCGCTGAATGGCGTGCCATCCGGCAGGAGCAGGAGCGCGCGATGTTGCAAAACCCGCGCCGGCACATCCAGCAGCGCCGGGCCCGCGGGAATGCCGTCGATCTCCCAATTTTCCGGCAACGGCGACCACAGGAGCCGCGACTCGAGCGTGTGACGCAGAAATTTCAATGGCTTCACCACCTTGCCGAATGGCGTGTTCGTGGACGTGAGCTCATGGTTCATCGCCGGCGTCAGGCGGGCGGGGACATACCAGTTGTCCGCCTCGGACACTATGCGCGTGCCGCATTTGAGCCGCACGTGGCGGTGCCGAACCAACTCGGAATCGCTCACCGCCAACTCGCGCCGCTGGGCAACGGTGGGCGCAAGCTCAGGGCCCAGGTCTCGTTCGGCATCTATCCGGGCGGGTGAGGCCAGACGATGCAGCAGACACCAACGTTCCAGAGTCGCCGTGGCGCTGTCGTGACTCAGCAGTTCGGCATTCAGGCCTTGCAACTGCGCGAACGCAAAAAGCCTCCCGCGTGCATCGCCGGGCCAACCGTGCGGATCGGGCCGCGCGGCAAGCGCAGATTCCGCGCGGCGGGCGTCGCCGGCACAGACGCCCCTGCAGCCAGACAACAGCAGCAGGCCCAGGCAGGCAATGATGGCGGCGCAGCGTGCAACCGGCATTCGATTCTTCTAAAAAAACCGGGTACGGTCGCTTCGAGTCTAAGGAACGTGCCGAAGGTAAGCAACGGCGCCTGCTTGTACGCGCCATCGGATTGCCGGTACATTGCCGCCGACCGCACCGTCGATGCTCTGGAAGATCGGACATGCAACCGGCTCGCCGGGCAAGAGCGGTCCGCCACAGATCGGAGGCACGATGAGCCGCTTTCCCTCTCTACCGCCGCACCCGGGCCTGGCCGATGTGTTCGTGCGCTTCGCCGATTCGGTGGGGCCGTTGTTCGAGTATCACGACAGGCTGCTGCGCGGACCGTCACCGCTGACTGTCGGCGAGCGCGAACTGCTGGCCGCCTACACCTCGGCGCTCAATGCCTGTTCCTTCTGCGAAGGCGCGCACCGCCTGGTCGCCGAAGTGCATGGCATCGAGCCTGCTCTACTGGAAAAATTGTGCGCCGATCCAGCGACCGCACAGGTCGATCAGCGCCTGCACCCGCTGCTCGCCTACGTTCGCAAGTTGACGCTCACGCCTGCGCGCATCACCGATGCGGATTCGCAGCAGGTGTTCGCCGCGGGGTGGGACGAAACGGCGCTGTTCCATGCCATCAGCATCTGTGGACTGTTCAACCTGATGAACCGGCTGGTCGAAGGCTGCGGCGTGCAGACCAGTCCCGGCGTGCGGGCGGAGCAGCGGGAGCGGCATCAGCGGATGAAGGATGTGCCCGATCCCTATCGCAGGTTCGGCCGGATGTTGGGCGTCATCCCGTGAGCAACGGCACGATGCCCGTTCAGAACAGTGCGCGCACCATGAAATACGTCAGGGCAGCGATCAATCCGGCCGCGGGAATCGTCAATATCCACGCATAGACGAGCCCGGTGGCCAGGTCCCAGCGCGTGCGGGAAGGATTCTGCACGGCGCCCGCGCCCAGGATGGCGCCGGTGATGGTGTGCGTGGTGGACACCGGGATGCCGAAGCCGGAGGCGATGAACAAGGTGATCGCACCGCCCGCCGAGGCCGCCGATCCGCTGGCCGGTGTCAGCGGCGTCAGCTTCTGGCCCATGGTTTTGATGATGCGCCAGCCGCCCATCAGCGTGCCCATCGCAATCGCCGCATAGCAGGCCACCATGACCCACAACGGCAGATGTTCCTTGGTCGCAAGGCCGCGGCTCATCAACAGCAGCCAGATGATGCCCATGGTCTTCTGCGCATCGTTGGCGCCATGGCCCAGGCTGTAGAACGCGCTGGTCAACAATTGCGCGCGCCGGAACCAGCGGTCCAGCTTGCCAGGCGACACCCGGAAGAAGATCCAACTGACGGCAAGCATCAGAAGGCCGCCGATCAGCAACCCGAGCAGCGGTGACACCACGATGAAAACCGCGATCTTGATGATGCCGGGAGCGAGCAGTGCATCCGGCCCGGCCTTGGCCAACCCCGCGCCAATCAGGCCACCTATCAGCGCGTGCGAGGAACTGGAAGGAATCCCGAAGTACCAGGTCACCAGGTTCCACGCGATCGCGCCGACCAGCGCGCCGCAGATCACCGCATCATCGACGAAATGCGGCCCGATGATCCCGGAACCGATGGTCGCCGCCACCTTCGGCGAAAATACATAGATCGCCAGGAAGTTGAAAAAGGCGGCCCAGACCACGGCCTGGTAGGGCTTGAGCACCCGCGTGGAAACCACCGTCGCGATGGAATTCGCGGCATCGTGGAACCCATTCAGGAAATCAAATGCCAGCGCGAGCAGCACGAGCAGCCCCAGCGCCGTGAGGATCAGGTCCGGGGACACAGTCAGGCGTTCTGCAGCGTGATGTTTTCGATGAGATTGGCGACGTCCAGGCACTTGTCGGTGGCTGCCTCCAAGACCTCGTAGATCGCCTTGAGCTTGATCAATTGACGGATGTCAGGCTCGTCACGAAACAGCTTGGAAATGGCCGCACGCATCACGCGGTCGGCCTGGGACTCCAGTTTGTCGATTTCCCGGCACAGCTTCAACGCCTCAGGAGCATTGCGCATGTTGCGCATCAAGGCGACCGCGGCCTGCACATGCTTGCAGCAGCTCTGCAACAGCTCGGCCAGCTCGGTCGCAAATTCGGTCACCTGCTGCACGTCATACAGGTGGAGCGACTCGGCGGCGTCCTGCATCAGGTCGAGGATGTCGTCCATGCGCGAGATCAGGCGATGAATGTCGTCCCGGTCCAGCGGCGTAACGAAGATCGTCTGCAGCAAGGCCACCGTCTCATGGGTGATGCGGTCGGCCTCGTGCTCCAGGTCGCTGATGCGGGCGATGCCGGCGGCACGCTTCGCGGCGTCGTGATAATCATGCAGCAACCCCGACAAGACGACGCTGGCCTCGGCCACCAGGGTCGCATGCTGATTGAAGAGCTCGAAGAAGCGATTTTCGCGCGGAACCAGCTTGGCAATGATGCTCACGGGTAGCCTCTTAATTAGTTGAATCAATGGCTTACCGGCATCCCGTCCCCGCCATTGCTCCCCGGGGCGCCATCATACAATGCACAACGCCGCGCTGCAGGAAAGGTCTATGGCGCGAACTGCGGCAGCAGGATGGCGGGCGCCCGCTTCTCGAAGCGTACCGACACCCGCATCCCGATGCGCAGCTCATCAGGCTTGCAGTCGATGATGTTGGTCATCAGCGTCGGGCCTTCATCGAGCACGACCAGCGCCACGACGTAAGGCACATCCCCGGCAAAGGCCTCGGACACCGGCCTGCGTACGACGGTGAAGCTGCGCACGGCCGCCAAGCCCCGTGCGCGAACCCATTCGACCTCGCGCGAGGAACATGCCGTGCAGAGCATGCGGGGAGGAAACTGATGCCGGCCGCACTGCGTGCAACGCTGGATCATGAGTTCCTGCCGCGCGGCGCCGGCCCAATATTCGGCGGTCTCCGGCGTCGGTTCAGGAATGGGCTTGAACGCCACGTCACTCATACCGCATCTTCCTGAGCGAGGATGAGTGTGCAGTGGCTGGACATGATGCCGCCCTGGGCATGCACCAGGCCAATGCCGGCCTTGGCAAGTTGACGCTCACCGGCCGAGCGGCGCAACTGCGTGACAGCTTCCGTCAACGCAAACATCGACCCCGGGTTACCGGGATGCGTGTGCGAGAGCAGTCCGCCATGCGTATTCACTGGCAGCGACCCGCCGGGTGCGGTATGCCCCGTAGCCACGAACGGTCCGGCCTCGCCCTTGGCGCAAAACCCGAGGTCCTCGAGCTCAATCAGCACCACCGGCGTGAAGCAGTCGTAGAGTTGCGCGAAGTCGATGTCGCGAGGCCCGACGCCCGCCATCGCATAGGCCCGCTGCCCCGACTCCACTGCGGCGGAAGTGGTCAGGCTGCGCGCCGCGCTGATGTGCTCGTGGCCATGCCCTTCACCCACGCCCAGCAGGAACACTGGCCGTTGGCGGAAATCCTTTGCGCGCTCGCGCGCGGTGAGTACCACCGCCGCCCCTCCATCCGACACCAGCGAACAGTCGAGCAGGTGCAGCGGGTCCGCAATCATGCGACTCCCGAGCACCTCCTCGATCGTGAGCGGCGCCCGCATCTGCGCCGCCGGGTTGCGTGTGGCGTGCTGGCGCGTGGCGACGGCGACTGCGGCCAGGTGCTCTGGTGTGGTGCCGTACTCATGCATGTGGGCCTGCGCGATCAACGCATAATACGCCGGCACCGTCGGACCGTAGGGACGCTCGAATTGCGGGTGGCCGGAGGACGATTGCATCGCCAGCGCCTTCTCGCGCGTCATGCCCGAGCGCAGGCTGTCGGCCATCGCAATGACGACGGTGTGGCAGATGCCGCTCTCGATCGCCGATGCCGCCTGGTGGAGCGCGGTGAACGTGGTGCCGCCACCGGCGCCGATGCTCATGCAATAGGAGGGGAATATCTGCAGGTATTCGGCCATGGCTTCGGCGTGATACAGGTACGGCTCGGCCATGGAATTGCAGGTGACGAGCCCGTCCACTTCGTTCTTGGAGATGCCTGCGTCGGCCAAGGCGCGCAGGATGGCGTCGACGCACAACTGGGTGGCGCCCAGGTGCCTGATGACGCCGACCTCGGTGTC
Organism: Steroidobacteraceae bacterium; assembly: GCA_044226865.1. Taxonomy (GTDB): domain Bacteria; phylum Pseudomonadota; class Gammaproteobacteria; order Steroidobacterales; family Steroidobacteraceae; genus TMP-86. The sequence continues at coordinate 452,462 of JBGAGE010000004.1, read as the reverse complement.
GGCGGCGCCGACGATAGCGGTGCGGCCGCGCAATGAATGGGGCATGGCTCAACGCCTTCCGGTATGACCGAAGGCGATCAATGTAGCAGGTTGCGGCGTGACGGCCCGCAATGAAGCCATAGGTCATGCCGGGTCCCAGCGTACCGCCGGCCCCGACATAGGCGTTCGCCCACACCGCCGCCATGGCATTGCAGGCCGCTTCGATGCGGCTCCCACGGAGCGGGTATTCCATTTTGGCTGGAATTACGCGAGTGGCGAGGCTCCCCAGCAACTCGAAGCAAAACGCCTCGTTATCCAGCGGATGTCTTCGTCGGAATCCGCAACACCCGCGTCGATTTGATGATGATCTCGGCTTCCATATCCCATTGGGCTTCAGCCGCGTACGGCACCACTTGCACGTCGCTGCGTGGAGGGATGGCGCTCAACCGCCGCCAGAGGTCTGCTTGGGATGGAAGCACAAAATCGCCGAGCGGGAATCTGTCACTTCAGTCAGGTCTGCGATGCAAGCCCCCACCCTCGGTGTCCGGATTCGCCCGCCCTCAACGTTCTGCATGAGTAGCCCTGCTGCACATGCAGCGCAGCCGATGAGGACACCATGGGCGGCGTCGATGTCATGGACAACCCTGCCTTCCTTGCCCTGCAAGGAATGGCCGCCACGGATTCGATGCCGTGAAGGGCGCGATCCGTCAATTGGCCTTGCTGAGCCTGATCATCACGGCGGGAGCAGGCGCGGCACCCGCGTGCCGGGCACAATCGGCCGGCGTCGTATCGGGATCACCTGGCATCAAGTTCGACGCCTACGGCGAGATCTCGTACAACCGTCTGTCCGGGACCGGCGTATTCGCGAGCGAGGTTGCCAATCGCGTATTCGATGTCGACAACGGTTGGTCGCTGCAGCGGATCGGTACGAGCGTTGAATACCTTCCCTCCCAAGGCTTCGGAGGACGGTTCGATTTGAATTTCGGAAAGGATTCCATCGGCATGGCGCCGATGGAATCGTACCCAGGATCAGCAAAAGTGGACCTGACGCAAGCGTTCGCCCAGTACGCGGCGGACGGATACACGGTGATGGCGGGCAAGCTCATCGCACTGGTTGGCGCGGAGTATCTGCAGTCCCCTTTGAATCTCAACTTCTCTCGCTCCATCCTATTCGGCTACGCCACCCCGTTCACGCATATCGGCGTACGAACGGCGTTCTTCGCAACGGACCAGGTGACGTTGTACGCGGGCCTGAATAACGGCTGGGATCACCTGCCCGGCCGCAACCCATTGCGCACGGTGGAGCTCGGCCTGGCGGCAAATCGCGGGCGATTTGACCTATCGGCAGCTGGCTACATCGGGATGGAACCGACAGGCGATGCCGTCGATCCGGGCAGAGTCGGCCGCCGCAGCTTGCTGGATGTGGTCGCAACCTGGCGCGCCACCAAATCACTGACCATTACCGTCAATTGCGACTGGGCGGTGCAACGGAACATCGCCAAAGCAGGTCAGGCCGGGCACGTCGCCCGATGGTCGGGCCAGGCCGTGTACTTCAACTACACGATATCCGATCGCTGGAAGATCGGATGGCGTGCCGAGAATTTCTCCGACCGGGATGGCTTCCGGACCGGCATCGCCCAGCATTGGAGCGAGTTGACGGCCACCGTGGACCTGCGCCTGTCGAAGCATATGGAACTACGCACGGAACTTCGACGCGATTTCTCGGATGGGCGGGTCTTCATGCATGAACGGGTCGCGCAGAGCACGCAGGATTCGGCGGGAGTTCAACTCCTGGTGAAGCTATAGTGACGGACCGCCTGCTGCCCGAACGCCCAGTCGCCACCCTAGCTCTGGAGCGCCGCTCGAAGAAGCAAGCGCGCCTTCTCCCAGTCACGACGGACCGTGCGATCGGTGACACCCAAGACTTCCGCAATTTCAGGTTCGGTCATGCCGGCGAAGAACCTCATCTCCACCACCCTCGCCAATCGCTCGTCGAGCTTGCCGAGTTCGTCGACGGCGTCGTGAACCGCGAGTATCTGGGATTCGCTCGCGTACTCCTCCCCGCCGAGGCGCGTCGTCAAGGTCACCTGCTGGAGGTCGCCGCCGCGGCGCTGCGCCAGCCGCTCGCGCACGCAATCGACGATGACCGAGCGCATGACCTGCCCCGCGTACCGCATGAAATGCCCGCGATCCGCAATATTCAGTTGTTGCGCATTTACGAAGCGCAGATAGGACTCATGCACCAACGAGGTGGTATCGAGCTGGGCACTGCGCCCGTGGGACCGCAGGCGCGACTGCGCCAGGGCACGCAGGTCGGCATAGGTTGCCGAGAAGAGCTCGTTGAACGCGAGCGCATCCCCGTCACTTGCCATTCTCAGCAGATCGGTAAGCAACGCATTCGAATCCATTTTCCCATCTGAACCCACCGCGGCGAGGAATGCAATTGGGGTGAAGAGCGCAGGGCCCGAGGCCGCGGTCCCGGACCGCCGGGAGTATTGCCAACCTTCAAACGTTGGGCTACACAGAGATGCGATTGCGCCATAGGCCGCGCAACGGAACTGCCAAACATGTCGCTGGGAATCGATCCATCCGTCTGGCCGGAGTTGAGCCGTCTGCTCGACCAGGCGCTTGACATGCCTGCCGCCGAGCGCGAGGCCTGGATCGCCACGCTCGAGGACACCGACTCCGGACTCAAGACGCAACTGCGGCAATTGCTGGGACACGCCGCCGCGGTCGAGACGAACGACTTCCTCGATTCGATGCCCCGGATCGAGGACGATTGGGCGCATCCAGCGTCTCCGGCGATGGGGTCGGGAGCCACGGTTGGCCCCTATCGGCTGATCCTTGAACTGGGCAGCGGCGGCATGGGATCGGTGTGGCTGGCTGAGCGCGCGGATGGTTTGATGCGGCGTCCCGTCGCACTGAAGCTGCCGCATCGCTCGTTCCAATCCGCGCGCCGCGCGGTACTGATGGAGCGACTGGGCCGCGAACGTGACATTCTCGCCACGCTCAATCATCCGCACATCGCGCGCTTGTACGACGCCGGATTGACCGAAGACGGTCAGCCGTACCTGGCACTGGAGTACGTCGAAGGCATTCGCGTCGACGCATACTGTCGTGAGCACCGGCTTAGCATCCCCGAGCGATTACGGTTGTTCCTGCAGGTGGTCGAAGCGGTCGCCCATGCCCACAGCAAGCTCACCGTTCATCGTGACCTCAAACCGGCCAATATCCTGGTGACCAGCGACGGCCAGGTGCGCCTCCTGGATTTCGGCATCGCCAAGCTACTTGAGGACGGCGCGGCGAACGAGACCGCGTTGACGCGAATGGCTGGCCGGGCGTTGACGCCGGACTACGCCTCGCCGGAGCAAGTGCGCGGGGATACCATCGGCACCGCTTCGGACATCTATTCCCTGGGTGTCGTGCTATTCGAATTGTTGACCGGCAAGCGTCCGTATCAACTCAGTCGCATATCGACGGCGGCGCTGGAAGAAGCCGTGCTCGAGGCCGAGGCTCCCAAGCCGAGCGCTGCGGTCGACGATCCGGCGTTGCGTAAGCTTCTGCGCGGTGACCTGGATATCATCGTTCGCAAGGCACTCAACAAGCGGCCTGAGCATCGGTATGCCACTGCCAACATGCTGGCGGAAGACATCGAGCGCCACCTGAGCTCGCGGCCAGTCCAGGCTCAGCCGGACAGCAGCTGGTATCGCCTGCGCAAGTTCGTTCGGCGGCACCGGGTACCGGTGGCGGCAGGCGCGGTGGCGACCGTCGGCGCGATGGCGAGCATCGCCGCTGTATTGTGGCAGGCTCATGTCGCCATCATCGAGCGGGGGCGTGCAGAGGACATCAAGGCCTTCGTCACCTCAATTTTTCGCGACGCCGACCCGTATCAACGGACCCATGAGCCGCTTTCCGTCGTCGGCTTGCTGCAGCAGGCACGCACACGGGCGGATCGGGAACTGGCCGGCCGGCCCGACCAGCAAGTGGAAATCCTGATCCTGATCGGTGAGAGCCTGAAGAACCTGCAGGCGACCGACGAAGCGTCGCAGACCCTGGACCGTGCGGTGGCTCTCGCAAGGAAGACTCTGGGCGCCGATGCTCAACTCACTCTCCAGGCGCGGGTGGCCCGATTGGGTCTGCTGAGGTTCCAGGGTCGCGCCGATCAGCTCAAGGCCGAGCTCGCGCAACTGATGCCGCTGCTGCGCACGAAGGCGCCCGATCCTGATTTGCTGATTCCGGCGTTGTTGATGCAGGGCCATCAGGATATCGATGATGCGCGTTACGACCATGCGGTTGCGATGGGGCGTGAGGCGTTGGATCTCGCCTCGCGCAAATTGCAGCCAGGAGATGCCTTGACCGCCACCTGCGCCACGATGCTGGCGCTGGCGCTCGAATACGCACAACAGCTGGAGGAGGCCCGGCAGGTCGGCGCGCGAGCCATCCAGCTGGCCCTCGACGCGCACGCCGGCAACACACAGAACACAGAGGTGCTCGAAGCACGCGAAATACACGCCCGCATCCTCGGAGAGCTGGGGATGCTTCCACAGGCGATCGCTGAAATCGAGCAAGCAGTGGCCGCGACCCGCGCTCATTTCGGCCAGGACGCCATCGAGGTGGGATTCTTTCAACACGCCATGGTCAAATTCCTGCTCGAAGCCGGGGCCGTGGAGCGCGCGCGGCGCCTGGCGGAAGAAGACATCGCCATCTTCACCAAGCATCGGGAACCGGGAACCTATTTCGAGCCGGTATCCCGCATGACCCGCGCGAACACCTACCTGGCCTACCGGGATGGCAAGTCGGCACTTGCTGATGCGCAATATGCGCAGCGCGAGCTCACCACGATTCTTTCCGCGGACCATCCCTACGTGATGCGGGCGAACGTCGCGCTCGCGCTTGCGCTTGCCTATCAGGGAAAATTCGCGCAAGCGGAGCACCAGCTGGACGCGCTGCCGGCCAAGATCGACGACAAGGGAGCCCGGTTGCTCGTGTCGCGCGCACGTGCCACGGTGGCTCACTTGCGCGGCGATCATCGCCAAGCGGCCGACGCGGCACGGTCTGCCTTGTCCGACATCGCGGGACCTCGATCCGACATCGACAGCCTGCAGGTGCTGCCTGTGTTGGGGGTGGCCTTGGTGGAACTGGGTGAAGCCGAGGAAGCGCGCAAGACCCTGACACGGACCTTGGCAGTATCCGAACGCGTGCAAATCGAGGACTCACCCGAGCGTGCGGACGCCTGGTATGGGCTCGGGCGGATCCAGGCGGCGGCCGGCGAATGTACGGCCGCGCGACCGCTTCTGCAACGCGCCGCCGATTTCTGGCGGCAACATGGGCCAGAGGTGCCCATGCGGGCAGCATCCGAAGAATGGCTGGCCCGCTGCCGGGTCGCCACCTAGGCACCCCGCCACCGTGCATTTGTCCGGCCCCACGATAACCGTCGGGGGCCATGTCCGGATTTGCCCTCCCTTCCCGTTGGACAGGTATAGGCGTATCACGCGGAGGAAAGGTCATGATGCGAGCGGCCATATTCGATAGCGGCCTCGTACCCGGTGGATTTCTCATGGCGGCGCTGGTCAGTCTGCTCGGCATAGGAGCCGACAGCATGTTGAAAGCAGCCAGCCAGCAACCCAACGTGCTGGGCAATTGGTGGTTCGCCGGCGGACTGGCATTGACCCTCGGCTTCGCGCTTGGCTGGCTGGTCTTGATGCACCATATGAAGCTTGCCACCGCGGGCGTGATCTATGCCGCCAGCAGCGCCCTTTTGCTCGCGGTGATAGGCGTGGTCTTCTTCGAAGAACGACTGAGCATCACCGAAATCGCCGGCATGGGGATGGCGCTTGCATCAGTGGGCCTGCTATCGCGGTTCGCGGCTTGACATCAGCTCATCGGCGCGCAAAGAACCGGATTTCTACCACTGTCGCAGCTGGCATCCGTCGCGGTCGCGACGGGTCCCGCGATGATCCGCGACCGAAAAGGCCTGCTGACGGGCTATACATATCTGGATGTGGGCGCGAGCGATCCGGCACGGATCGTGGCGCATGCGACCAAGCAGCTGACCGCCCGCTTACCCATGCCCCTCGGATATTCACGGGCATGGAGCGGGCAGTGCGAAGCGTACCAACGTGTCATGCATCGGCTCTGGCAAATCGTACTGCTCAGGCTGGCACTGGTCACGGGACACTTGTACTTGTACAGCCGCTCATGGGCCAAGACCGGCTTGGTTCTGCTCGCGGTTCCGTTCTCTGCGATCGGCGCCGTCTGGAGTGTGCACCTGTTGGGCCACCCGATGAGTCCCGCCGTGTGGGTGGGGGCCATCGCATTGCTCGGCGTGGATGCGGAAACGCGAATCTTCATGTTGACGCATCCGGCACGGCGCCCGATGGCGTACTCGGTGCCACGCATCCGCATCCGCGCGCATACGGTACCTTCCCGCGTATCTTGAAGCGCTATGTGCGCGACTCCCACCTGATGTCGCTCGAGGAGGCAATCCGCAAGTTCAGCGCGCTGCCGGCCGCACGCCTGCATCTGGCGGATCGCGGCGTGCTCAAGGCCGGGCTCGCCGCCGACATCGTGGTCTTCGATGCGGACACGATCACCGATCTCGCCACTTACGCAGAACCCAACCAGCTGTCCACCGGCATGCGCTATGTGCTCGTCAACGGTCAACCAGTGATCGATGAAGGCCGCGCCACACAGCGCCTGCCCGGCCGCGTGCTGCGCGGACCGAGCTACATTCGATAGAACCCCTCAAGCTTCGTGCACCACCCGCCCCGCCGTTGCGGTGCGCACAATCTTGATGTCCTTGATCTTGGATGGATCCGCGGTGTGCGGATCCTCGGCCAGCACCACGTAGTCCGCGTACTTGCCCGGAGCAATCGAGCCCTTGACGTGCTCTTCGTGGGAGGCATACGCGCCGTTCCAGGTGTTGATCTTGATGGCCTCGGCCACGCTGATGCGCTGCTCGGCGCCCCAGGTCTCCCCATTCCACCCCGTGCGCGTCACCATGCCCTGAATGCCCATCAGCGGCGCAAACGGCCCGGGCGGAAAATCCGATCCCGCCGCCGCGATGACCCCCGCATCGATGAAGGACCGGTACGCCATGCAGTGACGCATCAGCTCCGCGCCGTAGAAATGAAACTTGTCGGTGTTGTAGTACGCGTAGGTGGTGAACGGAGCCGGCACCACCCCAAGGGCCTTGATGCGCTTGACGAGTCGATCGTTGATGAGTGTGCAATGTGTGATCTGCGGCCGGTGATCGGCAACGGGATGCGCCTGCTGCGCGCGCTCCAGCGCCGTCAGCACCGCCTCGATGGCCACATCGCCATTCGCATGGCAGTTCACCTGGATGCCGGCACGCTGCATGGACAACACCCACGCATCCAAGGCCTCCTGCGTTTCGGTGACATTGCCCTTGTAGCCTGAGGTCGAACCCGGGTACGGCTGGCTCAGCGCCATGGTGCGCTCGGAAAACGAGCCGTCGGCGGCATGCTCCACGCTGCCGCCGATGCGCAGCCACTCATCGCCGAAGCCGGTCTTCACCCCGCCGGCGATCATGGCCTCGAGCATCGGCCCGTTGATCGCGAAGAACACCCGGTGCAGCAATTCGCCGCGCTCGCGCACGGCCTGCAAGCCGCGCAACGCCGGCGCCCCGTCGAAATGCTCATGGTGCACGCCCGTCAGCCCGTAGCGCACGAACTGCTTGGACATGTAGGCCATCGCAGCCTGGCTGCGCTCGAGCATCTGTTCGGGCGTGTACTGCGGCCGCTGCCCCACTCGCGCGAACACCTGCATCGCGCGGTCCGTGACCCGGCCATTGAGGGCGCCAGCAGCGTCACGATCGAACGTACCTCCGGGCGGATTCGGCGTGTCGCGCGTGACATGCGCCAATTCCATGGCCTTGGAGTTGTAGAAGGAGGTGTGCCCACCGCGATGCCGAACCACCACCGGATGCACCTGGGACACGGAGTCCAACGCCTTGATGTCGAGGATCCGGCCGTCCTTTACCTTGGTGTCATCGAAGAAATAGCCTTCGACCCAGTATCCCGGCGGCGTCTTCTGCGCCTTTGCGCGCAACTTGTCGAGGATGCTGTCGAGCGTGACGAACTCCACCTCGAAGGGATTGCCGACCACCGTTTCGAACAGGACATTCTCGCCCACGGCATGATTATGGCAATCGATGAAACCCGGCAGGACGGTCATTCCTTGCGCATCGAACACCCGCGTGCCCTTCCCTGCAAGCGCGCGGATGTCGGCATTGCTGCCAACCGCGAGGAACCGCCCATCCTTGACGGCAAACGCTTCGGCGCGTGGAGCACCAGGCTCGATCGTGTACACGCGCGCGTTCACGACGATGGAGTCGGCCCGCGTGGCCGGCGATAGCGCACCGGCCCACGAGCGCGTCTGCAGCAACGTCGCGGCAGCTGCTCCACCGGTCAGGGCCAGCATCTGCCGGCGGTTATAGGACTTGCGATTCATCATCGTCTCCCGTGGATCACCGGAACCCCGCGCAGCTTAGCACCGCATCACGACGCCAGGTCCGATGGGTTAACCTGCGCAGATCGACCCTCGCCGGACCCAGAGACCATGCGCATCGTGCTGACCGACTTCGCCCGCCCTCGCCTGTTCCCGCGTGAACCCCGGCCAAACACGATCCAGGACGTGAGCGCCGAGGAATTCGAGCGTCACTTGAATGAGCACGCGCCGCTGCACGATCTGCCGGGTTACGCTCCCTTTTGCCGCCTGCACGTGCATCGCAACTGGACGCGCACGCGTTGCCTGACGATTCCCCTGAGCGAATCCAACCGGCACCTGCTGCGGTCAGGTTACGAGGCGCGCAACCGCGAGGAACTGCCCGTGCTGGTGCGTTGGCTGGAAGGCGTGCAGGCGCCGATCGCCCAATACCTGATTGCCATCCTGTACAGCCGTGAGCAACTCGCACGGGAAGGCTCGCCGATCGAGGCCGACTGGGGTGTGGTGGGTTGCTTGTACACCGATCAGCCGGAAGAGATCCCGATGGCGCCGGTCACGATGATGCGCAATGCGCTGGGCGTCAGCGAAGGTGGCTCAGGCGTGCCCTTGGATGCGGCCGCTTATCGGCGCAGCGTGGAATTCTGGAACGCCAACGCGAATTGGCGTTGAGCTCGAGAACCACACCGGACGCCGGCACGCTGCTGCGCCTCAACGCTCCGCCAGCACGCTGTGCTGCACGAGATCGATGAAGCGCTGCACCGCCGCCGAGTTCTCCCCACTGCGACATGCCAGGATCAGCGGGGCGACCAGCGGCGGATCCTTCGCCAGCGGCCGGTACACGACGCCGTCCATCTTCAGCCGGTCGAGCGATTCCGGAACGATCGACACGCCAAGTCCGGCGGCGACGAGGTTCAGCGTCGACAGGACTCGCGGCGCCTCCTGCCCGACCAGCGGGCTGAAGCCGGCGCCGCGGCATGCGGTGATGATTGCATCGTAGAAGCCGGGCGCGCCTGGTCTCTTGTAAAGAACGAAGGTTTCCCCGGCGAGCTGCTTCAAGCGCAGCGGGCGCGTGGCGGCGGCGGGCTCGGTGGCCAACGGGTGATTGGCCGGGAGCGCTGCGATCATCGCCTCGCTCAACAGGGGTCGGATCGTCAGCCCATTGATGTCGGCGACGGGTGAGCGGATGAATGCGGCGTCGATCTGCTCGGTGCGCAGCCCCTGCACGAGTTCACTGCTGACGCTCTCTTCCAATACCAACGACACCAGGGGCGACATCTCCCGAAAGGTGCGGATCATCCGCGGCACGAAGGGATGGAAGGGGGTGGAACTGGTAAAACCGATGACCAGGCGACCCTGTTCACCGCGGGCCGTGCGCCGCGTGGTCGCCACCGCCCGATCGAGCTGATCCATGATGGTCCTGGCGTTCTCCAGCAGCGCCGCACCGGCGGTGGTGAGCTCGACCCCGCGGGGTACCCGGCGGAATAGCTGCACGCCCAATTCCTTCTCCAAGCCCTTGATTTGCAAGCTCAAAGGGGGCTGTTGGATGCCGAGCCGCTCGGCCGCGCGGGTGATATGCCGTTCCTCGGCGACCGCCAGAAAATAGCGTAGGTGACGTAACTCGATACTCATATGCATAGAGTATCAGAACTGCATAGTTCCATATATTTTACGCATGGAATCCAAACGAGTAAGGTAGCGGCCCATCTGGAACAGCCTGCCTTAGGAGAGTCTCGTGTCGAATTACGCTAGCGTCACCGATCAAGCCGGCGCGGTCATTTCAAAGAATGGCCCTAGCTGGAACGCCATCAGCCCGGAATACGTTGCGCGCATGCGCCTGCAGAACCGCTTCAAGACGGGCTTGGATATCGCGCGCTACACCGCGAAGATCATGCGCGACGACATGGCGGCGTATGACAAGGACTCCAGCAAGTACACCCAGTCGCTGGGATGCTGGCACGGCTTCATCGGTCAGCAGAAGCTGATCTCGATCAAGAAGCACCATGGCTCGACCAAGGGCCGCTACCTGTACCTGTCCGGTTGGATGGTCGCGGCATTGCGTTCGGATTTCGGCCCCCTGCCCGACCAGTCCATGCACGAGAAGACCTCGGTGTCGGCGCTGATCGAAGAGCTGTACACCTTCCTGCGCCAGGCCGATGCGCGCGAGCTCGGCGGCCTGTTCCGCGATCTCGACGCGGCGCGTGCCGCCAAGGATGCGGCCAAGGAAAAGGAGGTGCTCAACCGCATCGAAAACTTCCAGACGCACGTGGTGCCGATCGTTGCCGACATCGATGCCGGCTTCGGCAATGCCGAAGCGACCTATCTCCTCGCCAAGCGGATGATCGAGGCGGGTGCGTGCTGCATCCAGATCGAGAACCAGGTGTCGGACGAGAAGCAGTGCGGCCACCAGGACGGCAAGGTCACCGTTCCGCATGAGGACTTCCTCGCCAAGATCCGCGCCGTGCGCTACGCGTTCATGGAGCTGGGTGTGGATGATGGCCTGATCGTCGCGCGCACCGACTCCCTGGGCGCCGGCCTCACCAAGCAGATCGCCTACACCCGCGAGCCGGGCGACCTGGGCGATCAGTACAACAGCTTCCTGGATTGCGAGGAAGTGACGCCCGCCACCATGAAGAATGGCGATGTCATCATCAATCGTGCCGGCAAGCTGCTGCGGCCGAAGCGCCTGCCCAGCAACCTGTTCCAGTTCCGCGCCGGGAGCGGCGAGGACCGTTGCGTGCTCGATTGCATCACGAGCCTGCAGCACGGCGCCGACCTGTTGTGGATCGAAACCGAGAAGCCGCACATCGGCCAGATCAAGGGCATGGTGGATCGCATCCGCAAGGTCATTCCGAACGCGAAGCTGGTCTACAACAACAGCCCGTCGTTCAACTGGACCCTGAACTTCCGCCAGCAGGTGTTCGATGCCTGGAGCAAGGAAGGCAAGGACGTGTCAGCGTACGATCGCGCCAAGCTGATGAGCGCCGATTACGACAGCTCTGATCTTGCAAAGGAAGCGGACCGCCGCATCCAGAGCTTCCAGCGCGACGCCTCGCGCGATGCGGGCATCTTCCATCACCTGATCACGCTGCCGACCTACCACACCGCCGCGTTGTCCACCGACAACCTGGCGAAAGGGTACTTCGGCGCCGAAGGCATGCTGGCCTACGTGGCGGGCGTGCAGCGCAAGGAGATCCGCGAGGGCATCGCCTGCGTGAAACACCAGAACATGTCGGGCTCCGACATCGGCGATGACCACAAGGAATATTTCGCCGGCGAAGCGGCCCTGAAGGCGGGCGGCAAGCACAACACGATGAACCAGTTCTAACGTCGAACGCTGGTCATCGATCGATACGGCCCGGCGGCGGCAAGCTGCCGGGCCTTTCTTTTTGAGCGTCTTTAATGCTTCGCCGGCAGCCCAATGGCGAGACGTTCGATTTTATCGGCGACCTTCTGCGCGCCGACATCCTTGCCGATGGTGTTGGCCAGCACCACGACGGTGGTGTGGTCATCCGGGAACCACGACAGCGAACTGTTGAACCCATGGATTCCGCCGCCATGGTCGATTTTCCGGTGGCCCTCGACACTCGACACGAACAGGCCGAACCCATATTCGCCCCGCACCGCGTCAGGCGCACCAGCGGCTTTCATGGCCTTGGTCATGGCGGCCCCCGACGGTTCACCATTGTTCAACTTGCCCGGCGCCAGCATCGACGCCAGCGACGCCGGCTTCAGGATCTTGCCTCCATATAGCGCAGCATTCCATTTGGCGAGATCGCTCGCGGTGGAGCGGATGGAACCGGCCGCGCCCGGAATGGACATGGAGATGAACGGCGCATTAGTGAACCTGCCCGGTGCTGCGGCCGCATATCCCCTAGCCCGGCCTGGCGCGATCTCGGACTCATCATCGAGCGCGCTATGCGTCATCCCCGCGGGCGCGAACAACCTGTTCTTGAAGAACTTTGCCAAAGGCTCCCCCGACACCTTCTCGATGACCCCGCCGAGAATGAAGTACGCGGAGTTGCTGTAGGACCAATCCGTTCCCGGTTCGAAATCCTGGGTCTTGGGGAGCTTCGCGATGTAATCGACCATCTCATCGGTACTCCGGTGCACCATGCCCTCCTTCAAGAAACCCGGATCGGAGGTGTAGCTGTAGATGCCGGAGGTGTGGTGCAGCATCTGCTCGAGCGTGATGTCATTGGCTCGAGGAAAGGCGGGATAGTACTTGGAGAGCTTGTCCTGCAGGGAAAGCTTGCCTTCTTCGGACAGCAGCAACAGCGAGACGGCCGTGAATTGCTTGGTGACGGAACCCACGCGGAACACGCTGTCGTTGGAAACCCGCACCCGATTCTCGAGGTCCGCATAACCGAAGCCCTTCACCAGGACAGGCTCGCCGTTCTTGATCACCGCGACCTGCAGGCCGGGGCTTTCGCCGGCGGTGATGGCAGCCGTGGCTGCCTTGTCGATGGCGGCGGCGAGACCGGTACTGCCGGCCTGCGCGCGGACCGAGGCCGCGACGGGATTCCCTACGGAGTTCCCTACGGGGTTCCCTACGGGGTTCCGTACGGGACCCCCAACTGCGAGGCCGACGCACGCTGCCGTCAAGGTGGCAGCAACGACAAACTTGATTGGATTCCTGACGTGCATTCTCGCTCCGTTGTCTTTAAAGCTTTCCAAGATCCCCATGAACCGTATTTCCCTCGAAGAGCGTCACGAGAACCTTCGCGTCGGCAATCGCCGTCGCAGGAATCGCGAACAAATTGCGATCCAGGACGATCAGATCGGCCTTCTTGCCCACTTCGATCGATCCGGTCGTCTTCTCGAGACGATTGGTATAGGCGGCATTGATGGTGAACGCCGCCAAGGCCTCCGGCAGTTGGATGCGCTCGGCCGGCAGGAACGGCGTACGCGTCTTTCCCGCCAGCCCCATGCGCGTGATCGCGATCTGGATTTCCTCCAGCGGGTTCGCGCTCGACACGGGCCAGTCGCTGCCGAATGCCACGACAGCACCACTGCGGTACAGCGTGCCGATCGCATACAAACGCGAGGAGCGCTCCGGACCGAGGAAGGGCATGGTCAGCTCGGTGATGTAATCATCGGCGAATGCCCAAAGCGGTTGATAGTTGGCGATGACGCCAAGCTCGCGGAAGCGCGCCACGTCTGCGGGATCGATCAACTCCAGATGCGAGATGTGATCGCGATGCCCGAGGTCCCCGTGTTGGCGACGCGCCGCTTCGATGGCATCCAACGACTGGCGCACGGCACCATCCCCGATGGCGTGGAAGTGCACCTGGAACCCTTCCGCGTCGAGGCGCGTGACGGCTTGCTTGAGAAGCGTCGGCTCGACCATGGGGATGCCGCGCACGTTGCCGGGCTTCTTGAGGTACGGCTGCAGCAGCACCGCGGTGAAGTTCTCCAATATCCCGTCCTGCATGATTTTGACGGTGCCCGGGTCGATCAGCGCCGAGGAATACTGGTCGCGTAACCGCTTGATCCCGTCGATTTGCTCGAGCCCTTGCCCGCGCTCCCACCAGATCGAGGTGACCACCCGCATGGTCAACTCGCGCCGTTGCTCGAGCGCGCGATAAGCCTTGAGTTCATCCTCGTTCACCGAGGCATCCTGCATGGCGGTGATGCCGAAGCCGTTGAGCAGTTTCACCGCGTAGGAAAGTCCCGCCTCGCGCTCCGCCGCCGTCGGTGGCGGCACGAGGGCCGCCACCCTTTCACCGGCGCCTTCCTGCAGGCTACCGATGGCCTCACCGGTACTTGGGTCGCGGTCGATCCGGCCATCGCGCGGATCGGGCGTGTCGCGCGTAATCTTGGCGATCTCCAGCGCCTTGGTATTGGCCCAATGGCTATGGCCGTCGGCACTCGACAACAGCACCGGCCGGTTCGGCACCACGGCATCGATCAACTCGCGGCGCGCCTTTCCTCCCGGCCCGAACGCCGACATCAACCAGCCGCCACCCGTGATCCAGCCGGTGCCGGGATGCGCACGCGCATACTTCTGGATCGCCGCCACGTACTCGGCCGCCGTGGTCAGTCCATTCAGGTCGCACGCATTTGCCTGGAGCCCTCCGCTGATCGGATGGATGTGAGCGTCCTGGAAGGCCGGCAGGACCATCCGCCCCTTGAGGTCGATGACCCTCGTGGCCGGACCGATGAAGGCGGCAGCGCCGGGGTCGGCGCCCACATACACGATGCGCCCCCCGCTCACGCCGATGGCCTGCGCCCAGGAGCGGGAGCCGTCCACGGTATACACAGAGCCTGATTTGAGCATCAGTTCTGCCGGCGTCACGACAGCAGCCTTGATGTCTGGCGATGGCTCCGCGGGACGGGCAGCGGTCGCTGCAAACACGCCCACACATGCGCACGCGCCGATCATCCGAACAAACCATGCATTTTTCATTCGTTCACCCTCAAATTCAGGTCCCTTCATTCGTACTGGGTCGCACCGATGCTGGAGCTATGCGGGCGCCCACGTGAACACCGCAACACTTTGGTTCACCGCACACGCCCTGCGGAGAAACTCGCGCAGGCCTGCCAGCACGGCGAATACGTCAGCCGCAGAATCGCCGTCGTCGACGGACACTTCGCCGGCGAGAAGACCCGTCGACTCGACCGCCGACCGGAGGACCCGACGGAACTCGGCCGCGTCCAACTGATCTGCCCCGAACGATACACGCGAAGCGAGCGCGCCGGCACGCTGATCGCAAGCAGCCAGCAGGCCATCGAGCGCAGCGATCACTTTGGATGCGCTTGCCGGGTCGAGCAGTGTCCATCTCGTCTGTGGGTCGGTCTGCCGTTGGGTCAATGACACCGCTTGGTGGGCGACGAAGCGCAGGATCTCGTGTCCCGGCACCGCGTTCAGCAATTCGGCGACGGAACGAAACATGGCGCCACCGCGCGAGCTCGCGCGCAACTCGCCGACGCGGGCGTCGGGTTTTGGATCCAGCGACTCGAGCGACGGATCGATCGGAACCGCGCCGAACAACGTATGGAAGGACATGGCCGCCGATGCCTCCGCTCAGTTTTCCGCGCCATCGAGCTGGTGCGAGTGGCCCTGTACGACGACCAGCTCCTGTGCTTGAGCGTGCCGGAGCACGACCATCAGTGCTTTCAGGTAGCGGATCACATGTTGCAGACTCTCCCCCTCCTCGTCCTCCGCGTCGTCCTGAACGGGCGTTACTTCCGGCCCCGACGCGGCGTCGACGAGCTGCTGCGCGGTGCATTCCCAGTAAGCACAGGCCAATGCCCGCTGAGGGTCGGCCGCGATCTGCGAGAACAGCCGTTCCATGGCGGCAATCGCATTGGAGATCGCGTCCGAGTCCAGGACGGCAACCGGTTCGCGCAGGACGTACAAGGCCTCGCACCCGTACGCGGTCAGCAGGCGATCCAGGTGCATGCCCGATTTGACGGCGCGGGACAGGGAAACGCTGGAGGGGCGGTCGTCGGAATACAAGGCGGTAACATCGACGAAACAACAAATGTCGGTCCGGACATCCCCGGGCGGTACGCACACGCCCAGTATCGAAGACATGATGCTCATTCTTCGACTCTACCAGCAATGATGTGGGTAGCGGCGGCGCCGGCGCCTGATCAGTCCTTGGCGCGTGGCGAGTAATGATCCGCCTGGTGTGCGGACGTCACTCCATGACTGTAGCCCTTGGCGGGAATGGGCAGCATGCCGGCATCCCACGCCTTCCACTTGCGCTACACCGAGGCGATCCAGGATGCGAGCCAACATGAGTTCCGGCTCGATGGCCAACACGCCGTACTCGTCTACCGGTTGCTGACCCCCGCTGCGCAGCAGCGGCGCCAGGACACCGAATACTCCATCGCGCTGATATGGCGGCTCATCCAGCGCTTTTCGAGCCATGGATGCGGCCTGGCAAAGGTGGAATTCGAGCACGGCTGCCGTGGCGCGGAGGAGCCAACGTACCGCCGGGCATTCGGCGCGCCGGTCCTATTCGACCAGCCTGCCAACGCCCTGTACCTGCGGCGCGAGGCGATAGACCTACCCTCAAGAAGCCTGGATCCCCATCTGTTCCCCATTCTCGAGGCGCAGGTGCAGGAGACCTTACGCAGCATGGGCTCGCAGCGCACGACGGCCGACCAAGTGCGCGGCCGGCTGCTGGCGAACCACTTGGGTGACGACCTGGGCAGCATCGCCCGGCAGCTCGGCATCTCGCGTGCCACGTTGCAGCGCCGGCTGCACCGCGAGGGCACGAGCTTTCGCGCCATCACCCAATCGCTTGCGCAGGACATGGCGCGGCAGTGGCTGGAGTCACCGGCCACCCCGATCGGCAGCATGGCCCAACGGCTGGGCTATTCTGAAACGGCCTGCTTCACCCGCGCTTTCGGGCGGTGGTTCGGCGTCTCACCGCGGGACTACCGGCGCGGCCTTCCGCTGAAGCCCGGCGATCAGGCCGACGTGATCGCACCCAGCACGATGTCCAATGCCTTGAACAGGTAACTTCGCGAAATCATCGGCGAGAGCAAGATGCGGATGACATTGTCATTGGACATAACATTCGTGACAGCATGATGGGACCGCTGCGCGCGTCTTCTGATGCTGTCATCTGAAGATTTCCACTACTATAAGCGGGCCTCGAGAACACCGCACCCTTCCCCGGAACCTCATTCATGTCGGAGCGCTCAGTTCGCGCGGAATCAAGCAGACTTGCTGAGCTCGATGTATTGCGAGGACTCGCCGCACTGGCGGTGATGTTGTTCCACTATACCGTGCGGTTCCCACAGCTTTACCCAACCCCGCACATGCCGGCCGTGCAGTTCACGCATGGAGACTTCGGCGTCGAACTCTTCTTCGGCATCAGCGGATTCGTGATCTTCATGACGCTGGAGCGGACTCGCCGCTCCCTGGACTTCGTCGTCTCGCGTTTCGCGCGGCTCTGGCCCGCCTACCTCTGCGCCGGCCTCATCACATACGTCGCCGTGCATGGGATGGGATTGCCGGGCCGGGATGTCACGCCAGCGCAAGCCCTGTGGAACGTGACGATGCTGCATGAACTGCTGGGTGCGCCGTCGATCGATCCGGTGTATTGGAGCCTGCAGGTCGAGCTGATATTTTATTTCTGGATGTTCCTGGCCTATCGGACCGGCGCGTTGCGCCACATCGGCGTGTGGCTGTGGGTGGCGCTGCTTCCCACCGTTGTCTACCTCATCTCCTCGATGCTGTTCCACCACGAACTGTCGTACCTGCTGGGCACGATGCTCCTGGTCCGATACGCGCCGTTCTTCGTCATCGGCATTGCGGCATACCGGGTGCGTAGCCGCGGCCTGCACATCGCCGATCTCGCGCTGATTGCCTGCGCCACCGCCACGGCGGCGGCATATTTGGCGCCGGTGGACGGCCTGTTGGCGGTGGGCGTGAGCCTGGTGCTGCTCGCACTGGCGCGGGGAAGGTTGCGGTGGATCGCGAGCGGTCCGCTGGTGTTTGCCGGCACGATCGCCTACACCCTGTATCTGCTGCACCAGAACATCGGCTATATCGTGATCCGCGAGGCCGAACGCCGGGGTGTCGACGTCGATGCCGCCATCGTGATCGCGCTGCTCTTCGCCATTGCGCTCGCCACCGCGTTGACGTACGTGGTCGAACGGCCGGCGCGCGACTGGCTGCGCGATAAGTACCGCGACATGCAGACGCTGACGGCTGCCGATCGCGCGCAGCGTGTTCCGGCAAAGCTGTAGCACTCCGGCGAAGGCCGCCGATCAGGCCGATTTGATCGCACCCAGCACGATGTCCAACGCCTTGAACAGGTAGTTGCGCGAAATCGTCAGCGAGGGCATGACGCGGATGACATTGCCATTGCGTCCGCAGGGCACGAGGATCACCCCGCCCCCGAATGCGCGCCCCAGGATGCCGCCCATCTTCTCGGGCGACAGCGGTGCACGGCTCGCCTGGTCCTCCACCATCTCGATGCCGATCATCAGGCCGCGGCCGCGAACCTCGCCGATCAGCGGGCTGTTGGCATCGCGTATCCGCTGCATCACTTCAGCACCGAGATCGCGCGCGCGATTGATCAGATCGAGCTTGGGATCCTGCAGCAGCTCGATGTTCTTCAGGCAAACGGCCGCCGACAGCGCATTGGCCGCGAAGGTATTGGGCTGGGACATCGCCGGGATCTTCTTCGCCAGATCGGCCCGCAGCACGAAGCCCGCCATCGGCAGGTCACCGCCCATGCCCTTGCCGAACAGCAGGCCGTCGGGCTTCACGCCCGCGTGCTCGATCGCCCACATCTTGCCGGTGCGGCCGGCGCCGCTCTGCACCTCGTCGACGATGAGCAAAGCACCGGA
This sequence comes from Steroidobacteraceae bacterium, assembly GCA_044226865.1. Taxonomy (GTDB): domain Bacteria; phylum Pseudomonadota; class Gammaproteobacteria; order Steroidobacterales; family Steroidobacteraceae; genus TMP-86. Next base: position 433,703 of record JBGAGE010000004.1, on the reverse strand, counting down.
CTTGTCGCAGGCCGCGCGCAGGAGCTGGAAGAACTCCGGCGCCGGCGGCACATAACCGCCCTCGCCCTGCAGCGACTCCACGATCACGGCCGCGACATCATCCGCGGCCGTGTACTTCGTGTTGAGCAGGTAGTCCACGTACTCGCCTGCGACGCGCTCGGCGCTCTTCTGGCTGGTGTCGAACGGGAAGCGGTAGGCATACGGATAAGGAGCGTGGATCACCCCGCCCATGAAGGGCCCGTAGCCGCTGCGGTACTGATTGCCCGTGGTCAGCGCGTTCGAGCCGTTCCACACGCCATGGTAGGCGCCATGGAAGGCGATGATCTGATGACGCCCCGTCACACGCTTGGCGAACTTCAGCGCCGATTCCACCGCATCGCTGCCGCTCTGGGTGAAATAGGTGACGCAATTGTCGCGCAACCCGTCGGGCATCACCTGCGAAATGCGTTGCGCGAGCTCGGAGCGGCGCGTGTTGCTGATGTCCGATCCATGCATCAGGCGTTGCGCCTGCTCGTTGATGGTCTTCACCACCGCCGGGTGGCAGCGTCCGACGCTGTTCACGCCCACGCCCGCCGACAGGTCGATGAACAGGTTGCCGTCCGGATCCTTCACCGTGACGCCAAAACCCTGGTCGAACACCAGCGGATTGTCGCCACCGCCGCGCGCCATGGATTCGTGGCGGTGAGACAGCTGGATCGCCGCCAAGGCCTTGGCTCCCGGCAACGCGTTGCTCACCATGCGCGGGGCGTCCGGGTAGGACAGCGCCTCGAGTTCCTGTTCACTGATCATAGGTGCTCCTGTTGTGCAAATTCTTGTGCTTGCGCGCCAGCCTGCTTCATGGCTCGACGCGACTCAATCGTTCAAATGCCGGAGGATCCGACCGCCGCAGGGCTTCCGCCAGGCCGAGGCCGACCAAGCCGGCCAACAGCACCAAGGCCGGCAGGGATCGCACCCAGGGCGAGCGGTCGCCGGCCAACGTGTCGAAATGCCATCCGGTCAGCACCATCACGACGAACAACGCGATGGTGGCGAACAGCGGCAACACCCGGATACGCCAGGCGTTGCCGGGCCGCGCGCGAAAGAACCAGGTGACCGCCGTCGATGCGATCGCCATCAGGGCGATGATGCCCAGTGTTCCCGCCACGGAAACACGCGCGAACAGCACGATCGGGTCGATCGCCGCGAGCGCGAACGCGCCCACCAGCAGGATGGCCGCAACGCTCTGCACCACCGAGGCCACGTGCGGACTGCGGTGCCGGGGATGGGTGTTCGACACCCGATGCGGCAGCAGGCGCTCACGGCCCATGGCGAACAGATAGCGTGCAACGGAATTATGGAAGGCGAGGATGCCGGCAAAGATACTGGTGAGGAACAATACATGCATCACGAAGGCGAGCCAGGCGCCCACGAAGTGATCGGCAAGTCGAAACAAGAAGGCGGTCGGATCCGGCAACGCCGCCAGCGCCGGTACCAAGCGGTCCACGCCCACGGCGAGCACCATGCACCAGCTCGAGAAGATGTAGAAGCCGCCAATCAACAGGAGCGACACGTAAGTGGCCACCGGGATGGTGCGATCCGGGTCGCGCGCTTCCTCCGCATAGATGGTCGTGGCTTCGAAGCCGATGAAGGCTGAGAAGCACATGAGCAGCCCGATCCAGGGCGAGCCGCTGATCACCACCGCGGGAGCGAACGGCGCCGCGTACTGCGCCTGCGGCGTGTGCAGCAGCACGGCCACGTCCAGCAGCAGCACGGCTACGTATTCGCCCACGACCAGCACCGAGAGCACCTTCGCGGACAGATCCACTTGCCGGTATCCCAGCCAGCCCACCAGCAGCAGCGCGGCCATGCTGTAGGTCCACCATGGCCATGCCAGCCCCAACCGCTCGGCGGCAAAGGTCGCGGCGGACGCGCCGAACAAACCAAACAGCGACAATTGCATCAAGCCGTAGCTCAGGACCGCAATCGCCGCGCTGGCCCCCGCCGCATGCGCACCCAAGCCGCGCCCGGCAATGGCGTAGAATCCGCCCGCGCTCCTGACATGCGGCACGATGGCCGTGAGCCCTGCCGCGAAGGGCAGCAGGATGGCTACCGCGACCAGGAACATCGCGGGAATGCCGCCGCCGTTGCCGATGAGCATGGACACGGGCACACCGCCTGCCATGGCAATCAGGGGTCCCGCGGCCGACACGACGAAGAACGTGACGGCGAATACGCCAAGGGAGTCCTTGCGCAGGCCACCACCTGCATCGGGTGACGGATGGGTATTCGTGGACGACATAGGCGCCACTGTCGCAAAATCCGCGGCCACAGGAAACCTTTCCGTGTTTCCTCCCTGCCGATTGACTTTTCCATCGCATTCCATCAGACAGTCGTGCCAACTGATAGCGATTCTCAAGTGGGCGCCGTCATTCCCGGCGCGCGACACGCTCAACGAAGGTAGGATGCGGCATTCATGATCAAGGGTGTTTTTCTCGACGTAGGCGGAACGCTCTACAGCTATCGAAAACTGCGCCACGCCAACGTGCAGCTGATGGGAACGCTTGCCTCCCGGCTCGAGCTCGAGCATGACGTGGCCGAAGTGGCCGGGCACTACCGCCATGCGAACCAGCAAGTGGATCGCCAGATGGCGGGCCTGCCTTTTTACCTGTTTCACGATTACTTCGAGCTGATCTTCCGCACGTTCCTGGCCCGTATCGAGCGTCCGCACCTCCAGCATCACTTCGACTGGTGGGAAGAGCACCAGCGCGTGACGCTGCTCGATGCGCTGACCCTGCAGCCGGATTGCGCGGAGACGCTTGGGCGCCTGAAGACGAGCGGACTGTACTTGTCAGCGGTGTCGAATGCGGATGAGAACATCCTCGCGCCCTTGGTGGAACGCGGGCAACTGCATCGGTGGCTCGATCATTGGACGAGCTCGGAGGCTGCCCGCTCCTGCAAGCCGGACCGCCGCCTTTTCGAGGTGGCGTTGCAGAAGTCGGGACTGAGCGCCGAGCAAGTGCTGTTCGTCGGCGACTCGCTCGAGCAGGACATCCAGGGCGCACATGCCATGGGCATGACCACGGTATTGATCTCCGAAGCCGATGACCCCGCGCCGATGCACGTGGGCCGCGACACGCCGGAGCCGGACTTCAGGATTTCGCGCCTGAGCGAGTTACCGGGAATCGTCGAGCGCGCGCGCGTCAGCTGAAGGCGCGCTAATCCACCACGGCGCCGTGGTCCCCCGGCAGGAGCAACTGCCGGTGAACCCACCACGGCGCGATGCCATTGCTCATCACGCGCTCGTGGAATTCGCGCAGGCTGAACTCAGCACCACGCGCCGCCGCGTAATCCTGGCGCAATTTCAGTGCGGCGAGCTTGCCCAGGAAATATCCGCCGTAGGTCGGGTCGTAGGTGCCGCGGGCCGCCTCGCGCAGCGCGTGTGCCCGGGACAGATGCGCCTCGAGCTCAAAGAAATCCGCGGCTTGCTCCACGCTCCACGTGCCATCGTGCAATTTCAGGCCCGCGATCAGGCGGCAGATGCGATTCAACGCCTCTCCTATCTGCGCCAACCGATAACGGGGATTCTCCGCGTGGAAGCCCTCGTCGCTCACCAGCTGTTCGGCGTAGTGCGCCCAGCCGTCCTGCCCTGACGAGGGTTGCGGGAAGGGGTTGAGCCCGATCCAGATGCGCCGCACCTTGCCGGGCGTCCGGCGCATGAACACGCTGTGCACGTAATGCCCGGGCACGACCTCGTGCGCGGTGATGTCGGCCAGCGTCGCGTAGTTGAAGGATTCCAGCCAGGCGTTCTGCCGCTCCGGCGGCCAGGTTGGATCGGCATCCGTAATGTAGTAATAGCTCTGCACCGGCCGCGCCTCGAGCGGCGGCGACGAATGCATCGAGGCCATGCCGATGTCGTAGGCCGGCGCCGGAGCGACCTTGATGTGCTCGCTGGCAGGCATCGTGACCAGGTTCTTCGCCGCGACGAAGGCGAACAACTCATCGACCTGGGCGGAGGCTGCGGCCACCAACTCACCACGCGCCGGGTGATGACGCGCGATCTCGCCCCATACCTCGACGGGTGGTCGTGTTGCATCGATGCGCGCCGCCGTGCGGGTGAACTCAGCCTGGTTGCGCGCCAGCTCGCGCTCGCCGATCGCCAGCAACCGGTCCGCCGGCAGGTCGATCAACTCCTCGGCGCGGTAGCGCGCCTCGACGGCAGCGGTGCCGATGGCAAAATTTCCATTCGCCTCCGCCAGCCCCCGCGTTTCGAGTTCGTGGCGGTAGGCAGCGACGCTTCGACCTGCATCCTGCGCGGCGGTTGCGAGTTGCCGGTGCAGCCTCGTGTCGGCCGCAGCGGGAAACGCCAGCGGCAAATCGTGCGACAGCAACTCCTCCACGCCGCCGAGCATGCCGATGGCGTTCTCGACGAACACCCGGGGCGGGTTGCGGATGTTGAGGCGCGCGGACGCGAGCAGCCGCGGGATGGTTTGCATCTTGGAGATCGCCTGTCGCATTCGCACGTCGGCCGGCGCGTTGTCCATCGTGGCGAGGTTGTGCAAACCGTCGGAAATCGCCGCAGCGTAGATCATGGGATTGCGCGACCAGTTCCTGACCATCTCCAGATCCAACAGCCAGCCATCGATGACACCCAGCAGGATGCGCCGGTCCATGCGCTCATCGGCGCTCAGCGATTCCTCTGCGGTGGCATCGAGTCGCCCGCGGATACCATGCAGCCACCTACTCTCCGCCGCGACTGACCGGACCGAAAAGTCCTCGAGCTCGCCATCGTGGGCATGCAGGCCATTGCCGGCGGCGATCGACGGATGGAATCGTCCAAACCCATCCAGATACTCATCGACGAGGGCTTGAAACGAAGCCTGTTGCACCGGAACCGCGGAGGCCGCCGCAGCGAACAGGACCAGCCAGGCAGCCAGCAGGGAAGTCATCGCAAATCGGTTGCTCATGCGGGCAGCTTAAACCAGAAGGACGCACCAGGTCCCGAGGCGGGCTCGGACCATCCTTCCCGCGGCCACGAGCGCGGCGTCGCCCGGGCCCTTCCATCTTTCTTATTTGCCCGGACGATGCACGTCCTTCGCGACTCCTGCGGCAGCCCAATGGCCTGTTGACCCGCTGAAGATCACGGTCGACTGCCCGCTCGGGATCCCATCAGGAAACATGTGATGCCACGAACCCTCAGCAACGGATCGGGCTCGCTGCGGGCGATGAAGCGCCTGTTCGCGATTGCCACGTCAGTCTTGATGGCAGCGGTCATACCTACAGCGGCCGCCAACTCCACCTCAGGCGGCTGCGTGCCACTGCCAATTCCCTCACGCTGGTGGGAGCTTGGCCGGAAGCGCTGAGCCTCATGAAGCGCGTGGCGCTGGCCTCCGGCTCCGCGCAGGGCCTGAACAACCTGGCTGCATTTCTCTGCATACCAGGCGGTGAAACGGCAGGCTTGCCCGTCCTGATCACACTCGATGCGCGCTATCCAAACAATTCCACCTTGGCCAACAATACCGGCCAATGTTGGTACGGGCTCGGCGCCATTCGCGAGGCGGCGCAGGCGTCCATGCACAACGCGCTGCGCGGCGGCTACACCGAGGCCAAGGAGATGCGGCTGCGCCGTTACGGGGGAGAGGTGACGGCCGAGGACGCGCGCTTGAACCTGCCCCGGTCGCCAATGCAAGCGCCTTGATGGCCGCCGTGGAAGCCAAGCTCAACAAGACCGTCCAACGCGTGGATGCCGAAGGTGAAGTCAAGTACCGGCAGGTGGCGGGTGGCTATCAGTACGACTACGCGATCGCCGGACCTCCCGCCTGGCGGACGCCGCGCAGGCATCCGGTGAATGCGGCGATCACTTCATCGCAATGTCACGCAGGCGACACGCGCTGGTGATTTCACCCATGGACGGTTAGTCGCGCTACGTGGTTTCGGTGGTCTTCATGTTGCGCCCGGCGCCCCCTCCTTCATGTAGGCGTCGTAGCGCGCCTTGTTCGGCGCCAGCATCGAATCGTTCTTGAACTTCAGCATCGGCACGATGGTTTACGGGATTCAGTCGCATCACATCCGGACGGATGCGCAATCGGTGCGGATGCCTGGCAAGTTCGCGCGACCACGATTCCACGATACTGGCGTAGCATGGTATGGATGGAGGGGAAGGCCTGATATGGCGTCGCAGCCGTCGCGTTTGCAGGTGTCGATTGCCGGGATCTGCAGCCTGATCCTGGCCATGGGCGTGGCGCGTTTCGCATACACACCACTCCTTCCGGTGATGCGCGCCCAGGCAGGTTTGGGCGTGGCCGGCGCCGGCTGGCTGGCCACCATCAACTATTCAGGCTATTTGCTCGGCGCAATGCTGAGTTCCGTGATCACCGACATCGTGCTCAAGGATCGCCTGTACCGCATCGGCATGGTGGTGGCGGTGTTGAGCACCGCGCTCATGGCGGCCTCCACGGATTTTCCGGTCTGGGCCGCGTCTCGCTTCATCGCCGGCTTAAGTACGGCAGCCGGCATGCTGCTGGGCAGCGGATTGACCTTCAACTGGCTGCTGCGCAATGGGCATCGGCCCGAACTAGGCATCCATTTTTCCGGTGTCGGCATCGGCATCGTGATCTGCGCGCTCGCGGTTCAGGCGATGAGCGGTTGGCTCGATTGGCGCGCGCAATGGCTGGTATTCGCCGCATTGGGGCTGCTATTGTTGATTCCGATCCTCGCCTGGCTGCCTGCGCCCGCTCGTCAGCAGGCGCATGCCGCGATCGCACCGCTCGTGGACATGCCCTTGAGCACGCCGTTCTACAGCACGCTCCTGGTGGCGTATTTCCTCGCCGGAGTCGGCTTCGTGGTCAGCGCCACCTTCATCGTCGCCATCGTCAATACGCTGCCCGGGCTCGAAGGACACGGACCGATGATCTTTCTGTGGATCGGGTTGGCGGCCGCGCCTTCCTGCATCGTCTGGGATCTGCTGGCACGCCGTTGGGGGGTCATCAACGCACTCGCGTCGGCGTCGGCCTTGCAGGTGCTCGGCATCCTGCTGCCGGTGTGGCCAGGCGGGATCGCGTGCGCGATCATGGGCAGCGTCCTGTTCGGCGGCACATTTTCGGGAATCGTCAGCCTGGTGCTCACCATGGCGGGCCGCTACTACCCCAGCCGGCCGGCCGCGATCATGGGACGAATGACCATTGCCTTCGGCATTGCGCAGATGCTGGCGCCGGCCGGCACGGCCTGGATTGCCACGCATTCAGGCAGCTATGCCACGGGATTGTATGTGGCGGCCGCCAGCATGATGGGTTGCACACTGCTGCTCGTGGCGCTGCGTCGGATCGAACCAACCGCCGGGACGGACTCCTCCGGCTCGACATACCCCGGCCGCGGTGGATCGGAACCTCAACGCCGCGGACGAAATGCAGGATAGCGGCACGCAAAATTCTTTGACCGCCGCTGGGTTCCATGAGCGAATGGAATTCGCGCGACCGATCGTCGCTGATGCGGTTCAGTCTCGAGAGCGCACAAAATGTCCGTCAGGAAGTGCGAAAGAAAACACCGCCTGGCAACGGTCGTCGGAAAGTCGAGAACCCAGCGATCTGAACGATTGGCGTGACCTACACCTGCTCGCGCCAGGCCAACGCGATGAGCGGGGCGACGACGAGGAACTGCAGCAGGGTAAATGCCGACTCGAGCATCAAGAAGGAACTGACGGAGGTCATCCGATACTTTGCAGCCACCGGCAAGGTCGTGAACGACCAGGCGAGAAGGCCGAAGACCAGCGCGAATGCCACAGCGCTGTTGAGCCACTCGCTGCGCGCCGTACTGAACAGGCGTGGATAGATCCACGCGAACAGCAGGCCCTGTACGAGCATCGACGCCAAGCCAAGGGGGATGATGACCGGTTCGCGGTACATTGCGAGGCGCTCGTACTGCTCTTTGAAAGTCGATAGATGCCAGAAATATCCAAGCGGGAAGGTGGGGACCAGGTACGCGGCGAACGCCAACCAGAATGACTTGCTCACTGACAACTCCCGGTTCTTTACTCCCTTAACCACGGCAAGTAGTATATTAAATCACTTGCACGGTGCAAGTGATTTTGCCCACCCGCTCATGCCACGGATCTCATCCACCGACAGGCGATCCGGATGCCCGATCAGCATCGCCCTCGAGCTGTTCGGGGACCCATGGACGTTGTTGATCGTCCGCGATCTGATGTTCAAGGGCCTGGATACCTTCCACGGGTTCCAAAATGCCGGCGAGCGCATCGCCTCGAACATTCTCAGCGATCGCTTGGCACGACTCGAAGCGGCAGGCATCGTGACGAAGCAGCGGCAGGCGGGGGATCGACGCCGCATCAGCTATCGTCTTTCCTCCAAAGGCATCGACCTCGCTCCGGTCTTGGTAGAACTCGTTCTCTGGTCCGCCAAGTACGAGATTACCGACGCGCCAGCACCGGTCGTGCGCGAAATGCGTTTGAATCGGGAGCGCTTCGTCGAGGAGGTCCGGGCTGGATGGTCAAAGGCCAGGGGTCGACAATGAATCACAACCTCGGGAAATCAATTCAACGCCATCCGTACAACGTTGGATGACCGAATGCCACAGACGGCCTCGCCCAGCTTGCACCTGAAGGAATCATGAGCCGCCGCGTGCGCATCGCCTTCGTGCCGGCTGCCAAGTCCGAATCGGAGACCCCTGGGCGCAACAGATCCCAGATCTACCGCCAGATAATTCCGCTTGGGGACGATAGACGGCGATAGGCGCCGAAAGACTTGAGGCGCTTTGGCATAGAAAAATAACACTATGACTCGTGCCTGAACTCCGGCGTGCAGAGCTGCGGCCGAGCCGGTCCTGGGCTACTCCTCCAGCAGGCTGCGCAGCATCCAGGCTGTCTTTTCGTGCACTTCCAGTCGCTGTGTCAGCAGATCCGCGGTCGGTTGATCGTTCGCATCTGCGACGACCGGCAAGAGCTTACGCGCCGTTCGCGCGGTCGCTTCCTGCGCTGCAATCAGATGCCGCACCATGTCCGTTGCCAGCGGAACGCCTTCAACTTCCTTGATCGATGCCCGCTTGACGAACTCCTTGTAGGTACCAGGAGCCGGGTGGCCCAGTGCGCGAATTCGCTCCGCGATCAAATCGAGCGCATTCCACTGCTCGGTGTACTGGGTCATGAACATGATGTGCAGGCTATTGAACTGCGGCCCTTTGACGTTCCAGTGAAAGTTGTGCGTCATCAGGTAGAGCGTGTAACTGTCGGCGAGCAACGCCGAGAGCCCCTGCACGATCTTTTCTCGGTCTGGGGTGCTGATACCAATATCAATATCCTTCGATTTCGCTTTGTTGGCTGTCATATGAATACCCTCCGGTGAATGTGAGCAAATTACGTCGCTTGACAGGAACCCCCTACGCCGCCTTTCTTCGCGTCGTAGAACATGTTTGCCAATTCATGCCAGATCAAAACGGTCCGCATTCATGACCTTTGTCCATGCGACAACGAAGTCGTGCACGAACTTCTCCTTGTTGTCGTCCTGCGCGTAGACCTCAGCGTAGGAGCGAAGGATCGAGTTGGATCCGAAGACCAGATCCACCCGGGTTGCCGTCCACTTCACGGCTCCGGTCTTGCGATCACGGATTTCATACAGGTCGTTGCCGGCCGGCTTCCACGTGTAGGCCATGTCCGTCAGGTTGACGAAGAAGTCATTGGTCAGAACGCCCACGCGATCGGTGAGCACACCGTGCTTGGTGCCCCCGTGGTTGGTACCCAAGACCCGCATGCCACCGACGAGCACCGTCATCTCGGAGGCTGTCAACCCCATCAGCTGCGTGCGGTCGAGCATCAGTTCTTCGGCACTGACGACATAGTCTTTCTTGAGCCAGTTGCGGTAGCCGTCAGCCACAGGCTCCAGCACGTCGAACGACTCCGCGTCCGTCATCGCCTCGGTGGCGTCGCCACGGCCCGGCGCGAAGGGAACGGTCACGTCGTAGCCCGCCGCCTTGGCCGCCTTCTCTATGCCGACGTTGCCGGCCAACACGATCACGTCGGCCACGCTCGCCCCGGACTGCGCCGCAATGCCTTCCAGCACGGCCAGCACCTTGACCAGACGGGCTGGCTCATTGCCCTCCCAATCCTTCTGCGGGGCCAGGCGGATGCGCGCACCGTTAGCCCCGCCGCGCTTGTCCGAACCACGGAAAGTGCGGGCGCTGTCCCAGGCCGTCGCCACCATGTCGCTGACGCTCAGGCCGCTGGCCGCGATCTTCGCCTTGACGGCAGCGACGTCGTAGTCTTTGCGGCCTGCGGGCACCGGGTCCTGCCAGATCAGGTCTTCCTTAGCAGCCTGATGCAAAACTGCTGCGAGCGATCAAAATGATGGACCAAGTCGACGAAAATGATTGGCGAGAAAGTCCGGAGTCGGCTGTTTTTAAGCCTTTTTCTCGCTCATCGGCCGCTCTGGTCGGACTCAAGCGACACCTATCCTGTAGCCGGCAAGAGCCGACTCAAGCGCAGCAGGTTGTAGGCCGCACCGACCAGGTGCGCATGCAACTGCACCCGCGCGATGCCGCGCATGCGCATCCTGCGCAGGCCTCCGTAAGCCTTCATCCAGCCAAAGATCTCCTCCACGCGCTTGCGCTTTTTCTGGCTTACCCAATAGCTGGCATGGCGCGTCGTACGCGCATCAAGGCCAGGGGTGTGGCGGCTGGCCATCTGCGCGATGTGCGGGCGGATACCTTTGCGGCGCAGGAAGGCGACAAATCCTTTGGTGCAATAGCCTTTGTCAGCCCCAACGCTGATCGGATGCAGATGCTTGCGTGCCTGCCGCTCGAGAAGATAGGTCGCCGCCACCGTCTCGGTCTCCAGCGCGGAGCTTACGCGCATGTCCAGACACATCCCGTTGCGGTTCTCCATCAACGCATGGCCGCCAAAACACAACTTGGCCTCTTTGCCTTTACCTTTGCGCGCCGAGACCGCCTCCGGATCGGTGGTGGAACCGTGCGTGTCGTTGCTGCGGGTGCTGCCGTGAAAATCTGTCCCACCGCGACCATCGCTGGGCGGGGGCGGTCCATCCTTGGGCTTGAAGCTCTTGGCACTGGCCCACGCCTCGATCAGCGTGCCATCCACGGTCAGGTGCTCGGAGGACAACAGGTCCTGCTCGCGCGCAATCTTCACGATGGCATCGAAGAACCGCTGCGCCAGATCCTCGTTCACCAGCCGCTCACGCAGGCGCGAGAAGTTGGACTGATCCAGCCCCTTGTCCTCCAGGCTCATGTCCAAGAACCAACGAAACAAAATGTTGTAGTCGAGCATCTGGCAGAACAGCCGATCCGAGCGCACCGAATACAGCGCCATCAGGAGCTGCGCCTTGAGCAACTGCTCGGGCGGGATCGAGGGACGCCCGGTGCTGGCATACAGCTCGCCCAACTGCCGGGAAATCTCCTTCAACGCCCGATCCGTGTGCGCCTTGATATTGCGCAGCGGGTGCTCCGCGGGCACCCGCGACTCGGGGGAGAAATAGCTGAACATCTGGCTCTGGGGATCCACTTCACCGCGCATCAGATCCGGCTCCGCGTTCAATCGATGCAACGAATTTTACGCCGATCCGTTCCAACTATGTGTTTTGCATCAAGCTGTTAGGGACGTCCGGGCCGATGTAACGAGCCTTCGGCCCCATGTCGCGATGGGTCAGCTTGAACCAGGCGCGTGCAAACACTTCCGAGAAGTAAGCTGGATCGCTGTGAAAGCGCTCCGAGATCTTCCGATACGCCGGGTCCATCTTCATGGCCATATCGGCATCGGTCATGATCGGGTTGTAGCGGATCGAGGGGTCCTCGACGTCGACCGGCTTGTCTGATTCCTTGATGCTAACGGGCTCCCATTGCCAGGCGCCGGCCGGGCTCTTCTTTAGCTCCCATTCATGGTTGAGCAGCATGTCGAAGTAGCCGTTGTCCCACTGGGTGGGATGGGTGGTCCAGGCGCCTTCGATGCCGCTGGTCACCGTGTTGCGGCCAATGCCGCGCTTGGTGTTGTTGATCCAGCCCAGACCCTGTTCCTCCACATCAGCAGCCTCGGGAGCCGGCCCCAAGAGCTTGGCATCGCCATTGCCGTGGCACTTGCCGACCGTGTGGCCACCGGCGGTCAAGGCGACTGTTTCCTCGTCATTCATCGCCATGCGCGCGAAGGTAATGCGCACATCGTGGGCGGTCTTCAGCGGGTCGGGTTTGCCGTCCACGCCTTCCGGATTGACGTAGATCAGCCCCATCATCACGGCGGCCAGCGGATTTTCCAGATCGCGCTCGCCGGAGTAACGGCTGTTGGGGCTGTTACTGGGGGCAAGCCATTCCTTCTCGGAGCCCCAGTAGGTGTCCTTCTCGGGATGCCAAATGTCCTCGCGACCCAAGCCGAAACCGAAGGTCTTGAGACCCATCGACTCGTAGGCCATGGTGCCGGCGAGGATGATCAGGTCGGCCCAACTGATCTTGTTGCCGTATTTTCTCTTGATAGGCCACAGCAGACGACGTGCCTTATCCAGGTTCACGTTGTCGGGCCAGGAGTTGATCGGCGCGAAGCGCTGATTGGCCCGGCCGCCACCGCCACGGCCATCCGCGATGCGATAGGTGCCCGCAGAGTGCCACGCCATGCGGATCATCAGGCCGCCGTAGTGGCCCCAATCCGCGGGCCACCAATCCTGGCTGTCGGTCATCAGCGCGCGCAGATCCTTCTTGAGCGCTGCGACATCGAGCTTCCTGACCTCTTTGCGATAGTCGAAGCCCTTGCCCATCGGGTTGGTCTTGGTGTCGTGCTGATGCAGGATATCGAGGTTCAGCGCCTTCGGCCACCATTCCATGTTCGACATGCCGGTTGACGTGGCGCCGCCGTGCATCACCGGGCATTTGCCCGCTGTCGCGTCACTTTTTGCTTCGGTTGACATAGGTTCTCCTCTGGCAGCTTTCTCAACACTGCCTATGGGCTTTGTTGCAGGGGCGACTATGCAAGGTGTGTACAGATTTCGTCCAATGAATAATAATTTCTCTTATAATCGATATTCTCGATAACACCGACGCTATTTCATGACTACGCTGACCTCCCTGCGGCAACTGCAATACCTCGTCGCTCTTGCAGACAAACTCAATTTCACCCGTGCAGCGGAGGCGTGCTTCGTCACGCAGTCAACGCTGAGTGCCGGTCTCAAAGAGCTCGAGGACGCACTCACCACGCGACTCGTGGAGCGCGACAGGCAGAAGGTGCTCATGACGCCGCTTGGGCTGGAGGTTGCGAAGCGGGCACGGGCCATTCTGGCAGCCACAAAGGACCTGGCCGACATCGCCGCACAGGCTCGAGCGCCGATGACGGGGCTTTTGTGCCTTGGCGTCATCCCAACTATTGCGCCTTTCCTTTTGCCGCCTGCCATAGAAGAGCTTCAGGACCGTTATCCGAACCTACGCCTCGCCTTGCGCGAGGACGTGACCGCTAACTTGCTGGCGCGGATCGAAGACGGCCAACTCGACATGGCCCTGATTGCGCTGCCCGTCGACACGGGGACTCTTCGGGTGGAACCCTTGTTTGACGACGAACTGTGGCTTGTCGGTCGCAGACGTGATCCTCAGCTTAAAGCAAGCGCAGTGAGCGTTACGCAATCACTCACCGAACGCCTGCTGCTACTCGAAGAGGGGCATTGCCTGCGCGATCACGCGCTGTATGCATGCGGCGCGGTGGCGAGACGTTCGACAGAGCGCATAGAGGCAACGAGCCTCCTGACCTTGGTGCAGATGGTCAGCTCCGGTCTTGGCGTCGCGCTGATACCAGAGATGGCCTTGGACAGTGGCCTCACGAAAAGTCCTAATCTCGTTGCGCGACCGATGACCAATCCCAGACCCAAACGCACCATCGCTCTGGTGACGAGGCAAACCTCGACGCGGTTACCCGATCTGAAGGCGCTAGCCGACGTGATTCTTGGAGTACGTCGACATTTACGGAAGCACTTGAAGCGATCAATTGCTTAGATGAGAAATGGGCGCGGCCTGCGTTTGAGGTAGGAGGCGGTGCGTGTAATGGGCAATCACGACGATCAAGTCGAGCCCACTGGAGCCCAAACGGCGTCCGTGTGCCAGAAGTGCGCCGTGACACGCTCCTGCGCATTGCCAGAAATCCGATCGGCGCCGATGAGCTGATGACGCTGCTCAGAGCTTTGCCGGCTGCTCGCGAGCTGACTGCATCGATACTACCTCGCAATTCGTGCAAAACGGCATCATCGGTTGACCAATTTCTGGCGCGCGGCTACGGCCATGCGAGCGTTTGTGCCCAAGGCGGGGGGGGGGGGGGGGGGGGCAGGAATCCCACGCGCGTCAAGGTGGTGCCAACAAGGATTTCTGCGACGAGCGCCGCCAAGAGCGCGTGGCTGGGAATAGTTGACGCCTCTTCTGATATCGACCGTTCTGCCCCACCCAACTGTAGTCAGATCGGAATCCTCATCGGGGCATGCATGGAGCGGCTGCCGGCATTCGTTGCTACACACTCTCGATGCGTTCCCCGCAGTTCTGGACAGCATAGAAGGATACGGGTCCGGACTTTTCCTGGCGCTCAATCGGCAATGCCATACGCCGCCAGTGCCTGGGCAAATCGCCCGTCACGGGGATGCTGCGCGGCGAAACGGCGTAATAGCGAGACGGCCGCCGCCGGGGAGCCGGTGTCGTGCAGCGCCACGGCGTAGACAAACCCAAAGTCGGCATCATCGGGCGCGAGCTCGTGGGCCCTGCGAAGATGGTTGATTGCTTCGGCGTAGGCACGCTGCCGTACCCGCTGCAGCCCGAGCGCATGGTGCAACGGCGCCGATGCTGGAATGATATCCAAGGCCTCCTGCAAAGTGCGGCGGGCGTCTTCTTCGCGTGCCTGCTGGCGGTAAAGGTCGGCGAGGTTGACGTAGGCGGGGACGAACTGCCGGTCAATCTGCAGGGCAATGCGATAAGCAGCCTCCGCGCGCAGCATGTCGCCGCGGTCCGCGAGGAACAAGCCGAGGCTGACGTCTTGACCCGGCAAATCGCCGGTGCTCTCTAGCGTGCGTTGATACTCATCGAAAAGCGCGACGAGTGTGGCGCGTCGTTCCGCCGGGAGGACCGCAGGATCGATGCGCGCGAGCAGGGGCGCGACCTGCATTCGCACGGACTTGCGCAAATCGCCGGCAAGCGGCCAGAGCGTCGCCAGCCGCTGGGCCGGGTCGACGGCCTGGAAAAGGCTCCCGGCTGCAGCACGCACCAGGGGTTCGGGGTCCGCGATGAGACGGGACGCCAGCGCAATTGCCTGGGGATCGGCGAGCGGGGCCAGGCGCGCCAGCGCCGCAGCCCTGGCGATGGCTGGCATCGAGCGATCACCCGCCAGGGACCGCCAAGCCTCGGGATCGTTGCTCGCGAGCCTTTCGCTGAAGTGCGCTGCCGGTGGCAGGGTGCGCTCACCGCGCCACGCCGCGATCTGCGCCGCCGCCCAGCGTGCGTCGCGGCGCGCGTGACACTGGGTGCAAGCATTGGGCGTGCCCTGCGCCACGGACAGGTCGGCGCGTGGAATCCGGAGGCTGTGGTCGCGGCGGCGATCGACCTCCATGTAAGTAGAGACCGGCATGTGGCAGTCGACGCAGGCGCCGCCATTTTCCCGGGGCGCATGGTGGTGGTGTGCGGGGGTATCGAACACTGTGGCCGCGTGACACTGCACGCATACGCCGTTGCCCGACTCGCGCAGGGCGAGCGAATGCGGTTCGTGGCAGTTGCTGCACACCACGCCATTTGCATGCATGCGACTCTGCAGGAAAGATCCCAACTCAAAATCCTCTTCACGAATCTGCCCGTCGGCGTGGTAGAGCGGTGGCGTCGGCAGCGCGAGGACATAGGCGTCGTCGTAGGCGGGCAAGCCGTGCATGTTCCCCGATTCGACCAAGAGCTCGCGGCGCGAATGGCAGCCGCCGCAGACATCGAGTTGCCGCTGCGCCCGTGCCGTATCGGCGGGTGCGTGCGCCGTCGCCTTCCCCTGCGTCCGTGTCCACGGGCCCAACGGGGCAAGGCCAGCACCCGCAAGGCCGATGCGGCTGCGATCACGCGCGACACCGGTTGGTAGCGCCCGCTTCGCCCACGCAAGGTGCTCGCTACCGGGACCATGGCAAGCCTCGCAGCCGACGCCCGCATCGGTCCACGTGGTGGCGAACCGGTTGGTCGTGGCGTCGTACCGCTTGCGCACGCCCGTGCTGTGGCATTCGGCACAACGGGAGTTCCAATTGAAGTACGGGCCGGTCCAGTGCACCGGGTCCGATGAAGGTACGGGACCGTCGGGCTGCAGGTGGAACCAGCGCTGCCCACCTTCGGCTTTGGGACGGCTGTCCCAGGCGATGGTCAGCGCCTGCATCCGCCCGCCGGGAAAAGCCACGAGGTACTGCTGCAAGGGATACACGCCGAAGGTGTAGTCGATTCGAAACGAGCGCAGCGTGGCGTCGGCATCATCGGTTTCGATGTAGTAACCGCCGTCCCGCTGGTACATCCGGCTGGTGACACCGAAGTGGGTGAGCCGCGCATCGCCGAAATCGCCAAGCACGGTGGCCGCGGTGGCCGGTTGCATCGCCCGTTCATGATGCGAGCCTTGCCAGCGCCGGTACTGTTCGTCGTGGCAGCCTGCACAGGCGGCGCTGCCGACGAAAGCGGCCGGAGCAGCCGCAGCGGGCGGGTCGGCGCGACGTTGGTCGCAGGCCACCAGCAACAGAACCGTCATAAGGGCCCACGCCGGCCGCATGCCGCCACGACGCAGACGCGCCTCGGCCCTCGTGTCTGCAAGCGGGAGTGTACGCACCGATCGCCCCAAACTCAGGATTGCCGCCGGGAAGGCTAGCACGAGGAACATCGGTCGAAGGCGACGCAAGCCTGTTCTGACACGCAACCTGCGGAACGGCAGAACCCGGCGACAACCCAGCGGAGAATGAGCCAGGCTGGACTATCTTCGGAAATGAATGCGCTCTATCCTTTCTCCCGGCGGTGCCCGCAGGCCCCGCGAGGCCTTTCGCAAACAATCCCGCGAACAGCAAGCGCGGCAGGAGCGTGTCTTGGCAACTCGAACCCTCTGGCATGCAACTTGCGCCTTCCTCGCCCTGCTG
The DNA here is from genome assembly GCA_044226865.1 of Steroidobacteraceae bacterium. Taxonomy (GTDB): domain Bacteria; phylum Pseudomonadota; class Gammaproteobacteria; order Steroidobacterales; family Steroidobacteraceae; genus TMP-86. Next base: position 416,625 of record JBGAGE010000004.1, on the reverse strand, counting down.
CTCGCTGCGGCGCTGCCCTCCGTCGCAGGTGCCGAAGCTGCCCACCCCAACATCGTGCTCGTGCTGATGGACAATTACGGCTATGGAGAACCGGGTGTCTATGGCGGGGGCGAACTGCGGGGTGCTGCCACGCCGGGCATCGATACGCTGGCCCGCGATGGCCTGCGACTCACCAACTACAACGTGGAGGCCGAATGCACACCGTCGCGCTCCGCGCTGATGACCGGGCGGTACGCGATGCGCACACGCTTGCGGAAGGGCGAACCGCCTCGTGACATCTGGTACGGCCTTTCGAACTCGGAGCTCACCATCGCAGAACAGCTTTCCGCGGTGGGCTATGCGACCGGCATATTCGGCAAGTGGCACTTGGGCGATACGCCTGGTCGCTTTCCAACCGATCAGGGTTTCGACGAATGGTACGGGATTCCCAACGCCACGGACGTCGCATATTGGCCCGACAGCGACCTGTTCGGCCCGGAAGAGCGCAAATTGGTGCCACCCGAATACGTGATGAGTTCGATGCGCGGCCAGATTCCGCGCAAACTGGCCCTCTACGACCGCGCCAAGCGCCGGCTGATCGACCGCGAGATCACCGATCGAGCGCTGGCATTCATGCGCAGCAGCGCGAAGAAGGGCATGCCGTTCTTCGCCTACGTGCCCTTCACCCAAACACATGACCCGGTCGAGCCGCATCCCGACTACGCGGGGCGCACCGGCAAGGGGGCCTTCGCCGACGTCCTGGCGCAATCCGACGCCTACGTGAGCGAGTTGGTGCGGGAGATCGACCGGCTCGGACTCACACGCGACACGGTCTTCATCTTCACCTCAGACAACGGCAATGACTTCGTCGAAAACTCCTTTGGCTTCAGTGGGCCATGGCGCGGCAGCATGTTCACCCCCTACGAGGGTTCGCTGCGGGTTCCATTCATCATCCGTTGGCCTGGCAAGGTGACGCCGGGACGCGTATCCAACGAGATGGTCCACGAGATCGACTTGTTCCCCACGCTCGCAAGGCTCGCCGGCGCCGCAGTTCCCACCGATCGCGTGCTCGATGGCGTTGACCAGTCGGGGTTCATGGCCGGCGGCGCACAGCGTTCGGCAAGGGAATCCCTGGTGATCTACGTGAACAACGAGCTGTTCGGCGCGAAGTGGCGCGACTGGAAAATGCTGACCAAGCAGATCGACGATGACACCCAGACCGTCCGCACGCTCAGTTTCGCATCGGTCTACAACCTCGTGATCGATCCCAAGGAGCAGGACCCATTGAGGACCGCGACGTTCAATACCTGGTCTGCGATCCCGCTCGCCAAGGTGATGGAGGATCATCTGAAGTCGCTTGCCAGCGACCCGGGCCTTCCGGCATCCGGCAGGGATTGACTCCCCGCGCCCGCGATCCAGGGCCACGAGGCGGCGCTTCGCTCCGGTGACGCGGCGCAAATGCCGGAGATTCCGCAAGGTTTCGCCATTATCAGTTTTTCAGGTCAGGCTTGCGTCGCCTTCGACCGATGTTCCTCGTGCTAGCCTTCCCGGCGGCAATCCTGAGTTTGGGGCGAGGCGATGGGGCTTGTCGTCGTGCTGCTGCTCTCGCTGTTTGCGCGAAGCATCACGGACCTGATCCGCAAGCAACCATGAACTCCAGAGCCAGCGCTGCAAACTGGCGCGAGCGACTGGATGCATGGGTGGAGTCGTCGCGATTCCAGAACGTCATCATCGCGCTGGTCATCCTCAACGCCATCACACTGGGCCTCGAGACGGTGCCCGAGGTTGCGTCCGTCGCCGGTGGCTGGCTGCCATTGGTCGACCGCACGCTCCTGGCGATATTCGTCGGCGAATTGATGCTCAAGGTACTCGCGCAGGGCGCCCGCTTCATACGCAGCGGCTGGAATCTGTTCGATGCCGCGGTCATCGCCATCGCGCTGGTGCCGTCGGCCGGTCCGTTCTCGGTGTTCCGCGCGCTGCGCGTGTTGCGCATCCTGCGGCTGGTGTCGGTGGTGCCGAGACTTCGAGCGGTGGTCGAAGCCCTGGCGCGATCACTGCCCGGCATGGGCGCCATCGCACTGCTGCTGGGCATCTTCTTCTATGTATTCGCGGTGGTCGCCACCAAGCTGTTCGGCGCGGACTTCCCGCACTGGTTCGGCAATCTCTGGATGTCGATGTTCTCGCTGTTCCAGATCATGACGCTGGAAGCCTGGGCCGAGATTGCGCGCGCGGTGATGGAACGCCATCCGGCGGCCTGGCTGTTCTTCATCGCGTTCATCCTGCTGGCGACGTTCACGGTGCTGAACCTGTTCATCGCGCTGATCGTCAAGGCGATGGAGGATCCGGCTGTGGGATCGCGGGCAGCCAGCGAGCCTGCAACGTCCGCGGGCGATGCGCAACACGCGCCAACCGGCGACCTTTGCGCGTTTCGCGCCGAGATCGCCGCACTGCGCCTGGAATTGGCGGGTCTTGCCGCGCACTTGCCGCGAACCGGCACGCCGCCCCCACCTTGACGTGGGCGAGGCCCATTCGCAACTGCCTGGACCGTACGCCATTCACATGGAAGAGACCGTGTTGTATTGCCGGCCGCGTTGTTGCGCGACCGGCATCTGGCGTGGGGAATGGGCGCCGCCGAGGTTCAAAAATCGGTCTTAGGGGTAGAGCTGATTGACGTCTGAATCCACGATGGCCAGACGTGCGGGTGCTGCATTTGTTTCCGGGGACGTCACCTCGATGCCGTACGTCGATTCGGGGTTCCACATGTATGGCCCGCCGGGAGCGAACCAGGTGTTGCGGGTTGTATCATCCATCTTGCCGAGAAGGCTGGATCCGTCGATGATCGGCACCTGTCCAATGACGCCGGTTCTCCGGGCCGCAAAATTGATATGGGCCGCGGACGAGGCGGCTTCGTACACGCCCTTGACGGCGGCGAATTCGGCGCTGGATCGAAGATCGATGAATCGCGGGATCGCAAAGGCGGCGAGGATGCCGAGCAGCACGATCACCACGACAAGTTCGACGAGGGTGAATCCGTTCGGCTTTTGCATGGCGGGGATGTCTGGTCGCGGTTTTCCTTGGATTCCTGCACTTGTCGGCAGGTTCTGCTGAAACCTTAACGCTTTAGGCGTGCAGGTGATACTCATCATCATCGGGCTCTCCGGGATCCCGGGAACACGAGAGCTCATAATAGCAGGCGATAGATCCCGAATGATCCAACCCATTCGCGCTCATCCGCCGCTCTAGAGAACGGTCCACCACGGCGCGGCCAGCACACCCGGGGCCAACCATTCAATCGTGCTGCCGGTGTGCAGCAGCAGTCCAGCTCGCGACTTCTTGCCGTACTCGGCACGGAACGTGCGCAGGTGCGCGGCATCGGAAAGCCTCGGACGCGCTGTTGACTTCACTTCGATCGGCAGCAGCTTTCCACCTGCCTCGATCACGAAGTCCACCTCCTCTCCAATGGACGTGCGCCAATAGCCCAACTCCGCGCGCTCCACGCGCGCATCGCGCCACACCATCAGATCGTGCAGGACAAGGTTTTCCAGATGCGCACCGGCCAGTTCCTCGACTTCGGCCAGATGCATCGCAATGCCCGTATCGCCCCAGTAAATCTTCGGCGCCGCCCTTCTCGTCGCCCAGCAGCTCGCGCCATCCTACCTCGGGCGTGTCGAACAGATCTTCCCAACGACCGCATCGTCCGAGGCCGCGCTGTTCGCGTCGTGTCATCGGCCAGAGCGTCAGATAGCTGGCACGGCCCGCCAGCGATTCAGAGACTTGCCGCATCAACAACAGCTTGGCGGAGCCCGTGAGCAGAAATCTCCCGGGCGTTCGGTCCCGATCAACGGCCCGCTTCACGGCGCGCAACAATTCCGGTTCGCGTTGCACCTCGTCAAGCGTCACAGGACCCGGGCCGCCCACGAGGATTTCCGGGTCGCGCCGCGCCGCGTCGAGCACATCGAGATCATCGAGCGAGGCGTAGCGCCGCTTTCCAGCGACGAGCTGTTCCACCAATGTGCTCTTTCCAGTCTGCCGGGCACCCGTCACGACGACGGCTGGCACGACCCGCAGGCGCTCAGCAAGCGCGGCTCCGACCTATCTGAGAAGGGTCTTCATGGCATGGATGATAGTCATTCACGACGTGAGTAATTAAGTGACGAATTGATGGATCGCCAAATGCAGGCCTTGTGGTCAGTGAACCTGCCTGGAAATGCACTGAGCGGTCAGAGGCCGCGATCTCAGGCGAATAGGAACTTCAAAGCGCCCTTGCGGCGAAATCTACTTCGCGGAATGGGTAATAGGTCGGCACCGAGCCTGTCGCCGCCAGCCCGAAACCCGCCCGTTGGGCAGGGCGATATCGGTAAGCATGGCGGCCCCCGTTCTGGTGCGATCCCAATTTTACCGTCAGAGCGTCCCGCTTGGCGCCAGTAGATTGCGAAGGATGCGGAGAGCTTATTTTCGTTCATTCAGTGTCTTAGGTTCACAATTCGCAGGGTGCCGATAGGCTGCGAAAGGCGCCTCATCACTCCCACTCAATGGTTGACGAGCAAGGCAGGTTACCGTGACTGCTGACTTTCTCGCGCGAGCGTCAATAATTTACCGACAATATGACCGCCGGTATGCGCCGCTTGGAGGGATGAATTGCGCTTGAGCGGATGCCCCTGCCAATTCCAGTGCAGAACTCCGTGGCTGACTGTCATTCCCGCACTGAGGCCCGCGGCAACGGCCTTTGGTGGTTAAGCCCTAGCTATCGCGGGCTTCCCTGCTCTCGCCAGTACTTGCGCGCATCGGGGAGACATGTTCCTGCCAAATATCCCCTCACCGTACAAGCGGAAACAAATATTCTTGCGCCATGCCCCATGCCATCATTCGCGATAGTGGTCAGTTTGTCCAGATATCCCACTGGCAAAGAAAGTTCCGGGTGAGCCTGGAAATCCGATACGCTCAGGGGCTCTAGAGAAAATCCGTCAAGGTCCCCCACCGTACTCGCAGCGCGCTGGCGAGTCTGATTTCGACAATCGCCCAAGCCCAAGGGCTCTTCCGGATCATTGGGAACGACGCAATACACAGCTAATAGCGGCTCGGAGCAGCCGTTGGAAATAGCGTGCACCATCCCTCGCCCTGGTCCATAGGGCTCTAATGAGGACCTCACACAAATTTGGCCTGATGAAGAGGATGACCGGTTGGACGTTCGGTTTCTCGAACCGACAACACCCGGAGCAGCACTTCGTTCCTGCCCCTGCTGATAGTTGTCATTTCTTTGCTCCGCGTAGGCTAGCGCGTAACGTTCTTGGATTCGCTCGTCGGCGCGTTGCTGCTCTTCGCGCGCGACTCGCTCCGCGGCTCGGTCTGCAGCTGCAAGCAGTGCCCTGTGCTGCTTCTCCAAGATACCCAAGCTTTCTTCGATGGACTTCTGAATCAGGGGAGCGTTCGGGATGCGACGCAATTCAAACTGCGTTTCGTGCCAAGACTTTGCGCGCTCCATAATCTCGCCGTAGAGGTCGAACTTTCTGTTGTCCTTTGGCCTTACGTCCTCCTCATCGCCGAGCAAATCCGAGCGCGACCCACTCCCCGAGGCTGTGTCGCGCTGCTGACGCGCTGATTCCGTGGTCTTATCCAGCTGAGGAGGTTTCGCGCCCCACTCTTTGCACAGACCATTTTTCTTGTCGACAGCATCATTCGGCATGCACGCGTACAATGGACCCGAAATTCCATCAAAGATCGGATAATACTTTCCTGCGGCAATTGTCCATGCGCCCCACACACCGGCGGCGTTAGCCGAATGCGCCTCAACGGCGTATGCACAAGTGTTCCGTAAGAAGCCGTGCGTCTTTGAGTCCGGGTCGTAACGAAGACAATTAAACGGCTGGTAGTATCCAGGGTAATTCTTGTCGTAAACCTTAATGGGCGCACCAAATGCCGCCGACCAAGCAAGCAACAACATAACTACGCCCGCCATTGCGAAAAGCAGGGAAGCACGTCCGGGAGCCGGGTATGTTTTTTTCATCTTGGTGGCTTCAGAAAACGGCTGAAGTGCTCGCACTCTTGTGATGACAATCACACGCAACATCGTGCCAAATCAAGGAACGCCTCGTATATCAGAGAGCACTTGGCGCGCGAGGCAGCTCTGAGCCTTTTGGTATTAGTGTGTAGCTTCAGCGACATCCGGACAAAAGGACTTGGCTAGCTATCGAGAATATGGTTGACAGCGAGAACAGGGCGCGGGTCCAAATGCTCATGTTGTTGATCATATGAAAAATTTCCAGTCCCAGAACAACCACATGGCCATAACCAAGATGAATGTAAACCAAGCCCACTCCGCCGCAGTGGCGCGCGGCGGCCTTTCCCTAGGAGCCGGTGCGGGTTCACGTGACGGCGCGCCCACGAGCACTGGACCGCCAGGAAGTGACTGTCGGCAGTGTTTGCAGAATACTGCTCCGTGCTGGATGCATTCGGCGCAAAACGGGCATTTGGCTTCACCTTGGGAAGCGTTTTTCGGAGGCCCGTTTCTGCGCAATGCAACGATCAACAGGCCCGTGATTGGCGAGAGGATCATTGACATGATGATAGGAAAGCCCGGAGCCTGGCCTTTCTTGCTTGCAAGGCGCCCGACAAGTGCGGCGCCGCCGGCCCAGCAAAGAATGAACAACAATGTTCCCATTACATGCCTTTATTGATCACGAGCGGTGGCAGTGGCTTACCGACGATGTCTTCGTACTTGGCGCGGCCAACTGCGCGCCATTGGCCGAGCCCCTTCTTGCGACTCGCGACATTCACGGCTTTCATCGCGGTGATGGTGGGATGCTCAAGAAGTTCGATGGCGGGTGAGTTCTTTGCGCGGCGGGCGATGTCGATGGCCTGCATGCGATCACCGAGTGAACGGACGTAGTCGGGCTGTGCAGCGGCGATGAGGCGCAACGCTTCGTGGGCGTGTGCTGCTATGGCGATCGTGAGCGCGTTGCGCGAAGTGCCGCAGGTCGCGTCGACCTGGACGTGGGCGGCGAGGAGCATACGGATCAGGCGGTCATCGTTAACGGCCGCGGCGTACATAAGCGGCGTGTAATTGTATTGATCGCACGCACGGATAGAATCGGCGTTGGTTGGGACAAGAGCGGCCATCAGCTCTGGGTCGTTTTTGGCGAGTTCAAAGGCAGTGGGGATGTCGGGATGGTGGGTCTTGTCGGGGTTGGCGCCTTGGCGGATGAGGTCACGAACGAAGTTGAAGTTGCGTGTGCGTACGGCCATCTGCAATGGGGTCAAGCCGTTTGCGATCGGGGTGTCGATGGATCGCGCGGCGGCGACGTCAACGAACCATCGGATCGACATCGCATCAGCTTCGAGGGTGTAGCGGGTCCAGCGATCGTCTCGTTCTTGTCGCAGGGCCATACGGCCCAAGAGCAGAGCGGCCATGGCTATGACGAGAACCACACGCCACTGGGTTTTCCTGGGAAGTAGGCTACGCGGAAAGCCGCTGTTCTCTGCGAATCGCATGGTGTTCTCATTCTACGGCTGCGCTCGCCGTTAGTGTGCTCTCTTTGATCTCTTACTGGCTACGGATTAATACGGCTTGAATCGGCACGCCGGCTCAGCTTCACCCGAATACGCGCAACCTAACGATTCCTTTCCACGCATTGGGCCACTTTTTGAAACTGTCCTTCCTCAATCCGCGCGGTTGCAAACCTGGTTCTCCACATGGCAACACGCTCATCTTCCTGTTTCGATATCCACTTCTCAAACTCCACTTTTTCGGTGCCACTTAGCGTTGCCAATTTATCACTATGCAACGCCCTCTCTCTCGCTCTTTCTTTCGCCTCGTCAACCACGTAGTTGCTGTGAAAGAAGCGATAAAACTCCACAAATGCTGCAGCCGAACGTCCTCTTTGATTCGACTCCATCATGTCCCGAATCGTCTCAGCCTTAATGGGCCCTAGCTCTTTTGAGGTAAACTCCAACGCCCGGCAAGCATCAAGCCCGGCACTCGTATTTGAAGGGCGGTCGCCGCGCGCGCTGATCAAGCTATCCTTGCAGACCCGGCAAGAGTGGACTTTGATCATTCCGCCCGGCTTTCTGGGTGAAACTCGATCAACATTCTCGCCCCCATCTTGGATGGTGGTCATTCCACGGTCTCCGTCTACGGACCATTCAACAATCGAACAGCTGCTGGTATTTGCCTCGATCTTGAAGCGTGCGCCGGGTCCGTTCTTCGGCATTTCAGTTACTTGTGCCCGACACGAGCCCACTATCTGATCGCAGTCACAGCGGGACTGGGCGTTGACTGCAATCGATGTAATTCCGAGTAAGGCGACCATCGCAAACTTCAGCACAGGACTCCGGGCCATGCGTCCTCCAAGACTTGCATTAAGAAACTCAGTCAAATTAGCACAGGTGTCCGATTTAACGCGCAACTTCAATGGGTCTTCAAGCCAAATGCTTTGAGGTTTTACGACTACGCTACGAAACAGTGACTCCAGAACACTCGGAGGCGGGCGTGGCGACAAGCGATCGCCTAAGCAGCAAATTGAGTTGTACAACGTTCCGAGACCCAATTTTCTGACTGGGTTTGGCGATGTCCGCTTTGCTCCAAATTCTTGTCCGTTGCCGGGAAGCTGCTATTTCGGCTATATGCACGAAGACGTTTGTTAGCGCCCCCTGCTAGGCGTGGTCCTGTCTCTAGCTCGTTGCCAGCCTTCTTGCTAGCGACCGCATTTCTGTCCTCTTTTGGGAAACAATTTGAAGGAATAGATCCTATCCGAGCTGAACTCATAAAAGGGGGTTAAGTAGCTAGCGCCCCCAATCAATGATCAGTCCGTAATGGATACCGCGTGCAATTCGTCGGAGGCGAATGATCCGCATCAACTACGCAGTGTGTGCCGAACACACGCTTCAGACGCTGCGCCCAGCACATGGCCACGCGTCGAGGCGTGACGGGCTTGTCGGGGGCGGCTGGACCTGCACCGCTGCCCACGCCCCGATGGGCAGGCGTCACTGCCGCACGCAACTTGCTGTGCGGCGCGAACACCCCATGAAACCTCGCCAGATGCATCAGTGGCGGCGGCACCAGCGCGGCAAGCCTTGCCATCAGATCCAATGGTTCCAGGACGATGTGCGTGGTCCCGTCGCGGTACGGAGTCTTGAGCGCGCAGCGCACCTGCCCCGATGAAGTCAGCGCCAATCGTTCCACCGCCACCGGCGGGCGGCTCACGTAGCGGCAAAGCGTCTCCCGCGCGGAAACCTTGACGCTTTCCTACGGCACTGCAAGAGCAGCGACGCATCGCTTCACAAGACTCGGCCGTTCAAATACCAAACACCAAGCCCTCTCCGTACCCGTCGCTCTCCCCGCCCGAAGCTTGCACCCGAGCTCGGATTCCGATACTTAATGGCCCTAATCACTCACAGTCCGGCGTCACGGAGGGGCCATGATTAGAACCAGAGCACTGAAATGCATCCTCACCCTCGCCATCGGACTGGCTGGCAATACCTCCTTGGCCCAGGCCCGCCCGGACGACCCCTGCCGCTCCAAGGCGTACACCTCTGAGAACTTCGGCACGGTGGATGCAGAAATGATGCGAAACAGGATGAAGGACGCCGGCGGTAGCGCCAGCGCGCTGGTGGCTTCCTACCGGGATGCGCACAACAACTACGTGTATGACGCGAAGAGCTGGAGCAAGGTCCTCAAGGGCTTGTCTGCTCAGGAGGTCGCGAAGCGCAGAGCCCAGACGGAGCGCGAGTACGCGATAGCAAAACGTGAGGAACCGCAGGTCAGGGCTCTGGCAGAGTGCATGGAGGCGAACGCGAATCCGCAGGGCGCCGTACCCGTCAGGGGTGACTTCAGCTATATGGCGATGATGAAAGTCCTGGAGTCCGCATCCTGTCCGGGAGATCTCGGTATCGGAGCACGGGAGTTGGATGCGATCCGACAGGTGCTCGAATCATCGAACTTTGGTCAAGCGAAAGCGGAGTTGGTCGGGAGAGTAGATCGGAGCATGCAACCCGGCCTGTCCTGCCGGATCGATGCGCTTCGAAAACTCCGTAAGGAATAGAATAGAGCGGTGCTCGGGTGACGCGTTATCACCCTTGGCTAAACCAATTCAATTTCGAGAGTGATTCGATTTCTGGTTGTAAGGAAGGACCCATGACCGCACCCAGAACGCTGTGCTGCGCGATGAATCCAAGAGGATTCGTAGCGGCATTCGGTGTCTCGGTGAATCTGTCCCTATCTTACAGCTGGGATCCCGCGGATAGGAGTTTCAAACGCCCTGCCCTGGCGCTGTTTGCCGAGGAGGGCCGCCTGAATTGTCCCCTTCCGGCATGCACCGGCCCAAGCCCGCAGCTGGGTCGCCGCAGGGGGTGAGCAATCTCCTCTCCAGGTGTCACATCAGTCGCGCCTGGGTCGGCGGTGCCCGTGCTCCGAGGGGCAGCTCGGCCTGATGCTGCTCCGGGGCTGTGCGCTCCCCAGGTGCGCCAGGATCTTAGCGACGACCGTCGACTCCTCGATGCTGGCGATGACCTCGAGCTTTCCGCCGCAGCGCGCACAGGCCTCGATGTCAACGCCGAGCACCGGCTTCAGTCGTTTTGCCCAGCTCATGGCCACATGGCGTGGAGTGGCCGGCCTGTCGGCGCCATCCACTGCCTGCCGCTTCATGCCCTTGCCCCGCCCCGCTGGCGTCACCGCTGAGCGCAACTTGCTATGCGGCGCGAATACTCCGTGATACCGCGTCAGGTACATCCGCGGCGGCAGCACGAGCGCGGCCGAGCGTGCAATCAAGTCCAGTGGTTCCAGCACGATTTGGGTGGTGCCGTCCCGATACGGCGCCTTCGAGGTGAAGCGCACCTGCCCTGACAACGTCAGCGCCAGGCGATCAACCGCCACGGGTGGACGGCTGACGTAGCGGCACAGCCGTTCGAGCTTCTGGCGCAGTAGTCCGGCAGCGAACGACCTGTCGTGGCGCGCATCTCGCGGAATGCAGGCCAGTACTGCTCGACGAGCTGATACAGCGGCATGGTCTCGGGCCGATTCCGCGCATAGCCCGGCGGCTCGATGAAAGGTGGTGTGCGCGAACGCCGCGCTTGAGCAGCGGCAGCGGCAGCGGGCATGGTGAGCGGCCTGCAGAACGGCAAGGACGAAGCACGCCATGTCATGTGCGCGCCCTGCACCCTCTAAGAATCTGGCCACTTCTTGCAGGAATGGGCTCACTTGACGGTAAAAGTCCCGGCCCGAGGGGCACAGAATTTCTTACCGTCAGAATTACCGTCAAATATGTTTGCTTGAACCGCGCTGCAATCAGCGGGTGGAATCAGGAAACGCCAGATTACTCCATGAATCCGCAAATCCCTGAGCGGTCTGCGACGATTCACTGTCAACCGTCTCTGTAGCACCGCAAGCTCCGGATTTTCCTCAGGCACTCAGGCCGACAAGATAGCCACTCACTCCCACTCGATCGTCGCAGGCGGCTTGCCTGAAATGTCATACACCACCCGCGAAATCCCCGGCACTTCGTTGATGATGCGGTGGCTGACGCGGTCGAGGAACTCGTACGGCAATCGCGCCCAGCGCGCCGTCATGAAATCGATGGTCTGTACGGCGCGCAGTGACACTACATAGTCGTAACGCCGTCCGTCTCCCATCACCCCCACCGAGCGCACGGGCAGGAACACCGCAAAGGCCTGGCTCACCTGATCGTAGAGATTCTCGCGCCTCAGTTCTTCGATGAAGATGGCATCCGCGCCGCGCAACAAATCCGCGTGCGGCTTCTTCACCTCGCCGAGGATTCGCACACCGAGTCCCGGGCCCGGGAACGGGTGCCGGTTGATCAAGGTCGGCGGCAATCCCAGCTCCAGCCCCAGCTTGCGCACCTCGTCCTTGAACAACTCGCGCAACGGCTCGAGCAGCTTCAATTTCATATGCTCGGGCAATCCGCCGACGTTGTGATGCGACTTGATCACATGCGCCTTGCCGGTCTTGGCGCCGGCGGACTCGATCACGTCGGGATAGATGGTGCCCTGGGCCAGCCATTTCACCGAGGGGAGTTTCGCGGCTTCTTCGTCGAACACCTCGACGAACAGCCGGCCGATGATCTTGCGCTTGGCTTCCGGATCGGTGACGCCGGCCAGCGCCTGCATGAAGCGAGCCTCCGCATTCACGCGGATCACCTTCACGCCCATGTGCTCGGCGAAGGTGTTCATCACCTGATCGCCCTCGCCCAGGCGAAGCAGGCCATGATCGACGAACACGCAGGTGAGCTGCGGGCCGATCGCCTTGTGCAGGAGCGCCGCCACCACCGAAGAGTCCACGCCGCCGGACAGGCCCAGCAGCACCTGGTCCACGCCCACCTGCGCGCGCACGCGCGCGATGCCGTCCTCGATGATGTTGCTGGTCTTCCAGCTGGAGGCGCAGCCGGCGATGTCGTGCACGAAGCGGCGCAGGATTTCCAGCCCCTGCAAGGTGTGCGTGACTTCCGGGTGGAATTGCAGCGCGTAGAATTCGCGTCGCTCGTCCGCCATGGCGGCCAGCGGCGCGGAATCGGTGCTGGCGATCACCTTGAAGCCCGGCGGCAGCGCGGTGACGCGATCGCCGTGGCTCATCCATACATCGAGCACGGGCCGCCCTTGCGCGTCGCGGTTGTCTTCCAGGCCATCGATCAAGCGCGAGCCGCCACCATTGCGGACCTGCGCCGCGCCGAATTCACGGTGCGAGGAACTTTCCACGGTGCCGCCCAATTGCGCCGCCATGGTCTGCATGCCATAGCAGATGCCGAGCACGGGCTTGCCGAGGTTGAACACGACTTCGGGCGCGGCCGGACCCTTGGCGTCGTACACCGACTCCGGCCCGCCTGAGAGAATCACCGCCTTGGGCGCAAACTTCTTGATCTCGGCCGGGTCCACATCCCAGGCGTACACCTCAGAATACACACCGAGCTCGCGCACGCGGCGCGCGATCAACTGCGTGTACTGGGAACCAAAATCCAGGATGAGAATTCGGTCGGCGTGGATATCCGTCATCAACCGATCCGGTAGTTCGGCGCTTCTTTGGTGATGGTCACATCGTGCACGTGGCTTTCCCGCACGCCGGCGTTGGTGATGCGCACGAATTGCGGCCGCGTGCGCATCTCCTCGATATTGCCGCTGCCGGTGTAGCCCATCGCGGCGCGCAAGCCGCCGGCGAGCTGGTGCAGGATGGCGACCAGGCTCCCCTTGTAGGCCACGCGGCCTTCGATGCCTTCGGGCACGAGCTTCTCGAGCTCGGAGGTGGTGTCCTGGAAGTAACGGTCACTCGACCCATGCGATTGCGCCATCGCGCCGAGCGAGCCCATGCCGCGGTAGGCCTTGAACGATCCGCCCTGGTACAGCTCGACTTCGCCCGGGGATTCCTCGGTACCCGCGAACAGGCCGCCGATCATCACGCTATGCGCGCCGGCGGCCAGCGCCTTGGCCACATCGCCCGAATAACGAATGCCGCCATCGGCGATGGCCGGCACACCCGTGCCCTGCAGCGCCTTGGACACGCGCGACACCGCGCTGATCTGCGGCACGCCCACGCCCGCTACCACGCGCGTGGTGCAGATGGAGCCGGGTCCGATGCCGACCTTGACGCCGTCCGCGCCATGCTTGACCAGGTCGAGCGCGGCTTCCGCCGTGACGATGTTGCCGCCGATGATGTCCACGTCGGCAAACTTGGCGCGGATTTTCGACACCATCTGCAGCACGCCGCGCGAGTGGCCGTGCGAGGTATCCACGACCACGACGTCGACGCCCTCGGCCACCAGCGCCGACACGCGATCGAGTGTGTCCGGCGCCGTGCCCACCGCCGCGCCCACGCGCAGCCGGCCCGACGGGTCCTTGCAGGCATTGGGAAATTCGGTGGCCTTCTGGAAATCCTTCACGGTGATCATGCCCTTCAGCTCATGATCCCCGGCAATCACCAACACCTTCTCGATGCGATGCTTGTGCAGCAGGGCGAGCACTTCTTCCTTGGGCGCATTCTCGCGTACCGTGACCAGCCGTTCCTTGGGCGTCATGACACTGGACACGGGTGCATCCAGCTTGGTCTCGAAGCGCAGGTCGCGGTGCGTGACGATGCCCACCACCTGGCTGCCGCGCACCACCGGCACGCCGGAGATGTTCTTGGCGCGGGTGAGTTCCAGCACTTGGCGGATGGTCATGTCGGGATTGACGCTGATCGGGTCGGTGATGACGCCGCTTTCGAACTTCTTCACGCGCGCCACTTCGCGCGCCTGGTGCTCGATGGACATGTTCTTGTGGATGATGCCGATGCCGCCTTCCTGCGCCATGGTGATGGCCAGGCGCGCCTCGGTAACGGTATCCATGGCAGCCGAAACAAGCGGCAAATTGACGCGGATGCGGCGGGTCAGCTGGGTGGCCAGGGAGACATCGCGGGGCAGGACTTCCGAGTACGCCGGCACGAGCAGCACGTCATCGAAAGTGAGCGCCTCTTCGAGAATTCGCATAGATGGTTCACGATCATTCAAGAGGCGCAGCATTCTACCTTGCGCGCCGCCCCCGGTAAACCAACGTATGATGGAGCCATGGCCTGGACCGACCCGACCGCCCGCGGAAGCGGTGAAACCCGCGATATTTACACGGTTTCCCGCCTCAACCGCGAGGCCCGCCAGCTCCTGGAAAAGGGCTTTGCCAGCCTGTGGCTGACGGCCGAAATCTCCAATTTCGCAAGGCCCTCCTCCGGCCACTGGTACTTTTCCCTGAAGGATGCGACCGCCCAGCTTCGCTGCGCCATGTTCCGGCAGAAGAACATGCTGGCCGGCATCACCCCCAAGGACGGCCAGCAGGTGCTGGTCCGCGGCCGGATCAGCCTGTACGAGCCGCGGGGCGACTACCAGCTCATCGTCGATCACCTCGAGGATGCCGGCCAGGGGGCACTGAAGCGGGAATTCGACCGGCTCAAGGCCAAGCTGGCGGCGGAGGGCTTGTTCGATGCCGGCCGCAAGCGGCCGCTGCCGAAGCTCCCCCGCCGTATCGGCATCATCACCTCGCCCACCGGCGCAGCCGTGCGCGACATCCTGCATGTGCTGGCGCGGCGCTTCCCCGCGGTGCCCGTGCTGATCCTTCCGGTGCCGGTGCAGGGCGCGCAGGCCGCGCCGGAAATCGTCGCGGCCCTGAAGACCGCCGCGCAGCGCGCCGAGTGCGATGTGCTCATACTGGCGCGCGGCGGTGGATCGCTGGAAGACCTGTGGGCGTTCAACGACGAAGCACTGGCGCGGCAGATCGTGGCCTCGCCCATTCCCATCGTCAGCGGCGTAGGCCATGAAGTGGATTTCACCATCGCGGACTTCGCCGCCGACGTGCGCGCCCCCACCCCGTCGGCGGCGGCGGAGCTGGTGGTGCCGGATGGCGCGGAATTCCTGCGCTTCTTTGCCAACCGTGCCGCGCGCCTGGCCCAGTGCATGCAGCGGCACATCGCTGCCCAGCGGCAGCGGCTGCAATACCTGGAGCGGCGCGCCGCGCTCGTCAGCCCGGCGGCGCGCCTGGCGCAGCGTGCGCAGCAGCTCGATGACTATGAGCAGCGCCTGGTGCGCGCACTGCGGCAGTTGGTGACACATCAGCGCTCGGCACTGCTCGAGTGGCAGGGGCGCCTTTGGCGCGCCAGTCCGGCGCAGCGCCTGCATGAAAATCGGGTGCGGCATGCGCAATTGCTGGCGCGCTTGAGTGCTGCCGCCAGCGCCAGGCTCCAGGCCGCCAAGGGCCGCCTCGCACCGCTGGTGCGCACGCTGAACGCGGTGAGCCCGTTGGCCACCCTGGATCGCGGATATGCGATCGTGACGGCGGGCGACGGCCATGTGCTGACGGACGCGACGGCGGTAAAGCCGGGCGATCTGATCGACGCGCGCCTGGCCCGCGGCCGCCTGCGCGCGCGCGTGGAGCAGGCCGAATGACGCGCCGATTGCAAGAACTCGCGCTGGGTCTGATGCTGGCGGCCAGTGTCGATGCGGCTGCGATCACCCTCCCCAAGGCCAGTGCGGTCCCAGGCGGTGTCGCGCTCGTGGACCTGGAGGTGGACAGCAGCCCGACACCCCCGGTGGTCGAGTCCGCCGGGCACCGGGTCCTGGTGATCCGCCAGGACGGCAAGTGGTTGGCGGTGGTCGGCATCGCGCTGGCCGCCGATCCGGGACGCAATCTCATTTCGATGAAATCACCGCAGGCTCGGCTCATCGGCTTTACGGTGGCGCCGAAGCATTACGCGACTCAATCCCTCAAGGTGCCGCCGCGGAAGGTGAACCCCTCACCCGCGGAATTGAAGCGCATCGCTCGCGAGCGCGTGGTGATCGAGCGCGCGATGAACCGCTTCTCCAGCACCGAGCCCGCATCGCTGCAATTCGGCCAGCCTGTGCCCGGCACGCGCAGCAGTTCCTTCGGCCTGCGTCGCGTCTTCAATGGCGAATCGCGCAACCCGCACAGCGGCATGGACATCGCGGCGCCGACCGGCACACGCATCAAACTGCCATTGCCGGGCGAGGTCATCGACACCGGCAATTTCTTCTTCAATGGCAATACGGTGTTCGTCGATCACGGCAGCGGCTTCATCAGCATGTACTGCCACCTGAGCAAGATCCTGGTGAAGCCCGGGCAGAAGCTCGATGCCGGCGAGGTCTTGGGAGAAGTGGGCATGACGGGCCGCGTCACCGGCCCGCACCTGCATTGGGGCCTGTCGCTGAACCGCGCGTGGGTGGACCCGGAGCTATTCGTGCACGGGAGCGAACACGACGATGCGGTGCACACGCCATGATTCACCACCGCCGCCCGGCCCGAGATACAGCGCCAGTCCGTTCGAATAGATGAGTTCGTCGTAGTTCGAATCGTCCGGCCCGCTGCCGGCGAGCGACGCGCTGCGCACGTCGTGTGAACCACCGTAACTGCGCAACACCGTTTCCTTGTCGGAGCCGATGCGCACGCCCTGCTCGGTGGCGCCCTTGAAAAATGCAGAATCGGGATTCTGCCCCAGCCCGAATGCCATGCTTTGCAGGGGACTGGCCTTGCAGGCCGGGAATTCACTGAAGAAGGCATCCGGCTTGCGCAGGTGCATCAGCCCTTCGACCACGCGCCCGGCGCCGCTCAGTACCTGCACGCAGTCCGGGAGGATGTCGAAGCGCAGCACCATGCCGGCGCCGCGGTAGATCATCTCGGCGAAATAGGTATCGCCGGCGACGGCCGCCACCTGATCCGGCGCGCCGAAGCGGGCAGCGGCGTCCGACAGGGCCGAGCCCAACGGCAGGTCGGCCAAGCCGGTGCCGGCGGCGATCGGCGCATGTTCGTACGGGGCGAATGGGCTGCCCGCGGAGCGCGAACAGGACTGCAGCAGCAAGAGGCCCGGCACCAGCGCGGCAAGCCAGACGGACCTCAAGTGGCACCACTGGAAGCCGGCGCCGGCGTCCAGATACCCGCTCCCGTATCGCATCGCTTGTGCAACCGCTCGGCGTCCGGCGGGTTCAGCCCACCCGGCTGGAAGTAGGTCTTCATGCGTACTTTCTCGCTCAAGGTGGTGGGATTGCGGGGATCGGTGGTGCGCTCGCAGGTGCCCACCAGATTTTCCGTGGGACAGGCATCCACGATGACGCCGCCGCCGTCACGGCACTGTGCCAGGATGGCGACCCGGAGTTCCTCCAGGCGCGGATGGACATATTCCAGGCACATGGCACGGGAGCCTTCCGTCACCTTGCAACTCATCACGTTCTTATCCGCAGGCGCATCGCCGCAGCCCGACACCATGGCGGCGGCGAACATCGCTGAAAGCCTGATCTGGTGCTGGCGGCGGCTCATTTACGGTAATCTTAAGCGAAGAAGTGCTCGGCCAAACAGGAGAAAGCACATGTTCGGATTGATGCAGGACCATCAGCTGCTGATCTCGGGGTTGATCAGGCACGCGGCTACGATGCACGGCGCGCGCGAGGTGGTTTCACGGCTTGGCGATGGCAGCATTCACCGCACGGATTACTCGACTGTCGAGCGCCGTGCACGCGGCCTGGCCGAGAAGCTCGAGAGCATCGGCATCAAGCCGGGCGATCGCGTGGCCACGTTGGCCTGGAACGGCTATCGGCACCTGGAGTGCTTCTACGGCGTATCGGGCATGGGTGCGGTGCTGCACACGGTGAATCCGCGGCTGTTCCGCGAGCAGATCGCCTACATCATCCGCCATGCCGAGGACCGGGTGCTGCTGTTCGATGCGGACCTGTTGCCCATCGTCGAAGGCGTGGCGGATGAGATCGGCTGCGTCGAGCAATTCGTGGTGTTGTGCGCGCGCGAGCAGCTCCCCTCCTCCACCCGCCTGAAGCTGCAGTCGTACGAGGATTGGATCGCGGGCCGCGGCGAGAAGTACCAGTGGCCCAGCTTCGATGAGCGAACCGCCTCCTCGCTGTGCTACACCTCCGGCACCACCGGCAACCCGAAGGGCGTGCTCTACAGCCATCGCTCCACGCTCCTGCATGCCATGGCCTGCGTGCAGACCGACGCGTTTGCACTCTCATGCCATGACAGCGTGTTGCCGTTCGCACCGATGTTCCATGCCAACGCGTGGTCCCTGCCGTATTGCTGCCCCATGGTGGGGGCGAAGCTGGTGCTGCCTGGCAGGCATATGGACGCGGAAAGCCTGGTCGACTTGATGGTGCAGGAAGAGGTCAGCTTCACCGTCGGCGTGCCCACCATCTGGACCATGCTGCTGGGTCATCTGCAGAACAAGCCCGTCCCGCTGCCTCACCTGAAGCGCTGCGTCGTGGCAGGCACGGCGCTGCCGCCGGCCATCCAGCAGGTGTTGAAGGAGCGCTATGGCGTGAACGCCATCCACGCCTGGGGAATGACCGAGACCAGTCCCATCGGCACCATCGCCACCGCCACGCCCGAGATCGCGGCGTTGCCGGCGGCGGAACGCAGTGAGTTGCTGATCAAACAGGGCCGCACGCCTTTCGGCGTGGAAATCCAGGTGCGCGACTCGCAGGGCGGCATTGCGCCGCAGGACGGCCAAGCCTTCGGCCCGCTGATGGTGCGCGGCTCGTGGGTCGCATCAGGCTACTTCAAGGGCGAAGGCGGCAGCGTGCTCGATGCGCAGAGTTGGTTCGCCACCGGCGATGTGGCCACCTGGGATCGCTACGGCTGCATGAAAATCACCGACCGCACCAAGGATGTGATCAAGTCCGGCGGCGAGTGGATCAGCTCCATCGACGTGGAGAACGCGATCATGTCGCACCCCAAGGTGAAGCTCGCGGCGACGGTGGCCACGTATCACCCAAAATGGGATGAACGGCCGGTGCTCGTCATCGTCCCGGCAGATGGTGGCGCACCCACCAAGGAAGAGGTGCTCGAGTATCTCTCCACCCGCATGGCGAAGTGGTGGCTGCCCGACGATGTGGTGTTCGTGGCGGAAATGCCGATGACGGCGACGGGCAAGATACTCAAGGCCAAGCTGCGCGAGCAGTACTGGCACCACCTGCACGCCGCGCCGGGCTGAGCACGACGGCAGCCGGCGCTACTGCGCGCAGCCAACCGGGAGCGGTTGGTTGCGAGCAAGTCGCATTCCGCTGACGTTACTTGGGTTTATCAGTGGCGGGCGCGTGCGTCGTGGCCGCCGGCGCAATCTTCTCCTGCGGCTTGACCTTCTTGACCTTCTTGGCCGGCGGCGCGGTCTCCACCAGCGACACCACCTGGCAGCGCTGGCCTTTCACTTTCACCGAGCCGAATTTGTCGAAGCTGCCATCCGGATTCGTCTCGAACCCAACGGTTTCGGCAAAGGGAAGATCGAAGCAAGGACTCATCAACGTGGCCTTGTACCACTTGCGGTTCTGGCTCTGGATGAGCAGGGTGCTGCTGTTTTCCACCTGCCAGCTCCAGATGCCGCCGTGATTGGCGAAGGGAATGCGCGCCTCCGCAGCGGCCGGTGCCGCCGATGCGGCGGGCGCTGACGAGGGCGTAGGCGCCGATGGCGGCGCAGATGTTTCAGCCGCCCCGGCGGACGCCGACGCGAGGATGGCAGCCGTAACGAAGGAAGAAACGATGTACCGCATGGCAATCTCCAAAACGTATTCCTGTGATGATGATGCCGTGAATCGAATGAACGATCCCTTAACGCAGCTCATCTGCTGGGGTTGACCGCGCCGCGTCAACAGAGTTCCGCGGCATCCGGCGCGTTCAGGCATCTGGGCGCTGTGCCAGGACTTTCTGGTAGATGGCGAGATCCGCTGTCGAAAAGCAGCAGAAACTGACTCGCTCCAATCCGTCGTTGACCGCCACGAATTCCCGCACCGTTCCGACAGCGACCGTCGCCGCCAACTCGACCGGATAGCCGTAGGCCCCGGTGCTGATGGCCGGAAAGGCGATGGTGCGGATTTCATGCTCAATGGCGAGCAACAAGCTGTTCCGATAGCACGATGCCAGCAGTTGCGGCTCGCCTTTCTTGCCGCCCTTCCAAACCGGACCCACTGTGTGGATGATGCGGCGCGCCGGCAACCGGTACGCCATGGTGATGCGCGCCTCGCCCGTGGGACAGCCGCCGAGCAGGCGGCACTCCTCCAGCAACTCGCGGCCCGCTTGACGATGAATGGCGCCATCGACTCCGCCGCCGCCGAGCAGGGTGGAATTGGCGGCGTTCACGATGGCGTCCACCGCCAGGGTTGCGATGTCGCCTTGAACCGTGTCCAGCGCGACCGTCATGGGTAAATCGAGCGCATACTCGCGGCACAATACCCGAAAATCACGAGGGCGCGATGCCGACTGCCAAGGACAACGAACACATGCTGCGGGAATTCCTGGCGGAAGTCTGGAACGCCGGCAACATCGAGGCTGCCGAAAGGTTCATCGCCCACAAGTACACCCTTCATCACGATCCCGGCGATCCATGGAATGGAAAGGAGCTGGACCTCGCCGGATACAAGGAGCGCGTGCGCATCTCGCGGGCGCCTTTTCCTGATCAAGCGTTCGACGTGCAAGACATCCTTGCCGATGAGAGCAAGGTGATGATCACCTGGCTATGGGCTGGCACTCACAAAGGGGACTTTCCAGGGTTTCCGGCCACCGGTAACAAAATCACGATGTCCGGCGCCACCGTGTACTACATCGCTGGCGGGCGACTGACGGGGCATTGGCAAATCACGGATCGCCTCGGCGTGTTCATGCAACTGCAGCAGGGCGCGGCGGGTCGTTGAATCTTGCCCGATGCCCTCACTGAACGCGGCGGGCGCCTCAGCCACCTTCAACGCCCTTTCTTGGGTCTTGTTGGCGCCCGCCCTATACTGCGGAGATACCAACATTTTCAAGGAACGCTCATGAAATCGCTTTCCATCGCACCGGCATTGCTGTTGTTCGCCATCTCGAGCGCCGCACTCGCCGACGCTCCGGCGCTTACCCCGGACAAGGCCGCCTTCCGCGCGCTGTACAAGGAACTGGTCGAGACGAACACCACGCTGTCATCCGGCAGCTGCACCCTGGCAGCCGAACGGATGGCCGCGCACCTGAAGGCCGCCGGCTTCCCCGATTCAGACCTGCACCCCTTCTCCGTTCCCGATCACCCCAAGGAGGGAGGCCTCGTGGCCATACTGCCGGGGCGCGATCCGAAGGCCAAGGCCGTGCTGATGCTCGCCCACTTGGACGTGGTCGAGGCCAAGCGTGAGGACTGGACTCGCGATCCCTTCACCTTCATCGAAGAAAACGATCGCTTCTACGCCCGCGGCGTGAACGACGACAAGGAAATGGCCGCCATCTGGGTGGACACGATGGCGCGCTTCAAGAAGGAAGGCTTCCGGCCCAAGCACACGCTGAAGATGGCGCTGACCTGCGGCGAGGAAACCATTGGCGCATTCAACGGTGCGCAATACCTCGCCACCCATGAGCGCGGATTGATCGACGCAGCATTCGCGCTGAATGAAGGCGGCGGCGGCTTGCTGGATGCCAACGGCAAGCCCATCTTCCAGGGCATCCAGGTCGGCGAGAAATTGCCGGCGAACTTCACGCTGGAGGTCACCAACCCCGGCGGGCATAGCTCACGGCCGCTACCCGACAACGCCATCTATCATTTGGCAAGCGCGCTGCTGCGCGTGCAGGCCTACCGATTCCCGGTGCAATTCACCGATACGACGCGCGATTCGTTCGGCAAGCTCGCAGCGACGCGCACACCGGAGGAACGCCAGGCCATCAACGACCTGCTGCGCGATCCCACCAATGAGCCCGCGCGCACCTTGCTCGAGCGCGATCCAGACCTCAATGCGATCCTGCACACCAACTGCGTGGCCACGATGTTGAATGCGGGTCACGCCACCAATGCACTGCCCCAGCGCGCGAGCGCCACCATCAATTGCCGAATTTTTCCCGGGACGAGCCCCGAGGACGTCCGCAAAGCGTTGGAGGGGGCGATCGCGGATCCCAGCGTTCATGTCACCGTGCGGGAGGTTCGCAGCGACCCCGCTCCTTCCCCGCCGCTCGACCCCAAGGTGCTGGGTCCTGCCGAGAAACTGGCCGCCCAGATGTGGCCGGGAGTTCCGCAACTGCGGCTGATGTCGGCCGGCGCGACGGACGGCGCATTTTTGACGCCGGTGGGGATCCCCACTTACGGGATTTCGGGTGATTTCGGCGACCCCGATGGCAACGGAGCGCATGGACTCAATGAGTATCTGCGTGTGAAGGTGGTCTACGACGCTCGCGATTATCTTTATCGGTTGATGAAGATGTACGGCAACCAATAGAGAGACGAAGAACCCAGGGTCGGTGGTCTGGCCCTGGGCCGCTTGTGCTTACGGCCCGCCACCTTCCAGATTTTTTTATGTTGGCAACGACAATGGTCATGCAGGAATCTTCGTTTCCAAGTCGAATGATGAACTCAGGGCTTTCGAGAGTGCCCTTGGAGATCAGTCGGTGGAGGTGCTGACCGTTCTGGCGGCCAGCCTCAGCGAATGGATTGAGCGGGGCTGTCCATGGTCGGATGGAGACTTGGGGTAACCCTAGGGCTGTAGAAGGAATGGTGCCGCCGGGGCAGTCGGGAGCTGCGCCGATCCATAAAATGAGTGCAATGGATCAATTCCAATTCATCCAGGAGTTCAATTGGGACGATGACTTGAAGCCGCTCGAGGACATCCTGGGCTCCAAGTCGTGCCCCCTTGAGGCAGCGGTGCTGGCATTCTGGCGCGGAGAGGGACCGTCGTACTTCATCGGTGAGCACGACCGCACAGCGTGGCTGGGCCCCATGATGATGTCGTTGGGCGAAGCCACACTTTCACCTTGTTTATTCGCAACCGTTCGGTCGTATGAGTAGGCGCTAGGCCGCACCGAGCAGCCGCCCGTGCACGGAATCAAAACGACAATTCAAGTCTTGGGGAGATCTCTACTAATCAGGCAACTGATCATTGGAGCGCTAGCTGGCCTGCTAATTTTCTACCACTCATACACTCTCTACGACTTATACCTTGGCTCCGGCACTGATCTGTATGGTGGTAGTAGTTACAGTGCGCACATCATGTTTGTGCATGCGCAATCCCTTCTGCGCATATTGATCATCGCCAGCCTGCTTCTGGTCGCCATGAATCGACGGTTCGCTCTATTCGGTATGTGGATCGGAATTTCCGCACTTATCGCCACACACTATTGGGCACTGTTCTTCGAGCTTCCGTTTCGCTTCCTGGATGGCAGGCATCCGCTCTCATACCTAAAGGGCTTCATCATTCCGACGGCAATTACGTTTCTGTTCGTGTCAATTAATATTAATCGTGAGTCCGGCAAAGGCGCCTAGCATGCGCAGGCAGCGAGCGCGGCCACATCAACCGGCGCGTCTGTCATTTTTTCCAACAACCCAGGTCCGACGCGAAGCTTCTCAACCTGCCCCAGAGCCGTCGCACTGGAGCGGCCGCTCTCTGCGCTCTCAATTTGACGCCTAACGAGGCTGGTGATGTAGTGGATCTAGTCGCTTACCGAGGAGATCGGCATGGCAAAGTTCACGGGTGGTTGCCTCTGCGGTCAACTCCGCTTCGAAGCAACCGGACAACCGTACAGGGTCGGCGTGTGCCATTGCATGGATTGTCGCAAGCACCATGGCGCGTTGTTCCACGCTTCAGCCATCTTTCCAGCCGAAGCGGTGAACATTTGCGGCGAAGCCCGTGCGTACGCCGGCCGCCATTTCTGCCCGCAGTGCGGATCAACAGTATTCGGGCGCAGCGACGATGAGGTGGAGTTGAACCTCGGTTCCTTTGATATGCCCGATCAGTTCAAGCCCACATACGAACTCTGGATTATCCGGCGCGCATCCTGGTTGCCCACCTTCCCGGGCACCAATCTGTATGAGCGCAATCGCAATAACCCAGGTCGCACAGAGCCGTGACGCTGGCACTGGCAAGAACACGCGCGCGTACCACGCTCCGCGGTGCGCCCTAATCCGGCGGGAATTGCCCCGTTGCTGCCAGTAATGAATGTCGGCTTTGGGGGTGACCGATCTGCTTACACAGCGCTTGCCAGCTTGCTATGGGAGGCATCGCATGCGGGTTTTACGTAGGGTGAAATCAATGCGGGCTGCGGAACACTCTCTCCGCGCCTCAATTTCAAAAATGGAAAGCTCTTTCGGAGCGCCAAACGTGCGTGAGCGTCACTGGAACGAATATGAGGTGATACAAAATGATTAGCCGACGCAAACTGATCGTGGGTGGTGGCGTAGCCGCGTTGGCGGGCGCAAGCTCAATCGTGAGCTTAAGGAGCATGGGCTCCATGGCCGAATATGCCGACTACGTTGCGCGACTGCGCGCTCCGCTCCCCACTTCGGCTACGGTGCTGGATCTCATACGCTTTGCGACGCTGGCGGCCAACGGACACAACACGCAGCCCTGGCGATTTCAGATTGCCGAAAGGAGCATCGCGATTCGTCCGGACTTTTCGCGACGGACGCCCGCAGTTGATCCAGACGACCATCATCTATACGCCAGTCTCGGCTGCGCTGCCGAAAACCTGGCTATCGCTGCAGCGGCGCGCGGCAAGTTGGGGGAGCTTCGATTCTCGACCGGTGCCGTCAATGCCGTCACGTTTGACTATGTTGAGCAAGCGAGCATATCGACCCCGCTGTTTGATGCGATACCCCGCCGCCAGTCCACGCGCGCGGAGTATGACGGCCGTGGCGTCCCTAGCGCGCATCTAGAACTGCTCCGCGCCGCGTCGGCGGTGCCTGGCGTCGACATTGTGCTCGTGACGGACAAAGTTACCCAGCGCAAAGTCCGCGAACTTGTGGTCGCGGGGAACACCGCGCAAATGTCAGACCGCGCATTTGTCCGCGAACTCAAAGAATGGCTACGATTCAATCCGCATGATGCGATGGAAAAAGGCGATGGGCTGTTAGGTGCCGCAAGCGGCAACCCAAACTTGCCAACGTGGCTTGGCGGCACGATGTTTGACCTGGCGTTTCGAACCAAATCGGAAAATGACAAGTACGCGCGCCATATCGCCAGTTCAGCAGGCGTGGCGATTTTCATTGCGGAGAAGTCGAACCCGGAGCACTGGGTGTTAGCTGGACGTGCTTGCCAGCGATTCGCTCTGCAAGCTACCGCGATCGGGCTTAAGACCGCGTTCATCAACCAACCGGTGGAGGTACCTGCGTTGCGCGGGGAATTGGCGGCCCTCGCAGGCCTGCCTGGACGGCGCCCTGACGCGATTATGCGATTCGGCTATGGACCCGACTTGCCCTACTCGCCGCGCCGCGCTCTGCAAGCAGTCACCTGAGTCGCGACAGTTGCCGGTTAATGCTCTCCGCAGTCAAGGCTGGCATCTGCTGCGTCGCCCTGGTATTCACTCTCAGGTTTGTGCCGGGGACGTTACGGGTTCTAGCGCCCGCGGTCTGCCCCAGAACAAGACTTGCGTGGCCATCACCCGGGAGCTGACCGGCTTCGTCTGGGACATCGCTCGACACACATGCATGCAGTAAGTCCGCTCCACCACTCAGCTCAGGAGGCAAATTACGCCTGATCAAATCGCCGGTCGATCGGCAACGCGATGCACCGACACGATGAAGGGGAATCCTTGAAAATCTTGGGTGAGCATCCTCGCGATGATCTCCGCCATCAGATAGAGGCAGCCCCGCGAGGATCCCCCTCGTGCCACTTGACACGAGGGGGCCATATTAGAACTTGTACACGCCCTGGATCGCAAAGCCCGTCAGGCTCTTCGCATCTGGCGTGGCTGCATTGATGGCATCACGCGTCTTGAAGAAGATGTCGTTGTCGGCCTTGTCGACGCGTCCTTCCAGGCGCAGCTCGAAGCTCTTGACGGGCGAGTATCCGAACGTGATGGTGCCCTCCTTGAGCTTCTGATCCGACCCCGTGAGGAAGCCATCCTTGTCGTTCAAGTACTCCGCGCGCACCGACACCCGCCACTGGTCATTGATGGCGTAGTTCACATAGCCCGCCACGCCCTGCCACTTCGCATCCTGGCCGGCGCCGAGCGCATCGTCCCACTTGTTGATGTCGACGTTTAGCACGAACGTCAGCGACGACGTCGCATTGTAGGTGGCCACGATATCGAGCAGCGTCTTGGTGGAATCATTGCCGCCGAAGCTCGGATCGGTCTTGCCGACATAAGCGGAGGCCAGCAGCGAGAAGGTCTTGTTGGGAATCCAGCCGAAGCCCAGTTCGCCGGTCTTGGATCCATACGAGGTGGAGGTGGCATTCCAGCCATTGTTCACACCGGCCGTGACCGAGAACGTATCGGTGAGCGCGTACGTGGCGCGCACGCCGGTGTGGGTCAGCGGCTCGGAATCGAAGAACAACAGCGAGCGCGAGAAATTGGTGTTGAGCGCCGGGTTGATCACTTCCGCACCAGCCAGCGTGAGCATTTTGCCCGCCATGATGGTGAGTGAGCCAGTGGTGTATTGCACGAAGGCCTGCCGCAGGTCGAACGAATTGTCGTTGCCGTCCTCGGCCGCGTGCAGGATGCGTGCATCCTCGCCCGCCATCAGGTCGACCAATGCGCCGAAGCCTTCCTTGGGCTGGTAAGCGATGATGAGGCCAGCCTGGTCGAGCTGGAAGGAGTCATGCTTGTTGTCGAATTGGTGAATGTTGAACGGGTAGCCGCTGTTCTTCGAGTAAGAAGCCGCCACGTAACCGCTGACGGTGATTCCCGAGGAAGCGAGCACGTCGCTGAACGACGGTGCGGCAGGCTTTGCATCCTCTGCAGAGGCAGTCGCGCAAAGAGCGGCGGAACCTAGCAAGGCGGAGGCGGTGAGCGTCAGAACTGGCTTTTTCATCGCGTGATTGTCCCCATTCATGTGTGAAATTGATGTGAGTAATTGCCGGTTGTGGACCGGCAGCACGCCGGCCGCCGGTCCACGCTCGTCAGGCAATCGGCTAGTCGACACGCTCGCCGTGAAGCGAGATGTCCAAGCCTTCGCGCTCCTGTTCTTCCGTGACGCGCAGGCCGATGGTCATGTCGATGACCTTCAGGATGATGAAGCTCACGACGAACCCGTACACCACCGTGACCGCGACACCGATGGCTTGCGTCGCCACCGAGCCCTCGACCCCGGAGATTTCCTTGCTGGCGAACACACCCGTGAGCAGCGCACCGATGATGCCGCCGATGCCGTGCACGCCGAACGCATCGAGCGAGTCGTCATAGCCCAAGGCGTGCTTGAGCGAGGTGGCGGCGAGGAAGCACACCACGCCGGCAATGAGGCCGATGATCACCGCCGGGGTGGGCCCGACGAAGCCCGACGCCGGGGTGATGGCGACGAGGCCAGCCACCGCACCCGAAGCGATGCCCAGCACGCTCGGCTTGCCCTTGCTGATCCACTCCGCAAACATCCAGGACAGCGCAGCGGCGGCCGTGGCGATTTGCGTCGCCGCCATTGCCATGCCGGCGCGGCCGTCGGCAGCCACCGCGGAACCCGCGTTGAAGCCGAACCAGCCCACCCACAACATGGAGGCACCGATCAGCGTCAGCACCAGGTTGTGCGGCGCCATGGCTTCCTTGCCGTAGCCCAGGCGCTTGCCGAGCACGAGGCAGCTCGCCAGGCCGGCGATGCCGGCGTTGATGTGCACCACCGTGCCGCCGGCGTAGTCGAGCACGCCCTTCGCGGCGAGCCAGCCCGTGGGCTCCCACACCCAGTGGGCGATGGGCGAGTACACCACCAGCGACCACACCGACATGAACACCAACATGGCCGAGAACTTCATGCGATCGGCGAAGGCGCCTGCGATCAGTGCCGGGGTGATGATGGCGAACGTCAATTGGAACATGGCATACACGGTCTCGGGGATCGTGCCCGCCAGGTGCGATACCGACAGCTGGCCGGCGTCCTTCATGAAGGTCATGCCGTTCATCAGCGCGCGGGTGGAACCGCCCAGCCAACCGGAGCCGGGTGTGAACGCCCAGGAGTAGCCGATCAACCACCACAGCAGCGTCACCACGGCGGTGATGGCAAAGCTCTGCATCAGGGTGGCCAGCACGTTCTTCTTTCTGACCATGCCGCCGTAGAACAAAGCCAGGCCCGGAATGGTCATCATGAGGACGAGCGCCGTGGAGGTCAGCATCCAGGCGGTGTCGCCGGCGCTGATCTTGTCCAGGGTAACGAGTGAGGGGCCAGCGGGAGCTGCAGGCGCAGCCTCGGCCGGCGCAGCTTCCGCGGGGGCGGCGGCTTCCACCGGAGCGGATTCAGCAGCCGGCGCGGATTCGGTAGCGGGCGCAGACGCGGCCGCTGGAGCGGCGGCCGACGGCGTCTCGTCCGCCAGCAACAAGGACCCCGGCAATGCCAGCAATCCGAACAATACAACCGAAGACAATTTACGCATCAATGCAATTCCCCCTTGGCTTAAATGGCGCTCGCGTCGCGTTCACCGGTGCGGATCCGCACCACCTGCGCGAGGTCGAATACGAAAATCTTTCCATCGCCGACCTTGCCGGTCTGGGCGGCCTTGGTGATGGCCTCGATCACCTGCTCGGCGAGCTGCTCCGACACCGCGATTTCCACCTTGGTCTTGGGCACGAACTCGACGGCGTATTCGGCACCGCGGTAGATCTCCGTGTGGCCGCGTTGCCGCCCGAAGCCGCGCACTTCGGTAACGGTCACTCCCTGGACGCCGACATCGCTGATGGCCTTGCGGACGTCGTCGAGTTTGAAAGGCTTGATAATCGCCGTGATCAGTTTCATCGAGTGTCACCCCTCCGTTGTTCTAATCGCCCACTGCGCTTAAGCACGCGCTGTGCCAGGATGGGCGATCTGATAAGGATCAGCGGCTTGCAGCGAAAACCAGTCATCGAGCCTTTAATGGCGCGCACGCTTTTAGTGCGCAGGCACAATGCAATGCATCAAGTAAACGCAATATCGTGGTGCACGAGTGCCGCAGGGGACCGGCTCGATGCCGCATGAAACGGCGCTGATCAGCACCCTGGCGGTGAGCCTGGGATTCGCCTTCCTGGGGGGCTTCATCGCCGCGCGCCTGAAGCTCCCACCGCTCGTGGGCTACCTGTTCGCCGGCATCGCGGTGGGACCCTTCACGCCTGGCTTCGTCGCCGACCGCACGTTGGCGCCCCAGCTGGCCGAGATCGGCGTGATGCTGCTCATGTTCGGGGTCGGCCTGCACTTTTCGATTGCCGAGCTGTGGAAGTCGCGAGCCGTGGCGTTGCCCGGCGCGATCGTGCAAATCGCCGTGGCGACGGCGCTCGGCTGGGGCCTGTGCTGGCTGTGGGGCTGGCCGCCGGCCGCCGGGTTGGTGTTCGGGCTCGCCCTGTCGGTGGCCAGCACGGTCGTGCTGCTGCGGGCGCTGGAATCGCGCGGCCTGGTGAACACGCCCCAAGGGCGGATCACCGTCGGCTGGCTGATCGTGGAAGACCTGGTGATGGTGTTCGTGCTGGTGATCCTGCCGACGCTGGCGGGGAGCATCTCGGAGGGGGACGAGGGCTCACGACTAGCGTTGTGGCCGTCGCTGGGACTGATGCTGGGCAAGGTGGCGCTGTTCGTCGCGGCCATGCTGATTCTGGGTGCGCGGCTGTTTCCCTGGCTGCTTGCGCAAGTGGAAAAGACCGGCTCGCGCGAGCTGTTCACGGTGGCCGTGGTCGCCATCGCCCTGGGCCTTGCCTACGGGGCGCATTGGCTGGGATTGTCCTACGCGCTGGGCGCCTTCTTCGCGGGCATCATCATTCATCAATCCGATCTTAGCCATCGCGCGGCGACGGACCTGCAACCCCTGCAAGATTCCTTCGCCGCCCTGTTCTTCGTCTCCGTCGGCATGTTGTTCGATCCGGGCGTGCTGGTACGCAGCCCGCTGCGCGTGGCGGCGGTGGTGGGCATCGTGCTCATCGGCAAATCCATCGCCGCCGCTTGCATCGTGTACCTGCTGGAACGCTCGCTGCGTACCGCGGCGCTGGTGTCGGCCGCGCTGGCGCAGATCGGCGAGTTCTCGTTCATCCTGGCGGGAATGGGTGTGAGCCTGGCGTTGCTGCCGGCGGAAGGTCGCGACCTGATCCTGGCGGCGGCATTGATTTCCATCGCGCTCAATCCGCTGGTGTTCTATCTCGCGGGAAAACTGCGCGCCGAAGCGCAGGGCTGAAGGCGAGCCACGGCGCTGCCGTCGGCGCGCCGACGTTGCATCGCCGGCCCGGGTCGGACAACGCTCAGACTCGTGGCAATCGCTTGCTCAATTCCGCGATGTGTTCAGGCCCGATGCCGCAGCAGCCTCCCACCACGCTCGCGCCGCGGCTCACCCAGTCGGCGGCCCATTGCAGATACCCGGGCGGATCGAGGTCGGCTCGCACCTCGGTGTAGCCGCTGTTGGCCTGCGCATCGACGCGTTGTGGAACGAAGGCATTCGCATACACGCCGACCCGAACGCCATCCGCGCCGGCGCGGCCGGCGGCGGTCAACACGGCGCGCGCCGCATCCACGGCATCGGCCATCACCTCGGGTTGGCTGCAGTTGAACAACACGGCCGCCGCGCCCAGTTCCAAGGCCGTCTTCACCGCCTCACCGACCGGTTCCCCCGATCGCAGGCGCGGCTTGCCGGCCTCGGCGCGCCCGTCCTCGAGCGTGAACGACAGCCACAGGGGCTTGGGATCGGTGCCGCCGAGCACCTCGCGCACCAGCCGTGCCTCGGCGATGGCACTGAGCGTCTCCGCCAGCCAGATATCGACGCTGGGCCGCAGCGCGTCCACCAGGGTCTTGAGGATGGGGCGCGAAAATTCCGCGTCGAACCAGTCGGCGCGGTAGGAACCACAGATCGGCGGCAGCGATCCCGCCACCCACACCTGGCGCCCGGCCGAATCCGCAACCTCCCGCGCGAGCCGGCCGGCAAGCGCTGCCAGGCGTGCACCATCGCTGGCGAAACGCTCCTCGCCGATGTGAAACGGCACCACCGCATAGCTATTGGTGCTGATCAGGTCCGCGCCCGCCTCCACGTACGAACGGTGTACGCGCGAGACGAAGTGCGGCCCCTCGATCAACGCCAGCGCCGACCACTCGGGCTGGCGGAACGGCGCGCCGCTGCGCTTGAGCTCGCGGCCCGTGCCGCCATCGTGGATCATCAACGCGGGCTTCGCGCCCGCCGCAGTCGTCGTCATGCCCTACTCCAGTGTCAATTCCAGGCGCACGGCCTTGTCCTGTGCCTTGGCCTTGTTGTTCGCCACCAGGAACACGCGCGCCGGGTCGATCTGCGTGTCGGTGAGCAGGATCTGCTGGATCGCCGCAGCACGCGCCTTGGCAAGTTCCGTCAATTCCAGGTCATCCACCTGGATGGAGGCGAGCAACTGCGTGCGCAGGAAGGCGATGTCGGCCTCGAGCTTCTGCTCCTTGGCCTCGGCCTTGGATGCCGCGCCCTTGTCGGCCTCATCTACCTTGGGAAACTCCGGTGAATTGCCGGTCTGCTTCTTGTAGACCGCGGTGAGCAGTTCCAGCTGCCGCTTGGGCGGTAGCGTGTCGAATGCCGGCGGGGGTGCGGCATCGGCATTCTTGCGCGCGGACTTGCCTGCCTCCTGCTCGCGCAGCAACGCATCGAGCTTGACCTGCACCAGCGCCGGACGATCAAGGTCTGCAGCACCTGCCAGCGGCACCGCGATCTTCAGCTGCGGTCGTTCGGCCAGCGCCTTGGCGATGGATTTCACGCGGCCTTGCGCCGCCTCATCCAGCGTGGCGACGCCGGCGGGAAAGTCCACGAACTGCAGGTCCGGCCCGCCGCCGAACATCGAGCCCAGCAGGGCGAATGGCGAGGTGACGATCTTCACCAGCAGGTTCATCACCACCTTCCAGATGATGGGGCCGAGCCGGAAATGCGGATCGTCCAGCGAGCCGGTCACCGGCACATCCAGGTCGATCACGCCGTTGCGGTCCTTGAGCAGCGCCACGGCCAGCTTCACCGGCAGCGACACCGCATCCTTGCTCGCGGTCTTCTCGCCGAACTCGAGCTGGTCGATGATGATATGGTGCCCGGCGTTGAGCTTGCGGCCGTCGATCTTGTAGGAAAGCTCCGTGGTCAGCTTGCCCTTGGAGATGTTGTAGCCTGCGAACTTGCCCGAGTACGGGTTGAACGTGGTCAGCTCCATGTTGCGAAAGCTCATCGCGATGTCGGTGTACAACGGCCCGAGCACATTGGCTTCGCCCTGGATCGACACCGGCGAAAACTTGTCCACCTGCCCTTTCAGATCGATCTTGGCGCGGGTTCCGGGCTTGGAGGAAAGTCCCACGATGCTGCCGCCGAGCTCGTTGATGCCGGCCGAAAAATTCGGCTTCAGCGACAGGTCGGTGAAGCTCAAGGTACTGCCCTGCACCAGCACCTTGCGGATGTTGACCGGAAGGCCCGGCGCGGCGGGCTTGCCGGCGCCTTCGGATTTCGCTGCGGCGAGCTCGGCCTTGGATGTTTTCCGCTGCTTCGAGCCACCCGCGGCCTTCGCCGCCACCTTCACCGGCTTCGCTGCCGCCGTCGCAGCAGATGGCTCAGTCGCCGCCGCATTCGGCCCCGCCAGGACGCGCGACACGTTGAGCGTGCGGTCCGGCGCGACCACCACTCGCGCGAACAGCTTGTTGGCGATGACCTGCGCGATATCGAGCCGGTCGGGACCCAGGCTGAAATCGATGCCGCGCACCTGCAGCCGGTTCCAGTTGAGAAGGTCCTGCTGCTGGTTGTCCTGCGTATGCAGGCCATCGATGCTGGCATCACCTGCGAACTTGAGCGAAAGCGGCGCGGTGCCCTTGGATGCCGCCGCTTTCTGCGCCTTTATGCCGCCTTCCAGGTTCAGCGACCCCTCGCGCAAGGAAAGCGCTGTCTTCTGCGCGAGATACGGTTGCAGCACGTTCAACGCAAACGCGCTCAACTGCAGCTTGAGGTCGGCATTCAACGGCGCGGGAACCACCATGCCGCCTGCGCTGAATTTGCCCGCCTCGTTGATGCCGACGTCGGCATCGACCTGCAGCGGCTTGGACAAATCCTGGCTGATGTTGGCGACGGTCAGGTTCAATGGCGCGAGCGCAAAAGTCACCGCGGGCGACACCGAGCGGTCCTGCACGTTCACGTCAGCGCCCTTCAACGCGAATTGCTTGAGCTGGAATGACCAGGCGGGCGATGTGGCGGGCGGCGACGTAGCAGGAACGGGCGAGGTCGCCGGAGGTGTCGCGGTGGGGGTCATTGCAGCGCCTGAATCAGCGGGCGCAGCGCCAGCGGGCGCGGCTGCTTCCGATGTGGCTGCCGCAGCCGTGGGCTCGGTGGCGACGCTGGCCTTCTTGCCGGCCAACCGCTGCAGGTTGATCGATCCATCTTTTTCGCGCCACGCCTTGACCTTCAAGCCGTCGAGGCTGATTCCCTCGACCATCACGCTGTGCCGGTTCAGGTCGAGGTCCGAGGGGCCCACATCGAGCGAGGCCAGCCGCACCCAATCCGCCTCGTTATCGGCAGGACCGAGGGCGAGATCCTTCACCGCGAGGCCGTCCAGATGCACCTTGATGTCGGGCTTCTGCAGCATGCGAAACTCGTAGCGCCCGCTCAAGCCGACGAGGCCTGAAGGCACCACGAAGGCCACCTGATGCTCGACGTACTCCCACAGCGTCTGCGCGCGCAATTCCTCGATCTTGAACTGCCCGTCCGAGGCCAGCGGCTGCAGCGAGAAATGCCCCGACCACCCGAGCCGCCCGCCGCGCTTGGACACGCCGGCAAAGCTGAACTTTCCGCCTTCCGCGCCGGTGGTGAAATCCGTCAGCTCGAAGCTGATGGGATCCACATGCAGCACGATGGGATCGATGCGGCTGTGATCCTCATAGCCGGCGGCGCCTTTCGCCAGTCGGAAGGAAGCGATCTCGATGCGCGGCAACGCGCCCTTGGCCTCGGGGGGAGGCGGCGGCGGCGCATCGGGCTTCGGTTTTGGCTTCAGCGCATCGACGTTGAGCGCGCCGTTCTGCGCAACGTAGGCGTTGGCGTACGGCGCGGCGATGTCGATGTCCTTGAAGACATACGCGCGCCGCCACAGCGAAGAGGTTTCGAAGTCCACGAACAGGCGCTGGAAGCCCAGCAGCGGGCGACCCTCACGATCCGGCAGCGCGAAATCCTTCACTTCCAATTGCAGCAGGAAGGGATTGATGTGAATCTCGCCGACGCGGGCTTCCAATCCGAGATTGTCGTGAATGCCACCGAGCAGCGCGTTGCGCAGGAGCTTGGGCGCCCAGAGAAAGCCGACGAGCGCGTAGACGATGAGCAGCAGGACGCAGGCGGCGGGAATCCAGACCCGCTTTTGTTTCAGCAGTGGCGACACGGGGCAGTTCCTCGGCTCGAAGCAGCGGCCTTCCAGTGGACGTCGATTTTCGTCCACACGCTAGACCAATCGCGCGCCAGCGTCCAGCGGTTGACAGGGACGCCGGATACACCCGCTCCGCGGCCCGCATGTTTCAGCGTTTATTGTTCTTGATCAGGCGCTTGCGCTTGCGCCGCTGGCGCGGAGTGAGGGGATTGCGCTTGCCGGCAAAGGGGTTTTCCTCGCCGCGGAACTGCACGCGCACCGGCGTGCCCATCAGGTCGAAGGCCTTGCGATAGACGTTGACCAGGTAGCGCCGGTAGGCGTCGGGCACGTGATCGGTCTGGTTGCCGTGGATGACGATCACCGGCGGATTACGCCCGCCCTGGTGTGCGTAGCGCAGCTTGATGCGACGGCCGCTGACCAGCGGCGGCTGGTGACTCTGGATGGCGGCCTCGAGCACGTCCGTGAGCTCCGGGGTGGCCATCTCGCGCATGGCCGCGGCGTAAACCTTGTTCACC
The DNA here is from genome assembly GCA_044226865.1 of Steroidobacteraceae bacterium. GTDB lineage: Bacteria > Pseudomonadota > Gammaproteobacteria > Steroidobacterales > Steroidobacteraceae > TMP-86. Next base: position 381,448 of record JBGAGE010000004.1, on the reverse strand, counting down.
GAGGCCAGGAGTTCCCCCACGCCGGTGCCATGACGCGCCGAGATGAAATGCAGCGGCGCGAAGTCCGCAAAGGTGATGCCGGCGGAGATCTGCCCGCGGATGGCATCGCGCTGTTCCATCGGGATGTTGTCCCATTTGTTGATGGCGAGCACGAGCGCGCGGCCCTGCTCGATCACCGTGCCAAGCAGATTGGCATCCTGGACGGCGACGTTCTCCTGCGCGTCCATCACCACCACCACCACATGCGCGGTCTCGATGGCCTGCAGCGTCTTGATGACGCTGAATTTCTCCACCGCGTCCTCGATGCGGGCGCGGCGCCGCACGCCGGCGGTATCGATCAGGGTATAGCGCTGTCCATGGCGTTCGAAGGGCACCATGACGGCATCGCGCGTGGTGCCGGGCTGGTCAAAGGCGACCAGGCGGTCCTCGCCGAGCAGGCGGTTGATGAGCGTGCTCTTGCCCACGTTGGGACGGCCGATGACGGCCACCTTGATGCCCGTGATCTCAGGCCCGTCGTTGGGATCGGGCGCAAAGCCCTGCAGCGCGGTCTCGAGCAGCGCCACCACGCCCTGGTCGTGCGCCGCCGCGATGGGATGCGGCTCGCCCAGCCCCAGGCTGTGGAAATCCGCCACGGCGATGTCCTCATCGAAACCCTCGGTCTTGTTGACCGCGAGAATGACGGGCTTGCCGCTCTTGTGAATCAGGCGCGCGACGAACTGGTCCTGCGGCGTCACGCCGGCGCGGCCATCCATCACCACGATGATGCGATCGGCCTCCGCGATGGCGCGGTTGGTCTGTTCGATCATGAGGGACTCGATGCCCTCGGCCGTTTCGATCAAACCGCCGGTATCGACCACGATGCAGGGGACTTCCGCGCGGCGCGCGTAGCCGTACTGGCGGTCGCGGGTGAGACCGGGAAGGTCGGCCACCAGCGCATCGCGCGTGCCCGTCATTGCATTGAACAGCGTGGACTTGCCGACATTCGGCCGGCCCACCAAGGCGATGACGGGAAGCAAGGCCGTGCCTACCGGGCTTTGGACTTGGCGCGGAACGCCGCCAGCTTGCCGCCGTCGGTGAGCACGACCACGGTGTCATCCGCGGCCACGGGCGGATTGGTGACGCGTTCTTTCTTGATGTGCTCGCGCGCAATCAACTGGCCATTGCTGCGGTCAAGCCAGTGCACATAGCCCTGGAAATCCGCCACCGCCACCGCATTGCTCGTGACCACGGGCATGGAGAGGCCGCGACGCTTCAATTGATCGTTGCGCCACACTTCCGAGCCATCGCGGCCGCGCAGCGCGACGACGCTGCCGTCCGCGCTGCTGACGTACAGCGTATCGTCCTGCACCGACAGGCCGCGGTAGCTGGACATGTCGTGCGCCCACCAGATCTGGCCCGAATCCAGCGCCAGCATCGCCACCCGGCCCTGGAAGCCGACGGCGTACACGTTGTCTCCGGCGACCTGCACCGTGGAATCGATGTCCACGAGGCGCTCGAGCTCGGTCTTGCCGTGCGGCGAGGCGAGCGCGGTATCCCAGACGGTGTCGCCCTTGTCGAGGGTGACCGCCATGACCTTGCCGTTGTCGAACCCGCTGATCACCATGTCCTTGGCGATGACCGGGATGGCGGTGCCGCGCAGCGACAGGCGGGGCACCGGTTGCTCCACCGACCACAATTCCTTGCCGGTGGAAGACTCCAGCCCATGCAACTTGCCATCGACCGAGCGCACGGCCACCACCTGCTCGCCGATGGCGGGCGCGGACAGCAGCTCGCCGTTGACGCGCGTGCGCCAGCGCTCGGCGCCGGTCTTCTCATCCAGCGCGATGATCTGGCCCTTGCTGGCGCCCAGCACCACCAGGCCAAAACCCGCCGCAGGCCCGCCGGCGAGCGGGAGCTTGGTGTCCTTCTGCCAGCGGCGCTGGCCGTTCTTCAGGGCGAAGGCCTCGACCCGGCCCTTGTGCGAGGCGGCGAACACCATGCCATCGTCCACGGCGGGGCCCAGGCCCAGCCGCAGTTGCATCTGCTTCTTGCCGTTGCCCACGCCCGCGCTCCACACCTCGGAGATGTTGAGTTTCTGCGGAAACTTGCTGAGCTCCGCCGGTGGCTCCACATCCTTGTCCTTGGAGCAGCCGGCCACGCCCAGCAGCAGGACGCCGAGCGCGGGCACGCAGGCACGCAGGCACGAGCGCATCGTGATTCCCACCCGGTTGCCCAACGGGGCGCGCATCAAGGCGCGACCTTGGCCGAGGCGGTCTGCGCCGGCGCCGCCGGCGTGACGCCGAGGTCCGTGAGCTTCAGCTCGAGCAGGCCGCGCTCGATGCCGCGGACATCGGCAACGCCGAGGGCCGATTGATATTCCTTGATGGCGCCGGGCATGTCGTTCTTGGCGAAACGCGCATCGCCGCGCACCTCGTACATGCGGGCCGCGAAGCTCCCGGCAGGCACGGTGGCCAGGAGGTTGATGGCTTCATCGGGCTTTTTCTGGTCGATGAGCACGCGCGCCAGGCGCAGGCGCGCGATGTTGCGCAGTTCCTCATCGTGCGAGCCGTTCATCACGCGGGTGAGCGGCTCCACGGCATTGGCGAGTTCGCCGGCATCCACCGCCAGGCGCGCCAGCATGAGGTCGGCTTGATCGGCATACGGCGTATCGGGGAAGTCTTTCTTCAGCTCGGTGGCCAGGCTCTTGGTCTTGCCACGGTCGTTCTTGTCCATGGCCGTGCTCATTTCATTGAAGCGCGCGGCGGCTTTCAGGGCTTCCGTATCCTTGTGGCCGGTGTAGTAGCGATAACCGCCCAGGATCAGCGCGCCAAGAACCACGCCACCCGCAAGCCAGGTGCCATTCTGGGAAAACCACGCCTTGACGTTTTCCAGTTGTTCATCGTCCGTCAACATTTGATCAGCCATGACTACTCCGCCGTCCGCAACTTCAGACCCAACAAACCCGCGATTCGTTCACTCAATGCGGGCAGCGCGCATTCCTGCTGCCCGCCCTCGCCCCGCAGCGGCTTGATGGCCGCCACGCCCCGCTCGACTTCTTCATCGCCGAGAATCACGGCAAGGGCCGCGCAGCTCTTGTCGGCGCGCTTGAACTGGGTCTTGAAATTCCCGCCGCCCAGGTTGATCTGCAGCTTGAGACCGGCGACCTCATTGCGCAAGCGCTCGGCGAGCGCCAGGCCCGTCCGCTCCGCGGCGGCACCGGCCAGCACCAGGTATACATCCGGATGCTGGCGGGGGGCGGCAATGCCGAGCTTCTCCATCATCAGGATGACGCGTTCCTGGCCCATAGCCCAGCCGATGCCGGGCGTGGGAGCGCCGCCGAGCTGCGCGGCCAGGCCATCGTAACGCCCGCCGGCGCAGACGGTGCTCTGCGCGCCGAGGATGTCGGTGACCCACTCGAACACCGTGTGCGTGTAGTAGTCCAGGCCGCGCACCAGCAGCGGATTCACCTCGTATGACAACCCGGAGGCCGTCAGGTGCGCGCAAAGGCCCTGGAAATGCGCATTGGATTCCTCGTCGAGCGAATCGAGCATGCGCGGCGCCTGCGCGATCAGCCCCTGCATCTCCGGGTTCTTGCTGTCGAGGATACGCAGCGGATTGCCTTCCAGGCGGCGGCGGCTGTCCTCGTCCAGGCGATCGTGATGGGCGCGGAAGTACTCGACCAGCTTCTCGCGATACGCCGCGCGCACGGCCGGGGTGCCGAGCGAATTGAGCGTGAGCTTGAGGTTGCCGATGCCGAGCATCTTGAAGATGCGGGCCGAGAGCAGGATGAGCTCGGCGTCGATATCGGGGCCGGCAAAGCCGAAGGACTCCACGTCGATCTGGTGGAACTGCCGGAAGCGGCCCGCCTGCGGGCGCTCGCGCCGGAACATCGGCCCCATGCACCACACGCGCAGGCGGTTCTCTCGCAACAGCCCGTTGGAGATCACCGAGCGCACCACGCCGGCCGTGGCCTCGGGACGCAGGGTGATGTGGTCTTCACCGCGGTCGACGAAACTGAACATTTCCTTTTCGACGATATCGGTGAAGTCCCCGAGCGAGCGCTTGAACAGCTGCGTGTGCTCGATGATGGGCACGCGCAGTTCTTCGTAACCGTAGGCCAGCATGGCCTCGCGCACCACGGATTCCAGCAACTGCCAGTAGGGAGCCTGCGCGGGCAGCACGTCGTGCACGCCGCGCAAGGGTTCGATGTGCTTGCTCATGTGGGAAAGGCCGTCATGTGCGCGGCCCGCGGCGCAACACGCCGTCCGCGCCAGCTTCGAAACGAGCCTTCTCGCCGCGCACGAATTGCGGCCCGATGGCCACCGCGTGATTGTTGATCTCGAGCTGTACGCCGCTCACCGAGCCGAGGAACACGTTCAGCGGCGCCGCGCCGGTGATGACCTTGACGCTGTTGGCCGCGCCCTTGCCGCGATACACCATGGTGCCGGCCGCATCGCGCACTTCCACCCACGAGTCCGCCGAGAAGCTCATGCGCAGGCGCAGCCGACCGGCGGTGGATACCGGCGGTGAGCCAACGCCCACCGGACCCAAACCCGAGGCCGCTGGGGCCGCGGTACCCGGTACGGTACCCGGTACGCCATGCGGTGCGCTTTCCACGATGGGGGAGACCGGCGCCGGCGGTTGCTCCAGCGATGGCGCCATCGCGGCGCCCTGCGAGTTCTGCACCAGCTGCGGCGACCCATGCTGCCAGGGCTTCCACCACAGCAGCGCGCCGGCGGCGATGAGGAGCAACAACGCCCCGCCCGCCACGGGCAACGCCCAACGGGGCAGCCGCGTGTACCAGGCCGGTGCGGCGACGTCGGGGAACGGCGTATGCAGCTCATCCCCCGCCGCTGCGACGGGCGGCGCGGACATGGGCAGGGATGCACGCGGCGCCTTGGATGCGGCCGGCGCAGTGCCTGCCGCCACGGCGGTGGACGGCCGGCGCTGCAACTCTTCGTAGGCGGCGATCATCTCCGCCACCGGCAACCCCAGGAGCGTGGCGTATTGCTTCAAATGGCCCTTGGCGAAAACCGCCGGGCCGATCTTGGCGAATTCGTTATCCTCGAGGGCCTGCACCACGCTGGGCTCGAGGTGCAGTTTCTCGGCGGTGTCGATCAGGTTCCAGCCGCGGCCTTCGCGCTCGCTGCGCAAGCGTCCGCCCGGAGGCGCCGCCGCAGCAACCGGCGCAGCGGCAACGCCGGCGGCGTTGGCGGCACCGGCAGGCGCGGCCTGATCACCGGCGCGGCCCAACAGGATGTCGCGGTCGTTCACCGTGGAATCCCGCTGCGCAGCATCTGCGCCTGCTGCGAATCCGGAAACTCGGACAGCAGCTTGCGCGCATAGCCTGCCGCCGCCATCGAATCGCCCGCCTTGCGCTCGGCGCGCACGCCCAACCAGTACACCTCGGGCGTGGGCTTGTTGACGCCGAGATAGCGGCGCACGAGCGCACTGGCTTGGACGGCATCGCCTTTCTCCAGCACCAGGTCACCGAGCTGCAGCAGCGCTTCGGAGGAATTGGGCTGGATGGCCAGCGCCTGTTGGAAATAGCCTTCGGCGCGATCGGCGCCGGTCGGCGAGTTGCGCGCGCACACGCCCGCATTCGTATAGGCCACATCGGGAACCTGGTAGAGCGGATGACGCGCCACCTCGAGGAACATCTTCTCGCCCTCGGCGATGCGGCCCTTGCGGCACAGGAACCCCGCGTAGGTATTCTGCACGTTGGGATCATTGCGGCCGAGGCGCGCCCCCGCGGCGTAGTGCTTCTCGGCGAGCTTGTCATCGCCCAGGCGTTCGAACAGCACACCCGCCGTGGCCTGGACGGTGGCGTTCTGCGGATCCTGCTTCAGTGCGCGTTCCATCTTCTCGCGGGCCACGGGCAGGTTGTCCAGCTTCATGTACTCGACGGCCAGCTGCAGGTTGACCTGGGCAGCTTCCGAAATGGAACGCCCGGGCGCTACGTCGCTGCTGCTGCTGCGGCCGTTGCCGGCGCAGCCTGCCATGGCGGCCAGCGCGGCCAGCACCCCAACGGCACGCAGCGACGGCTTGGTGGGCATGGCGCTCATGCGCTCACCGTGGGGTGCGCCAGTCGCGTGCCCAGGCGCACCAGCGTGCGATCGTTCACCTTGCCCGCCAGCTGCCCGCAGGCGGCGTCGATGTCATCGCCGCGCGTGCGGCGGATGGTGGCGATGATGCCGTGGTCGTTCAGGATGTCGCGGAACCGCAGGATGGCGGCATCGCTGGAGCGGCGGTAACGCGTGCCCTTGAAGGGATTGAAGGGGATGAGGTTCAGCTTGGCGGCGCGGCCGCGCAGGAGCTTCGCCAGCTCGCGCGCATGTTCGGGCAGGTCGTTGATGCCATCGAGCATCACGTATTCGAAGGTGATGCTGCGGCCGTTCTGCTCATCGAGATAATGCCAGCAGGCTTCCAGCAATTCGGCGATCGGATGTTTGCGGTTGATGGGCACCAGTTCATTACGCAGTGCATCGTTGGGCGCATGCAGCGAGACGGCCAGCGCCACGTTGCATTCCTGCGCGAGCTTGTACATCTGCGGCACCAGACCGGACGTGCTCAGCGTCACGCGCCGCCGTGACAACTCGTAGCCGAGGTCATCGAGGAAGATGCGCATGGCGGGCACCACGTTGCGGTAATTGGCCAGCGGCTCGCCCATGCCCATGAGGACGACGTTGGTAATCGTCCGGCCTTCGCGCAGGCCGCGCAGCTCGCGCTGCGCCAGCCACACCTGGCCGACGATCTCGGCGGTGGTCAGGTTGCGGTTGAAGCCGCCCTGCGCCGTGGCGCAGAACGAGCAATCCATGGCGCAACCCACCTGGCTCGAGATGCACAGCGTGCCGCGGTCGGGCTCCGGGATGTACACGGTTTCGATGCCCTGCACTTCGTCCATGCGCAGCAGCCACTTGCGCGTGCCATCATCGGCACGCTGCTCGGTGACGATTTCCGGCACCTTGATGCAGGCGACGGCTTCGAGCTGCGCGCGGAAGTCGCGAGCGAGGTCCGTCATGGCGGAAAAATCCGCCGCGCCCTGCTTGTACATCCACTTCATCAGCTGGCGCGCGCGGAAGGGCTTGGCGCCCAGCTTCTCCGCCACGAATTGCTCCAACTCCGCACGCGGCAGCCCCAGCAGATTGGTCTTGTCGGCTTCCACGCGGGAGTTTTCCATCACCTCATCTCGGTGCGGACCTGCAAGCGTCAACGCTTGCGGGGGCAGATTTCCGTTTCGCGGAAAAAGAAGGCGATTTCGCGGGCGGCCGTGTCCGCCGCATCCGAACCGTGCACCACGTTCTCATCGATGCTGGTGGCCAGGTCCGCGCGGATGGTGCCCTTGTCGGCCTTCTTCGGATCCGTGGCGCCCATGACGTCGCGGTTCTTGAGGATGGCGCCTTCGCCTTCCAGTACCTGCACGATCACCGGGCCGGAGATCATGAACTTGACCAGGTCCTTGTAGAAAGGACGCTCGCGATGCACGGCGTAGAAGGCTTCCGCCTCCGCCTGCGAGAGCTGCATCATGCGCGCAGCGACGATCTTCAAACCCGCCGATTCGAAGCGGCGATACACCTCGCCGATCAGGTTACGGCCAACGCCGTCGGGTTTGACGATGGAAAGGGTGCGCTCAACTGCCATGATGACCTCGGGTAAAAAAGGGAAGACGCCTCGCCGGGCGCTCGCAAAGAGGCGGAAGTGTACTTGGGATAGGCCCCCAAGGCAATTGCGGGGGCAGGCGAAGTGCCTGTATTGCTTACGAAAAATCGCCCTGGGGCGAAACCGGCGGGAGGCGTGCCCCCGCCCGCGCGGTCAAACGTTGAAACTCTCGCCGCAGCCGCACTCGCCCTTGGCCTTCGGGTTCTGGAATTTGAAGGCCTCGTTCAAGCCCTGCTTGACGAAATCCACCACCGTGCCATCGATCAGCGGCAGGCTGTTGGCGTCCACCACCACCTTGACGCCGCGCGCCTCGAACACTGCGTCATCGGGCTCGATGGAATCGGCGTAATTGACCACATAGGCAAAGCCGGAGCAGCCGGTTTTCTTGATGCCCACGCGCAATCCAACGCCATTGCCGCGCTTTTCAAGGTGTGTGCGCACGCGATGCGCGGCGGATTCAGTCAGCGAAATCGCCATTCAGGCTCCAAAGTGACCAAACTGGTACGACATATTCTATTCCAACCCGGGCCCGGATTTTGTGACGGCTGCCTGAATCGCTGCAATCCAGGCGTCCTCCACCAGCAACAACCGCCCGCGCTTCTCCGCCGGCACCTCGAAGCGCTGCTGCAACGCGCTCACGGGCTCGGGCAGGCCGGGATGACCCGGGTGGCCCGCGGTGGACCCCACGGCGCTCTCGGTCAGCCACGAGGCCACGGCGATCACATGCGGGCAACCGAAGGCGTTGAAACGCGCCGCCGTGATCGAGCCGCGCAGGATTTGAATGTGGAATCGCACCCAGGTTCCCTGCGATGGCGAACCGGCGGCGCCGCTCCCCACGCCCAGACCATGCAATTCGCCGACGTTCAGGGGCCGTTCGAAGAAACGCCAGGTCAGGGCGTTGTAGCCGGGCTGCGCCTGTGAGGCCATCATGACACTCCAGCCTGTGCGCAGGCCGCGACGGCATAGGCGCTGACGCCGCGCAGCCGGCGCAGCGCCTGGCGGACGCAATCAATCGCCGTGTCGACGTCCTGTTCGGTGGTGAACCGGCCCAGCCCGAAGCGCAGCGAGGCTTCCGCCAGGCGCTCGTCGCGCCCCATGGCGCGCAACACGTAGGAGGCTTCCGCGCTTGCCGAGGTGCATGCCGAACCCGTGGAGACGGCCACGGACTCGCTGATGGCAGCCAGCAAGCTCTCGCCCTCCACCCCCTCGAAGGACAGGTTCAGGATCTGCGGCACGCCTTGGGCTTCATCGCCATTGCGCAACACGCCGCCTTCCGCCTGCAGCGCCTCGGCGAGCCGCCGCGACCAAGGCGCGACGCGCGCGGCATCGGCGGCAAGCTCGCGGGCGGCCAACTCGAAGGCACGACCCATGCCGGCGATCTGGTGCGTGGCGAGCGTGCCCGAGCGCAGCCCGTGTTCCTGGGCGCCGCCGAAGGATTGCGGCTGCAGATGCAGGCCGCTGCCACCGCGCACCACCAGTGCGCCCACGCCCTTCGGGCCATAGGCCTTGTGCGCGGACAGCGATACCAGCGCAGCGCCGCTGGCGGCGATGTCCAAGGGGCGCTTGCCTACGCTCTGCGCCGCGTCCACGTGCAGGGGTACGCGACGCTCCGCGCATGCGACAGCCAGGGCGGCGATGTCCTGCGTCACGCCGGTCTCGTTGTTCACGTGCATGAGTGACACCAGCACGGTGTCCTCGCGCAGTTCCGCCGCCAGTTGCGCCGCCGTGATGCGGCCGCTGCGATCGGGCGACAACAGGCTGACGTCCCAGCCACGCTTGCGCAATTCCAGGCAGGCATCGAGCACGGCTTTGTGCTCGGTGCGCGCGGTGACCAGGTGGCGTCCCTTGCCTGCGTAGTACTGCGCGATGCCGAAAATGGCGAGATTGTCGGCCTCGGTCGCGCCCGAGGTGAATACCACTTCGTGCGCCGCGCAGCCCACGGCAGCGGCCACCTGCCCGCGGGCGCGCTCGATCAAGTCGTGCGCGCGCTGGCCGAAGGCATGCGCTGAAGCAGCATTGCCGTGGGAATCCGCCGCGCCCAGCACCTCGCACATGACCTGGGCGACGCGCGGGTCCACGGGCGTGCTGGCGGCACAGTCGAGATACACGGGCATCGTCGGGTTCATGAGGCCGGGCCTTGGCGAGGTGAGGCCGGCACGCCGGATTGCTCCGCGCTGTCGTCCGCTGCGCGTTGGCCCGCCGCGCGGGTTCCCGCGGGGCGCCGCGCGCCTTCGATGGCAGTGAACAGCCCACGCAGGATGTTGATCTCGTTCTGGTCGAGCTGCGCGCGATTGAACAGCCGGCGGATGCGCGTCATCAGGTGGCCCTCGCCATTGCGATCCTCGAATCCCACGCGGTCCATCACGCGCTGCAGATGCTGGTACAGCGATTCCATCTGCTCACCGCTGGCCAGCGGCCGCTCCACCTGCCGGGTCGATTGCGGCGCATGGCGCGCCTGGAACAACTCATAGCCGATCAATTGCACCGACATGGCCAGATTCAAGGAGCAATACTCGGGATTGGCCGGTATGCGCACCAGCGCATGGCACACCTGCAGATCCTCGTTGGCGAGGCCGAAACGCTCCGAGCCGAACAGCAGCGCCGCGCGCGTCCCGGGCTGCAACGCCAGCACCCGCTGCGACAGGTCGCGCGGGGTGAGGAAGTCCCAGTTGAGATTGCGCGGCCGGGAGGTGGTACCGGCGATGAAGCCGCAGTCGGCCACGGCCTCCTGCACGCTCTCGACCACACGCGCGCCGCTCAAGATGTCATCCGCGCCTGCTGCCAGTGCCACCGCCTCGGGATGCGGGAAATTGCGCGGCCGCACCAGCACCAGGTCGTCCAATTGCATGTTCTTCATGGCACGCGCCACCGAGCCGATGTTGCCGGGGTGGCTGGGGTCGATCAGGACGATGCGAACCAGGCTGGTCATGCTCTGGTATTCTACTGCGACCTTATGCATCCACTGCTCAATATCGGCGTCCGCGCCGCCCGCCGCGCCGGTGATTTCATCGTCAAGAGCCTCTCACGCCTGGACTCGCTGAAGATCGACAGCAAGGGCCGCAACGACTTCGTCACCGACATCGACCGCAAGGCCGAGGAAGAAATCATCGCGACGGTGCGCAAGAGCTATCCGGATCATGCGTTCCTGGGTGAGGAAAGCGGACGCTCGGGTGAATCCGATTATGTCTGGATCATCGATCCACTGGATGGAACCACCAATTTCCTGCATGGCTTTCCCACCTTCTCGGTGTCGATCGCGGTCCAGCACAAGGGCCGGCTGGAGCAGGCCGTCATCTACGATCCGTCGCGCCAGGAGCTGTTCACGGCGAGCCGCGGCGACGGCGCACAGCTCGATGGCAGGCGCATCCGCGTCTCGCATCAGCGCGGCCTCGAAGGCGCGTTGATCAGCACCGGATTTCCCTATCGCATGCAGGCCGAACACGTCGACCCCTACCTGGCGGTGCTCAAGGCCGTGATGAACGTGGCCGCGGGCGTGCGCCGGCCGGGTTCGGCAGCGCTCGACCTCGCGTACGTGGCCGCGGGCCGCACGGACGGATTCTGGGAGTTCGGCTTGTCCGCCTGGGACACCGCGGCCGGCGCGCTGCTCATCCAGGAAGCCGGCGGCCGCATCGGCAATCCCAACGGCAGCGATTATGTCCTCGGGCCCAACGTGGTTGCCGGGAACCCCAAGGTCTATGAGAATCTCTTGGAACTGATACGCCCGCTGGTGCCGGCGGCGTTGCAGCAATAACAACCGACGCGAGGAGAGCCACATGGGGATTTTTCGGACCAAGCCGATCGGCGGGGAAGCGCCCAGCGGATTGAAACGCGCCTTGGGCCCCGGCGCCCTCATCGGCCTCGGGATCGGCGCCATCATCGGCACCGGCATCTTCGTGCTCACCGGCGTCGCAGCCGCCGAACACGCCGGACCCGCGCTGGTCGTGGCCTTCATCATCGCCGGTTTTGCCTGCGCGCTGGCCGCGCTGTGCTATGCCGAGTTCGCCGCGATGATCCCCGTCTCCGGCAGCGCGTATTCGTACGCGTATGCCACGCTCGGCGAAGGCGTCGCGTGGTTCGTCGGCTGGCTGCTGGTGCTGGAGTACCTGTTCGCCGCCTCCACCGTGTCGGTGGGCTGGTCGGGCTACATCGTCAGCCTGATGAAGCAGATCGGTTGGGTGATTCCCGCGCACCTGAGCTCCGCGCCGCTCGCGCCCGGCGCCACGCCCGGCGAAGTGGCCTTCACCGGCGCCCTCGTCAACATGCCGGCGGTGCTCATCGTCGCGGTGATCACCACGTTGTGCTACACGGGCATCAAGCAGTCCGCCAATTTCAATTCCATCGTGGTGATGATCAAGGTGGCGGTAATCGTGCTGTTCATCGGCTTCGGCGCCACGCTCATCGATACCTCCAATTGGCACCCCTTCATTCCGCCCAACGAGGCGCCGGGCCGGTTCGGCTGGGATGGCATCTTCCGCGCCGCCTCCATCATCTTCTTCGCCTACATCGGCTTCGACGCGGTCTCCACGGCGGCGCAGGAAGCGAAGAATCCGCAACGCGACATGCCCATCGGCATCCTCGGAAGCCTCGTCATCTGCACGGTGCTCTACATCCTGGTGTCGGCCGTGCTCACCGGCATGGTCCACTACAACGAGTTGAACGTGCCCGCACCGGTGGCGTATGCGCTGGACAAATATCCGCAGGTGAGCTGGCTGGGCTTCCTCATCAAGCTCGGCGCCGTCGCCGGCATGACCTCGGTGATCCTGGTGATGATCCTCGGCCAGTCGCGCATCTTTTTCTCGATGTCGAAGGACGGCCTGCTGATGCCCGCGTTCTCGGCGGTGCATCCGCGTTTCCAGACGCCGGCGTTCGCCACGATGGTGACCGGCGTGATCGCCGGCATCATGGGCGGATTGCTGCCGGTGACCATCCTCGGCGAACTGGTGTCCTTCGGCACGCTGATGGCCTTCCTCGTGGTGTGCGTAGGCGTGCTGGTGCTGCGCAAGACCCGCCCGGACCTGAAGCGCCCGTTCCGCGTGCCGATGGCGCCGGTCGTGTGCATCGGCGGTGCGGCCTCATGCGCCTTCCTGTTGCTGCAACTGTCGGCAACGGTGTGGCTGATGGCGGTGGGATGGACGGCGCTGGGCGCCGTGATCTACGGCGCCTACGGCTATCGCAACAGCAAGCTCAACGCCGCCTGAGCCCCGTCCCGGGTTTTCTCGCGGAACCGTGACGGCGCTGCCGGCGCCGTCACGACAGGTGCGTTCAGAACGCCGCGCTCAACCTTGCCGTTGCTTGCGCAACTGGATGTTGAGCATCTCGACGATGAACGAAAACGCCATGGCGAAATACAAGTAGCCCTTGTTCACCTCGAACTCGAGCGACTCCGCGACCAGCACCCCGCCCACCAGCAACAGGAACGCCAGCGCCAGGATCTTGATGGTGGGCTGGGCGTCGATGAAATCATTCACGGCACCCGACACCAGCATCATCACCACCACCGACACCACGATGGCCGCCGCCATCACCTGGATGTACTGCGCAAGCCCGATGGCCGTGAATACCGAGTCCAGCGAGAACAGGATGTCGATGACTCCGATCTGCAGGATGATGAGCCAGAGCTTGTCCTTCAGATGGGGCTTGCGCGCCACGTGCGAGGGATGGATGGTCTCGCGGATCTCCATGGCGCTCTTGACCAGGAGAAAGGCGCCGCCGGCGAACAGGATCAGGTCGCGGCCGGAGATTCCCTGCTCGAACAGGTGAAACAGCGGTTCACGCAGCGTGGTGAGCCAGCTGATGGAAAACAACAGCGCGAGGCGCGTGAGCATCGCGAAGCCCAACCCCAGCAGGCGTGCGCGCCGCTGCTGTGAGGCCGGCAGGCGCCCCACCAGGATGGACAGGAAGATGATGTTGTCGATGCCCAGCACGATCTCGAGGATCGCGAGGGTCGCAAACGACAGCCAGACCTGGGGATCGGTGAGAAGCTCCATCTTCCCACCTTATCGGCAAGCGCGGCTTCAGGGCAAGCCGTCGACTTCCTCGGGCTTGGTGAGCTTGCGCTCCAGCAGGTCTTCGGTCTGCAGCCCCATGTCCAACGCGAGCGCGGCGGACACGTAGATGGAGGAATACGTGCCGGCGAGGATGCCGATGACCAGCGCGGCCGAGAAGCCATGCAAGGTTTCCCCGCCGAAGATCAGCAGCGCCACGACCACCAGCAGCGTGACCAGCTTGGTCATGATGGTTCGAGACAGGGTCTGGTTGATGGACTCATCGATGACCTGGGCGATCGTGAGCTTACGGGCGGACCGGGCGCGCTCACGCAGGCGGTCGAACACGATCACCGTATCGTTGAGCGAGTAGCCGATGACGGCCAGGATGGCGGAAATCGCCGTCAGGTCGAAGGTCATCTGCGTCAGTGCAAAGAAGCCCAGCACGCAGATGGGGTCGTGCAACACGGCGATGATGGCGCCCATCGCCAGCTTGAACGTGAAGCGCAGCAGCACGTAGATGAGGATCAACACCAGCGTCGCCACCAGCGCCCAACCGCCCTTGACGAACAATTCCTGGCCCACCTGTGGCCCGACCACCTCGGTGCGCTGCAGGGTGGCCTTCGGATCGATGGCACGGAAAGTCTCGAGGATGCGCGCGCCCAGCTGTTCGCCCTTGGCATTGGGATCCGGCGGCAGGCGCACGAGGATGTCGCGAGAGCCGCCGAACACCTGCACCTGCGCGCCTTTCACGCCCGCGGTTTCAAGCGCACTACGCAGGGCATCGGTGTTGGGGGCTTCGGAGAAATTGGTCTCCACCACCACACCGCCGGTGAAGTCCACGCCCAGGTTCAGCCCGTGGATCGCCACCAGCAGGATGGAACCGATGATGAGCACGCCGGACAGCCCGTACCAGACCTTGCGGGTCTGCATGAACGGGAAGGTCGTGACCTTGTGAAAGAATTCCATGGCGCGCGAAGCTCCTTAGATCGACAGGCGTTCAATCTTGCGATTGCCGCCGTAGATGAGCTGCACCAGCACGCGGCTGCCCATCAGCGAGGTGAACATGGAGGTGGCGATGCCCAGCACCAGCACCACCGCGAAGCCGCGCACCGCGCCGGTGCCGAACAGCCACAACACCAACCCCGCGATGAAGGCGGTGACGTTGGAATCGAAGATGGCGGAGAAGGCGTGTTCGAAGCCCGCGGTGATTGCGGTGCGCGGGCTCACGCCATTGCGCACTTCTTCGCGGATACGTTCGTAGATGAGGATGTTGGCGTCCACCGCCATGCCCACGGTGAGCACCACGGCCGCGATGCCGGGCAGGGTGAGCGCGGCGCCGACCATCGACAGCAACGCCACCAGCAGCACCACGTTGGCGAGCAGCACCACATCGGCGATCAGGCCGAACAACTTGTAGTACACGGCCATGAAGATGAAGGCGGCCAGCATGCCGAACACCATGGCATTCACGCCCTTGTTGATGTTGTCCTGGCCGAGGCCGGGACCGATGGCGCGCTCCTCGACGGCGTACAGCGGCGCCGCCAGGCCACCCGCACGCAGCAACAGCGCCAGCTCACGGCCTTCGACCGGATTCACGCCGGTGATCTGGAACTGGTTGCTGAACACGCCGCGGATGGTGGCGCGGTTGATCACTTCTTCGTTGGTGCGCTCCACTTCCACGCCATCCGCGTTCTTCTCGCGCGAGCGCTCGATGAACACCACGGCCATCAGATGGCCGATGTTCTCCTGCGTGTTCTTCAGCATCTTGGACGCGCCGCGGCTGTCGAGGCTGACGGACACCGCCGGGCCATCCTGCGTGTTGGGCTGGAAGGAGGCATCGGAGAGCTG
Organism: Steroidobacteraceae bacterium; assembly: GCA_044226865.1. GTDB lineage: Bacteria > Pseudomonadota > Gammaproteobacteria > Steroidobacterales > Steroidobacteraceae > TMP-86. The sequence goes on along the minus strand of JBGAGE010000004.1, from coordinate 365,975 downwards.
ATCGCCGGTGACCACCACCTCGCGCTTGAGCAGCACGGGTTGCTTCTCGCGCGTGTAGTACAGCTTCGAGCCCAGCGGCACGCGGCCGGTGCCGGCGGCCTCGAGCGGATTGTTGGTCTCATCGACCATGCGGAACTCGAGGGTCGCCGTCTTGCCGAGGATTTTCTTCACCTCGGCGGAGTTCTGCAGGCCCGGGAGCTGGATGGCGATGCGGTCAACACCCTGACGCGCCACCTGCGGTTCTGACACCGCGAGTTCCGGGCTGTTCAAGCGGTTGCGCAGGATGGTGATGTTCTGCTGGACGGCGTAGTCCTGGCGCTCCTTGATCTGCTGCAGGTTGAGCTGCACTTCGAGTGCGGGCAGGCCGTTGACGGTGACGTCGTTGAAACTCAAGGAGCGGTTATCCGCGGCGATGGCCGCCTTGCCCTTGGCGAAGCTGTCGGCATCGCGGAACACCGCCCGCACGCGGTTGCCGGCGTAGTCCACCAGCACGTCCTGGTAACCGACGCGCGCCGTGCGCAAGGACGCGCGGAAGTCCTGCTCGTATCGATCCAGCTGCTGCTTGACCGCACCCTGGATATCGACCTGGTAGACGAGGTACACCCCGCCACGCAGGTCCAAGCCCAGCTTCAGGGGAGAGAGCCCGAGGCTGCGCATCCACCCCGGCACGCGCGAGGCATGCGTCAGCGCCGCGGTGAACTGATTGGGCAAGCCTTCGGTGATGAGGTCCCGAGCCTTGAGTTGGTCGGTCTTGCTGCCGAATCCGAGCGTGAGCCGCCCCTGCTCGAGCAAGGTGCTGGTGGGCGTGACGCCCTTGTCCTTGAGGAAGGTTTCAACCTTGGTCTGGTCGAAACTGGTGACGGCGGCGCGATCCTTGGCCAGCTGCAGGGCATCGTCTTCGCCGAACAGATTGGGCAGCGCCATCAGGATGGCAATCAGCAGCACCACGCCGACGATGGCGATTTTCCAGCGCGGATAGGAGCTCATGCGCTCTTGACCGTTCCCTTGGGCAACACCTGCGCGATCTGGAATTTCTGCAGCTTGATGTTGACGCCGGGCGCGATTTCCAGCGTGACGAACTGATCACCCGCCTCGACCACCTTGCCGAGGATGCCACCACTGGTGGCCACCTCATCGCCGGCGGCGACTTTGGAGAGCATCTCGCGCTGTTCCTTGGCGCGCTTGTTCTGCGGCCGGATCAGCAGGAAGTAGAAGACCACCAGCAACAACACCGGCAGCATCAGCGCCGACAGCAGGCTCTGGCCGCCGCCCGGGGCCGCGCCTGCGGCCTGCGCGTACGCAGTATTAATGAAGAAATCCATAGAGTTACACCCGAATTGGCGCCAGCGGCCGACACTTTTGGGCGCGTATTATAACCACGGCTTTCACGGCCGCGCTGCAGTTCATGGGTCCGGCGGTGGGTTTTCCGGCTTAGGCCAACCCGCTCCGGCGGCATCAGGTCCCGCGCCCGGCGCCAGCCGGGCGTAGAAATCGCGCGCATAGTCCTCGAGCCGGCCGGCCTCGATGGCGGCGCGGATCTCGCGCATCAGGCGCAGGTAGAAGTACAGATTATGGATGGTGTTGAGGCGCGAGCCGAGGATCTCATTGCAGCGATCCAGGTGCTTCAAGTAGGCGCGGCTGTAGTTCCGGCAGGTGTAGCAGCCGCAATCCTCCTCGACCGGGCGCGTGTCGAGTTGATGCGCGGCATTGCGGATGTTGAGCGCGCCTGAGCGGGTGAACAGATGGCCGTTCCTGGCATGGCGCGTGGGCATCACGCAATCGAACATATCCACGCCACGCCGCACCGCCTCGAGAATGTCCTGCGGCCGCCCCACGCCCATGAGGTAACGCGGCTTGCGGGCAGGCATGTGCGGAATCAGGTCCTCCATCACCTTGAGCCGCTCGTGCTCGGGCTCGCCCACGGCCAGCCCGCCGATGGCAAGACCAGCAAAGCCGATGTCTTCCAGCGCGGCCAGCGATGCGAGCCGCAATGCCGGATGCGTGCCGCCCTGCACGATGCCGAACAGATCGCCCGGCGCAGGCTCCGCCGGGTCACTGCCGTAATAGGCATCGAATCCGCGGCGTGCCCAGCGCATCGACAATTCCATCGACTCGCGCGCTTGTTTCTCGCCCGCCGGGTACGGCGTGCATTCATCGAAGGCCATGGCGATGTCGGAACGCAGCACGCGCTGGATGCGCATGGATTCCTCGGGTGAGAGGAACACCTCCGCGCCATCCACCGGCGAGCGGAAGCTCACGCCCTGCTCGCTGATCTTGCGCATCTTGGCCAGGCTGAACACCTGGAAGCCGCCCGAATCGGTGAGGATGGGCTTGTGCCAGTGCATGAAGCCATGCAGGCCAGCGTGCGCCTCGATCACAGGGAGGCCCGGTCGCAGGAACAAGTGGAAGGTGTTGCCGAGGATGATCTGCGCGCCGCCCTCGGTGAGTTCCTCCGGCGTCATCGCCTTGACCGTGCCGTACGTGCCCACGGGCATGAACGCGGGCGTGTCGATGCTTCCGCGGGGCAGGTGCAGAACGCCGCGCCGCGCCGCGCCATCGCGCGCCACCACCTCGAAGCGCGTGCGGAAGGTCATGTCGGAGCCGCAGCTTTGGCGGCGGCGGACGGCGTCAGGAACATCGCGTCACCGTAGCTGAAAAAGCGGTACTGCGCAGCCACGGCGTGGCGGTAGGCCGCCAGCAATGGTTCGCGCCCCACGAAGGCCGCGCACAGCATCAGGAGCGTGGAGCCGGACAAGTGGAAATTGGTGACCATGGCATCGACCACGCGAAAGCGGAATCCCGGTCGCACGAACAGGCACGTGTCGCCACTGAATGGCGCAAGCCCGCCATCGCCCTGCCCGCTGTTCGCCTGCGCCAGCGCCGCGCTCTCCAGCGTCCTCACCACCGTCGTGCCCACCGCCACCACGCGCTTGCCGGCGCGGCGCGCGGCGGCAATGGCATCGCAGGTTTCCGCCGGCACGCTGCAGTATTCGCTGTGCATGCGATGCGTCTCGATGTCCTGCTCGCGCACCGGAGCGAAGGTACCCGCGCCAACGTGCAGGGTGACGAACGCGCGGCGCACACCACGCTGCTCCAGCGCGGCGAAGGTCGCCTCGTCGAAGTGCAATCCGGCGGTGGGCGCGGCGATGGCGCCCGGCGCGCGTGCGTACACCGTCTGGTAGCGCTCATGATCGGCCGGCTCGACCTCGCGATCGATGTATGGCGGCAACGGCAAGCGGCCATGGCGTTCGAAGAAATCCAGCACCTCGGTATCGAACTCGAGCAGGAACAGGTCATCGTCACGCTCGATGCAGCGCGCGCGATGCGCGCCGGGCAGCACGATCTCGGCGCCGGGCTTGACCGCCTTGCTCGCGCGCAGATGCACCCATGCGCGGCCGTCCCCGGCCACGCGTTCCAGCAGTATCTCCACCCGCCCGCCACTGGGCTTGGCGCCAAACGCCCGGGCGGGCACCACGCGGGTATCGTTGAAGACCAACAGGTCACCCGGCTCGAGCAGGGAGGGCAGGTCCCGGAATTGCAGGTCCCGGAATTCGCCGTTTTGCCCGTCCAGGCGCAGCAACCGGCTCGCCGAGCGTTGCGCCGCCGGGGTTTTGGCGATCAGGTGCGGCGGCAGGTCGAATTCGAAGTCGGCGCGTTGCATGGCGGCGCGCATGGTACCTTGCGCCAACCAGCCCGAAAATCGCTATAATGCGCGCCCGGCGCATCGCCCGTCCCGCGTGGGACCCCCGTCACGGGTGTGGTGCGGCGCCAGGCTGATTGCCGATGTGGCGGAACTGGTAGACGCAGCGGACTCAAAATCCGCCGATCGCAAGGTCGTGTGGGTTCGATTCCCTCCATCGGCACCAAGACTCTCCTTTCAACCTACGCGGATCGACCTTGAATTTTTGCAGCAACTGCGGCTCGCCGATCACCATCAAGACTCCGCCCGGCGACCACCTCCCCCGCTTCGTCTGCGAGCAATGCGGTTCCATCCACTACAAGAACCCGCTGCTGGTGCTGGGCTGCGTGCCGCAATGGGAGGACAAGATCCTGATCTGCCGCCGTGCCATCGAGCCGCGCCTGGGGTTCTGGACCGTGCCCGCCGGATTCATGGAGAACGGCGAGACCATGCAGCAGGCCGCTGCGCGCGAATGCCATGAAGAGGCCATGGCGCGCGTCGAGGTGGGCTCGCTCCTCGCGGTGGTGAACGTCACCCACGCGCACCAGGTGCACGTGATGTTCCGCGCGCAGTTGATCAAGCCGGAGTTCGCCCCGGGCCCGGAGAGCCTCGAGGTCAAGCTCGTCACCGAGGACGAAATCCCCTGGGACGATCTCGCCTTCCCCAGCGGCGTTTTCACCCTGCGCAAGTTCTACGAAGACCGCGCCGCGGGGCGCGAACAGCATCATTTCACCGAGCTGCAGCGGCGCCACCCTCCCCCGCCGGGCGGGGCGTGAACGCGGCAATTTGTGGCACAATGCGCCCGGTGGCCGTTTCCAACTACATTTAAGGGTATGCCATGACCTTCGTGGTCACAGAAAACTGCATCAAATGCAAATACCAGGATTGCGTTGAAGTCTGTCCGGTCGATTGCTTCCATGAGGGTCCGAATTTCCTGGTGATCGACCCCGATGAGTGCATCGACTGCACGCTGTGTGAGCCGGAGTGCCCGGTGGAGGCGATCTTCTCCGAAGAAGAGCTGCCCGATGGCCAGGAAAATTTCCGCCAGATCAATGCCGAGCTTGCCAAGAAATGGCCTGTGATCAGCGAGAAGGGCGATCCGCCCGCCGACGCCAAGGAATGGGAAGGCAAGCCGGATAAATTGAAGCTGCTGGAACGCTGACCCGGCACGGGACCGGACAGGTCCTTCTTCGCCATCGTTGCCGGCATCACCGCCGGCGGGCATCACCCAAGCCGAAACGCCCGCCGTCAGCGGCGGGCGAGCTTCAAGTCCTTCAGGTAGCGCACCAGTTCAGCCGGCGGCAGATACCCTGAAATGTAGTCGCCGTTTTCGGTGACGATGGCCGGCGTGCCGCGCACGCCCACTTCCTGGCCCAGCTGATATTCGCGCGCCACCGGATCGGTGGCACACAGCTTGCCGGTTTCCATGGCCGCGCCCTGCTTGGCGCGCGTCAGTGCCGCATTGCGATCCGCCGCGCACCACACGGCCTGGGCCTTGCGCCAGCTGTCGGTGTTGGGACCGGTGCGCGGGAATGCGGCGTAGCGCACCCGCACGCCCAGCTTATTGAGCTCGTTGATCTCGCTGTGGAGCTTGCGGCAGTAGCCGCAATCCATGTCCGTGAACACGGTGATGGTGTACTGCGGAACCTTGGGCGAGAACACAATGAGCTGCGATTCGGGCAGCGAGGACAGCAGCTTCAGGCGAGCCTGGCTGCGGCGATCCTCGGTGAGATTGGCGTGCGTATCCATGTCGTACACGCTGCCATCGATGAAGTACTTGCCGTCCGCGGTGAGATAACTCACTTCCGCGCCCTGGCTGTATTCGAACAGGCCGGGGATGGGCGCCGGACGCAGGTCCTCGAGCTTCGAGCCTGCCGGAAGTCTCTTCAGCAGCTCCACGCGCGGGTCCTTGGCGTCGCCGCGCGCATCGGCGGCAGGCGTGGCGGGCGCCGTCACCGTGGCGGGCGCAGCCAATGCCGAGGCGGCCACGCAGGCGAGGAGGAACGGAAAGGCGACTTTTAGTGACATGGAAGACCCTGTGCGCGAAGGCCGGAGGACCGGATTGATTCTACCGCAACACTTGGGACCGCGGTTGAAGCGGGAAATTCAGTCGGCGCAACAGGAAACGATCCGGCCTCAGGCCGTGGCGGGGAGAGCCCTTGCGGCCCGTTCGGCGCAGGGTCGCGCCGCGCCATGGCGATCAGCCGCGCGGATGATGCTGCGCGTGCAACTCTTTGAGGCGCTCGCGCGCCACATGCGTGTAGATCTGCGTGGTCGACAGATCGCTGTGGCCGAGCAGCATCTGCACCACGCGCAAGTCGGCGCCATGGTTCAGCAGGTGCGTGGCGAATGCGTGGCGCAGCGTGTGCGGGGACAATTCCTTCTCCACCGCCGCCTTCTTCGCGTAGCGCTTGATGATGTGCCAGAAGGCCTGGCGCGTCATCCGGTCGCCGCGGCGCGTCGGGAACAGGTAATCGGTCTGGCGTTCGAGCAGGATCTCCACGCGGGGGCCCTGCATGAACTGACGCAGCCAGCGCATGGCTTCCTCGCCCAGCGGGATCAGGCGCTCGCGGTTGCCCTTGCCCACCACGCGCATGACGCCCTGGTTGAAGTTGATCTGGTTGTGCTTGAGGCTGACGAGTTCGGAGACGCGCAGTCCCGTGGCGTACAACACTTCGAGCATGGTGCGGTCGCGATGCCCGAGCGGATCGCTCACGCTCGGCGCTTCCAGCAGCGCATCGACTTCCGCCTCGGTGAGCGACTTCGGCAGCGAGCGGCCGATCTTCGGCATCGCGATCTGCGCCGTCGGATCCTCGCTCATGAGGCCTTCGCGGATCACGTAGCGGAAGAAGCGGCGGAAGCTCGACAACTGCCGCGCGGTGGAACGCGGCCGTGAGCCGCCTTCGACGCGGGCGGCGATGAAACCCAGGATTTCGGTGCGCGTCGCCTTGAGCAGCGCGCTGTCATGTTCCTCGAGCCAGCGGCCCAGGGCGGTGAGGTCGGCCTTGTAGGCGGCGAGCGTATTGGCAGAGAGCCCTCGCTCCATCCACACCGCATCTAGAAAGCGCTGCAGCGCCGGATCGGCAACTTCACGCAGCGCTTCGCCGGTGGGACTGGCGCTGCGCGTGAATACGGACCTCTTCAATGCGGTAGACATAGTGACCTATCTGCATGACGCGGGCGCGAAGACGCCCGCTTGACGGGAGCCAGTATGCGAGCCGCCACAAGGGGGGTGCGTGATCAGAATCACACAACAGCTGAAGTATTAACATAAGGAGAACCAGATCACAGTACTCTTGGCAAATGCGAGAAATACGCGGCTTTTTTTATGGGTTATGGTGCATCGGCTTGTTCACGCCAACCGCGGTGGCAGTGCTGGTGGTGAACTTGTTCGTGCCGGGTTTGCGCAACCGCCGCGCCGTCGCGCGCGCTGCCGGCAGGACATTCCTGCGCGCGGCCGGGATCGACTTCCGCGCGATCGGGCTGGACCGCCTGCCGCCACGCCCCTGCGTGGTCGTCGCCAATCACGCCAGTTATCTCGATGCCGTGGTGATGGTCGCCGCGCTGCCGCCGGAATTCACCTTCGTCATCAAGAAGGAGATGGTGCGCGTGCCGCTCGCCAGCCTCATGCTGCGGCGCCTCGGCTCGGAATTCGTGGAACGCTTCGACCGGCATAAGGGCGGCGTCGATGCGCGCCGCGTGCTCAAGCGTGCCGCCACCGGCGAGTCGCTGGTGTTCTTTCCGGAAGGGACCTTCACCGAGACCCGCGCCATCGGCAAATTCCATGCGGGCGCGTTCGCCACCGCGGCGCGCAACCAGATGCCGGTGGTGGCGCTGGCGCTGCACGGCACCCGCGATGCGCTTCCCTCCGGTACGTTGTTCATGCGCCGTGTTGCGATGCGCGTCGAAGTGCTTGCCATCTTCGAGCATTGCGGCACTGCGGAGGTGCACGTGAGTGACATTCGCGAGCAGGCACGCCAACTCATCGCCTCTGCGGTGGGAGAGCCATTGATTCCGGTTGCGGGGCCTTCACATAAGCCCGATGGGATACCCGACGGGGCACCCGATGGCGGCTGACGGCGTTGACTGAACCGCTTTTGCGTCGCAAAATCGGTCGTACTGAAACGTACTTTATCAGCGGGAAACATCATGTCCAAAGATCCTGTAGTCATTCTTGCGGCGCGTCGTACTCCGGTCGGCGCATTCCAGGGTGTGTTCGCAAGCGTGACCGCGCCACAGCTCGGCGCGGCGGCCATCAAGGCCGCATTGGCGGACTCGGGGGTGGCGCCGGCCGAGGTGGATGAGGTGATGATGGGCTGCGTGCTACCGGCCGGCATCGGCCAGGCGCCGGCGCGCCAGGCCGCCATCGGCGGCGGCGTTCCCGCCAACGTGCCCTGCACCACCGTGAACAAGATGTGCGGCTCGGGCATGCGCACGCTGATGATGGCGGCGGACCAATTGTCCGCGCAGACGGCGGACGTGATCATCGCTGGCGGCTTGGAATCGATGACCAACGCGCCCTACTTGCTGCCCAAGGCTCGCGCCGGCATGCGCATGGGCCATGGCGAAGTGCTCGATCACATGTTTACCGACGGCCTGCAGAGCCCCTGGGACGGCAAGCTGATGGGATGCTTTGCCGATGCCACGTCCGAGAAATACGGCTTCACGCGTGAAGCGCAGGACGCATTCGCAACTGAATCTGTGCGCCGGGCATTGGCTGCGGCGCAAGGCGCGTTCGCGGCCGAGATCGCGCCGGTGACCGCCAAGACGCGCAAGGGCGAGGTGGTGATCGACAAGGACGAAACGCCGTTTACGCTGGATGTCTCGAAGATTCCGGCGCTCAAGCCGGCCTTCGGCAAGAACGGCACGGTGACGGCCGCGAGTTCTTCCAGTATTTCCGACGGCGCCTCGGCGCTCGTCATGACGCGTGAGTCCGTGGCGGTCAAGCGCGGCTTGAAGCCCATCGCGCGCGTGCTTGCCTACGCCAGCTTTGCGCGTGAGCCCGAGTGGTTCACGCTCGCGCCGGTGGGCGCCATCCAGAAGGTGCTGAAGCAACTAGGCTGGAAGGCATCGGATGTGGACCTGTTCGAAGTGAATGAGGCGTTCGCGGCGGTTACGATGGCCGCCATCAAGGACCTGGGCCTGGATCCGGCCAAGGTGAACGTGAACGGCGGCGCCTGCGCCCTGGGGCACCCCGTGGGCGCCACCGGCGCGCGCATCACCACCACGCTGATCCATGCGCTCAAGGCGCGGGGCCTGAAGCGCGGCGTGGCGTCCCTGTGCATCGGCGGCGGCGAAGCCACTGCCTTGGCCCTGGAACTGACCTGAAGCGGGAAATGAGGGGCATCCTTGCCCCCGGCCATGCCCAATCCGTTGACCATCCTAGTTGCCGGCGTCCATGGCCTATCAGCATGGGTATTCCCGCTATATAAAGCGTTTTTTTAGGCAAACGCCCTCACCGCCTGTCCGCTTAGTGGATGCGGTTGGTCTACCGGGTATTCTGTGGTTTATTAGTCGGCTGATCTGGATGAAAACTTTAGGGGACTTGAAGAAACATCATGAATATCAATGAAGCTCGCGCCGTCATCACCGGCGGCGCCTCCGGCCTGGGAAACGCGGTAGCCAAGCACATCATCGCGGCGGGCGGTAAAGTTGCGCTGCTCGACGTGCAGGACGAAATGGGCCAGGCGGCTGCGGCCAGCCTCGGCGCCGGTGCGACCTTCATCAAGTGCGACGTCACCAATGAGCAGAACGTCAACGCAGCCGCGCAGCGGGCGCACGAATTCCTCGGCGGCATCAACCTGGTGGTGAACTGCGCCGGCGTGGTCGGCGCCGGACGCATGCTGGGCAAGTCCGGCCCCATGGCCGGTGAATTCTTCACCAAGGTCATCCACATCAATCTCATCGGCACGTTCCTGGTCGACAAGGCCTGCGCGCAACTGATGACGCAAAACGCGGCCAACGCCGACGGCGAACGCGGACTGATCATCCACACCTCATCCGTGGCGGCCTTCGAGGGCCAGATCGGCCAGGTGGCCTACTCCGCCACCAAGGGCGCGGTCATGGCCATGACGCTGCCCATGGCGCGCGAGCTCGCCGCCTTCGGCATTCGCGTCAACACCATCGCCCCCGGCGTGTTCTGGACGCCGATGGTCGGCGGCATGACCCAGGAACTGCAGGATTCGCTGTCCTCGCAGGTGCCGTTCCCGAAGCGCCTGGGCCGCGCCGAGGAATACGCCGCAACGGTGGCGTACATGTTTCAGACTTCGTATCTGAATGGCGAAACCGTCCGCTTGGACGGCGCCATCCGCATGCAACCCAAGTAGCGCACGGTCAAGCGAGGATCCATGAGCGAGGAGTTGGAACGCGATGTGATGGAGTACGACGTCGCCATCGTTGGCGGCGGCCCTGCGGGCTTGTCGTGCGCCATCAGGCTCAAGCAGATCAACCCGGATTTCTCGGTGTGCCTGCTGGAAAAAGGCTCGGCGCTCGGCGCTCACTCGCTGAGCGGCGCCGTACTCGAGCCGGGCCCCCTGGACAAGCTGCTGCCCGAGTGGCGCAAGACGCCTCCGGCCACCTTCGTACCGGCGGGGCGCGACGAGTTCTCCTTCCTCACCCGTACCAAGCGCATCAAGCTTCCCACCCCGCCGCAGATGAACAATCACGGCAACTTCATCACCTCATTGGGCCAGCTCAACCCCATCCTCGGCGCGGAAGCCGAACGGCTGGGCGTGGATGTGTTCGCGGGATTCGCGGCGGCCGAAGCGTTGTTCGATGACAAGGGCGCGGTGAAGGGCGTGCGCATCGGCGACATGGGCATCGAGAAGAACGGGGAGCGCGGACCCAACTTCGCCCTGGGCCCCGAGATCCACGCCAAGACCACCGTGTTCGCGGAGGGCTGCCGCGGCAGCGTCTCCAAGCAATTGATCCGCCGCTTCAGCCTCGCCAAGGATTCCTCTCCGCAGACCTATGGCCTCGGCTACAAGGAACTGTGGCAGTTGCCGAAGGGCCGAACCGAGCCCGGTTTGATCCAGCACACCCTGGGCTGGCCGCTGGACAGCGCCACCTACGGCGGCAGCTTCCTGTATCACCTGAACGATGACCGCATCTACGTCGGCTTCGTGGTCGGACTGGATTACGAAGATCCGCGCCTGAAGCCCTTCGAGGCCTGGCAGCAATTCAAGCACCACCCGTCGGTCAAGCCGCTGTTCGAGGGCGGTGAGATCGTGGCAGGCGGCGCGCGCACCATCATCGAGGGAGGCTGGCAATCCATGCCCAAGCTCGAGATGCCCGGCGCGCTGCTGGCCGGCGATGCCGGCGGCACGCTCAATACGCCCAAGATCAAGGGCATTCACCAGGCCATCCGCTCCGGCACGCTGGCGGCGGAGCATCTGGCCCGCGTGGGCACGAGCGAAGGATTCGATGCGGCATGGCGTGCCTCCGACGGCGGGCAGGAGCTCTACAAGGTTCGCAACATCCGCCCCGGTTTCAAGCGCGGCATGTGGCTCGGCCTTGCGAATGCCGGCCTCGAGACCGTCACCGCCGGCAAGCTGCCGTGGACGCTGTCCAACCACGCCGACCACAGCGCGTTGAAGCGCCTGGACGAATACACCTCGCCCGATCGCGATTGGATGGAGCGCGAGCTGCCGCCGCGCGATCGCCTGGCCTCGGTGTTCTTCGCCGCCACCACGCATGAGGAAAACCAGCCCATCCACCTGCGCGTCGCGGACACCACCATCTGCGCCACGCGCTGCGCCAAGGAATTCGACAATCCCTGCACGCGCTTCTGCCCTGCCAACGTGTACGAAATGATCGACGACGGCGCCGGCGGCAAGAAGCTGCAGATCAACTCGGCCAACTGCGTGCATTGCAAGGCCTGCGACATCAAGGACCCGTACGAGATCATCACCTGGGTGACGCCGGAAGGCGGCTCGGGTCCGAACTACCAGGGCCTGTAGCGCGGCACGGGCACTTCCTTGAGCACGGTGCTCGAGCGGCTCAACGCCCAGATCGATGCCGGCCGGTTGGTGCGCGACCCGGCGCAGTTGGACTGCGCGCGCAAGCTGGACCTGCTCGCCACCGCGCTGGCCGAGCCGCGCGCCGGCGGCCTGCTCTCGCTGCTGCGGCTTCCCTTCGGCGGCGGCGAGCCACTGGAACCCGTGCGCGGCCTGTACATCTGGGGCAGCGTGGGCCGCGGCAAGACCTTCCTCATGGATCAGTTCTTCGACTCCCTCGGCTTCGAGGAACGCCGCCGCAGCCATTTCTACCGTTTCATGCGCGACGTGCACGGGCATCTCGCGCAGTTGAAAGGCGTGGAGAATCCGTTGGAGACCGTGGCCGAGGACATCTCGCGCCAGGTGCGCGTGCTGTGCTTCGATGAGTTCTTCGTCTCCGACATCGGCGATGCCATGATCCTCGGCACCTTGTTCGGCGCGCTGTTCCGCCGCGGCGTCACGCTGGTGGCCACCTCGAACGTCCCACCCGATCAGTTGTACAAGGACGGCCTGCAGCGCCAGCGTTTCCTGCCCGCCATCGCCCTGCTGCAACGGCACACCGAGGTGGTCAAGCTGGACGGCGGCGTGGACTACCGGCTGCGGCACCTGGAACAGAGCGGCACCTACCTCGACAGTTCGCAGCCGCAGACCGCCGAACGCCTGCAACGCTTGTTCGCGGACTTGAACGGCGCGCCGGCGGCCGGTGCCGGCAGCATCAGGATCGATGGCCGGCCGATCCCCGTGCAGCGGCAGACCGCCGACATGGTGTGGTTCGACTTCGGCGCCATCTGCGAGGGCGCGCGCAGCCAGAACGACTACATCGACCTCGCGCACGACTATCACACGGTGTTCGTCAGCAACGTGCCTGTCTTCGATGCGCTGCGCGAGGATGCGGCGCGGCGCTTCATCATGCTGGTGGATGAATTCTACGATCGCGGCGTAAAACTGGTGCTGTCGGCGGCGGCGGCGCCGAACGCGCTGTATCGCGGCGAGCGGCTGAAGTTCGAGTTCGAACGCACCGCCAGCCGCTTGATCGAGATGCAATCTGCGCAATACCTGGCGCAACAACACCGCGCCTGAACCGGCCACGGTTGGCGCGGCCCGGCGGCGACGCGACGATCCGCGTCGCGTGCACTACCCTTCGAAATCCGCCTGCGCTTCGGGCGCTGCGGCCTTGAATGCCGGCAACGCACGGCAATGCGCGTCGATGCGATGCACGTGGGGGTAATTCTCGATCGCCACCTGGAAGCGGCGCGAGGCGTAGCACTGCGCCACGATGCAGATATCAGCAATGGTCGGGTAGCGTCCCACCGCCACCTCACCCGATGCCTGATCCTTGAGCAACTGCTCCACCGCCGCCAGGCCGTTCGTCATCCAATGCCGCGTCCAGGCATCCACCGATTCCTTGGGTTGCTTCAACTCCTGCGCGAGGTAGCGGCCGGTGGCGAGGTTCTGCAGCGGCTGGATGTCGGAGGCGATCACCTGCGTGATGGCGCGCGCCCGTGCGCGATCGGCGGCACGCGAAGGCATGATGGGCGGGGCGGGATACGCCTCATCCAGGTACTCCATGATGGCGATCGACTGCGTGAACACCTGGTCGCCGTCGATCAACGTCGGCACGCGGCCCAGGGGATTGAGCTTGCGGTAGTCGGGGCGCAGTTGCTCGCCGCCCTCGCGCAGCAAGTGAATGTAGCGGGGCTCGTAGGTGATTCCCTTCAGGGCGAGCGCCATCCGTGCACGGTAGGCAGCGGAACTGCGGAAATACGTGTAGAGAATCATCTGGCCTCCTGCGGCGGGAATGGTCGTGCGATGGCGGGCAACTGACGCGCGGCCCAGCCTTTGGCATAATTGCGCCCATCAATCCAAATCGTCGCGGCTGGACCGGACGTATCTTAAAGCTTTCGGGAGTGGCGATCACATGGATAACAGCCTGGCAGCTTCGCACCGCAGCCTCATGTCCGCCTTGACGGCGGCCGCGCGCAAGTTGAAATCACAGCGCGGCGTCGATCCCGCGGTGCTGATGCGCGCCTACTATGCCAACGTTGGCCAGGATCTCGCCGAGCGCTCCGCCGCGGACCTTGCCGCCGCCGCGCTCGGCCACGTGCGGTTCGCGCGCCGTCGCCGCGGGCGCGCGCTGGTCCGGGTGTTCAACCCCACGCTGCAGGAAGATGGATACACCTGCGCGCACACCGTGGTGGAAGTGATCGATGACGACATGCCCTTCCTGGTCGACTCCATCGGCATGGTGCTGTCGCGCCGCGGACTGACGCTGCACTTCCTCGCCCACCCCGTGCTGGCGGTGGCCCGCGCCGCCGACGGCACGCTCAAGGGTATCGGCCCGCGCGATGAAACGGGCCGTTCCGGCCGCCAGGGACTGGAATCCTTCCAGCACGTCGAGGTTGACCGCATCATCGACCCGGGCGAGATGCGCTCCCTCGGCGCGGAAATCGAGCGCTCGCTGCGCGATGTGCGTGTCGTGAACGCCGATTGGCGCGCCATGCGGGCGGCGGCGCGGACCGCCGCCACCGACCTCGAAACCGTACCGCCGCGCATCGATGCCAGCGAGGCGGCGGAGACGCGCGCCCTGCTCGGTTGGATGGAAAACAAGCACTTCACCTTCATCGGCTACCGCGAATACCGGCTGCGCGGCGGCGCCGGCCGCGAGACGCTGGTGCCGGTCGAGGAATCCGGTCTTGGCATCCTGCGCCTGGGGCGGGAGCGCCCGGCGGTCGTCGGCAAGATCGCGAGCCGCGACATCCGCCGCCAGGCACGTTCGCCGGAGGTCGCACTCGTGACCAAGGCGAACTCCATGTCCACCGTCCACCGCCGCGGCTACCTCGACTACGTCGGCGTAAAGCAATTCGACCGCACCGGCAAGGTGATCGGCGAGCGCCGTTTCCTCGGCCTGTGGACCTCGGCCGCGTACAGCGCGCCGCCGCGCGCCATCCCGGTCCTGCGCCGCAAGGTGGCGCGCGTCATCGACGAATTCGGGCTCGCGCCCGACAGCCATGACGGGCGGGCCTTGCTGCGGATCATGGAGCAGTTTCCGCGGGACGAACTCTTTCAAGCGTCCTTCGATGAATTGATCGAGCTCGCCACCGGCGTGTTCGGCCTGCAGGAGCGGCCGCGCGTGCGCATCCTCATGCGCCGCGACCCGTTCCGCCGCTTCTACTCCTGCCTGGTGTTCGTGCCGCGTGACAAATACAACACGCAGGTGCGCCAGCGCATCGAAAAAGTCGTGCGCGAGGCCTTCGCCGCCACCGGCATCGAGTCGCAGGTGGAGATCTCCGAGTCGAACCTGGCGCGCGTGTACATCGTGGCGCGCACGCTGCCGACGGACGAGGTGCGCATCGACCTCGCGCGGCTGGAACGCAGCGTCGCGGCCGCGGTGCGCTCCTGGACGGACGACCTCAAGGAATCGCTCCTGGGCCGCTTCGAGGAGTCGCGCGCGCTGCAACTGTACGGGCGCTACGCGCACGCCTTCCCGGCGGCCTACACCGAGGACTTCGACGCGGGCGTCGCCACCCGCGACGTCGATTTCCTCGAGCTGCTCGAATCCCGGCCGGACCAGCTGCACCTGGACATCTACCGGCTGGAAGGCCGCGGTGCCAACAAGTTCTTCCTGAAGATCTTCCGCAAGCAGGATGCCATCGCCATCTCCGATCTCCTGCCGATGCTGGAGAACATGGGCCTGAAGGTGATCGCGGAGCGCCCCTACGAGCTCGAGCTCGCGCCCGGGCGGCGCGCGTGGATCCAGGACCTGGAGATCGAGGTGCGCGCCACCTCGAGCACGCGCTTCGACAAGCTGGAGCCAGAGATCAAGAGCACGTTCACGGCCGTGTGGACGCAGGCAACGGACAACGACTCCTTCAACGAACTCACGCTGTCGGCGGGACTGCCATGGCGCGAAGTACTGATCATCCGCGCCTATTCGCGTTTCCTGCTCCAGGCCGGGCTGCCCTTCAGCCAGGGCTACATGGCGCAGGTGCTGGGCAATCACGCGCAGATCACGCGACTGTTGGCGGAATTGTTCGCGACGCGCTTCTCCCCTGCCTTGCGGCCCGGCGAACGCAAGCGCACGCTCACGCGCCTGAACGCGCGCATCCACGCCATGCTGGAGGCGGTGACCCGGAGCGACGAGGACCGCATCCTGCGCGGCTTCTGGAATGCGCTGCGCGCCACGGTGCGCACCAATGCCTTCCAGCCCGATGCGGCCGGCAAGCCCAAGGACTACCTGTCCTTCAAGATCGAAAGCCAGCAGCTCCCCGAGCTGCCGCTGCCCAAACCCATGTTCGAGATCTTCGTGTTCTCGCGCCGCATGGAAGGTGTGCACCTGCGCATGGGCAAGGTGGCGCGCGGCGGGATCCGCTGGTCCGACCGGCGCGAGGACTTCCGCACCGAGATCCTGGGCCTCATGAAGGCGCAAAACGTCAAGAACACCGTCATCGTGCCCGTGGGCGCAAAGGGCGGCTTCGTGGTCAAGCAATTGCCCGTCGAGCGCGAGGCCCAGCAGCGCGAGGTCATCGCCTGCTACCAGACGCTGATCCGCGGCATGCTCGACATCACCGACAACATCGTCAAGGACAAGCTCACCCCGCCGGTCGATGTGGTCCGGCACGATGCCGACGACCCGTACCTGGTCGTGGCGGCCGACAAGGGCACCGCCAGCTTCTCCGACATCGCCAATGCATTGTCCGAAAGCTATGGCTTCTGGCTGGGCGATGCCTTCGCCTCCGGCGGCTCGGCCGGCTACGACCACAAGAAGATGGCCATCACCGCGCGTGGCGGCTGGGAATGCGTGAAGCGGCACTTCCGCGAAATGGGCGTGGACGTGCAGACCCAGGACTTCACCGTGGCCGGCATCGGCGACATGGCGGGCGATGTGTTCGGCAACGGCATGCTGCAGTCGCGCCATATCCGCCTGCTCGCGGCCTTCAATCACCAGCACATCTTCCTCGATCCCAACCCCGACGCGGCACGCTCCTTCGTCGAGCGCGAGCGCTTGTTCAAGCTGCCGCGCTCGAGCTGGGAGGATTACTCCGCGCGCCTGATTTCCAAGGGCGGCGGTGTGTTCTCGCGCGCCGCGAAGACGCTGTCCCTGCCGCGTGAATCGCAGGCCATGCTGGAGCTGCCCGCCTCCGCCACGCCCAACGAGGTGATCAAGGCCATCCTCAAGATGCGCGTCGACCTGTTGTGGAACGGCGGCATCGGCACCTACGTGAAGGCCGCGCATGAAAGCCATGGCGAGGTGGGCGATCGCAGCAACGATTCGGTGCGCATCGACGGCCGGCAACTGCGCTGCAAGGTGGTGGGCGAAGGCGGCAACCTCGGCTGCTCGCAGCTCGGACGCGTGGAATACGCGCGCGCCGGTGGCCGCATCAACACCGACTTCATCGACAACTCCGCCGGCGTGAACTGCTCGGACGTAGAGGTCAACCTCAAGATCCTGCTGAACGCGGTGGTGCACGAAAAACAGATGACCCGGGCCGCGCGCGACAAGCTCCTGGTACAGATGACCCCCGACGTGGCCGCTCTGGTGTTGCGCAACAATTACCTGCAGAGCCAGGCCATCAGCACCATCCAATCGCGCGCGGTGGACGCGCTGAACGAACACGCCTTTGCACTGCGCGCCCTCGAGCGCTCGGGTGACCTGAACCGCGCGCTGGAATTCCTGCCGCCGGATGAGGAAATCGCCGAGCGCCGCAAGGCCGGCGAAGGACTCACCCGCCCCGAACTGTCGGTGTTGCTCGCCTACGGCAAGATCTGGCTGTACCGCGCGTTGATCCAATCGGACGTGCCGGAGGATCCGTTCCTTTCCGGCGAACTCAACCGCTACTTCCCGACGGCAATGCAGAAGCGCTTTGCCACGCGTATCCGCCGGCACCGGCTGCGTCGCGAGATCATCGCCACGGCCATCACCAACAGCCTCGTCAACCGCATGGGCCCGGTGTTCGCGATCCGCGTTCGCGAGGAATCCGGCGCAACGCCGGCAGCGATCGCGCGCGCGTATTCGATCGCGCGTGAGGTGTTCGCGGCGCGCGAGTTGTGGACCCGCATCGAGGCCCTGGACAACACCATGTCGGCGAGCGCCCAGTACGCCGTCATGTTCGAGATCTCGAGGCTCCTTCGCCATGCCACGTTCTGGATCCTGACCCACCGCCGCAAGGACCTGGACATCGAAGCCAGCGTAAAGCGTTACGCACCCAAGATCGCGGAGCTGGCGCGCGGGCTTTCCGGCGTGCTCGGCGCGGGCGAGGCCGCACAGCACGCGGCACAGCGGCAGCGGCTCATGGAGCAGGGCGCGCCCGACTCCCTGGCCAGCCGCGTCGCAGCGCTGGAGCCGCTGCGGTCGGCGTTCGACATCGTGGAAGCAGCCACGGCGCGGCGTGTGCCGGTGATGTTCGCCGCCCGCATGTACTTCGAACTGGGAGAAGCCCTGGGGCTTTCCTGGCTCAAGCAGCAGATCAACCAGCTCGATGTGGAAGGCCAGTGGCAGGCCGTGGCTCGCGGCACCCTGCGCAGCAACCTGTACTTGCTGCAACGCCGGCTGGCGGAAGAAGCGCTGGCGGAAAAGGGATCGCAACCCGCAGCGCGGCTGGCGAAGTGGGTCGGCCGACACACGGCCGAAGTCGATTATCTCAAGCGCGTGCTGGTCGACATGCGCACCAGCGCCAGCGCGGACTTCGCCACCCTGTCGGTGGCATTGCAATCCGTGCGCCGCATCAGCGGCGAGTGATCTTCGACCACAAGATGAGGGTTATGCAGTGAGTGGAAAATTGATCCTGGTCCGGCACGGCCAGAGCACCTGGAACGTCGAGAACCTGTTCACCGGCTGGCACGACGTCGATTTGAGCGACCTGGGGCGGCAGGAGGCCACGCAGGCCGGCCGCGAACTGCAAAAGGAGGGCCTTGAGCCGGCCATTGCGTTCACCTCGGTGCTGAAGCGCGCCATCCGCACCTTGTGGATCATCCAGGACACCACCGATCGCATGTGGATGCCGGTGGAGCGCGATTGGCGCCTGAACGAGCGCCATTATGGCGCGCTGCAGGGCCTGAACAAGGCACAGACCGTGGAGAAGCATGGCGAGGCGCAGGTGAAGATCTGGCGCCGCAGCTACGACATCCCGCCGCCCGCGCTGGCGTTCGATGATCCGCGTCATCCGCGCTTCGATCGCCGCTATGCCGGCATCGATCCGGCGCTGCTGCCGGCCACCGAATCGCTCAAGGACACCCTTGCTCGCGTCAAGCCCTGTTGGGAGCAGCGCATCGCACCACTCCTCTCCGCGGGCAAGGACGTGCTGATCGTCGCGCACGGCAACAGCCTGCGCGCGCTGGTGAAGATGCTGGACGGCATGTCGGAGTCCGACATCGTCGAATTCAACATCCCGACCGGCATTCCGATCCTGTACGAACTGGACGCAAAGCTGCAATCCAAGGGCCGGCGCTTTCTGGGCGATGCGACCGCCATCGCGGCGGCGCAGGATGCGGTGCGGCGCCAGACCGAAAGGAAATAGCGGCGAGCTGCCGGCGCGCGGCTGGCGGCCGCTCCCATCCACTCTGCAGTCAAAAGCGTGGTGAGCCGTTTCACGGCCACGACGTGCGTGTGCGCGTATAAAAAACCTGCGCCGGCAGTTCGGCGCATGCACGCTTCCAACGACGGAGGGTAAACGCAATGAATCGCGACTCGCTGCACACCTCGTCAACGCTTATGGTAAATCGGCCATGATCAAATACTTGCTGTCGTTTTTCGGGAAGGCCGCTCATGACGCCCCGCCACGATCCACCGCCGCCCGCAAGGCCGGCGCTGCGAGAAACCGCGCGGCTCCTGCCACGCCGGCGGCCGATTTTCGCGCGGTCACCGTCCAATCCAGCGGCATTTGTTGTTCGGCGGCGCGCCAGGCGGCTGGAGTCCGCCTGCTGATGCGCGCCATGCCACGGCTGCCGCTTGCGGACTGCAGCATGCCCGAGTCGTGTAAATGCCGATTCCGGAAAATTCCCGACCGCCGCGGCGCCGACCGGCGCCTGTTGGGAGGCATCACCACGCACCGCTGGTACGGCGGCACGGAAAACCGCCAGGTTCGCGGCCGACGCAACGCCGACCTGCGCGCCTACGGTTGACCGGGAGTCAGCCCGGATACTGGGGCTTGCGCTTGCCGAGAAACGCAGCGATGCCTTCGCGGCCCTCGGCGCTCACACCCTGCGTGGAAATGCTGCGCGCTTCCAGCGCCACCTGCGTTTCGAGCGCGCCGGCGGATGCGGCCAGCATGCGCTTGACCTTGCCGAAGGCGCCCTTGGGCCCGGCCGCCAGTTTCTCCGCCAATCTGGTGGCCTCGGCGAGCACATCGGCGTCCGCCACCACCTGATTGACGAGGCCCCATTGCAACGCCTCCTCGGCGCTCAACACGCGATTGAGCAGCATGAGCTCGGCGGTGCGCTTCAGGCCGATGAGCCGCGGCAGGAAGAACGTGGTGCTGCCATCGGGCGTGAGCCCAACGCCCGTGTAGGCCAGCGTTATCTTGGTGCCCTGCGCCGCCACCGCGAGGTCCGCCATGGCCAGCAGGCCCACGCCGGCGCCGGCCGTGGTGCCGTTGACCGCCGCGATGAGCGGGGCATCCATTTGCGTGAACACGCCGATGGCCGCATGCAGGTGCGTGGTGAGCTCATGCAGGAACAACTGCAGGCCTTCGCCGGACTCCTGCATGCCGCGCAGGTCGCCGCCGGCGCAGAACGCCTTGCCCGCGCCGGTCAGCACCACGGCGCGCACCTGCGGATTGGACTCGCAGGCCAGCGCCGCGGTGAGCAGGTCCTTGCCCATGGCGAGGCTCAAGGTGTTCATGGCATCGGGGCGGTTGAGGGTGATGAACGCCACGCGATTGCGCACTTCCAACGTCAGGGTCGTGTACATGGTCATTGCCTTTGGGCGGAGGCGAGGCGCCGCAGTTCATGCAGCTTTTCCTCGAGATACTGCAGCACGCGCTTGTCGCGCTCGGTTTCCTTGTGGGTGAGGAAACTGATCGCCATGCCCTCGAGCAGGTAACGCGACAGGTCGAGGCCAAGTTCGAAGGCGTCCTTGTTGCCGTGCCATTCGGGGAATACATCCAGCGTGGCCTCGTTCCAATCACGCTCGAAGGCTTCCTGGGCGGGGCGCAGGATCGAGGCCAATTCATCGTCGGTGCGCGCCGCCACCGACAACTCGAAGAACGCCACGAACATCGGATGCTTGACGTGCGCCCAATAGGCATCCACGCCCTGGCGCACGCGGTCGGTCTCGCCGCTGGGGCGCATCATGGCCTTGCGCAGCGCCTTCAGGCGCTTGGCATGCAGGTGATCCACCGCCGCGCGCACGATGTCGATCTTGGAGGGGAAGTGGTGCAGCATCGCGCCGCGCGACAGGCCGGCACGCTCGGCAATGGCGGTGGTGGTGGTGCGCGCATACCCCAGGTCGACGAAGCACTTGATGGCCGCATCGATGATGAGGTTGCGGGTGGAGGCGCTCTTCTGCGCCTGCCAGCCCGAGGCGGCAGGCTCGGGTGGTGCGGTGTCGCGGGCCTTGGTGGCGCCACGCCGGGTGCTGCGCGAGGGCTTCATCGGTTCAGGATGCTAAGTTCGCCAAAAAAAGTCAAAGATGATTGAAACCGGCAGGGGTGACTGCTAGCGTAGCTTTTGAAAAAGGAGAGCATCATGGGTCGAGTCGCCGGCAAAGTAGCCATTGTAACGGGTGCAGCGGGTGGTTTGGGGAGCGCCGATGCGCTGGCACTTGCATCCGAAGGGGCCAAGGTGGTCATCACGGACATCGATGCCGCCGCCGGTGAAAAGGCCGCCGCCGAGATCAATGCGCGCCATCCCGGCTCCACCCAGTTCATGAAACTCGACGTGCGCGACGAGACGGCCTGGATCGCCGTCATTGCCGCCACGGTCAAGCAGTTCGGCGGACTGCACGTGCTGGTCAACAATGCCGGGATCGTGCTGGTAGCCACCCCGGAGAGCACCACCCTCGAGCAATTCCGTTTCGTCAATTCGGTGATGTCGGAAAGTGTGTTCCTGGGGTGCAAACACGCCATGCCGGCCATGCGCGACAGCGGCGGCGGCTCCATCATCAACATGTGCTCCACGGCCACGCACCTGGGTTATCCGGTGTTCTTTGCCTACACCGCGGCCAAGGGCGCCGTGCGCGCCATGACCAAGTCCATTGCCATCCACTGCCAGATGAACAAGTACAACATCCGCTGCAATTCCCTGCATCCGGGCGCCATCGACACCAACATGATCGCGCAGGCGAACAAGGAACTGGGCATGGACAATTCCGTTTACGAGGCCGCTCCGTGGGGGCTCGGAAAGCCCGTGGACGTCGCGAACGCCGTGCTCTTTCTTGCTTCGGACGAATCGCGATTCATCAACGGCGCGGAAATTCTCATCGACAACGCACTCACGATCCAGTGATCTTCCCGCGACACTAGCCTCCGATCCGGCCCGAGGTTCTTGCAATAGCGTGTGTTCTGACGTGGCTGGAGTAGCTAGCCGGCAGGTAGGCCGAGTACTTGCGCGTTGCGATCGAGCGCCGCGGCACTTTGCGGAACCTCGATGCTTCGCATCATCGCGAGCCGCGGTTCCCGCACCCGGCCGGGCGCTACACCCCCACGGGTCTTACCGCGTAACTCAAGTGAACCACTGTTCCGCGCCTGTCGGCCGGGTGCGGCGCTCTCAACGCAACGCGCAAGTACTCGGCCTACCTGCCGGCTAGCTACTCCAGCCACGTCAGAACGCTCGGCGTCGCAGACTCCTCTGAGGCCTGTACGAGAGCTGCGGGCGACGGGAAGTTCCGTTGCGAGCGTGTTAAGCGCGTCCGAGTTGCCGCGCCGGCCGCACTGAGTACGACGTTGGACTCTTGACTTGACCGAATGATGCGCTCGCGGCCGACCGAGGCAACTCGGTGCCTTTCACGCGCGCCCACGCTCGCAACGGAACTTCCCGCCGACCGCAGCTCTCGCGCGCCGCCGCAAAGTGTTGCGGCGATCAGCTGTCCGGAGCGATGGCCACCTTGAGGTTGTCGAGCTCGGCGGTGAATTCCACCTGGCAGGACAAGCGCGAGGTCTTCTCGCGATAATCGGTGAGCTCGTTCAGCAGTTCCTGCTCGTCGCTCTGCTTCTTCGGCAGGCGATCCACCCAGGATTCGTCCACGTAGATATGGCAGGTGGCGCAGGAGCACAGGCCGCCGCAAATTGCCGCAACGCCGTAATCCAGCTCGCGCAGGATTTCCATCACCTTCAATCCCGGCTTGGCCTCGATTTGATGCTCTTTGCCGTCACGATCCACCACTGTCATCCGCGCCATCGAGGCCTCCTCTAGCCTGCCGTTCGGGCGCCCGGAAAAAAACAGTCATGACTGTTTCTTTGCGGGCCTGGAAAGTATAATACACGTCAATTCCCGCCGGACCTGCATGGCCGGCGAACGAAAGCGCGCTAGTGTGCCGCAAGATGTCGGCGCGGGCCACCAGCGGCGTGTCATATATCGGAGTAAATGAGATGGATTTAGGCTTACGCGGCAAGAAGGCCATCGTCACCGGCGCGGGCTGCGGCACCGGCCGCGCCGTCGCGGAAGCTTTGGCGCAGGAAGGGGTGGACATCGTCTTTTGCGCAGACGCGGCGCACCTCGAGGCCACGGCAGCTGCCCTGCGCAAGCACGGCACCCAGGCCAGCGGCGCCTCGCCCAACCTGGCTGACGGCGAGGCCTTCAAGGAATGGCTGACGCAGAGCGCCACCCAGCTCGGCGGATGCGACATCCTCATCATCAACACGGCGTTGGATGCCACCACGGCCGGGCATTCATGGGCGACCGACTTCCAGGCCGACATCATGCCCACCATCCGCGCCTGCGATACCCTCCTGCCCCAGCTCAAGGCCAGCGGCGCGGGCAGCATCGTCATCATCGGCGCCAGCGGCACCGGCGGCGATGCTGCGCAGATCTCGTATACGGCCTTCCAAGCGGGCCTGGTCACCTACTCCAAGCAGCTCTCGCAATTCGTCGGGCGCGATCTCGTGCGGGTCAACCTGGTCGCGCCCGCTCCCGGCAGCGGCGCGCCGGAGGAAGTGGCGAAGACGGTCGCCTTTCTCGCAAGCCCCGCAGCCAGCCTCATCACCGGTGCCTACGTGGTACCGGGGGTCACGGCCCGCTGATGAGCGACGAGGGCAAGACCGATCCGCTGCTGGCCGCGTCGCTGACGCCGGCCTACCGCAAGCTGCGCCGCGTGCAGCCCAAGGACAGCCCGGTCACGCCCACGGACAAGGCGCCGGACCCCAACCTCGGCCACGCGCTCATTCCCAAGGAGCGCTACACCAGCGCCGAGTTCATGAAGCTCGAATGGGAGCGCATGTGGACCAAGGTGTGGCTGCTCGGCGGCCTGATGAGCGATCTCGCCGAACCGGGTGACTACATCGCCACGGAAATCGGTCGCGAGTCCGTGCTCATCGTGCGCCAGGCCGATGGCGGCGTGCGCGCCTTCCACAATGTCTG
The DNA here is from genome assembly GCA_044226865.1 of Steroidobacteraceae bacterium. Taxonomy (GTDB): domain Bacteria; phylum Pseudomonadota; class Gammaproteobacteria; order Steroidobacterales; family Steroidobacteraceae; genus TMP-86. The sequence continues at coordinate 341,792 of JBGAGE010000004.1, read as the reverse complement.
CCTGCATCGCGGCAACCGCCTGCGTGACCCCGGCATCGGCGCGGCGCAATCCTTCAAGTGCCAGTACCACCACTGGGAATACAACTGGGACGGTTCGTTCAAGCGCATTCCCGACCTGGACACCTTTCCGCAAGGGGCGCCGCCCTGCCGCGGCTTGAGCGAACTGCCCTGCGCCGCCTGGGGCGGCTTCGTGTGGTTCAGCCTCAACAAGAACGCCGAGCCACTGGAGCAGTACCTGGCGCCGGTGCACGAGCACCTGGCGCCGTATCAATTCGAGAAGATGGTCCTGACTCGCGACATCACCGTGGAATGGAACTGCAACTGGAAGGCCTCGGTGGATGCCTTCAACGAAAGCTACCACGTGCAGGCCATCCATCCGCAGCTCATGTGGTACCTGCACGACCTGGACATCCAGATCGATTGCTACGAACGCCACAACCGCTACCTGATCCCCTTCGGCACGCTGAGCCCGCGCGTGCGCAAGCCCAATACCATTCCCGAACCCATCAAGGTGATCATGAAGGCCGCGGGCATGGACCCGGCCGACTACGACGACCCGATCGAGAACATCCGCCGCGATGTGCAGGCCTGGAAGCGCAAGCACGGCAAGGCGCAGGGCAAGGATTACTCGCGCCTCAACGATGACCAGCTCACCGACGACTACCACTACCTGATCTTCCCCAACATCACGCTCAACACCCACGCGGATGACCTGATGCTGTTCCGGCAACGGCCACATCCCACCGATCCCGACCGGATGTTCTACGACATCTGGACGCTCGAACTGCTGCCCGAGGGCGCTGAACGCCCCGAGCGCGCGGAGCACAAGCACTACAAGCACGGCGAGAAATCCATCGGGCTGGTGCTCGACCAGGACGCCGCCAACCTTCCCGGCGTACAGGCCGGCATGCACTCGGAAGGCTTCCCCGGGCTGTGGATCGGCGCGCAGGAACTGCGCATCCGGCACTTTCACAAGGTGCTGGAGGACTATGTCTACGGTGCGCGCGGCGGCTGAGCGGCGGCAAGCGCGGCCCAGGAGGCGCATATGGAATCGTACAGGCGCATGAGCAGCGCAAGGCGCGCCTGCTCGTCGGGCCGCGGCTTGCGTCCCAGGTAGGCGTTCACAAATTCATTCCGCGCAGCCGGCGACAGGGCATTCGAGCAGGTCCAGCCCGCCAAGTCCCAGAAGGGATCGCCCACATGCGCGTACTCCCAATCGAGCAAACAGCCGCATTGCCCGCTCCACAGCACGTTGTGACGATACAGGTCGCTGTGGCACAGGCAGGACCGCGCGCCGGATAGCGCCTCGTATTGATCGAGCAGCGATTCAGCGCGCATGTCCAGTTGGGCGAGTCGCAGGCTCTCCTGCGAATCCGGCGCCTCGTGCCGTCGTTGCTCACGATACAAGTCGCGCCAGTCGCGCACGCTCATGCGGCGCACGGGCTCGGGGACGATCAGCGCGTGCACGCGCCGCACGAGCCCGGCCATTTGCGCTTGCGAGGCGGGCGCGGCGGCATGCTCGGCACTCCACTCCACTCCGTCCACCCAGGCAGTGACCAGCACGCCGGCTGCCGGCTCGCAAGCCACGATCCGCGGGCCGATGCCCGCGCCGGCGGCGGCCTGCAAAACGCGACGCTCCCAGGCACGATCCACGCCCGGCGCGGGCGCCGTGCCGCAGGAACCGGCATCAACGCGCAGCACGCATGGGCGCTCATCCCGCGTCACCTTGAAACTGCAGTTCAACGATCCGCCGCGCAGCGCCTCGATGCGCGGCTCACCGTGTCCCGGCACATGCACGAGCGCAAGTTCACGCAATACCTGCCCGTCCACGGCGCTCAACCCTGCAGCACGGGCACGGCGCCGCGCGCCGGCAATGATCGGCGCCATTCACGCATGCCGGCCACGATCATGACCAGGTACAAGAGGAACAGCAGCATCGTGGCGTAGAGCTGGCGCGTGAAATACAGGTACGCCGCCACCGAGTCGATCACCAGCCACCAGTGCCAGTTTTCGTACACTTTGCGCGCCACCAGGAAGGTCGCGAATACGCTCGACCAAGTCACCAGCGAATCCACGAAGGGCCACGCCGCTGCGGTGTTGGCCGCCAGCCAGCGCGACCCGGCCCATGACACCAGCACCACCGCAACCAGGGCCAGCGCATGACGTCCCAGCGGCCAACGGCTCACACGCAGCACGCCCCCGGCCCGCCGGCTGCGCCATTGCCAGAAGCCATACAACGCCATCGCTGCGTAGAACACGTTGAGCGCCGATTCCATGTACAGGTGCGCACGGTACAACACCAGCACGTACAAGGCGGAACTGACGAAGGCCGCGGCCCAGCAGGCGATGTGCTGGCGGATGGCGAGCCCAAGGTAGGCGAGCGCCAACAGCACCGCCGCCAGCTCGATGGGGCTGGTGGTGCGCCAGGCCGCCAACACCTGTTCCGCCAGCGCGCTCATCGATGCGGCACGAGTCCCGGGATCACCTTCATCACGAACACCTGCCGTGGCCCCTTCAGGGCGGAGGCCTCGATCTCCTCACCGATCACCCGCAGCACATGATCGAGCGAGCCAAACACCTGTGTGCTCATGGCATTGGTCTCGACCTTCAAGCCGGGACGCGCGTTCAGCTTCGCGATGAAGGCCTTGATGGGCTCGATGTAGGCGGCATCGAGTGGATACAGGCTGATCTCGACTGCTGCTTGCATGGGAATGCTCCTGTCTAGAACTGAAACGAAGCGGTGATGCCGACCTGGCGCGGATCGCCCCAGCGAACGTACAACTTGTTGGGAAAGTCAGGCGGCTCATCACCGAAATAAAAACCGCGCACGGCATAGCGGCGGTTGAACACGTTGTGCGCCCACAGGCTGGCGGACCAGCGCTGCGCTTCGTACCCCAGGCGCCAATTCAACAGCTGATAGGCGTTGGAACGCTGGTCGTTGCTGGCGTCGAAATAGAAGGAATCCTTGCCCGACCAATCGGCCCGGCTGAACCAACCGCCGGGATGGCGCCAGACGGCGCTGAGCGAGAAATCGTAACGTGGCGCATGCGCCTGGTCCCGGCCGCTCAAGTTGCGCTCACCGTACAGGTAGTCTTCATAACGCGTGCGCAATAGCCCGATGGTCGCCGCCAGCGACCACTGCGGCGCCACCTGCCAGCGCAACGCGGCCTCCGCACCCAGGTTGATGCCGCTGGCCGCGTTGTCGGTGTAATACACGAAGGACAGCGGATCCACGCAGGCGGAACCATCGGGATTCAATGGCCCATTCGGGCAGGTGGGCGATGGCGCCTGGTAGCTGGTGCTCACTTGTTGATTGCGCCGGCGCGCATAGAACAGCGTCACATCGCCCGACAGCCCCGCCGCCGGCCAGCTCCGGCGCAAACCGACTTCCGCATTCCACAAGTATTCGGGGGCAAAGCTGCGCCTCGCCGGATCGAGATCGGTGCCGATGTTGAAGCCACCGGCCTTGTAGCCGCGCGAGATCGCGAGGTACGCGCCCGACCGCGGCGAGAAGTCCCGGCGCAGCGCCACCTGGCCGCCCACCATGGTGTCGCGCGGCGCGAAGGCCAGCGCACTGGAATCGGCGTAGCGGGCCCGGCGCTGCTCGCCGCGCAGGCCCACGCTCAGGTGCCAATCCCGCGCGAAGCTGTCATCCATCTGCGCATAGATGGCCGTGTTGGTGGCGCGGTACCGGCTGTCGAGGCGATTATCCAAGGGCTCGAAATCCAGGTACCGGCCCTGGTCGTGCTGGGCATTGTCCTCGGTGAGGCGCAACGCGTACGCGCCCGCCACCCACGACAAATCGCCGGCGGCCGACACCAGTCGCAGGTCCTGCGACAGCGTCGTGCGCCGCCGTATGGTCGAGGAAAAAAATTGATACGGCGCGTACGGCGCCCAATCCGCATCGTTGCCCCAATCGCCGTCGAAGCTCGAGACGATGTTGGAACGCGCGTAGGAACTGATGCTCACCAGGCGCGCGGCGCGCAGCGCCTGCCATTCGATGCGCAGCGCACCCGCCGCCGAGCGCTGCGAATCCCGGCCCGGCTGATCCGAACGCGTCTGGAATGAGTTGTCGATGGCGAAGGCGTCGTAGCCGTCGTCGATGTCCACCAGCATGCCCGTCAGCTTCACATCGAGCGACTCGCGCGGATGCCAGCGCAACTTGGCGCGATAGGTGCTTTCATCGCGCGCATTGGTGTCGCTGCGGCCCAGGAACACATCGCGGCGGAAGCCCTCGCTGCGCTCGCGCTGCGCCACCAGCCTGAAGGCCAGGTCATCGCGGCCCGCCAGAGGTCCGCCGATGACGGCGCCCGCGCCGCGCAGCGCATCATCGCCCAGCGAACCTTCCGCGCGCAGGGTCCATTCGGGCACCGGGTCCTGGGTGTTGACCGCGATCAGTCCCGCCAGCGCATTGGCTCCGTAGCGCGTTCCCTGCGGCCCGCGCAGCACTTCCACCTGATGCGTGTCGAACAGCGTGGCCGGCATGCCGACGCCGCTGAAATCGATGTCGTCGATGAGAAAGCCGACGGATGGATTTGGCGCGCCCTGGTACTGATCCAGCTCGCCGATGCCGCGGATCTGGAAGTAGCGCGGCCGCGAGCTGCCGCCGGAGAAATTGAGGTTCGGCACCAGCGGCAACAGTTCCTCGAAGTGCTGCACACCGGCATCGCGCACCGTGCGCTCGTCCAGGACCGTGACGCTGGCGGGCGTGTCCCGCAAGGACGCATCACGCAGGCCGGCGGTGACGATGATCTCCTCGAGATCATCGGTCGCGGCCCGCGCCCGCACGCCACAAAGCCCGACGACCAGGGCACACAAAAAAACGAGAGAGAATCGACGAAATGGCATACACCTGCTCCCTACGCCGGTACTAACCGGATCAGGTTCAACGGGTTTGCGGCGTACGGCCGCATCTCAGGTCCCATGGACCACCCCAAGGCAGGCACAGTGTAGCGGCGGCGCGGCACGCATGCAAAGATGCGCGCATGCAGATTTTTCAAGTCGACGCGTTCACGGCCACCCCCTTCACCGGCAATCCCGCGAGCGTGGTGCTCGGAGCCGATGGCGCCGGCGATGGGCAACTACAGGCGATCGCGCGCGAATTCGCGCACGCTGAAACCGCCTTCGTCCTGGCCCCGGATGGCGCGGATCATGATGTGCGCCTGCGCTTCTTCAATGCCCGCAAGGAGGCCGCCTTCGTCGGACACGCGACCATTGCCGCGCATGCAGTGCTGCTCTCGCAGGGATTGCGCGTACCGGGCGTGCTGCGCCAGAAGTCCGGCACCGGCATCATCGAGGTGGACGCCACGCGCGGCGCGGCGGGGCTGATGTTCGAATTCCGCCAGGGCGCTCCTGCGCTCGATGCCCCCTTGCCAATCAAGGACGCCCTGCGCGTGGCGCAGGCGCTGCGCCTGCCGGGGGAACTGTTGCATGCGCAACTTCCCGCCCGCGTGGCGCGCAAGGGCAACGCGCGCCTGCTGCTGCCGGTGGCGGGAAAGGACGCGCTGGAACGGCTGCAGCCGGACTTCGAACAGTTACTGGCGCTGGGTGCAGAACTCAAGGTCGAGGGCTTCTTCGTTATCGCGGTGTCGGATCCTGCGGACGGAGAGATGCGCACCTGGTCGCGCATGTTCTGCCCCGCGCTGGGCATTCCTGAGGATCCGGTGAGCGGCAATGCGCATGCGATGCTTGCCGCACATTTATGGGATCAGGGCATGTTGCAGCCGAACGCGCCGCGCTTCGTCGGCTTCCAGGGCGCGCAGATGCGCCGTCCCGGCCAGGTGCGCGTGCAACTGGACCTGGACGGCCGGCGCATGCTGGCCGCGCGTATCGGCGGGGAAGCCGCCATCGTGAGCAGCGGTGATCTGCTGCTCAAACCGTCGGGTGCCGGTGCCTGACGAAGCCTCGCGCAACCCCGAACACGGCCACGCAGGTGATGATGGCCTGGAAGATCAGCAGGTAGCGTATATACCCGTAATAATAGCCGAGCGGCCTGTGCGGCAGCATTCTGTCGTAGCTGAATCCGATCGGCGCCTGCTTTCCCGAGATTAGCATCAATGCCTGGGCGACCGGGCGCGGAAAGAAGCGCAGGTCGCGGACTGCGCGGTCTTCGGCATACACATCATTACCGAGTGTCATGCCCACCTTGACGAAATCCTGGGGCCTTAGCCCCTTGACCTTCCTGACGTCGATGCGGCGAACCGGATTCTCCGCACCGACGAATTCGAATTCCCACGTCTCGCCCTGGTCGATCAAATCCAACATGTCCGATACGCCCACGTACCTTCCTTTGCTCTTGGCCCGCAATCCCAGATACGGGTCGAGCCAGACGTAGCGCTCCTCCATGGGGTTCCAATACTCGACGAAGGTGTGTTCGGCGTTGTGGAGTTCCCGCGCGAACACCCCGTCGAAATTCGCAACCGCCAGGAAGACCATCGTGTGGTCGGAACAGCAACCCTCACTGCCCCGCGCCAACCGTTGCATGGCGTCCAACAAGTCGGCGTACTCACCGCAGGCGCGTCCACCGAATCCCGAAAACGTCTGGGTGACATCGAAGGCCCAGCGGTCGGCATCCACGATTCTGCCTTGGAGGCTGTCACGATGCAGGGCGGAGATGACCCCGGATCGATACGGTTCGATGCTGCCGGGCTCGTAGGCCTTGAAGCCGTATTGCTCCTGCAGGCGTGATGGCGCTGCCCGCAGGAACGACGTGTCGTCGAACCGCACGCCGAACAATATCTGCCGCGTTTCCACCAGCGCCATCCGGGCCGTGAAGTTCCCGGTCTTCGCCAGCACCAGCAAGACGATGACCCCGAACGGAACCGCGAGACTGGCGCGCAGGTACCAGGTCCAGATCCTCTTGAAATGCGTCAGCACGGGCACCGGCTACCACGGGCGCTGGCACTCCCTTGCTCGTCGAACGCAGATCGGCCGGGATAGTGCCGGCCGCGCAACATCAGCCGACGAACTCGTAAAACTGCAAATCCATGTCCGCGCTCAGGGTGGCAAGGATGGGCGGCACCAGGCGGTCGTGGAAGGGCGTGCCCTGGTGCAATTCGAACGCCGCCTGGTCCTTGAAGCGCGCGTACACCACGTAGTGCCCCTTCTTCTCGCGGTGGCGAATCACGTCATACACGTGGGTATCGGGCTCGGAGTCATGCGTGAGCTTGGAGAGCTCCTGCTGCAACGATTCGAATTCTTTTTCCTTGCCGGGCTTGACCTGCAAGGTGGCGATGAAAATGATCATGGAACTCCTTCAGCTAATCACGTCCAGGTATTCGCGCTCCCACGTACCCTCGACACAGGCGATGATGTCCTGCACGACGGCAGCCAGGATCTTGCCGTTCATGTGCGCATGCTCGGTGGCTTCATCCGGAAAGGACTCGAGCACCGCATAGCGGCGCGGCTCGCGCAGCTTGAAGAACTCGAAGTACACGAAGCCCTTTTCCTCGGCGTGCACGCGCCGCTGCAGTTCCATGACGATGCGCTCGAACTCCGCCTCTTTGCCCGCCTTGACCGTCATGCGCGACAGGAATGTGATTCTGGCCATCGTAAACCTTCGCCCGTTGCCGCAACTGCCGCCGATACTAGCACCGCATCGCCGGCCTGATAAACAGTCACGCCTGTTTCTTTTTTTGAGCGTTCTGCTAGCGTGTGCCTTATGTCAGAACCAGCGTTTCAACGCGTCGCGAGCGTCTCGCAGGTGCCGGAAGGCAGGATGCTCGAGATCGACCTGGGCGAACGCAGCGTCGTCATCTGCCGCAGCAAGGAAGGTTGGCATGCGCTCGACAACATCTGCACGCATGCCTTCGCCAAGATGCACGAAGGCCGCCTGCGCGGCTTCCGCCTGATCTGCCCGCTGCACGGCGCCTCCTTCGACTGCCGCAGCGGTGCGGTGCTGGGCGCGCCGGCCACGGCGCCGCTCAAGACCTACCCCATCCGCGTCGTTGGCGATGACATCGAGGTAGCGCTGCCGGCAAGCTAGGCGCGCCGCCGCCGGCGAGCGCCCTCAGCGAAATGCGTCGGCGTCGATCTCGATGACCAGCGGCGCACGCGCCGCGCCGAACTGCCGCAGCGATTCCGCCAATCCCAGCCGGTCGCGCACCAGCCGGTGCGGCAATCCGTAGGCGCCGGCCAGCATCGACCACTGCGGCGGCACGTGATCCACGCCCTGCGGTTTCACGCCGGCATCGATCATCGAGGTCTTGATCTCGCCATAGCCGCGGTTGTTCCAGATGATCACGGCCACCCAGCCATTGAGTTCGCGCAGCGTGGCCAATTCCTGCAGGGTGAATTGCAGTCCGCCATCGCCGGCCAGCACCACGACCGGACGCTGCGGCTGCGCGATGCTGGCCCCATTGCCGGCCGGCAGTGCATACCCCAGGGTGCCGAAACCGGTGGACGAATTGAACCAGGTGCCGGGCGCGGCGGCTGCGAAGCCCAAGTTGCCGGCATATACCGGCTGCGTGGAATCGCCGACCAGCAGGGCGCCGGGCAGCGCATCGCGAAGCAAATCCAGGAAACTGATCTGCGAGCGATACGCGGGCGAGAGCACCGCGGCGGCGGCCTCGCGCAGGGCTGACACCTCGCGCGCCATGCCTCCCGTCGCCGGCGTAGCGCCCTCGGCGCGCAGCAACTCGAGCAACGCGGCGACATTGGCACCGGCATCGCCGAGCAGGGGCAACTCCGGCACGGCATTGCGTACCATCTGTGCGGCGTCGATGTCGATGCGGATCAAGCGCGGCGGCTGCGGGAAATCCTTGATCGCGTACATGTCGTAGTCGGTGGGCCCGAGTTCGGTGCCGATCGCCAGCGTGAGATCCGCCGAGGCGATGAAGTCGCGCACGGGCTGGAGTGACGCACTGCAGGAAATGCCCAGCGGATGCGCCGGCGGCAGGATGCCGCGGCCATTGATGCTCATCACCACCGGCGCCTGCAGCATCTCCGCGAGCGTACGCACGGCGGCCGCGGCGGGCGCCGCTCCGCCGCCCGCGAGGATCAGCGGCCGGCGGGCGCCGCGCAGCCACTGCACCGCCTGCTGCAGGCTGGCCACCGGCGCGGCGCCCGCCAAGGGCTGCGCCAGCGCTGCAGGCGGCGGCAGCATCGACGCATCGGCGCCGAACAGCTCACGCGGAATCTCCAGGTACGCAGGACGGCGCCGCACGCCGCTGAGCGATGCGAAGGCGCGCGCCAGAACTTCCGGCAGTTCCTGCACCGTGGCCAGCGAATGCGCGAATCCGCTCACCTGCGCGGCCAGGGCGCATTGGTCGGGCATCTCATGCAGGAAGCCGCGGCCGCTGCCCGCCTCGCCGCGCCTGTTCTGGCTCGCCACCACCAGCATCGGAATGGAATCCGCATAAGCCTGCCCCATGGCGGTGGCAATGTTGGTGACGCCGGGCCCTGAGATGGTGAAGCAAGCAGCGGGCCGCCCGCAGGCGCGCGCATAACCATCCGCCATGAAACCCAGCCCCTGCTCGTGCCGCCCGCCGACATGGCGGATGCGCCGCTCGGGCAGCGCACGGTACAACTCGATGTTGTGCACCCCCGGAATGCCGAAGGCTTGCGTGATGCCGCCATGCTCCAGCGCTTCGAGCAGGTAGGCGCCGAGCGTCTTGCCGGCGGAACTCATGAGGCCCGCCGCGCAAGTGCGAGTGATTCGATCAGTGGACGGTGCTCCGCCAGCGTCGCGGTGGACAGGCCCGCGACCTTGCCAAGATCATCCCAATGACGCACCTGCACGGCTTCGCGAAAATGCGGCTGGGACTCGAATGCGGCCACCTCCGCCGGCGACATCGGGCCGCCCTGCAGCTTCAGCGTCTGCACCGATGCCGGACTGAGCTTGGAAAAGTACGCGGCGTTGGTCGCGCAGAGATATCGCTTCGCGGGCACGTGCATGCGCACCGCCGCGGCCACTTTCTCTCCGAAGCGCGGCGCCAGCCAATCAGCGCCGGTGGCCTCGTGCCTCGCATCCGTCACCCAATCCGCAATGTCGTCCGGCACGTCCACCACCAGGTGTCCCACATCGTGCAGGAGCGCTGCCAGTTGCAGCCAATCCGGCGCGCGTGCCAGGCGCGCAAAATGCGCCGCCTGCAGGGCGTGCTCGGTCATGGACACGGCTTCGCCGAAGTACGCGCCGGACCCGCGCTTGTCGAACAGCGAGAACACTTCCTCGACGAGGTTCATGCGCGCACTCCGGCTGCGCGGCGCAGCAGGCCCGCCGTGCTGTAGACGCTGTCCCGGCTCAGGTAGCAGCCACGCAGGTGGCGCGGGTGGCGCTGCGAGGAAAAGGCCGTGCGCCCGTGCAGCACGCGCTGGTTGTCGAACATGACGAGATCCCCGTCCCGCAGGCGGAACTTGAGCTGGAAGCGTGGCTCGCGCAGCAGCGCTGCGAATTGCCGGTAGGCGGCGTAAAACTCCCGCGCCGCAGTCGCGGGCAGGTGCAGCGGTGCGATCGAGCGATTGTTGTAATGCACGGCCGCCACGCTGCCATCGCAGGCCAACTGGATCAGCGGGCGTTCGGCGTAGAGGTCCGCATCCTTAGCACGGTAGGCGAAAGGCACCGGCGTGCGCGTGAGCACGGCGAAGGACGGCGCATCGGCGGCGCGCAGGTGTTCAGCCAGCGCGATTCCGTCGGCGAACACCGAGTCCCCTCCTTCGGGCGAGGTCTGCAGGGCATGCAGCGATTGGAATCCCGGCACCGGTTCGCGATACGGATTGTCGGTGTGCAATCCCAGGCCCAGGTCCGAATACGCCAGGTTCTCCGGCTGCGGCACGCTGCGCACGTCGAACACCAGGCCGTAGTTGGTCGTGCTCACCTGCCCCATCAGGCCCATGGCCTGCAGGATTCCATCCTCGGTGCACGGCACGCCGCTGATGAAGGCGATGCCATCCTGCAGCAGGCGGATCATCCAGCGCAGGCGCGCCGCGGGGTCGCGCCCCGCTTCACCGAATGACACCCAGCCGACATCCGCGGCGGCATTCATCGTGGCCCCTTCGAGCCAGCGGCGCCTGACCAATTCGGGCCGCGCCGCGCTCGCCGGCCGCGCCTGCGCCGCGAGCCATTCCAGCGAAAAAATCGCATCGGCCGGTTCGCCCTCCCACAACACCCGCAAGGCGTGGCCTTCGAGGACGGCGGATCGAATGGGCGGATCGGCGGGCACATCGACGATGTCCACCAGGCGCTGGCCGCTGTGCGCATCGCGGTCCTGTGCGCGATTGTCGCGCAGCCACTGGCTGGTGAATTCAGCGCGTGCGCCATCGGGCCATTGCAACTTCAGCAGTTGCGGCGCGGCGCTCACCTGGAGGCCCGCGGCGTTCATGCCAACCGTGTTCCCGTGGCAACCGCCCGCGCACCGATCGCGTACAGCCAGCCGGCGCCGGCCGCGGACAATGCGCTGACGCCGGCGAGCACCACGAACACCCCCTGCCAACCATGCGATACCGCGAGCCGCGCCACCGAGTCTCCTGCCATGACCGCTCCCAGATAGCCCACGCCATCGATGATGCCGGATGAAAAGGCGCCGGCCTGCTTGCCACCGAAGTCCAGCGCGAACGCGCCGCCGAGGTACGAATACGGGCCCAACAAGCAGAAGGCAATGATGCCGATGGCTAGCAGCGGCAGCCACGCCGAGCGTCCACCACCGGCCAGTGTCATGAGCAGCATCAGCGCCGCGGCCGTCGATGCCAGCCCGAGGAACAACAGCAAGGAGCGGCCATTGGGTCCGAGCTTATCGCTCAGCCAACCCGTGGCCAGCACGGACACGGCGCCAACGCCCGGAAAGATGGCGCTCATGCCGGCCGCATCGCTCATGCTGTAGCCCAGGTAGTCACGCAGGTATACCGGTGTCCAGATGTTGAAGGTTTCACGGATTATCGTGCATCCGAGGGAAAGCGCACAAACCAGAATGTAGGCGCGGCTGCGCAGCAGCGGCAGGATCAACGCCTTGAGATCGGGCGGCCGGCTTTCCGGCCCGGGAAACAGGCTCAAGGGATTGGAGGCGGCCTCGGAGTGGCCGGCCTGCGTGCGCGATTCGCGCAGCAGCAGGAGATTGGCGATGAAGAATACGCCGGCCACCGCTGCCGCCAGCAGGAACAACGCACGCCAGCCGAAGCCCTGCCGGATCAGCAGGCCCATCCATTGCCGCGCAGCCGCATCGCCCACCAGGTAGCTGACGCTGATGATGCCGATGATGGTGCCGTGCGAGGAGTAATCGAACCACTTGGACGACACCTTGATGGCGCCGGCCCAGGCAACCGACTGCGTCAGCCGGTTGCCCAGCCAGGCGAGCGTGAAGATCGGCAGGCTCAACTGCGAGGCGAACAGCAGCGTGAAGGCCGTCGCGCCGCCCAGGCCGATCAGGAAATGACGGCGGCCACCCCAGAAATCGCCCAGCCCGCCGAGAAAGATCTTCCCCAGCGCATACGCGAGTACACCCAGCGAGGAAATCGTGCCCATGCGCACCAGCGCCTCGCCATGGCCGATGCCGCGCCGTCCCAGTTCCTCGACGAGGAGCGGCGTGGCCACGGACAGGTCCGCGCGGCAGAAATAACAGGCAGCGTAACCGCCGAACAGCAGCGCGACGGTAAGCGCCTGGCCGCCGCGCAATGAATTCATCCGCGCGCCACCGGCACACGCGAGAGATAGCGTGTACCGCCTTGCATGCTGGAGTTGGGCATGAAAAAGCCGCCGGCATTGCTGCCGGCGGCCGTGGTCATCATCCGGAGGAGGTTACTTGGCCGGAGCCGGCGTGAGATCGAGCTTCAGCGCGGCCGCGGCGGCCTCCGCCTTGGCCTTCACGTCCTTGGCGGTGCCCACCGCTTCTTCGAGATTGCCGGCGGAGAAAGCGCCCTGCGCCTTGGCCCACAGCGAGGTGGCTTCTTCCAGCCCGCTCTTGGCGGCGGTGAGATCCACGCCCGCGGGCAGCTTCTTGCTCTTGCTGAGGATGTCCACGCGGCTCTTCACCGCGCTCACCAGGTTCGGCAACGAGGCGGCCAGCGTGGTCCAGTCACCGTTCAACTCCTTGATGATTTCTTCCTTCTTGGCGGCGGCGGCGCTGGCCAGACCCTGGGCCGCGGAGAGTACCGCGGGCGCGCCCTGCAGCACGGCCTTGTAATCCTGCTTGTTGAAGGAATCCTTCAGCGCACCGAACTTCGACTGCACGTCGGCGAGCTGATCCGGCACGTACTTCGAGGCGTCGGCGGAGGCCGCATCGATGGCGCTCTCGATGCCGCTGATGGCCGCTGTGGCGGGTTCTTTCTGGTTGGCGCAAGCCGCGAGCACGAGGCCCACGAAGGCCAGGGCCGCAAATCGACTGAACCGGTTCTGCAATGACATGATGATGCACTCCATGGTGGAAAGACGAGAAATTGTTGGCGCACGCAAGCCGCTGGTCAGGGAATGCGCAGCTTTTGACCCGGGAAAATCTTGTTCGGATCCTTGAGGACGTTCTTGTTGGCCTCGAAGATGTCCTTGTACAGGCTCGGGTCGCCGTAATACTTCTCGGCGATCTTCGACAGCGTGTCGCCCTTCTGCACTTCGTGGTACTGGCCCAGCGCAGCGCCCGCAGGGGGAGATGCGGGTTTATCTTTGTCCGTTGCCATGTGCTCTTGCCTCTCTGCAATGCCACCCAATGCGGGCCGCTTAGATTACTCCCAGGCCTCAGCTCCCGCCAGTCGCCCGCCCATCACACGCGCCGCACGCGATATCCCAGGCGCGGGAAATGCACCACGACCTCACCGCAAGCCTCGTGCCGGCGGCGAACCGCGATGTGATTGGCGGCGGCGATCACCACCTCGCCGCGCACCGCGCCACGCTGCGAATCGTCCGCAGCGACTTCCACCAACATACCCACTTGCAGCGCCTGCGCATCATTCGCATCCGCGTGCGGCACGGCAACGCTACGCGAGCTTTTCGCTTCCGCGAGCGCCTGTGCCGCCTCGATGGGCGTGCGCGTGCCCTCGCCCAGCGCAGCCACCCGCTGCTCCCAGGCGCGCATGTGCGTGAAGTCGGCCCACAATTTTTCGACAACCGGCATGTAAGGACGTGCGAACCAGGGGATGCTGAATGCCTGGATGTCGGCCAGCGAGGGTTCGGCGCCCGCCAGGAAAGCACGTCCATCCGATAATTGCTGCTCGAGGAAGGACGCGTGCGCGCGCAGCTGCGCCGAATCGTGCGCCGTGTGCTGGGACGCGTCATCGAAATCCAGGTCGGGAAACAGACCCTTGCGATCATCGCGGAAGGGTTCCGGCCAGGCCGATGCCGTCAGCGCCACGGTCATCCGCAGGCCAGTGCGGAAGAAGGCGTCCGACCATTTCACCAGGGCGTGGCACAGGCCCGCATCCTTGCCGGGATAAAGCGTGGGCGTGGGAAAGCGGCGTTCCAGTTCGGCGGCGATGAGCTGGGTGTCGATGTACACATCCGCACCGATCTGCATCACGGGCGTGCCCCGATAGCCGCCGGTAAGCGCCAGCAGGTCATCCTTGGGGGGCATCATGGGCGTGGTGACCGACCGCCATGCCAGGCGTTTCAAGCCCAGCATACGCAGCGCCTTTTGCGTGAACGGGGAGGCGTCGTAGGAATGCAGGATCGGCGTGGCCATTCAAGCCCTCGTCTCTCAAGTGACTGGATTTACGTAAAAAACCAAGGTCGCTGCGTTGCGAGAGTACACCGCGGCGCAAGAAAAAAACAGTCAAGACTGTTTCTTTTGAGGGGTGGGGAACCTATAATTCCCGCCATGGACGCGGCAACCGTCAGGCGCATCAAGGCAGGCATGGAGTACGAAGCCAATCGTACTGCACCGCCCCCGGGATTTCCGCAATTTCCGCCGGTGCCGGGCGGCCGATATGTGGACCCGGCCTTCCTTGCGCTGGAACGCGAGTACCTGTGGAAACGATCCTGGCTGTATGCCTGCCACGGCGATGAAATCGCGGACGCGGGCAGCTACCTCATGTTCCGCAAGACCGGCTCACCCATCCTCATCGTGCGCGGCAAGGACGGCCAGGTCCGGGCCTTCTACAACACCTGCCGGCACCGCGGCGGCCCGTTGGTGAAGGACGAGGGCGGCAAGGCCGAGGGCTTCGTCTGTTCCTATCATGGCTGGTCCTACACGCTGGATGGCCGTTTGATCAACCTGCGCGACAAGCGGGATTTCGTCGACCTCGACTTGAAGTGCTTTTCGCTGGTGGACGTGCGCTGCGAGATGCTGGGGAATTGGGTGTTCATCAACGAGGACCGGGACGCGCCGCCGCTGCTCGAGTCGCTCGGCCGCATTCCGCAGTACTTCGAGCAGATCCAACCGGATCAGCAGCGGTTCGTGCACAAGGCCAGCTATCACGTGAAGTGCAACGTGAAAGTGCTGCTGGACGCCTTCCTCGAGGTGTATCACCTGAAGAGCATCCACACCAATACCGTGGACCGCTTCCTCGATCATCGCGGCACCAGCATCACGCTGTATCCCAATGGGCACTCGTTGATGGTGACTCCGAACCGGCGCCCGGACTGGGTGGACCCCGGCACCCGTGGCATGCGCATGCTCGACACCGCCAGCGAGATCGTCGCCAAGAACAATCCGTCCTTCAATTTCTATCCGAACCTGGTCACGCCCATCGCGGACTCCGGCATTCCGTTCATCCTGTTCTGGCCCACGGGCGACCGGGAAATGGACATCGACGTGCATTGGTTCGCGCCGGACTGGGGCGACGGTGAACTGCATGAGGGATGGGCCACGCGCATCTCCAATTTCGAGCGCATCCTGTTCGAGGACACGCAGTTCGCGGAGAGCATCCAGCGCTCGGTGGAATCGCCGGGCTTCAAGGGCGTGATGCTCAACTACCAGGAACGGCGCATCTACCACTGGCACGAGGAGCTGGACCGCCGCATCGGCGTCGAGCGCATTCCCGCGCACCTGCGCGTCGAACCCAAGCTCGCGAATTTCATCGAGCGATGAGCGGCATCCGCGCCTTCGGGGCTTACGTGCCACGCCTGCGGCTGGCGCGTTCCACCATCGCCGCCGCCACCGGCTGGCTCAATCCGCCGGGCAGGACGCCATCCGGTGCGCGCGCCGTGTGCAATTGGGACGAGGACTCGCTCACCCTGGGCGTGGCGGCTGCGCAGCGCTGCCTCGCGCAAGCGCCTGCCGACATCGAGGTGCAGAGCCTGGAATTCGCCTCCACCACCCTGCCGTTCGCCGATCGCAGCAACGCCGGCCTTGCGGCCGCGGCGCTCGCGCTCGATGGCGCCATTGCCACACTCGATGCCGGCGGCTCGGCGCGCTGCGCCACCGGCGCGCTGCTGCGCGCCTTCCATTCATCGCAGCGCAGCCTGCTGGTGGCCGCGGAGAAGCGCAACGCGCGTCCCGGCAGCAGCCAGGACATGGATTTGGGACATGGCGCGGTCGCCCTGCTGCTGGACCCGGCGGGCGGTTTCGCAAACCTCGCGGGCAGCGCGTCGATGGCACGCGATTTCGTCGATCATCACCGCGAAAGCGGCGAGGACGTGGACTACGTGCTGGAAGAGCGCTGGGTGCGCGATGAGGCGTGGTCGCAATTCGTGCCGGCCACGCTCAAGACCGCGCTCACATCCGCGCAGGCCAGCGCCGCCGACATCACGCATTTCATCTGCCCGAGTACGCCGGCGATCGCGGCGCGCGTGGCCAAGATTTGCGGCATCCGCCCGGAGTGCGTGGTCGCGCCGCCGACTTCGCGCATCGGCGAGTTGGGCAGCACGCAACCGCTGTTCATGCTGGCCGCCACGCTGGACACGGCGCCGGCAGGCTCGCTGATTGCGCTGCTGGGATTCGGCCAGGGCGCGGATGCGCTGATCATCCGCGTGAATTCACCCTCACCGCAGCCACCCAGCATCGAAGCACTCCTGGCGGGCGGCGTGCCGGAAACGAGCTATCTGCGCTACCTGTCGCACAATGGCTTGCTGGAGGTGGACTTCGGCATGCGCGCCGAGCGCGATCAGCGTTCGGCACAGACGGCCGCCTACCGCCGCCGTGATGCGCTGCATGCGCTCGTCGGCGGCCGCTGCCGCGAATGCGGCGCCGTGCAATTTCCGCGCTCGCGCGTGTGCGTGAACCCGCAGTGCCGCCGCACCGACACGCAGGACCCGCATGGGCTCGCCCGCCAGGGCGGGCGCGTCAAGACCTTCACCGAGGACTGGCAGGCGTATTCGCCACGCCCTCCGTACATTTACGGTAACGTGACTTTCGCCGAGGGTGGCAACCTGTTCATGGAATTCTGCGACCTGGAACCCGGCGAGATCGCCGTGGACATGCCGGTGGAGTTCCACTTTCGTATCAAGGACATCGACCGCATGCGCCACTTCAAGCGTTATTTCTGGAAGGCCGCGCCCGCGCGCTGAACACCATGGCCACCGGCATCAAGGACAAGGTCGCGATCATCGGCATGGGCTGCTCACGCTTCGGCGAGCGTTGGGATTGCGGCCCCGATGACCTGATGGTGGAAGCCTTCGGCGAGGCGCTCACCGATGCCGGCATCGAGCGCGACCGGCTGGAAGCCGCGTGGCTCGGCGTCTTCTTCGACGAGCAGAACGTCGGCAAGTCCGCGCTGCCCATGAGCATGTCGCTGCGATTGCCCAACATCCCCGCCTCGCGCGTGGAAAACCTCTGCGCCACCGGCACCGAGGCGCTGCGCGGCGCGGTGTACGCCGTGGCGGCCGGCGCCTGCGACATCGCGCTCGCCATGGGCGTGGAAAAACTCAAGGACACCGGCTACGGTGGATTGCCGGAGCGCACCAAGGGAACCTTCGAGGATCTCTACCTGCCGAGCAACACGGCGCCCGGCGCGTTTGCGCAATTGGCGAGCGCCTATTCGGCCAAGTACCGCATGCCGATGGCCGAGTTGAAGCAGGCCATGGCGCATGTATCCTGGAAGAGCCACGAAAACGGCGCGCTCAACCCGAAGGCGCACCTGCGCAACCGCGTCACCATCGAACAGATCCTGAACGCACCCATGATCGCCTCGCCGCTGGGCGTGTTCGACTGCTGCGGCGTGAGCGACGGCGCCGCCTGCGCCATCGTGTGCACACCGGAGATCGCGCGCTCGCTCGGCCGCCGCGACGCGGTCATGGTGAAGGCGCTGCAATTGGTGCCCAGCAACGGCGTGGAAATGGGCCACGATTCCTGGGACGGCAGCCATACGCTCACCACGCCGGTGGCCGCCGCGCGCGCCTATCGCGAGGCCGGCATCAACGATCCTCGCAAGCAGCTCGACCTCATCGAGGTGCACGATTGCTTCTCCATCACCGAACTCGTGCTGATGGAAGACCTGCTGCTGTCGGACCGCGGCCGCGCTCCCGCCGACATCCGCGATGGCCGCTACGACCGCGACGGCGCGATTCCCTGCCAGATCGACGGCGGCCTGAAGTGCTTCGGCCACCCCATCGGCGCCAGCGGCCTGCGCATGGTGTACGAGGTCTACCAGCAATTGCAGGGGCGCGCCGACAAGCGGCAGCTCAAGGCGCCGGCCATGGGCCTGACGCATAATCTCGGAGGCATTCCCAACCGCAATGTCGCCGCCATTTCCATCCTGGGATTGGCGTCACTGTGAAGATCGGCTAAAGGATGAACACGTGAGCACCACGGAAAAGAAAATCGAGGCCGCCACCCGCACGCGCACGCCGTCGGTCAAGCCGCCCAAGCGCTGGGGATTCACCGACGAGCAACTCGCCACCCACCCCACGGTGTACCGCGACGACCTGCTCAAGGGACAGACCGTGCTCGTCTCGGGCGGCGGCAGCGGCCTCGGGCGCGCCATGGCCTACCTGTTCGCACGGCTCGGTGCGGACGTGATGATCTGCGGCCGGCGCGAAGACATGCTCGCGGCCACCGCCGCGGGAATCAAGCAGCACCTCGGCCGCAGCATCGGCTACAAGGCCATGACCATCCGCGACCCGCAGATGGTGGAAGACCTGGTAAAAGCCACCTGGGACAAATTCGGGCGGCTCGACGTATTGGTGAACAACGGCGGCGGTCAGTTCCCGCAGGCCGCCATCGACTTCACGCAGAAGGGCTGGCTGGCGGTGATCGACACCAACCTGAACGGCAGCTGGTACATGATGCAGTCGGCGGCGCGCCAATGGCAGGCGCATGGCCGCGGCGGCAGCATCGTCAGCATCGTCGCCAACGTGACGCGCGGCATGCCGCAGGTGGCGCATACCTGCGCGGCACGCGCCGGCGTCATCGGCCTCACCAAGACACTGTCCACCGAGTGGGCGCCGCTCAAGATCCGCGTCAATTGCGTCTCGCCGGGGTCCATCGCCACCGATGGACTTAACGTCTATCCGCCGGGCGCGGCCGAGGAATTCCGCTACTCCAATCCCATGAAGACGCTCGGCGATGCCTACGACATCGCACAGGCCGTGGTTTACCTGTCGGCGGATACCGGCAAGTTCATCACCGGCGAGGTGCTCACGGTGGATGGCGGCAACAATCAATGGGGCGATGTCTGGCCGGGCCTGAAGCCCGACTATTTCAAACTCGAAGACCGGTAAAG
The DNA here is from genome assembly GCA_044226865.1 of Steroidobacteraceae bacterium. Taxonomy (GTDB): domain Bacteria; phylum Pseudomonadota; class Gammaproteobacteria; order Steroidobacterales; family Steroidobacteraceae; genus TMP-86. Next base: position 322,277 of record JBGAGE010000004.1, on the reverse strand, counting down.
GGGAACACCATGGCTGATACCTTGCTGAACCGCATTCCGCGCGAGCGCCTGCCAGAACAATTTCATCTGGCCTGGGACACGATGAACCAGCTCACCGAGGAACCCACCTTCGTCGAAGTGTTCGCCAACAATCCCGAGATGCTGGATTTCGTGATGAACAAGTTCTACGGCCCCGTGTTCTTCGGCGGCAAGGTGGACCAGCGCTACAAGCAGCTGGCGCGGCTGAAGCTGTCCATCGAGCACGGCTGCCGCACCTGCAACAAGCAGAACGTGCCGGGAGCGCTCGCCGCGGGCCTCACGCAGGCGCAGGTCGATGCCATGGACAACTTCGAGTCCGGACCGTTTACCGAGGCTGAGAAAGCGGTGCTGGCCTACGCCGCCGAAGTGGCGCTGACGAATGCCGAAGGCCGCCTCACGCCAGCGCTATACAAGCGCCTGCGCGCGTATTTCTCCGATGCGGACATTCTCGAATTGGGCACCGCCATGGCGGTGATCTCCGGGATGGCGAAGCTGTCCTTCGTGCTGAACCTGGTGGAGAAGGAAGCCTATTGCCCGTTCGCGGGCAAAACGGCTGACGCCGCCTGAGAACCTTTTGCGCTGGGTCGGGCGGTGCGTCCAGCGCATCGCCCATCGGGCACACGCGCCCGCGCATGGAGATCGCTTCAGCCGACCTCGCGCGCCGCCCAATCCAGCCACTGCGCCTGCGCCTTGCGATAATGGCGCGGCGCCAGTTGCGCGCTGTCGAGCAATTCCTTCAGCACGCGGCGTGAATCGTCCATGCGGCCCACGCGCTTGAGCAACAGGCCATAGCGCAGGCGTGCTTCCGCGCCCGGATAACTGCCTTCGAGCACGGCATATTCCTTGAGTGCCTTGTCCGCATTGCCCTCCTCTTCCAGCGACCGCGCATACAGCAGATGGCCTTCGGTGGATTTGAAATCCGGGTTGTGCTCGATCAGGCGGTCGAGCGTGGCGCGCGCCGCGCTGAACTCGCCCAGCGCGAACTGGCTGCGCGCCAGGCCCAGCAGCAGCGTCGGATCATGCTCGAAAATGCCGCTCAAGCCCCCCTGGAAGGCCTCGGCGGCCTCGGCAAACTGCCCACGCTCGAACAATTGCTCCCCCAGGCGCTTGCGCGAATCCACATCGCCGGAAATCGCGACCTGTGCGCTCGCTTGGCGCAGGTCCTTGTCTGGATCGATGACGCGCCGCACACCCTTGCGTGCGCGCCGCGCGGTTTCACCGCCGAAGATCGAGGGCAGGATCTCCACGACGACGTAAGCCAGCGAGCCCGCGCCCGGCAGCAGCGCAATGGCCCATATCCACAGCGAGTTTCTCCCCGTGCGGATGACATGGACGATCAAGCCTGCCTGGATCAGCAGGGTGAGGAGGAAATACGGCGAGAACACGGGCACCTTCCGGGTTGGCTGGCGAGCGCGCATTGTAAACCAGGCCGGACGAGCGCCAAGCATGCCCGTGTCGCACCCCGTCAATGGGATGGGTTGGCGCTCCTGGTGGGCTGCCGGGGAACTGGCGCGGCTCACACGCCGTAGTACTGCTTCCAGGTGGGCAGGTTCTCGGGCCAATCCGCGGCCACCGGGTTGTCATAGGCGCGGTTGCGCAGCGCGAGGCCCGGTCCCAGCGCATCCAGGTATTGGGCGGTAGGCACGTAGTAGAAGAAGCGCAGCACGCGCTCCGAGAAGCGCCAACGGCCGCCCTCGCGCCGGTAGGCGTCCTGGTAGCGGATGGCGGTGATCATGGGCTGGCCGCGGCGGTGCATCTCGGCGTGCGAGAGCACCATGCCGGTGGCGCGGTCCGGGTCCTGCTCATCGAAGGTGATGATTTTGTCGTGCGAGATGTGGTTGCTGGGCCCGAGCACGGTGAAACGGCCGCGGAACATGGCGACCACAGCCTCGAGGCCGACCGTGTTCATCACGCCATCTCCCGAGCGGATCGCCACATCGGGGGTGAACAGGCCTGGCATGTCCGCCATGTTGCGATCGTCCATCACCAGGCCATAGCGGGCGATGAGCTCGTGGATTTCGACGCGATCTTCGAGGCGGCGGAGGCGGCGCTCGAGCGATTCAAGGTCAGACGTTGCGGCGGCCATCTTATCTCCCCGGGGATGCGTGCTCCCGGTCTATTGCACCTCAAGCATACGCGCAAAAAAAGGCCGGCTTGCGCCGGCCTCTTCTGCAAAACGATCCAGGAAATCGTTACTTGTTGTCGCCGAACTTCACGCCCACCTGCAGGCCGTAGTTGCGCGGTTCGCCCCATTGCGTGTGGGTCCACAAGGTCGCCACCGATTGGCTGGCGACTCTGTAACGCTTGTCTCCGAGGTTGCGTCCGTACAGACGGGCGTAGTAGTGCCCGTCCTCCGAGGTGTACCCCAGAGACAGACTGGTCAGCACCTTGGAATCCAGGTACGCGTCGTATTGACGGCCGGCGGCGGAGATGTAGAACAGGTTCTTGTCCTCGTAGTAGATCTCACCCGACAACTCCATCTTGCCCGCGGAGGCCAAGTCCCAGCTGTAGGTGCCACTGAGGCTGATACTCTTCTTGGGCGAGCGCGGGACCGGCAGCCCGGTGAGCTCCAAGTGGGTTTCCTGGATACCGTTGCCATTCGGGTCGCCGATGGTTGGGTTGCCGACCTGCGCCTGGTCGATGCGGAACTTGTCGTACTTCGCGTCCAGGTAGGACCCGGCGGCTCGGATCAGGAAGTGATCCGTAAGCAGCGCCTGCAGTTCGATTTCAGCACCCTTGGAGGTGATCTCAGCGGCGTTGTAGAAAACGGTTTCCTGGAACAGCGCCCCACCCTTCACCGCCGGGATGTTGGCGGCGCGCTGCGCATCCGTGTACTTCACGTAATAGATCGTCGGATTGAAGCGGATGCGGTTATCCAGCCACTGCGTCTTCAGGCCGATTTCGTAGTTGGTCGCGAATTCCGGATTGACTGGACGCGTCAACGTGGAATCGAAGAAACCGTTGCTGCCCGTTTGGTCGTTGTAGCCGCCCGCCTTGTAGCCGCGCGACACGGTGGCGTAACCGAACACGTCCGGAGTGAACTTGTAGGACGCATTCACACGCCAGCTCGGTTCCTTCCACGTCGTCTTCAGGTTGCCGAATCCCGGGGTGGTGTAATCCACGATGTTGCCGCCGGGATACTTGGCGAAATCCGCCGCGTCCAGCGGATTGCGAAGATCGCTCAACGGGAACGGCGTCGGGCTGATCGCAAACCAGAACACCTGCGTGCGGCCGCTCCATTCCTTCGTGTCGCGGGTATAGCGCGCGCCGGCGCCGAACTGCAGCTTGTCGGTGGCATCGAAGGTGAAGTCGACGAAGCCCGCGAGCGACTTCGACTTCTGCTTATTGCAAGCCAGCTGCGGGTTGTCGTTGAAGAACTGCGGATTTCCGAAGATCGCCGCACCGTCCAGCGTCAAGTCGACGAAGCCCAGGTACTGGACGACGCAGAACCGCGCATCGTTACGCTGGTAGAAAGCGCCGGCCACGTAATTGAAGGGGCCGCTGAACGAGGATGCCAGCCGGACTTCCTGCTGGAACGTGTCACGGCTGGTGTCGCGCGAGGCATCGAACAGCGACAACGGCGCTCCGGTGACGGTATTGACCGGCGCCGCGCCCGTGTATGTATTCGGAAGATGCTCTTCCTGCTTGCGGTAACCGGTGTTCGAGTAGAGCGTGTAGTTGTCGCCGATCTTCCAATCCAGGTTCACGTATCCGCCATCTACGTCGATCACCTGACCCTTGTCCATGCGGATCAATTGATCCTTGCGGTTGGAGGAGGCCATATGATCCAAGGGATCGCCGTCGGGCCGCGTGATGCCCAGGAGATTCCACAGGTATGGCGCACCGGGAGGCGTGTCATTGTAGGACGGCACCGCATCCGAGCGGTCGCGCATGATCTCGTACTGGAACAACGCGGTGAGATTGTCGGTGATGTTCCACTGCAGCTTGGCACGGCCGCTGAACACGTCCTGGCCGCCTGTGCGCTCATTCGTGCCGTTGCCAGATGTGCCGGTCACCCCCGGAATGGCGGGGCCGAACGACACCAGAGGCCCATAAGAAGCGCCGAGCCGGTAATAACCGTCGCTCTTGACATACGATCCGACCAGCCGCAGCGCCAGTTTATCCTGGACGAGCGGCAGATCGAACCCGCCCTGGTAGTTCGTCTCACCGAACTTGGCCACGCCCACGCGCGCATCGCCGCTGAACTCGCGCATGTTGGGGCGTTTGGTGCGAATGTTAACCGCGCCACCGGTGGTGTTCTTGCCGAACAGCGTGCCCTGTGGGCCGCGCAGCACTTCCACGCTTGCGATGTCGAAGGTGTCGAGCAACTGGGTCTGCACGCTGGGCATGACGAAGTCGTCGACCTGCACACCCACCGGCGAGTCCTGATAGACGATGATGTCGGTGATGCCCACGCCACGCATGGCGAAGGAGGCGGCGTTGAATGCCGTGACGCGCGCGGCCGAGAAACCCGGCACCGCCGACGCTAGTCCCGAAATGTCCTTGGCCACCATGCGCTGGATGTCGTTGGCCGTAACGGCCGTGACCGACACCGGCGTGGTTTGCAGATTGGTTTCGGCGCGGCGGGTGGCCGTGACCGTGACTTCCTCGAGTTGTGCGCTGCCGCCCGTGGCTTCCTGCGCCGTCGCCGCATGGCCGGCCAGCAGCGCGGCGAAGCCGCCCACATATGCCAACGATGACATGCGCCGTTGAGATTTCTTCCGGCCCATAATTCCCCCTAACTTGTTGACCAGCCAATACCGCGTTCGATCTCGACGATTCGATGCCGCCGCCATGCCCGGTAGCTTGTTGCATCCACGCCAGCCAGGACAGGTCTGCGAAGCTTACCTACGGGAACAAAAAAAGCAAACAAGACTGTTTTTTTCTTTGGGCCGCAAACCTCGGTCCTGAGCCGCTTGTCGGGCCACCGGCCGTCCGGATAGCTGATATTGCCAGTACCGCTCCGCGGCCTCCATTTGATCATTCTGATGCGCGGACGCAACAATCGAGCCCACCGTCCAGCGTGGGGCACTGCCCGAAAAGAAACAGACATGACTGTTTGTTTTCAAACCCCGCCGAACGGGTTAGACTGGCGCTCCGCGGTCAAAATCCTCGAGGAATGCATCAATGGCGATCAACGTAAAGGCCGGGTGGCCGCTCGAGATCAATCCCGACGCACCGGTGAACTCGCTGGAACGCAAGCAACCTGCCATCGACGATGGCCTGGACATCCCCCACCCCTCGCGCTACTACTCGCGCGAATTCATGGAGAAGGAATGGCGGCACCTGTGGCCGCGCGTCTGGCTGATCGCCGGTGTGGTATCCGACATTCCCGAGGAAGGCGACTACAACGTCTTCGAATTCGGCACCGAATCCTTCCTGCTGGTGCGCCAGGCCGACAAGCGCATCAAGGCCTTCTACAACGTGTGCCCGCACCGCGGCAACCGCATCGCGCACAACGAGCGCGGCAGCGTCGCGCAATTCACCTGCTCCTTCCACGGCTGGCAGTTCCATTGCGACGGCAAGCTCAAGAACATCACCGACGAGCACACTTTCAACGCGAAGCTGGTGCATCACCGCCCCGGCATGACCGAGGTCCGCTGCGAGGTGCTGGGCGGCATCATCTTCATCAACATGGACGGCAAGGCGCCGCCCTTGCGTGAATACATCGGCCTGCCGCCGGGCTACATCGAGAACTACGAGATCGACAAGATGCACGTGGTGCATCACGTGCGCAGCGAATGGGCCGCGAACTGGAAGACGGGCGTGGATGCGTTCTACGAAACCTACCACCTGCCCTTCGTACATCCGCAGACGCAGACCGTGATGGAGGATTTCAGCCAATACGACCTGTATCCGAACGGCGCCAGCCGCATGATCGTGCCGTTGTGCACGAAGTCGCACCGGGTGGATGACCAGGATTCGGTGGATGCCGGCCTGCGCTTCATGATGCAGGATGCGGGCATGGATCCGGATGCCTACAAGGGCAATGCGCGGGGCGTGCGCGAGGCCGTGCAGCGCAGCAAGCGTGCACGGGCGCAGCGCCTGGGGTTGACGCACTACGAAAAATTCACCGACGGCCAGCTCACCGATAGCTGGGCCACGGGCATCTTCCCAAACGTGCAGATCGGCATGCACCCCGAGGGCGTGTTCATCATGCGCTTCGTGCCGCATGCCACCGATCCCGAGCGTTTCACCTACGACACGATGATCCTGTACCGCCATGTCGACGACAAGGACTACACGGTGCCGGCGTGGATGGGATTGCCGCCGGGAACGGATGTGACCGGGACCAACCGGCCCAACATCAAGCACGTGCCGCTGGGCGTTAAGCCCGAGCTCGGCGAAGTGCTGGACCAGGACTCCGACCTGCTGCCGATCGTGCAGCAGGGCGTGAAATCACGCGGCTTCCGCGGGCCGCTGTGGGGCGAGCAGGAAACCCGCGTGCGCCATTATCAGCGCGAGATCGACCGCTACATCAACGGCGAGAAGTAAGCTTATCCTGCGGACGGCATGCGTCGCGCAAGCCGTCGAAGGAGCGTTCGGGCCACAGGAAATGCAAAGTCGTATGGCTGATCAGCCAGGTGTCCCCGACCTTGCGATAGTCGTCCTCGTAGATGCCGAGGTACAAAAGCGGATTGCCGTGTCCACCGGGGGTCGCCAAACCCGTGACCGGTTTCTGGCGCGTCAGCAGGTCGATCAGGTAGCAGCGCCCATGCGCCTCATTCTTTCCGGTCAGCTTGATCCAGGGATTGGTGATGACATGCAAGGCATCCATGCTCGAACCCACGGCCTTGAATGACTCGAGGTAATTGGCGCGGATTTCCTGCCTGCCGCGCCACACGCCGTAGTTCTTGCCGAACTCGCACACGGCATCCTCGGTGAACAGCTCGACGAGATTGTCGATGTCCTGGGTATCGTAGTAGGCGGAATATGCCTGCCGCAGAGTGCGGAGTTCCTCGATGATCAACAACTCTTCGATGGTCACGCGCTGCTCCCTCGCTGACGGCAAACGCCCTCAGGTCGCAAACTAGCACGAGCGCGTGCGCAGCGGGGTATCTACAGCGAAGCGACGCGGATCTTCTTCTCGGCTTCGCGGCAGTTCGACCAGCCGATGTTCGACAGCGAGAAGCCCAATACGCGCTGCGAGCGCGTGTCGACGGTCACCTCCATCTCGCAGCCGTGAAAGCCGCTGGGAGCGCCTGAGGGCTGCATCGGGATGAACCACACGTACACCTGCTTGATGCCGGCGGTGTCGACCTTGCGCGGAGCACCGAATGCCTCTTCCAGGCGGCTCACCGGCTGGCCGACGTTGTCGGCCACGATCCGCGGCACGGGGCGCACCGCAAATTCGGAATGGCTGCAGGCACACAGGGTGGCGGACATCAGCAACAGCGCGGTACGTGACATAAGCGATGGCATCCCGTGACGTAGTCTCGGGAGCCTTTATGCCGCGAGTGGACCTCTCCTGCCGACGACCGGGTTCGCACTCCTCAATGCGCGCGCATACGCGCGCCGCTTATGTAAACGCAACGCATGCGTTATGCCAGCGGGCAGGTCTTCGGCGTGATGCACGGCCATCACCAGCGTGATGCCGCGCGCCATCAACCCGGACAACATCGCGCGCAACGCGGCGCGCTGCGCGGCGTCCAATCCGGTGAACGGCTCGTCCAACAGCAACAAACGCGGCGCGCCGGCCATCACGCGTGCGAACAGCGCGCGGCGCATTTGGCCGTAGGAGAGCTCGCGCGGCCGATGCTGCGCGTAGGCATCGAGTTCGAAATACGCCAGCCAGCGCCTGGCGATCCGCAGGTCGGCGGGCCGCGGCGCGTCGTTCAGCCCGATGCTCGCATAGCGGCCGCTGACCACCAGGTCGCGCAGGCTGACGTCGATGGCGTAATCGGTCTGCAACTCGGGAGACACGAAGCCCACCGTCTTTTTCCATTCCTCGATCGGCGTGCCTCGAACCATGCGCGCGCGCTCGATGCTGCCGCCGACGGCGGGAGCCAGGTCGCCGTACAACAGCCGCAGGAAGCTGGACTTGCCGGCGCCGTTGCCGCCGCTGACTACCCAGTGTTCACCGCGGTTCAGCTCCCAATTCACCCCGCGCAGCACGGGATGGGAATCGACGAACAGGTCGGCCTCGCGGATGCGGATCAGCGGAGCGCCTGCCGGCGAACGTTTCGCAGGAGTCCTTTGCGCAGGCACCCGCGCAGCTCGGCTGGCGGGCTTGCGAGCACCGCTCTCACCCGGGTCGAATCCGGCGGCCGCAAGTCGCAGCGGGCCGCTGTACACCGCGCGGCCTTGTTCCAGGCGCAAGAGCTTGGTCGTCCCGGCGGGGATGTCCTGCGGCCGGTGAGCGCTTATCACCCAGGACTGTCCGCGGCGGCGCGCCGCGGCGAGAATGCCGTTCACGCGCCTGCGAAAGCCCGCATCCAGTCCGTTGTACAACTCGTCGAGGAACAGCCAATGCGGTTCCGCGATCAGGCAACGGGCAAGCAGTGTCAGGCGCTTCTGCCCATAGGAGAGCGTGAGAAAGCGCCGCGTCGCCAGCGCCGTCAGGCGGCAGCGGCGCAAGAGCCGCATCACGCGCGCATTCTCCGCGCGGGTGGGCGCCCTCAGTATGATGTCGGTGCCCTGTACCCCCGCGGTGAGGATGTCGCGTACCGTGAAATTCCAGTCGTGGCGCGCGAACTTGTCCTGGCGCTCGGCGCCCAGGTAGGCGAGCAGCGGCTTGGCGCGGGCTTCATCGATGCGGCGCGCGCCGAGACGGAAACTGCGTTGCTCGTGGCCGGTGGCGGTGGGCCAGAGGTCGGTGCTCAGGATCTTCAACAGATGCGTCTTGCCCGAACCGTTGGCGCCGGTGATTGCCCAGCGCTCGCCGGGCCGCAGATCGAGATTCACGCCCTCGAGCACCCAGCGCGACCCACGCCGCACGCCCACGTTGCGCAACGCAATCGACAGGTGCGACTTCACGCGTCGATCAATGCCCACTTGCTTCCGGACAAGGTGACCCGGCGGTCGCGGGCAAGCTTGAGCAGATGCGCCTCGAGCGTGAGCTGCGCCCAGCGATGCCGGTCGGCGGGCACATCGTCGTAGACGCTGGGCGTGAGTTCCTCGAGGGTGGATGCACCGGCGGCGCGCAGCGCGTTCACCACCTTGGCCTCGCGCATCATGCGGTGCTTGCGCAGCATGGCCAGCATCCCCTTGCCGTCGGCGATCACCCCGCCGTGACCGGGAGCGATGCTGTCGAAGGGCATGGAAATGAGCTTTTCCACCGAGTCGAGATATTCGCCCATATCTCCATCGGGAGGCAGGATCACGGGCGTCACGCCTTCGAGGACGTGATCGCCGGAGAACAACATACGTGCCGGTTCGAACAGATAGCAGACGCAATTGGAGGCATGGCCAGGCGTGCGCACGGCGCGCAGCGACACATCGCCGAGCTCCAGCAGCTCACCATCGGCCGGCACCCGCTGCGGCACGAAGCTCGTATCCTGGCGCCCATCCGACGGGGGCGGCATGCCAATGAGCTCGGCGCCCGTGAGTTGCGCCAATTGCCGCGCGAGGGGGGAGTGATCCGAATGCGTGTGCGTCACGACGACCCAGCGGATCGGTGCGCCGGCGGCGGCGAGAATGGCACGCAGATGCTCGGCGTCGGCGGGGCCGGGATCCAGCACGGCGATTTGTTGATGTCCCAGCAGATAGGTGTTGGTACCCGGGCCGGTCATCATGCCGGCGTTGCCGGCGATCAAACGACGCACGTCGTCAGCGATAGCAATTGCTGTGCCAGCCACCAGGCGGGATCGGTCTTCCATCTCCGCTACTCTAAGGCGGGCCTCCGGTTTAAGCGAGGGATTGCAGGCGGCGCTGAAGTCGATACACTCTAAGCCGTCATGGCGGATTCACCCAACACACGTCGTGCCGGCCCTAGCCTCGTCTGGTCGCAAGTGGCGAGTCCCAGCGCGGAGCAATGTCAGCGCTTCCTGGCGGAAGCCCTGGCGCAATTATTGAGCGACTTGCTGCGTTCCATCCTCAGCAACGCGAGCCCCGCCATCGGCGCCTCGGAAGCCATGATTGCGCGTTACCGTGAACTTGCTGCCGCCTGCGGCGCGGCGGACGTTCCCGGCAACACCAGCCTCAGCATCAGCCGTGGAAGCCTTGCCAAGCGCTGTGTCGCCTGGTTGAAGCTGTTGCTCACGCCGCCGGCGGACGGCTCGCAGGCGCCCGCCATGCGCGAGTTCGTGGACGCATTGGCCTTGTTCCCGTCCTTGTTCGATCTCGATCCGGCGGCGCGTTCGCGCCGCGCACGCCTGACCTGGCTGCTCACCCATGACCGGCGCCTCGATGCCAGCACCCGCGAGGCCGCCACCGCGCTGATCGAGGCCTGCGAACATCTTGGGCTCCTGCTCTGGCCGGACGCCGAAACCGCCTGATTTTTCAAGAAATTTGCTGCGGTTGCGGCATCCTTCAAGCGGCGCTTTTGAGAACTAAAGCCGCGTGAATTCCAGCCGTTTATGTATAATGTTTGACCGCCGGATCATTCCATCCCGCAGGAGTTCAACACCGCATGCAGTCCACCGATACCCCGGTCGCCAATCCGGGAGATACCGCACCGCAAAAAGGTTCCTATCGTCGGTTTCGAACCTTGCTGCAGCCGTTCGCCGCCAAGAAGGCCATCGCCACGCCCATCATCTGGTTCGTGTTGGATTGGATCGTCCTGGCCGTGGCCATCGCCACTTTGCTGGTGGTGGAACCGCTGTGGGTGAAGGTGTTCGCGTCGCTGGTGGCGGCGCTGTGGATTGCGCGCCTGTTCGTCATCGGCCATGACGCGTGTCATGGCAGCTATACGCCCAGCAAGCGATTGAACGCCTGGATCGGCCGCATTGCCTTCCTGCCCTCGCTCACGCCCTACAGCTTGTGGGATATCGGCCATAATCTGGCGCACCACGGGTTTACCAACTTGAAGGGTCGCGACTACGTGTGGACGCCCTTCACGCACGAGGAGTTCATGCGTCTGCCCTGGCTGCGCCGGCAGATGGAGAAGCTCTACCGCAGCGGCTTCGGCCAGGGCGTGTACTACATGGTCGAACTTTGGTGGAAGAAGCTGTTCTTCCCCACCCGCGCGCATATCGGTGCGCGCCGCAAGAGCCATCTCTGGGATAGCCTGCTGGTCGCGAGCTTCGGTGCGCTGTGGATCGGCGGGCTGGTCGCCTGGGCGCTGATCAGCCATCGCTCGGTGGTGTCACTGCTGCTGTTCGGCTTCGTCATCCCGTTCTTCGTCTGGAATTGCCTGATGGGCTTCGTCATCTACGTGCAGCACACGCACCCGCGCGTGGCCTGGTACGAACGCAAGGATGAATGGACCAACAATGCGGGCTATGCCACCACCACGGTGCACATCAAGTTGAAGCGCCCGTTCGATGGCCTCATTCATTACATCCTCGAGCACGGCGCGCACCATGTGAACATGGGCATTCCGCTATATCGGCTCAAAGAAGCGCAGTCTCGCCTCTCGGCAACACTTGATGAACGCCTGAACTCCGAAGTCTTCACCTGGCGCTATTACTGGAACACGGTGCGGCGCTGCAAGCTCTATGACTATGCACGGCATGTCTGGACTGACTACGAAGGCCGGGTGACTTCGGAGCCGGTCGTCAGCCGCTGATTCTTTCTTCGATTGCCTGCTCTCTTTCGCGTTGTGCTGTTTCAGGTGCGCGGGAAGGGGTAGGCTCTCGCGAGCGTGGTCGCGCGTTCAAGGCACCGATTTGCCGCGGACGGACGCTATCGCATCATTCGCTCAGCGCAAGAGTCCAACCGAACGATCAGCGCGTCCGGCGCGGCAAATCGGACGCGCTCGGACACGCTCACGAGAGCCTACCCCTTCCCGCGCACCTGAAACAGCACAACGCGGACGTCAGCGTGCCCTCGAATGGAGAATCAATAGCTGCCGGAGACCGGGATGCCAGCTGCGAGCATTTCGCGAAGTACCGCCGCGCGCGTCGCGAGAACCGCAGCGAGTGGATTGTGCCGATGCGCGGTGACTTCTTCGGTGGTGAACATCGGCGTGTCCGCACTGAGTTCTTCGGCGCTGTATTGCTTCGCCAGCCAGTTCAGAACGCCGGCCAGTTGCGTGTCCGTTAGAACGGAGCGGGAGGCGCCTGGAACGCGTAATACGAAGTCACGGCCTGCGGGGAGCTTCATGTAGTGGCCGAGGGAATGTGCGAGGGGAGGCACTTTGCCTGGCACGCCTTCCGCCTTCGCGCCGTGGCAGCCCATGCAGAACAGCATGTAGTCCTGGGCGGGGCTGGCGTGCGCTGGCGCGATGGCTGCCAACCACAGGCAGGTGAGGCAGGCGCTGTGGAAGGTCCTGCGCATCGCCGACCTACTGTCCCAGCTGGGCCAGGACCTTGGTGCGTTGCTCGCGGACTTCGGCGCCGCTCATCGGGGTCGCGCGCACCGCCTTGATCTCATCCGCAGTCAGGGGCGTGGTGGCTGCCGGGGCGTTGGCCACGCCGAAGACCACGAAATTCAGCACCGCTGCCAGCTTGGCGTCGTCCAATTGCCCGAACTCCGGCATCTTGAAGTCGAAGTGTTTTCCCTCGACGTCGATGCGGCCGAACATGCCGTAGAGCGCGGTGGCGGCGAGCTGGCGCCGGCCCTCGGGGATCCCCGCATAGCGGCCCGGATAATTGGTCAACGGCGGCGCCAGGGACGGCTGGCCCAGGCCCTTCGGGCCATGGCAGACCGCGCAATTCGCCTGGAACAGGGCCGCTCCGTCCGCATTGGCCGCGGGTGCCGCCTCCTGCGCCCACGCACCCGAGGCGCACGCGATCATCGCGAGTGCGGCCGGGAAACGGCCGATCATTTTTCCGCAACGCCCAGGATGACCGACACCGAGCAATGGTAGTTGGCATCCGCGTTCGCCATGCACCAGTTCAGATCATTGTTGCGAGAGGGACGGTACATGGGCATTTCGCGTTCGTTGCGGTTGCATTCGCAGGTGCCGCAGCTCACCTTGCCACAGCAGTCGTTGTAGGAAACGATGTAATCGCGCTTGTCCGCCGGATTGTGGCAGGTGCCGATCCAGGTGATCGGCGAGGGCGTGGTGCCGGGCGGACAGGAATTGGAAGATCCGCCGCAGCACGAGCACAGGAAACCGTCGATGGCGCAATATTTCCAGTAATTGCAGCTCTGCGGATCATCCGTATCCGCAGGCTTCGGCGTGGCGGCGCGCGCCGAGCGATCCACGGGCAACAGGGGGATGAGCACCGCACCGGTGAGCAACTGGCCCAGCCCTGCGATCAGGCTCCGGCGCGAGGTGCGTTGCGCCAGCGCGCGCGAGGACTTCTCAAACAATTCGTCGATGGAGCGCATGTCGGTGTCCTCTCAAGGGTTCAGCATGAACCACGGGGTTTGGCCCATGTGCGCCTCGACATGCTTGAGCTTGCCGGTGAGCGCATCCAAGACCGCCAGGTCGGATTTGTCGGTGGCCGCGAACAGCAGCGGCTTGTCGTCCTGCGACACCTGCACGCCGACGGCATTCGACAGCTTGAGCGCCTTGAGTGGCCAGCGCGCGATGCGCTTGTGCGATTGGGTATCGAACACCCAGATCTCCGAGCCCGCCTCCTTGTGCGATCCCTCTCCGCCCTGGTGCATGGTCACGTACAGGCGATGGAGCTTGCTGTGAATGGCGCCGGGCTGCGTTCCGCCCGGGCGCCAAAGTCCACGCTCCGCACCGCTCACCATCGCCCATGGTTTGCGAGGCTGCGGCTGGTCACCGCTGAAATCGACCTCGTGCACATCGCCCAGGAATGAGATGAAGGAATGGCCGCCCTTCATGGGAATGCCCTGCACGAACACGGGATCCACGTCCGGGTCGAACACCGGCGCGGACAAGCTGCGCGCCGTTTCGTTGCCCTTGTCGTCCAGGGACACCGTCAGGAACTTGCCGTCCTCGCACATGGACGAGACGCGATTCGTGCCGAAGGGAATCACCAGCACGCAGCCGGCGGTATCGATCTCGCTCAACACCGCCTTCTTGGCCACGTCCACAACGCCGAACGACGCCGCCGGCGTCACATAGGCCACGTACACAAAGCGGCCATCCGCGCTGTAGCCCAGGTTGTAGGGCGTGGGCAGCGTATGCGCGCGCTTGGAGGGCAGCACGATTTCATGCGTGATCGCGAGCGTCTGGTTGTCCGTGAATTCCACGACATCGGTGCGCGTACCATGACCGCCGCGGGACCAATATGTGGTACCCACCGCGGATTGCTTTCCATCCGGCGACAGGTTGTAGCTGGGATAGTAACCGGCATCGATCTGCCCCAGGCGGCGATAGGTATCGCCGTCGAACACATGAATGCGCGCGTCGATCTCGTTGTCGAAGGCTTCGTCGTAGATGTACAGGCGGTGCGCATTGACCGGCGGCATCGCAGTGACGGTGAGATGTTCGGCGGGAAGTGGCGGTGGTGTGGCCGCGCACGCCGGGCCGGCCATGGCGAGGGACAGCAATGCTGCCCGAAGCCCGTGAGTTTTCATGATCATCCCCCTGGCGGCCGTTTCTGTGATGCAGCCGAGGGCTGCAAGCCGGCGCGTTCAAGCGCCAAGCTTCGCACAATTCGCCATTTTCTTGAAGGGATCGCGCTACTCGCGCACGCCGCAGGCGAAATCCCCGCCATCGGCGGCTTCCAGGCTCTGGGCCGTCAAGGAGCCGGCCGCAGCCGACAACCGTAGCGTGGCCACCAACCCTTCGCAGCGCGCGCGCACCCCATCAGCGGCCGCCTGCAACGCACTGCCTTCCGCCGCCATCACATCCAGCAGCGTGCGATCGCCGGACTCGAATCCCACGCGCGTGGCGTCCAGGCGCAGCACGGCGGATGCCAGCGCGCGCTCCTGTGCACGCACCCGTGCCCTGGCGCTCTCGACACCCAGCCAAGCGGTGCGTGTGCGCAGGAGTGTCTGCTGACGCGCGGCGTCGAGGTCCGCCTGCGCCGCGCGCTCGCCCGATTCCGCCGAGCGCCGCTGCGCCGCGCGCATCCCGCCGCTGAACAAGGGTACGGTGGCTTGAATGCCGATGCTGCCGCCCCGGTTGTTGATATCCGCCGCACCGAAGTCACCTCGGCCGGAAATGGATTCACGTCCGTACCGGCCCACCAGATCGAGGCGAAATCCATCCAGGCGTGACCAGCGGCGCGATTCGGCTTGTGCCTGCGCCAGCGCTTCGTATTGCAGGGTCAATGCCGGGCTTGATTCGTTCGCGCGGCGTAGCCATTGCTCGAGCGGCGCACCCGCATCGCCGATGACCGGATCTGCGTTGCCGGTGGATGGCGGCGGCAGCGGCTCGCGCGCGGCCGCCGGCGCGGCAAGGCCGGTGAGATCCGCGTAGGCCGCGGTAGCCACGGCCAGAGCCTGCTGCGCATCCAGTTCGTTGATCGCCAATGCATCGAGTTGCGCCTGCGCCTCACGCCATTCGGTCACCGGCAGGTCGCCGGACTCGAAGCGCGCCTGCGCCTGGTCGCGTTCACGCTGCGCCGCCTCGTGCTGGCGGCGCGTGGCTGCGAAGCGCGCATCGGCCTCCACCACGGCGGCCAGGGCCTCCGCCGTGCGCACCATCAGGGATTGTTCGGTGAGGCGGAACTGTGCCTCCGCCATGCGCGCACGCGAGCGCAAAGCCGCGGCGTCCGCCACACGGCCCGCATCGAGCAACGGCTGCTGCAGCACGACACCCCACTGATGCGCATTGCCATCGTTCACGCTGGTGCGAAAGTCGACGTCGTTGGTCGTGCCGAAACCCGGCGCGCTGAACTGCGCACCGCTGCTAACAGAGTCCACGCTGCGGCGCCCGATTCCGCCCTCCGCGCCGATCGTCGGCATCCACAACGCGCGCGCCGCCGCCGACGCCGCAGCCCCCGCATCGCGGCGTGCCCGGGCCGCTGCATATTCGGGGCTCTGTGCCACCACGCCCTGCCATGCCTGTTCGAGCACGGAGTTGCCTGCCCACGCCGATACATGCGCGATGAGCAGCGCCGGCAGCGTGAACGACATCGGTCCCGTCAATCGCCAGCGCGTCATGGTGCAACTCCTGCAGGTTCGACCGTGACATCGTCCTGCTTCGCGCCACTCCCAGGCTTGGCTCCCTGGTAGGCCGCGAAGTACAGCAGCGGGATCACCACCAGCGTCAGCACGGTCGAGACCAGGATGCCAAAGATCAGCGAGATGGCGAGGCCGTTGAAAATGGGGTCATCGAGGATGAACAGCGCGCCGAGCATGGCCGCGAGCGCCGTGAGCGCGATGGGTTGCGCACGCGTGGCGACCGACGCCATCACCGCCTCGCCCAACGGCACGCCGGAAGCCTCCTGCAGGCGGATGAAATCCACGAGCAGGATGGAGTTGCGCACGATGATACCGGCGAGCGCGATCATGCCGATCATGGAGGTGGCGGTGAACGGCGCTCCCAGCAGCGCATGCCCCGGCATCACGCCGATGATGGTGAGCGGAATGGGCGCCATGATGATCAACGGCAAGCCGTAGGAGCCGAATTGCGCCACCACCAACAGGTAGATGAGCACGAGGCCCACGGCGTACGCCGCGCCCATGTCGCGAAAGGTCTCGTAGGTGATCTGCCATTCGCCGTCCCATTTCAGCGAGTAGCCGCGGTAGGGATCCTCCGGCTGGCTGATGAAATGCTCCTGCAGCGGCGCACCATCCTCGCCCTGCAACGCGCCGATCTTGCCGCGCATGGCGAACATGCCGTACAGCGGGCTGTCGATCTTGCCGGCCGTGTCACCCACCACATAGGTCACCGGCAGCAGATCCTTGTGATACAGCGGCTGCTCCACTGATTCCTGCCGCGGACGCAGCAATGCACTGGCCAGCACTTCCCCGCCGGTCGAGGATCGCACCTGCAGCGACGACGCCGCCGCGAGCGACCCCTGCGTCGATGCCGGCAGGCGCAGGCGGATGGGTGCGGGATACTTGCTGCCGTCATGCAGGTAACCCGCATCCTCGCCGGCTAGCCCGGCGCGCAAGGTGCCCACCACGTCGCGGGGAGCGACGCCGAGCCGCGCGGCTTCGCTGCGGTCCACCGCCAGCACCCGGCGCGGCGCGCGCGCGATGCTGCTGGAATCGACGTCGACCACGCCCGGCGTGGCATCGAACACCTGGCGGATGGCGCCCGCCACTCGTTCACGGCCGGCCTGGTCAGGCCCGTAGACCTCCGCGACGATGGGCGCCATCACCGGCGGGCCCGGCGGCACTTCCACCACCTTCACCGCCGCGCCGTAACGTTCACCTATCTGCACCAGCATCGGACGCAAGCGCGTCGCGATGAGATGGCTCTTTTCGCTGCGATGATGCTGATCGACGAGATTCACCTGCAGGTCGCCGAGTTCCGCGGCGGCGCGCAGGTAGTACTGGCGCACCAGGCCGTTGAAATTGATCGGCGCGGAAAGCCCGGCGTAGGCCTGGTAATCGCGCACCTGCGGATCGGAGGCAAGCGCCGCGCCCATCGCATGCAACACCTCGGCCGTGCGTTCCACGGGCGTGCCGGCGGGCATGTCGACCACCACCTGGAATTCCGACTTGTTGTCGAAGGGCAGCATCTTCAGCACGACGAGTCCGAACACCGGCAGCAGGCAGGAAAGCACGATGAGCGCGGCGACGCCGAACCACAGCTTACGGCGCTCGCGCCGCCCCGTCCGCGGTTCGAGGAAGCGCGAGTACGCACGCCGTACCCACGGCATCAACCGATCGGCGGCGCCCTTCGGCGCCGAGGAGGCCGGCACATGCGACGCCTTGCCGAACAGGCGCAATGCCATCCACGGCGTCAGCACGAAAGCCACCGCCAGCGAGATCACCATGCCCATCGAGGCGTTGATGGGGATGGGCCCCATGTACGGACCCATGAGTCCGGTAACGAAGGCCATGGGCAGGAGCGCCGCGATGACCGTGAGCGTGGCGAGAATGGTGGGGCCGCCGACTTCATCCACCGCGCGCGGAATCAATTGCAGGAGCGGCGTATGTGGCTCGAGCAGATGGTGGCGATGAATGTTCTCCACCACCACGATGGCATCATCGACGAGGATGCCGATGGAAAAGATCAGCGCGAACAGGCTGACGCGGTTGAGCGTGAAGCCGTAGGCCCAGGAGGCGAACAGCGTGACGGTGAGCGTCAGCGCCACCGCCACACCCACGATCAGCGCCTCACGCCGCCCCATGGTGAAGAACACCAGCGCCACCACGGTGCTGGTGGCGAACAAAAGCTTCTCGATGAGCTTGAGCGCCTTGGCATTCGCCGTCTCACCGTAGTCCCGCGCGATGGCCACGCCCACGCCGGCGGGAATGACCGTGCCGGTGAGATCCGCAACCCGCTGCCGCAGGCGGCGCGTCACGTCCACGGCATTCTCGCCGGGCTTCTTGGTCACGCTCAGCGTAACCGCCGGATACTCGGTGCCGCCCTTGCCGAACCAGACGTAGCGCTCGGCCCGTGGCGGCCCATCACTGATGCGCACGAGGTCACGCAGGAACACGGGACGGCCATTGCGCACCGCCACCACGAGGTTCCCGAGATCCTGCGCATCGCGAAACCAGTCGCCGAGGTCGAGCCGCACACTCGCATTGTCCGACACCAGATCACCGCCCGGGGCACCGCCCTGCGCGGCGCGGATGGCCGCGCTCAATTCGGGCAATGTGATGCCGGCCGCGTGCAGGGCCGCGGGGTCCACGTCCAGGTTGATCGCGCGGCCCGGCCCACCGAGGGTCATCACCTCGCGCGTACCGCGCACGCGCTTGAGTTCGGCTTCCATGGCGTGTGCGATGCGTTCGAGATCGAACGCACTGCCGCCGCTGCGGGTGTCGTATAGCGTGAGCGCGAGAATCGGCACATCGTCGATCCCCTTGGGCTTGACGATGGGCTCGCCCACGCCCAGGCCCGGCGGCAGCCAATCGCGGTTGGCACTGAGCGTGTCGTGCAGGCGCACCAGCGCCTCGGTACGCGGCACGCCCACCTTGAATTGGACGGTGAGGATGGCCATGCCCGGCCGCGACACGGACATGACGTGCTCCAGCCCCGCCATCTGCGCGAGCACCTGCTCCGCGGGACCGGCCACCATCTGCTCCACG
The DNA here is from genome assembly GCA_044226865.1 of Steroidobacteraceae bacterium. GTDB lineage: Bacteria > Pseudomonadota > Gammaproteobacteria > Steroidobacterales > Steroidobacteraceae > TMP-86. The sequence continues at coordinate 303,137 of JBGAGE010000004.1, read as the reverse complement.
TCGGGCGCCGAGGCGCCCGGGAACGGGATGATGACGTTCGCCATGGTGACGTTGATCTGCGGCTCCTCCTCGCGCGGGGTCACGAGGACGGCGAATACACCCAACAGCAGCGCCACCAGCGCCAGGAGCGGCGTCAGCCGCGAATCCTGGAAGGTGCGGGCCAGCCTGCCGCTGATGCCCAGCGGCTGCGCGCCCGGATCTGCGCTGCGATCGTCCGAGTCGACGCCCATTCTCATGGGTTGCCTACCGGCGGCCGGTAATGAGCCGCGTCGCTGAGAACACGCTCACCGCGCTCCAGCCCCGCGAGCACGGTGACCCGGTCGGCGTTGCGCTCGCCGAGCCGCACCTGGCGCAACTGGGCAGCTCCCTTCTCCGGCAGCACGTAGACCGCATCGAGTTCGCCACGCCGGACCAGCGCCGTGATTGGCACCTGGATGGATGCGACGGCCTCGCGCAGGGGCAGGCCAAGGCGCACCAGCTGCCCGGGCTTGCACTGCGGCAGGTTGCCCAGTTCCACGCGAACCCCGACGCTGCGGCTGCGGGCATCGACCGCGGGCACGAGAGTCCACTCCTTCACCAACGCAGGTGCGCCGCTGCAACCGCCGCCGGGAAAAATGAGGTGAGCGGGCTGGTCGGGGGAAAGCCGTTCGCGCAGGTCATCCGCCACATCCGCGGTAACACGCATGGGACCGGGGGCGTACACCGACAGCAGCGGTTGCCCAGGCTGCGCCAGGTCGCCCGCCGCCGCCTGTACCCCGGTCACCCAGCCGTCATAGGGCGCGCGCAACTCTTCCCAGCCCGCGATCTCGCGGGCAGCCCTGGCCTGCGCCTCCGCGGCCAGCGACTGGGCGCGAACGGCATCCGCCTGTGCCTCGGCCCGTTGCAGGGCGGCATCGCTCAGGTATTGCTTGGCGTGCAGATTGCGCGCGCGTTCCAGGTCGGCTCGCGCGCTGTCCCACTGCGCGCGCGCAGCAGCGGCCTGCGCGACGGCCGCAGTCGCCGCGGCCCGCGCGGCGGGTGCGTCGATGCGCAACAGCACCTGGCCGCGCTTCACGCTTTCGCCGCTGCGTGCGCCCACCTCGACGATGCGCCCGCCCGATTGGGCCGCCAGCACCGCCTGGCGCACCGCCTCGAGCCTGGCGGGGACCTCGACGAGTGCCGGGCCCGTGGCGGGACCCACCTGGACGGTCTCCTGGGCGACGGCGTGCACCGCGGCCATTCCGGCCAGGATCAGCAGCAATCCGCTCGAGCGCGGCGGGAATCTCATTTGAAAGCTCTCCTTTACTTTGTTACTATATTACTCTTAAGTGATATAGCGATCAAGCGAAAGAGTGATAAATTGTGCCCGGTCTCCCGAAACGGAAATGCCCCTCCTTGAAACAGCTCGATGACCGCGCACTCGCCCATGTGGCGGATTATTTCCAGGCCTTGTCGGAGCCCTTGCGCCTGAAGATCCTGAACGAGCTGCGGCAGAGGCCGCGCAACGTGAACGAGCTCACCGCCCTGCTGGCGTGCAGCCAGGCGAATGTGTCCAAACACCTGGGCGTGCTGTCACGCCTGGGGTTCGTGGCGCGGGATACGAAGGGAACGGCGGCGTTCTACCGCATCGCCGACCCGGCGGTGTACGAGTTGTGCGACCTGGTGTGCGGCCGCATCGCGCAGCGGCTGCGCAGCCAGGCGGACATGCTGCACGTCTTCGGCGCGGCCGTGCCGCGCGTGCTCAAGCCCCGAGCAGCGCGGCGTGATGCCTGAGGTGATCCGCCATGAAGGTCTGGATGAAGAAATAGCCGTGGTCGTAGCCTTCCTGCATGCGCAGGCGCAGCTTCTGGCCAGCCTTGCGCGCCGCGGCCTCGAACAGCTGCGGGTGCAATTGCTCGGCCAGGAATTTGTCCGCCGTGCCCTGGTCGATGAGGATTTCCGACGGAAAGGCTGACCTTGCCACGAGCTCGGTGGCATCGTAATTGCGCCACGTGCTCTTGTCCGGCCCGAGGTAATTCCCCAGCGCCTTGATGCCCCAGGGACATTGGCTCGGCGCCGCGATGGGCGCGAAGGCCGACAAGGAGCGATACACATCCGGGTGCTTGAGCCCGATGGTGAGCGCACCATGCCCACCCATCGAATGGCCGAAGATGCCCACCGCGCCCGCCCGCACCGGCAGTCCCGCATTCACCGCCGCCGGCAGTTCCCTGGTGATGTAGCTGTACATGCGGTAGGTCTTGGACCACGGCGCCTGCGTCGCATCCACGTAGAATCCTGCGGACACGCCGAAGTCGTACGCGTCGGCGTCCCCGGGATAGCGGTCCGAGCGCGGGCTGGTGTCCGGGCCCACGAGCATCAACCCCAGTTCCGCCGCCACCTGTTGCGCATGCGCCTTGATCGCAAAGGTCTCCTCGGTGCAGGTAAGGCCGGAGAGGTAATACAGCACCGGCACCGGGCGCGAACGCGCCTGCGGCGGCACGAACACCGAGAATTTCATCTCCCCGCCCGTCTCCTTCGAGACGTGCTTGTAGAAACGCTGCGTGCCGCCGAAGCAGCCGTGCTCCGCGTAGACCTCCATCAGTACAGCACGACGCTGCGGATGGACTCGCCGGCATGCATCAGGTCGAAGGACTTGTTGATGTCGGCCAGCGGCATCTTGTGGGTGATGAGATCGTCGATGTTGATCTTGCCGTCCATGTACCAGTCCACGATCTTCGGCACATCGGTGCGGCCGCGGGCGCCGCCGAAGGCCGTGCCCTTCCACACCCGGCCCGTCACCAGCTGGAACGGGCGGGTCTTGATCTCCTGGCCGGCGCCGGCCACGCCGATGATCACCGACACGCCCCAGCCGCGGTGCGTGCACTCCAGCGCCTGGCGCATCAGGTCCACGTTGCCGACGCATTCGAAGCTGTAGTCCGCGCCGCCATCCGTGAGCTCGACCAGGTGCGCCACCAGGTCCTTGCCGATTTCCTTCGGGTTGACGAAATGCGTCATGCCGAATTTCTCGGCCAGCGCCTTGCGCTTGGGGTTCAGGTCCACGCCCACGATCTTGTTGGCACCGACCAGCTTCGCACCCTGGATCACGTTCAAGCCGATGCCACCGAGGCCGAACACCACCACGTTGGCACCCGCCTCCACCTTGGCCGTGTTGATCACCGCGCCGATGCCGGTGGTGACGCCGCAGCCGATGTAGCACACCTTGTCGAAGGGCGCGTCGGGCCGGATCTTGGCCACCGCGATTTCCGGCAGCACGGTGAAATTGGAGAATGTGGAGCAGCCCATGTAGTGATGGATCATGTCCTTGCCGATCGAGAAGCGGCTGGTGCCGTCCGGCATCAGGCCCTTGCCCTGGGTGGCGCGGATGGCGGTGCACAGGTTGGTCTTGTGGGAGGTGCAGGACTTGCACTCGCGGCATTCCGGTGTGTACAGCGGGATGACGTGATCGCCCTTCTTCACCGATTTCACCCCCGGCCCCACGTCCACCACGATGCCCGCGCCCTCGTGGCCGAAGATGGCGGGGAACAGCCCTTCCGGGTCGGCGCCCGAGCGCGTGAATTCGTCGGTGTGGCAAATACCCGTGGCCTTGATTTCCACCAACACCTCGCCCGCCTTCGGGCCATCCAGGTTCACTTCGTGTATTTCCAGCGGTTTACCGGCGGCGAAGGCAACAGCAGCTTTTGTTTTCATGACGAAATCCCGACCATGGTTGAGATGGAAAACGCTACCCTAGAGCAAGCGGGCGTTTCTTGGAAGAGTGTATCGAAGGTGACACATGAATATTGAGCTGACTGCCATCGAGGCCCGGATCATCGGCTGCCTGATCGAAAAAGAGGTGACCACGCCGGATCAGTATCCGCTGTCGCTCAACGCCCTGACCAACGCCTGCAACCAGAAGACCAACCGCGAGCCGGTGATGGAACTGACGGAAAGCCAGGTGCAGGCAGGGGTGGATACCCTGATGAAGAAATATCTGGTCAGCGACAAGTCCGCCGGCTATGGCGGCCGCGTCACCAAGTACAAGCACCGCTTCTGCAACACCGAGTTCGGCTCGCTCAAGTTCAGCCCGCAGGAGCTGGGCATCATCGATGCGCTGCTGCTGCGCGGCGCCCAGACACCGGGCGAACTGCGCGTACGGGCGGCGCGCTTCGGCACGTTCGCCGATACCGAGGAGTGCGAGGCCGTGCTGCAGAAGCTCATGAGCCGCGAGGATGGGCCGTTCGTGGCCCGCCTGGCGCGCGCGCCCGGCTCGCGCGAGTCGCGCTATGTGCACCTGTTCAGCGGCATGGTGGAATCGGCGCCGGAACCTGCCGATGAGCCGGACGAACCGGCGAGCGGCGCGGTGCCGGGCTTGAGCTTGGGCGCCCGCGTTGCGCAACTGGAGGAGCTCGTCGCCGACCTGCAGCGGCAGATCCAGGAACTCAAGGCCAGATCCGGGGCCTGACGCGGCGAAAGCGGCGTCCCTCCCCGCCGCCCACCGCGTTACCGCGCGTCAGCGCCAGCGCGCCTGCAGCTTTGCAAGCATAGCGCTCCCCGGCCCCAGCTTCTCATAGGGCAGCCGATTGAGCGGGGTCTTGCTGGTCTTGTTGAGCGTGTGGAACTCGGTGGTGCTGGACTCGTCGATGTGGATGAGGCCGGTCACGTATTCGCGGTTCTTCATCTTGGTCTCGATGAAGTGATACGCGGCGCTGCGGTCCGTGGGATCGTAGTTGGCATCGAGTTTGCGCAGGATCACGCGGCTCCCATCGTGCAGCTGCACCGGCATGCTGCCGCCTTCCGGATAATCCACGGCGATTTCCTGCGAATGGGGGATGAAATCCGCCTCGATCACCGGCTGGTAATGCTCGCGCGTGAAGGTGTAGCTCTTGGTCGAACCTTCATGATCATTGAAGGTCACGCAGGGCGAGAGCACGTCGATGAGCGCGAAGCCGTTGTGGCGCAAGCCGGCGCGAATCAGCGGCACGAGCTGCTTCTTGTCGCCGGAGAAGCTGCGCGCCACGAAGGTCGCGCCCAGGGACAGCGCCAGCAGCACGGGATCGATGGGCGGGGTCAGGTTCACATCGCCTTTTTTCGCCTTGGTGCCGATGTCGGCGGAGGCCGAGAACTGCCCCTTGGTCAGGCCATACACGCCGTTGTTCTCGATCATGTACAGCATGTTCACGTTGCGGCGCAGGGCGTGCACCAGCTGGCCGATGCCGATGGACAGCGAATCGCCGTCACCGGAAATGCCGATATAGGTCAGCTCGCGATTGGCCGCGGCGGCGCCGCTGGCAATGGAGGGCATGCGGCCGTGCACCGAGTTGAACCCATGCGCACCGGAGACGAAGTACGCGGTGGTCTTGGAGGAGCAGCCTATGCCGGAGAGCTTCACCAGCTGCTCGGGCCGCATGTCCAGGCCCCAGCAGGCCTCGACGATGGAGGCGGTGATGGAATCGTGACCGCAACCGGCGCACAGCGTGGACATCGCGCCTTCATACTGGCGGCGCGTGAGGCCCAACCCGTTAAGCGGCAGCGAGGGATGGGCGACTTTGGGCTTGTTGATGTAGGACATGGCGTTATCTCAGTTCATCATTTGATGGCGCTCAGGCGCGGCGCCTCGGCCAGCTTGGCGCGGATCGCATCGACGATGGGATCCGCGGACATCGGGAATCCACCGTAGCTCAGGATGGACACGAGCTTGGTTTTCTCCACCGCGGTTTCCATGACGAGGAGAGATTTCAACTGCGCATCGCGATTCTGCTCGACCACGAACACCAGCTTGTGATTGCGCAGGAAGGCCTCGACCTCCGTCTGGAACGGGAAGGCCTTGACGCGCATGTAATCCACATCGATCTTGCCGCGCGCCAGCACATCCAGGGCCTCGCGCACCGCGCCATCGCAGCTGCCGACGCTGATGATACCGACCTCGCGATCGCCCGGCCCCACCACTTCGGGCTTGGGTATGAACTTGGTGGCCGCGGTGAACTTGCGCTTCAGGCGGTCGAGCACGAACTGGTAGTCCGCGGAGTCCTCGGTGTAGCCGCCGTATTGGTTGTGTCCCGAGCCGCGGGTGAAATACGCGCCCTTGGGGTTCACACCGGGAAGCGTGCGATACGGGATGGAATCATCGTCCCGGTCGACGTAGCGGTAGAACTTGTCGAGCTTGGCGAGTTCCTCGGCCGAGAGCACCTTGCCGCGGTCGGGGCGATAGGCGTCGTCCCACTTGAGGTCCTTGCACATCCAGTCGTTCATGCCGATGTCGAGGTCGGAGAGCACGAACACCGGCGTCTGCAGGCGTTCGGCCAGGTCGAAGGCCTGCACCGCCATGTAGAAGCACTCCTCGGGATTGGCGGGGAAGAGCACGATGTGGCGCGTGTCGCCATGCGAGGCATAGGCGCACATCATGATGTCGGATTGCTGCGTGCGCGTGGGCATGCCGGTGGAGGGACCCACACGCTGCACGTCGAAGATCACCGCCGGCACCTCGGCGTAATACGCGAGGCCGATGAACTCGTTCATCAGCGAGATGCCCGGTCCGCTGGTGGGCGTGAAGGAGCGCGCGCCGTTCCAGGAGGCGCCCAGCACCATGCCGATGGCGGCAAGTTCGTCCTCGGCCTGGATCACGGCGTAATTGCGCTCGCCGGTCTCCGGGTCGACCCGGAAGCGCTCGCAGAAGCCCTTGAAGGCGTCCATGAGCGAGGTCGAGGGCGTGATCGGATACCAGGCGCCCACGGTGGCGCCGGCATACACGCAACCCAGGCCCGCGGCGGTGTTGCCGTCGATCATGATGTGCCCGGCGGTCTTGTTCATGTGCGCCACCTTCAGCGGCAGCGGACAGGCAAGATTCGCCTTGGCGTAGTCGTACCCCAGGCGCAGGGCCTTGGTGTTCGAGTCCAGGAGCTTGGGCTTCTTGGCGTAGCTCTCCTTGAGCAACCCGTCGATGACGGTCAGGTCCACGTCCAGGAGCGCCGCCAGTACGCCAGCGTAGGCGATGTTCTTCAAGAGGATGCGGTTGCGCACGCCATCGAAGTTCTCGTTCACCATCTTGGCCAGCGGCACGCCGATGACCGTGATGTCGCCGCGTTGCTGCAGCAGCGTGCTGCGCGGCCAGGTGGAATCGTAGATCAGGTAACCGCCGGAAGTGACCTCGCGCACGTCGCGCGCATAGGTCTCCGCGTTCATCGCCACCATGATGTCGATGCGCGAGGAGCGGGCCGCATAGCCATCGCGCGTCACGCGAATCTCGTACCAGGTAGGCAGGCCCTGGATGTTCGACGGAAAGTAGTTCTTGCCCGTGACCGGGACGCCCATCCGGAAGATGGCCTTCATGATCAGGGAATTGGCGCTGGCCGACCCGGTGCCGTTGACGTTCGCGAACTTCACCGCGAAGTCGTTGGTCCGGTCGGCGGCTCTGGCTAGCTCCGGCATGTCGCACCCTCGTCAATTGCGTGCGGAATCTTGATCTTGGATTTCTGCATGTCCCATGCGGCCGTGGGGCAGCGCTCCGCGCACAGGCCGCAGTGCACGCACACGTCCTCGTCCTTCACCATCACCCGCCCCGTGTGCGGCAGCCCCGCCGACACGTACAGCGCCTGCGCCGGATTGGTCGCCGGCGCCTTCAGCCGCGAGCGCAGGTCGCCTTCCTCGCCGTTGGGCGTGATGGTCAGGCAATCGACCGGGCAGATGTCCACGCACGCATCGCATTCGATGCACAGCTTGGCCGTGAACACCGTCTGCACGTCGCAGTTCAGGCAGCGCTGCACCTCGAGCGTGGCCTGCTCGGCGGAGAAGCCCAGTTCCACCTCGACATCGACCTTCTTGAAGCGCTCGATGAGGCTTACATGCGGCACCATGCGCCGCTCCGCACCGTTGTAGTCGTTCTTGTACGACCACTCGTGCATGCCCATCTTCCTGCTTGCGAGCGTGACGCCGCGCGGCATGCGTGCCGTGACCGGCTGTCCCTGGCAGAACTTGTGGATGGAGATGGCGGCCTGGTGCCCGTGCTCCACCGACCAGATGATGTTCTTGGGCCCGAAGGCGGCATCGCCGCCGAAGAAAACCTCCGGTCGCGTGGATTGATGCGTGACCTTGTCGACCTTGGGCACGTTCCAGCGGTCCAGCTCGATGCCGACGTCGCGCTCGATCCAGGGGAAGGCGTTCTCCTGGCCGATGGCGAGGATCACGTCATCGCAGGGGTAGAACTCATCGCCGAGCGAGCGCGTGGCGGTGATCTCGCCGTCCTGGATGTCGTATTCGAGCTTCTCGAACATCATGCCGGTGAGCTTGCCGTCCTTGATGACGAAGGACTTGGGCGCACGGTTGATCTCGATCTTCACGGTCTCCTGCTCCGCGTCCTCGAGTTCCCAGGCCGAGGCCTTGAAGAACTCGCGCGGCTTGCGCGCCATGACCTTCACGTCCTTGGCGCCGAGGCGCAGCGAGGTTCGGCAGCAGTCCATGGCGGTATTGCCGACACCGATGATGAGCACGCGCCCGCCGATCTTGTCGATGTGCTGGAAGGCCACCGACTCCAGCCAGGAGATGCCGATGTGGATGCGGTCGGTGTCATGGCGGCCGGGCAGGTCGAGTTCCTTGCCCTTGGGTGCGCCCGTGCCGACGAACACCGCATCGAATTCCTTGGAGTCGAGCAGCGCACGCATGCTCTTGACCGGCGAGTTCAGGCGCAGGTCCGCGCCCATGTCGACGATGTAGCCGATCTCTTCGTTCAGCACCTTCGCCGGCAGGCGGAAGGCCGGGATATTGGTGCGCATCAGTCCGCCGGCGACGGCGAACTGCTCGAAGATGGTGACCTCGTACCCCAACGGCAGCAGGTCGTTCGCCACGGTCAGCGAGGCGGGCCCCGCGCCGATGCAGGCCACCTTCTTGCCGTTCTTCTGCTGCGGCGCGCGCGGCAGCAGGTGCGCCACCTCGTCGCGGTGATCCGCCGCGACGCGCTTCAGGCGGCAGATGGCAACGGGCTTTTCCTCGATGCGGCCACGCCGGCAGGCGGGCTCGCAGGGCCGGTCGCAAACACGTCCCAGGATGCCCGGAAACACATTGGATTCACGATTGACGAGATACGCCTGGGTGAACTCGCCTTGGGCGATGAGGCGTATGTATTCGGGCACGTCGGTATGGGCAGGGCAGGCCCATTGGCAATCGACGACTTTGTGGAAGTAATCAGGCTCCGCGGTCTGGGTCGGCTCCATGTTTCCTCTGGAATGGACGCACCTTGTAAAGTCGCGCGAAAGTATAGCGGCAGCGGCAGCATTGTCACGTTCACGGCACAAAATACCGTGACAGGGTCGCCAACCAGGCCTCTTCACGCCTCCCGGCGCACCGCACCACCCGTCAGGGGGCCGGCGGCCATGGCGGGTCTGACAACGCCCGCAGGAATTCGATCAATTCAGCGGACTCGCCCGCCTCGAGGCGGATGTCCTGCAAGCGTGCATCTGGCTCCTCGCCGGGCCGCAGATCGCGCCGCACGTGCTGGTAGTGATCGAGCACGGCCTCGAGGTCAGCGAAGCGGCCATCGTGCATATAGGGAGCGGTCGCGGCGACATTGCGCAGCGAGGGGATCTTGAACCGCCCGCCCGTGCCCGTCGCGGCGAACAAGGGCGCCGGACGCGGCTTGCCGGTGATGTGGGCCGGACCACCCAGGTTCACGCCGAAGTGACAGCCCGAACACCCCAATCGGCCGAAGAACAATTCCATGCCGTGCTTGGCGGCCGGGGTCAGCGCGGCGTTCTCATCGTCGAAGATGTAGCGGTCGAATGCGGAGCGGCCAGCGATGAGCGTGCGCTCGAAGCTCGCGATGCTGTCGATCACCTGCCGCAGGGTGGGGCGAGGCGCCTGCGGATAGGCGCGCGCGAAGGCCGCCGCCACCCGCGGATCCGCCGCCAGCGCCGCCAGCATCGGCCGCACTCGCCCCGTCAGGCCCAACTCGACGGGATGGCGGTTGAACAGCGGCGTGAGCATCTGCGTCTCGAGAGAGGTCGCTGCATTGCGCGTCCATCCGAAGCTGACGGCGTAGGCCACGTTCAGCAGCGTCATCGACTGGCGCATGAGCACGCCGCCGGTGGCGCCGACGGAGCGGATCCGGCCGTCGGTGAACGCAAGTTCCGGTCGATGGCAGGAAGCGCAGGAATACGTGCCGTTGAGCGACAAGCGCGTATCGAAGAACAGCAGGCGTCCGAGGTCCACCTTGGACTGCGTCATGGGATTGCCTGCGGGCACCGCCGGCGCCGGGAATCCCGGCGGCAGCACCCAACGATAGGCAGAAGCATCCGTAGCCGTCGGGCCGGCGGCCGACGGCAAGGGAAACATGCCGGCGATCGCGAGCGCGGCCGCCAACACGGTGACCGGAGGGCGCAGGTTCAGCATCGGCGGGGATGAACTCCACCGCCGCGACCGACGGGCTTGCGGCAGGAGTCGCCCTCTCCGTTGCGGATTACTGCCAGTTCCGCGGCGCCTCTCCGAAACCCAGCGAGGCCGTCTGCTTGGCGATGCCGCTACGCTCGGACAGCCACTGCTCGAAGGCATCGATCTGCGCCGTCTCCAGTCCCTTCGCATCCTGGCGGCGGGCCGCCACCCAGGCCTGCATCGACCCGAGCAACTGGTCCGACAAGGGTCGTGCGTCGCGAAACAGGTCCATGTAAGCGGACTTGGCATCGTCGATGCGATTGAGCCCAAGGTAGGCCTCGGCGCGGTACTCGATGGCCTCGAAGTACTGGGGATTCAAGCTCAATGCCTTGTTGTAGGCGTCCAGTGATTCGGCATAGGCGCCCAGATGCCGGTTGGCGAAACCGATGTAGTTCCAGGCCTCGGGCATGTCGGGCTTGTTGCCCACCGCCTCCTGGAACTGATCCAAGGCCTTGTTAAACACCTTGGCGGCCTTCTCGTTCGCCTTGGCCTTTTTCTCCGGCGTGGAGGCCGCGGCAGCATCCGCTTCATAGTCCTTGGCCTTCTTGATGGACTTGATTCCGGCGTTGTAGGCGCTCTTGGCCCGTTCCTCTGGCGATGCCTGCCGCTCCTCGTAGTTGCCCACCGAGGGGCCACTGCTCATCGGGCCGCCGCCGGCGGCCAACGCAGTGGAGGCGCCCGCAACAAGGCTTACGGCAAGGACGGCGAGTCGCGCTAAACTTGAGGACATGTGAACCTCCCAACGTGCTGATGAAAGGGATGATAGCCGTATGTACCACCCGGTCAGGATTTGGACACTCGCGTTCGCGCTTATTTTCTCCGGTTGCTGCATGGCAGCGGCGGCAGCCGCACCCACCTACGGGGACCTGCTGGGGGCCACCAAGCCGGGCGATTGGCGCGATACCGATCCTGCCAACACCCTGTACCTCGACATTCCTGGTGGCCGGGTGGTCATCGAGATGGCGCCGGCCTTCGCGCCCGAGCATGTGCAGAACGTGAAGCGCCTGGTGCAGGAGCACTACTACGATGCGCTGTCCATCATCCGGGTGCAGGACAACTACGTCGTGCAATGGGGCGACCCCGACAACCGCCACGCCACGCCCTCCTCCGCTCGTGCGGTGCCGCCGGAGTTCGACCGGCCGATCGACCCCGGCCTGCCCTTCACCCGCTTGCCCGATGGCGATGTGTATGCGCCGCAGGTGGGATTCACCAACGGCATGCCCAGCGCCCGCGACCCGCGCGAGAAGCGCATGTGGCTCGCACACTGCTACGGCATGGTTGGCGTGGGGCGCGATGTGGATCCGGGCAGCGGCAGCGGCGCGGAATTGTACGTGGTGATCGGGCATGCTCCCCGGCATCTGGACCGCAACGTCGCGGTCATCGGCCGCGTGCTCAAGGGCATCGAGCTGTTGGCGAGCCTGCCGCGCGGCAGCGCCGCCATGGGCTTCTACGACAAGCCGGGCGAGCCGGTCAAAATCGCGCATATGCGGCTCGAGGCCGATGTGCCGGCCGCCGAGCGCGAGCACCTGCAGGTGATTCGCACCGACACGCCGGCGTTTGCCGCCCTCACCGAATCACGCCGCAACCGGCGCGACGATTGGTATGCGCGCCCCGCCGGCAAGATCGACGTGTGCAACGTGCCGCTGGCGGTGCGTAAGGCCCCTACTTTGCCTTGATGGCGTGCCCGCCAAAGGCCTGGCGCATCTTCGCGAGGATGCGCGAGCCGAAATCCCCCTTGCCCTGGCTCGAAAATCGCGCCAGCACTGCCAGGTTCATCACCGGCGTGGGTACGCCGCGCTGGATGGCCTCGAGCGCGGTCCAACGGCCCTCGCCGGAGTCCGCCACGAAGGGCGCGACGCCCTCGAGCTTGGCATCCTGCTTGAGGAATTCCGCCGTAAGGTCCAGGAGCCAGGAACGGATCACCGTGCCATGCCGCCAGCTCTCGGCGATCTTGGCGATGTCGAGCTGCATGTCCTCGCGCGCCTGCATCAACGCAAAGCCTTCCGCATAGGCCTGCATCAGGCCGTACTCGATCCCGTTGTGGACCATCTTGACGTAATGCCCCGCGCCGGCGGGACCGCAATGCAGCCAGCCTTCATCGGGCTTGGGCGCGAGGATTTTTGCGATGGACTCCACCTTCGCCACATCCGCCTTGGCGCCGCCGATCATCAGTCCATAGCCGATTTCCAGGCCCCAGATACCACCGGAGACTCCGATATCGACGAAACCGATGCCGAGCTCAGCGAGTTCCCGCGCATGGCGCTGGCTGTCGGCGAAGTGGCCGTTGGCACCGTCGATGAGCGTGTCGCCGCGCGCCAGCAGCTTCTTGAGCTCACTCACCGTCGACTCGGTGGGCGCACCGGAGGGCAGCATGACCCACACCAGCCGCGGCGCCTGCAGGGATTGAACCAGCGCGGCCAATGAGGCGGCCGACTTGATGACGCCTTCCTTGACCAGCGCCGCAAGGCCCGCCGGGTCCTGATCGAAGCCCACCACCTCGACACCGCCGCGCTTGAGGCGGCGCGCCATGTTGGCGCCCATCTTGCCCAATCCGATCATGCCGATTTGCATAGCAACCTCGATGTTTACGCGTGGGGTTTTTCCGGTCCAGTTTCCTGGATGATGCCGATGCGCAACGTCGCCGTGGCGATGCGCACTTCGACGAGGAACTCGAGCAGGGATGCCGCCATGGTGCACATCGTCAGGATGAACAACAGTGCGATGTATTCCGACAGGTCCCAGCGCAGGAAGGCATTGATGAACAGGCTGATGACCACCACGGCGATCAGCAGCGCCGAGACGGTGATCCAGGTGATGGCGCGGTTCATGTGGCGCGCGCGGCGCGCGGCAATTCGCAGCACCCGATGCATCTCCGGCACCGAGCCGTGGAAGTTCTCCTGGTGCAGGCGTTCCTCGATGACCCGCGCACGATCGACGATGCGCGCCAGCCGGCTGGTCATCACGTTCAGGATCACACCCACCGCGGAGATCAGGAACACCGGCGTGAGCGATACCTGGATGAGGTGTGCCACATCGATGGACTGGCCGATGTACTGGTTGATCATGAGGGGCTCAAGACATTGGCGACATGCAGGTCGAAGTATACGCTGCAAGAACGCACGCGCGCGCACCCGCGGTGCTCACGACCATGCGCCTCAATCCGTGTGCCAGGTCACCCACTGATAATGCCAGCTGGCCAGGATGAGCAGCCCGAAGGCGATGCGGTACCAGGCGAACACCTTGAAGTCGTGGCCGATGACGTACTTCAACAAGCCGCGCACGGCGATGACGGCGCTCACGAAGGAGGCGACCGATCCGATGCCGATGACGGCCAGGTCATCGGCGTTGAGCAGGTGCCGGGCCTTGAACAGCTCGTAGCCGGTGGCGGCAAACATGGTGGGGATGGCGAGGAAGAAGGAGAACTCGGTGGCCGCCTTGCGCGACAGCCCGCGCAACAACCCGCCCATGATGGTGGCGCCGGAGCGCGAGGTGCCGGGAATGAGCGAGAACACCTGCGCCACGCCGACGGCGAGCGCATCGCCGGTGCGCATCTGGTCCACTTCCGCCACCCGCGGCCGGCCGACGACGCGCTCGATGACGAGGATGAGGATGCCGCCGATGATGAAGGCCAGCGCCACCGGCACGGGTGCGAACAGGTATTTCTTGATGGCGTGCGAAAACACCACGCCCACCAGCGCGGCGGGCAGGAACGCCAGGATCAGGTTCAGCGCAAAGCGCTGCGAATCGCGGTTACCGGGAAGCGAGCTGGCCACCCGCCACAGGCGCTCGCGGTACAGCCAGCACACGGCGAGGATGGCCGACAACTGGATAACGATCTCGAACAGCTTGCCCTTCTCGTCGTTCCAATTGAGAAGGCTCCCGACCACGACCAGATGCCCGGTGCTGGACACCGGCAGGAATTCGGTGAGGCCTTCCACCACACCGAGGATCAAGGCCTTGAGGACGATGCTCAGTTCCACGATTTCACCCTTGCAAAATAAAAACGCCCCGACCGCCGTCAAGCGATCGGGGCGTCGGAGGCGATGATATTACTTCTTGTCGCCCGCGGCGTCGGCACCCGCATCCTTGTGGTGCTTCTTGTGGCGGTGCTTCTTCGGCTTGGCAGCATCCGCGGCCGGGGCAGCGGCGGCAGCCGGAGCAGCGGCGGCGGCGTCAGCCTTGGGGGTATCGGCAGCACTCGCGCCGGCGGCAATGCCAACGGTCAACAGGGCGGCAGAGATCAGCGAGACAGTCTTGGACATGGGAACTCCGTCATTTATCCAACAATGGAAAGGGTCGGCAAAAGAATACGTGCTCCATGCCCCCTGCAACGCCAGATGAACGTCTTTTCACGATGAAGAAGAATTCATGCGGCTCCCCTTTTCAATTGGCGAACCAGGTACCAGACGATGGCCACGTTCACGACTATGACGCCCGCCTTGCCCAGGTTCGGACGGTGTGCCATTTCCCATATCTCCAGCGGAATCAACGAACCGGTGACGATGGCCGTGAGCCATTCCGCCCATCGCTTGCCCAGCCACAACCCGATACCCTCGGTGGTAAACACGGCTGCGTAGACCAGGGTAACGAAGCCCAACGTGTTGATGCGGCCCGGGCTCAAGCCGCTGATGAAAGACAAGGCGCGGCGCACCCATTCCTGTTCCAGCCCCGAGGGCAGGCTCGCCGCCCAGGTGTAAAGCCTGGCGATGACGGTGGGCTCACGCAGGCGCAGGAAGCCATAGGCCGTGGCCAACAACAACAATACCTTGGTGATCTTGAACAGGGCGATGGCGCGCAACACACCAAAGCGTGCGCCGTAGGCTGGCCTTGAAGCCACGCCATGCTGAGCACCGCCTGGCTGGCGGCTTGTCCCCTCCCCCTTGGTCAAGTCCGTTTACCGGACGCCGGGCGGGCCGCGCCCCACCGGCGCGCGCTGCTCAGGCACGCCCGGCCGGCGGCTGAAAGCCGAGCGTGGCATCGAGCAGCGCCGGAATGTCGAACACGGCGCGCTCCTCATCGAGAACCAACGGCGCGACGCCGGCGGCCGCCACCAGCGAAGCCGGCACGGAAATGCGCTCGCGATCGCGCATGACGGTCCAGGTTTCCAGGCGCTTGTCCTTGAACGCAATGTTCAACGCGCCCCAGCGCAGCAGCGCGGCCCTTGCAAGCGGCGTATCCCCACCCCATTGTTTCTGGGCCAGCGTCAAGGCGCTGGTGGGCTGGATGTCCGCATGCGGCAAGGTCATGAGGTCCTGGATGTACTTGACCATTTCCTCGGGCGGCACATGCAGATCCATGTAGCTTGAATCGATGACGGCTTCGTTCACGGCGAGCGACCTCTCTGCTCTCAAGGATACCTTGTTGGGGGCCTGGAGCCGACTTTTCCAGACCCGCGAAGGCGAATTTGCGTCGACAGGATGGATTCATGGGCAAAAGCGGTGCAGCGGCGAAGCAAATGACGGGCAGCGGCCCCTTGAATGGCCCCGGACGGACGCCGGCCCTGTTCGTGGGTCATGGCTCACCCATGAATGCCCTGGCGGACAATGCCCATACGCGGGCATTGCGCGCGTGGGGGTCCGGCCTGCCGCGGCCACGGGCCGTGTTGAGTGTGTCCGCGCATTGGTACACGCGGGGTACCGGTGTCACCGCCATGCCCTCGCCGCGCACCATCCATGATTTCGGCGGCTTCCCGCAGGCGCTTTTCGACATCCAATACCCGGCGCCCGGCGATCCTGCGCTGGCGCAACACGTGCGCCAGTTGCTGCAACCCGTGGCGGTGATCGAGGACCATGCCTGGGGACTGGACCACGGCACCTGGCAGGTGCTGGTGCACTTGTTCCCCGATGCGAGCATTCCGGTGGTGCAACTGTCGATCGATGCCACGCAGCCCGCGGCATTTCACTACGAACTCGGACGCAAGCTCGCCAGCTTGCGCGCCGAGGGCGTGTTGGTCATGGGCAGCGGCAACGTCGTGCACAATCTGCGCACCATCGTGCGCGAGGACGAGGCGCCCGTGCAGGACTGGGCCATGCGCTTCGGCGCGCACGTGCGGCAGGCGCTGGCACGCCGCGATCACGCCGCGCTCATCGACTACACGGCCTTCGGCGCGGATGCGCGCATGTCCGTGCCCTCGCCGGATCACTACCTGCCGCTGTTGTACGTGCTGGGCACGCAAGCAGCGGAGGATGAAGTGAGCACCGTCGCGGATGGCTTCCAATACGGCTCGCTGGACATGCTGAGCTTCGCCGTCTGACGGCGTGCTATTCGGCAAACTGGGCCCGGCTCCCGCGGGCGACGTCGCTCAGGTCTGCTGCGGATCGGCGCCGCGCGCCGTCAAGGCGGTCACCGCCAGGTCGGCAGTGACGTTGCCCACGGTCCGGAACAGATCGGGTATCACCTCGATGGCCAGCAGCAGCGGCAGGATGTCGGTGGGCACACCCATGGCATAGGAAATCGGCACCGTGGTCGTGAAGAAGGTGATCTGGCTGGGCAGGCCGACGATGGCGAAATTGGTGATGGTTGCCACGGCGATGCCGGCGATGAGCTGCGCAAGCCCGAGTTCCACGCCGTGAATGTGTGCCGCGAACAGAACCACGCTCAGGTTCACGATGGGGCTGGTCATGCGGAACAGCGACACCGCCATGGGAAGCGTGACGGCGCTGGCCTGCGCGGGCAGCCGCAGCTGGGTCTGCGCCGCCTCGATCATCGCCGACAGGCAGGCGAGCGAGGATTGGGTGCTGAAACCGAGGATCTGCACCGGCAGCGCCGCCTTGGCAAACCGCATCAGTGGCACGCCTGCGCCCAGGCTCACCAGCGGATAGCAGGCGATCGTGATGAAGAGGGACGCCCAGCAGACGATCAACAGGTACTGGCCGAGCGCGCCGGCCACCACGAATCCGCCCTGGCGGCCGAGCACCGCCGCGAGCGCGAACACGCCCAGCGGCGCCACCCACAGCACCCAGCGCACGATCACCAGCATGACCTGCACCACGCCGTTGAAAAAGCGCAGCAGCGGATCACGGGCCTCGGCAGGCACGCGCGCCGCGGCGAAGCCGAACAGCAGCGCAAAGATCACCACCTGCAGCACCTGGCCCTTGGACGCCGCCTCGAAAGGATTGGCGGAGATCAGCGCCAGCAACCACTCACCGAAAGGTGGCGGCGGCGTGATCGCCTGGGCGGCATGACCTGCGCTTGCGCGCAGGGCCGCAGCCGCGGCCGGGTCCACGGGAAACACGCGCAGGAGAAAGGGCGTCATCAGCGAGGCGGCGATGGCAGCCGCCGTCAACAGCACCACGAACCAGGCCATGCTGCGCGCGGCGAGCTTGCCGCCGGCGGCGCTGTCGCGCACCGTGCCGACGCCCGTGACCAGCAGCGCGAACACCAGCGGCAGCACGGTCATGCGCAGGGCATTGAGCCAGACACCGCCCAGGGGTTCGATGGCATGGATGAACTGCGCGCCCGCAGACTCCGGCGAACCCGCCAGCATCGCGCCGGCGGTAAAGCCGGCGATCAATCCGAGCAGGATGCGCGTGCCGGAGGACACGCTCACTCCCCGGCTTCGGCGCGCAGCCAGTCGTGAAACTGGCGCACCACGTATTCCTCCGGCATGAGCACGCCGCGCTGGTGCGGCGCGGCGCGCAGGCCTGCCTGGTTCCACTCGCAGGCGGCCGCATCCTCATCGAGCACGCGGCCCGTGAATTCCAAGACGCGCGACAAGTCGAAGCCCGGCGCCGCGATGTTATCCGGCGTCAGCAGGTATTCGATCCGCAATTCCGTCAGCTCCGGCCCCAGCGGCAGCACGCGCACCGTGCGCACGTAGTCGGGATGCGCCACCACGAACAAGGAAGGCAGGCACGTGACGTAGACGGCGCCGCTGCGCCAGTCCTCCTCGCTCAAGCCCGGGAAGGGCTTGCCCGACAATTGCCCGTCGGAGGACCAGGTACGCGCGCCGCGGCGCAGGCCGCCGCGATAACGCGGATCGTCGTCTTCGGCATGCGCGCGCCATTGCGGATCCTCACGCTGCTCCATCAGCGCCCGGCCGTAGATGGGCACCATCTGCGACAACTGCGGGTGCACGCCGGGGCAATGCAGGCATTCGCTGTAGTTCTCCCAGAAGATCTTCCAATTGCAGCGCACGTTCTTGCTGAAGGCATGCGCCACGCGCAAATCTTCCAGCGGCCAGGCATCGAGGCGCTCGAGCGGCGCATCGAAGCCCGCCGCGAATTCCGGCGGCTCGGCCGCGAGCGAGACGAACGCGAAGCCGCGCCAGCGGCGCACGGACACGGGATACAGCGAATGATCCGCGAGGCGAAAGTCGGGCGGGATGGACTTGGAGGTGGTGCGCTGCAGGCGACCGTCGAGTGAATACGACCAGGCGTGATAAGGACACACGATGGACCCGCCGCGTAGGCTACCGGCACTTTCCAGGCACAGCCGCGCACCACGATGCCGGCAGGTGTTGTGGAAGGCGCGCAACTCGCCGCCCTCGCCGCGCACCAGCAGGATGTTCTGCCCGCCGATGTCCACCGCCTTGAAGCAACGTGCGGCCGGCAACTCCTCCTCACGCGCCGCATAGACCCAGTGGCGCTGCCAGATGCGGCGCAGCTCCAGCGCATGGCGTTCGGGATCGAAATAATGACTCGCGGGAAGGCCCGGTGTGGACGCCTTCAATCCGTTGAAATCCAGTTCATCGTGCGTGGTTGCCATGCGGGCATTGTACCCGCACCTCGCGGGCAACCGCGAAACGGCCTCCCGGCCGGTCACTTCACATGGTTCAAAACGCTGTATTTGAGGAAGAAATCGGCCTGGTCGTAACCGGGGTACAAGGCCTTCATGCGCTGCATGGCCTCTTCTTGCGAGGCCGCGCCGCGCACGACGCGCAGATAATCGTCGATGTAGCCGATCTGCGCATCGACCATGCGCAGATCGCCCGGCGCGCCGTGGCCGGGGAACAGGCGCGGCTGCCGGCCGGCGTATCGCGCCGCCAATTTCACGAGTTCGGCGCGCCAGGCTTCCACGCGCGGCAGGTCGATGTCATCGCCCATCCACAGGTGCACGCGGTTGTAGCCCAGGTCGGACAGGAACAGCGCATTCAGGTCGGGCGAATACACGGTGGCCAGGTGCGGAGCCTCAGTGGCCGGATAGTCGTCCGTGATCTCGAGCCGGCCGCCGCCGCGCAGCTCGAGCGTTTTTCCCGCCAGAACCTGGATGTTCTTCTCGTAGTCGAAGCCGCCCGGGTTGGATGGCGAGCGCGGCCGCAGTACCGGTTCCAGCGCGGGCTCGGAGCCGGATTCGCCGCCCGAATCCATGTAGATGGCGTAGGCCTTGATGTCGCGCTTGATGGCCTCGCTCGCCACCACGATGCGCGCCTCGGGAAAGGCGCGGTGCAGGAAGGCCATGCCGGTGAAGTGATCGGTGTGACCGTGCGTGATGAAGATGTCCGTCAACGGCAGGCCGCTGGCACGGATGCGCTCGGCCAGGCTTTGCGCCTCCACCGTCTTGCGCTGCGCATCGATCAGCACCTGCGAGACGCCGTTGGACACGATGAAGGAATTCACCGAGGCCGTCTTGCCGGCGTACACCTCCACGGTCAGCGGCGGGCGCGACGCATCGTAGACCTGCTCGCCGTCGATGAAGGTGCGCAGCACGCGCGTGGCGTGCAAATCGGTGGGTTTGATGGCGTAGGGATCACGGTCGAGCACGATGAAGTCGGCGCGCATGCCCACCTCCAGCCGGCCCACCTCATCCGCCATGCGCTCCTGCTTCGCAGCATTCACCGTGAACAGGTCCAGCGCCTCGCCCACGCTGATGGCCTCTTGCTGGCCGAAGCTGCGGGCGCTGCCGCCGGCTTCCTGCCGCGTGACCAGTTGCTCGATGCCGATCCAGGGGTTGACCGAGGGCACCACGGCCCAATCCGACCCCGGCACCACCAGCGCGCCGGCATCCAGCATCTCGCGCACCGGCCAGACACGGCGGATGGTATCGGGGCCCACCGCCGCACTGATGCTGTCGTTGATCGGGCTCGGGCCCCAAAGATAGGGCGACACCTCGAAAGTGGCGCCGATGCGCCGCGCCCGCGGCAGATCGTCCTTGGCGACGAAGGTGCAATGACCCACGTTGTGCATCTGGCCGGAGAAGCCATTGGCCTTGCGCGCAGCCTCGATGGCGGTAAGGCCGGCGCGCACGGCGGCATCGCCGGCGGCGTGGAACTTCACGGTCAGGCCCATGGCATCGAAACGCGTCACCGCCTCGTTGAGCACGTCCTGTTTGACCAGCAGCAGGCCGTAGCGACTGGCGTCATCGTCGCGGCCCGCCATCTTCTCGGCGTAGGGCTCGAGCATGGCAGCCGTGTGCGAGTCGGTGGGCACGCCGTCGAGGAAGATCTTGACGCAGCTGGGACGCACGCGGTCGAAGGTGTAGAGATTGCGCCGTGCAATAACCGCATCGAGCTCCGGCTGGCCCGGCGCCCAGTTCAGGCACAGCGTGGTGCGCTGCTTGATCTCGCCGGCCGCCGTCATGGCGGCATAGGCATCCAGTTCCGCCTGCCCGCCGGCGACGAAGCCCAACGAGGCCTCGGTGTACGAGGTGATGCCCACCGACAACATCTGCTGCAGCGACCAGCCCAACGCGGAACGGATCTCCGCCTGCGTGGGCGGGGGAATTTTCGAGCGGACCAGGTCGATGGCGGCATCCTCGCGCAGGACGCCCGTGACATCGCCGTTGGCATCGTGTTCGATAATGCCGCCCGGGGGATTGGGCGTGGCGCGCGTGATGCCGGCCAGCGCCAGCGCGCGGCTGTTGACCCAGCTGCTGTGGCCGCTGGTGTCATCCAGCATTACCGGATGATCGCCGGCGATGGCATCGAGCTGGCGGCGATGCATGGGCACACCCAGCGCGGGCGCATCCCACTGCCCTCCGCGCAACCATTCGCCGGGCTTCAAGCGCCCGGCGCATTCCTTCACCTTGGCCTGCAGCACGGCCATCTTCGCGCCCTGCGCGAACAGGCAGCGGCGCTGCAGCACACCGCCGAACAACGGGTGCACGTGCACATCGTGTAGGCCAGGCAACACCGTCGCACCCTGCAGCTCGAGCGTGTGCGTGTTTGCGCCGCGCCAGGCCGCGACGCTTGCCGCATCGCCCATGGCAACGATCACGCCGTGGCGCACCGCCATGGCGCCGGCCCAACCCGTGGGTGTGCGGATGTGCGCCCCGGTGACCACCAGATCCGCGGCTTCGTGGGCCGCCGGCTGCCCGGCCACGGACTCGGCGCCGGCCATCGACAAGATGCCCGGCAAGCCCAGTGCGCCCAGCGTGAGGGCGAGCGCTGCGCGGCGTGACGACGCTTTCACGCGCACGCCTTCAATACCGGTACACGGCGGTCACGCCGATGGTTCGCGGCCGCCACGTGTACACCTGGTATAGCGGCGACGCGCCGGGCACGCCGGAGAGCTGTTGCGAGAGTTTCGGCTGGGTGTTGAGCAGGTTCTGCGCAAACAGGGACACGTCGAGACTGCCGAACTTCACGCCCGCGCGCGCCGACGTGTAAGCGTTGGCGGGGACGTTGAAGATGGTGTTGCTGCCGCCGTTGGCGGGATTCTGTCCAGGTGTCAGGTCGTTCAAGGCCGCACCGTATTGGTAGTCCACTCGCGCATAACCCTCATGCGCGGCCACCGGGAAGTTGACCTGCGTGAACAGCGCCAGCGTCCACGGCGAGCCGCCCAGGCGGTCATCCTTGGAAACGATGGATAACGCGCCGCCCGCCTGGGCCGCGGGGGTGGCAAAGGCCGTGGTCGTGTATTTGGCGTCGGTGTAGGCAAACGTGCCGCCAACGGAGAATGCATCGCTGAAGCGGAATTCGCCCTGCAGGTCGAATCCCGTGCTGCGCAGTTCGCCGAGGTTGGCGGTGAACTGGAAGCCGCAATTGTTCAACGCCACGTTCTGCTGGATGTTCTTCCATTTGATGATGTAGGCGCTGGCGTTCAGCAGGAAGCGCCGGTCGTTGAACTGGTTCTTGCTGCCGATTTCGTAGCTCCACAGGCTGTCCGACTTGTATTGATCGGGCACGTCGGTCAAGCCGTAATTGGTGAGGTCGGCAATGCAGGTGGTGGCGACCTTGGGGTTGGCGCCGCCGATGCGAAAGCCCTTGGCTACGGTCAGGTACAGGAGGTTGTCTTCGTTCACGCGGTACTCGAGGCCGAAGCGCGGCGTCACCGGATGCTCGGTGATCTTGCCGATGCTGGCCACGGGCGGTCCGAACAGCACGAAGCCGCCGTACTGCGCATTGCCTTCGTATTCGGTCTTGGAGACGCGCACGCCGGCGATCACCTTGAACTTGTCGGTGACCTTGTAGTCGGCTTGCGCAAACAACGCGGTCTGCTTGTCCACCGAACTGAACGGGTCCTGGCGATAGATGTAGCCGCCGGCGTAACCGGGACTGTTCGCGGGCACGCCGAAGAAATCCAGCAAGTCCGGGTCGTACACGTTCTCCACGGTGTTTTCCTTGGCGCGCTGGAAGAACAAGCCAGCGGTCCAGTTCAGCTTCGCCGATGCATCGGCGGACTGGATGCGGATTTCCTGCGTGAAGTTCTGCTGGTCGTCCTTCCACTCCGTGGGGCCGGGGCCGCCGGCGAGGTCGAAGAACGGCGTGCCTAGGAAGATGGAGCGGTCGAACTGCGTGTAGTCCGAGGTCGCCGACTGCTTGCGGTCGAAGAACGACGTGTTCGACACCAGCGTCACCGGCCCCAGGTCCCAGTCCAGCTTGATCGCGGCGAGGGTGAACTTGTCGGTGTTGGGGCTGGCCACCGCATTGCCGGTACGGAACTTGGAATCGAACAGTCCATTGGTGGGATCGGGCTGGCCCGGCGTGATGGCCCAATAGGCGGAAATGTCGTCGACTTCCTTCTTCTGGTAGTACACCGAGGGCGTCACGGACAACTTGTCGGTGATGGCCCACTTGACCGCCAACCGCGCCGTGATGGTCTTGTTGGAGTTGGCGCGCTTGTCGGCCAACGTGCCGGTTTGCCAGTCGTAGCGGTCGATGTAGCCGCCTTCGCGGCGCCCCGAGATGCTGGCGCGAAATGCGAGCTTGTCCTCGATGATGGGCGTGCCGCCCGCCACACCCAGTTCGTACAGCGGATCGCCGCCCGAGGTACCCGCGCCTTCGGCGCGCGCATACAGCGAACTGCGCTGCAGATTCGGTTCCGGGGCGATGAAGCGCAGCGTGCCGCCTTCGGAACCGGCGCCGAACAGCGTGCCCTGCGGACCGCGCAGCACTTCCACGCGCTCCACGTCGAACAGGGCCGGGTATGCGTTGAAGGTGCCGAAGGACAAGTGCCGGCTTTGGATGGGAGTGTCGTCGAGGTACAGGCCGGTGGTGGCGGCGCCGGCACTGGAATCGATGCCACGGATGGAGATGTTGGAGGACTCGAAGTTGTTGTTCACCGCACCGCGCACATAGGACACGCTGGGCGTCAGGCGCGCCACATCGTCGATGCTGCGGGTGCCCTGGGCATCCATGGCCGCCTGGCTCATCACCGAGACGCTGATGGGCACGTCCTGCAGGCGCTCGGTGCGGCGCTGCGCGGTGACGATGATCTCCTCCAGCCCGGCCGCTCCCGCCGCTGTCTCGTTGGAGTCGGCGGCACTGCCCAGGACAGGCGCGAGAATGAGACTCGACAGCAACAAATGACGATACACGTTCATGGAATCCCCTTTCTTACGATGGACGCGGCCGCCTCGTTCCAATCGGGGACGGGCGGCTCTACACTCGAACATACGCACGACACGCCGCGAACCGCCAATTCACCTGGCGGTGTGCACCGCGATCGAGCGTATGTTCATTGTTTCGCCGACAATTTCAATGGGGGATACCGAAGATCATGCGCCCGATGACGATGGCCTTGTTGCTTGCCGCCAGCCTGCCCGCGACGGTGGGTTCCGCCGCGCCCGCCCCGGCCGACCTGCTGCTCACCCACGGCGCCATCTACACCGTCAACGCCGCGCAACCCTGGGCCGAGGCCGTGGCGGTGAAAGACGGCAAGATCGTGTTCGTGGGTTCCGACGCCCAGGCCAAGGCCTACGCGGGTTCCGCCACCCAGGTGGTCGATCTCAAGGGCCACTTCGCCATGCCCGGCATCGTCGATGAGCACGTGCACCCCATCATGGGCGGCATCAAGATCCTGTACGAGTGCAACTTCCCGTTCACGGCCAAGCCCGCGGACGTGTCGGCGGCGGTCAAGGCCTGCGCGGCCAAGGCCGCGCCCGGCGCCTGGATCCGCGGCGGCCAATGGGGCAGCAGTTTCTTCGTGCAGAACAAGCTCGAATCACCCCGCGCGTTCCTGGATGCCGTGTCCGGCGATCACCCGGTATACCTGTACGATGATTCCGGACACAACGGCTGGGCCAACAGCGCCGCGTTGAAGGCGGCCGGCCTGTCCAAGGTCAGCAAGGACCCGGATGGCGGCACCATCCTGCGCGATGCGGCCGGTGCGCCCAATGGCGTGCTGCTGGAAACGGCGGCGCGCGTATTCGACAAGGTCATCCCGCCCTGGACCGACGCGCAATTCCTGGCCGCCGCGCGCGAATCCGCGCGGCTCGCCAACGGCTATGGCATCACCGCCATCAAGGACGCGGGCGCGCCGTTCGATAAATCCGGCCTCGCCTTCAGCACCCTGGACAAGCAGGGCCAGCTGACGCTCGAGGTGGCGATCTGCGCACGCACGCCCTACGGCGCGCGCAAGGAGCCGCTGGACTACGCCACCGTGGAACGGCAGCATGACAAGTTCAAGACGCAGCACGTGCACACCGACTTCGTGAAGCTGTTCCTGGATGGCGTGCCCACCGAGGCGCGCACCGCCGCCATGCTCGATCCGTACGTGGCGGACCCGGCGCATGGCGCGGGCTTCAAGGGCGAGTTGCACCTGGATCCGGCGCTGCTCGCGCGCGATGTCACCGAATTGGACAAGCGCGGCTTCACCATCAAGATGCACGCCGCAGGCGATGCCTCGGTGCGCGCCGGCCTGGATGCCGTGGCGGCCGCGCGCAAGGCCAATGGCAACAGCCACCTGCACCACGAGCTGGCGCACGCGGGATACGTCGGTCCCGGCGACATCGAGCGCTTCGCCAAGCTCGACGTCATTCCCGATTTCTCGCCGATCATCTGGTATCCCTCGCCCATCATCGCCTCGGTGGTGAAGGCCGTGGGCCCGCGCGGCGAGCATTATTGGCCTGCGCGCTCGCTGCTGGATGCCGGCGCGCTGGTGGCCTCGGGTTCGGACTGGCCGGCAGCGGTGCCCGATGAAAACCCCTGGGGCGGCATCGAAGCGCTGGTCACGCGCAAAGATCCCACCGGCACCACGCCCGGCACGCTCTGGCCCGAGCAGGCGGTGACGCTGGCCGAGGCGGTGAAGATATATACCTGGAACGGCGCACGCGCGTTGAAGCTGGAATCGCGCATCGGCTCGATCGAGACCGGAAAATCCGCGCAGATCATCGTGCTCGACCGCAACTTGTTCAAGATTCCCGCCGATGACATCGGCGGCACGAAGGTGCTGATGACCTGGTTCGAAGGCAAGCTGGCCCAGGGCCAGTTGCCGTAGTCGTGCCTCAGGCGGGCGGCGCGCGAGCGCCGTCCTCCATCAATACCGGTAGGCGGCCGTCACGCCGGCCGTGCGCGGCCGCCAACTGATGACATACAACAGCGGCGTGCCGGCCGGCCCCAGCCCCACATCCTGGTTCACGGTCAAGCGCGGCCGCGTATCGAACAGGTTCTGCACGAACAGGGACACATCCCATCCTGCGCGCCGCGCACCCAGCCGCAGCGAGGTGGAACTCTGTGCCGGCACACCCGCGAACCACTCGGGATTGCCGCCGTTCAGCGCATTGCTGTTGGGCACGGTGGCGCGCTGGCGCGCGCCGTATTGAAAATCCGCGCGCGCGTACGCATCCCAGTTCGCAAGGGCACGATGCCCCTGCGCGAACGCCGCCAGCGTCCACGGCGAAGCCGCGAGGTGATCCCCGTCCTGCACCAGCGACAACGCAGCGGGCGCCAGCCGCACCGTCTTCGAGTAGAACGCATCGGTCACGCCGAGGCTGAAGCCGAGCTGCAGTGAATGGCTGACCTGCACATGCGCCTGCACATCCAGGCCGCGGCTCTGCGCGCGCCCGAGATTGGCAACGAACTGGAAACCGCACGCGGTCAGCGGCACGGTCTGCTGGATGTTCTTCCATTGAATCCAGTACGCGCTGGCATCCAGCGTGATGCGCCGCCCGGCAAACGCCGACTTGGCACCCACCTCGTAGCTCCAGACGCTGTCGGCGCCGTACTCCGGCGGAACCTGCGACAGTCCGATCGATCCGAGCGCACTGTCAGGGCCGCCATAGCACATCTGTCCCACCGCGGCATTGGCGCCACCGATGCGATAGCCCTTGGCGATCGTCGCGTACAACAGATCCTCGCCGTTGAGGCGATAGCTGATGCCGATCTTCGGCGTGACCGGATTTTCGCTGAAGCGTCCGCGGCTCGACACCGGCTCGCCCACCACGGGCCCCGCGAAGAACGCCTCGCCGTCGAAGCGCGCGTGCGTGAAGCGCAGGCCCAGCGTGAGCTTGAGCACATCGCTCAAGCGCCAGTCGGCCTGTCCGAACAGCGCAACCTGCGTGTCGGTGGAACGGAACGGCTGCTGGAAGTAGATGTAGCCGCCACGGAAGACCGGCAACTGCAACTGCGCCACGAGCGCGGGGTCGAACACATTCTCCACCGTGTTCTCGCGTGCGCGCTGCGCGAACGCGCCGGCGGTCCAGGTAAGCCGCGCCGACGGATCGGAGGATTCGAGGCGGAGTTCCTGCGTCCAGTTCTGCTGCTCGTCCACCCATTGCGTCGGGGCACGCACATCCGCGGGTGGATATGGGTCGCCGAGCAGCACGGCGCGATTGTAGGTCGAGTAATCCGTGACGGCCGCCTGCCGCCGGTCGAAGTACGAGGAATTTGAAATCAGGCTCACACCGGCCAGGTCCCAATTCAAGCGCAGCGCCCACAGATGAAAGACATCCGTGCTGGGATTGGCGATGTTGTTGCCGTTGCGCAGGGGCTCATCGAACTGCCCGCCGCTGGGGTCGGCGCTGCCCGGCACGCGCGCCCAATACGCCGAGGTGTCCGCGACGTGACGGCGCTGATAATACAGTGACGGGTTGACCGTCAGGGAATCGCCCGCCGCCCACTTCAACGCCAGCCGCACGGTGCTGGTCACCGCGGTGTTGGCATCCGCGTCTGCCGTGAAACCACGGTGCCAATCGATGCGATCGACGTAACCACCCTCACGGCGGTAGGAACCGCTGATGCGCGCGCCCAGCCGTTGCTCGACCACCGGGCCTCCCGCGGCCGCGCCGGCTTCGAATCCGGAGGCGCCGTGTTCGGTGGTGAACCATTCGGCGCGCGCATATCGCAGGTCCTCGATGAGCGAGGGTTCCGGCGTGATGAAGCGCACGGTACCGCCTTCCGATCCCGCCCCGAACAGCGTGCCCTGCGGCCCGCGCAGCACCTCGACGCGTTCCAGGTCGAACAGCGCGGGATAGGCGTTGAAGGTGCCGAAGGACAGGTGCCGGGTCTGGATGGGCGTGTCATCGATGTACACACCCGTGGTGGCGGCGCCGGCGGTGGAGCCGATGCCGCGGATGGCGATCTCCGATGACTCCGAATTGTAGTTGCGCCCGCGATTGAAGCTGATGCCGGGCGTCAGCCGCGCGATTTCATCGACCTCGTGCACGCCGCGGATCTCCATCGCGGCGCGATCGTACGCCTGGATGCTGACCGGCACCTCCTGCAGGCGCTCGGCCCGCCGCTGCGAGGTGACGATGATCTCGCCCAACGCCACGCCCTGCTCCTGCGCAGGCGCCTTCACCGCCGCCGTGGCGAGGGGATGAGCCTGCACCGCAGCCGCACGCCGGATCACCAGCACCCCCGCACTGCTCTCGTGCGCCTCGAGCCCGGTTCCCTGGAGCAGCCGCGACAAGGCCTGGCGCGGCGCGAGTTCGACCGCGGGCGGCGTCACCAGGGTGCCCGCCACCAACTGGGGGTCGAACAGGATCTGCAGATCGGCGCGGCGCGCCAGTTCGCGCAGCGCATCGCCCAGCGTCTGGCGAGCCAGCGAGGTCGACGGCTTGTCTTCCGGCGGTGCGGCCCCGGCGGGCGCATGCAGCGCCAAGGCAAGCGCCAACGCGCAGCCCAGGGCCGTGCGATGGACGGTAGGCATGCCCTACTGTACTACGGCGGCGGACCCGAGCCGGACAGCCGCCGACGAATGCCCTAGAGCGTCCGCAGCTGGTCGCTCTCGGCGCGCAGCTCGGTGAGGAAGCGCTGCAGCTCGCTCTTGCGCTGCGGCATCATGGCGCGGCCGGCGGGCGAGAGCACGCGCGATGGCACCTTGGCGAGGTTTTCCTCCAGCATCTTCACCACCGCCGGGCCCGCCGGCTCGGCGCCATTGGGATCCGCCAGCGCCATGACCCGCGCCACGCCGATGGCGCCGAGCCAGTCGAGCGCATCGGCATCGTGAAGGTACCTGGCCTCGGGCGCCGCCGGCTCGCGGTCGAACATATGGGTGCGAATGGCGGCGCGCAGCGCCTCGAGCTTGGCCATCGGGAAACCCGTGCCCTTGAGCGTGTCGCCCACCAGGTCGGCGGCCACGTCGGCGTGATCGGCCTTTTCGTTTTCCCAGGGCTTGAAGGCGGCCATGTCGTGCAGGAAGGCGGCGGCGAACAGCACGTCGTCATCGAGTGTCACGTGATCGGCCTTGGCCAGTTGGCGCGCGAGATCGTAATCGCGCATGCAATGCGAGTACCCCCAGGCAGGATTCTTGAAATGCGCCTGCGCGAAGCTGCGCACACTGGCCCGCCAATCGGCTCCCGCCGCAGGCCGCGGCAGGTCGGAAGGCGCGGCCATGGCCGCCGCGGCACCCAGGGTTGCCAGCACCATCATCAGCCTTGTCCATCCGCGCATGAGTTCTCCCCCGTCGGTTAAGTCAACAACCCGTATGTCGTACGCGCCAGCCATCGCGCACCGCCGGGTGCGGGTGGCGGAATGCCGCTGCTTACGCGTATAAATGATACCTGCCTGCACGCGTGACGCCCATTGAAAACCCTTCCGCCTCCATCCCTCGATGAGCAATCCCTGGCCGACCCCTCGGACCAGGCGCAGCGCGCGTACCTGACCCTGCTGTTCAACAAGTACCGCGGCGCATTGTTGCGGCACGTGGGGCGATTCACCGCTTCCAGCG
This sequence comes from Steroidobacteraceae bacterium, assembly GCA_044226865.1. GTDB lineage: Bacteria > Pseudomonadota > Gammaproteobacteria > Steroidobacterales > Steroidobacteraceae > TMP-86. The sequence continues at coordinate 273,495 of JBGAGE010000004.1, read as the reverse complement.
AGGACGCAGCCGACATCGTGCAGGACACCTACCTGCGCGTGATGCATCGCGTCAGCGTCACGCGCTTCGATGCCGAGGCGCGCGCTTACCTGTTCCAGACGGCGACCAACCTGGCGCGCGATCATCATCGCCGCCAGCAGTTCCGCGCGCATGCGCCGCTCGAGGACGCGCCGGAGGAATCGCTGCGCGCCGCCGGGCCGACGCCCGAACAGCTGTTGGCGGCCGGCCAGGTGGGGCGCGAGTTGCGCGCGGCCATCGCCGCCATGCCGGAGCAAACGCGCGCGGTGTTCCTGCTGGCGCGCAGCCGCGAGTACTCCTACGAACAGATCGCCGCAGAATTGAGCATCGGCCGGCGCACGGTGGAACGACGCATGGCGGAAGCCATGGCGCTGCTCGTCGCGCGGCTGCGGGGGTCGCTGTGATTCCCGGATCGCCATCGCACCCGGCGCCTCGCACGGCGGCCGAATGGTTTGCCGCACGCCGCGGCGGGACGGACGCGGCCGGCGAGCAGGCCTTCCAGGCCTGGCTCCAGGAAGACCCCCACCGCGCGGATGACTATGCGCTGTACGAGCTCACCTGGGATGTGGCCGGCGAAGCCACTGCGGGCATGGCGGCGCCGCGGCGCACGCGGCGGCGTGTACTCGCCGGCGCGGCCCTGCTCGCCACGGCAGCCTCCATGGCGGGCCTTGCCTTCTGGCTGCGGCCGGCGCCACCGCAGCAATTCAGCACGGGCGCGGGCGAGCAGCGCGTGGTGGCTCTCGAGGATGGTTCGCAGGTGATGCTGAACACGCGCACGCAGATCGAGGTGCGGCTGGGACGGCATGCGCGCGAAGTCGAGCTGCGCGCCGGCGAAGCCTTCTTCCAGGTGGCTCCGGACGCGTCGCGGCCCTTCACCGTGCACACGCCTCTGGGATCGGCGCGCGCGGTGGGCACGCATTTCAACGTGTACGTGCAACCCACGCACCTGGCCGTCACCACGGCCGAGGGCCGCGTCTACGTGGACGGCGGCAGTGCGGGCGCCGGGGTTTACGTCGATGCGGGGCGGCGGGCGGACCTGGAGGCAAGCGCCGAGGCCCCCGTGGTCAGCGGTGCGGATGTGAACGCCGCCTTGAACTGGCGCGCACGCCGCCTGGAGGTGGACGATGAACCCTTGGCGCACGTGTTGCAGGAGTTCAGCCGCTACACCGACTTGCCGGTGCGTCCCGCAAGCGCCGCCGTCGGCGCCTTGCGCGTCAGCGCCGTGTTGCGCACCGGCGACCTCGCCGCCCTGCGCGCCACGCTTGCCGAAGCATTCGGCCTGCGCATCGAGCGGCAGGACGGCGCCTACGTGGTAAGCGAGCGGGCCGCGAGGCCGCGCTGAAAAAAAGGGAAGCGGCGGCGGCATCGGCGGACCGCCGCTTCCCGCTCCGAGCCTAGGGAGCAAGGTCGTCCAGGGGGATCACATCGAGCGGCACACCACCGCCCGCGGCATCGCGCGCCGCCACGGTGTACAGCCCCGAGTTGGCGAAGGTGAGCGTCACGGGCCCGATGGCCGGCACCTTGGATCCCGCCGCCGTCACTGTCACCTCGTAACTGCCGGCCGCAAGGTCGACGTAGCCCGTGTCCGCCTTGAAGGGCACCGCGGCGAAGGCCGGCGTCGCAGCCGCAAGGTCCGCGCCTGGCGCGGTGACGTAGATGTCCACGTCGCCGGCCGTCGGTGAGGCATGCACGATGCGCACGCGCGCTTGCGTGGCAATGCGGCGCTGGTCGTCGGCGAGCACCAGCGGTTCGATCGAGGCGAGCGGGCCCACCGCGTAGACCGAATACACATTGCCCGCGTCCAGCGTGGGATCGGCATCGATGGCGATCACGCCGTTGTTGCCCACCGGCGTCACCTTGATGTCGTAGGTGGCGGCAGGCACGTCCAGGTACGGCGAGACCTGCGGAAAGGCGATCGAGGGAATCAGCGGCGCGGCGAAGTTGTCATTTGCCACCACCTGCACCGCAGGCGCATCCGGCGAGGCGTGGATGACGCGCACGCGGGCCGGCGTGTCCTTGTCGAGCAGGCGCAACGCCGCGCCGCTCGGCGGCACCGCCAGCAGCGTGATGGGCGAGCCGCCGGGCCCGGTGTTCTGGAGGGCGGCGACCACCAGGTCGGTCCCGCCGGCCAGCGACACCGTGCCCGAGTCGAACAGCACGGGCGTCACCGCCCCCTGCGGCGTCACCCGGATGCGGTAGTCGCCCGCCGCCACGATGGCGGGATCCAAGGTCTGCTTGAAGGAGAAGCTTCCCACCGGCGTGCTCGCAGCCAGGTCGGCCTGCGGTGCGGTGACGAACACCGAGACCGCGGGGGCCGCCGGCGCGGCGTGCACCACCTGCAGGCGCACGTTCGACGCGCTGAGATCCGCCGTGTCACGCGCAACGATCAGCGGCTCGATGGCGCTCACGGTGTTGACCGCGAACACCACGTAGCGCGTGCCCGCCGCCAGCGTCAGGTCGGCAGGCCCGATGACGGTGGGCCGATCGGTGCCGGGCAAGCGCCCCTTCACCGCCACCGACACCGTGCCGGGCTTGGCCGCGATGGCATTGCTGGCCTGGCCGTAATCGAGGTTGGTGAGCGCCGGCGTGCCGGCCAGGTCCACGTCGACCGCCGGTGCATCGGGCGAGGCATGCACGATGCGCAGCGAAGCATCGGCGGGCGGCGCGACATCGGAACGATGGCTGCCGCCGCAGGCGGCGAGAAAGGCGGCGGCGATCGCGGCCGCCGCGGTCAGTATCGAGCGTCGTAGCAACGGTTTCATCGCAGGTCTCCAGGTTTTCGCAGGTGAAGAGGACATGAGCAATGCGGCTGCTCATTGCTGCGACTGTTCGGAAATAATTCTGGATTGGATTCAGCCGCTGCGAACCCTTAGCCCGTATTGGCCAAAGCGGCGATGCGCGAGCGATCCGAGACGACCACGCCGCCCGGCCGCTCCACGGTCACGGCGAACATCAACGGCACGCCCACCTTGAGCGCGGCGTGGATGGGAATCACCTGCTCGCCATCCGCACGGGTAATGTCGAACACACCGCCGTCGACGGGATAGCGCTCATCGCGGCGCGCATCGAAGATCCACAGCTGGTACTGCTCGACGGCCGGATTATTACGGCGCAGGCCGGCAAAGCGCATGAAGCCGCGCTGCGAGCGCGCATCCCAGACCACATCGCCGCTCACTCGTTGGCCGGACGCATCGTTGCCCGCGCGCCAGGAGCGCTGCAGCACGAAGCGATTGGAGGCGAGCAGGCGCTCACGTGCGGCGGCCGGATCCTCCGGCGCTGTCGCGCGTAACGGCGCGGGCAGCGGTGCCGGGACCGCAGGTTGCGGCGCCATGGCAGGCATCTCCGGCGCTCGGCGCGCCACATCGATGGGTTGCGTCGACGCCGTCCCCGGCGGGGGCGCCGTGGGCCTGCCGAACCACAACGCCGCCGCGACCACGCTCGCGGCGGCCGCGATCCAGCGGGCGGGATGGCGCAGTTCGGGGAGCCGCGCCAGCGGCCGCCGCGGCGGCGCCTCCCGCCGTCGCGCGCCCCACAGCCGGAACAATTCCGCCGCATCGGTGGCCACACGGATACGCAGGCGCTCGGGGAGCGAATCCGCCGGCTCCATTGCGGCCAGTTGCAGCGCCGCCGCCGCGCGTTCCAGTTCGTACAGGTCGAACTGCGGCGTGCGTGCCCGCAATTGCTCGTATTCGATGGCTTCGTCCTCCGAGAGCGCGCCGAGGAGAACCTCCACGCCGAGCTCCGACAAACGTGCCATTTCCAGATCCGCGATGCTCATCGCTGCCTCACCAGGGATGTAGGGTTGCGCCTCGGCGAGGCGAGCAAGGAGCGCACGCGCAGCACGCCCCGCCGGATCATGGTCTTGACCGTGCCCAGCGGCAGGCCGACGCGCCCGGCAATTTCTCCATGCGACATGCCATGCACCAGCGACAACGTGATCACGCGTTGTTGCTCCTCGGGCAGGGACTTCAGGACCTTGCGCGCTTCTTCGACCTCGGTGTCGCGCTCGGCATGCGAGCCGGCAGCGGCCTCGAGATCCATGTCATCGTCCATGGGCAGCTCGGCGGCCAGGCGCGCGCGCGCCGAGCGCAGCCGATCGATCAGCCGGCGCCGCGCCAGCACGGTGATGAAGACCTTTTCCGAGCCCTTGGCTGCATCGAACCGCGTCGCGTGGCGCCACACGTCCAGGAATATCTCCTGGACCGCGTCTTCCGCATCCAGCTGCCCCGGCGAGAGGCGCCGCGCTATGGCCCAGATCAATGGTCCATAGCGGCGGATGCAGCGGTTGATGGCTGCCCGGTCACCGGCGGCCACCAATGGCAGCAGGGGACCGGCGGCATCCGGTTCTGCCGGGCCATCGGAACCGGCCGGCGCTGCGGTGGTGGGGCTGGGATCGCTCAAGCTCGTCCGTTCCTGTCGGGCGAAGTGCCTCGTCCGGCCAGTTCGGAGCAAACGCTCGTTTGGATTCAGGCCATGGATCGCCCCCGGGCCCGCCGGACGGCCCGGGGGCGGCGGGAAGGGAGGCGGGCCGGGATCGCCGCGCGGAGGGAATCAAACCGTCAGGGGGACGGTGACGTCGATGCGCAAGCCTTCGGGCGTGGATTGCCGGCGCAGCGTGCCGCCCAATACATGTGCGCGGTACTCCGCCAAGCGCAGCCCGACGGGATCGCGCGATTCCGCCCGCGGCATCGACCGCTCTGTATCCAGCAACCGCAGTTGCAGCGATTCGGTCTCGCAGTACAGCCCCAGGTCCAGATGACCCGCGGATCGCGATTGCACCGCGTACTCGAGGATATCCTGTGCGATCCGGTAGACATGTTCGGATTCGCGGCCGGCCACGGCGCGCGAACCGAGGTTCGAGCGGAAATCGATGCGCACGCCGAAGCGTTGCGCCTGGTCGCCGCACAGCGAGCGCAAGGCCACATCCAGCGCGCCGCGCGCCACGTGCAACGGGGACAAGGTCATCGACAGCCGCCTGGCCGTGTCGATGTTGCGGTTCACCTGCGCCACGGCCGCCGCGGCCTGCGCGCGGTAGTCCGCATCCGCGCGCGCCGCTTCGCGCAGCTCGCCAATGCAACGCTTGATCTGCAGCAGCCCGGCCCCGAGCGCGCCGCGGATCTCGGCTGCCAGGCGTTCGCGTTCCAGCAGGGCAATCTCCAGCACTTCACGCTCGAGCCGGCGGCGCGCGGTGACGTCGCGGATGGTGAGCGTGATGCCGGCGATGATGCGATTCTCCAACTGATTCACGCCCAGGATCTGCAAGGCGCGGCGCTCGCCGTGCGCGCAGCCGACGATCAGCTCCATGTCGGCGCGGCGCCGCGGCGCGGATACGAGGAGTTCGAGGAACGCCCGCATGCGCTGCTCGTGTTCGGCACCCAGCATCGACGCCGCGGGGCGCGACATGAGTTCAGCCGCGGGAACACCCAGGAGCCGCTCGGACGCCGGACTGATGAAGACCGGCATGCCCTCCGCGTCGATCACCGCCACCCCATCGGCGGAACGCCGGATCAACTCGGTGAGGTGTGCCTGCGCATCGCGGCGCGCGAGTGCCGCGCCGAGTCGAGTGATCTCGTTGCTGATGCCTTGCTGCCGCGCCACCACCAACAGCACGCCCGCGATCGCGAAGGCCACGAGCACCATCCACTCCAGGCCGCGCGACTGCACGCGTGCGCCATACAACATACCCACGGCCACGAGTACCGACAGGATCGGCAGGACGCTGTAGCGGTTGCCGCCAACGATTCGCGCGCCAGCCGGCACGCGCCAATGCCGTTCGAGGAAGGCCCCGGTGCCCAGCAGCGCATAGAAAAGGCCATAACCGCCGATGTTGGACCAGGCATCGAAAATGAAATATCCCGCGCCGGCATCCAGCCATTTCAAGTCGGTGGTGAACGCGCAGAAGATGGCACCCGCCACGAGCAGCACGGCCGCATCGGCCCGCCAATACACCACGCGCGTGATCATCAGCGAGGTCACCACCATCAGGATGCCGTTGCCGGCGCAGAATGCGATGAGGTTGTAGAGGTCCGGTGATCCCCATCCCAGCACCTCGATTTGCGGCCGCAGCACGCACAGCCACAAGGTGGCGCCAAAACCGAGCGCGAGCGTCGCGGCATCCAGGCACAGGGCGCGACCGCGCAGGGGTCCACCAAGATCCCGGTAGAACAGCAGCATCGCGGCGGCGCTCAATGGGTAATACAGGAAATACGGCGTATCCAGCCACAGCATGCTGGCGGGAGTGGGCGGTGCATAGAAGACGGCCCACCAGAAGGTCGCGCTGATGTCGGCCACCACCGCAATGGTCAACAGCACCCAAGCGCTACGCCGGAATCCGGGCTGCTTCTGCTTGAGCAGCGGCAGCAGCAGGCCGAGCGCGAGGATCTCACCCGGCAGCGGGCTCCAGGTCGCCACCAGCTCACGGGCATGCGGCGAACCGAAACTCTGCGTGAACCACACCAGGCCGAAAGCGACATACACCCACAGCCCGGCCACGAGCCAGGCACCGTCCCGAGCCGCCAATGCCGGCGCAGGTTGCCCGACCCCGAGAGCGGACGCCGGCAGCGCGGCGGCCATCAGTGCTGTCCTCCGCCAGCGCCATCCTCCACCCCCGGCTCAGGCACCATCAGGTGCACGTGGGTGCCGCCGCCCGGCGATCGATGCAGCGTCAGCGCGCCACCGAGGGCGCGTGCCCGATGCGCCATCATGCGCAGTCCGAGGCCCTCCCCGCCATGGGCGCCGCCGATGCCGCAACCGTCGTCGGCGATCAGCAGGTGCAGGTGCCCCGCCTCCCGGCGCAATTCCAGGCTGGCGCGCCGGCAGCCGCTATGGCGCGCGGCGTTGTTGAGGGATTCCTGCGCGATGCGATACAGATGCTCGATGGCCGCCGCCTGCAGCGTGCTGGGAGGCGGCTGCAGGCGGCACTCCACCGGGAACCCGAACCGCTCGCCGGCGCGCAGTGCCAGCGCCTCCAGCATGGGAACCAGCGAGCCATCGCCGGCCGGAGCGGGCGACAATCCCGAGGCCAGGTCTTGCGTCAGCCGCAGGGAATCGTCCACGTGGTCTTCGATCTGCCGCAGCGAATCCAGGAGAGCGGCCCGACCGCCCCGCTCCTGCACGTCCAGGCTCTTCAGCAACAACGCGATACCGGTAAGCTCCTGGCCCAGGCCATCGTGGATGTCGCTGGACAGGCGCGCGCGCTCGCGCTCGGCGGTGTCCAGGACCTCGCGCTCCAGGCGCAGTTCCTCGGTCACGTCCTGGACAGTCAGCGAAATGGCGCCCACCGCGGGCTCGCTTTCCTGCCGCCGGCCATTCACGCGCACCACCCGCTGGCGGCCGCCGGGATCGTGGAAGAAAACCTCCATGGAGGTATCGGCCTGCCGCGGCGCCCCCACCTCGCGCAGGAATTGCGCCATGCGTTGCTCGTTCTGCGGACCCAGCAGGCGGGTCGCCGGTTGCGCCTTGAGGACCTCGGGGTCCGTGCCCAGCACCTCGAGGGCTGCAGGACTCACGTAGCTCAGTCGCATGCCCGGCAGCACCAGGGCGATCAGATCCGATGACCTGCGTACCAGTTCGCTCAAGCGTGCCTCCGCCTCCTGGATGGCAAGCGCACGCTGCAGGCCACCGATCTCGTAGCGCACACCCTGGTGGCGCCAGGCGATCAACAGCGCAACAGCAAGTACGAAGGCGAGCATGGCGGCGCTGCGCAGGCCGTGCAGGTCCGCCTTTTCGCCGAACAACAGCGTGATGGCGATCAGCACCGACAGCACCGGCAGGAAGCCCAACCGACCGCCGGCGGACCGGGCGACCTGCTGCGGGCGCGGCCGGCGCTTCTCCCAGGTGATGGCCAAGCCCAGCATGCAGTAGGGAATCGCGGTACCAACGATGTTGAACCAGGGGCCCGCTACGTATTCATCGCGGTGCGGTGAACCCACCCATCCGAGCAGCCCCAGGAAGGCGATGGTCACGGCGGACATCAACAGCGCCAGCGCCCGCTCCGAGCGCCAATCCGTGATCTGCATCGCGAGCAGCGCCACCATGACCATGACCAGGGCATTGCCGGCGGCATAACCGAGCAGGACGCAGATGATCACACCCTCGCTCTCGACCTCCGCCAGGTGAGGGCGCAGGAAGAACAACCACAACGTGGCACCGATACCCAGGAGCAACGTGCCGAAGTCGAGCCACGTGGTCCAATGACGAAACGACCCGCCCACGTCGCGGTAGAACATCACGGCGGCGGCAATGGCGATCGGGTAATACCCGATCGACAGACCGTAGGCCACGTTTTCGTCCGTCAGCAGGGGCGTCGACCCGGCAAGGTTCCAGGCAATGCCAGCGAGCAGATCGAAGCACACCCCGGCCACCACGATGCGCCAAGCGCTGCGTCGCGAACCCTCTTCCAGCTGCGCGAGGAACCTCCACAACACGCACACACTCATGCCCTGCAGGAGCGTAGGGATCCAGATGTTCAGCCGGGCAAGCAGGTGCGGGCTCGCCTGGGGGAAGGCCGACACCAGCAGCGTGGCGGCGGCGATCAGCCACATCGCGATGACGACAACGGCATCGGTGTCCGGCCGTTTGGACTTCAGCGGCGAGCCGACCGGATCAGGGTTCGATTCGCGCATGGGGTCAGTGCCGCGCTTCCCACACCCTGAGCGTGTCGGGGGAACCCTGTGCGCGGACTCCATTGTCGGTGAGGATTTCCTCGGTGGACCCCTCGACCTCGGCGCGCGCGAACACCACGGCCTCGCCGCTGCGATTCTCGAACTCGAAGGTCACGAACGGGTCCTGCAGGTCGCGCAGCACGGCAACCAAATGGGAAAGGCTCTTGATGCGGGTGCCATTCACCGAGTAAACCACCGCGCCGGAAAGATTCGAGTACCCCTTGGCGATTTTATGCGGGAAGTTGGGCCCGGCGATGACCACCAGTTCCTCGCGCTCCGCATCCGGCTCCGCGCCCCGCAGGGTCACCAGCGGGCTGCCGATGAAGCTCAGCATGTGGATCGCGTTGCCGCTGCCGCTGATCATGGACAGCAGCTGCGCGGTGGCTTTCGAGAACACCAGCGGGCCATAGATGAAATACGAGGGGTACTCGCCCGCCATTTCAGGGATCAGCAGCGGCCGGCGCGAGGACACCGGCAGCTGCAATTGCATCGTCTTGGCCTGGCGCACCACGGTGAGCGGCAAGCGGCCGTCACGTGCGCTCCTCTGCACCAGGTACGTGAAGTTCAGGCGCAGGTCGCTGCCGAACTTGATCATGCCCTGATCGTCCACCGGCGTGCCGGCGATGTGCGTGATCACGTCCCATTCCTTCAACGGATAAGCGGGATCGGTCTTGAATGGACGATGGACGATGATGCCCTCCACCGACTTGTCCAGCTTCAGGTATCGCCGCAGCGCCGGGTTTTCCAGCGTCTGGAAGTCATCGTACATGGCGGGCTTGCCATCGTAATGACCGTCCTTGATGTCCGCCAGGAACAGGTCGATCTCCTCGTTGGGGATGATGTAGCCGATGTTCTGCGAGTCCCCGCCGGCGCGGCTGTAGGCCAGGCCGATCATCTTGTCGCCTGCAATCGCGGGCCCGCCGCTGTTGCCGGGGTTGATGGCTGCATCGATCTGGATGCGCAGGCCCGAGACGGGAAAGTTGTAGTACATGAATTCGATGCGCGAAACGATGCCCTTGGTGATGGACAACGAGGTGCCACCCTGGGGAAATCCGTAGGCAAGCACCGCATCCTTGATGCGCGGCAGCGTGCTGGCGCGCGCCAGCGCCGGGTGCGAATCGAAGAACGCATCGTCATCCAGCTTGAGCACGGCCAGGTCGATGCCCGGCGCGATCGCCTCCACCGTGGCCGAGATCTTGTCGCCGGATTGGTTGGCCTGCACCTGCACCTGGCTCGCGTACAGCACCACATGGGCATTGGTGAGGATGCGGCGGCCCTCGATGATCACGCCGGAGCCGCTCAGCTCATTGGGCGCCTGCTTGGTCCAGGGCCGGCCGGCATCCGGGTAGCGGACCGTGGAGAAGATCTTGACCACCGAGCTTTCCAGGTCCGCGGCAGGTGCCTTGGGTGCCGCCTGCACGATGGAAGCGGCCAACATCCCTGCCATCGGCAACCAGCGCACTCGCAACGACATCAACCACCTCGGGCCTAGGGTTTGGCGAATGCGCGAATATACTACGGGCCGTCGGCCCGGCGCTCAGCGGCCCATGCCCGCCGGGTAGGCCGAGATATCGCGCATGCCGGCATCGTTCAGCGGCATGGTCATGACGTGCGTCACCGCGTCTTCGCGCAGGTTGGCGCGGAACGCGCGCAGTTGCTTGAGGGGGTACTGCGAGGACTGCCCGGCCACCCGCGCTGGCGGTGGCGCCCACCCCTCGTGCGCCCCGGCGGGCTGCGCAGCGTAATGAGCCGCCAGGCCGGCGCTTGCGTTCGTGGTCATCACCTCTCTATTGTCGACGATGGAAGGCACGCTTCCGGGAGGTTTTCCAACGCCGCGCGATGCCCCTACGGAACCGCCGCAAATTACGGAAAATGAAGGATATTTTTCGGGCCAGCCTGACGGGATGCTGATGCGCCACTTCGCTCTTGACCACATTCGTTTCCTCGCCTCGGTGGCGGCGGCGATCGTCCTGTTCTTGTGCCTGCCGTCGGCATGGCCAGTCATGCAGCGGTTCCTGCTCGCCTGGAACGCAGGCGCGGCGCTGTTCCTGCTGTTGATCTATCTGTGGATGAAGAGCCTGAGCGCCGCGCAGATCTGCTCGCGCTTCGCCGAAGAGGACGAAGGTGCGCCGGTGATCATGATGGTGGTGATCCTCGCCGCGGTGCTCAGCCTCGCCGCCATCGTGGCGCTGCTTGCGGGCGCCGGCGATGCCCAGCCAGGCTCCCGCGGCGCGCATTACGCGCTGGCAGGGGCGACGGTGGTCATTTCCTGGCTGCTGGTCCCCACCATGTTCGCGCTGCACTACGCGGACATGTTCTACAGCGAGCCGGAGGGGGACAGGCCGCTGGAGTTTCCCGGCACCCGCATGCCGGTGTTCTGGGATTTCGCCTATTTCTCATTCACGATCGCAGCCGCGTGCCAGACCTCGGATGTGACCACGCGCAGCTCGGCCGTGCGCCGCACGGTGCTGGCGCATACCGTCATTTCCTTTCTCTTCAATGCATCCATCCTCGGTTTCGCCATCAATGTGACCGCCGGCCTGTTCGCCTCGCGGTGAACCGAACGTAAGCCGGCGCCCTTGGTGCGTTTTTACAACACACCCTGAAGCACCTATGGATTGGCGTGACGGAAGCGTATAGTCTGATAGCGTATTAGTTTTCTCAGGCGACCAGCGCGGCGAACAAGCGTCGGCGACCTTCATCTCGAATCGGGAGTAGTTCAATGAAATCACTCAAGCGCCGCGTTGCGGCACATTTAGCAATCCTCGGCGCACCCATGATGCTGGGAATGTCCCCGGCGGCCCGGGCGCAAGCGCCTGCCCCGTCCGAACAGACCGGTCTCGCCGAAATCGTGGTGACTGCGCAGAAGCGCAGCGAAAGCCTGCAGGACGTACCCATCGCCGTCACCGCCATCAGGGGCGCTGACCTGCTCGCGGCCGGCATCGGCTCACAGAGCTCCCTCGCCACCATGATGCCCAACGTGGCCGTGGATACGAACGCGAACTTCGTGGCGCCGTACATCCGCGGCGTCGGCACCGCCTACGCCAACCCGGGACTCGAGCCCTCGGTGGCGACGTACATCGACGACATTTACGTGTCGCGCGCCGACGCGGGGTTCCTGTCCTTCGATGACATCGACCACATCGAGGTCCTCAAGGGACCGCAGGGAACCCTCTACGGCCGCAATACCACGGGCGGCGCCATCCGCGTCATCACCAAGGAAGCTCCCAAGGAATTCAGCGCCGGCATCAGCCTGACGGCAGGCAGCTTCGGGCGTTTCGCGAGCAGCGCCTTCGTCGGCGGGCCGCTCGGCGGCAACGTGCGCGGGCGCCTGTCGGTGCAGACCGACCGCGATGATGGCTGGGTGAAGAATTTCAACTCGGACCTGCCGCGGCTCGACAACCGCAACTCCAAGATGGTGCGCGGCAAGCTGGCTTGGGACGTCACCGACCAGCTCACCATGCGGCTGTCGGCGGATTATTCCGACATGACCCCGCGCAATCCCGCCTTCCTGCCGCTGTACCCCGGCATCGTCAACGTGGGCGTGGCGCTCGGCGGAACGATCAGCACCGATCCGCGCGTCTATTCCGGCGACTACCCGCGCAACAACAGCGATTACCAGAACTTCCGCTACAAGCAGGGCGGCGGTGAATTCCGCATCGACTATGCGCTGGACGCGGCGACGTTCTCCTCGATCACCGGCTACCGCTACGTCTGGTTCCATGGCCTCGCCGACCTCGACACCACCAACGTCACGCTGATCCAGGCCAACACCATCCGCGAGACCACCAACGATTTCAGCCAGGAATTCCAGGCCGTTTCGAACGGCGATGGGCGTTTCAAGTGGGTGGGCGGCCTGTTCTACTTCCATGAGTCCGCCGGCCACAACTTCGGCGTCGGAGGTGTGGGCGTGTCGGGACCCCTGGGCATTCCCGACGGCTTCACCGGCGGTGATGGCGATGTGTCGATCGAGTCCTATGCACCCTATGGCCAGGTAACCTTCAAGATCTCCCCGCAGTGGGAATTGCTGGCCGGCGCGCGTTACACCAAGGAAAAGAAGACACTCAACAAGAACATCTTCTACATCACCACCGTGGATGGCGACTTCCGCCCGGGCGCCAATCTGGTGGAGATCCCCGCCGCGAACACCGGGGCCGAGGTCAAGCCGACGGCGTTCTCTCCCAAGGTGGGCATCAACTGGCGCCCGGTGGATGGCGTCATGGCGTACTTCAGCTTCTCCAAGGGATTCAAGAGCGGCGGATTCAACCTGCCGCAGCCCAGCCCGCAGGATGTGCAGCAGGTAGGCAACGAATACCTGGAAGCCTATGAAGTCGGCCTGAAATCCGAATTCGGACCGGTGCGCCTGAACCTGGCCGCCTTCCATTACAAGGGCAAGGACCTGCAGGTGCAGATCACCGATCAGAACTCCGGCATCACCAGCATCCGCAATGCCGCCACCTCGAAGACCGACGGCTTCGAGGCCGACCTGCAATGGGCCGTGGTCAAGGGCTTGGAATTGGATGCAGGCTTCGGCGTGCAGAACGGCAAGTTCACCAGCTTCCCCGACGGCCAGGCGGTACGGCCCGGCGTGGTGGGCACGGTCACCACGATCGAGGACCTCACCGATAAGCAGATTCCCAACGCCCCGAAGGTCAGCGGCTACCTGCGCCCGGTATACAACGTGAGCCTGCCCGGCAATGCGGGGTCGATCGAAGCCAGCGCCGTGGTGTCCTACACGGGCAAGTTCTATTGGACCGCGGACAACGTGGTTCCCGAGGATGCCAAGACGTTGATCAATGCCAACGTCAACTGGACTTCCGCCGACGGGCACGGCGGCATCGGCGTGTTCGGCACCAATCTCTCGGACAAGGTGTACTTCTCGCACATCGCGCAATTCGCGACCGGCGGCTGGCGTGTGCCGGGCCGCCCGCGCGAATTCGGCATCCGCGGCTGGCTCAACTTCTAGGCGCACAATTCTCGGGTACCAACCCGGGCCCGGCTCCCGCGAGCCGGGCCTTCCTGCTTCTGCGATACCGCCGGCGGCCATGACGCGCGCATCGCCGTGCGCGCCCGGGTCCTCGCCAGCCTGGCCGATTGGTGCACCCTTAAGCCTGCGGGTTATGATGCGCCAGCGCAGTTAGCATGGAGCGGCGATGTCAACGGACTTGAACAATCAATACGCCCCGCCGAAGAGTAACGTCGCCGACGTGGGCGGTGCCGACGAAGAGGCCAACCTGGCCAGCCGGTGGGCGCGCCTGGGTGCTGCCATGCTGGATGGCTTGATCCTGACCGTCGGCTTCATCCCCAGCTACGCCCAGCTGTTTCGCGGGAATTTTCCCCGCAACTCGCTGGATTTCTGGGGGGCCATGGCCACCACCGGCATATGGGCAGTGCTCGCGGCGGCCTGGCTGCTGATCATCCTGGGCCTCAACCTGTACTTCATCCAGCAGAACGGCCAGACCATCGGCAAGAAGCTGGTGGGCATCAAGGTGGTGAGGACCGACGGGTCGCGCATCTCGCTGTCGCGCTATTTCTTCCTGCGCTACCTGCTGTCGACCGCCATTACCATGGTGCCGGGCGTGGGAGGGCTGTACTCGCTCGTGGACTCCCTGTTCATCTTCGGAAAACCGCGCCGCTGCATCCACGATTACATAGCCGACACCATCGTCATCGGCGCTTGAAACCCCCGATCGACACCGTCATCACGGCGGAAACCCCGGAAGGAATCGCCATCGCCATGCGGCCCGCCGGTTTCGCGGTGCGCGCCACGGCCTTCATCATCGACGCGCTGATCCGGTTCGGCATCCTGTCGGTGCTCGGCACGATTTTCGCAAGCGCGGGGCGCATGGGGGTGGGCCTGCTGCTGATCGGCCTGTTCATCATCAACTGGCTGTATCCCGTGATTTTCGAGTTGCTGCCGGCGGCCGCCACGCCGGGCAAGCGCGTCATGGGGCTGCAGGTGATCATGGCGAATGGCCTTCCCCTGACGCCGGCGGGCTCGCTGACCCGCAACCTGCTGCGCGCCGTGGACGTGCTGCCGGCCATGTATGCCTGCGCGATCGTCTGCATCCTGCTGCGTCGCGATGCCTGCCGGTTGGGCGATCTCGCCGCCGGCACGCTGGTGGTGTACCGCGACAAGCCGGAGGTGGCCGGCATCATCGGCGATGGCCTGCCGGCTCCGCCCGAGACGCGCCTGACGGCACGGCAGCAATCGGCGATCACCGCCTTTGCGTGGCGCGTGCATCGCTTGACGCCGGAACGAGCGGAGGAGATCGCTGCCCTGGCCGCGCCGCTGGCACGGCGTGCTGCAGCGGGTGAGAGCATCACCTCGCGGCTCATCGGCATCGCGCGCTGGCAGCACGGCCAGCGCGGGCGCTCCAGCGCGGGGGGCGGGCCCGGATGACGCCGCTGGATTTCGAGGCGGCCAACGCGCGCTACTGGGAGGAACTGGAAGCCCAGGTGCTGCGGCCGGTGGAGGAATTGAACCCCGACCGGTTCTTGAGCCTGTACCGCCAGTGCTGCGAACACCTGGTGTTGTCGCAGGCGCGCGGCTTTCCGGTGCACATCAGCGAGCGCCTGGGCTCGGTCACGGCGCGCGCGCATCAGATCATCTACCGGCGCAGCGAGTTCGGGCTGGCGCGCGTCGCGGACCTGCTGTTGCGCCAATTTCCGTTGATGGTGCGCGGGCATTGGGGGTATGTCGCCCTCGCCACCGCCTGCCTGATGGTGCCCACCCTGGCCTTGGGCGTCGCGGTGTACCTCCATCCCGATCTCATCCTGTCCATCGTGGACCGCAACACCGCGGCTTCGTTCGAGGAGATGTACAGCCCTGCCGCCCAGGCAATCGGGCGCGCGCGCAACGTCGACAGCAACTGGATGATGTTCGGCTACTACATCATGAACAACATCGGCATCGCCTTTCAGTGTTATGCCACGGGCATCGCCTTCGGCATCGGATGCCTGTTCTACCTGCTCTACAACGGCGCTTTCGGCGGCGGCATCGCCGGCTTCATCACCGCGCGCGGCCACGGCGAAACCTTCTACTCATTCATCGCGACCCACTCGGCCTTCGAGCTCACCGCCATCGTGCTGAGCGGTGCCGCGGGCCTGCGCCTGGGCCGCGCCATGCTGCTGCCGGGGCGGCAGACCCGCATCGAGGCGCTGCGCAGCGCGGGGCGCGACACCAGCGTGATCATCACCGGTGTGGCCGTGATGCTGCTGATCGCAGCGGCGATCGAGGCGTTCTGGTCATCCGCGCCGTGGATCAGCCCGATGGGCAAGTACATCGGCGCGGCGTTCTGCTGGAGCCTGGTGTTGTTCTTCTTCCTGCGGCGGCCCCGTGCAAGCTGATGCATTGACCATCGTCTGGCGCGCGCGCGGCACCTGGGAGGGATGCGACCTGGGCATCCGGCTGGTGCAGGCGCATGCGAAGTCCATCTACCGCTGCCATCTCGCGGTGGCGGTGCCGCTGTTCGTGTTGTTCAGCGCCGGCTACACGGTGGGCGTGTGGCTGCCGCCGCTGTTGATCTGGTGGTCCAAGCCCTGGCTCGACCGCACCATCCTGTTTGCGTTGTCGCGCGCCGTGTTCGACACGCCCACGGCGCCGGCCGATGTGTGGCAGGCGCGACGCGCGGTCTGGTGGGCGCAGTTGCCGGTCACGCTGACGCTGCGCCGCCTCAGCGCCTCGCGCTCCTTCACCCAGCCCATCCATCAACTGGAAGGCCTGCACGGCGCGGACCTGCGCAACCGCATCTCGCAGGTGGCCACGCGCCATCGGGGCACGGCGCGCATCATGACGCATTCCTTCGCGGCAGCGGAATTCTCGCTGTACATCAGCCTGTGCGCCCTGCTGTTCTGGCTCACGCCGCGCCACGAGGCGGACTGGGTGTCGTGGATACAAATGGCGAGCCCGGCGCAGACCGCGCTGGTCAATGCCTTTTACGCCCTCGCCGTGCTGTTCCTCGAGCCCTTCTACGTGGCGGCCGGCTTCGGCATGTACCTCAACCGCCGCGTCGAGCTCGAGGCGTGGGACATCGAACAGGAGTTTCGGCGTGCATTCACGGCTTGAGCACGCGCGAGGGCGATGGCCGTCGGTGGCGCTGGGACTATGCCTGTGCCTTTGCGTGCAGTTCGCGCGCGCGCAGGCGGCGCCGGCGCCGCCCGTGCCTGCAGCCGGCGCGGCAAATTCAACCGCGCCGGCATCCACGCCTGCCGCCCCGTCAGCGACCGGTGGCAAGTCCTTCGACAAGACCGAGATCAGCGCCGCGGTCGACGCCGTCAGCGCCGATCCCAACCTGGGCGGCAAGCACAAATCGCGCACGCTGCGCTGGGTGAAAGGCGAGGAAGCGCCACCGCCCAAGACGCCGTCCTGGTTCATCGGGCTCATCGATTTCCTGAGCAACGGCGCCGGCCTTCTGTTGTGGGTGCTGGGCGCCATCGTCGTGGCGCTGGCGGCGCTGTGGGTCTTCCGGGTGGTGCGCACGCATCGTCCCGCCGGCGAGGCCGCTCCGCAAAGCCTGCCCTCGCAGGTGTTGGCCATGGACATCCGGCCCGAATCGCTGCCTGCGGACATCGGGGCCGCGGCCTTGGCATTGCTGGCGTCAGGTCGCGTACGGGATGCGCTGTCATTGCTCTATCGCGGCGCCCTGTCGCGCGCCGTGCATCGCTTCGGCGCGCACATCGCCGCCTCCTACACCGAAGGCGAGGTGCTCAAGGCGGTGCAGTCGCGCCTCGATGCAGGCGGGCTGCGCTATTTCTCGGAACTGGTCCAGCTGTGGCGCCTCACGGTTTACGCCGGCGACAGCGTGCCGGCCGAGGCCATCAGGCCGTTGTGCGAGCAATTCGGCGCGCGCTTGGACGGCGCGCCGCCCGAGGCGGCGGCGCCGTGACGCGCACCCGTACCCTCTACCTCATCATCGCCGTCATCCTCGCGCTACTGGCGGCCGTGGTGGCGCGCAACACCTATTGGGACGAGGTGGATGTCTACGAACCGCCCAAGGGCGAGGCCGCCACCGATCCCTATTACGCCACGCGCAAGCTGCTCGGCCGCCTGGGAGTGAGCCTGCGGGACATTTCCTCGCTGCGCACGCTGCCGCCGCGCGATGGCGTGCTGATCATCGAGTATGTCAGCGACATCGAACTGCGCGAGCACGGCGCGGCGCTGCGCCAATGGGTCGAGTCCGGTGGCCGCCTGGTCGTGCCCGCCGCCGCCATCTTCGACAACGATGAACTGCAGCAATGGACCGGCATCGAGATGGGACCGTCCTTGCCCGAGGGCGAGCGCGAGAAGCTGCGGAAAGTGCCCTGCCAGACATTGGACGTGCGCGAACACGGCGAGCTGACCGGCGAGAAGCTGCGAGTGTGCGTCAGCGAGCCGGAGACCGGCGCCTACAGCAAGCGCATCCCCACCTGGTCGGTCGCCAACGCCGCCGGCATGCAGCTGTTGCGCACCCGGATCGGCGCCGGCAGCGTCACCGTGCTCGACTGCGACTGCCTGCTGAAGAACGGCAAGATCCTGCGCGAGGACCACGCGCGCCTGCTGGTGCGGGCCGTGCCGCTGCACCGTGGCGATGTGGTCCTGCTGCAGCAGGCGGCGGACTCGGAGTCGCTGCTCGCGTTGTTGTGGCGGCTGGCACGGCCGGCGTTGCTGGCCACCGCGGCCGTGATCGTGCTGCTCATCTGGCGCCATTGGCCGCGATTCGGCCCGCCCGAGCCCGTGCCGGCGCCCGTGCGGCGCTCGCTTGCCGAGCAGATACGCGCCAACGCGCAATTCGCTTGGCGCACCCGTCAATTGGCCTCGCTCCGCAACGTCATGCGCAAGGCGGTGGACCGGCTGGCACGGCGTCGCATCACCGGCTACCAGCGCCAGGACAGCCAACGCCGCTTCGCCGCGCTCGAGGCGCGCACCGGCTTGAACGCGGCGGCGCTGCGCGCCGCCATGACGGATGACGCCGGCGGCGACGCAGCGTCGCAGGCGGCGGTGATCGAATTGTTGGAGCGTGCGCGGCGCGCGCTTGAGGCCAGATAACCAAAGGATGCATGCGAGCATGAGCGAGGAATCCAATACCATCGTCCGGGCCGGCGAATTGCTGGGCAAGCTGCGTGCGCAGGTCGCCAACGCGCTGGTGGGCCAGACGGCCATCGTCGACCAGGTGATCATTGCGCTGTGCTCCTCGGGGCATGTGCTGATCGAGGGCGTGCCTGGCCTCGGCAAGACGCTGCTGGTCCGCGCCCTCGCGCAAGCCATGTCGCTGTCCTTCGGCCGCATCCAATTCACGCCCGACCTCATGCCCTCGGACATCACCGGCCACGCCATCCTGGATTCGGCGACGCGCGAGCTGCGCGTGGTACGCGGTCCGGTGTTCACCAACATCCTGCTGACCGACGAGATCAACCGCGCGCCGGCCAAGACCCAGAGCGCCCTGCTCGAGGTCATGCAGGAATACCAGGTGACGCTGGAGGGCGAATCCTTGAGCCTGCCGCGCCCGTTCATCGTGCTCGCCACCCAGAATCCGCTGGAGACCGAAGGCACGTATCCGCTGCCCGAGGCGCAGCTCGACCGCTTCCTCATGAAGATCGACATGGGCTACCCGACAGAGCAGGAGGAAGTGGACATCGTGATCCGCACCACGACCAGCCAGAGCGGCGACCAGCTGCCGCTGTCGGGCGTCACGGCAGTCCTCAATGACCGCGCGGTGATCGCCCTGCAGAACCTGACGGCTCGGCAGCGGGTGGACCCGGCCGTGGTGGAGTACGCGGTGCGCATTGCGCGCGCCACGCGCGACTGGCCGGGCATCGCCATGGGCGCCGGCTCGCGCGGGCCCATCGCCCTGATCCGCGCCGCCAAGGCCGCGGCGCTCATGGAGGCGCGCTCGTTCGTCGTGCCCGATGACGTCAAGAATTACGCCCTGCCCGTCCTGCGGCATCGCATCGCGCTGTCGGCCGACGCCCAGCTCGACGGGCGCCGCACCGACGACCTGCTGCGCGCCATCCTCGACGCCACCGCGGCGCCGCGCGTATGAATCCGGAGCGCGCGTGATCAAGACCCCCCTGCCCTCGGTGCGGCTCATCGTGCTCATGCTGCTGCTGGCAGCCGCCGCAGTGGCCCTCGCCTTTGCGCCGCTCGAGCGCCCGTGGGTGACGGGCATCGTCGGCGTGGGCGCATCGCTCCTGCTGCTGGCGGCGGTTGCAGACGCGCTCGTGAGCCTTTCGCACTGGCGCCGGCAGCCGTTGCGGCTCCACCGCCGGTTGCCGCAGGCCTTCGCGGTCGGCGCGAGCGTGAACGTGCAACTCACCCTCGAAAACGCCGGTGGTGTGCGCCGGCGCGGATGGCTGCATGAATACGGCGACCCCAGCTTCGCCATGCCAGGCATGCCGGTGGCGTTCGACATCGGGCCCGGCCAGAAGGAGCTGCTGGAAGTGACGCTCACGCCCCACGCGCGCGGGCTGAAGCAATTCGAGCCGGCGCAGATCCGCCTGTCCTCGCGCTGGGGATTGGCGGACCTGAACCTGCGCATCGGTGAGACCGAGCAGCGGCGCGTGTTTCCGAACTTCGCGCAGCAGGCGCGCTTCGCCTGGCTCGCGGGCGAGCAGCGCCTGGCCGCCGCGGGCATCAAGTCCGTGCAACGGCGCGGCGCGGGCACCGACTTCGACCAGCTGGTGGAATACCAGGCCGGTGATCCGATCCGGCACATGGATTGGAAGGCCACCGGCAAGCTGGACCGCCCCATCGTGCGCAAATTCCGCGACGAGCGCGACCAGACGGTGATGCTGATGCTGGACTGCGGACGGCGCATGCGCGCGGACGACATCTCCGCAAGCATCGGCACCTCGCACTTCGACCAGGCGTTGAACGCGGCCATGCTGCTTGCCTTCGTGGCGCTGAGCCATGGCGATGCCGTCGGTGCCGTGACCTTCGGCAGCCCGGATGGCACCGAAAAGCGCTTCGCGCCGCGCAAGGGCCGCGGTGCGCTCAACAGCCTGATGGCCGCGCTGGCGGACGTCGAGCCCACGCCGACGTTTTCCGACTATGAGCGCGCCGCCGTGGACGTGCTGCAGCGGCTGCGCAAGCGGGCGCTGATCATCATCATCACCAACAGCCGCAACGAGGACGCGACGGAAATCTCGTCGGCGCTGCAGTTGCTGGGCACCCGCCATCGCGTGGTACTGGCCAACCTGCGCGAGCAGGTCGTGGCGGACATCGCAAAGCAGCCGCTGCGCGCGCCCGCCGACGCGTTGGAGTGCGCCGCCGCTGTGGAATACATGCAGGCACGCGAAGTGCTGCTCGCTCGAATTGCCCAACGCGGGGTGATCACCATCGACTGCGAACCGCCCCGCTTGGCGGTGGAACTGGTGAACCGCTACACGGTGCTGAAGCGCACGGGCGGCATATGAAATGATCGGCTGGACGGAGGCGCCGGCCGGCCTGCGGGCCGCGCCCCGGGCACGGGTTCAGAATGTCCCGAAACGCCTGCGCGCTTTCAATACTGCGATTCGAGCCCTGACAGCACCAGCTCGGCATAGGTCTTGCCGATTTCCTGCGCCGAGACTTCCGAACGATCCGGGCGGAACCAGCGGTGCGTCCAGCCGATGATGCCGAGGATGCCGTACGCCACCACGCGCGAGGAGCCGATGTTACGGAAGCTCTTGTCGGCGTAGCCTTCCTCGATGATGGCGATGATGGCGTTCTCGATCTCGTGATTGAGCTTGCGCATCTGCTGCGACCAGGCCGAGCGCTTGTCGCCCACGTGGCTCAGGTTCTCGCGGATGTAGATGTAGATCAGCGGGTAATGATCGCCATAGGAATTCATCAGCGCGATGATGAGCTCGCGCAGCTTGCGGCGCGGGCCGATGGAGCTGGCCAGGATCTTGCGCGCGATGTCGGCATTGCGCTCGATGACCTCGCGCACCACCTCGTCGAACAGTTCTTCCTTGGAACCGATGTAGTAGTAGAGCGAGGCGCGGTCGATGTTGAGCTCGGCGGCGACGGCGCTCAGGCTCGCATTCGCAAAACCCAGCTGGTTGAACACCTGCACCGCGGCCTCTGCGATTTCCTTGCGCCGCTTCTGATAGGTCTTGGAGGCATCTTCCTTGGCCGCCACCCGCCGGCGCCCGATGCCGCTGGGGGCGCGGACCCGCTTTCGTGCTGTTGACATGTCACATCCTGCAATAACGAAATGCAGCCTCGCAGGTGCATCCGCACCTGTCAACGCCGTAGTTGCCGCACACCCCGCCGTTCAGCCGCCGTGCGCCTGCTTCAATTCACGCCTGAGTATCTTGCCCGATGCGCTTTTCGGCAGCGCTGCGACGACCTCGACCAGCGTAGGGCATTTGTAATGCGCCAGCCGCGAGCGGCAAAAGGCGATGACCTGCGCGGCATCAGGATGCCGGCCGGCACGCGCCACCACCACCGCCCGCACCGTCTCGCCCCAGCGCGGATGGGGCGCGCCGACCACGGCCACTTCCGCGAGGTCAGGATGCTCGGCCAGCACGTTCTCGACTTCCGCCGGGAATACGTTCTCTCCGCCGGAGACGATCATGTCCTTGTAGCGGTCGCGGATATAGATGAACCCATCTTCATCCCGCGTGGCGGCATCACCGGTCCGCAGCCATCCATCGGGCAGCAGTACCGCCGCCGTCTCGATGGGGTTGTTCCAGTAGCCCGCGGTGTTCATCGGGCTGCGGATCCAGATCTCGCCTACCTCTCCGGGTGCCACTTCCGCGCCAGTGGCGGGATCGCGGATCGACAGCTCCACCCACGGTACGGCGCGGCCACAGGATTGCAGGCGATGCTTGTTCGGCCCGCTGGGCTCATGTTCGTGCGGCTGCAGGGTGACCACGGTGCCGGCCGTCTCGGTCATGCCGTAGGCGTGGTTGAAACCGCAGCCGAACACCTGCAATGCCCGCTCCAGCAGCACATCGGGGATCGGCGCCGCGCCGTACACGATCCGTTGCAACGTGCGCAGATTCATCGCATCGACACCGGGCATGTCCACCAGCGACTGGATCACGGTCGGAACGAAGAAGGCATGCGTCACCTTGTGCCGCACGATGGCCTCGAGCACCGGCGCGGGCGATGGCTGCTGCATCAGGATGGTGTGCCCGCCCTGGCTCAGGGCCATCAGGCCGTAGCCGATGCCGCCGATGTGGAACATGGGCATGGCCACGAGGTTGACGCTCGCTGCCGTGAACCCCCAGATCTCACGCGCCATGCGGGTGCTGTAGAACAGGTTGTCGTGCGAGATCTGCACGCCCTTGGGCCGCCCGGTGGTGCCGGAGGTGTACAACAGAGCGAGCGTCGCCGGCCCTCCGGCCGTGCCGCGCGGATCGGCGACCCCGGCCGCATCGCGCCATCCCTCGTATTCCCGCTCGACCTCGAGGCGCGAGAAGCGCGCCGACTCGGGCAGCAGCGCCTGCTGCTCCGCGCCCGCGATCACCAGCAAGGGTGCGGCGTCCTCGAGGACGGATGCGATCTCGCGCGCCGAGAGGCGCCAATTCAACGGCACGAGGACGGCGCCGAGCTTCGCACAGCCGAACAGCAACTCGTAGAACAGCGGTGAATTGCGCGCGATGACGGCGACGCGGTCGCCGGCTCCAATGCCTGCCGCCGCCAGTGCATTCGCCACGCGACTGCTGCGATGATCCAGGTTCAGCCAGGTCAGCGTCTCGCCCTCGTAGGTGACGCAGGGTCCGCCGGGCGCGCGCCGGGCGCCTTCGCGGATCAGGTCGGCGAGACAGAACGGCACGGCTGCCCCTCAATAGCCCCGCGGCAGGCCGAGGCTGTGCATGGCGACGTGGTTCAGGATCATTTCGCGGCTGACCGGCGCGGTGCGGTGCAGGCGCGCGATGAACCACAGGTCCGCGAGCCCGTATTCCAACGACAGGCCATTGCCGCCGTGGATCTGGATGGCATGATCGAGCGCCTTGAGCGAGGATTCGGCGGCGGCGAACTTGGCCATGTTGGCCGCCTCCGCGGCGTCCTGCCCGGAGTCGAACAACTGCGCTGCGCGCGCGGTCATGAGCCTTGCCTGCTGCACACCGACATAGTACTCCGCCAATGGATGCGACACGCCCTGGTGGGCGCCGATGGGATCATTCCACACCTTGCGCGTGGTCGCATACTCCACCGCCTTGGCGATGGCGAAGCGGGCGATGCCGTTGTTGATGGCCGCGGCGGACACACGTTCGGGATTCAAACCCACGAACACCTGGCGCAAGCCCGCCCCGCGCGTGCCGATCAAGGCCTCGGGCCCGATGCGCACCTCATCGAAGAAAGTCGTGAACTGCTTTTCCGGCGCACGCAGCGCGGCGTCGATGGGCCGGAAGGACAGCCCCTTGGCATTCGTGGGTACGATGAACAGCGACAAGGGCGCGCGGCCGCGCGCATCGGGCTCGCCGTCGCGCGCCACCACCATGACGGCGGCGGACTCGTCGATCGCGGAGGTCCAATACTTCTGCCCGGACAGCACCCAGCCATCGCCGTCGCGCCGCGCCTCGGTGCGGATGCGGTGCGTGTTGGAGCCCGCGTCGGGCTCGGTGATGGCGAAGCACATCTTGCGCTCTCCGCCCGCCAGCGCCGGCAACCAGGTGCGCTTCTGTTCTTCGCTGCCGAAGGCCGAGAGGATGGGCACGGTGATCGAGGAAATCACCAGCGAGAGCAATGGGCAGCCCTGCGCCGCCGTCTCCTCGATGACGATGTGCAGGTCGGCGAGGCCCCCGCCGGCGCCGCCATAGCCTTCCGCGATGTGCGCGCCCAGATAGCCGTTCTCCGCCAGTGCCGCCCACAATTCAGTGGGCTTCTCATCCGCCGCCACCACTTTCTGGAAATATTTGCGGCCGAAACCCGCCGCCAGCCGCGACACCCCTTCACGCAGCGCGGCGTGATGATCCGCGGTATCCATCAGCCCGGAGGCAAACATCGGTTGAAGGCTCACGTCTACTCCTTGGGCCAGGTGAAGAAGCCCCGGCCGGATTTGCGGCCCAGCTCTCCGCGGGCCACCATGTCCAACAGGATGCGCGGCGGCGCGTAACGCTCGCCGTACTCGGCCTCGAGCACGCGCGCGATGTCCAGGCGCACGTCCAGGCCCACCATGTCGCTCAGGCGCAGCGGCCCGATGGGATGATGGAATGCGAGTACCGAGGCGCGATCGATGTCCTCGGCGCTCGCCACGCCGTCCTCGAGCATGCGCATGGCTTCGAGGCTGGAAATCAGGTCCAGCCGGCTGGTCGCGAAGCCCGGCACGTTGCGCACCACGATGCTTTGCTTGCCGAGGCTCGCCGCAAAGGCCTGCGCTGCCGCCACCGCCACATCCGAGGTGGCTGCCCCGCGGATGATTTCCATGAACTTGAACGACCAGACGGGCTGGAAGAAATGCAGGCCCAGGAAACGCGTGGCATCGGGCAACACCGCAGCCAGTTCATCGATGGACAGCGCGCTGGTGTTGGTGCCGATCAGGCGGGCCCCGCTCGCCGCCAGGCCTTTGAGCACGGGATGCTTGATGGCGGGCCGTTCAGGCACCGTTTCGATGGCGACATCCGCCTGTTGCGGAATCGCCGCCACGTCGCGCACGCGCGCGATCCGGTTCAGCAGGGCGTCGGCGCCGGACTTGTCCAGCTTGCCACGCACCACGGCGTCCGCGGCGGCCTGGCGCAACTCCCGGTCCATGGCCGCGGCGCGGGCATCATCGGGCTCCACCACCGTCACCTGGGCGCCGGCCATGGATGCCACGTAGACGATGCCCGTGCCCATCGTTCCGCCACCGGCCACCACTACCTTCGCTGCGCTCATTGCCCTCTCCCGACCATTGCCGACAGCTTCCCAGAAGAGTGGAGCATTTGTCAACACTATCGTTGACTGCGAACGGATCGCGGATGAAAATGTTATCAACACTGTTGTTGACGAGTGACCGCGCCTGCGGCTATCCTGCCATCCAAACCCAAGCGGAGAACGAACCATGATCGAGTTGGATGCCATCGTCGTCGGCGCCGGATTCGCCGGACTGCGCGCACTGCACACGCTGCGCGGGCACGGATTCAACGTGAAGGCCATCGAGGCCGGCGAGGACGTCGGCGGCGTCTGGTACTACAACGGCTACCCGGGCGCGCGCTGCGACGTGGAGAGCTTCGACTACTCCTACCGCTTCTCCCCCGAGCTGGAGCAGCAATGGCGCTGGACCGAGCGCTACGCCACGCAGCCGGAAATCCTGAGCTACATCCGCCATGTGGCCGAGCGCTTCGATCTGCGCCGCGACATCGAGTTCAACACCCGCATGACGCGCGCCGTCTATGATGAGAGGGCCGCGCGCTGGCTGGTGGAAACCCAGGATGGCCGCCGATGGTCCGCCCACTTGCTGGTCATGTGCGTGGGCCAGCTCTCGCTGCCCAAGACCCCGAGCTTTCCCGGACAGGACCGCTTCCGCGGCGAGATCATCCATTCGGCCGTGTGGCCCAAGCGCAAGGTGGACCTCGCGGGTAAACGCGTGGCCATCATCGGCACCGGCTCCTCCGGCATGCAGATGACACCCGTGATCGCCCAGGTGGCCAAGCACCTCACGGTGTTTCAGCGCACCGCCAACTTCTCCGTGCCGGCCGCCAATGCGCCGGTGACCGAGGAAGAGGACCAATACGTCAAGGCAAACTACAAGGCGCGGCGCGAGCAGGCGGCCAATTCCCCCACGGGCCTCGGGTTCATGCCGAACCGCAAGAGCGCCCTGGATGAGAAGCCCGAGGACCGCGAGAAGGTCTACGAGGCCGCCTACAACCGCTGGGGCTTCGGCTTCGCACTCGCCTATCACGACATCCTGTTGAACAGGGCGGCCAACGATACGGCCGCCGACTTCATCCGCAAGAAGATCCGCGAGCGGGTGAACGACCCGGAGGTGCGCGAGAAGCTGGTGCCCAAGGACCACGCCTTTGCCTCGCGCCGCCCGTCGGTGGACAGCGGCTACTTCGAGGCCTTCAACCGCGACAATGTCGAGCTGGCCGACGTGCGTGAATCGCCGATCGTGGAATTCACACCCGAGGGAATCCGCACCACCGCCAAGCTCCATGAGTTCGACGTCATCATCTTCGCTACCGGATTCGATGTGTTCACCGGCTCGCTGCTCAAGCCCGAGATCGTCGGTCGGGGAGGAATGACGCTGCGGGAGAAGTGGGCAGCCGGTCCCTTGACGCAATTGGGCATCGGCGTGGCAGATTTCCCGAATTTCTTCATCGTCGTCGGGCCAGGCAGTCCCTCGCTCCTGTCCAACGTCATGGTCTCCACCGAGGAACAGATCGACTGGCTCGGTGAACTGATGGCGAAGATGCGGCGCGAGAACCTGGTCGAATTCGAGGCCACGCACGCAGCGGAGCAGGCCTGGGTGGCGCACGTGAACGAGCGCGCCAAGGAAACGCTCTATCCCACCGCGGAATCCTTCTACGTGGGCGCGGAAATGCCGGGCAAGCCGCGCGTGTTCATGCCCTATTCGGGCGGCGTGCGGCATTACCGCCGGTTGCTGCAACAATGCGCGGCCGACGGTTACACCGGCTTCGAGTTGCGTTCCAAGCCTTGCGGCTCGCGCGCTTCTTTTTTTGCGTTCCTGGCGCAGGGCAACACCGCATGATCCGGCCGCGCGAAAGCAAACGGCCCGCAGCGCGTCAACACTGCGGGCCGTGGTCTTGCGAATCCTCCGGCCATCCGGCGAAAGGGGGTATCCGCCGGCGCCGGATGGGGCATGCGGCCCCGATCAGAACTTGTAGCGGGCCTCCACCGAGTAGGTGCGCGGCGCACCCGGGATCACGGTGTTGACCGCGAACAGGCTGGAGAAGCCGATGCCGCCGACGTAGTACACCTTGTCGAAGGCATTCTTCACGTTGGCCGAGACCGACCACCCGGCGCCTGGATTTTCGAGGCCGACGCGGAAATTGGCGACGCCGTAGCCGGGAATCTGCGTGCCGGGATTCAGCGACGCACCGGTAGAACTGAACCAGCTGCTCGACTGATGGTAGTCCTCGCCGCGCAGGTTGAGGCGCAGGTTCGCGCTCACCGGCACGTTGAAGTCGGCGAACAGGCTTCCCGACCACTTTGGTGCATCCGGATACGGACCGAACTCCGCGGCCGGATTGCCGAGCACCGACACGAGATTGTCCGTGAACTTGGCGTTGGTGTAGTTGACCGTCCAGCCGAGGTTCATCCAATTGGTGGGACTCACGGTGCCGTCGAATTCCAGGCCGTTGATCTTGGCCTTGGGCACGTTCACCGTGATGCCGGCCAATGCGCCGAAGATCTGCACGTAGTTGGAACGCTGGATGTTCTTCACCCACATCTGGTATGCCGCCACGTTCATGCGGGTCGGCACGCCGCCGATCATGCCCTTGAACTTGGCGCCCAGTTCCACGTCCGTCGCGGTCTCAGGCTCGTATTCCGCACCACCCTGGTTGCCGGTGCCCGGCAGGGGCGGTGCGAAGAAGTTGAAGCCACCGCTGCGGAAGCTGCGGCGCGTGGTGCCGTAGATCATGAGATCCTCGTTCACCTGCTTCTGCAGGCCGGCCGTCCAGCTCACCTTGTTGAAGGTGTCCGACAGCGGGTTCACGTAGGCCGGATTCGGGCTCTGCGAATACTGGTCGGCGGGGCTGTGGAGGAAGCTCGCCTTCTCCGAGGAGTAACGCGCACCCAGCGTGGCACTGAGGCCATTGCCCAGGTCATAGGTGCCCTGCGCGTAACCCGCGTAGGTCTTGCTCTTGGTCGTGCCCTCGTTCACCTGGTTGGTGGCCGGGATGAAGGGCAGCAGTTCGACGATGACGCTCAGCGAGTAGGTATCGATCTTCTCGTCGGCGAAATACACGCCCGTGACGTAATCCAGCTTGCCGGCCTTGCCGACCAACTGCAGTTCCTCGGACAGCTCGCGCGTCGGGCCGCCGCGGCCCTTGCCGCCGTTGGTGTCGATTCCGTAGGGCGTGCCGTCGAACTCCGAGGAGTCGAAGGTGTTGCGATGCACGTAGCCCAGGATGTTCTTGAGCTTCAGATCCGCATTGAGGTCGACGGTGGTGATGTTGGAGACGATCCAGTCCTCGGAGCGATGGAAGTTCAGGCCATCCGTGGAGGTAATGAAAGGACCGCGCGCCTGCTGCTTGGCGGTGAACGCGATCAGGCCATCCGGATCGACGTTCGGATGCGCAGCCGTATACGCTGCCCACGCACCCGGAACACCGATGACCGCGTCTAGGGCCGGTGTGTACAGCAGATTCGTGGGTACGAAGGGCAGGTTGTTGGGGTCGACGGCGCGCGTGTTGTAGACCACGCTGCTCAGGTTGTTGCCGCCCGACTTGGCGTAGTCGATCACCAGATCGTTCTGCACGCTGTCGGTGGGCTTCAACGTCAGGCTGATGCGGCCGTTCTTGCGATCCACGTTGCCGGAGCGGCTGCCATCGTAGAGATTCTTCTGGAAGCCATCGCTCTTCTCGTAGTAGCCGGACACGCGCAGCAGCACCTTGTCCGGCACGATGGGCATGTTCAACGCGCCTTCCACCTGCTTCAGGCTGTAGTTGCCGACGCGCACGCTGGCATAACCGCCGAATTCATTGGTGGGCTTGGCGGTGGTGAGCAGTACGGCGCCGCCGGTGGAGTTGCGGCCGAACAGCGTGCCCTGCGGACCCTTCAACACCTGCACGTTCTGCAGGTCGTAGAAGGCGGTGGACCCGGTGCCGCCCACCTGCACTTCGTTCACGTAGGGCAGCACGCTGGGACGCGAGCTGCTGAAGGCGTCGACCGTCTGGCCGCGCAGCGAGTAGTTGATCTGGTTGGAGCTCTGCCCCGCCTTCACGATCAGGCCCGGCACCGCGGTCTGCAGGTCCGCTTCCGAATGCACCACGCTCTTGGCCAGCGCATCCGCGCTCAACGCGGTCACGGCGACCGGCGTGCGCTCCAAGGATTCGGAACGGCGCTGCGCCGTCACGATCACTTCCTCGAGGCTGTTTTCAACCGGTGCGGCCGCTTCTTCCGCAGCGACAGCGCCTGCGCCGAGCAGCACCGACCCGATGGCCGTTGCCAGTAATGTCCGATTCAACTGCGTGCTCATTGATACTCCCCGATCGTTGCCCAGCTGGTGCGTGCCCTGACCGGCCACGCGGTTTATCAACTATAGTGTTGACGATTGATGCGAATGATTGCCTGCGACATCGAGTTTGTCAACTATGGCGTTGACGAATTGCGGATGTGGCGCCTGGACAACGTCCCGTCGCCGGGTCAGCCCACGCGAAAGTAATCGGGCCTGCCGCCCGGCCAGTCCTCGCCGAACTGCTGCCGGCCGCCATCCACGTGCAGCACCTCACCGGTGATGAACGCGCCGCTGTCCGGCGAGGTGAGGTAGGCAACCCCCTGGGCCATGTCCATGGCCGTGCCGAAGCGCTTCAGGGGCGTGGAATCGCGCAGGGCTTCCGCGGCGGCGCGCGGATAGACGTTCATTCCCTCGGTGGCCGTGGGCCCCGGGGCCAGGCAATTGACGCGGATTTGCAGCGGCGCCCATTCGGTGGACAGGGTCTTGCTCAGGTAGATGACCCCGGCGCGCGCCGCACAGGTATGCGCCAATTGCGGAATGCCGCGGTTGATGACCGCCACGATGTTGACGATGGACCCGGCGCGGCTGCGGTCGCGCCATTGTCGCGCCGCGGCTTGCATCATGTAAAAAGTGCCATTGAGGTTGGTGTCGATGACGGCATTCCAACCTTTCACCGAGAAATCGATGGCGGCTTGCGGAAACTGCCCGCCGCCGTTGTTGACGAGGTGATCCAGCGAACCAAAGCGTTCCCAGGTTTCCGCGATGAGCGATTCCACCTGCGCGGGATCGCGGATGGTCATGGCGCGGCAGGCTATCTCCTTGCCCAGCAGGCGGCGGATGCCGGCGGCGGTTTCCTCGAGTTTCTCGATGCGGCGTCCACAAATCATCACATTCGCGCCCAGGCGCACGAACGTGTAGGCCATGGCGCGGCCCAGGCCGCTGCCGCCACCCGAGACCAGCAGCGTCTGCCCCGCGAACAGGTCGGGCCGGAAGGCCAAGGGATGCGCCGCCAATTCCTCGTCCGTGAATCCCCATTGCTTGGGCGGGTCGGCCGGCGGCCGCGTCGGGCTGGGCGTGGTCATGATGCCGGCATTCCTTCAATCGCCTGGATGCAGGCGCACGATGATGTTGTTCGCGCTCTCGGTGCCGAAGGCCTTGGCGTCGCGCTTGCCCACCGGCAGCGCGGCATAGCTGGTCCACACGTCATTGGTGACCGGATCGAGCTCGATCATGCGGATGTAGCTTTCGCGCCGAGGCAGCGGATAGTGGCGCCAGCGCTTGGACGCGATGTCGAAGCGATAGATGCGGTCCGAGTTGCAGGTGGCCGCCCAGATGGCGTTGCGCTTCTTGTCATAGGTGATGCCGTAGGGACCGGCGCCGCGGTCGGGAAGGGTGTAGCGCGCCTGCTCCACGCCGGTCTCGCCATCCACCTTCACCAGTTGGCCAGCACCGAACAGTGGAATCCACAGCGTGCCGTCCTCCTGCAGGGCCAGGCGTCGCGGGCCCTCGCCCTTGCGGAAGGGAATCACGCGGTCGGCGATGTCGCGCTCGGTATCGATGGAACCGACGTTGCCGAACAATTGCGCCCACCACACGCGGTTGTGCTTGGTATCGATGGCGGCACCGTACATCAGGGCGTGGAAAGTCGACTCGCCCACCGGCAGCGGCATGCGGTAGGTCTTGACCTCGCCCGAGGTGGTATTGATGGCCCACAGCTCGTTCTTGCCCATGTCAGTGATCCAGATGCGACCCTTGGAGTCGGCCTCGACGTGGCGGTCGGCGTTATAGGCGAAATCATGCGTCACGCCGAACAGCGTGCCCGCCGGCGGCGGGTACAGGCGCCACTGGCCGTCATGCGTGTCGAAACGCGCGATGTTGAAGCTGTCCTCCAAGCCCATCCAGATATGGCCTTCGGCGTCGGAGTTCATGGTGTGCGGGCCCTGCTGGCCCTTGGCGGGGATCGGATGCCAGGTGACGGCGCCGGACGCCGGATCGAGCTCGCCCAGCCGGTCCTTGTCGGTCTCGACGAAGTACACCTTGCCGGAGGATGGCACCATGGCCACTTCGCGCGTCCAGCCGAAGGTGGGCAGCACGAATTCATCCACCACGGTCGCGCTGCTGGTGCCATAGGCGCCCAGTCGCTCCACGTCCACGTAGTCGGTCAGGCTGTCGAATCCCACGGGAAAATTGCGCGCCAGGTTCGGCACGATGATGGACATGTCCTGCGGGATGAACAGGCTGGTCGCCGGCGCCAGCAGCGCGTTGTAGAACACGCTGTCCTTCTTCAGGTTCCAGCGCAGCTGGGGCGGGTCGCCCAGGTACATGGTGACATAGCGCATGTACTGCACCATGGCATCCCAGGCCGCGACGCGGCCGTGCGCCGGCACGTCCGGGTGCTTGCCATCGCGCGCCAGGTCATCGGCCGCCTGCGTGAGCCAGGCTTCCGAGCGGTCGCCGATGGGCTGGTCGATGAGCGTATGCGCAAACTTCTGCACACGGCTCGCGCCCAACTGATGGCAGTTGGAGCATTGCGTCACCGTCATCTGGTAGGCCTGCGAATCCGGATCGCCGCGCAGCCAGGCGGAGGGTGGCACCTGGTCGGCGACATTGGCATCGCGGCGCAGGCGGATCTCGAATTCCACGCCGTCCTTGCTGCGAGTGGACTTGCGCGAATTCTCGCGCCAGCCGATGCGGAAGGCCTCCAACGCAAGCTTGCCCGCCTCGGCGCGCTCGTAGTCGAGCGAGAAACGGCCATCGGCATCGCTGAAAACCGTGCGCGAGAAAGGCACGGCGCGCGCGGCCTCGACGCGGATACGCACGCTCGCCACCGGCTCGCCGCTCGCATCGACCACACGTCCATGCACATTCAGGGCCTTCACCGGACCCATCCACAGCGCCAGCAACATGCCAACGGCGCCGCACATTTCATGTCTCTTCATCATCTGCCCCCCCGTTTCAACCGCCACGCATGGCGCCGGCGTTTGCTGCGCCATCACCCACGCGGACCACCCGCCACATACAACACCTGGCCATTCACGTAGTCCGAACGCGCATCCGCGAAGAACGCCACGGCATGCGCAATGTCCTCAGGGTTACCCACCCGCCCCACCGGCACATTCGCGGCGATGGTTCGCTGCATCTCTTCGAAGGAGGCGCCCACGCGCTCCGCCACGCCCGCCGTCATCGCGCTGGCGACGAAGCCCGGCGCCACCGCGTTCACCGTGATCCCATGGCGCCCGAGCTCGAGCGCAAGCGTGCGGGTCAGGCCCACGAGCCCGGCCTTGGCCGCCGAATAGGCGGCGAGGCCCACCTCGCCCAATGCCCCCGTGCTCGACAGATTGACGATGCGACCCTGTCCCGCGGCGCGCATGTGGGCGACCACTCCACGGCTCATCAGGAAACTCCCCTTGAGGTTCACGTCGACCATCAGATTCCAGTCGGCAAGCGTGGTCTTGGCCAGCGTGCGCTCGCGCAGCACGCCGGCATTGTTGACGAGCACGACGGGCGGGCCGAGCGCCTGAGCGACCGCGGCGATCGCCGCGGTCACCGACGCCTCGTCCGACACGTCGGCGCCCACGGCCAGCGCACGCCGTCCCATCGCGCGCACGCGTGCGGCGCTCTCCTCGCCCGCTTCCCCCGTCAGGTCGACCACGGCCACATCGCAGCCATCGGCGGCCAGGCGCAGGGCGATGGCCGCACCGATCCCGCGGCCCGCACCGGTCACGATGGCGACGCGCGCAGGCGATACGGCGCTCATCGTGGCAGGCCCAATTTCTCGATCGCGATGCGCGTGAGCAGGAACTTGCGCGGCCGGCCCGAAGGCGTCACCGGGATCGCCTCGGCCGTGATCGGCAGCACGTACTTCGGCACCTTGAAGCGGGCCAGCCGTGAGCGGCAATGCTCGATCAACGCCTGCTCGTCGAATTCGGCGCCAGGACGCAGCACGATGAATGCCGCGCCCACATCGCCCATGCGCTCATCGGGCACCGGAACCACGTGCGCCTGCAGCACCGACGGGTGCAGCAGGAGCTGGCTTTCCGCATCTCCGGGCAGCACCGTCTCGCCGCCGCAGCGATAGGATTCCTTCAAGCGGCCCTCGAGCGTCAGGTAGCCGTCGCCATCGATGCGCGCGAGGTCGCCCGTGTGCAGCCAGCCATCGGCAGTGAACGCGGCGGCCGTGGCCTCCGGGTTGTTGTAGTAACCCGGCGTCACGCCCGGACCCCACGCGACCAGTTCCCCCAACTCGCCCGCGGCCACATCCTGGCCGGTGAGCGGATCCAGGATGCGGTACTCCACCAGCCGCCGCTGCGGGCCCACGCCGGCCGCCCCCACATCGCGCAGGCGCCCGTTGGTCTGCAGAAGCCAGGCCGGCGGATCATCAGGCCGCGTCACGGTGGTGGATGCGGTGCATTCGGTCATGCCGTAACCGGTGGTGATTTCCACCGGGCCGAGCCATTCGCGGATCGCGCTCCAGATGGTGGATGGCGCGCGCCCGCCGGAGGAGAGCACCGAGCGCAACGTCGGCAGCGCTCGCCGCCGGCGCTTCTGCTCATCGATCAGCGCCAGCGTCATGGTCGGGATCAGCAGCACATCGCTGGCGCGATGCCGCTCGATGCCATCCAGGGTGAGCGCTGCGTCGAACTTGAGCTGCGGGATGATGGCGCCCCCCACGAACATCGCCGCCAGCATGCCCTCGACGTAACCATAGACGTGGTACATGGGCAGCGAGAAGAGTATCCGCCGGCCGTCCTCGAAGGCGCGAGCGAAGGCGCTGCCGTAGCCCGAGCGCAGCAGCATGTCGTGCGTGAGCATCACGCCCTTGGGCGCTCCGGTGGTGCCCGAGGTGAAGATGATGTCCGACAACGACGCCGCATCCGGCACTGCTGCGCGTGCCACCGGCGTGCGCTCGAGCGAGGCCAACAAGGTCACGCCCGGGCGTTGCGGCGCAGCGCCGGTCGGAAACACGATCACGCGGCGCAGGCGCGGCAATGCACTGCCGCCGCCCACGCGTTGCCAGCCCGGCGCCAACTCGTCGAGGGCGGCGAGGTAATCCAGGTCGCGGAAGCGGTCCATGGTGATCAGCAGCACGCTGTCCGATTGGCGCAGCACGAACCCCAACTCATCGCGGCGATTCAGGAAATTCACCGGCACCATCACCGCGCCCACGCGCGAGATCGCAAACTTCACGGCGACGAACTCCGCATAGTTGGCGAGCACCACGGCAACGTGCTCCCCCGGCTTCACACCCGCCTCCACGAGCCCTGCAGCCAGGCGCTGCACCCAATCCGCCATCGCGCGGTAGGTCCACGAGCGCTCGTCGGTGACCACGAAGTCACGGTCCGGATAACGCGCCGCCACCTCATCGAGCAATCGATCGAGGGTACGCGGCTGCCACGGCGCGAAGACGGATTCGAGCGCCTGCTGGCGTTCTGGGATGGGCGGCAGGGACGATACGTGGGTCAGCATGGTCAGACTCCCGCCGCACCCAGGGTGCCCAACGCACGTCCCATGGCGCGGCCCGCAGCGGCCAAGGCTTCCTCAGCCACCGGCGTGATCTGCGGCAGGCCGGCAAACCCGTGGACCATGCCGGCGTAGCGGCGCACATCGGCGACGACGCCGGCTCGCGCCAGCTTCTGCCCGAACGCCTCGCACTCGTCACGCAGCGGATCGCATCCGGCGACGATGAGCGTGGTCGATGGCAGGCCCTCCACGTTCGCGGCCAGCAGGTCGACGCGCGGATCGCGGCGCAGCGCCTCGCCCGGCACATAGCAGTCCCAATACCATTGCATGGCGGATCGGCTCAGCAGGCAACCCGTCGCCATGGCGTGCATGGATGCCGAATCGCAACTCGGCTCGATCACGGGATACAGCAGCGCAAGATGCGCAAGGCCCACGCCCGCGTCGCGCGCAGCGATGGCAGCCCCGATGGCGATGTGCCCGCCGGCGCTTTCACCCGACAACGCGAGCGCGCCGCGGCGCATGCGCGCGGCGGTTGGATCGCGCTGCAGCGCGGTCACCGCGGCGATGCCATCCTCGAGCGCCGCGGGAAACGGATGTTCGGGCGCGCGCCGGTAATCAATGGCGATGACCGCCGCGCCGGAGGTCGCCGCCAGCGACCGGCACATGGCATCGTGGGTATCCAGGTCGCCGAACACGAAGCCGCCGCCGTGAAAGAACATGATCCCGGGGAGCGGTGCGTCGGTGCATGCATAGCGGCGCGCCGCCAGTTCACGGCCGCCGCCAATGCGCAGGTTGAGGTTGGCGATGGAAGCAATCGACGGTCCGACCGCGCCGCGCATGAACGCAGCGGTTCCGGCGCGCAGATCGGCCAGCGGCAGGCGCGGCGACGGACGCCGCAATTCCACGTGCGGATCGGACAGCAGCTCGCGGAAGCAGGCGTCGACGTTCACGCCTGCAACACCACCGATGCGCCGTTCGCTCCCAATCCCAGGATGGCGCTCATGCCCACTTTTGCACCGGGCACTTGGCGGCCACCGGCCTGCCCCCGCAGCTGCCACACCAATTCGCACACTTGCAGCAGGCCTTGCGCCGTGGTCGCCTCGCCGAACGAGAGGAAACCGCCACTGGGATTGATGGGCAACTTGCCATCGATGGCGAATTCGCCGCCTTCGAGCATGGCATCGGACCGTCCCGGCTCGCAGAAGCCCAACAGCTCCGGCCAAGCCAGCACCTGCCAGACGGAGTTGTCCGCAAGTTCGATCAGATCGACGTCCGCGGGCCCGATGCCGGCGGCGCACATGGCGCGGTGCGCCGCGTTGACCACTTCGCTGGTGTGCGCGGCGCCGGCCTTGGGCGTGGTGGAGACCATCGGGATGCGCGTGGCTGGATCACCGAATGTGCCGGTGGCGATCGCGGAGCCCGCGACGCGCACCAGCGGGCCACCGGCGCGGCGCGCCTCGGCTTCGCTCCCCAGCACCACGGCCGCGGCGCCATCGCTCACGGCACAGATTTCGAGCAGGCGCAGCGGGTCGCTGACCATGGGCGAGCGCAACACCTCGGCCACGGTGCATTCGCTGCGATAGCGCGCCAGGGGATTGGCCACGGCATTCTTGTGCATGAGCACACTGGCCGCGGCGAAGGTTTCCTCGCGCGTGCCGTGATCGTGCATGCGGCGGCGCGCTTCCAAGGCCCAGTAGGCCGGATTGGTGGCGCCCATCGCCACCCAGCGCAGGTAATCGGAGTCCGACGCATCGTCCGCGCCACCGGGCGGCCGCGGGATGAAGCCCTTGGGCATGCGCTCGGCGCCCACTGCGGCGGCCACTTCACATTGGCCGCTCGCGATCATCATGGCGGCGGCGTGCACCGCGATGCCGCCCGCGGCGCAACCGCCACCGACATTCAGCGCGGGAATTCCCTGTTCGGATACCGCCTGCAGCAACTCGTTCGCGTGCAACCCCCAACCGAGGCCGCCTTCGAACCGGGAGCTCGCGGCCACGAGTCCACCGATGTCGCGCCACTGGCGGTTCGCATCCTTCAACGCTGCTTCCATGGCCGCCACGGCGAGCTGCAGCTGCGGCTTGTCCGGGAATTTCCCCCACGGATGCGCGCCGGCGCCCAGCACATAGACCGGCCTCATGGCGCGCTCCCCACGGCAGGACGGTACTTGAAGGTATGCACCTCACGCCCTTGCGCATCGCGAAACAGGGGCTCGGTGACCAATTCCAGCGGCATGCCGATACGCAGGGCCGCGAGGTCAGCGCCCGTCAACATGGCGAGCACGCGCAGGCCTTCCGGGAGCTCGACCAGGCCGAGC
This sequence comes from Steroidobacteraceae bacterium, assembly GCA_044226865.1. Taxonomy (GTDB): domain Bacteria; phylum Pseudomonadota; class Gammaproteobacteria; order Steroidobacterales; family Steroidobacteraceae; genus TMP-86. The sequence continues at coordinate 236,005 of JBGAGE010000004.1, read as the reverse complement.
GCGTAGGGCGCCCACGCATCCATGCGAAACAACGGTGGCGGCCGGTAGGCCTGCACGGTGTAGCTGTAGAGCGTGCCGCGCCGGCCGAGGCGGACTTCCTCGAGCGCGCGCGCGCCGCAGGCCGGGTTCGGACATTGCGCGCGACGCGGAAAAAAGTGTGCACCGCAACCGGCGCATGAGGATCCCAGCAGGCTCACCCCGCCCTCGTTGCTGAAAAGACCTGCGGTGACCGGCAGTGCCTCCGACATGGGTCCTCCTCAACGCGAAAGGATGTCGCGAGTCTCGCGGAAATAGCACTTGCCCGTGGCGGCATCGGTCACCGTCACCTCGTGGCGAACGTAGCGCTTTTCCCGGCGAATGGACTTGTCGATGGCCTTGGTGTGGATGCGCACCGTGGCGCCCACGGGAATGGGCTCCAGGATTTCCGAGTCGTGGTAGGTGTGGATGGACCCTACGGCAAAGGGCTTGGTGTGATCGAACTGCACCGACAACACGAAGTGCGAGATGAACATCGGCGGCACGATGGCGCCGCCGAATGGCGACTCGCCCTCGATGCGCCATTGGTCCATGCGCCAGCCTTCGTACCAGGGGTTGTAGTCCTCCACGCCATCCGCGTAGAGGATGATGAGCTCCGGTGTGATGGTCAGGTCGCGCGACAATTCATCGCCCACCTCGACCATGTCCCAGTACGTCTGTGACACCGAATCCAACGCCTGCACGAACTCGCGCGTCTGCCGGATCTGCACCTCGGTCATCGGCCGCAGGTCGTCGGTCCGCGGCTCCGTCTTCACCATGGGCGATGTTGCATTTTTCATGTGCCTACGTCCGCCTCCACCCAGCCGACCGTCTTCCGCTCGCCCGATTCGTTGTCCGCCCACACATCCACGGTGAAGCGGAATCCCGCTCCCTTCGGCGTCTTCTGCCGCACCTTGCCGTAGGTGGCGATCACTTCATTGGCAAAGGTGGAGGCGATGTACTTGCAGTTGAACCTCGCACCGCGGAAGAAATTCCTGCCGAAATAGTTGACGCACATCTCGGCGATGTAGGCCGAGCACATCTCGCCGGTCTGTATGGGGGAGCGCAGCCCTGTCTTGTGCGCGTACACCGGGTCCCAGTGATTGGGATTGAAGCGGCCCCACAGGCGCGAGCCCATCAATTGGATCGCGGCCTTCTTCTTGACGCCGATGAGCTCGAAGCCGACCGGAGTGGCGACGGTGATCAGGCCCTCCGCGGCGGGCGCGCCCAGGGCGCGGTGATTGGTGACTGATTGGTTCATGTGTGTGTGCGAACTGCCCGCCCTTGCGTGAACGGACGCGTGGGTCGACCCGTCCGATTTCGAGCGCAGGCGATTTGCCCGCGCTGGGACGCATTAAGCCGCTTCCCGATGATTTCGTCAACTACTGTGTTGACGATTTTCTCAAGTGCAGATCATTCACGCTGCGTCGCCGCAAGCATCGAGAGCGAATACGTTGCCACAGATTGCTACCCAGTTTATTGTTTTTAAAGAAATAAACTTGAAATCGGTCGAAATCCACTCGTCGGCGCGGGCGCCGATGACTTCCTGCATGCATAGCACCGGAAGACATCTGTCAACACTACTGTAGAAGACGAGGACCCGACCGAGGATTTACACCGGAATACTCGAGCACAACATCGTGCCGCTTCGGGTGCGGCTCAGGCTGAACATCCCGCCGATCAACCGCGCTCGATAGCGCATGATCCGCAGCCCGAAAACAACACCGCGTGCCTGCTCCACGTCGAACCCGCAACCATCGTCCTCTACCTCGAGCATGCGACCAAGCGGGCGATGCCAATGAGAGCGATTCACCGCAATTCCTCGCCAGCAAAGCGCGTGACGAAGATGACCAGAGTGAAGGCTCCGGCGATTCCGAGTCCAAGCCCAAGCCTTGCAAAATGCGCATGAGGACGGCATTCATGGTGCCACCTGACGCTCGTGTTGGACGGCCGAACGCTGATCTCCAAGGCGCTCCGCGGGCGTGATTCGTCGGCCGATCTTGATGGCGTCACGACGCCATAGAGCTCGGTTCGCCCTGGTCCAGGCAACTGCGCAAGTGTCTTGTATTTGCAGTGCCAAATCCGCGCGGACGTAGAATTTGCTGGCTCATCGCGCAGCGGAAGCACAGTCCCCACCTCACGCATGAGTTCCAGGTGCCTGTGCATGCGCTCATTTGCCCCCGGCACCCCACGCTGGCACACTGCATGCCCCGTGCGCCCGTAGCTCAGTTGGATAGAGCACTTGGCTTCGAACCAAGTGGTCGGGAGTTCGAATCTCTCCGGGCGCGCCACCTACTGCCGGCGAAACCCCTAAGGGGCGAGCGCTCGAGCGATCTCCAGGCACGTCACCTACTTCATCCTGCCCGGCACATACTCCTCCATCACCGCCTTATCGAGCAGCGACAGCGGCAGCAAACCTTGCTGCATCAAAAAGTCATGGAAGCTCAGCAGATCGAAGCGCTTGCCCAGCGCGATCTCGGCCTTGGCGCGAGTGGCCTGCAGGATCTGGCTCCCATAGAAGTACGCCGTGGCCTGTCCCGGCGCATTGAAGGTGTAGCGATCCACCTCCTGCTTGGCCATGGGCTCTGACAACACCACCTCGTCCATCAGCACGCGCTTGGCGGCCTCGGGCGTGATCAATCCCAGGTTCAACATGGGATCGAGGAAGGCGCGCGCCGAGCGCATGAGCCGCAACTGCAACACGCCCAGCTGGCCGTCGATGGGCTCGTACGGCTTCATGAAAGCCTCCGCGTACAGCGCCCAACCTTCCACATTGGCGCTGTTGAAGGCGAACACGGCGCGCGCGATGGACACGCCCTGCTCCAGCGTGCGCGAGATCTGCAACTCGTGTCCCGGTCGGCACTCGTGCGCGATCAGCGTCCAGGACACCGCGTCGAAGGAGAAGTCGTCGAATTCTTCCTTGGAAGTGGAATTCGGGTTGGACACCGGCACCACGAATGCCGCGGGCTGTCCGGTGTTGCCGATCAACTGCGGCAGGTCGATGTGCGGCGCAGGCGTCGCGGCGGACTCCGCTTCGCTTCCCAGGCGGATCACCGCCGGCCGGTTGGGCAGCGTCACCAGATGGTTGTCGCGGATGATCTTTTCCAAGTCCGCGAGGCGGCTGGAGTACGTGGCGAGCAGCTTGTCCTTGGGAATCTTCTGCTTCTTGAGCTCGCGGATCACATCCGGGTACGCCGCGGACTTGAACCCGCGTTCCTTCGCCACGAGGCCCGCCACCACCGCCATTTCCTCGCGGATCTGCGTGTAGGCGGTGAGCGCCTCGCTCATGATGCGCCGCGGATCATCGTACACGCCGAAGTTCTTGAGGTTGTCCGCGTAGATTGCCTCGGGCAGCTGATTGGTCGCGCGGGCGCGCGGCAGCAGATCGCTCTTGAGCCACGCCGCGTAGGCCTGCATCTGCGTGGTCAACCGCTTGAAGTCGCCCTCCCATCCTTTGAGCCCGCTATGCGCAAACAGGTCCCGGATGCCATCCAGGTATCGCGGTTGATTGTCGAGCCCTTGCTGCAGCTCCACGCTCCACGGCGCGACGCGCGAGGATCCCTGCAGCGATTCGGCGATGCGCTGGCGGGCCAGTTCCGCAATCGGCGTATAGCCCGAGTCCCGGCCCACGTAGCGCCGCAGGCGCACCAGCGCCTGCTTCTGCCGATCCTGCGGCACGCCCTCGTGAATCAGCTTCTGGAAGCCCATGAACAATGCCTGCCCGAGGTCGAAGTACGGCACCATCAAGCGCGTGTTCAATTCCAGCGATTCGCGTTGCGTCTTGGCGGACGCCACCAGGATGTCGAGGTCCTTGCGCACCATCGGGTCCGCGGTCTTGGCGTAACGCGCTTCCAATTCGTGCTGTGCCGCAAGCAGGTCGGCCTGCTGTCGTTCGGCGTTGCCGGGCTTCAAGTCCACCACCTCGCCCTCGTGCCCGAGAACACCGTTCGCCGAGGCGGCTTCGGGAACGTACTTCGCCTGCACATCGAGCAGGACCTGGGCGTTGCGGTTGCTCTCTTCGATCCAAGCGGCATCAGCCGCATGCGTCACGCCGGTGATGACCAACAAACCGATTGATGCGACGAGGGTAGTGATCTTCATGCGAGTTCCTTGGCTCCCGTAGCGGCGGAGAATCGCCGCGCGATCCGCGAAGTATATCGGTGCCCGCGGGCGCCAGCCATCAGGTGAGCGAGTCGAGAAAGGCGCGCGCACTGTCCGCAATTGCCTGCTTTTCCCCTTCCGCGAACTTGTCGTACGTCCGGAAAGAAGGCGCGAGGCGCGGATTCGACGCCAGCTTGTCGCGATGCCTGCGCAAAAAGTCCCAGTACAGGGAATTGAGCGGACAGGCGCGTCCGCCTGTCCGCTGCTTCACGTCGAAGGAACAGGAGCGGCAATAATCGGACATGCGGTCGATGTACGCGCCGCTGGCGATGTAGGGCTTGGAAGCGAGCAATCCGCCGTCGGCGAACTGGCTCATGCCGAGTGTGTTGGGTAATTCCACCCATTCGTACGCATCGGCGTACACCGTCAGGTACCACTCATGCAGTTCCTGCGGCTTCACGCCGGCCAGCAACGCGAAATTGCCGGTCACCATCAGACGCTGGATGTGATGGGCATAGGCTTCCTCGCGCGTCTGCGTCACGGCCGCGCGCACGCAGGTCATCGGCGTCTCGGCGCTCCAGAAACTCGAGGGTAGCGAACGCTGCGCATCGAAGAAATTGTTCTGCGCATACTCCGGCATCTTCAGCCAATAGATGCCACGCACGTACTCGCGCCAGCCGATGATCTGGCGGATGAAGCCTTCCGCCGCATTGAGCGGCACGCGGCCGGACCGCCACGCGTCCTCGGCCGCGCGGCACACCTCGAGCGGATCGAGCAGCCCGCAATTCAGGTACGCCGAGATCACCGAGTGATACAGGAAGCGCTGATCGCTCAGCATCGCATCCTGATAATCGCCGAAGTACGCAAGAGCATGCTCGACGAAGTTGGCGAAGGCCTTGAGGGCGTCCGCCCGCTTCACCGCGAACCAGAACGGCTGCAACTCGCCGAAGTGATCGCCGAAGCGCCGCTCCACCAGTCGCAGCACATCGCGCGTGGTGTGGTCGGGCGCGAACTGCGCCACCGCCGGCATGAACAGGCTCATCCCCGCTGGCTTGCGGTTGTCCTCGTCGAAATTCCAGCGCCCGCCCTCCGGCTCACCACCCTTCATGAGCAGCCCGGTCTTGCGGCGCATGTCGCGGTAGAAATGCTCCATGCGCCACTGCCGCCGGCCCTTGGCCCAATCGGCGAACTCCGCCCTGCCGCAGATGAAGCGCGAATCTTCGCGGATCTGCAGCGGCACCGGCAGGACCGCGGGCCAGCCCTGCATCATCTTCAATACCCGCCATTCACCGGGCGAGGTCACGATGACCGACGCGGGGCGGTGCATCCGCACCGCGGAGATCAGCTCATCGGTGAAATTGCCCGTGTTCTGGGGCGCATCCAGCATGCGGTAATCGACCCGAAAGCCGCGGGCCTGCAACTCTTCGGCGAAATGCCGCATGGCCGAGAGTACCAGCGCGATCTTCTTTTTGTGATGGCGCACGTAGGTGGCTTCGGCCTGCGCCTCCACCATGAGCACGACATCGCTCCGCGGATCGGCGCCCGCAAGGCTGGAAATGCCGGGCGAGAGCTGGTCGCCCAATATGAATATGAGATTGCGCATCGCGTGCCGGCGGCGCCGTGAAAGCGGCGCACGGCGGCACGATACAAGAACAGCCGCCGGCCTGCATGACCGGATGGAGGCGTCGGCAACTTGCGACGCGGCCGCACACGCGGTCGCAGGCGCAGGCGCCGCCAACCCGATGCCGGTTAGAAGTGGCCGTGCAGCTCGATGAAGGTCAGCCGGCGGTTCTGGATGTCGCTCTGCGGAATGCCGCGATAGCGCCGAAACCCCGCTCGCAATTGCACGAACTGGATAGGCGTGTACTCGGACAGCACGCTGTAGCGATTTTGCTGAACGAGGTCTTCATGGCGCCACCACATCGAAACTGCGGATCATCATTCCCTCGTTGCCGGTGTTTCCACCGATGGACACGGCGCGCGCATTCATGTCGGCGAGCTGCAGGCCAAGCGCGGTTTGCATCCATACCTGGTAGTGTCCGGGCGCCGGGGCGGCGGCGGGCGTGGCGGCCGCGAGCAGCGCAATCCAAGGGCGCTCGAAACAGCCGACGATGTCGAAAATCGTGGACCGGATAGGTGCCGGCCGGGGGCAGAAAGGTTTATTCTGTGCCGCGTTTTGTAAACTGGGTTCACGTTGATCGACTCAAGGTTTCGAGTGATGCGGCGCGCGCCCTGCATGAGTCACGTGCTCATGCGCTGCGCGCTTTCAGTCGTGGCGGGCATGCCCGCCGGCGCCGCTGCCGCCGACTTCAATTGGGGCGGCTCGTTGGGACTGACCACGGACTATCTGGTGCGCGGCATTTCGCGCAGCGACCACGAACCCTCGATCCAGGGCGAAATGCACGCGTCCAGCAACCGAGGCTGGATGGCCGGCCTGTTCACCTCCTCCACCCGCATCGTTCCCGGCGAACCGCGCGATGCGGAAATTGGGGTTTTCCTGGGACGCGCCTGGAATTGGAATGCCGACTGGAGCACCAAGGCGCTCGTCAGCCATTACAGCTACCCGTGGAACTCGCTGGGGTCGGGCTACGATTACAACGAACTGAGCCTGGATGTGTCCTTTCGGGACTGGCTGTCGATGGGCCTCGTGTATTCCCCGGACGCACCCCGGTTCGTCGCCTACGAGGGGCTGATCGCTGCCAAGGCCCTATCGGGGGAAATCAACCTGCAGACGCCTGCCTGGCACCGTCTTACCTTCAATGCAGGCGTCGGGTATTCGCGCTTTTACGGCGATGACGGGGCAAAATTCCCTTATTGGAGCGTGGGTTGCGCGCTCGACCTGAGCCCGGTGACGGTCTCTGCCGGTTTCGTGGACAGCGGCAGCGCCGCCAAAGAGCTTTTCTACCAGACGGCTGCCCAGAATCGCTGGCTGGCAGCGGTCATCTGGCGGTTTTGACGACAACCTTTTGTGCCCGGACAGGGACTTACACAGTACGGAAACCGAGCAAGGCGAGTTTACTTAATACCATGCGCACGATTGCCGAAAAGCTGCCCAACGATCGCGACCAGCAATTGCTGGCGGCGGTTGCCCGCGGCGAGCGGCGGGCGCTCGAGGAGCTCTACCTCGGCTATCACCGCCGGTTATCACGCTTCTTGTCGCGCTTCACCTCGCGCTACGAGACCATCGAAGAGATCATCAATGACACCTTCATGGTGGTGTGGCACCACGCAGCGGATTTCCGCGGCGCCTCGCGCGTGTCCACGTGGATCATCGGCATCGCCTACCGCACCGCGCTCAAGGCTTTGCGGCGCGACGACCCTCGCAAGAACAGCGACAGCATCGGATTTTCCGAGCCCAGCACCGATCCCACGCGCGATACGGAATTGAATGACTGGGTGTCGCAAGGGCTTGCGCGCCTGCCGCTCGAGCAACGCATGGTGATGGAGCTCGCCTATCACCAGGGTCATTCCATCGAGGAAATCGCCGCCATCACCGAGGCGCCCGTGGGCACGGTGAAGGCGCGCATGTTCCACGCGCGTGAAAAACTCCGCCAATTCCTGCCGGCGCTGGCCGGTGCCAACGTTCCCTCCCAGGATTGAATCCATGAAGATGATGCACACCACGCACCAGGACAACGAGCACCGCGAGGTCTGGCTGAACCTTCCCTGGTATGTCAATGACAGCATCGACCCGCAACAGCGCGAGCGCATCGATGCGCACCTGCAAGTCTGCGCGGACTGCCGCGCGGAGCTCGCGCAGCAGCGCGGCATCCACAACGCCATGTCGGCCGATGCCGGCGTGCACATCCTGCCCAGCGCCTCGCTGCTGCGGCTGCGTCAGCACCTGGATGCGCAGCAATCCCAGCAAGCCGCGCAACAACCCGCAGCGGCCAACGACTGGCAGCGCCGCCTGCTGATGGCGGCCGCGGTCGCGGGCGTCGCGGTCACACTCGGCGTGGTGATGGTGACCGCAACCACTCCGCTCAAGTCCGGTGAGTCGGCGGCGAACTATCGCACCGTGAGCTCGGAGGCCGCGCGTCCGGCGCAGGAGTCCATCCGTGCAGTGTTCGCGCCCGACACCACCGTAGCCCGGATGCAGAAGGTGCTCGAAGGCGCGCAGCTGCGCATCATCGCCGGCCCCTCCGAGGCGGGCGTGTATTCGCTCGCATTGACGGGCGACCAGCAGGCTCCGGCAGCGCTGGCGCAATTGCGCAGCCAGCCCGACGTGCGCTTCGCCGAATCCACCGTGCCGCTGGGCAACGGTTCGCGGCCTTGACGCATCTGCCATTCATCCGCCGCGTTCTCGGCTGGCTCGCGCTGTCGGGCGCCGCCGCCATCACGTCGGCGTGGGCCGCGCCGCCCGAGGCTGGCAAGCTCCCCGCTTCGACCGACCGCTACATCGTCGCCGGCATCGACAATCCCATGGCGCCGGTCAGCGCGCGCGTCGGCAGCTCGCCGCGCGGCTATGATGGCGTGCGCGCCTACGGCGCCTCATCGCGCGCACGTCAGGTGCTCAAGGCCATCGAGAAAGAGTACGGCCTGCGCGAGGTGAGCGCCTGGCCGATCGAGCCGCTGCGCATGCATTGCGCGGTGCTGCAGATTCCCGAGGGCGCGGACCGCGATGCCGTGCTGGCAACGCTGTCGCATGACAGCCGCGTGCGCCTGGCGCAGCCGTTGCAGACCTTCCAGACGCGCACCCAATCCTACAACGATCCCTACCTCGGCCTGCAGCGTGGCTTCGCGCAGATGGACGTGGCCGATGCGCACACGATCTCGCGCGGCGAAGGCGTGAAGGTGGCGGTCATCGACACCGGCGCGGATATCAATCATCCGGACCTGCGCGGCCGCGTCGCCAAGGTCATCAATGTCGTCGACAACGACGCGCAGCAGTTCAACCGCGACCGCCATGGCACCGAGGTGGTGGGGGTGATCGCCGCGGCCGCGAACAATGCCGAAGGCATCGTGGGCGTGGCGCCGCGTGCGCGCGTCTACCTGATCAAGGCTTGCTGGCAGCTCGCCGCCGATGCCGATCCGGCGCGCTGCAATTCCTTCACGCTGGCGCAGGGCCTGGTTGCCGCGCTGGATGCCGGCGCGCAGGTGGTCAACCTGAGCATCACCGGTCCCGCTGATCCGCTGCTGCGGGAGCTCATCCAGGAAGGATCACAACGCGGCGTGCTGTTCGTTGGCGCCGCCGCGGACCCGTCCGACGCGCAAGGCGGGTTGCTGCAGGGCACCCGCGCCATCGAAGTCGCCTCGCTGCACTCGGCGCGCGCCACGGACGCGCGCGTGTACGCGCCAGGCTCTGAGATTCTCACGCTCATGCCCGGCGGCCGCTACGACTTCGCCTCGGGTTCGTCGCTGGCCACGGCACATGTCACCGGCACCGTGGCGCTCATCCTGGCCAGCAACCCGCGCATGTCGGCCACCTCGATGCAAAGGCTCCTGCGTGAAAGCAGCGCCGACGGCCAAACCGGTGTCACAACCGTGAACGCCAAGGCCGATGCATCTGCCGGGGTGGACGCCTGCGCGGCCGTGGCCGCGGCCGCCGGCCACGGCGCCTGCAAGCGCGGGGACCTGCGCACCGAACGGGTTGCCGGCGCCCACTGAGGCGGTCTTGGGCTTCCCGGGTCAGGGCGGCGGTGCAGCCGCGGTATACGCAAGCTCCGCCAGCCTGCGTTCATCCCAGACGATATAGATGCCGCTGCTGATGATGATGGCGGCGCCGATCAACAGCGACTGCGTGGGCGAGGCCGACCAGAACACCCAATCGATCGCAAAGCCCCACAACAGCGCCATGTATTCGAACGGCCCCACCACCGAAGGCGGGGCACGCCGGAAGGCGTCCGTGATCCATACCTGCCCCAGCGCTCCGCTCACGCCCACACCGGCCAGGAATTTCCAATCCTCCGGCAGGATGGGCCGCCACTCGGGCAGCGCCATCACCAGGCACAAGGTCCCCACCAGCACCATCCACCAGAACACCATCGAGGTATTGGTATTGGTGCGGCTCAACGCGCGAACGCTCAGGGCCGACAGCGCGTAGAACACGGCGGAGGCGAAGGCCGCGAGCACCGCCACCCTGGAAGCGAAACCGCCCGTTCCCGGCAGCAGGATGACCAGCACCCCGCACATGCCGAACAGGATGGCGGCCCAGCGGCGCAGCGGCGCCTTCTCCCCCAGGAATGGTCCCGACAAGGCCGTCATCAGGAGCGGCGCGCACAGCGTGATCGAATACGTCTCCGCCATGCTCAGGCGGCGCACGGCGAAGATGAAGGTGATCAACATGCCAAGGCCGAGCCCGGCGCGCAGCAGGTGCAGGAGTGGAGATCGGGGCCGGAGCTTCACCCAGGAGCGGCGCCAGATCACCGGCAGCAGCAGGATGGCGAGGGAGGAAAAGCAGCGGAGGCTGGCGATCTGGAACGGCGTGTAATGCGGGGACAGCCGTTTCAGCAGCGAGTCCATGATGGAAAAAATGAACACGGCCGAGACCATCGAGACAATGCCCCGCAGGCGCTCATGCGAGTGATGAGCGGAGGTCAAGCTTAGAAGGGGTTATAGCGTTTGGAGCGCGAGAAATTCATGTAGCCGACATTGATGCCCTGCCGCCAGCCCACGCCGAAGCGCACCGGCGCAAGCGAGCCATGCGAGTTCTGCACGTAGTTCACGCCGAAGCCGCCGACGAAATACAGGCTCCCATCCACGCCCGGGAAGCGATGGAAAATGGCACCCGCGTCGGGCAACCCATACACCAGCACGAAGGTCTTGGCGGCATTCGCCCCGACATCGAATCCGAGCGAGGGACCCTGCCAGTAGATCTTGCGCGCCGGCGCGCCCTTGAACAGCAATTCGCCATGCCCGTAGCGCAAGCCCACTGCCACCGCAGCGCCCGCCTCCTCGCCACGGATGATGGCGACCGGATGGCCCTTTTCCTTCAGCACCTTGGCCAGAACGTCGGCCAGGTCCTTGGCGCCGGTGGCGAAGAATTCCGAAGCGGCCTTGACCACTTCATCGTCGCTGTAGGTGGCGCGGCTGTCGGTAGCCGGTACGGCAGCCGGCGCGGCGGCCGGATCGGCTGCCGCGACCGAACTCGACAGCACCGCCGGGACCGCCAGCAACATCGGTGCCAGAAGCCATCCCCTCATCTGTTTCGTCATCGCGCGCTCCGCCCCTTGTAGGTTTTAAGTCTAATTCAACACGCGCCAGACCTTAAGCCGCCACGCAAAGTTGCGCAAAGACCGAGGCCGCGGTGGAATCAATGGGTGGCATCATGGTCAAGAACGTCACTGCATTGCAATGTTGCCCGTTGGCGACGGGGAGGCTTCCATGTCACATGCCTGTTCCGCTCCGTGGATACGCGGAATGGTTGCGCTGGTCCTCGTCTGCGGCCTGGGGGCCTGCTCGGTCGACACCACGGTCTCGGTGGGCGCATCCACGCCGGCGCAGATACAGCACCTGTATGTCACCGTCGAAGGGGTGTGGTTGAGCACGGACGCCGCAGCGGCCGACGCCGCTGCCGCCACGATCGGAACCTCAGCCACCGGCGGCGGCTGGGTCGGCCAGAAGCTTTCCACCCCGCTGTCCATCGATCTCGCCAGCCTGAACGGCGGCACGCTTACCGATCTCGTCAGCGGAATCAAGACGGCGCCGGGCACCTATCGCCGACTGCGGCTCGACCTGGCCGATAGTTCGGCCGCGCTCACGGACGCCGCCCGCACCGCGGGATTGTCCTGGAATGCGCAAGTGCAATACCTCTCCACCACCGGCACCAGCCAGAGCCTCGCCCTGGAGCTTCCGAGCCCGGCATCGCCACTCATCATTCCTGTATCCATCGAGATCCGGGGAGCCGGGGCGACGCCCTTCCTGGCGGGCGGAATCGATACCAGCAGTTCCGGCGCTACGTTGGCCGTGGGCTCGGGCACCGCGAGCACCACCGACCGTGTGGCCATCGACATCCAAGCCGTGCGCAATTGGATCCTGTTCGATTACGACGGCAGCACCGGCGCCCTGCTCGCTCCCCTCATCCTCGCCTACGATGCCGACACCGTGGGCGGCATCACCGGCACCCTGGACATGAGCGCGGCGGCGGCCGCCACGCTCACCGGGCCACAGGGCATCGTGGTGACGGCGGAGAAACTGAGCGCGGACGGCACGCGCTACGAGCCGGTAAAGAGCGTCAGCGTGTCTGGCAGCGGCGCCTTCACGTTGTATCCGCTGCCCGTCGCCGATACGGCCAATGGCTCATCGTACGAAATCGTCATCCACGGCCCCGGCATTCGCAGCATCGTGATTTCGCAGGTACCGGTGAAGGCCGGAGCCGCCTCGGCCGCCACCTCGCTGCAAGACGCGGCATTGACCCTGACCAAGGCCCGTCACTACACGGTCAACGCCGCCGCCAACAGCGCGCCACTCCCCGGCGGTTCGCGCGTGGGCTTCTACCAGACGCTGCCCGGATTCACCGCTCCGCATTTGATCGAATACGCCGCCGCCGATCCGTTCAACGGCGGATTCAGCGAGGATGTTTCCCTTTCCGCGGACGTGGTCGACCACGGAGACTACGCCGACGGCGCCAGCATCACCCTGACCCGCGGCACGCCCGAGGATGGCGTCGGCACCTATCGCGTCGGCGCGGATTCGGCTCTGCGCAACGCAAGCGCCTTGTCCAGCACCATCAGCGCACCCACGTTGAGTGCCAGCGGCGTGCAGCCCATCTTCCTGCCTGGCGCCGGCACGGCGCTGGGCGGAGCCACCATGCGATTGAACGGCACCCTCAGCCTGGCGACGCCCGGGCGCTTCGACCGTGGCTTCGTCCTCATCAGCCGCGGCGGCGAGCTCATCGACAGCCTCGATTTGAAGGCATCGCTCAGCGGCCTGGGTTCCACGGCGAGCTTCACGCTGCCCTCGATTCCCGCCGGCAACGCCGATGGCCGATACGATGTCGCCGTGAGGCTGTGGAATTCCCGCAATCCGTCCGGCACGCTCACCCGCGCCGCTGCAGCCGGACGCTTGGACGGCTCGGGCGGCGGCGTGCAAACGGTGAACATCGTCGTGCCTTGACCTGCGCCTCGCGCGTGCAATCAGGTACGCTGGCGCCCTTTCATGGACGCCCCGGAGCGATGATGACCCCAGTCCCCGCAGGCCTGTCGGGCCTGCAGTTCCTGCAACACCTGATCGACACCCGCCAGCCCGCGCCCATGGCGCGCACCCTGCAGTTCAGGATCTCCGAGGTATCGGACGGGCGTGCCGTGGTGCTCGCCACGCCGGGAGAGCACGTCTACAACCCCAACGGCAGCGTGCATGGCGGCTACGCGGCCACGCTCCTGGACACCGCCTGCGGCTGCGCCGCGCACACGCGCTTGTCGCCCACACAGGCCTATACCACGCTGGAACTGAAGGTGGCCTACCACCGGCCCTTGACCAGCAACACCGGCGAGGTCTGCGCCGAGGGCCTGGTGCTGGCCTTCGGCAAGCGCGTGGCCTACACCGAGGCGAAGCTGTTCGACGCGGCGCGGCGGCTGTGCGCCTCGGCCACCTCGACCCTGCTGATCTTCGACAAGCCCGCCTAGGAGACTTTCCATGCGCATCCCCTTCCCCACTTGCGCGACCGTCCTGGCGGCCGTGTTCATCACGACGTCCATCCCTGGCGCGGCAGCGGAGCTCTCGGTCGATCGGCAACTGGCAAAGTTCCGTGAAGTCGCCATGCCCATGCCGCGCGAGGGCTTGAACGAACGTGAGCGGCACATGGTCGACAAGCTCGCGGAGGCCACCCGCCTGCTCGATGAATTGTTCTGGGAGCAGGCCGATCCGCAAGGATTGGCGCTGTACCGCTCGCTGGCCGGCAGCAAGGACCCGCAGCAGCAGCGGCTGCGGCGATTCCTGCGCATCAACGGCGGGCGCTACGACCTGATCAGCGAGTTCGCCCCCTTCGCCGGCGCCGGCCCGCGTCCGCCGGGCGGTTCCCTGTTTCCGCAGGATCTGTCACGCGCCGAGTTCGACGCCTACGTGACCGCGCATCCGCACGACAAACCCGCGCTTTACGACAGCCTCACGGCGGTGCGGCGCTCAGGCAAGCAGTTGCACGCCGTACCGTATCACGTGGAATACCAACGCTGGCTGAAGCCGATGTCGGCGGCGCTGCTGGAGGCGGCCGCGCTGTCCGATGATCCGGCGTTCGCAAAATTCCTGCGCCTGCGGGCAGCGGCGCTGTTGTCGGATGATTATCTCGAGAGCGACCTGGCGTGGCTGGATTTGAAGAATCCCAAGTTCGACCTGATCTTCGCGCCGTATGAAACCTATCTGGATCATTTTCTCGGCGTGAAGGCCTCGTTCGGCGCCGCCGTCCTGATCCGCGACGAGGCGGAAAGCCGCAAAATTGAGTCGTTCCAGTCATTCGTGCCCGACATCCAGGATGCGCTGCCGCTGGCGCCCGCCGACCGGCCGTCCAAGCATGGCCACGCATCGCCCATGGAGGTGATGAACGCGCCGTACCGCGGCGGGGACCTGCGCCACGGCTACCAGGCCGTGGCCGACAACCTGCCCAACGATCCGCGCGTGCACGAGAAAAAAGGCTCGAAGAAAATCTTCTTCAAGAATTTCATGGATGCGCGCGTGAACTACGTGATCCTGCCCATCGCGGCACAACTGCTGCAACCGGCGCAGGTGAAGCTTGCGACCGCGCAGGGCTATCTCACCGGCACGGTGATGCACGAGATAGCGCATGGCCTCGGTCCCGCCTTTGCGCGCACCGCCACGGGAAGGCAGGACATCCGCGCGAGCATCGGCCCGCAATTCTCCAGCCTGGAGGAATCCAAGGCCGACATCACCGGTTTGTTCGGGCTGGGGTGGCTCGCGGCGCATGGACGATATCCGCAGGAAAAAATGGCTGAGATCTACGTCTCGCACATCGCGGGGATCTTCCGCACCGTTCGCTTCGGCGTGGAAGAGCCGCATGCGCGTGGCGAGATCATGGAATTCAACTATCTGAGTGAGCGCGGCGCCATCGCCTACGATTCCGCTACGCAACGCTTCCGCGTCGATGTGGCAGCCATGCCGCAGGCCATCGCGTCACTCGCGCAGGAACTGCTGCAGCAGGAGGCGAGCGGTGATCGCGCGCGCGCCGAGCGCTGGTTCGCCAAGTATGGCGTGATGCCCGCGCAACTCGCCAAGGCCCTCGAAGGGGTGCGCGACGTGCCCGTCGACGTGGATCCGGTGTTCGATTTTCCGGACGTCTGAATGCCGGCGGCATACACGGGATTCCGCGACCTATCAAGGTGTTACGCGCGCTATCTCAAGCCGCGCCCGCGCATTTGCAACAAGCTCTTAATCCGCCTAGGTGTGTTTCCGGGGATGAAAACGTGTGCGCAACCGTTAATATAGCGGCGCTGAAATTCCTGGAGACGGCGCCCGCATGAAAGAGAAAGTGTTCGAATTGAATTCAGCAGGCAATCAGTCCGCCACCATCGAAGCACTCGCCCGCGAGACCGACATGCCGGTGGCGATCGTGACAGAAATCTACGTCACCCAACATCGCCAGCTCGAGCAGGAGGCGCGGGTGAAGACTTACCTGCCGGTGCTGACCAGCTCGCGCGTCAAGCACATCCTCAATGAACGCAAACTGAACGAGCGCAAGCAGCTCGATGGCGCAAATTTCCATCCCACTGCCGCCTGACCCGGGGGTTTGCCCCGCGTACTGAAGGCCTCTTGGTGGCCATTGGAATCAGCCACTTACGCAAAGGCTTCGAATCACTGGCCTTGAGCGCCTCGCTCGCCGTAATATTCGAGCGTCGCTCCAATAATTAGAGGATTCCCCGATGAAGTCTTGGAAACCGCTCCTGCTGGCATTGTCGATTGCCGGCGCCGGGATGGCCCCGCTCGCACATGCCGATTGCACCTATCCCAAGTCGCCCGATGCGGCTCCGGATGGCAACTCGGCCACGCTCGAACAGATGATCGCTGCGAAGAAAGACTTCGATCGCTACAACAGCGACATGAACAAGTACCTCGACTGCATCAAGCTCGAAATGGACGCGGCGGCACCGCCGGATCCGAGCAAGCTGTCGCCGGAGGAAAAGAAGAAGGCAGATGACCAGCAGAAGATGCTGGTGCAGAAGAACAACGCCGCGGTCGATGAACTGCAGGCGGTGGTCGCACGCTTCAACGAGCAGTTGAAGATCTTCAAGGCCAAGAACAAGAAGTAGCCGATGCTGCGCGGCGGGCCTCGTGCCCGCCGCGTTCCCACCCGCATGCAAGCCGCACCACTGTTCACTCCGCGGCTGGCCGAAGAGGCGATTCACGCCCGCGTGACGTGCCTGCCGATCGAGTCGCTCCCGCTGTCGCAATGCGTGGGCGGCACCTTGCGCGAGAACATCTATGGCGAACGCGACCAGCCGCCCTTCGACCGCGTGGCGATGGACGGCATCGCGGTGGACAGCCATGCGCTGCAACGGGGCCGGCGGCGCTTCGACATCCAGTGTACGCAGGCGGCCGGCGCACCGGCAGAGAAGCTCGAATCTCCGCAGCACGCCATCGAAGTGATGACCGGCGCCATCATGCCGGTGGGCTGCGATTGCGTGATCCCGGTGGAGCAGATCCGCATCGATGCGGGCGCGGCGCTGGTCAACGATGGCGTGAATGCCAGCGCGTGGCACAACGTACATCGCCGCGGCTCCGACAGCCGCCAGGGCGCGCTGCTGCTGGAGAGCGGCACGCTGCTGCGCGCGCCGGAAGTGGCCGTGGCCGCCTCGGCGGGCATGGCGCGCGTACGCGTCAGCAGCCAGCCGGCGGTGATGGTGGTGTCAACGGGCGATGAACTGGTGGAGCCCGGCGATCCCATCGCCGAATACCAGGTGCGCCGCTCCAACGCCTATGCGGTGGCCGCTGCTTTGCGGCGCCGCGGCTTCGCGCGGGTGGGCGATGATCACGTGCCCGACGATGAAGCCATCATGCTCGAGCGCCTCGCGCTGCACCTCAACACGCATGACCTGTTGGTGTTGAGCGGCGGCGTGTCGATGGGAAAATTCGACCTCGTGCCGCGGGCGTTGATGCACCTTGGCGTGGAAGAGGTGTTCCACAAGATCGCGCAGCGTCCCGGCAAGCCCTTGTGGTTCGGCATCGGCCCCCAGGGCCAGGCGGTGTTCGGCCTGCCGGGGAATCCCGTATCCACGCTGGTGTGCTTGAGCCGTTATGTCATCCCCGCCATCGCCGCCGCCATGGGCACGCGCCGGCAGGAACCCGAGCGCCTGGCGCTGCTCTCGCCGGTGAGCGTGCAGGCGCCGTTGGCCTATTTCCTGCCCGTGGCCATCGTGCACGATGACTGGGGCCGTTCCTGGGCCGATCCGCGACCGACCAACGGATCGGGCGATTTCCTGAGCCTCGCCGGAACCGATGGATTCGTCGAACTTCCCCCGGGACCGAATACCTATCCAAAAGGCTTCGTCAGCAGCGTATACCGCTGGTAGCCTTGTATCCCATGGCCTCCGTCCACGACATCCAGAATGCGCGCAAGCCGCTCGACACCCGCGGGCGGCCCCTGCATGACCTGCGCATCTCGGTGATGGACCGCTGCAATTTCCGCTGCCCGTATTGCATGCCCAAGGAGCATTTCCACGACAACTATCGCTTCCTGAAATCCTCGGAGCGGTTGTCATTCGAGGAGATCACCAGGCTCGCACGCCTGTTCGCCAAGCTCGGCGTGAAGAAGCTCCGCCTCACGGGCGGCGAACCACTGCTGCGCGCCAATCTCGAGGACCTGGTCGGCGACCTGAGCACCATCCCTGAGATCGAGGACATCGCCCTCACCACCAACGGCGTGCTGCTGTCGCGCCACGCCATCGAACTCGCCGCCAATGGCCTGTCGCGCGTCACGGTCAGCCTCGACACGCTCGACCCCGACATCTTCCTGAAGATGAACGGCGGGCACGGCTCCGTGGCGCAGGTGCTGGAAGGCATCGATGCCGCCATCGCGGCGGGCCTCGGGCCCGTCAAGGTGAATGCCGTGGTGGAACGCGGCGTGAACGATCACACCGTACTGGACCTCATCGAGCATTTCCGCGGCAAGCCGGTGATCGTGCGCTTCATCGAATTCATGGACGTGGGCAACCGCAATGCCTGGCGGCCGGAGATGGTCGTGCCCTCGCGCGAGCTGGTGGAACGCGTGCGTGCGCGCTGGCCCATGCAACCGCTGTCTCAGAACTATCCGGGCGAGGTCGCCAAGCGCTGGCGCCTGGAAGATGGTTCGGCCGAAATCGGCTTCATCTCCTCGGTGTCGCAGCCATTCTGTGGCGCCTGCAGCCGCGCGCGATTGTCCTCGGAAGGACGTTACTACACCTGCCTGTTCGCAACCGTTGGGTTGGACTTGCGCGCCGCGTTGCGCGCCGGCGCGGACGATGCGGACCTGCTCGCCATGATCCGCGGCAATTGGACGCAACGCGGCGACCGCTACAGCGAGCAGCGCGAGGAATTGCGCCGCGCCGACGGCCAGCAGCGCAAGATCGAGATGTATTACATCGGCGGCTGACCATGGCATTCACGCACCTGGATGAGCAAGCACGGCCGACCATGGTCGATGTGGGCGAGAAGACCGCCACCAAGCGCACCGCCGTGGCCGAATCGCGCGTGCGCTTTCCTCCCGAGGTCGCGGCCCGCTTACGCGAGGATGGCCTGCGCTCTCCCAAGGGACCGGTATTCGACACGGCCGTGATCGCCGGCGTCATGGCCGCCAAGCGCACGCACGAGCTGATTCCCTTCTGTCACCCGCTGGGCATCGAGAACTGCAAGATCGCGATCGACCTGCAGGGGGACGTGGCGGTGATCCGCTGCACGGTCAGCGTGCACCACAAGACCGGCGTGGAGATGGAAGCGCTGACGGGCGCGAGCATCGCCGCGCTCACCATCTACGACATGTGCAAGGCGCTCTCGCACGACCTCGTCATCGGCGATACGCGGCTGGTTTCCAAGCAAGGCGGCAAGAGCGGCTATACGTCCGGGAGCGGCGCATGAGCGCGCCACTGCACGGCCTGGTGCTGGCAGGCGGCCTGTCCACCCGCATGCAGCGCGACAAGGCGGCCCTGCTGTACGAGGGCCAGGACCAGCTCAGCCGCGCCGTGGAATTGCTCGCGCGCCATGTGAATCCGGTGTTCGTCTCGGTGCGTGCCTCGCAGGTGCAGGACCGCCTGCGCAGCCGCTGGCCCATGATCGTGGACACGGTGGAGGGAGAGGGCCCGCTGGTGGGCATCCGTTCGGCTCAGGCGGCGCACCCTGCGGCCGCCTGGCTTGTGATCGCGTGCGACCTGCCCTTCCTGTCGGATGAGGTGCTGGCGGACCTCATCGAACGGCGCCGCGCCGATGCCGTGGCCACGGCCTACCGCAGCACCCACGATGGATTGCCCGAGCCGCTGTGCGCCATCTGGGAACCGCGCTCGGCGGCGGGGCTCAGCGAACACCACGCCGCCGGCGGCCGCTGCCCGCGCAAATTCCTGATCCGCCAGAACGCACCGCTCCTGGAGCCGGACGACCGGCACGCGCTGGACAACATCAACACGCCGCAGGAATACGAATCCGCGCGCGCCGTGCTGCTCAATGGCAACGGGCCATGAAATTCAAGGTGCAGTATTTCGCGCTGCTGCGCGAGCAGGCCGGGCGTTCGCACGAAGAGGTGCAAAGCGCCGCCGGCACCCCCGCTGCGTTGTTCGACGAACTGCGCGCACGGCACCCGTTCAGCCTGAACCGGTCGCAACTCAAGGTGGCCATCAACGGTGAGTTCGGGTCCTGGGACCAGGCCCTGGCCGATGGCGATGCCATCGTGTTCATCCCCCCGGTGGCGGGTGGCTGATGTTGTTCACCTTCTCCACCACCGACATCGACACGGACGCGGCGCGCCGCTTCCTCATGGACCCGGGCGCGGGCGGCTACGTGAGCTTCGAGGGCTGGGTGCGAAACCTGAATGAGGGCCGGCGCGTGCTGCGCCTGGAATACGAGGCCTTCGAGCTGCTCGCGGTCAAGGAAGGCTCGCGCATCGTCAGCGCCGCGCTGGCGCGCTTCCCCATCAAGCATGCGCGCTGCATCCACCGCATCGGAGATCTTGGCATCGGCGCCATGGCCGTGTGGGTGGGCGTGAGCGCCGAGCATCGCGGCGAGGCCTTCGCGGCCTGCCGCTACATCATCGACGAAGTGAAGCACCGCGTGCCGATCTGGAAGAAGGAACACTACGAGAACGGCGACTCGGGCTGGGTGAACTGCGAGCATTGCGCGGCGGCGCCGCACCACGAGCCGCACCACGAACATTCGCATTGAGCCCATGCAGCTGAAGAGCAAGCTGCCAGACGTCGGCACCACCATCTTCAGCATCATGTCGCGCCGTGCCATCGAGGAAGGCGCGCTCAACATCGGCCAGGGCTTTCCCGACTATCCCGTCGATCCCTTGCTGGCCACGCTCATCGGCGAGGCCGTGCGCGAAGGCCACAATCAATACGCGCCGATGGAAGGCTCGCCGCGCCTGCGCGAACAGATCGCCGCCAAGCTGAAGGTTTGCTATGGCTGCGAAGTGGACCCGGCGCGGGAGATCACCGTTACCTGCGGCGCCACCGAGGCACTATACGATGTGATCCAGACCGTGGTCGGGGCCGGCGATGAAGCGATCATCTTCGACCCCGCCTATGACTCCTACGAGCCGGCGGTGCGCCTCGCCGGCGGCCGCTGCGTACGCATCCCGATGGCACCGCCGCGCTTCGCCTACGACTGGGAGCGTGTACGCGCCGCGGTCACCGAGCGTACCCGCCTGATCATCATCAACTCCCCGCAGAACCCTTCCTGTACCACGGCGCGCCAGGCCGACCTCGACGCGCTGGCCGCCATGATCCGTGACCGCCCCATCTGGGTGCTGTCGGACGAGGTCTACGAGCATGTGGTGTTCGACGGTGAACGTCACGCGAGCGTGCTGGCGCACCCCGAATTGCGGCAACGCAGCTTTGCCGTGTACTCCTTCGGCAAGACCCTGCACGCCACCGGTTGGCGCACCGGCTATTGCGTGGCGCCGGGGGCGCTCACGCAGGAACTGCGCAAGGTGCATCAGTTCAACACCTTCAGCATCGCCGCGCCGCTCCAGGAAGCCATCGCGCGCTACCTCGCGCAGTCTCCGCACGCCTGGACCTCGCTGTCGCAGTTCTTTCAAGCCAAGCGCGACCTGCTGACGCAGGAGCTGGCAGGTTGTGCGCTGCGCGTGCATCGCGCGCAGGGCACGTATTTCCAATTGCTCGATTACGGCGACATCGACCGCTGCGATGACCTGCAGTTCATCGACCGGCTGATGCGCGAGGCGCGCGTGGCCACGATCCCGCTGTCGGTGTTCTATGCGCAGCCGCCCTCCATGACGCTGATCCGGATCTGCCTTTCCAAGCGTGATGAGACGCTGCGCGAGGCGGCGGGACGTTTGCGGGAGTTCGCGCAACGCGCAGGGCGCGCCGGCGCCTGAACCTGGCGCGGGTGCGGCGGCAGCGCCAGCCACCGGCAATCGGTCGCTGCAACGGCAGCCGCCGTTGCCTTCACGACGCCCGCCTGAACTTCAACCGGCTGACCGGCATCGCCAATGCCTGCCGCTGGCGCACCCGGGCCGTGTCCATCAGCAAACGCCCGGCCCAGCGGTACACATTGTTCTCCTTCACCGTGCGCCGCATCAGCCGCATGCGTTCGCGCCGCTCCTCGCGGCTCATGGCCATGGCCATCTCGATGGCGGCGGCGGTCTCGCTCACATCGAAGGGATTCACCAGCAGCGCCTCGATCAGCTCGCGCGAGGCGCCGGCGAAGGTGGACAGGATCAGCACGCCATCCTCGTCATCGCGCGAGGCGACGAATTCCTTGGCCACCAGGTTCATGCCATCGTGCAGGCTGTTGACCAGGCAGAAATCAACGGCGCGGTACAACTCGAACACGCGCTTCGGATCCTGGTGTTCGCTGATCAGCACGATCGGCTTCCACACGGCGCTCCCGAACTTGGCATTGATGCGCTCCACCTCCGCCACGGTCTGGTCCTGCAGCGATTGATAGGCGGGCAGCTTGCTGCGCGAGGGCGCAGCCACCTGCAGCAGCGTCACCTGGCCGCGCAGCTTCGGGCTGCGATCGAACAGCGCCTCCAGCGCCTGGAAGCGCTCGACGATACCCTTGGTGAAATCCCAGCGCTCCACGCCGAGCCCCAGGAACACCCGGTCCTCGATGTTGAACTGGCGGCGCACGTTGGCGCGCGTGATGCCGATGTCGGGCAACTGCGCCAGCCAGCGCGGCGGCCACTCGATGGAGATGGGATAGGCCGCCACGCGGCAGACATGCCCGCGCAACGTCACCGTCATGTGCTCATGGTCGATCTGGCACTCGACGAAGCGGTCCACCGTGGCGAGGAAATTCTGGCAGTGATACAGCGTGTGAAAGCCCAGGATGTCGGCATCCAGCATGTGCAGCAGCATCTCGCGCTTCCATGGGCACACCCCGAAGGTCTCGGCATTGGGCCAGGGAATGTGCCAGAACAGCACGATGGTGGCCTTGGGGATGCGCGCGCGCACCAGCCGCGGCAGCAGTCCGAAGTGGAAATCCTGGATCAGAACCACGGGGTCGGGCACCGTCGCTTCCTGCGCCACCACCTGCGCGAAGCGGTTGTTCACCTCGCCATAGGCCTGCCAGTCGCTGTCACGGAAGGCGGGGCGTACGTAGGCCAGGTGGCATAGCGGCCACAGCCCCTCGTTGGAGAAGCCGTAGTAGTACCCTTCTTCCTGCTCACGGCTCAGCCACACCCGGCGCAGCGTGTATTCCGGATTCTCCGGCGGCACCTTCACGTGATCGTGGCG
Organism: Steroidobacteraceae bacterium; assembly: GCA_044226865.1. Classification (GTDB taxonomy): domain Bacteria; phylum Pseudomonadota; class Gammaproteobacteria; order Steroidobacterales; family Steroidobacteraceae; genus TMP-86. The sequence goes on along the minus strand of JBGAGE010000004.1, from coordinate 213,062 downwards.
GTCCACAGCGCTGCGGTCCGCGCTGCCGCTGCCATGCGCAATCCAGATGCCGGCACAGGCGCGCACCACCGGCTCGAGCGCCGTCACCATGCCGCTGGCGGGCACCTGCACCACGGCGTTGTTCTCGGCATCGTAGTTGTGTATGTACGGCTCGCGGTTCGACACCACGATCATCTGCGGTGTCTGCAGATGATCCTGGATGACCTTCTGCAGCGCCTGTGGCGTCCAGTTCTCGCTGAAATCGATCTCCAGGCGCTGGCTCTCCTCCACCTCGCGCAGCACGCGCCGCACCTGCGAGAGCACCGGCATCGAGGACAGCCCCGAGTGCGCGTCATCGCGAAAGCGCAGGCCACGGATGTCGCCCACCAGCATCTCCACCCAGCGCCGCAATTGCCACCAGGCCGCCACCACCACGAGCAGCCCGAGCACGACGGCACCCACGCCCAGCACCGCCAGCAGGAAATCCCGCGCCGAACGCTGACGGCGGTCGATGAAGCTCAGGTCGTGCACCATGCGTACGCGGAACGGCACGCCGGCCGCGGCCGCCGAGTCGAAGGTGGAGATCTGCACCGAGCCAGAGGCCAGTTGTGCGACGCGATGCGGTCCATCACCGTCGGGCGTCACATCACAGGTGAGCACCACCGGCATGCGCTCCGTCTGCATGATCAGCGTGCCGTCAGGCTTGCAGATCTGGATCGCGAGCAGCCGCTGGTCGAAGGTCATTTTTGCAAGATAGGATTTCAGGCGCGCGCGGTCCTTGCGCTCGATGAGCTCGGCCACGGGCTCATCCATCGACTGCATCACGAGCTGTGCGCGCAGTTCCAGGTCCGAGCGAAACCATTCGGCCAGCAACCGGTCGATGTAGGGCAATCCAAAGTACGCCACCACCACCGATGCAAGCGCCACCGGCACGATGAATCTGGCGAAGATGGTCTTGAACATGATTCATCTTACGAAGTTGGCGCGGCGCGGCATGTCCGCCATTTTCCTGCATCAGTGTGCGGCGCCGTCCTACACACCGAAAGTTGGCACGCACCGCAGCAACGGATAAGGTTTGGGGCGAGATGCAGCCGCCCGTCCCCTTGCCCACGTCCGAGTCCTGCCTGTTCCTGGACGTCGATGGAACGCTCATCGAACTGTCGGCGCATCCTGCGCAGACGGCGGCGTCGCGCGCGCTCAAGGACTTGCTGATGGTGGTCAACGATCTGCTCGGGGGAGCCGTGGCGCTGATCAGCGGCCGGCCGATCGCCGACCTCGACGCAATTTTCTTTCCGCTGCGCCTGCGCGCCGCGGGCGTGCACGGCGGCGAGCGCCGCCTGCAGGTCGACAGCGAAGCACCGCAGCCCGCGCCGGATGCGCGCCTGGATCCGTTGCGGCATGTGATGATGGCGTTCGCGGCCGCGCATCCGGGCGTGTTGTTCGAGGACAAGCGAATCGCCTGCGCCGTGCATTATCGCGGGCGGCCGGAAAGCTACTCCGCGCTGCGGCGCACGCTCGCTCCCCTGCTGCAGACATTGGATGGCGAATTCCACGCTCTCGATGGCAATCGCGTCATCGAGATCAAGCCGCGACGCTTCACCAAGGCGCACGCCATCGAGGAATTCCTGGAGACGCCGCCGTTCAAGGACCGGCAGCCGGTGTTCCTCGGCGATGACGTCACCGACCTCGACGGCTTTCGCATCATCGAGGCGCGCCGCGGGCTCACCGTCGCGGTGGGCGATCGCGTCGATGCCCAATGGCGCCTGCCGGATCCGGCGGCGACACGCGCGTGGTTGGGAGAATTCGCAGCGATGTGCACGCAATGAGCACCGCGGCGCCGGATCGAGCGCCCTTGGAGACGCCGGCGGGCATTGCCGACGACTCGGCTACGGCCGTGCCCCCCGCCGGCAACCTGGAATTGGCCGTCATCGGCAATTGCCAGGTGGCGGCATTGGTCGATCAATTGGGTCGCATGGTGTGGGCCTGCCTGCCACGGCCTGATGGCGACCCGGTGCTGTGCGCGCTGCTCAGCCGCGACCTGGGCGCCAGCACCGAGGGCGTGTTCGCGGTGGACTTGAAGGACCTCGCATCCAGCACCCAGGCCTACGTGCGCAATACGGCCATCCTCGAGACCCGCCTGTACGATGCCTCGGGCGGCGGCATCAAGATCACCGATTTCGCGCCGCGCTTCCGGCATCGCGGCCGCATGCACCGCCCCATGGCATTGGTGCGCATGATCGAGCCGCTGGGCGGGCGGCCCATCGTGCGCCTGCGATTCAAGCCGCGCGCCGATTACGGCGCCGAAGCCCCGCAGCGCATCGTCGGCAGCCATCACTTCAGTTTCATTTCCACGCACCTGCGCTATCGCCTGACCACCACGGCCTCGCTCGCCGCCTTGTCGGGCGAGGGCCCGATGATCCTGGATGCGCCCGTCGCCTTCATCCTGGCACCGGACGAAACCGTGGAGGAATCCCCGCTCGCCCTCGGGCACAGCTGGTTGAACCAGACACGTGAGTACTGGCAGGAGTGGATTCGCGGACTCGCGGTGCCCTTCGACTGGCAGGACGCGGTGATCCGCGCCGCCATTACGCTCAAGCTGTGCACCTATGAGGACACCGGCGCGGTGCTCGCCGCGCTCACGACCTCCATCCCGGAGATGCGCGGCTCGCAGCGCAACTGGGATTACCGCTTCTGCTGGCTGCGCGACAGCTTCTTCGTCGTGCAGGCGCTGAACCGCCTGGGCGCGACGCGCACGATGGAGGCGTTCCTGCGTTATCTGGACCAGACGGTCGCGGGCCAGCCCGCGGCGGACCTGCAGCCGCTGTACGGCATCGCCGGCGAGCGCCATGTGGAGGAGAACGCAGCCCCGGCGCTGCAGGGATTTCGCGGCATGGGTCCGGTGCGGGTGGGCAATCTCGCCTACCAGCAAAGCCAATACGACATCTACGGCGCCATCGTGCTCGCAGCGCGCCAGCTGTTCTACGACCAGCGGCTGGCGAGCCCCGCGGGCGAAGCGCAGTTCGCGCGCCTGGAGCCCCTGGGCGAGCAAGCCTTCCACTGCTTCGAGAAGCCCGATGCGGGACCGTGGGAATTCCGCGGCCTGGCGCGTGTGCACACGTTCTCGGCGGTGATGTGCTGGGCCGGCGTGGACCGGCTGGCGCGCATCGCACGGCACCTGGGCCTCACCGAACGCGCCAACCGGTGGCGCGCGCGCGCCACCGGCATGCGCGCCAGCATCCTGGAAAACGCGTGGCACAGCGCGAGCGGCGCCTTCGTCGGCGCCTACGGCAGCGAGGACCTCGACGCCACGGCGCTGCTCCTGCCCGAGCTCGGGCTGGTCGAACCCAACGATCCGCGATTCCTGTCCACGCTGGCGGTGATCGAACGCGAACTGGTGCGCGGCGACCTGGTGTATCGCTACCGCCATGCCGATGATTTCGGCGTACCGGAGAACACCTTCACCATGTGCTCCTTTTGGTATGTGAATGCGCTGGCCGCGGTGGGGCGCCTCACGGAAGCCCGCAATCATTTCGAGCAGCTGCTCGCGCGGCGCAATGGCGTGGGGCTGTTGTCCGAGGACATCGACCCCGAGACCGGCGAGCAATGGGGGAACTTCCCACAGACCTACAGCATGGTCGGGATCATCACCAGCGCACTGCGAATCAGCCGTAGCTGGGAAGAGATGATGTAGGAACGGTCACTTCGCGATGGTGGCCAACGTGGGGAGCAAAAAATGAGTCGGCGGGCGGCGACGTCCGGATATCTCATCTTTGAAGTCGAGCCCGGCGCGGCCGTGCCATGACATGAACCAAAAGGTCTTCAAACGCCAACAGCTTCGATCCGGCACGTCTTGGTGCTGAGCCGCGCCTCGCATCTTCGATTGTCACTGCCGCCCGCCCACTCATTTTTGTGCTCCCCACGCCGGATCACCGTCGAGAGAGAATCTTCTCCGCCTCTCAGGTTCTGAGTTCGGTGACGCGTCGAGGGCTGGCGCGGGCGCCAAAAAAACCTTTTGGGGTGGGTGCCCTGACAATCGAAGTCACAAGGCGCGGCATCGAGCTGAGAAGAGCTAAAGCGAAGACACCAGGCGTGCAAATCGCCACGCCACGACATGGCACGGCCGCGCCGGCTCTTAAGAGCAAGCCGGCCTCATCGAAGCGCACCCACCCCAAAAGTATTTTTGGCGATCGCGCCAGCCCGCCAAGCGCAAACACCGAAAACAGGCGCTTAAGCAGCGGAAGAAGAAAGACTCTCAACGACGCGCTGATCCGCGTCAGGGTCGAATTTGACCGTTGCCGCGAACGCGATAATTGTAGCTTGTAAGTTGCTCGACGCCGACGGGCCCGCGAGCATGAAATTTATCCGTGCTGATCCCGATTTCAGCCCCCATGCCGAACTCACCGCCGTCAGCGAACTGCGTGGAAGCATTGTGCAGCACGATGGCGCTGTCGACGCGGCGCAGGAATGTATCCGCGGCCGACGCATCGGCCGTGACGATGGCCTCGGTGTGCTGCGAGCCGTAGCGCGCGATGTGCGCGATCGCACCCTCCACGCCATCCACCACGCGCACCGCGATGATGGCGTCGAGGTACTCGGTGTACCAGTCTTCCTCGGCGGCAGGCCGCACCCGCGCATCCACTGCCCGCGTCTCGGCGCAACCGCGTACTTCGCACCCCGCCTCGATAAGCGCCTTGACCAGCGGCGCGAGCAGCGTGCCGGCGCCGCGCCGGTCCACGAGCAGGGTCTCGGCCGCGCCGCACACGCCGGTGCGGCGGAGCTTGGCGTTCAGGACAATGTTGCGCGCCATGGCGAGATCCGCTGCCGCATCCACGTACACGTGGCAATTGCCTTCCAGGTGCCCGATGACCGGCACGCGCGCATCCTGCTGCACCCGCGCCACCAGGCTCTTGCCGCCCCGTGGCACGATGACATCGATGTAGGCCGTCATGCCGGCGAGCATCTCACCCACCGCCGCACGGTCCGGCGTATCCACCAACTGGATGCAGGCCGCAGGCAAGCCCGCCGCCGTCAGGCCCGCGACCAGGCACTCGTGGATGGCGCGGCTCGAGCGCAGGCTTTCCGATCCGCCCCGCAGGATCACGGCATTGCTCGATTTCAGGCACAACGCGCCGGCATCGGCGGTCACGTTCGGCCGGCTCTCGTAGATGATGCCCACCACGCCCAGCGGCACGCGCACGCGCTGGATCAAAAGACCATTGGGCCGCGTCCACTCGGCCAGCACGGTGCCGATCGGATCCGGCAATTTTTCGATGGCCTCGATTCCCGCAGCCATGGCTTCGACGCGTCCGGGATCGAGCTTGAGCCGGTCGATGAGCGCGGCGGACAGGCCGGCCGCCGCCGCCAGATCCTGCGCGTTGGCCTCGAGGATCCCCGCGGCGCGCTCGCGCAGCGCGGCGGCGGCGGCGCGCAAGGCCGCGTTCTTCTGGTCGCACGCAGCTTGCGCCAGCACCTGCGCCGCAACCACGGCCCGCTCGCCCATGGCGCGCATGAGCGCGGCGACATCCCCTGGCTTCGCATCCACGACGGTGCTCATGGCAGGGTCTTGAGCAATACCAGGTCATCGCGATGGATCATTTCATCGCGCCCGCGAAAGCCCAGCACGGCCTCGATGTCCAGGCTCTTGCGCCCCATGATGCGTGCCGCATCGGCGTCCGAGTAGGCGCAGATGCCGCGCGCGATCTCGGTGCCGTCGGGGGCGAGCACGCTGACCGTGTCGCCACGCTCGAAGCGCCCCGCCGTGCCGGTGACGCCCGCGGGCAGCAGGCTCTTGCCGCTCATCAGCGCCGTGACCGCGCCGGCGTCCACGCCGATGGCGCCGGCGGGCCGCAGGGTGCCGGCGATCCATTGCTTGCGCGTGGCCACGGGCGTGGAGGTCGGCAGGAACCAGGTGCAGCGGCCGCCATCCTCGATGGCCTTGAGCGGATGCTCGCGCTCGCCCTTGGCGATGCACATATGGCAACCCGCGCCCACGGCGATCTTGCCGGCGGCGATCTTGGTCTGCATGCCGCCTGAGCCCATGTCGCTGCCCGAGCCGCCGGCCATGGCCTCGATTTCCGGGGTAATCTCCAACACCTTGGAAATGAACTGCGCGTCCGGATCCGCCGCCGGATTGGCGGTATACAGGCCGTCGATGTCCGACAGCAGCACCAGGCAATCCGCGCCGCACATCTGCGCCACCCGCGCGGCCAGGCGGTCATTGTCGCCGTAGCGGATCTCAGCCGTGGCAACCGTGTCGTTCTCATTGATGACCGGCACGGCGCCCAGCGATAACAAGGTGTTGAGCGTGCCCCGCGCATTCAGGTAGCGGCGCCGCTGCTCGGTATCGGCCAAGGTGAGCAGGATCTGCGCCACCGCGATGTCGTGGTGTTCCAGCAATTCCTTGTAGGCATGCGCCAGGCGGATCTGGCCGACGGCCGCCGCGGCCTGGCTTTCCTCCAGCTTCAACTTGCCGACCTTCAAGCCCAGGTGGCGGCGCCCCAGCGCGATGGCGCCGGAGGAGACCAGGATGACCTCCTGGCGGCGCTTGCGCATGCGCGCGACGTCAGCCGCCAGGGACTCGAGCCATTGACGGTTCAGGCGGCCTTTTTCGGCATCCACCAGCAGCGCCGAGCCGATCTTGATCACGACGCGGCGGGCGTCCGTGAGCTTCCTGGCGTTGGTCCTGCGTTCGGCGACGGTCATGCGCCGCATCTTAACGTATGCAAGGTCCGGCGACAGGCGCGCGCCATCCGCCTAGAATCCACGTTTCAGGCATTTACTTGTCGCGCAGCCCTCCCCTAATATCCCTCCCGAATTTCCAACGCAGGACCTTAAAGCCCGTGGGCAGAGAATACGAACCAACACCCAAGCAATGGTATGAAGACCTGGAAAACGATGAGACCTTCCAGGTCCTGAAGGTGGACGAGGACCGGGAGACCGTCGAGATCCAATACCTGGACGGCGAGACCGAGGAACTCGACATCGACACCTGGGCTGAGCTTGACCTGGAGTTGACCGAAGAGCCGGAAGGCTGGTCGGGGTCCGATGCGGACGATGAAGATGACGACGACGATGATGATGACTGGGACGAAGACGATGACGACGATGATGATGACGACGATGATGACGACCTCGATGACGAGGACGACGAGGACGAATATTGAACGCCGGGCGTCGGCTGGCAGGATGGGCGGCCGGCGCCTGCTGCGCAGCCCTGGGTTTCCTCGCGTGCGCACCGGCGTGGAGCGCCACCCCGCTCCTGTTGCGCCATCCCTCCTTGGGCCAGGACAGCATCGCTTTTCTCTACGCCGATGATGTCTGGACGGTTCCCCGCCAGGGCGGTGAGGCCCGCCGCCTGACCTCAGAGGGCACGGTTACCGCCGGACCCTTCTATTCTCCCGACAGCAGCCAGATCGCCTACTCCGCCAACGTGGGCGGGGTCAACGACGTCTACGTCATCGCCGCCACGGGCGGCGTGCCGCGGCGCCTGACCTGGGATGGGGACATGAACGGCAGCGCCGCCGCCGGCTGGAGTCCTGACGGCCGGCAAGTGCTGTTCACCTCGCAGCGGGCCAGCTATTCGGATTTCCCGCGCCTGTTCTCGATCCGCGCGGACGGCATCGGCGCCGCACAGCTGCTGCCGCTGCCTAGTGCGGCGCAGGGCAGCATCTCGCCGGATGGCAAGACCCTGGCTTACGTGCCGGTCAAGCAATGGCAGGCAGCCTGGAAGCGCTATCGAGGCGGCCAGACCACTCCGGTATGGCTGGTGGACCTGAAGACGCTGGACCTGGAGAAGGTCCCGCGCGAGAACTCCAATGATTCGCACCCCGTGTGGCTGGGCTCCACCGTGTACTTCCTGTCGGACCGCGACGGCCCGGTGACGCTGTACAGCTATGACACCGGCACGCACCAGGTGCAAAAGCTGGTCGACAAGCCGGCGTTCGACCTGAAGTCCCTGAGCGCGGGTCCGGGCGCACTCGTGTACGAGGAATTCGGTTCACTCCACGTATATGACCCCGCCTCGCGCGCGGACCAGGCCATCGAGGTCTCCATCCGCGGCGATCTGCCGCAGGTGGCTGCTCACCTGTCCAAGGTGGCTCCGAAGGAAGCCCAGAGTATCGACCTCTCCCCCACCGGCGCGCGCCTGGTCGTGGAAGCTCACGGCGAGATTTTCACGCTCCCGGCCGAGAAAGGCGATGCGCGCAATTTGACGCGTACACCGGGCGCCGCCGAACGCGATGCGACCTGGTCACCGGATGGCAAGCGCATTGCTTATTTCAGCGATGCCTCGGGCGAGTACCAGCTGATGGTGCGCGACCAGGACGGCATCCAGTCACCCAAGGTCATCGACCTGGGCCCCGACCCTTCCTTTTTCTATGGACCGCATTGGTCGCCGGATTCGCGCAAGATCGCATTCACCGACAAGCACCTGCGCTTCTGGATCGCCGATGTCGACAGCGGCAAGCTGGTCAAGGTCGACACCGGCATCCGCGGCGGCTTCGAAGGCCTGCGCGAGATCACCTGGTCGCCGGATTCACAGTGGCTGGCGTACACGCGCGACCTAGAAAGCCAGGTGCGCGCCATATTCCTGTACTCGCTGGCCACTCACACCAGCACCCAACTGACGGATGGCATGAGCGATGCGGTGCATCCGGTATTCGACCCCAACGGCGAATACCTGTACTTCAGCGCCTCCACCGACGCCGGGCCGTCCAATGCCGGCATCGACATGTCATCGCTGGACCGGGCGACGACCAACGCCGTGTATGTCGCGGTGCTGTCGCGCAAGAGCGCCTCGCCCGTGCCGCCGGAAAGCGATGAGGAAGGCAAGAAGCCGGCTGCGGATGTGGCGGCCGCCGCTGCGGCTGCGGACAAGCCGGCCGAGAAGTCCGACAAGAAATCCGGCGCCAAGGACAAGACCAAAGCCACGGTGGTCGACCTGGATGGCCTCGGCAACAGGATCCTGGCGCTGCCAATTCCGGCCCGCAATTACGTGGAAATGGCCGTGGGCAAGAGCGGCGTGTTGTTCATGGCCGAAGGCACGCCGGTGGGGCGCAGTTCCGACGAAGGCCCGCCTCCTCCGGTCACTTTGTGGCGCTTCACCCTGGAGAAGCGCCAGACCGAACAAATCCTGGGTGGCATCAACCGCTTCAAGGTCTCGGCCGACGGCGAGAAGCTGTTCTATGCGCGGCAGGATGCGTGGTTCCTGACGCCCACCACCGAATTGAAGCCCGGCGCGCCGGACGCGGCCCCCGGCAAGCCCGTGAACAGCGGTGGCATGACCGCGCTGATCGACCCGCGCGCCGAATGGCAGCAGATGTTCCGCGAGACCTGGCGCCTGCAACGGGATTTCCTCTATGACCCGCATACGCATGGCCTGAACCTGAAGGCGGTGCAGGCCCGCTACCAGCCCTACCTTGCCGGCCTGAGCTCACGCGCGGAGTTCACCTACCTGAGCGAGGAAATGCTGGGCGAGGTGCAGGTGGGCCACATGTTCGTGCGCAGCCCGACTGCCGAACCGTCCGCGCCGCGGCCCGGCAAGCTCGGCGCCGATTTCGCCATCGACGCCAACCGCTACCGCTTCGCCAAGATCTACAACGGCCAGAACTGGACACCGGCGTTGAGCGCGCCGTTGACACAACCGGGCATCGACATTGCCGAAGGCGACTACCTCCTGGCCGTGAACGGCCGCGAACTGCGTGCCAGTGACAACATCGACGCTTTCTTCGACGGGACCGCCGGCCGCCAGACCACCCTGCGCGTCGCGAAGAAGCCGCAGGGCGATTCGGGGCGCGATGTCATCGTGGTGCCGACGGACTCGGAAGGCGGCCTGCGCAACCTCGAGTGGATCGATTCCAACCGGCGCAAGGTGGACAAGCTCTCCGGCGGCCGCATCGCCTACGTGTACATGCCCAACACCGCGGGCGCCGGCTACACCAATTTCAACCGGCATTTCTATTCGCAGCTGAACAAGCAAGGCGTGGTGCTGGATGAGCGCTACAACGAAGGCGGCTTCATCGCCGACTACGTGGTGAATGTGCTCGGGCAGAAGCTCATGAGCGGCGCCATCGAGCGCGACGGCAAGCCGGTGCTCGATCCGGTGGGCGCCATCTTCGGTCCCAAGGCCATGATCATCAACCAGTCCGCCGGCTCGGGCGGTGATGCCATGCCCTGGTATTTCCGCAAGGCGAAGCTCGGACCGCTGGTGGGCGTGCGCACCTGGGGCGGCCTGGTCGGCATCGGCGGCTATCCCGTCCTGATGGACGGCGGTTTCGTCACCGCGCCGCGCTACGCCATCTACGGGCTCAACGGCGAATGGGAAGTCGAAGGCCACGGCATCCCGCCGGATGTGGAGGTCGAGGAACTGCCGAAGGACGTGGCGGCGGGACGCGATGCGCAATTGGAAAAAGCCGTGTCCATCGTGCTGCAGGAACTGGAAGCGCATCCGCCGGTGGTGCCGGTGATCCCGCCCTATCCCAATTTCCACCAGCACGACGACCTGGGCGGCAGCCGCTGAAGCCGCCGCCCGAGTCTGCCCAGGCGCTCGCCGCGCGGGTGCGCGCGAGCTTCGAGCGCCAGGGCATGATGCGAACGCTGCGCGCCAGCCTCGAGAGCATCGAGCCGGGGCGCGTGGTGGTGCGCGTGCCCTTCGATGTCGCGCTCACGCAGCAGGACGGGTTCTTCCACGCCGGCATCACTTCCACCATCGCGGACACCGCCGGCGGCTATGCGGGCTACAGTGTGTTCGCACCGGAGGCCGCGGTCCTGACAGTGGAGTTCAAGATCAACCTGCTGCGGCCGGCGATCGGCGAATACCTCGAGGCCGTCGGCCAGGTGATCAAGGCCGGGCGTACGCTCACCATCACGCAGGCGGAGGTGTTCGCACACGACGGCAAGCGCACGCTGGTGGCGCTGTGCCAGCAGACGCTGATCCAGGTGCTTCCCGGCCAGAAGGGTTGAACGGCGCCGCGCGGACGGCGCCGTTCCTATCAGCGGATCTGTTCCAGCCAGCCGTGGGTGTCCGGCGCCTCGCCCTGCTGGATCGCCACCAGCTTGCCGCGCAGGTCGCGCACGATGGGCCCGACCTCACCACTCCCCACCTTGTATTCCTGGTCGTGATAGATGAGCGTGCCCACGCCCGCGAGCACCGCGGCCGTGCCGGACAGCGCGGCTTCGCCGCTCTTCACCCACTCGAGCATTTCCTTGACCTCGAACGTGCGTTCCTGGACGTTGAAGCCCAGGTCGCGCGCCAGCGTCAGCAATGAATCGCGGGTCACCCCATGCAGGAACGAGGCATCCAGGCTTCGCGTCAGCAGCTGCTTGTCCTTGAGCAGCACGAAATTCGCGGCGCCGGTCTCCTGCACCTGGCCGCCCGGGCAGAACAACACCTGGTCCACGCCATATTTGGCGCGGGCCGCGAGCGTGGGCCCCATGGCGGCCGCGTAATTGCCGCCGGTCTTGACCATGCCCATGTTGGCGGCCGAGCGCGTGTTGACGTCATCGACCAGGATGCGCAGCGGCTTCATGCCGCCCGCGAAGTAATCCCACACCGGGCTGGCGAGCACCAACAACGTGGCTTCCGTGGAAGGCGTGGCGGCCGCCCCGATGTTGGCGGTGGTACCGAACAGGATGGGCCGCAGGTACAAGGCGCCGGGGGCTTCGGGCACCGCGTTGCGCGAGCGGCGGATGATCTCGCGCGTCATCTCGGCCACGAGCTTGGCATCCGGAATCGGCAGGGCCAGGCGCTCGGCGCTTTGGCGCAGCCGTGCGATGTGCCGGTCCATGCGGAACACATGCACACCGCCGTCCGCGCGCCGGTAGGCCTTGAAGCCCTCGAAGCAGGTGCTGGAATAATGCAGCACATGCGCGGCCGGGCTGAGCGAGATCGGCGCGACCGGCACGATGTCGAAGCTGCTCCATTGGCCGTCCTTGAAGGTGGCGCTGGCCATGGACTCGGTCAGCACGGTGCCGAAAGCGGGACGTTGCGGTTGGGAAGTCATATGGAACTCTTGGGTATGAACAGGGTTGCGGGATGCTCGAGATGTTCTTTCAGCGCCTGGATCATGGCCGCGGCATCGTAACCGTCGACGAAGCGATGATCGAACGAGGAAGACAGGTTCATTATACGACGCACCACCACGGCACCGCGATCCACGACGGGCCGTTCCACCGCCTTGTTCAAGCCGATGATGGCGACCTCGGGCGCATTGATCACCGGGGTGGAGGCGATGCCGCCGAGCTTGCCCAGGCTGGTGACGGTGATGGTGGAACCGGTCAATTCCTGGCGCGTGGATTGGTTGGTGCGCGCGCGCTCTGACAGGCGCCGGATTTCCGCGCCGAGTTGCCACAGGTCCAGCGCCTGCGCGTTGCGCACCACCGGAACCTTCAGGCCATCCGGCGTCTGCGCCGCCACGCCCACGTGAAGTGACCGGTGCTGCACGATGGTATTGCGCGCCGCGTCGTACAGCGCATTGCACTGCGGGAACGAGGGCAGCACGCGCGCCAGCGCCGTGATCACGAAGGGCAGGTAGGTGAGGGAGCCGCGTGCGTCGTCCTTCGAGTTCAAGTACTGGCGCAGGGATTCGAGTTCCGTGACGTCCACTTCCTCCACGTAGGCGAAGTGGGGGATGTTGCGCTTGGCTTCGCTCATGCGCTCGGCGATCACACGCCGCACCCCGATCACCTTGATCTCCGTGGTCTCGCCCACGGTGCTCGCTGACACGGCGGCCGGTCGCGCGGCCGGCGAGACGCCAGCCGGCTTGGCGTGTGCCGCCTGCAGATCGTCCTTTAAAATGCGGCCGCCGGGGCCGGAGCCCGCGACACTGTTCAGATCGATGCCCGCTTCACGCGCGCGGCGCCGCGTGGCGGGTGAAGCCATGACGCGCGAAGCGGTGGCCGGCACGGGTGCTGGCGCAGCGGGCGATACCGACGCCGCCGCCTGGGCTGGGGCTGCGACCTGTTTGGCGGAGCCAGCCTGGGCGGGCGCCGCTGACGTAGTCGCGGCGGGCGCTGGAGCCGACGACCCTGCCTCCGCGCCGGTCTCGAACACGATCAGTGGCGCACCCACCGCGATCTTGTCGCCGGGCGAGCCGTGCAGGGCGAGGATGCGGCCGCTCACCGGCGAGGGCACTTCCACCGCCGCCTTGTCGGTCATGACCTCGACGATCACCTGATCCTCGGCGATCGTGTCGCCCTCCTTCACATGCCAGGCGACGACCTCGGCCTCGACCGTGCCTTCACCCAGGTCGGGCATCTTGAAGATGTACTGGCTCATGCGCTCTCCATCACAGCCTGCAGCGCCGTCTTGACGCGGGCCTGCCCCGGAAAATACTCCCATTCGAAGGCATGCGGATACGGCGTGTCCCAGCCCGCGACGCGATGGATCGGCGCCTCCAGGTTCCAGAAACACTCCTCCTGGATCAGCGCCACGAGCTCGGCGCCGAAGCCGGAGAAGCGCGTGGCTTCGTGCGCCACCACACAACGACCGGTCTTCTTCACCGAGGTGCAGATGGTGTCCGAGTCCAGCGGCGAGAGCGTGCGCAGGTCGATGATCTCCGCATCCAGGCCCAAGGCCGCCGCCGCGGCCGCCGCCACGAAGGTCATCGTGCCGTAGGTGACGATGGTCAGGTCACGTCCTTCGCGCACGATGTCGGCCTTGCCCAGCGGCACGGTGTAGTAACCGTCGGGCACATCGCCCTTGGGGTGCGTGCTCCAGGGAACGGCGGGCTTGTTCGGATCGCCATCGAAGGGGCCGTTGTACAGGCGCTTGGGCTCGAAGAACACCACCGGGTCATCGTCCTCGATCGAGGCGATGAGCATGCCCTTGGCATCGTAGGGGTTCGAGGGCATCACCACCTTGATACCGCACACATGCGTGAAGATGCCTTCCGGGCTCTGCGAATGCGTCTGCCCGCCGCGGATGCCGCCGCCGCAGGGTGTGCGGATGGTGACCGGCGCGAAGAAATCCCCGGCCGTGCGAAATCGCAGGCGCGCCAGCTCACTGACGATCTGGTCGAAGCCGGGATAGATGTAGTCGGCGAACTGGATTTCCGCCACCGGGCGCAGGCCGTTCACGCCCATGCCGATGGCCGCGGCCACGATGCCGCCCTCGGCAATGGGCGTATCGAGCACGCGGTGCTCGCCATACTTGCGCTGCAGCCCTTCAGTGGTACGAAACACGCCGCCGAAATAGCCGATGTCCTCGCCCATCAGCACCACCGACTTGTCGCGCGACAGCATGATGTCCATCGCGGAGTTCAGGGCCTGGATCATGTTCATCTGGGCCATGGCTTACGACCCCTGCTTTTCGGCGCGCAGCTGATCGCGCTGGCGCTTCAGGTGTTCGGGCATTTCCTTGAACACGTCCTCGAACATCAGGTCCGAATTCAACCGCGGCCCTTCGTTGAGCGTGCCGTAGGTCACCGCCTCCTTCCATTGCGCGGCCACGTGCTGCTCGAGCTCGGTGATGAGCGCCAGATGGCGCTGCTCGCTCCATTCACCCAGGCGGATCAGGTGCTGCTTGAGGCGTTCGATCGGATCCCCCAGCGGCCAACGGTCGTAGTCGTCGCGCGGACGGTAGCGCGCCGGATCATCGCTGGTGGAATGCGCCGCGGCGCGATAGGTGACCAGCTCGATCAATGTGGGGCCCGCGCCGGTGCGCGCGCGCTCGGCCGCCCACTGCGTCACGCCGTACACGGCGAGGAAGTCATTGCCATCCACGCGCACGCCGGCGATGCCGTAGCCCGGGCCGCGCGCCGCGAACGAGCGTTGCTCGCCACCCGCGTAGCCCTGGAAGGTGGAGATGGCCCATTGATTGTTCACCACGTTGAGGATCACGGGCGCCTGGTACACCGAGGCGAACAACAACGCGTGATGAAAATCAGCTTCCGCGCTGCTGCCCTCGCCGATCCAGCTCGCCGCGAGCCGGTCCTCGCCCTTGATGGCCGAGGCCATGGCCCAGCCCACCGCCTGCGGAAACTGCGTGGCAAGGTTGCCCGAGATGGAAAAAATGTTTCCCTCCAGCCAGTGATACATCACCGGGAGTTGGCGGCCCTTGCACATGTCGCGCGTGTTGGACAGCAGCTGGCACATGAGATCCACCAGCGGGCGGCCGCGCGCGATCTCCAGGCCCTGGTTGCGGTAGGAGGGGAACAGCATGTCGCCGGGCTGCAGCGCCATGGCCTGCGCCACGGACACCGCTTCCTCGCCGAGCGAGCGCATGTAGAAGGAAATCTTCCCCTGGCGCTGCGTGCGCTGCATGCGATCGTCGTACACCCGTGTGAGCAGCATGTGGCGCAGGCCCAGTTGCAACTCATGCGGATCCAGGTGCGGATGCCAGGGGCCGCGCGCCTCGCCCTCGTCGTCCAATACGCGCACCAGTTCGACCGCGAGATACCCAATGTCCCGCGCCCTCGCATTCACATCGGGCCGCGCCACCGCGCCCGCGGGCGACAAGTCCACATAGGAAAAATCGGGGGTTTCACCGGGGCGGGCCGGCACCCGCGGAACATGCAGCCGGGAGCGTTTGTTCATGGACCGCCAATCTACGCGCAGGCGCAGCATGATGTTGTGTTTTAGGGTATGCAGCGCAATAATCCGGTACGAATATTCCGTTCGTAAATTAAATATGGAAAAAATAGTTCAGCCTGTGCTCGACAAGCTCGACCTGAAGATCCTTGACATATTGCAGCGCGAAGGCGCCCTCTCGGTGGCCGATGTGGCGGCCCGCGTGCGCATCTCCACCACCACCTGCTGGCGGCGCATCCAGCAGTTGGAAAGCAGCGGCGTCATCAAGGGGCGGGTGGCGCTGCTGGACCGTGCCGCGCTCGGATTGGACCTCACCATCTTCGCGCACGTGAAACTGGGCACCACCAGCCGCGATGCCATCGCGCAATTCGAGGAAGCCATCCGCAACCGCTCCGAGGTGCTGGACTGCCACACCCTGACCGGCGAATGGGATTTCCTGCTGAAGATCGTGGCGCGCAACATCAAGGCGTACGAGGCTTTCTACCTCGACTACCTGTCGCGCATTCCCTGCGTGCGCTCGGTGAATTCGGCGGTGGCCGTCACCGCCATCAAGGAATCCACGCTGTTACCGCTGGCCTGACAGGCGGGCTAACATCCCCTACTTGGTTCATCGACGATCAACTGGAGAAATGAGCGTGGCGGAATCGGATAAGCCCAAGCGCATCAATTGCGTGCTGGTGGCGGGCGGCAAGTATCACGACATCGATTTCGCGCGGCTGGAGCTCTTGAAGCTCCTGGCCGAGGACGCACGCGTCAAGGTGCGCGTGTTCGAGGACTACGAGAATCTGGATGCGCTGGCCAAGGCCGACATCCTCATCACCTACACCTGTGATGTGATGCCCTCGCTTCCTGCGCAAGAGGCCTTGCGCAAATGGGTGGAACGTGGCGGCCGTTGGTACGCCCTGCACGGCACCAACTCCATCCTGCGCCTGCTGAAGAATGGCCTGTGGGATGCGCCGCGCTGGGCGCCGCTCCACATGCAGACGTTGGGCTCGCAGTTCATCGCGCATCCGCCCATCGCGCCGTATCGCGTCACCGTGGCGGATCCCTCGCACCCACTGGTGAAGGGCGTGGAGCCCTTCGACACCACCGATGAGTTGTACCTGATGGAAACGCACGGGCAATTGCACGTGCTGCTCGAAACCGAGTACGTTGGCGAGGGCACGGGCTTCGCCGAAAGCCAATGGAAGGACAAGCGCAAGCACCCGGTGTTCTACATCCACACGCTCGGCAAGGGTGCGGTGCTGTACCTCACGCTGGGACATTGCCGCGGCCACTACGACCTGCAACCGCTGCTCGACTGGTGGCCCAGCGTGGACCGTTGTGCCTGGGACCTGCCGGTGTTCTACGACATGCTGCGACGGGGTATCGCGTGGATCAAGGAGCACCCGGCGGCGGTCGCCGCACCTGCCAAGGCCTGAACGAGGCGGAAGGCGCGCTCCGAGTCCTCGACGCCGCGCTGCTTCAGCCGAATTTGATCGTCCGCACCGGATCGGTGCCGTCGAATTTTTTCGCGGCCGCCGCCACCATATCGTAGAAACCTGTCAGTTGCGGCAGGGGCTGATAAAGCTCGATCATGTGGCCGAACTCCGCTTGCGCATCCATCAGCGCGAACGGGAAGCCATCGTTCATTTCGGCGTACAGCGCGGTTTCGTGGCCGCGTGCGTTGTGGGCGGCGATGGCGGCGTGGATGTCATCGACGAACAAGGCCACGTGGTGCACGCCGCTGCGCCCGCTTCCCTGCGGATACATGTCGTGGAAAGCGGAGGGGCCGGGATTGTTCTGCTGCACGAACTCCACCATCACCTCACCCCATTGACCATAGGCCGAGCTGTGATCCAGCGTTCGCTCCACGCCGCGATGCACCGCTCGGCGCAGCGGGATGTGCTCGGCCACGAAGAACGGACCTGACCCGTATGTCTGGCTATGGCGCAGCGCCGCGACGCGAACGTCGGTGCCGAAGTAGGCGATCTGGCGGATGGGCAGGTTCGTCATTGCGCGTCCTCGGCGGATGTGCCCCCGGGCCAATGTCGTCGGGCAGGCGGTCGAATGCTAGAACTGCACCCGCTTGGTGTAGCCGCCGTCGACCACCACGTTCGTGCCCGTGGTGTAGCCCGAGGCCGGACTCGCCAGGAACACGATGGTGCGCGCCACGTCATCCGGCGCGCCGAAGCGTCCAAGCGCGAACTGCTTGAGCGTGGCATCGTACAAATCAGGCATGTGCGCCTTGATGGCCTCCCAATTGCCGGACGGGAAACTGATGGGTCCCGGCGAGACCATGTTGACGCGGATGCCCTTCGGGCCCCAGGCCTGGCTCAGCTGTTTGCCATAGGTGATGAGCGCCGCCTTGATGGCATTGAATGCCTGCGGCACCATGAAGGTCTCGAAGGCAGCGGTGCTGGACATGATGATGACCGACCCGGACCCTGACTTCTGCAGCGGCTTGTAGAGCGCCTCACAGCCCTGCACTGTGCCGAGCAGGTCGAAATCCACGCTCTTCTTCCAATCGCCCGTGGCCTGGGAACCCGAGGAACTGGCGCCGGGCACGAAGATGTCGCAGCCGCCTAGCTTCTCCGCAGCGTCCTTGAGCCAGGCTGCGTAGCCGGACATGTCGTTCATGTCGAAGGTGGCACCATGCACCTTGCCGCCATGCTTCTTGAGGGAGGCGATGGTTTCATCCACCTGCGCCTGGTTGCGCGAGAAAAACGCAACGTCGCAGCCTTCCGCCGCGAAGATTTCCAGCGCCGCCCGGCCGATGCCCCGGCTGCCGCCCGTCAGGATGACTTTCTTGCCTTTCAATCCCAGATCCATGATTTCTCTCCCGCGGCTTGCAATTGAACGACGATGCTGGACCGGCCCCGCAACCAGCGACACCGCCATCTTGTATAGAAGCGTACCAATTGGCGAACCCGATGTCAGTCGAAACCTCCTCCGTGCGGCAGTTGCACCCCGCCGAATTCATTGCAACCATAGGGACCATGAGCAAGCTCCAGGGTAAATGCGCCGTCATCCTCGGCGCGGGCAACCGCGGCAACATGGCGCAGGTCATGGCCAGGCGGTTTCGGGACGAAGGCGCGCAGGTGATGGTGGCGGGTCGCAAGTTGGACGAGTTGCAGCGCTTTGCGGCCGAAATAGGCGCTCACGCCGCGTCTTGCGACATCACCCGGCTGGCGGACATCGAGGCACTGGCCAAGACCGCGCAGGACAAGATGGGAAGCATTTCCATCGCCGTGAATGCCACGGGCTGGGGCCTGCTCAAGCCCTTCCTCGAGACCACCACCGAGGAATTGCAGCGGATGACGGCTTTGCAGTACATCGGCCCCTTCCAATTTTTTCAAGCCATGATCAAGGCCATGCCCAAGGGCGGCTCGCTGATCCAGATCAGTTCGGCGACGGCCAAGATCATGCTCAACGATCATGCCGCCTACATGGGCACCAAGGCGGGAACCGACCACGTGATCCGCTGCATCGCGCACGAGTTCGGCCGCTTTGGGATACGCGCCAATTCCATTTCTCCGGGCCTCACGGACACGCCGATGACCGCGGGCGGCAAGGCCATCCCGGGTTTGTTCGATTCGTTCCTAAAGGGCTATCCCCTTGGCCGCATCGGCACCTCCGAGGATATCGCCGCCGCGGCCGTGTGGCTGGCGAGCGATGAGTGCTTCATGACCGGCGAGAACCTGCAGGTGAACGGCGGGCTTACGCTGCGCATGAATCCCACCAAGCAGGACATGGCGGCGGCCATCGCCAAAGCCGCCGGCAAGAGCTGACGGAGTCCTTTGTGTCCGGCGCGCGGCGATGCCGGCCGGGTGGCGTCCACTCTGCGCCGGCAATTCGACTCGCTCGCCGCGTGGGTTTTGGGTTACGCTGAACTGCCGCTCAACCCGTGCAGCTTCTGTTAAGGGGAGAGCAGCCCCGCCGTCGAATCGTCCAAGGACGCCCAGGTTGCCGTGCCGCGCCATCTGACCAGCCAGGACTGGACCCTCGTCGGCGGCAGCCTTGAGATCCAACGATCCAGGACTGCGAAGACCGTTTTGCATGTGTGAAGCATTGGCAGGAGTTTCGTATGCCCTTGAGCAAAGACCAGTTGCGCCGCGCGTATCGCCAGATGAAGATCATCCGCGAATTCGAGGAGCGCCTGCACCTGGAAATCACCACCGGCGACATCGCCGGCTTCACCCACCTGTACTGCGGGCAGGAAGCCGTGGCGGTGGGCGTGTGCGAGCATCTCACGCACCAGGACTTCATCGTCTCCACCCACCGCGGCCACGGCCATTGCATCGCCAAGGGCTGCGATGTGATCGGCATGATGAAGGAAATTTACGGCCGCCGTGACGGACTGTGCAAGGGCAAGGGCGGCTCCATGCACATCGCCGACATCAGCGTGGGCATGCTGGGTGCCAACGGCATCGTCGGCGCCGGCGCGCCGCAGGCCGTGGGCGCCGGCATCGCCACCAAGTTGGATGGCAAGGGCCGCGTGGCCATCGCCTTCAGCGGTGATGGCGCCTGCAATCAGGGCACCACCTTCGAGGCCATGAACATGGCGGTGGTGTTGAAGCTGCCGGTGATCTTCGTCTACGAGAACAACCATTACAGCGAGCACACCGGCGCGGACTATGCCGTGGGCTCCAAGGACATGACCAAGCGCGCCGCGGGCTTCGGAATGCTGGCAAAGAAGGGCGATGGCTGCGATTTCTTCGCGGTCCACGATCTCATGGCCGAGGTGCTCGAGCACGTGCGGGGTGGCAAGGGGCCCGCCTCGGTGGAGCTGGACACCGAGCGCTTCTTCGGCCATTTCGAAGGCGATCCGCAGCGCTACCGCGGCCCCGGAGAAGTGGCGCGCCTGCGCGAAACGCGCGATTGCATCACCAAGTTCCGTAACACGGCCCGAGAAAAGAAGCTCATCGACCTCCCAGAGTTGGATGCCATCGATGCCGAGGTCATGGCACTGATCGAATCCGCAGTCACCCAGGCGCGCACGGCGCCCAAGCCCTCCCCCGAGCAGGTCCTCGAAGACGTCTACGGCACTTATTGAGACAGGCGACGAACATGGCAAAAATGAACCTGCGCGAGGCGATCGCGAAGACCATCCACGACGAAATGGCGCGCGATGATTCCATCGTCATCCTGGGCGAAGACATCGTGGGCGGCATGGGCACGGCCGGCGGACCAGAGGCCATCGGCGGCATCTGGGGCCTGACGGGCGGCCTGTACGCCAAGTTCGGCGCCAACCGCGTCATCGACACGCCGATCTCCGAATCCTGCATCGTGGGCGCCGCCGCCGGTGTGGCTCTGGCCGGCAAGCGCGCCATCGCCGAGCTCATGTTCGCGGATTTCGTCGGCGTATGCCTGGACCAGCTGTACAACCAGATGGCCAAGTTCCGCTACATGTTCGGCGGCAAATCCAAATGCCCGGTGACGGTGCGCATCACCTATGGCGCGGGCATGAACGCAGCGGCCCAGCACAGCCAGGCCGTGTACTCCATGCTTACCTCCATTCCCGGCCTGAAGGTGGTCATGCCCGCAACGCCCGCCGATGCCAAGGGTCTGCTCACCACGGCCATCCGCGGTGATGATCCCGTCATGTTCTTCGAGCACAAGACGCTCTACGGCGTCAGCGGCGAAGTGCCGGACGGCGAATACCTGCTGCCCTTCGGGCATGCACGCATGGTGCGCGAAGGCCAGCACGCCTCCATCGTCACCTGCGGACAGCTGGTTCGCGCCGCGGAGAAAGCCGCGGACGCGCTGGCGAAGGACGGCATCGCGTGCGATGTGATCGACCTGCGCACCTCGAGCCCCCTGGACGAGGAGACCATCCTCGACAGCGTGGAGAACACCGGCCGGCTGATCGTGGCGGACGAATCTCCGCCGCGCTGCAGCCTGGCATCCGATATCGCGGCTCTCGCGGCGAACAAGGCGTTCGCCGCGCTGAAGGCGCCGGTGCAGATGGTGACGGCGCCGCACTCGCCGGTGCCCTTCGCGCGGGAGCTCGAAAAAGCCTACGTTCCCAACGCCGCCGGCATCGAGGCCGCGGTGCGCCGATCGCTGGCCTACCGGACTTGAGCGGACCGCACTCATGAGCAAGCTGCGCGCATTGACCATGCCCAAGTGGGGCATCGAGATGGCCGAAGGCACCATCGCCGAATGGCGTATCAAGACCGGCGATCGCATCAAGAAGACGCAGGTCATTGCACTGATCGAGACCGACAAGATCGCCAACGACCTCGAGTCCGAGTTCGAGGGGACGGTCGCGGCGCTCGTGGCCGCTGCCGGCCAGGTGTATCCGGTGGGTGCGCTGCTCGGCGTGATCGCCACGCAAGCCGCCAGCGACTCCGAGGTCGAAACCTTCGTGAAGAACTTCCGCGCCGCCGAGGGCAGCGCGGCCGATGCTTCCGCGCAATCGCAGCCGCCCGCTGCCGCCGCAACGGCTGCGGCCGTTCCGGATGCACCACCGCCGCCGCCCAGGATCCCTGCTGATGCCAACATCAGCCCGGCAGCGCGACGGCTGGCCGACTCACTCGGACTGGGTCTGGAAAAACTACAGGGCAGTGGCCGGCGCGGCCGCATCACCTTGCAGGACGTGGACCAGGCCGGCAAACCGCCAACCGCTGCCGCAACCGGCAAGCCCGTCGTGCTGACGGCGATGTCCGATGCGCCGCAGGCAGTGTTCGCGTCGCCCTACGCGCGGCGCGTGGCGCAGGAACGCGGCGTCGACCTGTCCCAGGTGAAGCCCACAGGCGCACGCGGGCGCATCAGCCGGGGCGATGTGATCGCCGCGGCCGGCGCGCGGCCTGGCGCAGGCGGGCAGGCGCAGACCGGCTCCGTAGCTTCGCCGGCGGCGGCGGCGGCGGCGGCCGGCGGCGCGGCGTTCACGGTGGAGCGTTTCTCGCCCATGCGCAAGGCCATTGCGCGGCAATTGACGCTATCGAAGAGCACCATTCCACATTTCTACCTGCGGGTGCGCGCCCGCATGGATGCACTCGGGAGCCTGCGGGAGCAGGTCAAGCAGTCCGGCGGACCCACGCCGAGCATCAACGACTATCTGGTGCGGGCGTCGGCGCTCGCCTTGAGGGAAGTGCCCGAGGTCAATGTGCAGGTGCATGCCGAGGAGATCCATCGCTATGCGCATGCCGACATTGCGGTGGCCGTGGCCACGGACCGCGGGCTCATCACCCCCATCGTACGCGCGGCGGACACGAAGCCAGTGGCACAGATTGCCGCGGAAATCCGCGGGCTGGCCGAGAGGGCGCGCGCCGGAAAGCTGAAGACCGAGGAGTACTCCGGCGGCACCTTCTGCATCTCCAACCTCGGCATGTTCGGGGTGGACGAGTTCGAGGCCATCATCAACCCGCCGCAGGGAGCCATCCTGGCGGTGGGTGCGATGCGCCGTCAGTGCGTGGAAGAAGGCTCCGCCATCAGCTTCGCCAACATGCTGGTGCTGTCGTTGTCCTGCGATCACCGCGCAATCGACGGCGCCGTCGGCGCGCGTTTTCTCGCGGCATTGAAGTCCCTGTTGGAAAATCCCCAAGCGCTGAGCTGAGGGCGCGACCCCGGCGCGTCACGCCGGGAAACGGTCCGACCAGAAAATTCCACGCAGGATGCGGGCGCCGCCTGGCGCCCGGCCCGGCTCAGGGCCAGTTGGCCCGCGCGTCGAAATCGAATTCCTTCTGCATGTGCTCGTACACCGCCTTCTGGTGCGCGGTGGTCGCCGGCGGGTTGACGATCTTGATGCTGACCAGCTGATCGCCCGGCGTGCTGCCCGGCAAGCCACGGCCGCGCAAGCGCAGCTTCTGGCCCGACTGGGCGCCGGCGGGAATGGTCAGGTCCACCGAACCCGCGAGCGTCGGCACGGTGACCTTGGCCCCGAGAGCCGCTTCCCACGGCGCCAACGGCAGCTCGAGGGTGACATTCTTGCCTTCGACGCTGTAGCGCGCATGCGGGCGGATCCGCACCTTGAAGATGAGCGCGGGACGATCCGCGCCGCCGGCGATGCGCAGCGCCTGGCCATCCGCCACCCCGGCCGGAATGGTGACATCGATGCTGCGGGCCCGGCCCCTTTCATTGAGCTGCACGCGGCGCTTGGTGCCGGTGAAGGCCTCTTCCAGCGTGACTTCCAGGTTGCCGGCATCGGCCTCGGGCTGCACGAACTCCTCGCCCGCACCGAATCCACCACCTCCGCCACCGAACATGCGCGAGAAGAACTCCGAGAAACCGTTGAGGTCCTCCTGCGAAGCACCACGGCGTTGCCCCCCGCCACCGAAACGCGTTTCCCAGTCGGGAGGCGGGCGAAATTGCTGGCCGGCCCGGTAATTCGGCCCGAGCTGGTCGTACAGCTGGCGCTTTTCGGGGTCCTTCAAGACCTCATAGGCTTCCTGCAGGGCTTTGAATTTCTCCTCGGCGTTCTTTTCCTTGCTGACGTCTGGATGGTACTTGCGCGCCAATTTCCGGTAGGCGCGCTTCATCTCCTCCGCGGTGGCGGAGCGTTCCACGCCCAACGTCTTGTAATAGTCCTTGTATTCCATGGCGGTTCTTTGCAATCCAGTATTGAGCCCAAATCGCGATTCTCAAGTGCGGAACTTGCCCGGCCCGGCTTCATCCAACGGACGGTTACCAGGCGCTCGTGCCCCCGCAAGGGCCAGGCGGACCCACGCGAACCCTCCGGCGGGGCAAATTTGGGGTCAGTGTCTTGAAAAACCAGGCGGAAGTCCCGACCATCTGCAGCCAAGCGAGGTATTCCAAGACTCATGAAACGCATCGTCCTGTTCATTCTCACCAACCTGGCGGTGCTTGCGCTGCTCAGTGTGGTCCTTTCGCTGCTCGAAGCCTTCTTCGGCGTGCGATTCAGCGCCGGGGGCTACGGCGGACTTCTGGTCACCGCGGCGGTGTTCGGCTTCGGTGGCGCGTTGGTGTCGCTGGCCATATCCAAATGGACGGCCAAGCGCATGATGGGCGTGCAGGTGATCGAGCAGCCCCGCACCGAACAGGAAAACTGGCTGGTCAACACGGTCAGCCGCTTCGCCCAGCAGGCCGGCATCGGCATGCCCGAGGTGGGCGTATTCGACTCCCCCGACATGAATGCCTTCGCCACCGGAGCGCGCCGCGATGCGGCGCTGGTGGCCGTCAGCACGGGTCTTCTGTCCGGCATGAACCGTCCGCAGGCCGAGGCGGTCATCGGGCATGAAATCACCCACGTCGCCAACGGCGACATGGTCACCCTTACGCTGATCCAGGGCGTGGTGAACACCTTCGTCATCTTCCTCTCGCGCATCATCGGCAGCTTCGTCGACCGGGCCGTGTTCCGCAACGACCGCGAGGGCGCGGGCATCGGCTACTTCCTCACCACCATGGTGGCGCAGCTGGTGCTGGGCATCTTCGCCAGCATGATCGTCATGTGGTTCTCCCGCTGGCGGGAATTCCGCGCGGACGCCGGCGGCGCCGGCCTGTCGGGCAGGCAAAACATGATCAGCGCGCTGGAAGCGCTCAAGCGCGTCCACGAGCCCGACGACGCGGTGCCGGAACAGATGAAGGCATTCGCCATCAATGCCGGCCGCGGCAGCGGCCTTGCCCGCCTGTTCATGAGCCATCCGCCACTGGATGAGCGCATTGCCGCCCTGCGCGCCGCAACCTGATCGGGACCACGGCCGCCGGCGGCCAACTCGGCCGGAATTTCAGTAGAATGCCGCCGTCGCCGTGACGGCGGCTCCACCTAGAACGAGTACGCATGATTGTTCACTCCGACCCGCCCGAGCGGGTCTCCCCCGGCCTGCGCCTGCTGCGGACCATCAAGCGATGGTTCGACAACACCCCCACCAGCACCGGACATAATGCCGATCACCGCGTGGACTGGGCGCGGGTGGCGCCGTTCCTGGGCATGCACCTGGCCTGCCTGGCCGTGTTCGCGGTCGGATTCAGCTGGTTTGCCCTGGGCGCGGCGGTGGTGATGTACCTGGTGCGCATGTTTGCCATCACGGGCTTCTACCATCGCTATTTCTCGCACCGCAGCTTCAAGACCTCGCGTGCCGCGCAATTCCTGTTCGGCGTCCTCGGCGCCTCCGCGGTTCAACGCGGCCCCATCTGGTGGGCGGCGCATCATCGCCATCACCATGCCTTCTCCGATAAGCCCAATGACGTGCATTCGCCCCGCCAGCAGGGATTCTGGTGGAGCCACATGGGCTGGTTCCTGTCGGGCAAGCATTTCGCCCCTGACCTGAAACGGGTCAAGGACCTGATGGAATACCCGGAATTGCGCTTCCTGGACCGCTTCGACATCTTCGTGCCGGTGATGCTGGCGGTGGCGATATTCGGACTTGGCGTGGCCCTCGATGCCTTCGCGCCGGGCCTGGGCACCGACGGCTGGCAGTTGCTGGTGTGGGGGTTTTTCATCTCCACGGTGGCCACCTATCACGGCACCTATACCATCAACTCCCTGTCGCATGTGTTTGGGCGGCAGCGCTACCGCACCAACGATGACAGCCGCAACAATGTCTGGCTGGCGCTGCTCACCCTGGGCGAGGGCTGGCACAACAATCACCACCACTACCCGTCCTCGGTGCGCCAGGGCTTTTATTGGTGGGAGGTGGACATCACCTACTACCTGCTCAAGGTCCTGTCCTTTACCGGCCTGATCTGGGACCTGAACCCCGTACCGGCCTCCATCCGCGACAGCGCACGCCGGCTGTAACGGCTGCGGCGGACCCGGCAGCCCCGCCGTGGGCGCCCTTCGGCGCCCGGCCCCGCCCGCCTGTTTCGCGCCCGCGGTGGCGTTCGGCCGGCGCCTTGAGCAAAATAACGGCGCCCGGGTGCATCCGCCGTTGGCGGCCGGACGAATAACACCAAGTACGCCGCAACAAGGCGCGTCGAGGGATCACCCAGCGCATGCGAATCGCAGTAATCGGGTCCGGTATATCCGGAATGACCGCCGCCTATCGGCTGAGCCGCGACCACCAAGTCACGGTGTTCGAAGCCGCGGACTACGTGGGCGGACACACCAATACCGTGGACGTGGAGCATGCGGGCCGGCAGTACGCCATCGACACCGGCTTCATCGTCTTCAACGATTGGACCTACCCGAATTTCATCGCCTTGCTGGATGAGCTCGGCGTGGCCTGGCAACCCAGCGCCATGAGTTTCAGCGTGCGCTGCGAACAATCCGACCTCGAATACAACGGCACCTCGATCAATTCCTTGTTTGCGCAACGCCGCAACCTCGTCAGGCCCTCCTTCCTGCGCATGGTGCGCGACATCCTGCGCTTCAACCGCGAGGCGCCCGCCCTGCTCGACGATGCGACCGCCACCCTCACGCTGGAGCAGTACCTGGACCGCCAGGGATATTCGCGCTACTTCGTGGACCACTACATCATTCCGATGGGCGCCGCGATCTGGTCATCCCGGCCGCTGGACATGCTGCATTTTCCGGCGCGCTACTTCGTGGAGTTCTTTTCCAATCACGGTTTCCTAAGCGTCGACGACCGCCCCACCTGGCGGGTGATCCAAGGCGGGTCGCGCGAGTACATGAAGCGCCTGTCCGCACCGCTGGCGCGCGGGATCCGGTTAAGCACGCCGGTGGCCTCCATCCAGCGCCAGCCGCACCAGGTGGCGGTGCGCACGCGCGCGGGCGATGTGGAGCATTTCGACCAGGTGTTCCTCGCCTGCCACAGCGACCAGGCGCTGCGTTTGCTGTCGGATCCTTCGGCGGAGGAATCGGCCGTGCTGGGCGCCATCGGCTACCAGGCGAATGAAGCCCTGTTGCACACCGACGAGCGCCTGATGCCGCGCCGCCCGCTGGCACGGGCCGCCTGGAATTATCACCTGCCCATCGAGCAGTACGAACGCGTCACCGTCACCTACAACATGAACATCCTGCAGACCCTGCGCGCTCCGGTGCAGTTCATGGTGACCTTGAACCGATCGGCGGATGTGGACGAATCCCGCGTGCTGCGCCGCTTCGTCTATCATCATCCGGTGTACACCACCGCGGCGGTGGCGGCGCAGGCGCGCCATGCCGAGATCAGCGGCGTGCGCCGCACCCATTATTGTGGCGCATACTGGGGATACGGATTCCACGAGGACGGCGTGAACAGCGCGCTGGCGGCGCTGCGGATCTTCAACCAGCAGTGGGCACATGCACAGCCGGATCTACAAAGGGTGGGTTAGGCACCGGCGCCTCGCGCCCTCGCCTCACCAGTTTTCCTACCGCATCTTCATGCTGTACCTGGACCTCGCTGAATTGCCGCAGGCGTTCGACCGCGTGCCGCTGTGGTCGGCGCGGCGCCGTGCGCCGGCGCGGTTCAAGCGCGAGGACTACCTCGGTCCGACCGATGTGCCGCTGGACCAGGCGGTGCGCGACCTGGTCGAGGCACGCCTGTCGCGCCGGCCGCGTGGCCCGATCCGCCTGCTTACGCACGTGCGTTACTTCGGGTACTGCTTCAATCCGGTGAGCTTCTACTATTGCTTTGACGAGGCCGGGGAGCATCTGGATGCCATCGTCGCGGAAATCACCAATACCCCCTGGGGCGAGCGCCACGCCTACGTGCTCGACGCCGCTGCCGATGCGCGCCGGCTGAAGCGCTTCGCTTTCGACAAGCATTTCCACGTCTCCCCCTTCCTGCCCATGGACATGCAGTACGACTGGCGCTTCAATTCACCCACCCGCCATCTGTTCGTGCACATGCAGAATTTCCGCGATGGCCAGCCGGTGTTCGATGCGACGCTCGCGCTGAACGAGGAAGCGTGGCGGCCGGCGGCGCTGGTGCGGCTGCTGGCTGGATTTCCGCTGATGACGGCCAAGGTCATCGCCGCCATTCACTGGCAGGCGCTGCGGTTGTGGCTGAAGAAAACTCCGGTGTACGATCACCCGCTCAAATCCGCTAAAGCGGTGCACTGAAAGGCTGCCCATGCGACCCAACATCATCCCGGCGCCGGCCGATGCCGGCGAAGGCCAAGACGGTCTGTCGGCCTTGACGCGTCTCGCGCGCGCGCTGCTTCTCTCGCAGCTGAAGAAGATCCGCCACGGCCGGCTCCGGCTCGTCGATGGATCCGAGGAGCATGTGTTCGGGCGCGTCAGCAATGAGACTCCCTTCGAAGCCACCATCCGCGTGCGCGCGCCCGCCTTCTACACCGACGCCGTGTTCGGTGGCACCGTGGGAGCCGGCGAGGCCTACATCAATGATTATTGGCGCTGTGACAATCTCACCGCGCTGGTGCGATTGATGGTGGTGAATCGGCCGCTCATGAACGACATCGACTCCGGTTGGTCACGGCTGAGCGCGCCGCTGTTCAAGCTCGCGCATCACCTGAACCGCAACCACAAGAGCGGCAGCCGGCGCAATATCGCCGCCCACTACGACCTGGGCAACCGCTTCTTCGAGTTGTTCCTCGATGAGACCATGGCCTACTCCTGCGGCATCTTCCAGGACGAACGCTCCAGCCTGCGGGATGCGTCCGTGGCCAAGTTCGATGCAGCCTGCACCAAGCTTGCACTCAAGCCCGGCCAGCACCTGCTCGAGATCGGCACCGGCTGGGGAGGCCTCGCCATCCATGCCGCCAGCCACTACGGCGTGCACGTCACCACCACGACGATCTCGCAGGAGCAGCATGACTACGCGCGCGCGCGCATCGAGCGCGCCGGCCTCTGCGGCCGCATCACCCTGCTGAAGGAAGACTACCGGGACGTACGCGGCCAGTTCGACGCGCTGGTGTCCATCGAGATGATCGAGGCGGTGGGGCACCAATACCTGGACACCTACTTCCGGCAATGCAGCGCGCTGCTCAAACCCGAAGGGGCCATGCTTCTGCAGGCCATCACCATCGCCGACCAGTTCTACGACCAGGCGCGGCGCACGGTGGACTTCATCAAGCGCTTCGTGTTTCCCGGCAGCTTCATCCCCTCGGTGCAGGCGATCGTCGATTCGGTGGCGCGCGTCACCGACATGAAGCTCACGCACCTCGAGGACATCGGGCCGCATTACGCGCGTACCTTGCGGCTGTGGCGCGAGCGGTTCTTCGCACGCCTCGCAGACGTGCGTGCGCAGGGGTATCCCGAGTCCTTCATCCGCCTGTGGGAGTACTACCTGTGCTATTGCGAGGGAGGCTTCGAGGAGCGGCAGCTGGGCGATGTGCAGATGCTGCTGACCAAACCCAATTCGCGCCGCACCGCCATCGCCACCGTGACCGCGGCGACTTGACACCGCCGCGGCCGACGCCGCCCGCATGCACAGCCTGAAGCTCCCCATCGCAACGGCGCGGCTGTCGTTACGTGAATTTCGCGCCTCCGACCTGGCCTCGGTCATCGCCTATTCGGGTGATGCACGTGTCACGCGCTACCTGTTCTTCGGGCCGCGCGACGAAGAAGCGAGCCGCGACTACCTGAAGAATATCCTGGACTCGCAGTCCGAACGCCCGCGCACACGTTTCGAGCTCGCCGTGGAGCGTAACGACACCGGCGATGTGATCGGCGCCTGCGAGCTGGCATTGATCGAGCGCGGAGTGCTCGACCTGGGTTACATGCTGGGACACGCCAGCTGGGGCTGCGGCTACGCCACCGAAATCGCCCTGGCGCTGGCCGACGCGGCGTTCTATGACCTGCAGGCCGATCGCGTCATTTCCACCGTCGACATCAACAATCGTGCCTCGATCAAGGTGCTCGAGAAAGTCGGCATGCAATGGGAGGCTACGTATCGGCGGGCGCGGAGGGCTAAGAATCGGTGGTGGGATTGTCACATGTACGTGTTGTCTCGGCCTGTGTGGGAATCTCAGCGGGGTTCTGCGGGCTAGTTTCGCTCTCTTCTGACGGTCAGATGGCTGGAGCGGGCGGTGGAGGAAGTCTCTCGCGAGCGTGATCGCGCCGAAGGCATCCTTGCCCGCTCGGTCGGTCGCGAGCGCATCATTCGCTCATCTCAAGGGTCCAACTTCGCGCTCAGTGCGACCGGCGAGCGGGCAAGGCGGCGCTCAAACACGCTCGCGAGAGACTTCCCCCACCGCCCGCTCCAGCTATCCAGCGTCGGCTGAGAGGCGGAATAGCCCGCTGCAGCGCGGTCGATATGCCACCGAGCATCGAAACTGAGCGGCTAGTGCAACTCATCCATTCACTACGCGTCGGCGAACTTCGAAATCTTCACGCACTGAATTCGTCGCGCGCCCGGATTTCAAACCTTCTGCACTCACAAGCTTCGAAGTTCCGGGATCGCCGAAACGAGCCACGATCCGAAGCAGCTGAACACGCGCTGCGCGATGGGAAGAACGATCTCTACGCTGACGCGCGCGCTTTGGCGTTGGGTGCGGGATGGGCAGAACAGTTGGGCGCGTGTAAAGCGCCTCCGGTCCGGCGCGCCGGCCGCGCTGATCGCAGGGGTGGACTTTGAAGTTGAGCGAACAGGGCGATAGCGGCCGACCGCGCCGGAACGGTGCCTTTAAGGCGCGCCCACGCGACCAACTGTTCTGCCCACCCCGCACCCAACGCCAAGGCACCACGCCAAGCGCAGCAGGTCAGTCTTTCCGATCCCCTTGCTCGGCTCGTTCCTGCTCTTCGATTTCGCGTGCCCGTTCTTTCGCGCGATCCAGAACATCCTGCGAAGGCATCCCAGTACGGCTACTGCTGCGAAGTGTAAGAATCCCGCCGACGAGCAAAGCCACCACGAAGATGATCACCAGCGCAGCGGTGCCGGTGCTCATGGCCGGGGCTTGACGAGGCGGATCAGGCCTTCCTGGGCGGTGCTGGCCACGAGCCTGCCGTCGCGCGCGAAGACACTGCCGCGCGCGAAACCGCGGGCGCCGGAGGCGCTGGGGCTGTCGGTGGAGTACAGCAACCAGTCGTCCACGCGCACGCTGCGGTGAAACCACATGGCATGGTCGACGCTCGCCATGATCACTGGCGGCGACATGGGCGTGATGGCATGCGGCATCAGAGCCGTGTCGAGCAAGGCATAGTCCGATACGTAGGCGAGCAACGCGCGATGCAGGGCTTCGTCGTCGGGGAGCTTGCCGATGGCCTTGAACCAGACGCTCTTGCGCGGCGCCAGCTTCTGCGGGTTGCGGTAGTCGGCCGGATTCACCGGGCGGAACTCGAACGGCCGCTGGTGCTGCAACACCTTGCGCAGACGCTCGGGAATGTGCGCGATCCACTCGCGTGCGTGCGCCGCCAGGTCCTTCAACTCTTCCGGCGCGGGCACTACGGGGGCCGACACCTGATGATCCAGGCCGTCCTCCGCCGTCTGGAAGGAAGCGGACATGTTGAAGATCTGCTCGCCGTTCTGGATCGCGACGACGCGCCGCGTGGAGAAATGATTGCCATCGCGCGCCCGGTCCACCTCGTACACGATGGGCAGGTTGAAATCGCCGCGGCGCAGGAAATACGCATGGAAGGAATGCACGTCCCTTGCCTCGACCGTGCCGGACGCGGCCGCCAGTGCCTGCCCCAGCACCTGGCCGCCGAACACCTGCGGGCTGCCGATGTCGCGGCTTTCGCCGCGGAACAGGTTGATTTCGATGCGCTCGAGGGTGAGAACCTTGAGCAGATCGGCAAGCAATTGATCCATCGTCTGGGCGCGCTCAGCCACCGGCGACGCCAAGCCGCTTCTGCATGATGGGGCTGGTGGTCGTGTACTGCAGGAATTGACGCTTTTCCGGATTCAGGTGGTATTGAATGCCAAAGGCTGCGAGCGCCGCCTCGTGGAAGCCGCTCAGGATGAGTTTCTTCTTGCCCGGGTAGGTATTGATGTCGCCCACGGCAAAGATGCCGGGCACACTGGTCTGGAATTTCTCCGTGTCCACCTTCAGCGCCTTCTTCTCGAGCTCCAGCCCCCATTCGGCGATGGGGCCGAGCTTGGGATGCAGGCCAAAGAAGGCCAGCACCTGCGACGCGGGCAGTGTTTGCGTGCCGCCGGCAGTCTGGAAGGTAAGGCCGGTGAGCCGGTCACCCTGCGTGATGATGGCCTGCGCCGTGCCTTCGTGCAGATGCATCTTGCCGGCGGCCACCAGTTCCTTCATACGCGCTACCGTGGCAGGCGCGCCGCGGAATTCCGCGCGCCGGTGCACAAGGTGCAACGACTTCGCCTTCTCGCACAGCGACACGGTCCAATCCAGCGCCGAGTCCCCGCCGCCCAAGATGACCAGTTCCTGGCCATGGAAATCCGCCGCCGCCTTCACCCGGTAATGCACCTGGCGCCCCTCGAAGGCCTCGATGCCGGGCACCGCAAGGCGGCGCGGCTGGAACGAGCCCACACCCGCGGCAATCACCACGGTGCGCGCCAGGAAGCGCGTGCCGGCCGTGGTGGCCACATGAAAGCCGCCCTCGACCTGGCGCAACTCGGTGACTTCCTGGCCCAGGTGGTAGGTGGCGTTGAAGGGCTTGGTCTGTTCCAGCAACCGGTCGATCAACTCCTGCGCACCACAAATGGGCAAGGCGGGAATATCGTAGATGGGTTTGTCGGGATACAACTCCGTGCACTGGCCGCCGGGCTGGGCGAGGGAATCGACGATGTCGGCCTGGATACCCAGCAGCCCCAGCTCGAAAATCTGGAACAACCCGCAGGGACCTGCGCCGATGATCAGTGCATCGGTGTTCTTCGGCGGTGTGGATACGCTGGATTCGGCGCTCATGATGCTGTGTGGAACTCCCTCGTTAAGGCTGGCTTTGGCGTAAGATTGTAGCCGATCTGGTCCTTGATCTTCTTATGCCGGCCATTATCTGGTTCCGCCAGGACCTGCGTCTTGCGGACAACCCCGCATTGAGTTTCGCGCTGGAGGGCGGCGACGCCGTCATTCCGGTCTATATCCATGCGCCGGCCGAGGAGTCGCCCTGGGAGCCGGGTGGCGCGGCCCGATGGTGGCTGCATCACAGCCTCGAGCGCCTGCGCGAGCAATTGAAAGCCCGCGGATCGGATCTGCTCCTGCGATGCGCCGCGGATTCGGGGGCGGAATTGCTGTCCCTCGCCCGCGAAACCGGCGCCACGCGCATCGCCTGGAACCGACGCTATGAGCCGGCTGCGATGACGCGCGATGCGCGCATCAAGATGCAACTGCGCGGCGCCGGCCTGCAGTGCGAGAGCTTCAACGGCGCCCTGCTGCGCGAGCCCTGGGAGGTGAAGACCAAGACCGACACGCCCTACCAGGTATTCACACCATTCTGGCGCCAGCTCCTGAGCCTGCCCGAGCCCGCGGCGCCGCTGCCGGCGCCCGCCTCCCTCCCGCCACCGCCCCGATGGCCGCGCACCGAGGCGCTCGATGCGTTACGGTTGCTGCCACGGCTGCGCTGGGATACCGGCATTGCGGACGTCTGGGAGCCGGGCAGCGATGCTGGACACGGCCTGCTGGCACGATTCCTCGACCAACGCATCGGTGACTACGACCGCGCACGCGACCGTCCCGACATGCCCGGCACCTCGCGCATGTCACCCTACCTGCATGCCGGCAACCTGAGCCCGCGCGAGATCTGGCATGCGGTGCGCAAACGCCACGGCCGCCGCGAGGGCTGGCGCGAGTCGCGCTTCCTTGCCGAGGTCATCTGGCGCGAATTCGCTCATCACCTGCTGTATCACTTCCCGGAAACCCCGGACAAGCCGCTGCGCGGGAATTTCGCGCGCTTCGCCTGGGCGCAGGATGGGGCCGCGTTGCGCGCCTGGCAGCGCGGGCTCACCGGCTATCCCATCGTCGATGCGGGCATGCGCCAATTGTGGCAAACCGGGTGGATGCACAATCGTGTGCGCATGATCACCGCATCATTCCTGGTGAAAGACCTGCTGCTTTCCTGGCAGCAGGGTTCGCGCTGGTTCTGGGACACACTGGTGGATGCGGATCTCGCCAGCAACACGCTCGGCTGGCAGTGGAGCGCGGGATGCGGCGCGGACGCGGCGCCGTATTTTCGCATCTTCAATCCCATCTCGCAGGGGCGAAAATTCGATCCCGATGGCGCCTATGTGCGCCGCTTCGTCCCCGAGTTGGCGCAATTGCCAATCGATTGGATTCACGAACCCTGGAATGCGCCGGCGGATGTCCTGGCGCGCGCGCAGGTGGAGTTGGATCGCCATTACCCGCGCCCCATCGTCGATCACAAGGTGGCGCGCGTGCGCGCGCTGGCAACGCTCGCAGCCCTTAAATCCTAGTGCCGTTGTAATTCTTTCAATCCGCCATGCATACCTCGGATGCATGGAGCTTTGCGCAAACTTGGGTAAACTGTCGGGCAACCCCGCCCACTTCATCGATTGAAAGTCCAAACATGTTTGCCAAGGTCGAGCCTCCGTTCGAAGAAGAAGACGCCACCGATTCCAGCAAGGAATCCACCCGTCCGATCCGCGCGCTGAACCGCGGACTGGATGTCCTGATCGAGTTGAACCGCCTGCAACGTGCCCCCATCAACACGCTGGCGCTGGCGGTGAACCTGCCGCGCACCACCACCTATCGCATCCTGGAGACCCTGCGTGCGGCCGGTTATGTCGAGCGCGACCGGCGCGATGATTGCTACCTGCCCACCATCATGGTGTGCGCACTGTCCGGCGGATTCGACCTGGAGGCGACGGTGGCCCAGCGCGCCAAGCCGCTGCTCGCCGCCTTGTGCAAGGACATCGTCTGGCCGCTCACCATTGCCACGCCCTCAGGGCCCGGCATGTTGATCCGCGAGACCACGGACCGGCTGAGCCCGCTCGCCCTGGAACAGACCACCGTGGGTACGCGCATACCCATGCTGACCACGGCGGCCGGACGCGCCTGGCTTGCCTGGTGTGCGCCGGCGCAGCGCGATGCAGTCCTGGATGTGTTGTCGCGCTCCAACAGGCCCGAGGACCGGCTGGCGCATGACCGCCAGGAATTCGAGCGGTTGATGCACGAGACGCGCACGCAAGGCTATGGCCTCGCCACGCGCGCGCGGCGCGTGTCCGAGGAAACCAGCCTCGCCATTCCCATCCAGGGCGACAACCGTATCCTGGCCACGATGATGGTGCGCTTCTCCGCCACCGCCGTGCCATTGCGCTCGGCGGTGGATCAATTCCTGCCGCGCATGCGCGAGGCCGCCACCACGCTCGAGCGCCAGCTGTAGCATTCAGCCGTCAGTAGGCAGGTAGCCGGCGCAGCACCTGGTCGGCAACCTCCGCAAAACTGCCGCCGAAATGATGCCCGCCAGGCATCGGCAAGGCGTGCCCGGTGGCGGACAACTGCGGACACAAGGAATCATCTTCCTGCGCGCCATACAGGCACACGTAGGGACGGGCACCCCAATCGTCGAATTCCGGCAGGATGGGCAGCCCGCCCGCCGGCTTGCCGAGCCAATGCGAGGGTTGGAACTCGAAGTACGCGGGGTTGCTGACCGCCACGAGCGCGGTGAACCCCACCAACCGATGCGAGGTCGCGGGGAGGCGATTGGCCATGAAGGGCAGCGTGTCCGCGCCCTGCGAATAACCCAGCAGCAGCGCGCGCCGCTTGCCCCAGGCCTTGGCGTAGTGCTGGAGCACCCGATCGAGATCCGCGGCCGCTCCCTGCGGCGTGCGCGGGGTCCAGAAATAGCGCAACGAATCCCAGCCCACGACCGGAATCCCGCGCTTGGCGATCTCTTCGGCAACGCCGCGATCCAGGCCCACCCAGCCGCCATCGCCCGACAGGAACACGGCGAACCAGTTCGTGTATACGCCCTTGCCCGCCGCCACTTCCGTCAGCGGCAGGTCGCGCAGCTCCGGCGCGGGCCCCGCGGCAACCGTCGACGGACGCGCGGCGACGATGCGACGAAACGCGGGCGAGATCGCGGCTGCGGAACCCTCCCACTGCGCGCCCGGCACGCGCGCGACGAACTCGCGCACGGCCTCCTCGCTGCAACGTGGCGCCTCGCCGGGCAGCGCGACCCAGCGGCCACCCAGCTTGTCGGTGGGCAAGAAGGCCACGCCGGGCTTGCCGGGAGCCAGGTGCCCGGGTTCGCTGCGCAGGCCCTGCCCCTTGCACAGAGGCTTCTGCAGGGGCAACTGCGGGCAGAAGTCTGCACTAAGCGCGCCCTTGAACAGATTGGCCGGCGAAGCGACCAGCGTGGCGTAGGCCAACGCAGCCCCTTCGGCGCTGCCCGCAAGCGTGGGCTGGTGATAGTGGGGCAGCCCCAATCGCGCCTGCACGTAGTGGCTCAGGTTCTCGGTCTCCACCGGCAGGGAAACGCACTTGTCCGGGGATTTCTCGAGCTCGGCGAGCAGATGCCGCGTATCGATGCCGGCGACCCAAGCGCCGTCCGCCGCCAGCCGGCTCGCCATGTCCGCTGAGGCTGCGTCCCAACCACGCGCGCCGGAGAAGAACAGCACCACCTCGTGCGCGTCGCCCGCCGGCGCGACCAGCCGCACCTTGCCGAATCGTCCAACGTGGAGGGAATCCATCGCCGCCGCCACCGCGCTCATGCCGGTCAGCATGACGAGCGCGACCAGCCATCCGGCGCGCGGCAGCATCATTTGCGCAGCGTCCGCGTGACACCCCCGGAGATCAGCGTGGTCACATCCAGCAGGGCCCCGGCCATCGAGATGCCGCGCGGCGCTGCGAGGTAACGCGCGCGCCACACCGGCAGGAATTTCTCCTTGTATTTGTGCAGGCCCTCGAAGTTGTAGAAGTTCTCTCCATAGCGCTGCACCAGGCGGCCGACCTTGTGCCAGGCAGGTGCGAGCGGATGCGTTTCCAGGCCGGACAACGGCGCCATGCCGAGATTGAACCAATGAAAGCCCTGTGCCTTGCCCCACAGCATGCACTCGATGAACAGGAAATCGATGACGCCCTTGGGCGCTCCCTCACGTTGACGCATCAGGTCCACCGAGAGTTCCCGTGTGCCGCCCGCCTTCCAGATGTTGGCAAAGGCCACGATGCGATCGCCGCTGCGCACCACCGCGCAGTCGAAATGCGCAAGGTAGCTTTCATCGAAGAATCCCAGCGAAAACCCCTTCTCCGCGGTTTTGCGCTCGGCCAGCCATTCATCCGACACCGTGCGCAGGTCGGGCATGATGCTGCCGAGCGCCTCGCGCGGCACGATCTCGAAGCGCGCGCCGTCGCGCAGCGCGCGGCGGTGCGTCTGGCGCAGGTCGGCGCGTGCGCTGCCTTCGAGCGAGAACGAGGCGAGATCCACGCGCGCCTCCTCGCCCAGCTTGATCAGGCTCAAGCCCAGGTCCACGTACAGGGCGAGATTGTCGGCCGACACCTGATAGAAAACGGGCGACGCGGCGGCGCGGTCGCATTGCTCCATGAACACCCAGGCGAGATTTTCGCAAGTCTCCGCGGGGCCGATGGGATCGCCCATCGCCACCCAACTGCGCCCGGCCACTTCATACATGATGAAGGCCTTGCCCCCGGCATCGAACATCAGGTTCTTATCGCCGAGCAACGCGAGATTCGCGGTGGTGTCGGGGCTGGCCTCGATGATGGCCGCGGCGCGTGCGAAGTCCTCGGGGGTGAGCGGCACGAACTCGGGCGGCGCCGGCCGCAGCAGCCGCCACAGACCATACGCGGCGGCCAGCAGGGCAGCCACCAACAAGGCGCGCAGGCTCCGCGGCGCGTTCGCCTCGAAGGCGAATTCCGACCACCAGGAATTGGCGTAGGGAACGTGACGGTAGGCCAGTACCACGAGCCACGCGGCCACCGCCAGTACCACCAACACCGCCAGGATCCAGGAGGCGGAGAAGCGCTGGTCGATCAAGGAAGCGCGGCGGTTGAACCGGGCACGCGCCAGGATCAACAGGCCATCGACGGCGGCGAGCACCATTGCCTCCTCGTAGTCGAAGCCCTTCAGCAAGCTGACGAGCGCGCCGGCGCCCAGCAACCAAACGGCGATCCACCAAGCGCCATCCAGCCGGCGGTACAGGCCATTGGCGAGCACCAGTAGCGCCACACCCACCGCGCTGCCGATGAGATGCGACACCTCAAGGATGGGCAGCGGCACGAACTCACGCAGGGCGGTGAGGCGCTCTTCCAGGCTCGGCGTGGCGGAGGAGAACAACAGGATGGCGCCGGCGGCAAACACGGCCAGGGCGGTCGCCTGCGGGGTCACCGCCGCCAGCCAGCTGCGCGCCAGCCGCAACACGCGCCGCAGCACTTCACGATGCGCCCACAACTCGTGTCCCACGAGCAGGCACAGTGCGATCGAAAACGGCAGCAGGTAGTAGATGATGCGGTAGCCGAGCATGGCCACCAGCAGCCGATCCGCCGGCACCGACGGCAGCAGCAGGAGCATGACGGTCTCGAACACGCCCAGGCCCGCGGGCACATTGGTGATGATGCCGGCGGCGACGCTGACCAGGAACAGGCCCGCGAAGGCGACGAAGGAAATCGTGGCCTCGTCCGGCAGCAGCACGTACAGGACGCTGCAGGCGAGCAGCAGATCGGTGCAGGCCACCGCAATCTGCGCAAACGCGATGCGCGGCGCCGGCACAGGCACGCGCAACCGCCAGACCTGCACCACTTCATTGCGCAGGAAAGTGGTCACGATGTAGGCGACCACGAGGCAGATGAGCACCGCGCCGGCGGCGGTGGCCAGCGATTCGCGCACGTGCAGGACGGAGCCGGACACCCCGGCCTCGGTCAGCAAGGAAATGCCCAACAGGAGCGCCGCGCCAAGACTGAAGGTGAAGGTGCCGAAGGCGATGACCTTGGCGATCTGCGCCGGGGTGAGGCCGATGGCCGAATAGGCGCGGTAGCGGATGGCGCCGCCACTCAGGGTATTCAGGCCGACGTTGTGTCCGATGGCGTAGGCGACGAACGACGTGAGGGCGATGCGTGAATACGGCAGCTTGACGCCGGCAAACTTCAAGCCGAGCAATTCGTACAAGGTGAGGCAGCCATAGCCCAGCACGGTGAGCACGGCGGCCTGCGCGATGTCACCGGCGCGCAAGGCGAGCACGCCCTGCACGATGGTGCGCCAGTGATACTGCGCCAATACATGCCGCAGCCAGAAAAGGGCGATCAGGAACA
The DNA here is from genome assembly GCA_044226865.1 of Steroidobacteraceae bacterium. Classification (GTDB taxonomy): domain Bacteria; phylum Pseudomonadota; class Gammaproteobacteria; order Steroidobacterales; family Steroidobacteraceae; genus TMP-86. The sequence goes on along the minus strand of JBGAGE010000004.1, from coordinate 173,651 downwards.
ACAGCACACCCAACCAGGTGGTCCAGGCAGGCACTCGGTGATCGCGGGAGGAGGAATTCATGGAAGGTGACGCAGCCTAGCGCATCGCGCAGGGCACTGCACAGAGGCGCCCGAAACTGCTAGGGTTATGCCATCGTCAACCGGATTTCAAAGGATTTTTCCCATGAATTCAGCATCGGACAAGGGCCAGGTGCAGATGGACGCATCGCAGGTCTACCGCGAGGATACATTCACCGATCGCCGCGTGGGCACCATCCGGCGCATGACGCCGGTGACGGCCGCGGGCGAGCCGGATCCATCGCGTCCCGTGCTGTATGTGGGACAGGCGCAGATCATGACGCCGATGGGCGCCCTGCCGCTGAGTTTCGACATCGAGGCCGACAACCTCGCCGCGGCCATCGAGAAATTCGGCCCTGGCGCGGAAGTCGCCGTGCAGCAGACCATGCGGGAATTGCAGGAGATGCGGCGCGAATCCGCCTCCTCGCTGGTGATCCCCGAAGCCGGCAGCGCCGCTCTCGCCAACCCGAACGATCTCGGCCGCGGCGGCCGCATCCGCCGCTGACCTCCACGTCACGCCGATTCCAGCTCCTGCCAGCGCGCGTAGGCCGCCTCGACCGCAGCATTGAGCTCGTGCAGGCGGCGCAGGGATTCCGCCACGGCTTGCGGTGACTCGCGGTAGAACTGCGGATCATTGCTGCGCGCCTGCAGTTCGGCCACCTGTTCCTCCAGCGACTGGATCTGCGCCGGCAGCGCGGCGAGTTCGCGCGCATCCTTGTAGGACAGCTTGCGCGGACGCGCCGCCGGCCCGTTCTGCATGGCTGCGGCGGCTTGGGATTGCGCGCCAGGAACGGCCTGCACGCCGGCCGGCTCCTGAGTCGCGCCGCGTCCGCCTGCGGCGCGCGTCCGCTCCGGCGGTGCAACGGGCCGGCGCTGCTTCAGCCAATCCGCATAACCGCCCACATATTCGTTGATCGTTCCCGCGCCCTCGAACACCAGCGTGCTGGTGACGACGTTGTCGAGGAAGGTGCGATCGTGGCTGACGAGCAGCAGGGTGCCTTGGAACTCGCCGATCAACTCCTCGAGCATGTCGAGCGTATCCACGTCCAGGTCGTTGGTGGGCTCGTCCATGATGAGCAAATTCATCGGCCGGGCGAACAGCCGTGCCAGCAGCAGGCGGTTGCGTTCACCGCCCGAGAGCATGCTCACCGGCGCCTGCAGGCGCTCGCTCGAGAACAGGAAATCGCGCAGGTAACTGACGATGTGCCGCGGCTCGCCGTTGATGCTCACCGAATCCCCGCTCCCGCCGGTGACATTGTCGGCAATGGAGCGCGCCGGATCGAGCTGTTCGCGCTGCTGGTCGTAATAGGCCACCGCCAGGCCCGTGCCGAGGCGGATCCGTCCGGACGTGGGTTCGAGTTCGCCGGTCAGCAGCTTGATCAGGGTGCTCTTGCCGCAGCCATTGGGCCCGATGATGCCGACGCGGTCGCCACGCATGATGCGCGCGGAGAAATCCCTGACCACCGGCGGACCGCCGAAATCGCGGCTCACGTTCACCGCCTCGATGACGAGCTTGCCGGAGGCGGCCGCCTCCTGCACCGAGGCCTGCACCTGGCCGGCGCGCTCGCGGCGCGCGGCGCGGTCGCGGCGCAGTTGCTTCAAGGCACGCACGCGGCCTTCGTTGCGCGTGCGGCGGGCCTCCACTCCTTGGCGTATCCACGCCTCTTCCTGGCGCAGCTTGCGGTCGAACAAGGCAGCGTGCCGCGCCTCCACATCGAGGGCCGCGTGCTTGCCGGCCAGATAGGCGTCGTAGTCGCCGGGCCAGGAGGTGAGCTGGCCGCGATCGAGTTCGAGGATGCGTCCGGCGACCCGCCGCACGAAACTGCGATCGTGGCTGACGAATAGCACGGCGCCGGTGAAGCCGAGCACGAACTTCTCCAGCCAGGCGATGCCCTCGATGTCGAGATGATTGGTGGGCTCATCCAACAGCAGCAGGTCCGGATCGCTCACCAACGCCCGCCCGAGCATGGCGCGGCGCTGCCAGCCGCCGGAGAGCGCATCGAGCCGTGACTCACCGGCAAGGCCCAGGTCGGACATCACGCGCTCGATGCGCTGGCGTGCTTCCCAACTCTCCAGCCCTTGCGGATTGCCGGCAAGGCCCGTGGCGAGAATCTCGGCCACGGTCGCTCCGGGCGCCGCGGCGAATTCCTGGTCGAGGTGCGCCACGCGCGCGCCAGGCCGCACCCACACCTGCCCGCTATCGGCGCTGACGAATCCCGCGATGAGCTTGAGGAGCGAGGACTTGCCCTCGCCGTTACGACCGAGCAGGCACAGCCGCTCGCCGCGGCGGATCTGCAGGTCAACCTGATCCAGCAGCGGGCGCAGGCCGTAGGCCAGGGACACCTTGTCGAGACGGACGATGGGCATGACGCCCTATGATAATCAGAACCCGACCCAGATGGAGGCGTATGCGCCGCGCTGTGCGCGCTTGCCGGCAATGCTGCCGAGATCGAGCCATGCGCCGGTGAACGTCACGCGCTTGTGCGGGTTCCAGGCAAGGAACAGATCGGTGGCGCGCTGCTCGTGGAAGGCACCGAGATCATCGGGCTTCGCGCGATATTCCGCGCCGAGCAGCAGACGTTCAGTCAGCAACACCGCGGCCGACAATTCGGGCGCGATGCGGGCGCCGCCACGATCGCCGCCGAAACCCAGCAGGCCGAATTGATTGGCGCGCGTGCGGCGCAGGGTGGCGTTGAGCACCACGTTGCGCCCGCCGGCGGCGGCGAACAGGAGCTTCGTGGCCGCCACGTAGAATTCCAGGTCCTCGCCCCTCGCCGCGCCGACCGCGCGCGGCACGGTGTCGAAATCCAGCGTCTTCTTGCCCTGCACGCCGATGGCGATCTGCGGCAGCCAGCTATCCGGCGCGAACACGGCATCCCCGGCCACGCGCACCTTCACACCGACGATATCCTGGCCGAGCGTGAGCCCGGGAATCACCGAACCCGCATCGAAGCGCTGGCGCGCGAAGGACACTTCCACCCGATCGTGAAAGCCGAGCGCAAGGCCCGCACTGCGCAACGAGAAGTCCGGCGTATTCACGTACGTGGCGAAGGCGCTGGCGCCAATCTGGTCTGCGGTCTCCAGTCCCGCGATCAATGCCCAAGGCGCAAGGCCCGCACCCGCGGCGCCTTCCACCTGGGTGACGCCCCCGGTCCATGCCAGGCGATCCGCCGCCTGCACCGGCGCCAGGCCCGCAAAACACAGGCCCGCGACCAGCGTGCGTTGCAAGAAATGCCCGACCAGCCGCGATCTCAAGGACAACACCCCACCCATGCCAAGAAGCGGTCAGGATAGGTCAACGCCAGGCGACATATTGTGTCCTGCCGCACAGCCTCCGATCCTGCGCGACATTAGTCTATGCAGCGATGCGGTACTGCGCTCGCATGACGAGGTTCACACTTTTCCTGCTGGCCGCCACGGCGGCCGCGGGCGCGTGCGCGGCTCCCCGGGACGCGGATTCGAGCCTGTACGAACGGCTGGGCGGCGAGCCCGTGATAGCGCAGATCTCCGGCGAACTCATCGACCGCGTCGCGGCCGATCCGCGCATCGGCGCCAGCTTCAAGGATTCCAATCTCAAGCGCGTCAAGCAGAAGCTCACCGAACAACTGTGCGAGATCAGCGGCGGCCCCTGCCGATATTCCGGCGATTCGATGCGCGAGTCGCATGCCGGGCACCACATCACCGAGGCGGATTTCTACGGCATGGTCGAGACACTGCAGCAGCTGCTGCGCGAGCATCATGTGGGATTGCGCGAAACCAACGAGTTGCTGCGGTTGCTCGCACCGATGAAGCGCGACGTGGTCGAGCCGCCGGCGGCAGCCGCCGCTGCGGGCCCCGCGGAGGCGCGGCCGCGATGAACATCAGCGGTGCCAGGATGTTGCGCCCGGCGCTATCGCTATGCGTGTTGCTCGGCGCGGGAGCCGCCGGCGCGACCAGCTTGTCGGTCGTCATCCGCACCGCCTCCGGCGCACCGGTGGCGGATGCCGCGGTCATTCTCGACCCGGTTGGCGTCAAGCCAGCCCCCGCCACGGCCACCGTCGTGGTGGACCAGGTCAACAAACGCTTCGTGCCGCGCCTCACCGTGATCCGCACCGGCACGGCCGTGTCGTTCCCCAACAGCGATCGGATCAGGCACCAGGTATATTCGTTTTCCACTCCCAAGACCTTCAACATCAAGCTGTACGCGGGTTCCCCGCCGGCCGACGTGGTGTTCGACAAGCCGGGCCTGGTGGTGCTCGGCTGCAACATCCACGACACCATGGTGGGCTTCATCGCGGTAGTCGACACCCCTTACTTCGGCGCTTCCGCCGCGGACGGCAACGTGACGCTGCAGGCGCCGCCCGGCAGTTACCGGCTGCGCGTCTGGCACGCGGCGATGGCGGAGGCGTTCGAGCCACGCAGCGTGCAGATCGACGGCAACACACAACAGTTGCCGGTGCAAATGGACCTGGACCATGAGGCCGCCGCACCGGCGGCGTGGGTCGAGTAGTCCGCCATGCGATTGCGCACACGCATTGCCCTGATCTTCATCCTCTTGCTGGCAACGGCGTTGGCGGCTTCGCTCGGTGTCGTGTCCGCCGCCAACCAGGCAAGTGCCGAGGGCGAAGTCCAGCGCCAGCTCGCCACCGGCACTCTGGTTTTCTCCCGGGTGCTCGATGCCAACCGCCGCCAGTTGGCCCAGGCCGCGCAAGCGGTCGCGTCCGACTACGGCTTTCGCGAAGCGGTGGCCACGCGTGACACCGAGACGGTGGCCTCCGCCCTGGAAAACAGCGGCGCGCGCATCGGCGCCAACCTCGTGGTGCTGGTCTCGCTCGAAGGCCAGGTGATCGCGGCCACCGGATCGCAATTGAAGCCGGGCGCGGATTTCCCGGCTTCCCGGATGCTCAAGAGCCGGCCCGGTGCGGACGGCATCACCACCATTCTGGCCGACGGCGGGCGCGTGTATCAGCTGGTGATGGTGCCGGTTCGCAGCCCGTTGCCCGTGGCCTGGATCGCCATGGGTTTCGAGCTTGGTTCCGACGCGGTCAAGGAAATGGCGGAGATCACCGGCCTGGGCGTGACCCTGGGCTACGGTGAGAACGGCCGTTGGATCGAAGCCGTCAGCACCATCGGCGACAAGCAGCACGGCAGCAGCGACAGCATCGAGCGCCGCCTGTCGTTATCGCGCGAAAAGGGCATCGAAGTGGCGGCCATCCTGTCGCGCTCGCTGGCCGAGGCGCGCGCACCCTTCGAACGACTCACCAACGTGCTGTATCTGGTGGCCCTGGTGAGCCTCGCCGCCTCCGGCATCGCGGCCTTCCTGCTGGCGCGCAACATCACACAGCCGCTGCAGAACCTCACCCAGGCGGTGGACCACATCCGCCGGGGCCAATATTCCACGCCGGTGGAGGTGCAACGCCGCGACGAGCTGGGCGTGCTGGCGGAAGGCCTGCAATTGATGCAATCCGCCGTCAATTCGCGCGATCAATCCATCCGCCAGCTCGCCTACCAGGACACGCTCACCGGATTGATGAATCGCACTGCCTTCGTCGATGCGCTGAACTCCGCCCTGGCCGACAAATCCAACCGCGCGCCACTGGCCGTGGCAGTGCTCAACGTCGAACGCTTCCGCCGTATCAACGAGTGCCTGGGTTATGGCGTGGGCGATGAGGTGTTGAAGACCATCGGCGCGCGCCTCAACGCCAAACCGTGCACGGCCGATGCCGTGGCGCGCCTGGCTGCCGACCAGTTCGCGGTGTTCGCGCGCCTGGACCTGCTCGCCAGTCCGCAGAACTGGGCGGCTTCGCTCCTGGAACGGTTCAAGGATGCCTTGTTGGTGCAGCTGCAACCCATCGACGTCAGCATGAAGGTGGGCGTGGCCGTGGCGCCCGAACATGCGACCTCATCCGAGGAACTGATGCGTTGCGCCGACCTCGCGCTCGAGCGCGCGCGCTTCGCCAAGCGGCCGCTCGCCGTCTACGACCCGGCATTCAAGCCGGTGCCGCGCGATCAACTTTCGCTCCTGGGAGATTTGCAGCGCGCCGTCGAGGAAGACCACCTGCGTCTGTACTTCCAGCCCAAGGTCGAGCTGCGCGATGGCACCGTGGCGGGCGCCGAGGTGCTGATGCGCTGGCAGCATCCCACGCGAGGACTGCTGGCGCCCGGTGAGTTCATTCCCTTCGCCGAACAAACCGGCTTCATCCGCCGCATCACCCGCTGGGCCCTGGATCGCGCCGTGGCGCAAGGCGCCGCCTGGTATCGCGATGGCAAACCGCTGATGCTGGCCGTCAACATCAGCGCCGAGGACATCGCCGATCCGCTGCTCGACCAGCGCGTTGCGGCAGCGCTCCACAAGTACCAGCTGCCGCCCGAGTTGTTGACCCTGGAAGTGACCGAAAGCGGATTCATCGAGGATCCGAGCCGTGCGCTGAAGATGCTCGAGGCGCTCTCCGCGATAGGCGTGCGCCTGTCGATCGATGATTTCGGGACCGGCTATTCCTCGCTTAGCTACCTGGCGCGCATGCCGGTGAATGAATTGAAGATCGACCGCAGCTTCGTGCAAGGGCTGGAGACGGATGCGGACTTCGCCGCCATCGTCAGCGCCGCCATCGACATGGGCCACCGCCTGAACCTCAAGGTAGTGGCCGAGGGCATCGAGAACGAAGCCTCGGCCGCGCGCCTACGCGAACTGCAGTGCGACCTGGCGCAGGGCTTTCATTTCGCCAAGCCCATGCCGCGCGCGGAGCTGGAAAAATGGCTGGAAGGGCGTCCGCGCGTCGACGTCAGCGTGGCGCCGCGCTGCCTCGTGACCAATGACGTCGGCGTGCTCGATGCCACCGATCTGTTCAAGGTGCTGAAACATGGGAGCTGACAAAACGCCGGATGCGGGCACAGGCGTCCTCGATCGTCTTCTCATCGACGGCGAAGCAGATCCGCACTACGCCTGCCGTGTCGCGGCCGAATACGCCGCCATCCAGCACGGACACCTTCTCCGCGGCGTACAACGCCCGCATGAAATGCCAGCCGTCGAGGCCGGTGCCGCTGACGTCGACGAGCATGAACATGCCGGCGGCGGGCACATGGCAGCGAAGCCCGCGGATCCCCGACAGCCCCGCTAGCATCAGGTCGCGGCGCCGCGCGCAGTACTCGCGCACGTGATCTTCCGATTGTTCCGCCATCGACAAGGCGGTCACCGCCGCTTCCTGGATGAAACCGGGCTGGCCGAACAGCATGCACATGGCCAGGTGGTCGGCGTGCGTCGCGAACTCCTTCGGGCCTATCATCCAGCCGACCCGCCAGCCGGGCATGGCATGCGTCTTCGACAGGCTGGAGATCGTCACCACCTGCTCGGGCAGCTTTGCGGCGAGGCTGGGCACGCGCCCGCCTGGCGCAAGCCCCGCGTACACCTGGTCAGCGAGGATCCACAGATCGTGGCGCCGGGCGAGCTCGCCGATGAAGGCCAGCTCGTCCTCGTTCAAGATCACGCCACTGGGGTTGCTGGGGGTGGAAAACAGCAACGCGCGCGTGCGCGGTGAGACGGCTGCCGCCAGCTTGTCGAGATTCGGGCGAAAGTCCTGCGGCGCGCGTGAGCCGGCGCGCACCAGCGTTGCACCGCCGGATTCCACCGTGGCGGGATAAGTGGCGTACATCGGGTCGAGCACGACGATCTCATCGCCGGGGCCGCCCACGCATTGCGCGCACACGAACAGCGCGTTCTGCGCGCCCGACAGCATGATGACGTTGTCCGGGCCGACGTCCTGGCCGTAGCGGCTGCGGTGCTGCGCGGCGATGGCCTCGCGCAGGTGGTGCCGTCCGCCGGATGGCGTGTAGTGCGTGTCGCCGGCGCGCAGGCGCGCCACCGCCGTCTCCACCACCGGCTTGGGTGTGTCGAGATCCGGATCCCCGACGCTGAGCAGGATCACGTCCTCGCCGCGCTCGCGCTCGGCCCAGGCCTCGTAATGCGTGACCCAGGCGTCCGCGCCCTCTCCGGCGATACGCTGGACCAACGGTGAATAGCGCATGCGGCTCATGTATATAGCCTACACCGCGCACAGCCGGCGGGCGCCCTCCAGCAAGGTGGCCTCGTCCTTGGAAAAGCTCAGGCGGATGACCCCATGGTCCGTGCCATCGCTGTAAAAAGCCGACAGTGGAATGGTGGCGACGCGGAAATCGCGGATCAGGCGCAGCACGAAATCGCTATCCGATTCCCGGGAAAAATGCCGGAATTTCGCCAGCAGGAAGAAGCTGCCGGCGCTGGGCAGCAACTCGAAGCGCGAGCCCTCCAGTGCCTTCACCAGCAGGTCACGCTTTCTCTGGTAGAACGCCGACAGGCCCAGATAGTTCTGCGCATCCACCAGCATCTCTGCGAAGGCGTACTGCATCGGCGTATCCGCTGCGTACATCATGAATTGATGCACCAGGCGGATCTGTTCCGTGAGGTCGGCAGGCGCCAGGCAATAGCCGACCCGCCAGCCGGTGACGTGAAAGGACTTGCCGAAGGACGAGACGATGACGCTGCGCTCGATAAGCTCCGCATGGCGCGAGGCACTTTGATGGACGGCGCCATCGAAGACCACGTGCTCGTAGACCTCGTCCGATAACACCACGATGGGCGTGCCGCGCGTGAGCTCCGCCAGCGCATCGAGGTCGGCGGCGGACAGCACAGTCGCCGATGGATTGTGTGGCGTGTTGATGATGATCATGCGCGTGCGCGCATTGATGCGGCCGCGCACCTGCGCCCAGTCCACGCGAAAGCCCGCATCGGGCGACAGCTTGATCGCCACCGGCGTGGCGCCCTGCAGGCGCACGATCGGCGCGTAACTGTCGAACGCGGGCTCGAAGTAGATCACCTCATCACCGGGGTGCACCAGGCCGCTGATCGCCGCGTACAGGCCTTGGCTCGCGCTGGCGACGACGGTGACTTCCGACGCCGCATCGTAGGTGGCGCCGTTGACAGCGCGCGTTTTGGCGGCGATCGCATCCTTCAGGCTCGCAAGGCCGGTCATGGCGGAGTATTGATTGTGGCCGGCGTGCATGGCACGGGTGGCTGCTTCGATCAGGGCGGGATCGCAGGGGAAGTTGGGGGCGCCTTGGGAGAGGTTCAGGGCATCGTGCTTGGCGGCGAGTTCGCCGATGACGGCAAAGATCGTGGTGCCGACGTCGGGGAGCTTCGGGCGTGGGGGAGCGGTGGAGTGCATTTTTTTGGCTTGGCCGGCTATTCGGGCTGCTAGCAGAGCTTAAGCGTGCGCCGCAGCGTCTGAGTGATCGAAGACACGGTGGTCGCCGGATCGCTCGGCGTTCGGCCATCGCTCAGGATCACTCCGCTCGATGAATCGGAGAACCCGGAGAGATTACTCGGGCCTGCGGCCCTCGCCCCTTCGGGTACCCCGTAGGGGTCGCCCTTCGGGCGATCCGCGCCGCTTCGCGACGCGCCGTATACACGGCGTGTCGAACTCGCTTGTCTTCTGTCGGGAGTTCGAATTGTGGTGTTCAAACCGAAGCTACTCCGCTTTGTGAAGCGGTAACCGGGAAAATGGCGCGCCCGGAGAGATTCGAACTCCCGACCCCCACGTTCGTAGCGTGATGCTCTATCCAACTGAGCTACGGGCGCACTTGATTGCAAAAGCGGCGGAAACTTTTTAAAAATCAATGATATAATTGATTCTGCAACGCCGGCTGACGAGCCCGGCTCGCCATCGCGCCGGTCACTGCACCGTCCTGCTTGGCTTTTGCGGGGCGCATCCTACCACAACGGCGGGCGCTCCTTGAAACGGCTTTGCTCGTGGCCGGTTCTGCTTGGATAACCGCCCTTACATGCATCCCGCGCCTGCCTCCCCGACGCACCGGCCATCGATCGGGTTTGGCGAGTTCGTCACCCTGTTGGCCACCATCATGGCCTTGAACGCGCTGGCCATCGACACCGCGCTCCCCGCCACCACCGCCATGGCGCAGGCATTCAACTTGAGCAGCGCGAACCAGGCCCAATGGGTGGTCAGCGCGTTCATGATCGGATACTCGATCGGACAATTGCTGTACGGGCCGCTATCGGACCGGTTCGGCCGCCGTCCGGTGATTCTTTCCTGCCTGGCCGCCTATGCGTTGTTCAGCCTCGTTGGCGGCTTCGCACCCACGTTCGAGTTCCTGATCGCATTGCGATTCCTGCAGGGGTTGGCGACGGCCGGCGCGCGCGTGGTGGCCGTGGCGATCGTGCGCGATGGATTCTCGGGCGCGCAGATGTCGCGTGTGATGTCGCTGACGCAGATCGTGTTCATGATCGTGCCGTTGCTGGCGCCCTCGGTGGGGCAGCTCATCCTGCACCTGGGGTCCTGGCGCTCCATCTTCCACTTCCTGACCGTGTTCGCCCTTGCGCTGTTGGCCTGGACCATGCTGCGCCTGCAAGAGACGCTGCCGCGCGGGCAGCGCCGCGCATTGAGTGCGCGCGCGCTGCTGCAGGCGATGCGGGCCGTCATCGGCAATCGCACGGCCTGTTGCTATACGCTGGCAAACGCCGCCCTGCTCGGTGGACTGTTCGGCTTCATCAATTCCATCCAGCAGATCTACAGCGACATCTTTCACGCGCCATTGCGTTTTCCGCTGATGTTCGCCTTGGTCGCCGGCACCATGGCCGTCATGGCACTGTTCAACTCGCACCTGGTCGAGCGGGTCGGCATGCGCCGCATCTCGCATTCCGCCACGCTCGTATTGGTGTTGATCGCGGGGGTGCACGCGTTCATCGCCTGGCGCGGCTGGGAAACTGAAGCTTCCTTCCTGTTGCTGCAATCGGCTCTCATGGGTTGCATCGCCTTGTGCATGGGCAATTTCAACGCCATCGCCATGGAACCGCTGGGCGCGCTGGCGGGGAGCGCCGCGTCGCTGCAGGGGTTCGTCACCACCATGGGCGCAGCACTGCTCGGTGTGTGCATTGGCCAGCGATATGACCGGAGCACCCTGCCGCTGGCCGTCGGATTCTTCGGCTGCGGACTGGCGGCACTGGCCCTGGTACTCGTGGCGGAACGCGCACGATTGTTCGGCATTCCACCAGCCGACACGGCTTGAGGGAATCGCCACCAACGCCGCGGCATCGTCATGGCAACGCGCGCAACGGCGCCGTTGACGTTCTGCTCGATTGCTCAATCCCCGAACAGGCGCTGGTAGCCGGTGCGGCGGTAGGCGAGTTGCCGCGCCCTTTCCTCGGCGCTCACGTAGCGTGTGTCCGCCGGCAGGTGCCGGCGCAGGTCGGCCAACTTCACCACCGTGGCCGTGGGCTGGGGAGGTTCCCCGCGCGAGTGGTAGGCACGACCGGTGATCGTGCCTTCGCCGCGGCCGTACGCGTCCATCCAATTGAATACGCCCGGATCCGACAGCGAGATCACCGCGCGAAACCTGCCGTCGCGATCCACCGCGACGCGTGACATGTTGATGTCGCTTTGCCGGTCGCGGAAATCGAACGGACGGCACCAGACATCCATGATCTGGTAGGACCAATAGCCGGCATCGGGCACATCGGACTCGATCACCAGAGCTTCGTCGGGACGGATGTCGTACACGCCCCACATGTAGTTGGTGGCGGGGCTGCCCACGAAATCAGCGGCAATGGAGCGTCCGGGAATGACGGCGAGGCTGTTCTTCGCGCCGGCGTTCTTGGAAAGATACAGGTCGTAGACACCGACGCTCCACTTCACCACCAGGAATTCCAGGAAGTGCGCGGCGGCCACCAGCCGCTCCGCCACGAATGTTTCGCCGCAATCATCATGCTCGACGGGACCATCGACGACGCTGATGTCGAGTTCGCCGCGATCGCCGTACCAATCCGACACGGCGCGGCGGATGAAGATGAAGTTCAGGTTCGAGGAGGCATCCAGCGGAATCCAATTTCCATCATGGCGGGTGGCGCTGATGATGCATTCGATCGAACCATCGGTCCGCTTCTGGAAGCGGCTGAAGTCCTCGTCCGCGATCATCCTGCCCTGCGGATGACCGAGCAACCGGCTGTAGACCTGGAACAACAGGAGCTTCAGATCACCGATGCGCCCGGTCAGCCGGTAGGTCTTGCGGCCATCGAGCAGCAGGCTTCCATAGTAGAAGTCCGGCGAGGTGCCTCCGAGCGTATAGAAGTAGGAATACCAGGAGTGTGTATTGACCGCCGGGTGATCCATGCGCGGCGCCAGTGCGAAGCTGTAGGCCATGGCCTGCGCTTCAGCCAATTGCTGGTAGGCCGCCGCCCGGTGCTCGGGCCGTTCGATGAAGCGCGGTGTTGCCTCCACCGCCGCGCGCGCCCGTTCGACGGCGTCGTGGTATTGCGCCCAGGCGGCCGTCAGTGCCGCTCCTGCCTTGCCCGTATTGCTCGATGTCACGCATTCCCCTCGCAACTACCCGCCGGCGTTTGGTACGCAAGCATACAGTCTCGCGGGTCGGGACATGGGCTATTGACACATACCAACCGGTTGGTTATGGTTCCGCTATGGCCCGCCGCTCTAGCAAAACCCCTGTTGCATCGCCACAGCGCGGGTCGGCCCGCACCGCGCTGCTCGATGCCGCCCTCACGCTGGTGCGAAAGCAAGGCTGGGCGGCCACCAGTGTGGATCAACTGTGTACAGCGGCGGGCGTGACCAAGGGCGCCTTCTTCCATCACTTCGCCTCCAAGGACGAGCTCGGCGCCGCGGCCGCCGATCATTGGAACGCCGTCACCAGCCAGTTGTTCGCGGGCGCCGACTACCACCGCCATCCCGATCCCCTGCAACGCGTCATGGCGTACCTGGATTTTCGCGCGGCCTTGGCGGACGGTCCGCTGGAGTCCATCACCTGCTTCGCCGGCACCCTGGTGCAGGAAGTGTTTGCGACCTGCGATCCGATTCGCGCGGCCTGCGGCGCATCCATCATCGAGCACGCGGGGCGCCTGGCGCAGGATTTCCGCGAAGCCATCGAGCGGCATCCACCGCGCGCAGCGGTCAGCGCCGATAGCCTTGCGTTGTACACGCAGACCGTTCTGCAGGGCGGATTCGTCGTCTCGAAGGCGCGCGGCGATCGAACTCCTCTGCTCGAAGCCATCTCACACCTGAAGACCCATCTCACCCTTCTTTTTTCCAAGGAGACCTTGCAATGAGCAAGCCCGGCAGCTTCATCTGGTACGAACTCATGACCAACGATGCCTCCGCTGCAGCCAGGTTCTATGGCGCAGTGGTCGGGTGGAAGATCCCCGAACGGCCGGATCCACAAGCCGGGGACATGGACTACCGCATGATCGGCAGGGGCGATGGCGGCAATGCCGGCGGCGTGATGCAACTCAAGGCTGAACATCTGCAGCAGGGCGCGCGCCCCGCCTGGGTGGGGTATCTGCACGTCACGGATGTCGATGCGGCCGTGAAGGCCATCGAAGCCGAAGGCGGCCGGACGCTCATGCCGCGCATGAACCTGCCCGTGGGCGCCATTGCGATGGTGACCGATCCCATGGGCGCGCCCTTCTACGTCATGACGCCCATCCCTCCGCCGGGCAAACCTGAGGCGAAGAGCGATGTGTTCGATGTGGAAAAGGCACAACGCGTGCGCTGGAACGAACTCGGCAGCAGCGACCAGGCACGCGCCAAGCGATTCTACGCCAAGCATTTCGGCTTCGAATTCAACGAAGCCATGCCCATGGGAGAGATGGGCGACTACGGCTTCATCGACCACGACGGCGTGCGCCTCGGCGCCATCATGCAAAAGCCCGCCAACGCGCCCGGGGGCGGATGGCTGTTCTACTTCGGCGTGCCGTCGACCATGGCGGCCAAAGCCGCCATCGAAACCAACGGTGGCCGCGTCATGTGGGGTCCCATGGAAGTGCCCGGTGGTCTGTGGATCGTCGTCGCCACCGATCCGCAAGGCGCCCTATTCGGCGTGGTGGGTCCGAAGGGCGGTTAGCACGGCCCTCACGCATCCGGTACCCCGCGTTTCCACTGCGGCGACAGCGTGTTGTTCTTCGCCGGCCAGCGCGCCTCCGCCGCCGGCAGGACACCGGCCTTCCCCGTCATCGAGTCGGGCACGATCCGGTACACCTGCGTTGCTTTCAGGCGCGGGAAGGAACCCTTGTCCCTACCCCACGAATCCGCCGGCGCGTACTTGGCCATGAACAATTCGAAGAACCGGCGCGCCTGCTCCGCGTCATCGACTACGGCGATACGACCGAACAACACCAGCGAGCGGAATGAGACGGACGTGTCGCACTCGATGTGGCCGTAGGGAAATACCTCGCCGGGCTCGTCGATCTCGAAGCAGACGCGGCTTTCGTGGGCCACGTTACGCGCAAAATGTCCGTTCGAGCGCGCCGTATGCAGCCAAACGGAATCCTCGTGCCAAACGAACAGGTTCGGCACGACGTAGGGAAAGCCATCCGAGCCCAGCGTTGCCGTGCGCCCACAGAAGGCCTGGCTCAAAAACGACCGGGCCTCGGCGTCGCTCATGACCTTGTCGGCGCGGCGCAGCCGGCCGCGCACCGTCGATGCATCGGTGGATGTCATGCCCAGCTCAAGCCGCCGCCGCGAGGGCGTTGCGCAGGTCGGCGAGCAAATCCTCCGGATGCTCGAGCCCGACGGAGAACCGGATCAATCCCGGCGCGATGCCGGATTCCCGCGCCTTCTCCTCGCCGATGGAACCCGCCCACATGGCGGCGGGCTGCGTGGCCAGCGACTCGAAGCCGCCGAAGCTGACCGCCCGCACCGGGATGGTCATGGCATTGATGAGGGCCTGCGCCGCTGCGAATCCGCCGCGCAGCTCGAAGCTGAGCAATCCGCCGAAGCCACCGGGCATCTGTGCGCGCGCGAGCGAGTGTTGCGGATGCGTTGCCAGGCCGGGGTAGTGAACCCGGGCGACCTGCGGATGCCGCGACAACAGGGTCGCCACCTGTAGCGCCGAGTCATTCTGGCGCGCGATGCGCAGTGGCAGCGTGCGCAGGCCGCGGATCAACAGCCAGGCAGCCATCGGGTCGGGTACCGGCCCGAGCGCAAGCGAGACATGCCAGATGCGCTCCAGCAATTCACGCGAACCGGCGATCGCGCCCAGCAGCAGATCGTGATGCCCTCCCAGGAACTTGGTGGCGCTGTGCACCACGAGGTCCACCCCCAGCCGCAGAGGATTCTGGTTCACCGGCGAAGCGATCGTGTTGTCGCATATGGAAAGAGCGCCGTGCCGGCGCGCAAGGCCGGCGACGGCCGTAAGATCGGTGAGCGTGAGCAGCGGATTGGCGGGCGATTCCAGCAGGATGACCTTGGTGGATGGTCGCAGGGCTGCCTGGAAGGCATCGATGGACCCTTGCTCGACGAGGCTCACCTCGACACCGAATCGCGGCAGCACCGAGCTCAGCAACTGGGTGGTGCCCATGTAATGCGTACGTTGCGCGACCACGTGGTCGCCCGCCGACAGCAGCGTGAGGAGCGCCGTGCTGATGGCGCTCATCCCCGAGGCGGTCAGAAGGGCCGCTTCCGCGCCCTCCAGCGCGGCGATGATCGCCTCGGCGCGCTGCGCGGTGGGATTGCCGTCGCGTGTGTAATAGCGCGGGTGGCGCGCGGCGGCGGACATCTCCGCAAAATCCGCATCGCTCTCGGCCGCGAAGGTCGCGGTCTGGTGGATGGGGGGCGCGACATCGGAATCCGTATCGATGCCGCGATCGGCGAGCGCCACGAGCGTATCCGGATGCGTGATCAACATATTGTACTATCCTCTTCGATGCGGAAACGTAGCGCCATCAGCCATCAGGTAGCACGCGGCGCGGCCGTCACCAGCCACACGGCGAGGCTGGACAACGCCAGGCCCGCCACCTGCCGCAGGGAGATTGCATTGCCCAGCACGAAGCGCCCATACAAGGCCAGGCACATCACCGTGCCGGTGCTTGCCATTGCGAACACCGTTCCGATGGTCCAACCGGCGCGGTAGGCCAGCAGGTAGCCCAGTTCGATGGCGATGATGGAGACGACGATCAACGCAGTGGGCCAACCCAGGGCGAGTCGCCAACGGGCACTGCCCGCGGCCGCGCCGAACGGCCACGAGAATGCCGTGCACAGGATGCCGGCCGCGAAATAAGCGAGCGCCAGGATCAACAAGGGATGAACGTCGCGCGGCACCGCCCGTTGGCCGATCTGGTAGGCGATCTGGCCCGCCACCACCAGGATCAAGGTACCGATCATCGCTGCCGTCATGTTTGCGCTCCGCTGCCTGCCAGGTTGCCCATGCGGGCACGTCCGCGCCGCAGCGCGTATGCTGATGCCGGAGGTTCATGAATGCCATCACGCCGTGCCAAGAGTTCCGCCCCCGCGCGCCGCGCCAAATTGCGCAAGTCCGGTCCCGCGATCGACGAAAAGGCCGTGATCCAGTCGGTGGGTGTCAATTGCGCCGCATATCGCGGGGAACGCGGCCTGTCGCTCGACGCGCTTGCGCGTCTCTCGGGCATCAGCAAGGGAATGCTCGTTGAAATCGAGCAGCGGCGCACCAACCCCTCCATTGCCACCCTCTGCCGCATTGCCAATGCGCTCGGCGTGGGATTGGCCGAACTGTTGAACGAGAAGCCGGCAGGCGCCAGGGTGGTGCGGCACGGCGCCGACATCGGCCAGGAATTCTGGCGTACGGCGGGCGGCAGCCGCGCAGCGCTGATCGACGCATCGCGGGTACGGGACGTGGGCGGCGAACTATGGCGCTGGAGGCTCGCGCCCGGAGAGCAATTCGACGCACCTCCGCATCCGCCGGGCACGCACGAGTTCATCTTCGTACAGCGCGGCGCGTTGGCCGTGGAGGTGGGCGGCGAACGTACGGACTGCACCGCACGCGGCGCGCTGCGGATTCGCACCGACACGCCACACTCGTACCGTAACGAGAAGAGGACGGACTGCGACTTTCTCATGTTCGTCATGGAGCCAATTTCCAGATAGCAAAACCAGGCCCTTGGGACCGGGGTACCGGCGGCGGCAGCGCCGCGGCCCAGGATCGCAGGATGAGGGCAACCCGGCCGCCGGTCAATATATTGTACCATCGGTCCGCAGCGCGGATTCCCGGCCGGTGCTCCGCTCCAGCACCGTTGCCGGCCTCAGGTCCACGCCCCTTGGGCAAGGGCCGCTGCGACGCACAGCAGGGCGACTCCAATCGGCTGCACCCGCCAACGCTCCAGCAGCGCAAATGCAATCAGCGCAACCAGGCCATCGGCCAGCGTATGCACGGAGGTAGTCAGGACCGGGCTGTACAGCGCAGCCCCCAACACCCCGACGACGGCCGAGTTCACACCGGCGAGCGCGCCGCGCACACCCGGGAATGCCGCGAACTCCTTCCACAGGGCAATGCTCGCCACGGCCAACAGCAATCCTGGCAGGAAGATCGCGATGAGGGCGATGCACGCTCCCAGAACGGGCGGCCCGACATGCACGTTCACCGCGCCGAGATAGGCGGCCACGGTGAACAGCGGACCGGGAACCGCCTGCGCCAGGCCATAACCGGCGAGAAACGAATCCTCCGTCAGCCAGCCGCCCGGCACCAGGGCATCGCGCAGCAGCGGCAAGACGACGTGGCCGCCGCCAAACACCAACGCACCGGCGCGATAAAATGTCTCCGCCAGCGCCAGGGGCCCCTGCGGCGAACGCCAGGCCAATGCCGGCAAGCCCAGCAACAAGATGAGGAATGCGCCCCCAGCAGCCCACGCGACGGGCCGGCTCACCACCGAGTGCCCGACGGCGGATCCGGGCGCCGTCGAACGACACAGGAAAACGCCCAGCAACGCGCCCAGTCCCAGCACGACCATCGATGCATTTGCCTCGTTCCAGAACAGCGCCACGGCAACGGCCAGCATTCCGATGGACGCGGTGAAGCGGTCCCTCCAGAGCCGGCGCCCCATGCTCCAAACCGCCTGCGCGACCACGGCCACCGCGACCAGCTTCAGTCCATGGAAGACCGAGTCGGCGACATGTCCCCGCCACTGGCCGGCGATGCCGGCCGCGAAGAACAGCAAGAGCGCCGAGGGCAGCGTGAATCCCAACCACGCCGCCAGCGCGCCGCGATATCCCGCACGATGCAAGCCGATCAGGAATCCCAGCTGGCTGCTCGCCGGGCCGGGAATGATCTGGCAGAGCGCCAGTAGTTCAGCGTAGTGGTGGGGCGTCAGCCATTGTCGCTCCCTGACGTAAACGCGCTCGAAATAGCCCAGGTGCGCCACCGGGCCACCGAAGGAACTCAACCCCAGCCTTAGCGCAACGTGCAGAACCTCGAGCGCTGAATTCCTGCCGGCGATGAGAGTGCGACCCCCGGATTCGTCACTGACGCTTGTAGATGACGCGCCCCTCGAACAGGGTCATGTCGACGCGGGTGTCGTGCAGCGTCTGCGGCGACACCGCGAGCGGATCGCGGTCCACGACCACGAGGTCGGCGCGGTAGCCGGTGCGGATCATGCCCAGATCGTCCTCGCGGCCCACTTGATAGGCCGAGCCCGAGGTCTTCGCCGCCAACAGGCGCGGCACGTCCACAGTGTAGTTGGGCAACATCGGCACTCGATTGGATCCACCCGGATCCATGGACGTGGCGCCGGCCTCCAGGTTGTTCCAGGGATTTTCGTCGGTGTAGAACCAATCGCTGCCCGAGGCGATGCGGGCGCCCGCATCGACGATGCCTCGATAAGGCGTCGTGCGTCCGCCCAGCCATGGGCCGATGGGCCCCGCGGCGGTGCTGCGCGCGTAGTCGTAGCCGGGCGGGCCGCCGAAGGCGCTCGGCGCGAGCCAGCCTTCCTGCAGGTTGGCGATCACCCCCAATTGCTTGAAGCGCGGCATGTCTTGCTCGTCCACCCAGCACAGGTGCGTCAGCGTATGCCGCAGGCGGCTGTGCGGATGCACCTTGCGCGCAGCTTCGATGGCATTCAATGCCTGGCGCGTGGCGCCATCGCCGATGACGTGCACGAACACCGGCAGATCGAAGGTTTCCGCGAGTTCCAGAAGCTCGTGCATCTGCTCATCGGTGTAATAGCCCGGCGATTTGGAACCCGGACGGCCATCGCGCGACAACATGCTCGCCAGGCCAACTTCGGGATTGCCGTCGCCGAAGACCTTGATGAAGCCCACGTGGACGTTGGTGCTCTGCAGGGTCTTGCGCCGCTCCGCGATGAGCGGTATTTCGGTGCGGTAATTGGTGGGCGTGACGCCCATGGCCACCACCACCCGCGTGCTCAGCTTCCCGGCACGATCCAATTCGAGGTAGCCGCGCAGAATCGCCTCGTCCGCCTTCGCATCGATGATGGAGGTGATGCCGAAGGTGTTCAGGTGCTGCAGGGAGGATTGCAACAGATCCTTGATCGAGGCCGAGTAGTTCGAATGATGCACGATCTGCTCGATGACGGGCGCAATGGCCGCATCGATCAGCATGCCCGTGGGCTGCTTGGTAACGGGGTCGCGGATGATGTTCCCACCCGGGGGCGTCGGGGTGTTCTCGTCGATGCCCAGGCTCGCCAGCACCCGGGGATTGACCCAGACGGTGTGGTGATCGCGCGCGATGACCGCCATCTTGCGGTCGGGCACCAGCGATTCGAGCTGCGCCCGCGTCAGCTTGTCGTAGTCGATATTGTCGAGGTCGTACCAGCCGTAACCGATCACCCAGTCACCGGGCGGCGCGATCTCGGCGCAATGCTTCATCTTGCGCAGGCCTTCTTCCACGGTGATGCCGCGCACATCGCACAGGCGGCGGTGCAGGAACTCACCATCCATGGGGTGCACGTGCGCATCGGAAAGTCCGGGCAGCAGCGTGCGGCCGGCGAGGTCGATGGTCTTGGTGGCCCGGCCGCGCCATCCTGCGGCATCAGCGTTGGTTCCTACGAACACGATCCGTCCGCCCTTCACGGCAACCGCCTCGGCGGACGGCTGCGAGGGATCTTGAGTCGATACATGACCGTTATGCAGGATCAGATCGGCCGGCTGTTCGCGCTTGGAAGCGCCAGACTGCGCAAGAATCGGCAGCATCAGCATGACAAAAGCGATTGCGAACTTCTTCACGTACGGCCTCCCCTGTTTGCCGACATCTTACCTGCGAAGTTCGCTGGTGTACCATGCGCGGGCAGGGATTCACCAGGAGGAATACAAGTGACAGACCTCAGCGGCAAGGCCATCGTCATCACCGGCGCCTCGAGCGGCATCGGACGAACCCTGGCCATCGCACTCGGCGCCGCCGGCGCGGACCTGTGGCTCTTGGGAAGATCCTCCGCGGAGCTTGCGACGACGGCCATCATGGTCAAGGAAGCGGGCGGCAAGGCGCCGACCACTCGAGCAGCGGACCTGCAGGAACGTGGGCACCTTCGCAAGCTGATCGATGAAGCATCGTCTTCCCACCCTCACCTGTTCGCCGTCATCAACAATGCGGGACTCATGCATCCCGAGCCCATCATGCAGGGCACGGAGGAGCGTTGGCAGGCCATGCTCGCGGTCAACGTGATGGCGGTACTGGAAGGCTCGCAGGCCGGCGTGCAGGCGATGCGCGCGCATGGCCGTCCCGGGCACATCGTGAACATCGGCTCGATTGCGGCACGCTGGGAAGAGCCCGGTGTGTATGGCGCCACCAAGAAGATGGTCGAAGGCATCGGCGCGACCCTGCGCCGCGAGCTGGAACGCGACCCGATCCGCGTCACCAGCATCATTCCCGGCGGCTTCGCCACGCAGCTCGCGCGAGGCTTGCAGCCCGAACAGCTGGCGCAGATCGGGCGTAACTTCGCCGAGCTTGGCATCGACATGAATAGCCCGGACCTCGCCCAGGTGATCGGGGATCCGCGGCACGTTGCCAACGCCGTGCTGTACGTCCTGGCCCAGCCCGTCGAACTGAACATCCAGGAAATCGTCATCCGGCCGCCCGTCGACACCAAGATCTGATCTAGCCGATGGCCTCCAGCGCCGCGGCCAGGTCTGCGATCAGATCGTCGGGTTCCTCCAGGCCGATGTTGAGGCGCACGAGCCTGCCGCCATCGTGACGGTTCGGGCGCTGCAGGCTTGGATAGATCATCGCCAGCGAAGCGGTGCCGCCCCAGCTGAAGCCCTTTTGAAAGAGCGTGAGCTTGTCCACGAACGCCGCTACCTTGGCCGCCGCCACACCCTGGTGGAATACGAAAGAGAACACGCTCGAGGACCCACTGAAGTCACGCTTCCAGAATTCGTGGCCGGGACAATCCGGCAGCGCCGGGTGCAGCACGACTTCCACCTCAGGGCGCGCCTTCAGCCACTTTGCAACCGTCAGCGCGCTGGATTGCAGGCGATCCAGTCGCACGCCCAAAGTCTGCAATCCACGTAATGCGAGGCTGGCATCATCCGGAGATACGGCCATGCCCAGCAGCGCCCAGACCGAGCCCACTTTCTCGTAGAGATCGGCACGAGCCACCGACACCGATCCCAGCAACAAATCGCTGTGGCCGCCCACGTACTTCGTCAGGGCCTGCACGCTGACATCCACTCCATGGGCAAAGGCGTCGAAGAACACGCCGGCCGAGTAGGTATTGTCGAGCGCCACCGGTACGCCGCGGGCCTTGGCCGCGGCCACGACGGCCGGCACGTCCTGGATCTCCATCGTCACGGACCCCGGGCTCTCGGCCCAGATCAGCGCGGTGTTCGTCCGGATCAGACCCGAAATGCCCGCACCAATCGCGGGATCGTAGGTCTCGATCTCCACCCCCAAGCCTGCGAGCAGGCCGGCGGCGATATCCTTGTTCGGCCCGTATGCCGAATATGGCACCAATCCGTGGCTGCCCGCCTTGCAGAAGGCAAGGTACACCACCGCGATCGCCGCCTGTCCCCCCGGCACGATGAAGCATCGGTGCGCGCCTTCGATCTCCGCGATCCGGGAGCCCAATTCGAGGATGGTGGGGTTGCCGTACAGCCCGTAGGTGTAGCCATGCAGCTCATGCCGCCAGTCATCGGTGATGTCCGCAGCCTTGTCGAACAGGACCGTTGAGCCGCGATACACAGGCGTGGCCAGGGAACGGAATTCGCCGGAAGGATGTGAGGACGGATGCAACAATTTGGATCGCCAATGCACGGAAGTACTCCTGCTGTTGAAAGGTCAGGCGCGGTAGGAGAAATCGCAGCCGCGCCGCGGAATGCCCGCCGGGCTTAACCTCGTTCGTCATCATGGCATCGCCTTGAGCGCGGCTTCGAGGCCCGGCAGCAGCACCTCGTCCGTGGCATCGTCGTCGAGTTTCGCATTCACGTAGGCGGCTTGCAGGAACGCCTGGACATCGTGTCGCAGCGCCAGGCCGCGCTGCGAATCGAACAGATGCGCATCCTTTGGCACAAGCCGCATGAACCAATCGGACCATTCCTGCGCACTCAGCACGCCCCGGCCAGCCATGGCCAGAATGGGCCTTGCCAGGCGCTCACTCTCGCCATGGATGTAGGCGTGGCCCGGCGGCGCGATCTGACCGGCGATGGCATCGCGGATCTGCAGGAGGGTCGCTCGATCAATAGTCGGGTGCAGCGACCACTGCAGCAGCAAATCAGCGCCATGGGCCACACCGTGCCGCCACCCTTCCCGATCATCGAAACCGCGGTAGTCGCGCACGCCGCGGAAATAGGCAATCGAGCGTTGCATCAATTCCTTGCGCCGGGGCCCGGTGAAATACGGCTGCATCCGATCGGCACGCACCAGTTCCGAAAGCACCAGTGCGGCAAACGGGCGCTCGAATCCGCGCGGGTCAGGGCTCTCCAGGCGAGGCACAACGTCATCCACCAACGATGACTGAGTTGAGGCATCGAGCTGGTGGTTGCGTAGCAGATGTGACAACGCTTCAAAGGCGATGGAGTCGCGCAGCCACGGGTCGGGTGATGCAAGGCAGGCAACGAGACCACGCGCGAACGCGTGCCGGGTTGCGCGATCGGAGATGTCGAAACCCTTGGCTTTCAGCTCATGAAGCTGCTCACGCGAATACCCAGCAGGAGGACAGGCCTCACCGGCAGCAGCCGGTGCCATACTGGCCAACGCCAGGTTGAGCCAGCAGATCGCCAGGAACCGGCGAAGACGAGACAACGGCAGTGAGTCCGGTTGGGTCATCGGAAATCCGTTCGAATGATAGTGGAAGCGAGGACGGAGGACCGAGCGCAGATTGACATACTCCAATAATTCTATAATATTGGAATTATGAACGAATCATCTGCCCTCCTGGCGTTGGCGGCCTTGGCCCAGGCGGCGCGCCTCCGGGTTTTTCGCGCATTGGTCGGCGCCGGCCCCGAAGGCATGACCCCCAGCGCACTCGTGGAAGCACTCGACATCCCTGCGACCACGCTCTCCTTCCACCTAAAGGAGTTGGTTCACGCGCATTTGGTGACGGTCGAAAGGCAGGGACGCAATCTGCAATACCGGCCTGCGTTGGATCGCATGAACGAGTTGATCGGCTACCTCACCGACCATTGCTGCCAAGGCCAGGCATGCCGCCCCACGGGGCGCAAATCCCGCAGCCAGCAAACCGAACTGGAAAAATGCCCATGAAGCGATTCCACATCCACGTGTACGTGTCCGATCTCGACACGTGCCGCCATGCCCGGAGCGACAAGAAATGGGTCATCGATCCGCGGGTTTCGCTGACCAGATGGTGAACCGGGCTTCGCCCGCCAGCGCCCGCTGCTGATCGTCCTATGACCATGCATGTCCTGATCCTCTGCACGCACAACTCGGCCCGCAGCGTGCTGGCCGAAGGCATGCTCAATCATTGGGCGCGCAAGCTCGGTAAGGACGTCAGGGCGCATAGCGCGGGCAGCGCGCCCAGCGGACGGCTTAATCCGTTCGCGATCGAAGCCCTGCAACATGCCGGCGTCGATACCACGGGATACCGCAGCAAGAGCTGGCACGAGTTCACCCGCCCCGGGTCACCGGCGCTGTTAGTGGTGATCACCGTGTGCGACAGCGCGGCGGCGGAGCAGTGTCCGGTCTTTTTCGGCGGTCCGGATCAGCAGCCGGTGAAAGTGCACTGGGGGTATCCCGATCCTTCGAATGCGGAAGGCGGCGAGGTGGGCAAGCGGCGTGCATTCGAACTCACCCGCCAGGCACTTGCCTACCGCATGCTGCAGTTTCTCGCGCTTCCGTTGGATTCCATGGACCGGCTGGCGCTGAAAAACTCGCTCGACGCGATCGCCAAGAGCTGATGAACGCGAAAGCATTGCCGGCGTCGCGCGAGATCCCGGCCTCGATGAGTGTCTTCGAGCGCTACCTGACCATCTGGGTGGCTCTCTGCATCGTTGCCGGCATCGCCCTGGGACAATGGATTCCCGAGTTCTTTCGTGCCGTGGGTCGCATGGAAGTGGCCCAGGTCAATCTTCCGGTCGGTCTGTTGATCTGGGTGATGATCGTCCCGATGCTGCTGAGGATCGACTTCGGCGCCGTGCACCAGGTCAAGTCTCACTGGCGTGGCATCGCTGTCACCCTGTTCGTGAACTGGGCCGTCAAGCCTTTCTCAATGGCACTCTTAGCATGGATCTTCATCCGTCAAGCCTTCGCCGCCTATCTGCCGACAGCACAGCTCGATAGCTACGTCGCGGGACTCATCTTACTGGCGGCTGCGCCGTGCACGGCCATGGTGTTCGTGTGGAGTCGGCTGACGAACGGCCATCCGCTCTTCACGCTGACGCAGGTGGCGCTCAACGACATGATCATGGTGTTCGCTTTCGCCCCCATCGTTGCCTTGCTGCTGGGGCTGTCGTCAATCAGCGTGCCGTGGAGCACGCTGTTGACCTCCGTCACACTCTATCTCGTGATCCCGGTGGTCGTCGCCCAGGCGATTCGCAGGTCCCTGCTGGCGCGCGGACAGGCGACGTTTGATCGCGCCTTGCAACGCACCGGTCCCTGGTCGATCACTGCATTGCTGGCCACGCTGATACTGCTGTTCGCCTTCCAGGGCGAGGCCATCCTGAAGCAACCCCTGGTCATCGGCATGTTGGCGATACCCATCCTCATCCAGGTCATCGGCAATTCGGCGCTCGCCTATTCGCTGAATCGCCGCCTGGGAGAATCCCACGAGGTCGCCTGCCCCTCGGCACTGATCGGTGCGAGCAATTTCTTCGAGCTGGCCGTCGCTGCGGCCATCAGCCTGTTCGGATTTGAATCCGGCGCTGCGCTCGCGACGGTGGTGGGCGTGCTGATCGAAGTGCCGGTGATGCTGCTGGTAGTACGCGTCGTGAACCGGAGCAAGAATTGGTACCAGGCGGGCGTTCGCGTTTGAAGCCCGGCTCCAGGCAACCTCGAAAGAGTCGGCGCGCGCCCTCCCTTGGATGCCTGCAGCCGGGCTTGCTGCGATATCAGAACCGGTAGTGCGCCCCGACGAACACCGAACGCGGGGTGCCTGGATACAACATCTCCGTGTTGGCACTGGCTCGGTCCTTCACGACGACCGTGGCCACGTAGACCCGGTCGAGCAGATTGCGACCTTCTGCAAAGACGTCCCAGTGACTGGCGGAGTACCCGATCCGCGCGCCGAGCAACCCATAAGAGCCCACGCTGTAGGTATTGGCGAAGTCGGTGTATCGCTTGCCGATGAGATCGAAGGTCGGGCCGGCAGAAAAGCCGGAAGCGTTTCGGTACATTACCTCGCCGCGGACGAAGTAGCGCGGTGCAGACGGCAGCCGGTTGTTTCCGTAAACCGCGTCCGAGTCGAACGAGAATGCATTGAACGTCATGTTAAGCAAGGGCTCGATACGGTGCGACTCGCCGCCCACGGCGAAGCTGGCGCCCACCAGCGCTTCGATTCCGGCGTGCGTGGTCTTGTCGATATTCGCGGACAGGCTGGTGCCCGGAGCCGAGGGAGAATCGATCGACAGGATCTCATCGCGCAAGGCCGTGTAGTAGGCCGATGCCTCCCAGGTCCAGCGGGTCGATGCCTGCATGGCGGTGCCGCGCAGGCCGGTCTCGACAACGATGCCATGCATGGCCGCGAGCGGCCTGGCACCGCCATTGGCATCATCGGTCAGCTCGAACGTGGTGGGCGGCTCATAGGTTCGGCTGACGCTCGCGAACCATTCGGATCCTTCAGCCAACGTGCGGATCACGCCCAGACGCGGATTGAAGCTATTGTAGTTGCCCTTGAAGCCATCCACGACGCGGTTTGCCGACATGAATTGCGTTCCGTACACCAAGGTCCATTGGGGTGCAAAATTCCAGCGATCGAGCGCGAACATCTCGAGCGAATAGGCCTTGTTGTCCGTGGTGAACATCAGCGCCCCGCGCTGCCCGCCGATGTTCTGGTAGTTGCCGCCCTTGACCGTGGAATACCCGTAGTTTGCTCCAACGATCAGGTTGTGTGATCCCGACTCGCGCCGATACCGCGCCATCAGGCCGCTGTCCTTGTGATCGGTGTCGATCAGCAGGCTGAAGAATGGCAGGCTGACGATCGGGTGATACAGCGACTGCTGCTCGTGGGAAGCGCCGAGCTCGAGGGTGCCGCCGGCAATCTTGGCCGCCGTCGTCTTGAACGCCAGGCGCCAGGCCTTGACGTCCTTGCTGTGATTGCCAACGATTGCATCCGCCCGCGCCTGGCGTGGATCCGTTGCGAACTGCTGCGGGGTCAGTTCACGCGGCAGCTCGGCGTAGAAATCGCTGTAGGTGGCGTAGATCCGGGTGGACACATCATCGGAGGATTGCCAGCCTGCATTGGCGTATACATTCTTGCGGTTCTCGCGGCTGTGACCGCGGTAGCCGTCGCGCTGCAACGTCTCGGCGGTGACCATGCCGTCGAGCGCGCCCGACACCGCGCCTGCACTGGCGCGCGCATTCCATTGGCCGAAGCTTCCACCGGACAAAGAACCGCTGAACGGTGAGGTGGTGCGGGCCGTCGCCGTGGTGAAATCCACCGCGCCACCGAGCGTGCTGGCGCCGTATGCCAGCGCATTGGCGCCGTGCGCGATGGTCACGAAGCGGGCGCTGAGAGGGTCGACGGCTCGGTTGTGGTTGTTGCCGTCGGCGGTGGTCACCGGCAGGCCGTCCTGGAGGAACTTCACGCCGTTCTTATCGTAGTCCGTGGCGTCGAGGTTCGAACCCCGGCTCGAATAGAACACGTCGTCGTTGCCGTTGTAGCTTTCCGCCCAGACGCCCGGAACATAGCGCATCAGGTCCGCCAGTTGCGTGACGCTGCGCTGATTGAGTTTCTCGCCATCCAGCGTGGTGACGGCACCCGGGGTGACGGAGCGTTCGGCTTCGATGTCGGTGAACAGGCGTTGCGCCGTCACGACGATGACGTCCAATTGCGGATCGGCGGGCGCGTCGGCATGCGCGGCAGCCGCGGCGCATCCCAGCAGCAATGCGCAGCGAAAGTCTGGTCCTGCCGGTCGTTTGTTGTTGTTGCGGTTTTTCATGGAAATCTCCCTGGTTGTTGAGAATGCAATTCGAGGGCCCTAACGAGTCGGCAGGCCGAGCCACTTCGCTGCGCGTGGGCTCACCCGCGGCAGCAGCCTGTCGATCAGCCAAAACAAAAGCAGCGAAGCGAGAAGCAGAGGCATGAGCAGCGCCAACGCCGCCGCCACCAACTTGACGGCGATGGGGGCCTGCGTCCGAGTGGGCGGTGGCGGCGCACCGAGTTCGCCGCGCGGTCGCCTGCGCCGCCACATCAGGAAGCCGGTGATGCTCATCGTGAGCAGCGACGCGGCTGTGAGCAGCCCGATCAATTGGTTGACACCGCCGAACAGCGCGCCTTCGTGCCATGCCTGTCCGTAGCCGACGATCCGGTCGATGGGATGTCGGTCGGCGAAGCGTTCGCGGGCGATCTCGCGCCCGGTGCTCCGGTCGTAGGTGATCGACAGGCTGAGCGGCCGGTTCTGGGTCATCGAATACACGACCCAGTCCAGTGAGGTCACGCCGAACAGCGCCGTGCCGGGCGGCAGCACCACCGTTGGAAATGCAAAGTCCTCCTGCGCTGCATGGGCCACGATGGCATCCAGAACGCCCAAGCCCGCTGACGGGGGCGGCTCATCGCCGGAGATGCGCCTTGCAGTTGAGTGATGGTCAGCGGATGAGGATCGGGTGTCGCCGGTGTCCCACTTCGATGCGCCTTTCACCCAGCCCATCTCGGCGCGCACGGATCGAAAGGCGCCGCCCCAGACGTGTGTCCAGGGCAGGCCGGTCACCAGCAGCACCAAGGCGAGGCTGCTTATCCAGAAGCCGGTGACGGCGTGCAAGTCCCTTGGCATCGCGCCGCGACGTGGCCATAACACACCGCCCGGGCCCCGTCCGCGTGGCCACCACAAATACATGCCGGTGACGAGCATCACAAAAGCCCAGCACGCAACCAATTCCACCAGCCATGATCCGGGCGGCCCGATGAACAGTTCCGAGTGAAGACGGCGCGCCAGTTCGACGATACGCGTGTCGGCATTGAGGCTGCCCAGCACGATGCCCTGCGGTGACACGAACACCTCGCGCACGCTCCCGCTTCCTGGCAGCGACAATTTCACCAGTGCGGCATCGCCGCGCCTTGCGGGCAGCCGGTAGCTGTCGAGGTGGGCCTGTGGAAACGCGGCGATGGCGGCCTCCACTTGGCGGCTGGGCGGCAGCGATGTATTGATGGGCAGGTCGCGATACGCGCGTTCCTCCCATCGTTCCAGCTGAGTCTTGAATAAATACACCGAACCGCTCAGCGTCAGCGTGATGACGAAGGGCAGGACGAACAAGCCGGCGTAGAAGTGCCAGCGCCATAGGGTTCGATACAGCGAAGCCGAAGATGCAGCCACGGCATCTCGGCGACGTGCTGCATCGGTCGGCCGCCTGCGTTCCCGTTCGGGCCCGGCAGTGATCACGGATGCGCCTGCCGTACGCGGACGATTGTGGCGAATCTCGACAGCTTTTCACGGCGCGCCGATGACAATGACGCTTCGGCACGCCGCACGCCGGTCAGCAGGCGCGCCGCCGCCGCGGGCGCCAACCCGGCTGCGATGAGCGTATTCGCCCGCAGCAGCGCATCGCCGGCGCACAACACGATCTCCCAGTCCCCGCCCACTCGTTGCAGGAGTGCGCGTCCGCCGGTATCGCCTCTGGTCCAGCCGGCGATTGCATGAGCGCCTTCGACCGTGACCGGATCGACCTCGAGCGGCATTCCCGCCTGGTCGAATTGCAGCTTCATCGTCTGCGCAATACGAACGGCGGCATCAGTTGGACCCAAATCCGCAGCCGGTGCCACGGACGCTGCCGTCAGAAAGTACGTGATGCAAAGCAACACGCGGCGGTGATTCAGGCACCACTTGGCAATGATCGATGAACGCATGTTCTCTCCCTTGTGTCCGCTGCTTGACGCCATGGACATCGCCCAACCGCGGCTTGGGCCACGCTCAGTCGGGACCGTGTCTGGAACGACGGCAATCGAGCCGGAGGTTCGTGACGACGACGCGAGACACGTGGGCCACGCAGTGGCGCGCGCTCAGGTCAAGGCGATGAACCCAGCTCGAAAAGGATCAGGAGAAGGAGGGAGGCCCGCGCGGGAGCAGGCTGGGCACGATCGTGCCGCGGGGAATGTGCGAATGAAGCGGAAATCGAACCGGCTCTGAATCCGACGAGGTGGCAAGCGTGAGCGCAACGCCTGGAACACCGGCCATCGTGCCCGCTGCCGCCGCAAACGGGCAAAGAATTGAATTCTCATGTTCAGAATGAGTACCGTGATGCGAGTGCCGGTCGGCATCGACGGGCATGCTCGACATGTCCATGGACGACATATCCATGGCCGACATGCCGTGGTGCATCATGTGCGCGGCATTGCTGCCCGGCAGGTCTCCCGGGCAGACGATCAATCCATGGGGGCCTGGCATGAACCCTGCTGGGATGAGGGCGCGGGTGCACAACGCCACCAGCAGCAACATCGATGCCAGCGAATGTCGCGCCAACTTGATCGCGAACCGGTTTTTCACGCTTCTTAGTCTAACGAACAGGTGGCACGATCTCCATGGGGGTAACGCGGTAGCGTGCTGCTCACCAATCCTGATCGAGCCCGCGTGCCGGTCATTACGCGAGCTTCTGTCAAAGAACCGCATTCGGAATTTATGCAATGCAGAGTCAGTTCGAGATTGCGGTTTCAGGTGGACGCCAGAGGGCCGGACAGATGTGAAGATCGTGGATCACCACTGAGGATTTGCATGATGATCAAGAATAGAGTCCGCATCGCACAGAACTCTCGCACCATCCGTAGATCGCCTTTCCCCGACATACATCTTTGCGATGATGGTAGGTAGCACCGCGACCCGCTTCCAGCCAGCGCGCTACCAACTATCGCCCATGGAGCGCGAATAGCAACTCGGTTATGCTGCAGTGCGTGAGTAACCGCATGGCGATCCGGCTGGCGCGATATCCGATGCTGGCAGCACTGCTGCTGGTGACGTTCTTCGCACGCGCCCTGGTCCCCGCCGGCTTCATGCCCGGCCCAGGCGGGCTCATGCTGTGCCCGGCCTACGGACCACCTTCCGGCACCTTTCACGTGGCGATGAGCCACGACATGTCCAGCATGGATATGTCGGGCATGGACATGGCCGCGATGGACATGTCCGGCATGGCCCATCCCGGTGACGAGCCTGCTCAAGGCAGCGGCTCGCAGGACCATGAGAGTTCGTTGCTCTGCCCGTTCGCGGCAGCGGCAACCACGATGGCCAACGGCCATACCACGATCCCTTCGGTGGGGGTCGATGTCGAAACGGGCCCCGTTGTGCTTCCTGAGCGGCCCTTCGCTCCCCGCGGCACGATCGTGCCGACCCGGCTCCCCCGCGGGCCGCCCCTCCTCGCCTGACAAAGCCCCCGGGTTGGCTTAAACCCGAAAAGCACACAGCGCACCCGACCGGCACGGCGAGGCGCACAGCCTGTTCGTGCGGTGGCCCCGCAGAGTCTTGCCCTTGTGCTCGAGCGTCACTGCAAGGACGCAACCGGATTTACGGAACCATTTTGGAGATCGCGAACATGACGCCTTTACGTCACTACATGCTGACCGCTTTGATATTCGGCGGCCTCACGACTCTACCCGCTCGGGCTGCTGAGCCACCTGCCAAAGCGCCCATTGAAGCAGAACTATCCAAGCTGACCGTTACGGACACACTCGACAGCGACTACGTGGTGCCTAACGCGACGACCGGCACCAAGACCGACACGCCGATCATGGAAACACCGATATCTGTGCAGGTAGTACCGCAACTTCTGCTCCAAGATCAGCAGGCTTACCGGTTGGACAAAGCGCTGAACTACGTCAGTGGCGTGACCTCGACACCGTATGTTAGTGGAGGAGGGACGGCCGACAACACCGTCATTCGAGGCTTCAGTACGGGCAACACTTACTCGAACGGATTCCGCATTGAAGGGGGTCCTTCTGCGACGGGTCCTATCGATACAGCCAATGTGGAGCAAATCGAGGTAATGAAGGGTCCCGCCGCCATCCTGTACGGACGTGTCGAGCCCGGCGGTATCGTCAACCTGGTGAGAAAGGAGCCGCTGGCGACTCCGAGGTATTCCATCCAGCAGGTTGCCGGCTCCTACAAACTGTGGCGGACGACCCTGGATGCCACGGGCCCGCTGGCGGCGTCGGGTTCCCTGTCTTACCGGGCCATCTTCGCGCACGAAGAAGCGGACTCGTTCCAGGATTACCGCTCCAATCGTCACGACTTCCTGAGTACCGCGTTTCGATGGGACGCCTCGCGGCGCACGAAGGTCAACGTTGCGCTTGAGTACAAGCGCGCCAAAGACCCTGTCGACTACGGCATTCCCGTGACCGATGGGGACAGGCCCATCGACGTGCCGAGGAACTTCAGCGCCAGCGAACCGGGTAACCGCAATGACTCCAACTATACGAACGCTATAGTCGACTGGTCTCATGCCTTCGACAACGAATGGAGCGTGCGGCAAAGCTTTGCCTGGCGGAACACGAGCAGCACCACCCGCTCGACGGCTTCGGATATCTGGCGGATCAACTACCTGTTCGGCGGGCCGGTCGAGAACGGACCGCGGGTCCTCGACCGCTACGCGGCGGAGGGCGAGCTTAAATCGAGGTCATTCTTCACTTCTTTGGACTTCACTGGAAAGTTTTCAACCGGGATCCTCGATCACACCCTGCTTCTCGGAGCCGACTACTATCGATTCAAGCAGTCCCCCGGCCCAGCGAAGGCATTTGTCGCGACATTTCTCGATGTCGACACGGGAATCAGAACCGACCTTGGCGAAGGCCTGACCGGCCTCTTGATCCAGGATGCCGTCTATTGGGAGGAAGACGAGTGGTTCGGTTACTACGTTCAGGACCAGATCAAGCTGCCGGGGAACTTGCAGTTGCTGGCCGGCCTGCGCAGGGACCACGCGAAGCAGCGATCGGCGAGCATCGATTTTCTCTACGGCGCCGATTTCGACAATCGCTCCGACGACTACGGGACGACACCCCGGCTCGGCCTGCTTTGGCGCGCGCTGCCTGGGCTCAGCCTGTTCGGCAACTATGTCGAGAACTTTGGTGCACCCAACACAACCAATGCAAGTTCTAGTCTGGGGCAGATCCCACCTCCCCTCAAACCGGAGACCGCTAAACAGAAGGAGCTTGGACTCAAGGCTGAAGGACTTGATGGGAAGCTGATCTCGACGATCGCCGTGTTTGAGATCGCCAAACAGAACATCGCGGCCCCTGATCCGGTCAACATCGGTCGCACGGTTCTGGTCGGCGAAGTGGTCCACCGGGGATGGGAAGTGGATGTAACGGGAGAGATCACTAGTCATTGGCGCGTCGTTCTTGCTGCATCCGGTATAAGTTCCAAGATCACCAAGGATGCCGAAGATGCTTCTGGCGCAGCTATCGGCAACCAGGGGAAACACCTGTTCAATGTGCCGCGCCTATCTGGCAGCGCCTGGGCAACCTATCGTGTCGCGAATTGGACGATGGGTGGTGGTGTAGTCGCGCGGGGGCGTAGGGAAGGCGACATCGCCAACAGTTTCCACGTGCCGGGTTACGCAGTCATGAATTTGATGCTGGGCTACCAGTCGGTCGCGCGGTCGCACGTCATTACCGCACAGTTGAATCTCGACAACTTATTCGACCGCTACTACTTCAGCGCCACAACGGGATCCAGGAACCAGGGTGCCTATGTTGGCGACCCGCGCACGCTGACCGTATCGTTGAAGGCGGAATTCTGAGAGCCGCGGCCATGGCAGACCTCTTACGCTCTGTGCGACAAGCGTCGGAAAGGTTGGCTATCTGGCCTGGGGCGCACCGCGTTCAGCAACGGCGTCTTTGAACCTCGAGTTCTGATGTGACTCGTCAATTCTGGGTGCTGTTCCACCGCTATGCCGGTCTGTTCATGGCGTTCTTCCTGATCGTCATCGGACTGACCGGCAGCCTCATCGTCTTCTATCCGGAGCTGGATGGATTGCTCAATCCGCTGCCCAAGGTGGCGACGCGGGACAGGCCACTGCTGGGGGCCTCCACCTTGCGCGAACATGCGCTGGCAGCGGTGCCTCACGGCATGGTCAACAACCTGAATTTTGAGGTCAAGGCGAAGGAGGCGTATCTCGTTTCGTTCGAGCCGCGGCTCGATCCGGCGAGCGGCAAGCCTTATGACCTGGGACTGTCCGTGATCTATCTCGATCCGTATTCCGGCGCCGAAATCAGCCGCAGGCAATACTCCGACGACGTCTGGCCCATCACCCGGCAGAACTTCATGCCTGTGATCAACCGGCTGCATTATCAGATGGCCCTGCCTGGTTCGATTGGGTCATACCTGTTCGGCATCGTGGCATTGGTATGGACGCTGGATTGTTTCGTGAGTGGGTACCTGACCTTTCCGGTATCCATACGCCGCCGCAAGGAAGGTGATGCCGCGCCTGCAAAGGTTATGCGCAAACACTGGCTGGCACGCTGGTGGAAACCGTCGTGGCTGGTGAAGTGGAACGGCTCCGCGCTTCGTATCAACTTCGACCTGCATCGCGCTGGCGGCTTGTGGTTTTGGGTCATGCTGTTGGCCTTCGCGTGGTCGAGCGTCGGGTTCAATCTCTACGAGGAGGTCTACCGCCCGGTGATGAAGGCCGTGTTCAACATGCCGGATCCCATCGCACACTTTCCGAAGTTGGCAACTCCGCGGCCAGAGCCGGGTATAGGCATCGAAGAAGCGCACACCCTTGCACGCCGCATGATGGCGGAACAGGCCGCGAAGAATGGCTTCACGATCCAGCATGAAGCTTCGTTGTCCTACCTTTCAGACCTCGGCGCGTACATGTATTTCGTGCGAAGCGATCGCGACCAGACGGATCACGGCGCAGCGACCTACATAGTGTTCGATGCCTTCAACGGTCGTTTCGGGGCGATCAACATACCCACAGGTGCGAATGCCGGCAGCACGATTGACAGCTGGATCTTCGCTCTGCACATGGCACAGATCTGGGGCCTGCCGTTCCGAATCTTCGTTGCCGCGATGGGCCTGCTCATCATCATGCTGTCGATTACGGGCACCTACATCTGGTGGAAGAAGCGGCGGGCGAGGAATTCCCGCTCCACACGCATGAACAAGGCGGCCGCAGTGGCGATAGGCACCTGAAATGAGACACCAATCTCCTTTCGGCGAGGTCAGCGAACGCCCGGTGTGACGCGCCCGCACTTCCCGCGCTTGTCGCGCAGCCGTCATGCGACTTCGAGAGGGGCGTGATGTCACCTCACCGGTCGCCTCGTGGGTGGGTCGGGTACCGGGTATGACCCTTAGTATCGCCCAACGATGCTGGTTTTCTGGCGGCGATTCGTGGTTTACATCGCGCGATTAGGTATAATATCCATACCTTTACTATACCTGTCAGATTTGCCAAAAATTCCTTATGGGCTTTGAATATGATCCGGACAAGAGCGCCGAGAACAAACGCAAGCACGGCGTTGATTTCGAGGAGGCTCAAGAGTTGTGGGCTGACCCGGAATTACTCGAGATCCCGGCTCGTGTAACGGAGGAAC
The DNA here is from genome assembly GCA_044226865.1 of Steroidobacteraceae bacterium. Classification (GTDB taxonomy): domain Bacteria; phylum Pseudomonadota; class Gammaproteobacteria; order Steroidobacterales; family Steroidobacteraceae; genus TMP-86. Next base: position 138,739 of record JBGAGE010000004.1, on the reverse strand, counting down.
CGCGGTGGGTGGTAATCGGGAAAATGGCTGAAAAACATTGGTCTGCCGTAATTACCAGACGCGGTGAAAACACCCGCATCATTTCAGTAAGGCGGTCGCGCGACGAGGAAATTGAGATTTATGAAAACCAAGACGTTTGATCGAAAGTTCGATGCTTCCGAGAAGATAATCGACCAACTGGATCTAGCCAAGGCGAAGCGAGTCGGAACGAATCCCAAGCGGGTGAACGTCGACTTTCCGGGCTGGATGGTGGAGTCCTTAGATCGTGAGGCGCGTCGCATGGGAGTCACGCGGCAGTCTTTGATTAAGCTTTGGCTTGCTGACAAATTGGGCGAAAAGATTGCCGCGGGCAACCGCAGGAGTTGACCCAGGCTGTGCGAAAACGCGATATCTATCGCGCTCTCTGAGCGTCCCGGTGTCGTTGATATAGGCCCGGACGCAGCGTTTGCCGATAAGGTGAAGGCGCGAGCTATGCCCGGATCGCCTTGATCAAGGGTACGACACCGAAGATCTGCATCGCTCGCTTCAATTTGTAAGCTAGAACGTGAAGGCTCATCTCCGTCTGCACGTTCGGTAGTCGTTTCATCAGGAAGTGGGTCGATCCCATCCACGCTTTCAACGTACCGGACACATGCTCGGCGGTTTGCCTGCTCGCCGGCAAGATCCAGCACGAGAACGTGTTCTTCAAGGAAGGCGGCACGCCGATCCGCAACCTCCAGTATCCGTGGGTCCGCTGGCGGCGCACGCTGCAGGTGACGCTCAAGACCCGCTATCGCGAGCCCTACAACGCGCGGCATTCCTCGGTGAGCTGGAATCTGATGATGGGCAAGAATCCGCTGTGGGTGGCCAAGCAGCACGGCCACTCGGTGCACACCATGCTCGACACCTACGCGGCGTGGATCGAGGGCGCGACCACCACGGATGTGCAGGCCATCGAGCGCGCGTTCAAGGGTGTTTCGATTCCGGAAAAAACGCCGGCGAACGTCGTGAAAGACGTTGTATGCACTGCGAGATTTGGCACTAGTTTGGCACTAGCCTCTGGCGAGCAATCAATAATCGTAAAGGAATCAAGAACAAAGACTGGCGGAGAGAGAGGGATTCGAACCCGGCGGGCGCACTTTAGGAATCAATAACTTGCTGAATTCATTTATCTTTTTGTCCCCTCCAATCCCCTCTGACCCCCGGATTTGGCAGTAGATTTGGCAATAGCCCGCATCGTTGTCGTTGCTGCGAATCGGCGAGTTGATCGCCGAGGGTGCCGTTCCTTTTCGTCGGTACTTGTTCATAAGTACCGACTTTTCGTAACAGCTCGGAACGTACGCGATCATTTGTCTTACCCGGAACTCTCGGGCTATGGGCCGCGCTCGTAATACGCGATTCCTCGATGCAGGAAAAAGACGGGCAGTGAAGTCATCGGCGGTTTAGCCGCCCAGCAATCGGCGCGCCAATAGGGACTGCATATCCCGCCGCCCGTCGGCGATCAGGTATATGACCACGCGTTCCTGGAAGACCCGATAGATGAGCCGGTAACGCTTGAAGAAGACCTGCCGGTATTCCTGATCGCCCAGACCACGCAATTCCTTCGGCTGAGATCCACGCGTCGGCGCGGTCGAAAGGCTTTCAGCAATTTCGAGCATTCGGTTCAGGACGTGATCTGCGCTCTGGGGCGAGTCGTGCGTCGCAATATGGGTGACGATGTCTTCCAGGTCGCGCTCAGCGTCTTCGGTGAGAACGACTTGAAAGCGCATCAGTCCTCCGACGGAGGGTTGGCGCGCAGGCGTTTGGCGACATCGGCGAGCGGCTTGACTCGGCCCTGAGAAACCTGCTGATTACCCAGTGCCAAGATCTTCAACAGCGCCAGTGTCTCCTGCGTCTGCTCGTAGGTGGCTACGTCTTGGATAACGGCCTTGGCCTCACCGTTCTGCGTGATGACCATGGGCTGTCGCTGGTCGGCCAGCTCCTGGAGCACCTCGGCGGCGTTGGCCTTCAGGTAGCTGATGGGCCGGATCTGGGTTGAATAGCGCATAAGGACTCCGGGTATACGTTCCGGACCAAATATAGTCCTTTATCGGTTCGCTATCAATCGCACCAATTTAACCGGATCGTGCGGATAGGGACCTATCGAGATCGGCGGCTTTGGCAAGTCCTCGACCCAATTTGGCAGAATGCGCTCACTTGCCCCGGTGACGCGATTCGCCTCATTCGAACTGAGGTCACCGGCTGGACGGCGACAATGCTGTCCACCGGATGCGTATTCCGGCCGATCGTGACCGGACGTTCCGACGGAGCGTGACCGGCGATTCCGGCAGGTCGTGACCGGTCGTTCCGACCGATCGTGACCGATTTTGTGGCCGCCCGGAACGGGCGGTCACGGTTCCGGAACGGCCGGTCACGGTCGTCCGGAACGGCGGCGGTGGTGAGGTGTTTTGCAGGCGTAGCCTGTCCGGTTTTTGCCAACCGGAGGGGCGATGCCGACCAGGACACTGACCATGCGCAGCATCCGCGAGCTGTATCGACTGAAGTACGAGGCGGGCCTCTCGCACGAGCGGATCGCGCGGGCGCTGTCGATCTCGAAGGGCGTCGTCGCCAAGTACGTCGGGCTCGCCGAGGCGGCGGAGCTGACGGTTACCGAGCTCCTCTCGATGAGCGAGGACGAGCTCGGACGGCGGCTGCGGCCCGCTCGGCCGATCCCGGTCCGGCACGTCCAGCCCGACTATGCAGTGATCCACCAGGAGCTCAAGCGACGAGGCATGACGCTGTGGCTGCTGTGGGAGGAGCACGTCGCGGCGCACCCCGGCCAGTCGACCTACAAGTACTCGCAGTTCGCCCAGCGGTACCGGGACTTCGTTGCGCGTCTGAGGCGCTCGATGCGCCAGGTGCACCGGGCCGGTGAGAAGCTGTTCGTCGACTACGCCGGCCAGACCATCCCGTACGGCGAGGTCGGGGATCGGGCGCAGATCTTCGTCGCCGCGCTCGGCGCGTCGAGCTATACGTTCGCATGCGCGACGCCGCGCCAGACGCTCGCCGACTGGGTCGAGGGGCTCGTTCGGGCGTTCGAGTACATCGAGGGCGTTCCCGAGCTCGTGGTCCCGGACAATGCCCGGGCGCTGATCGCGGACCCCGACCGCTACGAGCCGCAGGCCTCGGCGACGCTCCTTGACCTCGCGGCGCACTACGGCACGGCGATCCTGCCGGCACGGCCGTACAAGCCCAAGGACAAGGCGAAGGTCGAGCAGGGGGTGCTGGTCGTCGAGCGCTGGATCCTCGCCCGGCTCCGCAACCGTCGCTTCGCGACCGTCACCGAGGTCGACCTCGCGGTCGGCGAGCTGCTCGGCTACCTCAACACCCGGCCGTTCAAGCGGCTGCCGGGGAACCGACGCAGCGCGTACGAGACGCTCGATCGGCCGGCGCTGCGGCCGCTGCCGGCGAACCGCTACGAGCTCGCCCGCTACTGGCCCGCCAAGGTCAACATCGACTACCACGTGGTGCTCGATGGCCATTACTACAGCGTGCCGCATGAGCTCGTGCACGCGGCGGTTGAGCTGCGCGTCACGACGCACGCGGTTGAGGTCCTCTACCGCGGCAAGCGGGTCGCCGGGCATCTGCGGTCCGCCAAGCGCGGCGGCTACAGCACGATCCCCGAGCATCTGCCGGCCGCACATAGGGCACACCTCGAGTGGTCGCCGCAGCGCCTGATCCGCTGGGGCGGGACCGTCGGGCCATCGTGCGCAGCCGTCGTCATCCGCATCCTCGAGACGCGGCCGCATCCGGAGCAGGGCTACCGCGCCTGCCTCGGCCTCCTGCGGCTCGCCGAACAACATGGTCCACCCCGACTCGAGGCCGCCTGCACCCGGGCGATCGCCCTCGGCGCACCGAGCTATAGGTCAGTCAAAGCAATCCTGCAGAACAAGCTCGAGACCACCCCGCTCAATGCCCCGGCCGACTGGACGGCGCCCGATCACGACCACGTCCGCGGACCCCGCTACTACCAATGACCCGAAGGAGCATCCAGCGATGATCGTCCATCAGACCCTGGCCCACCTGCATACCCTCAAGCTCGGCGGCATGGCCGCCGCGTTCGAGGAACAGCTCGCCATGCCACCGGCACAGACGCTGCCGTTCGAGGACCGCCTCGCCCTGCTGGTCGAGCGCGAAGCCGCTTACCGAAGCTCCAAGCGCCTCACGGCACTGCTGCGTCGAGCCAAGCTCAAGTACGCGACCGCCAACCTCGAAGACATCGACCAGCGCGCCAGTCGTGGCCTCGACCGTCGGCTCCTCACCAGCCTCGCCCACGGCGAGTGGCTCGAGCGCGCCCAGGGCGTCCTGATCACCGGGCCCGCCGGCGTCGGCAAGACCTGGCTCGCCTGCGCCTTGGCGCAGCGCGCCTGCCGTCTCGGCAAGACCACGCTCTACACCCGCGTGCCCAGGCTCCTCGACGACCTGCGCGTTGCCCGCGGCGACGGCACTCACAAATACCGTCTCGCCGCACTCGCCAAGCTCGACCTACTGGTGTTGGACGACTGGGGCTTGCATGCCATGGATCCAATCGCCCGAGAAGACCTGCTCGACGTCGTCGACGATCGCTCCGATCGTCGCGCCACCGTCATCGCCGGCCAGCTACCGATCGAGCACTGGCACGCCTGGATCGCCGAGCCCACCGTCGCCGACGCCATCCTCGATCGGCTACTGCATCACGCCCATCGCATCACGCTCAAAGGCGAATCCCTGCGGCGTCGAACACCCGATCCAAAGACTCCTGCGGACTCCCCATCGTGACCAACTGAGCTACACTCAACCCAAGCGCACCTCACCACGCGCCGCGCCGGTCACGATCCCCGGAACGACCGGTCACCATCATCGGAATACGCACACCGGAACCCGCCCTGGAGTAATCACGGGATCGGCGACTGATAGGCCAAGACCGGCCAAGCGCCCGCGCGTTATCCTGCCGCATATGCCAACTTTGACAAGACTGCCAGCCGCTACCTCCGCGCTTGCGGCTGCCGTGCTGTTTGGGGTGACCACGCCCCTCGCGAAGGAAATCCTGGCGACGACTCACCCGCTGCTCGTTGCCGGGCTCCTGTATCTTGGCAGTGGACTGGGGTTGGCCTTCTGGGTTGTCATCGCCGATCGCGGCCGAATATCCACTGGGCTGTCGCGGTCGGATTGGCCGTGGCTCGCCAGCGTGATCGCGACTGGCGGCATCGCTGCGCCGGCTCTGCTGATGTACGGCCTAACCAAGGCCGACGCCGCGTCTACCTCCCTGCTCCTGAATCTCGAAGTTGTTCTGACGGCGCTGATCGCCTGGATCATCTTCCGCGAGGCGACGAGCAGTCGGATCGTCGTCGGCTTCGGCGCCATCCTTGCGGGAAGCCTGCTACTCGCCTGGCCGCACGACGCAGCCGTGCCGATGGCCGCCGGTCCGTCGCTTGCCATTGCCGGGGCCTGCCTGTTCTGGGCGCTCGATAACAACCTGACGAGAAGGATCTCCACCGGCGATGCCCGGATCATCGCCGGCATCAAGGGACTTGCCGCGGGACTGACCAATACAGTGCTCGCCTTGACTCTGGGAGCCCATTGGCCGGCTCCAACCAACCTGGTCTGCACCTTGGCACTCGGCTTTGCCGGCTACGGCATCAGTCTCGTGCTTTTCGTGTATTCATTGCGGAACCTGGGTACCGCGCGCACCGGTGCCTACTTCGCAACCGCACCCTTCGTTGGCAGCGTCGTGGCGATCATGCTGTATGGGGAGCCGGGCGGATGGGAATTCTGGGTCGCGACAGCGTGCATGGCCGGCGGCGTCTGGCTGCATTTATCTGAAACACACGCTCACCCACACGTGCATGAGCCGCTGGTTCACTCTCATGCTCATGTTCATGACGAGCATCACCAACACAGTCATCCGACGGATTGGGACGGCAGTGAACCTCACGCTCATGAGCACCAGCACGAGCCGTTATCGCACAGCCATCCACATTTCCCCGACGTACACCATCAGCATAGTCACTGAATCCCAGGGCGCGCGCGAAACTGCGGCGCCCGTGGAGTGCGGCTATTCGCCCTGCACGTACTCGAAGCCCGGCTGCTTGTCCCTCTTGCCGCCGAAGGCATACACGAATCCCAGGTAGGCGATGCGGCCGGCGACTGTCCGGCGATAGGTCTGGCTGACCTCCGGACCCGACACCACGCGCATGAGCCGCTGCCCGTTGAAAAGATCCGACGCTGTCGCGACCAACGATAGATCCGACGTGATGGCCCGCTTGTAGCCCAGATTGACCAGGTTGATGGCGCTTACCATGCCCTGGGGAGTCAGGCGCTTGTCGGTCCGCGTGAAGGTGAGCTGTGCCGAATCTTTCGCGGTCGGGTGGAAATCGAGCTTGGTCTTGAGGTTGATGCCGGTCGTCGACCGAAGCCCGGGCGTGCCGAGTTGCGTCGCATCGATCTGGCTATAGAAGGCATTGCCGCTGATGGTGTAGTTCATTCTTGAACCGAGGTGGCCTGCGGCGGTGAATTCCGCCCCCGCAGAATCGTTCCGCGGGAGGTTCTCCTTCGTCGCGAGGGAAAAGCCGTTACCAAGGTATTGGATCACGTCCGTCACGCTGTCCTTGTTGCGACGGAAGTAACCCGTCACCAGGTACGTGGCCCCGTGCCGGTCGTATTCGCCGCCCACTTCGAAGGACTGCGTGATCTGGGGCCGGAGGTTCGGGTTGCCGGCGTTGAGGTTCGGCGTGTACTCGTGGTCGAGATAAGGGTTCAGGTTGTCCGGCTGCGGTCGGGTGATCCGCCGGCTCGCACCGAACGTCAGCGTCGTATTGTCGGTGACGGGGTGATCGACGTGCAGGCTGGGGAACAGCTCAAAGTAGCGCTGCTGCGTTCGCGTGCCATTGGTGACGAGCAAGGCGTCGTTTGTCGTCCACTCGGCACGCAAGCCGCCAAGCCAGGTCCACGCCCCCACGACGGCCTGATAGCTCCCGTAGCCGGCGTGGATATCCTGGTGGAACTGGAAGTCATTCGTCAGGGTGGGGTCCACGGTCTGGACGCCAGTGGAAGGATCCACGGTCGCCCCGACATTGCTGAACCCGTAGTCGTCCCGTTCGAACGAGTAGCCCAGCTTCAGCGTTCGCGTCTTGTCGATCGGCAGCACGTAGTCCGCACCAGCCTCGGCGATGCCGTGGTCTTCGGTGAAACCCAGGTTGCTGAACGCGAGCGGAGCCGGCGGGATGAAAGACTCGTTGGTGTAGTCGTAGTGTTCGTGCTGATGGGAGATCGAGCGATGGAGGTCAATATCCAGGGACTCGCCGGGGCGAGCAAGCTTCTTCGTGTACCGGAGCGCCGTATCATAGTCATCTTCCGGGTCATGCCCGCTTGAGAGTCGACCGGTCGACCTCACCACGGTCCCGGTCGGGTCGCTGCTGCTGTTGTTCTGCGTATAGGTCCGTAGGCCCCCTCGCCTCATCCAGCTGGCCGATCCATTGACTGAGCTCTTGTCGTCGATCGCATACTCGCCCGAAACACCCAGGCTGGGCACTTGCCGGCGCAGGCGCTCTTGGAACCCACTGCGCGAATCGAGTACCTGCCCGGAGACCGGGTCCGGACCAACCACCTCGGAAGCGACTTGACGGTCGCGGTAGTCCTGACGGAATCCCCCGTTCATCGACACCGAACCTTTCTGGCCTGCGTAGCTCAAGGCCGCAGCACCGACGTACCGTCCGCCGCTGCCGGCACTCGCCTGGATCGTGCCTGCGGCTCCTTTCGGCCGCCGCTTGCGGGTGATGATATTGATGACTCCCGCCGCTCCTTCGGCCTTGAATTCGGGTGGCGGCGTCGTCAGGACCTCGACGCGCTCGATGTCGGCGGCCGAGAGCGATTGCAGATTGTCGCCAGCGGCTGCACCCTGGAACTTCGTCGAGGGTTTGCCATCGATCAGCACCAGCACATTGCTGTCGCCCCGCAGCGAGACCATGCCGTCGAGGTCCACATCCACGGAGGGGATCACGCTCAGGATGTCACTCGCGCTGCCGAAGGCGCTCTGCGCATCCTCAGCCACCGTGTACACCTTCCGATCGATCTTGGATTCGACGTTAAGCTTTCGGGCGGAGACGACCACCTGGTCCATAGTCGGGGCGGGCTCGGCGGATGGTCTGGGGTCGGCCGCATAGGCGATCGCCGAGATCAAACTCCCAGCCAGGACGCTCAGGGGCAAGTATAGTCGCCGCGACGCGGACCGACAGCAATCGGGCGTCCGATGACCCTTCTCGAGTCTGTTCCACAGTTTTCGAAACCCCTTCAATCGTCCCATAGTGATCTACGCTCTGGCGGCGAGGCTGTATGTCATTGCGCCAAGACTGCCAGCGCGCGTTGAAACGCGTCCCATACAGATCTGTATGCCAAGACTTTGCCATTGGTCAGGCACTCCACGGCCTCGGTGAAGTCCTAGCGCGACCGTTTGAACACCCATATCGCGCCAGGACGGCCGCCGTCGCCAGAACATCCATGGGCAAGCCAACCGGTCGATCTTCGGACGTTCTCGCGTAACCCATCTCATGCGGCTATCTCCCGACCCCCGCTTTGGGGCCTGGACGACCAGTGGCGAGATCATCCACCAGTCCCCGAATAAAGGACGTCGATGGTGCAGAGAGCATCGTCTCGAGATCGCCGGCCTGGGCTATTCGCCCTTGCTCCACTACCGCGAGTCGATCGCCAAGCGCGGCTGCCTCGCGCAGATCATGCGTAACGAAAAGGGTCGTCACACCGCGCTCGCGAAGAAGGTCCCGGAATGTCGCCAACAGATCCTTCTTCAAACCGACGTCGAGATTGGACAATGGTTCGTCCAGCAGCACTGCGCGTGGCTCAAGGACCAGCGCCCGAGCAATTGCGACACGCTGCCGCTCGCCACCGGATAGCTCTGCCGGGTAGCTGCGCATCCTCGAAGCAAGCCCCACACGGTCGAGCGCCGCCTGCGTTCGCTGCCGACGCTCGTCGGCAGAGACCCGCTTCGCCTGCAGGCCGAAGTCGAGGTTGCCGCTGACAGTGAGGTGCGGCCATAGCGCCAGGTCCTGAAAGACAATGGCGACGTTGCGTTCCTCCGGCGGCCGCACGACGGTTCCATCGTTGCTAACGGTCTCACCGCCCAATCGAACCACACCTTTCATCGGGGCGAGCAGGCCCGCCACCAACCTAAGTACGCTTGATTTGCCGCAGCCTGAGGGGCCCAGCAGCGCCAGGACCTCGCCCGCCTTGACCTCGAGCGAAAGGTCGTCCAGTACGGTCCGCTCACCGTAACGAAGCGTCACGCCTTCGAGTGCTATTGCCTCGGTCACATCCGCCTCCGCTTCGGGATGCACAGGTATCCCAGCATCAGGGCGAGCAGAGTCATGACGACCTGTGTCAACGCGAGAGCCGCGATCACTGCCTGCGGACCGTTCGCTTCCAACGTGAACAGGCGCACGGTCAACGGTTCGTAGCCGGCCGGATAAAAAATCACCGGCGTATCGAGGTCGCGCAGACAGAACACGAGCACCATCAGGAACGAGAAGGCAATTGCGCGAGCGCCCAACGGCAGGACAATGCGCCATAGCCGCAGCAGATAGGGGGCGCCGGCGACAGCTGCAGCCTCTTCAAGATTCGCAGGACTCTGCAGTACTTCGGCTGCAACGCACCGAATACCGACGACTACATAACGCGCCACGTAGCCAATGACCAGGATCGACACGCTTCCATAGACGAATGTCGTTGCAGTTCGATTCCAGACGCCGACAAGCCCTATGCCGAGCAGCGCGGAGGGCATCAGGAAAGACAGGACCGCGGCAGCGTCGAGCGCGGCCGAGCCCGGGCCGCGGCGCGCCAGGGAATGCCCTACGACCAGACCGATGGCGGCGACCACGACGCCGGCACAAGCCGCGGTTGACAAGCTGGTTATCGGCGCCTTTCCAAGCCAAGGCAAGAGTGTTGCGGCATTCATGGCGCGCGCGGCCCGATAGGCCACCGCGAATACGGGCGCCATCGACAAGGTCGTAAGCAACCAACAACCGAGCGACAGAGGCACACGCCATATTCCCAGTGGCATCGGTGGGCGCGCCCCGCCGCGAAGTCCGGCAACAGCCAGATCGGAGCCGCCGCCAAATCGCCGCTCCAGCAGCAAGAGCCCACCCGCGAGTGGCAGTAAAGGCAGCAGCAGGACCAGCGCTTCGCCGGGCGCGAAATCGATGCCGCCAAGCCGAGCGAACACCATGGCCTGAAAGACGTCTACCCGGAGGAACATGGCTACCCCGAGCTCGGAAAACGCAAGTGAGAAGATGACAATGGCCGCCAGCGTAAGCGCCGGCCGCGCGGCGGGAACGAGGATGCGGGCGACGACCCTCCCGGGACGCGCCACCATCCGTGCGGCATCCTCCAACGAAGCATCGACACCCCGTATGCCAAACGCGACCAGCGAGGTGGCCACCGGCGCGAATGCCAGGGCCAGCACGCTGATGTAGCCTGCGTTGCCGAAGAGCAACCGAGACGTGAGCCCATTGCCGATGAGGCCGCCGCGGCCAAAAAGGTAAAACCAGCCCAGCGCGAGAACGAAAGGCGGCAGAAACATCGGCAGCGCCTGCAGCACCCACAGTGCACGTCTCCCCATCACATCGAATCGGGCGATGAGGACCCCGAAAGGGATCCCCAGAGCCAACGCCGTCGCAACCACGGCGCAGGACAGCCCGAGGGAGCGAAGCAGGAGAAGCCACGGTCGCGCGTTTCCGAGTATGTCGTGCGCCAGAGGCAGCGCTGCCGGAAGATCGGCGAGCAGTTGTAGCAGGGGCAACACGGCCGCGGTAACGATCAAGGCGCCTGTAACCGCCAGGACCACCGGCTGCTGGTAAAGGCGCCACCGCCGATTCAAAGCCCCGTCCACTGCCGGAGCCATGGCTGGATACGCTCCATGTCGTCGGCGACCTTGCTGTAGTCAACTCTCATCGGTCGAATGTCGCCGATCCGCTTGAGGCTGGGCGGTACGGGTACGCTCGCTCGCAGCGGCATCTGAGCGGCAGATTCGGCCAGTCGACGCTCGACATCGGCCGACAGCAGAAAGTCGACGAGCTTCCGACCCGGTTCGCCGTGTGGCGCCCCGCGCAAGAGCATCACGGCTGTCGGCATCAGCAGCGTGCCGTCGTCTTCCTGGTCCGGATACACCACCGTCACCGGGTCGCCCGCCTGCACCGCTTCCTGCGCGTCATCCGTATCGGCAAGTCCGAAGGCGACTTCGCCGCTCGCCACTAGGCGCTTGACCTCGCCGTTCGAGCTGGCCACGCGCACGCCGTTGGCCTTCAGCGCGTCCAGAAAGTCGCGCGCCCGACCGTCTCCCCACACCGTGAAAAGGGCGGCGACGTGCATAGTCGTCGTCCCGAACAGAGGATTCGCAATGGCAGCCTGATTCTTCCAGCGGGGGTTGGCCAAATCACGTATTGACCTGGGTAAATCCCCCGGCGCCACTCGATTCTTGTTGACCAGTAGCACCCGGGCACGGGCCGCTATGTACGTCCATGCGCCATCGCCGTCGCGATAGGGTGCGGGAATATCCGCGGCCGAAGGCGAGCGATACGGCTCGACCAGACCACGTTTCACGAGCAACTGGGGCCGCGCTGGATCATTGGCCCAGAACACATCCGCCTGGGGGTGCTGGCCTTCAGCGACCAGGCGATTGAGCACTCCCGTACTCTTGGTCTCTTCCGTGTCGAACACGGCGCGAACCGTGATGCCGCTTTGCCGCTCGAAGTCCTTGAAGATCGGTTCTGAATAGACTTGGTCCACTGACGTGTAGATGACCACCTCCTCGGTCTTCGGTGTGCACGCTGACAACACAATCACGACGGACAGGAGCGCCGCCGCAAAGTGCGCATGTCGATTTCGGTTCATCATCGACCCCCGACGATCCTTACCCGCAAGCATTGGCTGCCTTCCGTCTAATGCGGCGTCACGGTGAGATCGTCGAACTGGATCACCGAATCGGCCTTCGTCCAAAGGCCGACCCGGCCGGCCGCCTTGAACGTGTCGTCGGTCGCAGCCAGCACCTTCACGCCATCGAACCACACGATGAAGTGATTGCCGGAGGCTTCCAGCTTTAACGTGTGCCAGGTGCTCTTGGCCACCTTGACTGATTTGCTCTGGAACGATCGTCGATTGCCGGCAACCGTGTGGTAGATCGTGCAGTTGTCCTCGTCCGCATTGCAGCGCGTGACGTAGTAATTGTCAGCGTCCTGGTAGCGCCAGACAAGACCGAATCCCTGGTCCACATCGCCCGATACCGGTCGCGCGCGAACGGTCAGCGTGACGTCCTTGTACGATCCCGCCTTGACCACCGCGAGCGGAAACCGATAGTCCGTCGCGTCGCCGCTCTCCTGGACCAGAATTTGATTCCCCGAGAGCGCCGGATCGGATCGCACCACCCACTGCCCTTCTGCACCGCCACCTGTTCTCGCGAACGAAAATTCATGGGGAGCCTCCCCCGGCTTGTCCGACTCGAAATTGTAGGTCTGTGTGGGCGGAGGGGCGTTCTGGCCCCAGGCAGGGACGAATACCACAAAGCAAGTAAGAAATGCCGAGACGCTCTTGAGATAATTCATAATGTGTACTCCTTAGGCCCTATCGGACCAAGACCCAGGTTGGATTAATGAAGACAAACGCCACGTAGCCCAGCGCGGCCGTGACCGACATCAGCAGCGGATTGCTGACCTTCCAGCGAAACAAGACGATGATCGAGGCGACGGCCACGAGGACCGTGAAGGTGTCGCCAATCGCGATGCGCCCGAGCAGGACGCTTGCGCCCAGGATCGTGCCAATAGCTGCGGCATAGGCACCTTTGACGAAGCCTTGCACGGCGCGGTTGCTTCGGTGGCGCGCGAGCAGCGGAGCAGCGACCAGTACGAAAATGAATGACGGCAGGAAGATCCCAATGGTGGCGGCAGTCGCGCCCCAGAAGCCTGCAACCAGGAACCCGACGAAGGTGGCGGTGATCACGACAGGCCCCGGGCTGATCATGCCGATGGCCACGGCAATCAGGAACGCGCGTTCATCGAGCCACCCGTGCTCGCGCACGACGCCCTGTTCGAGGAACGGTACGATCACGAGCCCACTACCGAAGGTGAGTGAGCCGGCTTTGAGGAAGAACCCCAGAATCTTCCCGAGCAGCGGCCATTGCGTCCCTGAGCCCGCCAACGGCACGATGCTGAGCGTGGCCGTGGCGCCGGGAGGCGATCGACCGCCGTAGTACATTGCCCCGATGGCGCCTGCCCCCAGGAACAGCCACGCAACCTCGGCCTGGAGCCAGATTGTCACCACGAAACAGCAGGCCGCGAGCACCCACTGCAGGCGATCCTCCATGCCGAGCCTGCTCAACCGGTAACAGGAATGGAGGATCAACGCAATGACGGCCGGGCTCACACCGTAGAAAATGGCGATGACCGGTTTTAGGTCACCCAAGTGCACGTAGAGCGCTCCGAGAATAGCCACGATCACGAAGTTCGGCAGGATGAAGGCCCAACCCCCTGCCCAGGCTCCCCAGAATCCACCGCGCAAGTGCGAGACGTAGATGCCCACCTGAATCGCCAAGGGGCCCGGAAGTGATTGGCAAATGGCAATCGCCTCGCGCATTTGCTCCTTCGTGAGCCATTGCCTCCCGGCGACGAGTTCCCGTTCCATCTGCCCGACCAGCGCAACGGGACCCCCGAATCCTATGAGCCCCAGGCGGAGGAAATACCGCGTGATCTCTCCCATGCGACCGGAGTGCGATGGGTTCATGGAAATCTCCGCGGTCGCGCGGTCATGACTGCATCGTCTCGGGTCGCCAGCCGTGCCGCTCCTCGCCCATGCGACACCAGGCATACAGCGCGTCGTAGACAACGCACGCTGCTTCGAGAAGTCGCTGATCATCGGCGATGTTGCGGCCGAGCCCGATCATGATGGCCAGGAGACCCGCCGCTTCCGGAGACCGGCCCAGGGTGCCGGTATCTGCAGCGCGGACGATCAGCGCGAGTTTTCCAAGCGCGGGTTCAGACAATCCATACTTGCGCAGGAACGCGTCGAAGCTGCATTCCGGCCCTACGTGGCTCAGTTCCACGCCGGGGATGTCGAAGGGCGTTGCGTCCTTGGCGCGCGCCACTGCCAGGACTTCGGCCGTCGGCACATAAAGTATTTCGGCATCGGCGTCGATGAATCGACGGATGAGCCAAGGGCAGGCCAGGCGGTCTATTTTCGGGCGCTCCCGGGTGACCCATTTCATGAGGCACCTGATACTTCGCGTCGTGCATCTGTTCGCATATCAGTCGTGCGGCTTCCCCGCATACGCTGCATGGAGGCTGTCGAGCACCGGCGACACCGCGTCGAGCAAGGCGTCGTCGTCCGCATGCAGCGATCGGGCTCCGGTCACGACGGCGGCGAGACCCGCGGCTTCAGGCACGGGGACACCGCCGACATCGAGGTAATGCACAAGCGCACCGAGTGCAACCAGGCCTGCGTCCCCTTCCAGGCCGAAACTCGCGAGCAGCACCTCGAACGTCACCCGTGCACCCACGTGCGTGAATTCGGCGCCATCGAAATCGAAACCCACCGCGCGCTTCGGGCAGTGCGCAACCTTCTTGATCCAGACGAACTTCGCCTTCGGATCGATGAAGCGGCGAATCAGCCACGCCGAGCACACGCGGTCGATCCAGAGGTGCTCGCGCGTCGCCCACGTCCTACCGCGGTAGTTCCTTCGGTCGACCGGCTGAACGGCCCGCTTCACGGCGTGGGGTTCGTCAGCCGAGAACCGTGACTCGATCGCCGTCGCCAGATCGGCCAGCGCCGCCTCCGCCTGGCGCCTCGACTCACCGCCGAAGAAGTCCACCGCTGCCAGGGCCGCCAGTTCGCGCGTGTACTGGCCGAGGCGGCGGCGGGCTTCCGCCTCCCCGGCGCGTCGGACCTGTCGTTGCGCCGCCGCAATGCCGGACAGGAGCTTGGCGTATTCACCCGAGCGATCAAAGAACCCCCTGAAGGTCGCCTCCTGCGCATCGCTCGCACTCGAAAACTCAATCACCTGGGCCGTACCGGACGCGCCCTCGAGTTCCCGGCGCTGCTCGTCAAACACACCCCGGGCGGAGTCCGACACCGGCAGCACATAGACGCCATCCCGCAGAGGGGCCGCGCCGGAACCCTTAAGGGCGCGCCAGATCCTGACGCGCAACGTCTGGTGCGCTCCCGTCAGGTTGGTCACCAGCAATAGCCAACTCATCGGTCACCTGTATTATACTTTACGTGCCTGTTATACCTGTAACAGCCCCAATTGCAACCTGAAGTGCGCGACCGCGGCGCCCTTTGGGGTTTCCGACGAACCGGCGCGGTCAAGGAACACCGATGCATATCAAGACCCTTCTGTCCGCCTCCTTCGCGGCAGCGTTTGCAAGTTACGCGCTCGCCGCCGATCCGGATTGGGCCAAGGTCGATCAGACGCTGGGTCGCTCTGGAATTATCCAGGCGGCCGGCGTACACCGTTACGGCCTGCCCCGTACCGATCTCACGGTCACCAACGACGGCGTCACGCTGCGCCCCGCGTTCGCCCTGGGAGGATGGGTTTCATTCCTGCCCATGGGTAACGAGGCCATGCTGATGGGCGATCTCGTGCTCACGCCGGATGAGGTCAGCCCCGTGATGCAGAAACTGATTGAAGGCGGCATCGAGATCAGCGCGCTGCACAACCATCTGCTGCGTACGAGCCCGACCCTGTTCTATATGCATGTCGGCGGGCACGGCGACCCCGTCCTACTCGCTGAATCACTGCGTGCTGGCATCGCCCTCAGCAAGACGCCGCTGACCGCCGCGCCCGCCGGGCCGACTCAGCCCTTGGCACTGGATTCCGCGTCGCTGGATGCGGTGGTTGGGTTCAAGGGTTCTGTGAACGGTGGCGTTCTCCAGTACTCGGTGCCTCGCGCCGAGCCGCTGACGGAAAGTGGCATGGCCATCCCCCCGCAGCTGGGCACTGCGACGGCCATCAATTTCCAGCCCCTGGGCGAGGGTCGCGCCGCGATTACCGGCGACTTCGTGCTGCTGGGCAGTGAAGTGACGCCAGTCCTCAGGAGCCTGCGTCAAAACGGTATCGAGGTCACGGCGCTTCACAGTCACATGGTCAACGACTCGCCGCACCTCATTTTCATGCACTTCTGGGCTGCGGACGATGCCGTGGTGCTGGCGAAGAAGCTGCGCGCCGCGCTGGATCTCACGAATTCCAAGCGCGCCCCGTGACCGCACTGACCGAGCGTCCCTAAATCATTGTTGCGTTACCGACTGAATGGAGGCCTCTATGAATCGGCTCGGAACTCTGGCTTTGATGTTGGCACTCGGCGCGATTGGCAATCTGGCCACGGCCGATGAAGCCGCAGACAGAAAAGCACTGCTCGCGGCACTCCCTGCCGCCAAAGTGACACTGCTGCAAGGACTCGACGCGAGTTCGGCGACAGGCACGCCCCTATCAGCGAAGTTCGAGATCGACGACGGACACCTGCAACTCTCCGTCTATACGCAGAAGGGCGGCACATTCTCGGAGATCATCGTCGATCATCAGACCGGCAAGGTGGGCAAGACCGAGGCCATCTCCGGCGGAGAGGATCTGGTGGCCGCCAACGCTCAGGGGCGCGCCATGGCCAAAGGGAAGCTCTCGCTTCGAGATGCCGTTGCAAAGGCAGAAGAGGCCGCTCCTGGCTTTCACGCGTACAGCGCAACCGCACTTACCCGGAAGGGACATGCGGCGGCCAAAGTAAAATTGCAGAACGGAACGGCCGTCAAGACCGTCTCTGAATCGCTGGAATAGGATCGCCTTCTTCTGCGGCCGCGCGGCACCCGATAGGGCGCCGCGCGGCATCGATCTTTGTCGCTCGCAATGTCGCCGGTAGAAAACCCATTCGCTTCCCATCCGGAGCAGTAACTGCCGCCCGGTTACCTCGACGACAGCGTTAGAAAACCGGTCAACGGTCAGAGCCTGGCGAGCCCTCGGTGCTTATCCTGCGCCGTACGCGCGGCGCAGGACGCATCAATCGAATACGCATGGAGGAGGCAGCACCGGCCACTACTCTCGAATAGATTGCCGGTCAGAGTTCACGATCGCGGCGTCACATACGCCGGAAACACGTTGCGCTCATACCTGGGATGCTGCTAAACGCGGACAACGATCAATAGTAGGGGCGTTCGCGTGGGCAGACATTCAAAATCCGGCGGCGTGCGTCCGGCGGGACAGGCTCGAATTCAATTGACGTTCACATGTGAACGCAAGCGCTATCGCCCCACGCTTCGCTGGCCTCCCACAGAAACCAATCTCCGGCGCGCCCGTCAGCACCTGCTCGGCATCAAGGCGCGTATCGCTTCCGGCACCTTCCACTTCGCCGAAGAATTCCCCGACTACCGCCACTTAAAAAAAGTGCCACTCGCCGGATCACCCCGCACCTGCGGCCAGGTGTTTGACGAGTACCTTGCCCACTGTGCGGCGCGCGTCGCCCGCCATGACATGGCAACCGTAACGCTGACCTCTTACTGCAAGGTCCTCTACAGCAGCTGGCGTCCTAATCTCGGGCAACTGCGATTTCTCGACGTGAAGTACTCGCAGCTGGTGCGGATTGCCGATCGCGCCGAGTGGAGCAAGAAGACCCACAACAACGCCATCAGCGTTCTGCGGCGGGCGTTCAAATTTGGGTACCGCGATCATCCGGAGCGCCATGATCCGAGCCGCGAGCTGAGGGGTGCGCGGGTCCGGCACAAGGACCGCCCGTGCATTGATCCCTTTACGCTTGACGAAGCAGAAACGCTGATCAAGGCACTGCGCCGGGACTGGGGCGACGCACAGTCCAACTATGATGAATTCCGATTTTTCACGGGTTTACGGCCGTCCGAACAGATTGCTCTGCTCGTCAGTGATTACGATGCCACCCGCGGCACGCTTGATGTCACGAAGGCGCGCGTCAATGGTGTGGACAATGATGCGACCAAGACCGGCGACGATCGGCGCGTCTTTCTATGTCCGCGGGCAATTGGCGCATTGAACCGGCACCTTGGCCTGCGCGCGAGGCTGGTCCGCGCTGGCAAGATCGATCACGACTACCTGTTCTTCAAGGCCGGCGGCCAGCCCCTATGCAACCTCCAGTACCCGGGCATGCGTTGGAAGCGGACGCTGAGCCGACTGAAGCACATCCGCTATCGCCGGCCGTACATGGCGCGACACACCTCCGTGAGCTGGGGCCTGATGATAGGCCGCAGCGCGCTCTGGGTCGCCAGACAGCATGGCCACAGCATCTCGACGATGCTGCGCTTCTATGCCGCCTGGGCCAATGGCGCGCTCGAGTCAGACGTCGAGAGAATTCGGGCAGCCATTCATTCCGAAGTGCCCCTGCACCGAGCGTCGGCGCCGATGCGCCGTCAGACGCGATCACGGCCGATCGTTCGGCCCTTTGAAATGGAACGGATGCCGGCACGGGATACGGCGCCGACGCGATTTGCCACTGGATTTGCCACTGAGCCGAGCGCGTCGACGTCTAAGTCGCGGGACAAGAAGGAGAAATTTGGCGGGAGAGAGACATCCACATCGCCCGCCAAATACCTGATTTGGAACGGCGATTTTCGCCGCCGAATTAAAATACCATCACAGGTACCAACAGAAAGACGACGCTGGACTGCCCAAACATCGACGCCTCTTCGACGGCGATCCTACCCCAATTGGCGACCCGAATCCGAACCCTTAGGGACGATCTCTTGGCTTTCAACTATCCCCACTCAATAATCTCCTGGCGTCGTAACTCATTGCTACCACAGAAATTCCGGAATCGCGGTGCTCACAATACCGTCAGGAATACCGTCAGGAATACCGTCAACTACGCGAGAGAATAAAATTCCCGAAAGGTCGCTGAATCGTGTCATCCCCGGATGCCGTGCGTGGCCTAGCTCTTCGCCGCCAGGGCGAAGAGGCCGGCAAGCAAGAGCCCGCCGATCAAGAGCCCCTTCGCCTTGTCCGCCTTGATCTGTTCGGCAATGGCAGTGATCTGGGCCCGGACCTGGTCGGCAGACGCTCCGGCAAGACTCACTGCCTGGATGTGACCTGTCCATCCAGGAAGCGCCGACGGCGGCATATCCCAGACGATCGGCACGAGCTTTTTTTGCCTCGCAATCGCGGCACCGAGCTCCTGCTGCACCCAGGGAGACGTGCACGCCGCACGACTTGCGAGAAACAGGACCCAACTTGAGGCCCCGAGAGCGTTCAGGATCTCCTGTGGCCACCGCTGCCTGGGACCAACGAGATCGGAGCAAGAAAGACACTCAGCCCCTCGCTGGTCAGATGGCGGTGGAGAAATTCTGCGAACTGCCTATCGGCCGACGAGTGACTGATAAAGACGTCTGGCATCGTTCCCGCTCCCATGTCTCAGCGCCTGCGTAATTGAAATGCCCGTCACCCTGTTGCGGGAAGCAGCGAAATTAGGGCTTCACCGATCTTCATGACAGTGTCGGCGAGTCGGCACACCTCCGCGGGATCGATGCTCAAGCGTCGACCCAGCAATGTGGCTGGCTCTTGTGTCTCGTTGAGATATGCCTGATCGACCACACCAGCTTTGTGTGCAAGCAGATGTCTGCGCACGAATGCCATGTGCGTTGCCGCCCAAACGTCCGCCTGAAATCCCGATGCCAGATCAATACCAAAGAGTGCCTTAAGCCGCGCTGCCGCTCTCGGAAGGTTCTGAAACGACAGCGAGGCGCACATCGTCGGATTGGAGCTCTTGTGAGCGCGTATGCGGGCTGCCTCGCGCGCGAACCCGTCGAACGCCGACACACAGTTCTCGAGTGCGTCTTCAATCAGGTGTTGGCGCAAAGGGGCATCGTCGATCTTGCCCGAGAGATCTAACTGCCTGCGCGTTAAATCGAGATTTAACCGCAGCATCTGGAGTGAGTTGTGGGCGGCGCAATCCGGGCAGTGGGCAAATACGCCATACACCGCGTACTGCAAGGTGCACTTCTCGCACGTAATCTTGGTTTCGAGTTCCTGCTCGCGGTAGTGCCGAATCGGAAGCGGCGCGCCCGCTTTGACCTTCATACTGATACCAATACCGAAGGCGCCTCGCGGCTTGTGCTCAAATTCCAGTGTTTTGAGATCCTTGTGGATGGCATCCGCGACGCCGCGCATAACAACCGATTTCGCGTACTCGATCTGCTGCTTGGTGAAAAAGGTGCTCTGGGAGCCCTTGTGCCCACAATAGGGGCAGTGGCACGGGAGACTTTCGCCACTCAATCCAGTGCCAGGCTTGATCTTGAAGTACCCCTCGCAGTCAGGCTGAGGACATTCTCGACCCAAGTAGCCGTCTGCATCCCGAGGGATAGGGACTTCGAATTGGTTACCGAGTCGCTTTAGGTGACTGAGATTGAAAGTCATAACTGGTCCGTCTGGAAAGAATCTTCGGATAGTCCACTCACTTGAGGTGCCCCATCACACGTAGCAATCTCAAAGTGCAATGACGCCGGTCGGGGTCGTTGAAAAAGTAATCGCACCGTCGCGGCGGGTGGTGAGTACATGGCGCTGGTCCTGTCCGCGGAATCCGGTGATACCGATGCACTTGGAACGGTAGAAGGCCACGGTTTGCTGCGTGTCATATTGATGATAGTCATCAGAAATGACGACGATCTGCGGTCGGCATCTGTATGCACCGAATAGTTCAGGATAGATGCCATTCTCGCGGCCGTGATGGGCGGCAATCAGGACGTGGGTTGTCGCGACTTCGGTGCGAAACCCGGGGTTCGTTCTGAGCATGTGCTCCCACCCGGCCGCCTCCAGATCCCCCGTAAAGAGACGGGCGGCTTCGCTTGTTGAGACAGATTTCTTCTTGGGATAAGTGGATCTGGCTGAGCGGTTGGTAGTGCTGGTCTTTTCTTCCTCATCGATCTTGGTCAATCGTACACCAGCAGCGCGGTCTGCCGCCGTAGGCGGCAGAAGCTCCGGGGTTCGCTGGTGCAAGATCATGGCTCAGGCGGCCATCGGCAACGCGGCCGCCAAGGATTCGAAGTACACCTCGTCCGGCGTTCGGTAGTCGAGGGACTGATGCGATCGGCGCGCATTGTAAAAGCTGAAGTAGCGGGTGAGTCCGGTGCGCGCCTCGGTGCCGTTGGCGTACCCGTGAAGGTAGACCTCCTCGTACTTGACGCTGCGCCACAGCCGCTCGATGAACACGTTGTCGATCCAGCGCCCCTTGCCGTCCATGCTGATGGCCACCTCGGCCTCCTCGAGAACCTCGGTCCACTCCGCGCTGGTGAACTGCGAGCCCTGGTCGGTGTTGAAGATCTCAGGCGCACCGAACTTGGCCAGGGCCTCCTGCAGGGCTTCGACGCAGAAGTCCGCCGTCATCGTGTTGGAGAGCCGGAAGGCCAGCACCTTGCGGCTGTACACGTCCAGGATCGCCACCAGATACAAAAACCCGTGCGCCATCGGCAGGTAGGTGATGTCGCTCGCCCACACCTGGTTGGGCCGATCAATGGTCAGAGTGCCGAGCAAATAGGGCCGGATCGCCGCTTCTTTGGCCGGAATGCTGGTGCGCGGCTTGCGATAGATCGTCTCCAGGCCCATGCGGCGCATCAGCGTCGTGACGTGGCGGCGACCGACCGTGTGACCCTCCTTCTGCAGTTCCCGGGTGAGCTTGCGAGAGCCGTAGAACGGCAGCTCCAGGTGCAGCTCGTCGAGCCGCCGCATCAAGCCCAGATCCCGTTCCGAGAGCGGCCGCGGCGTGTAGTACACGCTCGCTCGGCTCAGCTCCAGCAACTCGGCCTGGCGCTTCACCGGCAGCGTCGCACCCCGCTCGATCATCGCTTGCCGCTCAGGCCGGGGAACTTCCCGAGCGCACGTTCTAAAAAATCGTTCTCCATCGTCAGCTGTCCGATCTTCGACTGCAGCGCCTGGATCTGCGCCGCGCTGTCGGCCTCGCCCGTGCCCTTGTCGAACACCGCCGAGAGGCTCTCCAGCGCCTGCGTCTTCCAGGTGCTCACCTGGTTCGCATGCACCTCGTGGCGCGCCGCAATCTCCGCTATCGTCTTCTCGCCCCGGATCGCCTCCAGGGCCACTCGCGCCTTGAACGCCGCTGAGTGGTTACGTCTTGGCTTCCTCATGAATCTCTGTCCTCCGGTCGCTATGATGCCCCGGCAGAAATCCACTTACACCTCTGTCCGAAAAACCGAAGCCAGCTCTGAGGAAGTTGCACGCGCCGAAGGTGAGGCCCATCACGAGGCTCAGGTTGTTCTCGTCCTCGAAGGCAGGATACCCATTGCGATAGAGTCGGTAGGCGACGCCCGGCAGTTGAAGCGGGGCGACCGCCCCCGGTGGGCCGAACTCCTGGCTGATGGCCTGCACGAAGCGGGTCATCGCCGCACTCACGATGCCGTCTTCGGACTTCAGCCGCCAAATAACCTCGGGCGCAACAGAGGTGTTTCGAAAGATGGTCCCGATCTGCACCCGATCAATGAGATTCGGGAAGCCAGACACGTGGTCTTGGTCGTAGTTGGAGACGCATAGCGCGTCCAGACGACCGATCCGTTGTCCGGCAAGGTAATTCCCCGGATACCAGCCAGTCGTGGAGTTATGGCCGCAATCGACCATTAGCCGCTGGCCGGCGTCGGTGGTCAGCAGCGCACAGGCGCCGTGCTCAACATTGAAAATCCTAAGTTCCATAGAGGCTTACATGCATAAATCCTTGGGGTGGCAGCACCGAGCACTCCATCCTCAAGGTGGCTTTACTATTAATTGGCTCCATAATATAATTGGCTCTATTATACGGAGCCAATTATAAGTCGCAAGCTCGAAGTGGATTTTCTGATGAATTTCGGGCCCGCCTCAGGAGAGTGTTTCGATGCCGGCTGGACGAAGACCGAAGACCTTAAAGGCGCCGACTAAGCTGGAGCGTGCGGAAAAGCTACGCGAACAAATTGTCGGCCTCGCAGACAGCCTCCTGAACGATGGATACGGCGGAGTGCTTCCGCCGCCCGCCGCAGCGCAACTCGTTACCGAACCTATGCAGGATCCCAAAACGCTCGGGTGGATCGGCCACGTTCAGGAGCCCCTCGGCATCTACATTCAACGCGTCAACGTCAACAAAAACTTCTCCCAACGCCCCCCGTTTGATCACGTCACCGATTCGATCTACAAACGGCTGATTCGCGACTTTATCGAAGGCGCGGTGATGCCGGAGTCGAAAGTCGCCGCCTTAAGCCGCAGTGCCCCCGATCGCAAAGCCCAATCCTTAGGCGAAACCGACATCGACTACTCGATCATTGATGGCCTCCAGAGGCTCTACTGTTTCTGCATCGCACTTTTACTTGTATGGCGTCGAGCCGAACTCATCAAAGATGGGTCTATTCCCTCGGAAGCATGGGCATATTTCGCCGATCACGTGGAGGCCACCGGAGAGGCGCGCGCAGCGACGGAGCAACTCCTGAAGCGCGTCGTTCGCTACGAGATCTTCTACCAGATTGATCTTGGCGGCCTGCTTCACTACATGGTGACTTTCAACACTGGCCAGCGCCGCATGAGTCTGCCAGTTCAAGTCGAAATCATGCAGCGCCCGCTCATTATGGAACTTGAGCAGCGCGCCAAGATTCCCGTCTGGCACGAGATCAACAAGATGCCGGGCATGCAGCGACCCAAGGACAACTTCGCTGCCGCGGACTTGGTTCTTGCTACCCAGGCGTTTATCACCAACAACGCGCAGCTCACCGCCAGCACGGAAGCCGAGCGCTTTCTGAATGAGGACCAGGCGTACCTTGACAACGTCGGTGACATCAATGATGTCGTCCACACGCTCAAGCGCATCGCGACCGAGCTTCATCCGCTCATGACTCGTATCTACGCGAATGATCCGACGCGCCGCTTCATCCTCTCCAGCGGTGGCACGTTTCTTCAGAGTCTCGTAGCGGCCTGTGGATATATGCGTAACCGCAACGGCATGAAAATGCTCGACGGGGCTTTGGACAAACTTGAGGCGATCCTCAAGAACGGCGAAGAAGACCCATTGAATCTAGATGATTACTGGAAGGCCCTTTCACAGATCACGGCATCGCGCGGCAAAGCCACCCGTCGTCTAGTGTACGACACGTTTTTGCGTTTTTTTGGCGGGGCGACCAGCGAATTGGAATGGCTCGATACGGCCGCGCAAATTTAGATATTTGAGAATCGATCACATTGGCGCGCAAAGCGCCGCGAGGCTTGCACATGGCTGATGAATTCAAATTACCTGACGAGAAAGGGGCGGTTTTCTGGCCTGTCGGGACCGGTGACGCGACAACCTTTGTATTGCAGCCGGGCAAGATCGTCATGCAGGTCGACCTGCGACACCTGGAAAAGGCGGATGACACGGATGAGCCCGAATGGGCCATCGTCGATCATCTCGTCAAGGTACTCCCGAAGCGCAATGGCAAGCCGTACCTGGCGGTCTTTGCCCTTACGCATCCTGACAAAGACCACATTCAGGGCTTCAAGGAGCTAATGAAGAAAGTTCACATCGGGGAACTGTGGCACACACCAAAGATATTCCGGGACCATGACGAAGACGGAGAGGTCATGTGTGACGACGCGCTTGCATTCCGCAAAGAAGCACATCGCCGGCGAGACGCCATGCTTGAGGATCCCGACAACGTGAAGTCGGGCAACCGCATACGCGTCATCGGCCACGACGACATCCTCAACGAGGATGACTATGTGGGACTTCCAGAGGACTGCAAGTCAAGGCCCGGAGATAAGGTGAGCCTAGTCGACGGGGTCGACCTTGCCGGTCATTTCCAGGCATTTATTCACGGTCCCTTCAAGGACGAGCAGGACCGTGACAAGAACGATACCAGCCTGTCCTTGAACATCGTGCTCTGGGAAGGCGAGAAGTATGCGCAATTCTTCCTATTCGGTGACCGGGCATATCCGGGCATTACACAGATATTCGATGTCACCGAGGCCGGCAAGAATACGGGCTATTTGTACTGGGACGTGATGCTCTGCGCGCACCACTGTTCGAAGAAGGTGATGTATTGGAAGGACGAAGATGCGGAGGAGGCGGAGTTCAAGGAGGACATCATGGAGCGCTTTGAGAAATACGCGCGAAAGGGCGCTTACATCGTATCGAGCTCGCGTTCTGACTTTACCGACGGTGAGGGCGATAACCCGCCACACAAGAGCGCGCGTACGCGCTATGAGGAAATCGTCAAGGCAGGCGGCTTCCTCTGCACGCACGAGCAGCCGAGCAAAGAGAACCCAGGGCCCATCGTCTTCACGGTGAATAACCAAGGTTTGCAGCTCAGGGAAGTCCGATCGGTCGGGAAAGCGGCATCCGCTCTGTCGGCAGCCGTAACCACGGCCAGGGGTAGTACGCAGCCGCCCGGGGTCCAAGTTGGCTTTGGCCAGTTGAAGTGACGCCGGGGCAGCAGCAGGCGCTGCGCGAACTGGCGCAACTGCAGAGCGCCGACCCAGATGCGCTAGAAGTCGTCGGACCACCGAGGGAGGTTACCCCCTGGGTCACTGTTCACATTAGCTTTCGCATCGGCGTGGTCGAGACACGCGAGGGCGGACTGGATCTTCGCGAGCGCGAGCATTTTTTTATCAGCATCCCGGACGACTTTCCCTTCGCACGACCCGAGTTACTTGTCGACCATGATCGATTCGCGGGATTTCCGCACGTCTGCTGGAAGACCTTTCTCTGTCTGTATCAAAGTCCGATTGAGTGGAACCCTGCGGATGGCTTGTTCGGATTCCTCGATCGAATGACACTGTGGCTCACTCGAGCCGCACGCAACGACATGGACCCCGTGGAGGGGCCTCTCGAACCCCCGCACTTCATAGTGGATGCTACGCAGAGCTCAGTGGTCGTCCGGGCCAACGCCCCGGTCGAGGCGGGGTCGCAGTGGATAGGTTGGGCTCAGTTCCAGAAGCTTACCAACCGTCTTGAATTGTCCGGTTGGAGCGCCTTCGACGAACCACCGGCAGCCGAGCGGATCGCGCCCGCCATCTTCCTGGCGCTGCCGCTACCAATGGAGTTTCCGCGGCTCGGCCGCGATCTCTTTGAAGAGCTTTTGCGGCGTGGTGTCTCGCGCGAGGCGTTGCTGTTCCTGTTGACGATGGCCGCGCTCGCGACCCCCGAGGGCGAGCCCGCCTATGTTGTGATCGGCCTGCCGATGCGACGAGCGCACGACGGTTCGTTGCGCCTGCATGTGGCGGTCTGGGCTACGGCGTCGAACTACGCCGCATCGCTTCGACGCGTCATCCCGGGGGACACCGATTCAGAAGAACTGCGCAGTCTCCGGGGAGAGCTTGCTGATGCCGTGTATCGCGTATTCGAGCTGACCGATATTTCATGGTGCCCAGTGCTTGAGGATCGCGACGAGATTGTCGTACGACGCGATTCCAGGAGCCCAATGGCCTGGTACGCCGGTAAGAGGGTGTTGATCTTGGGCTTGGGTGCGCTCGGGTCCTGGGCCGCAGAAATGATCGTGCGCGCGAGGGCCGCTTCCGTCGACGTGGTCGACAACGCGATCGTGAAGCCCGGCGTGCTAGCACGCCAAAACTATGCCATGGACGACGTCGGTTCATCCAAGGCTGAGGTCCTCGCGCGTCGGCTGCAGAGCCTGCGTCCAGAGTCAGCCATTCGAGGTTTTAAGCGGGACGCGCACCGCTTCGTGCTGGCGGATTTGGACCGGCTGAGTCGTTACGACCTGATCGTTGATTGCACGGCCTCTTCGATTGTCTCAATGAAATTTGAGAGTGACTGGCTGACGTTACGCCAACACGTACGCCGCCTCGTAGCCTTCGTGATCGATGCCAAGGCGCAGCGCGCGATTGGAGTGAGTTTGGGGGCATCGTCCGATGACGGGCCATGGAGTGCGTACAATCGTCTCAAATACAAGCTCGCAGCCAGCGGCGACAGACCGGGGATCACGGCGGCATTCTATGGGCCGCGCGCGGCCGAGGCTCTATTTCAACCCGAGCCCGGATGCTCGGATCCGACCTTTTCCGGTTCTATGGGTGATGTGACGAGGCTTGCGGCGACAGCCCTCAATGAACTTGTCGGGACGTTTGCGGACGACCCGCGCGCTCGAGCGATCGCCTTCTCTCTTCCCGGCGCAGACGGAGAAGCAGGCCATCTGGACGTGTACTCATTGCCACAGGTCAGTGTTGCCTGTACGGAGCGATATCGCATTCTCATTTCCGCCAATGCGTTGAATCAAGCGCGCGCGGCAGTGAGACAAAACCAGCGGCTTCGATCAGCCCGTCACGAAACGGGAGGATTGCTGTGGGGCTACTGGGATGAAGCCTCGCGCATCATCTTGGTGGTAGATGCGTCGGGACCGCCGCCGGACAGTCTCCATGATCCCGGGCATTTTGTGTGCGGCACGGACGGAACAGAGGCGGAGCATCTGTCACGAACGGCCAACAGCTTCGGTGCCTGTGGGTTTATCGGAATGTGGCATACCCACCCCGACGTGCCGCCCCGGCAGAGCGGAGAAGACATTGCGGGAATGACCATCCTGGTCGCCCGCGCGGGTCAGAATCGGCGCCGTGCGCTCATGTTAATTTATGGCCGCATGGCAGGTGCCAGCACTGTCGGCGTGTACGTGTACGAGGGAATGTCTGCCAGCAAAGTTGATGAAACGATCACGGTTGGAGTCACGCAACTGACGCTGCGTGAGCCCGTCGTATGATTGGCCTTGCGCTGTCGGGCGGCGGCTCGCGAGCGATGGCGTTTCACCTGGGATGTCTCCGCGGCCTTGAGGATCTCGGGATATTACCCCGCATCGATGTGCTCTCGACCATCTCGGGTGGGTCGGTAATTGGCGCCTGCTATGCTTATACGCCGGACAAGACCTTCGCCCAGTTCGAAGCGGACATTCGGCAAGTCTTACGGGAAGGCTTCCAGCACAAGATCATCTTGGAGTTGGCAAAACCTTGGAATCTGCTTCGCTGTCTTGCCAGCGCTACCGCCACGACGGTTGATGGAATAGCCGCGCGGATCAGAGGGCGAGACCCTGAGACTCTCCGGTTCCCGACTCGGTCGGATCTATTCCATGAGGTTTTGGCTCGCGAAGTGCTGAGTGGCCTTCGAATGAGTTCCCCCAGGCGTCATAATCTCGAGATAGTCATCGGTGCATGCGAGCTTCGCACCGGCACCGCGTTTCGGTTCTCGAATGGTGTGGCTGGTAGTTGGCGCCACGGCGCGTTGCTTGAGCCCGACGTCGAGGTCGCATTCGCCGTCGCAGCCTCGGCGGCCTATCCCCTGCTGTTGCCCGCGTTCGATCGCCGATGGAAGTTTCGTAAAGCAGGTGCGATGAAGGAAAGCCGTGTGCTGCTTACCGATGGTGGCGTTTATGACAATCTTGGTTCGGCCGTCCTTGAACCCGGCCGGGACGACGCCTATAGCCTCCACACATATGCCTGCGACCACCTCATTGTTTGCAGCGCAGGTCAAGGGCAGGCTTCTGGCGTTCTACTACCGCTCGCATTTCTCAGCCGCATCCGTCGGTCGTTCGGGGTCGTGCACCGACGCGTGCAGGACGCAGCCATGCAGAGAGTGCATGCTCTGAAGGAAGCGCGCCTCATCAAAGGATTCGCGCTGCCCTATCTCGGCCAACAGGACGACAAACTCCCGTGGATGCCACCTGATTTGATTCCTCGCACGGCGGTGATCGACTACCCTACCGATTTCGCGCCGATGACCGATGAGTGGATCGATCGACTTTCCTCCCGAGGCGAACAACTAACGAGACTGCTGGTCTCTCACTACTTGGCGGACATCTGCGGCTAACTTCATAAGACTGCGTTCGCGGGCGCGTTGCAGGAGCTCGTCTGCAATCGACTCCCGCGTGGTGCTCGGCGGGGTCATCCGATCGACGAATCGCTGTACGTCACGGGCGAGGTTCTGGTGGCCGTCCTTGGCGAGCCTGTCGGCGATGGAGCGCCAGCCGGTTTCGACCTGGCGTCGAGTTTCGATCAGGGTACGTTTGCCGGGTTCGGCGCGGACACCTCCCTTGACTAGTTCGGCGGCGACAGCTTCCGCCTGTGCGCGCACGTAGGTGGAGTCGCCGCGCTCGCTGGCGCGGTAAATGCCGTCCTTCATGGCCTTGCCGGTTTCACCACGGACCGCGCGCTCGGTGGCGCTGGCGGCGACGCCGAGTACGCGCAAGTTGCGGGCGAACTCGGAGCGCCAATGGCGAAGGGTGGCTTTCTGGATGTTGAGGCGCACGCCCTGTTCACTGACGGCCTTCAGCACAAGATGGACGTGGGGTTGGGGTTCGTCGGTATGCAACACGAAGGCATAGCGATGCTGCCCATAAAATTCCTCTCGGGCGAAATTGCGCACGGCCCCGAGAACTTTGTCGGGTGGCGTTCCTGGAGGCATGGAGAAGATGAGCTTGTGAACGATCTTAGGCGGCCGACGATTCTTGGTTGCGGCCAGCGTGGACTGGCGGCGTGCCTCGTCGATGTCGAGGTCCCAGTCCTCCAGCAGTTCCTTTCCACGCCTGCCCCGCAAGTGATCACCGTCGTCGGTTTCGAGTTCTAGTTTTCCGTACCGACCGACGTAGTCGAGATGCTTGCCCGCGGCCTTGAGGTCGTTGCTGTCCCGAGGCAGTACCTTCACAACCGCCTCTGGAGCCCTCTGGACCGTCCTTCGTATCTGATCGATCTGTGCTGGAGTGAACCTCCCGCCCGTCTCGCGCGGCCCCCCGCGGGCGTAGGAGACGAGGTCGAACAGGGGCTCGCCTTCGCGAATCCTAAACGTTCGTTTGGACATGCCCCGTCTCCCAGCTCGTGACATTCGCCATGAGGAGCGCCTTGGTGTTGTCGCGCAGCGCTTCGCAGATCTTGAGCATGGCGCGGAACTCCTCCCGGACCGACCCCGGCGCCCGACCGCCGTCGTTCACGGCTTTGGCGATCTGGTTGATATTTCGCCCTATCGTGGCCAGCTCGCCGACGCTGCGCTTAAGGGCCAGCAGCTCTTCCTTGGGTAGCGGGGTGAGCTGCCGCAAGTGCGATCGGATCAGGACAGAGGCGTAGGTCGCCGGCCGCATGCCGCGGGCTTCGGCGCGAGCGTCGAGCAGCAGCCGGTCGTCTGGCCTTAAGCGCACGAGCATGGGCCTGTCGCAGCCCCCTGCTCCCCGCGCGTCCTTTGCTGATCGCCGAATGCTTTCCGTGTTGCAGGGCCCTCGCTCGTCGCCTTTGGCTCCCCGACAGGCGCGAACCTCCCGAAGCACCAGGCGCTTCAGCCATGCCGCCTCCGAGAGAAATTCCCCGTCCGCGACCGCCTTGGCCTGAAGTTTGATCTCCAGTGAGACGTAGGCTCTCAATGTCTCCGTGCAACTCATGAGAGCGACTATCGCCCAACCCGTAAGCGGCACGCTATCCTGCATCTACCCCCAAAACAGGCAAAAACCCGGCGCTGCAGTCGCCCGAGCCCCGTCGATCACGATTGTTCAGTCCCGCCCGGTGCGCACGAATCTCCACGTAGAGTCGCGACCACAGCTAGGGAGAAATGCGGGAGAGAGCGCCCGGAGACGCTCCCTCCCGCCCACGTCGCCTCTGGACCCGGTTGAAAACGGTCCACAGGTCGTCAGAGACGTCCTCTGCCCGACGGCTGCCCAGCAGCTGTGACGGCTGCATACCCGCCATCTCCGGCTCCGGATACCGCAACCCCAGAGCCTTGCCGGCGAAGTTCAGCTGCTCGTCCCGGTCGAGCCGGCGCTGCTCCATCCGCTCGACCCGACCGGCCAGCATCTCGAACCGCTCAGAGGCCTCCAGCGCAGCCGTCACCACCTCGTCCACGATGTCGCCCCTGTGCGCGACGCAGAGCGCCGGGAAGGCCCCGACGGAGACGATCAGCCCATTGGTGCAAACCGCCCGGAAGAGTCCCAACCGAAGCTGGTAGGCACTCGACCCGTCGTGGCTATTGAGGAACACGACCTCTGGCACCGAATCCCGGAGTGAGACCGTCTCGAACCGACGGCGCAGCCGAACGACATGACGGGCGTGCATCGGGCTGGTCTTCCGGCTTCCGGCCTGCCGGGCTTCCACCGGAACGAACCCTGCCGACATCAGCCCCAACAGCACCAGCTCCGTCGGAATGAACGTGTACTTGTGGCTCAGGCTCTCGTGAGCGCCACCCGCAAACACAGCGGGCACTTTGCTGCGCAGGTCCTCCATCGCGAGCCCCTGGGTGAACGCATTGGAGTAACGCGAGAAAGACAATGTGGAATTGGAGTTCATGGTCTTGGTCCTTGATGGATCTGGGCGGGAATGCCCGCGCGTGACGCATCACGGCGCGCGCAGTAGTCAAGGATCGAAGACCGCCGCAGGCGGCGAGTGCGTTCTCGCACTCGTCCTTGACTGCGAGCACGGCGTGATACGCTGAAGCAATTAGGTCATCCCGCCCTCTTCCTCCCTCTTCCCTTCGAACCGACATCGATCCGTCGGCGGCAGGGCATCAACTGGCGGTCGAATTGAACGGCGACGCCAACCGCGAGAATCGGCTGGCGCCGCCACCGAACATCAGAGCAATCCGCGTTCCGCGAACGAGAGGACCGTCGTCCCTGCGACGATCAGGTGATCGAGGATCCGAATGTCCACCAGCGCCATCGCTTCGCGGAGCCGGCGGGTGATGAGCTCATCCGCCTGGCTCGGTTCGGCGACGCCAGACGGGTGGTTGTGCACCAGAATGCAGGCCGCTGCGCTCCGACTGATCGCTTCCTTCACCACCTCGCGCGGATGAACGCTCGCACCGTCGATCGTTCCGCGGAACAGTTCCTGCCACGAAATGACCCGATGACGATTGTCGAGGTACAGGACGCAGAACGACTCATGCGACCGTTCACTGAGTTCCACCAGGATGAAGTCGCGCGTCGCGCCGGGGGATTGCAGCACCGCGCCCTTGACGACACGCCGCGCCAGGCAGCTACGCGCAGCGTGGATGATCTCCTCGTGAGTCGCCTCGCGCAGCGTCTCAGTCGCCGTGTCGCGAACCCACAGTGAATGCTTGGTCATGATCGGTCTCCGGATTTCGGGCGGGATGGCCCGAGGCCCCGGAATCACGGCGCGCGCAGCGGTCAAGGATCGACGACCGCCGCAGGCGGCGAGTGCGTCCCCGCACTCGTCCTTGACGGCGAGCACGGCGTGATAGCCTGATTACACACAGGCCATCCCGCCCGTTCCGATCTCAGTCTCCTGCTGTTGCGAATGGACGGTTGCACCCCAGCTGCGCAGGGGGAAGCGAAGCTCTCGGTGTCAGGCGGGGACTGAATCGCTGCGCCGTGAAGGCGTCGCAGGTCAACTCAAGGCGCGGTGTCGAGCTCCAGAACTTCACGGAGGTGCCCGTCGAGAACAGCGGCGAGCACCAGCGCGTCGTTCAGGGCATCGACCGGGTCCCGCGCGAGCGCGGCTTCGATTGCGGACTTCAGCCAATACGAGGTGGCGGGATTCGCCAGCACGTCCTGGGCGACCAGGACCTCATCAGTCGGTTCAACGGGTGGGTTCATCGCGATGCTTCTTCGGAGGCGCCGAGGGTGTGGTGGATCTGGCCGGCGAGCGTAGTTTCACGGCCGGCAGCGGCTCTCCATTCTGGATCGATCCCGCCATGGCACCTCGGATCAACTCCAGGAAGCGCACACGATCGGTCGGGTCCTTGATCTTTCGCGTCGCGAATTCTTCAGCTGCGCGAACACTCAGAAATGCGGATCGCAGCTCGGGATGCGCCCGGACGGCTTCTCGGACATCGACCTGCTCGTCCCGGACACGGCGCGCCATGCGCGCGCGCTCCGCAAAGAACCCGACCTTCTCCACCACCCAGAGCGAACGGTGAGCGTGCCGCTCGCGCTGGCTCACGACCCGCCCCTCGGAGTCGCGCTCCTTGACGGTGACCGTGACAGCTTCCCGCGCGGCGCGGCGGGCGCCAACGAGATCACCGGTCTTGGGCTTGGTTTCGGATTCCAGGAGCGCGCGCTCGAGATCCTTGCCCCAGATCGTGCGGGGTCCGCGACCCGTGAGAAGCTTGACGTAGTAGGACGGATCCTCGTCGACCCGGAATTGGTAATTGGCGCGGCCGTACCCAATGAGCCGGCCGATCAACAGTTCCTCACCGCGGCGGCGCGCCAGATCCGGTCGACGCTCGCCGTCGATCCGCCCAGATTCTGAACCGTTGGGGGGCGTCTGCGGCATTCCGCATCACCCCCGCGCCGGCGTCTGGTCGGCCGTGCGTGCCCCGCGCGTCTTGGTGGGCGGACGGCTGGGCGTCCGCTCGCGAATCCGTACACGCGGCGCCGGCTCTCCCCGGCCCACCGAGTCTGCAAGTGCCGTCCGAACCGCCGAGACAAAGCGCGTTCGGTCCTCGGGATCCTTCAACTTCTTCGCCGCGAGTTCCGCGGCGCGGATCTGGAGGTACGTGCCAACGAGCTCGGGATGCTCCCTGACGGCCTCTCGGGCCTGGACATTCCTGTCGCGCACCTTCTCGGCCGCTCCGCTTCGCGTATCAAAGAACGTTCGCTTCTCTACGACCCAACGGTTGCGAAGCGCATCGAGATCCTGCTCTCCGATAACCTTGCCGGTTTGGTCACGTTTGGCGGCCTTTACTGTCACTGCATCCTTGCGTACCGCACGCAGCCCGATCTCGTCGCCGGTTTGGGGCTTGGTGACGGATTCGCCCATGGCCCGCTCCAGATCGACGCCCCATATCACTCGCTCACCCTGCCCTGTCTCGATCTTGACGAAGTAGGACATCGGCTGATGGCGATCGTGCTGGAAGGGCGCGCGTCCGTGCTGAACCAGTCGCCCGGCGACCAAATCCTGATCGCTCGACGGGGGCGAGACTCGCCCTCGACGGCCGCTCTCGGCGGACGGGCTCGCCGGCGGCTTTGGCTCGGCGCGTCCTTCCGCTCCAGACTGCCGGCTCGCAAGGGTTCGCACGAGACGGGCCTGCTCGAAATCCGTGGGTTGGTATCCCCGTACCTCTAGTCCCATCAGCTGCGCCGCGAACCAGGCCTCCCGCCGAAAGGAATCCGTGCCGCGCACGACGATCTCCCGCCATCCCCGCGCGAGGGCGATCGTCACCAGGCTCCGGATGACCTCGGTGTTCTCACTCGGCGTCGTCAGGCGCCGGCCACGGTCGGTAAACGCCCGCGCTCCATCCGGGAAGTAGTACTTGCGCCCGACCTGCACGAAGCGCCGCCGAACGTGCTCCGGCACCGTCTGGTGATCCTCAGCGACCGCCGGAGCCGTGGCTGTCGATTCTTTTGGCTCCGATCGCGTCGATCGGGCTGGCCGGCTCTTAGCCTCTGGCGGTTTGTCCGTATGGGGCCTGTCACCGGGCGTACCGGCGCGGGCACGAGGCGCACTGATCGAGTTGACCTGCCGAGCGGATCGGATCGCCGGTGTGCTTTCCCCTGGAGCGCCGCGCTTGGGTTGGCTCTTGCGTTGCCTGGGTCTGGCTTGCTGCAGGCTGTTCCGGTCGCCGTCACCGGCACCACCCGGTGCGGCACCGCCGGCCGGCTTCGAGCTTTCCGAATTCGTGTTGGTCGCCATACCCGTCTCCTAGCGCGCGCGCAGCGTTTCCACGAACATCAGCGCCGCGTCCTTGATCTGCTCCGTCGACATCTGGCCTTCGGTCGGCAATTCGATGGCGCCGAAATCAGCCGCGAAGTCCTCCAGCGTCAATGACTCGATCCGCTCGATGTCTTCAACCGTCGCGTCCCGTTCAATTGGTTTGCCATCGAGATTCGCCTCGGCGTCGACGACGGTGGATTCAGTCGCCTGCCCGGGCGGAGGCTGCGCCTCGGCGGGCTTCTGCTGCGGCACCTCCGGTGCCGGCAACAGGCGGTGGGTGAAGCGCGAGTCCTCGAAGTAGCGAATCTTCCGACAGCGGATCGGTCTCAAGCCTTCGTAAAATATGATTGCCTTGTCGTTTCCGAGCGCCTTGACCTCTTGGGGCAGGAGCAGCGCCCGCCGCTGCTCGCTTACACTGACACTGCGTTGCCGGCGACCTTTCGCATCCGCCAGATCCATCAGCGGACGGGAGAGCGTCTTGACCTTGACCGTTGTGTTGCCGAGCTCGTCCGAGATCTCGCGCGCATCCGCAATGTCCTTGGGCGCGAAGACGATGCGGGCCGCCAGACTCTTGAGCATGGTCTCCGCGCCATTGTTGCCGTACACCTCGCGCAGCTGCGCCGGCGTCTGGATGACCAGGAGCACCCGCACGTTGTAGCCAGGCAGATAGGACACGGACTCCGCGATGATCGGGATGCGCCCCAACGCCGTGAATTCGTCGAGCAGCATCAGGACTTGGCGCTTCAGCGTCGGATCGTGCTCTGGAAGCGTGCGCGTCTGCAGCCCGATGGCCTGCTGGAAGAACAGGGCCAGTACCGGCCTCAGGCGGTGCAGGTCGTCGGGATTCACGCTGACATAAATGGACAGCGGCTTGCGCCGCAATTCGCGCAAATCGAAGTCATTCGCCGACGTGGCGGCATCAAGAATCGGGTTCAGCCACAGATCCAGCCGCGACGTGAACGTCTTACGGATGCTGGACGCCGTGACTGGCGCCAGGTCGATAACGTCATAAAGCGCCCGGACGCACTGCGGGGACAGTGGATGCTTCCCGCTCTTGCGTCCCTCGATCACACGCTTCCAGTGCTCGCCGAAGCCCTCATCGTCGGACGCCATGCCGTGGCGTAGGACCTCGCCGATCGTCTTGGGCAGCGAAGGCGTCTCGAACAGGTACAGGGCGATGCCTAGGAAAAGCGACCGGGCACTCGCGGTCCAGAAGGGATCCACATTCGGTGGATCCGGATACAGCATCTCGGCGATACGCTGCAGGTCGTTCACCCGTCGGACCGGGTCTTCGGATACGTAGAAGAACGGGTTCCACCGGGCTGTCCGACCCTCCTCGGAGAAGGGATCGAACAGGAAGCACTCCTGGCCGTTCGCCGCCCGGAACCCGGCCGTCAGCGTCCAGTTCTCGCGCTTGATGTCGACGCAGATAACCGAGTCGGGCCAGTTGAGAAGGTTCGGGATGACGACACCCGTGCCCTTGCCGGCGCGCGGCGGCGCTGCGAGTGCCACCCCCTGTTGGCCGGCGAGCATCAGGCAACGCCGACCCACCCTCCCGAGGATGATGCCCCGATCGCCGAATAGACCCGCGGACGCCAGCTCGCGGCGGGTGGCGAACCCGGCATCGCCATGCAGGGACCGGCGCCGCGGCCACGCGAGAGCCAGCGTGCCCGCCAGCACCATCATGCCACCGGCGATGGTGCTCGCCAGGAGCTTCGTCCGGACTTCCTCACGGTCGCCGTAGTAGTACCCGTAGCGCACGATTGTCAGTGGCGACGCTTCGCGCGGGTTCAGGTGTAGCGACCACAGGAACACATAGCCGGATAGGTACGCCGCGACCAGGAGCGCCGCCACGAGGCCGACCGCGATCTTGAGCGCCCAAATCCGCGCTGCCGAATTAGCGGGCGGCTGCCAGGGCACTGCGCTTGCGTGCGGGGTCATACCAGATCTCTTTGATGAATCGCTCGTGCCGATCCACACCGAACTGGATCACGATGTCCACGAGCAAATACAACAGGCTCTTGATGTCTGCGCGTGCCAGCTCGGCGCCGGCGCGACTCTGCTTGACCAGCAGCACCAGCTGCTCGAAGGCGAGTTCAGCGCTCGCCGCATGGACGCTCGTGATCGAGCCCGGATGACCGGAGTTCACGTTGCGCAGGTAGTCGAAGGCCTCATCAGCTCGCAACTCCGCCAGCAGGATCCGATCCGGCTTCATCCGCAGACACGCTTCGAGCAGCTGCCTCGGCGTCGTGCGCGCCTGCCCTTGGTCGTCCTTGCTGTAGTACAGCCGCACGTGATTGGGGTGATCGTCGAGGACCAACTCCTTGGCGT
Source organism: Steroidobacteraceae bacterium (assembly GCA_044226865.1). Taxonomy (GTDB): domain Bacteria; phylum Pseudomonadota; class Gammaproteobacteria; order Steroidobacterales; family Steroidobacteraceae; genus TMP-86. The sequence goes on along the minus strand of JBGAGE010000004.1, from coordinate 101,832 downwards.
CCTCGATCGTGATCAGCCGTTCGTCGGTCGGAATTTCGCGGATCAGGGCCTTCGTATAGGTGGTCTTGCCGGAGCCGGTCGGCCCGGACACGACGATGTTCTTGCGGCTCCGGACTGCCAGGCGCATGAACGTCTCGTAGTCTGATGTTTCCAGCAGGCGCAGGAGCTCCGCTTCCGTTGAATCGAGCGCCTCGCTCGCGCGCCGCGTCGAACGAAATATTCCACTGGCACTGAGGTCGCTCAGGGACCAAACCGACTCGGACGGCCGGCGGATCGTGATGGCCACCGCGCCCGCCGTGGTCGCTGGCGGCATGACGAGCTGCACGCGCTCACCCCCCGGGAGCGATGCCGAGAGAATCGGCGATTCTTCATCGATGCGCTGGCGCGTGGAATTGGCGATCAGCTTGGCTAGCCGCCGACACCAGTCGAAGTCAGCGAACGGCAGGTGCTTGCACTGCCAGCCCTGGCGGGTCTCGATGAACAGTTCGCCGGGCCGGTTGATACACAGCTCTGTGATGTCCGAGGAGGTCAGGTACGGCTGCAACGGTCGCAGCATCAGTTCCAGGGATGAGACCTCAGCGGCAGGCGCGACGCTCGCTCGACTGGAGACTTCAGCGTGCATTGGCCGTGGATCTCAGTTCATATACGGAGCGGAAATCCAGATCCCGTGCGACCAGGATCTGGATGCGATCGCCGTTCTGTTTGCGCACGGTGGGCGGAATGTTGACCGTGCTCTTGAGCACTTCGGTGACGACATCCGTCGCATTGCTGGGGTTGTAGATCACGGTGCCGCCGCCCGAGCGGGACTGCGCCGCGGCCTGGATCGTCCCGTCGATCATCGAAATCAAGATCGCCGCGCCGAAACGGTCCAGGAAATGCCGATCGACGACACCCGGCAACCCCGACCGTCCCAGTTCATCGGTGCCAGGCGATGCGAGTGGCACGACAACACCGGTCGGCGTCCTGGCCTCGGTCCAGAGCACGAACACTCGCGCCGTGCCCTGCCGTACCTCGCCGCGGGTTTCTCCCACGAGCTTCGTGCCGCGTTCCAGGAGCACTACCTTCCCGTCCGCGCCGAAAGTGTCGGTGGCGGTGACACAGGTGGTGAGTCCCGGCAGGGAACTGTCGATGGCGGTTTCGAGCGTGCAGTCAATGAACGCCCCCTTGGGAAGCAGCATCTGCTGGGTCGGGAGCACTCTGGCTCGAACGGCCGGCGTGACGGTCGGCCGAAGCAGCGCCGCTACCCCGCCCTGGGACGGGCCGGCGGCCCCTCCGGCGTCGGGCGACCCGTAGAGCCCCGCATCACCGTCCGCCGAGGGGGCGGGCGGCGGCGCGGTGGCGAGCCGCCGGTCGGACTCCCCGGGCGACGCGAAGACCGGCCCCTCCAGGCGCCGGTCGGCGGCTGGCGTGGTCCCCGGATACCCTCCGGGCGCCAACGCCGCCGACTCAGGAGCTGCGTAGGCCACCGGCCGCGCCCGAGCCTCCTGAGGCAGCGGTGGCGCCCCTCCAAAGGGTCCGCTGGCATCCGCCGCTTGCATGCCGGTCCGAACGAACCCGGGCGGGTCGACCCGGCCAAGGGCCGGCAAGGGCATGTCCCCCTGCGCCTTGGTCCGGGTGGCGCTTTGGGCCTGATCCTTCGCCTCCCGTTGATGGGCATAGGTTTGGCTGTAGTACCAGCCGAGCAGTCCCAGCCCCACCGCACCCATGAGCCCCATGGCCATGAGGTTGCTGATCCGGGACTGCAGCGAGCGGTGTTGGTTGACCGATGCGATCCCCCGCTCACCGGGAACGCCGGCCGGCTCCGGAGTCTCGGCCGCCTCTCCCTCCCCGGAGGGCTCAGCCCGGACGGATCGCTTTGGAAACAGCTGGCGAATGGGGTTCACGGGTTCGGCTCCCGGCGCTCGCGCTGCACGTCCGGCGCCACAGTTCCCGACTGCAGTCGATCTCCGCTGCCGGAATACCCCTTGTTCACGACACAGCCGGTCGACTGCCCGCGCCGGAGAATGAACCGCGCAGCGACCCGATGGATCACGACATCGCCGTCCTCCATGCTGAAGTTCAGGAGTGACTCGGTGCCATCGTCGTTTCGCACAAACAGCGCCGGAAGCTCGGCGTGCGCACTGAACGTCAGGCGCGTGTGCACGCCGTCATCGGACGCCGCGACCGGCTTGATCGCCGGCGAACCGCAGAACCAGTAATCGAGATTGCGCTTGCGACCGGCGGCGCCTGCGTCCAAGTCACGTCCCGCGAGCTCGGCCGCACTGGGACCCGTCTTCGTCGCGTACTGCGGCGGGTAGTCGAAGCGCACCGCGTACATCACCTGATCCAGGCGCGGATCAGGCTTCCTGGCCGAAGCCGAGTACTCGAATCGATAGGCGCGCCGGTTCGTGTAAACGACCAGATTCGTCCCGACGTTTGGCGCCTTGGGCTTCAGGATCAGGTGATTGTCATGCCAGCCAAACGTGATGGCTTCCAGGTCACCACCGGCATTCCCCGCCCCGGTCTCCCCTTCCTCGAAGGTCAGCTCGATGGCGTAGCCGACAAAGCCATAGAGTCGGTAAATCTCGTCAGGGTTGTACGTCGCTTTGCGAATCCGGCTGTCCGCCGTTCCCTTCTGTGGCAACGTCTCGGCCTGCACAGACTGGCACACAGATATTGCCACCAGGCACGACACCAGCATCACGACCACATTTCGATGCTTCATGGCCGCGCTCCGGTGGAGGCCACGCTCGCCGTCGGATCGGGCGTCGACAACACTTCAGGCTCGGCCCTGAACTCCAGCACCTTGAACCCGAGCGGATTCCAGCGACGCACCTTCGGATCGGTCGCTGGCGCCCCGTAGGTGTATTGCACTGTGGCGATCCAGTGAGTCAGCTGTTCCTCGGTTCCCCCGGCTGGTCGCGTGGCTTTCACATACCGAACCTGCGCAAGATCCGACACGCCGTTGGCCCGCTCAAAGAAGCTCACGGCGCTGACCTCAGCGCGCAGAAGCGTCCCGTCCTTGTAGACATTCAGAGGAGACGCCGGATTACTGCGATTCCATTTCGCGTACCACTCCTGATTGCGCGACGCGTTGTGAAAAGCCCCGCACTCCTCGTAGTCGCTCTCCGCCGTCGAGTAGGCGAATCTTTCGCAGACCGTCACGTAGTGGGCCAGGAAGTAGCGCGTGACGGCTTCCGACGCGTTCGCTTGGCCGGCATAGACCGGCACCACATCGACAATCCCGCTGGTGTTGTCGACCCGTATGACGAAGGGGTCGACGCGCTTCAAGGGCATCAACAGCATCAGAGCGATCCCGCTCACGATCGCGCAGAGCCACCCCGCGCCGGCCACCCAGAACGACAGCTTTACGACCCGTCGCTGCTGCGCGATCCGATCCGCATCCCAGGCCGCGGCCTCAGAATAGTAGCCGGCGAGATCCGCGTCGGCCTTCACGGTGTCGCATCTCGTATTGATGGACTGCAATCTCCCCTCGCAGGACACCTTGGTCTCAGTAGTGGCGCAGCCGACCAACACGAGCCCTATCCCTGCAATCACAATCGGCTGCCAGCGCCTCAAGACTTTGAATCCCATGACTTCACCCTCGACGTACGGCGTTATCGCCACGAAGCCGACCAATCTGACGAACCCCCGCGCGGGCGCCTTGTTGCAGGAGGTAACCCGACTTGCGACTCAGGCTGTCCCAGCGGGTCGTCTCCCGATCGGTGAGCAGGCCACGCATGAACTGTCCGGTGTGGCGCGTCGTGCCTCCAAATCCCCACGCCAGCGCTGTGCTCACCATGCCAAACGAACTCAATGCCAGCCCGCTGGCCAGGCCCGCGGCAATCGGCATGACCTGACGCATGACAAGAAAAGTAAGGCCCGCCGCCAGACACACGCGGACCGCGTGGGCGATCTGAATACCCCCGCCGGCGTTCACAGCCTGTTGTGCAGCGGTCGTCAGCAGCGTCAACATCAGCGCTGCCACCATGACGGTGAGAATCGTGATAAATGCGTAGTTCGCGAGCTGGGCGATCCACGTCTCGAAGAAGCGCTTTGTTGTGTCAAACATCAGCAGCGCGAAGAACAGTGGGCCAAGCGCCAGCAGTACCGAGAGCGCGATCCGCGATAGCGCCAGGAGAAACATCGTGTAGACGGCCGTGATGCCTACCATCAGGTACACGGCGACGCCGGCGATGTAAAACGTGAAGTCACCATTGAGAATTCCGCCCTTCTGCATCAGAAGCGACGCCGCGTCGCCTCCCGAGAAGAGAATCTGATCGACGATGCCCACGGAGTCGTAGGCACCGATGACGTTCGCAGCCAGCGCCCCCGGCGCCGAGAAGAACGTATCAACGATAAGATCGTTGTACAGCCACAAGCGAAGGGCGATCCCGAAGATGACCGCCAACGTGAAGATGCGCTTCAAGCCCTCGACGAATGGCTCCTGGATTCGCCCAGCAAGTTGTAGATATCCCCAGACCATTAAATAAAGCACGCCAAGTGAGACGATTGCCGGCTCCAGGGTCGACGCGATTCGCGCGGTATTGGTCCCGATGTAGGCCGCGAGCAGACCATTGAGCCAGGTGCTGAATTCAGCAAAGAAGGCCATCTAATAGCGCTCCTGCTCGGCGGAAATCACGATCGGCAGCGGCGCGCAGGCGCCGGAACAATCGGTGACAACGATCCCTGAACGGGGCCGGACACCCTGCGCACCGCGCCGAAACCGGAATTGAATTCCGCGGTCGTGCATGGCCAACCTACAGCCCCATCGGCGGCAGCCGACGTAGCGAGCCTATGTCGGCGATGGCCTGCTCCCGATTTTTCTGTTGCAGCGCCCACTGCTGGGCCTGCGCCGCCTGGAAGAGCACCTGGAGCTTGCTCTGGTCATTGGCGAGCATCCCCTGCTCGGCCGATATGCGGGCCTGAAGATCCAGAATGGCTTTCTGGTCACGCGCCCCGCCAATGGCCCCAATCAGCTGCTGGATACTTGAGAATCGACCACTGATGGTCGTCAAGGCCTGCTGTGCTGTGGCCTGCAGCATGGCGACCGATTGCCGGGCTCCTATGACACGGTCCCTCTCTGTTGGTGACAGTGCGGCCAGCTGGTCGGCAGTCAAAACTGCGTTCGTGCGGATGGAGCCCTGGATCGCAGCCGCCAGTGCCGGATAGGCGTTGCTGGTCTGCGAGATGGCGTCCTGCAGGGACTGCCAGTCCGCCGGAAGGTAATTGCGGAGCGTGCCGGAGAGCAGGTTCTGCATCCCACGGTCCCCGGTGATGGACTGGTATTCCTGCTCGGCCTGGCGCAGGTGGCTCTGCATTGTCGTCAGCTGCTGTTCCATCGTGCTGACTTGCTGCACCAGCTGCGCGATGGCCCCGACGTCGACGACCGCCCACTGCGCGTGCGCCGCCGATCCAAATCCGAGCCCGCCCATGAGAATGAACAATCCCGCAATCCTGCTCATGACTTCCTCCCCTCTTACGATTCAGACTGTGGTCATTGCCTCGCGACTCCCGCCAGGAAGAGCGGCAACCAGCGCTCCGGTGCCGATCCATGTTCATTAATGATCCGATGCATCCGATCGACCTCGGACACACGACCGGATATCACGGCGAGTTCGGTTTCGAATCCCTTGAGATCGAGTCCACACACCACACTGCAGTGACCCTGTTTGACGAGAAACATGCGTGATCCGGGCTCGAGCCGTTCCTTGATGAGTCGGAACTCGCGCTCGGTGAGCCCGAAGCCCGCGCGGTATTCCTGCTCGTCCGCGTCAGGATTTGGAAAGAAGACCTTGGTGGCGGTCTGCTCGATGATCGTTCGCGCGATGCCGCTGCGCAGTGCGTCGCTCGGACTTTGCGTCGCAGAGCAGAAGACGCCATTCAGCTTGCGCCAGACCTTGAGACCGTCCTTGGCGAACTGCTCGAATGCGGCATCGTCGAGGAGCCGGGAGAATTCATCGGCCCAGCAGACAAATCGCCTGCCATCCAGCAAGGAACGCACACGATGAAACAGGTAGAGGCTGATCGGTGTGCGGACAAGATCGTTGTTCAAGAACTCGGTGACATCGACGCCGATGATCGATTGCTGCTCCAGTCGTCCAGCGAGGAGATCCCGTGGATTGTCGAAGACCCAGGCATAGTCACCGCCCGTGCTCTCACACCAGCGCGACAGACGGGCGTGCACGCCCTCGCTTTGAGTCACGTCGGTGAACTCGATCAGGCGCGAGAGACGGCGGCGCTCTGGATCGAGTGCCATCGTGCCGCGTAGCGCATGGTCCAGATCCGCCTCTTCGCGCACGGTCAGAGGCGCCGGTCCGCGGACCAGGCACCGGAGCCATTGCTTTTGGAATTCAAGATTCTCAGGACTCTCAGGCAACTGCAGAGGGTTGAAGCCGGTCGGGCGCCCATTGCGGAGCGGCAGGTAGTCACCCCCCAACGCCCGGACCAGGATTTCGAGGCCATGGTCCTTGTCGAACAGGACTTGCGTGACGCCCTGCCGGGCGAGCATGGCCACCATGAAGCCAATGAAGACTGTCTTGCCTGACCCTGTCGGTCCGCAGATCAGCGTGTGCCCGGTGTCCTTGCGGCTGCCCCCGTCCGGGTCGGCGGGATCGCTGGCATGCAGGGAGAAGTAGTACGGCGACTGCGCGCTGGAGATGAGCATCGCCAGCGCATCTCCCCAGTGGTTTCCGCTGGCCCGGCCCGTCGGGAAGTTGTGAAAATTCGCCATCGCCGCCAGATTCCGGGACGTGATGGGCGCCTTACGTGGCCGATACGCGAAGTTTCCGGGCAACTGGGCCCAGTAGGCGGCTTCCAGGGCCAAGTCCTCCCGGGCAATCGTCATCCCGGCGTCGGCGAGCAGCGCCCGCGCCTGCGCTACGTTGTCGTTCAGCGCGCGCAACCCAAGTTCGACGTCCGTCGGCCGTGTGGACGGTGCATCGGCCAGGACCTGAAGCGTGAAGTGGTGGTCTCCCATCACGAATTCGTTACCGGTCAGCGCGTCAAGCGCGTCGACCAGTTCATTGGCCTGGGAGACCGCGAAGTCGCCGGCATTGGCCATACGCGCATGCTGACGCTGCAGCAGCCCCTGTCCCGCGGATTTCGTCAGGAAGGCGAAGGATTGCGTGAGGACGAACGGGAATGGTGCTGACAGCAGGGCATCGAACATGCCCACCGTGGTCGGTGTCGGATACTCCTTGATGCCGAGCATGGCGGCGAGGCGCGTTGCGGTCGGCATCCGGAATTCCAGAACTTCGGTGCCAAACAGCGGGCGCGTTGTCGCAAGCACCTCTCGCAGCGGCGCCCGGGGCAGGGGCATCGGCTGCGACTCGCCATTGACGAGCAGCGCAAGGAACTCCAGCAGCTGGGAATGAGGACGACCACGCGTCTGGTAGGCCCCGAGACGCTCGGGTTCGTAGCGCGCCAGCGACGCGAGCAGCACGTCGGCCAGCTTCTCGCAAGCGTCGAGCGCATCGGCATCGCTAGGATCCTTGCCCGCTGTCTGCCCGATGCGCAACATTCGCGCGAGCAGGCTCGGCGCCGCACCAACCACCGGTCGGTACAGCACCGACAGGTACAGCTCGTTAACCATCAACGTCTCGTCGGAGAGCCGCTCGCTATATCGGCGAGCGAGTGTGCCGGCAAACCCGGCCCCACCGCCCTCGGCCGTTTTCGTCAGCTCTCGCCGACGTACCAGATGCACCCACAGCGCCGCATTGGCAGTTCGTCGTCATCGGCGCTTTCGAAGCTGGCGCCGGCCAGTCGAAAGGTCTGCAGATAGTCGCCTGCCTCGGTCAGCACGACGTGCCCGCTGATCTGTGCGGTATAGGGGATGTGTCGCGCCGCGGGCATCTCGCGGCGGCTCTCTGCTCCATGGGCTACGGCGACCATGGTTTCACCGCTAGCGACTGATGGGCGATACGTGCAATGCATGCATTGCGCCGCCGACCGTTGCGGTCCGGCAGATCGAGCACCAAGGCGCTGCAGCTGCTCGCCTTCCAGAATCGAAGCGTCGTGGCATACGCGGGAAGTCGAGTACGCCCCCACAGCAACATCAGATCGAAGAATCGTGGATCGCGGAGGCAGAGCAGCGCGCACACGCCGTGGATCGGCAATGCAATCAGGAGGGTGAGCAGATTCTTGGTAAGCAGAAATATCTCCATCGTGAACACCAGGTTCACGAGGAGCGCCGAGAAGGTCACGCCCCAGCGCATGGGCGGTCGCGTGACCGCGACGAACAGCGGATCAGCCGTCAGCCCAGTTCCCGGCGCGGACATGGCCGCCACTCAGACGCCGAACATTCCGCGTATCCAGGTCACCATTTGCGGTGCCCCGAATACCACAGCTATTCCCACGATCGCTGTGATCGGCCAGCCCCAGGAGATTCGGTTTGCCATGGCCATGATGCCGAGGACCATGACGAGAATGACGGCGATGGGCGTAGCCCAGGCGAGGATGTTGGTTTGCAGCGAATTGGCACCAGTCAGAAATGGCGACGCTTGTGCCAATGCCAGATCCGGAACAGCCAGGACGGCCGCGAACAGCAAGGCGTGCAGCAACGACGTACGCCCGATCGATCCCGAAATACGCATGTCGACCCCCTCCATTTCGTTGTTCACCGTGTCCACCTGGCCGCGCCACTGCAGTCGTGACAACCCGCCGGAGTGACGCAGCTCCATGCCACCACAGCCGTAGACGTCCAACGAGGGAGGGTTTTTCGGCAAAACTCGGCAATACCCGGCAAGACCGGTACCCAGACACGCTGGTTTGGGCCGTAGAGGGCCCGTGCCAGTGACAAAGTGCAAACCGGCGAAGACCGGCGTAGGCTCCCTTTTTGCTACCGACCTTCCGGGAGCGCCCCATGAACACGGTTTACTCACGCGACAGCAATTCTGAGTCGCCGCATTGGCTCGGCGTCGCCGGCCGAGGTGCCTTGCGTGTCACCTGGCACGCGATTCGCCTGCCGTCGCTCACCCTGCTCGTGGTCATGGAGCCGCTGATCTGCCGAACGCTGACGCTGCTCGCGATCCTTGGCGTGCTGACCGCCTTCTTCTGGGAATTTTTCGGGAAGCAGCCTCACTTCCCGATTTGGATCGTGCTCGGGATTTCGGTCGGCATTGGAATGCTGCAGATTCCGTACTATCTGCTGATTCGCCTTTTTTCCAAGCACTGAGCCCGCTAACTACGGGTTGGCAACTATTTCTGCGTGAGGCGTCTCGTGGCAATGGGCGCAGTTGCCGCGCCTGAGTGCGCTTCGATCCAAGACGACCACGCCCCCGCAGCTCGCGCATTGCGTGACTTCAAAATCCTGCCCCTGCGAGACCGTCATGACGAGCAGCACCAGATGCTCCAGCGTCATCGGCGTCTCCGGCACGAGCTGCTGGTACATTTCATAGGCCTCGCAGAGTCGCTCGCCCCTCGCAACGCTCGGTAGTTCGCGGCGTGGATTGTCCAGCGTGCGAGTCGGCATAACTTCCAGTAGATAGCAGAGTCCGACGAGCGCAGCCGCCTCGCTTCGACTGCGGGCCGTTCCGAAGAACACCGTCAGACTCTGAGGAGAGGGCCCGCGGCGCCGAAGAACATGGCGCTTTCCATGTTCTTCAACGTAGGACTGGTACAGCTGGCGGATCTTGTCATCCGGCAATCCAGTCCACGCGCCGATCGTGTGGGTCCGGGCTTCGTGCGCGATCATGCGCAACGCCAGGTTGTAGCGTTGGAGATCGCGGTTGTAGCGTTCCCCCCATACGCGCATAAATCACATGCTGCGCGCATACACATCGCGACGCAGCAATGTTGTGACATAACATTCCCCTAAGTAATTGAGCAATATAGGCAAAAACTCACCGTGTACTAGGAATTGGGCTCGGGCGCACAATGCGGCAAAAGCATAAGAATGCGCAGGGGCATCCACGGAGGGTATGAATACATCGCCCGGTACGCTCGGGCAGATGAGAGCGCCAACCCGGAAACACCATAGCACCGATGCGCTGGCGCCTATCTGCGACATCAACGAGCAGTGCCTACAAATGCTCGTCGAGGCTGCGCACGTTCCGCCGACAGCCAGCGAACCCTTCATCCTTCAGCTTCTTGCCCTGATAGCCACGCTCGACGCGGCGACGCTAAGCACAGCGGCGCGATTCCCGTTCCTGCTGGTCGATTTCGGATTCCGCGATCCCGAGTGGTGGAGCGAGATCACGGCAGCCCACGAGCAAAATGCTGGCCAACAAACATGGGATTCTACGTTCCCGCGCGCTGCGACTATCGCGCTCACCCGCGCAACGCTCATGCTCGCCTGGCACACGGTGCGCACAGATACCGAGGCTTCCGTTGTTCTCCTCGGGATTGCTCCGACCGTCGCTCGACTCTTGAGATCTCAGCGACTGCAGGACATCGACCGGATTGCCGAACAGCACCACCGGCGAATACGGCCACGCTGGGAGGATCGGCCCGGGCTTTGGCGCCAGCTAATGTTCTGCGCCAAGAGCACGGAAGTCGATGCGGCCCATGATTTCGTATTGCACGCACTGCAGTTAACTGCAAGCGGTGCGCTGCCAAAAGCGTAACCCCGTCTTAGACTCGGGCGCGGCAAGTCATGGGCAAGGCGCAGAAACCCCACCCTCAGACGAACCGCGCCGCTCCCGTTGGTGCGTGAATTTCAGTTTTGGTTTCGTCGTTCACGCCCGCGTTCTTGCGAAGGCGCGCCTGTTAGCTTCCCTGTCATCGCGAATGCAGAGGGCACGCACGAGCCCTCACTCAGTCTCCCTGAGGCCCCAGAATTGGGCAGTAGCACACCCCTGGGTAGGGTCAAGGTCCAGTTCTACCAAGGAGAAGGACTGGCGATGAGACACGTCGCCGTCGCCCGCCAAGTACCTGATTTGGAACGGCGATTTTCGGCGCCGAATTAAAAGACCGTCGCGGGTACCAACAAGAATACAGCTCTGGAAGTCCAGGGTTCGGATCCCTGTCGACCCAATGTTGGCGACAAAATCTCGCCAAATTTTGGACGTCACCGCGCAGCCAGTGTGTGGTCCGTTCGATTGCCGATTCAGATTGATCTGCTAATCTGCCGGTATGACTGGGGCCTCGCGCTTCAAATTTGGTCTGGTTCTCCTGCTCTGTACCGCACTGCTCGCGGTGCGCACGGTGGGCGATCACTTGCACCTGTGTTTCGATGGCTCAGAGCCACCTGTGTCGCTGCACAGCATTGACGGTGAGTTCGAACATCCGCCGCCGAGCGTAGCCGGCGGTCATCACGACGTTGATTTGGAACTCTTTCACGCGAATCTGGCCAAGTCCTTCCCGGATCCAATTGCACTGCTAGGGCTGATCTGCGTAGCGCTCCTGTTTGCGCTCGCACCTGCACGTGAACGCTGGCAATTTCCGAGATCTGAACCGGTTCCGGCATCCTATTTCCGCTACATCCGACCGCCCCTGCGCGGTCCGCCGACGACGCGTTCCTGACGTTCGTCGCGTGCGGCGCCTTTTGAGCGCTGTACGTCCCCTGCCGTCGACTCTGCTGTCGACAGCGGCTTTCAGGAGTTCCGTCGATGACCTTGGATTTTCGCTCGCTGCGGGCCTGCCGCAGCCTATGGATCTTTGCGCTGTGCTTTGCCGCCGCCTGGCCCTGCTCGGCTGCCGATCCACCCTCGTTTGAATTGCGAGACGCTATCTCGGCCGCCCTTGCCCACAATCCGGATTTGGGACTCTTCCAATTTGAGGTGCGCGCCGCTAACGCACGCAAAGACCAGGCCGCCCTGCGGCCGGCGCCGACCGTGGGATTCAACCTCGAATACTTCGGGGGAACCGGAAACTTTCAGGGCGTGCGCTCAGCCGAGGCGACGCTGTCGCTTTCGCAGATTATCGAGCTGGGAAGCAAGCGCGATTCGCGCCTATCGGTGGCCACGGCTGAAGCGGACACTCTGACCACTGCCCGCCAAACCGCGCAACTCGACGTCCTAGCCGAAGTCGTTCGCCGCTTCGTTGCAGTTGCAGCGCTCCAAGAGGAGGCGAAGCTCAATCTGCGTGCCAGGGAGCTCGCGGAACGCACCTTGCAGGCCGCCGACGCACGCGTGCGCGCCGCCCGCGCGCCGCATGTGGAACTCGATCGGGCAGCGATCGCCCTCGAGCGGACCAAACTGGAGCAGCGCAACGCGCTCAGCCGGCTCGACGCGGCGCGCCGAAGACTCTCGGCGATGTGGGGCGCGGACGATGCTTTATTGGACGGACGACCCATGGGCGATGCGCGGGCCGACCTGTTCTGCCTTCCAGACGTCGACGGCTTCGATAAACTCATCGTGCGCCTTGAGGCGAACCCAGACTTCCTGCGGTTCGCGAACGAAGAGCGGCTCCGCGACGCGGAGCTGCGATTGGCTGCCAGCCAACGCAAACCCGATGTCGCGGTGACCGGCGGCGTGCGACGCATACAGGGTACGCGTGACGTGGCCCTCGTGGCGTCGGTATCGATTCCCCTCTTTGCAGGTCGTCGCGCCGATTCCTACATTGCCGAGGCAGCGGCGAAGCGCGACGCGATCGGCCCCATGCGCGAGGCAGCGCTCACCAGAGCGCGGGCGCAACTTTATGCGCTCTACCGCGACTTGCGCGAGTCCGAAGCCAATGTCAATGCGATCGAGGACGCCCTCGGACCCAAGATGGAGGAAGCGCTCCGTGAGACCGAATACGCTTTCGAACGCGGACGCTACAGCTACCTGGAACTCGTCGATGCCCAGCGTGAATACCTGGATGTGCGGCGAGCCCGCATCGACGCCGCTAGTCAAGCCCAGCTGTTGGCAGCCGAAATCGAGCGGCTGACCAATGCGCCGCTCACCACACCCTAATCCTGCTGTCGACGAGAATTGCCATGAACTCTACGATCAAATTGCTCACGCTGTCTTTAGCGCTCGCCGTCGCGGCTTGCGGATCCAAGACGAACCTTTCGTCGTCAGAGACTCCAGAAGCTCGCGAGGAGTCGAAGCCACAAGCGGGCGGTGGCCTCAAACTCTCTACGGCACAGATCCAGGCGGCCGACATTGAAGTGGCGACGGCAGGCCCAGCCAGACTGCGCGACACCTTGCCGCTCTACGGAGTCATCGCTCCCAACGCTGAACGTATGCGCAATGTCACTGCACGCTACCCTGGCGTTATCCGCGTGGTCTCACACACGGTTGGCGACGCTGTCAAACAAGGCGAGACGCTGGCTAGCGTCGAAAGCAACGAGAGCCTGCAGTCTTACGCCGTGACGGCGCCGCTGGCGGGCGTGATCACCACCCGGCAAGCCAATGTCGGCGAACAGACGGGAGACCGGACCCTGTTCGTGGTCGCGGACCTCTCAACCGTTTGGGTCGAGTTGTCCTTGTTCCCGAGAGATGCTGCCAGGATCCACATCGGTCAGACGGTACGCGTGCGCTCGCCCGACGTGGGCCTGGCGGCCGATGGACGGGTCACCTATCTCGCGCCGTTCGGCAGTACCGCCAACCAGACACTGACCGCCCGCGTCGCACTGGATAATTCCAGGCGCCAGTGGGCTCCTGGCCTGTACGTCAGCGCAGACGTGACGCTGGCGGAACATGCCGCACCGCTTACCGTGAAACGATCTGCCGTTCAGGTGCTCCACGAGGTTTCCGTCGTTTTCGTCAGGACGGCAAGCGGTTTCGAGGCGCGAGCCGTGAAGTCGGGAAAGGCGGATGGCGATCTGATCGAGATTCTGGAGGGCCTCAAGCCCGGGGACTCTTACGCCGCCAACAACAGCTACGTGCTCAAGGCCGAGGCCCTGAAGAGCGAAGCGGCCGAGGAGTGAGGATCTCATCATGATTGACGCACTGCTTCGCCTTTCCATCGCCCGCCGCTGGGTAGTCCTGTTCCTGGTGGTGGCCATCGCAGCACTGGGCATCTGGAGCTACCAACGCTTGCCGATCGATGCGGTCCCTGACATCACCAATGTCCAGGTCCAGATTAATGCCCGCGCCCCTGGTTTCACGCCGCTCGAAACGGAGAGTCGGGTCACCTTTCCGATCGAGGCCGGCATGGGTGGCCTCCCTGGCCTCAAGAATTTCCGCTCGATCTCCAAGTATGGACTCGCGCAGGTAACGGCCGTCTTCGAGGACGGCACGGATTTGTACTTCGCGCGTCAGCAGGTGAACGAGCGGCTACAGACCGTGCGCGAGCAGTTGCCAGCGGGCGTATCACTCGACATGGGTCCGGCCGCCACGGGACTCGGCGAAATCTTCATGTATGTGGTCGAGGCCGATCCAGTGGTCCGGAAGGCAGACGGATTGGCGTATGACGCCACGGATCTGCGCACTCTCCAGGACTGGATCATCCGACCCCAGCTACGCCAAGTGCCGGGCGTCTCCGAAGCGGATGCCATTGGCGGTTACACAAAGCAGTTCCACGTCCTGCCCGATCCGGCTCGGCTACTGTCGTTCGGCCTCACCCTGCAGGACGTCGAGGAGGCCCTGACGGCCAGCAACGGCAATGTGGGCGCAGGTTATATCGAAACAAACGGCGAACAGAACCTGGTGCGCGTTCCGGGACAGCTGAGCGGCGTAGAAGACCTTCGCAACGTTGTTGTGGCGAGCCGCAACGGCGTTCCAGTAAGAATTCGCGACATCGGCGACGTGGCCACCGGCAAGCCACTGCGGGCTGGAGCATCGCAGCTCGGGACGGAGCAGACCGTGCTCGGCACGGCTTTCATGCGGGTGGGAGAGAACAGCCGTACCGTCAGTCTGGCGGTGAGCCACAAGCTTGCCCAGATCAACAAACAGCTCCCCGCTGGCGTACGAGCCCGCCCGGTCTACAACCGAACGGATCTGGTCAACAAAACCATCGCTACCGTACAAAAGAACCTGCTGGAAGGCGCCCTTCTGGTCCTGGCCGTCCTCCTCTTGATGCTGGGCAACGTCCGAGCGGCGCTGCTCACCGCGCTCGTCATCCCGTTCTCCATGTTGATGCTGATGACCAGCATGGTGCAATCAAAGGTCAGCGCCAACCTGATGAGTCTCGGGGCACTCGACTTCGGTCTGATCGTCGACGGCGCCGTCATCATCGTCGAGAACTGCATCCGCAGGCTCGCTGAACGCCAGCATCATTTCGGCCGGCTGCTCACCACCGAGGAGCGCCTCCACGAAGTCTACGCGGCAACGCGCGAGGTGTTCACGCCCAGCCTGATCAGCGTGCTCGTCGTAATCCTGGTCAACCTGCCGCTCTTGGCACTGACCGGTGTGGAGGGCAAGATGTTCCGGCCCATGGCCATGGCAGTGATACTGGCCCTGCTCGCGGCGCTCGTACTCTCGGTGACCTTCGTTCCGGCCGCCGCGGCGCTCCTGCTGGGCGGCCGCGTCGAGGAAAAGGACAACCTTCTTGTCCGTTGGGCCAAACGCGCCTACGCGCCAGCATTGGAGTATGCGCTGCGCTTCCGGCTGCCTGTTGCGGGTGCCGCTGCGGCCTTCGTGCTCGCCTGCGGCTGGCTCACGACACGGATGGGTACTGAGTTCATTCCGCAGCTGGACGAGGGCGACATCGTTGTGCTGGTCAGTCGTGCCCCCGGTATCGGACTTGAACAGGCCATCGGCATGCAGAAGGGTTTGAACGCTGCTCTATTGAAGCACCGCGAACTGGAGCGCGTATTCACGCGCACCGGCACCAACGACGCAGCGACCGATCCGATGTCGCCGAGCGAGACCGATACCTTTCTGATCCTGAAACCTCGGTCGCAATGGCCCGATCCGGGCAAGGACAAGGCGACGCTCGTGGCGGAGATCGATGCCACCCTCGCCACGGTTCCGGGCATGCTGTATGAGTTCACCCAGCCCATCGAAATGCGATTCAACGAACTCATTGCCGGCGTCCGCGCAGCCCTGGCCGTCAAGATCTACGGGGATGACTTTGACGAGCTGTCGCGTTTGTCGCAGCAAGCAGCCTCACTGATCCGCTCTGTATCCGGATCCGAGGGTGTCAAGGCGGAGGCGATCACAGGCCTACCCACATTGACCATCTTGCCGCGCCGCGAGTCGCTCGCGCGCTTTGGCGTAAAACTCGAGACCGTGCAGCAAACTGTCGCCACGGCCGTGGGTGGCACGACGGCGGGCCAGATCTTCGAGGGCGACGCCCGATTTGATGTGGTGGTGCGGCTTCCGGAATCACTCCGAACCGATACCGCTGCGCTCGCCAGGCTCCCAATTGCCCTACCGGGCGGTGGCTACGTGCCACTCTCCGAAGTTGCCCAGATCCAACTCACCAGTGGCGCCAACCAGGTCAGTCGCGAGAATGGCAAGCGTCGGGTCGTGGTCACGGCCAACGCTGGCGGCAGAGACCTGGGTGGTTTTGTTACCGATGTGCGCGCTGCCCTAGACGCCAAGCTCAAGCTGCCACCGGGCTACTACATCGAATACGGCGGCACTTTTGAGCAACTACAGTCCGCAAGCGCACGCCTGTCATTGTTGGTGCCTCTCACCCTGCTCATGATCTTTGCACTCCTCCTGTTGACGTTTGGGTCGTTGCGTGATGCCGCACTGGTGTTCAGCGGAGTCCCGCTGGCGCTGACCGGCGGCGTCCTCGCATTGCTCCTACGCGGCATTCCGCTGTCGATCACCGCAGGGGTCGGGTTCATTACGCTCTCAGGTGTGGCCGTACTAACGGGCGTCGTGATGGTGTCTGCGATTCGCGAGCGCCTGGAAGAAGGCGATACCATCGACCGGGCGATCCGCGAGGGGGCGATGCTGCGTGTACGGCCGATCTTGATGGTGGCTCTCGTGGCGGCTTTGGGCTTTCTACCGATGGCGCTGAACACAGGCACGGGCGCGGAGGTGCAGCGCCCGCTTGCGACGGTCGTGATCGGCGGCATCCTGTCGGCAACCCTGCTATCGCTGCTGGTGCTCCCGGGACTTTACCGCATGGCCTGGAGGCCTGTGCCCGTCGAGCCGGAGATCCGGCCATGAGCACGGCTGGCGCAACGCGAAATGTAACTACGTTCCGCATTGAAACCATGGATTGCGCTGCGGAAGAGTCCGAGATCCGCCGCGCCCTTGAAGGCATACCTGCGATAGAGAGTCTGCGCTTTCAGCTGACTGCACGAACCGTGGCAGTCGCGGCACCGGCGATAGACATGCCCGCGGTGGAAGCGGCCATCCGTGCTGCCGGATTCACCTCTCAGCGCGTCGAGACTGGTGCGGGCGACGCAGGTCCGTCGAAAGTCCCGGTTCATCGCAGCCCTCTGTTCCGTCTGGTCGTAGCGCTGGTGCTTGCGACTGCGGCCGAGGGCATTTCGTTCTGGGCCTTGGGCCCGCTCGCGCTGCGATTCGTCGGCATGGCGCTTGCCGCTGCTGCGATTGGACTGGCCGGACTCGACACTTATCGCAAGGGTCTCTCGTCTCTCCTGCACGGGAAGCTGACGATCACCGCCCTGATGAGTGTGGCCGTGACCGGCGCTTTCCTGATTGGTCAGTGGCCTGAAGCCGCAATGGTCATGGCTTTATACGCCGTCGCAGAACTGATCGAGGTCCGCTCGCTCGACCGGGCGCGCAACGCGATTCGGGGCCTGCTGGAACTCGCACCCGATATGGCTGAGCTGCGGCAGTCGGATGGCGGTTGGACGCGCGCGCCGGCCGCTGACGTAACCCTCGGCGCGACCGTGCGAGTTCGTCCCGGCGAGCGCATCCCATTGGATGGCGTCGTCACCCAGGGTGTGAGTGCCGTAAACCAAGCACCTGTAACCGGCGAGAGCATCCCCGTCGACAAATCGGCGGGTGACTCCGTATTTGCTGGCACCATCAACGAGACCGCTGAGCTCGAGCTACGCGTCACCGCGACGGCCGGAAACACCACGCTGGCCAGGATCATCGATGCGGTGGAGTCCGCTCAAGGCTCGCGCGCCCCGACGCAACGGTTCGTCGATCGCTTCGCGACGATTTACACACCGGCGATCTTCCTGCTGGCGATCGCAGTCGCCGCTCTGTGCCCATGGCTGTTTGGTTGGGCGTGGACCCAGTCGCTGTACAAGGCGCTCGTCCTGCTTGTAATCGGCTGTCCCTGCGCGTTGGTCATTTCGACGCCCGTGACGGTCGTCAGTGCATTGGCGAGCGCAGCGCGGCGCGGCATTCTCATCAAAGGCGGTGTCTATCTGGAAGACGCCCGACGGATCAGTGTCATCGCACTCGACAAAACGGGCACTCTGACAGAAGGACAGCCAAAGCTCGTCACCTACGAAACGCTGGACGGCGATCCGGACGAGGTAGCCCGTGACGCCGCAAGCCTCGCTGGACGCTCTGATCACCCAGTCTCGCGCGCCATCGCGGAGGGCCTGCAACCCGCTAACCGCCCTGTCACCGATTTCAAGGCGCTTGCCGGCCGAGGGATCGAGGGCGTGGTTGGTGATCGGACGCTTGTTCTGGGCAACCACCGACTGATCGAGGATATGACCCTATGTAGCGAAACCCTTGAGGCGACGCTGCGGGGTCATGAGCAACAGGGCCGGACCGCCACCTTGCTAGCCTCCTCGCAACGAGTCCTAGGCCTGTTCGCGGTTGCGGACACCATCAAGCCCAGCTCACGTGTAGCCGTTGCCAATCTGCGCGCCCTCGGTGTCCGCACGATCATGTTGACTGGAGACAACCAGAATACCGCGGACAGCGTTGCGCGTGAGGCTGGCGTTGACGAAGCTCGGGGAAACCTGCTGCCAGCAGACAAACTGCAGGCCGTTCGCGAGCTCAAGGAGCGCGGGGGCATGGTGGCAATGACTGGAGATGGCATCAACGACGCACCAGCACTGGCGCTCGCCGACATTGGCATCGCGATGGGTGCGGCTGGCACGGATGCCGCCATTGAAGCTGCCGATGTGGTCGTCATGAATGATGATTTGCGCCGAATCCCGGAATTGATTCGGCTGTCTAAGCGAACGCGCTCCATCCTGCTGCAAAACATTACGCTCGCTCTGAGCATCAAGGCTGTTTTCCTCGCCCTGGCACTCTTCAATGGCGCGACGATGTGGATGGCCGTGTTTGCCGATATGGGCGCAAGCTTGCTGGTCGTAGCCAACGGCTTGCGGCTGCTTCGGGTGCGGGCCTCAGATTCGTACTGACGCGCCGTTGCAATCCCGTGTCTGCCGCCAGCTTTCCGGAAGCCTGACCTCATATGACTCCGAACCCCTGCATCGCAGTTGTCATCTCGTTCCTTCTGGCCTCCACGGCCAGCGCCGGGGTCACGTTCGTAAGCTCGACCCCAGCGAGTCACACGACCTTGGCAGGCGCCCCTGAACGGCTGTTGTTTCGACTTTCGGATCTGATGCGGATCCGAGAAGCCAGAACTCGAAGCTCTCGGAAGGTCCAGTAGCCGCTCCAGTAGGCGCGCAACTACAGAGCCATCGCGTTCACTATAAAATAGTCCAAGAGAGTGAATCTTGCGGACTGCCAAAGAAACTATCCGCGTACCGCCCTTAGAATTCGATTTAGCCGAACATGGTAACCAAAGAAAGCACCGACGTTCGCTATTTGACGACCGTGGACTTCAATTGCAGCCTGGACTTGCGGGGGCCTCTCACGGCAATGCAGCGCAGTGATCTTGCAGGCGCAGCGGAGCAGTGCCCTGTCCGTAAGACTTTGCAGCAAACGATGGACTTTCACCCCAAGCAATATGGGACATCGGATCGTGGCTGATCCCGATCCGCGTCAACACTGGGATGAGGTGTACGGTCGTCGCGCAGAGACCGAGGTCAGTTGGTATCAGCCTGTGCCTGCTCAGTCGCTGGAGTGGATCGCTGCACGGCACTTAGCGCCCCAAGCCCCCATCATTGATGTCGGTGGTGGCGCTTCGAGGCTTGTTGACTGCCTGCTCTCGAAAGGGCACACAGATGTCGCCGTGCTGGACATATCTGTCGAGGTGCTGGCTCAGGTGGCCGCCCGGCTTGGCGATCTGCGTCAGTATGCGACCCTCCTGCCGCAGGACATTACGGCATTCCGACCCATTCGCCGATACGCCTTGTGGCACGACCGCGCGGTGTTTCACTTTTTGACTGACGCAGTAGTACCGCGGGCGCTATCGAAACGCCCTTCTGGCCGGTACGTCGCCCGGAAGCCATGTGATTCTTGCGACCTTCGGTCCACAAGGTCCGGTGCGATGCAGCGGTCTTGAGACCTGCCGCTACGATGCGCGGTCGCTCGCGTCGGCGCTCGGTTCGCCCTTTCAGTTAAACGACAATCTCCTCGTGGATCACGTGACGCCAGCCGGAAACAACCAGCAGTTTCTTTACGCGCGATTCCTGCGGCGACCAATTGATGTGCGCGCTTGAACAACAAACATGACTATGCTGGAACTGAAAGTCCCACCCCCGTTAGGTGCTGCGGTAGTCGCCGCGGCCATGTATCTGGTCAGCGCGTGGACGCCTGGACTGCACCTCCTGATTCCGGCTGCCGCCACGATTGCGGCGGCGCTTGGTACGGCAGGCGTCGCCGTGAATGTGGCAGCACTGTGGGCCTTCCGACGCCATCGCACGACCGTCAATCCGCTGCGGCCCGATAACGCTACAGCGCTGGTCACTGATGGCATTTTCGCCTGGACGCGCAATCCTATGTACCTGGGAATGGCATTGATGTTGACAGGGTGGGCACTTTGGCTCTCGAATATCGCGTCACTGTTGGGACCGGCCATGTTTGCGGGCTACCTGACGCGCTTCCAGATCATTCCAGAAGAGCGCTTGTTGCTCGCGAAGTTCGGCGCGGCGCTGACGGACTACCAGCGACGTGTGCGCCGGTGGATCTGACGTGTCTGTCCGAACCGGCAGTTCAGCGAATGCCCTGCAACACACCGACGTAAACGGACCGGTCAGCATGCGATGAAGTGGATAGACGGCGTTAGACAACCCGGAGTTCGGGCTGCACTGCTGGCTGCACTTCTGTTCGGCGCCGGCACACCGCTGGCAAAGTTGCTGCTGGGCGGCCTGAGCCCCTGGTTGCTCGCTGGACTCTTGTACCTCGGATCCGGTCTGGGATTGATGCTCTACCGCACGATCACGGGAGCCCCGCGGGCTGTCGTTGCCAAGAGCGACGTCGTTTGGTTGATTGGAGCCATTGTTGCGGGCGGCATACTTGCGCCCCTCCTGCTGATGGCCGGGCTTTCCAGCATGCGTGCAGCCAGCGCGTCGCTGCTGCTCAACGCAGAAGGCTTGTTCACGACACTGCTCGCCTGGTTCGCGTTCCGCGAGAACTTCGATCAGCGGATCCTGATCGGCATGCTCGCGATCCTTTGTGGCGTTGTCCTATTGAGCTGGTCGGATGAAGCGCGAATCGCCAGCCTGTTGCCTTCGTTGTCCGTCCTCGCCGCCTGCCTCCTCTGGGGCCTCGACAACAATCTCACGCGCAAGGTGTCGTTGGCGGACGCCACCTGGATCGCGTCCATCAAGGGATTGGTGGCAGGCACTGTCAACCTCTGCCTGGCCATCGTCGTTGGCGCGGCACTCCCGTCGCTGCCGCGGATTGGCGCGGCCCTGCTGGTCGGCTTCCTGGCCTACGGCGTCAGCCTGACGCTGTTCGTGGTGGGCCTGCGCCATCTCGGCACCGCGCGCACGGGAGCCTATTTCTCGGTAGCCCCATTCTTCGGGGCGCTGCTGGCCGTAGCGATGGGTGAACATCTGTCGCTGACACTACTGGTTGCCGGTGCCCTGATGGCGTTCGGCATCTGGCTGCACCTCATGGAGTCACACGAGCACAGCCATACTCATGACTCGCTCGAGCACGACCATGAACACGCACACGACGAGCACCACCAGCACGAGCACGCCGAACCCGTGATTGCCGGCGTCAGCCATCGTCATGTCCATCGGCACGAGACCCTCACCCACACGCATCGGCACTACCCCGACGCCCACCATACCCACGACCACGGCAAGTAGTCTGCCTCTTATGCCCGCCAGGTACGGCGACGCACCAACAGGAATGCCGCGGGCAGCACGAACATGGTCAACAGCGTCGCGCTGATCATACCGCCGACCATGGGCGCAGCGATGCGCCGCATGACTTCCGAGCCAGTGCCACTGCCCCACATCACCGGCAGGAGCCCCGCGATGATGACGGCGACCGTCATGGCCACTGGTCGCACCCGCAGCGCTGCGCCTTCGACAATCGCCTGTTGAAGGTGGGTGCCCGGCAAAGCCTGCGACACGTCTGCCAATCGGACGGCCTGGTTGATGTAGACGAGCATGACGACGCCGATTTCAGCCGCTACGCCCGAAAGCGCGATGAAACCCACAGCTGCCGCCACCGACAGGTTGTATCCCAGCAGGTAGATCAGCCACAACCCGCCCACCAGGGCGACCGGCAATGTCGCCATGATCAAGAGCGCATCATCGAACCGCCTGAACGTGAGGTACAACAGCACCAGGATGATCAACAGCGTCGCGGGAACGACGAGCTTCAGCCGCGCAGCCGCTCGCTGCAGGTATTCGAATTGTCCCGACCAGGCCAGGGCATAGCCGGGCGGCATGCGCACTTCCCGGGCAACCGCCACCTGCATGTCGTGCACGGCGTCACTGAGCGCGCGACCGTGGAGATCCACGTACACCCAGCCCGACAGGCGTCCATTCTCGCTCTTGAGCATGGGCGGTCCGTCGCTGACCGAGATGGCAGCGACGTCCCCCAATGTAATGCTGGCACCGCGCGCCGTCAGGATCGACAGGGCGCGCAGTTTCGGCACCGAGTCACGCAGTTCGCGCGCATATCGGACGTTGATCGGGAAGCGCTGCCGGCCCTCAATGGTCTCACCGATGTCGTCACCGCCGACGGCTGCCGACACGACGCTTTGCACATCGGCGATGTTGAGCCCATAGCGCGCCGCCGCGGCACGATCGATGCGCACATCGACGTAGCGGCCGCCCTGAAGCCGCTCCGCAAACGCCGAGGTCACGCCCGGCACGCGGCTGACCGCGCGTTCCACGTCGAGCGCCAGGCGATCGACTTCGGCAAGCTCCGGCCCGGAGACCTTGATTCCCACGGGGCTCTTGATGCCGGTGGCCAGCATATCTATACGGTTGCGGATCGGGGGCACCCAGATATTGGCGAGACCGGGCACCTGCACCACGTGGTCGAGCTCCCGCACCAGCCTTTCCGAAGTCATGCCGGGTCGCCATTCGTTTCGGGGCTTGAACTGGATCGTGGTCTCAAACATCTCAAGTGGGGCGGGATCCGTTGCCGTCTCGGCCCGCCCGGCCTTGCCAAAGACGCTGGCCACTTCGGGCACGGTCTTAATCAGCCGATTGGTCTGTTGCAGCAACTCGCCCACCTTGCCGGCCGAGATGCCAGGCAGGGCCGAGGGCATGTACAACAGATCGCCTTCATCAAGGGGCGGCATGAATTCCGCGCCGATGCGCATTACCGGGTAAGCACTCACCACCAATAGCAGCGCGGCGAGGCACAGTGTCATACGGGGTCTTTCGAGCGCCCAAGCCAGCGCCGGCCGATAGACCGTCACCAGCCCACGATTGAGTGGGTTCTGGTGCTCCTCCGGAATGCGGCCCCGAATCAGGTACCCCATCAGGACAGGCACCAGCGTCACGGCAAGTCCCGCGGCGGCGGCCATCGCGTAGGTCTTGGTAAAGGCCAACGGCGAGAACAGTCGCCCTTCCTGCGCTTCCAGCGTGAACACCGGAATAAACGAGAAGGTGATGATCAGGAGAGAAGTGAACAAAGCTGGCCCCACCTGCACAGCCGCTTCCCCGATCACCTGCCATCGTGTCTCACCGGCGAGGGCTTCGCCAGCGTGTTCCTTGTGCCACGCTTCGATGTGCTTGTGGGCGTTCTCGATCATCACCACCGCGGCATCCACCATGGCGCCGATGGCGATGGCGATGCCGCCCAGGGACATGATGTTGGCGTTTACCCCCTGGTAATACATGACGATGAACGCCACCAGAACGCCGAGCGGCAACGTGACGATCGCGACCAGCGCGGAGCGCAGGTGGAACAGGAATAGCAGGCACACCAGCGCCACGATGACAAACTCCTCGATGAGCTTGCCGCGCAGATTCTCGACTGCCCGGGCGATGAGTCCCGATCGATCATACGTGGGGACGATCTCGACGCCGGCGGGCAGGCTGGACTTGAGTGCGGCGAACTTCGCCTTCACCGCCTCGATGGTGGCGAGCGCGTTCTTGCCGCTGCGCATGATGATCACGCCACCGGCCACCTCCCCCTCGCCATTGAGCTCCGTAATGCCGCGGCGCATCTCCGGTCCCAACTGCACACGCGCCACGTCACCGAGAGTGACGGCGACGCCTGCGGCACTCGTGTTGAGCGGAATGATCCTGAAGTCATCGAGGGTCTTGAGGTAGCCCGAAGCACGGACCATGTACTCCGCCTCGCCCAATTCCAGAACCGATCCGCCCGTCTCCTGGTTGGCCTTCTGAATGGCGTCGATCACCTGCATTTGTGTGAGGCCATACGCGCGCAACCGAGCCGGATCCAGCACGACCTGGTACTGGCGCACCATCCCGCCGACCGAGGCGACTTCCGCGACGTCGGGCAGGGTCTTGAGCTCGTACTTCAGGAACCAGTCCTGCAGCGCGCGCAGTTCCGAGAGGTCGTGGTGACCGGTGCGATCGACCAGCGCGTACTCGAACACCCAGCCGACACCGGTCGCATCGGGACCCAAGGACGAGCGCGCCTGCGCCGGAAGCCGCGATTGCACCTGGTTCAGGTATTCGAGCACGCGTGAGCGGGCCCAGTACGGGTCCGTGCCATCGGCAAACAGGATGTAGACGAACGAGTCACCGAACATCGAATACCCGCGCACAGTTCTTGCGCCAGGGACAGAAAGCATGGTCGTGGACAAGGGATAAGTGACCTGGTCTTCGACGATCTGAGGGGCCTGCCCCGGGTAGGTCGTGCGGATGATCACCTGCACATCCGACAGATCTGGCAGCGCATCGAGCGGCGTGCGCAGCAGTGCCCAGAGGCCCCAGGCCGCGAGCAGACCGCTTGCCAGCAGTACCAGGTAGCGGTTGGCAATCGAGCGGCGAATAAGCGCGGCGATCACGGGTTCGCTCCGCCCGCCGTCAGTCGGTTGAAAGCGGATTTCAGATTGGCTTCGGAATCGATCAGGAACTGGCCGGAGAGCACCACGGACTGGCCCTCCCTGAGCCCCGAGAGGATCGCGGTCTTGCCGCCGGACTCGATTCCAGCAGTGACCGAGGCCACATCGAACCCGCCCCCATCGCGCGCCACGATGACGACACTGCGCTCACCCGTCGTGATCACCGCTTCGCTCGGCACCCACAGCTGCGCCTGTGCAGCGCCCCCGGGCAACGCCGCGTTGACATACATCCCCGGGCTCAGCCGCCCGGCGGTGTTGTCTACAAGGATACGCACGCCGACCGTTCGGGTGACCGCATCGAGTTGCGGAAGGACGCGGAGCACCTTGCCGGCGAACACCTTCCCGGGATGCGCCGAGGCGGTGATGCGCACGCGCTGGCCGGGCGGTACGGACCGCGCCTGAGCCTCCGGGAGCTGTGCGTCCACCCAGACTGAATCGATCCGGCTGATTCGTGCGACCATCGTGCCGGCCATGAATGCGGCGCCTTCGCGGATTCCAAGCTCCGTCACAACGCCACTCACCGGCGCGTTCAGCTCGAAATGCGCCGGCAACGCGTGAGACTGCTCGACCTGCTGGATGCTCGCGACCGGGACACCGAGCACGACGAGTCGGTGGCGCAGCGCTGTCCGCAATGCGATAGCGCTCGCTGCCTCGGGCGGCGCCGTGCTCTGATCGGCGACCCCCGATGTGGCTGGTTGTTCTGCCGCCGGCTGCGCTGGCAACAGGGCGAGGTATTCCCCCAGTGCCTCGCGCCACGCCGGGATATCGACTTCCGCCAGGACCTGCCCCTGCCGCACAGAGTCGAGCGCAGCGCGCACCATCAGACGCGTCACGTAGCCATCCGCGCGCGGCTGCACGACAGCCTGCGCCGCTTCGTCGTACGCAACTATGCCGACGGCATTGATCTCGGGAGCGACCGCCGCTCGCTCGACGCGACCCAGCCGGATGCCCAGTTGTTGCCGAGCCGTCGTGGAGACCCGCACACCCGGTTCGCGTGAGTCGGCGCCCTCGCCCTCGTCTGCGTAGACTGGCTGCAATTGCATGTCCATGAACGGGGATTTTCCAGGCTTGTCGAATTTCACTTCGGGCTTCATCGGATCGTGCCAATAGAGCACCCGACGCTTAGGATTCGCCATGGATATCATGGGCGCTGCTGCCATGCTGCCGTCGCCGGTGGCCGTGCGGCTCATTCGCCAATTCGACCAGCCCACGCCGAGTGCGATTCCGACGCCGAGGACCAGGGCCAAAGAACCTAGCGTGCGCATTGGATGCCTAGGAGTATCGCTCATGGTTCATTGCTCCCCGTCGAGAGGTAGTTGAGGTAAGCCCAGGCTCGCCCGTAATTGCCAAGAATCTCCGCGTACGAGAGCTCCAGATTCAGCTGGTCGCGCAGTACGGGAAGTACCATGCGCGCGCTGCTCTTCCCGGCCGCCAGTCCAGCCAGCGCAGCATCCGATCGCTGCCGCGCCAGAGGCAGGCGCTGGGTCTCGAAAAGTGCCACCCGATCGCGACCTGCCTGCCACTCGGCCAACGTCGCGGCGAGCTCCGCGGAATGCATCTGATACGCGGCCTGACGATCCGCCTCGAGCTGACGCACCGTGGCATGTCGAGCTTCTATGATGGGATCCACGCGCGTTCCGGCGAACAGCGGCAGGCTCACCCGCACTTCCACCGAGACCATGTTGGAGTAGCCGGGACCTCGTTGGGCATAAGACAGTTCCGTGCTCCAATCGGGCCGGCGGCTTGCAGCAGCAACTTCGGTTGCGGCTTTGGCCTCCTCAACGCGCGCGTCCAGGGCGCGAAGCTCGGCGTGATGGTGCACGCTCGCCTGCAGCGCCGACGCGTTTGCCGGCAGCTGGTCGAATGGAGGAGGAGGTGCCAGGGGCTGGTCGGCCAGATTTCCGATCCAGCGGGCAAGCTCGGCACGCGATGCAATCACCTGCTGGCGCGCGACCAGGAGGCGATCAGTCAGCTCCACCTTACTTGATTGGGCTTCCAGCGCCTCGGTGCTCGAAGCCGTGCCATTTGCCAGAGCATTCTGGGCGAGTCTGTCCTGCAACTCGTAGTTGGGCCGTAGCTCTTCGAGGGCCTGCACGGTCCGCTCGGCCGTGAGCACCCCGATCCACGCCTGCGCTGTCGACAACGACACTTCCAGTCGTGTCTGAACGGCTTCCGTACCCGCCGCGTACGCATGCGCCTGAGCCATTGAACGCTCGGCGTGACGTCGCTGCGAATTGCCGAACGACTGCATGACCCCAATCTTGCGCATCGTCATGAAGTCGCGATCCACGCTCCAGGCGTCCGCGCCATTGACAGGCAGGTTCTCGACCCCAGCGACAAGTTCAGGTGCCGGGAGTCGTCCGGCGGCAATGGTCTCGGCGTTGGCGCTATCGACGGCAGCGAGGCGCGACAGCATTTGCGGTGCAGAACGGCTGGCCTCCGCTACCGCTGCATCAACGGTTAGGGGTGCTGGCGATGCGGCCACGGCATAACCTGCCCAGAGGCACGACACCCAAGTAGTCCAACGAAATGTGCTCATCGAGATCTGCTCCAACGCGAATACCAGACGCGCCACGCGGCGATGCGTCGGTGCAAAGACCGAGGCACGAGGTGGACGATGGAAATCCGGTTCGGGGATGAACCGGCGGGCAGACCTTAAAGGCGGAGTCGACGCGTCAGCAGATAGAGTTCGCGCGCATACGGCAAGGCGCCGCCGCCGGCACGCATACCGCCGACTACGGTCGGATCGACCGGCGGGCCTCGCGACTCGATGGCGACGCCCGCATCGAGCGGCACATCGCCCGCGAACGCATGCGAGGGTTCCAGTTTTGCCGAAATGAGGCCGGCCGCTGCAGCCGGAGAATCCGGCGAAACAAGGCAGCACTGGGAGGGCGCCGGGGCACTATGCGGGCGCGGATCCGGCATTTCGCAGGGCGTGCGCTGTTCACCCTGACAGCAGTCGCGCGCAGCCTTTTGAGGGGCGCATAGCACCACCGGCGATGCCGCAAGCATTGCCGTCAGCACGAACAAACCCTTCAAACTACGACCCAGCAATCGCGCGACCCCCTCCGTCAAGGCATTCTCGCCCTTCGCAGTGTAGCTCAGTCAGTCCCCGGAACAACCGTGATGCGGTTCCGGTTTAGCCCGCGCTGAGCCTGCGCCGTGATACAGGCACATCTACTCCGTTCACGACATTAGATGGCCATGCGCCCGCCAGCAGGCCTCGCGGTTGTGAACCGCCGGCTTTTCCATCAGCGCCGCATGTGCCTTGAAGCAAGCTTCCATCTGCGCCGCCGTGGGTCGAAAACCCGCCTGAGCGGCGAATGCACCACCGAGCCCGAGCACGAGCAGTGCGGCCACACCAACCCTTGAATGCCGTTTCATGAACCTTCTCCCGTCGTCGCTGTTGAATCACTCGTCCGTCACCGGGCTAATACGTTGGCCGGCGAGCTTTAGTTACACTTCGGTCGTGCACTTTGTTGTAACCGTTGCCTGGGAGGCGACGTATTCGTGGACTTAGAGACCCTGGAGCGAACGTGTCGGACCCTGATGCTCTCCGGGCTGGATGGCGACCCCGCAGCGCACAAGGCGCTGCTGGAACTCCTGGCCGACCGCCTGCGCGGCCACTTTCGCGGGCTCCTGCGACGCTCGAATCTGTCGCTGGAAGAGGCCGAGGATCTGGTGCAGGAGACGCTGATCACGATTCACATCAAGCGCCACACCTACGATCGAAACCTGGCATTGACGCCTTGGTTGTTCGCGATCGCGCGTCGTCGGTACATCGACCACTGGCGCCGAACGCGCGGTATGGCACGGTTGACGGTGGATCTGCGCGTCGAGGATCTCGCCGTACCCGCCGACACAGCAGACACCACGGCCACCCATGATCTGGCAACCCTGCTCGACCGGCTTCCGCCGCGTACCCGCGACGCTGTGCGTTGGCTGAAGCTGGAGGGACGCAGCGTGGCGGAGGTCTCTACGCGCTCCGGGATGTCGCCGGGGGCCGTCAAGGTCGCTGTGCATCGCGCCTTGAAGTCGCTTGGCGAGTGGGCGGCACGGGGCAAACCATGAAAACTCACGATCTGATTGAACGATTGGCCACGCGCTCGCCCGCGCTGCCTGGCAATCCCTTGCGTTCAGGTCTGCTTGTCGGGCTTCTGTTGGCGATTGCCGCCAGTCTTTCGTTGATGATGGTGATCTACGGCCACCCGGCGCTCGCAGCCTTGGCGTCGGCCTCGCCGACCTGGTGGTTCGCGCTGCTCTCGTGTCTTGCCATTCTAGCGGCGGGCACTTTCGCGTTGCTCCGCGCAGCGCGACCCGGCCCGTTTCCGGTCGCGCGCACCCTGCTGCCGCTGGGCATTTTGCTTATTCTTTTACTTGGGACTGTAGTGACGTATTCAGTCTTCGAGCCTGTGCGAAGTGTCGGTACGGCGGGTACCGCCGGGTGGACCCAGTGCCTGATGTGTATCCCACTCTTTGCGCTGCCGGCAATGCTGATCTTGTTTGTGTCCATGCGCACGGCGGCCCCTTCCGCACCTCGCGGTACCGGAGCACTCGTGGGGCTCATCGCTGGTGCGAGCGGAGCCGTCGCGTTTTCCTGTTGTTCCCTGACCGGCATCACCGCTCTGATGACTCTCTGGTACGGACTGGCCATTATCCTGTGTGCGGTTGCCGGGGCCCTGGCGGGTGGACGATTTTTTCGGTGGTAACAACATCTGCTTTTTTGACCGGACCGCACTCCACTAAGCCGATTACTACTCGGGAACCCACTTGGCCACGAGGCGCTGCAGATCAAGCTGTGTGCCGGTTGCACACCGGGTTCGCAGATACTCGGTAACCAGCAGGTAGACCACGAAATTCCTGAACGTGATTTCGTGGTGGCTCGGCCACTCGCCAAAGGAGTCCTGCGCCTGTTCCAACAACGCTGCAGAGTCTGCCTCGCGGACGCCCAACCACTGCATGCCGACTCGTACCATGATCGCTTTGCGCCCCAGCCCCGGATTCGTCTTCACAACTTGCTGGCAGATTGCCCACATCTCGCGGGCGCCCCGACGCGCATAGAGATATTCGCCTATGGCTTTCGCCAGACACCGCAGCTGCAACTTGTCGCCCACCGTGCAATCCTGCCCAAAGCCGGGAGGCTTCAAGCGGGGCTCCGGGCCTTGCGGATGGTCCCGGTCGGCCGACAGGGTCTTGTTCATGATGCGCCTGCCATGGGAGGAGAGAACAAGCTGGTCATCGTCGCCGTCAGCACCACAATGCCGAGCAACACGACGAATTCGACGATCAGGCTCAACGAGAAGCGACGTACCGCCGGCTTTGATCCCTCCCGCAACGCCGGCCCCAGCCGCGCCCGATTGAGCGCGGCCAAAGCCAACGCCACAACGAGCAGTGCGACCTTGCCGGTCAGCGCTGCCGTGTACGGATCCCGGATCGAGTAGCGGCCGCCGACCAGCGTCCAGCCCATGGCAAGTCCGGCGATAGCCATTGCCGGCACCAGCACCGTGGCCAGCGCGGAAAAGCGCTCCACCAGCTTGTGGGAAACGACCGCCGCTTCCCGACGGGCGACGAGGATCAGGGGAACGATAGAACCGACCCAGAACGCAACGACGAGCAGGTGCCACTGCAGTAGTGCAACGACTAGCCACCTCGGTTCGTGCGTCACCGAATGCCCCACGAGCAGAAAGGATCCCGTCACGAGGACCGAGCCGATTACTGCCAGCACTATCGCTTCGCCGGCTCGCCACGCCAAGCCGAAAATGACCAGCGTACCGCCCAGGATCCGGAGCGACGTCGCGGCGGCCAACGGCAGGTGCGCCAGGCGTCGATGCGTTGCCTGGTCCATGACGCCCGCGAGTTCACCCGTCATCCGTCCGGCTTCCAGCAAATAGCTGGCCAGCGCTGCCGCAAGACCAATGGCGCAAGCAACCATGCCGAGTCTTTTCACGACAGGAGTCGCCGCATCCAATCGCGATGCGAATATCGCGACAAACAGTGCCGTACCGACGCCCTGCAGCAGGGCGGCATAGGCCACGGCCTTGACTACGACTGCGAGTGAGTCAACGTCCATGAGATCGGCCGGCGAACGCTATGCGAGGGCGCTGCCACGCCGCCCCGCTCTACTTGGCGGCGCCGACCGTGAAGAGCAGCTTGTCCGCCATGACGTGGCCATCGTCACTCACCGCCCGCCACTTGATGATGTAGTTACCGGCGTCGAGCGAAGGAAGTAACAGCGAGAAGGTCTTCGACGCGGCGTCCGCGAGCGGACCGAGCTTGGTGGCAGGACCGTCGCCCTTCTGGATCGTGGCGGCCGTCAACTGCACGGGCTCGTTGAATTCCAGTGCAACCTGCTTGGGAGCTTCGGCTACCGTGCTGTGATTGGCGGGCGCCGAGGCGTGCAGGTGGGCGTGCGCGCTGGCAACTCCCGAGATCGAGAGCCCGGCCAGCAATACCGTCAGAGGGACAAACTTCTTCATCGATTGCTCCTGGTCAGAAGGTGAATGTATGAATGTCGATCACGTCGGAGGCCTTCGCACCGGCGCCCCGTAATCCGGATCCTCGCTGATCATCCGGGCCACGGTGCCTTTTGGCGCCGAGTACCAGCCTGGATCACGAAAGTCTTCGGCTTCCAGTCCGTGCCGCACCTTGACGACCGTGAACATGCCGCCCATCTCGAGGGCCCCGTAGGGCCCTGTGCCGCCCATCATCGGGAGCGTATTGGCGGGTCCAGGTAGATTCATCGCCTCGACGTGCTCTTGGTGCTCGGACATTCCGTTCGCACCCATGTTCATCATGCCGGGCAACAACGCCTCCAGATCGGCGTCCGAGTCCGAGATGCGCGCACCCAGGACGTTGGGTATGCCGTGGCCCATCGCGTTCATCGTGTGATGCGACATGTGACAGTGCAGCGCCCAATCGCCGGGCGCGGCAACAAATTCAATATCGCGCATCTGACCCACGCCGACTATCTCGGTGACTTCCTTGCGCCACCGATCGCGCGGCCACCGGCCCCCATCCCCACCTGTGACTTCGAATTCATGGCCGTGCAGGTGGATGGGATGGTTGTACATCGAGAGGTTCCCGATCCGGATACGCACGCGTTCTCCTGCGCGGACGACCAGCGGCTCGATCGCCGGGAACACTCTGCTGTTGAACGTCCACAGGTCAAAGTCCAGCATGATCGAGGGATCGGGCCGAAAGGTCCCGGGGTGCAGCGACCAGTTGTGCAACAGGAAGGCAAAGTCGCGATCGATCGGCAGCGGCTCACCCGCGGCGGGATGGATGACAAACAGCCCCATCATGCCGACCGCCATCTGCACCATCTCATCCGCGTGCGGGTGGTACATGTGGGTGCCGTGTTGCCGCAAGGTGAATTCGTAGGCAAAAGTTTCCCCCGGTCCGATCGAGGGCTGTGACAGGCCGCTGACCCCGTCCATGCCCGAAGGCAAAAGGATGCCGTGCCAGTGGATCGAAGTCGGTTCGGGCAAGCGATTGGTGACGAGAATGCGCACGCGATCGCCTTCCGTCGCTTCAATCGTCGGTCCTGGCGTGCCGCCGTTGTATCCCCAGCACTTGGCCTTGCATCCGGGCGCGAATTCGTGCTCGACCTCCTCCGCGACAAGGTGGAACTCCTTGACTCCACCCACCACCTTGTGTGGCAAGGTCCAGCCGTTCAGGGTCCGTACCGCTCGGTGGCCATGACCTATCGATGGCGACCCCAGCGCCGGTTCGGCCGCCGTCGTTGTCGCCGCTGCTCGAACGCTGGCGCCGAGCGCCGCCGCTCCGGCCGCGGTGATCAGGGATCGGCGGGACACGGTCATGGACGCTCTCCGGACACGACGTCGTTGGACGCGAGCGGATCGACGGGCTGCCCAGGCGTCGCACCATCCAGGCCCGGGATTCGACCGCCTGTGGCGCGCGCCAGGTCGATGCGGGCCAGCCAGTAATCGCGCAACGCGTCGATGTATGCTTCAAAGCCGTCGAACTGATGCTGCTTGGCAGCCAGCAGTTCGAAGGTGCCGATCAACATGTAGTTCTGCTGCTTCTGGCTCTCTTCGACGATCAGCTTCTGGGTCGGCAGGACCTGCCCTTGGTACAGCACCACGGATTTCTGAGCTGCGTCCAGTGCCGCGACGCGGGCCGGCACCTCATTGTCGATGGACACTTCGAGCGCCTGGACGTTCGCTTTGAGCTGATCGACGGCGGACTGCGCACGAGTGAAGGTGCCTCGACCCTGATTGAAGATCGGCAGTGCAAGGCTGGCAGTGGGCCCCGTGAGCGTTTCAGCGGGGACGGTACCGATAGCGCCATCCGTCTCCCGCGCGATACCGATGGATGTGTCGCCGAGCCACCGCCAGCGTCGCGCATGTGCCTGGGTTACGGTGGCGAAGTGAAGCGCTTCGCGCGCGCTCAACAGGTCCAGGCGATGATCCGATGCCCAATGACTCACGTCGTCGATCTTCAACACCGCGGCCTCTGGCATTCGGTACGCTCCGACGAGTTCTGGGGACGCATCAAGCTTCAAGCCCATGGCCGTGAGCAGCGCGCTGCGGTCGGATGTCTCAGCCGCCCTCGCGCGCAGCGCACCTGCTTCGGCGAGACTGGCGGCCTCCTTCATTCGGGCCAACTGGAGCGCGCTGATGTTGCCCGCATCGAACAGTTGCTGCGCGTAAGTGGCCGACACACGCGCGGTCTGCGCCACCCGATCGCGCATCGCCGCGACCGTGCGGCTGCCGATGAAGCGGACATCCGCTGCTCGGACTTCGGCCTCGAGGTCGAGAAGCTCCCGCGCGACCTGCTGCTTGGCGAGCAACGCCTGGCTCTCGGCACCGGCACGGCGAAATCCCAGGAATAGCAATTCAGTAAAATTCTGCGACAGACTCCAGTCGGTCTTGCTCGCCTCTGACCCACTGGTGAGTCGCGTATACCCCAGGGTCGGGTTGGAGAGTCGGGCTGCATCGTAAAGGTCCGCCTCGGCGAAGCCGATGCGGGCGTAGATCGCAGCCACCCGGGGGTTGTTCAGCAGGGCGATCTGGACGGCGGCATCCCCGTCGACCGGCTGCTTCAACAGTTCGGAGAGAAGTTCCGCGGATTTCTTATGGATCGCTTGCGGAGCGATGGCCACCGAGGTGCCCGCTGCGTACAAGGCCTGTGCCTCCGATGTCATCTGGGCGGCGCGGGGTGTGGCGCAGCCCGCCAGAACCACCGCCAGCGCAAACACGACTCCGACCCGACCTTTCAACACCATGCCCTCACCGGTTCCGATGACTTCCTGGGTGGGTACGCGGGAGGGTCTGGTATCCCTCAGTTGAGGGGGCGGTAGAATTGGCGCGTACCCATCCGGAAGCCCGGCAAAGGAGCTGACTTATGTTGCAGGATGATTTGGATCGGCTCGCGCGGGCCCCTCTGGACCGGTCGCTGGCCGGCCTGGAATCGGCCATTTGGCAAGACGTCGATGCGCGGATGGCTGAGCGGCGCGCCTATGCGGGTACGTTTGCCGCCCAGATCGCGATTCTGGCCATAGGAACGGTTTCCAGTCTGGCCGCAGGCATGCAGTGGGCCGCCGCGCACGAGTCGCATGCGTCCGCCGGCGCATTGGCGCCCTATACGCGGCTCGCCGCCTCGACGCTGCTGGTGGGCGATTCCCGATGAAACGGGCCGGCGTCGGCCTGACTGCCCTCACGTTTCTGGTCGCCGTGCTCGGCGGTTGGCTGGGCGTCAGGCTCGGGCAGCGCGAGGCGGAAACCAACCTGGGGCTCGACCGGGTGCTCCACCACGACCTGTCTCTCTCCAGGGAACAGGAGACCCGCATCGAGGCGCTCGAAGCGACCTTTGCCAGCCAGCGCAAGGCACTGGAGGCGGACATGCGCCTCGCGAATCGAGAGCTCGCACACGCCATCGTCACCGACCACCGCATGAGCCCCGCGGCCGAACAAGCTATCGGACGCTTTCATCAGGCAATGCGGCAGCTGCAGGAACTGACCACCGCGCACGTGCTCAGCATGCGCGAGGTGCTGACACCGGCTCAGGCCGCCCTCTTTGATCGCTCCGTCGTCAGGGTACTCAATGCGGATGCGTCGTGAACGAGGTCGAAGCGCACGATGATGCGCACCTCGCCATCGCCGCGCGGAGCGGCGATCGGCGGGCATTCGAAGCGCTGGTCGCGCTCCACAAGGCCTCCCTATACCGGATCGCCCGACGCTATGTCGGTCAGAGCGATGACGCTTACGATCTCGTTCAGGAAACATTCGTCGCGGCCTGGCTCTCCCTGTCGCGTTTTGACGGACGACAATCCTTTGGGCCCTGGGTGCGCACGATCCTGCTGAACAAATGCCGTGACCTGTCGCGCCGCCACGCCGTACGGCGCAGGTTCATGCACTGGTTTGGTCCGGAAGAGTCGGATTCTCCAGTCGACGACTTTTCAACCACGGACTCCACTACGGCAGACGCGTCCAATGCGCGCCTCGTCGCCCTCGATCGCGCAGTTGCCATGCTGCCAGCGCGACTCAAGGAACCGCTGGTGCTGACGGCATTGCAGGGACTGAGCCATCGCGAAGCGGCCGCCCAACTCGGACTGACCCCCAAGGCCGTGGAACTGCGCGTGCACCGCGCGCGCAAGAAACTCCAAGAGCTGCTGCAGCAGACCGACGAGTGACGCGACACAAGCGTCGCCTACGTATATTCCCATAGCCAAACACCGCCCCCAGGGCGGAGTGATTGCCATCTCCTGCGCGTACTTCTGGTGAATCGCAGCGATGACCAACGCGCCGCGAATACGCAAAGCATCGGACAAGGAGGCTTACCATGAATCGTTCCATTGCACTGCTGGCGAGTCTCGCGCTTGCCACGGGTCTCGTCAGCATTGCCACTGCAGGCATGGCCCCACCGGTCACCGCCGCGCAAACCCACTGAGGATCACGACAATGTCGCACATCACTCGCACGCTGATCGTCACTTCCACGCTGTTGATCGGCTCGATGTGGGTCACGGCGCAGGCGGAAGAACCCGCAGCTCACGATCACGCACACGCCGCATCGACAACGCCGCCTGCGCCAACGCCGTCCAACCCGTCCGCTGCCATGCAGCACATGCAACTCATGCACGACAAATGGATGGCGGCAAAGACGCCGGCCGAACGCAAGGCCGTGATGGCAGAGCATATGCGAGCCATGGAGGACGCCATGGTCGCTATCAACCACATGACACACGGCGATGGTCACGATGCGAAGTCACCCGACTCGATGCAGCAGCACATGGCCATGACGACCATGATGATGCAGATGATGGTCGACCGGGAGCAGATGCACGCCGGCATGATGCATGGTGGCACGATGCCCGGCGCGAAGGACCGCCCGAACCCGGCTCCATCGCGGGCCCCTGCAAAACCCTAACGGCGGGAGTTAACCATGAACTGGCAGAGCATCTTTTACTTTCTCGGCTGGGCCGTGCTGTTCGCCATCATGATGCGCTTCGGATGTGGAGCGCACGTCATGGGTCACGCAAGACGCCCGCATCGCGACGACCCCGGCGGTCACGGCACCGCAAACGAGAGCCACGAGCAACCAACGGCTTCGATGCTCGATCCAGTGTGCGGCATGAAGGTCGCAGCTGATTCCGCCGTATCGGCGGTCTATCAAGGCAAGGCTTACTACTTCTGCTCGGGATCGTGCCGCGAGAAGTTTGAGGCCAACCCCCGGCAATACAGCGCCTCTCCAGCCGGAGCCGCGTCGAGCAAGGAGCACCGCCATGGCTGCTGCTAGCGTCGATCCACTCGCTGCCGCCTCGGATCGTCGCTCAACGCCACCCCATAGCCTCCCAGTGGTTGCGTTCGGGGTCAGCCTGAGCGCCTTCTTTGTAATCTCGTACTTGCTGTGCGTGCTCGGCTTTTACCTTGAGCGCAGCCTGGACTGGTCACTCCCGATCGCCCACGGTGCGCTTTCGGTGCTTCTGCCAGGGTTTGCCTTCGACAGCTGGTCGCGCTTCTTCCTGGGGTTGGCGGAGAGTGTCGCGTGGGGTTGGTACGTCGCCTTGATCTTTGGCCCGCTCTACAACCACTTCGCTGCCAGAATCCACGGAGAACGACCATGAACGAACACGGCACACCGGGCTTTTGGCGCAGCCGGTACGGCATCGTGCTAATCGGCTTCCTGCTTGTGATTGGCTTCTTCCTCCTCACCGAGCACACCGCTCATGTGCTGGGCGCACTGCCCTACTTGCTCCTGGCGGCGTGCCCGCTGATGCACCTGTTCATGCACCACGGTCACGGCGAACACCAGCACGCGAAGCACGCCAAAGATCCACCGGAGTCGCAGCCATGAATCATGAAAGCATGTCGGCGTACGGCTTGTGGTCGCTGGTGATCATCAATTCGGCTGTCTTTGTGATCTTCGCTTACAGCTTCACCAAGCCCAGGTCACCGCGCGACTGGCGGTCCTTTGGCGGATTCAGCGCGTTCATCGTTGCGCTGTTCACCGAGATGTATGGCGTTCCGCTGACGATGTTCCTGCTGTCGGGATATCTGCAGCGCCGCTTTCCGGGACTCGATCCCCTCTCCCACGACGCGGGCCATCTTTGGTGGACGCTCGCGGGCCAGCATGGCAACCCGCACTTTGGTGTGCTGCATATCCTGAGCAACTTGTTCATCGTTGGCGGATTCATCCTGCTCTCCGCGGCGTGGCGCGTATTGTATGGCGCGCAGCGTTCGCACCAGATTGCAACGTCCGGAATCTATGCCCGGATTCGCCATCCCCAGTACGTGGGCTTCATCGCGATCATGTTCGGGTTCCTCTTGCAGTGGCCGACGATCCTGACACTGGCTATGTTTCCGCTTCTTGTGTGGATGTACGTACACCTCGCGCATTCGGAAGAGGTCGAGGCGGAGCGGGAGTTCGGGGACACATACCGGGCTTACGCAGCGCGTACTCCACGCTGGCTGCCAAGCCGGCACGGCACCGTGGCGGCGAGCCAGGCGGGTGTATAGCCTGGTTCAATCGCTTGGACTTTGATCGCCTTTATGGCCCTCGGCCTCTGCTGCCAATGCGCCGATGATGGGGCAGGGCGCGTGCGGGCCCGAGGAAGCACATTCGGCGACGAGGTGCGCAAGGACATGTTCCATCTTCTGCAAAGCCACGAGCTTGTCGCGGACGCTGGCCAGACGAACATCGGCGATCCGGCGGATCTCCTTGCGGGATCCGCCCTCCTCCAGACGCAGCAGTTCCCGAATCTCCTCGAGCGAGAACCCCAATGCCTGCGAGCGCCGGATGAAACGCACGCGCCGCAATACATCAGCCGGATAGCGTCGGACACCCGCGGCCGAAGGAACGGGCAGAAGCCGGCGCCGCTGGTAGTAGCGGATGGTTTCAACGCCGACCTCGGCCGCCTCCGCCAGACGGCCGATGGTCATGCCGGCCGCGGCAGCAGATCCGCCCCACCCTGCCGCACCCACTCTGCTTGCAGTCTTTCGATCCATGACTTGACTCCGTACCTAGGTACGGAGTCTAAAATGCCCAACATGATTGGACAATACTAGGGGACTTCACATGAACTGTTGCTCCGGATCCAAAGCACACGACGCCGCGGCTCATGCGGCTGCGACGAGCGGGTCGACGGTACGGGATCCGGTTTGCGGGATGAGCGTCAGCCCGGCGACTGCCAAGTTCTCTGCCGAGGAGCAGGGACAGCGTTTCTACTTTTGCAGCGAACACTGCCAGAAGAAGTTCGTCGCCTCCCCCGCCACCTACCTGAAACCGGCTGAGGCAACGCCTCCTCCCGCCAACGAAGCGGCGATCTACACCTGTCCCATGCATCCTCAGGTCAGGCAGATCGGACCGGGCAATTGCCCCATCTGCGGCATGGCGCTCGAACCGGTCCAGGTGACCGCCTCGACTGGACCGAGCAGCGAACTCACGGATATTACTAGGCGCATGTGGATCGGCGCTGCGTTGTCGTTGCCCGTGGTGATTCTGGAGATGGGCGCTCACATTCCGGGCGTGCCGCTCCTGTCGCAAGTCTCGCCGATGATGTCTCAATGGCTCCAGTGGGCGCTGTCCTCGCCGGTCATCCTGTGGGCCGGCTGGCTATTCTTCGTCCGCGCCAGGGATTCGGTGCGGCATCGATCGCTGAACATGTTCAGCCTGATCGCGCTCGGCGTGGGCGCCGCCTATCTCTACAGCCTTGCCGCCACGTTCACGCCCGGCCTCTTCCCCGTGGAGCTCAGGAACGCGCACGGCCTGATCCCCGCCTATTTCGAAGCGGGGGCGGTCATCACCGTGCTGGTCCTCGTCGGGCAAGTCCTGGAGTTGCGGGCTCGCGAGCAAACGGGCGGTGCCATCCGCGCGCTACTGAATCTGGCGCCCAAGACCGCGCGTCGCGTACGCGACGGCAAGGACGATGAGGAAATACCCGTCGAGGCCGTCACGGTCGGAGATCGCTTGCGCGTCCGCCCCGGGGAATCCGTTCCGGTCGATGGCACCGTCATCGAAGGCACGAGCGCGCTGGACGAATCCATGGTCACCGGAGAATCCATGCCGATCGAGAAGGCGCCGGGAACCACGGTCATCGGCGGCACGCTCAACGGACTGGGGAGTCTCGTCATTCGCGCCGACAAGGTCGGCACTGAAACCATGCTCGCGCGCATCGTGCAGATGGTGGCCGAGGCGCAGCGCAGCCGCGCGCCGATCCAGCGCCTCGCGGATATCGTCTCGAGCTGGTTTGTGCCGGCAGTCATCGTCGTTGCCGTGCTGGCGTTTGTCGGCTGGCTCATCTGGGGTCCTGCCCCGGCGCTCGCCTATGCGATCGTTGCAGCGGTTTCGGTGCTAATTATCGCGTGTCCTTGTGCGCTGGGTCTTGCCACGCCGATGTCCATCATGGTCGGCATGGGCAAGGGCGCGACTGCGGGCGTGCTCATCAAGAACGCCGAAGCCCTCGAACGCTTCGAGAAGATCGATACGCTCGTGGTCGATAAGACGGGAACCCTCACCCAGGGCAAACCGCAAGTCGTTGCCGTTCGCGCATCGAAGGGGTTTGACGAGCCGACCGTGCTCGGACTCGGGTCGAGCCTTGAGCAGGCGAGCGAACATCCCCTCGCGGCGGCGATCGTGGCGAGCGCCCGCGCCCGTGGCCTGACGGCGCTCCCCGTCACTGACTTCGCTTCGATCACAGGCAAGGGCGTCCGAGGCAACGTTGCGGGCCACGCTGTCGCGATCGGCAACCGTAAACTCCTGTCGGACTCCGGAATCGATCCAACCGACTTGGAGGCTGCCGCGGACGAGCAACGCACGGCCGGCGCAACGGTCATGTTCATCGCGATTGATGGTCGCGCGGCGGGACTGATCGCGGTCGCGGATCCGATCAAAGCGTCCACCCCCGCCGCCCTTGCCAGTCTCGCCAAGGACGGCGTACGAATCGTGATGCTGACCGGTGACAATCGCGTAACCGCCGAGGCCGTCGCCCGCAGCCTCAATCTGACCGACGTTGAAGCCGAAGTACTACCCGATCAGAAGCACTCTGTGGTGCGTAAGCTCCGCGCGGAAGGCCGAGTGGTCGCGATGGCGGGCGATGGCGTCAACGATGCCCCCGCGCTCGCGGAAGCGGATATCGGCATCGCCATGGGAACGGGCACCGACGTAGCAATGCACAGCGCGGGCGTCACGCTGGTCAAAGGGGATCTCGCGGGCATTGCGCGGGCTCGCACGCTGAGCCGCGCAACCATGCGCAATATCCGCCAGAACCTGGTTCTCGCCTTTGTCTACAACGTACTCGGCATTCCAATTGCGGCCGGAGCGCTGTACCCCGCGTTTGGACTTTTGCTGAGTCCGATCATCGCTGCGGCTGCCATGTCGCTGAGTTCCGTATCGGTGATCGGCAACGCGCTTCGATTGCGCGCTGTGCAGCTTTGACCGTTACTGAGACGTCGCATTCAGTTGAGTGCGTCGCGCGACGTGACAGCTGGTCCCGGGCTGGCGGAGCCCCAATCGGACCGCGGCAATGCAGTCGGCGACAGGCGCTTGTGCGGTTCCAATGTGACTGGCCGGAGTCTATTTCGACTGACGAAGCAGCCGTGCCAGGAAATACGCGAACAGGCTGCCCAGAACGACGTGAATAATGACGCCCGGAGCCACCGCCGCTCCCGCACCCAGAGCCATCGTCCGAAGGTCGACCAGCAGGGAAAGCACCTGCACCACGAGGTTGCCGGCCAATACGGCGACTTGGCCGCGACGGTCCGCAAATCGCGACAGCCAAAGGACGATGCCCATGCCCACCAGTGTCGCGCCGTGGGCCTGTGCAAGCGTCGCGATCATCGGCGAGAAGTGAATCCCCGTGGGGCCATAGAACTGCTCAGGCACAACGAGGAGCGCTACGCCGAAGATCAGGGCCAATAGGGCCGCGATAGCCAGGAATAATTTCATGTAGCCTCCGTCGAGGGACTTCTTATATCGATTTTGCGGAATTAGCGCATTCTGGGGTCGACCATTGGCGTACGCCAGGTCGCTTCTCTGTTTGTCGGTACTTTCACTTTGGTGCCACCACCAGCGCCTCGAGCCTCAACAGGAACCCGGATTGGCGATTCTTTTAGATTGCCCGCCAATCGTCGCCCTCCACGGCAGTCAAGATGCAGTACCGGAGCATTAGACTCACGCTTGCATCCCTCGCCTTGACTGCTCCCTATAGCCTGAAAGGGTCCCGGCGCTCGGGCTGCTTCAGGGTTGTTACCCCGAGTGCCGCCAATACGGCACGGCTCTTG
Source organism: Steroidobacteraceae bacterium (assembly GCA_044226865.1). Lineage (GTDB taxonomy): Bacteria > Pseudomonadota > Gammaproteobacteria > Steroidobacterales > Steroidobacteraceae > TMP-86. The sequence goes on along the minus strand of JBGAGE010000004.1, from coordinate 60,041 downwards.
GAACTTCACCTCACTTGGATTCGCTCGGGGAAACCGATCTGCGGCATCGGCACTCATCCGCCGACGATTGCTGGGGTGGACAGACGACGGTCCCGTAGGAGCAAAACACACAGCAGTCCCCGGCTTTCGGCCGCAACAAGGTTTTGCAGTGCGCACATTCGTAAAAGAACTGACAAGCATCTGTTGGCATGCGCTCCGTGCTCTCGGCGCAGCATGCGGGACATCGGATGGTCGAGTCCAGAATAACGTCAGCCATACACGTACCCCAGTGCCAGGAGCAGAACTCCGACAAGGAGGCCCGCCCAGGTCGCAACTTTGACACTACGGCGTGAGCACCAGCTGCCATCCCGGCAAGACCGTCTGGACTGCTGCCAGGTTGCGATCACCCCAGCAGCGAGCAGCAAGCTCGCTGCAATCAGCAACGCAATTCGATGTGGCGCTGCGACGCGCGCCAGACCGAAGAGCCACGCGCTGCCAAGGCCCACTGCACCGAGCGCAATCGGAAGGCCGCAGCAGGCCGCGGCCGCAAAGGCCGCTCCGACGCCGCCGATTGTCAACGCCATTCCGCTCCAGTCTCGCGGGTCCGCGTTGCCGGCGGCCTTTTTATCACCTGACACTGTCACCAGGATCTCCAATGGGCTAGAGAAAGAGATCATGGTACTGTCTGTAGTCGCTACAGACTCAAGCAAAGAAGCACCCGATGCCCGAAACACCGATCTTGATTGGAGAGCTATCGCGCCGGACCGGGTGCCACATCGAAACTGTCCGCTACTACGAGAGAATTGGCCTCATTCCGGCTGCGGAGCGGCGCGGTCGCTATCGTTCCTTCCGGCGAGAGGATGTGCTGCGGCTGCGCTTCATTCATCGAGCGCGCGAACTTGGTTTCTCGCTAACGGAAGTGCGAGCGCTACTTGCGCTGGGAAGCCAGCGGCGACCGCGCTCTTGTCGCCAGGTTCAGGGGCTGGCCACGGCACACGTCCGAGCCGTACGCACCAAGATCGCGGATCTCCAGCGGCTCGCTGATGTTCTGGACGCCGCCATTGCGCGGTGCAATGACGGCGAGTCGGCGCATTGCCCGATTATCGAAGCGCTGGAGGCGAGCGCCTCGCCCGTGGACGGTTAAGACTGGGCTTGCGGCCACCGACGCCTCTACCGTCAGGCCCCTACAGATTACACGGCAGGATTCGCTCAAGCGCTCCTGAGGGCCGGGACTAGGCGCTCTTGCGCTTCCGAGTTGCCCGCTCCGGAGCCAATTTCCTGACCTCCACCGACCACAGAGCGCGGACCTCATCCAAGATCTTCTCGCGCTGCTCGACCATCCTTTTTGTCACGGCACGGGGCGCCGCCGTCTGGAAGTGGGTGGCGGACCAAATGACGACCTCGACGAGCACAGGCGCAAGCGCGATGCCTAGTTCTGTCAGAATGAACAAGCGCCGACGGGCATCGTCGGGATCCGGCCGGCTCGAGATAATTCCAACCGCCTCCAGTCGCTTGAGGCGCGCCGCAAGCACATTGCTGGCAATGCCTTCCCCGCCCTCCAGGAACTCCTTGTAGGTCTTGCGCCCCTTGAACATGAGGTCCCGTACGATCAGCAACGACCAGACGTCGCCCAGCAGCTCGAGCGCGACGCTGATCGGACAGTCGGAACGACGCCCTGTGCCTGCACTTCTTGCCATTGCTTCAGCCTAGCGGATCTGTTGCATTCCGCAAGTGATCTCGGGTACGCTAAACTTACTTGCTGCGCGCAAGTATTCAGGGGGCAGCATGGACAAAGCATTCTGGCTCGGGTTCTTCGCCTACCTGGCGCCCACATTTCCGTTGGGCTACTTCTGGCACCTAAAGTCCTTTGCGCAACGCTACGAAGCCCTGCAGATGTACCGCGAGCAGGTCATCATTCCGTTCGGGCTGGCCTCCATGATCGTGCAGGGCGCCCTCTTCTCCTGGGCGTATCCACACTTGTTCAGCACCGCGCACGAGCAATTGGTCTCAAGTGCGCTGGCGTGCGCGCTGGCCTATGGCGTGCTCTCCTGGTCCTTTACAACGCTGCCTGTCGCCGCGAAGTTCCGCATGACCTCGGTCTCAGGATTCGTGGCGCTCGAATCCGCGTTTACAGCGTTGCAGTTCATCATCGTTGGTCCACTCATGGCGCTTGCGTACCGAATCTGAGCCGTGCCCCACGATCCTGAACTCGCCGAGCGGATGCACGAGGCCTTGAATGAGCACAAGGGCATCGTTCGAAAGAAGATGTTCGGAGGCTATTGCTGGATGCTCAAGGGCAACATGTTGTGTGGCGTGGAAGTGGGCCGCTACATGTTTCGCGTCGGCAGAGAGCAAGAGCGTGAGGCGCTGGGCAAGCCCGGAGCCAAACCGATGGACATCACCGGAAAGCCGATGGCCGGGTTTGTTTGGGTCGACGCGACCGGGCTGACGACTCGGCAGCTCGGTGCCTGGATCAAGATGGCCGAGCGCTACGTCGGCGAACTGCCGCCGAAATAGCCCGCGGCCTAATCGACCATTGAACGATCGCCACGCCAAGGCCATTATTGCTGAGCGGTATCGCGATAGCCTGGAGTCGAAGTCAACGCCAGGGCCCGCCCGGCGGCCAAGTCCCCCGTTTGCTGGCTGGCATACGAAGGTCCTCCAGCAGAGGAGCTAGAAATTGACCCAGGAGCCGCGAACACTTCGCGGCGAAGTCGTTGGGAACCTCGACTCCCGTGCGCCGCGAGAATGCCCGACTCTGCGCGGGACGAGTCGCGTTCTCCCAATACGCCGCAGTCAGGGCAATCGGCACGTCCGTAGGTACGGGCGTCTCTCTGCGCGCAAACGTCTGGCGGAGCGCCTGACCCAGGATCTCGCGATCGAATTCGAAGTGCCCCGCGAGGTAATAGATATCGAAGAAGTCCTTGATGCGACTGTTGCGATCACCGAGGACGACCATGGCCTCGAACTTCTCGGCGATCACCGCCTCCTTCGGATAGGCAAGTACGCGAGGTGCTGGGAAGTCGAGCAGCGTCGGAAACGCACACAGTGCGGGAGCCGGTGAGACGACATCGCCAATACCCATGTCGATCTGCAGAACAAGGCGTGCCGTACCCACTTGTGCTGGTAGCGTTGCACGAACGCCCGCGTATTCGTCCTCCGCACGGATGGCCTCGACCTCGATCTTGTTGGCATCGAAGCTGACCGCATCCGGCGGGGCGGGTGCTGCGAGGATCGCACGTAGATCTGCGCGCACCGCATTGAACTCGCCGTCACCTCGACGCAGCAGGTCCAGATCCCGCGTGGCGCGATATGGTTGATCCGCCCACAGGCGTAGCAGCATCGCTCCCTTGAGTACGAAGCGATCTCGAAGGTTCGACGCACCAAGCCGGTATAAGAAACGCTCCAGACAGTACGACGTCAGAAGCGTCTGGTAATCTGCACCGGACTGCCTGGCCTGGTTGAGCAGTCTGGTCGATACCGATGCACCGAGGTTGGTCCTTTCCTTCACCCGATGGCGTCCAGGTAAGGCTGCATCACGCGTGCCACCCGACAGATCCGGGCGTGGCGCGCGAGCTCGTTGGAGCCGCCCCGATGTTTTCGCGTGAAGTCCTTGAGCGCCTCGACCGCCACGTCGATGCCAACCTTGTTGCGGTACTTGAAGCAATCCGCGACCGTCTTGGCAGTTGAGTACACGCGAATCGTCACGCCCTCCACGCGATGCTGCTCGACGCCGGCGGCCAGGGCCGCTTTGGAAAACCGGGCCACGCGCAGCTTCGGGTAGTCGAGGCTTGGCTTGCGCGCGTTTTCCGCCAGCGCAATCCAGACTTCGTGGGGCGACTGTGTGGTCAGTTCGTGGAATCGAAGCGCCGTAAGCAGGCAAAAGACGGCGTTCGGTACGCGCTTGGCCACCTGGACCAGAGAATGATGCTCGGAGGGCGCATGGTCTGCAGTGGCATAGAGCCCCCTTCCCACCCGGACAAGGACGCCCTCTTCGACGCAGCGAGCGAGGTCCACGCGGGTGATGCCGCGAGACTCCAGCTCGCGGGACCGCAGCACGCCCTGCTTGGCGAACAGCCGCCGCACCTGTTGTTTGCCCGCAAGGTTCATGGGGGTCGATGATACAGACTGCATGGTGTTAGTCGCAACTCCGGACGTTTTGTATGCCGTGCGCCGCCGGACAGTTTCCGGGTCTGGGTCATTGTCACGCCGCGCCCCGGTCTGGCCCACCGGAGTTCTTGCCGGTTTTGGCCAAAAACCCGGGCTGACTTTCTTGCCTTCTTGGTAGATCATTTGCCGTGAGTGACAACTCGTCCCTGAACGACCGGAACCGCACATGAGCACCCAAACCCATGAGCACGACCGACTCCGTTCCTCGGACAATTGTCTCGCCGGCTAGATTTCCGGCAAAGGTCCTCCTCTCCAAGCGGGTCAACGAGCCCTTCCCGCCGCTGAACCTACTCCTGAGCGCGCATGATGTGGCGCGCCTCACCCGTCGCCACCGATGGCTGCTCTTTGCGCTGACAGCTGTCGGCCGTTTTCCAAAGCCGCAACGATTTCGCGGACATGCGATCGGCTGGCACCGCCACGATCTCGCCCAGTGGCTTGAATCCAAGCGGGAACTGAAGGCTCGCCTCCACCGGCGAAACCAAATCCGGCGGCTCGGCCGATGCCGGGGACCTCGCGATCGACAGGACGCACCGTGACCCAGGAGATCGAACAACCCGTCATTGTGGCGCCCGCGCGCTATGTCTTGTTGCCCGTTGCGAACTCCATTACCGGCTATTCCGTGAAGGCAATGGAGCGCAAAATAGAGCGCGGCGACTGGCCGGAGGGGAAGCTCTGGAGACGGGCTCCCGATGGCCGCATCCTGATCGACTTGATGGGGTATCAGAAGTGGGTCGAAAGTCGATGAACCGCGGCGTAAGTCCGCTCGGCACCCGTCGAATTCAATTCGATTTTGAATTCGAGGGCGTGCGCTATCGACCGACCCTCGAGCGCGCGCCGACGGAAGCGAATCTCCGTCGCGCCCGCCTGCAACTGGAGGGCATCAAGGATCGGATCGCGCACGGGAGTTTCTCTTTCGCGGAAGAGTTTCCCGACTACCGGTTCAAAAAGCACGTGACGAGCGTGGCGGCGGCTCGCACGTGCAACGACGTCTTCGATGAATTCCTCCAGCATGTCGATGCGCGCGTCGCCAAGCATGACCTGGCCTTCGCGACGGCGGACGGCTACCGCAAGATTCTCGCTAACGTCTGGCGCCCGAGACTTGGGACGCGACTGTTCTCAGAGGTGCGCTATTCGGAACTCATGAAGATCGCAGATGCGCACGCGCGCTCGAAGAAGACCTACAACAACGTTGTCAGCACTCTGCGTTGCGCCTTTGACTACGGCTATCGCGATACGCCCGAGAAGCACAATCCAGCGACTGGCCTCAAATGTCTGCGCATCACCAAGAAGGATCGGCCAGTCATCGATCCGTTCGGCATTCAGGAAGCCGAGGCCTTGATTGCTGCCATCCATCGCGACTGGGGCGAGGCGCAGGGCAACTACGACGAGTTCCGGTTCTTCACAGGCCTGCGGCCGTCCGAGCAGATCGCGCTGCTGGTCAGTGACTGCGATGTCGCCCAGGGCAAAGTCAGCATCAGCAAGGCGCGCGTCATGGCGCGCGACAAGGACCGGACCAAGACCTCAACGGATCGCCTGGTCGAGCTCTGCCCGCGCGCCCTGCAGGTGCTCAAGCGACATCTCGCGCTGCGCGCGCGCCTGCAGCTGGCCGGCAAGATTCAGCACGACGATCTCTTCTTCAAGGAGACGGGCGAGCCGATTCGCAACCTTCAGTATCCGTGGGTTCGCTGGCGCAGCACGCTGCGCAAAATGAAGACCCGGTATCGCGACGCTTACAACGCGCGCCACTCCTCGGTGAGCTGGAACCTGATGGTCGGCAAGAATCCGCTGTGGGTCGCCAAGATGCACGGCCACAGCGTGCAGACGATGCTCGACACCTACGCGGCGTGGACCGAAGGCGCGCAGGAATCTGACGTCGAAGCGATCAGGAAAGCGATGGTTGGAGCGCCGGAAAGAGTGCCTGTCAGCCTGCCCATCGCCGTTAATGCGGAGGCCGCCCCGGAAGCCTCAATAAGTCCCCCTGAGGCCCCAGAATTTGGCAGTAGAATGGCAGTAGCACACCCCCCTGGTAGGGTAAGCGCTTGTTCTACAAAGAGAAATGATGGCGGAGAGAGAGGGATTCGAACCCTCGATGGGCTTTTGACCCATACGCCCTTAGCAGGGGCGCGCCTTCGACCACTCGGCCATCTCTCCGGCGGGTTCTACCCCTCGCGGGCGCGCAATCATAACTGCCCGGGGAAGCCTACGTAAAGTCGGGCCCCGGAGAAACGAAAGGAAATGAAAGAAAATCCGGCGCGAGTAGCGCCGGATACAATGAAATCTCAGGTTTGGTCGGCCAACTTGCTGCGGCCTTGACCCTCGCCCTGATCTTCTTCGCGCTTGATGCGCTCGTAGATTTCTTCGCGATGCACCGAGACGTCCTTGGGCGCGTTCACTCCGATGCGCACCTGGTTGCCTTTCACGCCGAGCACGGTGACCGTTACTTCATTGCCGATCATCACCGTCTCGCCAACCCGCCTGGTCAATATCAACATGGGAAACTCCTGCGGTCCGAACGCGCCTGAAGGGCACGCCGTCAAGCAATTAGCTTAGCCTTGAAGAATACAAGAATCGCGGGCGGAATTCACAACACTTCCTCGGCGAATATTTCATTGTCCGGACAACTGGTACGCCGAGTGTAAAGCACGCACGGCGCGTTCCAGCGAGGATTCGTCGATGAGAACGGAAATCTTGATTTCAGAAGTGGAAACGAGCCGCACGTTGATCGACTCGCGCGCCATGGCTTGAAACAGTTGCGTTGCAACACCCGCGTGTGAGCGCATGCCCACACCTACTACCGACAATTTGGCGACACGATCGTTCGCGACGAAGCGGGAATTGGGGAAACGCTGTAATGTCGCTTCAGCGATTGCCTTAGCTTGAACATAATCATCACGATGCACGGTGAACGACAAGTCCGTGCTGCCGTTCCGCGCGGCGCTGACCACGATCATGTCGATTTCGATGTTGGCTGCCGAGAGCGGCTCGAGCACGGCGTAAGCGGTACCGGGTGCATCGGGCAGGCCCAGGCAGTCGATCTGCGCTTCGTCACGGTTGAAGGCAATGCCTGAGACGATGGGTGCTTCCACGGCGTTTTCCTCCGCGCAGATCAGGGTGCCCGCGCTCGAGTTGAATGCCGATGCGACGCGCAGCGGCATGTTGTACTTCTTGGCGAATTCGACGGCGCGCAGGTGCAGGACCTTCGAGCCTTGACCCGCTAGCTCCAGCATTTCCTCGAAGGACAGGCGCGGCAGGCAGCGCGCCTCGCGCACCATGCGCGGGTCGGTGGTGAACACGCCATCGACATCGGTGAGGATCTGGCATTCATCGGCTTTCAAGGCCACCGCCAACGCCACGGCGGTGGTATCCGAACCGCCGCGCCCGATGGTGGTGATGTCACCGCGCTGGTTCATCCCCTGGAATCCCGCCACCACCGGCACGATGCCTGCCGCCAGATCGGCCTGCAATCGATTGGTGTCGATGGACTCGATGCGCGCCTTGCCGTGGGCGGAACTGGTATGCACGCGAACCTGCGCGCCGGTGTAGGAGGCCGCCGGCACGCCGCGCGCGCGCAACGCCATGGCCAGCAGCGCCACCGACACCTGTTCGCCGGTCGACAGCAGCGAATCCAGCTCGCGCAAGTCTGGATCGGGGGTCAATTCGCGCGCCAGGTCGAGGAGCCGGTCGGTCTCATCACCCATGGCCGAGGCCACCACCACGATGGAGTCGCCGCGCTCGCGCACCTGCTGCACCTGCGCGGCGACCTTGCGGATGAGGGCCAGCGAGCCGACGCTGGTGCCGCCGTACTTTTGTACGATCAGCGCCACTCGGTGCGAATCAGGCTGCCAGCCGCGTGCGTACCAGCGAGACGACGCTGGCAAGCGCCGCCGCGAGATTCTCGGGCTGCGTGCCGCCCGCCTGCGCGAAGTCGGGACGGCCGCCGCCGCGCCCGCCCACTTGCGAGGCCACGGCGCCCACCAGATCGCCCGCCTTGACCTTGGTGATGAGGTCGGCCGACACGCCGGCCACCAGCACGACCTTGCCGGCCTCCACCGTGGCCAGCACCACCACCGAGGAGCCGAGCTTGTCCTTGAAGCGGTCCAGCGCATCGCGCAGGGATTTGGCATCCGCGCCGTCGATCTGCGTGGCCAGCACCTTGATGCCTTCCACCGTGACGGCCTGCGCGCTCAGGTCGCCGCCCTGCCCGCTGGCGAGCTTGGCCTTGAGTTGCTGGATTTCCTTGTCCTGCTTGCGGGTGCGCTCCAGCAGCTCGCGCACCTTTTCTTCGGCTTCCTCGCGCGAGCCGCGCACCAGACCTGCGATGTCGCGCAGGGTCTGCTCGGTGCGCAGCACCCACTCGTAGGCGCCCTTGCCGGTGACGGCCTCGATGCGGCGCACGCCGGCGGCCACGCCGGATTCGGCGATGATCTTGAAGAACCCGATGTCGCCGGAACGGCTCACGTGGGTGCCACCGCACAATTCCATGGAGAAGTCACCCACCTTCAGCACCCGCACGTCGCTTTCGTACTTCTCGCCGAACAGCGCCATGGCGCCGGCCGCCACGGCCTCATCGAAACCCATGACCTGGGTGTCGGCGGCGGCGTTGTGGCGGATCTGCTCGTTCACCAATTGTTCGATGCTCTGCAACTCCGCCGCGCTCACCGCCTGGTGATGCGAGAAGTCGAAGCGCAGGCGGTCAGCCGCCACCAGCGAACCCTTCTGCAGCACGTGCCGCCCGAGCACCTGGCGCAAGGCGGCGTGCAGCAGGTGGGTGGCGGTGTGATTGCGCATGATATCGGCGCGGCGCTCGCCATCCACCTGGGCGCGCAGCACATCGCCCACCTGGATCGCGCCAGTTTCGACCACGCCGATGTGTGCGAAGGAGGCGCCGATTTTCTGTGTGTCGTTGACGGCGAAGGCGGAGTCGCTTCCGAGCAGGCGACCCGAGTCGCCCACCTGCCCGCCGCTTTCCGCATAGAAAGGGGTCTGGTCCAGCACCACGCGGCCGGGCTGGCCAGCCTCCAGGCGCTGCACCTGCGCGCCATCCGCGATCAGTGCGACGACGCGGCCACTGTCGGCGAGTTTCTCGTAGCCGAGAAAGCCGGTCTTGCCTTCGAGCGTCAGCGTGCTGCGCTGGTCGGCGCCGAACTTGCTGGCGGCCTTGGCCATGCGGCGCTGCGCCTCCATCGCGGCATCAAAGCCCGCGCGGTCGACTTCCAAGTTGCGCTCGCGCGCCACATCGGCGGTGAGATCCAGCGGAAAGCCAAAGGTGTCGTACAGCTTGAACGCGACTTCCCCGGGAATGACGTTGGAGGCGAGCTTGGCGGTCTCGGCATCGAGCAAAGCCATGCCGGTGGCGAGCGTCTCGGCGAAGCGGTCTTCCTCCTGCGCCAGTATCTGCATGACGCGCTCCGAATCTGCCACGAGTTCCGGATACGCGGCGCCCATTTCTTCCGCCAGCGCAGGCACCAGCTTGTGGAAGAACGGCCGAGTCTGGCCCAACTTGTAGCCGTGGCGGATGGCGCGGCGGATGATCCGCCGCAGCACATAGCCGCGTCCTTCGTTCGAGGGCACCACGCCATCGACGATGAGGAAGGCGCAGGCGCGAATGTGGTCGGCGATGACGCGCAGGCTGGAGGAATCCAGGTCCGTGGTGCCGGTGAGCTCGGCGGCCGCGCGGATCAGGGACTTGAAGAGATCGATGTCGTAATTGCTGTGCACGCCCTGCATGACGGCGCAGATGCGCTCCAGGCCCATGCCGGTGTCCACGGAGGGCTTGGGGAGCGGGGTGAGCGTGCCATCGACGGCTCGCTCGTACTGCATGAACACCAGGTTCCAGATCTCGACGTAGCGGTCGCCGTCTTCATCGGGCGAGCCCGGCGGCCCACCGGGAATCTCCGCGCCGTGATCGTAGAAGATCTCGGTGCAAGGCCCGCAGGGGCCTGTGTCGCCCATGGCCCAGAAGTTGGATTTTTCCCCCATGCGCGTGCAGCGCGTGGGGTCGACGCCGATTTCCTCCACCCAGATGCGGGCAGCCTCATCGTCTTCGCGGAACACCGTCACCCACAGCCGGTCTTTCGGGATGCCGAGCGTGCCGGTGATGAAGTTCCACGCGTAGTGGATGGCCTCGCGCTTGAAATAATCGCCGAAGCTGAAATTGCCGAGCATTTCGAAAAAGGTGTGGTGGCGCGCGGTGTAGCCGACGTTTTCGAGGTCGTTGTGCTTGCCGCCGGCGCGCACGCAGCGCTGCGAGCTGACCGCGCGGCTGTAGTCGCGCTTTTCCTTGCCCAGGAAGCAATCCTTGAACTGCACCATGCCGGCATTGGTGAACAGGAGCGTGGGATCGTTGCTCGGCACCAGCGGGCTGGAGGCGACGACCGCGTGGCCGTTCTTGCGAAAGAACTCCAGGAAACTCGCACGGATTTCCGCGCTCGTCATGCTCTTCAATTTCAAATCACGTTTCATCATCTGGGTCGAAGTCCAAAGCCGATCGGATGTGCGAGCCGGTGAATCCCCGCTGCGCCAGGAAGCGCGCCTGCCGCGCCTTCTGCGCGTAATCATCGCACACCCTCGACCCGAATTTCTTTTCACGCGCTTCACGTGCGCGATCATTCCATTGAGCGTAGGCGTCGAGGAATTCCTCCACGAGGGCTGAATCCAGCCCGGTTTGGCGTAGTTCTGCGCGGATTTTCAGGGGACCCTGGCCCCGGCCAGCGTGGTAGGCGACAAAATGCTCGACGAAGCGGCGGTCGTTGATCAGGTTTTCACCTACGAGGTCGGCCGCGACCTGCGCGGCAACCCCGGCGCTGAAGCCCTTGGCGCGCAGTTTGGAGGCCACTTCTCCCGCCGGATGGTCCCGGCGCGCGAGCATATCGAGCGCGGCGGCACGCGCAGCCTTGGAATCCTCGGGATCGAGTTCGCCGCGCCGCGCCATGATCAACGTTCTGATGGAAGAGAGCGCGCCGGCCGGGCCCTGGATGTGGCCGCCGGCGCGCCCCCGAAGGGTGAACCCCGGCTCAGGCTTCCTTGGCCTCGGCCAAGCCGCGGTTCATGGTGGCTTTTTCGGGAATGAGCTTGACACGCAGCTGCTGCTCGATGTCCTTGGCGATATCCTTGTTCTGCTGCAGGAACACGCGGGCATTGTCCTTGCCCTGGCCGATACGCTCGCCCTTGTAGCTGTACCAGGATCCTGACTTTTCGATCATGTTGTGCAGCACGCCCAGCTCGATGAGCTCGCCTTCCTTGGAGATGCCGGTGCCGTACATGATCTCGAACTCGGTCTCGCGGAACGGCGGGGCCACCTTGTTCTTGACCACCTTGACGCGGGTCTGCGAGCCCACCACTTCTTCGCCGGACTTGATGGCGCCGATGCGGCGGATGTCCATGCGCACCGAGGAGTAGAACTTGAGCGCGTTGCCGCCGGTGGTGGTTTCCGGATTGCCGAACATCACGCCGATCTTCATGCGGATCTGGTTGATGAAGATCACGATGGTGTTGGAGCGCTTGATGTTGCCGGTGAGCTTGCGCAGCGCCTGCGACATGAGGCGCGCCTGCAGACCCATGTGGGAATCGCCCATCTCGCCTTCGATTTCCGCCTTGGGAGTGAGCGCGGCGACAGAGTCCACCACCACCACGTCCACGGCGCCGGAGCGAACCAGCATGTCCGTGATTTCCAGTGCCTGCTCGCCGGTATCCGGCTGCGAGACCAGGAGATCGTTGACCTTCACGCCGAGCTTCTCGGCGTACACGGGATCGAGCGCGTGCTCGGCGTCCACGAATGCCGCCGTGCCGCCATTGCTTTGCGCGGAGGCGATGATCTGCAGCGTGAGGGTGGTCTTACCGGAGGATTCCGGCCCGAAGATTTCGATGACGCGACCGCGCGGAATGCCGCCGACGCCCAACGCGATATCGAGGCCGAGCGAGCCGGTGGGGATGGTGTCCACCTCATACGATGCGCCGGCATCGCCCAGGCGCATGACCGAGCCCTTGCCGAATTGCTTTTCGATCTGGCCCAGCGCCGCGGCGAGTGCCTTCTTGCGATTGTCTTCCATTGGGATTCCTTCACCTTCAACGATGGACATATTATTTCACATTCGACGCGCCGTGCCGATGCAAAATCCGCTGCATTTACCGAGTTTTTGCAACTATTTTTATACAGTACGCGGCGCACGCGAACACTGTATAAAGCGCGGCTACAGCACCAGCAAGCGCTGCAGCGCGACGCTCACGGAGCGCCGCCGCACCTGCTCCCGGCCTCCGCGGAAACGCCGGCACTGCGTGAACACCTGCACCCCGCGCGGACCGCGCCGCGCCCAGGCGAACCACACCGTACCCACGGGCTTGCCGGCCACCGCGCCGCCGGGACCGGCGATGCCGCTGACGGCAACGGCGAGTTGCGCGCCCGAGCGCCGCAGCGCGCCGCGCGCCATGGCCGTCACCACCGGCTCGCTGACGGCGCCATGCCGCTTCAACAGGGTGGCGGGCACACCCAACTGCGATTCCTTTGCCTCGTTCCCGTAGGTGACCCAGCCAGCGGAGAACCATTGCGAGCTGCCGGCGATGTCGGTCAAGCACTTGGCGATCCAACCTCCGGTGCAGGATTCTGCAGTCGCCACAAATCGTTGCCGCGCCAGCAATCTCCTTCCCAGTGCGGCACTCAGCCGCGCCAGCTTCAGATCAGCTTCCATGGCGAGCATGCTACCCTTCGACGCGCCTATGTCGAGCGCCCCCGATTTGTCCCAGCACACCCCCATGATGCAGCAGTACCTGCGCATCAAGGCGCAGCACCCCGACGTGCTGCTGTTCTATCGCATGGGCGATTTCTACGAGATGTTCTACGACGACGCGCGCCGCGCCGCCGCCCTGCTCGACATCGCACTGACCCAGCGGGGCGCCTCGGCCGGCGCCCCCATCCCGATGGCCGGCGTCCCGGCGGTCACCGTCGACGGCTACCTGCAACGGCTGGTGCGCGCCGGACAATCCGTGGCGATCTGCGAGCAGCGCGGCGAGCCGGGCAAGACCAAGGGCCCGATGCAGCGCGAGGTGGTGCGGGTGGTCACGCCCGGCACGGTCACCGACGAAGCGCTGTTGGAGGAGCGGCGCGATACCCTGTTGGCTGCCGTGTGCGGTCGCAGCCGTGGCATCGGCCTTGCCTGGCTGGACCTGGCATCGGGGCGCTTCTGCGTCATGCAGGTGCCTGGGAACGAAGCCCTGGACGCCGAATTGGAGCGGCTGCGGCCGGCGGAAATTCTGGTATCGGACGACGCTCCCCCGCCGCCACCGGTGGAACCGGGCGTGCAGCGGCCATGGCGCACGCGTGCGCCCTGGCATTTCGAGAGCGATGCGGCGCGCCGGTCGCTGTGCGAGCAGTTCGGCACGCGCGACCTGGCGGGTTTTGGCTGCGAGGACCTGCCGCTGGCCATCGGCGCCGCCGGTGCCCTGCTCGCCTACGTGCGCGAGACGCAGAAGTCGGCGCTGCCGCATCTGCGCGGCCTGATCACCGAGAACCGCGATACGGCGCTGCTGATGGACCCGGCCACGCGCCGCAACCTGGAACTGGACGCAAGCCTCGCCGGCCGGCCCGATCTCACCCTGGCGGGTGTGTTCGACACCACGGCCACCCCCATGGGCGCGAGGCTCCTGCGGCGCTGGCTGCACCGGCCCATCCGCGATCAAGCGGCGCTGCGCGAGCGCTACGATGCCGTGGAAGAATTGATGGCGGACGACCGGCACGCCGCCTTCTCGCAGGCGGCCCGCGGCGTGGGCGACCTGGAGCGGATCCTCGCGCGGGTCAGCCTGCGCAGCGCCCGGCCGCGCGACCTCGCGCAGCTGCGCCAGACGCTGGGCGCGCTGCCGGCGCTGCGCGCCACCCTGCAGGGCGTCCACCGCCGCGGCCTGACCGATCTGCTCGCGCAGCTGGGTGAGCACGCCGGGGAAGCGGCGCTCCTCAAGCGCGCGATCGCCGACTCACCGCCGCATTTCCTGCGCGATGGCGGCGTGATCGCGGCGGGCTTCGATGCGGAGCTGGATGAACTGCGCCTGCTGGGCACTGATACCGAGTCCTTCCTGCTCGAGCTGGAGCGCAAGGAACGTGAACGCACCGGATTGTCGAGCCTGAAGCTGGGGTTCAACCGCATCCAGGGCTTCTACATCGAGCTCAACCGCAGCCAGGCCGAGCGCGCGCCGGCCGACTACACGCGGCGGCAGACGGTGAAATCGGCGGAGCGCTTCATCACGCCGGAGCTCAAGTCCTTCGAGGACAAGGTGCTCGGCGCGCGCGACCGGGCGCTGGCGCGGGAGCGCGAACTGTACGACTCCCTGCTCGACACCCTGACCGCGCAGCTCCCGGGGCTGCTGCGCAGCGCGGCCAGCATCGCGGAACTCGACGTGTTCGCCTGCCTCGCCGAACGCGCGGCGAGCCTGGACTGCGTGCGCCCGTCGCTGGTGGCGGAGCCGGAGCTGCGGATCGAGGCGGGACGCCACCCGGTGGTGGAGCGCGCCGCGCGCGAGCCCTTCATTCCCAACGATCTGACGTTGCACGCGCAGCGCCGCATGCTGGTGATCACCGGGCCCAACATGGGCGGCAAGAGCACCTACATGCGCCAGGCGGCGCTGCTCACCATTCTCGCGCACATCGGCGCCTTCGTTCCCGCCAAGCGCGCGGTGTTCGGGCCGGTGGACCGGATCTTCACGCGCATTGGCGCATCCGATGACCTGGCCGGCGGCCGCTCCACCTTCATGCTGGAAATGACCGAGACAGCCAACATCCTCAACAATGCCACCGAACGGAGCCTGGTGCTGATGGATGAAATCGGCCGTGGCACCAGCACCTTCGATGGCCTGTCGCTCGCCTGGGCCTGCGCCGCATTCATCGCCACCCGCCTGAAGTCCTTCACGCTGTTCGCCACGCACTATTTCGAGCTCACGAGCCTGGCGAGCGAGGCGCCCGGCGTGGCCAACGTGCACGTCGAGGCAGTGGAGCATGGCGAGAAGCTGGTGTTCCTGCACAGCGTGCGCGAAGGCCCCGCGAACCAGAGCTATGGATTGCAGGTGGCGCAGCTCGCCGGCATCCCGCCTTCGGTGATCAAGCAGGCGCGCAGCTACCTGACGGAACTGGAGCGCGAGCGCGATGCCTTGCGCCAGCATGCCTCGCCGCAGGGCGAGCTGCCGTTGTTTGCACTACCGCCGGCACGGCCCCATCCCCCGGAAAATTACAACTCCGGCAACGGCGCCGCGGTCAGCGCCGGCGAAACAGGAAGCTCGCCGCGCGCCACGCCGGCCTCGGCCGCCCTCGCCGCGCTGCGTGCGGCCAGTCCTGACGACATGTCCCCGCGCGAGGCGCTGGACCTGGTGTTCCGCTTGAAGGAATTGGACGCGGGCGATCAGTCCGGCACGTAATCGAAGCGGCCGGTGCGCAGGAAATGCGCTGCCTGCTGCGCCACCAATCCCGAGTACACCATGCCGGTGTGGCTCACCGGCAGCACCACGTGGCCGGTGGCGCCCTCGAGCTGCGTCTCGGCCACCGTGACGGTGCCGTCATTGGGAACCGGGAGAGGAGCAAACAAGCGGCCCATGCCGATGGACAGGCTTCCGGCGATCACCCCGACCTCGCGTTGCCCGCGCCAACGCCGCACCGCCTCCGGGATGGCCTCCTGCTCGATGCCCCGCCCGAGCATGGCCTTGAGCAAGGGAAAGCGCGACAGTGCGCGCGCCACGGCGCTGCCCTGGAGCGGCGAGCCCAGCAGCACCACGCGACCCGGCGGCGGCTGCGGGTGTTCCTCCAGGCACTTGAGGATCACCAGCCCGCCGAGGCTGTGGCCCACGAGATCCAGTCGCGGCGTATCGAAGCTGCGCACGAATTCAGCCAACTCCGCGGCATTGGCGGTGACGTCGTTGACGACGCTGCGATAACTGAATACCGCACACTCGGCATTCAACTCGCGCCGCAACTCGCGCCGCAGGAAGATCGATTCGTGGCCCGTCATCCACAGGCCATGCACGAACACCACGGTGCGCTCGCGCGGCGTCATGACGGCGGCGTCAGTCAATCTTGATGGGCACGTGCACGCGGATGTGCAATTCCTTGAGCTGCGCCTCGCTCACCTCGGTGGGCGCATCGGTCAGCGGGCAGGCCGCGGTCTGCGTCTTGGGGAAGGCGATGACGTCGCGAATGCTCTCCGCGCCGGCCATGAGCATGGCCATGCGATCGAGGCCGAAGGCAATGCCGCCATGCGGTGGCGCGCCCAGCTTGAGCGCATCGAGCAGGAAGCCGAACTTGAGCCTGGCCTCCTCCGCGCCGATGCCCAGCAGCTCGAACACCTTGGCCTGCAGCTCCTGCGAGTGGATACGCACCGAACCGCCGCCGAGTTCCGACCCGTTCAACACCAGGTCGTAGGCCTTGGCGACGGCAGTGCCCGGGTTGGCGGCGAGCGCCTCCGGATCCAGGTTCTTCGGGCTGGTGAACGGATGATGCATGGCCGCCCAGCGCTTGGAATCGGGGTCCCACTCGAACATCGGGAAGTCGACCACCCACAATGCCTTCCAGCCCGGCTCGACCATCTTCAGGTCCTGGCCCACCTTGACGCGCAGCGCACCCAACGCATCGCTCACCACCTTGGCGGTGTCGGCACCGAAGAAGATGAGATCGCCATCGGCGGCAGCCGTCCGCTCGAGGATGCCGCTTACCGCTGCATCGTTCAGGAACTTGAGGATGGGCGACTGCAGGCCTTCGCGGCCCCTGGCGGTCTCATTCACCTTCACGTACGCCAGGCCCTTGGCGCCGTAGCGGGCGACGAAGGCGGTGTAATCGTCTATTTCCTTGCGCGTGAGCTTGCCGCCGCCGGGCACGCGCAATGCCGTCACGCGGCCGTTGGGATCTGCGGCGGGGCCCGCGAACACCTTGAAATCGCAACCCTTCACCAGGTCCGCCACGTCCACCAGTTCCAGCGGCACGCGCAGGTCGGGCTTGTCAGAACCGAAGCGGCGCATGGCCTCGGCATAGGGCATGCGCTGCAGCGGCTGCGGGATCTTCACGCCGAGCACGGTATCGAACAGGTGCACGAACAGGCCTTCCATCAACTTCTGGATGTCGTCCTGGTCGAGGAAGGAGGTCTCGATGTCGAGCTGGGTGAATTCGGGCTGCCGGTCGGCGCGCAGGTCCTCGTCGCGGAAGCAGCGCACGATCTGGTAGTAGCGGTCGAAGCCCGAGATCATCAGCAGCTGCTTGAAGATCTGCGGCGATTGCGGCAGCGCAAAGAACTTGCGCGGATGCGTGCGGCTGGGCACCAGGTAGTCGCGCGCGCCTTCGGGGGTAGCCTTGGTGAGCATCGGAGTTTCGATGTCGATGAAGCCGTTTTCATCGAGGTAGTGGCGCATGGCCCGCGTGATGCGGTGGCGCAGCAGCAGCCGGTCGCGCATCTCTTCGCGCCGCAGGTCGATGTAACGGTACTTGAGGCGCACTTCCTCGCTCACCGACTCATCCAGCTGGAAGGGCAAGGGTTCCGAGCGGTTGAGGATGGTGAGCTCGCGGCACAGCATCTCGACTTCGCCGGACTTGAGGTTGGCATTCACCGTGCCCGCGGGGCGCGCACGCACCGTTCCCTTCACCTGCAGCACGAACTCGTTGCGCACGCGCTCGGCCTGGGCGAACACCGCGGCGGCATCCGGATCGAAGACGACCTGCAGCAAGCCGGAGCGGTCGCGCAGGTCCACGAAAATGACCCCGCCGTGATCGCGGCGGCGCTGCGCCCAGCCGGCGACGGTAATGGTTTGATCGATCTGGGGGCGGCCGACCTCGCCGCAATAATGAGTACGCATAGTCGATCAATGCTACGGACCGCGGCGCGCACCGGCAAGCGCCGCGAACTGCAGTGCGCCCCGCCGGATGACCCTGGGGCTTGGGCCCGGTACCGCCCGCGGCGGCGTCAGCGCCGCTTGGCGCGGGCCTTCGGCTTTGTCTTTGACTTTGCCTGGGGTTTTGCCTGGGGCTTGCGGGCCGCGCGCGCAGCCGGAGCGCGGGAGGAGGACGAGGAACCGGACTCGGCCGCGGGCTTCTTGGCTTCCACCACAGGCGCGTCGGGCTTTTTGTCTTCCTTCTTGGCCTCGGCCGTCGAGTCCTTTTTAGCGTCGGATTTGTCCTCCTTGGACTCCGGCTCGGGCTTGTCGGCGAGATTGCGCTTGTTGTCCTGGTCGGACTTGAAATCGGTCTCGTACCAGCCCGACCCCTTGAGGCGGAACACCGGCGCCGACATCAGGCGCTTCAGGCTCGACTTGCCGCAGCGCGGGCACTTCTTCAACGGTGCGTCCGAGACCTTCTGCATCACTTCGACATCATGACGCTCGCGGACCCTCCGTGGGTCCGCGAGCCGCGCCCGTCGATCAGTGCAGGCGCTCCTTCTCGAAGCTCAGCTCGCCGCGCTTGAGCTTGGCGATGATCCGGTCTCCCGGCACGAAATCCCCGTGCAGCAGGCGCTGCGCCAGCGGATTCTCGATTTGCGCCTGGATGGCGCGCTTCAGCGGCCGTGCACCATACACGGTGTCGAAACCCGCCTCGCCGATCTTGTCGCGCGCATCGTCTTCCAGACGCAGCTGGATGTCGCGCTCGGCCAGCCGGCTGCGCAGGCGGCCGAGCTGGATGTCGACGATCGAGCGGATCTGCTCGCGGCCCAGCGAATGGAATACCACGATCTCATCGATGCGGTTGATGAACTCGGGCCGGAAATGCTGCGTCACCACCGACATCACCGCGGCCTTCATGCGCTCGTAGTGATCCTTGCCGCCGGCCTCCGCCGCCATTTCCTGGATGGCCTGCGAGCCGAGGTTGGAGGTCATGATCACCACCGCGTTGCGAAAATCGACGGTGCGGCCCTGGCCATCGGTGAGGCGGCCATCATCCAGCACCTGCAGCAGCACGTTGAACACGTCGGGGTGCGCCTTCTCGATTTCATCGAGCAGGATCACCGCATAGGGGCGGCGCCGCACCGCTTCGGTGAGATAGCCGCCCTCCTCATAGCCCACGTAGCCCGGCGGGGCGCCGATCAGGCGCGCCACCGAATGCTTCTCCATGAATTCCGACATGTCGATGCGTACCATGGCTTCTTCGGTGTCGAACATGAACTCGGCCAGCGCCTTGCACAGCTCGGTCTTGCCCACGCCGGTGGGGCCCAGGAACAGGAAGGAGCCGCTGGGGCGGTTCGGATCGGACAGGCCGGCGCGCGTGCGGCGGATGGCATCGGAGACGGCCTTCACCGCCTCGTGCTGGCCCACCACGCGCTTCTCCAGCGCCTCTTCCATGCGCAACAGCTTGTCGCGCTCACCCTCGAGCATGCGCGAGACCGGAATGCCGGTCCACTTGGACACGACCTCCGCGATCTCTTCTTCCGTGACGTTGTTGCGCAGCAATTGCGTGGGCTTCTGCTCCACTTCCATCGCCTTGGCCAGGCGCGCCTCCAGCTCGGGAATCCGGCCATACTGCAGTTCCGACATCCGGCCCAGGTCCTGCGCGCGGCGCGCCATTTCCAATTCCTGCTTGGCGCGTTCGAGGTCCTCCTTGATGTGCGCGGCGCCCTGCACGGCCGCCTTCTCGCTCTTCCACACGTCCTCGAGATCGGCGTATTCGCGCTCCAGGCCCTTCAAGGTTTCCTCGAGCGTGGCCAGGCGCTTCTTCGACGCCTCGTCGCTCTCCTTCTTGAGCGCCTCGCGCTCGATCTTCAACTGGATGACGCGCCGGTCGAGGCGATCGAGGGCCTCGGGCTTGGAGTCGATTTCCATGCGGATGCGCGAACCGGCCTCGTCGATGAGGTCGATGGCCTTGTCCGGCAGCTGCCGGTCGGAAATATAGCGATGCGACAGCGTCGCCGCGGCGACGATGGCGGGATCGGTAATCTCAACGCCGTGGTGTACCTCATAGCGCTCCTTCAGGCCGCGCAAGATGGCAATAGTGTCCTCGACGCTGGGTTCGTCCACCAGCACCTTCTGGAAGCGGCGCTCGAGCGCGGCGTCTTTCTCGATGTACTTGCGGTATTCGTCCAGCGTGGTGGCGCCGACGCAATGCAGCTCGCCGCGCGCCAGCGCGGGCTTCAACATGTTGCCGGCATCCATGGCGCCTTCGGCCTTGCCGGCGCCGACCATGGTGTGCAGCTCGTCGATGAACAGGATGACCTGGCCTTCCTGCTTGGAGAGGTCGTTGAGCACGGCCTTCAGGCGCTCCTCGAACTCGCCGCGGAACTTGGCGCCGGCGATCAGCGCGCCCATGTCGAGCGCAAGGATGCGCTTGCTGCGCAGGCCTTCGGGCACCTCGCCGTTCACGATGCGCTGCGCGAGGCCTTCCACGATGGCGGTCTTACCCACGCCGGGCTCGCCGATGAGCACGGGATTGTTCTTGGTGCGCCGCTGCAAAACCTGGATGGTGCGGCGGATTTCATCGTCGCGGCCGATCACGGGGTCGAGCTTGCCTTGGGTCGCGCGCTCGGTCAGGTCGACGGTGTATTTCTCCAGCGCCTGGCGGGTCTCCTCGGCGCCGGCCTCCTCCACCTTGGCGCCGCCGCGGATGTCCTCGATGGCCTTTTCCAGGGCGGCCTTGGTGACACCGGCATCCTTGAGCGCGCGGCCGAGCTCGCCGCGATCATCGAGCGCGGCCAGCAGGAACAGCTCGCTGGAGAGGAATTGATCGCCACGCTTCTGCGCCAGCTTGTCGGTGACGTTGAGGAGCTTGGCCAGCTCGTTGCCGAGCGACACATCGCCGCCCGCGCCCTCAACCTTCGGCATGCGATCGAGGATGGCGGACAGGTCGGAGCGGAGCTTGGGCAGCCGGGCGCCGGCCTTGTCGAGGAGCGCGCGGGCCGAGCCGCCCTGCTGATCGAGCAGCGCGCTCATCAGGTGCACGGGTTCGATGAACTGGTGATCCCGCCCGACTGCCAGGGACTGGGCGTCCGCCAGCGCCGACTGGAATTTGGTCGTCAGTTTGTCCATCCGCATGCCGCGTACCTACCCTGCGTTTAATTGTGTATGGAAGGCAAAATGGGGCCGGCGGGGGTCAATTCAACGGCGAAAACCCCTAATTGGCATGCGAATGGGTCAGGGCTATGAGCAGGATGCCGGCGCCGATGAAGCCCACCTGGGCGAAGGCCGTGCGCGCGTCGGTGCGCTCGTGCAACCCGGGAATGAGGTCGGACATGGCCACGTACAACAGGCTGGAAACCGCCAGGGCCAGGGCATAAGGCAGGAGCCATTGGGCCTGGCCCAGCGCGAAATAGGCCACCCAGCCGCCGGCCACCGAGGCGAGGCTGGAAGCAAGGTTCAGCGCCAGCGCCTTGGCGCGCGAGAAGCCGCCCCGCAGGAAAATGGCGAAGTCGCCGACCTCCTGCGGGATCTCATGGGCGATGACCGCGATGGCGCTGGCCATCCCCAGGTGATGATTGGCGAGGAAGGCCGCCCCGATCACCAGGCCATCGACGAAGTTGTGCAGCGAATCGCCGATCAGCACCAGATAGGCCGATGAGCGCGAGCGATGCGGGATCAGCGGCGCATGCTCGCCGCAGTCGTGCGCATGGTCATGGCTGTGGCGCCACAGCACCAGCTTCTCCAGCACGAAGAACACGAGGATGCCCGCCACCAGCGCGACGCCCAGCTCGTGCACGCGCGGGCCGGAATATTCCACCGCATGCGGCAATAGCGCCAGGAGCGAGGCGCCGAGCAAGGCGCCGGTGGCAAAGCTGATCATGTGCGGCAGGATGCGTTCGCGCGCGGCGCCGGGCAGCACCATGAAAGCGGAAGCCGCCAGCACCGACAACACACCGCCGAGCGTGGTGAAGGCGGTGATCAGGACGAGCGGCGACATCGTGGCGAACTGTAGCATTCCCGGCCCTTCTCAACGCTTCCAGATGAGCGTGGCCTGGCGGCCGCTGCGGCCATCGCGCCGGTGCGAGAAGAATCGCTGCGGCTGCGAGTGCGTGCACTGCGCGGCATCGTGGACGCGCCGCACACCGGCCGCGGCCAGCCGCCGGCGGGCAAGCGCCGGCAGGTCGGCGAGATGACGCGCGCCATGCGGCACGAAGGCCGCCGCGCAATCCGGGTCGCGCCCGATGAAGGCCTCGCGCACCTCGGGCCCCACCTCGAAGCACTGCGGGCCGATGGCGGGGCCGAGCCAGGCGATCAGGTCGGCCGGTGCGGCGCGCATCGCCGCCACCGTCGCTTCCAGCACGCCGGCGAGCAACCCGCGCCAGCCCGCATGCGCGGCAGCCACAGTGGTGCCGGCGGCGTCCGCGAACAGCACCGGCAGGCAATCGGCGGTGAGCACGGCACAGACGACGTCGCTGCGGCGCGTGAACGCCGCATCGGCCGTCATATCCGGGGCCGGCTGATCGAGGTCGACGACCCGCACACCATGCACCTGCCGCAGCCAGTTGGGTTCCTGCGGCAGGTCGCAGGCCTCGCGCAGGCGGCGCCGGTTCTCCTGGACGTCCGCAGGTGAATCCCCGACGTGATCGCCGAGATTGAGCGAGGCGAATTCTCCCCGGCTCACGCCACCGGTGCGAAGCGTGGAGACCGCAAAGACGCCCGGTGGCGCCGGCCAATCGGGCACCAGCAGATCCAGTGCGTTCATCGCCGCCGGCTCGCGCGCGCACGCGGCGGGGCTTGCTCCGCGGCAGCGGCAGAATCCGCGCCCAGGGCGGCCAGCAACTGCCGGAAATCCTCCGGCAATCCGCTGTCGAAGACCAGGCGCTTGCCGGTGCGCGGGTGATCGAAGGACAGCTGCGCCGCATGCAGCGCCTGGCGGTGAAAGCCTCGCAAGCAGGCGCGCAGCGCCTCGTCCGCGCCACGCGGCAGGATCAGGCGGCCGCCGTACACCGGATCGCCGACGATCGGGTAGCCGAGGTGCGACAGGTGCAGACGGATCTGGTGCGTGCGGCCGGTCTCGAGCTTGACCCGCACATGCGTGTGCGCGCGGAAGCGCTGCAGGACGCGGTAATGGGTGACGGCGGGGCGGCCGTCGGCGCGCACCGTCATGCGCACGCGGTCGCGCTGATGGCGGCCGATCGGCTGGTCGATGCTGCCACCGCCCGTCATCACGCCCACGCAGACGGCCTCGTATTCGCGGCTCACGCTGCGGGCCAGCAATTGCTTCGCGAGCGCCGCGTGGGCGGCCGCCGTGCGCGCCACCACCATCAGCCCGCTCGTGTCCTTGTCGAGGCGATGCACCAGCCCCGCGCGCGGCACCGCCGCCAGGGTGGCGTCATGGCCGAGCAGCGCGTTCTGCAGGGTATGCGCGGGATTGCCGGCACCGGGATGGACCACCAGGCCCGCCGGCTTGTCGATCACCAGGCAATCGCGATCCTCGTAGATGATGGCCAACGCGATGGCTTCGGGCGCGACCTCGGTGCCGGCCGGAGTGGCCGGAATCGACAACTGGATGCGCTCGCCGCCGCTGACCACCTGGCTGGGACGACAAGGTTTGCCGCCCAGGCGCACGGCGCCGTCGAGTATCCACGCCTTGATCCGGCTGCGCGATTGCCCGGGCAACAGGCGAGCCAGCGCGGCATCCAGGCGCCGGCCGGCCATCTCCGCTGTGATTTGGACGTCGATATCGTGGAACTCGGCCATCAATCGGGGACTCGAACCAGCCTTACGGGGCGTGGGCCCCATGCTCATCGGGTATACTGCCGCGCCACCGCGGGCTGCCATTGTAAGGAATCGATAGTGATACTGGGTAAGTTCGATCGTGCGTGCCGCATCCTGCTGGTCGGCGTGTTCGCCGCCATGCTCGCCGCCGGCTGCCGCTCGCATCGCGGCGATGATGAGGCCAAATCCGGCCCCGACGTCCTCTACAAGCGCGCCCACGACGCCTTGAACGACCAGAGCTTCGAGCAGGCCATCAGGCTGCTGGAAGCGTTGCAGTCGCGCTTCCCCTTCTCGGACCCCGCGCGCCAGGCGCGGCTGGATTTGATCTACGCCTACTACAAGACCCACGCCACCGAGCAGGCCATCGACGCCGCCGACACCTTCGTCCGCGAAAACCCGGCCAGCCCGCGCGTGGACTACGCCCTGTACATGAAGGGTCTCGTCTATTTCGAGCGCCAGCCGAACTTCATCGAGCGTTATTTCAAGGTTGATTTGTCCGAGCGCGCACCGGTGGATTCGATCAAGTCCTTCGACGCATTCACCACCCTGATCAAGCGCTACCCGCGCAGTGAATATGTCAACGATGCGCGCCAGCGCATGATCTACCTGCGCAACCGCCTGGCTGCCTATGAGCTGAGCGTGGCGAAGTACTACATGCGCCGCGGCGCCTACGTGGGCGCCATGAACCGCGCCAAGTACGCCGTGGAGAATTACGACGGCGCGCCCGCCATCGAACCCTCGCTCGCCATCCTCATCCAGGCCTACCGCGCCCTGAAGATGGACGATCTCGCTGCCAATGCCGAGATGGTCTACAAGGAAAACTATCCCGGCGACAGCAAGAAGATCGCCCGCAAGAAGCACTGGTGGTCGATCTTCTGACTCCCCGGCGCAGCTGGCGCCGAGGACCTCTGCCGCTCGCAGCTACAACGCGCGGCGCATCGCCAACGCCGGACCGAATCGTGTCGGCGCGTCACCAGTGAGTTCGAACCCGCAGGCCTCATAGAATTTGCGCGCGAGTGGCGTGGCCACCACGTGCAGGTGCCGGGCGCCGCGTTGCGAGGCTATTGCACAGGCGTGAACGGACAGGGAGCGTCCCACCCCCGCGCGCCAGCAAGCGGGCTCCACGAACATGCCGTCGAGCTCGGCATCCCCGTCTTCGCGCGGCAAAACCACGCAGAAGCCGACGATCTCCCCGTCCTGCAGGGCGGCGAACACATGCCCGTCGGCGACCTGCCATCCGGGCAATTGCACGGCCTCGGGATGAGCGAGCAAGGCCTCGCGATACTCCTCGGCCACCAGCGACGCCCGCATCTGCAGCGCCTCGAGCGTGGCCAACTCCTCCATCCGCGCCAATCGAAGCACCAAGTCCGGCATGCGGCACCATCTCCAGGGTTTCCAGCGAGGCAAAAACTGCTGTAGCCGCGTCAAGTTTGACGGCAAAATGCCGTCAACGACAAAAATAACGGTCCGACCGATCGCGATGACCTCCACAACCATCCGCCGCTGCCTGATCCTGGGCGCAATGACGCTGTTCGCAGCGCTGCAGGCCCGCGCCGAGGCGCAAGAACCTGCCTGGTCCGTCAAGGGCTTCGGCACGCTCAGCGCGGTGAGTTCCAGCGAGCGCCATGCCGACTTCGTGACCAACCGCTATCAGGGCGAGGGTGCGGGCGGCACGCGGCATGTATCGATCAAGCCCGACAGCCGCTTCGGCGTGCAATTCGATGCGCACCTCGCCGAGCGTCTCGATGGCGTGGTGCAGGTGGTGGCGCAGCAGCAGAGCAACGGCGTGATCTCGCCCAAGGTCGAATGGGCCAACCTGCGCTTCAAGCTCACGCCGGACTGGACCGTGCGCGCCGGGCGGATGGCATTGCCGGTACTCATGGTGTCGGACTACCGGTTGGTGGGCTTCTCCAACCTCATGGTGCGGCCGCCGCTGGAAGCCTACGCCATCATCCCGAACACCAGCATCGACGGCTTCGACACCACCTGGCGCACATCCATAGGGCCGGCGACCAATTCACTGCAGTTCATATTCGGCAAGTTCTTCCGGCGCTATCCCGATTCCGGGTCGATCGATGTCCCGACCAGTTGGGGCATCAGTGACTGGCTGGAAGTCGGCCCGTTGAGCATCCATGCGAGCTATTCCTATCCCAAGGTCACCTGGCAGGATCCCGAGGCCCAGCGCCTGTTCGATGGCTTGAACCAATTCGGGGACTTGTTGCAGTCCATCCCGGGACTGTCGGCTCCGGGTGCGCAGACCAAGGATCTGGCCAAACGCTACTCGCTCACCAACGAGCGCACCAGCATCCTGACGCTGGGCGCCACCTTCGACCAGGATCCGTGGACCGTGTCGGCCGAGTGGGTGCGGATGTCGCACGTCGGCTTCCTGCCGACGAACACGGCCTACTACCTCACGGCGGGCTACCGCTTGGGTCCGGTCACGCCCTACGCCTCGTATTCGAAACTGCGCGCTTCGGAGATGGCGCACGTCGTATCCCCCACCGCCGGCTTGCCACCGCCCCTGTCGTTGCCGGGAGAACAACTGACCGGCGCTCTGCAGGAGGTGCTGCGCGAGCAGATCTACGCGCAGCGCACCCTATCCGCGGGTTTCCGCTGGGAAATCCGCAGCAACTTCGACCTGAAACTGCAGGTCGACCAGGTCAAGCCGGCGGCCGGGACCAAGGGCCTGTTGCTCAACCTCCAGCCCGGCTATCGTCCCGGCGCGCGCTTCCACGTGGTCAGCCTGGCCGTGGATTTCGTGTTCTAGGCGGCCGCCGTGCATCCCACCCGACCCTCACGATCGGCCATGCTCGTGTGTGCGCTGGCCCTGCTGCTGCCGCTTGCGCGCCCGGCTGCGGCCGACGTCGTGGTCGTCGTGGCCGGCAACAGTCCGCTCAAGAGCGTGACCAGCCGGCAATTGGCGGCGCTGTTCCTGGGCAAGATCAATGCGTTGCCGGACGGCACCCGTCTCACGCCGGTGGACCTGGCGGAGGAAGCCCCCGCGCGCCAGGCGTTTTACTCGACCATCATCGGTAAATCCGCGAACCAGGTGCGCGCCTATTGGTCGCGGCTGATCTTCTCCGGCCGCGGCCAGCCACCGCGCACCTTCGAGAGTGAAGATGCCCTGAAGAAAATGCTCTCCCAGCACCCCGACTGGATTGGCTACATCGACAGCGGTGCGGTGGATTCGAGCGTGCGTGTATTGACGCTGTCCGACTGACGCGCCCGGCATGACGACGGACACGGCATTCGCCTCCCGCAACCTGCTGCTGTGGAAACTGCTGGCCGCGCCGGCCATCAGCGCCTTCTGCTTTGTCGCCTACCTCGCCTACACATTGCTCGTCTTCAGCCATAACAACGAGCGCCTGCAGCAGATCCAGAACACGCAGTTCCCGGCGCTGGTGCTGGCCACGGACAACGTCTCGAGCCTCGACAAGGTGATCGACTCCTTCATTGCGGCGGTCAGCACCAACGAACCTGATGTGCTCGACAATGCCCAGGCCCTGGCCGCCACCACGCGCGCCAACTTCACACAACTGGAGCGGCTGCTGCCCGGTCAACGCGCCGACCTGCAACGCCTGCGCGCGGAATTCGAGGATTATTTCAGCGCCGGCATGCGTTTGTCGGACGCGTTCTTCGCCCGGCAAGGCGCGCCGCAACCCGGCCTTTCCGAGCGCATGCGCGCAACGCTCCTCGTCTATCAGGCGGACCTCAAATCGTTCCGGCAGGCCACCGATGCACGCTTCCGCGGCACCGTGGCGCTGGCCACCCGGGATTCGAACCGCGCCATGCTGATCGGCGTGACCATCGCCATGACCGGACTCGCCGCCAGCCTCGCGTTCGGGCTGTATGTCGCCGTGACCATCAAGCGCCAGGTGAACTCCGTCGTCGGCGCCTTCAAGGACATTGCGAGTGGCGCGGGCGAACAGGATCCGCACATCCGGGTGACCTCCTCGGACGAGATGGGCGAACTCGTGCATTGGTTCAACACCTTCGTCGACCGGCTGCAGGCCAGCGTCGCCGCACGCAGCTCCGCCGAGGAGCAGCTGCGCCAGCTGGCGGCGGAACTGATGCGCCATCGCGATCAGCTCGAGGACCTGGTGCGCGAGCGCACCCAGGAGCTGATCACCGCCCTGGGCGCGGCGGAGGGCGCAAGCCGGGCCAAGAGCGCGTTCCTCGCCAACATGAGCCACGAGATCCGCACCCCCCTGAACGCCATTCTCGGCTTCAGCCAGATGCTGAAGAACCAGCATCCGGATGCCGGCACGCGCGCGCAGGTGGGCAAGATCATGGAGGCCGGTCAACACCTGCTGGCCATCCTGAACGACGTGCTGGACATCTCCAAAATCGAGGCGGGCAAGCTGTCCCTCGACATCGACGATGTGTCGTTGTCCGCGATCTTCGATCACGTGCATTCGATGCTGGCGGATTCGTTGCGCAGCAAGAACCTGCAGTGGGAGACCCACATCGATCCGGCGTTGCCGGCGCTGCTGCGGGGCGACGGCACCCGCATCAGCCAGATCGTGTTGAACTACGCCTCGAACGCGGTGAAGTTCACGGCGCGGGGCCGTATCATCATCCGCGCCCGGCGCGTGCACCAGGCCGGGAACCTGGTGGGCGTACGCATCGAGGTGCAGGATGAGGGGCCCGGCATCAGCGCCGAACAGCAGCAGCGCCTGTTCAAGGCATTCGAGCAGACGGACGACTCCACCACCCGCAAATTCGGCGGAACGGGCCTGGGCCTTGCGATCAACCGGCGCCTCGCGCACCTCATGAACGGTGATGTCGGCGTGGTAAGCGAGACGGGGAACGGCAGCACGTTCTGGGTCAACCTGCCGCTCGAGGCCAGCCGGGAAGCCCACATTCGCGTGCCCGCCTCCGGGCCCGGCGCGGTGGAAACGGCCCGCGCGCAGATCGCCGCGAGCCATTCCGGCGCACGGGTGTTGGTAGCGGAGGACAATCCGGTGAACCAGGAAGTGATCCGCGCCTTCCTGGAAAACACCGGGCTGGTGGTTCAGATCGCGGAGAACGGCCGAGAGGCCGTCGCGCGGACTTCAGAAGAACCCTTCGACCTCGTCTTGATGGACGTGCAGATGCCCGAAATGGATGGCCTGGAGGCGACGCGCGCGATCCGCGCGTCCTGCGCGGGCGCGGGCCCGCCGATCGTCGCGCTCACCGCCAATGCCTTCGCCGAGGACATCTCGCGCTGCCTGGAAGCGGGCATGAACGACCATCTGGGCAAGCCCGTGGACCTGTTGACGCTGTACCAGACGCTGTTGAAGTGGCTGGATTGGAAGGAACGTCGCCGGACATAGCCGATGCATCCGCGTGATGCGTTGCCGGACCGCACCCCCACGGCCTGCAGCAAACCCGGTTCCGGCAAGGTGGCCGCGCGGATGAGGGGATCGATTAGGAGGGCGAGAAGAAATAATTGTATAAGCGATCGTCGTGCGGCCCCGCAGGCACCAACTCGGACCCACGCAATACATGGGCCCGATACCCGAGCCCGACCACGAAATCCACCGTCTCCGCGGGCCGCGCATTGGAATCCGTTCCCCCGAAAATCTCACAGAATATGACGGGACGATGTTGCAGGATGATCTCGCGAAGACCTCGCAAAACCTGCGTTTCGAGCCCTTCCACGTCGATCTTGATCAAGTTGACGTGCCGGTTCGACAGAAGCCTGGGCAGGACGTCATCGCCGCGGAAACATGCGACGATTTCCGTTTTCAGTATCTTTTTGCGGCCGGTGTCCTTCAAGCCGGAATAGGCGTCGTCTTCCGCCACGAAGAAAGTCGCCAGCGAGGTGGTCTCGGCCAGTCCGCAATTCAGCGCAACGACGTTGCGCCACTCCGCGACATTCCTGGCAAGGAAGCCGAAGGTGCGCCGTGCCGGCTCGAAGCTCAGCACCAGGCCTTCGGGCATCGCCTCGGCAAAATGCACGGTATGGACACCGATGTTCGCACCGACATCGATAACCACGCCATCCTTGGGCAGATAGCGCAGGCAGGCATCGATCGCGCTGCGCTCGAAACCACGCGTCAGGAGCAATTCCAGCCCGATGTCCGTGGCGGGATCGAATTGAAAGCGGCGGCCTGCAAGAGTGCGGGATGGGCGGAATCCCAGCGGCCTCAGCACCTGCTGCAGCGCTGCGCGGGCCGTAATCAAAGCCGATTTCAGGCCGCCGTTCATCAGCCGGGCACCGGCCACGCGACGCAGGCCACCCCGACAATGATCAAAGCGATACCCGACAACTGCAGCGGCGTGACCTCTTCCCCGAAAAACAACCACGCTGCCAGCGTCATGAATATGTAGAAGCTGGCGCCGTTGATCGCCACGGCAATGCCCAACTTCTCGCGCGTCACGACCACGAACCACAGTGCGTAGCCGATCACCTGGAGGGTGGCGGACAGCAAGATCCACGGCGAGGCGATGGCGGACAGCAGGAACTGGGGAAACGACGCCAGCGAGCGCACTCCGCCCAGCGATGCCACCCCCTTCTTCAGGAGGAGCTGGCTCGCGATCGTATTGAGCGAGATCAGGACCAACAGGAGCCTCACGAGCATCTCAGCACCGCATCAGCCGAAGGTGGGCACGAGCCATGTCGCATGTGCTACCGCGTCTTATAGCCGCTGGTGATGGGATAACGCCAATCGCGGCCAAATGCCCGTCCCGACACCCGCACGCCGGGCGGAGCCTGCCTTCTCTTGTACTCGTTTCTCTTCACCATATCCAAGATCCGGCCCACGACACTCCGATCAAAGCCCCGTGCGCAGATCTGGTCCACTGACAGGTCCTCCTCGATGAAGGCCTCGAGGATCGGATCCATCACCTCGTACGGCGGCAGACTGTCGGTGTCCTTCTGGTCGGGGCGCAGCTCGGCGGAAGGCGGGCGCTCGATCACGCGCGCCGGGATGGCGGTGCCCTTGGTGTTGCGCCAATGCGCGAGGCGATACACCAGCATCTTGCTGCAGTCCTTGATGGGAGCAAAGCCGCCCGCCATGTCGCCGTACAAGGTGGCGAAGCCCACGGCCATCTCGCTCTTGTTGCCGGTGGTGAGCAGCATCTTGCCGGTCTTGTTGGAAATACCCATGAGCAACAGTCCGCGGCAACGCGCCTGGATGTTCTCCTCGGCGGTGTCGGGCTTGTAGCCCGAGAATTCGTCCTTGAGCGCGAGCAGCACGGCCTCGAACATGCCCTCGATGGAAATCTCGCTGTGCTTCACGCCCAGGAGCTTGGCTTGCTTGGCCGCATCGTCGCGGCTCATCTGCGAGGTGTAGCGCGAGGGCATGGACACGGACTGCACGCGCTTCTTGCCAAGCGCGTCCACCGCGATGCACAGCGTCAACGCCGAATCGATGCCGCCCGACAATCCCAGCACCACGCCCGGAAACTGGTGCTTGTCGACGTAATCGCGCGTGCCCAGCACCAGCGCCGAGTACACGCTCTCCTCTTCGCTCTGCAGCGGCACCACCTTGCCCGGCACGCAATGCACACCGGCGCCGTCCACCTTGAAATCCACGGTGAACAGGCCTTCCTCGAACGCCGGAGCGCGCTGCGTGATCACGGCATTCGCATCCATGACGAAGGAATTACCGTCGAACACCAGCTCGTCCTGGCCGCCGATCAGGTTGCAGAACACCACCGGCAGGCGCGCCTCGCGCACGCGCTCGCGCACCACGTTGATCTCGCGCTGGCTTTGCTTGTTGACTTCATAGGGCGAGGCATTGATGACGGTCAGGAGCTGCGCGCCGGCGGCACGTGCGCGGGCGGCCGGCTCCTTCTCCCACACGTCCTCGCACACGAGGATCCCCACTTTCACCCCGCCGATGTCCACCACCGTGGCGTCCGATCCGGGCGTGAAATAGCGCTTCTCGTCGAACACTCGGTAATTGGGCAGGCAGGCCTTGCGGTGATTGGCGATGATCTCGCCGTCGCGGATCACGGCGGCGGCGTTGTAGATCAAGGTGCCGGCATACTCGGGATAGCCCACGACGATGGTGATGCCGCGCACGTCGCGCTTGAGTCGGTCGAGCGAGCGCGACACCTGCGTGCGCATGCCGGCGTGGAACAGCAGGTCCTCGGGCGGATAGCCGCACACCGCAAGCTCCGGGAACAGCACGAAGTCCGCCTTGTGCTTGGAGCGGGCGATCTCGGCGGTCTCGATGATGCGCGTGGTATTGCCATCGACATCGCCGACGCTCAGGTTGAGCTGCGCCAGGACGCCTCGCAGCTCATGGGTTGAACTCAAATGCTGCTCCTACTTCGGCCGGCGCGCCGGCTTCTTCCCCGCCTTGCGCCGGGCGGCGACGGCGGCCTTCGCCTTCGGCGCCGTCCTTGCCTTGGCCTTGGCCTTGGCTTTGAGCTTGGGCTTCGCCGGCTTGCCAGCGGGCGCCTTTTTCTCCTTCCTGGCCACCGCCTTGGCCACCGGCATTGCGGCCTTGGACGCGGCGCGGCCCTTGAGGCGCTTGGCAATGGCGCTGCCCAGCTGCGCGGGCGATCGCACCGTGGTGATTCCGGCCGCCTCCAGTGCTTCGAACTTGGCGGACGCCGTGCCCTTGCCGCCCGCCACGATGGCGCCGGCATGGCCCATGCGCTTGCCCGGCGGCGCAGCCACGCCGGCGATGTACGCCACCACCGGCTTGCTGACGTTCTTCTTGATGAAGGCCGCCGCGGCTTCTTCATCGCTGCCGCCGATCTCGCCCACCATGACGATGCCGTCGGTCTGCGGATCCTTTTCGAACAGCTCGAGCACGTCGATGAAGTTCATGCCGCGCACCGGATCACCGCCGATGCCCACGCAGGTGCTCTGCCCCAGGCCTTCGTTGCTGGTCTGGAATACCGCCTCGTAGGTGAGCGTGCCCGAGCGCGACACGATGCCGATGCGGCCCTTCTTGTGGATGAAGCCCGGCATGATGCCGATCTTGCAGGCGCCCGGCGTGATGATGCCCGGGCAATTCGGACCGATGAGTCGCACCGGCCGGCCGGCCAGCGCGGTCTTCACCTTCACCATGTCGTTCACCGGAATGCCTTCGGTGATGCACACGATCAGTTCGACGCCGGCATCGGCCGCCTCGAGGATCGCATCGGCCGCGAATGGCGCGGGCACGTAGATCATGCTGACATTGGCGCCGGTCTTGGCCACCGCTTCCTGCGCGGTGTCGAACACGGGCAGGTTCAGGTGCTTCTCACCGCCGCGGCCGGGCGTGACGCCGCCGACCACACGCGTGCCATAGGCGATGCATTGCTCGGAATGAAAGGTGCCCTGCTTGCCGGTGAAACCCTGGCAGATGACCTTGGTGTTCTTGTCGACCAGGATGCTCATTTCGTGTCTCCTGCCAGGCGGACGGCTTTGGTGGCGGCATCCGTCAGGTCGCTGGCGGCCGTGATGGCGAGCTTGGAGCCCGCGAGCAGCTCGCGCGCGGCGGGGGCATTGGTGCCCTCCAGCCGCACGATGACGGGTATGTTGACACCGACCTCCTTCACCGCGGCGATGATGCCCTCGGCGATCATGTCGCAACGCACGATGCCGCCGAAGATGTTGATGAGGATGGCCGTGACGTTGCGGTTGGAGAGAATCAGCTTGAAGGCCGCGGCGACGCGCTCCTTGGTGGCGCCGCCGCCCACATCGAGGAAGTTCGCCGGCTTGCCGCCGTGCAATTGGATGAGATCCATGGTGGCCATGGCCAGGCCCGCGCCATTGACCATGCAGGCAATGTTGCCGTCGAGCGAAACGTAGTTGAGCTCATGCTCGGCCGCCTTGCGCTCCATGGCGTCCTCCTGCGAGGCATCGCGCAGCAAGGCCAGGTCCTTGTGGCGGAACAGGGCGTTGTCCTCGATGTTGATCTTCGCATCGAGGGCCACCAGACGGCCCTCGCCGGTGACGATCAGCGGGTTCACCTCGACCAGGCTCGCATCCTGTTCCAGGTAGAGCTTGTACAAGGCATGCGCGATGCGGCCGAACTGCGCTATCTGGTCGCCTTTGAGGCCGAGGCCGAAAGCCAACTGCCGGCATTGATATTCCTGCAGACCGGCCGCCGGATGGACGTTTACCCGGATGATCTTTTCAGGCGAATGCTCGGCCACTTCCTCGATATCCATGCCGCCGGCGGCGGAGGCCACGAAGGCGATGCGTCCCGCTTCACGATTGAGAACCAGGCTCAAGTAGATCTCCCGCTCGATCTTCGAGCCGGTCTCCACGTACACCTGGTGCACCGGCAAGCCCTCGGGGCCGGTCTGATGCGTGACCAGCGTGGTGCCAAGCATGCCCGCGGTGGCGGAGCGCACCGTGTCCAGATCCTTGGCAAGCTTCACCCCGCCGGCCTTGCCGCGGCCGCCGGCATGAACCTGCGCCTTGACCACCCACAGCGATCCGCCCAATTCCTGGGCTGCCGCGACCGCTTCTTCAGCCGAAGCGGCCACTTTTCCCGTTGGAATGGGAATGGCGTACTTGGCGAAAAGCTGCTTGGACTGGTATTCGTGCAGATTCATGGTTGTCCTTGGGTGCTGATTGGTCGCGTAAGGCGCGTTATTCTGAATTAAGCTCTGCGCTTGCGCAAAGCCGCTGTCACATTACGGGAAACTGCTTGATATCGAACGCGGACTCCATCCAGGCGCGCTCGCCCGCCCTCACCTGGCGCGTGCTGGGGGTTCTGAACCTATACCGGGTGCTCGTGCCCCTGGTGCTGATCGCGGTGTACTACCTGGGCGGTTCACGCACCATCGGCGTGGAGTCGGCCAGCGCTTTCTTCACCGCCGCGGCCGTCTACCTGGTTTTCGGCTTCATCTGCGTGCTCGTGGTCAAGCGCCGGGTGGGCTCTCCTTATCTCCAGTCCTTCCTGCAGGTCGGCCTGGACGTCCTGCTGTTGATGCTGATCCTGCATGCCTGCGGTGGGGTGTCCAGCGGCTTCGGCCTGTTGTTGCTGGTTCCCGTGGGCGCCATGGCTTTGCTCATCCCGCCGCGCTTTGCGCTGTTCTTCGCGGCGGTCACGGCCCTCGTGGTGCTGACGCACACCATCTGGCTGCAGTTGAACGGACGTGCCGACATCGCCAGCTACACCACCGCGGGACTCCTGGGGGCGATGCTGCTGATCGCCGCGGGCACCGCCAGCGCTCTCGCCCTGCGGATGCGCGAGAGCGAGGAACTGGTGCGGCAGAAGGAGGTGGACCTCGCCAACCTCGCCGAGCTCTCGCAGTACATCGTGCAGCACCTGCGCGAAAGCCTGTTGGTGGTCGACGCCACCGACAAACTGCGATTGATCAACGAATCAGCGGCGCAAATCCTGGGTGCCGAGCGCGCGATCCCGGGAGCCTTGCTGGGCGAAGTGTCGCCCCTGTTGCTCTATTCCCTGACCACCTGGCGCCAGGGAGAGCCGGGCAGTTCGGCCGCACCCACCTTCGTGGCGGCAGATGGCGCGCGGGTCATCCAACCGCATTTCGCGCAGCTCGGCCAGAAATCGCCGGCGCCGACCCTGATCTTCCTGGAAGACACCAGCCTGATGGCGGAGCGTGTGCAGCAGAGCAAGCTGGCGGCATTGGGGCGCCTGTCGGCCAGCATCGCGCACGAGATCAGGAATCCCGTGGGCGCCATGAGCCATGCCGGCCAGCTGCTGGCCGAAAGCCCGCAGATCGGACCGGAAGAACGCCGGCTGACCGACATCATCCGCAACAACTCCGAGCGCGTCAGCACCATCATCAACAACGTCCTGCAGCTGTCCAGGCGCGAGGCCACGCGCCTGGAGCAGCTCAACCTGGAGGAATGGCTCGAGGATTTCGTCGACGAATTCGCCGAGACCATGCAGGTACCGCCGCAGCGCCTGGCGGTGCGCGTCGCGGCACAAAGGCTGGAAGTGCGCATCGACCCGAGCCATCTGCACCAGGTGGTGTGGAACCTGTGCGACAACGCGCTCAAGCACGCACCCAGCAGCGCCGGCCTCGCCGTGGAAATCACGGTGGGCCGACTGACGCCCAGCGGCCGGCCTTACCTGGAAGTCAGCGACCGGGGACCCGGCATCGAGCCGGCATTGGTGGAACGCATCTTCGAGCCCTTCTTCACCGGAGGCAAAGGCGGCACCGGCCTCGGCTTGTTCATTTCCCGCGAGCTGTGCCAATTGAACCGCTCGGTGTTGCTGTACGCCGCCCGCAGCGGCGGCGGCAGCACCTTCCGTGTGGTGTTCAGCGATCCGCAGAGGTGGAAGGAATAGGCGCGCAG
This sequence comes from Steroidobacteraceae bacterium, assembly GCA_044226865.1. Lineage (GTDB taxonomy): Bacteria > Pseudomonadota > Gammaproteobacteria > Steroidobacterales > Steroidobacteraceae > TMP-86. The sequence continues at coordinate 24,067 of JBGAGE010000004.1, read as the reverse complement.
CGCAGCACGCGCCGCGGACTTCCGCGCTAGAATCACGCCCCATGAGTCAATCCGCCGTCCTGATCGTCGATGATGAGCCCGATCTGTGCGAGCTGTTGTCCATCACCTTGAAGCGAATGGACTTGAATCCGCGGACGGCCGGCGACATCAACTCGGCGCAGAGGATCCTCAAGTCCGAACGCTTCGCGCTGTGTCTCACCGACATGCGCCTGCCGGACGGTGACGGGCTGGATCTCGTGCAATGGATCCAGCAGCACGTGCCCAATCTGCCGGTGGCGGTCATCACCGCCCATGGCAATGTCGAGACGGCGGTGCGCGCACTCAAGGTGGGCGCCTTCGATTTCGTCTCCAAGCCCCTGGACCTGAACGGCCTGCGCAAGCTGGTGGCCTCGGCATTGCGGCTGGCCGGCGACAGCGAAGGCGACACGGCGATGTTCGGTCCGCGCCTGTTGGGCGCCTCCGCGCCCATGCAGAGCCTGCGCGAGATGATCGCGCGCGTGGCGCGCAGCCAGGCTCCGGTGCACATCTCCGGGGAATCGGGAACCGGTAAGGAACTGGTCGCGAAGCTCATCCACGAGACCGGCCCGCGCCGTGAAGGCCCGTTCGTGCCCGTCAACTGCGGCGCCATCCCGAACGAGCTGATGGAAAGCGAGCTGTTCGGCCACAAGCGCGGCAGCTTCACCGGCGCCGTATCGGACAAGCAGGGCCTGATCCAGTCGGCAGAGGGCGGCACGCTGTTCCTGGACGAGGTCGCCGACCTGCCCCTGCACATGCAGGTGAAGCTCCTGCGCGTGATCCAGGAGAAGGCGGTACGGCCGGTGGGCGAGCAGCGCGAGACGCCGGTGGACGTGCGCCTGTTGTCCGCCACGCACAAGAACCTGTCGCAACTGGTGGCCGAGGGAAAGTTCCGCGAGGACCTCTTCTACCGAATCAACGTGATCGAGCTGCGGGTGCCGGCCTTGCGAGAACGCCTGGGCGACGTGCAGGAACTGGCCGATGCCATCCTGCGGCGGCTGTCGCGGCGCATGAAGGTCCCGCCCACCGAACTCGCCCCGGACGCCTTGCAGCTGCTGTCCAGCTACTCCTTTCCGGGCAATGTGCGCGAGCTGGAAAACGTGCTGGAGCGCGCCATCACGCTCAGCACCGACGGCTCGATCCACGCGGCCGACATCCAGTTGCGTTCCACGCCGGGCATGAGCGCGGCGCCCGCCTCCAACGCACCCGTCCTCGGGGATCACCTCGAGGAGATCGAGCGCGCGGCCATCGTCAAGGCGCTGGAGCAGACGCGCTACAACAAGACGGCCGCGGCCAAGGCGCTCGGCATGTCGTTCCGCGCGCTGCGCTACCGCATCAAGAAGCTGGGCATCGAGTAGCGCGGGCCATGGCGGACGCCTCTCGCATCGCGGTGATCATTCCGTGCTTCAACGAGGCAGCCTCGGTGGCCGCCGTGGTGCGCGGTTTCCGGCAGAGCCTGCCGTCGGCGGAGATCTACGTCTTCGACAACGGCTCCACCGACGCCACCGCTGACGTGGCCGCCGCGGCCGGCGCCGTCGTCCGGCGCGAAAGCCTCAAGGGCAAGGGCAATGTGGTGCGCCGCATGTTTGCCGACGTCGAGGCGGACATCTACGTCATGGTGGACGGCGATGCCACCTACGACGCGGGCAGCGCGCGCAACATGGTGGACATGGTGGTGGAGCACAAGCTCGACATGGTCGTCGGCGCGCGCATCGCCTCGCAGAGCGATGCCTACCGCCTCGGCCATCGCTTCGGCAACCGGGTGCTGTCGAGCACGGTCGCGCACTTCTTCGGCAACCAGTTCACCGACATGCTGTCCGGCTACCGCGCGTTCTCGCGGCGCTTCGTGAAATCCTTTCCCTCGCTGTCGGGCGGATTCGAGATCGAGACCGAGCTGACGGTGCATGCGTTGGAGCTGCGCCTGCCGGTGGCCGAAATCCCCACCACCTATGTGGGACGCCCGCAAGGCTCGCAGAGCAAGTTGTCGACGTGGACCGATGGCTACCGCATCCTGCGGCTGATCCTGGTGCTGTACAAGAACGAGCGGCCGTTCCAGTTCTTCAGCTGGTTGGCGTTGTTGCTCGGTGCGACGGCCTTGGCCCTCGGCGCCCCGCTGGTGATCACCTTCATCGAGACGGGCCTGGTGCCGCGCCAACCCACCGCCATCCTCGCCACCGGCCTCGTGCTGTTGTCGGCGCTGAGTTTCGTCACCGGGCTGATCCTCGACACCGTCACGCGCGGCCGGCGCGAGATCAAGCGCCTCGCCTATCTCGCCAATCCGCCGCCCTGAGATCTACGGCGCCTGCACCTTGAGCACGGGCGCGCCTGCGCCCGGATCCGGCTCGCGCAGATCGACGGGTCCCAACTGCCACTGCTCACCCCACGGCCCGCTGCTGACCCGGCGCGCCTGCGGCCAGTTCTTCCGCATGAAGGCGGTATCCAGGGCGGCGCCACGCCGAAGCAGGCGCAGATCGGCATCGCGCAACAGCGGATCGAATTGCACCAGGTCGGAGGAATAGAAGCCGTCGTAGATGTCGACGAAGTAGACGTTGTTGCCGGGCCGGCGCGGTTCGGGCAGCTGATCGAGGTAGCGGGTGATGAAGCTGTTCATTTGACTCAGTTGCAGCGGCACGAGCAGCAGCAGCGACAGCAATGCGGCGGCGCCCGCAAACGCCCGCAGCCGGTCATCGGCCTCGCCCGTGCGCAGCATGGCGCACCCGCCGAGGATCGGCAGCACGCCCCAGGCCGAGTGGAAGTACCGGTAGCCCCAACCGTGGCCCTGGTCCATCGACACGAACAAGTAGGCGCCGAAGGTCAGCAGCGCGGAGCCGGCGAGCAAACGCACGGGGCGCTGTTGCCAGAAGCGGCGTGCACCCAGGTACGCAAACAGCAACAGGCAGGGTACCGCCCACACCCAGATCTTTGCCAGCGCCGCCGTGCGCATGTTGAGGATCGAGACGGTCGGCATCCCGAACACGCCATTGACCATCGCGTCGGCGCCCGCGGCGCCGGACTGGAGCGACAGCCGCAGCATCAACCAGCCGATGCCAACACCGGCGGCGATGGGCGCATAACCCAGGATCAGCGCCGGCAGGTAGCGGCGCTGACCGCGATCGAGCAGCAGCGCCAACACCCAGGGTGCGGCGAACAAGGCGTGTGGCACGGGATTGTGCAGCACCAGCGCCACCGACCCGACGAACCCCGCCGCCAGCGCGCGCGGATGCGACGGCTCGAGCAGGAGCCAGACGAACAGCAGGTTCAAGGTCAGGTGCGCCTGCATGGAGTAAAAGGAGATGCCGTCGGCGACGAAGGCGCTCGACCCCAATGCCAGCAGCACGGCCCAGGCGCCCGCACGCCGGTCGGCGCCGATCCGGGCGGCGATGCGGTACATGAGCAGCAGTGCCGCACCGCTGATCACGGGATTGCACAACCAGGGCGCGCCGATGAACGTGAAGGGCGCGAGGATGGCCGCGAACCCGGGCCAGTATCCTTCGATGACGCGGCCGCTGACCGGCGAGCCGATCAGGAACGAACCGTTGAAGCCCGGAATGACGAACCAATCCAACACACCGGCCGGCAACTGTGCCCACAGGCGTCCCGCCGCGAACAGCTTGGCCTGGAAGACCGGCGCGTATTCGTCCATGCACAACGGATGGGCGTGATAGATGCGCAGGGCGGCCACGGCCAGCAGCGCCACCGCCACCACCGCCACCACCCAGGGGCGTGCCGCGATGGCGTCGATCACGCGCATCACGGGCTGCGGCTTGCGCCACGCAGCCGCCAGGGCGCACACCAGGAACGACACCCACGCGGCGTTGGTGTCGTACACCTGGATGAGGAAGCGGAAGATCGGGGAAAAGGTCTCGCTCGAAAATCCGACGCGGTCGAGCAGGTAGAAGAACGCCAGGAAACACACGGCAAGCAGCAGGCCGAAGAGATGGGTGTTGCGCTCGATCCAATCGTTCACGGTGTTCCTCGGGTTGACGCGGTTTTCCGGGCCGCGCACGCCGGAGCGAGCTTACAACATGGTGATGCGCAAAGTGCGACACAGGCGGCGTTCTGCAATAATCGCGCGACGCCGCGCTTGCCGCCGAGGAAAGCTTGAACATACTCACGAAGATCGCCCGGGTGCTGTGGATCCCGCGCTACCGGGCAGCCTTCCTGCGCACGCGGGTCGCCGCATCGACCGAGCACGATGCCATCCTCGCCGACCTGCAGCTCGACACCGTGGTCGACATTGGCGCCAACCGCGGGCAGTTCGCGCTGTGCGTGCGGCGCTTGTTCCCGGCGGCGCAGATCTATTCCTTCGAACCGCTGGCGCGCCCCGCACAGGCCTGGCGCGCCACCTTCGCCGGCGATGCGCGCGCGGTGTTGTTCGAGACCGCCGTCGGCGAGCAGGCCGGCACCGCCGAGATGCACGTCGCGCGCTGGGATGCCTCCTCCTCGCTCCTGCCGATCGGCCAGTTGCAGAACGAGAATTTTCCGCTCACCGAGGAAGCGCGGCGCGAGCGCGTCACCACCGTGTTGCTGACGGACAAGCTGGGCAACGCCGAGCTTCGCGGCCGCACGCTGTTGAAACTCGACGTGCAGGGCTTCGAGCTGGCGGCCCTGCGCGGCTGCGGGGAACTGCTGTCACACTTCGACTTCGTCTATGTGGAGGCCTCGTTCATCGAGCTGTACGTGGGGCAGGCGCTGGCCTCTGAGGTCGTGTCCTTCCTGCTGTCGCGCGGATTCAAGCTGATCTGCGTGGCCAATCTGTCGAACGGCCGCTCGGCCAAGCCCATCCAGGCCGATTTCCTGTTCGCGCGCGGCTAGCCGAATCAGGTGACAAACCAGCGGCGGTGCGGGCAACGGCCGTAGCGCAGTTCCGACACCGACTGGCATGTCTTGACCAAGGCCATGGCGGCAGAGCGCACGCGGCCGCGGCTGCGCCGCAGATGCGCGTAGATCTCCCGGGTGCCGAGCCACATGGCGCCGGCGCTGCCATTGGCCGCACCGCCCGCGCGCATGAAGGCGATGTCCCGGCGGAGTACGCGGATCGACAAGCGGCGCAGATCCTCCATGTCGTAATACTGGGTGACGTCGGCGGCCAGGCGCATGCCCGCATCGAAGCCTCCCACGGCCTCTATCAGGCTGCGCTTCACGAGCCGGCCCTGATGAACGGGAAACCAACCCATTTGCGGGCAACCCGCCAGGAGCCGGGGCACCCGCCGGTGGCGCCACAGGCCGCGGGAGCCCAGACGCCCCATCGCCACGTCGGCGACGATCATGTCGGGATTGTCTGCTGCGCCGGGCCGCAACCCGTGCATGGCCGCGGCGATGGAATCGGGCGCCACCAGGAAATCATCGGCATTGAGGTACAGCACGTACTCGCCGGTGGAGGCCTTCCAACCCTTGTTCATCGCGTCATAGATGCCGCGGTCGGGCTCGAACACGCGCGTGATACGCGGTGAGCGGGCCGCCGCCGCATCGATGATACTGCGGGTTGCATCCCGCGATCCGCCATCGACGCAGACATGCTCGATGTCCACCTCACCCCTCTGCGCGGCGACCGAGGCCAGCGTGTCGCCGATGCTGCCGGCGGCATTCAAGGAGACGGTGACGATGGAAAGCAATGGAGCCATGCGAGTGTGACGGAAAGCCCGTTGTCAGGAATTCGATGCGTATCTGATCACACATCTTCCCGTCTTAACCAGACATAATGCGCAACTGTACGTCCCGGCCCAGCCGGACCAGCAAGCACGGATTGAAACCTTGTCGAATTCCGATCCCGCGCGCCAGCGCGACATGCCCGCTACGGCGACGCCGCTTTCGCCGGCGTTTCGCGCACTGTCGGCAGTGTCTTTTTCATTGTTGATCCTGGCGTGCTGGAGCCTGATGCACCGCTATCAGGGACTGGGATACGACGCCCAGTTGTACGCATTCCAGGCCCTCGCGCAGATTCATCCTGCGCTGAAACTCGACCTGTTTCTGCAGTATTCGTCCCAGGATCGATATTCCCTGTTCTCGCCCTTTTACGCCGCGTTCATCCGCCTGTGGGGCCTGGAGCACGCAGCGCTGATCCTGACCATCTTTTTCAAGGTATGCCTGCTGACGGCCGCATGGCACATCATCCGCAAATTGAAGGATGCCGATACCGCGTGGCTGTCGCTCGGCATCCTGGTCATCATCATCGGACGCTTCGGCGGCTTTTCGGTTTTTCATTATTCGGAGGACTTCCTGACGGCGCGTTCCGCGGCGGAAGCCCTGGTGATCATCGGGCTGGCGTTGAACATTCATTCGCACCGGGCTGCCGCACTCGCGACGATCGCGGTGGGCATGGCCGTTCACCCCATCATGGCGCTGCCCGGCCTGGTCATGCTCGCCTGCCTGTGGATGCCGCTGCGCTGGAGCATCGCCGCCGCCTTGTTGGGATTGCTCGCAACGCTCCTGCTGGCGATCGCCGCCTCGACCCTTCCGGCCGTGGCGCGGGTGTTCCCCTTGTTGGACGCCGAATGGCTGTACGTGGTGCGCGAGCGCTCACAGTACCTGCTGCTCGACATCTGGAAATTCGAGGATTGGCGGCTGAACGCCCGGCCGTTCGCCTCGCTCGCCCTCACCGTGATGGCGGTGGAGGACCCGCAGGTGCGCCGGCTGGCTTTCGGGTCCATGATCGTCGGCGCATCGGGCCTGGCAGTGGGGGTGATCGGCTCCCTCATCGGGCCGGTCGCGTTGCTGGTGCAGATGCAACCCTGGCGCCTGGAATGGGTCACCGCGTTCTTTGCCGTGTTGCTGTTGCCGATGACCGTGTTAGCGGTGCTGCGTGACCGCCGCTGCGGCTTGCTGTGCGCATCCTTCGCGGGCCTTGCCTGGACCTATGATCTCATCGACAACTTCACCTGTGCTGCGCTGGCCGCCGGCATCTATGCGCTCCGCGATCGCATCGACGAGCGGGTGGCGGTCCTGTTGAAGTGGTGCGGAATCGCCATCCTCACGATCTCGGGTCTTTGGGTGGTGAGCAACATCTGGACCTGTGTCAGCGCGCCGTTCGACACGAAGGCCGACCCGCTGCCATTGCAGATCGTCAAGAACGTGCTCGGCCTGCAGACGCCGATGGTGATCGTGACGGTGCTCGCATGGATGTGGGTAAAACGCCCGCGCTCGCCCGCCGGCGGTGCGGCCGTTTTCGCGCTGCTTGCCCTGGTGGTCATCCTGGTGGTGCCCAGCTCTTTCAGGCAGGGAACGCCCTTGTCAGCCGTCTACAAGCCCGGCGAGTTTACCGACTGGCAGGCGGCCATCCCGGAAGACAAGAATGTGGTGATCGCCATTCCCGAGCCCTCGAGCATCTTCGGTTGGTTCGTGCTGCAGCGGCCCATCTATTTGTCAGAGGCGCAGTCGGCAGGGGTGGTGTTCTCGCGCGACACCGCTCTCGAGGTCAAGCGCCGCTCGGACGTGCTCGAGCCGCTGGTGGACCCAAACTGGAAGATCTTCTCGTCATTCATCCGTTACCAGCAGAACCCCAATGCCTGGAAACGGCCCCAGGTTCGTGCCTTGACCGTGCCGCTGCTGCGGCGCGTGTGCGGCGATCCCAAACTCGATTTCCTGATTGCGAAGGAAAACGTGGGCTTCGGTGCGCGCGAGCACCGCGGCAAGAGCGCCTGGGGCGGCTGGCACTTGTACGACTGCGCCGCTGTGCGGGCGAGCGGAGGGCGCAATGCGCCGGCTGGTTAACGAGGCGGCGGGCTACCTGGCCGTGTCGGTGCTGGCGCTGGGCGTGGACATGCTGGTGCTGGCGGCGCTGGTGCAGGGCCTGCACATGCCGGCGGTCGCCGCGGCGTGCATTTCATTCTGCGCGGGGTTACTGGTAAGTTACGCGCTTTCCGTCACCTGGGTGTTCCGACATCGCCGTCTCAAGGGCCGCCGACTTGAATTCGCCAGCTTCGCGGCGCTGGGCACGCTCGGGCTCGCCGTGAACGCCATCGTGATGTCACTCGCCATCCGCCTGGGCGGACTTCATTATCTGCTGGCCAAGTGCGTCGCGGCGGCGTGCACCTTCGGTGTCAACTTCTTCTCGCGCCGCCAATTGCTGTTCGTGCCGCGCAGCCTCAAGCGCTCCGACAACCCGGCCGTCATCGATGGGTGAACGCAGGATTGCCGTGATCGCCGGCGCGGGTCCCGCCGGCCTGACCGCCGCCTGGGAACTGCTGCGCCGCTCGGACGTGCTGCCGATCGTATTCGAGGCCGACACGCAGGTCGGCGGCATTTCCAAGACCGTCAACTACCGCGGCAACCGCATGGACATCGGCGGTCATCGCTTCTTCTCCAAGTCGGACTGGGTGATGCGCTGGTGGCAGGACATGCTGCCGGTCCAGGCCGGTGCGCAAGGGCTGCCGAGTCCGGTGCAGCTCACCTATCAACAGAGCACCCGCGAGTTCGCACCTCAAGGTTTGCGGCCCGCCGATGCGGATGCGGTAATGCTGGTCCGCGAGCGCTTGTCGCGCATCTTCTACCGCCGCCGCTTCTTCGACTACCCGCTGAAGCTCAATGCAGCGACGCTCAACAATCTCGGCTGGTGGGATGCGGCGCGGATCGGCGCCAGTTACGCGCAAGCGCGGCTGTGGGCGCGCCATCCGGAACGCACGCTCGAGGATTTCTTCATCAACCGCTTCGGCGATCGCCTGTACCGCACCTTCTTCAAGGATTACACGGAGAAGGTCTGGGGCGTGCCCTGCCAGGAGATCTCCGCCGAGTGGGGCGCGCAACGCATCAAGGGGCTGTCGGTCACCAAGGCGCTCGCGCACGCGCTTTCCAGCGCCTTCCGCTCCGCCGCGGACACCGCGCAGAAGCAGATCGAAACCAGCCTGATCGAGCGCTTCCTGTATCCCAAGTTCGGCCCCGGCCAGATGTGGGAAACGGTGGCGCGCAAGGTCGGGGAGCGAGGCGGCGAAGTGCACCTCTCCCATCGCATCATCGGCATCGAACGCGAGGGCTTGCGCATCACCGCGGTGCAGGTGCGCGATGCGTCCGGCGCGGCGAGACGGCAGCCCTGTGATCAGTTCATCTCCACGCTGCCGGTGTGCGATCTCATCGCCTTCCTCGAGCCGGAGGACACCTCGATCGGGCGGGTGGCCGCGCAGCTGCCGTACCGCGATTTCATGACCGCGGGCCTGCTGCTGAAGCGCATGAAGTTCGCACCCGACCCGAAAGCCCGGGTGGGCAGCAACGGCATGCCGCCGGACAACTGGATCTACATCCAGGAACCGGACGTGAAAATCGGCCGGTTGCAGGTGTTCAACAACTGGAGCCCGTCGATGGTGGCGGACCCCGGCACGATCTGGCTCGGCCTCGAATACTTCTGCCGCGAGGGCGATGAATTGTGGTCCATGGGGAATTCCGCCTTTCTCGACTTCGCCGCCGCGGAACTCGAGAAGATGGGGATGGTGGACCGCCGCGATGTGCTCGACGGCACGCTGATCCGCGTACCCAAGGCATACCCGGCCTACTTCGGCGAGTACCGGCATTTCGGCACGCTCAAGAACTACCTGGACCGTTTCGGCAATTTGTTCGCGGTGGGACGCAACGGCATGCACCGCTACAACAACCAGGACCATTCCATGCTGGCCGCCAATGGCGCAGTGAGCGCCATCGTCGCAGGCAGCCAGGACAAGGAGGCCATCTGGCAGGTGAATGCGGAAGAGGACTATCACGAGGAAGTCCGCAAGCCCGGTTAAGGCGTCGCGTCACCCGGGGCGACAATTTTTGTCACCTTGTGACCCGAGCGGTCCGCATCTGCCGTCAATCGACGACGCGCCTATGTCAAATACGCACCGTCAAATCAACATTTCAATATGATTTTCAATGGCTTAAGAAGATCCCCCGGGCGCTGGCACGGCACATGCTTCTACCCAGGCACAGGCGCAAGCCGTTGCTGATCCGGTTCACAGGTTTTTCCAAGGAGTGAGTAATGCTTAAGCAAGTCCAAAAGGGTTTCACCCTGATCGAATTGATGATTGTGGTTGCGATCATCGGCATCTTGGCCGCCATCGCGATTCCCGCCTACCAGGACTACACGATCCGCGGCCAGGTGGCTGAAGGTCTGACCCTGGCGGCCCAGGCGAAGGCGGCGGTCTCCGAGACGTTCGCCAACACCGGTACGGCTCCTGCGAACCGCACGGCTGCCGGCATGTCGCCCACCGCGACGGACACCAAGGGCAACTACGTGTCGAGCCTCGAAGTTGCGAACGGCGTGATCACGATCACCTACAGCAGCACCTCGCCGCAGCGTGCCAACGCCGCGATCAGTGGCAGCACCGTGACGCTGGTTCCCTACATCAGCGCCGACAACAGCGTGTCGTGGAAGTGCCGCGTGACGGGTTCGACGGCCGCTCCGACCAGCACCCTGATGTCCGGCGCCGCCAACAGCGTTGGCTCCTTGCTGGCCAAGTACGCGCCGTCCGAGTGCCGCGCGTAAGACGAGAGTTTTGTCCTAACGGGCAGAGCAAGACCCCTCCTCGCGGAGGGGTCTTTTTTTTCCAAGGGTAGGAAAGAGCGAATTTTTGTCAGCCGCATGTAAGCACGCTGACGCCTCGAAACGAAAAGGAGCATATATGCTTAGGCATCTTGGCCGCCATCGCGATTCCCGCCTACCAGGACTACACGATCCGCGGCCAGGTGGCTGAAGGTCTGACCCTGGCGGCCCAGGCGAAGGCGGCGGTCTCCGAGACGTTCGCCAACACCGGTACGGCTCCTGCGAATCGCACGGCTGCCGGCATGTCGCCCACCGCGACGGACACCAAGGGCAACTACGTGTCGCAGATGGACGTGAACAACGGCGTGATCACGATCACCTACAGCAGCACCTCGCCACAGCGTGCCAACGCCGCGATCAGTGGCAGCACCGTGACGCTGGTTCCCTACATCAGCGTGGACCGCAGCGTGTCGTGGAAGTGCCGCGTGACGGGTTCGACGGCCGCTCCGACCAGCACCCTGATGTCCGGCGCCGCCAACAGCGTTGGCTCCTTGCTGGCCAAGTACGCGCCGTCCGAGTGCCGCGCCTGAAGGCAGCCATTCCCCGATTCGGGCGAGCTGTGCAAGCGTGCACCGCCTGAAGTCACGACCCAAAGCCCCTCCTCCGCGAGGGGCTTTTTCTTGCCCGTTAAAGCCGTCGGGAGCGATGCCGTCAACTGAGAAGGCAATCACGTAGCTCATGGCCATATGTATGCGAGGATCGCGTTACATATTTGTCCATTGTCGGCCGGCGATCCAGTAGTACACTACACGTGAGAGAGACCCTCACCCTGCTTGTAAGTACATGAATGATAACGCTTTAGCAACGGTTGCCGGCACCAGCCGGGTGACGCTGGGAGGACTGGCGCAACGACTCGTTCAGGATGGCCTGATCGAGGACACCGCCATGCAGGATGCCATCGCCAAGGCCAAGGAGAAGCGGGTTGGCCTGGTCAGCTTCCTGGTCTCCAGCAATATGGCAAGTGCCCGGGACATCGCGATCTCGGCCTCCAATGAATTCGGCGTGCCGCTCCTCGACCTCGATGCCGTTGCGGTCGACATGGATGCGGTGCGGGTGGTCAGCGACAAGCTGCTGCAAAAGCATCGCGTACTGCCGCTGCTGAGGCGCGGCAAGCGCCTGTTCCTCGCGGTCGCCGATCCGACCAACCTGCACGCGCTGGATGAGATCCGCTTCCAGACCTCGATGAGCATCGAGTTCGTCGTGGTCGAGGACGACAAGCTCCAGGCCGCGGTGGGCAAGGCGATCGAGCAGGTCGACGTGGCCATGCCCAACCTGGTCGACGATGACTTCGACCTGGAGAACCTCGAGGTCACCGGCGGCGATGAAGAAGCCGACGGCGACGCGCTCGGACGCGACGATGTCGAAGACGCGCCCATCGTGCGCTTCGTCAACAAGATCCTGCTCGATGCCATCAAGAAGGGCGCATCGGACATCCACTTCGAACCCTACGAAAAATACTTCCGCATCCGCACGCGCCTCGACGGTGTGTTGAAGGAAGTGGCGCTGCCGCCCGTGCAGCTGGCAGTGAAGATCATCGCGCGCCTCAAGGTCATGGCACGCCTGGACATCGCGGAACGGCGCGTGCCCCAGGACGGCCGCATCAAGATGCGCCTGTCGAAGAATCGCGCCATCGACTTCCGTGTCAGCAGCTGCCCCACGTTGTTCGGCGAGAAGGTCGTGGCCCGTATTCTCGATCCCTCCAGCGCCATGCTGGGTATCGACGCGCTGGGCTACGAGCCCTTCCAGCGCGAGCTGTACATGAAGAACCTGGCCAAGCCCCAGGGCATGATCCTCGTGACCGGCCCCACCGGCAGCGGTAAGACCGTGTCGCTGTACACCGGCCTCAACATCCTCAACACCGAGGACTGCAACATTTCCACCGCGGAAGACCCGGCGGAAATCAACCTGCCGGGCATCAACCAGGTGAACGTCAATCCCAAGGTGGGCCTCACCTTCGCCGCGGCCTTGCGCGCCTTCCTGCGCCAGGACCCCGACGTCATCATGGTCGGCGAAATCCGCGACCTCGAGACCGCCGAGATCGCCATCAAGGCGGCGCAGACCGGCCACCTCGTGCTGTCCACGCTGCACACCAACGATGCACCGCAGACGCTCACCCGCTTGGTGGACATGGGCGTGAAACCCTACGCCATTGCCACTTCCGTGAGCCTCATCATCGCGCAACGCCTGGCGCGCAAACTATGCTCCAACTGCAAGGCGCCGGTGGACATCCCGCCCGAGGCCCTGCTGAAGGAAGGTTTCGATCCGGCCGACGTCAGTGCCGGCATCCGGGTATACCGCGCCGTGGGTTGCGGGCAGTGCAACGACGGCTACAAGGGCCGCGTGGGCATCTACCAGGTCATGCCGGTCACGGACACCATCGGCCGCATCATCATGGAAGGCGGCGGCGCGATGAACATCGAGGATCAGGCCTCCAAGGACGGCATCTGGAATCTACGGCGCTCCGGCCTGCAGAAGGTGAAGGACGGACTCACCAGCCTGGAAGAAGTCAACAACGTCACCGTGGAATGAGCTAGAAGGTTTAAAACATGGCAGTTTCGGCAACCGCGGGCAAGAAGGACATCCAATTCGTCTGGGAGGGCACCGACCGTCGCGGCAAGAAAGTCCGCGGCAAGTCTCTGGCCGCCAACGAAGCCGCGCTGCGCGCGGACCTGCGCCGCCAGGGCGTGGCGCCGACGCGCGTCAAGACCCAGAGCAACGCCTTCAGGGGTGGCGGCAAGGTCACCCCGGGCGATGTCGCCGTGTTCTCGCGCCAGCTCGCCACCATGCTCACCTCGGGCATCCCGCTGGTGCAGTCCTTCGAGATCATCGGCAACGGCAATGAGAAGCCGGCCATGCAGAAACTGGTGCTCGACATCAAGGCCAGCGTCGAGGGCGGCTCCACGCTGCACGAATCGCTCGCCAAGCATCCGCTGTATTTCGACGATCTGTTCGTGAACCTGGTGGAAGCCGGCGAGCAGGCCGGTGCGCTGGAAACGCTGCTCGACAAGATCGCCACCTACAAGGAAAAGACCGAGGCCCTCAAGAAGAAGATCAAGAAGGCGCTGTTCTATCCCACGGCCGTGTTGTTCGTGGCCGTCATCGTCACCATCATCCTGCTCATCTTCGTGATCCCGCAGTTCGAGTCGCTGTTCAAGGGCTTCGGCGCCGACCTGCCCGCGTTCACGCAGATGGTCATCAACATGTCGCGCTGGATGCAGCACAACGGCCTGTTCTTCGGCGCGGTAGTCGGCGGCGCGGGCTACGCCTTCGTCTACTTCAAGAAGCGCTCGAAGAACATGCAGCGTGCCATGGACCGCATGATGCTGAAGTTCCCGGTCATCGGCCCCATCCTGGTGAAGGCGGCCATCGCGCGTTTCGCGCGCACGCTGCAGACCATGTTCGCCGCCGGCGTGCCGCTGGTCGAGGCCATGGAATCGGTGGCAGGCGCCACCGGCAATATCGTGTACGAGGAAGCCACGCTGCGCATGAAGGACGAAGTGGCCACCGGCCAACGCCTGCAGCGCGCCATGGAGAACACCGGCCTGTTTCCGAACATGGTCGTGCAGATGATCGCAGTCGGCGAGGAATCCGGTTCGCTCGACCAGATGTCGGGCAAGGTGGCGGATTTCTACGAGGCCGAGGTCGACAATGCCGTGGATTCCATGTCGAGCCTCCTCGAGCCGATGATCATGGCCATCCTGGGCGTGTTGGTCGGCGGCATGGTCATCGCCATGTACCTGCCCATCTTCAAGCTCGGCGCCGCCATCTAAGATCGCAGCGCCGGCGCAGAGCAGGACGCCACGCCCATGATCAGCGAGATCGCGTCTCTGTTTGCGCAAGAGTTGTGGCTGTTCTCGGCCTGCGTCTTCGTGCTGAGCCTGCTCGTCGGCAGCTTCCTGAACGTGGTGATCTACCGCGTGCCGGTGATGCTGGAGCGCGAATGGCGCGAGCAGGCCGCCGCCCTGTCGGCGGATGTTGCCGCTGGCGCCGGCAACGCGGCCGCCGCGCAACCGCCGCGCTTCAATCTGATGGTGCCGCGCTCGGCCTGCCCGTCCTGCCAGGCGCCCATCAACGCCTGGCAGAACATCCCGATCTTCAGCTGGCTCATGCTCAAGGGCCGCTGCGCCTCCTGCAAGGCCCGCATCTCCGCGCGTTATCCCATCGTCGAGCTCGCGACCGGCTTGTTGTCGGCGTGGGTGGCCTGCCGCTTCGGCTTCGGCTGGAGCGCCGCGTGCGCGTTGTGGATCACCTGGTGCCTGATCGCGCTGACCGGGATCGACATCGACCATCAACTGCTGCCCGACAACATCACCCTGCCGTTGATGTGGTCGGGACTGCTGGCCGCGGTGTTGCTCGGAGCCAGCGAGCACGCTTCGCTGCCCGTGACGCCGGCCACCGCCATCATCGGCGCGGCCACCGGTTATCTGAGCCTGTGGCTGGTGTTCCACGCCTTCAAGCTGGCAACGGGCAAGGAAGGCATGGGATACGGAGACTTCAAGCTGTTCGCAGCGCTGGGTGCATGGCTCGGGTGGAAGACCCTGCCGCTGATCATCCTGCTCTCCGCCGCCACCGGCGCGGTGATCGGAATTGCGATGATTCTCCTGAAAGGCCGCGACCGCAGCCAGCCCATGCCCTTCGGGCCTTATCTGGCCGCGGCGGGTTGGCTGGCCATGATGTACGGCGAATCGATCATCGGCGGATACCTGCGAATCTCCGGTTTGAACCGATGAATTCCGGCAGGTGAAGGCGCTCCGGCCAATCCTGCTGTGGGCGTTCGGATCGCTCATCGCCGGCCTGCTGTGCGCCAGCCAGCGTTCCGCCGCTTTCGTCGACGGCGCCTACGTCCCCTCAGGCAACGATTCCTTCTATCACGCGCACCGCATTCTCACGGCTGCCAACGACCTCGGCGCCTTCTACGAGTTCGACCCCAAGATCCACGCACCCGAGGGGAGCCTGCTGATCTGGCCCTGGGGTTACGACTACGCCATGGCCGTGCTGGTGAAGGCCGCGATGGCCACCGGTCTGGCATCGGACCCGGTACAGGCCATGGATTGGATTCCCGTGTGGTCGGTCGCGCTGAGTGTGGCACTGGTGCTGGCCATCGCCATCGCGATCGGCCTAGCGCCGTGGGCGCAAGCATTGGCCGTGGCCTGCGTGGCGCTGTCGCCGCTGACGCAGATCCTGCATGGCCTTGGCTGCGTGGACCATCATTTCGCCGAGTTCCAGATGGTGCTGGGCGCCTTGCTGTCCGGCCTCCTGTGGCTGCAACGCCCCGGCTCCCTGCGCCGTGCCTTGCTCGCCGGCGCGGTGCTCGGCGTGGCGCCCGCGGTACACAACGGCTTGTTCATCGTGCAGGTGCCGATGCTGTTGAGCCTCGCGCTCGGCTGGCTGCGAGGCGCGGTGCCGCCCGCCCGCAGCGCGCACGTCTTCATCGCCGCCCTCCTCGGCGCTACGCTCCTGATCCTGCTGCCCTCGCTGCCGTTTCGCGAGGGACGCTTCGAGTTCTACCTGTTGTCATGGTTCCACCTGTACGTCACCGGCTGCAGCGCAGCCGTGGTGGCGCTGCTCATCCATCTGCCCTGCAACAGGCGCTCGCTGCTGCTGATCGGGTCGATCGGCCTGCTGCTGGCCGCACCGCTGCTGCGGCAGGTGCTGCTCGGGCAGCAATTCGTCAGCGGGCAATTGCAGATGCTGGATCAGATCGAGGAGGCGCGCAGCGTGCTGGGCATGATGCACTTCACGGGCTTGGGTTCGGTGATCCGCTATTACTCGGGCCTCATCTTGCTGGCGCCGTTCGTGCTGATTGGCTGCGTGTGGGTGCTCGCGAGGCGGCGGCCGGACATGCCGCAGCAATTCTTCCTGGTGTTCAATGCGCTGGGCGTGCTGCTGCTGCTGGCGATGTTCCGCCTGCACAATTATGGCTCCTTCGCCCTGTACCTGCCGGTACTGCTGGCCGCCCAGCAGGCGATCGATCAGCGGCCGCAGCAACGTGCCGCGCTGTTGGGACTGGCGGTGGTGGGAGTGCTGCTCGCCTATGCACTGCCCATCCGCAAACAGCTCCTGGTGCCGCTGGCACCGGGCAACGATTTCTATTACGGGTTGACGCGCGCCGTCTACCCGCCGTTGGCATCGGCATGCCGCGAACGGCCGGGCGCCGTGCTCGCCGCGGCGGACGACGGTCACTACATCACCTACCACACCTCCTGTGCGGTGATCGCGGATAATTTCCTGATGACGGCACAGCACGAGGAGAAGTTCGCGCAGGTCCAGCGCTACCTGGCGATGACGCCTGCCGAGCTCGCGGCGGAACCGCGGCCCTTCCGCTACGTGCTGGTGCGGTTCACCAGCCTGTTCACGCCCGGACCCGACGGCAAACCCTCGATCCAGGCGGCGGCTCAATTGCGCGTCAACAATCCGCGCCTGGTGGCGGACCTGCTGTTGTCCGCACCCGATGCCTGGGGCAGCCAGTACCGGCTGATCACCGAGCGGCGCTTCAGCGATTCCGATGGACTCGCCTATGCGCGCGTCTTCGAGCTGCTGCCAGCGGCGGCAGGACGACCATGATGCCGCTGCGCATCGGCCTCACCGGCGGCATCGCCAGCGGCAAGAGCACGGTATCGCGCATATTCGGTGAGCTGGGCGCGCCGGTGATCGATGCGGACGAAGTGGCGCGCGAGGTGGTGGAGCCGGGCACGGCCGGCCTTGCGGCGGTGGTGCAGCGGTTCGGTCCCCAAGTGTTGGACGAGGCCGGGCGGTTGAATCGTGCGGCACTGCGCGCGCAAATTTTCAGCGATCCGGCCGCGCGGCGCGATCTCGAGGCCATCCTGCACCCGCGCATCCGCGCCCGCATGGACGAGCAGGCAGCGGCCTGCAGCGCTCCCTACGTCATCCTCGCCATCCCACTGCTGATCGAAGGCGGACCCCGTGATCGCGTGCAGCGCGTGCTGGTGGTCGACGTCGATGAGGCCACGCAGGTGGCGCGGGTGATGGCGCGGGACGGTGTGCCGGAGACGCAGGCGCGCGCCATCCTGGCGGCCCAGGCGAGCCGCGCGCAGCGCCTGGCGTTGGCGGATGATGTCATCACGAATTCCGGCCCTGTCGCCGATCTGCGGCAGGCGGTGGAAAAACTGCATGCCAAGTACCTGCAAATGGCGCGCGCCGCCCGCTGAAATATCGGATTGACGGTTTACCCTCGCGCACGCGTGGCTCACAATACGCAGATGAGCTTCAACATCGAAGAAGACCCTCAGGCGCTCGCGGAGCTCGTGCCGATCGTCTACGAGCAGCCCCTGAATGAGCGCATGCGAACCTTCCTGCGCCTCGAATTCCTCTACATCCAGGCGGGCTACCACAGCGAGACAGCCAGCCCCTGGAGTTCGCGTGCCGCGGTGGCCAGCCTGCTGGAGATCCTCGCCATCACCGCCCGCGGCGATGCGCGCAATGACGCCATGAAGGAGCTCGAGCGCCATGCGCATCTGCTGCAGGAGTTCCAGTCAAAGCCCGGCGTGGACACGGCGCGGCTGCGCTCGCTGCTGTCGAACATCACGCGGCTGCGCGGTGACCTGACGGCCGCGGGCGGGAATTTCATGGCCCCCTTGCGGGATTCCGAATTCCTGAGCGCCATCAAGCACCGCAGCGCCATTCCCGGCGGCACCTGCGATTTCGACCTGCCGGACTACTCCTATTGGCTCCACCGGCCGCCGGAGGTCCGCGGCGCGGAATTCAATTCGTGGCTGGCCACCATCCGCCCGCTGTGCGATGCCATCGCCGAGCTCCTGTGGCTGACCCGCGAAAACGCGAGGCCGAAGAAGGAAGTCGCTGTCAGCGGCGTCTACCAGATCCAGTTCGACCGTGAGAACCCCTGCCAGCTGGTGCGCATCACCCTGGACCCGCACTCCGACCTGTTTCCCGAGATCAGCGGCAGCCAGCATCGCTGCACGGTGCGTTTCCTGCGTTGGACGGATACCGGGCGCCGGCCCGTGCACGTCGAGGCCGACGTGCCCTTCGTGCTCACCTGCTGTGCCTGATGACCACGGTCAAGTGCCCAACCTGCAAGCGCAGCGTCCCCTGGAACGAGCAATCGGTCTATCGGCCGTTCTGCAGTGAGCGCTGCCGCTTGATCGACCTGGGCGCCTGGTTCGGTGAGGAGCACGCCATTCCCGGCGAACCGGTCGCGGAGGACGAGCTGCCGGGCATGCGACCACGCAGCGACGACGACGCCGGCTGAAGCCTCTTTCGCGCTGCGTGCTGCAGCGGGGGCTATAGCTGCGAGATGCCGATGGCACCCGCAGCCTGCGCCGCTGACAGCTCCAAGCCTGAAGCGAACACCGGCAGATTGAGCAGCCGGCAAGCCGCCGCCAGCTCAACCGGCGGCTGGGGCAGCGTGAACACGATGAACTCGGCGCCGCCGGCGGCGGCGGTCCGGGCCTGTCGCAGGGAGGCGCACAGCGCGCCGCGCAGACGCTCACCGGAAGGCTGCCGCGGCGGCAACCCACCGCCGGCGAACTCCTCGCAGGCTAGCACCTCATGCCCGTCACCCCGCAACGCCGTCATGCGCTCCGGCAAGCGCAACGCGGTGATCACCGGCACATCCGCCGGCAGCAACTGCGCCCGTGGCAGATCGGCGAGCGAGCACCAGCGCAATGCCTGCCCGTCCAACCCCTGCGGCTCACCGCTGAAGGTATCGACCCGCCACACGTCCAAGTCGATGTCGCGGTCGGGGTACTCATGGTGCAGGCGGAGCAGCGGCCGGCAGTGCCGCACCTCGACGCCGATTTCCTCGCGCAGCTCGCGGGCCAGGCCCACGGCGCGCTCCTCGCCGGCCTGCAGCTTGCCGCCTGGAAACTCCCAGCCACCCGCCAGGTGAGTGCCGCGGGGCCGCTGCGCGATCAACACACGTCCTTTCGCATCGGACAGCACGCCGGCGACGACGTGCAAAGCAGGCTTCATGCGGGCTTCAGCCGCTGGCTTGCTGAAGGGCCCCGTGGCAGTGCTTGTATTTCTTCCCCGAACCGCAGGGGCAGGGATCGTTGCGCCCGACCTTGGGAACGGCGCGCACGAAGGGCGTGGCCAGGGGACCTTCCGCTCGCGCGGCGGCTTGCGCAGCCTCGCCCTCGGCCGCGGCGCTTTCGGGCGCCTGGATGAGCGAGACGGCCTCGGCATGCTGGGCCTGGAGTGCGCGCGCCAGGCGCTGCTGCCGCTCCAGCTCTTCACGCTCGATCTCCTCCTGGCTCCTTACCTGGATCTTGGACACCGTGGTGATGGTGTCGTACTTGATGCGATCGAGCATGGAGGAGAACAGGGCGAAGGCCTCGCGCTTGTACTCCTGCTTGGGATCCTTCTGCGCATAGCTGCGCAAGCTGATGCCCTGGCGCAGGTAGTCCATGGCGGCGAGATGCTCGCGCCAATGCTGATCGAGGGTGCGCAGCGTGACTTCCTTCTCGATGTAGCGCATCACCGGCACGCCGACGGTGTTGCACTTCTGCTCGTAGGCCTCGTTCAGGGCCTGCAATATCCTGGTCTTGAGGCCCGATCCGTCGCCGGCCTCTTCGGCCTTGACCCAGTCGGTGACCGGCAGGCTCACGCCAAAGTCGCGCTCGATGGCCACCGCCAGCCCCGGCGGATCCCATTGATCCTCGGGGGCCCCGCCCGGGATGAACTGGTCCACCAGCTGCGCGGTGACTTCCTCGCGGATGCCGACGATGGCCTCGGCCACGTCCTCGGCGGCCATGAGGTCGGTGCGCTGCTGGTAGATGACGCGGCGCTGGTCATTGGCCACGTCGTCATATTCGAGCAATTGCTTGCGGGCATCGAAGTTGTGCTGCTCGACGCGGCGCTGCGCGCGCTCGATCTGGCGCGTGAGCATGCCGCTCTCGATGGCCTCGCCTTCCTTCATGCCGACGCGCGCCATCAGCGACTTCATGCGCGTCGGGTCGCCGAAGATGCGCATGAGGTTGTCATCGAGCGAGAGGTAGAAGCGGCTCGAGCCGGCATCGCCCTGCCGGCCCGACCGGCCGCGCAGCTGGTTGTCGATGCGGCGCGATTCATGCCGCTCGGTGCCGATGATGTGCAGGCCGCCGGCGGCGAGCACGGCTTCATGGCGCTGGCGCCAGGCCTCCTTGATGGCGGCGCGCTGTTCCTCGGTGGGACCCTCCACGCGGCTGAGCTCGGCCTCGGGATTGCCGCCGAGCACGATGTCGGTGCCGCGGCCCGCCATGTTGGTGGCGATGGTGACCGCGCCCGGCCGCCCCGCCTCGGCCACGATGTGCGCTTCGCGCTCGTGCTGCTTGGCGTTCAGCACCTCGTGGCGGATATTCTTCTCTGCCAGGAGCTTGGCCAGGCGCTCGGAGGTTTCGATGGACGTGGTGCCCACCAGCACCGGCTGGCCTCGCTTGCTGCAATCCTGGATGTCCTCGATGATGGCGTTGAATTTGTCCTTTTCGGACAGGAACACGAGATCCGAGTTGTCCTTGCGGATCATCGGCCTGTGGGTGGGGATGACCACCACTTCCAATCCGTAGATCTGCTGGAACTCGAAGGCCTCGGTATCGGCCGTGCCGGTCATACCGGAGAGCTTGGCGTACAGGCGGAAGTAGTTCTGGAAGGTGATCGAGGCGACGGTCTGGTTTTCCTCGCGCACCCGCACGTTTTCCTTGGCCTCCACCGCCTGGTGCAACCCCTCCGACCAGCGCCGGCCCTGCATGGTGCGGCCGGTGAACTCATCGACGATGATGATCTCGCCGTTGCGCACGATGTACTCGACGTCGCGCCGGTAGAGCGAATGAGCGCGCATCGCCGCGTTCAGGTGATGCATGAGGCGGATGTTGGCCGCGTCGTACAGGCTCTCGCCCTCGCGCAACAGGCCGGCCTCGCTCATCAGCTGTTCGACCTTCTCGTGGCCGGCTTCGGTCAGCGTGGCCTGCTTGGTCTTCTCATCGACGGCGTAGTCACCGGGTCCGTCCTCCTCCTTCTGGCGCGTCAGGCGGGGGATCAGCGCGTTGATCTTGACGTAGAGCTCGGTGCTCTCCTCGGCCGGGCCGGAGATGATGAGCGGAGTGCGTGCCTCGTCGATGAGGATGGAGTCCACTTCATCGATGATGGCGAAGGACAGCTTGCGCTGCACGCGGTCCTCCAGCCGGAAGGCAAGGTTGTCGCGCAGGTAATCGAAGCCGAACTCGTTGTTGGTGCCGTAGGTGATGTCGCAGGCGTACGCCGCCCGCTTTTCCTCCTGCGACTGGGCGTTCTTGATGACGCCCACCTGCAGACCGAGGAAGCGGAACACCGGGCCCATCCAGTCCGAGTCGCGCTGGGCGAGGTATTCGTTCACCGTCACCACGTGCACGCCATCGCCGCTCAGCGCGTTGAGGTACGCAGGGAGCGTGGCCACCAGCGTCTTGCCCTCGCCGGTGCGCATTTCCGCAATCCGGCCAGAGTGCAGCGCGAGGCCGCCGACCATCTGCACATCGAAATGACGCATGCCGAGCGTGCGGCGCGCGGCCTCCCGCGCCAGGGCGAACGCCTCGGGAATGAGATCGTCGAGGGCAGTACCGGCGGCGAACTTTGCCTTCAATTCAGCCGTCTTGGCCGGAAATTGCTCGTCGCTCAGCGCGCTGATCGTGGGTTCCAGGGCGTTGATCGCAGCGACCTTGCGGGTGAGTTCCTTCACCAGCCGCTGGTTTCGGCTGCCGAAAATCGACGCTAACAGCTTCCGCACGGGCAT
This sequence comes from Steroidobacteraceae bacterium, assembly GCA_044226865.1. GTDB lineage: Bacteria > Pseudomonadota > Gammaproteobacteria > Steroidobacterales > Steroidobacteraceae > TMP-86. Next base: position 1,826 of record JBGAGE010000004.1, on the reverse strand, counting down.
GGACCTTTGAAAAAAACGTCTATTGTACGGATAGACGACAGGGGCGGGAAATCGTTTCGCCGGGTACGACCGACAAGGCGAAGTGGGGGTCAGGAACCGGGTTTCAAGTGCCGGCCAGGGCTGTGCCGGCGGCGCTACGCCACGCCCGGCACTGGGGCGGATAGCACCCGGGAATCGCGGCTAGCGGACTTCGCCGATGAATTTCAGCGGGTCGACTTGCGCACCGTTCTTCACGACCTCGAAATGCAGGTGCGTGCCGGTGGAACGGCCGGTGGAGCCCATCAAGGCAATGGACTGGCCCTTTCGGACCATGTCCCCGACCTTGACCAGCAGCTTTTCGTTGTGGCCGTAGCGGGTGAACAGGCCATTGCCATGATTGATTTCGACCAGTTCGCCATACCCCGATCGATCGCCGGACCAGGTGACGAGACCCGCCCCCACGGCCTTGACCTGGGTTCCCTCGGCAGCGGCAAAGTCGATGCCGCGGTGAAAGGCGTTGTAGCCGGTGAACGGGTCCGGCCGCGTGCCGAAATAGGAGGAGATCCAGCCCTGGCCCACGGGACGGCCTTCCGGGTAGACCTGCTTGTTGAGTTCCCGCGTCAAAATGAGGTTTTCCAGCACGCCCAACTGCTGTTCGCGGCTGGAGAGCTGTGACTGGAGGGTGTCGATCATCGAGGTGAGGCTGGGGATCTGCGCCGGCTGACCGTCCATGCCGCCCTCGGACCCGCCTTGCGGCGGCGGATTGCCGAAATCGAATTCGCCGTTGTCGAGGTTCGCCATTTGCGTCAGGCGCTTGCCCAAGGCATCCAGGCGGATGACGCTGGCATTCATCTGGCCGACGCGGATCGCGATGGCGTTGACCTTTTCCTGCAGCGCCCGCCGCGTGAGCTCGAGCTGCTCCTGCTGGCGTACCAGCTCGGCCGACCAATTCCCCAGCTGCTGCAGGGGCTGGCCATTGCTGCTACGGCTGCCAAGGCTCATGCCGATGGAGAAGGCCCCACCGACGATGAACAAAACCAAGGCCAACGCCACCGCGATGACCGCGGGGTGCCGCAGATCGACCTGTTTGACGTTGCCTGGCTGGCGACCGACAAAAATAATGTTCATGCAGTGGGCTCCCCGCCGTGACCGCAGTGCAAAATCAACGCATATCCGGCCCCGCACCATGCGGGTACCGCAAGAGGCCAAGCCTCGATTCGAAGTCGCCGCCCGTGGAAATCCATGGGCTTGAAGTAACACGCCGCATCATTGCGCGTGACCCTGGCAACCCCGCTGTCCTGGCCCTTATGACAGGGCGTTAGACCGGAGGCTTTGCGTCCCCACCTTTCGGAGGGTATGCCTTGAGCAGTCGGGTGCACTATGCAACAAAAAGGTGACTCAAAACAAGGATTTCCGCACACTCTGGCAAGTAGGAGCAGGTCTCATAATCTGAAGTGCGATGCAAAAAACCAAGAGTCTCAGCGAGTTAATTGGCGGTACCTCGAAAGCACTTTCACAGTTGCGGGAGAAGCTCGATGAGCGGTCCCGGCTCCTGCTTCAGGTTCGTGCGGCAATGCCCCCGCCAATGGTCGCTTTCGTCCTCAGCGCCGGCCTGAAAGACCACGTGCTGACCATTGGCACCGGCAGCGCCGCCTGGGCGTCCCGGCTACGTTATGTCACACCGCAATTGCTGCAGCGCCTCAATGACGATTATCAGATGGGGATCGAGAAGGTTCGGGTTCGCGTCGTCCGGTCTGCTTCTTAGGTTCTGATCCCCCACCCTCTACGTAGCGGTTGTGCTGGCGGGAACGTGGAGGGGGGAGAATGCTTGGGCGCTTGAACACGCG
>JBGAGE010000003.1:0-573934 GCA_044226865.1 Steroidobacteraceae bacterium | reverse complement strand
ACCGATCCGGTCCTACACATTCGGTATGTGGTTGAGGGCGATGAGGTGTCCGTGGTAGTGGAGCCACTTGTATTGCTGGGTAGAACGTACCGGTACGATGTCGAGCAGACATTGGCAATCTGGCAGAGGATTTTGGAGAATTTCTTCGGTTCCAAGGCCGGTGCTTCGGGTATTCGGGTGACGTGGGACGAACCCCCGTATGGCAAGTTGTATGAGGAGCTATTTCGGTGTCCAATTTCATTTGGATGTGAGGCAAACGAGTTCCGATTCAGCAAGCACTTGTTGGATGTTCCGCTCAGCCTTGCTAACGATCATGCGGCGAGGATTTGCGAAGAAGAATGTGCGCGCTTGCTGAAGACCGTTGACCAAGGGCACACCATTTTGGACTCCGTTCGTCGGATCATGATCAATGCACCAGGGCGCTTTCCAGATCTTCCGGAAGTTGCCAAAAAGCTGCGGGTTAGTCCACGCAATTTGAGTCGACGACTTGCGGATCTCAATCTGAGTTTTCGAGAGATTTCGCAGGAGGTTCGAATGGGTATCGCCAGCCAGTACCTGGCGGACACGACCTTGTCGGTGGAGCAAATCGGATTCTTGGTCGGCTATTGTGAGTCGTCCAATTTTCATCGCGCATTCAAGCGCCACACGGGTCTAACGCCGTTGGACTTTAGGGGTCGCCGCGGCGCCGGTTGATCTTGCTGCCTGAAGGCGCGTTGGAACGACGTCCCTGGAAAACACTTCGTCGATGCTTTCGTGTCTCTTGATCATATCGGCTTGATCCTTGTTGACCAGGACAGTGCCAGGACGCGGCAGCGCATTGAAGTTGCGCGTGCAGGATTCGATGTAGGACCCGGTGTTCAGAAGCGCTAGAGTATCGCCAACCGCAAGTGGCGGCATTAGCACGTCGTGAAAAAGCAGTTCCAGGTTGCAGGTCTGCCCGACGATGTCCACCTTTGTGCTGCATTGCGCGTCAGCCCGACTGGCGGTGACCAAATCGAACTTTGGCCCGTCGAAATTGGCCCCGCTGATCCCAAGGAACATTTGTGAGGTGTCCACCTCCACCCAGGTCCTGTTGATGTTCTGATTTTCGCGCTTGATGTTTCGGACGCTTGTCAAATGGATCCCGGTGTCGCAGTGAATGCTCCGGCCAGGCTCCAGCTCCAAGCAGATACCAGCAGGCGATACGTCAATTTCGCGCAGGGACTCTCGTAAGGCCGCTGAGATCTCGGTTGCGATCAGAGCCAGGGAAGGCGCCTCGTAGCCCTTGATGGCAACGTCCGTGTCAAGGTCCGGGAGACTGGCAAAGCCGCCGCCGATGTTGATGATTTGAGGAGTCCAGCGCGGGATAGCCTCGCCGATTTCCCTGATCATTAGCGCGGTATGGCGCACCCAGGATCTCCAGACGTCGGCACGTTTGCTGTGGCGACCCATGTGAGCGTGAACGCCCAGAAGGTTTAAGTGCGGCGACGCGGCGACTTTTCGCGACATCGCCGGCAAATCGGAGCTTGGTATCCCGTATTTGATGAGTTGGAGGAGGTCGCGAATCGCATACTGTGGGACGTAGTCCGATGGCAAATCTAATTCTTTCAGGAATGGTTTCAGACGAAACAGCACCTGCGCGCGGCGTCCCGTGGCGATGGCTTCCTCTTCGCACAGGTCTAGCTCGCGCGGACTATCCAGGACGATCCGTGCGCCTGATTCAACGGCGCGACGTATGACTGTCCGATCCTTGATCGATCCATTTAGCGAGATGGCGCTAAAGGGAACGCCTGCGCGCACTGCCAGTTCAAATTCTCCAAATCCAAATACATCACATCCTGCCCCTTCGTCGGTAAGAATGCGCTGGATTGCCAATAGGGGGCTCGCTTTGATCGAAGGCAGAACGCGAACGGGACCGTCCGTCCATGCGTTTTTGAACGCAGAAGAAAAAGTTCGATAGTTTTCGCGGAGCCGGGTTTCAGAAACGACGAAAAGAGGCGTGCCGAAGCGTTTAGCAAGGTCGACGGTATCGCACTCATCGATGAAAAGGTGCCCGTTTCTTGTGCTAAGAGCGCTATTGTCCGCCCGTATCGACATTCTCTAAACTCCCCGCCAGATGAAATCGAATCACCGTGAATGGCCAATTATAGGTGTCGGGTTGAAGTGACCGATTGTCATTATCTACGCAAGAAATGCCCATTTCGGACACGACGCTTGATCTGGTATTAGTCGATGGATTTGCGCAAACATTGAGTTATGCTCTGTCGCACGGTGACAGATGAGTCAACTAATTTCGCCTTAGATAAATCGCCATCCGCGATTGTTATAGATGTCTGGAGTACGCCTGCAGCAACTGCGTCGGCCATCTGGGTTGCCGTTGTCGGTGTGATTGCTTACATGTTCATGCCGCTTATTGTGGGCGGCATGGCGGAGGAGCTGAACTTTTCGAGCGAAGAGCTCGGTCTCGTCGCCGGCGCAGAAGCCGGAGGAATGGCGCTTGCAAACGCTATTGCTGCATTTCAACTACGCCGCAGAGATTGGCGTCGGTTGATACTTCTATCATGCGTCATCATGATCTTGGCCAATGTAGCCTCGATGTCCATTCGCTCGCTGCTCCCGATGATTCTCGCCCGCTCCGTCGATGGCCTCGCCGGCGGAATGCTGATTGCGGTTGGTGTTGCCTGTCTCAGTGACAATAAAAAGGCGGACACGGTGTTCGGCTATTTTGTTGCAACGGAGATGATCGTCTCCAGTATTGGCTTCCTAGTTCTTCCAGCCGTGCGTTCTGTCGGCGGCCTCGACGGTTTGTTTGTGGCACTGGCGGTATTGTCCGCCTCCGGATTGATCGCGTTGTCAGCGCATCCGTCGAGAGGCAGAGATCGAGGCGCGGAAGACGCAACTCAAAACGAGGCCTCTGATCATGTTGTGTTGACCTTCGTGGTGCTGCTTGGAGCGCTGCTCTTTTTCATGTCGCAGGGCGGGATGTGGACGTTTATTGAGCGAATCGGGGCCGCTGGAGGGTTGTCAGGTGCTGAGATAGGCGAGGCGCTGGCGTTGTCGTCGCTTTGTGGAATTGCGGGTGCATTGGGCGCCAAGGCGTTATCCACATGGGTGGGCCCGCTGCTGGCCTTTGCTCTTGTTTTGGCTGGCGATCTTGTCTGCGTCGGTATGCTGTACTCCAGTGTTCAGTTCCCGGTTTTCGTGGCCGCAGCTTGCTTGTTTATTTTCCTTTGGAGTCTGGGATTGCCGCTAATGCTGGTTCAGTGCAACACCTTGGATAGCTCCGGTCGTCTTGTGATCCTACTTTATGCGGTTGGAAAGCTTGGCTATATGGTTGGTCCAGCCTTGATGGGTCTGCTGGTGCGGGGAACCGATTTCTCCTGGGTGCTTGCGGCGACTGTCGTCATGAGCGCAGCGGGGATGGTCGTTTCCATGGTTCTGTGTTCGGACGCCGTTAGGCGCCGACTCCGATGGTGATTGATCGATGGGTTGCGATGAAGTGGGTGTGCAATGCGTAAGACAATTCTGACCTGTGCAGTCACGGGAAATTTAACGCGCGTCGATCAACATCCTAGGTTGCCAGTTACGCCTGAGCAAATCGCAAACGCGGCAATTGCTGCCGCCGCCGCCGGAGCGGCCATCGTTCATCTCCACGTGCGGGACCCCGAAACCGGTCGTGGATCGATGAAACTGGCGCTTTACGAGGAGCTCGTCGACAGGATCGTAGAGAAAGACAGTAAGGTCATTCTTAACCTGACCACCGGTGAAGGCGGGCGCTTTGTACCAGATACGGAGATTCCAAGTAAGGCCGCCGAGGGTACAACTCTCTGCGCACCAAGCTTACGCGTGGCACATGTGGAGAAGCTGCGGCCTCCTATATGCACACTGGATCTGAATACGATGTGGTCGGGCACGGCGGCGGTCATCAATTCTCCAAGCAGCGTGCACGCCATGGCGGGTCGCATCTATGCGGCCGGAGTGAGGCCAGAGATCGAAATCTTTGATACGGGCGATCTGCAAATGGCACGCCATCTCCTGGATACGGGCGTGCTCAAGAGTCCTTTGATGATTCAGTTTGTACTGGGGGTCCGCTTTGGCGCCATGGCCAACCCCGCGACCTTGGCGTACCTGGTTTCGCAGTTGCCAAGTGACTGTATGTGGGGCGCTTTTGGAGTAGGTCGGCATGAGTTTCCGATGGTGGCGCAGTCTTTCCTGCTTGGCGGCAACGTCCGGGTAGGCATGGAAGATAACCTCCACATCCGTCGTGGTGAACTGTGCCAGGACAACGCGGAATTGGTGGAGAAAGCGATTCGAATTGTGGAGGACTTGGGAGGGAGCATTGCGACGGCCGATGAGGCGCGGGAAATGCTGGCTATCTGAGTGGTTCCAACAATCTTCAGCATCTAACGCAATCATTCATGGCCGACAAAATTAGAAATATTGGCATCCTTGCCCACGTGGATGCCGGCAAGACCACGCTGACGGAGCAATTGTTGTATGCGGGCGGCGCCATCAGGCGCGTTGGCAGCGTCGATGAGGGGACCTCGAATACGGATTCGATGGACGTTGAGCGAGAACGGGGCATTTCGGTTCGCGCGGCCTCCACGGCGCTTGAATGGCGCGGCGTGTCGGTCCGTGTCGTCGATACGCCCGGTCACGCGGATTTCTATGCAGAGGTGGAGCGATCCTTGCGGGTGTTGGACGGCGCAATTCTAGTCGTCTCATCCGTGGAAGGCGTTCAGCTCCAAACACTGACAATCTGGACCGCACTTCGCGAGCTACGAATTCCGACACTGATCTTTGTTAACAAGTTGGATCGTATGGGGTCTCGTCCCGGCGAATTGTTCAATGAGATGCGGACGGTTCTTTCTCCTGCCGTCCTGCCGATGCAGATATACGGGGATATCGAAACGAGAAGTCCATTCGTGCGGCCGGCGTACGAAACCGCCCGTGGGCTCGGTATTCTAGGGGAGAGTCTGGCGGGTACGGATGACGCGCTTCTTGAAAAGTACGCGCGTAACGAGTCTTTCGACTGGGCGGATATCAAGCCAAGGATCGTGGATCACTGTCGGCGCGGGAGCGCGTTCCCAGTGTACTTTGGCGCGGCAATGGCGGGGATTGGGGTGCCGGAAGTGCTCGATGCGATTATTGATTACCTACCGCCGCCGGTCGGAAAACCATCCAATCCTTTGTCAGCGGTCGTCTTCAAGATTGAGACCGGTGGTCCCAATGGGCGAGTGACACATGTGCGCATTTTTGAGGGACGCATCGGCCGTGCCGAGGTGGTGGCCAGTGCGTCCATGGAGGGCGATGAACGAGTGTCTCGAGTACTCAAGTTGTCGGTCGGCGGAGAATACGAGAATGTCGATGCCTTAGAGGCTGGCGATATTGGAATGCTCTTTGGTTTGCGGCATTCAAAAGTTGGGCACATATTGGGAAGCAGCTATGCGGTGCCCGATGCTCCGGTCCCCACGGAACCCATGTTGTCGGCACGCATCGTTCCCGAAAAGGCCCATCAATGGAATGAGTTGCTCCTAGCGCTGCGGCAACTGGAGGACGAGGACCCGCTTCTCAATGTGGAATGGCTAGAAGAGCAGCGCGAGATTAGCGTGAGATTCTTTGGTGAGGTGCAGATGGAAATCGTTCGCGATCTGCTGCACAGACGATTCGGCATAGACGCGCAATTCTCGGAACCGAGAGTTCTCTATAAGGAAACCCCTGTCGGTGTCGGGGAATCGATCATCGAGTATCGAACTCACGGCTATGCCGACATTCACGTCAGGGTGGAGCCGCTTCCGTTGGGCAGAGGGGTCGAGTTCGCATCGCAAGTGAAGGCTGAGAAGATCTACCATAAGTTCATGAAGCAGATTCCGGAGATATTAGAGAATTCTCGGCGAAAAGGGCTTCAAGGATGGGAAGTGACGGATTTTCGGTTCACGGTGTTGGATGGTCACTCAAAATACGATCTCGGAACGCAGCCGGGAGATTTCAAGATCGTTACCCCGTTGGCCTTCTCGCGCGCTTTGGAGCAGTCAGGGACAAGGTTGCTCGAGCCGATGATGGATTTTCAAATCAGTGTTCCTGAGCGCTACGCATCGCAGATTTATAGAGACCTTGTCAAGATGAGAGCGACATTCGCTGATCCCTCGCCCAAGGACGGGATCTCCGTGTTCGTGGGGCAGGTTCCCTTTGCAGAAACCTTTAAGTACACCGCGATTCTCTACGCCTCGGCGCACGGACAGGGAATTCTGAAGACAAAGTTTGCGGGCTACGCGCCAATCAACAGTCAAGCAGCTTCGTAGACGTCGGAGTTAGGTGTGTGGCTGAGCCTGCAATTCGTTCAACGATGCCAGCAGAGTGGAAATCAGCTGATCGATTTCTTGCGTTGAAATAATCAAAGGCGGCGCTGCAATAATTGTGTCCCATACTGCCCGAACCATCAGGCCGTTTCTGATGCAAATGTCACGGCATCGTCGTCCAATCTCACCGCGGTGCGGGAAGAATTCTCGTGATGGCTTGTGGGGGACGAGTTCGATTGCGCCCAGCAGACCTAGGCAGCGCGCCTCACCCACAAGTGGATGGATTTCCAATTCCTTCCAGCGCTGGTTCCAATACGGAGCCAAGGTCACGCGTACTTGGTCGACGATTCCTTCTTTTTGCATGGCATTTAGGTTGGCCAATGCCACTGCACATCCCGCAGGATGCCCGGAGTAGGTGAAGCCATGATAGAACTCGCCGCCTTTCTCGATCAGCGTGTTCGCGACGCGATCTCCAACCATTACGGCTCCCAGAGGGAAATAGCCTGAGGTGATTGCCTTGGCCAAGGCGAGAAAATCCGGCTTTGTTCCATAGTGTTGGCAGCCAAACCATTGCCCGGTTCGTCCAAACCCGCAAATCACTTCATCCGAAATCAGTAGAATTCCGTACTTATCAACAATGCGTTGAATGGCGGGCCAATAGGTTTCAGGCGGGATGATGACTCCGCCGGCGCCCTGTACGGGTTCACCGATAAAGGCCGCAACGCGATTCGGACCGACTGCCAGAATACGATCTTCGAGTGCTTGGGCTGCCTTTAATCCGAAGTCCGTTGGCGTCAAGTTCCCGCCACATTCATACCAGTAAGGTTGTTCAATGTGCACGATGTCAGGGATCGGAAGACCACCCTGGCCGTGCATGGCTTTCATTCCACCGAGCGATGCACCTGCCATCGTGCTGCCGTGGTACGCGTTCCAACGGCTGATAATCACGCTTCTTTGTGGTTCGCCCTTCAGGTCCCAGTAACGGCGCACCATTCGTACGATCGTGTCGTTCGATTCGCTGCCAGATCCGGTAAAGAACGCGTGATTGAACTGCGGTGGCGTCAACTCGACTAGTTTGCGCGCCAGTTCAATGCCTGGTGGATGAGTGCATTGGAAGAAGCTGTTGTAGTAAGGCAGTTCCAACATTTGACGGCAAGCGACGTCAACAAAATCACGGCGCCCGTAGCCCATGGCGACACACCATAAGCCGGACATCCCGTCCAGAATTCGACGACCCTCAATGTCCTCGAGGAAGATGCCTGACGCTTTGGTGATTATTCGCGTGCCGCTTTCTGCCAGAGCTTTTGTATCCGTAAAGGGATGCATGTAGTGGGCCGCATCGAGAGCGCGGAGTTCGCGTGAGTTGTGCATTGGTGGGTTGGACCTGAGTGCTGCGCCTGAAGGGCATGTTCTCCAATACTAGGCATCCCGGTTGCAACGCCACTACGGCAGATTTGCTCAGACTCTTATCAGTTCCTCCTAACGAAGACCCAAGTTGATCCGCTAAGCCGTGAACCGGGCGTCGCCGTTGAAACGAGGTTGCCAGAGGGTCCGAGCGGCGCAGTTGCGCCCAAATGTCGCAGCTACTTGCTCTCCAAATTTGTCACGCGCGGTTTGCAGGTCTCAGTTTGTATAGCTTTGCGCTAACAGCTCGGGCGGAGGAACCGGCGTCCAGTCCTTTTATTCTCTGCCGCTCTTTCGCTGGCGCTGTTTCCGGAGATTTCCGACACACACTGATTTGGAGCTCAATCAGCGCCGTCAACCGTGAAAACGGGCGGCCTCGTTAGGTGATGCTCATTTGAGAGCTTCTCGCGGTGCATCGTCTGAGTCACCAGCAAGTCACCCGTCGAACTCGGGCCTAATCGTGCGAGTCTAAAGAGTTCATAACCTATTGATTTATATGGTCGGGGTGACAGGATTTGAACCTGCGACCTATACGTCCCGAACACGGTTCGGCTTTCTGGCCCAAACTTGGGGATGCGGCATTGCAGCAATTTTTCCGATTTCGGGACGCGGGAAAGCACGTGAGCCTTGGAGGGTAGTTGAGGAAAGAAGCGTCAGAATTGATTTGTACCCACGTTGGTTCGACGGACGAAAGGGGTGTATTTGATGCGCGATAGCTATTGGAACGGCGCTTTCCCCAATCAAAGCGATTTCGTCTTCTCCCGTCAAGACGCGATGCTTTATCTCAATGACGATTGGAGCGCTGAACCCACAGGCGAAAGAAAGGAATCTGACAAATGTTTTATTTCCGTCCGGCGCATCGGTACTGCTAAGTCGCCGAAGCGGAAGATTCTGCAGTCACTCAATCGGTTCGCGAAATTGGATCGCGAGTCGTGGGGGATCGGAACGCCGAACTTTGTCGCGTATATCTGGGGAGTGGGTGGGAGGCGTACTCCGTTAGTAGGCTTTCAAGCGCTAAATATCGAAGTTACGCGCCGAGGCAATGCGCCGATCAGCGAGGTATTTGTTGAGCCAACGCTCGTCTATGTTCGCCGGTTGATGCGCAGACAAGGTTTCGGCTCAATGCTTGCTGCCGCAGTTTGCTCTTGGTTGGCACAATGCAGGGTCTATGCACCTTATGCCAGTCGTAAGGGAGTCAGATTGCTCTATTACGCAGATTATGAAACTGCGGGCGGGTCTGTATGCTCGAAAATCATTGAGGAGCAATTCAGATATATGCAGGAATTGCGCGGAGACGTTTCGGTTGAAGAACTCGGTTGGAATATTCGAGAATTCGACCTGGATGTTGGCAAATAGAACGGTTGATCGGGTAAAGACTAATTTTTTCCACCGTCGTAATTCTTTTCGGAAGTCTCGCGTTGATTGAGACGGTCAAATGGACTTAGTGAATCGCTTTGCCGGTTTCGGGCGGTCAATTTTGATCGCTGAAGAGATTCTACAACCGCCCTTGGATGCGGCTCTGGCAACGGGCGTTTCGCTAGATCCGCGAGATACCCTTCCCAACGCTTAAGCGCATCACGTTTTTCATCAAAGTAGTCGTAGAGATTGTAGGTGCCTTCGATCTGCATTTTTGCATGATTGAGCAGTCGTTCTGCGATTTCAGTGGTAACTCCAAGTTTTGCTAAAAAGGTACGGCCCGTTCGACGCAGATCATGCGCGGTAAAGTCCGCAATTCCGATTGCTGCGAAGCGCGATTCAAGTCGGTGGATACTCCGGGAGATCAATTCTGGGCTCGCCGCCTTTTCTCCGTTTCGATTCGGAAGTACATAAGCGGAACCTTTCGAGAGATCCTTAAGCGCCTTGAACTTGGTAATCGTCCAGTCGGTTAACGGGATCTCATGCGCACGCCGCATCTTGTCGTGCTCACTGGGGATTCGCCAAATGCGGTTCTCAAAATCGATCTCCTTCCATTCCGCCAATGCGAGAGTGCTTCGGCGCTGGAGCGTGAGGAGGAGGAGCATGTGAACGTGGGATCGATTAGATCCCTTGCATACCGCTTCAATGCCTTGCACGAATGCTGCAAGCTCTCCTTCGTTCAGGACACGAGTCCGAGGCTGTTCTTTGCCTCCGGGGGCGTATAGCAGCCGTACCGGGGAGTTCTCCACGATTCCTCGGTGTACGCCATATTTGAATAATAGACCCAGAATATCGGCGGTTCGATTCGCGATAACGGGAGCGCCGCGATGAACAATTTCGTCAAGAAGCTCGATGACTTCCCGGTGACTGATGCTACGTGCGTCGCGGTGCCGCCACTTCGGAAGGACGTCCTTATTAAGGATTCGAATCACTTCGGCGGGCTTTTCGCGTCGCGGCAGGATGTAATGCTCTACGAATTCATGCGCAAGCCGTTGAACGCTTCGGGCGTCGCTGGGGTCGGGCGCAGCGATAGCGCTTCTTGATTCAGCGGGAGTTGCGGGTGCGGGCTGAGCATTCAATGGGCCGTTTGGCACTGGTACGGGCTTGGTTGCCGTCTGCCGCTTTGGGCCAGGCTTCGGGCGCGGGATATTCAATTGGATCTTCCCGGTGCTCCTTTCCGTCTGCCGCGGATCAATTGCCTTATCGAGGTGTTCTTGGTGCTTCAGCGCCTGGGCTCGCGCATCTGCGAGCGAAAGACTTGGGTATTGACCCAGGCTTATGCGTACTGGGAGGCGGTTCCATTTGTAACGGAATAGCCAACTTTTGGACCCGGTCGGGCTGATGCGAAGGACCAAACCTCGACAAGCCGGGTCCGTAAAGTCCTGTTGCTTCCCGTTGGCTTTGGCGGCGCCGATCTGACTGTCGGTGAGCCGGGGAGACGGCGACCTCGTGGACACCCTCGTGGACACGGTCGTGGACACCTCGTGGACACTTTGGGGTGCAATACCCTGCAATGGAATGCGACGCTTTGCTAAGGACATGGTCCGCCTCCTTCATCGATCTTCGGCTTCACTTCACTCGGATTAAGCTAGCACCGGTCCCTGTAACCTCCTAAAAACGCTCGAATTTCGTCGCATTCCGTTGCTTTTTGTTGCATGCCGTTGCGCTTCTGTTAGCATGGCGCCCCCGCACGTTGGCAACGGTGGGGCTAAACGGGGCATGGCGCAGTCTGGTAGCGCATCTGCTTTGGGAGCAGAGGGTCGGGGGTTCGAATCCCTCTGCCCCGACCAAGGCGCCCGTAGCTCAACTGGATAGAGCACCGGCCTTCTAAGCCGGCGGTTGCAGGTTCGATTCCTGCCGGGCGCGCCAAGACGGGTACGACGATGGTGGACGTAGCTCAGTTGGTAGAGTCCCGGATTGTGATTCCGGCTGTCGCGGGTTCGAGCCCCGTCGTCCACCCCACCTCTCTTTATATAATGAGAGGGTTGGAAAAATTTGATGTTTGAATTGGGCCGTTAGCTCAGCTGGTAGAGCAGTTGACTCTTAATCAATTGGTCGTAGGTTCGATCCCTACACGGCCCACCAATAAAATCAATCACTTACGTTGAATCCGTTGGAAGAGGAAATGCGGGAGTGACCAAAGAGTGACCACTCTGGATCTCTTACCGAAATTCTGCTTTTCAATGCACCAGGGTCCGGTCCGCAACATAGATTCCCGAATAAGTACTACGCGTGACTGTGGTTTCGGTTTGGGTGTTTCCGCGCATTTTGCAAGAAGGCATCGTTTCCGAAGCTCTTGCGGTCGATTGGAGGGCAACCTTTCAGCTGAAGCGCATCCGGGTGGACTTCAAGTCCTGGCTCGACCGACCGATCTCCGAGCTGACCGCTGAGGTGGTCGACGACTGGCGCCAGCGCACGCGTGCCAATGGAAAGGAATCGGTGACCATAAGCCGAGAATTGCAGCGGCTACATGCAGCCATCGGGAAGGCGGTGGTATGGAAGATCATCGAACGCCACCCGTTTAAGGGTATTAAACCGCTTAGATTCGACCACACTGGGATCGTGCGTTACCTGAGCGAAGAGGAGGAGGCCCGCCTGCGCAAGGCGCTTCTCGACCGCGAGGAAAAGCTGCGCAAGGAGCGGAAGGACTTCAATCTGTGGCTGCGCGTGCGAGGTCGGCTGGAGTTTCCCGAGCGAACCGAAAAGTACTGCGACCATCTTCAGCCCTTGGTCTTGCTCGCCCTGAATACCGGCCTGCGTCGTGGCGAGTTGTTCGCGCTGCTATGGAAAAATGTGGATCTCAAGGCTAAGTGGCTCACTGTCACGGGAGCTCATGCCAAAAATGGTCAACCCAGAAGAATCCCCCTCAATGTCGAGGCGGTCGACGTCTTATCCACTTGGCAGGAGATTGTATCTAAGTCCGAAGGGCACGCCCAAGTGTTCCCGGGCGTTGGAGGAGAGAACCTGACCACAATTAACACCTCTTGGAGGACTCTCAGATCCGCTGCGGGGCTGGAGGATTTCAGATTCCACGACCTACGTCATCACTTTGCAAGTCGTCTTGTGCAATCAGGGATAGACTCAAACACCGTTCGCGAACTGTTGGGTCATGCGGATATCTCCATGGTTCTACGCTATGCCCACCGTTCGCCAGACAGGTTGAACTTGGCGGTCGAGCGTGTGGCGCGCGCGCCCGCTGGCGACAAATTACAGGGAGGTGCTGGACGTGCCAATTGAGCAGCAGACGACTAATCAGCCAACATCGATAGACCTTCAATTACTTCAGCGACTCGAGGGAATTTTCTCTCCAACCGCGCGAGAGCGACGAGACAGTCTATACATAGACAAGTCAGTGCCCGCCCGATTCGCCCACTACACTTCAGCGGACGCCGCGCTCAAGATAATCCAAACAAAGCGGCTTTGGCTTCGAAATACCGTCTGCATGGGTGATTATCGTGAGGTGCACCATGGGTTTGACACACTTCAGCAGGTCATTCAGGACGGAGATCGTAGAGAGCGCTTGGTTAATGCCTTCAATGAATTGCATCCGGGTCTTGCTGAAGAATCGTTCGGCATTTTTGATCGAGTGTGGGACGGAATTCGCTGGCACACCTATATCGCGTCAATTTCCGAGCACAACCAAAAGGAGGATTTCCACGGTCGATTGTCGATGTGGCGCGCCTTTGGCGGCACCGCAGCAAGGGTGGCGATCGTGGTTAAAGTGCCTTGGATATCAGAAGGCTCTGAAGAGTTGAATTTGTCACTCAGCCCGGTTTTGTATTTCACGGAAGGTCAGGTTGCAAAGGAAATGGACGAAGTGATAGCCAATGTTTCAGCCAACGGAGAATTCCTCAGGACAGTTGATAAGTCTCTGCTTGTCGGAAGTATTTTCAGCATGTTACTAGCAGCTGTCACTTGTATGAAACACGAAGGATTTGAGGAAGAGCGAGAGTGGAGGGCGATCTACGGTCCTACTCGCGAGGCGTCTCAACTGATGGAGCAATCGATTGAGACAATTGCAGGTGTTCCTCAGACCGTCTTCAAGATCCCTTTGGATTCATCAGTGTCGCCTAAGTTGGCGGGGCTTGATTTCGCTCAGATTTTTGATCGACTAATTATTGGTCCAACGCAGTATGCGGCAGCAATGCATACTGCTTTTGCAATTGCGCTTTCAAAGATTGGGGTGACCGACGCCGATAGAAGAGTCTTTGTATCTGGGATCCCCATACGAACGTGAGTCATCTTCGTGGAGGTGGGAGAATAGGCTTCGACCGGTCAAGTGTGAGTTTGCTGCTCGTTCTCCGTAAGGTGCTGGATCGTACAACAGGGTCGAATTGCTATTCGTCGAGCGGAAGCCGGATCAAATCTGCGGTGTCGGCCGATGATCATTGGGGCGGAATGACGTTGAGGTCAGTGAAATGGCGAGACTAGAAAATCGCTCTCAGATGATGGCTTATCTTGGTGCTAAGCAGAAAAATACAGTTTGGAGCTGGTGCGCGGTCGACGAAGAAGATCGCAAGGTCTATTTTAGTTTGTGGTCCGACTTCGTGAGCAAAGATGCCGAGGGTCGAGCTCGCTATGTAGTGCAGGAGCCGCATTGGGGCGTGGATCCAGTAACGAATCGTAAGTCTGCCGCCCGAAATGACCACGATGGCAAGTTGGCGCTCGTGTTTAACGAGGGCTATCAATCGTACGGATACATTGTAGTCGCGAAAGACCGAAATGCCGAGCCGCGGGAGATTGAGGAGACGCGCACGGGGTTCGTGTTCGAGCTCAACCTCAGTCGTGCGGATAATGGTGTCATCTACGGGGCAGTGATGGCGCGGATCAATCTACGGTAGCTCAATGCAATTGCGTTATTTCGAAGCAGCAGATGGGTTGGCTGAACGGGTTGGCCGCTCATGGTTGTCCGCCGTGGCATTTTTTGAACTTTCTTCTGCTTCCGCACCAGCAAGGGTCATTTCGTCCTAGGCGAATCGACGCATTGACCATTTTCGCGCCAGAGCCACCGATTCCTTTTAGGCGGGTTCGCATGCGTTCTGCATCCTGATAGAGGTGAGCATTCTCTTCGGTTCGCTCCACGGGAACCACCACGTTCAACGGTTGCGCACTTAGGTAGCCATCGACGGTATGAGCGACGACTGCGATAACCAACATTCGGGCAACTTCCATGGCAAGCATGGCCGCGCGCGCCTTGTCGTGGGCTGCAGCCAAATCGATTGGCTTCTCGGGGCCTTGAAGCCAAATGAATAGCACCTCATTGCCCGCCATGGAGAGATATCGATGCGGGTATTGAGCAAGGCTTGCTCGGAGTCCTTCAAGCCCCGCAGCCAATGCACGCCGCCCGTGCTCACCGTAGTTTCGTATGTGACTCCCCGCGGCTAGCCATCCGGGCGTCCGATTCCTGTCAAGGGCATCGAGCAAGCCTCGAAGTTCGGTGGGGTAGTCTTGGCGAGGGATTGGCTGGCTCTCCCAGTCCGGCAGCGCGAAGTAGTCGTCCACGGGTTTGCTCATCCCAGCCCAGAGGATCATGCTAGGCTTGCCCTTGACGCGTTGTGCCTCGATTTCCTGATCGAAGCGGTTCTTCATGATGTACGCGCCGAGATGATCTATCTCATCGAAGAGCCGAACGCCCTTCATACCGGCCAGGACCTGACGCACTTCCAAGTAGTGCACCAACTCGCCCAGCGTAGGGAGAAAGCGCTTGAGGACGAAAAGATCGTCAATCGACATGCACATAAACGCATGTTTGCCAAGGAGTGGCGCAACTTCCGGCAGTTCTTTGCACATCGTGGAGACGGGGGAGAGGGACTCGACCGTAAGGCCCATGGGAATCAGGACTCGATAGCGATCGCGCCTTATTTGACCCACGGGCACATACTTTCCAGAGGCGCGGCTGAAGATCGGCACCTCGTCTTTCGATGCCATGTAGTCGAAAAACCGTTTGCATTGCTGGTACGCCTTCAGCACCAGGTCTTTTATGGCTCGCGCATGGCGGTTAAATTCGGTGGCGGGTGATGCAATGGTTGCCGCAGCACCGGCTTTCGCTTCAACAAGCAGCAACAGATCATCGATTACGATGAGCATGTCATTTTCAACCCATTCTCGAGTTTGCACATCCCGATAGTAAACTTCGCGATAGACGGTTGCCCCGTCGAGCTGTGCGGTGAAAATGTCTGAAAACGCACTTTCGCTTAAGAGTTTCTGTCCGGCCTTGAACCGCTCGGCGTACTCAGGCCGACGCTTGAGGAGATTCCAGAGCAGGGCACGGTAACTGGCATCGCGTGTCAAACAAGTATCGACGCCGTAATACTCGTTGTTGATCCTGATGAGCGGCTTTTTCCGCGCCGGCAATGTCCTAAATGGCGTGCTTGAATAGGCTCCTTCCGCAAAGAACTCCTTGTCCTCACCGCGCTCATAAGCCAAGTCGGCTAAAAGCGCCGAAGGTAGTGCCGTATGCCGAGTCACATTGCAGATCCCGCCGCAAAGCACATCGTCCACGCCTAGGGCAGCTTCCTGGGCGCGCTCTGGATGGTTTTCGGCCCACTTGGAGATGACCTCATTCAATGGCTCGCCGCGACGTTCTGCTAGATCTTGTACCTGACCGATTTGATTCGCTAACGCTTCAAATGCGTCGGATTGGCCAGATCGGATCGAGTTCGCGAGACTCTGAAAGCCCGCCGCAATATCGGCGGCGCCGATGCCATACTCCTCGCGCAAAAGGGCGTCGTGAGGAGCGAGTACATACCGATAGAACTCCCCTTCAAGCACTTGATAGCGATTGCCCCGCAATACGACCCACGTGGACTTGGCCTGGAACTCAATGTCGGCGGTGTCAGCTCCAAACGCGCCATCGACAGTACCTGCCGATGTTGCCATGGCGTGCAACATGGCCGCACCTTTGAGCTTCCTAACTAGTTCCATAAGTTCGACGGTCGCAGCCTCATCAAACGACAGGTTTGCCGCGGGTGGCGTAGATGCAAGCGTCGCGTGCAAATACTCGAGTGCGAGCTGAGTATCATCGACAAAGGAATCGTCCCAATCGTCTTGCGGATCCGTCGACTCAGGCTTCCTTGATCTCGGAAGTGAGATGAGAAGACGTTGACCGTAGATGTACCCGAGCAGGTCTAGAGGCGGCTGGGCCGCGATGATGTCGCGTATTCGGCGGCCGAGCGACTCCATCTCCCGCAGCGTGCTCTCCGCCACTTCAACGCGCTTATCTTCGGACATCCCAGCCAGCGGCATTTCATCGCCTCGTCAATGTCGTGACCCCAGTCACGCGGGGTGACTTATGAAGTGTAACGACTTGCACTTGCAGCGCCTACGGAAATAGCAGACGAATACGAAGGTCCGGCAAACAAATTAGGGCTTTAGCTTTAGGTCTTCGCAGGAGCGGTGCGGCGTATCTATTCGGGGACCGCGTCAACTACAAATCGCATGTTGAACGATAGTGGTTCATATGCATTGCGAAGATAGCCCAGATACGCTCTCCCACTTCAAGGCTAATTGAGTGCGATGGATAATGCGCGGTGAGATGAGTGGTCGAAATCCCTTCTAGCTTACTCTCGAAAACTCATCTATTAGTCGGTCAATCCATGCTTGAGTGTAAACGTAGTCACGGTGGACACTGTCGTATACACAATACCTCGCGTCCGTGGCTTCAGGTTTCGCTGCATCTGAGTTTGGACGTACACCATGCCTCTGCCATGCGGCTGTATGATTCGCTATGCTGAACCGTAGGGTAACCTTGGCGGCGACCAGCCTGACAACTTGCGTTGGCTTGAACAGATTAAGATTGGCGATTGGTACGTGCTTTTCCTTGATGAGGACATTAAGTTTCTCGAGACGCTCAAGTTCCTCTGCACTTGCCATGTCGACTTTGACAAACTCTACTGCGAAATCAGCGAAGTCCTTCTTGTTGGCTACTTTCGGAACCAAGAAAACGTTGAAAGAGTATTTCGTGCTGTTCAGCGTCGAGGACGGTAAGCCAGCACGAAACGTCTCGACGTAGTCCCGAATGCTCTTGGCCTCACGCGCAACAAGTGCCTTTGCTGCGCGACGCTTTTCAATTGGAATTAAGTGAGAAAATTGCAACGAAACGGCTAACTCATCAGCAAGTGCATATCGTTCTCCGAATTCCGCAACCACGTACTCCTCTAAATTGAGGAGGGCTGCTTGGCATTCACCATAGAGTCCGGCATCCAAATTCGGAAGGTCTCTGTGTTCAATCTTGTTGCGAAGGCCGATCAAAAACTCAAGATTTTTTCTTTCAGGTGGATGTTCTCCGCCAAAATATTGCTTAAGACACTCCGTGAGATCCCAATGTTTTGGATCCCCATCAATGCGAACATATCTATGTCGTTGGCCCCGTACGTTGCCCGTCGCCTTCCTGTACCACGGGTTCTGACCCCGCCGGTAAAAGATGGCATGAAATAGGGCCGTCCAAGACAGAGCTACAAGAATAATGAAATGCGGAGTACGAAATCGCGAGCCCGGTCGGTTGTAGACATCAACGGCGGCAATCGCTGAAGCGCGGCATTTGTCGATATTGCCTTTGACAGATCTCGGTAACCCTCTTGGCATGGCTGATTATAGTTCGCCTCGGAACGCTCTATTGAGGACGGATGGCAGTAGGGCATCGAGCTCGAGTGTTACCTCGGATTGCAAGCTTTGCAGTGCGTCAATCTCAGCTTGCAATGAGTCCAGCTCGGTCACGATACTTCGTTGCTCCGCCAAGGGCGGGAGGACGACCTTCACTTCGCGCAGATGCTTGATGTTTACGTGATGACTGGTCGTTCCTGTTTTGCCCTGGAGAATTTGCTTTTCAAGAACTGGCGGCGACATCAACTGCAACATCAAGAAGCGAGGCTCGATTCGTGAGGAAGGTCGAAAGATCATCACACGTTGCCCCAAACTGAATCTGTACTTACCTGATACAACCGCACACCTGCCAACATCTCCCTCACGAACAAATACAATATCACCTGCTCGCGGTTCACTTCGCCGTGTACGTTCGGTGAATTCTGCTTTGCTGGTGCGCAACGCGGACTCAAAGTTCATGGTACCCCAACCCACGTCCTGCGAGCGTATGCACGGAAACTCGTCGCCGTCATAGCGGGGTGTGGAATGAAGGTTGTCTACAATTGCATCGCAAACTGATTCGAGGCTTTCAGTCGGATGTCTCGTTCCCCCAAATGTCGCTGCGAGTGAACTTGCCCACAATTCCTCAACTTCTCCGGCCGCTTGTCGGCGTAGTGCTCCAGCTTCATGGATTTGCGAGGCAAGATCCGCAATCTGCGCCACAACTTGCCGTTGCACGTCCAGCGGCGGCAATGGCACACGAATACTGAGAAAAAGTTCAGGTTTAATGCGGTTTTTCCCGCTCGTTCCGCGGGAAAGAGCATCACACTTCGACCAGAAATTGCGTGTTTTTGTTTGCCAGTGAATCCATTCCGGCATGACGCGATTGAGGTCCAAGACGAAAGTCGGAAACTCGCCGGACGCCGAGCAGCCGTCAACCTCTGCCCCGGCAATTGCAGTTGAGCCATTGCGAACCCAGATTTTGTTGATGATGAGGTCGCCCTTCTTCACAACCGATAATGTCCGCGCTGCAGTTTGCGAGCCGTCGATTGTTGCCCGCTCGTATGCTCCTTCTCCCCACCATCTCACTCCGAGTGTGCGATATGAGTCTCCTGGCACAACGACTACCGGTCGGGCGACCGGCGTTGCAATCTCAGCTAGTCGAATGTCTTCCCACTCACTCATTTGCTATGCTTTGCTAGGCGGCTTCGGATATTGCCCAATATTTCGGTGATTCTTTGCTCATTTCGCAAGATGTTGGCAGCGAGTGTTTCTGGCGGCAAATGCGCTATATCTTCCTTGGCGCGCGGGTTTTTGCGATCGAGATTGCAACTGTCCGCTATGAGTTGTGTAGCAGGCACCTTCCACGCAAGGTCGCCTTCTTCTCGTCTTCTCCACCATGCGACGAGTGGGGCGAACTCCTCGAATAGAATGGGTGTTGTTTTCGTATAGTTCTTGCGGTCTTTTGGTAACGGCTGTTCGTAGTACCACACGTCCTTCGTTGGTCCAGAGCGATCAAAGAAAAGAAGATTGGTCGGTATGCCGGTGTAGGGTGCAAATACACCGTTGGGTAGTCGCACAATCGCGTGAAGGTTAAATTCTTTGAGGAGTTGCTCTTTGATGCGCGCGCAGACACCATCGCCAAACAGCGTGCCGTTTGGAACTACTACCGCCGCGCGTCCTGGTTTCGGCTGTCGCCGGAGCTTGCGCATGATGAGCTGCAAAAAGAGTAGTGCAGTCTCCGACGTTTGCATGTCCTCCGGGAAGTTTCCCTGTATCCCCTTCTCCTCTTCGCCACCAAAGGGCGGGTTAGTGAGAATGACGTCAACGCGCTCCCTGTCGCCGATCTCCCGGAGTGGGTAGCGGAGGCTATTGCCCGAATCGACCTTCGGGCTCTCAAGTCCATGGAGCAGGAGATTCATCTGAGCCAAAAGAAACGGGAGGGGCTTTGCTTCTCCGCCGAGAATGGTCGATTTCTGAAGAGTCTCTCTGTCTTGCACAGTCTTGCACTGCTTTTCGAGGTGCGCGAATGCCTCTACGAGAAAGCCGCCGGTTCCGCACGCTGGGTCGAGGACGACCTCGCCAATTTTCGGATTCATGACCGTGACCATGAGTCGTACTACGGCGCGCGGTGTATAGAACTCACCGGAGTCCCCGGCCGCATCGCGCATCTCACGGAGCATGGACTCATACATGCTCCCAAGGGTGTGCATTTCCTCGCTAGCGTTGAAGTGAATGCCGTTAATCTTCTCGATCACGTCCCGTAGGAGGTAACCGTTGATCATGCGGTTCTGCACCCCGCGGAAGACACTAGCTATGACGTCGCGGCGATCCCCGCCATTGACGCCTTCTAAGGATCGCAAGTACGCAAAGAGTCCTTTTCCACGCTTTCCATCCTGGCGTACGGCTTCGTCGTTATTGACGAACGCGATCAACTCATCGCCGGTAATGCCGCCCTCTGCAGCTGCCCAATCCCTCCAGCGGTAGGGCTTCTCAATTGCGGGTTTGAATGCTTTGCCCTTGAGGGTGGCTTCGGTTTCGCGGACGTGTTCCAGGTCATCTAAGAATTTCAAAAACATGATCCACGTCAGCATGGGCAAACGATCGAGATCTCCGTTGAGCCCTTTGTCCTTGCGCATGATGTCGCGCGCAGACTTCATTAAGCTGCCGAGTTGTTGCGCGGTTGTAAGGGGTTGTTGTTCGCTTTTTGATTTCTTTGCTTTGGGCATGGGCTTCTATTTTAGGATGCGTAAATAAGGTTCTGAAGCCGATCAATGGCGGATTTCAAGCGAGGGGCGCCGCCGAAGATTTTCGATATTTCCATCAAGTTACCATACGACGATACAGGAGCCACTTGGAGGGCATCGGGAATAACCAACTGCTGTGGACCAAACTCGCTGTATTTATCGAGGAGTGCTTCGAGGATTGCTCGGGCCCCCGGACCATATTCGGAAAAGAAATCGGGTGTCTTCTTGCGTAGAGCAGCCGCTCGTTCCTTCCTGGTGCGCAATGGCGCGTTGAAAGCAAGATGGCAGAGCACATCAAACGGATCGGCCTCGGGATGCCCCGTTGCTTCGGCTAACGTCTTTGGATCGATGCCGCGTTCCGCAAGTGCAAGAAGCACCTCTTCTCGCTTCAAGGGGTCGGCCCATCGACTCTTCAGTTCGTCAATGGAAGTGAACAGAGTCCGAACCTTCGACGCGGTGTAGTCCGTATATTGGATGACGCGGAGCTGCTTACCGTCTCCGTCGAGTTCGTAGACCAGATGTGCGGCTACCTTAACTTGGCCGCCGTCGATGTAGTACTTCCGTACGCGGTCCTTTTCTCGATCATCAATACCTGAATGGCCTTCTTGGGAGAGCAGGTACGATTCGTCCGCGGTCGGTGCGTCAGGCGTTTCGTCGGGGCTTGTATAGCTTTCTGACGTTACATTCCCTTCCAAGTCGACCGTCACATTATGCTCGACTTCTGGGAAGCCGTCGAAATTCGGATCCGCGAACTGTTGCGTGGCTGAGCCAGTGTAGTCAACGATGTTGAAGAAGAGCTTTCCATAGTCTTCCCGCATTCGCGTACCGCGACCAATGATCTGCTTGAACTCGCTCATCGAGTTCACGACTCGCGCTAGGACGACGTTTTTGCAAGTCGGCGCATCTACGCCGGTTGTCAGGAGCTGAGACGTGGTAAGAATCACCGGCGTTGTAGTTTCGAGTTCTTGAAAACGGCTGAGATGTCCGCGTCCGATGTCTGCTTCGTCGGAGGTAACGCGTGCAACGTAGTCAGGATACTGTTTAACTAAGTCGGAGTTGAGGTTGGCGAGCGCGCGGCGCATCTCATCGGCGTGTTCTTGGTCAACGCAAAATACGATCGTCTTCGCAAAGCGGTCAGTGCGACGCATGAAATCAGAAAGATGGCGGGCGATGGCCTCTGTGCGAGCCCTTAGGGCAACCACGCGTTCAAAGTCCTTCGTGCCGTATTCCTCATCGGGGATCTCTCGGCCGTAGCGATCTACTTCCCCCTTGCTGGGACGCCAACCAGCCGCGTCCAATTCCGTGACCACACGGTGAACGCGATACGGCGCCAGAAATCCGTCGTCGATTCCTTGTCGGAGGCTGTAGCTGTAGATGGGGTTGCTAAAGTACTTATAGGTATCCCGGTTGTCGTCACGAAGGGGCGTTGCCGTCATGCCGATTTGGAATGCAGGACTGAAGTACTCAAGAATCTCGCGCCAATTGCTTTCGTCCCGCGCGCTGCCCCGATGACACTCATCGACGATGATGAGATCAAAGAAGTCAGGCGGGAAGCTCTTGTAGAGTCCAGGCCGACGCTCATCCTTCGCAAGCGCTTGGTAAATCGCGAAGTACATCTCACGACTCTTGGAGACTTGGCCTCCTTCAATCTTGAAGCGCGCATCGCCGAATGCGGCGAAGGTCTTGTCCTTTGGGTCGTCGATGAGGATATTACGGTCGGCGAGAAAGAGAATTCTGGGCTTGCGGTGCTCACCACTGCGATTCCAACGAGAGTTCCACAGTTTCCAGCAGATTTGGAACGCGACGACGGTTTTCCCCGTGCCTGTTGCCATGGTGAGCAGGACACGTTTCTCGCCGGCGAGGATCGTTTGAATCGCTCGATTGATGGCAATTTCTTGGTAGTACCGAGGTGTTGCGCTCGCGGTGAGATTTGACGCGCTTAAGAGTTTTCCTGCGGATTCGTTCGAGATTCCCTCGGCCTTCCGGAGCCGCGCCCACAGTTCGTCGGGTGATGGGAATGCCGATAGCAGACGTTCTGCGCCCGTCAGGTAATCGAATTCAAGAATGTCCTGTCCGTTCGTTGCGTACGCAAACTTGAGTCCGAGAGTCTCAGCGTAATCCTTTGCTTGCTGAAGACCCGTTCCCGCAGCGACGCCTTCCTCTTTTGCCTCGACGACCGCGATCATGAAATCGCGGGTGTAGCGAAGAACGTAGTCGGCTCGCTTCTGCGGGCCACGGGTAATATTCCCTCCCACCGCAAAAACGCGTCCATCGGTGAATGTCTTTTGCTCAGTGAGCGAATGAGGAGGGCTGTCCCAGCCAGCTTCTTTGAGGCGCGGCGTTACGTAGACCCGGCAAGTATCGGCTTCATTCAACGCCATAGATTTGACGTCCTGTCCTTTGTCAGTAACACCGTAAAATATTGATTCTACAACAATTTAATGAGCTTTGGCCAAACGCGAATGGCCGCACGTGTTTGCTTAGGAAAGGGGGCGTGCGGGCAACCGTATGGGCGGAGTCGATGGCGGCCAGACGGTCAGGCCGCCAAGGTGGCCGCAAACGGTGCGGCGCCACTTGCGTGCGATGAAGGTCTTGTCCGCCTGGGCGTTCTGTACCACCGCAGCCAATCGATCTCGATGCCCCGGCTGCATCGGTGGCAATCAGCGCGGAGGCGATAGCCGGCTTGTACCGCTTCGCGAAACGCTCGAACGGTGATCGACTGCATGTCGACTTCCAGAAAGGAACTGCCGGAAGGTTAAAGCGGACCGACTCGCATGATCTTGCAAAATCGCCATATAGTATTCCAGTGCGACGGGCACTGTATGCCTGATGGGCGCTAAGGTTCGATGCTGCTATGGGCGCTCCACACGAGCCATCAATGCCGACGCAGATACGTTAAGGAGTTTGGCAATTTCCATGAACTCCAGAACGTTGACTTGCCGCTCACCTGCCTCGATTTTCCATACGAAGGAATTGGACCGCTTCAAGCGGGCTGCCAGTTGCCGCTGGGTCAGCCCCGCCTCTTGACGCGCCATGACCAGGACGCTGATGAGCGCCCGATGCCGGGAGCTTCTGAGTTGTTTCAATCTCATGCCTCCAATATGGATGCAGGCTAGTTAAACGCAGAAATCGCTTGCCTCCATTTTGGTTGCAGTACTAGTATCTGGTAGCTGCAACCAAAATGGAGGCAAGTCCGTCTCCTTGCTGGGCGGCAGGCCATTTCTTGGCAATTGCTTTTTCGGACGGTCTGGGAGTATTGCTTCGGCATCAAGATGGACGCTGTTCTCTTGCGAGGGCTTCTTTTGGCGTTGGAGGTGGATCAATGATTACGTTAACGATTCTGGGGTTACTTCTGTTTGTGCCGGCCTCGCGTCGCTTCTTGTCGACGCTTTGTTCCCTTGTGTTGGGAGTGCTCGGATTGGCATTTCTGATCACAAAGGGGGGTACGTCGCGGCGATGATGACTTTTTGAGGGTTTGGCATCGGCATGGTGGCAACGGGTCGATTCCGTAGGGCATTTGACTCTTGGGTCATCTGCTCAATAGGGCAATCGGCTGGTTAGGGCTCTATTGTTCTTATCGATTGATATCAACGCTACATTTGAATTCTGATCTTGTTGACCGGGCGGCTGGGGTATCCGCTTTTCTGCAGT
Source organism: Steroidobacteraceae bacterium (assembly GCA_044226865.1). Lineage (GTDB taxonomy): Bacteria > Pseudomonadota > Gammaproteobacteria > Steroidobacterales > Steroidobacteraceae > TMP-86. The sequence continues at coordinate 549,858 of JBGAGE010000003.1, read as the reverse complement.
CTGCTGAATGGGAGCCTGGGCGAGTCGCGCCGGGCGCGACCGCGCTCCTCCGGGTTCGCTAGACGCTCATCCCGCCTGCGGCGGGACCCGCCCTGCAGATCCCTCTCGCTGGCGCGCCTCCCGCGCGCGGAAAGAGCGCAAATCCATGCAAAGACATTGGGCGGTTAGGGGGGGCTTGCCTAAGTCCTTTCATGATACCCCGCCGTTCTCGCTGTCAAGGGCTGCGCGAGCGTTGCTCGCTGGCGGCCGTTGGCCGTCGTGGACCCCTGACAGCCTGCGCTGCGGCGGGCTTCTCCGGACTCGGGCAATCCCGCCCGAACAAGAGTTACGGAGATTCAATCATGTCGAACAATAAAGTCACTGCAGCGACGGATTCAACGGACGATGCTCAATCGTCGGTGTTTCAACTGTCGATCCGCGAGGCCAATGGCCAGTATCGGCAGGCGACGGGAGAGGAAGTGATACAGGCGGCACGTCGAGCCATTGCAAGGAAGTTCCGGCGGGGGACGTCGCTGACGACGCCGCGCTTGACGCAGGATTTTCTGCGGCTGCAGCTGGCGCCATTGGAACACGAGATCTTTTCGTGCATTTTCGTCGACAGCCGGCATAAGGTCCTGGGCTATCGCGAAATGTTTCGCGGTACGGTGGATGGGGCGTCAGTCCATCCTCGGGAGGTGATGAAGGAGGCACTGGGCTGCAACGCGGCTGCGGTGATCTTCGCGCACTGCCATCCGTCGGGGAATCCGGAGCCGAGTCGAGCGGATGAAATCATCACGACGAAGCTGAAGGAGGCGCTGGCGCTGATCGACATCCGCGTCCTGGACCACATCATCGTGGCGGGTGATGAAACACTGTCTATGGCCGAGCGTGGATATTTGTAGCGTTGAGAAGAGCGGAGGAGGCGGCAACGCTTCCTCCGATTCTTTTTTTGCTGTCGGCAATCCCGCAATCGCCCTTTGTCCCGCCGATATCGGATTTCGTTGTCTTGGTGTTTGCCGTGCCTGGCGGCCGTTGTTGCGCGGAGCCACCTGCAGCACCGCCTCCGCCTAGGTACGTCCGTTTGTCACCCCTCAATGGCAACAGATAGCCGATCAATCAGGTTGGATTGCGACCGTTCATGGCTCCCGCCATCGCTGTGTTGGGTCGGTTCGCCCCGTGGCGGTGAATGAGCATGTTCGGGATAGCCTCGTTCACGGCTGGCCGGACGCCAGGGCATTTCGCGACATAAAGCCGCCTCGACACGGATTGTCGCTGCGGATGTGGAATGTGGGGTTGTTGATTCCTCGCTCTGACGGCCGGCGCGTGACGACGCTGCGCGTTGCGAGTTTCACACGCCGGCCTGCAATGCCGTGTACAGCGGCGATTTATTTCACGGTCCCTGGCGTCCGGCCTTCATTGCCGTGAACGCATACCCGCCCATCGCTCGATCACCGTCGGGCGATGACACTTCAGCACAGCAATCACAGGAGCAGATCAATGAACACTCGCAAACCCACCAACCCGGCCCCGGCCTACTTGAACGTCTTTACCGTGGAGGCCTTCGAGTCTCAAGGCAAGACCGCCAAGCGCTGGACCCGGATCGGCGTCGCGTTCCCGCATAAGGACGGCGTCGGGTTCAACGTCGAGCTCAAGGCCTTCCCGGTCGACGGCAAGCTCGTCATTCTGCCGCCGGATGCGGCCGAGGAGGGTGCTCGGCAATAACCTCTGCATCACTCATCGCGAGGGGCCTTACGGCCCCTCGCTTTGTTTTGGGTTGGAGCGTATCGGTGATTCCGTTCGATGCGTTTGGAGAAGTCTGTAAATCCGGAATTGTGAGGAATCGACAATTCACAAATGTGCTGCCGCGGCTGTTGGTCTTCAAACAAGGCAATTAGGGTCGCGAGAGGAATGTCTGATTCTGGGGTGATGAGTCTCGCGATTTGTTGGTTGGATTCGAATGGAGTCCTCAGCGCTAAGGGGCGCCGCCCCTGGCGCGGTGCAAGGGTCCGCTGACGCCGACTACCGGCGGTATCCCCAACCTTCCGCGGCAGCCTTGTGCAGGTTGGGTGATCCCCCTCGCGCCGGTAGCGCCCTGGCACCTTGCCTCCCCGGTCTCGCCGACGGGCAGGGCCCATGCGCGGGCATGGACCCGGGCCCCATGTAAGGAGAGACCACCGTGACGACTCTGCGAACCGATATCTATACGAAAGTGACGGATGCCATCGTGGCGGATCTCGCCAAGGGTGTGCGACCTTGGTCCAGACCTTGGGGTTCGGGCGCGCCGGTCTCGCTGCCCTTGCGCCATACCGGGGAGGCCTATCGCGGCATCAATATCCTGATTCTGTGGTGTGAGGCGATGCAGAAGGGCTATACCTCGAATCGTTGGATGACCTACCGCCAAGCGCAAGAACTCGGCGGCCAGGTCAAGCGGGGTGAAAAGTCGACACTGGTCGTGTACGCCAAGTCGATTGGCAAGAGCGAGACGGACGACAGTGGCGAAACGGTGGGGCGGTCGATCTACCTGACCCGCAGCTACTCGGTGTTCAACTGCGATCAGATCGAGGGGTTGCCGGGTTCATTCTATCCCGCAGTGGTTTCCGAGCACCCTATTGTGCCGATTGAGCTTGCCGAGCAGTTCTTTGCCGCGACTGGCGCTGATTTTCGGTACGGCGGTGATCGCGCCTTCTACGCGCCCGCACCGGACTTCATTCAGATGCCGAACCCGTCGCAGTTTTCCGATCCGCAGGCGTTTGCGAGCGTCAAGGCGCATGAGCTGACGCATTGGACGCTGCATCCGACGCGCCTGAATCGGGTTCAGGAATCCGCGCGGTTTGGTAACGAGGCCTACGCCCGTGAAGAACTGGTGGCCGAGCTGGGCGCCGCCTTCCTGTGTGCAGCGTTGGAGATTGCAGCGGAACCGCGCGCGGACCACGCGGACTACATTGGGAATTGGCTGCAGGTGTTGTCGAACGACAATCGGGCCATCTTTATTGCGGCCGCCCAGGCGCAGCGGGCGGTCGACTATCTGCATTCGCTGCAACCAGTGGCCTCGGTTGCCGCATAGATAAAATTCATCACGCGGCACCGACTAATCGAATTGCGAACTCGATTGGTTGGTGCCGCCGGTGGGCGTGCCATGCTGGCTGTAGTTTGGTTTCGAGCGTCCTGAATGCGGCAACGGTTTTTGTTGGCCTTGATTGGAACGTGCCTGGTCATCCAAGGCTGCTCGAGCACGGCTGGTCTCAAGCGGCCGCCGCCGGATGGTCATCCGGCGGCGCGTCAGCATTGGAATCTCACCCCGGAGCAGCAAGTGCTCGCCGATGCCAACTGCTACGGTGGATTGCCAATTGAGAATTTCATGGACCTCGGCCGCACGGAGCTCGTCGTTCGCCGCGGCTATGTGCTGGAACACAGCAGCGCCGACAAGATCCCGTTATGGGTTTGCGAGAACGTTAGCGCCGACCAGCTCGCCGGGCACCTGAAACGGCATGACAAATTCATCCCTGACCCTATGCTCAAAGGTCCCAAGTCCTATCCGCAAGACTACAAGGGATCTGGCTATGAGCGCGGGCACCAGGCGCCGGCCGGCAATCAGACCGTTGACCCGGTGCTGAAAGACGAAACGTTCTTCATGTCCAATATCGCACCTCAACGGCCGACGTTAAATAGCGGTATCTGGAACATGCTGGAGCAAAAGACGCGCAAGTGGGTGCAACAATACGGTCAGGCCTACGAGTGGACGGGACCGATTCTATGTAACTCCCGACCCGCCACCGTGTTGGCCCCACAAGAGGCGTGTCAGCGACGTTCCATCGGCAGCGGCGTCACTGTGCCGGAATACTTCTACAAGATTGTTCTTGTGAGCGATCGCGGCACGTGGAAAGCCATCGCGTTTGTCATGCCCAATACCGATTACAGCCGCCCTTACAAATTGGAACCGTATATTCAGTCCATTGAGTGGATTGAGCAGCACACCGGAATTCAGTTCATGCCGAATGAGCAATCACCAACAATGCGCAAAATAAAATCCATCATACCGACAATGTGGCGGTAAAAAGCTCGCGAGCATATCTGACGGTTGGGCTCGGTCGTTCATGTTTGAGCGAATCTCCAGTATGCGATGTTGCATGCCGTTGCAAACTGTCGAAAACCCGTTAATTGCCCGCATTTTGTGAGCATCCAAACAGGCACAGGTAACCGCTGATACGCTTACACTTCCTCGTGCGAAAGACGAATTTCCGCACCAGTTGATACGTGTGAATCGGCCGGATGCCAAAGCCGTTGACACATCCGGCAACCTGCGATTATGGGATCTGAATTTCGAGGAGTGGTCCAAGGCACAGGACTTCGCATGCACTGGGCGGAGACATAAGAAGCTGGTCCATAATCCATTTTAGCCTTCGTCAGATCACTCGACAAAGCGCTCATTGCCAAATCGATGCAACCAACGATCCAATCCGCGCATGGGCCTCGTTCAGAACTTCGCTCGGGACAGCAGATCCACTCATATAGCAGGCGATCAAGATCGGTGGCCGTTTTGGCGGAAAGAAAATTGCCAAATCATTGACTGCTCCACGTGGCCCAGTGCCCGTTTTATCCCCCGCCTCCCACCCTCTCGGAAGTCGCGCGCGCAATCTGTCGTGCCCCGTATGGCAATCGCGCAGCCACCGCTGCAGCCGCTCACGAGAATCAGAGGATAGGCGATCGCCCAGGAGAACTCGGCGCATATCCTCGACCATCGCGTTGGGTGTGGTGGTGTCGCGAAGATCGCCGGGGAGGTTGGAATTGAGATCGAGCTCGAACCTGTCGAGGCGAGTCGTTCGATCGCCAATACCGCGCAGGTAGGCCGTGTAGCCGGCAGGACCATCGATCAATTCAAGTAAGCGGTTTGCCGCAGTGTTATCGCTGGCTTCGACCAGCGATTGAAGCATTTTTCTCAGCGACTCCGCGCCACCCGCAGGATGCGCTTCAGCAATGGGTGAGGTGGGTAGAATCTCCGAGCGAGTGAACGAGACTGGTTGTTCGAGCTGCAAGGATCCGTTATCTATCCTGGAGAGGACTGCCGCAGCAAGCATGAGCTTGAACGTCGAGCACATGGCAAAGTGTTCGTTGGCCCGATGTGACAGGCGACGCCCACTCGCAGTATCCAGCGCGGCAAGCCCAATCCGACCTCCTACTTCGCTTTCGATCCGCCCAACAAATCCCTCGTCGCTACTAAAAGGGGCTGCGCGCGCGAGACTGCTTGCGCCGGCAATGCTGGCGATGGCAGCCAGTGCGTCTCGGCGCGAGAAAAGCGATCTTGCGCCGCGCCGATTCTCTGAAAGTTTCATGAATCCCTTTTTGTGATGGACAAAGGTAGGAGTGCTTTAATAACCGCGAGAATCGTGCTCAGCCAGACATTTACCAAGGCATGAGTTCGTCTGAACCATTGAAACGGGCTGGAGTGCCTTTGTAGTGCGGAAGGTTGTCTTTTACAGGACTGGGGGCAAACTGGCATTGAACATGAAACTCCGGCATGAACATTCCCTCACGAAATAAATCTCCATTGACGCCGCGCACTTCGTAACCCGGTACTTCAGCGAAGAGATAGGTTCCGCAGCGCCTACATTTGGTTCGCGGAGATGTTCTGAGGGTGAAAATGTCGGTCTCACCGTGCTTTAATGAAACAGCCGCCGCCGGATACACACTGCATGCATAAGCTTTGCCATGCACAACTTGGCAGTCATCGCAATGGCACCAATACTGCACCATTGGCTTGCCAGCAAGTTGTAGCTCAACCTCACCGCAAGAACATTGAACCAGGGTGTTCACATGGGTCTCCGCGAAATTGCGCCGGATAAATCGCACCGGCAATAGCGCATTCACGCCGATTCAGGGACATTTACGGGAATGTCTTAGAACGCTTTGCGTTCATAAATGCGTCGATCAGAAAATGAGCGGGCAAATCCGGCATGGTTCCAGGTACGAATTTCCGACCGAGATACATTACGGACTCAGTCTTCGCATTGAACTCTGGCCAGATCGGCAATCCGTCACCATTTGGATTCCCCGTCCTTGCGAAATTGGTCCAATACAACGCGATCTTCCTACCGATTTCACGCTGATCATTGTTCCAAGGCTCTCCAAAGGGGTACTGGAACACGAAAGGCAACTCTGAGCCGTGTCCGTTGCCGTAATTCGATGAAAAGGAATAGAAGTACGTTCGCTTGCTAGAGGTTTGAGCGTTCAATCTAGCCCAGCACCACATCTGCCAACCAAAAGCGCTTTCGGCATGGAGGCTTGCCTTCGACTGTGCAGCGGTCTCGTCTGAGGTGGCGGGATAGATGGTTAGCACTTTGGCCGCAAAGGGCCCGTATTCCTCATGGACTGACGCAACGAACTCGGCAATGGTCGTGGGGCTTTCAAAGGTCTCGCCTTCGCCCTCGTTATAGCCTAAAAGTAATGGGACCTGACTTTGCCGACCTCGCGTGTACAAATTATAAGAATCATCGGGAATGACGTATCCATCCACAATCGGCGAAGCCTGATTGGTTCCGTAAATTCCGGGTAAACCCGCAAACTCTGAGGCTGTAATTCTCTCGGCAGGTAATTTTCGAAGCGCTGCAATGGATTCAGCGCCCAGTGATTTAGCAAATGCGATGCCACCTTGCTCGGCGTCTAAAAGCACTCCCATTCCTTCATTGGTGCGGGTCGGCCCCATATCGGCGCCGCTCTCAGCGATGGCTCGTTGATATAACCCGTCGGCAAGCGGGGAAATCATCCGCTTGTTGACGAGAAAACTTCCAGCGGATTGACCGAAGATTGTGACGTTGGTCGGATCGCCGCCAAACGCCGCAATATTGCGCCGAACCCATTGCAATCCAGCGATGGCATCGAGCAGTGCGTAGTTGCCGGATACGTGGTGAGGGGACCCAGAAGTCAGCTCCGGATGCGCCAAAAATCCCAAGGGACCGATGCGGTAATTGATAGTTACGAGGATGACGCCTGTCGCTTTCGGGAGGCCTCCAGTTGCATAGAGAGGCGTTGAAGCAGACCCATGGCGAAATCCTCCCCCGTAGAAGAACACCATGACGGGACGCTTCATCTTCTCTTTTCGAACAGGCGCCCATACATTTAGATACAAGCAATCCTCGCTTGTCGGCTCTTCGGGCATGGTCGGCAACGGCGGCCCCAACTGAGAGCACTGCGGCGGAAACTTCTCCGCCTCCAATACCCCTTTCCAATGTCTCGGCGCATGAGGTGCGGTCCATCGGAGGTTACCGACGGGTGGATCAGCAAAGGGAATTCCCTTATAGACCTTGACCATGTCGTCGACGGCACCTCGAATAAGTCCGCTATCGATCTTAACCACCGACTGCGTCGTCGCTAGTGACACGCTACTATAGAGAAGAAGCAATCCGAAGCTCGCGCATAGTCCAATCCGCTGCGGTTTCATATGGATCTCAATATCGATTCGTTAACTTCGCTCATCATGACCACTTAATTCTCTTTGGAAAAGTCACGACAATTGCAAAATCGGTTGGACGACCTCTGCGACTGCAGCGCCAAGTGTAGCGTGTTGGTCCGCATCCAAATGGATGCCGTCTACGCGGCTGGCAGGGGTCACTGTATTAGCATCAAAAAATGCACAGCGAAGGGTATCGGCTACCTGCCGATAAGCATCGGCCAATCCAATGCATCGGGATTCTGCGCCGGCGAACTTCGGAGCGATGGGGCCTTTGGGCTCCAGAATCAGTGGCGGCACGATGATAAGAATCGGCGGTAGTGGCATCCCGGGCTCGATTGGCGCCTGGCGGACAGCATTCACCAACGATGCGATACCTTGACTCGAATGCCAAGCGTTGTTTGAATGCATTGATTGAAAATCGTTTGTACCCAGCATCAGGATAACCAGTGCGAGCGGCGAGTGAATCTCAATCTGCTGCTCAATACCTGCACGGCCGTTGCGACCTGGTTTGAACGGATCATCCCAGACGGTGCGCCGACCGTTTAAGCAATCCTCAATCACGCGGATATTCTGACCACGCGCGTTTAGCGCATTCTCCATGACACCGGACCACCGACCTTCGAATGGGAGACGATTGCGGGTCCCCGGGGTGATCCCCCAGGACAAAGAATCAGCGTAAAGTAGTACGTGTCTCATAAAGCTGCGCAGCCTAACCTATGTCGAGTTTCAGAGTTGGGTTCCAGAATACGCCGCCGCTGACGGGATCCGAAACGCCCGTTGTACCCGGCCAGCTCAACGGCAACTTCAATAGTGATCTCACGGCAAGATACCCAAATGCTTGAGTCTCGATTGCATCTCCTTTCCAGCCAAGGTCCTCGGCAATGCGCACTGGTGTCGGAAGACGACTTCTCAGTCCGCTGCCTCTCATCTGAGACTTGAGGATGCTGGCTTTCTAAATGCAAGGTTAGACTGCCACTTTGTCGCTTAAAAAAACAATCGGTAGCGGTATCAACTTTTTCGCTGATCCAACCCGACTTCCTCTTCTCCAAAGCTATCGCTATTTTGTCGCGGGCGAATCTGGCGACGAAGTTAAAAACTTCCTCAGTATTTCAGTAAGCAAATCCGCTTCATCAACAAAGGGGAGATGATGACTGTGTTCTAGGCGCTGAAATGACTTGGGTCCTTGGTAGTTTTCAAAGTCCCTTCTCATCGTGCCCTCGCCAACTATCGTATCAAGAGCGCCATTGACGAAAAGCACCGGAATCTGAAGATCGCGCAAACGCTCGCTTGAATCGAGTTTCAACAGGTCTGGGATCAGTGCACCGATCGCGCGGCCCTGTCGGGCTCTCCAGTCAGGGAAATCAGTGTCGATGTGGTGGCTCTTGATGAAGGCGTCCATGTCAAAATTCGCAGCGGTGCCCCCGGCCTTGTCTGCCCAACTCAGCACAACGTAAAAGTGATCAGGCGTATCAAACGAGGGGCTGAGGCCTGCCAGTTCTGTAGCAGCCTGATTGTTGTTTGTCTTCTTCGCCCAGGCTAAATCTGTCTGATAGGTGTCCTTTAGCAGCTGCTTGAAATTCAAAGCAGTTGCAACCAGAACCAGTTTGGCGACTTTATCTGGATGAGCCACAGTATAGGCGCCGGCTAGCATGCCACCCCACGAATGACCGACCACGAACACTTGCTTCTGCCTATATGTCCTCGTCAGATAGCTAATGACGCGGTCAATATCCTTCACATTGTTCGCGATTGTTTGTTGGGAGTCGGTTACTGGAGGGGACCTGCCGATTCCGCGCTGGTGTAGATACGCCACCAGGAAATCCTTTTCCAATTGTTTCCCAGTCGTAGACTGGAAAAGGACTAGGTGCGTCACCGCGCCAGGTCCGCCATGCAGAAATAGCAGCAATGGCGCGTTTCTTCTCGGTCCAGATATCTCTAAGAAGACGTGGGTGTCGCCTACATTGAGCGAAACGCGGTCGTTGATAGGCGCTGCAACCAAGATGCTCGATTGCAGGATACAAACCCATATGAGCGCTACCTTCTTCATGTTTTTCCCGCCACTGGCAACTAACAGAACTACTATCCGCCTCTATCCACGCCACTGTCCCGAAATTGGCCGTCATAAAAATGAGGCGATTGGGCGGGCTATCTTGCGGATCGAGGGTTAGCAAACGCCGCATAGATGCCGAGGCCGATAAACAATACAGCTGAAACATATCGCCCGCACGACCGCCACCCGGATTGTCGACGCATCATCGTTGTCGCCGCAAAAGCCGAGAGCACGTAGATCGTATCAGTACACAATGCGATTGAAACGAAGACGCAGCCAAAAACAAGGCTTTGCCAGAGAGGCGGCACGGCTGGATTGATGAACTGCGGCAAAAGAGCGGCAAAAAACAGGGCTGTCTTTGGGTTAAGCAGCGCAACAATGAATCCATCGCAGAACAGTCGCGCGGGCGAGACATGATTGACACGGGCCGCATCCCCAATCACTGGCCTCATTTTCAGCGCTTTGAGCCCCAGAAAAACAAGATATGCCGCACCGGCTAGTTTTACGAATAGGAAGGCCGTGGAAGAAGAAGAAAACACGACTGCGAGTCCAAGGGAAGCAGCAGTCGCATTTCCAAGATTTCCTAGCGCGATTCCGCCGATCGATGCAAGTCCAGCCTTACGCCCTTGAACCAGCGTCTGCGTGACAATGTAGACCACCCCCGGTCCCGGAGTGACCGCCAAGATGAAGCTAGCGGCAAGAAATGCCATGAACGTTGGTGATGTAAAGAACGTTTCGATCAACGAACGATCCCCTATGAATTGCGCACACCGGTGCCCTCAGAACTCTAAACCTTCACGCAGGGCGCGTGGCGACGACCTCATTCCGCCCGAAATACCCATTTCAGTGCCATCATGATAATAGTCATGGATCACGCCGTGTAAACCGTCAGAAAAATGGCACCGGTTTCGCTCACAGAATCATCTTCCTCCGTACCCGCCGGTGCAATGCCTGCCGCACCTTGACCTAAGCGCTGTCCCCGCTGGATCACTTCACCTTCGAGCAGATAGATAAATTCAGGGCCCGCATGTTTGTGCCAAGGAAAACGCGCGCCAGGATTGTATTTCACCAACTGCATTACCTGACGATCCGAGGTCCTTCACATAGACGCCTTCGGCGAATGTTGATTCTCGCCAAGGAATATCCGCGGCCAAAATCATGACAAAGGGTTTGCTCATTTTTTGGACTGCATTATATATAAGGGGTTAATATGGGATCGTCTGCCAGATCTAGTCGACACTTCAAAGCTCCCGACTTATCTCAGAAAAGTGGTTACTGGATTAGTGGTCTGAATGCCGGTCTATTCTGACCTCGTCGTTTTTGGTATGTCCAGCATCGACGGCTCTATGCCTTTGCTGCGCAGCCAATCACGTAGGGCCAAACCCGTTCCGCTTGACCACACCTTACATTCCTCCAACGTCACATGGCGGAAGTCGTCCAGTTCCGCACCGAGTGTAATCGTGCCTTTCGCTTCAATGTGATAGGCAATGATCACTTGATTCATCTGCTCGAAACTATAAGCACCAATTAGGGTAATCCCTGTGCCTTCAAGATCAAGCTCTTCCTTCACTTCACGCAACGCACACTGCTCCGGCGATTCCCCGCGCTCCAGAAATCCCGTGATCAGTCCATAGAACGATCTCAGCATCGGCGGCCATGCGCGATTGTGAGCCAGCACAATCATGCCGTCATGCTCCACCACAGCAGCGACAACGGGCGTGGGATTATCGTAGTGAATGAAACCACAATTAGCGGAGCACCCAGTGCGCGACTCACTTCCTGCTGTGTGCTCGATGAGCGGGGCAGCACAATGGGGACAAAACTCAAATCGAGGCATTATAGATTCCATTTTCCATCGCTGATGTCAATCGCTGTCGAGTAAATCAACATATGCGCCCTCAATGAGCTGCGAGGGCTGCACGAAGAGCTGCTCCATGAGTTCGTGAGCCTCCCGCACCCCGGCTTCGAAATGCTCATGCTCATCGAGCACAACCTCAAGCTCAAGGAAGTCGCCCAAGCCAGACACTCTATCAAGATGAACGCGCGTTCTTCCAACCATAAACAGCGTGCGATGTTTGTGCACATGTCCGGTCTGACCGTACGCTAAAGATAATGCCTCGCGCATGGTCTCAGGCGCCGAAGTCGGCGAGCGCACATAAAAGGATTGCTTTGGTCCTTGTTCATTATTGCGGCGGTAGAAGATGAGTTCACCTTCCCCCTGGGAGAAGGTGCGAAGCTTCAGCCGGCCGGTGTCGCACGCAAAGAACGTGTCGTCCTGCATGATCTCGATGGGACCTTGGTCAGCAATAGCGGCTACTTTCACGGTGAGTGCGTCGAGATCTTCGACGCGGGCCTTGATCTCGATGTTTCGTGGCACTTTGGTCTAATCCTTGATCGCATCGTGAAACCACGGGTGAAAATGCTCCACAGCCGTCGGCACCGTGAGCGCGCAATGTTAACCCTTCTTTGTGTTTGCCGTCGCCGCCCGGCATTGCGCGAGCGTGTTCTGATTGTCGCGGAAGAGGTCGATCACGCCGCACAAATCGCGCCAGCCCACCACTGATTCGCTGAGGACATCAAGCGCGAGCCGCCTAGTAACATCACGCAAAGACGTTAGCGTCGCGGATTTTGGTTGTAGGGAATTTTCCGGCAGACCCACAAATTCCAAGTGATTGATATATCAACGATTACCGGGGAATTTGGTTACAGTGCATTCGACTTCTAAACACAAGCCATACAGTAACTCGGGCGTTCGAACACTGTATGAGTTATGCCTAGGATATGCACAACCGGCGTGGAGTAGCCTGCCTCAGGATTTTCGTGAGGCGTCGCCATGGCTTCGATTACGGTCGCGACTTTTCAGGATTGCATTGAACAAGGCTACATCATTCGCGCGTTTTGCATTCCCTGTCAGCGGTGTGTTCTGATTGATCTTCATGCGCTGGCGCAAGCTGGGTACGCTAAATGCCGTTACGTCGGGCGACAGTGGCGATGCTCACTGTGTGGGAAACTCGGCCACATTATTGTTTGGCCTCCAGCCTTCCATCCCCAACATCGATCAACTGCTCTCATGCACCCTGCGCCTCCGTGTGTCCCTCTAATTGAGGCCAGCGAAAACCCGAAGCCTGCTGTAACACCGGAGCGAGTTTCGTGACGGTTCAGGTCGTGGGTTCGATTAGAGTCCGATCATTGTTCTTTGGCGTATTGACTCGAGTACTGACCGGCCGCGCAACCATGTGGGTCTCTGGATATTGCTTGATGACCGCATAGGCTTCATCCGCTGTTCCGTTCAGCCACGCCTCTCGATCTTCCTTCGCCAGAATGGCAGGCATGCGGTGCTTGGTGTTGTGGATCTCGGCCATCAAGTTGTTCGCCGGCATGGTGATAATCGTGCACGATTCAACGGCCGCGCCATCAGCGCCCACCGAAGAATCCCACAGGCCGGCGAACCCGAAGAGATCCTGGTCGTTGAGTTGAATGAAAAACGGCTGCTTTGACTTGCCGTCCGCTTGCACCTGCCATTCGTAAAATCCGGAAGCGAGCAGGGCACAGCGCTGACCGCGCTTCCAGGGACCGCGCCAGGTGGCGCCGTCTTTGAGCTTTTCGACCGTCGCGTTGATCGTGGAGTACTTGGGCTGTACGCCCTTCGCCCAGAACGGAATGAGCCCCCAATGCACCAAGTCGACGGCGTTCCCCGCCGGAGTGTGCCGGACGATCGGAACATTTTGCGTCGGCGCAACATTGTACGACTCGAACGGCGGGACATTCCGAATGAGGACCCACTCGGCCAGTTGGGCGGCTTCTAGCTTTGCGACGTAACGTCCACACATGGGTGTTATCCAGTTCGGTCCGGAAGCTAATACTGTATGAATCACCTGCGAAACGCACATCTTGTAAAACCTGATTGCTTCTTCGATGGCACTGAAGGAAAGTGCGCTTCCGACAAAACAGAGGTCGAGGGATCGACGTTCGCGGAGGGATCCTTGACCGAGCCGATGGTTCGATTTCCGGTTAAGTGCCCCGTATGTACTGCGGAGATACTGGTGCAGTTTCCTGTGGCCATGATCGCCGAGGCATTTCTGACCAACGAATCCATTCGGCTGTATGCGAATTGCCATCAGCAATTTTGGATCGCGTCGGAGATCGAACGCGCCCAAATCCGAGAGTATTTGGGCGCCGCTTGGATTGAGCCACCGTAAGCGCCGATTTCTTACACCTGTATTTCGTCAAACACCGCACAAATGCACGGTGTGATTGGCGTAGGATTGCGGCCAACCAACGGTACATGGAGGCACTATGTTGATACTCACTCGAAAATTAGGGGAAACCCTGGTGATAGGGGATGACGTCAAAGTGACGGTGCTGGGCATCAAAGGTCACCAAGTGCGTGTCGGCATCGACGCGCCGCGGACCGTCGAGGTGCATCGGGAAGAGATATTTGAGCGCATCAAGGCAGAGCGGGTCGAGCACACTTAGGCCGAGCGCGGGCCGCATAGCAGATCTCAATGCGGCGTTAGACAATGCACGTGATCAATTTTGCGCAATTACTGCAGCTGCGATTGTGGATCACCGCTTTCTTGAATTGCTGCGCGCGCGAAACCCAAAGATGCCAATTCCGACGTAGCCCACTTTGCGCTTTTTGCGTGTGGCACCTACTTCGCGTCGCTTGAGCCACTCATCCTGCTTTGCCAGCAAGATCGCGGCCGCATCTCGCGAAAAGCGGTCGTAGTCGGGTAGGTGCGCGAAATCAAAACGCTCGGCGATGACCATGCGCTGCAGGCGCCCCACGCGAAGTTTCGGATTCCGAGTCATCATGTTCGAGTAGCAGGTGTCTAAGATTCCTTCGATCGCTGACAATGTGTAACCCAGAAAATGGCCTTGCTGCTCTCCCTTAGGCAAGAAGGCCCTTGCCAGCATCCTGATCCGTCCTTGGGCTGTGCGTTTTATCAGGTGATGCCGTTCCAATACCTTCAGCACGTCCATGGGATCGGTCCCCGGCAGCGCATCTTTGACCAAGGTTGCAAAGGTTAAGCCGCCGTCTTGTAGCGATAAATCGCGCGCCTTGCCGTGATCATCCAGGTACTTGGGAACCTCCTGCCAATGGGTCAGGATGCGCGAATACTCCATGGCTTCGATGGTTGGAACGACAAGGGGTCGTGGCTTTCTACGTTTACTCAAACTTACCTTTGTGGCTTTGAGTATTTGTGCGGGTGTGATGTTGGCAAGCTGCAGCAGCGTGAGATATTGATCCAGGGCGCTGCGCCAATGGCGCGCACCGTCGATCCGATGGATGGTGGGGCCTTTGCGAGGGCGGCGTGCAGGGGTGCTCACGATTTGGATCGCTTGCGCCGGCGTGCCGGGCTATCCACGAATGAAAAGACTTGCACTCCCGCAAGTACGCGGCGTTTGGTGTTCGACTTGCGGTTGCGCGTCCGACGCTCGGCCCAGTCATCCACGTTATTGATTAGATTTTGCGCCAGCTGTTTGACTGCCAGATCGAATTGCTCGACGGCATCCGCGGGGATTTTAACGATGGTGCCGCGCTCGCAATGAGTCTCCTTCCCTCGCTGATGGGCTCGGACATTGTGAGCCAAGGTTCCGAGCAACCCTTGCATCAGTGCGGGCACGCGGTCCAGCATCAGGGCGTTCGCGTTTAAGAATCCGGCAACCCGACGTCGAGGTTTGACGGTGCCATCCGCATTGCGAAACAGAAGGCGCTCGGCAATCAACACTTCAGCGATATCGGCCGCGTCGAGAGCTGGAAAAAAGCGTTTTGCCAGCGCCGCGAACCCTTTGCTGCCTTCCATCGCGATGGGTCGCGGGTCTCCACCTTCATCCAGGTACGCCTTTTCGCGGTACCAGACCGCCAATAGTTCACCGATTTGCACCAGGATTTGGAATCGAACCGCATCTTTCAGCCGGTAGGGCGAGGATTTCACCGAGCGCGCCGCGCGCTGGAACGCCCGGGTCGCGGTCTTTAGATCGATCTTGAGCGAACTTGCAAACTCCAGCTGCACGCGAAAAGACTGCTCGAGCATGCGCTCGCGGTGCTCATGGCCTGCGCGCAGCAATTCCAGCGTCCCCTGGCGGCGCTGTTTTTGCGCGCGCCGGACTGGGGACTTTGCGGAAGGTGGGCGCTGTGCCATCGGGCTAGCCTGACTTCCGCGATGTTTTGCGTGATTTGTCAGTCGGCTCGACCACCGTGGATTCCTCGATGACGAACAGGCCAACGCCCAGACGATGTGCGTCCTTGGGTTTTGATCCGGGCCGAATCGTCCGTTGTGTGTCGGTTAGGGACTCGTGGAAGCTGTCGGCGAAACTCTCCGCCTGGTCGGTGAGGTTCCTCAGTAGTAGCGGTACATATTTGGGATCCACGGCCGAACTGACGACAAAACGAACGTAGCGCGGACGGTGCGGGTGATGCAGGTTATGGTGCAAGGTTTGCAGCAGATCCCGGACGCGCTCACCCACGGTTTGGACACCGGACTCGTCCCAGTGAACCGTGGCAAAAGTGCGGCTGATGACTTCAATCTGCTGATCGGGCAGTTCTCGCACCGCTTTTGCGCGCAGCAGCTCCTGCAGGACCGTGAATTCCCCTGGACCGCCGGCGTAGCGCAGCACTAAGGCGGCAAAGGACTTCTTGCGTCCGCGCAGGGGAAGGGGAGCGGGACTGCCACGCTCATCTTGGAATTCAGGATCGGTCCACCAGCCGCGCAGCACGCGTTCGGCACGCGTGGCGCCTGTGTCCCGTTCCAATGCCTGCAACGGATGGTCGGGCTTGCGGGCGGCATCGAGCGCTTTGGCTATCTTCGTGACGTCCTTGCGGGTCAGCCCGGTGAGGACGGTGATGCGCGAGTAATTCATGCTGCTCGAATCGTCGGCTTTGCGCGCGGCGCGCACGTAGGCTTGCTTGGCCAACGTGTTGAAATCGCCGAATCCGATCCCGGCTTCGATAAGAAGCTGCGCGAGCGGTTCCAGCATTCTCAGCACAGCGAGCTTGATGGCGGTCTTGAAGGTGTCACTCATGGCGCAGCTCCGAAAGGTGGTCGCCAGAGGAAATAGGTTGTCATGGCGGCGACTATAAAGTGAACAAAAAAGTACAGTCAATGCATTTTACGACACGACCAGAAATATTCCAAGATTAAGTAAAATTGGACCTGCTCCGCTAGGACCAGGCGTTTGTAAGGGATATATCGTTCCGCACACAATTCTGGTTGCAAGCTTTTAATGCCATCGGCATTATCGGCTGTACTAAAAAGTACAGTCACAACAATCTCACAATTACTCAATTGTGGCGTTGTGGCCCGGAGCGAAGAACGGAATGGACTCAACTCAACAGGCTTTTGCTGACTGGCGCGCCACCGCCGCTTACCTTTACGTGCTGCATCTGGATCCGGCTCAATTCGCCTGGGAGTATTTGCGGCGCAATCCATCTTATTGCCGAGACTGGCGGGACGTGCAAGACCCAGCGAGGCGCTGGGGCCTGGAACTGGCCGAGGATCCGACGCGAGATTCACGCACCGCATCCCCGGTGTGGTGCTCGCCGCGAACCGGCATCACGATCGTTGCAGACTCGAATCCAGCGTCCGCTCGGTTTCCCTTCTGGGACATACCGGGCAACAAGCGCTTGTGTGCCGGTGAGCGTGGTCTGTACCTCGCAGTCCGCCAACCCCGTCGGACGATGCATCTCAACTTGCATCCGGGCTATTCGATCGATCAGCCGTTCGCCTATTTGATCTCAGCGGGCACGGGTTGCAATACGCGCTGCCGCGCCGTGCAGGAACTATCAGCAAGCTACGGGACTTCGCCTCTGTGCGCTCGCGCGCCGCGCCCCAGCACGACTGCGCTGAATCATATGCGGATGCTACAGGCGCTGGATGCGGATGCCGTGGGTGCAACGCACCGAAGCATTGCGCAAATCCTCGTCGGCGCAGACGCGGTTGAGAAGCGATGGACCCCGGATGGTGAGCTGCGGGCGCGCGTTCGACATTGGGTTCGAAAAGCCCGCTCACTTCGCGACGGTGACTACCGGCAATTTCTCGCATCCGACTCAGAGTGAATCGGGGGGAGACAAAGAGCGCGCGTCGATTTTCTCCCTGTCGGTTGCGCTGGGGTTCGCTGACATTGGCTGCACTTGGACGGAGTGCGATTGGATGAAAGAGCCCCCCGAATACTTGAGCAACGCGCAGGCAGCGGAGTTACTGAATCTGTCGCCGCGGACGCTGGAGAAGCATCGCGTCAATGGTGGCGGCCCGGCGTTTCGCAAGTTCGGACGTCGTGTCCTGTACTCGCGCGCAGACCTGGATTCGTGGGCGGCGGACCGCCGTTGCCGCAGCACCTCGGATGTCAATTACAACCCACGACCCAGGAGCCAGCGCGCATGACGACGCAGCGGTCCTTGATAGTGGAGGCGGGCGCCACTCCGGCGCTGGAAGCGTTTCGGAGTCTACCCGGCGACCTTGCCACTCGTGATGCGCAAGACCTCATGGCCTACCCATTCTTTGCACTGGGTAAATCCAAACGCGTCACTCCCATTCGCTTTCAAACCCGCGAGATCAGTTTGACGGTGGAAGGGACGCACGAACACGGTATCGCGACGATCTGGGATGCCGATGTACTGATTTGGGCCGCCTCGCAGATTGTTGAAGCACGTGACCAGGGAATACCCACCTCACGGTTGATGCTGACCACACCCTATGAAATCTTGCGCTTTGTCGGCAGAGGGACGGGAAGTCACGACTATGGGCGTCTGAAGGCGGCGCTGGATCGATTGCAGTCCACCACAATTGCGACCTCGATCCGGCAACTTGCTTCGCGGCGCCTGCATCGATTTTCATGGATCAACGAGTGGAAGGAACAATCGGACCTCGCCGGGCGTCCGCGCGGGATTTCGTTGATTCTGCCGGACTGGTTCTATTCCGGGTTGTTGGATTCGAGTCTGATCCTCACGCTAGATCCGATCTATTTCTCGCTCACCGGCGGCATTGAGCGCTGGCTGTATCGATTGGTGAGAAAGCATGCCGGCCGGCAGCCCGATGGCTGGCGTTTCGAATTCTCTCACCTGCATGCGAAATCCGGCAGCGCTATGCGTGCCTCGGACTTTGCCCGCCATGTTCGGCGTATCGCGCTTGCGCAATCACTCCCCGGCTATGAGCTTCACGTGGAACATCGACGCAGCGGTGACACGCTACGATTCCGAATCGCGCGGCGCGCGCCGCTTGAGCAATCGATTCGGTTGCTCGCGCAGCGACTGTCTTCGGTGCCTCGATCGTCGGGGGATAAGCTGTGAATCCACTCGGGCGATCACTCGCAAATGCACTCGTGCTATCAATCGCACGACTATCGGGCGATCACACGCACGAAACGGGTGTAACTCGTTGTCGAGTCGGCGAAATCGATTCCCGTAACTCTTCTAACCCAGAATCAAAACCGTTTCTAACGACAATCTCAATCCGAAGAACGGTTGATAACTCTTCGGCAGAAGAGAAGCCCGCAGGTGAGCTCGCAAGCCAAATCAATCTGCTTACCCGATCTCTTCTGACAGCAATAGTGGAGCGCCCATGATCATCGCATTGTTGAATCAGAAAGGCGGCGTCGGTAAGACGACCCTTGCCCTGCACCTGGCGGCAGAGCTGACCGAGGGAAATAGGGAGGTCATGTTGGTGGATGCTGATCCGCAAGGCTCGGCGTTGGATTGGGCGCAACGGCGTCAACAATTGGGCTATCGACGATTGTTTGGCGTCGTTGGCCTGGCACGGGAGACCTTGCATCAAGAGGTCCCGGAGATGGCCAAGAGCGTGCATCACGTCGTGATCGATGGACCGCCGCGAGTGACCGCCTTGACCCGCTCGGCCATGCTCGCGGCGGACGTGGTTCTGATTCCCGTTCAACCCTCTCCCTATGACATTTGGGGTAGCGCCGGCATGGTGGAATTGCTGCGCGAGGCAATGGTATTCCGGCCCAAACTCAAAGCCGCGCTGCTCGTCAGTCGCAAGGTCGTTCGAACCGTTATCGGCCGCCAAATCCATGAAGTACTAGATGCGTATGACCTCCCGGTCCTAAACACGGGAATCAGTCAGCGCATAGCCTTTGCCGAATGCGCAATCGAGGGCCAGGTGGTCCGGGAAATGTATCCACGAAGTGCTGCGCGCGGCGAAATCGCGCTGCTCGCACTGGAGTTACGGCGGATGTTTCTATGAGCAAGAGACACCGCCTGAGCGTGAAGCCGATCGAGCGCGCCGCCGAGGATTGGCTCAAGGATCCGGAAGGCTGGCGTCAATCCTACCCGCTCCTCAAGCGCGATATTTACACCGCACGATTGACCCTGGATATCACGCCGGAATTGCATAAACGAATCAAGGTCGCCGCCATGCGCAGTGACCGTTCAATCGCATTGGTCTTGCGCGAATTACTCGAGCGCGAGTATCCGGAAGTAGGTCGGGACAATCCGTCGCCGAACGACAATCAAAGCAACGACTCGAATGCCAAAATATCAGCAGGAACCCCGTCATGACCCCGTATTTGACCCAAGTGAAATTGACCTCCATCCCGAAGCGAGCGCGGTTCTGGCTGCGGTTTGGAAACCCGGTCAATGAAGTATCGAAGCATCGGTTACAGCGAATCGTCTACTTTGAGCCGCAGTCAACCTTTTGTGCGGTTCGATGGCACGGGAACATCTACGGAACCATCCTGTGGCAACTGTCGATCTTGCGCGCAGTGGCCCCATGGGAAGGGGCCTCGACAATCATGGATGTAGATCCGGGGGCGGAAGTCCTATTGCGCGTGTCCAGCAAGATGAACATTCGCCGCATTCTTGAACTGATCAAACGAATTGAATCCCGCGGCATCGACCCCACGGCGGTCAGTACGGCGTACTGGCGGACAGTGCAGAACCGGATCATGTCGCGTGAATTGATCCCAGACTATGGAGTGCGACAGCACATCGCCCATCTGAATTTTCAGAGAATGCTCGGATGAATTCACGATATTTGATCCTGGGATTGTCAGTCCTTGCACTCGCTGCCATCGGATCATCCGGTGCAATCGGAAAGGCGCGTCGATTTGCCTACAACCCGACGTCGAGTGCCCCACTGGGTTGGTACCGAATCGTCACGCCAGACCATCTCCAAGTGAATGACGTGGTACTCGTGCGATTGCCCTTTGAGGCCGCTCGACTGGCTGACCAGCGCCACTATTTGCGATTTGGTGTGCCAATCTTGAAGCGAATTGGTGCCCTCAGCCCGCAGTCTGTTTGCATTGACAATAACCGCGTCCTGATCGATCAAACGTTGGTAGCGCGAACATTGCAGCGTGACGGGGCCGGTCGTTTATTGGACCCATGGGCGCAATGCCGATCATTGAATTCTGATGAGCTATTCCTGCTCAGTACGACGCATCCTGCCTCATTCGACAGTCGCTATTTCGGACCGGTTTCACGGCAGCTTGTCATCGGCCGAGCGATTCCGATATGGACTTGGTAGTGCCCTGTCGGCGGGCCGTTGTGCACGACGTTGCGACCTAGTGGGACGCAGCGGTCGCAGGGATCGTGCGGAGACCTCGAAGCAGCCCAAAGACAAAAAATTGCGAAGAGGTTGATCAGCAAGATGAAAGGGCGCGGGGCGCGCCGTTCCAAGAAGGTGTCTGCACAAGGGGTTAGAGCGCTCATCCGCGGCACGCCGATCGATGCAGGTTTGCTGATCTGTTTTGCAAGTCGCTGACGAGGATGGAGATTTCGCGGCGGGTGCGCGCTGGGCTACGCCTGAGCTTGCCAAGGAGTGACGATGAGCAATCGGGACGATGATCGGTTTCGACCGAAGCTGGGACCGCCGCGTGCCAAGCAATCGAACTCGCCGCGGTTCATTTCGCGCGTCCTGAAGGCAGCTTCGCAGACCGGTCCCGTGCAGTCGCGATACGTTCGGCTTGGAGCATCGAGATCGGGGCCGAGATACGGTCGCGGGCGGGTTGCCGCGAGAAAGGCGGGTCAATCCTTTGGACTGCGATCCCGACGCGTTACCGTCAAAGTCCGGCACGTCAAACTTCGCCAGGTCAGAGCGCGAAGTGCAGCCTTGCATCTTCGATACTTGGAGCGTGATGGCGTGAGTCCGACGGGTGATCCGGGAGTCGCCTATGGACCAAGCGACGACACCGTCGATACCAGGGCATTCCAAGCGACCTGTCAGGGTGATCGACATCAATTTCGAATGATCGTTTCCATCGAGGATGGAGCGGAGGTTCAGGACCTGACGACTTTCACCCGCTCTCTCATGGGCCAGATGGAGGCGGATCTTGGGACGAAGTTGGACTGGATCGCGGTCGATCACTGGGATACCGGGCACCCGCACACTCATATCGTGCTTCGCGGTAAGGATCACGCCAAACGGGATCTGGTGATCGACCGGGACTACCTGACCCGTGGTCTTCGCATGAGAGCTTGTGAACTGGCGACGGAGTGGCTGGGTGAGCGCACGCAACCGGAGATCGATGCAGACTGGAATCGCCAGGTTACGGCCGAGCGGTGGACCGGGATCGATACGCTGATAGATCGTCATACCATTGATGGCTTGTTGGTCGTTTCGGCTCTCGGTGATCTGGATTTACCAACCCGGGAGCGATGCAACGCTCGACTGGCCGTGCTGGAACGATTGGGACTCGCTCAAAGGGCCACGGCAGATCGGTGGCAATTATCACCCGAGATCCACTCAACCCTTCAAGCGATGGGTGAGCGTGGCGATATTATTCGCACCCTTCAGCGCTCACACTCTCGCAATGTAGATTACGAAATCTTCGACGCGGCCCGCCGACGCAGCGCAATCGTTGGACGCGTCTCCGGAAAAGGGCTACACGACGAAATTGCGGACCGCGGGTATCTGCTGGTTGAGGCGATGGATGGCAAGCACCATTACCTTGCGATGCCTTCGAACGCACCACTCGCCGATTACCCCGCTGGTGGCATTGTCAGCGTGCGCTCGAGCACCCAGCGAATAGTTGATCGGAACATCCTCGCCGCTTCCCGCGATGGTCTGTATCGCGTGGAGGCACACCTTGAGGATGTTCGATCCTCACCGCCGCCCGGCGTTGATCCTTCAGAGTTCATCCAATCACACGTGCGACGGATGGAGGCGTTGCGTCGGGCCGGGATTGTAGAGCGACTGGAGGAGGGGGTCTGGCGAATACCCGCCGACCTGCCCGAGCGCGGCCTGAACTATGATCGAACCCGAACCGGCGGCGTGGAGATTCAATTGATCACCAGAGAGCCGATTGAGCGTCAACGGCAGGCGATCGGAGCGACGTGGCTGGACCAGCAACTGATCGCAAAGATTCAACCGCCAGTGAGCGAGTTCGGTCAGGCCCTAGGCGCTGCCTTGAAGGACCGAGAAGCGTTCCTGATCGACCAGGGACTTGCTCAGCGTCGTGGACAACAGGTGATGTTGACAAGCAATCTGCTGAGTCGTTTGCGCGATCGGGATCTTCAAGGCGCCGCGGCCGGGCTCGAACGCTCCACCGGCCTCACCTATCGCGCCGCTGCGGAGGGTGAACGCGTCTCTGGGACCTATCGTCAGTTGATCCAACTGACGAGCGGCAAGTTTGCAATGCTCGATGATGGCGTTGGGTTTTCGCTCGTGCCGTGGCGATCGGTACTAGAGAACCGGATCGGTCAATCCCTCTCGGCCACAATCCACGCCTCCCGCGTCAGTTGGGAATTGGGCCGCAGTCGCGGCCTCTCCATCTAAATTCGCGCAGGTATGTTTGCGCAACTTTGCGCAATTACTGGGCGTTTCATCCAGAGAGATATCGCGCACAAAAAGTATTTGAAAATAATATTTCAGTAAAAACTGTACGCCTCAATACTCTGGGCTACTCCTCGCTACGCGTCAGTTCGCCAATGGGGGTGTTTGCGGGTCAACTCGCCTCAAACACAGGATTGACGCTACGAACCCTGTTGCCGATTCTCGCGCTTCGCCATCAACAACGCGAGTCGCAGAACACTCATGTCCGTGTCCACGAACCAACTCCTCATCGGCCAAGTGCTGATGGTCTTTGCGATCATCCTCGCGGGATTGGTGGTCGCGACGCAATGGACGGCGATGGCACTGGGCTACCAGGGTCGCCTGGGCGCACCGTGGTTCACGCTCGGCGTTCCGGTGTATTACCCCTGGCGATTGTTCCAGTGGTGGTATGCGTACGAAGCGTATGCGCCGCAGGTCTTTAATCGCGGTGGACTGATTGCCGCGTCCAGTGGACTACTCGGTGCCTTCGCAGCCGTGTGTGGTTCGGTGTGGCGGGGCCGGCAGTCCCGACTCGCGACCACCTATGGTACGGCGCGGTGGGCCAGTCGTGCAGAACTTCGATCGGCCGGTCTGTTGCAGCGATCAGGTGTCTTCTTGGGAACTGCAGGCGAGGACTACCTGCGGCACGACGGCCCGGAGCACGTCATGGCGTTCGCACCCACACGGTCCGGCAAGGGCGTGGGACTTGTTGTACCGACGTTGCTGTCGTGGCCCCACTCGGCCGTGATTCATGACATCAAGGGCGAGAACTGGCAAACAACCGCCGGCTGGCGCGCAAAGTTCTCGCACTGTCTGCTGTTCAATCCAACCGATAGTCGTTCCGCCGCCTACAACCCCTTGCTGGAGGTTCGACGAGGAGCGAACGAGGTGCGGGATGTGCAGAACATCGCCGACATCCTCGTGGATCCCGAAGGAGCGCTGGAGCGACGCAGCCACTGGGAGAAGACGGGCCATGCGTTGCTGGTGGGGGCGATCCTGCATGTCCTGTATGCGGAAGTCGACAAGACCTTGCGCGGCGTCGCCAATTTCCTCTCGGATCCGAATAAAGCGTTCGGCCAAACACTGGCCGCGATGATGCGCACGCAGCATTTGCCGAGCGGGCCACATCCGGTGGTCGCCTCCGCAGCTCGCGAAGTGCTTAACAAGAGCGATAACGAACGATCTGGTGTGCTGTCGACCGCGATGAGTTTTCTCGGGCTGTATCGAGACCCGACTGTCGCCGCGGTCACTTCGCACTGCGATTGGCGAATCGAGGATCTGGTGAACGCCGAACACCCGATCTCCTTGTATTTGGTGGTGCCGCCGTCGGACATCTCGCGCACCAAGCCGTTGATCCGCCTGATCTTGAATCAGATCGGCCGACGGTTGACCGAAACCTTGAATGTTGATCGCAATAAACGTCATCCGCTGCTGTTGATGTTGGATGAATTTCCGGCACTCGGTCGGTTGGATTTCTTTGAGAGCGCGCTGGCCTTCATGGCGGGCTATGGCCTACGCGCGTTCCTGATTGCGCAGTCCTTGAACCAGATCGACAAGGCCTACGGTAGCAATCACTCGATCCTGGATAACTGTCATGTGCGGGTGGCGTTTGCCACCAATGACGAGCGCACCGCGAAACGGATTTCCGATGCGTTGGGGACTGCAACCGAATTGCGCGCGCTGCGCAACTACGCCGGCCATCGACTCTCCCCGTGGCTCGGTCACTTGATGGTATCGCGTCAGGAAAGCCCACGCGCATTGCTGACACCGGGTGAAGTCATGCAGTTGCCGCCGGAGGAAGAAATCATCATGGTCGCGGGGCACCCTCCCGTGCGGGCACGCAAACTCCAATATTTCCGCGATAGCAATTTCACACCCCGAGTCCTGCCGCCGCCGTCCCTTTCCGATACGCAGTACCAAGATCGACCGCCGGCGCAAACCGATGATTGGAGCGGACTGACGCTGCCAGTCAAGACTACGGCGGCCGTGGCCCCCAGCCCGGGGGAATCTGTGGACGACGGCGGCCAACAGTTGCAACACGAGCTCGACGAGCCAGCGAAGTCGGACGACCTGATCCTCGAACAGCAATCCCCGCAGGACTCGCTCCTCACGACTCTGGTCGATCGCGACGACCAACTGACCACGATGCGCCGGGCAGCTCGGCTGGCTTCGCTGGATCCTAACGATGGGATCGAGCTATGAAGCGCGGCCGCATCAACGTGTATCTGGAGCGTGAGCACGAGACCCGCCTTCGCGAATGGTGCGCCATTCGCGGTCTTTCCAAGTCGGAAGTGGTTGCGGCGGCAGTGGCTTCCTTTTTGTCACCCGAGAGCGCGGATCGGCGCGAAGCAGCGATTGCCAAGCGGCTGGATAAGCTGACTCAGCAATATGAGCGACTGGCACGCGACCAGATGATCGAGGTCGAGACCCTCGCGCTGTTCATTCGGTATTTCCTGTCGGTCAGTCCGCCGGTGCCGGATGGCCATCAGGACGCGGCGCGGGCGCAGGGCAAAGCGCGTTTCGCGCAGTTCATCGAGCAACTGGCCCGGCATCTGCAGCGCGGCGGCAGCCTCGTCAAAGAGGTCTCCGAGGAAATTTATCCATCGGGTGAGCAGTTCTTCTCCGACAAGGGCCGTGACCGTACCGCGGGGGACGCATGAGGGAGGCGGTTGTAGAAGCAGCTGCCGATGCCACGGTGGTCAGCCGGCAAATCCGCATGCTGCGCACCGCGATGGGCACCGACATTGCCAGCGCCTTGGATGACCCCGAGGTGGTGGAGGTGTTGCTGAATCCCGATGGCTCGCTGTGGGTTGATCGGTTGGGATCTGGGCGTGCCCCCACCGGCATCCGACTGTCGGTAGCCGCCGCGGAGCGGGTCATTCGCTTGGTCGCGGCGTGTATCGGTTTGGAAGTCCACAGCAGTGCACCGATTGTCTCAGCCGAGTTACCCGAGAACGGTGAACGGTTCGAGGGCGTGCTGCCGCCCATTGTTCGAGCGCCCACCTTCGCGATTCGCAAACGGGCGGTCGGGGTTATTCGGCTGGAGCGATACGTCAAGGATCAGATCCTGACTGAGATCCAAGCGCAGTTCCTGCGCGATGCGGTGCGCAGCCGACTCAATATCCTTATCGCCGGCGGCACTTCCACCGGCAAGACAACGCTCGCGAACGCATTGCTGCAGGAAGTCGCTGCAACCAAGGATCGCGTCATCGTTCTGGAAGACACGATCGAGTTGCAGTGCATCGCGGAGGATCACGTGCCCTTGCGCACCAAAGCCGGTGTCGTGTCCATGGCCGAGCTGGTTCGATCCACGTTGCGATTGCGTCCTGATCGAATCGTGGTGGGTGAAGTGCGGGGCAGCGAGGCGCTGGACCTGATCAAAGCCTGGGGCACCGGTCATCCGGGCGGTATCGCCACGATCCACGCGGGCTCTGCGATCGGCGCGTTGTCGCGCCTTGAGCAATTGATTCAGGAAGTCGTCGTCACGGTGCCGCGCGCACTGATCGCCCAAAGCATCGATGTGGTTGTGTTCATCGAAGGACGCGGCAATGCACGCCGTGTTCAGGAAATCGTTCGCCTGAAAGGGCTCGAAGCGGACGTGTATCAGTTAGAGCCTGTTGCCAACCCGCAAGGAGAGAGCCCATGAACCTAAAATTGATCCCCGCCAAGGCGCAAATCCTGAATGCAAGATTTGTGGCTTTCCTGACCGCCTTATTCTTCACGATCCCAGTGCTGGCAGCGGGCTCCAACATGCCATGGGAGGCGCCGCTGGAAGCGGTACTGGAGTCCATCCAGGGGCCTGTCGCGCGGATCATTGCGGTGATCATCATTATCGCGACCGGTTTGACATTGGCCTTTGGTGATACCAGCGGCGGGTTTCGCAAGTTGATTCAGATCGTGTTTGGTCTGTCGATCGCGTTTGCGGCCTCCACGTTCTTCCTGGCGTTTTTCACCTTTGCGGGCGGCGCCCTGGTCGCATGAGCACGCGAACGACAGAAGGGTTTGAGGTTCCGTTGCACCGGTCCTTGACCGAGTCCTTGTTGCTCGGCGGTGCGCCGCGGTCCGTCGCGATCGTCAATGGCACGCTCGCGGCCGCTCTAAGCGTCGGCATGCAGTTGTGGGTGATCGGCATCAGCGCCGGAATCTTGGGTCACGCACTGGCAGTGTGGGGCGCGAAGCTCGATCCACAATTCATGGACGTGTTTTCGCGGCATCTCAAGTATCGCTCCTTTCTGGACGTCTGAGCATGTTGCACTTGGCCGAATACCGACACCGACCCACAGCCCTGGCAGATTACCTGCCTTGGGCGGGATTGGTCGCGCCGGGGGTCGTACTGAACAAAGACGGTTCGTTCCAGCGCAGTGCGCGCTTTCGAGGCCCGGATTTGGACAGTGCGACGCCGAGCGAACTGGTGACATCGACCGCCCGCTTGAACAACGCGCTCAAGCGTCTGGGGTCGGGGTGGGCGATGTTTGTCGAAGCGATGCGACATCCAGCTCAACCCTACGCGGCGTCCGAGTTTCCGGACGGATTGTCGTGGTTGATCGATCAGGAACGCTGCGCGGATTTTCAATCCGCGGCGAATTTTGAAAGTTCCTATATGTTGACTCTGGTCTATCTGCCACCGCGGGAGAGCCAAGCCAAGCTTAGCCACTGGATGATCGAATCCAAGA
This sequence comes from Steroidobacteraceae bacterium, assembly GCA_044226865.1. Classification (GTDB taxonomy): domain Bacteria; phylum Pseudomonadota; class Gammaproteobacteria; order Steroidobacterales; family Steroidobacteraceae; genus TMP-86. The sequence continues at coordinate 521,943 of JBGAGE010000003.1, read as the reverse complement.
AGCCGCAAGCGGTGGACTGGACAGAGCAACTTACAGGTTTCGTCACCCAAACCGATCGCTTTATGGGGTTGCTGGAAGGCTTGATGCCGGAAATCGGTTGGATGGACGACGAGCAGACCCTGACGTACCTGCATTCCTCCGTTTCCAATAAACAACACGCGGTTCGAGTTCCAAAAGTACCGTTTCATCTGGATGCACTGCTGACGGACTCTCCTGTCACTGGGGGCCTGGCACCGTTGTTGGGCGATCAGCACCTGCGCGTGCTCACGGTGCGGGGATTTCCGACCGCGACCTGGCCGGGCTTGCTGGATGAACTGAATCGATTGCCGTTCGGCTATCGCTGGATGACACGATTCATTTTTCTCGACAAGACCGCCGCGGAGCGCGAGTTGGTCAAGCTGCGCCGGCAGTGGTTCGCCAAGCGCAAAAGCATTGTCACGTTATTGCGTGAAACGATATTCCAGCAGGAAAGCCCGCTGGTGGATACGGACGCGGACAACAAGGCGGCAGATGCCGACGCTGCCTTACAGGAACTGGGATCAGACGCAGTCTCCTTCGGCTATGTCACCGCGGCGATCGTGGTGATGGACCCGGATGCGGCCGTTGCCGATGAGCAGCGCAAGGCCATCGAGAGAATCATCCAAGGGCGAGGGTTTGTGACCATTCACGAGACCTTCAATGCCGTGGAGGCCTGGCTGTCCTCGATCCCGGGTCACGTCTACGCCAACGTACGACAACCGCTGGTGTCGACTCTCAATTTGGCTCATTTGATGCCCTTATCGGCCCTGTGGGCGGGGCCTGAACGCAATGCGCATCTGGAGGCGCCGCCGCTCATCATTACGCGCACCGACGGGGCGACTCCCTTTCGACTCGTGACCCATGTGGGGGACGTCGGCCACACGCTCATCGTGGGTCCGACTGGCGCAGGTAAATCGGTGCTGTTGTCTATGTTGATGCTGCAGTTTCGGCGCTATGCCGGGTCGCAGATCTTTGTGTTCGATTCCGGTGGGTCGATGCGCGCGAGCGTGCTGGGATTGGGAGGAGAGCACTACGACTTGGGTGCCACGACGGATATTGCGTTTCAGCCGCTGGCGCGGATCGACGAGGAGAGTGAACGCGCATGGGCTGCTGAATGGATCGCAGGTTTGTTGGCGCATGAAAATCTACTCATCACGCCGGAAGTTAAAGACACCCTGTGGTCTGCACTTGCGAGCCTGTCCACCGCACCGGTCGGAGAACGTACCTTGACGGGCTTGTCGGTGCTGCTGCAATCCAATCGTTTGCGGCAGGCCCTCCAACCTTACACACTCAGTGGCTCCCACGGTCGATTGCTGGATGCCGACCAGGACCGCTTGGGTCAGAGCGCTATCCAGTGTTTCGAGATGCAGGCCTTGATGCAGGCGAAGACTGCTGTGCTGCCGATCCTGACCTATTTATTTCATCGCCTGGAGGATCGGTTCGACGGGCCGCCGACCCTGTTGATTCTGGATGAGGCGTGGATGTTCTTGGATGACCCGATATTTTCGGGTCGAATCCGCGAATGGCTGAAAGTTTTGCGCAAGCGCAATGTCTCGGTGGTCTTTTCGACGCAATCCTTGAGCGATATCCAGCGATCGACCATCGCGCCGGCCATCGTTGAAAGCTGTCCCAGCCGGATCTTTCTTCCTTCCCCGCAAGCGATGGAACCGCAGCTGCGCGGCGTTTATGAAAGCTTCGGACTCAACGCTCGTCAGATCGAGCTGATCGCGCGAGCCACACCGAAGCACGATTACTACTACCACTCGCGCTTAGGCGCGCGACTGTTTGAACTGGCGTTGGGGCCGATTGCGCTGGCGTTTGCGGGTGCGTCGAGTCCCGAGGATCACCGGGTCATGGATGAGCTGCGCCAATCGGCCACGGATGCGCCGTTCGCCATGCGCTGGCTGCGACACAAGCGGTTGGAGTGGGCGGCTGAGTTATTGGAGAGCTTTGATACGAAATCGGGAGGTCGCCTGTGAGGCGCATTACGCTGATCCTGGGGATCGCATTGGTGACCGGCTTCGTGACGATGCCGGCGCGTGCACAGTTTGTCGTAATAGACCCGGCGAATTTGATAGAGAACGCACTGACGGCGTTACGCATGCTGGATGAGATCAACAACCAGGTTCAACAGCTCGAGCACGAAGTCACGATGCTGGAGAACGATGCCAAGAACCTGACCGCGTTGGATTTCAGTGTTCTGAATCGGTTGCTCGACACCTTGGCTACCACCGATCGATTAATTGCCCAGGCTCGGGGGTTGTCATTTGATCTGAATCACACGCTTGGCCAGTTTGCCGAGCAGTACCCGGAACAGTACGGGCACGGCATCGATAACCTGAAGATGGCGGAGGATGCGCGGGTGCGGTGGGTGAATTCACTGGAGTCGCTACGCACTGCGGTGAGTATTCAGTCCCAAGCGCAGGAGAACTTTGGCTCTGATAAGGCCGTGGTGACCGATCTGGTGAATCTCAGTCAGGCCGCGGTCGGTGCCCTGCAAGCGGTACAAGCCACCAATCAGCTTCTGGCGCTGCAAGCCCGGCAATCGATCCAACAACAAGAACTACAGATTGCAGCCTCTCGGGCTGCGGCCATGGAACAGGCGCGAGCGGTTGCCGCAGAAGAGCGTGCGCATCAGGTGCGTCGGCTGTTCAGTACGCAGGGCACGAACTACACACCGCAGCCCGTCGGCGGGTTTACGCCGTAAGGGCTTCCTACCATGGACAACCTCTCCGTCATCGATCGATTTACCGATGTGTTCTCCCGCTACATTGAGGGTGGGTTCGGGCTGCTGCACGGCGAAGTCGCGTTTCTGACGGCAACCTTGGTCGTCATCGATATGACACTGGCGGGATTGTTTTGGGCGATGGGCCATGAGGAAGTGATTGCCAAGCTCATCAAGAAGACTCTGTACGTGGGCGCCTTCGCCTTCATCATCACCAACTTCAGCCAACTCTCGAGCATCATCTTCCGCTCGTTTGCAGGGCTGGGCCTCACAGCGACGGGGTCAACCCTGACGCAGGCGCAATTGTTGCAGCCGGGCCATATTGCGAGCATCGGGGTGGATGCGGCGCGACCCTTGATGACGCAGATGGGGCAGCTGGCAGGCTTCCCCGATGTGTTTCTGAACCTCGATACGATCGTGGTGCTGTTCCTCGCCTGGCTCATTGTGTTGCTGAGCTTTTTTGTTCTTGCCGTGCAGCTGTTTGTGACGCTCATTGAATTCAAGCTAACCACATTGGCTGGGTTTGTATTGGTTCCCTTTGCGCTGTGGAATAAGACGGCCTTCCTGGCCGAACGCGTGCTCGGAAATGTGGTCTCCGCTGGCATCAAGATCCTGGTTCTGGCAGTCATTGTCGGCATCGGTGGCGGGATCTTTGCGGATTTCAATCCGCCGGCCGGCACGGATCCGACCCTCAACAATGCGTTGGCGTTGATGTTGGGATCGATGGCCTTATTGGGTCTTGGAATCTTCGGCCCGGGCATCGCGACCGGATTGGTCTCCGGGGCGCCGCAACTGGGCGCCGGTGCCGCGGCGGGAACTGCGCTAGGCGTTGCCGGTGTAGCCGTCGCGGGCGGTGCGGCTGCGGTGGGCGCAGGCCGCGCTTTGGCGGCCACCGCGCGATCGGGTGCAAGCGCCGCCTCATCACTCGCCGGCGATGCCCGCGCGGCGTATTCCGCAGGCGCAGCGCAGTCGGAGGGCGGTGGCGCAGCGACGGTTGGCGCAGGTCTTGCCAATGTCGTTCGGTCGGGTGTGCGTTCGGCCGCCAGTAAAATGAAGTCGTGGGTCCGACCCACAGCCGCTGCGGAATCCGCGGCGACCTCGGCTGAGACGCCAACGGAGGCGCCAGATTGGGCTCGCCGCTTGCAACGACAGAATCACATTGAGCGCGGCGTCACGACGGCCGCTCACACACTGCATCAGGGGGACAAAGGCGGATCCGGCGCCAACCCCTCTCTCAATCAAGAGGAGTAAATGGTGTTCAAACGAGCCAGTGTCCGCTATTCGTCAACCCCCGAAGCCGTTACGCCGTACCAAGCGGCGCAGCAACTGTGGGATGAGCGTATCGGTTCGGCGCGCGTGCAGGCCAGAAATTGGCAGCTCATGGCGTTTGGTTGTCTGGTGCTGGCGATCGCCGTGACGAGCGGCCTGCTATTTGAATCGGCCCGCTCCAAAATCACGCCGTATATCGTGGAGGTCGACGGGCAGGGTGGCGTGCGCTCTATCGGCCGAGTCATCGAGGACTATCACCCCGCCGATGCGCACGTGGGACGTCAACTCGAACGATTTATTAAAGACGTGCGTTCGGTGCCGCTCGATCCGGTCGTATTGCGTGACAACTGGCTCGAAGCGTACGACTACACCACCCAGCGCGGCGCAGTGACACTAAACGAATACGCACGCGCTAACGATCCGTTCAAGAACGTCGGACAGTCCTCAATCTCGGTGGACGTCGTGAGCGTCGTGCGTGCCTCCCCCAGTTCCTTCCAAGTGCGCTGGACCGAACGACACTTTACCAATGGCTCACCGGGTACTACGGAGCATTGGACCGCCATCCTCACCATCCTCATGCGACCGCCTCGAGACGAAGATCGATTACGAAAAAATCCGCTGGGGGTTTACGTCGATGGACTGAGTTGGAGCCGGGAATTGGGCGGCATCTAAATTACAGGGAGACAGGAAATGCTGAGAGTAATCATTGGAATTGTCATCATTGGAGCGTTAGGTGGCTGCGCAGGTAAGCCCGTGCAGCGGCACGTTCCCGATGCCGTCGAGGCCAATCGAGTCGGCGATCCTCCCAGGCCCGTGCAGTTGATCGAAATCCCCCAGCTGCTGCCACTACCGGGACAGCTCAAGCCCGTTCCTATCGATTCGTTTCAATTGCCGGAGAACCCTGATCCCATCAAGCGGGTGACTCGTGCCAATGAAATGGCACGAGTGGAGCCGACCCGGGCGAATTTTATCAATGCAACGCAGGTCTGGCCCTACAACCCGGATGCGTTGTACCAGGTCTACGCCAGCCCCGAGAAGATCACTGACATTGCGCTCGAACCCAGTGAAGAACTGGTCTCGGTATCTGCCGGCGATACGGTGCGGTGGGTCATTGGCGACACGACAAGCGGCGCAGGCAAGGAATCGCAGGTTCACATTCTGGTGAAGCCCACGCGCACGGAGTTGCACACCAACCTGATCATCAATACCAATCGACGTACGTATCACCTGGAGTTATCGGCGACGCCGGCTACCTGGATGTCTTCCATCAGCTGGCAATATCCGCTGGATCAATTGACCCTCCTCAAGGGCGCCATTCGGCGCGCCGAGAGTCTGGCACCCGTCGCGGATGGTGTTGCCTTGGAGCGCCTGAATTTTAGTTATGAGATCTCAGGCGCCACCCCAGCTTGGCGACCAATCCGGGCCTTTGATGATGGCGAGAAGGTCTACCTCCAGTTCCCCACCGGAATCGCACAAACCGACTTACCGCCACTGTTCATTCTCGGCGCCCATCAACAAGCCGAGCTTGTCAACTACCGGGTGCGAACGCCGTACTACATCGTCGATCGCTTGTTTGATGTTGCGGAATTACGTCTCGGCGGCAAGAAAGATGAATTGCGCGTTCGGATCGAGCGGAAATCCGACCTGTCAGCGCCTCTGAAGCGCGGCCGTTCGTCGTGAGCGAGCTCGACGATAAGATTGATCCGGAGGGGTTGGCGTTGCGTGCTAAACCGCGGCCCGTTGCGCGAATTAATCGCAGCACGTTGGCTGTTTTGATCGCCGTCGCAGGTACCGTGGTGCTGCTGGCCACATGGTGGGGGCTTCGGCCGCAGGGGCCACGGCCGGCGGATGCGACGTCCTCGTCGCAAGCCCCACAAGCGGTGACCCGCGCAGAAGGGCTGTCGAACCTGCCGTCGGATTACGACAGCTGGCGGCCTATTCCTAAACTCGGTCCGCCGGCGGGGGAGTTGGGGCGGCCCGTCTTGAAGGCGGAGCACGACGCCGGTATCGATTCTTACGGCTCAAGTGGATTTAAGTCCAATCCGGAGATGGATGCACAACGAGTGGCGCGATTGAGACTACAGGATGAGGCCGAGGCAGCGGACAAGGCGCAGGTTTTTTTCCAGACGAGACATTCTGCGGGCTCAGTGAAAGCTGACATTTCCCGATCCGGCGCTAAGTCTGCGGAAGATTCAATGGCTCAAGCGTCAAATATGGATCATTCACGGTCCGTGTCCGATGGTCAAGAATCCGATCAAGGGCACAAGCAAGAATTCCTTGATAAGAGAGGAGATCCGGCAACCACAGCCAGCGGAAAATTGCAGGATCCACGCTCACCGTATCAGCTGATGGCTGGCACCATCATCGCAGCGGCATTGTTGACGGGCATCAACTCGGATCTGCCAGGACAAACAATCGCGACTGTGACGCAAGATGTGTTTGATACGGTGGATGGTAGATATCTCCTGATTCCGCAGGGGTCACGACTTCTGGGTCAGTACGATAGCCAAATAGCATACGGTCAGCGCCGGGTTCTTCTCGTGTGGACACGATTGATACGGCCGGATGGCAGCTCTATAACCCTTGATCGATTGCAGGCGGCCGACAAATCCGGGTATGCGGGTCTCGAGGATCATGTCGACTGGCATTGGAACAGAGTGTTCGCGGGCGCCGCTGTGTCAACGCTGCTGGGGATCAACTCGGAGCTAGCAGCCCCGGATCGGGGGTTGAATTCCGGGTCCCTGATTGTTGCTAGCCGACAAAGCGCGCAAGACACGATCAATCAGATCGGTCAGCAGCTCACACGCCGAAATTTAAACATCCAACCAACTTTGAGTATTCGCCCTGGGTTTCCGCTCCGTATCATGGTGAATAAGGATTTGGTTCTGAGGCCGATTGCAAACTCATCACCGCGGGATTCGAATTATGAAAATAAAGCTCGGAAAGCTTCCTAGCAACGCCATTGTTCGGATGACGATCATACTTCCTGATGCTTTGAAGGGGCAATTGGATCGCTATGCAAAACTCCATTCAGAAACTTGGAATCAGTCGGTGAGCAGCGCGCAGATCGCTGTCCATATACTCGCCCAGTTCCTGGCTACTGATCGAGCGTTTCGGCAATCTGAGCGGTCGACGTTGATCGACCGGTAATGATGAGGCTAAGGGTTCAATTCCTTGCTGCACAAGGGCACCGCAACGATTGCAACGGGGATTTCCGGCCGATGTGTCCGAAGAGAACGCGGCTCAGCGATGCCGCATGAGCGGCCGCGTACACCGAGGAGCGGTGCGGTCAGCCCGCCGACAAGCGGTTGTTAGCTCGCATTTGGACTTCCCACTCGACCCTCAAAAAAGCTCCGCAGTTTGCTGAAAAGCTCAGGTGCCATTTCAGTATTTCGACACCCCGAGATGTAGCTGGACAAACTCTCCGGTCGGACCACTTTGACATACGACTCGAGCGGCGCATCAGGCAAACTGCCCCCACACGCAATGACGCTTCGGACTCGCATTTTTCCGAATTTCTCACGAAGCAAATCGTAACAAAGATAGTTGGCACGACTAACTTGTTCAAACGGGCTATAGAACTGACCGGACTCCACAAAACGATGGCTCCAACGCTTTGTCTCAATGACAAATACTCCAGCGTGAGTCAAGACAACGTGATCTATCTGCGCGCTTATAAGTGCTGCGCCGTTGAATCGGATATAACTGGTTGCGTTAAGCCGTACATCGTTGAAAGCAACCGCAGACGAGGGAAGTGTACGAAGACGCTCGATCACAGCGAGTTCCTCTTCAGCTCCAGCCAGTTCCGCGGAATTGAGGAACGATCGAAGGTCTACAATTGCCTGATCAAGAGCAGATGAATAGAGCGAGTCTGCCTTGTAAAGAGCGGCAATCTCAGTCTTGAGAGCGCGAATCCTGAACGAATTGATGAGGCGCCTGAAAAGTCCGCGCTCAGCCGCCAACGCAGCAATGCGTGCTGTTAACTGATGAATAGCGCGCAAAGTCTTCGCGCGACTTGCATCAATCAACTGTGGTCGAGTCTTCTCCATCTTCCTGAGTAGAGGCGGTAGCTCTCGAGGGGTAGAGATCGTGTATCCGCGCCGGGCAAGATCAGAGGCTAATGTCTGCCACGCCCCGCTCTGACCTACGATTGTGGCCACACACTTCCTTTGGTGTTTCGACGCTTCGATTCTATATTGCAACTTGTGCGCCTGCTCAGAGCAGGCAATTCTTGGGCTAGGATCAACATCTCCTGGCCAGACTGAGCCGAAGGCGAGGATTCTGACAAATCGCGGTCGTCAGGACCGGTGTTGACCCCGGCCAGTCAAGGACGTCAGCTTTCCAAGCGCGTGATGCCGATTGGCGGGTCGAGCAGCCGGACACGTCACGGTGTCGAGGTAGTGTTCTTCGGAGAATCGTATGCTGCGTGAAGAACGCACGAATAGTTCATTAGCGAAATCATGCCTATGGAGTGCCGGAGCTTGTTAACATTCAGTTCGTCAGCGAACGGCCATCGGCCTATTGTTAACGCGGCGCTCAGCGGGTTGAGTGAGTATGGGCTTGCCGTCTTCGCGTGTGAAAACTAAAACCGGGGGGCCGCGCGAAAATATATCTCAGCGGTCCAGTGATCCGTTTTGTGTCAGCCCTTGGGCGTCAGGCGCTCATCTGGCACCAGCACATTGGCCAAACCCGATACGATCTCGATGATGCGCTCATAGGAGACAGCTCGCTTAGCTCGTGTGCCGTAGAACACCAGCGTGCCCTCAGACACAAGGCCCAATAACTGCACCAACTCGCGCACGGCATCCACATCGGCCTCGGGGCGCGAGCGAAGAAAGAGTTTGACAACACGTTCAATCGCCGCGTCGTAAAAGTCGTCCACCGCTTCGCCAATCTGCGGATCACGCAAGCCAAGTACCCAAAGCTCACGGAACACGGCCACGGTCTCGGCATCGATGGCATCTTCGAGAAGCCAGCGTACGAGGCGCGCAATTCCTTCCGTTGCGGAAACATCGGCAGTCGCAAAAATGGCATCGAAGCGCTCGGTGTAGAACGCCAACAGGCGCGTAATCACTGCCAGCAGTAGCTCACGCTTGCTCGGAAAATGGTAGGTCAGATTGCCTACACGCATGCCGACACTTTCGGTGACTCGGCGAGAAGTAAATAGTACGTGACCATCGCGGATGAGTACTTGTCGTGCGCCCTCCAATATTCGTTCGACCGTGGCGCTCGGAGCGGCTTCTTTTTGATGTGACTTTGTCAGCGGCCGAGAGGCGCCAGCCAAGGGTGCGAGCCGCCTTCGCTGAATGGTTGCCTTCTTTTTCCTCATTGATGCCATCTTACCTCGACCTGCTGTTGACTCTCTAGGACATTCGTACTAAGGTTAGGACATGCGTCCTACATCGAATGAGAAGAACACCCCAATAACGTCGGTCTCTCGCCGGCAATTTTTGTTGGCAAGCGCCGCCGCCGCCGGGGCTGGCATTGCCCAATCGGCCGGATCGGCAGAACAGCATTCGCCCCGCCGCCGTGGCGGAACGGTCACCCAGGCAGACTACGATGTCATCGTGGTAGGCGGCGGGTTCTCCGGCGTCACCGCTGCGCGGGATTGCCAAAAGAACGGACTGCGAACTTTGGTCCTTGAGGCCAAAAGCCGGTTGGGCGGTCGCACCTTCGACACACAGTTTCGCAATCACCACATCGAATTGGGTGGAACCTGGGTTCACTGGGCACAACCTGCGGTGTGGTCGGAAATTCTCCGCTATGGAATTCCGGTGGAAGAAACGCCCGGCGCCGTACCCGAGCGAGTTGTTGCAATCGTCGATGGCCAGCCAACCTCCTTTGATACTGGAACAAAAATCGAGGAAATTGTCCAAGGCGTCGAAAGTTATTTCTCCGAATCCAGCCTCACCTGGCCTCGACCCTACGATTCGCAGTTCGCCTGGAAAGAGATCGCTGCCCGCTCAGCGATGAGTACCGCTGATCGACTCAAGGCCGTTCGATTATCGCCCCTGCAGCGAGACACGCTGGTGCCGTTCCTCGAGGCGATGGCCCACTGCCCGTTGGACAAGGCCTCATATGTCGAAATGATGCGCTGGTGGTCCTTGAGTCTCGATAACTTCGGAAACCTGATGGACGCCACTGCGCGCTACAAGATGCCCGGCGGCACCGGTGCGTTGGCGCGAATCATTGCTGCTGATGGCGGGGCGGAGATAAGGCTCAACGCCCCGGTTCGTCGAATAGAAAAGCGCGGCGAAGTTCTGGCGGTGAGCACGCAGGACGGCAAGTCGCTAACGGCGAGAGCGGTCATTTTGGCGCTGCCGCCCCGGGTCCTCAGCACCATCGACATCGTTCCTGCCCTATCGGAATTGAAGCTCGAGGCGTCGCGACAAGGTTTCACTCCCTCGGGAATGAAGTACTACGTCGAAGTCAAAGGTCGCCTCGGGAAAGTGCAATGGCTGGCGCCGGCGAAGCAGCGTGCAGGAATGCTGTTCACCTATGCCGAACTCCCAACGACGACCCTGCTGGTGGGATTTGCGCCAGAGAATGCCTTTGATCCCAACGACGAAGAATCCGTGCAGGCCGTGTTGCGCCAGTTCGACCCGCAAATCGAGGTTCTGGCATCTACGAGCTACGCATGGTCGAGCGATCCTTTCGCGCGGGGAACGTTCTCCGGCTTCGTGCCTGGCGGACTCGTTCGCTATCACGCTGAACTCTCACGCCACGAAGGTAGGCTGTACATGGCCGGTGGCGATGTAGGGGACAACAGCTGGCGTGGCTTTATCGACGGCGCCATCGCGCGTGGGGCACGGGTGGCGCGCGAAGTGAGCGAGTCGCTGTTGACATGATTGGTCGACTCATACCGGCAGGAATATTCCATCTTGTGCTGATGGCGACGGCGCTGATGTTCGGTGGGCGCGTACTCGCCGCCACGGCCTGCGATGCGACTGCGGGCCAATCCGTGTTCGAGGCCAAGTGCTCGATCTGTCATTCAATTGCTCCTGCAGGGGGCGCCATAGTGGGACCGCCGCTGTTCAATGTTGTCGATCGGCGGCCGGCGAGTATCCCGGGATTTGCCTATTCCGAGCCGATGCGTGCGCGCACCGACATTTGGACGGTTGCGGCGCTCGACTGGTTTCTAAGCGATCCGCCCAATCGCGTGCCGGGGACCTACATGGCTTTTCTGGGGATCAAACGCGACAGCGCGCGGGCGGATCTGATCTGTTATCTCCAGACCGCACATCCATAGCCGGCTGCACTGCAGACCGGCAATAGAAGGACTTTATTATGCTAAGAAAATACCTCGCGTTGCTCGGTTCGATGGTACCCGCCCTTTATAGCGCGCAGAGCTTCGCGCAGACGGATGTCACCGCCAGCAACGATCAACTGGCCGAGGTCGTGGTAACAGCCACGCGTCGCCAGGAGTCTGCCCAGACTGTGCCGGTGTCTATTACGGCGCTTGGAGGAGCAGACCTTGCGGCTGCGGGAGCGTCCCAGATGCGAGATCTGGTCGAATTCGCCCCCAACTTGTCCGAGCAAGGCTCGTTTGGCCGGACGGCGCCGAGTTTTTTCATTCGCGGCATCGGCACCACGCAGTTCAATCCCAACGCGAATTCAAAAATTGGCGTGTATCTGGATGACACCTATTTGAATTCACCGGCGGTACAAGGCGCCCAGCTCTTTGATCTTGACCGTGTGGAGATCGCCCGCGGACCACAGGGCACATTGTTCGGCCAGAACACCACGGGCGGCATGGTTCGCGCCATCACCAACAAGCCCGTCGTTGGCGCCGGCGCAAGCATTGATTCAAGCGTTACCTATGGACGCTTCAACGAACTCGATGTGGACTCGAGCCTGGGCTTCGCTACCGGAGCGAACAGCGCGGCACGTTTGAGTTTGATCGATCAGAATCGCGACGGCATCCAGGACAATACCTTTCTTCACAGCCATGATGGTCGCACCGACGCGCTTGCTTGGCGGGCGCAGTGGCTGTTGAAGCCGGGTTCGGATTTTGATTTGCTCCTTGCGCTGCATGGCAGCAGGGATCGCAGCGATTTTTCGCCCTACAAGCAGGTCGGCCTGACCGACCCTGCCACCGGTGGTCCGTGTGCGGCACCGGCGCCCGGCAGCGGCTGCACGGACTTCTTCGGGTACGCGGATAATGCCAATTTCCATCAGGGGCAGTGGAACATCGCGCATCAACACGCATGGGTCGACTCGCTTGGCGGATCCGCAACGGTGAACTGGCAACTTCCAGCCTTTACGCTGACCTCGGTGTCGGCTTACGAGCAGAATACCTCGCGCATTCTGGAGGACACCGACGCGAGTCCCAATAACGAAGTCGCCGGATCCTATTTCGGCCATCCTCGCCAATACAGCCAGGAGTTGCGTCTGACCTCGCCCGAACAGCGATTGCGCTGGATCACAGGGCTGTACTACTTCCACGAAGATCTCGATAGCAGCGTTGCGTTCCAGGCGCCTGGCTTCGGCCCCAGTGTATTTACCGGCATCAGCGGTGTGCTTGAGGGCGTGGGGCAGGTGTCCTCGATGAAGACTGATAGCGTTGCTGCGTTCGGAAACATCGATTTTGCTCTCAACTCGCGGTGGAAACTTTCCTTGGGACTGCGTTTCACCCACGAGAACAAGGATCTCAATTACAACGCCTATATCAACGATGTCTCGACGTTTGCCCCGGACGCGTTCATCGCGGGAAGCGCTATTACACAGACGGCGTTGGTGCAAACGATCGCATTTCCCAAGAAAAGAGACTGGAACAATGTGTCTGGTCGCGGTTCCATTTCCTACCAGTGGACCGACGACGTATTGGCCTACGCCAGTATCGCCCGCGGCTTCAATAGTGGTAACTACAACGGCGGCGCATTCTTTGACCAAGGTGAGGCGAGCCTGGTAGATCCCGAAACCCTCACCAGCTACGAACTCGGCGTCAAAAGTGAGCTCGGAGGACGGCTGCGCCTCAATGCCGATTTTTTCTATTACGACTTCAAGAATCAGCAGGTGTTTATCTTGGCGTCGGGCGCCGGGGGTGCGCCGTTCCAGCAATTATCAAATGCCGCGGCCTCCAGTTTGTATGGATCCGAACTCGAACTGGCTTGGAAACCGCTTGCTCCGCTGCTGATTCAGGTCGGCGCTGGCTACACGCAGTCTCGATTCGACAACTTCAATAGTTCCATTGGCGGCAATCTGACGGGGAACACGTTGCCGAGTGCCCCCAAGGGGAACGTTAACGCCTTGCTGCGGTATGAGGTGCCGGTCAGTCCCGGCACGATTGCCTTGGAGGTCGACGGTAAGTATCAGAGCAGCCAATTTTTCTCTGTCAACAACGATCCCGTGCTCCGTCAGAAGGCCTACGGGCTGATGAATGCACGCATGAGTCTCACGACGTTGCAGGATCGACTCACGGTCACCGCCTGGGTGCACAATCTGGCCGACAAGGCTTACCTCGTCAGCGCGTATGACGTGAAGGCTTTCGGCTTTGACGAATGGGCGGCTGGCGATCCGCGCACCTACGGTATCACCGTGCGCTATCACACTCATTGATCATCATCGGGAGATTCTAAAACATGCGCCTCTATTCAGTTGTCTTGACCCTTTTCATGACCAGTATCACTGCCACTGCCAGCCCGCAAACCACAGACGCCACCGCTCTGCAAAAGGTCCTCCAAGATCGGCTGAACTTCGCCTATGGCGCAGTATGGTCAACGAAAGATCCGGTTAAATATGCCGATGAGTTCTTGACCGACGACGCCATCATTACCGCGTCTGATGGACCGGCGGTGTACAAAGGCCGCAAGCAGACTATCGCGCTCGTCGGCGAACTGATGAAGAATTTCCCGTCGATCAAGGCGAGTGCCGTCTACACGAAAATTCTCAGTCCGACTGCGGCCCTGCAGTTCGTCGTCTTCGAGGCGCCCGGGGTGGATGCAGCACACAAGCCGACGATCGATCACGCGAAATCACTCTATGTGTGGGTCAAAACTTCCCACGGCTGGCGGGTCGCTGCGGATCATTTCAGCTACACAGGTATGGACGCCGTCCCGTAATTCCACCCGGCGTGTGCGCGACATCGTGAAACAGCTACTACGTGCCCTCAGCGAGGCACCCGCGACACTTCCGCGGGGCTCGACGTACACCATTGCCAACGGCTTCATGTATGTGGGTTCCGGGTTGCTCCTTCTCATTTGGCCGGCCGCGGTTCAGCGACTGTTTTTGGACGCCGCATTTGTAGGCCATGAAGCCGACTTATTTCGCATCATTGGTTTGACGCTCGCTATCATCGGTTGGCTTTATATCTACGGCGGCCGTTCCGGGGGACGCCAAATTGTCGCTGCCACAGTGATTGATCGAGTGGTATTCGTTCCGCTCGTGTTAGTACCGCTTGTAGTGGATGGTGTATTCCCACACATACTTGCCACGTTTGCGATTCTTGATCCTGCTCTCGCCACCGGCGCTTGGTTTATCCTCAGCAGGGAACCTCGGTAGGGTAATGTTACGAGACATGCAAGAGCTTCAAATCTTTGCGTAAAAACATGATCCTTGCATTGCCGATCACAATCCGCTTTACGCGCAGCAATTCTCAGCGGACAACAGTACGCAATATCGGCAATGACTTATTTCTTGCGAAGTGGATGAACAATTCAATTTCGGCCGAGGTCGCAAATGGCTTTACTACAATCAGCTTCGCCCGATCTTGGCCCCCGAATGGTTCTCCGTGGTTCCAACGCCACCTATTTGTTTGTACTTGGATTGACGCGAAAGCCAATTCTTCTTGAACTCAAATCTGGCCGGATCGGCAGCTCTGGACGCTCGAAAGTTCCACCCGCTGCAATCATTGCCCAGTACCCCCGGGGCGGCGCCGGTATATCAGATCGCTGACACACCTTGGTGAGCCCCCGGTCTGAAATGCCGAACCGCTTGGCCAGAGTCGTAATTGGCTCGGACCAGATGAGTTCGTAGAGCTCTTGACGGGAGAGCCGTCGAACTTTGGTTGGCTTTAGAGGCGGTACGTTGGCCGCAGCGAGATCCGCCGGAACTGATTTGTTTTTTGGCTTGAAACTGCCGGAAGCAATTTCCACGATCTTCTTGCCATGTCGATCGAGCGCTTTGTGCCGATCGCCCGTTTGAAAATACGCGTACCCCGCGGTGGTTGCTTGATTCTTGTGGTTTAAAACGGCCCCGACGAGATGCAGTGACGCGCCGTCTCGGACCAGCCACGAACCCACCGTTCTGCGCAGATCATGAATTCTCAAGTCCTGAAATCCTGTCTCCTCTCTGACGCGGCGCCACATCCTGTCGATGTAGGCGAGGGGCTTTCCGGGCAGCTCACCGCAGATGATGTAGGGGTTGTCGTGCAGCCGAGGGATGAGCTTCAACCGGGCGATCGCGGCTCGGCCCAACGGCGTGAGAACGGCTTCGCCGTTCTTGGTCTTTCCGATATAAAGCGTCTTGTTGTCCCAATCGATGTCCGCCCACTTGGCGGCGAGGATTTCATTACGCCGGACGCCGGTCAGCAACAGCAGCCACAGGGCGTGGCTCGCGAATTCATTTGGATCATTGTTGATGGCGGCCGCCAAGATGGGCATTTCGGCCGGCGTCACAAACCGGCGCCGCCGATGCTCCGCGAAACGCACGATTTCGGTCCCCGGATTGCGCATGTCGTCGGGTACGAGGCTGAGCTGGCGACCGACGTTGTACATTTTGCGGACGACCGAGACAAAGCGGTTGGCGGCGTAGGGGTGATCCTTGCCGAATTCCGCATGGACGATGGCGACGTCCGCCCTCGTGATGGATGCAGCCAGGTGAGCCCCAAACCGGGGAATGAGAAGCTGATTAAGGGCGGCCTCGTCCTGCTTCCAGGTTTTTTTCTTGGGCTTCGCATGCCGTGCGAGGTAAAGCTCGGCGAGCTTCTTGACCGTCAGGGAGGCGCGCATCTCATCGATATTAGACTGGGGATCTTTGCCGTCCGCTGCCGTCCCGAAGTACAGCCGCGCCTTGCGCCGGGCCTGTTCCAATGTGATCGTGTCGGAGCGTCCCAGGTCGACCAGCCGCTTCCGTTTTTGAATGCGGTAGGCGCAGACATAGCTGCCGCGGCCATTGGGGTATTTGCGCAGACCGAAGCCGGGCAGGGCAACGTCCCAATAAATGCATTGCGACTTTTTGCCAGCGGCGCCAACATAATCAAGCGTACGGATGGTGTCTTGGCGGAGTTTTGCTTGTGGCATCAGGGGGTCGAACCGGTATTGGAGTGACCAAAGAGTGACCAGATCAGATCGTACTCAAGGCAAGTTCGGCGAAACAAGTCGTAGAGCTATTAGGATAAATGATTGAAAACGCTAAAAAAACCGTACTCCAGCGTACTCAGGCGTACAGCGGGGACGCGCTCTTAATCAATTGGTCGTAGGTTCGATCCCTACACGGCCCACCACTTTCAAACATACCGCCTTCCCGTCACCCTCCATCCCAAAAAATCTCCTTTGAATTCAAGGTCCGGTTTTCCGGCCGGTTCTCCTGCACACCCAGATACCCCGCAGGCCTGGGGGTACTTTTGGGGGTGCCGACGTCGTACGCTGGTATGCGATACGCTATTTCACGGAGGGGAGAGTGAATAAAGAAGGCCAATCGCGCGTACAGCGCTGGCAGCCCGCGAAGCGGCCAGAATGGGTGGAACGGGTCAATGCCGAGGGCCGTTGCCTCGATCTCAAGGCCGTGGTGCCGCTCGACGAGAACTCGCTCCTTCGTCAGGCCATCGCCAATACCGGCCTTTCGAACTTCGGTGCCGATGACTGGCGAGAACCGTTCCAGGTATTCATCAAAGCCCTGGACGAGGAGGCGAACCTCACGTTGATGGGCCGCTTGATGACACGCTCAGACATCCTCGCCGCGCTGGAAGCACGGCTTCGCATCGAGGACATCTACCGCCAGCATCCGGAAATCGACGACCAAGACGCCGATTCGCCCGTTTGGATCATCGGTTCGGGCCGCAGCGGGACCTCGGCCATGATCAACTATCTCTCCCTCGATCCGGACTTCAATTCGGTCCGTACCTGGGAGGCGCTGTTTCCCTGTCCGCCGCCGGAGGCGGCCACCTACGACTCCGACCCGAGAATTGCGTTGGCCGATGGGCGTATGGAGATGTGGAACCGGGTAACACCGGAGCTCAAGTCCATGCACGAGTTCGATGGCCGCGTGCCGACGGAATTGATCCAGGTGGAATCGTTGAGCTTCCAGAGCAACGGCTGGATGGACCTGTACGGCTTCGTGCCCAGCTTCGATGCGTACTTGAAGCCGCACAACTACTGCAATGCGCTGAGCTATGCGAAGCGTGTGTTGAAGCTGCTGCAATGGAAGAATCGACGCCGCGGTTGGGTGGTGAAGTCCCCCGACTGCATGCGCTACCTGCCCGAAGTGTACAAGGTGTTCCCCGGCACGCAGCTGGTGTGGATGCACCGCGATCCGATCAAGTGCGTCGCCTCGATGGTGAGCCTGGTCGGCACGCTGTTTCACATCCGCAGCGATCAGCCCTTGAGCGAGCAGGCGATCGCGCAACTTACCAACTCCGCGAACCTCGCAGCACATTTCGGCAGGGTGTTGGACCAGATCGATGCGGGCGTGGTGCCGGCGGGCGCCTTGCACAGCGTGCAATACCTGGACTTCATCGCCGACCCGCTTGGAACCATCGAGAAGCTCTACACGCAGCTGCGCGTCCCATTCACGGAACGGGCGCGCGCGGCCATGGAGAGTTATCACCAGGCGCATCCGCGCGAAGCGCGTCCGGCGCATCGCTACTCGGTGGGCGATTCAGCGGAAGTGCTCGCGGAGCGCGCGTTGTTCGAGCGCTATCAGAAGCGCTTTGGAGTGGCTTGGGAGAACTGACGCGCGGGCCCACACCGGGTGCTCCCGCAGCATTACTTCACCTTGGCGCGAAATCTCACCGAGAAACTGGGATTGCCACTGCCGGCCGCGGCGAACAGCCCCGTGGGCGCGATGCGAATCCCGGTCACCGCGGCATCGAAGCCGCTGGCGTCCGGCACCGGCGTGTACGTGTAGGGTACGCCGCCGCCGACGGTGTTGGAGTACGTCACGTTCGTGGCGTAGTTGAACGCGAGGCCGCTGGTCGTGGCTCCATCGATGAACTCGACGATGGGACTGCCGCATAGAGTCGATACGCACGCGATGACCGTGCTTGGCAGCGCATCGGTGATCACCACCGTGCTCGAATCCACCGTCCCGGGCCCACTGTTGGTCACGTTTACGGTGTAGCGAATCACGGAGCCCGGAATGCGCTTGGGATTGGTGGTGCCGTTCACCGGATCGGACAGCACTTCCGATCCCTTCACCACCGTCAAGGATGGCCGCTTCGCCGTGTTGGTGAACACGCACGTCACGCCGTCGCCATAGGCAAGGGTGCCCAGATTCACGCTGGTCGCTGCCTGCGCCGTGGGCATCACGGTGGCGGAGCCGACATTCGCGTTGGTGCAGGTCAACGACGATGTGTAGGAGCTCAGTGCGCTGGCGCTGCCCGGCGCCATCACCTCAGCCACCGTCACCGGATAGCCGGCGGCGACCGTGACCTGGGCGGCGGTGAAAGGCCCGGCGCCCGCGCCCGTGGATGAATTGCTGACCAGCGCGGTGCCGCTCGCGGTGGACTTGATCGAATAGGTGAACTGGTCACTGGCACTGAGCCGCGTGCCATTGATGGACTTGTTCACCGACACCCAGGCATAGCGCACCGCGAACATCACGCCCTGCAATCCGCCGGATACCAAGGCCGTGGTCACCGTGGTCGGACTGTTGCCGCTGCTGAACACATAGCTGCCGACGGTACCGGCCACGCCGGTCTCGGTGACGGTGGTCGTGCCGACACCTGCCAATGTGGGATAGGTGCTGCCGGTGGCGGCGGGCACGTTCTGCATCAGCGTCCACGTGCCGCCGTTAGTCGTGTAGATGATCGACTCGCCCTGGTTGCTCGATTCCGCATCCGCCGCCACGATGGCCCAGCCCGCAGTTGCGGCCACGCCGCCGGGCGGAGTGATCGCAATGTTGCGCAGCGTGATGGTCAGGTTGCCCGCGGCGGTCGTATACAGCACGGGCCGGCCGGGAATGCCGGTGTACGCGCTGTTGCCCACCGCGGCGCCACTCCACGAGGGCGCGGTGACGGCATTCACATTGCGATTGGTCACGCGCACATTGAGCGTCAGCGTGGATCCATCGCCCAGCGTGAAGGAGAAATTCTGGCCGGCCGCGTTGTTGGCCGTGTTGGCGGAAAATCCGGTGAAATCCAGCCAGCAATAGCTGCGCCAATCGCTGGGGGCGGTTCCACCGGCGCTGGCCGCCGAGCAGGTGTTGGCGTGTGCCTGGATACCGGTCAGCGCCAATATGAGCGCGATCGATGCGCGCGCAAGCACGCGGCTAGGCGACAGCAAGCCGCACATCGCCCGCCCGGCGCGTCGAACGCTGCCGCAATGGCTTGCCTGCGGGGCCTGCCTGGCCGCCGATTGCTGTTGATCCTGTCTCATCCATTCAAGGTCCGCCCGCGCGAGGAACGTACGTTCGTCCCGTTAGGGGGAAAAACGCGCGACGCTGTCGGCAGTTTTCGCAAAGCCTTTAACTTCACGCGGCAAAACTGCGGGCGATTTCACAATAAACATGCCGCTTTTGTAAAGAATGGCTTCCGCGCGACGCCCGGGACCTCGTCCTGGCACATCGGATGTGCCGGATCACTGGAGGAATTCGGGAGATGCAATGACTGCCAAATCCCCGGCGTCACGCACCAGTTTCATGGCTTGGAAGCGTTTTGATGCGGCAAGTTGGAAAGTTGGAAAATGGCCTGGCGGCGCGGCTGCGCGGCGCGACGTGGCGCGCGGCGTGCGTGGCGCTCGTGGCCGGCTTCGTGGCGCAGGCGCAGGCCGCCGGCACCGCCGCGGGCACCAACATCCAAAACGTGGCGCAGGTGAGCTACCAGCTCGGCGCCAGCACCATCACCACCGCTTCCAATGTCACCTCGATCAACGTGGCGGAGATCGTCAACGTCAACGTGACCTCGCTGACCGCCTCGGTGAGCGTGGCCACGGGCGCTTCGAACCAGGCGCTGATGTTCCGCGTCACCAACACCGGCAACGGCCCGGAGAAGTTTCACCTGACGCTCAACAGCGCCATCGTGGGTGATGATTTCGATCCGGTGCCCTCGGCTACCCCCATTTATTTCGACACCGACGGCACGCCGGGTTTCTCGGCGGGTGATACGCCGTACACGCCTGGCGGCAACGATCCTCTGCTGCAGCCTGACGGCTCGGTGGTGGTGCTGGTGCTGAACAACATCCCGGCGGCGTTGGCCGATGGCGCCAAGGGAAAGAGCGACCTGAACGCGGCAGCCTTCACGGGCACGGGCTCGCCGGGAACCATCTTTGCAGGGCAGGGCACGGGCGGGGTGGACGCCGTCATCGGCACCTCCGGTGGCAATGGCAATGCCGAAGGCGTGTACGTCGTCGGCGCGCTGCAACTCAACTCGGTGAAATCCCAGACCGTAGCCGATCCCTTCGGCGGCACGGAGCCGGTGCCGGGCGCCACCATCACCTATCAGATCGTCGTCACGCCGGCGGGCTCGGGCACCGCGAATGCCGCGGTGTTGAGCGACCCCGTTCCCACGAACACGAGCTTCGTCAGCGGGAGCTTGAAGCTCAATGGCACCACGCTGACCGATGCGGCCGATGCCGACGCGGGCCAATACACGATTTCGCCGGCGCCGCAGGTTCGCGTGAACCTGGGCAATCTCACGGCCGCCAGCGGGCCGCAAACCGTTGTGTTCAAAGTCACCATCAATTGAAAGCAAAGGGGCATACAACATGAAGCGTTCCATCTCCGTTCTCGCCGTTCCCGCACTGTTCGCCGCCGCGGCGGCCGCGCACGCGCAGGGCCCGACCACCAACTGCATCGAGCTGCGCAACGACGTGCAGATGGAGCAGGAAGTCACCGACGCCAGTGGCCAGAAGAGCGTCAAGCTCGTGCCGCCGGCGAAGGTGGTGCCAGGCAACCACGTCATCTACACCATCACCGCGCACAACCAGTGCAGCAAGCCGGTGGACAAGGTGGTGGTCAACAACCCGGTTCCCGAGCACCTGAGCTACGTGGCCGATTCCGCCACGGGCCCCGGCACCGAGATCAGCTATTCGGTGGATGGGCGCGTGTTCGGCAAGCCCGGCGCCTTGATGGTCAAGGAGGCCGATGGCAGCCAGCGCCCGGCGCGCGACGAAGACATTCGCAACATCCGTTGGGTGTTCACCGGCGCCTTGGCGCCCGGCCAGAGTTCGGCGGTGCGCTTCCGCGCAGCCGTCAATTGAGTCGATATCCCGTCCGGCAATGATGCCGGCGGGTTGATGCACGCGGACAGGGCGCAGCGTGCGTTGTGGAGTTGAAGAGCGCCGGTTGATTGCAGCAGGAGATTGCAATGAAGCAGTTCGAAAGCCGCGCCACGCGGATGGGCCTCGCGTTGGCGTTGATGTCCTCACTCGGCCTTGCGGCCGGCGCCCAGGCCGCGGGTACCGCGGCCAACACCACGGTGTCCAACTCGGCCACGGTCAGCTACTCGGTGGGCGCGGTGGCGCAGACACCGATCACCAGCAACGCGAGCACCTTCGTGGTCGACCGCAAGGTCAACCTGAACGTGACGGCGGGCACGGGCACTTCGGTGACGCCGGGCAGCACCGCGCAGGCGGTGATCTACACGGTGACCAACACCGGTAACGACACCGACAACTTCACGCTGGTCGCGACCAACCAGGCGGGCGACAACTTCGACGTCACCAACGTCAAGATCTACCGTGACAACGGCGACAACGTGTTCAACGCCGGCACGGATACGCTGGTGGCGGGCCCGATCGCCTTCGCGGCCGACCTGTCCATCAAGTTCTTCATCGTCTCGGACATCCCGGGGTCGGCGACCAATGCGCAGACCAGCATCGTGAACCTCAAGGCCACGACCGGGTTCACCGCGACGGCCGGCGCCGATACGGCCGGTGTGGACACGGTGTTCGCCGATACGGGCAACGATGGCACGGAGAACGCCAACAACACCTACACCGTTGCCTCGGCGACGCTGGCGGTGGTGAAGTCGGTGGCCGTGATCAGCGATCCGGTCAGCGGCACCACCAACCCGAAGGCCATTCCGGGTGCGGTCATGGAATACACCATCGCCGTGACCAACAGCAGCACCACCACGCCTGCCGTGTCGGTGACGCTGTCGGACAACATCCCGACCAACACCGCGTACGTGGCGGGCAGCATGAAGCTGAACAACGCCGCGCTCACGGATGCGGCGGATGCCGATGCGGGCTCCACTACCGGTGCACCGGTCACCTCCGTCGCCGTTGCGGCGGGCACCATTGCCGCGAATGGCGGCGTGGCGACGGTCAAGTTCCGCGTCACGGTGAACTAGAGGCTCGTTCCCCACGGGTTTCTCATGCGCACGGCATGGCCGGCGCGGCGGGTCTCCAAGCTTTCGAGCCCGCCGCGCGATGACAAGGAGTCACGGCCGTCCACTGCAGCGGGCGCGAGGTTTAACAGGCCTTGCGCCCGCCGCACGTCAGGCGGCAGCGTAATCTCGCTTCTGGCGGGACTCGCGGCCGCCTTCCTATTGGCCGGTTCCGCCGGTGCCATGACCTCGCCCGGTGTAGCCATCAGCAACACCGCGCAGATCGATTACCTTCCGCCGGGCTCGCCCACGCCCGTCAGCATCCGCACCAACACCGTCAGCGCCAAGGTGGTGCCGGTGCCCTCGACCTCCGCTGCTACCATCTTGCGATTGGGCGAGGCGGGTGGTGATCCCACTCGCACCGGCGGCCCCACGCAGTGTTCCAACAACGGTACGTTCGTCACCCTGTCACCGCCGAGCAGTGGCAGTGGCGGCACCGTGGATCCGGCGCAGGGCGTGCCGCTGGCGCAGACGCAGAGTGTTCACGGCGGGGATGCCGTTTTCCTGCGCGTCGTCGATGCCGACCAGAATCGCGATGCAACCCTGATCGACACGGTGACGGTCACCGTAACCAGCGCCATCGGCGATCAGGAAACCGTGCGCTTGAGCGAGACGGCCGTGAGCTCCGGCGTGTTCCTCGGCTACCTGCCGACCAGCGGCGCGGCGACCGCGGTGCGCGGGGATTGCGTGCTGCAGGTGGCGCGCGATTCACGCATCACGCTCAGCTACACCGACCCGCTTGATTCGGCCGACAGCAGCAACGCCGCGGCGCTGGTGGATCCCTTCGGCAAGGTGTTCGACTCGGGCACGGGCCTGCCGGTGAATGGTGCGCGCGTGCGCCTGCTGGAGGCGGCCACGGGCGCGCTGGCCACCGTGCTGGGCGATGATGGCGTGAGCCGCTATCCGGCTGAGCTCACTACGGGGAGTCCCGTGACCGATGCCGGCGGCACGGTGTACAACCTGCCGGCGGGCGTGTTTCGTTTCCCGCTGGTGACTCCGGGTCAATATCGCCTGGAGGTACTGCCGCCGTCGGGCTATCACGCGCCGTCGGGACGAAGCGTGGCCGATCTGAACCAATTGCCGGGGGCGCCCTTCAACCTGAACGCCGGATCCTTCGGCAATCCCTTTACGGCGGCGGCGCCCGTGGCCGTGGCGGTGGACGTGCCGGTGGATCCCACCAGCACGCAGTTGTTCCTGACCAAGAGCACCATCACGGTGATCGCCTCGCCCGGCGATTTCGTGCAGTACACGCTGCGCATCGACAACCTGGACAAGACGGCGGTCGTGCCGGATGTCGAGGTGTCCGACCAGTTGCCGCGCGGGATGCGTTATCGCGCTGGTTCCGCGCGGCTGGCCGGTGTGAAGATCGCCGATCCGGTGATCAGCGCGGATGGCTTGTCGCTGCGCTTCAAGCTCGGCACGTTGGCTGCGTCTTCCTCGTTCAAGCTCACCTACGTCGCCGAGATCACCGTGGCCGCGCACGAGCAGACGCTCACCAACAGCGCACGCGCCTTCAATGCCTTCGGCGCCGCCTCCAACGCCGGCCAGGCCACCATCCGCCTGCGCAATGATCTGTTCAACGACCAGGGATTCATCGTCGGCCGCATCGTCGAAGGTGATTGCGACGCGGACTTCACCAAGAGCCGCGACATTCCCGGCGTGCGCGTGTTCCTCGAAGACGGCCGTTACTCGGTCACGGACGAGGAGGGCAAGTACCACTTCGAAGGCGTGCCCGCGGGCACGCACGTGGTGCAGATGGACACGGTCACGCTGCCTGCCGTGCTCGAACCGCAGCGCTGCGATGCGCGCGTGCGCCAGGCAGGCCGCGAGTACTCGCAGTTCGTGGACCTGCGCGCCGGCGCGTTGTGGCGGGCGGACTTCGCGCTCAAGCACCGCTCGCCGCCGCGCGGCTCGGTCGAGATGGGCTTGCGCACCGAGATCAGGGGCGATGACGGCCTGCGCCATACCGTGACCCTGCAACCCACCGTGGTGGCGGCGCGGCAGGTCCAGGTCATCGTGAACCTGCCCGAGGAAATCCGCTATGTGCCGGGCAGCGTGCGCTTGGATGGCGTGCGCCGTCGGGATCCCGGGCAGATGGGCACCCGCCTGACCTTCGATCTCGGGCCCATCGCTGCCGGCGCCCAGGCGCACCTCGTCTTCGATACGCTCGTGGTCGGCGATGCTCCCGGTTACGAGCTGTCCGCGTCCGCGAGCTTCGACACGCCGGCGCAGGTCGAGCGCAAGACCGCGGTGGTAAGCAACCGGCTGTCCCGCGGCGAGGTGGAGTATGAAAGCGCGGCGTATCGCTTTTCGCCGCATTTCGCTGTCATGGGCGCCGAGCTGGATGCGTCCGACCGGGTGCAGCTGGCGGCGCTGGCCGACCAATGGCGCGGGGTGAAGAACCTGCGCATCGGCATCGTGGGCCATACCGACAAGAATCGCGTCAGCTCTCGCTCTCTGGCTCAATATCCGGACAACTATGCGCTGTCGCGTGCCCGTGCGCAGGCCGTGGCGGATTTCCTGCGCCGGAGCCTGGACCTGAATGACGATCAATTGCGCGTCGACGGCAAGGGCCCAGATGAGCCTGTGGCGAGCGGTGATTCGCCCGAAGACCTGGCCCGCAACCGCCGCGTGGAGATCAGCATCGACGGCCTGCGCGTGAAGAAGGAAGGCCAGCTTGCGCTGGTGAAGGCCGATGCGCTCGCGCCTGCCGTGTCCACCGAAGGCCTGTTGCAGGCCGACAAGCCGCTCCCGCCGCGCCATGTGAACAAGAGCCCCGTGCTCGCGGACATCGACGTGGAGTCCTTGCAGCCCGGCATCGCCATGCTGCGGCCGGCTGAGGGCGACCTGCCCGCCATCTCCAGCATCAAGATCGCCGTGCAGCACGAGCCCGAGCAGAAGGTGGAGCTGCGGCTGAACGGCGCGCCGGTGAGCGCACTGAACTTCGACGGGATCAGCTTGAAGAGCGACAAACGTGTGGCCTTGAGCAAGTGGCGCGGCGTGGACGTGCTCGATGGCGACAACCAGCTGGTGGCCATTGTGCGCGATGCACACGGCACCGAGGTCAAGCGCATCTCCCGCACGCTGCACTTTGCGGGTGGGGCGGTGCGGGCGCAGCTCGACAAACAGAAGTCCTCCTTGAGCGCGGACGGCAGCACGCCGCCGGTGATCGCGGTGACCCTGTTCGATTCCGCCGGCAAGGCGGCCCGTCCCGGCACCATGGGCACCTTCAGCGTGGAATCCCCGTACCGCACACGCTGGGAAGTGGACCGCCTGAAGGACCAGCAGCTGTTGAAGCTGGGCTCCGACCAGCCGCAGTTCATGGTGGACGATGACGGCGTCGCTCGCCTGGAACTCGAGCCCACCACGCAAAGCGGCATGGTGGTGGTGCACCTGCGCTTCAGCGAGCGCCAGTCGCAGGAGTTGCGCGTGTGGATCTCCCCGCAGGCGCGCGATTGGGTGATGGTGGGCCTGGCCGAAGGCACGGCAGCCCATCAGAGCATCAGCCAGAACGCGGAAGCCGCGGCGGCGGATGACCTGAAGGAAGGCTTCGAGGACAGCGGCCGGGTGGCGTATTTCGCCAAGGGCCGCATCAAGGGCGATTTCCTCCTGACCATGGCCTATGACTCCGCGCGCGACAGGGAACTGGCCAAGCAGCGCCTGTTCGGTGTGATCGACCCGCACCAGTACTACACGTTGTACGGCGATGGCAGCGAGCAGCGCTTCGAGGCGCCGTCCACGCACAAGCTGTACCTGAAGCTGGAGCGCCGCCAGTTCATGGCCATGTTCGGCGACTTCAACACCGGCATCACCATGACAGAGCTGTCGCGCTACAGCCGTTCGCTCACCGGCGTGAAATCCGAGTATGCGGGAGACCGGGTGGGCTACAACGCCTTCGGCGCCAACACCGACCAGGGCTATGTGCAGGACCAGATCCAGGGCGATGGCACCTCGGGTCTGTACCGCCTGTCCCAGCGCAACATCGTGGCCAACAGCGAACAGCTCCGTATCGAATCGCGCGATCGCATCCGCTCCGAGCTCGTCATCAAGAGCACCACGCTGACGCGCTACATCGACTACGACATCGATTACCTCAATGGCACGCTGTTTTTCAAGCAGCCGGTGATGAGCCGCGACGAGAGTTTCAACCCGCAGTACATCGTGGTGGAATACGAAGTGGATTCGAGCATGCGCGATGCGCTCACCGCGGGCGGCCGCGGCTACGTCAAGCTCGGCCGCTCGGAAGTGGGCGCGAGCTTCATCAACGAGGGCTCACAGGCCGGCGACACGCGCCTGGAAGGCCTCGATGCGCGCGTGCACCTGGCCGAAGGCACCGAAGGGCGCTTGGAAGTGGCGCGCACCGAATCGGACAATCCGGCGCGCATCGCGCAGGCGAATGCCTACTTCGCGGAAGTGAAGCGCATCAGCAAGCGCGTGGACCTCAATGCCTATTACCGCGTGCAGGAGAATGGATTCGGCTTCGGCCAGCAATCGCTCACCGAGACCGGCACGCGCAAGGCGGGGCTCGATGGACGGGTGCGCCTGAACGACCGCTGGAGCGTGCTGGCGCAGGCGCTGCGCCAGGAATTGGATGCCACCGATGCCAAGCGCGACATGGCGAGTGCCGAGGTGCGCCGCGAGACCCAGCTCACCAACTTGGGCGGTGGCCTGCGCCACGTGTCGCAGGACGATGCCAATGTGGGGCACGCCACATCTGAACAGGGGTTCGTCAACGGCAGCATCAAGCTCCTCGACAGCCGGCTCACGCTGCGTGGCGAACAGGACCTGACCTTGAGCGGCGCCAGCGGGATCAACGATTTCCCGGCGCGGAGCTTGATCGGCGCGGACTATGCGCTCACGCCGGACTTCTCGATCTTTGCCGACCACGAGCGAGCGCAGGGTGGCAAGTTCAGCTCCGACATGACCCGTATCGGTGTGAAGGCCTCGCCCTGGTCGCATGCGCAGGTGAGCAGCAGCCTGAACCAACAATTCACCGAAAACGGCGCGCGTACCTTCACCAACTTCGGGCTCACCCAGGGTTGGCAGGTGACCGACCGGCTGGCGCTGGACTTTGGCCTCGACCAGAGCCGCACGGTGCGCGGCGATTCGAATGTGTTCAATGCCAGTTCCGCTCCGGCATTCGGTACGGTGGGGGCCGGCAGTTCATCGGTAATCAGTTCCTCCACCGGCAACACCTTGCAGCTGCAGGCGGGCGATTTCTTCGCCGTATCGGCCGCCAGCCTTTACCGTACGGACTTGTGGAACATCACCGATCGCATCGAGCACCGGCACGGCGACTTGGAAGACCGCTGGTCGGTGACCAGCGGCTTCTATCGTGAGGCCGTCAAGGGCCATGCATTTGCCTTCGTGCTGCAGTACCTGAACAGCCGCGGCACGGCCGCCGGCAGCACCGAGGCGGCCAACGTGCAATTGTCCTGGGCTTTCCGGCCGGTGGAGAGCCGTTGGATCATCCTCGATCGCCTCGAGCTGAAGCAACAGGATGGGAGCCTGGGCGGGGCCGCGGGGCCCGGCGTCACGTCAGGCTATTTCCTGCGCGGCTCGCGCATCGTCAACAACTCGCACTTCAATGTCCTGCTCGACCCGCGCACGCAGGTCGGCTTGCAATTGGGTGCCCGCTTCGTGATGAGCTCGTTCGATGGCGATCATTACAGTGGCGCGTCCGCGCTGCTGGGCCTGGACTTGCGCCGCGACCTGTCACGACGCTTAGATGTGGGCCTGCATGGCACGGCGCTGCAGTCCTTCAATTCAGGCGTGGGCACGTCGGCCCTTGGTGCGGATCTGGGGATCACCGTGGTGAAGAACGTGTGGATCTCGGTCGGCTACAACGTGCTGGGCTTCACCGACCATGACTTCGATGACGCGCGGTATCTCGCGCAGGGGCCGTACATCAAGTTCCGCGTCAAGTTCGACCAGGATACCTTCAAGGATCTGAACCTGGCGGGCCTGCGCGGCAAGGGCCGGTAGCGGGCGTGGTCAGACGGCGCGGCACTGGGCTAGCGCGGCGACGCAGAGCTCAGCTGGCGCAGAGTGAGACGCTGCCGGATTGATCGCGCGCAGTGAAGCTCCACAGCGGCTGCACCGAGCGCGTGATCTGTCCGGAAGCAGCGTCGAGCTGATGTTTCCATGCCAGCACCTGGATGTCATCGCAGGCGCCGTTCGCGCCCACACTCAAGGTGGCGATGTACAGGGTCTGGGTCAACGTGCCGGCGGCGCTGGAACCCGCGCTGCGCAACACGACGTTCCCCGTATTGTTGTAGGTGCTGAAGCCCCACAGGTATTCGCTCAGGCGCCGCAGTTCGTCGGCAGGCGGCGTGGCGTGCAGCCGGCCGGCCGCGCCAGCGTCCTCGCGCAGGTCCACGTCGTCGCGGTTCACATAGGCGCACTTGAACACCCGCTGGCGGATGTAGCCCTGCGGATTGCCATTGCGCACCCGGTCGAACTCGAAGTACAGCGCGGTTTCCCCATTGCCCGTCAGCGCATCCTGCGAGCTGCCATTGGCGATGGCCGCGTCCGACCATTGCAGGGCCTGGTTCCAGTCGTCGGTGCAGACTTCGTACGGCCTCGCGCCGAGGCCGACCTCGGGCGCCTTGATGTGCGCGGTGCTGACATAGCCGTTGAAGGTCGGCGGTGTTTCGGAATAGAAACCGGCAGGGGTGCGCTGGGTGTCCGTGTAGAGCAAGGAGGCGATGTCGGCATCGCTCTGGGTGACCGGCCTGCCGTCCGACGGTGGCGGGGTTACGGATTGGGGCGAGGAGGTGGTCACCGGTGCACCGCCG
The DNA here is from genome assembly GCA_044226865.1 of Steroidobacteraceae bacterium. Taxonomy (GTDB): domain Bacteria; phylum Pseudomonadota; class Gammaproteobacteria; order Steroidobacterales; family Steroidobacteraceae; genus TMP-86. The sequence goes on along the minus strand of JBGAGE010000003.1, from coordinate 492,650 downwards.
CCGCCGCAGGCTGCCAGCAGCAACGGCAGCCCGATTACGATTGCGATTCTGCCTGCGCTGAAGCTCATGAAACACCCGCCTGTCCCGATGGGTATCGTCAGGACAGGGTGTTTCTTTAGGGTCGGGCGCCCTCGGGTATAGTGGCGCGGTCACCCGCTGCCAGCCTGCCAGGAAAGCCCAATGCCCGCGAAAGCCACCGCCACCGTTCAAATCGACAACGAGCGCGTCATCGTCACCGAGTATCGCTTCGCCCCCGGCGCGGACACGGGACATCACGTGCATGGGCACGACTACGTGGTGGTGCCCCTCACCACGGGAATCCTGCGGTTGGAGGAGCCCGAGGGCACGCGCGATGCGCAGTTGAAGGCCGGCGTGTCCTATACGCGCAAGGCGGGCGTTGCGCACAACGTCATCAACGCCAATGACTTCGAGTTCGTGTTCATCGAAGTCGAACTGAAATGAGAGGCTGAGCTGAAAAGGCCGGCCCACCGCGCGGTGGGCCGGCCAAACCGATCAGCGAACCTTGTAGGCGAAGGACAGCAGGTACGTGCGTCCGATGATGCCCTGCCAATACAAGGAGGTGGCGCTGGAGAAGTTGCCGCCGATGCCGGCGAGGGCCGGATAGGGCGGTTCCTTGTCCGAGACGTTGTTGATGTTCAGGCGCGCCGAGAACTCTTTGCTGAAGTCCACGTTGATCGAGGTGTTGACCACCCACCAGTGGCTCACGCCCAGGATGTCCTTGTCGGTGGGGCCGTCGTCGTTGTTGAAGTTGAACGGCCCGATGTAGGTGCCCTGAACATCCCACAGCACCGGACCCTTCTTGTAGATCACATCGATCGTGCCCTTGTCGTGCGGCGCAGCCTGGCTGGAGCCGAGCTCGCCGACGATCTTGTGGGGGCTTTCCGAGCCGACCTGCTGGCGGAGCTTGGTGGTGTTCAGCCAGCTGGCGCGCAATTGCAACGAGCCCAAGTCCTTCGGCAGGCTGGTCGTCCAGTCGGCCGAAATCGTCTTGCCCTTGAACTCGAGCAACGCCGCGTTGCGATAGCCGTCCGTGAAGCTCGTGATCTGGCCCTGCGCGTTGCGGGTGAACAGGGTGCAGGACGGATTGTTCGGATAATCCGGCGAGTCGTAGCAGGCATCGAGGATGTTGGTCAGATTGAGAATCTGGATCGCATCCTTGAGGTTGATCTCGATGAAATCCATTGCCAGGTTGAAGCGGGGGATGAAGCGGGGACGCAGCACCACACCGAAGGTCTTGGACGACGCCGTTTCGCTGACCAGGTTCGGGTTGCCAGAGGTGAGACCCTGCACGCTGGCGTTGACCGCGTTCGACAGGAAATTCGGCGGCAAACCCGCGGCGGCGCAATTGGCGGCGCGGGTGGCGGGAGCCTGCCCCTGGCCGATGAAATTCACGTCGCAGGGATCGTTCGCGAACTCGAACGAGGTGGATGAGGCCAGGAACAATTCCGTCACGGCGGGCGCGCGGATCGAGCGCGTCTTGTTGCCGCGGAACTGAATGTCCTCGATGGGCGACCAACGCAGGCCGCCGGTCCAGGTGGTGGAGGTGCCGGCGTAGGTGTTCTTCACCCGGCGCACCGCGCCTTCCAATTCCAATTGATGCAGCACGGGGATGTCCTGGTGCGGCTCGAAGATGGGCACCAGGGTTTCCGCATACACTTCGGTCGTGCGGTAACTGCCCGACACGGGCGAGGCGACGCCCTGTCCGGCATTGGTGGTGTAGAAGTCATCCGGCGTGAATTTCGCCGTCTCGCGCCGGAACTCGAATCCCGCTGCGGCCTTCACCTCACCTGCGGGCAAGTGGAACAGGTCGCCGCTGATGTTGCCGGTGATGTCACGCTGTGTGTTCACGGAGGTGGCGATGGCATTGTGCGTGATGTAGGCCAGCGCCTCGGGGCTCGGCGAGCCCAGGCCGAAGATATTCAGCGGCGCGCAGGTGGAGGAACCGGTCAACACGGGCGAGTTCACGGGCGTGCCGGCGCAGACGATGTTGCCGTTGGCATCCAGGGTGGCGTTCAACGCATTCTGCAGATTCTGGAACACATACTGCGGCGTGCGGTTGGTGCCGCGCGAATAGCCGTAGTTCACGGCCAGTTCCCAAGTGTAGTTGCGCGAGCCGACGTCGAAATCGCCGCCGATGCCCACCACGCCGCGGCCCACCACCTGGTCGGAGATCGCCGAGCCGTTCTGCAGGTCGGTATTGGCGCGGCTGACGTAGAAGTGCTGGCCGTCCCAGTTCGGGTCGGCCGGGCCGCCGAAGGGAAAGGCGGCGCCATAGGCATTGAGGGCGTTCTGGATCAGGGTCTGGTCCGTGGCCGACAGGAAGGGGTTGTTCGCCGCCACCACGAAATTGCCATTGGCGGTGTTCGCAGCCCCGAACAGGTTGGTGTTGTACGCGGGCTGCGCGATCAGGCTGCGAGCGTGGCCTTCCGAGAACCAGCCTTCGGCGAAAACGTTCAAGTGGTCGTTGATCTTGAAATTGCCCAGCACGTCGATATTGGCGCGCTTGGTGGCCGACAGCAGGTTGGAGAACTGCGACAGGCGGATGCCGTCGCCGCCTTCCCAGAAGATCGGATTGCCGGTGGCAGTGCCCAGGTTATAGGGCGTCAAGGCGCTGGAACCCGGCGACCAGGCCAGCGGCTGCCCGCTGCCATTGGTGACGCCGAAGACGCTTGGGTCGAGGCCGAAGGCCGGCGCGAAGAACACGTCATCCAACAGAGGCATGCCGGAGGTGCTGACGCTGGGCACGGACCCGTTCTGCGTGAGCACGGTGCGATACTTGCCGGGCGTGGCGGGCGCCAAAAATTGTATGTCGTTCGCCACATTCTTGCGTGCCGTGCCGATCAAGCCATCCGACTTGTTCACTTCGACCACGGCGGTGAGGTTGCCGCGCCCGTCCGCGAAGTTGAATCCGCCCAGGCCGCGCAGCCGGTAGTTCCAGGCATCGCTGTGGCCCGACACGCTGGCCTGGCCGTCCATGTCGAAGCCCTCATAGTCCTTCTTTAGGATGATGTTGACGGTGCCCGCGATGGCGTCCGCGCCGTAGATCGGCGCACCGCCCACGGAGATCGTCTCCACGCGCTGGATCAGCTTCGTGGGGATCAGGTTCAAGTCCACCTGCTGGCCCGGCGAGGTCGCGCCGTTGAAGAGACTGGCGGTGCTCGAGGACACGAAGCGGCGTCCGTTGACCAGCGTCAGTGTCCGCTGGGAGCCCAGCGAGAACAGGTCGACGAAGCTCTGTGCGATGCCGAACCCCCCCTGCTGGTTGACCGCGCTGGATGAGCTCACACCGAAGGCGGGCATGTCGGACAGGGCCTGTCCGATGTCTGTATAACCGCGCTGGTCGATGGAATCGGCCGACACCACCATGGTGGGTTGCAAGCGGTCGAGGTCGGGGCGCGCGATGCGCGAGCCCGTGACCACGACTTCCTGGAGATGTTCCTCAGGCTCGTTCGACCTGGGTTTTTCCTGTGCGGCGGCTGTGGCCGCCAGCGCCGTGCAGGCCAAGAGTGAATAGCAGGCCTGCCGCATCATCGTCGCGATGCATGGTGCCGACATGTGTTGTCTCCCTTCGATTGTTGGTCTGATCTGCAAATCTCAACGCCGGCGCGCGGACAGAGCCGTCATTCCCCGCCCTGCCGAACCGTCCGGCTTGTATCGATACTGTAACGTGAGTGTCATCATTTGTGACGGTCGGTTGTGACCGAGGAGCAGTCCGCTGGGGCGGGGGCCCTGATTTTCTCGCGGGAGGCTTGACGGGGGGGAATCCCGTGGGTACGCGTGCGTCCGTTGCCCCGGGCGGCGGACAGGCTTAGTGGGCGTCGATCAACCGCAGAACGGCCAGCCGTGCGGCCAGGGCGTGCACCGGCAGGGCCAGCACGTCGCCCGGCCTGGCCCACTCCAGGGCCGCCCTGGCGGCCTCCAATTCGCTGCCGCGCTCGCACATGGATTCCGGCGCCATACCGGTCCGCCGCAGTGCCGCCAGCAGCAGGCGCGGGATCTCACCGGGGGCCCGGCCGCGCAGGTGCGACTCATTTTCCTTTACCACCACCAGATCGGGCCGGAATTCGGCCGCGACTTGCGCAAGGGCTTGAATATCCTCGTCCTGGCGGTTCCCCGCATGACCCAGGAGGATTCCCAGCCGGCCTGTCCGGCGTAGCCCCGTCGCCACCGTCAGGAAGCCGCGCAGCCCATCCGGGTTGTGCGCGTAGTCGACGAGTACGGTCACGCCACGGCGTTCGAAGCGCATCAGGCGGCCGGCGTTGTCGGCCGGCTGGCTGCCGAAGCGCGCTAGCACGGCGGCGATGGCGGGGGCCGGCACGCCCAGCGCGAGTCCCGCCAGCCCGGCCCCTGCAATATTTGCAATGTTGTAGGCGGCAAGCCCGCCCACGCTCAATGGCATGCCGGCCACGGGACCCAGGTCGAACCCCTGCCCCTGGTGGTGGGCGATCAGCCGGCCATCGCGCGGTCCACAAATGCTCGCGCCTGCGGCGGCGTGTTCCCGCAGGCGCGCCGAACCCTCCTGGTTGCTGAACCAGCCCAGCGGCGGGCAGCGGCCGAAACGGGCGGCGATGCTGGGGATGGCGGCCAGCAGTTGCTCGTCCTCGGCGTTCAGCACCAACAGGCCCTGCGGCTTGACGGCCGCCGCCACCACCAGCTTCACCTGCGCCAGGCCCGCGAGGTCATCGATGCCGTACTCGCCGAAATGATCGGAGCTGATGTTCGTGACCACCGCGGCATCGGCCTGCGCCACGGCCAGCCCGCGGCGCAGGATGCCGCCGCGCGCGGTCTCCAGGAACGCCGCCCGCGTGCGTGGTTCGCGCAACACCATGCGCGCGCCCGCCGGGCCGGAATAATCACCGCTGGCCAACGTCTCGCCATCGAGGAACACACCGTCGGTACAGTTGTAGCCGGCTTGCCAGCCATGCTCGCGCGCGAATGCAGCCAGCAGGCGCACCGTGGTGGTCTTGCCGTTGGAACCGGTGACCAGCGCCGTCGGCAGATCGGCGAGGCTGGCCCAATTGACGCGCTCGGGGTCGGGAAGCCGCGGGATCGGGAAACTCTGCGAGGCAGCGCCGGCGCCGAGGGTCAGGGACTCATCGTCCTCGACATGCGGCAAACCGCGCAGCGCCGCGGTCGCCACCAGGATCCGCAGGCGATGATTGGATTCCGCCGCCGCCAGGCGCGCGAAGCGTTCCACGGCGAGGGGTTCTTCCAGCGACGGCGGCACGAACAGCCGCGCCGGATCGCCGCTGGTGGCCTCGATGGCCTGTGCCAGCAGGGCATGCTGCAAACGGCCGGCCCTGGCCGGTTCGCGCTCGGCGAGGCTGGCGCACCAGGCCCATTCGTTCACTTCGGTGGCGACGAACAATTGATCCAGCGGTGCGGTGAGCGCAAGCGACACGCCGCGGGCATGAGGCCGCGCCACCGTGCGCGAGGCCGTCCACCCGAGCGCCGCGGCGGCACGCTGCGCGCGGCTACGCCAGGATTCGATGAGCGCCGCGTCGACGGCGACGCCGTGCGTGTCGAGCACCGCACCGGTTGCCGCGAAGAACAGGTTGGCGCCCGTCAGCCGCCGCGAGTCCTCGAACGGCAACTCATCGGCCACGTCGGGGGAGGCGGAAATGGTCAGTCCTCGGCGTCGGGCGCCATGCGGATGCCGCGCTCGTCGCGGATGAAGCCCTCGCGATTGAATTCCGACGGCGCTTCGGTGAGCGGCACTCCCTGGTCGGCGAAGGCGCCCACGCCATTGGCCTTGTGTTCCGCGGCTCCATTGGACGCGGCAGGCCGCGGAGCAGGGGAGCTGCTCGACTTGAACTTGGTGATCTGCTTCCACGAGCGCACCAACGCATCGGCGAAGACCAGCAGCAGGTCGCCGCTCTCGCCCATGTTGAGCGCCGCCTCGATGGCTTCTTGCTCATCCGGGATGACCGAGATGGCGTTCTCGGCAACGCCACGTTCCTTCAGCGCGCGTGCCTGGAGGCGCGGCACCTCGTCGGGCGCGCGGTCGCGCAGGTTGTCGTCGCGCCGGCAGATGTAGTGATCGAAGCGGCCCGCCACGGCATGCGCGATGGCCACGAGGTCTTCATCGCGCCGGTCGCCGGGGCCGGCCAGCACCACGATGCGCCGCCCGGTCACATCCAGCCGCGTGGCGAGGTCCGCCATCATGCCTACGGCATGCGCGTTGTGGCCGTAATCGAACAGCACCTTGAAGGGGTGCTCGCTGAACACGTTCATGCGGCCCGGCGCCTGGAAGAAGGTGGAGTCGAAGGTGCGCAGGCCCTGGCGGATGGGATCGAGCTTGATGTTGAGCGAGAAGGCCATGGCGGCGGCGAACATGGCGTTCTGCACGTTGTGCAGCGCGCGGCCCTCGAGGGTGGCCGGAATCAGGTGCGTCCACAGCAGCGGTATGTGGCCGCCGCGGTCGTACAGCGTGATCATCTGGCCATTCACGCCGGCCTCCAGCGCGCAGGCGCGGCCGCCGGCGCGGATGTGCTCGCGCACCAGCGAATGCTGCGGGTTCATGGTGACGTAGCAGATGTTCTTGGCTTCCGTATAGCCGGACATTTTCAACACCAGCGGATCGTCGGCATTCAGCACGGCGCACTCGCTCGCGATCTCCACCACGATGCGCTTGAGCTCGGCCAATTGCTCGAGCGTGTCGATGCCCTTGAGCCCCAAGTGATCGGATTGCACGTTGAGCACGGCGCCCACGTTCACTTCGCGCACGCCCATGCCGGCGCGCAGCAGGCCGCCGCGCGCGGTCTCGAGCACGGCCATGTCGATCTGCGGATCGGCCAGCACCATGCGCGCCGATACGGGCCCGGTCATGTCGCCCGCCACGGTGCGCTGGCCATCGATGTACACGCCATCGGTGGTGGTAAGTCCCGGGGTGAAGCCTGCCATCTTGGTGATGTGCGCGAGCATGCGCGCCGTGGTGGTCTTGCCGTTGGTGCCGGTGACGGCGGCGATGGGCACGCGCGAGGGAGTGCCGGGCGGGAACAGCATGCTGATCACGGGGCCGGCCACGTCGCGACTGCGGCCTTCGCTCGGTGCCACGTGCATGCGGAAGCCCGGCGCCGCGTTCACCTCGCAGATGCCGCCGCCGATGCTGCGGTAACTCTCGGCGATGTTCTTCGACAGGAAATCCACGCCGCCGACGTCCAGGCCAATGGCGCGCACGGCGCGCTCGGCCATTTCGCGATTGTCGGGGTGGATGACGTCGGTGACGTCGGTGGCGGTGCCGCCGGTGGACAGGTTGGCGGTGGAGCGCAGGTACACCACCTGGCCGGGCGCAGGGATCGACTCGGCGGTGAGACCTGCCTTCTCCAGCATCTTCTGCGCCTGCGCGTCCAGCTCCAGACGCGTCAGCACCTTCTCATGGCCCACGCCGCGGCGCGGATCCTGGTTGACGATCTCGATGAGCTGCACGATGTTGCGCTCGCCATCGCCCACCACATGGCCCGGCGTGCGGCGCGTGGCGGCGACCAGTTCGCCGTTCACCACCAGCAGGCGATGGTCATCGCCTTCGAGGAAGGTCTCCACGATGACCGAGCGCGAATGCTCGCGCGCCACGGCGAAGCCATGCTTGACCTCATCTTCGGTGGTGAGGCGGATGGAAATGCCGCGGCCATGATTGCCGTTGTAGGGCTTGGTCACCACGGGAAAGCCGATGCGGCGCGCAGCGCGGATGGCCTGGCTTTCGCTTTGCACCAGTTCCTGCTTGGGCACGGGAAGGCCCAGGGTCGCCAGGATCTTGTTGGTCTCTTCCTTGTCGCTGGCCAGTTCCACCGCGATGTGCGAGGTGCGGCTGGTCACGGTGGCTTGGATGCGCTGCTGGAATTTGCCGTGGCCCAGTTGCACCAATGACTGGTCGTTGAGGCGCAGCCAGGGGATGTCCTGCTTCTCCGCAGCCTTCACCAACGAGGAGGTAGAGGGCCCGAGGGCGCGACGCTGCGCATAGCGGATGAATTCGTCGCGTGCGGTGTCCCAGCTCCAATCCGCGGGCACCGAATCGGCGGGACGCAGCTCGGGCGGCAAGAGCGAACACAACAGCTTCAGGGCGAGCTCACCGGCGGCGATGCCTTCGTCACGCTGCGCGTATTCGTACACAACGGTGTAAACGCCGGGCGCCCCGGCGGAGCGCGTCTTGCCGAAGGTGACTTCCTCGCCGGCCATGTTCTGCAGTTCGATGGCGACGTGCTCGAGCACATGGCCCAGCCAGGTGCCGTCGTCCTCGCGCATGCGGCGGAAGAACCCACCGGGTTCACGGTAGGAGCAGCCGTGCTCCTGCAAGCCGGGAAGCGCAGCGGCCAGCGCATCGACGAAGGCCGGGCCGAGCCGTCCCGTCGGCCAGGCTTCCAACGCGCCGAGGTCGAGCTCCAGCCGGATGACCGGAAAGCGCGCGTACAGCGAGGGGCCCACATACACTGATCGATCCAGAATGCGCATGGCCATTGCTCCACCCGCGACAGACCGCGGTTTCGTTATTCCTTGGTGTGCGTCAACCTGCCGGCCGAGGCCTCACGGGTGTGCAGGTTGAAGGTCGCACCTGCCACCAGGATGTGCAGCTTCAATCCCAGCATGCACACCGGTTGTCCTTCGCTCACATCGCTCATCGAGGAGAAACTTACCTCGGAGGCATCGAGCACCGTCACACCGCCGCTGCCCTCGACCTCGATGGTCTCGTCGGGGCTGATGAAGGCGGCGGTGTCCTCGTCCAGGCCGATTCCCACCGCGAACGGGTTGTAGGCCAGCGCGGTGATCAGCCTGCCGAGCCGGTCGCGCTGGCGGAAATGCTGGTCGATGATGAAGCGATTGGTGAGGCCGAGGCCGGGCGCCAGGCGCACGCTGCCCGAAATGACCGCCGAGCCCTCATCGCCGAAGGCGATCATGTGTTCGCTCAGGATGGAGGCGCCGGCGCTGGTACCACCCACCGTCACGCCATGCGCATTGAGGACCCGGATGAGCTTGGCAACCGGCGTGCCGCCGAGGAGCGTCGACAGGCGCAGCTGATTGCCACCGGTGAAGAAGATGCCGGAGGCCTCCTCGATGCGCGCCAGCCGGCCGGGTTCCTGGCAATCTCGGCGCGTGTCGAAGTCCATCACCGCCACCTGGTCTGCACCCAGTTCCTTGAACAGCTTTTCGTAGCGGGGACCGGTCTCGTGCATGCGGCTCGCGGTGGGGATCACCACGATGTTCGCGTCGCGCCCGCCGGAGACGCGGATGAAGCGTTCCAGGATGTGGCGGTCATTTTCCTTATTCTCGGCGCCACCGATGGGCACGATCCAGCCGCGGGTTTCGCCATGGGGGACTTTACTGGGCATTGCTGATCTTCGAAGTGCGCGTCATGCGTCCAGTGTCGAAGCTGCGCGCCCGGAACGCAAGCCCACCGGCGGCGCGACAGGGGGTGGGTGTCGGCCGGTTACCGGTGCGTGGCGCCAGAATCGGCGGCAGTGGCGGCTACCTCGATGATTCAGGGTAGTAGCGCCAGCCGAAACGCAGCCGGATACCCACCGAATACACGGTCTTGAGTTTGATGCTGTGTCCGGCGGGCGATATCACCTCGGCGCCGGATGGCACGTCCGCGCTGGCGAACAACTGCACGCCGAGCTCCGAGGACTGATTGCCGCCGTAGGAGCGGTAGGGCCTGTAATCGAGGATGGGTACATCGAACGTGGTGGAACGGAAGTTCACCAGATACACGGGAAATGCCGGATCGTTGGTGGGGACGAAGATCTGGTCCACCGATTTTCCGCGGCCGTGAAACGTGACGCCCAATTCCCGCCCCAGCACGAACTGGAAGCGGCCGAAGCGCGTGGCGTGTCCGAGCTGCCAGGGAATGAGCCCGCCATTGGCTGCGGTCACCGCCATGTTGGTGTAGGTCTCCGGCGAAATCCAATTCAAGGGCGCCAGCAGCAGCAGGTCTCCGGGAATCAGGTAAAAAGGCATGCGAACGCGTGTCGAAAAAGCCGTGCGTGCCGGAATGGCGGCAGTGATGCCCCCCGAGCCGGTGAGTAATTCGCGGGAGAAGTCGCTCGAGGAAGCGAAGTCGGCATGCAGGCCGGCCTGTAGAAAGACCAGGCCATCGCCGGCCTCGCCCAGCACGCCGTTGAGGCCGAGCCCCACACGTGCGCCCAGATCCAAGCCGGCGATATTGCCGCCGTAGTCCTGCCCCGGCGCGAAACCATGGTTGATGCGCCGGAACTCGGCCGCTCCTGCCAGCCCGAAGAACTGCCCAAATTCCGCGCGAAAGCGCGGCACTGAGCCAAGACCCGATCCCAGCGCCGGCACCGGTGTCTGTGCCAGCACCGGGCTGATCAGCGGCGCGATTTCCGGGGTGACGCGCAGCCCTTCCGGCTGCTGCGGGAACACATTGGTCTTGCACACATCGAAGGTGCTGGCGCCGGCGCGAGCCGACGCCGCGCGTGGCAGCTCGCTTTTGCTTGCGCCGGTGGCCACGCTCAACAGGCGCTCGATGCTGGCGCGCGCCGCGTCCGCGGCCACCTGCTCGTCCTCGGGCCGCATGTGCGCATCGCCCATGAGGATCAGCGAGCTGGCGCGGTGGTTCCAGGTGTACACCTCCAGGCCATTCTCGTTGTAGTAATCGTGCGTGCCCTTGCGTTGCGCGGCATCGCCCCAGGTACCGGCCACATGGCCGGCGGCGAAGCTGTCCTCGAGAAAATGCAGGCCGAAGGCCTCTTCCGCCAGCATGGCGAGGATCAGTTCGTTGCGCTCGGTGCCGCTCAATTGCTCATGTGCCAGGCGCGCGGCTTTCTGCAGTGCGTTCAGGTGCATGAACGCGTAAATGCCCAGCGCATTCAATTCCGCGCCGGGGCTTGCGACCAGTTCCGCGTAATGCGCCTCGTCGAGCTCGACGGTGGGTCGGGGCAGGAGGAAATGCGCATTGTTGGAGCCGGCGCGCGTGGCATATTGCGGATCGGCGCGCTGCAGCCGGGTGTCGGAGGTGCGCAGGGCATTGATGCGCTGGGCGCGCAGCTCGCTGCTCAGCAGGGTGCGCTTGGCATCCTCCAGCGCATTGGTGACCACGTTGCCCTTCTTGGTGTCCTGCGGCTTGGTCGCCTGCGCGGCGACCCGGTCGAGGTCCACCTTGAGCTGCGCGGCGACATCGGCCACGTTCAGGATCCAATCCGAGCGGGTGGCGGTGTTCAAGAGGTCCGCGCTGGAGCAGGAATGATCGCCGGAGATGGCGGAGAACGCCGCCCAGTCGATGCAATCGGGCGTCAGGGCCTGCGCGGTGTCGGCGGCGGCTGCGCACAGCCGTGGCTCGTGCCCGGTGCGCGCTTGCGCCCAGAGAGCATCGAACTGCGCGCGCCGCTCGGTGTCCAGTTGCGTCACCGCCAGCATGGCGATGTCACGGTGTTCGGGGTAGACGCCGGCGACGCACGGCACGGCGGCGATGCCGGTGATCAAGGCGGTCCATGCGGCACGCACGAGAACGTGTGGCAGGCGCGATCGACTCATGTGGACTCCCTGTGCGCGGTCGAATTTCTTGTTGACGATCTCAGTAGTGCGCTCCGCCGTAGACCCGGAGCCCGGGCGACGCCCCATACTGCGCGATCAGATTATCGACCAGCCGCGCGCGGTAATCCAACAGGCTGACTTCATTCAATGGCCGGCGGCGCAGGCGTGCGACTTCCGCCGGCGTATACGGCATGGTCTTTGCCGGCACGCTCGCGCCGCCGAGCGTGAACACCATGAAATTCAGCACGGCGGCCAGTTCCGGGTCCGGGAGGGTGGAGAAGGCGACATTGGGCAGGCGCACGAGGTATTCGCGGCCCTGTTGCGTGTTCAGGAAAAATCCCACCTGGTTGCGCAGGTCCGGCACCAGCCGCGAGTTGCTGACGCCGTTCTCGCCGTGGCAGCCGCCACAACCGAGGATGTAGTTCGTTTGCGGCGGGGTGAATGCCGGCGCCGTGGGCATCGGTCCTGCGCGGGCCGCCGGAATCGCCGTCATCCCGGCTGTCATGCCGCAGGCCAGTGCGATCGACAGGATCCCGGTCCTGGCGCTCATGGCTTGTGCTTGTCGAGTCCCAGCGCCTTGCGCGCGGCGTACACCTCGGCGGCGGATTTCGCGGGGGCGGCGCGCGCTGCATGCACCTCGCCTGCGGTGAACGCATCAGGCGCCGTCCTGGGCGGGTCCCCCAATCCTTGCACGTAGTTCAGCACCGCCGCCACCTCGTCATCGGGGACATGTGCGAACGGCGGCATGAGGCCGAGGATGTCCTGGCCGTCGACATGGACGGTGCCGGTCATGCCGTAGGTGAGCAATTCGATCAAGTAGATCCGGCCCTTGGGTTTGGCGCTGATGGGTGCGACACGGCCGGCAAGCCGCGGAAACTGTCCTGGCAGGCCTGCGCCGCCGGATTGATGGCACATCAGGCAGTTCTTCTCGAACACGGCCTGGCCGTCGGCGGCGGGCGAACGGCCGGCGATCAGGCACAGGGCTGCCAGTCCGGTCATCAGCCAGCCGCTGCGCATCCAGAGCCTACGGTGCAACACTCACCAGCGCGGAGGTGGAGCAGTGATAGGTGGCTGAGGCGTTGCCGAAGCACCAGATGATGTCGTTGTTGAGTTGCTGGCGGTAGGTGGGCAACTCGCGGTCGACGGCATGGCAGCTGCAATCCTTGCCGGCCTGGCACATGGGCTTGCCGCAACAATCGCGGTACGCCAGGACATAGGAACGGCCGTCCTCGGGATTGCGGCAGGTGCCGATCCAGGAAATGGGCGAGGGCTCCGAACCCGGCGGGCAGGTATGAACACCGCCCCCGCAGCAGCCGCAGAGGATGCCGTCGATGGCGCAGTAGCGCCAGTAATCGCAGCGGTTGGGATCCTTGGCCTGGGCATGGCGCTCGAAATCCGTGACGCCGGCCGCGGGGTTGGCCGGCGGCGGTGCCGCGCGCGCCACCGGCAACAAGGGCAGCGCCGGCGCCACCACCAGGGCGGCCCCCAGCCGTGACAGGAAGCTGCGCCGTGAGGAAAAGCCCGCGAGGGTGCGCGTGAATCGCTCGCTCAAACGGTCAAATCTGGATGCTGACACTCGGGTTCCTTTGTGGGCGGATCAAACCGCTTCGGACTTGGACTTGAGGTACGACTGGATTGTCGCGTAGCCGCTTTCCTTGGCAACGATCAGGCTTTCGAAATGCTCCCGGCTGTTGACCAGGCCCTTGGCCGCGATTCGCCCGGCATCATCCAGCAACACTGCATAGGGCAGCTTGTCGACGCGATAGGCCATGCCGACCTGCGGACCGTTCACGAAGCAACGCTCGTCGAGCTCGAATTGCGCGACCAGCTTGCGTTGTTCGGCGGCATCCGCATCGCCCACGAACAACACGTCCAGTCGCTCGCTCCTGGCGAAGTTCTTGGCGATGGGAATGAGCTTCTTGCAGATGGGGCAGGTGGAGGACACGAACAGCATGAGCAGTGCGCGCCCCGGGGCGAGCGTGGCGCCCACCGTCACGGCATTGCCTGCCAGCGCCTGCACTTCCAGGCGGGGCGACTGCTCACCGACGCCGGGCCCGGCCGAATTGATGAGCGCGCCCGCCGGCGCCACGCGTTCGTGCAGCACGCCGATCTGGCGCGCCAGCGCAAAGATGGCGATGCCCTGCAGGATGACGACGACCCAGAGAAGGACGTGCGAAATGGCCATGGTCAACCGGCTCCTGTGGCGGGCGCCGCCGCAGCTGGCGCGCGCTTGCGCCAGGCCGGCTGGATGGCCCATAAGGCATTGAGGGTTTGAAGGATCAGGAACAGTGCGGCGCCCGCCATGGCGCCGTTGAGAATGTCCCAGGCCTGTGGGTCGGCCGCGGCAGGCAGCGTGGTGAGCAACGCCAGGGCGGCGAGCAGCAGGTTGCGCGCCACCAGCGGCCAGCGCAGTGCCTGCTTCAAGGTGCCCTGGAAGCAGCCGCAGTCGATGTGCGAGCGGCCGCGCAGCAAATTGATGGCAATCGCGATGCCGAAGACCAGGAGCAGCGCGCCGGCGGCAAACCCGCTCCATGGTTGTGCCCTCCCCGCGATCAGCGCCAGTGCCAGCAGCGCCTCCGCCGGCGGCAGCAGCCAGGCGACAATGCGGTTGAGTGCAGCCGGCAGCAGCCGGTAGTTCGCCACCACGCCTTCGAACACGCTCCAGTGACGCATCTTGCCGATGGCGGCGCTCATGAAGATCATCGCCATCAGCAGGCGCAGCGCGATCAGCAAGGCAGGATGCGTCAGCAGCGTCATGGCGTCAGAAGTTCGTGGTGATGACGGCCTCGCCCGTGGCGGCGTCGATCTTGCGGAGGGCCTCGCCATCCTCCGCATTGACCACCGTCAGGGGTCCTTCCGGATGGATCAGATAGAGTTGCGGATCGGCGCCCTGGCTCACGGCGATGCTGCGCACCTCGCCCGGCGCTTTCAGCCGCACCGGGAACCGGTGCAGCAGCTGACGCTTGGCCACGTCCAACACCCAGATCTCGGTGGCCGCATCGTTGTGCGACCAATGACTGCCCGGGTGCATGAGCACGAAGATGCGGTTGCTCTGCTTGTGCCAGGCGATGGGCTGCCGTCCGCCCGGACGCCAGGCTACCTCGTCCGTGCCCGTGGAGGCCGGCTTCTGTCCGGCGGCCGCCTGGATTGACCAGGGCTTGTCGATCATCGGCTGTGCGCCCAGCGTGGCGTTGTAGATCAAGCCGGTATAGGAGAGGAACACGGCCTTGCCGCTGGCGGCGTCATACAGGCTGTTGTCGAAGATGGGATCGTTGATGACATCGAAAAAGGGCTTGGTGTGCGTCACCTTGGCCGGCCCGCCCGCGGGCGCCGCCACGGTAGCCAGCGAGCCGTCGCTGCACAACGAGGACACCCCATCCTCGCCCCAGGCGAAGACCAGGGCGCACCCGGGCAATTCCACCGAGCCTCCAACCGCTTCCTTCTCGAGGTCCACCCAGATGACCGAGGAGGCGGGATGCATGTTGTAGACGTAGGCGCGCTTGCCGGAAGGGCTCAAGCTGACGTCGTTGAATTTCATGCCCACCAGTGCGCGGCCGGGGAGCTCGATTTCCTTCAGCAGGTTGAGCGTGCGGCCATCGTAGATGGAGAGCAGGTCCACCCGGGGGCCGCGGTTGCCGCGCGCCCACATGGTTTCGCCCACGTAGATCCTGCTGTTGTCGGCGGACACGGTCACGGTGGCGTATTGGCCCAGCGGCACATGGCCTTCGAGCTTGCCGCTGTCGGCATCGAAGATCACCGCGCTGTCTTGCCAGGTGAACGTGAAAAAGCGGTGCGGCGTGGCCGGCGGCAGGACGGCGACATCGCTGGTCTCCGCCGGCAGCACCGGAGGTTGGTCAGCCTGCGCGGCATGCGCAGCCGCAACGCAGGCCAGGGCGAGCGATGCAAGAGAGGCGTACCGGTAACCCATATCCCTTCCGTGCGTCTTGTTTGAGCCTGATCCTACAATATCCGGCGCGGCGGCGATTGATTTTTGGTGCCCTGCAATGGTGCCCGAACCCAATGAAATGAAGGTCTTATGGCCCCGGACGGAGCGCTGCCTCGACGGCGGGCGGCGGTGCTTGTGCTGGCGGCCGGCTGCGCCCGCAGCGGCGCCAGCGTGTATTCCACGATTGACTACCATCCCGCTTGCGCGATGCTGGCGGTATTCAATGGCTGGAGAGGCTCCATGACATCTCATCACCGACACATCTTGCTTGCCGTAATCGTCGCCGCCATTCTGCTCGCACTGGCGTCCGTATCCGCGCATGCGCAGGATTTCAGCAACTACACGGGCGCGGAGTTGTACAAGCGCTTTTGCTCGAGCTGCCACGGCGCGCATGCCAAGGGGGATGGTCCGGTGGCGAAGAGCTTCAAGATCGAAGTGCCCGACCTCACGCGGATTTCGCAGCGGCACGGCGGGCAATTTCCGGCCGACCAGATCAAGAAGATCATCGATGGCCGGCAGGTGTTGCCGCCGCATGGCAGCCGTGACATGCCGGTGTGGGGATTCGAGTTCTACCTGCAGAACCAGAACGCGGGCCATGAGGATCCGCAGCATCGCACCGAAGCGATCATCGCGCGCCTGACGGATTACCTGCGTTCATTGCAATTGGAGTGATCGCGGCGCGCGCAGTTGCTGCGGGCCACGCGCGCGGCCGAAGAGAAGATTATCGCGAGTCGGGCCGCGCCGTCGTCACAGTGAGGCGGGCCGCTGCGCCGCGGGCGCCGATTCACTCGCCTCCTGGCAATGCAGGCAGCGGCTGGCAGCGGGCGCCGCGTCCAGGCGCGCGCGCGCGATCGGCTCGCCACAATCGATGCAGCGTCCGTAGGTGCCGGCTTCGATGCGCTTTTGTGCGCGCTCAACCTCGCGCAACTCCTGCACGTCGCGGGCGATCTCGGCCTGGTTCACCTCCATCAACAGGTCGGCGACGGATTCCTCGCCCGCATCGTGCACTTGTCCCGCCAGCGCAGCGAACTGTTCCTGGCCGGCCTTCTGCAGCGTCATGCGGATTTCGTTGCGCAGCACCTTCGCGCGTGCCTGCAGCACCTGCTCGAAGTGCGGGTAATCGGCTTTGCGAATGTGGAAGCTCACGGTGACTTCTCCAAAGTGCCTGCCGATGATCGTGGGGTGCGCCGACCGGGTTCACAATAAGGGACAACGCGGATGCAGGTGAAAGCGCGGCGCTCCGGCGCCGTCAGGGGGGGGCGCTCAACACCGCTCACGCCTGCACGTACGTTGTACTACGGATGCGGAAGGGATTCATTACGGTCTACAGTGTCGGTGGATTCCACCTGCGGAGACTCCTCATTATCGCGTTGCAGCAGCCGATTCCCGCGCCGGGTTGCGCCTCGAATGCGTCGCAATAGCCTCATGGCGGCGCTCGGCGTGGCGGCTGCGGCCGGCGCCGCGCTGTGGTGGTGGCGCCAGTCGCCGCTGACCGTGCAGGTGGCGCACCCCGCGCGGGGTCCCGCCGTGGATGCCATCTACGCCACCGGCATCGTCGAACCCACCGTGATGCTGCCGATCGCGCCGCGCGCCTCGGGCAGGATCCTCACGCTGCCTGCGGATGAAGGCGATCGCGTGAAGAAGGGCCAGGTGCTGGCGCATCTGGATGATGGCGATCTCGCGAGTACCGTGAGCGAACTGGCGGCGCGCGAGCGTTTCGCGCGCGATCAGTACGAGCGCACGCAGGAATTGATCAAGCGCCAGGTGGCCGCCAGCATCGATCTTTCCAGGACGCGCTCGGAGTGGGAGGCCGCGCGCGCGGCACTGCAGCGGGCCCGTTCGCAGCGCGATTTCATGGACCTGGTCGCGCCGGCCGATGGCGTCATCATCAAGCGCGACGGCGAAACCGGCCAGTTCATTCCGTCCGGCCAACCGGTGTTCTACCTGTCCTGTTGCGCGCCCTTGCGGGTGACGGCCGACGTCGATGAGGAGGACATTCCGCGGGCGCACCCGGGGCAGAAGGTGCTGTTGCGCGCCGATTCGATCCCGGGCCGCACCTTCGAAGGAGAGGTTGCGGCCATCACGCCCAAGGGTGACCCGGTGGCTCGCAGCTACCGCGTGCGCATCCGGCTGCCCGATCCTGGCGAATTGGCGGTGGGCATGACGGTGGATGCCAACCTCATCGTTTCCCAACGCGAGCAGGTGCTGCAGGTTCCGACCGCGGCGCTGCAGGAGGGCGCGGTGTGGGTGGTGCGCGACGGGCGCCTGCATCGGCAGCCGGTGACGACGGGCCTCGCCAGTGAAACCCGCACGGAGATCGTGCAGGGCCTTGCGGACGCCGATGCCGTCGTGCAGACGCCCGGTGACAACCTGCGCGAAGGCCGGCGGGCGCGTGTGCATGCCGCCGCGGTGCCCGGAACCCCCGCCGCCGCGGGCCGCTGATGGGCATCCAGGCCGGGATCGCGGTCACGCACCTCACCAGCCGCCGGCGGCAGACGCTGGTGTCGCTGTCGGGCGTGGTGCTGGGCGTGGCGTTCTTCCTGGCGGTGTCCTCCCTCATGAGCGGCTCGGAACGCGATTTCCTCAAGCGGCTCGTCGACAACTCCCCCCACATCACCATCTCGGACGAGTTCCGCGCCGCGGCCGTGCAACCCGCGACCCTGCGCTGGCCCGATGGCCTGGTGCGGATCCGCCACGTCAAGCCCAAGCGCGAGACGCGCGGGATCCGCGGCTACCGCCAGAAGCTCGCGTTCGTGGAATCGCTGCCCGGTGTACGTGCCGCGCCCATGCTGGTGGGCTCGGCGGTGCTCACATTCGCCGGCCGCGAGCATGGCGTGACGCTGTCGGGCATCGTGCCCTCGAAGATGAAGAACGTGTCGACCATCGAGGAAAAGACGGTGGCGGGGTCGCTGGATGCGCTCGCCGCCAATCCCAACGGCATCATCATCGGCACGGGCCTTGCCGAAAAATTCGGCCTGCGGATGGGCAGCACGGTGAGCGTCACCGCGCCGTCCGGCGCGAACCGCGCCATGAAAGTGGTGGGGCTGTTCCGCATGGGCAATGCCGCGGCCGACGAGACCCAGACCTTCACGCTGCTCAAGCGCGCGCAGATGCTGCTGGAGCGCCCCAACCGCGTGAACCGCATCATCCTGCAGTTGGATGATCCCTATCGGGCGCGCGTCCTGTCGCAGCGGATCGAGGCGACGGTGGGCTACAAGTCCCTGTCGTGGATCGAGGCCTCGGAGGATTTCCTGAGTTTGCTGCTGATCCGCCGCATCATCATGTACAGCGTGGTCTCCGCCATCCTGATCGTCGCCTCCTTCGGCATCTACAACACGCTCTCGACCATCGTGATGGAGAAGACCCGCGACATCGCCATCTTGAAATCGATGGGCTTTCACACCCGCGACATCCGCCGCATCTTCCTCATCGAGGGCATCATCATCGGAGTTGTAGGCAGCGCGCTCGGCGTCTCCTGCGGCATGCTGCTGATGCGCGCACTCGAATCGGTGCGGTTTCGCATCCCCGGCGTGGCAGACCTGCAGCATCTGCCGCTCGACTGGAGCGTCACGCAGTACGCGCTCGCCGCGGCGTTCGCGCTGACGTCCTGCATCGCGGCCTCCTATTTGCCGGCGCGGCGTGCGGGCCGGCTGCATCCCGTGGACATTCTGCGGGGTGCCGCATGAGCACCGTCATCAGCGCACAGGGCCTCGTGCGCACGCTGCCGGGAGAAGTGCCGGTCACGCTGGTGAAGGGCGTGAGCCTCGACATCGAGCGCGGCGAGTTCGTGTGCATCATGGGCCCGTCGGGCTCGGGCAAGTCATCGCTCCTGTACCTGTTGGGCCTGCTCGATGTGCCCACCTCGGGTCGGGTGCTGCTCGATGGCGAGGACACCACGCCGTACGGCGAGGATGAACTGGCGAACCGGCGCCTGGAGAAGCTGGGCTTCATCTTCCAGTTTCATTTCCTGTTGGCGGAATTCACCGTGCTGGACAACGTGCTCCTGCCCATGCGCCGCTTGGCGCGATTGAGCGAAGCGGCCGCGGTGGCGCGTGCGCGCGAACTGCTCGCGCGGTTCGGCGTGGAAAAGCAGGCCGCCAAGCGGCCGCATCAATTGTCCGGCGGCGAACGCCAACGGGTGGCCATTGCGCGCGCGCTGGCCAATGAACCGCTGGTGATCCTGGCCGATGAACCCACCGGCAACCTGGATTCGGTGTCCAGCGCCAACGTGCGCCAGATCCTGCGCGGCCTGACGCGCGAGACGCAGACCACGGTGGTGGCAGTGACCCACGATGGCTCGTTCGCCGCCGCGGCCGACCGCCGCATCGGCATCGTCGATGGGCAGATCGATGCGAGCTGGCAGCCCGTCTACCAGCCCGCGGCGGCGCCGTCTTTGCGGTGATCCGAGCCGGCGCGGTACACGCCGGGCACCGAACCCGTATCTGCGCCGGCAGCGGCCGGGCGGTTTTCCCCCGGCGCGGCCATGTACATGACCGCCTGATAGCCACCCATGCCCTCGCCATTGGACGATTTCACGTCATGCCCCAGCGCTTTGAGTGCGGCGCCAACGCGATCGAACACGTTGCTCTCCAGGTACAAGGTGTTGGTCGCCTGCGCATGCGCGAAACGCGCCGCGTCGCTGGCGGCCTGCGGGTTCGCGCCCAGGTCGATGAGGTCGATGAGCACCTGCGCATGTCCCTGCGCCTGTTGCCCGCCGCCCATCAAACCGAAGGCCATCAGCGGCTTGCCGTCCTTCATCACGAAACCGGGGATCAGGGTGTGGAAAGGCCGCTTGCCCGGCGCGATGAGATTGGGGCTGCCCGGCCGCATCGAGAACAACGCGCCACGGTCGTTCAACACGAAACCGTAGCCGGGCACCGTCACGCCCGAGCCAAAGGTGTCGTAAATGCTGTAGATGAAGGAGACCATGTTGCCCCAGCGGTCGGCGACGGCCAGGTACACCGTGCCGCCGACGGGATCGCCGCGTGAATCGGGGGTCGCGGCCTTGTGCAGGTCGATGCGCGCGCATTGTTCGGCGGCGTACGCCTTGGAGATGAGCCTGTTCACCGGCACCTCGACGAAGCCCGGATCGCCGTTGTAGGCGTACAGGTCCGCGTACGCGATCTTCTTGGCCTCCACCAGCAGATGCCAGTAGGTGGGGGATTGCGGCCCGAGCTGTGCCAGCGACACGCCCAGCTTGGGCGCGCACACTTCCAGGATGTTGAGAATCTCCAGCACCGCGAAGCCTTGCGTGTTGGGTGGAAACTCGAACACGTCGTAACCGTGATAGTTGGTGGTGAGGGGTGATTCCCAGGTGGCGCGGGTATTGGCCAGGTCCGAAGGCGTGATGGTGCCGCCGAGGGCCTTGGATTTCGCGAGGATGGCGGCCGCGATCTCGCCCTTGTA
This sequence comes from Steroidobacteraceae bacterium, assembly GCA_044226865.1. Taxonomy (GTDB): domain Bacteria; phylum Pseudomonadota; class Gammaproteobacteria; order Steroidobacterales; family Steroidobacteraceae; genus TMP-86. Next base: position 471,796 of record JBGAGE010000003.1, on the reverse strand, counting down.
GAAGGCATCGCGGCCGCCTTGGCCGATGGCGCGAAACGCCCGTGCCAGGTCCGGATTGCGAAACACGCTGTACGCCGCAGGCGCCTTGCCGTTTACCAGGTAGGTCTTCACCGAGTCCGGATCGCCGGCCAGCGCCTCGACGCCGCCGCTCCAGTCGTTTGCGATGCGCTCGCTCACCCCGAATCCTTCGCTGGCGATGTCGATGGCCGGCTGCAGCACTTCTTTGAAGCTGCGGCTGCCGAAGCGCTTGAGCAGCGCATCCCAGCCGTCCACCGCGCCAGGAATGGTGACCGAATCGATGCCCAGCAGCGGCACCTGATCCGCATGCCCGCGCGCAGCCAGGTGTGCGGGCGTGGCGCCGGAGGGCGCGCGGCCGCTGCCATTGAGCGCGATCAGCCGTTTCTCCTTTGCCGACCAGGCGATGACGAATACGTCGCCGCCGATGCCGGCACTGCCTGGTTCCACCACGTTGAGCACCGCGGCCGTGGCGACGGCGGCATCGAAGGCATTGCCGCCGGCCTTCAGGATCGACAGGCCCGCCTGCGCGGCCAGCGGCTGGCTGGTGCTGACGATGCCGTGACGTGCGACCACCTCCGAGCGGGTCTGCGGCAGCCAACCGCTGACGCGATCGCCGCGCAGGGCGTTGAAAGGCGCGGGTGCAGTGCCGGGAGCGGTCGGCGGATCGGCGGCGAACGCCGCGGGCGCGACCGCGGCTGCAAGCACGATGCCACTGATTGTACCGGCTAACAGCGAGATGACTGATTTCATACGATTACTCCGCGACCACTCGATTGCGCAACAAGCCCACTCCATCGATTTCCACCTCGAACTCATCGCCGTCGGTGAGGTAGACGCGCGGATTGCGCTTCACGCCCACGCCACCGGGCGTGCCGGTGATGATGACATCGCCGGTGTCCAGCCTGGTCCACTGCGAGATGTAGGCGATGAGCGCCGGCACCGGAAAGATCATGTCGCCCAGCGTGGCGTTCTGCATCATTTGGCCGTTGAGGCGCGATTGAATGCGTTGCGGGCCGAGCGGGCCCAGGTCTCGCGGGCTCACCAGGGCCGGGCCGAAGGGTCCCGTGCCGGGAAAGTTCTTGCCCGGCGTGAACTGCGTCGTGTGGTTCTGATAGTCGCGGATCGAGACATCGTTGTAGCAGGAGAAGCCTGCTACATGGTCAAGCGCACGCTCGGCCGGGATGTCGCGGCCGGGCTTGCCGACGACCAGCGCCAGCTCGGCCTCGAAGTCCACCTTGCCGGAATGGCGCGGCTTGATGATGTGGCCTTCATGTCCCACCTGCGTGTCCGCAAAGCGGGTGAACACCGTGGGGTGCTCGGTGCGGGCGCGCTGGGTTTCGATGACATGGTCTTCGTAGTTCAGGCCAATGCACAGGATCTTGGCCGGCCTGGGGATCACCGGCTCGAAGCGGATGTCCGCGATGCCGTAATCCGCGCTCGCGCCCGCCAACGTGGTGGCGGCCCACTCGAATCCGCCCCCGGCCAACAGCCCGCGCAGATCGGCCACTGCCGGCAGGCGCGCGGACAGGTCGAACACCCGGTCACCGTCCACGGCGCCGAACTTGTGTTTGCCGCCGACCGAAAAGGAAAGTAGCTTCATCGCGCAGATCCGCCGTCAAGGACTTCGGTAGGGATGCGATTATAGTGATCATGAGCAAGACAGCGCTTCATTCCACAGAAATTTCCACCGTTCCCTACTGGCTCGATGGCCTGGCCGCGCCGCCGGACCCCGAGTGCACATGGCCCAGCAGCGTGGATGTGGTCATCGTGGGAGCCGGCTATACCGGCTTGTCGGCGGCGTATGAAACGGCGGCCGCAGGCCGCCGTACGCTGGTGCTGGATGCCGGCCGCTTCGGCGCCGGCTGTTCGGGTCGCAACGGCGGGCAGGTGGCCTACAGCTTCAAGCCCTCGATAGCGGAGTTGACCCGGCGCCACGGTTCGCAGGCCGCACAGGCCATCGGTCACGAGGGCTTTGCCGCCATGGAGCATCTGCGTGCGCTGGCGCAGGCATCCTCGCTGTCGTTCGACTGGCGGCCCTGCGGAGGGTTTTACGGAGCGCACACGGCCCGCCATTTCGATGCCCTGCGGCGCGACGCGGACCGCCAACCGGTGGGCCTCGAGCAGCGCGTCTCGGTCATGACCCCCGACCAGATGAAAACGGAGATCGTCACGGATTTCTATCACGGCGGGCTGGTCTATCACGACGATGCGTCGGTGCACCCGGCACGGCTGTTGCTGTGCCTGCTGCAACGCGCGCGTGCCGCGGGCGCGCAGGTACTGCATGAATGTGCCGCCACGGCGCTGCGCCGCGATGGCGATGGTTTCCAATTGCAGACCGCGCGCGGCGTGGTGCAGGCGCGGCAGGTACTGATCGCCACCAACGGCTACACCGGCGCGCTCACGCCCTGGCAGCGGCGGCGCGTGATCCCCATCGGCAGTTATCAGATCGCCACCGAGGAATTGGGCGAGGAGGGCGTGCGCGCGCTGCTGCCGGGGATGCGGTGCATCAGCGATACGCGGCGCGTGGTGGTGTACTTCAGGCCATCGGCCGATGGCCGGCGCATCGTCTTCGGTGGGCGCGCGGCACTGGCGGAGCAGGACGCACTGGTGGTGGTGCCGCGCCTGAAGCAGATGCTCGCCCAGATATTTCCCTCGCTGCGCGACGTGCGCATCACGCATTCCTGGGTGGGGACGGTGGCCTTCACCTTCGATCGCATGCTGCACATCGGTCAGCATGAAGGGGTGTTCCATTGCCTGGGCTATTGCGGGCAGGGTGTGCCGACCGCGCCGTATTTCGGCATGCGCATCGCTCAGCAGATGCTCGGACTTGCGCAGGGCCGCACGCCGCTCGATGGCCTGTCATTTCCCACGCGTCCCCTGTACGCCGGTGTTCCATGGTTCCTGGCGCCGTCGGTGTTCTGGTACCGCGCGCTCGATGCCATGGGCCTCTGAGGCCGCGACGGCCGGCTGCCCGAATTCGCCACGATTGCGGCCCGGCCGCGCCATGTCGTTCCGCCATCCTCATGCAATCGCAAACGAGGGGAGAGGATGAGATGGCGCTGCGGATATTCGAGAACAGCCCGCAGGTGGGCAAGCTCCTGGTGATTGGCCTGATCGCGATTGGCCTGATGATTCCGCTGTCGATGCTGCGCGGATTGATCGCCGAGCGGCAGCAGATGCGTGATCAAGCCGTCGCCAGCGTGGCCGGCGGCTGGGGAGGTGAACTGACGGCCGGCGGTCCGATCCTGCGCGTGCCCTTCACCACGGAGACCAAGACGCCCGCGGGTGAAGTCCTGCGCGAGAACCATGACCTGTTCATCCTGCCGAACCGGCTGAACATCGAGTCGCAACTCGAGCAGCAGCCCTCCCGACATGTGGGGATCTACGAAGTGCCGGTCTACATCGTCAGGATGAAGCTCACCGGTAGCTTTCGCATCGCCGACACGCTTGCCGCCGCCGGCGCCATCAACGCCGGTGACAAGGCAGTGAGCGGCGCCGGCATCGCATGGAACCAGGCCCGCCTGCGGCTGCCGATGTCCGATGTGCGCAGCGTGCGCGAATTGTCCGCGGCCAGCGCGGCGGGCCGGGCGATGAGCTTCGGGCCCGGCACGCCGCGCGGCTTTCCCGGCATCGAGTCGCGCATCGATCTGAGCCAGTTCACGCCGGAGGCCGAATTTCCGTTCAGCATCGAGATACGGGTGGCGGGCAGCCACGCGATCTCATTCCTGCCCACTGCCGCCACCACCCAGGTGCACCTCGATGCCGAGTGGCGCGATCCACAATTCCAGGGCGCGTTTCTGCCGGCGGCGTACCGCCTGGGTGCGCCGGGGTTCGTGGCCGATTGGCAGGTATTGGCGTTGAACCGCTCCTTCAGCCAGAGCTGGGCGGACGACCAGGTCGATGGCGCCCGACTGCGGTCGGCCGCATTCGGCGTCGAACTGTATCAAAGCGTCGATGTCTACCAGCGGAGCGAGCGAGCGGTGAAGTACGCGCTGTTGTTCATCGCGCTGACATTCCTGTCCTTCTTCGGCTGGGAAGTGGGAGGCAAGGTACGCATGCATCCCGTGCAATACCTGTTCATCGGCCTTGCCTTGAGCACCTTCTACCTGTTGTTGATCGCGCTGGCAGAGCACCTCGCGTTTGGTTTGAGCTACTGGCTGGGTGCCGCGGCGCTGGTGCTGCTGCTGGGGGTTTATGTGGCCGGGGCGCTCGAATCCACGCGCCGCGGCGCATTGCTGGCGGCGGTCATGAGCGGCGTGTATGCCTTGTTGTATCTGCTCGTGCTGTCGGAGAGCTATTCGCTGCTGCTGGGCGCCATCGCGTTGTTCCTGGTGCTGGCGGCGGTCATGCTCGCGACCCGCCGGCAGCGTTGGGAAGGCGCGCCGTGAACGCATGCAGGGCGTCGCCCGAGGTAACGTCCTTGAAGCCCGAAGCGTGCCCGGCTACAGTTTGCACACACACTTCTGAAGGATGCAGTCGTCATGAAACATTCTCCCGTCGCCGCCGTGATCGTCGCCGCCGTGCTGGTTGTTGCCTGCGGCAAGAAGAATGCGCCGGCCTCGACGGATGCGTCGGCGCCGGCCGCGCCACCCGCCGCGCAGGATGCGCCGGCGGCATCGGCCGCGCCGGCCACGCCCGATCAGGAGGAGATGGCCAGGAAGCAGGCGCTGATGGACTACGCCACCATGGAGGATCACTACCTCAATGACGCGGACGGGCAGTGGGCAAGCTCGGTCAAGGTGAGTTCGACCTTCGGTGAAGAGCCTGGCAAGGAGGCCTCGTCCGTCAATGCCGCGATCAACCTCGCGGGCAAGCCGGATGGCAAGACCTGGAGCAACAACAATCAGAACATGGGTTTCGACTGGGTCGAGGCCAGCTTCGACAAGCCGGTGCACGCCACCGAGTTTCGGGCGGTGTTCCACCATGGCAAGGGCGTGGAGGCCGTCAGCAAGGTCGAACTGCAGGACACGGGCGGCAAGTGGTACACGGTGTGGTCCGGCATCAGCACCGATAAGAACGACGAGCGTGGCGAACGCTCCTGGGTGGTGCGCAAGTTCACGGCCACCGAGTACGCCGTGAAGGCGGCCAGGTTGACCATCGCCAACAACCTCGAAAACGGCTACAAGGAAATGGACGCCGTGCAACTCGTCGGCAAGTAAGCCCGCGTTCGCGTGCGAGCGGCGTTCGCCGCCCTCAAGACCCGCTGGTGCGCGCGCGATTGATCGCTTCCACGATCATCGCGCGTGCTTCCGCGGCATCTCCCCAGCCCACCACCTTGACCCATTTGCCGGGCTCGAGGTCCTTGTAGTGCTCGAAGAAATGCCGCACCTGTTGCAGGGTGATCTCCGGCAGGTCGGTGTAGTTCTGCACGCTTTCGTAGCGGCGCGTCAGGCGCGGCACCGGCACGGCGAGGATTTTTTCATCATGGCCGGCTTCGTCCTGCATCTTCAGTACGCCGACGGGCCGCACCGCGATCACCGCGCCGGGGATGATGCCCCGCTGATTGGCGATCAGCACATCGCAGGGATCGCCATCGTCCGACAAGGTGTGGGGGATGAAGCCGTAATTTCCCGGATAGCGCATGGAGGTATACAGGAAGCGGTCCACGACGAGCGCGCCGGCGTTCTTATCCATCTCGTACTTGATGGGCTCGCCACCCACCGGCACTTCGACGATGACATTGACTTCGTTCGGCGGGTCGCGGCCCAGGGAAATGGCAGAAAGGTTCATGTTTTTGAAAGATATCGCATCTTGGCGGGTGAGGATACAAGCGCTAAGGTCATAGGATTCCCCGGATCCGGAGACTCCTCATGAATGCTCCGCTCGATGGCATCGTCAAAATCTCGGACGGCGGTCAGGAATACAGCGCCACCTTCAGGGTGATTGGCGGCGTTGTGTCGGTGAGCCCGAGCATCGGCGCCGACGCCGACGTGAACATCGACAACCATGACAAGCCGGCCGATGAGATTGCGCGCATCGTGCTCCAGAGCCGCATCGACGAACGGGTGCGAGGCGCCAAGCCGACGTTTTGATCGGCCTTGGCCGATGCCCCCGTCATCGCGGCGCTTCAGCGGTGGCGCTGGATGGCCTCGTGCAGTTCGAGCGCGGCGGCGCGGATCGCGGCCGGCGTGCCGCCGCCGGCATAGATGATGCCCCGCGAGGAATTGATCAACAGGCCCGCGCGCCTGGCATCCAGGCCCGCCGCCAGCGTGGCGTCCAGGTCGCCGCCCTGCGCGCCGATGCCCGGCACGAGGAAGGTCAGTTCCGGGTGCGCTTGCCGCAGCTGCGCCATTTCCTGTGGATAGGTGGCTCCCACCACCAGCAGCAGGTTGCGCAGGCCGTTCCAGCTCTGCGAGGCGCGCCGCGCCACGTGCGCGTACAGGGGCAGGCCATCGCAGAGGAGATCCTGGAAATCGCGTGCACCTGGATTGGACGTGCGGCACAGGAGCACAGCGCCACGCTCCGCACGCTGCGTGAACGGCTTGACCGAATCATCGCCCATGTAGGGATTGATGGTGACGGCGTCCGCGCCGTAACGCTCGAACGCTTCCCGGGCATAGGCCTCGGCCGTATTGCCGATGTCGTTGCGCTTGGCATCGAGGATCACCAGCGCCTCGGGAGCTCGCTCGCGGATGAAACGGATGCTGGCGGTGAGCTGTTCTTCGGCGCCCAGGGCGCTGTAGAAGGCGATCTGCGGCTTGTACGCGGCGGCGATGTCGGCGGTGGCCTCGACGATGCGGCGGTTGAAATGCAGCAGCGGATCCGGGGCCGCGCGCAACTCCGCCGGGATCTTCGCCAGGTCAGGGTCCAGGCCCACGCACAGCAGGCTCTTGCTCATGGCTCGTTCGAGCCGCTCATGGAAGGTGGTGGTCATGGATGATCCGCATGATAACCAACCGGCGTATGCTGTAGGCCCCTAAGTGAGCCATCGCCTTGCGTTCCAAGCCCAAGCCCAAGACCCGGCCCCGGCTGATACTGCAGCCCTCGGCCCGCCGCACCGCGCGGCACAACTCTCTCACCGCGCTGAAGCGTTTCTTCGCCATCGCCGAGGCCTGGGAATTGTCACCTTTGCAGCAATGCCGGCTGCTGAAGATCCCCTCGCCGATGGTGTTGGAGCGTTACCGGCTGGGGCAGGGACCGCGGCTGTCGGCCCAGCAGCACGAGCGAGTGACGCTGCTGACCAGCATCCAGGGCTCGCTCGGTGGGCCGGCCAAGGCCGAGCGGGCCTGGGCATGGGTGAACGCGCCTAATCCTGAAGATCCCTTCGAGGGGGACAGCCCGCTGTATTTCATGTTGGAGAACGGCCTGCCGGCGCTGCGGGCGGTGGCGCGGCTGCTGGTGCGGAATAAGCGTCCGCGCTAGGAGCGAAGGTGCAGATAGGTTAGACTTGGCGGCCCTTTTTCAATCCGACAAGGGCCACGCGAGAGTGGCGGAATTGGTAGACGCACCAGCCTTAGGAGCTGGCGGGGTAACCCGTGCGAGTTCGAGTCTCGCCTCCCGCACCACTTGAATCGAAGAGGACCGATATGCAGGTTTCAGTTGAGAATACGGGGAAGCTCGCCCGCCGTCTAGAAGTGCAGATCCCCGCCGAACGGGTCAATCAGGAGATCTCCGATCGCCTGAAGCGTATCGGCAAGACGGCGCGTCTCAACGGCTTCCGTCCGGGCAAGGCGCCCCTCACGGTGATCCGCCAGCAGTTCGGCGCCCAGGTGCACCGCGAGGTCATCGGTGACCTGCTGCAGTCCAGCTTCGCCGAGGCCGTCACGCAGAAGCAGCTCAATCCCGCCGGCAACCCGCAGATCGAACCGCAGTCGCTCGGCGATGGCGATGGCCTGCGCTACGTGGCCACCTTCGAGGTGTTCCCCGAGGTGCAATTGGCGCCCATCGAAAACATCAAGATCGAGCGCACCGTGGCCGCGGTCACCGACGCCGACGTCGACACCATGATCGAGCGGCTGCGTTCCGAGCGCCCCGTGTACTCGGCGGTGGACCGGCCAGCCGTGGACACCGACCGCGTCACCGTGGACTTCGAAGGCAGCGTCGATGGCGTGCCTTTCCCCGGCGGCAAGGGCGATGGCGTGCCGGTGGTGTTGGGACAGAAGCGCATGCTGCCGGAAATCGAGAACGGCCTCCTGGGCGTGAAGGCCGGCGAGGACAAGGAAGTCAGCCTCACGTTTCCGGCGGACTATCGCGCCACGGAACTCGCGGGCAAGACGGCCATCTTCAAGATCCACGTGAAAAGCGTGGAAGCATCCGCGTTGCCCGCGCTGGATGAGGAATTTTTCAATGCCCTGGGTGTCGAATCCGGTGGCTTGGACAAGCTCAAGGCAGACGTGGCCGACAACCTCAATCGCGAGCTTTCGCAGAACCTGCGCGCACGCGTCAAGCAAGCGGTGCTCGAGGCCCTGCTGGCCGCGAACACGGTGGAGTTGCCCAAATCACTGGTGGAATCGCAAATCCAGGAGATGCAGCTCGAGGCCATGCGCCGTGCCGGCACCCAGGACGTCACCCAGGCTCCGCCGCGCGAACCCTTCGAAGAGCCGGCGCGCCGCCGTGTGTCGTTAGGGCTGATCCTGAATGAAATCGTCAAACAGAGCGCGATTACCCTCGACCAGGCGCGTGTGACGGCCCGCCTGAACGAAATGGCGGGCAGCTACGGCGATCCCGAGGCGCTGCTGCGCGCATATCGTCAAAATGCGAACGCCATGCGTCAAATCGAGAATTTGGTGCTCGAGGACCAAGTTGTGGACAATGTCCTCTCGCGCGCGCAGGTTTCGGAGTTAAATTCGTCCTTCAAGGATGTGATGCAGCTGGCTTGAAACCAGCTGGCGTAGTCCCAACGGTGAAGGCAAGAGGGAATAGATGAATACACGTGCATTGAATCTGGTTCCGATGGTGGTCGAGCAGACCGCCCGTGGCGAGCGTGCCTACGACATTTACTCGCGCTTGCTCAAGGAACGACTGATCTTCATCGTCGGTCCGGTGGAAGACTACATGGCCAATGTGGTCGTGGCGCAGCTCCTGTTCCTGGAGTCCGAGAACCCGGACAAGGACATCGGCCTGTACATCAATTCCCCGGGTGGCTCGGTCAGCGCCGGGATGGCCATCTACGACTGCATGCAGTTCATCAAGCCGGATGTCAGCACCATGTGCATTGGCTTGGCGGCCTCCATGGGAGCCGTGCTGCTGGCGGGCGGGGCGGCCGGCAAGCGCTACTCCCTGCCCAACTCCAAGATCATGATCCACCAGCCGTCGGCCGGTTTTCAGGGCCAGGCCTCGGATATTGATATCCATGCACGTGACGTTCTCGATACTCGTGAACGGCTTAACAGAATTTTGGCCCGGCACACCGGAAAGTCGCCTGAGGAAATCAAGGTGGCGAGCGACCGGGACAATTTCATGAATCCTGATGCGGCAAAAGCGTTCGGTTTGATCGATTCCGTGCTGGAGAAACGCGCTGAGCTGCCGACCAAACCCTGAAGACCGTAGGGCGGTGTCAACGCCCAAGGTCTTGATATATAGTTAAGTTTACAAGGGTCTTTTGAGGGCAGCATGAGCGACGAATCCCGCGGCAAGCATGATGACGGCAAGCTTCTGTACTGCTCGTTCTGCGGCAAGAGCCAGCACGAGGTAAGAAAGCTCATCGCCGGCCCGTCGGTGTTCGTGTGCGACGAATGCGTCGAACTGTGCAATGACATCATCCGGGAAGAGCTCGAGGAGCGCGCCGAGCGCACCCGCGACAAGCTGCCAAAACCCCAGGAAATCAAGAAGGTACTGGACGAATACGTCATCGGCCAGGAGCGCGCCAAGCGCGTCCTGTCGGTGGCTGTGTACAACCATTACAAGCGCCTGCAGACCCGCGGTGGGGAGTCCGGCGCCCGTTCCAAGGACGAGGTCGAACTCGCCAAGAGCAACATCCTGCTGATCGGCCCCACTGGCTCAGGCAAGACCCTGCTGGCCGAGACCCTGGCCCGGCTCCTGAACGTGCCCTTCACCATTGCCGACGCCACCACCCTGACCGAGGCCGGTTATGTGGGTGAGGACGTCGAAAACATCATCCAGAAGCTCCTGCAGAAGTGCGATTACGACGTGGAAAAGGCCCAGACGGGCATCGTCTATATCGACGAAATCGACAAGATTTCCCGCAAGTCGGATAACCCCTCCATCACCCGGGACGTCTCGGGAGAGGGCGTGCAGCAGGCCCTGCTGAAGCTGATCGAGGGCACCATTGCCTCGGTCCCGCCGCAGGGCGGCCGCAAGCACCCGCAGCAGGAGTTCCTGCAGGTCGACACCACCAATATCCTGTTCATCTGCGGTGGCGCGTTCGCGGGCCTGGAAAAGATCATCATGAACCGCACCCACAAGAGCGGCATCGGTTTCATGGCTGAGATCCGCCAGGCCAACGCCCGCCCGCATGGGAATGACGTGTTCCACGACACCGAGCCCGAGGATTTGATCAAGTTCGGCCTCATTCCTGAATTCGTCGGCCGCCTGCCGGTGGTGGCCACGCTCGAGGAACTGGATGAGGACGCGCTGGTGTCCATCCTCATGCAGCCCAAGAACGCGCTCACCAAGCAGTATCGCAAGCTGTTCGACATGGAAGGCGTGGAACTGGACTTCCGCGAGGATGCGCTGCGCTCGGTGGCCCGCAAGGCCATGCAGCGCAAGACCGGCGCCCGCGGCCTGCGCACCATCCTGGAAAACGTGCTGCTCGACACCATGTACGACCTGCCTTCCCTGCGTAATGTGCAGAAGGTGGTGGTCGACGAGCAGGTCATCGACGGTCAGAACAAGCCGTTCATCGTGCACCGCACCGAAGACCCGCGCCTGGTAGCGCCGGTCGAGGAACCGCGGCGCCCGACCGGGTCCGACCACCTCTAGATGCCACTCTTCGCTTTGCGGCGTGACGGGACGACAGCCAGGCGCTGCGTCTCGCGCGGCGCAAATCGCATTGCAATGACTGCAGCGCATCGCGCGCTTGCAGCCTTGAATCCCGGTGGATGCGGCCGCATCCTACCGCTTCGGGCGCCCTTGAACGCCCTCTGCCCTCATAGGTACCTCCAGTGACTGACGAATCCGTGACTTCCCCCCCTGAAAGCCCTGCTGGCGGTGTGCCCGTCCTGCCTTTGCGCGATGTGGTGGTCTATCCCCATATGGTGATCCCGCTGTTCGTGGGGCGCGAAAAATCCATCGTCGCCCTGGATCTTGCGATGAAGTCGGACAAGCGCATCCTGCTGGTGGCGCAGAAGCAGGCGGATGTGGATGACCCCAAGGCGGAGGACCTGTACCGGGTGGGTACCATCGCCACCATCCTGCAGCTGTTGAAGCTGCCCGACGGCACGGTCAAGGTGCTGGTCGAGGGCGTGGACCGGGCGCAGATCAATTCGTTGAGCGGCGGTGAGTTCTTCTCCGCCGCGGTCACCCCGCTCCCCGACGTGGAGCGCTACGAAGAGCGCGAGATGGACGTGCTCACGCGTTCGGTGATCTCGCAATTCGAGCAGTACGTGAAGCTCAACAAGAAGGTGCCGCCCGAGATCCTGACCTCGCTCGCCGGCATCGAACAGGCGGGTCGCCTGGCCGACACCGTTGCCGCGCACATGTCCTTGAAGCTCTCCGAGAAGCAGAAGGTGCTGGAGATCCCGGACGTGCGCAAGCGCCTGGAGCACATGCTCGCCGTCATCGAGGGCGAAATGGACGTGCTGCAGATCGAAAAGCGCATCCGGGGCCGCGTCAAGCAGCAGATGGAAAAGAGCCAGCGCGAGTACTACCTGAATGAGCAGATGAAGGCCATTCAGAAGGAACTCGGCGACCTGGACGATGCGCCGAACGAGATCGGGGAGCTGGAAAAGCGCATCGCCGCCGCCGGGATGCCCAAGGAAGCGCGCGAGAAGGCCAATTCCGAGCTCAACAAGTTGAAGCTGATGTCGCCCATGTCGGCCGAGGCCACCGTGGTGCGCAACTACATCGACTGGCTGGTGAAATCTCCCTGGAAGAAGCGCAGCAAGGTGCGCCTGGACATCACGGCCGCAGAGAAGGTGCTCGAGGAAGATCACTACGGCCTCGAGAAGGTCAAGGAGCGCATCGTAGAGTACCTGGCCGTGCAGCAGCGCGTGAAGAACCTGCGCGGCCCCATCCTGTGCCTGGTCGGACCGCCCGGCGTGGGCAAGACCTCGCTCGGCCAGAGCATCGCCCGCTCCACGCATCGCAAGTTCGTGCGCATGTCCTTGGGCGGCGTGCGCGACGAGGCCGAGATCCGCGGCCACCGCCGCACCTATATCGGCTCCATGCCCGGCAAGATCGTGCAGAACCTGGCCAAGTGCGGTGTGCGCAATCCGCTGTTCCTGCTCGATGAGATCGACAAGATGTCCATGGACTTCCGCGGCGATCCGTCCTCGGCGTTGCTGGAAGTGCTGGATCCCGAGCAGAACCGCACCTTCGCCGATCATTACCTGGAGGTCGATTTCGACCTGTCCGAAGTGATGTTCGTGTGCACGGCGAATACGCTCAACATCCCGGCGCCGCTCCTCGATCGCATGGAAGTGATCCGCCTGCCCGGCTACACCGAGGATGAGAAGACCAACATCGCCAAGCGCTACCTGATCCCCAAGCAGATCAAGCAGAACGGCCTGAAGGACGGCGAACTCACGGTGGACGACAGCGCCGTGCAGGACATGATCCGCTTCTATACGCGCGAGGCGGGCGTTCGCAACCTGGAGCGCGAAATCTCCAAGATCTCGCGCAAGGCGGTCAAGCAGTTGCTGCTGAATCCGGATGACAAATCCATCACGGTGAACTCGCACAACCTGGACAAGTACCTGGGCGTGAAGCGCTTCCGCTACGGCAAGGCCGAGGAGAGCGATCGCATCGGCCAGGTCACCGGGCTCGCCTGGACGGAAGTCGGCGGCGAGCTGTTGTCGATCGAATCGGCGGTGGTGCCGGGCAAGGGGAAACTGTCGCACACGGGCCAATTGGGCGAAGTGATGCAGGAGTCCATCCAGGCCGCCATGACCGTGGTGCGCAGCCGCTCCGGCATGCTGGGGCTGGACCCTGACTTCTATCAGAAGACCGACGTGCACATCCACGTGCCGGAAGGAGCGACCCCCAAGGACGGCCCGAGCGCCGGCATCGGCATGTGCACAGCGTTGATCTCTGCGCTCACCAAGATCCCGGTGCGCTCGGATGTCGCCATGACTGGCGAGATCACGCTGCGCGGCGAAGTGCTGCCCATCGGTGGCTTGAAGGAGAAACTGCTGGCCGCGCATCGCGGTGGCATCACCACCGTGCTGATCCCCGACGACAACACCAAGGATCTGGCGGAGATTCCGGACAACATCAAGGAAAAGCTCGAGATCAAGCCGGTGAAGTGGATCGACGAGGTGCTGCAGGTGGCCCTCAAGACCATGCCGGTGCCGCTGCCGGAAAGCTCTCCCAAGGCGGCGCCCATCGACGGCGAGAAGGCGCGCCGCCGCAAGGGTAAGGGCGAAGTCCACGCGCATTGAGATACGGGGCCGGTGATCCGGCCCCATCTCCTGCACGCACCTCGTGGGCTTCTATCGCGAACGCATCTTTCCCCGTCTGCTGGAGTGGACGGCGGCCGATCGCGACCTGAATGCATTGCGGCGGCGCGCGTTGGCGCCGGCCCGGGGCAGGGTGCTGGAGATCGGCATCGGCACGGGCATCAACCTCGAGCTTTATCCGGCCGGCATCGAGGCCGTCACCGCCATCGACATCAATCCCGGCATGACCGCGCTTGCGCAGGAGCGTGCGCGGCGCTTCCGCCCCGACATCGAGCACTTGCAGGCCAGCGCGGAGGACATGCCCTTCCAGAGCGGGAGCTTTGACTGTGTGTTGAGCACCCTGACGTTGTGCAGCATTCCCAACGTCGCCGGCGCGTTGGCCGAGGTGAAGCGGGTGCTCAAGCCGCAGGGTCAATTCCTGTTCCTGGAGCATGGGAGGCATCCCGAACCGCGCATCAGCCGCTGGCAGGACCGCCTGGATGGCCTATGGGGACGGATCTTCGATGGCTGCCACATCAATCGCGACATCGGCACCCTGGTGCAGCGCGCCGGCTTTCAGGTCGATGTCGATCATCCGCCGCTGCCGCGCGCACCGGCGCTCGTGGGCTATTGCTATCTGGGGACGGCGCGGCCCACGGCCGTGCCGGCGGAGACCCGCTAAGGCCCGTCCGCGCTCGCGGCGTCGGTTAGCCGCGGCGCGCCATCCGCGCGTCCATCGCTTCCAACAACGCCGGGGTATCGATCCCCTGGTGGAGCACCCGCCATCCGGGTACCTCGAGGAAGTCATCGGCCGTCCGGTCAGCGATCACCGCGGCCGACCTATCCTCGTGACCGGGATGCCGAGCGCCGGTTCGGCGCCGATCCTCGAGCCGGACCAGCCGTGTCCGCTCATCGATCCTGCAAAGGATCTGCGTGAGCTGCAGGCCGGGGTGTGCATCGATCATGGCGATCACGTTGGCGGCATGCTCGCCCGGACGAAAATTCCCCTCCAGGATCACCCCGGGGCCAACGGGCAGGAGTTGCCGGGCGAGGGCGAACAGCACCGCGAAGGCGGCATCGCTGAGCTGGCGGGACGAGGGCGCCTGTGGGCCTCGCAGGGCGTCCATGAGCGCCTCTTTGATGGGGTCCTTGCCGAGTACCGGCAGGCCGTATCGGGACCCCAGGAGCGTCGCCAGGGTCGATTTCCCGGCTCCCGGCATGCCGCCTATCAGAATTAAGTTCATGCGCTAACTGTATGATTAAAAAGTGGATGAGGTGAGGGATGTTCGGGTGGGAAACCGACGGGAATTCGCGAAATTTCGGTAAGGACGAGAGGTATTAAATATATAAATATCATATATTTAATAGTTATTAGTGATGTTATTTATGATTAATGCGGTGCCGCCTGCTGCCATCCGATCCCGCCTCATGAGCCTATTGCAGCCGTCCACGGCTGGTTTCGCGCGGGCGCGGCAAGGCAAGAACACCGCCATTGCCATGGCCTACCGCCACCGCGGATACGCGCCATTCTGCCGGCCGGCCGCTGGCTGTGATATGCGAATTCCATCGAAATGGCGATGTCAGTCAAGTGCATGAAAATATTCAACTCGGCAGCGAACTCCACTAGCCAACCGCGGGGTGCTCGCGTAGACTTCCGCGCCTCTTCATCAGCGAGGATCGGGTGCTTAGCTCAGCTGGTAGAGCGTCGCCTTTACACGGCGAATGTCGGGGGTTCGATCCCCTCAGCACCCACCACAAACGGAGTGGTAGTTCAGCTGGTTAGAATATCGGCCTGTCACGCCGAGGGTCGCGGGTTCGAGTCCCGTCCACTCCGCCATTTCTGCAAAGACGCTGTAAGGTCAGCGCGAGCCCTTCAAGTAAGGGCCGCGCCGCGCGCACCTCTAATGCCCATGTTCCACAAGACCAATAAGCTCTAAAGACGCATATGCTGCAAACCATTCACGACAAGATCAAAGGTTGGGTGGCCTACGTGCTGCTCGGCGCCATCGCCATCGTCTTCGTCCTCTGGGGCATCAACTTCACCATGGGAGCGCCCACGTATGCCGCCATGGTCGGAAGCCATGAGATCTCCGCGGTCGACGTGCGGCAGAACTACCAGCAGGAATTGGCGCGCATCGAACGCTCCATGCCGGGTCCGCTGAGCGAGGCCCAACGCAACGAGATCAAGACCCGGGTGCTGGAGGACGAGGTCAGCATCGCTGCCCTCATTGACCGGCTGCACGATCAAGGTTATCGCGTCAGCGAGGCCGACCTGATCCAGGCCATGAGCCAGATTCCCGCCTTCCAGGTGGACGGCAAGTTCGACTCGGCGCATGCGGTCGCCGTGCTCAAGGCCCAGGGGCGCTCCATTCCCGAAGTGGAGGGCCTGGTCCGGCGCGAGATCCAGATCAACCAGCTGCGCTCGGCGCTGAGTGGCTCGAGTTTCACCACCGATGCCGAGGTCAAGCAACTCAATGCGTTGACCCGCCAGCAGCGCGAGCTGTCCTGGGTGGTGGTGAGCGCCGCGCACTTCCTGCCCGAGGTGAAGGTCGATGATGCCGCCCTCAAGGCCTACTACGAGGCTCACAAGGGTCAGTACATGACACCCGAGACGCTCGACATCCGCTATGTCGAGCTGAGCCTTGCGGACATGAGCGCCAAGGTGAACGCCGACGAGGCCCAGCTGCGCGCCTATTTCGCCGAGCAGAAGACCAAGAATCCGGAGAAGTATTCGCAGTCCGAGCAGCGCCGGGTCAGCCATATCCTGTTGACGGTGAGCGATCCCAAGGAAGATGCCGCCGTCAAGGCCAAGGCCGAGGATGTCCTCAAGCGCGCCAAGTCGGGCGAGGATTTCTCCGCCCTCGCCAAGCAATTCTCCCAGGACAAGGCTTCGGCACAGCAGGGCGGTGATCTCGGCTGGTCCGAGCGCAAGGTCTGGGTGGCGCCGTTCGCCGATGCTGCCTTTGCCATGCAGCCCGGGGAGATCCGCGGACCGGTCAAGACCCAGTTCGGCTATCACATCCTGAAGCTGGAGGGCGTGCGGCCGAAGAGCGAGAAGAGCTTCGAGGAGAGCCGCGCCGATATCGAGGAGCAATACCGCCGCAACGAGGCCGAGCGGCTCTTCAACAGCGCGCAGGACCAGCTGGCCGACGCCGCCCTGCAGAGCTCGACCGACCTTGACGCGGTGGCGAAGAAGACCGGACTCACCGTCAAGCAGGTCGAAGGATTCAGCAAGACCGGCGGCGGCGGGTCGCTGCCCAACACCCCGACGCTCATCGAGGCGGTGTTCAGCCAGGATGTCATCGACGGACGCCTGAGCCCCATCATCGAAGTCGAAAAGGGCCGCGGCATCGTGGTGCGCGGCGCCAATCACAAGCTGCCGCAGCAGAAGCCGCTGGAGGCGGTGCTGACCGAAGTGACCGAGGCATTGAAGAAGCAGCGCAGCGAGGAGCTGGCCGCTGCGGCGGCCGCGGCCGGCGTGAAGAGCGCCGAAAACGCGCCGGTGCCCGCTGCGCCTGCGGCCGGCGGCGCCGTTGCGACGCCCTTGGACGGCGTCGCCAAGTCCGTGGGATCGACGGTGCAGGCGCCAAAATTCGTGGCGCGTTCCGATCAATCCGTGCCGCGCGAGATCCTCGAGGCCGCCTTCACGGCGCCCAAGCCCGCCGCCAAGCCCGTGTACCGCGCGGTGGCCCTGGCGAATGGTGATTCCGCGGTGCTGGCGTTCACGGCCGTCAAGCTCGACCCGGTGCAGGACGTGCAGGCGATGCAGCTCAAGCGCCAATATGCAGACGCGCTCGCCGATTCGGAGGCCATGGCCTATGCGGGCGCGGCGCGCGCCAGCGCCAAGGTGAAGCTCAACCCGCAAGCGCTCGAATAACACGCCGTGAGCGGGCTGTGGCAGCAGTTCTCGCAGTGGTATCTGTCGGTACTGGGTGATGGCGGGTACTGGCTCGTCGGTGCGCTGATGGCACTGGAGAGCACCTTCGTCCCCATCCCAAGCGAGATCATCATTCCGCCGGCTGCATACCTGGCGCACACGCAAGGGCAGCTCAACGTCTACGGAATCGTGGCGGCCGGCACGCTCGGCTCCTGGGTGGGAGCCGCGGTGATGTACTGGGGCGCGCGGCTGCTGGGACGGCCGTTCATGATCAAGTTCGGCCCGTACGTGGGCATCGCCGCCGCGAAGATCGAGAAGGCCGAGAGTTGGGCCGCGCACTATGGCACGCCGGGCGTGTTCTTCTCCCGCCTGCTGCCCGTGATCCGCCACCTGATCGGCATCCCCGCCGGCATCGTGCGCATGGACTTCCGCTGGTATTCACTCGCGACGCTGGTAGGATCGGCCTTCTGGTGCGGCGTGCTGTCCTGGCTGGGCGTGACCGTCGGACGCAACCCCGATCTGTTGGCCGGCTCGCTGCATCGCTTCGCTGCGCTGGTGGCCTTGATCGGCGCAGCACTGGCCGCATTATATTATTGGTTCGTCCACCGGCCCGCAGCGCGTCTGCGCTGACAAGTTCGCGAGGGGCCTGTGTGCGGACCACGCACAACCGCACCACAACGGAGCTCCCATGGCAAAGAAATCCAAGTCTTCCGCCGCCAGGATCGACATCGGCATCAGCAGCGAAGACCGTCGCAAGATCGCCGACGGCCTGTCACGCGTGCTGGCCGACACCTACACGCTGTACCTGACCACCCATAACTTCCACTGGAACGTCACCGGCCCGATGTTCAACACCCTGCACACCATGTTCATGGAGCAGTACACCGAGCTGTGGAATGCCGTGGATCCCATCGCCGAACGCATCCGCGCCCTGGGTTTCCCCGCACCGGGCACCTACTCGAAGTTCGCCGAACTGTCCTCCATCAAGGAGACCGCGGGCGTACCCGCCGCCAAGCAAATGGTGGGCATCCTGGTCAAAGGCCACGAGGCAGTCGCCAAGACGGCGCGCAGCGTGTTCCCGTTGGCCGAGCAAGCCAACGATCAACCCACTGCGGATTTGCTGACGCAGCGGTTGGATATTCACGAGAAAACCGCCTGGATGCTTAGGTCTATTCTGGAAGGGTGATCGCGCGCGCGCGTTCGTCGGGGGGCACGATATTCTTTTCCGGCGGCGGGCTCCCTGGTAGAGGCTGTGGGATTCGCCGCTGCTTGCCGGTTTAATGGCGTTGCGGTGCGTTTAGGTTGCGTCTTCGGAGTGCGTAAGCTCAGCTTTGGGCCGCGGCTGTCCTCTCCGATTGTCAGCCTCGCCGGCGAAAAAGAGCATCGTGCCCCCCGCCGAACGCGCGCGTCGAACGTCACCGTTCCCGAAATGACTGGAGTTCGAGACGTTCTTCATGGCTGACCGCTCCGTCATCAAGATTTGAAGTTCATCGAGATTGCGGCTTTTCGTCGTAGCTTTGTCACTCTCCGCAACTGAGATGGCAGGAGCGGGGTTGCCGCTGACATTTGCGGCATTACTCTCGCGATGCCGACGTCCGACGGTCCTCCGACGCTGCCAACTCTTCCAGGATGCGAGAACGACTTCTTCAAGACCTCGATGCGGGTTGTCCGTTGCGGGGAGCAGGCGGGCGGGTAGTCATTTTGCGCGTGTTAAGCGCGCCCGGCTCGCCGCGCGGGCCGCGCTGAGCGTGAGGTGGGAATCTTGAGGCGAGCGAACAGGGCGCTAGCGGCCCACCGCGGCGAGACGGTGCCTTTAGCGCGCGCCCACGCGCAAAATGACTACCCGCCCGCCTGCTCCCCGCAACGGACAACCCGCCGCGCAGACCGTGAAGAATCAGTCCTTCTCAGCATCCCCAAAAGACATGCCAACCGTCGAGTACCCGCCATCCACGTAGAGGATCTCGCCGGTAATGCCGGCGGATAAGTCGGAAGCCAGAAACGCCGCCGCATTGCCAACGTCTTCGAGGGTGACATTGCGCTTGAGCGGCGCATGCGATGCGACATGCCCGAGCATCTTGCGAAACCCTGGAATTCCCGCGGCGGCCAGCGTCTTGATGGGCCCGGCGGAAATGCCGTTGACCCGGATGCCGCGCGCGCCCAGGTCGGCGGCGAGGAAGCGCACATTGGCCTCGAGGCTGGCCTTGGCCAGCCCCATGACGTTGTAGCTCGGGATGGAGCGCACGGCTCCCAGGTAGGTGAGCGTCATGATCGAGCCCTGGCGGCCCTGCATGAAGGGCAGGGATTCGCGTGCCAGCGCCGTGAGGCTGTAGCTGGACACATCGTGGGCGACGCGGAAGGCCTCGCGAGAGGTGTTCTGCGTGAAGCCCTCCGCCATCGCCTCACGCGGCGCGAAGGCTACGGCGTGCACCAGGATGTCGAAGCCGTCCCAGTGCTTCTTGAGTTGCTGGAAGCCCTGCGCGATCTGTTCGTCCGAGGTCACGTCCATCGGGAAGGTGATGTCCGAGCCCAGTTCTTTCGCGAGCGGGATGACCCGGTCCGCCATGCGCTCGATGTAGGAAAAGGCGAGCTGCGCGCCCTCACGATGCATGGCCTGCGCGATGCCCCAGGCAATGGAACGGTCGGTGGCAAGCCCGACGATGAGTGCGCGCTTGCCGTTCAGAAATCCCATGAAACCCCCTAGCTGTGTCGTCGACTGGAATCCACGTACATCACCAGCCGCTGTCCGGCGCGGATGAGGTGCTGCTTGTTGATGCCGTTCCAGGTCTTCAGTTGCTGCACCGACACCTGGAACTGGCGCGAAATCGAGCTCAAGGTATCACCCGAGCGCACCGTATACATCACCCGGCGTCCGCCGCCGGCCGCCTCGCCCCGTCCGCGACGGATGCTGGTCTTGATTACCAGGCGCTGGCCGGCCACCAGCCGCTCATCGACGCTCAGGCCATTGATGCGCGCCAGCGTCTCGGCGCTGGTGCCATGGCGACGCGCAATCGCGCGCAGTGTCTCGCCGCGGCGCACCCGGTGCACGATCTGGCGGCGCTTGCCACCGAGGTCGGACGCTGGCTTGTCGACCCGCTGCGCGGCCAACAGGACCTTGTCGGGTAGCTGCGCGCTGTCCTGCGGGATCTTCAATTCCGTGCCTGCGCTCACCTTCTTGCTCCTGATGTCGTTGAGCTTGGCGATCACGGCCACCGAGGTGCCGTATTGCGTGGCAATGGCCGCGAGGGTCTCCTTGCGCTCCACCACATGCGTCACGTAACGCACGCGGTCGGCGTCGGGGAGGGTGGCGAGCGCAGCTTCGAAGGCATCGGCGCGCTCGACGGGGACGAGCAGCCGGTGCGGCCCGGCAGGGTCCGTGGCCCAACGGTTGAAGCCGGGATTCAGGGCGACGATTTCCTCGAAGCTGTTGCCCGAGATCTGCGCCGCCAGCTTCAGGTCGATCTGTGAGCCGGTGTCGATGACGGCGAAGTAGGGTTCATTCGGGATCACCTCGAAGCCGAGGCCAAAGCGCTCCGGCTCGGCCATCAACCGCTTGAGCGCCAGGAGCTTGGGTACGTAGGCGCGGGTCTCGGCCGGCAGTTTCAGGTGCCAGAAATCGGTGGGCTTGCCGTGGCGTGTGTTGTATTCGATGGCGCGCTCGATGAAGCGCTCGCCGACGTTGTAGGCGGCGATGGCCAGCAGCCAGTCACCGTCGAATTGGTCGTGGAGGATCTGCAGGTAGTCGAGCGCCGCGCGGGTGGATTCCACCACGTCACGCCGCCCGTCGTACCACCAGCTCTGCTTCAGGCCGAATCGACCTCCCGTTCCGGGGATGAATTGCCACAGGCCCGCGGCGCGGCTGGGTGAATAGGCGAAGGGTTCGTAGGCGCTTTCCACCACCGGCAGCAGGGCAAATTCGGCGGGCATGCCGCGCGCTTCCACCTCGCACACGATGTGGTACAGGTAGCGCTGCGCGCGTTGGAACACGCGGTCCAGGTATTCCTGATTGCGCACGAGCCAGGCGAGTTGCGTATCCACCGCCGGCTCGTCCACTTCGTCGAGTGCGAAGCCATCGCGGAGGCGATCGAACAGGTCGTCGAAGTCCTCGCCATTACCCACGCGCCACTCGCTCGGCATCGATGCCGAGGGCATGGCGCCTTCGGGACTTGCGATGCCGGTGGCATTGCCATTGGCGTCGGTAGCCGGCGGGGCGGGCGTTGGAACCGTGAGGACCGGGGCGGGCTTTGCCTTCGGGGTGCTGGCGCAGCCGCCCAGCGCCAGCGCGGCGCCCAGGGCGATGCAGGCCCACAGGCCGCGCATGCCGCTAGCCGACGGTGTCACCGAAAACCATCCTTCCAGGCGCGCAGCGCGCCGAACACCGCCGCATTGTCCGGCAGGGTCTGTCCGGTATGGCGTTGCGCCGCCGCGCGAATTTCCGGGCGATCGCACCGCAGGAAGGGATTCACCTCGATTTCGAGTTTCAGCGTCGAGGGCAAGGTGGCCTTGCCCGCTGCGCGCAGGGCAGTGACTCTCTGCAGATAGGCGTCGGCCGCTTCGTTGTGCGGATCCACGGCCATGGCGAAACGCAGGTTGGAAGCGGTGTACTCGTGGCCGCAGTAGACGCGCGTGTCGGCAGGCAGGGCACGCAAGCGCTCGAGAGATGCATTCATTTGTATGGCGGTACCTTCGAATGTGCGGCCGCAGCCGGCGCTGAACAGTGTGTCGCCACAGAACACGGCTCCATGGCCCCAGAACGCGATGTGACTTAATGTATGCCCCGGAATTTCCAGAGTCTTGAACGCAAGTCCCAACTCGCGCAACTCGAGGGACTCGCCCTCCCGGACAGTGGCGGTGGTCGAGCCGATGCGTGCATCGGCGGGGCCGATCACCGGCACCGCTCCCAACTCCAGGAGGCCGGGGACACCACCGATGTGGTCAGGATGATGGTGAGTCAATAGAATCGCGGCCACTTGCAGGCCGGCGCGCCGCACCTCCGCGATCACCGGCTGGGCATCTCCCGGGTCGACGACGGCCACGAGGCGCGGATCGAGCGGAGAATGGATCAGCCAGATGTAGTTGTCGGCAAAGGCCTGCACCGCCCGGACTGCCAGCGCCGCTGGTTGGCCGGGTCCGGTAACTTTAAGGTTTGACATTTTGCGGCGAATTTAACCTGTAACATCTCAACTTCGCTAGTATTTTTGCTAAAGGACTCGGTTGCAGAACCGCGACATTCGAGCGTGACCACCTGGTTCGACACTCCGTTGGGCAAGCGCGTTGTCCAGGAAGAAGCGCTGTTGGCGCGCGATGTGCTGGAGGATGTGTTCGGCTTCGATTTGTTGCAAATCGGTCAGTGGGGGCCGGCGCGCGGCATGCTGGGCGCGGTCCGCACCCAGCATGCGCTGGTGGTCGCGCCGGCGGCCGGGGAGGGCGTGTCCCTGCACGCGCAGCTGGAAGTCCTGCCGTTCGCGTCCGATTCGGTCGATGCCGTGCTCTTGCCCCACACCTTGGAACTCGTGGACGACCCCTATGCCGTGCTGCGCGAAGCCGAGCGCATCCTGCGTCCGGAAGGAGCGCTGCTGATCTGTGGCTTCAATCCCTGGAGCGGATGGGGGCTGCGGCGCCTGCTGGCCAGGCGGTTGGACCGGCCGGTGTTCCCGCCGGACATCCAGCGCATGATTTCGGAAATGAGAATCAAGGACTGGGTGAAACTCCTGGGCATGGATGTGCAGGGCGTCTCCGGCTACCTGGGCTTGGTGCCGTTGATCGGTCCGGGAGTGCCGCCCCAGGTCCACAAGCCGCGCCCCGCCGTGGTGAGCGGGGCGTACCTGCTCAAGGCGCGCAAGCGCGTGCAGACACTCACGTTGCTCAAGCCCAAATGGAAGACCCGGCCGCGGGTGCTGGTCGGGGCCGCCGAGCCCACCTCGAGGATGCGCGGATGAGCCAGGTGGACCTGTATACGGACGGCGCGTGCCGCGGTAATCCGGGACCCGGTGGCTGGGGGGCGTTGCTGATCGCCGGCGATGCGCGCCGGGAAATGATGGGCGCGGAATTGCAGACCACCAACAACCGCATGGAGCTGACCGGTGCCATCGAGGGCCTGAACGCATTGAAGCGGCGTTGCGCGGTCCGGCTGTTCACGGATTCCAAATATGTCCTGCAGGGGCTGACCGAATGGCTCCCCGATTGGAAGGCGCGGGGCTGGCGCACGGCGGCGAAGAAGCCGGTAAAGAACCAGGATCTATGGGAGAAGCTGGACGCCGCCGTCCAGCAGCACGAGGTGCATTGGCACTGGGTACGCGGGCATTCGGGCAATGAGGGCAATGTGCGGGTCGACCTGCTCGCCAACATGGCCATCGACGCGCTTCTCGAGCGCGAGCGCGCGCGGCGCCATGAATAACGGGGGAGGGTGCTGATGGCCTTGCGACAAATCGTGTTGGATACCGAGACCACGGGCCTGGAAGTGGACAAGGGTCACCGCGTCATCGAGATCGGCTGCATCGAGCTGGTCAACCGGCGGCTCACCGGGCAAAAATTTCACCGCTACCTGAATCCCGAGCGCGACATCGACAAGGGCGCGGTGGAGGTCCACGGCATCACCCGCGAGCGGCTGGCCAAGGAGCCGCGCTTTGCCGACGTGCATGCCGAGTTCGCCGAGTTCGTGCGCGGCGCCGAGCTCATCATCCACAATGCCGCCTTCGACATCGCCTTCCTCGATGCGGAGCTGGCGCTCCTGCCGGGTGAGGCGCGGCGCATGTCGCAATGGTGCACGGTGCTCGACACGCTTGCGCTGGCGCGGCGCATGCACCCCGGCCAGCGCAACAGCCTGGATGCGCTGTGCAAGCGCTATTCGGTGGACAATTCCCATCGCGACTTCCACGGCGCATTGCTGGATGCACGCATACTCGCCGATGTCTACCTGGCCATGACCGGCGGGCAGGCCACGCTCATCCTGGGGGCCGAGTCGGATTCTGTCACCTCGGCCGCGGCCGCGGCCGCGGCCGCCCGGCGCACGAGTGCGCGGGGCGATGCGCGGGTGCCGGTGATCCTCGCCGACGAGGGGGAAATCGAGGCCCACGAACGCGTGTTGAAGGCCTTGGACAAGGCCTCGCGCGGACAAACGGTTTGGAGAATGTGAACGCCGCCAAGCTTTCTTGCCGCAGCGCCCAGCGGCAACGCAGCTTGGTCTACACTGGAAGGAATATCAAATGAGCGGAGCAGGAATGCGCGGTTTGAACAAGACGACGATTGGGGTCATCGGCCTGGGTTATGTGGGATTGCCGCTGGCGATCGAATTCGGCAAGAAATACCGTACCGTGGGGTTTGACATCAATGTCGAGCGCATCAAGCAGCTCAAGGCCGGCAAGGACATCACGCTGGAGGCCACCACCGCCGAGCTCAAGGCCTCCAAGAAGTTGCGCTACGCGCACCAGTTGAAGGACCTGAAGCGCTGCAAGGTGTTCGTGGTCACGGTGCCGACGCCCATCGACGGTTACAAGCGCCCGGACCTCACGCCGCTCCTGCGCGCCAGCGAGACGGTGGGCAAGGTGCTGAAGAAGGGCGATGTGGTGGTGTACGAGTCGACGGTCTATCCGGGCTGTACAGAGGAGGTCTGCGTGCCCGTGCTGGAGCGCGTCTCCTCCTTACGCTTCAACAAGGACTTCTATTGCGGCTACAGCCCCGAGCGCATCAACCCGGGTGACAAGCAGCACCGCCTGCCCAGCATCAAGAAGGTCACCTCGGGTTCCACCCCGCGCATCGCCGATTTCGTCAATGCGCTGTACGCCTCCATCGTCACCGCCGGCACGCACCAGGCCTCCAGCATCCGCGTTGCCGAGGCGGCGAAAGTCATCGAGAACACGCAGCGCGACGTGAACATCGCGCTCATCAACGAGCTGGCGCTGATCTTCAACCGCATGGGCATCGATACCGAGGAAGTGTTGAAGGCGGCGGGCACCAAGTGGAACTTCCTGCCCTTCCGGCCTGGCCTGGTGGGCGGTCATTGCATCGGCGTCGACCCGTACTACCTGACGCACAAGGCCACCGAAATCGGCTACCACCCGGAGATGATCCTGGCCGGCCGGCGCATCAACGACGGCATGGGCGCCTACGTCGCCCAGCAGGTGGTGCGCCTGATGACGGAGCGGCGACTGCTGGTGGCGGACTCACGCGTGCTCGTGTTGGGATTGACGTTCAAGGAAAATTGCCCCGATCTGCGCAACAGCAAGGTCATCGACATCATCAACGAGCTCAAGGCCTTCGATGCCAAGGTGGACGTGTACGATCCGTGGGTGGACGCCGAGGCGGCCCACCATGAGTACGGCGTGCGACCGGTGAAGGCGCTCAAGGCGGGCACGTACGATGCCGTGGTGCTGGCGGTGTCCCACGACCAATTCAAGGACATGGGCATTCGCAATATCCGCGCCCTGGCCAAGAAGAATCACGTGTTGTACGACGTGAAATACCTGTTCGCTTCCGACCAGACCGACGGGCGCCTGTAACGTGGACCTGGCGAACGCAGCATGAAGATACTGGTCACCGGTGCGGCCGGTTTCATCGGCTTCCACACCGCCAAGCTCCTGCTGGAGCGTGGCGAGGACGTGGTCGGACTGGACAACCTCAACGCCTATTACGAGCCCGCCCTGAAGGCGAGCCGCTTGAAGATTTTGCAGGGTTACCGCAACTTCAAGTTCGTCAAGCAGGAACTGGCCGAGCGCGTCGGCATGGACGAGATGTTCCGGCGCGAGAAATTCCAGCGGGTGGTGCACCTGGCCGCGCAGGCCGGCGTACGCTATTCCATCGAGAACCCGCACGTCTACGTCGACAGCAACCTGACGGGATTCATCCACATCCTCGAAGGCTGCCGCCACAACGGCGTCGAGCACCTCGTTTATGCCTCCACCAGTTCAGTGTACGGGTCGAACACGCGCATGCCCTTCGCCGTGGAGCAGAACGTCGACCATCCCATGACGTTGTACGCGGCCACCAAGAAGGCCAACGAGCTCATGGCGCACAGCTACGCCTCGCTCTACAAGATTCCGACCACGGGGCTGCGCTTCTTCACGGTGTACGGCCCGTGGGGCAGGCCCGACATGGCGTTGTTCCTGTTCACCAAGAACATCCTCGAGGGCAAGCCCATCGATGTGTTCAACTACGGCCATCACAAACGCGATTTCACCTACGTCGGCGACATCGTCAATGGCGTGGTCGCCGCCATGGACCACATCGCGCAGCCGGATCCCAAGTGGAATTCGGATGCGCCCAACCCCAGCACCAGCCGCGCACCGTACCGCCTGTACAACATCGGCAATCAGCAACCGGTGGAGCTGCTGCGCTACATCGAGGTGCTGGAGGATTGCCTGGGCAAGAAGGCAGAGAAGAATTTACTGCCCCTGCAGCTTGGCGACGTGCCGGACACCTGGGCAGATGTGGAAGCGCTGGTGGCTGACGTCGGCTATCGGCCCAGCACACCCATCGAGACGGGTGTGAAGCGCTTCGTCGAATGGTATCTTGACTACTACCGTTCCTAGGAAAGAGCGCACCCAGCCGCGATGACCTCCCTGATTTCTTCGACCCAGGTCTGGAAATCCCTCGACGACCTTGCGCAGGACGCCGCGCGCACCCCGTTGCGCGAGCTGTTCGCCGCCGATGATGACCGCTGGCGCCGCTTCCACCTGCAGGCGGAAGGCTGGCTGTTCGACTATTCTCGACAGCGCGTCACCACGCAGGTGCTGGACGGCCTGCTGCGCCTGGCGAACCACGCGGACCTCGCCGGACGTATCGCCGCCATGTTCCGCGGCGACCCCATCAATCTCACCGAGGGCCGCGCGGTGCTGCATACGGCGCTGCGCTCGGGCTTTGCCGGCTCCGCCGAGGTGCAGCGCGAGGTGCAGGAGTCGCGCCGCGCGCTGAGCGCGTTCGCCGCGGCCATCCGCGGCGGCGTGCAATGCGGTTCCAGCGGCAAGCCCTTCCGCCATGTCGTCAATATCGGCATCGGTGGCTCGGACCTCGGGCCGCTGCTGGTGTGCGATGCCTTGAAGGCCCAGGCCACGGGCGGCATCACGCCGCACTTCGTCTCCAACGTCGACCGCAGCCAGCTGCAGGATCTCACCCGCGAGCTCGATCCTGCCGAAACGCTGATCATCGTCTGCTCCAAGACCTTCACCACGCAGGAAACCCAGGCGAATGCCCGCGCGGCGCGCGACTGGGTGGCCTCGCGCCTGGGAGAGGCGGCGGTGCCCCGGCATTTCGTCGCCGTATCCACCAACGCCGCCGCCATGGATGCCTTCGGCATCGCGCCCGACCGGCGCTTCACCATGTGGGATTGGGTCGGCGGCCGGTACTCGGTGTGGTCGGCAGTGGGCATGGTGGCCGAGCTCACCCTGGGCACGCCGCTGTTCGAGGAATTCCTGGCCGGCGCCAGCGCCATGGACCGGCATTTCAGCGACACGCCGTTCGAGCGCAACCTGCCGGTGCTGATGGGTCTGATCGGGGTGTGGAACCGCAGCTTCCTCAAGCTGCCGACGCTGGCGGTGCTGCCCTACGACCAGCGCCTGGCGCGGCTGCCGGCCTACCTGCAGCAACTGGACATGGAGAGCAACGGCAAGTCGGTGACCCTCGGCGGCATGCGCGTGGACTATCCGACCGCGCCGGTGGTGTGGGGCGAGCCCGGCTCGAACGCGCAGCACTCGTTCTTTCAGATGCTGCACCAGGGCACACCCACCGCGGCGTTGGATTTCATCGCGCCCCTGCGCAATTCCTGGGGCGACATGCTGGCGCAGGACCTGGCGCTGTCGAATTGCTTCGCGCAGGCACAGGCCTTCGCCTTCGGGCTGAATGCCGACGAGGTGGCCGCCAGCATGCAGGTGGCGAAAGCGCCGGAAGCGGAAATCGCACGGCTCGCGCCGCACCGCGTGCACGAGGGCAACCGGCCCAATTCGGTGCTGCTGTACGAGCAAACCGATGCGCGGGCGCTGGGCTCGCTGCTGGCGTTGTACGAGCACAAGATATTCGTACAGGGCTGCATCTGGGGCATCAATTCCTTCGATCAATTCGGCGTGGAACTGGGCAAGAAGCTGGCCTCCGGTATTTCCATGTCCGGCAAGGTGGCACCCACGGGACCTGGCTCTGCTGCGTTGGCTGAATTGATTTCCTACGTCGCGGCTGCAAGAAAAAGACCGTAGACTCTCCGCCTCGTCAGGGTGACTGGGAGTCGGTTCTTGAGCCAAGCACGCAGGGGCATCGTTCTCGCCGGCGGCGCCGGCACTCGGCTCCATCCCATCACCGTGTCGTTGAGCAAGCAATTGCTGCCGGTGTATGACAAGCCGATGATTTATTACCCCCTGGCCACCTTGATGTCGGCGGGCATCCGCGAGTTTCTCATCATCTCCACTCCGCGCGACCAGAGCGCGTTTCGCGATCTGCTGGGCGATGGGGCGCGCTGGGGTGTGTCGTTCCAGTACGCCGTGCAAACGCGGCCCGAGGGAATCGCGCAGGCACTGTTGATCGCCGAAGAGTTCCTCGCAGGCGCGCCATCCGCCTTGATCCTCGGCGACAACATCTTCTACGGCGAGAGCCTGGCGCCCATGCTTCAGTCCGCCTCCGCGCAAGCCGCCGGGGCCACCGTGTTCGGCTATTACGTGCAGGACCCCGAGCGCTACGGCGTGGTTCAATTCGATGTGTCCGGCAAGGTGCTGGACCTGATCGAAAAGCCGCAGACGCCGCCCTCCAACTATGCGGTGACCGGCGTGTACTTCTACGATCACCGCGCACCCGCCCTGGCGCGCACCATCAGCCCGTCGGCGCGCGGCGAACTCGAGATCACCGACCTGAATCGTGCCTACCTGCGCGACGGGTCGCTGCGCGTCGAAAAACTCGGCCGTGGCACCGCATGGCTGGATACCGGCACCCACAACTCGCTGCTCGATGCCGGCGTGTTCGTGCGCATCCTCGAGGAGCGCCAAGGACTGAAAGTGGCGTGTGTGGAGGAGGTGGCCTACCGCATGGGCTTCATCGATGCCGCGCAGTTGCGCGCGCTGGCGCAGCCGCTGGCCAAGAGCGGCTATGGCGAATACCTCCTGCGGGTGCTGGCGGATGCCGGTGCGCCATGAAGTTCACCGCCACACCCATCGACGGTGCCGTGCTGATCGAACCGAGCGTTTTTGGCGATGCGCGCGGCTTCTTCCTCGAGACCTGGCGCGAGGCCGAGTTCGCCGCCGCCGGCATCGGCGCGCGTTTCGTGCAGGACAATCACAGCCGCTCGGTGCGTTGGACGCTGCGCGGCATGCATTTTCAGGTCGGCCGGCCGCAGGGCAAGCTGGTGCGCGTGTCGCGCGGCGCGATCTTCGATGCCGTGGTGGACTTGCGGCGGTCTTCGCCGAGCTTCGGACGCTGGTGGGGCGTGGAACTGTCGGACCTCAACCATCGCATGCTGTGGGTGCCGCCCGGCCTCGCGCATGGCGTGCTGGTGACCTCCGACAGCGCCGACCTGCTCTACAAATGCACGGACGTCTACAGCCCGCCGGACGAGCGTACGCTGGCCTGGAATGATCCCGAGGTGGGCATCGAGTGGCCGCTGCCGCCGGGAACCGAGCCTCTCCTGTCGGCCAAGGATACCCGCGGCCAGGGCTTCGCCGCGGCGGACAAGTTCCCTTGAAGATTCTTCTGCTGGGTGCGGCGGGGCAGGTGGGACGTGCCGTGGCGGGGTCGCTGCCGGCCGGCGCGGAGTGCGTGGCGTGGGACCGCACCGCACTCGATATCCGGGATGCGCGCGCCACGGCGGACGGCGTGCGCGCCGCAGGACCGGCCTGGGTGGTCAACGCGGCCGCCTACACTGCGGTGGATGCCGCGGAGGATGATCCCGCCACCGCACTGGCCGTCAATGCAGATGCGGCCAGGAATCTTGCCAGGGCGGCGGCTGCGGCGGGCGCGCGCCTGTTGCACCTGTCTACGGACTTCGTCTTCGATGGCCGCGGCGGCAAAGCCTATACGCCGGCAAGCCCGGTCAATCCCTTGAGCGTGTACGGCCGCACCAAGCTTGCCGGCGAGCGGCATGTGCTCGATGACCCTTCCGCCATCGTGCTGCGCACCTCCTGGGTGTACGCCGCCGTGGGCCGCAATTTCGTGCTCACCATGCTCAAGGCCATGCGTGAGCGTGAGCAGGTGCGCGTGGTCTGCGATCAGATCGGCTCGCCCACCTTCGCGGGCGGGCTGGCGCGCGCCATCTGGGCGTTGATCGCGGCGGCGCCCCCCGGCGGCATCCACCATTGGTGCGATGCGGGCGTGGCCAGTTGGTATGATTTTGCCGTGGCCATCCAGGAAGAAGCGCTGCTGCGCGGTTTGCTGCCGAGGGCCGTTCCCGTGATCCCGATTGCCACGGCCGAGTATCCGACGCGGGCCGTGCGGCCGCCTTTCAGCGTGCTGGATTCGCGCCACACGCTGGCAGCCACCGGGCTCACACCCACGCATTGGCGCGCGCACTTGAGGACCATGCTCGATGGGCTACGTTCCGCATAACCTGCTCATCACCGGCGGCGCCGGCTTCATCGGCGCCAACTTCGTGCGCCATTGGTTGGCGCGCGGCGGCGAAGGGCGGGTGATCGTGCTGGATGCGTTCACTTATGCCGGCAATCCGCAGAACCTCGCCGGTCTCGAGCGTGATGCCCGATTCGAGTTGGTGCGCGGGGACATCTGCGATGAAGCGCTGAGCGAAGATCTGCTGCGCCGTCATCGCATCGACTGCATCGTGCACTTCGCGGCCGAATCGCACGTGGACCGTTCCATCCTGGGGCCCGATGATTTCATCCGCACCAATGTCGTGGGCACGCACGCCTTGCTGAAGGTCGCGCGGCGCTGCTGGCTCACGCAGCCCATCGTCCCCGCGCATCGTTTCCATCACGTGTCCACCGATGAGGTGTACGGGTCGCTGGGGCCGGAGGATCCGCCCTTCCATGAGCGCACGCCGTACGCGCCCAATTCACCGTATTCGGCCAGCAAGGCGGGCTCGGATCACCTGGTGCGCGCCTACCGTGAAACCTATGGCCTGAACACGACGCTCACCAATTGTTCCAACAACTACGGCCCGTATCAGTTCCCGGAGAAGCTCATCCCGCTCCTGATCGTCAATATCCTGGCGGGCAAGCCGCTGCCGGTGTACGGCGATGGCCTGCAGGTGCGCGACTGGCTGCACGTTCAGGATCATTGCCGCGCGATCGACAGGGTCCTCCAGGGCGGAAGGGCCGGCGAGGTCTACAACATCGGTGGGGACGGCGAGATCGCCAATATCGAGCTCGTCAAGCTCCTGTGCGGCCAGATGGATGACATCTTCAGCCGCCGGCCCGAGCTGCGCGAGGTGTTTGCCGAATCCCCGCCGGCGCGCGGCGGGCGTGCCGCCGACCTGATCGTTCACGTCACCGACCGCCCGGGCCATGACCGGCGCTATGGCATCGACCACCGCAAGGCGCGCTCCGAACTTGGCTATATGCCGTCGTTCGATCTGCGGCGCGGTCTTGCCGACACCATCGATTGGTACCTCACGAATCAGGATTGGTGGCAGTCCTTGCTGGGTCCTGACTACGCCCGATGGGTGCAGGCCAATTACGCCGCCAGAACCGCCCGGTGACAGGGTTCCAGGACCTGCTCGCGCCTGCCGCTGGTTTGAATCGCATCGCCCCGCAAGGCTATGATGCGCGCACGTGCAACGCGTTGCTCTGAGGGTTTCTCCTTGTTGTTTTCGACGAAATGATGAACCGGCGCCTTTGGGCCCGTGTGGCCACCTTGATGGCCTCGGCCTTGCTGACGCTGTTCGCCCTGCAACTCGGGGCGCAGACGGCACCCACGCAGCAACAGATGGATGTGTTCAAGAACCTGCCCAAGGATCAACAGGACGCCATCCTGCAGGGGGTCCTCGGCAAGGGCGGCGGCGATACTTCGGCAGGCAAGGCCAATGGCCGGCGCACGGACATTCCGCAGAGTTCGCCGGGAAAGCAGCTCCAGCCGATCGACAAGACGCGCGACGGGCGCTATCTGCGCGCCAAGGACGAGGATCCGGAACTGGCGCCCAACGACACGGTGCTGGTCGAACTGATCTCCAAATACGACGAGAAGCAGATCGCGAACGCGAATGCGGATGCGAAGGCCGCGGCCGCCACGGCTCCCGGAAACCCGTCTGCCGCCGCAGGTTTGGCCGGAACGCAGACGGACAGGGTGGCGCTCGAAGATAAGCGAACCGACGCCGAAAAGGCGAAAGCCGAGGAATTTCAGTCGCGGATCTCCAAAGGTAATCCGTACCGGCTGAATCGCTTCGGTGTGCTGGAAGTGCCGGGCTTGCCGGCCATTCCGCTGGCGGGGCTTACAGCCAGCGAGGCTACCGACCGGGTCGCGGCGGATCCGGCGCTGGCCGATTACCTCGTCACCGTCAAGCTGTTGCGATTGGCGCAATTCGACGATGCCGCCCTGAAGCCGTTTGGCTACGATCTGTTCGAGGGTTATCCAAGCACTTTCGCCCCGGCCACCGACATTCCTGTACCCGACGATTACATCCTTGGGCCGGGTGATTCGTTCGACGTGCAGATATATGGGCGCGACCCTGCGACCTATAACCTGGACGTCGATCGCGATGGGCGGGTCCAATTCCCCAAGCTTGGTCCGATCTCGGTCGCAGGTTTAACCTTCGATCGCGCACGCGCCCTGATCGAAGGCCGCGTCAGAAAGCAGATGATCGGCAACCAAGTCAGCGTGTCGCTGGGCGATCTTCGAACCATACGCGTGATGGTCGTCGGCGAGGCCGAGCAACCCGGTTCGTACGCGGTCAGCGGTTTGTCCACGGTGACGAATGCCCTGTTTGCCAGCGGTGGAGTGAAGAAGATCGGCTCGTTGCGGCACGTGCAATTGAAGCGCAATGGCCGGCTGGTTACCGAGCTCGACCTGTACGATCTGCTTTTGCATGGCGACACCAGCGGTGATCGCCATTTGCTGCCGGGCGATGTGATCCTGATTCCGCCGATCGGCAAGACGGTGTCGGTCAACGGCGAAGTGCGCAGGCCTGCAGTCTACGAGCTCAAGAACGAAAAGAGTGTGGCGGAGGTGGTCGCCCTTGCAGGCGGGTTGACGCCGGAGGCCGATTCCAGCCGGGTTTCGATCGAACTCATCAATGCCTCGCGGCAGAGGGTGACGCAGAGCGTCGACCTGTCCGCAGATGCCGCGAAGAGTGTAGTCGTGGGCAATGGCGACAAGCTGCACATTTCGCCGATCCGCCCGGTGCTCGAGGACTCGGTCACCCTGAGCGGGTACGTGTTCCGGCCCGGGTCATTCGGCTATCACCCGGGCATGCGGGTGAGCGAAGTCATTGGCAGCTTGGACGAGCTGCGCCCCAATGCCGACCGTCATTACGTGATGATCCGTCGGCAGGTGCCACCGGCGCTGAAAATCGAGGTCGTATCGGCCGATCTGGAACAGGCCCTCGCTCACCGGGGCTCGGACGCCGATGTCGCCTTGATGCCACGCGATCAGCTGTATGTGTTCGACCTGTCGAACGATCGCGAGCGCGTGGTCGAGCCGCTCCTGAAGGAGTTGAAACTGCAGGGAACGCTGGACGCGCCCGCGAAGCTGGTTACCGTGGGCGGGCGTGTCAAGGCGCCGGGCGAATATCCATTGGAAACTGGCATGCGCGTCAGCGACCTGATCCGTGCCGGCGGGAGTCTCGAGGATGCGGCGTACGGCGGTGCGGCTGAATTGACCCGTTATCAGGTCGTCAACGGCGAGGCGCGCCAGACGGATCTGGTCAAGGTCGATCTTGCCGCGATTCATGCCGGCAACCCGGCGGCCGACGTGCAATTGCAGCCCTACGATTATTTGATGATCAAGGAGACCCCCGAGTGGGATGAGCAGGCGAACGTCGAAGTCAGTGGCGAGGTCCGGTTTCCTGGGAAATACCCGATCCAACGCGGGGAAACGCTCCACTCGGTGCTGGAGCGCGCCGGCGGCCTCACCAACCTGAGCTTTGCGCAGGGCGCGATTTTCACCCGCGAGGTGCTGAAAGACAGGGAGAAGGAGCAGATCGAAATGCTCAGCAATCGCTTCCAGAGCGATCTCACCTCGCTGTCCCTGCAGGCCTTGGCCAACACCAAGGACAACTCCAATCCTTCGCAAGCATTGCTCGTAGGCCAGCAGTTGATTTCGGAATTGCGCAAGACCAAGCCGGTGGGACGCCTGGTCATCGACATCAATCAGGTGATGCGCGCCGCACCGGGCGGCCAGGGTGATGTCCTGCTCAAGGACGGCGACAAGCTCATGGTGCCGAAGCAGACCCAGGAAGTCACGGTCATCGGCGAGGTGCAAAGCCCGACGTCGCACATCTTGCAGCCGGGACTCACACGCGACGACTATATCGCAAAGAGCGGCGGCATCACCCAGAAGGCCGACAAGCGGCGCATTTATGTGGTGCGGGCCAACGGCAGCGTGCTATCCAACGAACGCCGCGGGTTTTTCCGCCGCGGCACGCAGGTTGGTATCCAGCCGGGAGATACCATAGTCGTACCGTTGGATGCCGAACGCATCCGGCCGCTGCCTCTGTGGACGGCGGTCACCACCATCATCTACAACCTGGCAGTGTCGGTGGCGGCGATCGGGCGGCTGTAGGTCGGTCCGCCTGCGAACGCGAGGCGGCGCTGCGGGCAGCGCGGCGCGAAGCGGGCAAGCGTCTGCGGGAAGTGCCAGTAAGAACTAAGGGGTAGGGTGTGAGTGCCAATCAATCGTCGACGGAGGGGCTGCGTGACGGCGTCGACGTCGTAGCGATCATTCAATTCATCTGGCGCCGCCGCTACATCATCGGCGCGGGTGTCCTCCTGTTCGCGGTTGCCGCGGTGGTGCTGGCGCTGACCGCCAAGGAGATCTATCGCGGCGAGGTGGTGGTGACGGAAGTCCAGGACAACTCCCTGGGTGGCGCGGCCGGCCTTTCCGGTCAGCTCGGCGGCTTGGCCGGCCTCGCGGGATTCAATCTTGGCGCAAGCCGCGGGGATCCGCGTGCGCAGGGCGTGCTTTCTTCCCGCTATCTGCTCGAGCAGTTCGTGCGCAGTCAGAACCTCGTGGCGGCATTGACCAAGGACACGGGAAAGCGCGCGACGCTGTGGTTCGCGGTGAAGCGGTTCCAGGAACAGGTGGTCGACGTCCACGAGGATACCCGCAAGGACCAGACCAGCATCACCGTCGATTGGACCGATCCGGTCCTCGCGGCGCAGTGGGCGAACGGCCTTGTGTCGCTGGCCAATGAAATCGTGCGACAGAAGGCTCTGGCAGAATCCACGCGAAACATCGCTTACTTGAACAAGCAAATCACCCAGACGAGCTCGGTGGAGATCCAGAAAGCCCTATACAACTTGATCGAGAGCGAGACCAAGACGCTGATGCTGGCCAACGCCCGCAAGGAATACGCCTTCCGCGTGGTCGATCCGGCCGTCGTTCCCGAGGTCCGCTATAGTCCCAAGCGCACCTTGATGGTGTTATCCGGAATGGTGCTGGGCTTCCTGTTCGGGACGCTGGTCGCATTCGCATTCGAGACCTATCAAGGGAAGAAAGCCATCAAGTGACCGCGCCTGACGTCTCCGCGGGCTATGGTGAGCTGCTGCGGCGGCTCTTTCGGCACCTGGGTCCCAAGCGCCGGCGCCAAGTGATTCTCATTGTGGCGTTGATGTTCGTCGCTGCGATCGCTGAAGTGGTGAGCCTCGGAGCCGTGCTGCCGTTCGTCGCCGCACTCGCCGCGCCGGAGTTGGTCTGGGAGCGCGCGCCCGTCGCCGCGGTAGCGCAGGCGCTGGGCATCGATTCGCCCAAGGGCCTGGTGGCGCCGCTGACCGTTGCATTCGTGAGCGCTGCCCTGCTGGCCGGGGCCATCAGGGTCCTGCTGCTGTGGGTGAGCACACGGTTCACATTTGCCGCAGGTGCGGACCTGAGCCTGGAGGTCTACCGTCGCACCCTTTACCAGCCCTATGGCGTTCATCTGTCGCGCAGCACCGGCGAAGTCATCAGTGGCATCACCAACAAGGTGGGGGGGGCGGTGCTCGGGGTGTTGCTGCCCACGCTTACGTTGTTGAGTTCATTGGTGCTGCTGATAGCACTGACCACGGCGTTGATCGTCATCAACCCGTTGGTCGCGTTGCTCTCGAGCGCAGGGTTCGGAGGAGGATATGCGCTGATCACCTGGTTTTCACGCCGGCGGCTGATAAACAACAGCCGGCAGATCGCACATCAGCAGACGCAGTTGGTCAAGGCGTTGCAGGAAGGATTGGGCGGCATCCGCGACGTACTGCTCGATGGCACCCAGCCCCTGTACTGCGACATCTACCGCCGCGCCGATCAAGCGCTGCGGCGCGCACTTGGAAACAACGTATTCATCGCGCAAAGTCCGCGCTTCGTCATCGAGGCATTCGGCATGGTGATGATCGCGGTCATCGCGTTCGAACTAAGCCGTGAACCCGGCGGCGTCTCGCGGGCGGTGCCCGTGCTTGCCGCGCTCGTCCTGGGCGCGCAGCGGCTGATGCCCGTGCTCCAGCAGGGCTACAATGCCTGGGCCACGATCGCAGGGAGTCAAGCCTCGTTGCGCGACACGGTGCTGCTGCTCGACCAGCCCGTGCCCGAGGAAATGACCGCATCACCGGCAACGCCATTGCAGTTTCGCGACGTCATTCGATTCGATGGGGTCCGATTCCGATACGCGCCAACCGGTCCCTGGGTGCTCGATGGAATCGATCTCACCATCCGGAAAGGCGAACACGTTGGATTCGTGGGCGCGACCGGCAGCGGCAAGAGCACGCTGTTGGACCTGCTCATGGGGCTGCTGGCCCCTCTCGAGGGTCAATTGCTGGTCGACGGACAGGTGGTCGAGGGTGCCCGGGTGCGTTCCTGGCAACGCGGCATCGCGCATGTTCCGCAAAGCATCTATCTTTCCGACAGCACCATTGCCGAGAACATCGCGTTCGGCATCGAGCGCGGGTCGATCGACATCGAACGGGTGCGCGAAGCGGCGCGGCGGGCACAGATCGCGGACTTCATCGAGAGCCGCGAGGGGGGCTACGACGCCTTGGTGGGCGAACGTGGCGTTCGCCTGTCGGGGGGGCAGCGGCAACGCATCGGCATTGCGCGCGCATTGTACAAGCAGGCCGGCGTTCTGGTGTTGGACGAGGCCACCAGCGCCTTGGACAATGCCACCGAGCAGTTGGTCATGGATTCGCTGAACGCCGCCGGGCGCGATCTGACCATCCTGATCATCGCCCATCGCCTCACCACGGTTCGCCGCTGCGACAGGGTGATCGAGCTATCGCTGGGTCGCGTGGTGGCGCAGGGCAGTTACGATCAACTGCTCCAAAGCAGCCCGACATTCAGAAAAATGGCCGAACCTTCATCCTCTTCCGCATAGGCGCCCTTGGAACCATGTTCAATGATAAATCGATTCTGATCACCGGCGGCACTGGGTCGTTCGGACGTCAATACGTGAAGACGTTGCTCGAGCGCTACCGGCCACGCCGGCTCATCGTGTATTCGCGCGACGAACTCAAACAGTACGAGATGGCGCAGGACTTCCCCCAGGGCTGCATGCGTTATTTCATCGGGGACGTGCGCGACCGGGACCGGCTGGTGCAGGCGATGAACGGGGTGGACTACGCCATCCACGCGGCGGCGCTCAAACAGGTGCCCGCGGCCGAATACAATCCCATGGAGTGCATCAAGACGAACATCCACGGCGCCGAGAACGTCATCCATGCCGCATTGGCCAACGATGTCGAAAAGGTGATCGCGCTGTCGACGGACAAGGCGGCCAATCCGATCAATCTGTACGGCGCCACGAAGCTGGTGTCCGACAAACTGTTCGTCGCCGGCAACAATATCGCCGGTGGTCACCGCACCCGGTTCTCGGTGGTACGCTATGGCAATGTGGTCGGGTCGCGCGGATCGGTCGTGCCCTTCTTCCAAAAGCAGATCGAACGGGGCGCCGATCACCTGCCCATTACCGATGCCGGCATGACGCGCTTCTGGATCACCTTGCAGCAGGGTGTGGACTTCGTGCTGAAGAACTTCGCGCGCATGCATGGCGGGGAAATCTTCGTCCCGAAAATACCCTCGGTCAGGGTCGTCGATCTGGCGCTCGCCATGGCGCCGGGACTGCCGCACAAGATCATCGGCATCCGTCCGGGAGAAAAGTTGCACGAGGTCATGTGCCCGGCGGATGATTCCCATCTCACCGTGGAATTCGACGACCATTACGTGATCATGCCGGCGATCCAATTCTCGGCTTCCGTCGATTTCACCCGTAACCGCCTGAGCGAAGCAGGCCGCCCGGTCGAGCCCGGGTTCGAGTTCCATTCCGGCAAGAATTCGGATTTCCTGTCCATCAGCCAGATCGTCACCATGAACCGGGCCGCTGCGGAAAAATGATTCCCTACGGCCGCCAGGACGTCAGCCAGGCCGATATCGACGCGGTGGTGTCGGTGCTGCGCTCGGATTTCCTGACCCAGGGACCCCTCGTCCCCAGGTTCGAGGAAGCGGTGATGAGGCTCACCGGTGCAAGACATGCGGTCGCGGTCAACAGTGCCACGTCTGCACTGCACATCGCCGCGCTGGCACTGGGCCTGGGTCCCGGGGACCGTCTTTGGACCGTCCCCAACACATTCGTAGCATCGGCGAATTGCGCGAGGTACTGCGGTGCCGACGTGGATTTCGTCGACATCGACCCGCACAGCTGGAATATGAGCCTGCCGGCGTTGCGCACCAAGCTCCTCCAGGCGCGCGCCGCCGGCGCGCTTCCCAAGGTGGTGGTGCCGGTCGACTTCGGCGGCCAGCCGGTCGAACAGGAGGAGATCGCGGAACTGGCACGCGAGTACGGGTTCAAGGTGATCGAAGATGCCTCGCACGCGATCGGCGCGACCCGTCACGGGCAGCCCGTCGGCAGCTGCCGCTGGGCCGACATCACGGTGTTCAGCTTCCATCCGGTCAAGATCGTGACCAGCGGCGAAGGTGGGATGGCCCTGACCAACGATCCTGCGCTCGCGCGGTCCATGATGATGCTGCGGACCCACGGAATCACACGCGACCCGGCGCTCATGCAAGCACCGAATCCGCCGGCCTGGCACTACGAACAGCAACTGCTGGGGTTCAATTACCGCCTCACCGACCTGCATGCGGCACTGGGCTTGAGCCAGTTGAGCAGGTTGGCCGGCTTCGTGGAGCGCCGCAATCAGCTCGCGGCGCAGTACGCCTCGCTGCTCGGCGGGCTGCCGCTGCAGTTGCCGTCAGTGAGCGCGGGCAACCGGTCAGCCTTCCATCTGTATGTGGTGCGCCTGGACCCGCGCCGCACCGCGCAGTCCCGACGGTACGTGTTCGACACGCTGCGCGAACGTGGCATCGGTGTGAACGTCCACTATGAGCCGGTGCATCTGCAGCCGTACTATCGTCGTCTGGGCTTCACTCCAGGCATGTTTCCCGAGGCCGAGCGCTATGGCGCGACTGGCCTGACACTGCCTCTCTTCGCGGCCATGAGCGATGCGCAGCAGATCGAGGTTGTTGAGGCCCTGCGGAGTTGTCTGTGAGGGTGGCGGTGATCCCTGCGCGCGGTGGCAGCAAACGCATCCCGCGCAAGAATATCCGGCCGTTTGCGGGGCGCCCGATGATTGCACATTCGATCGACGCTGCTGCGAACTCGGGCCTGTTCGACCGGATCATCGTCTCGACGGAGGACGAGGAGATCGCCGAGGTCGCAGGCCGCTGCGGGGCCGAGGTTCCCTTCCGGCGGCCGGCCG
This sequence comes from Steroidobacteraceae bacterium, assembly GCA_044226865.1. Lineage (GTDB taxonomy): Bacteria > Pseudomonadota > Gammaproteobacteria > Steroidobacterales > Steroidobacteraceae > TMP-86. The sequence goes on along the minus strand of JBGAGE010000003.1, from coordinate 431,627 downwards.
GGATCGCCGATGACCGCACCGGCACGATCGAGGTGATCGCACATGCCGTGCAATGGTTGCAACAGGAAGGAGCAGCGTTGCGGGCCGTGTGCTGCATCTACGCAACCGCGCCGTTCATCCAGCAACGCGACCTGAAGGTCGGGCTCGACATGCTCGAGGCGGGCGGCTGGCAATACGTGTTCGCGGCGACGAGCTTCGCGGCGCCGGTGCAACGCGCCTTCCGCCGCGACGCCGACGGCGGATTGACCATGTTCTTCCCGCAGCATTTCCAATCGCGTTCGCAGGATCTGCCGGAGTCGCTGCACGATGCGGCTCAGTTCTACTGGGGACGGCCGCAGGCGTGGCTGCAGCGGTTGCTGATTTTCGACCGGCACTCGAGTGTGGTGAGCCTGCCACGTTGGCGCGTGCAGGACATCGATACCGAGGATGATTGGCGGCGTGCCGAGTGGCTCGCCGCTTACATGACGAGTTTGGGCGGACACCAGGATACATCACCATGACCAAGCGCTTCGCGACCGAACAGGAGGAATTCTGGGCGGGACCCTTCGGCGGCGACTATGCGGACCGCAACACTGGCGAGGCGATGATCGCCAGCAACGCGGCCATGCTCGCGAAGATGCTGGCGCGCTGCCACGGCAGTTCCTCGCTGATCGAATTCGGGTCGAACATCGGCATGAACCTGCGTGCCATCCGGCTGCTGAGGCCGGAGATGACCCTGGATGCCATCGAGATCAATGCCGAAGCGGTGAAGCAACTCCGGGCCTGGGGTGGGGTGAACCGGATCCATCATGGCTCGATCCTGGAATTCGAAGCACAGACGCAATGGGATATCGCGCTCATCAAGGGTGTGTTGATCCACATCAACCCAGAGTACCTGCCCCGTGTCTACGATTCGTTGTTCCGCGTCAGCCGCCGCTACATTCTGATCGCGGAGTACTACAACCCCTCCCCGGTGACGATAGCCTACCGGGGACACGAGAACCGCCTGTTCAAGCGGGATTTCGCCGGCGACATGCTCGAACGGTTCCCGCAACTGCGGGTGGTCGACTACGGATTCGTGTGGCGCCGGGACCCCGTGTTCGCCCAGGATGATCTGACCTGGTTCGTGCTCGAGAAGCAGGAATGATGTCCGGCGATCCGCCTCTGACATGACGGAGGTGATCTTCCGTGTGGACGCGTCCTATGCCCTGGGCGTCGGGCACGTCATGCGTTGCCTGGCGCTCGCCCAGGACTTGTTGGCACGCGGCGCGCGGATCACGTTCCTGTGCCGTGCGCATGTGGGTCACCTGCAGGCGCTGATCGAGCAGCGCGGCATCGACGTGGCTCTGCTGCCTGCTCCAGAGCCTGGCATGAGCGCTGACCCGCTGGGCACGTCACTCCAGCTCGATGCGCGGCAAACGCTCGATCGGATGCCAGCGCGTCCCGAATGGCTGGTGGTGGATCATTACGGCATCGACGCGACGTGGGAGGCAAGAGTCCGCCCGCATGTCGGACGCATCCTGGTGATCGATGATCTGGCTGATCGGCGCCATGACTGCGATGTGCTGGTCGATCAGAACCTGTCGCTGCGCCCAGGAAGATACGATCGCCTGCTGCCGGATTCGGCTCGGCAATTTCTCGGGCCTCGCTTTGCCCTGTTGGGTCGCGAATACCGGCGGGCTTCGGCGCGCAATACGCGCGCCGACATCGGGCGAATTCTGGTTTCCTTCGGTGGTTCCGATCCGTCGAATCTCACCGCAGTTGCCCTCCGCGCGCTTTCCTCGGATCGTCTGCGGAGCCTGCATGTCGACGTCGTCGTCGGCGTCAACCACCGGCAGCGCGAGGAGTTGCGGGCTGCTGCATCCGCGCGGCCACGCACGACCGTTTGGGAGCCGCAACGAAGCCTGGCGGGACTGATGGAAGCGGCGGACTTGGCGATTGGCGCAGGCGGCATCACCTCCTGGGAAAGGATGTGCCTCGGCCTGCCGGGCATCGTGGTCAGCATTGCGGAGAATCAGCGGCCGGGATGCCTGGCGCTGGCCGCCGAGGGCTTGATCTACTACGCAGGGCACCAAGACGATGTGCAGGCCGGCGCCCTCGCAGAGTTGGTCCTGGCCGCTGCGGCGCATCCGGATGAACGGATCGAGATGGGCGAACGCGGCAGGGCGTGCGTCGACGGCTGGGGCGCGGCGCGCGTGGCCGACGCGATCCTGCCTGCGGCCTCCGACCAATTGGCGCTTCGGCCGGCGCGCCCGGACGATGTCTACCAGTATTTTGCCTGGGTCAACGACCCCGATGTGCGCGCCCAGTCGAACCGGACCGGACCAATCGATTTTGCGCATCACCGCGCCTGGTTCGCTGAACAACTGGCGCATGCCGAGAACCGCCTGTTGATGATGGAGTGCGACGGGATGCCAGTGGGCCAGATCCGATTCACGCGGCGCGACGACGCCTATCTCATCAATTACTCCGTCGATGCGATATTTCGTGGACGAGGATGGGGCGCACGCCTGGTGCAACTCGGCTTGGCGACATGGCGGGAGCCAGGCAGCCCGCGGTTCCTGGCTGAGGTAAAGCACGGCAACCAGGCGTCGGCGGCGGTATTCGAGCGATTGGGATTCGTCGAAGTCGGCTCCGGCCCGGCATTGCGCGTTTTCGAACGCCGTGCGCCTGGATGATGCGCCGAGCGATACGCGTTCGCTGCTACAATGACCGCTGGATTCAACGACATGCAATGCCGGCCGCGCGCGCTTCGGCGCGCGGCGGCGACTCGGGAGCGCGACTCATGATCATTGCAGGGCGGCCGATTGGTCCTGACCATCCGCCGTACGTGGTGGCGGAGATCTCCAACAATCACCTGGCAGATCCGGAACGAGCCTGCCGGCTGATCGAGATCGCCGCCTCGGCGGGTGCCGACGCCGTGAAGATACAGACCTTCGATGCCGATTCCCTCACCATCGACTGCGATCGTCCCGAATTCATGATCCGCACCCCGCCGTGGGAAGGCATGAACTATTACCGACTCTATCAACAAATCGCCTTGCCGCCGGGTTTCACAGCACGGTTGTTCAAGGTGGCGCGCGACTGCGGCATCACCTTGTTCAGCTCGCCCTTCGATGAGCGGGCGGTGAAGCTGCTGCAGGACCTGGATTGTCCCGCGTACAAGATCGCCTCCTTCGAGTTCTGCGATGATCCGTTGCTGCGGGCGGCGGCGTCCACCGGCAAACCGGTGCTGGCGTCGACAGGCGTGGCGAGCATCGACGAGGTGCACCAGAGCCTCAAGGTGTTGCGCGAGGGCGGCGCGCGGGAAATTGCGCTGCTGCATTGCATTTCGCAATACCCCGCGAGCACTGCGGAGATGAATATCCGCGCGCTGGACATGCTGGCTGGACTCGGGGTGGCCGTCGGCCTGTCCGATCACTCGTTGAGCCATTTTGCTGCCGTACTGGCGGTGGCGCGTGGTGCCGTCATTATCGAGAAGCATTTCACGGTGTCCCGCGCGGACGGCGGCCCGGACGCGAAGTTCTCACTCGAACCTGACGAATTGAAGGGCTTGGTACGTGAAACCCGCGCTGCGTGGCAGGCCCTTGGCGATGCCGGCATCCTGCAGCGCGGTTTGCGCGCCGGTGCCGAACACGCACGCTCGCTGTTCATCGTGCGGGATATCGCCGCGGGCGAGGCGTTCAACGCGGGCAACGTTCGGGCCATCAGGCCGGGCCTGGGACTGCCGCCGAGGGATCTGCCGCGCGTGCTGGGGCGCCATGCCCGGCGCAATCTGCCGCGCGGCGAACCGCTGCGCTGGGAAGACGTCGAATGATATCCAGCCGTTACCCCGATCCGGTCAGCGTCCGTGCGGCGAGGTGAACGGGCCCCCATGAGCTCGCTACATTTTCTGACCGTGGGGGCTCCCCAGGAACTGGTGGAGAGACTCTGGCAGCGGATTGCCGTGAGCGGCGAACTGCAATTCTCGCATCTGGTTCACCCGGCTCTCGACGCCCACTCCTGGTCGGGGAGTGTGCCCGCGAACGTTCATTTCCTGAATGACGAGCCCAACCCGCCGATGCCGGCAGCCGACCGCGCCTTGCTGGGTTCGCTCGAGCGTGATGACATCCCGACGATTCACAACATGATCCTCGGGGACCGGGTCGTCTCCAAGGTTGCCTACGAGGACGCCCTGCGCTATGCCACCTACCTCGCCCGGCAGTTGACGCGACGGATCGCCGAGATACGCCCATCGGTGATCATCGGCGCGTTCGACGCGCTGCATGGCGGAATGGGCCTCGCGGTTGCCCGGCGTCTGGGAATCCCTTGGTTTGCACTCCATTTCAGCGTCATCCCCCGCGGCTACGCGTGCTTCTGCAACCGGATGACGCCTGCAGCGCGCATCCTGCTCGATGGATGCGATCCGGAAGCGACGCGGCGTCTCGCGGAACAGTCGCTGGCGCAATTCGAGGCGAGGACCATCCAGGCGCCGGCTTACATCGCGCCCGCGCCGGCACCCTTGCTGGGAAAGCTCGCCCGCCTCCCGCGCCGGTTGAGTTCGCTGCGGCGCACGCTCGGCAAGGCGCCCCGGCGGCCATTTCTGCGCTTCGTCGAACAGCCCGCCGCACATGATGTTGCCGCCGCGTTGCGCGTCTACCGCCGATCGGCTGCCGCCCGCGATGCGCTGGCGCATGTGCCTACGGTACTTGAGCCGCCATCCCGACCTTTTGCCTTGTTCGCATTGCACATGCAGCCTGAATCTTCCATCGATGTCTGGGCTCCGTTCTGCGCAAATCAGATGTGGGTGATCGAGCTGTTGGCGCGCTCGCTTCCACCCACGCACAAGTTGTTGGTCAAGATACACAAGAGCGATGTTGCTAACTATTCGCTCGAGCAATTGCAGAAGATGAGGTCCCTGCCTGGTGTGGAAATCGTCGCCCCGTTTGCTGACACGCGCAGGTTCCTGGAGCGCATGGATCTGCTGTTTTCCATCCAGGGGACGATCGGCCTCGAAGCTTCACTGCTCGGCAAGCCGGTCATCGTGCTCGCCGAGTCGCCCGTCAGGCTCTTCCCTTCGGCGGACCCCATCGGGCCGGTCGCGGACCTTCCGGCGCTGGTGCGGCGCAAGCTCGCTGCGGCCGCTCCGTCGCGCGCGGACATCCTCGATGCCTACGCGGGATTTCTGGCACCCTTCATGCCGGCCGCACACAACGATTGGTCGACCCGGCGCGACGAGGCGGAGATCAGCGGCTTCGTCCGGCTGTTCGAGGCGCTCGCGCGATGGCAGGCGGGACGTCCGGCGGGTGAGGTTGCCCCCGGCGCATCGATCCGATGTTGAGCCTCGCGAGGCGCCGTCAGCTGCTGTTTCTCGCGCGCCGACTGCGATTCGCGCTGCGATTCGCGGGGAAACCGGTGCGAATCGATCCGACATGCTGGGTGTCGCCCCGCAGTGAATTTCTCGACCGCGACGGCGGCAGTATCAGCGTCGGCCGGTACTGCGAGATTCATCCGTATGCGATGCTGATGACCTACGGTGGCGACATCGTGCTCGGTGATCACTGCAGTGTTAATCCGTTCTCCATCATCTACGGGCACGGCGGAACGCGAATCGGCAACGGCGTGCGGATCGCGGCGCACTGTGTCGTCATTCCCGGCAATCATGTCGTGTCCGCCGATGGCCGGTGGTTGATCGAGACCGGCGTGGCGGGCCGCGGCATCCAGATCGGCGACAACGTCTGGCTGGGCGCCGGCACGGTGGTGCTCGATGGCGTGACGATCGGCCGCAATGCGGTGATTGGCGCGGGCAGCGTGGTCACCAAGCCGGTGCCAGAAGGAGTAACCGTCGCCGGCGTTCCCGCGCGGATCGTGGCGGACCGGCGGGCGGAGCACACGCGATGATGGCCACGGGCTCCGGCCGAGACTGGCGCGCTGTCGGGCAGGTGCAATGGCTGAATCGCGTCATGACCTGGTCCTTGACGGTGCTGCTGTCCGCGTGCGCCGGCCTGTTCGTTGCCATGAGTGCTTATTCCGAGGACTTGCGCCAGACCCGCCTGGGGGCCTTCACGAGCGCTCTGTTGGGAGTGCACCTGCTGTGGCGGCGCCGGCTCTTCTGGAGCAGGGAGTTGTCGATTTACGTCTGGTTCTACGTATACATGCTGCTCGCGCTGTTGTGGACGGACGACCTCGAACTGGCGATGAATACTCTGGTTCCCGCGACCAATTTCCTGATCATCGCGGTGCTGTTCGGGTCGTTGGTCCGCTTCCACGACGCACGTGCCGTGTTGTTCGGGGCGCTCATGGGATTCGGATGCGCGGCCGCGTTCTATACGATCACACAGGGATTCCCGTTCTCGTTCCCGGCTGATTTTTCCTACAATGCGGTCGCCGGCATGTATCTGTTCGGGCTCATCCTGACGTTGATGCTGAGTTGCTTTGCACGAACCCTGCTGCCCTGGCTTGCCGTGGAAGGCATCATCATGGTTCACATCGTCGCCACCACATCCATCAAGACCAACCTTGGCATCGTCCTGGGGCTTTTCGCGTCGATGCTCATGTACTGGAGGCACTATGGACGCGTACTGCGGCGGCGGTCGCTCGTCGTTGCGGCGGTGCTTTTAGCACTGCCGCTTGCGATTGGTTCGAGCGGTTCGATGCTCGAGACCATGCAGCGGGGCGCGCAACGCGTGATGCTTGGTATCGAGGTGCTCGAAGCCAGGGAGGACTTGCCCGGGTATTCGTCGTTTGCGGAGCGCGGCAATTGGGGCAAGGTGGGGATCGAGGGATGGAAGCAGGATCCTGTGTTCGGACATGGAACCGAGGCCTTCCGCGCCGCCTACGGCATCACCTCGCATTCGACCCCGGTGGATCTTCTGTACAACTTCGGGGTGATCGGGTTGCTGTTGTTCTACGGGGTGTTCGCCAGCATGGCGTGGCGCTTGATGCAGTTGGGGAAGGCGCGGGAGAGTAATTGGCGCTCGCTGATCGTCGGGTTCCTCGTGTGCTACTCGTTCGTGTCGTTGTCGGGCACGATTCACTACAATGCGTTTCTGGCGGCGTTCGTCGGCATCAGCACGGCGATGCTGGTGCCACGGCGGGTTCCCGGCGCCGGGGCGCCGTACGCCGCGCGGACAGGCTGATTGGTGCAACCGGTGACCCCCTCGGTGTTGCTCGTTACCGGAAGCATGGAGGCCGGCGGAGCCGAACGTGCCCTGGCCGAGATGGCCAACTATTGGGACGAACGTGGCTGGCAAGTGGGTGTGGCTACCTGGGCGGGGCCCGGGAGCCGTGACTTCTACAGATTGAATTCAGGCGTCGAGCGGATCTGGTTGAATCTGGCGAGGCCTGCGCGATCGGCGCCGGGCAAGCTCCTCGCGCATGTGCGGCGGGTACTCAAGCTGCGGGCATTGTTGACGGCGCGTCGTCCGGCGGCGGTGCTCAGTTTCATCGACGTCTCGAACGTCATGACGCTCCTGGCCTGCGTGCGATTGCCGGTGCGCGTGGTGGTTTCGGAACGCATCGACGGATCGCGGCAGCAGACCATTCCGTGGCCTTGGCGATTCCTGCGGCGCATCACCTACCACCGAGCGGATGCCGTCGTTGCACAGACGCCCGGCGCGGCTCGTTGGGTGCGCGAATGGTGCAACAGCGTTGTGGTCGTCATTCCCAATGCGCTGCGTCAACTTCCGGACACGGTGAACGAACGCGAGCACATGATCCTGGCGGTAGGTCGACTGACCCGTCAGAAGGGTTTCGACATCCTCTTACAGGCGTTCGCGTCCGTTCATCGGGAATTTCCCGACTGGCGTGCAGTGATCATCGGCGAGGGGCCGGAACGGGCAAGTCTGCTGGATTTGTGCGGCAAACTCGGCCTGTCGGACAGGATCGAATGGCGGACTCCGCAGAAGGATGTGGAAGGGTGGATGGGCCGCGCGGGTCTGGTGGTGCAGCCGTCGCGATACGAGGGCTTTCCAAACGTGGTGCTGGAGGCCATGGGGATGGGCGCGCCGGTCATTGCCGCCGATTGCGCGTCGGGGCCTGCGGAGCTGATCCGCGACGGCGTCAACGGATTCCTGGTTCCCGTCGAAGATGTCTCCACACTGGCCCGGCGGATGCGTGAGCTCATGTCCGATGAATCGCTGCGCGCGCAGTTGGGACGCGAGGCGGTGCGCGTGCGCGGGCGCTTTGCGCAGGATCCGATCATGCGCGAGTGGGAGCGGGTCATCGTCGGACCGGTGCACGCGCCGTGAGTGCCACCACCGAAATCGACGCCGGCACGCGCTTCGGCTTCGGCGCCAACTGGACTCGCTTCCTGGCGGCGCTGGATGACACGCGCATCGCCGCCGCGGAGCAATCGCTGCGCGACATGCTGGGCGTTGCGGACTTGCGCGGCCAGAGCTTCCTGGACATCGGCAGCGGCTCGGGACTGTTCAGCCTGGCCGCGCGCCGCCTGGGCGCGCGCGTGCATTCCTTCGACTTCGATCCGCAGTCGGTCGCCTGCACGCGCGAGCTGAGCCGCCGGTATTTTCCCGACGACGCCTCCTGGCTGGTGGAGGAGGGCTCGGCGCTGGACCTCGATTACGTGCGCAAGCTGGGGCAGTTCGACGTGGTGTACAGCTGGGGCGTGCTGCACCACACCGGTTCGATGTGGGTGGGCATCGAGCATGCGGTGAGCCGCGTGGCGCCGGGCGGCCGCTTCTACATCGCCATCTACAACGACCAGGGCTGGAAGTCGCACGTCTGGTGGTTCATCAAGAGCGCCTATAACCGCCTGCCGCGCTGGCTGCGCCCGCCGTTCGCATTGGGCGTGTCGCTGGTGATCCGCACCGGCGCCATCCTCAAGTACACGCTCAAGGGCAGGCCGATGGTGGCGATCCGGCCCCTGTTCGAAACGCACGGCGAGCGCGGCATGAGCGCGCGCTACGACGAGCTCGACTGGATCGGCGGATTTCCGTTCGAGGTCGCGAGCCTCGCCACGCTCGAGGCGTATTTCACGGCTCGCGGCTTCAAGGTGCTCAACGTCCGCCGCAATGACAGCTGGGGCTGCAACGAACTGGCCCTGCAGCGTATCTCATGTGCGGATTGACGGGATTCCTCGCGCCCGGCGGCTTCGAGGCGGGCAGCGCGCACGCCGCGCTCGCTGCCATGTCGCAGGCGCTGAGGCACCGCGGCCCCGATGACGACGGACAATGGCTGGACGCGACGGCCGGCATTGCCTTGGGACATCGCCGCCTGGCCATCCTGGACCTGTCGGCGGCCGGCCACCAGCCCATGCTTTCCGGCAGCGGCCGTTACGTGCTGGTGCTCAATGGCGAGATCTACAATCACCTCGAGCTCCGTGCGCAGCTGAACTCGGCGGGGCCCGCGCCCGCTTGGCGCGGCCACAGCGACACCGAATCCCTGTTGGCGGGATTCGATGCCTGGGGGATCGATGCCACGCTGGCGAAGAGCGTGGGCATGTTCGCCTTCGCCGTCTGGGATCGCGAGCAGCGCACTCTCACCCTGGCCCGCGACCGGCTCGGGGAGAAGCCGCTGTATTACGGCTGGCAGGGCGGGGTGCTGCTGTTCGGTTCAGAGCTCAAGTCCCTGCGCGTGCACCCGCGTTGGCGTGCACAGATCGATCGTGCCTCGCTCGCCGCTTTCCTGCGCCGAGGCTTCATCGCCGCGCCGCGCAGCATCTACGAGCAGGTCTACAAGCTGCCTCCCGGCACATCGTTGCGCTTCAGCGCGGATCCGGGCCCGGCCGCTGCCGGCACGGGTGCCTATCGCGATGCCGTGCCGCGGGCGTACTGGTCGCTGCGGGAGACGGTCGCCGCCGGCCGTGCGCAACCCTTCAGCGGCGGCCCCGAGGAGGCCGCGGCAGAATTGCTCAGCCTGCTGCAGCGTTCGGTGGCGCTGCAGAGCATCGCCGACGTGTCGTTGGGCGCATTCCTCTCCGGCGGCGTCGATTCGAGCCTGGTGGTGGCCTTGCTGCAGTCGGGCAGTTCCCGGCCGGTGAAGACCTTCACCATCGGTTTTCGCGAGGCGCGGTTCGACGAAGCCCCGCATGCGCGCGCGGTCGCGGCGCACCTGAGCACCGAGCACACCGAGCTCATGGTGAGCGCCGCGGACGCGCAGCGCGTCATCCCGCAATTGCCGCGCATCTACGATGAGCCCTTCGGCGACAGCTCGGCCATTCCCACGGTGCTGGTGTCGCAGCTGGCGCGCTCGCAGGTGACGGTGTCGCTGTCGGGCGATGGCGGGGATGAATTGTTCGGCGGCTACGGGCGCTACCAACGCACCGCGGACATCTGGCGGCGCGTGGCCTCGCTGCCCCGCAGCCTGCGGGCGCCGGCGGCCGCGTTCGCGCGGGCGGCGGCGCCGGCTGCCGGCCGTCACGCACCGCTCCTGCGGCGTGGCGCGTCCTATCTGCGGTCGGAGAGCCTCGGCGATTGCTATGCCGTGCAGTTCAGCCAGGATGCGGGCGAGCCGTGCCTGGTGAGCGGCATCGAGAGCGGGGAGATGCCGGCGGAGACGATCGATCCCGCCGACCGGCCCTGGGATCCGATGATGTTCGAGGACACCACCGGTTACCTGCCCGACGACATCCTGGTGAAGGTGGACAGGGCGGCCATGGCGGTGAGCCTGGAGTCGCGCGTGCCGCTGCTCGATCATCGCATCGTGGAATTTGCGTGGCGCCTGCCGCCCGCCCTGAAGGTGCGCGAGGGTCAAGGCAAATGGCTGCTGAAGAAGCTGTTGCGTGAGCGTGTGCCGGCCTCCCTGATCGACCGGCCGAAAATGGGCTTCGGGGTGCCCGTGGGCGATTGGCTGCGCGGGCCGCTGCGCGACTGGGGGGAGTCGCTCTTGTCCGCGCCGCGCCTGCGGGCACAGGGCCTGTTGGACGTGGCACGCGTGCGCGCGCGCTGGCAGCAATTCCAGCAGGGCGGGCGCATCAGCAGCGATGCCGTGTGGCCCTTGCTGATGTTCGAGGCCTGGCTCGAGTCGGGATCATGAGCGCGCAGCGCGCGGCCATCGCCTTGTACCTGCCCTCGCTCGCGGGCGGCGGAGCGGAACGGGTGTTCGTGCAATTGGCGAATCAGTTTGCCGCGCAGGGCGTGCGCGCCTCGCTGCTGTTGGCGCGCGCCACGGGTCCCTATGTGGATGAAATCGCGCCGGGCGTCCAATTGGTGGATCTTGGCGCACGCGGCGTGCTGCACTCCGTGCCGCGGCTCGCCGCCTGGCTGCGGGCCTCGCGCCCCGATGTGCTGTTGTCGGCATTGGACCATGCCAACCTCGCGGCCATCGTCGCGGCACGGCTGGCGGGCGGCATGCGCTGCGTCATTTCCATGCGCTCCATGCCCTCGGCGGTGTACCGGCAGGAACGCGGCGCCCGGCGCCATGTATTGCCCTTCCTGATGCGGCGCCTGTATCCGCGCGCCGCCGCCGTCATCGCCAACTCGCATGCCGCGGCTCGTGACCTCGAGCAGCATTTTGGCGTGCCTGCGGCCAGGCTGGCCGTGATTCACAATCCGCTCGACCTGGCGTTGATCGAGCGGCTGGCGGCGCAGCCGATGCAGGACCCGTGGGCCGGTCACTCCGCGGAGCCGTTGTTGCTGGCCGTGGGGAGCCTCACCCCGCTGAAGGATTTCGCTACCCTGCTGCGCGCCTTTGCCCGGCTGCGCGCGCGCCGCGAATGCCGCCTGGCCATCCTCGGAGAGGGCGAGTGCCGCGGGCGCCTCGAAGCCTTGGCCGATCAATTGCAGATCCGCGGCGATGTGTATCTGCCGGGATTCGTGCACAACCCCTTTGCCTGGATGCGTGCCGCGCGGCTGGTGATCAGTTCCTCGCTCACCGAAGGATGCCCCAATGCGGTGATGCAAGCCCTGGCCTGTGGAACGCCGGTGGTGTCGACGGACAGCGAGGGTGGGGCACGCGAGATTCTCGAGGATGGCCGCTGGGGGCCGCTGGTGCCGGTGGGCGACGATGCCGCCCTGGCCGCGGCGATGGAGTCGCAGCTGGATCGGCCGACGGCCGACGTACGCCGTCGCGCCGCGGATTTCGCGATGGCGCAGATCGCGCCGCAATTCCTGCGGCAACTGCTGGCGACCACGCCGGCTGCTTGCGCGCGGGCCGTGGAGTCCTAGGCGCATGTGCGGGCTCATGGGCTTCGCCTACGCGGATGCCGCTGCGGCTCCGGATGCGGTCTCTTTCCAGGCGGCGTTGCGCACGCTGCATCACCGCGGTCCCGATGCGAGCGGGGTGTACCACGAAGGCGGCGTGTCGCTCGGGCATGCGCGCCTGAGCATCCTCGATCTGTCCGATGCGGGCGCACAGCCCATGCACGGCGCGGATGGCCGCCATGTGCTGGTATACAACGGGGAGTTGTACAACTTCCGCGAGCTCAAATCCGCCTACGGCCTGCGCGACCTGCGATCCCGCTCCGACACCGAGGTGCTGCTGCGCCTGTTCGCCGCGCAGGGCGCGGCCTGCCTGCCCGCGCTCAACGGCATGTTCGCGTTCGCCCTGCACGACCGCGTGGCGCGCAAGCTATGGCTGGTGCGCGATCGCTTCGGGATCAAGCCCCTGTATTACCGGATCGACTCGCGGGGCCTGGCCTTCGCCTCGGAGATCAAGGCCATCCTTGCGTTGCAGGCGGACATGCCGGCCTGCGATACCGCGGCATTGCACGAATGGTTGTACTACGGCGCCACCTTGGGCGGGCGCACCCTGTACGCCGGCATCCAGCAGCTGCAGCCGGGTTGTTGCCTGGAATTCGATGTCGATGGCGGGGCACATCGCGTGCATCGCTATTTCTCGTTCCAGGCGGCGGCAGGACGGGCCAAGCCGACGGGCGATTCCGCTTCGCGCGTGCGCGAGTTGCTCGAACAGGCGGTCAGCCGGCAGTTGGTCAGCGACGTGCCGGTGGGGGTGTTCTTGTCGGGCGGCGTGGATTCGAGCGCGATCACGGCCTTTGCCTCGCGCCATTACCAGGGCAGGCTTGCCACTTATTCGGTGGGCTTCGATTTCGCCGGCAACGACGACGAGCTGCCGCAGGCGGGGCGCATCGCGGCCCGCTTCGGCACCGAGCACCATGAGATCCACATCGCCGGCACGGATGTGGGCGCGGTGGTGGAGAAGCTCGTGCATCATCACGACGCACCATTCGCCGATGCGGCCAACATCCCGCTGTACATGATGGCGGAGAAGATCCGCTCGCATACCAAGGTGGTGCTGCAGGGGGATGGTGGCGATGAGCTGTTCGGCGGTTATCGCCGCTACGCCACCGTGCGCCATTACCGGCTCCTGCATGCGCTGGCGCGCGGCGCGGGCGGGCTGCATCGCCTGCTGCCCGAATCACCATGGCGCTTTCGCATCGAGCGCTACCTGCATGCGATGGGTGCGGCCGACCTTGCCACCACCATGGCGTTGCTGCTCACCCAGGAGGATCCGGCCTGGGATCCCGGCGCGGTGTTCGGCGCCGGCCTGCGCGCCGCGCTCGGCCGGTCCGATCCGTTTGCACGCTTTCGCGAGGTGCAGCCGGCGTTCGGTGCGCTCGACCTCGGCAACCAGATGTCGCTGACGGATCTATGCATCGAGCTGCCCGACCGGTTCCTCGAGAAGGTCGACCGCGCCACCATGGCCGCGAGCCTCGAGGTGCGGGTGCCGTTCCTGGATCATGAGCTGGTCGATTATGCCGTCAGCCTTCCAGGGGAAGTGAAGATGCCCGGCGGCCGGCGCAAGTGGCTGCTCAAGCGCGCGCTCGAGCCGGTGCTGCCCGCCGAGGTGCTCGAAGGCCCGAAAAAGGGCTTCACCGTTCCCTACGGCGCCTGGCTCATGGGTTCGCTGAAGCCGATGTTCTTCGATCACCTGCAGTCGATGCGACGGCGATTTCCGGAGGTGCTGGACGATGCGCACATCGAAAATTTATTTGCCCGAACCGCCCGCGGACAGCAAAATCACGCCTTCATGTTGTGGAAGCTGTTGAACTTCATGATCTGGGCGGGGCGGTCCCGCGTGCAATTCACCGATCGGACCTCTTCTTGATGACCATTCCCGCCCACCCCGCCTTCCCGCCGCTCGTCTGTCCCCTCGACCATGCCACGCTGACGCCCTCGGGCGATGACGCCCTTGCGTGCGCATCGGGACACCGCTACGCCGTGCGCGGCGAGATCCCGCGGCTGCTGCGGAACGAGACCACCTACGCGGACGCGTTCGGTGAGCAATGGAAGCTGTACCGGATCACGCAGCTGGATTCGTACACCAAGACGGACATCTCGCGTGAGCGCTTGCGCCGCTGCCTGGGCGAGGCGCTGTGGCGCGAGCTCCATGGCACGCGGCGGGTGGAGATCCTCGAATGCGGTTGCGGGGCGGGGCGCTTCACCGAGGTATTGATGCAATTGCCGGCCGTGGGGCTCACTTCCACCGACCTGAGTTCGGCGGTGGAGCCGAACAAGGTCAACTGCCCCTTGACGGAGCGGCATCGCATCATCCAATGCGACATCAATCAACTGCCCTTCCAACCGGCGCAGTACGCCATCGTCATCTGCCTGGGCGTGATCCAGCACACGCGTGATTCCGAACGCACCATCGAGGACCTGTATGCGCAGGTGAAGCCCGGCGGATGGCTGATCATCGATCATTACCGCCCCTCGATTGCCTATTACACCAAGCTGTCCGAATGGCTGCTGCGGCCCATCCTGAAGCGCGTGTCGCCGGCCCGCGGCCTCGCGGTGACCAAGGCGCTGACGCGCGTGTTCTTCCCGTTGCACCGTGCGGTGCGCCATTTCAAGCCGGGGCAGATGGTGTTGTCGCGCGTCTCACCGCTGTTGACCTACTACCACCTGTTCCCGCAATTGTCGGATCGGTTGCAGTACGAATGGGCGGAGCTCGATACCCACGATTCGCTCACCGACTACTACAAGCACCTGCGCACGGTCGCCTCGATTCGCGGCACCCTGCAGCGGCTGGGTTCGCAGGACATCTGGGCCGCCCAAGGTGGCAATGGCGTCGAGGCTCGCTGCCGCAAGCCGCCGGCGTGACCCCGCGGGCGCGGCCGGTATGGACCTGAGACTGAAGGCGGTATTGTCGGGGATGTCCACCTACCTTCCCGGGGTGGACCTCGCCGGCTTCACCGGCGGCACGGATTCCGCCCGGTACTGTTATGCGGTGTGGATGCGCCATTGGGTGCGCGCGACGCGCGCGGCCAACCGGCGCGGTTGCCCGCGTGTCGTGGCGGAGCTCGGCCCCGGGGATTCGCTGGGCATCGGCCTTGCCGCGCTGCTGTCGGGCGCGCAACGCTATGTCGCCCTCGACCTCGTCCGCTACTCGGCGCCGGCGAAGAATCTGCAGATTTTCGACGAGCTGGCGCAATTGTTGTCGGCGCGCACGCCCATTCCGGATGCGAGCGAGTTCCCTTTCCTGTATCCCAGGCTCGACAGCTACGAGTTTCCCGCCTCGCTCGGCGGCGCGGCACCGTCGCCCGAACGCCTCGCCGCCATCCGTCGCTCCATCGAGCAGCCGGAAGCCGCGAATTCGCTGATCCGCTACCAGGCGCCGTGGACGGCCGCGGGGGTCATCGAGGAGGCGAGCGTGGACTACATCTTCTCGCAGGCCGTGCTCGAGCACATCGACGATCTGCAGGGTGTGTACGCCGCCATGTGGCGCTGGCTCAAGCCCGGCGGGCTCATGACCCATCAGATCGATTTCAAGTGCCACGGCAAGGCGGCCGTGTGGAATGGCCACTGGGCTTATCCGGAGCCGATCTGGAAGCTCATCGTGGGGCGCCGGCCCTACCTGCTCAATCGCCAGCCGCACTCGGTGCACCTCGCGCTGTTGCGGCGGCAGGGCTTCGAGATTCTCGAGGATGCGGTGGAGCACACGGCCTCGCTCCTCAGGCGTGAGCAACTCAATCCGCGGTTGCGCGGCCTCACCGATGAGGATCTCACCACCAGCGGTGCGTTCATCGTCGCCGCGCGTGCGGTGTGATGATCAAGATCCTCCTGATCGGGCCGTTGCCGCCGCCGATGGGCGGGGATACGCGCCACTTCAAGACGCTGCTGGCGGACCTTCAGGCGCACGCGGAGTTTGCGGTGACCGTGATCGACACCTCGCGCGGCACCCAGCACTCCAATCCCTGGCGCAATGCCTGGGTGTCGCTGCGGGTGTTGCTTGGCCTGGCCCTGCGTCTCAAGGCCACGGATGTGGTGTCGTACCAGGCCAGCGACCGCGGGATGTACCTGTTCGGCCCGCTGGTGGTGGCGATGTGCCGGATGGCGCGCCGGCGCTGCATCCTGCGCGTGTTCGGCGGATCCTTCGGCGATGCCTGGCGCGCACAGTCCCGCTGGCGCCGAGAACTGGCCCGGCGCACGTTGCTGCGAGCCGATGTGCTGCTGCTGCAGACCCAGCGCGCGGTGCGCGAGATCCAGCCGCATGCGCGCGCGCGGGTGGAGTGGTTTTCCACCTACATCGAATCACCGGGCCCGGCGCCGGCCGCGCCGCCCGCGCAGCAGTGCACCCGCTTCGTATTCCTCGGGCATTTGTGGCGGACCAAGGGCGTGGAAACCCTGTTGGCGGTGGCGGCGCGGCTGCCGGCAGGCTGCGGCATCGACCTGTACGGCACGCCGGACGAATACACGGCCGAGGACATCGAGCGCCGCGGCGCGGGTCGCGTCCGCTATCGCGGCTTCCTCAGCCATGCCGAGGTCAACCGCGTGCTTTGGGATTACCATTGCCTGGTGCTGCCGACCTTTCATCCGGGCGAGGGTTATCCGGGCGTGATCGCCGAAGCCTTCGCACATGGACTGCCGGTGATCACCACGCGCTGGCTCGCGATCCCGGAGATCGCCGATGACAGCTGCGCATTGCTGATCGATCCGGAGGATTCCGATGGCCTGCTCGGCGCCATTGCCGCGCTGCATGCGGACCCTGCAAGGTGGCAAGCGCTGAAGCGAGGCGCGCTCGAGCGTGCCCGGATGTTCGATCACGCCACCTGGGCGGCGCGCTTCGAATCGCTGTGCCGTTCGCTGGTAAAGCGCTGACATGTGCGGCATCTTCGGTGCGTTGTCGGCGGCGGCCGTTCCCGAGGAGAGGGTGCAAGCGGCGCACGCGGTGCAGGGCCATCGCGGTCCGGACGGACGCGGCACGCGGCGTTTCACGGTCGGGAGCCAGGAACTCCTGCTGGCGCACCAGCGGCTGGCCATCATCGATCTGAGCGATGCGGGCCTGCAGCCCATGGAGCGGCCGGGGCAGGGCTGCCTCATCTACAACGGTGAGTTGTACAACTACGTGGAGCTGCGCGACGAGCTCGCCGCCGAGGGTGAGCGCTTCGACACGCAATCGGATACCGAGGTGCTGCTGGCGGCGCTGCATCGCTGGGGGCCGGCGCGCGCGCTTGGCCGTTTCAACTGGATGGGCGCCTTCGCGTGGTTCGATCCGGCGCGCGGCCGGCTGGTCCTGGCGCGCGATGGGGCTTCCGAAAAGCCGCTGTATTACTGCCTGCTCGACGGGCGCCTGTTGTTCGCCTCGGAGATAAAGACGCTGTTGACGCTCGCGGCGCGGCGCTTCGAGCTGGAGCGCGACGTGGTGGGCCGCTACCTGCACCAGGCGCTGGTGGATACGACTACGCAGACTTTTTTCAAGGGCATCCTGCAGGTGCCGGCGGCGGGCGTGATGGAAGTCGACCTGCGGACCGGCCCGCCGGTGCCGGAGCTGTCCTCCTACCGACCCCCGGCGTACGAGCACGATGCCGGCGGACTCGGGCTCGCGGACTGTATCGAGGAAGTCCGCCGCCTGTTCGTGGACGCCGTGCGCTTGCGGCTGCGCAGCGATGTGCCGGTGGGCGTGCTGTTGTCAGGCGGCGTGGATTCCTCCTCGATCGCGGCGGTGGCGCAGCATCTGCGCGGCGCGGGCGCGGCGCCGCGGCTGTTGTCCGCGGTCAGCGATGACCGCCGCTACGATGAGACGCCCTACATCAACGCCATGGAGCAGCATCTCGGCCAGACTTCCGAGAAGGTGCTGCTGCGCCTGGATCCGGCGACCCTGATGCAGGACCTGGAACGCCTGAACTGGATCAACGATGAGCCCGTGACCGGGCTGTCCGCGCTCGCGCACCTGCGGCTGATGGAGGCCGCGCGCGCGCGCGGCCTGATCGTGATCATGAGCGGGCAGGGCGCGGATGAGATCTTCCTCGGCTACCGCAAGTATCTCGGCTTCCATCTGCAATCGTTGCTGCGCCAGGGCAGGCGGTGGCGGGCGTTGCAGGTGCTCGCCGGCTTCTTCGCCAATCGCACCGTGATCACTCAATTCGAACGGCGCACCGCCGCGCGCTACCTGCCCTGGCTGCGCGGCGCGGCGCAGGCCGGCGATGCGGATGGTGAATGGTTGCGTGGCTGGCAGGCCGCCTCGATCGGCCTCGGACCTGGAAGCCTGGCGCAGCGCCAGCTGGCCGACGTGCGCGAGTTCTCGGTGCCGGCGCTGTGCCATTACGAGGATCGCATGAGCATGGCCATGGGCCGCGAGATCCGCCTGCCGTTCCTGGATCCGCGGCTCATCGACCTGATGCTGCGCGTGCCCGACGATTTCAAGCTGCGCAGCGGCTGGACCAAGTATTGCCTGCGCGCGGCCATGCAGCCCTTCCTGCCGGCGCAGATCGCCTGGCGCAAGGACAAGCAGGGATTCGCCAATCCGCAGGAGGAATGGCTCAAGTCCGAACTGCGCGCGGCGGTGCTGGATGCCTTCGGCGCAGACAGCCGCATCGTCACGCATGGCATCGTCGCGCGCCGCTCGCTGCTTGCGCGCTACGGGCAGTTCTGCCGCCAGCCGGCCGGTTCCGGAGCCATCTGGTACCGGGAGATTTTTGCACCGTTGTCGCTGGAATCCTGGATGCGACGATACGCTGCATGGATCGCCTGAGTGGCTTAAACTAGCCGTCAGCGCGCTTCCACCAAGGCGCGGATCGAGCCGGCCATTCGCCTGATTTACCTGCATCAATATTTCAATACGCCGCAGATGAGCGGCAGTACGCGTTCCTACGAGATCGGACGGCGCCTGGCCGCCGCCGGCCACCAGGTCGACATCGTCACGTCCTGGCAGGAAGCCACCGAGCGACGCGGGTGGTTCACCACCGAGGTCGAGGGCATGCGCGTGCACTGGCTGCCGGTGCGTTACTCCAATCACATGGGCTATGGCGCGCGCATCGCCGCCTTCTGCCGCTTTGCCTGGGCGGCGGCGCGGCGCGCGGCCAGCCTGCCCGCCGATGTGGTGTTCGCCACCAGCACGCCGCTGACCATCGCACTGCCGGCGGTGTACGCCGCGCGCCGCCAGCGCGTTCCCATGGTGTTCGAGGTGCGCGACCTGTGGCCCGAGCTGCCGATCGCCGTGGGCGCTTTGAAGAATCCGCTGCTGCGCGCGGCCGCGCGGCGCTTGGAACGTTTCGCCTACGCCAACTCCAGCGCCGTCATCGCCTTGTCGCCCGGCATGGCCGAGGGCGTGGCGCGGGCCGGCTTCGATGCCGGACGGATCACCATGGTGCCCAACGCCGCGGACCTGGCCATGTTCCGCCGCGACGAGGCGCGCGGCGCGCAGTTCCGCGCGAGCCTGGGGCTGGGCGCCGACCAGGTGCTCATCGCCTACGTGGGCACGCTCGGCCGCATCAACGGCGTGGCTTACCTCGCGCGGCTCGCCGCCGCCTGCCGCGAGGACGCGCGCTTGAGCTTCCTGGTGGTGGGCGATGGACTCGAGCGCCTGCCGGTGCAGGCGCTGGCGCGCGAACTCGGCATCCTCGACCGCAACTTTCACATGCTCGAACGCGTGCCCAAGTCGGATGTTCCGGCGCTGCTCTCCGCGGTGGACATCGCCACCTCGCTGTTCCTGCCGATTCCCGAGATGCAGGCGAATTCCGCCAACAAATTCTTCGATGCGCTGGCTGCGGGCTGTTGCGTCGCCATCAACTACGGCGGCTGGCATGCGCAACTGCTGCGCGAACATGGCGCGGGGCTGCGGCTGGCGGACGATCCGGCGGCGGCCGCGGCGCAGTTATCCACGCTGGCGGCGGATCGGAATGCGCTGCGCGCCTGCGGGGTGAATGCACGGCGGCTGGCGGAGGCGCGCTTCTCGCGTGATGACCTGGCCGCGCAGGTGGGCGAAGTGCTGTTGCGGACCGCGGCGGGGCGCGCGGCATGAAGCGCGCCTTCGATCTGCTCGTCTCCATCACCTGCCTGCTGCTGGCGGCTCCCCTCATGCTGATCATCGCGGTGGCGGTGCGCATCAGCATGGGGTCGCCGGTGTTGTTCCGCCAACAGCGCCCGGGCCGCGGCGGCAAGCCATTTGGATTGTTGAAGTTCCGCACCATGAAGCATGCGGGCTACGAAGGACAGCCGGATGCGGAGCGCCTGACGGCGTTCGGCCGATTCCTGCGCAGCACCAGCCTGGACGAATTGCCCGAGCTGCTCAATGTGCTCATGGGCGAGATGAGCCTGGTGGGCCCGCGGCCTCTGCTGATGGAGTACCTTCCCTTGTACAATGCCGAGCAGGCGCGCCGCCACGAAGTGCTCCCCGGCATCACCGGTTGGGCGCAGGTGAACGGCCGCAACGGCATCAGCTGGGAGGAGAAGTTCCGCCTCGACCTGTGGTACGTCGAGCACCAATCCTTCCTGCTGGATCTTCGCATCCTGGGGCTGACGGTGGCCGGCGTTCTCTCGGCACGCGGCGTGTCGCAGCCCGGGCATGCGACCATGGAGCGCTTTCGAGGTGGCAAATCGTGAGAGGACTGCTGATCATCGGCGCCGGCGGGCACGGCAAGGTCGTGGCCGACACGGCGCAGGCGCTGGGCTGGAGCGACATCGCCTTTCTGGATGACCGCGCCGCCGACATGCCGCCGCCGCTGGGGCTGCCGGTGGTGGGGACCCTGCGCGACCTGAACGCGCGGGCCGGGGACTACCTACACGCGGTGGTGGCCATCGGCGATGCGCAGCTGCGCCTGCACTGGAGCGAGGCCAGCCGCCAGGCCGGATTCGAGGTGGTGACGTTGATCCATCCATCGGCGGCGGTCAGCCGCTCTGCGCGACTCGACGCCGGCTGTGTGGTGTTCGCCCAGGCGGCGGTCAACGCCGATGCGCGCATCGGCATGGCCTGCATCGTCAATACCGGCGCCACCGTAGACCATGATTGCGTGCTGGGCGAGGGCGTGCACGTGTGCCCCGGCGTGCACCTGGCCGGCGATGTGCGCGTGGGAGCGCGCGCCTGGATCGGCATCGGCGCCGTGGTGCGCCAGGGCATCACGATCGGCGCGGCCGCCACCGTGGGGGCCGGTGCGGTGGTGATCGCCGACGTTGCGGGCAGCTCCACGGTGATGGGTGTGCCGGCGCAGCCGCGCAAGGCCGGCGCATGAGCGCCGCGGTCGGATTTCCGCATTGGCCGCATTACGACCCGGACGAGATCGAGGCCGCCGCCGCGACCTTGCGCGCCGGCAAGGTGAATTACTGGACCGGCGCTGAGGGCAAGAGCTTCGAGCGCGAATACGCCGAGCATGCCGGCAGCCGCCACGGCATTGCGCTCGCCAACGGCACCGTGGCCCTGGAACTGGCCCTGGCCATGCTCGGGATCGGGCCTGGCGATGAGGTCATCACCACGCCGCGCACCTTCATCGCCTCGGCCAGTTGCGCCGTCATGCGCGGCGCCACGCCGGTGTTTGCCGATGTCGATCGCGACAGCCAGAACATCACCGCTGCGACGATCGAGCGCGTGCTCTCGCCGCGCACGCGCGCCATCATCGTGGTGCACCTGGCCGGCTGGCCCTGCGACATGGATCCGATTCTGGAACTGGCCCGCAGCCGGGGTCTCGCGGTCATCGAGGATTGCGCGCAGGCCAACGGCGCGCGCTACAAGGGCCGGGCCGTGGGGAGCCTGGGCACCTTCGGTGCCTTTTCCTTCTGCCAGGACAAGATCATCACCACCGGCGGAGAGGGCGGCCTGCTGCTCACGGACGACGAGACCCTGTGGTCGCGCGCCTGGGCATTCAAGGATCACGGCAAGAGCTACGCGACCGTGCATCGCGCCGACCACCCGCCGGGATTTCGCTGGCTGCACGAATCCTTCGGCACCAATTGGCGCATGACGGAATTCCAGGCGGCCATCGGCCGGCTGCAGTTGCGCAAGCTTGCGAATTGGAGCGAGCGCCGTGCGGCGAACGCGGCGCGGTTGGCGCAGGGTCTGCACGGCATCGAGGCGCTGCGCGTGCCGCTGCCGCCTGCGCACGTGCGGCACGCCTATTACAAGTTCTACGCGTTCCTCGACCCGGCGCAGCTGCGCGCGGGGTGGTCACGCGATCGGATCATGGCGGAGGTGCTGGCGCGCGGGGTGCCGTGCTTTTCCGGCTCCTGTTCGGAAGTCTATCTCGAAAAGGCGTTCGACGGCTGTGCCTCCCGGCCCGCGCAGCGCCTGCCGGTGGCCCGTGAATTGGGCGAAACCAGCCTCATGTTCCTGGTGCACCCGACCCTCACCCTCGGGCACATGGACAGGACCGTGGAGGCCGTGCGCGATGTGATGTCGGCGGCCTCTGGCGCGGCGCTTGCGCAGGTCGGCCGGCAGGCGAATCGCCAGGTCACCGGACAGGCCTGATTGTCGTTGCTGATGTTCAAGCAGGTAGTGGGCGCTTTCGCCACGACGCTGATGTTTGCGCTCCTCCTGCTCCTGGCGGGAGGCTTGCTGCGGTGGCGCGGCCGCACGCGCCTGGGTGGCGCGCTGCTCCTGGTGGCGATCATCGGCTTGTACCTGTGCGCCACGGGACCCGTGGCCAACGCAATACTGCGACCCCTGGAGAGCCGTTATCCCGCGCTGGGTGATGAAGCCAGGCCGGATATCCGATATGTCGTGGTTCTGGGCAGCGGCTATGCGCCGCGACCCGGCGCGCCGGTGACGGCGGCGCTGGAGGCCGATGGCCTGGCCCGCATCATCGAAGGGATCCGATTGCTGCGCCAAGCATCCTCGGCGCAGCTCATCGTTTCAGGCGGCGCGGCGGAACCGCGACTGGCCTCCGCACGCGGCTATGCGCGCCTGGCGCAGTCGTTGGGCGTGGAGCCTGCACGCATCATCCAGCTCGCCGTGCCGCGCGATACGGCGGAGGAGGCTGAACAACTGGCGCCGCTCGTCGGCCGGCAGCCGTTCATCCTGGTAACCTCCGCCTACCACATGCCGCGCGCCATGCGGTTGATGCAGCGGGCGGGTCTGCATCCCATGCCTGCGCCCACGGCACAGCTGGTCCTGGGCGGCACCGGTCTTGCAGCCTGGCTGCCGCGCGCGGGAAATCTCGGCAAGACGGACCGGGCACTGCATGAATACCTCGGCCTCGCGGCGCAACGATAGGGCGGTATCTTGAACTGGCGGCTCAAGGCTCTCGCATTCCAGGTGCTCGACAAACTGCCCGGCGGCGAACTCCTGTACCGGCTTGCGCAACGGCATGTCACGCGCAACCACTTGTTCGAGGTCACGGACGGCTACCTGCGGTTGCATCAATTCCATATCGATCAGTATCGCAGCGTGCATCCGGGCAGGGCGATGGAATTCGGCGCGGGACGCCATTTCATCAGCCCGCTGCTGCTGTCCCACGCCGGCGCTACCGAGGTGCTGGTATTCGACGTCCAGCCGCTGACCAGTCCGCTGCAAATCAACCACACCATCCGCCAGCTGCGCGATCGCTTTCCCGGTGACTGGCCCGAAATCGCCGATCTGGCGGAGCTCGAGAGCCGCTACCGCATCCGCTACCTCGCGCCGGGAGATGCGCGCGCCACGGGGTTGGAAGCGGGCAGCGTGCAGTTCTTCTGTTCGACCAGCACGCTCGAGCACATCCCGCCGGATGACATCCGCCGCATCCTGTCCGAGTGCGGGCGCATCGCCGCGCCGGGAGCGCGCATCAGCCACATCATCGATTACGCGGATCACTTCAAGTACTCGGATCAGTCGGTGCCGTTGTTCAATTTCTATCGCTACAGCGATGCCGCCTGGCGCCCGTACAACCCCTCGAATCACTACCAGAACCGCTTGCGGCATGGCGATTTCGTCAGAATGTTTGCCGAAGCGGGGCTGGAGCCCGTGGAGATTCGCAGCGGCAGCGTGCCACCTGCGGCCCTCGCGGGTATTCCCCTGGCGCCGCGCTTCCGCGATCGGCCGCAGGAGGAACTGCTGACCTCGATCGGGTATTTCGCGCTCCGCAAGCCGTAGGCGTCGAGTCGGAAAAAGTTGCATGCCGTGCAAGACTTTTTTTGCTTGCGGTATGCCAATCCCAGGTCAACCACAATCAGTGAATCCCGTTATTTGGCTGTAAATGGCGTGCGGCGGTTCGTCTTGACGCTTTGTCGCATGCGATCGACAATCAACCGGCAGTGCGAATGTTTGGCTACAATGCAAGGGAACCAAGGATGAAATGGCTGGTCGCTCCAAGAGGGAGTAGATCCGGCGCTCTAAGCGCGCAATACAACGCGTCCTGAAGGGAGAAGAAGATTGCCTTCTAGGAAAAACGACTGGGCCAGCAGTTATGCGCGCCGCATCGTCGAAATGCCGCGCGCCGCCAAACGCACGATCACCGTCATCACCGATTGTCTGATGCTCATGCTGGCCTTCCGGGCAGCAGAGTTCCTGAAAGGAGCCGAGCCGGCATTCGCTGTCGCCGATTGGCGACCGCTGGTCGCCGTGGTGTGCGTCAGCATCCCGATTTTTGCCCGCTGTGGCCTGTACCGTGCCGTCATCCGCTTCCTGGGGCACCGCGCCGTGTTCGCCGTGTCGGTGGCCATCCTCATCAGCGCCGTGCTGCTGACGGCATTGGGCCGGTGGATGGAAGTCCCTGGCCTCGAGTTCCGGACGGTGGTGATCTACTCCGCACTGGCGCTGGTGTACGTGGGGGGCTCGCGGGTGTTGGTGCGCTACTACCTGCTTACCCGTTACCTCCAGCCCACCTTGTCGCGCGTGGCCATCTATGGCGCGGGCGATGCCGGCGCACGGCTCTCGGCCGCCCTCATGGCCACCCGAGCCTTCGACCCGGTGGCCTTCATCGATGACAATCGCGCCATGTATGGCACCTCGGTGAACGGCATCCGCGTGCACTCGCCTGAAAAATTGCCCATGCTGATCAATGAGTTGGAGATTGACCGGGTGCTCCTGGCGCTGCCTTCGGAGTCGCGCCGGCGGCGTCGCGAGATCCTCACCGCGCTCGAGCCCCTGAAGCTGCACGTGCAGACGGTGCCCGAGATCGAGCAACTGGTGTCCGGCAATGCCAGCGTCAGCGACCTGCGTGAAATCGACGTGGGAGATCTCCTCGGCCGGGATCCGGTGCCGCCCAATGCCGCCTTGTTGTCCAAGTGCATCCGTGACCGCGTGGTCATGGTCACGGGCGCGGGTGGGTCGATCGGCTCGGAGTTGTGCCGCCAGATCATCCAGCTGCGCCCGGTGCGCCTGCTCCTGTTCGAGATGTCGGAGCTGGCGCTATACAACATCGAGCGCGAGTTGCGCCAGACCATCCAGCAGCAGGAACTCACCGTCGACTTGGTGCCGCTGGTCGGCAATGCCCATCACAAGTTCCGCCTGCGCGACATCCTGCAGGTGTACCGGGTGCAGACCGTGTATCACGCGGCCGCCTACAAGCACGTGCCCATCGTCGAGCAGAACGTCATCGAGGGCATCCACAACAACGTCGTAGCCACCTGGTATGCGGCCGAGGCCGCCCTGGAGGCCGAGGTTGAGACCTTCGTCCTGATCTCCACCGACAAGGCCGTCAATCCCACCAACGTCATGGGGGCGACCAAGCGGCTGGCGGAAATCGTGTTGCAGGGGCTGCACCAGCGCCGCGGCAAGACCCGCTTCTGCATGGTCCGCTTCGGCAACGTGCTGGCGTCCTCGGGTTCGGTGGTGCCGCTGTTCTACGAGCAGATCCAGGCGGGCGGGCCCATCACCGTCACGCATCCGGACGTGATCCGCTATTTCATGACCATTCCCGAAGCCGCCCAGCTCGTGGTGCAGGCCGGCTCGATGGCCAATGGCGGTGAGGTGTTCGTGCTCGACATGGGCAAGCCGGTGCGCATCGATGACCTGGCGCGGCGCATGGTGCACCTGATGGGCATGTCGGTGCGCGATGAGAAGAACCCCGATGGCGACATCGAGATCGCCTACACCGGGCTGCGGCCGGCGGAGAAGTTGTTCGAAGAACTCCTGATCGGCAACAACGTCACCGGCACCGAGCACCCGATGATCCTGCGGGCCGTGGAGCACAACCTGCCCTGGGAGCGCGTGTCGGTGCTGCTGGAAAACCTGCTCACGACCATGAGCCGTTTCGACTGCCAGCGAGCACTGGACCTGCTCAAGCAGGCGGTGGTGGAATATGCGCCGGCTCCCGAGGCCCACGACCTGGTGTGGAATCGCCAGAGCGAGATGCTGGCCGAACAGCGCAAGGTCACCGATCTCAAGACCCGCCGCATGACTCGCCAGCACCCTACCGAGTCCGCGCGCCCCTGACAGGCAGCGCCTGGGGCCGGCTCCTGCGGTAGTTTTGTCACAAGCGCGGGTCTACACTGCGCGCGCTTCGCCAACAAAAACGCAAAGGTTCCCGATTGAACAAGCGCGCATTGATTACGGGTATCACCGGGCAGGACGGCGCCTACCTTGCCGAATTCCTGTTGGGCAAGGGCTACGAGGTGCATGGCATCAAGCGCCGTTCCTCGCTGTTCAATACCGATCGTATCGATCACCTCTACCAGGACCCGCACGAGAAGAACGTGCAGTTGAAGCTGCACTACGGCGATCTCACCGATGCGACCAACCTGATTCGCATCATCCAGGAAGTGCAGCCCGATGAGATCTACAACCTGGCTGCGCAGAGCCATGTGGCCGTGTCGTTCGAAACGCCCGAGTACACCGCCAATTCCGATGCCTTGGGCACGCTGCGCATGCTCGAGGCCATCCGCATCCTGAAGCTCGAGAACAAGACGCGCTTCTACCAGGCCTCGACTTCCGAGATGTTCGGCAAGGTGCAGGAGGTTCCGCAGCGCGAGAGCACGCCGTTCTATCCGCGCTCTCCCTACGGCGCCGCCAAGGTCTATGCGCATTGGATCACGGTGAATTACCGCGAGGCCTACGGCCTATACGCCTGCAGCGGCATCCTCTTCAATCATGAGTCGCCCCTGCGCGGCGAGACCTTCGTGTCGCGCAAGATCACGCGCGCGCTGGCCCGCATCCAGGTCGGGCTGCAGGAAACGCTGCATCTGGGCAATCTCGATGCGCGGCGCGATTGGGGGCATGCGCGCGACTACGTACGCGCGCAATGGCTGATGCTGCAGCAGGCGGTACCGGAGGATTTCGTGATCGCGACCGGCACGCAATACTCCGTCCGTGACTTCGTGGCCGCCGCCGCCCGCCACGCCGGCTTCGAAATCGAATGGCGGGGGAGCGGCGCAGAGGAGACCGGCGTGGACAAGCGCAGCGGAGGTACGCTGGTGCGCGTGGACCCGCGCTATTTCCGTCCCACCGAGGTGGACTCGCTCCTGGGCGATGCGAGCAAGGCCCGCGCCAAGCTGGGGTGGACGGCGCAGGTGGAATTTCCGGAGCTGGTGGCGGAAATGATGCAGGCAGACCTGGCGCTCGCGCGTCGTGATGCGCTGGTGGCCAGGGAGGGCTTCAAAGTGTTCCGGCACCACGAGTAGCCCCATGCCCCTCGCTCCAGATTCGAGCATCTACGTCGCCGGTCACGGCGGCATGGTGGGATCCGCGGTGGTGCGCGCCTTGTCCCGGCGCGGCTACGCGCGCGTGATCACGCGCACCCGCGCTGAGCTTGACCTCACCGACCAGGCCGCGGTGCGCGGTTTCTTCGCCGCGCAGCGTCCGGACGCGGTGATCCTGGCGGCCGCGAGGGTGGGAGGCATTCTTGCCAACGACACGCAGCCCGCCAGTTTCATCCGCGACAACCTGCTGATCCAGGACCACGTCATCGACGCCGCACATGCGGCGGGTGCCGCCAAGCTCGTCTTCCTGGGGTCGAGCTGCATCTATCCGAAGCTGGCGCCGCAGCCCATCAAGGAAGAGTACCTGCTGAGCGGCCCCCTCGAGCCCACCAACCAGTGGTATGCCATCGCCAAGATCGCCGGCCTGAAGATGTGCCAGGCCTACCGGCGACAATACGGCTTCAATGCCATTTCGCTCATGCCGACCAACCTCTACGGCCCGGGCGACAACTTCGACCTGCAGAACTCGCATGTGCTGCCCGCGCTGATCCGACGGTTCCACGAGGCTAAATTGCGCGGCGATCCGCTGGTGACCGCCTGGGGAAGTGGTACGCCGCGCCGCGAATTCCTGCATGTCGACGACCTGGCTGATGCCATCGTCTTCCTGCTGGAGCGCTACGACGGCGAGGATATCGTGAACGTGGGGTGGGGGAGCGATGTGACCATTCGCGAATT
Source organism: Steroidobacteraceae bacterium (assembly GCA_044226865.1). Lineage (GTDB taxonomy): Bacteria > Pseudomonadota > Gammaproteobacteria > Steroidobacterales > Steroidobacteraceae > TMP-86. Next base: position 403,257 of record JBGAGE010000003.1, on the reverse strand, counting down.
GTGCGAGATGGTCAGTTCGGTAGTGGGTTTCCAAGGCCGCCTGGCATTCGATGCCAGCAAGCCGGACGGCACGCCGCGCAAGCTCCTGGACACCGGCCGCCTGGTTTCACTGGGATGGCGGCCGCGCATCGAATTGCGCCAGGGTATCGAACAGACCTATGCGTGGTATCTCGAGCACGCGCAACAGGCGCGGCGCTGAGTCCGTTCGGGCCCTCAGGCGGGTTGCAATCTTTTCGCTGCGACGATCAGCCCGTTCTCGTCCGCGTACAGGTAATGACCTGGGGTGAAGGTGACGCCTGCGAACTTCAGGACGGCGCCGCGTTCGCCGACGCCTTTCTTGTCGGTCTTGAGCGGTATGGGGGCGAGGGCCATCACCCCCAGATCAAGCTCCTCCAATGCCGCCACGTCGCGCACCGCGCCGTTGATCACGATGCCTTCCCAGTGGTTTGCCACGGCCTTGGCTGCCAATTGATCCCCGAGCAGGGAGCGGCGCACCGAGCCGAAACCATCCACCACCAGCACCTTGCCGCGGCCTTCGCTGGCGACCAATTCGCGCACCAGCGAATTATCTTCCGGACATTTGAGCGTCACGATCTCACCGCAGAATGCCTGGCGGCCCCCGAAATGCCCGAGGAGGGGTTCGGCGACCTGGACCAGGCCTTCGAATTCATCGCAAAGATCGCAAGTGGAGTGTTTCATTTTGACAATTTGCCATGCCGGGTGTGCACTGGACAACATCTCCCAACGCTTGGATTCCAGCCGCCCGCAAGGCTCGGGACAGTTCCTTTACTTGACCGGGGGAAACCGCTAACCTCCCGCAAATTCTCAAGGGAATCAGGATTTTACGCATGCGAGTGACCATTTTCGGTTCGGGTTATGTCGGCTTGGTGACGGGGGCGTGCCTCGCCGATGCCGGCAACCAGGTGGTCTGTGTGGATGTCGACCCGCGCAAGATCGAGATGCTGAAGCGCGGCGACATTCCCATCCACGAGCCCGGCCTCGATGTGATGGTCAAGCGCAACGTGGAGAAGGGCCGCTTGCGCTTCACGCTGGATGCGAAGGAAGGTGTGGATCACGGCTTGTTCCAACTCATCGCGGTGGGCACACCGCCGGATGAAGACGGCTCCGCCGACCTGCGGCACGTGCTGGCGGTGGCACGCACCATCGGCCAGCACATGCAGGAGTACAAGGTGGTCATGACCAAGTCGACGGTGCCGGTGGGCACGGCGGACAAGGTCAAGGTGGCCGTGGCCGAGGCGCTCCAGTTGCGCGGCGCCAACGTCGAGTACGACACCGTTTCCAATCCTGAATTCCTGAAGGAAGGGGCGGCCATCGCCGATTTCATGAAGCCTGACCGCGTGGTCATCGGCACCGACAATCCGCGCACGGCGGAACTCCTGCGCACGCTGTACGAACCCTTTACCCGCAACCACGACCGCATGATCGTCATGGACGTGCGTTCGGCGGAGCTCACCAAGTACGCCGCGAATGCCATGCTCGCCACCAAGATCAGCTTCATGAACGAGCTGGCGAACCTGGCGGAGCGTTTCGGCGCGGACATCGAAAAAGTCCGCGTCGGCATCGGTTCGGACCCCCGCATCGGCTATTCCTTCATCTATCCGGGCCTGGGCTACGGCGGTTCGTGCTTTCCCAAGGACGTGCAGGCGCTGGCGCGCTCCGCCCAGGAAGTCGCCTACGATGCCAGCATCTTGAAGGCCGTGGAGAGCGTCAACAACCGCCAGAAGCAGGTGTTGTTCGACAAGATCCAGCGGCATTTCGGCGCACTGCGCGGCAAGACCTTCGCGATCTGGGGCCTGGCCTTCAAGCCCAACACCGATGACATGCGCGAGGCGCCCAGCCGCGTGCTGATCGATGCGTTGCTGGCGGCTGGTGCGCGCGTACAGGCGTATGATCCCGTGGCCATGACCGAATGCCAGAGAATCTACGCCGGCAAGGACGGCATCGATTTCTGCAAGTCGCCGGAAGGCGCGCTGGAAGGCGCCGATGCACTGGCCATCGTCACCGAGTGGCAGGAATTCCGCAGCCCCGACTTCGCATACATCAAGAAGACGCTGCGCTCCCCGGTGATCTTCGATGGCCGCAACCTGTACGACCCGTCGCACATGGCGCGCGAAGGCATCCACTATTACGCCATCGGCCGCGGGCTTGCACCGGCCGGCAAGGCATGATCATCCCGGTCATCCTCTCCGGAGGCGCCGGCACCCGCCTGTGGCCGCTGTCGCGCGAGATGTATCCCAAGCAGCTGCTGCCGCTCACCTCAGAGCGCACCATGCTGCAGGACACGGCGCTGCGGCTGCAGGGCATCGCCAATGCCACGGCTCCGATCATCGTGTGCAACGAATCGCACCGCTTCATGGTGGCCGAGCAGATGCGCTCGATCAAGCTGGCGCCCGCCGCCATCCTGCTCGAGCCCGTGGGCCGCAACACGGCGCCGGCCGTGGCGTTGGCGGCGCTGCAGGCGCAGGCCCGGAACCCTGATGCCGTGATGGTGGTGGCGCCGGCGGACCACGTGGTGCGCGATCCCAAGGCCTTCCATGCGGCGGCCCAGGTGGCGATCGCCGCTGCCCGCGAGGGCAAGCTCGTCACCTTCGGCATCGTCGCGCATGCGCCCGAGACCGGCTACGGCTACATCCGCCGCGGCGCGGGCGCGGGCCCCGCCTATCCGGTGGCGCAGTTCGTGGAGAAGCCGCCCGTGCAGAAGGCCCGCGAGTACGTGGAGTCGGGCGAGTATTACTGGAACAGCGGCATGTTCGTGTTCAAGGCCGCGCGTTTCCTCGATGAATTGCAACGCCTTGCACCCATCATCCTCGACGCGGCGCGCGCCTCGTTCACGGCCGCCAAGGCCGACCTGGATTTCATCCGCATCGAGAAGAGGAGCTTCGAGGCCTGCCCGAATGATTCCATCGACTACGCGGTGATGGAAAAGACCCAAGAGGCGGTGGTGGTGCCGCTGGATGCCGGGTGGAGCGACGTGGGTTCGTGGTCATCGCTGTTCGATGCGCTGCCCGCGGACGAGCAGGGCAATGTGCTGCGAGGGGACGTGCTGGCCCACGATTCGCTCGACTGCTTCGTGCATTCCACCAGCCGGCTGGTTGCCGTCGTGGGCCTGAAGGATCATGTGGTGGTGGAAACCAAGGATGCGGTGCTGGTGGCGCCGAAGGACCGCGTACAGGACGTGAAGGAACTGGTCGCCAGGATCAAGCAGTCGGGGCGGACCGAAACCAGCCTGCACCGCGAGGTGTTCCGGCCGTGGGGCAGCTATGACAGCATCGATTTCGGCGACCGCTTCCAGGTCAAGCGCCTGACGGTCAACCCCGGCGCCATCCTCTCCCTGCAGATGCACCATCACCGTGCCGAGCATTGGATCGTGGTGTCGGGCACGGCGCGCATCACCTGCGATGAGAAGACTTTCCTCTTGTCGGAGAACGAGTCCACCTACATCCCCATCGGTTCGCGACATCGCATCGAGAATCCCGGCAAGGTGCCGCTGCACATCGTCGAGGTGCAATCGGGCTCCTACCTGGGCGAGGACGATATCGTGCGCTTCGAGGACAGCTACGGCCGGCAGGGCACCAATACTTGAAACCGATCACCGCCTTCAAGGCCTACGACCTGCGCGGCAGGATTCCCGACGAACTGAATGATGAGATCGCCTATGCGGTGGGGCGCGCGGTTGCGCAGTTCTTGAAGCCCCAGCGCATTGCTGTCGGACGCGACATCCGCCTGTCCAGTGCGGCCCTCACCGACGCCCTGTGCCGCGGCCTGAACGATGCCGGGGTGGACGTGTGCGACATCGGCATCTGCGGCACGGAAGGCGTCTACTTCGCCACGTTCCACGGCGGCTACGACGGCGGCATCATGGTGACCGCCAGCCACAACCCCGCCGACTACAACGGCATGAAGTTCGTGCGCGAGGGCTCGCGCCCGATCAGCGGTGACACCGGCCTCAAGGAAATCCGTGCCCTGGCGGAGGCGGGTGACTTCCCCGCCGCCGCGAAGCCCGGGCGCCGCATCCCCACCGACCTGAACGCTGCCTACGTGCAGCACCTGCTGAGCTACGTGCGGCGCGAGAAATTGCGCCCTCTGAAGATCGTCGTGAATGCCGGCAATGGCGGCGCGGGGCTCGTGGTGGATCAGCTCGAGCCGCACCTGCCCTTCGAGTTCATCAAGGTGCACCACCGGCCGGATGGGCATTTCCCGAACGGCATTCCCAATCCCATGCTGGTCGAGAACCGGGCGCCGACGGTGGCCGCGATCCAGGCCTCGGGTGCCGATTTCGGCATCGCCTGGGACGGGGATTTCGACCGCTGCTTCTTCTTCGATGAGACCGGCGCCTTCATCGAGGGCTATTACATCGTCGGGCTGCTGGCCTCGGTGCTGCTGCAAGGCGAGCCGGGCGGACGCGTGGTGCACGACCCGCGCCTGACCTGGAACACCATCGACATCGTCGAGCACAGCGGCGGCAAGGCCGTGCTGTCGAAGTCCGGCCATGCCTTCATCAAGCAGGTGATGCGCGAGGTCGACGGCGTCTACGGTGGCGAGATGAGCGCGCACCATTACTTCCGCAACTTCGCCTATTGCGACAGCGGCATGATCCCTTGGCTCGTGATGGCGCAGATCCTGAGCGAGGCGGGCAGGCCGCTGTCGGCGCTGGTGGCCGAGCGCATGCGCGCCTACCCGGTGAGCGGCGAATTGAACTACCGGGTGCCGGATGCGCGCGCGGCCATCGCCGCGATCGAAGCCCGCTATGCGCCGGCTGCGTTGCGCCTGGATCGTACCGACGGGCTGTCCTTCGAATTCGCCGACTGGCGTTTCAACCTGCGCAGTTCCAACACCGAACCCCTCCTGCGCCTGAACGTCGAGTCACGGGCCTGCGCGCAGGTTCTCAAGGACAAGACCGCCGAAGTCCTGGCATTGCTGACCCGGCAGGGTGCGGTGCCGGCCGACCACTAGAAAATCGGCTACAATCGCGATTTTAGGCGGAGAAATCGCGATGTCGGCGGACACGCCCGTCTTGAGCGTGGTCATCCCGGTCTACAACGAACAAGCCGTACTGCCGGCGCTTTTCGCGCGCCTGTACCCGGCGCTGGATGCGCTGCAGACCTCCTACGAGATCGTGTTCGTCAACGACGGCAGCAAGGACCGCTCCGCGGCGCTTCTGCGCGAGCAGTTCGAAAAGCGTCCGCACGAGACCCGGGTGGTGCTGTTTCACGCCAATTTTGGCCAGCATTCGGCCGTGATGGCCGGGCTTTCCTATGCCCGCGGGCGGTACGTCATCACCATGGACGCCGACCTGCAGAATCCGCCGGAAGAAGCCGGCAAGATCCTGAAGCTCCTGGAGGAAGGCTACGACTACGTCGGCACCGTCCGGCAGCTGCGCCAGGACGTTTGGTGGCGCCGGGTCCTGTCCCGCGGCGTCAACCGCCTGCGTGAGTGGATCACGCCCATCCGCATCACCGACCAAGGCTGCATGATGCGCGGCTACGGGCGCGGGGTGGTGGCCGCGCTCAACCAGACCCATGAGGTCAACACCTTCATCCCGGCGCTGGCCTCGCTCTACGCCATGAAGTCCATCGAGATTCCCATCGCGCATGAGGAGCGTGCCGCGGGCGAGTCCAAGTATTCGCTCTATAGCCTGATACGCCTGAACTTCGACCTGGTCACCGGCTTTTCACTGATTCCGCTGCAATTGTTTTCCATGATCGGCATGGCGGTATCGGTGCTCTCGGCGCTGCTGGTGGTGGTGTTGTTCGTGCGCCGATTGATCGTCGGCCCGGAAGCGGAAGGCCTGTTCACGCTGTTCGGCATCGTGTTCTTCCTCATCGGCATCGCGCTGTTCGGCATCGGGCTGCTGGGCGAGTATGTCGGCCGCATGTACCTGCAGGTGCGTGCGCGACCGCGCTACATCGTGCAGGCCGTGCTCGAGACCCAGGCGGCGCCGCATGCGCTGGAGCCGCCTCGCCTGGGCGTCCAGGTCCGTTGAGTGACCAGCGCCGTCGTATTCGCCTACAGCGAGGTCGGGGTGCGCTGCCTGTCGGTGCTGATCGAGCAGGGCGTGCGCATCCCGCTGCTGTTCACGCACACCGATGACCCGGGCGAATCGCAATGGTTCGGCAGTGTGGCGCAGCTGGCGGCCGCCCACGGTATTCGCACGGTCACGCCCGACTCCGCCAACACGCCGGAGTGGGTGGGGCAGGGGCGCGACTGCCGGCCCGACTTCGTGTTCTCCTTCTACTACCGTCACATGCTGGCCAACGAGTGGCTGGCAGTGCCGCGCAGGGGCGCCTTGAACATGCACGGGTCGCTGTTGCCGCGCTACCGGGGCCGTGCGCCGGTACACTGGGCCATCTTGAACGGTGAGACCGAAACGGGCGCGAGCCTGCACTACATGCTGGAGAAGCCGGATGCCGGCGCGCTCGTCGACCAGGAGGCCGTGCCGATTCTCATCGATGACGATGCCTTGGCCGTGTCGCGCAAGGTCGCGCAGGCTGCGCAGGCGGTGCTGCGCCGCTCATTGCCGCGGCTGATCGCGGGAACGGCAGCCGCCACGCCGCTGGACCTCGCCCGCGGCTCGTATTTCGGGCGCCGCCGCCCCGAGGATGGGCGCATCGACTGGCGCCGGGGTGCGCGGGCGGTGCATGACCTGGTGCGCGCCGTCGCGCCGCCGTTTCCCGGCGCCTTCAGCGACATTGCGGGTGTGCGCGCGTTCGTGCTCGAGACCCGGCTGGCTGACGGGCCGGCACTGCATCCGTCGACGCTGCCCTGCCTGTATGCGCAGGCAGATGGCTGGTACGCCGATTGCGCCGATGGCCGGCGCCTGCAGATTACCCGGCTGGAAGTGGGCGGCAAGCCCATCCTTGCGAACGACCCGTCGAACGCCTGGCCATCCGCCTGGTCGAATCAACCGATCCTGCTCAACTGATCTTTCGAAGGTGAAGAGGCAACAATGAAAAATATCCTGATTCTCGGTGTGAACGGCTTCATCGGCCATCACTTGAGCAAGTACATCCTGGCCAACACCGACTGGCACATCTACGGCATGGACCTGCAGTCCGAGCGTGTCGCCTCCATGCTCGGCAATCCGCGCTTCCACTTCGTGGAGGGCGACATCACCATCAACCTCGAATGGGTGGAGTACCAGGTGCGCAAATGCGATGTGATCCTGCCGCTGGTGGCCATCGCCACGCCCGCCACCTACGTGCGCGAGCCGCTGCGCGTGTTCGAGCTGGACTTCGAGGCCAACCTTCCCATCATCCGCCACTGCGTGAAGTACAAGAAGCGCGTGGTGTTCCCGTCGACCTCCGAAGTCTACGGCTCCTGCCGCGACAAGGAATTCGATCCGGAGACCTCGGACCTCGTGCTCGGTCCGATTCACAAGCAGCGCTGGATCTATTCCTGCGTCAAGCAATTGCTCGATCGCATCATCTACGCCTATGGCCAGCAGGGGTTGCAGTTCACGCTGTTCCGCCCGTTCAACTGGATCGGCTCCGGGCTCGACAGCATGGATGACTCCAAGGAAGGCAGTTCGCGCGTGCTGACGCAATTCCTCGGGCACATCGTTCGCGGTGAGCCCATCAAGCTGGTGGATGGCGGTGCGCAGACCCGCGCCTTCACCTTCATCGACGATGCGGTGGATTGCCTGACGCGCATCCTGGACAACCCGGGCGGCATCGCCAACGGCAAGATCTACAATATCGGCAATCCCGCCAATCTGTATTCGATTCGCGAGCTGGCCAACATGATGCTGGAGGTGGCGCGCTCACGCCCTGAATATGCACCGACCGCCCGCAAGACCACGCTGGTGGAGGTCAGCTCGGGCGATTACTACGGGAAGGGCTACGCCGACATTCCGGCGCGCCTGCCTTCGATCAAGAACACCACCGCGGAACTTGGCTGGAAGCCCAGCACCGACATGCGCACGGCATTGAATTCCATTTTCGATGCTTACGCGCACGCGCTGCCCTCGGCTTCCGCGCTGCTCTCGCCGGGCGCCTGATCCCACGCGATGCCGCTGCCGCCCCTCATCGGGCTGAAGATCGATGTGGACACGCTGCGCGGCACACGCGAGGGCGTGCCGCGGCTGGTCAATGCGCTCAAGCGGCATGGGGCGGACGCCACCTTCTATTTCTCGGTGGGGCCGGATCACACCGGGCGCGCGCTGCGTCGCGCCTTCAGGCCGGGCTTCGCTCAGAAGGTGGTGCGCACCTCCGTGGTCAAGCACTACGGGTTGAAGACGCTGATGTACGGGGTGTTGTTGCCCGGACCGCACATCGGACGCCGCGCGGGCGATGCCATGCGGGCGGCGCGCGACGCGGGCTTCGAGGTCGGACTGCATACCTACGATCACGTGCGCTGGCAGGACTTCGTGGCGGGCAAGGACGAGGAATGGACGCGCCGCGAATTCGACAAGGCGCTGGCGGCCTATCGCGAGGTGTTTGGCGCGCCGCCGGCCTCGCATGCCGCCGCGGGGTGGCAGATGAATGAGCATGCGCTGCGCCTGGAGGCCGACAACCAGCTGCAATACGCCAGCGACACGCGCGGCAGCGCGCCTTTCTTTCCGCGGCTGGCCTCGGGGGTGAGTCCCTGCCTGCAATTGCCCACGACGCTTCCCACCTTCGATGAATTGCTGGGCCGTGATGGCGTGGACGAGGGCAACATCGCGGACGCGTTGTTCGAGCGCATCACGGCGGCGCCGCCGGGAATGGCGCAGGTGTTCACCCTGCACGCCGAGTTGGAGGGCATGCTGCTGCTCGGCGCGTTCGATCAATTGCTGGAGCGTTGCCGGCGCGGCGGCGCGCGCCTGACGCGCCTGGCCACGATCAATGAGTGGGCCCGGCAGCGCGAGCCCCTGGTTGCGCCGGTCGTCATGGCGGAATTGCCCGGTCGTTCCGGTCTGTTGGCGACGCAGGGAGCTGCGCCCGCAGGCGCCGCGCGCGCGTGAACGCGATGGGGCGGGTCTGGCTGATGGTGGCGGCACTGCTGGTGCTGTGGTTCAGTGCCCTGGGCGTCCGTCCGCTGTTCAATCCGGATGAGGGGCGCTACGCGGAAATTCCGCGTGAAATGCTCGTCAGCGGCGACCTGGTGGTGCCGCACCTGAACGGACTTGCCTATATCGAAAAGCCGCCGCTTCAATACTGGGCCACGGCGGCCTCGCTGGCCGTGCTCGGTCCCAGTCCATTTGCGGCGCGGCTGTACAGTTCCTTGTGTGCGTTGGGCGCGGTGCTATGCATCGCCTGGGCGGCGCGCCGCCTGTGGACCCGCGAGGCGGCCGTGCGTGCGGCGGCCGTGGCGGCCAGCATGCTGTTGTTCGTGTTGCTGGGGCAGTTGCTCACGCTCGACATGAGCCTGAGCTTCTACATGACGGCCTGCTTGTGCGCTTTCCTGGTTGCACAGGTGCATGCCGAAGCTGGGCGTGAGGCGGCTTGCCGGAACGCCATGCTGTGGGCTTGGGCCGCCGCCGCGGCGGGCATGATGACCAAGGGCCTGGTGGCCGCGGTGATCCCGGCTGCCGTGCTGGTGCTGTACACGGCCTGGTCGCGCGATACCTCGCCGTGGCGGCGCTTGTGCCTGCCGCTGGGTTTGCCCCTGTTCCTGATGATCGTCGTCCCCTGGCATGTGTTGGCGCAGCAACGCTTGCCGGATTTTTTCCAATTCTTCTTCGTGCGCGAACATTTCGCCCGCTTCATGACGCCGGTGGCCGACCGCCAGGAACCGTTCTGGTTCTTCGGTGTGGTGTTCCTGCTGGGTACGCTGCCGTGGACGTTGGGTGCGCTGCGTTGCCTGTTCGAAGGCTGGCGGCGCGGTGCGGCGCACGGCTTCGATGCGCCCACCTTCATCCGCATCTGGGTGCTGTTCATCCTGGTATTTTTTTCTCTGTCGGACTCCAAGCTGATTCCCTACGTGCTGCCCGCAATGCCGGCGCTGGCGCTGTTGATCGCCGCGCAGCCGCTGGCGCGGTTGATCCGCGATGTGTCGCAGGTGGCGCGACTGATGCTGGTGCTGGGCGCCGGGTTGGGTGCCGGCGCGGCTGTGCTGCCTTGGCTGTTGCGTTCTGCCAAACGTGCGCCGTATTTCCTGGGCCTGCAGCCGGGACTTCTCCTGGCTGCGGCCATGCTTGCCGTGGTGGGCGCCTTCGTCTGGCGCCGCCGCAGCGGTGATGTGACCCTCAACGGCGCGCTGCTGGGAGGCGGGTGGTTGGCCGCCGTATTGACCTTGTTGCTGTTCGCCGGCGCATTGGCGCCGGTGTATTCAGGCGCTTCGCTGGTGAACGCGCTGGAGCCTTCACAACGCAGCGCTCCCCTGTACAGCGTGCGCACCTATGATCAGACGCTGCCCTTCTATTGGCAGCGGCCGCTCACGCTGGTGGATTACCGCGGCGAACTCGACTACGGCCTGCGTCACGATCCGGAGCGCGGGATCGCCGGGCTGGAGGATTTCCGGGTACGATGGCTGCAACACGGTCACGCCTACGCCATCATGGAACCCGACACCTTCGACTACTTCCGCGCAGCGGGCCTGCCCATGCGCGAATTGGCCCGCGATGTGCATCGCGTGGTGGTGGCGCGGCAATGAACTGGCTCACCTGGCTGTTGATCATTGCCGGCGTCGGCCTGAACGCCGCGGCGCAGCTGCTGCTCAAGTCGGCCACGAAGTCCCTTGCCGGTGTCAGCGCCTTCAACCTCCAGACCCTGCCCGGGATCATCCTGGCGCTGATCCAGAATCCGCCTTTCTGGGGCGGGATGCTGTGCTATGCGTTGAGTGTCTGCGTGTGGATCGCGGCGCTCACCAAGGCGCCGGTCAGCACCGCTTACCCCATGCTCTCACTCGGCTACGTGGTGGTCGCGGTGGCGGCGGTGGCCTGGCTGGGCGAATCCATGACGACCGCCAAGATCGCCGGCATCGCACTGATCTGCGTGGGCGTCGTACTCGTATCGAGGAATTGATGACATGAAACCGTTTCTTCCGTTCACCCGTCCGTCGATTGACGAAGCCAGCATCCAGGCGGTGGCGAATGTGTTCCGCTCGGGACAGCTTGCCAGCGGTCCCAAGGTGAAGGAGTTCGAGGCGGCGTTGGCCGCCTATCTGGGCGGCGAGCGGCAGGTGCGCGTGATGACTTCCGCCACTGCGGGCCTGGAAATGGCGCTGGAAGTGGCCGGCGTCCGCGCCGGCGATGAAGTCATCGTTCCCGCCATGAGCTTCGCGGCCAGCGCCAATGTGATCGCACGATTGCGCGCCAAACCCGTGTTCGTCGATGTCGACCTGTCCTCGCGCAATATCGACGTCGAACTCGCCCGCCGCGCCATCACCCGCAAGACGCGCGCCATCATGCCGGTGCATTTTTCCGGCCTTGCCGTCGACATGGACGGCGTCTACGGCCTGGCGCGCGAGCATGGCCTGCGCGTCATCGAAGATGCCGCGCATGCCATCGGCACGCGCCATCAGGGCAAGCTCATCGGCAGCGTCGGCGACCTGGTGGTGTTCAGCTTCCATCCCAACAAGAACATGACCACCATCGAGGGCGGCGCCATCAGCACCGCGGATGCGGCGACTGCGGCGGCCATCGAGGAGCATCGCTTCCATGGCATCCGCAAGGACGAGGATGGCGGGGTGGATGTCATGTTCGCGGGCGCCAAGAGCAACCTGACGGATGTGGCGGCGCAGATTGGCATCGATCAATTGAAGCGCCTGGACGGCTTCAACCGGCGGCGTCGCGAATTGGCCCACCTGTATTTTCGCGAGCTCGAGGGGTCCGACCTCGGCCTCGTGCCCGCGCGCGGCGATGAGGGCCATAGCTGGCACATGTTCACGCTCTTGATCGATTTCGAAGCGCGGCGCATGACGCGCGTGGAGTTCCAGAAGAAGATGGCCGAGCGCGGCATCGGTATCGGCATTCACTATCCCTGCATCCCGGGGTTCACCTATTACCGCATGCTCGGGTACCGGCCCGAGGATTATCCGAATGCGGCGCGCATCGGCCGCGAGACCGTCACGCTGCCCCTGTTCCCGGCGATGGAAGACAGCGATGTGGGCCGTGTGTGCCGTGAATTGCGGGCGGTGCTTGGCGGAACGCTGGCGCGAACGGGCTGATTTCCGCCGCCTCAGGCGGCGGCCAAATCTTGTGGATAGCGCCTCATCCGCGCGCCGTGTGGACCGGGTTCGCCGGCCAACGCGGCCACGTACCCCTGGCCGGCCCAATCCGCATCCAGGCGCAAGGATTGCAGATGCAGCGCGCCGACGCGACCGGCGCCCTCGAACCCGGCTTCGATGCGCGCGAGGTCGGTGAAAATGCCGGTGCCGATGGCTTTCACCACGGCCTCCTTGCGCGTCCAGCACAGGAAGAACGCGCGATCGCGATCCGCACCTGACAGCGTGCGCAGGCGCTGGTTTTCGCGGGGTGAGTAGTGACGCTCGGCGAGGGCCAGGGTTTCGTCTTGGCCGGTTTCGTCCCGCGCGGCATTTCGCTTTAGCGGCCTGATTCTCTCCACATCCACGCCCAGCGCGATGCCGCGCGCCACGGCCAGCAGTGCGAGGTCATCGCTGTGCGATAGATTGAACCGCCAATCTGAAGTCGCGAGGTGCGGTTTGCCATCGGCATCCTTTTCCAGCCGCAGGGCGCGCGGCCCAATGCCGATGGCGTGGGATAACACCATCCGCAGTGCCGCATGCGCTGCGATGAAACGCAGGCGATCCGCCTCGAATTTGAAGGCGGCCGCACGCCGCCGCTCTTTCGCATCGAGCAGCGAGTCATCGGCGTTGCCCGCATCGCCGATGGGAATCTGCCAGACCTCGACCGGGATGCCCACATTCATGGTGACATCATAAACCGCCTTGATCGCCAAAATCGGATGGCGCAAGATGCGTTCAACGTTGAAAACAGGAGTCTTGACATGAAGTTCATCGCACCAGCGCTGATCGGATCTTTGATGTTGGCCGCGCCTGCACTGGCGGCGCTGAAGGTCGGCGACAAGGCGCCGGACTTCACCACCGAGGCCACCCTGGCCGGCAAACCCTTCAAGTTCTCCCTGGCCGAGGCGCTGAAGAAGGGCCCGGTCGTTCTGTATTTCTATCCCGCCGCCTTCACTCCCGGTTGCACGGTCGAGGCGCACGAGTTCGCCGAGGCCACCGACAAGTTCAAGGCCCTGGGCGCCACGGTCATCGGGGTGTCGCATGACAAGATCGACGTGCTCAACCGCTTTTCCGTCTCCGAGTGCCGCAACAAATTCGCGGTGGCCGCCGATCCCGACAAGAAGATCACCACGGCGTACGACTCCATCCTGTTCGTCAAGCCCGAGTATGCGAACCGCACCTCGTATGTGATCTCGCCGGAAGGCAAGGTCATCTATGAGTACACCGCCATGAATCCGGACAAGCATGTGGCCAACACGATGGCCGCGGTGCAATCCTGGGCCTCCGCGAACAAGAAATAAGCAGGCACGGGCGCGCACGGACCGCGCGCCCATCTCACCGGACAGGCAAACAGGCGCGTAAGCCGTGCGGCGACCCTATGTGACGGCGGATGTTTTCGCGTCAGCCCCCTTCGGGGGCAACCCATTGGCCGTGGTGTTCGATGCCACTGGCCTTTCCGCCGCGCAGATGCAGTCCATCGCCACCGAATTCAATTATTCCGAAACCACCTTCGTGCTGCCGCCGCGGGATTCTGCGCATACGGCGCAGGTGCGGATCTTCACGCCGCGGGTGGAAGTACCCTTCGCCGGGCATCCCAATGTGGGCACGGCTGTGATGCTCGCCCGCGGTTGGCAGGCGCAGGGCCGCGATCCGGGTGATGCCTTCGTGTTCGAGGAGGCGGCAGGACTGGTGCCGGTACGCCTGCTGCGTGAACGCGGCGACGTCGTCGGTGCGGAGTTCACGGCGCCGGAGCAGTTGTCCATCCGTGCCAACGTGAGCGTGGCCGACGCCGCCGCCTGCGTCGGCCTGCCGCCCTCCGATATCTGCGTTCAACGACATCCCCCGCAGGTGTGCTCCGTGGGCCTTCCGTTCCTGATCGTCGAATTGGCCTCGCGCGAGGCTTTGCGCCGCGCCAAGCCCAGCCTCGAAGCGCACGAACGCGTGCTGCCGCGAGCCGGCACCGACGCCGTCTATGCCTACTGCCGCGGCGAGTCTCCCGGCGAACTCCACGCCCGCACCTTCGCACCGGTGGACGGATGCATCGAAGATCCCGCCACCGGCAGTGCAACCGCCGCCGCCATCTCGATGTTGGCCTCGCTGGAACCCGGTAGCGAGATGGTCCGTTCCTGGCGCGTGCACCAAGGTGTCGACATGGGCCGCCCAAGCCTGATCCTCGGTCGCACGGAAACACGCGAGCGCAAAGTCACGGCTGTGCACATCGCGGGCAGGGTGGTCCCGATGATGCAAGGCGAATTGCCCGATCTCTGATCCCGCTGCGCTCGAAAACTGTTGGGAGGCGGACTCGGCCACCCGAGGCCGCCTCCCAACAGGCACCGCAGCGCAGAGAATCAACGCCGAGGCATTAGGAGCTTGGCAATCAGCGCGGTCCACCCAGTCTGATGAGAAGCGCCCACTCCGCGGCCCGTGTCGCCGTCGAAGTATTCGTAGAATGGCACTAGATCGCGGAAGTGCGGATCATCCTGCAGGCGTGGTTCGTGTGCCATGACAGCGCGCTTGCCGTCGGGTTCTGCGAGGAATAGACGTGACAGGCGCCGCGTCAGCTCCTCGGCAATCTGTTCGATGGTGAGGAATTTCCCGGAGCCCGTCGGGCATTCGACTTTGAAATCATCGCCGTAATAGTGATGAAACTTCTGCAGCGATTCGATGATCAGGAAGTTCACCGGAAACCACACCGGTCCGCGCCAGTTGGAGTTGCCGCCGAACAGGGTGGAAGCCGACTCGGCCGGTTCGTAGCCCACGGTGAGCTCGATGTCGCCGTGCTTGAACGCGTACGGCTGGTCGCGATGGGCGCGCGACAGCGCACGCACGCCATAGTCGGACAGGAACTCCGATTCGTCCAACATGCGCTGCAGGAGCTTTTTCATGCGATGCCCGCGCAGCAACGACAGGAGCCGGCGTTGGCCGCGCCCGGGCTCCTGCCAATGCGAGACCAGGCCCGCAAGATCGGGTCGGTAGTTCAGGAACCATTCCAGGCGCTTGCGGAAGCCGGGCAGGGCGGTCAGCGATTCCGGCTCGAGGGTCTCCACGGCGAACAGCGGAATCAAACCCACCATGGAGCGCACCCGCAACGACACCTTGTCATCGTTCGGCAGGTGCAGCACGTCGTAGAAGAACTTGTCCTCGTCGTCCCACAGGCCGCCGCCGTCGTTGAACATGTTGCTCATGGCCTCGGCGATGTGCAGGAAGTGCTCGAAGAACTTGCTGGCGATGTCCTCGTACACATGGTTGTGATGCGCAAGCTCGAGGGCGATGCGCATCAGGTTGAGCGCGTACATCGCCATCCAGCTGGTGCCATCGGATTGGTCGATGTGCCCGCCGGTGGGCAGCTGCGAGCTGCGATCGAACACGCCGATGTTGTCGAGCCCGAGGAAGCCGCCCTGGAATACGTTGCGCCCTTCGGCGTCCTTGCGGTTCACCCACCAGGTGAAATTGATCATGAGCTTGTGGAACACGCGCTCCAGGAACGCCAGATCCCCCTGTCCCTGCTGCTTGCGGTCGATCTGGTATACGCGCCAGGCCGCCCAGGCATGCACCGGTGGATTGACATCGCCGAACGCCCATTCGTAGGCGGGGATCTGCCCGTTGGGATGCATGTACCACTCGCGCGTCAGCAGCACCAATTGCTGCTTGGCGAACTCGGCATCGATGAGCGCGAGCGGAATGCAGTGAAAGGCGAGATCCCAGGCTGCATACCAGGGGTACTCCCACTTGTCGGGCATCGATATGACTTCGGCATTGTTCAAATGCAGCCAGTCGGCATTGCGGCCGCGATCGCGGCCCGGCGGCGGGGGCGGTTGCGTGGGATCGCCCTTGAGCCATCGCGGCACATCCAGGTGGTAGAATTGCTTGCTCCACAACAGCCCGGCAAAGGCCTGGCGTTGCACCAGGCGCGCATCGGCATCGGTGATGCCCTGCTGCAGATCGTCGTAGAATTCATCGGCCTCTTGCTTGCGGCGCTCCAGGAAGTCATCGAAATGTTCGAACGGGCGCTGCAGGTCCTCGGCGGTCAGCCGCAACCTGACCTGAGCCTTGCCGCCCGCGGGCACCTCGAACCGATGCCAGGCGCCCGCCTTGGTGCCCGACTCCGAGCGGACGGCCTCGAGCCTGCCATCGACGATGCGCTCATGAAAGCCGTCCTTGAAGAACCCCTGCACCGGCATCTGCCACAGCGCGCGCGGGTTGCTGTCGTTGTCGGTGAGCAACCAGGTGCCGCCGGATTCGATATGGGCGTGCATCACGCCCAGCGCCTGCTGTTCGATGCGCAACGGCGAGCCGGGGCGCAGGTCCATGCGGGGCCGGTCGGAATCCTCGTGCCAGGCCCAGGTATTACGCAGCGCCAATTGCGGGATAAGGTGCAGCGGGGCGGCGGCATCCCCGCGATTGTGGGCGGTGATGCGCATCAGGATGTCGCCCGGCGCCGCCTGCGCATACTCGATGAACACATCGAAGTAACGCCGTGCGTCGAAGGCGCCGGTGTCGGACAACTCGTACTCGGGGCTGTCGCGGCCGCGGCGCGCATTTCCGGCCACGAGTTCGTCATAGGGGAAGGCGCATTGCGGATACTTGTAGAGCATGCGCAGGTAGGAATTGCTGGGCGTCGCGTCGAGGTAGAAGTATTGCTCCTTCACGTCCTCGCCGTGATTGCCCTGCGAATTGGTGAGTCCGAACAGGCGTTCCTTGAGGATGCGGTCGGCGCCGTTCCACAGGGCGAGGCTCAGCACCAGATGCTGTTCCTGATCGCAGAGTCCCGCGATGCCGTCCTCGCCCCAGCGATAGGCGCGGCTGCGGGCGTGCTCGTGCGGGAAGTACTCCCAGGCGTTGCCGTGGGCGCTGTAGTCTTCGCGCACGGTGCCCCACTGGCGCTCGCTCACGTACGGGCCCCAATGCTTCCAGGCGTTGCGCCCTGTCGCACGTCCCTGGAGCCGGCGCTTCTCCTCGCTCAAACGCCGCTCCCGCCGCGCGATTTCGCACGCTCGAGCTTGAGCCAGGCGCGCAAGGGCTCGGCCACCGACCAGGCTTGCGCGAAGCAGCCCCGCGGCCCATGCGGTGCGTCGGCATCGAAGATCTCGCTCACCGATCCGACGCCGGCATCGCGCAGGTGCAGGCTCAAGGGTTCGAGGAAACTTTGCGCCAGGCCGGCATCCCCGTACACGCGAAAATGCGCCAGCGCAAACGGCCCGAGCAGCCAGGCCCACACCGTGCCCTGGTGATAGGCGCCATCGCGGGCCGCCACGCCGCCCTCGTAGCGGGCCTGGTAGCCGGGCGCTCCCGGCGCGAGGCTCCGCAGGCCCACCGGCGTCAGCAATTCGCGCGCGCAGGCATCCACCACCGCGCGCATCTGATGCGCCGGCAGCGCGCAATAGGGAAGCGCGACCGCCAGGATCTGGTTGGGTCGCAGGCTGTCATCCGCGTCGCCTCCGCCCTCCATATCGAGCACGTCGTACAGGCAGCCCAGGGATTCATTCCAGAACCGCGCAAAGCCGTTGCGCGCGCGCCCGAGCCATGCCTTGCACAGCAATTGTGATTCGGTATCGCGCAGGCGGATGGACAAGCGCAGGCACACGTCCAGCGCGTTCAGCCACAGTGCGTTGATTTCCACCGGCTTGCCGCGGCGAGGGGTGATCACCTCGCCATCGACCCTGGCGTCCATCCACGTCAATTGCAGGCCGGGCGCGCCGGCGCGCAGCAGGCCATCCCCCGGGTCGATACCGATCCCGTGGCGGGTGCCCGCCAGATGCGCGCGCAGCGATTGCATCAGCACGGGGAACACGCGCCTGCCCCAGGCCGTGTCGCCGGTCGCGTTCAGGTATTCATCCGCCGCCTGGAACAGCCACAAGGTGGCATCGGCAGTGTTGAACTCCGGCGCGGCGCCGTCCTCGGGGAAACGGTTCGGCAACATGCCTTGATCCAGGTGATCGAGCAGCGTGTCGAGGATCTCGGCGGCGATTTCGCGCCTGCCCAGGCTCAAGGTGAGGCCGGGGAGGGAGATGAGGGTGTCGCGGCTCCAATCCCCGAACCACGGATAGCCGGCGATGACCGACACCCCGGTGCCGCCCGTGCGCACCGCGGCCGGGCGCGTGGGACGGCGCCGCTGCACCAGGAACTGATCCGAGGCGACGGCAAGCTGCGCTATCCAATCCGGCGATCCGGGCGGCACCAAACCGGCCAGCCATTCGCCTCGCGATTTCACGGCGGTGTGCACGTGTTCGGGCGCCGGCAGTTCGGGCGGCTGCTCGCCGTGCGGGTCCGAGGGCAGCGCCGAGGCCACCAGGTACACCGTCTGCTGCGGCCGGAGCGAGGCGCGGAAGCGTCCGGGCATGAACAAGTCCTCGTCGGCATCCAGGCCACGCTGCGCTTCGGCGCGATGATGGAAATGCCAATACCAATCGGGCTGCGCTTCGAATCGTCCCTCCGGCATCCACAGCTGGCAGGCGAGGGCCGCCCCGGTCGCTCGCACGATGCAGCCCTGCGGATGTTCCGCCACACTGACCTCGCGCATGCCGCGGTCGAGGACGTGGTGGTCACGATGCGCGCATAGTGGCGTCATCTCCAGTTGCAGCGGCGCGCTGGCCCGGATCAGGGTCAAGGCCATGTAGCTGGTGTTGGCCTGCGGCGCCATGAATACCTGTTGCTCGAGCAGCGCATCGGCAAAAGCGTGGCGCCAGGTGGGGATGCCGGCGACGAGCTCGAATGAGACCAGCTGTGCGAAGCCGCGCGGACTCAACGAGCCATCCGCGAATTCGTTGGCGAACAGCTCGTGACGGCGGTTCTGGTAGGTTGCGGTGACGTCGAGCTTGGACAGCAGCAGGATCCTGCCGAGCGGTGGCCGGCTGCTGGCGATCAGGAGCCCGTGATAGCGCCGCGTATTGGCCAGGGCGAGGCTGCCGCAGGCGTAACCGCCGATGCCGTTGGTCACCAGCCATTCGCGCCGCGAGGCTGATTCCCAGTCGGCACAGACGGCGGATTCGAGCCGCGTCAGCGGCATGGCGGTGGGGACGGAGGCGTGCGCTTCTTTCGAGCGATTCACCCCGCCTTTATAGCGTGAACCCGCTGCCGGGTATACCTGAATGAGCAAAGTTTACAAACACGCGCGAATACGGTGCAGCACCGACGCGTCGGAGCTACCGCGATGCTCGCCTCAGCGCGCGATGCTTGGCTGTTGCGACGCTTGGCCCTAAAGTAGCAAGGCCTGGTTCTGCCCGCGTCAGGCCTTACAAGGACAGCTTCCACTGAACAAGACCCATTTGCCGCCGGTTCGGAACCGGCATCTCGCGTTGTTTTCTGCCGCATTGGCAGTCTGTCTCGCCGCCTGCTCGGGCAAGACTCCGCCCCCGCCGCCGCCAATTGCGGTTACCACGCTCAAGCTCGAGCCCCGGGCCGCCACGGTCACGCTCGAATACGTGGCGCGCACCGAGGCCTTCAACACGGTGGAGATACGGCCCCGCACCGGCGGCCTGCTGCAGAAGCAGGTGGCCCTGGAGGGCGAGGCCGTGCGCGAGGGGCAGCTGTTGTTCAAGATCGATCCGCAGTCCTATGAACAGGCGCTGGCACAGGCCAAGGCGGCAACCGCACAAGCCGAGTCGGCCATGGAACAAGCCCTGCGCGATCAGGCGCGCATCGCGCCCCTGTCGAAGATGGATGCGGCGAGCCAGCAGGAGCTGGATGCCGTGGTGGCGCGCGTCGCCGCCGGGCGTGCGGCAGTGGACGCCGCGCGGGCAGCGCAGAAGACCGCCGAGCTCAACCTGGGCTACACCAACATCACCTCACCGATCGCCGGCGTCATGGGGCGGGCGCAGGTGCGCCTGGGTGCGCTGGTCACCGCCTACCAGACCCTGCTCACCAGCATCTACGCCACCGATCCCATGTACGTGAATTACAGCATCAGCGAGCAGCGGCTGCTGGAGTTGCAGAAGATACGTGGCGGCAGCGTCGATGCGCGGCTGAAGAATCCGCCGGCCTTCCACATCGTGCTCGCCGACGGCTCGGTCTATCCGCACAGCGGCACGCTGGATTTCGTGGATGCGGCGGTGGATCCGCGCACCGGCACGCTGCCGGTGCGGCTCACCGTGCCCAACCCGGAGCGCCTGCTGCGCGCCGGCCAGTTCGCGCGCGTGGTGGTGGATGCGCAGAAGATTCCCGATGCGCTGCTGCTGCCGCAGCGCGCCGTGCAGGAGCAGCAGGGGCGCAATTTCGTATGGTTGGCGGATGGACAGAACAAGGCGGAGCGGCGCGATGTGGTGATGGGTTCGCGCGTGGGCGATGAATGGCTGGTGGTCAGCGGCCTGGCGGCCGGCGATGTGGTGGTGGTGGATGGCGCGCAAAAACTGCGTGCCGGCAGCCAGATCAAGCCGACGCCGGTGCCTGATGCGCCGGCCGCGCCGGTACGCTCCGGAGCGGCATGAGCGAATTCTTCATCGACCGGCCGGTGTTCGCCACCGTGCTTGCCATCGTCATCACGTTGGCGGGCGGCATCGCGCTGTGGCAGCTCCCCGTGGCGCGTTATCCGCAGATCACCCCGCCGTCCATCGTCGTTTCCACGACCTTCCCCGGCGCGGATGCGGCCACCATCGAGCAGTCCGTGGCGGCGCCCATCGAGCAGCAGGTCAATGGCGTGCCGAACATGATCTACATGGACTCGCGCAGCGCGAACGATGGCTCCTATGCGCTCACGGTCACCTTCGATGTGGGCACCGACCAGGACATTGCCGCCATCGACGTGCAGAACCAGGTGTCGATCGCGCAGCGCTCCCTGCCGCAGGAAGTGGTGCGCCAGGGCGTGGTCGTCGCCAAGCGCCAGCCGCAGATCCTGTTGCTGGTGTCGGTGCGCGCCACCGATCCGCGCTACGACTACCTGTTCCTGAGCAATTTCGCCAAGCTCAACATCTACGATTCGCTGGCGCGTGTGAAGGGCGTGGGGCAGGTCACGGTGTTCGGCGCGCGCGATTACGGCATGCGCATCTGGCTGGACCCGGATCGCATGGCGCAGCTCGGCGTCACCACCCAGGACGTCTCCGGCGTCCTCAATGAGCAGAACCTGGTGGCGCCCGCCGGCGTGATCGGGGCGGAACCCGCCCCCAAGGGGCAGCAACTGCAATACGCGGTGAGCATGAAAGGCCGGCTGTCCACCGTGGCCGAGTACCAGAACATCGTGGTGCGCGCGCGCGCGGACGGCAGCAGCGTGCGCCTGAAGGACATCGCGCGCGTGGAGCTGGCCGCCACCGATTATTCACGCTCCAGCCGCCTCAACGGCAACAGCTCGGTGCTGATGGGGGTGTACCAGCTGCCCGATGCCAATGCGCTGGACGTGGCGCGCGAGGTGCGGCGCACGGTGGCGGAATTGTCGAAGAATTTCCCGCCGGGAATCGAGGCGCAGGTGCCGTTCGATACCACGCTGTTCGTGTCCGAGTCGGTGCACGAGGTGGTGGTGACGCTGGTGATCGCCGCCTTCCTCGTGCTGCTGGTGGTGTTCGCCTTCCTCGGCGACTGGCGCACCACGCTCATCCCGATGCTGGCCGTGCCCGTTTCGCTCATCGGCGCCTTCTCGGCGTTTTCCGCACTGGGCTTTTCCATCAACACGCTGACGTTGTTCGCCTTGGTGTTGGCCATCGGATTGGTCGTGGACGATGCCATCGTGGTGGTGGAGGCGGTGGCGCACAAGATGGAGGCCGAAGGCCTGGGTGCACGCGATGCGACGCGCGCCGCCATGCACGATGTGCAGGGTCCGGTAATTGCCATCGCGCTGGTGCTGACCGCGGTGTTCGTGCCGGTGGCCTTCCTCGGCGGGCTCACCGGCCAGTTCTACCGGCAGTTCGCGCTGACGTTGTCGGTATCCGTGCTGATCTCGGCGCTGGTGGCGCTGACCTTCACGCCGGCGCTGTGCGCCTTGTTGCTGCGTCCTCATGAGAGCACGCGGGCCCGCGGTTGGCTGGCGCGGCAGTTCGACAGCTTCAACGCGGCGTTCCTGCGCATGACCCGTTGGTATCGCGCGTCGGTGGCCGACCTGATCCGGCGGCGGCGCGCGGCCATGGCCGGTTTCGGGGCGATCGTGGCGCTGACGGCGGTGCTCGTGTGGATGCGCCCGGGCGGATTCCTGCCCGAGGAGGACCAGGGCTATTTGTTGACCTTCATCAACCTGCCGGCAGGCGCCTCGCAGCAGCGTACCGAAGCGGTCACCCGGAAATTCATCGATCTCATCGGCAAGCAAGCGCCCGAAATCATGAATGTGGTGTCCATCACGGGGTTCTCGGTGCAGACCGGCGTCAGCTCCTCGTACGCGGCCACCACCTTCCTGGTGTTCAAGCCGTGGAAGGAGCGTGGCGGCGCGGCGCACAGCACACAGGCCGTGCGCGACCGGCTGACCAAGCTCGTGGCGGCCATGCCGGAGGCCAATTTCCTGGTGGTGGACCCGCCCTCCATTCCGGGTATCGGCCAATCCAACGGATTCGAGTTCGTCCTGCAGGACCGCAGTGGCGGTGAATTGCAGCGCTTTGCCAGCGTGGTGCAGGACTTCATCGGGGAGGCCAATGGCCGTAAGGACCTGTCGCGGGTATTCACACCCTTCAATGCTTCGGTTCCGCAGATCGAATACCAGCTCGACCGCGAGCGCGCCAAGACCTTCGGCGTGTCGATCGCGGACGTGTTCTCCACCCTGCAGACCTTCCTCGGCGGCAGCTACATCAACGACTTCAACCTGTATGGCCGCACGTTTCGCGTGACGGCGCAGGCCGAAGGCGCGGCGCGCACCAATCCCGATGCCGTGGCCGGCCTGTACGTGCGTACCGCCGCGGGGGACATGGTGCCCTTGTCGACACTGGTATCGGTGAAGGCGAAAGAGGGGCCCGAGTACATCGAGCGCTTCAACATCTACCGGGCCGCCACCATCAATGGCACGGCGGCGCCGGGCATGAGCTCCGGGCAGGGCATCGCCGCCATGCAGGCGCTCGGTGACGCATTGCCGGAAGGCTTCGGTTACGATTGGTCGGGCATCACGTACCAGGAAATCAAAGCCGGCGCGCAGGCGCCGTACGTGTTTGCGATGGCGCTGCTGTTCGTGTTCCTGGTGCTGGCAGCGTTGTATGAAAGCTGGGTAGTACCATTTGCCGTGATTCTCGGAATTCCCCTGGCCATATTCGGCGCCTTTGCGGCGCTCGCAGCGCGCGGCATGGCCAATGACATCTACGCGCAGGTTGGATTGGTGATGCTCATCGGCCTCGCGGCCAAGAATGCGATCCTCATCGTGGAATTCGCCAAGCTCTCCCACGAGCGCGGCACCCCGCTGGTGGATGCGGCGTTGGAAGGCGCCCAGCTTCGGCTGCGGCCCATCCTCATGACCTCGCTGGCCTTCATCCTGGGCTCGCTGCCGTTGGCTATTGCCAGCGGCGCCGGTGCGGGTGCGCGCCAGGTGCTGGGAACGACGGTGGTGTTCGGCATGCTCGCGGCGACCGTGCTCGGCGTGTTCCTCGTGCCGGTGTTCTACGTGCTGTTGCAGGGCGCGGCGGAGAAGTTCCGCGACCGCCGCGGCGCCCGGCCGCCGGCAGGTGCCGCATGATGCGTGCCGCAGTCGTTCTGATTTCCGCTGCGCTGCTGGCAGCCTGTGCGATGGGGCCCAACTACCGCCGGCCTGACCTGAAGCTGCCCGAGCAGTTCCGCTTCACGCCGGTGGCGACGCCCGATGCGGCCGCGGCGGGTGGGCCGGGCGCCACGCTGGGTGACTTGCCGTGGTGGGAGTTGTACCAGGACGCGAAGCTGCAGGAGTTGATGCGCATCGCGCTCACCGAGAATGCCGACGTGCGCATCGCCGCGGCCCGGGTCGAAGAGGCGAGGGCGCTGGCGGGCGCGTCCGGGTTGGCGTTGCTGCCGCAGTTGTCGGTCGGGGCCGGCGCACAGCGCGGTGAGACCTCGGGCGATCAGTTGCGCGCGGGCCAGCCCAGGTTCGGCAATGTGTTCTCCGCCCAGGCCGATGTTTCCTACGAGCTGGATTTCTGGGGACGCTTGCGACGCACGCGCGAGGCGGCGCGCGCCGATCTGTTGAGCACCGAATTCGCCAAGCGCGCGGTGCTGGTCGGGCTGGTCAGCGATGTGGCGACCACGTATTTCGACCTGCTCACACTGCATCGCGAGCTGGAGATCTCGCAGCGCACCGTGGAGACCCGCCGCAAGCTCGTGGATCTCACCCGCGCCAAGCACGATCGCGGCGTGATCTCGGGCCTCGACGTGGCGGCCGCCGAGGCGCAACTGGCGGTGGCGCGGGTGGCGATCCCGCAGCAGGAACTGGAACTCGCGCGCGCCGAGCACCGCCTGTCGATCCTGCTCGGCCGCTACCCGGAAGGCTTCGATCTGTCCGCTGCGGCTCCCTTGATGACCACGGGTCCCGTGCCGCCGCCCGGTTTGCCCTCGAGCCTGTTGCAACGCCGGCCGGATGTCATGGAATCGGAACAGTCGCTGGTCGCGGCCAACGCGCGTGCCGGTGCCGCCAAGGCATCGCTGTTCCCCACGCTGTCGCTGACCGGCGCATTCGGCCGCATCAGCACCGACCTGACGCGCCTGTTCACGCCGGGTAATGCGGCCTGGTCGGCCTCCGCCGGCCTGTTGCAGCCGCTGCTCGATCCGCAACGCAGCGTGTACTCCAAGCGCGCCGCGTACGCGCGCCGCGCCGCGGCGCAGGCCGCCTATGTGCAGACCGTGCAACGCGCGCTCGGCGAGGTGGCCGATGCGCTGATCGCGCGTGCCAAGCAGGACGAGATCCTGAGCGCACAGCGCGATCAGGTGGAAGCGCTGCGCCGGGCGAGTACAATCGCGCATGCGCGTTACGATGTGGGTACCGCCTCCTATGTGGACGTCACCAATGCCGACCGCGATCTCTTCGGCGCTGAGCTGTCATTGGCCACCGCCAGCCGCGACAACCTGCTCGCCACCGTTCAGCTGTACCGCGCCCTCGGCGGCGGCTGGCAGGAAGCGCAGGCCGCCGGCGGGAAATGAGCCGTGAGCGCCGAACTGGCGCAGAGGCGCTCCGAGCGCCGGCCACCCGTCCACCCGCTGTGGTTGCGGGTGAACCATTGGTTGAACGCCCTGGCGGTCCTCATCCTCATCTTCAGCGGCTGGCGCATCTACAATGCCTCGCCCATCTGGCCGTTCCGCTTTCCTGATCGTTTCACGTTGGGCGGTTGGCTGGGGGGTGCGCTGCTGTGGCATTTCGCCGCCATGTGGCTGCTCGCCGTGAACGGCATCGCGTATCTCGCCTTGAACCTCCTCACGCGGCGTTGGCGGCAGCGCTTCTGGCCCTTGAGCCTGCGCGCCATATGGGGCGATCTCACTTCCGCGCTGCGCGGGCGCCTGGCGCATGACGATCCGCGGCATTACAACGCCGTGCAGAAGCTCGCCTATCTGTTCGTCGTGGCGGATTCGCTGCTGGTGGTAGCCTCGGGGCTCGTGGTGTGGAAGTCGGTGCAGTTTCCGCTGCTGCGCGAATTGATGGGTGGATACGACAATGCCCGCATCGTGCATTTCGCCGCCATGGCGGGCCTGGCGCTGTTCTTCGTGGTGCACCTGGTGATGGTGGCGCTGGTGCCGCGCACGCTCCTGTACATGACGCGGGGCGCCACCGGGGAGACAACGTGAGCAAGCCGGAAGATCCCAGCGCGGGTGGCGTGGGAGGGCGTGTGGATCGGCATCTCGTCCTGAAGGATGCCCTCCACGAATTGTCGCTGCCCACGCGACGCCTGTTTCTCGGCCGTGCCTTGAGCCTGGGCGGGCTGGTGATGCTCTCGGGTTGCAGCGTCAGCAACGATAAATCGGTCAATGCCTTCCTCAAGGCCGTGTCGCGCTTCAATGACCGGGTGCAGGCGGGGCTGTTCGACCCTACGCGGCTGGCGCCCACGTATCCCGAATCCATGATCACCCGGCCGTTCCCATTCAACGCCTTCTACGCAAAGTCCAAGGCGCCGCGGGTGGATGCGGGCAGCTACCGGCTGGAGGTGAGCGGGCTGGTCGCCGACAAGCATCCCTGGACGCTGGCCGAACTGCAGGCGTTGCCGCAGGAGGAGCAGATTACGCGCCACATCTGCGTGGAGGGGTGGAGCGCCATCGGCCGCTGGGGTGGGGTGCGCTTTTCCACGTTCCTGCAGCGCATCGGTGCGGATACCAGCGCCCGTTTCGTCGGCTTCAAGTGTGCCGACGATTATCACACCAGCATCGACATGCCCACGGCGCTGCATCCGCAGACCCTCCTCACCTTGAGCTTCGGCGGGGAGACCCTGCCGCGCGAGTACGGCTTCCCGATGAAGCTGCGCATGCCGACCAAGCTCGGCTACAAGAACCCCAAGCACATTGCCGCGATGTTCGTCACCAACAGCTATCCGGGCGGCTATTGGGAGGATTATGGCTACAACTGGTTCGGCGGAAGTTGACCTCCCCAAGTCGCATTTGAGTCATTCGCCCGCCGCCATTGGGGAATAATGCGGCATGAATCTGCTGGTCGAATTGCTGGGCTGGGCGGGTATGGCGTTGATTCTGGGGGCATATGGACTATTGTCCGCCGGCAAAGTGGCCTCGGACTCCAAGACCTATCAGTACATGAACATTGCCGGTGCGGCGGGGTTCATCGTCAACAGCGGTGTCAATGGCGCCTACCCCTCGGCCGCCCTGAACGTGTGCTGGATCGCCATCGGGTTCTACGCCCTCAGCAAGCGGCGCCGCGCGTGACACCCCCTCCATCCGGCCCGCAAATGTGTGATAATTTAGCGCAGAAAATATATGCAACCTCTTGATAAAGAACAGCTTGAGAAGATCGGCAACATCCTCGGGCGCTGGCAGGGGCGCCCCGGCCCGTTGCTCGAGATCCTGCACGAGGTGCAGGGCGCCTTCGGCTTCATTCCTGAAGCGGCCATCGAACCGATCGCGTCCGGGCTGAACCTGTCGCGCGCGGAAGTGCATGGTGTCGTGACCTTCTATCACTATTTCAGGGAACATCCCGCCGGCCGCCATACTCTTGAGATATGCCGGGCGGAGGCTTGCCAATCCATGCATTCCGAAGTGCTCATCGAGCATGCCAAAAAGCGCCTCGGGGTGGATTTTCATGGCACCACCGCGGACGGCAAGCTGTCGTTGCTGCCGGTGTATTGCCTGGGGAATTGCGCCTGCTCGCCCGCCGTCATGATCGACGGTGAATTGCATGGCCGGGTATCGCCGCAAAAGCTCGATGAGTTGCTGACGGAGCTGACATGAGCGTCACTGTCTACGTCCCCATCGATGCCGGCGCCTTGTCGCTGGGCGCGGGTGCCGTGGCCGAGCGCATCGCGGCGGAGGCGCAGCGCCGCGGCGAACGGATTACCCTCAAGCGCAACGGCTCACGCGGCATGTATTGGCTGGAACCCCTGGTCGAGGTGCAATGCGGTCCGGTGCGGATCGGCTATGGTCCGGTGTCCGCCGCCGATGTCCCCGGATTGTTCGAGGCGGGGTTCCTCACCGGCGGGGCGCATGCGCTGCGCGTCGGCCCGGTGGAGGACATCCCGTACTTCAAGAGCCAGCAGCGTCTCACCTTCGAGCGTGTCGGGCGTACCGATCCGCTGTCGCTGGAGGACTACCGCGTCCATGGCGGTTATGCCGGGCTGACGCAAGCGCTGCGCATGGGCGGGGCGGCGGTGGTGCAGGCGGTGACCGATTCCGGCCTGCGTGGCCGTGGCGGCGCGGCGTTCCCCACGGGCATCAAGTGGAAGACGGTGCTCGATCAGGAGGCCGATCAGAAATACGTCACCTGCAACGCGGACGAGGGCGACTCCGGCACCTTCGCCGATCGCATGCTGATGGAAGGCGATCCGTTCACGCTCATCGAGGGCATGACCATCGCGGGCACGGCGGTGGGCGCCACCCAGGGCTACATCTACTGCCGTGCCGAGTATCCGCATGCGGCGCGGATGCTGCGTGCGGCGATCGAGATCGCCAAGCAATCCGGGTACCTCGGTGCCGATGTCTGCGGCAGCGGCAGGCGTTTCGAACTGGACGTGCGCCTCGGCGCCGGCGCCTACATCTGCGGCGAGGAAACCTCCATGCTGGAGAGCCTGGAGGGGCGGCGCGGCGAAGTGCGCGTGCGCCCGCCGTTGCCGGCCATCGTTGGCCTGTTCGGCAAGCCCACCATCGTCAACAACGTCATCTCCCTCGCCAGTGTGCCGGTGATCCTCGCCAAGGGTGCCGAGCACTACAAGAACTTCGGCGTGGGCCGCTCGCGCGGCACGTTGCCCATTCAATTGGCGGGCAACATCAAGCGCGGCGGGCTCATCGAGCTTGCCTTCGGTACCAGTATCCGCGAACTGCTGTACGAGTACGGCGGCGGCTCGGCCTCGGGCCGACCCATCCGCGCCGTGCAGATCGGCGGGCCGCTGGGCGCGTTCGTGCCGGCCTCGCAGTTCGATACCGCGCTCGATTACGAAGCCCTGAGCGCCATCGGCGCGCTGCTCGGCCACGGCGGGGTGGTGGTGTTCGATGACACGGTGCAGATGGCCAGGATGGCGCGCTACGCCATGGAGTTCTGCGCCAAGGAATCCTGCGGCAAGTGCACGCCCTGTCGCATCGGGTCCACCCGCGGTACCGAGGTCATGGATCGCATCATCGGCGGCCGCGACGTCGAGCAGAACATCACCCTGTTGAACGACCTGTGCGAAACCATGCTGCACGGCTCGCTGTGCGGCCTGGGCGGCATGACTCCTTTCCCCGTGCAAAGCGCCTTGAAACATTTCCCCGAGGATTTCCACCATGTACGCCATTGATCATCGCGATATGGGCACGCCTGCGGCCAGCGGGCCGCGTGAGGGCGCTGCCGCCGCGTCGGTGACCCTGGAAATCGACGGCCAGCGCGTGACGGTGCCCGAGGGCACCTCCATCATGCGCGCCGCGGCGCTGGCCGATGTGGCCGTGCCCAAGCTGTGCGCCACGGATAACCTCAAGGCCTTCGGCTCCTGCCGCCTGTGCCTGGTCGAGATCGAGGGCCGCAAGGGCTATCCGGCCTCCTGCACCACGCTGGTCAGCGAAGGCATGAAGGTCAAGACGCAGAGCGAGAAGCTGCATCAATTGCGGCACGGCGTAATGGAGTTGTACGTCTCCGATCACCCGCTGGACTGCGTGAGTTGCCCGTCGAACGGCCATTGCGAATTGCAGGACATGGCCAAGGTCACGGGGGTGGAGGAGACGCGCTACGGCCTGTCCGGCGCGCGCCATCAGCATATCGCGAAGGATGAGAGCAATCCGTATTTCACCTTCGATCCCAACATGTGCATCGTCTGCTCGCGCTGCGTGCGCGCCTGCGACGAAGTGCAGGGGACACTCGCTCTGACCATTCAATCGCGCGGCTTCGACTCCAAGGTGTCGGCCAGCCAGAACGAATCCTTCGTGCAATCCGAGTGCGTTTCCTGCGGCGCCTGTGTGGAAGCCTGCCCGACGGCGGCGCTCACCGAGAAGCCGTTGACGTTCATGGGCCAGCCCGAGCGCGCCGTCACCACCACCTGCGCGTATTGCGGCGTGGGTTGCTCCTTCAAGGCCGAAGTGAAAGGCCATGGCGATGCGGCCGAGGTGATCCGCATGGTCCCGAACCGCAACGGCCATGCCAACCAGGGCCATGCCTGCGTCAAGGGACGCTTCGCCTTCGGCTATGCCACGCACAAGGACCGGATCCTGAAGCCGATGATCCGCGCGCGCATCAGCGATCCGTGGAAGGAAGTGAGCTGGGACGAGGCCATTGCGCACACCGCCGCCGAGTTCAAGCGCATCCAGGCGAAGTACGGCAGGAATTCCATCGGCGGCATCACCTCCTCACGCTGCACCAATGAGGAAACCTTCCTGGTGCAGAAACTGGTGCGGGCGGCCTTCGGCAACAACAACGTCGACACCTGCGCGCGCGTCTGCCATTCACCCACGGGCTATGGTCTGAAGCACACGCTGGGCGAGTCCGCCGGCACGCAGGCCTTCAATTCGGTGATGAAGTCCGATGTGATCATGGTCATCGGCGCCAACCCCACCGAAGGCCATCCGGTGTTCGCCTCGCAGCTGAAGCGCCGGCTGCGCCAAGGCGCGAGCCTGATCGTCGTGGACCCGCGCGCCACGCCCATCGTGCGCTCCCCGCACATCGAGGCGGACTACCACCTGCAATTGCGACCCGGCACCAATGTCGCCGTGATGAACGCCTTGGCGCACGTCATCGTCACCGAAGGCCTGGTCAAGAGCGACTACGTGGCCGAGCGCTGCGAGCCTGCGGCGTTCCAGAAATGGGCGGCCTTCGTCTCCGAGGCGCGCAATTCGCCAGAAGCCACCGAAAGCCTCACCGGCGTGCCCGCGGATACCCTGCGCCGCGCCGCTCGGCTGTTCGCCTCCAAGCCCAATGGAGCCATTTACTACGGCCTCGGTGTCACCGAGCACAGCCAGGGCAGCACCATGGTGATGGGGATCGCGAACCTCGCCATGGCCACCGGCAACATCGGCCGCGAAGGCGTGGGCGTGAACCCGCTGCGCGGCCAGAACAACGTGCAGGGCGCCTGCGACATGGGTTCCTTCCCGCACGAATTCTCAGGCTATCGGCACGTGTCGGATGGCGCGGTGCGCTCCCTGTTCGAGAAGGCCTGGAACGTGGGCCTGGATGCCGAGCCCGGCCTGCGCATTCCCAACATGTTCGAGGCGGCGCTCGACGGCAGTTTCCGCGGCCTGTACGTGCAGGGCGAGGACATCCTGCAGTCCGATCCGAACACGCATCACGTTGTGGCTGCTTTGTCGGCCATGGAATGCGTGGTGGTGCAGGACCTGTTCCTGAACGAGACGGCCAAGTATGCGCATGTGCTGCTGCCCGGGTCCTCATTCCTGGAGAAGGACGGCACCTTCACCAATGCCGAGCGGCGCATCTCGCGCGTGCGCAAGGTGATGAGCCCCAAGGCGGGGCTGGCGGATTGGGAAGTCACGGTGCGGCTGTCCAATGCGCTGGGCTATCCGATGAACTACACGCATCCTTCCCAGATCATGGATGAGATCGCGGCGCTCACGCCCACCTTCACGGGCGTCACCTACGAGAAGCTCGACAAGCTGGGCAGCATCCAGTGGCCCTGCAACGAGGCGGCGCCCGAAGGCACGCCCACCATGCATATCGGCGAATTCGTGCGCGGCAAGGGCCGCTTCTACATCACCGAGTTCGTGCCAACTTCCGAGCGCTCGAACAACCGCTTCCCGTTGATCCTCACCACGGGCCGGATCCTCTCGCAGTACAACGTCGGCGCGCAGACGCGCCGCACACCCAATGTCACCTGGCATTCCGAGGACCGGCTGGAGATACATCCGGACGATGCGGAATCCCGGGGGGTCAAGGATGGCGATTGGGTGGGCATCACCAGCCGCGCCGGCCAGACAGTGTTGCGCGCGCAGGTGACCGATCGCGTGCAGCCGGGCGTGGTGTACACCACGTTTCATTTCCCCGAGAGCGGCGCCAACATCATCACCACCGACAACTCGGACTGGGCCACCAACTGCCCCGAATACAAGGTGACGGCGGTGCAGGTGGTGAAGGTGTCGCAGCCGGCGGACTGGCAGGAACGGCTGCGCCGCCGCTACGAGCCCGATGCAAACCACGTCTGAGCGGCGGGTCGAACGCTATTCGGGAGGAGCACGCTCGCTCACGACGGATGCGGTTGCCGAAGAGGCGCCGATTGCATTGGTCTACCAAGGCGTGCCGCATGTGGTTATGCTGGCGACGCCCGCCGACCTCGAGGACTTCGCGGTGGGCTTCACGGTCAGCGAGGGCTTGGTGGCGAATCAGGGAGAGATTCATGAAATCCGTATCGAGGAAGGAGCAGCCGCCATCGATGTCCACATCCGCATCGCCCCGGCGCGCTTTTCCGCTTTGCTGCAACAGCGCCGCAATCTGACCGGCCGCACCGGCTGCGGGCTGTGTGGCGCGGAGACCGTCGAACAGGCCATGCGTCCGGTGAACACCGTGCCCGCGGGGCCGCAGGTCGATGCCGATGAACTTCATGCCGCCTTGCGTGATCTATCCTCGCGGCAGCCGGTGAATGCGCGCACCGGAAGCGTGCACGCGGCCGGCTGGGTGGTGGCGGGAAAGGGTCTGCACAGCGTGCGTGAAGACGTGGGTCGCCACAATGCGCTCGACAAGACCATCGGTTCGCTGCTGCGGGCGGGAATGGACCTGGCCAAGGGGTATATGCTGATCACCAGCCGCGCGAGCTTCGAAATGGTGCAGAAATCGGCCACGGTCGGCATCGGCCTGTTGGCGGCGGTGTCGGCGCCCACCGGCCTTGCGGTTTCAACGGCCGAGAAATCCGGCATGACGTTGATCGGTTTTGCGCGCGCAGGCCAGCACGTCGCCTACGCGCATCCGCACAAGATCAAGAACACGGCGAGAATGGAATGAATCCTGCACAACTGACGAAAATGGTGAACGATATCGCCAGCTTCTTCGAGGGCGAGTCGGGACCCGAAAAGGCGGTGGCGGAAGTGGCGAGCCACATGCGAAGGTTCTGGGACCCGCGCATGCGCCGTGAGATCGTCGCCCACTACGCCAAGGGCGGGGATGGCCTGAGCGAGATCTCGCTCAAGGCGGTCAAGGAATTGGCGGCCGCGGCGCATCAATAGCGCTCAAAACCGGGAGCCTTGGGCGCCAAAGCTGGGTACAATCGCAGGTTTGCCGAAACCGGCGATGCGACCTCGAGCATGACACGCGCACAAGCCCTCAAGAAATCCGTCCTGATCTGCGGGTCCGCTGCGTATGACAGCATCCTGCTGTTCCCCGACCGCTTCAAGGCGCACATTCTGCCGGACAAGATCCACATGCTGAATGTGTCTTTTCTGGTGCCAGAAATGCGAAGAGAATTCGGGGGTTGCGCCACAAATATCGCGTATAACCTGAAGCTATTGGGGGAGGTCGGTTATCCCATGGCGACGGTGGGTCATGACTTTGGCCCCTATCGGGAGTCGCTGCTGGCAAAGGGCGTGCCCGCGGATTACGTCAAAGTCATCGACAGCGAGTTCACCGCACAGGCTTTCATAACGACAGACCTGGATGACAACCAGATCACCGCATTTCATCCCGGGGCCATGCAATATTCGCATCTGAACCGGGTGGCCGATGCCGCCGGGATCGGGCTCGGCGTGGTTGCGCCGGACGGGCGCCAGGCGATGATCGAACACGCAGAGCAATTTGCCGCCGCCGGCATTCCCTTCATCTTCGATCCCGGCCAAGGGCTGCCGATGTTCGATGGCGAGGACCTGCGGCGTTTCATCGAACAGGCCACCTGGGTGGCGGTCAACGATTACGAGTGGCAGGTGCTGCAGCAGAAGACCGGTTGGTCGGTGCGCGAGGTCACCTCGCGGGTGAAGGCATTGGTAGTGACCAAGGGCGCAGAGGGCGCGGTCATCTACACGGCCCAGGATTCCTTCGAGATCGCCAGCGCCAAGCCGAACGCGGTCGTGGATCCCACTGGTTGCGGGGACGCATTCCGGGCCGGCCTGATCCACGGGATCCTGCGCGGCGATGATTGGCAGACGGCAGGGCGGTTGGGGTCTTTGATGGGCGCCATCAAGATCGAATCGCGCGGTCCGCAGAACCATCGCTTCACGCGCGAGCAGTTCGAACAGCGTTTCAGGGACAATTTTCGTTAAAGCCAACGGGAACATTTCAACATGAGCAGCGATTTTTCCTTTACCAGCGAAAGCGTGTCGGAAGGCCATCCGGACAAGGTGGCGGACCAGATCTCCGATGCCATTCTGGATGCCATCCTGGCCGCCGACCCCAAGGGCCGGGTGGCCTGCGAAACGCTGGTGAAGACCGGCGTGGTCATCGTCGCGGGCGAGGTCACCACCAGCGCCTGGGTGGATGTGGAAGCCATCGTGCGCAAGACCGTGCTCGACATCGGCTACGACACCTCGGACATGGGCTTCGATGGCGCTTCCTGCGGGGTGCTCAACATCATCGGCAAGCAGTCGCCGGACATCGCCCAGGGCGTGGACCGCAAGGATGAAAAGAAGCAGGGGGCGGGCGACCAGGGCCTGATGTTCGGCTATGCCACCAACGAGACCGACGTGCTCATGCCCGCTGCCATCAACCTCTCGCACCGCCTGGTGAAGAAGCAGGCGCAGGTACGCAAGAGCGGCAAGCTGCCCTGGCTGCGCCCGGACGCCAAGAGCCAGGTCACGCTGCGCTACGAAAACGACAAGCCGGTGGGCATCGAGGCGGTGGTGCTCTCCACGCAGCATGCGGATTCGGTCTCCACCAAGACCCTGCGCGAGGCGGTGATGGAGGAAATCCTGAAGCCCGTGTTGCCAGCGAAGTGGATCGACAAGCACACCAAGTACCACATCAACCCCACCGGCCGGTTCGTCATCGGTGGTCCGGTCGGCGACTGCGGCCTCACCGGGCGCAAGATCATCGTCGACACCTACGGCGGGTTCGCGCGCCATGGTGGCGGCGCGTTCTCGGGCAAGGATCCTTCCAAGGTGGACCGCTCGGCGGCCTACGCGGCGCGCTACGTGGCCAAGAATATCGTGGCGGCGGGCCTGGCTGAACGTTGCGAAGTGCAGGTGTCCTACGCCATCGGCGTGGCCGAGCCCACCTCGATCATGGTGCAGACCTTCGGCACGGGCAAACTGCCGGATGCGAAGCTCACCAAGCTGGTGCGCGCGCATTTCGACCTGACGCCCTTCGGCCTGCGCGAGATGTTGGATCTTGCCCGGCCCATCTATCAGAAGACCGCTGCCTACGGCCATTTCGGCCGCAAGGAAGCCGAGTTCTCCTGGGAGCGTACCGACAAGGCGCGCGTCCTCGCCGCCGAGTTGAAGGGCAACAAGGCCGCCTGAAGGCGCCCGGCATCCGCGGGAGCGGCCATCGTCACGGCCGCTTCCGCTTTTCGAACAGCATGTTGAATCGATCATCGGAGCTTACGTCATGAGTGCAGCGGCCAAATCTACCCCCGACTACGTGGTCAAGGACCTTTCGCTCTGGGAATGGGGCAAGAAGGAAATCAAGATCGCCGAGACCGAAATGCCGGGCCTCATGGCCATCCGTGCCGAATATGCCAAGGACCAGCCGCTGAAGGGCGCGCGCATCACCGGCTCCCTGCACATGACCATCCAGACCGCGGTGCTGATCGAGACGCTGGAAGCGCTCGGCGCCAAGGTGCGTTGGGCCTCGTGCAACATCTACTCGACGCAGGACCATGCGGCCGCCGCCATCGCCAAGAACGGCACGGCCGTGTTCGCGGTCAAGGGCGAGACGCTGCAGGATTACTGGGAATACACGCACCGCATCTTCGAGTGGCCGGACGGCGGCTTCTCCAACATGATCCTCGACGATGGCGGTGATGCGACGCTCCTGTTGCACCTGGGCGCGAAGGCCGAGAAGAACGCCTCGCTCCTGGCGAAGCCCGGCAGCGAGGAAGAACAGTACCTGTTCGCCTCGATCAAGGCGCGCCTGAAAACCGACCCCACCTGGTATTCGACGCGCCTGTCCAAGATCAAGGGCGTGACCGAGGAAACCACCACGGGCGTGAAGCGACTGTACGAGATGCATAAGAACAAGGAACTCGCGTTTCCGGCCATCAATGTGAACGACTCGGTCACCAAGTCGAAGTTCGACAACCTGTACGGCTGCCGCGAGTCGCTGGTGGATGCCATCAAGCGCGCCACCGACGTGATGATCGCCGGCAAGGTGGCGGTGGTGTGCGGCTATGGCGATGTGGGTAAGGGCTCGGCGCAGGCGCTGCGGGCGCTGTCCGCGCAGGTGTGGGTGACGGAAGTGGATCCCATCTGCGCGCTGCAGGCCGCGATGGAGGGCTACCGCGTGGTCACCATGGAGTATGCTGCGGACAAGGCCGACATCTTCGTCTCCGCCACCGGCAATGCTCGTGTCATCACCCAGGCGCACATGCGCGAGATGAAGGACCAGGCCATCGTCTGCAATATCGGGCACTTCGACAATGAGATCGAAGTGGCCGAGCTGCGCAACTACAAGTGGGAGAACATCAAGCCGCAGGTGGATCATGTAATCTTCCCGGACGGCAAGCGCATCATCCTGCTGGCCGAGGGGCGCCTGGTGAACCTGGGCTGCGGCACCGGACATCCTTCCTACGTGATGAGCTCCTCGTTCGCCAACCAGGTGCTGGCGCAGATCGAGCTGTATTCGCGCACGGACAAGTATCCTCTGGGCGTGTACGTGCTGCCGAAGCACCTGGACGAAAAAGTGGCGCGCCTGCAGCTCACCAAGCTGGGCGCGCAACTCACCGAACTATCGGATTCGCAGGCCGCCTATATCGGCGTGAACAAGCAGGGCCCCTACAAGCCCGATCACTACCGGTACTGACATGGCTGACGGGAAGGGGGAGAAGGCCGTCATCCTCGACGGCAAGGCGGTGGCCGCCAAGGTGCGATCCGAAGTCGCGGCCAAGGTGCGTGATTTCGTGGCCGCGCACGGACGGGCGCCGGGGCTTGCCGTGGTGCAGGTGGGCAACAATGCCGCCTCGTCCGTTTACGTTCGCAACAAGAAGAAGGCCTGCGCGGAGGTTGGCATCGAGTCCTTCTCGTTCGATCCGCCGGAGAGCGTGACGCGACAGGAATTGCTGGGCCTGGTCGAATTGCTCAACAAGGACACACGAGTCGATGGGATCCTGGTGCAGTTGCCGCTGCCCGCTGGCCTCGATGCCAATGAGATCATGGACGCCATCGATCCCACCAAGGACGTGGATGGCTTTCATCCCACGAACACGGGTCTCCTGGCGCAGAAGCGCCCCAATTTGCGGCCCTGCACGCCCTTTGGCGTCATGCGCCTGGCGCAGGAATACGGTGTAAAGCTCACGGGCGCGCGCGCCACCGTGGTGGGCGCTTCCAATATCGTCGGCCGGCCCATGGCGCTGGAATTGATGCTGGCGGGATCCACCGTCACCGTGTGTCATACGCGCACGCGCGACCTGCGCGCCGAAGTGATGCGCGCCGACATCGTGGTCGCGGCCATCGGCAAGCCGGAGATGATTCCCGGTGACTGGATCGCCGAAGGCGCCGCCGTTTTCGATGTGGGCATCAACCGCATGCCCGACGGCCGGTTGGTGGGCGATGTCGATTACGCCGGCGCCGCACAGCGCGCCGGCTGGATCACGCCCGTGCCCGGTGGCGCGGGGCCGATGACCATCGCCATGCTGTTGTCGAACACCATGGATTCAGCGATCAAGCGCGCTGCCGGCTGATGGCGGCGGGGAGAAGAAGATGAGCAGCAAAGTATATCCCGATGCGGCCAGCGCCCTGAAGGGCGTGATCCGAGACGGACTGACCTTGATGTCCGGGGGCTTCGGCCTGTGCGGTATCCCTGAAAACCTGATTCTCGCGGTGCGTGAGTCGGGTGCGAAGAATCTCACCGTGGTGTCGAACAATGCAGGCGTCGACGGCTTCGGGTTGGGCATGCTGCTCGCCACGCGCCAGATCAAGAAGATGATCTCGAGCTATGTGGGCGAGAACCAGGAATTCGAGCGCCAGTACCTGGCCGGGGAGCTGGAGCTGGAATTCAATCCCCAGGGAACCCTTGCCGAGCGCATCCGCGCGGGCGGCGCCGGCATCTACGGCTTCTACACCCGCACCGGCGCCGGCACGCTGGTCGCCGAGGGCAAGGAAACCCGCGTGGTCAACGGTGAGACCTATGTGCTGGAGAAGGGCCTGGTGGCGGACGTCTCGCTGGTGAAGGCATGGAAGGGCGATACCGAAGGCAACCTCATCTATCGCAAGACGGCGCGCAACTTCAATCCCATGATGGCGAGTGCCAGCCCCATGACCATCGCGGAAGTGGAGGAACTGGTTGAACCGGGCCAGCTCGATCCGGATCATATCCACACGCCGGGCATCTTCGTGAAGCGCATCATCCGCGGCACGAGTTACCAGAAACGCATCGAAAACCGCACCGTGCGCAAGCACACGGGCTGAAGGCTCGAGGAACACATCATGCCGTGGAACCGTAATGAACTGGCGATGCGCGCCGCCAAGGAACTGCGCGATGGCTTCTATGTGAACCTGGGGATCGGCATCCCCACGCTGGTCGCCAATTACATTCCCGCCGGGATGAAGGTGGTGCTGCAGTCCGAGAACGGCATGCTGGGCATGGGCCCGTTTCCCTTCGAGGGCGAGGAAGATCCCGATCTGATCAACGCCGGCAAGCAGACCATCACCCAGCTGCCCATTTCCTCGTATTTTTCCTCCTCCGACAGCTTCGGCATGATCCGCGGCGGGCACATCAATCTCTCCGTGCTCGGCGCGATGGAAGTCTCCGAAGGCGGGGATCTTGCCAACTGGATGGTGCCCGGAAAGATGGTGAAAGGCATGGGCGGGGCCATGGACCTGGTGGCGGGCGTGAAGAAGACCGTCATCGTGATGGAGCACACCGCCAAGGACGGATCGCACAAGTTCAAGCCGCGTTGCGAATTGCCGCTGACCGGCGCGAACGTGGTGGACATGGTCATCACCGATCTTGCCGTGTTCTCCCGTCCCACGCGCTCCTCGCCCTTCGAACTGGTGGAGATGGCGCCGGGCGTGACGCTGGACGAGATCAGGGCCAAGACGTCCGCCAAGTTCAAGTCATAGCCGCGGGGTGTCCACGCCCTTGCATATGAATCAGGCGCTGATTCAGGAACTGCAAACGGCACTGGGTGAAGGCGCGGTGTTGCACGCACGCGAGTCCTGTGTGGCCTTCGAATGCGATGGCCTGTCCTCGCATCGTCAGGTACCCGACATCGTCGTGCTTCCCTCGAGCGTGGAGCAGGTGCGCAGTGCGCTGCGCCTGTGCTGCGCGGCCGGCGTGCCGGTGGTGACGCGCGGGGCGGGCACGGGCTTGTCCGGCGGCGCAAAGCCGGTGGCGGGCGGCGTGTTGCTGGTGCTGTCGCGGCTGAACAAGATCCTCGAGATCGATCCCGCGCGGCGCATTGCGCGCCTGCAGCCGGGCGTCACCAATCTCGCCATTTCGAATGCGGCGCGGCCCTTCGGGCTGTTCTACGCGCCGGACCCTTCCTCGCAGGTGGCCTGCACCATCGGCGGCAACGTAGCCGAAAATTCCGGTGGGGTGCATTGCCTGAAGTACGGGCTCACCTTCAACAACCTGCTGCAGGTGAAGGCGCTGACCGTCGACGGCGAGGAGATCACGCTGGGCAATGAGATGCAGGAGTCCTGCGGCCTGGAATTGCTCGCGCTGCTCACGGGGTCGGAGGGCATGCTCGCGATCGTCACCGAAGTCACCGTCAAGCTGGTGCCGCGGCCGGAGCGCACCGAGTTGCTGTTGGCGGGCTTTGCCGATGTGGATAGATGCGCGGCGGGCGTTGCGGCCATCATCGGTGCGGGCATCGTCCCCGCCGGTCTCGAGATGATGGACGCCATGGCCATTCAGGCGGCGGAGGCGTTTGCGCGCTGCGGCTATCCGACGGGCGCGGGCGCCTTGCTGCTGTGCGAGCTGGATGGCGTGGATGCGGACGTGGAATTCCAGATCGACCGCGTGAGCGAGATCCTGCTGGGGCTGGGTGCCACCGAATTGCGCCGCGCGGCCGATGCCGCCGAGCGCGATCGCATGTGGTCGGGGCGCAAGAGTGCCTTCCCGGCGGTGGCAAAGCTTGCGCCCGATTACTACTGCATGGATGGCACGATTCCGCGGCGCGAATTGCCGCGGGTGCTGCAGGGGATCGAGGACTTGTCCCGGCGCCACGGCCTGCCCATCGCCAATGTGTTTCATGCGGGCGACGGCAACCTGCATCCGCTGATCCTGTTCGATGCCGGAAAGCCCGGTGAACTGGAGAATGCCGAGGAACTCGGGGCCGCGGTGCTGGAACTGTGCGTGGCAGCGGGCGGCACGGTGACCGGGGAACACGGCGTGGGCGTGGAGAAGCTCGGGCCCATGTGCACACAGTTCAACTCGGATGAGCTGCGTGCCTTCCATGCGCTCAAGGCCGCCTTCGATCCGCATGGACTGCTCAATCCCGGCAAGGCGGTGCCCACTCTGGCGCGCTGCGCCGATTACGGTGCGCTGCACGTGCATCAGGGCCGCATGCCGCATCCCGACCTGCCGCGATTCTGATGCAGATGGATGCGGACTCGACCGCGGCGATACGCGAGCAGGTGATGGCGGCCCAGGCGGGCGGTTCGCCGCTGCGCATCGTCGGTGGTGGCAGCAAGCAGTTCTACGGGCGGGAAGTCGAGGGCGCCGATCTGCACCTTGGTGGGCACTGCGGCATCCTCAGTTACGACCCGGCGGAATTGGTGCTGACGGCACGCGCCGGGACACCACTGGCGGAAGTCGAGGCGATGCTCGGCGCCGCCGGCCAGGCGCTGCCGTTCGAGCCGCCACATTTTGGCGCCGGCGCCACGCTGGGCGGCACCATCGCCTGCGGCATCGCGGGCCCGGCCCGCGCGTACGCCGGTGCGGTCAAGGACTATGTGCTCGGCGTCACCTTGATGTCGGCGGAAGGGAAAACCCTGCGTTTCGGCGGCCAGGTCATGAAGAATGTCGCCGGCTATGACATCGCGCGCGCGACGGTGGGGAGCCTCGGCACGCTGGGCGTCATCCTCGATGTCTCGCTCAAGGTGTTGCCGCGAGCGCCACAATCGGCGACGCGGGTGTTCGAGCTGGACGCGGCAGCCGCCTTGAAGCGCATGAGTGAGTGGGCGGGACGGCCGTCTTGCATTTCCGCCACTTGCTGGATGCAGGAAAGACTGTATGTGCGCGTGAGCGGTTCGGAAGCCGCGGTCCAGTCCTCGGTCCAGCGCCTGGGTGGCGACGCAGGGGACGATGGGGATGCATTCTGGACGTCCATTCGCGAGCAGTCGCATGCGTTTTTCGCG
Source organism: Steroidobacteraceae bacterium (assembly GCA_044226865.1). Classification (GTDB taxonomy): domain Bacteria; phylum Pseudomonadota; class Gammaproteobacteria; order Steroidobacterales; family Steroidobacteraceae; genus TMP-86. Next base: position 362,253 of record JBGAGE010000003.1, on the reverse strand, counting down.
GGCGCCCACGAGTTGGTGCGCGTGGTGGTGCCGGCGCTCACACCGGCCACCGTGTTTCAGGGCGCACCGTTGCTGGAGTGGGGTGGCGCCCAGCGCTGGTTCAAGGATCCGGCCGACGCGGATAGCCTGCGTGCCGCAGCGCTGGCGGCGGGCGGATTCGCCACGCATTTTCGCACCCGCCTGCGCAGTGGCAGGATTTTCCAGCCCCTGCCCGCCGTGCAGATGCGGCTGCAGACCTCCATCAAGGCCGTGTTCGATCCGCGCGCGATCTTCAACCGTGGCCGGATGTACGAGGAGCTCTAGCGCGCCATGCACACGCCGCTCCCCGAGCATCATGCCCTTGAACCGGTTGCCCGCGAGGCCGCGGACCTGATCAAGAGTTGCGTGCATTGCGGCTTCTGCCTGCCGGCCTGTCCCACCTATCACGTCCTGGGCAGCGAACTCGACAGCCCGCGTGGGCGCATTTATCTCATCAAGCAGATGGCCGAGGGCCAGGCGCCGTCGGCCATCACGCAGCAACACCTGGATCGCTGCCTGACCTGTCGTGCCTGTGAATCGGCGTGTCCGTCCGGCGTGAAATACGGAAAGCTGATCGATGTGGGCCGGGAAATGGCCGAGCGTCAGGCGCCTCGGCCGGCCGGCACCGCGTTCCTGCGCACGATGCTTGGCGTGACCCTATCGAACCGGCCGCTGTTTTCCGCGATGCTGGGCGCCGGGCGGGCATTTCGTGGCCTGTTGCCTCGCAGGCTGGCAGGAGCCATTCCTGCGCGGCGCGCAGCGCCGGCGTGGCCCGCGCCGCGCCATGCGCGCCGCATGATCGTGCTGGAGGGCTGCGTGCAACCCGCGCTCGCGCCCTCCATCAATGCGGCCACCGCCGCATTGCTCGATCGCCTCGGCATCAGCGTGATCCGCGATGGTGGTGGCTGTTGCGGCGCGCTCAATCATCACTTGAGCCGTGAGCAGGCGGCCCTGGAGCAGGTGCGCCGCAATGTGGATGCGTGGGGAGCACAGCTCGATGCGGGCGCCGAGTGCATCCTGGTGACGGCCAGCGGCTGCGGGGTGATGGTGAAGGATTACGGCCATGTGCTGCGGGATGATTTGCGCTATGCGGCCAAGGCCGCGCGCGTTGCGGCCGCGGCGCGTGACTTGAGCGAGGTGCTCTCGGCGCAGGACATCCGGCAGGCCGGCATCCGGGTGGGCGAGGGCAGGCGCGCCGCCTGGCAATCACCCTGCACGCTGCAGCACGGCCAGAAGATCCGCGGCCGCGTGGAGTCCTTGCTTGGCGCGGCCGGCTACGAGGTGCTCGAACCCACGGACCCCACGCGCTGTTGCGGGTCGGCCGGCACTTATTCCCTGCTACAACCGGAGATTTCCACGCAGTTGCGCGCCCTCAAGGTGCAATCACTGGAGGCCTTGCAGCCCGATGTGATCGCCACCGGCAACATCGGTTGCCTGCAGCACGTGAGCGCGGGGACGCAGGTGCCGGTGCGCCACTGGGTGGAATTGCTGGTCTCACCCGCTACCTGAAGGGGTTGATCACTCGTAGCCGCTTGTCGATGACCTGGCCGTGCTGCAGGTCTTCTGTGTAGAGGTCCCGCGCGCCCGACATCAGCGCGGATGCAACCAGCACCGAATCGAAGAAGCCAAAGCCATAGCGCTCGTGGACGAGGGCCGCCCGGTCATGCGTTTCCGCGGAAACGTCCTCCACCGTGCAGAGCTTGCGCACCACGCCGAGTATCTCCCGCACCTCGCCGGTCGTCATGCCGAGCTTGCGCCGGGCCACGGCCATGAACTCGTTCAATACCTGCACGCTGATCGTCCCGCGGGATGCCAGCAATTCTTCCACCCGGTCGGCTTTGCGCGTTTCCGCGGAAACGAGGTGGAGCAGGACGCTGGTGTCGAAGAAGGCGTCAGCGGCGCTCATTTGCCTCGAGCCTGTCGAAGCGAAAATCCGCCGGTAGGCGCCCGCGAAATTTGCGCAGGCGCGCCAGGAGTTCGCGCGTGCCGGGAGCCTTTGCCACGGCCAGGGTGCGCCGCCCCTCGACGTGGATTTCCACCTGATCCCCTTCCTTCAGTTGCAACGCTTCGACGACTGCCACCGGAAGACGTACCGCGAGGCTGTTGCCCCACTTGGCGACTTGCATGGGTTCGCTCTCCGTAAGATATACAGGAGCGATCAGTATATCATCGGGCATCGAGGCAGCGCCGTGCGTGCTGCGTTCGGGTTTGGCATTGCGCATGCGCCATCCTCTCCGGTGGCGAGGTGTGTCGCAATGCCTGAATGTGGCGGGTCTGTAGCGAAATGCCGCGTGCGGAATCGATTCCTGCGGTCTTGCTGCGATGACGTTTCCGGGGAAACGTTCCCGCGGAAACGTGGAGCCGGCTCTAGACCGCCTCCGGCTTGAATCCCTCGCCCTCGCGCATCACCCGCACCATGTTATCCCCGGCAAAATGCGCCGGGATCAACACGGCGTTCTCATCGGCCGCGCGCGCCAGCACGGCGCGGCGGCTGGCCCGGGCCTGCGCCGCGTCCTCGCAGAAGATGCTGTTCCATCCGGGGTTGAAGATCTGCAGGGGATGGTGCAGCACATCGCCCACGAACAGCGCGCGCTCGCCGCGGCTTTCGATCATGAGTGTGCTGCTGCCGGGGGTATGGCCGGGCGCGGGGTCCAGCCGCGCGCCCGGCGCGACGTCCAGGCTCCCGGACCACAATTGTGCCAGGCCCTTGTCCAGGATCGGTCGTACGCTGTCCTCGAAGAAGCCCTCGTTGACTTGCTCCCCGATCATGTCGGGAAACAGGTGTCGGTTGCGAGGATCCCAGTAATGCGCGTCCGCGCTTGGGAACACATAGCGCGCCTTAGGGAAGGTGGGTTCCCAACGCTGCTCCACCAGCCGCGTGTTCCAACCCACATGATCGATATGCAGGTGCGAACACACCACGACGTCGATGTCCTCGGGCTGGAAGCCGGCCTCGGCGAGGCGTTGCATGAAGGGCGTCCGCAGTTGGTGAAAGACCGGGATGCCGGGACGCACCTTGTCATTTCCTGCGCCGGTGTCGAACAGGATGGTGAGCCCGCCGAGCTCGATCACCCAGCTCTGCAGGCGCGCCTCGATGGCATCATCCTCGTGCAGGCAGCCCGCCGGCACGGCGTACTTGCTCTGCTCATACGCGCGTGGGTCAAAACCAACGAACAGCTGCTGGGGGGTGAGGAAGGTTCCCCGCCATTCCTCGATGCGATGGATGACCACATCGCCGATACGGAGCTGGTCCATAGGTAAAGCTTACTTGACTGAGGATAAAGAAAATTATACTAATAGTACCGTCGCTAAAACCATAGGCTCCGGCGTCCGCTGGGGCAGCATTCTTTTCGTACCTGGGGGGTACAGTCCATGAAATTCGCGCATCGCTGGCTTCGTTGTGGCGCGCTCGCCACGTCCACTGTGATCGGCGCCGCCGCATCGCTCCCCGCGCTGGCGGCTGATTCCGCACAGGGCGCCGCCGGCCTGGAAGAAATCGTGGTCACGGCCACCAAGCAGGCGAACAAGATTTCCGACACCGCGGCCGCCATCAGCGCCATTGGCGCGGATGCCCTGGGAAGCGGTGGCATTACCAATATCCTGGACCTGTCTGCCGCAGTGCCCAACCTGTCGGTGGGCGACCAGTTCGGCGTCAACCGCACCTTCATCCGCGGTGTGGGCTTGACCTCCATCGACCTCGGCGCCGACGGCGCGGTGGCCTTCCTGCAGAACGAAGCCGTCATCGCGCGTCCCGCCGAGCAGCTCAGCGGGTTCTATGACCTCGAGCGGGTGGAAGTGCTGCGCGGTCCGCAGGGCACCACGTATGGCCGCGGCGCCACGGCGGGTGTCGTCAACCTGGTCACCAGGAAGCCCACGGACGTGATGGACGGCTACGCCAACCTCACCCTGGGTAACTACTCATCCAAGATCTTCGAGGGCGCAATCGGCGGCCCGATCAGCGACCGCGTCTCCGCCCGCTTCGCGGGCAAGTGGGAAAAGCGCAATGGCTATGGCGAGAATCTCTACACAGGCAAGCCGGTGGATGATCGCGATGCCTACGCTTTCCGCGGCTCGCTGCGCATCAAGGCCAGCGATGACGTGACCATCGACCTGGTTGCGGATCATTTCAAGGAAGACGACTACAACTACGCCTTTCATTATTTCGGGCCGACGGTGTCGAACTTCATTCCCGCCAATTTCTATGGCGGTACCACCATCTTCGAACACGGTGGCAATATCCGGAACATCTGGTCTCGCGAGGACGCGATCAACCAGCGTGATGGTTCGAGCGCCACGGCCATCGTGGACTGGAAGGCGTCGGGCTTCGATCTGAAGTCCGTCACCTCCTGGCGCGATTTCACGCGCTTCAACCGCGATGACCTTGGCGTGTCGGATGCGCATTTCTTCGGTCAGAACAACTACGACGAGAAAAGCACCTCGATCAGCCAGGAATTCACGCTGAGCGCCACAGCCGGCGGCATCGACTGGTTGGCCGGCGCCAACTTCTTTCATGAAAAGAACCCCGGCAGCGTGAAGGTGCCTTTGTTCAATATCGTGCGCCTGCTCACCGGTGGTCAGTGCTCGCCGGACGTTCCGGCCGCACCCACGCCTTGCAACGCCTTGGACAACGGTTTCTACAACCAGTCCGGCGAGGTCAAGACCGATGCCTACGGCGTCTACCTGCAGGGCACCATGGAGATCGCCACCCGCACCAAGCTGACGCTGGGTGCGCGCTTCAACAACGAAAAGCGCAAAGGCACCGGCTTCTTCCAATTCGATGCACTCGGCCTTGTTGTCCCCACCGACAAGGAGAAGAGCTGGAACGCCGTGACCCCGCGGTTGTTGCTGGAGCATCGCACCGACGGCGGTTCGCTGCTGTACGGCAGCGTCACGCGCGGGTTCAAATCGGGCGTCATCAATATCGGCAGCGTCAACGACGTGATCAACCCGGAATACGTGACGGCCTTCGAGACCGGGTTCAAGACGAAGTATCTGGACAACCGCGCCACCTTCAGCGCTGCCGCCTTCTACTACAACTACAAGGACCTGCAGGTCGGGTTCGTCAACGCGCAGAGCACGGTGCAGACCGTGAACGCCGCGAAGGCACGCAACTTCGGCCTCGAGCTCGAGACCGAAGCCAAGCTCACGGAAAACCTGGAGCTGGACGCGGCGGCTACCTACCTGAACGCCAAGTACAAGGATTTCCTGCAGGGCGACTATCGCCAGGGCTTCGCCACCGTCGATCTCTCCGGCAACTACCTGCAGAACGCGCCCAAGTACAGCGGTCATGTCGGGCTCACCTACGGGATCCCGATGGGTGCCGGCAAGATCACGCTGCACGGCGAGACCGTGTTCTCCGACAAGGTGTTCTTCACCGAATTCAACAACGACGATGCGGTGCAGAAGGCCTACGCGTTGTTCAATTTCAACGCCGGCTACGAGCCCACCGATGGCCATTGGTCGGTGACGGCCTGGATCCGCAACGCCGGCGACAAGCTGGTGAAGGCCAACAACATCATCACCGCGCCGCTGTATTCCAGCGTGCAGGTGGGCACGCTGATGCCGCCGCGCACCTATGGCCTCACGCTGAACTTCAAGCTGTAAACACATGGAAGCCGCGCTAGCGGACTTCCGATTCGATCCGGCGGATCCCGGGCTCATCCGGGATCCGTATCCGGTCTACAGCCGCCTGCGGGCCGACCCCGGGCTGCATTGGGCGGCCGGCGGCTACTGGGTGGCCTCGCGCTATGCGGATGTGCGCGAGGTCTTGAGCAACCCCCAGTTTGGCCAGGGCGAGTTCGTCCGCAACATCCAGATGTTCTACCCGCCCGGGTTCGACGTGCTCGGGCAATCCGCTTACCGCTGGCTTTCCGAAGTGTTCGTGATGCAGGATCCGCCGCATCACACGCGCCTGCGCAAGCTGGTCACGCATGCCTTGACGCCCAAGCGCATTGCCGACATGCAGCCGCGCATCGAGGCCATCACCCGCCAGCTACTCGACAATGTGAAGCCGAGACGGCGCATGGAGGTGCTGTCCGAGTTCGCCTATCAGCTCCCCACGCTGGTGATGTGCGACATGCTGGGCGTGGAGGAGGAAGAGCGCACGCCGCAGCGAATGGCGGCGTTGACGCGCGCGGTGGCCGACAGCTTCCTGGTCTTCGAGACTCGCGCGTTGACCGACGCGGAGCTCAAGCTCGCCAATTCCCAGATGGATTTTCTGTACGACTACTTCGGCGCGGTGTTCGATCGCCGTGCCGCCGACCCGCGCGGCGATCTCACCAGCGCACTCGCGGTGCCGTCCGAGGACGGCGACCGTCTGTCACGGCGGGAACTGCTCACGGTGGTCATCGGCATGTTCGGCGCTGGGTTCGAGACGACGGCGCACATGCTGGGCAATGGCCTGTTGACCCTGCACACCTTCCCCGAGCAATGGACCAGGCTCGTCGCCGATCCAGGCCTATCCGCCAATGTGGTGGAGGAGGTCCTGCGCTATGAGTCCTCGCTGCAGGCGAGCTACCGCACCGCGTTGAACGATGCGGAGGTCAACGGCAAGCCGGTGAAGAGCGGGCAGCGTGTGCTGTGCGTGGTCGGCTCGGCCAATCGCGATGCCGCGGTGTTCCCCAGCCCCGACAGCTTCGACATCGGTCGCAAGGACAGCCGCCTGCTGTCCTTCGGCGGTGGCATCCATCATTGCGTGGGCCAGGCCCTGGCGCGGCTCGAGGGCCGCGTTGCATTCGCCGCCTTGGCGCGCGAGCTGCCGGGCATGAAGGTGGACGTGTCGAATCCGCAATGGCGCCCCGGATTCCTGTTCCGCGGGCTCAAGCAACTGCACGCCAGCTGGTAAGGCGCTGCGAGATCAACCGCCGCCCGCGGGTCAGCGCGGACGCTTGGCTAGGAAGGCCTGGATGCTCGCCATGAATTCGGGCTGGGAGGCCAGCAGGGCTTGCTGCCGGTCCTCGATCTCGATGGCGGCCTCCAGGCTCGGCGCGGTGAGGTTGGTGTTCAATCCCTGCTTGGTCAGCGCAAGTCCCATGGGCGAGGCCTTGAGCAGAGAAGCCACGAGCTCGGACGCCGCCGCCTCCATCTGTTCGGCCGCTACGATCTTCGACACCAGGCCGATCTCGCGGGCGCGATCGGCGCTCAGGAACTTGCCGGTCAACAGCATTTCCGCGGCAACGGAGGAGCCCACCAGCCGCGGCAGCAGGAAGCTCACGCCCACATCGCAGCCCGACAGGCCCACCTGGATGAACGCTGCATTCATGCGCGCGTCGGGCGTGCAATAGCGGATGTCGGAGGCGAGGGCGAAGGCGAATCCGCCTCCCGAGGCGGCACCTTGCAGCAGGCAGACGACGGGCTGCGGGCAGCGCCGCATGGCCAGGGTGATCCGGCTCAAGGAGCGCTGCGTGGCCAGGATCCCGGCGGCGTCCAGGGTGGAGAAGCGCGCCGCCATGTCCTTGAGATCGAGCCCCGCGCAGAAATTGGCGCCGGCGGCCCGCAGCACCACCACGCGCACGCTGCGATCGGCTTCGAGCTGCGTGAAGTAACGCAACAGCTCCTCCACCATCGCCGCATTCAGGGTGTTCATGGCGTCGGGGCGGTCCAGCGTGAGCCAATCCGCCGCGCCGCGCTTCTCCAAGGAAAGCGTCTGGAATGTCATGGTTGCCTTCAGTGGCTGATCATCTGGCCACCATCCAGATGGATGATGCTGCCGGTGATGTAGGATCCCGCGCGCGAGCTCAGCATCACCGCAAGGCCGGTGATGTCTTCCGCCGTGCCACCGCGATGCAGTGGTATTCCGTCCAGGATCTTCTCGCGGTGCTCGGCGTCCTCCATGGCGAAATGCGTCATCTTGGTGTGGAACAGGCCGGGTGCGATGGCATTGACCAACACGTGCTGCGGTGCAAGCTCGCGCGCCAGCACCCGCGTCAACTGCTGGATGGCCGCTTTGCTCGCGGCATAGGAATAGGCCTGCATCACGTCCGTGAGGGTGGCGAACACCGACCCGATGTTGATGACACGGGCGGGGTTCTCCGCGCTGGCCGTGGCCTTGAGGTAGGGCAGCAGCCGCTGCAGCAACATGAACGGCCCCTGCACGTTCACGCCCATCACCTTGGGCCAGGCCTTCTCCGGAAAATTCTCCAATGGTGCGCCCCAGGTGATGCCGGCATTGTTGACGAGCACGTGCAGGCGGCCATCGCGGCCCCGGATGACCGCATCGACGGCGTCGATGCCTTCGGCCGTGCCCACATCGCTCACGATCGCCTGCACGTCTCCCAGGGGCGCCAGCTTGGCGCGCGCGGCCTCCAGCGAATCGCCCTTGCGCCCGGTTATGTATACCCGCGCGCCGGCCGCGAGGAACCCGCCGGCCAGCATGAAACCGATGCCTTGCGAGCCGCCTGTGATGAGCACGCTCTTGCCGGCCACCGAGAACAGTGTGTCGAAGGTTTCCTTCCGCATGCCGAGCCCTCAATCCGCGTTCAAAACTATTGGTAGATTTTTAATACGATCAGTATACTGGCGTGAACATCTTATGCGAAAGCACGCGGGGCGGCCACGGCCATCACCGCGCGCGCCACGCGCGAGGACACATGCAAGGCCACCCCAAGGCTCCTCCGGTTTATACCACCCGCTCGGGCATTCCGGTGAAGGCGAGCTATGGTCCGGATGACGTGCCGGCCGAGCATCGCGCCCTCATGGGCGGACTGCCCGGCGATGCGCCTTATCATCGCGGCTGCTTCCCGCAAGGCTACCGCTCCAAGGCCTGGCGCATCTTCCAGCTCTCGGGCTTCGGCAAGCCCGAGGACGAAAACGAGCGCATCAAGTTCCTGCTGAAGAACGGCGAGACCGGCTTCATCATGGAGCACGACCGCAATACCGCGGATCACCTGTACAACGTCGATCATCCGGATGTGGTGGCGCGGCGCGAGGACGTGGGCCTCACGGGCGCGGTGATGCAAAGCGTGCGCGACACGCACATCTGCCTCGATGGCATCCCGATCGAGAACACCTATGGCCATGCCGGCGGCGGCGTCGTGCAACATGGCCCGTTCGCGGCGGCAGCGTATTGGACCGTCGCGAAGCGCCGCGGCCTGGACTTGTCGACGCTGCCCGGAACGGGGCAGAGCGATTTCTTCCTGACTTACCTGGGCTGCGTCACCAAGCAGCAAGTGCCCACGGCCGCCGGCCTGCGCCTCAACGCCGACCTGATCGAATTCTGCGGCGAGCACCTGCCCAAGTGGGTGCCGGTGTCGATCGCCGCCTACAACGGCGGTGACACGGGCCTGAACGCCTATCAGGAGCTCGGCGCGCTCATCGCCAATGCCATCGAATACCTGGATGAAATCAAGCGCCGCGGCCGCATGGACGTGCGCCTGGCCGCCTCGCGCGTGGGCGGGGTGAATTTCCGCACCACGCTGGATATCTTCGAGGATGCAGCCAAGCTGCGCGCGGCCCGAAAGGCCTGGCATCGCCTGCTGACCGAACGTTACGGCGTCACCGACGAGCGCGCGCTGCGCATGCGCATCCACGTGGTCACCTCGGGTTCGATGATGACCTACCAGCAACCCATCAACAACATCGTGCGCGGCACGCTGATGGCGTTGACGGCGGTGCTTGGCGGCGTGCAGTCGTTGGGCGTCTCGGGGTATGACGAGGCGCTGTCCGTGCCGAGCGAGCACGCGCACCAGATGTCGGTGCGCATCCAACAGATCCTGCAGCACGAGACCAATGTCTGCGCCGTGGCCGATCCGCTCGGCGGCTCCTACTACGTGGAAGCGCTCACGGCCGAGATCGAGCGCCGCGCCTGGGAATTCGCGGAAGAGATCCGCGCGCAGGGCGGCTTCCTCGCATCGCTGGACTCGGGCTGGCTGCATGCCCGTGCGCGCGACAACCAGAACGCCGACTTCAAGGCCGAGTCCGACGGCACGCGCGTCGTGGTCGGCGTCACGGATCACCATGACGATGTCTCGCCCTTCGTGGTCGACGGCTTCCCCGGCGTCAACGATGCCTACGACGTGGCGCGCGAGCGCCTCGAGTGCGTGCGTCGCGAACGGCACGAGGCGGGCGCGAAGGCCGCCTTGAAGAACCTGGAGGCCGCGTGCCGCGATCCCGCCATCAACATCATGCCGAAGATGATGGACGCGTTGGATGCGGAAGTGACCCTCGGTGAGATCGGCGACCTGTACCGCTCGGTATGGGGCGACTGGCAGACGCCGGAGCTGGTCTGATGAGCGGCGCGGCGCGCAGAATTCTCCTGGTGAAGACGGCATTGGACGGCCATTGGCGCGGGCTCTCCGTGGTGGCGCGCGCGCTGCGCGATGCCGGCTTCCACGTCATCATGGGCGGCATGATCACCGGGCCCGAGATCGTGCGCGCTGCCATCGACGAGGATGTCGACCTCGTCGGCCTGAATGTCGGCGGCCACGCGGCCGTGGTGGAGCGCATCATCGGCGAGCTGCGTGCGGCGCGGCCCGACCTGCCGATATTTGCGGGCGGTGTGTTGCCGCCCTCGACCTGCCGCCGGCTGGCGGAGCTGGGTGTGGAGACTTATCCGCCGGGCTCCACGCTGGAGGCCATCACCGATGCTGCGAGGCGCCTGACCGGTATTGCCGCGAGCGCCTGAACGGCGTCACCGTCGCGTCACCGGCGGCGGCTGATCGCGACCCGTCACCTCGAGATCAATCCTGGCGTAGCACCTGCCGCAACAGTTCGCCGGCCGCTTCATGCAGCGTCTGTTCGCCCGAACCCAGCCGCTCGAGGGTTCGCGCGAGTTGAGGCGACGCACTCCACGCATCCAATCGCGCCTGAAATCCCGCCTGCGCCAAGCCCCGCAGCGCCAGCGTCAGGAAGCGCGCGCGCCGCGCGGCCAACGCACCAGATTGTTCCAGGTGCGCGCGGTGCGCGGCGATCGCCGCCCACGTTTCCTCGATCCCGCGGCCGGCGTTGGCCACGGTGTCGACGATCAGCGGCCGCCAGGCCGCGGGCTTGGTGGCTGCCAGCATTTGTTCCAGGTCGCGCCGCGTCTGCGCAGCGCCCTCGCGATCGCATTTGTTGATCACGAAAATGTCGGCCACTTCCATGAGGCCCGCCTTCACGGCCTGCACCTCATCACCCCAACCAGGATTGAGCACCACCACCGTGGTCGCGGCCGCATCGACGATGTCCAGCTCCGTCTGGCCCACGCCCACGGTTTCGATGAACACCCAAGGCCACCCGGCGGCATCGAGCGCGCGCATGGCCAGCGGGGTGGTGACCGACAGGCCGCCGCCATGCGCATCGGCCGTCATGGAGCGCACGAATACGCGCTCATCGGCGGCCACGTGTTCCATGCGCAGGCGGTCGCCGAGGATGGCGCCATGCGTCAACGGCGATTCGGGATCCAGCGCCAGCACCGCGACGCGTTGGTCGTGCGCCAGAGCCACGCCGAGCAGCGCGCCCACCAGCGTCGACTTGCCGGCGCCGGGTGCACCGGTGATGCCGACGGTGTAGGCGCGGCCCGTGTGCGGGGCGAGGGCGGCATCCAGTGCGCGCGCATCCTGTGCATCACGCTCGATGCGCGTCAGCGCCCGCGCCAGTCCGCCGCGCTCGCCCGCGAGTACCCGCGCCGCCAGCGCCTGCAGGCTCGCGCCGGCGCCCGCCGCCTTGTGCGTGGAGTCGTCGCGGCTCAAAGCGCCTTGCGCAGCAGGTCGATCAGCGCATCCGAGTTCGGAATGGGCCGCGGGTTCGTGCCGCACCAGATGTCCTGGTAGATGTAGCCCGACAGGGCCTTGAGGTCCTTCTCGTACACCTTCACCTCGGCCAGGCTCCGCGGCATGCCGAGCTTCCTGATGATGCGGTCGGCCAGCACGTGCGCCGGCACATCGGGCTCACCGAACCCGAGGCTGATGAGCTTCTGGCGATGGCCGTTCACGCTCTGGTTGTATTCCAGCGCGAAGGGCGCCATGACGCAGGAGGTGTAGCCGTGCGGCACGTCGAATGAGCCACCGAGCGCGTGGCCCGTGGCGTGGCTGATGCCCATCGGCAGGCCTGAGACGATGGCGACCATGGAGCACCACGCGCCCATCTGGCATTGCTGGCGCGCGCTCAGGTCCTTCGGGTTCTGCTTCACCGCGGTGAGCCCTGCGGACAACAGCCGCACGCCGTTGATGGCCATGCCGTCCCAGTAGTCGTTCGAATTGAGCGAGCCCAGCGTCTCGAAGCAATGATCGAGCGAACGCACGCCGGTGGACATCCAGATCCACTCCGGCGTGTGCACGGTGACGGCCGGATCGAGGATGACGGCGCGCGGCACCATGCGCGGATGCACGTAGCCCTGCTTCACGTTCACCACTTTGTCCGTGGAGCCGGACAGCGCGTTGAATTCTCCGCCGGACAGGGTGGTGGGAATGAGCACCACCGGGATGTCGGGGCCTTCGAAGGCCGGCAGCGTCACGCTGTGGTCGGGGTTGACGACCATGTGATAGGCCTCCATCGACTCCGTCGTGAACAGCTTGTGCTTGAGCGAGATCGCCAGGATCTTGGTGGCGTCCGATACGGAGCCGCCGCCGAGCGACACCAGCAGGTCGGGCGATACCTTGGAGGCGGCAATGGCCGCGGCCACCACGTCCTCGCGCGGCACATGCGGGCGGACGCTGTCGTAGATGCCCACCAGCTTGTTGCCGAGGGCCTTCTCGAGCTTCTTTACTTCGTCGGTCTTGTGCCGCAGGGTATTGCTGCAGACCAGGAACACACGCTTGGCGCCGAGGCGGGCGGTTTCTTCGGCGAGGGCTTCGGCGGCGGGACGGCCGCTGTAGACCATTTCCAGCGCCGTCATTCCGATGGTGGATTGGTACATCACGCGCTCCGGGAATATGAGTGGTTTTGTCAAACGAACGGTGCGCTCGGATTGTACTGTCATTACCGATGGTGTACAAATAATTACCATCAGGAAACCGCTGCGAATGCGCGGTAATAATCGAAGCTGAATCTGAGGGGAATTGCGGCATGAGCAATGCGCCATCACGGACCGGCCACGCGGACCCGCGGGTGCCCGCGCGTGAAGTCTGCGTGGTGCGCTACCTGCTCGATCGCTGGGCCGTGGAGCGCGGCGACCAGGTCTACGTGATCTTCGATGATGGCTTTTCGCTGACTTACCGCCAGATCCGCGAGCGCGTCATCGAAACCGCGGTGGGCTTGGCGCGCCTGGGGGTGAAGCAGGGCGATCATGTGTTCTGCTGGCAGCCGAACACGCCCGAGATGCTGTTCACGTACTACGCCATCAATTATCTCGGTGCCGTCTATGTGCCGGCCAATACCGCGTATCGCGGCGGTGTGCTCGAGCATGTGATCGCCAACTCCGATGCCAGCGTGGCGGTGGTGCACGTGGATCTCATCGAGCGGCTGAAGGGCGCGAAGCTCGCCTCGCTCCAGCGGCTGGTGTCGGTAGGCGGGCCCGTGCCCGCCGATCCACCGCTGCCCTGCGTGGGCTTCGACAGCCTGCGCGGCAGCGAGCCCGACCTGCCGCCGCTGCAGCGGCCCATCGAACCCTGGGACACACAATCCATCATCTATACCTCGGGCACCACCGGCCCCTCCAAGGGCGTGTTGTCCTCCTACCTGCACATGTATACGAACCCGGGACCCGAATCCTGGTGGTTCATCACGGGCGAGGACCGTTTCCTCGTCAACATGCCCATGTTCCACATCGGCGGCATGGGGTTGTGCTTCGCGATGCTGGGGCGCGGCGGTTCCATCGTCATGCCGGAGCGCTTTTCCACCGATGCGTTCTGGCCGCTGGTGCGCCGCCACGAGGTGACGGCCGTGTTCCTCCTGGGCGTAATGGCGACCTTTCTCCTGAAGGCGCCGCCCTCACCGCAGGACCGTGATCACAAGGTTCGCAAGTGCTTCATCGTGCCGCTGTCGGCCGGCGCGCAGGAATTCCACCAGCGCTTCGGCGCCGACGTGTACACCATCTTCAACATGACCGAGATTTCCTCTCCCATCGTCTCGGACCCCAACCCCGCCAAGCGCGGCACCTGCGGCAAGGTGCGCAAGGGCGTGGAAGTGCGGCTCGTGGACGAAAACGATTGCGAGGTCGCGCTGGGCGAAGTGGGCGAGATGCTGGTGCGTACCGACCGGCCGTGGGCCATGAATTCCGGCTACTACAAGATGCCCGAGGCCACGGCGCGCGCCTGGCGCAACGGCTGGTTCCATACGGGCGATGCCTTCCGCCAGGACGAGGATGGCTATTTCTTCTTCGTCGACCGCATGAAAGATGCCATCCGCCGCCGCGGCGAGAACATCTCCTCCTTCGAAGTGGAAGCGGAGATCGTGGCGCATCCGGATGTGCGCGAGGCGGCGGCCATCGCCGTGCCCAGCGAGCTGGACGAGGACGAGGTGATGGCGGTGGTGGCGCCCGCGCCCGGCAAGAGCATCGATCCGGTGGCGCTCATCGAATTCCTGCGCGATCGCATGGCCCACTTCATGATTCCGCGTTTCATTCGTGTGCTCGATGAATTGCCGAAGACGCCGTCGGCCAAGGTGCTGAAGACCGAGTTGCGCAAAGAAGGCATCACGCCCGATACCTGGGATCGCGAGAAGGCCGGCATCCAGATCAAGCGCGACCGGATCGGACGCTGACATGGCGGAGAAACCATCCGAGCTCAAGGCGCAGGTGCAGGAATTCAAGCGCCAGCGCATCCTCGAGGAAGCGCGCGAGTTGTTCTTTGCGCATGGCTATGAGGCCACCACGCTCGATGCCATCGCCGAAGGCCTGAAGGTCACCAAGCCCTTCCTGTACTCGTATTACAAGAACAAGAGCGAGATCCTCAATGCCATCTGCGAGGTCGGCATCCGCACCTCGCTGCAGGCGCTGGATGAGTCGCTCGCCACTTCGCTCCCGCCACGCGACAAATTGAAGCTCATCGTGGAGCAGGTCACGGGCATCGTCATCAAGCACCAGAAATACATCGTGGTGTACGAGCGCGAGGAGAAGAACCTCGAGCGCAAGAAATCAAGGCATCTCATGGACCTGCGGCGCGAATTCGGCGTGCGGCTGGCCAAGCTCCTGGAGGCGGGCACCCAGTCGGGAGAGTTCGACGTGAAGGATCCCTTGCTCACCGCGGTGTCGATCGGCGGGCTGATCACCTGGGTGGCCTCCTGGTACCGGCCCATGGGTCATTGGTCGCAGACCGACATCATCCTGCACACGCTGCAGAACGTGGACCGCATGGTGGGCGTGCATGAGCGCGCGGGGTATCCGCGCAATGCGCCGGGCGGTGGCGCATGAGCGGCGCCTATCGCAGCGACTTGCTGGCGGGCAAGGTGGCGCTGATCACCGGCGGAAGTTCCGGCATCAACAAGGCCATCGCGGCCCGCTACATCGGCTTGGGCGCGAACGTCGTGATCGTGGCCCGCGATCCGGCCAAGCTCGATGCTACGGTGCGCGAATTCGAGGCCACCCGTGCCGGCGCCAGCCTCGGTGTATCCGCCGACGTGCGTGACGGTGCGGCCGTCGATGCGGCCGTCGCGGCCGGCGTTGCGCGCTTCGGGCGCCTGGACATCGTGGTGGCGGGCGCGGCCGGGAATTTCCTCGGACCCGCCGAGAAGCTCTCCTCGAATGCCTTCGCCGCCGTGGTCGACATCGACTTGAAGGGTACCTTCCACACCTTCCGCGCCTGCCGTCCGCATCTGCAGCCGCGCGCGCATCTCATCGCCATCTCCGCGCCGCAAGCCACGGTTCCCATGGCCCTGCAGGCGCACGCCTGTGCGGCCAAGGCCGGCATCGAGGCGCTCGTGCGCACCTTGGCGGTGGAGTGGGGCGGTGCCGAAGGCGCTCGCGTCAACGCGCTTTCGCCAGGCCTCGTGGGTGGCACGGTGGGCGCCGCCATCTTCTGCAAAGCCTCCGGCGAGCAGGCCTTGGTGGGCATGCAGCCGGTGCCGCGCCTGGCCACGCTCGACGAGGTGGCCGATGCGGCCGTGTTTCTTGCATGCCCCTTGTCGGATTACATGACCGGTCACACCCTGGCGTTGGATGGCGGGCTGACCCTGCTGAACGCCCAAGCCGCCGCCATCGAAGCGGCTGCGCGAGCCCTGCTCAAAGCTTGAAACATAAAGCATTTCGCTGATCGCGCGCGGCGGTGCAACATGCCGCGCGTGGGCGATTGCCGCCGGGCGAAGGCGGAGCGGAGCCGGCATTCGCCTTCATGACACACGAAAGATTGCCACGCGGCGAATGCTGTGTCACAGTTGTTGCTGTTTTGCTACGGATATTTCCTTGGCAATCATGGATAATTCCCGGTCAGTGTTCGATTCAGGAGAATGAAATGGGGATGATGAAACCTTGCGCGGCCGCGCTCGGCCTCTTGGCCGCAGGCACCCTGTCTGCCGCTGCCGCAGATACGCCCAATGCCAATGAATTGGAAGTGATCACGGTGACCGCGCAGAAGCGCGCCGAGAGCGAGCAGACCGTGCCGCTGTCCATGACAACCTTCGGCGCCGCAGCGCTGGAGCAGAAGGCCATCGCCAATTTCTTCGACTACGGCACCAAGGTCCCGAACCTCGCCTTCGCACCCACCGGTGACGGCGTCGGCACCTCGCGCACGATCTCCATCCGCGGTATTTCCGGCGACAACGTCACCGGCTTCTACCTCGATGAAACCCCGCTCCCCGATTCCATCGATCCGCGCGTGCTCGACATCGATCACATCGAAGTGCTGCGCGGGCCGCAGGGCACCTTGTACGGTGCCCGCTCCATGGGTGGCACGGTACGTATCATCACCAAGGCGCCGAACCTGAACGGCTTCGAGGCCACGGTGCATGGTGGTTTCAGCAAGACCTCGCAGACCGGTGACCCGAATTACACCGCCGATGGCGTGGTGAACATCCCGCTGATCCAGGATCGCCTCGCGGCGCGCGTCTCCGCGTTCTACGATCGCCAGGCTGGCTATTTCAAACGCAGCTTCTGCACCGACCCCGCCACGGCAGGTGTCGATGCGGCTGCAGGCCAGACCTGCCGCCCGTTGGACGCCACCGGCGTCACCACGCTCGACAACATCGGCGAGGTCAAGAACTACGGCGGCGCGATCAGTCTCACCTTCCAGGTGAATGACAACGTCACCATCACACCGCGCGCGATGCGCCAGAAGTCCACCTTCAACGGCTTCCCCATGGCGGATGTGTTGAGCGCGCCGGGCAATCGCATCGGCTACGCCTACGGGCCGGATTACGCGGACTTCGCACCGCTTCCCAATGCCATGCGCCCGAGCGGCCTGACGCAGGCGCGCTGGTTCGACATCGCCGAGGGCGGGTACGACGATTGGGGCCTGTATTCGGTGGGCGTGAAGTGGAAGACCGGGATGGGTGAATTCGTCTCTTCCACGGCGTACTTCGATCGCAAGGTGGTGGAGACCGAGGACGAAACCGATTTCGTCTGGGCCGCGATCATCTCCAATGTGGGCGTGCCGCCGAGCGGTGGCGGCATCACGGAGATCAAGAGCTACCAGCGTTTCGTGCAGGAACTGCGCTTTGCCTCCGACCTCGACGGCCCGATGCAGTTCGTCGTCGGCGGCTTCTACTCGGATTTCCACGGCCGCGTGCCGTTCAACGCCTATTACCCGGGCGCGATCGTTCCCGGCCTCGACAATGCCCTGGGCGGCCAGAACAATCCAGAAGTGGCGGACCTCGTCTTCAAGAGCGATGGCCATACCAAGGTGCAGGAGCCGGCGGTGTTCGGTGAACTGTCGTATGAGGTCACCAAGCAATTGAAGGTGACCGGCGGCCTTCGCTGGTACAAGGTGAAGACCACGGCGGAAGGTTATCAACTCGGCCTCGCCGTCGGCGGTGGCCCGCGCATCGTCGATCCGCTGACCACCACCAGCGAAAGCGGCGTGAACCCGAAGGTGCAGATCGATTACCGCATCACGCCGGACAAGATGGTGTATGCGATGGCGGCCAAGGGCTTCCGTCCGGGTGGACTGGTGCCCTCGGTCCCCGCGGGCGATCCGACGCCGGGCGCCGCGCTGAACTGCCTGGAAAACCTGCAGGCCATCAATCCGAACCTGAACCTCGATGCCACGCGCCGCTTCAAGTCGGATTCGCTGTGGAATTACGAGCTGGGCACGAAAACCGCCTGGCTGGACAACCGCCTCACCGTGAACGCGGCCGCCTTCTTCATCAAGTGGAAGGACATCCAGCAGCAGATCCTGTTGCCTTGCGGCTTCCAGTACCGCGCCAACGCGGGCGCAGCCGAGAGCAAGGGCGCGGAGATCGAAGTGCGTGGACGCGCCAGCGAGCACCTGGATTTCAACCTCGGCATGGGCTACCAGCGCGCCAAGATCACCGAGGCCAGCGCCACCTCGCCGCAGCAGGCAGGCTCGCCCGTGTACCAGGTGCCGGAGTGGACCGGCAATGCCGGCGTGAACTACAGCGTGTCGTTGAACGACACCTGGAAGCTCATCAGCGGTGTGGACTATTCCTACATCGGCAAGAGCTTCTCGGGCAACAACAACCCGGTCGATCCGCGCGAGCGTCCCTCCTATCACCTGGTGAATGCGCGCGTGGCGCTGTCGCGCGGGCCGCTGGAATTCGCGGTGGTGGGCAAGAACCTCTCGGATGAGCGTGCCAACCTCGGTGACAGCCGCTCGATCGCGGCGGAAACGCCGGGCCGGCCGCGGCTGTTCGTGAACCAGCCGCGCACCATCGGTGTGGAAGTGCGCGCATCGTTCTAAGCCGGCGCATCGCACCGGTATCGACCTCGAAGGCGGCGCCTGCTGGCGCCGCCTTTTTTTTCGCTGCAAGGCCCTGAGCGTTGCGATCCGGAAGGGGCGTCAGCGGACCGTCAGCTTCCTTGGTCACGCCTGCCGCGGTTGCTAGTATCGCGGTGCGCCCGCGCTCCACGCGCAGGGCCCAGAAGGGAGAACCTGCGATGAGTTTCCAGTTCCTGTCCGTCACCGCCGCCGGCGGCATTACCACCATCGTGCTGAACCGCCCGGAGGTGCTCAATGCGCTGCACGCGCCCATGCAGCAGGAATTGCACCGGGCCTTCGATGCCTACGCCGCGGATGCCACCCAGCGCGTGTGCGTGATCACCGGCGCCGGTGAGCGCGCTTTCTGCGCCGGCAGTGACCTCAAGGCGGCGCTGCAGTCCTCCCGCGACGGGCGGATCCTGAGCGAGCCGTACCCGCCCAGCGGCTATGGCGGCATCGCGCAGCGCTTCGATCTGGCGAAGCCGGTGATTGCGGCCGTCAACGGCGCCGCGCTCGGCGGTGGCTTCGAGATTGCGCTGGCCTGCGACATCATCGTCGCGGTGGAGGAGGCCAGCTTCGGGCTGCCCGAACCGCTGATCGGCGCGGTCGCGCTGGGCGGGGGCGTGCATCGCCTGGCGCGGCAGATCGGATTGAAGAAGGCGATGGGCATGATCCTGACCTCGCGCACCATCAGCGCGCGCGAAGGCGAGGCGCTCGGCTTCGTCAACGAAGTGGTGCGGCGCGAGGAAATGCCGGCCGCCGTGGCGCGCTGGACGCGCGACATATTGCGCGGCGCACCCACGGCCATCGATGCCTCCAAGGAGGCCGTGTATCGCGGGCTGGACGAGCCCACGCTCGAGCGGGCGCTGGCGGGGCAGGAGGCCTATCCCAGGTTTGCTGCCTGGCGCAGCTCTGACGATGCCCCCGAAGGCGTGCGTGCCTTCGTCGAGAAACGGGCGCCGCGCTGGTCACCCAAGGTTTGATGCGCCGCGCGGCCGGCGCCGCCCGTTGACACCCCCGCGCATGCGGCATACGCTTGCCCGCGCAATCGAATAGTAATTTAAAAAAACTATACGTTTTCTCCAAGAAGGTATTGCGCATGTCGAACTACGTTTCTTCGCGCTCCCGGGCCGGCGCCGGCCTGTTGTGCGCTGCCGTCGCGCTCGCCCTCGGCGGATGCGGCAACGGCAAGGAGGCCAAGCCCACCGGCACCGTGCTCGTGTCCATGGCGGACAACAGCTATTCGCCCGCCATCGTGCGCGTGCCAATCGGTGGATCGGTGGTGTTCATCAACGCCGGCCGCAACGACCACAACGTCATCGCGGTGGATCATTCCTTCTCCACCGAGAAGACCTTCGGCAACATCAAGATGCCGCCCGAATCCATGAGCGAAATGGTGTTCGCGCAGTCCGGCGTGTTCCCGTTCTATTGCTCCTTCCACGCAACGCCCGATGGCAAGGTGGGTATGGTGGGCGTGGCGGTGGTGGGCGATGTGCAATACACGCCGCCCGCCGGCAGCCGCGGCGTGCTCGCGGTGGTGGACCAGGCCACGGGGGTCACGCGGCGCGTGCCGCAGGAGTATCCCACCATCCAGAACGGCGTGGATGCCGCCAATCCCGGGGACCTCGTCCTGGTAGACAAGGGTGTCTACTACGAGGCCGTGTTCATCACCACGCCGAGTGTCACGCTGCGCGGGGTGGATCGGAATGAAGTGATCCTCGATGGCAAGTTCGAGGTGGGCACGGGCGTGATGGTCGGCGCCAACGGCGTGGCCATCGAGAACATGACTGCCCGCAATTTCACGCTCAACGGCTTCTATTGGACCGGGGTCAAGGGGTTCCGCGGTTCGTATCTCACGGCCTATCGCAACGGCGACTATGGCATCTACGCCTTCGGTTCGAGCGATGGCCTGTTCGAGCATTCCTACGGCAGCGGCTCGCCCGACTCGGCATTCTATGTGGGGCAGTGCGCACCATGCCGTGTGGTGGTGAACGATGTGATCGGCGATTACAGCGGGCTGGGGTATTCCGGCACCAACTCCAGCGGCGATATGTACGTGTTGAACTCCCGCTGGGAGCACAACCGCACCGGCATCAGCACCACCACCTTCGATATCGAGCTCGAACCCCCCGGACGCGATACCACCATCATGGGCAACATCGTCACCGATTCGGGGTTGGACGATGAAGCGGCCGGCTTCTATGCCACCGAGACACTCGCCGGCAACGGCATCGCGCTCGTGGGCACGCACAACAACCGCGTCGAGCACAACACCGTGGTCCGCAGCCGCAACAACGGCATCCTGATCGTGCCCATCCTCGACCGGCATTTCTGGCCCTCCACCGGGCACCAGGTGACGAACAACGTGGTGCTGCAGTCCGGCCGCGCCGATCTCGTCGCGGGTGGGCTGGGGACACTGCACAATTGCTTTGCCGGCAACGTGTACCGTACCTCGTTGCCGTGGGGCTTGCAGGCGCTCAACGGCTGCGACGGCGCGCGCCTGCCCATTGCCTCGGATCTTTCCACCTCGATGACCTTCTTCGGGTCCATCGCGCAGATCCGCACCGGACAGTTCAAGCTCAATGACTACCGCACGCGCCCGGTGCCTCCCGCGCAACCGGGCCTGCCCGGCGGCGCGGATGCACCTGTGCTGCCGGCGGTGAACGTGTTCGAGCACGCCAAGCCGGACCTGAACGCCATCCGCACGCCCGTCGAAAACGCGCCCATCAAGCCCGCCACCGCATCGCTGTAACGCGGCAAGGAATCCACATGCCCAGCCTGTTCACCGTCTCCAATCCCTCCACCGCCTTCCAATGGTGGTTCGTCGTCTATCTCTACGTGCTGCCCATGCTGCTGTATGCCTCCTGGGCCGCACTGTCGCTCATGGATATGGGCAAGCGGGCGCAGGGCGGTGAGCCCTCCTCGTTGGGCTGGGGCGCGGTGGTGTTGCTGCTGCCGCTGGCCGGCGGTGCCGCCTACCTCCTGGGCGCGGCGCGTTCCATCAATGCCCGCGCCCGCATCGCCATCGTCTTCGCCGGCCTCATCGTCTGGCTGGTGCCGCTCATCGCCGGCATCTGGCTGGCGGGCGGTCCACTGGGTCCCAAGGCGCTGAGCTGAACTCCATTCTCATAGGAAACCATCACATGAACGTCACGCTGCCAACCAACCTGCAAATGCTCCTCGGACTGTATGGATATCTGCTGCCACTGCTGTTGTACGTGGTGTGGAGCACGCTTGCGCTGTGGGATCTCGGCCAGCGCCCTGGCCTGTCCGGCGGCGCGGTGTGGGGATGGTCCTTCGCCATCTTCCTCCTGCCCTTCGTCGGCGCATTGGCGTACCTGCTGATCGGCGGCGCACAGGTGCCGGCGCGCACGCGCATCGTGGCCGTCGGCGGTGGCGCCGCGCTGTACGTGTTGGTATTGGTGGTGGGCGCAGGACTCGGCGGCATCGCCTGACGATGAGCCTGAAGCGCCGCGATCTGTTTCGCATTGGCGGCCTGGGCGGCGCCGCCGGATTGGCCGGCGGATTGTTGTTGCCGGGCAAGCGCCTGTTCGGCGCGAAACAGGCGACGCCTGCCGGCGCGGCGGGCAGTCCGCCGGGAAGCGAGATCGACTGCGCCACGGACGGTACGTCCGGCCAGACCCTGGGCACGGGCGTGGGCTATACGGCGAAGTACGCACCGCCCAACTACGTCTTGCCGGGCAGTCGCGACAACCTGCACGCGCCACCTGCCTGGTCCGCGCGCGGCGAAGCGGTTCGCGAGTTCGATTTGTCCGTGGTGGAAACCACGCTGGAAGTTGCCGGCGGCCAGAACGTTCGCGTCTGGGCGTATGGTGGCAGCGTGCCGGGCCCCATCGTGCGCGTCACCGTGGGCCAGCGCCTGCGCGTGCGCTGCGGCAACCGCTCGGGCACCCCGCACAGCGTGCACTTCCACGGCGCGCACGATGTGCAGCAGGACGGCTTGCAGCGCGTGGGCGGCGGCGCGGATACCGTCTATGAATTCGACGCGGGGCCGGTGGGCCTGCACCCTTATCACTGTCATGTGCCGCCGTATTCCTGGCACCTGAGCAAGGGCATGTATGGTGCGATGATCGTCGATCCGGAGAAGCCGCGGGCGCCGGCGCACGAATTCGTGCTGGTGCTGTGCGGGTTCGATGTGGACGGCGATGGACGCAACGAGGTGTATGCCTGGAACGGCGTGGCGGGCTACTACGACCGCTTTCCCTTGAAGGTGCCGGCGGGCGAACTGGTGCGCCTGTACCTGGTCAACATGGTGGAGTACGACGCGCTGGCCTCCTTCCATCTGCATGCGCAAACCTTCGATGTGTACCGCAGCGGCACGTCCATGACGCCGCACGAGCACACCGACGTCGTGAGCCTGGGGCCCGCGGAGCGGGCCATCATCGAGTTCACGTTGCCGCGGCGCGGCCGCTACATGTTCCATCCGCATCAAAGCCGCATGGCGGAGCGCGGCGCCATGGGTTGGATCGTCGCGATATGAAGGGGCGCAAAGCGGGTGTGATGGCCGCAGGCGCGGTCGGTTCATGGATGCTTGCCTGCGCAACGCCGGCGGCAGGCGCAGCCGCCGCATCCAATACCACAGCACCCCAGCGTGCGCCGCCGAGCGCCCTCGAAACTCCCAAGCCCGACGACCGCCTCATCGACCAGGACGGCCAGCGCGTCTCGCCCGCGCAGCTCGATGGCCATTGGCTGCTGGTGTATTTCGGCTATGCCGATTGCCCCGACTTGTGCCCCGCATCCTTGATGCGCATGCGCCAGCTCCTCGACCGGCTCGGTCCCGCAGGCAATGACTTGCTGCCCCTGTTCGTGAGCGTGAATCCGCGCGTGGACACGCCGGCGCGCCTGAAGCGCTTCGTGTCGCAATTCCATCCTCGCTTGCGTGCGCTCACGGGCAGCGAGGCCGCCATCGCAGATGCGGCGCGTACCTTCGGCGTGCCGGTCAAGCGCGTGGCCGGCAAGAACCTCATCGATCACGGCCTGTTCACCTATCTGGCGGATCCCCGTGGACGGGTGGTCGCAATACTGCATCCCACGCAGCCCGTGGATGCGAATCTCGAGCAGATCCGGCGCGCCATGGGCGCCGCGCGCCCCTGATGGGCCGCCGCGAGGCTCAAAAGAAGGAGCGGCGCGAAATCATGCTGGCCGCCGCGCATGGTCTGTTCGAGCGCCAGGGCTACGCGCGCACCACCTTCGATGAGATTGCCGCGGCATCGGGCATGGGCGTCGCGACGGTGTACAAGTACTTCGCCTCCAAGCAGGGATTGGTGGCCGCGCTCCTGGAGCTCGATCTGCAACGCATGCTGGATCGCGCGCAGGAGGTGATCGCCCATCCACCTGCCGATCCGGGCCGGTCGATGGTGAAACTCCTGGGCGCCTATGCCGACCTGGGCGGTCATAACTGGTCGAGCCGGGAAATACTAAGGCTGACGGTGTTTCCGGGCTTGAGCAATGAAGGCGAACTCACCGAATTCGTGCGTCGCGCGGATACCGAGACGCGGCGCCAGATCTCCACGCTCCTGCGCCATCAGCAGGCCGCGGGGCGGCTGCATGCCCGCCTGCCGGTGGCGGATGCCACGGCGGTGATCTTCGCGCTGCTCAACCAGCACTTCGGCGAATTCCTGTTCGACCCGGCGGCGAGCTTTCCGCGCATGTTCGCCAAGTTGTCGCGCCGCGTACAATTGGTGTTCGCGGACTGGCGTACACCAAACAAGGGGAAGGCATCATGAGCATGAGCAGGCGGGATCTGATTGCAGGCGGCGCGGCTGCCGCGGCGCTGGCGGGGGCGGGTGGTGCGGGGGCGGCGACGCCGGGGGTTTCGCACGCGGCTACGCCGGTTCACAACGCGGGGCCCAATGCCGGCGTCGACAATGGCCGTAAGGACGGCGTGAAGACCAGCGGCGCGCGCATGATCGACATCGGCGGCGGGCACCAGGTGTGGGTGAAGCAGGTGGGTCATGGGCCCATCCCGGTACTGCTGTTGCACGGCGGCCCCGGCATGTCGCATTTTTACTTCGAGTGCTTTGAGGAATTCCTGCCGGCCGACAAGTTCCGCTTCTGGTACTACGACCAGCTCGGCTGTGGCTTCTCCGACCGCCCCGAGAACGTAAGCCTGTGGACGGTGGACCGCTATCGTGAGGAAGTGGAAACGGTGCGCAAGGCCCTGGGGTTGTCCAACTTCGTTCTGTTCGGGCATTCCTGGGGTGGGATGCTGGCCATGGAATACGCGCTCAAGTACCAGCAACACCTGAGCGCGCTGGTCATCTCCAACATGACGGCGGGCGTGGCGGCGTACGTCAAGTACGCCAATCAATTGCGCGCCAAGCTCCCCGCGGCCGTGCAGGCACAGATGAAGTCTTTTGAGGACAAGAAGGACATCAAGTCCGAGGGCTACCAGAAGCTGATGTTCGAGTACCTGTATGCCGAGCACCTGTGCCGCACCAAGCCGTGGCCCGAGCCCTTCGATCGCACCATGAAATACATGAATGCCACGGTGTACGAGACCATGCAGGGGCCGGACGAATTCAACATCGTGGGCAATTACAAGAATTGGGACCGCTGGAACGACCTGCACCGCATCACGGCGAAGACGCTGCTGCTGGGCGGCCGTCACGACACCATGTCGCCCGATGATATCCGTCGCATGGGCACGCTCATCCCGAACTCGAGCGTGGTGATCTGCGAGAACGGCAGCCACATGTCCATGTATGACGATCAACAGCGCTACTTCGCTGCCTTGCTGGCCTTTCTCGGGGCGCAACCGCATGCGTGATTCAATCCGCTGCGCACGCCGTGCGCGCTGGATCCTGGCCCTGACGGTCGGCGCCGTTGCAATGGCGCATGCCGGGAGCGGTGCTGCGGCTGCGGCTGCCGCGAAGGGCCGGGCAGGTTGGGTGGATCGCGCGCGGCTCGATCACGCCGCAACCGAGCCCGGGAATTGGTTCACCGGTGGCCGCGACGCCGGCGGCACCTACTATTCCCCCTTGTCACAGATCAACGATGCCAATGTCGGCAAGCTGGGGTTCGCGTGGGAGTATTCACCGGGTACCCGCCGCGGTTTGCAGGCCACACCCATCGTGGTCGATGGGCGCATGTACACCTCGGGCAATTGGGGCCGCGTGTATGCGCTGGACGCGAAGACGGGCGCCGAAATCTGGACCTACGATCCCAAGCCCGATACGCAATGGGGCCGCTATGCCTGCTGCGATGTGGTGAATCGTGGTGTCGCCGTGTGGAAGGGGCGGGTGTACGTCGGCTCCACCGATGGATTCCTGCATGCGGTGGATGCGCGCGATGGGCACCTCGTGTGGAAGACGGACACGCTCAGCGCCGAAGACCGCGCGCATCGCGTGCCGTACACGATCTCGGGCGCGCCGCAGATCGCGGGCGGGGTGGTGGTCATCGGCAATGGCGGCGCGGACTTCGGCGTGCGCGGCTACGTCAGCGCCTACGACCTCGATACCGGCAAGCCAGCCTGGCGCTTCTACATCGTGCCGCGCGATCCCACGCTCGGGCCCCAGGACCAACCGCATCTGCAGGCGGCGGCGGACACGTGGGACCCCCAAGGCGATTGGTCGTTCGGCGGCGGCGGTGCCGCCTGGGATGGCATGGCCTACGATCCCGTGCTCGACCTCGTCTACGTCGGCACCGGCAATGCCTCGCCGTATTCGTGGAAGGAGCGTTCGCCGCGCGGAGGGGACAATCTGTACCTGGCCTCCATCGTGGCGATTCATGCCAGGACCGGCAAGCTCGCGTGGCATTTCCAGGAAGTACCCGGCGAGAATTGGGACTACACCTCCACGGCAAAGATCATCCTCGCCGACATTCCCATCGGCGGCGTCACGCGCAAGGTGCTGATGCACGCGCCGAAGAACGGCATCTTCTACGTGCTGGATCGTGCCACGGGCCGCTTCATCAGCGGCAAGCCCTTCACCTACATCAATTGGACCACGGGCCTCGACCCCAAGACCGGCCGCCCGCAGCGCAGCGCCGCCGCCGACTACAGCACCGGCGCCAAGCTCATCGTGCCCGGCATGTCGGGCGCGCACAATTGGATGCCCATGTCCTACAGCGCGCGCACGCACCTCGTGTACATTCCGGTGATCGAAGCGCCGTGGGTGTTCTTCGATACGCGCCATACGCGTGCCGGCCTGGTCGAGGGCACGTTCACCGTCGCCAGCGTACCGCCGGAATTCTACGAGCCCGCGGGCATGAAGGCGATGTTCGGCCCGTTGCCATCGCTCGAGGAGTTATCGAAGAACGTGCCCGTGCCGGTGAAGACCGGCGGGCGCGTGCGTGCCTGGGATCCGGTCAAGCAGGCCGTGGTGTGGGAGCAGCCCGGCAGCGGTTTCTGGGATGGCGGGATTTTGTCCACCGGCGGCAACCTCGTGGTGCGCGGCGATTCGGCGGGGTTCCTCAACGTGTACGCATCGGACTCGGGTAAGGAGCTGGCGCGCCTGGAGGTGGGCACGTCCATCATGGCGGCGCCGGGCACCTACACGGTGGACGGTGAGCAGTACATCGCGGTGATGGCAGGCTTCGGCGGTGGCGGCGCGGGTGTGCCGTTCGCGCCGGAAACGGCGGCGTACCGCCGTGGCAACGAGGGGCGCATCATCGCCTTCAAGCTCGGCGGCGGCGCCGTTCCCAAGCCGCCTCTGCAAGTCGAGCAGCCCTTCGCGCAACCGCCGGCGCGCATGGGCAACACGCAGCGGATCGCCCACGGCGAAGAGCTATACACGCGGCATTGTTCGCGCTGTCACGCCATGGGAAGGGGGCTCATCCCCGATCTGCGGCGCCTGAAGCCCGAATTGCACGCCATCTTCCCCGACATCGTCCTCAAAGGAGCCTTGCTGCCGGTGGGGATGGCGCGCTTCGATGACATCCTGAAGCCCGCTGACGTCGACGACATCCATGCCTTCGTGATCGACCAGGCTTGGGCCGCGTTCGACGCGCAGTCGCAGGCGCCCTGAGGCGCGAGCGCTGGCGCGCTCAGGCCACCGCCATCTCCACCATGCGCACCTGGTTGCGGCCCGAGCGCTTGGCCGTGTACACGGCCTCATCCGCGCGCGCGATCAGCGCCTCGCCCCATAAGCCTTCGATGTCGCTGGCCGCGAGGCCGATGCTGCAGGTGATGCGGATGGGCGGGCCGAAGCCCTCCACCGCCACATCCTCCACGCGCCGGCGGATGCGCTCGGCGATGGGGCGGGCGGCGGCTGCGTCGGCGCTGCTGAGCATCACCACGAATTCCTCGCCGCCGTAGCGGCCGATGACATCCGATTGCCGCAGCTCGGTCTGGATCGGGCCGATGATGGCGCGCAGGCAGGCATCGCCGGCCGGATGCCCGAAGGAATCGTTGATGAGCTTGAAGTGATCGAGGTCGATGAACAGCACGGCGATCGGCAGCCCACGGGCCCGGGCGCGCACGCCGGCCGCATCCAGGCGCTCGATCAACGACCGGCGGTTGAGCACGCCGGTGAGCGGATCGGTCTGCGCGCGCCGCTCGGCATCCGAGAGCGCCAGGCGCTGTTCGCGCAGCCGGTCGGCGACGCCGAGCGCGATCAGGATCGCGGCGGCCACCATGGACAGCGGCAGGGCGTAGTAATACATCAGGCGGTTGGTTTCTTCCGACATGCCGATGAGCAACGCGACCGTGGTGGCGATGGTGCAGGCCTCGAGCAGCGTCCATGCCACGAGGAACCAGCCGGCGGCGCGGCTGCCGCGGCGCCACGCCACGAAGGCGACCACCAGCGTGAAGATCGCGGTGGCGAGGAAGATGAGATTGCCGATGCCGTTGACCAGCGGTCCGAGCCCTACGAGCTTTGCGACGTTCGCCACCGTCAGCACGATGAAGGCGATGGCAAGCCCGCCGTAGATGGCATAGACGCGCGGCCAGGTCACCTTGAGGTCCGCGATCTCGCGCACGAACCAGCAGGAGATTGCGCCGCTCAAGGACGCCGGCACGTTCCAGGCGTGAGAGCCGAGCGGCAGGGCCTTGTCCAGCAGCGGCCAGGAAAAACCCTGGCCGGTGAGGTAGGCGAGATACAGCGCCTGCAGGAAGAACAGGCTTGCATACAGCACGAACATGCGGTCCGACAGCACCAGCCAGATGAGCAGCGCGGCCAGCGCCACGGCCGTCAGCGCACCGAAGCTCAAGCTGACCATGCGCGCATGTTCCTCGCTGCGCGCCAACATGCTCTGCAGGGTCGACGCGCGCACGGTCAATTCACCGATGCCGCGCCCGGCCGAGTCGATCCGCAGATACAAGGGCTCTCCGGCCGCGAGCCCCCTGTCCAAGGCAAAGACGAGTTCGTGCGCGCCGCGGAAGGCGGGAAGTTCCATGGTCAGCGGCAGGAGACGAGCCTGCGTGCCTGCCGGCAGCAGTTCGGCGGCGGCCGAGCGCGCGAGGTGCACCACGAGCACGGGAAAGCCCTCCGCTGCGATGGGCTGGCGGCTGCTGATGCGAATCCAATGCCGGCCTTCCGCTGTGGGCGGGCTTGGGGCGAATGGCTTGAACGCCGCGTCCGCCTCGCCACGCGTGATGTCGGCAGCGGAAGCCGGATGCGCGGAATCGAGCACCGCTACGTCGACCTCCGGCATCAGGGCAACAGCTGCCAACGGCGACAGCAGCATCGACAGGCCTGCGAGCCAGGCGGCACAGCACCTACGCAATCATCACTCCCGCGAGTTCTTGTTCGTTTCGCTCATCATACGCCGGGCGGCGAAGGCGGGGGCGGGCTGTCTCAGGGCAATTGATTTTCCAGGAAATTCAGCGCGTTCTCGCCCGTTACTTGACGGATCTGCCGTTCCGGCAGGCCGGCATCGAGCAGCGCCGCCACGAGTTGCGCCACCTGGCCTGCATCGAAGGGCGCCTCTACCGCACCGTCGAAATCCGATCCCAAGGCCACGTGTTCCGCGCCGGCCAGGCCCACGGCCGCGATGATGGCGCGGGCAATGGCACGCGCATCGTGCCCGCAGGTGGCGGTGTCCCAGAAGCCGATGCCGATCAGGCCCCCGGCCGCGGCGATCTTCTTCACCTGCTCATCGGAGAGGTTGCGATTGTTATCGCAGGTGGCCTTGATGCCGGTGTGCGAAATCACGACGGGGCGGGCGGCGATGGCCAGCACATCGTCGATGGTCCTGGCCGAGGAATGCGCAAGGTCGACGATCATGCCGCGCTGCTGCATGGCGAGGACGAGCTCCCGGCCCTTGGCAGTGAGGCCGCCCTTGTCCACTCCGGCCACCGAGCCGCCCATGTCGGTGTCGACGAAATGGCTCAGGCCGATCATGCGGATGCCGGCGGCGTACAGCGCCTGCAGGTTCTTGACATCGCCCTCCAGCGGGGAGCTGCCCTCCAGCGAGAGCATCCCGGCCGTGATGCCTGGCTCCTGCGAGCGGCGCTGCCGGTAGGCGCGCAGGTCGGCCGCCGAGCGGATCAGCGTGAACGCGCCGTGGGAGCGGTCGGCGAAGCCCTGCAGGCGGGTTGACTGATATTCGGCGCGGGCCAGGCGGCTGTTCCACGTGGCCGTGGGCCAACGCTGCACCAGCGCGAGCAGCGTGACCACATCGCTGTCGTCCGCATTGCGCTCGAAGTTCAGGCCACGCGGCACCTTGGCGGGCAAAGAGAACACCTGCAGCGCGTACCGGCCTTCGATGAGGCGCGGGATGTCGACGTGTCCGCGCGAACCGCGCTGCAGGAGGTCGCGCCCCCACAGCAGCGAATCGGCGTGCAGGTCGGTGAGTTGCAGTGTGGCATGCAGTGCCGCCGCACGCGGCGGGACGGGATAGGCTGGTGCGCCGGAGAGCGAATTCTCACGCCGTTCGACGATGCCGGGGCCCAGTGCCAGCACGGCAACGATGCAGGCGACGAACAGCGCCAATGCGGCGAACAGCTTTTTCATGATCTCACCATGATATCGCGGCTCGCCCGAAGCGCGCCGCCCCTCAGCCCTTGCCGATATCCGCCAGTGCGGCCTTCACGCACTCGGTGAAAATATCCACGATCTCCTGCAACTGCTCGCGCGTGCTGATGTAGGGCGGCGCCAGGATCACCGCATCGCCGCGCGTGCCATCGACGTTGCCCGAGATCGGGTAGCACATCAGGCCGCGCTGCACCCCATGCTTGCCGATTCGCGCCGAGAGCATGTGCGCGGGATCGAAGGGCGTCTTGCCGGCGCGATCGGCGACGAACTCCACGCCGACGAAGAAGCCGCGGCCGCGGATGTCGCCCACGGCCTCCACCTTGCCGAGGGCCTCGCGCAGCATGCCCTTGAGGACCTCGCCTTCGTTCTTGACGCGCGCCACCAGGCCATCACGCTTGACGATGCGTTGCACGGCCACACCGGCCGCGCACGCCGCGGTGTGCGCGGTGAAGGTGTGACCGGTGAGGGGGCCGCCATCGTGGCGGACAAGTGTCTGCAGGATGCTCTCCTGGTACACCGCCGCGCCCAGCGGCAGGTAGCCGCCGCCCAATCCCTTGGCGATCGCCATGATGTCGGGCACCACGCCGTCGTGCTCCAGCGCGCGCCAGGTGCCGCAGCGCGCCGAACCGCACATGACCTCATCGGCGATCATCAACACGCCGTGGCGGCTGCAGATCTCGCGCACGCGCTTGGCATAACCGGCAGGCGCGGGCACCACGCCGCCGGCCGCGCCCACCACGGGCTCGAAGATGAACGCGGCCACGTTGGCGGCACCCAGGCGCAGGATTTCCTCCTCCAATTCCGCCGCGCAATGCTCGGCGAGGCGCGAGGGCTCCACGCCCACCGGCGGCCGGTACTCGTTCACCGTGGACAGGAACGATGCGTCGATGAGCGCGCCTTCGAAGGGCTTGCGGCGGCTGGCGAAATCCGACACCGACAAGGCGCCCAGTGTATTGCCATGCCAGGATCGGCGCCGCGAGATGAACCGCCGCCGCGAGGCCTCGCCGCGCGCGTAATGGTATTGCAGCGCCAGCTTCAGCGCCGACTCCACCGCCTCGGAACCGCCCGAGACGAACACGATGGCGTTGAGGCCGTGTCCGCAGCTTTCCGCGATCTGCGCGCTCAGTTCCTCCTGCGGGTCCGAGGTGAAGCTATAGCGGTAGCCATGCGCGATGCGGTCGATCTGTGCCTTGATGGCCTCGTTCACTTCCGGATGGCTATGGCCCAGGCAGTACACCGCCGGCCCGCCCGAGGCATCGATGTAGCGCTTGCCGTTCGAGTCGAAGACGTGGATGCCCTTGCCGTAGGCGACGCGCGGCAAGGCACCCTTGGTGGTGACGTCCGCGGCCCAGGAATTGTCGTTCTGCTTTTTCATCGGTTCACTCTGCGCATGATCCAGTACACCGGCGCGCCGGCGGCCAATAACACGAATCCCCAGCGCACGGCCTCGAAGCCTGCGCCGACGATGGTCCATAGCGAATAAATCAAGGCGGCGACGGCGGTGAGCGTCAGCGCGAGGGAGGAGCGGCCGGCGCCCGGCATCTTGCCCTGCGCGTTCAGCACCAGTAATGCGAGCGAGCACAGCGTGTACATGACCAGGCAGGCCGTGGTCGACAGCAGGATCATGAAGGTGAAGATGTCGACCATCGATTTCTGCGAGTTCATGAGGATCAGCGCGCTCACCAAGGCACTGCCGAAGATCATGGCCACATCCGGGGTATTGCGCGCCGAGACGCGCGCGAACACGCGTGGGAACACGCCATTCTTCGCCATCGCGCTCGGCAGCTCCCCCTGCAGCAGGATCCAGCCGTTCAAGCAGCCGAAGGCGCTGATGGCGGCGAAGGCGGCAAGCAGCTGCGCCGAACGCTCGCCCCAGAAGATGCGCGCGACGTCGGCGAAGGGCGCGGTGGAGGATTCCAGTTGCTGCGTGGGCAGGATGATGAGCACCGCGCCGCAGGCGATGATGTAGATCAGTGCCGTGCCCAGCGTGCCGTACAGCGTGGCGCGCGGAATGGTGCGGGCGGGGTCATCCACCTTGTCCGCAGGGATGGTGGCGGACTCCAGGCCCAACAGGCCCCACAGGGTGAGCGTGGCGGCCGCGGTGACGCCGCTCAACGAGAGGGGAATCGAGGCATTGCGCGCGAAGTCCGCCGGTGTGACGTTGAACAGGGCGAAGCCTGCGATGGCGAGCAGCGGCATCACCTTCATCACCGTGGTCACGTTCTGCACGCGGCCGCTGGCCTTGATGCCCCGGCAGTTGACGAAGGTGAGCAGCCACAGGATGCCCAGCGTCAGCCCGACCGTGGCGCCGGGAATCTGCGTGAGCTTGGGGAACATAGGCGTGAGGTAGCTGACCCCGCCCGTCGCGATGGCCGCATTGCCCACCCAGATTGAAATCCAATATCCCCAGGCGACGATGAAGGCGGGGAATGGCCCGAACGCCTCGCCCGTGTACACGTACGGGCCACCGGCGCGCGGGTAGGCGCGGCTCAGGCGCGAGAACACCACGGCGAGCGTCATCGCGCCGGCGGCGGTGAACAGCCAGGCGATGAGCGAATTCAAGCCGAATTTGGCAAGGCTGGCCGGCAGCAGGAAAATCCCCGAACCGATGGTGTTGCCCACCACCAGGGCCACGCAGGTCCAGAAGCCGATACGTTGTGGCGGGGTGGGGTTGCTCATGCGCGCGCCGATACCAACGGGCTGCCCACCTGGGCGATGATGCGCTCGATCTCGCCCTGCGCCTGGCGCAGCGCGGGCAGCAGTGTGTGCAGCGCGAGCGTGCGGCTGTCGGCGTGGTATTGCGTGCTCACGTTCAAGCCGGCCAGCACCTCTCCGCTGCGCGCACGGATGGGCACGGCCACTGAGAACAGTCCCAGCTCCAGCTCGCGCGAAACCAGCGCATAGCCCTGCCGGCGGACCTTCTGGATCTCGGCCTTCAAGGCCTTCGCCGTGCACAGGGTATGCGGGGTGATCGGCGTGAGCGTGGCGCGCGCCAGCCACGCATCGAGCTCGGCATCGCTCATGCCGGCCAGCAACACGCGTCCCATCGAGGCGGCATGCGCCGGCAGGCGCGCCCCCACGCCCAGCGCCACGGTCATGATGCGGCTCACCGGCACTCGCGCAACATACACGATCTGCCCGCCGTCCAGCACCGACAGCGAACAGGACTCCTTCACGTTGCGGACCAGCTGCTCCATCGTGGGCAGGGCCAGTTCCGGCAGGCGCGAGGCGGCGAGGTAACCGAAGCCCAGCTCCAGCACGCGCGGCGTGAGATGGAACAACCGCCCGCGCAGTCCGACGTAACCCAGGTGCTGCAGGGTGATCAGACTCCGCCGCACCACCGCGCGCGCCAACGCGGTCCGGTCGGCGATCTGCGCCTGGCTCAATTCCGGATGATCTGCATCGAAGGCGCGGATCACCTGCAGTCCACGTGCAAGCGATTGCACGAAATCGGGACTGTCTTCCATGGCGAGCGAAGAGACGGGCAGGGCGGGAGCGGTGATTGACACGGCCTGCGAATTAGATCGTAATTGCGTTCGCATGTCGAATTAATGTTCGCATTGCGAACATTCATCTACCCACGGTGTTCATGTCCATGACCTTCAAGCTCACCTACGCCACCATGTTTTCCCCGCCCGAGTCCCTGCATGCGGCCTATGACGCCGCCTTGGCGGAGGTGCGCGGCCGCCTGGGGCAGTCGCATGCGTTGTTCGTCGGCGGCAAGGACCTGCCCGGCGATGCGAGCATCGAGAAATTCAATCCCGCCAACACCTCGGAGCTGCTGGGGCGCTTCGGCAAGGCCAATGTGGCGCAGTTGCACGCCGCGGTGTTCGCCGCGCGTGGTGCCCGCGCCGGTTGGGCGGCCACGCCGATCGCGCGGCGCATCGAGTTGTCGCGCAAGGTGGCCGAATTGATCGAGGCGCGGGTTTATCACATCGCCGCCTCGCTCACATTGGAAGTGGGCAAGAACCGCATGGAGGCCTTGGGCGAGGCACAGGAGGCCGCGGACTTCTTCTCGGGATATGCGACCGACTTCGAGAACAACGGCGGCTATGATCGCGCGCTGCCCGATGATCCCTTGAGCGATTGGAAATCCCACAACCGCAGCGTGTTGAAGCCCTATGGCGTGTGGGCGGTGATCGCGCCCTTCAATTTCCCGCTGGCGCTGGCCAGTGGCCCGGTGGCGGCCGCGCTGGTCACCGGCAATTGCGTGGTGCTGAAAGGGTCGGTGGAGACGCCGTGGGCCGGGCGCCTGCTGGCCGATTGCATCCGCGACGCGGGCTACCCCCCCGGCGTGTTCAACTACGTGTGCGGGGACGGCGCCAACATCGGCCAGCAGCTCATCCAGCATCCCGATGTGGCCGGCGTCACCTTTACCGGGTCGTATGCCGTCGGCATGGCGATCCATCGTCATCTGCTCTCGGGTGCCTACGCCAAGCCCTGCATCGCCGAGATGGGCGGCAAGAATGCCTGCATCGTCACCGCATCCGCCGACCTTGGCCGCGCCGTGGCCGGCATCGTACGTTCGGCCTACGGCATGGGCGGGCAGAAGTGCTCGGCCCTGTCTCGCCTGTACGTGCAGAACGAAGTGGCGGATGCGCTCACGGCGCAGTTGGTCGAGCGCGCGCGCGGCTTTCGCATCGCGGATCCGGGCTTGCGCAGCACCGAGATGGGGCCGGTGGTGTCGGCGCAGGCGGCGCGTCATTACGAGGAGTTCGCAACGCTGCTGCGCACCCGCGGCTCGCGCATCCACGTGGGGGGCGAGCGCCGCCGCGAGGGCGTCTTGGCGCAAGGTCACTATGTGGCGCCCACGCTCGCGGAGGCTCCGCCCGATCATCCGTTGTTCGCTCAGGAGATGTTCCTTCCTATCCTCATGATGACGCGCGTGCGCGACCTCAACGAAGCGATTGATCTTGCCAATGATTCGCCGCTGGGATTGAGCGCCGGGTGCTATGGGAGCGAAGCCGAGGTGCAGGAATTCGGGCGGCGCATCGAGGCCGGGGTCATCTACTTCAACCGTCCGCAAGGCGCGACCACCGGCGCATGGCCGGGCTACCAGGCCTTCGCCGGCTGGAAGGGCTCGAGTTCCACGGGCAAGGCCATCGGCTCGTTCTACTACCTGCCGCAGTACCTGCGCGAGCAGTCGCAGACCTGGGTGGAATGATGGGAGAGCTCTTGAGCCTGCGAGAGGCCGTGCAGCGCCATGTGCGCGACGGACAGAGCATTGCGCTCGAGGGCTTCACCCACCTGATCCCCTTCGCCGCGGCGCACGAGATCATCCGCCAGCGTCGCCGCGACCTGCACCTGATCCGCATGACCCCGGACCTCATCTATGACCAGATGATCGGCATGGGCTGTGCCAGCCGGCTCACCTTTTCCTGGGGCGGCAATCCGGGCGTGGGCTCGCTCTACCGCCTGCGCGATGCCATCGAGAATGGCTGGCCGCAGCCCTTGCGCATCCGCGAACACACCCATGCCGGCATGGCCGCCGCCTACACGGCGGGCGCGAGCGGGCTGCCATTCGGGCTGCTGCGGGGCTACATCGACAACGGACTGAATGCCGTCAATGACTCCATCAAGAGCGTGCGCTGTCCGTATACGGGCGAGGACATTGCCACGGTGCCCGCCATCAATCCGGACGTGAGCATCATCCATGCGCAGCAGGCGGACAGGCAGGGCAACGTGCTGTTGCGCGGCATCGTGGGTGCGCAGAAGGAAGCGGCAATGGCGGGGCGCACGTTGATCGTCACGGTCGAAGATGTGGTGGATCGGCTGGATGCGCACATGAATTCCATCGTGCTGCCGTCCTTCGTGGTGAGCGCCGTGGCGCATGCGCCGCGCGGCGCCTATCCTTCCTATGCGCAGGGCTGCTATGCGCGCGACAATGATTTCTACAAGGCCTGGGATGCCATCGGCAAGAGCCGGGAGCGTTTTGCCGAGTGGATGGAGCGCCATGTGATGCAGGCCTCATGAAGAACGCTGCCTGGACGCAGGATGAGATGATGACCGTCGCGGGCTCGCGATTGTTATGGAACGGCTGCGTGTGCTTCGTCGGCATCGGCTTGCCCTCGGCCGTGGCGAATCTCGCGCGCCGCCTGCATGCGCCTGACGTGGTGCTCATCTACGAGTCCGGCACCATCGGCGCCCGGCCCAGCGTGCTGCCGCTGTCCATCGGCGATGGCGAGCTGGCCGAGACGGCCACTGCCGTGGTGCCGCTGCCGGAAATCTTCAGCTATTGGCTGCAGGCGGGGCGGGTGGACGTGGGCTTCCTGGGCGCCGCGCAGATCGACCGGTTCGGCAATCTCAACAGCACCGTGATCGGCCCCTACGACAAGCCCACCACGCGCCTGCCCGGTGCGGGCGGCGCGCCGGAGATCGCCTCGCACGCGCGTCAGACCTTCGTGATCCTGAAGCAATCGCCGCGCTCCTTCGTCAGCGAGCTTGATTTCCGCACCTCCATCGGCTTTGGCGATGGCCACGGCGCACGCATGCGCAGCCGTGCGAGCGGCCGCGGACCGCAAGTCGTGATCACCGACTACGGCATCCTGAAGCCCGACCCTGCCACCCAGGAGTTGCAGCTGGCCGGCCTTTTTGAGAACGTCACCGCGCAGATGGCGGTGGCAGCAACCGGCTGGCCACTCCAGGTGGCCGAACAGCTCGAGGTCATCCCGGCCCCGGGCGAACATGAACTGCGCGTGCTGCGTGACATGCACGCCGCTCGATCAAAGGTGCCTGCATGAAGAACGCTCACATCAAGACCGACCTGCCGGGGCCGAAGGCCCGTGCGCTGCTGGCGCGCGATGCCGCCTGCGTCTCGCCCTCCTATCCGCGCGACTATCCCTTCGTCATTTCCCACGGGCGCGGCGCCGAGGTGTGGGACGTGGATGGCAACCGCTTCCTGGATTTCGCTGCGGGAATCGCCGTGTGCAGCACCGGGCATGCGCATCCGCACGTGGTGCAGGCGATCAAGGACGCCGCCGAGCAGTTCCTGCACATCTCCTCGGACTATTGGCACGAGCGGCAGGTGTTGCTCGCGGAGCGCATGAGCCAGATTGCGCCGATGGGCGAGCCGGTGATGAGTTTCTTCGCGCAGTCGGGCACCGAGAGCGTGGAGGGCGCCTTGAAGCTTGCCCGCTACGTGACCGGCCGCGGCCGCTTCATCGGCTTTCTCGGCGGCTTCCACGGCCGCACGATGGGGTCGCTTGCGTTCACGTCCAGCAAGTACACGCAGCAGAAGGGCTTCTTCCCCACGATGCCGGGCGTCACGCATGTGCCGTATCCGAACAATTTCCGCCCGCTGCTGGCGGGGGCGGACCAGGGCGCAGCCGTGCTGTCCTACATCGAAGACGTGCTTTTCCAAAGCAACGTCCCTCCTTCGGAAGTGGCCGCCATCCTGGTCGAACCCATCCAGGGCGAGGGGGGATATCTCGTGCCGCCGGAGGGATTCCTCGCCGGCCTGCGCGCGCTGTGCGACCGCCACGGCATCCTGCTGATCTTCGATGAGGTGCAATCGGGGATCGGGCGCACGGGCAAGATGTTCGCCTGCGAGCATTGGGGCGTGCAGCCGGACATCATGACGCTGGCGAAGGGCCTGGGCTCGGGCTTGCCCATCGGCATGGTAGTGGCCAAGAAGCGCATCATGGAGCAATGGAAGCGCGGCGCGCACGGCAATACCTATGGTGGCAATCCCATCTGCTGCGCGGCGGCGCTGGCGACGCTCGACCTGGTGCAGGGAGGCTTGCGCGAGAACGCCGCCACGGTGGGCGAGTATTTCCTGCGCCAGCTGCGCGGCCTGCAGCAGCGGCATGGGGTGATCGGCGAGGTGCGCGGCAAAGGGCTCATGATCGGCATGGAACTCATCGCCGATGCGCATTCGCGCGCGCCGGCGCGCGAGCTGTGCGATACCCTCATCACGCGGGCCTATCACAATGGCTTGATCCTCCTGTCCTGCGGCCAGAGCACGGTGCGCTTCATGCCGCCGCTGATGATCAGCACGGCGCATGTGGATGAGGCCGTGGGGATCCTCGAGGAATCCTTGAAGGAAGCGCAGGTGGCGGTGAAGCGCGCGTCCTGAGCCGGCGTGCCGCCCGGTGGCGGGCGTTGCCGGCGGGGCGGGTTGCGCCGAATGGTTCGTGAAATGGGGATGCGAATGATGAAATCTCTGGCGAGCGCATGGGTGTTGTTGTTCTCGATCGCCGGCGGCGCCGCGCAGGCGCAGCGCGCTGCCGTGCTGCCACAGCTCGACATGCCGCATCCCTACTATTACCGCGAGATGTACCTGCCCCAGCTCACGGGCGGGCCGTCGAGCCTGGCCTGGTCGCCGGATTCGCGCGAGCTGGTGTATTCCATGGCCGGATCGCTGTGGCGCCAATCCGTGGATTCCACGCGCGCGCGGCAGCTCACGGCCGGTGGCTCCTATGATTACCAGCCCGACTGGTCGCCCGACGGCCGCTGGGTGATCTACAGCGCCTATCGTGCCGATGCGGTCGAGCTTTGGGTGCTGGATGTGAACAGCGGCGCCACGCATGCACTCACGCGCAACGGCGCCATCAATCTGGAGGCACGCTTCTCGCCGGACGGCAAGCGCATCGTGTTCGCCTCGAGCGCCGATCACAAGCGCTTCCACCTGTTCCTCGCCGATTTTCGCGAGGGCGAGATCAGCGGCCTCACCCAGCTCACGCAGGAGCACCTGAGCGAACTGCCGCGCTATTACTACAGCCCCTATGACCACGAGATCAGCCCGGTGTGGTCGCGCGATGGCAAGGAGATCATCTACATCTCTAACCGCAACCACATCCACGGCACCGGCGGCATCTGGCGCATCGCGGCCCAGCCCGGCAGCGCCGGACGCGAAATTCACTACGAGGAGAGCAACTGGCGCACGCATCCGGACCTGTCGCCCGATGGCAAGCGCCTGGTGTACAGCTCCTATGTCGGCCGCTCGTGGCACAACCTGTGGATGATGCCTGCCGGGGGTGGCGATGTGTTCGCCGTGGGCTTCGGCGACTACGACCAGACCAGCCCGCGCTGGGCGCCGGACGGCACGCGCATTGCCTTCGTGAGCAATCGCGGCGGTAGTACCAGCATTGGCCTCCTGGGCGTGCCCGGTGGTCTGGTCCGCACGCTGGCGATCACCGAACGCACCTATGCGAAACCCATGGGACAGGTGAGGATCCGCCTGGCCGATGCGGGCGGGGCGCCCACGGCGGCGCGTATCGGCATCACCGATGCACAGGGCCGCACGCATGCGCCCGCCGGCGGTTGGATCTCGGCCGACGATGGCTTTGACCGGAAGGAACGGCCCTTCGAGTTCCACTATTTCCATGCCAAGGGAGAGGCACTGGTGGATGTTCCCGCGGGCAAGGTCCGCATCGACATCCTCAAGGGCTTCGAGCGCGACCTGGAAGTGCGCGAGGTGATGGTGCGTGCCGGTGAGACCGTAGCGGTGGATTCCAACCTCGGCGCCGGCGCCTTCCAGGTGCCCGATGCCGCGCATTGGCTGAGTGGCGATGTCCACGTGCACATGAACTACGCGGGCAACTATCGCAATGATCCTGCGCACCTGGTGTTGCAGGCGGAGGCCGAGAACCTGGGGATCGTGAACGCGCTCATCGTGAACAAGGAACAGCGCTTCCCCGACATCGCCTACAACGGCCTGCACGTGGACGCGGCCTCCTCGCCGCGGGCGGTGGTGCTGCACGGCCAGGAATTCCACACCAGCTACTGGGGTCACATGGGCCTGTTGGGGATTCGTGACGGGATCATCCTGCCGGGCTACGCCGGCTATCCCAACACGGCGGCAGCCAGCCTCGTGCCCACCAACAGCGACATCGCTGACATCGCGCACGCGCGTGGCGCGCTCGTCGGCTACGTGCATCCGTTCGACGAAGAAGCCAAGCCCCTGGATCCGAAGGTGCGCCAGACCCATGCGTTGCCGGTGGACGTGGCGTTCGGCAAGGTCGATTACCTGGAAATCCTGGGCTTCAGCGATCACCGCGCCACGGCCGACGTGTGGTACCGGCTGTTGAACCTGGGCTTTCGCATTCCGGCCGCCGGTGGTACGGACGCCATGGCCAACTTTGCTTCGCTCCGTGGACCGGTGGGCATGAACCGCGTGTACACGCGCGTGCCGCAAGGTCCGATCGACACCGACGCATGGCTGGCGGCGCTGAAGGCGGGTCGCAGCTTCGCCACCAATGGCCCGCTATTGGGCTTCAGCCTGGGCGGTGCGGCCATCGGCGACGAGCTCAAGGCGGACGGTCCGGTCGCCTATGATTTCTCGGTGCGCCTGCGCTCCATCGTGGCGGTGGACCACCTCGACCTCGTCTGCAATGGAAAGCCGGTGCGTTCCTTCGTCAAGGGCAAGCCGATCAAGCAGGGAGAGTTCAAGGGGCGCGTGGAGATCAATGCCAGCGGCTGGTGCGTGGTGCGCGCCTCGAGCGATGGCGGGCGTTATCCGGTGCTCGACAACTACGTGTATGCGACCACGAGCCCGGTATACGTAACCATCGGTGGAAAACCGCCGCGCTCCTCGACCGACGCGGCGTATTTCACCGCGTGGATCGATCGCATCAGCGAGGCCACGAGCGCCTACCCCGATTGGAACAGCGAGGCGGAAAAGGCCATGGTGCTCGAGCGCCTGGCAAAGGCTCGGGCCGTCTACAGCGCCCTGCAATGATCGGCGAGTAGCGCAGGCGCCGGGGGCCGGCGCAACGGCCGGGGCGCGGGCGCACCGTCGCGCCCGGGGGTTCCCGCGCGTCAGTGCTCCAGCCGGTTGTACTTCTTCAGCACCGCGCGTAAGGGCTCGTGCGGAAGGGCGATGACGCGGTGATCGTCGGCGCCGGTCATGTCGCGCGCGGCCACCATGGCATTGACGATGGCTTCTTCGGTGGCGAACACCGTGGCGCCGAAGATCGGATCCAGCGCATCGTTTGCCAGCATCTTGAGATCGTGCTCGCCGGTATCCCCGACGGCGCTGGCATTGGCCGTGGAGAAGGCGATGAAGATGTCGCCCGAGCCGTTGCCCGACAGGCTGCCGACGCGGCCCAAGCCCAAGGTCACGCGATGCGCGAGACGCTTCAGTTGATGCGGCAGCAATGGCGCATCCGTGGCCACCACCACGATGATGGAGCCGCGCTCGGCGACTTCCGAGGGCATGAAAGCATAAGGTTCAGGGGCCTCGATTTCCCGCCCAACCGGTACGCCGGCGATGCGCAGGTTGTCGCGCCTGCCGAAATTGCACTGCACCAGCACACCGACGGTGTAATTGCCGTCCTTGCCGGAGAGTCGCCGCGAAGAGGTGCCGATGCCGCCCTTGAAGCCATTGCAGATCATGCCGGTGCCGCCGCCGACATTGCCCTCGTTCACCACGCCGCCCGCGGCCGTCGCGAGCGCATGGATGGCATGCTCGGGCTTGACGTGAAAGCCGTTGGTGTCGTTCAACCAGCCATCCCAGGTTTCCCCCACGACGGGCAGCGACCACCAATAGCCGGACGCATCCGCGGCGCCCTTGGCCACTCGCCATTGGATCACGGCGTCGCGTACCACTCCCACGCTGTGGGTGTTGGTGATCATCACCGGGCCTTCCAGGAACCCCGATTCCTCCACCCAGGTGGTGCCGGTCATCTCGCCATTGCCGTTCTGCGAATACCAACCGGCGAAGACGGGTTCGCTCAATGACTTCTCGCCGCGCGGCAGCACCGCGGTAACGCCGGTGCGCACCGGGCCCTTGCCCACCTCCAGCTTGCCGTTGCCTGCGATCAGGGTGGTGTGTCCCACCGTGACGCCGGCCACGTCGGTGATGGCATTGAGCGGTCCGGGTGTGCCATCGAACGGAATGCCGAGGTCGCGCGCCCGCGGTCCGGGCGGTCCCGGTGGTGTATCGGCGAGAGCCGTCGCCGGCGCAGGGCGAGGCGTGCGCTTGGTCGCCTGAGCCGGTTCACCGGCCGCCATCAGCATCAACATGGCGGCCATGCTCACGGCCAAACTTCCGGTCCAAGGCTTCGCGCGACTCATGCCAACCTCCCGCGGCGGAATACGACATAGGCCAGCCACACCAACGCCGCGACGGCTAGGCTGGTGACGAGTTGCACCATCAGATCGTGCTTGAACGCCATGGCGATGAGCACGGCGAGGATCGCGCCCGCGGTCAGGTAGCTCGCGTACGGAAACCACCACATGCGCAGCACCAAGCGCTCGGGGGCCACGGCGTCCACCATGTTCCGGTGCCGGATCTGCGCCGCGCACACCATGAAATAGATGATCAGCATGGTGGCGCCGGAGGAATTGACCAGGAAACTGAACACCATCTTCGGCGAGAGCACCGAGGCCGCAAGCGCGAAATACCCGAACACCGAACCCACCAGGATGGACCGCGCCGGCACCTGCCGACCGGTTACCGCCACCAGCCACTTGGGCGCATCGCCCTTGGCCGCGAGCACGAACAGCACGCGCGAGGTGACGTACAGGCTCGAGTTCAGGCAGGAAAGCACCGCCACCAGCACGATCAGGCTCATCGCCGTGCCGGCGAAGGGAATCTTCATCATGACCAGCACCGCGGTGAAGGGCGACTCGCCCGGCACGATGCTGTTCCATGGCAGCACGCACACGATCAACCCGATGGAGAGGATGTAGAACAGGAGGATGCGCAGCGCGACGCTGGTAGCCGCCTGCGCGATGGTCTTGGCGGGCTCGTTGGACTCCGCCGCCGCGATGGTCGAAATCTCCGCGCCCACCACCGAGAAGATCACGCTGGTCACCGCGGCGAGCACGGCGGCGTAGCCGGCCGGCGCGAATCCGCCATGCGCGGTGAGATTGGCAAAGGTGGGGCCGGCGGGAGAGGTGAAGCCGAACGCCCAGGCGCCGGCCAGCAGGATGAATACGATGATGGCGCCCACCTTGAGGGAGGACAGCCAGAACTCCACTTCACCGTAGGAGCGGGTCGACAGCAGGTTCACGCCCGTCATCAGCGCGAGCAGGAAGGTGCCGAGCTGCCAGACCTCGAACTGCGGCAGCCATTGCCGGACGATCACCGCGCCCGCGATGGCCTCCACCGGAACCACCACCACCCAGAAATACCAGTACAGCCAGCCGGCGACGAAACCTGCGCCATGTCCCAGCCCCAGGCGCACGAACTCGGTGAACGAGCCGGTGCCCGGCGCCGTCATCGCCATCTCGCTCAGCATGCGCATGATCATGAGCACCATGAGCCCGGAGATGGCGTAGGTGATGATGACCGCTGGTCCCGCCGTGGCGATGGTGGTGCTGCTGCCGACGAACAGCCCGGCGCCGATGATGCCGCCGATGGCGATCATCTGCACATGGCGCGAGCGCAAGGAGCGACCGAGTTGGGCCTGATGAGAAGAAGCGGTTTCGGCGTTGGTTGCGATGCTCACCGGCGGGCCTCGTGTATGTCTCGAGATCGAAGAGACGATCAGCGGATCATACCTGCAAAGTGCCGCGCGCCGCGATGGTGCCTGCGAGCGCAAGTGGTGTTCGCAAAGCGCACCGTTCGGCGCCGGCGATCAAATCGCGCAGTCGCGCGCGATCTCCACACGCCGGTTGCGGGCGCGGCCTTCCTCGCTGGCGTTGGATTCGCGCGGCTTGGTCAGGCCGAAGCCCTTGGCGCGAATGCGCGCCGCCGGCACCTGATAGGTCCCGGTGAGCGCCTTGCGAACCGCCGCGGCACGCCGATTCGACAAGTCCAGGTTGTAATCGGCGGAGCCGATGTTGTCGGTATGTCCTTCGATCGTCACCGTCCACGCCGGATTGGCCTTGAGCAAGCTCCCCAGTTCTTCCAACGTGGGTGTGGATTCCTTCAGGAGCCTGGCGCTGCCGGTGGCGAAATAGATGCCGGGAATTTCCGCGCGGCAGGCCTTGCCCGCCAGGGCGGTGGCGGCGGGGCTGTCGTTG
Organism: Steroidobacteraceae bacterium; assembly: GCA_044226865.1. Lineage (GTDB taxonomy): Bacteria > Pseudomonadota > Gammaproteobacteria > Steroidobacterales > Steroidobacteraceae > TMP-86. The sequence continues at coordinate 317,666 of JBGAGE010000003.1, read as the reverse complement.
AGCTTGCCCGGTCCGGCGGTCGAGGCCTTGAGCGGCGGCTGGTGAAAGTCGATGCGCGTTACCAGGGCATGCGCCTTCTGCAAGGACCACTTGAGCGTCAAGGCATTCGCAGGATCGTCGAGCCAGTAGAACTCGGCCTCCAGTGACCGATCCGTGAACTTGATCGTGCCCCGCGCGTGAACGGCGGGCACGGTGGTGCGTACGCCATCGAGCAACACCGAAAAGGGCACGGTACCGGCCTCCACGCGCTTGAGCGTGCCGCGATAATAGTGACGTTCCACGCCCATGGCGGACAGGAAACCCGAGAGGTCGGCCGGCGCGCCGCCGGCGCCCGCAGCGGCGGCCGGTAGCGCGGCCAATCCCGCCATCATGCCGTCTTCATTGACCCCGACGACGATGGGCGTCTCTCCCTTCGTCTTCAACGCGTTCAGCACCGCGGCCGAGGTCTGGATGAACGTCTGCCCGGCGAGCAAGTCCGGATCCTCATTGCTCCAGAACAGGCTCAGCCGGTTGGAGGAGACGAGATCTTCCTTGCGCACCGCGCGCTTGAGCGTCAGGGGTTCCTTAAGAAGATCGCTGGCCTTGCGGTCCGAGGGTGCGGCCACCGAAAAAGAGAACCACACCCGATCGTCTTGCAGGTTGGCGACGGAGTACAAGGTCTCGGTGTCCGCCACCGCCAGCGAGGCGCCATTCCCCACCAATCCCGCGCGGGTGACCACGGTGATGACCAGGCCCTGTTGCAGCGGCGGGGTGGCGGCGCCCGCCAGGCCGGCAAGCGCGATCAGGGAACATCCGAGGGCGGCAATGGCACGCATCACTTGATCTCGCACATCTTGACGGGAGGGTCGAGCACTTCACGCGTGAGGTTGAAGATCTCGCGCTTCGGGCTCAATGCATCGGATACCTTTTCCGTTGCCGCGAACGGCAAAGGGATGACCTCGGTGTCGATGCCCACATGTCCCACCGCGGCATAGGTGACCCGCTTGCACTTCGGGCCCAATCCGCCGACCGCGGCGCCGTTGGTCATGGTGATGACATTGACCACGTCGACGTAGGCCACCGATGAAACGCCGATCAAGCCCAGGCCCAGCCCCAGTCGCGGCAACTGCATGCCCACCACCACGGCGGACACGCCCAGGCTGAATCCCTGGTAATCGCTGATCGAGGGCTGGTCGCCCTGGAAATTGGTGGAGTAGGAGCCCTTGGTCTGCTCGTAGTCGAATCCGCCGTCGCCGCGGAAGGCGGTCTGTCCTTCCACCGACAAGGTTGCATCCTTCGCGCTCAAGCCCAGGGTGAGCGTGAAATCCGTACCCACCTGCACGACGAAGGGAATGCCGCCCGCGGGTATGGGAATGTTGAAGCTCACCGGCAGCTTCATCACCGGGACCTTGAAGTTCTCGGAACCCGGCTTGCCGAGGCGGCCCAGGAATTGCGCATGCACCTTGCCGTTCAGGTTCTTGAAATGCGTGCTGGCCTCGTCGATGTTGCCGCCGCTGAAGGTCAGGCTTTCGGCGATGTTGAACCCGTCGAGGTCGACGCGCGCGCGGATGCGCGCATCCAGGTTGTCGCTGGCCTGCAGCCACAGTTCCGCCGCCGGATTGTCGCTGGCCTCGTTCTTGCGAGCCTGCAGTTCGAGCGTGATGCCGGCAGCGCGCGCCTGGTAGCCCACGCTGAACTGCCAGCCGTTCTTCTCGCCGGCGAAGCCGTTGGCGCTCATGCCTTCGTCGTACCAGTTGCCGCCATCGGCGGACGGTGCATCGGCGGCCGTCTGCAGGAAGCCGCCGTCGACGGCCTGCCACGCGCGCGACGGCGCAGGATCGAAATCGCGAATCACGGGCGCCGGCAGGTCCGGGCGGAACAGCGGTGCTGCGCGCAGGTTCGCCGTTGGGGCGTCGGCGCTGTCGGCGCGCCTCGCCTTGTAATACGCGGACAGGTTCACCGGCGCTTCGAACTCGATGCGGGCATTGGGGATGGCTTCGTTCAGCGGAACCGGTGCGGTTCGCACCAGGGTGACATCGCCCTGTGCCTGCACCGACTGCACCTTGCGCACGGTGACATTCCACACCCACAGGATGCTTCCGGGCTTCAATTTGGCGACCGCCGGCTCATCGCTCGCCAGGGTGATGGTGGCGCCGTCGGGGCTGACGCCGCGCAGCGAGCGGATCGCGGCCTGCTTGTCGAGCGCGACGGTGGCCGGGGACCATTCCACCTTGAAGGTCTTGGGCGTCACTTCGCTGACGCTCTCGAGGTAGGCGCGCAGCGATGACGGATCGTTGCCACGCAGGGGACTGCCGGCCCACGTCGCGCGGGCGGTCGTCGCCGCGCGGCCGGCCGCGGGTTGCGCGACCGAGGATGCGGGAGCGCTGTTGGCGGGTGGGGAGGGGGGCGATGGCGGGCGGCTGCACCCTGCCACCACCATGATGAGCATTCCCGATATCGTCGCCGCCCATGGCCGCCCGGTGAAAACTTGCGCGCTCCATTCCATGTGCAATCCCCTGCGCATGCGCTTGCGAAAAACCATTCAACGCTACCATGCCGCCGGGCCAAATTGCAGCCACTGGCCGGCCTGCCTATGATGCAGGCCTGATCCGAGGAGGGAAGCTCTCATGCGCGATACCTGGCGTTGGTATGTTTTGGCATCGGCGGTGTGCCTGGCGATGGGCTGTTCCAAGCCGGGGCCGAATGCGCCTGTACCGTCCACGGCTTCCAGCGGTGCCGTCCACGAGAGCGTCGCGGATGACGAAGACGAGGTGAAGGAGGGCGATCCTTGCAGCCTGCTCGAGCCCAAGGAAGTGGAGGCAGTGCTCGGCCAGCCTTTGGCGGTCCCACCCCACGTCAATGCTCCCGATGAGGCCTCGCGTGACACCGGTTGCCACTACATGGGCGCGGACCTGCGAGAGGTGAAGGTGGATGTCACCTGGTCGGGCGCCAGCATGGTGTGGAACATGCTCACCAAGGTGCAAGGCGCCATCAATCAACACATGAAGGGAATGCTCAAGCTCGCCGACGGAACCGAGCTGGCGGGCGAATGGGATGAGGCGCGGGTGCAGGGGTGTTGTACCTTCATGGCCTTGCGGGGCGATCAGATGATCGAGGTGGACGTCGCGGGGTCGAAGGCCGACATTGCCGCCGCGGCGGGCCTGGCGGACGCCGCGTTCAAGCGCATCGATAATCCGCTGGCCATCAAGGGTAGCGAGCACACCGCGGCGGCTGAGGTCTTTCAGAAGGCGCATCGGCCGGCGCCGCGCGGCGCCTGTGAACTGGTGAGCCGGGCCGAGGCGGAAGGCTTGATCGGCCCGTTGAGCGCCGATCCAAAGGCGGACGGAAGTGTCTGCCATTACCAGCTACCGCCCGTCAACGGCTTGAACCGCTTCGTCGACCTCAAGATCCGCTGGCAGGGTGGTTATCGCGAGTTGCGCGAGAATGCCAGCATGGCGAATGACATCGGCAGCGGCTTCGGCCTCAAGGCTCTGGAGCAACTGCCGGAGGATCTCGCCAAGCTCGTCGGTCCAGCCAGTTGGGAGGCCATGCACATGTCGGTCGGCAGCTTCGAGGCCGTCAAGAAGGACGTCATGATCAGCACCGACAATCGCACCGCGCCAACGGGCGATGCCGAGAAGATGGTCGCGAAGGCCTTGAGCAAGATTTGAAGCACGTCACCGCCACCCGCTATGTCACGCCGCTGCGCGAGGGCGGATCCCTGCCGGCCATCATCGAAGCCGATGACGAAGGCCTGTACGTGCTCAAGTTCCGCGGCGCCGGGCAGGGGCCGAAGGCGCTGATCGCGGAATGGCTGGCCGGTGAAATTGCGCGCCTGCTGGCGCTGCCGGTTCCCGATATCGCGTTCGTGCAATTGGATGGGGACCTCGCGCGCACCGAGCCGGATGCCGAGGTGCAGGACCTGATCCGCCGCAGCGCTGGGCTGAACCTCGCGTTGGACTACCTGCCGGGTTCCATCACCTACGATCCGCTGGTGTTTGCGGTGGACGCCGAGTTTGCCTCGCGCGTGGTGTGGTTCGATGCCTTCGTCTGCAATGTCGATCGCACGCCGCGCAACGTCAATCTGCTCACCTGGCATGGCAGGCCCTGGCTCATCGATCACGGTGCTGCGCTGTATTTCCATCATGGCTGGAAGCAGGGTGAGGACTGGCATGCCACGCCATTTGCCTTGATTGCCGACCACGTGTTGTTGCCGGCGGCAGCTGCGCTCGAACAGGCCGATGCCTTCTGCCGCTCACGCCTGGATGTGGATCGGCTCGATGCCTTGGTGCGTGCCGTTCCGGAAGAATGGCTGGCGGGCAGCGAAGGCTTCGATGGCGTCCCGGCACAGCGGGCTGCGTACCTGGATTACTTCGTGCGGCGGCTGCAGCATACCGGGGTCTTTTTGCAGGAGGCGATGCGTGCCCGAACTGCACACCTATGACTACGCAGTGGTGAGGGTGGTGCCGCGCGTGGAGCGCGGTGAGTTCATCAATGCCGGCGTGATAGTGTCCTGCGACCTGCAGCGCTTCCTGGATGCGCGCATCGAGTTGGACGAGGCGGCGCTGCGCTGCCTGGACCCGCAGGCCGACTTGCCGGGCGTGCGCGCCGCGCTGGCGGCGATTCCGGCCATCTGCGCCGGCGGCGATGCGGCCGGCCCGCTGGGCCGCATGAGCGCCCGCGAGCGTTTCCACTGGCTGGTGGCCCCGCGCAGCACCATCGTGCAGACCTCGCCTGTCCACACCGGACGCTGCGCAGACCTGCGCGCCGTGGCGGATCATCTTATGGTGCAGATGGTACGGCGCGCGCGCTAAGATGGCGCATGAATGACCATCGCAGCAGCGTTCGCGCTGCAGTCCTTGGCGTACTCCTGCTTGGCTTGGCGCTGCAGGCGCAGGGGCGGCAGGCGCCGGAGACGGGCACGGCGCCGGTCACTGCGCCGCCGGCCGCCGCGTCAGCACCGGGCGGCACCGCCACCACCACCGTCAACAGCGTGACGCCGGCGGGAGCCACAGCCGCCGGTATTCCGGCCGCGGCTGCCCCCGCGCCGGCAGCCGCCACTCCCAGCGTGGATGACCTGAGCGAAATCCTGGTGCAGGCCGACGAACCGCGCTTCGTCGCACCGACGCGGCGCGATCGCATCGGACGCATCTGGGCGCCGGTGTTCATCAATGGCAAGGGTCCCTACCGCATGGTGCTGGACACGGGGGCGTCCCATTCCGCCGTGATGCTCAGCGTAGCGCAGTCGTTGGGCATGGAGCCGGACATGAATTCCCGGGTCCGCCTGCGGGGAGTGACGGGCTCGGCGGTGGTGCCGGTGATCAAGGTCAACAGCCTGCAGATCGGCGACCTGCTGATCGAGCCCATCATCCTGCCCATCGTCACCGACGCGCTGGGCGGCGCAGAAGGCATCCTCGGCACCGAAGGGTTGTTCGACAAGCGCATCTTCATCGATTTTCGCAAGGACCGGATCCGCATCAACACGTCGCGCAGCGAGCGCGCGGGCTTCGGCTTCATCACGGTCCCCGTGCGCTTCCTGCGCGGCAAGCTGTTGTCGGTGGATGCGCACGTAGGCGAGGTCAGGGTGAAGGCCATCATCGATACCGGCGGCCAGGCCACCATCGCCAACAACGCGCTGCGTAATGCGCTCCTGCGCCACCGCTCCAAGCTCAAGATCAGCAAGGACGAGATCATGGGAGCCACCATGGATATCCAGCGCGGCGACACCAGCGATACGCCACCCATTCAATTCGGCGGCATGCAGATCCGCGGCGCGCGCGTCACCTTCGGCGACATGCGCATTTTCGAACATTGGAATCTCACCAACGAGCCGGCCATGCTCATCGGCATGGATGCGCTCGGACTGCTCGACACGCTGATCATCGACTACAAGCGCAAGGAACTGCAGATGCGCACGCGCGTCGGCAGTTGAAGGGTTGCGGCTCGCAGGCGCTCAGCCAGTCACCGGCGCGGCCTTGAAGCCGAAGGCGAAGGCCACCGCGGCGATCAGGCAGATGAAGGACGCCAGGTAATTCCAGGCGAGCTTTTCCTTCAGGAACATCACGGCGAACACCACGAACACGAGCAGCGTGATCGCCTCCTGCATGATCTTCAATTGAAAGCCCGAGAAATGCGCAAAGCCGAGGCGGTTGGCCGGCACGGCCAGGCAGTATTCCAGGCCTGCGATGAGCCAGCTGACCAGGATCGCCTGCCACAACGGCCATGAATGACCGTACTTCAAGTGTCCATACCAGGCGAAGGTCATGAACACGTTCGAACAGATCAGCAACACGATGGTGATCAAGGCCGGGCTCCAAACAGGCGAAGGGGGGGCGCGATGCGCGCCGCCAAGCTTACGCGCTTTTGGCGATGATCTGCGGGCTGAAGCGCACCAGGCGATTGCGGCCCGCCCGCTTGGCGGCGTACACGGAGCGGTCCGCCGCCTCGATCAGTTCGGCCACGCTGCCGTAGCGCGTGTCGCCGCCGTGGGTGGCGAGGCCAAGCGATGCCGTGGTGGTGATGCTGGCGCCGCTCACCTCGTGCAGCGTGGTGCGGAGCTTCTCGATCAGGCGCTCGCAGATGGCGGCCGCTGCATCGCCGTTCAAGCCCGGCAGCACGATCACGAACTCCTCGCCGCCGTAGCGTGCCACGCAATCGCTGCCGCGCACCACGCTCAGGATGAGCCTGGCGGTGCCGATCAGCACGGAGTCGCCCGAAGGATGCCCGTAGGTATCGTTGACCAGTTTGAAGCGGTCCAGGTCCGCGAACACCACGCTCAGGAAATTGTTCTCGCGCGACGCGCTGGAGAATTCCTGCAGCAGGAAGCGGTCGAGGTAGCCGCGGTTGTACAGCCCGGTGAGGGCATCGCGGCGCTGCTTGTCCTCGAGTTCGACAGTGCGGGCCTCGAGGTGCTCGGAGGACTCCTGCAAGGCGTTCACCTGCTCGATGGCCTGCAGGTTGCGGATCATCAGCAGTTCGCGCGCCTGCTCGAGGATCCCGTTGGCGGTATCCGCGTCCAGCAAGGTGGTGTCGAACAGGCGGGCGATTTCGGGTATCTCCGCCACGATGGCGGTCATGCATTCGCTCAACGCCTCCGGCCCGATGCCCAGCCATTCCTGCGCGTGCGCGGACAGGCTGCCGAGATCGGTCAGCGTCTTGCCGCTCATCAGGATGTCGACGCATTCTCCGCCGATGGCCACGCAGCGCGCGACGGCGCCCACGGGATGCTCGATCGGCACGCCGGCCGGCGCATGACTGTGCTGCACGGCGCGGCACAGGAACTCCGGCAGCTTCCAGTGTTCGAGGAGCCATGCGCCAACGCCGGCATGATCCGTCCCGAGCTTCAACGCTTCATAGGCGGCGAGATCGGCGTGCGAGGCGCCATCCTTCAGCGTGTTGTAGAAGTCCGATTGCACGCGATCGATGGCGAGTACGGCGATGTCCTGCAGGAGTGCCGCGAGGAACACATCTTCGAGGTTGTTGATGCGCTGGGCCGAGGCGAAGGCGCGGGCGGCCGATGCGCCAAGGATCGCGCGCCGCCAATAGCTGGTGTAATCGATGCCGACGCTCTTGATCTTCTTGTAGGTGCCGACCAGCGAGAAGCTCAAGGCAAGGGTGGTCGCGGCGTTCAGTCCCAGCACCACCAAGGCCTGGCGCAGATTTTCGCTCTTGCGCCGCTTCGAGTAGATGGGGGAGTTGGCCACGCGCAGGATCTTCGCGGCGAGGCTGGGGTCCTTGCTGATGGTGGCGACGAGCTTGGCGAGATCCACGTCCGGGTCGCCCGCAAGCGCGATGATCTGCTGCGCCACTGCAGGGGGAGAGGGAAAATTTACCGCCGTTTTCAACTTTTCTTGTATTTGTTTCAACATCTTTCCGACCTGAACCAATGAGCCCGTGCTCATGGATAACGACCGGTTGGCGGATTTCTTGAGGGTTTGGATGAAGCATTCACCATGGCTGTTGTGAGGCGACCCCACCAGTAGCCAATGAAAACAATGGCTTGTGGGCGCGGAGGCTGCGGCTGCCAGCACCCGCTTATGTCATATAGGCCAGGGACAGGTTTTCCTGCCCGACACGTAGTCCGCTGGCGGCGGCTGCTACTATTCCGCATGCCGCGGTGAGGGCACCTAATTCGAGCAATGGGGATGTACATGATCAAACAGGCAATTTTCGTCATCGGCTTGGCTTTTGCCGCGTGGGCGCTTCCCACCCAGGCAGCCGACACCTGGTTCAGCCACGCGGTGCTCATCGACGGACTGCCCAACAGCAAGGTGCGACCCGTGAACGTGCGTGTCAGCGAGGGCCGCATTGCGGAAATCGTTGCGGCCGCCGATCGGCCCGGCGCCATCGACCTGCAGGGTGCGTATCTCATGCCCGGCTATGTCGATGCGCATGCTCACATCGAGGACCCGGCCTCCGCGCGCCGTGCGCTGCAGTCCGGCGTCACCACGGCACGCGTGCTGGGCGATGCCTATCTCAAGGGCATGGCCACGCGCGACCTGATCCGCACGGGCTACGTACAGGGCCCCGAGATGTTGGTATCGGGCGGGCATGTGCGACCGGTTCTCGGGGAAGCATTCATCCTGAGCTTTCCCCAGTTCGGGCAATACCTGAACGCACCGTTGACGGGGGCTGAGAACGTTGCCGCCGTGGTGCATGCCGTGGTGGCGCGCGGAGCCGATGTCATCAAGGTCGGTGCCAGCGAACGGGCGGGATTGGCCCATACCGATCCGCGCCGCGAGGAATTGTCATACGAGGAGCTGCGTGCGGCCGTGCAGGAAGCCGCCAAGACCGGCCTCCTGGTCGCGGCACATGCGCACGACCGGCATGGCGCCAACGCCGCGGTGCGCGCCGGCGTGCGCAGCATCGAGCATGGCACCTACCTGGATGACGAAACGCTGCAATTGATGAAGAGGCAGGGCACGTTCTTCGTTCCCACGCTCGCCATCATGAGCCACCAGAGCGATCCCAAGGGCAACAGTGCCGCCGACATCCTGCTGCAGATCCGCACCGAGCACATGATGAAGCCGTTGCGCGATGCGGTGCGCAAGGCGCGCGCGCTGGGAGTCACCGTGGCGGGCGGGACCGATGGCACCTATGGCGATGGCGATGACACCGCGCGCACGCGCCCGGGCGATGAGATCGCGCAATTGGTCGAGTGTGGGTATTCGCCGCTCGAGGCCATTCAGGCGGCTACCTACAATTCCGCGCGCGCCATCGGCATCGAAGGCCGTACCGGCAGCATCGCGGTGGGATTGGAGGCGGATATCCTGGTGGTGGACCGCGATCCACGCACCGACCTGACTACCTTGCTGGAACCCATGCTGGTGATGACCAACGGCAACATCGTCCTCGATCGCGTGGCGTTGCGCTGATCGAGGCGCGCGGCCAGCCGGACGAACATACGGCTGGCCGCGTGCGTCCTTTCAGTGCGCGGCGATCAGGATTTGCTGCGCGAGACCGGCGTAATCGCCGTTGAAATGGTGCCCACCCTTCACCTGCACGACCTTGAAACGCTTCGGGTCGAGGCGCGGGCACAGGGAGTCGTCCTCATCCGCGCCATAGATGCACAGCAACGGGACACCGCTGATGCGGTTCACCTCGGGGAGCGTGGCCGGACCTGAATCGTCATCGCTCACCCAGCTCGTGAGGTGGAATTCGAACAGGGCATGCTCGGACATGCCCATGACCGCCGCGAGTGACACGCGCGCGCGCGTCGCCGCGGGGAGCCTGTTGACCGCGAAGGGCAGCACGTCGGCCCCCTGCGAATAGCCGATGAGCATCACGCGTGCCTTGCCCAGCTTGTTGAGGTAATAGCGGATGATGCGGTCGGTGTCGGACGCGACGCCTTCGGGTGTGCGCGCAGTCCAGTAATAGCGCAGCGAATCCAGGCCCACCACGGGAATGCCGCGTGCCGCGAGCGCCGCCGCCACTTCCTCATCGAGCCCGGCCCAGCCGCCATCACCCGACATGATGAGTGCGAACTGGTCGGCTGCGGCGCTGCCCGCCACGGCTGGAATTTCCACCACGGGCAGATCACCCAGTGCCGCGGGTGGCAATGCCACGGGCCTGGCCGGGCTTTCATGCGTCATCTGCTTGAACGCCGCGAGCATGGGCGGCCACGATGGCAGCGCCCCCGCGCCTGCATCTGCTTCCGCGGCGGGCATGCTTGCCCGGATCTGCGAGGCGCCCGGCACCTGTGCCACGAACGCCTGCACCGCGGCGGCCGGGCAGGCGTTGGCATCCGACTGCAACGTGATCCAGGGATCGGACAGGCTCTTCGCGGGCAGGAATTCCATACGCCGGCCATGTGCCACCTGGGCCAGGCCCGCACCCTTGCAGAACGGCTTGCGCAACGTCACCGTCGGGCAGAAATCGAGCGTCAGCGCGCCGGCGAAGGTGTCCTTGGGCGATTGCGCCAGCGCCGCGTAGGCGATGGTGCCACCGGCGCCATCGCCCATCAGCAACGGTGGGAGATAGGTGGGCAGGTGCTGGTAGGCCTGCACGAAGTGGCTCAGGTTCTCCAGGTCGCCATCGGGAAACACGCATTTGGCGGCATCGGCTTCGAGGTTGGCCTTGAAGGAGGGCCAGGCGATGCCGGCCACCAGCGCGCCGTGCTGTGCCAGCATCTGCGCGAGGTGCGCGCTGCGCGCATTCCATCCGGCGGAATCGGACAGCAGCATCACGAAGGAGGTTGGCGTGCCCTGCGGCGAATACACCGTCAGATTCCTGAAGCGGCCGTGATTCATGCGCTTGGCATTCGCGGGCAACGCAGGCGTGGCCTTTGTGGAAGGCGAGGGAGGAGCGGAGACGCCCGCTTCGAGCGCCGCTGCGCGCGCGCCGGTGGCCAGGCAGACACCCAGGCTCAACGCCACCGGGCCCATCATCCTCAGCCATCTACGCGGCAATTCGCACATCCGTGGTGAATGGATGCCGCGATGATACGCAATGCGGTGCGCGCCGCGCATCAGGTTTTCAGCCGCAGCGCGTTGGAGATCACCGATACCGAGCTCAAGCTCATCGCCAAGGCCGCGATCATGGGTGATAGCAACAATCCGGTGAACGGATACAACACGCCGGCGGCGAGGGGAATGCCCAGCGCGTTGTACAGGAAAGCGAAGGCCAGGTTCTGGCGCATGTTGGCGACGGTGCTCGCAGAGATGCGGCGCGCGGTCTCGATGCCGCGCAGGTCGCCCTTCACCAGCGTGACCTGGGCGCTGTTCATGGCCACATCCGTGCCCGTTCCCATGGCGATGCCCACATCGGCGGCGGCGAGTGCCGGCGCATCGTTGATGCCATCGCCCGCCATCGCGACCACCCTTCCTTGCGCCTGCAGGGATTGAACCAGCGCCAGCTTGTCCTGCGGCTTGAGTTCCGCATGCACCTCATCCAGGCCGAGGCGTTGCGCGACGCCCGCGGCGGTGCTGCGTGCATCGCCGGTGGCCATGAGCACGCGCACGCCGGCCGCGCGCAACGCGCCCAGCGCTTCGCCGGTGCTCTGCTTGATGGGATCGGCGACGGCGAGGATGCCGATGGCCTGGCCTTTCAACGCCAGGTACATGACGCCCGCGCCGCCAATGCGCAATTCTTCAGCCTGCGGCTCCAGTCCTTGCGTCTCGATGTTGAACTCGCGCATCAGCGCCGCACTGCCGAGCACGGCGAGCTTGCCCTCGACCCGGCCGCGCACGCCACCGCCGGCGATCGCCTCGAAGCCGATGGCCTTGGACAAGCCCAGGCCGCGCTCGCGCGCGGCGCGCACCAGGGCCACGCCCAAGGGATGCTCGCTGCCCTGGTCGAGGCTTGCGGCTATTCTCAGGACGTCGTCTTCGGTGAACGGGGCGAGCGCGATGCTGCGCTGGAACGCCGGCCGCCCTTCGGTGAGGGTGCCGGTCTTGTCGACCAGCAGCGTGTCCACCTGCCGCAGGCGCTCCACCGCCTGTGCATCGCGGAACAGGATGCCGCGCGAGGCGGCCCGTCCGGTGGCGACCATGATGGACATGGGCGTGGCGAGGCCCAATGCGCAGGGACAGGCAATGATGAGCACGCACACCGCGTTCACCAGGCCATAGCCCCAGCTCGGCGCCGGCCCCCACAGCCCCCAGGCGAAGAACGTCAGCACGGCGACGCCGATCACCGCCAGCGCGAAGCCGCCGGCGATTCGGTCGGCCAGGCGCTGGAGCGGCGCCTTGGAGCGTTGCGCCTGCGTCACCATCTGCACGATGCCGGCCAGCACGGTCTCGCTGCCGACGCGCACGGAACGCATGATCAAGGCGCCATTGCCGTTGAGCGTGGCGCCGATGAGTGAATCCCCGACGCGCTTGTGAACGGGCAGGGGTTCGCCGGTGAGCATGGATTCATCCACGCTGCTGTCGCCCTCGGTCACCACGCCGTCCACGGGCACTTTTTCGCCGGGGCGTACCCGCAGGTGATCGCCTGGTTGCACCCGTGCGATCTCGACATCGTGTTCACTGCCGTCGGCGTCGATGCGCCGCGCCGTCTTCGGCGCCAGTCCCAGCAGGGCGCGGATGGCCGCCGAGGTTCGGGAGCGCGCCTTGAGTTCCAGCAGTTGGCCCAGCAAGGTGAGCGAGATGATGACTGCGGAAGCCTCGAAGTACACGGACGCCCGGCCCATCGAGGTGAAGGAAGCGGGGAAGATGCCGGGCGCGAGCGTCGCCACCACGCTGTAGAGGAAGGCCGCCGAGGTGCCGAGCCCGATGAGCGTCCACATGTTGGGGCTGGCGCGCAGCACGGACTGCACGGCGCGCACGAAGAACGGCCGGCCGGCCCACAGCACCACCGGCAGGCTCAACATCATCTCGATCCAGCTCTGCCTCGACATGGCGAACCAGTGCAGCCGATGACCCGCCATGGCCAGCACCGCCACGGCGAGCGTGAACGGCAGCGTCCACCAGAAGCGCCGGCTGAAGTCGACGAGTTCAGGTGACTGCTCCTCCTCGATCGAGGGCATGTCCGGCTCGAGCGCCATGCCGCAGATGGGGCAATCCCGGGGGTGATCCTGCCGGATCTCCGGGTGCATGGGGCAGACGTAGAAGGAACCCGGCGGCGCGGCAGGGGCGGCCGCCCTTTGCGCGCCGGACTCGCCGGTGTAGCGCGCCGGATCAGCCGCGAATTTCTGACGGCAGCCGGCGCTGCAAAAAAACACCACCTCACCGTGATGCTCGAAGCGGAACACGGAGGTGGCATCCACTCGCATCCCGCAGACGGGATCGCGATGCTCGCCGAGAGGATTATGGATCATGACCCGGTCGATAGGGAGTCATGGCCCCGCCGCACAAGCCCCTTCGCGTTCAATGTGCGGCGCTGGCCTTCAGCTTCAGCCTGAAGGCATGCAACAGCGGCTCGGTATAACCGTTGGGTTGATTCACGCCATCGAACACCAGGGCACGCGCGGCCTGGTAGGCAAGGCTTTGTGCAGGATTCACCGCCATGGGCCTGTACAGCGCGTCGTCACGATTCTGAGTATCCACCTTGGCGGCCATGCGCTGCAGTGCCGCATCCACCTGGGCCGGCGTGCACACGCCGTGCAGCAGCCAATTGGCGATGTGCTGCGAGGAAATGCGCAGCGTGGCGCGATCCTCCATGAGTCCGATGTCGTTGATGTCGGGCACCTTGGAACAACCGATGCCCTGGTCGATCCAGCGCACCACGTAGCCGAGGATCCCCTGTGCATTGTTGTCGAGTTCGGCGGCGATGTCCTCGGCGCTCCAATTCACCCCACGCGCCAGCGGCATGGTCAGAAGATCAGTGAGCGGCGGGGTGGGCGCGCGCGCGATCTCGGCGCGGCGGGCGAACACGTCCACGGCGTGATAGTGCAGGGCGTGCAGCGTCGCCGCCGTCGGGTTGGGCACCCACGCGGTGTTGGCGCCGGTCTTCGGATGCCCGATCTTCTGCGCCATCATGTCGGCCATGCGATCCGGCGCGGCCCACATGCCCTTGCCGATCTGCGCCTTGCCCGACAACCCGCAGGCAAGGCCGATGGCCACGTTGCGCGCCTCGTAGGCGTTGAACCAGGTGCTCTCCTTCATGGCCGCCTTGCGCACCACGGGACCCGCTTGCATGGCGGTATGGATCTCATCACCGGTGCGGTCGAGGAAACCGGTGTTGATGAACACGATGCGGCTCTTCACCGCATGGATGCAGGCGGCGAGATTGGCCGAGGTGCGCCGCTCCTCGTCCATGACGCCCACCTTGATGGTGTGGCGGGGCAGGCCGAACAGGTCTTCCACCGCATCGAAAACCCCGTTGGCGAAGGCGGCTTCTTCGGGCCCGTGCATTTTCGGCTTGACGGTGTAGATCGAGCCGGCGCGGCTGTTGCGCCGGGTGCCGTTGCCCTTGAGATCGTGCAGGCCGATCAGCCCGCTGAACACCGCATCCAGGATGCCTTCGGGAACCTCGTGGCCGTCCGGCAGCAGCACGGCCGGGTTGGTCATGAGATGACCGACATTGCGCACGAACAACAGGCTCCGGCCTGGCAGGCTGAATTCACCGCCCGTGGGCGCCGTCCAGCGGCGGTCCGGCTCCAGCGCGCGCGTCACGGTGCGCCCTGCCTTGTCGAAGCTTGCGGTGAGATCTCCACGCATCAGGCCCAGCCAATTGCCGTAGGCGACGACCTTGTCCTGCGCGTCCACGGCGGCGACGGAGTCCTCGAAGTCCACGATGGTGGTGAGCGCGGCTTCCAGCACCACGTCCGCGATCCCAGCCGGATCGCCACGCCCGACGGCATGCGACCGGTCGATGCGCAGTTCCACGTGCAGGCCGTGGTGGCGCAGCAGCACGGCGCTGGGCGCGGCCGCCTCGCCGCGGTAGCCCACGAAAGCATCGGATGAGCGCAACGCAGGCTCGAGCGCGCCGTTCTTCACGGCGATACCGGTCACCGCACTCCAAGCGCCGCTCGCAAGGGGGAACGACTCGTCGAGAAACGCCTTGGCACGGGCGATGACCGCTGCACCGCGCGCCGCATCATAGCCCCCGGGCGCGGCCTTGCCGGGCAGCGCATCGGTGCCATACAGGGCGTCATACAGGCTGCCCCAGCGCGCGTTCGCGGCGTTGAGCACGAAGCGGTCATTCATCGACGGCACCACCAGCTGCGGCCCCGCTTGCCGCGCGATTTCGTCGTCGACGTTGCGCGTGTCCACCTCAAAGGCCGGCGGCTCGGGAACGAGATAACCGATGCCCCGCAGGAACGCCTGATACTCCCCGGCGTCGATGCTCTTGCCCCGGCGCGCCGCCAGCCAGGCATCGATCTGCGCCTGGAGGGAATCGCGCTTGGCCAGCAACTCGCGGTTGCGGCCGGCGAAGCGGGCGAGGATGTCCGCCAACCCCTGCCAGAAGCGCGACGGGTCGATGCCGGTGCCGGGCAGGGCACGCTGTTCCGCAAAGTCGACGAGGCAGGCAGAGATGCGCAGGCCGGCGCGTGGGACGTAGTCGTTGGGGGCGTTCAATGGGTTCTCTCTATGCGAATCATTCCTGATAACCGCATGATTTTATATGGTGGGCGGGGGGCTTGCACTGCGATGCGCGGGCGAGCGCCCGGGCGCGAGGGGATGGTAGATTATGCCCAATCCGGGTGGGGTCCCGGCCGACCACCACAGATCTGCAGCGAGCAGGCCCATGAACAGCATCGACTCAGCACCTGTCACGCCCAATCCTGACGAATTGCCGTTCGTCGCGCCGTGCCGGGAGATCCGCTTCGACGCGCCCTTCGACTGGCTGCGCCGCGGTTGGCGCGACATGCGCGCAGCGCCGCTGCAGAGCGCGTTCTATGGCGTGCTCATTGCCGCGATGGGTGCGGGCATCGCCTACCTCACCTGGAAGCTCGGGCTGATGGCGTTGTACATGGGACTGGCGAGCGGCTTCGTGTTCGTCGGGCCGTTCCTCGCGATGGGCCTGTATTCGATCAGTCATCAAGTGGAGTCGGGGCGCACGCCGACGCTCACCTACAGCCTGCAGGAGGGCCGCTCGCACCTGCGCGACACGCTGGTGCTGGGATTGTGCCTGCTGATCGTGCTGCTGGTGTGGGCGCGCGCGGCCACGCTCATGAGCGTGTTCCGGCCCAACGATGCCTTCCCGGTCTGGCGCGACCTGATCCCCTATTTTGGGATCGGGAGCGTCGTGGGCGCGCTGTTCAGCGCGATCATCTTCATCGCCACGGCATTCTCGTTGCCCATGTTGCTGGACCGCCGCACGGATGCCATCACGGCGGTGGTGACCAGCGTGAATGCCTGCCTGCGCAACAAGCCGGCCATGCTGCTGTGGGGCATGCTGATCGCCGCCGCCGTGCTCATCGGCTTTGCGACCATGTTCCTCGGCTTCATCGCGCTCATGCCCCTGATCGGGCATGCCACCTGGCATGCGTATCGCGATGGCATCGATGCTTCGGCCTGGCCGCCGACGCATGCTTGAGCGCGCGCTGAATCGTGGTGTCCTTGTGAGGGATCGATGAGGACTGGCTGCGCGCCGGCGCCGATGCGGCATATCATGCGCGGACTTGCAACATTCAAGGTGCACCATTGGGCGGACACTATTGGTCGAGGATTTCTGTGCTGGAACGGGTTACCCGTGTCGCCGGGCTTTGTTGCTTGCTGGCCATCGCCGGTGGCTGCGGTGTGCGTGTCTGCAAGAACAACATGGGAGCACCCGTCAAGTCCCCGGATGGAACCTACCAGGCGGCGGTCATGCAGCCGGCATGCAGTTCGGATGTGCGTGACCTGCACTGGGTCTTGTTGGAAAAGGGATCGCGCAAGCTTCGTCGTGAAAGCAAGCGAATCGCCGTATTCGAAGGACCGGTAAACGCATTGAGCTGGGATGGGCGTATTCTGGTGGTTCATTATGGAAGGTCCGCGCCTGTGACCGAGACGACGCTGCAGGGTGGGGTCACGGTCGTTTATCGGGCCGACTGATGCCGCTCAGGGGCGCCGCCGGAAGCCCAAGTAAACGCGAATTGCTTCCGGATCATATGCCGTAGGTATGTGTCGCGATTTCGCCGCGCTTCTTCCTGTGAAACACTGAGGCATGAAAACCACCATGCTTCGCCGAATTTTCTGCTTCGCGCTTGCCCTCGGGGCGTCGGCGGTGTCTCCGACTTCGCCGTTGGCGGCGGACCTGCCCGCAGTTGCGGATACCTACACCGATTCCGCAGCGCCAGCCGTCAACTACGGAGGCTACGGAATAACCGCCGTGGCAAAGTCGCGGGTCACCTTGATCAAGTTCGATTCCAAGGCGATCGCGCTTGCCAAGGGTGATACGGCGACGCTTCGTCTCAATATCCGTACTGTCAAGAATTGGACGGACGGAATTTCCCTGCATCTCGTGCGAGGCGCGTGGGACGAAAAGAAAGTCTCCGCTGCCACATTGCCAGCGATTTCCCCGGTGATACTGGACCAGAAATCCATCACCTACTCAGATCAAGGAAGGGTCGCCACCTTCGATGTCTCCGGCGCGTTGTCCGTTTGGCGAAGGGACCAATCGAAGAATTTCGGGATTGCGATCAAGCCGGCGAGCCCATTGCCCAACATCGAGATTTTCTCGCGCGAGCTCAAGGCTGGCGCCACGCTAACGATCACGGACAACTCGGCGGTGAGCGGCAGGATGTGGGTTGGCGACTCGGGAGGTCGCATCAACCTGACCAGAAGTGATGGCGTGGTACTTCGCAGCCTGGTGCCCCCGGTGGACCAGGAATATGTCGGATTCAAGGGCGATCCGCTTACCGGAGGCTTGTGGGTGGAGAGTTTCACCACGCGGATTAACGAACCCTATTCGACCTCGAACACGGATCATCTGCTGCGCTTGAGCGCGAGCGGTGCAATCGAAGCGAACATTGCGATCGACGCGCCCAGAACCTTCGCCATCGATCCGCGAGATGGAGGCATTTGGGTGGATCATTTGGAATGCGCATTCGGCTGTTATCCGGATTCGCTTTCGGACTACAACCATGTGTTGTTGAAATTCGATCGCCACGGACATCAGCTGGCGCGAATCACGGGCATCGATTTTCGTTTGGCAGTGATCCAGATCGATCCTGTATGGGGCTTGCTGTGGCTTCGCGAAAGTCCTGGAGGTGATAGTGGGTCGGTCATACGCGTGTCGGGAACGGAGCAGGACTTGGTCAACTACAATATCCAAGGCCTGGTGGGACCCCATCATCAGATCTTCAACTGGGAGGCATTGGATCTCGTCGTGAATCCCAATGACGACTATCACGGGCACGGAGCAGTCTGGTTCGATGACAATTACAACGGCCAGATCGTCAAACGCAACTACACCGGCGAGTGGGATTTCGTGCGCCAACCCGACCACTCTGCATTTGAAGAGATTGGAAGTCTACAAGTGAACAAGTTGACTGGAACGTTGACTGGTTGTGTGGGTGAAGCAGGGGCGCTCGCCTACATTGCGATCAAAGACGAAGACGCTCCGACGTTCATCCCAGTCAACCCGCCCCATAGGATTCAAGATTCATCTGCCGATCCAGGTATTTGCAATCGGTCGTTGGTACTCGATCCTTATCGCAACCTGTTGTGGACTTGGGTGAATGAATCGGTCATCGGCAAGCAGGTGTATTCCGTCGTCGCATTGAACTCAGCTGGAAAGGCAGTCCGCACCTTCGATACAGGATTGCAGCCGTGGGGGTTCGAACCGCAGGAGATCCACGTCGGATTGGGCGGCGGACAGAGCCAGGCAATCGATCCGAAGCAGAGCACGCTCATCACGATCGGTATCCTGTCGCGGAGCGACTTCGACCCGCTCCAGGTGGATCCGGCCACCGCTCGTATCGGTCCGGCGAGAGCGCGGCCCAGGTCCTTTCACGCGGACGACTTCAACGGTGACGGTATTGCTGACCTGGCGCTGACGTATTCGGTCCCAGAAGCGGGGATTACATGCGGCGGTCGCTACGTGGCGGTGACTGCCACCACATATGATGGCATCCCTGTCGCTGGTGAGATGCGCGCCGATATCCTGTTCTGCCATTGAGTTGAATCTCCAAGGCGCTTGGCACCGACCTTCGTGAATTTGGGGCGTTTTGTCGGTCAATCGCCGCAACGAAAATCCGGATGAGTGTCCGGATGAGATTTCGCACGAAGCGCGAATCTCCTCGAAGTTATTGATTTTATTGGTGGGCGGTACAGGGATTGAACCTGTGACCCCTGCCGTGTGAAAGCAGAAAACACCCCTTTGGGCGTCGGCGCTCGTCCAGCTATGTATCTGAAATCCTTTAAAACACGGGGTTTTTGAACACGACCGTCCGAGTCGATCCGTGCTAGTATTTTTCACATGGATTTCACACGGACGTTTTAGGTGAGAATAGATACCAAAATAGGCAGGGGCCGCCTGGATCCGCGGCCGGCGCCGTACTTCGCGCGCCTGTCGAAGGGACGCTTTCTCGGTTATCGGAAATTGGGCGACAGCTCGGGCTCCTGGGTGGCGCGATATCACCCGGAGGACGCGAAGCCCGTATCCAAGACCTTGGGAGAGCTGTCGGACGCCTTCGAGTTCGACCAGGCGGCGGAAGCGGCGCGGTCGTGGTTCAAGGACCTGGATGCCGGCATTACCGGGCAGACCGATCAGGGCGAGGCTACGGTCGAAACGGCTTGCCGGGATTATGTGACCGACCGGCGCCGGGAGAAGGGTGAGGCCACCGCCCACGACGCCGACAAGCGCTTTCAGAGGACGGTGTACGGCGACGGCAAGGATCGCCCGCCCAATCGCATTGCCGGCGTTCTATTGGCGAAATTGCGCAGTACCCAGGTTCGGGAGTGGCGGGAGTCTCTGGTGGTCGCCGGCTTGAGCAAGGCGAGCGTCAATCGAACACAAATCGCCTTGAACGCCGCCTTGAATCTGGCGGTGGCGCGAAAAGTCGTCAGCGTTGAAAAGGCCAGCGCCTGGCGGGACGTGAAACCCTTCAAGGGCGCCGCCAAACGGCGCGACCTGTTCCTCGATCTTGCGCAGCGGCGGGCGCTGCTGGCTGCCACGGGAGGGGGATTGCGAAACCTGCTCTCGGCCGCGATGTATACGGGCTGCCGCGCTGGCGAGCTGGTTGGAGCGCTGTGCCGACAATTTGACCCGCGAACGGCCGTATTGACCGTGACAGGCAAGACCGGGGCGCGACCGATCGTGCTATCGGTCGAGGCCGCCGGATTCTTCTCGGATCTGACGACCTCCCGAGAACCCGATGCGCATCTGCTCGTCCGCGACGACGGCCGGCGGTGGGGTCATAGCGACTGGGACGAACTCGTGCGGGATGCGGCGGTCCGAGCCGAGCTTCCCGCCGGGACGTGCTTGTACACGCTGCGGCATAGCTGGATTACCCAGGCACTGTTGGACGGCATGAGCACGCTCGAAGTCGCCAAGTTGGTCGGCACGTCGGTGATGATGATTGAGAAATATTACGGCCACCTCGTCCACGCCACGGCGCGCGAACGGTTGGCGAAGGTCAGCATGCTGTGAAAGTGCGCGATGTGATCCGCATGCTCGAGAAAGACGGCTGGACCCACGTCCGGACAAAGGGCAGTCATCGGCAATTTCGACATTCGGTCAAACCCGGAACCGTGACGGTGTCGGGAAAACTCGGCGTGGACGTGCCAATCGGGACGCTCAATAGTATTCTTAAGCAGGCAGGACTGAAGCGGACATGAGGAATCATTCGATGGAATATCTAGTTGTCATCGAAAAAGGCAAAAGCAGCTTTGGAGCTTATGTGCCGGACTTGCCCGGATGCGTGGCGGTCGGCGAGACGCGTCGCGAGGTCATGAAGCTGATCCGCGAAGGAATCGAACTGCATATTGAATCGCTACGCGAGGCTGGCGAACTGGTTCCCCCTCCCGCCTCGAAGAGCGAAACCGTCAAGGTCCGCGCGGCGTAAGTTGCTGTCCCCAGTCCCGCCTACATTAAGAATCCGCAATTTTTGAAAAATTAATCTTCGGGCATTTTCGCAGTCAGTCGCGCCATGGCGAATCTGGTCGAGTCGCATCGTAGACCAGCGTAGATTTGGCTTGCGACCAGTGAATTCCCGAGGGATTGCCTGATCGGCGAATTGCGATTATCTAGTGGACGCTGTTCCAATTTTCCACGGTCATACCCATGACCACATGGAGGCGTCGATGTCCACTCCCGAACTTTCTTTGCCGCATCTTCGATTCGAGATTTCGGAGGCCGCGAATATCTTGCGCATCAGTCGCGCGACGCTGTACGAGCGCATCCGCGACGGATTGATCGCCATCCAGAAGGACGGCCGGCGCACGTTCATCACTGCCGATGAGCTGCGCCGCTACGTGAGTTCGAAAGCCTAGCTTCGGCATTTCTTCGGCGGCGATGGCGCAGCGGTGCCGCGACCTTTTCGCGTGGATGCGGGCGTTCACTGGCTCCAAACATTTGCCGGCAACGACGCGCCTCGTGCTTTTCTCTCACATGAGGTTCATGAACCGGGAGGGCGGAAGCTGCTGGGTGGGTGTCAGGCGATTGGCGGAGGCCGCCGGCCTGGACAAAGGCACTGTGGCAAAGCACCGTCAGGCGGCGATCGTGGCAGGCTGGCTGATCGCTTCCCCGCATTCCCGGTACTCGCGCAGCCGCTCATTCGAAGCTGCGATCCCGGATGAACTCGCCGCTCAATTCAGTGCCGATGCAAAGGGGTTACCGTCCGAGCTGGCCGTACAGTCGAATCGTCATGCGGCTCGTCGACTGTATGGTCGCAACGCGTCGAGCGTACGGTCTGAACGGACTGACCGTCCGGCGGCGCCGTACGAATCTTCTCCAACTTCTCAATATCTTCAAAACCGCGCCGCGCATGGAAGTGCGCACGCGACGGAGAAGGCGAGCGCCGAACTCATCGCATGGCTTCTTCGCAGTGATCTGGGAAAGCGTTACGCACATGATCCCGATGCGCTTAATCGCCTGACGCCATTGGCGTTGAGATTTTCAGGTTATGAGTCGGTCATACGACAGGTGATTGAGGAATCCACGTAGAGAATCGATGGGGTGAACCTTGCAATGAAATGTGAAGCAAGATTAAAGGAACGCCTCATGCGTTCCCAAAGTTCCTGTCTGCACAAGGGGTTGGTGCGCCTCATCGCAATTTCTCGCGCAGTGCCGTTTTGCTGAAAACCCAAGTCAATCAACGAGTCTGCGCGAGCCACAGAGGGTAATTGACGACGATGAACTCTGGAGCGAACGATGGCTGAAAAACGCGACGACGAATTTGCACCGAGGTTGAAACCGCCGCGGGCGAACGGCGCCGCTCCTCCCTCGTTTGTCCGGCAAGTCAGAACCCTGATTCACAGGACAGGATCCGGCGCGGCAAAGGTCGGAGGAACGAAGACATCCCGGCGCGGTCCCCGCCATGGCCGGGGGCGAGTCGCCGCTCGGGTGGCGGGTCAGTCCTTCGGGTTGCGGTCCCGGCGCGTGGCGGTCAAGGTCCGGCACGTCAAGATCGGCGGCAAGACAAGCGTGACGAGGGCACACGTGCGATACCTCGAGCGCGAAGGCGTGGGCGCGGATGGAGAGCCGGGCAGGGCATACGGACGCGACGCGGACCAGGTCGACTGTAAGGCGTTTGCCGAGCGTTGCAAGGATGACCGCCACCAGTTCCGGATGATCGTATCGCCCGAGGAGGGGGCGGAGCTCGAAGATCTGAAGGCCTTCACCCGCTCCCTCATGAAGCAAATGGAAGCCGACCTTCAAACCCGATTGGACTGGGTGGCGGTCGACCACTGGGATACCGGGCACCCGCACACCCATCTGCTGATCCGCGGCAAGGACCAGGCCGGGTCAGACCTGCTGATTGATCGGGAGTATCTGACCCGGGGGGTGCGTATGCGTGCCGCGGAGATCGCCACCGAATGGCTGGGACCTCGGACCGAATTGGAGATCCAGGCCGACTGGAACCGGCAGGTCACCGCCGAGCGCTGGACCGGCATCGATGCGCTGCTGGAACGTCACGCGGTCGGGGGGAACGTCGACCGTGCCAGCCTTGCCGATCTGGATCCACCGACGCGCGCTCGATGCCTGGGACGATTGCAGGTGCTTGACCGGATGGGTCTCACCCCACAAGTGGATGGCGATCATTGGCAGTGGGTGCCCGGTCTTCGGCAGACGCTTCTGGAGATGGGCGAGCGGGGGGATATCATCCGCACGCTGCAACGCGCCCATGGTCGGGCAGGGGAGTACCAAATCCTGGACCCTGACAATTTGTCCCACGCGATCGTTGGTCGCGTGGCCGCCAAGGGGCTTCACAAGGAGCCATCAGATCGCGGGTACCTGTTGATCGAGGCGATGGACGGCCATACCCACTATGTGCCCATTGACGCTGCCGTGCCGCTGGCCAATTTTCCGACGGGCGCCATTGTGAGGATCGCTCCGGCCCGCGAACGCACCGTCGACCTCAACGTCGCTGCGGTGGCCAGGGAGGGTATCTACCGCACGGAGACACACCGGCGGCAGATGGCCGCGGCGAACCCTGAAGGCATCGACTCGGCGGAGTTCATCCAATCCCACGTGAGACGATTAGAGGCCCTCAGGCGGGCGAAGATCGTCGAACGCCTGGAGGAGGGTGTCTGGCGTGTGCCGCCAGACCTCGCGGCTCGTGGCGTGCAATACGATCGACAACGGAGCGGAGGAGCCGAGATCCGAGTCCTGACGCCGATGTCGATCGACCGACAGCGGACGGCAATCGGGGCTACCTGGCTGGATCAGCAGCTCATCGCCAATGCTCAGCCGCCGGCAACGGAGTTCGGGCGGGAACTGGCTGCGGCGATGCAGGGGCGCCAACAGGTGTTGATCGACCAGGGACTGGCGCACCGCCAGGGAGCGAAGGTGCTTCTCACTTCCAACCTCCTGGGTCGGCTCAAAGACAAGGAGCTCGAGGCTACGGCGGCAGGTCTTGAGCGATCCACCGGCCTCCAGTACCGCCCAGCCGGCGCCGGCGTTCGAGTGACCGGCACCTACCGGCAGTCGGTGCACCTGGCCAGCGGCAAATTCGCCGTGCTGGACGATGGGGTGGGATTTTCGCTGGTGCCATGGCGGCCAGTGATTGATAAACGCCTGGGTCACTCGCTGTCCGCCACCATTCACGGGTCGGGTGTCAGTTGGGACATCGGAAGGTCTCGTGGACTATCCATCTAAAGATCGGACTTGACGAATCTCAAAGCGACGGCGGCCGTGACGGTACACCTGCCGCCGTTGCGATTGTTCAAACTTCAGTCTGCTCTGCCATTTCAAGCGCGTCATCGACCTCAATTCCGAGGTATCGAACGGTGCTCTCCAATTTGGTGTGACCGAGCAGCAACTGCACTGCGCGAAGATTCTTGGTCCGTCGATAAATGAGCGAAGCCTTCGTCCGTCGCATCGTATGGGTACCGTAGGCGCCGGCGTCCAAACCGATTTCCTTGACCCAGGCACCGACGATCCGGGCGTATTGCCTGGTTGAGAGGTGACGGGCGTCCCGCAACCGGCTTGGAAACAGATAGTCGTCTACATGCAGGCTGGCATGCTGGATCCATGCAGACAGGGACTTTCTCGTAGGTTCGGTGATTTCGAACTGCACAGGTCGGCGTGTCTTCTGTTGCATGACGATCGCCCGCGCTGCGATTCGGTCGCCATGCGCAACGTCCCGCACCCGCAGCTGGACGAGATCACAGCCACGCAATTTGCTGTCGATCGCCAAGTTGAAGAGTGCGAGCTCGCGTCTCCGGTTGGCCAATTCGAGCCGGACCCGAATTGCCCAGATGTCCCGCAGTTTGAGAGGCGCCTTCTGACCGACGAGCTTGCCCTTGTTCCACGGACTGATGCGTCTCGATTCAACGTTGGATGGCGACATATTGAACTCCTGCAATTGGGGGAGGAGTTCCAAGGGTGAAAGTCACCGGCCTGGGGTCATACCTAGCGGTCGGCAGATCTGCATTCCGCCATTTTACAGTTGGGGTTTTGCTGGCTTGGCCGAACGGGTAACTTTGACCCATAGCGGAAGTGCACGAGCGTCTGCTTTCGGGACGACTGATTGACGTCGAACTCGGCCGCTGATGTAGTACAGCTGCCCGCTTAAGGAGGAGCCAGTTTTGTTAATTGACACAGTCATAGCGCCCGTATATCTGCTTGGTTTGTGCAGTCGGATACCGTGTGCGACGCCCAGATGGATCGTTAGGCCTTAGCTTGGGCATCCTGCGCAAGACATGTTGCGTTGTTGCGGCGATTGCATGTGGCGGGTGCGGGGACGTTGTTGACACGCGACTACCCTCTGATTACAGGGCCTGGGCTATCGATTCTTCCGAAGAAACCTCCATTTGGGACTTACGTGCCGAGAAGGGATCGGACCCGGTAGTCCCTGATGGCGTCGAAGCGGTAGGGTGTCAAGCCAATTGGATCGTTGCAACGCGCCACCCTATCGCGGGCAATTTTCTCTCGCGGAAGCAGAATCTCGGTATTCTCGAATATTGGGTCATCGATACGAAGACTCGCCATGTCGTGGGTCCTCTGACTGAAGCCCAATTCCATGCCAAAGAGGTTCAAATCGGAATATCGTCCATTCGATTTGATCCTGTTAGTTCCGAAGGCTTGTGCGTAGCAGACCCTCGATAGTTCGCTTGGCGGTGCACCCGGCTGAATTTGACCCAAAGCGGCCAACAAAATGAGACCGCTTCCGGGCATTGATCCTTGACCGGTCAGAACTCCGATGTTGCAATTGCGATTAACAGATTGCGTCCAAAGCTATTTGCATGACATGGATTCGTTATATTGCGTTAGGCGCCACGTACGCGCTCCTGAGCGGTTGCATCCGTCTCCCCGAGTATCCCGGTAGTTGGGCTGCGAGACTCGATTTGCCCGAGAACGATTGCCCTGATCTAAACGGCGCGTTCTCAGAACTTGGATCTGCTCGACAGACTACTCGACAGCCTGCTGACACCGATTATGTGCAGTTAACTCGAGTGGTTGGTGTATCGCGGCTAACGATGCCGGCGGAACGGGTTGTTCTGCGCGTAGATGCCGAGAAACTCACAATTACGGCGTACAACGGTAAACAGCCCGTAGGAATGGCTGAGTTCAAGAAGCTCGGGAACTGCAAAGGGGGAGAATTCACCATTGGCCCGAGCGACTCAAGAATGATTAATGACGGCGGTATGGCCCGCGGAACGAGCGTACGAATAGGCTTAAGCCGATCGAACGACGGAGCACTGGTGTTGAGGCGGTTCGAATGGAGTGGAGGCCGGGCACTGCTGCTTGCTCCTGTTCCCTCAGTCGAAAGAAGCTGGTTGCGTTTTCCTAAGATCGAAATTTCAGAATAGTTGAAGACGGAAGGTCTTGACCCATTGCAGAAGTCAGAAGGTATCCGCTTTGCGGCTGCCACTTCCATGTTAGGTTGTGCTGTGAGCGAACGGCGTCAACGAATACTTTTCTGCTGCGAATTGGCCCTTTGGGCATTCGCTGCGTATGCAACGTTTCGGTACGTGGGGTTTGTGCTCGCTCCAGACGCTTGTTTAGACCAGGGCGGCAGCTTTGACTACGATACTTGGAGCTGTGGTACCGGGGCGCACGCGTTCCGTGATGTCCCGTTCCATCGGATGCCCGGCTTCTTGCTGATGGCGTTGGCTACCACCGCAGCCTTGGTAACCCGAATCGTGAGGAAGCAAGCTAAACCAAGCGCCTCCGTCGTACATTGACCCAGAGCAGCCAACCGGAATGTCCGGTATTCGGCAATGAGGCATAATCCTTGTACGGGTTTCGGCAACTTATTCGTCTTGATGATCAGCAGACTCATTGAGGGAGTGTTCACCGAGTTGCTCATAGCCCTTGAGTGATCCAAGTAAAGCCAGGGAAGAGGATGCCGGACGCAATTCCACTGAGATCTGTTCTTTCTCCGGATGCGATCGAACTCCTCCTCGGAAAGCTGTGCGTGGATCTTGGATTCTGCCTGCACTCGCCAGAGTACGACGAGCTCTGCGATAACCCACCGGATGACATTGATGCGTTTGTAAATGCAGTATATGTCGCCGAGGGATTGGATCCTGCAACTGCGGATCGAGCCTTATATCGACAAGTTCGCGCTTACGTAAAACAGGCGGTCGATCGCGCCTTGGATGACGATCCTATCTGAACGAAACCAGATGACCCAAAGCAGCCTTCGATGGGCGTCCGCTAACAGGGAGTCCAATCGAGGAAAATCA
The DNA here is from genome assembly GCA_044226865.1 of Steroidobacteraceae bacterium. Taxonomy (GTDB): domain Bacteria; phylum Pseudomonadota; class Gammaproteobacteria; order Steroidobacterales; family Steroidobacteraceae; genus TMP-86. The sequence continues at coordinate 290,523 of JBGAGE010000003.1, read as the reverse complement.
GGGAGACCATCGTCTCATCAAGCGATGTCGGGTAGCATCCCCACTGCCTTGGCAGTCGCGTGAAATGGAGGCGGAAATGGAAGGCGATCATGGCACCCGGGCGGCGTTCGCGGTGGTAGTAACTCTGGTTGATAGAGGCGACGGGACAAGCATGATCGTCCTCGATGATGTAAAAAGCGAAAGACCGATTCGTGAGACAACGTGGAACTTCGACGCTTTCTATACGCACAAGCGAGTGGATTCGAAACTTCTCGACGACATGGCGCTCCCGACGGATGAGTTTGAAGGCCTTGGGGTGTCAGTCATCTCTCGGTTGCTGGCGTTAAATGGAAGAGTGTGATCTCGCACCAACGCGAAGTTCTGACCCGAAGCGGCCCGCCGCGACCGTCCGCTATAGGGAAGGTAAAAGGATTCGTCCCCGCGTCCGAGGGCGGGGCCGCGATGGTCTCTCGAATAGCTTTGTCATAGCATCACGTATCTCGAACTTATGCGGCGGAGCACATGGACGGCCAGATCGATTTCTCGCGCATGTCCCGGAAGGAACTCGAGGAATCCTTAAGAAACATTGATCGCGACGCATATCCGCTCAATTTTGCTCGCCTGCAGGAGGCCCTGGCTCAAGATCCGTTGCCCGCCGCATCCGCGAACCCGAGCCTTACGCCGCCAATTCGATTCTCGGTTCGCTTCTCTGTTCCCGACGGGCCTCTTCATGCTGTGTCTCCCCCACGTAACTCTTTTGGTCTGGTGGGCGCCGGGAACGTTGAGGTTGGGGTAACTGAGGTGACACTTCGCGCCCGCCGCGTCGGTCTGCTACCGCCACTAGGTTTCCAGCGGGCCATTTCCCTGGATCGCAACTCCATAACCAACGTCGAGTTGGCAGACCGGGTCGTCCTGTTTCATGGTCGCGGTGCCAAAGGGCCACTGCGCGGTACTCCGGTGTGGCTGAAGGACGCCGAGGACGCTACTCGCCTCGCCAACCTCCTGGGCACGAAGGCGACAACCGCAATCCGGCCGCAACTGCACCGACTACTCGAAGCCGAGAAAGATCTCCTCGCACGTTCGCCACGCACTCCAGTAACGCTGTGCCTGATATTGGCGAATATCATAGCCTTTGGACTAAGCGTGGTGCTGCAACCAAAATTGCACGACGTCTTCAGCCCCTACGTCTCCCTGGGTGCCAACTTCGGTATCTACACGATCGATGGAGAGTGGTGGCGCCTGCTGTCGTATCAGTTCCTTCACCTGGGTCCACTGCATTTACTGTTCAATCTATGGGCACTGGCCGCAGTCGGGCCAGTAGCCGAGCGCCTTTATGGCAGCCTCCTCTACGCCACCTTCTACCTTCTCACCGGTGTGATCGCCGGGCTGGCGAGCATGGCGTGGCATCCGGATCTTGTCAGCGTCGGCGCCTCGGGAGCTATCTTTGGCTTGTTCGGTGCGATTCTTGGCGCGCTTCTGCTAAGGCGCAATGACCTTCCGGCGGTGCTATGGCGGCCGCTTCTCCGCTATGCGGCGCTTTTCGCTTTTCTTTCCCTCATTTCGGGGATGAACAATGCCATGGTAGACAACGCCGCGCATTGGGGCGGTTTGCTCGCCGGCGCCGCACTGAGTCTCGTATTGAATGATCACGGTACAACAGCGGGCCCCGCGCTAGTGTCTCGGACTGTGCGAATTGCCGCGACCGCCATATTCAGCGCCGCAATGGTTGCCGTCGGAGTCTGGATTGGCCTGCAGCGTGCCCAATCGATGCAAGGCGAGGCGGCATACGCGCGGACCTTGCACTGGATGAATCGGCGTGAGGCGATCGTGAACGACGCCTACAATAGGGATGTGGAGCTGGCAAAGTCGGATCGAATTGCCGACGCGGAGTTCGTGAAGGACCTTAACAGTGTCGTCATCCCGTTTTGGAGCGACTCTGCGGCGCGCTGGTCAAGAGTCCAGCTGCCGGCCTCGTCAGCCAAAATCGAGTCGCTGCAACTCTTGCGGAGTCTTTCCGCAAATCGAACCGCCGCCTATGAGCATCTGGCCGGTGCTATCGCACGAGGCGACACGGCAGCGACTAAAGCTGCATTCGAGGAACTGAACCGTGTGGAAAAATCCCTAAAGGATTTCGCAAAATCCCATCGATCCCAGTGACGAAAGCCATGCGGGCAGAGGCTTCATTGAGCGAATCATAGCGGACCCATCAAATGTCGGCTTTCGGGCGGGCAGTTTTAGGCCGTCAAGGACAGGTCTTGGCCGACAACGGCGGTACCTATTTTCCACATAGCTGCCGTTGGAGCCTCGACGCAACACTTTGCAGGCAACATAATCAGATTAGCATGACTGCTATCGGGCAACATTCGACCGCCGTTCTCGGCCATGACCGGACAAAGAGCCTCCTGAAATCGGCTCCGGATAGCGGACATTCGGCGACCAACGTAGGATAGAACTCTAGTGGACTCGCGGCGGCGTGGAAGGAAATGATCTGGCTGCGAGAAATCAGAAGACAACAGCCGAAAGCCGCGGATTAACTCGAAGCCGTTCGAGTGCCGCAAGTGCTTCGGTTTGGGCAAGCAGTTTAACAATTGAAACTATCGTTGGTAATCGTTGTATTTGCGCTCGGTTGGTCGGCGTACATTCTCTGGACCATGCGTTCGCTTTGGCGATCATCCGACGATGCATCACAAGCGCGGTTGTATGACGAGGTGAAGTTATCGAGCATTTTTGTTACGTGCGTTAGCGCTTTTCTGCTGCCAGACATTGTTGTATTCCCGGCGTTCTCGTATTGGGAGGCCGTTTCATTTTGGGCAATCGTTGCTTTCCCTACAACGATGTGGGGCATGTATTGGGGGTTCCGATTATTCCACGCCATAACGGATCGGTGACCATACGCTCAGCGGAATATCGAAAAACAGATGCTCATCGCCGGCAGGTTGGGGTCAAGTTCGGTCGCGACCGCCAAGACACGTATCATAGATACGATCGCCATGGGGAAAAGGTGCCTTCGATGGATTCTACAATTCGCATATTCGCGGGCGGCAACACCCTTGCTCCAGCCCTCTCTGAATTGGTCGGTCTTGGCTTTTCTGTCTCGCGGATGTCGACGACCGTTCCAAGCGAATCAGCTTTCCGGGCTGTTAAGGCTGGTGTGATATTGGAAGCGCCCGATACTGTTTCGCTTCTGGGGCTTGCCTTCCTTGCTCAGCGCCGAGGTGCAAAATGGGAGCCGAACAACGAGGAGGTAGCTGGATTGCTACGACTTGAGGGAATTTCTAAGCCGCAAGCAGGATCTTGACCGGCTGAACTACCCGATATCGGACATCAATGAGTGGCAGCTGTGGGTCAAGGTTCCCCCTTCGCGCTCGCCGGCAAGACTCTATGTGTTAAGTCCGGGGAATCGAGGAGGGCATTCGGCTATCGGCTGCGACCCGAGTCGATTAGGGTATGGCCGACCTGCCTGGAGATCCCAAAGCAGTAGGTCAACTTGTGCTTCCGCACGCGGGCGCGGAGAGTCCTCTCGTCAATCTTGAAGGCGGTTTTCAGCCACCACTCGTCGGCGGCACGGCCGGCAGCCGCGCGGAGGTACTTGAGAATGGTCACGACAATGGCGCCAGAGTGAATCCGGAAGCAAAGTTCGAACTCTCTTCCCTTGTCGTGCTCGCCATAATAGAGCAGGCGGGAGTCGTCCAAGGGCATGGCACCCAGGACCTCCAAAGCATCGCGTGGATGACGATCGCGGGTATGCTGGCCTGACTCCCCATAGAGGGCGACATCGACGGGAGACTCGACTCCGAGGAGACGCTTTAGTTGTGGAGTGAGGCGGATCGCAGCGATCGGCGATATGCGGAGAAAGGCAAGCAAGACCCGGGCTCGATCTCGCGAATGGTGGCGTGCCCATTCCGCTGCCGTTGTGTCCTGAATGCGTTGCCAATTCTGGGCGTTTTGGCTACGCATCCGGCCCACAATCCGGAGCAAGTCGAGTTCGTTGGCGTTCAATTCCGGGCGCCCCACGACTGGGTCGCCGTCCTGTGCCTACGGCGGAGGGGAGATGTCAAAAACAAAACCCGTTTTTTCACAGAATTTTCACAGCCCCGAGCGGGGAGTGAGCTAACTTGTTGATTTTTGGTGGGCGGTACAGGGATTGAACCTGTGACCCCTGCCGTGTGAAAGCAGTGCTCTACCGCTGAGCTAACCGCCCTTTGTTAGGGGCGAGCATGCTACCACTCGTTTCGCCGATCCGGTAGCGTGAGGCCACGCTTTTTTCCCGGGGGAGGCGGTCGGTCGGCCACCAAAATCCATGATCGAACTGAATAAGAAACAGATATATAGGTGGTTAACTTCACCGAAACTATTGATCAATGGATCCGCATCGGCGCTGGTGATATTGAGCAGTGTGCTCGCATTGCCAAGCGCGGCGGGAGCTGCCGGCGCTGCCGCAGCGCTGTGGCGCCAACTGGATTCCCGGCGCGAAGATCCAAAGATCGCAGAGCTCGAACGTATTTACGCCGATTTCCTGGATGCGCACGGGGCGGTGGAGGCCATCGACGCGGGCACCCAGCTGAAGGTGGAAGGAAGAGAACGCACAACCTGGCTCCATCGGCAAGATACATTGCGTGATATTTTTGATAGAAAATACAAAGAGATATTAGACAAAACGAATCTAAACTCTTCTGATCGGCGCTTGCTCGATTCCATGCGGCGCACCTTCGAGGAATTGACAGAGGCGGGTTCGGATTCAACGTCCATCTCCGCAGGTTGTGCGGATGCGCCGGGAACATCGGAAGGGAGCGCCCTGAGCGCCGCGCTGTACGCGTGCTTCGATAGCCCCGGCAATCAACTCCGGTTCGACGACCAGACCCTCACCCGGGTGGCAACCCTGCAGTTGTTGCAGGAGCTCGACGACCCGCGCAAGCGGCACGAGCTGTTCATGGCAATGTCGCCTTTGTGGCGTGCGGTCAACGCCGCCAACGAGCCTGATAGTCCGTACCGGCGGCTGATCGGGCAACGATCGGCTGCCTACACCGCGGGGCGTTCTCCCGTTCATGAAGCCGCGGCGGCGTTCGGCATCAGTGCCGCGGAGGCGGAGCAGTGGCTGGTGCGCATACTGGAGGCATGGCGATCGGTCACCGTGGATGATGGTCGGATCGAACCTTGGGACTATCGCTACCACTACTCGGCGGCGAGCCGTGCGCTGGCGGGCGCGATTCCCCGCGAGCAACTGCTGCCGCTGCAGCAGCGATTCTTTGCCGACCTCGGCGCCGACCCGGCGGCTCTCGGTGTCCTGTTCGACATCGATCCACGACCGGGGAAGGCGCCGTTGGCGTATTCGGATATCGTGCGAATGGGACGTCTCGTCGATGGGAGGTGGCGGCCCGCCATTGCCCGCGTATCGGCCAACGATGACCGCGGCGGATTGGGAATCCTGAATGAACTGGTCCACGAAACAGGACATGCCGTGCATTTCATGGCCATTCGTGCCAGGCCTGCGTTTTTCTGGCCGGATACGACGTTCATCGAGGCTTTCGCCGACGTGCCCTCGTGGTCGGTCTATACGCCGCCCTGGCAGCAACGCTACCTGGGCCGTGCCGTCTCGCGCGTGGACGGCCTGAGGGAGCAATTCGCCGGCGTGATGCTCGATGTGGCCTGGAGCCTGTTCGAGTTGCGCATGCTGCGCGATCCCCGCCAGGATCCCAACGCGTTGTGGACGGAGATCACCGGCCGCTTCCTGCACATCGCACCCCATCCGGAGATTTCCTGGTGGGCGGTCCGTTCACAACTGGTGTCCGATCCTGGTTACATGATTCATTACGGCTTGGGCGCCATCATCACCGCGCAGGTCCGCGCACGCACCCGCGAGGCCATCGGCGGCTTCGATGCCGGCAATCGGCGCTGGTACGGCTGGCTCTCGGCGCAGCTGCTGGCAGCGGGCGGTCAGCTGCCCACCGCGCGGCAATTGCAGGACTTTCTGGGAGAACCGCTGGCGCCGGCTGCGTTGATACGCGAGATCCTCTCCATGCAGCGCGCCTCGCACTGACACCAGGAGGCGCGTGGTCCTCTGCTACCATTGACGCTTTGCCCCGGAAAGATCCTGCAGCATGACCGTTCGCACCCGCTTCGCCCCGAGCCCCACCGGATTCCTGCACATCGGCGGTGTCCGCACCGCCTTGTTCTGCTGGCTGTATGCACGCCGCTTCGGCGGCACCTTCGTGCTGCGCATCGAGGACACGGACCGGGAGCGCTCCACCGATGAGGCCATCCAGCAGATCCTCGATGGAATGAAGTGGGTGGGGCTGGACCACGACGAAGGTCCGTTCTACCAGACCAAGCGTTTCGACCGCTACAAGTCCGTGATCGCCACCATGCTCGACCAGGGCACCGCTTATCGCTGTTACTGCAGCAAGGACGACCTGGAGCAGATGCGCACGGCGCAAACCGCTCGCGGCGAGAAGCCGCGTTACGATGGCCGTTGCCGGCACCGTACCGCTCGCCCGGCTGGCGCGCCGTTCGTGGTCCGCTTCAAGAACCCGCAGGAAGGCGAGGTGGTCGTGAATGATGTCGTGCACGGCGATGTGGTGTTCAAAAACGCCGAGCTCGACGATCTGATCATCGCGCGCAGCGATGGCACGCCGACCTACAATTTTTGCGTGGTGGTCGATGACATGGACATGAAGATCACGCATGTCATCCGCGGTGATGATCACCTGAACAACACGCCGCGGCAGATGAACATGCTGATCGCACTGCAGTCGCCACCGCCGGTATACGCGCATCTGCCGATGATCCTCGGATCCGATGGCGCCAAGCTGTCCAAGCGGCATGGCGCCGTGAGCGTTCTGCAATATCGTGATGAAGGCTTCCTGCCCGAAGCGCTGCTGAATTACCTGGTACGGCTCGGTTGGTCGCATGGCGACCAGGAAGTCTTTTCGATTGCGGAGATGGTGCAGCTTTTCGACATCGCCGACGTCAACAAATCGGCGTCGGCCTTCAATGGCGAGAAACTCGCGTGGCTCAATCAGCAGCACATCCTGCACGCCCCGCCGGCGCGTATCGTCGATCCACTGCGATGGCAGCTTGCCAAAATCGGAATCTTCGACATTGCGGATGGCGTGTTGGAGCAAATCGTGCTGGCGCAACGCGAGCGCGCCAAGACGGTCAAGGAAATGGCCGCCAACAGTGCGTTCTTCTTCAAGGCGCCGGCCAGCTACGATGCCGCTGCCGTCAAGAAGCACGTGCCGGCGGCGATCGTGCCTGCGCTCACGGAACTATGCGGGCGGTTGTCGGCGCTGCCGCAGTGGGCGGCGCCCGCCATTCACGAACTCATCGCAGGTTTTGCCGCCGAGAAGCAACTCTCACTCGGCAAGCTCGCTCAACCCATCAGGTTGGCCGTGAGCGGCGGCACGGTGTCACCGCCGATCGATGCGACTCTGTCGATATTGGGTCAGCGGGAGTCCGTCGCGCGTATCGCAGCTGCCGTCAGCGCCTGGTCGGACGCCGCCGGCTAACACCCCCTGCGCGGTAGAATGCGATCGATTTAACAGTTGCTCCGCGCCGGCAGGTCTTTCTGTCGTTGACTTGAGACAATTGAATTGCCGTTGCGGCTATTGTTTACTCGCATCGTGTTAAGGGCAAACCCGTCGAAAGGCGGGGACGCAAAGCCTCCGGTCTACCGGCTCTTCAGGGCCAAGATAGCGGGGTTGCCGGCAGAGGTGTGCAGCGCTCCTTGGGGGCGGACTTCGTCGTCATCCTCACTCGTCTTCATCCGGATCTTTGCGGTTCGGTTTCGAGCGACAGTGAGGGTGGGACACGATGACGAGATATCTGGTGGGTTTGACGCTGGTGGCGGTGCTGGCTGGTTGCAAGACCGACGAAACATCCACCTCGCAAGATATTTCAAATCCTTCCACGCCTGTTGCCGGCATCAGCAATACGGCTCCCGTGATTTCAGGTGTTCCCGCACGCAAGGTCGATGCGGGCCGCCCGTACAACTTCAAGCCCGTCGTACACGATCCCAACGGCGATCCTTTGACCTTCAGCATCGACAACAAGCCGTTATGGGCTCAATTCAATGCCGCTACCGGCGAGCTCAGTGGCGCGCCGGCACCTGATCAGGTCGGTCGTTACGATGGCATCATGATCGCCGTCTCCGATGGCAAGACGCGGGCGGCAATGCCCGGCTTTTCGATCGACGTCGTCGATGCCGACCTGACGCCGAGCATCGAGGGTTCGCCGGCATCCACCGTCACTGTGGGAACCGCCTACGATTTCACTCCCGGGGCTTCCGATCCCGGTGGGGCGGCACTCACTTTCAGCATCGAGAACAAACCCTCGTGGGCCAACTTCGATGAGTTTTCCGGCCGGCTGTGGGGCACGCCCGATGCGGGCGATGTGGGGACGGCGGCAGGCATCATCATCACCGTGAGCAACGGCACACAGTCGCAGTCGCTGCCTCAATTCGCGGTCGCCGTCCAACAAGCGGGAACTGCGCAGGGCAGCGCAACGCTCTCCTGGGTGCCGCCTTCGCAAAATACCGACGGCTCGGCGCTGACCAATCTGGCGGGGTACAAAATCTATTACGGAACGGACGCCGGTTCACTGAACAAGTCGATCAAGGTGCAAAATCCTGGGATTTCGGCCTACGTGATCAGCAGTCTGGCGGCAGATACCTGGTATTTCGCGATCAAGGCGTATTCGGCCAGCGGCGAAAGCGATTTGTCGCAGACCGTGAGCAAGGTCATTCGCTGAGCTATCGGGTCATCGAATGGTCGGTTGAGGCGCTGGCTACTGTCGCCAAATCGAGCCTCGCCTAATTGGCATTAATTTCAATAACTTATCGCGCCAAGTTGCGGCGATAGGGCTTCTCCGTGTCCGCAAGCGGCGACATAAATCGTGCATTTGAGTGTTTGTCCTACGCTCGAATTTAACTTAACTTATTGAAATTCCATGCGATCGGTGAATTGGCGCGTCACTTGCTTGTGAACGCTCCATCACCGAATAGATGTCAGGACGGATGAATGCACCTCGAATCGAAGTTTCTCGGATCCCTCGTGTTGGCGATGTGTGTCTGTGCGGTAAGCGCCTGCGGAGGGGGGGGCGGTGCTGATGCCAACGGTTCCGCTTCGGTGGCGCGGTCGCAGGACTCCGGCGATTCCGTCGACCAGAACAACCAACCGATAGCAAATCCCGGTGCGACCGATGCAGGCAATTCAAGCTCTGCGCCGCGGATATCGGGAGAAGCGGTCCCGGCGGTGACGGTGGGCGAGGTCTACGTCTTCCAGCCCGAAGTCACCGATCCCAATGGTGAGCGCTTGACGATGTCGGTGGAGAATCTTCCCTCGTGGGCGTTTTTCGATGAGGCAACCGGTCGGCTCAGCGGTACACCCCAAGCCGGGGATGTGGGGACTTACCGCAACATCGTCATACGCGCCTCCAACGGCCGTGCGATGGCATCGTTGCCGGCCTTCGACATCGAGGTCGAACAGATGGGCGCAGGCTCTGCGTTGGTGTCGTGGGCGGCGCCGGAACACAACACCGATGGAACGCCGCTGACCGACCTGGTGGGTTTCCACGTGCATTTTGGGCGTTCTCCCGCATCCATGACGCATCTGCTGCGGATCGACGAGGCATCCGCATCGAATGCGTTGGTGGCCAATCTGTCCACGGGGAAATGGTACTTTGCAGTTTCGGCGATTAACAGCAAGGGCATGCAGAGTAATTTGTCGGCCGTCCGGTTCAAGCTCATCCCCTGACGCGCCGGCATCGGCCTCGCTTTTCACAGGCAGCGCTCTTCAACTGCGAAAAAGGCGACGCATCGCAGTCAAGCGGGGCTTGATCCCGAAGTACGCTAGGTCGAACAGGCGCGCGCGAAGCGTCCCGGACAGCCACATGACGCGGTCGGTGGCGAGCATGGTGTCGGTCCAACGTCGTTTATTCGATAGGGCGGCTCCCAGGAAATCGAACAGCTTGAAGCGGCCTTCGTGGATGAGCGCCTCCATTTCCATCGATTCCAGCAGGGTGCCGGGAGAGCAGGCGTCGAACTCGGCATCGTGCGCGATCTGCGTGGAGTAGTACGTGTCGCCTTCGATGAACGCCAGGGTCACGGCAATTGCCCGCGGACCGGCGAACAACGCATAGGCGCGTGCGCCGCCGCGCTGCGCCATCTTCATGGTGAACTCGCGAAAGAACTCGCGATACGCGGGGGAGGCGCCCAAGCCAATTTCCGCCGCTGCCTTCCAGCTTCGTGCGGTGACTGCATATAGATGGTTCAACCCTTCCTGCAGTTGATCCGGCGTATCGTATCGCACCAGTTGCAGCGGACCCACTTCCGCCAGGCGACGTCGCCCGGCAGTCAAATTCTTGCGCAGCTTGGCTGAGCGGCTGCGCAGATAGGCAGGCCAATCGCCGGGCAACTCGAGGTAAGGGCACGCATGCAGCGCCGCGGAGCGGAAGCGCCAGCCAAGCTCCGTCCCCAGCTCGCGCAGCCAATGCAGCTCAGCATCGTCCGCTGTCTTTTCATCGACGCGCAGCCCATCCGCCTCGCCCCACAGCCCGGCGATGGCCCGCATACCGGCGCCATAGGCGTCGCGGTCCGGTGCTCCGATTCCCAGTCGTGGCCGGTGGATGTTGTCCGGCATCCCGATGGGTTCCAACCAGCGCATCCCGCCAATTCCCGCGGTGCTCAATTGCAAGGGCAGCAACAGGCAGGGATGCGCGCCGCGACGCACGAGGATGACGCGCGGTCGCACCGGCGCGGGATGAGATGGCGCAGTCGCGTGGCGCAGCCAAGGACCGATGAAGTCCCAATGCTGCCAGGGTGACAAGGGAGGTGACTGCGCGGCCAGCGCGCGCCACGTCGCGCCGATCGCTTCGACAGCGCTGGTGTCGCGGAGAACCTCGGTGGTCAGGTCAGGCGGCATGGGCGAGGACGTGAGCGCGGTCACTCATCCGCCCGGGGTTTGCGGTTCTTGAGGTAACGATGCAGCTTGCGGGTGACGTACTCGTCCGCTCCGAGGCGCACCAGCATCCTGCGAACCCAGGGCTTGAGCCTGAAATAGGTCAGGTGGAACAGGCGCGAACGCAGTCGCGGGCGGTCACCGAACAGCGCCGTCGTTGCCTGCATTCCGCTCGACCAGCCGCGCTTGTTGGAAAGAAAGCCGCCGAGAAAATCGTAATGATCGCAATCGGCCTGCTGGAAGAAACTCTCCAGCTCCATCGCCGTCAGCACCACCCCCGGCGAGGTGTCGACATGAGATGCATCGTGCGCCACGTGCAATGAATAATAGCGCCGCTGCCACAGCAAACCGAAGGTGGCGGCGATGTCCTTGCCATCCAGTTTCAGGAACGCAAATCTGAACCACCCAGCAGCGCCTTCGCGCCGCGACAGGTCCTGGAAGAACCGCCAATGCTTGTCGCTCGCGGCGATACCCAGATTCTGGGCCGGCTTCCAGCTGCGAAGCTCGACGTCGCGGTAGCGGGATAACCCGGCCGCGGTGCTTGTCTCGTCGAGGATGTCGCACTCCAGCCTTCCCATGGATTCCAGCTGCGCGCGGCGGCGTTTGATGCTCTTGCGGAACGCTTTGGTGCGTGCGGCCAGATAGGCGGCCCACGTGCCTTGGATGTCGACGTACGGACAAAGGTTGCCCGGTATTTCTTCGGTCAGGTAGCCCTCGGCGCGCAGCCGGCCACCCAGTGCCCGGACCAGCTCGCCGTTCACGGGTTGCTCGAACAGCACCACCGAATCCCATTCGCGGCGTAGTCGCAGCAGGTGATCGGCCACCGCCGTTGCATAGCGAGGTTCCGGCGCGCCCAGGAGCGTCGGCCGGTCCGATTCCGATGGCTGGCCGATGAAGGAGACCGTGCGGACAGGCGCCCGCAGTTGCTTGACGGGCGTGATCTGCAGGGGAGCGATCGCCACCGGCACGCCTCGCTCGATCACCACCACGATCAATGGCCGCCCCTGCGAACCGATCTGATCCCACCACGCACGCAAGTAGGGATAAGCCTGGAAGACTCCCGCACCTGGGGTTTGCAAGTGCACGGCTTCCCAGAACGGCTTGAGCAGTTCCCATCCTTGCAGCGAGTCGACGTGGCCAACGAACAGGGAGCCGCCGGCGCCGCCGAACTCGTGACCATCGAGCAGGATGTCCTTGTCCAGCATCATTGGTGCAACTCACGCCATAGCAGTTTGTAATCCGCTCGCTCGCGGGCGGTCGTGCCGAACAACGCCAGACCGGCGAGGTAGCAGACCCCGATTGCGAGCGCGGCGAGTGCAAAGTCCAAGGGATCGTTCACGTGAATACGGTCTTTGATCAGGATCGCAACGGCGCACGATGGAAGCGCGGCCAACAGTACCCGGACAAGCGAGGTCCACAAGAAGGAGGCGACGCCCACTCCAAAGGCGGCCGCGGCGATCGGCACCTGCACCGCAAAACCCAGGGTCAGGTTGGCGATCAGCAGGCCGCCGGCCACGCCCTTCAGCCCGTAGGCCGGCACCAGCGCCACGATGACGATGACACCCAGCACGATCTCCAGTGCCGTCAGCAAGGCGATGGTGCGAACGCGCCCTGCCGCGAGCAGCATCATGGCCGAGGTGGTCAGGAACGCGGAGGTCAGGAAGTTGAGGATGATCAACTGCAACATGCCTGCCGGCGCGCCCGCAGCACCCTCGGGACTCCAATAGGCGACGGCAGCGTCGCCGAAATACCACAGGAATACGGCGGCCGGTACGGCAATGGCCAGGGCCAGCTTGCTGCCGCCGCGGAACAGCCGCGCCAGCTGCGGCGTGTCGCGCGCGGCCTGCCATTGCGCCGTCATGGGCAGGAAGGTTTCCGACAAGGGTCCCACGGCCAGCAGCAGCACGCCGGCGATGGTGGTGAAAAGCGAATAGGGGGTCAGCAATGCCAGGGGCAATAGAATGGCGATCAGCAGCTGCTCGAGTTGGGTGGAACCGTCCACGAGCAGGTCCTCGAAGGCAGACCAAAGCGCATATCCCTTGACGCCTCGCCAGGTGCGCCGCTCGAATCGCACCGGAACCCGCAGCAGGTGCGGCAACAAGCGGTCGAGAATGGCGAGGTCCGCTGCAATTCGCAGGGCCGTCATGCCGAGCTGGATCGCGGCCAGAGCGATGATCCCTCCCCCGTGCAGCAGGCTGTAAAGCTGTGCCGCGGCCGTGCAAAGGCGCAGGACGATGGAACGGGCGTTGGCCAGGTCGAATCGCTGCGCCCCGCTGTACAAGTTGCCGAGCACCGCGGCCGGGAAACTGAGCAACAGGTCCACCGACAACAACACCAACGCCGTCCGCAGCTCGCCTCCCAGTGATGGCGACGCATCGAACCAGCTTGCAGGGACGACGACTGCCATCAGGAGCCCGACGAGCATGGCTATGCAGCCGGCGCTCAGCAGCCCAGCGGCGCTGGTCGAGAGGAGGTTGCGCAGCGCCGGCTCGCTCCGGGGAGAAGACCAGCGCGCGTGAAAACGAACCTGCGCATGGCCGAACCCGATGTCGAGGAAACCCAGATAGAAGATGATGGTGTGGCATAAAATCCACGCGGCGTACGCTTCCACTCCCAGGGTTCTGATGACGAGGGGCGTGAGCAGCAGGATGACCATGCCGCCGACCGCGATATCGGCATACCCGGACCCGACGTTTGCCAGCCACTGCCCCAATTTTCCTGTCGACATGCGGTCAGGCCCGGGATACGCGGCAAAAAGGCAGAAAATTCACATATCTGTGCATGGATGGTGATTGTGGCGATACGTGTGGCCGGCGTCCAAGTCCTATGTCAATATCTGGCTATACCGGAGTGGCAGCCGACTGTAGGCGATGCCGGCCTTGGGCTCGCTGGAGCGGCCGGAAATCCGTGTCGTGGGCGGGTGGCACATGACGCAATTCACACTTTCGCCGATACAAATCATCAATATTTTCTTGATAATAGCGTCCTTCTCCGACCGTTTGCGCTGCAGCGTAACCGGTGGAATGGAAGTGCCGGCAGGAAAACCGAACAGTCTCTAGATGTCCCATCCAATCGTATTCAAACGCACCGACTCCGCGGCGCTCGTCACTTTCTTGCAGTCGGTGGCCCTGCCTGCCTTGGTGGGAATCACGTTGTTCTTTTGCAACATCGTATTTGGTGTCCCCTACGACGAGCCTTACGTGCTCTTGACGGTCATCGCGGTGGTGTTGGCCGCGCTGATGCTTAAATCTGCTGACAATCTCAACTCGGATCTGCCCAGCACACGGGTTCCACTGGCAGTCGGCGTCGTCCTGCGCTGGCTCAGCCTCGTGAGCATCCTGCTGGCGATCGGCTACATCGCCAAGACCTCGGCGGTCTTTTCGCGCCGCGTGGTGCTCACCTGGATCGTGCTCACGCCCGCGGTGTTGATCATCGGGACGCTGGCGTTGAGGGAGGTGGTGCGACGCCTGCTGCTCGACCCGTCGAACATGCGCAAGGTGGTGTTTGCGGGCTGCAACGACGCCAGCCTGTCGCTGGCCGGCAAGTTGAGCAGCAACGCCGAACTGTGCATGTCCGTGACCGGCTTTTTCGACGATCGCAGCGCCGGCCGGCTGAACCTGGGGCAGGATGTAAAATTGCTGGGTACCCTGTCGGGCCTGGCGCAGTACGTGCGCGACAACGCCATCGACGTCATTTTCGTAGCCTTGCCGATTCGGCATCTGCGCCGGGTCGTCGACTTGATGGACGAATTACGCGACACCACCGCATCGATCTACTACCTGCCCGACATCTACGTCTTCGACCTGATCCAGGCGCGTACCGGCGACATCATGGGCATCCACGTCATTTCCATGTGCGAAACGCCGTTCCAGGGTGCCTGGGGATTCAGCAAGCGGTTGACGGATGTGAGCATCTCGGCGGCCGTGCTGCTGCTGGCGGCGCCGCTGCTGGCTCTGATCGCGTTGGCGGTCAAGCTCACCTCGCCGGGCCCCGTGATTTTCCGCCAGCGCCGTTATGGGCTGGATGGCCAGGAGATCACCGTATACAAATTCCGCACCATGACGGTCACCGAGGATGGCCACAAGGTAGTCCAGGCCACTCGTTCGGACTCCCGTGTCACCCGCATCGGCCGGTTCCTGCGCCGGTCGTCCCTCGATGAGCTTCCGCAACTCATCAATGTCCTGCAGGGGCGGATGAGCCTGGTGGGCCCGCGGCCGCACGCGGTCGCGCATAACGAGGAATACCGCAAGCTCATCAAGGGCTACATGCTCCGCCACAAGGTGTTGCCGGGGATCACGGGGCTGGCGCAGGTGAATGGATGCAGGGGTGAGACCGCGCGGCTCGAAGAAATGCAGGCCCGCGTGAACTACGACCTCGACTACCTGCGTCATTGGTCGCCGTCCCTGGACATCAAGATCCTGGTGATGACGGTAATCCGCCTGTTCAACGACAAGCGCGCCTATTGAGCGGTAGCCTCCGCCGCGGCCAGGGGTGCGTGCTCCACGCTGAAACGCCCGTCCCTCTCGACGATCCTGTGCACGAACGGGGCGGATCGCCGCGTGCCGATCAGCTGCGCGTCATTGAGGCGCTGTGCCAGCGGCGGGCTCCACTGATGCACGTAGAGGTTGATCATCGCCTGCGGGAAGCGCGCCGCGCGCACTTTTGCGCCGAAGCGGCGTTTGTAGCGCACCACGCCATCCTCCAAGGAGGGGCGCGAGTTCCCGAACTGCACGGTCTTCACGCCTTCCCGGGCAGCCCTCTCGATGATCAGGGCATCCAACACCTCGCTGGCACCTGGTACCGTCGGGCCCGGTAAGGCTCCGAACCAACCGAAACGCAGGGTGAGCTCATGCCGGTGCAGCAGCACGCCGGCGATCCACTCCCCGTTGCATCGCAGCCGCGCCAACTCCTGATCCCGGGCCCGATGCAGGAAGAATGCCTCGCTCACGCGAACGGCCCCCTCGCCGAAGCGTTGCGCCACGTAGGGCTCGTACAAGCGATGAAAGAACTCGCGCTTGGCGGCGGGGTCATCCGTATAGTCCAATGCAAATCCTGACCGCCGCTCATGCCGCGCCACCTCGCGCATCAGCAGCCGCGGCAGCGCAGGCCCGCCGTCGCCGCTCGCCGCCGGCAGCTCGATCACCTGCTGAACCCAGGCCGGCACGGAGATATCGGCTGCGCCGAACGACAGAAGTTGCCAGGCCGGCGGTCGTTCGATGATGGTGATGTCGGCGCGACGCCGATCGAGATCGGTGAACGCGCGCCCGTTCGACAGTGCAGGCAGGTGGTCGATCCGCAGCAGTTGCTGCCTGCAGTCGGCGAACAGCAGCTTGCACAGGAAGGGCAGGCTGGCTCCCGTGCCGCAATAACGCGCCTGCAGCGCGCGCTGCGAACTGCGCAGCGCGCCGTCGATTCTTACGACCTGCGTTTCCAATGGGCCGCATAGCAGCCGCACGTGCCGCGCCAGCTCGGAAAGCGCGCCCATCACCGGTTCAGGCCGATGGGTTGGGTTCTTTGCTCCGGCAGCAATGCAGTTGCCTGCCGGTTCAACACCTGCTCGAACAGCAGGCGGTACTGGGCGGATATCCGCGTCCACCGGAACGCCAGCGAACGCTCGCGGGCGCGCGCTGACAGCTCGCGGCACTTGGCGTCATCGTGTACCAGGTCGATCAGCGCCTTGCGTATCTCCAGCGCGTTTCCCTTGGGTACCACGATGCCGGCATCCCCCACCACCTCGGCGCAGCCTTCGGCATCGGTGGTCAGTACCGCGCAGCCGGCATCCATGGCCTCCAGCAACACCATCGGGAAGTTTTCGCGGATCGAGGGGAACACGAGGATGCGCGCCTCCTCGTAAAGACGTCGCAGCGTGAACCTGTCGACGAATCCGAGGAACCTGACCGGAACCCCGACCTCGCGCGCCAGCTTCTTCAGCCGGCGCATGTGCGGGCCATCGCCCGCGACGACGATTTCCCAGTCGATGTCCTGGCCGCGAAGGGATTCGATGAAGTGCTGCACGCCCTTACGCGGGAAGAGGCGGGCCACCACCAGCACGAGGTTGCGCTTGGCCTTGCCGTGGTGAACATCCGGCGAATAGCCATTGGGAATGACCTGCACCTCGCGATCGAGGCTCTTGCGCAACAGGTCGGCCAGGAATTTCGACGGCGAGGTGATGGCGGCTGCATCGGAGATCACGCGGCGCCACAACGGATGCATGAGCACGTGCAGGATGCGGAACCGGTCCGGATTGTATCCGGGGATGTCGGAGCCGTGCGCCGTCACCACGTAGGGGATGCCGAAATCATGGGACAGGCGCCGGGCGACGATGCCCGATGGAAACGCGAAATGCGTGTGGATGAGCTGCGGTTGCTGCTCGCGTATCACCTTCGCGCCCAGCCGGTAGGCGGTGAGCAGGGTTGTGGCGAGCTCGGGAAAGGTCGTGTAATGGCGGTGCCGGCGCCAGCAGGCGGCGCGGTGTACGTCGACCCCATCGAGGATCTCGTGCGGTGGCAGATCGCGCATGGCCGAGGTGACGACGTGGATATGGTCACCCTGCAAGGTGAGTGCCTGGTTCAGTGCCGCGGCCACCGCGCCGCCGCCGCCACCGATCGGAGGGTATTCGTAGGTGAGCGACAGGATCCTCATGGCAACGCCTTGGCGTCGGAGCGTACCGGCCGGAATTTTTCTGCCAGTGTACTGACATCCGCGGTCATGACCGCGGCTCGAACGATCAAGTCTGAACCGAGCGCGTGGGCCACGGCGGCCCGGGCGGCGTCGATGACTCCCGGCGCGTGGCCGGGCCGGGGCCTCACCCTGACGTCGATCGACAAATCCGCATGCTGCACGATCTGGTAGCGCGCAACGCCGGCCACCGCCTCGATGGCCAAAGTAAGCCGGTAAGGCGACAGCCGGTGACCGTCACGCAGCAGTATTCCGTCGATTTCCCTGCCACCGAACTCCGTGATGGGGGCGCCTGGGGCTGATGGGTCACGGCGCACGAGATCACCGGTGTCAAAGCGGACGAGAGGCATCGCGCATGGCCGCAGGGTTGTGACCAGAAGACGCTCGAGCGGGGAACCGTCGCCGGTTGCAACGAATTCCGAGTGGATGTCGTTCGCCACGACACGATAATGCGGGTCCGCCGGTGGCCGCCAGGCGTATAACCCAATCTCCGTCATGCCGTAGAAATCCGCCGCCTCAATGCCGAAGTACTGGCGCAACATGCGTTGGTCCTGGGGTCGCAGTTGTTCCGCGGTACTGATGAGTATTTGGGGGCGATGCTCCCAGCCGGCCGCTTGCAGACGTTCCCCGATGCTCATCAAGGCCCGCAAGGGTCCGTACAACACCCTCGGACGGCATTGTCGATAGCGTTCCAGGAGCTCGCTTTCACCGAGTTTCAAATCTACGTAGGTCCAGCGCATCATCGACAGCACGTGCGAGTGGCGGTGCGTTGAGACCAGCAACATGCGATCGCCTGGCCGATAGCCGGCCGCCAGCAGGGCGCGCACGAACCGCCAACGCCGGCGTCGGTGCGTGGCGGTGTCTACGGAGAGTTTCATCGGTTCTCCGCTGGATCCGCTGGTCGACTCCCAAGTGAGCCTGCGGCCGCGGAAGCGGCTGTCCATTCGTGCCTCGGCGCCCGCAGCGAGAAATGTGCACTTGTCGATGACGGGAAGTTGGGAAAGGGAGTGGACCTCCCCTGGCGCTATTCCGGCATGCGTCCAATGTTGCGCGTATATCGGCACTTGAATGCCAATGGTTCGCAGAAGAGCAGGTGTGGGTTGGCGCATGGTCTCAGCCTGCGTCCGGGAGCGCATCGTTCAGCAAGCGGGCTGTGTAGGTTCGCGTGACCCCGGCAAGTTCATTTGCACGTGCGCGTAAATCAGTACTGTCCTCCAGCGCTTCACGTGCAAGCTGAAAGATCTGGTCACCGGGATCGCGGGATTTGAATTCATCCATCCAAACCAGGCGCCGGGGCAGCCCGAGCAGATCGAACAGGCCCCCAAACTTGCCATTGTAGGGCAGACCGATGACCGGCGTGCCCATCGAGGCGGCAAAGATCAGCGGGTGCATGCGGGCCGACACCATGAGGGTGACAGCTCCGGCAACGGCCTTGTAATCCGACGCCGATCGAATCAAAGCAAACCCTGTAGGCACCTTGCCGTTCAACTCCGCGGCGAGTGAACGGCAAGCCGTGACGTCGCCTTCGTGAGCCAGGTCATAGCTCGGCATGAGCAAAATCCCGCAATCCAGTTGCTTTGACAGCTTTTCAAGCGAAGTCGCAAGCTGTTTGACAAACATCGACATATGCATCCAGCCGACGCCGCGGTCAAGTCCAAATTTGACCCGCATCTTGTGCGGCAACCAGCCTCCGCGGGTATGGAACCAACGGCGGAGGGCGACGCCGATCAAACGGCCCGGCCGCAGCCCTGCCTCGGTGACAATCTGCGTCGCGCGATCGGCTGAGGAAGCCTGCAGCATGAATGCCGGATCAGGGACCAACGTCACGCGCCGTGAGGTGCACCGCTGCAACCAGCTTTGGGCAAATGCGTCGCGGACCGATACCGAATGCATCGACGCGCATGCCCAGCGGGCGAATAGCTGGCTATCGCGATGAGTCAGCGGTCCCGCACCCAGGCAGTAACCAGCGACCCGTGCGCTTAGGCTGCGCATCAATGCGGTACGGAGCGCCCAATAAGGCATCTTGATGCGGCTGTCATCATCCTGGAGCAGGCCGCCGCCGCCAATGATGACAAGATCCTGTCCGCGGGCGCATTTGAGTAACCGGGGGAATCCCTTGGCGCCTCTTGGGATGGATACTGTTTCGTTTTGTGACGCAGGTCCGCCTATCTCTCCGACCGATGTGATTTGGATATCGTCTTGTGCCGTACGCAATGCGCAACACAAGGACTGAAAGATCGCCGCATCTCCGAGGTTATGGTCGGCGTCTCCGGCGAGTACCAGTACTTTTTTCATCCCGTTGTCCGGACCGTGCGACGGTCCTCTCGATCCATGGCATTTAATGGTAACTGAGTGATGAAAATCGAAGCGTTAACGACCCCTCACAATGCAGCGGATACGTGTTTCGGAAGATGCCGTAAGCGAAGGATATTGTGATAGATTCACGCTCAATTGGAGCGTCGCTGAGGCATATTGAACCGCTGCCGTGTGTTGGCGAGAAGTGCCGCTTCGCTTCGCATCAGCCACGTCAGATCTGGAGAATGCCCGTGTTCCGAAAATTAGCAACCGCATTGTTTGTGCTAGCCTGCAACGGCGTCGTGGCGGCGGCGGAGGTCGTCGATGCCGCGTATACGTTGCATCCAGGCGACAAGATCGAGGTCTCCGTCTGGAAGGAGCCCGATCTCCAGAAGCAATTGGTCATCAGCCCGGATGGAAAGATGTCATTGCCCTTGGCAGGGGAATTCCTGGCGGCGGGTAAGACCGTTGCACAGGTTCGGACCGAGATCGAAACCCGCCTCAAGACTCTGATGACGGAGCCCGTCGTCACCGTATCCATCATGGACGTCAACGGCAACGTCGCCTATGTGATTGGGCAGGTGAACAAGCCCGGTGCGCTTGTCATGAATCCTCGAATCAACGTACTGCAGGCATTGAGCTTGACCGGGGGCGGAACTCCATTTGCAAAGCTTGACAACATCATCATCGTCCGGGGTGCCGCAAGTGGTCAGCGCGTGCTGTCATTCCGCTATGGCCAGGTCGCCGAAGGCAAGCATCTGGAGCAGAACGTCATTCTGGAGAGCGGCGATGTCGTCATCGTTCCGTAGGCATTTCCCGCAGGCGGGTTTGGCGTTGTTTGCCGCATCGGTTCTGTTTTCCTGGATATCTCCCGCTGCGGCGGCTGATTATTACTTCCAGCCCTCTGTTTCGGCGGGCGCAGAATACGACAGCAACCGCAGCCTGACTCCCGTCGATGGGAATGCTCAGAGTCTAGAGGGTTACTTCGGATCTGCGGAAGCGCTGGTCGGCATCCGCAGCCCAAGGAGCTTCACCGAAATCCGGCCGCGAATCCGTTATCAGACTTTTCCTTCGCAGAAGCAGTTCGATCAAACGGAAGGGACACTCGATTTCAAGTCGAACTTCAAGACGTTGCGCAGTGAGCTCAAGCTGATCGGGCGATACTCGCAGCAGGACCTGTTCAACGACGAATTTGCCAACATTGGGTTCGATCCGTTCGATCCTTCGGCACCCCCTGTGACCGAAACCGGAAAAATTGTCGTTTCCGAGCGTCGAACGCGGGCGGAGTTTCGCCCGAGCTATATCTATCGTTGGAACGAAACGACAGGTGTCGGCGTCGATATGCAGTATCAAAACGTCAGGTATTCGGCAGATGTTCCCATTGACAAGCAGGATTACGAGAATTACCAGGCCAATCTCAATTTGGTGCGTCAACTGAGTCCTCAGACCGACATCGCCGCGGGCGGATATGTCGGCAGGTTTAAAACGAAAGACGGTTTGAACAAATCAGACTCCGTGGGCGCGTCTGTGGGCCTGTCGCACGATTGGACCAAGCAGCACCACAGCGAGCTGTCGCTGGTTGTGGAAAGGAGCAAGGCGGAGAACCTCGACGCGGTTCCAGTCGAAGAGACCAGCACCGATTGGGGCGTGCAATTCTCGACCTTTCGTCGCGGCGAAATCAGCCGGTTCCGGCTGGTCGTCGGCCGCGATCTGACGCCGTCCGGATCCGGCGGGCGCGCCATGCGGGACGAAGTGCGCGCGCAGTATGATCGCGACTTGAGTCAACGCTTGGTCATGACGGCGGCCCTACGCGCATTCCGGCAACGGGCCTTGTCCGAACGCAATGCGAATTCATCCTCTAATCGTGATGCGGCAACGGCCGAGGTGTCATTGACGTGGTCCATGACCCCCACCTGGCTCGTCACGGGCGGGTATGCCTATACCTGGCAGGACATTGTTTCGGCCATCGGCTCGGCGAACAACCATCGGGTTTTCGCCAGCATCACTTATCGCGCACTGGATCCGAAACGTCGCAAGTAACTGAAGTACGAGATGAATAGTATGGAAATTGGAATGAACAGGGCCGACAGCACAAAGTCGATGGGCGACTACTTTGCGTTGCTGCGGCGGCGCAAGGCTTACTTGCTGACGATCATTCCAGGGGCGGTGTTCCTCTCGATCTGTCTGGCCTACGGTCTGCCGGCGTCGTATCGGTCCACCGCCACCATCTTGATCGAGGAGCCCACGGTGTCCCAGACCATGGTGGCAACCACGGTTCAAAACACGGCGCCCGATGTGCAGATAGAGTTGGTGCGCCGCAAGGCGCTCTCGCCGGATGAGCTCAAAAAACTGGTTCAACGCGTCGATCCCTACCCTCAGGAACATGAGTTGAGCATCGGCGAAAAGGCCGCCTTGCTGTCTGAAGACACGACGGTTGAAAAGGTTGATCCGATAACCTTCAAGCCCTTGGTCAACGGCAATGCATTCTCCATTTACTACGACAACGAAAATGCGGTGATCAGTTCCAAGGTGGCAACGGAGCTGGCCAGAATATTTCTCGAGTACAATCGTAAAACCCGGGTCGCGGCCGCCGAGCAGACCTACCGATTCCTCCTCGACAAATCGAAGATCGTCGAGGCCTCGATGCATGAGGCGGAGCAGAAGATCGCCGATTTCAAAAAGCGATATGGGGCCGCGCTCCCCGAAGATCAGATGCGCAATCAAACCGCCCTTGATCGTGCGCAACTTGCCCTGGATGACATCCAAGGCCGGATACGGTTAGCGGAGCAGCGCGAATCCGATCTGAGTCTGCAATTGAGCCAGATCAGTCCTTCTTTGGTCGGCTCTGTGCTCAACACGCCCACTGAGATTGCGACATTGAAAGCCCAGTTGGCGGATGCCGAATTGCGTTACAAACCCGATCATCCGGACGTCAAGCGCCTGCGCCGCGCCCTCGAGGAGGCGCTCGCCCGCCGCGGACCGACCGCTGGCGGGTCGCCCCGTCCGGATAATCCCGACTACATCCGCGCCGCCTCGGCGCTGGCGGGCGCACGTCAGGAGCTTGCCGCATTGCGCGACATTGCCTCCCGCGCCCAGGGCGAGCGTCAGACGCTGCAGACGCAGCTGGCCATCGCACCCAGCGTCGAGAAGGACTATGCGCAGCTGGTCCGAAGCCGCGATTTGTTCAAGGATCAGTACCAGCAGCTGCAGGTCAAACTGCAGGAGGCTGACATCGGCAAATCGTACGAGAACGAGCAGCAGGGCGAGCGATTTACGCTCATCAAAGCGCCTTACATCCCCACGTCGCCATCCAGCCCGAATCGCCTGGGCTTGATCTTGATTGGTCTCGTGCTCGGCAGCGCTCTGGCGATCGGCCTGGCGGTCATGGCCGAAAATGCCGACCCCAGCGTCAGAAGCTACCTTGACGTGAGCGACATTACGAAGCTGCCGATGCTTGGAGCGATCCCCCCGTTGGCCAATCCCATGGATCGCCAAAGGGAGCGACGAGTTCTCATTTCAGGAATGGCGGCGCTGGCGATCGCATTGGCCGTCACCGGCGGCGTCGTCTTCCGGGCGGAGCGAATTGCACATGCGGCGGTGGCCGTCGCGCAAACAACGGGTGAATCGAAGTGAGCATCCAACGGGCGATTGAGCGGGCGATTGCGACAGCGAAGGAAAAGGCCAAGGACGAAGAGGCCGGACGGGTCGTAGCCGCGGCCAGCGCTCCTGCAATTCAAGCGGCGGTTTCCGCCCCGGCGGCGCAAAAGCGGCAACGGCAGGCCTTTCCCAAGGCATTGCTCAATACCTCCGACTTCCAGCGTGTCGATTTTGACCCGCAACGTTGCATTGATAGCCGGATCTTGATTCCAGGTGGCGACCCCGCGCTCGAGACGCGTGGAGCTGCCCCTTACCGCATGCTGCGCACGCGGTTGCTGCATCGGGCGAGGACCAATGGCTGGACGGCCATCGGGTTCACGAGTCCAGGTCCTTCGGAAGGCAAATCTCTGACTACCTTGAACCTCGCGCTGAGCATGGCGCGCGAGATGAACAATAACGTCTTCCTGGTGGATCTCGATCTGCGAAATCCCAGCATTGCGAAGTATCTGGGCGTGACACCACCCAAGAGCATCGCGGCCCTGATGTCGGGCGAAGTCGCGCCCGATCAGGCGTTGTTTTCCATCGGTGTCGACAACCTGCTGATCGCCGCGTCGGACGCGAGCACTCATCATTCGTCCGAGCTCGTGGCCGCCGGTCGCCACATGGATTTGTTCTCATACATATCATCCATTGCCTCCCAGCCGCTGATTCTCGTCGATCTTCCGCCGGTGCTGAGCACCGATGAGGCCATGGTCGTTGCGCCGCAATTGGACGCCATTTTCCTCGTGGTGAGCGAGGGTGTTACACGCCGGGATGGTCTGGCTCGCGCGGTTGATTTGCTCGGAGAATTCAACCTGGCCGGAATAATCATGAACCAATCGCATGGCGTCGGCCAGAGTTACTATTCCGGCACCTACAATGAGTCCTAGCAGCGATGCCAGGCGCAGCATCACGATCGAAGACATTTCTCCCAGCCAACGACAGGTCGTCGCTCGCTACGATGATTGGATGAAGTTCCGCAGCGGCCCGCGCCTGCAGGGCGGCCCGCTGCTGAAATCTCTGCCGCGTTATCCCGATTGCGTAATGGTCGCCGGATGCCAGCGCTCAGGTACCACGATGCTGACCAGGCTGATCGCCGGCAGTGCCAATTTCTGGCGGTTGAATTTGACCCGCGACGACGAGTTGGACGCTGGACTTGTACTGTCCGGGAATGTCGATCTGCCGGAACGCGGCGGCCGCTATTGCTTCCAGACCACGTACCTTAACTCCAGTTATCCTGAATATCGCACCATTGGGCCACGGCAGCGACTCATTTGGGTGCTGCGCAATCCTTCCTCCGTGGTTTATTCCATGGTTTTTAACTGGAGACGATGGGGGCTGAATGAGCTTTACGCCGATTGCGGTGTGACGCTGGCGCGCACCGCGAGGCAGCGGCGCGTGCGAATTCCCTGGCCCCTGGGTCCGTCGCGCGCTGAAAAGGCTTGCATGTCGTATGCGGCGAAGACCTCGCAGTTGCTTGAAATCCGCGAATTCGTGCCTGCCGAACAATTGTTGATCGTCGACTATGATGATCTCGTTCTGCATCCGGACCTGTGGCTGACGCGGGTTTTCGAATTCATCGGAGAGCGGTTCGATCCCGGCTCGGTCGGGGCCGTTCGATCCGACAGCGTGGCCAAGGCCCGCAAGTTGTCGAAGGGAATCCGCAGGCAGGTCGACAAATATTCGGTCCCGGCGTATGAGAATTGCCTGCGCGTCCTCCGCGCCTAGCGTGTAGCTTCAATGCCTCTTTACAACAAGAGCCGCGCGCGCCGTTCGGTGATGGATACAGTTCGGTATCGCATCATTTCCCAGGTGGCGACGCTTTCCAGCTATGTGGTGCTGGTGCGCGGAATGAGCGAGCACGAGTTCGGCGTGCTCAGCCTGCTGTATGCATTGATTCCCATCTTGAGCACGATGGCGTCTTTTGGCGTGGAGCAGGTCCTGCGCCGCTTCGAGCCTGAGTATTTGCGGGCCGGTAAGCTCGATGCGGCGGCCTGGCTCGTCCGCACCGTGGCGTCCATCCGATTTTGCTCCAACGTCGTGCTGCTGGGCCTGATAGCTGCCCTATGGAATTTCATAGCGCCGCTTTTTCAGCTAGCTCCTTACCGTCTCGAGTACATATATTTTTGTCCTTTGCTGATGATGCACTTTCAAGCAAATATCCTGCAGCTGACGTTGTCTTCTCACCTGATGCAGCGCTATGCCATCGGCATGACGGCGGCGCAATCGACGGCGAAGTTGATCTTCTATGTCGTCTGCCTTTGGATGGGATCGCTGACGCTGCATCTTGCGATCATCGCGGATACGATTGGCTATGGAATTCTTTACGCCGGGACACGATTTGCCTATGTTCGTTACTGCCGCCCGCCTGCGGTGGAGAAGGGATTCAAGCTGGCGGCTGCCGAGCGCAAGCGGTTGCTGCGCTATGGCTTTTACAACAATTTCAACGATGCCGGCACGTTGATGCTCAGTGGGAAGAGCGACAATTTCTTTATTGCTGCTTACCTGAGCCCGGTCGCCGTGGGCGCATATTCATTTTATTCCCGGTTGAACGGGATGCTGATCAACCTGCTGCCGCTGCGGCAATTCAGTAACGTGATCAGGCCGTTCTTCTTTTCGGTGCCGCCGGAGAAAGCTGCTGAACGGCTCCCGCGCTATTTCACGCTGCTGGTCAACTTGACGCTTTGCGTTCAGCTGCCCATTGCGGCGTACGCAATTTCCTATCATTCGGAAATCGTTAAGGTGCTGTTCGGTGGGAAATTCATCCAGCATTCCGGCCTGCTGGCGGTTGTTGTCGCGTTTTCAATCGTGGATGTCATGTCCGAACCGGCGACGCTGGTAGCGCAGTACGCCGAAAAGGCGGCAACCGTGCTGCTGAGCAAGCTCTTCCTGGTGTACAACGTGATCGCGTTGCTGGCTCTCGTTCCGGCATTCGGCTTGTATGGAGCTGCCGTCGCCACGGGTTCCGCATCGATGATGAAGAACCTGTTCATTTGGTGGCACGTGAGGGACAAGGCCCGGTGGAAGAATTTCGGCGGCGTCGTGGGGTCCGTCGTGGCGGTTTGGGGAGGCGCGATTGCATTGTGCTACGCGGTCAAGTTCGCTGTGCCGGCGCCTGCGGTAGCGCACCTGATCTTCGGCGGCGTCGTTTGTGCTGGGGCCGCGCTCATTTACGTGCGCTCACCCGGGATTGCGATTTCCGATCGAAGGCTGCTGTCGGAGGTGATGCACGGACGGGAACTGAAAATCCTGCGGTTTCTAGGCGTCACGTTGCCTCATGGCGGTAAAAGCGAGGCTGCGTAGTCCATGCATATTCTCGTGATGGCCATTATTCTGACCTCGACGCTGTTCGATTTCTTCGTGAGAAATGACTGGCTTCCCGGGTCGGCGAAGTATCTTGTCGAAATTCTCGGTGCGGTGGCGCTTTTGGTCGTGGTTGCAATCGGGCCCCGGAGCCGGTTTGCCAACATCCGTCCGGCGTATTGGTTCATCTTCGCGGCGTTGCTGTTGAACTTGATTTGCGGCGTTGTGGCAAATCACGTGGATTCTGGGCCGATGTTCGCGGGTCTGCGGTTCTATCTGCGATCGATTCCATTGTTCTTTCTGCCGGCGGTAGTGGCTTTCAGCGATCATCAATTGAAGTCGCAACTGAAGCTGCTTTTGGTTCTGGCGTTGATTCAGTTGCCGATTGCCGGGTATCAGCGAATGACGACGCTGGCGAGGGCGGGCATCACCGGCGATACGACTTACGGAACGCTGATGTTATCGTCGGTGCTTTCCATCTTCCTCATTGGCGTCGTGGCGGTTTTGCTCGGATTGTATCTGCGTAAGCGGATCACCATGAAAATCGCGTTGTTCCTCTTTGTGCTGCTGTTGATTCCGACGACCATCAACGAGACGAAGGGCACGATTTTCCTTCTGCCTGTAGCGCTGGGTACCGTCTTTCTGGTCGGAGCCAAGCCGGGCACCCGAATGAAGAATGCCTTTTTCGCAACTGCGTTGTTGTGCATATTCGGAGCCATTTTCATTCCTATCTATGATGCGTTGATCGTGGTGCGGCCCTATCCTACGAAAATTGGCGAATTCTTCACCGAGCCGGGCCGGTTGGAGGCGTATCTTTCCAAACGCGACGCTCAGATCGGCACCACGGAGGAAGTTGGCAGGTTGGATAGCATGGTGGTTCCGCTGGGTGTCATTGCCAAGGATCCCGTGTCGCTCGTATTCGGCCTCGGGTCCGGTAATGCCAGCAAATCGTCATTGGGGCCGAATTTCACCGGTCACTACAACTATCTGCTTGAGCCGTTTCTGATGTCCACATTTTCGGTCGTCGTTTCGGAGCTGGGTTTGCTAGGTTTCTTTCTGTTGATCGGGCTGCATTTGTTGATATTCAACGACTGCCGCATCGTGGCCAAATCGAGCAACGATTTTCGTGCCGGGCTGGCGCTTGGATGGGCCGGTGTGGTGCTCATGATGGTTATCTGCCTGCCCTACAAGACCTTGATCCCTGCATCGGCGCTAAGCTACCCATTCTGGTATTTTTCGGGAGTGATTGCGGCAGATCGGATGCGAATGTTGCACGCCGCGCGGCGCATGTCGTCGACCGGACGGCGCTGATGCCTACTTTCGATTGGTACGTTCGTCGGCTCCGACTCATGTCCATGGGTGAAGTGGCGTGGCGTATCAACGCCGCGGCATCCGCCGCGGTTCAAGGTTTGATCCCCGTGGGGCGGGCGCCGGAAGGCGATGCCTCACTTGCGCGCCTTTTGCCTTGGCCGGCGCCCTCGGTGGAGTTTGCGCATTCGCACCTGCAGGAAGCGGACGACATCATGGCAGGTCGAATCACGATTTTTGGACGCGGCGTAACCTTCGATAGTGGGGATTGGGACTGGAACCGCGATCCAATCAGAGGTGTTCGGAGCCCGATGACTCGCGGGGCTTCGATAGACTGCCGCGACCCCGCCTTGGTGGGCGATGCGCGGACGGTGTGGGAACTCAACCGCCACTTCGCCGTGGTGTCGTTGGCGCAGGGGTGGGCGTATTCTGGAAATCCGGCATATCGTGCGCGCGCTTTGTCGTTGATCGAGTCATGGCTGAGTTCGTGTCCCTATCCGCTGGGCATCAATTGGGCGAGCGCCATGGAATCCGGAATTCGCTTGATAAACTGGTATCTGGCGGCGCGGTTGTTGGGCGGCTGGGAAGACAAGCGGGAGCCGGTGGAAGGGTGGTCGGAGTCCATCTATTGGCATTGCCATTTCATCGAGCGGCATCAATCGCGTTACTCATCGGCCAACAACCATCTAATCGGCGAAATGGCGGGCCTGTATGTGGCGAGTTGCGCCTGGCCGATGTGGCAGGAAAGCCGCCGATGGCGCGATCTGGCTAAAGCGTCGCTCATCCGTGAAGTGGCTCGCCAGGTCCACGCAGACGGGGTGGGGCGCGAGCAGACCAACGGTTATCAGGTGTTCGTCCTGCAGTTTCTCATCCTGTCAGGGCTCGTAGGTGAGGAATGTGGCGATCCATTTCCCGCGCACTATTGGTCGGTCGTGAGGAAGATGATCCATTTCCTGGAATCCGTGGCCGATCTTAATGACAATCTTCCTGGATTCGGAGATTCCGACGATGGAATGGCGTTTGCGTTTTCGCCGCGCTCCTTGCAGCGCCGGCTGGCGGACCTGAGAGACGTTGACAATTGGCTGACCGACTCGGCGTGGACTCCGGACGGGGCGGACTCGCTGGCCGCTTGGTTTTCCACAGGGTTCGCGCGTCCATCGATAGAGTCCGACCGCCCACCAAGGCGTGAAAGAGCTTTTACTGAAGGTGGATACTACGTCCTGGGGCATGAACTGGGCGGGCCTGGGGAGGTGCTCGTCGTTGTGGATGCGGCGCCGATGGGATATCTGTCGATTGCAGCCCACGGGCACGCCGATTGCCTGTCGCTGGTGATGTCGATTGCAGGCCTCCCAATCCTCGTGGACCCGGGTACGTATTGCTATTTTGAGGAGCCGGAGTGGCGGAATTACTTCCGCGGCACCCTTGCACACAACACCGTCAGGGTGGACCGGCAGGATCAGTCGGTAATGGGCGGCCCATTCATGTGGCTGACCAAGGCCCGGCCGACCATTGAAGTCGAGGAGGTCGAGGGTCCGAATCCCACCATCCGGGCGTCGCATGACGGCTACAAGCGGTTGGCGGACCCGGTGGTTCACCATCGGGAGGTAGTCTTGAGCGCCGGGCATTCTGAGCTCATCGTCCGGGACCGGTTCGATTGCTCCGTGCAACATGTGGCGGAAGTTTGCTGGCATTTCCCGCCGGAAATTGACGTGGAGATTTGCGATGACCACGTTCAATTGCGGCGAGACGGGGTGCAGGTGAGGATGCATAACGAGCAGGCAGCTGCGGTCAACCTGCTGCGAGGTAGCAGGCCGCCCGCCGGGGGTTGGATATCCAGGCGATTCGGGTCAAAGCAGGAGAGCAGTTCGCTGATCGTGGAGTCAAAGTTCGACAACCGCTGCGTGCTGGAAACTCGATTTTCCTGGCAAATTTCGTAATCCGTGCGTAATTCAATACGCGACTTCGCCAATCTGGAATCTAGGAACGACACCATGGCGCCTCACGATAAGTTCATTGCGGCAACCGATTCAACGCTGCCGGTTGGGCCATTCGAGGGCCGCTCCAGCTCCGTAGCAACGAATGACCGAATGCGGGTCTGTATCGTCATGGGCTGGCATTGGGAGTCGCAGATCGGCGGCGCACAATTCCAGGCGAAGTGTCTCGTGGACATCTTGCGTACTCAACCGGAATTCGAGATTTATTACCTGGCACACAATACCCCGGACACGCTGGACCGGGACGGTTATTCCATCGTGCCCTTTGGCGTGGGACACAAGGCCAATGTGGTTGGAGTACTCTTGCAGCTGCCATCCTTGTACCGTGAGTTGCGGCGACTTAAGCCACAGGTCATCTATCAGCGCTGCCTCATGCCTTACACCGGAATTTGTGCAATCTATTGTGCAATTCATGGAGCGAAGATGGTGTTTCACGTCGCATCGGACAACGACGTGCGGTCGTTTGCGAGAGTCAAAGGTTGGTCGCCGCGCAGCCTGCTGCACCATTTTTCGCGATGGCTGTCAGAATTCGGCATGCGTCGCGCGGACTTCATCGTGACACAGACGGATTCACAGGCGCGCACATTGCAGGCTGAAATGGGGTTGCCTTCGAAGGTCATCAGGAATTTTCATCCCAGTCCGAAGGACGTGGGGGTTCACCGGAGTCCGGATCTTTTCCGCGTCATCTGGGTTGGAAACATCAAAGCGAACAAGAGCCCGGAGCAATTTGTCGGTCTTGCGGAGTCGATGCAAGAGGTTCCTGGGCTTGAGTTCATCATGATAGGCCGGCCGGGAGGGGATGAGTTTGAGGCACTGCGTGACAGAATTGCCAGCTTGCGTAATCTCAAGTTCTTGGGTGAGCAACCCGTTGAGCGTGTCGACAGCGAAATCGCCATGAGCCATCTGCTGGTCAACACGAGCAAGTTCGAGGGGTACCCCAACACGTTCATACAGGCGTGGCTGCGTGGCGTGCCGGTGCTTAGCGTGACCGTCGATCCCGATCACTGTATTTCGGTTGGGGGGGCGGGAGTCTTGGCAGGAAGCCCCGATCGTCTGGCGGAAGTCGTCCGGCAATTGATGACAGATCGCGATCGGCTTACCGCGTTGAGCTCCGCAGCCCTGAAGTTTGCGGCTGCCAATCACCAGGTAGAGCAGGGTCAGCGGCTTGTCGAACTCCTTTCGGCGGCCGCGAAGGGTGGTACGGTTTCTCGCGAAATTGAATGAGCAACCCATGAGTCCATGGAATGCAGTCAAGGCGGATACCTATCGGCTATATGGTCGATTCAGTTGGGCGTGCCTGATCCGGGCTTTCTTTTTCCGCCGCGCATTCCGCGCCATCGCGACCATGCGCCTGTGCCAGGCCGCGTCAGCATCACGCGGCCTTCTGCGCGCACTGCGGCCGCTGTTCCGCCTGTTGCACCATTTTGCTTCGCACCGTGCGGGGGTCGATTTCCCGGCCGCGGCGGAGGTCGGCGGGGGGCTGGCGATTAACCATGGTTGGGGCCTCGTCGTAAACAAGGGCGCGCGCATCGGTAACAACGTGACGTTGTTTCATGGCGTCACCATTGGGCGTCGCGATCGCGTTGCTGCCTCTGGCGAACGTGTAACCGAGTATCCGGAACTCGAAGATGAGGTTTGGGTGGGTCCGCACGCGATCATCGTCGGCGGCGTCCGGATTGGCCGGGGAAGCAGAATTTCAGGGGGTGCGCTGGTCACTTCGAGCATACCGCCGTATTCCGTCGTTGTCGGGAACCCTGCGCAGGTCGTGCGCAGCGGTTGTACACCTGATGTCATGAACAAGGCGCCGCTGTAAAGGTGAGTACCCCGAAGGGTGACCCCGCGTCACCGGCGCGCATCACCGCCCATCACCTGCGCCGCTCGTCAGGTAAATGAACCGATCGAATGCGCTAAACCTGTTCAGGCGGTGGAAGCCCGCAGGTGCGATATATCAAGGTAGATTGGATCTCCATCGCCATCGATGGCCGGGCAGGTGGTGCGGTCGCAGACATAATCCAATGGGTCGATTGTCTCCAATCCAAGTCTGGATGCGAGGGCCTTGAGGCGCTCGTCCATGGTGGCAGTCGCGGCTTCGACGTCCTTGCGGGCGGCGGCAGTGGGAAACTTCACGACGAACGTCAAGCCCTGCCTGCGAATCATCGATGCCGGATCGAAGGTGCTTCCCCGGGGTGACGAAAGCACCAGAACCACTCTTTTCTTGCTCGCCTTGAGCTGTCGTAGAGAGGATTCGAACTGTTGAAATACCATGTCGAGGGTCTGCGGCGATTTCAGGTTCAGGCGTTCGCCGTAGGCTGTGCCCGCTTTGAAGTAATCATCGCGCCACCGGAAGCCCATCCAAGAAGCTGCGATTATCACAACTTCAACATCCGCGCGAGCGGCTCGCGACAGCCCTTCTGAAACGAACTCTTCGCATGCATATCCGCGCCGTTCGATTCCGGGAATGGGTGCGCACCCACCGCGTGTCCAGGTTTCCAACGTGTGAATGGGCCGCAAGTGCTGTTTGGCGACAGCTTGAACTCTTGGCAGGTACTGTTGCATGTGACTATCCCCGAAGAACAGCACGGTTTTGGGGGAATCGCCCGGCAAGAATTGGTTTGCGACGAATTTCCAGTCGTGCAGGGCTTCGGAAATCCGATCCACGCCGATGACGCTGGCTGACATCGCTTGGAGATTTCCAAAAAAGGCGAACAATCCGCAGCTCGCTACGGCGGTCATACCGCATGACAGCGCAAGGACGGGCCGGTTCGGGGAACCAATCGGCTTCAAGTGACGTAGTTTGTTCTCCACCAGCCGGTAGGTCATCCACGCCAGCAGGAAGCTCACGATCAGGGCCAGCAATCGCCAATGCACCGGGAGCTCCCCTTGGCAGATTATCCGGCCATAGCACAGCAGGGGCCAATGCCAGAGATAAAGGGGGTAGCTGATTCGGCCGACGAATACCAAAGGTGGAGTGCCCAGCAGTCGGCTGATCTTGTTCGCGGGGCCTGAGGCGATCAGCAGTACTGTGCCTAGCGTCGGTAATAGTGCCCACCACCCGGGGAACGAGCGCTTGTCGTTGCAAAGCGCGAGGGCCGTAGCGATCAGGACACAGCTCAGGCAGGCAATGCCGAAATTGAAACGGGCGAATGAGAATCTTGCGTGAAGTGATCTGGCTCTAGCTTCATGTGACCGCCCAATGGGGTTAACTTGGAGGAAGGCGAGTGCGCTACCGAGCATCAGTTCCCATGTGCGTGTTGTGGGCAGATAAAATGCGGCACTGGGGTGAGAGTTTACCCACGCAACGTTCAACGCAAACGAGCAGGCGGCCACGCCCATGATCAGGAGCATCGTCGAGCGGACGCGGTGGCGCGCAAGATAAAGCAGTAACGGCCACAGCAGATAGAATTGCTCTTCCACGCCGAGCGACCAAAGGTGCAACAGCGGCTTTAGCTTTGCATCCGAATCAAAATAGTTGCCCGACTCGTGCCACAGCAGGATATTTGCCGAAAAACCGCCGCCCGCTGCAACATGAAGCCCGAGGCTGCGAAAGTCGAATGGCAATAGAATGAGCCATCCCATCGCGATGCTGAACAGCAACACCACCGTCAATGCAGGGAATATCCGTCTGACCCTGCGCGAATAGAAGTCAAGGAACGAAAAGCGCCCGTCCCTGATGTCGGTCAGAATGATCCCCGAGATCAAAAATCCAGAGATCACGAAGAATACGTCGACGCCGATGAAACCGCCGGGAACCGCATCCGGAAATGCATGCCCAACCAGAACCGAAGTGACCGCAAGCGCACGCAGCCCATCAATGTCGCGCCTGTAGCCAGTGTTTGCAGGAGTCTCTGCGGCAGTCGCGCTATTCACGGTGCGTCCGTCCGGTTGCCTAGTGCCCCCGGTTGTGCCGGAGCCACGACGTTTATTGGTGCAGTCGCCGGCGTACCGTACCCATGTGCCGTTCCACGAGATAGTACATCGTCACGGAAAACGCCAGCGAGAGTGAGAAGCCGATCAGCGTGTGCAGCGCCGCGCTGCCATTGGACAGCCGCTCGGCGACTCCCAGCATGTGCACGTGTATCAGGTAAAACGTGTATGAAATCATTCCGAACGCACGGATTGGGCGGAAATTCAGCCAGCGGAAAATAAGCCAGGAATGGTGCCGGATAGAGCAATAGAATATTGGAAAAAGTGCAATACCCTGCAGCGTGAACCGGGCTGTCTGGCGGAAGGCGGGCGCCCGGTAAAGAAACGTTGTCAAAAGAACAAGGGCGGCAACGCTGATGATGAGTGTCCATTTCCATGTGTCGAGGCTCTTGGAGGGCCTATCGAGGAATGGATTTAGGCCGATTCCCATTATGCATCCGAACAGAAGAGAGTCGATCCTGGCATCGGTTGCGCTGTTCGTGTAATGCTCATTCACGTGGAATACAAAAGTGAGAACGCATCTCCACGCAAGCGCCGCGACGCACAGGCCCGCAAATAGGAGCGCGATCTTGCTGTAATTCAGGAATCGCAAAAGTCCTATCAGAAGCAGGGGATACAGCAGATAAAAGTGCTCCTCGACGGCCAGCGACCAGATGACCGCGGAGTCCGAAATCAGATCACGCTCTGGAAAGGCAAGCCGGTAGTAGTTTGTGATGTGTAGGAACTGCGCACTGACGGTTTCTAGGGTTGGTGCGTCAGGGTCCGCTCCGATCCCTGAACTGAAGAGAAGAAAGACCAGCACGATGTACATCGGTGGAAAAATCCTAAAGGCCCGCCGAAGGTAGAAGTTTCGGAGGCTGATCCTGCCGTGCTTTTCGAATTCCGTGCGGAGCAGCGTCGTGATGAGATAGCCGCTGAGGAAGAAAAATACGGTGACGCCGAAAAGACCAGGAATGACGTCTTGGTTGCCTGCGTGAGACGCGAATACGATCGTCGCCGCGAGCGCGCGGATCCCGTCCAATGACGGAATTGTTGCGGAGTCCTTTCCGACGGGCTTCATTGGTTGGTCCGTCTCCGGACGGCGCTAAGATGTCATGGCGCGGCCCGGCGTCGAAGCGAGTCGGCGCACCGGGCTGCCACGAGGCCGTCCCAGAACTTGGGCTTTCTGGAAACGGGCCAGCGTCCTTCAACGACCTCCATGACGGACGAGAGTATCGCGGCAGGCCTGATCAGTCTGTTTGAGCCTTCTGAGATCGTCACCGGACGCTCCGTGTTTTCGCGCAAGGTCATGCATGGAATGCCGAGGTAGGTGGTCTCCTCCTGCACGCCACCGGAATCGGTGATCGCGAGCATGGCGCCGCTCACGAGGTTCATGAACTTAATATAGCCCAGCGGCTCCAAAAGATGAATCCGGGGATTCGCCTTGAGGGCTTCCAACAGTCCGAACTCCGCCAGGCGGGCGCGGGTTCGCGGATGCACGGGGAATACCAATGGCAGGGTCGACGACGCCTCGACGAGGCGAGCGACCAATTCGGTGAGGGCCGCCCGATCATCGACGTTGGACGGTCGATGCAACGTCACGACCCCGTATTGGCGGGGTTTCAGTCCAAGGTGGCTGCGCGTATCATCTTTTTCGATCTTCTCCCTCTGCAATTCATAAGAGTCGATCATGATGTTGCCGACGCACTCGATGCGTTCAGGGGAGACTCCCTCCCGCAGAAGGTTCTCATCGGCATCAAGCGAGGGTGTCCATAAGAGATCGGCAATCGCGTCGGTCACCAGGCGATTGATCTCTTCGGGCATACGCCGATCGCCACTTCGCAGGCCTGCTTCGAGATGCACGACGGGGATTCGAAGTTTGGCGCCCACCATCGCGCAGGCCGCCGTGGAATTGACATCGCCCACGACGATGATCCAATCGGGGCGATTCTCGGCGCACGCCTTTTCGTAGGCGATCATGACGCCCCCGGTCTGCTCGGCATGAGTTCCACTGCCAATACCCAGATGCAGTTGAGGCGCGGGCAATTGCAGGTCTTCAAAGAACGCGTCGGACATATTCGGATCGTAGTGCTGACCGGTATGCACCAGAATTGCCTGGGCCCAGGCTTCGCGTTGCAAGGCGTGGTACAGCGGAGCGACCTTCATGAAGTTGGGGCGCGCTGCGCAAATCAGATGAATGTTTTGCGGGCGTGATGGGGTTTTCATTGGACTCGAGCTTGATTGAATGCGGATCGAAGAGTTCAGGATTTGCGCAGTGGGTTGTCGCGCCGGGTTCCGAAAAAGCCTCTGCAGAGTTCCGACAAAACCATGGCGCAGAAAATCGTATTGGTGGTCAGGTAGCGGCGCCAAAGACGGCCGGGTTCCTGCTTCAAACGGTAGAGCCATTCCAGTCCCAGGCGTTGCCAGAGGATTGGCGCGCGAGCGACCTTGCCCGCCAGCACATCGAAGGACCCGCCTACACCGTGACAGACGGGAACGCCCATGAGTTGTATATGCTTCGCGATGAACTTCTCCTTTTTTGGAGAAGTCATGGCAACCAACAGGAAATCAGGCCGCGAGGTGGCAATGTCAGCAACGATGCCGGCTTCGTCGGCCTCCGAAAAGTACCCATGATGTCGCCCTGCAAAACGTACATTGGGAAACAGCCGCCGCACTTCGGTCTCGACGCGCTTTGAAATTTCTTCGCTGGCACCGAGGCAATAGACAGCATGGCCCTTGCGATTGCCGCGTTCCAGCATTCCCATCATGAGGTCGATGCCGGCGACCCGTTCCGGAAGAGGGCGGCGCAGGAGCTTGCTGGCCCACACCACCGCTATTCCGTCGGCGAGAATGAGGTTGGAAGCTGCGACGTCCGCCTGCAGGTTCGCGTCGCGTCGCATGTTGACCAGTTTTGCCGCGTTTACCACCCCTATTTGAAGCTGCTGCCGGGTGTCGATGGCATGCTCAATGATATCGAGAGCGACCTGCATCGTCACTGCATGGACGTCAATGCCCAGCAATGACACTTTTTCTGCCGTTACGACCAACTCTTTCATGAAGCAAATAGCCTGGAAATCGGAGCCGCGCTTGTGATTGAACCTTGAAAGAGTACATTATTTACAGGGTCGGGACAGCGAGGTTCTACTCGAATTGAGGCGGCATTCCTGCACATGGGACGCCCGGCTTTGTGAATTGAGTCACAGTCCGCGTCATGTCGCTTAAATTCCACAGTTGTGCGCTATGTTCCATTGAGTTAGAAAGTTTACGTGGTTCTGACCGGGTGGTAATTGCATATGTTTAAACAAGGGTTTGTTTTTGTCGCCGGACGCAAGGCGGCCGTCTCGCTGTTGATGGCGTTGTTTTCTTTGCCGGCGATCGCCGCGTCGCTCCCCATCGACGATGATTTCGAGTCGGGCAAGATCAAGTTCGGCACTTACTACACCGCGAGTGGCAATCCCCCAACGATATCCACCGAAGAAGCGCGGTCGGGTTCCTATTCGATGAAATCCTATTTGAACCGTGCGACGTCGCCGGTCTCCAAGAGAACGGAAGTTTCGGTCAAATCGCCCCTGACGCACATGGGCGAGGAATGGTGGTACGGTTTCAGCATATTTCTGCCGAAGTCGTTCGTCCCGGGTTCTGTCTGGGAAAGCCTGGCACAGTGGCACAACACGCCGAACGACTGGAACGAGCTTCTCGCGCGCGATAATCCGCCGCTTTTCTTGGCGACCATGAAAGGAGACATACCTAAGGGCCATTGGTCTGTCGCGCTGGCGTGGGATTCCGATCCCGTCGCGTCAGATGGATCTTTCAAACTGGATGGGTCGCGAACGTGGGACCTTGGAGCTTGGGAGACTGATCAGTGGACGGATTGGGTGTTCAGAATCCGTTGGTCCTACGGTTCCGACGGCATTCTTCAGATTTGGAAGAACGGTGTAATGGTCGTCAACTACACGGGTCCCAACACGTATAACGACAAGATCGGCCCCTACTTCAAGGTGGGAATCTACAAGGGCTGGAAGGATAGAAAGGTCCCCGAGGACACGGTGTCCGAGCGGGTGGTGTTCCATGACGATATTCGTGTCGGAATGGGAACGGACCTTTATTCGGCGGTCGCCCCACCCGGTTCCAAGGGCGACCCCGTGTCGGGGCAGGCGAAGCCCAAGGCGCCCGTCAGCGTCGTGGTCGAGTAGATTCGAACGGTTTGTTCCAGCGCATCAGGATGTTTGCAACTTCAGCGACAGGGTCGCACATGATGTGGACGGCATCGGTTTCCCGGATGCCAAAGCTCGTAGTGCTGTTACCACGCGGGTTGCTGAGCAAGTGCTTGATGTAGGAAACCGAGTCGATGAATCGCATGTGTGCGTAATCCGTGGTGGGTGCGCATTCGCCTAGCGCTCTTCGGCAAGCGATGTCCGGAAAATTGACGCCGGCTTTGAGGGATGCGGCCAGGCTTCCCCAATAGCGTGCATTGACTTCAATGATTTTAAACTCGCGCGACGCTTCGTCGTAGCGCGCGTCGACGTGTGCAATACCTGAGAATCTCAGCTTCTTGAACATGGCGCGCGCTGTTTGCAGCAGATCTGGTGCATCGAGAAATTCCAGGCCTGCTGCGGCGGCAAAACTGCGTGCCCGGCTCGCCACGGCTCGCTGAATCGTGTGCGCAATGATTTCCCCGTCGACGCACAACGCGCTGATGTCGATGTCGAATCCGGATATGTAGCGCTGTAGAACATATCGTCCGAACCTCGCCATGTGTCCGTCACTCAGGAAGCTTGCTGCCTGCTCGGCCGAATGAAGCGCGACGATGCCGCGGCCACCGTCTCCCCTCACGGGCTTCGCCAACAGAGGGAAATCAAGGCCTGGAGGCGGAAAGGTCTGCGGAGTCACTGGCCCGATCGCCACGGTGAAGGGAGTGGGCAGACCGGCCGAGATCAAGAATGCGGCCAACTGATCCTTGTTCGTTGCCGTGCGGTACGCCTCCGCCGTTGCCAGCGGGGGCAAATTTGCGAAGCTTCGCAGTTCGTCCTGATGGTCGATCGCAAATTCGTGCGCCGGTTCGTCAACCGGCAAGAAGACGTTGGCGCCGCACTTGCGCATTTGATCGCGTATGAACTGCACAGAAAACGCGTCGCGGCGGTTGCGCGTCTTTTGCCGCCGGTAATAGTCCACCCTGGTGGAAAAGCGCAGCGCCGTCTGCTGGTCTGGCCCGAGGGCGCAAATACGTGCTCCAGCGGCCGCCAGACATCGGGCGACGATGAGCGCGTGACCGCTCTCGGCGTCCGGAATGAGAACGGAGTATCGGGGGCGTTTCATGTTATTTTTTCAACGTAGCCTAAACTCCCTTGGGGAACAATCACCTACGTTGCATTGCGGAGCCAGTTGTGACCGGATTCGCTGTGTAGGAGTATTTTGTTAAGTAATCTGGAACCTAGCCCATCAATCGGGTGCGATGACGAGGTTTTGCAGTGTATTTGTGTGCCGTGTTGGATGATGTGGAAATGCCGGTATCGTGAGTAAGATCATCGCGCTGGTCAGTCGTTTGCGAACCGGCATGGGCGGTGTTTCGTCCTATTTCCGTTGCCTGGACGGGCATTTGACGAGTCGAGTTCGTTACGTTTCCATCGGCGGACAGAAAACCTCGCGCACTTTGGTGGAGCGAACCCGGCTTCTGGGCGGCGATCTGGCCTTGCTGCGTGCGCAATTGCGGGATCCCGAACTGCGCGTGGTGCACCTCAACCCGTCGATGGTGTGGAAGGCGTTTTTTCGCGAGGCCATCCATCTCGTCGCGGCGCGCAGGTCCGGCAAGAAGGTTTTGGTGTTTTGGCATGGCTGGAACGAACCGTTTGCCGAGCGTGTCAGGCGCGGCTTTCGCAGGATGATTTTTGACCGGACGTATGCGCACGCGGATTGCCATATCGTGCTGGCGGCGAGGTTTCGGTCCCAGCTGCAAGCATTGGGCTGCCGGGGGCCTGTCGTTCTGGAGAGCACTGTGGTGGCGGATGAAACCTGGGGCATTGCGGAGCGCGCAGCTCCCGGGCCCGGACGACCTGTCCGGCTTCTCCTGCTGTCGAGGATTGAGAAGGAAAAGGGGGTGTACGTTGCCATCGATGCTGCGGCGCTGCTGCGCAAGCAAGGCCTGGATGTTCATTTGACCATTGCGGGTGATGGCTCCGAACGCGTTCCCGCGCAGCAATACGTGGCGGAGCGCCACCTGGAGTGCATCGATTTTGTCGGTTACGTGCGAGGTGAAGACAAGAAGCGGCTGCTGGCTTCCACGGACGTTTATCTATTTCCCTCCAACCATGGTGAGGGCATGCCGTTGAGCGTGTTGGAGGCAATGGCGGCGGGTCTGCCCGTGTTGTCCACCCGCGCCGGTGGGCTCGATGATTTCTTCGAGGACGGAAAAATGGGGTTCTCGGCGGAAGTTCCCACTGCCGAGGGGTTCGCCGCCTTCGTCGAAAAGTTGCTTTCAGACCCGGCGCGTCTCGTCCAAATTGGCGAGTACAACCGCAAGTTCGCACAACGGTTCTTCAAAGCTGAGGTCGTGGCCGGACGATTGCTTTCTATCTACGATCTGTTGATGTCGGAGTCTGCCATGGATCGCGCCCCGAAAGATTGGATGCACATGGCGACGGCTGCTTCGGGGAACTAGCCGTGCCCGCCGTCGAACACCTGATCCTCACCGTCGACTACGAATTGTTTGGCAACGGCAGCGGCAACGTCGTCGATTGCGTGACCAAACCGCTGGAGCGCATGGCTGACGTGGCAGAGCGACACGGCGCGCGGTTGGAGATTTTCGTGGAAGCGCTGGAATTCGACGCCATGGAGCGCAGCGGAATGCAGCACGAGGCCATCATGGCTGTGAAGTCGCAATTGGCGCAACTGGTCGACCGCGGGCATTCACTGCAATTGCATCTGCATCCGCAATGGAGCGGTGCCCAATGGCAGGATGGGGAATGGGTGCTCGATGAACTTCAATGGCGGACGGGCGACATCGACGCCGTGCGGCTCGCCCCGATGTTGACCACCGCCCTGCAGTGGCTTAGGGAGGCGGCAGGTTCCAGCCGGCAAAGCCGTCACGGCAGTGTTTTTCGGGCGGGTGGCTGGTGCATCCAACCCTCGCGGGAGCCCTTGAAGGCCCTGCGGTCACTGAACGTTACGATGGACTCCAGTGTCGCGCCCGGCGCACGTAGTACCGATGCGGTGTCATGGTTCGACTTCCGCTCGTGCCCTGCGTTGCATTGGTGGCCGGTGGATGACGACGTGTGCCGCGCCGGGAACGATGGCTTCCTGGAGGTACCGATTGCAGTGGGAAGGGTCAATGCGCTGCGGCACGTTCGTGCACGACTTCAGCGAGCCCAAGAGGGGGAGTTCTGCGCGGGCTGCGTTGGAACATACCGTAATCGTCGCAGTGGTTTGAGCCGCTACGTGGATTTGCTGCAGAAAGTGTGGGACTCCCGGCGGGCGATGCTCGATTTCTGTGCATTGCCCGCCGAACTCCTGATCGATGTCACTCACGATTGGTTGCGTCGTTCCAGCAAAAATGCCGCCGTTCCAGTCGTCGCCATCGGCCACACAAAAAATTTCTCGGATGCGGCTGAGCGGGAATTCGACAGTTTTTTGACGTGGGCAGTGGCACGGTCACCGATGCAATTTTCAAGTTATGATGAATGGCGTCAGACCGTTGCGCCCGTGTCGGTTCAATCATGAAAAAATTTCTTCGCACACTGGCCAAGCAAGCACTGCCGCCCTCGATGCGCCAGAACCTCAAGCGTTACGCACGGCGCGCCGAAGCGTCCCGGATCGACGGAGAACTCAGTGAGCAGGCATATCGCGACGTACTCACGAAAGGA
The DNA here is from genome assembly GCA_044226865.1 of Steroidobacteraceae bacterium. Lineage (GTDB taxonomy): Bacteria > Pseudomonadota > Gammaproteobacteria > Steroidobacterales > Steroidobacteraceae > TMP-86. The sequence goes on along the minus strand of JBGAGE010000003.1, from coordinate 248,619 downwards.
TTGGGGCTGCAGCGCGACGATACCGTGCTGGTGCATGCTTCATTTGGCAGGCTGAAAGCCGGTTTTCCGCCGGCCGCCGCGGTGGGAATCATCCAGGACATCGTCGGCGCGAACGGCAATATTCTCATGCCCGTGTATCCGGGCAATGGGGATGAGTGGTTGGCGGCAGACAAGGTCTTTGATCCGTTGACGAGTCCGATTTCCACAGGTGTCCTGGGTGCTGAGTTTGCGAAGATGTCCGGCGTGCGCGTCAGCATTCACCCGATCAAGGCAATGGCAGCCTGGGGGCGGAACCGCGACTTTCTCACAACGGGGCACGAGCTGTCCTCAACGCCGTATGATGCGCATAGCCCCTATGCCAAGTTGCTGACCTTGCGCAATGCCAAGGCCATCGGCCTTGGCACTTCGCGCCTGTCATGCATTCATTGTGGCGAAGACGCCGTGCCGGGGTACGTCGAGAAGGTCTACAGCGCGATAGCGCTGCCCGGCCGTTGCCTTACGTCATCGGGTGAAATCGTGACGGTCAACACCCGGGTGCATCGCAGCGAGGTCATGCGTGACACTCCGGGCGCAGATTTTCTCGAATCCAGGAACTCGACTGCCTGTCGCAAGCTGACGGTGGATGGCCGCAGCTACTACATTGCCGACGTGGCGGGCGTTTACGAGCACATGAAGGAATATGCGCAGCGATACGCGGCTGAATCCAGCTGAGCGGAGATCCGGCCCTCAGCTCAAAAGCTGCTGGTATTGTTTCTCGAGGTCATCTGCAATTCGCGAATAGGTCCGGTTTGCAGCGACCCATTGGCGGCCGCGCTCGATCATGGTCGCGCGCTCTTCGGGTGTCCGCCGCGCCAACCACAGCACAGCGCGCGCAAAGTGACGTGCCTCCCATGGTACGACCACCCCGGCCCGGGTGGCTCGCAGCACGCGCCGTTGTTCCGGATGGTGATTCGCCACCACTGGAAGCCCCAAGGCCAGATACTCGACCAGCTTGGTGGGAGAGGTGGATTGAAGGACGAGCGTTGGGTAAAACGGTGACAGGGCGATGTCGACGGTCGATATCCGATGCAGTGCCTCGTTTCGCGGCAGCATGCCGGTTATTTCCACATGCTGCAGCAGGCCGAGCTGCTTGGCGCGCTCCAGGATGTGCGTGCGGTCAGTAGGTTCGATGCCATCGCCCACGATCAGCAGGCGCGCGCCAGCATTTTTCTGCCGCACCAGGTCCAGTATGTCCACCAGGATGTCGAGCTTGCGTTGCCGGTTCAAAGTGCCCAGGTAGCCCAGCACCAGCGGCTCGCCAGCCTGAACAGGGACCGTGGGGGCGGGCTTTGCAAAGCGCGAGAGATCGGCCGCATCGATGCCCATCGGGACCGGCGTGAGCTTGCGCACGTCAATGCCGCGGCGGCCCAGATCGGTTCGCATCTGTTCGCTTTGCACGAAGGCATGATCGCAGTGCGGCAGTATCCAGTGGTATAGCAGCCGGTCGAACAGCGCTCCGCGGATGTGATTTACCAGCGGAAATCGCGAAGTCCGTTCCCGAGCTCCCTGCAATTGCGCCTCAGGTTCCGGAAATGACAGCCAGAAAAAAAACTTCAGCCCACGCCGGTGGGCGATGAACAACGCCAGGGAGCCGGCGACGAACTTGTCGCGCACCTGCACGGCATCGTACTGCCCGGCGCGAGCAAGTGAGAGCGAACGCAGGTCGTGCCAAATGGCAAGCGTGAAGCGTCGCATCCGGTGCCACCTGCCCGGGTCGCGGTCGGTGGCGCCGACGAATACCGTCCGGTTCCGCCAAGGTGTGGGTCCGGGCGCCGTGCCCGGCGATTCTGCCTGCATGACGAAATCGATGGCATGGCCACGGCCCAGCAACTCGCGACCGAACAGCACATCGACGTCGACGCGCTGCGTTGGAAATCCTTCGCGAACGAAAAAAAGCATCCTGATGGGTTTTGGCATCAGCGGTCGCCGTGGGCGCCTGCCGTGAAACCGACGATGTATATGTCGCCGTCCACTGACTTCCACCGGACAGCGGGAGCCTGGGCTGAAAGGGCCGCCGCAAACTCAGGCAGCTGCCGCGCATACAGCACGACGTAGCTGCGTGCATGCCGGTCAATACGGCTGCGCAGCGCGTCCTGGGTGGACAACAAGGGCAGGTTGCCCCAGCGTTCGGTGGCACCCTGGTTGCATGCGTAAGCGTTGAAGCGCTGGCTGCCTTCACTGATGTAGGTGAAGTCGAACCCGCGGAAATAGAAATCGACGCTCGGCATCGCGTTGACGATCAGGTCGCGGCCGGGTTGCGTATGCTGCTGCAGCCAGACGGCCGCACCGCGCACATCGGCGCGGCTGACCCAGTGGCCCGCCAACGCATGCGGGGCCCCCACCCTGAAATTGATGGACTCCGTGTCGATGTTGCGCAGGTGGCGGATGCTGAAGTCCTCGGTCAGCGCAAACGCGCCGCAGCTCAGGCCGACGGTCAGCAGGGCGGCCCAGCGGCGTTCGCCCGCCAGCCTCGTGGAGATCCAGCTGATTGCCACCAGCCCCACCAGAATCAACACCGGGTACAGGAAGAACACATAGCGCGTTTCGTGCCGTGGCGGTGCGCTGGCGCCGGTGAGCGCCAGCATGCACACGACCAGGAACAAGAGGATACGCAGCGTCGGATTCTCATCGGGCGACTTGCCAATACAGCCCAGGGCGGTTCCCACCACGGCCAGCCCGAGGCCCAGGCCCAGCCATGGAACGGCGCGCGCCCACGGCCAAAGCACTTCGGTGGCGATGTCGGGAAATTTGACGAATGCATAGATCAACGTCAGCACCCGGCCCGAGCCATGCCACGGGGTCTGCATTCCCTGCAACCAGGCCGGCCGCAGCAACGCGTAGGCCGTCCAGGCGGCCGCGGCGAGCCCCAGGGCAGCGAGGTAGGGCAACGCCGCCCGCGAAGCCAGCTCGCGCCAGTCCAGGTGACGCGACAACAGCAGCAGCAGCAGCACCAGTAGGGCTGCACCCACTTGATGCGCGAACGCCGCCAGCAGGGCGGCGACCAATCCGGTCACGGTCAGCCAACGCGTGCGCAGCGCCCATAGCCAACGGCCGGCGAGCACGGCGCTTCCCAAGGCGGGCACTCCCAGCAGCGCCCAGGGCCAGGCGAGGCTGAGGCCCATTTCCTGCCCGGGAAGCGGCTCATCGGCGTCCGCGCCCGGATCGGGCTCGGAGCTGCTGCGGAAGTCCGTGTGCGTCAGGACGTAAAGCGCCACAAACAGTGCCAGCGCCGCCGCCAGATAGCCCAGGTCGCGCCGGGTGAGGCGCAGCGGGCCGCTGCGTAAGAATGGCGCCAGGAGGTTCGTGAGGGCCAGCAGGACGCCCCCCTCCCAGGTGAGAATGCCCACGACGGTCAGGCTGAACATGCCCCACAGCGCCTTCTGGCTGCCATTCACCACGTGCCTCAGGAAGAACACCAGGTACCAGAGGAACACCGCTTGAAACGGCGCATACATGCGCCCGAACCGGGCGACTTCGACTTCCCACAGGGACAGGGAGAGAATCACGACCGCCAGCGCGCCGAGCAGCGGGCTGTGGGCTCGCCGGCCCAACAGGAAGACGGCCGGCAGGGCGGCCACGCTGCTGACGGCGGCGATGCTGCGGGTGGACAGCTCCGCGCTCAGCCCGCCGAGTTGCAGCAGTGCTGCGGTGTATTGCAGCAACAGCCCGCGCAAGTAGAGGCCGCCACAGGGGAATTCCGGCCAGCCGGAATGCAGCACGTTCTGTATGGAGCGAGCGAGATAATATTCATCGACCGTCAACGGCCACGTGCCGAGGCCCTTGAAGCGGGCGTACAAGCCCAGGCATAGCGCCAGGACGCCTACAATGGCGAGGCCGGCGCGTGCGCCGGTGGGGATTCCGGACGCGGAATCCGGCAGCCTCATCGAGTGCCAGCCACCTCACGCGCCTTCGAGGGAGGCGCCGATTCCTCGTCACCGCTGAACTGGATCACCTTGTCCACTTGGTAGTCCTTGATGGCTTTGGCGTGGGTGAAGATGACCAATTCACCCAGCAATCCCAGCGCGAACACTTGCAAGCCCAGCACCACCAGCAGCGAGGACAAGAGCAGGGCGGGCCTGTCCGCCAGCGGTTGCCCGAAGAACGCCCGGACGAACACCAGGTAGGTGAGCAGCACGGCGCCTATCGCGAACGTGCCGACTCCCAACATGCCGAAGAAGCGCAGCGGCTTCTTGGTGAACCGCACCAGGAAAAACACGGTGAAGATATCCAGCGCCCGGTGTGCATATTCGCGCGGCCGGTAGGTGCCCTCGAAGCGATCCTTGGGCGATTGCTGAACGTCGACCTCGGCGGCGCGGAATCCCTGCCGGTTGGCGAGCACCGGCAGGAAGCGATGCTGGTCGCCGTACAGGGTGATTTCCTCGAGCACGATCCGGCGCATGGCGCGGGCGCCGCAACCCAGGTCGCGCAATTTCTGGCCCGTCACCATGCCCAGCAATCCGTGGAAGGTATTTCGCCGCAAACGCTCCAGCGGCCCGCCGGCCCGTGGCGATCGGTGGCCCGTGGCGATCTCACAATGACCCAGTGCATCGAGCAGCTGCCCGATGCCGGAGGGCTCGATCTGGAAATAGGCCGGCAGAGTCAGGATGATCTCCCCGCCGGCATGCTCGAACCCGGCCATCAACGCGGTGGCCTCGCCGAAGCGGCGCGTCAGGCTGACGATCGTGAGCCGCTCACCTTGTGCGACGAAGGGCTGCAGGGCCTGGGCGACTTCATCGTGAGGGCCGTCGAGCACCACGATGAACTCGTAGTTCATGCGCGTGGCGGCGATGCCACGCCGGTATTCCTCGAACAGGGCAGTCATGTCGGCATGACGTTCGCCCACCGGGATGATCACGGAGACGAGCGAGTCTGAAGTCACTTTATTCATTTGCAATGTGCTGCCTATATCCTTGGACCCGCTGTGTCAGACGTGTAAAGCGGTGACCGCGGACGTCACCCAGCCGGAAGACCAGTTCACCCAGCGCCCCGCTGCAGATCAGGATGATCGCGGAACTCAGAAAAATCAGCCCCGAACCTGCGATGGGCAGGGAGATGGGCGCGCCGTCGATAACCACCGTCACGGCGGTGTAGGACAGCGCCACCGCGGCGATGAGCAGCAGCGGCATCGACAGCAGGCTGAACCACAGCAGCGGCCGGGAAGTGAATGACGCCACGGTCTTGATCACCATCAGGTCCAGCAGCACCTTGTAGACGCGCGAGATGCCGTACTTGGAGGCACCGAATTGCCGTGCGTGATGCCGCACTTTGATCTCCGCGATGCGCGGACCGGCGATCGAGGCCATCGCCGGGATGAAGCGGTGCATTTCCGAATACAGCGGGATCTCTTTGATCAGCGCGGCGCGATAGGCCTTGAGTGAACAGCCATTGTCCTTGATCGGTACGCCGGTGACCTTGCCGATGAGCCAGTTGGCGATGCGAGAGGGGATCTTGCGGGAGATCAGCTTGTCCTGCCGGTTGAAGCGCCAGCCCACGACGATATCGTAGCCTTCGTCGATTTTCGCTAGGAAATGCTCGATGTCGGCAGGGTCGTTCTGCAGGTCGCCGTCCATGGTGATGATGATCTCGCCGCAGGCGTGTTCGATCCCCGCGGCCATCGCTGGCGTTTGGCCATAGTTGCGGCGGAAGTTGACGATACGCACCCGCGAATCTGAGCGAGCGATGTCGGTGGATACCTCGAGCGTCTTGTCCTTGCTGCCGTCGTTGACGAACAGCATCTCGAACGGCACTCCCAATGGCTCCATCGCGTTGACGATGGCGGCATGGAGGGGTCGCGCGCTCTGTTCTTCGTTGTAAAAAGGAACGACAATTGAAACTTTCGGGCGCATGAACCTATCGCTTTAGGGTGCAAGCCGCCAACGGCCCGCGTTGCTAAGCATTTGACGGCAAAGGAACATCATAATGCGGACGGTAGCTGCAATCTAGCGATGTGGGTCACGAATTCGCCCCCGGCGGACGTCGTTTGCGAGGCTTGCACTGTTCTTCGCGGGCGCGGTTGGGGTAAGTTGCGCCGGCCATTTTGGGAGACCGCTGCGAGTGACCATAATTGATGCGCGAACAATGGATAGTTCCGGAAAATTGGCGGCGGATGTCTGCATTATCGGGGCGGGCGCGGCTGGCATCACCTTGGCCACGCGTCTTGCGTCAACCTTCAAGAACATCTGCCTGATCGAAAGCGGCGGGTTCGAAGCCGACGAGGCCACTCAGGCACTTTGCAGCCTGAACAGTACCGGTTATCCCCAGCGCCCCGATTTCATGTCGCGTGCTCGCTATTTCGGCGGCAGCTGCAACTTGTGGGCGGGGCGCAACATGGCGCTCAATCCCCTGGATTTCGCCACCCGCGATTGGGTGCCCCACAGCGGCTGGCCGATCGGTTACGACGATCTCGCGCGCTACTATCCTGAGGCTGCGCGTGTGCTGCGCATTCCGCAATTCGCCGCGCTCACGGGCCCCTGGCTGCAACGCAATCTGACCGCCGCTGAGAAGCGACTGTTGGACGATGAGACGGTGGCCGCCACCTTTTCGGTCTGGGGCAAGACCTCGATGCGTTTCGGCGCGTCCTATCGCGCGGAGTTGGAGCGCAGCGCCGTCATCAAGGTGCTGCTGCATGCCTCGGTCACGCAATTGCACCTGAACGAAGGCGGATCGGCGGTGGAGTGCCTGGAGGCGGCCTGCCTGGGCGGGCCCCGTTTCAAGGTGCGGGCCGCGCGTTTCATCCTGGCCTGCGGCGGCATGGAAAATGCGCGGCTGCTGCTTGCATCCGATGGGCGCAATCCCGCGGGCATCGGCAACGAACACAGCCTGGTGGGCAGGTTCTTCATGGATCATCCGCGTGCCGTGTTCGGCAAGGTCCATTTCGGACCGCGTTCGTCCTTGCGGCTCATGCGCGGGCGGCCGTTACGCGATGGCAAGCTGCAACTGGGCATCGGCCTGTCGGAGCGCGCGCAACGCGAACACCGGCTGCTGAATCACTACGTCACCTTCGAGGCGGAAAACTCCAGCTACACGCAGTCGCAGTACCAATCCTTCGTGCAGACCATGCAGGTCTTGCTGAAGCGCGGGCGCACCGGCAGCCGCTGGCGCCTGACCCGCCAGAACCTCAGCAGCCTGCCCGAGATGATCTATCTGTTGAGTCCCAAGGAATTGATGCCGCACCCGTTGTACCGTCTGTACGTGGCCGCGCGTGATGCCATGCCATCACGGCCGGCACCCAGGACCTACGTGGCGGTATATTTTTGCGAGCAGCCGCCGGATCCGGACAGCCGTGTCACGTTGTCCGACGAAAAGGACGCGCTGGGCATGCGCCGCCTGGTATTGAATTGGAAGATCGGCGATTCCATCGTCGATGGCATGCGCAAGATGCAGGATATCCTCGCCACGCGCCTGCACGGCACAGGGCTCGGCAGGTGGGAAAAATCCACCGCGGAGGTCAAGTTCACCGATGCCTCCCACCACATGGGCACGACCCGTATGTCGGCCGATTCGCGCACCGGCGTGGTGGACCGCAACTGTACCGTATTCGGCGTCCGCAACCTGCATGTCGCCGGCAGTTCCGTGTTTCCCACGGCGGGCCATGCCAATCCCACCCTGAGCATCGTCGCGCTGTGCCTGCGCCTGGCCGACCATCTCAAGACGGCGGAGGCCTGAGGGCCATGCCCAGCGTCAGCGCGGTCATCGTCACCTACAATGGCGGCAGCAACGTCCTGCGATGCATCGAGAAGGCCAAGGCGCAGACGCGTCCCTTCGATGAGATCATCGTGGTGGACAATGCCTCCACGGATGGCAGTCCGAAGGAAATCCGTTCCGCCCATCCGGACGTGCAATTGATCGAGATGCCCGACAATCGTGGTCCATCAGTGTCCCGCAACGCTGGGCTTGCCGCGGCGAAGTGCGAATTCGTCTTTTGGATCGACAATGATCTATATCCGGAAGATTCGTGCTTGGAGAATCTGCTGGCGGCGCTGGCGACGGTAAGCGCCGACTTTTTGGTGCCACGGGTCGTACTGGTGCCCGAGACGCACATTGTCCAAGCGGATGGGGGAGATGCGCACTTCATCGGGATGCTGAGCTTGCGCCATGGCTTCAGACCGCTGCGACAGATCAATGATCACGCCATCGCGCGAATCACGGCCTTTTCCTCGAGCTGCATGTTCGTCAGGCGTGACATGGCGCTGCAGTTCGGTGGATTCGATGAGACCTTTTTCTTCTATTTTGAGGATTACGAATTCAGTTTCCGCTCCAGCATTTTTGGAGCGAAGATGTTGAGCGTGCCGTCAGCTTGCGCATTTCATGACCGTGGCGCCGGTTACGCGGGGCTGTCGCTTCGTGATGGGGGGCCTTACCCAAGGCGACGCGCCTACCTGCAGTCGCGAAATCGGTTGCGGACGGTCATGACGCATTATTCCGCGCGCACTTTGTTCGTATTGGCGCCTGCACTGCTATTTTACGAGTTCGTCGGATTAGGATTGGCGATGATGCGGGGATGGACCGGCGCCTGGTGGGATGCTTGGGTCTGGGTGTTCAGGCATCGTCGCCTCATCGTGAATCGCAGGCGCTGGGTTCAGTCGCAACGCACGGTACCGGATCGGGATATTTTGACCGGCGGCCCATTGTCGATCGCTCCCGGCTTGATGACCTCGGGTGTCGTGCGTTGGGCAGCGTCGTTCGTCTCGGTTGCGTTGAATTTCTACTGGCGTCTGGTGCGGTGGTTGATCTGAATATTTGCAAGTTGAGTGCCGGCGTTTTCGGTACCCGCTCCGTCGCCGGGGTCGTCGGGTACGTCAAACAGGGGTGGCGCTAGCTTGCGCACCGTCACGTTCCCGCGAGGCTTCCTGTGGGGCACGTCCACCGCGAGCCATCAGGTGGAAGGGGGCAACCGCTGGAACGACTGGTGGGCGCTGGAACAGGCGGGCCGCCTGCCGCACCGGTCCGGCGATGCCTGCCGCCACTTCGAGCTGTATGAGCAGGATTTGGCGCGGGCGAGCGCGGCCTCGCAGAACGCGCATCGCCTGTCGCTCGAGTGGAGCCGGATCGAGCCCCGGCAGGGGCAGTTCGACGATGCGGCCATCGACCATTACGTGCGCGTGATTCGCGCCCTGCGCGCGCGGGGCATGGAGCCCTTGGTGACGCTGCATCACTACACCAATCCGCAATGGTTCGCGGACCTGGGCGGCTGGCACACGCCCGGATGCGTCGCTCATTTCCAGCGCTTCGTCGAGCACGTGGCGCCGCGGCTGGTGGGCGAGGTGCGTTACTGGCTGACGCTCAACGAACCCACCGTATACGCCAAGCGTGCGTACATCTCGGGCACATGGCCGCCATGTGCAGGCAGATCGCGCCGCCGCGCGCTGCTGGCGCTGCGGAACATGATGGCGGCGCATCGCGTGGCGTACGAGTGCCTGCACCGCGCGCGGCGCGACGTGATGGTTGGTTTTGCGCACAGCACCCCGTTCGTGGAGCCGTGCAACCCGCGCGCGCTGCCGGATCGCTTCGTCGCCTGGATGCGCGACCTGATCCTCAACCGGCTTCCGTATCGCCTGATCGACTGGTGGCGACCGCAGCGCTGGCTGGATTTCATCGGCGTCAATTACTACACGCGCAGCGTCGCGCGCTGGCAGCCGTGGGGGCGGGCGGCGCTCGTCGGCGCCGAATGCCGGGAAGATCATCATGGCGCTGCGCGCAGCTACAACTCCCTGGGTTGGGAGATTTATCCGCAAGGCCTGCGGCACACGCTGCGCAAGATGTCCCGCTACGGCTTGCCGATGGTTGTGACCGAGAACGGGATTTCCACGCTCGATGAGGAGGAGCGCTCGAGCTTCCTGCAGCGGCATGTGGAGGAACTGGCCCTGGCGGTCGAGGAGGGGTTGCCGGTTCTCGGCTATTTCTACTGGACGTTATTTGACAACTTCGAGTGGACGGAGGGATTTGAGTCGCATTTTGGCCTTGCTGCCGTGGATCGCGAGACGCAGGTCCGCATTTCGCGTCCCGCCGCGCAAGCCTATGCGCGCATCTGCAATGCCAACAGTGTTACCCTTGGCGACCGTTAACCCACGCACCCATGATGTCCTCGATTTCCACAGTTACGAGTGCCGATTTGGCGCGCCGGCCGCTCCGGATGGCAGTGGTAGCGGCTTGTCCGATGCCCTCCCGTCGCGGCACTCCACTGCGAATCGAGCGGCTTGCGGAAGCGCTCGCGCAGCGCGGCCATCAGGTCGAATTCGTCACTTATCACGTGGTCGATGATGACTCCCGGCTGACCTTGCCCGTGCACCGCATCTTCGGGCGGGAGATTCACCGGCGCACACCGGTCGGGCCCACGCTTCGGAAGCTGCTGAGCTATGACCCCGCCCTGGCGGCGCTGTTGTGGCGGTTGCTGGCGAACAACCGTTTCGACGTCGTGTACGCGCATCATTTCGAAGGGGCTTTGTGCGCGCTGCCGGCCGCGCGCTGGCGCGGTGTACCCGTCGTCTACGACGCGCACACGATGCTGGAATCCGAGCTCCCTTCGTATGCGCCCTCGGCTTTGCGGGGCCTCACCCGGGTACTGGGGCGTTGGCTCGACGGCGTGGTGCCGGCTTGGGTGAATCACAGCGTCACGGTCACTCCGGATATCCGCGACCGCCTCATCGGCTTTCATCGCATCAGCCCGGACGATGTCACGGTGGTGATGAATGGAGTGGAGAGCAGCCTGTTTTCCGGCGCCGGCACGTCGGGGCCCGGGCCGGACCCCAATCGGCTGATCTACACCGGCACCTTGGCCGCCTATCAGGACGTCGACCTGCTTCTCGAGGCGTTCGCCCTCGCGGTGAAGCAGCGGCCAGCCATGCGCCTGACCATGTCCGTCAGCTCATCGTTCGATGCCTACGGAACCAAGGCCGAACGTCTCGGCATCCGCGAGTGCATCGACGTGGTCCCTGATTCGTTGGCGGATCTTCCCTCTCGGCTGGCGCAGTCGCGTATCGCCGTGGTGCCGCGCATGCATTGCGATGGCATTCCGCAGAAGCTGCTCAACTACATGGCGGCCGGCAATGCCTGCGTGGCGAGCGCCGGCTCCGCCAAGGTGATCGAGCATGAGGTCAACGGGCTGGTCGTGCCCAACGGCGATGTCAATGCATTCGCCGCTGCGCTGGTGCGGCTGGTGGATGACCCGGCATTGGCGGCACGATTGGCCGACAACGCCCGGGTGTTCGCGCAACGGCATTGCCGCTGGGAGCTGGCGGCGGAGCGCATCGAAGCGATCTGCGAATCGTTGGTGAGCCGCTCCGCCGTGTCCTCTGCATGAGCTGCAAAAAGCGATTATCCATCTGCTACGTGGTGCCGGGGCACGATCTGCTGCCGACGGTCGGCCCCTCGCGCAATGTGGTCACGCTTGCCCAGGCCTTGAGCAAGCACGCGGACGTCACCATCGCCTTTCGCCGTGCGGAGGAGCGCTATCGCCCGGCGGGTATTCCGGTGCTGGAAATCGAGCCGCAAGCGGTCTCCGCCGCGGTGGACGATGCGGCCATGAAAGGCATGGGCTATTGGCAGTTCCTGGCGACGCTGAAGTCGCTGCGCGAATTCGTGCAGCGCGACTTGGCGCATTTCGACGTGGTGCTGGAAAAGGGCTGGCTTCTGTCCGGCTACGTTTCCGCATTGTGCGCGCGGCGCGGCCAATTAGGCGTGCCCATCGAGAACATCGTCGTCAATCCGCGGCATGCAGCCCGGCAGAAATTCATGAAGTGGTTGCGATTGCGGGTGAGCCTGGCCATCGCGGGGCGGTCCATGCGCCGTGCGCCGCTCATCATTGCCGAAACCGAGTTCCTGCGCCGTGAGATCGTCAAGTTCTGGGGGGTCGAGGAATCGCGGGTGGCAGTCGCCGATCTTGGCGTGGACCGCACGCTGTTCCGGCCGATGGACGTGGCGGATGCGCGGGCGCGCTTGGGCATCGATACATCCAAGACCGTGCTGGTGTACGTGGGCGTGTTGGACTACACGCACAATCTCGAACCGGCGATCCGCGCGTTGGGCGCGGTGAAGCCCGAGGGTGTCGAACTGCACGTCATCGGTGATGGGATGCGCAGCCAGGAGTACCGGCAGCTCGCGGCGGAAATGGGCATTGCCTGCAGGTTCCATGGACGGGTTCCCCACGCCGAGGTGCCGTTCCACATCGCTGCGGCGGACCTGTGCCTGGCGCCCTACGACGCGGCGGCGTTCGTGTCCGGTGAGCTGGGTTACTCGACGATGAAAATTCCCGAGTACTTGAGTGTGGGCCGGCCGGTGGTCAGCGTGCCGAGCGGACGGGTGAAGACCCTGATCCAGGAGGGCGGCAACGGCTTTCTGTTCGCCAACGAATTCGACCGGTGGGTGGCGTTCCTGCGCACTTTGCCGGCCAGGGCGCGGTTGCGCGAAATGTGCGCCGCTGCCGCGTCCACGCCGCTCACCTCATGGGAAGATACTGCGCTGCAATATCTCACGCTGTGCGAACGCCAGCTGGATTTGAACAAGAGAGGGGTCGAAGGATCGTGGACACCTATCGGTTGACCGTGTGGGTGCATCTGTTTTTGGCCGTCCTCGTGGTCGGACTGGCGCTGTTCTGGTTCATCATGGACGTCTCGCTGCGGCGCCGTTTCGAGGTGGCTCAGGCCAACGGCTGGCTGCGGGTGGTCCGCGGTGCGCGCTGGCCGCATGTCGCCGTTCCCTACGCGTTGCGCTTGCCGCTGCCATTGCTCACCTTTGCCATCCTCGGCATCATGATCGCCACGGGCATTCTCGCCTCGCATCTGGGTGGGCGCGTGACCGAAGGCAGTGCGTGGTCCGTCAAGTATGCCCTGGCCGGCGGGCTGTTGTTCACGCAGGCTTGGCTAGCGTGGCAGCCTGCTCGCGGCATCATTCGCATCAACCTGGCCGTGGCGTTGTTGACGCTGGTGGCCTCCGCCGTGGCTGTTCGTTGAGGCGCTCATGAACGCATACCTCATTTGCGTGGCGTTGCACGTCACCGCCTTGTCCCTGTGGCTGGGTCACATGTTCGTCTGGTCGCTCATCACCGGTCCGGCCATGAAGCGCATTCAACCGGCCGCGGATGCCGAGATGCTGCGCGAATGCAGCTTGTTCCGCGGCGGCCTGGGTTGGCCGGCGATGGCGGTGCTGATCCCCACCGGGCTGTACATGTTGAGCGTGCGCGGCATCATGCCCTCGGATTTATTGTCCGGGGTGGCGTTCCAGGGGCCGCAGGGCCACGTCCTGGGCGCAAAGCTGAGTCTGGTGCTGGTGATGATCGGTTATCAGTCCTATTTCGGGCATCGGCCTGCACCGGTGGCGATTTACTTCGACATGGCGGCGGCGATCTCCATCATCGGCGCATCGGTATTGCTGGTGCGGGGTTTCGTCTGACCGTGGCCACGACGAAAGTCATCATCGTCGGCCTGGAACTTGGCGATGGCCAGCTGATCCATGATTGGGCCGCGGCTGGAAAATTGCCGGGCCTGGAGCGGCTGCGGCAGGAGGGCCTGTGGGGTTGGCTCGACACCAGCGCCGAGCAATTGCACATCTCGGCCTGGCCTTCGATCTACACCGGCACCAAGCCCGGCGAACACGGGGTTTACTTCACCTTTCAGCCTACCCCCGGTCGCCAGGGTTATCAGCGTTTCCACGAGGGCATTTACGGCCAACCCAGTTTCTGGCAGCTGCTGGACCGGGCCGGCCGCCGCTGCAGCGTGATCGATCCGCCGTATGCGCATCCGGAAGCGGGATTCGGCGGCAGTTTCGTCTATGACTGGGGCACCTGGGCGCATTACCTGAAGACGGGGTCGGTGCCGGCAGCGCTCCTCAAGAAGATGGAGAACGCCGTAGGCGAGTATCCGCTCGGCCTCGAGGCCAACGATCTCGGCATGGAGGCGCTGGATTCCGCCGACATTGCGCAACGGCTGGTCGAGTCCATCGAGTCGAAGGCCAACGCGAACTCCTGGCTGTTGCAAACCACATCTCCCGACCTGCTGTTCACCGTGTTCGGCGAGAGCCATGTCGCCGGGCATTATTGCTGGACCCCACAACTGCAGTCGGAGTCGCAGCGGAATCTGGACTCGCCGATGCTCAAGGTCTACCAGGCGTTGGATCGCGCCATCGATCGGCTGCGGCGCGAAGCGGGCGATGATGCGCTGTTCCTGGTCGTCTCCGGCGACCGCGTCGGCCCGAACAACGCAGGCTGCCATCTGTTGCCCGAAGTGCTGGTGCGCCTCGGCTATTTCGGCGCGGGTGGAGTGGAATCGTCCGAGCCCGCGCCGCCCGCAGCATTCGATCCGGTCAAGGCGCTGAGGGACATGCTCCCCAAGGGCTTCCGCAAGAGCCTCGCGCGGATGTTGCCCACCGGCATGCGTGACAAATTGGCGCAACGGGTGGACACCGCCGACATCAACTGGGCGACCACCCGGGCTTTCTGCCTGCCGACCGATCTGGAAGGATGCATCCGCGTCAACCTCAAGGGCCGCGAACCCCAGGGCATCGTCGAGCCGGGCGCGGAATACGAGGCGTTGCTGAGTGACTTATCGGCGCAGATCATGGACCTTAGCGATCCTGCCACGGGCCGTCCCATCGTCAAGCAGGTGCTGCGCATCGACCAGTTGTTCCCGGGCCCGCGCCGCGATTACCTGCCTGACCTGGTGGTGAACTGGGACATGTCGCAGCGCATCACCGGTGCTGCCTCTCCGCAGGTCGGCACGGTCAACGTTCCATCCCCGGACCCCCGTCCCGGCACCCACACCGGGCCGGGATTCGTGCTGGCTGCGGGACCCGGGGTGCGGCCCGGTCAGGCGCTGCAGGGAGGCAACATTCTCGACCTCGCGCCGACCGTTATGCAGTATTTCGGGGTGACGGCGCCGGCGCACATGCGCGGCAGGGTATGGGCCGAAGTGGTGTCGGGATCGAATTCAGTTGAAGGAGCGACCAGGTGAGCATCAACATTCTGCAGATCGGCGCGGGCTTGCGCGGGCGGCATTGGGCGCAATACGTCAAGGCGCACCCCGAGGTCAATTGTATCGCCCTCGTGGATCCCGATCCGGCTGCCCTCGGGCTTGCCAAGGGCATCATCGGCGAGTCTTCCTGCCGCTATTTTGCGAACCTGGACGAAGCGTTGGCCGCGGTGAAGGCGGATGCCGCCCTGATCGTGTCGCCCTCTGCGATGCATGCGGATCTGACGTTGCGCTGCCTGGATGCGGGACTGCACGTCATGGTGGAGAAGCCGCTCGCCACCTCCGTGCCGGAGGCAAAGAAGGTGCTGGCGCGGGCGCGGCAAGTGGGCAAGCGCGTCGTCGTCGCGGAGAACTACCGGTTCTGGCCATCCGAGCGCACCATCAAGCGCCTGCTCGAGGAGAATTTCCTGGGCGCGATCGACAACGCCATCATGATCGACCGGCGCCACCAGCCGAGCCGCGTCGAAGGGCCGTGGTTCGGTCAGATCGACTATCCGCAATTGCAGGAAATCGCCACGCACCATTTCGACAGCATGCGCGGCTTCTTCGGCGCCCAGCCGAGCAATATCGCGGTGCGCGTCTGGAATCCGCCGTGGACGGATTTCAAGCATGGCGCACACACCGAGGCCTTCGTCGCCTTCGGCGACATGCGCGTTCAATACCTGGGAACCCTGCTGTCGCCCCGTTACGAATTCTCGCTGCGCATCGAAGGTGCCAAGGGTGTGTTGTGGACCAACCGCAAGTTCGTCGCCTTCAGGCCCAATGGCAGCCGTTGGTTCCGTCCGATGCGAAACGACAAAGTGCCCAAGGGCGATGAGCGGCCCTACCCGCAGGGCGGGACGACCACGCTGCTCAACAGCCTCAAGGACATGGTGGTCAGCGGCAAAGTGCCCGAGACCCAGGCCGAGGACAACATCTGGACCGTCGCCATGATCGATGCCGGCAAGGTGTCCGACCGCGAGCGGCGCACGGTCGATCTGTCCGAAATCTACACCGGCAGCTATTGATCAGCGCATGAGCAAGCGTGCGGCGGGAGGCCGTGTTCTGTTGATCGGCTTGGACAGCGCCGACGCCCAATTGATCGAAGAGTGGGCGGCGGCCGGTCACCTGCCCACGTTTGCGCGCCTGCAGCGCGAGGGCCTGTGGTCGCGGATCGGCACGTCGGCCGAGATCATGCACGTGTCGGCCTGGCCGACCCTGTACACCGGCACCTCGCCCGGCCAGCACGGCATGTACCACGCCTACCAGATCCGCGGCGGTGAGCAGGACATCCACCGCACCGATCCCACGCAATGCGGGCAGGCGCCGTTCTGGAAATACCTGGACGATGCGGGCCGCAAATGCGTGGTGTTCGACGCGTTCATGAACTACAAGCTCCCCGGGTTCAAGGGCGTGCAGATCCTGGAATATGGCACCTGGACCTGGTTCGGAGAGCCCGGCTCGACGCCCGGCGGCCTCTTGAATGACATCCGCCGGCGCTACGGCGCGTATCCGGCTCCTGAGCACAGCAATCTCACCCGCGTGCCCGACGATGTCGCCGCATTCCGCGACCAGTTGGTCAAGGGCGCGTTGCTGAAGGGCCGCATCACACAGGACCTGATCCGCGAGAGCGATTGGGAAATGATGTTCGTATCCTTCGGTGAGCCGCATGGCGCGGGCCATTATCTGTGGCACTTCGGTGATCGCGACTACCCGTTGGCGCCGCAGCAGGGTCCCTTGGTGGACATGCAGGCGGTGCGCGATGTCTATGCCGCGGTGGACCAGGCCATCGGCGGAATCCTCGAGCGGGTCGATGACAACACCACGGTGATGATCGTCTCGGGAGACGGCATGGGGCCAAATTATTCCGGCTGCCACCTGATGCCGGAACTCCTGCACCGCATGGGTCTCCTGTACTCGGGCAATGTGGGGCAGGGGGCCCAGGGATCCAAGGCGCCGAAGAAGGGCCTGCTGTCGAAGGTACGCCAGGCGATTCCGCTTGGGCTGCGCGAATCGGTCACGCGCTGCCTGCCGCGCTCGATGCGCTACAAGCTCAGCATGAAGTGGGTCAACTCCGGCACGGACTGGACCCGCAGCCAGGTGTTCTGCATTCCCAATTCCAACGAAGCCTATTTCCGCGTCAACCTGCGCGGCCGCGAGCCGCAGGGCATCGTCGCCGGCGGGACGCAATACGATGAGCTGTTGGGAAACCTGCGCGACAAATTGAACGGGCTGACCAACCCTGCGAATGGCCGGCATGCGGCCGAACGGGTCACGTTGATGGATGAACGCTTCCTCGGCCCGCGGCGCAAAGATCTGCCCGATGCGGTCATTTCCTGGAACCTGGATGCGCGCGTCCTGGATCAGGTCGCCGCGCCCGGGATCGAGGTCATTCGCAAGCAGCCCGGCTACGAGGTCTCACCGTTCTATACCGGAAATCATCGCGCCACCGCCTTTCTCGCCGCGCGCGGCCCGGCGGTGAAGGCCGGCAGCACCCTGCAGGGCGCCGACATCCTCGACGTCGCGCCCACCCTGATGGCCCTCCTGGGTGTCGATGCCCCTGCGCATTTCGAAGGGCGCGCACTGAAGGACCTGCTGTAATGTGCGGCCTGGCGGGATCGATCGACCTGAGTGGCCGTGACCGGTCGACGGAGTCCGCAGCGCTCGTGCGGAGCATGTGCGATCTGCAGGCCTACCGCGGTCCGGATGATACCGGCGTGGTCAACGTGGGCCCCGTCTGCCTGGGCTCGCTGCGGCTGAGCATCATCGACCTGTCGCCCGCGGGGCACATGCCCATGAGCGATGCCACCGGCCGCTGGTGGATCGCCTACAACGGCGAGGTATACAACTTCGCGCCGGTGCGCGAAGAGTTGCAGCGCTTGGGGCACGAGTTCCGCTCGCATTCGGACACCGAAGTGCTGCTGCACGCCTACATGCAATGGGGCGCGGCCGGCATCGATCGCTTCGTCGGCATGTTCGCCTTTGCCATCTGCGACTCGCAATCGGACGAAGTGGTCCTGGTGCGTGACCGCTACGGCAAGAAGCCACTGTATTACGCGCGTTGCGGCGAGCGCATCCTGTTCAGTTCGGAGATGAAGGCGTTGATGACGCAGCGCGAGGAGCTGCGCCTGGACCAACAGGCCATGGGCGAGTGGCTCCTGTACCGCAACATCGATGCCCTCAAGAGCCGCACCCTGGTGGAGGGCATCCAGGCTGTGATGCCCGGCGAAGTGGTCACGCTGTCCGCTGCCGGCATCCGCAAGGAGTTGTTCTACTCCCCGCTCGAGCAGGTCAAGGAAAGCGAGTACCGGCGTTTCGCGGCGGCCGAACCCAAGGCGGTGATCGACGAGATCGACGAGGCGCTCACCGATGCCGTGCGCTTGCGGCTGATCAGTGACGTGCCGGTAGGAACGCTGCTGAGCGGGGGCCTGGATTCCAGCCTGGTGACCGCCATGGCGGCGCGGCTGACGAAGTCCCTGACGGCGTTTCATGTGTCCATCGATGGGCATCCGGACCTCGACGAACGCCGCTACGCCGAGCAACTGGCCAACAGCCTGGATATTCCCTTCGTGCCCTATGTGCTGAAGGGCGCTGATTTTCGCCGGGTGCTGCCGTATGTGTCCTTCCTCGAGGACCTGCCGCTGACGCACCCGAACTCCACGGCCTACTACCTGATCTCGAAGGTGGCGCGCGAGCATGGGGTCATCGTGCTGCAGTCAGGGGAGGGCGCCGACGAGCTCTTTGGCGGCTACAGCTGGAATTACCGGCGCCGGCTGCGGCTCATGCGGCTGGAGCCGCTGTTGCGCCTGATACCCGACAAGCTGTACTCGATCCTGGAGCTGTTCACCTATTCGCACTCCGGCATGCCGGTGTGGGCGCATCAATTCCGCGACCTGCTGCCCCCGGCGGTGGACCTGGTCGATCGCTACGCGCGGGTGGAATGGATGGAGTCCTGCGAGCAGGCCTATCATTTCGTGCAGGAGCCGCGTGAGCGCAAGGTGCTGGCCGCCATGCTGGGCGACATCGGTGATTTCCTCACCCCGCTCCTGCGGCGCCTGGATCGTACCAGCATGGGCGCGTCGGTCGAGGTGCGCGTGCCGTTCCTGGACCATCGCCTGGTGCACAAGGCCATCAACATGCCCATGCGCTACAAAGTCGGCGCGCGGGGCGACAAATGGGTGCTCAAGCAGGTGGCGACGCGCTACCTGCCCGCCAACCTGATCTGGCGCAAGAAGGCTGGGTTCCCGTTGCCCGTGGACGAATACATCGCGCCGCTGGCGCGACGCGAGTTCTTTGATGGCGGCTTCTGCCAGACGCGAATGGGAATCAGTGAGCGCGGCATGCGGCACATGATGGATGCCTGGCAGCGCCGGACCCACGGCCTGTTCGGACTGATTGCGCTCGAGATGTGGGGGCGTATACACCTCATGGGGCAGAGCGTGGCCGAGGTGGAGGCCGTGGTGGCGGCCTGCGAGCCCGGCGGGCGCTGACAAGGCAGGGTGAGAAGCGCCTCGTCGGTAAAGTCCTGCAAGCGCACCCAGAGATGACGACTTCTTCATCATCGGTATCCGCGCTAGATGATATCCAGACGCTGGCGAGATTGCGCCAGGGATCGAGGATGTCACGCCATGTTGAAGAAGTTGGTCACCAAAGCGGTCGGAGCGCTGGGTTATGAGGTGTTCCATCACTCCCGCCTGATGCCTTCGGACATGGCTCAGCACGTTCGCAAGGTGTTCGATGTGCTGCAGGTGGATTGCGTCATCGACGTCGGCGCCAACGTCGGACAGTTCGCGCACTTCGTGCGCGCCATGGTGGGCTTCCAGGGACCGCTGTTCTCCTTCGAGCCGGTGCGCGAGGTGCACGAGGTGTTGGCGCAAAAGGCCGGCTCTGATCCGCAGTGGCGCACGTTCAATTGCGCCGTGGGCGCAGCCGACGCGCGGCGGGAGATCAACGTCATGCGCTCGAGCGAATTGACGTCGTTCCTCAAGCCCGTGGAGGACGAAACGGCGCTGTTCGCCGACTACAATGTGATCGAGCGGACAGAGAGCGTGGAAGTGCGCGCGCTCGATTCGATGCTGGGGGAGTTCCGCCAGTCAGGCGGGGCCAAATCCATCTACCTCAAGGTGGATACCCAAGGCTACGATCGTGAAGTCTTCCAGGGTGCGCAACGCCTGCTGGCCGACGTGTGTGCACTGCAGACCGAGATTGCCGTGCAGCGCCTCTACGCCGGCATGCCGAACTATGTGGGCACGCTGCAGGATCTCCATGAGAAGGGCTTCGACCTCTCAGGCATCTATCCCATCCAGCAGGATTCGCTGCTGCGGCTGATCGAGGCGGATTGCATCATGGTCAACCGCACGCTGGCCAAGACGCGCGACGTCCGTTTGCTGCAAGTGCCCGGGCTCACACACATGTAAAAATTTCAGCGCGGTGCCGCAGCATCCGCGCGGCGGCGCGGCCAGCATTCGGCCGCGCCACAACTGACGACGAACGGGAAGGTCTTCTCTATACTCGCGCAAGCGAATTGGAGGAGTTCATTTGTCGAACCTGGCCCGCAACGCCTCGCGCGGCGCCGTATGGCAGGCGGTATCACAGCTTTGCCTGACGGCCTCCGGCTATGTGGTGGCCGTGGTGCTGGCACGGGCGCTGGGGCCGGTGGATTTCGGCCTCTACGGCGTCGTGTATTCCCTGCTGATGGCCCTCGAGCTGACGGTGGTGTTGGGCCTGCCCGGAGCGGTATCGCGGCTCATATCCCTCGAGGAAGAGGACCAAGGCCAGCTCGGCCGCTCCGCGCTCACCCTGGTCCTGCTGTGCGCCCTGGCGGCTTTGGCGTTGCTGTGGGTGGCGGCGCCGTGGATGCGGCCCATCCTGCCCTCGGCGAGGAGCGTCGAGCTGTTCCGGATCGCGATCATCGATATTCCCTGTTTTGCCACCTATCACCTGATTGCGCACGTGCTGAACGGCAGGCGCGATTTCGTGACCCAAAGCATCGGCAATATCCTGTATTCCGCCAGCAGGGTGCTGGGGCTTGCCGGGCTGTATCTCGCGGACGCCTTGTCGGTCGAAGGCGCGTTGTGGGTGAACGTGCTGGCATCTCTGGTGGGGCTCGCCGTCGTCGCGCGCAAGTCCGGTGTCGGGGTGTTTGCACCCTCCTTCGCGCGGGCGCCCAGCCTTTTGAAGCTGGCGGGGCCGATGGCCTTGATCAGCGTCGGCTCGCAGTTGCTTCTCTACATCGACCTATGGTCGATCAACATGTTCGGCGGCGCCGGGGATGCCGATACCGGATTGTACGTGGCGGCCAAGAACCTCGCGCGTATCCCCAATCTCATCAGTTTCGTGCTCATGGCCGTTCTGATGCCCTCCATCGGCAAGGCCCGCGCGCTCGGTGACCTGGATTCGGTCGGGCGGCTCACGCGCGGAACCACCCGCTTCCTCGCCGTCACCTTGCTGCCGGGTTGTGCGCTGATGGCGATCGAAGCCCCGGCAATCATGGACCTGATGTTCTCCTCCACTTACGTGGGTGGTGCACCATATTTGTCGGTGCTGGTGGTTGCCAATGGCCTGTTCCACACGCTTGCCATGACCGGCATTTCGGTGATGATCGCCACCGACCGGCAGAAGACGGCGGTGCTGCTGGCGTTGGGCGGTGCCGCCGCGGGGATCGTGCTCAACGCGTGGCTGGTGCCGCGATTTGGCGCCATGGGCGCTGCCGCGGGCGTAACATTGGCTTCCGCCGGCGTGGCGCTGGGCGCGGCCGGCGTGATCCGCGTGGAGGTAGGCCGGTTGTTCGAGGATGCGGTGCTGCCGCGCGCGATGGCGGTCACCATTCTCGTATGCGGGGTTTCCTATCTCATCGAAGCGCGCGGCCTCGCCTTCGTCTTCGAAATCGCGGCGATGTTGCTGGCCGTTGCCGTGTTGAGCGGCGCGCTGCGCATCGTCACCCTCAGGGACCTGATGGCGTTCCGCGGCAAACCCGGCGCCAGCGCCGTGTCCTGAAGCGGGCCGGCCGTGCCGGCCTACTCAAATCTCGCGGGGCGGGGGCGGTTCGTCGAGCTTGGACTTGGCATTACCCAGATAATTGATCAGCTGCTCGCGGCTGGCCGCGTCGGAGATGCCGGGGAAATGCATGGACGTCCCGGGCACCGTGGCGGCCGGGTCGGCGAGGAATTGATCCAGCCGTTCCCTGCTCCAGCTTCCGCCGAACGCCCTCAGGGCTGGCGAATAGTCGAAACCGGGAACCGAGGCCACGCGGCGCCCGACGATGCGGCTCAGCGAGGGTCCTATCGGCTTGGATTGTGCATTCACCGGCACGTGGCATCCGGCGCAGATGGTGAACATGGACTGGCCTGACGCCACGTTCGCGGAGGCGGGCCTCAGGAACATCAGGGTTTCGCTGTCGGTCCAAAGCACGATCTCTCCATCGTGTCCTTCGATGATGTCGCGGATGCGCTCGCCCATCCCGATCTGCTCGGCCAGCACGATGCGGTCATCCCGAAAGCGCATGCGCCACAAGGTCTCGCCAGCCAGCGATCCGATCAGGAAATCGCCGCGCCAGTGCGTGAAGTGCGGGCTGTTGACCTCGATGAGATTGGACACCCCAATCGAGGGGATCCAGGTGTAGTAAGGATGGTCGAACCCCTCGTGGCTGCCCGGTTCGCGGGACAAGGGCCATGCGTAGGTCCCATACTCCACGCCGAATGTCGCCACCGGCCAGCCGTAGTTGTGGCCGCGTTCGATACGGTTGAGTTCATCGCCTCCCTGCGGGCCGTGCTCGGTCGACCAGAGTTGCCCCGCACGCGTCAGCGCCAAGCCCTGGGGATTGCGCTGTCCCGCGCTGAACACCGACGAGGATGCATCGTTCAGGTCAATCTCCAGGATCTTTCCGTACGACTTCCCCATGTCTTGGGGGGCGTTCCCTTCCAGCGCGGAATCCCAGCCATTGAGTCCGTGATCGCCCACCGTCAGCAGCAGATGCCGGTCGTCCAGCATCAGCATCCGGCCACCATTTTCGATGCCGTAGAAATTGGCGGGATGGTCACCCCGCGACAGGGGCACGCAGGGCTTGGATTCGAACAACGTCGACCATTTCAGATTGGCGGCCGCGGCGGAAAAATCGGCCACGGCGCCTTCCACCACCGATACCCGCATCACATAGCAACGCTGCTCGGTGTTCCAATAATGGTGCGAGGCGAATACCTGCACGCCGCGTGGGGTAGGGCGCGTGAGGATGTCGGCGACGCGAAACCAGGTGGTGGCCACCGTCGTGCCGATCACGGCCTTGGCGAAATCTGCCGTGTTGATGGGGACATGCAGGGTCAAGGGTTGCAGGTTGAGTTGCCGCCCTTGTGGTGCGAACGTGTACAGATCGCCATCGCCCGTGGCAAGCAGGTAGCGGTCCGCGAACAGGTCGATCGCTCCTTGATTGGTTTGCGGTCGGGGCACCCAATGACGGTAAGCGGTGATCTGCAGATCGTAGAGCGAAGTTCCAAGGTTGGCCACGGTGGCACTGGGCTTGGATGTGGTTTGGCCGATCAACCCCATGCCCAGGGCGGCCTGGGCCAGAGCGGCAGTCGCGGCGCAAAGACCCAGCATCAGCGTCTGCGCGGACTGCCGGTTCCATCGCATCAAGGTGATCCACGCGAGCAGCAAGGAGATCGGCAGGCTTGCCAGCAATGCCACCCGTGAGAACTTGGGATGCCAGACGAACGCGACCACCAGCGCCGGCACCAGGGCGGCGGTCGCCATCATCAGAGTTTGCAGGGGAGCTGTGGCGCGCCCGCCCTGTCTTTGACGCAGGAGAAAGGTCATGCACAGCACATACCCGGCGAACAGCAACGCCAGGATGGCGCCGGTGCGGCCGCCCAGTTTCCACACGGGGCGGCCCGCCCAGACGATGGGAAGCAAGGTCAAGCACAGCGCTCCGAGCAGCACGTGCAGGCCGGCGCGGCTTGTCGTTGAGGTTGGAGCGGCGGTAACGGCGTCAGGCATTTGCGTACTCGAGGAGGGTGCCCTCGCATCTTACTAGCTGCACGCCACCAAACCAACGCAGCCCGCAGGGTGGCAGCGTGATCGCGATCCTATGCGCGGGGCTTGCATCGTGATGAGATGAGGGCTGCAGGCGCGGCGTTATTGCATAATCTCCAGTGATCGCTGCGGACACGGTTTACGACCAGGCCGGCGGGCGGCGCCTGATGGCCATGAGAATGCAGCGTAGTCTATGACTCAAGATCCAGGTGAAAGAGGGCCCGCGCAGCCGGCGAGGGGCGCCATGCTGTTGATGCTGGCGCAGGTGGTGATTCTCGCCAGCGGCTTCGGCATTTCGATCATCCTGGGGCGGGGACTGGGGCCCGTGGAATTCGGGGTGTACGGTACGGCGCTGGCCGTTCTCACCGTCTTCGAAAGGATATTGGCGGCCGGGATTCCGATCGCCGCAGCCACCCTCATCGCCCGCCAGCATTCGAGGCAAGCCGAGCTTGAACAGGCGGCATTCGTGCTCATGTGCGCCTGGGCGATGCTGCTGTGGGCCGCGCTCGAGGCGGGCGCGCCGATGATCAGCCAACTCCTGCACGTCGACGCACTCTTGCTGAGGGTCCTGGCTTTCAACATTCCGGCCATGGGCCTGTATCTGGCATACGATGCAATTTTCAGCGGCCGGCGCGAATTCGCGGTGCAGAGTTCATTGCAGACCGTGCAATCGCTCGCCAAGCTCGCGGCGATCTGCGTGTTGTTGTTCCTGGGCCTGACGGTGGTGCGTGTGTTCGCCGTGCACGTCGCCGCCACCTTCGTGGCGGCGGGCATCGCAATGCTGCGCTTCCCGCCGACGTGGCAATGGCCGCGCCGTGACGTCGTCATCTCGATGCTGCGCATCGCGTTCACCTCGGGCTTCTACACCATCGCCCTGTCGCTGCTCATGAGCCTTGGCCTGTGGCAATTGGGAGCCTCCAGCGCGCAGACGGGCGCCGGCATCGGCTTCTACGTGGCCGGGCAGAACGTCACGCGGCTGCTGATGGTGATTCCGATCTCCCTCAGCGGGGTGCTGTTCACCTCTGCTTCGTGGGCGGCCGGCCGCTCGGATCGCGAGCAGTTCACGCAATACGTCACCGCCACGATGCGCCTGGCGTTGATCCTGTTACTGCCGGCCTGTGTGCTGGTGTGGATCGACGCCGAAGGCATCATCGGCTTGTTGTATGGGTCGCGATACGCGGGCGCCGGCGAGGTATTGGCCATGCTGTGCATCGCGTATTCTTTGTTGGGTGTGTTCGACATCCTGGCGCACGTGCTGATGGCCGAAGGCCGGTTCAGGCTGGCGGCGGGGTTGGCGTGCGCCCTTGCCCTGATCCAATACCTCATGAACCGGCAATTGATCCCGGTGGCAGGGGCGGTGGGCGCCGCGGCCTCGATGGCCATCGCGTTCCTCGCCGGGATTCTCATCATCGCCATCGACATCCTGCGGCGCCGGGGCGCCATCCTGAGGTGGGGGTCGACGCTGCGCGTCGCGGGCATATGTGCGCTGATAGGTCTCATTTCCACTCAAGTTCCTGCCGCGTCGGCCTGGCTCGTCGGGAAGTTGACGGTGCTCGGCGTGACATATCTGGCGGCCCTGTGGGTGCTGCGCGAGGTCACGCCGGCGGACCTGCAGGCCTTCAAGAAGCGTAAGCCCGATCCTACGTAATCTGTTCAAGTTCCTGAAAATCAGACCTCCCGCACGCTTGCGCGCGTGTTTATGAATGAAAATTCATTGGTCGCAGGGGGGGCGGAGCGCGATGCTCCGGTACATGAGCGGAGAGAAATGCATGCGTATCGGCGTTCCCATGAAGAGTTTCAATCCCTCTTGGGGGGGGCCAGGCACCTACACCGTCGAACTCGTCAATCGCATGATCCGGTCAACGCCCAGCCACGAATACGTGCTCGTGTACCCAGCGGAAGTCAGTTCCCGCATCGACCGCGCCCCCGGCGAGCGGCTGGATAACCTGCGCGAGATCGGCACGGACGTTCGCAGTGGTCCCTGGTGGGATCAGGTCACCTTGCCGCGCATCTGCATGCGCGAAAACATCGATGTGATGTTCAGCCCTTTCATGTCGATTCCCGTGCTGGGTGGATTCAAGAAGGTGTTCACCATCCATGGCGCCGAGCGCTACGTCGTTCCCGACATGCTGCCTTTCTGGCAGGGCTTGAAGTGGACATTCATGGAGAAGGTGCTGGTGCCGCTCGCGGACCGCCTGATCGTGGTGTCGGAGACCATGGGCAAGGACTTGTGCAAGGCCATCCATTGCCAACCCGACAAGCTGCGCGCCACTTACCTGGGTGTGGCGAAGGATTTCAGGGTGATCAGCGAGCGCGAAGAACTCGAGGCCACCCGTAAGAAGCACGGCATACCCGAGCAGTTCCTGCTGTTCGTCGGGCGCATCTTCCCGAACAAGAATTTCGGCAACCTGGTTCGAGGATTGGCATCCTGCCGGGATTCCATCCCGCATAAGCTGGTGGTCGTCGGCGGCACCCGCTGGAAGTTCGAGGAAGATTTCAAGCTGCTGCGCGAGCTGGGAATCGAAGATCGCGTGATCTTCCTGGACTTCATCTCCAGGGAAGACCTGATCCGCTTGTACAACCTGGCGAGTTGCCTGGTGTATCCGTCGTTCTACGAATCCTTCGGATTGGTGCAGCTCGAAGCCATGGCCTGTGGCTGCCCGGTGGTGGCGGCTCGAAGCGGGGCGTTGCCGGAGATCGCCGGCGACGCCGCATTGTTCTGCGACCCGCACGATCCGCGCGACATCGCGCGTGCGATCGTCGAATTGGTGAACGATTCCGCCAAGCGCGCTGCGCAGGCGGAAAAGGCGCTCGCCCGGTCGCAAGCCTTCACTTGGGACCGTTGCGCCGCTGAGACACTGCGCATACTCGCGGAAGTCACCGACGACCCTCGGGCATTGCGGGCCGGGGGCCTGGGCGCCGCCCGGCACTGAACCAAACCGCACGCCATTTCGCGATCGATAGGCGGCCGCCGGATGCGCCAATCCGGTCACATTTCGTCCGCCTGCCGTCCAACTGCCCCTGACGCAAGTGTAAAATTTGCAACTTTCCCATGGATAGGTATGCCCCTTGAGTCGTGATTCCCGCCAGGACAATGCCGCCGCTTCCGCCCGCTCGCCACTACTGTTGCTGGCCGGCCTCACCGTCCTGGGAGCCATTTCGGTCATCACCCTGAGCGGTGCGCGCCTCAAAAGCCCCGTATGGGAGCTGGAGTCGAAGGCGCTGTGGATGATGCTGCTGATCGCGGCGACCTATATCGCGACGGTCGCGGCCCTGGAGGTTGGTAAGCGCGCCGGCCGTCCTGCTACCTTGGTGCAGTTGCTGCTGGTGGGTGCGGCCGCGACGGCACCCTTGTTCGCCGCCTCGGTGTTCTATTTTGCGGATTTCACGCGCACGCCGCTCGTGGTGGGTCCCGTGCTCGGTTTGACCCTGGCGTGGATCACCGTATCCAGCCAGCGCAACACCGGCCTTCGGGTGCTGATCTTCTCGCTCCTGGCGGCCGCCGGCATTTCGGTTCAGTTCGCCATCGCACACAAGGTATTTGCCAAGGCGCCGCAGCCCAAGCTGGTGGTGAAGCGGTTGGACTCGGCCTTGTATGTGGTCAACGCCGCCTCCTTTGAAAACTACATTCCCCGGCCCGAGACCAATCAGGGCGGCATCAGTGCCTTTGCCGACGGTTTCGTGGTGGCGACGGGCGATGGCGATGTGTACCTGTATCGCCGCGGCAGCGATGGGTCGAGCATGCAGGTGCAGACCATACCCACGCATGTGCCGATCAACTCCGCCGATTTCAAGGCGGCGGCCGCGGGGACGTCGGTCAATCTCGCGTTCTTCCGGGTGGCGGACGTGCTCGCGCAGGAGTCTTCCGATCATTTCCGCCTGTTCGTGTCGCATCACTTCTGGAAGAAGTCGGAGAAGTGCTGGGTGATGCGTGTGTCATCGCTGGAAGGTAGGTCCGCCGACTTCACCGCGAAGGCCGACCCCAAGAAGCTGGCCTGGACCACGCTGTACGAGACCAAGCCTTGCGTGCCGCTTGCCACCGAGTTGCGACCCGCCAAGTTCGAGGGTTTGTTCGATGGCGGCCGGCTGGTGCTGCTGGATGACCAGCATTTGCTGTTCTCCGTGGGCGATCACGCCATGGAAGGATTCGGGTTTGACGTGGCGGCCGCGCAGGACCCCAACGGTTCCTATGGCAAGATCATGTTGATCGATCTGCAGGATGGCAGCAGCAGCATCTACGCCTCCGGCTTGCGCAATCCGGAAGGCATGCACCTGGCCCCCGACGGCACCTTGTGGGAATCCGAGCATGGACCGCGCGGTGGTGATGAGCTGAATCGCATCGAGCGTGGTCACAACTACGGATGGCCGCTGGTCACCTACGGGGTGGAATACGGCACGCACGGATGGCCGTTGGCGAAAAAGCCGGGCAGTCATGATGGCTTCGACGAGCCGTTCCTGTCCTGGTATCCCTCGATCGGACCGTCGAACATGATCCAGGTGACCAGCCCGCTGTTCCCGGACTGGAAAGACGATTTGCTGCTGACCACGCTCGCAGGCCAGTCGCTGTTCCGCATCCGCATCCGCGACAATCGCGTGGTCTTCACCGAACGCATCGTCGTCGACGAGCGCATCCGCGACATCGTGCAGGCCAAGAACGGGGAGATCGTGCTCTGGACCGATCGCGAGACCCTGGTATTCCTGAAGCCGGAGACGGCATCCAGTGCGAAGTCGGGCGAAGCCCTCTATGAGGCATGCGTGGGCTGTCACGTCCGGTCCGACCCGTCGATTCCGAGCGTGGGACCCACGCTGAAGGGCATCGTCGGCCGCAAGGTTGCATCGGTGCCGGATTACGAGTACTCCAGCGCGCTGCGCGCATTGGGCGGCGAATGGACGCCCGAGCGCCTGGATGCGTTCCTGCGCAATCCGGCGGCGTACGCCAACGGCACCAAGATGGCCTTTGCGGGGATCGTGGATGATGGCAGCCGGGCCAGCCTGGTGAAGTTCCTGACCGCGCCGAAAAGCCGGTTGGAGGTCGCGCCGCCCCGCACGGGCGTCGACTGAGCGGCGATCAATTGGCGGCAGGATTCGCGGGGCTACCGGTAAGGGCAGCGTCCAGGAATCTGGCGTTCCCGCGCGAATAGTCGACGCTGAAGTGCCCGTCGTCCCGATAGATGGGAACGCCGGATTGATCGAGAACCGGGCAGCGCTCTGCATCGCCGAGTATCTCGATGGAATCGATGACCCGGGCGCCCGCGCGCCGTGAGACCTCTGCCAGTGGCTGCGTGATGATGTGCGGCCGATATCCGGCTGGGGACATCGACATCCCTTCGCCCACGCCCCCGTTCTGATGGCGGCCGTGCGCCGCATGCGCAAGTCTAGATCAACAGGAGCTTTGCCGACACCGCCATCAAGACCACGGCGATCGAAATCCGCAATGCGCTTTCCGGTATTTTGCCGCCGGCTATCGACCCGAGCACGATGCCGGGAATCGAGCCGATCAAGAGGTTGGCGACGAGCATGAAATTGACGTCACCCAAAATCATGTGTCCCGTTCCCGCCAACAATGTCAATGGCACCGCGTGCACGACGTCGGTGCCCACAAGTCGAGCAGGCTTCATTCTCAACGGATACAGGTAAAGCAGCATGGCCGTACCCAGCGCTCCGGCACCCACCGACGTCAGCGTGACCAGGAACCCGAGCAGGGCGCCGCTCAGCACCGTAAGACCGGGTTGCGCCCGCTTGAACTTGTCAGGACTGGTGGAGCGGAGGGACTGAGCGAAGGCGTGTGTTCTGGCCTTGAAGAGCATCGCCAGGGCGGTGGCGAACAAGACGATCCCGAGCGTCGTCAGGATGAGCTTGGGCTTGAGCTGGGAAATGCCCACGTGGTTCATCCACAACAAGGTCGCGAGCGTAGCCGGCATGCTGCCCAACCATAGGCGCCTGGCTACCTGCCAATCGACGCTGCCCTTTTTCTGGAGAACGGCGCCGCCCGCGATCTTGGTGATGCCGGCAAACCAAAGATCCGAACCCACGGCGCTGGCGGGTGCGACTCCGAACAGCAGCACGAGGATGGGTGTCATGAGGGACGCGCCGCCGACGCCGGTGAGTCCGACCATCAAACCGACGCCGAATCCTGCAAGAACCGTCATCAAATCCATGAAGCGGCGTTTCCATTCATTTGAGCTGTCCGGTATCGGCTGAAGTCCACTGCGGCATTTTGGTACAGATTTCGGGTTGGCGGCATCGGACTCGTCGATAGTTTCAGGAAATTTGCCGCTCCGCACGCGTTTTGGGCCCGGCCAGGTTGTCTAGCCCATTCATTTTCTTGACGAAATCCAGCTCTTGCGGTACCTTTTCGCGCCTTCTCGTGGGGCCATAGCTCAGCTGGGAGAGCGCTTCCATGGCATGGAAGAGGTCGTCGGTTCGATCCCGTCTGGCTCCACCACTTTAGGCCGTTCGAGTTTTTTGGTTTGTTAGGTCTGCGTCCCCATCGTCTAGAGGCCTAGGACACATCCCTTTCACGGATGCGACCGGGGTTCGAATCCCCGTGGGGACGCCATTTCGAGTCGAGCGCGGAAGCCTTTGACCACAACAAAAGCCCATGTCCGATAAGGCGGTGAAAGAGCCCGTGAAAATCTCGGTCCCGCTGCTCGATCTGAAGGGCCAATTCAACTCCATCCGCGCCGAGGTCATGCCGCTCATCGATCAGGTGTGCAGCAGCCAGATGTTCATCCTGGGCGAGCATGTGCGCGGGCTCGAAGCCGAGATCGCGCACTATTGCCAGGCGGCGCACGGCATCGGTGTCTCCTCGGGCACGGATGCGCTGCTGGTGGCGTTGATGGCGCTCGAGATCGGCGCCGGTGACGAAGTCATCACTTCTCCGTACACGTTCTTCGCCACCGCCGGCACCATCGCGCGCGTGGGCGCGCGGCCGGTGTTCTGCGACATCGAGGCGCGCACCTTCAACCTGTCTGTTGCGAAGGTGCAGGAATTCATCGATAACCAGTGCCGCAAGGAAGGCGGGGTCCTGATCAACAAGGCTACGGGCGGCCGGTTACGGGCGCTGATGCCCGTGCACCTGTACGGCCAATCGGTGGACATGCAGCCACTGATGCGCATCGCGCGCGAGCATGGCCTGAAGGTGATCGAGGATGCCGCCCAGGCCATCGGCACGGAATACCTGAATGGCGCACGCATAGGCTCCCTCGGTGACATCGGCTGCTTCTCGTTCTTTCCCAGCAAGAACCTTGGCGCCTTCGGCGATGGCGGCCTGTGCACGGCCAATGACGCTGAGCTTGCGGAGCGCCTGATGGTACTGCGTGTCCACGGCAGCAAGCCCAAGTACTACCATTCGTTCATCGGCGGCAATTTCCGCCTGGACGAACTGCAGGCTGCGGTGCTGCGGGTGAAGTTGAAGCACCTGGATGCCTGGACGGCTTCACGACAGGCCAACGCCGCGTTCTACGACACGGAATTTGCCTCGGCCAAGCTCGAGGGCAAGCTGATCACCCCGTATGCCGTGCCCGGCTGCCGGCATATCTACAACCAGTACGTGATCCGCGCGGCGAATCGCGATGGGCTGCGAGCGCACCTGGGGGCCTGCGGCATCGGCACGGAGATCTATTACCCCGTCTCCCTGCATCAGCAGACGTGCTTCGAGTACCTGGGCTACAAGACAGGCGATTTCCCCGAATCCGAGCGGGCGGCGGCTGAAACCGTCGCCCTGCCCATCTACCCTGAGCTCACCAACGACCAGCTCGCCCATGTGGTCGCCAGCATTGCGGAGTTTTATACATAACGTGGTTCGCGCTATCGTCGCCGCCCACCGGCGACCGCGTGGCGATCGTTTGTAGTGAGCGGGGAATCACGGACGAGTCGTTGCCCTTCACGGAGACTGCGGCCTACGCTTTCCAAGGAACAATTGCGTATGCGTCGTATTGCTGCGTTTCTGGCTTTTACCCTGGTTTTGGCCGCCTGCGGCGGCGGTGGCGGAGGGGGAGGCTCGACGCCCTTGCCCAAGCCCTCGGGCCTTTCGTACACGACACCGGTGCGGGCCATCGTTGGTACCGCGCTGACCGGGGTGACCCCAACCGTCACGGGTACCGTGAGCAGTTGGAGCGTGGCTCCTGCGCTGCCCTCGGGCCTGTCCCTGGGCACCGATGGCTCCATCGGCGGTACCCCCACGGCGGTAAGCCCCGCAAGTGACTACACCATCACCGCCAGCAATGCCTCGGGCAATGACACCTTCGTGATCAACCTGAAGGTGGACCCGGCCGCGCCGTCCGGGTTCGGCTATGAGGACTCCAAGAAGAATGCCATCACCTCGGCGGGTATCGTTGCCACGCAGGGCAAGTCCATCGATCCCATCACCCCGGTGATCACCGGCTCGGTGGATTCCTATTCGGTGAATCCGGCCCTGCCGGCCGGCCTGTTCCTGGACAGCAAGAGCGGCACGGTATCCGGCACGCCGAAGACTGTGCAGGTGATTGCCGTTTACACGATTACCGCGACCAACGCGGGCGGCAGCGCCACGTTCGGGTTGAATGTCACCGTCAACGCGCCGCCCACCGTGGGGACCGGCATCTTCCGCACGCGCGTTCAGGGCATGAGCTACGTATCGGGCAGCCAGAGCGGCACCATCGGCGCGGATGGCAAGTTCACGTATCAGGTCGGGCAGCAGATCACTTTCATGGTGGGCAATACCACCATCGGCACGGCGACCCCGGGCCCGTTGCTGTTTCCGGTGGACCTGGTGCCTGGTGGCACCGGCACGAACCGGGCGGTGCTGAACATCGACCGTTTCCTGCAGGCGCTGGACCATGACGCCAATCCGACCAACGGCATCCTCATCGACGCCGCTGTGCTGACGTTGGCCGCCGGGTGGGGCGCCGTCAATTTCGACGTGGATGAAGCCACGTTCAACACCAACACCTCCGCCATCATCAGCGCCGCGCATGCTGCCGATCCGGGCACGCCGGCGACGATGCCCACGGCGATCGCCAGCACGGCGCACATCAAGAAGGTGTTCCAATGCGCGTATTCCGGCGGTTTCATCGGCGAGTACGCCGGCAACACCGCGAACGACGATCATGGCCGCTTCGGCGCCACGGTCAAGCCTGATGGCGCGATCGAGGTGTTCGGCAATACACTGGCCACGCCGCCCGGCGCGGGCTTCGACTCGCTCGATGTCAACGCGGTGCAGATCGATCAGCCGCGCACCATCACCATCGTCGATAACGCTCCGCCGTTTCCGCTCGACGGCAATTTCCTGAGCCCGGACACCATGGAGGGCGTGTGGCAGAACAGCATGAAGCCCGCCGCGCCGACGCAGTCCGGTACCTTCACCGGCACGCGCCTGGGCCCGAATTTCGACGTGCTGGCGGCTGATCCGACTTCTCGGCATTTCACCGGCAACATCGAGTTGACGCGCGATCCCAATGAAGTAGCCACGGGCATCATGGTGATGGACGTGGGGGTTTCAGGTTCGGTGACCGGCTTCATCTACGAGTTCGCGGATGGAACCCTGCAGACGGTCACCGGCACGCTGACCGGAACCTCCTTCACTGGAGTGGTCGGTTCGACGGCCGCCACCGCGACGTTGGCGCCGGCCGACGTCAACCATCCGAATTCGGACTTCCTGGATGGAGAATTCGGCGCGGTGTCCTTCTTCACCGATGGCTGCAGCCTGGAGTAGCGGCTGCTCTCGCGCCGCGGCAGGCAGGATGAGTGACACCTGCCGCGACTGTTGCCCGCCCTGAGACGCCAATGTGAAGTTCTTGATCCAAAGTGGATCCCGGTCTCATTTTGCCGCGGTGGGCTCGACTACACTTAACTTATCGGCCTCGGCCGACCTGCAACGCGTGGAACGATGAACGCCAATCAAGCACTGTCAATTGAAGAGAAGATCCGAGCCATCCTGAAGGGTTATGCATCCCTGGAACGCGACGCGTATGCGTTGCGCATCGATGACGATCTCTACGAAGCGGGAATGACCTCGCACGCCAGCGTGAACGTGATGCTCGCACTCGAATCGGAATTCAATCTTGAGTTTCCCGATCAAATGCTGACGCGCAGCATGTTCGAGAGCATCGAATCGATGCAGAGTGCGGTAGAAGGTCTGATCGCGGCCTGACGTGACCCATGGGCGGTCGCATACGCTGTGTGGAAGGGCATGGCCGCCGAATCCTGGATCAAGGGTGGATGATCGCGGCGGCGGCGCCCGGTCCTGACATCTGCTCGGAACCGCCTGCAACCCTTTGCTGGCAGCCTCTCGACCGCCCATGCACCGTGGCCGAGGCACAGCGCGCCGGGCGCGCTCCCCCCTCACCGCAAGCCATTGACGCGCTCGACTGGTATTTCCGTTGTTCTTTCACTCAAGCCGACACGGCGGGAGTTCCCTTCCTGTGCTTCGAAGGGCTGGCGGGCCTGGCTGAGGTCTGGCTCAACGGCTTCAAGATTCTGACCAGCGACAATATGTTCATCGCATCCGAAGTGGCGGTGGGTGCGATTCTCGCCACGGACAACGATCTGGTGCTGCGATTCCGCTCCATCGAGACGGAACTCGCCAAGCGCCGCCCGCGGCCGGCATGGCGGACGCCGATGGTGGGTCATCAACAGTTGCGCTGGCTGCGGATGACGCTGTTGGGCCGGACGCCGGGATGGTCTCCACCCGTTCCGCCGGTGGGGCCATGGCGCCCCATCCGCCTGGAACATCGCCGGGGCGTGTCGTTCGAACATGCCGGTTTGAGCAGCCGTATCGACAAGGACGGGGGACTGATCGAGGTTCGCTGCCTGCTCACGCCGCTCGAGGACCGCGCTGTTCGCGACGCTGCGGTCATCGTTTCGGGCGGCGGCCGCGAGTTTCGGGCGCCGCTGCAGGCCAGCGGGTCCGCGCAGGAGTGCCTGGCGCACGTGTCGCTGCCCATGGTCGAGCGTTGGTGGCCGCACACGCATGGGGCTCAGCCCCTGTACGACGTACGCGTGGAAGTCGCCGTCGACGGCGGACCGCCGCTGGTGGCGGACCTCGGACCGACGGGCTTCAAGCAGATCGAGCTGGAGCGCGAGGCGGGGGGCTTTGCGCTGATGATCAATGGCGAGCGTTTGTTCTGCCGCGGCGCAAGTTGGATGCCGCTGGATGTGGTCTCGCTCGCGTCCGGCGAACCGGAATTGCGCGCCGCCATGGATCAGGTCCGGCGCGCCGGCATGAACATGCTGCGCATCAGCGGCGCTGCCGTATACGAGGACAACTCGTTCCTCGATGCCTGCGACCGGCAGGGCGTGCTGATATGGCAGGATTTCATGTTCGCCAGCATGGACTATCCCGCGGACGATGTTGCTTTTGATGCCTCGGTGCGGCGCGAGGCCGCACAGCAATTGCAACGCCTGTCGGGACATCCCGCGCTGGCCGTGCTGTGCGGCAACAGCGAGGTGGAACAGCAGGCTGCGATGGCGGGGGCGCCCCGCGAACGCTGGCGGCCGGCGCTGTTCCACGAATCATTGGCGGAGCTTTCGCGGCGCCTCTGTCCCGCCATTCCGTATACGCCGTCGAGCGCACACGGGGGCGCCTTCCCTCACCGCAACGATGAGGGCACCACGTCCTACTATGGCGTAGGTGCCTATCTGCGCCCGATGACCGACGTCCGAACATCGCATGTGCGCTTTGCGACCGAGTGCCTGGCGTTTGCAAACGTTCCTGAGCCGGCCACGCTGCGGCTCATGCCGGGTGGTCCCGGGCTCACCGTGCACCGGCCTGAGTGGAAGGAACGGGTACCACGGGATCGAGGCGCGGGTTGGGATTTCGATGATGTGCGCGATCATTATCTCGGGCAGATCTTTGCGGTCAATCCGCTCGAACTCCGTTATGCCGATCACGAACGTTATCTCGAGCTCAGCCGCCTGGTCAGCGCCGAGGTGATGCAGTCGGCGTTCAGGTATTGGCGCCGACCCGATTCGGGTTGCGCCGGGGCTCTCATGTGGTTCCTTCGCGATCTGTGGCCCGGTGCCGGTTGGGGCATCGTCGGTTCGGATGGCATTCCCAAGGCTGCATTTTACGTGGTGCGGCGCGCGTTGCAGCCGGTGGCGGTTGCCCTGAGCGATGAAGGATGCAACGGAGTCGACGTGCACGTCTGGAACGACTGGCCCCATACGTTGGACGCACGCCTGGAGCTTGCCCTGTTCCGTCACGGCGAAATCCCGGTGGCGCGCGCGTCCAAGCCGGTGCAATTGGCAGGAGGAGCATGCCTTTCCCTGCCGGCCTGCGAATTCTTCGACACGCTCCTGGATCTGAATCACGCGTACCGCTTCGGGCCGCCCGGTCACGACCTGCTATGCGCGGCGTTGCGGGATGAGGCTGGACAGCTTCTGGCCGAACATCACCTCATGTTGTTCCCCGCGCGAATGATAGAGCCGGTGGACATCGGCCTCGAGGCCCGTGCCCGGACGTTGCCGGATGGCACCGCGGAGCTGCTCATCGGTGCACGCCGGTTCGCCTATGCGGTTGCCATCCACGCAGACAACTTCGTGCCCGACGATCAATACTTGAACGTGCCACCCGGCGAGACACGCTGCGTCCGCATCACGCCGACAATCCCTGGCTCCAAGCTCAAGGGTACGGTTCGCGCCATCAACTCCCGCTCGGCGGCTCGCATCCAGGGGCAGACGTGAGCGCACGCTTCCGCCCGCTGTATTTCGGGCCGCCCGGTGAGCAGCATTTCGGGTTGCTGCATCTGCCGGTCGGCGCGGCGCGGCCGCGCCTGGGCGTCGTGATCTGCAATCCGTTCGGATACGAGGAGATCTGCGCACACCGGGCGCTGCGCGAGTTCGCCGAATTGCTGGCGGTGCACGGCATGGCTGCGCTGCGCTTCGACTACGCGGGGACCGGCGATTCCGAGGGGGAGTGCGCGGATGGCGGCCTCGTGAGCGCGTGGCAACGGGGCATTCGCCTCGCCGTGCAAGAGCTGAGGGCGCAGGTGGGCGACGTGCCGGTAGCGCTCGCGGGGCTGCGCCTGGGTGCCACGTTGGCCGCGCTGAGCGGGGTGCAGGAGATGCGCGCGTTCGTCGCGCTGGCGCCCGTGACCCAACCGCGTGCTTACCTGCGTGAGCTACGGGCGCTGCAGGCAACTTCTGGAGGCAGCGCTGCCGGCCAGGCGGAGGTCCTGGAGGCGGCTGGGTTCGGGCTCAACGCACAGGCGCAGTCGGAGTTGGCCGCGCTCGATCCCACCGCTGCAACGTGGCCGCCCGGTGCGCATGTGCTCATGCTCGATCGCGACGACTTGCCCGTCAATGGTGAGTGGGCCGCACGGCTCCGGACGCAGGGGTGCCTGGTCGAACAGCAACGGATTGCCGGTTACGCGCGTTGGATGACCAATCCTCACAAGGGGGTCGTCCCGCGTGCAGCCCTGCAGGCGGCGGTGAGCTGGTTGCAGTCGGTGCCGGTGGATGACATGCACCAGGTGGTGAGCCCGGCCCGGCTGCCGCCACCGGAGCCGGCCGTGTCGGGAACCTGGCGGTGTCGTGGCAGCACGATCCGCGAAACCGCCTTGCACCTGGGCAGCGACAGCCGGTTATTCGCCGTGGTGAGCGAGCCCGCCGAACGGGCAGCCACGGGCCGCCGTGCCGTGCTGCTGTTGAATGCGGGTGCGACGCACCGGATCGGGCCCGGCAGGATGGCCACGGATGTGGCCCGGCGGGCGGCGGCGCAAGGGCTTCTTGCCATGCGGTTGGATGTGGGCGGTATCGGCGACAGCATCGCCGCGCCGGGCGAGGAGGAAAACGTGGTGTATTCGCGCACGGCGGTCGATGACGTGCAGCAGGCCGTCGAGTCATTGCGCACGCGCTTCCAGGCCTCGCAGGTCATCGTCGTCGGGCTGTGTTCGGGCGCCTACCACGCATTGCAAGCCGCCGTCGCGCAGGTTCCGATCGACATGATCGTGATGCTCAATCCGCTCACCTTTCGCTGGACCGAAGGCATGAGCCTGGACGATCAACTCTCCCCGCATGAGGTGGTGCGAGACGTCGGGCGGTACCGCCGCAATCTGTTCCGGCCAGACACCTGGGCGCGCATGCTGCGTGGCCGGGTCGCGTTGGGGGCAGCCCTGCGCAATCTTGCCGTGCACGCCGGCGAACGGATCCGCGCGGCTGCCGCGGACGCCGCCCGGCACGTTGGCATCGGCGGGCGGGGCTGGAGCCTCGCGGCCGAACTGGAGGGGATCTCCCGGCGCGGCGTGCGCATGCGGTTCATCTTCTCGCGCGGTGAGCCCGGCGTCGACCTGCTGCACTTGCAGGCAGGCGCGACCGTGCGCCGTCTGGGGCATTCGGACTTGCTGCGAATCGACTTTGTCGACGGCGCGGACCACACATTCACCACGCGCGTTCCTCGGGAGCGGATGTTCGAGCAGTTGTTCCTTCACCTCGACGGAAAGCCGGGATGATGACTCATCCACGCAAGGTGCAGTGTGTCGCGCCATGCCGGGTGCCTGAATTGGACGGATTGCGAGGCCTCGCGATCCTCGCGGTGCT
This sequence comes from Steroidobacteraceae bacterium, assembly GCA_044226865.1. Lineage (GTDB taxonomy): Bacteria > Pseudomonadota > Gammaproteobacteria > Steroidobacterales > Steroidobacteraceae > TMP-86. The sequence continues at coordinate 210,100 of JBGAGE010000003.1, read as the reverse complement.
TTTGCACACGTTCAGTCCGCTTCAGGGCCATGAGTTTCCCGTCAAGGAGTTCAAACTGGCCTTGGATCTGGGCTGGGTCGGCGTGCAGTTGTTCTTCGTGCTGTCGGGCTTTCTGATCTCGGGGATCCTGCTGGATTCGCAGGGATCTCCCGGCTACCTCCGTAATTTCCTCGCGCGTCGCGCGCTGCGGATCTTTCCGCTGTATTACGGCGTGCTGATCATGGCGTTCCTCGTCTTACCGGCGGTATCACCGACGGTGGCGTCGTGGCGCAGCGCGTTCGGCCACGAGGCCTGGCTTTGGACGTACCTCGCGAACTGGGTACAGGCTGACTGGACCAACACCCGCCCGTTCGCGCACTTTTGGTCGCTGTGCGTGGAAGAACAGTTCTACCTGTTGTGGCCGCTGTTGTTGTGGCGCATGCGTCCAGTCCGGGTCATTCAGACCTGCGCATTTCTGATGCTGGCCGCTCCTCTCATCCGGGCGCTGATGATTTGGCACGGCGCTGATCCCGAAGCGGTCTACATGATCACCGTCTGCCGTATGGATGCATTGGCGGCCGGTGCGGCGGGCGCGGCGCTGGTGCGATTGCCCGGAGGGTCGCAAGGTTGCGTGGATCGGATGGCATCCGTGCGTTGGCTGGTGTGCGGTGCTCTGGTTGCCGTCGCTCTGATGAGCCACGTGTATGAACGTCTGCATCCGGTGACCCAGGTCGTGGGCTATTCGCTGTTCTCGCTGGCTTTCGCCGTACTGGTGTTGGATTGCGTCCGCCATGACGGCTCTGCCGGAACCTGGCGCCGGCCGCTGCGGATGACGCTTCTGGGTAGCGTGGGCCGTTACAGCTATGCGATGTATATCTTTGGTCCATTGCTTGAAAAGACCCTCGGAGCGCACATCCTGGCGCGCGGCTTCGAGGGGGCATCGCAGCACCTCGTTCCCGGGCTTGGCTACTGCCTTCTCATGGTGATGCTGACGTATGGCTGCGGATGGCTGTCATTCCGCCTGTACGAACGCCACTTTCTCGCCTTGAAGGCGCACTTCACGCCTTCCTCGGAGGTCCGTTCTCTTTTGCGGAGCGGGTAACAGACAGTGACCGCCCCCTCAACGACAATGGCATTTCCAGCGGGTGGTGGGACATAACGTGGCGTCCCATCAGCCCTTCAGGGCAACAGAGGCGGAGAACGGAACGATGGACGGATCAGGAGCCAGCGACGAATTTGAACGACTCCATGCCGCGGCGCGTGAAATCGCCGATGGGGTCGCCTTGCGGCATGCCGACGACGTCGATACCAAAGCGCGCTTCCCGCAGGAGACCATCGATGCGCTGCGCGCGGCGCGGCTGCTCGGCGCCGGCATACCACGCGAATGCGGCGGTGCGGGACTCAACATGGCGCGTCTTGCCTCGCTGTGCGCGACGGTGGCGCAGGGTTGCGGATCCAGCGCCATGGTGCTGGCGATGCACTACATCCAGGTGGCTTGCATCGCCCGCCACGGACGCCAATCACCGGCGCTGATGAAGTTCCTGGCCGAGGCCGCGCGGCAGCAGTTCCTGCTCGCCTCGATCACCTCGGAGGTGGGAACCTTCGGTGACACGCGTTCGAGCATCTGTGCCGTCGAGCGCGATGGTTCGCGCTTCAAGCTCGACAAGGAAGCCACGACGGGTTCGTACTGCGCCCATGCCGACGGCATTCTCGTGACCTGCCGGCGTGCCGCCGACGCCGCCGCGAGCGATCAGGTGCTGGTGTTGGTGCTTCCCGGGGAATATGAGCTCAAGCAAACCACGAGCTGGGACACGATGGGCATGCGTGGAACCTGCAGTCCGGGCTTCTCGCTCAAGTCGCGCGGCGACATCCAGCAGATTTTGCCCGGTCCGTTCGCGGATTGCGCCGCCCAGTCGATGGTGCCTTACTCCCACATACTGTGGTCGGCGCTGTGGTGGGGCATCGGCGCTTCCGCGGTGAGCCGGGCGGCGGAATTCGTGCGAGCCGCGGCGCGCAAGACACCGGGCACCATTCCGGAGAATGCGTCGAGCCTTGCCGAGGTGAACACCCGCCTGCAGATGCTGCGGCTCGGTTGGCAGGGCTTGGCGCGCGAGTTCGACGAGGTCGACGCGCGGCCCGACGGCCGCCAGGAGCTCATGAGCATGGGCTGGGCGCTGAAATTCAACAACATGAAGATCGGCATGTCGGAGGCCATTCCGCAGGTCGTGCATCAGGCGCTGCAGATCATCGGAATCATGGCGTATAAGAACGACTCGAAATTCAGCTTGGGACGGCACTATCGCGACGCCCTGTCGGGCGCGTTGATGATCTCCAACGAACGCATCACCGCCAAGAGCGCGGCAATGTTGATGGTCTGCAAGGATCAATTCAATGGCGCCTGAGTACGATTGCGCAGGCTTCTACGACGGCCTTGTCCGCCATGGCTTGATCGTGCCCGTGGGCGTCCCCGGGGCGTTCGGCCGCGGCGCGCGCTTCGAAGACGTGCTGGAGCGGCTCAATGCGCTGATTTCCCGCGTGGCCATGCACGACGAAGCGGAGGTATTCACCTTTCCCCCGGTGATCAGCCGCAAGATCCTCGAACAAGTGCATTACCTCGACTCCTTCCCGCACCTTTGCGGCGCCGTGCACAGCTTCTACGGCAAGGAGCTGGAAGCCAAGTCGCTTGCCGCGAAGGCGAACGCAGGCGAGCCGTGGGGCGAAATGCTGCGCATGACGGATGTGGTGCTCAATCCCGCTGCCTGTTATCCGGTTTACCCGAGCTTTGCCGGCACGCTGCCCCAGGCGGGGCGACTGGTCAGCATGCTCAACTGGGTCTATCGCCACGAACCTTCGCCGGAACCGACACGCATGCAATCCTTCCGGGTTCGCGAGTTCGTCCGGGCCGGCACTCCCGAGCAGGTGCTGGCGTGGCGTGACATGTGGTTGCAGCGGGGGCTCGATTTGCTCCGTTCGCTCGGCTTGCCGGCGCATTCCGACGTCGCATCGGATCCGTTTTTCGGCCGTGGTGGCAAGATGCTGGCCGCCAATCAAAAAGGACAGAAGTTGAAGTTCGAGGTGCTGGTCCCGGTGATCTCCCTCGAGGAACCTACCGCGGTATGCTCCTTCAATTTCCATCAGGACCATTTCGGATCCATTTTCGGCATCCGTACCGCCGACGGTGGGCAGGCCAGCACGGCATGCCTGGGATTTGGATTGGAACGAATCGTGATGGCCCTGTTCCGCGCCCACGGTTTCGATGTGCGGCATTGGCCTGCGCCGGTACAGCAACTCCTGTGGGAGCCGGCTGGCAAGGCGGGCGGCGCAGCGTGACGAGGCTCGCGGCCATCGCCGGACTCGACGCCGGCCGCTATCCGCGGCATTCCCTGCATGCCGAACAGCGGATCTGGGTGGAGAAGAACTGCTACGTCGATGTGTGGATCGAGGTTCTGCACGCGCTCCGGCTCGAGCCCCTGGCGATGTTGCCGTTCGCCTCAGCCATCGACTTCCTCGGCGGTCAATGGACGTTCTTCAAGCCACATCATGATGAGCTGCGCGATCTCTACGGCCTCGACGTGCAGGAGCTCAACGTCTGGCGGCCGCTGCTCGAGCACGCGGGTGAATTGCTGGAGGAGGGTTGCCTGGTGGCGACCGAAGCCGACGCCTACTGGTTGCCCGACGTCGCGGCGACCGATTACCGGCGTCACCATTCCAAGTCGACCATCGTCCTCGCCGAGCTCGATGTGGCGGGTCAGCGGCTTGGCTATTTCCACAATGCAGGGTTCTTCGTGCTGGAAGCAGAGGATTTCCGCGGGTTGTTCCAGCTTGACGGCGCGGGGCGTGAGTTACCGCTGTTCGCCGAGGTGATTCGCCTCGACCGCATGATCCGGCGGCCTACGGGCGACCTGGTGGAGGCGTCATTGAATCTCTGGCGAGCCCACCGTGCGCGCTGGCCACAGGTCAATCCCATCGATCGGTTCCGTGCTCGGTTCGAGCGCGACCTCGGGACGCTGCAGGAGCGGGGGCTGTCCTACTACCATGCCTGGGCATTCGGGACCACGCGTCAGCTGGGCGCGGCCAGCGAATTGTGCGCCGAGAATCTGCGCTGGCTCGACATCCACGGCGGTGGGGAGTTCAGTGCCGCCATCGCCGCGTTCGAGGCGCTCGCCGCCGCCTGCAAGACCTTCATTCTTAAAGCGGCACGCAGCGTCAACGGCAAGCGCGCCTTCGCAACGGCGGACACTTTCGCCGAGATGGCCCGCCTTTGGGATGAAGCCCACGAACAAACCGCCGCGGGACTGACGGGCCGCCGGCCGGCGCGGCCTGAAATCGAGAACCAGATCACCAATCCTGCATGCGCGTGAGAACTGGACTGCCGGTATGTTGCCTGCGTCAATCTTCCCGCAACAATTCCACTTTAACATCGATCTTATGGTTAATCGGCGCCGCGCCACCGCAAGCACTCAATACCATGCGAACACCTGCTGACAATTGGATTGGACGTGGGTAATGCGCGTATTCCGGCACTATCTTCACTTTTCCCTTCTCGTGATCGCCGCCGTCGAGGGCGTGGCGTTCTTCGCTGCTCCCTACCTGGCGGCACTGATCCGTTTCGAAGAGGGCGTCCAGGAAGCGCAGCGCCAGTTTGGGCCTTTTTGGCGCTTCGGCGCGTCCTTTGCGATGGTGGCGCTCACCGGCATGCTCGCCACCGGGCTTTACAGCAATCGTCAGCGTGCAGGAACCATGGGTATCGGCCTGCGCCTGCTGGTCGCCTCGCTGGCCACCTTCGTGGTCCTCGCCGTGCTCGCGTACGTGTTCCCATTCCTGTTCGTCGGCCGGGGCTTGCTGGGGCTGTCGATCCTTGTCGGGTTCACGGTATGTGCCGCCTTCCGCCTGTTCCTGCTCAGGATCATCGACGAGGATATGTTCAAGATGCGGATCGTCATGCTGGGCGCCGGCCGTCATGCGGTGTCGAGCTTGTCGCGCCTGCGGCGCCGGAGCGATCGCCGCGGCTTCGTCGTCGTCGCCTGCCTGCGCTCGCCGAATGATGCGGAGTCGAGCGAATGCCGTGAAAAGGTCATTCCCGTCCCTTCCTCGCTGCGCGAATTTTGCGAGGAACATGACATCGACGAGATCGTCGTCGCGATGGACGACCGCCGCAGCGGCTTCCCCGCGCAGGACCTGCTGGCCTGCCGCATGAGCGGAATCCTGGTCAACGATCTGCAGAGTTTCCTCGAGCGGGAGACCGGCAAACTGCGCCTGGACGTCCTCAATCCCAGCTGGCTGATCTTCGGCGACGGCTTTCACCGCGGCGTTCTGCGCGAGATGTCCGCGCGGGCCTTCGATGTGATCATGGCCTCGCTGATTCTGGCGATTTCCTGGCCGCTGATCCTGCTGGTGACATTGGCGATCAAGCTGGAGGACGGGCTGCGTGCGCCGATCTTCTACCTGCAGACCCGTGTGGGACTCGAGGGCCGCCCGTTCCGCGTGATCAAATTCCGCAGTATGAACGTCGATGCCGAACGTCATGGCGCCCAATGGGCGACGAGCGGCGATTCTCGAGTCACTCGCGTCGGCGGCTTTATTCGCAAGGCCCGTCTCGACGAGTTGCCGCAGATCATCAACGTGCTGGTCGGGGACATGAGCCTGGTGGGGCCCCGGCCGGAACGGCCGGAATTCGTGGGGCAGCTCGACAAGGAAATCCCGTTCTACCGCGAGCGCCACTTCGTCAAACCCGGCATCACCGGCTGGGCGCAGCTGTGCTATCCGTACGGGGCTTCGGTCAATGATGCGGCCGAGAAGCTGCAGTACGATCTCTACTACGTGAAGAACCGCAACCTGCTGTTCGACCTCAGCATCCTGATCCAGACCGTCGAGGTCATCCTCTGGGGAAAGGGCGCCCGCTGAGGCGGCGCGCCGTTTCCGGCGGCCGCATCCGTCTTCTTCAACCCTTCAGGAAGATCGTGGCGTAACGCCGCCGGTGGTCCGGCTGCAACGCCCAATAGGGCTCCAGGCCGTAGTAGTACCGCCACCAGGCCGCGGAGATGTGGCTTCGGGACTCGTCGTGAATGCTCCGCGCGTTGAAGGCCAGGGGCGCAAGGCCGGCTTCCTGGGTGAGCCGGGTACGAAGTCCGAGGTCCATGCCATTGATGCACAAGGCGCTGCGCGGCTTCAGCAGGGCGGCGACGTGGGTGAAGGCCCGTTCGGCATCAGCCGGGCGCAGGTGGAACATGACGTTCTGGGCCAGCACCAGTTCGGCCGGAGCGAATTGGCTGGGCAGGGCGGAATCGAGCAGGTTGGCTGTCCGGAAGCTCACCAGCGAGCGAATGTCGGGCTTGACCACGAACGTATCACCATCGTAGTCGAACGTGGACTGCAGGAAATGCTCGGTGATATGCGGGTGGTGCAGGACCTCATCGCGCGTATAGCGGCCAGCGCGGCCGCGGGCCACCATTTCCTCGTGGAGATCGGAACACACGATCCGCAGCGCGGTGTTCGGCAGGCAATTCCTGAGCACCGATGCCAACGTATACGCTTCGGCGCCGTTGGAGCCTGCGAACACCAGGACATCCAGGGAGCCCCCGTCGCGCCGTGGACCCAAGACATGGTCGAGAACCGGCCCGCAGATGGCCTGAAGCTGGGCCGGCGTCCGATGAAAGCCGGTATAGGTGTGCCCCTGGCTGCGATCGCTCGTCTGCAACAGCCTGTGATGCAGGAAGGCTGCTGCCGGGTACATCAGCGTGTCGTACACCACCCGGCGACGAATGAACCGATACGCCGAGCGCGCGGCGTCGAGCAGAACACCGCGCGAACGCGGGCGAAACGTGGCCTGGTATTCACCGTAGTCGACGCTCCGATTCATGGCTTGCCTGCCCGGCCGATGTTCAGCTTGCGGAGCGAGGAAGACACGTGGGACTTGAGGCCGAAGGGCGTTCCCAACAGCCAGATGGAACCCACCCGCTGGTAGCCGCTCTTGTCCTGCCCCTTCTGCGAAGAGAAGTTGGTGTAGCGCACATACCCCACCAACCCTTGCTTCTCACCGTATTCCGGCCGGTTCAGCACCTCCCGATGCCGGAAAGGCTGCAATCCGGCGCCGCGAAATTCGTGCAGCGTCAACGCGGAATAGTTGTAGGCGTAGCAGTCGGGGACCGACAAGGTGAAACCGGGAACCAATTCGGGCCGGCCGAGCGTATGCGCCCAGGTGTAGCCGGCGAGCTTGCCGTCGACATAACTCAACAGGCAGTGATCGCCGGCGGCGAAATAGCGCAGCTTCGCATCGTCGATATCCCACTTGGGATCGGCCTGCATGGCGTGCAGGTCATCCAGGGTTGCGAGGCGTGCCGTCAGCTCCCCGGCTCCCTTGTTCTCGATGGGGCGCAGGTTTTCACGCCTCAGCAGGATGATGTGCAGGATGTCGAAGTAGACCACCCGGTTGATCAGCTCATGCAGCACGTGGATGCACATGGCGCGCACCCCGAACCGGCGCCTGACCTCGGCAACCGAGGTGAGCTTGCCGCGAACCGCGCTCATGCGGGCTCGCCAACGAGGGTCGCGGCGCCGCTCGCGACCTCATTTCCCCGGTCGTCTCGGGCCTGCAGGGTCAGCACGAAGCGATCCTCGCGCCCGGCATTCTCGCGCCGGATCATGACCGCGTCGCAATGCAGCTCCCGTCCGGGCAGTGCGCTGCTCGTGACCTTCCAGGACAGCTCGTGAATCCGGGCCCGATCCGCAGCCCAGCCGCCGAGCAGGCGGGCGAAGAAATTTCCGATCAAGGCGCGATGCACGACGACGTCGGGCAGTCCTTCGCTGATCGCGGCTTCGCGGTCGAAGTGGATCCGGTGACGGTTCCAGGTGGCCGCGCTGAACATGAACAACTGCGTGCGGTCCGGTACGACGGTCAGCGTCGGCAGGGCGTGCGGCAACGCTGCGTTCGGGTCTGCCAGAAATGAGGCGAGGGAACTCATGTTCGCTTGATGTAGGTGGCGAGCTCGGTCGCCACGGGCTGGCCGCCCGCATCGGAAAAGCGGGTCTCCACATCGATGAGAAAGAGCACGCCACTGCGGCCCTGCTTGGTTCGCACGTCGCGCAACTCCGAGGTGACCGTGATCCACTCGCCGGCCCTCACCAGCCGATGGACGGTGTATTGGCTGCCGCCGCCTACGGTACGCGTGGCGTCGATCGGCAGGTTGATCTCGCGTGGGGACCCATCCGCGCCCAATTCCTCGGGTGGCACGTCCTCGTAGGTAAGCGACTGACAGAACAAGGGCGGTGCGACGATGCCGCCATGCGCGGTCTTACGGGCGAACTGCTCGTCGTAGTGCACGGGGTTGCGCTCGCCGATCGCCTGCGCGAAGCGTTTGATGTCGCGTGCCGTCACCAGGTAGGTACGGGTCGTCGGGCGCCCGATGAGCGCCGCGACGGCCGGGGGGATTGCCGGGTTCATTCGAGCCAAACCTTGTAAAGCGTGAACGGCTCGGCGGGCTGGCGCGGAACGTGGGCGATGGCGAGGCGGCCAATGTGCCGCAGGTCGAGCTTGCGCCCGCGCGGGGCATTGCGGACATCCGCGAGGGGAATTCGCAACGTCACCCGCGTGCGCGCGGGGATTTGGTAGCGGGCCGTGAAGCGGTCCGCGGCGGAACCATCGTAAGTGGCGTCGTGAATGCCGACGAGCACCGCCTGCGGGTCGAGGCTGGAGTTCTCGATGTCGATCGCCAGGTCCTTGAAAACGCTCCAGTTCGGAACCGGTTCCTCGAAAACCACGCCCGGCCAGGTTGCGGTGCTGTAGGGCACCACCAGCGCGCCTTGGGGTGAGCCCTCTGCATCGGGAGGCAGCGGGATGCGGTGAAAAGGCGGGTCGGTCGCCCGCAGCAGGTAGGTGTCGAATCTCGAGGAGAAGTCAGCGAGCACGGGAAACAGGGCGGTCCGGTGCCGGTAGGCACGGGAGCACTCCGCCAGCGGCACGAGCGCGCACACGAGGGCGAGGGCACCGATGAGGGCGGGAACGGCCGTGTTGCGCCACGTCACGGGCGCATCCGAGCGCGTGATCATTGCTTTGAGGGCAACAGCGGTCGAGATACCCAGGACATCGCGCCATATGTCCATCAGGCTCGAATCCCCACCGGTGAATCGCTGGACGACCTCGACCAGCGTGCCCAGCAGCACGCTCACGCCCGCCGCGGCAAGGTAGCGGGGCGCGGAGCTCGCGCCCAGCATTTGCATCAGCGCCCATGTGATCAACGCGAACGCCGGGACGTGCGCGAAATCCTGCATGACACGCGAGTACATCGCATTGCCGGGGAGGTCCGCGAACGTGACGAGCAACAGCGTCGCAGCGGCAACTGCGGCGGGCAGCAGCACTCGCGCGATCGGCTGTGCGACTCCGCGTACGCTCATGCGTGTGTCAGATTGAAGTGCGCTCCGCATAACCGTAGTACTCGATGCCGAAATCCTGGAACTCTGGCGAAACCGCCTGTCCGATACGTTCGACCTTGAAGCCGCGGTTGCCGTTGCGCGGCAGCGCCACCGGTTCCCCACCGTCATGCAGCGCCTCGTATTGCGCCTGGTTCAGTTCGATCGGATCGGCGAGAGCATCCTCCAGGCGCGTGGCGACGGCCCGTTCTTGCCAACCGCTGACGGTCCGGGCAGCGATGACCTCGGAGGAATCTCCGCTGCCATAGCCCACGATCAACAGGTCTCGCTTCAGCTCGCGACCGGTGTGTGCGGCCTCTTCGAGCCCTGCGGCCAGCCAGGCGGGGAGCGATGCGGAATACAAATTGCCGAACTCCATCATGGCGCGGGACCCGAGCGAAAGCTTCTGATCCACGATCAGCCGGTATGTATCGCTTTTCTTGAAGGACTTGGCCACTTCGGAGACGAGGGGAAAGGGATCGCCGATCAGGCGTCCCGTCAGGGCTGCACCGAGCAGGTCCGGTGCCGAGCGCATTTCCGCCAGCAGGTCCTGCATGCTCACGCCACTGGGCGAGGCATGGGATTGCAGTTCCTCCAGCAGGTCGTCGGCGAGCAGGGCGAACAGGTATTCCAGGGTCCAGGCGGCGACCGGCATGCGATGATACGGCCGGTGCATGAACACCGCCTCGAGATCGCGGATGTGGTCGGTCCGGCTTCCGCCGCGCTTGCGGAAGTAGGCATCGAAGGAGGTCAGCGTTGCCTCGGTGTAGCAGGCCGTCGAGTACTTGCCGTTGAAGATCGGGTAATCGCGCGGACGGGCGTCGCTACCCGGACTTTGGTCACAAAACCGCAGGAATGGCTTGCGGAAGTCGACCGCACGATAGCTGCTGGCGCTGGCCCAGCTGGCGGTGTCGATCGCCAACAGCTTGGGATTCCGCTCGAGCAGCATGGCGACAGCGCCGGCGCCTTGCGTGGGCTCGCCGGAGCTGCCCCGGGCATACTCGGCGAGGTCGGCTGCCACCACGATCGCGGTGCGGCCGGCCCCGTCGAGCGCGAGATAGCGCAGCGCCGCCTTCATGCCATACACGCCGGCCATGCACGCCTGCTTGAATTCGGGCGCTTCGATGTCGCGTGCCAGCCGCGGCATGCCGCGGCGCGCAAGCTCCTCATCGACCATGCCCCGCACGATGATGGCAGCGGATGTGGCATTGTCGGTCGCCGATTCGGTGCCGACGGCGAGGAAACCGACGGAGGAGGGATTCACCCGGTGATCGATGATGAGGTTCAGGACCGCGTTTGCCGCCAGCGTATACATGCTGTGGTCGGGCCCGGCCACGCGGAAGCTGTTGCCGATCACGGAGCGGATCTTGTCCCAGGAGTTGTGGGTCCAGGCACACCACTGCTCCAGCGACACGCGGTATGGAGGAACGAACGCGGAGAAGCCGCTAATTCCGACTGGTTCACGCATTACTTAACCTGTCCCTCGATCTGTGATTTGCCTCTGAAAACTACTTCATTTGCCTACTTGGCACGCGAGTTGTTGCCATAATATTCGGGTTAATTTTGCAAGTGTGTGAACAGTTGGCAATTTCAGCATGATGACCTGCGGGAGCGTCGTCAAAGTGCAGAATACGGCGCAACTTATTGGCTGTAGGGCAACATGAGCGATTCGAAATGACGCCGGTCGGCGGGCGTGAGCCCGTCGTCAACGCATTGAGCTTCGACGTGGAGGAATACTTCCACGCTTCGGCGCTCGCGCGTGCGTTCGGTGACTCGAAGTGGAGTGAGCTGACGCCGCGATTGACGGCGAACATGGAGCGCCTGCTCGATGTGCTGGACGAGCATCGGGTGAAGGCAACGATGTTCATCCTGGGCTGGGTCGCGCAGCATCACCCGCGGGTCGTGCGGGCCTGCGCGGAGCGCGGGCACGAGATTGCCTGCCACGGGCTGTCACATGCACTGGTATACGAACAGGATCGCGCCACCTTCGCAGGCGAGACGCGCGATGCGAAGCACTTGCTGGAGGACCTCGCCGGTTGCAGCGTGCGGGGATACCGCGCCGCAAGTTTCTCCATCACCAGGAAGTCACTGTGGGCGCTGGACGTGCTCGCGGAGGCGGGCTTCGAATATGACTCGAGCATCTTTCCGGTGGTGCATGACCGCTATGGCATCCCGGGAGCGCCGCGCATGCCGTACCGGGTGGAACTCGCGCAAGGTGCTTTCCTGACCGAGTTTCCCCCATCGACCATCCGTCTCGCCGGCATGACGCTACCGGCCGGCGGGGGTGGCTATTTTCGGTTGTTTCCGTACGGTTTCACCCGCTTTGCCCTGCGCCGGCTCAATGCCCGGGAAGGCAAGCCGATGATGTTCTATTCGCACCCCTGGGAAATCGATGAGGAGCAGCCGCGTGGTCGCGTGTCGGCACTCACCGCCGTGCGTCATTACCGCAATCTCGGCAAGGTGCTGCCGAGGCTGCGCCAGATGTTGCGCTCATACCGCTTCTCCACGGTGCAGAGCGTGCTGGATGACATGGGAGCCGGACTGCCGACTCATCGCTTCGGCCTCGGCTGATCAGGTTCATGGGCTCCCTATCCAACAAGGCTGGCTTGCTGATCGTTGCCAACGGATTGAAGTACGCGATCGGATTCATCCTGCCCATGGTCCTGGTGCGGCTGCTGTCGCAGGAGGACTACGGCACCTACCAGCAGCTGTCGCTGGTGTCGAGCGCGGCGACGGGCATCCTGGTGCTCGGCCTGCCCACCTCGATCTATTACTTTTACCATCGCGCCACCCATGCGCAGGACGGGCGTGCGACGCTCATCGCGCAGACGCAGGTGATGTTGCTCCTGTCGGGCATCATGACGGCGGTGTTGATCGTGTTGATGGCGGGGCGCATCGCCGATCACATGAACAACTCCGCGCTGCGCGGGCTGTTGCCCACATACGCCATCTACGTCGGCTTCTTCATCGCCGGCGAGCATTTCATGCACGTGATGATCAGCCAGAACCGCTATGGGCTCGCCGTGGGCCTGGAAGCGGTCGAGACGGTCTTTCGCGTGACTCTCATGGTCGGCTTGCTGGCGATGGGCTTCGGGTTGCCGGCCCTGGTGGGCGCTTTGGTCGTTTACGCCGTCCTGCGGCTCGTCGGGCGCAGCTACTGGTTGTGGCATGGCCCCGATTCGGTGAAGGGGGCGCGTTGGACGGGGCGATTTCCCGCGGAGCAGCTCGCCTACAGCCTGCCGCTCGCAGCAACGACCTGCATCGGCCTGTTGGGCGGCCTGCTCGATCGGGCCATCGTCGCGTTGAGCTTCACCACGGTCGACTACGCCATCTACACGGTTGGGGCATTGGAAATTCCGCTCGACGTGATCTTCCAGTCTTCCGTATTGAACGTTCTGCGGGCATCGCTCCCGGCCCTGGTGCAGGAGGGCAACATCGCCGAGGTGATACGAATCTGGCGAGAGTCCGTTCGCAAACTGGCGCTGATCGTGATTCCGAGTTTGGTCTTCTTGAGTTTCAACGCCGGTTTGTTCATCACGGTCTTGTTCACTTCGCAGTACGCCGAGAGCGTCAACGTGTTTCATGTGTATCTGGGGCTGTTGCCCCTGCACATGTTGGTGCTCAGCGTCGTGCCGCAGGTCTACGGTCGTACGCGGCTGAACCTGTACGTCGTCGCCATTGCGGTCGGCACCAATACCCTATTGAGTCTGCTGCTGTTGAGGTGGATCGGTATCCTGGGGCCGGCGGTGGCGCTGGTGGTGTCCTCTTACCTGGGATCGAGCCTGTATCTCGTCGTCACCATGCGCTTGCTCAAGGCCAAGGCATCGCAACTGCTGCCTGTCGTGCCCATCCTGCGGACCCTCGCGGCGTCGACGGCCGCGCTGGCGCCTGCTGCGCTGGCTGCGTCATTCGGGGGGCACACATTGTTGGGGCTGGCATTGGGTGGCGCAGGCTTCGGGGTAGGGTACCTGGTCTTCGGGCTGTTGTTCCGGGCTTTCACCGATACCGATGTGGCCCTCGCCCGGCGATTGATGAACTCGTTGGCCGGGAAACTGCGGGGTTGAGGCCGTGCATTCTCCCATTCATGTGTGCCATGTGATGTTGAGCCTGCGTCCCGGAGGCCTCGAGAACGGCGTGGTCAACGTGGTCAACGGCCTGGACCCGCACGAGTTCCGGTCCTCGGTTTGCTGCCTGCAGGAACTGGGAGAATTCTCGAGTCGGATCGCCGACCCCCAGGTGGGACGGTACGCCATGGGTCTTCGCCCCGGCAACGACTGGCGCCTGCCCATGCGGCTGGCGCGACTGTTCCGCCGCATCGGAGCGGACATCGTTCACACACGCAATGCGGAGTCAGGGTTCTACGGCATCATCGGTGCCAAGCTCGCCGGGGTTCGCGCCATCGTGCACAGCGAGCACGGGCGCACGTTCCCGGAAAAGCCGCATCGCGCCTGGCTGCAGCGCATGCTTATGTCACGCATCGACGCCGCGTTTGCCGTGTCCGAATGCCTGCGCCGCGATCTGATCCGTGAAATCGGTGTGCGCGGGACCGATGTGCAGGTCGTATATAATGGGGTCGACCTGCGCCGGTTTGAGAACGCGGCGGACCGCCGGCGCGAGCCCGGCCGGGGTGGCCTCGTGATCGGCAGTGTTGGACGTCTCGTCGAGGTGAAGAACTACCCGCTCCTGTTGCGGGCGTTTGCGACGCTTCCGCAGTCGCCCCCGGTGCGGTTGCTGCTGGTGGGAGAGGGTCCGATGCACGAACACTTGAGTCGGATGGCGCAGATGCTGGGCATTGCGGACCGGGTGGAATTCGCGGGACATCGCGATGACGTCGCCGTCCAGCTGCGGCGCATGGACATCTTCGTCCTGCCGTCCACCAGCGAAGGGTTGTCGAACACGTTGATGGAGGCCATGGCCAGCGGCTTGGCCGTGGTGGCCAGTGATGTCGGCGGCAATCCCGAACTGGTCGCCGCCGGTGAGAATGGCCTGTTGTTTGCGTCGGGTGATGAATCTGCACTGGCGAAATGCCTGCAGCGAATGACGCTTGACGACTCGTTCCGCGGGGCGCTCGGCGCCGCGGCGGCGCTCAGCATCGGGAGCCGATTCAGCCTGCCGGGCATGATCAACCGCTACGAATCGCTGTACCGCCGGGTGGCGAATGGAGATTCCGTATGAGCACGCTTTCCAGGCTTGCAACCCGTGCCTTGAACAAGGCTGGACTCGGCGTGCACGTGCACGGGTACATCGACAGCGAGCCTTGCATCCTGCTCTACCACGGCGTTACCGATGAGCCGCGGCGCGGAGTGGTCAACTACAACGGCAAGCATGTGGTCACAAGCCGCTTCGAGCAGCAGTTGGCGGAGCTTGCGAGACACCGGCGAATGGTACCGCTGGCGGAGCTGGTCGGGCGCATCCGCGAAGGATTGCCTTGCAAGCGCATGGTGGCGGTGACCTTCGATGATGGCTATCTCAACAACCTGGAATGCGCGGTTCCCGTATTGCAACGGCTGGGAATCCCCGCCACCTTCTTTCTCGCCACCGGGTACATCGGCACCTCCCGGTGGATGTGGCAGGACCGGCTGGAGTCGGCGCTGCACCAATGCCGGCTCGCGGAGATCAACTCCGAGCTGCTTTCCGCGCTTGTCCCGCTGGGCGATGATGAGGCGAAAACCGCGTTCCTGCGCAAGGTGAAGTCGCACCTGAAGACGCTGCACTGGCAGGAAGCCGAAGAACGCGCGTTGCAGATCGCCGAGCAGCTCGGCGCCCCGGGCGGCGCGCCGACCGGCCTGTATCGCTTCATGTCGTGGAACGATGTACGTGCGCTGGCCGGCCAGGGGTTCGAGGTGGGCGCGCATTCGGTCAATCATGCGATCCTGTCGCGCGTGCCCATCGAGGAGGCGCGTGGGGAAATCATGGGAAGTTACCAGCAGGTATTTGACGAGACCGGCGCCTGCAGTCGTGTCTTCTGCTTTCCCAACGGCAAGACCACCGACTACACCCCGCAGGTGGTCGACTTCTGCAGGGAGCACTTCGATGCGGCGCTGTCGACCCAGTGGGGATCGGCGAAGCCGGCGATGCTGCACGAGCTTGCCCGCATCATCATCGACGACGATTCCACGCCGGCGGCGCTGGCTGGTTGGATTGCCGAGGCGGGTTGAGCAATGAACTTCCTGTACTCGTTCCTGAATTTCCTGCAGCCCGGCATCCTGTTTCCGGCGCTGGCGCCATTCAAGCCCATGCTGCTGATCTCGGTGTTGGCTGGCGCGGCAGCGTTCACCCATGCCGACCCGCAGCTGCGCGTCGGCTATTTCCGCCATCCGGCCTTCATCTGGTTGTGCATCTTCATGCTCATCCAGGTGATATCGGTCTACTACAGCGGCATCAGAAGCATCATCGAGGAGCTGCTGTTCTGGGTCGTCTATCCCCTGTTCGTCGCGGTTTCGCTGCTGCTGATTCGCGATGCAGCCAGCCTGAGGCGCTACGTCGTCGGCATGATGTGCGGGGGGGGCTTCATCGTGGGCTACGGCCTGTACCAGGCCATCTATCACGCCGATGAGCTGGCGGGCGGCCGCGCGGGCGCGTACGGCATGTACGAGAACCACAACGACTACACCTTCATGATCATCATGCTGCTGCCGTACGCGTACATGCTGACGCATTTCTATCGGAGCGTTCTGGCACGCTTGCTGCTGTGGGCGTTGGTGGCCGGCTGCGCCGCCGGCGTTTTCCTGTCCCTGTCTCGCGGCGGGATTCTCGCCTTGGTGCTGGAGTGCGGCCTGTTGTTGTGGCTGAGCATGAAGGGCGCCAAGCGCTGGATTGCGGTTGCGGTGCTCTGTGCGGTGGGTTCGGCGGCGGTGGTGTACCAGTTCGCCGCGCGCGAGGAAAACCAGGCGGGGCAGTACACGGAAGCGGATGCCAAGAATTCCCGCTACGAGCTGTGGAGTGCCGCATGGAACATGGTGCTTGCCCACCCGGTGATGGGCATCGGCTCAAGGCGGTTCAGCGAGTACAGCCATGATTACGGCGAAATCAGTCATGACAACCGCGGCAAGGTTGCGCACAACACGCTGGTGGAGATCGTGGCCGACACGGGGCTGCTGG
Source organism: Steroidobacteraceae bacterium (assembly GCA_044226865.1). Lineage (GTDB taxonomy): Bacteria > Pseudomonadota > Gammaproteobacteria > Steroidobacterales > Steroidobacteraceae > TMP-86. The sequence continues at coordinate 193,615 of JBGAGE010000003.1, read as the reverse complement.
GCTTAAGCGCCTTCCTGTTGATGCTGCGCGGCCTGTGGAGGGCCACCAAGGTGGAGCTGCGGACGGAAAGCCTTTCGCGGGACGGAATCGAGCTGCTGCAGGTGGCAACCTTCGTCGGATTGATCGCCATCCTCATGCGCTCGATGCTCGATGCCAAGGCGCACGACTGGAGTTTCTATTTCTTCGTCGTGGTCGGCATCAGCGCCTCGACCCTCCTGGCCCGCGTCACGTTGCCGGAGCAGCCGGCTGCCGCGGCAGAGGCCGCGCCGCGAACCATCCCGCCGCGCCGTCCGCGGGCCTTTGAAGGTGGCAGCCAGCGTCCGGCCATCTACAGGCGGAATCATTAGTACCCCCGCCTACGGTTCGCGTGATTGGCTGGAGCGCCAATATAGCGCGTCGGAATCAGATCCGTGGGGCTTGAGCTGGCGGCCAACCCAACTTTACCGATATGGGCGCATGATCGGCGCATTGCAGGAGGTCACCGCGGATGCCCGGCCGCGCAACGTGGTGGACGTGGGCAGCGCGACCGGCGAATTCACCGGTCTGCTGGCGGGGGTCCTGACGGATGGGTCGGTGATCGGATACGACCTGTCGCCCACCGCGGTGGAGCGCGCCCAATCGCGATTCGGCGGGGCGCACTTTCGCGCCGGCTCCTTTTTGGATGCAGCGCATGACCATCCGGGAAGAGTCGACCTGGTCACTTGCCTCGAGGTGCTGTACTACGTGGCCGCAGATGAACGCGCGGCAGCCATCGATGCCGTCCGTGCCATGCTGCGCCCGGGGGGGCTGGTGCTGGCATCCTCGATGATCGGCGGCAGCCCCTACATGGACGGCGTGGGATTGGCGCGGTTGTTCGAGGATGGCTTTCACATCGAGCGTTCCGGGGTACTGTCGCTATGGCCGCTCACGGCCTTCGAGAAGATCCGGATGAAGCTCGGCGGCGGGCGCGCCATCGGCCGCCAGGCGCGGGAGTACCTGCCGGGCGGCGCTGGCTACCAGCGGCTCGACCGGTACACCCGGCTGCTGCGCCGGTTTCTCGGCGGGCGCACTGATTCCCATGCCTACGTCATCGCCAGGCGCAACGGGTCGCCGTCATGAAGATCGCCGTGGTCACCACCTTCTACCCGAATGCGGCCGATCCGTTGCGGGCGGTGTTCGTCCGCAACCTGGTGAACTCGATGGGCAGGAGCGAAGAGGTGCGGGTGATTTCGCCGGTGGCCTGCACCCATGCGATGCTGCGCGCATCCGCTCGCGCGTCGCTGAGGTCCATCCCGGCCAGCGATCGGCAGCAAGGCGTCGAGGTGGCGTACCCGCGCTTCCTGGCGCTGCCGGGGCTTTCGTTCCTGAATGGATTGAGCATCATGGTGGCGGTGGTCCCGCTCTTGCGCGATCTCCGGCGGCGCGGCGAGGTTGATATCGTGCATGCGCATTGCGCCTATCCCGACGCGGTCGGCGCCGCGCTGGCGGCAGGTATCGTCGGCATCCCGTTGCTGATCACCGCGCACGGCAGCGACATCAACGTCTACGCGCGGCGCCCCCTGCTGGCCCCGCAAATCCGTTGGGCGCTGCGCCGGGCCGGTGGCATCATCGGCGTCAGCCGGGCGCTGTGCGACCGCATTGCGGCGCTGGTCCCCGAGCGCAAGACGTGCATCCGGCAGATTCCTTGCGCCGGCATCGACCCGGCGGTTTTCCGACCGGGATCGCGTTCCGCGCTGCGTGCGCAGCGCGGAATCTCCGCCCAGGCGCGGGTCGTGTCGTTCGTGGGTCAACTCGTTCCCATCAAGGGCGTCGAGTTGCTGATCGAAGCCTGGCGTTTGCTGCTGGTGAGGGGAGTGCTGGGCGAACACGACCGATTGCTGCTGGTCGGCGAAGGTCCCTTGCGCGAGAGCCTGCAGTCGGCCGCCGCCGCGGCGGTATTCGGCGACACGGTGCGGTTCTTGGGCGGATTGCAGCAGGGCGACATCGCCCAGTGGCTGGCCAGTTCCGACCTCCTGTGCCTGCCGAGCCGCAATGAGGGCCTGCCGAACGTCATCGTCGAGGCGCTCGCGTGTGGGATTCCCGTGGTGGCGTCCGCGGTGGGCGGGATTCCTGAAATCATCGCGCCGGAGGTGAATGGGGTGTTGTTCCCGCCCGGCGATGCGGCGGCGCTTGCCGACGCGCTCGCGCATGCGCTGGCGCGCCGGTGGGACGGTGCCGCCATCGCCGATGGCGCAGCCGGATGCACGTGGCGATCGCTGGCCGCGCGGAACATCGAGTTCCTCTCCGGCATCCACGCCGGTTGCCCGCAGGCGTTGCACTCATGAAGCTCGCTGTGGTGGGCAAGCAATTCCTGCAGGACGTCGTACTCACGCGCTCGTTCCTGTGGCGCCTGCCGGCCGGCCGCGAGTCTGCACTGACTTTCGACGACGGCCCTCATCCCCTGCATACGCCCGCGTTGCTGGAATTGCTGCAACGGCATGGCATCCACGCGAACTTCTTCCTCATCGGCGAACGTGCGGCGGCCCATCCCGGCCTGGTTCGGGACATCGCCGCGGCAGGGCATGGAATTGGATCGCACACGCAGACGCACCGCGAACTGCCCAGCCTCGATGCCGGGCAATTGCGCTGGGAGTTGCAGGCCGCCCGCGATGCGATCCGCGAAGCGGCGGGCATCGACACGCGCCTGATGCGGCCGCCGCGCGGCCGGATCGATGCCAAGTCACTCCTGCGCGTGCATCGTTGCGGCTACAAGATGGTGCACTGGAGCCGTACGTACAGCGACTACCTGCAGGACGGTGTGGAGCCGCTCGTGGGCCGGATCCGCCGCAGCCCGCTGCGGGACCGGGACATCGCCCTGTTCCACGACACCAACGCCATCACGATCCTGGCCCTGCAGCGCGCGATCCCGGAGTGGCTGGATGCCGGCCGGCGATTCACGGTGCTCGCATGAGGATCCTCTACCACCATCGCACCGCGGGCGAGGAGCCCGAGTCCGTGCATATCGCGAATATCGTCAGGTCGCTCCGCAAGGCGGGGCACGAAGTCGATATCATCGGGCCTGCGCCGCTCGCGAATGCGCCTGTGGCAGGGCCACCCTCGCGCCTTGTCAGGGTCAAGCAGCAGATGCCGCGATGGCTGGTCGAACTCCTGCAGGTGGGCTACAACCTGCGGTCGTTCCTGCAGCTGCGTCGTGCGCTCAAGGCCGGACGTTACGATTTCATTTATGAGCGTCACGCCCTCTACAATTTCTCCGGCCTGCTGGCATCACGCTGGTCGGGCCTGCCGCTGATCCTCGAGGTCAATACGTTGTACGCGGAAGCCTGGGCAAAGTACTATGGCCTTGCGTTCGCGCGCCTGGCTCGATGGCTGGAAATAGCCACCATCCGTCGCGCCGATCACCTCATTACGGTGACGGAGGTGCAGCGTGCCATGTTGGTATCCCGCGGCGTCGCCAATCATGCCATCACGGTTTCGCACAACGCCGTGGATCCCGAGGAGTTCTCTCCGACTTCGCACCCCTGCGACGAGCTGCGCGCCCAGCTGCAGCTGCGACCCATCGTCGTCGGCTTCGTCGGGACGATGAATCGCTGGCAGGGGGTGCAAGGTTTCGTCGACGTGGTCTCCGCCGTGGTGGCGCAGCGGCAGGATGTCAGCTTCCTGTTCGTAGGCGAGGGCGAGCGGCGCGCCCGCCTGGAGGAGGAGCTCAGGAATCGTGAGCTGCTCCCGTATGTGGTCTTTGCCGGCCGCCAGCCGCATTCCCGCATCGCTCGCTTCGTGTCTGCGATGTCGATCGGCGTGCTGCTCGACTCCAATGCCTACGGGTCGCCGATGAAGATCTTCGAGTATTGGGCGATGGGCAAGGCGGTGATCGCGCCACGCGTTGCGCCGGTGGTCGAGATCCTGCAGGATGGTCAGAACGGCTTGTTGATCGAACCGGGGGACGCAGCAGCCATGGCCGCGCATATTCTCCGGCTCGCGGCCGACCCTGCGCTGCGGGGAGCCCTGGGCGCTGCCGGGCGCAGGCGCGTGCTGGAGCAGCATACCTGGGACAACAATGCGGCGCAGATACTCACCGCGTACCGCGATTGCGCGCGCGTGCTGGCGCAGGAGTCCGCCTGATGCTCGATCGCGGCCTGCAGCACTGGCTGCCCACCTACATCGGCGGGATCGCGCGGCGCCGGCGCCTGCGCAGGCAGCGTGGCGTCCAGCTCAATCACGTCCTGTTCCTAGTGTGCGACCATTTCGAGCCCGCGCACGGGGTGAAGGACGATGCGCAGGCTTCGGCCCGGATGCGGGCCTGGCACGAAGGCTATGCGTCCATGCAGGCGCAGGTGCACGCGCGCAGCGGGCTGCGGCCATTGCACACCTGGTTCTATCCGCCGCATCATGGCTACGAGCATCTGCCCTCGCTCGCGCGCATGGCGTTCGATGGTTTGGGCGAGGTGGAACTGCATTATCATCATTCCGACGATACCGAGGAGACCATGCGCGCCGACCTGCTGCAGGTGCTGGCGCGTTACCGCTCCGCCGGCCTGTTGTTGCAGGCGGGCGCCCCGCCACGGGCGGGATTCGGCTTCATCCATGGAGACTGGGCGCTCGACAACTCCGCCAACGGTGAATACTGCGGTGTCGACAGCGAGTTGTCGCTCCTGCAGGAACTGGGCTGCTGGGCCGATCTCACCATGCCCTCGGGAAACCGCGCGCAGACCCGCAAGATCAACTCGATCTACTACGCCATTGATGATCCGCTGCGGCCCAAGTCGCATGATTGGGGGCAGGACGCGAAGCGCGGCGTCACGGACAGTCAGGGACTGATGCTCATCCAGGGGCCGCTGGCGCTGAACCTGCGCGCGCCGGGACACCCGCGGATCGAAAACGCGAGCCTCACGACGGAGAATTGGGGAAGGCCGGATCGGATCGAGTCATGGCTCGACTGCCATGTACATGTCGATGGCCGGCCCGATTGGCTGTTCGTCAAGCTGCACGCCCACGGCGCCATCGAGCGCGACTGGGATGCGCTGTTCGGCGAGCGCGCATTGCGCATGCACGACATGCTCTGCCGGCAATACAACGATGGCAAGCGCTGGCGGATGCACTACGTCACCGCACGCCAGGCGCGCAATGTGATCCGGGCCGCCGAGGCGGGCGCTGAGGGTGATCCATCGCAGTATTTCGACTTCGAGATTCCAGCGCCTGCGACATCCTTCTACTGCTTCGACGTGCCGCACCGGCTGCTCGCCTGTACCGCCGAACATCTGCACCTTGCCACCGAGGAGAGCGTGCCGGGGCACCTGCAGGTCCGATCCTCCTCGCTGCGGGCTTTGCATGGAACTTTCCTGGATTTTTCATGGCGTGAGGCGCGCGGTGAGCTCGACGTCCGACTGGGGCCAGGTCAGGAGCTGCGCATCGAGTTGGTTTCCGGCTCGACGCTCGTGGACGGGCAGGCGCCGGTCGCGCGCAGCGCGCGGCCCGGGTGCTACGAGCTGCGGGTTGAAGGAGCCTGGCGCCTGCGGGTGCGCGCGCCATGAGCGGCGCCGTCGCTTGGCAGGTCTGTCTGTTCACCTCCATTGCAATGGCCATTTATCCGCTGGCCATCTATCCGGCGATCATCAAGATCATTTCGGTGCTGAGGCCGCGGCGAGTCCGCCGCGCCGCGCATCGCCCGTTGGTGACCATCCTCGTGCCTGCTTACAACGAAGTGGCTCACATCGGCACCACGCTTGATCACCTGCTGGCGCAGGACTACCCGGCCGACCGTCGCCAGATCCTCGTGATCTCGGATGCCTCCGACGACGGGACGGACGCGGTCGTCCGGAGTTACGGCGCCCAGGGCGTCGAACTGCTCCGACGCCCGGAGCGGGCCGGCAAGGCAGCCGGCCTGAACGCCGGGGTCCGGCTGGCGCGCGGTGAGGTCATCGTCTTCAGCGACGCGAACGCCCGGTTTTCGCCCTCCGCGGTTTCCAGCATGGTGGAGAATTTCGCTGACCCCGAGGTTGGCTATGTGACCGGCCACCTGACGCTGAGCGCCATCGGCGCGGGCGCGGCTGGGGGCGGTGCGTACATCAAGTACGAGAACTGGTTGCGGCGCCTGGAAACACGGGCCGGTTCGGTGATCGGCGTCAATGGCGGTGTCGACGCCATGCGGGCTCAGCTCTACTTCGATGTGCCGGCGGACCAGATCACCGATTTCGTGCTGCCGCTGGGTGTCATCCGTGCCGGTTACCGTGTGGTCTATGACGAGCGGGCATCGTCTACGGAAGATGCGAACGAAGACTCCGGCACGGAGTTCCGCATGCGTGTGCGGGTCGCCCTGCGCGCCCTGCGGGGACTGGTGTACATGCGCGCAGTGCTCGATCCGCTGCGTTATCCGTTGCCGGCCCTGTGCATCGTCTCGCACAAGGTCCTGCGCTATTTCACGTTCGTATTCCTGTTGCTGGCGCTTTTGTCCAACCTCGTGCTGGCTGCCGGCTCGGCGGCCTTTGCCGCCCTCCTTGCGCTGCAGTGCGCATGCTATCTCCTCGGGCTGATCGGGATTTCGCGGCGGCTGCCGGCGGCGCTGGCGCGCATCACGTTCCTGCCCAGCTACTTCCTGGCGAGCAACGCTGCGTTTGCCGTTGCCGCCGCTCGCTTTCTGCGAGGCGACGTGGTGGCGACCTGGAAGCCCCGCTCGGGATGAGGCCGGGCAGGCGGCTCAGCCGCCTCCTTCGAATGCCCCCAGGTCGGGTGTCGCGCGCGACTTGAAGTCGAAGTCATTGGTCACGCCGGAACCACTCGCGGCATCGATGGCAGGGCTCCCGGGCTGCAATCGGAAGTCCGCTCCGGCTGCGTTCTTGAACAACGGGTCGCCCGACAAGCCGTTGCTGTCGCGCGTCGGGTCCGCGTATCCGAAATACAGGTTGCGTGAGACGGTGATACCCGAGTCGCTGCTGCTGTTGGAATAGCCCTGGCTGCAGCCGCTGCCGGTCCGCGCGATGATGTTGTTCTTGAACACCACGCTACCGCCGGTGATGTTCCACGTGTTCTGGATCGCGCCCTGCTCGGCGGGGTGATTGGTGCACACATTGAAAAGGGTGTTGTTTTCGTAGGTCTCGGAGGCCGACGAGGTGTTCTGGTTGAGCCGGATGCCCGCGTACGCCGTGTTATAGATGACGTTGTTCCAGGCATGCACGCTGACGGTGCCATCCGCCATGTTCAGGCCGTAGCGGTTGCCATCGTGCATGACGTTGTGGTGGATGGAGATGTTGGTGATCGGCCCGCCGCCCAGGTTGTCGTAGGTCTGGATGATGTTGCCACCGACGCAGTCGTGGATGTGGTTGTAGGCAATCTCCACATTGCTCGCGGCGGTGTCCAGGTAGATGCAATGGTTCTCCGTGCCGCCGTCGATGTCGTGGATCTCGTTGCCGAATGCCTTGACATCGGTGCCATTGCCGACGAGTCCGCCAGCCTTGGCGCCGCTCGAGGCAGGCCAGGGTCCCAGTTCGTTGTTAACGACCCGCCAGTGGTCGGAGGCCACCTGCAAATTCACCGGTGCGCCGTCCGAAGACGAACTGGCGGCACTCTCGATGTGAAGCCCGGAGATGATGATCCAGTCGGAAAACTGCGAATAGTTCGATCCCATGCCGTGGATTCCGCCATTGGTGCTGGCCGGTGCGACGTAGTGCACGTTCTCGCCCGGGTAGGCCTCGATCGCGATGTATCCGGTGCCGCTGGCGCCGGTCGGCATGGAGCCGGTGGCATGCCGGAAGCGGAACCAGCGCTTCTCGAAGCCGACGTCGCTCCAGGTGGATTTGCCCCGCAGCACGATGACATCTCCGGGCCCCGCGGCCGCCAGCGCGCCGCCCTCGCTCGGCGTCTGCACCGTGCGCCAGGGATGCGCGATGTCGCCCTTCACCGCAGTGCCGTCGTTGCCTGAGACATTGTCGACGAACAGGATGTCGCCGGGGTTGACCAGGAACGTCTGGTCCGTATTCGACGCCACGCCGTTGACCACGACCTTGATGCTGAGGGATCCCGTACCGACATTGCCCGGTTGCACGGTGATCTGCTGGATGTCGGACCTTCCCTTCGAGGCGCCGAAATAGCGGTAGGCGGCGGCCTCGGTGTTGCCGAAGTAGACGCGCACCTGTGAAGCGTTCGACCCGAAGTTCTTTCCGAAGATCGAGACATAGGCACCGAGGTCATTCTCGCCGCCCGTGGTGGGACCGGCCGGCAGATCGGTGTAGAGGACGAGGGGAGCACCCGAACTGACCGGCACGCTCGTCACCGTGATCGAGAACGAGGGCAGCGCCGCGGACAAGGAGCCGTCACTGACGGAAATGACGATGCCGCTCGTGGTGCCGACGTCGCCCGCCGCAGGCGTGCCGCTGAGCTTGCCGGTGCTGGTGGAAAACGTCGCCCAGGAAGGCTTGCTGGCGATGGAGAAGGTCAGGGAATTCCCGTTGGCATCGGACGCGCTGGGCGTGAACGAATACGCTGAGCCCGCGCTCACCGAGGTGGGCGGGGAGCCGGAAATGGTGGGTGCGCTATTGGCCGCGGAAGTGACCTGGATCGAGAACGCGGGGAGCGATGCGGACAACGTGCCGTCGCTCACCGAGATGACGATGCCGGTGGTGGTGCCCACATTGCCAGAGGTCGGCGTGCCGCTGAGCTTGCCGGTGCTGGTGGAAAAAGTTGCCCAGGAGGGCTTGTTGGTGATCGAAAACGTCAGCGTATTGCCGTCCGGATCGGATGCCGTGGGAGTGAATGCATAGCTGGCGCCGGCGGCCACGCTGGTGGCCGGCGTGCCGCTCAGCGAAGGTGCGCCGTTGCTGTTGGTGACCTGGATGGAGAATGCGCTGAGGGTGGCCTTGACCGTGCCGTCGCTGACCGAAATGGCGATGTTCGAGGTGGTGCCGACATCGGTGCCGTCCGGTGTGCCGCTCAAGCGCCCCGTCGTTGTCGAAAAACTCGCCCACGACGGTTTGTTGGTGATGGAGAATGTCAGCGAGTCGCCATCGGCGTCCTTTGTGGTTGGCGTGAAGGAATAGGAAGACCCCGCCTTGACGGTGGTGGCGGGGGTGCCCGAAATCGTCGGTGCACGGTTGACCGGCGCGGCCACTTCGAGCGAGAAGGCCGGGAGCGACGCCGTGTCCTGCCCGTCGCCCACGCTGATGACGATGTCCGGGTTGACGCCGACGTTCGATGATGTCGGCGTGCCGCTCAGGTGCCCGGTGCGGGTGGAGAAGACCGCCCACGATGGCTTGTTGACGATGGAAAACGTCAGTGAGTCGCCATCGACATCGGTTGCGGCCGGCTGAAAGCTGTAGGCCGAGCCGGCTTGCACCGATGTTGCCGGTGCGCCGCTGATCTCCGGCGGATGGTTCATATCGGGTGGCGGGGCCATGGATACGACGATGCTGAAGGCCGGCAGCGTCACCGTGGAGATGCCGTCGCCGACGGAGATCTGAACATCTGCGTAGGTGCCCGCATCGCTGTTGGCCGGCGTGCCGGCCAGCCGCCCCGTCGCGGTGTCGAAGCTCGCCCACGATGGCGCGTTGGCGATCGAGAAGGCGAGGGCATCGCCCTCCGGATCGGTTGCGGCAGGTTGAAAGAGATACGCACTGCCGGCCGTCAGCGTGGTGGGCGGCGTTCCCGAAATGACCGGCGGTGCGTTCGGTGTGTCGGCGGGCGCCACCGTGATGCTGAATGCAGCAAGCGACGCGCTGAGCTTTCCGTCGCTGACCGACAATTCGATGCCGTCGGTGGTGCCCACGTCGGCCGCGGTGGGCGTGCCGTGAATTTCACCGGTGGTCACATTGAGTTCGAGCCAAGTCGGCAGGTTGTCTGCGGAGAACTGCAGCAGGTCACCTTGACCATCGGCGGCCGTCGGCGTGAAGGCGTACGCAACGCCGACGTTCACGGTGGCGGCGGGTGTGCCCGAAATGGTGGGTGCGGTGTTGTCGACGTCGCTGGGCGAATTCGACGGCGCCCTCGCGGAGGTGCCCACCGAGCACGCAGACAGGGACAGGGCGGTCAGGAGCGTCACCGCACAGAGCCAGAGCGGACGGCGCACGAGGAAACTCACGGACATGATCAGATGCTCCAACAACGTCGACTGAGAGCAATTGAACACCACATGGCGCCCGACGTTCCAATGTCTCACGAGCGCGACATGTATGCATGGCCGCGCGCTATGAATCGAGGGGCTTCGTCAGCGACTGAGTGCGCCGAGATCGTTGCGGGTGCGCGGGCGCGCGAAGTAGTCGTCGGCAACGCCGCTGCGGATCGCGGCTCCTTCGGCTGCTCCGCCGGGCAGCAGTGTGAAGTCACCTGCAGCCGCATTCCTGAAGCGCGGCTCACCGATGAGCGGGCCGCGTTCACTGCTGGGGGGCGTCAGCGAGACCCACAGGTTGCGCGCAAAACTGATCGATGAACCTTGCGCATCGTCTTGAAATCCATAGGAACATGAGGACTTCGGGCCGGCTGCGAAGATGTTGTTGCGAAAGAAGATGGTGCCTGAGCGCGCATTCCAGGTGTTGATGACGGCCGCATTCACGGGCTGCTTCACTTTACATAACTGCCAAAGCGAGTTGTGTTCGAAGAGCATGTTCACCGGCATGTGCGCATCGACATTGATGCGGATGCCGGCATAGGCGGTGTCGTAGATGAGATTGTTCCAGACCTGAACCGAGGTCGTGCCGTCGGCGATGTTCAACCCGTAGCGGGTTCCGTCGTGCAGGACATTATGGTGAATCGAAATCTGTGACAGGTCTCGCATTCCGAGATTGTCGAAGGTCTGGATGATGTTGCCGCCGTGGCAGGCGTGCAGGTGGTTGAAGGCGATCTCCACGTCGTTTGCGCCGGTGTCGAGATAGATGCAGTGGTTGAGCGTGCCGCCGTCGATGTCATGCACGTGGTTGCCCAGGAACTTGACGTGGGCGCCATTGCCGGAAATCCCCGCCGCCTTGGCGTCGATGCGCGAGGGCCACGGCCCGAGTTCGTTGTTCACCACGCGCCAATGGTCGGAGGCGGCGTGCAGGTTGATGGGCGCGCCGTCCGAGCGGCTCATGGCGTCGCTTTCGATGTGCAGCCCGGCTATCACGATCCAATCCGCAAACTGCTCGTAGCCATCGCCGACGCCATGAATGCCGCCCGATGTGCCAGGCGGTGCGATGTAGTGCACGTCCTCGCCGGGGTAGGCCTCGATGGTGAGGAATCCGTGGCCGGACTTGCCAGTCGGTTGGGATCCGGTCTGCGAAATGAAACGGGCCCAGCGATTGCCATAGCCCACGTCCGTCCACGGCGCGCGGCCGCGCAGCACGATCACATCGCCGGGGCGCGCGTCCGACAGTGCGCCGCCGTCGGTGGGCGTCTGCAGGTGGCGCCACGGCTTGTCGATGCGATTCTTGCGCGCGCGGAAGTCGTCGCCGGAGACGTTGTCGACGAACAGGATGTCGCCCGGCGCAGGCAGGAACGTCACCTGCTCGGTGGAACTGCGCCCGTCGACCACGATTCTTACCGGCTTTTCGCCCGGGTCGATCCGGCCGATCTGAACGGTAACCTGTTGCACGTCCTCGCGGCCCTTCGAGGGACCCAGGTGACGATAGATGGCCGCCTCATGCGTGCCGAAGAAGACATGCACGCGCGACAAGTCGCTTCCGAAGTTCCGGCCGAACAGCGACACGTAGGCGCCGGCATCATTCTCGCCGCCGGTCGTCGGTGCCGCGATCAGGTCCAGGTACAGCAATTGAGGCGCTTCGGGCGCGCCCGCGCTGCGTGCGGCGGCGCCGGCCAGCAGGATCGATGCCGTCATGAGCAGGGATTTGCGGAGTCGCTTCATCTTCCTCTCCAGGGGCGCAACACCGAACGCGCGACGCCCGCCATCACCCGGAGCGCATCATTGTGATACACGGCGCCCGTCATCAGCGTGGATCTTGCGGTCGCCCAGCGCAGATCTTCCGGGGTTGCGATGTTGCAGAAGTCGACCAGGCTTCCGGGCAGGTTTGCGAACACGTGTTGCAGCATGAAGAAATCGAGCAACCGGCCGGGGCCGTATTGTCGGTATTGTTCATCGTAGGCCGTCTTGAGGAGCGCCAGATGCCGGCCGCCAACCAAGGCCAGCTGGCTTGCCACCACGCGGTCTGCCAGAGTCAGCTGGTAAGCGTACGCGCAGCCGTCGGCGGCATAGGCCCCGAGCAATTCCCGGTAGAAATCCCCCGCGGCCGTGCCCTTTACGATGGCGGATGCCTGACGGCCTTTCCAGCCCGATGTCTCGAGCAGGGCGTGCGCGTCGATGGCCTCTTCGATCTGATCGCTCCTGCAGATCACCTTGAGTTGCGGGGACAGGTTGCGCTTTTTCAACCGGCGGATGTGGCGCTCGACCGCATCGACCGGGCGGGGCCGCCGCCAGTAATCGTCGAAGTTGCCGGCGGCCTCCACCTGCATGGTGGCGCGCCGGTCCATCCAATCGGGGACATGCTTTGCGCTCGGCCATGCCGAGTTCTGGTGGTAAAGGTGCCAGCGGTATGCCGGCGGCGGCAGACTGCGCAGCGTGGCGCGCAGGAGCGCGTGCGCGGCTTGCGTGTCGGTCGCCTTCAGCAGCAGGGGGCCATAAGGTGCTTGCGGAGGCGTGAACAGTTCGAACAGCCCGCGCGAATGCCGCTGCGCCAACGCCAGCAGTTGCGTGCCGCACGAGTCGCTGGCGCGGATGCCGAGCACCTCCGGGTGGCCGAAGTGGCGGAGCGCCGCCCGCAGGAAGCGCGCATGCAGGAGCGGGTGGCCTTCGTTCAGCGATTGGTTGAGTTCGTGCCAATCGCGCCAATCGGCATCGCTCCAGGAGGCCACCGGCCGGATGTCGATGTGAAACGCCACGGGCATGCGCACGCCATCAAGCGGGGGCGGGTGCGGAAATCTCGCGGGGTGGACGCAGCTTGCGCGCCAACAGCTGCCGCAACGCATGCAGCCTCCCACGCCACGTGGCGTTGTTGCAATGCAGGCGGAAAGTATTGCGCCGTTCATTGCACCAGGATTGCTTGTAAGCGTGATCTCCCTGCAACATGTCGAATACTGCCGTGCCTTCCTTGATCGACGATTCGATCGCGTGCGCCATCAGGATGTTTCCCAGCGAATACTTTTCCAGCGCCGGGTCGAAGCCTGATTGAAAGAAGAAGACTTCGCCGCGGTACCGATAGCAGTACATGAGCGCCACCGGGCGCTCGTCGACACTGACGCGGTAGAAACGGATCCAATCCTGCTGCGCGCAGCGGGTGACGACTTCCGCGTGGAATGCCAGGTAGCGTTGGCTGCGGAACGCGCCGGCACCCGGCTCCTTGCTGTCCCAGCGTGCACGGTGCAGGTGGACGAGGTCGCTCAGTGCCTGGTCAGCATCCGCTCCGCTGCAGACATCGAACTTGGCGCGCAGCTTTTCCACGGCGGTGCGGCGTTGATGTCTCACGCGGTAACGGCGATCGCGTGGCATCGCGGCGAGGTAGGCGTCCCATGAGTCCGGCAGGCGCGCGACGTGGATGCTCTTATGCACGGTGCAATCGGCGTGCAATTCGCACGCCCGCAGCGCCGCCCTCAAGCTGGCGCCGAAGGGGCCGCCGGCGAGGTCGGTCAGATCGATCCGGTCCCAGTCACGCACGCGCATGGACAACGCGCCGGCAAGGGCATCGGCTGCCTCCTGTTCCTCGCCCGGTGCCAGCACCGGACCCAGGTAATCCGGCGAGGTGTCGCCGCCCGCGCCGACGACGCGCAGGACCCGCATGGGAATGCCTTTCACGAGCCTTACGCGGGCGATGTAGAGGGGTAGGATGCCGACGAGCCGGTCCGAGCGCAGCGCGCCCAGCAGCAGCAAGCGGTTGCCGCCGCCATAGTGACGCCACCAGCATTCCTGCCATTCCCAGGTGCTGAACACGCTTGCCGAGGCCGCGTGCGCGGACAATTCGCGCCATCCGTCACGCAATTGCTCGAAGCCATCCGGGCTGGCGTATTCTTTGACTTCAATTGTCATAATGGCGCCGCGGATGCGACGGCGTGCGCGTGACGAACTTCAAAAAACGAGGATTGATGCAGCCCAAGGAAGGTGTCTGGCGACTGATAATATAAGCATACTGCCAAGTGGCGAGGGCGAGCGTCAATGACACGGGTCCGCATTCCCAACAATGAGGTGAGCATTAGGATGAACCGGGTGCAAGTTGGCATGGGTGAGGGCGGATTGACTGCGGGCCTCGCGGCCCGCAACAGAGGACTCCTGGGATGGATGCTGTGCGCAATGCTCGCGCTTGCGGGGGGGCTCGATCCGGCGGTGGCGTCGGGCGCCGAGGCGGCCCCGGCGGTGCCGGCCACGGAAGCTCAGCAATATGTGATCGGCCACGGCGACATCCTCAAGATTTTCGTGCTGCAGAATCCGGAATTGAGCGTCGAGGTGCCGGTGCGTCCCGATGGTAAGATCAGCACGCCGCTCGTTTCCGACATGGTCGCGGTGGGCAAAACCTCCACTCAATTGGCGCGGGACATCGAAGAAGTCCTCAAGCAGTACGTGCGCACGCCCAATGTCAGCATCATCGTCACGCATTCGAATGGCGTGTTCAGCCAGGTCAAGGTCGTGGGCCAGGCCGTGTCGCCCCGCGCCGTACCGTACCGCAGCGGCATGACGGTGCTCGACCTGGTCATCCAGGTGGGAGGGCTTTCGCAGTTTGCAGCGGGCAACCGTGCGAAGATTGTCAGAACTGACGGGAAGTCCAGCCAGGAAATCAAGGTTCGATTGGATGATTTGCTCAATAAGGGCAAGGTGTCGGCGAACGTTGCGCTCCAGCCGGGCGACATCCTGGTCATTCCAGAGAGCCGTTTCTAAGGACTGCGACGCAGCACTCCGGATCAACCCAGCATGAAACTTCAGATCGAATCATTCATCACCATGGCATGGTCAGCCTGGCGCTTTCGCAAGGCGGCGATGGTCGCCGCCTGGGTGGCCGGCGTGGCGGGTGCCCTGGTCATTCTCGGCCTGCCCAGTCAGTATGAGTCCAGGGCCCAAATTTACGTCGATACGCAATCGGTGCTGCGGCCCCTGCTGCAGGGAATCGCGGTAAGCCCCGAGACTCGTGACCAGACGGACATCGTGCGGCATGCGTTGTTGTCGCGCCCCTCGCTCGACCGGGTCGCACGCGAGACCGGCTTGTACGAGGGCCTGAAGACCGGGGCAGACCGTGAGAAGTTCCTCACGGATTTCGCCGACTCGATTTCGATCCATGGCGAGGCGGGCTCGGGTCTGTACTCGATCAGCTACCCCGATTCGGACGCCTACACCTCCTACCTGGTGGTGAAGAACCTGCTGGACACCTTCGTCAACAACTCGGTGGGGGCCGGCCGCACCGATACGCAGAATGCGGAGAACTTCCTCGCCAAGGAGGTGGCGACCTACGAGGGGCGATTGTCCGAGTCGGAGCAGAAGCTGGCGGAGTTCAAGAAGCAGCACGTCGGCATGATGCCGGACCAGCGCGGAGATTATTTCCTGCGGCTCCAGCAGGAATCGACGAATGTCGAGAAGCTGCAGACCTCGCTCGAAGTTGCCAAGCGCCAGCGGGATGAATTGCGCCACAAGATCGCCGGCGACTCCAGCGGCGCCGCCGTGCTCGCCGTCCCGCCCAGCGCCCAGGAGATTCAGGCGGCCACCTCGATCGACGCGCGCATCCACGAGAGCCGCCGGCAACTCGATGAATTGCTGCTGAAGTTCACCGACGCACATCCGGAGGTCGTGGCGCTGAAGGAATCGATCGCGCGGCTGGAGGAGCGCCGGCGCCGGGAACTGGGCGGCGTTCGCGCCACCAGCGCCGGAGCCAGCCAGTCCTCTTCGTTGGTGGTCGATCCGGTGATGCAGAATCTGCAGATCGCCCTGAACTCTGCCGACGTGCAGGTGGCGGCGTTGGAAGAGGAACTGGCGCGGGCCCGCGGCGTGCTGGCCGGCGTGCGCGAAAAGCTCTCCTCCGGTCCGGAAGTCGAGGCTGAACTGTCGCGCCTCAACCGCGACTATGGGGTCACCAAGGCCCAATACGAGGCGCTGCTGCAGCGGCTCGAGTCCGCCCGCATCTCGAACAATGCCGACCGCACCGAGGACCTGCACCTGAGGGTGATCGAAGCGCCGCAGCCGACGCTGCGTCCCATCCGCCCGAACCGCCGGCTCTTTCTGGGAGCCTTGTTCGGGCTGGCGCTGCTGGCGGGTTCGGCGCTCGCCTACCTGCTTGCGAAGACCCAGCCGGTGTTTTTCTCGCGGTCTTCGGTGGTCGAAGCGCTGGACCTGCCGGTCATCGGCGTTGTGAGCCTGGCCCAGTCGACACAGGCAGTATCTGCCCGGAACAGGGGATACCTGCGTTTCGCGGTGGTGATCCTGGCGCTGGCGGGCACCCTGGGCTTCGTCGGTGCGGTCGATTTCCCGGCATCCGAATGGTTCCGTCACGTGACTGGATTGGAGAAGCTTTGAGCAACGCCGTGATCGAGATCGTGCCGCCGCAGGCGCCGGCCACCTCGCCTGACGCGCAACCCGCCACCGCCGAGGATCGTTCTTTGCGGGCCCCGGCTGAGAGGACCGTGGCGATCGATCCCGGCCTGCTCACCGCCCGTGGGTTGCATCCCAATCCTGAGAACATCGGCCGGCACCGGGACGAGTACCGCAAGCTGCGGCGGGAGGTCATCGATGCGATGCGCTCACCGCGGCCCGGTCTTGCGCCGCGAAACCGGCGCGTCGTCGTGCTTACCAGTGCTCTTCCCGGGGACGGCAAGTCCTACACCTCCATGAGCCTCGCGTTGAGTATTGCCAGGCAGGGCACGCATCCGGTGGTGCTCGTGGATGGCGACACGATCAAGCAGACCATCACCGAAGCGCTCGATTTGTCCGGCACGCCCGGATTGATCGAAGCGCTGGCATCTCCCGAGTCCGACCCGAAGCGGCTGTTGCTGCCGACCTCGATGCCGCAGCTGCAGGTGTTGCCGGCCGGAAACCGAACCGATGAGGCCGCCGAGCTCTTTTCCAATGAGCGGCTTGGCGCCGTGTTCGGCGCGCTGCATGAGCGCGCCCGGGACGTGATTTTCGTCATCGACACGCCGCCGATCCTGTTGTCGAGCGATACCCAGGAGATGACCGATCTGGCGGAGCAGGTGCTGCTGGTGGTACGCGCCGGGGTTTCGCTGCAGGATTCGGTGAAGGATGCGGCAGGCCGTATCCGCGAGAATATTCCGGTGGGCGTGATCCTCAACGGCTGGGAGCCGACCGTCGTCTCCGAGCGTCGCGCCTATTACGCCTATGATGCCTATTCAACCTACAAGCCCGGCAAGTAGGCTGCCGACGGCCGCACGCAAAGCGGCGCGGTGGCTGCCTTGCGCGGTCACGCTGTTGACATGCCTGCAGCCGCTGTCCAACGCGGCCAGGGCCGAGGGCCTCGACCCGTCGGCGACTTTTGCCGTGACGCGCTCGGATAATCTCTTGCGCGCGCGGACGGGCGAGGTCGGCGATACGGTGGTGGATGCCGGCGTCGGCGTCAACGTGGCGGCCGGCGGCAGGATTTTCAGGCTCGATGGCGATGCCGCCTTCCGTCATCGAGAATTCCTGGAGAACAGCGCTGCGAGCGACAACCTGCCCGCGGTCAACCTGCGTGGCCGGGCGATCATTCTGCCCGAGATACTGACCTGGATCGCGGATGAGAGCATGGGCCAGATTGCCCCTCAGCCCTTCGAGTCGCTGACGCGCAACGACCAGCAGAATGCCAGCTTCTTCTCCACCGGGCCCAGCCTGTACTTGCCGCTGGGGTCGCGCACACGCGTGGAGGCGGACCTGCGCTACGGGCTGGTCAACTACAGCGGCTCGGGGGTGGATACCCGCCGCTACACGGGAGAGATCGGCCTCGGCCGCCTACTCGGCCGCACCGGCTCGGTGTCTGTCAATTACAGCGCCAAGAAGCTCGAATACGAACTCGATGGTTTCCCATCGAGCACCTCGGACGCCGCATTCCTGCGGTACTCACTCGATAGCCTGCGGACGCAACTCGTGGGCGAGGTGGGTGCGGAGTCATCGCGTATTGGCAATGGCGCCCGGAGCCGCGAGCCGCATCTGCTGGCTGGTCTGCAGCGCAGGGTGTCGCGCCGGACCACGCTCAATGTCGAGGTCAGCCACGGATACTCGGATGCGGGTGAGAACCTTCGCCTCAACCTGCGCGACACGTTCAACAATGGCGGCGTGCAGAATGTGCTGGCCGTCGCCGAGCCGTTCAAGTCCGACCGTGGCTACGCCAACCTGGTTCGCCGAGGCAATCGGCTGATGGTCGCCGTGCAGATCGATGGTTCGCGCGAACGTTACATCACCCGCACCAGTTTCGACCGCAACATCTATGGGGCGGGATTGGCTGTGGATTACCAGCTGACGCCCCTGACCACCGCTGCCGTCAAATACGCCATGGAACGTGAGAACCTGGTCGACAATACCCGCTCGAGCCGCTATCAATCGGTGACCCTGGGCGTCAACCGCCAGTTCGGCCGGGCGGTGCGATGCACGCTCGCCTTTCAGCACCTGCAGGCCAGTGGGAGCGTGGATTCTTATCGCGAGAACCGGGCACTGTTCAGCCTGACGTACAGCCCGCGCCCGCCGCGCAGAGTGCTTTTTGATCCGGCGGGCAGCTTTCGCTACTTCGACAGGACAATGCGCTCTGCGCCTTCCATGCAGCCCTCAGCGCCCGTCGCGCCGCTCCCCGATGCACAGATTCCCGGCGCGGAAGAACCGGTGATCCGCGGCGGCGAGGATCAGGAATAGCGGCCTTGCAGCGGCGGCAGGCGCCGCCGTCCGGCTCCGGCTGGAATCAGGTCTTCTTGAAATCGTCCGGCAACAAAGTATGCCGCGACAACAACTTGTAGAAATCCGTCCGATTGCGCTTGGCGAGGCGCGCTGCCTGGCTCACGTTCCCCGTGGTGATCTGCAAGATCTGCGACAGGTAATTGCGCGTGAACTCATCCCGCGCCTCATCGAAGGAGGGCAGCCGAGTCGGGCTGCCACCGAGTGACTGCTGCACGGCTTCCGCCGTGATGATCGGCCCGCGCGATAGCGCGACGTTCTGCCGCACCACGTTGTACAGCTGCCGGATGTTGCCCGGCCAATCGGCCGTAGCCAGCAACTCCACCGCTTCCGGCGCATAGATCTTGCGCTGGCCGCTTTCCTTGGCGACCTGCTCGAGGAAATGTGCCACCAGCAGCGGAATGTCCTCGCGGCGCTTGGCCAAAGCGGGCATGTCGATGTGGACGACGTTCAGGCGGTAGAACAGGTCCTCGCGGAACTGCCCACCCACCATGAGCTGCTGCAGGTCGCGATGCGTGGCGGAAATCACCCGTACGTTCACTGGAACGGCCTCCGTGGACCCCACCGGGCGGATCTGGCTTTCCTGCAGCACGCGCAGGAGCTTCACCTGCAGGCGCATGGGCATGTCGCCGATCTCATCCAGCAGCAAGGTGCCGCCATCGGCCTGTTGGAACAGGCCCTTGTGCGAGCGGATGGCGCCGGTGAACGCGCCTTTCTCGTGGCCGAACAACTCTGATTCGAGGAGGTTTTCGGCCATGGCCGAGCAATTGATTGCCACGAACGGCTTGTTGCGCCTTGGGCTTGCCTTGTGGATGGCGCGGGCCAGCAATTCCTTACCGGTTCCGGACTCGCCCGTCAGCAGCACTCGCGCATCGGTGCCGGCCACCATGTTGGCCTGCGCCAGCTTGTCTTCCATTGCCGGGGAGCGGGTGATGATCTCCGAGCGCCAATCCTCATCGAGTTGGGCAAAGCCGGATACCTTCAGCGCCTTTTGTACGTGGTCGAGCAGTTCCTGCTTGTCCACGGGCTTGGTGAGGAAGCCGAAGGCACCGCTCTGGGTGGCGTGCACGGCGTCGGGGATCGTGCCATGCGCGGTAAGGATGATGACGCGCAGCCCCGGCCAGCGGCTCTGCAATTCCTTCAAGAGGCCAATGCCGTCCATCTGGTCCATGCGCAGGTCGGTGATGACGAGGTCGGGACGGAAGCGGCCGCAGGCGGCGAGGGCGGCGGCCGCGCTTTCGACGGCCTCCACCTCGTAGTTCTCCGCGCGCAGGCGGATGGTGAGCAGGCGCAGCAAGCCCGGATCGTCATCCACTACCAGGATGCGCGCCTTGCGTTTCTGGTTGTTGAGGTTGTCGCGGCCGGACGTGGGGCGTAACCCGGTGTACAACGGTACGGTGGGCGCGATCGAGTAGGCGTTCACAGGCAGCTCTCCTTCGACGTGTCGTTTCATTTCCGCGGCCCCGGCGTCGACCGGTCGTTGATCGACCGTTCGATGTGGGTCACGGCGTCGAGCTTTGCCTGCGCTTCGTCCAGCGCCTTGCGCAAACGCGCGTTCTCCTCAACTTCCGCCTGCAACCGGCGATTGCTCGATTGCTGGCGGTCGCGGGATTCGCGTGCCGCCTCATCACGCAGGCGCTTGTTCTCGGCCTGCAAAATCAGACGTTGCTCGACTTCGTTCAATTCGGCCAGCGCAAGATTGCGCTCCATCTGCAGCAGAGTCTCGGGCCTCGCCAACAATTCTGACAAATGTCGCTGGGCTGCGACGGGATCGGAGCCCGCATGTCCGGGCGTGGCCAGCGCGATCGCATAGCGCAATTTGTTGCTGGTCGTGGGTGTTAAATCGGCCGCGTCCTTGGCGGCTTGAAACACCTCGGCCTGCCGCCCTGGGTCGGTCTGGTGCAACCCCACCAGCAACTCGAGCACGGCTGCCACGGATTTGGCCCCCGGCGTGGGATTGGAGGGGGGCGGCACATTGGCCTGCGGGCGCGAGCCCAGTGCGCCGCTGAGCTCGCAGGCGCCGAGCAGGGCTGCTCCGGCCACCAGGAGCAGGCCCAGGACGCTACGCCGCATGGGCCTTCTCCTGCTCCGCCACGACCATGGGCTGGCGTAGCGGCAGCCGCACCCGGAAATGCGCTCCGCCACCCGGGGCGTCCAACAGCTCGATGGCCCCGCCATGGGCATTGACGAATTCGGTCACCACGGACAAACCGATACCTGTGCCCTTGACGTGCCCGCCCTGCGGGGTCTTGCCCTGGTAGAAAGCCTCGAAAATGCGCGCCCGCTCGGCCTCGGGGATCCCGGGACCGGTGTCCATGACGTCCAGCACCAGTTGGTCGCGCTCGCGCTTGGCATGAATGGAAATGGTGCCGCCCCGGGGTGTGAACTTGATCGCATTCGACAGCAGGTTGTCCAAAATCAATCGCACCTTGCCACGGTCGGCGAACGGGGTGAGGTCCTCGATCTGCACATCCAGCCGCACCCGCTGTGCCACCAGGGTGAGCTGCTGGTTCTCGAGCACCGACTTGATCAGCGGCCGCAGGCGGAACTCGGACACGTCCAGGCCGACGCTCTTGGCCTGCCACGCACTGAACGACAACAGGTTCTCGATGAGCCGCTGAAGCTTCATGCTGTTTTCACGCAAGATCGCCGTGACTTCGCGTTGAGCGCTTTGCAGTTCACCGACTGCGCCGTCCATCAATAGTTCGGTGCCTTCGCGGATATTCGCCAATGGCGTCTTTAGTTCATGTGACATATGGCGCAAAAAACGGTTTTTTTCCTGCGCGAGGTCCAAAAGCCTGACGCGCAGCCACTCGAGCTGTGCCGCCAGGCGCTCGAGGTCCGCCGGCCCCTTGATGGCGATGGGGCGGGAAAAGGTGCCCCGGCCCAGCTCGCTGATGGAGCGATCGATGGCGCGGATGGGCCGGCCGAACAGGTAGGTGAAGATGCCGACCACGATCAGCGTCATGGGGATGAGCAACAACGTCTGCCAGAACAGGTTCTGCTGAGCGGTCTGGGTGGCCAGTTGCAGGCGCGCCAGTTCGCTGTCGATCTGCACGCTGATGCGGGTGGAGAGCTTGGAGACCAGGTCGGAGAGCTGCGGGTAGGAGTTGACCACCTGCGCCATCTGCGCGGAATTGGGCTTCGCGGACTTCAATTGCTGCAGCAGCGAATTGCATTGCTCGCGCAGCTCGGCCAGGTCGCGGCGCGATTCCGCGTCCAGGGTGAGCCGCTCCAGGTCGGCGGTGGTGGCCAGGAGCCGCTCGTGGTTTTTGACGTACAGATCGATCGAATCGCTGTTGCCGATGATCTGATAAATGCGTGCCGTGCGTTCCAGCGAGGAGATCTCCTCGAACAGCAGCTGGTTGCTGCGCGTGGCGCGCACGCCATGCACCACGAGTTGTTCACTGCGGTTGGACAGCCGGTTCATCTGCACGGCCGCATTCACGATGGCGAACAGGAGCGGTGCGGCCACGACGGTGAAGCCGATCAGCATGAGACCGCTCAAGGATTTGGGGCGCGGAAATCGCATCGCCGTGCATTCTACCAGCGGAGGAAATTTCTGCGCCCGCTAATGCGGTTTTTCGGCCGAGAGCCCGGCTCAGGTCCTCCCGGCTACCAGGGATTTATTGCAAGCTTCCGTTCCCAGTCGATGGCGCTCTTCACGATGACCTCGAGGTCATCGAACTGCGGCCGCCAGCCGAGTTCGCTTTTCACCCGGTCGGCCTTGGCCACCAGGGAGGGCGGATCGCCGGGGCGGCGCGGCTCCTCGCGGATCACCAGCGGCTTGCCGGCCACTTTTTCCACCATGCGCAGCACCTCGCGCACGCTGTAGCCGTGGCCGTAGCCGCAGTTCATCGTGGCGCTCCTGCCGCCGGCGCGCAGGTAATCCAGGGCCTTGAGGTGCGCCGTGGCGAGGTCGACCACGTGGATGTAGTCGCGTACCCCGGTGCCATCGGGCGTGGCGTAGTCGCTGCCGAACACCGAGACGTGGGGCCGCTTGCCCACCACATGCTCGGCCGCCACCTTGGTCAAGAGCGTCGCGCCCTTGGTGGCCTGGCCAATCTGGCCGCTGGGATCGGAGCCGGCGACGTTGAAATAGCGCAAGGCGACGTAGCGCAGGTCGCAGGCATGGGCCAGGTCGCGCAGCATCCACTCGCTCATCAGCTTGGAGGTGCCATAGGGGTTGATCGGCGCGTTGACCGATTCCTCGCTTGCCACCCCGTCCGCGGGAATCCCGTAGACCGCGGCGGTGGACGAAAATACGAAGTGCTTGACCTTCTCGCGTGCGCAGACTTCGAGCAGCGCACGGGTCGAACAGGTGTTGTTGCCGTAATACTTGAGCGGCTCGCTCACCGATTCGGGCACGATGGTATAGGCGGCGAAGTGCATGACGGTGTCGATGCCTTCATCGGCGACGAGACGGCTGACCAGCGCCTGATCGCCGACTTCGCCCACCACCAGCTCGCCGCTGGTCACGGCCTGGCGGAAGCCGCGGCTCAGGTTGTCGAGCACCACGACGCGCTCGCCGGCCGCGCCGAGTTGCTTGACCACGTGACTGCCTATG
Organism: Steroidobacteraceae bacterium; assembly: GCA_044226865.1. GTDB lineage: Bacteria > Pseudomonadota > Gammaproteobacteria > Steroidobacterales > Steroidobacteraceae > TMP-86. Next base: position 170,255 of record JBGAGE010000003.1, on the reverse strand, counting down.
TAGCCGGCACCGCCGGTGACCAGAATCGTGCCTTTCGACATGCCTTGCTCCTGCTTGAATCCCGCGCATCATAGCCAATGGGGCCGGGGGGCTTTGAGCGGGGCTTGCGTGTTCGTGACGCAGGTCGCGCCGCCGCCGCCATGACCGCCAGCCCCCGGCCGCGGGTATATTGCCGCGCATGAACGAGGCAGCCCCTTATGATCGATTATCCCCCGATGCCGTGATCCATGCCCTGGAAGGGGCAGGGTTAAGTCCTGACGGCCGCATCCTGGCCTTGAACAGCTACGAGAACCGCGTCTACCAGGCCGGAATGGACGAGGGCGCGCCGGTAGTGGCCAAGTTTTACCGCCCGGGCCGCTGGAGCGATGACGCCATCCTCGAGGAGCATGCCTTTGCCTGGGAACTGGCCGATGCCGAGATCCCGGTCGTGCCGCCCCTGCGTTTCGACGGCCGGACGCTGTTGCAATCGCAGGGCTACCGCTTCGCCGTGTTCGAACGGCGCGGCGGCCGTTGGCCCGAGCTGGGCAGGCCGGAGGAGCGCGAGTGGATGGGCCGATTCATGGGCCGGATGCACGCGGTGGGCAGGGCGGGGCGTTTCGCGCATCGCCGTCGCCTGGACGCCCACGAGCTCGGCGAGGCGGCGCGCGACACCGTGCTCGAGGGCGATTGGATGCCGGATTACCTCGCCGACAAGTATGCGCAGGTGACCCAGGACATCCTCGACGAGATCGCCTGGTGTGCGGCGGACTGGGGCGGAGCGTCGATCCTGCGTATCCACGGCGATTGCCACCGCGGCAATGTGCTGTGGACGGATGCGGGCCCGCATTTCGTGGACCTGGACGATTGCCGCACCGGCCCCGCCATCCAGGACCTGTGGATGCTGCTGTCGGGCGGCACGGCGCAGATGCGCGCGGAGTTGACCGACCTGCTTGCCGGCTACGAACAGTTCAGTCCCTTCGATCGCAGCGAGCTGGCGTTGATCGAACCGCTGCGTGCGCTGCGCATGATCCATTACAGCGCGTGGATCGCGCAGCGCTGGCACGATCCGGCCTTCCCCAAGGCCTTTCCTTGGTTCGCCGAGGCCCGCTATTGGGAACAACACCATCGTGCGCTCGAAGAGCAACTCGAGGCGATGCGCCAGCCGCCCTTGTCGTTGTGAGCGCAGGGACGCTTCCGTGCCGCGCGCCGGAGCGGCCAGCCATGGCGTTTCGTGCGCCTTTTACGCTGGATTTGCTTGTCGGCTCCGCTGCCGCAGGCGATGATACGTAATATGGCTAGGACCTCCGCCCTGTTGGTATGCATCATGCTGGGCATCGCCGCCTGCAGCGGGGATGCCGGCGATGGTGGGGGCGCTGATGTCTCCACGATCAAGCACAGGGCGAGCAAGCCTTCCAAGTCGGGCCCTTCCCGCGAGGAGCAGACGGCCGGCATGGTGCTGGCGGCTGCGGCGCTGCGCAGTGCCGACATCGCCGACCTGAAATTCGACATCGCCAGCCGCCCGCAGGCGGGGCTCCCCTTCAACGTGGAGCTGGCGCTGCTGCCGACCACGGAATCACCCGTCGTCACCCTCGAACTGAGCGGTTCCGATGGCCTGACCGTGGCCACCGAAGATGCGTCCGCCACCTTCACCGATGTGACGCGCGCACACGTATATCGCAAGTCGGTGGTGGCCAATACCGCCGCCGAGGGCGTGTATTTCCTGAGCGTGGTGGCCTCGTTCAAGAACGCCGATTTCACGGATAGCCGGAATTTCACGATCCCGATCATCGTCGAGCCGGCCAAGCCGGGCGCGAAAGGCGCGGCTACGTCCACGGCACCGGCGGCGACCAAGGCCGGCGGGCCGGCGGCCTCCCCGGCTGCCGCCAAGCCGGTCAGCGGCAAACCGGGCTCCGCGCCAGCCAAATAGCCGCGCCGCCGCCGCACACCCTCATGGCGCACCTGGGGAAGGCGCGCTGCGCCGACCGACTCCCGAGCAGGCTGGGCGCTTTACCCCTATAATGCGCGGTTTGCCACAGGCCTTCCCCATCGTGACCGACAAACTTCGCAACATCGCCATCATCGCGCACGTCGATCATGGCAAAACCACGCTCGTCGACCAGCTGCTGCGTCAGTCCGGCACGCTCGACATGCGCAAGGACTTGCAGGAGCGCGTCATGGACTCGAACGCCCTGGAGCGCGAGCGCGGCATCACCATCCTGGCCAAGAACACGGCGATCACCTGGGGCGACTACCGCATCAACATCGTCGACACCCCCGGCCACGCCGACTTCGGTGGCGAGGTGGAGCGCGTGCTCGCCATGGTGGATTGCGTGCTGCTGCTGGTGGATGCGGTCGATGGCCCCATGCCGCAGACCCGCTTCGTCACGCAGAAGGCTTTCAAGCACGGCCTGCGTCCCATCGTGGTCATCAACAAGATCGACCGCGACGAGGCCCGACCGGGCTGGGTGCTGGACCAGACCTTCGACTTGTTCGACCGCCTCGGCGCCACCGACGAGCAGCTGGATTTCCCGGTCGTGTACGCCTCGGCCTTGCGCGGCTTCGCGGGGCTCGACCCCAGCGTGCGCGAGGGCGATATGAAGCCCCTGTTCGAAACCATCGTGAAGCATTGCAAGCCGCCGGAAGTCGACGTGAACGGCGCGCTGCAGTTGCAGGTCACGCTGCTGGATTACTCCAGTTACGTCGGCGCCATTGGCATCGGCCGCATCAAGCGCGGCACCATCAAGCGCGGCCAGGCCGTCACCGTGGTCGACCGCGAGGGCAAGCAGCGCACCGAGCGCATTACGCAGGTGCTGGGCTTTCACGGCCTGACGCGCGTGGAAGTGGAACAGGCCACCGCCGGCGACATCGTCGCCTTCGCCGGCATCCCCGAACCCAAGGTGTCGGAGACGCTGTGCGATCCGACCCTGGTAGAGGCATTGCCCAACCTCACGGTCGATGAACCCACCATCAGCATGACCTTCGAGGTCAACACCTCGCCCTTCCTGGGGCGCGAGGGCAAGTTCGTCACCAGCCGCCAGATCCGCGAGCGCCTCGAGCGCGAGCAGATCCACAACGTGGCGCTGCGCGTGGAGCCCACCGCCGACCCCGACAAGTTCGTGGTGTATGGCCGTGGCGAGCTGCACCTGGGCGTGCTGCTGGAGAACATGCGGCGCGAGGGCTACGAGCTCGCCGTGTCGCGCCCGCGCGTGGTGATCAAGCAGATCGACGGCCGGCCGCACGAACCCTATGAGCAGGTGACCATCGACGTGGACGCCACCTCGCAGGGCGATGTGATGTCGGCGCTGGGCAGCCGCGGCGCGGACTTGAAGGACATGCAGGCCGACGGCCGTGGCCGCGTGCGCCTGGACTACATGGTGCCTTCGCGTGGACTCATCGGTTTCCAGACCGATTTTCGCACCATGACCCGCGGCACCGGGCTCCTGTACCACGTGTTCGACCACTACGGCCCGCAAGTGCAGCGCGAGCTCGGCCAACGCCCGCAGGGCGTGCTCATCGCCAACGGCCAGGGCACGGCGCTGGCCTATGCGCTGTTCAGCCTGCAGGAGCGCGGCAAGCTGTGCATCGGCCCCGGCGAGGAAGTCTACGAAGGCATGATCATCGGGCTGAACAGCCGCGACAACGACCTCGTGGTCAACCCGCTCAAGGGCAAGAAGCTCACCAACATCCGCGCCGCCGGCAAGGACGAGAACATCCTGCTGGTGCCGCCCATCCGCTTCACGCTCGAGCAGGCCATGGAATTCATCGACGATGACGAACTCGTCGAGGTCACGCCTTCTTCCATTCGGCTGCGTAAGCGTAACTTGCGCGAAAGCGAACGCCGACGCTCGGAAAGGGCCGCTGAAGCTTAGCCCCTTCGCTTTCTAGTTGGCACTTTTCGCGCGGCGCGCGCGTCCCCGGAAGTTTATTATTTTCCGGCGGGCGGGGCGCTTGCGAAAGGCGCTGCCGCGGATCGAAGGGCGGCGCTTCGTGCCTTCGGAGCTGACCACCGTTTTGCTGACGAGGTGCCATCGTCCTGGTGGCCTTGAATTTGCGCCGCGCCTCGCCACTTCGATTGGCTCGCCCCGTCCGGCGGAAAATAATAGAACTTCCGGTGCCACGCGCGCCGTGAGAGGTGCGCGAACTCAAGATGAGGACGTCCATGATCCGCGGCAATTTCTCGCGTTGAAGTTGCTTGTGCACTCGAAATCCCGGACTTGCCGCTGAGAGTGATCGAGGGGCGGGGAGCAAAAACACCTTTGGGTGGGCGGGCCTGACAATCGCAGACGATCTGGTGCGGCTCAACTCATCGCCGTCATCGGCCGAAGCCCTGGGATCAGCCTCAAGCCGGACTGTCGAACTGGCACGGCCGCACCGGGTTTCACGGTTGAAATGTCCCCTCAAACAAGCCCGCCCGCCCAAAGTGCTTTTGCTCACCGACCCGCAAGCGCTATACCGCATCGCAAACCCCGAGCTTTTTGAGCGCCAATAGTGATTTCCCCGAAGAATTTAACCGAATGATGGGCGAACCGAGACCCAAGTCACACCGCACCGGGGGTGCCAAAAAGACAATGTGTGTCGCGATGCGGGACGGATTGCCCGCGTCTGATTTTCATTTCGCGCACCGGGAGACATGGGGTTGTCAGGCGAAACAGCGGCTCAACGCAGGATTGAGGCGGGCAGCACAAGTGAAGGGCTGAACCGTCTCCTCGAACGCCAGATTCGCGATTCGCGCCGCCGCAGTGGCGAGCTCGACGTCGAGGCGTTGATGCGCGTCGTCAGCCTGCATTACGACCGCATCGAGGAAGAGCGGCGCGGCATCGTGCGCTCCATGCAGCTCATGTCCGATGAGGCGCAGGCGCTGACGCGCGAGATCCGCGAACAGAGCGCTTCGCACCTGCAGGCCATCCTCGACAACGTCAAGGACGCCATCATCACCGTCGATGAAGACGGCCACATCGAGACCTGTAATCCGACCGGCGAGCGCATCTTCGGCTATTCGCTGACCGAGGTGCTGGGCCGCACGCTCGACTTCCTCCTGCCGGAAATCGTCACCCGTGGCGGTTCGCGGGAATTCCTCGAGCAGCTGGCGGCGCGCGTCGACGACACGCACATCGACCTGGCGGCGCACCAGATCTGGGGCAGTTCCAAGGGCGGCGAGCGCTTCGCGGCCGAGATCGCGGTCAGCAAGGCCAAGCTGAACCGGCGCGAGGGCTACATCGTCTGCATCCGCGACACCACGGAGCGGCACATCTCCGAGCAGCACATGCGCGAGAGCGAGGCCCGCTACCGCACGCTGGTCGAGAATGCGCCCGAGACCATCGTGGTGTTCGACGTCGACCAGCAGAAGTTCATCGACGTCAACGAAAACGCCTGCCGCTTCTTCCGCATGGACCGAGCCACGCTGCTGGCGGCGGGGCCCGACAAGGTCAGTCCCTCGCATCAGCCCGATGGCACCAGTTCCTTCGGCGTCGTGCGCGGCTACATCCAGACCGCCTTGGACGGTGGCACGCCCGTGTTCGAGTGGATGCACTGCGATTCCACGGGGCGCCTGCTTCCCTGCGAAGTGCGGCTGGTGCGCCTGCCCAGTTCGACGCGGCGCCTGATTCGCGGCAGCATCACGTATATCGCCGAGCGCAAGCGCGCGGAAGCCATCGCCATCGGCGAGCGGCGCGTGTTCGAGAAGGTGGCGGCGAACGCTCCCCTGAGCGATACGCTATCCGCCATTGCCGAGGTGATCGAGCGCGTGTTGGATGACAGCTACTGCGCCATCAGCCTGCTCGATCGCGACACCAACTGCCTGGTGTTCGGCGTGGCGCCCAGCCTGCCGCGTGAATTCGTGGCCGCCATGGATGCCTGCCCCGTGGGCATGCGCTTCGGCACTTGCGCGGCCGCCGTGTTCCTGTCGCGCACCGCCATGGTCGCCGACATCCACGCCGATGCCTTGTGGGAGTTCCGCCGCGAGGCGGCCGCGCTGGCGCGCCTGCGCGCGAGCTGGTCATCGCCCATCGTGGCCTCCGACGGCAACGTCGTCGGCACCATCGCGGTGTACCGGCACGAGACGGGCACGCCCTCGCAGCGCGACCAGGAGCTGACCGCGCGCATGTCGCAGCTCGCCAGCATCGCCATCGAGCGCCGCCGCTCCGAGGATGCGCTACGCGACAGCGAGTCGAAGTTCCGCGGCCTGTTCCAGAGCGTCATGGAGGGCGTGTACCAGACCACCCTGGATGGCCGCTTCCTTGCGGTGAACCGCGCGTTCGTGGAGATGTTCGGCTTCGCCACCGCCGAGGAGATCTACGCCCTCGAGGCCACCGACCTGTATTGCAATCCCAACGATCGCGACAGCTTCGTCCGCCGCCTCGAGGTCGCCGGCGAGGTGCGCAACGAGGAGTTCAACCTGCGCCGCAAGGACGGGAGCGTCGTGACCGTGCTGGAGAGCAGCCGCATCGTGCGCGACGTCCAGGGCCGCACCATCGGCTTCGAGGGCACGGTGGTGGACATCACCGAGCGCAAGCGCGCCGAGACCGCCGTGTTCCAGGAGAAGGAGCGGGCACAGGTGACGCTGCAGTCGATCGGCGATGCCGTGATCACCACCGACTCCGACGGCTACATCGACTACATGAACCCGGTCGCCGAGAGCCTGACCGCGTGGGAGAACCGGGTGGCGCAGCGCCAGCACATCACCGACGTGCTTACCACCGTGCACGAATCCACCCGCGCCGCCATCGAAAATCCGATCACCCGCTGCCTGCGCGAGGGCCAGGTGCTGGGCCTCACCGAGAACGCCGTGCTGGTGAACCGCCGCGGTCAGGAAATCGCCATCCAGACCTCGGCGGCGCCGATCCGCGACCGCGCGGGGCACCTGATCGGCGCGGTCATCGTGTTCCACGACGTCAGCAAGGAGCGCCGGCTGCACCGCGCGCTGCATTACCAGGCCAGCCACGATGCGCTCACCGGCCTGATCAACCGCCGCGAGTTCGAGCATCGCTTGAACGCGGCGGTGGAGAACGTGCGCCAGAACGACGAGTCACGCCACGCGCTGTTGTACCTGGACCTCGACCAGTTCAAGCTGGTGAACGACACCTGCGGCCATCCGGCCGGCGACCAGTTGCTCAAGCAGATCACGGGCGTGCTGCAATCGCGCGTGCGCGCCGGCGACACGCTCGCGCGCCTGGGCGGCGACGAATTCGGCATCCTGCTGGAACAGTGCACGCTCGACCAGGCCATGCGCATCGCCGAGTCGCTGCGCCAGGCGATTCGCGATTTCCGCTTCATGTGGCAGGACGGCGTGCTCACCGTCGGAGTGAGCATCGGCATCGTCGAGATCACGCGCGACACGCCCACGGTGGCGAGCGTGATGAGCGCGGCGGACGTGGCCTGTTACGAGGCCAAGGACTCGGGCCGAGATCGCGTGCAGCTGTACAAGCCGGACGACGTGCCGGAGCGGCACCGCGAAATGCATTGGGTCTCGAAGCTCACGCGCGCCTGCGATGAGAGCAGCTTCGACCTGTATTACCAGCCCATCGTCGCCATCGGCCCGAATCCCGATCCTCGCCAGCATTTCGAGCTCATGCTGCGGCTGCGAGATGACTCCGGCAAGCTGGTGACGCCGGCGGAGTTCATTCCCGCCGCCGAGCGCTACAACATCATGCCGGCCATCGATCGCTGGGTGGTGCGCCGCGCCATGGAGCAGATCGCGCACGTTACCCATTCCGGCTGCCGGCCGTTCACCGTGGCTGTGAACCTCTCCGGCACTTCGCTCAACGACGAGCGATTCCTGGAATTCCTGATTGCCGAGCTGGGCGTGCACCAGCTCACGCCCGGTGCGGTGTGCTTCGAGATCACCGAGACGGCGGCGATCTCCAACCTCGGCAATGTGGTGTATTTCATGCGCGAGCTGAAGGCCCGCGGCTGCCACTTCGCGCTGGACGACTTCGGCAGCGGCCTGTCATCGTTCATGTACCTGAAGACGCTGCCGGTGGATTACCTCAAGATCGACGGGCAGTTCATCGAGAACGTCACCCACGATCCCATCGATCGCAGCATGGTGGAGGCCATCAGCCAGGTGGGCCGCGCCATGGGCATCCACACCATCGCGGAGCGGGTGGAGACCAAGGATGTGATGATGGAACTGGGCAGGCTGGGCATCAGCTATGCGCAGGGCTTCTACATTGCCGCGCCGCGGCCGATCAGCGAGTTTCCCTACCTCCGCGCCCGGGACAATGGGCGCACCGAAGCGCCGTTGACATCGGTCTGAGCGGCGATTTCGCCCGGCTGGACAGGGGCTGCAATTATGGCCACAATAAAAGGCCATAAATGGAGCTTCTATGAAGACCGTCTCGGCCGCAGAGTTCAAGAATAGTTGCCTCGCCCTGTTGGCCGAGGTCGAGCGAACCCGCATTCCCGTGGTGGTCACGCGGCACGGCAAGCCTTTCGCTCGAATCGCCCCGGTAACGGTTTCCTCGGAGGTCGACGCGAACCCTTTGCGGGATAGCATCGAATTCGAGTCCGATATCGTGTCTCCAACCGGCGCCGAGTGGCAGGCGTTGGGGTGATCATTCTCGATACGCATGCCTGGATATGGCATGCGACCGAGTCTCCGCGGTTGAGCCGCAAGGCCGCCGCCGCCATTCAACGCGCTGATGCGCTCGGCATCCACCCCATCTCTTGCTGGGAAGTCATCATGCTCGTCGAGCGGGGAAAAGTGCGATTCAAGATCGAGGCGAGGCGATGGGTCGAAGCCGCATTGACTCGGCCCGGTATCGAAATGCTCGGGTTCACTTCCAGCGCCGCAGTTTGCGCTGCGGAGTTTGGTCCGGCCTTTTCCCCCGATCCTGCCGATCGCTTCATCGCCGCAGCTGCGTTGGAACTCGGCGTCTCAATCGTCACCAAGGACGAGCGAATGCATGGGTTCAAAGGCCTGAAGTGTATTTGGTGATCAGAGAAATCGGCAGTCAGGCGTCCGCCTCCGGTCAACCCACCAGATCGTCACGGGCCGTCAGGTCGCTCCAGAATTGATCGGCGCCGCGCGCCGCGATTTCCCCGCCCAATTCTTCCGACCAGTAACGGTCATTGCCGAATTCATTGCGCCAGGACCACAAGCGCTGCGTGGCATGGTGCAGGGGATGATCCATGGTGAAGCCGATGGCGCCGTGCACCTGATGCGCGCTCGCCGTGGCAAAGCCGATGGCCTGGTTGGCGCGCAGCTTGGCGGCGCCAATCTGGAAATGCGCGCGGCCCGTGGTGGCGGCGCGGCAGGCGGCCTTCACCGCGCAGTCCACCGCGGCCACTTCGGCGCCGAACAGCGCGAGCTGTTGTTGCACGGCCTGGAACTGGCCGATGGGCCGGCCGAATTGCTTGCGCTCGCCGGCGTAGAAGATCGAGCGGCCGAGCGCGCTCTGCAGCGCGCCCGCGATCTGTGCCAGCCGCAGCAGGGTGCAATGGTCGAATAGCGCGACCGCTGCGGGCGCGTCGGTCTGCGCCTGCGCCAGCGGCGCGCAGTCATGGAATTCCAGGTGATCGCGCGGTTCTCCGGCGAGATTCGCGCCCTGCGTCAGCGTGGCGGCGGCCCGCGGCAGCAGCAGCAGCGTGACGCCCGTGGCAGTGGGCAGTGAAGTCAGCACCGCGTCCGCATGCCGTCCCCAGGGCACCGAGCGCAGTTGGCCGGTGAAGCCGCCTTGCAGTGATCCGTGCCCATACGGGCTCAGGCTGACCAGCCCTTCAGGCAGCTCCCAGCCTGCATCGGCACACAGCTTGGCGGCGAGCATGTTCTCCGCCAGCGGCAGCGGCATCTGGTAGTAGCCGGACGGATGCAGCACGCCGTACGCTTCCTCCCAACCGCCGCCCACGCCTCCTTGCGCTTCCGGCACCAGCGTCAGGTGCAGGCCCGCGCCGCTGGCCTCGCGCCAAAGGTCGGACTGCCAGCCCTTGAGCAGCGCATCGGCCGCCGCCCGTCCGTGATCGGCGAACAACCGCGTCGCGGCTTCCTTCAACAATCCCGCCAACTCGCTCATCAGCGCAGCCCCAGTCCGCGGGCGATGATGCCGCGCAGGATCTCGCGCGTGCCGCCGCGCAATGAAAACGAAGGTGAGGTCTGCAGCAACAGGTTCAGCGTGGCCGCCAGTTCCCCGCAGCCCGCCGCGGTGGGGTCGGCATCGATCAGGGTCTGCACCACGGCGGGCAAGGCCTGCTCGAAGCTGTTGCCGAGGTCCTTGACGATGGCCGCCTCGATGGCAGGATCCCGGCCCGCCGCCAATTGACCCGCCACCGACAAGGACATTTGCCGCAGCGTCCAGATGTCGGCCGCGACCTTGCCCAATGCCTGGCGCACGGCCGCATCGGGATGGGGACCCGCGGCCCGCAGGAATTCCAGATACACGGCGAGGCTCGACAAATAACGTTCGGGGCCGCTGCGCTCCAGCGACAACTCGCTGGTGCATTGCTTCCAACCTTCGCCCTCGGTGCCGAGCACGCACTCGGCCGGCACGATGGCATCCTGGAAGAATACCTCGCAGAAGTGCTGCCCCCCGACCAGGTCGACGATGGGGCGGATGATGATGCCCGGCGTGTCGAGTTCGAGCAGGAATTGCGACAGGCCCGCCTGCTTGTTCTTCTCATCGAAGGTGCCGGTGCGCACCAACGCGATCATCAGCCGGCAGCGGTTGGCATGCGAGGTCCAGATCTTCTGGCCGTTGATCTTCCAGCGGCCGTCGGGGAGCTTTTCCGCGCGGGTCCGCACGGAGGAGAGGTCCGACCCGGCATTGGGCTCGCTCATGCCGATGCAGCAATAGATCTCGCCGCGCGCCATGCCGGGCAGGTAGGCCTCGCGTTGCGCCTCGCTCCCATACTTGAGCAGGGCGGGGCCGGACTGGCGGTCCGCGATCCAGTGCGCGCCGACCGGCGCACCGGCCGCCAGCAGTTCCTCGAGCAGCACGTAACGTTCGATGGTGCTGCGCTCATGGCCGCCGTAGCGGCGCGGCCAGGTCATGCCGATCCAGCCGCGTTCGCCCAGCTTCCTGGAAAACCCGGCATCGTAGGTGGACCAGGAATTGGTGCGGCGGGAGGCGGGCACGCCCGCCATGGCATCGCGCAGGAATTCGCGCACCTCGGCGCGCAGCCCGGCGACGCCCGCCGGCATGTTCACTGCGTCGAAACTGAAATTTGACATCGATGCGCCTGCTTGCCCATGAACCGATGGCGCACATACTCGCGATAACGAACCCGGCGCTCTTCGAATATCATACAGCCTCGGGCGGCATTTGAGGCACGCGCACCGCTGGCCGCCGCCGTGAGGACCACACATGGCAGAATCTTTCGCGCTTTATGAAAAAGACGGGCGCGTCGTCACCATCACCCTGAACAGCGCGGAGACCCGCAATGCCATCGGCACGCACCAGGATTGCCGCGACCTGATCGGCGCCGTGCAGCGCGCGCAGGAGGACGACGAGGTCAGTTGCGTCATCCTCACGGGCAAGGGCAGCGCCTTCTCGGCCGGCGGCAACCTGCGTTCCATGAAGGAGCGGAAAGGAGTCACCGCGCTGGGTGCGCCGGACGAAACGCGCGCCAACTACCGGCGCGGCGTGCAGAAGATCATCGAGACTCTGTGGAATTGCGAAATCCCGATGATCGGCGCCATCAATGGCCATGCCATCGGATTGGGCCTGGACCTCGCCTGCCTGTGCGACATCCGCATCAGCGCCGACAACGCCCGCTTCGCCTCCAGCTTCATCAAGGTGGGCATCGTGCCGGGGGACGGGGGCGCCTGGATCCTGCCGCGGGCGGTGGGCTTGTCGAATGCGGCCGAATTGATTTTCACCGGCGACACCATCGAGGCCGCCGAGGCATTGCGGCTGGGGCTCATCTCCAGGATGGTTCCCGCGGACCGCCTGATGAGCGAGGCCCGCGCGCTGGCCGCCCGCATCGTCGTCAACCCGGCCAAGGTGCTGCGTTTGTCGAAGCGACTGTTGCGCGAAGGCCAGCAGCAGCGGCTGACGGACGTACTGGAGCTGTCCGCCGCCTTCCAGGCGCTGGCGCACGAGACCAAGGATCACGCCGAGGCGGTGGACGCCTTCCTCGAGAAGCGCCCGCCTTCGTTCACTGGGCGATGATTTACTTCATGAATGCGTCATAACTTCATGAAAAAATAATAATAATTGCATGGATGACGGCCCCCAGAGCAAGGGCATCGAGCCCCGCCTGATCGACGCGACGCCGGAAGTCGACGCCGCCCTGCGCCTGATCGCGGACGCCGTCGTGGCGGTCGACAACCGCTTCCGCGTCACCTTCATCAATGCCGCCGCCGAACGTCAGTACGGCATTCTTGCCGAGCACATCCTCGGCCGGCCGCTGCGCGAGATGTACCGTTATGAGTGGCTCGATCCCGGCGACCGTGCGTTTGCCACGCAGGCGTTGAGCGAGCGGGGCGAGTGGCGCGGCGAAACGCTGCACCTGACCCGGGATGGGCGGCGCCTGCATGTGGAATTGCGCGTGACCGCCCTGCGGAATGCCCATGGCGAGCGCGCGGGGCTCCTCGGCGAGATCCGCAACATCACCGAGTTGCGGCGGATCGAGGAGCGGCTGCGCGCCAGCGAGACGCGCCATCGCCTGCTCGCCGACACCCTGCCGCACGGTGTCGTCCACCAGGGCGCCGATGGCGAGATCATCGACATGAACCCGGCGGCGCAGCGCATCCTGGGCAAGTCGCGCGAGCGCTTCCTGGGCTCGAACTCCGAGCGCGAAGAGGGCGATACCATCCGCGAGGACGGTTCGGCCTTTCCCGGGATCGAGCATCCCACCATGGTGGCGTTGCGCACGGGACGCGTGGTGCGTGGCGTGGTGATGGGCGTGTACAACCCACAGCGACGCGAACGCCGGTGGATCAAGATCGACGCCGTGCCGGTGTTCGCCGCCGGCGAGGAGCGGCCGCGCGAGGTCTACGGGCTGTTCGAGGACATCACCGAACAGCGTGCCGCGGCAGCCGAGCTGCTGCGCGCCAAGGAACTGGCCGATGCCATCAACCTCATCAACGAAGCCGTGCATTCCACCCTGGACTCCACCGCCATCGCGCAGCGCCTGTTGATGGAGGGCAGCCGCGCGCTGGCGAGCGACTCGGCGGCCATCAGCCTGCGGGTCAACGGCGCCTGGATGGTCAGTCAGTTGCACGAATTGCCGGCCGAGCTCCTCGGCACGAGCATGACGGATGAGCAGGAACGGCATGCAGTGCTGGCGGTGCAGACCCGCGAGGTGGTGGCGATCGAGGAGCGGAGCCGGGACCGGCGTTGCAACCTCGCGCACCTGGAGTCCTCGGGCATCCACAGCGTGATCGTGGCCCCGCTCATCATCCGCAACGCGCCCTTCGGCGTGGTGTTCTTCAATTACCACCGCGGGCCGCGGACCTTCAGCGAGGCCGAGCGCAACTTCGCGCGGCAGCTCGCGGCCACCGCCTCGGTCGCCCTCGAGAACGCGCGCCTGCTCGCCGAATCGCAGCAGACCGCAGCTGCCCTGCGCGAGGCGGACCAGCGCAAGGACGTGTTCCTCGCCACCCTGGCGCATGAGCTGCGCAATCCGCTGGCGCCGATCCGCACGGCCGCGCAGTTGCTCGAATCCGAGCAGCTGAGCGACGAGCAGCTCGCCTACTGCCGCGGCGTCATCAAGCGGCAGGTGAGCCAGATGGCGCACCTGCTGGATGACTTGTTGGACATCGCGCGCATCACGCGCGGAGCGCTGGCGCTGAAGATCCAGCCCACCTGCCTGCGGCAGGCCATCGAGGCGGCGCTGGAGGCGGCCCGCCCGCAGATCGATGCCCGCGGTCATGTGGTGGCGCTCGATGTTCCCGCGGGTCGCCTGGAACTGACAGCCGATCCGATCCGCCTCACCCAGATCCTGACCAACCTGTTGACCAACGCCGCCAAGTACACACCCGCTGGCGGCCGCATCGAGATCACGGTGCGGGAGGATGCGGGGCACTGGAACGTGAGCGTGCGCGACAACGGCATCGGCATCAGCCCGCAATTGCTGCCGCGGGTGTTCACCATGTTCGTGCAGGCCGACGATGCGGGCGGGGGCGCCGATGGGGGATTGGGTATCGGGCTTGCGCTCATCAAGGGCCTGGTCGAACTGCATCATGGCAGCATCGAGGCCGACAGCGCCGGGCGCGGCCGGGGCAGCGAGTTCCGCGTGCGGCTGCCGCGCGCGGGCACGGCGGTGGCTGCGGAAGAGCCCCGGCCCGCGGCAATTGCCGCGCCCGCCGCCGGCGCGCGGCGGGTGTTGATCGCGGACGACAATCGCGACGGGGCGCAGTCGCTGGCGTTATTGCTCGAGGCCGGCGGTCACCAGGTGCGCGTGGTGCACCTGGGCAAGGCGGCGCTGGAGCAGGCGCAGTCGTTGAATCCCGAGGTGATGCTGCTCGATATCGGCATGCCCGACGTCAATGGCTACGAAGTGGCGCGCGAAGTGCGCAAGCAGCCCTGGGGACGTGACGTGCTGCTGCTCGCCATGACGGGCTGGGGGCGGGAAGGTGACAAGCTGCGCGCGTTCGATGCCGGTTTCGATCACCACCTCACCAAGCCCGTGGACCTGGCGCACCTCGAGCGCCTGGTCAATGAAGCCCGGCGTTCGCCGAACGCGTCCTGATCCGCGCGCCGTCGCGCCGTTGCGACTACCGGACGTCGATGCCGCTCAGGGCGCTTCCCTGCGCCCCGCAATGCCGCGTTGCGCTCAGTGGTTGGGATAGGCGGTCTTCGCGTTTGCCTTCGCGGTTTCCAGTTCCGCATCGGCGCGCGACTTGCAGGCCTTCTGCTGGGCGCCCCCCATGGCTTCGCATTTCTCGATCGCGACTTTGTGATCTCCTTCCGCACGCGTCACCGCCATGTCGTATTCGGACTTCTGCATGTCGGAGTTCCCCATCGCGCTGCTCGGCGCCATGGCATCGGTGGCCGCGCCCATGCTGTTGGCATTGTCGCGGGCCGCATCTCTGGCGGCTTCCTGATTGTCCTGGGCAGCGTCCTGTCGGGCCTCGGCAACGTCGTTGGCCGTCTTCTGCGGCGATTCCGCCCGGTTACACCCGGCACTCACGGCCGCGGCGACCAGTGCGAACATCATCAATTTTCCGGCGTTCATCATGCATCCTCCAGTGAAGCGAGTCTCGATCAATTTTTCGATCCCGTGCATTGTCGGGGCGGGAGTGGTGTCGTGATGCAGGTGGGAGCCCCGGCCGGTTGCCGTCTTTCTCCGACGCGCCCTTCGTGCAACACGCCTTGCCGCGCGTGGTGATTCTTACAAGGCGTTCGCGTCCGCGCCGACATCGCCGTCCCGGCGCGCCGCTCAGACTGCGCCCATGAACGCTCCGGCGCGCTGTCGGCAGTCGGGTCCGCAGTCACCTCGCACGGTTGACAGCGCGCCGGGTGCGTTCTCCTGGATGGAATCGACCCTCGAAGGAGCTCATGAATGAAGCGTCGAATGATCGTCGTGCTGGGCATGGCCGCGGCCGGCGTGATCGCCTCCGTGTACCGCAACCGGCGCGCCTGGCGCGCTGCCACTGCGCCGCGCGAGAGCGCCGCAGAACGCAGCCGCTGGGAAGGCGAAGGCGGCACCGTGTCCCCGCGTCCGGCCGATACGCCGGTGGGGGTGGCTGAGCACGCCGATCAACCGCTCACCGCAAACGCGGTTGCGGTCCCGGCTGCTGCCGTCGATGGGATCTGATGCGCAACCTCAACCGCATCTGAGCCCGCCGCGGGCGGCGCTCAAGGTCGCCGCTGAGTATTGCGGATAAAAGCCGCGGCGTTGCTGTGCAGGGCGGCCAAGTCAGGCTCGTGCGCGTAGATCATGTGTCCGGAAGGATAAAAGTGCGCTTCGAGGTTGGCCCTGAGATCCGCCGGGATGGGCAGGTGACGCAACTCATAAAGGGCGGAGAAGTAGGGCGTCGCCAGATCGAAGTAGCCGTTGTTGAGCTGCACCTTGAGCAGCGGGTTGCGCTTCATGGCATTGGCGAGGTCGGGCATGACGTTCACCCAACCGCCGTTCTTGCTGGTCATGCCGGGTTGTTGGTGCTGGAAGTCCCACGCCTTCTCCACGTCGGCACCGGGCTTGAACAGCTTGCCGGCGCCAAACTTCAGGGTGCCGCGCACGTAATCGTTGAAGCTCGAGACGTAGGCGGATGAAATCGCCGCCGACTGCGGGTCGTACTCCGCCTCCTTGCTCAATACATCCTGCGATGGCCCGGCGAAACGCGCGTCAAGCCGGCCCACCGTCGCATCGCCGCGCAGATTCTGCGCGAACATGCCGACGTTGACCCGCAATTGCGCGCGCTCGATGTATTCCACCGGAAGGCCGGTGTAGTCGTGAAGCCTGGCGGCGATGCGAGCGCGCCGCTCGCCATCGAGCTCACCACCCGCGGTGAGCGCCGGCAGGTAGTCATTGATGGCAAAGGCCTCGACTTCCTTGAGGAAGGGCTCCAACGCATCGGGGCGCTGCGGCAGCCGCTTGTGATACCAGGCCGATGCCGCGTAGGAGGGCAGCACCAGCGCGTAGGGCAGATCCATGCCGGGGTTGTATTGCGGGGAGTCGGCGTTGTTGTCGTAGTTGAGGATCTGTCCGAGCAGCAGGATGCCGTTCAGATCGACGGACTTCTCCTCGGTTAGGATGCTGGCCAGCGCGGCCGCGCGGGTCGAGCCGTAGCTCTCGCCATAGATGTATTTGGGCGAATTCCAGCGCTCGTGCCGCGACAGGAAGGTCACGATGAAATTCGCGAAGGCGTGCGCGTCCTCGTCGATGCCGAAGAAGGCCTTTTCCTTGTCGGTGCCTCGCAGGTGCCCGAACCCCGTGCCAGGTGCGTCGATGAACACCAGGTCGCTCACATCCAGCAGCGTGTATTCGTTGTCGATGAGCCGGTAGGGCGCCGCCGGCGTATGGCTGTCATTGGCCGTGACGACACGCTTGGGTCCGAAGGCGCCCATGTGCAGCCACACAGTGGACGAACCCGGCCCGCCATTGAAGAGAAAAGTGATGGGGCGGTTCTCCTCGGGCTTTCCGGTCTTGAAATACGCGACGTAGGACATGCTGGCCGAGGCCGGTTGCGGCGGTGGGGGCGCCTTGTCATCGTGCGGCGGCGGTTCCTCATCCATGGGATCCTTCACGTGCACCACCAGCACGCCTGCCTCGGCCTTGTACGCGAGCGCGCGCCCGCCGATGTTCACCGAGCCCGTGGTGACCTGGCTTTCATCGCGCAGCAGGCGCTGGGCTTCGGCGGACACCTCGCCGGCGGTGGCTGCCGGCGCCTTGGCCGGCGTCTCGGTCGGTGGGCGGCTTTCCTTGGCCTGGGCGCAGGTCATCAAGAGCAAGAGGGCCGCCATCGGGGACATCAGCCGGCGGGTGGGGGCGGTCGGATTCGTCATCAAGCACTCCTTGTCGAGAAGCCGCATCATACCGCGGCGGTCACTGCGGCAACCACGTATGAGCGTGCCGGCGTTGACTTGTGACAGACTTATGAAGGCATCGGCCTACGAGGAATGGACCATGGACAGATTGAAGTCACTCGCGGTCTTCGTCGATCCCCGCATGCCCACCCACCCGGCCATCGACAAGGCGGCGCGCATTGGAGCCGGCTTTCACGCGCAGGTTCACCTGTTGATCTGCGATCCGCAGCCTGCCGCTGCGGCGTCCCGCTTCTTCGATGCGGAGACTTGTCGTCTCGCACAGGACCAGCTCCTGCTGCCGCAACGGGCCTTGCTCGAGACCCTGGCCGAGCCATTGCGCGCGGCGGGTATCCGCGTACATACCGAGGTGTCGCTCGATGCGCCCCGGCACGCCGCCATGCTGGGCCGTATCGCGGCGTTGCGGCCCAGCCTCGTCATCAAGGATACGCACGTGCATTCGCCGCTGCGGCGGGCATTGCTCAGCCACCTGGACTGGTTGCTGTTGCGGGAGTGTCCGGCACCGCTCCTCCTGGTCAAGAACCGGCCATGGGGCGCGGGCCCGCTGCGCCTCGCCGGCGCGGTGGATCCGGGGCATCCGGACGACAAGCCCTGGAGCCTGGACCACGAGATTCTCGGCACGCTGGAGTACCTTGCCACGGGCATCGAATCCGACATCAGCGTGGTGAACGCCTTCTGCTCGCTGGAGGAATACGCGGCAGCGACCGCCGGGGGCAGCGTCGAATTCGCCTTCGTGGGCACCGAGCCCGTCGAGGCGGCGCGGCGCGCGCAGCGCGAGGCGCTGCGGCAGTTGATGCTGGGCCACGCCATCCCGGCCGAACGCGTGCATCTGCTCGAAGGCAGCGCGGCCGATGCCCTGCCGGCGTTCACCGCGCAGCATCGTATCGACGTGCTCACCATGGGGGTGGTGGCGCGCGGCAGCCTTTTTGATCATGTCATCGGCAGCACCGCCGAACGCGTGCTCGACCTGGTTGAGTGCGACGTGCTGGCTTTGAAGCCCGAGAGCCTGAGCGCGCGCATGTGGCAGGCCGGCGCCGGCCCGGGGCGTGTGTAAGTTTTTCAAGGCATCGGAGCTTACGGAATTTTCCTGATTTACTTGGTCCAGCGCCGGATCGACAATGCCGCGCGATTGTGAGGTCATGGATCTGTCATCCCTTAATGAGGAGGTCTGTCATGAGCATCGTTCGATGGGAACCCATGCGGGATCTTGACGAGTTCTTTCGCCGCTTCTCCGGACTGCAGCGCCGCGGCACCGGGAGCGATGCGGGCGAGTGGTCCCCCGCCGCCAACATCAGTGAGACGGCGGGCGAGTACATCATCAAGGCCGAGCTGCCCGCGGTGAAGAAGGAAGACGTGTCGATCACCTTGCAGAACGGCGTGATCACGATTTCCGGTGAGCGCAAGTTCGACAAGGAAGACAAGGACGAGAACACGCTGCGGGTGGAGAGCTTCTACGGCACGTTCTCGCGGAGCTTTGCGCTGCCGGAGAACGCCGACCAGGACAACATCAAGGCGGAGTCGAAGGACGGGATCCTGCGGGTGCGAATCCCGAAGGTCGCCGCCAAGAGTCCCAAGTCGGTGGAGATCAAGGTCCAATGAGGTCCCGCGGCCGGCAGGCGCCGGCGCCGGCCGCATTCCATCGCTGCAGCCGCATACGAGTCCGCCGCACGTGAACACGGATGCGATCGTGCCGCTGCCGCGCATGCGCTACGAAACACTGCTCACCCTGAACGCGGGGTCCTCGAGCATCCGCTTCGCGTTGTTCGAGAATTCACGCCCGGTACGGCGCCTGTGGCATGGCAAGCTCGACCGGCTCGGCACGCCGGAGATGCACCTGAGCGTGCAGGGCTTGAAGGATCCGGCGGCGCTTGCGCCGGTGTTTGGCGAGGGCGGCGGCATCGGCACGGCGCAGCGCCTGCTCGATTGGCTGCTCGCCTGCATCCCGGACGACTCGCTCCTCGCCGTGGGCCACCGCGTGGTGCACGGGTTTTCCGCCACCCAGCCGCAGCGCATCGATGCGCCGCTGTTGCAGAACCTGCGCGCGCTGCTGCCGTTCGACCCCGAACACCTGCCGATGGAGCTGCTGCTCATCGAGACCCTGCAGCGCGCCCGCCCCGGATTGGCGCAATTCTCCTGCTTCGACACGGCCTTTCACCACGACATGCCGCGCGTGGCGCAGATGCTGCCGATCCCGCGGCGCTTTTTCGAGCGCGGGGTGCGCCGCTACGGCTTTCATGGGCTGTCCTTCCAGCATTTGATCGAGGAACTGCGCCATGTGGGGGATCCTTGCGTGAGCAGCGGGCGGATGGTGCTGGCGCACCTGGGGGGCGGCGCCAGCGTGGCGGCGGTGCTCAATGGCCGCAGCATCGACACCAGCATGGCGCTCACGCCGACGGCTGGATTGGTGATGGGCTCGCGCAGCGGCGATCTGGACCCGGGCCTGGCGCATTTTCTGGCGCGCAGCGAGAACATGAGCATCGAGCAATTCCAGGCCATGGTGAACGGGCAGTCGGGCATGCTCGGCATCTCCGAGACCAGCGCCGACATGCGTGAACTGCTTGCCAGGGAAGCGGACGATGAGCGCGCGGCCGATGCCGTGGAAGCCTTCTGCTACCAGGCACGCAAGTGGATCGCCTCCATGGTGGCGGCATTGGGCGGGCTGGACCTGCTGGTATTCACGGGCGGCATCGGCGAGAACCTGCCGGTGATCCGCGAGCGCATCTGCAATGGGCTGGGATTCCTCGGCATCGGGCTCGATTCTGCCGCCAACGCGGGCAATGAGCCGGTGATTTCGACGGCAAGCGCCGACGTGCGCGTGCGGGTCATCGGCAGCGACGAAGAACTGATGATCGCGCATTCTGTCGTACGTCTGATGCAGACGTAAGGAGACCGCATGTCCCTGCCGACGCTGGATCCGGCGCTGATGCACCGGCTGGATGCCTACTGGCGCGCTGCCAATTACCTGTCCGTGGCGCAGATCTACCTGCGCGACAACCCCCTGCTGCGCGAACCGCTGAAGCCCGAACACATCAAGCCGACGCTCCTCGGCCATTGGGGCACCACGCCCGGCCAGAATTTCATCTACGTGCACCTGAACCGCATCATCCGCCAATATGACCTGGACATGATCTATGTTTCGGGGCCGGGGCACGGCGGCCCCGCGCTGATCGCCAATACCTATCTCGAGGGTACCTACAGCGAGATCTATCCGGACGTCTCACAGGACATCGCGGGGCTGACCAAGCTGTGCCGGCAGTTCTCCTATCCCGGCGGCATTCCCAGCCACGTCTCTCCGGAATGCCCGGGTTCCATTCACGAAGGCGGTGAGCTGGGCTATTCCCTCAGCCATGCGTTCGGCGCGGTGCTCGACAATCCCAAGCTGCTGGTGGCCTGCGTCATCGGCGATGGCGAGGCCGAGACCGGCCCGCTGGCCACCGCCTGGCATTCGAACAAATTCTTGAATCCCGTCACCGATGGCGCGGTCCTGCCCATCCTGCACCTGAACGGCTACAAGATCGCCAATCCCACCGTGCTGGCGCGCATGCCGCGCGCGGACCTGGAGCAGATGTTCCGCGGCATGGGATGGGAGCCGCTGTTCGTGGAAGGCGAGGATCCGGCCCTCATGCACCCAGCCATGGCCGCCGCGCTGGAGGCGGCGGTGAACCGCATCCGCTCGCTGCAGCAACGGTCTCGCGAGGGCGGGGGCGGTGAGTTCTGCCGCTGGCCGCTCATCGCGCTGCGCTCGCCCAAGGGTTGGACGGGCCCGGCCAGCGTCGATGGCAAGCCGAATACCGGTACCTTCCGCTCCCACCAGGTGCCGGTGTCGAACCCGCGGCAAAACCTCGAGCACCTGCCGGTGGTGGAGCAATGGCTGCGCAGCTATCGTCCGCAGGAATTGTTCGACGAATCGGGACGTTTGAATGCCGATCTGGCGGCGATGGCGCCGGTGGGCGAGCGGCGCATGGGCGCCAATCCGCATGCCAACGGCGGCAGGCTCCTGCGCGATCTGCGGCTGCCGGATTTCCGTGCCTATGCGCTCGAGGTGCCAGCGCCCGGCGTGCTCGGCCGTGGCGACACGCGCATTCTCGGGCCGTTCCTGCGCGATGTGGTGCGCATGAATGCCTCCCCCGGTATCTTTCGCATTTTCGGGCCCGACGAAACCATCTCCAATGGCTTGGAGGCCGTGTTCGAGGTCACCAACCGCCAGTGGGAGGCGCCCATCGTGGCGGGGGATGAATCGCTCGCGCCGCAGGGGCGCGTGATGGAGATGCTCAGCGAGCATCAATGCGAGGGCTGGCTCGAAGGCTACCTGCTCACCGGGCGGCACGGCCTGTTCAACTGCTACGAGGCCTTCATCCACATCGTCGACTCGATGTTCAACCAGCACGCGAAGTGGCTGAAGGTGAGCGCCACGCTTCCCTGGCGCCAGAAGATCGCCTCGCTCAATTACCTCCTGGCCTCGCATGTCTGGCGCCAGGATCACAATGGCTTCACGCACCAGGACCCGGGCTTCATCGACCATGTGATCAACAAGAAGGCGCAGATCGTGCGCGTCTATCTGCCGCCCGACGGCAATTGCCTGTTGTCGGTGATGGATCACTGCCTGCGCAGCCGGCACTACGTGAACGTGGTCATTGCCGGCAAGCATCCTTCACCGCAGTGGCTTGAGATGACCGCCGCGGTGGAACACTGCACGCAGGGCATCGGCATCTGGGGCTGGGCCAGCAATGACCAGGACTGCGCGGAGCCTGATATCGTGATGGCCTGCGCCGGCGATGTGCCCACGCTGGAAACCCTCGCCGCCGTATCCATCCTGCGAAAGGAACTGCCCGACATCAAGGTGCGGGTGGTGAACGTGGTGGACCTCATGAAGCTGCAATCGAGCAGCGAGCACCCGCACGGCCTGTCCGACCGCGACTTCGACAGCCTGTTCACGACCAGCAAGCCCATCATCTTCGCCTTCCATGGCTACCCGACGTTGATTCACCGGCTCACCTACCGGCGCACCAACCACGACAACGTGCATGTGCGCGGCTACAAGGAGGAGGGCACGGTGACCACGGCCTTCGACATGACCGTGCTCAATGACCTGGACCGCTTCCATCTCGTCATCGACGCCATCGACCGCCTGCCCCAATCGGGGAGCAGGGGCGCGTACTTGAAGCAGGCGCTGCACAACAAGCTGGTGGAGCACCGCCACTACATCACCGAGCACGGGCGGGACATGCCCGAGGTGCGCGATTGGAAATGGGATTGCAGCGCAGCACGCGCCGGCGGGGCGGGGTAGGGAGCTTCGGGGGTAGGTAATACTCACGATGACGCCGCGGCGCGGCGGGCGTACGCTGGCGCCACCTTCCCGACATGAGGTCGCCTCCCATGACCTACCGGATCCGCAACATACTCATCGCCGTCGCCGATCCTGCCGCACGCGCCAACAAGGCTGTGCGGCGTGGGGTGGAGATCGCGCGCCGCAGCGGCGCAAGCATCGAGCTGTTCAACTCGGTGGCGCTCACCGGCTCCTATGGTGACATCAGTCGCGCGGAATCGCGCGAATTCGCGCGCCTGTTGCAGGAGCAGGGCGCACAGCAGTTGGAGGCGACGGCAAAGCGCCTGCGGCGCGATGGCCTCACCGTCAACGTCGCCGTCGAGCTGGGCTACCCGGCCTCCGATGCCATCGTGCGGCGCGTGACCCGCACGCGGCCAGATCTCGTCATCATCGAGGCGCACAAGCACAACGTGTTCGCGCGGCTCCTGCTCTCGCAGACCGACTATGGGCTGATCCGCGATTGCCCCGTGCCGCTGCTCATCGTCAAGACCGGCTCGCTGCCCTCGCGGCCGATGACGTTGGCGGCACTGGACCCCTGGCATGCCGCCGGCAAGCCCGCCAGCCTCGATGCGCGCATCCTGGAAGTGGCGCGCGGCGTGGCCGGACTGTTCAAGGGCTCTGTGCACACCGCGCATGTGTATGCACCGCTTGTCGGATTCGTCGCCGGTACGGTGGGCGCGCCGTCCTCCATTCCGGTGTCATTGCCCGATGACAAGCGCTATAAGGCATCCGTGCAGCGCCAGTTCCGTCGCGTGAACCAGCGCCATGCCATCGGCTCGCGCAATGCGCACCTGCGCTCCGGAGACCCGGCCATCGAGCTGCCGTTCCTGGCGCGTTCGCTCAAGGCCGGGATGGTGGTGATGGGTGCGGTGTCGCGCTCCGCAATCAAGCGATTGTTCATCGGCAACACCGCCGAACGCGTGCTGGATTCGCTCACCTGCGATGTGCTGATCGTCAAGCCAACCCCTTGAGGGCCGGCTTACCAGTGATCGTAGAAAATGTGCGCGGGCTCGGCCTGCAGGCTGGTCAGGTCCGGCGCCGGCTTGCTTTCCGTTAAGTCCACGCCGCGATAGCGGCCGCCGAAGAACAGCAGCGGGTGGTGCGGCGGGATGCCCTGGTGCACGTCCCAGACCTTGCCGAGCACGATCCAATGGTCGCCAGCGTCGATCACCTGATGCGGCGTACAGTCGAGCGAGGCAAGGCTCCCTTCCAGGCGCGGCGCGTGCCGTGCCGGCACCAGCCTGAAGGGCGGTGGCGCGGACTCCTTCCATCCGCCGGCGAACCATGTGGACAACGCCTGCTGCTCCTGGCGCAGGATATTCACGCTGAAGCCCTCGAGCGCGGCCAGATTTCCGGCGAACCGCGACTTCTTTCCCGGGCAGAACAGCACCAGCATGGGATCGAGCGACACCGAGGACACGGCATTGACGGTCATGGCCACCGCTTCATCGCCGGCGCGCGCGACGATGACGGCCACGCCGGTGGCAAACATGCCGATGGTGTCGCGGTAACGCCGTGTGTCGAGCGAGGGGCCGGGCCCCGGGTCTGTTGCCGTCATCGCGGAACTCCTACTGCGGCGCCTGCGCGAACGCCTCGTCGCGCCCTTCCTGCACGAAGGCGCGTACGCGTTCCGCCATTTCCTGGATCTGTCCCTGGTGCCCCGACACCAGCGCACCGGCCATGCGCACGGGGTCGCCGAAGAAGAACCGCTCGTACAGCACCTGGCGCGAGGCGAAGGCGGAAATCGAGGCGTCCCAGGCCAGGCGGAACAGCGGCACGCGCTCGAAGGCATCGGCACGTGCTGCCTGGTAGTACTTGCGGATGTCCTCACGCAGCGGACCCTTGAGATCGGCTTCGGTGGGCATGGCCACGAGGCCGCTCGCCCCTATCTGCTGGATGATCTCCACCATGCGCGGGTACAGGCGCGGGAACAGGTTGCGGGCCGCATCCAGCGGATTCCACGCCGGGCGCATCACGCCCCATTCGTCCAGCTGCGCATCCGCCTCGGCCGCCCGCAGGAAGGCCTTCATGGTCTCGAGATTCACCCACAACTCGGCGAGCTTTTCCTGGATGTGCTGGAAGATCTCCGCGCCAATGCTGTTCACCAGGAGCGAGGCGAGCCCGAGCATGAATTCGCACTTGGCAATGTTCTTCACCACCACCTGGTGCGTCATGTGCACCACGGCGCCGGTGCGCGAATAGGCCTCGTTGCAGCGCTTGATGTCGCGGTACAGGAGGATCTGCTCCCAGGGCACGAACACGTCGTCGAAGATCACCACCGCGTCCATTTCCTCGAAGCGCGAGCCCAGCGGGTGATCGTAGTGCGAGCGGCCGTAGTCGATGCTCTCGCGGCAGATGAAGCGCAGGCCCGGCGTGTCGTTGGCGATGGAGAAGCCGAAGGCGTAAGGGGCATCGTCCTCCGGGCTCTTCAGCAGCGTGGACGGGAATACCATGATCTCATCGGAGATCGGCAGGGTGGCGAGCATGCGGCAGCCGCGGATCACGATGCCCGCGTCGGTTTCTTCCTTGATGCGCGCCGCCAGGAAGGGATCCGCCTGCTTCGCCGCATTGACCGCGCGGTTGGCCTGCGGCGGGATCAGCGTGTGCGTCAGGCACAGGTCATTTTCGCGCAGGTATTCGTAGTAGCGTACGGCGTTCGCGCCGAAGCGCGGATCGGCCTCGGCGAGGAACGGCGCACCGGCGGCATAGCCGGTCATCGCGCGGTTGATGTAGTCGGGCACGCGGCCCATCATCCCGTGCGTGTAGTCCTCCCACACCTTCATGGAGCGGCTGATGCTCGCCAGTTCCTCGTGGGTGCGCGGCATCATGAAGGAGCGCGCCACCTTGTTGCCGGTGGTGGGCGAGTCGTACAGGGTGATCTCCGCCTTGTCCCATTGCAGGTCGTACAGGTGCGCCAGGGTCCGCACCCCGCCGGCGAGCGCCGGATGGGTGGTCACATCCTTTACCTGCTCGCCGCGGTACCAGATGGCGGGCGGGCGCTCGCGCAGGCGCTTCAATACTTGTTCGCCGCGGCGGGCGCCGCAGGGTGTTGCGATCATGGGAACTCCACGGGAAACGGTTTGCATTCAGCGTAACATGACCGTTGCGGTGCGACGACCCGCCACGGGGACGGCGCAGGCGCTTGGCGCAGGGGCTTTGCGCAGGCGCTTTTGCGCGAAATTCCGTAGAGTATTCGGGTCCGAAGCCGGTAACCTGTAGCTTCGAGGCCGCGCCGGGCAGCCCGCCACGCGACGGCCATGCGAACCGCCGACACCGCCAACAGGAGGCCATCCATGAAAGCGCCAAATGCCGTCAAGCAGATCGCCAATCACGCCCGCCGCAAACGCATCTACGTCCTGGTGGCCGATGGGGGAGAGGCCCATGTGCTGTGCCGCAAGGACACCGAGGGCGAGAGCGGCTTTACCGAAGTTGCACTGCTGGAGCGGCCCACCGCGCACCTCGCCGCGCGCGAGCTGATCACCGATCGCACCGGCCGGGTCTTCGACAGCGGCAGCCGCGTCGGCCGCGGGCCCAAGACGCGGTCCCGCCATGGCGCGCAGAGCGACTACGATCCGCACGCGGTGGAGGTGGAACGCTTCGCCAAGCAGATCGCGCAGCGCCTGGACACGGAGCGGCGCGGCGGCGGCATCGATGAATTGACGGTGATCGCCGAGCCGCGCTTCCTCGGTGTGCTGCGCACGCAGATCTCGGCGCCGACGCGCAAGGTCATCGTGCGCGAGGTGGCTCGTGACCTGGTGCATGCCGACGAACGGGCGATCAGCCGTGCGGCATTCCCGCAGGCGACGCGCCGCTGACGGCAAACCCGGACAACTGACGTGCCCATCGGTGAACCGCTAAACTGCCCGACTTTGGCCAAGGGGCCGGCGGTGCAGGGCATTGATTAAGTCAAGTCACACGGTGGGTTCGGCGGCGGTGGATCCGCGCGCCTTCGAGCGCCGCTTCTCGGTGGCGCCGATGATGGACTATACCGATCGTCATTGCCGGTTCATCCACCGGCTGTTCGCACCCCACGCGCTGCTGTACACGGAAATGGTGGTGGCCGCGGCGGTGGTACGCGGCGATGCAGAACGCCTCCTTGCCCATGGGGATGCCGAGCATCCGGTGGTCCTGCAGTTGGGGGGCAGCGATCCGGCGGAACTGGCGGCCGCCGCCAAGGTCGGTGCCAGGATGGGCTACGACGAAATCAACCTCAATGTGGGCTGCCCGAGCGACCGGGTGCGGGATGGCGCCTTCGGCGCCTGCCTCATGCTCGATCCGCAGCGCGTTGCCGCCTGCGTCGCCGCGATGACCGATGCCGTGACCGTGCCGGTCAGCGTCAAATGCCGGATCGGCGTCGATGCCCGCGAGGATTATGGGTTTTTCGCCGGATTCATCGACACGGTCGCCGCGGCGGGCGTGCGGCACTTTGCCGTGCATGCGCGTAATGCCATCCTGAAAGGGCTGTCGCCGCGCCAGAACCGGGAGATCCCGCCGCTGAAATATGCCTACGTGCAGCGCCTCAAGCGCGAGCGCCCGGACCTGCACATCAGCATCAACGGTGGAATCGCCAATGCGGCCTCAGCGGCGGAACTGGTTGGCTCGGGACTGGATGGCGTCATGATCGGCCGCGCAGCCTACGCCCGGCCGGCGCTGTTGGCCGAATTGCAGCGTGAGTTCGTCGATCCGCAATGGGCCATGCCGGATCCCGTACAGATCATCGAGGCGGTGGTGCCCTATGCGCGCGAACAGATGCGCGGGGGCGTACGGCTCCACGCCATCGCGCGGCATTTGAGCGGATTGATCAGTGGTGTCAGCGGCGCGCGCGCGTGGCGGCGATTCCTTTCCGAATGCGCCGCCAGGCCGGGTGCGCCGGCGGAGACCCTGCTGGCAGGCGCTGAAATCCTGCGCCGGGCGGCCTGAGGCGACGCACGCACATCGGCACCCCGGACGCACATTAAGTATAATCGTACTCGCGTTATGGGCAATGAAACCGAATTAGCCATCGTCTTCGCCGACGTCGTCGGCAGCATGAAGCTGTACGAACAGCTCGGCGATCTGCGGGCGCGGGAAATGGTGGCCATCTGCATCGACGTCATGCGCCTTGCCACCGACCAGCACGGCGGCATGGTCATCAAGACCATGGGCGATGAAGTCATGTCCACCTTCCCCAATGCCGATGACGCGCTGAACGCCGCTGCTCAAATGCAGAAGCAAATCGCTGCGCATCCCCAATTGAAGGTCGACGAGCACGCCGTGGCAATCAGAATCGGCTGTAACTTTGGCCCGGTAGTTATTGAAAATAGAGATATTTTCGGATCCGCAGTGCATACGGCCAACCGCATGACCAGCCAGGCCAAGGCAGGGCAGATCATGACCACGGCGGTCATGGTGGATCACTTGTCGCCGGAATGGCGGGCCTGCGTGCGCCAGATCGATGTCGCCACGGTCAAGGGCCGCAGCAGCGAGCTCGCGCTGTTCGAGGTCCTGTGGCAGACCGAGGACATCACCAGCATGGTGCCGGCCATCGCGATGGCCTCCCGCAATGGCGCCAAGGACAAGGCTCACCGCCTGCGCCTGCGCTACCAAGGCCAGGAAGTCATCGTCGACGAACGGCGCAACAACATAAGCATGGGCCGCGCCGAGGAAAACGACCTGGTGATCAAGGGCAACCTGATCTCCCGCCTGCACGCCCGCATCGAGATCAGCCGCAATAAGTTCATGCTCATCGACCAGAGCACCAACGGCACCTTCGTGCAGGGCAAGGACGGCGACGAGGCGTTCGTGCGGCGGGATTCGATGCAGATCCGTTCCGAGGGTCTTATCGGGTTAGGCAAAGCTCCTGACAGCAATTCTACGCAGGTCATCCGCTACATCTGCGAGGAGTAACGGCGTTCTTCACTGGCGTTAAGGGCGTGCGGCGCGCGCGTCACGGGTGTTGTATTTATTTTCCGGCGGGCGGGACACCCGCTTGCAGAGCGCCACTCAGATTTCAACTCGCCACTTCGTGCCATCTCGTGGCCTTCCTGGTGTGCTGAGCGCGTGCCTTCGATATGCGGTGTCGTTGGATTCTGGCCGCGGCTTGCAGCTTCGGGTGTCACCCGCCCGGCGAAAAAGCAAATAGCAACACCCGCGCCACGCGCGCCGTGACGGCTCAGCGCGAGGGAAGGGCGCGCCTGCTCACGCAGTTAGGAGGGATGGCCGTTTCGATAAGGCTGGAGCGTGCGAACTCGATGCCACGCGAAGATTTGCATGCTCACCCTGGCGTTATCGCAGCCCGCTCGATGTGCCCGCAGAGAGTACTCAAGCCTGCAGGCGAGCAAGCCGACTCCGCTCCGCGCTTGTCTGGAAGCCACTGATGATGTGTCGCAGGGCCGGGTGCGCCTTCTTAGCGCCTTCTCTCAGGAAAGCCGCTTGAGCGCGTCGGCGTGCTCATCCAGCAAGGCTTTAGGTACGCGCGGCGCAAACTGCTGCAGATATTCGCCGATGCTGTGCATTTCCTCGCGCCACTGTTCAGGCCTCACCGCCAGCAATTCATCCATGGCACCCGGCGCCAGCTTCAGCGCTGCGGTGTCCAGTTCCTGCGCCTTGGGCAGGTAGCCGATGGGCGTTTCGTGCGTGGCCGCGGCGCCCTTGCAGCGGTCGATGATCCAGCTCAACACGCGCAGGTTCTCGCCGTAGCCCGGCCACAGGAATTTACCCGCGGCATCGCGCCGGAACCAATTGACGTGAAAGATCTGCGGCGGGCTCTGGAGCTTGTTGCCCACGCTCAGCCAATGTGCCCAGTAATCGCCGAAGTTGTAGCCGGCGAAGGGCTTCATGGCCATCGGGTCTCGGCGCACCACGCCGACTTCGCCCACCGCCGCGGCCGTGGTCTCCGAGGCGACGCCGGCGCCCACCAGCACGCCGTGCGCCCAGGAACGCGCCTGGTACACCAGCGGCGCGAGCGAGCGGCGGCGGCCGCCGAACACGATGGCGGAAATCGGCACGCCACCCGGCGCATCGGCCATGGTGGAGTAGTTGGGGTTCTGCTTGGCGGCCACCGTGAAGCGTGAATTCGGGTGCGCCGCGGGGCCGTTCTTGGCGTCGTACGGCCGGCCCTGCCAGTCGATGACCGGCGTGCCGGACTCCATGCCCTCCCACCAGGGCTGGTTGTCCGCCGTCAGCGCCACGTTGGTGAAAATGGTGTCGTGACGAATGGTCTCGAAGGCATTGCGGTTGGTGCTGGCATTGGTGCCGGGCGCCACGCCGAAATAGCCGGATTCGGGATTGATGGCATACAGGCGCCCATCGGCGCCGGGATGGAGCCACGCGATGTCATCGCCCACCGTCCAGATCTTCCAGCCCGGGAAGCTCTCCGGCGGGATCAGCATGGCGAGATTGGTCTTGCCGCAGGCCGACGGAAACGCGCAGGCGAGGTAATGAATCTCGCCTTGCGGATTCTGCACGCCGACGATGAGCATGTGCTCGGCCAGCCAGCCCTCGCTGCGCGCCTGCCAGCTGGCGATGCGCAGCGCATGGCACTTCTTGCCCAGCAGCGCGTTGCCGCCGTAGCCCGAGCCGAAGCTCTTGATCGACAGTTCTTCTGGAAAATGCATGATGAAGCGGCGCTCGGGGTTCAGGTCGCCGGTGGAGTGCAGGCCCTTCACGAACTTGCCTTCGCGGGCGATGCGTTCCAGGGCGGGGCGCCCCATGCGCGTCATGATCTTCATGTTCAGCACCACGTAGGCGCTGTCGGTGATCTCGACCCCGCAGCGGGAAAACGGCGAATCGATGGGGCCCATGCAGTAGGGCACGACATACAGCGTCCGGCCCTTCATGCACCCCCGGAACAGCTCGTCCATCTTGCGGTGCGCCTGGGCCGGCTCCATCCAATGATTGTTGGGGCCGGCGTCGGTTTCGTTGCGCGTGCAGACGAAGGTCAGGTGCTCCACGCGCGCCACATCGGACGGGTGCGAGCGGGACAGGTGGCATCCCGGATGGGTGCTGGGATTGAGCGGCAGCAGTTCCTGTTTCTGCACCAACTCGCGGGTCAAGCGTTGGAACTCTTCTTCGCTGCCATCGCACCAATACACTGCGGCCGGTTGGGTCTCCGCTGCCACATCGCGCACCCATCCCGCCACAGCCAGGCTCAGAGAGGACAGATCGAATGCATGTTGCGGAGCGGTAGCCATGGGGTACATCGTTTGCTTGTTGGTACAGAGCGCAATGGTGACAGATGCGCGGTGGGGACGCCAAGTGAGCTATCATCCCCAAAACCAGGTAAGCGTGACCGTATTCCGCAACCTCGCTTTCTTCGTGTGATTGTCTTCACAACTTACTGAGTATTTTACAATTTATTGCTGGCTTTCAGGCTGCGCCAAGGGCCTCCGCGCAGCGCGTGCGAGCGTCCGGCCGCGCTTCCCCCTGCTGTTGCTGGCGGTGCTGGCGGCGGCCGTCGCCGCCGGCCAAAGCGTGTCACCCGCGGGCATCACGCAGCGGACCATCGGTGAGCTCGAAACGCGCAAGACCGATGGCGCCATCGTGCGCTATGCCCTGTCGCCGGCGGACCATGTCGTGGGCGGGGATCAGCTCGTCTACACCGTCGAAATCCGCAACACCACCAACCGCTCGGTCGGACAGGTCGTAGCCATCTCACCCATTCCCGGGCGCATGAGTTACGTGGCCGGCTCGGCCGCCGGCCCGGGGTGCGAGATCGATTTCTCGGTCGACGGCGGAACGAGCTTCGGCAAGCCCGAGGACCTGGTCATTGCGCTGCCGGCGGGCAAGGCACGGCCGGCTGCGGCGGCGGACTACACCCATATCCGCTGGCGCCTCAAGTTCCCCTTGAGCGCCAGCGCCATCGCCTACGCGCGGTTTCGCGCGCTGTTGAAGTAAGCGACGCGTGACCGAGGACTATCTCGACGTCTTCGGCGAGCACGGGCCTCTCGCGCAGGCCATGGAGGGCTATGCCTTCAGACCAGAGCAGGCCGTCATGGCGCGCGCCGTGGGCCGGGCGATGACGCTCGGCGAGCCCTTGATCGTCGAGGCCGGTACCGGCACCGGCAAGACCTTCGCTTACCTCGTGCCCGCCTTGCTCTCGGGTCAAAGCGTGATCATCTCCACCGGCACACGCACCCTGCAGGATCAGTTGTTCCACCGCGACGTGCCGATGCTGGCGCGCGCCATCGGCATGCCGGTGCGCCTGGCGTTGCTCAAGGGCCGCGCCAACTACCTGTGCCGCCATCGCCTGGAGAGCGCGCCGCAGCAGCGCGCGCTGTTCGGGGCGGGCAAGGGCAGTGCGCGTCACATGAACAAAGTATTGCGCTGGTCGGTGGCCACCCGCAGCGGTGATCTGTCCGAGCTGGCGGACATCCCGGAGAACTCGCCGCTGTGGCCGCTGGTCACCTCCACTCGGGAAAATTGCCTGGGCCAGGAATGCCCGCAGTTCGCCCGCTGCCATGTGTACGAGGCGCGCCGTGCGGCGCAGGCCGCACAGGTGGTGGTGGTCAACCATCACCTGCTGCTGGCGGACCTGGGATTGAAGGACGAGGGCTTCGGCGACTTGCTGCCCGGCACGCAGGCGGTGATCTTGGACGAGGCGCATCAGGTGCCGGACATCGCCGCGCAATTCTTCGGGCTGAACTGGTCCTCCCGTCAGGTGCAGGTCCTGGCGCGCGATGCCAGCGGTGAGGTATCGCGGGCGCAGGCGGGTTCCATGGACATCGCCGCCGTGCTGCGCAATCTCGATGCCGGCGTGCAGAAGCTGTATGAATACGTGCCGCCACGCAGCGGCCGCGTGGAATGGGATCGCCTGCCGGAAGGTTTCTTCGACGCGCTCACGGATCTCGAGGCGGCATTGCGAGAGGCCGGTGCGCGCCTGGAGGCCCTCGGTGGCGGTGCCGGCACGGGCATGTGCGCGCGCCGCGCGCGCCAGCTCGCCGACAATCTCGCCACGCTTCGTGCGGTGGAGGAACAGGCGGGGCTGCGCTGGGCGGAGGGCTCGGCCAGCGGCGTCACCCTGCACTTCACGCCGTTCGAAATCGCCGAGCGGCTGCGCGGCTATGTCGAGTCGCGGCCCTGTGCCTGGATCTTCACCTCGGCGACACTCGCCTTGGGCGATGATTTCTCGCACTTCGCCGAGCGCATCGGCTTGCCCTCGGCGCGCGCCCTGCGCATCGAATCGCCGTTCGACTTCCGCGAACAGGCGCGGCTGTACCTGCCGCCGGACATGCCCGATCCGCAGGATCCCGCTTTCGCCGGCCGCTTCATCGGCGCCGTGGCGCCGCTCCTGGTGGCAAGTGGCGGACGCGCCTTCCTGCTGTACACCAGCTATCGCGGCTTGAACGAAGGGCTGGCAGCGCTGCAGCGGCGCTTTCCCGATCCGCCGTTCCCGGTCCTGGTGCAGGGCCAGGCGCCGCGCGATGCCTTGCTCAAGCAATTCCGTGCGCTCGGCAATGCGGTGTTGCTGGCGACGGGCAGTTTCTGGGAGGGCGTGGACGTGAAGGGCGATGCGCTCAGCATCGTCGCCATCGACAAGCTGCCGTTTGCGTCCCCGGACGATCCGCTGCTCAAGGCGCGGCTCGAGGGCATCCGCCGGCGCGGCGGCAATCCCTTCCTCGAATACCAGGTGCCGCAGGCCGTGCTCGCCTTGAAACAGGGTGTGGGGCGCCTGATCCGCGACATGGATGACTTCGGCGTGATCGTGATCGGCGATCCGCGCCTGAAGACCAAGGGCTACGGTAAGTTGTTCCTGGCATCGCTGCCGCCCGCGCCGGTGATCAGCGACGTCGAAGAGGCTGCCGATTTCCTGGAGACGCGACTGGCTGCGGTGGTGCGGCGGTGAGTGGGGCCGGTCCGGTGCGGATCCTCGCCCTCGATGCCGCCACCGAAGCCTGCTCGGTGGCGTTGTGGACCGACGGCGCCGTCATCGCGCGCTATGAGGAAGCGGGGCGCGACGCGGCCATGCGGATCCTGCCGCTGGTGGATGAGGTGCTGTTCGAGGCAGGCGTGCGCCTGCCGGAGTTGACGGCGCTGGCGGCCGGCATCGGCCCCGGCGCGTTCACCGGCGTGCGCATCAGCGTGTCGGTGGCGCAGGGGCTCGCATTCGGCGCGGGGCTGCCGGTGATCGGCATCAACTCGCTGGAGGCCCTGGCCTGGGCGGCGTTGCAGCGCCAGCCGGGCGCTGACGATGCGTTGGCCTGTCTGGATGCGCGCATGGGCGAGCTTTACTGGGCCCGGTACCGACGTGACGCCGCGCGCGGGGTCGAAGCGGTGGCAGGCCCTGCCTTGAGCGCGCCGCAGGCGGTCGGCGTGGATACTTCCGCGCGCACGCACACGGCCATCGGTCGCGGCATGCGCCTGCTGCGGACGCATCCCCTCCATCAGGCTACTCTGGATGCCAACGCGTTGCCGCAGGCCCGACATATGGCCGAGCTCGCGGCGCTGCGGCTGGCGCGGCAGGAAGCAGTCGATGCCGCGCAGTTGCAGCCGCTATACCTGCGTGACAAGGTGGCGCTGACCGAGGATGAGCGCCGTCTCGCAGCAGCGGGCGCTCCGGGTTGAGCGGTGATTGTCACGTAACGGTAACACGCCGGCTGTGTAATGGGCTTTCAGGTAAATCAATGCACTAGCAACGGATCATGGGCGCAAAACGCATTCTCCTGGTCGAAGATGAGAAACCGATTCGCGACATGATCGCCTTCGGCCTGCGCCGTGCCGGCTTCGATGTCAGCGAAGCGCCGGACTGTCGTGCCGCGCGCGCGCAAATCGTGGATTCACGCCCTGATTTGCTGCTGGTGGATTGGATGCTGCCCGACATGAGTGGCTTGGAGCTGATCCGCGCCTTGAAAAAATCCAAGGACAGCGAAGACATCCCCAGCATCATGCTCACCGCGCGGGCGGAAGAGCAGGACAAGATCAGCGGACTCGAAGGCGGCGCCGACGATTACATCACCAAGCCATTCAGCCCTCGTGAACTCCTGGCCCGGATCCAGGCGGTGCTGCGCAGGTCCGGCCCCGCGGGCGGCGAGGATATCGTGGAGGTGCCGGGCCTGAAGATCGACGATTCCAGCCATCGCGTCAGCGCCGGCGAGAAGGAGATATCCCTCGGTCCCACCGAATACCGCCTGCTTCACTTCTTCATGACGCATCCGGAGCGGGTGTTCTCACGCGGCCAACTGCTCGACCGGGTCTGGGGAGGCAATACGTACGTGGAGGAGCGCACGGTGGACGTGCACATTCGCCGCCTGCGCCGGGCGCTGGAGCCCGAGTCGCTGGATCGATTCGTGCAGACGGTGCGCGGCTCAGGCTATCGATTCTC
This sequence comes from Steroidobacteraceae bacterium, assembly GCA_044226865.1. Classification (GTDB taxonomy): domain Bacteria; phylum Pseudomonadota; class Gammaproteobacteria; order Steroidobacterales; family Steroidobacteraceae; genus TMP-86. The sequence continues at coordinate 135,226 of JBGAGE010000003.1, read as the reverse complement.
CACCCGCGACGCGTAGACTCGGCGCCATGTTTTCCATGTGGTCGTTTGCGCTCGCGCGGCTGGCCGGCGTGCTCGGACTGGCGTTGCTGCTGGGACTTTTGTTCGGCCATATCTGGGTTTGGCTGCTGGTCTTGGCGTGTGCCTATATGTTTTGGCAGCTGGCGCAATTGTATCGGCTGAGCCGTTGGCTGTCCGCGCGCCCGAAAACTGCCCCACCGGTCATGGGTGGCGTTTGGGGCGACGCCGTGGCGCAGATCGAACGGCTGAACCGCCGCAAGCGTTTTCACAAGCAACGGGTGCTGCAATTGCTGCGTGAGCTGCGCAGATCGACCGCGGCCCTGCCGGATGGTGTCATCGTCCTCACCCAGCAGCGGGAGATCGTCTGGTTCAATCCGCCTGCCGGCCGTTTGCTCGGCTTGAAGCGCGGCGTCGACCTCGGGCTGCGCATCGACAACTTGATCCGCGCTCCGGAATTCGCCAGGTATCTGCACAGCGACAAGTTCACCGCGCCGTTGGTGATCTGCGCTCCGCAGCAACCGCAAAGCTACTTGTCGGTGCAGGCGGTGCCGTATGGCGCCGGTCAGATCCTGCTGCTGGTGAGCGATGTCACCCGGCAGGTCAAGATCGAAGCGATGCGCAAGGACTTCGTCGCCAATGCCTCGCACGAGTTGCGCACGCCGCTGACCGTGATTTCCGGCTACTTGGACACGCTTGCCGATGATCCCGGGCTGGATCGCGATTGGTTGGGCCCGGTCCAGGACATGCGCGCCCAGGCGCAGCGCATGAACGCCATCATCAGCGATCTCCTGGAGTTGTCGCGCCTGGAGTCGACCGAAGGGGAAGCGGTGCGCGACATGGTGGACATCGTGTCGCTGCTGCAGCGCCTGCATCGCGACGCGCTGGCTCGTTCGGACCGGCCGGGCGATATCCGGCTGGAATTGGACAGCACGGATGGCCTGTTCGGATCCTTGCGTGATCTGGAATCCGCGTTCACCAACCTGTTGGTGAACGCTCTCAAGTACACGCCCGCCACCGGCTCGGTGCGGATGCGTTGGTGGTGCGATGACGAAGGCGCCCATTTTGCCGTGATCGACACCGGCATCGGTATCGCGGCCGAGTTTCTGCCGCGCGTGACCGAGCGCTTTTACCGCGTGGATGAGGGACGGTCGCGAGATCAGGGCGGATCCGGGCTTGGGTTGGCGATCGTCAAGCACGCGCTGCAACTGCATGGCGCGCATCTGGACGTACGCAGCATCGAGGGCAAGGGCAGCACTTTCAGCTGCCATTTCCCCCTCGGGCGGATATGGCACCGGCCGGCTGCTCATCCACCGGACGCTCAGCTGGAGGCGGATCCGCCGCCGATCACAAAGACGGCGTGATCGGTTGACGCGGGGAACGTTCACATGTAAACGACGCGGGTGGCTGCCGACCGCATCTTTCAATTGGCTCACAGCAGGACCGACATCATGGAAACCGCAGACCTCTCTCACCACATCTCACGCCGCTTCAACGAAGACCTGGAACGAGTCCGCAACCAGGTTTTGCAGATGGGCGGGTTCGTGGAGGACCAGCTGCAAAAGGCGATTACCGCCTTGGTGGAGGGGGACAGCAAGCTGGGCGAGTCCGTCGCCATGCAGGACTACAAGGTCAACGGCATGGAGGTGTCGATCGACGAGGAATGCAGCCGCATCCTGGCCACCCGCTCTCCTGCCGCAGGCGATTTGCGCGTGATCGTGGCGATCATCAAGACCATCACCGACCTTGAACGCATCGGCGATGAAGGCGAGAAAATCGGCTACATTGCTTCACGCCTGGCGAACATGGAACGGCCGCCGGACAAGTATCGCTCGGTCAAGCACCTGGGCCGGCAGGTGGCGCAGATGGTGCGCGATGCGCTGGACTCATTCGCGCGGATGGACTCCAAGGCGGCCCTGCGCACCGTGCAGGATGACAAAATGGTGGACGAGGAATACGAATCCATCCAGCGCCAATGCATGACTTTCATGATGGAGGATCCGCGCAGCATCCGCCGGGTCATGGAAATCATGTGGGTGGTGCGCGCGCTCGAGCGGATCGGAGATCATGCCAAGAATATCTGCGAATACGTCATCTACATGGTGCATGGCACCGATGTGCGGCACACTTCGCTGGAAAACGTGGCCAAGCAAGTGGAAAGTGTTTCGCCGGCAGCCGGGCGTTAGCGCGGCCCAATTCGGATGAGGATGGCATGATGATCAGAACGCGGACCGCGAATCTGCTGGGCTTCGGCGCTTGCGCGGGCATGCTGGGCTATGCCTTCTTCTCGCAGTTCGTCCTGAAGCTCGAGCCCTGTCCATTGTGCATCTTCCAGCGCATCGGTGTGCTGGCGATGGGCCTTGTGTTCCTCGCGGCCTTCCTGCATGACCCGCAAACGGGCGGGCGGCGTGTGTATGCGGCGTTGATGGCACTCGCCTCCGGCGTCACCGTCGCAATCGCGGTGCGTCACCTGTACATCCAGAGCCTGCCGCCCGGCACGGTTCCGGCGTGCGGCGCGTCGCTCAAGTTCATGCTCAAAGTGCTGCCCTTGAACGAAGTGTTGTCCAGGGTGCTCAACGGATCGGGCGAGTGCGCCATCGTCAACTGGCGGTTCTTGGGCCTGACCATGCCGGCCTGGGTGCTCGCCTGCGCTGCCGCTGTCGGCGCCTGCGGCATTTGGGTCAACCTGCGCTCGACCCAGCCGGTTGCGCGATCCTGATGTCCGACACCCTTTCGTTGACGCGCGAGTTGATCGCGCGCCGGTCGGTCAGTCCCGAGGATGGCGGCTGCCAGGACCTCATGATCGCAAGGCTGAAGGAGCTCGGCTTCGTGGTCGAGTCCATGCCTTTCGGACCAGTGAGCAATTTCTGGGCGACGCACGGCGAGGGGGCACCGGTGTTCTGCTTCGCCGGGCACACCGATGTCGTGCCGGCGGGACCGCTGGAGCAATGGCATAGCGACCCGTTCGAGCCGGTGATCCGCGACGGACTCCTGTACGGCCGCGGCGCGGCGGACATGAAAAGCGCCCTGGCGGCCATGCTGTGCGCCACGGCCGGGTTTCTCGCTGAGCACCCGCGGCATCGCGGCACCATCGCCTATCTCATCACCAGCGACGAGGAAGGCCCCTCTGTGGATGGCACCCGGCGCGTGGTCGAGGTCCTTCGCGGCCGCGGCACGCCGATCGATTGGTGCCTGATTGGCGAGCCCTCGAGCGAGCAGGTGCTGGGCGATACCCTCAAGATAGGCCGGCGCGGCAGCTTGAGCTGCCGCCTCAAGGTGCACGGGGTACAAGGCCACATTGCCTATCCGCAGCTCTCGCTCAATCCGATTCACGCGCTGGCGCCTGCACTCGCCGAACTGGTGTCGCGGCAGTGGGACCAGGGCAACGAACACTTCGAACCCACCAGCTTCCAGGTGTCGAACCTCAATGCCGGTACCGGCGCACCGAATGTCATTCCCGGCGAGCTGCAGGCGCGCATCAACCTGCGCTTTAGTACCGAACAGACCGTCGAATCCCTGCAGCGCACGGTCATCGAGATCCTGGACCGCCACCGTGTGCCGTATTCCCTCGATTGGTTCATTTCCGGCCTGCCGTTTCTGACACGCCCCGGCGCGCTGTCCACGGCCGTCGGCGATGCCGTGCTCCGACATCGGGGCATTCGTCCCCGATTGTCGACCGGCGGTGGCACCTCCGACGGCCGCTTCATCGCTCCCATGGGCGCGCAGGTGGTGGAGATGGGAATGGTCAACGCCACCATCCATAAGGTCGATGAACACGTCCGGGTGGAGGACCTGGAGTCCCTGCAGGACATCTACCGCAGCACTCTGCAGGCGCTGCTGGGCTGAGCTGAAGTCGATCCATCGACGTGGAGTCCGCCGCAGCCTCATTCAGCGCTGCAATCAAACTTTAACAATTCGGCAATATCGTGCGATCCCATTGAGACGCCTGCGACGCCCCGGAGCTGCCCGGGGCGGCGTGATCGTCGACTGTTTCATCACATGGAGATCACTCAATGCTCAAGTCAACTTCCGCCGCTATGGCGATCATGGCGTCGCTGGCCGCGGCCGGCCCTGCATTCGCCGATAGCGACACCGTCGTCGGTGGCAAGGCGTTCTTCGATTTCACCAACCTGAACCAGAAGAGCGACGACGTGAAAACCGATTCCAGCGGCACGGGGGTTGACGTGAAGCGCTTCTACCTCAGCGTGACCCACGATTTCGACAAGGTCTGGTCCGCGAACATCACTTCGGATTTCAACTACGTCAGCAATGACGGCCAGACCCAGATCTACGTGAAAAAGGCCTATGTCCAGGCCAAGGTATCCAGCGCCTTCACCGCCCGGCTGGGTTCGGCGGATTTGCCGTGGGTGCCGTTCGTGGAAGGCCTGTATGGCTACCGCTTCGTGGAGAACGTGTTGGTCGACCGGCTCAAGTTTGGCACCTCGGCCGATTGGGGCGTGCACGCGTCCGGCGCGTTCATGGATGGTGCGGTGAGCTACGCCGCCTCGGTGGTGAACGGCGCGGGATACAAGAATCCGACCCGCTCCAAGAGCGTGGATGTCGAGGGCCGGATTGCCTATTCACCAATCAAGGAACTGACCCTGGCGGTGGGCTTCTACAGCGGCAAGCTCGGCAAGGAAACCCAGAGCGTGACGGCCGAACATACCGCGAACCGCTTCACCGCGCTGGTGGCGTACGTGAATCCGAGCTGGCGCCTGGGCGCCGAGTATTTCACCGCCAAGGACTGGGGGCAGGTGCTGTCGACGGACAGCGACAAGGCCGATGGGTATTCCGTCTGGGGCGCCTACAACTTCAACTCGAAGGTGTCGGTGTTCGCGCGCGGTGACAGCAGCAAGCCAAAGAAGGACCTGAGCCCAGGTCTGAAGGACACGTATTTCAATCTCGGCGTGGCGTATCGTCCGGTGAAGAACGTGGACCTGGCCGTGGTCTACAAGCACGACAAGGTCGAGAACGGCACGCTCAGCACCAGCAATGGCAGCATTGGCGGCGCCAGCGAGGGCAAGTACGACGAAGTCGGCTTTTGGGCGCAGGTCAGCTTTTAATCTAACATTCACACATGGGTGTTAGCGTGAGTTTGTCATCCGGAGGAAACATGAAATCGAAATTTCTCAAGAGTCTTGTAATGGTGGCCGGGGCCGCCGTGAGCCTGGCCGCCGCTTCGCAGGCGGCGGACATTTCCGGCGCCGGCGCCACCTTTCCGTATCCCATCTATGCGAAGTGGGCGGATGCTTACAAGAAGGCGACCGGCGTCGGGTTGAATTACCAGTCCATCGGTTCCGGTGGTGGCATCAAGCAGATCAAGGCGAAGACCGTGACCTTCGGTGCGTCTGACATGCCCCTGAAGCCGGAGGACTTGAAAGCCGCCGGTCTGCTGCAGTTCCCGATGATCATCGGCGGCGTGGTGCCGGTGGTGAACATTCCGGGCATTGGTGCGGGTCAGATGCACCTCGATGGCGCGACCATTGCGGCGATCTACCTGGGTGAGATCACCCAATGGAACGACGCAAGGATCAAGAAGCTCAATCCCAAGCTGACGCTGCCCGACACGGCGATCGCGCCGGTATACCGTTCGGATGGCTCGGGAACCAACTTCCTGTTCTCGGATTTCCTCAGCAAGACGAGCGCGACGTTCAAGGAGAAGATCGGCGCGAATACCTCCGTGCAATGGCCCACCGGCATCGGCGCAAAGGGCAACGAAGGTGTCGCCAACATGACCACCCAGACCTCCGGCGCCATCGGCTATGTCGAATATGCGTACGCGAAGCAAAACAAGATGGCCTATGCGCTGATGGGCAATGCGGCCGGGAAGTTCGTGGCGCCGAGCGCCGAGTCCTTCCAGGCGGCAGCCGCGAATGCGGACTGGGCGCATTCGGATGCCTATAACCTGATTCTCACGAACCAGGCCGGCGCGGCCAGCTGGCCGATTACCGGCGCGAGCTTCATCCTGATGTACAAGCAACCCGCCGATGCGGACGCCGTCCGTTCGGCCTTGAAGTTTTTCTCCTGGGCGTACAAGAACGGTGCGGCCATGGCCACCGAACTCGACTACGTGCCGCTGCCGCCCGCGTTGATCAAGCAGGTGGAGAAGACCTGGTCCGCCGACATCATCAGCGGTGGTCACCCGGTATGGGCCGGGAAATAACCTGCGGGGTCCGGACAGTGAGCGCAATTCCGCTATACTGATACGCGGATGTCGTAGAGATTGACGTGATCCGGAGTGCCCGCCGGCAGGCGGGCGCTTCGGATCAGTTTTACCCAGCAGAGAACCGCCCTGTGGCCCAGATCGACCCTGCGCATGCCGCCCGGCAATTGGTGCTGGAACGCATCTTCCGCGCCGCGACACTGTCCGCGGCGCTGCTCGTTCTTCTCATCCTGGGAGGCGTGGCGGTGTCGCTGCTGCATGGCGCATGGCCGGCGGTGGAGCATTTCCGTTTCGCGTTCGTGTACCGGGAAATCTGGAATCCGGTCACCGATGAGTTCGGCGCATTGGCACCGATCTACGGCACATTGGTCACCTCGGTCATCGCCATGGTGCTGGCCGTTCCCTGCGGAATCGGCATTGCGCTGTTCCTGACCGAGATATGCCCTCAATGGTTGCGCAGACCGATCGGTATCGCAGTGGAGTTGCTGGCGGCCGTGCCGAGCATCATTTTCGGCATCTGGGGCCTGTTCGTCCTGGCGCCGGTGCTCCAGCAGCATGTGCAACCGGCATTGATCCACTCGCTGGGCACGCTGCCGGGGATCGGCATGCTGTTCAAGGGGCCGCCGTTCGGCATCGGTATCCTCACCGCCGGCGTGATCCTGGCCGTCATGGTGCTGCCGTTCATCGCCGCGATCACCCGCGATGTGTTCGAGACCGTGCCGCCCATGCTCAAGGAATCCTGCTACGGCCTGGGTGCGACCACCTGGGAGGTCATCTGGAATGTCGTCATCCCGCATTCACGCGTGGGGATCGTCGGCGGCGTCATGCTCGGATTGGGGCGCGCGCTGGGCGAAACCATGGCCGTCACCTTCGTCATCGGCAATGCGCATCGCATCAGCGCTTCGCTGCTCGCGCCGGGCACCACGATTTCCTCGGCGATCGCCAATGAATTCACCGAGGCGGTGGGCGACCTGTACACCTCGGCGCTGATCGCGCTGGGTCTGCTGTTGTTCATGATCACATTCACGGTCATCGCGGTTGCGCAAGCCATGCTCCGGCGGGTGGAAAAGCGGGGGATTTCCGCCGCATGAACCGCCGCGCGCGCCGAAACCTGACCAACTCGGTGCTGCTGGCGCTGTCGATGGCGGCGACGCTGGTTGGCCTCGCGTTTCTGCTCGCCATTCTCTGGACCTTGTTCTCGCGCGGACTGGCCGCGATGTCCCTGCAGCTGTTCACGCAGATGACGCCTCCGCCGGGCAGCCAGGGCGGCCTGCTCAATGCGCTGTATGGCAGCGTCATGATGACGCTGATGGGCATTCTGATCGGGGCGCCGGTCGGCGTGCTTGCGGGCACTTACCTGTCCGAGTATGGGCGCGACTCCTCGCTGAGCCGCCTGATCCGCTTCATCAATGACGTGCTGTTGAGCGCGCCGTCGATCATCATCGGACTGTTCGTGTACGAAATCGTGGTGGTCAGGATGGGGCATTTCTCCGCCTATGCCGGCGGCATCGCGCTGGCCATCCTGTCCATCCCCATCACGGTGCGCACGACCGAAGACATGCTCAACCTGGTACCCGGCGGAATGAAGGATGCGTCGGCCGCGCTGGGTGCGTATCCCTGGCGGACTGTCTGGAGCGTGGCGTATCCGGCGGCGCGCAGCGGCATCATCACGGGCCTGCTGCTCGCGGTGGCGCGCATCAGCGGCGAAACGGCCCCCCTGTTGTTCACGGCCTTGAACAACCAGTTCTGGAATACCGACATGAACTCGCCGATGGCCAACCTGCCCGTGGTCATTTTCCAGTTTGCGCTGAGTCCTTACAAGGATTGGCAGAATCTGGCATGGTCGGGCGCCTTGATCATCACGGTGACCATCCTGGTGTTGAGCACCGCGGCCAGGCTGATCGTGGGTCTCATGAAATCCAAGAGCGGCGGGTGATGGTGATGGATGGCGCATCACGCCCGGGCGTTGCGATCCAGCCGCCGCCTGCCGAGTCGCGCAGCAGCGCGGCCACCGCCATGGCGCCACCGAAGATCGTGGTCCGCAACCTCAATTTCTTTTATGGCAACGATCAGGCGCTCAAGAATATCAATCTGAGCCTGGCGGATAAATCGATCTCCGCCTTCATCGGGCCTTCCGGTTGCGGAAAATCGACGTTGTTGCGTGTGTTCAATCGCACGTATTCCTTGTATCCGAAGCAACGGGCGGTGGGCGAGGTGTTGATCGGCGGCCGCAACGTTCTGGACGATGCGGTCGATGTGGCCGACCTGCGGTTTCGAGTGGGAATGGTGTTCCAGAAGCCCACCCCGTTTCCGATGTCGATTTTCGACAATGTTGCCTTTGGATTGCGTCTCGCCGGCGGCGTGTCGCGACAGGACATCAAGGACCGGGTGGAACGCGCGTTGCGTGACGCTGCCATGTGGGATGAGGTCAAGGACAAATTGACGACCGACGCACGTGGCCTGTCGGGTGGCCAGCAACAACGATTGTGTATCGCCCGTGCGGTGGCCATCGAGCCGGAGGTCCTTTTGCTGGACGAGCCCACGGCGGCCCTCGACCCGATTTCGACCCTGCGGGTGGAGGAAACCTTGCAGGGGCTGTGCGAGAAGCTTTGTGTGGTGATCGTCACCCATAATCTGCAGCAGGCGGCGCGCGTGTCGAACGTGACGGCGTTCATGTACATGGGGGAATTGATCGAAGTGGGTCCGTCATCGCAGATATTCACGACGCCGGCCAATCCGCGCACCGACGCTTACATCACGGGTCGGTTCGGATGATCCGGCCCCTGGTGCGCCGGCCATGAACGCCGGTGATTCGACGGCGGTTTCCGCGCTGCTTGCCGATGGAGCAGCGGCCGGTACGCATACGGCGGGCTGGCCGACGCTCGACGATCCCGTGATGAGCGCCCGCAATGTGAACGTGCATTACGGATCCAAGCACGCCATCAAGGATGTGACGCTGGACATCGGGCGCAACGAGGTCATCGCGATGATAGGGCCGTCCGGATGCGGCAAGTCCACGTTCCTGCGATGTCTCAATCGCATGAACGACACCATCGCGGGCGCGCGGGTGGAGGGTCGTATTACCCTGGATGGCCTGGATATCCACGACCCGCGGCAAAACGTCGTGGCGCTGCGCGCGCGTGTCGGCATCGTTTTCCAAAAGCCCAACCCATTCCCCAAGTCGATTTACGAAAATGTGGCCTATGGTCCTAGAATTCATGGCCTGACGCGCGACAAGATCGAACTGGACGAGCTGGTGCAGACCAGCCTGCGTCGCGCAGGCATCTGGGACGAGGTCAAGGACAGGCTGTCCTCGCCGGGAACCGGCTTGTCCGGCGGTCAGCAACAGCGACTCTGCATCGCCCGGACGATTGCGATCAATCCGGAAGTGATCCTGATGGACGAACCCTGTTCCGCGCTGGATCCGATTGCCAGCGCGAAGATCGAGGACCTGATCGATGAACTGCGGGCGAACTACGCCATCGCCATCGTCACCCACAATATGCAGCAGGCGGCGCGCGTGTCGCAGCGCACGGCGTATTTTCACCTGGGACGCTTGATCGAGGTGGGACCGACGGACCGCGTTTTCACCAATCCGCTGCAGCGGCTCACCGAGGATTACATCACCGGGCGATTTGGGTAATCCCTCGGCGCGTTTTGGTTGACGTGTCTGCTCATGCCGGCTGAGCGCCCGCGCCAGCCGGTTTCGCCCTGCCGCATTCAGGCGTAGTATCCGACTCATGGTGCAGGGTTTGCTTGGAGCCTTGGAAGGAAAGAGGCGTCGCCGCGCGATGGCCTGCCTGCAGTTGGCGTGCGCGGTGCTGCTTGTCGCACCGGCCTGGAACGCGCACGCCATCGACGCCAAGCGCGTCGCGCCGGGCGAGGAGTACATCGCCGCCAACATGGGCGGCCCTGTTCATCCGCCGCGCCCGGCGCCCGACCGCAAGCCCAACGAGGGCGCGGGCCCGTTCAAGCGGCTGGTGATCCGGGGTGCGACCCTGATCGACGGCACCGGCTCTCCTGCCATCGGGCCCGTGGATATCGTCGTGGAGAACGACCGGATCAGCAGGATCGTCGGGGTCGGGTATCCGAAGCTCCCCATCAAGGATTCGCGCCGGCCGGAAAAAGGCGATTACGAGATCGATGCCGCCGGCATGTACGTGTTGCCGGGCTTCATCAATGCGCACGTGCACATCGCCGACGCCAGCCAGGGAAAGGTGGGTGAAGTCCCGCCGGCGGAGTACGTGTACAAGCTGTGGCTGGGCCATGGCATCACCACGGTGCGCGAAGCCGGCTCCTTCAATGGCTTGAAGTGGACCATGAACGAGCGCCGCCGCAGCGCCGCGCACGAGATCGTCGCGCCACGGATCGCGGCCTATGCCGGCTTTCCCGTGGAAGTGGACACCCCAGGCGGCGTCAGCAGCCCCGAGGAAGCACGTAAGTGGGTCGACAGCATTGCCGCCGCCGGGGCCGATGGCATCAAGTTCGTCGGTGCGCCGCCGGAGATCATGCAGGCCGCTCTCGCCGAGGCGAAGGTGAAGGGCCTGCGCAGCGCCTGCCACCACGCGCAAACCGCGGTGGCGCGCATGAACGTGATGGACACGGCCTCCTGGGGCTTGACCAGCATGGAGCATTGGTATGGATTGCCCGAGGCGCTGTTCACCGATCGCCGGGTGCAGGATTACCCGCCCGAGTACAACTATGCCGACGAGTACGACCGCTTCGGCCAGGCCGGCAGGCTGTGGGCACAGGCGGCGCCGCGCGGCAGCGATCGCTGGAAGGAGGTCATCGCGTCCTTGAAGGCCAAGGACTTCACCCTGGTGCCCACCTTTACCATCTACGAGGCGAACCGCGACGTGTCGCGCGAGATGCGGGCCGAGTGGCATGACGAGTACACCCTGCCCACGCTGATGCGCTGGTATTCGCCCAATCGCGAGGCGCACGGCTCGTACTGGTTCTCCTGGACCACCGCGGACGAGATCGCCTGGAAGAAGAACTACCAGATCTGGATGTCGTTCGTGAACGACTACAAGAACGCCGGCGGCCGCGTCGCCGTGGGCGATGATGCCGGCTACATCTACAAGCTGTTCGGCTTCGCCTGGGTGCGTGAGCTGGAGTTGCTGCAGGAAGCGGGCTTTCATCCCCTGGAGGCAGTGCGCGCCGCCACGCTCTCCGGCGCTGAACTGCTCGGCATGGCGGATCGCCTGGGTTCGGTCGAAGCCGGCAAGATCGCCGACCTCGTGATCGTGCCGCAGAATCCGCTCGCCAATTTCAAGATCCTCTACGGCACCGGCGCTGTCCATCTGGACGACACGACTCATCAGGCCGTGCGCGTCGGGGGCGTTCGCTACACCATTCATGATGGCATCGTCTACGATGCGCCGGCATTGCTGGCGGATGTTCGGAAAATGGTCTCTGACGCCAAGATCGCTGAGGCTAAGACCTCGCGCTGAGTTTCGTTCATTGTCGTTGTCGCGGGGCGGCGTGCTGGAAGAGCGGGCCAGCCGAAGTTGCTTTTGCGCGTGGACGCGCGTGCAAGGCACCGTCCCGGCGCGGTCGGCCGTTATCGCACTGTTCGCTCAATTCAAGAGTCCCACCTCGCGATCAGCGCGGCCGGCGCGCCGGACCGGACTCGCTCACACGCGCCAGAGGGTTTCCCCTTCCGGACTGTCCAATCCCGCCGCGCGAGAACCGCAGATCACTGCGAAAAAACGCGACGCGGCGGCGATGCTTCGTGGTCTTTAGTCGGTATTGCGCAAAAGCTCGTTGATGGAAGTCTTGGCACGCGTCTGCGCATCAACGCGCTTGACGATGACCGCGCAATTCAATGCGTACTTGCCATTCGTGGAGGGCAGCGAACCTGGAACCACGACGGCACCCGCCGGCACCCGCCCGTAACTCACCTCATCGCGTTCGCGATCGTAGATCTTGGTGCTCTGGCCTATGAACACGCCCATGGAGAGCACGGCGCCGGTCTCCACGATCACGCCCTCGACCACCTCGGAGCGGGCGCCGATGAAGCAGTTGTCCTCGATGATGGTGGGACTGGCCTGCAGGGGCTCGAGCACGCCGCCGATGCCGACGCCGCCCGAGAGGTGCACGTTCTTGCCGATCTGCGCGCACGAGCCCACCGTGGCCCAGGTGTCGACCATGGTGCCGCTGTCGACATAGGCGCCGATGTTCACGTAGCTGGGCATGAGCACCACGTTGGAGGCGATGAAGGCGCCACGCCGCACCGTTGCCGGCGGCACCACGCGCGCGCCCGTGGCGGCGAAACGCGCCGCGTCCCAGCCGCTGAATTTCAGCGGCACCTTGTCGTAGAAGTTCAAGGCGCCGGCGCCTTGGGGCGTGTTGTCCTGGATGCGGAAGGAGAGCAGCACGGCCTTCTTCAGCCATTCGTTCACACGCCAGCCCCCAGAGGTCTTCTCGGCGACGCGGGCGGTGCCGGCATCCAACAGGGCCACGGCGGCCTCCACGGCCTCGCGCACGCGGGCGGTGACGCTCTGCGGTGTCATGTCCGCGCGGCGTTCGAAGGCGGCTTCGATCTCGGTCTGAAGTTCGTTGCTCAAGCGGGTTCCTCGTCAATGTCCCAGGAGAAAATCGCGGATGCGCACGGCGGCCTCGACGCACTCGTCGACGCTTGCCACCAGTGACAGGCGCACGCGGCCTGCCCCTGGGTTCCGGCCCCCATCCTCGCGCGCCAGGTAGCTGCCGGGCAGGGCGATGACGTTCTTGGCGCAGAACAGTTCGCGCACGAATACCTCGTCATCGCCGTTCACATCGGGCCACAGGTAGAACGCCGCGTCGGGCCGGTCCACCGCCATCACCTTCTGCAGGATGGGCAGCACGGCATCGAATTTTCGCCGGTACAGGTCACGATTGGCGCGCGCGTGCGCATCGTCCCGCCAGGCGGTAATGCTGGCGCGCTGCACGTGCACGGGCATGGCGCAGCCGTGATAGGTCCTGTACAGCAAGTAGGGCTTGATCAAGGCCGGGTCGCCTGCGACGAAACCGGAACGAAGTCCGGGGACGCTGGAGCGCTTGGACAGACTCTGGAACACCATGCAGCGCTCGAACCCGCGGCGCCCCGCGGCGTAAGCGGCCTGCAGCAGTCCCGGCGGGGGATTGGACTCATCGAAGTAGATGTCCGCATAGCACTCGTCACTGGCGATGACGAAGTCGTGGCGCTCCGCCAGCTCCAGCGCCTGCCGCAGGTAGTCGACGCTCATCACGGCGCCGCAGGGGTTGCCGGGTGAGCACAGGAACAGCAACTGCGTGCGCTTCCAGACCGCGGCGGGAACCGCGTCGAGGTCCGGCAGGTAACGGTTCGCGGCGAGGGTGGGCAGGAAGTGAACGCCGGCGCCTGCGAGGATCGCGGCCCCCTCGTAGATCTGATAGAACGGATTGGGCATCACGACCAGCGCATCCGCTTGCCCATCCAGCAACGCTTGCGTGAACGAGAACAACGCTTCGCGCGTGCCGTTCACCGGCAGCACCATGCGTTCCGCGTCGATGCTGCCCGCCGGCAGGCTGTAGCGCCGCTGCGCCCAGTCGGCCGCGGCACGGCGGAATTCACCGAGGCCGGCCGTGGTCGGGTAGGTACCCAGGGAGTCCAATCCCGCCGTCAGCGACTCGATGAGGAAGGGCGGTGCGGCGTGTCGGGGCTCGCCGATGGATAGCGAGATCGGCGCCAGATGCGAGGCGGGTGACACGCCCGCCTTGAGGGCGTTGAGGCGTTCGAAGGGATAGGGCTTGAGCGACGCGAGCTTGGGGTTCACGCTCGTGCCGGTTCGCGCCGGTCCAGGGCTTTGACCAGGGATTCCTGCAATGACTTGCTCGCCGCTTCCTGCAGGGGTTTGCCTGTCGTATCGGTCACGTAGAACACGTCCTCCGCGCGTTCGCCCACAGTCATGATCTTCGCGCCGTGGATGTCCACCTGCTCGGCCTTGAATACCTTGCCGACCTCCGACAACAAGCCCGGCCGGTCGCCGGCCACCAGCTCGACGATGGTGCGGTTATTGCGCGTGTCCAGGCTGAAGTTCACCTGCGTGGGCGTGGAGAACATGCGTACCTGGCGCGGTGCGCGCCGGGTGACGGTGAGCGGCGAATCTTCCGGCTGCTGCAGATTGCGCCACAGGCCGCGCTCGATTTCCTGCACCCGCGCGGCGTCGGCGATCAGCGCGCCGCTCTCCTCGAGCACCACGTAGGTCTCCAGGCTGAAGCCATCGCGGGTCGCGATGATGCGCGCATCGACGACATTGAGGCCGAGCTGGTCGAGTACGGCCGTGGTGCGTGCGAAGGAATGCTGGCTGTGCTCGGTGAACGTGAGCACGGCGGTGCCGCCGTGGTCGGCCAGCTGACGGATTGCAACCAGCGGCGTGGTGTCGCCGTCGCGGCGCGGCGCCAACAGCCGTGTGTGCCAGGCGATTTCCTCGGGCGTGTAGCGCAGGAAGTAGGCATCCGACCAGTGCGACCACGTACGTTCGAGGTGGTTGTCGTCAAACTCACTGAGCAGTGATCGTGCGGCTTTCCGGGTTTCCTGTACGAGCTCATCCGCATCCACGGGGGATTCCAGCCCGCGGCGCAATGCGCGCTTGGTGCGCTCGTAGAACTCCTCGAACAGCTTGGACTTCCAGGTGTTCCACAGCTTCGGGTTGGTGCCGCGCACGTCCGCTACCGTGAGCACGTACAGGTAGTCGAGGTGGGTCTGGTCGCCCACGCGCTTGGCGAACTCGTGGATGATCTCCGGATCGCTGATGTCCTTCTTCTGCGCGGTGACCGACAGGGTCAGGTGATTGCGCACGAGCCAGGCCACCAGGCGCGCCTCGTAGCGGCCCAATCCCTGTTCCAGGCAGAACGCCTCGGCATCCACGGCGCCGAGTTCGGAATGATCTCCGCCGCGGCCCTTGGCAATGTCGTGGAACAAGGCCGCGAGATACGCGACTTCCTGCTTGGGCAACGCCTGCATGATCTGGCTCAAGGAAGGCATCTCGTGGTTGTAGCGGGGAATGGCGAGCCGGCGCAGGTTGCTCACGACGAACAACGTGTGTGCGTCCACGGTGTAGGCGTGGAACAGGTCGTACTGCATGCGTCCGACGATGCGGCCGAACGCGGGAATGTAGCGCCCCAGCACGCCGTACAGGTTCATGCGACGCAGCTCGTGCGTGACGCCCACCGGCGCGCGCAGGATCTCGACGAACAGGCGATGGTGGCGCGGGTTCTGCCGGAATTCCTCATCGATGAGGCTCACCGAGGAGCCGATCAAGCGGATGGTCTCGGCGCGCACGCCGCGCACCTTGGGATGCTGCTGCAACACCACGAACAGTTCGAGCAACGCCGACGGATTGCGCGTGAACACCTCGGGATTGGCAACCTCGAGGTAGTCGTTCCTGATCTGGAAGCGCGGATTGATGGGCTCGGGCGCGCCATGCTCGTTGAGGATGGCCTCGCGAAACAGCTGCAGCAGCATCTCGTTCAGGAGGCTCACGTCCATCACGGTGCGGTAGTACTTCTGCATCAGCTGCTCCACCGCGAGGGTGAAGCTGGCATCTTCATATCCGAAGAGCTTCGCAAGCTTGATCTGGTGGTCGAACAGCAGCCGGTCCTCGCGCCGCCCCGTGAGCATGTGCAGGCCGAAGCGCACCTTCCACAGGAAGGATTGCCCCGCCTTGAGCTTGCGCAGCTCCTCGCGCGTCAGGAAGCCGTGCGCGACCAGTTCGTCCAGCGTATCGGTGCCGAAATGTCGCTTGGCCACCCAGCCGATGGTCTGGATGTCGCGCAAGCCGCCCGGGCTCGCCTTGACGTTGGGTTCGAGGTTGTAAGCGGTGTCGAAGTAGCGGTGATGACGCTCGGTCTGCTCCTTCACCTTGGCATCGAAGAATGAGGCCGAGGACCACAGCCGGTCCGGCGCCAGCGCGCGGCGCATGCCGGCGAACAGGATTTCCGGGCCCGCCAGCAGGCGCGCCTCGAACAGCGTGGTGGCCACGCTGATGTCGGCCAGGCTCTCGCGCTGGCAATCATCGATGGAACGCACGCTGTGCCCGACCTCGAGGCCAATGTCCCAGAGGAAGGTCAGGAACTTCTCGATGTCGGGCTGCCAGTCCGCGGCCTCGCTCTTGGGCAGCAGCACCATGATGTCGATGTCGGAGCAGGGGTGCAGCTCGCCGCGCCCGTAGCCGCCTACGGCGATCAGGGCAAGGTCCTGCGCGTGGCGGCCGGCATGGCGTTGCCAGGCGGCGCGCAGCACGATGTCGACCAGGTGGGCCCGATCGTGGATCAGGTCCTCGATGGCGTCATCGTCGCTGAAACGCTTTTTGAGAAGCTCCGCGCCGCCTTCGAGCACCTCGCGGAAGGCGGTCGCGGAATGACTGCCCGCCGCCAGAGCCTGCGGCGCGGACTTCAAATAGGGCCAGTTGCTGGTGGGTTCGATGTCCTTGCCAAGGGCGATCATGAGGCGATGGCCGTCACCGCGCTGCGCGCGTTCTGGCCCAGGGTGAGCACCTCGAAACCCACGTCCGTGACCAGGATGGTGTGCTCCCATTGGGCGGAAAGCGAGCGGTCCTTGGTCACCACCGTCCAGCCGTCATCCAGGAGGCGCACGTCGCGCCGTCCCGCATTGATCATCGGCTCGACGGTGAAGGTCATGCCGGGCACGAGTTCGATGCCCGTGCCGGGACGGCCGTAATGCAGAACCTGCGGATCCTCGTGATACACCCGGCCGATGCCGTGGCCGCAGTATTCGCGCACGACCGAGAAGCCATTGCTCTCGGCGAATACCTGTATGGCGTGGCCGATGTCGCCCAGGTGGCCGCCGGGCTTGACCGCGCGGATACCCTTCCACATGGCCTCGTGGCAGGCATCCACCAGGCGCCGGGCCATGATGGAGGGTGCGCCGACGTAGTACATGCGGCTGGTGTCGCCATGAAAGCCATCCCGGATCACGGTGACGTCGATGTTGAGGATGTCCCCGGCCTTCAGGCGCTTGTCGTTGGGGATGCCATGGCACACCACGTGGTTGATGGAGGTGCAGATGGTCTTGGGGAAGCCCCGGTAGTTGACGTTGGCGGGGATGGAATCAAGCTCCCGCACGATGAAATCATTGCACAGGCGGTCCAATTCCTCGGTGGTCACCCCGGGCTGGACATGTGGTTCGATCATGTCCAGGACGCTGGCCGCCAGACGCCCCGCGATGCGCATCTTGTCTTGTTCCTCGGGGGTCTTGATGGTGACTGTCATAGATGCCAATAGGACGCGTTGTCTCCGCCTCGGTGTTCATGGTATAAAGCGCGGCTATTTTTAACAACCCCACACGCACATCGTCACGATCGGTTGGGTGCCTGCGCTGATTTCAGTGCGGGTTTCCGGTCGGGATGTGCGGAGGCACAACCCAAACAGGAGCTTTACATGACCAGCGTGTCCATGCGACAGATGCTGGAAGCGGGCGTCCATTTCGGACACCAGACCCGCTTCTGGAACCCGAAAATGGCCCCCTTCATTTTCGGTGAACGCAACAAGATCCACATCATCAATCTCGAGAAGACGCAGCCGCTGTATGCGGAAGCTGCCGCCTTCATCAAGAACGTGGCCGCCGAAGGCGGCAAGGTGTTGTTCGTCGGCACCAAGCGCTCGGCGCGCGAATCCGTGCAGAAGGAAGCCAGCCGTTGCAGCATGCCCTACGTCAACCAGCGCTGGTTGGGCGGCATGCTCACCAATTTCAAGACCATCCGCCAGTCCATCAAGCGCCTGAACGACCTGGACGAAATGGCGCAGAGCGGCGCGCTCGACCGCCGCGGCAAGAAGGAAGCGCAGATGCTGCGCCGCGAAATGGACAAGCTGCTGAAGAGCCTCGGCGGTATCCGCGACATGACCTCGCTCCCCGATGCGCTGTTCGTCATCGATGTGGGCCATGAGGAAATCGCCATCCACGAAGCCCGCAAGCTGGGCATTCCCGTGGTGGCCGTGGTGGATACCAACTGCTCGCCCGACGGCATCGATTACGTGATCCCCGGCAACGATGACGCCATGCGCGCCATCGGGCTTTATGCCACGGGCATCTGCGAGGCCATCCTCGAGGGCAAGTCCGCGCTGCCGGAAGTGCCGGTCGGCGAGGACGAATTCGTCGAGTTGGACGAAGAAGGCAACCCCAAGAAGCGTTCCGCCGGCCGCAAGCGCCCGGCTGCTCCGACGCCGGTGCGTGGCAAGCCGCGCCCCGGTGCGCGTGCGCGTCCCGCGGCGGCGCCCGTGCCGTCGGTGGCGCCGGCTGATGATGAGATCGAGCCGGATGAGCTGGTGCCCAACCTGGCAGCCGGCGAGACCCGTGCCACGCCCGCCAGCGCTCCGCGCCGCCGCCCGGTCACTCGCCGTCCTGCGGCCCGTTGATCCGCGGGGGATGCCATGAACATTACTGCTGAAGCAGTCAAGCAACTGCGCGAGCGCACCGGCGCCGGCATGATGGAGTGCAAGCGCGCCCTGGTGGAGACCCAGGGCGATCTGGACGCCGCCTCCGAACTCATGCGCAAGAACGGCCTGGCCAAGGCGGACAAGAAAGCCGCTCGCGTGGCTGCCGAGGGCACCCTGGCGGTGGAACGCGCCGGTAACCAGGCGGTGCTGCTGGAAGTCAATTGCGAGACCGATTTCGTCGCCCGTGGCGATGACTTCCAGTCATTCGCGCGCGACGTCGCGCGGGTGGCGCTGGCCTCCAAGGCGGCCGACCTGGATGCGCTGATGGCGCAGCCGGACGGCGGCAGCACGCTCGAAGAGCGCCGCCGCGCGCTGATCGCGAAAATCGGCGAAAACATCACGGTGCGCCGCTTTGCGCGCGTCGAGTCGCCGGGGCCGTTGGGCGCCTACCTGCACGGCAGCCGCATCGGTGCGCTGGTGGCGGTGGAGGGCGGCGACGAGGCGCTCGCCAAGGACCTGGCCATGCACGTGGCCGCGGTGAATCCCGCCTATGTGTCGGCGGCCGAGGTGCCGGCCGACGTGCTGGGCAAGGAGCGCGAAATCCTGACCGAGCAGGCCAAGGGCGAGAACAAACCCCCGGAGATCCTGGCCAAGATGATCGAAGGCCGCCTGCGCAAGTACCTGGCGGAGATCACGTTGGTCGGCCAGCCCTTCGTGAAGGATCCGGATACCTCGGTCGAGGCGCTGCTGAAGAAGTCCAAGGCCGCCGTGAAGCGCTTCGTGCGTTTCGAAGTGGGCGCCGGCATCGAGAAGAAGCAGGACGACTTCGTCGGCGAAGTCATGGCCCAGGTCAAAGGACCGCAGAAGAACTGATGCGCGCCCGCGAGGCAGGAGAGTCGTTTCACCTGCGCCTCGCCGTCACTTTGAACCCCGCCCTGTGCGGGGTTCTTTATAATGGCGCCGGTGTAATTGCTGCTGGATGGACGACCGCATGAACGATACCGCCAAGAAGCCCGTGTACAAGCGCATCCTGGTGAAGCTGTCGGGTGAAGCGCTACTGGGTCAGGAAGACTACGGGATCGATCCGGCCATCCTCAAACGCATCGCCGCCGAGATCTACGACGTCATGAAAATGGGCGTCCAGGTGGCGGTGGTGCTCGGCGGGGGCAACATCTTCCGAGGCGCGGGGCTGGCGCGGGCCGGCATGGACCGCGTCACCGGCGATCACATGGGCATGCTGGCAACGGTCATCAATGCGCTCGCCATGCAGGATGCCATCGAGGGCATGGGCGCGCACGCCCGGGTGATGTCGGCGCTGCGCATCAACGAGGTATGCGAGGACTACATCCGCCGCCGCGCGATCAGGCACCTGGAGAAGGGCCGGGTGGTGATTTTCGGCGCGGGAACCGGCAACCCGTTCTTCACCACCGACACCGCAGCCAGCTTGCGTGCCATCGAGATCAACGCCGACGTGCTGCTCAAGGCCACCAAGGTGAATGGCATCTACGATGCGGACCCGGTCAAGAACCCGGCCGCCAAGCGTTACTCACGCCTGACCTTCGACAAGGTGCTGGCGGACCGCCTCAATGTCATGGATGCCACGGCCATCGTCATGTGCCGCGAGAATAACTTGCCGCTGCAGGTGTTCAACATGTTCAATGCCGGCGACCTGATCCGCATCGTCCAGGGCGACGATGTAGGGACGGTGGTCTCGGTTCAGTCCTAGTGTCGGTGGGGGGAGCGATTCATGCTGGATGATGTCAAGAAGGACGCCACGGTGCGCATGCAGAAGTGCGTGCAGGCCTTCCGTGAAAAACTCAAGAAGCTGCGCACGGGCCGGGCCCATACCAGCCTCATCGAGCACATCAAGGTGGATTACTACGGCACCGAGACGCCGCTCAACCAGGTGGCCAACATCGCCACCGAGGATGCGCGCACGCTGACCATCACGCCGTGGGAGCGGCAGATGGTGACGCCCATCGAAAAGGCCATCCTGAAGTCGGACCTGGGATTGAATCCCAACACCGCCGGCCAGGTCATCCGCATCAACATGCCCGCCATGACCGAGGAGCGCCGCCGCGACATCACCAAGATCGTGCGCTCGGAGGCCGAGGACGCGCGCGTGGCGGTGCGCAACGTGCGCCGCGAGGTGATGAACGAGTTGAAGGAAATGCTCAAGGAGAAGCTGATCGCGCAGGATGACGACCGGCGCGCGCAGGAAGACGTGCAGAAGCTCACCGACAAGCATGTCGCGGACATCGATGCCGCCATGGCCGAGAAAGAAAAAGAGTTGATGCACGTCTAGGCCATCGTCAGTGAGCCAACCTGTGTCCCACGCGCCCCGGCATGTTGCGATCATCATGGATGGCAACGGACGCTGGGCGCGCGCGCGGGGCATGCCGCGGCCGGCCGGCCACCGCTCCAGCGTCAAGGTGGTGCGCAAGGTCGTGGAGGAGTGCGCTGCCCGCAAGGTGGGTTACCTCACGTTGTTCGCCTTTTCCAGCGAGAACTGGCAGCGGCCGCCCGACGAGGTCGGCGTGCTGATGAACCTGTTCCTGGATGCGCTGGAAAGGGAGGTCGCCGATCTTCACAAGAACCAGGTGCGATTGCGCTTCATCGGCGATCGCGCCACCCTCGGGCGCGAATTGAACGAGCGCATGGCGGCCTCCGAGCAACTCACTGCCCACAACACGGGCCTGAACCTGCTGGTGGCGGTGGCCTACGGCGGCCGCTGGGACATCAGCCAGGCCGTGCGCAGCGTGGCGGCCGACGTCGCGGCGGGGCGCCTGGACCCCGAACACATCGATGATGGCCTGATTGCCTCGCGCCTGGCGTTGGCCGGCGTACCCGACCCGGACCTTCTGATCCGTACCGGCGGGGAAAAGCGCATCAGTAATTTCCTGTTGTGGAACCTTGCCTACAGCGAGTTGTTCTTCTGCGATGTGCTCTGGCCCTCCTTCGGGGTGGAACACCTGGAAGCCGCGTTCGCGTATTTCGCGGCGCGCGAGCGGCGCTTCGGCAAGACCTCGGCCCAGATCAAGGCGGGCGCCAATGCTTAAGCAGCGGGTCATCACCGCCCTCGTGCTTGCGCTGTGCCTGCTGGGCGTGCTGTTCGTGCTGCCGCCGCTCGTCGGACTCATCATCTGGGGCATCGTCATCACCATGGGCGCCTGGGAATGGGCCGCGCTCGGCGGCTTGCGCGCACCGGCGGCGCGGCTGGGCTATGCCGCGGGCGTGGCGTTGCTGCTGTGGCTGGTGTGGATCTGGGGCGCGGATGCGCATCAGCGGGTGATGATCTATGTGACCGCCTGCCTGTGGTGGTGCTCGGCATTCCTGTGGATGGTGTTCGCGCCGGAGTTCCGGCGGCCGTTGCTGGTGCTGGCCTGCGGCGTGCTGGTGCTGGTGCCGTGCTTCGTCGCCATCGCCGACGTGCAGAGCACCGTGGCGGGCAGCGTCCGCGGCCCAACCGCGGTGTTGTGGCTGTTGTGCTGGGTGTTCTCGGCCGACATCGGCGCGTATTTCGCAGGCCGGGCCTTCGGCCGCTCGAAGCTGGCGCCGCGCATCAGCCCCGGCAAGACCTGGGAGGGCGTGATCGGTGGCGTGCTGCTCGCCATGGTGCTGGGCGCCGTCGGCGCCCGCTGGTTCGCCGTGCCGCTGTTGCCGGCCGTGAGCTTCGGCATCGCCCTGATCGCCGTGTCCATCGTCGGCGACCTGACGGAAAGCATGTTCAAGCGAGGTGCCGGGTTGAAGGACAGCGGCCAATTGCTGCCGGGGCATGGCGGTGTGCTCGACCGGATCGACAGCGTGACGGCGGCCGCGCCCTTGTTCGCCCTGGCGCTACATGCCTATGGGGGATTGCGATGAGTGCCCCTCGCGGCGTGGCGGTGCTTGGATCCACCGGCAGCATCGGCTGCAGCACGCTCGATGTCATCGAACGCCACCCGGACCGCTTCCGCACGGTGGTGCTGGCGGCCAATCGCAGCTGGCAGAAGATCGTCGATCAGGCGGTGGTGCACCGCCCGCTGTTGGTCGTGCTGATGGACGAGGGGGCGGCCTCCCAGGCGCGCGCTGCGCTGGCCGAGCGCGGCTTGGCCATCGAGGTGCAAAGCGGCCCGCAGGCGCTGGCTGCCGCGGTGGCCGTGAGCGATGTGGCCATGGTCATGGCCGCCATCGTGGGCGCGGCAGGGCTGGGGTCGACGCTCGCCGCGGTGCGCGCGGGCAAGCGCGTACTGCTCGCCAACAAGGAGGCGCTGGTGATGACCGGGCCCTTGTTGATGGAGGAAATACGTGTCCGCGGCGCCGAGCTCATCCCCATCGACAGCGAACATAACGCCATGTTCCAGTGCATGCCGGCGCATTTCCGCCCGGGCACCGAGCCGCATGGCTTGACCCGCCTGATCCTCACGGCCTCCGGAGGCCCTTTCCGCCTTACCCCCGCCGCGGAGCTGGAATCGGTGACGCCGGCCCAGGCCTGCGCACACCCGAAGTGGAGCATGGGCCGCAAGATATCGGTGGATTCGGCCACGCTCATGAACAAGGGGCTGGAGATCATCGAGGCGGCCTGGCTGTTCGGGGTGCCCGAGTCGCGCATTGAGGTCGTGGTGCATCCGCAAAGCGTGGTGCATTCCCTGGTCGAATATGCCGATGGCTCGATCCTGGCGCAGCTGGGGGCGCCGGACATGCGCACGCCCATCGCCCAGGCACTGGCGTGGCCGGAGCGAATCGGTTCCGGTGTACAATCCTTGAAGCTGGATCAGGTCCGGCACCTGGAATTCGAGCGGCCGGACACCGAGCGCTTTCCGAGCCTGGAGTTGGCACGGGCAGCGGCGCGTACCGGTGGCACGGCACCGGCGCTGCTGAATGCGGCCAATGAGGTGGCGGTGCAGGCGTTTCTGGACCGGCGCTTGAACTTTACCGGCATCGCGGCGGTCATTGACAGGGTGTTGCAGCAGCTCGCATCGCGCCCCGCCGACTCCCTGGATGACGTGCTGGAGGCCGATGCACAGGCGCGCCGGTTGGCGCAGGTGTGCATCGAACCGGCGCGTGGAGCGTATTCATGAACAATTGGATGATGTTGCCCGCCTTTCTGCTGGCCATCAGCGTGCTGGTGGCCGTGCACGAATTCGGCCACTACTGGGTCGCCAAGCGACTGGGGTTCAAGGTCCTGCGCTTTTGCATCGGCTTCGGCAAGCCCCTGCTGATGCGGGTCGGAAAGGGTCCGGACCGGACGGAATATTGTGTTGCCGCCATTCCCCTGGGCGGGTACGTGAAGCTCCTGGATGAGCGCGAAGGGGAGGTGGACGCCTCGGAGCTGCATCGTTCCTTCACCCGCCGGCCCATCCTGCATCGGGTGGCCGTGCTGCTGGCGGGACCTGCCATGAATCTGCTGTTCGCCTCCCTTCTGTACGCGGTGCTGGCCATGATCGGCACGGAGAGCCTGAAGCCCGTGGTGGGCCAGGTTCGTCTGGACAGCCCGGCCGCGCTGGCCGGCATGCAGCGCGGCGATGAAATCATCGCCATCGGAGATCGGGTGGTGACCGATACCGAAGAGGCGCAGATCGCGCTGTTCAAGCAGGTGGTGGGCGCGGATTTCACGCTGTTACGTGTGCGCCGCGACGGTGCCGAGCGCAGCTTGCGCCTGCGGGCCGGTGCCGATGCGCATGCGCTGACCGAGCCCGGCAAGCTGCTCCCGGGCCTGGGTTTCGATTTCGCCTCCGGCACCGCGAAGGTGATGGTGGAGGCGGTACCGGCGGATAGTGCCGGCGCCAAGGCGGGCCTTGCCGTGGGTGATCGAGTCATCGCGGTCGACGGACAAAGCGTCGCCAACGCCTCGGAATTCCGCAACCTGATCGCTGCCGCCGGTGGTTCGCGCGTGATG
Organism: Steroidobacteraceae bacterium; assembly: GCA_044226865.1. GTDB lineage: Bacteria > Pseudomonadota > Gammaproteobacteria > Steroidobacterales > Steroidobacteraceae > TMP-86. The sequence continues at coordinate 110,771 of JBGAGE010000003.1, read as the reverse complement.
CTCGACATCCAGCGTGCGGGCGAGCTGCGGCGTTTGTCCGCCGATGTGCCGACCGTTCGCGACCATGGCGAGAGCATCGGCCGCTTGGGGGTCACGTTGCGCGAGGGCGGGCGTACGTTCCCGGAAGGCCTGCTGCAGCGGCACCGCGCGGGTCCGCTGGACGCGATCGGCGAGGGCGTCCGCAAGACCTACGACATGTCGGTGTTCACCGTGCAGATGCTGGGCCGGATCGTCACCGGTCAGGTATCCTCGAAAAACATCAGCGGGGTGATCAGCATCGCCGAGTTTGCGGGGGTGAGCGCACAGCTTGGGCTGGTCGCGTTTCTCGGCTTCCTTGCGGTCATCAGCGTGAGCCTGGGGGTGTTGAATCTGCTGCCTGTGCCGCTGCTGGATGGCGGGCAGGTGGTGTATCAAGCGGTGGAGGCCGTGAAGGGCGCGCCGCTGTCGGAGAGGGCGCAGCTGGTGGGGCAGCAGCTCGGTATCGCCTTGCTCGTCGTGCTGATGAGTCTGGCTTTTTATAACGATATTTCCAGACATCTGAACTGACGGGATTTCATGCGAAAAACGTTTCCAGGCCTGGCGGCGGTCGCCTTGGGCCAAGCCTTGGCAGGTTCATCGATCGTGCTCGCGCAGGCGCCGGGGCCTACGGCAGAGCCCATGCCTGCGTCCGCGCCGCCGCCTCCCGCTACCCCACCGGAAGCCTCCGCTCCCGCTCCCGCCGCGGCGCCGCCCGCGGCAGCCGGACCGCCGGCTGACACCCCCGCCGCCATGTCCGACGTGTTCACGGTCGGTGACATCCGCGTGGAAGGCCTGCAGCGCATCTCCGAAGGCACGGTGTTCAATTACCTGCCCGTCAACATCGGCGACAAGCTCGATGGCCAGCGCATCGGCGAGGCGCTGCGCGCCCTGTACGCCACCGGCTTCTTTCGCGATGTGGAATTGCGCCGCGAAGGCAACACCCTGCTCGTGGTGGTGATCGAGCGTCCCTCGATCGCCAGCTTCGAACTCAAGGGCAACAAGGACATCAAGACCGAAGACCTGCAGAAATCCCTGCGCAACGTCGGTCTCGCCACCGGCAAGACCTTCGATCGCTCGGTGCTCGAGGAGGTCAAGCAGTATCTCACCGACCAATACTTCAGCCGCGGCAAGTACGCCGTGCGCGTGGACACCAAGGTCACCGACCTGCCCGGCAACAAGGTCAGCATCGTGGTGGACATCAAGGAGGGCAAGCGCGCGCGCATCCGCCAGATCAACATCGTCGGCGACACCAAGTTCAAGGAAAAGGCCATCCTCAATTCCTTCGAGCTCAAGACCCCGAACTGGCTCTCCTGGTACAAGCAGGACGACCGCTACTCGCGCGAGTCGTTGCAGGGGGATCTCGAAAAGCTCCGCTCCTATTACATGGATCGCGGCTATGCCAATTTCGCCATCGAATCCACGCAGGTGGCGATCGCACCCGACAAGCAGGACATGTTCATCACGGTGAACGTGAACGAAGGCGACGTGTTCAAGGTCTCCGAGGTCAAGCTCGCGGGCAACATGGTGGTGCCGGAATCGGTGCTCAAGCAGCTGGTGTTGGTGAAGCCCGGCGACACCTTTTCCCGCAAGGCCGTCACCAGTACCCAGGAACTCATCAGCTACCGGCTGGGCGAGGATGGTTACGCGTTCGCCAAGATCGATCCGGTGCCCACCACCGACAACGCCAAGAAGACGGTGTCGCTCACCTTCTTCATCGAGCCCGGCAGCCGGGTGTACGTGCGCCACATCAACTTCAACAATGCCAGCGCCATCAACGATGAAACCCTGCGGCGCGAAATGCGCCAGCTCGAGGGCGCGTGGCTGTCCAACCGCGCCGTGGAGCGTTCCAAGGAGCGCATCCAGCGCCTGCCCTTCGTGGAAAAGGTGGAGTACGAGACCAAGCCTGTCACCGGCAGCCAGGACCTGGTGGACGTGGACTTCGACATCAAGGAAGGCCTGCCCGGGCAGTTCGGCGGCGGCATCGGCTATTCGGAATCGCAGTCCTTCAGCCTGAACGGCAATTTCGTGCACAGCAATTTCCTGGGCCGGGGCGAGCGCATCGCGGTGGAGCTCAACAGCGGCCGCTACAGCAAGAACTACAGTTTCTCGCACACCAATCCCTATACCACCATCGATGGCGTGGCGCGTACCGCGTCATTGTCGTACCGCGACATCACGCAGTACGTGTCGGCGTCCTCGCGCTTCTCCACCAAACAGATCACCGGCGCGATCCAGTACGGCTATCCCATCACCGAGTACCAGGGTGTGCAGTGGGGCGTGGCGGCCAACCAATCCGAACTCGTCACCTCGCAGGGGTCGAGCGCGCAGCAGGCCATCAACTGGGTGCGCAACAACGGCAATCCGTACACGCGCCTGATTGGCGATACCAATGGCGATGGCTTGGTGAACTCGCTCGACACGCCATATTCGATCCTCGGCTCCAAGTTCAAGACCTTCGAACTCACGGCCGGCTGGTCCTACGACTCGCGCAACCGCGCGTTGTTCGCCGACCGCGGCATGCGCAACTCGCTGTCCGTGCGCTACGCCTTGCCCTTCAGCGACGTGAAGTACTACGTGGCGAGCTGGGATTTCGTCAAATACGTGCCGCTGTGGCGCAGCTGGACGGCGGTGGTGAATTTCGAATACAGCTACGGTTCAGCGCTGGGCAGCACTACCTCGCTCCCGCCGTACCTGAATTTCTTCGGCGGCGGCCCGGATTCGGTCCGCGGCTATCGTGAGAGCCGCCTGGGTCCCAAGGACAACATTGGCCAGGGCAATCCCTACGGCGGTAATTTCCTGGTGGTGAACCGCGCTGAGCTGATCTTCCCGGTTCCGGAAAAATGGCGCAGCGCAGCCCGCGTCAGCTGGTTCTTCGACGTGGGTAACGTATTCCAGACCGGTAACAAGGTGCAATTCCGGGGCATCGACGGGGTCACCCCGGTCAATTATCACTTCGGATATGATAAATTGAAGCGCTCGACGGGGCTGGCGGTGCAGTGGCTGGCGCCCCTGGGATTGTTCCGTTTCTCCTACGGCATTCCGTTGAATGCCAAACCGGCGACGGCGGTGCAGTTCGAGGACGAACAAGAACGCTTCCAGTTTTCCATCGGCCAGGCTTTTTAGGTTTCCCACGTTCAAGGGTTAAGGTTAAACATGTCGACTGTCACGCGTAAGCACCTCATGATCGCCGCAGGATTCTGCGGTTTGTTTCTTGCCCAGGCCGCCAGTGCGGAGACCAAGATCGGGGTGGTGAATTTCCAGCGTCTCCTCGAAGAGGCGCCGCAGACCAAGACCATCATGCAGAACCTGGAAAATGAATTCGCGCCGCGGCGCCGCGAACTGCTGTCCATGCAGAACGATCTCAAGGCCCGTGACGAAAAGCTGCAGAAGGAAGGTGCGGTGATGTCCGAAGCCGACCGCGCCAAGGCGGAGAAGACGCTGCGCGACGGCCAGCGCGAGTTCTCCCGCAAGGCCGGTGAATTCCAGGATGACGCCTCCACGCGCCGTAACGAGGAACTGGGCAAGGTGCAGAAATTCCTGGTGCAGGAAATCCAGACCTATTCGGCCGCGCAGGGCTATGACCTGGTCATCGGCGAAGGCGTGTTCTATGCCAAGAGCCAGCTCGACATGACCGCCGGCGTGCTGGCCGTGCTCGCCACCAAGCCCGCCACGCTCCCGGCCGCGGCGCCCGCGGCGGCCCCGGCCAAGCCGGCAACCACGCCGAAGTAAATTGGTTCGCAGCGGCGCGTTGCGGCGGTGAACACTCCAGCCGCGTCAACGTCCGGGCCCGTCTTGCCCCGGGTGGAAATCTCCCTCGGGGATCTGGCCGTCCGCTTCGGGCTCGAACTCGTCGGCGACCCCACCGTCAAGGTGTGGCGCGTGGCGAGCATCGACAATGCCGGCGAGGGCTCGGTGAGCTTCCTTGCCAATTCCAAGTTCCGACGCCACCTGCCCACCACGCGCGCCACCGCGGTGGTGGTGTCCCCGGCGGACGCCGCCTCCACCCCGGTGGCGGCGCTGATCCATTCCAACCCCTATGCGGCGTATGCGCGCATCGCCACCGTGCTCCACCCGGCGCCGCAGGCAGCGCCGGGCGTGCATCCGTCGAGCGTGATCGCCCCGGGCGCACGCATCGCCGCGAGTGCCCACGTGGGCCCCTTGTGCGTGATCGAGGATGAGGTCGTGATCGAGGAGGGTGCGCAGGTCGGCCCTGGCTGCATCATCCAGCGTGGCAGCGTGGTGGGCGCGCACAGCGTGCTCGTGGCGCGCGTCACGCTGTGCTCGCAGGTGCGGATCGGCAAGCGTTGCATCCTGCATCCGGGATGCGTGATCGGCGCCGATGGATTCGGCTTTGCCCCCGACCGCCCGGCCTGGATCAAGGTGCCGCAGATCGGCGGGGTGGTGCTCGGCGATGATGTCGACATCGGGTGCAACACGACCATCGACCGGGGCGCCATTGGCGACACCGAGATTGGCAACGGCGCCAAACTCGACAACCAGATTCAGATCGGCCATAACGTGAAGATTGGCGAGCACACCGTGATGGCGGCGTGCACCGGTATTTCCGGCAGCACGGTGATCGGCAAGCGCTGCATCCTCGGGGGCATGATCGGCATGGCCGGCCATATCCAGATTGCGGACGATGTCATGATCACCGGCATGTCCACCGTGAGCGCCTCGTTGAAGGAAGCCGGCTCGTATTCAAGCGGCATTCCGGCCGAACCCAGCCGCCGTTGGCGGCGGTTGGTGGCGCAGTTCCGCAAGCTCGATCCGCCCAGACCCACACAAGATTCGACTTCCAGGAGTGAGGATGACTGATTCAACGCAAGGCCGGCCCAAGGCAGGCCCGACCATGGATATCCAGCAGGTCATGCGTCATCTGCCGCATCGTTATCCCTTCCTGCTCATCGACCGGGTGATCGAGATCGTGCCGGGTGAGGGGATCAAGGCGCTGAAGAACGTGACGGTGAACGAGCCCTTCTTCCCGGGGCATTTCCCCTCGCGCCCCGTCATGCCGGGGGTGCTGATCATCGAGGCCATGGCCCAGGCGGCCGGCATCCTCACCTTCGAGACGGCGGGCGTCATCCCGGAGCCGGACGATCGCTTCTATTTCGTCGGCATCGACAAGGCACGCTTCAGAAAGCCCGTGGAACCGGGCGACCAGCTCATTCTCAAGGTGAAGCTGGTGCGCTCGCTCAAGGGCATCTGGAAGTTCGACGCCAGCGCCGATGTGGATGGACGCGAAGTGGCATCTGCAGAGCTCATGGTGGCGCCGGAGAGCAAGGGGGACAAGGGGGACGCGCGATGATCGATGCACGCGCCATCATCTCGCCGCAGGCGCAGCTCGCGGCCGGTGTGCACGTCGGTCCCTACAGCATCATCGGGCCGGACGTGGTCATCGGCGAGCGTACCTGGATCGGGCCGCATGCCGTGATCAACGGCCCCACCCGCATCGGCGCCGACAACAAGTTCTTCCAGTTCACCTCGATCGGCGATGCGCCGCAGGACAAGAAGTACGCCGGCGAGCCCACGCGGCTGGAGATCGGCGACCGCAATGTGTTCCGCGAATTCTGCACCGTCAATCGTGGCACCACCCATGATCGTGGCGTCACCACCATTGGCAGCGACAACCTGTTCATGGCATACACGCATGTGGCGCACGATTGCACCCTCGGCAACAACATCGTGATGGCCAACTGCGCCACCCTCGGCGGACACGTGCAGATGGGCGATTGGGCCTTCATGGGCGGGCTCTCGGCTGCGCATCAGTTCTCCAAGATCGGCGCACATGCCTTCATCGCGAACAACGCGGCGGTCACGCGCGACGTGCCACCCTTCATCATGGCCGTGGGCCAGCCGGCGGAACCGCACCACATCAACAGCGTCGGCTTGAGTCGCCGCGGTTTCACCGAGCAGCAGATCAGCCACATCAAGCAGGCATACCGGATCCTGTATCGACAGGACCTGAAGCTCGACGAGGCCCTGGTTCGAATCGAGAAGTTGGCGAAAGAAGAGCCCGCGCTTACCGGTTTCGTGGAATTCATCCGGCAAAGCTCGCGCAGCATCGTGCGCTGATGACGGACACGCCGCAGCAGCGCCAGCCGCTGCGAGTGGGTCTGGTGGCGGGCGAGGCATCCGGCGATACGCTGGGCGCCAGGCTCCTCGAGGCGCTGCGCGAGGCGGATCCCACGCTTGAGGCCTTCGGCGTCGCCGGGCCGAAGATGCAGGCCGCCGGTTGCGAGGCCTGGTATCCGGCGGAAACCCTCTCGGTAATGGGCCTCATCGAAGTGCTGCCGCACCTGCCGCGGCTGCTGGTGCTGCGGCGGGACATCGAGCGGCGCTTCATCGCCGCGCGTCCCGATGTATTCGTCGGTGTGGATGCCAAGGAATTCAACCTGAGCCTGTCGCGCCGCTTGCGCGCCGCCGGGCTCACCACCGTGCAGTACGTCAGCCCGCAGGTGTGGGCGTGGCGGCCAGGACGCGTGCGGCGCATGCATGAGGCCGTGGACATGGTCCTATGCCTGCTGCCCTTCGAGAAGCGGTTCTACGATCGCGAAGGGCTGCGCGCCGAATTCGTCGGCCACCCGCTGGCCGATGCCATCCCGTTGCATCCCGATCGAGGCGAGGCGCGCCGCCAGCTTGGGCTGGATCCGGCTGCACAGGTGATCGCCTTGCTGCCGGGAAGCCGGCGCGGCGAAATCACCCGGTTGACGGCCGATTTTGCCGCGGTCGCGAGACAGTTGGCCGCATCGCGCCCCGGGTTGTCGTTCGTGGCGCCCATGGCCGGTGACTCCGCACGCGCCGATTTCGAGGCCTTGTGGAAGACGCATGCAGGGGGCATTCCGGTGCAGGTGATCGACGGCGCGGCGCAGCGCGTTCTCATCGCCTGCGATGCCGCGTTGATTGCTTCGGGCACGGCGACGCTCGAGGCGGCGCTGTGCAAGCGCCCGATGGTGGTGGTCTATCGCATGGGAGCGCTGACCGCCTGGATCATCCGCCGCTTCCAATTGGTCAAGTCGGCGTTCTTCGCGCAGCCGAATCTGCTTGCCGGACGGCAGGTGGTGGGCGAATACTTCCAGGAGGCCATCGATCCGGCGCGCATCGCGGCGGAGTTGCTCGGATGGCTGGACGATGCGCCGCGGCGCGCGGCCCTGGAGAGCACCTTCCTGGACATTCACCAGCAATTGCGGCGGGACGCGAGCCGGCGGGCGGCGGCGGCCATCCTCGACCTGCTGGCCACACGCCGCGGGCGCGGCGCGGGCGCATGATCGCGGGCATCGATGAGGCGGGCCGGGGCCCTCTGGCAGGGCCGGTCGTGGCCGCCGTGGTGATCCTGCCGCCGCGCCACGGCATCCGCGGGATCGATGATTCCAAGGCACTGGAGCCCGGCGAGCGCGAGCGCCTTGCGGGCGCGATCCGCCGGCGCTGCGTGGCCTTCGGCATCGGCTGGGCGGATGCCGCCGAAATCGATGCGCTGAACATCCTCGAGGCCACCTTCCTCGCCATGCGGCGCGCGCTGCTGTCGATGCCGGTGGTGGCGCGGCGCCTGCTCGTGGATGGCAATCAGCTTCCCGAACTCGCCGACCTGCAGCAGCCGCCGGCCCGCGCCATCATCGGCGGCGATGCGCGCGAAACCTGCATCGGTGCCGCGTCGATCCTGGCCAAGACGGTGCGTGACGCTTATATGGATCATGCACATGCAATATATCCTTCATATCGATTCTCGGATCACAAGGGCTATGGCACGCAGGCGCATCGCGATGCGCTGAGCCAGCATGGCCCCTGTCCGTTGCACCGGCGATCGTTTGCACCGGTGCGCCAGGCGCTGCAGCTACAATCGCGCGCATGACCGGCTTCGTCCACCTGCGCCTGCATACCGAGTACTCGCTCGTCGATGGCATCGTGCGCATTCCCGAATTGATGCAGGCGGTGGCGGCGGCGCACATGCCGGCGGTGGCGCTCACCGACCAGAGCAATCTGTTCGCGATGGTGAAGTTCTACAAAGAGGCCCTGTCGCAGGGGGTGAAGCCGCTGATCGGTGTGGACGCCTGGATCCGCGAAGCCGGTGAGCGGGCGCAACCCTCGCGCGTGGTGTTCCTGTGCCAGAACCTGATCGGCTACCGCCATCTGACGCAGTTGGTGTCGCGTTCCTATCTCGAGGGCCAGAAGCAGGGCGTGCCCATGCTGGAGCGCACCTGGCTCGAGGCCGGGATGCTCGATGGCCTGATCGTGCTGTCCGGCGGGCCCGACGGCGATGTGGGCCGGGCGCTGGCGCGCGGCCGCGAGGATGAGGCCCTGCGCTGCGCCCAGGCCTGGCGCGAGTTGTGCGGCAACCGCTATTACCTGGAAATCCAACGCACCGGACAGGCGGGCGAGCAGGCCTACGTCGATGCCGCCCTGGACATCGCCTGCCGGCAGGGGATCGCCGCGGTGGCCACCAACGACGTGCGCTTCCTCGCGCGCGCGGATTTCGAGGCGCACGAGGCGCGCGTCTGCATCCGCGAGGGAGCACAGCTCGCCGATCCCGGGCGCCGCCGGCGCTACACGGAGGAGCAATACCTGAAGACGCCGGCCGAGATGGCGGCGCTGTTCTCCGACGCGCCCGAGCTCCTGGCCAACAGCGTGGAGATCGCGCGGCGCTGTTCGCTGGAAATCCGCTTGGGCGAATCCAAGCTCCCGGCTTATCCGGTGCCCGGCGGGGTGAGCACCGAGGATCATCTGCGCATCGAATCGCGCTCGGGCCTCGATGCGCGCCTGAAGGAAATCGACGTCCGGCACGCCGCTGGCTCAGCACCCGCGCCGGACCGCGACGCCTACGACCAGCGCCTGCTGCTCGAGCTGGATGTCATTTGCAACATGGGCTTCGCGGGCTACTTCCTCATCGTCGCGGATTTCATCCGCTGGGCGCGCGCCAATGGCGTGCCGGTGGGGCCGGGCCGCGGCTCGGGTGCGGGATCCCTGGTGGCCTACGTGCTCGGCATCACCGATCTCGATCCCATCGAACACGACCTGCTGTTCGAGCGGTTCCTCAATCCCGAACGCGTCTCCATGCCCGATTTCGACGTCGACTTCTGCATGGACGGCCGCGACCGGGTGATCGAATACGTGGCGCAGAAGTACGGCCGCGAACGCGTCTCGCAGATCATCACCTACGGAACCCTGGCGGCCAAGGCCGTGGTGCGCGACGTGGGCCGCGTGCTCGGCCACAACTACGGCTATGTCGACAAGATCGCCAAGCTCATTCCCTTCGAGATCGGCATGACGCTGGACAAGGCGCTGGAGCAGGAAGAAGAGCTGCGCACGCTCTACGGCTCCGACGGCGAGGTCAAGGAATTGATCGACTTGGCGCGCTCGCTGGAGGGCCTGGCGCGCAATGCCGGCACGCACGCCGGTGGCGTCGTGATCGCACCCTCGGTGCTCACCGACTTCACGCCGCTGTACTGTGAAGAGGGCGCCACCACCGCGGTCACGCAGTTCGACAAGGACGACGTCGAGGCGGCCGGTCTCGTCAAATTCGACTTCCTCGGCCTGCGCACGCTCACCATCATCGATTGGGCGGTGCGCGACATCAATCGCGAGCGCGCCGCCGCCGGCGAGCCGCCGCTGGTGATGAACGATTTGCCCATGGACGATCCGGCCACCTTCACGCTGCTCAAGAGCTGCAAGACCACGGCCGTGTTCCAGCTCGAATCGCGCGGCATGAAGGATTTGATCCGCCGCCTGCAGCCCGACCGCTTCGGCGACATCGTGGCCCTCGTGGCGCTGTTCCGCCCGGGTCCACTACAGTCGGGCATGGTGGATGATTTCATCGCGCGCAAGCACGACAAGACCGGCGCGGCCATCGACTACCTGCACCCGGACCTGAAGCCCGTGCTGGAGGCCACCTACGGGGTGATCCTCTACCAGGAGCAGGTGATGCAGATCGCGCAGATCCTAGCCGGCTACACCCTCGGCGGCGCCGACCTGTTGCGCCGGGCCATGGGCAAGAAGAAGCCCGAGGAGATGGCCAAGCAGCGCAGCGTGTTCGTGCAAGGGTCCGTGGGCCGCGGCGTGCCCGAGGCCACCGCCACCTACATCTTCGACCTGATGGAGAAATTCGCCGGCTACGGCTTCAACAAGTCGCACTCGGCTGCCTACGCCCTGCTGTCCTATCAGACGGCCTGGCTCAAGGCGCATCATCCGGCCGCCTTCATGGCTGCGGGCCTGTCCTCGGACATGGACAAGACCGACAAGGTGGTGGTGCTGATCGACGAGTGCGTGTCGATGAAGCTCGACGTGCTGCCGCCGGACGTCAACGAATCCGCTTATGCTTTCCAGGTGGCATCGCCCACGGCGATCCGCTATGGGCTGGGCGCGGTGAAGGGCGTGGGAGCAGCCGCGGTCGAGGCCATCATCGACGAGCGCTCCGCACGCGGCCCGTTCAAGAGCCTGTCCGACCTGTGCCGGCGCATCGACCTGCAGCGCGTCAACCGGCGCGTGCTCGAGGCCATGATCCGTGCCGGCTGCATGGATCGCATCGGGCCCAATCGCGCCACGCTCATGGCGCAACTGGACCGCGCCATGCAGATGGGCGAGCAGAATTCACGCGCGCGCAGCACCGGCCAGGTTGATTTCTTCGGCATCGGCACGCCCACGGCAGGCGCCGAGGAGGAAGTGCCGGAACTGGCGCTGCCCGATTGGAGCGAGGCGGTGCGCCTGGCGGGGGAGCGCGAGACCCTCGGGCTGTTCCTCACCGGCCACCCGATCGCCACCTATGAGCCGGACCTCAAGTTCCTGGTGAGCGCACGACTGGCGGATGCCGGCGGTCCGCGGCCGGTGGCACAGGCCGAGGGCGGACGCAGCTGGGGCGGGAAGCCGGCAACCATTGCCGGGCTGGTCCTGGACATCAAGCGCCGGCCCAACCGTACCATCCTGACGCTGGACGACCGCACCGGCCGCATCGAAGTTGCCCTCTACGATGAGGTGTTCCAGCAGCATCGCGACATCATCGTCAAGGACGCGGTGTTGGTGGTGGAGGGGACCCTGCGCTTCGATGATTTCATCGAGGCGTGGCGCCTGCAGGGCAAGACCCTGATGGACATCGACCGCGCGCGTGAGCGCTTCGCCCGCAAGCTGTGGATCCGCTGGCCCGCCAAGTTCGATCCCCCATCCGGCATGGCGCGTTTCGAGGAAATGTTGAAGCCCTGCCTCAAGGGTCCCTGCAGTGTCAGCATCGTCCTGCATCGCAGTGATTATTCGGGCAGGCTGAACCTGGGGGACGCCTGGAACATCCGTCCGACGCGGGAGTTTCTGGACAAGCTGACCGCGGAAGTGGGGCGCGACGGGTGGTATCTGTCGTATGCTCCGCGTAACGACGTTCGTGTTGAGGAATCATCTTCATGGCAATGAATTTTCTAGAGTTCGAGCAGCCGATTGCCGAGCTCGAGGCGAAGATCGAGGAATTGAAGTTCCTGGGGTCGGACGCCGGCGTCAAGATCAACGAAGAGGTCAAGAAGCTCAAGGACAAGAGCCGTGCGCTCACCACCAGCATATTCGCCAATCTCACGCCCTGGCAGATCACGCAGCTCGCGCGCCATCCGCAGCGTCCGTATGCGCTCGATTACGTGTCCATGATCTTCACCGACTGGAACGAGCTGCACGGTGATCGCATGTACGGCGATGATCTCGCCATCGTCGGCGGGTTGGCGAGGCTCGCCGACATGCCGGTGATGTTGATCGGCCATCAGAAGGGCCGCGACACCAAGGAGCGCGTGCGCCGCAACTACGGCATGCCCAAGCCCGAGGGCTATCGCAAGGCGCTGCGCCTGATGAAGATGGCCGAACGATTCCGGCTGCCCATCGTCACCTTGATCGACACCCCGGGCGCCTATCCCGGCATCGGTTCGGAGGAACGCGGCCAAAGCGAGGCCATCGCACGCAACTTGTTCGAGATGTCCAATCTCGAGGCGCCCATCCTGAGCATCGTGATCGGCGAGGGCGGGTCCGGCGGGGCGCTCGCCATCGGCGTCTGCGACCGGCTGGTGATGCTGCAGTTCTCGGTGTATTCGGTGATCTCCCCCGAAGGCTGCGCCTCCATCCTGTGGAAGAGCGCGGACAAGCGCGAAGTTGCGGCCGAGGCCATGGGCATCACCGCGGATCGGCTCGGCAAGCTCGGCCTCGTCGACGAGGTCATCAAGGAACCGCTCGGCGGCGCGCACCGCGATCCGCAAGGAATGGCGGATGCCATCAAGGCCAGCGTGGCCAAGCACCTGGCCGAGTTGTGCCGCCTGCCCATCACCACGCTGCTCGACAACCGGCAGAAGCGCCTGAGCTCCTTCGGTGTTTTCCGCGGATGATCTCGCCCACCGATTGCGGGAGCTGACGCCGGCCTCGGCCCGCGGGTTCGTCGTCGGCTTGAGCGGCGGCGCCGATTCACTGGCATTGCTGCATGCCGCCGTGGCGGCGGCCGCACAGCTGCGCTTGCCGCTGCGTGCACTGCATGTCGATCACGGCTTGCAGGCGGCGGCCGCTCGATTCATCGAGGCTGCCACCAGTGCCAGTGCCTCGTTGGGCGTGCCGTGCCGGGTGCTGAAGGTCAGCTTGCCCGATGCTGCCGGCCGGTCGGTGGAGGAACTGGCGCGCGAAGCCCGCTATGCCGCATTGGCTGCAGACCTGCGGCCGCGTGAGTGCCTGCTGACCGCGCATCACCAGGACGATCAAGCCGAGACATTTCTGCTGCAGGCGCTGCGCGGCGCCGGGCTCGCCGGCCTCGCCGCGATGCCGGTGAGCCGGCCCTTGGGCGCGGGATGGCATCTGCGGCCGTTGCTCGATGTGAGTCGCGCGAGCTTGCGCGCGCGGCTGGCGGGCTCGGGGCTGGCAGCCGCGGAAGATGCCATGAACGTCGACCGGCGCTTCGACCGCGCCTACCTGCGGCAGGAGGTCTGGCCTGCGCTGCAGCGCCGTTGGCCTGCAGCCGGCGTCGTGCTGTCGCGCTCTGCGGCGCACCTGGCCGTGGCGCAGGCCGACGGACGGGTGCAGGCCTGCCGCGACCTGGCGCGCGTGCGCGATGGCGGCGCACTGGCCGTGCCGGCGTTGCGGCGCTTGTCGCCACCGCACAGGGCGGCCGCCTTGCGGGCCTTCATCGAGGCCGCCGGCGCCCGCCCACCGCCGCAAGCGCGCCTGGAAGAGGCATTGCGCCAGATCCTCGAGGCACGCGCGGATGCACAACCAAGCATTCGCTGGGCCTCGCATGCCCTGCGGCGCTACCGCGATCGCCTGTATCTCACCGCAGCGGAGCCGCCGGCCGTGCGCGCGTGCTCCTGGCCATGGCGCGAAGAGGCGACATGCGAGTTGGGCCGTGGCGTGGGAATCCTGTCGTGGCGCGGCCAGCCGGGCGGCCTGGACCCGCAACGCCTGCCGCCGGTCATCGAGGTGCGGCCGCGCGCGGGAGGTGAAGTGCTGCGCGCTGCGCGCGGCGGCGTCACGCACGATCTGCGTCATCTACTGCAGGAACGCGGCGTAGTGCCTTGGGCGCGCAGCCAATTGCCGCTGCTGTGGTCGCAAGGAACATTGTTGGCCGCCGCCGACTTGTGGATGAACGCCGACTATTGCGTCGCCGCCGGCGAAGCAGGACTGTGCCTGCGGTGGGAATCTGCGCCCTGCATCGACTGACGGGAGTTCGCCCCCGCGGCCGGAGGAATTCAATTGTCGCTATGGTCGCGATCTGCTAATCTGAACTCCCGTCGAATCCCTGACTTTGCTCCCTGACATAAGTCGCGCGTTCATGGTTTGGCCTTGATCGCGGTGGATTATTTTTTTGACGTGGGCTCAACATGACTCGATTCGTTTTCGTCACCGGCGGCGTCGTTTCCTCGCTGGGCAAGGGCATCGCCGCGGCATCGCTCGGCGCCATTCTCGAATCGCGCGGCCTCAAGGTCAGCATGGTCAAGCTCGACCCGTACATCAACGTCGATCCGGGCACGATGAGCCCGTTCCAGCATGGCGAGGTGTTCGTCACCGCCGATGGCACGGAAACGGACTTAGACCTCGGGCATTACGAGCGCTTCGTGCAGACCACCACGGGGCGCCACAGCAATTTCACCACGGGACGGATCTACGAGCGGGTGATCGCCAAGGAACGCCGCGGCGACTACCTCGGCGCCACCGTGCAGGTCATTCCGCACATCACCGATGAGATCAAGCACAGCATCCGCCTGGGCGCGGGCGATGCGGATGTGTGCATGGTGGAAATCGGCGGCACCGTCGGCGACATCGAATCCCTGCCGTTCCTCGAGGCGATTCGCCAGATGGGCGTCGAACTGGGCCGCAACCGCTGCCTGTACATGCACCTGACGCTGATCCCGGTGGTCGGCGGCGGGGAGATCAAGACCAAGCCCACGCAACACTCGGTCAAGGAATTACGCAGCATCGGCATCCAGCCCGACGTGCTGCTGTGCCGCTGCCAGGCCCCGCTCCCCGACGAGCAGCGCCGCAAGATTGCGCTGTTCACCAATGTGGAGGAGCGCGCGGTGATCTCGGCGGTGGATGCCGACGACATCTACAAGATCCCGATGCTGCTGCGCGAACAGCAGCTCGATGACATCGTGGTGGACAAGCTCGGACTCACCGCGCCGCCCGCGGACCTGTCCGACTGGCGCGCCGTGGTGGCCGCCAAGCAGAACCCCGAGGCCGCAGTGGACATCGCCATGGTCGGCAAGTACGTGCAGATCCGCGATTCCTACATCTCGCTCAACGAAGCGCTGATGCATGGCGGCATCAAGACGCGCACCCGCGTCAACATCCACTACATCGAGTCGCAGGACATCGAGCGCAACGGCACCGGCGCGCTGTCGCCCATGGATGCCATCCTGGTGCCCGGCGGATTCGGCGACCGCGGCATCGAGGGCAAGATCCAATCCGTGCGCTATGCGCGCGAGAACCGCATCCCGTATCTTGGCATTTGCCTCGGGATGCAACTCGCCATCATCGAATATGCCCGCAACGTCATGCTGCTGAAGGATGCGAACAGCACGGAGTTCGACCGCGCCACGCATCATCCGGTGATCGGCCTGATCACCGAGTGGCAGGACCTGGCGCGCGGCCAGCAGGTGCGCGATGAAAAGACCGCCATGGGCGGCACCATGCGCCTGGGCGCGCAGGAAGTGCGCCTGGCGCCGAACTCGCTGGCTCGCAATGTGTACGGCAAGGACGTGATCCACGAGCGCCATCGCCACCGTTACGAATTCAACAATCATTACCTGGATGAAATGACGGCGGCGGGACTGCGATTCTCCGGCTTCTCCGCCGATCGCCTGGTCGAATTCGTGGAGCTGCCCTCGCATCCATTCTTCCTCGCGAGCCAATTCCATCCTGAATTCACGTCCACCCCGCGGGGCGGCCATCCGCTGTTCACCGGTTTCATCCGCGCCGCGCGCGCGTATCGCGCCGCCCTGCAGCCGGGACGCGCCACGGCATGAAGCTGGCCGGTTTCGAGGCCGGCATCGACCGGCCTTTCTTCCTGATTGCGGGACCGTGCGTGATCGAAAGCGAGGCGCTGGTGGAAGAGGTCGCCGGGCAGATGCAGGAGATCACCGGCGCGCTCGGCGTGCCCTACATCTTCAAGGCGTCCTTCGACAAGGCCAACCGCTCCTCGCGCTCGAGCTTCCGCGGACCCGGGATCGACGCGGGCTTGAAGATCCTCGAGGGTGTGCGCCGCAAGTTCGGCCTGCCGGTGCTCACGGACGTGCACGAGGATACGCCGCTGGACGAAGTGGCCGCCGTGGTTGACGTGCTGCAGACCCCGGCTTTCCTGTGCCGGCAGACCAATTTCATCGTCGGCGTGGCCTCCCGCGGCAAGCCGGTGAACATCAAGAAGGGTCAGTTCCTCTCGCCCTGGGAAATGCAGAACGTGGTCGACAAGGCGCGCTCCACCGGCAACCAGCAGATCATGGTGTGCGAGCGCGGCTTTTCCTTCGGCTACAACAATCTCGTCTCCGACATGCGCTCGCTCGCGGTGATGCGCGCCACCGGTTGCCCGGTGGTGTTCGACGCCACGCATTCGGTGCAACTGCCCGGCGGCAAGGGCGAGACTTCCGGCGGGCAGCGCGAGTTCGTGCCCGTGCTGGCGCGGGCCGCGGTGGCGGCGGGGGTGGCGGGCCTGTTCATGGAAACCCATCCTGATCCCGCCAAGGCGCTCTCCGATGGACCCAATGCGTGGCCGCTGCCGCGCATGCGTTCGCTTCTCACGACGCTGCAGCAGATCGACCGCAGCGTCAAACAATCTCCATTCGAGGAATCCACGTTATGACCCGTATCGTCGAAGTGCGCGGCCGCGAGATCATCGATTCGCGCGGCAATCCCACCGTTGAAGCCGATGTGATCCTGCAGTCCGGGACGCTCGGACGCGCCGCCGTTCCCTCCGGTGCGTCCACCGGCTCACGCGAGGCCAATGAACTGCGCGATGGCGATGCGCGCCGCTACGGCGGCAAGGGCGTGTTGAAGGCGGTGGCGCACGTCAACGGCGAGATCAAGAAGTTGCTGCATGGATTCGATGCCGCCGACCAGGCCGGCCTCGACCAGGCCATGCTCAGCGCCGATGGCACCGAATACAAATCCAAGCTCGGCGCGAATGCCATCCTCGCCGTGTCGCTGGCCGCGGCGCGCGCCGCGGCGGCCGAACGCAAGCTGCCGCTGTATCGCCATCTCACCGGCGCCACGGAATTCACCATGCCCGTGCCGATGATGAACATCATCAACGGCGGTGCACATGCGGACAACAGCGTCGACATCCAGGAATTCATGATCCTGCCCGTCGGCGCGCCGACGCTGGCCGAGGCACTGCGCTACGGCGCCGAGATCTTCCACACACTGAAGAAAGTGCTGCACGAGAAGGGACTCAACACGGCGGTCGGCGATGAAGGCGGTTTCGCACCCGACCTGCCCTCGAACGAGGCGGCGCTCACCACCATCATGACCGCCATCGAGCGCGCCGGCTACAAGCCGGGCAAGGACGTGTATCTCGGGCTCGACGTGGCGAGCACGGAATTCTTCAAGGATGGCGTGTACGAACTCGAATCCGAGAAGCGCAAGTTCAATGCCGCGGAGTTCGCCGATTACCTTGCGGGCCTGGTCTCGCGTTATCCGATCGTGACCATCGAGGATGGCATGAGCGAGGGCGATTGGGAGGGATGGGCGACGTTGACGAAGAAGCTCGGACAGAAGGTGCAACTCGTCGGCGATGACCTGTTCGTCACCAACACCAAGATTCTTGCCGAGGGCATCGCCAGGAAAATCGCAAACGCCATTCTCATCAAGCCCAATCAGATCGGCACGCTCACCGAGACGCTGGCCGCCATCGACATGGCGGCGAAGTCCAAATACGCCGCCATCGTTTCGCACCGCTCAGGCGAGACCGAGGATTCCACCATCGCCGACATTGCGGTGGGCACCAGCGCCACGCAGATCAAGACCGGTTCCATGTCGCGCTCGGACCGCATCGCCAAGTACAACCAGCTGCTGCGCATCGAAGCAGAACTGGGATCCAAGGCGCGGTACGCGGGTGCGGCAGCGCTGTCTGTGCCCCTGGCCTGAGCAAAGCGGGGCAAGGTGGAGGGATATACAGTGCCCCAGGAGCCCGTGTTTCACCAGATACGGGCGATACCGGTTCCATCTTCTAAAGAGATCATGCTAAGCTCATGTCCCCATGAGGATTTTCGTTATTTCGCTGGCGGCGGCCCTGGTGCTGCTGCAATACCGGCTTTGGGTCTCTGACCAGGGCCTGCGGGACGTTTCCCGCCTGCAGGCCGCCCTGTCCACCCAGGAAGAAGAAAACCACGAGCAATTCGAGCGCAACCGGCAGCTGGCAGCCGAGGTCAGCGACTTGAAGGGCGGCATGAGTGCCCTGGAAGAACGTGCGCGGAGCGAACTCGGCATGATCGGCAGCGGCGAAACCTTCTACCAGGTCGTGACCCCCGGCAACGCCGTGGCTGCCGCGCCCGCTGCGCCCATCACCGCCCGGGCGGAATGACCGCCACCCTGTCCGCGGCCCGCTTCTGGGCCATCGTACCGGCTGCGGGCCGTGGCGAGCGTTTCTCCGCCGGTGCCTCGTCATCTTCCGCCGCTGTCGCCGGCCGCAAGCAATACGCAGCGCTTGCCGGCGCCAGCGTGATCGAATGGTCGCTGCGCGCGCTGCTGCGCGATGCTGCGATCGAGCGCATCGTGGTGGCGACCGCTGCCGACGACGATCATTGGCCACGGATCGCCGTGCGCATTGCGAGCCGCTCCGCCGCGGATGCGAACAAGCTCCTGCATTGCGTGGGTGGCGACACGCGCCAGCGTTCGGTGTTGCAGGGGCTCGCGGCACTGCGCGAACTGGCCGCACCGCACGACTGGGTGCTGGTGCACGATGCCGCGCGGCCCTGCTTGAGCGGCGAGGACCTCGGCCGTCTGCGCGCGGCGCTCGATGGCTCCAGCGGCGCGTTGCTGGCCGTGCCCGTCGCCGACACGCTCAAGCGTGCGGCCGCCGACGGCATGGTGAGCACGGTGGAGCGCAACGGACTGTGGCGCGCGCTGACACCGCAGGCCTTCCGCTTCGGGGAATTGCAGCGTGCGTTGACGCAGGCCGAAGCGGCCGGCATCAGCGCCACGGATGAGGCGCAGGCCATGGAGATGAGCGGCATCGTGCCGCGCCTGGTGGCAGGCTCGTTCGAGAACATCAAGATCACGCACGCGCATGACCTGCGCGCGGCGCAGCGCACGCTGCAGCCGGGGAGTTGCGCCATGAGAGTGGGACAGGGATTCGACGTGCATGCCTTCACCGACGGTGATCATGTGATGCTCGGGGGCGTGCGCATCGCGCATCGCCGCGGGATCCTGGCGCACTCGGATGGCGATGTGGTCATCCACGCGCTGTGCGATGCCCTGCTCGGGGCGATCGGGCAGGGCGACATCGGCCGGCATTTTCCCGACACCGACCCGCGCTGGCGTGGCGCGGACAGCCGCGTGTTCCTGCGCGAGGTGGCCTCCAAGGTGCGCGCCGCGGGCTGGCAAACGGTGAACGCCGACATAACCGTCACGGCGCAGGCACCGCGCATCGTGGCGCACGTGCCGGCGATGATCGAGCGCTTGGCTTTGGACCTGGGCATCGCGCCTGAGCGCATCAACGTCAAGGCCACCACCACGGAGAATCTCGGCTTCATCGGGCGGGAGGAGGGGCTCGCCGCCTCGGCCACGGTGCTGATCGAAGCTGGCGATGAGTGATCAGCCGGCGCAAGCCGCGCCTGGCGTAGCGCCGCTGCGGGAACCGGGCGCCGCGGCCATCCGCGCCGCCTTCGATCCGCCGCGCGCGCATGGTGCACCGCTGAGCGCCGCGCAGATCCGCGCCACTCCCGAGGACTTCCAGGTCGAGGAGATGCTCTCCTTCGAGCCCAGCGATGCCGGCCCGCATTGGCTGTTGCAAGTGGAGAAGCGTGGCGCCAACACGCGCTGGGTCGCGGCCGAGATCGCGCGCCTGTGTGCCGTACACCCCAACGATGTGGGCTACGCCGGCATGAAGGACCGGCATGCATTGACGGTGCAATGGTTCAGCGTGCCGGCCGGCGCGCGCGATGCGGCTTTCTGGCGACAGGTGAGCACGCAGGAATACCGGGTGCTCGAGGTGCGCGCGAATGACCGCAAGTTGCGCCGCGGCGCCCTCAAGGGCAACCGGTTCCGGATCAGCCTGCGGGAAGCAGCCTGGTCACGCGAGCAGCTGCAGGCCAAGCTGGCCGCGCTGGGCCAGCACGGCGTGCCCAATTATTTCGGCCCGCAGCGCTTCGGCCGCGAGGGCTTCAACCTGCGCAGCGCCTGTGCTTGGGCGGGTGCGGCGGAGGCGGCGCCGCGCGGCCGCGCACAGCGCGAGTTCGCGCTGTCGGCGGCGCGGGCGGTGCTGTTCAACGCGCTGCTCGCTGCGCGGGTCCAGGCGGGCGACTGGTCGCGGCTGAATCCCGGTGATGTCGCCATCCTGGATGGCAGCAACAGCCACTTCGAGGTGCCGGCCGTCGATGCGACCTTGCAGGCGCGGCTGGCCGCTTTCGACCTGCACCCGAGCGGGCCTTTGTGGGGGCGCGGCGCATTGCGCACACAGGGCACGGTGCGCGAGGTCGAGATCAATGGTGCGGCGGAGCTTGCGCCGCTGGGTGAGCTGCTGGCGGCGCAGGGGCTGCAGCAGGAACGCCGCGCGCTGCGCATGGCGGTGCGCGGATTGCGCGCGGACTACCAGCCCGGCGTGGTGCAATTGTCGTTCGAACTGGGGCGCGGGCAGTTCGCCACCGCGGTGCTGCGCGAGATCTGCGAATTGACCGGTGCGCCGGCCTTCGATTCCGGCGAGGATTGACCCCGGCCCGCCTGCGCTTACGCGCGCAGCAGCACGTACAACGCGCCGGCGCCGCCGTCGATGGCGCGGGCCGAGACGAACGCCACCACGTCGTGATTACGCCTCAGCCAGGCGTTGACCGCCGTCTTGAGCACCGGCCCGCGCGCGCCGGAACGATAGCCCTTGCCGTGGATGACGCGCACGCAGCGCAGGTTGCGGGCGCGGCTGTCGGTGATGAAATCGAGCAGCAGGTCCCAGGCCTGCTGTTGCGTCAGGCCGTGCAGGTCCACCTGCGCCTGGCAGGGGATCAAGCCGCGCCGCAGCTTCTTCAATGACTGATCCTGCACCCCCGGACGGCGGAACGAGAGCGACTCATCGGGCGTGGTCTCGGCATCGGCGAGCGGCGGCACACGCGACGTGCCGTCGCCCTCGACCCCGTCGCGGCGGGCGGGCCGGCGCCGCGCTCGCGGCGGCGCGTCGCTCACGCGCGCTTCGCGGCGCAGCGGCGTCACATCGCGTACCGCGGCGCGGAAGGCATCCGCATCGGTCGCGTTGGAGTCTGGTGATGTCGGGGCTTTGCGCATGCGCTGCTTCTGGTGCTGGTGCGACGCCAGGGCGGTCGAGTTCCCGGCGGTTGCGGTGATGCAGTATAGTGTCAGTTCAACGACCCGTTACCAATAGTGTGAAGATCCTCCTATCCAACGATGATGGCTACCGCGCGGATGGCCTGGCAGCGCTTGCCGACGCCATCCGGCCCCTGGGCAGGTTGAGCATCGTCGCTCCGGACCGCAATCGCAGCGGTGCCAGCAATTCGCTCACCCTGGATGTGCCGCTGCGCGCCGCGCGCTTCGATGAAGATGCGTATTACGTCAACGGCACGCCCACGGACTGCGTGCATCTTGCCATTTCCGGGCTGTTCGATTTCGACCACGACATCGTCGTCTCCGGCGTCAATGACGGCGCCAATCTCGGCGATGACACGCTGTACTCGGGTACGGTCGCGGCTGCGGTCGAAGGACGCTTCCTTGGCCTGCCGGCGATCGCCGTGTCGCTGGTGGTGGAGCCCGGCTCGCCGCGCAATTTCGCCAGTGCTGCGCAAATCGCCGCCGACCTGGTGCAGCGCCTGGCGCAGCATCCGCTGCCCAGCGCAACCATCCTCAACGTCAACGTGCCCGACCTGCCGCCGGGCCAGTTGAAGGGAATCCGCGTGACGCGCCTCGGCATGCGCCATCGCAGCAAGCCGATGGTGCGCGCCAAGGATCCGCGCGGACGCAATGTGTACTGGGTGGGACCGGCGGGCAGCGGGCAGGACGCCGGGCCGGGAACTGATTTTCACGCCGTTGCCAGCGGCTATGCGTCGGTGACGCCGCTGCACATCGACCTCACCCGGCATTCGGCGCTGGCGGAACTGGAATCCTGGTTTGGCAAGTCTTGAACGCATGAACGACCCTAGGCTCGCCGGCATCGGCATGACATCGGCTCGCACCCGCGAACGCCTGGTGCAGCGCCTGCAGGAGCAAAAGATCACCAATCTGAAGGTGCTGGACCGCATCCGGCAGGTGCCGCGGCACTTGTTCGTGGACGAGGCCCTGGCCAGCCGTGCCTACGAGGACACGGCCCTGCCCATCGGATTCGGGCAGACGATTTCCCAACCCTACATCGTGGCGCGCATGACCGAGGCGCTGTTGCAGGGAGGGCCGATCGAGAAGCTCCTGGAGATCGGCACGGGCTGCGGATACCAGACTGCGGTGATCGCGCCGCTGGTCGGGCAGGTGTACACCATCGAACGCATCGTGGCCTTGGTGGGACGCGCCCGCCGCACCCTGCGCGAGCTGAAGATCCGCAACGTCAATTTCCGCCACGACGACGGCAACGTCGGCTGGGCGGCGCGCGCGCCTTTCGATGCCATCCTGGTGACGGCGGCGCCGCAGGAGGTGCCGCCGGCGCTGTTCGAGCAGCTCGCGGTCGGCGGCCGGTTGATCGCGCCCGTGGGGCCCGAAGGCCGACAGCAACTGATGCGCTATACCAAGCGCGAGCAGCGCATCGTGCAGGAGGCCTTGGGTCCGGTCAGCTTCGTGCCGCTGCTGCCGGGCCTGCAGCGTTAGCACCCCAAGGCCGGCGGGCAGCGTGCGGCGAATGTCGGCGTGGAAGGCGGTGGGACTGGCGGCCGTCTTGCTGGCGGGCTGCGCCAGCGGCCCGCCGCCCCGGCCCGAGACCTACGTGGTCCAACCCGACGACACCCTGTACAGCATCGCCTGGCGCTTCGACCTGAATTACCGGGAGCTGGCCGCCTGGAACGACATGGGCGCCGCAAGCCGGTTGAGCCCGGGTCAAATTCTGCTGCTGCGCCCGTTGCCGGGTACCCCATCGGGAACCCCATCGGGAACCCCAAAGGGCGATCCTGCGCGAACTGCAGCGCGGGTCCCGGCTCCAGCCCCCGGCGCTCCTCCCGCTGGCGAACAACGACGGCCGATGCCGCGTGCCGAGGCGCCACGCGTCGAGAAGCCACGCCCCTTGCCGGATCTGCCGCAGCGCGCCGACAGCGCGCCATCGGGCGGCGCCACGCCGCCATCCGCCACCCCACCTGCTGCCGCGGCCGCGCCCACTCGTGAGGCCGCTCCGCTCCCCGAACGACCACTGGTGTGGGTGTGGCCGACAAAAGCTCTGCGCCGGCCCGCGCCGGTCCCCGGTGGCGGCGTGCTGATGCTGGGAGGGCTGGGGCAGGATGTTTTCTCAGCCGCGGCCGGGAAGGTGGTTTACGTGGGTGCCGGTATCCGCGGCTACGGCAATCTCATCATCATCAAGCACTCCGACAGCTTGCTGTCGGCGTATGCGCATAACCGGGAGGTGGCGGTGCGCGAGAGCCAACAGGTGAGGGCGGGTGAGCGAATCGGCGCCATGGGATTGGGACCCCGGCAAATTCCTGCGCTGTATTTCGAGATTCGCCTAAACGGTAGGCCGGTGGATGTTTTTACCTATCTGAAGCGACAATAAAGATTAATAAAGTCGTGCAATATATTGATTATTATTAAAAAGAAGCTTTCCGATGAGCGGCTTGCCCATGCCGCGAGGAGTGTGCTTAACTGTCGGCGTTAGCAGACAGTGAATCTCCTAAAGGGTTAAAGACGAGTCCACTCGCAGGGCGGCCCAAAGAATGCATTGAGAAGTGACGGGGTTTCGAAGAATAAGAAAAACAAGAACAAGAAAAATATTGTTGAAGTCATTACCAAGCCATCTTCGATTCTCAGGTTTTCTTTCACGCCCTGCCGTTTTTTGCTCCTACGGCAGCAACACGGCAGCCACCGGTCTGCGCTCCGACGTCAGCACCGTGTAAGTTCTGCAAGCCGCTCCTGAATTCATCACTTCCAGGCCAACGCCGCGCGACAGGAAATACGAGCGCCACTGCGCGCTCGGCCAGTCATCCGCGTGCGGCGATCCGACCAGCACGATTTGCGGTGCGGTGGCGAGTACCGCCTCGGCATGCAGCAGCGTGAGGTCGGCGGCGCGCAGCACGCCGCTCAGCGGCGTTACGCCCGCGGCGCTCAGCAGGAGCGAGTCGCGGTGCACCACGCCATTGATATTCAACTCCCCGCGCGCGTAGCTGCGGATGATGAAGGCGTCGGGCGAGAAATCGGCGGTGAATCGCATGGCATGCTTACGATACTAAAATTTGCAGCGATGAGGCTTGCGTGAAGGGCGTGTATGTGAGGTTCCAGCCGGTGCAGGCCGGCGTGACAGCCGGCGAGCGGACATCGGGCGGTGCGGTCCGCTTGCCCATGCTCGAGCGCTGGCTGACCGCTGCTGCGCCGGCGCAGCCGATCGACGACTGGCGCGCCGATGCGCAACGGTGGCTGCTCCCCGATGGTGTTGCACGCCTGAATGCCGCATCGCTGGCCTGGGCCGCTGCCGCGACGATGGCGGCGGCGCCCGACGCAGCGGCGCCCGACGCAACGGCGCCCGGCACGATGGTGTATCTGGCCCAGCCACTGCACACCGAAGCCACACTCAGCAGCATCCGGCTGCCGGCACGGGGCCTGTTGCAGCTCGCGGCCGCGGAGGCGCAGCTGCTCGCCGCGGATTTCGCGGCGCTGCCCGGCGCGGCCCCGGCAGCGGGCGGATCGCCGCGGTTGATGGCGGCCGGAGCACGACTCTTCTTCGGCTTCGATGGGCACATCGACGCGCACTGCCCGGATCCGGCGAGCCTCGTGGGCTTCGATCTGCGCGAATTCCGCCCCGCTGGGCGCGATGCTCGCAGGCTTGCGGCGCTGTGCAGCGAGGTGGAGATGTGGTTGTTCTCACATCCCCTCAACCAGGCGCGCCAGGCGCGCGACGCGCCGGCCATCACGACATTGTGGCCTTGGGGCGGTGGTGCGATCCTGTCGGCCGTGCCGCCGTTGCCGTTTACGGTGGTCGGCGAGGATGTGATGTTCGGAGCATGGGCGAGGCGGGCAACCGTGTCTGGCCACTCGCCCTTGCTGCAACCGGCGGCGAGCGCACGCGGCGGCGTGCTCCTCATTTGCGACGAGGGCATCTCCGCCGCCGGGTTCGAGGCCTTGCTGGCGCCGCATCTTGGCGAACTGCAGGCCGCCATGCGCGCCGGCCTGGGTGCGCTGCACGTCAGTGCGGGGCGCCGTCGCTGCAGCGTGAGTAGAATGCCGCGCCGCTGGTTCGCCCCGGCCACCCGTCCCTGGTGGGAGTTGTTTGATGAGTCTGAGTGATATCCGCCGCCGGGCACCCCGCGCTGAGCCGCGTTTCGCGCGCGCGCTGCACCCGGTGCTGGCACGCGTGTATGCAGCCCGGGGCGTGGCAGCCGACGAAGATCTGAACCTCGATCTCGACCAGCTCCTGCCGGTGAGCTCGCTGGAGGGCGTGCAGGAAGCGGCACAGTTGCTGCTCTCCCACCGCGAGCGGCGCGTGCTCATTGTCGGGGATTTCGACGCGGACGGGGCGACCAGCAGCGCCTTGATGGTGCGCGCATTGCGCGCCCTGGGCTTTGCACACGTGGACTACATGGTGCCGGACCGCTTCCGCTTCGGTTATGGACTGACGCCGGGCATCGTCGAGGCGGCCACGGCGCGCGAGCCGTCGCTCATCGTCACCGTCGACAACGGAGTCGCCAGCCTCGCCGGCGTGGAATTGGCCCGACAGCGTCACATCGAGGTGTTGGTGACCGATCACCATCTGCCCGGGCGTGAATTGCCGGCCGCGCAGGTCATCG
This sequence comes from Steroidobacteraceae bacterium, assembly GCA_044226865.1. Taxonomy (GTDB): domain Bacteria; phylum Pseudomonadota; class Gammaproteobacteria; order Steroidobacterales; family Steroidobacteraceae; genus TMP-86. Next base: position 85,206 of record JBGAGE010000003.1, on the reverse strand, counting down.
TCAACCCGAACCTGCCGGGGTCGCGATTCGGTTCGCGTCATCTCGCGGGCGTGGGCGTGGCATTTTACGTGATCGCCGCGCTGTGCAAGGCGGCCGGCCCGCGGTTCAGCCCCGCCAGCTTGCTGGACCTGGTGGCGCTCGGCACGGTGGCGGACCTCGTTCCCCTGGATCGCAACAACCGCATCCTGGTGCAACAAGGATTGGCGCGGATCCGCGCCGGGCGCTGCGTGCCCGGCATCACCGCCTTGCTGGCCTCGGCCGGGCGGCGGCCCGAGACGGCCGGCACCGGCGATCTTGGCTTTGCGGTGGCGCCGCGCTTGAACGCGGCCGGGCGGCTCACGGACATGAGTCTGGGACTGTCCTGCCTGCTGGCGGACGATCCTGCGGCGGCCGCCGCGGCGGCGGCGCAACTGTCGCAGCTCAACTCGCAGCGGCGCGAAATCGAGGCGCGCATGCAGGAGGAGGCGGTGGAGATCGCCGCAAGATTGCTGCGGGGCGTGGCGGAGCATGCGGCGCCCGGCGATTGCGCCGCCGGCGCCACTGCCAGCGGCGTGGCGGGTCTGTGCCTGTTCGATCCTGGATGGCATCCGGGCGTGGTGGGGCTGGTTGCCGGTCGCCTGAAGGAACGGTTGCATCGTCCGGTGATCGCCTTTGCTCCCGCCGAAGAGGGAATGCTGCGCGGTTCCGCGCGGTCGGTCGAAGGCGTGCACATCCGCGACGTACTCGATGCGGTGGCGACCCAAAATCCTGGCCTCATCGACAAATTCGGCGGCCATGCCATGGCGGCGGGTCTGACGCTGGAGGCGGCCCGCTTCGCCGACTTCCGCGCGGCCTTCGCCGCGGCCGTGGATGCGCACTGCGCCGGCCGTGAGTTGGGGGCGCAACGATATTCCGATGGGGAACTGGCAGCATCGGAGTTCGATCTCGATACGGCGCGTGCGCTGCGCAGCGGCGGACCCTGGGGGCAGGGGTTCCCCGAGCCCGCGTTCGACGGCGAGTTCACGCTGCTCGATACGCGACTGGTGGGCGAACGGCACCTGAAGATGCGCATCCGCCCCGCCGGCGGCCGTGATGCGGTGCTCGATGGCATTCAATTCGGTTACCTCGGCGGCGAGTTCGAGAACGCCGCAGTGCGCGCCGGCGCCCGCGTGCGCCTGTTGTACAAGCTCGAGGTGAACGAATACAACGGCAGCGAACGCCTGCAATTGAACTGCGCCGGCCTCATGCCGCTGTGACGCTGTGCTAACATTCCATGCATGGAAATCAATCAAATCAAACGGCTGATCAAAGACCTCGAGGAGCGCACGCAGTCTCTCAGGGGGTATCTTTGAGTACGAAAGCAAGCGCGAACGGCTGCAGGAAGTGGAGCGCGAGCTCGAGCAGCCCAATGTCTGGAACGATCCCGAGCGCGCGCAGGAACTGGGCAAGGAACGCGCCAGGCTCGATGCGGTCGTCGGCGGCCTGGACCGCCTGACCCGCGGTTTCGCCGACAGCGCAGAGCTCCTGGAGCTGGCTGAAGGCGACAACGATCTCAACACCGCCGCGGAGATCGAGGCTGACGTTACCCGCCTGTCGAAGGAAGTCGAGGCCCTCGAATTCCAGCGCATGTTTCCCGGGAAGATGGACTCGCACAACGCCTTCGTCGACATCCAGGCCGGCGCCGGCGGCACCGAAGCGCAGGACTGGGCGCAAATGCTCATGCGCATGTACCTGAAGTGGGCCGACCAGCACGGCTTCAAGACCGAGATCATCGACCAGAGCGATGGTGAAGTCGCCGGCATCAAGGGCGTCAGCATCATGTTCCAGGGCGACTACGCCTATGGCTGGCTGCGTACCGAGACCGGCGTGCACCGGCTGGTGCGCAAGTCGCCCTTCGACTCGGGCAACCGGCGCCACACCTCCTTCGCCTCGGTGTTCGTCTCGCCGGAAGTGGACGATGACATCAGCATCGAGCTCAATCCGGCCGACATCAAGATGGACGTGTACCGTTCCAGCGGCGCCGGCGGCCAGCATGTGAACAAGACCGAATCCGCGGTGCGCCTCACGCATGTGCCCTCGGGAATCGTCGTGGCCTGCCAGAGCGAGCGCAGCCAGCACAAGAACCGCTCCACCGCCATGAAGATGTTGAAGGCCAAGTTGTACGAGCTGGAGTTCAACAAGCGCAACGCCGCGGCCAAGGTGCTCGAGGATTCCAAGTCGGATGTGAGCTGGGGCAACCAGATCCGTTCCTACGTGCTCGACCAGGCGCGCATCAAGGACCTGCGCACGGGCGTGGAAATCGGCAACACCACCGCCGTGCTGGACGGCGCGCTGGATCCATTCATGCAAGCCAGCCTCAAGCAGGGCCTATGACCGACCAAGACGAGAACCACCTGATCGCCGAGCGCCGCGCCAAGCTAGCCCGCCTGCGCGAGCGCGGCCAGGCCTTTCCCAACGATTTCCGGCGCGATGCGTTGGCGGCGGATCTGCAGGCGGCGTACGGCGAGCGTGACCCTGCGCAGCTCGAGGCCGAAGGCATCCGCGTGCACGTCGCCGGGCGCCTGCGCGCCAAGCGCATCATGGGCAAGGCGAGCTTCGCACGCATCGAGGACGGGAGCGGCGCGATTCAGCTGTTCCTGCAGCGCGATGCGCTGGCCGATGACTATGAGGAATTCAAGACCTGGGACCTGGGCGACATGGTGGCCGCCACCGGCACGCTGTTTCGCACCAAGACCGGTGAGCTCAGCGTCAAGGCCGAGAGCGTGCGCCTGCTGACCAAGAGCCTGCGCCCCTTGCCCGACAAGTGGCATGGGGTGGCGGATACCGAGTTGCGCTATCGCCAGCGCTATGTCGATCTCATCGTCAATGAGGGCAGCCGGCGGGTGTTTCGCAGCCGCTCGCGCATCGTCAAGTACCTGCGCGACTACCTCGATGCGTTGGGTTTCCTGGAAGTGGAAACCCCGATGCTGCAGGGCATCCCCGGCGGTGCCGCGGCGCGTCCCTTCAAGACGCATCACAACGCGCTCGACATGGACATGTACCTGCGCATCGCGCCGGAGTTGTACCTGAAGCGTCTCACCGTGGGCGGCTTCGAGCGCGTGTATGAGATCAACCGCAATTTCCGCAACGAGGGGCTGTCCACCCAGCACAACCCCGAGTTCACCATGCTCGAGCTGTATTGGGCCTATGCGGATTACCAGGATCTCATGCGCCTGATCGAGAATGTGTTCCGCGGCATCGCGGACACGCTCTTGCCCTCACGTGTCGTGTCCTACCAGGGCGTGGAATACGACCTGAACCGTCCCTTCGAGCGGGTCACCATCGAGCAGATCATCCTGCGCCACAATCCCGGCATCGATGCCGCGCGCCTGCGTGATCTCGACTACCTGCGGCGCGTCTGCGATGAGATGAAGATTCCCTACAAGCCGGGCGATGGCCCGGGCAAGCTCCAGATCGAGATCTTCGAGCGCAACGGCGAGGAACACCTGCGCCAGCCCACCTTCGCCTATGCGTACCCCGCGGAAGTCTCGCCGCTGTCGCGCCGCAACGATGCGGACCCGTTCATCACCGACCGCTTCGAGTTCTTCATCGGCGGACGTGAGCTCGCCAACGGCTTCTCCGAACTCAATGACGCCGAAGACCAGGCGCAGCGATTCAAGGACCAGGTGGCGCGCAAGACGGCGGGCGATGAAGAGGCCATGTACTACGATGCGGATTACGTGCGCGCGCTGGAATACGGCATGCCGCCCACGGCGGGCCTCGGCGTGGGCATCGATCGACTGGTGATGTTCTTCACCGATTCCGCCTCCATCCGCGATGTGTTGTTGTTCCCGCACATGCGGCCCGAGAGCTGATGCCGGCAGCGCCTCAGCCGGCAGCGCCTCAGCCGGCCGCGCCCATTGGCGTATTCGACTCGGGCGTCGGAGGTCTGACGGTACTGCGGGAATTGCGGACGCGCCTTCCGGATGAGGATTTCATCTACCTGGGGGATACCGCCCGGCTTCCTTACGGCACCAAGAGCGCGCAGACGGTGGTGCGCTATTCGCTGCAGTGTGCGTCTGCGCTGATCGGCCGCGGCGTGCGTGCGCTGGTGGTGGCCTGCAATACGGCGTCCGCCTCCGCGTTGCCCGCCCTGCGCGAGGCGAATCCCCAGTTGCCCATCATCGGCGTGATCGAACCCGGCGCGGCGGAGGCGGTGCGCGTATCCACTGCCGGCCGCATCGCCGTCATCGGCACACAGGCCACGGTGGAGGGTGGTGCCTACGAAGCTGCCATCCGGCGCATCGCCCCCCGCGCCGAGGTGAGCGCGCGCGCTTGCGCGCTGTTCGTCGCACTGGCGGAGGAAGGCTGGGTGGAGGGCCCGATCGCCGAGGCCATCGCGCGGCGCTACCTCGCCGACTGGTTCAGCGGCGCGCAGGCACCCGATACCCTGGTGCTGGGGTGCACGCATTTTCCCCAATTGCTGGGCGCGATCCGCGCGGTGGTTCCCGCGCAGGTGCATCTGGTGGATTCGGCGCGCACCACCGCGCTCGCCGTCGCGCGTGAACTGGGGCGGACAGCGCCCGGTGGCGCATCGTCACGACCGGGTCGGATCCGCTGGCTGGCCACCGACGGGGCCGCGCGTTTTGCGCGCGTGGGATCCAGCTTCCTCAGGGCTGAGTTGCTCGAAGAACAGATCGAAATCATCGACCTGTAGCAGCGCCGGGCTGGCCGCTGGCCGCGTCGGGGAAATAGTCCGGCAGCACAGCGCGCGCATCGATGAGGGTGCCGCTTTCAGCCGGCGCATCCGCTGCGGCGGCCGGTTCCAGGTTCAGCACGGCGAGCGCGGCGCCGGCGCCGTCGTGGCTCGCCACTTCGGTCAGGCGGCCGCTGCGGCCATCACGAAGCTTGATCGCATCACCGATGGTGAACTTCCCCGGCGGCAGGTCCAGCCGGAACAGGCGGCGCTTGATCCGGCCCAGGTGCTGGGTGCGGGCGATGATTTCCTGTCCGGTATAGCAACCCTTGGTGAAGCTGATGCCCTGCAGGAGGTCGAGGTTCAGCATCTGCGCCACGAAGGCTTCGCGTGTCGCCGCAAATACCTGCGGCAGGCCGCGGCGCACGTCCAGCCAGCGCCAGCGCTGCTCGAAGGCGGGCGCGGGCTGCGACCATTCCAGTCGTTGGGCGAGCGCGGCCGCGGGTGCCACCACCCAGAAGCGCCCGGGATCGCCATTGACCGCGGCGACTGTCAATTCGCCGTCCTGCATAACGCCGTCGGCTTGCGGGATGGGCGCGCGCGCAGCCTCGAGAGCGGCCGTGCCGATGCATCCGGCGACGGCGAGGTTCTCGCTCGCGTCCTGGATCTGGACCTTGGCGCGCATGACGTACTTGCGCAGGTGCGCGTGCAAGTCGGCAAGCAGTTCACGCGGCGCGATTGCCAGCACCTCCTCGCCACGCGCAAACACCTGCAGCAGCGCCAGCACGCGGCCCTGCGGCGTCGAGCAGGCCGCCAACACCCGGCGTGCAAGGCGCACCGCCTGCATGTCGTTGGAGAGCTGCCCCTGCAGGAAGGTTAGCGCGTCCGCGCCGGTGAGCCGCAGGACTCCCAGATAGGTGAGGCGTCCGCCATCGTCATTCATGGCACCATCAAAGGGTGAATGCGGCACATTGTCAACCAGGTTGGTGCGCAAGCGTAAAACCGTGATTTTCCTATGTATTGGCTGGTTATTCGGGGCGGTTTTCTGGCAAACTTTGCATCTTATGAATGAGGCAGAAGAGCAGGGCGGCAGCGCGGATCAACCGCCGCAGCCGACTCAGGTGGCGACGCAGCCTGCGACGCCGCGTGAAATTGGCGGCCGGCAGGGTCCCGAGCCGACGCGCTATGGCGATTGGGAGCTGCGCGGCCGCTGCATAGACTTCTGAGCTTGAACCCGTGACCCAGTCCCCATCCTAGGATTTCCATGGCTACACCTTCCAGGCCGTTGTCGCCGCATCTGCAGATTTACCGCTGGCAGATCAGCAATACCCTGTCCATCCTCAATCGCATCACCGGCATCATCCTGTCGGCGGCCTTCGTGCTGTTCTGCGGTTGGCTGATGGCCTTGGCCTCGGGCCCGGATGCCTACGATACCCTTACCGTCCTGCTGCGGGGCCCGCTCGGCGTGATTGCCCTGCTGGGAGTGGCAGCTTCGTTTTTCTTCCACCTGCTGAACGGCGTACGGCATCTGTTCTGGGATGTGGGCGTCGGCTTCGAAAGGCCGCAGGCGCGCTTCAGTGGCTGGCTGGTGGTGGCCGGCACGGTGTTGTTCACCCTGGCGCTGACCCTGTGGGTGGCGGCATGAGCCTGCGTTCTCCGTTGGGCCGCGTGCTCGGCCTGGGTTCGGCGCGAGAGGGCGTGGGTCATTGGTGGGTGCAGCGGGTCAGTTCGGTTGCGCTGGTGCCGCTGTCCTTGTGGTTCGTGGTGTCGATGGCGGCGCTGGGCACGCTCGACTACGGGGTGATCGTCGATTTCGTGCAGGCTCCCTTCAATGCCTTCCTTCTTCTGTTGCTGGCGCTGACGCTGGCTTATCACTCCTATCTCGGCGTCAGCGTGGTGCTCGAAGACTACGTGCATGCGCCGCTGACCAAGATCACCAGCCTGATGCTGGTGCGTTTCGCGCACGTGCTGGCCGGCGGCGCCGCCGTGTTTGCGGTACTGCGCATTGCATTTGGAAATCATCTTTCATGAGCGATTATCAGATCTTCGATCACTCCTACGATGTGGTGGTGGTGGGCGCCGGGGGCGCCGGCCTGCGCGCCACCTTCGGCCTGGCCGAGGCCGGGCTGAGCACTGCCTGCCTCACCAAGGTCTTCCCCACCCGCAGCCACACCGTCGCCGCGCAGGGCGGCATCTCGGCGGCGCTCGGCAACATGGGCGAGGACGACTGGCGCTGGCACATGTACGACACGGTCAAGGGCTCGGACTGGCTGGGGGATCAGGACGCCATCGAATTCATGTGCAAGGAGGCGCCGGCGGCGGTCATCGAATTGGAGCATTACGGCGTGCCGTTCTCCCGCACGGAAGCCGGGCGTATCTATCAGCGCCCATTCGGCGGCATGACCACGCATTACGGCAAGGGAACGGCACAGCGCACCTGCGCCGCCGCCGACCGCACCGGCCATGCCATGCTGCACACGCTGTACCAGCAATCGCTCAAGCACAACGCCTCGTTCTTCATCGAGTACTTCGCGCTCGATTTGATCATGGAAGGCGGCGAATGCCGCGGCGTGCTGGCGGTGAACATGTCGGATGGCACCTTGCATCGTTTTCGCGGCCACCAGACCATTCTCGCCACCGGCGGCTATGGCCGCGCCTGGTTCTCGTGCACCTCTGCCCATACCTGCACCGGTGATGGCGGCGGCATGGTGCTGCGCGCGGGCCTGCCCCTGCAGGACATGGAATTCGTGCAATTTCATCCCACCGGCATCTACGGCGCCGGCTGCCTGATCACCGAAGGCTCGCGCGGCGAGGGTGGCTATCTCACCAATTCCTCGGGCGAGCGCTTCATGGAGCGCTATGCGCCCAACGCCAAGGATCTCGCCTCACGCGACGTGGTCAGCCGTTCCATGACCATCGAGATCCGCGAAGGGCGGGGCGTCGGCCGCCAAAAGGACCATATCCATCTGCATCTGGAACACCTGGGTCCGGAGGTCATCAAGGAACGCTTGCCGGGCATCGCGGAGACGGCGCGCATCTTTGCGGGCGTGGACGTCAACAAGGAACCCATTCCGGTGCTGCCCACCGTGCACTACAACATGGGTGGCATTCCCTGCAATGTGAATGGCCAGGCCGTCACCCTGGATGCATCCGGGCGCGAGTCGGTGGTGCCGGGATTGATGGCGGTGGGCGAGGCGGCCTGCGTCTCGGTGCACGGCGCCAATCGTTTGGGATCGAACTCGCTGCTCGACCTCGTGGTGTTCGGACGCGCGGCCGCGGCGCATTGCGCTGCGACCTTGAAGCCGGGCGCCAAGCACCGCGCGTTGCAGGCGGGGTCTTCGGATGCCGCCATTGCGCGCCTGGACAAGTTGCGCAACGCCAAGGGATCGCGGCTCACCGCCGACATCCGCGATGACATGCAGCGCACCATGCAAAGCGATGCCGCCGTGTTCCGCACCGGCCAGACGCTCAACGAAGGCAAGGCCAAGCTCGCCAAGGTGTTCGATTCCTTTGCCGACGTCCAGGTCACCGACCGCTCGCTCACCTGGAACACCGACCTGATCGAAACCCTCGAACTCGACAACCTGCTCGGCCAGGCGGTGGCCACGCTGCATTCGGCGGAGAACCGCAAGGAGAGCCGCGGCGCCCAGGCGCGCGAGGATTACCCGGATCGCGACGACCAGAATTGGATGAAGCATTCGTTGTGCTGGGTCGACGCCCGCGGCCAGACGCGCATCGACTATCGTGCGGTTCACTTGAACACGCTCACCGACGAAGTGCAGAGCATTCCGCCCAAAGCGCGGACCTATTGATTCCCAGGAGAGTTGCTGACGATGGCTGAATTCAGTCTGCCCGCGAATTCCAAGATCGACCGGAATGGCAAGACCTTCGCTGCGCCCGGCGGCGCGAAGAACGTGCGCACCTTCCGCATCTATCGCTACGACCCCGACTCCGGCGCCAACCCGCGCATCGACAGCTACACGCTGGACATGGACGAGTGCGGACCCATGGTGTTGGACGCGCTCATCAAGATCAAGAACGAGGTCGACACCACGCTGACCTTCCGGCGTTCCTGCCGCGAGGGCATCTGCGGTTCCTGCGCCATGAACATCGACGGGCACAACGGCCTGGCCTGCATCACCGCCTGCGATTCCGTGAAAGGCGATGTGCGCATCTATCCGCTGCCGCACATGCCGGTCATCAAGGACCTGGTGCCGGACTTGACCAATTTCTACGCCCAGTACGCCTCCGTGAAGCCCTGGCTGCAGACCCGCACGCCGCCGCCGCCCGATGGCGAGCGCCTGCAGACCAAGGAAGACCAGGAGCGGGTGGACCGTCCCTCGGCTTGCATCCTGTGCGCCTGCTGCTCCACCAGTTGCCCCAGCTACTGGTGGAATGGCGACCGGTACCTGGGCCCGGCTGCGCTGTTGGCCGCCTACCGTTGGATCGTGGACAGCCGCGACGAGGCCACCGGCGAGCGCCTGGACCAGCTCGAAGATCCGTTCCGTTTGTATCGTTGCCACACCATCATGAACTGCACCGAGGCCTGCCCGAAGGACCTCAATCCCGCCAAGGCCATCGGCGAGATCAAGCAGATGATGGTGGAGCGCCGCGTGTGATCGCCCTGCCGCAATCGGATCCTGAGCTGGGCCGGTTGCGCTGGCGTTGCCGCCGCGGCATGCGGGAACTGGACCGGCTGCTGAGCGCGTACCTCGCGGATGGATACGGCAGCAGTACGCCCGCCGAGCAGGAGGCGTTTCGAGATCTCTTGGAATTGCAGGACCCGCAGTTGTTTGCCTATTTCCTGGGGAGGGAACGCCCGCCCACCGCCCGACTTGCGGCCATCGTCGAGCGCATCGCCTCGGCCCGCGCGCGCTCGTGAGCGAGACCTGCTCGCCGGGCGCCATCCGGCTGGAGTTATCGGAATCCTGGCCGCTGCTGTTTGCCGGCGTGTCTTTGCTCGGGCTGACCGCGGCAGCCCTGCTCGCCAGCCCCCTGGCCGGCCTGCCGAGCGGGCTCTTGGTGCTGGCGGTGGCGGCCGTGGGAGGGCAGAGCCTGTGGCACATGCGCCACGGCCGGCATCCCGGAGCCTGGCGATGCATCGAATGGCAGGGTGGCGATCGCTGGACGTTGTGGCGCGGCGATGGCCGGGCGAGGGTGGCCCGCCTTCACCCGAACTCGCGCAGGATCGGCGAGGCGGTCCTGTTCATCTTCAGGCGTGGCCGCGGTGACGGGTGGAGCACCTGCTGGTTGCTGGTGTTGCCGCATATGGTAAGTGACCCCGCGGCGCTGCGCCGCGTGCGGGTGCGGATGACGCTGGAGGGTGCCGCCATGCGGGGCCTGGGCACACCGTGACGCGCCGCTCGCTCCCAGTGTCAAGGAATGTGAACGGCACGCGAACTTTTGTCGCCATCCGCAGTCTATCGCACCAGGCTGGAAGACGTGCCGGCCGGTTCGAGGTCATCCATGGGCGTTGAGGATACCGACCTCAAACTGGTGGAACGAGTCCAGCAGGGCGAGCGCGCAGCGTTCGATTTGTTGGTCATGCGATACCAGCACAAGGTGCTGAAGTTGATCATGCGTTACGTGCACGATGCTCACGAGGCCGAAGACATCGCCCAGGAGGCGTTCGTCAAGGCGTATCGGGCATTGGGTTCCTTCCGCGGCGACAGCGCCTTCTATACCTGGTTGTACCGCATCGCCATCAACACCGCGAAGAACGCGCTCGTCGCCAACAAGCGCCGCCCCATGGATTACGACCTGGATCTCCAGGATCCTGAAAGCTACGACATGCAGGCCAAGCTCGCGGAGGGCGAAACCCCCGAGGCGCTGCTGCTCACCGATGAAATCCGCGATACCGTCAACCAGGCCATCGAGCACCTGCCCGATGATCTGCGCACGGCCATCGTGCTGCGTGAGCTGGACGGTTTGAGTTACGAGGAAATTGCACAGACAATGGATTGCCCGGTCGGCACCGTGCGGTCGCGGATCTTCCGCGCGCGCGAGGCCATTGATAAGAAACTACGCCCCATTTTTGACGGAGGCCTTGGCCGGCCTGAGGATTCATGAGCGAACAAATCCGTGAACAGATCTCGGCGTTTCTCGATGGTGAACTGCCGGAAGCCGAAAGCGAGCTGTTGCTGAAGCGGCTGTCGCGCGATGCGGAACTGCGGGAGGTCTTCGGTCGTTATGCGCTGATGGCCGAAGTGGTGCGCACGCCGGAAGGCGGGCCGCTGGCGCGCAGTTTCGTCGCCGGCATCCATCAACGACTCGACGCCGAAGCCCCGGCTGCGGCGCCCATGGCGGCCACCGTGGCGCGGGCGCGTCGCTGGTGGCGTCCGCTGGCGGGTGCGGCCGTGGCGGCGGGCGTCGCCGCAGTTGCCGTGGTGACGCTGGAACAGCGCGCTGAATTGCCGTTGCGCGCTGCGGCGAGTCCCGAGGCGGTCTCGGCGCCGGCGCCGGCGGCCCAGCCGCTGGCATCCGCTCCGGTTCGCGTGGTGGCTTCCGCGGGCTCGCTCAAACCCCGTGAAGACCTTTCCTACACGGTGCCTGCGCTCCCCGCCGACAATGCCGCCGCACTGCCCGCGGCGCGCCTGACCAATTACGTGTTCGCCCACAGCAAGTACTCCTCGCTCCTGGGCCAGCGCAATGTGCTGTCGGGATTGATGTCCGATCAGCCTGCCGGTACGGCGGTCGCGGAGCCTGCCGCTGACGCCGCGGATGCCGCGGCGCCTTCCTCCGTGCCCAGCGCGCAGCCATGATCGCCGCCGGCTCGCTACGCGGTGCTCTCCGCGGTCTTTCCTCGGCCGCGTTGGCCGGCGTCTTCCTGGCCGGCGCCGCCCACGCGGCGGGCAAATCCGACCCGGCGCGCGCGTGGCTGGTCAAGATGAATCAAGCCCTGGCGCAGCGCAATTACGACGGTACGTTCTTTCACCTGAGCCAAGGGCAGGTGGAGACATTGCGCATCGTGCACCGCGTACACGCCGGCCGGGTCACCGAACGGCTGGTGTCCATGGACGGCTCGGGCCGCGAATTCGTGCGTACCAATGAAGAGCTCACCTGCTATCTGCCTGATCAGAAGACGGTGCTGGTGGAACCGCGCCAGGACAAGAATCCGTTTCTGGGCTCACTGCCGCAGTTCAATGCCGACGTGGACGCGTTCTACAAGATCGAATCCCTGCCGCCGGGACGCATCATGGGCCGGCCCACACGCGTCATCAGCGTCAACCCCAAGGACCAGTTCCGGTTTGGCTATCGCCTCTGGCTGGATGAACAGACCGCCATGCCGCTGAAGACCCAGCTCTGCGACCCACGCGGTCAGGTGGTCGAGCAGATCGTGTTCGCCAACCTGGAAATGCCCGACAGCATTCCCGAAAGCGCCGTGTTGCCGGCGGTGCGCACCGAGGGGCTGAAATGGGTGCGACAGGGAGCGCCGGCCGATTCGCCGGCAGCCTCGTTGGCCGCCTTCAGGGCGAGCCGGCTGCCGCCCGGATTCCGCTTGACGGTCAGCGGCGCCCAGACCCTGGGTGACAGCAATTCCCCGGCTGCGCACCTGGTGTATTCGGACGGCTTGGCGACGGTGTCGGTGTTCGTGGAACCGGGTCCGGCCGAACCGGACACCAAAGCCGCAAATCCAGCCCCCATGCAGGGCCTGGCCCGGGTGGGGGCAGGTTATGCGTTCTCCACCATCGTGCAGGGCCACCAGGTCACGGCGGTGGGCGAGGTGCCCGCGCAGACCGTGGAATTCATCGCGCATTCCGTCACCTCATTGCGGGAAACCGGATCGCCGCGTTGACCCCCGGCAGGCCGCAATTCACCCTGTATTCCAGGCCTGAATGCGAGCTGTGCGAGCACTTGTTGATGGCGCTCCAGTCGCAGGACTCATTCCACGATTGGGACGTGCAGGTGCTCGATGTCGATGCGGACCCGGCGGCGCGCGGCCGCTATGGGCATAAGATCCCCGTGCTGCTGCTCGATGGGCAGCTGGTCTGCCACGGTCGGCTCGAGCCGCTGGAATTGAGTAAAGCCCTCGCCGCACGCGGTTGACCGGTATAATCCGCGGTTTTGTCCGGCCGCGGTCTCATGAAGAACATTCGCAACTTTTCCATCATCGCGCACATCGACCATGGCAAGTCGACGCTGTCCGATCGCCTGATCCAGTACTGCGGCGGGCTGGACGAGCGGGAGATGCAGGCGCAGGTCCTGGACTCGATGGACCTGGAGCGCGAGCGCGGCATCACCATCAAGGCGCAGAGCGTCACGCTCAACTACAAATCGCCCGGCGGGGAGGTCTACCAGCTCAATTTCATCGACACCCCCGGCCACGTGGACTTTTCCTACGAGGTGTCGCGCTCGCTTGCCGCCTGCGAGGGGGCGCTGCTGGTCGTGGACGCCGCCCAGGGTGTGGAAGCGCAGAGCGTCGCCAACTGCTACACCGCGCTCGAGCAGGGCCTGGAAGTGCTGCCGGTCATCAACAAGATCGACCTGCCCTCGGCGGATCCCGCCAAGGTCATCCACGAGATCGAGGAAATCATCGGCATCCCCGCCGAGGATGCGGCGCGCGTCAGTGCCAAGACGGGCGAGGGCATCCCCGACCTTCTGGAGCAACTGGTGCAGCGCATCCCGGCTCCCAAGGGTGACCCGGCAGCCCCGCTCCAGGCGTTGATCATCGACTCCTGGTTCGACAACTACGTCGGCGTGGTATCGCTGGTGCGGGTCATGAACGGCTCGCTGCAGCGTGGTTCGAAGATCCGCGTCATGTCCACGGGCCGCAGCCACAGCGTCGACAAGCTCGGCCGCTTCACCCCGAAGTCCGTGGCGCGTGACAGCCTGGAGACAGGCGAGGTGGGTTTCGTGATCGCCGGCATCAAGGAGATCGACGGCGCGCCGGTGGGTGATACCATCACCCTGGAGTCCAATCCGGCGGCCGCGCCGCTGGCCGGCTTCAAGCAGATCAAGCCGCGGGTGTTCGCCGGCATGTTCCCGGTGAGCACCGATGATTACGAACAGTTCCGCGAAGCGCTGCAGAAGCTCAAGCTGAACGATTCTGCGCTGCACTTCGAGCCCGAAGTCTCCACCGCCCTGGGTTTTGGATTCCGCTGCGGATTTCTGGGTCTTTTGCACATGGACATCGTGCAGGAGCGGCTGGAGCGCGAGTACAACCTCGACCTGATCACCAGCGCGCCCACCGTCATCTACGAGGTGCAGCTCACCGATGGCTCGGTGGTCAGCGTGGACAACCCCGCCAAGCTCCCGCCCCAGGAACGCGTGGCGGAACTGCGCGAGCCCATCATCATCGCCAATATCCTGGTGCCGCCCGACCATGTGGGAGCCGTGCTGACGCTGTGCAGCGAGAAGCGCGGGGTGCAGAAGAAGATGCTGTACCTGGGCAGCCAGGTCTCCCTCCAATACGAACTGCCGCTGGCCGAAGTGGTGCTGGATTTCTTCGACCGCCTGAAATCCTGCAGCCGCGGGTATGCGTCCTTCGACTATGAATTCAGCCATTTCCAGGCGGCGCCGCTGGTCAAGCTCGATGTGCTCATCAACGGTGACCGCGTCGATGCACTGTCGTTGATCGTACACAAGGACAATGCCTACGGCCGCGGCCGGGACCTGGTCGACAAGATGCAGGAGCTGATTCCGCGGCAGATGTTCGACATCGCCGTGCAGGCGGCCATCGGCGCGCACATCATCGCGCGGGCGAGCGTCAAGGCGCTGCGCAAGAACGTGCTGGCCAAGTGCTATGGCGGTGACGTCAGCCGCAAGCGCAAGCTTCTGGAAAAGCAAAAGGCCGGCAAGAAGCGCATGAAACAGGTCGGATCGGTGGAGATTCCGCAGGAAGCGTTCCTCGCCGTGCTGCGCGTGGGCAAGAAGTCCGGTTCATAAGTATACTTTTGGGCGCGCGCAGGATTGGCGCGGTGGGAGACAGTCAACTTGGGCAATTCCGATGATGTATTCGTTGCCTTCCTGGTGGCGGCCGTTGCCTGCCTGCTGGTGATCCTCGCCGACGGTTGGTTCATCCGCCCGCGGCGCGATCCGGGCGCCAGGGAAATCGACGAACCGCTGTACGCGCGCGTGGCGTTGTACGGCCTCGTCGGCCTTGCAGTGGGCATGCTGTGGCGGCTGTTTCGCTACGAGGCGGTGGATTTCAGCCTGATGCTGGTGTCCATCGGCGCGGTGTCGGGCGGCATCTGGGCGTTGGATCGCGTCGTGTTCGCGGGCCGGCGCATGCGCGCGGCCGCCGCTGCGGGCACCCCCGCCGACCGCGTCCGCGAGCCGCTGGCCGTGGAATACGCGCGCTCGTTCTTTCCGGTCATCCTGTTGGTGCTGGTTATCCGCTCGTTCATCTTCGAGCCCTTTCGCATCCCTTCCGATTCCATGATGCCGACGCTGTACGACGGCGATTTCATCTTCGTCAGCAAGTATTCCTACGGCCTGCGCCTGCCGGTGGTGAATACCTTGCTCGTGCCCACGGGTACGCCGCAGCGGGGAGATGTGATCGTGTTCCGCCTGCCGCCCAACCCGAAGATCAATTACATCAAGCGGCTGGTGGGCCTGCCGGGAGACACCATCCGTGTCGATGAGGACAACCAGGTTTACCTGAACGGCAAGCTCCTGGCCCAGCAAGCGGATGGGCAGTACCGCGGCCCCAAGGAGGATCGATGGGAGTACGTCGGGGCGCGCACGGCGGTCGAGCAACTCGACCAGCATCGGCATCGCATCATGTTCGCCAACAAGCCCATCCAGACCGGCGAATGGAAGGTGCCCCCGGGGCATTACTTCTTCATGGGCGACAACCGCAACAACAGTGAGGACAGCCGGTTCGACGGTCCGTCCGCCCCGGGCTTCGTCCCGCAACAGAACCTGGTCGGCAAGGCGGTGCGGATCTGGCTCAATTTGGATACTCGTGACGGGCCTCTCTGGCGCCGGATCGGAAATAAGATTCAATGATGGCGTGCGAAACGCCGATACACCCTCGAATCAGCCACAAGGGAGCTTACGAATGCGACATCGACAACGCGGCATCACCTTCATCGGCCTGCTGATGATTCTGTCGCTGGTGGGCCTGATCGGCTACGCTGGCATCCGGCTGGTGCCGGTGTACCTGAACTACATGAAAATCGCCCGAACCATGGATCAGGTGGCGAAGGAGTTCAAGAGCGACAACCCCGATCCGGCGCGCATCCGGGTGGCCCTGGACCGTCACTGGGCCATCGAGGACGTGTATGGCGTGGAATCGAAGGAAATCGAGATCAAGAAGGATGGTGACTCGGTGGTCATGCACGTGGGCTACGACCAATCGGTTCCCTACATTGCGAATGTTTCGCTGATGGCTTCGTTCGACAAGACCGTCAAAGTCGAGTGACCGCGCTGGCAGAAGATCAGGCGCTCAAGCGCTGGGTGCGCCAGCTCCTGGGCCACGATTTCAAGGACGATGCGCTCTATCTGACGGCCCTGACGCACCGCAGCGCGGCCGCGCTCCACAACGAGCGCCTGGAATTTCTCGGCGATGCGGTCCTCAATTGTGCGGTGGCGCAGATGTTGTTCGAGTCGCATGCCCGCGCCGATGAAGGTGACTTGTCGCGGCTGCGGGCCAGCCTCGTCAGCGGCGAGACGCTGGCCCGGATTGCGGCCGAGCATCAGCTGGGCGATTACCTGCGGCTCGGGTCCGGCGAGTTGAAGTCCGGTGGATTCCGCCGCGCCTCGATCCTTGCCGATGCACTCGAGGCGTTGATCGGAGCGGTCATGGTGGATGCCGGGTTCGATGCCGCCGCCGCCGCCGTGCGGCGCCTGGTGGAGCCGCGGCTGCGCGAATTGCCGCCCGCCGAAACGCTCAAGGACGCCAAGACCCGGTTGCAGGAATTGCTGCAATCCCAGGGGGTGGCGCTGCCCGCGTATACTCTGGTGGCGGTCCAGGGGGAGTCTCATTCACAGGTGTTCAGCGTCAGTTGCGAGGTTGGATCGATGCATCTCATCTCCAGCGGGGAGGGCTCCAGCCGCCGCCGCGCGGAACAACTCGCGGCCGAGCGCATGCTGGCATTGCTGCCCGCCGGTTTGAAGAACCGCGCATGACCGACACGCCGTTCCGTTCCGGATTCGTGGCCATCGTGGGCCGCCCCAACGTGGGGAAATCCACGCTGGTGAATGCCCTCGTGGGCCGCAAGGTCAGCATCGTCGCGAACAAGCCGCAGACCACCCGTCACCGGATCCTCGGGCTCGTGAACCGCGAGCATGCGCAGCTGGTGCTGGTGGACACGCCGGGGCTGCACGAGTCCACGCGGCGGGTGATGAATCAATACATGAACCGGGTGGCCATTTCGTCCTCGCAGGATGCGGACGTCGTCGTTTTGGTGATCGAGGCGCAGCGTTTCACCGACGAAGATGAGTGGGTGTGGGAACGGGTGCGCGGCCTGAAACAGCCGCTGTTCCTGGTGATCAACAAGATCGACCGGGTTGCACCGCGCAGCGCGCTCCTGCCCTTCCTCGAGGAAATGGCGGAGCGGATTCCAGCCTCCGCCGTCATCCCGGTTTCCGCGCAGACATCCGAAAACCTCGACCGCCTTTGCGGGCTCATCGCCGCGCGCCTGCCCGTCTCGCCGCCGCTGTATCCGCTGGATGCGGTGACCGATCGCGACGAGCCCTTCCACGCCGCGGAAGTCGTGCGCGAGAAACTCACCCACCGACTGCGCGAAGAGCTTCCCTACGGCATCAACGTGCAGATCGAGCGCTTCGCCGAGGAGAACGGCCGCATGATGATCGATGCGGTCATCTGGGTCGAACGGCAGGGCCAGAAGGCCATCGTCATCGGCCAGGGCGGGGAGCGCCTGAAGGAAATAGGCCGGCAGGCGCGCATCGAGCTCGCCGATCTGTGGCAGCGCCCGGTGCATCTGGGCCTGTGGGTGAAGGTGAAGGAGAACTGGGCCGACAGCGAGGCCGCCCTGAAGCAGTTCGGGTACCAGACGCTGTGAGGAGCACGCAGCGCATCTGGCTGACACCGGCCTATCTGCTGCACCAACATGCCTACCGCGACAGCAGCCGGATCGCCGAATTCTATACGCGCGATCACGGACGCCTGTCGTTGTTCGCGCGCGGCGCGCGTTCGCCGAAATCCTCGCTGCGGGCGGGCCTGCGTCCCTTCCAGCGCCTGCTGATCTCCTGGTCGGGGCGCTCGGAGGCGGGGCAATTGACGGCGGCGGAGATCGCCGGAGGGTTCACGCAATTGCCCGCGCCGCGCCTGATGAGCGGCTTCTACCTGAACGAGCTGCTGCTGAAGCTGACCGAACGTTTCGATCCGCATCCGCAGATCTTCGATCAATATGCGGATACCGTCGCCGCGCTGGCGGCCGGCCAGCCCGAGGCGCCGCAGCTGCGCCGCTTCGAGAAGCGGTTCCTGGAAGAACTCGGCTACGGCACGGATTTCTCCGTCACGGGCGAGGGTGAGCCGGTGGAGGCGGGCGGCTTCTACCGCGTGCGTCCGCAGGGCGCGGTGATGCGCAGCGAGGGCGGGCATGCCGATGCCGTCAGCGGCGCATCGCTGATTGAACTGGCCGCCGAATCGTTCGACAATGAGCGCACTTTGCGCGATGCCAAGATAATACTGCGTGCCGCCATCGAAGCCTGCCTCGATGGACGTCCTCTCGGCTCGCGCGACATCATGAAAGCCTTGCACGTCAGGACCCAAGGGTGAGCCAGGAATCCACCGCTGCCGGGCAGATTGCGCTCGGAGTCAACATCGACCACGTGGCCACACTGCGCCAGGTGCGCCGCGCCCGTTATCCGGATCCCCTGACGGCGGCATTGCTGGCCGAGCAGTCGGGCGCCGACAGCATCACCTTGCACCTGCGCGAGGACCGGCGCCATATCCAGGACCGCGACGTGCATGTGATGCGCGAGGCGTTGCAGACACGCATGAACCTGGAGATGGCGGTCACCGAGGAGATGCTGCGGATCGCCTCCGAGGTGAAGCCAGCGGATTGCTGCCTGGTGCCGGAGAAGCGCACCGAGGTCACCACCGAGGGCGGCCTGGACGTGGCGGGGCAGGCCTCGCGCATGGCCGATGCCTGCGCGCGCCTGGCCGCGGCCGGTATCCGCGTATCGTTGTTCATCGACCCGGACCTGGCGCAGGTGGAGGCCAGCGTGCGCGCCGGCGCGCCGGTGATCGAACTGCACACGGGTGCGTATGCGGAAGCGAGCGGCATGCGGCGCGCGCACGAGTTGCAACGCCTGCGCGAGGCAGCCACCCGGGCGCATGGCCTGGGCCTGGTCGTCAATGCCGGACACGGCCTGACCTATCACAACGTCACACCGGTGGCCGCGCTCCCGCAGATCGTCGAGCTGAACATCGGTCATTCCATCATTGCGCAGGCCGTATTCGACGGCCTGGCCGGCGCCGTACGCAGCATGAAGCAGTTGATGCTGGCCGCGCGCCGATGAGGGCGGTGGCTGCGGCATGATCTTCGGCATCGGCACCGACATCCTGCAATTGCAGCGTGTCGAAGAGACCTACAGCCGCTTCGGCACCCGCTTCGTCAACCACCTGCTGATGCCCGCGGAGCACCTGCAGCTCCAGAAGACTGCGCGGCCGGTACGTTTTCTCGCCATGCGCTTTGCCGCCAAGGAGGCCATCGTCAAGGCCATGGGCACGGGGTTCGCGCACGGCGTGTGGATCCGCGACGTCGGCGTGGTGCAGAACGCGTGGGGCAAGCCCGAAGTGGTCTACTCCGAGCGCGGCGAGAAGGTGCGCAAGGAACTTGGCGTTGGCGAGGGCCACGTCACCTTGTCCGATGAGGCCGGACTGATCGTCGCCATGGCCGTGTTGCTGCGGGCCTGACCCATGCACGTGCTGGTGTTCGACATCGAAACAGTTCCGGACACCGATTTCGGCCGGCGCTTGTTCGATCTGCACGACCTGTCCGACTCGCAGGTGGCGCAGATCATGTTCACACACCGCTTCCAGCAGACGGGCAGCGAATTCCTGCCGCACGAGCAACACCGCATCGTCGCCATCTCGGTGGTGATGCGCACGCGCGATTCGCTCAAGGTGTGGAGCCTGGGCGATGAATCCTCCCCCGAGAAGGTGTTGATCGAACGCTTCTACGATGGCTTGGACAAATTCACGCCCGACCTCGTCTCCTGGAACGGCGCGGGCTTCGACCTGCCGGTGTTGCATTACCGCAGCCTCCTGCATGGCGTGTCGGCAGCGCGGTATTGGGAGACGGGCGAGGAGGACACGAGCTTCCGCTACAACAATTACCTGAGCCGCTTCCACTGGCGGCACATGGACCTGATGGACATCCTGTCCGGTTTCCAGGGCCGCGGCCGCGCCAGCCTCGATCACATCGCCACGCTCCTGGGGTTTCCCGGCAAGGTGGGCATGCGCGGGGCCGATGTCTGGGATGCCTACCAGCGTGGCGAGCTGGCGAACATCCGCGCCTATTGCGAAACCGACGTGCTCAACACCTATCTCGTGTACCTGCGTTTCGAGTTGACCCGCGGCCGCCTGAGCCCGGCCGAGCATGCGGCGGAAGAGGCGCGGGTGCGCATGTTGTTGCGCGCATCGCCGGCCGCGCACCTGCAGGAGTTCGACGCGGCTTGGCCGGCGCGCTGAACAACGAGGGCGAAGCCACGATCGTGGACCTCGCGCAAGATGGCCGCGGTATCGCCCGCGTGGCCGGCAAGACCGTGTTCGTCGACGGCGCGCTGCCCGGCGAGAGCGTGCGCTTTCGCATCCATAAACGCCGCGCGCAGTTCGATGAAGCCTCGCTCCTGCAGGTGCTCACCGCCTCCCCCGAGCGTGTCGAGCCGCGTTGTGCGCACTTCGGTGTGTGCGGCGGCTGCTCCTTGCAGCACCTGTCCCCGGATGCGCAAATCATGGCGAAGCAGGCGCAACTCCTGGATGCGCTGGCGCGAATTGGCGGCGCCACGCCGCAGACGGTGCTGGCGCCGCTGCGGGGGCCCGCCTGGGGTTACCGCCGGCGTGCGCGCGTGGGCGTCAAATTCGTGCGCAAGAAGCAGCGCGTGTTGGCCGGATTTCGCGAGCGCCTGTCGCCTTACCTTGCTGACCTCTCCACCTGCGAGGTGCTGATCGAGCCGCTGCGCCGGCTGCCCGCCGAGCTTGCGGCGCTGGTCGAAGGGATGGAACTGCGCGAGCGCATCCCGCAGGTGGAGGTGGCCGCGGGAGACGAACGCACGGCCCTGGTGTTCCGGGTGATGGCCGAGCCCGCGCAGGCCGATCTCGACCGGCTGCAAGCCTTTGGCGAGCGCCTGGGGGTGGATATCCACCTGCAGCCCGGAGGGCTGGACAGCGTCCGCCCCCTGCGGCCGGTCCCGGCCTTGAGCTACGAGTCATCTCCCGGGGTGCGGCTGGAGTTCGAACCCACCGACTTCGTGCAGGTGAATGCATCCATCAATGCCGCCATGGTCGAGCAGGCCTTGCGGCAGCTGGAACCAGCGCCGGGAGACCAGGTCCTCGACCTGTTCTGCGGCCTGGGAAATTTTTCCCTGCCATTGGCGCGTCGCTGTGCCGGGGTCCTGGGGGTGGAAGGTGACGCAGGTCTCATTGCGCGCGCGCAGCGCAACGCGCAACGCCTGGGAATCTCGAATCTCGAGTTTGCCGTGCAGGATCTGTTCGAGCCCGGCACCTTCGGCAACTGGTCCTCGCGACGCTTCCAGCGTGTCCTGCTCGACCCTCCCAGGGCGGGCGCGCAACACGTTATGGAACGTATGTCGCAATGGGGCCCCGAACGTGTCGTGTATATTTCCTGTCATCCGGGCACCTTGGCGCGCGATACCCGGATCCTGGTCCAGGACCAGGGCTTCATTCTGCTGGCCGCCGGGGTGATGGACATGTTCCCGCATACGACACACGTCGAATCGATCGCCGTTTTCGGAAGGCGCCCTTGAGCCTGGGCCCCCTGATGATCGATGTGGCCGGTACCGAACTGAGCGGCGAGGACCGTGAAGTCCTGCGCCACCAGCTGATCGGCGGGGTCATCCTGTTCAGCCGCAATTTCAGGGATCCGCAGCAGCTCAAGGCGTTGGTGGATTCCATTCATGCCCTGCGCAGCCCACCGCTCCTGACCGCCGTGGACCAGGAAGGCGGCCGGGTGCAGCGTTTCAAGAACGGGTTCACGGTTTTGCCGGCGGCGCGGAGCCTGGGCCGGCATTGGGACCAGGACAAACGCGAAGCGCTCGAACTCGCCCGCGTGAGCGGCTGGCTCATGGCCACCGAGGTGCGCGCCGTGGGCGTGGATTTCAGTTTCGCCCCCTGCGTCGACCTCGACTACGGCGTGAACGAAGCCATCGGCGATCGCGCCTTGCATGCCGACGCCGAAGCGGTCAGCGCGCTGGCGGCCTCCTACATGGTGGGCATGCGGGAGGCAGGCATGCATGCGGTGGCCAAGCATTTTCCCGGACACGGCGCGGTGGTGGCGGATACGCACGTGGCGCAGGGCGCCGACCGCCGCAGCCTCGATGACATGGACGCGGACCTGCGGCCCTATCGGCTGTTGATCGACAATCAGCTGGCGGCGGTGCTCGCCGCACACGTCATCTATCCGCAGGTCGATTCCCAGCCCGCCAGCCTGTCGCGGCGCTGGATCTCCGGGGTGCTGCGTCAGCGCCTGGGCTTCCACGGCTGCGTGTTCACCGACGATCTTTCCATGGCTGGCGCCGCGCCGGGCGGCAGCATGCCTGAGCGGGTGCGCCGCGCGCTGGCCGCCGGCTGCGATGTGGCATTGATCTGCAACGATCGCGACTCCGTGCACACCGTGCTCGATTCCTTCACCGCGTTCACACCCGAGCCCGCCTCGCGAGCCCGTGTCGTGCGCATGCGTGCGCGGCACGCCGTTGATGGCGATCCCACCGCCAGCGGACAGTGGCGCGAAGCCGTGGCGCGCGTGCAGCGCCTGTCCGCGCCACCGGATTTCTCATTGACCGAAGGGCGCGCATGAGCGACGCCGCCGCCATCAAGGACATCGCAGAGGCCGTGCTCAGCAGCGAGCCCGCGGATCTGTATCGCCGCATCACGGATGCCTCGCCGGTGGGGATCGCGGTGGTGGATGCCACCAATCCCGAGCATCCGCTGGTGTACGCGAACCAGGAATTCTGCAACCTCACCGGTTACCCGGCCGGTGAATTGCTCGGCCGCAACCTGCGCTTCCTGCAGGGCGAGGACCGCGAGCAGGACGCGCGCCATCGGCTGCGCGAGTCGCTCGAGCGCGGCGAGGCCACGCGCGTGCTGCTGCGCAATTACCGCAAGGACGGCACCCTGTTCTGGAACGAGATGAGCGTCGTGCCGTTGAAGGATGCGCAGGGCTTCATCACGCATTTCGCCGGTTTCCATCGCGATGCCGGCGAGCGCCTGAAGATCGACCCGCGCGCCGCCCGCGATTCGCTCAGCGGCGCGCATCAGCCCACGGCGGTCGCCATCCGCGATGATCGCCTCACCGGCCTGTTCACGGAAAGCTATCTCGAGGAATTGCTGAAGCGGGACTGGGCCATTGCGCAGCGCGAGAACCGCAGCATGGCCTTGTTCGCCATCGACATCGATGCGCTGGAATCCTACAACACCACCTTCGGGCGGGCCGCTGGCGATTCCAGCATCAGGCGCGTGGCGCATTGCCTGTCGGGCTGCCTGCGCCGTGCCAGCGATGTCACGGCGCGGCTCGAAGGCGGCAGCTTCCTGGCCTTCGCCCCCGGCATCGACCAGGAACACGCCGTCAAGATCGCCAACACCATGGTGGAACGCGTACGCGAACTGCGCATCCATCATCCGCGTTCCACCGTCCTGCGCTACATCACGGTCAGCGTCGGCGTGGCCACCATGACCCCCAAGCCCGACGACAGCCCCTCAGGCCTGATCGCCAAGGCAAGGGCCTTGCTGCAAAAGGCCAAAAAGGCCGGCCGCAACAAAGCCGACGGCAGCTAGGTTATTGGGCGCCGCCCGCTCCCGGGAATCGCGGCCCACAGCCCACCTTCGGATACCTCATCACTACCCGGGCCGCGACGCGCGATCACGGCGCGCAGGCCACCCGCCCCCGCGCACCCGGAAGCCCGCGATCACGACAACAAATCGAACAGCTGCCGAAGCTTCGCAAATACGGCACCTTCGCTGCGTGCTTCATGCACGAAGCGCAATTTCACGGCACCTTCGAGGCGATACTCGCCGGGCTTGCCTTGTATGAGCTTGAGCACCTTGCGCGGATCGACCTTGTGTTGCTCATCGAACAACAGGTAGCCGCTTGAAGCCCCCATGTTGATCTTGCGCACGCCCAGTTGCGCGGCCTTGAGCTTGATCTCGCCGGAGCGGAACAGCGTCTGCGCAGGGTCAGGCAACGGTCCGAAACGGTCGATCAACTCGACCTTCAGGTCTTCCAGTTCGGTGGCACTGACGGCGCCCGCGATGCGCTTGTACAGGACCAGCCGCAGGTGCACGTCCGGCACGTAGTCCTCCGGGATCAAGGCCGGCAGGTGCAGCTCGATCTCCGGGCCCGCATTCAACGGGCTTTCCAGGTCCGGCGTCTTGCCGGCCTTCAGCGCCGCGACGGCGCGCTCCAGCAATTCCATGTAGAGGTTGAAGCCGATCTCGTGGATCTGCCCGCTCTGCTCATCGCCCAGCAGCTCGCCGGCGCCGCGGATCTCCAGGTCGTGGGTGGCGAGCGTGAAGCCGGCGCCCAGTTCTTCCAGTGATTCAAGCGCCTCGAGGCGCTTGACCGCATCCGCCGTCATCGCCTTGCGCGGAGGGGTGATCAGGTAGGCATAGGCGCGGTGATGCGAGCGTCCCACCCGGCCGCGCAGCTGGTGCAGTTGGGCGAGGCCGAAGCGGTCGGCGCGGTCGATGATGATGGTATTGGCGGTGGGCACGTCGATGCCGCTTTCGATGATGGTGGTGCACACCAGCACGTTGAAGCGGCGGTGGTAGAAATCCAGCATCAATTGCTCGAGCTCACGTTCGCGCATCTGGCCGTGGCCGATGCGGACGCTGGCCTCGGGCACGAGTGTGCGGATGGCATTGGCGGTCTTCTCGATGGTCTCGATGGAGTTGTGGACGAAATAGATCTGGCCCCCGCGCCGGATCTCGCGCAACGATGCCTCGCGCACGGTGTTGTCGTTCCACTCGGTGACGAAGGTCTTCACCGCCAGGCGTTCGGCCGGCGGGGTGGTGATCAGCGACAGATCGCGCAAACCGCCCATCGCCATGTTCAAGGTGCGCGGTATCGGCGTGGCGGTCAGGGTGAGCACGTCGACTTCGGCGCGCAGGGCCTTGAGCTTCTCCTTGTCGCGCACACCGAAGCGGTGCTCTTCGTCGATGATGATGAGCCCCAGGTCCTTGAACTTCGCCTGCGAGCTGAGCAGCTTCTGCGTGGCGACCACGATGTCGATGGTGCCGGCGGCGATGCCCGCCAGCGCGGCCGCCGATTCCTTGGCGCTGCGGAAACGCGACAGGGTCTCGATGCGCACCGGCCAGTCGGCGAAGCGATCGGAAAAAGTGGCGAAATGCTGCTGCGCCAGCAGCGTGGTGGGCACCAGCACGGCGACCTGCTTGCCGGCCTGCACGGCGATGAAGGCGGCGCGCATGGCCACCTCGGTCTTGCCGAAGCCCACATCGCCACACACCACGCGGTCCATGGGCTTGCCCGATTGCAGGTCGGCGATGACCTGCTCGATGGCCGCGGCCTGGTCCGCGGTTTCCTCGAAGGGAAAGGCCGACTGGAAGGCGCGGTAGTCCGCCTCGCGTGCGGTCAGGCTCGCGCCTTCGCGAGCCGCACGGCGCGAGTACAGGTCGAGCAGTTCGGCCGCCACGTCGCGGATGCGCTGCGCGGCCTTGCGCCGCGCCTTGGCCCATTGATCGCCGCCGAGCTTGTGCAGAGGTGCGGTCTCGGCCGGAGCGCCGGTGTAGCGCGACACCAGGTGCAGGGATTGCACCGGCACGTAGAGCTTGTCGTCGTCGGCATAATGCAGCACCAGGAATTCCCCGGTCTGGCCGGCGATCTCCATGGTCTTGAGGCCGGCGTAACGTCCCACGCCGTAGCTTTCGTGCACCACCGGTGACCCGATGTTGAGGTCGGTGAGCTCCTTGAGGATGCGGGCGGGATCGCGCTCGGCGCGCCGCCGCCGCCGTTCCTGCCGGGCCCGTTCGCCGAATAGTTGCGCCTCGGTGAGGATCTCGAGCGCAGGGGATTCCAGCTTCAGTCCGGAGACGGCCGAGGAAACCGTGATGCCCAGCGGCGCATCGGCGGCTGCAAATTCCTGGAAGCTGTTGAACACGGCGGGCGTAATCGAATGATCGCGCAACAGGTCGAGCAGCAGTTCGCGCCGTCCACCGGATTCAGCCGCGAGCAGCACCCGGCTGTTGGCGCTGCGCACATGCGCCAACAGCGCTGCGAGCGGCTTCTCCGCGCGGGTGTCGATGCGGACCTCCGCCGGTGCGCTGCTGGGGAAATTGAAGACCGGCCCGTCGGTTTCCGGCGGCCAGGCAAAGTTGCGCAACTCGATACGCCGCCACGCAGCGTGTGCCTGCGTCATTTCCGCGGGCGTCAGGAATACCTCCGCGGGTTCGAGGATGGGGCGCTGGCGATCGTGCGCTAGCTGCTCATGGCGCTGCCCGATGGCCTCGTATTGCGCCTGGCTGCTGGCCAGGGCTTCGTTGCAGTCGATGAGGATGGTGTCGGGCGGCAGGTATTCGAACAGGTGGGAAGTGCGCTCGAAGAACAGCGGCAGGAAATACTCGATGCCGCCCGGGGCCATGCCGGCACTCACATCGCGGTAGATCGGGTGTTCGGACAGATCGCCGCCGAAACGGCCGCGGTAGCGGCGGCGGAATTCGCGCACCGAATCCGGGTCCAGGGGCGTCTCGCGCGCGGGCAACAGCCGCACGCGCTCGATCTTTCCCAGCGAACGCTGCGAGTCCGGGTCGAACTGCCGGATGCTATCGATGTCGCGGTCGAACAGGTCGATGCGATACGGCAGCTCCGAGCCCATGGGAAAGACATCGATCAGCGAGCCACGCACTGCGAACTCACCGTGCGAGGCCACCTGCGTCACATGCGCGTAGCCCGCGGCCACGAGCCGCGCGCGCAACGCCGCGGGGTCGAGCGCATCGCCCGCGTTCAGGAACAGCGAGTGCGCCTGGGTGTAGGCGCGGGGCGCCAGGCGCTGCATCAAGGTGTCGATCGACACCGTCCACACGCCGGTTCGTGCATGCGGCAGGGTGGCCAGTACCGCGAGCCGCGCAGAGGTGATGTCCGGATGGGCGGAGAAGGCATCGTACGGCAGGGTCTCGAGGTCGGGGAACACCTGCACCTCGAAGGCGCCCGCGGCAAAGAACGCGATTTCCTCGCTCATGGTCTGCGCCGCGCGCGCGTTGGGTGTTATCAGCAGGAGGGGCGCCTCCCCCAGCGCCGCGGCTTCCGCCACGGCCAAGGCCGGCGCAGCGCCATACAACTTTCCCCATTTGACGCCGGGGTGTCCGGCTGACGGCAGCGGTGGTCGAAGCAGGGTCATCGCTCTACTGTGGACTCATTGCAAAAACGAACAACAAAAGCCGCCCGGCGCCGCGAGGGCGGCGGGCAGCTTGGAAGATTCGATTTTACGCCTTTTTGGCTACGCCGTAGGCTATGCCGCGCGCGCGGCTCAGTTGCTCAAGGCAACGCTGTGGATCACATGGTCGTATTCGAAATACACCACGAAACCCGCGTATTCCCAGTGGCTGATGGGCGGGGTGCCCACGGGCGCGGATTTGCTGGCGGGAGCACCGAAATTGGCCTCCACCTGCTGCATGCTCATGCCGCGGGTGGGAGTGGGGACGGCCGAATCCTTGACCGCAATGCCGTTGTCGACGGCGATGGTCTCGGCCGGTGCGGCCGAACAGAGCGCGAACGCCGCGGCCAGGGCCGCCAGCGCGAGATTCCGATGCAGCATGGGTCACCTCCCTTGCAAATTCGCTCCCGACTATACCACCGCGGCGGCCGCGCCCGGAAATGACGCAGTTAACGAAACCCGACTAAATTATACTGCCGGGGCATGTTCCAACCCCTGCCGTTGTTCGTCGGGCTGCGCTATTCCTGGTCCCGCGAGCACAGCTTTTTCGTCTCCTTCATCACCTGGGTGTCGTTCCTTGGCGTCGCCCTGGGCGTGGCTGCGCTGATCATCATCCTGTCGGTCATGAACGGCTTCGAAAACGAATTGCGCGGCCGCCTGCTGAGCCTTGCCTCGCACGCGACCGTGGAACTGCCCCCGGGTGAGGCAAGCGATTGGCGGCGCGACATTGCGGCGTTGCACGGCACGCCGCACCTGGTGGGCGCTGCTCCTTTCCTGGACATCGATGTCATGTTGAGCCATGCGCCGGCGATGAGCGGGGCCGTGGTGCGGGGCGTGGATCCGCAGAGCGAGCCGTCGGTATCGGGGATCACCGATTCAATGCGCGAGGGAACGCTGGCCGAACTCACGCCCGGTTCCAGCCGCATCGTCCTGGGCCGCGCGTTGGCCTACCAGCTCGAGGTGGGCAGGGGCGACTCGGTGACCGTGATGGTGCCGGCGCGCGGCGCCAACGGTACCGACATCGTGCCGCGCCTGCAGGATTTCGAGGTGAGCGGCATCTTCGAATCCGGCCTGCAGGAGCATGACAGCGTGCTCGCGTTCGTGAACCTCGAGGATGCGCAGGGCTTGAAGAAGGTGGACGCGCCGGCCGGCCTGCGCCTGAAGTTCGATGATGTCATGCGCGCCCCGCTGTACGTCTCCGGTGTGGCGGCGCGCCTCGGCGCCGGTGCGGCCGTGCGCGACTGGACGCAGGAGAACGCCGCCTTTTTTCGCGCCATCCGCATCGAGAAGGGGATGATGAGCATCATCCTGCTGCTGATCGTGGTGGTTGCGGCCTTCAACATCGTCGCCGCCCTGGTGATGGTGGTGACCGACAAGCGCACCGACATCGCCATCCTGCGGACCCTGGGGCTCGCGCCGCGGGGGGTGCTCGCCATCTTCATCACCCAGGGCGTGTTGATCGGGTGGATCGGCACCGCGCTGGGTGTCGCGCTGGGCGTGGTCGTCGCGTTGCACGCGGCCGGCATCATGTCCGCGCTCGAACACCTGTTCAATTTCCACGTGTTCGATCCGGATGTGTTCTCGATCGCCGGCTTGCCCAGCGAATTGCACGGACTGGATGTGGCCGTGATTGCGTTCGCGGCGCTCCTGCTCACCTTCGTGGCCACCATCTACCCCTCGCTCCGCGCCGCCCGGATAGCGCCGGCCGACGCATTGCGTTACGACTGATGCGCAGCTGGTACGAAGGGTTCGTCGGCCTGCGCTACCTGCGCTCCGCTTCGCGCGGCGGTTCGCGCCTGGGATTCGTCTCCATGATCGCCGGCATCGCCATGCTCGGCTTGTCCCTCGGCGTGCTGGTGCTGATCGTGGTGCTGTCGGTGATGAACGGCTTCGAGGATGAATTGCGCAGCCGCATCCTGAGCCTGACCGCGCATGCCACGGTGTCGGGCCTGGACGGCCGCGTCGCCGATTGGCAGGGGAAACTGCACGAGGCCGCCGCCTTTCCCGGGGTGTCGGCGGCGGCGCCTTACATCGAGGATCAGGGGATGGCGATGGCGGGGGAGAAGTCCGCCGGTGTCCTGCTGCGGGGCGTGGTGCCGGAGCAGGAGAAGCGCGTGGCCGGCATTTCGGCGCATCTGCTGTCCGGGTCCCTCGAGGATCTCCAGGCGGGCCGCTACCGCGTAATCCTCGGCAAGGAATTGGCCGCATCCCTGGGCGTGCGCGTAGGCGAGCGCGTCGTGATGATCGTGGCGCGGGGCAACGTGACACCGGTGGGCGTGCTGCCGCGCATGCGCAGCTTTACGGTCAGCGGCATCCTGTCGGTGGGCATGTACGAGTACGATTCACGCATCGCGCTGGTATCCATGGAGGATGCGTCGCGGCTCCTGCAGACCGATGGCGCGGTGAGCGGCATCCGGTTGGCGGTGGCGGATCCATATGCGGCTCCGCGCGTAGTTCGCGAGTTGGCAGTGGCGCTGGGCGGGGGTTACTACGTCGAGGACTGGACCCGGCGTCATGCCAATTTCTTCCGCTCCATCGAGATCACCAAGAGGATCCTGTTCGTGATCCTCTCGCTCCTGGTCGGCGTCGCCGCGTTCAACATCGTCTCCACCATGGTCATGGTGGTGAAGGACAAGCGGCGCGACATCGCCATCCTGCGCACCTTCGGCGCCTCTCCCAACAGCATCCTGTCGATATTCGTGGTGCAGGGGACGCTCATCGGCCTCGTCGGAATTCTTGCCGGCGTGCTGTTCGGCACCTTGCTGGCCTTCAACCTGCAGGCTCTGGTGCACGGCCTGGAAGGCATGCTCGGCATCCGCTTCCTGGATGCCAAGGTCTACAACATGAGCGACCTGCCGGCGCACGTTCGCCTGGCCGACGTCCTCAAGGTGTGTGCGGTGGCGTTCGCGCTCGGCCTGGTGTCGACGCTGTATCCGGCGTGGGCGGCGGCGCGGCAGTTGCCGGCGGAGGCGTTGCGCAATGACTGAGTTCCGCCCATGGGGGGGCGTATGAGCGTGAGCGAACAAGACGGGATGGTTCTGGATGGCCGCGACCTGGTGAAGGAATTCGTGCAGGGCGGGACGCTGCTGACCGTGCTGCGCGGCGCCGCCATCCAGGTGCAGCGTGGCGAACGCATCGCCATCGTGGGTGCCTCCGGATCGGGCAAGACCACCCTGCTGCAGGTGTTGGGTGGGTTGGACCTGCCCACCCGCGGCACGGTCAGCATCGCGGGGGAGCGCATGGACCGGCTCAACGATGCGCAGCGCGGCGCGCTGCGCAACCGCTCGGTGGGCTTCGTTTATCAATTCCATCATCTGTTGCCGGAGTTTTCGGCGCTGGAAAACGTCGCCATGCCGTTGCTGGTTCGCCGGGTGGGGGTGGAGGAGGCGCGCAGAGCGGCGGCTGCGCTGCTGACCCGGGTGGGATTGGGGGAGCGGTT
This sequence comes from Steroidobacteraceae bacterium, assembly GCA_044226865.1. Taxonomy (GTDB): domain Bacteria; phylum Pseudomonadota; class Gammaproteobacteria; order Steroidobacterales; family Steroidobacteraceae; genus TMP-86. Next base: position 54,574 of record JBGAGE010000003.1, on the reverse strand, counting down.
GACGCACCGGCCCGCCCAGCTTTCCGGCGGTGAACGTCAGCGCGCCGCGGTGGCGCGCGCGCTGGTCACCCGGCCGGCGCTGATCCTGGCCGATGAGCCCACGGGCAATCTCGACGGCAGGAATGCCGCGCAGGTATTCGACCTGATGTTGGAACTGAACCGGGAGCTCGGTACGAGCCTGGTGATCGTGACGCACGATGAGCGGTTGGCGGCGCGCCTGGACCGCGTGGTCACGCTGAACGACGGAATTCTAGTCGAACGCGCCTGATTTGCCGCTTGTCTGCCCGCGCCGGCGGCGCACAAGATAGATAACACGCACGCGCCACGCGCACTGCGCCAGCGTGTACCCCAGTGTTGCGGCGGCGGCCCCGAGCACCAGCGCGCCCAGCAGCAAAGGCCCCCACAGCGCGTGCATTTCCTCGGAGAAGCCCTTGTGCCTGAACAGATCGACCAAGGGGGCAAGATCGCGCCCGAGGAGCTTCGCGCCCACCCAGATGGACGCGAGCACCTGCGGTACCCAGGTAAAGGGGTTGCTCAGGAAGCTGGTCGCGAACACGATCGGCAGGTTCAGGCGCAGGGCCAAACCCAGCACCACGCACAGCGTGAGGTGCACCGGCAGAAACGGCGTGGGCGGCACGAAGGCGACGAAAAGCCCGGCGGCGAACGCCTTGGCCACGCTGTTGCGGTTGAAACTCCAGCATCTTGGCTCGAGCAGGATGCGCGCAAACGGCCGCAGGTACCAGCGCCGTTCGAGCGCCTGGCGCTGCGGAAGTCTTTGTTTGAGCCAGCGGCGCATGGAAGCGGTTCAACTCTCCTCGAGAGTCATTATGCCCCGTCCCGCTCAGCCTGACATGTGCGCATGGACGCGCTCGCGCTGCTGTTGGGCGTAACTGCGATTCAGTTCGCACCCGTCCTGCCTCGTGCCGTGGCCTGGGCGTTGCCGGCCGTGCTGATGCTGGCGCCGATTGCCTGGCGGACGCGCTGGCGGCCCTGCCTGTTCCTGCTACTGGGTCTCATTCATGCCACGGGCCGCGCGCAAGGCGACCTGGATCACACTTTACCGGCCACGGCGCAACCGTTGCGCATCGAGGCCGAGGTGGTCATCGATTCGTTGCTGCAGTGGCGCGAGCGCGGCGTGCAATTCGAGGCGCGCCTGGTCAACGCACCGCTGCCAGCCCCCGTGCAACGCTTGCGCGTCGACTGGCCGGCCCCGCCGGCATTGCGCGCCGGCCAGCGCTGGCGCCTGCCGCTGCGGATCAGGGCGCCTCGAGGCCTGCGCAACCCGCATGGATGGGATGCGGAAGCGACCTGGGCCCGCGCCGGCATCGGCGCGCTGGCCAGCGTCGATGCCGAGGGTTCGCCGCGGTTGCTGGAGCAGGCGCCACGCGTGTCCTTGTTGCATGTGCGCGAGTCCCTGTCGCGGCGCCTGGCGGGCTTCGCGCCGGGCAGCCCCTCGGCCGGGGTGATCAGCGGCCTGGCCGTGGGCGATACGGCGGCGATCTCCGCTGCGCAATGGAGCTTGTTCCGCGCCGCCGGCATCACACATTTGATGGCGATTTCAGGAACGCATGTGGGCATGTTCGGCGTGGTGGCGGCGGCCGTGGCTCGCCGTGCATGGCGATGGTCGCGCACGCCGGTCCGTCAACGCGGGGAGAGGATGGCCTGCGTACTGGCGGCAATTTCCGGTGCGGTTGCCTACGCCTTGCTGGCCGGCTTCTCGGTGCCCAGCCAGCGCACGGCCCTGATGATTGCCGTCGCGGGCGTGGCGCGCCTGCGCGGGCGCGAGTTGCCGGCGCGGCGCATCCTGGCGTTGGCGTTGATGGCCGTGCTGATGCTGGACCCGGCGGCGGGAATGCAGCCGGGATTCTGGCTCTCCTTCGGAACCGTGGCGTGGATCCTGGCGATCGAAAGCGGCGCGGCGCCGCTGCCGGCGTGGCGCAGCGGCTTGCGCCTGCAGGCCGGCGTGTCCGTCCTGGTGCTGCCGGCCACGTTGTATTGCTTCGGGCAGGCATCGATGGTGGCGGCGCCGGTCAATCTGCTCGCGGTGCCAGTGACCGGGCTCCTGGCCCTGCCGGTGATCATGCTGGGCTGCCTCCTGGCGTGGCCGTTCCCGCATCTCGCGCAGCCGCTGATCGGGTCCCTGGCCGCCGCGCTCGATGCCTGCTGGCCCGCCTTGATGCGGATCGTGGACTGGCCCGGCGCGCAGTGGTGGGCGGGATCGTTGCCCTTGTCCTTTGCACTGGGTGCGACCGCCGCAGCCGCCTTGGCCGGGCTCGCGCCGGCGCTTCGCTGGCGGGGAATTGCCCTTACCGGCATGCTCGCTGCGTTGTCTTGGACGCCGCCGCAGCCGGCCGGCGGCGGGTTCGAATTCACCTTGCTGGATTCGGGCGATGTCCTGTTGGCCGTGCTGCTGACGCGGCATTCCACGCTGGTGTATTTTTCGGGCAGCGGCGGTGCCCGGGCGGGCGATCCAGCAACCTCGGTGCTGATCCCGCATCTGCGCGCACGCGGCCGCGCGCGCGTCGATGTGCTGGTCATCGGCCGCGCCGACGCCTCGCACGCCGCCGGTATCGAGGCCCTGTTCGCCGCCATGCCGGTGGACCAGGTGGTCGGCGGTGGAGACACGCGTGCGCCTTGCCTGGCCGGCCAGGCTTTCGACCGCGACGGCATCGCCATCCGCATGCTCGGACCGGCGCAGGCCGACCCCGGCGGGCGCAATGCATCCTGCGTTCTGCGCGTGGGCAACGCACGCGCATCGGTGTTGATAGCCGGGGAGATAGACTCTGCCGGTGAGCAGGATTTGCTGGGCCGCGGCCGCATCGGGCCTGCAACGCTGGCCGTGGTGCCGGCCCATGGCAGTCACCTGGCCTCATCATCCGCGTTCATCGCGGCGCTCCGGCCTCGCTGGGCTTTGATTGCCGCCGCTCATCACAACCGCTTCGGCCATCCGCGGCCGGAGGTCATCGAGCGATGGCGACAGGGCGGCGCCGCGGTTCGTCAAGTGTCGCTGGAAGGCGCCATGACCTTCAACGTGCCCGCCGGGGGCCCCATTTCCCTGCCTCCGGGAGAGAGGCTCGCGCGGCCACATTACTGGACCGCGAAATGAGCACGGATACTTGTGAAAGCGGCTCTAGTATCATGCCCGCTTCGAGTGGACACGGTTTCAAGAAGAGGCATCAATGTGGGAGATCATCCGGGCTGGCGGCGGTTTCATGTGGCCGATCATTTTGTGCTCGGTCGCGGCCGTGGCCATCATCCTGGAGCGGCTGTGGACCTTGCAGGGCAATCGCGTGGCGCCGGCCGACCTTGCGGACAAGGTATGGAAATGGGTCGAGGCCGACCAGCTCAATGACAAGCTGATCCAGGCCATCGAGCGCAATTCACCCCTGGGCAAGCTCCTGGCCATTGGCCTGAACAACCGGCACCGGCCGCGCGCCATTCTCATGGAGCGGCTGGAGGACAGCGGGCGGCACGTGGTCCAGGAGCTGGAGCGCTTCCTGAATACGCTTGGCACCATTGCCGCGGTGACACCGCTCCTGGGCCTTCTGGGCACGGTGACCGGCATCATCCATGCCTTCAATGCCATCACCCTGCATGGCATCGGCAATCCCCAGGTGCTTTCGGGGGGCATCGGCGAGGCGCTGATCACCACCGCGGCCGGTCTCACCGTCGCCATCCCCTCGCTGATCGCCTACCGCTTCCTGCGCGGCAAGGTCGAAAGGCTGGTGGTGCAGATGGAGAAGGAAGCCATGAAGCTGGTCGATGCGCTCGACGACCAGGATCAATTGCGGAACCAGGCGCAGTGAACCTGAGGCCGCGGCATCGGGAAGACCCGGAGATCAACCTGATCTCGCTCATCGACGTGTTGTTGGTGCTGCTGGTGTTCTTCATGGTGTCGACCACTTTCCAGCAGGAAGGACGCATGATCGTGCGCCTGCCGCAGGCGAACGAAGCGCCGGCCACGGCGTCGCAGCAGACGCCGCTGATCCTTACCGTGACCGCCGAGGGCACTTACCGGGTGAATGAGCGCACGCTCATCAACAACGGCGCCGACACGCTGCGTGCCGCGCTGCAGAAGGAGGCGGGCACCGCGCGTGGCCCGCTCACCATCCGCGCCGACGCCCGCGCCACGCATCAGGCCGTGGTGACGGCCATGGATGTGGCGGGTCGGCTGGGTTTTGCGCAGATGAACATCGCCACCATCCAGCCGGAGAGCCCTCCTTGAAGCCTGAGGCCGGGCCGCGCGCGAAGCTCAAGCTCGACGATGATGCCTGGCAGATCTACGGGCGGTTGCTCAGATACGCAAGACCGTACATCGGCACCTTCCTCGTGGGCGTGGTCGGCATGGCCATCTTTGCCGCCACCGAATCGGCGATCGCCTGGTTCGTGCAGGTGTTCCTGCGCGGCACCTTCGTGCAGCAGAACCCGCAGATTCTCTGGCTCATTCCCGGTGGCGCCGTGCTGTTGTTCTTGATCCGCGGCATCGGCGATTTCGTCTCCAATTACTACCCGGGGCGGGTGGGGCGGCAGGTGGTCAAGAACCTTCGCCAGGAGGTCTTCGCGCATTACCTGCGCCTGCCCACAGCCTACCTCGACCGGCAGCAGTCCGGGCTGGTGCTCTCCAAGCTCACCTACAACATCGAGCTGGTGGCGGCGGCCGCCACCAACGCCGCGATCTCGCTGATCCGTGACAGCCTCACCATCGTCGGGCTCATCACCTACATCTTCGTGATGAACTGGCGCCTGGCGTCCTTCAGCCTGCTGGTGGCGCCGTTCATCGCAGGCCTCATGCAGGCGGCGAACCGTCTGTTCCGCCGCTACAGCACACGCATCCAGAATTCCATGGGCGATGTCACGCGTGTCGCCAAGGAGTCGATCGAGGCACACCGGCTGATCAAGTTGTTCGGCGCGGAGCAGCATCAGTCCGAGCGCTTCGAGAAGGTCAACGAACACAACCGGGCGATGAACATGAAGCTGGTGCGCGCACAGGCCGTCAGCAATCCGGTCGTGCAATTGATCGCCGCCAGCGGCCTTGCCGGCGTGCTGTTCGTATCCATCCGCCAGGTGTTCGAGCACAGCATGCGGGTGGACGAATTCATGTCCTTCCTCACCGCCTTGATGCTCGTGGCCTCGCCCCTGCGTCGCCTGGTGAACGTCAGCGGGCCGCTGCAGCAGGGCATCGCCGCGGGCCAGAGCGTGTTCGAATTGCTGGATCAACCGGTGGAAGGCGAGGGCGGCAACCAGCGCATCGGGCGGGCCCGTGGCGACATCGAATTCCGCAATGTCAGCTTCGGCTACGACCCGCACAAGGGCGATGTACTCAAGGATGTCAGTTTCAGCGTACGCGCGGGGCAGACGGTGGCCATCGTCGGCGCCTCCGGCAGCGGCAAGTCGACGCTCGTCAACCTGGTGCCGCGTTTCTACGACGTGCGCGAGGGCGCCGTGTTGCTCGACGGAGTGGACGTGCGTGACTACCGCCTGCACGACCTGCGCGATCAGGTCAGCGTCGTGAGCCAGGAAGTGGTCCTGTTCCATGACAGCATCCGCAACAACATTGCCTTCAACACCAGCGGGCGGACGGATGCGCAACTGACGGATGCGGCGCGCGCGGCCAATGTGCTCGAATTCGTGGAGCAGCAGCCGCAGGGCTTCGACACCGTGCTCACCGACCGCGGCCAGAATTTCTCCGGTGGCCAGCGGCAGCGCATCTCGATCGCGCGCGCGCTGTTCAAGGATGCACCGGTCCTGGTGCTGGATGAGGCCACCGCGGCGCTGGACAATGAATCGGAACGGCGCGTGCAGCAGGAATTGGCGGTGCTGATGCAGGGCCGCACGACGCTGGTCATCGCGCATCGCCTGTCGACGGTGGAGAAGGCCGACCGTATCATCGTGCTCGACCAGGGCCGCATCGCCGAATCCGGCACTCACCGGGAACTGCTGGCGCGAGGCGGCATGTACGCGGCCTTGCACGGCATGCATTTCAAGGCTTGAACGCGAAGGTTTGACTGCCCGTGTCCGTCGAAACCTGGGTGAATCGGATCTGGTATGCGAGCCGCTATCCGCCGGTGTGGGCGATGCCGGCCTCGCTCCTGTTCCGCATCATCGTCGCGATGCGCCGTGCGCTGTATCTGCGCGGCTGGTTCAAGACGGTACGCATGTCCTGTCCCGTCATCGTGGTGGGAAACCTGAGCGTGGGTGGCACGGGGAAAACCCCCCTGGTGTGCTGGCTCGCGCAGCGCCTGCGCGCGCGCGGCCTGCGCGCCGGCATCGTCACGCGCGGTTACGGCGGCTCGGAGCGGCCGCCGCAGATCATCGACGCAGGGGCCGATCCGGCCGTGTTTGGCGACGAACCGGTGATGATGGCAAGAAGCACGGGACTGCCGGTCGCCGTGGGCCGGGACCGGCCGGCGGCGGCGCAGCTGCTCGTCGATGCGCGCTGCGAGGTCATCGTCAGCGATGACGGGATGCAGCATTACGCGCTGGGCCGGGACTGTGAAATCATCGTGATCGACGGGGACCGGCGCTTCGGCAATGGCTGGGTGCTGCCGGGCGGCCCGCTGCGTGAACCGAAATCTCGCCTGAAAAGTGCCGATGCCGTGGTGGTGAATGGCGGCCGCGGCCTGCTGCCGGGTGCGCTGGCCATGAAGCTCGACGGCGAACGCGCGGTGGCGCTGATGGGCGGGGAGGTGCGGCCGCTGCAGGATTTCGTCGGCGCGGCCGTGCATGCCGTCGCAGGCATCGGCAATCCGGAACGCTTCTTCAACATGCTGCGCGCCCATGGAGTGCAGGTCAGCGGCCACCCGCTGCCCGACCATGCGCGCATCGAACCCGGGATGATCGTGTTCGCCGACGACCGGCCCGTGCTGATGACGGAGAAGGATGCCGTAAAATGCGCGAACATGGCTGATCGCAGGCATTATTACGTGCCTGTCGGTGCGCAATTCGAGCCGGACGATGAAGCGGCGCTGATGGCCGCGGTGGAGCGGGTATTGCCGGTGAAGCCGGCGTAAGGAGCGTTGCTTGGACAAACATCTGCTGGATCTGCTGGTTTGCCCGGTCTGCAAGGGGCCGCTGCGGCTGGTGCAATCGGCCGGGGAGGGAGAACTGATCTGCCGCGCCGACCGGCTGGCCTATGCCATTCGCGACGACATACCCGTGATGTTGCCGGATGAGGCGCGCAACCTTGCCGCCGAAGACCCGTTGTTGTCGCGCTGAGGGCCGGAAGCGGAGAACCGCCATCAAGCAACCTTCGTTCACGGTCATCATTCCGGCGCGATATGCCTCCTCGCGCCTGCCTGGCAAGCCGCTGTGCGACCTGGGCGGCAGGCCCATGCTGCAGTGGGTGTGGGAGCGCGCCGGCAGCAGTGGCGCGGCCCAGGTGATCATCGCCACCGACGATGAGCGCGTGCGCGCCGCCGCGTTGGCGTTCGGAGCGGAAGTGGAGATGACGTCCGCCGCTCATCTGTCCGGTACCGACCGCCTTGCCGAGGTGGCGGCGCGGCGCCGGATGGGCGATGCCGACATCATCGTGAACGTGCAGGGCGATGAGCCCTTGATTCCTCCGGATAGCATCGCAGCGCTGGCAACGGCTTTGCACCAGCATCCGGACTGCCAGATCGCCACGCCGGTCACGCCATTCACCTCGCGCGAGCAATGGCTGGACCCGAACTGCGTGAAGGCGGTGCGGGCCTTGGATGGCCGTGCGTTGTACTTCAGCCGTGCCCCCATTCCCTGGCCGCGGGATTCCGCCGCCAAGGGCGCCGGTGCGGCCGGCGCGACGCAGGCGGAAGTGGGCCGCGCCTGGCGGCACATCGGCTTATATGCTTATCGTGCCGCGAGTCTCAAGCAATTTGCCGCCTGGCCGCCGGGGGCGCTCGAGGACATGGAAAAGCTGGAGCAACTGCGCGCCCTGGAACATGGCATGGGGATTCACCTGCTGCTCATGAACGAAGCGCCGCCGCCCGGCATCGACACCGAGGAAGATCTGCAGCGCGTGCGCGCCTTGCTCAACCCTGGGCAGTGAGCAGGATCTTGCCGATATGCGCGCTGCTCTCCATGCGCCGATGCGCCTCGGCTGCCCGTGCCAACGGCAGGCGCTGATCCACGACGAGGCGGAATTTGCCGGCGGCGATGTCCGGCCAGACGTGCTCGAGCAACTGGCGCTTCACCTCGGACTTGAAGGCGGTGGTCCGTGGTCGCAGCGCCGAGCCGGTGAGAATCGCGCGCTTTTGCATGATCTTCAGCACGTTGATGCTCGACGTCGCGCCGCCCTGGGTGGCAATGACGACGAGGCGGCCATCCTCGCTCAGGGCATCGATATTGCGCGCGGTGTAGTCGCCGGCGACCATGTCGAGAATCACATTCACGCCCTTGCCGGCGGTCGCCGCACGAACGGCCGCGACGAAATCGGCCTCGCGATAATTGAACGCAGCGGCCGCACCCAGCGATTCACAGTACCGGCACTTCTCCGCACTGCCGGCGGTGGCGAATACCCGCGCCCCGCGGTTCACGGCCAATTGGATGGCCGTGACGCCGATGCCGCTGGTGCCGCCGTGCACGAGGAAGGTCTCGCCGGGTTGCAGCCGGCCGAACATGAATATATTGCTCCAAGCCGTGAAACAGGCCTCGGGGAGTGCGGCGCCATCGACGAGGCTCACGCCGACGGGAATCGGCAGCACCTGGCCGGCGGGAGCGACCGCATATTCGCCGTAGCCGCCGCCTTGAAGCAGGGCGCACACGGCATCGCCGGGTTTGAATTCAGCGACGCCGGCGCCCACGCGCTCGACGATCCCCGACACCTCGAGGCCGGGGTGTTTGGGCGCGCCAGCCGGTGGCGGATAGTCGCCGCGCCGCTGCAGCACATCAGCGCGGTTGACGCCCGCGGCGGCCACCTTGATGAGCACGTCGCCGGCGGCGGGTTCGGGGATGGGGGCTTCTGCAACCACCAGCGAGTCGGGCCCGCCTGGCTGGGGAACATCGATGATACGCATGCGCCGATTATAGGCGCGGGTCGTCAAAACGGGGCGCCGAACACGAGCCGGATCACCGACAGCGAATCACCGAAGCGGTAACCGATTCCGAGCCTGGGCAGCGGGATTTTCCACACGTGCACGGGCCGCGCCGAGCCGAGTGTGATGCCGAGTTCCCATTGCACCGCGGTGATCGGCGCGCCGAGCGAGGCGAGGGGCGGGTCCGGGCGCCGCAGGTACCATTCGTTCAGGACGTACAGGCCGTAGTCGAGCGGCTCGCCCCGAATGCTGCGTGGGAGCAGATGACGGGCCTCGATCCCGGTGCTCAGGCGCAGCATGGAGTCGTCGCGCCGGTCCTTGAACAATGCGGCGGCGTACAGCAGTTGCGCATGATAGTGAACCTGGAAGGCGTGCAGCTCGACGCGCCGGTCCGCACCCAGGCCGCCGGCATAGGTCCAGGCATCTGCGGTGCTGGTGCGTTCCTTGGCAATGCCGGCCTGCACGAAGGCGCTGGCCAGCCAATCCTTGTGGAGCACACGCGTGAATTCCACTCCGGGCACGAAACTCAGCGTGTCGATGCTGCGTGGCAGTTGGGTCTGTAGTACGTCCTCGAGGTTGAAATCATAGAAGCCGAGGGTCAGTGGCATGAGCAGGCTGATCCCGGATTGGGTCTCGCTGGGCTGGCGGTAGTCCCAGCTGATGGGTAAGCGGTAGATCTGGATGGTGCGGCCATTGACGGAATAAATGCCGGACCCGAGCTGGCTTGCGAAGGAGAAATTGGCGATGGTCTGTTCGGAGCGGTTCAGTGCCGCGGCGTTCACCTGCTGGAATGCTGACGAGATCGTCAGGGTTGCCAGGATGACCCACCAGCGGTCGACGCGGGCCCGCAATTTTCGAATGACACCGGGATCGGACATGAGCATTGCTAAGATAGCCTGATGCGCGTGCTTTTTGTGTGCCTGGGAAACATCTGCCGTAGTCCTACCGCGGAAGGGGTGATGCGCCATCTGGTCAACTCGCGCCAACTCGCCGGCTGGAAGCTGGATTCGGCCGGGACGGCCGACTACCACATCGGAGCAGCGCCGGACCCGCGCAGCCAGCGCGCCGCGCGCCGCCGCGGCATCGATATCGGCGGCCTGCGGGCGCGGCAGATCTGTGCCGCGGATTTCGAGAGCTTCGAGCTGATCCTCGCCATGGATCGCGCCAATCTTGCGCAGTTGCGCAGGTTGCGGCCGGCGACCGCAAGCTCGAGGCTGCAATTGCTGATGGATTACGCGCCCGGCGCGGGTGTCGAGGAAGTTCCCGATCCCTATTACGGCGATGAGGATGGCTTCGAGACGGTGCTCGACCTGTGCCAGCTGGCGGGTCAAGGACTGTTGAGTCGCGCGGGCGGGGGCTGACGATGCCGTTCACCCTATCGCACGCTGCCGTCGTGCTGCCGTTCGCGCGCCGCTTGAATCGCTGGCGGGCATTGTCCGCCGTGGTCATCGGCAGCATGGCGCCGGATTTCGTGCTGCTGGTGCCATGGAACGCACCGCGCGTCGAATCGCACAGCATCCACGGATTGTTCACGTTCTGCCTGCCGGTGGGGGTGCTGTGCTACTGGCTGTTCGAATACATCATCAAGCCGGCGGCCTGGCAGATCCTGCCGGATGCGGCACATGAGCGCAGCCGCCCGCTGGCGGTGCCGGATCCAATCGCCAGCGCGCGGCAATGGTTGATTGCCGGCCTTGGTGTGTTCGCCGGCGCGGTGACGCATCTGGCCTGGGATGGTTTCACGCACGAGGGTGCGCGCGGTGTTCGCATGTTTCCGGTGCTGGATGATTCGGTGGATTTCGGCGGCCATTCGCTCTACGCCTATCATCTTGCGCAGCACCTGAGCTCGGTGCTGGGGCTTGCGGTGGTGCTGTACCTCGTGGCCGCTGCGATGCGCGCAGCGCCGGAGGTTACGTCGCCGCGGCGAGCCCTCGATCGCGGCGCGCGCCGTCGCTGGATGGCCGCTTATGCGCTCGCCGCGGTGGTGTTCGCCGCGATCTCGTTCAGGCTTACCTGGATGGCGTGGCTGCGGGGCAAGGCCTGGTCGTTGATCTTCGAGGCCGCGGTGATCGGCGGACTGCGCGGCATGTTGTTTTCACTGCTGGTGGTGAGCGCGCTGTTGCGGGCGCGCCTGGCGGGGCGTGCGGCGGATGAACGCCGGGGCTGACAGGGAAGGGCGGTGACGGACCTTTCAGTCCGCCACCGCCGGATCACTCAATGATCGTCGCGCCCGCTGGTGGGCGACTCCGGCCCTGACGACCACACCACGTACTTCGCCGAGCTGGATTCCGAGGGACGGGATTCAGCCGCGCTCGGGGCTCGCTCCGGCGCGGAAGAAGGCGGTGCATCGAACAGCGCAGCCTGGCCACCGCCGGACTCTCGCGGTTCCTGAGGGGGGCGCGACGTTTGCTCGCCCGCCTCATTGGCAGGCGAGCTGACGCCGTTGCCACCCGCGGCGTTACCCTGTTCGCCACCATCGCGCCGGCCGCGGCCGCGTCGGCGCCGTCCGCGGCCACCACGTTCCCGCTCGCCGCGTTCACCGCGTTCCTCGCCGGGCGTACCACCTTCGGGTCGTGCGCCGCCTCCGCCGGGAATTCCGCTCCCGCCTGCCGGCGAACCGGCGGCCGGCGAACCGGCGGCGATCAATGGCGGCATCGGCGGATTGCGCTCGGCGTTGCGGTCTGGACGATCAGGACGCCCGTCATGGCGCCCGCCGCGGCCGTCACGACGCGGTTCGTCGCGCCGTGGCTGGGAGCCATCCCGCGGGCCGTCGCGGCGCACGTCACGATTGCGGTCCCCGCCGGCGTCCCGCTGGCCTTCGCGATGCCGATCGCGATCGCGATCGCGGTCACGGTCGCGATCACGACCGCGATCCCGATCGCGTCCACGATCCCTGTCGCGATCGCCGCGCGGACGATCGGGGCGTGAATCAGGCCGCGCCACGGAACGCTCGCGGCGGCTGTCGCCATCGGCTGCGGCGGGCGCGGCCGCAGGTGTCCCGGTACCGAAGAACATGCGCCAGAGCTTGACGAAGATGCCTACCGTGGGCGGTTCGACCGCCGCCGCGACGGGTGCGGGCGCTGCGACGGTTTCCACCGGTGTGGGCATCGGCGTAGCCGAGGGCATGATGCTGGGCACCACCGCCGCCTCGGTCACCGGCTTCTTGTCGCGCGTGCCGACATCGCTGTCGTCCAGAACCGGGGTCTCCGGGATCTGGTAGCTCACTGCATTGTTTTCCGGCAGCTCCTTTTCATCTTCACGGATGCGGCGCAGCGTGTACGCGGGGGTATGCATGTGCTGGTTCGGGACGATGACGATGGAGACCTCGTCGCGGTCCTCGATCTGCTTCAACGCTTCACGCTTCTCGTTCATGAGATAGGTGGAGACATCGATGGGCAACTGCGCGATCACGCGCCCGGTGCGTTCCTTGCGCGCCTCCTCGCCGATCAGGCGCAACAAGGCGAGCGCCATGGATTCGACGCTGCGGATGGTGCCCATGCCGTTGCAACGCGGGCAGTTGATGTGCGTGGTCTCGCTCAAGGCCGGTCGCAGGCGCTGGCGCGACATCTCCATCAGGCCGAAGCGCGACAGGCGGCCGAGTTGGATGCGGGCGCGGTCCATGCGCACGGCATCGCGCAGCTTGTCTTCCACCATGCGCTGGTTGCGCGTGGATTCCATGTCGATGAAATCGATGACGATCAGGCCACCGAGGTCGCGCAGGCGCAGCTGTCGCGCCACTTCCTCTGCCGCCTCGAGGTTGGTGTTGAGCGCGGTGGCCTCGATGTCCCCGCCACGCGTGCTGCGCGCGGAGTTGATGTCGATGGATACCAGCGCCTCGGTGTGATCGATGACGAGGCTGCCGCCGGAGGGCAGGTTGACCTTGTGCGAATACGCCGATTCGATCTGGCTCTCGATCTGGTAACGCGTGAACAGCGGCACCGGATCCTGGTAGAGCTTCAATTTGCGCTGCGCATCCGGCGGCATGAAGCGCTGCATGTATTCCTGAGCCTTCTGGAAGGCATCGGGCTGGTCGATGAGGCATTCGCCGACATCATCGGAGAAATAGTCGCGCAGGCCGCGGGTGACCGCGTCGCTTTCCTGGAAGATGAGGAAAGGCGCCTGCCTGCCGGTATTGGCCTGCACGATGGCATCCCAGGCGGTCTTGAGATTGTTGAAATCCCACTGCAGCTCTTCCGCCGTGCGTCCCACGCCGGCGGTGCGCACGATCGCGCCCATCCCTTCCGGGATCTGCAGTTCGCTCATGGCCTCGCGCATCTGGTCGCGATCCTCGCCTTCGATGCGCCTCGACACGCCACCGGCGCGCGGGTTGTTCGGCATCAGCACGAGGAATCGGCCGGCAAGACTGATGAAGGTGGTGAGGGCGGCGCCTTTGTTGCCGCGCTCCTCTTTTTCCACCTGGACGATGAGTTCCTGGCCCTCCTGCAGGAGGTCCTTGATGTTCATGCGGCCGCCCTGCGCCGGTTCTTTCCGGAAATACTCCTTGGAGATTTCCTTCAGCGGCAGGAAGCCATGGCGCTGCGCGCCGTAGTCGACGAACGCAGCCTCCAGGCTGGGTTCGACCCGGGTGATCCGGCCCTTATAGACGTTGGATTTTTTCTGTTCTCTGGAAGAAATCTCGATGGAGAGGTCGTAGAGTTTCTGTCCATCCACCAAGGCTACGCGCAACTCTTCTTCCTGAGTTGCGTTGACGAGCATTCTTTTCATTTGCCCCAACTGATTTTCTAGGGGCCGAGGAGAGTGGGAGAACAGGGAAAAGTTGCGCGAGCGCCATACGGGGGTGGCCGATCACGAGCAACGCGACCGGCGACAACACCAACCAGATTTGCAACGACAGGTACAGCACGCCTTTTTTCGGCCTGTTCTTGAAATTACCGCTTGCGCGGCACACGGCACTCTTTAAGAAAGAAGCAATGCACCGCTCTCATCGGCCGAGCGATGGTCTGGATGTCCAGAACCAACTAATATGCGGCGCTCCCACGAAGACGGGAGCGCCGCGCAAAACCGGTATCTTTTGAAGGCCACCGACGAGCGGGGCCGCACTTGACACGGTTCCGCGATACTATCACCGGCGCTTGTCGTAGGTCAATATAATCAACATCTTAGAAATGCCATGAGTGAGACTTCAAACCGCGGCGCGGTAGCCCAGCATTCGGTGTCGGATGCGGAAGCCGGGCAGCGCATCGACAACTTCCTGCTGCGGCACTTCAAGACCGTGCCGCGCAGCCGCGTGTATCGACTGCTGCGCAAGGGCGAGGTGAGGGTCAACCGCAAGCGCGTGGATGCGGAGTATCGCCTGGTAGCGGGCGATGAGATTCGCCTGCCACCGGTGCGCCAGGCCGATCGCAGCGCGCCGGCCCGGCCCTCGACCAGCCTGATCGAATTGATCGAGACATCCATCCTGCACCAGGACTCACGCGTGCTCGTGATCAACAAGCCGGCAGGCGTCGCCGTTCACGGTGGCAGCGGCATGAGCTTCGGCCTGATCGAGGCGCTGCGTGCCTCGCGACCGGCGGAGTCGTTGGAACTGGTCCACCGGCTGGATAGGGACACCAGTGGCTGCCTGATCGTGGCCCGCACGCGTGCGGCGCTCACCTCGCTCCACAAGCTGATCCGCGAGGGCGGCATGAGCAAGACCTACCTTGCGTTGGTGGCTGGCAGTTGGCAGCTCGGGACCAAGCGGATCGATGCACCGCTGGCCACCGACAACCGCCGGCAGGGTGAACGCCATGTGAAGGTGGCCGCCGCAGGCAAGCAATCGGTGAGCATATTCAAGCCGGTGCAGTTCTTTGGATCGCTCGCGACGCTCATGCAGGTGGATATCCCGACCGGGCGAACGCACCAGATCCGTGTGCATGCGGCTTTCGCCGGCCATCCTCTGCTGGGTGATGACAAGTACGGCGATCACGAACGCAACGCCGAATTGAAGTTACGAGGCCTGAAGCGGATTTTCCTGCATTCCCAGTCGATTGCTTTCGATTGGCCGGGAAGCGGGGAACCTTTCCACGCCAGCGCTCCTCTGCCGCCCGACCTCGCGGCGGTCGTCGATGAGCTCGGCGCCAGGAAAAAGCGTGTACCCGGTGCGGACGGCGCCGCCCGGCGAGGGCGAAAGGTCAGGGCACCGTGAAGCCGGCCCGGCGCAGCAGTTTGCAGAGGCTGATCAGCGGCAGGCCCACCAGCCCGGTCGGGTCGCGCGATTCGATGGACTCGAACAGCGCGATTCCCAATCCCTCGCTCTTGAACCCGCCGGCGCAGTCGAAGGGTTGCTCGCGCTCGACGTAGCGCTCGATGGTGCCGGCATCCAGGCGCCGGAACTTGACCCAGGTGGTGTCCAGGGTTTCGAACGTCCGGCCGCTGGAGACATTGGCCAGGGCAACCGCCGTCAGGAAACGCACCCGCCGGCCCGAGCAGGCCTGCAGTTGCTCCATGCAGCGCGCTTTGTTCAATGGCTTGCCGAGGATCTGGCGCCCGCAGGCCGCCGCCTGGTCGGAACCGATGACCCAGGCCTTGGGCTGCAGGGCGGCAATGGTCTGCGCCTTGAGGCGGGCGAGCCGGCGCACCAAGGCGGCGGGGCTTTCGCGTTTCAGCGGGGTTTCATCGACCCGCGGGGCGGCAATCTCGAACGGCACCCCCAGGCGTGCCAACAGCTCGCGCCGGTAGATGGACGTGGAGGCTAGAAACAGGGCGGACTCAGACTTCAAAAACAACGACTTGCACTCGATTCATTTTGACATGGAGGCGGTTGGTCACTATCATACGCCGCCCGCGCACTGGGCTATTTCACCGGTGCCGCCTGCGGGCGCCAACGGGCCAATTCGTTACATAGGATTATCATGGCAGTTCAGAAAAGCCGAAAGACCCCATCCAAGCGCGGCATGCATCGTTCTCATTCGGCTTTGGAAAAGCCGGCGCTCTCGATCGAATCGAAGAGCGGTGAGACCCATCTGCGCCATCGAATTTCGCGAGACGGCTACTATCGCGGCCGCAAGGTCTTGGAAACCAAGAACGACGCGGCGAGCGACGAAGAATAGCGGTGGGCGGCCGTTGCATGGTTGGCAACGGCCATCACTGAAGGACTGCGACAGGGGAATGCCAGCAGCGCTGCAAATCGCTGTGGACGTCATGAGCGGCGACCATGGCCCTGAGGTGTGCGTGCCTGCTGCGTTGCAGACGGCCGCTGCTTTTTCGGACATTGGCCTGGTTCTCGTTGGACGCGAAGCGGATCTAAAGCGGCACTTGCCGGCGCAGCCGCCGGCCAACATCACCTGCCTGTATGCAGCGGACGTGGTCGAAATGACCGATCACCCGCGCGATGCGCTGCGGCGCAAAAAAGACTCTTCCATGCGCCGTTCCATCGACCTGGTCAAATCCGCGGACGCACATGCCTGTGTCAGCGCCGGCAACACCGGCGCGTTGATGGCCACCGCGCATTTCGTCCTCAAGATGCTGACCGGCGTGGAGCGTCCCGCCATCATCTCCTCGATCCCTTCCCACGGCGGGCATACGTTCATGCTCGATCTGGGCGCAAACGCCTCCTGCACCCCCGAGCAACTGGCGCAGTTCGCGATCATGGGTTCCGTGGTGGCAGGCGATCTCACCGGCAACCACCGTCCGCGCGTCGGACTGTTGAACATCGGCGAGGAAGACATCAAGGGTCATGAAGAGGTGCAGGCTGCGCATGAGCTCATTGCCAAGCTTCGGCTGAACTACGTGGGTTTCGTCGAAGGCCACGATATCTTCTCGGACAAGGTCGACGTCGTGGTCACCGATGGCTTCACCGGCAACGTCGCGCTCAAGACCATGGAAGGGCTGGCCCGCATGATCGCGGGCACGCTGCGCGAGGAATTCACGCGCAGTCCGCTGCGCAAACTGGGTGCCATCGCCGCGGCGCCGGCCCTGAAAGCTTTGAAGACGCGTCTTGATCCACGGCGCTACAATGGCGCCAGCATGATCGGATTGAACGGCATCGTCATCAAGAGCCACGGAGGCGCGGACCAGTTCGCGTTCCAGCGGGCCATCGAACTTGCCATCCTGGAGGCGCGCAAGGGCGTGCCCTCGCGCATCGCGGAACAGATCGAACCGCCGCGCTAGTCATGTACGCACGCATAGCCGGCACCGGCAGTCATCTGCCTGACAGGGTCCTGACCAACGCCGACTTGGAAAAAATGGTCGACACCAGCGACGAATGGATCCGCTCGCGGTCGGGCATCGAAGAACGCCACATCGCGGCTCCCGGCGAAACCACCTCAGACCTCGCAGTGCCCGCGGCGCGACGCGCCATGGAAGCTGCCGGTGTCGGGCCCGATGAGATCGACCTGATCGCCGTGGGCACCACCACGCCCGATTTCGTGTTCCCCAATGTCGGCACGCTGCTGCAGCAACGCCTCGGGATCCATGGCTGCCCTGCCTTCAGCCTGGAGGCCGCCTGCAGCGGCTTCATCTACGCCCTGAGCGTCGCCGAAAAGTTCGTGCGCCTGGGGGAGTCCAAGTGTGCGCTGGTGGTGGGGGCGGAAACCCTCACGCGCATGGTGGACTGGAGCAACCGTTCCACCTGCGTGCTGTTCGGCGATGGTGCCGGTGCGGTGGTGCTCAAGCCGTCTGAAGAACCCGGCATCATCTTCACCCGCCTGCACGCCGACGGCAAATACAAGGATCTCCTGTATTACCCCGATGGCATTTCCACCGGCTTCGACCTGGTACGCGAGAACAAGGCCTTCATCCAGATGAAGGGGAACGAGGTGTACAAGCTCGCGGTCAATACGCTCGGCAGGATCGTGGTGGAGACCCTCGAGGCCAACGGCATCGAGCAATCGCAGATCGACTGGCTCATCCCGCATCAGGCCAACATCCGGATCATCGAAGCCACTGCCAAGCGTCTCGGGTTGCCCATGGAAAAAGTCATCGTTACCGTCAACAAGCACGGCAATACCTCAGCGGCCTCGGTGCCGCTGGCGCTGGACACGGGCATCCGCGATGGCCGCCTGCAACGAGGGCAGCTGCTGTTGCTGGAGGCCTTCGGCGGCGGGTTCACCTGGGGGTCGGCGCTGCTGCGCCTGTAGGCCGTTGGCCGCCATGAGACGCGCGCGTCCCCTGTTCGGGATATGGCTGCTATGTGCGGCGCTTCCCGCGGCTGCCGAGGTGTTCTCCCTGCAGAAGGGGCAGGACCTGGTCGGTGAGCCGGGCATGCTGCTCGCGCACCACGAGGACACGCTGCCGGACATCGCCCGGCTCCATCACCTGGGTTTCGATGAGATCGTCGCCGCCAATCCCGGCGTGGATGCATGGCTTCCGGGGGAGGGTACGCGTGTCACGCTGCCCACGGAGCGCGTGATCCCGGATGTGCCGCGCACCGGCCTCGTGGTCAACCTTTCCGAAGGGCGGTTGTATTACTTCCGCAATGATGCCAAGGGGCAGCCCGTGGTGGAGACCTATCCGGTGAGCGTGGGGCAGGTGGGCCGTACCATGCCGCTCGGCCTCACCAAGGTCATCGCCAAGCAGAAGAAGCCCACCTGGTATCCGCCCAAGTCCATCCGCGACCGGCATATCGCAGAGGGAGATGTGCTGCCGCCGTTCATTCCGCCCGGTCCGGACAATCCGCTTGGGGAATACGCCCTGCGCCTGGCCATTCCGAGTGGCTCGTACCTCATCCATGGCACCAACAAGCCCGTGAGCGTCGGACTGCAGATCACCAATGGCTGCATCCGGTTGTACCCGGAGGACATCGAGGCGCTGTTCAAGGAGGTGCCCGTCGGCATTCCGGTGCGCATCGTCAATCAACGCATCAAGACCGGCTGGGGGCTGGACGGTGCGTTGTACCTGGAGGTCCACCATCCGCTCGATGGCACCGACCCGAAGGATGTGGAGGACCTCACCCAGTTGACGCGGCAGATCGTGGCGGCCACGGCGGAGAAGCAGGTCATCATCGATTGGGATGCTGCGGAACGCGTCTTCACCGAGCAGCGCGGCGAACCCACGAGAATCTCGGTGGATCGTTGGGTGGAACCGCTGCCCGCCGCGAAGCCGCCCCAGCGACCCCAGCGCCGATCCTAGGCGCAAAAAAAACGCCGCGCGGATGCGCGGCGTCTTTTTCGCATTTGCTCTCGAAGGAGCGGTTTCTTACTTGGAAACCGACTTCTTGAACACGCGGTCGATCTTCTCGTTGATGGCGTCGATCGCGGACTGGTGCGATTGAGCCGTCGACAGAGCCTGGTTGGCAGTGCTCTGGGCACCGGCGGCCGCTTGCGAAGCGGAAGCCGCAGCGCTGTTGGCGGCAGCCGCGTCGCTCGAAGCCTTCGCGGTGTCACCGGACAATTTGCTGACCTGGGCCTTAAGATCGTCGATCTGCTGCTGAATGGGCTTCAGATCCTGACATCCGGCCAGAGCTGCAAAGCAGGCGGCGGCGGCCGTGATCTTAAGCGTGGTGGCAAGTTTCATAGAATTCCCCTGGGGTTGTTGCACTTGTTCGAAACCTCAAAATCTTAAAATGCCGCTGCAGGCAATCCAAAATCGCTCTTGGTCTGCCCGCGTCGCAACACGGCTGTACATAGAGCCAAAACTGCGCCGCGATTGCAACAAAAAAAACGTTTATGTCTGGCCTTGGCGACAGTTTTGATCATACCGGAGGCTGATTCTCACGAAAACACACCGCGAGCCTGATCTTCATCAAAAAAATTGCAAATAGTTCTGCCCGCTGCACACGCGAACACGATGCATCCGCGACGTGCGAGCGGTGACGACTCGTAGTGCGTCGACACCAAGCGCACTCGACGCGCATTCGTCGTGGCTCGAAGTCGGCTCGTTCGCCTGATGTGGTGGGTGCGATACAAATTGCGTTTCCCCGCGCACATCGCTAACTTGGCGGCATCGAGCCGCTGGTCGGCTCAGCCGATAAAAATTGGATGGATTAGGGCTTTTGCCGATCCGGAGGGTTTCATGATGAAGGATGTCGCGCTGTATCGCTATTGCAACATTTTCAAAGCTGCACGGCTCCTGCCGTTGCTGCCGGTGATGGCCTGCGCCAGCGGGTGGGCCACGCGCGCGCGCGCGGCCGACGAACCTGCCGCCGGCGGGGAGCAATTGGCCGAGGTGGTCGTCACGGCCACCCGACGCGAAGAATCCTTGAGCCGCGTGTCCGTCAGCGTGAGCGCCTTCACCGCGGAAAAGATGGACACCATCGGTGTGAAGAGCATCCAGGACGTGGCGCGCTTCACGCCCGGCCTCACCTTTGGCTCCAACCAGACCAACGACATCTCCATCCGCGGCGTGTCCTCCAACGCGGGCGCCGGCACCACCGGCATCTATATCGATGACACGCCCATCCAGATCCGCAGCCTGGGCGGTTTCAACAACGATGACGCCTTGCCGGCCATCTTCGATCTGGAGCGTGTGGAAGTGCTGCGTGGCCCACAGGGAACGCTGTTCGGCGCAGGGTCGGAGGGCGGAACGGTGCGCTACATCACGCCCCAGCCCAGCCTCGTCAAGTACAGCTCCTATGCGCGTACCGAGCTGTCGTTCACCAAGTACGGCCAGGCCAACTACGAAGCCGGCATTGCCGGCGGCGGGCCGCTGGTGCAGGACAAGCTGGGGTTCCGCGCCAGCGCCTGGTATCGCGGCGATGGCGGCTGGATCGATCGCAAGGACTCGGCGACCGGCAACATCGTCGAGAACAACACCAACCATGCCGGCACGCTGCAATTGCGCCTGGCCGCCACTTGGGCGCCCACGGACAACATCAAGGTGACGCCGGCGGTGCTGTACCAGAACCGCAAATCGCACGATGTCGCCACGTACAACCCGTTCATCTCGGATCCCAGCAAGGGCAGCTTCCTGAGCAACAACCCCGATCCGCGCCGCCAGCCCGACGAGTTCTACCTGCCGAGCCTGAAGATCGACATGGACCTCGGCGCCGTGCGCTTGATCTCCAACACCTCGTATTTCCACCGCACGGAGCTGTCGGGTTACGAAGGCACCGTTTACAACCTGAGCTTCTACCAGAACTTCACGGATTACTTCGGCTTGACGCTGACCGATCCCAACATCTACCCGCTGCTCACCTCCAGCGGTCCGCGCTACCCGGCGGGTCTGGAGAACTACCGCTCGCCCGCGCGCGTGACCAACAAGCAGGAGAACATCACGCAGGAATTCCGCGTGCAGTCCAACGATCCGGATGCGCGATTCACCTGGACGGGCGGCATCTTCCTGGCATTGAACCGCCAGCGCAGCACCGAGGAAATCATGGACCCGATGGAGCCGGCGTTGTTCCAGGCCATCTTCGGGCTGAGCGACATCGACGTGTATGGCCTGGATCCGACGCGGCCCAGCCTGTTCGGGCCGAACATGGACTCCTACATCAATGACCTGACCTCGCACGATCGCCAGTACGCAGTGTTCGGCGAGGGCAGCTTTGCCTTCACCGACCGCCTGAAGTTAACCCTCGGGGCGCGCTATTCGAAGACCAGCTTCGATTTCCGTGGTCACTCGGACGGCGCGCAAAACGGTGGTCCGCTGGATTCCTCCGGCAATCAGAGCGAAAAGCCCTTCACGCCCAAGGCGGGGCTGGCCTTCCAATACGATCCGCAGAACCTGTTCTATGCGACGTTCGCCAAGGGCTTCCGCGTGGGCGGCGCCAATCCGCCGCTGCCCGGCAATGCGGGCTGCCAGTTCCCGTCCTCCGGCGCCTACAGTTCGGATTCACTGAAGAGCTATGAGGTGGGTGCGAAGAACCGTATTGCGGACCGCGTGCGCCTGGCGAGCAGCGCCTACTACATCAAGTGGACCAACATCCAGCAGACCTTCGTCGATCCGGGTTGCCAGATCTCCTCGATCAAGAACCTCGGTGAGGCCACGGTCAAGGGCTTCGACCTGCAAGCGGACTTCGTGCTCACCGACAATTGGAAGGCCGAGACCTCCGTGGGTTACACACAAGCGCGTTACAAGGGCCTGTACACCATCACCGATCCGGGCGATGGCTCGCCGCCGTTCCGTACGCAATACACCTCGGACGGTGACACGGTGGGCGGAGCTCCCTGGACCGTTGCCGTGGGTACCGAGTACAGCTTCAGCGCCTTTGGATACCCGTGGTATGCGCGCCTGGATTACCAGTACGCCAGCCGCAACAACCGGCCGTTGCCGGCTCAGAACCCGGCCAACGATGCGCAGTACGATCAGTTCAACTTCCGCCTGCCGAAGACGCAGTTCGTCTCCTTCCGCACGGGCGTGACGTACGAGGACTGGAACGTCTCCGCGTTCATCGACAATCTCTTCAACAAGCAGACGCCGACTTACTTCTCGCATTCTCAGTCCGGCATCGATCCGAACGACGCGTCGGTGATCCTGTTCGACCAGAGCGGGTTCCGACCCCGGACGATCGGCCTGACGCTCACCTACCGGCACTGATCCCGGCAAGACTGCCGGCGGTTCATCCGCCGGCAGTCCTCACCGGCGAAAGGAGTTGCGCCCGGACGCGACCTGTATATACTATCAGTGAGTGGTTTTTTATACAGGCGCAATCCCATGTCCGATCTCACTCCTCGCCAGACGCAGATCCTGAGGCTGATTCAAGACTCCATTCACGAGAGCGGCATGCCGCCCACTCGCGCGGAAATCGCCCGCACCTTGGGTTTCCGTTCTCCCAACGCGGCGGAAGAGCATCTGCGCGCCCTGCAGCGCAAGGGCGTCATCGACCTCATCCCCGGCGCCTCGCGCGGCATCCAGCTCAAGGACATCCTGCGTGAGCAACTCGGCCTGCCCCTGATCGGGCGCGTGGCTGCCGGTCGTCCCATCCTCGCGGAAGAGCACATCGAATCTCGCTACCAGATCGACCCCGAGCTCTTCCAGCCGCGACCCCACTACCTGCTGAAGGTGCAGGGCATGAGCATGAAGAATGCCGGCATCATGGATGGCGACCTCGTGGCCGTGCACCGCACCGCCGAGGTGCGCAACCGCCAGATCGTGGTGGCGCGGTTGGAAAACGAAGTCACCGTGAAGCGTTACAAGCAGGAAGGACCCATCGTGTGGCTCATGCCCGAGAACGCGGACTTCGAACCCATCCGGGTCGACCTCAAGGCCGAGCCCATGATCATCGAAGGGGTGGTGGTGGGGGTGCTGAGGCGGGGCAAGCAGGTCGAGGCTGCCTGAGGGCTTCAGGCGGAGCGTGATCGCCTCTTGGCGGCTTTTGCAGGGGGCTGACCCTCGGACTCGTCGTCACCGATGTCATAGTCCTCGAAATCGCTGAGCAGTTCCGCGGTTCGTTTCTCTTCCATCACGCGCTCCAGGCGTCGCCAATGCGGTTCCTGGCCCTTGGCAGCCTTGCGACGCTGTTTCTCGACATCCCGGATCAGATGGTCGAGATCGGCATCATCGCCATCGCTGGCAGCCTCTTCGGCATCGTCTTCGTCGAAATCGTCCGCGTCGGCTTTTTCGCTCATTAAGATCGCATCACTCGTGTTGACCGGGTGGTGTTAGCGCCGCGTTATAAACGAAAGGTTGCCGCCAGTGCAATAGGCGCCGTTCACGTTCTTCAACGAACCAGGTCGTTGAGCTGGAAGATCGGCAAAAGCAGCGCAATGACGATGAACATGACGATCGATCCCATGAACACGATCATCAAGGGTCCCAGCAGGTTGGTCAGGGTCGACAACAGCCCATCCATTTCGCGTTCCTGATTGGAGGCGGCCCGTTCGAGCATCTTTTCCAGCTCGCCGCTGCTCTCGCCGCTGGAAATCAGGTGAATCATCATGGGCGGGAAGATCTTCTTCGAGGCCAGCGAGCGGCCGATCGGTGCGCCCTCGCGCACACGCAGTGCCGCATCGCTCACCGCCAGCTTCATCGGCAGGTTGGTGACCACATCCGCCGAGATGCGCAAGGCCTCCAGTACCGGTACCGCGCTGGCCGTGAGGATGCTCAAGGTGCGGGCGAAGCGCGCCGTGTTCAGCCCGCGGATGACCTTGCCGATCAGCGGGATCTTCAGGAGGAAGGTATCGAACTTCATCTGCGCTTCGGGCGCCTTCAGCCAGCGCAGGAACAGCCAGGTGGCCGCGCCGATGGCCGCGAGCCCGAAGTACCAGTAGTTGCGCACGAAGTCGCTGGCGCCGATCAGGATGCGCGTGGCCAGCGGCAGCACCTGGTTGCTGGACTCGAACACGGCCACCACCTGGGGCACCACATAGGCCAGAAGGAAGGAGACGATGGCCACCGACAGCACCACCAGCACGATGGGGTACACCAACGCATTGGTGACTTGCTGGCGGATCACCTGTCGCGACTCGGTGTAATCGGACAGGCGTTCGAGGACATCGTCGAGGCGGCCCGATTGCTCGCCGGCGGCGACGGTGGCGCGGTAGATCTCGGGGAATGCTTGCGGGAAATCGCGCAGGCCGTCCGCCAGCGGATGACCCTCGACCACCTTGCTGCGCACGCCCAGGATGATGCTCTGGATGCGCGGCTTCTCGGTTTGTTCCGCCACCGCCTGCAGGGTCTCCTCCAAGGGGAGGCCTGATCGCAGCAACGTCGCGAGCTGCCGGGTGACCATGGCGAGGTCGAGCGTCGACACTCCGCGCGAGAACAGCGAAAACGACTTGCCCCGGGCGGCTTCTTTCTGCGCCGCCTCGCGCACGTCCACCGGCAGCAGTTGGCGTTCGCGCAGGAGCTGGCGGACGTGCTTGGGCGTGTCGCCCTCGATCAGTCCTTTGCGTTCCTTGCCGCTGGCATCCAGCGCCGTGTATTCGAAAGCACCCATGGGTGGATGCTAGTCTTCCCGCGTGACGCGCAACAGCTCTTCGAGCGTGGTTTCGCCATTGAGCACCTTGGACCGGCCGTCGTCCCGGATGCTGGGGCTGGCCGTGCGGGCATAGCGTTCCAGCTCCTGCTCCGAGGAGCCGTCGTGGATCATGGTGCGCATGTGGTCATCCACGGCGATCAGCTCGTAGATGCCGGAGCGGCCGCGATAGCCGCTTCCGGGTTCGGTGCTGGGCCGGTACAGCTGCACCGGCGGGTCATTGGGCCCCAGGTTCAGCAGGCGCCGCTCGTATTCGCCGGCGGTGAAGGCTTGCTTGGTGTCCGGGTTGAGCACGCGCACCAGGCGCTGCGCCAGGACGCCGATCAACGAAGAGGAGAGCAGGAAGGGCTCGATCCCCATGTCGCGCAGGCGCGTCACGGCCCCCACGGCCGTGTTGGTGTGCAGGGTGGACAGCACCAGGTGTCCCGTCAATGAGGCCTGCACGGCGATCTGTGCGGTCTCCAGGTCGCGGATTTCGCCGACCATCACCACATCCGGATCCTGGCGCAGGATGGCGCGCAGTCCGCGCGCGAAGGTCATCTCGACCTTGGTGTTGACCTGGGTCTGGCCGATGCCGTCGATGTAGTACTCGATCGGATCCTCGACCGTCATGATGTTGCGGGTGTTGTCGTTGATGCGCTCGAGGGCGGCATACAGCGTGGTGGTCTTGCCCGAACCCGTGGGACCCGTGACCAGGATGATGCCGTGCGGCTTGTGGATGATTTCATCCATGGTGTCGCGCGTGCGCGGATCCATTCCCAAGGCGCCCAGGTCGAGCCGGCCGGCCTGCTTGTCGAGCAAGCGCAGCACCACGCGCTCGCCATGCCCGGAGGGCAGGGTGGAGACACGCACGTCCACCGCGCGCCCCGCGATGCGCAATGAGATGCGGCCGTCCTGCGGCAGGCGGCGCTCGGCGATGTCGAGCTTGGACATGACCTTGATGCGCGAGACCACCAACGGCGCCACCGCGCGCTTGGTCTGCAACACCTCGCGCAGCACGCCATCGACGCGGAAGCGGATCACCAGCCGGTTTTCGTAGGGCTCGATGTGGATGTCCGAGCCGTTTTCCTTGACCGCCTGGGTGAGCAGGGCGTTGATGAGGCGGATGATGGGCGCCTCGTCATCGCTTTCCAGCAGGTCGGAAGTTTCCGGGATGCCCTCGGCCAGGTGCGCAAGGTCGGTGTTGTCGTCCAGGCCCTCGAGCATCTGCATGGCCACGCCCGAGCCGGCTTCGTAGGCCACCCGCAGCATGCCGTCGAATTCCTCCACCGGCACGCGCGTCACCTTCAACGGCATGCCGACGAAGCGACGCACCTCCGCCAGGCTCTGCGCCGTCACGCCCAGCCGGCACACCACATCGGCGTGGCCGTTCTCATAGCCGCGCACCAGCACCCCGTGGCGCTTGGCGAAGGGGAACGAGAGCTTGCGCTCGGCGGGTTCCTGCAGCGAGGCGTTCACGGCTGCTTGCTCGGCGGGAAGTCCTTGGGAGTTTCAGCCGCGGGTGCGGGAGCAGTCGCGGGCGCAGTCGCTGGCGCGCCGGCTGGCGGCATTGCCACCGGCGGCGTGGGCGGCAACACCGGCAGGACCGGCTGGCGTTCCCCGGGAAGCAGGGTGATCCCCTTGCCCTGGCGGCCTTGCTGATCGCGCATGAAATTGTATTTGTCGCCGGTGGCAATCGCCGTCTCCGTGCCATCGCGCAGGATCTTGGGCTTGATGAACACCATCAGGTTCTTGCGCTGGCGCGAGCCGCTGCGGGACTTGAATAAATTGCCCAGCACGGGGATGCGCCCCAGAAAGGGCACGCGCGACTGGCTTTCCGTGACGGTGTCGGAGATCAAGCCGCCCAGCACCACGATGCCACCGTCCTCGATCAGTACGGTGGTCTTGATGGAGCGCTTGTTGGTGGAGATGTCGGCGGAATCCGCGAGCTTCGCGCCCGGGGAGGAGTCTTCCTGCTCGATCTTGAGCATCACGGAGTCGCCCATGTTGATCTGCGGGGTGACTTTGAGGATGGTGCCCAGCTCCTGCCGCTGGATCGTCTGGAACGGGTTGACGGTGCCCGAGGAATTGGTGGTGGTGTTGGCGTACGAACCGGTGACCAGGGGCACATCGGTGGTCACCTTGACCTCCGCTTCCTGGTTGTCCATGGTCACGATCGAGGGAGTGGAGATGATGTTGCTGGAGCCGTCGCTGCGCAGGGCTTGGAGGATGGCGGCGAAGTTCGTGCCGCTGTCCTTGTTGTAGCGGCCCACCGCCAGGCTCACGCCCGTCCCGAGCGTCTTGCTGCTGATCGCCCCGGTGGATGCGCCCGCCGCGGTGGCGATCAGGTCGACGATGCTGGTGCCGCTGCCGGGGAGGTTCGACACGGCCGCCGGCACCGCGTTGCCGCCCTGGCCGTAGACCGCCCACTGCACACCGAGATTCGAACTCTTGTTGGCGTCCACTTCCACGATGATCGCCTCGACTTCCACCTGCATGCGCCGGATGTCGAGCTTGTCGATCACCGCCATCAGCGAACGCATGATCTTGGGCGGCGCGGTGATGATGAGCGAATTGGTGGCCGGGTCCGCCCAGATGGTGGCGCTGGAGTCGAGGTTCGAGCCGCCACCGGCGGTGCTGGTGCCACCGGCTTGCGCCTTCGCCGTGGCCGAGGCCTGGCCCTTGAGCTTCTCTGCGATCTTTTCCGCATCTGCATAGCGCAGGTAGCGCACCTGGGTATCGCCGCCGGATTCGAGGGGCGTATCCAGGTTCACGATCAACGCCTTCAGGCGCAGCTTCTGCGCGCGCTCACCGCTGATCAGGATGCTGTTGGTGCGCTCGTCCGCCACCATCTTGACCAAAGCGCCGCCGCCTTCGCCGCCTTGCGCCTGGTAGAGCTGGTTGACGATGCGCACGATCTCGTTCGCGCTGGCATTTTGCAGCAGCACGACCTCGACCGGGTCATCGCCGCTTTCATCCATGCGCCGGATGATGCGCACGATGCGATTCACGTTGTTGGCACGATCCGAGATGATCAGCATGTTGCCGCCCGGGTAGGCGGCGAGGTGGCCGTACTGCGGGATCAAGGGCCGCAGCAACGGCACCAGTTGCGCCGCATTCACGTTCTTCATGGTGATGATCTGCGTGACGATCTCATCGGAGCTCGAGCTCACGTTGTTGGGCAGATCGTTGGCGGGCAGCTGGCGGGCGTCGGTGTTGGGCACGATCTTGATGACCTTGCCGGTGGGGACGGCGACATAGCCATACACCTGCAGCACCGACAGGAAGGCCTCGTAGAACGCCGCCGGGGACATCGGAGTGGCCGACAGCATCGTCACCTTGGCATTCACCCGCGGGTCGATGATGAAGTTCTTGCCGGTCACTTCGCTCACCGCCTGGATGATCTGGCTGAGGTCGGCATCCTTGTAGTTGGGCGTGATGGTCGCTGAGTCCTGTGCCATCACCTGCATGGAGGAGAGTGAGGTGGACAGGCTGAACACCGCCAGCAAGACCCATCCTGCCAACGTCCGGCCGGTGGGATGATTCATCGTTCTAATCTGCATGTCGTAAAGCTCGCTGGGTTTCCCGCTAATCGTTGGGGTCGTCGTTGGTCGCGGGCGGAGGAGGGGGATTTGCGCCTGTCGAGCCCGCCGGTCCCCCCGCTTGCCCAGCATCGATATCCAAGTCCTTCACCGCCTGCTGCGCCACATTGGCGATGTTCAGGGTGATGTCCTGCCGTTGCCCGGCCCGCTCGACGGTGACCGTCGCGTGTTCCGAGCTCTGGATCGTATTGAGTACCTCCTGGCTGCGCTGGGGATCGTCCAACGGCGTGCCGTTGATGGCGGTCACCAGATCACCGGGTTTGAGGCCCAATTTGGCAAAGATAGTCCGATTGTGGCCGGGATAAGCGCGAAAGCCTCGCAGTTTTCCGGCTTTGTTGTCATAGGAGGGCACGGTGCGCATGATCTCGTTGAGCATGCCGGGCTCTTGCTGCACACGCCGCCGCAGACTGTCGAGCGCGGTGGAGGGCTGCGGCTGGCCGCCGAATACGCCGCTCGGACGGGGCGCAGCCGCAGGTCCGGCCCCGCCCTCGAGCAAGCGCGGCAGGACCAAGGATTCCAGGCTCCCGCCGCGGTCCAGCAACACGCGGTCCATGTACACCGAATGCACGCTGGCGCCGGCGATGCTGTCGCCGACCGAATACACCTTGGAGGGGCCGCCGTCGCTGATGATGGCAACTCCATGTTTGGGGTCCTGGGTTGCAATCGTCCCGGCCAGCACCAGATTGGCCGAGGACACCGGCGCGTCGGCGGGGTCGATGGCGGTGGGCTCGGCGGTCGCGATGCCGAACAGATGGGCGGACACCACTTGCTGCACATCGATGGCGCGGTGCGCCGGGGTGGTGGCGCGGCTGGGGGCCGTCGGGGCGAGGGATTTCAGCGGCGCGCCCCCAAAGGCGCCCAGGGCCATGCGCGCCAATTCCACCGCAATGAGCGCGGCAAGACCCAGGGAGGCCAGCCACGGACCGTTGCTGGAGGCCTTCGAAATGAGGTTTTGGATGCGGTCGTCGAGCATGCTTCTAGGCATCGTGCGCGAACGCAGTGTTTAACGAAAGCATGTCGTTGATTGCCTACGATTGCACAGTGGCCGTGGCTGCATGATACGGCGTAGTCCCCAATGCTCTCAAGCATTTGTTTTTGCTTGTTAAAGTAAGGTGACACCGAATGGCGACAATGCTCGGTCGTGGGCGGGCGTGGCATGTTCGTCTTGTAAAGTGACTTTCAGCGCCCTATAAACGGAAGTGGCATGAGTGATATCGAGCGCGGTCGGGAAGGTACGGGATTGGTCGTCGAGGAATCGGCGCCCAAGCTCAAGCGCCCACCCCTGTATCAAGTGGTCTTGATCAATGACGACTACACTCCCATGGAGTTCGTCGTCGACATCCTGCAGCGTTTTTTCTCCATGGACCGGACCAAGGCCACCCGCGTCATGCTCGAGGTGCACACCAAGGGCAAGGGAGTCTGCGGCGTGTTCACCTACGAGATTGCGGAAACCAAGGTGGCTCATGTGCTCGCGTATGCGCGCCAGCATCAGCATCCCCTGATGGCGACCCTAGAAGAGGCTTGAACCGTGCTTAGTCAAGAATTGGAATATTGTTTGAACGATGCCTTCCAGGGCGCGCGCGAGGCGCGGCATGAGTTCATGACGGTGGAGCACCTGCTGCTCGCCATCGTCGACACCCCGAAAGTGCGCGAAATCCTCAAGGCCTGCGGAGGCGATATTGCCAAGCTCAAGCACGAGCTGAAGCAATTCATCGAACAGACCACTCCGCGCCTGCCCAGTGGCGAGGACCGCGACGTGCAGCCCACCCTGGGCTTCCAGCGGGTGTTGCAACGGGCCGTGTTCCACGTGCAATCCAGCGGCAAGAAGGAAGTCACCGTCGCCAACGTGCTGGTCGCGATCTTCAGCGAAAAGCAATCCCACGCCGCCTACCTTCTGAGCATGCAGGACCTGTCGCGGCTGGATGTGGTCAATTTCATCGCCCATGGCTTGTCGAAGTCCGGCGGCGAGGAGCGTTCGGAGCGCGATGAGGGCGGCCCGGCCGCCGATGGCGAGCGCGACGCCGACAGCGGCGGCACGGCGCTGGAAAAGTACGCGACCAACCTGAATGAGGCCGCGCGCCTCGGCAAGATCGATCCCCTCATCGGCCGCAAGCTCGAGGTCGAGCGCACCATCGAAATTCTCTGCCGGCGCCGCAAGAACAATCCGCTCTACGTGGGCGAGGCAGGTGTGGGCAAGACCGCCATCGCGGAAGGGCTTGCGCGCATGATCGTCGAGGGCAACGTGCCGGACGTTCTCTCCGACGCCACCATCTTTGCCCTCGACATGGGCTCTCTCGTCGCCGGCACCAAGTATCGCGGCGACTTCGAAAAGCGCCTCAAGGCGGTCTTGTCCGAGGTGAAGAAGCAGCCCGGCGCCATCCTCTTCATCGACGAGATCCACACCGTGATCGGGGCGGGCGCTGCCTCCGGCGGCGTCATGGATGCCTCCAATCTCATCAAGCCGGCGCTGGCCAATGGCGAGCTGCGCTGCATTGGCTCCACCACCTATAACGAATACCGCGGCATCTTCGAGAAGGACCACGCATTGGCGCGGCGCTTCCAGAAGATCGACATCGTCGAGCCGTCGGTGAGCGACACCGTGGACATCCTGCGCGGCCTGAAATCGCGCTTCGAGGAACACCACGGCATCAAGTACGAGGACGATGCGCTGCGCGCCGCGGCGGAACTTGCCGCACGCCACATCAACGACCGCCACATGCCCGACAAGGCCATCGACGTGGTCGATGAGGCGGGCGCCAACCTGCGCCTGAAGCCCGCCGACCAGCGCGACACCACCGTCACGGTCTCGCACATCGAGAACGTGGTGGCGCGCATTGCGCGCATCCCGCCGAAGACCGTTTCCACCTCCGACCGCGACGTTCTGAAGAACCTCGAGCGCAACCTGAAGCTCACCATTTTCGGCCAGGACAAGGCGATCGAGGCGCTCGCGGCCTCCATCAAGATGTCGCGCTCGGGACTGGGAGATCAGAGAAAGCCGGTGGGCTCCTTCCTGTTCGCAGGGCCCACGGGCGTGGGCAAGACCGAGGTCACCCGCCAGTTGGCGCTGGCCATGGGTGTGGAATTCGTGCGCTTCGACATGTCCGAATACATGGAGCGGCACACGGTGTCGCGGTTGATCGGCGCGCCGCCGGGCTACGTGGGATTCGACCAGGGCGGCCTGTTGACCGAGTCGATTTCCAAGCATCCGCATTGCGTGCTGTTGCTGGATGAAATCGAGAAGGCGCATCCGGACGTGTTCAACCTGCTGTTGCAGGTCATGGACCATGGCACGCTCACCGACAACAACGGCCGCAAGGCCGACTTCCGCCACGTCATCCTGGTGATGACCACCAATGAAGGCGCGCGCGACATGAGCCGCCCCGGCATCGGTTTCCTGCCCGCGGACAACACCTCCGACGGGATGGAGGCCATCCGGCGGCTGTTCTCACCCGAGTTCCGCAATCGCCTGGATGCGGTCATCCAGTTTGCGCCGCTGGACAAGGCGACGATCGAGCGCGTGGTCGATAAGCTCCTGGTCGAGGCCGAGGCGCAGCTCGAGTCCAAGCGTGTTTCCCTGAGCGTGGACGAGGCGGCGCGTGGCTGGATCGCCAAGCGCGGCTACGATCCGAAGATGGGTGCACGCCCGATGGCGCGACTCATCCAGGAACACATCAAGCGGCCGCTCGCCGAGGAGTTGCTGTTCGGCAAGCTGGTGAACGGTGGCCAGGTGGAGGTCAGCGTGAGCGAGGATGGCCAGAGCCTCAAGATCGAGACCCATGCGGCGGCGGACTCGCCGGCGCTGTTGTCGCCGGCTCAGTGATCGGACAGGCGGGTCAGCGGCCGCGGTAGATGATGCGGCCCTTGCTCAAGTCGTAAGGAGTCATCTCCACGGTGACCTGGTCACCGGTGAGGATGCGGATGTAGTTCTTGCGCATCTTCCCGGAGATATGGGCGGTCACGATATGACCGGTCTTCAACTTCACCCGAAACGTGGTGTTGGGCAAAGTCTCCACGACTTCGCCTTCGAACTGAATGGCCTCTTCTTTCGACATGCTGCCTTGTGGTATGGACGCGACCGCGCGCATTGTGCATGGATGGCCTGGTTTATGCAATTTACGCCCATTTTGACGGTGTCGGCCGAGCCCATTGCCGCAAGCCATCGAGGAACTCGGCTCGCCGGATCTCGCGCGCACCCAGGCTGAGCAGGTGGTCGCTGGCCACCTGGCAGTCGATGAGCCGGATGCCGCGCGCGTCGCATTCCTGCACCAGCCGGGCGAGCGCCACCTTCGAGGCATCGCGCGCGCGGCTGAACATGGACTCGCCAAAAAACACGCCTCCCAGGTGCACGCCGTACAGGCCTCCCACCAAATCCTCTCCCTGCCAGGTCTCCACCGAATGCGCATGTCCCAGTGCATGCAACTGCTGATAGGCGCTCATCATGGGTTCGCTCAGCCAGGTGCCCGGGCCTGAGCGGCGCGGCGCCGCGCAGGCGCGGATGACGCCGCCGAAATCCCGATCCAGGTGCGTCTTGAAGGGCCCGTTGCGCAGGGTCTTGCCCAGGCTCCGGGAGCATTTGAACTGTGGCGGAAACAACACCATGCGGGGATCCGGCGACCACCACAGGATGGGTTGCTGCTGCGAGTACCAGGGGAAGATCCCCCGCTGGTACGCGGCCAGCAAGCGTTGCGGAGACAGGTCGCCGCCGGCGGCCAGCAACCCTTCCGGTTCCTTCAAGGCCAGTTCCACCGGCGGAAACCACTGTGGGTCTTGCGTTTCGGATAGCCAGATCAGGCGCGTCATGCCGCTTGCGCCCGTTCAAAAGTCGGCGACGCGCAATTCGGTCGCCGCTTCGCGATGGAAGGGCAGGTGCTCATTGATGCCCTGGGCGTATTCATCCACGGCCCGGGCTTCGCGTTGCGCAAAGTCGCGGATCGCGGCATCGAACCCCGGATGCGCGATGTAGTGAGCGGAGGAGGTGAGCGTGGGAACGAACCCGCGCGGCACCTTGTGCTCCCCCTGGGTGCCCGGTTCGAAGCGCGACAGTCCGTGCTCGATGCAGTACTCGATGCCCTGGTAGTAGCAGGTCTCGAAATGCAGGCTGTGGAAGTTGCCGCCTGCGCCCCAGTAGCGGCCGTAGAGGGCGTCGTCATCCCGGAAGAAAATCGCCACGGCGATCGGCTCGCTCCCCATGCGCGCGACCTTGAGCATGAGCTTGTCCGGCAGGGCGGCGGCGATGCGCTTGAAGAACGCGAGGTTCAGATAGGGCCGGTGGCCGTGCCGGTGAAAGGTGTCGGCATAGAAAGTGTAGAGGGCGTTCCAAAGCGCGTGGTCCACTTCGCCACCCAAGAGGGTCTGGAAGCTGATGCCGGCTTCTGCCACCCGGCGCCTTTCGCGCTTGGCCTTCTTGCGCTTCTCCGCGGTGAATCCCGCGAGGAAATCCTCGAAGCTCCCATAGCCGTGGTTGTACCAATGGAACTGGCAATCCCGCCGCTGGATCAACCCCGCGCGCGTCAGCATGGTCGCCTGGGCTTCGACCGGAAACAACACATGCCAGGAGGAAAGTCCTGATTGGCGCACGATCTCGCAGGCCGCGGCGGCCAGGGCGGCCTCGAGGCCGGCGCGTTGCGATTCGTCGGCGATCAGCAGTCGCGCACCGCTCACCGGGGTGAAGGGCACGGCGGTGAGGAGCTTGGGGTAATACTCGAGGCGCCGCTGCTGATAGGCATTCGCCCAGGAAAAGTCGAAGACGAATTCGCCGCGCGAATGCGCCTTCAGGTAGGTCGGCGCCGCGGCCAGGACCTGGCCTTGTGCATCGCGCAGCAGCAGATGTTGCGGCGCCCAGCCGCTCTCCGCGCTGGCGCAACCGGTTTCCTCCAGGGCGAGCAGGAATTCGTGCCGCAGGAACGGCTGGCTGCCGCCCGCCAGCGCATTCCATTGCCGGGCATCGATGTCCGCGAGGCTGTCGAGCCTATGCGCGCTGAGCTGCGAGGGCGGTTTCGGCGTGTTCGCGCTCAAGGTATTTGTCGGCGTCCAGCGCCGCCATGCAGCCGGTGCCTGCCGAGGTCACCGCCTGTCGATAGACATGATCCGCCACATCGCCGGCGGCGAAAACACCGGCCACGCTCGTTGCCGTGGCATCTCCCTCGCTGCCGCCCTTGACCTGCAGGTAGCCGCCGCGCATGGCCAGCTGACCCTCGAACAGTTGGGTGTTCGGCTGGTGTCCCACGGCGATGAACACGCCATCGAGCCCCAGTTCGTGGTGCTTGCCGTCGATATTGTTCTTGATGCGGATGCCGGTGACGCCGGCGTCGTCGCCCAGGATTTCCTCGACCGAACGATTCCATAGCAAGGTGGCCTTGCCGCTTTTCTCCAAACCGAACAGGCGATCCTGCAAAATCCGCTCCGCGCGCAGCGTGTCGCGGCGGTGGATGAGCGTGACGTGCGCGGCGATGTTGCTCAAATACAGTGCTTCCTCCACCGCCGTGTTGCCGCCGCCCACCACCGCCACCTGCTTGCCGCGATAGAAAAAGCCATCGCAGGTGGCGCAGGCGGACACGCCCTTGCCGCGGAAGGCTTCTTCCGAGGGCAGCCCCAGGTACTTGGCCGAGGCGCCGGTGGCGATGATCAGCGCATCGCAGGTGTACGTGCCGCTGTCACCCTCGAGCTTGAAGGGCCGCTGGCGCAACTCCACGCGATTGATATGGTCTACGACAATCTCGGTGTGGAAGCGTTCAGCATGCTGGCGCATGCGCTCCATCAGGGCCGGGCCCTGCAATCCGTGCACATCGCCGGGCCAATTGTCCACGTCGGTGGTGGTCATCAGCTGGCCGCCTTGTTCGAGTCCCGTGATCAACAGGGGCTTGCGATTGGCGCGGGCGGCATAGACGGCCGCACTGTAGCCGGCGGGACCGGAACCCAGGATGACGAGCCGGCTGTGTCGGGCGACGCTCATGTATAATTTTTCCCTCTAACTTGAAGTTGCGCGGGCTCATGGTATGTAAATCCGTCCGCGCGCGAAAGGTATATCCTTGGCCGAGTCCAGCGAGAGCAGCAAGTCGAAGCAGAAGCCGAAGATTTCGGCGGCGGTGTCGCGTTCCCTGCGCGAGGGAACCCTGTGGGTGCTGGGAGCGCTCGCGCTCATCCTGCTGCTGGCGCTGTTCTCCTACCACGCGCGCGACCCCGGGTTTGCCGATACCGGCGAGCCGGGCGCCATGGGCAATTGGATCGGTCCGGTGGGCGCGTGGCTGGCGGGGTTCTTCTTCTTCCTGTTCGGGCGGCCGGCGTACCTGTTTCCGCTGATGCTGGGCTTCGCCGGCTGGTTCGTGCACAAGGAACAAAGCCTTCCGGAATCCAAGTCGCGATTGAGCGCCGCACTGCGCGCCGGCGGGTTCCTGCTGACGCTGCTCACCAGCTGCGGGCTTGCCACCTTGCATTGGGATGGATCCTCGTTTCCCAACAGCGCCGGCGGGGTGGTGGGCGAGCTCACCGGCGGCAGCACCGCGCATGGGCTTTCCTTCCTCGGTGCGACACTCCTGCTGTTGGGACTGTGGCTGGCGGGCGTGGCCCTGTTCCTGGGGGTTTCCTGGTTCGAGATCATGGACCGGATCGGCGCCTGGGTCTTGAACGGCATCGAGTGGCTGCAGAAAAAGCGCGCGCAACGCAAGGAACTCTCGGCGGGCCAGGTGCGCAAGCAAGCGCGCCAGGGCCAGGTTCGCGAGGAACAGAAAAAGGTCGCCGCGCGTCCGCCGCCGCGCATCGAGCCGCCGGCACCGGTTCCCGAAAAGAGCGAACGCGTGGAGCGCGAACGGCAGGTGCCGTTGTTCGATGCCCCAAAGTCCAGCGAATTGCCCTCGCTGGATTTTCTCGACGAGCCCGGCCAGCGCGAGTCTTCCTATTCGGAAGAAGCACTGGAGGCGATGTCGCGCCTGGTCGAGTTGAAGCTGCGCAATTTCGGCGTCGAGGCCGAAGTGGTGGCGGTGCAGCCAGGCCCCGTGGTGACGCGCTTCGAGCTGCGCCCCGCGCCTGGCGTGAAGGTCAGCCAGATCAGCAACCTGTCGAAGGACCTGGCGCGCGAACTCTCCGCCATCAGCGTGCGCGTGGTGGAAGTGATCCCCGGCAAATCGGTGGTGGGACTGGAAATTCCCAACGAGAAGCGCGAAATCGTCACCCTGGGCGAGATCATCAAGTCCAAGCCTTATGACGATGTCGGCTCGCCCCTGGCGCTGGCCCTGGGCAAGGACATCGGTGGTGTGCCGGTGGTGGCGGACCTGGCGCGCATGCCGCACCTGCTGATCGCCGGCACCACGGGCTCGGGCAAGTCGGTGGGCATCAATGCCATGGTGTTGAGCCTGATCTACAAGGCCACGCCCGAGCACGTGCGCATGATCATGATCGACCCGAAGATGCTGGAATTATCGGTGTACGAGGGCATTCCGCACCTGTTGGCGCCGGTGGTCACCGACATGAAGCATGCCGCCAATGCGCTGCGCTGGTCGGTGGCGGAAATGGAGCGACGCTACCAGCTCATGTCCCTCCTCGGTGTGCGCAACATCGGCGGCTTCAATCGCAAGGTCAAGGATGCGGCGGATGCGGGCAAGCCCATCAAGGACCCGATCCTCATGCAGAAGATCGCGCAGGGCGTGCCCGGCGTGGTCGCGGAGGACATCCCCGACCTTACGCCCCTGCCGTTCGTGGTGGTCATCATCGACGAACTCGCGGATCTCATGATGATCGTGGGCAAGAAGGTTGAAGAGCTGATCGCAAGGCTTGCGCAGAAGGCGCGCGCGTCGGGCATCCATCTGATCCTCGCCACTCAACGCCCCTCGGTGGACGTGATCACCGGCCTCATCAAGGCGAACATTCCCTCGCGCATCGCCTTCCAGGTCTCGGCCAAGGTGGATTCCCGCACCATCCTCGACCAGAGCGGCGCCGAATCCCTGCTCGGCCATGGCGACATGCTGTACCTGCCGCCCGGCACGGCGGTGCCCACGCGCGTGCACGGTGCCTTCGTGTCCGACCAGGAAGTGCATCGCGTGGTCGCGGGACTGAAGAAGGGGCCACCGCCGACCTACATCGATGAAATCATCACCGGTCCCAAGTCGCCGATTCCCGGCTTTCCCTCCGATGACGAGGAGGGGGGCGGCGAGGAGGCCGACGGCGAGCAGGACCCCCTGTACGATGAGGCGGTGCGCATCGTGGTCGAGACGCGCAAGGCGTCCATTTCCGGCGTGCAACGCCGCCTGAAGATTGGCTACAACCGCGCGGCGCGCCTGGTGGAGACAATGGAAGCGGCCGGCCTCGTCGGTCCGCTGCAACCCAATGGCAGCCGCGAGATCCTGGTCGCCGCCCCGGTCCAGGACTGATGCGTCGCATCCTGCCGTTTTTCGTCCTGTGGTTCGCGTGCGCCGGCTCGCCGGCGCGGTCTGCCGAGACCGCCGCCGCGCGCGTCGATCAGTACTTCGCCGGGCTGTCCACCTGGTCGGCCGATTTCGAGCAGAACGTCGTCGGCAACACCGGCCAGCCGCCGCGCATGGCCTCCGGTCATCTCTACCTGCAGAAGCCGGGAAAGTTTCGCTGGGATTACCTCAAGCCCAGCGAGCAGCTGGTCCTCGCCGACGGCAGGAAGCTCTGGTTCTACGACAAAGACCTCGCCCAGGTGAACGTGCGCGACCTCGATGCCACGCTTGCCAGCACGCCCGCGGTGCTGTTGTCCTCGGGCGCGCCGGTGAGCGCGGAGTTCGACATCAAGGCGCTTCCGCAGAAGGACGGCGTCGAGTGGTTCGAACTGCGGCCCAGGCGCCATGGCGCTGATTTCCTCGCCGCACGCATCGGCTTCCAGAAAGGCGAGTTGCTGCGTATGCAGTTGGCTGACAAGCTCAACCAGCTCACCGAGTTGAGCTTCACGCATGCCGTGCGCAACCAGCCTCTGCCTGGCAATCTGTTCAGCTTCACGCCACCGGCAGGCGTCGATGTGATTGGCGGCGCGCCCGCTGGACCATGAGAACCGATCTGCGCCACGCGCGCCTCTGGCTGGCCGGGGGCTGGCTGATGATCGTCGTCGTGGTCGCGGCGTGCCTGCTGCCGGGACCGGACATCGAGCCGGTGGCGCGATTCCTGCCCGACAAGGCCGAGCACGCCATCGCCTTCTTCGGGCTGACGGCGTGGTTCTGCGGGCTGTATCCCCGCGGCCGCTGGGTTCGGGTGGCCATGGCCTTCCTGCTGTTGGGGATCCTGATCGAGGTGGCGCAGGGCACGTTCACGACCACACGCTCCATGGATTACAAGGATGTCCTGGCCGATGCGACGGGCATCGCCATTGCCCTGCTGCTGGCCCGCGCGGGACTCGGGGAGTGGGGAATCCTCGCCGAGCGCTTCTTGCCCGCTGCGCGTCCGTGACGCCGTGAACACCTCTTCCGCCTATCGTCCGCTCGCCGATCGCATGCGTCCCCGCAGCATCGAGGAATACGGCGGTCAGAAACACCTGGTGGGCGAGGGTGCGCCGCTTCGCCGGGCGATCCAGGCCGGCAAACCACACTCGATGATCCTGTGGGGGCCGCCAGGCACCGGCAAGACCACGCTCGCGCGGCTGTTCGCGCATGGTTTGAATGCGGAGTTCGTGACGCTGTCGGCGGTCATGGCGGGCATCAAGGACATTCGCGCGGTGGTCGAGACGGCAAAGGCGCTGCGACCCACCCGTGGCACGGTGTTGTTCCTGGACGAAGTGCATCGCTTCAACAAGTCGCAGCAGGATACCTTCCTGCCGTACGTGGAGGATGGCACGCTGGTGTTCATCGGCGCCACCACGGAGAACCCCTCGTTCGAGGTCAACAACGCACTGCTGTCGCGCGCCCGCGTCTACGTGCTCAAGCGGCTCGAGCACGAAGACCTTTCCCAATTGATGGATCGCGCTCTTGCCGACCAGGAACGTGGCCTCGGAGGCCTAGGCCTGACGATGGAGGACCAGGCGCGTGAACTGTTGATCGCCGCGGCCGATGGCGATGCGCGCCGTCTGTTGAACCTGCTGGAGACGGCGGCGGACCTCGCGG
The DNA here is from genome assembly GCA_044226865.1 of Steroidobacteraceae bacterium. Lineage (GTDB taxonomy): Bacteria > Pseudomonadota > Gammaproteobacteria > Steroidobacterales > Steroidobacteraceae > TMP-86. Next base: position 15,150 of record JBGAGE010000003.1, on the reverse strand, counting down.
TCGACCGGCACCTGACACTCGAATCCGCGCGCGGCGTCATCGGCAGCACCTACGTGCGCTTCGACAAGGGTGGTGAGCATTTCTACGACCAGATCTCCGCCCTGCACAAATCGGTTCGAGGCAGTGATCCCGATGCCGCGCTGTACTGGTTGTGCCGCATGCTGGCCGGTGGCTGCGATCCCTTGTACGTGGCACGGCGCGTGCTGCGCATGGCGAGCGAGGACATCGGCAATGCGGATCCGCGTGCACTCACCTTGGCGCTGGAAGCCTGTGCCGTTTACGAGCGACTGGGCAGCCCCGAAGGGGAGCTTGCCATCGCCCAGGCGGTGATCTTCATGGCCTGTGCGGCCAAGAGCAATGCCGTGTACACCGCCTACAACGCCGCCAGCGCCGATGCGCAATCGCAGGGCTCCCTCGACGTGCCGCTGCATCTGCGCAATGCACCGACGCGCCTGATGAAGGACATCGGCTACGGCAAGGATTACCGCTACGCCCACGACGAGCCGGGCGCGCACGCGGCGGGTGAGCGCTATTTTCCGGACGGGATTCCCGAGAAGCGTTACTACCAGCCGGTACCACGCGGCCTGGAAATCAAGATTGGCGAGGCGCTGGAGCAACGCCGCGCGCGCGATCGCGAGGCTCGCCAGCGCAAGGGCGGTTGACGCCCGCCGGTCGCGGCGGGGAGAGCCCTGATTGCTTTGCCGCGCCGGCTTTGGGAGCATGCGCGGGCGGAAAATTCATTCAAGAGGCGATTCGTGCTCGATTCCAAGTCCCTTCGTGCAGATCTGCAGGCAACCGCGGCGAACCTGGCCCGGCGTGGCTTCCAACTTGACGTCGAGCGCGTCCAGAGGATCGAGGAGCGCCGCAAGCAACTGCAAGTGGATGCCGACAAACTGCGTGCGCAGCGCAATGCCGGGGCCAAGGCGGTGGGCATGGCGAAGGCCAAGGGCGAGGATGTGGCGCCGCTCCTGGCGCAGGCCGAAGGCCTGGCGGCCCAGCTCGCGCAGGCGGAAAGCGCGCTCAACGCGCTGCAGGCCGAGCTCACCGACCTGCAGCTGGGCCTGCCCAACCTGCTGCACGCCTCCGTTCCGGAAGGGCGCGATGAGAACGCCAATGTCGAGGTGCGCCGCTGGGGCGAGCCGCGCCGCTTCGATTTCGAGCCCAAGGATCATGTCGCGGTGGGCGAGCCGCTGGGCATGGATTTCGAAGGCGCGGGGAAGATTTCCGGCGCGCGCTTCGTGGTGATGGGCGGAGCGCTGGCGCGCCTGCATCGTGCCCTGATCCAGTTCATGCTCGACTTGCACACGAGCAAGCACGGCTATCGCGAGATGTACGTGCCGTACCTCGTCAACCAGGACACGCTCACCGGCACCGGGCAATTGCCGAAGTTCAAGCAGGATCTGTTCGCCATCGAGGGCGAGCAGCATTTCTACCTGATCCCCACCGCCGAAGTGCCGGTGACCAACCTGGTACGCGACAAGATCCTCGCGCCCGAGGAATTGCCGTTGAAGATGACCGCGCACACGCCGTGCTTCCGTTCCGAGGCCGGTGCGCATGGCAAGGACACCCGCGGCATGATCCGTCAGCACCAGTTCGAGAAGGTCGAACTGGTGCACATCGTCAAGGCGAGCGAGTCGTATGCGGCGCTCGAGGAATTGACCGCGAATGCGGAAAAGGTGTTGCAGGCGTTGAAACTACCGTACCGCGTGCTCGCGCTGTGTGCGGGGGACGTGGGTTTCGGCAGCGCCAAGACCTATGACCTCGAGGTCTGGCTGCCGAGCCAGCAGAAATACCGGGAGATTTCCTCCTGCAGCAATTGCGAGGCCTTCCAGGCGCGGCGCATGCAGGCGCGCTGGCGCAATCCGGAGACAGGCAAGCCCGAGCTGGTGCATACCTTGAATGGCTCCGGAGTGGCGATCGGGCGCGCCCTGGTGGCCATCCTCGAGAACTATCAACGGGCGGATGGCAGCGTGGGCATCCCTGAGGCGCTGCAGCCCTACATGGGCGGAGTGACGGTTCTCAAGGCCGGTTGAGCTTGCTCAATTGCGGTTGGAGGTCAGCCGCAGCACGTACCAGAACATGAGCGCGATCGAGGCGAACAATTCCATCGCCGCGGAGACGTACCGGTCTTCCGGATAGTGATGGATGATGTTCGACGTGTCGTACAGCACCGCCGCGCCGGCAAAACCGATCATCGCCACCGAAAACCAGGTGCCCAGCGCAAAACCGAATACCAGTCCGCCGATCATCGCGAGCATGGCCACCACGCCACCCCACATCAGGATGGCGCGGAGGAAGGAGAAATCCCGCCTTGTGCGATGTGCGACGAGCATGAGGCCGCCCGCGCCCAGCAGCGTGATCAGCGTGGCGCTGTCGATGGCGCCCGGCGCCTTCATGTCGGCGATGTACAGCAGTGGGACGAAGATGAAGGCCTCCGCCACCACATAGGCGGTGAGGGCGAGATACTGCATGCCCCGCGATTGGCTGGTGCGGGCCGTGTGCGAGGCCAGCCAACCGGTGAGCATGAAAGCGCCCAGGATCAGCAGCCAGTTGAAGCTGAACATCCAGCGGGCCACGCTTTCCGCCAGGCCGGATTCAAACAGGGCGAGTTCGACCAGCACGAAGCCCAGGATGGCCCCGACGACATGGGTATAGGTGCGGGTGATGAAGGCGGCTCGCGAATCCGTGCCGGGCAGGCTCAATTGACCGCTGGAGAAATTGTCCATTTCCGAAACCTCCTGTGGGTGGCCTCGCATTTTATCATTGCGCTCATGCGATACTGTCGCTTCTGACTTAACGGAAGCGTGGCCGAGCGGTTGAAGGCACTAGTCTTGAAAACTAGCAACGGGGCAACCCGTTCGTGAGTTCGAATCTCACCGCTTCCACCAAAATTCTCCGCAGCAAATCTTCATGAATTCATTGGGTTATTGTATTGACCTGCGATGAATTGTGACTAATATACTGTTGTTATATACAGTCACGTGGGCAGCAATGGAGCGCGTCGGAGCGCGTCATGGATAGTCTCGAATCGATCGGTCGGCACATCATTCACCTCTCCGGACAACTCAATTTTCTGGAGCGGCGCTGGCTCGCGCTCATCGCGGAGTTCGACCGACGCCGCGGCTGGGCGGGGCAGGTGGAACGTATCGTCCGGTATTACCGCCGCGCCCAGGAGTGTGAAGAACTCAGCCGCGAGCAACGTCAGCAGTGGCATCGTTCTCTGTGTCACGAGTATCTGGACGATGGGTCGATCCTGATCAAGGCACGGTTGCCGGCCGAGACCGGGCGCCTCGTCCTCAATGCGGTGGAGGCTGCGCTCGAGCATCTCCCGGATACTGCGCCAGCGGAACTCAAAATCGCCGATGGCTCCCCACACCCCAGCGCCCGGCGAGCCGATGCCTTGGGGCTCGTCGCGGAAGGCTTCCTGGCTGCAGGGCCCACGTCGCAGTCAGGCGCCGAGCGACAGCAGATTGTGGTACACGTGGATGCGCAGGTGCAGAGGGAGCGCTGCGCCGGCCATTGCGAATTCGAACAAGGGCCCTCCATCGCAGCGGAAACCGCGCGGCGGCTGGCCTGCGACGCCAGCGTGGTAGAAATCTCCCACGACGAGAAGGGCAACGTGCTGGACATCGGGCGCAAGTCCCGCAGCATACCGCCGGCCATCCGCCGCGCGCTCAAAGCCTGCGACCGCGGCTGCCGCTTTCCTGGATGCCACCATGACCGCTACGTCGATGGGCACCACATCCGTCATTGGGCGGATGGAGGGGAGACCCGGTTGGGTAACCTCGTCACGCTGTGCCGCTACCATCATCGCGTGGTCCATGAGGAGGGCATGTCCATCCAGGTGCTCGATGATGGGGCTCTGCGCTTTTGCCGGGCGGATGGATTGGAGTTGCCACGTCATCCGCCAATGCTCGGACCGGTCATAACGCCGGTGGTCGACGCCGAAGCCGAAGGGATCGATCCGCGGGCTGCTTTGGCGAGAACGCTCGCTGACACCCGGATGGACTACGGCTTGGCGGTCTCGGCGCTGCTTTCGCGGCGAAGCTGGGACGTTTCCGCGGAAACGTCGCGCGCTGATATATAATCAATTAAACCATATATTTATGGGATAAATTGCAGGTAAATTATCTGATGCTGACGCCCAGGCGCCTCTCGTCGCGTTGATCGGGCCGGCCGGCGCCGCTACGATGCCAAGGTTTAGCCCTCGCGAAACTTCGACAGGCGGCTAAATGCCTGTCAGAATCTGCGCCCGCGGCCGGCCCGCCAACCGCTCCATTGCATGCGCGACCTGCGACATCAGCAGCGCGCACCGATGGAGTGTTGCCGTTGTCGGGGTGACCGCCTTTTATAACTTTTTATGGAAATCTTACGACTATGCCTCGCACAACGCCCCTTTCCGATATCCGCAATATCGGCATCATCGCCCACGTCGACGCCGGCAAGACGACCACGACGGAGCGCATCCTGTACTACACGGGGCGCAAGCACACGATCATCGACATCCACGACACCAAGGATCTCAAGACCTCCACCACCACTGACTACCTGGAACAGGAGCAGAAGCGCGGCATCACCATCCAGAGCGCCGCGGTGTCGGCCTTCTGGCGCGACAAGAAGATCAACCTCATCGACACCCCGGGCCATGTGGACTTCACCATCGAAGTGAATCGCTCCTTGCGCGTGCTCGACGGCGCGGTGGTGGTGTTCGACGGCGTGGCGGGCGTGGAGCCCCAGTCGGAGACGAACTGGCGCCTGGCCGACAACTACGACGTGCCGCGCATGTGCTACGTCAACAAGATGGACCGCAGCGGCGCCAACTTCCTGCGCTGCGTGGACATGATCAAGAAGCGCCTGGGTGCGCGCCCGTTGCCTATCCAACTCCCCATCGGTTCCGAAGACAACTTCAAGGGCATGATCGACCTGGTCGAGATGAAGGCGCTGGTGTGGGATTCGGACGACAAGGACGCGGAGTGGCAGGTGCTGGACATCACCGCGGACATCGCCGACAAGCTCGGCATCACCGTGCCCACCGACAAGGCGATCCTCGCCGACATCGAAAAGTACCGCACCGAACTGGTCGACACCTGCCTCGAGCAGGACGATGAGGCAATGGAAGCGTACTTGAACGATGGCAAGGTGCCCTCGGCTGACGTGCTGCGCAAGTGCCTGCGCAAGGGCACCATTACCTCCGCGTTCACGGTCGTGCTGTGCGGCTCTTCGTACAAGAACAAGGGTGTGCAGCAGGTGCTGGACGCCGTCGTGGATTACCTCCCGGCGCCCACCGACGTGGCCGCCATCAAGACCGTCGATGCCGACGGCGAGATCGTGGGCGAGCGCAAGTGCTCCGATGACGAGCCGTTCTCCGCGCTGGCCTTCAAGGTCATCAACGATGCCTACGGCGCGCTCACCTTTGTGCGCGTGTACTCGGGTGTGCTCGCCAAGGGCGCCTCGGTGCAGAACTCCACGCGCGGCAAGCGCGAGAAGATCGGCCGCATGGTGGAAATGTTCGCCAAGGAAGCCAACCCCATCGAAGAGGCCCGCGCCGGTGACATCATCGCGCTGGTCTCGCTCTCCGATACCGAAACCGGCGACACCTTGTGTGACTCCGCCAATCCCGTGGTGCTGGAGCGCATGCGCTTCCCGGATCCCGTGATCAGCGTCTCGGTCACACCGAAGGCCAAGGCCGACCAGGAGAAGTTCTCCAACGCGCTCGGCAAGATGGTGCGCGCCGATCCATCCCTGCACCTGGAAACGGACCGCGAAACCGGCCAGACCATCCTGCGCGGCATGGGCGAGTTGCACCTGGAAGTCACGCTCGATCGCATGCGCACCGAGTTCGGTGTGGAAGGCAACATGGGCGAGCCGCAGGTGGCGTACCGCGAGACCATCACCAAGAAGGTCATGCACCAGTACGTGCACAAGAAGCAGACCGGCGGCGCCGGCCAGTTCGCGGAAGTCTGGATCGAGTTCGAGCCGCTGGAGCGCAGCGCCGGATTCGAATTCGTCGACAAGACGGTCGGCGGCTCGGTGCCGCGAGAGTTCGTGCCGTCGGTGGAAAAAGGCCTCAAAGTGCAGAAGGAAGACGGTGTGCTCGCCGGCTACCCCACGGTTGACCTGCGTGCGACGCTCACGGACGGTTCCTACCATGACGTCGACTCGAACGCGATGACCTTCGAAATCGCTGCCAAGGCCTGTTTCCGCGAAGCGGTGCGTAAAGCCAGCCCGATCCTGCTCGAGCCCGTGATGAAGGTGGAGACGGTGACCCCGGGCGACTACCTCGGTGATGTCATCGGCGACATCAACCGCCGCCGCGGCTCCATTCAGGACCAGCTCGAGCGTGGCACGAACATCGCCGTGGTGGCCAACGTGCCGCTGTCGGAAATGTTCGGCTACATCGGCCATCTGCGCGGCATGACCAGCGGCCGCGCCTCCTACACCATGGAGTTCTCGCACTACGAGCCGGTGCCGCGCAACGTGGCGGATGCCGTGATTGCCGAGAAGGGCAAGAAGCAGACCGCCGCCACCGCCTGATAAGCGGGCGGCCGCGTCCATGAGCGGCTACGTACTGGAATTACTGGCGATGCTGCTCGTGATCCTGGTCGCGGCTGAATTGTTCACCAATGCGCTCGAACACCTGGGCGCCAGGCTGAACATCTCCGAAGGGGTCACCGGCTCCCTGTTCGCCGCCGTGGGCACGGCGCTGCCCGAAACCATGGTGCCGCTCCTGGCTGTGTTCGGCGCCTCCGGCGATGCAGCCGTCAATGAGGAGATCGGCGTCGGGTCCATCCTCGGCGCGCCGTTGATGCTCTCGACGTTGTCCACCGGGCTCATGGCGGTTGCGGTGCTCGGCTCGCGCGGCCTGCGCGGCCGGATATCGCCGGAGCCCGCGGGCCTGAATCGCGACCTGCATTTCTTCATCTTTGCCTTCCTGGTGGCTGCTGCCGCCATGTACGTGCCGCATACGCAGCGCCTGCCGCGGCTGGGCTTGAGCCTGCTGCTGGTGGCAACCTACGTGGCCTACATCTACTTGACCATGCGCGCCTCCAAGGACCTGGTGATGGAGGGGCATGGAACCTCGGCCGAGGAGCGCATGTTCGCCAGCCGCGCCGGGCTTCCGACGAATTACTTCACCATCTTCGGGCAGCTCGGCGTCGGGCTTGCGCTGCTCGTGTTCGGCGCGGAAGGGTTCATCGCGGGCGTGCAGGGCGTGTCCCAGTTGCTGCACATCTCCGCGCTATTGCTCTCGCTGCTCATCATCCCCATCGCCACCGAATTGCCGGAGAAGGTCAACAGCATCCTGTGGGTGAGGCGCGGCAAGGATACGCTGGCCTTCGGCAACATCACCGGCGCCATGGTGTTCCAGGGCACCCTGCTGCCGGCCATCGGCATCCTGCTCACGCCGTGGCAGCCACGTATCGAGGTGCTCAGTGGTGTGGCGGTGACGTTGATCGCCGCGCTGTGGATCCGCGTGGGCGTGCGCGCGCAGGGCGTGGCCGTGTGGGCGTTGCTGCTCAATGCGGCCCTGTACGGCGCCTATCTGTTCATCACGCTTGCCCGTTAGCGCTGCAGCAAATGCACCACGAAGGCCGCGGCGACGCCCAACGCGCCGAGTGAAGCCACCAGCACCGCGCCCGCGGCGCAGTCTTTAACTATGCGGATGGTGGGATGGACCTCGGGGTGCAGATGATCGGCCAGGTGTTCCAGGGCGGTGTTGAATAACTCCGCCGCGATCACGGCGGCGCTGGCGAGTGTCAGCAAGGCCCACCATACCGGCTCGGGCCGCGTGGTGATGCACACGATGATGACCCCCGCCAATGCGGCGAGATGAAACCTCAAGCTATGCTCCGCGCGCAGGCCCGCGACGATGCCGGCAAATGCGAATTTCAAACGCGCAAGGAACGATTGATTCTTGAGTGTACGCATGTCGAATCGTATAAGGTTCTGCGACGACATTACGGGACAATCATGCGTAAATCCATCCATTTGTCCGCCGCCCTGATGATGATTGCGATGCTGCCTTCATTGGGTGCTGCGGAGGACTTCGATGCGGGCACGGTCTGGGGCGACACCAAGGCCTACTTCACCGCGCCGGTGCGTTGGAATTCGCGCGATTGGATGCTGGCCGGCGGCGCGATGCTGGCAGTGGCCGCCACGCATTCGCTCGATGGGCGCGTGCGGGATCACTTCGCCATCGGCGATCGCGCCGTGCTCGACGGCAAAGATAAGCACAGCACGCGCGATGCCTTGCCCGCTGCCGCGCTGGTAGCCGGCACCTTCGCCTACGCCTGGTTCGTCGATGATTCGGCCGGCCGCATCGAGTCCTACACCATGGTGGAGACCGCCGCCTTGTCGACGATGACGACCATGGCGCTGAAATTTGCCGCAGGGCGGGAGCGGCCCAATGAAACGGCCGACCCGAACGCGTGGCGCAAGAGCGGCAGTTCGTTTCCGTCCCTGCATTCCAGTGCGGCCTTCGCCATTGGCACCGTCTTCGCCGAATCCGGGGGTGACGAGTATCGCTGGATGCGCCGCGTGATCGGCTATGGTGTGGCCGGCGCCACCGCCTACGTGCGTGCCAAGGATAATGTGCACTGGCTGTCGGATACCGTGGCCGGCGCGGCGATCGGCATCGCCACCGCGAACTTCGTCCTGCACCGCCGGGACGCGCGCCAGCATGTGGGGCAGATTTCCGTGGGGCCATCGGGTGGCGGCGGCATCCTCTTGAGCTACCAGGTGCCGTTGCACTGAAGGCCGGGCGTCAGAAGGTGGCCAGCGTAAAACGCTGGCGGGCGGTACGCAGATCCTCCGGTGTGTCGATGTCGATGCGCGCACCCCGCAGCCTCACCCTGCGTACGTCTGAGGCCAGCAGGGCGCCGATCAAGGGCTGCAGCCCGGTATCCCCCTGAAGAAGATGTTGCAGGCTGTACAAATGCCGCGGCAGGATGACCGGCGTCACCGGGCGGCCCCGGTGGTCCCGGGCCACGACTCGCCGCCGGTTCGAGCGCCAATGCCGCAGCAGACGCTGCAGGTCGGCGCGGGTCATATCGGCCAGGTCCACGGGCAGGAACAGCAGCGCCGGCGCCTGCCGGCATCGGCCAATGCCGCACGCCACGGAGCTCGACAGCCCCCGGGACCGGTTGGGGTTGACGATGCACTGCCACCCCTGGCGGCGGGCCAGCTTGTGCAGGGGTGAGCGGGGCGGCAACACGATGTGAATCGAGCTTGGCGGCAGACCTGCCAGTGCGGCGGCCGAGCGGCGCAGGAGCGAGCGGCCATGGATGCTCGCCAGAGCCTTTGGCTGGCCGAGGCGGGAAGACAGCCCGGCAGCCAGCACGATGATGGCGGGAAGGGGCGGTGAACCGGGTTTCGTTGCTATCATAGTGATATGAAGAAAGAGTATGCCAAACTCCGCCGCAAGCCATTTCTCACACCCATCTGGCTCGCGGCGATGGCGGCCATCGTCGTCGTCAGCTTCACCGTATGGTTATGGGGCACGGCCACCTCGACCACCGTGGTGCTCGTGCGCCACGCCGAGAAGCAGTTGAACGCGGGTGATGATCCCAATCTCACTCCCATCGGGGAAGCGCGCGCGGCCTTGCTTGCCAGGATGTTCGGTGATCGCGCACCGCTGGGGCGGCTGGACGCGATCTACGTCTCACCCACCCGCCGCAGCCATCAGACCGCCGCGCCATTGGCGACGCGCCTGGGTATCCAGGTCACCGAGGGCCCGGAGGATGACATCAAGCAATTGGCGCGCATGGTGCTGCGCGAACATCAGGGCGGGCGGGTGCTCATCGTCGGACACAGCAACACCGTACCGGGCCTGGTCGAAAGGTTCGCGGGCGAGGGTAAGGTGCCCGACATTGGTGATGACGAGTACGGCACCATGTACATCGTGACGGTGCCGCGTATCGGGCACGCCAATGTATTGCGCCTGAGTTATTGAGCGCTGTTATGCCTGCCGCGTGAGCGGGCCGCGCACGGCGATCGCATCCTGCACGAAGGCTAGGTGGCGGCCGATGCGGAAATCCGCGAGCATCGCCCCGAGGATCTTGCGGCTGCCATCGATGAGATAGGTGCCGCGACGCACACCGATCCCCAACGGGCCGTCGAGCTGATACATCTTGATCACCGACTTGTCCACGTCCGATAGCAGCGTGAAAGGCAGGTTGTACTTTTCCCGAAAGCGGGCGTGCGTTGCCGGGTCCTGCGGGCTGATCCCCACCACCTTCAATTTGGCCCGGATCAACTGCTGGTGAACATCCCGGAAGTCGCAAGCCTCGCGGGTACACCCCGGGGTGAAGTCGGCGGGATAAAAGTACAGGACCAGTGCGGAATCCCCGAGAAACGAGGTCAAACTGCGGTCCTGGCCCCCATGGTCTGGCAGGGTAAACTCCGGTGCGCGATCGCCGACTTGCAGCATTTTCGCCCTCGATTTCGCCCCAGAAGGGGCTCATTCCCCTGCGATCAGCATAGATCAGGTCAAGGCCAGTTCAAAGCTCTACAAGCTCGCGCCGCTCATGTAAAATACGCGCCGGTCGGGGAAGTAGCTCAGCTGGGAGAGCGTCGCGTTCGCAATGCGAAGGTCGGGAGTTCGATCCTCCTCTTCTCCACCAACCCTTCAACAAGGCAGGCCATTGGGGCCGCCGGACCGCGCGCTGCCCCGGTAGCTCAGTGGATAGAGCGAATGCCTCCTAAGCGTTAGGTCGCAGGTTCGATTCCTGCCCGGGGCGCTTTTACGACATCCAAGCCGGTCCAATCCAGTCCATCTCCGGCCAATAAAATCCAAAAAACATCGAGAATTTACGTCCATTTTTGCTCTATGGCGGATCGGGGTGTCTGTTGACAATGCGACATCCGGAAGGATAAATCGGGGGGTAACGAACGGCGACAAGGAGGGCTTACCCCATGCTGAACGATTTCATCGTGAAAAACGCCAAGCCGCGCGAGAAGCCCTACAAGCTGTCCGATGAGCGCGGTTTGTTCCTCCTGGTCAATCCTTCCGGCTCGCGTTGGTGGCGATTCAAGTACAAGCGCGACGGCAAGGAACGCGGCCTGTCGTTCGGCGTGTATCCGGATGTATCGCTCGCGCTTGCGCGTAAACGGCGCGACGAGGCGCGTACGCTGATCGCAGAAGGAGGCGACCCCAGCGAGAAGCGCAAGGCGGAAAAGCTCTCTCAAGCCAACAGCTTTCGCGCCGTCGCGGATGAATGGCTGGGCCTTCAGAAGGAGAAGCTCAAGGCCAACACCTTCACCAAGGCCAAGAGCATCCTGGAGACGTTCATCTATCCACGTATCGGCAACGTGCCAGTCGCCAAAGTGACCGCGCCGGAGCTGCTGTCCGCATTGCGCAAAATTGAGTTCCGCGGCACGCACGAGACGGCACATAGGGCCAAGCAACGCTGCGGGCAGATCTTCCGCTATGCCATTGCCACCGGCAGGGCCGAGCACGACGTGTCCGCCTATCTCAAGGGAGCGCTGGCGCCGGTGGTCACCACGCATCACGCCGCTGTCACCGACCCCGCCCAGGTGGGGCAACTGATGCGGGCCATCGCGGGGTATTGCGGTGACAGCTCGACCACCTACGCCTTGAAGATCGCCCCGCTGACTTTCGTGCGGCCAGGGGAGCTGCGCTTCGCCAAGTGGCCTGAGATCGACTTGGAGGCGGCTGAGTGGCGCATCCCGGCCGACCGCATGAAGATGGGCAGGCTGCATGTAGTACCGCTGTCCAGCCAGGCCGTCGAGCTGTTCAGGGAGCTCCAGGCCATCACCGGTAGCAAGGACTTCGCGTTCGCTTCCTTGCGCTACAAGAATCGTCCAATGAGCAACAACACCGTCAATGCCGCCCTGCGACGACTGGGCTATCCACGCGACGAGATGACCGGGCACGGGTTCAGGGCGTTGGCGTCGACCTTGCTCAACGAGCAGGGATGGCCACCCGACATCATCGAGCTGCAGCTGGCCCATGCCGAGCGCAACAAGGTCCGTGCTGCTTACAACAGGGCACAGCGCCTTCCTGAGCGTCGCAAGATGATGCAGGCCTGGGCGGATTACCTGGACGGCTTGAGGGACAGCAAGGGCGACAACGTGGTCAACACCCGGGCGGCTTGAGAGTGGTGTCAACGTAGCGTTGCAGCTCCTTGGAGGTGATGAAGGTGCGGCGTCCATCCTTGTGAGGGGTGATGCGGCCTTCTCTGATCCGTCCATACAGTGTTGCGCGGCTGATACGCAGGATCTTCGCCACTTCGGGGATTTCATAGCGTAGCTGGGGCAGGGGATCGGGTTTGTTCATCGGCATCTCCTTCGTTGGCTGTTGAGGTGTGATCGTGCACATCAGCATGTGCGTCCGTTGAGGGTAGTGCGGCGGGGTGCAGTGCTGTAGACGCTGTTCGTGTCGTGTTCAGCGTCAATCTCCTGGGTGGTTACTTCAGGGTCGGCGGGCTTGTGCTGATTCAGCGTCGAGCGCGTGGGTTCGTGCGGCTCATTCGTTGTCCATCGGCGCTGGGGGAGTGGTGTGAGTTTGGCCGCTGATTCGTGTCGATCGCAGGATAGTCAATCGGTGATTGACTGACTCAAGCTGCACGCCATGAAGAACGGCGTGCACGTGATGAGTTGGGTCAGTCCCGAGGTGAAGGAACGCTTCGGTGCATTGGCGCGCGCGCAGGGATTGTCGGAGTCGGGGTACCTGCGCCAGGTCATTCACTCGCTGGTAACCGGAGCGAATACCTCACCTGACCAGGTGCTGATCCCGGCGGCTCGCCTGCCGAAGGATCTGCGAATCGCGGTGCGACTGCGTCCCGAGGACCATCGGTTGTTGCGCGATCGCGCCAGCGTGCGCTCGATGCCGGTTGGGGCCTACGTTGCCGTGCTGGTGCGCGCCCATCTACATCAGGTGGTCCCAATACCCACGGCGGAATTGGACGCGCTTCGGGAATCCGTCGCGGAGCTGTCAGCGATGGCCCGAAACCTGAACCAGATCGCCCATGCCTTGAATCGCGGCGCTCATACCGAAGGCCCCAGCAATCAACTTCTCCGGGACATGATCAACGCGCTGGTCCTGCACCGCGACCGGATCAAAGCGCTGATCGTAAGCAATCGCGAAAGCTGGGAGGTCGGACATGAAAAAGCGCGTCGTTGATTTGGGCGACAGGCCGTCCTTGGACATCGTCAGCTTCGGCCGGCGCGGCGTGGCCTCGCTCAGCCAACCCGAATTGGAACTGGTCGCCCGGACCGCGCGCGGAGTGCCCGAGGTCATGGTCAAGGTCACCGGCGGCGGGCAACGGATGGCAAGCGTCCAGCGGCATCTGCAGTACATCGACCGCCAGGGAAAGGTCGAGGTCGAAACGGACGTCGGACACTTTCACCGGCCGGGGTATGAGAAGACCCTGCTGACCGATTGGGGGCTGGACATCGAGGAGCACCCGCCGGCGAGGGAATTCGCCGGTCCCGGGCGAAAACCGAAGAAGCTGGTTCATAACCTCGTTTTCTCCATGCCGCCGGGGACCGACCCTCAGAAGGTCCTGGGAGCCGTCCGGCGCCTCGCCAAGGAAGAATGGATGCTCAAGCACCGGTTTGCCCTGGTGCTGCATACGGACGAACCGCATCCCCATGTTCACGTGGTCATCAAGGCCCGGGACGAGAAGGGCAAGCGGTTGAATATCCGTAAATCGACGTTGCGGGATTGGCGACAGAAGTTTGCGCAGAATCTGCGGGAGTTGGGGGTCGCTGCCAATGCCACCGAACGCGTTGTTCGAGGCGCCCCGCGCGGGCTTCCAGATACGATGTACCGAGCCGCTGAACGAGGCGATGCGATCCGATGGCAACGCAATGCTGCCCAACGACCCGCCACGCTTCGCAACGCCACGGTCTCAGGTAGACCGGAGGAGAGGCCTCCGGCGGCCCATCAGCAGGTGCTCGACGCTTGGCGGCGGATCTACACCGGGCTCGTTGAGCAGGGCGACCATAACACTGCGCTGACGGTCCGGGTGTTTCTGGGCCATCTCCGGTCGCAGCAAGAAAAGGGGCTTGAGAAGTCTCATGCGCGAACGCAGGAAGGCCAGCAGACTGAAATGTAAAACCTTGGACCTACCCCAAATGCTACATATTGAGCGCAAATGCCACGGTTCGCATTCGAACGGCGCCTGGCAGATAATGGTGCTGAGGCTCCTTCGAGTAGCGAGGATGGCCATGGACGGGTTTCAGACTTTTCTGTGCATTCAGTCAATCAGCCTGGCGACGGTTGGAATTCCATTCGCGGACAAGCGACCGCGACGCGCGTCAGTGGATATTCGGACCCCTTTGATTTTCCCGGCACGTTATCGCACGGAATCGACGCAATTAATCGCGTCACTTCGGTCGCCGAATTGTTGTTAGGTGCCTGACCCTCGCATGTACTCTCTCTTTACGAACACTAGCGTCGCCATACCGGTCGGCGGTTCTATTGAAGCTGTCGTTGGCAAACTTCGCTCCGCAGTGGAGCGAACGTCCACGCGCTCCCGTGCCCCGAGCGATCTGAGTGGCACCGTTTCCGCCGATAATGTGCGGGTGCATTTGGTTGGTCTACTGCCTCATCGACCCTACCAGCCTGTTTTCAGAGGTCACTTTGTCGTGGAGCCCAACTCCATCGTCTTGCTCGGCAGTATTCGAAGCTCCCTGCTCCTGAGAGCCTTCACAATTTTCTTCCTTGGGTTCTCCGGGCTGTGGACGCTCGGCGCTCTCTATGCATCTATGCGCCCAGGAGAAGAACCTGCAGCAAAGTGGTTGCCCGTTGCCGGGCTAGTGTTCATTGTGGCCGCAACGGGATTCTTTCATTTGGTCAATGTGTTCGTGCGGGGATTCGCCGAGCAGTTGCGAAAGAGAATTGAAGAAAGTGTTGTGTGAGGCACCTAACAACGCGTTCGAGCGGTCCGTCACGCGTCATCGTGTGCGCGCCACGAGCGCCCCAGTAAATTGTGCGCCCGCGGCGCGCAGCCGCGCTCGTCGCGCCGCCGCTCAACGCGAGCGTTAGCAGGCTGTTGAAAAACTTTACGCATCAGGCAAAGTTTGCTTAGGCAAGCGGCGAGGATGGATGCGATGCGCGGAGCCGATGTTCAGCAAGCTGGGATGTTCAGCTACGTGTCCCTTGAGTCCCGAGTGCCGCCGGATCAC
>JBGAGE010000002.1:0-625170 GCA_044226865.1 Steroidobacteraceae bacterium | reverse complement strand
CCCCGATCGTCACCGGCTCTGCGCTGAAGGCCCTGGAAGGGGATCAGAGCGATATCGGTGTGCCGGCGGTGCTGAAGCTGGTGAAGGCGCTGGATGACTACATTCCGGTGCCCAAGCGCGCGGTGGATGGTGCGTTCCTGATGCCGGTGGAGGATGTGTTCTCGATTGCCGGCCGCGGCACGGTGGTGACGGGCCGTATCGAGCGCGGTGTGGTGAAGGTGAACGATGAGGTGGAGATCGTGGGCATCCGCCCGACCACCAAGACCACCTGCACGGGTGTGGAGATGTTCAGGAAGCTGCTGGATGAAGGGCAGGCGGGGGACAACGTGGGCGTGCTGCTGCGTGGCACGAAGCGTGAAGAGGTGGAGCGCGGCCAGGTGCTGTGCAAGCCCGGTTCGATCAACCCGCACACCAAGTTTGAGGCGGAAGTTTACGTGCTGACGAAGGAAGAGGGCGGCCGTCACACGCCGTTTTTCAAGGGCTATCGTCCGCAGTTTTACTTTCGCACGACGGACGTGACCGGCGCGGTGGAACTGCCCGCGGGCACGGAAATGGTCATGCCCGGCGACAACATCAAGATCGTGGTGGAGCTGATTGCCCCGATTGCGATGGAGCAGGGCCTGCGCTTTGCGATCCGTGAAGGTGGCAAGACGGTGGGCGCCGGTGTCGTGGCGAAGGTTATTACCTGAAGTAAGTTGGGGTTGGATTCCGGACGGCCCGCGTAAGCGGGCCGCTTTCGGACGGGGTCGAAACGGCCCTGGTGATGATTGTGTACGCGCAGGTTCAACGGAAGTTTTGACCCCGTTGAACCCACGCGTCAGCGTTAAACTAGGCCAGTAGCTCAATTGGCAGAGCGGCGGTCTCCAAAACCGCAGGTTGGGGGTTCGATTCCCTCCTGGCCTGCCATGTTGAGCGGGTGTCGGGACAATGGCTGAAGTGCAAACAACGAGCTTGGCGTCGGGCAAAGACACGGCGCTCCTGGTCGTCTCGGGACTCGCCTTGCTGGCTGGCATCGTCGCCTTCTATTGGTACGAAGATCAGTCTCTCGTGCTGCGCATCGGCATCGTGCTGGTAGCGCTGGCGGTGAGCTCCGGGCTCGCCTGGTTGTCCTGGTATGGCCGTCAATTCTGGCAATTTGCGCTGGGCTCGCGGGTGGAGTTGCGCAAGGTGGTGTGGCCGGAGCGCGAGGAAACCACCAAGACCACCTACGTCGTGTTCATCTTCGCCGGGATCATGGGTGTTTTTTTCTGGGCGCTGGACTGGGTGCTCACGTGGCTGACCCGGTACTTCACGGGTCAGGGCGGCTAAGGTAAATCGGAGCGACTATGGCCCTGCGATGGTATGTGGTTCACGCGTATTCGAATTTCGAGCACAAGGTGTCGGAATCCCTGAAGGAGCGCGTGAAGCGTGCCGGTCTCGAGCATAAGTTCGGCGAGATCCTGGTGCCCACCGAGGAAGTCGTCGAAATGCGCGACGGCCAGAAGCGCAAGTCCGACCGCAAGTTCTTCCCCGGCTATGTGCTGGTGCAGATGGAGATGGACGAGGAGACCTGGCACCTGGTCAAGGAAGTGCCCAAGGTCCTCGGCTTCATCGGCGGCACCAGCGATAAGCCGGCGCCCATCACGGACAAGGAAGCCATGTCCATCCTGCGCCGCGTCGAGGAAGGCGTGGACAAGCCCAAGCCGAAGGTGCTGTTCGAGCCCGGCGAGGTGGTGCGCGTCACCGACGGCCCGTTCAACGATTTCAACGGCGTGGTCGAGTCGGTGAATTACGAAAAGAACCGCCTGCAGGTGGCGGTGCAGATTCTCGGGCGCTCTACGCCCGTGGAGTTGGATTTCTCGCAAGTCGAGAAGGGTTGATCGTTCTATAACCGTCGGGGAGCTTCTTGAAAAAGAGGCGTTTGGACCCAGGAGTAGTGTTTCGTGGCAAAGAAAGTAACCGGCTATATCAAGCTGCAGATTCCTGCGGGCCAAGCCAACCCCAGTCCCCCCGTGGGTCCGGCGCTGGGCCAGCAAGGCGTCAACATCATGGAGTTCTGCAAGGCGTTCAACGCGCAGACCCAGAGCCTGGAAAAGGGCCTGCCCACTCCGGTGGTGATCACGGTGTACAGCGACCGCAGCTTCACCTTCATCATGAAGACGCCGCCCGCGTCCGTGCTGATCTGCAAGGCGCTGGGCATCCCCAAGGGTAGCGGCACGCCCAACACCGCCAAGGTGGGCAAGATCTCGCGCAAGCAACTCGAGGACGTGGCCAAGATCAAGATGCCCGACCTCACCGCGGCAAGCCTGGATGCGGCGCTGCGCACGGTGGCGGGCACGGCCCGCAGCATGGGCGTCGACGTGGAGGGCCTCTAAGATGTCCGCGATCGTCAAACGCACCAAGGTGTGGAAGGACAAGGTCCAGCCCGGCAAGCAGTACGGCATCGATGATGCGCTGAAGCTGGTGAAGGAACTCGCCACCGCCAAGTTCAACGAGTCCGTCGACGTGGCGGTGAACCTGGGCGTGGATGCCTCCAAGTCGGACCAGCAGGTCCGCGGCTCCACCGTCATGCCGCATGGCACGGGCAAGACCGTGCGCGTGGCGGTGTTCACCCAAGGCAAGAACGCCGACGCCGCCAGGGCGGCCGGCGCCGACATCGTCGGTTTCGACGACCTGGCCGAGAAGGTCAAGGCCGGCCAGATGGATTTCGATGTGGTCATTGCCAGCCCCGATGCCATGCGCATCGTCGGCCAGCTCGGTCAGATCCTCGGCCCCCGCGGCCTCATGCCCAACCCCAAGGTGGGCACCGTGACGCCGGATGTGGCGGGCGCGGTCAAGAACGCCAAGTCCGGCCAGGTGCGCTATCGCACCGACAAGGGCGGCGTGGTGCACGCGCAGATCGGGCGCGCGAATTTCGAGCCGGTGAAGCTCAAGGAGAACCTGTTGGCGCTGTTGGCCGATCTGCAGAAGATCAAGCCGGCCACGTCCAAGGGTGTCTACCTGAAGAAGCTGACGCTGTCTTCGACCATGGGACCGGGCGTGCCGGTCGATCAGTCGACGCTGGATCTCTAGAGGAATTTTCGAATTGATGGAGGGTTGCCTTCGCATCCGTCGGATGCGGAGGCGCCCACCATCGAAGACCGCAGGCGGGCCGTATGACGGGGCTCTTAAAGATTGCCTGCGCAGATGGTGGGACCTCAACAGACAGCTGCTGATGGATTCCGCCGAAGGGTCCGCAACCTCTCACGAGGGTGCGGTTTGGCAGATGCTGAACGGGAGGACCGGATGGCACTCAAGTTGGAAGACAAGAAAGTCGTGGTGGCGGAGGTCAACGCGGTGGCGTCAAAAGCGCTGTCCGTGGTGGGCGCCGAGAACCGTGGCTTGACGGTCACGCAGATGACGACCCTGCGCGCAACCGCGCGCAAGGAAGGCGTCTACGTGCGCATCGTCAAGAACACGCTCGCGCGCAAGGCCGTCGCCGGCACCGCTTTCGAGTGCATTGCTCCGGTGTTGAAGGGGCCGATCATCCTCGCATTCTCACAAGACGACCCGGGCGCCGCGGCGCGCATCGTCAAGACGTTTGCGAAGGATAACGACAAGTTGGTGACGACGCTGGTGTCGCTGGGCGGGCAGTTGCTCAAGCCCACTGACATCGACCGCGTGGCTTCCATGCCCACGCGCAACCAGGCGTTGTCGCAGTTGTTGGGCGTCCTCAAGGCACCGATTGCGAAGTTCGTTGGCACCCTGGCTGCTCCCAACGTCAAGTTGGTGCGCACGTTGCAGGCTGTCGCCGATGCCAAGAAGGCGGCGGCGGGCTGATCGCGCGTACGGCAGACCAGGCATTCAATTCAATTTTTGGAGATATCAATGGCTGTTACTAAAGACGAGATTCTCGACGCGATTTCCAAGATGTCGGTGATCGAGGTGGTCGAGCTGATTGCGGACATGGAGAAGAAGTTCAACGTCACCGCGGCGGCCCCCGTGGCCGTGGCGGCCGCTGGCGGCGGTGCTGGTGCGGCGGCGGCTCCGGCTGCCGAGGCGCAGACCGAGTTCACCGTGACCATGACCGAGTTCGGCGCCAACAAGGTCGGCGTCATCAAGGTCATCCGCGAAATCACCGGCCTGGGCCTGAAGGAAGCCAAGGACCTGGTGGAAGGCGCGCCCTCGACCGTCAAGGAAGGCATTCCGAAGGCGGATGCGGAAACCATCAAGAAGAAGCTCGAAGAAGCCGGCGCAAAGGCTGCCATCAAGTAAGTGGCCCAAGCGTTGCTTGAAACGCGGGATGTCCGGCCGGTGCCCAAGGGCGCCGGCTGGCGTTCGCGTTTTCTGAAGATTTGTTTTTTTCGCCCGCAAAGCGGGCGCCTCTCGGCCGGGGTCGCTTCGACCCCGGTTGAAAGTTGGCGCGAACGCGCCTGGCAATTGCGCGCCGCCTAGCTACGGCACCTGGAGCTTACACATGGCATATTCATTTACTGAAAAGAAGCGCATCCGCAAGAATTTCGGCAAGCGGCCGAGCATCCTGGGCACGCCCTATCTGCTCGCCATCCAGCTGGATTCCTACCGGCGCTTCCTGCAGTCCGATACTCCGGAGACGCAGCGCGATGACATCGGCCTGCACGCCGCCTTCGACAGCGTGTTCCCGATCACCAGCTACTCCGGCAATGCCACGCTCGAGTACGTGAGCTATCGCCTCGGCGATCCGGTGTTCGATGTGAAGGAATGCCAGCTCCGTGGCCTCACCTATGCCGCGCCCCTGCGCGTGAAGGTGCGCCTCATCGTGCTCGACAAGGAAGCCAGCGGCGCCAAGAAGCCCGTCAAGGACGTGCGCGAGCAGGAAGTCTATTTGGGTGAGCTGCCCCTGATGACCGACAACGGTACGTTCGTCATCAACGGCACCGAGCGCGTCATCGTCTCGCAATTGCATCGCAGCCCCGGCGTGTTCTTCGACCACGACCGTGGCAAGACCCATTCCTCGGGCAAGCTCCTGTTCTCCGCCCGCATCATTCCCTACCGCGGCTCGTGGCTGGACTTCGAGTTCGACCCGAAGGACTGCGTGTTCGCGCGCATCGACCGCCGCCGCAAGCTCCCGGTGAGCATCATCCTGCGTGCGCTCGGCTACAACGAAGAGCAGGTCCTGGATATGTTCTTCGAGAAGAACGTATTCCACCTGTCGAAGAAGGAAATCGAGTTCGAGGTCATCCCGCAGCGCCTGCGCGGCGAAACCGCCTCCTTCGAAATCCGTGTCGGCAAGAAGGTCATCGTCGAGGAAGGCCGCCGCATCACCGCGCGCCACGTGCGCGACCTGGAAGAGGCCGGCGTGAAGCGCCTGCCCGTGCCCATCGAGTACCTGCAGGGCAAGGTGCTGGCGCACGACGTGGTCAACACCGAGACCGGTGAGATCCTGGCCAAGGCCAACGAGATACTCACCGTGCCCAGCGTGGGCAAGCTGATCGAGAGCGGCATCACGCAGGTGTCGACGCTGTTCGTCAACGACCTGGACCGTGGTCCCTACATTTCCGACACCCTGCGCATCGATCCCACCAAGACCCGCCTGGAGGCGCTGGTGGAAATCTACCGCATGATGCGTCCTGGCGAGCCGCCCACCAAGGATGCGGCCGAGAACCTGTTCCAGAACCTGTTCTTCAACGCCGAGCGCTATGACCTGTCCCCTGTGGGACGCATGAAGTTCAACCGCCGCGTGGGCCGCGATGAGATCACAGGCTCGGGCGTCCTCAGCAAGGAAGACATCATCGAGGTGCTGAAGACCCTGATCGACATCCGCAACGGCAACGGCCAGGTGGATGACATCGATCACCTGGGCAACCGCCGCGTGCGCAGCGTGGGCGAGATGGCGGAGAACGCCTTCCGCATCGGCCTGGTGCGCGTCGAGCGCGCCGTGAAGGAGCGCCTGACCATCGCCGAGAGCGAGCCCATCATGCCGCAGGAGATGATCAACGCGAAGCCGGTGGCGGCCGCGGTGAAGGAATTCTTCGGCTCCTCGCAGCTCTCGCAGTTCATGGACCAGAACAACCCGCTGTCCGAGGTCACCCACAAGCGCCGTGTCTCGGCCTTGGGACCAGGCGGCCTGACGCGCGAACGCGCCGGATTCGAAGTCCGCGACGTGCATCCCACGCACTATGGCCGCGTCTGTCCCATCGAGACGCCGGAAGGTCCGAACATCGGCCTCATCAACTCGCTGGCCGTGTACGCGCGCACCAACAGCTACGGCTTCCTGGAAACGCCGTACCGCCGCGTGGTCGATGGCCGCGTGACCGATCAGATCGATTACCTCTCGGCCATCGAGGAAGGCCAGTACGTGATCGCGCAGGCGAACGCCACCCTGAACGAGAAGGGCGAGTTCGTCGACGACCTCGTCTCCTGCCGCAGCCAGAACGAGTTCATGTTGTCCGAGAAGGACAAGATCAACTTCATGGACGTCTCGCCGAAGCAGATCGTGTCGGTGGCGGCCTCGCTGATTCCCTTCCTCGAGCACGACGACGCCAACCGCGCGTTGATGGGTTCGAACATGCAGCGCCAGGCGGTGCCTACGCTGCGCTCCGAGACGCCCATGGTAGGCACGGGCATGGAGCGGGCCGTGGCCATCGACTCCGGCGTGACCGTGGTCGCGCGCCGCGGCGGCACGGTGGATTCCGTCGATGCTTCGCGCATCGTGGTGCGTGTGAACGACAACGAAACCACGGCCGGCGAGCCGGGCGTGGACATCTACTCGCTCACCAAGTACACCCGTTCCAACCAGAACACCTGCATCAACCAGCGGCCGCTGGTGAAGTCGGGCGATGCCATCCAGCGCGGCGACGTGCTGGCCGACGGCCCGTCGACCCACCTGGGCGAACTGGCGCTGGGCCAGAACCTGCTGGTCGCGTTCATGCCCTGGAACGGCTACAACTTCGAGGACTCCATCCTCATCTCCGAGCGTGTGGTGGAAGAAGACCGCTTCACCACCATCCACATCGAAGAACTCACCTGCGTCGCGCGCGACACCAAGCTGGGTCCCGAGGAAATCACCGCGGACATCCCCAACGTCGGCGACAACGCGCTGGCCAAGCTGGACGAGGCGGGCATCGCCTTCATCGGCGCCGAAGTGCGCGCCGGCGACATCCTGGTGGGCAAGGTCACGCCGAAGGGCGAGACGCAGCTCACGCCGGAAGAAAAGCTGCTGCGCGCCATCTTCGGCGAGAAGGCGAGCGACGTGAAGGACACGAGCTTGCGCGTGCCGCCGGGCATGGACGGCACGGTCATCGACGTGCGGGTGTTCACCCGCGACGGCGTGGAGAAGGATTCGCGCGCGCTGTCCATCGAGAAGGCCGAACTCGAGCGCGTCCGCAAGGACCTCGCCGACCAGCAGCGCATCCTCGAGGACGACTTGTTCCATCGCGTGCAGGGCATGCTGGTGGGCAAGACCGCCGAAACAGGCCCGAAGAAGTTGAAGCCGGGCAGCAAGATCGACGAGGCCTACCTTGCCGACCTGCCGCGCGAGCAGTGGTTCGAGATCCGCCTGAAGGAAGAAGATTCCAACTCGCAGCTCGAGACCGTGTCCGAGCGCCTGAAGGCGCAGCGCAAGAATTTCGAGAAGCGCTTCGAGGAAAAGAAGGCCAAGATCACCGCCGGCGACGACCTCGCCCCCGGCGTGCTGAAGATGGTCAAGGTGTACCTGGCCGTGAAGCGCCGCGTGCAGCCCGGCGACAAGATGGCCGGCCGCCACGGCAACAAGGGCGTCATCTCCTCCATCGTTCCGGTGGAAGACATGCCCTACATGGCCGACGGCACGCCGGTGGACATCGTGCTGAACCCGCTGGGCGTGCCCTCGCGCATGAACATCGGACAGATCCTCGAGACCCACCTGGGCTGGGCAGCCAAGGGCATCGGCGCCAAGATCGGCAAGATGATGGATGCGCAGGCGGCACTCACCGACGTGCGCAAGTTCCTGAACGAGGTCTACAACGAGACCGGCGGGCAGAAGGAAGAGCTGAAGAGCTTCACGGACGATGAGCTTCGGGAATTGGCGAGCAACCTGCGCCACGGCGTGCCCATGGCGACGCCGGTGTTCGACGGCGCGGGCGAGGAGGACATCAAGAACCTGCTCAAGCTCGCCGACCTGCCGCCCTCCGGGCAGACCATGCTGCAGGACGGCCGCACCGGCGAGCAGTTCGAGCGGCCGGTCACCGTGGGCTACATGTACATGCTGAAGTTGAACCACCTGGTCGACGACAAGATGCATGCGCGTTCCACCGGACCCTACAGCCTGGTGACGCAGCAGCCGCTGGGTGGCAAGGCACAGTTCGGCGGCCAGCGCTTCGGCGAAATGGAAGTCTGGGCGCTCGAGGCCTACGGCGCGTCGTACACCCTGCAGGAAATGCTCACGGTCAAGTCCGACGACGTCAACGGCCGCACGCAGATGTACAAGGCCATCGTCGATGGCAACCATGAGATGAAGGCGGGCATGCCCGAATCGTTCAACGTGTTGGTCAAGGAGATCCGGTCCCTGGCCATCAACATCGAACTCGAGAGCGAGGCTTAATCGATATGAAAGACTTACTCAAACTGTTCAAGCAGCAGGTCCCGGTCGAGAATTTCGATTCGATCAAGATCGGCCTCGCCTCGCCGGACATGATCCGCTCCTGGTCGTATGGCGAAGTGAAGAAGCCCGAGACCATCAACTACCGCACCTTCAAGCCGGAACGCGACGGCCTGTTCTGCGCCAAGATCTTCGGGCCCGTGAAGGACTACGAATGCTTGTGCGGCAAGTACAAGCGCCTGAAGCACCGCGGCGTGGTGTGCGAGAAGTGCGGCGTGGAAGTCACGCAGTCCAAGGTGCGCCGCGAGCGCATGGGCCACATCGAACTCGCCAGCCCGACCGCGCACATCTGGTTCCTGAAGTCGCTGCCCTCGCGCATCGGCCTCATGCTCGACATGACACTGCGCGAGATCGAGCGCGTGCTGTACTTCGAGGCCTTCGTGGTCGTCGACCCGGGCATGACCTCGCTGCAGCGCGGCCAGTTGCTCACCGACGAAATGTACCTCGAGTCCATCGAGGAGCACGGCGATGAGTTCGATGCCCGCATGGGCGCCGAGGCCGTGCACGAGCTGCTGAAGTCCATGGACCTGGCCGCGGAAGTGGTCAAGGTGCGCGAGGACATGGGCAACACCAACTCCGAGACCAAGATCAAGCGCCTGTCCAAGCGCTTGAAGCTCCTGGAGTCCTTCATCGAGTCCGGCAACAAGCCCGAATGGATGGTGCTCACCGTTCTGCCGGTGCTGCCGCCGGACCTGCGTCCGCTGGTGCCGCTGGATGGCGGCCGTTTTGCCACCTCGGATTTGAACGACCTGTACCGCCGCGTCATCAACCGTAACAACCGCCTGCGCCGGCTGCTCGAGCTGAACGCGCCGGACATCATCGTGCGCAACGAAAAGCGCATGCTGCAGGAAGCGGTGGACGCCCTGTTGGACAACGGCCGCCGTGGCCGCGCCATCACCGGCACCAACAAACGTCCGCTGAAGTCGCTTGCCGACATGATCAAGGGCAAGCAGGGCCGGTTCCGCCAGAACCTGCTCGGCAAGCGCGTCGACTACTCCGGCCGTTCGGTCATCGTGGTCGGCCCGACGCTGCGCCTGCACCAGTGCGGCCTGCCGAAGAAGATGGCGCTGGAATTGTTCAAGCCCTTCATCTTCTCGAAGCTCCAGATCCGCGGCGAAGCCTCCACCATCAAGGCCGCCAAGCGCCTGGTGGAGCGTGAAGGGCCGGAAGTGTGGGACATCCTCGAAGAGGTGATCCGCGAACACCCGGTGCTTCTGAACCGCGCCCCGACCCTGCATCGCCTCGGCATCCAGGCCTTCGAACCGGTGCTGATCGAGGGCAAGGCCATCCAGCTGCATCCGCTGGTTTGCACCGCCTTCAACGCCGACTTCGACGGTGACCAGATGGCGGTGCACGTGCCGCTGTCCATCGAGGCGCAGCTGGAAGCGCGCGCGCTGATGATGTCCTCCAACAACATCCTCTCGCCCGCCAACGGCGATCCCATCATCGTTCCTTCGCAGGACGTGGTGCTGGGCCTGTACTACATGACCCGCGAGCGCGTCGGCGCCAAGGGCGAAGGCATGTCCTTCGGCGACATCCACGAGGTGCATCGCGCCTATGAAGGCCGCCATGTGGATCTGCAGGCCAAGGTGAAGGTGCGCCTGACGGATTTCGTGCGCGAGACCAAGGGCGGACCGCTGACCCAGAACAACCGGGTCGTCGACACCACCGTGGGCCGTGCGCTGTTGTCCGAGATCCTGCCGAAGGGAATGTCCTTCGACGCGATCAACCAGGATATGACCAAGAAGACCATTTCGGCCACCATCAACGCCTGCTATCGCAACGTGGGCCTGAAGGAAACCGTGGTGTTCGCAGACCAGCTCATGTACACGGGCTTCCACTACGCCACCCGCGCCGGCGTCTCGATCGGCGTGGATGACATGGTGGTCCCGCAGAACAAGACCAAGATCCTGGCGGGCGCCGAGAAAGAGGTGAAGGAGATCCAGGAGCAGTATTCCTCCGGTCTCGTCACCAACGGTGAGCGCTACAACAAGGTCGTGGACATCTGGTCGCGCACCAATGACCAGGTCGCCAAGGCGATGATGGAAAAGCTGGGCTCCGACGAGGTGACAGACTCCAAGGGCAACAAGGTCCGGCAGAAGTCGTTCAATTCGATCTTCATCATGGCCGACTCGGGCGCGCGCGGTTCCGCGGCGCAGATCCGCCAGCTGGCCGGCATGCGCGGCCTGATGGCCAAGCCCGACGGCTCGATCATCGAGACGCCGATCACGGCGAATTTCCGTGAAGGCTTGAACGTGTTGCAGTACTTCATCTCCACGCACGGCGCCCGCAAGGGTCTGGCCGACACCGCGTTGAAGACCGCCAACTCGGGTTACCTCACGCGTCGTCTCGTCGACGTGGCGCAGGACCTGGTGTTGAGCGAAATCGATTGCGGCACCACGCAGGGCCTGTCCATCACGCCGATCGTCGAAGGCGGCGATGTGGTGGAGGGCCTGGGCGAGCGCGTGCTGGGTCGCGTGGCCTCGCAGGACGTGACCGTGGCCTCGACCGGCGAAGTGCTGGTGGCGGCGGGCACGATGATCGACGAAAAGCTGGTCAAGCTGCTGGAGAAAATGGGCGTCGACCAGGTCATGGTGCGTTCGCCCATCACCTGCGAAACACGCTACGGCGTGTGCGCGCAGTGCTACGGCCGCGACCTGGGCCGCGGGCACCGCATCAACATCGGCGAGGCCGTGGGCGTCATTGCGGCGCAGTCCATCGGCGAGCCGGGCACGCAGCTCACCATGCGTACCTTCCACGTCGGCGGCGCGGCCTCCCGGGCCGCGGCGGCCAACGGTGTCGAGGTCAAGAGCAAGGGCACCATCCGCCTGCACAACATCAAGACCGTGCGCCATGAAAAGGGCCATCTGGTCGCGGTGTCGCGTTCGGGCGAATTGGGCGTGGTGGACGAGTTCGGCCGCGAGCGCGAGCGCTACAAGATCCCCTACGGCGCCACCATCACCGTCAACGACGGCGATGCGGTGACGGCCGGCCAATCGACGGCCAACTGGGATCCGCACACCCACCCCGTGGTCACGGAAGTGGCGGGTTTCATCAAGTTCTCCGACTTTGTCGACGGCCTCACCGTCACGAGCCAGGTGGACGATGTCACCGGCCTCACCAGCACCGTGGTGCTGGATCCCAAGCAGCGCGGTTCGGGAGGCAAGGACCTGCGCCCCGTGGTGCGCCTGATCAACAACAAGGGCAAGGAAGTCACCTTCGCCAACACCGACATTCCGGCCGTGTATGCGCTGCCCGCGGGCGCCATCGTCAGCCTGGATGACGGTGCCAAGGTGTCGGTTGGCGATGTCATCGCGCGCATCCCGCAGGAATCCTCGAAGACCCGCGACATCACCGGCGGTCTGCCGCGCGTCGCGGACCTGTTCGAGGCCCGCAAGCCGAAGGATTCGGCGATCCTCGCCGAGCGTTCGGGCACGGTCAGCTTCGGCAAGGAAACCAAGGGCAAGCGCCGCCTGATCATCACGCCGGAATCCGGCGAGAAGTACGAGGAGCTCATTCCGAAGTGGCGCCATCTCAACGTGTTCGAAGGCGAACAGGTGGAGAAGGGCGAAGTCATCGCGGACGGCGAGCCCAACCCGCACGACATCCTGCGGCTGCAGGGCGTGGAAGCGCTGGCCAATTACCTGGTCCGCGAAATCCAGGACGTGTACCGCCTGCAGGGCGTGAAGATCAACGACAAGCACATCGAGGTCATCGTGCGGCAGATGCTGCGCAAGATCGAGGTGGTCTCGCCGGGCGATTCGGGCATGCTGCGCGGCGAACAGATGGATCGCGGCCGCTTGCTGGAGGTGATCGCCAAGCAGAAGACGGCAGGCAAGGAGCAGGCGACCTGGGAGCACATGCTGCTAGGTATCACCAAGGCTTCGCTCGCCACCGAGTCCTTCATCTCGGCGGCGTCCTTCCAGGAAACCACCCGCGTGCTCACCGAAGCGGCGGTGCGAGGCCTGAAGGACGGTCTGCGCGGCTTGAAGGAAAACGTCATCGTCGGCCGGTTGATCCCGGCAGGCACGGGCTTCGCCTATCACTCGCAGCGTCGTGGCACGCTGGATGACAGCCGGCGCTCGTTCATGGATGTTGGCGGTGGCCTGGCCGAGTCGGATGAACCGGTTTCGGCTGGCGAGTCGGAAGTCACCGAGTAATCCCTTCGATCTGAACGCCGGGCAGGCAGGTTTTTTTGCCTGTTTGCCCGGCGTTTTTCTTTTTGCGTATCGCTTGATTGGATGCAGGCGCGGGCGTGGTGTGCGCCAGTCTTTTCATATCGCATGGCAGCCAGTTCGTCAGCGCGCCGGCACGGAACCCGACGTTGACCATCGTCGCGCTGGCGGCCGACCACATCGCCGGCCTGATGTCGCGGTGTGTGCTAGGGGCCCGAAGCAACCGGCAGCGACACGATGAACGTCGCGCCTTGGCCGGCAGCGGATTCCACGCGCACGTCGCCGCCGTGCTTCTGCGCCACCACCCGCACGAACGCAAGACCCAGGCCGACGCCGCCGGGGTCGGCCTTGGCGGCGCTCAGTCCGCGCTGAAAGCGCTGGAACAACAGGCTTTGCCGCTCGGCTGCGATGCCGGGCCCCTGGTCCCGCACATGCAGTTCCCAACGCTGCGCGTTGCGCGCCAGTTCGACGTTGACCACGCCGCCGGCGGGCGAATGCTTGATCGCATTGCTGAGCAGATTGATGATCGCGCGCGCCAGGGTTTCGCGATCACCCTCCAGCGGCGCCGGATCCGGAGGAGCCGCCGAGCGCACCTCGATGCGGCGCGCCGTGGCCGACGCCCATGCCTCATCCAGGGCATCCTGCAGGGCGTCCTTCAGGTCCATGGGCTGGAAGCGCTCCACCGACAAGTAGCGCGCACGCGCCAACGAAATGAAGCCTTCCGCGAGGGCCAGCGTGCGGCCGGCGAGTGATTCGATGCGCTCGGCCGCCTGTGCCGGTTCGATCCGCCGGTCGGGCTCGCGCAGCAACTGCGCCAGCGCCAGCAAGGAACTGCTGGGGCTGCGCAGGTCGTGCGACAGGAAGCGGATCAGGTCATCGCGCTCGTGCTCGGCGCTCTTCAGCGCGGTCACATCGGCGATGTCCAGTACCGATCCGGCGCGCGCACCGCCGGCGTCGTGAAAAGGGCTGAGGCGCAGCATCAGGTCGCGCCCGCGCGCGTCGCGGAATTCGATCGAAGACGGCGCCTGGAGCGCCAGTGCATCGAAGTTCGTGTCGCGGCCGGCAAGCAGGGGATCGAGCAGTTCGCGCAGGGAAGCACCACGCAGCGCCTGGCCGCCGGCCGCGCCGAACAGCGCGGCGGCCTGGCGGTTGGCCAGGTCGATGCGGCCCTCGCGATCCACGAGCAGGGTGGCATCGGGAAGGCTTTCGATGGTGCCGCCGAGCAGGCGGCGTAGATGGCGCAGCCGCGCGGTGGCATCGCGCGCCCGCTCGATGCGGCCTTGCAGCGCATCGGTGAGCGCCAGTCCAGCCGATCGCCTGGCCGGCGCGATGGGCAGCGGCTCGCGGTCGAACTGCGCCAATTCCTCGTCGAGATAGGCCTGCGTCGCCTCCAGCCGCCGCCAACTCCACAGCGGATAGGCGAGGATCAACGCTGTCAGCGCCGCGGCCGGCGGCCACCATGCATAGGCGAAGCGCAGCGCCAGCAGGCTCACGGCCAGGCTCGCCGCGGCCAGCGCGATCACCAGCAGCAACGAATGGCGCGGTGAGAGCCGCAGGAAGCCGGCGAAGGCGAGCGCCAGCGGCAGCAGCGACAGCGTCACGTTCAGCGCCGCCGGCAGCGAATGAACGGCGCGCTGGGAGCGCAGCGCCGCCAGCACGTTGGCGCTGATTTCCACGCCGGGCATGGGAACGCCCTCGCCGGAACGAGGCGTCGGGAACGAATCCGTCAGTCCTTGTGCGGTGGCGCCGACCAGCACGAGCTTGCCGCGCAACACGTTCGCGGGCAGCTCGCCACTCAACACCTCGATGTACGACACGCGCTGGAAATGACCCGGCGGCCCGAGAAAGGGAATCAGCACCTGGAAATCCCGCGCCCACGCGCCGTCGGTTGCGGATGCCGGCGCTCGCGCACCCGGCAAAGGGCCATCGCGCCACAGGCCCGCGGCCTGCAACAGCGCCAAGGCAAGATGCGGGCGCGTGGCCCGGTCCGGACCCTCGCGCAGGAATACGCTGCGCGCGATACCGTCGCGATCGATTTCAAGATGGGCATGTGCAAGCGCCGCGGCACTGGAGCGCAGCGGCTCCACCGGCAGGATTTCGCGAGGTGAGCGATCGGCTCGTTGCCAGTCGGCCACCAGCGGCAGCACGGTGGGCGGCCCGGCGCGCATCGCGGCGGCGAGGCGCTGATCATCCTGTGGGTCGTCGGCCGGCTCGGTCAGCAGCACGTCCAGCGCAACGGCGCGCGCACCAGCGGCGCGCAAGCGCTCCAGCAGCGCGGCGTGCACGGCGCGCCGCCAGGGCCAACGCCCGATTTGCTTGAGGCTGGCATCGTCGATCGCCACGATCAGCACGTCGGCAGGGGCCGGGCCATACGCCAGTCCCGCGTCGTACAGCAGCAGATCCTCGCGCCAGAAGGCCTGGCTGAGCACGGCTGCACACACGCCGGCGGCGAGCAACGCCAGCAACAGCAGCCATTGCTTCAGCAAGGGCTGCACGGTCGGGACCGGCTTCACAGGAAGGGCAGCACCAACAAGACGGGCGCCACGAGCGCCCACCAGGGAAGTGGCATGGTGATCCGGCTCGGGGCCGACCAGGGACCGACATAGCCATCGGCGTCGGTGGCCTGCACGCGCGCGTAGTAGGTGCCGGCACGGGGCGAAGGCAGCGTGGCCTCGCGTTCATCGGTGAAGGTATCCACCGTCGGGTGCTGGAAGGCGGTGTCGCGTGCCACCTGCAGGTGAAAGCGTTGGCCGGCACGCGCCGGCCAGGACAGGTGCAGCGACTTGCCGGCGATGGCGCCGATCGAGGGTGCGGGCGGCGCCGGCTTGTGGACGAAGCGGCGCATCTCGCTCCATGGACCGCGTTCGCCCGCGGCCGTCAAGCCTGCCGCGCGCCAGTAGTATTCGCCCGGCGCAAGGTCCTGATGCCAGGTGCGGTCGGTGCCTTGGTATTCGCCGGCCAGCGTCGCGAACGCGGGGTCCGGGCTGATTTGCACCTGAAAGGCGGCGGCGTCGGCTTCCCAGCGGAATCCGGGACCTGAGCCGCTGGTGAAAGCCCCGGCCACCGGCTCCGCCAGCGACGGTGCATCGGGCAGGCGATGGCGGCGCAGTTCGCGAACCGCATCGGCGCCGGCCAGGCCGAATTCATCCACCGATCGCACCCGTAGCCAATACCGGCCATCGGGCACTGCGGCGAAGTCCAGCGGCGGTGCCGCTGCTTCGGCTTCGGCCACGACTTGACGGAACTCGGCATCGCTCGACAATTGCGCGCGGTAGCGGACCGCGCCTGCGACCGCGGTGAAGCCGACGCGCAGCGAACCGCTGCCCCAGTCGGCGGGCAGGCCCGACAGATCCGGCGGCGGCAGCAATTTCACGGGCGCGCGCGGCCCGCCGGCGGCATCGCTGAGCGTACCGAAGCCGGCCGCGACGTCCACGGACTTGCCGGCGCCGTCCTGCGCGGCGGCCGTACCCACGGCCACCGCGCCGCCGATCACCTCGGTCCGGTCCAGCGCATCGCTGCCGATGCTGCGGCGAAACTCGGTGCCGCGCACGGCGCTCACCGCCACGGGCGTGCGGATGCGGAAGCGGCCGGCTTCACCCTGCGGCTTGACCTGGGTCTCGACGCGGCCGGTGTCCAATTGCAACAAGGTGTCGCGGCGGCCCGTGCCCGGATATTGCGTGAGCTGTTCCAGGGTCAGCGAGCTGCGCGGGCCGAGGTCGATCAACGATCCGTCGCTGAGCGTCAAGGTCACATGCCCGGCCTCGCCGGTCTGTATGCGGGCGCCCTGCGGCAGCACGTCGTTCGGGGCAAGCGGTGCGCCGTTGCTGCTCGCGGCGCCTGCGACGCTCGTGACCGTGGCCGATTCGGCCGTTTGCTTCAACCAATCGCGCGGAATGCGCAACACGGTGCCTTGCGGCATGCGGGTCGGTGATCGCACGCCGTTCAACGTCTGCACGGCGCGCCACTGGCGCGGATCCTTCAGCAGGCGGCGGCCGATGCCGATGAGGGTATCGCGCGGCTGCGTGCGATAGACGTAGTCGGCGGCGGAGGGTGTCGCCGCGTGCGGGGATGCGCCGCCCAGGAGAACGCCGCACAGCATCGCGGCCAGGAGCAACCGCTTCATGCGGCACCGGATCCCGTGGTCTCCAGCCGATAGCCATACCCATACACGGGTGTCAGCCGGACGCCGCCCGCGCTCGACAGGCCCAGCACGCTGCGCAGGCGGCTCACGTGCGTGTCCACGGTGCGTGTGCTGATGCCGCCGCCCCGTCCCCATACGCTTTCCAATACGTGCGCGCGCGACACCACCTTGCCGAGATTGCGGAAGAAGAACAGGGCCACTTCGTATTCCCGCCGCGTCAGCTCGAGCGCGGTGTCGCCGCGGTAGACGATGGAGTGGAGGAGGTCGATGCGGTACGGAGGCAGCAGGATCTCGCTCGCCGGGGTGGCCGCCGGGCGCCGGCCGAGCGCCATCACCCGCGCCTGGAATTCCCGTTCGCGCGGCGGCTTGACCAGGAAGTCGTCGGCGCCGGCCTCCAGCGCATGCACGATGTCGTGCTCGCTGTCGCGGTGCGTCAGGAACAGGATGGGGGTTTGCGCCGCGAGCTGCGCGCGCGCCTTGTGCAGCACGTCGATGCCGCTGAGGTCGGGCACCTCCCAGTCGATGATGAGGAGGTCGTAGCTTTCGTGGGCAAGCTTGGACAGCAATGCGCGACCCCGGTTGAAGAGGTAGACCGCGTGCCCCGCTTTCTGCAGCAGCAGCCTGATTCCCTCGGCCTGATCGATGTCGTCTTCGAGCACTGCTATCCGCATGGCGGTCATTTTAGTGCACCCGGGCGACGGCGGTGCACGGAATTGCGTCCGTAACACTTGTTCACAGTTGCTTGAGCATTGGTGACAGTCGGTGGCCGTGCGCGAGGCTAGTCTCTCGACCCGCGGGCCTGGGTGTAATCACCCGACCCGTTAGGTAGCGCGCCAGGGACGGCGCGTCGCTTCGTCATCGTCGGGAGAACCTCATGTCGACTAATGATCGGGCCGCTACGGCCGCTTGGGTGGGCGCCATCGCCCTGTTGATGACCGGTGCGGCGCATGCCGACGGCTGGAGCGGCAAGGGCGAGGCCGGCCTGCTGTTGTCGCGCGGCAATGCCGAGTCGACTTCCGCCAATGCGAAACTGGCCCTGGCCCGCGAACTGGGCGACTGGAAAAACTCCGTGTTCCTGGGGTACCTGTACGGCAAGAACGCGAGTTTCGCGACGGCGCAGCGGCTCGAGGGCCGCTATCAGCTGGACCGCAAACTCAGCGACCGGATGTTCTGGTTCGGAGCACTGCGCGCCGAGCAGGACAAATTCAGCGGCTTTGCCTACCAGGCCACCCTCACCACCGGCGTGGGCTACAAGTTCATCGACACGGATGCCACCAAGTTTACCGGCCAGGCTGGCGTCGGCTACGCCCGCCTGCGTCCCCAGACGCTGGTGAAGGATCCGGTGACCACCGCGGTGATCGATCGCATCAAGGGCGATGCCACGGGCAGCGCCATCGCCACGGCGGGCTTCGATTTCGAACACAAGCTCACCTCCAACACCAAGGTCGTCGACAAGTTCCTGGTGGAGGCCGGTTCCAAGAACACGGCGGTGCAGAACGACCTGGCGCTGCTGGTGGCGATGAGCGATGCCTTGTCGCTGAGCGTCGGCTACGGCATCCACTCCAACAGCAAGCCGCCGGCTGGCACGAAGAAGCTCGACCAGCTGACCACGTTGAACCTCGTCTACGGCTTCAAATAAGAGGGCCATGCCATGAGCTTCGCATCTGAATTCAAAGAGTTCGCCATGAAGGGCAATGTCGTCGATCTCGCGGTCGGCGTCATCATCGGCGGCGCCTTCGGCAAGATCGTCTCCTCGTTCGTGGGCGATGTGGTGATGCCGGCGCTTGGCGTGGTCATCGGCGGCGTCAATTTCTCCGATCTCGCCTTGACGCTGGGCACCGGTGCGGATGGCAAGACTCCCGTGCTTCTCAAGTACGGTGCCTTCCTGCAGGCGATGTTCGATTTCCTGGTGATCGCGCTGGTGATCTTCGTGGCCATCCGCGCGCTCAATCGGTTGAAGAAGCCGGACCCCGCCGCACCGCCCGCACCCCCGCCGCGCTCCGAGCAGCTGCTGGAGGAGATCCGCAATCTTCTGCTGAGGCAGTAGCTCGTGTGAGCGATCTGCAGGCCTTGCTGGGGCCGGCCGTCAGCCCCGCGTTGTTGGCGACGATCCGGCGTATCCTGGACGACCACGGCGGGGTGAAAGGGCTGGTCGAGCAATTCGAGCACCAGGGGTTGGGGGACATCGTGGCCTCCTGGGTGGGCAACGGCGCCAACGGCCGCATCACCGCCGTGCAGTTGTTCGACGCGCTCGGCGCCGGCAATGTCCTCGACATGGCGGCGCGGGGCGGGTGGTCGGTACCCGAGTTGGTGCACAAGCTCACGGCCTATCTGCCCCTGGCGATCGACCGGCTCACGCCCGGCGGTGTGATTCCCGACCCTTGAGCATAGAATGTTGGCATCGTGACTTTGCGGATGCCGGCATGGACCTGAAAAAACTTCAACACCTGCGCGAGCGCTTCGGGAACGCCGGCGTCTTCGACATCGACGATCCGGTGCTGGCCGCGGCCGCGGCCAAGATCGCCACTCCCGACGGCCGGCGCACGCTGCCCTACTCGGGCGTTTCGACGTTCCTGGACCTGCCCTATCGCGAGTCGGCGGAAGGCCTGGACATCGCGCTGGTCGGCGTGCCGATGGACCTCGGCGTTTCCAACCGCGCCGGTGCGCGCCTCGGACCGCGCGCCATCCGCGCCGTCGAGCGCATCGGGCCCTTTCATCATCGCTACATAGACGTGCCGGCGGGGCATTGTCGCGCCGCCGACATCGGCGATGTGCCGTTCCGCAGCCGCTACAGCCTGGAGCAGTCGCTCGAGGACATCGAGGGCTTTTACAAGAAGCTGGTGGCGCAGGGCGTGCGGCCGCTGTCGGCCGGCGGCGATCACACCATTTCCTATCCCATCCTGAAGGCGCTGGGCGCCAAGCAGCCGGTGGGCATGATCCATATCGATGCGCATTGCGACACCGGCGGCATCTACGATGGTTCGAAATTCCATCATGGCGGCCCGTTCCGGTTGGCGGTGCTCGACGGCGTGCTCGATCCCGAGCGCACCATCCAGATCGGCATCCGCGGCGGCTCGAACGTGATCTGGGAGTTTTCCTATGCGTCCGGCATGACGGTGTTGAACATCGAGGACTTCACGGCCATGGGCGTTGCCGCGGTCGCGCAGAAGGCGCGCGAGGTCGTCGGCGACGGGCCGGTGTACCTGTCCATCGACGTCGATGGTTTCGATCCGGCCTTTGCGCCGGGCACGGGCACACCCGAGATCGGCGGCATCACGCCGCGCGAAGGCCTGGAATTGCTGTGGCAGCTGCGCGGCCTGGATTACATCGGCGCGGATGTGGTGGAAGTGGCGCCGCAATACGACGCCACCACCAATACCGCGCAGCTCGGCGCGCAGATGATGTTCGAGGCCTTCGCGCTCATGACGCTCGGGCGCTCGTGAGCCGCGGCGGCCCGCCTGCCGCCCATCGAGGGCCCGAAGCATGAGGATTCTGCGCCGCGCCGGCTACCGGCGCATGCCGTGGAAGAACGGCGGCGGCCTCACCGAGGAAATCGCGCGCGAACCGGCCGAAGGTGAATTTTCCTGGCGCCTGAGCATGGCGCGGATCGACGCGCCCGGGCCCTTCTCCGATTTTTCCGGCTATACCCGCGTCATGGTGTTGCTGGAGGGCGCGGGTCTCACCCTGCGGGCCGCCGGCGAGCAGGACCGGACGCTGCGCCGGCCGGGAGATTGCACGCGCTTCGATGGCTCGCTGGCCATCCACTGTGATCTTCGGGGTGGTGCCTGCAGCGACCTGAACCTGATGGTGCGCAAGGATCGATCCTTCGAGGCCGGGGTGGAGGCCGTCACCGCTCCGCTGCCCTTGCGACCCGAGGGGAGCCAGCTGATCGTGGTGGCGCTGGAGGACGTCTTGATCGAAAGCGATACACAACACGTGCCGCTGACGGCCTGGGACACCGTGCTGCTGGACGGGGGCGAGCAGGCGACGCTGTCGGCCGGCACCCACGCCCGCCGCATCTTCATCGCAAGGATCCCAGCCGGCTGAAGTTCTCAGGCCGCGTCGGCGCCGTGCGCGGACGTGCGCTGTCCGGCGCCGGCGGCACTCTCGGGGGCGCCCATGGGCGCGAGTTCCCCCTCCCACTTCGCCACCAGCGTCGAGGCTACCGCATTGCCCACCACGTTGGTGGCGCTGCGGCCCATGTCGAGCAGGTGATCCACCGCGATGATCAGCACCAGGCCCTGCTCGGGCAGGCCGAAGTAGGTGAGCGTGGAGGCGATCACCATCAGCGAGGCGCGCGGCACGGCCGCCATGCCCTTGCTGGTCACCATCAGGATGAGCAGCATCACGATCTGCTGATGCAGCGAAAAATCCACGTGGAAGATCTGCGCGATGAACAGCACGGCGAAGGCGCAGTACATCATCGAGCCGTCCAGATTGAACGAGTAGCCCAGCGGCAGCACGAACGAGGCGATGCGCCGGCTGATGCCGAAGGTCTCCAAGCGCTCCAGCGTGCGCGGATACGCCGCCTCGGAGCTGGCGGTGGAAAAGGCGATGAGCACGGGCGAGCGGATCAGGCCCAGCAACTGCAACACGCGCGGACCGATGGCCACGAACCCCGCCGCCGATAGAAATGCCCATAGCACCAGCAGCGCGAAGTAGAAGCTGCCGACGAACTTGGCGTACACCAGGAGCACGCCGATCCCCTGCGACAGCACCGTGGCGGCGAGCGCGGCGAATACCGCAATCGGCGCCAGCGCCATGACATAGCCGGTGATCTTGAGCATCACGAAGGAAATCTGGTCGATCCAGTCGATCAGCGGTGTCACGCGCTTGCCCAGGCCCGCGGCTGCCACCCCGAACAGCACCGAGAACACCACGATCTGCAGGATTTCATTGGCCGCCATGGCCTGCACGATGGAGGTGGGAATGATGTGATCGATGATGTCCTTGAGCTGCGGCGTCACCGCCTTGGGAATTTCCGCAGAACCCGTGGCAGTGAGCGGCAGGCCGACGCCGGGCTCGAACAACTGCACCAGCACCACACCAATGGTCATAGACACCATCGAGGCGAAGATGAACCAGCCCATGGTCTTCAGGCCGACGCGCGCGATCGAGGCAGTGTCCTCCATGCGTGCGACGCCCACGGTGAGCGTGGAGAACACCAGCGGCGCGATGATCATCTTGATCAGGTGCAGGAAGGCGGTGGTCACCAACGACAGGTTGGCGGCCACGGCTTTCGCGGAGGCGCCGTCGCCGAGCCAGGCCTGCAGCAGCAGGCCACACAACGGGCCGGCGATCATGGCCAGCACCACGAACAGCGTCAGGCGGCTTTTCATGTCACACTTTTATCACAGCCGCGAGCAATTCACGCAGCAGCTCCTGCAGCGGCCGGGCGCGTGCCGCGTCGAAGGCTGCCGGCGCCGCTTCATCCATATACGCATCCTGGGCGATTTCCAGCTGGATGGCGTCCACGCCGCGGGCCGGCGCGCCGTAATGCCGCGTGATGTAGCCGCCCTTGAAGCGTCCATCGAGCACGCTGGAAAACCGCGCCTGGGCGCCGAGCATCTGCATCACGTGCTCGCTGCGCCGCCGAGCGCAGCTGCGCCCATCCGCCGTGCCCACGTTCAGGTCCGGCAGGCGTCCCTCGAAGAACAGCGGCACGCGCGCGCGAATGGAATGCGCATCCCACAGGATGCAATGGCCGTGCTCGGTGCGGATGTCGTCGACGGTCTGCAGGAGCTTGCGATGGTAGGGGCGCCAGTAGGCATCCAGCCGCTGTTGCACCTCGGCCGCGTCCGGCTCGCAGCCCGGAAGATACAGCGGCTCGTCGGCGAAGCTGCGGGTCGGGCACACGCTGGTCTCGGCCTGGCCGGGATACAGCGGGGCGCCATCGGGCGGACGATTCAGGTCGGCGACGTAGCGCGAGTGGCGCGCGACCAGGAGCGATGCGCCGAGCTCGCTCGCGCACTCGTACAAGAGCGGCACGTGCCAGTCCGTGTCCGGCACGCGCAAGGCGGCTGGCGTGAGGCGTGCCCGCAGCTCATCGGGCAGATGCGTGCCCGAGTGCGGAAAGCTGATGAGCAGGGCGCTGCGCCCGGGGTGGAAATCGGCGATCGGCGGATGCATGGCGCGTGATGATACGGCGAATCACGCCGCGTGGGACGGCAGGAGCGATGCCACATGCGCGGTGAAGCTTGAGTTGCGCACCCAACCCTGCGCGGCGGCGA
Source organism: Steroidobacteraceae bacterium (assembly GCA_044226865.1). Taxonomy (GTDB): domain Bacteria; phylum Pseudomonadota; class Gammaproteobacteria; order Steroidobacterales; family Steroidobacteraceae; genus TMP-86. The sequence goes on along the minus strand of JBGAGE010000002.1, from coordinate 602,049 downwards.
TGTCCGGTGCGAAATAGCGGTCGGCCGTGTAGTGCGCCACCTGGGCGCGGATGTGGGCGTGCACCTGTTCCAGCGCCGGTGAGGAACGCGCCGGGCGGTGAAAATCGATGCCCTGGGCGGCGGCCAACAATTCCACGCCGATCACCGCCGCGGCGTTCTCCGCCATGCGCGTCAGGCGCCGTGCGGCATGCGCGGCCATGCTGACGTGATCCTCCTGGTTTGCCGAGGTGGGAATGGAATCCACGCTGGCCGGCGCCGCCAGCGTCTTGTTCTCCGACACCAGCGCCGCCGCGGTCACCTGCGCGATCATGAAGCCCGAGTTCAGGCCACTGTTCTCAACGAGGAAGGCCGGTAGCCCGCTCATCTTCGGGTCGACCAGCACCGCCATGCGCCGCTCGGACAGGCTCCCGATTTCGGCCAGTGCGAGCGCCAGCGTGTCGGCGGCGAAAGCCACGGGCTCGGCGTGGAAATTACCGCCCGAGAGCACGCTGCCCGAGTCCAGGAACAACAGCGGGTTGTCGGTGACGGCGTTGGCCTCGATGGTGAGCGTGCGCGCGCAATGACGGATCAGGTCGAGGCTCGCGCCCATGACCTGCGGCTGGCAGCGGAAGGAGTAGGGGTCTTGCACCCGCGTGCATTGCAGATGCGAGGCGCGGATCTGGCTGCCGTGCATCAGCGCGCGATACATCGCGGCGACGTCGATCTGCCCCGGCTGGCCGCGCACCTGATGAATGCGGTCATCGAACGGCGCATCGCTCCCCTTGAGCGCATCCACGGACATGGCACCGGCGACCACCGCCGCGCCAAAGACATCCTCCGCGGCGAACAGGCCCGCCAGCGCCAGCGCGGTGGACACCTGGGTGCCGTTGATCAGCGCCAGGCCCTCCTTGGGGCGCAGCGTGAGCGGCTTCAGGCCGGCGAGTTGCAATCCCTTCGCCGCATCCAGCACCTGGCCCTTGTGGCGCACCTGGCCGACGCCGAGAAGCGCTGCACTCATATGCGCGAGTGGCGCCAGATCGCCCGATGCGCCCACCGAGCCCTGCGCCGGAATGAGCGGGTACACCTCGTGGGCCAGCAATTGATTGAGCGCATCCACCACCGCCTGGCTCACGCCCGAATAGCCGCGCGCCAGTGAATTGATCTTGAGCGCCAGCGTCAAGCGCACCACCGCGTCCGGCAGCGGCTCGCCCACGCCGGCGGCATGCGACAGCAGCAGGTTCTTCTGCAATTGCGCCAGGTCGGCGTTCGGGATGCGCGTCTGAGCCAGCAGGCCGAAGCCGGTGTTGATGCCGTAGGCGGCATCACCCTTGGCGACGATGCGATCCACCAGCGCGCAGGAAGCGGCAATGCGCTCGCGGTCGGTCTCGTCCAGCTTCACCGGCGCCGCATGCTGGTACAGGCGGCGTAAGGTGGCAAGGCTCAGTCGGTGCGTCATGAGGAGGCTCCGGTGATCATCGGCAGGTTCAGGCCCTGTTCGCGCGCGCAGTCGATGGCGATCTGATAGCCGGCATCGGCGTGGCGCATCACGCCGGTGCCCGGATCGTTCCACAGCACGCGGGCCACGCGCCGCTGCGCAGCCGGCGTGCCGTCGCAGACGATGACCACGCCCGAATGCTGCGAAAAGCCCATGCCCACGCCGCCACCATGATGCAGCGAGACCCAGGTGGCACCGCCCGCGGTGTTGAGCAGGGCATTGAGCAGCGGCCAATCGGAGACGGCGTCCGAGCCGTCCATCATGGCTTCGGTCTCGCGGTTCGGGCTCGCCACCGAGCCCGAGTCCAGGTGATCCCGGCCGATGACGACCGGCGCCGACAATTCCCCGCGCGCCACCATCTCGTTGAAGGCAAGGCCCAGCCGATGCCGCTGGCCCAGGCCCACCCAGCAGATGCGCGCCGGCAGGCCCTGGAAGGAAATGCGCTCGCGCGCCATGTCGAGCCAGCGGTGCAGGTGCGGGTCATCGGGGATGAGTTCCTTCACCTTCGCGTCGGTCTTGTATATGTCCTCCGGATCGCCCGACAACGCCGCCCAGCGGAACGGGCCGATGCCGCGGCAGAACAACGGCCGGATGTATTCGGGTACGAAGCCGGGAATGTCGAAGGCGCGCTGCACGCCGGCATCGCGCGCCACTTGGCGGATGTTGTTGCCGTAGTCGAACACCGGCAAGCCCATTTGCTGGAATTTCAGCAGGTACTCGACGTGCCTGGCCATGGATGCCTTGGCCGCGGCGGCCGTGCCCGCCGGGTCCTTGGCGCGGCGCTCGTCCCATTGCTCCACGCTCCAGCCCAGCGGCAGGTAGCCGTTCACGGGATCGTGGGCGCTGGTCTGGTCGGTGAGCGCGTCCGGCTTGATGCCGCGCGCGTGCAGCTCGGCCAGCACATCGCCGATGTTGGCGCGCAACGCGACGGACGTCGGCTTGCCGCGCTTGCTGGCATCATCCAGCATGGCGAGCGCGCTGTTCAGATCGGGCGCCTGCACGTCCACGTAGCGTGTCTGCAATCGCTTGTCGATGCTGCTCTGGCGGCATTCCACCGCCAGCATGTGGGCGCCGGCCATGGTGGCAGCCAACGGTTGCGCGCCGCCCATGCCGCCCAGCCCGCCGGTGAGGATCCACTTGCCCGCGAGCTTGCCGCCGAAGTGCTTGCGGCCCATCTCTGCGAAGGTTTCGTACGTGCCCTGCACGATGCCCTGGCTGCCGATGTAGATCCACGAGCCGGCCGTCATCTGCCCGTACATGGCGAGGCCCTTGCGGTCGAGTTCGTTGAAATGCTCCCACGTGGCCCAATGCGGCACGAGGTTGGAGTTGGCGATGAGCACGCGCGGTGCGTCCGCATGCGTGGGGAACACGCCCACGGGCTTGCCCGATTGCACCAGCAGGGTTTCCTCGTCGGAAAGCTTCTTCAAGGTCTCGACGATGCGGTCGTAGCATTCCCAGTTGCGCGCGGCGCGGCCGATGCCGCCGTACACCACGAGCTCGCCGGGATTTTCCGCCACTTCCGGATCGAGGTTGTTCATCAGCATGCGCAAGGGGGCTTCGGTGGTCCATTGCCGTGCGTGCAGTTGCGTGCCGCGCGGCGCGCGGATGATGCGGGAGGAATGGCGGGTGTTCATGGCAGTTCCTTAGGGGCGAAAGCGCCCGGACATTTCATAGCGCGAGCCGGGGTGATAGAGCCTGGCTACCGATGCGATGGCGCCCGCGGTCCAGGTGCGGCGCAGGACCAGCAGGCAGGGTTCGCCGCGCTTCATCTGCAGCAGCCGGCGGGTGGCATCGTCGGGCATCACCGCGCGCAGGATGTGTTGCGCTTCCTGCAGCGGGGCGGCGCGCATCAGGTATTCGTGCGGCGTGGTGTGGGTGAAATCCACAGCCAGGTAATCCGGTGCGATGGCGGGCAGCACGCAGCGCTCTTCCAGTTGCAGGGGCTGGCCGTTCTCATGGTGCACGATGACGGAGCGGAACAGCTGTGTGCGCGGCGGCACGCCGAAATCATCGGCTAGCGCGCCGCCGGCGCTGACTTTTTCCAAGGAAATGAGCTGCGCGCGGTGCGCTCCGCCGCGGCTGCGTATCTCGTCGGCGATGTTGCGCACCTCCAGCGGGTGCGCGCGCGCGCCGGCCTGTGCCACGAAGGTGCCCACGCCGGCGACGCGCACCAGCACGCCTTCGTCCGACAGTTCGCGCAGCGCGCGGTTGGCGGTCATGCGCGATACGCCGAAGGACTTCACCAATTCGTTTTCCGACGGCACGCGGCTGGCCGCGGCCCACTTGCCCGAGGCGACATTCGAAAGGATGTGGCGCTTGACCTTGAGGTAGAGCGGCTGGGCGGCGGAGTCAGGCATGAGGGTAGACTAGCCTGTATAGACAGGTATGGTCAACTGCCAGGCGACAGGGTGGCAACGGCCGTTCAGCCGCGCATCGACTCCAGGAATGCCCGGCGGCTGCGGTCGTGCAGCTCGTGCCGGCCGTCCCGCACCACCGTGCGGCCCGCCACCACCACCTCGCGGATGGCCGCGCGCGCCCCGCCGAAAACCAACCGGTCGAGTGCCTGCTCCGCGGGTGCGCCGGCGAGGGCAGGATGCGTCTCATCCAGCACCAGCCAATCGGCGCGCGCGCCGACGCGCAGTTCACCCACGGGCTGGCCCAGCGCGCGCGCGCCGGCCAGCGCGGCGTGCGACCACAGGCGCGTGCCCACGTGCGCTTGTGCTCGCTCCGCCAGCACCGCGCGCCGCCGCCGCTTGAGCCGTTGCTGGTATTCCAGCCAGCGCAATTCCTCGGCCGGGTCGACGCTCACCTCGCTGTCGGAACCGACACACATGAGGCCGCCGGCCTTGAGGAAACCCGCCGTGTCGAACAGGCCATCGCCGAGGTTGGCCTCGGTGGTGGTGCACACCGCGACGCTGGCGCCGGTGCCGGCCACGCCGCGCAATTCCTCACGGTTGGCGTGGGTCGCATGCACCAGGCACCAGTGCGGTGACAACAGGCCCTGCGACAGCAGCCATTGCACGGGGCGCTGGCCGGTGGCGGCGAGACAGGCCTTTACCTCCAGCACCTGCTCGGCGATGTGGATGTGCACGGGCATCGTCGGATCGAATTCCTTCAGGCAGGCGGTGGTCTCGTGCAACGCCGCGGGCCCGACGGCGCGCAGGCTGTGGAAAGCGGCGCCAAGGCGCATGAGGCCATTTGCGCTGCGCGCCTGGCCGAGCGCGCCGAGCATCGCGATGAACTCCTCCACGCTTGCGGCGAAGCGGCGCTGATCCTCGCGCAGCGGCGCGCCGCCGAAGTCGGCGTGCTGGTACAGCGTGGGCAGGAAGGTGAGGCCGATGCCCGTGTCGCGCGCCGCCTCGATCACCGCGGCATGCAGCGGGTTGTCCGGGCCGTAGGCGCTGCCGTCCGCGCGGCGGTGGATGTAGTGAAACTCCGCCACGCTGGTATAGCCGGCCTCGAGCATCTCGACGAACAACTGGCGGGCGATGGCCCCGAGGCCGGCCGGGTCGACGCGGTTGGCGAGCGCATACATGGCATTGCGCCAGGTCCAGAAGCTATCGCGCGCGGAGCGGCGGAATTCCGCCGCCGCGCTCATGGCGCGCTGGAAGGCGTGGCTGTGCGCATTGGGCATCCCGGGCACGGCGATGCCGGCCGCTGCGGGCGCCAGGGTCGCGCCCGGCGCGGATTGCGCAGTGCCAACGCCGCTGTCGATCGCCGCGATCATGCCGTCGGGTCCGACGCGCACGAGGACATCGTGCGCCCAGCCGTGCGGCGTGAGGGCGCCGTGAAATCGGTGCAGGCTCATCGCCTTGACTATACCCGCACGGATCGCCTAGCGTGAATCATGAACGCGACTCACGGCGATGCGGATCAACGCTGGGATCTCCTGGTCAGCGGCGTGCACCTGGCAACGCTCCAGGGCGCATCCGGCTACGGCGAGCTGCGCGATGCGGCCATCGCCGTGCGAGGCGACCGCATCGCCTGGCTGGGCAGCGCGCAGGAGGGGCGAGGGCTGGCGTCCTCGCGCGGCGCGCGCGTGCGGGAATTCGCGGGCGCCTGGGTCACGCCCGGCCTCATCGATTGCCACACCCATCTCGTGTACGGCGGCAACCGTTCGCTGGAATTCGAAATGCGCCTGAATGGCGCCAGCTACGAGCAGATCGCCCGCGCCGGCGGCGGCATCCAATCCACGGTGCAGGCCACGCAGGCGGCCACGGATGAGGCGTTGCTGCGCAGCGCACTCGCGCGTGCGCGCCGGCTGTGCGCGGAAGGGGTGACCACCTTGGAAATCAAGTCGGGCTACGGCTTGGCGCTGGAGCAGGAGCTGCGGCTGCTGCGCATCGCGCGGCGCATCGGCGAGCAAGCGCCGGTGTCGGTGCGCGGCACCTTCCTCGGGCTGCATGCGTTGCCGCCGGCATTCAAGGAGCGGCGCGCGGAATTCGTCGCGGCGGTGTGCGGCCCTTGGCTGGACGCGGTGCTGGCGGAGGGCCTCGCCGACGCGGTGGATGCCTTCTGCGAGAACATCGCCTTCACGCTTGCCGAGACCGAGAGCCTGCTGCGGCGCGCCCGCGCCGCCGACCTGGGCGTGCATCTGCATGCCGGGCAGTTGACCGACATGGGTGCGGCGCAACTGGCCGCGCGCTGGCAGGCATGGTCTGCGGATCACCTGGAATATGTGGACGAGGCCGGCATCGCGGCGCTGGCGGCGGCGGGCACCGTGGCGGTGATGCTGCCCGGCGCGTTTTACATGTTGCGCCAGGAGCAGCCGCCGCCGGTGGCCGCGCTGCGGCGCGCAGGGGTGCCGCTCGCGGTGGCCACCGATTGCAATCCGGGCACCTCGCCCTGCACCTCGCTTCTCCTGGCCATGAACATGGCCTGCACGCTGTTCGGCATGACACCTGAAGAAGCGCTGGCCGGCGTGACGCGCGAGGCCGCGCGGGCGCTGGGCCTTGCCGACCGCGGCCGCCTGCTGCCCGGCCTGCGCGCCGACCTTGCGATCTGGGACATCGAGCGGCCCGCGGAGCTGAGCTACGGGCTGGGCGCCAACCCTTGTATTGGCGTGGTCCAAGGCGGAAACTTGTCGTCATCATGAGCAGCCAACCCAATATCCAGTCCCTCATTCCCACCATCGGCCACTGGCTGGATGGCGCCCCCGTGAATCCCGCGCAGACACGCACCAGCGAGGTGTTCAATCCGGCCACCGGGCTCGTGCAGGCGCGCCTTGCGCTGGCCGACACCGCGCTGGTGGACGCGGCGGTGAAATCCGCCGCGGCCGCATTCCCCGGCTGGGCGGCCACGCCTGCCTTGCGCCGCGCGCGCATCCTGTCGAAGTTCAAGGAATTGGCCGAGGCGCGCGCGGATGAGCTGGCCCGGCTCATCTCGAAGGAACACGGCAAGACCGTGAGCGATGCGCGCGGTGAAGTCACCCGCGGCCTCGAAGTCGTCGAGTTCGCCTGCGGCATTCCGCATTTGCTCAAGGGCGAGTACAGCGACGATGTCGGTACCGGCATCGACAGCTACAGCATGCGCCAGCCGGTGGGCGTGGCGGTGGGCATCACCCCTTTCAATTTCCCGGTGATGGTGCCGATGTGGATGTTTCCCGTGGCCCTCGCCTGCGGCAACACCTTCGTGTTGAAGCCCTCCGAGCGCGATCCTTCCCCCGGCCTGCTGCTTGCCGAACTGCTCAAGCAGGCCGGCCTGCCCAACGGCGTGTTCAACGTCGTCAACGGCGACAAGGAAGCCGTGGATGCCTTGCTGTCGCACCCGGCCGTCGCTGCCGTCAGTTTCGTCGGCTCCACGCCCATCGCCCGTCACATCCATCAGACCGGCAATGCCAATGGCAAGCGCGTGCAGGCGCTGGGCGGCGCCAAGAATCACATGGTGGTGATGCCGGATGCGGACCTTGACCAGACCGTCGAGGCCCTGGTGGGTGCGGCGTATGGTTCCGCCGGCGAGCGCTGCATGGCGATCTCGGTCGCGGTCGCCGTTGGCGACAAGCTCGCGGATGAATTGATCGCGCGCATCGGCAAGCGCCTCACGACCTTGCGCATGGGCGCGCCCGACCTGCCGGACACGGAGATGGGCCCGCTGGTCACGGCGCAACATCGCGACAAGGTGAAGAGCTACATCGACCTCGGTGTGCAGGAAGGGGCCGTACTGGCGGTGGACGGCCGCAACGCAGCCGAACTGGCCAAGCTCAAGGGCTTTTTCATGGGCGCCTGCCTGTTCGACAAGGTCAGGCCCGAGATGCGCATCTATCGCGAGGAGATCTTCGGCCCCGTGCTGTGCGTGGTGCGCGTGCCCTCGCTGCAGGCGGCCGTGGACCTCATCAACCATCATTCCTTCGCCAACGGCACCAGCATCTTCACGCGCAGCGGCGAAGTGGCGCGCAAGTTCACGCACGAGATCGAAGTGGGCATGGTGGGCGTGAACGTCGCCATTCCCGTGCCCATGGCCTTCTACAGTTTCGGCGGCTGGCGCAATTCGCTGTTCGGCGACCACCACATCTATGGCATGGAAGGCGTGCGCTTCTATTCGCGCATGAAGGCCGTGACGCAACGATGGCCGGCCCCGCCCGAGGGCGAGGCGGCCTTCGTCATGCCCACGATGCGTTGAGGCCGCGCCCGGCGCAGCGCCGCCGCGCCGCGCCCTGATCGACATTCAAAAAAAGGCCGGCGCATGCGTCTTCGCATGGCGCCGGCTCATGCACCACGGTCAGCCCTGCCGGTGTGCTTTGGCGAACAGGGCCGCGAGGTGCGGGCTCTTCACCTCGCGAACGGCACGCTCGACCGCTTCCTTCTGGCAGGTGCGTGCGCGCACCTGGCTCGACAGGTCGCGATAGTCGGCGTCCGGGCACACCTGCTTCGCGGCATTCGAGATGCGCCGGAACAAGATGCGCGCGCCCTTTTCGGTGGCCAGGTTCAGATCGCCGTAGCGCACGGTCGTGGAGGGCGCATCCTCTGCGGCCGGCGCGGCCAGGGCGGTGCCGGCCGAAACGGCGGTGAGGGCGGCGGCCAGCGCAATCGCGGCGGCACGGCCGGTGAGGGAACGAAAGCTGTAGTTCATGTCAGTCTCCTGTCTGGGTGGGTGTCGAAGCCCCAAGCGGGCATGGCGTCATGAAACGCGATCCGGGGGGTGCGAATCTGCCGGCGGGCCTCGGACTCGTCCCTGCGGTTCACGAGTTCGTCCCCGCCGGCGCCCGGATGCCTCGAAATCCTGCGCCCATGCCGTAACCTAGCGGCATGCAGGACACATACGACATGAGCGGGCAAGCCGGACACCGCGGCGATGATTTTCGTCCGCTGCTGGCCATCCTCACCGGCTATTGGCTGTACGTGATGCTCTCCAACATCCTGTACGCGGCGGGCATGAACGCGGGCTTCGGCGCCATGTCCGAGGAACATTATTTCGCGCCCTGGGATGCGCGCGCCGTGCAGCATGCGCTCCTGTATCCCGCGCTGGTGGCCAGCGTGTGGGCCTCGTTGCGCATCGGCTGGCGCCCGTTGTTGCCGACGCTGGTCATGCAACTGCTCGTTGCGCTCGGCTTCGCGGTGCTGGGCTCGCCCGCCCTGGCGGGTGCGCAGATCCTGCTCGGCCAGCACGACATGCACGGCACGAATGGGGCGGGCATGGGCTGGTCGGATTGGTTCGGCCGCTCCAACCTGCCGCTGTGGCTGGCGAGCGCCACCAACATGTTCCTCGCCTACGGATTCGGCCTTGCACTGGTCACGGGGTTTTCCCTGTACCGGCGCTACACCGCCTCGCAGTTGCAGGTGTCGCAACTGGAGCGCGAGTTCGGCGCGGCTTGCGGCGCTGCGCATGCAGCTCTCCCCGCACACCCTGTTCAACCTGCTGCATGCCATCCATGGGCAGATCGGCTGGGAGCCCAAGGCCGCGCAAGCCATGATCGTGAAGCTGGGCGATCTGCTGCGCCGCCTGCTGCGCGCCGGCGAGCGGGATTTTTCCACCCTGGCGGATGAATTCCAGTTCGCGCGTCTGTACCTGGAATTGCAGCAGCAACGCTTTGCCGACCGCCTGAGCGTGCTCCTGCCGCAACGGGATTCGCTGCCGGCGCTGTGGGTGCCCAGCCTCATCCTGCAACCGCTGGTGGAGAACGCCGTGGTGCACGGGCTCGCCGGACACGATGGTCCCGTGTCCGTGCGCCTGGAAGCGCGCCTGCAAGGCGATGACCTGCACCTGCTGGTGGTGAACACGGCGGCAGGGACGGCCGCCACGCGGGGCGAGGGCATCGGCATCCGCAATGTGCGCGAGCGCCTGGCGGTGCAGTTCGGCGATCGCGCCAGCTGCAGTTCACGCGCCGGCGAGGGCGGTGTATGGTGCGCGGAAATCATCCTGCCGCAGCTGCGCGATGCCAGTCTCCCGGCGCGCTGAGCGGCGGCTTTTTCGAAGGCACCGCCCGTGAAGGTGATCATCGTCGATGACGAGCCGGCCGCGCGCCGCGCCCTGCGCGAATACTGCGAGCGTTCCCCGCAATTGACGCTGCTGGGGGAATACGGCGATCCGCGTGCGGCGCTCGAGGCAATCCGTGCGCAGGCGCCGGACCTGCTGTTCCTGGACATCCAGATGGAGGGCATGACGGGCTTGTCGCTGGCGCGGCAACTGGATCCCGACACACTGCCTTGCATCGTCTTCGTCACCGCGTATGACCACTATGCGCTGGAGGCCTTCGAGGTCAGCGCGACCGATTATCTGCTCAAGCCCTTCGACGAGGAGCGCTTCCAGAAGACCCTGGAGCGGGTGCAGCGGCGGGCGGCGGCGTCGAGCCGCGGTGAGCGGCAGGGCGAGTTGGCGGCGCTCCTGGCGCGCCTGGAGCGCACGGCGCGGGGCATGGGAGATGGCCGGCCACGTGTCATGGCCGAATCCGGCGGGCGCATGCACATGCTGGATGTCGCGCAGGTGGAATTGCTCGAAGCCGACCGCAATTACGTCAAACTGGCCGTGGGGCGCGAGAGCTTCCATGTGCGCAGCACCCTGGCGCAGGCGGAAAAGGCGCTGCAGAGCGAACCCATGCTGCGGATCAGCCGCTCCTGCCTGATCAACATGAACCACCTGCGCGAGGTGAGCCGCACGCCGCGCGGGGATTTCATCCTGGTATTGAATGGCGGGCGCACGGTGACCAGCAGCGAGGGATATCGCGAGCCGGTGCGGGCTTATCTGTCACGCCTGAAAGTGGGGGCGGACGACGGGGTCGGGTAGGGCGGAGGGCGCCGTCCCGGAAGCATCGCCGACCACTTAACTGATGCTGCATCGCACCATCCACCTTGACTTCGCGGGGTCCGGTTCCTACAATCGTCGGCCTTTGTCGCCCGGCACCTCATACCCGTGCGGCGCACACTCTTAATATCCAAAGGCCGCCTGCGAAGGCGGCCTGTATTTTTGATTATTCAAACAAGGTACGTATGGCGACTACCAGTCAGTTGATTCGCACCGGCCGCAAAGAACCGGCGTGGAAATCCAAGGTGCCCGCTCTGGCGGCATCGCCGCAGAAGCGCGGCGTGTGCACCCGCGTGTACACCACCACGCCGAAGAAGCCCAACTCCGCGTTGCGGAAAGTGTGCCGCGTGCGTCTCACCAACGGCTATGAAGTCTCCAGCTACATCGGTGGCGAAGGTCACAACCTGCAGGAGCACTCGGTGGTGCTGATCCGTGGCGGCCGCGTCAAGGATCTCCCCGGTGTGCGTTATCACACGGTGCGCGGCGCGCTGGACTGCGCCGGCGTGGGCGATCGCAAGCAAGGCCGCTCCAAGTACGGCGCCAAGCGCCCCAAGAAGTAAGAGAGAGAACCAGACATGTCGCGTAGATCCGCAGCCCCCCAACGTCACATCCTGCCCGACCCCAAGTTCGGCAATGACATGCTCGCCAAGTTCATCAACATGGTGATGGAACGTGGCAAGAAGTCGGCAGCGGAAAAAATCGTCTACGGCGCCATCGACCGCATCGGTGAGAAGACCGGCCGCGGCGGCGGTGAAGCCATCAACGTGCTGCAGACCGCGCTCGACAACGTCAAGCCCGTGGTCGAGGTGAAGTCGCGTCGCGTCGGCGGCGCCACCTACCAGGTGCCGGTGGAAGTGCGCGCCAATCGCCGCCAGACGCTCGCCATGCGCTGGGTGATCGAGGCCGCGGCTGACCGCAGCGAGAAGTCCATGGCGCATCGCCTGGCTGCCGAGTTGCTCGAGGCATCGGAAAATCGTGGCGCTGCGGTACGCAAGCGCGAGGACACGCATCGAATGGCGGAGGCCAACAAGGCCTTCGCGCACTACCGCTGGTGAGCTGAGGTCCCGCGAGCCGCATGAGCGGTCCGCGGGCCGCTGCAACGAGGAACTCATCGTGGCTAGAACGACTCCCATCGAGAGATACCGAAACATCGGCATCTCCGCGCACATCGATGCGGGCAAGACCACGGCCACCGAGCGCATCCTGTTCTACACGGGCGTCTCCCACAAGATCGGCGAGGTTCATGACGGCGCGGCCGTGATGGACTACATGGAGCAGGAGCAGGAGCGCGGCATCACCATCACCGCCGCGGCCACCACCTGCTTCTGGAAGGGGATGGACAAGAGCTTCCCCGAACATCGCATCAACATCATCGATACCCCCGGCCACGTCGACTTCACCATCGAGGTGGAGCGCTCCTTGCGCGTGCTGGATTCCGCCATCGCCGTGTACTGCGCGGTCTCCGGCGTGCAGCCGCAGTCGGAGACGGTGTGGCGGCAGATGAACAAATACGGCGTGCCGCGCATCGCCTTCGTCAACAAGATGGACCGCGCCGGCGCCGACTTCCTGCGCTGCGTGGACCAGATCCGCTCGCGTCTGCGCGGCAATCCCGTGCCCATCCAATTGCCCATCGGCGCAGAAGATGCCTTCAGCGGCGTGGTCGACCTCATCAAGATGAAGGCCATCTGGTGGGACGATGAAACCCAGGGCATGAAGTTCGAATACCGCGAGATTCCCGCCGACATGAAGGCGGCCTGCGAGGAATGGCGCGGCAAGATGATCGAAGCAGCTGCCGAAGGCGATGAGGCGCTGCTTAACAAGTATCTGGAAGGCAGCACGCTGACGGACGACGAGATTAAGCGCGGCCTGCGCGCGCGCGCCATCAAGAATGAAATCTGCCTGGTCACCTGCGGCTCCGCCTTCAAGAACAAAGGCGTGCAGGCCGTGCTGGATGCCGTGGTGGAGTACATGCCGGCGCCGACGGAAATGCCGCCGGTGAAGGGCCAGAGCGAGAGCGGCGAGCCGATGACGCGCCCCGCCGATGACAATGCGCCGTTTGCGGCGCTGGCGTTCAAGATCCTGAACGATCCCTTCGTCGGCAATCTCACCTTCTTCCGCGTCTACTCCGGCACGCTCAATTCCGGCGATGCCGTCTACGTGCCGAACAAGAACCGCAGCGAGCGCATCGGGCGCCTGCTGCAGATGCATGCCAGCGACCGCTCGGAGATCAAGGAAGTGCGCGCCGGCGACATCGCCGCGGCCGTGGGCCTGAAGGATGTGACCACGGGTGACACGCTCACCACCGAAGGCAAGGTCATCATCCTGGAGAAGATGGAATTCCCCGAGCCCGTGATCTCGGTGGCGGTGGAGCCGCGCACCAAGGTCGACCAGGAAAAAATGGGCCTCGCGCTGCAGCGCCTGGCGAAGGAAGACCCTTCCTTCCGCGTGCACACGGATCAAGAGTCCGGCCAGACCATCATCGCCGGCATGGGCGAACTGCACCTGGAAATCATCGTCGATCGCATGAAGCGCGAGTTCAAGGTGGATGCCAACGTGGGCAAGCCGCAGGTGGCCTACCGCGAAACCATCCGCGCCAAGGTGGAATCCGAAGGCAAGTTCATCCGCCAGTCCGGCGGCCGCGGCCAGTACGGCCACGTGTGGCTGAAGCTCGAGCCGTTGGAGCAGGGCAAGGGCTACGAGTTCGTCAACGGCATCGTCGGCGGTGCCGTTCCCCGCGAGTTCATCCCGGCCATCGACAAGGGCATTCAGGAAGCGGTGCAGACCGGCGTCATCGCCGGCTACCCGATCGTGGACGTGAAGGTCACCGCCTTCGACGGTTCCTTCCACGATGTCGACTCCAACGAGATGGCCTTCAAGATCGCCGCGTCGATGGGCTTCAGGGAGGGCTTCCGCAAGGCCAAGCCCGTGCTGCTCGAGCCCATCATGAAGGTCGAGGTGGTCACGCCCGAGGATTACTTCGGCGACATCGTCGGTGATTTGAACCGCCGTCGCGGTCAGATCATGGGCATGGAAGACAGCCCGTCCGGCAAGGTGGTCACGGCCGAAGTGCCGTTGGCCGAGATGTTCCAGTATTCCACGTCCATGCGCTCGATGAGCCAGGGACGCGCCACGTACACCATGGAATTCGCCAAGTACATGGAAGTGCCGAGCAACGTCGCCGAAGCCGTGTTGAAGAAGGCTTCTTGATCCTTAACGCTTTCAATTGAGAGGTAACGCCAGTGTCGAAGGGGAAGTTTGAGCGCACCAAGCCGCACGTGAACGTCGGCACGATTGGACATGTGGATCACGGCAAGACGACGCTGACGGCGGCGTTGACGAAGGTGATGGCGGAGAAGTTTGGCGGGGAGTTCAAGGCCTACGACCAGATTGACAAGGCGCCCGAGGAGCGCGCGCGAGGGATCACGATTGCCACGGCGCACGTGGAGTACCAGAGCGAGGCGCGGCACTACGCGCACGTGGATTGTCCTGGCCATGCGGACTACGTGAAGAACATGATCACGGGTGCTGCGCAGATGGACGGGGCGATTTTGGTGGTGAGCGCGGCCGATGGCCCGATGCCCCAGACGCGCGAGCACATTTTGCTGGCCCGTCAGGTGGGCGTGCCCTACATCGTGGTGTTTTTGAACAAGGCTGACATGGTGGACGATGCGGAGCTTTTGGAGCTGGTGGAGCTCGAAGTGCGCGATCTGTTGACCTCCTACAAGTTCCCCGGGGACAAGACCCCGATCGTCACCGGCTCTGCGCTGAAGGCCCTGGAAGGGGATCAGAGCGATATCGGGGTGCCGGCGGTGCTGAAGCTGGTGAAGGCGCTGGATGACTACATCCCGGTGCCCAAGCGCGCGGTGGATGGTGCGTTTCTGATGCCGGTGGAGGATGTGTTCTCGATTGCCGGCCGCGGCACGGTGGTGACGGGCCGCATCGAGCGCGGGGTGGTGAAGGTGAACGATGAGGTGGAGATCGTGGGCATCCGCCCGACCACCAAGACCACCTGCACGGGTGTGGAGATGTTCAGGAAGCTGCTGGATGAGGGGCAGGCGGGGGACAACGTGGGCGTGCTGCTGCGTGGCACGAAGCGTGAAGAGGTGGAGCGCGGCCAGGTGCTGTGCAAGCCCGGCTCGATCAACCCGCACACCAAGTTTGAGGCGGAAGTTTACGTGCTGACGAAGGAAGAGGGCGGCCGTCACACGCCGTTTTTCAAGGGCTATCGTCCGCAGTTTTACTTCCGTACGACGGACGTGACCGGCGCGGTGGAACTGCCCGCGGGCACGGAAATGGTCATGCCCGGCGACAACATCAAGATCGTAGTGGAGCTGATTGCCCCGATTGCGATGGAGCAGGGCCTGCGCTTTGCGATCCGTGAAGGTGGCAAGACGGTGGGCGCCGGCGTCGTGGCGAAGGTGATCACCTGATTCTTAGCATCCAAGGCCGGGGTCGCGTAAGCGACCCCGGTTGAAAGTTGGGGCGAAGCCCCTGGAAAGTTGGGGCGAAGCCCCTGGAAAGTTGGGGCGAAGCCCCTAGGAACATTAAAAATGGCTAATCAAAATATTCGCATCCGCCTCAAGGCTTTCGATCATCGCCTGATCGACAAGTCCGCGCGGGAAATCGTCGACACCGCCAAGCGCACGGGCGCGACGGTCAAGGGCCCGGTGCCCTTGCCCATCAAGATGGAGCGCTTCACCGTGCTGGTCGCCCCGCATGGCGACAAGGACGCGCGCGATCAATTCGAGATCCGCACGCACAAGCGCCTGATGGACATCCTGAATCCCACCGACAAGACCGTCGATGCGCTGATGAAGCTGGAATTGCCGGCCGGCGTCGACGTGCAGATCAAGCTGAACTGAGCACTCTGCCCGGCCCCTTGGGCCGGGCAGGGCGCCGTCCGCTCCGCGCGGCGGCGCCTTCGCATCGGCGATGCGCCGATGCGTGGCCGGTTGGCGTAAGCTCTCGCCCATGTCCGATCCGGCTGCCAAGACATTCATCTCCGCCGATTCGCTGCTGCGCGATTCCATCGCGCTCGGGCTGCAGGTCGTCCGCAGCGGCTTCAGGCCGTCCTTCCTCGTCGGCATCTGGCGCGGCGGCGCGCCCATCGGCATCGCCGTGCAGGAGATCCTCGAGTACAACGGCATCCACTGCGAGCACCTGGCGATCCGCACCTCTTCCTACCAGGGCATCGACGTGCAGTCGCGCGAGGTGCGCGTGCATGCCATCGACTACCTGGTGTCGGTGCTCAACGCGGGCGATGGGTTGCTGCTGATCGATGATGTGTTCGACTCGGGCCGCAGCATCGAGGCGGTGATCGCAGAATTGACGCGCCGCTGCCGGCGCAACCTGCCCGAACAGATCAGGATCGCGACGGTGTACTACAAGCCCTCGCGCAACCGCACGGCGCTCAAGCCCGACTATTTCATCACCGCCACGGATCAATGGCTGGTGTTCCCGCACGAGTTCAACGGCTTGACGCGCGAGGAAATCCTCGCCCATAAGCCTGTCGGCGAATCCTTCTTCCTGCGCTGAACCACGAAGGAACCTTCCCATGCGTTATGTATGTCTGCTGTTGCTGGCCTTGGGTGCGGTTGCGGGCGCGGCGGACGCTCCCGATGAGGCAGCATTGGCGAAGATGAGCGCCCGCTTTGCACCGGTGGATATCCGCGTCGACCTCTCGAGCCTTCCGGCCGGCGAGCGCGGCGCGATCACCGATCTGGTCCGCGCCTCGCAACTCATCGATGGCCTGTTCCTGCGGCAAATGTCGGCGGAGAACCCCGCGCGCCTGCTGGAGCTTGCCGCCGATGCCTCCCCGCTGGGCCGCGCCCGACTGGATTATTTCCTGCTCAACAAGGGCCCGTGGTCGAGCCTGGATCACGATGAGCCCTTCCTCCCCGGCGTGGGTGCCAAGCCCGAGCAGGGCAATTTCTATCCGGCGCGCGCCGACAAGGCGACGGTTGAAAAATGGTTTGGGAGCCTCCCGTCGGCGCAACGCGAAGCCGCCACCGGCTTTTTCACCACGATCCGGCGCGGTCCCGGTGGCGAGTTCGTCGCCGTTCCCTACAGCGTCGAGTACCAGGGAGAGCTCGCGCGCATCGCGCACTGGCTGAAGGCCGCAGCAGCCAAGACGGCGCAGCCCAGTCTCAAGGATTTCCTCGACAAGCGTGCCGCGGCGCTGGCCTCGAACGATTATTACGCCAGCGACATGGCCTGGATGGATCTTGCCGGCAGCATCGAGCCCACCATCGGGCCCTACGAGGTGTACGAGGACAATTGGTTCAACTACAAGGCGGCTTTCGAGGCCGTGATTGCGGTCACCGATGCGGCGGAGAGCGAGAAGCTGGCGCGACTGGGCGCGCGCCTGCAAAGCCTCGAGGACCGCCTGCCCATCGATCCGGCCTACCGCAAGCGCCTGGGCGGCGCGGCCCCCATCCGCGTGGTCAACGTGCTCTACACCGCCGGGGATGCCAATCATGGCGTGCAGACCGTGGCCTTCAACCTGCCCAACGATGAGCGCGTGGTGGCGGCCAAGGGTTCCAAGCGCGTCATGCTGAAGAACTTCCAGCAGGCCAAGTTCGATCACGTGTTGGTGCCGGCCTCCAAGCTCATGCTCGCCGCTGCCGACCAGCCGCTGGTGTCGTTCGATCCCTTCTTCACGCACACCGTCATGCACGAACTGATGCACGGCCTGGGACCGCAGACCATCAACGTGCAGGGACGCGCGACCACGGTGCGGCAGGAGCTCAAGGAATTGAGCGGGCCTTTGGAGGAGGCGAAGGCGGATGTCTCCGGCCTCTGGGCATTGCAGCAACTCATGAATGACGGCGTGCTGCCGAAGAGCGCGGAGCGCGCCACCTACGTCACCTTCCTCGCCTCATCCTTCCGCACGCTGCGATTCGGATTGTCCGATGCACACGCCAAGGGCATGGCGCTGCAACTCAACTATCTGCTGGATGCCGGCGCCGTCCGCGTGCAACCCGATGGCACGTACGCCGTGGATTTCAAGAGGATCAAGCCGGCGGTGGCGGGCCTGACGCGCGAGATCATGACCATCCAGGCCAACGGTGATTACGCCGGCGCGAAGGCCTTGAGCGAGAAGATGATGGTCATACGGCCGGGGGTTGCGGCGGCGTTGGCGCGCCTTGCGGATCTTCCGGTGGACATCCGGCCGCGGTTCGTCACGGCCGAGGCGTTGCTCTCGGAGTAGGAAGGCGCCGCGCCATCCATGCGCGGCGCCCGGCGGGAACGATCAGCGGGGACGGTTGTGGTTGCAGGTCACCACGGTGGTGATGGGCTGTCCCAACCCGCCTTTCGCATCCTGCGGGCGGTAGGTGATGCTCACCGAGTGGGGCAGGAGCCTCACCGATTCGGTCACGACCTTGTCGGGATCGGCGCTTTGAATCGTGGTGCTGGCGATGATCACATCGCTCAACACCAGCCGCAGGGTTTCCAGCGGGCGATCTCCGCCGGTGACCACGGCCACCGTTGCCTGGGCCAGCACATCGCCATTGACGGCGGACACGGCGAGCGCGGGGCTGGACTTGTCGAGGTGCTTGGAGACGGTGAGCCCGCCGCAGGAACGGCGGCTGAATTCCTGACCCATGCTGGTGACATCGATCCAATTCGGGTACCTGTCCGCCGTGGATTCGCCGGGGATGCCGGGGATCTCCAGGAAGATGTGGTCGGCATGGGCGAGTGGTGCGAATCCCGCCACGGCTGCGATCGCCAGCGACTTTAGATTGAAAATCCTGCGAATGGACATGCTTCCTCCGTGGATGCCGCCCGCCATCGGACGTGTGTGCCGATTGAAATCCCGCGTGCCGGACTATGTCAACGAAACTCCGTGTTTTCCCTTCCAAAATGTGACGCGACGCTCATCGCGCGCGCTATGCTTGGGTTCGCGAACTGCATTTTGAAGGATCGACATGTTGAGCATCGCAGCCGCCGTCCTCGCGACGCTCGTGGGTGTGCAGGGTGATGGCATCCGCCTCGAATACGATGCGCAGATGCGCAGCCGTGTGGTGTCGACCCTGGCCGGCGAGGAGCCGCTGGGCGAGTTCCAGGCGGCGGAAGCGCTGCTCACCGCATCGGGGGGGTCGCCCGCATTCCGCTTCGATGCGCAGCACACGCAGGCGGTGCACGATGCGCTGGGCGCCGGCACGCGCACCTTTATCGATGCGCATGCACCTGGGATTGCGCAGCAGATCCAGGTCACCGCCTACGCCTCGCGGCCGCACTTCCTGTTCGTACAGGTGCGCTACACCAATACCGGCACGGTTCCGCTGCGCGTGTCGGGCTACGCCATCACGCGGTATGGCATGCGCGCGCGGCCGGGCGCCAAGGAGCCCGCCTTCTGGTCTTATCAAAGCGCATCGTACGAAAAGCGCCCCGACTGGATCCTGCCGGTGACGACCGGTTTCAAGCGCCGCAATTTCCTGGGCATGAACGATTCGGACTACGGCGGCGGCACGCCGGTGCTGGATGTGTGGCGCGCGGATGCCGGCCTTGCCATCGGTTCCCTGGAATTGGTGCCCAAGCAGATTTCCCTGCCGCTCGAGCGCGGCGCGGAGGGCGGCGTGCAGGTGGCGCTGCGCAACGATGAGCTGCAGGTGCTGGCGCCCGGCGCGAGCCTCAGCACCGTGTTGGGCTTCGTCGCCGTGCATCGGGGTGACTATTTCTCGACGCTGCGAGCCTACAGCCAGGCCATGCAGGCCCGGGGCTTGAAGTTCGCGCAAGCGCCCGCGTCCGCGTTCGAGCCGCTGTGGTGCGCCTGGGGCTACGGCCGCACGTTCACGCCGGACCAGGTCTTCGAGACCCTGCCCGTCGCGAAGCGCCTGGGATTCAAGTGGGCGGTGCTGGACGATGGCTGGCAGGTGGCGATCGGCGATTGGACGCCGGTGAAATCGAAATTCCCGCGCGGCGATGCCGACATGAAGGCGCTGGTGGACCGCATCCACGCCGCCGGGATGAAAGCCCAGTTGTGGTGGTCGCCGTTGGCCGCTCATCCGCAGTCCGAGTTGCATCGTGCGCATCCGGACTGGCTGTTGCGCAACGAGGACCGCTCCACGCGCAACGTCAGCTGGTGGGATTCGGATTACCTCTGCCCGGCCTACGGCCCCGTGCGCGCGGATGCCGCCAGCTTCGTGCGCAAGGCACTGCTGGAGTGGGGGTTCGACGGCCTGAAGATCGATGGCCAGCATTTGAACGCCGCCCCGCCGTGCTTCAATCCCGCCCATCATCACCCGCATCCAGACGCCGCGCCCGAGGGCGTGCCGGATTTCTTCAAGGGCATCTGGGATGCCGCGCAATCGGCCAAGCCGGGCGCGCTGGTGGAGATCTGCCCGTGCGGGACCGGCTACTCCATCTATACATTGCCCTATCTCAACATGCTGGTGGCGGCGGACCCCGAAAGTTCCTGGCAGGTGCGCACCAAGGGCAAGACCTTGAAGGCCATCGCCGGAGATGGCATCGCCTATTTCGGTGACCACGTGGAGATGAGCCGAGATGGCGAGGATTTTGCCTCCACCGTGGGCGTGGGCGGCGTGATCGGCAGTAATTTCGCCTGGCGCGATGCGCCGGGGGAGAAGGACCCGAAACTGCTGCTCACGCCGCATCGCGAGAAGCTGTGGGCGGAATGGACCAAGATCTACCAGCGCACGCGTCTGTCCGAAGGCGAATATCTCGGTGGCTTGTACGACATCGGTTTCGACCGGCCGGAGGGTCATGTGGTGCGCAAGGGCGCAAGGCTCTACTACGCCTTCTTTGCCGATGCGTTCGACGGCGAGATTGAACTGCGCGGCCTGCAGGCGCAAGGCTATCGCCTGCGCGATTACGTGAGCGGCGCCGCGTTGGGCGAGGTCAAGGGCCCCAGCGCGCGGCTGCCGGCCCGCTTCCAGCATTCGCTGCTGATCGAAGCCGTCCCCGCGGGTCCCGCCGCTGCTACTTCGACAGGCTCGAATACACCAAGGCGCGCAGCTGCGGCCAGAGCGGCTGCGCCGCCGGCGCGCCCATGAGCTGCGTCAGGGCCACCACCACCAGGTCTTCCTTCGGGTCTACCCAAAAGTGGGTGGCGGCGGCGCCCGCCCAGGTGTAGGTGCCGGTGGAGGTCATCTCGCCGGCCAGCGCCGGATCCTTGATGACCGCAAATCCCAGGCCAAAGCCCATGCCGCTCTGCGTGCCATCCTGCGTGGGCATGCGGATCTCGCCCAGGTGATCGCGCGTCATGAAGTCCACGGTGCGCGGTGCGAGGATGCGCGCGCCATCGAGCGTGCCGCCATTGAGCATGGCCTGGGCGAAGCGGAAATAGTCCTCAGCCGTGCCGATCAGGCCATAGCTGCCGCCCTTGCGGCGGTGATTCACCGTGTAGCTGTTGACGAATTCGGGCTGCAGCAGGAAGCCGCCGTCCGGATGCCCGTGCTCCGCATCCAGCGGCACCAGGTGATGCTCCTGGTTCATCCATGACACCGGCACCAGGCGCGCCGCCGCCTCCGGAGATGCGAAGAAGCCGGCGTCCTTCATCTTCAGCGGTTGAAACAGGTTCCGCTGCAGGTACTCATCGAAAGGCATCCCGGACAGTACC
Organism: Steroidobacteraceae bacterium; assembly: GCA_044226865.1. Lineage (GTDB taxonomy): Bacteria > Pseudomonadota > Gammaproteobacteria > Steroidobacterales > Steroidobacteraceae > TMP-86. Next base: position 580,756 of record JBGAGE010000002.1, on the reverse strand, counting down.
TCGACCAGGCGCGCCTGGATGTCGGGGCCGATACTGTAGTCCCAGACGGTGCCGGGCTGATGGCGCATGGGAAGCGCGGCCAGCTTGCCCATCATGTCCGCCAAGGTGACATCGAGCCCGAATACGCCTGCCTGCGCATATGATTTTTCATAGTCATCGCTGCCCAGCCCATGGCTGTAGCCCGCCGTATGGCGCATCACATCCTGGATGGTGAGCGCGTGCTCGGCCGGCACCGTGTCGGTGAGCGGACCGTCCGGCTTGCGCAGCACCTTCACGTTGGTGAACTCCGGCAGGTACCTGGCGACCGGATCCTTCAATTGGAACTTGCCCTGCTCGTACAGCTGCATCAGCGCCGTGGAGGTGATGGGCTTGGTCATGGAATACCAGCGATACAGCGCGTCGGTGCGCAGGGGCTTGCGCGAGACCAGGTCGCTGTAGCCGATGGCTGTGTGGTGCACGATGCGGCCGTGCCGGGCGATGAGCAACACGATGCCCGCCATCTCGCCGCGCTGTACCTGCTGCTCGTAGAAGCGGTCGATGGCCGCAAGGCGAGCGGCCGAGAAGCCCATGTCCGCCGCTGCGTTGGCACGCGCCGCTGCACCTGCCGCCGCCGCGGGCACGGCATCCGCCAGCGTCGTGCCGAGCACGGCGAACAACCCGAGCAACAGCGACCGGGCGAATGATGTCAGCTTCATGGCCATCCCCTCATGAATTGAATATGTCCGCGGATACGCGGCTTGCGCGCTCCTGCATGGTAGCGCGGCCGCCGGTTGCTTTCACTGACGGTTCTTGGCAATACTGCGGACGCATGCGCGACACCAGCCAGCGACGCGAGAAGATCATCAAAATGCTGCGCGAACAGGGCAGCGTGCAGGTGAACGCCTTGTCGCAATTGTTCGGCGTCTCCACCCAGACCATCCGGCAGGACCTGGGCTTCCTGGCGCGCATCGGCATGGCCGCACGCGCCTATGGCGGCGCCGTGCTGCGCGAGCGGCAGACGTCCGCGCCCGAGGCCGCGCTCGAGACCAAGCGCCAGCGCTTCGCCGCGGAGAAATCAGCCATCGGCAAGATGGCGGCGGCGCTGGTCGGCGCGCGGGAAACCGTGGTGCTGGATTCGGGCACCACCACGCTGCAGGTGGCGGCGCATCTGCCGGCCGAGCTGGAGCTCACCGTGCTCACCAATGACCTGGCGATTGCGAATGAGATCGCAACCCACGAGAAGGTCAGCCTGCTGGTGCTGGGTGGGGCCTTGCGGCGCAAGAACATGTCCCTGTACGGCTCCCAGGCGGAAAATGCCATGCGCGACCTGTCAGTCGACAAGCTGTTCCTCGGCGTCGACGGATTTGACCTGGTCAAGGGCGTGACCACGCATTTCGAGCCCGAGGCGGTGCTGAACCGCATGATGTGCGAGGCCGCCGCCGAGATCATCGTGGTGCTGGATTCCTCCAAGTTCGGCAAGATCTGCCTGCATCGCATCGTCGAGCCCGCGAACATCGACAAGCTGATCACCGATGAGCGTATTCCCCGCGAAGTGCTGTCCGCGCTCACCGACTTGGGCGTGGAGGTGATCCGCGTGCCCTTGTAGCCGGCGCGCGCACGGCCCGCGCGTCGAATCGCGTAACTAGGCGGAACGCGCCAGCGCGTCGAGCGCCGCCGCATCGAGCGGTTCGCCGGCGCAGCGTGCCGCATACAGGGCGGCACCGAGAGCCGGCGAAAAGCGCGGCGGGCAAAGTTCATACCGGGTGCAGGCCGCCCGCAATGCGGCCAGCATGGGTTGCAGCAGCCAGTCGCCGGCGTTGAAGGCTCCGCCAGAATAGGAGATGCGCACCGCTTCCGTTGCGCCGAAATCCAAGCGCCGGCGTGTCGCATCGACCAGTGCCGCCAGTTCCGCGCCGGCGCGCTGGAAAATGGCGCGCGCCACCTCATCGCCCGCATCCGCCGCCGCCTTCACCCACAGCGACAGCGCGGCGATGCGATCGCGCTCAGCCTTCCATTCGTTGAGCACCAGGTCGGTGAGATGGATGTCCTGCTTCAAACCGAGCTGCTTCACCAGCAGTGCGTGCAGCGGACCGCGTGGCAGCCGGCCATCGCTCATCCTGGAAAACGCCGCCAGGCCCTCGCGCGCGATCCAAAAGGCCGAGCCTTCGTCGCTGAACAATTCGCCCCAGCCGCCACAGCGCGCACCGCGGCCGGCGCGCTCGCCGTAACAGATGGAGCCCGTTCCCGCGACCACATTGATGCCATCGCTTCCACCGAGGGACCCGGCCCAACCGCAGATCATGTCGTTGCCGCAACGGAAGCGGCCGGCCGGCAGGACGGCTGCGGGCAGGTCATCGAGCTGGGCGGTGTGGGTTTCATCCTCGCCGTGTGCCGGCAGTCCGAGGAAGGCGAAGCGGATGTCCTGCGCCGATGCGCCCGCCGCGCGCAGCACCGCAGCGCAGCCCTCGCGCACGATGCGACCGACTTCCACCATGCCGACCTGGATGTAGTAGCTGCCGGTTTCCGCATGGCGCGCGAGCACGCGCCCCTGCGCCGTGAGCAGGACGAATTCGGTCTTGGTGCCGCCGCCATCGACTCCCAGGAACATGGCCCGTCCGTCCTTACAGATGATGGATGGTAACGCCTTGCACGACGCGGTTCACGGTGCCGCTGGCGCTCGGGCTGTCGGGTGCATTGCCCTCGAGGAGGGAGCGCTGGAAGGCGTACAACTGCGCGAACATCACCAGCGCGGGCATCATTTCCGCGTCCGTCGCGAATTGCAGCTCTGGCAAGACCCAGTCATCCGCGCCGGCACCCGCGGCGCCCGGCTGCGCACCGATGCTGATGATGCGGCCGGCGCGCGCGTCGCGGCGCAGCTCTGCCGCGAGGTCGAGGTCGTAGCGGCGGGTGAGCGCGTCGTTGGAGAGGAACACGAACACCAGCGTCGCGGCATTGATGATGGTCTTGGGGCCGTGGCGGAAACCCAGCGGCGACTCGGCCAGCGTGACCACCTTGCCGTCGGTCAATTCCATCAGCTTGAGCGATGCCTCGCGGGCGAGTCCGTGCATACCCTTGCTGCCGAGGAACACCGCGCGTTCGTGGCGGCATGCCGCCAGTTCGCGGACCAGCGGTGCGTACCGCGACAGCACGTGCTCGCCGGCGCGCGCGAGCGCTTCCACCATGTCGCGCCGCTGCGGCTCAGGCCGCGCCAGCGCCAGCGTTCCCGCGAGCAACATGGAACTGAAGCTCGAGGTCATCGCGAAACTGCGATCGTGGGTTTCCTCGGGCAGCAGCAGGGGGAGCGAGCGGGCGCCCTCTGCCGCGCGGCGATACAGCATGCCCTGCTCATTGCAGGTGATGATCAAATGATGGCAGTCCTCGACGCATTGATCCGCCACATCCAGCGCGGCGATGCTCTCCGGACTATTGCCGGAGCGGCCGAAGGAGACGAGCAGGGTGGGCAATGCGCGGCGCAGATAGTCGCGCGGTCCGCTGACGAGATCCGTGGTGGCGATGGCTTCGACGCTGCGGTTCAATGTGCGCGAGAGCTGCGGCGCCAGGCATTCACCGATATAGGCCGAGGAACCGGCGCCGGTGAGGATGATGCGCTGGTCGTCGCGGTTCAGAAGAGGCTGCAGGAAGGCGTGAATGCGGGCCGACCGCCCGTCCAGCAACTCCTGCGTGCGCCGCCATGCCCGCGGCTGTTGTTCGATCTCGCGCGCCGTCCACACGGCACGCCGCCGGGTGAGCTCCTCTTCCGACATGCCGAGGTGGCGCGTGCTCATGCGGCCTTCGGCTGGCAGGCGTGCGCGTATGCGTCGAGCACGCGTCCGACGGCGTGCATGACCAGGTCGCGCGCATTCAAGGCAAGGCGGCCCTCGCGGATCGCCTGGTATTCCGCGGGCATGAACTGGCTCAACAGCGTCAACGGCGGGGGTGCAGCCTGGAGGTTTCGCAGCAACTTTTCGAGCGCCGCCTGTACCTCCGGCACCGGCCAGTAATAGCGGATGCGGTCGCTGAGGCTGTATTGCTGATTCAGCAGCAGTTGTTGCGCGGAGCCGGCCGTGTAGTACTTCTTCCAATGCCGCGGATCGCGCCGCATCGCCTCGAGCACCGTGCCCTTCAGCTTGGCGCTGCGCTCCACGCCCAGCCACTCGGCCTCGATGCCATCGAGTGCCCACAGGGCCTCGCGCAACGCGAAAGTCAGGCCCGGTCCCACTTTCAAGATGGCGAAATGATCGCGAACCAGGGCCGACAAGGCGGCGGGGTTCTGATAGTCGGTGGAGTGCGCCTCGTACACCATGCCCGGCACCTGCTCCACATACCGGCTCAAGCGAGCGGCCGCGGCGGGCGCGTAATCGACCACGCGCGCATGATCGAACTCCACGCCCGGCTGCACCACCAACCCGATCACCCGCGGCCAGGCCTCGGCCAGGCCCAGCAACTCGAAGGCCCGTTGGTGGGCTGCAATGGTTGCCGCGGCCGCATCGGGCGAGGTGGGCGTCAAGGCATGCAGTTCCTCCTGCGCGCCCCCGGGCACCGGCACTTCGGATCCCACGATGTACACGGGTGGGGCGCCGCCGGCCCGATGCCACGCGGATTCCGCCACGGCCGCGAGTTGGGCTGCGCGCCGTGCGATGAGCTCATCGCCGAGGGGCAGAGGATCGCCAGCGCAGGCCATGGAGCAGTCGAGGTGAATCTTGCGAAAGCCCGCGCTCACATAGGCATCGATCAGCACCTTGGATTTCTCCATGGCCAGAACCGCGCTGGATGACTGCCAGGTATTGGGACCCAGGTGATCCCCGCCGAGCAGCACGCGCTGCTGGGGCAGGCCCACGGATGCCGCGATACCGTGCACGAAGGCGACGAAATCGGCAGGCTTCATGCCGGTGTAGCCGCCGTCCTGGTCGACCTGGTTGGAGGTGGCCTCGATCAAGGCGCAGCCGCCGCTGTCCTGCGCCTGGCGCAGGGCCGCCTCGATCACCAGCGGGTGCGCCGAGCACACCGAGAACACGCCGCCACCCTGGCCCAGCTTGTGTCGGCGCACCGCATCGAGGACGAAACTCATGTCGTGGCCTCGCCGGCGCTCACCGCCGCGGGCGCCTCTTCCTCCGGTTCGATGGCGAGCAGCGACGCGGCGAGGAAGGCGAGGCCGATGCCGACGGCCTTCAGTGGCTGCGGCACCACGCCCAGCACGAGGAGCGAGATCACGGCGGTGATCAGCGGTGCACCGGCATTGGCCAGCGGCGAGACCACCAGTGCGCGGCCATGGCGGAAGGCATAGACCAGCGTCAGCGCGCCGATGGAATTCAGGATCTGCACCGCCGCGCTCAGCCATGGCCCGCCGGCGCCATAATTGATGGGCTGTGAAAAATCCGTGAGCGCCAGCGCGAAGGGCATGAGCAACAGGCCCGTGAGCATCATGTAGAAGAAAATGCTCTCGGCCGACATGCTGCGATTGGCGAAGCGCATGAAGAAGGCCTGCACACCCCAGCTTGCCAGGATGATCAACGCGTACACGAACCAGGCGGCGGCGAAGCTCTCACCCCGATGGCCCGGCGCGTAGTCGAACAACGGCAGCGCCGCCAGCGCCAGCGCGATGCCGAGTGCGCCCAGCAAGCGCACGCGCTCGCGCAGCAGCAGGAGCGACATCACGATGGTGACCACCGGCGAGAGTGCGATGAGCGGAAAGATCAGGTACGGCGGCCCGGATTGCAGCGCCTTGAACAGGAGCATTTGTCCGCCGGCGCCGAGCAGGCCGACCAGCGAGCCCAGCACGATGGAGCGCGCATCGTGCTCCAGTCTCCAATTCACCTTGCGCAGCGCGTACAGTGCCGGCGGGATCATGGTCAACGCCCACACGCAGTAGGTGAGTGTTTCCGGAAAGCCGTTCTGCGCGGGCACGCCGGAAAACGCGCCCCACACCCCCCAGAACACGGTGGTGATGAGCGCGTACTTCAGCCAGGGCTTGCCCTTCATCCGTGACCTTCAGCGCGCGCTCATAGCCGGGCGCGCAGACCGACGAAGTAGGCGCGGCCCCAGGCCTCATAGTACGCGGGCACGTTGCGGAAGGTCGAGAAGCGCGCATCCGCGTTCTTCAGCAGGTTGGTTCCCTCGACGAACACGGTGACGTGCTGGCCGATCTGATAGCTGATGGTGGCGGACAGGTCCTTGTAGGCATCCGAGACGATGGGCAGGCCCGCCACGTAGGGCGAGTCCAGGTCGTGCGTGAACGAGGAGGCGTAGGAGTAGGACACCTGGTTGGACCAGCCATGCTTTTCATACAGGAGCTTCAGATTGTAGGAGTGCGGGATCACGCCGGGCAATTTACCGCTGATGCCATCCACGTTGGAGCTGGAGGTGGTCTTGGTGAAGTTTGCGACCACCCCCAGGCCGTTGTCGAACAGGTACTGGCCGCCGATCTCCGCGCCCCGGATCTTGCCGCTGTCGCCGTTCAGCACCTGCACGTCATCGTAGGTGACGGTGACGCCGGTCTGAGAGTCCGTGTAGGTCTTGGTCACGGGCACGAAATCGCGCACGAAGTTCTTCACCTTCTTATAGAACACCGCGGCGGCCACGTAGGAGCGCGGCGACGCGTACCACTCGAGCGAGGCATCGAACTGGTTCGCCTCGGTCGGCTTCAGGTCCGGGTTGCCGGCGTGATAGGTGATGAAGCTCCCGGAGGACCAGTTGCTCCAGTCCACCGAGGTGCTGAGCTGGAACAGCGAGGGGCGCGAAATCACCTTCGAGGCCGCCAGGCGCAGGCGCAGGTCGGGCTTCAGGTCATAGGAGAAGTTCACCGCCGGCAATGCCTTGGTGTAGCTGCCGCCGCCGCTCACGGGGACGGGGTCGGTGAGGTTGACGATGTAGTCCGCCGAAGCACCGGGAATCTTGATCAATCCCGGCGCCAGCTCCACGGAATAGCCGGTGGAAGTCACCTTGGTATGCACCAGCCGCAGGCCGGCATCGGCGCGCCAGCGCTCGCCCCCGAACTCGCCCTGTATGTAGGCGGAGGTGGTCTTCTCCTTCACCTGGAAGGATACCGGCAGGTCGGGCTTCAGGATTTGCGTGGCGTAGCCGGTGGGGTACTGCGCCGGCGGGCAGCCGTTGGCGGGATCCGGGCAGTAGGTGAGCACGTTCGGATTGTTCTCGGCACGCGCCAGCGAGGCGAGATAGGTGTCGATGTCGAAGGTGGCGAAGTGCCGCGGGAAATTCCCGGGAAGGTCGCCGAGCAGGTCGTCGATGGCCGGCGGCTGGATCACCTTGGCGCCGATCTGCCCGAAGCTGAACGGATAGCCGCAGAAATTGCAGGCCGTATCGTTGTTGTCGATGACCTCGCTCTTCTTGGTACGGTCGGTGAGGTTGACGCCGAACTTCAGCGCCCGGGTCACGCCGCGGTCGATGTCGAGCTTGAAGTCCAGCTTGCCACCGACGATGCGGTCCTTGAGATTGTCGCCGCCGATGCCGATGTAGTGCGCGCGATAGTCATCGTCGGTGGCCTGGTCCAGCGCGCGATTGCCGGGCAGTGTGATGGCAAGATCGGGCAGGCTGTTGTCGTTGGTGGCGAAGACGCCGGTGGCACCCGGAATGCCGGCCACGACGAAGCGGTTGAGACCGCCGCTGTTGCGCTTGGATTGGGAGAGGTAGCCGTCCGCCACGATGTGCAAGGAGTCGGTGGCATCCCACTTGAGGTTGGCGCCGAACAGGTCGGTCTTCACCACGCGCGCCACTTCATCGTCCAGCACTTCGGCAGTGAGATTGTTCATGTTGAAGTTGGTGATGACGCCGTTGGCATCCGCACGCACGGTGCCCGGGACCCATTTGAGCGCGTTCGGGTCCGCGAGCGTTTCGGGGCTCTGGTCCTCGCGCGGGGTCACGTGATTGGAGCTCGCATAGTTCTGCTGCGAGGCGTCGTAACGCGTATGCAGCGCATCGATGGTGAGCAACGCGCGATCGGTGATCTTGAACTGGAAGGCGCCGGATACGCCCAGGCGTTCGTGCTGGCTCAGGATGGCGCCGGTGCTGTAGAACTGCGGGAAGTAGTAGGCCTTGCCGTCGCTGTCGATCGCGCCGTTGTTGTTGAAATCGGTGTTCCAGTCGGTTTCCGTGCCTGAGGTCGTGGAGATCTCGTGCAGGTTGTCGGTGCGCGTGTCGCGCTTCGAGTAGGAGACCACGAGCAAAGCGCCGAGCCGGTCATCCAGGAAGGTGTCGCTGACCACGCCGCTGTAGCGCTTACCCCATTTCTTGGGCAGGTCGCCGTATTCGCCTTCCACCGAGCCGCCGGCATGAAAGCCCTTGAAGTCGAAGGGCCGCGCGGAGTGCAGGTCCACCGAGCCGCCAAGGCTGCCTTCCAGGTTCTGTGCCTGTACGGCCTTGTACACATCGGTGCCACTGATCATTTCGGAAGGGAGCACGTCGAAGCGGAATTCGCGTCCCGTGTCCTCGGTGGCCAGGATCCGGCCGTTCAGGGTGGTGATGTTGAAGTCCCCGCCCAGACCGCGGATGGTGATGTTCTGCCCCTCACCGCCGGTGGTGCGCTCCACCGTGATGCCGGGAATGTTGATGAGCGCATCCGCGACGTTGCGGCTGGGGAACTTGCCCAGTTCCTCGGCGGAGATGGCATCCAGGATGGTGGCGGCGTCGCGCTTCATGTCGAGCGCACGGCCGAGGCTGGCGCGGATGCCGGTGACGACGATTTCCTGGAGTTCGTCCGCGGCCGGCTCGGTTGGGTCAGCCGCGTTACCGGTGGAGGCAATGAGCAGAGCGCCGGTCAGCCCGGCCAACAGCAGGTGTGTGCGCACGTGAGTCCCCTTTTGCTAACAAAACCTTCGTTTTGCCGTTTTTCGACGTGTAAACCGCTGAACTGACGGTATAACGAAAGATAATGGGGCGTCAAGAAGACGGTGACTCCATCGGTCTTGTAATTATGTCAAATTTAGCGAGATCGCTTGACCGGCATTTCCCGCCACTTCGATGCAAGGGCATCGCCGCGCTGAATAACTGCAATCTGGATTGACCCGCCACAGAACTTGCGTATACTTCGCGCTCCAATTTTCAGGTCGGAGCGCGTGGGCGCGCACGCCAGTCATCTTCCAAGAGGGTGCTGGGGTGGGCGGTCCAAACCGCCGGCCGGTGTAACGACAGCGGGTGCCAATCGCAGCATCCCGCGGTGTGAGAGGACTTTAGAATGTCTATTGGTCTGGTTGGCCGCAAATGCGGCATGACCCGCATTTACAATGAGGCGGGCGCCGCCGTCCCCGTGACGGTGATCGAGGCGCTGCCGAACCGGGTCTCGCAAATCAAGACGGCGGAAAACGATGGCTACGCGGCCGTGCAGGTCACGCTCGGCAGCCGCCGTGCCTCGCGCGTCACCAAGGCCCTCGCCGGTCACTATGCCAAGGCCAATGTCGCTCCCGGTTCCGCCGCGCGCGAATTCCGCGTGAGCAAGGCCGACGCCGACAAGCTCGCCGCCGGCGCTGAAATCAAGGTCGACACCTTCACCGTGGGCCAGGTCGTGGACGTCACCGGCACCACCGTCGGCAAGGGCTTCGCGGGCACCATGAAGCGTCACAATTTCAAGGGCGGCCGCAAGACCCACGGTAACTCGGTCTCGCACCGTTCCCCTGGTTCGATCGGCATGCGCCAGACCCCGGGCCGCGTGTTCAAGGGCAAGCGCATGTCCGGCCACATGGGCGTGGCCAACCGCACCATCGAGAACCTCACCGTGGTGCAGGTCGATGCGGCCCGCAACCTGCTGCTCATTTCCGGCGCCGTGCCGGGCGCGGAAGGCGGCCAGGTCATCGTGCGTCCGTCGGTCAAGGCCATTGCCCAGCTGCGTCGCAACAAGCTCACGCCGAACAAGGCGACGGCCGCTCCGGGCAAGCCCGGCGCCAAGCCCGCCGCGGCCAAAGCCGACAAGAAATAATCCAGACTTAAGGTCATCGAAGCCATGAAGCTTGAGTTAGTCAATTCGGCAGGCAGTGCCCCCATCCAGTTGTCGGATGAGGCGTTCGGCCGGGCCTATAACGAGGCGCTGGTCCACCAGGTCGTCACCGCGTACATGGCGGCCGGCCGGTCGGGCACCAAGGCGCAAAAGACCCGCGCCGAAGTCCGCGGCGGCGGCAAGAAGCCCTGGAGCCAGAAGGGCACCGGCCAGGCGCGTTCCGGCTCGATCCGCAGCCCCATCTGGGTGGGTGGCGGCCGCGCGTTCGCTGCCAAGCCGCGCGATTATTCGCAGAAGGTCAACCGCAAGATGTATCGCGCCGCCATGCAGAGCATGGTGTCGGAGCTCATTCGCCAGGGCCGCCTGGTCGCCGTTCAGTCGCTCGAGCTGGCCGCTCCCAAGACCAAGATGCTGGTGGGGAAGCTGGCCGAAGCGGGTCTCACCAAGTGCCTGATCCTGGTCGAGGCGTTCGAGGAAAAGCTGTTCCTGGCGGCACGCAACCTGCCGCATGTGGACGTGGTGCCGGTCGCCTCGCTGGATCCCTTGAGCCTGATCAAGCACGACAAGGTGCTGGCCACGGTGGGTGCGCTGAAGCTGCTGGAGCAACGCCTGGCCTCGACGAATGAGAGTGCTGCCTAATGAGTAAAGAACGATTGATGAACGTGCTGGTGCAGCCGCACGTCTCGGAAAAGAGCGCCACGGTGGCCGAGAAGGCCAACCAATACGTGTTCCGCGTCGTCAGCGATGCGTCCAAGAACGAGATCAAGCAGGCCGTCGAGCTGATGTTCGAGGTCAAGGTCGACGACGTGAACGTGCTGAACCGCCCGGCCAAGACCCGCCGCTTCAAGAACATCCCGGGCAAGCGCCCTGGTTTCAAGAAGGCCTATGTGCGCCTGGCCGCCGGCCAGAGCATAGATTTCACCGGGTCGGCGAAGTAAGGAGCTAGGCCATGGCACTCATCAAGATGAAGCCCACCTCGCCGGGCACCCGCTTCGTGGTCAAGGTCGATCGCTCGCACCTGTACAAGGGCGGGCCGCTGACCTCGCTCACCGAGAAGAAAAATCGCTCCGGCGCGCGCAACAATGTCGGCCGCCAGACCACGCGCCATATCGGCGGCGGTCACAAGCAGCGCTATCGCATCATCGATTTCAAGCGCGACAAGGACGGCGTGCCGGGCGTGGTCGAGCGCCTGGAATACGATCCGAACCGCACGGCGCACCTGGCCCTCGTGCTGTACAAGGACGGCGAGCGCCGCTACATCCTCGCGCCCAAGGGCGTGAAGGCCGGCGATGAAATCCGCTCAGGCTCCGATGCCCCGATCAAGGCGGGCAACGCCATGCCGCTGCGGCACATCCCGGTGGGCAGCACCATCCACAACATCGAGTTGAAGGTGGGCCATGGCGGCCAGCTGGCGCGCAGCGCCGGCGCCTCCGCCCAGTTCGCCGCGCGTGAAGGCATGTACGGGAGCGTCCGCCTGAAGTCGGGCGAGATGCGCAAGATCCACATCGACTGCCGCGCCACCATCGGTGAAATCGGCAACGACGAGCACAACCTGCGCGTGTTCGGCAAGGCCGGCGCCAAGCGCTGGCAGGGCATTCGCCCGACGGTGCGCGGTGTGGTGATGAACCCCGTGGATCACCCGCACGGCGGCGGCGAAGGCAAGTCCGGCCAGGGTAATCCGCATCCGGTCAGTCCTTGGGGCCTGCAGACCAAGGGCAAGAAGACCCGAGCCAACAAGCGCACGGACTCCATGATCGTCCAGCGCCGCAAGAAGTAAGCCAGGAGTAATGCTGTGCCCCGTTCGTTGAAGAAAGGCCCGTTCGTCGACCTCCACCTCGCCAAGAAGGTGGCGGCGGCTTCGCAGAAGAACGACCGTCGCCCGATCAAGACCTGGTCGCGCCGCTCCATGGTCATTCCCGATATGGTCGGCCTGACCATCGCCGTGCACAACGGCCGCCTGCACGTGCCTGTGCTCGTGTCGGAGAACATGGTCGGCCACAAGTTGGGTGAATTCGCTCCGACCCGCACCTTCAAGGCGCACTCGGGCGACAAGAAAGTGGCGGCTTCGGAGTAAGCATGCAAACCAAGGCAATCTTGCGCTACGCGCGCATCTCTCCGCAGAAGTGCCGGCTGGTGGTCGACACCATCCGCGGCAAGTCCGCCACGCTCGCGGTGAACACGCTCAAGTACATGCCGCAGAAGGGTGCGCGCATCGTGCTGAAGGTTCTGGATTCGGCCATCGCCAACGCCTACAACAACCACAATGCAGATGTGGATGAGTTGAAGGTGACGCGGGTCGAGGTGGATGCGGCGCCGACCTTCAAGCGCTTCCACGCACGCGCCAAGGGCCGCGGCGTGCGCATCACCAAGCGCAACAGTCACATCCTCGTTCAAGTGTCCGACGGCAAAGGCTGATAGCTAATGGGTCAAAAAGTAAATCCGGTAGGCATTCGCCTCGGCATCACCCGCGAGTGGTCCTCGAAGTGGTACGCGCACTCGAAGAACTTCCCGGCCAACATCCACGCCGACCACCTGGTGCGCAAGCTCCTGAAGAAGAAGCTCAGCGACGCCTCGGTGAGCCGCATCCATATCGAGCGCGCCGCGCGCCGCGCCAACATCACCATCCACACGGCCCGTCCCGGCATCGTGATCGGCAAGAAGGGTGAGGACATCGAGAAGCTCCGCCAGCAGGTGGCGAAGATGCTCGGCATGACCATGCAGGACGTGCGCATCAACATCGCCGAAATCCGCAAGCCCGAGCTCGACGCGCAGCTGGTCGCCGAAGGCATCGGGCAGCAGCTGGAAAAGCGCGTGATGTTCCGCCGTGCCATGAAGCGCGCCGTGACCAACACCATGCGTTCGGGCGCGCTGGGCATCAAGGTGCGCATTTCGGGCCGCTTGAACGGTTCTGAAATCGCCCGCACCGAGACCAACCGCGAAGGCCGCGTGCCGCTGCACACCTTCCGCGCCGACATCGACTACGGCCTGGCCGAAGCGCAGACCACCTACGGCGTGATCGGCATCAAGGTCTGGATTTTCAAGGGCGAGGTGTTCGACCAGCCCGAACTGGCCGCCGCCGAAGGCGAGGCCGAAGCTGCCAAGGCGGCGGAAGTGGCGGCTGCCGCTCCTGCTCCGGCCGCCGGATGATCGAAGGTTAAGCCAACATGATGCAACCCAAGCGGACCAAATTCCGCAAACAGTTCAAGGGACGTATTGCCGGCAGCGCGCAGCGCGGCAACACCGTTGCCTTCGGCGAGTACGGCCTCAAGGCCACCGACCGCTGCCGCATGACGGCGCGTGAGATCGAGGCGGCACGCCGCGCGATCTCCCGCTACGTGAAGCGTGGCGGCCGCATCTGGATCCGCGTCTTCCCGGATGTGCCGATCACGCAGAAGCCGCTCGAAGTGCGAATGGGCAGCGGCAAGGGCAACGTCGAGTACTGGATCGCCAAGGTCCTGCCCGGCAAGGTTCTGTTCGAGATGGAAGGCATCAGCGAGACCATCGCGCGCGAGGCTTTCCGGCTGGCGGCTGCCAAGCTGTCGGTGTCCACGGCATTCGTTAAGCGGCAGGTGCGGTGATGAAAGGCAAAGATCTGCGTGCCAAGAGCGCGGCCGAACTGAACGAGGAGCTTTTGAAGCTCCGTCGCGAGCAGTTCAACCTGCGCATGGCGCGGGCCACGGGCCAGGCGGCGAAGCCTGATCAATTTTCCAAGGTACGCCGCAACATCGCGCGCGTGAAGACGGTGCTGGCCCAGGGCCGGCAAGCCGGAGGTAAGAAGTAATGGCCGCCGAATCCAATGGCACCCCGAACGCCGTCCCCGGACAGCGGCTGCTCACCGGCAAGGTGGTCAGCGCCAAGATGAACAAGACCATCGCCGTGTCGGTGGAACGCCTGGTCAAGCACGAGATGTACGGCAAGTTCATCCGCCGCACCACCAAGCTCCTGGCCCACGATGACAAGGGCGAGTGCAAGGAGGGCGACACGGTCACCATCAAGCCGTGCCGGCCGATGTCGCGGCGCAAGTCGTGGATTCTCGTGAGCGTGGTCGAACGCGCCCGTGCGGAATAAGGAAGCGCCATGATCCAGCTGCAAAGTATGTTGAATGTCGCCGACAACAGCGGCGCGAAGCGTCTGATGTGCATCAAGGTGCTGGGCGGCTCCAAGCGCCGCTACGCCGGCGTCGGCGATGTCATCAAGGTGAGCATCAAGGATGCGATCCCGCGCGGCAAGGTGAAGAAGGGCGAGGTCTACGATGCCGTGGTGGTGCGCACCAAGCGCGGCGTGCGCCGCGCCGATGGCTCGCTGATCCGCTTCGACACCAACGCCGCGGTGCTCCTGACCAACAAGCTCGAGCCCATCGGCACCCGCATCTTCGGGCCGGTGACGCGTGAACTGCGCAACGTGCAGTTCATGAAGATCATTTCGCTGGCACCCGAAGTGCTTTGAGAGAGTTCTCGACATGAACAAGATTCGTAAAGGCGACCAGGTGGTCGTCATCGCAGGAAGGAACAAGGGCCGCCGCGGCGCCGTGATCGAGGTGCTGGGCGACGACCGCGTGCGCGTCGAGGGCCTGAACATGGTGAAGAAGTCGCAGAAGCCCAATCCGCAGGCCGGCGTGGCCGGTGGGCTGGTGGAGCGCGAGGCGCCGCTGCACATCTCCAACGTGCTGCTGTTCAACCCCGCGACCCAGAAGGGCGACCGCGTCGGTTTCAAGACGCTGGCCAACGGCAAGAAAGTTCGCATTTTCAAGTCGAACAAAGAAGTGGTGGACGCTTAACTATGGCAAGGCTCCAGCAACAGTACCGGGAGAAGATCGTCCCCGAACTCAAGAAGTCCTTGGGTCTGGCGAACACGATGCAGGTCCCGAAGATCACCAAGATCACCATCAACATGGGCGTGGGCGAAGCCGTGGCCGACAAGAAGGTCATCGACGCCGCCGTGGGCGATCTCACCAAGATCAGCGGCCAGAAGCCGGCGGTCACCAAGGCCAAGAAGTCGGTCGCGACCTTCAAGGTGCGTGACGGCCAGGCCATCGGCTGCAAGGTCACGCTGCGTGGCGCGCGCATGTATGAATTCCTGGATCGCCTCGTGAGCATCGCGATGCCGCGCATCCGCGACTTCCGCGGCATCAGCGGGCGCTCCTTCGACGGCCGTGGCAACTACAGCCTGGGCGTGAAGGAACAGATCATCTTCCCCGAGATCCAGTACGACCAGATCGATCAAATCCGTGGCATGGACATCACCATTTCCACGACGGCAGTGGACGACAAGCATGGTCGTGCGCTGCTGGAAGCTTTCAACTTTCCGTTCCGAAAGTAGGATTCAAAGCGAATGGCAAAGACCAACATGATCATGCGCGAAAAGAAGCGCGTGAAGATCGCCAAGAAGTACGCCGCTACGCGCGCCGAGCTCAAAGAGGCGATCCGCAACCCGAAGACGAACCCGGACGTGAAGGCGGACGCGCAGGCCAAGCTCCAGAAGCTGCCGCGCGATGCCAGCCCCACGCGCCAGCGCCGCCGTTGTGCCATCACCGGCCGGCCGCGTGGCGTGTACCGCAAGTTCGGCCTGGCGCGCACCAAGCTGCGCGAGGCCGCGCATCGCGGTGAGATCCCGGGCCTGTCCAAGGCGAGCTGGTGAGGCGCGCATCATGAGCATGACCGATCCCATCGCTGATCTGTTGACCCGCATCCGCAACGCGCAGGCCGCCGGCAAGCCCACCGTGGGCATGGGCGCCTCCAAGCTGAAGCTCGCCATCCTCGGCGTGCTCAAGGAAGAAGGCTACATCGGTGGGTTTTCCACCAGCACCGACAACGGCAAGGCTTCCGTTTCGGTCGACCTCAAGTACCACGACGGCCGCCCCGTCATCGACCGCATCGAGCGCGTCAGCCGTCCCGGCTTGCGCATCTATCGCGGCAAGGATGAGCTGCCCAAGGTCCTGGGCGGTCTGGGTGTCGCCATCGTTTCCACGCCGCAGGGCGTCATGACGGACAAGAAGGCACGTGCGGCCGGTACCGGCGGCGAAGTGCTGTTCGTCGTCCAGTAAGCAAGGAACAAGGGTTCAAGACCATGTCTCGAGTTGCAAAAAAGCCGGTCGATCTGCCGCAGGGCGTGACCGCCACGATCGCCGCCGAATCGGTGACCATCAAGGGCGCCAAGGGCAGCCTGTCCCTGGCCCTGCAGCACGGCATCAAGGTGGTCCAGAAGGACAAGCACCTGGAAGTCGAGCCGGGCAAGACCGAAGGTGCGCAGGCGCTGGCCGGTGCCGCGCGCGCGCATCTCGCCAACATGGTGCTGGGCGTGAGCAAGGGTTATGAGAAGAAGCTCGAGTTGGTGGGCGTCGGCTATCGCGCCGCGGTGCAGGGCAAGGCCCTGAACCTCACCCTGGGCTATTCGCATGCCATCGTCTATCCGATCCCGGAGGGCATCAGCATCGAGACGCCCACGCAGACGGAAATCCTGGTCAAGGGCACTGATCGTCAGCGCGTCGGCCAGACCGCCTCCGAGATTCGCGCCTTCCGCGCCCCCGAGCCGTACAAGGGCAAGGGCGTGAAGTATTCGGATGAAAAGATTTCGCTGAAAGAAGCGAAGAAGAAGTAAGGCATATGAAACTGCACAAGAAGGACATCCGCCAGCGCCGTGCCCGCCGCGCCCGCGTGAAGATCAAAGAACTCGGTGCCGTGCGCCTGTCGGTACATCGCACCCCGCAGCACATCTACGCGCAGATCTTCGCGGCCGGCAGCGACACCGTGCTGGTCACCGCCTCCACCGTCCAGAAGGACGTACGCGGCGATTTGAAATCCACCGGCAACATCGAGGCCGCGAAGGCCGTGGGCCGGGCCATTGCCGAACGCGCCAAGGCCAAGGGCATCTCCAAGGTGGCCTTCGACCGTTCCGGCTTCATGTATCACGGCCGTGTCAAGGCGCTGGCGGAAGCCGCGCGTGAAGCCGGTCTAGAGTTTTAACAGGAGCATCGAGTCGCTATGGCAAGAGTTGAAAAGCCCATGTCCGGTGATGACCTGCTCGAGAAGCTCGTCGCGGTCAATCGCGTGGCCAAAGTGGTCAAGGGCGGCAAGCAGTTCGGTTTCACCGCGCTCACCGTGGTGGGCGATGGCGCCGGCCGCGTCGGTTTCGGCTATGGCAAGGCGCGCGAAGTGCCGGTGGCCATTTCCAAGGCCATGCAGCAGGCGCGCAAGAGCCTGGTGAACGTCTCGCTCAAGAACGACACGCTGTTCTACGCGGTGAAGGGCCGTCATGGCACCACCCGCGTGTACATGCAGCCGGCTGCCGATGGTACCGGCGTGATCGCCGGCGGCGGCATGCGCGCGGTGTTCGAGTGCGCCGGCGTGCGCAACGTGCTTGCCAAGAGCTACGGCTCGCGCAACCCCATCAACGTGGTGCGCGCCACCATGGATGCGCTCGCCAAGCTCCGTTCCCCCGATGAGTTCGCCGCCAAGCGCGGCAAGACCGTCGAAGACATCACCGGATAAAGCATCATGGCGAACCCGAAGATCCGGGTCACGCTCATCAAGAGCCTGGCCCATCAGTTGAGCGACATCGTGAATTCCGCACGCGGCCTGGGGCTGCGCCGGATCCGGCACACGGTCGAGGTCGAGGACACGCCGTCCAACCGCGGCATGATCAACCGCGCCCGTCATCTGTTGAAGGTGGAGACCAAGTAATGCGTCTTAACGTCATCAAACCCGCCGCCGGCGCCAAGCGCGCGCACCTGCGCGTGGGCCGTGGCGCCTCCGCCGGCCAGGGCAAGACCTGCGGCCGCGGCGTCAAGGGCCAGCGTGCCCGCAAGGGCGGCTATCACAAGGTGGGCTTCGAAGGCGGCCAGATGCCGCTGCAGCGCCGCCTGCCCAAGATCGGTTTCCGCTCGGCCATCAAGCGCACCCGTTCGGAGCTCACGCTCACCGACCTCATGCGTGTGAAGGGCGATGAAGTCACGCTCGCCGGGCTCCTGGCGGCCAACCTGGTCCCGGCCGGCACCGAGAAGGTGAAAATCATCCTGTCGGGCAAACTGACCCGTGCCTTCGTGGTCAAAGACAAGGCCATTACCGCCACCAAGGGTGCCAAGAGCGCCGTGGAAGCGGCCGGCGGCCGGCTCGACGGCTGATAGAACTAGGAATCACGTGGCCACTTCGACGACCAGCCCGACGGCAACCTTAGGAGACATGACGCGCTTTGCGGAGATGCGCAAGCGCCTATGGTTCCTGCTGGGTGCGCTGGTCGTGTATCGCGTGGGCACGTTCATTCCGGTGCCCGGCATCGATGCGGCGCGCTTTGCGGCGTTCTTCTCCACGCAACAGGGCACGCTGCTCGGCATTTTCAACATGTTCTCGGGTGGTGCGCTGCAGCGCTTCTCCATCCTGGCGTTGAACGTCATGCCCTACATCACCGCCTCGATCATCGTGCAGATGATGTCGATGGTGGTGCCGTCCTGGGCGCAGATCCGCAAAGAGGGCGAGTCCGGCCGGCGCAAGCTCATGCAGTACACGCGCTACGGCACCGTGGCGCTGGCGGCCTTCCAGGGTTTCGGCGCCGCCGTGGCCATCCAGCATTCCGGCGGCAACCTCGTCCCGAATCCCGGCCCACAGTTCCTGTTCGTCGCCACGCTGTCCATCACCACCGGCACGCTGTTCCTGATGTGGCTGGGTGAGCAGATCACCGAGCGCGGCATCGGCAACGGCATCACCATGATCATCGTCGCCGGCATCGTGGCGGGGCTCCCGCGCGCCATCGGCAGCACCCTGGAAATGGTGCGCTCCGGCGAAATGAATCCGCTGGTGGTGCTGCTGATCATCGTGGTGGTCATCCTGGTCACGCTGTTCTGCGTGTTCGTGGAGCGTGCGCAGCGCCGCATCCAGGTGAATTACGCCAAGCGCCAGGTCGGCAGGCGCATGATGCAGGGCCAGAACACGCATCTGCCCTTCAAGTTGAACATGGCGGGCGTCATTCCCCCCATCTTCGCCTCCAGCCTATTGGTGTTTCCGGCCACGATCGCGCAGTTCTTCGGCAACAGCCCGAATCCCAATGTCTGGCAGCGGGGCTTGCAAAAGGTGGCCGCCGCCCTCAATTACGGACAACCCCTGCACGTGATCCTGTTTGCGGTGCTGATCATCGGCTTCGCCTTCTTCTACGTCGCGCTCGTGTACGACGCGCGCGACACGGCCGAGAACCTGAAGAAGGCGGGCGCCTTCATCCCCGGCATCCGCCCGGGGCAGCAGACCGGCGAATATCTGGACAGGGTGCTCTCGCGGCTCACGCTGTGGGGTGGCCTGTACATCATGGCGGTCTGCCTGCTCCCCGAGATCATCCGTATGGTCAACCCGAGCATCCCGTTCCAGTTCGGCGGGACCTCGCTCCTGATCATCGTCGTGGGTGTCATGGATTTCGTGGCGCAGACGCAGTCGCATCTCATGTCGCATCAGTACGAAGGCTTGATGAAGAAAGCGAGCCTGCGTGGTATCGGGAGCAAGAAATGAAAGTCCGTCCGTCGGTGAAGAAGATTTGTAAGAACTGCAAGATCGTGCGCCGCCGCCGGGTGGTTTATGTCATTTGCGCGGACGCACGGCACAAGCAGCGCCAAGGGTAAACCAGGGCTTAAGGTCGCTGCAGGAAGGGGCGCTTGTGTTCCAAGCGTTGAGAAGTAAAGGGTTTTTGGGTAAAATTGCGCCCTTTTTGGCGCAAGCTTTAGCGGAGAAGTAGATGGCGCGTATTGCCGGCATCAATATCCCGATGAACAAGCATGTCGTCATCGGTCTGACTCACATTTTCGGCGTCGGCCGTGCTCGCGCAGGGAATATCTGCGACGCAGCCGGCGTGAAGCACAACGTCAAGGTCAAGGACCTGACGGATGCCGAAGTCGCCTCGCTCCGCTCGCAGGTCGCGAAGTTCGCGGTCGAGGGTGACCTGCGACGCGAAGTGTCCATGAACATCAAGCGCCTGATGGATCTCGGCTGCTATCGCGGCATCCGTCATCGCAAGGGGCTGCCGCTGCGCGGCCAGCGTACGCGCACCAATGCGCGCACGCGCAAGGGCCCGCGCAAGCAGGCCGTCAAGATGAATGCGCCGCCGGGCAAAGTGTAATCGTCGGTAAAAACCTAAGAGATCATCCATGGCTGACAACAAGCAGGGTTCCCAGCAGGGCACCGACAAGGCCGGCAAGCCGGTTCGCAAGAAAGTGCGCAAGAACGTGCTGGATGCGATCGCGCACGTGCACGCCTCGTTCAACAACACCATCATCACCATCACCGACCGCCAGGGCAACACGCTGTCCTGGGCGACCTCCGGTGGTTGCGGCTTCCGCGGTTCGCGCAAGTCCACGCCGTTCGCCGCGCAGGTGGCGGCCGAGCGCGCCGGCACCGCGGCCCAGGAGCATGGCGTGAAGAACGTCGAGGTGCGCGTCATGGGTCCCGGCCCGGGCCGCGAGTCCGCGGTGCGCGCCCTCAATGGTTGCGGCCTGAAGATCACCAACATCGAAGACGTCACGCCGATCCCGCATAACGGTTGCCGTCCGCCCAAGAAGCGTCGCGTCTAAGCAGGTCCCATCGCAATGGCAAAATATGTAGGTCCGAAGTGCAAGCTGTCCCGCCGTGAAGGAACCGACCTGTTCCTCAAGAGCGGCTCGAAGCCCCTGGAATCCAAGTGCAAGCTCGAGGTGCCGCCAGGCGGCGTGAAGAGCGAGCGCAAGCAGCGCCTGTCCGAGTACGGCATGCAGCTGCGCGAGAAGCAGAAGCTGCGCCGCATGTACGGCGTGCTCGAGCGCCAGTTCCGCAACTATTACCACAAGGCCGCAGGCCGGCCGGGCGCCACGGGTGAAACCCTGTTGAAGATGCTCGAGTGCCGCCTGGACAACGTGGTGTACCGCATGGGTTTCGCAGCCACGCGTGCCGAGGCCCGCCAGCTCGTCAGCCACAAGGCGGTGGCGGTGAACGGCCAGTTGGTGAACATCGCCTCCTACCAGTGCAAGGCCGGCGATGTGGTCTCCCTGCGCGAGAAGGCGCAGAAGCAGACGCGTGTGACGGCGGCGCTTGCCATTGCCGCGCAGGTGGGTTTCCCGGACTGGGTGGAAGTGGACGACAAGAAGTTCTCGGGCCTCCTCAAGTCCGTTCCGGACCGCCAGGAATTCCTCCCCGACATCAACGAAAGCCTCGTCGTCGAGTTGTATTCGAAGTAATTGGTTGCGCGGTGCGCGCGATTCGCGCATCGCGATTTCTACAAGCAGGTGGTATCCATGCAGGGTTCGATCAACGAATTTTTGAAGCCCCGTGTCGTCAAGGTGCAGCCGCAGTCGCCGCGCCATGCACGCATCGTCATCGAGCCGTTCGAACGCGGCTTTGGCCACACGCTGGGCAATGCCCTGCGTCGCGTGCTGCTGTCCTCGCTGCCCGGCGCGGCCATCACGGAGGTCGAAATCGAAGGCGTGCTGCATGAGTACACCGCCATCGAAGGCGTGCAGGAAGACGTGGTCGACATCCTGTTGAACCTCAAGGCCGTGGCCATCCGCATGCACACGCGCGATGTGGCCGAAGTGCGCCTGCACAAGAAGGGCCCGGGTCCCGTCACCGCGGGCGACATCGCCGGCGATCACGACCTCGAGATCCTCAACCCGGACCTGGTCATCGCCAACCTGACCAAGGCCGGCGAGCTGTCCATGTCGCTGAAGGTGGAGCGTGGCCGTGGCTACCGTCCCGCCGTGCAGCGCGCGGCTTTCGAAGAGCAGTCCCGTCCCATCGGCCGCCTGCAACTCGACGCCTCGTTCAGCCCGGTCCGTAAAGTGACCTACAACGTGGAAAGCGCGCGCGTCGAGCAGCGCACCGACCTCGACAAGCTCATCCTGGACATCGAGACCAACGGCACGATCGACCCCGAGGAAGCCATCCGGCGCGCCGGCGGCATCCTCAAGGACCAGCTGTCGGTGTTCGTGGATCTGCAGGGCCAGGACGAGTCGGTGTCCAAGTCCACCGAAACGCAGTTCGATCCCATCCTGCTGCGTCCCGTGGACGAGCTCGAGCTCACCGTGCGCAGCGCCAACTGCCTCAAGGCCGAGAACATCCATTACATCGGCGATCTGGTGCAGCGCACGGAAGTGGAATTGCTGCGCACGCCGAACCTCGGCAAGAAGTCGCTCACCGAGATCAAGGAAGTGCTGGAAAGCCACGGCCTGACCCTCGGCATGCGCGTGGACAACTGGCCGCCCCCGGGCCTCAAGCGCGACGACGAGCGCGACGGCGTCTGAAGACGCGGCTTCAAGAAAATCAGGTCTGAAAGAACATGCGTCATAGAAATATCGGGCGTCAGCTCTCCCGCAACTCCTCGCACCGCCACGCGATGCTGCGCAACATGGCCACCTCGCTCCTGCGTCACGAGACCATCCGCACCACCGTGCCCAAGGCCAAGGAACTGCGCCGCGTGGTCGAGCCCTTGATCACGCTGGCGAAGATCGATTCGCAGGCCAAGCGCCGCATCGCCTTCGCGCGCCTGCGCGACGAAGCCGTGGTCGACAAATTGTTCGGTGACCTTGGTCCCCGCTTCAAGGCGCGCGCCGGCGGCTATACCCGCATCCTCAAGATGGAAATGCGCCCGGGCGACACGGCCGACATGGCTCTCGTGCAGCTCGTCGATGGTCCTGCCAAGGCCGAAGCTCCCGCGGCTGATGCCGGCGAGAAGCCCAAGGCGAAGAAGAAGGCAGCGCCGAAGAAGGCTGCCGACGAATCCGAAGCGGAAGCCAAGCCGAAGCGTAAACGCGCTGCTGCTTGATCTGATTCACAAGCTGCAACTTTGATGTTGCAGCCGCCGCTTGGAAAGAAAGCGCTTGAGCGCGCGGACCGGTACACGGATTTCCGCGTGGGCGCGCGTGAAAGGCATCGTTTTGACGCGGTCGGACGCTAGCGCATCATTCGCTCATCTCAAGAGTCCACCCTCGTACTCAGCGCGTCCGGCGCGTCAAAGCGGACGCGCTTAACACGCGAAAATCCGCTCTCCCGCCGCGCACCGCCCAACCCCGCCGACGCAGGACGAAGAAACAAGATGCGATGCATTAATGCGAAGCGCTTTTGCGTAGGGATTTGGATTAACGTAATCTTCGCTCCCCCATCAAGCAAGGAGCTGGAAAATGAGTTTTGCGTCGGAATTCAAAGAATTTGCCATGAAAGGAAACGTGGTCGATCTGGCCGTCGGTGTGATCATCGGCGGTGCATTCGGCAAGATCGTTTCCTCCTTCGTGGGTGATGTCGTGATGCCCGTGCTGGGCAAGGTCATTGGTGGGGTCAACTTCACCGATCTCGCCGTGAACCTCGGCATGGGGGCTGATGGCAAGACGCCCGTGCTGTTGAAGTACGGCTCCTTCCTGCAGTCGGTGTTCGATTTCCTGATCATCGCCATGGTCATCTTCATGGCGATCCGCGCCCTCAACCGCCTGAAGAAGCCCGATCCGGCCGCACCGCCTCCGCCCCCGCCGCGCTCGGAAGTGTTGCTGGAAGAAATCCGCAACGCGTTGGTCAAGCGCTGACAGGGTTTGCCGGCCCGCCGCGTGGCGGGCCGGCATCATCCCAACCGCCGCAAGGTTGGGGACCGCCCGGTCGATTCGTGGATCCGGCGGGGTTACAGGAAATATCTCAGTCGCCGGCTGCCAGGGGCAGTGCCGCCGCGGACACCTCGTTTCCCAAGCACAGGCCGGTGTAAATCTCCGCCAGCCGCCTTGCCTGCGCAGCCGACGACCACTCATTGGCATAGATCCGCGCCTCCTCGCCGAGGCGTTTGCGCGTCGCTTCCTCCGACAACACTCTGGCCACCACTTGCGCGAATCCAGTCTCGTTGGCCGGCGCCTGCCGGCAGCCCCTTTGTGGCTCCAGGATGTCGATGGTTCCCATGCGTGCTATGGCGACCACGGGCACGCCCTGGGCCATGGCCTCGAGCAGCACCAGTCCCTGTGTTTCCGTGAGCGAGGCGAACACGAACACGTCCGCGGCTGCGTAGCAATCCAGGAGTTCGGTGTTGCGGTCGAAGTAGCCCAGGAAGCGCACCTGGTCCGCCACGCCGACCCCGGCCGCCACCCGCTTCAAAGCCGCTACCGCCGGTCCTTCGCCTGCGATCAGCAGCAAAGCCTCGGGGGCCTTCCGCAGCACGCCCGGCAGCATGCGCAGCAGGAAGTCGATGTTTTTTTCGTGTGCCGCGCGGCCCACGAACAGCAGCAACGGCCGTCCCTGCGCGATGCCATGGCGTCGGCGGAATTCCGCGCCATTTCCCGCCGCGAAACGCGAGGCGGGCAGCCCGGTCGGCAGGATCGTGATGGGCTTGCGCACCCCGTATTCCAACAGCGCCTCGCGCATGGCCTTCGAGGGTGCCACGATGGCATCGAGCTGGTTGCATTGCTCGCGGCTGAACCAGCGTGCCGCCGGCCGCGTGAGCGCGCGGGGAAGGATAGGCACGTAGTGGTGCAGGTACTCCTCGAACAGTGTGTGGTAGGTAGCGACCACCGGAATGCGCCGCGCCCGCGCGAACCGAACCCCCGCGTAGTGCGCCAGGAATGGTGTGTGGATGTGCACGGCGTCTATGTCGGCGGGCAACGCCGCCAGGCTAGCATTCAGCGCGCGCCAGCTCATGACGCGGTCCTCGGGGTCGCCCGGCACTGCGCGTGCCGGTACCCGCCGGCATTCAGGTGAGGTCGTTCCCTTTCCGTAGGCCGGTGCGACCAGCGCCACTTCGTGCCCCAGGGTGATCAGGTCCTCGCTGAAGGTTTGGATGGACGTCGACACCCCGTTGACGCGGGGAAAGTACACATCGGATACCTTGAGGATCTTCACACATGGAAAAGCTACGCCGCGATTCTTACAAATGCGTTGCGGGTGAGATTTTCCGGCGTTCCTGCCGTGGCCACCACGTTGTCCTCGATGCGAATGCCGCCGTACGGCCGGAACGCATCCACGCATTGCCAGTCGATGAGTTCGCGGCGCGCGTCCGCCGCCGCGGTCTTGAGCAGCGAGTCGATCCAATACACGCCCGGCTCGACCGTCACCACCACGCCCGGCTCGAGCATGCGCGTCATGCGCAAGTACGGGTGGCCGGCGGGGCGGGGCCGCTCGTGGCCCGCCGAATCGCCCATCACGCCGCCCACGTCGTGCACCTGCAATCCAAGCAGGTGGCCGATACCATGCGGGAAGAACACGCTGGTGAGCCCGGCCTCCACCGCAGCCTGGCCACCCAACTTGATCAGGCCCGCGGCCTGCAGGACATCGCCGATCATGCGGTGGGCGCTCAGGTGGACGTCGCGAAAATCCTTGCCGCTGCGGATCTCATCGCACATGCGCAGCTGCGCGGCGTCCATGGCCGCCACCAGGTCAGCGAACGCGCCGGGGCCCGCCGCATGCGTGCGCGTGATGTCGCTGGCATAGCCGCGGTATTGCGCGCCCGCGTCCAGCAGGAAGGAGCGGCGTTGTGCCGGCGCCTGCCGCGCCAGGTGCTGGTAGTGCAGTACCGCGCCGTTCTCGTTGAAGGCGACGATGTTGTTGTACGGCATCTCCTCTTCGCGCTGCCGGCAGGCCTCGAGATAGCGCATGTGTGCCTCGTATTCCGAGCCGCCGGCGCGGAAGCAGGCGAGGGCGGCCTGGTGGCCGCGTGCACCCAGCTCACTGGCCAGGCGCATGCAGGCCAGCTCATAGGGGGTCTTGACCGCGCGGTCATAATGCAGCCGGGTCAACAATTGCGTGGGATTGACGGCGGAGGGGTCCGCGCCGGCAAAGGCGGGCGGGGGGCCGATCAAGGCGGCCCGCTCGAGGCTCTTCCAGTGCGCATTCGCATCCCCGGGCAGGGCGATCGGAACCAGCTCGTATTCGCGGGTCCAGTCCGCCGTGGGGAGGTCGGGCGGCTTGTGCCAGTAATCGTCGGGCCGGTTGAACAGAAGCTTGGGCCGCGATCCGGGCCGGTAGACCACGGCGCAATGGGGGTGCTCGGTCAGCGGCACCCAGGCCTTGAAATGCGGGCTGGGCTTGAAGGGATAGTCATGATCGTCCAGGAACAAGGTGATCGGAGCCCCGGCATGGATGACCACGGCATCGAATCCGCAGGCCGCCAGGGCCTTGTCCATGCGCTGCCGGATGGTGCATAGGTGCGCCGGGAACAGCGCGTCCAGGGTGTCGGTCATGCGGTAACCTCGTTGATGGGGCGGGGGCCTAGACGTGAGGGACTCGGCTCACGGCGAAAATAACGCAGATTGGCTCCGGCGTTTAACCCGCGGAGCCGAGGCGTGCGTTAAAGGCGTGTTGGCGTATGAACAATAATCTTTAAAAACCGTTGAAACAGATTTGAAATTATAGCAAAAACCTCTAAAATCGCGTTCCGCGATCTGGGTAAAACCCGAAGACAAACTAGTTTGCCTTGGTTGTTTCTCCTCCTTAAATTTTCTGGGGTATCGTTAGATGAAGACCAAACTTGCTCTAAGCGCTTTCGTCGCTGCGTTCGTGCTCGGTGGCTGCGCCAAGACGGAAGCTCCGGCTCCCGCTCCTGAAGCTCCTGCCGCCGAATCGGCTCCTGCTGCGATGGCGCCGGCTGCAGAGCCCGCTCCTGCCGCTGAGTCCGCTCCTGCTGCGGAGTCGGCTCCTGCCGCTGAAAGCGCGCCGAAGTAATATTACTTCGATAGGCGTTTGAACAATGCCCGGCCAGGCTGCCGTCAGGTACGCTTGTCCGGGCTGTTCTTTTTTGTAGCGCCCTTTATTTTCAGGAGAGTCTCTTGCTGGTCAGCATTCGCGACTGCAAGCACCTGGCCAAGGATCGCCAATGGATCGAACAGGTCTATGGCGAATACCTGGAAGACCTGTCGCAGTTGAACACCGGCGTATTCCCGGTGTTGGTCGAAGACGCTCCGCGAAACGACGAGATCTTCTCCAACTGGTTCAACAACGAGTTGTCGCATCCCCTCGTGATCGTGAAGGGTTCCGAAAGCGTGGGTTTCGCCCTGGTGACGCGGCCGCGCATCGCCGCCGCGGCGCAAAGGTCCGCCGACTTCCTGCTGTCCGAGTTCTTCATCCGGCGCCAGCATCGGCGGGTGGGCATCGGGCGCGAAGCCGCCACGCTCATCTTCAACCGCTTTGCCGGCGAGTGGGAAATCATCGAATACGACCGTAATCCCACCGCGATCGCCTTTTGGCGCGGAGTGCTCGCAACCTACACCGGCGGCCGGTTCCAGGAACGCAACCGCAACGGCGAGATTCGCCAACGCTTCAAGACCGCCGATCCAACCGCATCCGGCGGCAAGCGTCGTTAGGGCGATGCCTTAGCGAACGGCGCTTCTGGGCGCCTCGCGCCCCGTGGCGGGCCCGCCAGGGGTTCAGGCCGTTCTCAATCTGTGAACCCGTTCCGCCCAGGACCCGTCCGCAGCCACGGGCAGCGGGCGTCATATTCCCCCATTCAAGTTGCGCGCCGAACTGCCGAAAACCATTGCAGTGTCGTGGCCAATGAGTGGACCAGTGGTATGAGCGTGGAGGCAGCGAGCCAGTCGGGCGAATCGGGTCAGGCCGCCGCCTTCGAATTCGTGCGTTCCTTGTCGGTGGAATTGTCCGGAGGACGGGTTGAATTGCCCTCGTTTCCGGATGTGGCAGTGCGGGTGCGCCGCGCGTTGGCCGACGAAGGGTCCACCGTCGAACAAGTGGTGCGAATCGTCGGTTCGGAACCGGCGCTGGCGGCACGCCTGTTGAAGATGGCCAATTCGGCCCTGTTGAACCGCTCGGGCAAGCAGGTCACCGACCTGCGCACGGCGGTGAACCGCATGGGCCACAACATGGTGCGCAGCGCCGCGATCTCCTTCGCGATGGCGCAGATCCGCAGCGCCAGCAAGTTGAAGGGCCTGGAGAAATTCCTCGAGGACCTCTGGGAATCGAGCACGCACGTCGCGGCGCTATCCTACGTGTTGGCATCCAGGCTCACCAAGTTGAACGCCGATGAAGCCATGCTGGCGGGCCTGCTGCATGGCATCGGCAAGCTGTACATCGTCACGCGGGCGGAAAAACACCCGATGCTGTTCATGCATCAGGAAGCGATGAACGACATGATCCGCGATTGGCATGCCGCCATCGGCAAGGCGATCCTCGAGAACTGGGAGTTCTCGGATGCCATGGCCGAGGCGATTTCCTCGCAGGATGACCTGATGCGCGAATCGGAAAATCCGCCCGATCTTTCCGATGTGATCGCCGCGGCGTTGCTGATGGCCTCATTCGCCTCCGATCCGGATGGCCTCGAAGCCGCGATGCAGGATTCGCCCGTGATCCAGCGCCTGCGGCTGAATGGCGAGAAGGCGGGCGAGATCATGCACGAGTCCGCCAACGAAATCGCCAGCCTGCGCTCCGCCCTCAAGGGTTGAGCGGGGACCACCGGCCGGCGCCGCCCGCCGCGCTCGCGCGTTACAGCACCTTCAGTATCGAGTCAGCGAGGTGCCCCACGTTGCGCGGGGTGATCCCCGCGATGTTCATGCGGCTGTCCGGCACCATGTAAATGTGGTGCTCGTCGCGCAGCCGCGTCACCTGCGCGGGTCCAATGCCCAGCAGGGAAAACATGCCGTGCTGGCCCTGGATGAAATCGAAGCGCTCGCTCCCTGATTTCTGCCGCAGCGTGGCGGACAGCAGTTGCCGCATGGCACGGATGCGACCGCGCATCTGGTCCAGTTCGGCCTCCCATGCACGCCGTTCCTGCGGCTGCGACAGGATGCTGGCGACCACCGCGGCGCCATGGTCCGGCGGCATCGAATAAATGCTGCGCGCAATCTGCAGCACATTGCTCAACATGGAATCGGCCGCCTGCGGGCGCTCGCCGGTGACGATGAGCGCGCCGACGCGTTCGCGGTACAGCCCGAAATTCTTGGAAAAGCTCACGGCGATCAGCACTTCGGGTAATTCGGCGGCGAGCAGGCGCACACCGTGTGCGTCGGCATCCAGGCCTTCGCCGAAGCCCTGGTAGGCGAGGTCGAGGAAGGGCACGAGGCTCCGGCGCTGCAATGCGGCGAGCACCTGCGCCCATTGCGGCGGAGAGAGGTCCGCGCCGGAAGGGTTATGGCAGCAGGCATGCAGCAGCACCACATCGCCCGGCTTGCAGCGATCCAGCGCCTCGAGCATGGCATCGAAGCGCAGGCGCCCGGCGGCGGCATCGTAGTAGGGATAGCGCGCCAGCGACAGGCCCGCGCCGCCCAGCAGCGGCAGGTGATTGCCCCAGGTGGGATCGCTGACGTGCACGGTGGTGCCGGCGGCGGCGGCGCGGATCAATTCCGCGCCGAGGCGCAAGGCGCCACAGCCGCCGGGCGCCTGCACGGTGCGCGCGCGGCCCTGGGCGATCGCCACGTGCTGCGCGCCCAGCACCATGTCCTGCACCAGCGCGTTGTATTCGGCGCGTCCCGCCGGCGCCACGTACGACTTGGTGGTCTGTGCGCTCAATACCTGCGCTTCCGCGCGGTGCACGCAGGCGAGCACCGGCGTGTTGCCTGCCTCGTCGCGGAACACCCCGACACCCAGGTCGATCTTGTCGGCCGAATTATCCGCCCGGAATTTCGCCATCAGCCCTAGAATCGAATCCTCGGGCAGTGCTTTGAGATCCTTGAACAATGCGATTCCCCTTGTGTTGCGGCGATTATGCAACGCGCGCCGCACCTGCGCCACCGCGCACCGCGCGCACGCACCTGTCGCGCGTAATGCTGCTGTGGTTGGTGCTGCTGGCCTGGATGCCGGATGCGAACGCCGCCATCGCCGCGGGTTCGCCGGCGTCCACGCCCGCTGCTGCGCCCGTCCGCATCGTGAGCTTGAGCCCGCACATCACGGAGTTGTTCTTCGCCGTTGGCGCCGGCGACAAACTCGTCGGGGTGGATGCCTGGAGCAATTATCCGGCCGCGGCCAGCCGCATCGAGCGGGTCGGGGATGTGTTCGCCATCGACATCGAGCGCCTGCTGGCGCTCAAGCCCGATCTCGTCGTGTATTGGAAGAGCGGCACGCCCATGCGCCAGCAGGAGCAATTGGCCAAGCTGGGTTTGAATCTGCTGGGCACCGAACAGCGCCACCTGGCCGACATCGAAGGCGCGCTGCTGCAGTTCGGCCAGATCGGCGGTCATCCCGGGCTGGGCCGCGAAGCCGCCGCGCAGTTTCGCGCCGGGCGGTTGGCCTTGCAGGCGCAGTACGCACGGCGCCCACGGCTGCGGGTGTTCTACCAGGTGTGGGACCGCCCGCTGTATACGCTCACCGGCGAACATGTGGTGAACGAGGTGCTGGAGTTGTGCGGCGGAGCGAACGTGTTCGCCGGCCTGTCGGGCCTCGCCCCGGTGGTGGACCTGGAAGCGGTGCTGGCGCGCAATCCGGACGTGATCATCGTGGGGGCCGCGGGCGCGGAAGGGCGGCGGCAGGTGCGCGCCTGGGACCGCTTCGCCAACTTGAATGCGGTCCGTTCAGGCCATGTCTACGCGATCGAGCCGGACCTGCTCAACCGCATGTCGCCGCGCATCCTCAAGGGCGTGGAAACGCTGTGCCGGACGCTGGATCAGGCGCGGCGCCGGGCCGGTGATGCCGCGGATGCGCCGCGCGCGAGCACGCCCGCCAGGTAGCGCCCGGTGTGCGAGCCGGCGTGGGCTGCGATCTGCTCCGGCGTTCCCGCCGCCACCACCTGGCCGCCACCTTCACCGCCCTCGGGCCCCATGTCGATGACCCAATCCGCGGTCTTGATGACATCCAGGTTGTGCTCGATGACGATGATGGTGTTGCCTTCGTCGCGCAGGCGGCGCAGGACGCCCAGCAGCTGCTGGATGTCGGTGAAGTGCAGGCCGGTGGTGGGTTCGTCCAGGATGTAGAGCGTGCGGCCCGTCGCGCGCTTGGACAATTCCTTGGCGAGTTTCACGCGCTGCGCCTCGCCACCCGACAGCGTCGTGGCGCTCTGCCCCAGCCGCACGTAGGACAGCCCCACGTCGAGCAGGGTCTGGAGCTTCGAGGCGACGGCGGGGATGGCGGCGAACAGCGGCAGCGCGTCCTCGATGGTCATGTCGAGCACCTCGAAGATGTTGCGGCCCTTGAAGCGGATCTCGAGGGTCTCGCGGTTGTAGCGCTTGCCCTTGCACACATCGCAGGCCACATACACATCGGGCAGGAAGTGCATTTCCACCTTGATCACGCCATCGCCCTGGCAGGCCTCGCAACGTCCGCCCTTGACGTTGAAGCTGAAACGCCCCGCCTCATAGCCGCGCGCACGGCTTTCCGGAACGGCGGCGAAGATTTCACGGATGGGCGCGAACAAGCCGGTGTAGGTGGCGGGGTTGGAGCGGGGCGTGCGGCCGATCGGGCTCTGGTCGATGTCGATGACACGGTCGATGTGATCCAGGCCCACGATGCGCTCGAAATACGCATTGCCGGCGGCGGCGCGGTTCAGTTGCGTGGCGACGGCGCGCAGCAGCGTGTCGACCACGAGGGTGGATTTGCCGGAGCCCGACACGCCGGTGACGCAGGTCATGGCGCCCAGCGGGAACTCGGCGGTGACGTTCTTCAAGTTGTTGGCCGTCGCGCCCACCACGCTCAACACACGCTTGCGGTCGAAGGCCACGCGCCGCGCCGGGATTTCTATGGCGCGCGCGCCGCTCAGGAACTGGCCCGTGACGGACGCCGGATTGGCGGCGATGTCCGCCGGTGTTCCCTGCGCCACGACTTCGCCGCCGTGCACGCCGGCGCCGGGACCCAGGTCCACCACGTGATCGGCCTGGCGGATCGCATCCTCATCGTGCTCCACCACGATCACGGTGTTGCCCAGGTCGCGCAGGCGCAGCAGCGTTTCCAGCAGGCGCTGGTTGTCGCGTTGATGCAGGCCGATCGAGGGTTCATCCAGGATGTACATCACGCCCACCAGGCCCGACCCGATCTGGCTCGCGAGGCGAATGCGCTGGGCTTCGCCGCCCGACAAGGTGTCGGCGCTGCGGTCGAGTGTGAGATAGGCGAGCCCGACATTGGCGAGAAACCCCAGGCGGCTGGCGATCTCGGCGACGATCTTGGCGGCGATCTCGCCGCGCCAGCCGGCGAGCTTCAAGGAGCCGAAGAACTCCAGCGCCCGCTGCACCGACAATGCCGACAACTCCGGCACGCTGCGCCCGTCGATGAACACATGGCGCGCCGCACGGTTCAGGCGCGCGCCACCGCACTCGGGGCAGGGCCGGTTGGAGCGGTATTTCGACAATTCCTCGCGCACCGCCGCGGACTCGGTCTCGCGGTAGCGCCGCTCCATGTTGTTGACGATGCCCTCGAAGGCGTGCCGTCGCCGGATCGTGCCGCCCTTGCCGTCGAGGTATTTGAACTCGATCTGCTGCTCACCGCTGCCGAACAGGACCACCTGGCGCAGGTGCTCATCGAGCGAGGCGAAGGGTGCCTCGATGTCGAACTTGTAGTGCCGGCCGAGCGACTGGATGAGCTGGAAATAGTAGGCGTTGCGCCGGTCCCAGCCGCGCACGGCGCCGCCCGCGAGCGACAGCTCGGCATTGCCGACGATCTTGTCCGGATCGAAGAATTCCTGCGTGCCCAGGCCATCGCAGGCGGGGCAGGCGCCGACGGGACTGTTGAACGAAAAAAGCCGCGGCTCCAATTCGCTCAAGGAGTAATCGCATATCGGGCAGGCGAACTTGTCGGAGAACACCTGCTCCTCGCGCCCCGGTTCGAGGAAGGCGAGCCGCGCCACGCCCGAGCCCAGCGACAGGGCGGTTTCGAAGGATTCGGCCAGGCGCGGCGCCAGGTCCGCGCGCACCTTGAAGCGGTCGACGATGGCCTCGATGCTGTGCTTGCGGCGCGCATCGAGCGCGGCAGCCTGGTCCAGCTCCACCACCTTGCCGTCGATCCGTGCGCGCACGAAGCCGCGGGCCTGCAGGTCCTCGAGCACCTCGGCGTGCTCGCCCTTGCGCTCGGCGACCACCGGTGCGAGCAGCATCAGGGCGGTGCCTTCCGGATGCGCCAGCGCCGCATCCACCATCTGGCTCACCGTCTGCGCCGCCAGGTCGATGTGGTGATCGGGGCAGCGCGGCGTACCGGCTCGCGCGAACAGCAGGCGCAGGTAATCGTGGATCTCGGTCACCGTGCCGACGGTGGAGCGCGGATTGTGCGAGGTGGATTTCTGCTCGATGGCGATGGCGGGGGACAACCCTTCGATGGAATCGATGTCGGGCTTGTCCATCATCGACAGGAACTGGCGCGCGTAGGCGGACAACGACTCGACATAACGGCGTTGTCCTTCGGCATAGATGGTGTCGAAGGCGAGGGAGGACTTGCCAGAGCCCGACGGCCCGGTGAACACGATCAGCCGGTCGCGCGGCAGGTCGAGCTCCAGGTTCTTCAGGTTGTGGGTGCGAGCGCCCCGGATGCGGATGTTCTGCATTGAACCGGTTACTATACTCGCCGCGTCAAGAGCGGAGCAAAGCGTGCGAAAGGTCGCCCGCAGCCGCGCTTTGGTGCGCATTTTCCACAGGTGGCGGACGGTTGATGACGGCGCGAAGCGGATCATTCGAAAAACTGCAGATGCTCCCGCTCGAGCGGCGGGCGACCGCGGCGCTCACCGGGATCTACTCCACCCGCATCCTCGGACTGTTCCTGCTGCTGCCCGTGCTCGACCTGTACGTGCGCTCGCTGCCGGGTGCCACCCAGGGCACCGCCGGGTTCGCGGTGGGTGCCTATGCCCTGGCGCAGGGGTTGCTGCAGATCCCCGCCGGCCGGCTGTCGGATCGAATCGGGCGTCGGCCGGTGATCGCCGGCGGACTGTTGCTGTTCATCGTCGGCTCGATCATCGGCTACCTGACGCATACGGTGTCGGGTGTCATCGTGGCGCGCCTGGTGCAGGGCTCAGGCGCCATTTCCGCCGCCGTCACGGCATTGGTGGCCGATGTCACGCGGCCGGAAATACGCACCCGCTCGATGGCGGTGATCGGCATCAGCATCGGCGTGTGCTTCATCATCTCGCTGTTGGCCGGGCCGGCGTTGGACGCCTCGTTCGGCGTGCCGGGCATCTTCGCCTGCATGGCGGTCCTGGGTGTGGCGGCGACACTGGCCTTGTTCCTCGTGCCGCAGCCGCCGGCGCGCGAACGCACCCTGCGGGATTCTGCGCTCACCGCCTCGCTGTGGCGCGCGCCGCTCCTGCTCACCTATATCGGCATCTTCGCCGTGCATTTCTCGCTCACCGCCGCTTTCGTCGCGGTCCCGCAGATCCTGACCGACGTGATGCACCTGGATGTGTCGGCGCACTGGAAGGTGTACGCGGAAGTTTTTGGCGCATCGCTACTGATCACCGTGCCGCTGTTGCGGGTGTTCGAGAAATCCGGGCGGCCGCGGCGCATCACCCAGCTCGGCGTGGCCCTGCTCGCCGCCGCGATGCTGTGGCTGGTGCTGGGGGCGGGGTCCGCCTGGGGGATGTACGCCGGAATGATCCTGTTCTTCGGCGCGTTCAATTTCCTCGAGGCGCAGCTGCCGGCGCGGCTGTCGCTCGTGGTCCAGCCGTTGCAGCGTGGCGCGGCCATGGGGATTTTTGCCACCGCCCAGTTCATCGGGGCGGGCATCGGCGCCCTGCTGGCCGGGCAATTGCTGAAGGCCGGGCAGCCTTTCACCAGCGTGTTTGCGGCCTGTGCGATCACCGCCGCCGTCTGGCTCGCCAGCCTCGTGTATCTGCACGAACACGACGTTTGAAGCGCGCCCGCGGCCGGGCCTTGCGGTGTACAATTCCGCCTCACGCAAACGATGTGTAGGAGTGCACGATGGCCCGCGGCGTCAACAAAGTCATTCTGGTCGGCAATCTGGGCGCGGACCCGGAAACCCGCTCCATGCCCAGCGGCATGACGGTCACCAATATTCGCATTGCCACCAGCGAGTCCTGGAAGGACAAGTCCTCAGGCGCGCAGCAGGAGCGCACCGAATGGCACGCGGTGGCGCTGTTCGGCAAACTCGGCGAGATCGCGGCGGAATACCTGCGCAAGGGTTCGCAGGTGTTCATCGAGGGCAAGCTGCGTACGCGCAAGTGGCAGGACAAGCAGGGCAACGACCGCTACACCACCGAGATCATCGCCGACAACATGCAGATGCTGGGCGGACGCGGCGGCGGTGCGGGTGGTGCGGGTGGTGAGCGCGGCGGCGGTTCAAGCGCCCCGCCGCGGGATGACTACGATCAATCCGCCGCGCCGGCGGGCGGCAAGGAAGATTTCGACGACGACATTCCGTTCTAGGGCGGCCGCAGCGGGCAGCCCTGCCCAGGTTCAGTCCTCGGCCAGGGTCTCCCCGGGGAACAGCGCCTCGTTGAAACCGAACATCCGCAGGTCGCGGATGCGCCGGGGATACAATATGCCGTCCAGATGGTCCACCTCGTGCTGCACCACGCGGGCGTGAAAACCTTCCGCTTGCCGCTCTATCCGCTGCCCCCGCTCATCGAAACCCGAGTAGCGCAGGCGCCGGAAGCGGGGCACCAGGCCGCGCATGCCCGGCACTGACAAACAGCCTTCCCAGCCCTCCTCGAGCTCCTCGGACAACGCCGCCAGGGTGGGGTTGATCAGCACGGTGTAGGGCACGGCTTGCGCGTCCGGATAACGCGGATTGGGTTGGGCCGGAACATCGGCCGCCCCGAATATGACAACCCGCTCGAGCACGCCGATTTGCGGGGCCGCAAGGCCCGCGCCATTCAGGTGGCGCATGGTGTCCAGCATGTCGGTGAGCAGCGCGGCAAGCCCGGGCGTGGCGAATTGGCGCACCGGCTGGCTCACCTGCAGCAGGCGGGGATCACCCATTTTGAGAACGTCGCGCACGGCCATATACAATGCCCATACTAAGCCACCTTCGCCCCTGATCGCACATGAGCTCGCGCCTTTACATCAAGACCTTCGGCTGCCAGATGAACGAGTACGACTCCGACAAGATGCGGGATGTGCTCGCGTCCGCCGGCGGCTACGTGCGGACGGAAGACCCGGCCGAGGCCGACGTGCTGCTGGTCAATACCTGCTCGGTGCGGGAGAAGGCGCAGGAGAAGGTGTTCTCGCTGCTGGGCGAGTGGCGCCAATACAAGCAGCAGCGTCCGCACGTCATCATCGGGGTGGGCGGCTGCGTGGCCTCGCAGGAGGGCGATGCGATCACGGCGCGAGCGCCCAGTGTCGATCTCGTGTTCGGCCCGCAGACCCTTCATCGCCTGCCCGCCATGCTCGAGGCCGTGCGCCGCACCGGGCGCGCGCAGGTGGACGTGAGCTTTCCCGAGATCGAGAAATTCGACTCGCTGCCCGCGGCCCGCGCCAATGGTGCTGCCGCCTTCGTGTCCATCATGGAGGGCTGCAGCAAGTACTGCAGTTTCTGCGTGGTGCCCTACACGCGTGGCGAGGAGATCAGCCGCCCCTTCGGGCAGGTGATGCAGGAGGTGCGTGAGCTGGCCGCGCAAGGCGTGCGCGAGGTGACGCTGCTCGGCCAGAACGTCAATGCCTATGCAGGGTCCATGGACGATGGCACGCCCGCGGACCTGGCGCTGCTCATCCACGCCATCGCCGCGCTCGAGGGCATCGAGCGCATCCGCTTCACCACCTCGCATCCGTTGGAGTTCAACGACAGCCTGATCGAGGCCTACGCCAACGTTCCAAAGCTCGCCAATTTCCTGCACCTGCCGG
Organism: Steroidobacteraceae bacterium; assembly: GCA_044226865.1. Classification (GTDB taxonomy): domain Bacteria; phylum Pseudomonadota; class Gammaproteobacteria; order Steroidobacterales; family Steroidobacteraceae; genus TMP-86. The sequence continues at coordinate 544,217 of JBGAGE010000002.1, read as the reverse complement.
TGCAGAGCGGCTCGGACCGCATCCTCGCCGCCATGAAGCGTGGCCACACCGTGCTCGAATACAAGCAGAAGATCAGGAAGTTGAAGGCGGTGCGGCCCGACATCTGCATTTCCACCGACATCATCGTCGGCTTTCCCGGCGAGACCGACGCGGACTTCGAGGCCACGCTCAAGCTGGTCGCCGACGTGGGCTTCGATCAATCCTTCAGTTTCCTGTACAGCCGGCGACCCGGCACGCCGGCCGCGGCGCTCGCGGACGAAGTGCCTCTCGCGGTGAAGCAGGAGCGGCTCACGCGCTTGCAGGATCAATTGAACGCGCAGGCCCGCGCCATTTCCCAGCGCATGGTGGGCAGCGTGCAGCGGGTGCTGGTGCAACGGCCATCGCGGCGTAACGCGGCGCAACTCGCGGGCAACACCGAGAACAGCCGCTGGGTGAATTTCGACGGACCCGCCAGCCTCATCAACCAGTTCGCCGAGGTGATCATCACCGAGGCCATGCCCAACTCCTTACGTGGCCGGCTCGCCGGTCCGCAAGCGCGGTGCGCTTGAACGCCCAGCCCTTCACCCGTGAATTGGTGCTTCCCGGCGGCGAGAACGCCCGGCTCATCGAATTGTGCGGACCGCTGGATGAGCACCTGCGGCTGATCGAATCGCGACTGGGCGTGGACATCCGCCGGCGTGGCAACCGCTTCCAATTGGTGGGCGCCGAGGATGCGGTGGAACGCACGGCCGGCGTGCTCAGCGGCCTGTACGCGCGCTCCGAGCGCGAGCCCATCGATGCCGAGACCGTGCACCTGGCATTGCAGGAAATGGGCATGGAGGATGCGCAGGGCCAGGCCGAGGCGCGCCCAGATGAAACCAAGGTGCGCACGGCCCGCGGCGCGTTGCGCGCGCGCGGCGCCAACCAGACTCAATACCTCACCAACATCCGCACGCACGATCTGACCTTCGGCATCGGGCCGGCGGGCACGGGCAAGACCTACCTGGCGGTGGCCTGTGCGGTCGAGGCGCTGCAGGCGGATCGCGTGCGACGCATCGTGCTGGTGCGCCCGGCGGTCGAGGCGGGCGAACGCCTGGGCTTCCTGCCGGGCGACCTGTCGCAGAAGGTCGATCCCTACCTGCGCCCGATGTACGACGCGCTCTACGAAATGCTCGGCTTCGAGCGCGTGGCGCGCCTGATCGAGCGCAATGTCATCGAGGTGGCGCCGCTCGCGTTCATGCGCGGCCGTTCGCTCAACGATTCGTTCGTGATCCTCGACGAAGCGCAGAACAGCACCAACGAGCAAATGAAGATGTTCCTGACCCGCATCGGCTTCGGTTCCAAGGCCGTGGTCACCGGTGACATCACGCAGATCGACCTGCCCAGTGCCCGGCAGTCGGGCCTGCGCACCGTCATCGACATCCTGCGCGGCGTGCAGGGGATTGCGTTTTCCATGTTCACCTCGCGCGATGTCGTGCGTCATCCGCTGGTGCAACGCATCGTGCAGGCGTACGAGGCGGCATCTCCTGACGAGTCGCGCAGCACCGGACCCACGGATCGGTCGTGAGACACGCCTTGCGCGTGGATGTGCAGTTCGCGGCACGCCGCCCGTGGGTTCCCCACGCCGCCCTGGTGCGTCGCTGGATCGCCGCCGCGCTCGGCCGGGTGCCCGCGCGACGCATTTCCGGCACGCAGGCCGCCTCACCGTTGCCGCTCGTGGTCTCGGTGAAGATCGTCGGCACGCAGGCCGGCCGTTCCCTCAACTCGCGTTTCCGCGGCAAAGACCGTCCCACCAATGTGCTGTCCTTCCAGGGTCCCGGCCGCGCCGCGTCGATTGAACATATGCTCGGCGACATCGTCATCTGCGCGCCCGTCCTTGCCCGCGAGGCCCGCGCGCAAGGCAAGCGGCTCGAAGCTCACTGGGCGCACATCGTGGTGCACGGTTGCCTGCACCTCGCGGGGTTCGACCACCTGCGCCCCGGACAGGCCCGGGTGATGGAAGCGCTTGAGCGGCAAATCATTGAATCCATGGGATTTTCGGACCCCTATGGCTGATTCTAGTATCCTTCGCATCTATGCCTGAACAGCCTCAAAGCGGCAGCACCGGCCGCTGGTTGAAGCGGATTACGCAGTCGATGTCGGGCGAGGCGCGCGACCTGGGCGAGCTCATCGAAGACCTGCGCGCGGCCAGCGAACGCGGGTTGTTCGACGGCGATGCCCTGGTGATGTTGGAAGGCGTGCTCGCCGTGGCCGATATGCAGGTGCGGGACATCATGGTGCCGCGCTCGCAGATGGTGGTGGTGGAGCGCGACGAATCCCCGGAGAAACTCCTGAGCCTGGTGGTCGAGTCCGGCCACTCGCGCTTCCCGGTCATCGGCGAAGACCGCGACCAGGTGGTTGGCGTGTTGCTCGCCAAGGATTTGCTGCGCCTGCACAGCGAGGGCGCGGATTCCTTCGAGATCCGCGAGTACATGCGCCCGGCCGTGTTCGTACCCGAGAGCAAGCGCCTCAACGTGCTCCTGAAGGATTTCCGGCGCAGTCGCAATCACATCGCCATCGTCGTGGATGAGTACGGCGGGGTGGCCGGCCTTGTGACCATCGAGGACGTGATCGAGCAGATCGTCGGTGAGATCGACGATGAGCACGATGTCGATGATGACCTCGCCATCCGCCGCGAGGGCGAGCGCCAGTTCACGGTGCGCGCGCTCACGCCCATCGGCGAATTCAACGATTACTTCGGCACGGCGTTCTCCGATGAGGAATTCGACACCATCGGCGGCCTGATCATGCAGGAATTCGGACGATTGCCGCGCCGCGGCGAGGCCATCCTGATCGGGCAGCTGGAATTCCGGGTGCTGCGTGCCGACCGCCGCCGCATCGACAGCCTGCGAGTGTCGACGCCCACCGATATCCAACCCCCGGCCGACGAGTCGGCTTCTTGAACGCCCCGCCGTCCGGGCCCGCCGTGACCGGCGGTGCTTTGCGTTGGCGTCTGGCGGGCGCTTTCGCCATCGGTGCGGTGCTGAACCTCAGTTTCGCGCCCTTCGGGTTCTGGCCGCTGGCCATCCTGTGCCCCGCGGCCTTGATCGCGCTGCTGCGCGGCCTGACGCCGCGGCACGCAGCCTGGGCGGGCGCCGGTTTTGCCGCCGGCTTGTTCGGCTTCGGCACCTATTGGCTGTACACCAGCATCCATCACTTCGGCCAGGTGCCCATCTGGCTGACGCTGATCCTGCAGGCGGGGCTCATCGCCATCATGGCGGTGTATTCCGCCGCCCTCGGCTGGCTTGCCAATCGCTTCTGGCCGGCCGGCGCCGCGCGCCAATGGCTGGTGCTGCCGTCGCTGTGGCTGCTGCTCGAATGGCTGCGCGGTTGGGTGTTGTCGGGCTTCCCCTGGCTTGCGTTGGGCTACGCCTTCACCGATTCGCCCCTGGCATCCTGGGCGCCGGTCCTGGGTGTCTATGGGTTGAGCTGGATCGCGGTGCTGCTGGCGGCGGCGCTGGAGGGTGTGTGGCGACCGCAGGTGGGTGCGCGCGAGCGCGGCGCCGTCGCCGTGGCGGTGGCGGTGCTGCTGTTGGCGCCCGCGGGACTGGCGCGGGTGTCGTATACCCACGCCGTCGCCGCGCCCATACCCGTGGCCGTGGTGCAGGGCGCGGTGCCGCAGGATGAGAAATGGATCGAGGGCAATCGCGAGGCCACCCTGGAGCGGTACGCGCGCCTGACGGCGCAGCAGGCCTGGGGCGCGCGCCTGATCGTCTGGCCGGAAGCGGCCATCCCGATGCTGTCGACCGAGCTGACGGATTTCTTCCATGCCTTGCGCGAAGCCGGCGAGCGCCACGCGGCGGATTTCGCCATCGGGCAGGTGCGCTATGACCCGCAGACCGATCAGTACCACAACGGCCTGTTGGTGCTGAATGCGCAGGGTGAGGGCTGGTACTACAAGCGCCGGCTGGTCCCCTTCGGTGAATTTTTCCCCGTGCCCTCGTTCGTGCGCTCGTGGATGCGGCTGATGAGCCTGCCGTATTCGGACATGACGCCCGGCGCGGAGGACCAACCCATCCTGCACGCGGCGGGGCAACCCCTTGGCCTCACCATCTGCTACGAGGATGCCTACGGCAGCGAGCAACGCGCCGTGCTGCGTGAGGCCACGCTCCTCGTCAACGTCACCAACAACGCCTGGTATGGGGATTCGACCGCGCCTCACCAGCACCTGCAGATTGCGCGCATGCGCGCGCTCGAGGCGCAGCGCTACCTCGTGCGCGCCGCCAACGATGGCATCTCGGCGGTGATCGGCGCCCATGGCGAGATCATCGCGCGGCTGCCGCAGTTCAAGCCCGGCGTGCTGCGCGCCGAGGTGGTGCCGCGCGCGGGCCTTACACCCTATGCGCGGCTGGGCAATTACCCCGTGCTGCTGGGCGCGGCCCTGCTGTTGGCGCTGGCCGTGAGGCGCCGGCCCGCGGCCTGATCGATCCACCAACTCTGCGGCGCAGCGGCCCGCGCCCGCGATGCGATTTTTATGCACAATACGGATATGCAAGAACGATACGAACCGGCGGCCGTGGAGGCCGAAGCCCAGGCCTATTGGAACCAGAACCGCAGCTTCGAGGCGCGCGAGGACGCTGCGCGCGAGAAGTATTACTGCCTGTCGATGTTCCCGTACCCCAGCGGCAGGCTGCACATGGGGCATGTGCGCAACTACACCATCGGCGATGTGCTGTCGCGCTTCATGCGCATGAACGGCCGCAATGTGCTGCAGCCCATGGGTTGGGATGCCTTCGGATTGCCGGCCGAGAACGCCGCCATGGCCAATGGCGTGCCGCCGGCCCAATGGACCTACGCCAACATATCCACCATGCGCGGCCAATTGAAGGCGCTGGGATTCGCGCTCGACTGGAGCCGGGAACTCGCCACCTGCGAGCCCGAATATTACCGCTGGAACCAGTGGTTCTTCCTGCGCATGCTGGAAGCGGGCATCGCCTACCTCAAGACCGGCGTGGTCAATTGGGATCCGGTGGACCAAACGGTGCTGGCGAACGAGCAGGTGATCGACGGGCGCGGCTGGCGCACGGGCGCGCTGGTGGAGAAGCGCGAGATCCCGATGTACTACCTGCGCATCACCGAGCATGCGCAAGACCTGCTCGACGCCCTGCAACACATGCCCGGCTGGCCGGATCGCGTGCGCACCATGCAGGCGAATTGGATCGGCCGCAGCGAAGGCGTGAACGTCGGCTTCCCGTATTCGCTTGGCGGCGAAGCGCGCGTGCTGCGCGCCTTCACCACGCGCGTGGACACCATCATGGGCGTCACCTTCTGCGCCGTGGCCGCCGAGCATCCTCTGGCCTTGCATGCGGCGCGCACCAATCCCCGGCTTGCCGCCTTCCTCGAGGACTGCCGGCGCGGCGCGGCCACCGAGGCCGACCTGGCCACGCAGGAAAAAAAGGGCATGGATACGGGCCTGACCGTGCAGCATCCGCTGACCGGCGCGGCCGTGCCGGTGTGGGTGGGTAACTACGTGCTCATGGCCTACGGCGAGGGTGCCGTCATGGGCGTGCCCGCGCACGATGAACGCGATTTCGAATTCGCCACCAAGTATTCGCTGCCCATCGTGCCGGTGATCGACGTGCAGGGGCAGGAATATTCCACCGCGCAGTGGCAGCCCTGGTATGGCGAGCATGGCCGCTGCCGCAATTCGGGCCGCTACGACGGCCTGGATTACGCGGCCGCCGTGGATGCGATCGCGGCCGACCTCGCCGCCAGGAACCTGGGCGAGAAGCAGACCACCTGGCGCCTGCGCGACTGGGGCATCTCGCGGCAACGCTACTGGGGCTGCCCCATTCCCATCATTCATTGTGCCGGCTGCGGTACGGTGCCGGTGCCGGATGAGCAACTGCCCGTGGTGCTGCCGCCGGACCTCGTGCCCGATGGCAGCGGCAATCCGCTGGCCAAGCTCGAGAGTTTCCTGACGTGCGATTGCCCGCGCTGCGGCAAGCCCGCGCGCCGCGAAACCGACACCATGGATACCTTCGTGGATTCGAGCTGGTACTTCCTGCGTTTCGCGAGCAGCAAGAATCCCAATGCCATGGTGGATGAGCGCGCCGCCTATTGGCTGCCGGTGGACCAGTACATCGGCGGCATCGAGCACGCCATCCTGCACCTGTTGTATTCGCGCTTCTGGGTGCGCGCCATGAACAAGCTGGGCGTGGTGAAGCTCGAGGAGCCCTTCGCCAACCTGTTCACGCAGGGCATGGTGTTGAACGAGGTGTTCTTCAGGAAGCCTGCCGCGGGCCGCGTCGAGTACTTCAATCCGGCCGACGTGGACGTGACCGTCGATGCGGCCGGCGCGCGCACCGGCGCCGTGTTGCGCAAGGACGGACAGCCGGTGGAGTCCGGCGGCATCGTCACCATGTCGAAGTCCAAGAACAATGGCGTGGATCCGCAGGCGCTGGTGGAGCAATACGGCGCAGACACGGCGCGCCTGTTCACCATGTTCGCCGCGCCCCCGGAGCAGACCCTGGAGTGGTCGGACGAGGGCGTGCAGGGCGCGTTCCGCTTCATGAAGCGCCTGTGGAAGGCCGTGCACACGCATGTCTCCGCCGGCCGGCCGGGCACGCTCGAGGTGGCCGCGTTGAACGAGGCGCAGCGCGCGCTGCGCCGCCAGACGCACCAGACGCTGGCGCGCGTCACCGACGACATCGCCCGCCGCCGCACCTTCAATACCGCCATCGCCGCGGTGATGGAGTTGTTGAACGCACTGGCCAAGTTCGAGGACTCCTCGGCGCAGGGCCGGGCGGTGGCGCAGGAGGCGCTGGAGATGGCGGTGTTGTGCCTGTCGCCCATCGTGCCGCATGCCGGGCACGCGTTGTGGCACGCGCTGGGGCACGAGCGCGCCATCATCGATGAGCGCTGGCCGGGGGTGGATCAAACGGCGCTGGCGCAGTCGCAACTCGAGATCGTGGTGCAGGTGAACGGCAAGCTGCGCGGCCGCATCAGCGTGCCCGCCGGTGCGGACGATGAGTTGATGCGCAGCACCGCGCTGGCCGATGCCAACGTGCGGAAATTCGTCGGCGGCTCCCAGGTGCGCAAGGTCATCGTGGTGAAAGGCAAGCTGGTGAACGTGGTGGTGGCGTGAAGCTGCGCGCCGCGGCAGCCGCAATCGCGCTGGCGGCCACGCTTGCGCAGGCTGGCTGCGGCTTCCGCCTGGCCGGCAGCGAGCCCTTGCCCGCGGTGATGGCGCGGCCGTATCTGCAGGTGCAGGACTCCTACACGGATTTTGCGCGGGCCTTCGAGCGCCGGCTGCAGGATTCGGGTGCGCAGCTGCAACCGGTGGGGCAGGGCGCCAGCTCCATCGTCGAGGTGACGCGCGATGAGGTGCAGCGGCGCGTGTTGTCGGTGTCGGCCCGCAACATCCCCACGGAATACGAACTCACCTATACGGTGATCGTGGCGGTGCGCACCCTGGACAAGGAGTTGATGCCGCCGCAGACGCTGAGCCTGACCCGCGACTACAGCTTCGATGAGAACAACCTGCTCGCGAAGGAACACGAGGAAGACATCCTGCGCGTGCAGATGGCGCGCGAACTCGCGGCCATCGCCACGCGGCGGCTGGCCAGCCTCAAATCGCCTTGAGCCGCGCGTGCTCCTGCTGCAGCACATCGACCGCCTCGCGCTGCACACCTTGCTGGACCGTTTCGGCCTGGAGTTGATGCTGGTGGCGCCCGAGGAAATCATCCCCGGGTCCTATTGGGGCGAGCGCGAAGCCGGTCTCATCGGCCGGCGTCTGTATGCGCGCCTGGATACCCCGCTGCATTCGGTGCTGCACGAATCGGCGCATTACATCTGCATGACGCCGGAGCGCCGCGCCGCGCTGCACACGGACGCCCACGGCGACCACGCGGAGGAATCGGCGGTGTGCTACCTGCAGCTGTTGCTCTCCGATGCATTGGGCGCCGCCACCCGCGAGCGCATGTACCGGGACATGGACGAATGGGGTTACAGCTTCCGGCTGGGCAGCACCGCGCAATGGTTCGCCTTCGACGCCGAGGATGCGCGCCTGTGGCTGATGCAGCACCGCTTGATCGACGAATCGCAACGCCTGACCTACGAGTGCCGCCAATGACACAGTCATGCCGGGCACCGGTGCGAGGGCTGGCGGGCATCGTGTTGCTGCTGGCGCTGTGCGGATGCCAGCGGGTGGGTTTCATCGCCGCCAATCTGCCCGCCCGATTCGGCGATTACACCCTCACCGCCGACATCGCCTATGGCGCCGATCCGCAGCAACGCGTCGATGTCTATCGCCCGCGCGCATCCGCCGCGGCCGCGCCTCTGGTGATCTTCTGGCATGGCGGGCGCTGGAGCTACGGTGACAAGAGCGATTACCGCTTCGTCGCGGCTGCGCTCACGGGCCTGGGATACGTCGTGGCGGTACCCAACTACCGCCACTACCCGGCGGTGAAGATGGCCGGCTTCATGAGCGATGCCGCACAGGCCGCAGTGTACGTGTCGCGGCATGCGCGTGAGTACGGCGCGGATCCCGCCAGGCTGTACCTCATGGGGCATTCGGCCGGCGCGCACATGGCGGCGTTGCTGGCGCTGGATGAGCGCTATCTCGCGTCCGCCGGCGCGGCGGGCCTGCCGGTGGCGGGCGTGATCGGCTTGTCGGGTCCCTACGATTTCCTGCCGTTCACCGCCGATGATACGCGCGACATGTTCGGCCCGCCCGCCGCGTATCCGCAAAGCCAGCCCATCACCTTCGTCCGCGCCGGTGCGCCGCCCATGCTGCTGGTGCAGGGCGAGGCCGACGAAACCGTATGGCCGAAGAACTCGAAAAACCTCGCCGCCGCGCTGCAATCCAAGGGCGTGGCCGTCACCTTGCGCCTGTACCCCAAGCTCGGTCACGGCGATACGGTCGCGGCCTTGAGCAAGCTCGCCCGCGGCCGCGCGCCGGTGCTGCAGGACATCGCCCGCTTCGTCGGTCCCGCCGGGTAGCACTCAGCCGGGCAGGGCGCGTGCGCCGAAGGCCTCGAGGGCGGTCGTGGCGATCGCGGCGGGCGCCAGCATCCAACACTTGGTCAGTCCATCCGCCACCGCCGCACTGGGCGCGAGCACGATGGCATGGCGCTGCTGCAGAGAGGGCGCCTGCGCATCCGCGCCTGCGGCGCGCAGATAGTAGCCTCGATGTTCGGGCGGGCGTCCCGAGGCATCGGCGCAGCTCACCGCCACCGCCGCCTCGCGCAGCTCGAGGCATTGCCGCCGCCCACCCGCGCGACATTCGATGGGAAAGCCCCGGGGGCCGAACGCGCGCGCATCGCCGCCGGCGTTGACGAGGCCAGCGTCGCACCCCGCCGCCTGCAGCGCCTGCACCGCGCAATCCACCGCGAAGCCCTTGGCGATGCCGCCCAGGTCGAGTCGAACGCGGGCGTTGATCCGCACGCGGTCGTGGGAGGTGAGGTGCACATCCGCCAGGCCGCCCGGGGAGTGGGGCAGGCAGGGATCGAACACCCCGGCGGAGGCGGCGCTCAGGCGTTGGGCGAGGCGCAGGACCTCCACCGTCCAGGGATCCACCCGTACCTCGGATCCGGCCGGCGCGGCCGCCAGTGCCGCCAGGTCGCTCCCTTGATGCGAGGGGTGCATGGCGAGTTGCACGCGCTGGCAGCAAGCCGTCGCCGCCTCGATGGCGGCTGCCCGAATCTCGGGGGTGGCGCCCTGGGCCTCGATCGCAATCAGGGTGCCCAAGCCCACGCGCACGCGGGTGGTGTGGCTGCAAGGCGGTCTGGACATGCGTAGGTGGAGTCCCGGATTGACGAGTAGCGTAGCAAAAGCTAATCTAAGTGCGAATCATTCGTATTTGCAAACAACAATCAATGGCAGGGGATGCTTCCTTCGATGATGACAGTCCGGCTCGATCGATTCAGTTTGCTGCTCGCATGCCTGTTCCAAGCCGCCTGTGTCGGCGGTTCCGGTTCGCCTGCCACGCCCACCGCAGCACCGGCCGCAACGCTCTCTGCCGCCGCGCTGCTGGGGGAGAAGATATTCCATGATGCCAGCCTGTCCGCCACGGGTCGCCAGGCCTGCGCGGATTGCCATGATGCGGCACACGCGCTGGCCGCCAAGGATGGCTTGCCCGCGTCGCTGGGCGGCATCGACGGCGTGACGCAGGGTACGCGCAACGCGCCATCGTTGCGCTACATCACGCAGACTCCCGCATTCTTCTTCGATGCCGAGGGCACTCCCACCGGCGGGTTCGATCGCGATGGGCGCGTCGACACCTTGAGCGAGCAGGCGCGCCGCCCGTTCCTCTCGCCGGTGGAGATGGCCAATGCCGATGCCGCGGAAGTGGCGCGGCGCCTGAGCGAGGCGGAGTATGCCGCCGATTTTCGCGCGCTGTTCGGCGAGCGCATTTTCGAGGATCCGGAGGCCGCCTTCGAGCGTGCGCTGTTCGCCATCGAACGCTACGAGCGGGAGGACAGCGCCGAGTTCGCGCCGTTCACCAGCAAGTACGACAATTTCCTCGCCGGGGCTGCGAGCTTGAGCGAGGCGGAGATGCGCGGGCTGTCGCTGTTCAACGATCCGCAGAAAGGCAATTGCGCGGCCTGCCATCCCAGCGCCAAGGGCCCCAACGGCGAGCCGCCGTTGTTCACCGATTTCACCTACGACAATCTCGGCGTGCCGCGCAATGCGGCGATCACCGCCAACGCGGACCCGGCATTCTTCGACCTGGGCTTGTGCGGCCCGGTGCGCGGGGACCTGGCCGCACGCACCGATTTGTGTGGCGCGTTCAAGGTGCCTTCCTTGCGCAACGTCGCGCTGACCGCGCCGTATTTTCACAACGGCCGCTTCGCCACATTGAAACAGGCCATCGAGTTCTACGTGCGCCGCGATACCCATCCGCAAGAGTTCTATCCGCTGGATGCGGCCGGACGGGTGCTGAAGTTCGACGATCTGCCCGCAGCGTATCGCGGCAACGTCAACATCACCGAGGCGCCTTACAACCGCCTCCCGGGCGATTTGCCGGCGCTCGATGCCGGCGAGATCGCGGACGTGGTCGAGTTTCTCCACACATTGACGGACGGCTACCAGCCTTGAGGATACATATGACGATATATCGCCGGATGATCTTGACGGGCCTGCTGTCGTGCACGGCCGCCATTGCGCAGGCGGGCACGCAACAGGAACTGGAGCAGCGCGTGCAGGCGCTGGCCGAGCAACTGGAGGCGATGAAGGCGGAGCTGGCGCAATTGAAGGCCGGCCAGCACGCGGCGGGAGCCGCGTCCAGTGTAACGGTCGCGTCCGGCACGGCGGCAACACCTGCCGTGGCGGTCGCTCCGCCGGCAGCGGCCATGGCTGCCGCCGCCGCTCCGGTCACGGCGCCCCCCGCCGCCGGCGCCGCGGATACCGGCGTGTCGTTCTTCGGCTATGGCGAGCTCAATTATTCGCGCCCGACTTCCAATGCGGCCTCGACCGTGGCCGATGCCGCCCGTTTCGTGCTGGGCGTGGCCTATCGGTTCGATGAGGACACCCGTCTGGTGAGCGAACTCGAGCTGGAGCATGCCATTGCCTCGTCGGAGGATGCCGGCGAGTTCGAATTGGAGCAGGCCTACATCGAGCGGCGTTTGCGCGACAACCTGTTCGTCAAGGCAGGATTGTTCCTGATTCCCAGCGGTTTTCTCAACCTGAGCCACGAGCCCACCCGTTACTACGGGGTGCAGCGCAACTTCATCGAAACCGCCATCATTCCCACCACCTGGCGCGAGGGGGGCGTGCAATTGCAGGGCGAAACCGCCGCGGGTCTTGCGTGGAACGTGGGCCTGTCGACCGGGTTCAACCTGAACAAGTGGGATGCATCCTCCGCGGAGGGCTTGGAGTCGCCACTGGGCGCGATCCACCAGGAGTTGTCGCTGGCCTCGGGCAAGGACATCTCGGGGTTCCTCGCGCTCAACTACGTGGGAATGCCGGGCCTGAAAGTAGGGGGATCGTTGTTCACGGGTGGCGCGTCGCAGGGACAGACGAGCCTCGGCAGTTCGCGCGTCACGTTGTGGGAAGGGCATGCCCGTTGGATGCCGGCTCAATGGGAGTTGTCGGCACTGTATGCCCGCGGCCGCATCAGCAACACCGCGGCATTGAACCGTGTGAGCCTGGGTCAGCCCACCCCCATCCCGCAGAGCTTCTTCGGTTGGTACACGGAGGCGGCGTATCGTGCGATCGAGCGCGACCGCTGGAGCCTGACACCCTTCGTGCGTTACGAGCGCTTCAATACCGGCGCGTCCTTCGCCGATCTCGGCCTTGGGATCACCCCGCCCGATGCGCGCGACCGCGAGGTGTTCACGGGCGGCGTCAACTGGATGATCACGCCGGGCGTGGTGATCAAGGCGGATTACCTGAATTTCCGCGGTGGTTCGGGCGATAATCGCTGGGACTTGGGGCTGGGGTATCAGTTTTAGTGCACAAGAGATTTTCCTGGCGCGGCGCCTTCGCGGCCACCGCGCCGCTGGCGGTCTTGCCGGTCGCGGCCGTGATCGCCGCCGACTACGTCAGTGTGGATGCCGCCCAGCGGGCGGCATTCGCGCAGGCTGAGCGCTTCACGCCGGTGGCCCTGCAGCTCAGCGCGCAGCAGCGCCAGGCGGTGGATGCGCTCGCGGGGCCGCAGCCGCGGCGCGGCAACCTGCAGGTGTGGCGCGCCGAGGCGGCGGGCAAGGCGCTGGGATACTTCTTCGTCGATGAGGTGCTGGGGCGCCAGGATTTGATCACCTACGCCGTGGGCATCGATGCCGACGGTGTCCTGGGCACGCTGGAAGTGTTGTCCTACCGTGAGAGCCATGGTGGGGAAATCCGCAACCGCCGCTGGCGCGAGCAGTTCGCGCAGCGCCGGGCGCTGTCGGAACTTCGTTTCCGCACCGACATCAAGAACATCGCGGGCGCCACCCTGTCCTCGGAGCACGTCACCCAGGGTGTGCGCTGGCTCATGGCCCTGTGGCAGACCGCCTTGCGGCCGGCGGATGCGGCGACATGAGCGTGCCGGGATTCAACCGGCGCATGCCGGCGGGCGAGCGATGGTGGCTGAATCTGGCCTTGCTGCTGCTGTGGGTGACGGGCGTTGCGTGGCTCGTGCTGGATCTCTGGTTTTCGACGGTCGGCGAATTCGGCGTCACGCCCCATCCCTGGCAACCGCCGCTGTTGTTGCTGCATGGCCTGGTGGCCGTACCCGCGTTGTATCTGTTCGGCTGGATGACGGCGCGCCATGCGACGCTGAAGTGGAAACTGCAACTGCGGCGCGCCAGCGGGCTTACGTTCGCCGCGTCTTTGTTGCTGGTGGCGGTGAGCGGCTTCGCGTTGTTCTTTCTCACTCAGGATCTGGCGCAGCGCGTCGCCGTCGTCACTCATGAGGTGGGCGGCGCGCTGTTCACGATCCCCATTCTCGAGCATTGGTTCATCGGCCGGCCGCGCGAGGGTGCGTGAAGCGGAAGGCGCAGGCCAAGGCCAGCGACAGCACGGGTATGAAGGCCGCGAACACCCAGAACGCGGCTGCCTTCGCCGCGGCCGCCGAGATGCCCTCGGCCAATCCTGAGAGGTTGGCGGCGATGCCCGCGGCTGCCGTGCCCACCGCGTAGCCGATGCGCTGGATGGTGGAGGGCGCCGCGGATGCGAGGGCGCGTTCCGCATCATCGGCAAAGCGCACGCACCGCACGGCGATCGAGGGCCAGCACAGCCCGAAGCCGCCTCCCTGCAGCAACGTGCAGGCCAGGATGCCGGGCAGCGACCCGCTGGGCACCGCCAGCACGAAACCTGCGGCGCCTGCGGCCACGGTGCAGACCCCGATGCGGATCAGGTGCACCTCTGCCGTGGGCGGCAGCTTGGCCACGGCCACGGTGGCGAGGCTCCAGGCCAGGGCCTCGGCTGCGAGAATGTAGCCCGAGACCAGCGGATCCGTGGCGAACAGCACCTTGAGGATCAGCGGGCCGTAGGTCCAATACCCCGTGGTGGCGGCCGACAGCAAGAACACCATCATGAGTCCGGCGCCGAGCGGGTGGCGGACCTGCAGCAGGTTCCGCGGCAGCAGGCGCGCGACGCCGACCCGATCGAAGCGGGCCGCGATATACAGCAGCACGATGCCCACGGCGCATCCGGCGGCGGCCATCGCCGGCTTGGCGATGATGCCGGCCTGGTTGATGAGCAGTGCGGCGGCCGACAGGATCAACAGCGGCAACAGCGGCCAGCGTTGGGGTTCGCGCGCGGCAGGCGCGTCACCCGGCAGCCAGCGCAACGCCATCAGGCAGACGATGACGGCCTGTAGTGCGAACAACCAGAAGCAGCCGCGCCACAGGCGTGCGGCGAATGCGGCGCCGATCAGCGGGCCCAGCAGCGAGCCCGCGCCCCAGATGATGGCCACGATGCCGAACAGCCGGTTCCACATCGATTGCGGAAACCATTCGTAGGTGGCGACGTAGCACAGCGAGAGCAGCATGCCGCCGCCCAGGCCCTGGATGGTGCGGCCCGCGAGCAGCACGCCCATGTCCGGCGCCAACGCCGCCACGGCGCAGCCCACGCCATACAGTTGCGCGGCGAACAGCAGCACACGCCTCACCCCGAAGCGCCGGCACAACGCCGCGGCAGTGGCTCCGGCGATGATGGAACCGACCTCATACAAGGACAGCGTCCAATTGATGTAGGCCACGCCGCCGATGTCTGCTACCAGCGCGGGGGCGATGGTGGCGGTGACCAGCATGTCGGCGGCGTACAGCCAGACGCCTGCGCAGATCAGGTAGAAGCGCGTCCGGGATCCGGCGGGCCATGCGGCCGGCGCCGCGTCCGCGTCAGCGCCCAAAGGGCACCGCGTCGGCGCGAGCCTTCTCCTGCGCCGCGCGCACCTCGGCCATGAGCTTGTAAGCCACGTAGTACTTGAAGATGTTGCGCACGTAGGCGGTGGTCTCCACGCCGATCTTTTCCGCGGTCACCGCCTCGACATGATTGAACCATTGGTTGGAATCCAGCCCGCGGCGCTTCGCCTCGGCACGCATGCGACGAATGTTGCCCGGTCCGGCGTTGTAGCTGGCGAAGGCGAACAGCGAGCGGTCGGCATCGCTGAAGGTCGCGTCCTGGAAATAGCGTGTCATCAGCATGTCCATGTACTTGGCGCCGGCGTGGATGTTGGATTCGGCGATGTGGATGTCGCCGACCTTCAGCTGCTCCCCCACGGCCGGCATGATCTGCATGATGCCGATGGCGCCGACGCGGCTCCTGGCCTGCTGGTCGAGGCGGCTTTCCTGGAATCCCTGCGCCACCAGCATGAGCGGATCGAAGTTGTATTGTGTGCCGTACTTGTCGAACAGTTTCAGCGTCTGCTCGAAGCGCGCCCATTCGCGCGTACCGGACGGATCCCGCAGCTTTTTCACCTGCCTGGCGTACTGCGCGTTGCGCATGCGCACCACGCCCTGCCGGGCGACGAAGCGCTTGAAGAAGTCATCGATCTGGGCCTGCAACTGCGGGGAGTGCTTGCGGATCGCCCAGCCGATGTTGCCGCCGCTGCGCACCACCGCAGTACGGTTGATGGTGATGGCCGGCAGCTCCGGCTGCCACAGCGCGGCGAGCCAGTCGTCGGCGACGATGGTGCTGAGCAGTCCCGCGTTCACCATCTCCAGCATGTCCTCGTCCTGGATGGCATCGGGTAGCTGCCGCAGGATCATCGGCGCGCGGCCCTGGCGCGCGAAAGTGGCGTTGAGTGACAGCAGGCTCTGGTAGTAGCTGGTGGAGGGACGCACCTCGATCGTCCTGCCCGACAGATCGTCGATGCCGTGGACGGGTGCGCTCTTCGGGCCGGTGATCACCACCTCGCTCACGGCGGACGATGTGGTGGTGGCGCCGCCCGGCGGCACGACGAAGTCGACGAGTTGCAGGCGCTCGGGCGTCGCCGTCAGGCCCGCCGCCGCGATGTCGCCGAGGCCGGCACTTAGCCCTGGCAGCAGTTGATCGCGCGTGACCGGCGCGAGGACCACGGTGATCGGGCGCGCTCCCGTCTTGAGCTTGGCATTGAGGAAGCGTTCGAAATCGCGCGCCAGGTCCGCCACCATGCCGCGCTCCTGGCCCCGGTCGTTGAAATACAGCGTGCGACTATAAGTGACCAGCACGACCAGCCGGCGCTTGCGTGCCGCGAGGATGTCATCGAAGTCGCCGGTAACGGCGGCGCGTGCCACCGGCAATGCGCGGACCGCGCTCTGATCGACGGCGGCCGCACGCGGCGCTGCCCCGCAAACGAGGAGTGCCCATAACCCGAGCAGCGATGCGCATTGCCGCCTTTGCATCTTCCGATTCCCCATAGGCCCCGCTTCCCGGCACCGCATTGTACTGATGCAGTGGCACAGTTTCCGCTGCAAATCCGCGACGTGCGGAGGATGCGACTTTGGAGTCGGCGACGGCCGGCGGCGCGGGCGGTTGAGGCGCCGTGCGCAGATTCATGCGCATCCGCGTCGGGCACTATATGATGGTGCGGCATGGATGATGACGAGCCATCGCGAACGGACGCCGGCGCATCGCCTTGAGCGCCCCGAACCAGTTCAGCCTGCTGCGCGAAAGGCGCTTCCTGCCGTTCTTCCTGGCGCAGGCAGGCGGCGCCTTCAACGACAATCTCTTCAAGAACGCGCTCATCGTGCTGGTCACCTATGAGGCCGGCAGTTGGAGCGGCCTTGCGCCGGAACTCCTCGCCAACGTGGCTGGCGGCCTGTTCATTCTTCCCTTCGTATTGCTGTCCGGCATGGCGGGCCAGTTGTCCGAGCGCTTCGACAAGGCGCGCGTGATCAAGTGCGTGAAGCTGTTCGAGGTGGGGATCATGGTGCTGGCGGGCGTGGGCTTCGCCGCGCACAACCTGGCCCTGCTGCTGGGCTCGCTGTTCCTGATGGGCGTTCATTCCACTTTCTTCGCGCCCGCCAAGTATGGCCTGCTGCCCGAACTACTCGATGCAACGGAGTTGGTGGGTGGCAATGCGCTGCTCGAGATGGGCACCTTCCTCGCCATCCTCCTGGGCACGCTGGCGGCAGGACTGTTGGCCGCGCGCGCCGATGTTCACTGGGTGATCGGCGGGTTGCTCGTCACCGCGGTGGCGGGCTTCGCGGCGAGCCTGGCCATGCCGGGCGCGGTGGCCGCATCGCCCGCGCAACGCATCGACTGGAATCCGTGGACCTCCGCGCTCGACAACATCCGTGCCGCGCGCGCCTCGCGCACCGTGTTCCTGTCCGTATTGGGCTTGTCGTGGTTCTGGTTCTACGGCGCGCTGGTCCTGGTGCAGCTGCCGCTGTATTGCAAGAACGTGCTGCACGCATCCGAATCGCTGGTCACGCTGACCATCGTCGTCTTTTCGGTGGGGGTGGGTTTGGGTTCGCTCCTGTGCGAGCGGTTGTCGGGGCACAAGGTGGAAATCGGCCTCGTCCCCTTCGGTTCCATCGGCCTTACGCTGTTCGCCCTCGATTGGGTAATCGCCTCGCCCCATCCGTCCGCGCCCGTGCCCGGCATCCGCGCATTCCTCGCGCTCGACGGCGCCTGGCGCACGCTGTTCGATCTCGTGGCCATCGGCGTGTTCGGCGGATTCTTCGTCGTGCCCCTCAACGCCACGGTACAGCAGCGCGCCCGTCCGCAATCGCTGTCGCGCATCATCGGCGCCAACAGCATCCTGAATGCGTTGTTCATGGTGGGCGCCTCGCTCCTGGGTGTGCTCGGCACCAGCCTGGGGCTGTCGGTGCTTCACCTCGTGCTGATCGCCGCGGTGATGAACGCGGTGGTGGCGGTGTACATCTACACGCTGGTGCCGGAATTCCTGCTGCGCTTTCTCGCGTGGCTCCTGGTGCACACGCTGTACCGGCTGCGCAAGCACGGTGTCGCGAACATTCCGGAGGAGGGCGCCGCGCTCCTGGTCTGCAATCACGTGAGCTTCGTCGATGCGCTGCTGGTGTCCGCGGCCACCCGCCGTCCCATCCGCTTCATCATGGACGAGGCGATCTTCCACGCGCCATTCATCTCCATCGTCACCCGCGGCATGAAGGCCATCCCCATCGCCTCGGCGAAGGAGGATGCACAGGTTTACGAACAGGCGTTTGCGAGTGCCGCGCAGGCCCTGCGCGGCGGCGAGCTGGTGTGCATCTTCCCGGAAGGCCGTCTCACGCCCGATGGGCAGTTGGGACTGTTCCGTCCCGGCCTGATGCGCATCCTGAAGGAAACGCCGGTGCCGGTGGTGCCGTTGGCGCTCGCGGGCCTATGGGGCTCGATGTTCTCCCGCCGCAGCAAGAGCGTGTGGCAGCGCCTGCCGCGCAAGCTCGGCGCGCGCATCGACATCAATGTCGGCAAGGCCTGGCCGCCGCGCGAGGTGACCCCCGAGTTGTTGCGGGCGCAGGTGGCTATTCTGTTCGAGGGCGGCGGCGCGCAGTCCGCCGTGTCCTGAGCGGGCGATTTACGCCGGCGGATCGCGGGGCGCGTACAGGCGTTTGGACATGCACAGCGCCGCTTCGATGCGGCTGTAGTAATGCGGACGGACCTCGCCCGCGATGAACCCCAGCGCTTCGTAGAAGGACTTTGCGGCCGTATTGTCCGCGCGTAATTCGAGGTCGATGCGCAGGATGCCGGCCGTATCCGCCGTGGCGAACAGCCACTCGAGCATGCGCCTGCCGCAGCCATGGCGGCGCCACGCCGGCATGACCGCCATCAGGTTGAGGTGCGCCGTCTCATCGCCGAACTGCATCAGCGCGAAGCCCGCCACGCGCCGCGCGCTGCGCGCCACCACCACCGATGAATGCCGGTCCTGGATATGACGCAGGACGCGCGCCGGCGTCCACGACCATGGCAGGCCGGCCTCGATCAGCTCGCGCGACATGCGCGCGATGCGCTCGGCTTCCTGCGGTTGCGCCAGGCCCAGGGCGAGTGTTTCAGGCACGCGCGACCCCAGCCCTAACGGCCGCGGTAGCGGTCGGTGGCGCTGACCAGCTCGTGCGTGTTGTGGGGATCGAAGGCCGAATGCCCCGCCTCGGTAACCATTCGCAGGTCGGCCTCCGGCCAGGCCCGATGCAGATCCCAGGCGCTCATCGGCGGGCACACCACGTCATATCGTCCCTGCACGATGGTGGCCGGGATGTGACGGATCTTCGGCACATCGTCGATGAGCTGGTTCTCATGGCGCATGAAGCCGCGGTTCACGAAGTAATGGCATTCGATGCGCGCCATGGCCAGCGCGAAATGCTCCTCGCCCGAATGCTTGATGTTGTCCAGGTTCGGATGCAGGAAGCTGGTGGCGCCCTCCCACATGGACCAGGCGCGCGCCGCCGCCAATGCCGTGCGCTGGTCGGTTCCTGTCAGGCGCTTGTGATAGGCGGACAGGAAATCGTCGCGTTCTTCGGGCGGAATGAGGTCGCGGTATGGCTCCCAGAATTCCGGGTACATGGCCGAGGCACCGAATTGATAGAACCAGCGGATCTCGTGGTAGCGCAGCAGGAAGATGCCGCGCAGCACCAGTTCGGTGACGCGCTCGGGATGCGCCTGCGCGTAGGCCAGGGCGAGCGTCGAGCCCCATGAACCGCCGAACACCAGCCAGCGTTCCACGCCCAGGTGCTTGCGCAGCCGTTCCATGTCCGCCACCAGGTGCCAGGTGGTGTTCTCGACCAGGCTGGCATGCGGGCGGCTGCGCCCGCAACCGCGCTGATCGAACACGATGATGCGGTAGTGCTGCGGGTCGAAGAAGCGGCGCGCGCGTGCATCGGCGCCGCCGCCCGGCCCGCCGTGCAGGAAGATGGCGGGCTTGCCGAGGCGATTACCGCTTTCCTCGTAATAGATCTCGTGCAGTTCGGAGACGCGCAGGAAGTCCTTGCGATAGGGCTCGATGGGCGGATACAGGCCGCGGTGTGCTGGTGCCGTCGGCGCTTCGCTCTTGGAGGCGGCCTGGCGCGCGGCGCCTTTTCGCCCCCCGCGCGGCACGGCGAGCTTCGCGCCACCCGCCGTGGACGCGCGCGGCGCGGCGCGGCGCTTGTCCGCCGCCGATTTCAGCTTGGGCCGGGACACGGCGCGACGCGCGGCCTTGGCCGGCGATTTTTTCTTGCCACGCTCAGCCACGCTGCACCATCGGCCCGAGCTTGCGGCCCCCGATCAGATGCAGATGCAGGTGGTAGACCTCCTGGCCGCCGTGATCGCGGCAATTGAAGATCAGCCGGTAACCGTCCTTCGCAATGCCCAGTTTCCGGGCCAGGTCGCGCGCCACGATGATCATGTGCCCGATCAATGCCTCGTCCTGGTCGCCGATGTCATCGACCGTTTCAATCACCTTGTTGGGCACCACCAGCACGTGCGTGGGCGCGACGGGGCGGATGTCGGTGAACGCGATCACCCGCTCATCGCGGTGCAATATGTTGGCCGGCAGTTCGCCGGCAATGATCTTCTCGAAAATCGTCGCCATGGCCGCTCCATTTTTCTTGTTCACCCGCATCTTAGCGCGGACCGCCTGGGGTGGGGCCTGCGGATGATGCCGGCCACGGGCCCGTGTTACGGACTTCTCCGTATCAGCGCCTGCGTTGATGTGCGTTATCGTAGCTTCCGCATGTGCACCCGCTATTTCACATATTTATTTGGCCCTGAAGGTGAAATGGTAATGGGAACGATTCTCATGTACAGTCGGTAAATGGCGGCTGTGCTCAAACCTTGGGTTGACTCCGGCTCTCTCCCCGGCATGGCGCTGGCGGACCTCCCGCCCGGCACCGTGGCGCGGGTCATTCGTGTCCTGGGTGCGGAGGACGGCGCGTCGCCGGAACTGGCGCTGCGCCTGGCGGAACTCGGCTTCCTGCCCGGCGAGAGCGTGCGCATCGTCGCGCGCGGCTTCCTGGCGCGTGAACCACTCGCCGTGCGGGTGGGTACGGGCACATTCGCCTTGCGGCGTTTCGAGGCCGCGGCCATTCGCGTGACGCCGGAGCAGCCTCCCCAGGGTTGATCCTCATGGACGGTTCCACAGCCGCTGCGCCCCCGCCACTGGTCGCCCTGGTCGGCAACCCCAATTGCGGCAAGACCGCGCTCTTCAACGTGCTCACCGGAAGCCGCCAGAAAGTGGCGAACTACGCCGGCGTCACCGTCGAGCGCAAGGAAGGCACGTACGTTGGCGCCCAGGGACGCCGTATCCGCATCCTCGACCTGCCAGGCGCCTACAGCCTGGATGCGCTGACCCCGGATGAGCGGGTGACGGCCGATGTGCTCATGGGCCGCGCCGCCAGCGAAGGACGGCCCGATTTCGTGGTGTGCGTCACCGATGCCACGAACCTGCGGCAGAACCTGCGCCTAGTGTTGAGCTTGAAGCGCCTGGGAATGCCGATGGTGGTCGCGCTCAATATGAGCGACATCGCCCGCCGCAAGGGCATTCGTATCGATGCCGGGCGGCTGTCGGCGCGACTGCAGTTGCCGGTGGTGGAAACCGTCGGGGTGAAGCCCTCGGGTGTGAAGGAACTCGTGCAGTTGCTGGATTCGTTGCCCGGCGCGCAGGTGCTCGCGGTGAAGGAAGCGGCGGCGGCATACGCCGGGCATCGAAACGAGGCCGAGGTCGAGCGCGACCAGGACGAGGTGCGCCGCATCCTCGCCGATGTCGGCGCCGATCGCCTCGATGGTGTGACGCTCAGCGATCGCATCGATGCACTGGTGCTGCACCCGGCGCTGGGGCCGTTGATTCTCGGGGTCACGCTGTTCCTGGTGTTCCAGGCCGTGTTTTCCTGGGCGCAGGCGCCCATGGACGGCATCAAGCTGGGGGTGAGCTGGGTCAGCGAGATGGTTGCCTCGATGCTGCCCGCCAGCCTGTTCAAGAGCCTGCTCGTCGATGGCGTGCTCGCCGGCATCGGCAGCGTGCTGGTATTCCTGCCGCAGATCATCATCCTATTCTTCTTCATCCTCGTGCTGGAGGAGTCCGGTTACCTGCCGCGGGCCGCCTTCCTGTTGGACCGGGTGATGGGCAGCGTCGGCCTGTCGGGCCGTTCCTTCATTCCCTTGCTGTCGAGTTTCGCCTGCGCCATCCCGGGGATCATGGCCACGCGCACCATCCAGAACCCGCGTGATCGGCTCACCACCATCATGATCGCGCCGCTCATGACCTGCTCGGCGCGGCTGCCGGTGTATGCGCTGGTGATCGGCGCCTTCATCCCGCAACGTGAGGTGTGGGGCGGCATGCAACTGCAGGGGCTGGTGTTGTTCGGCCTGTATGTGGCAAGCGTCGTGTCGGCGATGGCGGTGGCTTTCGTGTTGAAGCGCATGGGCAGCGCCCAGGGCCCGCAGCCGCTGATGCTGGAACTGCCCGCCTACCACATGCCCAACATCCGCAGCCTCGCCATCGGCCTGTGGCAGCGGGTGGAGATTTTCCTGACGCGCGTCGGCACCATCATCCTGTCGCTGATGGTGGTGCTGTGGGCATTGAGTTCCTTCCCGGCGCCTCCTCCCGGCGCGACGGGCCCGGCCATCCAGTACAGCATCGCCGGGCACATCGGCAGCTGGCTCGCCGTGTTGTTCGCGCCCATCGGTTTCAATTGGCAGATCTCCATCGCGCTGGTGCCGGGCCTGGCCGCGCGCGAAGTGGCGGTGGGAGCGCTGGGCACCGTGTATGCGCTGTCCGCCACCGGCGATGATGTCGCCGGCGCGCTCACGCCGTTGATCGCGCATTCCTGGGGATTGCCGACGGCGCTCTCGCTGCTCGCCTGGTATGTATTCGCACCGCAATGCCTGTCCACGCTCGCCACCGTGAAGCGTGAGACCAACAGCTGGCGCTATCCCCTGTTCATGGCTGCCTACCTGTTCGGGCTGGCATACCTCGCCTCCTTCATCACCTACCGCGTCGCGCTGGCATTGGGCGCATGAGCGGGCCGCTCGACCTGCTGATCGTCGTCAGCATCACCGGGGTGGCGCTGTGTTTCGCCTTCCTGTCGCTGGCGCCGCGGCCGTGGCGGGCGCGCCTGCTGCAGACCCTGGCGGCCGCGGCCAGTGTCCTGTCGCTGCGCGCGGCCGCGCAACGGCTGGAGCGCGCGGCGGACCGCCACCTGCAGGCGGCCGGGTGCGGCGGATGTGGTGATTGCGGCGCGGGCGGTGCGCCGCGCGGCGCCAAGCCCACCGACATCCGCGTACCGTTGGACACCCTCAAGCGACGCCGCTGATCCGTGCATCTTGCCAAGCAGGCGCCTTTGCGGGTAATTTACTTGTCATTGACAAGTAAATGAGTCCGCCGCAGATGGCCCCGCCACCCACCGCACGCCGCCGCCAGGCACAACGCACGGCGATGTCCGACCGCCTGATGTCCTCCGCCGCCGTGCATCTGCTGGTGAGCGATGGCGTGCGCGGCACCACGCTGGCCCGGCTCGGGCAGCGCGCCGGCTACAGCCGGGGGCTCGCCACGCATCGCTTCGGCTCCAAAGCAGGCTTGTTGCGCCATGTGCTGCAGCAGGCCTCGCAGCGCTGGCTGCAACTGCTGCAATCGGAGGTCGGCGCGCAGGTGGGCGCGGATGCGCTGTGCGCCGCCGTCGATGCGCACCTGCATTTCCTGCGCACGGCACCGGACGAGGTGCGCGCCATGTACCTCTTGTGGTTCACCAGCATCGACCCGGCTTCCGAGTATCGCGCCAACGTCGCGCGGGTACACGAGGTGCAGCGCGCCGACATCAGCCGCTGGGTGCGGCTGGGGCAGGCGCAAGGCAGCGTGCCGGCCGCCGTCGATGCGGAACGCGTCGCCGAGCAGTTCTGCGCCAGCATGGCCGGCATGGTCTTCCAATGGCTGGTGAACGACCGCGTGCCGCTGGAAGCCATGCATGCCCAATTGAAGAGCGATGTGCGCCTGCGCCTGTGCGCGCCGGCGGGCACCGCGCCCAGTTCCAACCGGACCAAACCGAAAGGACATCACGATGACCGACGCCCTCATCTTTGACCATGTGCGCACGCCGCGCGGCCGCGGCAAGCCCGATGGCTCCCTGCATGCGATCACGCCCATCCAACTCGCGGCGCAGACGCTCGGTGCGGTGCGTGACCGCAACCGGCTCGATACCGCGCTGGTGGATGACGTGGTGCTGGGCTGCGTCTCGCCGATCGGCGAGCAGGGCAGCGACATCGCGCGCGTCGCCGCCATCGTGGCCGATTACGACGAGTCGGTGCCGGGCAAGCAGTTGAACCGCTTCTGCGCCTCCGGCCTCGAGGCGGTGAACACCGCGGCCGCGCAGATCATGTCGGGGCAATCCGATGTGGTCATCGGCGGCGGCGTGGAGTCCATGTCGCGCGTGCCCATCGGCGCCGATGGCGGCGCCTGGATGACCGATCCTGCCGTGGCCTTCCACAGTTACTTCGCGCCGCAGGGCATCGGCGCGGACCTGATTGCCACGCTCGATGGCTACTCGCGCGAGACCGTCGACCGCTATGCGCTGCAGAGCCAGCAGCGTGCGCAAGCGGCCTGGTCGGACGGGCGCTTTTCCCGCTCCATCATCCCGGTGCGCGATGGCCTGGGCGAGATCGCGCTCGACCGCGACGAGTACATGCGGCCGCAGACCACCCTCGATGATCTGGCCAAGTTGAAGCCGGCCTTCGTGGTGCCGGGCGAGCAGGGCGGGTTCGATGCCGTCGCGTTGCAGCGCTATCCGCAGGTGGAAAGCGTGGAGCACGTGCACACGGCCGGCAACTCGAGCGGCATCGTCGATGGTGCGGCCGCGGTGCTGCTCGGCAACAAGAAGGCGGGCAAGAAGATGGGTCTTGCGCCGCGCGCGCGCATCGTCGCCTTCGCCTCCATCGGCAGCGAGCCCATGATCATGCTCACCGGTCCCGCGGCCGCCACGCGCAAGGCGTTGAAGCGGGCGGGCATGACCACGGCCGACATCGACCTGTTCGAGATCAACGAGGCGTTCGCCAGCGTGGTGCTGCGCTTCATGCGCGACATGCAGCTGGACCCGGCCAAGGTCAACGTCAATGGCGGCGCCATCGCCATGGGTCATCCGCTGGGAGCCACCGGCGCCATGATCCTCGGCACCGTGCTCGATGAGCTCGAGCGCCGCGACTTGCGCACCGCGCTGATCACGCTGTGCGTCGGCGCCGGCATGGGCACGGCCACCATCATCGAACGGATCTGAAGGACACGCACATGTCATCCCACCTGACCATCACCACCGATGCCGACGGCATCATGACCCTCAGCATCGACGTCAAGGACCGGCCGATGAACGTGCTGACGCCGGGGCTGTTGAGCGAACTCGACGCCGCCATCGACTCGGTCCGCGCCAATCCGGCCGTGAAGGGCCTGCTGATCACCTCGGGCAAGTCCAGCTTCGTTGCGGGCGCCGACATCAAGGACATGGTGAACACCCACGATCGTCCCGATGCGCTGGCGTATGCCATGAAGGCCAGCCAGGTGCTCACCGGCCTGTATCGCAAGCTGGAGACCTGCGGCAAGCCGGTGGCCGCGGCGATCAATGGACTGGCGCTGGGCGGTGGCCTCGAGCTGTGCCTGGCCTGTCACTACCGCGTGCTGAGCAACGACCCCAAGGCCACCGTGGGATTGCCCGAGGTCACCATCGGGCTGTTGCCGGGTGCGGGCGGTACGCAGCGTCTGCCGCGTTTGATCGGCATCAACGCCGCCGTTCCCATCCTTACGCAGGGCAAGCCGCTGAAGCCGGAGGAAGCGCTCAAGCTGGGCGTCGTGCATGCGCTGGCCGCGCCGTCCGAGGTGGTGGCGAGCGCGCGCCGCTGGTTGCTGGGCTCCCCGGAGGCAGTGCAGCCCTGGGACAAGAAGGGCTTCAAGATACCCGGCGGCGGCGCGATGTCGCCCGCCACGGCACAGACCTTCATGGTGGGCACGGCGCTGGCCGCCAAGCTCACGCAGCGCAATTATCCGGCGCCGGTGGCGATCCTCTCCTGCGTGTTCGAAGGCACGCAGGTGCCCATCGACCAGGGGCTGAAGATCGAGTCGCAGCAGTTCGCCAAGCTCCTGTCGGGACCCGTGGCGCGCAATCTCATGCGCACCATGTTCATCAACAAGGGCCTGGCGGACAAGCTGTCGCGGCGCCCCGCGGAGGTGCCGAAATCGCAGGTGCGCAAGCTCGGTATCCTCGGCGCCGGCATGATGGGCTCGGGGATTGCGTATTCCTCCGCCCTGGCAGGCATCGAGGTGGTACTGCTGGATTCCACACAGGCGCAGGCCGACAAGGGCAAGTCCTATTCGGCCAACCTCATCGCCAAGGATGTGGAGAAAGGCCGCACCACGCGTGAGAAGGGCGATGCCTTGCTGGCGCGCATCCAGCCGACCACGGACTACGCCGCGCTGGCGAACTGCGACCTGATCGTCGAGGCCGTATTCGAACAGCGCGACATCAAGGCCGACGTCACGCGCAAGGCCGAAGCGGTGATCCCGAAGAGCGCGGTATTCGCGAGCAACACCTCCACGCTGCCGATCACCGGCCTTGCGACCGCATCGCAACGCCCGAAGCAGTTCATCGGCATCCATTTCTTCTCGCCCGTGGAGAAGATGCCGCTGGTGGAGATCATCGTCGGCAAGAAGACCTCGCAGGAAACCATCGCCAAGGCGCTGGACTACGTGGCGCAGTTGCGTAAGACGCCCATCGTGGTGAACGACAGCCGCGGCTTCTACACCAGCCGCGTGTTCGGGACCTACTGCGCCGAAGGCATGAAGATGCTGGAGGAGGGCGTGAACCCGGCGCTGATCGAGAACGTGGCGCGGCAGGCCGGCATGCCGGTGGGTCCGTTGGCCGTGAGTGATGAGGTGACGCTCGAACTGCAGTACAAGGTGCTCAAGCAATCCGAAGCCGACCTCGGCGAGAAATACGTGAAGCCGGTGTACTACGACGTGCTGCACAAATTCGTGGAGGATTTGAAGCGCATCGGCCGCCGCGGCGGCGGCGGGTTCTACGAGTACCCCGCCGACGGGCGCAAGTTCCTCTGGCCGGGCCTTGCGCAGGTGTATCCGCGCGCCGCACAGCAGCCGGAAGCGGAGGAAGTGCGCAAGCGCCTGCTGTACATCCAGGCGCTGGAGACCGCGCGCTGCCTGGAGGAGGGCGTGTTGACGCACCCCGCCGATGGCGACTTGGGCTCCATCCTGGGCTTCGGGTTCCCGGCCTACACCGGCGGCACGCTGTCGTTCATCGATACGCTGGGCATCGCCGCGTTCGTCGAGGAATGCAACCGCTTGGCCAAGCGCCACGGGCCGCGCTTCAAACCCTCGCGCTGGCTGATCGCGCGTGCGCGCGAAGGCCGGCCCTTTCACGACACCGGAGCGCCCACCGAAGCGTCCACCGAAGCGCCCACCGCCGCCTGAAGGAAATCGAACACCATGAACGACAGCAGCACCGCCCTGCCGCGCACGATCTTCGAGCCCGAGCACGACATGTTCCGCGACAGCTTCCGCAAATTCGTGCAGAAGGAGGTCGCTCCGCACGCGCAGCGCTGGCGCGAGGCGGGCCAGGTGGACCGCGAGGCCTACGAGAAGGCCGGAGCGCAGGGGTACCTCATGATGTGGGCGGACGAGAAATACGGCGGCGCCGGCATCACCGACTTCCGCTATGAGCAGATCATGATCGAGGAAAACATGCGGCACGGCGAGCCGGGCTTCTTCCTGCCGCTGCACACGCGCCTGGTGGGACCGTACCTGGGCAAGCTGGGCTCCGAGGAGCAGAAGAGCCGCTTCCTGCCCGGCTGCGCCAGCGGCAAGACCATCCTGGCCATCGCCATGACCGAACCCGGCGCGGGCAGCGACCTCGCGGGCATGAAGACCCACGCCGAGGACCATGGCGATCACTGGCTGTTGAATGGTTCGAAGACCTACATCTCCAACGGCCAGATCGGCGATCTCATCATCGTCGCGGCGCGCACGGTGCCCGACAAGCGCCATGGCCTGGGGCTGTTCCTGGTCGAGCGCGACATGCCGGGGTTTCGACGCGGGCGCAACCTGCAGAAGCTGGGGCTGAAGGCGCAGGACACTTCCGAGCTGTTCTTCGAGAACGTCAAGGTTCCCAAGGCCAACGTGCTGGGCGATGCCAGCCGCGGCTTCTATTACCTGGCGCAGTTCCTGGTGGAGGAGCGCCTGATCGGCGCCTGCCAGTACATTTCGCATTCACAGGAGGCGTTCGACCTGACCATGCAATTCATCAAGGAGCGGCGTGTGTTCGGCAAGGCGCTGGGGTCCTACCAGAACGCGCGCTTCAAGATGGCCGAGATGCGCACGCAGATCGATGCGGCGCAGGTGTTCGTCGACCATTGCGTCATACAGCACAATGCCGGCCGCCTGAGCGCCGAGACGGCCGCCTCCGCCAAGCTCCTCTGCAGCGAGCTCGAGGGGAGGGTGATGGACGAATGCCTGCAGTTGCACGGCGGTGCCGGCTACATGGAGGAATACCGCATCTGCCGCATGTACGCCGATGCGCGCATCTCACGGATCTATGCGGGCACTTCGGAGATCATGAAGGAGATCATCGCCCGCGGCATGGGATTGGATGAGCGCAAGATGCAGTGAATGCGCGCGCATCCATGCGCGCGGCTTTGCTCCTAGGGCACCCTGACTAGCGCATCCATGCTGCCGGGTGTCGGAGAGCATGGTACGAAAGCCGTGCGGAAATCGCGGTGAGATGCTACGCCGTTCCCCCGGCATTATGTCCGCTTTGCGGGGGCTGCATGCGCGGCAGGCGTCGGGGAAACACTGCATTTTCACGCGGGGCCAAACTCGATGCGCAGCTTCTTCAGGCCGCGCAGCAACAGGTCCGGGTGATGCTCGAGGTCGTGGCCGGGCGCCAGCCGCAGGTTCGACAGCCGCGCGATCACAGGTCCTTCGTGTACCATGTGTTCCCGGCTGCGGAGTTCTTCAACATGATCGCGCAGGTGGTCATAAACGAGGATTACCGGATGGGCCAGCTCGTGCAGAAGTCACTCGACCCAGGGATAGGTTTCATTTGCATCATCGGCCGCAATGAAACCGGCGTGCAGAACATGCACCGGCAGATGGCGGACGTGATGCGCGGAGGCGCGTGAACGTGGACCGGCTCGAATCCCTGGAGAGCAAGATCGCGTTCCTGGAGCAGGCCAATGCCCAATTGAGCGATGAGCTGCTGCATCAGCGGCGCCAGGTGGAGCAATTGCGCATGGAAGTGGAAGCCCTGGCTGCCCGTTTGCGCGCCGCGGCTTCCGACGCGCCGCAGTGGAGTGTGGAGGATGAGCGTCCTCCCCATTACTGAACCGCAGCCCTCCATCACCGATCGCCTGAGCGTCCATGGATTGACGGGCGCAGCCTGGGCAAGCACCTGCTGAAAGTGGCCGACCCGTCGCTGCCGGTCAAACAGGACTGGCGGCGGCGCAACGCCCCGCGGCGGCGTTCAACGCCCGCGAAACTGCGGCGCGCGCTTTTCCTGGAACGCGCGCACGCCCTCGGAGAAGTCCTCGCTGTCGCCCAGGTCGGTCTGCGCGGCCGTTTCCTGATCCAGCTGTTCTTCCAGCGTCGCAGGCGGTTCGAGATTGAACAGCCGCTTGATGTGTCCATAGGCGCGGGTGGGGCCGGAGGCGAAGCGGCGCGCCAATGCCTCGCACTGGGTCAGCAGTTCCGTATCTTCCGCCACGCCCCAGATCAATCCCCAGTCGAGCGCTGCTTGCGCGCTGAGCGGCTCGCCGAGCAGGGTGAGACCCTTGGCGCGCGCCGTGCCCACCAGCCGCGGCAGATAGTAGGTGCTGCCCAGGTCGGGTATGAGTCCCAGCTTTGGCGCGAACAATTGCATGAAAGTCGCCGACCGGCCGGCGATGACGATGTCGCCGGCCAGGGCGAGGCTGACGCCGGCGCCGGCCGCGATGCCGTTCACCGCCACCACCACGGGCATCGGCAGGTGATACCAGGCATTGATCATGGGATTGAAATGCGAACGCAGCCGCCCGCCGACGTTCTCGCCCACGCTCTTCGACGGATCGTTCAGCAAGCCACCGGCGGCGATGTCGGCACCCGAGCAGAAGGCGCGCCCGGCCGCACTCAACAGCACGGCGCGGATGGCGGCATCGCTGCGGATGCGGGCCGCGGCGTCGATGAGTTCCTCGAGCAGTTCGCGGTTGAAGGCGTTCAGCTTGTCGGGCCGGTTGAGCGTGACGTGTGCGATGCCGTCGCGGCAGTCGAACAGGATGGTCTGGTAGTTCATGCGGGTGACTCGTGTTGCAGGGTGATTCAGGTGCGGCGCGTGGCGGGTGCGTTGGCCAGGAATTCCCGGACCGCGGCATCGGCCTGGCGTCCGGTGTTGCGGCGCCAGGAGGTGCTGCGGGCGGCCACCGGCTTCAATACCTGCGTATGGGCTCCTCGCCATTCCATGATGCAGCGGTAGATTTCATGTAATCGAAAAAGCCCATGATCGAATCGTTCGCCTCGATGAGCTCGATCATGCCGCCGGGGTGGAAATCGCTGCTCACGTAGGCGAACCGCATGCCGGAAGCCACCGTTCCGTACTGCACCGGTTCGATGCTCAAGCGTGCGAGGCGTTGCAGGTCGGCATCGAGGTCGCGCGTGATCACACCCATGTGCTGCATGCCCGCAAGGCCTCGTTGCCGGAACTCGGAATAGATGGAGGGCGCGTCGTTGTGTTGCTTGATGAGTTCGATCTGCACATCGCCCCAGTAGGCCATGGCGGCGGTCATGTCGACCTCGCAGGGCTTGCCGCGGAAAAAAGCCTCCTTGAACTTGACGTGCTGGAACACGAAGAACGGGCCGATGCCGATCTTGTTGATCCAATGATCCATCGCCGCGTCGAGGTCATCGACCACGAAGGCGTTCTGCATGACGGGCCCGAAAATCTTGTTCATGGGGAAGGGGTCTCGATGGATGCGCCAAGCTATCACAGCGCCCGCAGCCGCGACACCCGCGAAGGCCTTCAGGATTGCTTGTTCAGGGGCGCGCGGATACCATCATTTCGGCGCGCCGCCCGCGGTACAAGAATGCCCGACTGCACCATTTTTCCACCTTGCCGACAACCGGACGGCCCCGCTGCGCGCGCCCCGCGCCGGCCCCGGTGATGGCCGCCAATCCCCGCATGCAGGACGCCTTGCCGGCGTTGCAGGTCACGGCGCCCGAAGGCGAGCAGCCGGCGGCGCGGCAGTTGGAGTGGGAACTGGCCGAGTTCAACGCCTTGCGGCCGGGCCGTGCGCAGTTGTGCATCTGGCAGCCGCAGCCCGCCCTGGTGGTCACGGCGCTCGAAGCCGCCGCTCCCGGCTTCGAAAGGGCCGCGGCGGCCGCCGCCGGCCGCGGTTTTCCGGTGCACGTGCGCAGGAGCGGCGGAGGCTGCGTCGCCCTGGGGCCCGGCACGCTGGTGGTGAGTCATCTGTATTGCGCAGACGCGGGCGTTGAGCGTGCTTATCGGGACTTTGCCGCCAAGCTCCTGGCGGCAGGGCTGCGGCTGCGGGCGCCGTTGCGCATCGGGCAGGTGGCGGGCGCGTATTGTGAGGGGCGGCATGACCTCTCCTGCCGCGGCTTGAAGATCGGCGGCATGGCGCAACGGCGCAGCGCGGGAACCGGTGCACAGCGGATCTGGGTGCATGCGGTGCTGTCGGTGGACGTGCGCGCGGCCGATTACCCGCTCGAGGTGCAGGCCTTCCATCGCGACCTCGGCAGCCCGCGGCCGCCCCAGCCCGCGCTCACCACCGTGCTGGCGCGCTGCGTGCCTCTGCCGCTCGCAGCCGGCCTGGGTGCGCGGCTGCGCGCCGATCTGCTGCGCCTGTTCGCGTTGCCTGTCGCCGCGCAGCTCCGCGCCGGTTTTTCTGCCCTCGAGGATCCTTCATGACCCTACCCAAGGCCCTTGCCGGCCGCCTGAGCCTGCCGGTGATCGGCGCGCCCATGTTCATCGTCTCCACACCGCCATTGGTGCTGGCCCAGTGCAAGGCCGGCATCATCGGCTCGTTTCCGGCGCTCAATGCGCGTCCGGAATCCCAGCTCGATGAATGGCTGGACCTCATCACACGCGAGCTCGCGGCGCACGCCGCGGCTCATCCCGGTGTGCCTACGGCGCCCTTCGCGGTGAACCAGATCGTGCACGCGAGCAATACGCGGCTCGATCACGATGTGCGCATGTGCGTGAAGTACAAGGTGCCCATCGTGATCACCAGCCTGCGCCCGCCGGCGGAGGTGGTCAGCGCCGTGCATTCCTACGGCGGCTTGGTGTTTCACGATGTCATCAACCTGCGGCACGCGCAAAAGGCGGCCGAGCAGGGCGTGGATGGCCTGATTGCGGTATGCGCGGGCGCGGGCGGGCATGCCGGGATGTTGAGCCCGTTCGCGCTCATCAAGGAAATCCGCGGCTTCTTCGAGGGTGCGGTGATCCTCTCGGGCGCGATGAGCACCGGCGCGGACGTGCTGGCCGCGCAGGCCATGGGCGCCGATCTTGCCTACCTGGGCACGCGCTTTCTCGCGACGCAGGAGGCGAACGCGCCGCCGGCATACAAGCAGATGCTGGTGGACTCGCGCGCCGACGACATCATCTACACGCCGCTGTTCACCGGCGTGTCGGGAAATTACCTGCGCGGCAGCATCGAACGCGCCGGCCTGGATCCCGGGAACCTGCCGGTGGCCGGGAAGGACAAGATGAACTTCGGCGGTGGCGAGGCCAAGGCGTGGCGCGACATCTGGGGCGCGGGCCAGAGTGTGAGCGGCATCGAAGATGTCCCGCCGGTGGCCGATCTCGTCAACCGTATGCGCGCCGATTACGATGCCACGCGCGCGCGGCTGGCGGGGGCGGCCGCATGAGTCAACCGCAGGACTTCGCCGGGCGCGTAGCGCTGATCACCGGCGGCGCGTCCGGTATCGGCCACGAATGCGCGCGCCAGTTCGTGGCACGCGGCGCGCAGGTGCTGCTCGCCGACATCGACGTGGCCGGCGGTGAGGCGGCTGCGCGCGAGCTCGGCGCGCAGGCGGCCTTTCATCCGCTGGATGTGACCTCGGAGCCGCAGTGGGACGCCATCATGCAAACCGTGGTGAAGCGGTGGAACCGTCTCGACGTCCTCGTGAACGCCGCCGGCATCGCCATCAATGCCGACATCGAGCACACGACCCTGGAGCAGTTCCACCGCGTTCACGCCGTGAACGTGGACGGCGTGTTCCTCGGCTGCAAGGCGGCGCTGGCAGTGATGCGCACCGGCCGCGGCAGCATCATCAATCTTTCGTCCATCGCGGGCCTGCGGGGCGTCGCCAAGCTGGCAGCCTACAACTCGGCGAAGGGCGCAGTACGAATGCTGACGAAGTCCATTGCGCTGCATTGCGCGGAGCAAGGCTACGACATCCGCTGCAACTCCCTGCATCCGTCCTACGTCGATACACCGATGGTCCGGAGTTTTATTGCGGAGTCAGACAATCCTGCCCGAACGCTCTCGATTGTGAACCGAGTCAGCCCGATGAACCGCATGGGCCGCGCAGACGAAGTGGCGGCGACCGTAGTCTTCCTCGCCACCGACGGTGCCTCGTTCATCAACGGCGCCGAAATCCCCATCGACGGCGGCGCCTCGGCGCGTTGACCACTTCCTGGTTCGCTGACGCTTCCTGTCTCGCGCTAGCAAGACCTGTTAGTGCTGAACACCCTTGGTGAAGCCGTTGTCGGCGAGGAGATTGGTGCCATTGAGCCACTTGGCGGCGGGGCTGGCGAGGAATACGACGGCGCGGGCCACTTCATCCGGTGTGCCGAGGCGTCGGCTCGGGATTTGCTTCACGGCCCAGTCGTAGAACTTGGGTTGCGTTCCCTGGATGAGTTCCCATGCGCCACCCTCGAAAAAGATCGGGCCGGGCGCCACGGAGTTCACGCGTACGCCCTTCGCGGCGACATTCTTGCCGAGTTGCTTGGCGTATTCGATCAGCGTGGCCTTCATCGCATTGAAAGCCATCGGAGCCGCGAATGTCTCCAGCGCATTGGTGGAGGCGAGGAAGACGATGGAGCCGGCGCCTGATTTGCTCAGGGCGGGCATGAGCTTTTCGCAGCCGTTCACCGTGTGCATGACGTCGATTTCGAAATTCTTGATCCAGTTTTTTTCGCTGTCCATGCCGCCCGCGGCGCTGACGTTCGGGATGAAGATGTCGCAGCCGCCCAGCGCCTCGGTGGTGCGGCCGAGCCACTCGCCGTAGTTTTCCGCCTGGCGCACGTTCACCGGTTCGCCGACGGCGTTGATGCCGCGGGCCTTGAGCGTGCGCACGGTTTCCTCGACTTCCTCCTCGCTGCGCGCGCACAGGCCGATGTCGGCTCCCTCGTGCGCCAGCAGTTCCACGATGGCGCGGCCGATGCCCTTGGTGCCGCCCGTGACGATGGCCTTCTTGCCGCGAAGTCCCAGATCCATGCTGTGCCCCAGATTGAAGATGATGAACGCGAATCGCTTTTCAAGTATACCGGCGGCAAACTTCGATTGGCCACCCGCGTGGCGTCGGTTAGGCTGTGAGCATGAGAATCGCGATCGACAAGCTGGCCGAATTGTTGCGCAAGCCGCCCGCGGCGGCGTGGCTGGTGTCCGGCGATGAGGCCTTGTTGACGGGCGAGGCGGCGGACGCCATCCGCGCTGCCGCGCGCGCCGCCGGCTACAGCGACCGCCAGATGTTTTTCATCGAGCGCGGCTTCGACTGGGACCTGGTGCGCTCGTCGGCGCAGTCCCTGTCGCTGTTTTCCGAGCGCCGCATCCTGGAGCTGCGCATGCCCACCGGCAAGCCCGACCGTGGCGCGGAGTTCCTCACCGATCTGCTCACGCGTCCTCCGCCGGACACCCTGCTTCTCATCCTCACCAACCGCCTCGACAAGAAGGCGGCCGAGGCTGCTTGGGTTCGTGCCGTGGAGAAACATGGTGTGTGGCTGGCCATACCTGATGTCACCGTGGAGGGCCTGCCGGATTGGCTGGCGCGGCGCGCCGCCGCGGCGGGCCTCGCGCTCGAGGCCGAGGCGGCGCGGGTGATTGCCGCGCGTGCCGAGGGCAACCTGCTGGCGGCCGCGCAGGAAATCGACAAGCTTGCGCTGCTCGCCGATGGCGGGCGGCTGACCCTGGAGTCGGTGCAGGCCTGGGTGGGCAGCAGTGCCCGCTACGATGTGTATGCGCTGGCGGATGCCGCCTCCCGCGGGCAGCCGCGCCGGGCGCTGCAGGTGCTGGAGGGGTTGAAGGCGGAGGGCACCGAGCCCACGCTGATCCTGTGGGCCCTGGGCCGTGAATTGCGGGGATTGTGGCAGGCGCGTGAGCGCGACCGGCTGCGCAGCGGCGGCGGGGGAAGCGGTTGGAATATGGCAAACCCGCCCAATCCCGTCGCGCTGCAGCGCTCCCGCAAGCTTCCCTTGGCCCAGCTCATGCGCGAAGCCGCCGTCGCCGATCGCATCATCAAGGGCCAGGCGCGTGGCGATGTCTGGACGTCGCTGCGCGCGCTCACCGCGGGCCTTGCCGGCGCTTTGCATCACCGGCTCCTTTCAGGCAGGGTAGCCTCATGAATCCCATCGGAATTTTCGGCGGCACCTTCGATCCCATCCACTACGGCCACCTGCGCACCGCCTTCGAGTTGCAGCAGGCGCTGCGGCTGGCGGAGGTGCGCTTCCTGCCGGCCGGCAACCCGCCGCACCGGCAGCAACCTCTGGCCGATGCGCAGTTGCGCCTGCAGATGGTGCGCGCGGCCACCGAAGGGCACCGCGGCTTCACCGTCGACGATCGCGAGGTGCGCAAGTCCGGTCCGTCCTACTCGGTGGAAACGCTGGCCGAGTTGCGCCGCGAGTTTCCCGACCGCAGCTTGTGCCTGATCGTCGGAATGGATGCATTCCTGTCCCTGCCCAAGTGGCACCAATGGCAGGAATTGCTGCAATTGGCGCACCTGGTGGTGGCGCACCGGCCGGGCTGGCGGGCCCCGGCCAGCGGCCCCCTCGGGGAAATGCTGGTGGATCATGGCACCGGCCGCATTGCCGATCTGCACGATGCCATTTGTGGCAATATTTTCATCCACGCGGTCACCCAGCTGGAGATTTCCTCCACCGAATTGCGGCTGTTGATAGCCTCGCAGCGCGATCCGCGCTTCCTCATGCCCGACTCGGTGCGTAAAATCATCATGGAGACCGGCTGCTACCTGGACCAGGCCCCGCACAAGTGAAGACCCATAACGCATGACATCCGCTCCCCGGCGACCGGCGCGTGTACACGCCGTGCGCAAACCCGCCGTGCGCAAATCCGCCGCCCGCACTCCCGCGGCCGGGAAGGCCTCGCCCCGCAAGAAGACCAAGTCCGCCGCGCCGCCCCTGCAGCAGGTGGTGGTGGCTGCGCTCGAGGACATGAAGGCGCTGGACATCAAGGCGCTCGACGTGCGCGGCCTCACCGATGTCGCCGACTTCATGGTCATCGCCACCGGCACCTCCGACCGGCACGTCCGATCCATCGCCGAGCGCGTGGTGGAGAAGGCCAAGGCGGCGGGGTTTCGTGCACACGGCGTGGAAGGACGGACCGATTCCGAATGGGTACTCATCGACCTCACGGATGTCATCGTGCATGTGATGATGCCGCGAACCCGCGAATTCTATGGGCTGGAGAAATTGTGGGACCTGACCGCCGCCAAGCGGGCGGCGGTGCGCGCGTAGGGCGCGCTGCCTTGCGATGAAATGCCGGGTGATCGCCGCCGGCACACGCCTGCCGGATTGGATCGACGCGGGCTTCCACGATTACCAGAAGCGCCTGGGCAAGCCGCTGAGCATCGAGCTGCATGAGATCGCGGTGGCCACGCGCGGCTCCGACCCGGCACGCGCCATCGCGCGCGAGGGCGAGGCCATGCTCGCGGCCATTGGAAAGGACGACTACGTGGTGGCATTGGAAGTCGGCGGCAAACCCCTGTCCACCGAAGGTCTTGCGCAGTGGCTGGCAGGGCGCATGCGCGAGGGGGGTAACCTGGCATTCCTGATTGGCGGACCCGATGGCTTGGCGCCGACATGCCGGTCACGCGCCGCGATGCAATGGTCGTTGTCACCCTTGACCTTTCCCCACGGCCTGGTGCGGGTGATGCTCGCCGAGCAGATCTATCGTGCCGCCAGCCTCCTCGCCGGCCACCCCTATCATCGGGCCTGAAGCTGTGTCCGCCGCCGTGCAGGATGGGATCTACCTCGCCTCCGGATCACCGCGCCGGCGCGAACTGCTGCGGCAATTGGGGGTGCGCTTCGAGGTCGTGGCCGCGCCGGTCGATGAGACGCCCGCGGCGGGGGAGGAGCCTTGCGCCTATGTTCGCCGGCTCGCCGTAGCCAAGGCCGCGGCGGGCTGGGAGCGGCTCGAGCCCGGCCGGCGGGCACCGGTGCTGGGTGCGGATACCACGGTGGTGCTTCATGGATCGTTGCTGGGCAAGCCCTCGACCCCGTCCGAATTGGAATCCATGTTGATGAGCCTGTCGGATCGCACGCACGTGGTGCTGACCGGCATCGCGCTGCGCACGGCCGCGGGCACCCTGCAGCGAATCTGCCGCAGCGAAGTCACATTTTGCCGGATCGATCCGGCGGCGGTGCGCGCTTATTGGGATACTGGCGAACCTGCGGACAAAGCCGGCGGCTATGCCATCCAGGGCTTCGGCGCGCGCTTCGTCCAACATCTCTCGGGAAGCTTCTCGGGCGTGATGGGCTTGCCGCTGTTCGAGACCGCGCAATTGTTGGAGGAGGCCGGGGTGCCTCTTTGGCAGGAGGTATGAGCATCGAGATCCTGATCAACGCGAGTGGACACGAAGCGCGCGCGGCCGTGGTCGAAAACGGGGTGCTGCAGGAGGTGTTCCTGGAACGCGCCAGCCGCCGCGGCCTGATCGGCAACATCTACAAGGGCAAGGTGTCGCGGGTGCTGCCTGGCATGCAGGCCGCCTTCATCGAAATCGGACTGGAGCGCACGGCGTTCCTGCACGCCTCGGACATCTTCGATGCACGCCATGCCGACACCGGCATCGAGCAACCTCGCACCGACAACATCCGCACGCTGGTGTCCGAGGGCAGCGAGATCCTGGTGCAGGTGCTCAAAGATCCGCTGGGCAGCAAGGGCGCGCGCCTGACCACCTACATCACGCTCCCCTCGCGCTATCTCGTGTACATGCCGCACGGCCGCGGCATCGGCATCTCGGCGCGCATCGAGAACGAGGCGGAGCGCACGCGCCTGCGCAACGCGCTGCAGACCTATGGTGGCGCGGACGCCGGCGCGCGCGCCGGGCCGGTGCCGGGCGAGGGCGACGGCTTCATCGTGCGCACCGCCGCCGAGGATGCGCCCGCCGAGGCCTTGCGCGCCGACATGCTCTACCTGCGCAAACTGTGGGAAGTGATCCGCGCCGATGGCCTGAAGGCACGCGCCGGCGTGCTGGTGCACGCGGACCTGCCGCTGCGCCTGCGCGCGTTGCGCGACCTGCTGACGGCCGAGGTCGACCGCGTGCTGGTGGACCAGCCCGCGGCCTTCCGCGAGATGCAGGAATTTGCCCGCACCTTCATGCCCGAGGCATTGCCGCGCATCGAGATGTACGAGGAGCAGCGGCCGCTGTTCGATCTGCACCACGTCGAGGAGGAAATCCAGAAATCCCTCGACCGCAAGGTGCCGCTGAAATCCGGCGGTTACCTGATCATCGACCAGACCGAGTCCATGACCACCATCGATGTGAACACGGGCGCCTTCGTCGGTCACCGCAATCTCGAGGAGACGATCTTCCGCACCAACCTGGAAGGCTCGGTGGCGATCGCGCGCCAGCTGCGGCTGCGCAACCTCGGGGGCATCATCATCATCGACTTCATCGACATGGCCGAGGCCGAGCACCGCAAGCAGGTGCTGCAATCGCTCGAGAAGGCGCTGTCCGCCGACCACGCCAAGACCAGCATCTCCTCGGTATCGCCCCTGGGCCTCGTGGAAATGACCCGAAAGCGCACCCGCGAAAGCCTGGAACATCTGCTGTGCCAGTCTTGTCCTACCTGCGAGGGCCGTGGATTCGTGAAGACGGCCGAGACCGTCTGCCACGAGGTGTTCCGTGAAATCCTGCGCCAATCGCGCCAGTTCGAGTTCGAGCAGCTCATGGTGCTGGCGCACCAGGACGTCATCGAACGCCTCCTGGACGAGGAATCCGCCGCGCTGGCCGAGCTCGAGCTGCTCACCGGCAAGCCCATCCGCCTGCAGACCGAAGCCCTGTATTCGGTCGACCAGTACGATGTGGTCGTGATGTAGGTGCGGGCTCTGACGGTGAACTCGCGGCGCGTGGCCAAGTGGCTGCTGTACGCGGCGGCAGCGGCGCTGCTGCTGCTGTTGGTGCTGATCGTCGCCGTCAAGGTCGCGCTGAACCGGGTGCCCGAGTACCAGGCGCAGCTCAAGAGTTGGGTGCACCAGCAGACGGGCCTGCACATCCGCTTCTCGGCGGTCACGCCGGCGCTGCGGTGGTACGGTCCGGAGCTGCGCTTCGACGGGTTGGAACTGCGCTCCGGCGATGACCGCATGAGCCTTGCGCAGGCGCGCAGTGGCAGCGTGGCGGTGGACGTGTGGTCGCTGCTGGCCAATGCACGACTGCTGGCGGGGCGCATCCGGCTGGATTCCCCGCAGCTCACCATCACCCGGCTCGGCCCCGATCGCTTCAGCATCGGCAGCGGGGTGGAGTTCGGCGGCGGACACGGCGATCTGCGCTACACGCTGCGCCGGCTTCCCTCGGGCCGGCTCGATATCCGCAACGCCCGCTTGACGCTCCTGCGCTGGAACGACACCTCGCCGACGCTGCGCTTCGACTCGGTGGGCCTCGCGCTCACCCGCAGTGGCGGCCGTGTCGATCTGGGCCTCGACACCACCATGCCTTCGCAACTCAGCGGTACCATCCGCTTGCGCCTGAACGTGGCGGATTTCACGGGCGATGATGCCATGAGCTGGCGCGCGGACTTGCGCGCGCGCGAAGTCTCGCTGCCCGGCTGGCACGATCTGCTGCCGGAGTATTCCAACTCGGTGCAGTCGGGCATCGCACGTGTCGATCTCGATGCCTCGGGCACGGGCGCCGACGCCTTCAAGATCAAACTCGATTTGCTGGCGCGCGATTTCCGCGCCGACGGCAAAGCCCGACCGCTGCGCGAAGTGGGCGGTGTCTTCGACCTGTCGCGTTCGGCTGACCGTTGGAGTTTCAGCGGCCGGCGCGTGCGCACCGCTGCCGCGCAGGGCGCCGCTCCCGAAACGCGCTTTCACGCCGAATGGCGCTCCCCGGCCGGTGTGCTCGCCTCGCTGCGCGGGCAGTTCGATCACCTGAGCATCGATGCGCTGGCGCCGGTGGTGGCGGTGTTGCCGCAGAAGAGCCTGCGGGAGCGCATTGCCGCATACGATCTTTCCGGCGATTTCAGCGACGCGCAACTCAGCTTCGATGCGGCGGCCTCCGCCGCAACGGCGCGCTGGAGTGTGCGCGCCCGATTCAACCGCGCGGGTTTTGCACCGCTGGGACACGCGCCGGGCTTCAAGGGATTGTCCGGCAGCTTCGAAGGCAACGAGCGCAGCGGCAGCCTTGCGCTCGACGCTCCCGGAACCCGGGTCGCCTGGCCCGAGCAATGGCCGGCGCCGGTTCCGTTCGACACCCTGCGCGCCACGGTCTACTGGAAGCGCGAGGCCGGATCGCTGCTGGTGGCGAGCAAGAACCTGGAGTTGGGCAACCAGGACCTCAAGCTGTCAGCCAAGTTCGCCTGGAGCGATCCCGGCACGGGATCCTCGCCCGAGCTGACCGTGGCAAGCGTGGTGCGCGATGTGGATGCGAGTTCCGCGCCGCGCTACCTGCCGCGGCAGAAGCTCGCCCCCAGCGCACTGGCCTGGCTCGACCGCGCCTTCGTCGCGGGCCGCGTGCCGCAGGCGGATGTCGTGTTTCAGGGGCCGGTACGCAATTTCCCCTTCCGCGACGGCAGCGGGCTGTTCCTGGTGCGCTTCCCCGGCGAGCATTTCGTCCTGGACTACCGCGAAGGCTGGCCGCGCATCGAGGACGTGTCGCTGGATGCCGAGTTTCGCAACCAAGGCCTGTCGGTGACCGTGCGGCAAGCGCGCGCGGGTGACGTGCAGGTGCAGGCCGGGCATGCCGAATTCATCGATTTCAAGACCGGCGAACTGAGCGTGCATGCAGAGTCGCGCACGAATGCCGACGCCGCGGTGAAATTCCTGGCGGCGACGCCGTTGGACGCGCTTGCCGGCAACGCCTTCTCCAAGGTCGACGGCGCGGGCCCCTTGCAGGCCAGCGTCGATCTGTTCCTGCCGTTCAAGCAATTCGATCAGCGCCGCGTGCTGGTGGAGGCGCAGTTGCAGGGGGTCAGCCTCGCCTACAAGGGATCCAAGGCCGCGGCCACGCAATTGCAGGGCAGCGTGTCGGTGGATGGTGCGCAGGTGCCGCGTGCGCAGCTGCGCGGCCAGGCCCTCGGTGGCCCGCTGCAGGTGCGAGCGCGCCCACCGCGCAATCGCGCGGATCTCGCCACCCAGCTCGAATTGCGCGGCACGCTGACGGCCGAGGGCCTGCGTGCGGCCTTCGACCTGCCCGCACCGGTGACGATCGACGGCCATGCCGACTGGCGCGGCACGGTCCGGCTGGCGCCGGCACCAGCCCGCGACCGCTGGGTCCGGGTGCACAGCACCCTCGAGGGCCTGGAACTCAGGCTACCCGAGCCCTTCGCCAAAAATGCTGCCGCCGCGTGGCAGGCGAGCGCACAGGTCGATTGGTTGAAGGGCCCGGGACCTGTGATGAACATCAGCCTCGCGCCCTTGGGCCATGCCCTGATCCAATGGGATGCCGCCAACCGGCTGGATCGCGCCGCCGCCCAGTTCGGCGGCGAATCCGCGGTGCTGGGCGGCGGCGACCGGCTGGTGATCGGCGGCACGGTTCCGCGCCTCGACCTGTCGGGATGGCTGGCGTGGCGCAGCGCCATCGCGGCCGGCAGTCCGGCGGCGGGCGCCACCGCCTTGTCCGACTGGCTGCAGTCGGCGTCGCTGACAGTGGGTGAGTTGGATTTTCACGCCCTGGCTTTTCATCAGGTGCAACTCGCGCTCAGCTCGGCCGGCGAGGCCTGGGAGGTGCAGGTCGGGGGCCCGAATGCGCAGGGCACGCTGAGCTTTCCCAGAGGCGAGAGTGCAAACCCGTGGAATTTTGCATTCTCGCGTCTGAAGATCGAGGACCGCGTGCCAGCGGAGACCCAGGCCGATCCGTCGTCGGCCGGTTCGGCTGCGGCCGCGCCGGCGCAACCGCCGGCCGAATCCGCGGTCAGTCCGCGTGCCGTGCCGGCGTTGCGCTTCGATGTCGGCCAGTTGACGTGGGGTTCGCAGTTGATCGGCGCCGTGGATGCCACGCTGTCGCGGGTGGATGACGGCGTGGTGCTGGATCAGGCCAAGATCAAGAGCGAGAGCTTCAATCTGGAGGCCACCGGCGCCTGGCGGGGGGAGGGCGCGGGCCGCGGCACCC
Source organism: Steroidobacteraceae bacterium (assembly GCA_044226865.1). Lineage (GTDB taxonomy): Bacteria > Pseudomonadota > Gammaproteobacteria > Steroidobacterales > Steroidobacteraceae > TMP-86. The sequence continues at coordinate 501,880 of JBGAGE010000002.1, read as the reverse complement.
TGGAAGGCGTGTTGGTCAGCAACGACGTGCAGAGGACCCTCGCGCAGTTCGGCTATGCGGACGTCGTGCAGGGCAAGGCGGGCAGGCTGGAGTTCGACCTCGACTGGGCCGGCATCCCCTCCCAGTCGGCCCTTGGCAGCCTCGGCGGCCAGATCAAGCTGGAAGCCACCAAGGGCCAGATCGTCGACTTGAATCCGGGCGCTGGCCGGGTGCTTGGCCTGGCCAGCGTGGCGACCCTGCCGCGCCGGCTGTTCCTGGACTTCTCAGACCTCACCGACAAGGGCTTCGCCTACGACTCCATCCGCGGGGATTTCGACCTGCGCAACGGCGATGCCTACACCACCAATTTCCTGCTCGACGGGCCGGCCGCCGAGATCGGCCTCGTCGGCCGTGTGGGCCTTGCAAAACGCGATATCGACCAGACTGCAGTGGTGGCGGGCAACTTCGGCAATTCGCTGCCGTTGGCCAGCACCCTGGCGGCCGGTCCGGTGGTGGGTGCGGCGGTGCTGGTGTTCTCGCAGGTGTTCAAACAACCCTTGAAGGGGCTGGCCCGCGGGTATTATCGCATCACCGGCAGCTGGGAAAATCCGCTGATCGAACGGGTGAAGAGCGATGAGGCGGCGGCCGCGACCAAGCGCGAGCCGGCCGCGCAGCAGCATTGAGTTTTTCGTCATTGGCATTTCGCAAGAGGTGGGTATCGATGGGCACCGTGGCCGCCATTCAGATGAATTCGGGACATGTGGTACAGGACAATCTCGCCACTGCCGCGCGGCTGTTGCGCGAGGCTAAGGACGCCGGCGCGCTGATCGCCTGCCTGCCCGAGAATTTCGCCTTCATGGGCATCCGCGATGCCGACAAGCGTCAGGTCGCCGAGCGCGCCGGTGTGGGCCCGATCCAGGATTTCCTGGCTGAGACGGCGCGCTCGCTCGGCCTGTGGATCCTCGCCGGCACCATCGGCATCCAGCGCTCGGCCGACAGCCGCGTCGCCAACACCTCGCTCCTGTACGACGCCGGCGGACGCTGCACCGCCCGCTACGACAAGATCCATCTGTTCGATGTCTCCATTCCGGGGCGCAACGAGGATTATCGCGAATCCACGCATGTGGAGCCGGGCGCCGACGTGGTGGTGGCCGACACCCCGGTGGGCAAGCTGGGCATGTCGGTGTGCTATGACATGCGCTTTCCCGAGTTGTACCGCGCACTCGTCGATCGTGGTGCGCAATGGCTGGCGATGCCGGCGGCCTTCACCGTGCCCACGGGGCGCGCGCATTGGGAATCCCTGCTGCGTGCACGCGCCATCGAAAACCTCTGTTACGTGGTGGCGCCCGCGCAGGTCGGCACCCACAGCAATGGCCGTGACACCTACGGCGACAGCCTGATCATCGACTATTGGGGCAAGGTGTTGGCGCGGCGGCCCGAGGGTCCCGGCGTGATCACGGCCTCATTCGACCTTGCGGAGCAGGCAGCCACGCGCGAACGCTTCCCCGCGCTCGCCAACCGCCGCCTGGTGGCGCAGCCACCGGTGGTGCGCGCATGAGCGGCGGGCTGGAACTGGCCGGCGATCTCATCCTGCGCCCCTCCGGGCTGGACGAGAGCCGCCTGGGGCGCGTGCTGGACTCCGTCATGGGGCGCGGCATCGATCATGCCGACCTGTATTTCCAGCTATCGCGCGAGGAGTCGTGGTCGCTGGAGGACGGCATCGTCAAGGAAGCCTCCTACAACATCGAGCAGGGCGTAGGCGTGCGCGCGATGAGCGCCGAGAAGACCGGCTTCGCGTATACGGATGAAGTCGTGCTGCCCGCGCTGGAGCAGGCGGCGGGCAGCGCGCGCGCCATCGCACGCAGCGGTGCGACGCAGGCGGTGCAGGCCTGGTCGCGCCCGGTGGAAAAGCGCCTGTACCTACCCATCGATCCGCTCGACACGCTGCCCGACGAGGACAAGGTGGCCTGGCTCATGAAGCTGGATGCCTATGCCCGCAAGCAGGATCCGCGCGTCAAGCAGGTGATGGCTTCGCTCGCGGCTTCACATGAGGTGGTGTTGATCGCCGCCAGCGATGGCACACTCGCGGCGGACGTGCGGCCGCTGGTGCGCATGAACGTCTCGGTCATCGTCGAGCAGAATGGGCGGCGTGAACAAGGCTACAGCGGTGGCGGGGGCCGCATCGGCTGGAACGAATTGTTGCACGGCGAGGCGCCTTTCAAGCACGCGGCCGAGGCCGTGCGCCAGGCATTGGTGAATCTCGAGGCGGTGGCGGCGCCGGCCGGCCCGATGACGGTGGTGCTCGGCCCGGGTTGGCCCGGCATCCTGTTGCATGAGGCCATCGGTCATGGCCTGGAGGGCGATTTCAATCGCAAGGGGACTTCGGCCTTCACCAACCGCATCGGCCAGAAGGTGGCAAGCGAGACCATCACGGTGGTCGACGATGGTACGTTGGATTCGCGCCGCGGTTCGCTCAACGTCGATGACGAAGGCACTCCCTCGCAATGCACGGTGCTGATCGAGAAAGGCATCCTGCGTGGTTATCTGCAGGACAAGCTCAATGCGCGGCTGATGGGCATGCAGCCGACCGGCAACGGCCGCCGCGAATCCTTCGCGCACATGACGCTGCCGCGCATGACCAATACCTACATGCGTCCCGGCAACACCGCGCCCGAGGAGATCATCGCCTCAGTGCCCAAGGGCTTGTATGCCGTGAACTTCGGCGGCGGGCAGGTGGACATCACCTCCGGCAAATTCGTGTTCTCGGCGAGCGAGGCCTACCTGATCGAGAATGGACGTATCGGCGCGCCGGTCAAGGGCGCGACGCTGATCGGCAACGGCCCCGATGTGCTGACGCGTGTCAGCCTCGTCGGCAATGACCTCAAGCTCGATGCGGGCGTCGGCACCTGCGGCAAGGAAGGACAATCGGTACCGGTGGGTGTCGGCCAACCCACGCTCAAGATCGATTCACTCACCGTCGGTGGCACGGCCTGAATTTCTGAACGATCACGTGCGGTTTGCCGCTCCGCTTTGCCGCCGGCCTGCGGCACACTGCGCTGGCGGTTTCCAGGAAGGAATTGGTTCACACCTGGGCAGGATGCCCGCCGCGGCTCGCATCGGCGCTTCGGACTCCACTCTCCCCTGGTTCCAACAGTCACAAGCGCCGGCGCGAGCATTTTTCATAATCCTGGCCTGAGCCTGCCGCGTGCGCCGCGTCGCAGTGGCCGCGGCGGGGTGCGGTTACGCTGCAGCTACCCGTAAACATGTGGAGAGCGCGATGGATTCATCCATGACCGGCCAGTTCGAACTGCAGATGCCCAAGGAATTGCTGGCCCAGGCGCGCCATCCCAACCCGTCGCGGCCCAAGGGCGGCGAACTGCACGTCGAGGGTTGGAAGAGTTCCTGGTTGTCGCGTCTGCTCGAGAAGCTCGTCGGCCAGGACTAAAGTCCCGCGACCGCACATTCGCGCGGCCTCGCACGAATCCGGCGGTTTAGGTCAAATCGCCACGCTGCGCGCGCCTGCGTCGGGGTAGCATGGTCCCACAATAAGAGGGGACGTCCATGCGCTTAAGCCGCCCTGTGTACGAAAGTCTGCCCTTCGCCTATGTGGGCCTGGGTTGGCTCGCCATGCTCGTGTCCTACTTGAACGCCGGTTCCAGCACCGCCGAATTGGCTTTCTGCATCGGCCTGATTGCGCAGGTTGCGGGACTCACCATCTACCTTCACCGCCAGGATTGCCGGTCCCTGCGCTCGCAGTATCCTTGCGAGCGCATCGAAGAACCCTGAGCCTGCGATGATGACGGTCCGCGTTCAGCGGACCACTCGCGCCGGCCGCTCCGCCGCCACACCGGCGTGCCGCTCCGCCAGCAGTTCGCGCAATACGCCGCGCATTCCCTTGCAGGCATGCGGCAGATCTCCGTGGATCTCCTGCCGCAGTGCCTTGAGGTGATAACAGGGCACGCCGGGATACATGTGGTGTTCCACGTGATAGTGCATCTGCCAATAGAGAAATCCCAGCAGCGGATTGAGCGCCACGCTGCGGCTGTTGAGGCGGAAATCATTCACCTCGGATTGCATGCCGGCGTGCTGCGCCAGGGCCAGGGTCTTGTTGAGCCAATCGGCGATGAATGGTGCCAGGCTCACCAGCAGCAACAACGGCCAGTGGCCGGTGGCGAGGAATGCCGCGGCCAGCAGCGCGTGGCCGCCCAGCATGACGCGCGCCCACGCGATCAGCCGGCGGCGCGCTTGCTCCTCGCCAGGCGGAAACAGGCGCGCTCCCCAGTCGCCGCGGATGATGCCGCGGCTGTTGTCGATGACGATGCGCAGCGCGCGGCGCAGCGCCGGCAGGTCCAGGGTCAGTTCCCATATCCACGCGGCCGTGTCGACACGCACCGGTGCGCGCACCTCGCCGTCGAGCACGGCGTGCAGCGTGCCGCGGTGATGGCGCGCGTGACTGGCGCGGAAATACACCGGATTGTTCCAGGTCAGGAAGCAGAACAGGTACAGGAACAGCTCGTTGAGCATGCGCGTCCTGAACACATTGCGATGCGCCAGTTCGTGCGCGGCGCCGGCAAACCCGAGGAAGGAGTAGCACGCGCCATGCACCCACAGCAGGATGGTGGCCACCAGCAGATGGCCCTGCGACAGCGTCCACACGCAGGCGCCGCCCGTCGCCGTCAGGAGCGCCAGATGGCCGGCCGCCAGCGCAAGTCCACGCGCGTCGCTGGATTGCATCAGTTCGGCCAGGCGGGGTTCGCCAAGAGGGCTGCGGTACCATTGGATCCGTGGTGAATGTGTCGCCGATGCGTCCGGTGTGTTCATCTTCGCCGCGCGCTCAGCCTTCCGGCAGCAACCGACGATGACGGCCCAGCAGGCTGAAGGCGAGCATGGTGTGCTCCACATGGATCACCGGCTGCCCGCGGCTGAAGTCATCGACGAACCGGCTGACATCGCCATGCAGCGCGGATCGATAATCGTGCCAGAGGATCACGGCATCCTCGCGCGCCATCTGCAGCGCGTTGCCGGTATCGATGCGCACGGTTTCGAGATCGTGGCCGCCGTCGATGAAGATGAAATCGAACCGGCCGGCGAGCCCTTGACCGGCGGGTTGCAGCTCGCGGCTATCACCGTGCAGGCGCTGCACCTTGCGCCGCACGGCGGGCGGAGCGCGGTCGATGTAGGGTGAGCCGCGGCTCGCGAAGCTGCGGCGCAGGAACGCATCGTTGGCGGCGCCTTCGCGCAGGTGGCGCCCGTCCGCCGCCTCCGCCTCCGTGGCCGCCGCCTCAGCCGGCGGCAGGTCCAGCGTGGTGATGCGGGCATGGTCGGCGGAATTGCTTGCCAGCAGCACGCTGGTGGCGCCGTGATAGGTGCCGAACTCGAAGAACTCGGTGGGTCGAAGCAGGTGGATCAGCGACACCAGGATGGAGCTTTCCAGGAGCGTGAGGCCGCCGATCATGCTGGTGGGAATCAGCACGTTGAAGCTCACATTCTGCGCGGGGAATGCATCCTCGACCAGCTTGAACAGCACCTTTGGGCGGATGACCTGCACGCAACCGTCCATCACGCTCCACCATGGCCGGGCACGAAGAACATCACCGTTTCCGACCAGCCCTGCGTGTAATGCCGCAGGTACACGCCGTAGTCCGGGCGCTGCTGCAACACCAGCTGCGGTATGCGGCGGAAATCGGCGGCGCGGTGATAGACGGCAATGGCGAGTTTCGGCGCGCTGCGGCGCAGGTGCCCGCGGGCCCCCATGAGCGCCCGCCACTCCCAGCCTTCCAGGTCCATCTTCACGAAGCTCACCTCGTCCGGCACGGCCTCATCCAGCGTGGTGACGGGAATGAGTGATGCGCCTGCCTGCGCTACGGCGCTGGCCGAGCCGGCATCGGCGTCGAACGCGAGGGAGCCCGCCACGTCGGACAGGCCCTGTTGGATGAACTCGATATTGGCGACGCCCGCCAACCGCCGGCGTGCGCCGCTCATGTTGGCGGCGGAAGGCTCGAACAGGATCACCCGGCGATAACCGGGGTCGCGCTGGCAGAAGGTCTCCGTGGTGTCGCCGTCGAAGCCGCCGGCATCGACGAACACCTCGTGTGCGAGCCCGAGGAAATCCTCGAAGTATTGCTCGGACATGCGCACCGCGTAGTCGCGCAGGTGATGCGCATCGGCGCTCAGGCGGAACAGCAGCACATCGCGCAGGGTCTGCTGCGACGCCGGGTCGGCGAGCCGGTCGAACAATGCCTGCCACTGCGCGCCATGCGCTTGCAGGTCGGCGCGCGTGTCGGCGACGAACGAAGGCAGCGGCACCTGTTGCGGGTGGCTGGCGAGCAGATCGCCATAGCTCAAGAGATGGCGCAATCCCAGTTGCTGCAGGCGGCGCGTGGCATCCACCGGACTGATCGCGAGCGAGCAATTGACGATGATGGCGTGCGCCGGCGCGTCTTCTGCCTTCACCACCGGGCGTCCGTTCCAGATGCACGGCGCGGCACGATCATCGATGATGGCATCGACCGGCGCGAGCGCGAGCAGGGCGGCGGCGTGTTCATTGCGCCCGAGCAGGAGGCGCGGCGCGCGCTCGCGTCGGGAAAGGAAACGTTCCGCAAGCTCCCGCGTTTCAGGACGGCGCGCCGCGCCGGGATCACCTTGCAGGAAGTCGGGCCACGATGCCGCCGGTTGGGCCGCACCGCCGCCCGCACAAGTCGTGGCCGGCTGTGCCATCAGGCCGCCACCTTCCCGTCGATGATGCCCGCGAGTCCGCTGATGCTGCGAAACTTCACGGATTCCATGTCCACCGGATCGATCTCGATCCCGAAATGCGATTCCAGTTCGAGCACGAACTTGATGATGCCGATGGAATCGACGATGCCGGCGGCGATGAAGTCGGTGTTGTCGTCGAAGTCCGCGGGCAGGCGCGCTTTGCGGGCGAGGAGCCTGCGGATGAACGCACGCGCTTCATCCTGGCTCGAGCCGCGCATCAGGGCCGGCCCGCGCGGCGCCGGCGCGCGTGCAGCGGCACCGCGGCCGCGCCTGGCGTGCCCTGCAGCGGCTGCCAGGCGCGCGATTGCGAGGAGGCCACCATGGCCTCGAGGAAACTGATGCCCTCCAGGGCCAGCTCCGCGCTGAATACCTGCCCGGTCGTCCAGGCGCCGTTGCGGCGGTACTCCCGCAGGGCCTGCGCAATGTCGTGATAGAGATTGGCGAAGGCCTCGATGAAGCCGGCGGGGTGCCCGGACTTGAAGCGATTGTAGCGGCGCTGCTGGCTGACCTCGACCGCTCCGGCCCGGTCGAGCACCTCGCGGCGGCCATCGACATGCGATAGCACCAGTTCCTCGGGATTGGCCTGGTACCACTCGGCGGATGCCTGGTCACCGTAGATGCGGATGCGCAGTCCGTTGCGATGGCCGAGCGCGGATTTGCTGAACCACAGCGTACCCTGGATCCCGCCGCTATAGCGGCACAGGCAGCTGGCGTTGTCGACCACGCCTTCGAACCAGCCGTAGTGATTCTGGTCCGACACGACTTCCAGCGGCTTCTCGCGCAGCAGGAAGTGAAGGATGTGATGCAGGTGCACGGCGAGGTCGAGGTGCAGCGTGGGCACCGCGCGATCGGCCAGCCGCCAGGATTGCGGGGTGGGCTTGTTGCCGTGCGCGTCGATGCGCACGAAGCCTTCCTGCGGCATTTCGGCGCTGAAATGCAGGATCCTGCCCAGCCCGCCGCGGGCGATGCGTTGCGCCAGTTCGCGCAGCATCGGGTAGCCGGAGTAGTTGTAGGTGACGGCGAGGAAGCCCTGGTATTCGTTGCGCACCTTGATGATGCTCTCCACCTCGCTACCATTCGCGGCCAGCGCCTTCTCGCAGATCACCGGCACGCCCGCGCGCAGGCAGGCCAGCACGTCGGCCGCATGCGCCGGGGTGGGCGTGAGCACCGCCACGGCATCGAGGCGGTGGGCCTCGTGCGCGAGCATTTCCTGGAGCGACGCGTAGACGCGCTCCGGCGCCACGCCGTAGGTGGCGCCGGTCTCGGCGTTCACGTCCGGTTTCCTGCTGAAGCAGCCCGCGGCGAGTTGCCAGCAGCGGTCCATGGTGCTGGCGGTGGCATGCGCGTAGCCCACCGCGGAATCGAGCGAGCCGCCGAGGAAGCCAAGTTGCAGCGGCGTGTTGCGGGTGTCATCAGGCATGGCGTGCAATGTCCTTGCGGTGGTCGGCCGGCGAGAACCTCTCGACCAGCTGGAATTTCATGATCTTCCCCATGGGATTGCGCGGCAGCTCGGCAAGCTCGTGGAACTGGCGCGGTTGCTGGAAGTCGGCCAGCCGTTCGCCGCAGTGCAGCCGCAGCGACCTGAGGTCGAAGCGTTGTGCCGCCTGCATCACGACGGCCACGGCCACGACTTCGCCCAGGCGCTCATCGGGAATGGCGAACGCGGCGCTTTCGCGCACCGCCGGGTGCGCATTCACGGCTTCCTCCACGTCCGCCGGATAGATGTTGATGCCGCCGCAGATGATGATGTCCTTGCTGCGGCCGAGGAAATACAGGAAGCCATCCTCGTCCATGCGGCCGACGTCGCCGGTGCGGAAGTATTCGCCCCACATGGCCGCGCGTGTGAGGTCGGGGCGGCGGAAATAGCCGCCGAACAGCATCGGCGTCCGGCATACGATCTCGCCGGCTTCGCCGCGGGGCAGGATGCCGCCGTCCACGCCGAGGATGCGGATGTCCACGCCGGGGGCGGCCCGTCCCACCGAACGCGGCCGGGTGCGCGCCGCCGCGGTGTCGAGGTTGGAGGCGATGGCGATTTCCGAGGCGCCGTAGCATTCATGGAAATCGCAGGCCAGCTTCGCCAACAGCTGCGCCTTGGTCTCGAGATCGAGCAGGGCCGAGGAAGACACCAGGCACCGCAGGCTCGCCAGGTCGCCGGCATGCCCGGGATCTTCCAGCACGGCGATGATCTGCTTCAATTGCGAGGAGACGGCGATGCTGAAGCTCACGCGCTGCTGGCGCACGCATTGCAGCCACAGCGGCACGGTGAAGCGCGGCAGGATGATGGAGGTGCCGCCGGTGAGCAGCGGGATCAGCACCAGGCGCTCCGCCAGCGAGTGATACAACGGCGTGGCTGCGAGCGTCCGGTCATCCGCCGTGACGCCGTAGAGTTCCACCGCCGCCATCGCGCGGTTGAACTTGGTCAGCTGTGTCAGCACGATGGGCTTGGGATTGCCGGTGGAGCCCGAGGTCATGCTGAGGATCAGCGCATCCTCGTCGCGGCCCTGTGCGCGAGGCGCGGGATCCGCCGGCACGGCGCGCAGCAGTTCGCGCAGCACGCGTACGCGCGTATCGCCAATCTCCTCGTCCACGCTCAGCCACAGCCCGGCGGCAAGCTCCGGCAGGCCGGGGGCGGATTCCAGCAGGGGCTCCAGCAGCGCGGCGGAGGAGACCACATGTTGCACGCCGGTGGCTGCGAATGCCTTGCGGATCTCGCCCGCCGGCAGCGTGATGCTCAATGGGATCAGCATGGCGCCGAGGTCCGCGGCCACGAGCGTGAGCGCGACGAACTCGATGTCGTTCGGCAGGATCACGGCCACCCTGTCGCCGCGGGTGACACCGGCCTCGGCCATGCCCTGCGACCAGCGGCACACCAGGGCCTGCAGTTGCGCATAGCTCATCCGTTCCGCGCCGCATACCAACGCCGTCTTTTGCGGATGACGCGCAGCCGTCGCGAAGAAGGCCTGGCAGAGTCGTGAGGGACGGGCGGGCAAGGAACGGCGGCCTGCTCAGCAGGCGCTCCGGCTGAAGGACAGGAAGGACTTGCTGGGCAGCTTGAACAGCTGCGCGCTCTCGGACAGGTACACCTGGTCATCCTCGGTATGCCGGTTGATGAGGGTGTTGGCCGCGATGTAGTTGCGCGCGCCGATGCGCAGGCGGTGTGCCACGGAGGCATTGACGCCGAAGAAGCAACCGTTGCCGATCCGGCATTCTCCGGCGATCGCGACGCCGGCATTGATCCAGTTGTGCTCGCCCAGTTCGCAATCGTGGCCGATGTTGACGTTGCTGGAGATGAAGGTGCCGAAGCCGATCCGGCAGCCCGGATGGATGGACACGTGATCCAGGATGATGCAATTGTCCGCGATCACCACCCCGTCGTGCCGCATCACGGAGTCATGCACGTAGCTGGCAAAGGCGTAGGACATCGCCCGCGCCTGCGCCGCGCGCTGCTGGCGCAGGTCGTTCATGTCGACGAACCCCACCGCCATGAGCATGCGGTGCGTGCGCGGGGGAAAATGCTCCCGCACGCGGCTGAAGGGTACCAGCGGCAGGCCCAGGTGGGTCGTGGTGCCGGCGGCGATGCAATGATCGTCCACGGTGAAACCGACCACTTTGAGGCTGTGCCGCGCAAACGAATGCACCAGGCGCGCGATCGCGCCGTTGCCGTAAATGACCGTGTTCACGCCACGCTCCGCCGCGCCGCGCTCACGGCGTCGGCGCGGATGATGCCCACGATGCGTTCCTGATCCTCCTCGGTGAGGTCCGGATAGATGGGCAGGCAGAGAATCTTCTCGGAAACCGCGCGCGCCGCCGGCAGGTTGGCCGGTGCAGCCGACGGCAGGCCGCGGTACATCGGCATGTTGCTGATGAGCGGGTAGAAGTAGCGGCGCGCGTACACTTGCGCCTCGCGCAGGCGGTGATAGAGCGCGTCGCGGCTGAGCTGATAGTCCGCCTCCACCCAGATGGGAAAGTAGCCGTGGTTGTCCACGGTGTGCGGGGCCGCTTCCGGCATGCGGATGCCGCGCACACCGCACAGCGCCTCGCGATAGCGCCGCGCCACGTTGGCGCGCATCTCGAGCACGTGATCGATGTGCTGCAATTGCAACAGCCCGAATGCCGCCTGCACCTCGTTCATCTTGCCGTTGATGCCGGTGGCCATCACCGTCACCTCGTCGGCGAAGCCGAAGTTCTTCAGGTAATCGATGCGCTGCTTGGTCTTGCGGTCGCGGCAGACGATGGCGCCGCCCTCGAAGGTGTTGAACACCTTGGTGGCATGAAAGCTGAGGATGGCCAGGTCGCCATGATGCACCAGGCTCTCGCCGTGGTAGCGAACACCGAAGCAGTGCGAGGCATCGTAGAGGAGCTTCAGCCCGTAGGTGTCGGCGATGGCCTGGATCCTCTCGATCTCGCACGGCCGGCCGTAGCAGTGAACGGGCAGGATGGCCGTGGTGCGCGGCGTGATCGCCGCCTCGATGCGCGAGGCGTCCATGTTCATGGTGTGTGGATCGATGTCGACGAACACCGGCTCGATGCTGTTCCAGGCCAGTGCATGGCTGGTTGCCACGAAGGAATACGGCGTGGTGATCACCTCGCCGCTGATCCGCAGGGTCTGCAAGGCCGTGATCAGGCCGAGGGTCGCATTGGTCACCAGCGACAGGTGCTCGACGCCGAGGTAGCGGCTCAATGCCTCCTCGAAGCGCTGATGGTAGGGGCCGTTGTTCGTGAGCCAGCGGCTGTCCCAGATCTGCTGCAGATGCGGGATGAATTCATCCAGCGGCGGCAGGTACGGGCGCGTGACCGTGATGGGTTTGTCGTTGATGGCTGCCTTCCTCCGTGCTTGCGTTACGGCGCGATCTCGAACGATTCGGGCGCTTGCCCGAGGCACCACCGCTGCCACATGCAGCGCAGGGCCCGTTCCAGGCAACCGGCTGTCAGTGCCGGCTCCCGCCCGGGCGCTCGTTCCCAGCGCTGCCGCAGGCCGGCGCGCACCGCGGCCAGCTCATCCAGGTTTTTCGACCACGCCACTCCTTTTGCGACAAAATCCGCCGCATCTTTAGCGACGAAGGCATTTAAGCCCAATAATTCCTGGATGGAGGCCCCCTGGCGCGAGGCCGGCGTCGCTCCCGAGAGGGTGAGGGTGGGTACACCCATCCACAGGGCATGGCTGGTGGTGGTGCCGCCCGTGTACGGGGTCGGGTCCAGGCACAGGTCTACCCGATGATGCAGCGCAAGATAGTGATCCAGCGTGCAGCGGGGCTCGAAGCTCAGGCGTCCACTGCCGATGCCCAGCGCCTTGAGGCGGCGCATCAATTGCGCCCGCACGTCCTCATCATCGATGCCGCCGAGCAGGAGATTGGCCTCCGGGAGGGCGCGCAACAGCGCCGACCACAAGGCGAGCGTGGCGTCGTTGAGCTTGCCGGGCCGGTTGAAGCTGGCCAATTGCAGCGACCCGCGTGCCAGTGCCGGCAGGGCATTGACCGGCGGCGCCGTCTCCACCACCTTGAATGGGGCGAAGGCGTGCAGGTACACCAGTTTCTCGGTGAAGTGCCGGTCGAATTGACCGGGCGGCAGGAAGTGCCGGTCGGTGAGGTAATAGTCCATGGCGCGCAAGCCGGTGGTGCCCGGATATCCCAGCCAGCTCACCTGGAGCGGGGCGGGCTTGCGCGCGAACAGCCGCAGGCGGTTGTGCGCGGTGTGGCCGGAAAGATCGATCAGCACGTCGATGCCATCGGCGCGAACCTGTGCCGCCAGCGTTTCATCGGAGAGGGCCGGGACGCTGCGCCAGTGATGAAAGCGGCTGCGCAGACGCCGCGTCACGCGGTCGTCCGCCCAGGAGTTCGAGTAACCATGCAGTTCCAGCGAAGACAGCCGGCACAGGGCCGACAGCACGGGCTCGAAGAAGGTGGCAACGGCATGATCGCGGAAGTCACCGGAGACGAATCCCACCTGCAGGCGGCGCGTGGGATCGCGATCCTGCGGGTAATGCGGCGTGAGTCCGCGCCAGGGCGCCTCGAGGATCTCCCCGACACGGCAGTGTTCCGCAAACAACGCGTCCGCGTCCTTGTCCGGATCGTGGCTCGCCAGATATAGGAGGTTCGACAAGCCTCGCTCATCGTCATCGCTCAAATGGCCGCCACGCAAGGACAGTGCGGTCCGCAGGGCAGCCTCCGCGTCCTTGAACCTGCCCTGCATCTCGTAAGCCATGGACAACCGGAAATGCGCGCCGGCAAAGCGAGGGTCGATCGCCACCGCCCGGCGCAAGGCCTCTTCGGCCTCGGCGAAGCGCCGCCGTTGTGCCAGGCATTGGCCGAGGTTGCTGTGTGCCTCGGCGTCCTGCGGCAACAGGCTCGCCGCCCGTTGCAGAGCCTCCAGGGCGGCGTAGGGCTCGTCCTGAGCCCACAGGATCGATCCCTGGATTTTCCAAGCCAGTCCGCGCGCGGGGAAACGCGCGGTGAGTGCGCGCGACCGCCGCAGGGCCTCGGCGAAGCGACGTTGCCCGATCAGCTCGGCCAACTCCCGCTCCTGCGCGCCGGCGCGCCGGTCGAGCTCGGCGGCGAGGCGCAGGCGGAGGTCGTCGAAGGCGTTGCCCGCGAGCCCATGCTGCTCACCCAGCGTGGCGGCTGCCTCGGCCTCCTCGATTCGACCCGCCTGCAGCAATGCTTCCAGGTAGCCCAGCCAGTAGGCCGGTTCCTCGGGGCGCGCCTCCAGCGCGGCCAACAGATGCGCGACCGCCTTGGTGGCGCGTCGTGTCTGCAACATCAGCATGCCGAGGCAATGATTCGCAATCGCATGCGATGACTGGGTGTCGAGCACCAAACGGTACAGCCGTTCGGCCGCCTCCAGCTTGCCGGCGATCTGCAGTTGGATCGCTTCCTCGCAGCAGCGCGCCGGATCCGGCGGCGAAAGGGTCGTATCGAACATCAGGTGCCCTGTGACAAGACCGTCCGTGACGGACGCTTGCCTGCAGGCTTGCACCATTTGTGCCACGCACGATGACCGCGACGGGGTTCAGCCGGCGGGCGAAACGCGCGCTGCGAGCGCGCCGTGTACATGGCTGATGGCAGTCCCTTGCCGCGGGGCGCGGCAACGGCATGTCCTTGCCGCCCGGCCGAACCGGAATTGCCTGGTCAGGACGCTAGGTGCCGACGTCTTCCTTGAGCGACTGGGTTTCCTGCGCCTCCCCCGTGGCACGCAACCGCGGCAGGCGCTCATCCATGTACATGATCTCGTGCTGGCCGACCACCACCACGTCGCCGTCGTTGAAGTTGTGTTTGCGCACACGCTTGGACTTCACGTAGATGCCGTTGGTGCTGTTCAGGTCCTCGATCACGCAGTTCTCCGGCGTGGTGATGATCTGGCAGTGGTGGCGGCTGACGAACTTGCTGTCGATCTGGATGTCGTTGTCGGGCGTTCGGCCGATGATCAGGCGCCCGGGGCGCAATTCGCGCTCATCGACGGTCTTGGCTTCGTGGCCCACCAGGATGCGGGCCACGGGAGGCTCGTTCAACAGCGTGGGCTGGGTGGACTCGAAGTTCGTCGCGGCGGTGACGGCGGCCGGTGGCGGCGGGCGGTAGTTGCGCGCGGAAAATTCCGTCCACTGCAGTTCCTCGAGCGCCGCTTGGACGTCGGCCAGGCCCACGGTGTCGCGTTCGCCGCCAAAGGCCGCCATCATGGCGGTATCGCACAGCGTGTTGATCAGGCGGGGCACGCCGCCGGTGTAGCGATAGATGACCGGATAGGTGTCCTCGTGGAATATGCGCCGCCCTTGCGAGCCGGCCACTTCCAGGCGGTGATCGATGTACCCGGCGGTGTCTGCCGGGGAGAGTGCCGACAGATGAAAGCGCAGGCGCACGCGCTGCACCAGCTGCACCAGTTCCGGCGAGTCCAGTTTTTCGTTCAATTCGGGCTGGCCGGCCAGGATGATGCGCAGCACCTTGTCCTTGGTGGTCTCGATGCCCGAGAGCATGCGCACCTCTTCGAGCACCTTGTGGTTGAGGTTCTGCGCCTCGTCGATGATCAACAGCACCTTGCGGCCAGCCGCATATTGCTCGATCAGGAACTGGTTGAGCGTGGCCAGGACCTCGGGCTTCTTCATCTTGAAAGGCGAGAAGCCGAATTGCACCAGCACCGATTGCAGGAAGGCGGTGGGTGAGAGTTGCGTCTGGTTGATTTGCGCCACCACCACGTCCTTCTGCAACTCGCGCAGGAAGGTCTCGATCAGCGTGGTCTTGCCGGCACCGATCTCGCCGGTGATGACCACGAATCCGTCGGTGAACCAGATGGTTGATTCCATGTACGCCTTGGCGCGCGCATGGTGCTTGCTCAGGAACAGAAATTGCGGGTCCGGACTCAGGCGGAACGGCAGTTCGTTGAGTTTGAAGTTCTCTAGATACATGCGGTGCGGTCCGGGCGGGGCATGGCGGCCATTCTAAGGGATTTGGATGGCCGCGTGGCGGCGGTGCGCATGGCGGGGCGGCGGGTTGTCGGTCGGTGGGTGATGTCGATGTCGGCGAAAGCGGACAGCGGTGAATTTCTTTCGGGTTTCAACCCGAAGCGCCAAGTCACAGCCGGGGGATGTGTTTCAACGCGGCCCTGAGCAGGCGGTCGCGCGCCGCCGCGGAAGGGGCCAGCAGCGTGCAGTGACCCAGCTTGCGGCCGGGCCGGGGCTGCTTGCCATAGTCGTGAAAGGACAGGCCCTCCAGGGCCAGCAGTGGGCGCCGGTCGGGCATTTCGCCGATGAAGTTGATCATGGCGGCGTGCCCGCGCGCGCGCGGGCTGCCAAGCGGCAAGCCGCAGATCGCCCGCAAATGGTTCTCGAACTGGCTGCTGTGGCAGCCCTCGATGGTCCAGTGGCCGGAGTTATGCACGCGCGGCGCCATTTCGTTGGCGATCAGCCGGCCATCGACGACGAAGAATTCGATGGCCAGCACCCCCACATAGCCCAGGGCCTCGAGCACTTTCTTCACGGCGGCGCGTGCCCGCCGCTCGATGGCGGGTTCGATGTGTGGCGCCACGCTGATACGCAGGATGCCATCGCGATGGGTGTTGCGCGCCAGCGGATAACAGCGGATTTCCCCGCGCGCCGAGCGCGCGGCCACGATCGATACCTCGTGCGAGAAGGGCATGAAGCGCTCGTAGATGAGCGGCGCGCCGCGCAGCTTCTCGAAGGCGCTCTCGAGATCGGCGGCGCTGCGCAGACGGGCCTGACCCTTGCCGTCATAACCCATGCGTCGGGTCTTGAGTATGCCCTGTGGGCCGATCTCGGCGGCTGCGCGCTGCAGATCCGCAAGGCTGTCGATGGCGGCGTGCGGCGCGACCGGGATGCCGAGCCGCGCGAACAGGCGCTTTTCCAGCAGCCGATCCTGCGATACCGACAGCGCACGGATGGCGGGCCTGACAGGTACCTTTCCGCCCAGGCTTTTCAGCGCCGCCGCCGGCACGTTCTCCCAGTCGAAGGTGAGCACATCGCAACCGGCGGCCAGTTCCGCGATCTTGCCGGCGTCGGACAAGTTCCCGAGCAGGATGGGAGCGACCTGCGCGGCCGGGGCGTCAGGTTCGCGGTCGAGGAAACGGCAGCGGATGTTCAATGGGTAACCGGCGAGCGCCATCATGCGGCCCAACTGGCCGGCGCCGATGACGCCCACCTGCCAGCCGGTCTTGGTGCTCAAGGGGTACGCGGGTCCGGACGCGCCAGTACGCCCTCGGTCTGGGCGTGACGGAAGGCGTCGAGCGCGGAGCGGAGGTCTGCGTTTTCGAGCGCGAGGATGGCGGCCGCGAACAGCGCCGCGTTCTTCGCGCCGGCGACGCCGATGGCGAAGGTGGCCACGGGAATCCCGGCCGGCATCTGCGCGATCGACAGCAGGGAGTCCATGCCGTTCAGGGCCTTGGATTGCACCGGCACCCCCAGGACGGGCAGCGGGGTCTTGGCGGCGGTCATGCCGGGCAGGTGCGCGGCGCCGCCGGCGCCGGCGATGATCACCTTGAGCCCTCGTGCGCGCGCGCTGGCCGCATACTCGAACAACAGGTCGGGAGTGCGGTGCGCGGACACCACCCGCACCTCATGCGCAACGCCGAGTTCGGTGAGCAGCGCGTCCGCCGCCTGCATCGTGTCCCAATCGGACGACGACCCCATGATGATGCCAACCAACGGTTTCATGCGCGCATCGTATCAAATGGCGCCGGGAGCCATAAGCTCACGCAGCCACGCGAACAGTTCGCGCGCACCGGCGGGGGAGCGCCGGTCCTCGCTCTCGCGCTTGATCTTGAACAGCAGCCGTGACAACTGCGCGGCGTCGGCGCCCGGGTACTCGCGCAACAGATCCCGCGAGGCCGCTTCCGGTTCCTCCAGCAGGCGTTCGCGCCAGCGTTCCAGGTTTTGGAAATGCCTGACCTCGGTGTCGTGGCGGAGCTTTTTCTCCGCCAGCCGCGCCAGCACGGGTTCGGCATCGATGGTGCGCATCAGCTTGCCGATGTATTGGCGTTGCCGGACCTGCGCGCCGCGCGAGGACAGGCGGCGCAGCGTCCTGAGCGCGGTGACCAGGTTTTCCGGCAGGTCCAGTTGCGTCATCTCGGCATCCGGCAGCCCGGCCAATTGCACGCCCAGTTCCTGCAGCGCGGTGGCTTCGCGCTTGCGCGCGGACTTGCTCGCCGGCTCCGTGTCCGGGGAATCCGTGTCGGGGGTTGGTTCGCTTCTCATCGTCCCCATCCTAACACCGGGGCCGGTAGAATCACCGGTTCGACCCTGATCAGGACCCAAGGAGAGCTGGATGGCCGTTGCCGTGACCCGCGCCGCATTTGACGAAAAGCAGCTCGAGCAGATCATCGAGAGCGCCTTGGCGCAGGCCCGTTCGCAGGGGGCCTCGCAGGCCGAAGCGGCCGTGAGCCAGAACACCGGGTTGTCGGTGGGCGTGCGCCTGGGGCAGGTGGAAACGCTCGAGCATCAGCGCGACCGGAGCCTGGGCGTCACGGTGTATTTCGGCCAGCGCAAGGCCTCGGCCAGCACCGCCGATTTCTCGCCGGCCGCCGTCAGCGCCACCGTCGCCAAGGCCTGCAGCATCGCCCGCTTCACCGCGGAGGATGCCTGCGCCGGGCTTGCGGATGCGAATCTCATGCAGAAGCGACGCTTCGACCTGGATTTGTCGCATCCGTGGGACATCGATGCGCCGCGCGCCATCGAGATCGCCCTGGCGTGCGAGTCGGCGGCGCTGCAGTTCGATCCGCGCATCAACAACTCCGAGGGCGCCTCCCTGTCCTCGCATCAGGGCCTTCATGTGTATGGCAACAGCCACGGCTTCGTCGGCGGCTATCCCACCACGGCACATTCGCTGAGCTGCGTGGTGCTGGCGGGAAGCGGGGATGAGATGCAGCGCGACTACTGGTACAGCACGGCGCGCGATCACCGCGAGCTGCAGGGTGCCGAGGCCATCGGCCAGACCGCGGCACGCCGTACGCTGGCGCGGCTGGGCCCGCGCAAACTGGCGACCCGCCGCGCGCCCGTGCTGTACGCGCCCGAGCTCGCACGCGGGCTGATCAGTCATTTCGTCGGCGCGGTGCGCGGCAGCAGCCAATACCGGCAATCCTCGTTCCTGTTGAACGCCGCCGGCGAGCAGGTGTTCCCCGCCGCGGTGCAGATCAGCGAGCGGCCGCACATCCCCAAGGCGCTGGCCAGCGCCCCCTTCGATGACGAGGGGGTGGCAACGATCGACAGCGAGCTCGTCGCCGGCGGCGTGCTGCAGCGCTACGTCCTGTCGAGCTATTCGGCCCGCAAGCTCGGCCTCACGACCACCGGCAACGCCGGCGGCGCCCACAACCTGCTGGTCGCACCTACGGCGACCGGCGGCCTCGATGCGCAATTGCAGCGTATGGGCACGGGCTTGTTGCTCACCGAGCTCATGGGTCAGGGCGTCAATCCCATCACCGGCGATTACTCCCGCGGCGCCGCCGGCTTCTGGGTGGAAAACGGCAAGTTGGAATATCCCGTCGCCGAGATCACGATCGCCGGCAACCTCAAGGCCATGTTGCGCAATATTGTCGCCATTGGAGATGACGTTGATGTTCGAGGTGGTATTCGGGTTGGTTCCATTCTGCTCGAGGAAATGACTATCGCGGGTGAATGAGTTTCATATCTTCGTTCCTGCGTGCGCTTGCGGCGTTCGTCGGGGGAACATGAATGCTTTTCGGCGGGCGGGCTCTCGCGGTGGGCCGCAACGCTGGCATTTCGCTCGCCGCTTCTTGCCATCGAATTGGGTGGCGGGTAGTTGGCCTCCTGCCTTCGAGGACGCTCACGCAGATTTGAGCCGCGGCTTGCAGCTTGCGAGTGTCGGCCCGTCCGGCGAAAAGGCATTCATGTTCCCCCGCCAAACGCCGTCACGCGTCGCGGGGACGAAGAGTTCGGCTCTTCAACTTCGAGTCTTTCGCGCGGACTTTGACCCCGACGCTACTGGAGAGTGATTCTTGTCTCCGACCACGTCACAAGGGGTGGGGGTCGGAAAATGCCTTTTGGGGGTGGGGCCCTCACAATCGAAGTGGTCAGGCGCGGCCATCACGCGAGCTGCCGCAGGATCGAAGCTGCGGCGCATGAGTGGATGTTTCCGCTCGCCCATGACGCGAAGCGCCGTTCTCGAATTCTCAGCTGACCAGTCCGCAAGCGCCCCACCCCCAAAAGCATTTTCCGGCACACGCCCCATGCGCGATGCTCGAGAAAGCTCTTGCTCACGGAGAAGCCACGAGGTCAGCCAGAGTCCGCGAGCGAAGACGCTCGCGCATGGAGTCCTCGATCTCCAGCATGATGGCGTTGGCGGCAGGAGTGGCGGTGGCGGAGACGGCGATGCGGCCGGGGCGTGAGCTGCGCACCGCGCAGAGGATGTCGGCGAGGGCGATGCTTTCCATGCTGCGCGCGGGCAGCCAGCACTCCTGCTCGGTGGCGACGATGATGCCGGCGGCTTCCAGCGAGGCGAGCACCGGCGATAGCGCCGCGCTGGGCACCTCGAGCGCGGCGGCCAGGCGATTGCCGGTCCAGTAGCGCTTGCCCGCCGCGAAGTCGCGGCCGATCAATTGCATCACTGACAAGCCCATGTGCTCGAACAGGCTGCCGCTGAGTTCCACCGGCTCGTGCCCATGCGGCAGGTACTGCGGGTATTGCGCGTAGAAGGACAATTGCGCGCCGATCAGCAGGATCAGCCAGTTCAGGTAGATCCAGATCAGCGCCGTGAGCACGATGGCGAAACCCGTGTAGATGGCGATCATCTGCGAGGAGTAGGCGATCACGCTGGCGAACACCTTGCCCACCAGTGCCCACAGGACACCCGCGGTGACGCCGCCAATCAGCGCGGGCACGAACCGCACGCGCGTATTGGGGATGAACGAATACATGAAGGTGAACACGGCCGCGACCAGCACGTAGGGGCCGAGGTGGGCCGCATGTTCGAGCATCGGCCCGAGCCCGGCGGATTCCGAAAGCCAATGCGCCAGCGCGGTGTTCTCCGCGGAGGCCAGCAGCCCCAGCGCCGTGACCATGCACACCGGGCCGATGATCATGACGCTGATGTATTCGGACAGGCGCCTCGCCCAGCTGCGCGGGCGCTCGACACGCCAGACGAAATTCATGCTGGCCTCGACCTTCTGCACCGTGGTGATCACGGTATAGATGAGGAAGGCGAGGCCGATGGATCCGAGCACGCCACCGCGCACGTTCTCCACGAACTGCATGACGCGCGCGGTGAGTTGCGAGGCGGCGGCCCCCATCGGGCGGAAGAACTCGAACACCAGCAATTCCAGGTCGCCGTGCGCGCCCAGTCCCTTCAGGATCGAGAAGCTGAAGGCCATCAGCGGCACGAGCGACAGCAGCGTGGTGTACACCAGGCTCATCGCACGCATGTTCAGCTCGCCGCTCAGCCAGTCGCGCAACAACGCGGCCGGATAGCGCAGCAGCCGCAGCGTCAGGCCCAGGGGGCCGGGCATGGCGCGCGAGTCGATGAACAGCGCCTGCTCGAGTTTATGGAGTGGTTTGAACACCTTCCCGCAGGCTTACACAGCGCCCCGGCTATGGCAAGATCGGAGCGGTGAGCCACGCCCAGCGCATCGTTTGTCTGACGGAAGAAACCACCGAAACACTGTACCTGCTGGGTGAGGAATGGCGCATCGTCGGCATCTCCGGCTTCACGGTGCGTCCCGCGCGTGCGCGCAAGGAAAAGCCGCGCGTGTCGGCATTCCTGTCGGCCAAGATCGACAAGATCCTGGCATTGCAGCCCGACCTCGTGCTCGGTTTCTCCGACCTGCAGGCCGACATCGGCGCCGCCCTGGTGCGCGCGGGCCTCGAAGTGCACATTTTCAATCAGCGCAGCGTGGCCGAGATCTTGCGCATGATCCGCATGCTGGGCGGGCTCATCGGTTGCAGCGACAAGGCCGGTGCGCTGGCGGATCGCCTGGAGCAGGGCATCCAATCGGTGCGTGCCGCGGCCGATGCGCTGCCGCGGCGGCCGCGCGTGTATTTCGAGGAATGGGATATGCCGCAGATTTCCGCCATCCGCTGGGTATCCGAACTCGTGGAGATTGCGGGCGGTGAGGATTGCTTTCCGGAGCTCGCGCGCGAGCCGCTGGGCAAGGGCCGCATCATTGCCGATGCGCTCGAGGTGCCGCGCCGCGCACCCGACATCATCTTCGGTTCCTGGTGCGGCAAGAAGTTCAGACCGGCGCTGGTGGCGCAGCGCCCGGGTTGGGAGGACGTTCCGGCGGTGCGTGACGCGCAATTGTTCGAGATCAAATCGGCGGACATCCTGCAGCCGGGGCCGGCGGCGCTCACCGATGGGCTGGATGCGCTGCACGCGAGGATTGCCGCCTGGGCTCGCCGCGAGCCGTAGCCGGGCGGCGTACCGCGCGCAGGAGCGCCGGCGTGCTGCCTGCAGGCACCGCCTAAGTCGTCAGCAGTGCCAGGCCTTTCTGATAATTCTCGCTGGTGCGGCGGATGATGTCGGCCGGCAGCGGTGGCGGCGGGGGGCGCTTGTCCCAGTGCAGGGATTCCAGGTAATCGCGCACGAACTGCTTGTCGAAGCTCGGGGGTGAAATGCCCGGCCGGTAGGACTCCACCGGCCAGAAGCGCGAGGAATCCGGCGTGAGCGCCTCGTCGATGAGCGTGAGCTGGCCGGCCGGATCCAGGCCGAACTCGAACTTGGTGTCGGCGATGATGATGCCGCGCTTCAAGGCGTGTTCGCAGGCGAATGCGTACAGCGCGAGGGATGCATCGCGCATCTGCGCCGCCGTCGCGGCGCCCACCGTGCTTTCCACGGCGGCGAAATCGATGTTCTCATCGTGCTGCCCGGCCGGTGCCTTGGAGGCCGGAGTGAACAGGGGCTGCGGCAGGCGGTCGGCGAGCTGCAGGCCGGCCGGCAGCTTGACGCCGCACACGGCGCCGTCGCGCTGGTAGTCCTTCCAGCCCGATCCGATCAGGTAGCCACGCACCACGGCTTCCACCGGCAACGCGCGCAACTTCTTCACCACCATGGAGCGGCCGCGCAATTGCGCCAGTTCCGCCGGGTCGTGGATGATGTCCTCGATGCGCAGGTTCGACAGGTGATTGGGGATGATGTGCCGCGTTTTTTCGAACCAGAACAGCGACACGGCGGTGAGCACCGCGCCTTTCTGCGGAATCGGCTCGCGCATGATCACATCGAAGGCCGAGAGGCGATCGGTGGTGACGATCAGCAGGTGGGAGGCATCGACGTCGTAGATGTCGCGCACCTTGCCTTGATGGATTTTCTTCAAGGAGCGCAGGTTCGATTCGAACAGCGGCTCCACCGGCGGGATCTGTGACATGCGTGCGCTACCGTGAACTTGCTAACATGGCCGCGATGAAAGCGGTCAATTGTGGGCGTCCGCCCCACCGAGGTCAACGCGCATGATCTGGTCCGGGGCCTTCTTCGGCGCGGTCCTCGGCTTGTTGCTGACCCACAGCGTGTGGGGCTTGATCGTCGGCGCCATCATCGGGCACATGCTCGGCCAGGGAGCCGGCGGTGGTCGCGCCGCGGCCGCCAACGTATCCGAGGTGTTCTTCCGCGCCACCTTCACCTTGATGGGACACATCGCGAAGTCCGACGGACGGGTGTCGGAATTGGAGATCCAGGCGGCGCGGCACCTGATGCAGGAGCTGAAGCTGGGGCAGGAGCAGGTGGCCCAGGCCATCGATTTCTTCCGTGCCGGCAAGGCGCCGGGGTTCGATGCGGAAGGCGAACTCACCGCGCTCAGCAGTGCCTGCGGTACGCGCCACGACCTGATCCGCGTGTTCGTCGAACTGCAATTGCGGGCCGCCATCCTCGGCAACGATGCGCGCGGGCCCGCGCACGCCATCCTGTCGCGCATGGCTACGCAGCTCGGCCTGTCCGGCCTCGAGTTCGTGCACATGGAGGCCGTCCTGCGCGCGCAGTACCAGACGCGCGCCCAATCGCGCGCCTCCATGGGGGGCGGTTATGCCCGTCCTGCGAACCTGGATTGGGCGTACCAGGAACTGGACATATCCTCGGGCGCCAGCAACGAGGAGCTCAAGAAAGCGTACCGCCGCCAGATGAGCCGGCATCATCCGGACAAGCTCGTCGCCAACGGCCTGCCGGAATCCATGGCCGAAGTCGCCAAGGAAAAGACCCAGCGCATCCAGGAAGCGTACGAGGCGATTTGCGCCGCACGCGGCATCAAGTAATACTGCCGTCCATGTCCTTCCTCATCGCACCGTCCATTCTTTCCGCGGACTTCGCCCGACTGGGCGAAGAAGTCAACAACGTGCTCGCCGCCGGTGCGGACTGGGTGCACTTCGACGTCATGGACAACCACTACGTCCCCAACCTCACCATCGGGCCGTTGGTGTGCGAGGCCCTGCGCAAGCACGGCGTCACCGCCCCCATCGACGTGCACTTGATGGTGTCGCCGGTGGACCGGTTGGTGCCGGATTTCGCCAAGGCGGGCGCCACCTACATCAGCTTTCATCCCGAGGCCACGCATCACGTCGACCGCACCATCCAGTTGATCCGGGACTCGGGCTGCAAGCCCGGCCTCGTGTTCAATCCGGCCACGCCGCTCAATTGGCTGGATTACGTCATCGACAAGATCGACCTGGTGCTCATCATGTCGGTCAATCCGGGCTTCGGCGGGCAGCAGTTCATCCCCGCGGCGCTGTCGAAGTTGTCGGAGGCGCGCGCCCGCATCGAAGAATGCGGCCGCGACATCCGCCTGGAAATCGATGGTGGTGTGAAGGTGGACAATGCCGCGCAGATCGCGCGTGCGGGTGCCGACACCTTCGTGTCGGGCTCTGCCATCTTTGGAAGCTCGGATTATTCCCGGACGATTGCCGAGATGCGCGCGCAGATAGCGAAGGGGAGCGCGGAGCGGCACCCCGCGCTCAACGCCAGGAGCTAGTCCTCGTCATCCTCGTCGTCCTCATCGTCTTCGACGATGCGGGCGGTCTTCGTGGCCTGCGGGCCGGCGCTCTTCACCGGCACCACCAGCGGACGGGTCTTCACCTTCGGGCGGGCGTTGTAGACCACGATGGTCTTGCCCGTGGCGCGCAGCAGGCCCTGTTCTTCCAGGACTTTGAGCACGCGGCCCGCCATTTCGCGCGAGCAACCGACCAGGCGTGAAAGTTCCTGGCGGCTTACCTTGATCTGCATGCCTTCGGGATGCGTCATGGCATCCGGCTCACCGCACAGATCCATGATGGCGTGCGCGACGCGGCCGGTGACATCGACGAAGGCGAGATCGCCGAGCTTGCGGTTGGTGCGATCCAGGCGGGTGGCCAGCTGCGTGGCCAGTTCGAACACGAGTCCGGGGCTTTCCGCGGCGATCTGGCGGAAGCGCGGATAGGTCATTTCCGCGAGCTCGCACTGCTGGCGCGTGCGCACCCAGGCGCTGCGCGTGGGCTGCTCGTAGAACAGGCCCATTTCGCCGAAGAACTGTCCCTTGTTCAGGTAGGCGAGGACCATTTCGTTGCCGTCTTCGTCTTCGATCATGACTTCGACGGAACCGCTGATGATGTAGTACAGGATGTCAGGCAGGTCGCCGGCGTGGATGATGACGGTCTTCGAGGGGACGGTCCGTATCCGGCAATAGCTCAAGAAGCGATTGATCGCTGGTATATCGCTCAAGGCTTTCGCGCCTTCTTCCATGGTATCTCCCTTGCGTTTTATCGATTGGCAATGCGTACGATTGCGCACGTTTTATTACATAAGTACCGGAATCGCAAGCATAAGCGCGCTTTTTACAACCAAAAGCTGCCACGCGTCATGAGTTTTGCGGTCAGTTTCATGGCCGTGCGAATGATGAGGGGCAGTGGTTTGCCGCCGATCTGCTCGGCCTTGGCGCCATGGGCGGCTTCATCCACCTGCATGGCTTCGAGGATCCGGCGGCTGCGCTCATCGTCGGGGGCGAGGCGCTGCAGGTGGCCGTGCAGGTGCGCTTCGACCTGCTTTTCGGTTTCGGTGATGAAGCCCAGGCTCGTGGCATCGCCGCTGGCCGCTGCAACCGCGCCGATCGCGAAGGAGCCGGCATACCACAGGGGATTGAGCAGGCTGGTACGCCCGCCCAGCTCCTGGATGCGGCGTTCGCACCAGGCCAGGTGATCGACTTCCTCGGCCGCTGCGGCCTGCATGGCGGCGGCAATCTCCGGCTTTCGCGCCAGGAACGCCTGCCCGTGGTAGAGCGCCTGGGCAGCCACTTCGCCGGCGTGATTGATCCGCATCAGCCGCGCGGTTTCCTGGCGCTGCGCCGCCGATAGCTCAGGCAGAGGCGAGGATTCCCCCGGGTACGGCCTGCGGGCTCGCGCCGGGGCGGCCAATACGTTGATTGCATTGGCTATTTCTCCAATGATCCGGTCGGCGGGGGTCAGATGGCGGGGTTCCATGGTGACTTTATATAAGATGTCTTGCCGCAAGGTGAAGCAGGGCTGGTCAGGGGAGGTCTGCTTCTGTACACTTTCGCGCCTTTCGCACGCTTCGAAATCGTCTCTTTTTGGGTATTCATCAAATGTACACGGAATTTTCCAAGCCTGAAGCCGCCCGCGGTGACTGGTTCATCGTCGATGCCACAGGCAAAACGCTGGGGCGCCTGGCCTCGCAGATCGCGCACCGCCTGAAGGGCAAGCACAAGCCCAACTACGCGCCGCACCAGGATCTGGGCGATCACATCGTCGTGATCAATGCCGGTGGCGTGAAGGTCACGGGCGCCAAGCTCACCGACAAGCTGTATCACCAGCACACCGGCTACATCGGCAACCTGAAGACCATCGCGCTGGGCAAGCTGCTCAAGGAACATCCCGAGCGCGCGGTGGAGTTCGCCGTCAAGGGCATGCTGCCCAAGGGCCCGCTGGGCCGGAAGATGTACCGCAAGTTGCACGTTTTCGGCGGCAAGGATCATCCGCACCAGGCTCAACAGCCCAAGCAGTGGGAAATTTAAGAACATGGCATCAGCAAGCAAGAACACCTATTACGGCACGGGCCGCCGCAAGACCTCCACGGCTCGCGTCTACCTGAGCTCGGGCACGGGCAAGACCATCATCAATGGCCGTCCCATCGAGGAATTCTTCGGCCGTGAGACCGGCCGCATGATCGTCCGCCAGCCCTTCGATGCGGTGGAGATGGGCGGCAAGTTCGATGTCGAAGCCCATGTCGAGGGTGGCGGCATCACCGGTCAGGCCGGCGCCATCCGCCACGGCATCACTCGGGCCCTGATGTCCTATGACGAGACGCTGCGCTCACCGCTGCGCAAGGCCGGCTTCGTGACGCGCGATGCGCGCGAAGTGGAACGCAAGAAGGTCGGCCGTCGCAAGGCCCGCCGCGGAACGCAGTTCTCGAAGCGCTGACACGGGGCTTTCCGCGCGCGGTCAGTATTTGGGGGATCGTCTAGCGGTAGGACAACGGACTCTGACTCCGTTTACCTAGGTTCGAATCCTAGTCCCCCAGCCAATTTTGGGCCCACCCGTGTGGGCCCTTTGTTTATTCAAGGCAAAGAGCAGCGCGCGCATGTCATCGGAGCGAGGGTCGAACGGCAAAATGGTGCCCCTGGCACTCGCCGCGCTCGGCGTCGTGTTTGGCGACATCGGCACGAGTCCGCTGTACGCCCTGTCCTCCTGCTTCACCTACGCGCATGTCGCCGTGACCCCGGCCCACATATTCGGCGTGCTTTCGCTGATCTTCTGGGCTCTGGTGCTGGTCATCACGCTCAAGTACGTGGCCGTGGTGCTCAACGCCGACAACAAGGGTGAGGGCGGGGTGCTGGCGCTGACCGCGCTGGTGGTGAACACCGAGCGGGAAAGCCCGCGCAAGAAACTCTACGGAGCACTCGGTATCCTTGGCGCCGCGCTGTTTTTTTCCGACGGTGCCATCACGCCAGCCGTCACGGTCACGAGCGCGGTCGAAGGCCTGAAGATCGCCGCGCCTGATGCGCAGATTCCCGTGGTGCCCATCACCGTGGGGCTGCTCATCGGGCTGTTCATGATCCAGAAGCACGGCACGGGATCGGTGGGCCGCATCTTCGGGCCGGTCATGCTGGTGTGGTTCTCGGTGCTGGCGTTGCTGGGCGTCTCCTGGATCATCCAACAGCCGCAGGTGTTGTACGCGCTGAATCCCGTGTACGCCGTGCAGTTCCTGATGGAGCACCAGGTGAGCGCGCTGGCCATCCTGGCGGGCGTGTTCCTGACCGTCACCGGCGGCGAGGCCTTGTATGCGGACATGGGTCATTTCGGCAAGACGCCGATCCGCTTGAGTTGGCTCACCACCGTCATGCCGGCGCTGGTGTTGAATTACTTCGGCCAGGGAGCGTTGCTGATCACGCGCCCCGAGGCCATTTCCAATCCCTTCTACCTGATGGCACCGACGTGGAGCCTGTTGCCGCTGGTGGGAATCGCCACCGCGGCCGCGATCATCGCCTCGCAGGCGGTTATCTCCGGCGTGTTCACGGTGACGCGCTCGGCGGTCAACCTGGGCCTGCTGCCACGCGTGCGCGTCGAGCACTCCTCGGCCGAGAACGAAGGCCAGATCTACGTCCCGTCGGCGAATTGGATTCTGATGATCGGCTCGACGGCGCTGGTGCTCGGCTTCGGCAGTTCGGCTGCGTTGGCGGGTGCCTATGGTCTTGCGGTGTCAGGCGCCATGAGCATCGAGATCCCGCTCACCTTGAGTTTGATCAAGTCGCGCGGCGGGGCGGAGAGCCTGCCCTTGCGCGTCGGCCTGTCGTTCCTGTTCCTCATCGACTTGGCCTTCCTGCTCGCCAACTTGAGCAAACTCCACGAAGGCGGCTGGCTGCCGCTGAGCACCGCCTTGACGCTGTACTGGCTGATGCAGACCTGGCGCCGCGGACGCATGGCAATGATGAACCGCCTCATGCGCCAGCAAAAACCCGTGCGCGAACTGCTGGATGAGATCAAGGCCAATCCGCCCGTGCGCGTGCCTGGGATGGCGGTGTTCCTGGATCCCAAGGCCACCGGCATGCCGCGTGCGCTGCTCAGCAACCTGAAGTTCAACCGTGTCCTGCACGAGAAAGTGGTGCTGCTGAGCGTGGTCACCCGCGAGCAGCCGCGTGTGCCCCCAGGCAAGCGCCTGCACTTGTCGCAGTTGGGTGAGGGCATCGTGCGCCTGGTAGCCGATGTCGGCTTCCTGGAAAAGCCCAACATCGTGCAGATCCTGCGCGATGCCGCCTCGCTCGGTATTTCCTACGACCCCGAAGACACCACCTTCTTCGTCAGCCGCGAAGAACTCGTCGCCGGCCAGCGTTCCGACCTCACCCCGCTGCGCCGCAAGGCCTTCATGCAGATGTCGCGCAATGCGCAGGTTGCTTCTGAGTTCTTCAGCGTTCCGCCCGGCAGGGTCGTTGAGATTGGCACCCGCGTTGAGGTTTGATCTCCCGGGCTTCTCGTTGTCGTCGGGTCTGCGCGTGGGTCGGGGCCTTTAAAAAAGTGGCGAGGGAGGGGCCTTCTTGGAGGGCGCTTCTCGATGGTCAAGCCCGGCGCGGCCGTGCCATTAAATCTCCGTAGCGTTTGCTAGCCGACTGCCTTCGACTGCTATTTCCTCAACTTGCGAGCCGCTGCCTCTCGCCTCCGAATGTGAGGCCCCTCCCTCGCCACTTTTTGTAAAGCCCCCGCCCCCTCGAGGCCCGCGAACGAAGAGCGGGCTTCAAACGTTGGGAGTGAACATCTGATCGTCCATCCCATCCGACCGTCCAGCACCCGCGTCGCTGGGGAGTTTGAAGAGTTCTTTGGTCCGCCCACGTCTCACGGCGTTTGGCGGGGGGAAGGCATGTATCTTTTCGCCGGACGGGCACCCAATCGTCAGTCTCGAGCCGCGGCTCCAACCCCACGGCATCCTCACCGAAGGCACCCGGCTGGAATCAGGTGCGCTATGTGACTGGCACGAAGCGGCGGTGCGTCGTTTTGCGTGAGTGCCTCCGCAGAGCCCGCCCGCCGAAAAAACACATGCCTTCCCCCCGCCAAACGCCGCGCGCCATGGCCAGAAAGAAGTTCGTCATGGAACGCTCTAGAATCGACGAAGCGGCTACTGGGTAGGCCGAATGAGAAGGAGAGAAAGATGATTCTCGAAGTGGCGGATATACGGATTCAAAAAGGCCAACAGGCCGCCTTCGAAGCGGCGATCAAGAAAGGCTTGGAGAGCGTGGTCACGCGGGCGCAGGGGTTCAAAGGCTGGAAGCTGAACCGGGGCATCGAAAGCGCCGAGCGCTACCTGCTGATGATCTTCTGGAACACGCTCGAGGATCACACCGTCGGCTTCCGCCAGGGCCCTCTGTTCACCGAATGGCGAGCCATCGTCGGGCCGTTCTTCGACGGCGCGCCGGTGGTGGAGCACTTCGACCTGGCAGGGAAGTCTGGTTGATAGCGGCGCCGGCCCGGTGCGTGGCCGGGCGCTGTCGTCAGCCGAGAATGGTCTGCACCCCGTCGGCACCGGCGGCCAGCAGCACGTCCGCGCCGCGCCGCGCGAACAGCCCGACGCAGACCACACCGGCGATGGCGGCGATGGCGGTCTCGAGTGCGACCGGGTCGGTGATCTGCAGATGGTGCACGTCGAGTATCTGGTTGCCGTTGTCGGTGACCACGCCCTCGCGCCATACCGGTTGGCCGCCCAGCTCCACCAACCGGCGCGCCACGAAGGAGCGCGCCATGGGTATCACCTCGACGGGCAGGGGGAAGCGGCCAAGGGTGGCGACCAGCTTGCTGTCATCGACCAGGCAGACGAACTTGCGCGAAGCGGCGGCGATGATCTTCTCGCGGGTCAGCGCGCCACCGCCGCCCTTGATGAGGGCGCCCGAGCGGGTGGCCTCGTCGGCGCCGTCGATGTACACGGACAACTCGCCCGCGCTGTTCAAATCGATCTCCTCGATGCCCGCCTCGCGCAGCAGGCGGCTCGTGGCCGTGGAGCTCGAAACAGCGGCTTTGGGCTGGAATTTAAGGGTTTTCAACGCAAGGATGAATTGGTTCACGGTGGAGCCGGTGCCCACGCCGAGCACCTCTCCCTCGGGCACGTAGCGCAGGGCGGCGATGGCCACGGCGCGCTTCTTTTCATCCTGCGTCATCGTCCCCTCGTACGAACAATTTGCGGACCCCAGAAACAACTGTGCCCGCTTTCGCGGGCACAGTTGCTTACTCGATGAAGGCTTACTTCTTCTTCGCGGCCTTTTTCTTAGCGACCTTCTTCTTAGCCTTCTTTGCTTTAGCTGCCATGATTAAAACTCCGTAGTCGGGTTAGTCCGGGGACCGAGTATATACACGAATCATCAAATTACAAGCGATACATCGCCATCGCCACTTGGAATGTGATAAGCGCGATCGCGCGATCACTCGAGAGTGAGAATGAAGTCCCACTCTTTCTTCGTCACCGGCATCACCGACAACCGGTTCCCACGCCGCAACAGGATCAGATCCTTGAGCGCACCCTTGGCGTGTTTGCGCAGCTCGGTGAGCGTGATGGCGCGCGCGAGACGGCGCACCAGCTTCACGTCGACCACGTACCAGGTGGGATTCTCCGGGTCGCTGTCCGGGTCGTAATGATGGTGCTTGGAGTCGAAGGCGGTGGCGTCGGGATAGCCGGGCTTCACCACTTCGACGATGCCGGCGATGCCCGGCACCTCGCAGCTGGAATGATAAAACAGCGCCAAATCGCCCTTTTTCATGCTGTCGCGGAGCATGTTGCGCGCCTGGTAATTACGCACGCCGTCCCAGGCCGAGGTGCGACGCGGAAGTTTCGCGAGGTCATCGATGCCGAAGGTGGAGGGTTCGGACTTCAACAGCCAATGATTCATTCAGTCACCGTGTAGGAAATGGTGAAGGCCGGATTCCGTGATCACCCCGTCCAGGCGTGCATCCCAGCTTTCCGGATGTACGGAGTCGATCCGCTGGCAATCGAACGCGAGGGCGATGAGCTTGGGACCGCGCCAGTGATGCCGCAGGCGGCGGAAGGAGAGCGCGCGGTCGAAGAAGCCCGCGCCCATCCCCAGCCGGAAGCCGCGATCGTCGATGCCGACCACCGGGCACAGGATGAGATGGAACCAGCGGGCAGTGACATGGCGCGCGTGCCGGCCGGGTGTGCGTTCGATGCCGGGACGGACGAAGGGTGAGAGCGGCACGAAGCGCATGCGCCGCCGCGCGAGATCCATCACCACCGGCACATACAGGCGGATGCCCCGGCGCGCGGCCGCGCGGATCACCGGCGCCGGATCGAGCTCGCTGCCGAAGGAGGCGTATACCGCCACGCGCGCGCCGGGTTTGAACTGCGGCAGGGAGCCGACGAGCAGCGCCACGCGCTTGGTCGCCGCGGCGCGTTCGGCGCCACGCACGGCGCGGCGGCGCGCAATCAGTTGACGGCGGAGCCCGGCTTTGAAGTCATTCATGTGGGGGGAGGGTGAGCGCCGGCGAGTGGCGCGCGGCGAAGGGAGATGGCGTCATCCGCCGATGCCGTGTTGGACCGTTGCTCCCGACCTGAGCAACAGGTGGGACCGACTGCCGGCACTTAAGGCTTTCCGCTCGAGGCGGACTTGCACAATGCTGCCAGCAAGCCATGGCCCCTGGGGTTTACAAATTAGGGTCAGGAGGTTACCCAGCCCGCTTCGAACACCGCAGATGACGCCAAACTCGTAGGACCGTGAGGGGGGCCGGAAGTTGCCGCCCGGCTGCGAACGAACGGAGCTCATTCAAAGCTCGAGCTGCTGGCCTCTCTCCAATGCCGACTCTACGCGCTCGCGGAGGATACGCAAGCGGTTGCCCATGTCGGTTTCGAGACTGCTGTCACGATTGCGCACGCGAAGCAGTTCGTTCGCCATGTTCAGCGCGGCAATCACCGCGATGCGGTCCAGGCCCACCACCTTGCCGCTGTCGCGGATCTCGCGCATCTTGTTGTTGAGGTATTCGGCGGAGTCGAGCAGGTCCGAGCGTTCTTCCATCGGACAGCTGATGTGGTATTCCTTCTCCAGGATGCGCACGCTGACGCGCGCCTGATGATCGCTCATGCCTGCTCCATGGACTTCAACCGCCCGATCATGGCTTCCACCCGGGCACGCACTTGCTCGTTCTTCTGCAACAGGCTGGCGCGCTCCAGGCTCAAGGTGTCCTGCCGCTGGCGCAAGGCGCGGTTTTCTTCCTTCAAGTGGCTGACCGTGGCGACCAGATCGTCAAGCCGCTTTTCCAGGCGCTTCAGTTCGAGTTCGACCGCGGTTTTGGCTTGGGCTTCGTTCATAATGGTGCCAATATAGAGCCGCGCAACGCCCATTGCAAAGCGCGTTAGAGGCTCTGGTCCGAAGCGGTATCATGACCCCATGATGATGTCCGAGATTTTGTTCAGTGACTTCGAGGATGTGCTGGCCTCCGCCGGCAGCCATGCCGATGCCGCCGAGGCGCACGGGTGCCTGTGCGGGGCCCTGTGTTCGATGTCCTTGTACCGGGTACAGGACTGGATCGCCGAAGTGCTGCCCGAACCCAAGACGCTGTCGCCGGAGTCGGCTGCCATGCTGGAGAAGGTGTTCGAGGCGACTACGGCCGCCTTCGGCGAGCAGGGCATGGACTTCGAGCCGCTCCTGCCGGACGATGATGAGCCCTTGAACGGCCGTGCCAGCGCCCTGGGGCTATGGTGCACCGGATTCCTGTATGGCCTGGGCGCCGGCAAGATCGCCGACCTGGGTGCGCTGCCGGGCGATGTGGGGGAAATCGTGCGGGATTTCTCCGAGATCTCGCGCGCCGCGGGCGACGATTCCGAATCGGACGAATCCAACGAGCAGGCCTACACCGAACTGGTGGAGTTCATCCGGGTGGGTGCGCAGGTGGTGTTCGAGGAACTGCAGCCGTTGCGCCAGCAGGCCTATCCGGAATCGCCCCGTCTGCACTGAAAGGCCAACGCCTCAACGATGAGCAGCGATGAGTTCGCCCGCCGGCGCCGACAGCTGATGCGCATCATCGGCAAGGACGCCATTGCCATCCTTCCCGCCGCCCCGATCCGTCTGCGCAACGGCAGCGTCGAACACGCCTACCGCCAGGACAGCCATTTCTATTATGTCACCGGGTTCACCGAGCCCGAGGCAGTGGCGGTGCTGGTGCCCGGCCGCCCGCAGGGCGAATACCTGCTGTTCGTGCGCGAACGCGATCCGCTGCGCGAGGCCTGGGATGGCGATCGCGCGGGGCCGGAAGGGGCGGTGCAGCGATTTGGCGCCAACGATGCCTTCCCCATCACCGACATCGACGAGATCCTGCCGGGCCTGATGGAGGACCGGGCGCGTATTTATTACTCCATGGGGGTGCACACGGATTTCGATCCCAAGGTAATGGCCTGGGCGAACGGGTTGCGCGACCATTCGCGCCTCGGCGCGCGGGTGCCGCAGGAATTCGTCGCGTTGGATCACGTGCTGGACGACTTGCGGCTGTACAAGAGCCGGGCCGAGCAGGCGAGCCTGCGCCGCTCCACCGCCATCGCCATGTCGGCGCACCGGCGTGCGATGCGTTTCGTTCGGCCGGGGCGCATGGAATATGAAGTGATGGCCGAACTCGTGCACGAGTTCCGCTCCCACAATGCCGACCTCGCCTATCAGCCCATCGTCGGCGGCGGCGCCAATGGCTGCGTGATGCATTATCGCAACAACGACGCGCGGCTCGCCGATGGCGACCTGCTGTTGGTGGATGCCGGCTGCGAATTCCGTTTCTACGCCTCCGACATCACGCGCACCTACCCCGTGAATGGCCGGTTCACCCCGGAGCAACGCGCCGTCTACGAGGTGGTGTTGAGCGCGCAGCAGGCCGCCATCGAGCAGGTACGCCCAGGCAATCATTGGAATGATCCGCACGAGGCGGCCGTCCGCTGCATCACCCAGGGCCTGATCAAGCTGGGCCTGCTCAAGGGGCGGCTTCCCAGCCTCATCAAGGAAGGCGCCTACCGGCGCTTCTTCGATCACCGCACCGGCCATTGGCTTGGCCTCGATGTGCATGACGTGGGCGATTACCGCGTGGGCGGTGAATGGCGCGTGCTGGAGCCGGGCATGGCGCTGACGGTGGAGCCCGGCATCTACATCCGTCCCAGCGCGAAGGTGCCAGCCGCCTTCTGGAACATCGGCATCCGCATCGAGGACGACGTGCTGGTCACGAACGGTGCGCCGGAAGTCTTGTCAGCGGGGCTGGTCAAGGACCCGGACGAGATCGAACGCTGGATGAGCGCCGCATGAGCCGGCAGGTCGACTTGGCCATCATCGGCGGCGGCATGGTGGGCGCCAGCCTCGCGGTGGCGCTCGCCCCGCTCCCCTTGCGCGTCGCGTTGATCGAGGCGGTGGCGCACGATGCGGCGGACCAGCCAAGCTTCGATGAGCGCACCACGGCCTTGTCCAATGCCTCGCGGCGGGTGTTCGAGACGGTGGGCGTCTGGAACGGCATCGCCTCCCAGGCCACCGCCATCGCCCGCATCCACATTTCCGACCGCGGCCGCTTCGGCTTCGCGCGCATCGAGGCGAGCGAGCAGGGGCTGCCGGCGCTGGGCTACGTCATGCCCAATCGCGTGCTGGGGCGTGCGTTGTGGGCCTCGATCGCCGCCCAGGCCAACCTGCAGGTGCATTGTCCGGCGCGGGTGAGCGTGGCGGAACGCTCGGAGCAGGCGGTGACGCTGCGGGTGACCGATGCCTCCGGCACGGAGTCGATGCTGCAGGCACGCCTGGTGGTGGCCGCCGATGGCGCCCATTCCTCGGTGCGGCAGGCATTCGGCATCGAATGGGACGTCAGCGATTACGCCCAGACCGCGCTGATCACCACCGTGCTCGCGCAGCAGTTCCATGGCTTCACCGCCTACGAGCGCTTCACCAATGAAGGGCCGCTGGCCCTGTTGCCCATGTCCGATGGCCGCTGCACGGCGGTGCTGACCTTGTCCTCCGAGCGGGCGCGCGATGCGCTGCAGTGGGACGATGCGCAATACCTGGCCGAACTGCAGTCGCGTTTCGGCTTTCGCCTCGGGCGTTTCCTGCAGGCGGGCAGGCGCTCGGCCTATCCGCTCGCCTTGACGCAGTCCGCGGCGCTCACCGCGCCCCGCTGCATCATCATGGGCAACGCGGCGCAGAGCCTGCACCCGGTGGCGGGCATGGGCTTCAATCTCGGGCTGCGCGATGCGGCCTGCCTCGCGGAATTGCTGGCGGCCGGGCCTGCGGATGCCGGCGATGCCAACTTGCTGTCGGAGTATGCCGCGTGGCGCGCACAGGACCGGCGCGGCATCATCGGGTTCACCGATTCGCTGGTGCGCCTGTTCAGCAACCCCATGGCCGGAGTGGGGATGCTGCGTAACGCGGGGCTTCTCGCCTTCGACCTGCTGCCGCCGGCCAAGTCGGCGTTGTCGCGCCTGGCTTCGGGTACGGCGCGTGCCTCGCGCCTGGCGCGCGGAGTGCCGCTGACATGAGCCAGGATTTCGACATCCTCATCGCTGGCGCCGGGGTGGCCGGCGCCAGCGTGGCCGCGGCGCTGTGCGTGCGCGGCGTCGCGCCCGCGCCGCGCATCGCGCTGCTGGCTGAAGGCTTCGCACCGCAGCCAGCCGCCGCGTCCGACTGGGATCTGCGCGTGTTCGCGTTGGGCCGCGCCTCGCAGCACCTGCTGCAGGCCACGGGCGCCTGGCAGGCCATTCCCGCCGCGCGCCGCCGCCCGTACGAGCGCATGTGCGTGTGGGATGCCGCCGATGCGCCGGACTCGCCGGCGGCGCTGCGCTTCGATGCCGCCGAGCTGAATGAGCCCGACCTCGGCCACATCGTCGAGGGACCGGCGCTGCAATGGGCGGCACTGGAAGCGGCGCGTCGCGCCGGCGTGGCCTTCATCCAGGCACGCATCACGGGCTTGAATGTCGATGCCGGCGGGGCGCGGGTGCAGCTCGCCGATGCGCGCCGCCTGCGGGCGGGCCTGGTGATCGGCGCGGATGGCGCGAACTCCGCGCTGCGTGCCCTGGCGGGCATTGGTGCGCAGGGTCATGCCTATCACCAGCATGGGTTGGTGACGCATGTGCGCACCGCGCAGCCGCATCGCAACACCGCCTGGCAACGTTTTCTTCCCGATGGGCCGCTGGCGTTGCTGCCCATCGATGCGCAGCGCTGTTCCATCGTGTGGAGCCTGCCGGCGCCGCGCGCCCTGCAGTTGTGCGAGGTTGACGGCGCGGCGTTCGAGGCGGCACTGCTGCAGGCCTCGGCCGGGGTGCTGGGAGCTTGCGAACTCGCCGCCGCGCGCGCCAGTTTCCCGTTGCAGCTGCGATACGCCGATGAATACGTCCGGCCGCGCCTGGCGCTGCTGGGCGATGCGGCGCATGCGGTGCATCCCCTCGCCGGGCAGGGGCTCAACCTGGGCCTGCGCGATGCCGCCGCACTGGTGCAGGTGCTCGCCGCGGCGCCCGCGGGAAGCCTGGGTGAACTGGCGGTGCTGCGCCGCTACGAACGTGAGCGCAAGGCCGACAACCTGCTGGCGGGTGCGGCCTTCGATGGCCTGAACCGACTGTTCTCCAATGACGACCCGCTGCTCAAGCGCATGCGCTCCGCCGGCCTGCGCGCCGTGGGCCGGCTGCCTCCGCTGAAGGCCCTGTTTGCACGCGCCGCGCTCGGCGACTGATCAGCGGGAGCCCGCGCTCAATCGAATTGGCCGCGGCCTTGTGGAAACTGTCGTTCCCAATGACGCCCATCGATGGGCGTGATGCTCATGCCGGTGACGGTGCCCTCATCCAGGCAGCGGGCGTTGACGCTGAAGCCGTCGGGATGCGAGCGCGGCACGTAGAAGGACTTCACGCCGCACACCCGGCAGAAGCGATGCCGGGCGGTCCCGGTATTGAAGGTGTAGGTGGTGAGATCGGCTTCTCCCGCCAGCAACTCGAATTGCCTCGCCGCCACGATCAGGTGCAGGTAGCCGCTCTTGCTGCACATGGAGCAGTTGCACTCGCTCACCTGCAGTTGCGCCGGCGCCTGCACGCGATAGCGCACGCGCCCGCAATGGCAGCCGCCCTGATGGGTGACGAGCGCGGCGTCCGTCACAGCGCGTCGATCTTGGCGGCACAGATGAAGTCGTTTTCCGACAGGCCGCCGATGGCATGCGTGGTGTACAGCACGCGGCAATAGTCGTAGCCGACCTGCAGGTCCGGATGATGGTCCTCGAGGTTCGCAACATGCGCCACGGCATTGACGAAGCTCATGGTGCGGAAGAAGTCGCGGAACTTCCAGGCTCGCTTCAAGGAGCTTGCGTCCTCCGACAGCGTCCACGCCGGGTTGAGTTGGGTCAGGAGCCGGGCGGCCACCTCACGGTTCAGCGGCGCCACGCCCCCCTCGCAGGGCACGCACTTGCGTTCATTCAACGGCGCCTCGCTCATGGCGACTTCTCTCGATAGGTCCGTTCCACGTAGCGTTCCACCAGTTCCTGGAATTCCTCGGCGATGCGCTCGCCCTTGAGCGTGACGGTCTTCTCGCCGTCCTCGTACACCGGCGCCACCGGCCGTTCGCCCGTACCGGGAAGGCTGATGCCCACATTGGCGTGCTTGCTCTCCCCGGGGCCATTGACCACGCAGCCCATCACCGCCACCGTCATTTCCTCCACCCCCGCGCGCTGCCGCCGCCACTCGGGCATGCGCTGGCGCAGGTAACCCTGGATCTTCTGCGCCAGTTCCTGGAAATACGTGCTGGTGGTGCGGCCGCAGCCGGGGCAGGCGATCACCATGGGCGTGAAAGCGCGCAGGCCCATGGTCTGGAGGATCTCCTGCGCCACGATCACCTCCTGGGTGCGATCGCCGTGGGGCTCCGGTGTGAGCGAGACGCGGATGGTGTCGCCGATGCCTTCCTGCAGCAGCACGCTCATGGCGGCCGTGGAGGCGACGATGCCTTTGCTGCCCATGCCCGCCTCGGTCAGGCCCAGGTGCAAGGGATGGTCGCAGCGCGCCGCGAGGTTGCGGTACACGGCAATGAGATCCTGCACGCCGCTGACCTTGGCGCTGATCACGATCTGGTCGTGGCGCAGGCCCAATCCTTCCGCGCGGTGCGCGCTCTCCAGCGCGGACACCACGATGGCTTCGCGCATGACGTCCAAGGCGGTCTTGGGCTCGGCGGCGCGCGAGTTCTCGTCCATCAATCGGGTCAGCAGGTCCTGGTCCAGGCTTCCCCAGTTCACGCCGATGCGCACCGGCCGGTCGTGCCGGCAGGCCACTTCGATCATCTCGGCGAACTGCGGATCGCGCTTGCTGCCGCGCCCGACGTTGCCGGGGTTGATGCGCAGCTTGCCCAGGGCCTGCGCACAGGCGGGATGGTCCTTCAGCAGCTTGTGGCCGTTGAAATGAAAATCGCCGACCAGCGGCACCGAGACGCCGAGTGCATCCAGCCGGTCGCGGATGTGCGGAACCGCGGCTGCCGCCGCATCGTCGTTGACGGTGACCCGCACCAGCTCCGAACCCGCACGCGCCAGGGACTGCACCTGCGCGACCGTGCCTTGCACGTCGCCCGTGTCGGTATTGGTCATGGATTGCACCACGATGGGTGCGCCGCCGCCGATGCGCACGCTGCCGACTTTGACCTGGGCGGACTTACGACGCATGGCCATTGCTTTGTATCATCGCCTCATCGCAAAACTTTTGACCGGGATGGCATTCTAACGCCCATGGCTTTCAAGGACTCGCGTATCGTCTATTCCACGGCGCTGGGCCAACTATGCCCCAACTGCCGGCGGCCGGTGAAGAGCTGCGCCTGTCCCAAGGGGGCCCCCGGCGTGGCAAAGGCCGGGCCGGTGCGCGTCGGGCGCCAGACCCAGGGCAGGGCGGGCAAGGGGGTCACCGTCATCACCGGGCTTGCGCTGCCGGCGGCGGAGATCGACACCCTGGCCAAGACGCTCAAGAAGCAATGCGGGTCCGGGGGCACGGTGCGCGACGGCGTCATCGAGATCCAGGGCGATCACCGCGACGCGATCGTCGCGGCCCTGGCAAAGCTGGGAATCGAGTCGAAGAAATCAGGAGGTTGATGGCATGAACGAAACCGCCCACACCGCATCGCGCAACGCGCTCGGCAGCGTGATCTTCATGAGCCGCTGGCTGCAGGCGCCCTTGTACGTGGGCCTGATCGTCGCGCAGGGCGTGTACGTGTACCAGTTCATGCTGGAGCTGTGGCACCTGGTCACCAGCGCGCCGTCCTTGAACGAGAACGAGCTCATGCTCATCGTGCTGGGCCTCATCGACGTGGTGATGATCGCCAACCTCCTCATCATGGTCATCGTCGGCGGCTACGAGACCTTCGTGTCGCGCCTGAACCTCCAGTCGCACCCGGACGAGCCGGAATGGCTGTCGCACGTGAACGCCGGCGTGTTGAAGGTGAAGCTCGCCACCGCCCTGATCGGCATCTCCTCGATCCACCTGCTGCAGACTTTCATCAATGCGGAGAACAAGACCATGCCGGTGATCGGGGCGCAGGTGGCCATTCATCTTACTTTCGTGCTTTCTGCATTCATGATGGCTTGGACGGATCGGATTTCTTCTCAGACTCGGTCGGCGCATTAGCTGCGGTTCGGACGTGCTGCACGGCGGCGCTGCTGCGTCTGGCGGGGGAAAGTCCCTTCGCGTCGTGGGCGCGCGTGCAAGGCACCGCTCCGGGGCGGTTGGCCGCTATCGCACTGTTCGCTCAATTCAAGAGTCCCACCTTGCGATCAGCGCGGCCGGCGCGCCGGAACGGACGCGCTCACACGCCGCGAAGGGACTTTCCCCCGCCAGACACAGCAGCGACAGTGAGCTCGGTCAGCGCAGAAGTGCGAGAAAAGAAGGAGAATGAGCGCCGTCGCGTTCGAGATGCAGAGTCGTCGATGTCTGGTGGAGTGAAGGAGGCACCTGCGCGTGGTGGCGAAGTTTTCCGAAAAACTCCAACCAGTCGAGGGAAAGCTCGCATTGCCTCTTTGTCTTCGTTCGTGGCCGGAAGCACCACCTACGTGTGAAGTGCTGGCGGGAGTGTGCGGAGGGGAGAGCCCTGGGTTCGCCCGTCCCCACACTCCCGCCAGCACCTGCGAAACGTAGGAACAGTCTTTCCGGTCGCGAACGCAGAATTTGAGGTATGATGTCTTCCATCGCAACGAGAGCTGTGCGGAGAGAGCCTTCGGAAGAGAAGGCCGCCGAAGGCGCAAACGCCCGACAAACGCTCAGGCAAAAGAACGGCAGCATCTGGCGATCTCTGGAGAGCGGTCCGCTCGTGGCGGACCCACCGAAGGGGAAGGTGAGCGGCAGTCAGCCGATCACCGTATCTCTCAGGTTGTAAGGACAGAGGGGTGGCAGGTCAAACCTGTTGCTGGTCCTTATGATCGTCGAGGGTGCATGGGCAAACGAACACCGCTTTTCGATACGCATGTGGCAGAACATGCCCGGATCGTCGATTTCGGCGGTTTCGACATGCCGCTCCACTACGGCTCGCAGATCGAGGAGCATCACTCCGTGCGCCGCGCCGCAGGCGTGTTCGATGTCTCGCACATGTGCGTCATCGACATCTCGGGGACGACGGCCGCGCCGTTCCTGCGACGCCTGCTCGCGAATGACGTGGGCAGGCTCGTGCGCCCCGGCAAGGCGCTGTATTCCTGCATGCTCAATGCGCACGGCAACGTCATCGATGATCTCATCGTCTATTGGCTCGGCGGCGCTGATTTCCGTCTGGTGGTGAACGCGGGCACGCGCGACAAGGATCTTGCGTGGATCCGGGCGCAGGCCGCGCAGGAACCCGGTGGCGCGCCGCGGATCACCGAGCGCACCGATCTCGCCATTCTCGCCGTGCAGGGCCGAGAGGCGCGGCAGCTCGCGGTCCAGCTCCTGCCTGTGGCGCAACGCGAGGCGGCATTGGCTCTGCCGGTGTTCAGCGGCGCCGCTTTCGGTGATTGGTTCGTGGCGCGCACCGGCTACACCGGCGAGGACGGATTCGAGCTGCTGGTTCCGGCGACCGAGGTGGTGAACGCATGGCGGCAACTGCGCGCGCTGGGCATCGCAGCTGCCGGACTGGGCGCGCGCGACACGCTGCGCCTGGAGGCCGGCATGAACCTGTACGGCAACGACATGGACGAGTCTCATCATCCGCTGGAGTCGGGTCTCGCCTGGACGGTCGCCTTCGATCCGCCCGAGCGCGACTTCCTCGGGCGCAGCGCGCTGCAGGCATTGCGCGGCGGCGCGCATGCGCGGCAGGTGGGCCTGCTGCTCGAGGGCCGCGGCGTGTTGCGCGCGCATCAGGCCGTGCACACCAGCGCGGGTGC
Source organism: Steroidobacteraceae bacterium (assembly GCA_044226865.1). Taxonomy (GTDB): domain Bacteria; phylum Pseudomonadota; class Gammaproteobacteria; order Steroidobacterales; family Steroidobacteraceae; genus TMP-86. Next base: position 460,437 of record JBGAGE010000002.1, on the reverse strand, counting down.
GGGCGAGATCACCAGCGGCGGATTCGCGCCCACGCTGAATCGCTCGATCGCGCTGGCACGCGTGCCGGCCGGCGCCGAGGCGAGTGTCGAGGTCGACATCCGCGGCGTGCGCCAGGCGGCGCGCGTCGTCACACCCCCCTTCGTGCGCCACGGCAAGGCGCTGATTTCCCTTTGACAGCGAGGAGCTTTCGTCCATGAGCAAGGTGCCGGAAGGATTGCAATACACCAAGAGCCACGAATGGATTCGTCGCCTGCCGGACGGCCGGGTGGAGGTGGGCATCACTGATCACGCCCAGTCCGCGCTCGGCGACCTCGTATTCGTCGACGTGCCCGCGCCCAAGCGGCGGCTGATCGAGGGCGAGGCTTGTGCGGTGGTCGAATCGGTGAAGGCCGCGTCCGATGTCTACAGCCCGGTGAGTGGCGAGGTCAGCGAAAGCAATGCGCGCCTGGCCGACACGCCGGAACTGCTGAACCAGGATCCCTACGGCGAGGGCTGGCTGATGCGCGTGACGCCGGCCGATGGCGCCGACGCCGGCGGCGTGATGGATGCCGCCGCGTACCGGCAACTCCTCGACGAGCAGGGATGAGGGCATGTCCTACATTCCGCATACGCCCGAGGACGTGGACAGCATGCTGGCCGCCATCGGCGTGCGGCAACTTGCCGATCTGTTCGATGAGATTCCCGCGCACCTGAAGATCCACGCGCTGGACGGCGTGCCACCGGCCATGCCGGAAATGCAGATGCAGCGGTTGATGGGCGAGCGAGCGGCGGCGGATGCCGGTGTCCTGAACTTCATTGGCGCTGGTGCCTATGAGCACTATATTCCCGCGCCGGTATGGGCCATCGCCACGCGCGGCGAGTTCTATTCCGCCTACACGCCGTACCAGGCGGAGGCCAGCCAGGGCACGCTGCAGCTGATCTACGAATTCCAGACCATGATGGCCAACCTCACCGGGATGGACGTTTCCAATGCGTCGCTCTACGACGGCGCATCGGCGCTGGCCGAGGCCAGCCTCATGGCGGTGCGCGCCAGCCGCTCGGGTTCGCGCCGCATCCTGGTGCCGCGTACGCTGCATCCCACCTACCTCTCGGTGGCCCGGGCGATCGCGGGCAATCAGGACATCGTGTTCGAGCCGGTCGCGATGGACCCGCGCTCGGGCTGCACGCCGCTGGCGGCGCTCGAGCCCTTCGCCGGCGGCGCGCATGCGGCACTGGTGATCCAGCAGCCGAATTTCCTCGGCAATCTCGAGGACGTGCACGCGCTCACCGACTGGGCGCACCGCCACAAGATGCTGGTGATCGCCGTGGTGAATCCGATCTCCTTGGCGTTGCTGGAAGCGCCGGGCTCCTGGGGCGAGAGCGGTGCGGACATCGTCTGTGGCGAGGGGCAGCCGCTGGGCGTGCCGTTGTCCTCCGGCGGTCCCTATTTCGGCTTCATGACCACGCGCATGGCGCATGTGCGGCAGATGCCAGGCCGCATCGTCGGCCGTACCGTCGACATCGAAGGCCGGCCCGGGTTCACGCTCACGCTGCAGGCGCGCGAGCAGCACATCCGCCGCGGCAAGGCCACCTCCAACATCTGCACCAACCAGGGCCTGCTGGTGACCGCCGCCACGGTGTACATGAGCCTGATGGGTGCGGCCGGCTTGCGCCGCGTGGCCGATGCCTGCCTGCAGCGCGCGCACGCGCTCACCGCTGCCCTGTGCGCCATTCCCGGCGTGCGGTTGGCCTTCGAGGCGCCGCGCTTCCATGAAGCCGTGCTGCTGCTCGATGCGCCGGTGGCGCCGGTGTTGCACGCGCTGGCGCGGCACGGCGTGCTCGGTGGACTGGACCTGTCGCAGGATTTTCCCGAGCTCGGGCATTCGCTACTGGTATGCGCCACCGAAACCAAGACGTCGGACGACATCGACACCTATGCGAAGGCCCTGCGCCGCGTCCTGCACGACGGCGCCGGCGGCTGAGGCGGCGTCAAGAGGCGAGAGGCCATGAACACCTTGAACACCATGAATGCCGGCAACACGAACAGCGCGCCGCCGGCGCGCGAACCGGTCATCTTCGAACTGGGCCGTCCCGGCCGCCATGCGCCGGCGCAATGGGTGCAAGAGGTGCCCGGTGCGGCCGCGATCCCCGCCGCGCTGCGCCGCCGCTCGCCACCGCTGTTGCCGGAGGTCTCCGAGCTGCAGGTCGTGCGGCACTTCACGCGCCTGTCGCAGATGAACTTCTCCATCGACACGCATGTGTACCCGCTGGGCTCCTGCACGATGAAGTACAACCCCAAGGCCTGTAATCAGCTGGCGATGCTTCCCGGGTTCCTGAACCGGCATCCGCTCGGGCCCGAGAGCCACGGCCAGGGCTTCCTCGCCTGCATGTTCGAACTGCAGGAGATGCTGAAGGAAGTCACGGGCATGCAGGCGGTGAGCCTCACACCCATGGCCGGTGCGCAGGGCGAATTCGCGGGCGTGGCGATGATCCGCGCGTATCATCGCGCCCGCGGGGACCTCGCGCGCAATGAGATCATCGTGCCCGAGGCCGCCCACGGCACCAATCCCGCCACCGCCAGCATGTGCGGCTGCAAGGTGCGTGAGATACCCAGCAATGCCGACGGCGATGTGGACATCGAGGCGCTGAAGGCCGCGGTGGGCCCGCAGACGGCCGGCATCATGCTCACCAACCCTTCCACGCTGGGTGTGTTCGAACGTGGCATCGAGGAGGTGCGGCGCATCGTGCACGCCGCCGGCGGCTTGTTGTATTACGACGGCGCGAATCTCAACGCCATCCTGGGCAAGGTCCGGCCGGGGGACATGGGATTTGATGTCATCCACATGAACCTGCACAAGACCTTCTCCACGCCGCATGGCGGCGGCGGGCCGGGCTCCGGGGCCGTGGGCGTGGCGGCGCGGCTCGCGCCCTTCCTGCCGGTGCCGTTGGTGCTCAAGGAGGAAACAGGCTACCGCTGGGCGACGGAGCGGGATGTCCCGCAGACGATCGGCCGGCTGTCGGCCTTCATGGGCAATGCCGGGGTCAACCTGCGAGCCTTCGTCTACATGCGCATGTTGGGGCGCGAGGGGCTGGTGCGGGTGGCGGAATTTGCCGCCCTGAATGCCAATTACCTGCTCGCGCGGCTGCGCGAGCTCGGCTATGAACCGGCTTATCCGCGGCGCCGCGCCAGCCATGAGTTCATCATCACGCTCAAGCCACAGAACCGTGAGTTCAACGTCACTGCGATGGATGTCGCAAAGCGGCTGCTGGATCATGGGTATCATGCGCCTACCACGTACTTCCCGCTGCTGGTGCCCGAGTGCCTGTTGATCGAACCCACCGAGACCGAATGTCTGCAGGACCTGGACGGCTTCGTCGCCGCCATGGCCGCCATCCTGCGCGAAGCGCAGAGCGAGCCCGAGCAACTCAAGGGCGCACCGCATACAATGCCGCTGCGGCGCCTGGACGATGTGCGTGCCGCCAGACAGTTGGATCTGACCTGGAAGCCCCCGGCATAATCGGCCCTCGAATTCACCCCCAAGCCGCTCGATGATCGACCGTCACAAGCCCACCGGCCTGACGCGCATCCTGCGCGCGTTTGGATACTCGCTGCAGGGATTGGCGCATGCCTACCGCGAAGAAGCCGCGTTCCGCCAGGAACTGTTGCTGGCGTTGGCCGTCATACCGGGGGGGTTGTACCTGGGACGCAATGGCGTGGAGCGCGCGCTGCTGGTCGCGCCCATGTTGCTGGTGCTCATCGTCGAAATCCTCAACAGCGCGGTGGAAGCCGTGGTGGATCGAAGCGGGACCGAGCGACATCCGCTGGCCGGCATGGCCAAGGACATGGGCTCGGCGGCGGTGCTGCTGAGCTTCGTGCTTCTGGCCGTCATCTGGCTGCTCGTACTCAAGGATCACTAGGAAGCTTTCATGATGGCTCACGCGCGTTTTGTGTCCGGCCCGGTGATCGCCTGCCTGTTGCTGACGCTCGCAGGCCATCCCACGCAGGCTGCCGATGCCACTGCGCACGCCGCCGTGGTGACGCCCGCCGCGCCAGCGCCCACCGAGCCCGTGGCTCCGCCGCCGCCGCGCCGCGCCGCGCCCGCCATTGCCGTGCCACCCGCCGCACCTACGGCCGTACCCAAGCCCGCGGCCACCTGGGCGCAGACCATCGAGAACATCGCCAGCGGCGTGGTCACCATCCAGATCGATGCGGCGCGCGCCTTCGACACCGAATGGAACAGCACGGCGCAGGCCACGGGCTTTGTCATCGATTCCGAGCGTGGCTTGATCCTCACCAACCGGCACGTGGTGACGCCCGGGCCGGTGAGCGCACAGGCCACCTTCCAGAACCGTGAGGAGGTGCAGCTGTATCCGGTGTACTTCGACCCGGTGCACGATTTCGGCATCTACCGCTACGACCCCAAGAAGCTGCGTTTCATCCAGCCGGCGCAACTGCCGCTGTATCCGCAGGGCGCGGTGGTGGGCCGTGAGATCCGTGTCATCGGCAACGACGCCGGCGAGCAACTGTCGATCCTGTCGGGGACGCTGGCGCGCCTGGACCGCGAGGCACCCGAGTACGGCTACGGCAAATACAACGACTTCAACACGTTTTATTTCCAGGCTGCCTCCGGCACCTCGGGCGGATCCTCCGGCTCGCCGGTGATCGACGTCGAGGGCAGGGTAATCGCCCTGAATGCCGGCGGCGCCACCGATGCGGCCTCGAGCTTCTACCTGCCGCTCACGGCGGTGACGCGCGCGCTGGGATTCATCAAGGCGGGCCAGGCAGTGCCGCGCGGCACGCTGGCGACGGTGTTCCGTTACACGCCTTATGATGAGTTGCGGCGGCTGGGCTTGTCAGCGGAGCTGGAAGCGGCCATGCGCAAGGGTTTTCCCAAGCTCACCGGCATGCTGGTGGTCGCCGAGGTGCAGCCGGGCACCAATGCCGACGGCGTGCTCGCGCCCGGGGACATCCTCACGGGCATCGAGGGGCGTCCGATTCCGGAGTTCTTCTCCCTGGAAGACATGCTCGATTCGCATGTGGGCAAGCCCGTCCGGGTGGAGGTGCAACGCGGCGGCGAAACGCTCACACGCTCGCTGGCGGTGCAGGACCTGCATGCGATCACCGCGAGCGAGTATCTCGAATTCGGCGAGGCCGTGGTGCACACCCTGTCCTACCAGCAGGCCCGGCATTTCAACCTGCCCATCAAGGGTGTGTACGTGGCCAATCCCGGCTATGTGTTCGGCAGCGCCGGCATTCCGCGCGCCGCGCTCATCAGCGCCTTCAATGGCAAGACCACCGACACCCTGGCTGATTTCCTTGCCGCGATGCAGGGCCTTGCCGACGGTGCCCGTGCCACGGTCCGCTACGTGACGCTGGAAGATCCGCGCTCGGTGCAACTCAAGGTGGTGCGCATCGATCGCCGTTGGTTCCCGGCCAGCACCTGCCGCCGCAACGATCAACTCGGCGTATGGCCGTGCATGCCGCTGCCCGCGCCGCCCGCCGCGGCACCGTCCGCGCCGGCCGCGACGCATTTTGCCAGCAGCGGCGACCGCCGCGTCGACCGGCTCGCGCCCTCGCTGGTGATGGTCGGTTTCGACATGCCGTATTCGGTGTCCGGCGTCACCGAGAAGCACTACCACGGCACGGGCGTGATCGTGGATCCGCGGCGCGGCCTCGTGGTGGTCGACCGCAACACCGTGCCGGTGTCGATGGGCGACATCCATCTCACCTTCGGCGGCACCGTGGAAGTGCCCGGCCGTGTGGTCTTCGTCCATCCGCTGCACAACCTGGCGATGATCGCCTACGACCCGGCCTCCATCGGCGACACGCCGGTTCGTGCCGCCATGTTGTCGAGCAAGGAGTTGCGTTCCGGCGATGATGTATGGGCCATCGGCCTGCGCGATGACTTGAAGCTGATGTCGCAGAAGACGCAGGTGTCGAGCGTGGATGCGGTCGCCTTTCCGTTGTCCAGCACGCTGCGCTTCTCCGATTCGAACCTCGAGGTCGTGAGCCTGGTCAATCCGCCGCACGATTACGACGGCGTGCTCGCCAACGAGCGCGGCGAGGTGCAGGCGCTGTGGTCGAGCTTCGCCTATGAGTCCCAGCGCACCTTGCAGCAGGTCAATCGCGGCGTGCCGGCGGAGTTGGTGGCCGAGATGATCGATGTGGTCGCGGGTGGCCGGCCGCTGTATTCATTGGAGGCGGAGTTCGACCTGCAGCCGCTGGCCAGCGCGCGCAAGCTCGGCTTGCCCGATGCCTGGGTACACCGGATCGAGGACCACGATGCCGAGCATCGCCAGGTTCTCTCCGTGGATCGCCCGGTGGCGGGGTCGCCCGCGGCCGCGGCCTTGCAGGCGGGCGACCTGATCCTTGCCGTGGACGGGCGCATCGTCACCCGGTTTCGCGAAGTGGAGCACGCCGTGCAGAAGCCCACGGTGAGCCTCACCATCTGGCGGGACGGGGCGGAAAAGACCCTGCCCATCGATACCGTGGCCCTCGATGGCCGGGATCTCGAGCGCGTGGTCATGTGGGCCGGCGCGACGCTGCAGGCCCCGCATCGCCCGATGGCGGCACAGCGCGGCATCGAGCTGGACGGGGTATTCGTCGCGTATTTCTATTATGGGTCGCCGGCGACACGTTATGGTTTATATGCTGGGCGGCGCATCACGGAAGTGGACGGTCGACCCACGCATGATTTGGACGCATTCATCGCAGCGGTGCGTGGCAAGAGCGATCGCGCCTCCGTCCGGTTGAAGACGGTCGCCTGGAATGGACAGGTGGATGTGATCACGCTCAAGCTGGACAAGCATTACTGGCCCGCCTATGAACTCAAGCGCCAAATGGACGGCACCTGGTCGCGCAGCGCCTTGGATGCGGCTGCCGGCGAAGCGCGCCCGTGACGCGGTTCACGCTTCGCGGCGTCGCGGCTTCCTCCTTCCCTCCCTGCTGATCACCTGGCTGTCCGCGCCTTGCGGCGCGCACGCCGGCACCGAACTCACCATCGGCCTGCGCACCGCAGATCGCCAGCCCGTGGCCGGGGCCGTGGCGACCGCCACGCGCCTGGATGGCCCAGTCCGGTCCGCCGGTCCGCGCAAGCCCGCCGTCATGGATCAGGTAAACAAGGCCTTCGTGCCCCAGATCCTGGTGGTGGAAGCAGGCACGCCGGTCGAGTTTCCCAACAGCGATACCGTCAGCCATCAGGTCTATTCCTTCTCGCCCGCCCGCCGTTTCCAGTTGCCACTGTATCGGGGCGAGGTGCATTCCCCGATCGTCTTCGACCAGCCGGGCGTGGTGGTCCTGGGCTGCAACATCCACGACACGATGGTGGGTTACATCTTCGTCGCCGACACACCGCACGCCGCCAGGACCGGCGCCGAAGGCGAGGTGCAATTCGAGGATTTGCCCGCGGGGCGTTATCGGGTTCAGGTGTGGAGCCCGGCCATCACCGATGAGGCGCGCGCGCTGTCGAAAGAGGTCGAGGTCGGGGCGGGCCTGTCGGTGCGCGTCGATTTTCGCCTGATCGGGGCCACGCGCAACTGGCCGGCGTCACGTCAACATCCTGACGGATGGGATGCCTACTGATGGCCACCCTCGCACGGACAATTCATCTGGGATTGCTGGCCTGCGCCTGCGGCGTGTTCTCGGGCGTCGCCAGCGCCGGCGATCGTTTCGAATTGCAGGGTTTGTTCGATCTGCGCGCCGTCCATGCCGATGGCGCCACCTCGTACATCTACGGCGGCGACGGGCGCCTGCGCTTCGACCCCGAGCACGATGGGCTGCGTATCGGCCGCGTGCTGTTGTCGGGACGCTATCGCTTGAGTGATACCTGGACCTTCAACGCGGTGGGCGGCAGTTACGCAGACCCGGACAAGCACCCCGTGGATCTGACGGAAGTGTGGTTCGAAAGGCGTCCTTTTCCGACCGGGCCCGTGCGCTACAAGTGGCGCATCGGCGCGTTTCACCTGCCCGCATCGCTCGAGAACCGCGCCATCGGCTGGACGACGCCCTATTCGATCTCCTCCTCGGCCATCAACTCCTGGCTGGGCGAGGAGATCCGCATCATCGGCACGGAATTCGAGACGCGCTGGCTCGGCGCGAGCCGCGGCTACGCCGGGGACCTCGCGTTCACCGCCGGCGTGTACGGTTGGAACGACCCTGCCGGGGACATGATCGCGATCCGCGGCTGGAGCATGAATGACCGCCAGTCCACGCTGTTCGGCGGCTTGGGCCGGCCACGCGAGAGTTACTACCGTGAATTCGACGGCCGCCCCGGTTACTACGCAGGCCTGACCTGGCGGCATCACGAGATGCTCGAATTCCGCATCCTGCGCTACGACAATCGCGCCGACCCGGGCGCCACCAGCACCTACGACCAGGCATGGCGCACGCAATTCACCACCGCGGGCGTGCGTGTCGAGCCGGACGATCGCTGGACGCTGATTTCCCAAGCCATGCAGGGCCGCACCATCATCGGTCCGCTCGATGAGCCCGGCCAGCAATTCGCCGAGTACTTCAGGTCCTGGTTCGTCCTGGTCAGCCGGCAGTGGGGTGCGCTGCGGGCGACGGTGCGCCATGATCATTTTTCGACCCATGAGGCACGCAGCGGCTACGGTGGGCCGCCGGCCAATGACGACGGGCGCGGGTTGACGCTGGCCGTCTCGTACGAGTTCGGACTGCATTGGCAAGCCGTCGGCGAATGGCAACAAGTACACAGCTCCTTTCCGCCGCGCGCTTTGCTGGCGTTACCGACGGGCATTTCCGAGACGCAGTTCCAGGTTGGCGCGCGCTATCGCTTCAAGCTGCAGCGGTAGCACCGTGCAACTCTTGATATCATGTCGCGCGTGGTACGAGCCCCCCAGACATTGATCGAAGAAGCAGTGCAGACGTTGCGCGCCGGCAACCTCGTCGCCTTTCCAACCGAAACCGTTTACGGCCTGGGCGCCAATGCCGCGGATCCTGCCGCAGTGCGCAAGATATTCGAATTGAAAGGCCGTCCGCCCGATCACCCCGTGATCGTGCACCTCGACGATCCCCGTTACCTGCACCGTTGGGTCAAGGAGATTCCTGAGAGCGCCCGCAAGCTGGCCGAGGAATTCTGGCCGGGCCCGTTGACGCTGATCTATCCCAAGGCCGACAACGTCAATGACCTGGTCACGGGCGGGCAGGCGAGCATCGGCATCCGCGTGCCCTCGCATCCCATGGCGCAACAATTGCTGACCGCCTTCGGCGGCGGCATCGCGGCGCCATCCGCGAATCGCTACGGGCGGCTCAGCCCGACCCGGCCCGAGCACGTGCGCGAGGAATTCGGTGACGAACTCCCCATGGTGCTGGATGGCGGTGAATCCCTGATCGGCCTGGAATCCACCATCGTTTCCTGCCTGAACGACACGCCGCGGTTGCTGCGGCCCGGCTTCATCACCGCCTCGCAATTGCAGGCCGTGGTCGGCCCGTTGGCGGGCGCGGAAGGGCCCGCGGGCGAGGTGCCGCGCGCGCCGGGCGATCGCGTGCAGCACTACGCGCCGCTGACACCGCTCGAGATCGTCCCCATCGAGGAACTCGAGGCGCGCGCCGGCGAAATCACCGCGCGGCATGAAAAAGTAGCGGTGCTGGCCCTGCGTCCCCCGCTGCAGACGCGGCGTTACATGACCTGGGTGAATGCCGGCAAGAAACCGGACACCTACGCCCACAACCTGTACAACCACCTGCGCCGGCTCGACCGCGCGGGTTGCGCCCGGATCCTGGTGCAGGAAGTGCCGGCGGACGAGCGCTGGGCGGCGGTGCGCGACCGCCTGCAGCGCGCCAGCGGCATCGGCGGGGAGTCGCTCGAAATCAGTGCGGCCTGAACCCACGCCTCATCGTGAAGCGGAGCAGTTGCTGCCCGCGGACCAGGATCCGTTCAGTGACGCGTCGGTGCGCGAACTCGTGCGCCGCTTCGGCTCCCCCTTGTTCCTCATCGATGCCGAGCGTGTGCGCCGCCAATACGCGTTGTTGTCAGCCGCGCTGCCGGGCGTGGACCTGCACTATGCGTTGAAGCCCTTGCCGCATCCGGCCGTCGTGTCCACGCTCGATGCCTGCGGCGCGTTCTTCGACCTGGCCACCACCGGCGAGGTGCAGTTGGTGCGCGGCCAGGGCATTGCGCCCGAGCGCTGCATCCACACCCATCCGATCAAGCGCGAAATCGACATCCGTAACGCCCTGCATGAAGGCGTCACCCGTTTCGTCGTGGACAACGCCGACGAGATGCGCAAGTTCGTCCGTCATCGCAACAAGGCCTCGCTCCTGATCCGCATTTCCTTCCGCAGTCCGGACGCCACCTGCGACCTGTCGCGCAAGTTCGGCTGCGAGGCGGGCGCGGTGGGCGAGCTGTTGGAGATGGCAGCGCGCCTGCAGCTGCGCATCGACGGATTTTCCTTTCATGTCGGATCGCAGGCGCTCGACCCCGGCATGCACGTGCAGGCCATCGACGTGTGCAGGGAGCTGCTGCCGCAGGCCGCGCAGCACGGGCACGAGCTGTCGATACTGGATATCGGCGGCGGCTTCCCGGTGGATTACGGCAGCACGCCGCTGGACATCGCCGCGTTTTGCGGGCCGATCCGCGCGGCGCTGGCGCGCCTGCCGCCAGGGTTGCGCATCATCGCCGAGCCGGGCCGCTTCATCGCCGCGCCTGCCGCCATCCAGGTGGTGTCGGTGATGGGCCGCGCCAAGCGCGATGGCCGCTGGTGGTATTACCTCGATGACGGGCTGTACGGCTGCTTCAACGGCCAGCTGTACGATCATGCCCGCTATCCGGTCACCGCGCTCGATGGGCAAGGCGCGCTTCACCCCAGCGTGTTGGCGGGGCCCACCTGCGACAGCATCGATGTCATCGACGAGCAGATCGAACTGCCGTTGCTGCAGGACGGGGATTTGCTGGTGGGCCGTGTCATGGGTGCCTACACCTGGTGCAGCGCCACCGAGTTCAATTTCTTTCCCAAGCCGCAGGCCATTGCGCTGGACCGCGGCCGCTGGTTGCGCGATTGAGGCGGGTGCTGCGCGCCGCGTGCGTTCCTTTCCTGGGCCTCGCCCTCGGTGCCTGCTCGGGACCTGCGGCGCCGCCGGCCGCCGCGGATCGTGGCGCGCAGATCTACGAGGGCAATTGCATGGCCTGTCACCAACGCGATGGACGGGGAGTTGCGAACCTGTATCCGTCGCTGGCCGGTTCCCCCGTCGTCAACGGCGATCCGGCGGCCCTGCTGCGTTGGGTGGTGAAGGGCGAGCGGCCGCCCTCCATGCCGGCGGGCCGCTCCGCCGCCGTCATGCCGCCCTATGGCTGGTTGAAGGATGCCGATGCGGCCGCGCTGCTCACGCATGTCCGCTCGAATTTCGGCAATCGCTCGCCGGCCATGAGCGCGGCCGATGTGGCGCGGGCGCTCGGCAGATGAGCACGGACACCGCCATTCACCGCATGGTGCGCGAATGCCGCGCCGGCCGGCATCCCGCCTGCGTGGGTCCGCTGCCCTCGGGCTGGGTGATCCTCGGCGAACGCCAGGTGCTCGCGGGCTACTGCCTGCTGTTGCCCGACCCGGTGGTGCCGCACTTGAATGCCCTGAGCGGCGCGGCACGCGCGCGCTTTCTCGAGGACATGGGCGCGATCGGTGATGCGCTGCTCGCCGTGACCGGCGCCGTGCGCGTCAACTATGCGATGTTCGGCAACCTCGAGCCGGCCTTGCATGCGCACGTGTTCCCGCGCTTCACGGACGAGGCGCCCGCGCAGCGCACTGCGCAGCCCTGGGCCCTGGACTGGGCTGCGGCGCCGTCCTTCGATGCGCAGGTGCACGGCGATCTCATGCGCCGGATTGCCGCAGCGCTGCCGCCAGCTCGCTGAAGCTGCCCAGCGGCGCGCCGCACACGCTTCCCGTGCATACGTAGGCACAGGTGCCGGCGCGCGCCGTCCTCTCGCGCAAGGCGCCGGGCAGGCCGTCTGCATCGGCCGGAATCGCCACTATCAGCCGGTGCGGCGCGTACAGCGGGGCGAGTTGCCGTGCCCAAAGCGTGACCTCGGCTTCGGGTCCGCGCAGGACGATGACCTGCGGTGGCGCGAGATGATCCTGCAATGCGTTGACCAGCGATGCATGCGCCTGCGGGTACTCGCGCATGCCGGCGTAGCCCGCCTGCAGCACGCGCTCCGCCGCCTCGAGGTAGCGTGTTTCCCCGAGCAGGTATCCCGCTTTCGACAATACGGACGCGGCCAGCGCGTTGCCGGCGGGCAGCGATTCATCCGCAAAGCTGCGGCTGCGGTGAAGCAGCGGCTCGTGGTCGTCTGCCGTGAAGAAGAATCCGCCTGCGCCGCGGTCTTCGAAGTGCGCGAGCAGCGTGTCCAGGATCTGCGTGAGGAAGGCGAGGTCCGCACCGCGCCAGCGGCATTGCAGCAGTTCCAGGAGGCCGGCCGCCAGGAAGGCGTGGTCATCGAGGTAGGCGGAAAAGCGCGCGCTGCCGCGCGTGACGCAGGCGAGCAGGCGGCCGTCGCGCCAGGCGTGCGCGCGCAGGAAATCCACCGCGGCGCTCGCCGCCTGCGCCAGCCGCGGCTGTTGCAGCGCGCGCGCCGCGCGCGCAAGACCCTGGATCATCAGGCCGTTCCAGGCGGTGAGAATCTTGTCATCCAGCGCAGGACGCGTCCGGTGTCCGCGGGCGAGCAACAACTTGGCGCGCGCGGAAGTGAGGCGCTGTTGCAGCAGGCTTTCTGGCTCCTGCAGTTCCTGCGCCATTTGCGCCAGGGGCTGCGCGAGGTGCAGATGCCAGGCGCCTTCGAAATTGGGCGGGGCGTCGAGCCCATGGCGCCGGCCGAACAGCCGGGCCTCCTCGGGCGTGAGCAGCGCCGCCACGTCCTCGCGGTTCCACACATAGTGACCGCCTTCGTGTCCGCCGGCATCGGCATCCAGCGCCGAGAAGAATCCCCCGTCGGGATGCTGCATCTCGCGCAGCGCCCAATTCGCCGTGTCGGCGGCGACGCGCGCGAAGGCGGCATCGCCGGTGGCGATGGCGGCCTGCGCGTACAGGCCGAGCAGGGCGGCATTGTCGTACAGCATCTTCTCGAAATGCGGAATCAGCCAGTGCGCGTCGGTGGAATAGCGGAAAAAGCCGCCGCCCAGGTGATCCTGCAGGCCGCCTTCGGCCATGCGGGTGAGGGTGAGCGAGCCCATGTACAACGCGTGCAGGTCGGGCTGTGCGCCACTGCTGCCTCGCGCCCAGGTCCGCAGGCAGAACTCCACCGCCGGCACTTGCGGGAATTTCGGCGCGCCGCCGAAGCCGCCCCAGTCGGCATCGAAGCTGGCTGCCAGCGCGGCGCGCAGGGCCTGCGACGGCGCATCGTCCATGACCACCGGCGCCCCCGCCGGCGGTGTCAACCGCGCGAAGGCCGCATCGATGGCCCCTTTCTGTGCGCGGATCTGTTCGCGATTGGCGCGGAAGTAGCCCGCCACGCGTTGCAGGATGTCCGTGAATCCGGGCATGCCATGGCTGGCGCGCTTGGGGAAATACGTGCCGCCGAAGAAGGGTGCCTGTTCCTCAGGGTCGAGGAACATGGTCAGCGGCCAGCCGCCTCCGTGCTGCGTGATCATCTGCTGCGCGACCTGGTAGATCTTGTCCAGGTCCGGGCGCTCCTCGCGGTCCACCTTGACGTTGATGAATTCGCGGTTCATCAGCGCCGCGGTGGCGGGGTCCTCGAACGACTCGTGCGCCATCACATGGCACCAATGGCAGGCCGAATAACCGATCGACAGCAGGATGGGCTTGTCCTCGCGGCGCGCGGCCGCCAGTGCCTCTTCGTTCCAGGGATACCAGTCCACCGGGTTGTGCGCATGCTGCAGCAGGTAGGGGCTGGTTTCGGCGGCGAGCCGGTTGGGCGGGCCGGGGTGTTCTAAGGCCATCAGTGCCAGGTTCACTTTCCGCTAGAATGGCCGGCCACTATAGCCGACGAACCGCCCATGCTCCCCGCCACCCCGTCCGAACTGCCCGCCCTGCGATTGAAACGAAACGAGGACCGGCGGCTCATGTCCGGCCACCTGTGGGTGTTCAGCAACGAGGTGGACATTGCGCAGACGCCGTTGGGCAAGTTCCAGCCCGGGGAGCTCGCGCGTGTGATCACCCACAATGACAAGGCACTCGGCATTGCCTACGTCAATCCACAATCGTTGATCTGCGCCAGGCTCCTGCAAAGCTGGGAAATGCCCTCGGCGGCCTGGTTCGCGGCCCGGCTGCGCCGTGCCCTGGAGCTGCGTGAACGGCTGTATCCGTCGCCGCATTATCGTTGGGTGTACGGCGAGTCGGATGGATTGCCCGGCCTCGTCATCGACCGCTTCGGCGAGGATTGCGTGGTGCAGGTCGCCACGGCCGGCATGCAGCGGCTCCTGCCGGGCATCCTCGAGGCGGTGCGCGAGGTGGCGGCGCCGCGCCGGATCCTCTTGAAGAACGATGGCTCGCTGCGCGCCATGGAGGGCCTGCCGGTGCAGGTGGAATGGGTGCAGGGCACGGGCGCGGAACCGGCGCGCGTGATCGAGAATGGCCTCACGTTTTCCATGGCGCTCGAACAGGGGCAGAAGACCGGCTGGTTCTTCGACCAGGCCGACAACCGCCGCCGCCTCGCGCGCTTCATGCGCCCCGGCGCACGCGTGCTCGATGTGTTCAGTTATGCGGGCGCCTGGGGCATCAGCGCCGCGCGCGGCGGCGCGTCGCAGGTGCTGTGCGTGGATGCCTCGGCGGCCGCCCTCGAGGCCGCCGGCGCCAATGCGGCGCTCAACCAGGTAAAGATTGCCACGCGCGCCGGCGATGCCTTCGAGGTGCTGGAGGCGCTGGCCAGCGAGGGCGCGCGCTTCGACGTGGCGGTGGTGGATCCCCCTGCCTTCGCCAAGCGCAAGAAGGATTCCGCCACCGCGCTGGCTGCCTATCGGCGCATCAATCAGCTGGCGATGCGCGTACTTGCGCCCGAGGGCATACTGGTGGCCTGCTCCTGTTCTTATCACGTCAGTGCCGAGGAACTGCAGTCCGCCCTCGCCAAGGCGGCCCGCGGTGCCGGCAAGTCGTTGCAGATCCTGGAGCAGGGCGGCCAGTCGGCGGATCATCCGGTGCATCCGGCCATCGCCGAGACCCGTTACCTGAAGGCATTTTTCTGTCGCGTGAACGAGGCGTGGACCTGATCGCATGCTGACCTATCCCCACATCGATCCCATCGCGATTTCCATCGGCCCGTTCTTCGGCATTGGGCCGCTGCGCGTGCACTGGTACGGGATCATGTACCTGATCGGCTTCGTGGGCGGCTGGTGGGTGGCACGGTCGCGCGCGCTGCGCGCAGGGTCCACCTGGAGCATGCTGGATGTCGACGATCTCATCTTCTATGCCGCCATCGGCGTGATCGTCGGCGGCCGGGTGGGCTGGTGCCTGGTGTACGGGCGGGATGTGATCGCCGCGGACTGGATGAACGCCTTTCATATCTGGGACGGCGGCATGTCCTTCCACGGCGGTCTCGTCGGCGTGATGACGGCGGCCGTGCTGTTCGCCCGGCTGAAGAAGAAGACCATTGCGGACGTGTTCGATTTCCTCGCGCCGCTCCCCGGCATCGGCTTGTTGGCGGGAAGGCTCGGGAATTTCATCAACAATGAATTGTGGGGCCGTCCCACCGATGTGCCCTGGGCTTTCGGCGTGGTCGATGCCAGCGGCCAGGTGGTCGCGCGCCACCCCTCGCAGTTGTACGAAGCGCTCCTGGAGGGCGTGGTGCTGTTCATCATCCTGTATTGGTATACCAACAGGTCGAGGCCGCGGCTCGCGCCTTCCGGACTGTTCCTGATCCTGTATGGCCTGGGGCGTTTCGTCGTGGAGTGGGTGCGGCTTCCCGATGCGAACATCGGCTACCTTGCCGGCAATTGGCTGACCATGGGCATGCTGCTGACCACGCCGATGATCTTCATTGGCTTAGGAATGATGCTGTACGCCTATTCACGCGGCATCCCCAGCGGCAATCTCAAGCCGGCGGCCGCGGGGTAGGGCGATGCGGCAATATCTGGATCTGCTGCGGTTGGTTCGCACCCAGGGTGCGCGCAAGGAGGATCGCACGGGCACGGGCACCTTCAGTGTGTTCGGCCACCAGATGCGCTTCGACCTGGCGCAGGGTTTTCCGCTGGTCACCACCAAGAAGCTGCACCTGCGCTCCATCGTGCACGAATTGCTGTGGTTTCTCTCCGGGGACACCAACATCCGCTATCTCAAGGACCATGGCGTGGGCATCTGGGACGAGTGGGCCGATGAGAACGGCGAGCTTGGCCCCGTGTACGGCAAGCAGTGGCGCAGTTGGCCGACGGCCGATGGCCGCCACATCGACCAGGTCTCGCAGGTGGTGGAACAACTCAAGCGCAATCCCGACTCGCGCCGGCTCATCGTCAGCGCCTGGAATGTGGGCGAGCTGGACAAGATGGCGCTGATGCCCTGCCATGCGCTGTTCCAGTTCTATGTGGCGCAGGGGCGGCTGTCCTGCCAATTGTACCAGCGCAGCGCCGACATCTTCCTCGGCGTGCCCTTCAACATCGCCTCCTATGCGCTGCTCACGCTCATGCTGGCGCAGCAGTGCGACCTCGCCCCGGGCGAGTTCATCTGGACGGGCGGGGATTGCCACCTGTACCTGAATCATCTCGAGCAGGCCGACCTGCAACTCACGCGCACGCCGCGGGCCTTGCCCTCGTTGCATTTCCGCCGCCGCCCGGCCTCGCTGTTCGAGTACCGCTACGAGGACATCGAAATCCAAGGGTATGAAAGCGATCCCGCCATCAAGGCGCCCGTCTCCGTCTGAACGCAACAACAGGAATGGTATGAAGTCAGCCGCCCGCGGCCCCCTGATCGAGGTCCGTCATTCGCCCGTCCATGGCTACGGCGTGTTTGCCCTGCGCCGCATCCGCAAGGGCACGCGCATCATCGAGTACCTCGGCGAACGCATCAGCCACGAGGCCGCCGATGCGCGTTACGAGGACAAGGACCCGGACGACAACCACACCTTCCTGTTCACCGTCGACAAGCGCACGGTGATCGATGCGGCGGTGGATGGGAACGATGCGCGCTTCATCAACCACAGCTGCGCACCCAATTGCGAGAGCGAAACCGAGAAGCGGCGCGTGTTCATCGACGCCATCCGCACCATCCAGCCGGGTGAGGAGCTGAACTACGATTATTCGATCCAGCGCGATGCCGACGATCCGCCGGACGTCGATCGGATCTACGCTTGCCGCTGCGGCGCCGCCACCTGCCGGGGTTCCATGCTCGAACCGCGGCCGGTACCGCGCAAGAGGGCACGCAAGCAGGCCGGCAAGAAATCGCGCAAGACCTCGCGGACGGTGTCGCGGCGCAAGGGCAAGGCGGCTGCCAGGCACGCCGCCACCCGGCGCAGCGCTGCCACCCCGGCCTCGCGCCGAGCGCGATCTCATGAGCGACGCGCCCGACGAACCGGCCGCTGAGGCGGCCGCCGCCGCGGAGCGCTCGCCGCCGGATCCCGTGCCGGCGTTGGCGGAGTCCGTGCGCGAGCGCGGCTTCGGCATCATCGATGGGTTCATCGATCACAAGACCGTGGTGCGGTTGCGGACTTGCGCGGACCTGCGTTCGATCCGCGGCGAGTTCAAGCCGGCCGCGATCGGTGGCGGGCGCCAGCGCCGCACCGACATCCGCGGCGATTACACCTGCTGGCTGGAAGATCCCCACTATCCGGCCGAACGCGACACCGTGGCTGTGCTGGAGCGGTTGCGCCTGGGTCTCAACCGGCAATTGATCCTCGGGTTGTTCGATACCGAAGTGCACTACGCCAGTTATCCGCCGGGCGCTGCTTACGCCGCGCACGTGGATCAGCCCGCCGGCAGATTGCAGCGCTGCGTGACCTTTGCGCTGTACCTGAATCTCGACTGGGAAGCGGTACATGGCGGTGAGCTGCGCCTGCATGAAGGCGGCGTGCCGGTCGCCGACATCGAGCCGCGCGGCGGCCGCCTCGTCTGCTTTCTCACGGCCGGGCGCGTGCACGAAGTGCTGCCCGCGAAGCGGGTGCGGCTGGCGTTGACCGGTTGGTTCAGGACCCGCGCGGAACTGCCGGCGGGCGGCGGCTGACGCCGCCGGGCGAGATCCCGGCGCGCTCCACGGGCGTGCGCGGAGCGCGCGTGCGTGCACGATTGCACCGCATTCGCGGCGCGCGCGGCCCTGCCGATCAATCGTTTGCAGTCCTGGCATGGCGTTTGCTTGCCATTGTGCATGCGATTGCCGGCATTCAAGTCATTGCGCACGTTCCAGGTTTCCGCACGCACCCTGAGCTTCAAGGCCGCGGCGCGGGAGCTGTGCCTGACGCCCTCCGCGGTCAGTCATCAGGTCAAGGCGCTGGAGCGCGAGTTGGGCGTGCGGCTGTTCGAACGCGGCGTGCGCAGCCTTGCCTTGAGCGATGCCGGTGCGCTGTATCTGGCGCACCTGGAGGAAATGTTCGGCCGCATGGAGGCGGTCACCCACCAACTGCGCGAGCGCTTCGGCCGCGGCATCCTGCGCCTGCATGCGCCCGCATTCTTCGCGCACGAACTGCTGCTGCCGCGCCTGGCCGAATTCTCGCGCGCGCATCCCGATACCGACATCCGCATCGATACGGCGAGCACGCCCGGTGCAACGCACGCGCCGGAGGCGGACTTGTCCATCGTCGTGGGCCGCGGTCCGTGGGAGAACCTGCGCGCGCATCCGCTGTTCGAGCAGAGCTTCGTGGCGGTGTGCGCACCCGCGCTGCTCGCACAGGGCGCCATCGCCGGCGTCGCGGACATCGCCCGGAACACTCTGCTGGTGATGGAGGAGAGGCGTGAGGTATGGCAGCGCTGGGTTGCGGGACTCGGCCTTGCCAACCTGCAGCCGGCGCGCCTGGTGCGGCTGGATGACATGGCCGCCGTGGTGCGCGCGGCCGAGCAGGGCGCCGGCATCGCGCTGATTCCGGCGCGGCTCAGCGCCCAACGCATCGCTGCCGGGACCCTGGTGCGGCTGTTCGATGCGGAGTTCGCGGTTCCCGAGCAGTACGTGCTGCTGCACAGGCGCGGCGATGAGGCACGTCCGGGCGTGCGCGCGCTGACCGAGTGGATCGTCTCGCTGTGTCGCCAACCGCAAACAGATGAATGAAATCGCGCATTCGACGGAAATTTTTCGTTTGTCGCGCAGGCTGCGCTCGCCGTAACCTCTGTTCACGGGGCGTTGGTATTTTTGCTGCAAGGAAATACCGCCATGAAGACTCTGCAAACCCTCCTCCTCACCTCGCTCACGCTGTCCGCGCTGCCTGCACTGGCCTCGGTGGAAAGCCGCTCGGCCGGTGCCTGCGCGCAGGCGCTCGCCCAACAGGTAACGGCCGGCACGGCCGTCACGCGGCCCTACCGTGTGGACTACCTCAGCAGCACCTCGGGCAGCCTGTTGGCCACCTTCTACGCGGCGCGCTTCACCTTCGACATGCAGGCGCGCGATCGCCAGGGCACGGAGATTGCGCGGGCCACCTGCGTGACGGACCGCGCCGGCAAGGTGAAATCATTGGAATTGTCGCCGGCCGGGAGCGATGCGCGAATGACCGCGGCCTACTGAAGCGCACGATCACCGTGCCGTCCGGCACCGGGTGTGCTGGCGGGCGGCGCGCGGGAAGGGTATAAGGCCGCATGCCGACAACCGACCCCGCGCTGCCCGCCGTGCCACTTGAGATCGTCGTCGCCTGCTCGATCAATGATGTGATCGGGCGCGGCAATGCGCTCCCCTGGCACCTGCCGGACGACCTGCGCCGCTTCAAGAGCCTCACGCTGGGCAAGCCCATCCTCATGGGCCGCAAGACGCACGAATCCATCGGCAAGGCCTTGCCGGGACGCTTGAACCTGGTGCTGAGCCGGCGCTCGGATCTCGCCGTTGCGAATGTGCAGGTGGTGCATGACGTGGGCTCGGCCCTGCAGGCTGCCGGCGCAGGCCCGCTCATGGTCATCGGTGGCGGGGAGATCTACGCGCAAATCCTGCCCCTGGCGCAACGCATCCACCTGACGCTGGTGCAGACACGCATCGAGGATGGCGATGCGTTCTTCACCGGCTGGCGCGCGCCGAGCTTCGTCGAAGTGGCCCGCGAGGAACATCCCGCGGATGCGCATCACGCGCATGCCTTCAGCTACGTCACCTTGGAGCGGCGGGCGCAAGCCGCCGGCTAGGCGGCTCCTTCGCCCCCTCCGGGGGTGATGTCAGCGGGGCGGCGTTGCGATCGGCGGCAGCGCGGCGTCGATCTCACGCGCCGCGCACGCGTAGTCCACCTGCTCGAGGCTGGTGGCGTCGCGCGTCAGCTCATCCAGCAGCCGCTGTTGAATGCGCCCCCGTTCCTGCGCCTGCGCATAGCCGATGTCGTGACGGAAGCTGACCATGGAGTAACGCGGAATGAAGCGCTGCGGATGGCGCCGCTCCAGTTCCAGCGACAGCTGCTTCTGCAGTTGAAAGCGCGCATCGGCCACGTGCTCGCGCATCTCCAGGTAATTCTCCAGCGCCATGGCGGCGATGGCATCGGTGTTGGGCTTGCGCCGCCGCTCGAATTCCGCGAACAACCCGTCCCATTGCGTGTGCGCATCCAGCAGCGCATCGAATTCCACGCCGTCCTCGAAGCAGCAGTTCATGCCCTGGCCGTGGAAGGGCACCACCGCATGCGCGGCATCACCGAACAACAGCACGCGGCCGTGCACGCGCCAGGGAAAGCAGTAGACGGTCGCCAGATGACCCGTGGGGTGTTCCTGGAACTCGGCGATCCGACCGGGCATCAAGGCCGCCGCGTCCGGAAATTCACGCCGCAGGAAGCTGTCGATGGCGTCCGCGTCGCGCAGCTCCTCGAAGCGGGCGGTCTGCAGGAACAACGTCGCCGTGAAGCTACCGTCGGGATTGGGCAAGGCGATCAGCATGAAGCTGCCGCGCGGCCAGATGTGCAGGGCCTCGCGCTCCATGGCCGGTCGACCGCCCGGCAGCGGCGGAATGGTGAGCTCCTTGTACGAATGCAGGAGCGGTTCCGCGCGCGCCTGCACGAGGCCGGCTGCCGCGAATTGCGCGCGAACCACCGAGCCGCCGCCGTCGGCGGCGATCAGCACTTCGTGTTCGACCTGGCGCACGGCACCGGAGGCCGCATCGCGCAGGCTCAGCCGACCCGTCGCGGGCTCGACGCCGGTCACCTCGGTGCCGAAGTGCAGCGCGGCCCCGAAGTCGCGCTCGGCCACATCGATGAGCGTGGCGTTGAGCAGATGGCGGGAGATCGAATGGATGACTTCGTGCGGGCGCTGGCCGTAGGGTTGCAGCTGCGTGGCGCCAGCCGCATCGTGCACCAGGCGACCGCGCATGGGGATGAGCGTATCGCGGAAGCGCTCGAACACGCCGGCGTTGCGCAGGGCATGGATGCCGCGCTCGGCCATCGCCAGGTTGATGGAGCGGCCCGAATCGAAGGGACGACCGCGCGGGTCGGCACGCCGCTCGTACAGCGTGACCTCGTAGCCGCGGCGGCGCAGCAGGATGGCGAGCAGCGCGCCGGCAGGTCCTGCGCCGGCGATGCCGATGGCGGTGTGCGGCGGGCTCACCCGCGCAACGCCTCGCCCAGGGCGCGCACGGCGTGATGGCAATCGCTGAAGGAGTTGTACAGCGGCACCGGCGCGAGCCGGATGATGTCCGGTTCGCGCCAGTCCGCCAGCACACCGGCGGCGCCGAGGCGCTCATGCGCCTGCCGCGCCTGCTGCGGTGTGCGCCTGACACGCAGCGAAAGCTGGCAGCCGCGTTGCGCGGGATCGGACGGCGTGATGATCTCGATGTGCGCGTCGAGCTGCGCCTGGATGGCCGACTCCAGCCACGCGGTCATCTGCTCCGATTTGCGGCGCAGCGCCGGCATGCCCGCGCGCGCAAACAGCTCCAGCGAGGCGAGCAGGGGGGCGGTGGCGAGGATGGGCGGATTGCTGACCTGCCAGCCGTCGGCGCCGGCGATGGGGTGGAACTGCGGGCCCATCTGAAAGCGGGTATCCGGGTCGTGACCCCACCAGCCGGCGAGGCGCGGCAGGTCGAAGCGCCGCGCGTGCCGCTCGTGGACGAAGCAGCCACCGGTGGCCCCCGGCCCCGCGTTCAGGTACTTGTATGAACACCACACGGCGAAGTCCACATTCCAGTCATGCAACCGCAGCACGGTGTTGCCGATGGCATGCGCCAGGTCGACACCAGCCGCCGCGCCGGCGCGGTGGGCGGCGCCGATGATGGCGGGCAGGTCGAAGCTCTGGCCGGTGAGATATTGAACGCCCGGCAGCAGCACGAGCGCGAGCCGTTGCGCATGGCGCTCGATGGTCTCGAGGATGTCCTCGCCGCGCAGGCAGCGTTCACCGGCGCGCGGAGCCAGTTCGACCAGATGCTGCTCCTCCGACAGGCCGTGCAGCTTGAGGTGCGACACCACCGCATACCGGTCCGAGCCGAAGGCGCCGGCCTCGATCAGGATGGTGTTGCGGGTGCCCTGCGGACGGAAGAAGCTCGTCATCATCAGGTGCAGGTTCACCGTCAGCGAGTTCATCGCCACCACCTCGGCAGGCGCCGCGCCCGTGAGGTCTGCGAGTGCCCCGGCGCAGTGCCGGTGGTAGGAAATCCAAGGGCGGGTGCCTTGCTCATGGCCGAGCACGCCGGCCCGCGCCCAATCCTCCAGTTCCTGGCGGACATAATCGGCAGCGCGCCGCGGCTGCAGGCCGAGAGAATGGCCGCACAAGTAGGTGTAGGGCGAACCATCGGCGCGCCGCGGATGGTGGAAATCGGCCGCCAGGCATGCCAGCGAATCCGCCGCGTCGCGTTGCTGTGCGTCGGCGAGGCTTGCTGGTTCGGAAATCATCCACGCATTATAGCGTTTCGATGAAACTTCGCCGTTGGCGCCACGGTCGAATGCGGTGGGGTAACCTGGTGCCGGGCCTGGCGCCAAGCGGTTTGCTTGGGGGAGTCATATGCGTGCATTGAGCCTCATGGCCGTGGTGCTGTGTGCGAGCGTGGCATTGCCGCTGCGCGCGGCGGAGCTGGCAGCCGCCGGCGTGCCGATGGCGGCCGTCTGGAAGCAACGGAAGGTGGAGTTTCATTACTTCGGGCGCACCTCCCGCTATTCCTGCGATGGCTTGCGCGACAAGATGCGCGCCATGCTGCTGGAAATGGGCGCACGCCAGGACCTGCGCGTGACTGCGCACGGCTGCGAGGTCGGCGGGATCAACCTCAACGGCTTGAGCCCGGGATTGAGCATCGAATTTCATTCTCCCGCGCCGCGTGGCGAGGTCACCGCTCCTCCCGGTGGCGGCGATGCCAAGCCGGCAGCGGATGCCTTCGAGGCGCGCTACGAACCCTTCGTCTTCCGCCGCGACGCCTTCCGCAACCTGAACGTGGGCGATTGCGAGCTGGTGGAGGAATTCCTCCACCAGATCATCCCGAAGTTATCGGTGCGTGAGCTCAAGTCCGACGTCACCTGTGTGCCCTACAGCCAGGCCGGGGCGCAGTATCGGGTCAGTGGCGAGGTGCTGCGCGCGGTGCCGGCGGCGAACGCACCGCGCTAGCGGCGGCTGCGCACGCTGATGGGTGGCCGGTCCGGCTCATCCACGGACAGCGCCGTCAGCCGGTTGCCCCAGACGCAACCGGTATCCAGGCTTACCACATGGCGGTCGCGGAAGAACCCCAGCGTGGACCAATGCCCGAAAAGGATGCGCGTGCCATGCCAGCGGGCATCCTTGCGCGCAAACCAGGGTGTGAGTCCGGCAGCGGTGCGCGCCGGCGCATCCTTGGCGGACAATTCCAAACCGCCGGCGGCATCGAGGTAACGCATGCGCGTGAAGCAATTGACGATGTATCGCAACCGCGCCGCCCCCTTCAATGCGGGGCTCCAGCGGCGTGGCTGATCGCCGTACATGGTCTTGAAGAAGGCGTGCGGCGCGCGGCGCAGTGCAGCTTGCGCTTCGGCTGCGCAGCGCCGTGCCTGTGCGAGCGTCCATTGCGGCGGCAGGCCGGCATGCACCATGGCGATGGGGCGGCTCGGATGTTCGTGCAACAACGGCCGCTGGATCAACCACTCGAGCAGCGCATCGCGGTCCCTGGCGGCCAGCACGCGGGCCAATGTGTCGCCGTCTTTCAGGCGTGCATGGCCGAATACCACGGCGGCGAGGTGCAGGTCGTGATTGCCCAGCACGGTGATGGCATTGTCGCCCATGGCGCGCACGCGCCGCAGCACGCCCAGCGAGGCGGGGCCGCGATTGACCAGGTCACCCACCAGCCACAACTGGTCGCGGTGGTGCGAAAACTTCAGCTTGGCGAGGAGCGCCGCGAATTCGCGGTCACAGCCTTGGATATCGCCGATGGCATAGGTAGCCACGATGCCGAAACGATACCGCTGCGATATCTAGTGCAGCACGCCGGGGATGGCGAGCCTGAAGGGCGCAATGGGCGCATCGAAGCGGCCGCCGTCATCGTCTATCATCTGATAGCTGCCCTGCATCGAGCCGACGGGCGTCTCCAAGACCGCGCCGCTGGAGTAACGAAAACCCTGGCCGGGCTTGAGGTAGGGTTGTTCGCCCACCACACCGTCCCCATGTACTTCCTGCACCTTGCCGTTGGCGTCGGTGATGATCCAATGCCGCGTCAACAGCCGCGCCGGCGTGGAGCCGTCGTTGCGGATGGTGATGGTGTAGGAAAATACGAAACGGCTGTCGCTGGGATCGGATTGCTCCTCGACGTAGGCCGTTTCCACATCGACCCGGATGCGCCGGTTTGAATCGGATATCATGGGAACATTGTAATAGGCTTTATCCATGGATGTCGCCTCGCCGCTGATGTTGGCACGCGCGCAGTTCGCCGCCAACATGTCGTTCCACATCCTGTTCCCGGCGATTTCCATCGCCCTGTCCTGGCTGCTGCTGTTCTTCAAGGCGCGCTTCGACCGCACCCGTGATCCCAAGTGGATCGCCGCCTACCGGTTGTGGGTGAAGGTGTTTGCGCTCACCTTCGCCCTCGGCGTGGTCAGCGGCGTCACCATGAGCTTCCAGTTCGGCACCAACTGGCCCGGCTTCATGCTCACCGTCGGCAACATTGCGGGACCCTTGCTGGCCTATGAAGTGCTCACGGCGTTTTTCCTGGAGGCCGCCTTCCTCGGCATCATGCTGTACGGCACACGCCTGGTGTCGAACCGCGTGCACACGCTGGCCACGGTGCTGGTGGCGCTGGGCACCACATTGTCCGCGTTCTGGATCCTGGCGCTGAATTCCTGGATGCACACGCCTGTGGGGTTCGAGATGCGGGACGGCAAGGCGCACGCCACCGATTGGCTGGCCATCCTCACCAGCCCCTCCATGCCTTACCGCTTCACCCACATGCTGCTGGCCTCGGCGCTCACCGTGGCCTTCATGATCGCCGGGGTCAGCGCCTACCGCTGGCTGCGCGGGGATCGCGGTGCCGAGGTGCGCGCCACGCTCGCCACGGGCATCTACGCGGCAGCGCTGCTCATTCCCGTGCAGATTTTGGTCGGCGATCTGCATGGGTTGAACACGCTGCGGCACCAGCCTGCCAAGATCGCCGCCATCGAGGCGGTCTGGCACACCGAGAGATCCGCACCGCTGACCTTGTTCGCGTGGCCCAATGAAGCGGCCGGACGCAATGACTTCGCCATCACCGTGCCCGGCGCGGCCAGCCTCATCCTCACGCACCACGTGGACGGCGAAGTCCGCGGCTTGTCCGATTTTCCCGGCGCGCATCCGCCGGTGGCGCCGCTGTTCTGGGGCTTTCGCATCATGGTGGGATTGGGTTTTGC
Organism: Steroidobacteraceae bacterium; assembly: GCA_044226865.1. GTDB lineage: Bacteria > Pseudomonadota > Gammaproteobacteria > Steroidobacterales > Steroidobacteraceae > TMP-86. The sequence continues at coordinate 434,646 of JBGAGE010000002.1, read as the reverse complement.
GATGCTCGCCATCGCCTGGACCGCCGCCTGGCAATGGCGGCGGCGCGGCCAGATCGCCGATTGGCTGGCGCGCGTGCTGGCGGGATCGAGTTTCATGGGCTGGGCCGCGGTGCTCGCCGGTTGGTACGTGACGGAGATCGGGCGCCAGCCCTGGCTGGTGTACGGCGTGTTGCGCGTCGCTGACGCGACGTCCGACAAGAGCAGCGCCGACATCGGCAGCAGCTTCGTGTTGTACCTCATTGCCTATGCCGTGCTCCTGCCCTCGTTCATCACGGTGGTGTTCCACCTGGCGCGGCGCGCCTCGGACCTCCCCGCATGATCCCGGTCCCCGGCCACGCGCACGAATGGTTGCCGCTGGTGTTCCTCGGGCTCATGGGCGTGTCCATGCTGGCCTACGTGGTGCTCGATGGCTATGACCTGGGCGTGGGGATCCTGCTGCGCCGCGCCGGCGACACCGACAAGGACACGATGCTGGCCTCCATCGGCCCGTACTGGGATGCCAACGAAACTTGGCTGGTGCTGGGGATCGGGGTGCTGCTGGTGGCCTTTCCGCTCGCGCATGGTGTCATTCTCACCGCGCTGTACCTGCCGGTGGCCGTCATGCTCATCGGGCTGATCGTGCGTGGCGCCGCCTTCGACTTTCGCGTCAAGGCGCGCGATTCGCATCGCTCCGCCTGGAACACGGCCTTCTACGCCGGCTCCTGGGTCACCGCCGCCGCCCAGGGCTACATGCTGGGCTGGTACGTGCTGGGCTTCGCGAGTGGCTGGAGCGCGCGGCTGTTCGCCGCGCTGATCGCGCTGTGCGTGGTCTCCGGATACACGCTGATGGGCGCGGTGTGGCTGGTGATGCGCACCGAGGGCGACCTGCAGAAGCGCGCCGTCGACTGGGCGCAGCGCAGCCTGTGGCTCACGGGCGCCGGGATCCTCGCCGTCTCGGTGGGCACGCCGTGGGTGAGCCCGCGCATTTTCGAGCGCTGGTTCAGCATGCCGAACCTGCTGCTGCTCTCTCCCGTGCCGCTGCTCACCGCCGTTTTTTTCGCGCTCACGCTGCGCACCCTGGCAAGGCTGCCGCAGCCGGGAGACCGGCACGCGTGGGTGCCATTCGCCTGCACCGTGGGCATGTTCACGCTGGCCGCCGGCGGGTTGGCTTACAGTACCTATCCCTTCCTGGTGGTCGATCGCATCACCGCCATGCAGGCGGCGAGCGCCACCGAATCGCTGTGGATCGTGTTCCTGGGCGTGGTGGTGGTGCTGCCGTTCATCATTGCCTACAACGTGTTCGCCTACCGGGTGTTCCGCGGCAAGGCCCGGCCCCTGACCTATTACTGAGGCCCGCCCGGTGCGTCAGGCGGCGGGTCGATCCGCCGCTCCTGTGCGTGGTCCGCCGGCCAGCTCAACTTGAAGCAGGCGCCGCCCAGGGCGGCGCTGGTGCTCACGCTGGCTTCGCCCCCATGCAGCGCCGCCACCCGCGCCACGATGGCAAGTCCGAGGCCGTGGCCGCCCACTTCCTGGTTGGCTCGTGTGTCCAGACGCCGGAAGGCGCGGAATACGGCTTCCCGTTCGGCTTCCGGCACCCCTTCGCCATCGTCCTCCACGCAGATGCAGTTCGTGCCCGCCGTGCTCGACAGGGTCAACTGCACGCGTCGTTGCGCGTAGCGGACGGCATTGGCGAGCAGGTTGCTCAGCGCCAATTCCATCAGCCTGGGTTCCATCTGCAGCGAGTCGCAGCCGGGCGCGAGATTTACCTCGACGGCGGGCCCGGTGGCGGAAGGTGAGGGGAGCACCTGGCGCAGCCAATCCTGCACCGTCACGCGCTGCCAGTGCATGCGCACGTCCGGATGGTCCAGCCGTGCGAACTCCAGGATGCGGGCGATGAGCTCGTCGATCTGCTGCACATCGCCGTTGATCTCCGTCAGCCGCGCCTTCACGCCTGGCTCGCTCTGGTTGCCGATGACGGCCAACGCAAAACGGATGCGCGCCAGCGGGGTGCGCATTTCATGCGACAGTGCGGCGGTCAGCTCTTTCTGATGCTGGATCAACCGGCTGAGCTGCTGCGACATGGCATCGAGATTCGCGCCCAGGCTGTTGAGGCGGCGCATGTGCGGCGCCACGTGCAGGGGCTCGCGATAATCGGCGGCGAAGTTCTGCGCGGCATCCGTGAGCAGCCGCAGGTCGCGCAGCAGTGGACGCAACCACAGGCCGACGATGACGAGGATCGACAGGTAGAACAGCGCGGGCAGGTAGCGGATCGCGCGGCTGTCGGCGGGTGGCGGCAGCGGCCCGAAGCGGATGGCGCCGGCGAATCCGGCCGGGCGGCGCAAATAGTAGGTGCGCCCCTGTGTATCGACCAGCGACTCGCCCGCGGCGGCGGACGAGGTGGCGATGTCATCGGCGTCCAGCACTTGCACGCCCATGCCGCTGCTCACCGCCAACTGCGCGGCCAGCGCGGGCCGTTCTTGCGGCGGTGCCTTTTCCAGCGCCGTCTCGATCAGGGCGATGGTGGACTGCCGCCACGGATCCTCCGTCCGCGCCTGCCGTTCCAACAGGGCGTTGAAACCCAAGTCGAGCAATGCGGTGACGGCGATGAGTCCGCCCGCCAGGAACACGTACGTCTGGATGAGCAGATGGCGGTACCGCATGGTGTACCGCGTGGATCCCAGCGTCGCCGGCCGCATGGCGGACCGGGTCGGCGCGGCGGGGGCCGCGCCGGGCGCCTCGCTCACGGCTCGCTCCGCCAGGCGTCGGGAGCGAGCAGGTAACCCTTGCCCCACACGGTCTTGATGCGCGCGGGCGCGGTGGCATCGTCGCCCAGCTTGCGGCGCAGCTTGGAAATGCGCCCGTCGATGGAACGGTCCACGCCGTTGTAGTCGATGCCGCGCATCGCGCGGAACACATCATCGCGGCTGATCAGTTCGCCGGCGCGCGATGCCAACAGCAGCAGCAGCTCGAATTCCTGCGTGGTCAGGCTCACCGGCACGCCGCGCAACGACGCCTCGCGCGAGGCGGGGCTGATGCGCAGCTCGCCGAGCACGATGTCGGCATTCCTGGGAGCGGCCGCCGGTGTGCGGTCGGCGCGGCGCAGCAGCGCGCGCACGCGCGCCAGCAGCACGATGGGGTCGACGGGCTTGGTGACGTAGTCGTCGGCTCCCGCCTCCAGTCCGATCACCTGGTCGAGATCGGTGTCGCGCGCGGTCAGCATCAGTATGGGCGCCTCGTGTACATTTCTGATGGCGCGGCAGATCGACAGGCCATCCAGGCCCGGAAGCATCAGGTCGAGCAGCACCAGCCGCGGCCGCTCGCACGCGAAGCGCTCGACCGCGCGGTCGCCGCGCGCTTCGATGGCCACACGCAAGCCGTTCTGTTCGAGGTATTCCGCGGTGAGCGCCGCCAGCCGCCGGTCGTCTTCCACCAGCAGGATGTCCACCGCGGTCGCGCTCACAACACGTCCCATACGTGTCGTCCGCGGCGCTGGCGCCGCCGGTCCGGGTTGTCGATGCGCAGCACCTGGACCTTGGCCGTGGCCAGCGCCGGTCCGCCCTTGCCCTCGGTCAGGCGATACAGGAAATCGTGCTCGACGCTGCGCCGCTCGCGCCAGTCGCCGTTGTCGGCCTGGCTCCAGCACTGCAGGGGCGAGGGCTGCTGGTCGGTGTCGAGGCAGTAATTCCCGCCCTGCTGGCTGCGCCAGTAGATCTGGAACACCGACTCGCAGCTGTTGGCAAAGCGATCGACGATGCACAGTTGCGGTCTGACACGCAGCAGCGCGCCCGCCGTGGTGGCCGGGGACGCCATGGCGCCGGGCGGGTCGGCCGCGGCGGCGGGCAAGCTCAGCAACGCGAGCAGCAGCAGGCGGCGCATGTCAGAAGCGGTACGCAAGGCCGGCAAACCAGCCGAGCACATGCGCTTCCCGCACGATCGGGCTGCGGGTGATGCTGGCGGGCAGTCGCTCGTAAGCGAGGCTCGCGGCGAGGCGCACGTGGGGCGTCAGGTGATAGCTGCTGCGCAGGCCTGCGCCGGCAGTGATGCCGCTGCCGGCGTGATAGGCGGGCAGGGCGGGATTGGCTTCATCGTCCCTCACGCCCCAATAGTAGTCGTTGAGGGCCGCGCTCTTGTAGCGCAGTGACATATTCGGCTCCAGCACCCAGCGGGCGCCATGCCAGCGATAGGCATATTCCATGCCCGCCTCGAAACCATCGTGCGTGCCGCTCGCGTCGCGATAGGCGCTGGCGATGAGCTGGCCCCAGCGCCCGTCCTTCATCACCTCCATGCCTACTTCGATGGCGTAGTGCCGGTCCGGCGGCTTCACCGTCTGTACATCCTGCAGGGGGGCTCCCGCCGCGCTCAGGCTGGCGAGGCGCGACTCGGTGCGTCCGAAGAACACCCGTTCGCTGTTGACGCGCCCTACCAGCGACACGGTCGCGGCGTCGGCGTCGACCAGCGTCAGGCCCAGATCGCCGTTGTCGAAGAACCAGTGCTTGCCGAACCAGGCCACATCGACGTTGAAGGGTAGGGACACGGCATGCGATTGGATCAGCGGATTGGATTTGGACCCGTAGCCCAGCGCTATGCCCAAGCGCCAGCTGGGTGCCGGATCGGGGGCGCTGTCCGTGTCAGGCGCGGCCGCCGGCGCGGCGGTCGCGCCCGCGGCGGCAATGCCCAGCGCGCAGCAGCCCGCCAGCCACCAGCGCCGCAGGAGTTGAACGATGCGCCTGTCGCGTTGAGAAGGTGCCGCGTGCATGCGGCGCCATTGTGGCAGGAGCGTTGCGCGGGCCGGCGCGCCACTTGTATAGAAATTGTAGCGGCGGGCCGCGGGGGGCGGGAATCGCCTCACGCCACTTCGGCAGGGGCGCCGCCGTGAGGGCGCGCCTGCATTCCCCCGGTTGCTCGATCCATTCAATCACCGTTCCGCAGTGAGGGCCGGCGCGAGCGCCGCGAGCTGCACGAATTGCGCCGGCGCCAACACCTCGGCGCGCCATTGCGGATCGATGCCGCAGGCGCGCATCGCATCCGCCTCGACCAGGCCGGCCAACGCGTTGCGCAGCGTCTTGCGCCGCTGCGAGAACGCGGCGGTCACCACGCGCCGCAGGGCCGCTTCGGCCCCCGTGCCGAGTTCGCTCATGCCGGGGTACCGCGGTTGCAGCGAGGGTATGAGGCGCAACACCGCCGAGGTGACCTTGGGCGGCGGCTGGAACGAGCCCCGTCCCACATCGAACAGCCACTCGGCCCTGGCAAACACCGAGAGCATCACGCCGAGGCGCCCGTATTGCTTGCTGTTGGGGGCGGCGACGATGCGGTCGACCACTTCCTTCTGCAGCATGAAATGCATGTCGGCGATGGCCGCGCGCGCTTCCAGCAGGTGAAACAGCAGGGGCGTGGAGATGTTGTAGGGCAGGTTGCCGACGATTCGCAGCGGCGGGCCCGCGCCGCGCAGCGCGAGGAAATCCGTGCGCAGCGCATCCTGCACGTGAATCTGCAGCCGGCCGGGCGCCTGGGTGCGCGCACGGGTGGCCAGCGCGGCGGCCAGGTCGCGGTCGATCTCGATGACCTCCAGATGCCCGGCGCGTTCCAGCAACGGCCAGGTAATGGCGCCGCGCCCCGGACCGATCTCGATCAGGCGCTCGCCGGGCTTGGGATCGATGGCATCGAGGATGCGGCCGATCACCTTCGCATCGTGCAGGAAGTGCTGGCCGAAGCGCTTGCGGACGGCCATCAGCGCGCCATGCCGATGGCGGCCTCGAGCGCGCTGCACAGGCTGGTGTCGGATGCCTTGCCGGTGCGCGCCAGCGCCAGCGCCGTGCCGTGGTCCACGCTGACACGGATGATGGGCAGTCCCAGGGTGATGTTGACCGCGGTGTCGAAGGCCGCGTGCTTCAGCACGGGCAGGCCCTGGTCGTGGTACATGGCGATGATCGCATCGGCGCCCTCGAGTTGATCGCGATTGAACGCGGTATCGGCCGGCACCGGCCCTTCTATGCGCATGCCCTCGCGCCGCAGGGCCGTGGCCACGGGCTCGATCACCTCGATTTCCTCGCGGCCCAGGTGGCCGGCTTCCCCGGCATGCGGGTTCAAGCCGAGCAGCCGCAGGCGCGGGGAGTCGATGCCGAACAGGCGTTGCATCTGCGTGTGCACGATGCGCAAGGTGGCCTCGAGCCGCTCGCGCGTGATGGCGGCGGGCACCTGCGACAGCGGCAGGTGGGTGGTCACCAGCGCCACGCGCAGCGCGCCGCCGGCGAGCATCATCACCGGCAGCGCCGCGCGGCAGCGCTGCGCCAGGTATTCGGTGTGACCGGTGAAGGTGAAGCCCGCGTCCATGATGATGCTCTTCTGCACGGGCGCGGTGACCATGGCGTCGAACTCGCCGTTCAGGCAGCCATCGCAGGCGCGGTCCAGGATCTCGAGGACATGGGCGGCGTTGCGGGCATCCAGCCTGCCGGGTTCCACCGGCGTCCGGGTGGGGATGTGCAGTAGCTTCAACGTTCCGGCGCGATGCGCCCGTCGTGGCTGCGAGGCTGCGTAGGTTTCGAGGACAAGCGGCAGCTTCAGGGCGGTGGCGGCGGATTGGAGCACGGCGGCATCGCCGGCGACGAGCAGGTCGCATTCCCAATCGCGCTGCGCGAGCGACACGCAGATGTCCGGGCCGATGCCCGCCGGCTCACCGCAGGTGATGACGATGCGCGGCGTGTGCACTACATCTTGGTTTCGACGTATGCCTCATCACGCAGACGCCGCAACCACAACTCCGTTTCCTCGTCGGCCTTGCTTTCGCGGATGGCCGCGAAGGCCCGCTGCCGGCGCACATCGTCCGTGCTGTCATAGGTGCGGGTGCCGAGCATCTGCACGATGTGCCAGCCATAGCGTGTCTTGAAGGGCTCGCTGATCTCCTTCTCCTTCAGGTCCGCGATGGCCTTGTCGAATTCCGGCACGAAGGTGCCCGGGCCGGTCCAGCCCAGGTCGCCGCCGTCCGGCGCGGAGCCCGGGTCCTCGGAGGTGGTGGAGGCGATGCCGGCGAAATCCTCGCCCTTCATGATGCGGTCGCGGATCTTGTCCAGCTTCTGGCGCACCGTTTCATCGTCGTCCAGCTCGTTGGGCTTCATCAGGATGTGGCGCACATGGATTTGGTTGACGATGACCTGCGCTTCGCCACCGCGCCGCTCGTTGAGCTTGACGATGTGAAAGCCGCTGGGCGTGCGCACCGGGTCGCTGATCTCGCCCGGCTTCATCTTGGTGATGAGGTCGAGGATGAACTGCGGCATCTGCGAGCCCTTGCGCCAGCCGAGCGAGCCGCCGTCGAGGGCGGTCTGGCCGTTGGAATTGGCGATGGCGAGCTGCCCGAAGTCCTCGCCGTTGCGGGCACGCGCGGCGAGGTCCTGCGCTTTCTTCGTGATCTCGGCGAGCTGCTGCGGCGTGGCGGCCTGCGGCAGCGAGAGCAGGATGTGGGAGACGTTGAATTCGTCGTTGGTGGCCGCGTTCTGCTGGCGCGCGAGGTATTGGTCGAGCTCGCGCGGGGTGACGTTGATCTTGGCGATGACGTCGCGCTGGCGCAGCGTGGAGAGCACCATTTCCTTGCGCATGGACTCGCGGTATTGCTTGTAGTCGATGCCCTGCGACTCCAGCGCCGTGGGGAGCTTGTCGAACGGGATCTTGTTGCGCGCCGCGATCTCCTGCAGCGCGCCGTTCAATTGCTCATCGGGAATGGTCAGGCCCACCTTGGCCGCGCGCTGCTGCTGGATCTCCTGCAGCACCAGGCGCTCCAGCACCTGTTGCTTGAGCACGCTGGGGGAAGGCAGCTCCACCTTCTGTTCCTCCAGGCGCTTGGTGACGGCGTCCACCTGAGCGTCCAGTTCGCTCTTCAGCACCACACCGTCATTGACGATGGCGGCGATGCGGTCGAGCAGCTCGCCGTGCGAGCCGATGTCGCGCGTCTGCGCCGCCGCCGTGCCTGCCATTGCCAGGCTGAAGGAAAAAACCAGCCCGAGGGTCTTGATGTATCGCATGCCAACACTGCCTGTCATTTACGGCTCCGCCGTGCGGCTGGAATAGCCGCGGATCGTGCGTTCGAGAAAGGAGTCCGCGGGAACTCCGACCGAACTCAAGCCTGTGAGTTCCAATTGTAATGCAATCGAGGTGTCCCGTTCGCCCTTCCGGGTACTGACATAACGGCGCTGCACCACCCGCACGCGCCAGCAGCAACTCTTGTATTCGAAGCCGGCGACCTGCTCGATGGGCTTGCGCTCGAGGGTGGAGTAAATCAGCCGGCCCACGGCATTCCAATTGCGGGCGATGGGCCAGCCGAAGGAGGCATCCCATTGTTCCAGCAGGCCGCGGCGGAACCGGTAGCCGACGTTGACGACCCGGTTCGGGTCGGGCTTGTACTGCAGCGCGACTTCGGATTTCGAGGTGCGCGAATTCGAGGGATCCCATTGGTACTCGAGGTTCAGGTTCCAGTTCTTGTAGGCCGTCAGCATGAGTTGGCCGACGATGTCCGAGGAATTGCCGGTGGGGGCGATCTCGCCGGGCAGCGTGACCCTGGGCTGCTTGAAATAGCGGGTCTGGCCCAGCGTGGCCGACAGATATTGCGCACCGCTGGCCTGGTCGAACAGGCGCGTGGTCACGCCCACGCTGAGTTGATTGGCATCACCGACGCGGTCGGCGCCCACGAAACGGTTGGTGCGGAACAATTCGACCAGGTTCAGATCCGGCAAACCGGTATCGAACACCGGCAGCCCGTCCTGGTTGCGGTAGGGCACGTAGGTGTAGACAAGTTGCGGCTCCAGGGTCTGCATACGCTGGCCACGCGAGCCGGAGGCGCGCTCGAACACGAGTCCGGTGTCCAGGCGGAAGTACGGCAATTCGCGCGTCGGCGAGGCGGGTTTGCCCGTGCCCTGATCCTTCAGGTCATATTGAGTGAAGCGCCAGCCGGCAGCGGGCTCGAAGAAATAGCCGGCGCCACGCTTGGAGAAGCGCAATTCCGGGGAGAGGTCCACGCGTACGCCGTTCACGCCGTCGTCACGCAGGAAGTTGACGGCCTCGCCGTCGAAGGCCAGCGACAGCGCGCGTCCCAGCAGCGGCCATTCGCCGGTGGCCTGCACGCGCGGCACGCGCGAGTAGGGGCGGTTGACGATGTCGAGATCGATGGTCTGGAAATTCTGCAGCTGCGCGCGCACCAGCCAGCCGGCGCTCTTGTAGAGCAGGTCCGCGCGGCGCTCGAGGTAGGTGACGCTGGTGGCTTCCGATCCCAGCGCGAAATCCTCGAAATAGCGGCTGTCCGAGACATTGGCGGCGTTCACGTCCAGGCGCAGGTCGTCGCGGAAGTCGGTGATGCTGTTGATGTGCTGGTAGTTGCGGTCGGTGCCGGACAGTGAATCGTTGGGCAGGAAATTGGCCTCGAGCGTGCCGCGGCTGATCGCGGTGAGATAACGGAACTGCCCGCCGAGCTGCACGCCGCGCTTGGATTGCAGCCCGGGCTCCAGCGTCAGGTCGTAGTTGGGCGCGAGGTTGAAATAATACGGCGCGCCGATCAGCACGCCGCTGCGCGTGGAGTTGCCGATGGTGGGGAAGAGAAAGCCGCTCTTGCGCGCATCGCCCACCGGAAAGGAGATGTAGGGCGTGTACAGGATGGGCACGCCCTTGAAGGTGAGCTTCACGCCGCGTCCGATGCCCTCTTGCTTCGCGGTGTCGATGTCGATGGAGCGCGCGTTCAGCATCCAGTCTTCTTCGCCGGGCGGGCAGGTGGTGTAGCGCACGCCGTCGAAGCCGAAGCGGCCGGCGGGGTTCACCGACAGAGACTTGGCGGAGCCGCGGCCATTGCGGTCGAGCAGCTCGAATTGCGCGTCCGTGACCGTGGCATTGCCGCTGGTGTCGAAGCTGCCGGTGGTGCCGCGCACGCGCACCTGCGGGTCTTCGAATTTCACCGCCCCCTTGACGTCGATCTTGCCGTTGACGTTGTCGTAGTCGACCGAGTCGGCGGCAATGCTGCGCCCGTCCTGCCGCACCACCACCCCGCCTTCCAGCCGGGCATCGCCGTTGGCATCGACCGAGGCGGTGTCCGACTCGATGTGAATGCGATGGTCGTCCGCGGCGATGGGTTCCGCGGCGGGCGCCGCGACGCCCGCCGTGACCGGGGTATTGGGCGCAGGGCTGGCCTGCGGTGGGGCAGGGCACAGCTCCGCGCCCAGGGCATTGCCCATCATCGCCGTGGAAATCAGCAAAAGGGCGGTGATGGACGAGGGTCGTGGCAAGAGGCGGCCTTGTTGACTGGGCTGGGCGTGACGGCGAGCCTCATTATAGTCGGTATACTTCGCAGCGCCGCATTTGCGGCTTGGCGCAGGATCGACGCGTGGACGCACGCCTGGAATTGTTGACGAGCTGGGTGACCGGGGAGTTGGGGATGAGCGGTGCGCACATCGCACCGGCCTCGGCCGACGCAAGCTTCCGCCGCTATTTTCGCATCACGTATGCGGGCACCACGCGCATCGTCATGGACGCACCCCCGGACAAGGAAGATCTCGGTCCCTTCATGCGGGTGGCCTCCGTGCTGCAGGATGCGGGCGTCAATGCGCCACGGATCCTGGCGGCGGAACTGCCCAAGGGCCTCCTGCTGCTGAGCGACCTGGGCTCGGAGCTGTACCTCACGCACCTGAAGGCCGCTGCCGCCGCGGGCGACCAGGCGCGCATCGCCGCCTTGTACGGCGATGCCCTCGATGCCCTGGCGGGCATCCAGGCCCGGGTGGATGCTCCCGCCGCCGCCCTGCCGGCGTACGACCGCGCCTTGCTGCTCAGGGAAATGGAACTGATGCCGGAGTGGTTCCTCGGCCGGCACCTCGGTATCGCCGTGGACGCGGGCGTTCGCGGCGTGCTCGACGAGCTGTTCGAGGCATTGGTGGCGAATGCGCTGGCGCAGCCGGCGGGGTTCGTACACCGCGACTATCACTCGCGCAATTTGATGGTGTGCGAACCGGGCCGGCCCGGCATCCTGGATTTCCAGGACGCGGTGCTGGGGCCGCTCACCTACGACCTGGTGTCGCTGCTCAAGGATTGCTACATCAGCTGGCCGGCGCGTCAGGTGAGCGACTGGGCGCTGGCGCATCGCGAGCGGCTGGCGGCTGCCGGCCTTCCTGCGGGGCGCGATGCGGCGCAATTTCTCCAGTGGTTCGACCTCATGGGACTGCAGCGCCACATCAAGGTGCTGGGGATTTTCGCGCGCCTCTGGTACCGCGATGGCAAGCCGGGATACCTGAAGGACCTGCCGCTGGTGCTGCGCTACACGCGCGAAACCGCGCAGCGCTACCCGCAGACCGCCGGCTTCGCGGCGTTCATCGAACGCCGCGTCGATCCGCTGTTCGAGGCGGCGCAGTCGCGGGCACTCGCCGGCGCATGAACGCCGATGACTTAGAGCACGAGCCGCCGCGCACCGCGATGATCCTGGCCGCGGGCCGCGGTGAACGCATGCGGCCGTTGACCGACGCCACGCCCAAGCCCCTGCTGCGCGTGGCGGGCAAGCCGCTGATCCAATATCACGTGGAAGCGTTGGCGCGGGCCGGCGTCGACCGCCTGGTCGTGAATCTCAACTGGCTGGGCGGGCAGATCCGCGATTACCTGGGCGATGGCGCCCGCTTCGGGGTGTCGATCGTGTACAGCGACGAGCAGCCCGCCGCCCTGGAGACCGCAGGGGGTATCTTCCGGGCCCTTCCCCACCTCCAGCCCGGGCCATTCCTGGTCGTCAATGGCGACATCTTCTGCGATGTGCCCTTCCGCACCCTGCGGCTGGCACCCGGCGCGGAGGCGCACCTCGTGCTGGTGCCCAACCCGCCGCAGCATCCGCGGGGGGATTTCGGGCTTTCCGCCGGACGGGCCCTGCCGCATAGCGAGGCCGCGCCCAGTTTTACATTTGCCGGGGTGGGGCTGTATCGCCCGAGCCTGTTCCGTGGCTGCCATGACGGCGCTTTCCCCCTGAAGCCCTTGCTGCTGCGCGCCATGGCGGCCGGCACCTGTACGGCGCAGCTCCACCAGGGAGTGTGGGAGGACGTGGGCACCCCGCAGCGCCTGCAGGACCTCGATGCTCGGCTGGCGGCCCGGGGATGAGGCCGGTGCGGGTATAATGCCCGGATGGCGGAAATCAAGAGCATTCCCATCGTCTTCCAGCCGCCCCGGAGCGGTGAGCCGACGCCGCGCAGTGGAGAAAAATACCTGACCCCCCTGGGGTTCTCGGCGATCAAGGATGGCATCAAGCACAGTGCCGCGAGCGCCGCCTTCGTGCCTGGCCGCAAGCCTTCCTGGTTGCGTGCGCCGCTGGGCGCGGGGCCTGGCTTCGAGGAGGTCAGGTCCATCGTGCGCGAGCATCGCCTGAGTACGGTGTGCGAGGAAGCCAAGTGCCCGAACATCGGGGAATGCTGGAACGCGGGCACGGCCACCATCATGCTGATGGGCGCCGTGTGCACCCGGGCCTGCCGCTTCTGCGCGGTGGATACCGGCAACCCGCATGGCTGGCTGGATGCGGAGGAGCCTGAGAACACAGCGCGCTCGGTGGAACTCATGCGCCTGCAGTACGTGGTGCTCACCTCGGTCAATCGCGACGATCTGCCCGACGGCGGCGCGGCGCACTACGCGGCGGCCATCCGCGCGATCAAGCGCCGCACACCGCAAACCGCGGTGGAGGCGCTGACGCCCGATTTCCAGGGCGTGCTGCGTGACGTGGAAACCGTGGTGGACTCGGGCCTGCAGGTGTTCGCGCAGAACGTCGAGACGGTGGAGCGGCTCACCCATCCGGTGCGCGATCCGCGCGCCGGATACGCGCGCACGCTGGCCGTGCTCGAACATGCCAAGGCGCACCGGCCCGAGGTGCTCACCAAGACCAGCCTGATGCTGGGGCTGGGCGAGACCGATGCGGAGATCGAGGCCTGCATGGACGACCTCAAGCGCGTGAACGTCGATATCCTCACCCTCGGCCAGTATCTGCGGCCGACGGTGCATCACCTGCCCATCGAGCGCTACGTGGCGCCAGCGGAGTTCGAGCGTTACCGGGAGCTGGCGCTCGCCAAGGGATTTCTCGAATGCGTATCCGGTCCCCTGGTGCGCTCCAGTTACCGCGCCGAGCAGGCCTTGGCGCGCAACAATGCGGGCCTGGCCACCGGCGGCCTCGCCGCGCGCGCAGCGTCCAACCCGCCCGCGGAATGAACGACGCGCCAACCTTGCGTTTCCGCGGGCTGCTGCCCTACGAGCCCACCTGGCGCGAGATGCAGCGCTTCACCGACGAGCGCAGCGCCGATACGGGCGATGAAATCTGGTTCCTCGAGCATCCCCCGGTGTTCACGCTCGGCATGAATGCGGCACCGGAGCATGTGCTGGATGCCGGAGAGATTCCCGTGGTGAAGATCGACCGCGGCGGGCAGGTCACCTACCACGGCCCCGGCCAGCTCGTGGTGTATCCGCTGATCGACGTGCGCCGGCATCCGCTGGGCGTGCGCGAACTGGTGACCGCGCTGGAGGGCGGCGTGATCGATTACCTCGGCGGGATTGGCGTCGAAGCGCTGGCACGCCGCGATGCCCCGGGGGTCTACGTGCAGGGCCGCAAGCTTGCGAGCGTGGGCCTGCGCATCCGCCGCGGCGCGAGCTACCACGGCCTGGCGCTGAACGTGTCGGCGGACCTGGCGCCGTTCCAGCGCATCAACCCCTGCGGTTTCCGTGGCCTGGAAGTGACGCGCCTTGCCGACCTGGGCGGGCCGTCCGATGTCACCGAGGTGGCGCACGCATTGGCGCCGCACCTGCTGCGGCGGCTGCGTTACAGCGCCATCAGCACCGCATCGCAAGCGGTCAATTCGCGGTAGATGTTGTCGAGCTGTTCCTGGCTCAAGGCCTGGATGACGAAGGTGACGGCGAGAAAATTGCCGGCGCCGCTCGGCCGCTCGCGCACCTGATCGTCGCGCAATTCGCCGGCGTGTCTCTCCACGATGGCGCGCGTCACTCTGGCCAATTCCACGTCCTTGCGTCCCATTACCTTGATGGGAAACTCGGTGGGAAACTCGATCTTGCCGCGCTCGCTCACAACGGCGGCGTGCCGGCGAGCGCAGCGATGTAGTCGACGAAAGCCTGGTGCATGCGCTTGAAATGGGGTCCGGGAACGCCTTTTCCAACGGGCCGGCCATCCAGGCTGGTCACGGGCAGCACGCCGCGCGTTGAAAATGCCAGCCAGATCTCCTCCGCGGCGCGCAATTGCGCTTCGCTCACGGGCTGGCTGCGCAATTCCAATCCCGCCCGTGGCGCCAATTCCTCCACCACGCTGCGGGTGGTTCCGGGCAGGATGTCCGTGCCATTGGGCGGGGTGTGGATGACGCCCCCCTGCAGCACGTGCACGGTGGTGGAGGAGCCTTCGGTGAGATGGTCGTCCTCGAGCAGGATGGCTTCGAAGGCGCCGGCCCGGTTCGCTTGTTTCTTCAACATCACGTTGGCGAGGAGCGAAGTCGACTTGATGTCGCGCCGCGCCCAGCGCGTATCCGCGGCGGTGATGGCCGCCACGCCGCGCTCGAGGGCCTCGCCCGACAGCGGCGCCAGCGGCGAGGTGTAGGCGAACACCGTGGGCTTCAGGTCATCCGGCCAGGCATGATTGCGGCCGTATTCGGCGCCGCGCGTCACCTGCAGGTACAGGTATTGATCGCCGCCGCCATTGCGGCCGACGAGCTCGGCGCAGATGCTCGCCCATTGCGCATGATCCAAGGGGCTCGCCATTCCGATGCCCGTAAGGCTGCGCACCAGCCGGTCGAGATGCTGGCGCAGGCGGAACGGCCGTGCGCCGTACACCGGGATCACTTCATAGACCGCATCGGCGAACAGGAAGGCGCGATCGAGCGGCGAGACGCGCGCGTCCTCGAGCAGCAGGTACTGCCCATTGAGGTAGCAATGGGGCAGCGGCATGTGTCAGGCGAACCAGAGCTTGATGGTATCCACCATGCGCCGCCACCAGCTCCCTAGGGCTACGGCCTTGAGCGGGTGCAGCGCCTCGGTGACCAGCGGCTTGCCGTTCGCGGCCAGGATCTTGTAGCTGCCGACCACCGAGTCCGTGCGCAAGGGCGCGATCAATTGCGGCTGCCATTCCACCACCGTCTTGAGCGAGGCCATCTCGCCGCGCGGCACGGTGACGTACAGGTCGCGGCGGATGCCCGCATCGACGGGCGTCTCCTGCGCCTTCCAGACGTTGAACGAACCCAGCTTGGTGCCCGCCTTGGCCAGGAGCTTGGTGTCATAGAACGTGAACCCGTAGTTCAGGAGCGCAGCGCTCGCATCCTCGCGCGCCTTCATGCTCTTCGAACCCAGCACCACGGAGATCAGGCGCATGCCATCGCGCATCGCCGAGCTCACCAGGCAATAGCCCGCCGCCTCGGTGTGGCCCGTCTTCATGCCATCCACGCTCGGGTCGCGGGTCAAGAGGCCGTTGCGGTTCTGCTGCTTGATGCCGTTGTACTCGAACTCGCGCTGTGAGTACCAGCGGTAGTACTGCGGATACTCGCGCACCAGGGCGGAGGCCAGGAGCGACATGTCGCGTGCGGTGGTGTAGTGCTGCGGGGAGGGAAGGCCGGAGCTGTTCTCGAAATGCGTGCCCACCATCTTCAGGCGCTGCGCGTTCGCATTCATCATCTGCACGAAGGTCTCCTCCGTGCCGGCGATGCGCTCGGCGAGCGCGATGGTGGCATCGTTGCCCGACTGCACGATCATGCCCAGGATAAGGATGTTCACCGGCACCGGCTTGCCCACCTCGAGGAAGGTGGCCGATCCGCCGGAGGCTGCGCCGCCCTCGCGCCAGGCGTGTTCGCTCACCGTCACCGGCTCGTCGAGCTTGAGTTTACCGGCCGCCAGTTCCTGGAAGACGATGTACGCGGTCATCAGCTTGGTGAGGCTGGCAGGTTCGGCGCGCGCCACCGCGTCCTTCGAGGCCAGCACCTTGTCGGTGTGCGCGTCCACCAGGATGTAGGCGCGCGCATCGACGGCCGGTGCGGTGGGAATGGACACCTGGGCGCCGGCAAGCGGTGCGCACAGGAACAGGGCGAGAACGGACAGGATGCGGTTCATTGCGGGGTCAAAGCCTTTTGGGATTGCGAAAGACGGGCGAAATCGCGCGTAAAAGTTTACCGGTTATTCAATCCGGCGCCAGATGCGCATCCGGCACGCCGGCGCGCTCCAGCGCCTTTACCGTGCGGTCGAAGGCGGGCACGTCGGCCACGGGCCCGATACGCACGCGGTACAGCGTCTTGCCCGCCATCTGCGATTCGCGCACGTACACCGATCCATACTGGCCGCTGCGCAGGCGCGAGGCGAGCGTCTCCGCGTTGTTGCGGCTCGAGAACGCGCCCGCCTGGATGAACAGGCCAGCGCGTGCCGGGGCCACTGCGGCGGGTCCCGTGGTTGCGGCCGCGCTGCCCGAAGGCCCAGCCGCTGCAGCCGCCGCGGGATTGGCGGCGGGCGCAGTGCCCGCGGACGCCGGTGCAGCAGCGGCCGGCGCCAGGCCGGGCGAAGGCGCGGGCGCGGTCAACATCGCCGAGGTCACGGGCGTGATCGCGGTGATCGGATTGGCCAGGGGATCGATGGCGCGCACCTCGACGAAGGCGGTGCCGCGCTTGAGCATGTCCAGCTTGGCCGCCGCCGTGTACGACAGGTCGATGATGCGGTTGCCGACGAACGGCCCGCGGTCATTCACGCGCACGATCACGCTGCGGTTATTCTCGAGATTCGTGACCCGCACGTAGGTGGGCAGCGAGAGTGTCTTGTGCGCCGCGGTCATGCCGTACATGTCGTAGGGCTCGCCGATGGAGGTGCGCTCGGCATGAAACCCCGGTCCGTACCAGGATGCGACGCCGCGTTCCAGGTAGCCGACGCTCGAGGCCATCACGTAGTAGCGCTTGCCGAAGACGTTGTAGAACGGCGGGTTGCCGCGTTGCGCGCGCGGCTCATAGCGGGGCACTGCGTCGGGCACCTCCAGGGGATTCTGCGGCGGCGCGGGCACGCCCGCGGGTTTCGGCAGTGCGGGTTCGGGCGTGCTGTCCGGACGCGGCGCCGCCTCGCGCCGCGAGGTCATGCTGCACGCGGCCAACGCGAGTACCAGCGAGGTGCACGCGGCCCATCGCGCCGCGGCGTTCACGGCCCCACCTCGAACACGTGCGCGCCCTGGATGTCGGCGGGCACCGGCAGGCGCTCGGTCTCCACGTGGTGTTTCACCGCCGCTGCCAATTCTCCCGCCGCCATGGCGTACAGCGCGCTGCGGTTGTAGCGGGTGATGACGTAGAAGTTCTTGAAGCCCACCCGCCAACGCACGCCATCGGGTGTATCGACCGCCACCACGGCGGCCGGCGCCTCATCGGGTTGGCTGGTGGCAAATTGCACGCCCAAGGCGCGCAGCGAGGCGACGCTGGCATCGAGCGCGAACTTGCGTCCATCGGAGGCCGGCGCCAGCGGCGGCGGCAGGTCAGCCTCGGTCATCAGCGGTTCCCCGTGTTGCCAGCCGTGTTCGCGAAAATAATTGCCGATGCTGACGAATACGTCCAGCCAGTTCGTCCACAGGTCGATCTTGCCGTCGCCGCTGCCGTCCATGCCGAAGCGCCGGTAGCTGGAGGGCATGAATTGCGGTGCACCCATGGCGCCGGCGTAGGATCCGGTGGCGGTGAGCGCATCGATCCCGGCCTCGCGCGACAGCAGCAGGAACTGCTCGAGTTCGGCCGTGAAGAAGGGGGCGCGATCGGGATAGTCGAAGGCCAGCGTCGCCAGCGCGTCCAGCACGCGGTAGCGACCGGTCTGGCGGCCGTACAGCGTTTCCACGCCGAGGATGGCGACGATGTATTCGGGTTCCACGCCGGTGCGCGCCGCCGCCATTTCCAGTTCGGCGCGATGCGCCAGCCAGAAGTCCACGCCGTCGCGGATGCGCTTCTCGGTGATGAAGATCTGCCGGTATTCGTACCACAGCTTGGCCTTCTCGGCCGGCCGGTTCATGGCATCGATGATGGCTTGCTGCGTCTGCGCCGAGCGCAGGAGCCTCGCCAATTGCCCGCGGTCGAAGCCGTTGTCGTGGGCCATGTGGCGCATGAAACGCCGCACTTCGGGGCGCTTCAGATCCAGCGCACGACAGTCGCGAGCGCCGAATGCGCACAGGGTGAGGGCCAGGAGGGTCGCCGACAACGGCCGCGCCGTGCGCGCCTGCCGCCGTTTCAAGAACCCACCAGCTTGCGGTGCGAGTGGAGCGACATCAGGATGCCGAAGCCGGCGAGCAGCGTGACCATGGAGGTCCCGCCGTAGCTGATCAGGGGCAGCGGCACGCCCACCACCGGCAGGATGCCGCTGACCATGCCGGAGTTGACGAACACGTACACGAAAAAGCTCAGCGCAATGGTGCCGCCCGTGAGGCGCGAGAACGTGTCCTGGCCCTGCATGGCCATGTACAGCGCACGGCCGATGATGATGCCGTACAGCGTCAGCACCAGCAATTGCCCGAGCAGCCCGAACTCCTCGCCGATCACGGCGAAGATGAAGTCCGTGGAACGCTCGGGCAGGAATTCGAGTTGCGCCTGGCTGCCGTTCATGTAGCCCTTGCCGAACACGCCGCCCGAGCCGATCGCGATCTGCGACTGGATGATGTGATAACCGGTCCCCAGTGGATCGTTCTGCGGGTTCAGGAAGGTGAGCACGCGCTGACGCTGGTAGTCGTGCATGAAATGCCAGCCCGCCCATGCGGCGCCCGCGATCACGGGGATGGACCCGAGGATGATGCCGATCTGCAGGCCCGCCAGCAGGATCACGATGAGCCCGGAGGAGGCGATCAGCAACGCGGTGCCGAGGTCGGGCTGCTTGGCGATCAAGGCGGTGGGCACGACGATGATCAGTCCGAGGATCAGGAGATCGCGCAGTGCCGGCGGTTGTGGCCGCTCATGCATGTGCCACGCGCACACCATCGGCACGGCCAGTTTCATGATTTCGGATGGCTGGAAGCGGATGAAGCCCACATCCAGCCAGCGCTGCGCGCCCTTGCCCACATGGCCGGTGAAATCCACCACGATCAGCAGCACGATGCCCAGCACATAGGCCACGGGGGCGAACAGCCGCAGGTATTGCGGCGAGGCGAAGCGCGCGATCACCACCATGGCGGTCACCGCGACGCCGAGATTGGCGATGTGATGTTCCATCACATTCAGGTTCTGGCCGGAGGCGCTGTACACCACCAGGAAGCCGATGGTGACGATGGCGGCGAGCGCGCCGGTGAGCGGCCCATCCATGCGCAGTGCGCGCAGGATGCGTCCGCCCGCGGTGAGGGTGCGGCGTGCGCGGCTTTCGGAGAAATCGTCCGAGATCATGTTGCATGCCCCGCTGCGGGCGTGGGCGCGACGGGCTTCATCACGGGTTCGGCGCCCAGGATCCAGGCGTCCATCACCTTGCGGGCGATGGGCGCCGCCACGGCCGAGCCGAAGCCGCCGTTCTCCACCAGCACAGCCACCGCGATCTTGGGTGCCTCGGCAGGGGCGAAGGCGATGAACCAGGAATGGTCCTTGAGGCGCTCGGCCACCTTGTCCGTGAGCCGTTCGGAACGCGACACGGTGAACACCTGCGCCGTGCCGGTCTTGCCGGCGATGTTGTAGGCGGCGTCCCTGCCGGCAGTATTGGCGGCCGTGCCGTACTTGGTGGCGCCGATCATGCCCTTGAGCACCACATCCCAGTCCGCCTCCGACACGCCGGTCACCGACGGGTTGACCGCCATGGCGATGCCGCGGCTCTTGCCATTGCCGTCCTTGACCGTGGTGACCAGCCGCGGCTTGAAGCTCTTGCCACGCTCGGCCAGCACCGCCGCGACATGCGCGAGCTGCAGCGGAGTGACCAGCAGGTACCCTTGTCCCACGCCGAAGTTGACGGTCTCGCCGGGAAACCACACCTGGTCGGCCGGCTTCTTGAAGGCCTTCTTCTTCCACTCGGGCGAGGGCAACAGGCCCGGTTTCTCGCCGCCGATGTCGATGCCGGTGAGCTGGCCGTAGCCGAAGGGCGTGAGGAAATCCGCGATACGCTGCGCGCCGATGTCGGCGGCGAGGCCGTAGAAATACACGTCGCAGGACTTGGCGATGGCATGTTCCAGGTCCATGTAGCCATGCCGGCCGGTCTTGCCCTCGCGGAACTGCAGGCGGCTGCCGGGCAGGTGGAACACGCCGGCGCAGAACTCCGGCTTGGCCGGATTCACCAGGTGATAGGTGAGTCCCGCCAGCGCGATCGCCGGCTTGATGGTGGAGCCGGATGGATAGGCGCCGCGCAGCGCGCGATTCAGCAGCGGCTTGTCGATGTCGTTCTGCAGCGCGGAGAATTGCGACGTGGTGAGGCCGCGCGCGAAGCCGTTCGGATCGAACGCCGGCGTACTGGCGAGCGCCAGCACATCGCCGTTGCGCGGATCGATGGCGACCACCGCGCCGCGCTTGCCGGTAAGGCCTTCCTCGGCGGCGCGCTGCACGCGCATGTCGATGCCGAGCACGAGGTCGTTGCCGGCGACGGAAGGCTTGGTTTCCAGGTGCGGACTGAATGCGCCCTGCTTGTCGACGGGCCTGCCGGCGGCGTTCACCAGCACCTGGCGGTAGCCGGCCTTGCCATGCAGTTCGTGCTCGTAGGAAGCTTCCACGCCCACCTTGCCGATCAGGGTGGTGCCCGCGTATTCGGCCGAGTCGATCCGGTTCAGGTCGGATTCGCTGATCGCACCCACGTAGCCGATGGCGTGTACCGCCACCTGCCCGAAGGGGTAGTGGCGCGTCAGCCGCGTGCGGATGTCCACGCCGGTGAATTCGTGGCGGTGCAGGGCGAAGCGCGCCATCTCTTCTTCGTTCATCTGCAGCTTGACCGGCACGCTCTCGTAGATCTTGTGCGACAGGATCGAGCGCTTGGTGCTCGGCACGTCCTCCTTCTCCAGGAGCCCGATCGCGACTAGCTGCGCGAGCGCGGCATCGATCTGCGGTGCCTTGCCCACTTGCTCGCGCACCAATTCGAGCTGGAAGGCGGGCAGGTTTTCCGCCAGCACCACGCCGCGCCGGTCGAGGATCAGTCCGCGGCTGGGCGGCACGGGGTCGATGCGTACGCGGTTACCTTGCGAGAGTTCGGCGTAGTAGTCGTGCTTGAGCACCTGCAGGTAGAACAGGCGCGCAGCCACGGTCATGAGCATCAGCGCCACCAAGGCGCCCGCGATGATGCTGCGCAGGGAGAAGATGCGCTGCTCGGCCCAATGATCCTTGATGCGGACGCGGCGGACCATGGATGCTCAGTCAGCGCTCATGCGAGTGCGACAGGATGCCGCTGAGCACCGGCCAGATCAGCGCGCCGGTCAGCGGCGCGAGCCATCGGCCGAAACTGGTGACCGGATTGCCGGTGGCGCCGTCGATCCAGAACAGGATGAATTGGTAGCCGGCGAGAATCGCGAAAATGCTCAAGGTCTGGTGCAGCAGCGGGAAGACGCGCAGGCGCAGGCGTATGTTGGTGGTCCAGGCGGCCATCAACACCAGGGCCAGCGCATGCTGCCCCAGCACCACGCCTTGCGAGACATCCAGGGCGAGGCCGCCGAAGAAGGCGAGCGACAGGCCGCCGGATTGCGGCGCGGTGATCGCCCAGTACAACACTACCAGCACCAGGAAGTCCGGGCGCAACGCGTCGATGAGATCCGGCAGCGGCAGGATCGTCAGGCTGAGCGCGATCAACAGCGACACGGTGATGGGCAGCGCCCGCGAACGCGAGTCACGCATCATGGGGTCGGCGCTCCCGTGGCGGGCTTCGCAGGCGAAGGCGCGGGCGCTGGAGCCGGTATCGCGGGCTTGACCGCTGGCGCAGCCGCCGGCATCGCCGGAGTCTTGGCGGCTGGCGTAGCCACGGGCGTGGCCGTCGGTGAAGTCGATGGCGTCGCCGCGGGTGTCACCGCCGGCGCATCCTTCAGCCACACGAACAGCAACTCGCGCGCGCGATCGAGCGCGGCCGCGGGCTTGACGGTGACGTCGGCCAGCGATTGAGCGGGATCGCGCTTGACTTCCGAGACATAGCCCACCGGATAGCCGGAAGGAAATCCGCCGCCCAGTCCGGAGGTGACCAGCAGGTCGCCTTTCACCACATCGGTGCTGGTGGGCAGGTAGGGGAGCTTCAACACAGTGCTGTCGCCGGTGCCCACGGCGATGGTGCGCAGGCCGTTGCG
Source organism: Steroidobacteraceae bacterium (assembly GCA_044226865.1). Classification (GTDB taxonomy): domain Bacteria; phylum Pseudomonadota; class Gammaproteobacteria; order Steroidobacterales; family Steroidobacteraceae; genus TMP-86. The sequence goes on along the minus strand of JBGAGE010000002.1, from coordinate 412,475 downwards.
GTTGATCTGCACCGGCAGCGCATGCGTGGAGTCGCTGATCAGGATGACTTCGCTGTTCAGTTGATTGACGCGCGCCACCTGGCCGTAGACACCGCCCGAGTCGAGCACGGCCTGGCCGACGAACACGCCATCGCGCGCGCCCTTGTCCACCAGCACGCGCTCGCGGAAGGCGTCGAGGTCCACCTGCACGATGCGACCGACGACGAAGCGCGCGGAGGATCCGGACGCTGCATCGCGCAGCGCCTGCAGCCGCTGGTTCTCGGCCTCGAGGACTTCATAGCGTTGCAGCCTGAATTGCGCCACGCGCAACTCCTGCTCCAAGCGCGTCTTGTCGGCACGCAGCGTATCGCGCGTGGTGACGCTTTCGCGGAACCAGGCCCAGCCCTGGAAGGGACTCGCGACCGCAACCTGGATGGGGTAGGCGACGATGGACAGGTACTGGCGGATCTTGCCCAGGTGATCGTAGCGCTTGTCGACGTAGATCAAACCCAGCGCAAGCGCGCTGTAGAGCACCGTGCGCAGCAGCAGCGCGGTGACGCGCCCGGAGGTGTCCGGGCTACGGAAGAGAGCCATAGCTGCGCCGGGCGCCCGGGGACATCACTCCAATCCGAAGATGCCCGGCCCGTGTTCCTCGGTGAGTTCGAGGATGCGGCCGCCGCCGCGCGCCACGCAGGTCAGGGGATCATCGGCCACGACCACGGGTAATCCCGTTTCCTCCATGAGGAGCTTGTCGATGTCGCGCAGCAGCGCGCCACCGCCGGTGAGCACGATGCCGCGCTCGGCCACATCCGCGCCGAGTTCGGGAGGAGTTTGTTCGAGGGCCTGCTTGACGGCGCCGACGATGCCCTGCAGGGGTTCCTGCAGCGCCTCGAGGATTTCGTTGGAGTTCAAGGTGAAACTGCGCGGCACACCCTCGGAGAGGTTGCGTCCCTTGACCGAGATCTCACGCACCTGCTGGCCCGGATACGCGGAACCGATTTCCAGTTTGATGCGCTCGGCCGTGGCCTCGCCGATCAGGATGCCGTAGTTGCGGCGCACGTAGTTGGTGATGGCTTCGTCGAACTTGTCGCCGCCGATGCGCACGCTGGCTGCGTACACGATGCCGTTCAATGAGATGACCGCGACCTCAGAGGTGCCGCCGCCCACGTCCAGCACCATCGAGCCGCGCGCTTCCTGCACGGGCAGGCCCGCGCCGACGGCCGCCGCCATGGGCTCGGGGACGATGTCGACGCTGCGCGCGCCGGCGCCTTCGGCGGATTCCTTGATGGCGCGGCGTTCCACTTGGGTGGAGCCGAAGGGCACGCACACCAGCACCCGCGGGCTGGGGGAGAGGAAGCGGTTGCCGTGAACCTTCTTGATGAAGTACTGCAGCATCTTCTCGGTGTAGGTGAAATCCGCAATGACGCCGTCCTTCATCGGGCGCACCGCAGTGATGTGGCCGGGGGTGCGGCCGATCATGTTCTTGGCGTCGACCCCGACGGCCACGATGACCTTGCCACCCCGGGTGGGTTCGTCCTGGACGGCGACCACCGAGGGTTCGTTCAGCACGATGCCGCGCTCACGCACGTAGATCAGCGTATTCGCGGTGCCGAGATCGATTGAGAGGTCATTGGAGAAATAACCTCTAAGACGCTTGAACATAGGGATTTTTTGACGGTAAAAAAGTTGACGTAATGTAGCAACCGATGCGACATTCAGCAAGGCAACGTGTATGATTTTCGGATGTCGCTCACACGTCAGGACGTCGAGAAGATCGCGCACCTCGCAAGGCTCCAGATCACGGACGCCGAAATGCCCGTGTACGTGAAGAGCCTGTCCTCCATCGTCGACTTCGTCGCCGAACTGGGCAAGGCCGACACGGCCGAGGTCGCGCCCATGGCGCACCCATTGGTGGGGCAGGTGCAGCGGCTGCGCCCCGACGAGATCACCGAGACCGACCGGCATGAGACCTACCAGCAGAATGCGGCCCAGGTGCAGGCAGCGCTGTACGTGGTGCCACGGGTCATCGAATAAGGCCGCAGCGCTTCCCAAAGTATGACCCTGCACACACTTTCCATCGGCGAGCTCGCGGGCTTGCTGGCCGCGAAGAAGCTGTCGAGCGTGGAGCTCACCGAGCATTTCCTGGCGCGCCTCGCGCGCTTCAACCCGGACCTGAACGCGTTGATCACGCTCACGGCCGATGCCGCGCGCGCCCAGGCGGCCGCCGCGGACCGGCGCCGCGCGGCCGGGGAGAGCACGCCACTGCTCGGCATCCCCCTCATTCATAAAGATATTTTCTGCACCCAAGGGGTCAGGACCAGTTGCGGATCACGCATCCTGGACAACTTCGTCTCCCCCTACGATGCCACCGTGGTGAGCCGCCTGGCCGAAGCCGGCGCGGTGATGCTGGGCAAGGCCAACATGGATGAGTTCGCCATGGGCTCCTCCAACGAGACCAGCTACTACGGACCGGTGAAGAATCCCTGGGACCTGGGCAAGGTGCCCGGGGGCTCCTCCGGCGGTTCCGCCGCGGCGTTGTCGGCGGGGCTGTGTGCCTACGCCACGGGCACCGACACCGGCGGTTCCATCCGCCAGCCCGCCGCCCTCACCGGCATCGTCGGCATCAAGCCCACCTATGGCCGCGTCTCGCGTTACGGCATGATCGCCTTCGCCTCCAGCCTCGACCAGGCCGGCGCCTTCACGCGCACCGCGGCGGATGCGGCGTTGGTGCTGGGCGCCATGGCGGGCTTCGATCCGCGCGATTCCACCAGCGTGGACGCACCGGTGCCGGATTACGCGAAAACCCTGGATGCCCCGCTGAAAGGCCTGAAAATCGGCCTGCTGCGCGAATTCTTCGAGGGGCTCGAGCCGCGCAATGCCGCGCTCATTCACGCCGCGCTGGCCGAGTACCGCAAGCTCGGCGCCGTGACCCAGGAAGTGAGCTTGCCGAGCCTGCCCCTGTCCGTGCCCACCTACTACGTGGTGGCCCCGGCGGAATGCTCCTCGAACCTCTCCCGCTTCGATGGCGTGCGTTTCGGCTACCGCTGCCAGAACCCCAAGGACCTCATGGACCTCTACAAGCGCTCGCGCGGCGAGGGCTTCGGAGCCGAGGTGAAGCGGCGCATCATGACCGGTACCTATGTGCTATCGGCCGGCTACTACGATGCCTACTACCTGAAGGCACAGAAGGTGCGCCAGCTCATCACGGATGATTTCCGCCGCGCCTTCGAGGCCGTGGACGTGCTCATCGGTCCCACCACGCCCACCCCGGCGTTCGCCATCGGCGCCAAGGTGGATGATCCCATCACCATGTATTTGAACGACATTTACACCATCGGGGCGAATCTCGCGGGCCTGCCCGCCATCTCGCTGCCGTGCGGTTTCGTGGACCAGCTGCCCGTGGGCCTGCAGCTGGTGGGGCCGCATTTCGCCGAAGGCAAGCTGCTCAACGCTGCGCATGGCTACCAGCGCGTGACCGACTGGCACCTGCGCCGGCCGGCGGCGTACGCATAAGGTGGCCGCGATGGAATGGGAACTGGTCATCGGCCTCGAGATTCACGCGCAGCTCGCGACGCGCTCCAAGATCTTCTCGGGTTCCGCCACGGCCTACGGCGCGCCGCCGAATTCGCAGGCCAACCTCGTCGACCTCGGCTACCCGGGCGTGCTGCCCGTGCTCAATGCCGAAGCCGTGCGCATGGCGGTGAAGTTCGGCCTGGCGGTGGGTGCCAGAATCGCGCCGCGCTCGGTGTTCGCGCGCAAGAACTACTTCTACCCGGACCTGCCCAAGGGCTATCAGATCAGCCAGTTCGAGCTGCCCGTGGTGTCGAAGGGATCGCTGTCCGTCACCATGGAAGATGGCAGCGTGCGGCGCATCGGCATCACGCGCGCGCACCTCGAGGAAGATGCGGGCAAGTCCCTGCACGAGGGCCTGAACAATGCCAGCGGCATCGATTTGAACCGCGCCGGCACGCCGCTCCTCGAGATCGTGTCCGAGCCCGACATGCGCTCGGCCAAGGAAGCGGTCGCCTACATGAAGAAGGTGCACACGCTGGTGCGCTATCTCGAGATCTGCGATGGCAACATGCAGGAAGGCTCGTTCCGTTGCGATGCCAACGTCTCGGTGCGCCCCAAGGGCCAGAAGGAATTCGGCACGCGCGCGGAATTGAAGAACATCAATTCCTTCCGCTTCGTGGAAAAGGCCATCCAATACGAGGCGGCCCGGCAGATCGAACTCATCCAGGGTGGCGGCAAGGTGGTGCAGGAAACGCGCCTGTATGACTCGGACAAGAACGAGACGCGCTCGATGCGCTCCAAGGAAGAGGCCAACGATTACCGCTACTTCCCGGACCCCGACCTGCTGCCACTGGTGATCGAGCCGGCCTTCATCGAATCGGTGCGCGCGAGCCTTCCCGAGTTGCCCGATGCCAAGGCGGCTCGATTCGCCGCTGACTATTCGCTCTCGGCCTACGATGCCGGCGTGCTGGCCTCGAGCCGCGAACTGGCCGCGTTCTTCGAAGCCACGGTGGCAGCGGTAGGTGAGGCCCACGCCAAGCTCGCGGCCAACTGGATCATGGGCGATTTCTCCGCCTTCCTGAACCGGGACAATCTCGAGCTGGACGCCTCGCCGGTGGATCCTGCGAAGCTGGCCGGGTTGCTCACGCGCATTGCCGACAACACCATCTCCGGCAAGATCGCCAAGGACGTGTTCGAGATCATGTGGACCGAGCGCAGCAGCGCCGATGCGGTGATCGAGGCCCGGGGCTTGAAGCAGATCACCGACACCGGCGCCATCGAAAAGGCGATCGATGATTGCATGGCGGCGAACCCGAAACAGCTCGCCGATTACCGCGCCGGCAAGGACAAGCTGTTCGGCTTCTTCGTCGGCCAGGTGATGAAGGCGACGGCGGGCAAGGCGAATCCTGCGCAGCTGAACGAGCTGTTGAAGAAGAAACTCGGCGGCTGATCGCGCCCGGCGCCGCCATGCACGATCGGGACAGCCTGCGCCGTTTCGTTTTCGAAGGACTGCCGGTGCGCGGGCAGCTGGTGCACCTGGATGCCAGCTGGCTCGCACTGCTCGAGCATCGAACCTATCCTCCCCTCATTCGCGACACCTTGGGCCAGGCGCTGGCCGCCTCCGTGCTGCTCGCGGCCACCATCAAGTTCGACGGTCTCCTGTCGCTGCAGTTGCGCGGCGACGGGCCGCTGTCCCTGATGCTGGCGCAGTGCACCTCCGGATTCGGCGTGCGCGCGGTGGCGCAGCATCGTGACGCCGAGGCCGGCGCGAGCATGGCGGCACTGGCCGGCAACGGACATCTGACCGTGACCCTGGAAAGCGAGGATCGCGAACAGCGTTACCAGGGCATCGTGCCCCTGAGCGGTGCGCGCCTCGCCGATTGCCTGGAGGTGTATTTCGCGCAGTCGGAGCAGCTGCCGACGCGGCTGTGGCTGCAGGCAGACGAGCATGGCGCCTGTGGCATGCTGCTGCAACGCCTGCCGCCCGCCGGCACGGTGGCGGCGGCCTCAGAGTCCGCCGTCGACGACGCCTGGCGGCGCGTGCAGCTCATCGGTGACACGCTCACGCCGGGCGAGCTGCGCTCGCTCAGCGATGCCGAGATCCTGCACCGGCTGTTCCACGAGGACGACCTGCGCGTGTTCGAGCCCGCACCGGTGTTCTTCCGTTGCCGCTGTTCGCGCGAGCGCGTCGCCGGCATGCTGCGCGCCCTGGGCGAGGCCGAGAGCCGCTCGGTCATCGCCGAACGCGGTGAGGTGGAAGTACGCTGTGATTTCTGCAACCGCGCCTATGTGTTCGACGCGGTGGATATCGAGCAATTGTTCAAGGCCGAAGGCGGCGCCGCCAGCGGGGCGGTGCACTGAGGGCCGACGCGATTTAGAACCATCGACCAGGGAGTTCCGATGCGCCATCTGTCCGCTGCCTGCCTGTCATTGCTGTTGTCGCTGCCCGCCGCCGCGGCCGACAGTGTCGACTACGCCACCATCAACCGCATCATCGACGAAGGCTTCAATCACAGTGAACTGCCGCAGACCGCGGAGTACCTCACCGACAGGATCGGCGGCCGGTTGACCAATTCGCCGCAGATGCGCGCCGCGGAAAAGTGGACGCAGGAGCGCTACCAGGCCTGGGGCCTGGCCAACATCCACAAGGAAGGTTTCGATTTCGGGCGCGGTTGGTCCATCGAGAGCTTTTCGGTGCGCCTGATCGCGCCGCGGGCGTTGACCTTGCGCGCCATTCCCGTCGCCTGGACGCCATCCACCGCCGGCACCCTGAGCGCGGACATCGTCGTGGCGCCCATGAGGCGCGAGCGGGATTTCGACAAGTGGAAGGGGCAGCTGCGCGGCAAGGTCGTTCTCATTTCGAAGCCCGATGAAGGCTCGCGGCCGGACAAGCCGGCGTTCACGCGCCTATCGGCCGAGGATCTCGCCAAGCTGGAGGCCTTCGAACCCCCACGTCACTCGCAGGTGAAGCGTGCGCGCGAACTGAAGGACGCGGAGTTCGAGCGCCGGCTGGATGCCTTCCTCGCGGCCGAAGGCGCGCTCGCCTGGTTGTCGCAGTCCTATCGCGATGGCGGCTTGGTGAGCGGTGAGGGCTACAGCTACGAGGCGGGCCGCTCGCCGGTGCTGCCCGGATTCCAGGTGGCAGCCGAGGATTACCGGCGGCTCGCGCGGCTGGCCAAGGCGGGCGCGGCGCCGCGGGTGGAATTGAACAGCGTCGTGCACTACCACGATGAGGACCACCAGGCCTACAACGTGCTCGCCGAGATCCCGGGGCGCGACAAGAAGGCCGGCTATGTGATGGCCGGTGCGCACCTCGACAGTTGGGTGGCGGCCGATGGCGCCGCCGACAACGGCGCGGGAAGCGTCGCGGTGATGGAGGCGGCGCGGATCCTGGCCAAGCTCAAGGTCAAGCCGCGGCGCACCATTCGTTTTGCGCTGTGGTCCGCCGAGGAGCAGGCGATCGGCGGTTCGATGGCCTATGTCGAGCGCCATTTCGCGACGCGCCCGCCACCGAAGGGCGCCGACAAGGACATCAACCCGTACTACACGTTCAACACTCGCTGGCCCATCACGCCGCTGCCCGGACATGGTGAGATCGCCGCCTATTTCAATCTCGACAACGGTTCGGGCAAGGTGCGCGGCATCTACGCCGAGGGCAACCCCGCCGTGGTGCCCATCTTCCGCGAATGGCTCGAGCCTTTCGCGAGCATGGGCGCCACGCAGGTCTCGGCGCAGCGCACCGGCGGCACCGACCATGTGTTCATGCAGCAGGTGGGCATCCCGGGCTTTCAGTTCATCCAGGATCCGCTGGACTACGACACCCGCATCCACCACAGCAGCCTCGACAGCTACGACCACCTGCAGATGGATGACCTGAAGCAGTCGGCGGTGATCCTCGCCTCGATGCTGTGGATGGCGGCCGAGCGGGACCAAGCCCTGCCGCGACCGCCCGTGCCGAGCCAGCCCGCCGATTCGGATCCCTTCAGCCACGAGGACATCGACGACGAGGATGCCGGCACCGACTGAGCGGCTGGGCGAAGGACAGGCGCCGATCGAAACGCCGACTGCATCACATTCGGCCCTCGGCCGGGCCGCGCCCTCCCTTCAGAACGGACGGGTCTGCGCCGATAGATGACGCGTTCGGGAAAGGAATATTCCGTGCGGTGCAATACCGCCGTCCGGTCGGGTTTTCCTCCCGCGTCGTCGACGTCGATTTCGAGCTTGGAGTGTGTTCCAGAATGCTGTCCGATCTGTTCCGTCTGTCCAGTCTTCGCGGCCAGGTCGATGCCATCAGCAGGTCCAACGCGGTGATCGAGTTCAAGCTCGACGGCACCATCATTACCGCGAACGAGAATTTCCTGCAGACGCTGGGCTATTCGCTCGAGGAAATCCGCGGCCGGCATCACCGCATGTTCGTGCCGCCCGGCGAGCGCGACACCGATCAATACCGCAATTTCTGGCGTAACCTCGGCAACGGGATATTCAGCCGCGGGCGGTTCCGCCGCGTGTCCAAGAGCGGCGCGGACGTGTGGATTCAAGCGACCTACAATCCGGTGCTCAACTGGCGCGGCCGTCCCATGAAGGTGGTGAAATTCGCCACCGACATCACCGCCGAGACGCAGCGCGCGGCGGAGTTCGACAGCCAGATGAAGGCGGTGAACCGCGCGCAGGCGGTCATCGAATTTGCGCTCGACGGCACCATCCTCACGGCCAACGAGAATTTCCTGCGCACGGTGGGCTACTCGCTCGAGGAGATCAAGGGCAAGCACCACGCCCTGTTCGCCGATCCGGCCGAGCGCGAATCACCGCAGTATGTGGCATTTTGGGGGTCGCTGAGGCGGGGTGAATTCGCCTCCGCGCGCTTCAAGCGTCGCGGCAAGGACGGGCGCGTGATCTGGCTGCAGGCCAGCTACAACCCGATATTCGATCCCGCCGGCAGGCCCTACAAGGTGGTCAAATTCGCCACCGACATCAGCGAACAGATTGCCGCCGGGGAGGCGTTGGAAGCCGCGGGCCGGCAGGCGCAGATGTTCAGCGAGAGTTTCGATGCCGCCATTCGCGAGACCAGTGCCGCGCTGCAGGCGGCTGCGGGCGGTGACCTGACGCGGCGGATCGACGCCGGCGGCAAGTTGCCGCAGGTCGCTTCCATGATCAACGCCGTCAATCAATTGATCGACAGCATGATGAACGTGGTGGCGCAGATCAAGACCACCGCGCACGATGTGTGCGGCGGTGCCGAGGAGATCGCGCGCGGCAACATGAACCTGAGCCAGCGCACCGAAGCACAAGCCTCGAGCCTGGAGCAGACCGCCTCGAGCATGGAGCAAATGACCAGCACCGTGCAGCGTACGGCGGAATCCGGCGCCCAGGCCAGCCGCCTCGCCGCCACGGCACGCGAGAAATCCGAGGCCGGCGCGACGGTGGTGGGCTCGGTCATCAAGGCCATGGGCGACATCAATCAATCCAGCAGCCGCATTGCCGCCATCATCGGTGTCATCGACGAGATCGCCTTCCAGACCAATCTTCTCGCCCTGAATGCGGCCGTCGAAGCTGCTCGCGCAGGTGAGCAGGGTCGCGGCTTCGCCGTCGTGGCCGCGGAGGTGCGCACGCTCGCCGGCCGCAGTGCCGCCGCCGCCAAGGAGATCAAGAACCTGATCAGCGACAGCGTTGGCAAGGTGAAGGAAGGCAGCGCCCTGGTGGATCAGTCGGGTGCTGCGCTGGAAGAAATCGGCCTGGCGGTCCGCAAGGTGAATGAGATGGTGGTCGAAATCGCGGACGCGTGCCGCGAGCAGGCCGCCGGCATCGAGCAGGTGAACAAGGCGGTGACGCAGATGGACGGCGTGACCCAGCAGAATGCGGCGCTGGTCGAACAGGCGGCCGCCGCCAGCCAGGCGATATCCGAACGCGCCGCCGAATTGGCCGGGCTCGTGCAGCACTACAACGTGGGCAGGGATGCGGCCGCGCAGGTTCCAGGTTCCTACCTTGGCGCACCCCGCAAACCCGCCGCCGTCGAGGCGTCGGCGCCAGCCGTCGAGCGGCGCAGCGCCAATCGTCCCTGGTCGCAGGCGAAGGCGGGACCAGCGGATGCGCCCGTGCCGAGGAAGGCGGCTGCCGGCGATGAAGGCGAGGATTGGGAGCCGTGGAAGCCCGGCATTGCCGGGCTTCCGCGCCGGGCGTCCGCTCTCAGAAGCGGAAAGCCACGCCCACCGATCCCATGTTGACGTTGTAGTCGTAGCCGTCGTTCACGCCGCTCAGCAGGCGCGTGTATTCGACGTTGATGCGCGCCCCGCGCGGCAGGTTGAAATCCATCCCGATGCCATACGAGAAGCCATTGTCGCGCGTGCGTGGTTCACCGAAATCGCGCTTCAGGTCGAGCCCCGCGATGCCACCCAGGCCATAGATCGAGAACACGGGTGACAGCGGCACGATGCCCTTGATGTAGCCGGCGTACATCGAACGCACTTCCACGTCGTAGGAATGGAACTCGTGGCGGCCCAGTCCGCCGCCGATGCGGCCTTCGACGGCGATGTTCGGATGCAACTGCACGCCGAGGGTGGCCGTCACCGCCGTGGGATTGATGGTGTCGAGCTGATCCTCTTCATAGCGGAGTTGCCCGATGTTCACGCCGATGTACGGGCCGATGTCGTACGCGTCCTGACCGCGATGGCTGCGCGTGTCGTGCTGGTAGCGGCCTTCCGCCATCACCATCGCGGGCATGGCGAGGCACGCCACGCACAGCGCCTGTGACATCCATCTGCTCATGATCATCCACCTCCACGTTGCTGCGATGGGGTGGAGTCTGGGATCGGCGCGATGAACGCAGACTGAATGCCCTCGTTCAGCGAAGGTTCAGAATGGCGCGGGCGAAATGCCGCGCGCGAGCGTACGGCCGCGCCTCATCGGTGCGTGTCAGCGCGCCTTGCAGTCGAGCGTATCGCCGAGCCAGGTCACGGTGGCGTGACCGTCCTCTGCCGCGAAACGCAGGTTGCGCCCTTCATAACGCGGTCCGTCAGGACTCTGCACGAGATATCCCACGAGGCTTTCATCGCCACGCTCGAAGCGCCCCGCGGGCAGTTCGGTGGCGAACAATTGCGCGATGACTTCGTTCGCGGCGTTGCCGTTGCAGGCGTAACTGACCGCCTTCTGTGCCTTTGCAAGCTGCCAGCGCACCTGCAGTTCCGCGATGCGCAACCGGTAGGTGGCAGCGACGCAGCTGCGCACGTCGGCAACCTGCCAGCTCTCAGTGAGCCAGGTGGCGTTGCCATCGCGCGCTTTCCAACAATCGTCCCGGCCCTTGATCCAGCCGCGTTGCTCGGCCTTCAAGGTCTTCAGTACCGCACCCTTGGAGTGGGCGGCCGCCTGTTTGAAGACGGCGTCGAGCTGCCGGTCGAAGTCCGCGAGCTTGGCATCCGAACAGATGAGCGTTTGCACCTCGCCCTGCGCCTTCGCGCAATCGAAGGCGGGAGGTTTGTCCGCGGCCGCGCAGGTGTAAGAGAGGAAAAGACCGAAGGCCGCCATCGCCAGAAGGCCGCTGGATTTTATCGACATCGTGCCTCCTGGCATCGCTTGCGCCGATCGCGTGCTTCGAATCCTACACCAATGCCTCCGCGAACAGCGCGAGCTGCCGGCTCCACGCTTTTTCCGCCTGCGCCGGATTGTAAACGGCCGAATCCGGCGGGCACCAGCCGTGCTGCGCGCCCGCGTACACCTCGATCTCGGCGGGCAGCTTTGCGCTGGCGAACGCTGCCTTCAGTACGTTCTTCGCCTCGGGATCCTTCGCATCGTCGTTCTCCGCGACGGCGACCAGGAACTGCGCCTTCATCGAGGGAATCAACAGGTGCGGGCTATCGGGCTTGTCAGTGACCAGGCCGCCGCCGTGAAAGGTGGCACCGGCACCCACGCGGTCGGGATACGCGGCCGCCGTCCTGAACACGAACGAGCCGCCCATGCAGTAGCCGGTCGTCCCCATTTTCTTTTTCACATCCACGGCCGGCTGCGCGTCCAGCCAGGCGAGAAAGGCCTTGGCATCGGTGGCGGCGGTGGCGGGGCTCAATGTTCCCGCGAGCTTAAAGAGTGCTTCGCGCGTGGGGGGGTCATTGAAATCCGGATGCTCGGGAGCGGTGGGAGCCTTTTTCACCCGATAGAACGGATTGATCACCAGCACGGCATATCCGGAACCCGCCAGACGCGCGGCCATTTGCTTGGACGCGGGCCGCAGCCCGAAGATGTCGGGCCAGGTCAGCACGGCCGGATGCTTGCCGGACTTGGGATGCGCGAAATAGGCGTCGCAGATGCCATCCGCCGTCTTGATCTCGACATCCGATGTGGTGACCTCGGCGGCAAAAGCGCCGCCCGGCATCGCGAGGCTCAAGCCCGCGCCCATCGCCATGGCATTGAACTGGCGGCGGGTGAGCGCGCCGGCCTTTGAAAATTCTTCCAGATCATCGAGTTCGCACATGATTCACTCCTGCCCGCGATGTCCCGATGATGCCCCGAGTGCGCGCGGATTCGCAATCACGAGAATGCGGGCAACCCCTATCGGGTAAGGGCCGGTGCGATTTACTTTCCCGCCGTGCTCCGGCACCGTAAGGGCATGGCAACCAGCAGCTCGAATTCCAGACTCAAACGCAAGTCGGCCGCCAAGCGCCCGTCTGCCGGCCGGAAGGTCGGCAAGCTCGCGCCGGCGCGCCAGTCGCGCGGCTTGGCCGCAGCCGAAGTGGCGCTGGGCCTCGAGGATCCCGTGATTGCCGAGCTCGTGGCCGACGTGCGTGCCGCCGGCGGCGCGCCGATCGGCGCGTATCGGGAGCCCATGTCGGGCCGTCCCTTGTTGCTGGCATCGCTGCCCTTCGCTGCGATCCAACCCACGCCTTTCCAGCGCGATCTGTCGCCCACGCACGCCAAGCGTCTGTCGCAGGCCATCGAGGCTACTTCCGCGTTCCTGGATCCGCTGATCGTGGTGCGGGGCGAGCAGGGCGAGTTGTGGACGCCGAATGGGCGGCATCGGCTCGCGGCTGCAAAAATCCTCGGCCTGAAGCAGCTGACGGCGTTGATCAGCCCCGATGATGGCCTGTCCTACCGGATCCTGGCGCTCAACACCGAGAAGGCGCACAACCTCAAAGACAAGAGCCTGGAAGTGATTCGCATGGCAAGGAGCCTGGCCAAGCGCACGCCCACCCGCAAGGAATCGAGCTTCGCCAGCGAATTCGAGGCCGCCGAACTGCTGACGCTGGGGATCATCTACGATAGCAATGCGCGCTTCGGCGGCGGTGCCTACAGTTCGTTCCTCAAGAAGGTAGATCGCTTCTCCGACAAGACGCTGGCCGCATCGCTGCGCGAGCGCGAGGGCTTGGCGGCCCGGCTTGCCGACATCGATGCCGAGGTCAAGCGCATCGTCGCCGAGTTGCAGAAGCGCGGCATGAAGTCCCCCTACCTGCGCAGCTATGTGGTGGCGCGCATCAACCCCGTGCGTTTCCATCGCATGAAGCCCGGCGAACGCAAGCCGGTGATGCCGATGGCGGCCGCGCTGACGCGCATGGCGGCCAGCGCGCGCAAGTTCGACCTGACCAAGGTGTCGATGGGGGATCTGGCGTGGATGGCGGCGGGGGCCGAAGCCGAGGAATGAGTTTGCGGCGCGCCGGCGCCGCGGTTCGTCGCCACGTACGGGCTTGCCCGAAGCGCCGGTTTGCGTGAAGCTCTCGATTCCAGGCGTCCACAGGGAAATCGAGATGAAATCCAGGAAGAATGCGTTGCTGGCGTTCATTTGCGCGGCTGCCGCCGCGCCGGCGGTGGCGCAGATGCCCGACATGGAATTGATGGAGCAATGGCAGGATGCCAAGATCATTCACTACGAAGTGGTCGGTGTAATCGCCGACAAGCACGTGACCTTGCCGCCCGGGGATGTCGACCTGTATGGCGATGTCGTCGATGAGGTGAAGCTGTCGTTCGATTGGGATCGCAAGAAGGAGGCGCTGATAGGGCCGGTGCGCTTCCAGAACCTGCCTGCCAAGGTGACGAACCTCGTGGCCATCGAGAAGGGCTGCCCCGTGGGATCGCTGCAGGGGCCCTATGAGCATTTCGACATCAGCGAAGTGAAGGCGTCCAAGCAGTCCCGCGGCGCCATCGAATTGGTTGGCAAGCGCATTCACCCCGACACCCTGGTCAAGCAGGCCTGCGGCTCGAAGGCGACGCCCTTCAAGGGCGGCATCACGCCGCGCACCGAATTCATTGCGCCGGTCGACCCCATGCTGCTCGCGATGCCGCCATCCGACGTGAAGACGATCAAGGTCACGCCGGACAAGAAGTCCATCATCATGACGGCACTCAACAACAACTGGACCTGGACATACACGCCGACGGCGAAGTAGGGGGGAAGGGCCGCCTCGCATGAGCATGCGACCCGCCGCAATTTGCCGTGCAGTCCTGTTGATGCTGCTGCTTCCGGGCGCGGATGCGGCCGCGAAGATCTATCAATGCCAGGTCGAAGGCCGCACGGTGTATACGGACCAACCCTGCGGCGGGCTGGGCAGTGAAAATCAGAACCTGTATGTGTCCCCGGCTCAGGCGGCCAGGGCCAGCCAGGATCCCGCTGCGCCACCGGCCGCGCAATCCCTGCCGGCCGATGCGGTGCGTCCCGTCGGCGCGCGTCCTGACGCCAAGCCGCGCCGTGCGCCGCGGAAGCCTGCGCCGCGTGAAGCCGCCATCGAGTCGTGCGCGCAGGATCGCGGCGTGCCCTGCCGCGGTATGGCGCCCACGCCCGCCGCCGCGCCGTCAGGTTTGCCGCCAGGTTTGCCGTCAGGTTCGCCGCCAGGTGCGCCAGCGCCCGCGCGCACCATCGAGGCGCCGGGCAAATGGCGTCTGGCGGGCGAGTATTCGGACCGTATCGCCGATCCCGCCGCGATGCAGGGGCAGGGCAGGCCCCACATGGTGAAGCGCTCCTCCTATGGAATCATCTGCGAAGCCACGGGCGCGCGGCGCCGTGTATATGCCGTCGACGGGCGTTATTCGCTGGCCACACCCAATCGACGTGGCGCACTCGATGCCACCGCGCCGCTGTTCGATTCTCTGGACGCGGCCGCCGGCGCAGCCTGTGCGGGCGAGTCTTGAATCGCGCTGACCGGCTGGGAGCGGTGCGAGCGTTGCCGCATCAGCCGTCGCGCGCGACCGGGCGCATCACCGCCACCCAAGCCGCGGCCGCAATGGCACATCCAGAGGCGATGACACCGAACGCGAGCCCGTAGCTGGCGCTGCGGTCGAACACGGCGCCGCTCACCACCGGAACGGCGGCGAGCGATGCCAGGCACAGCAGATACCACCAGCCGTACGCGGGCGCGAAGCGCGCGGCGGGCACCGAGCGTCGCAGCGCCTCGATCAGGATGGGGTCGCCGGCGCCGATCAGCAGTCCCTGCAGCAGCACCATGGACAGGATCAACGCGGGGTGTGCGCCGTGGACGAACAAAAACGTCCCCATCGCCGCCAGCACCATCAGGATCAACAGCAAGGCGCCGGCGGCGCGCGGATTCATCACCTGGGTCAACGCGCCACCCACCAGCACGCCCCCCATCGCGAACAGCGACAGCGCGCCGGTTGCGCGGCCGATGGTGCCTGCGTCGAGGCCGGTGTCGGCGAGCATCGGTGTCAGTTGCGACAACAGCGCCGCATAGCCCGCATAGAAGGCGACGGTTGCCAATCCAAGCACCATCAGCGAGGCCATGCTGGCGAACTGCGCCGGCGCCGCCGCAGCCGGCACGTCGCTGCCTCCGGCGGCGCCGGCGCATGGTGGCCGCATGAGCCAGGCGGCGAATGCCATGCCGGCAACCAGGATGGCCGCCAGCAGTTGCGCGGCGAAGCGCCAGCCTTGTGTGCCGATCACCTGCGCCGCCAGCGGCGCCATCACCAAACCGCCTGCATGCCAGCCGCACAGGGCGATGGCCACGGCCATGCCGGGACGCTTCAGAAACCAGCGCGCGCAGGCGATGGGGAGCGGTGTCACCACCAGGCATTTGCCGGCGCCCATGATGAAGCGGATGGCGAGGAATTCATTCGGGTGCGATACGCGTGTCATCCATACGAGTCCGACCGCTTCGATGCACGCGCCGGCGAGCACGAGGGCGCGAATGCCCAGGCGATCGAGCAGGTAAGAGGACAACAGCACGAAGGGCGCCGCCAGCCAAAAAGCGCTCATGAGTCCGCCGGTCATGGCGCGGTTCCAGCCAAGTTCCAGGCGGATGGGATTCAGGAATTGCGTGAATCCATACACGCCGATGCCGTAGGCGAGAAAGCCGGCGAGAAACAATCCGCCCAGTGCCTTGCCCGCGGCCCAGTTGGGCGCGGTGGGCCGGAGGGGCTGGGCAGCGGTGCTCACGCCGCGGCGTGTTGCCGCAGGAAGCTCAGCACCGGTGGCGCCACCTCGTCGGCGGCCTCCAGCAGGATGGCGTGCCGCAGGCGCGGCAGCACGCACAGCTCCGCGCGCGGCATGGCCTGCGCAATGGCCTGGTTCAGCCGCGGCGGGCAGCCGCCGTCGTTCTCGCCGGTGAGCACCAGGCTGGGCGGCGCCACGCGCCCGATCCACGGCGCCATTTCCGTGCCGGCGTAGATGTCGAACACGCTCAGAAACACTTCCGGGTCCGTATCGATCACCTGCTGCATGCGCCGCTCGATGACTTCGGGGCGGCGCGCAGCGAATTCGGGCGTGAACCAGCGTTCCTTGAGCGTCTCCAGCACCGGCGCGATGCCCTTGGCGCGCATGGCCGCCACGACACCCTTCACTTTGGCGGCGTCGTCCGCGGTGCGAAACGCGGCGGTGCTGTACAAGCCGAGCGAAGCTACCCGCGCGGGATGACGCAGCGCATACGCGGGCCCGATCATGCCGCCCAGGGAATGGCCGGCGAAGTGCGCGCGCTCGATGCCCAGTTCGGCGCGCAAGGCTTCCAGGTCGTCGACCAGGTCGTCGAGTGTGAAGGGCGGGGCGGGCTTGGGCGATTTGCCATGGCCGCGCAGGTCGTAGCTGATGCAGCGGAACTCCCCGCGCAGCCGCGTGATCAAGCCATCCCAACTGTGGCGCGAGGCGCCGATGCCGTGGATCAGGAACAGCGGCGGGCCGCTGCCTTCCACCGAATACGCCGACTGGATGGCCGCCATGCGCTCAGCCGCTCTTGTCCGACAGCAGTTCGCCGCCGGCGGCCCAGTTTTCCTTGTCGACCTCGTCCAGCACGATCCAGATGGATTCGGGCTTGGCGCCGCAAGCGCGCACGAAGCCTTGCGTCAATTCACGCGCGATGGCGCGCTTCTGTTCGACGGTCCGGCCCTTGAGCATTTCAACCTTGATGATCGGCATGTTGCACCTGTTTGCTGACATGGGTGGTGGCCGCGACGCGCCGGGCGCGCGCGGTGAAGTGGGGCATGATCTCTTCGCCGAACTGCCGCAGGCAATCCAGCGCTTCCTCCTGGTCATAGCCGATGTTGGCGCTGTAGATGAAGTCATCGATGCCCAATTCGGCATATTCACCGAGCCTGTCGATCATCTCCGATTTGGTGCAGATCAGCACGCTCTGGCGGAATTCCTCCCAGGACTGCTGCAGCGGCAGCTCGCGGATCGCGCCATTGTCCACGAGCCCGGGGCCCGTGAACACGTTGTGGAATCGGCCGTAATAGCCGCGCGCCAGTTCCTGCTTGCGATGCGCATCGGCCGCATCGCGCGCCAGGCAGGTGACGCGCGACAGGGCGAGGCGCAGATGCTGCCCGTCGGCGCCCAGCGATTGGCGGCCGCGATGAAAGGCGCCCACCTGCAGGCGCATCGTGGCCATGCTGGCATTCAGCGGCGTGGTCTGGATGTGGAAGCCCTTCTTGACCGATGCCTCGATGGCCTCCGGCGCCAGCGCCGCCACCATGATCGGGATGCGGCGCACCGGCCGCGGCATGACGGTGATCGGGTCGAAGCGATAGTACTTGCCTTCCCAGCCCACTTCTTCGCGTTCGAGCAATGCCAGGAGCAATTGCAGTGATTCATCAAACCGCCCGCGCGATTCCTCGATCGGCTTGCCCATGCGCGCCAGTTCATAGGCGAAAGCGCCGCGCCCCACGCCCAGCATCAGCCGGCCCTCGCACAGGATGTCGGCCTGCACCGCCTGCCCGGCGAACACGCGCATGTCGTGCAGCGGCAGCACGCACACCGAGGTCATGAGCTCGAGGTGCCGGGTCACCGAGGCCACCTTGACCGCGAATTGCAGCGGGTCCGGCACCAGCAGGATGTTGATCAGGTGATGTTCCGGGATGCTGACGCCGCGAAACCCGAGCTGCTCGCTCAGCCGCGCCTGGTCGAGCATGTCGGCGTACAGCCGCGCGCCGCCGTAGCGGGTATCCGGATAATAGGCCGACAGAAAGTTGTTGAATTCCACCTGCGTCTCCAGCGGATCGGGCGATCGCAAGCGCAAGGATGCCGCAGGTTCCTGATTTTAAAAATCAAAATTAATCGAGCATTTGATTCGATAAAATCGAATCATGAACCTGGAGGAACTGCGCACCTTTCTGGCCATCGTCGAGGGCGGGAGCCTGGCGGCGGCCGCGCAGCGCCTGCACGTCACCCCCTCGACCGTCACCGCGCGCCTGAACACCCTGGAGCGGCAATTGGGCTGCCGCGTGCTGCAGCGGAAGAAGGTGGGCGCCGAGCTCACCTCCGCCGGCTTCAAGCTGCAGCGTTATGCCGAGCTCATGCTGCAATTGTGGAAGCAGGCGAATTTCGAGGTGGCACTGCCCCCCGGCGTGGAGGACGTGTGCAACATCGGCGTGGATTTCGACCTGTGGCGCGATGTGGGGGAGCGCTTCCTGGATCGCGTGCGCGCCAGCCGGCCCGGCGTGGCCTTGGCGCTGTGGCCGGGCGAACAGCGCCAGCTGCAACGCTGGCTGGGCATGGGCCTGATCGACCTTGCCTTCTGCCACGACCCGCAAGGCATGGCCGGCTGCGCGAGCCGATTGCATTTCGAGGACGAGATCGTGCTGTGGTCCGCCACCGCCACGGACGATGCGCGGATGGATGCCGCCTATGTGTACGTCGATCACGGCGATGAGTTCCGCCGCCAGCACGCAGCCGCTTTTCCGGCGGCCTCGCCGCCATTGACCACCTTGGCCGCCTCCGAGTGGGCGCTCGAGCACATGCTGAAGCACGGCGGCAAGGGTTACCTGCCGCTGCGCATGGTGGCTCCGCTCCTGTCCGCGCGCCGTCTGCATCGCGTCAAGGGTGCGCCCGTCTTCAAGCGGCGCGTGTATGTCGTGGAGAACGTGGCCGCCGTGGAGCGCTGGGAGTGGTATCGGGCGGCGCTCGCGGCCAGCAAGCCCGGGCGCGTCTCGCGCCCCCGGCGACGCAGGCGGGATTGAATGCCGTTGGCGTGCGCCGCTGCCTGGCGCCCGCGGTGCCGCGCTCGCGGCGCGCGTGCCTTCAGCCCAGCGCGCTCACTCCCGCCAAATCCTTCAGGCTCTGCTGTCGCGTCAGCTCGATGAACTGCTGCAGGTAGGTGGCGCGGGCCGCCGATTCGGTGGTCGCGGCGTACAGCTCGCAATACAACCCGTGCGCACCGATGGGTCGCGACACCACATAGCCGCGCTCGATGTAATGTCCCACCGTCCACGACGGCAGCGCCGCGATCCCGCGGCCGCTGGCCACCAATTGCAGGATGGCCACGGTGAGCTCCGCGGTGCGCCGTTTCGGGTTGATGCGCGCCGGCGTGAGCAGGTGCTTCATCACGTCCAGCATCTCATCCGCCACGGGGTAGGTGATGAGCGTCTGCGCGGCGAAATCCTCGGCCTCCAGGAAGCGTTTGGCGGCGAGCGGATGCCGTGGGCTCATCAGCGCCACACTTTCGTAGCGGAACAGCGGGTGAAAGATGAGGCCGTCCTGCGGCGCGTGTTCGTCGTGCACGATGGCCAGTTCCGCCTCGCCGCGGGTCAGCAGCGGCAGCGGATCGCTCAGGAATCCGGACAGAATGTCCAGTTCCACTTCCGGCCACAGGCTCCGGTAGGTGTCCATGGCCGGCATCAGCCAGTCGAAGCAATTATGGCACTGCACCGCCACGCGCAGCATGCCGGCGCGTCCTTCGGCATATCGCGCCACGTCCCGTCCCGCCTCGGCCACCAGCGGTAGCACGGCGCGCGCCAGATCCAGCAGGCGGGTGCCCACGGAGGTAAAGCGCACGGGCTTGGCATGGCGTTCGACCAGGGCCGTGCCAAAGTGATGCTCCAGCGCCTTGAGCTGGTGCGACAGGGCGGATTGTGTCAAATGCAGGCGTTCGGCGGCCTTGGAGACGCTGCCCGTCTCCGCCAGGGCCTGCAGGGTCTCCAAATGGCGCAATTCCAACGCGGTGGATGCCATGAATTTGATTCCGATTCAGTATGAAGATTATGAATTTGTATCATACCTCGCGTCGTTGCACGCTGGCATTCGTGGCAGTCGCCACTGACCGAGGTATCCATGTCCGGCGTTTGCGTCTCCTTCGAATTCTTCCCTCCCAACGATGAGTCCATGGCCGTGCAATTGTGGTCGGCCGTGCAGCGCTTGGCGCCGCTGGATCCGAGCTTCGTCTCCGTGACCTACGGAGCCGACGGCTCCACGCGTGCCCGCACCCATCAATGGGTGATGCGCATGTTGCGCGAGACCTCCCTGCGCGTGGTGCCCCACCTGACCTGCATCGGCGCGGGGCGCGCGGAAGTTGCCGCGATCGCGCGCGATTACTGGCAGCACGGCGTGCGTTCCGTGGTGGCGCTGCGGGGCGATGCGCCCGCCGGCGCGCCGCCAGGCGTGGGCACGGCTGGCGCGGCGTCGCAGGAACTCCGCTACGCATCCGACCTCGTGCGCGGATTGCGCGAGGTGGCCGCTTTCGACATCTCGGTGGCTGCGTATCCGGAGGGCCATCCGGAAAATCCCGGCGTCGAGGCGGACGTGGCGAATCTCAAGCGCAAGGTGGAGGCGGGCGCGCGCCGCGCCATCACGCAGTTCTTCTTCGATACCGATGTGTACCTGCGCTATCGCGACCGTTGTGCCGCGGCCGGCATCCAGGTGCCCATCGTTCCGGGCATCCTGCCGATCTCACGGTTCTCACAATTGCAGCGCTTCGCCGAGCGTTGCGGCGCTTCGATTCCGCGCTGGTTGCGGCAGCGATTCGAAGGTCTGGACGATGATCCGGATACCCGCCGCCTGATCGCGGCGCACGTGGCCATCGAGCAGGTGCAGCGCTTGCGGCTGCACGGCGTGACGGACTTCCACTTCTACACGCTCAACCGTGCCGAACTGACCTACGCCATCTGCCACGCGCTGGGCATGCGGCCTGCGCAATTGCAGGCGCAGGTGGCCTGAAGAGGCGCCGCCCTCAGGCGGCGGCGGACAACGGCGTACGGATGAGGTGGTCGAAGGCGCCGAGCGAGGCCTTGGCGCCTTCACCCATGGCGATCACGATCTGCTTGTAGGGCACGATGGTGCAGTCGCCGGCCGCGAACACGCCCGGCACGGACGTTTGTCCGCGCGCATCCACCTCGATCTCGCCACGCGCCGAGAGCTTTACCACGCCCTTCAACCAGTCGGTGTTGGGCACGAGCCCTATCTGCACGAATACCCCCGCCAGTTCGACCCTGTGCACCGCACCGCCCGCGCGATCCTTGTAGGACAATGCGATGACCCGCTGGCCGTCGCCGTGCACCTCGGTGGTCTGCGCGCTGGTGATGATGGTGACGTTGGGCAGGCTCCTGAGCTTGTTCTGCAGCACCGCATCGGCGCGCAGCTGGGCGTCGTACTCGATCAACGTGACGTGGCTGACGATGCCCGCAAGATCGATGGCCGCCTCCACGCCCGAATTGCCCCCGCCGATCACCGCCACGGGCTTGCCCTTGAACAGTGGGCCATCGCAATGCGGGCAGTAGGCCACGCCCTTGTTGCGATACTCGCGCTCGCCCGGCACGTTGATCTCGCGCCAGCGAGCGCCGGTGGCGATGATGACCGAGCGCGCCTTGAGCGAAGCGCCGCTGTCGAAGCGGAGCTCGTGCAGATCGCCGGGGATGAGGCCGGCGGCGCGCTGCGTGTTCATGACCTTGATGTCGTAGGCAGCCACGTGTTCGCTCAAGCCCGCCGCGAGCTTATGGCCCTCGGTGGCCTTCACCGAGATGAAATTCTCCACACCGACGGTGTCGAGCAGCTGGCCGCCGAAGCGTTCGGCGGCGATGCCGGTGCGGATGCCCTTGCGCGCGGCGTAGATCGCCGCGGCCGCGCCGGCCGGTCCACCGCCGATGACCAGCACATCGAATGGCGCCTCGGCGCTGAGCCGTGCGGCCTCCCGTTGCGCGCCGCCCTGGTCGAGTTTCGCGAGGATCTCGGGCAATTCCATGCGGCCCTGGCCGAAGGGCTTGCCGTTGAGGAACACGGCGGGCACGCCCATGATCTGGCGGCGAGTCACTTCGTCCGGAAACACCGCGCCGTCTATCATGGTGTGGCGGATGCGCGGATTGATGACGGCCATGAGGTTCAAGGCCTGCACCACGTCCGGACAGGAATGGCAGCTCAGCGAGACGAAGGTTTCGAAATGCAGCTCGCCCTCGAGCGCGCGAATCTGCTCGATGAGCGTCGCATCGACCTTGGGCGGATAACCGCCGGTCTGCAGCAGGGCCAGCACCAGCGAGGTGAATTCGTGGCCCATGGGGACGCCCGCGAAATGGATGCGGGCCTCCTCGCCCGGGCGACGCAGGCCGAAGCGGGGCTGGATGCCTTCGGCGTCGCTCGAATCGCCGGACGTGATCAGGGGTGACAGGCTGACGAGGTCGGTGATCAGCGTGCGCATCTCATCGGCCGCCGGGCCTGCGCCCGCGGTGCTGAGGATCTGCACGGGCTGGCTGATCCGCTCCAGATAGCCCTTGAGTTGGGCCTTCATGTCATCGTCAAGCATGTGCTCACCTGGTTGTCTTGATGTTGCCGGTTGCAAGCGCCGCCCGCACCGGCTGGTACGGGCGGCGCTTGCCGTCGATTGCCTTGCGGGCTCTTAGATCTTGCCGACCAGCTGCAGCGAGGGCTGCAGGGTCTTCTGGCCGGGCGTCCATTTGGCGGGGCAGACTTCGCCCGGATGCGAGGCCACATACTGCGCGGCCTGCACCTTGCGCAGCAGTTCCTTGGCGTCGCGGCCGATGCCGTTGTCGTGCACCTCGATGATCTTGATCTTGCCCGACGGGTCGATCACGAACGTGCCGCGCAGCGCGAGGCCCTCTTCTTCGATCAGCACCTGGAAGTTGCGTGCCAGCGTTGCGGTCGGGTCGCCGACCAGCGGGTACTGCACCTTCTTGATGGTGTCGGAGGTGTCGTGCCAGGCCTTGTGCGTGAAGTGCGTGTCGGTGGACACGCCGTAGATCTCCACGCCCATCTTCTTGAAGGCATCGTAGTGGTCGGCCAGGTCGCCGAGCTCGGTCGGGCAGACGAAGGTGAAGTCGGCGGGGTAGAACACCACCACGGACCACTTGCCCTTGAGGTCCTGCTCGGTCACGGGCACGAATTTGCCGTCATGGTAGGCGGTCGCCTTGAACGGCTTGATTTCGGTATTGATCAGGGACATCGAATCACTCCTGCAAGAGTTGCTGTTGGACATGGCGCCATCGTGCCCTCCCGAGCGGAATTACTCCAATTGATTGATTTCATATGATCGATAGAGGGAATCTATCGATCGCCGGCATACGCCGCGCATCTTTGCTGCGAAGCAAGGGGCGAACGATTCTCGACTGCATCGGTTCCCGCACGCGCCGCTGGCATTCGCGCTTCCCAGGAGTATTATTTGACGCTTAAAGCAAAATTCGGATCAGGGGGAAGACCGCCATGAGCGCAAGCCAGCCCACACAGAACTCCTTGAAGCCGGGGAGGTGGATCAACTCCACCTGCAAGATGTGCCTGCATTCCTGTTCCACCCGGGTGCACGTCACCGACGATGGCGTGATCAACAAGATCGAGGGTAATCCCACCAATCCTTCCAATGCCGGCAAGCTGTGCCCGAAGGGCAACGCCGGCATCATGCGCCACTACGACCCGCAACGCTTCAAACAGCCGATGAAGCGCACCAATCCGGACAAGGGGCCGGGCATCGACCCGGGATGGCAGCCGATCAGCTGGGAGGAAGCGCTGGATCTCACCGCGCGCGAGATCAAGAAATCGCTCGATCGCGACCCTCGCCTCATCATGCCCTCGCTCGAGGACTTCCAGAAGATGCACATCTGGTTCTGGCCGCTGGCGCTGGGGAACCACAACTTCTATCAGTCCGGCGGCACCATGTGCGGCGGCGCCTACCACCCGCTGAACGGCTACGTGCATTCTGCGTTCGGCGCGGTGAATGATGCCAAGTACTGCAATTACTGGATCAGCAACGGCGCGGGCGATGGCTTTTCCTCGCACCTGCATGCCGCGGCGCAATCGCATTGGGTGGCCAAGGCGCGGGTCGAGCGCGGCATGAAGGTGGTGGCGGTGGAGCCACGCATGTCCATCGCCGGCGCCAAGGCCGAGGAGTGGGTGCCCATCCGCCCGGCCGCGGACCGCCAGTTCGCCATGAGCATGAGCCATGTGCTGGTGAACGAGGGCCTGTGCGACTACGAGTTCCTGCGCAAGGACACCAACGCCCCGTATCTCGTCGGCCCGGACCAGTTGTTCTTGCGCGACGCCGACCGACAGATCATGGTGTGGGACAAGGCCGCGGTCTGCGCCAAGCGCTGGAACGATCCCACATTACGCAATGAGAACCTGGCGCTGGAAGGCGAGTACACCGTCAACGGCATCCGCTGCCGTCCCGCCTTCCAGGTGTACAAGGACATCCTGAAGGACGCATCCCCCGAGGCGATGGAGAAGGTCACCACCGTGCCTGCCGCGACGGTGCGGCGCATCGCACGCGAGTTCGCCAAGGAAGCGCGCATCGGCGAGACCATCCAGCTGCCCGATGGCCGCACCGTTCCCCACCGTCCCGCGGCCTACAACTATTATCGCGGCGCGCAGGGACACAAGAGCGGCATGATGACGAACCAAGCCTTCCAGCTGGTGAACATGCTGGTGGGCAACATCGATCATCCCGGCGGCCGCTGCGGCGTGACCATCACCGACGGCTGCGTCGACAACAACCACTGCCAGCCGGGTGAGTGCGGCCAGATGCAGGGGAATCCGCACCAGCTCGGGCACATGCCGCCATTCTCCTGGCCGCCGAACGAGTACCATCTCGCCGGCTTCTTTCCGGTGGGCGTGAACGCACCGCACCTGAACCTGCTGTCCTATCTCGAGCCCGAGAAGTACGGCTCCACCTTCAAGCCCGACGTGCTGGTCAATTGCCATTCCAATCCCGTGTGGGCCATCCAGGGGCCACGCGAGAAATGGCTGCAGTTCCTGCGCGACATGCGCTTCATCGTGTGCGTGGACGTGATCCCCACCGAGATGACGGATTTCGCCGACGTGATCCTGCCGTCGAGCGATTACCTCGAGACCTGGAATGCGGTGATGATCGAGCCGCCGTACACCGAGGGCATCTGCTTCCGCCAGCCCATCACCCCGCCCATCTACGACACCAAGAGCGAAGAGGAGATCTTCTTCGAGATCTCCGAGCGGCTGGGCGTGCTCGACCAGTACAACGAGGTCATCAACCTGATCCTGGGCTTCAACCAGAAGCCGCACCTGAAACTCGAGCCCGGCAAGAAATACAGCGACCGCGACATCGCCGAGCGGCTGGGCCTGTTGTGGAACGACAAGCCGATCGAGTGGTACATGGAGCACGGCCATTCCTCCACCGAACGGCGCCTGGACAAGTGGTACCGGCCGTGGGAGGGCATGCGCCTGCTGTTCTACATCGAGGATCTGCCCATCCAGCGCGAGATGTTGCGGGCGCAGTTCGAACAGGCGCAGGTGCCGTTCCGCCAGGAATGGCCTTTCGATGACTACCAGCCGTTGCCCACCACGGTGCTCGATCCCATCCACCTGGAGCCGGCGGAGTACAACCTGTACGCCATCACCTTCAAGGACATCCAGATGAACTTCGGTGAGAGCCTTTCCAATCCCTGGATCAAGGACATCACTTATCGCGATCCGGTGCATACCGGCTTGCTCTTGAACCGCGGCACGGCGGGGAAGCTGGGATTCGCGGACGGCGACATCGTGCGCGTGGATTCACCCTATGGCCACCTGTACGGGCGCTTGCGCACCACCGAGGGCATCCATCACGAGACCCTGGGGGTATCGAACTCGCTGTCGCGTACGCGCAGCGAGAACCGCAGCGTGCTCATGTCAGGCGGCCATTACAACGACATGCTGCCGCACGACATGCGCAACACCGACGGCGCGTCGGGGCAGCCCGAGACCAGTTGCCGCGTGAAGCTCACCAAGCTTGCCGACTGGCCGGACTTCCTCAAGGGCGGCAGCACGGTCTACGACTACGTCGATTCGATCGAACAGGCGCGCGGCAAGGGGGAGTTGCACTGATGGCCCGCATGGGAATGGTGTTCGACCTGAAGGCCTGCATCGGCTGCAATGCCTGCGTGGTGGCCTGCAAGCAGGAAAATTCGGTCCCCGACGGCGTGTTCTTCACGCGCACGCTGAGCCACGAGTACGGCGAGTACCCGAACAACAAGCGGGTGTACATCCCCACCATCTGCAATCAATGCGAGGATGCTCCCTGCGAGAAGGTGTGCCCGAGCGGTGCCACCTACACGCGCGCGGACGGCATCGTCATGATCGATGCCGACAAGTGCATCGGCTGCAGCAGTTGCGCGGTGGCATGTCCCTACGACATGCGCACCATGCTCACCGACCTCATGTTCAAGCAGGGGCTGTTCGGCACCGGCGAGATCACGCCCTTCGAGCAGCAGGGCTATGCGCGCTATGCGCCGGGCACGGCCGCGAAATGCGATTTCTGCAGCGAGCGCGTCGATGCTGGCCTGCAGCCGGCGTGCGTGTCCACCTGCCCGACCAATGCGCGCATCTTCGGCGACCTGGACGATCCTAAGAGCGCGCCGCGGGTGCTGCTGGACAAGCGCAAGGGCCGCCAGCCCATGCCCGAGAAGAACACCAAGCCCAAAGTCTATTACGTCGATTGAGGTGCCGAGCATGAACCGCATGAACGCCGGAACCGTGGGCAATTCATTCAAGCTGGGATTCCGCTTCCAGCGCTACTGGGACACCTCGATGGCATTGGCCTTCTTCTTCGCGGAAGCCGGCGCGGGACTGTTCCTGGTGTCGAGCCTGATGGGCTCCACCGCGGGCATGGCCGCCGGCCTTCTCGTGGTGGCGACACTGAAGCCCTATTTTCACCTGGCCCACATGGGGGCGCCGCACAAGTCGTGGCGCGCCATCCTGCGCCCCGACCGTTCATGGATCTCGCGCGGGCTCATCGGGCTTGCGCTGCTCATCGGGGCGGGCTTGCTGCAGTGGTGGGCGATGCGCGCAGGAATGGATGCATCGATGGTACGCACATTTCAGGTGATCGCCATCGTCGGTGCGTTCATCGTGATGAGCTACCAGGGGCTGGCCATGGCCCACTCCAGCAGCCTCGCGCTGTGGGACAACCCGATCATTGCGGTTCTGGGGTTGTTGTACGGCAGCACCGCCGGCGTGCTGATCGCCAGTGCCATGGGATACGGTCAGTTGGCGGGGCTCGGTCCATGGCTGCTGGTGCTGGATGCGCTGGCGCTGGGCCTGCTGCTGTTCACGGCGAAGCGCAAATCCAAGGGCGGGGAATTCTCCGTGTCCCTGCTGCTGCAGGGCGAATACGCGCGGGCGTTCCTGGGCCTCGTGGTGGCGGCGGGGCTGGTGCTGCCGTTGCTGCTCCTGCTCGTGGCAGGTACGGCAGCGTGGGCGCCGGCGGTGGCGGCCGTTCTCATGCTCGTGGGCTTCGTGACCTTGCGCATCCTGCTGTTCAAGGCGGCGGTGTTCGAGCCCGTGCTGCAGAGCCTGATGGGCAGCCTCGGTTTGCCGGTGTGAGGTAGCCAGGCGCCGCCGGCACGCGGCATCCCTGTCGCGGCACGTCAGGGCAACTCGAATCCCGCAGGCGGCGGCGCCACGCATTCCATCGCCGCACCGCTGAGCGGGTGGCGGAACGACATGCGCCAGGCATGCAGCCGCATTGGCGCGTCCAACGTTGATGTCACCTGTCGTTCGCCGATTCGCCCGCCGGGGAGATAGGTGCCATCCCCGCACACCGGCCACCCCAGGTGCCACAGGTGGATGCGGATCTGGTTGGTGCGCCCCGTGAGCGGACGCGCCTCGAGCGTTGCGGTGCCATCCGCATGGCGTGCCAGGACGCGAAACGTGGTTCGCGCCGTAAGGCCATCCTCGTCCACGCGGCGCGATCCGGCCTCGCCCGGCTCGGCGCTGATGGGCGCATCGCAGTCGAACTCATCCTGCGGCGGATGCCCCTGCACCTGCGCGAGATATACCTTGTGGACCTCGCCGCGCGCGAACTGCGGCTGCAGCTCAGCCGCGAACGCACGCGTGCGCGTGAATAGCACGAGGCCGGTGGTGTTGCCATCCAGCCGGTGGGCCGCCCGCGGCTTCTGCGGCCGGTAGGCCTCCTCCAGGATGTGCTGCAAGGTGTTACGGTGAAAGCGTCCGCCTGAGTGCATGGGGAGCGGTGCGGGCTTGTGCACCACGATCAGCGCCTCGTCTTCATGCAGGATGCGGATGTCCGCGTTCACCTCCGGTTCCACCACCGACTCGAACCTGTGCAGGTAGCGCTGGCCGGCGCGCACCAATGATGCCAAGTCCGCCGGCTTGCCCTGCACGTCGAGCAACATCCCGCGCGCCGCCTCTTCCCGCCAGTAGGATTCGGGCAGGTGACGCAATGCCCGGCTGAGCGCATCCAGGAGCGTGGCGCCGTCGCATTCGGCCGGCACGTGGATGGGCTTGAATTGATCCACCGGGCGGCTGCCGGGCAGTGGCTGGCTGAGCTCGCGGATGCGCGCTTCGCGCCGGGCGATGGATTCCGCCATCTTCCGCTCGGGCGTTCGATGGCAGGTGGGGCAGGACACGCCGGGCACGTAGCGCGGATCTGCCTGGTCGGCGGCCAGCAGCGGCTCCTGGCAATTGAAGCATTGCGCGGCGTCGCTCTCCTCGAGTGCCGCGGTGACGCCGACGCGCTGGTCGAACACGAAGCACTCGCCGCGATAATGCGCGCTGCCGACGTCTTCGAAGTACTTGAGGATGCCGCCCTCGAGCTGCCAGATCTGCTCGAACCCCTCGCGCTCCATCAGCGGTCCGGCCTTCTCGCAGCGGATGCCGCCCGTGCAGAACATCACGATGGGCTGCTGCTTGAGCGCCGGCGGCAGCGCGCGCACCGCCTGCGGGAAATCGCGAAAATGCCGCAGCGGGAGGGTGAGAGCATTCTCGAACGTGCCGAGCTTCACCTCGTAGTCGTTGCGTGTGTCCAGCAGCGTGACCGGCCGGCCCTCGTCCAGCCAGCGCTTGAGCTGCGCCGGCGGGAGTTTTGCGCTGGTATGCCGGCCGGGCTCGATGCCGGGTACGCCGAAGGCGATGATTTCCTTCTTGATGCGCACCAGCATGCGCCGGAAGGGTTGCGCGGCGGTGTGGCTCACCTTGGCGCTGAGGTCCGCAAGTCCCGGCCAACTGCGCAGTTCCGACAGCAGTCCGTCGATGCCGGCCTGCGCGCCGGCGACGAACAGATTGATGCCCTCGGGACTCAACAGGATGGTTCCCTTCAATTGCGCGTCCTGGCACTGGCGCAACAGGCGCGCTCGCCGGTCCGGCAGCGCATCCAGGGTGGCGAATTGGTAGGCGGCGATGTTGACCACCGCCGCTGCTTCAGCGGCGGCGGCGTTCGGGATAGGCATCGATGTCGCCCAGCATTTCCGGGCCGCCGAGATCGCGCATCTGCGCGAGGATCCAGTCACGCCTGCGCGCGACGAACGCCGAGGGTGCATTCGCGTGCAGGAGCTTGGGGTTGGGCAGCACCGCCGCCATCAGCGCCGCATCGCTCCGGGTCAGGCGTGCGGCCGGCTTGTGGAACAAGCGCTGTGCGCCTGCCTCAGCGCCATAGATGCCCGGGCCGAACTCGGCGATGTTCAAGTAGATCTCGAGGATGCGGCGCTTGGGCAGAAACGCCTCCGCGAGCAAAGTGAACCAGCTTTCCAGCCCCTTGCGGAGGTAGCTGCGCCCGGACCACAGGTACAGGTTCTTCGCCACCTGCTGAGTGATGGTGCTGGCGCCGCGGATGCGGTGCGAATGCTGGTTCATCTGGTAGGCCTTCTCGATGGCCTCGACGTCGAAGCCCCAATGCTCGGGGAATTTCTGGTCCTCCGAGGCGACCACGGCGAGTGCGAGATTGGGGGAGATCCGGGTGAGGTCCACCCAGCGATGATCGAGCGTGAAGCCCTTGCTGTCATCGAACCACGAGGCCACCTTGGCCTCGATCATGAAGGCGCTGATGGGAGGATCGATCCAGCGCAGCAGCAGCACGCTCAGGGAGCTTACGATCAGGCCGCCCAGCAGCAGGCCCGCCGTCCAGCGCAGCGTGCGTCCCCACCAGGTGCGTTTGCGCGCCACGCGAAATGCGCCGCGGGCTGGACCTGCGACGCCGCGCCGCTAGATGCGGCGCGCGCTCTTGACGATCACGGCCTCGAGCGGCACGTCCTCATGCCCGCGCTTGCGCCCCGTGGCCACCTGCGCGATCTTGTCAACCACATCCATGCCTTCGGTCACTTTGGCGAACACGGCGTAGCCGAAGTTGCCGCGCGAGTGATCCAGCGAGCCGTTGTCCTTCAAGTTCACGAAGAACTGCGAGGTGGCGCTGTTGATGTCGCTGGTGCGGGCCATGGACAACGTGCCGCGCAGGTTCTTCAGGCCGTTGTCCGCCTCGTTCTTGATCGGGGCCTGGGTGCGCTTCTGGGTCATGTCCTCGGTGAAGCCGCCGCCCTGGATGACGAAGCCGGGAATCACGCGATGGAAGATGGTGCCGTCGAAATAGCCGTCGTCCACGTACTTCAGGAAGTTGGCCGCGGTGATGGGCGCTTCCTTTTCATGGACGTCGATGGTGATGTCGCCGAGGGTGGTTTCGAAACGGATCATGGCTGCCTTTGCATGTGGGAGGAGAGGCGGCCCTGCGTCACGCGCAGGGTGCCGGAAGTGTCGGGGTGCGAGGTTACGTCATCGAAACCATTGCACTCAAGCAGATTCTTGACATCTTGCGCCTGGCCGGCGCCATGTTCGAACAGGATCCAACCGTCCGTGCGAAGGTGGGTGCGGGCCGCGGGAATGATGGCGCGGTAGGCTTCCAGCCCCGAAGGGCCGGGGGACAATGCAACCAGCGGTTCGGCGCGCAACGAGGCCAGGTGCGGATCGCCGCCGGCCACGTAGGGAGGATTGCAGACGATGACCTCGAAGCGCTCGCCCGGCACGGCGGCAAACCAGTCGCCCTGGACGAAGCGGACGCGCGAAAGGCCCAAAGTTGCCGCATTGTCGCGGGCCATGGCAAGCGCTGCGGCTGACCGGTCCGCGGCGGTGATCCGCGCTTGCCGACGTTCGCTGGCCAGAGCCAGCGCGATGGCACCGCTGCCGGTGCCCAGGTCGAGAATCGACACGTCGCGCTCCGCCGGAATCAACGCCAGCGCTCGCTCGACCAGCGTCTCGGTATCGGCCCGTGGCACCAGCACCTCCGGACCCACGCGCAGCGCCAGCGACCAGAATTCCTTGTGCCCGGTGAGATAGGCGACGGGTTCACCGCCAAGGCGGCGCCGCAGCAGGGCATGAAATGCGTCGGTCAGCGGCGCCGCGGGCATTTCATCGTCGCGCACGCGCAGCGTGCTGCGACCGCACCCGAGTACATGCGCCAGCAGCAATTCGGCATCCAGGCGGGGGGATTCCGATACCGCCGGCAAGGCGCGCGTGGCGTCGTCGAG
Source organism: Steroidobacteraceae bacterium (assembly GCA_044226865.1). Classification (GTDB taxonomy): domain Bacteria; phylum Pseudomonadota; class Gammaproteobacteria; order Steroidobacterales; family Steroidobacteraceae; genus TMP-86. The sequence continues at coordinate 381,098 of JBGAGE010000002.1, read as the reverse complement.
CAGCTCGCGCACGCGCATCATTCTGTCTGGTTGGCCAGTTCCTCGGCCTGGTATTCCTGGTTCAGGGCATCCACCAGTTCCTGCAGCGCCCCGTTCATCACCGCATCCAGCTTGTACAGCGTCAGGTTGATGCGATGGTCGGTGACGCGGCCCTGCGGAAAATTGTAGGTGCGGATGCGTTCGGAACGGTCCCCGGATCCCACCTGCAGCTTGCGCGATTGCGCCTGCGCACTGGCCTGCTTCTCGCGCTGCTCGGCGAGGAGCCGCGATTTGAGCAGCGACATGGCGCGCGAGCGGTTCTTGTGCTGCGAACGCTCGTCCTGGCATTCCACCACCACGCCCGTGGGCAGGTGCGTGATGCGGATGGCCGAGTCGGTCTTGTTGACGTGCTGGCCGCCGGCGCCGGAGGCGCGGAAGGTGTCGACGCGGATGTCGGCCGGGTTGATCTCCACGCTCTCGATTTCGTCGAGCTCGGGCAGGATGGCGACGGTGCAGGCCGAGGTGTGGATGCGGCCTTGCGCTTCCGTGGCCGGCACGCGTTGCACGCGATGCGTGCCGGACTCGAACTTCAGCACCGAATAGGCGCCGCGGCCGATGATGCGGCTGATGATCTCCTTGAAACCGCCGTGCTCGCCCGGATTTTCACTCAGGATTTCCACGCTCCAGCCACGCGATTCAGCGTAGCGCGCGTACATGCGGTACAGGTCGCCCGCAAAGATCGCGGCCTCATCGCCACCGGTGCCGGCGCGCACTTCCAGGAAGATGTTGCTGTCATCGTGCGGGTCCTTCGGGACCAGCAGCTTCTGCAGCTCCAGTTCCTCGGCGGCCACGCGCGGCGAGAGTTGCGCCAATTCGTCCTCGCCCAGCTCGCGGGCTTGCGCGTCGGGATCGGCCATCAGTTCACGCGCGGTGGCGATGTCCTTCTCGAGGTCGACGAAGCGGCGGTAACGGTCGATGAGCGGGTTCAGGCGCGAATATTCCATCGACAATTCGCGGAACTGGTTCTGCTTGGAAATGACCGCCGGGTCGCCCAGCAGATGGCCGACTTCCTCGAAGCGCTCATTGAGTTTGTCCAGCTTGCGCCGGATGGATTCTTTCATGGGTGGGATTATAGCGGGCCGCGCAGGCCGGGCCGCGGCGGCGCGGCCTTCTACACGCCGCTGTCCTTCACCAACAGGCGCGTCAACACCTGCCCGAGCTGCGGATCGCCCAGTTCCGCCGCCTCCCGCAGCGCCTGCGTGGGCGCGTGCAGCAGCCGGTTGGTGAGCGTGTTGGCGAGGTAGTCGATCACCTCGTCGGGACTCTTGCCCGCGGCCAGCATGCGCTTGGCCTGTTCCACCGTCTGCGCGCGCACGCCGTCGGATTGGGCGCGCAATGCCTTGATGGCAGGGCCTGCGTCCTTGGTGCGCGTCTCGGAGAGGAATCGCGCCACTTCCTGCGCGATCAGGCCGTGCGCGGCGTCGGCCTCGGAGGCGCGCTGCTGCTTGTTCTCCGCCACCACCTGCTGCAGGTCGTCGATGGAGAACAGGTAGATGTCCTCGAGGTCGGCGACGTCCGGCTCGATGTCGCGCGGCACGGCGAGGTCCACCATGAACATGGGTTTGCGGCGGCGCGCTCGCAGCGCCATGCGCGCCATGTCCTTGGTGATGATGGGCACGGGGCTGGCCGTGCAGCTGATCACGATGTCCGCCTGCGGCAGGTGCGAGGTGAGGTCGGCGAGCGGCACGGCCACGCCGCGCACCTCGCCGGCCAGTTCCTGCGCGCGCGGCAGGGTGCGGTTGGCGATGATGAGCCGGCTCACGCCCTGGGTGGAAATGTGCCGCGCGGTGAGCGTGATCATCTCGCCCGCGCCGATCAGCAGCGCGGTGCGTTCGCCCAGGTCCGAGAACACGCGCCGCGCCAGGCTGATCGAGGCCGAAGCGATGGACACCGCGTTTGCGCCGATGCGCGTCTCGGTACGCACGCGCTTGGCGGTGGAGAAGCTGGCCTGGAACAGCTTGTGCAGCGAGGGGCCCGTGCTGCCGGCTTCCTGCGCGGCGCGATAGGCGTCCTTCAGCTGTCCGAGGATCTGCGCCTCGCCCAGCATCATGGAGTCGAGGCCGGCCGCCACGCGAAACACATGCTCCACCGCAGCCTGTTCCTCGTGCACGTACACGCTCGAGGACAGGTCATGCTCCGAGGCGCGCGAGCGGGTGAGCCATTGCATCAGGGCATCGCCGCCGGCCGTGCCCGACCAGTAGACTTCCGTGCGGTTGCAGGTGGAGAGGATCACGGCCTCGGCAACGCCTGCCTCGCGCGTGAGTGCGCGCAGCGCGTCCGCCAGTTGTTGCGGGTCAAAGGCCACTTGTTCGCGAATCGCGACGGGGGCGGTCTTATGATTGATGCCGAGGATGCGAAATGGCATTGTACTGCTGTGTTCCCAGTGTCTATCTTCGCACGAATCGCGGCGGCCGCCGCAGTGTTCGCCATCGCCGGTTGCGCCAGCACCCCCACTGAACCACCCCTTGCCGGTGAAAGCGATCTGACCAACGTCATTGTCGCCGAAATCGCCGCGGCTCGAAACGAGCTGCCGGTGGCGGCGTCTCGCTATGCGCAAATTGCCGGGCACAGCTCGGCCCCGGAGGTGCTGGAGCGCGCCACGCGCCTGGCCGCCGATGCGCAGCAGCCGCGCCTGGCATTGCGTGCGGCGGAGCGCTGGATCGGCGTGGCGCCGGGCGCCATCGAAGCGCAGGAATTCGCGGCAGGCGCCGCCCTGCAATTGCACCAGGTTCCGCTCGCCGCCGCACACCTGCGGCGGGTGCTGTCGCTGGAGCCCGGCGGCTTGGAGCCCGGTTACCGGCGGGTGGGCGATGTGCTCGGTGCAAGCGACGATGTGTACGCGGCGCGGCGGGCGGCCGAGCAGGTCGCGGCCGATCATGCGGATGCGGTGCCCGCGCTCAAGCTCGTCGGCCTGGCGCAGGCAAGTGCGGATGATTCGAGCGCCGCGGTTGCGAACCTGGCCAAGGCCGTGCGCGCCGCGCCCACCTCCGAGCTCACCTGGGCGTTGGCGCGTGCCATGGCGCTCGCAGGGCAGGAACGCGAGGCCTTGGAATTGGCCAATGCCCAGGCGGATCGCGTCGATGATGCCAACGGCAAGTTGCAGCACGCCGCGGTGCTGATCCTGTTGCACCGGGAGGCCGCTGCGCAGGCGGAACTGGAATCCCTGATCGACGCACCCCAGGGCGGCCCGGAAGCGCTGCGCCTGCTGGGGCGCCTGCAGCTGCAGCGCGGCGCGTTGGATTTGGCCGAGGAGTGTTTTTTCCGGTTGGTGAAGAGCGGGCATTACATCGGCGATGCGTTCTATCACCTGGGCCGCATCGCCGAGCGCCGCGGCCAGGACGATGCGGCGCTGCGCCTGTATGCGCGCGTGGAGGAGGGCGAGAGCGTCTACTCCGCCATGCTGCGCGCCGCGGCCCTGCTGCGCAGGAATGGCGCGGTGGATGAGGCGGAAGGCCTGCTCGATGGCTTGCTGGCGGACGCCCCCACGCGCGCGCCGCAGATCCTCGCCGCGCGCGCGCAGCTGTATGCGGATGTCGATGAGCAGCGCCGGGGCCTTGCGCTGCTCGACGGCGCCATCGGCACCTATCCCGACAGCGTCGAGTTGCGTTTCAAGCGCGCCGAACTCCTCGATCAATCGCAGCAGCTGCGCGCGGCGCTGCGCGAGCTCGATCGCCTGCAGAAGCAGCGGCCGGACGATCCCGCGGCGTTGAACGCGCTGGGTTACACGCTCGCCGATCATGCGCTGCAGCTGCCGCGTGCACGCCGACTGATCGAGGCCGCGTTCGCCCGGGCGCCGCAAAGCGCGGCCATCCGCGACAGCCTGGGGTGGGTGTTGTACCGCCAGGGCCAACCGCAGCAGGCGCTTGCCCATCTGAGCGCGGCCTTCGCCGCCGATCGCGGCGCGGAGACCGGCGCGCACCTGGGCGAGGTGCTGTGGAAGTTGAACCAGCGCGAGGAGGCGCGGCGCATCTGGGAACAGGCGCGCGCCGAGGATCCGCGCGACAAGGTGCTGCTGGCGACGCTTGCGCGCTTGAACGGTACGCACTGATGCGCCGCGCTTTGTGCTGGGTGGCCGCAGCTGCCTTGCTCAGTGCCTGTCACGTGGCGCCTCCCAAGCCGGCGGTATTGAGCGCCTGGTCCGAACGCCTGCCGCAACTGCAGGCCGCCGGCCATTGGGACCTGCAGGGCCGGGCAGCTGGTGCCGTCGGTACGCAGGGCTGGCAGGCCAGCCTGGAATGGCGGCAGGCGGGCGACCGCGCCGATGTGCGCCTGGCCGGGCCGTTGGGGGCCGGCGCCGTCGCGTTGAAGCTCTCGCCGCAGGGCATCGAGCTCGATCCGCCCGCGGACACGGATCCGCAGCGCTTCCTCGAGGAGCGCCTGGGCTTTGCGCCGCCCTTCGATCGCCTGCGCTATTGGCTGCTGGGCGTGCCCAGCCCTGCGCAGACGTTCGAACTCACCGCCAATGCCGAGGGGCGTGCCGCGCAGATCCAGCAGGATGGCTGGAGCATCGAATATGGTGAATACATGCGGGCCGGTACGGATGTGCTGCCCAAGCGCCTGGTCCTGCGCCGCGACCAGGTGCGCGTGAGGGTGGCGGTGGATCGCTGGGCCTTGTCGCCATGACCGAAGCGGCACCCCTGGCCGGATTTTCGCGCTGGCCGGCGCCCGCCAAGATCAACCTGTTCCTGCACATTCTCGGGCGCCGGGCGGACGGCTATCACGAGTTGCAGACCTGCTTCCAATTCCTCGACCTGGCCGATGACATCGACATCCGGGTGCGCGAGGACGACCGCATCGAACGCCTGGAAGGCCTGGATATTCCGCCGGAAGCGGATCTGGCGGTGCGTGCGGCCCGCCTGCTGCAGGCGCACGCCAGCTCCGGCCAGGGTTCCCTCCGGGGTGCCCTCCGGGGCGCCGACATCCGTATCGTCAAGCGCATCCCCCATGGCGGCGGCCTGGGTGGTGGCAGTTCGGATGCCGCCACCGTGTTGTGTGCGCTGGACCGGCTGTGGGGGACGGGGCTGCCCACGGCGACATTGCAGGCGCTGGGGCTGACTCTCGGCGCCGATGTGCCGGTATTCATCGGCGCCCAGGCCGCGTTTGCCGAAGGGGTGGGAGAAAGACTCACCGTGCTGACCGGCACGGATGCTCCGATCGAGCGTAACTATCTGATAGTAAAACCGAATTGCTCAGTTCCGACGGCCTCGATCTTCACCGCGCCTGAATTGACAAGAAATTCACCGCCGCTCACAATTCGCGGCTTCCTTGAGACAGGTGGACGCAACGACTGCACCGCGACGGTGCGGGGTCGGTTCCCGCCTGTGGCGAGTGCCCTGGATTGGCTGTCCCAATTCGGCGAGGCGCGTCTCACGGGCACGGGAGCCTGCGTGTTCCTGCCGCTGCTCTCGGTGTCGCAGGGCCGGGAGATCCTGCAGCGCCTGCCGCCGGAATGGTCGGGCTTCATCGCCCGGGGACAGAACGAATCGCCGTTGCGCGCTGCCTTGGCAGCGTCGCGACAAGCGTGAATGACGAAAGGTTGTTGGGGTGTCGCCAAGCGGTAAGGCAGCGGGTTTTGATCCCGCCATACGGAGGTTCGAATCCTTCCACCCCAGCCAGTTCGATGGGTATGACGTGAAGGCCTGATGATGTCCCGCGGGAATGACTTCGATCGCTCCTCGATGGCGGTGTTCGCCGGCAATGCCAATCCGGCATTGGCGCAGGAGATCACCCGTCATCTGCGCGTGCCGCTCGGGCGGGCGCACGTGGGGCGCTTCAGCGACGGCGAAGTCAGCGCGGAACTCATGGAAAACGTGCGCGGCCGCGATGTGTTCCTGGTGCAACCCACCAGTCCCCCGGCCAATGACAATCTCATGGAATTGCTGGTGATGACCGATGCGTGCCGCCGTGCCTCGGCGGCGCGCATCACCGCGGTGGTGCCGTATTTCGGCTACGCCCGGCAGGATCGCCGTCCGCGCGCCACGCGCGTCGCCATCACCGCCAAGCTCGTGGCCAACATGATCGCGGAGGCCGGCGTCGACCGGCTGCTGACCGTCGATCTGCACGCCGACCAGATCCAGGGCTTCTTCGACATTCCCGTGGATAACGTCTACGCATCGCCGGTGCTGCTGGGCGATGCCTGGAAGCAGAAGCACCAGAACATGATCGTGGTGTCGCCGGACGTCGGCGGCGTGGTGCGCGCCCGCGCACTCGCCAAGCGCCTCGACGATGCCGAGCTCGCCATCATCGACAAGCGTCGCCCGCGCGCCAATGAATCGAAGGTGATGAACATCATCGGCGAGGTGTCCGGCAAGGTGTGCGTGCTGATCGACGACATGGTCGATACCGCCGGCACGCTGTGCCAGGCCGCGCAGGCGTTGAAGGACGAGGGCGCGGTGAAGGTGGTGGCCTACATCACCCACCCGGTGCTGTCGGGCAAGGCCATCGAGCGCATCAGCGCCTCGGTGATGGATGAACTGGTGGTCACCGATACGATTCCGCTGTCGGACGCCGGCCGCGCCTGCGCGAAGATCCGCCAGCTGAGCGTGGCCGGCCTGTTGGCCGAGACCATGCGCCGCATCAGCGATGAGGAATCGGTGAGTTCGCTCTACATTGATTGATGGGTCGGCCGGCGCGCGCTTGGTCGCGACGCGCGCGGGCCTTGTGTGTTGTTGTAACTGGAGATGTACATGAAAACTTCTTTTGAACTGGTCGCGGAAGCCCGCGGACGCCAAGGCAAAGGTGCGAGCCGCCGCCTGCGTCACGAGGGCAAGGTTCCCGCGATTCTCTACGGCGGTCACAAGGAGGCGCGCCCCCTGGCGCTCAGCCACCAGAAGCTGCTGCTCATGCTCGACAACGAGCGCTTCTATTCCACCATCATCAGCCTGCAGCTCGGCGACGAGAAACAGGCGGCCATCCTGAAGGACGTGCAGCGTCACCCGTACAAGAACGCGGTGCTGCACATCGACTTCCAGCGGGTGGAGGAGAACGAGAAGATCCGCATCAGCATTCCGCTGCATTTCAAGGGCGAGACCATCGCTCCCGGCGTCAAGACGCAGGGCGGCCTGGTCTATCACCTGCGCAGCGAAGTGGAAGTGTCGTGCCTGCCGCGCGACCTGCCGGAGTTCATCGAGGTGGACCTGTCCGCCCTGAACCTGAACGAGAGCATCCACCTGTCGCAGCTCAAGGTGCCCGCCAGCGTGCAGTTGCTGGACCTGGCCAAGGGCGATGCGGCGGTGGTCTCCATCCACAGCCCGCGTGCCGAGGAACCGGAGCCGACCGCGGCTGCGGAAGGTGCGGCTGCGGAAGGTGCGGCGGCTGCCGCGCCGGCGGCTGCGGCGGGTGGGGATGCGGCGAAGAAGGCCGAACCTGCCAAGAAGGAAGAGGCCAAGAAAGAGCCTGCCAAGAAAGACGCCAAGAAGTAATCTTCTTTCAGCCTTTCTCGGTAAAACGATCGGGGCCGCCCAGGTGGGCGGCCCCTTCTTCTTTGAGGTGGCGACATGAACGCGAGTGCTCTGCCGTTGCGAATCATCGTCGGGCTCGGCAATCCCGGTCCCGAGCACCAGGTGACGCGCCACAACGCGGGCTTCTGGTTCGTCGATCTGCTGGCGCGCACGCACGGCGGCGAGTTCCGCGATTACCGCAAGTATTCGGGCGAGCTGGCGAAGGTCACCGTGGCCGGCCAGGAGCTCATGTTGTTGAAGCCCACCACGTACATGAACCGCAGCGGCATCGCCATCCGCCAGCTGTCGGATTTTTTCAAGGTGCCGCCGGCACAGATCCTGGTGGCACACGATGAACTCGACCTGTCCGTGGGCACCGTGCGCTTGAAGCATGGCGGCGGCCACGGCGGGCACAATGGCCTGCGCGATGCCATCACCCACATCGGCGAGGATTTCTGGCGGCTGCGCATCGGTATCGGCCACCCGGGCAACAAGGCCGATGTGCTCGATTACGTGTTGAACCGCGCACCGCGCATAGAAGAGGAGATGATCCTGGATTCCGTGAATTTCGCGGCAGAGTGCCTGCCCATCCTGCTCGAACAGGGCGCCGAGCGCGCCATGACCAAGCTTCACAGCCGCGCGGGTAGAGCCTGATGGCCATTCGTTGCGGCATCGTCGGCCTCCCCAACGTCGGCAAGTCCACGCTCTTCAATGCGTTGACGCGCGCGCAGATCGCGGCGGAGAACTATCCCTTCTGCACCATCGACCCGAACGTGGGCGTGGTGCCCGTGCCGGATCCACGCCTCGAGGCCCTGGCGGCCATCGTCAAGCCCGAGCGGATCCTGCCCACCACGGTGGAGTTCGTGGACATCGCCGGGCTGGTGGCCGGCGCCTCCAAGGGTGAAGGGCTGGGAAACAAATTCCTCTCGCACATCCGCGAGGTCGATGCCATCGCGCACGTGGTGCGCTGCTTCGAGAACGATGACATCGTGCACGTGGCCGGGCGCATCGATCCGGCCAATGACATCGAGGTGATCAACACCGAGCTGGCGCTGGCGGATCTGGACAGCGTGGAGCGCGCCTTGCAGAAGGCCTCCAAGGCCGCGAAGACCGCGGACAAGGAGGCGGTGAAATCGCGCGACCTGCTCGAGCGCGTGCGCAAGCAATTGGACGCCGGCCAGCCGGTGCGCTCGCTGGGGCTGGATGCCAACGAAAAACTGGTGCTGCGCGACCTGCACCTGCTCACCGACAAGCCCGTGATGTACGTCGCCAACGTGGATGAGGGCGGCTTCACCAACAATCCGCGACTGGATCGCGTGCGCGAGCTCGCCAAGGCGGAAGGTGCCGTGGTGGTGCCGGTGTGCGCGGCCATCGAGGCGGAGATCTCGCAGCTCGAAGAAGCCGACCGCGCCGATTTCCTGAAAGAGCTTGGCCTGGATGAGCCCGGCCTCAACCGCGTCATCCGCGGTGGCTATGCGTTGCTGGGCCTGCAGACGTATTTCACCGCCGGCGTGAAGGAAGTACGCGCCTGGACCATCCGCGCGGGCTTCACCGCGCCGCAGGCGGCGGGGGTCATCCACACCGATTTCGAAAAGGGTTTCATCCGTGCCGAGGTCATCGCCTACGATGACTTCATCGCCTGCAAGGGCGAGGCCGGCGCCAAGGAAGCGGGAAAGCTGCGCCTGGAGGGCAAGGAATACATCGTGCGCGAGGGCGATGTCATGCACTTCCGTTTCAACGTGTGAGCGGCCGCGCCGACATCTGCGGGTTGCTGGGTATCGAACTGCCCCTCATCCAGGCGCCGATGGCGGGCGTGCAGGGCAGTGCGCTGGCGGTGGCCGTGTCGCAGGCCGGCGGGCTGGGTTCCCTTCCCTGCGCCATGCTCAGCCACGAGACGCTGCGCGCGGAACTCACGGCCATCCGCTCGCGAACCGCCAAGCCCTTCAACGTCAATTTCTTCTGCCACCGCGAGCCCGTGCCCGACCCGGCGCGCGAGCGTGCCTGGCGTGCGCGTCTCGCACCCTATGCGAAGGAGCTGGGCCTGGCGCCCGACGACGCGGTGGCCGCGCCATCGCGCCGGCCCTTCAGCACGGAGAGCGCTGTGGTGTTGGCAGAGTTCGCGCCGCCGGTGGTGAGCTTTCACTTCGGGTTGCCGGCCCCGGAACTGCTCGCGCAGGTGCGCCACTGGGGCGCACGCGTGCTGGGTTGCGCCACCACCGTGGCGGAGGCGCGTTGGCTGGAGGCGCACGGTGCGGATGCCATCATCGCACAGGGGGTCGAGGCCGGTGGTCATCGCGGCTGCTTCCTCACTACCGACATGAACGAGCAGCTGGGCACGATGGCGCTGCTGCCGCAGGTGATCGATGCCGTCTCGGTGCCGGTCGTCGCCGCCGGCGGCATCGCCGATGCGCGCGGCGTGCAGGCCGCGCTGGCGCTCGGCGCCGGCGCCGTGCAGCTCGGCACCGCCTTCCTGTTGTGTGCCGAGGCCACCACCAGCGCGGTGCACCGCGCCGCCCTGAAGAGCGAGGCCGCTCTCCACACCGCGCTCACCAATCTGTTCAGCGGCCGTCCCGCCCGCGGCATCGTCAACCGCTTGATGCATGAGTGCGGGCCCATGGCCGAGGACCTGCCTGAGTTTCCGCTGGCAAGCACCGCGCTGGCGCCGCTGCGGGCGCGTGCCGAAAGCCTCGGACGTGGGGATTTCTCTCCCCTGTGGGCCGGGCAGAACGTGAGTGGCTGCCGCGAGCTCGGTGCGGCGGAGTTGCTGCGCAGCCTATTGCCAGGCTGATTCGCTGCCGCCCGCGCAAAATGCCGTCGGCCATTGCGTGTAGAATGGCGGCACAAGAAGGGGAGGCGGGGCATGCCGCAGACTTCCGCAGGCATCGGGTCAGGCGTTGCGTTCTGGTTGCTGCTGCTGTTCATGGTCGCCTGGATCTGGGCGCTGTGGCGCCGCTTTCGCCTGCCATGAGTTGGCAGCCATTGAACATCGACTCGGCTTCCGCCTATGCGCGCTTCGTGGGCGAGTTCCAGGCGTGCACACTGCCGCGGCCGCGCTGGACGCATCATGCACACCTGGCCGTCGCGCTTTGGTACCTGGATCGATGGCCGCCCGACGAGGCGCTGGCCCGGGTGCGACGCGACATCCGCGCCTACAACGAATCTGTCGGTGTCGCCAACACCGATGCCACGGGATATCACGAGACGATGACGCAGTTGTTCATGCGCGGCGTACTCGCATGCAAGCGCACGGCGCCGGCTGAAACGCTGCCCGGGTTGCTGAGTTCGCTCCTGGCCTCGCCGCTGGCGCGCAGCGACTGGCCCTTGCAGTTCTATTCCAAGCAACGTCTGTTCAGCGTGGCGGCACGCCATGGTTGGATCACGCCTGACCGTACGCAGGTGCCGCTGCCCTGGAGCGGCGCCGATGACGCTGCGTTCACCCGTCATGAGGAGTTTGCATGAGCCGCCACCGCATCAGTTCAGGGTCCACCTTCGAGGCGCAGATCGGGTATTCGCGCGCGGTGGTCGTGGACGGCTGGATCTTCGTGTCCGGCACCACCGGATTCGACTACGCCACGATGACCATCAAGGACGACGTGGTGGCGCAGGCCGAGCAGACCCTGCGCAACATCGAACAGGCACTGCGCGAGGCGGGCGCCTCGCTCGATGACGTGGTGCGCGTGCACTACATCCTGCCGGACACCGCCGACTTCGAGCCCTGCTGGCCGGTGCTGCGCCGCGCGTTCGCCAAGGCGCTGCCGGCGGCGACCATGATCCGCGCGGGACTGGCGGATCCGCGCATGAAGATCGAAATCGAAGTGACGGCACGCAAGAACTGAAGATTCCACCGATCGAGGCATGATATGAGCGACGAGGATTCCAGCGCACTGGCGCGGCGCGATTTCCTGAAGCGGGCCGCCGCCCTGACCGGCGCGGTGGGCGTGGGTGCGGCGACGGGCAGCGCCGCGGCAGGGCTGGATGCGGTGCCTTCGACCTGCGGGGCGCCGGCGCCCGCATCTGCCGCTGTGCCGGCCCTCGCGCTGGACGTGGCCGCTGCGCCGGCATCGAACCCGGCGGCTGCACCCTTCATCGGCTATGTGTTCTTCGGGCCCGACGAAGCCGCCTTCACGGAAAGCCTGGTCAACATCCTCTGTCCGGCCGACTCGTACACGCCCAACGGTGTGGACTGCGGCCTCGCGACCTTCTTCGACCGGCAACTTGCCGGCGCGTTCGGGCAGGGCAAGGGGCGATACATGCGCGGGCCGTGGATATCCGGTCCGCCGGAGATGGGATTGCAGTCACCGCTGACGCCCGCGCAGCTCTACAGTGCAGGTGTGCAGGCCGTGAACGCCATCTGTGTGCAGCGCCACGGTGCCGCCTTCGATCAGCTGCCCCCCGCGCAGGCCGAGGCGCTGCTGCACGAGGTGGAGTCCGGCAAGCTGGACGCCTCGGTGCCGCTGCGGGATTGGTTCAACGTCATCGTCTATCCCTTGTTCGTGCAAGGCTGCTTCGCGGATCCCATGTACGGCGGCAATCACGGCAAGGTGTTCTGGAAGATGCTGGGATATCCGGGGCTGCCGGCCACGCATGCGCAAGACATCGTGCGCTATCGCGGCAAGCCGTATCCGGGCGCGGCTGCCCCCAAATCCATGTTGGATTTCTCTTGACGGCCTCCGCGCGCAAGCGGCTGCCGCACCGGAGCGTGGTGATCGTGGGCGGTGGGCTCACGGCTGCGCTGGTCGCACGGCAATTGACCTCGCATGGCATCGACACGGTGGTGCTGGAGAGGGGCGGAGAGCATGCGGGCGGCGCCGAGGCGCGCATGCCCACGCAGCGCGATGAGTTGCGCTGGGCGGTACGCCAGGGGCTGGTGCAGGATTGGTCGGTGCAGCCGTATTCGCTGCGCCATCAGCGCCGCGACGCCTCCTTTCCCATCCGCTGGATGTCGGCCTTCCTGCCGGGCGAGGGGTTGGGCGGCGCCGCCAATCACTGGAACGGCCAGAGCTGGCGCTGGGCCGAGTACGATCCGGTGCTGCGCTCGCATGTGGAGTCGCGCTACGGCAAGCGCGCGATTCCCTGCGACATGCCGCTGCGCGACTGGGGCGTGACTTATGCGCAGATGGAGCCCTATCACGACCTGTTCGAAAAGCTCTTCGGCGTGTCCGGCAAGGCCGGCAACCTGCAGGGCCGGCGGCAGGCCGGCGGCAATCCGTTCGAAGGCCCGCGCAGCCATGAGTATCCGCAAAAGCCGCTGGAGGCCATCGAGGCGGGCCTGATCTTCGGCGCGGCGGCTCAAGCGCTGGGCTATCACCCCTTCCCACAGCCGGCCGCCAACTCGAGCGGCGTGTACCTCAATCCCGATGGGCAGCGCCTGGGCGCCTGCCAGTATTGCGGCCATTGCGAACGCTTCATCTGCGAGGCGCAGGCCAAGGCCACGCCGGAGCTGTTGCTCTATCCATTGTTGAAGCAGCGCAAGGGATTCGAAGCCCGCGTGCATGCGCACGTGCTGGGCGTGCAGTACGATGCGGGCGCGCGCCGCGCCACCGGCGTGCGCTACGTGGACCTGCAGAGCGGCGTCGAGTACGAGCAGCCGGCGGATGTGGTCGTGCTGGCCGCCTTCACCATGACCAACACGCGCCTGCTGCTGCTCGATGGCATCGGCAAGGCGTATGACCCCGAATCGGAAACCGGCGTGGTCGGCCGGAATTTCTGCTACCAGACGTGTTCGGGCGTGGAGGTGTTCTTCAAGGACCGATGGATCAATCCGTTCATGGCCGCCGGCAGCACGGGCACCATCATTGACGATCTGAACAACGACAACTTCGACCACCAGGGCCTGGGCTTCCTGGGCGGCGCCAGCATTGCCGCCGGCGTCTCCAACGGCCGACCCATCGCCTCGCGCATGGTGCCCGAGGGCACGCCCCGCTGGGGCACGGCCTGGAAGGCCGCCAACGCGCAGTGGTATTCGCATGCCTTCGGCATCTATGCGCAAGGCAGCTGCTATCCGCATCGCGAGAATTTCCTCGACCTCGATCCCGGTTACACCGATGCCTATGGCCAGCCGCTATTGCGCATGACCTTCGACTTCCGCGACAACGAGGTGCGCATGTCGGAGTGGGTCACGCAGAAGGTGGGCGCCATCGCGCGCGCGATGAAGCCCGACCACATGACCGCGCCTGTGGAAGGATTGAAGCCTCCTTTCGACACGCGCGCCTACCAAACCACGCATGTCACCGGCGGTACGCCCATGGGAACGGACCCGGCGCACAGCGTGGTGTCGCCGCATCTGCAGCATTGGGATGCGCAGAACCTGTTCGTGGTGGGTGCCTCGGTGTATCCGCACAACTCGGGCTTCAATCCCACCGGCCCGCTGGCGGCGCTGGCGTTGCGCCTGGGCGATGACCTGGTGGACTATGTGGCGCGGCCGCGGGTGCTGGGTTGAGCGCCGTCTTCGCCGCCAGGGGAGAGGAACGCATGATCAGGCAAGCCGCCTTCTGTTTGATAATGGCCGTGCTCGGCGCCGCGTGCCCGGCCGCGGAGCCGGCCAGCGGCGCGGCATCGCCCGCCGTGTTCGCACCCTGCAGCGTGTGCCACTCCACGGATGGCAGCAATGGCGTGGGGCCGAGCCTCAAGGGCATCGTCGGCCGCAAGGCGGGCTCGTTTGCCGGGTTCCGCTACAGCCGCGGCATGCGTGCCGCCAACTTCACCTGGGACGCCGTGGCGCTGGACAAGTACCTGACCGACCCGCAAAGCCTGGTGCCGGGCAATGTCATGCCCTTCGCCGGCGTGATCGACTCGAAGGCGCGAGCCGAGCTCATCGCCTATCTTGCGGCCCTGAAATAGGCCTTCTGTGATGCGCTTTCGTGACGCGCGTCACGTGACGCAGTTGCGGCGTGTGCGGCGCTGCGCACCGGCTCACCCATAAGTTAAAGAACGCTTTTCCCAATCCGATACCCCCTGCTGTGACGGGCCGCAAGAGACGGCCGGGTCAGCACGGAGGTTGTGTGTTCGGATTGCTCAAGCGTAATGCCGCGGCCAAGGGCCGTATCGGGATCGCCATCGACGGCGAGCGCATGGCCGTGGCCGTGGTCAGCCGTGACTCCTCCGGCGAGGCCTCGCTCTTGCGTTGCGAATCCGTCCCCTTGAGTTCCGGCGGCGATGCCGCCGCGGCGCTGCGCGCGCTGCACCTGCCGGCGATGCGCGTCAGTGGCGTGCTGCGGCCGCAGGATTACCAGCTTGCCTTGGTCGAAACTCCCGACGTGCCCCCCGCGGAGCTGCGCGCCGCGATGCGCTGGCGGCTGCGCGACAGCATCGACTTTCGTGTCGAGGACGCCGTCATCGACGTGTTCGACATCCCGCCCCAGAGCCGCGGCAGCCAGGGCCGCATGATGTATGCAGTGGCAGCGCGGCGCAGTGCCGTCGATGCCCAGTCATCGATGCTGGTGGGCCTGCCGCACTTCGACGTGGTCGACGTGCCCGAATTGTGCCTGCGCAACCTCGTGAGCCTGTTGCCTGCCTCGGCCAATGGCATGGCGATGCTGCACCTGGGCGAGACCACTGCCTCGGTGGTGCTGGTGCGCGGCAAGACCTTCTACTTCGCGCGGCAGATGAACCTGCAGTTGAGCCTGGGTTCCGCGATCGAGGGAGGTGCCGGCGCGGGCTCTGGGTTTGGCCGCTTGAATCCCGAGAACGTAGTGCTGGAATTGCAGCGGTCGCTCGACTACTACGAGCGCCACTTCGACCAGCCGCCCATCACGCGCATCGCGATCGCTCCCTGCGGTGAGCGCGCGGCGGCGCTGGCCGCGGACCTGGGCGAGGAGAGCAGCTTCGATGTCACCGTGCTCGATCTGAACACGGCCCTGCATTGCGAAACACCGGTGAGCGCCGAGACGCAGGCGCAGTGCCTGCTGGCGGTGGGCGCCGCCCTGCGCCAGGAGCACAGGTCCCTGTAAGGGGCGTGACTCACATGGAACAGCAGATCAACCTGTATCAACCCATCCTCGGCGCCGAGAAGCACCTGTTCTCGGCGCGCGCCATCGGCATTGCGCTCGCCGCGCTCGCCGTCAGCCTGGGCTCGCTTGCGGCATACGCGGGTTGGCACAATGCCCGGCTCGAGAAGACCCTGACATCGCTGGAGCAGCAGCAGGCTGCGGAACTCGCCATGTCCGAGCGCGCCAACGCGGCCTTGAAACCGGCCAAGAGCGTGGCGGAGCTGGATGCCGATGCGAAGGACCTGAGCGCCGACATCGCCTCGCGCGAACGCGCGCTGGACATCGTGCGCCGCGGCGCCGCCGACCCCGTGGCCGGCTTCGCCGCGCGGTTGGAGGCGCTCGCGCGGGCGCGCTCCGATGGCTTGTGGCTGCGGCGCATCGTGGTCGCTGCCGGCGACGGCCAGCTCGCCTTCCAGGGCGCGACGCTCGACCCTCACCTGGTGCCGGCGTACCTGGCGGCGCTGGCGAATGAGCGTGCCTTCGCCGGCGTCAACCTCGATCGCATCTCATTGCAAGCGGCCAAGCGCGAGGATGCGCCAGCGTTGTCGGTTTTCGAAGTCGGCGCGCCCGGGCTCGTATTCGCCAAGCTGGAGCCGGAAAAATGATGGCGCTCGGCACCTTGAACATGCGCGTCAAGCCGCTGATCGAGCGCCTGGACCAGATGTCGCTGCGCGAACGCGGGCTCGTCTTCCTGGTCGGCGTGGTGCTCATCTATTGCCTGTGGCAGGTGCTGGTGATGGACCCGCTGGTGGCGCGCACGCGTGCCGCCGAGCAGCGCCTGAACGGCGCGCGCGAGAAGATCCTGGCGGTCGACCAGGCGGGTTCGGCCATCGTGCAGGATCCGGCGGTGGCCGCGGCGGTGCGCAACAAGGTGCTGCAGCGGCGCCTGGGTGAACTCGACACCGAGTTGTCGAATCTGGCGCAAGGCTATGTCTCGCCGGCCAAGATTCCCGACATGCTGCGCGCCGTGCTGGCCGGGCAGCAGGGCCTGCGCCTGATCAGCCTGCACAACCTGCCCCCGAAAAGCCTGTCGGAGCCCGCCCCGGTGGTGGCGGCCGAAGGCGCGACGGCGAACGCCGTCGCACCCGCCGTGGATGCCAAGGATCGCGGTCCGTTCCTGCACCCCGTGGAAATCGTGGTCGAAGGCGATTACCCCTCGATCGTCGCCTATCTGCATTCCCTGGAGGCCTTGCCCTACGAGCTGCATTGGGATCGGGTGGAGCTCGATGCGCTCGAGTACCCCCGCAATCGCGTGCGCATCGTCGTCGGCGCCCTGAGCCTGTCGCGCCAATGGATCACGGTATGAAACTGATATTGCTTCTGCTCGGATTGATCGCTGGAGGAGCCGCCACGGCATCGGAGCTGCGTGATCCCATGCGGCCCCCCCAGGTCTCCTCCCGTGCGCACGCGCGCCTTGCCGCACGGCCGGCGGTGCCGGAGCTGAGCGCGGTGATCACGCGCAATGACGGCGGCAGGATGGTGCGCAAGGCGATCCTCGACGGACATTGGGTCCGTACCGGCGCGAAGGTTGGCGGCGGCGTGGTCGAGTCGATTTCCAACGACGGTGTGCGCTGGGTGCGCCGCGGCAAGGCGCACGAACTGCGCCTGCAGAATGCCTCTCCCAGTTTCAAGAAGGTCACGGCAGAACCGCCGCGGGCCGGCAATGGAGTTCCGGATCATGCGCCTTAAGAATTTTCACCCGCTGTGGTGCTGCGTCTTGCTGTTCGCGTTGCCCGTGAGGGCCGAGGACGTGCGCTTTGACGTGGCCGTCACCGACGCCCGCGCCCGCACCTTCTTCGAAGGGTTGGCCGAAGGCACGCCCTACAACATCGTGCTCGAGCCCGGTGTGTCGGGCAGCATCACGCTCAACATGCGCAACGTCACCGTCCCCGAGGTGCTGGACGCCGTACGCGAGGCCTATGGCTACGATTACCGCAAGCTGTCCTCGGGTTTCGTCATCGTGCCGCCGGCCATGCAGACACGCCTGTTCCAGGTGAACTACATCGATCTCGAGCGGCGTGGCACCTCGCGCACGCGTGTGTCCTCGGGCCAGGTCGGGCAGAATTCCAAGGCCAACAATGCCAACGGCAACATGGGCGGCAACGGCGCCAATGGCGGTGGTGAGAGCGGCAATGGCATGAGCGAACCGCCCGGCGAGGTGTTTTCCGCCCGCAATGGCGGCGGCAAGGATGGTGACCGCGTGCGCGAGATCACCGGCACCAGCATCTCCACGCGTTCTTCCTCGGATTTCTGGCATGAACTCGAGGACAGCCTGCATGGCCTGATCCCCGCTGATGGCGGCCGCGCCATCATCGTCAACGCGCAGTCCGGCGTCATCGCCGTGCGCGCCACGCCGCGCGAACTGCGCGAGGTGCAACAGTACCTCAGCCAGATCCAAAGCATCGCCACGCGGCAGGTCATCCTCGAGACCAAGATCCTGGAAGTGGAGCTGTCGGACGGATTCCAGGCCGGCATCAACTGGGCGCTGATCGGGCATGACGGTGGGAGCCTGTTCGGTGGTTCGCAGACCGGACCGCAGAATGGCTTCGGCAGCGCGGACCTGTTCAACCAGCCCTCGAAGTCGGTGAACATCGGTGGCAGCAGCATTGCCGACACGATCACCAATTCGCTGGGCGGCGCCTTCTCGGTGGCCATCAAGACAGCGGATTTCAACGCCTTCATCGAGCTGTTGTCGACGCAGGGCAAGACGCGTGTGCTGTCCAGCCCGCGCGTGTCGACGCTGAACAACCAGAAGGCGGTCATCAAGGCGGGCTCGGACGAATACTTCGTCACCGGCGTGTCGAGCAACACGGTGGTGGGCACGGCCTCGGCCACCAATCGCGATGTGGACCTGGCGCCGTTCTTCTCCGGCATCGCCCTGGACGTGACGCCGCAGATCGCCTCGGACGGGCAGGTGATCATGCACATCCATCCCACCGTCAGCGATGTGTCCGAGAAGATCAAGCAGCTCACCGTGGCCGGCGTCACCGATGCGCTGCCGCTGGCCTTCAGCCAGGTGCGCGAATCCGACAGCGTCGTGAAGGCCGCCAGCGGCCAGCTCATCGTCATTGGCGGGCTGATGCGCACCACGCGCAATTACCAGGATTACCGTACCCCGCTCCTGGGTGACATTCCCGGGCTCGGCAACCTGTTCAAGAGCCAGCGCCGGCGCGAGGTGCGCACCGAGCTCGTGATCCTGCTGCGGCCGGTGGTCATCGACAACGATGAGCAGTGGAAGCAGCTGGCCAGCGAACCCATCGACCGCGCCGCGGCGCTCGATCCCAAGGCGGCCGTGGGCGTGCGCTGAGCGCGCCGGCGATTCCATGAGCATTCGGCGCAAAATCCGCCTCGGTGAGCTGCTCGTCCAGCAGAAGGTCATCAGCGACGAGCAGTTGACGCAGGCGCTGGGCGAACAGAAGCGTTCCGGGCGCAAGCTCGGCCGCGTGCTTGCCGACCTCGGCTTTCTCAACGAAAGCTCGCTGCACGAATTCCTCGCCAAGCACCTGCAGGTGCCGTTCGTCGACCTGAAGCAGGTACGCATCGACCGCGAGGCCGTGAAGCTCCTGCCGGAACCCTTGGCGCGGCGCTATCGCGCGCTGGTGCTGCAGCAGGATGCGCGCGGCCTGCTGGTGGGCATGGCCGATCCGTCCGACCTGCACGCCTACGATGAACTGCAGGCAAAACTGCGCCAGCCGCTGCGCCTTGCGCTGGTGGGCGAGGCGGAGTTCCTGCGCACCGTCGACCTCGTCTACCGCCAGACCGATGAGATCGCCTCGCTGGCCGAGGCCGTGCGCGACGAATTGAAGGAAGGCGATGTCGACCTTGCCAGCCTCACGGCCGACGAGGGCTCCCCTGACGCGCCGGTGCTGCGCCTGTTGCAGACCATGTTCCAGGATGCCGTGCAGGCGCGCGCCTCGGACATTCACATCGAGCCCGGCGAGGACAAGCTGCGCATCCGCTTGCGCGTGGACGGCGTGCTGCAGGAGCAGGTGATCGAAGGCAAGCGCGTGGCGAGCGCGTTGGTGACGCGCCTGAAGCTCATGTGCGGCCTGGACATCGCCGAGAAGCGCCTGCCGCAGGACGGCCGTTTCTCGGTGCGCGTGCGCGATGCGGGCATCGACGTGCGCCTGGCCACGATGCCGACCACGCACGGCGAATCGGTGGTGATGCGCCTGCTGAACCAATCCTCGGCCATGCTCTCGCTCGAGCAGCTGGGCATGCCGACGCAGACCGAGCAGCGCTTTCGCAAGCTGGTGGAGCGCAGCTCCGGCATGGTGCTGGTGACCGGTCCCACCGGATCGGGCAAGACCACCACGCTGTACGCGGCGTTGAACCACATCAACCGCCCCGGGGTGAAGGTGATCACCGTCGAAGACCCGGTGGAATACCGGCTCGACCGCATCACGCAGGTGCAGGTGATGTCGAAGATCGGCCTGGATTTCGCGCGCGTGCTGCGCACGGCCTTGCGCCAGGATCCCGACATCATCCTGGTCGGCGAAATCCGCGACCGCGAAACCGTGGAGATCGCGCTGCGTGGCGCCATGACCGGGCATTTCGTGTTTTCCACCCTGCACACCATCAATGCGGTAGCCACGGTGAACCGCCTGCTCGACATGGGCGCGCCCGGCTACATGATCGCCGCCGCCGTGCATGGCGTGATCGCGCAGCGCCTGGTGCGCCGCGTGTGCACCGACTGCGCTCAACCCACGCAGCCCACGCCCAATCAGCTCGCCTGGCTTGCCAATTGCCGCCCCAACCTGGTGGCGGACCGGCAGAACTTCCTGGCCGGTGCGGGTTGCACGTATTGCAACCTCAGCGGCTACCGCGGCCGCGTCGCCGTGTACGAATTGCTGGAAATCGACCGGATGCTGGCGGACCTCGTGCGCCGCGGTGACCTCGAAGGCTTCGCCCGCGCCGCGCGTTCGCGCGAGGGCTACGTGCCCTTGGCGCAGGGCGCCATCGATCTGGCGCTGGCGGGCGTGACTTCGCTCGCCGAGGCCATGGCGGTGGGCAGCGGCCTGGAGGAGATCCTCGATGCCGACGGCGAGGTGGCGATCCCCGACGAAACCGTCGCGCACCTGCTGCAGCAGGCCTGATGCATGTCCAACTTCCGTTACCGTGGACGCTCGGGTCGTGGTGATCTGATCACCGGCCGGCTGGATGCGGACAGCATCGAGGCCGTGGCCGCCAGGCTCTTGAACCTCGGCATCACGCCGCTGGAAATCGCGCCGGAGGCGGCGGGGCGTATCTCGGTCTCCGAGCTGTGGCAGAAGTATGCCGCGCGCCGCGTCACCACCGTCGACCTGGTGCTGTTCGCGCGCCAGATGTATTCCATCACCAAGGCGGGACTGCCGTTGCTGCGGGGCCTGAAGGGCCTGGCGCAATCCACGCACAATGTGCAACTGCGCGATGCGTTGCACGACGTGCTGCAAAGCCTGGAGTCGGGGCGCGACTTTGCCAATTCACTGTCGCGCCATCCGGACATCTTCCCGCCGCTGTTCATCAGCATGGTGCGCGTGGGTGAGTCCACGGGCACCTTGGATAATTCATTCCTCCGCTTGAGCGAGTACCTGGGCCAGGACCAGGACGTGCAGGACCGCGTCAAGGCGGCCTTGCGCTATCCCATGATCGTCGTGGGCATCATCGGCATCGCCATTGCCGTGATCACGGTGTTCGTGATTCCCAATTTCGCGCCGCTGTTCAAGGTCCTGGGCAACGACATCCCCTGGCCGACGCGCGTCATCATGGGCACCTCCGACTTCGCCAGGAACCATGGCTTCGCGCTCCTCGCAGGGCTGATCTTCAGCATCCTGGGCCTCAAGCGGTACGTCAGCACCGTGGAAGGACGCTACAAATGGGATCGCCTGAAGCTGCGCATGCCGGTACTGGGCGAACTGTTGCACCAGGCCGTGCTGTCGCGGGTCATGCGCTCACTGTCCATCTCGCTGGATGCAGGACTGCCCATGATCCAGGCACTGACCCTGCTGGCGCGCTCCGCCGGCAATGAGTTCCTGGGCGAGCGGCTCCTGCGTCTGCGCGATGCGGTGGAGCGGGGCGACTCCCTGAGCCGCGCCGCGGGCGGCGTCGGCATCTTCCCGCCGCTGGTGCTGCAGATGATCATGGTGGGCGAGGAGACGGGTGAGTTGACTCAGTTGCTGGAAGAAGTATCCGGCTTCTACCAGCGCGAGGTGGATTACCGCCTGCGCAACCTCACCGCCATGATCGAGCCCATCCTCATCGTCGGCGTCGGCGCCATGGTGTTGATATTGGCGCTGGGTGTGTTCCTGCCGATGTGGAACATGATCGGCAAGGTGGGCCACGTCGGCTGAGGAAACTTGGGGCCGGGGCGTCCGCCGGTGCGGGCGATGCGCACCCTCTTGGCGCATCGGGCGCTTCAGGGAATCGCTGAATGAGACATAAGTCTCAGCCTGCCCACGAGCCTCTCAAGAGTCGCTGTTTGCGACCGACTTTCATACAGGACGGCGGGCGGATGCTCGCCCATTTCAACAGTTGCAGGCGCCATGCGCCGTGGAGTTCGTAAAATGAAGACGTCTCTTGCGCGTGGTTTCACGCTGATCGAGCTGGTGGTCGTGATCACCATTCTCGGTATCCTCGCCGCCTTTGCGGTTCCCCGTTTCATCTCGCTGGAAACCCAGGCCCGTGTGGCCACGATCAACAGCCTCGCCGGCAGCGTGCGCAGCGCGGCCTCCCTGGCGCGCGGCATGGCCATGGCCACGGCGTCTTCGGCCTCCGTGACCATGGAAGGCAACACCGTGACCCTGACCAACAGCTACCCGGACGCCGGCTCCACCGGCATTGCCAATGCGCTGAGCCCGATCGCGGCATCGGATTTCACCTTCACGGCGGGATCGCCGGCCGCCAGCGGCACGGCCACCTGGACCAAGGTGGGCGCGTCCACGCCGGCGAACTGCGCGGTGTCTTACGTGCCGGCGGCTTCCGCGGGCGCTGCCCCGACCGTGTCGGTGACGACGTCGGGTTGCTAAGGGACCGGATTTCTCCGCAATGATGCGGGAGTCTTGCAGTTGAATTGAGAGGGTGGCATGAGGCGACCGAACCGGAGGCGCCAGGTGGCATCCGGTTGTTCCGGATACACCTTGGTCGAGTTGATCGTGGTGATTTCCATCCTGGGAATCCTGGCCGCCACCATGGGGCCGCGATTTTTCGACCAATCCGCCTTCTCGCAGCGCGGCTATGCCGACGAATTGGCATCCGCGCTGCGTTCGGCCCAGAAGGCGGCGGTGATCAGCGGCTGCCCTGCACGCATCACCATCAACGCAGCGGGCTACGCGGGTGCGCAGCAGGCGGCCTCCGGCAACGCCTGCAACACCAGCGACACCACGTGGAGCTCGACGCTCCTGGGCGGCGATGGCGCCGCCATCAGCGGCTCGGCGCCCTCGGGCACCAGCGTTTCGCCCACCGGCGTGTTCCAATTCGACACGCAGGGCCGGCTCACCTCGAGCCCCGGCACCACCATCACCATCGGCTCGCGCAGCATCAGTATCGATGCCGGCAGCGGTTTCGTGCAGGTGAACTGACATGGTGCGGCGCCAACGCGGCATCACCTTGATCGAGCTGGTCGTGGCCATCACCGTGGTGGCCATCGCCACCACGGGCATCCTGGGTGCGATGTCGGCCATCGCCACGCGCAGTGCCGATGCCATGCTGCAGCAGCAGGCCATTTCCATCGCTCAGGCCTACCTCGATGAGATCCTGCAGCGCTGGATCGTCGATCCCAATGGCACGCCCACCAACACCGGACGCGCCAGCTGGAACCTCGTCGACCAATACGATGGGCTGGTGGACGTGGGCGCACGTGACCAGTTCGGCAACGCCATCACGGCGTTGTCCGCCTACACCGTGAGCGTGAGCGTATCGCAGAGCGGCGCGCTGACCGGCGTGCCGTCGGCGTCGGCGCGGCGCATTGATGTCACCGTCACGCGCTCGCCCAATGTGTCGGTCAAGCTCACCGGCTACAGGACCAGCTACTGATGCGTCAGCGTGGCGTCACCCTGGTGGAATTGGTGGTCACCCTCACCGTGGGGTCCATCGTCGTCGCCTTCATGGCCATGTTCATCGTCGGCCCGATGAACGCCTACAGCGCGCAGGCGCGGCGCGCGGAACTCGTCGATGACGCCGACAGCGCCCTGCGCTTCATGGCGCGCGACCTGCGCGGCGCCTTGCCGGCGAGCGTGCGCGTGAGCGTCAGCGGCAGTGTCACGGCCCTCGAATTGCTCGCCACGGTGGATGGCGCGCGCTATCGCGACGCGGGCCCGTTGAGCAACGCGGCGCTGGACCTGGATTTCACCGCCGCGGACGGCGCCTTCGCCACCACCGTGCCGTTCACGCAGTTGACGCTGCCGTGGACATCGAGCAGCCATTACCTGTCGATCTATAACGTTGGCGTTCCCGGCGCGGATGCCTATTCGATGGCCAATGTCATCACGCCGGCGGGAACCACCATCAGCATTTCGCAAGGCTCCAGCGCCAATGAAAACCTGGTGACCTTGAGCCCCGCATTCCAGTTCGCCTACGGATCGCCGGGCAGGCGGGTCTACCTGCTCAGCGGCCCGGTCTCGTATTTGTGCGACACCAGCGCCGGTACCCTGACGCGCTACTCGGGATACACCATCGCTTCCACGCAGCCGGTGAGCGCCAGTGTGCTGACCACGGCGGGCGCGAGCGCCTCGCGCATCGCGGCCGACGTGGGCGCCTGCCAGTTCACCTACTCGAGCGGCACAGCGCAACGCAATTCGCTGGTCACCCTGACCATGCTGCTCACCCGCGCCGGTGAGTCGGTGCAATTGCTGCACGAAGTGCAGCTGGCGAATGCGCCATGAGCCGCACGCGCGCCTCGATTCGGCGATGTGCGGGATTCGCGCTGGTGCCGGCGCTGTTTCTCATCGTGGTGCTGGGTGCCCTGTCGGTGGTGGCGGTGCGCGTGGGCAGCGGACAACAGCATGCCGTGACCATGGGCCTGGTGCAGGCGCGGGCGCTGGCGGCTGCACGGACCGGGGTGGAGTGGGGCGCGTATCGCGCGTTGAACGGCAGCTGTGTCGCCAGCAGCACCCTGAACCTGACGGAAACCGCCGCCAATGGCTTTGCCGTGGTGGTGACCTGTAACGCCACCAGCTTCAGCAATGGGTCGGGCACCAGCAATTCCTATGTGATCCGCTCCACCGCCACGGCAGGGACGTACGGGCAACCCAGCTACGTGCGGCGGGTGGTGAGCGCCACGTTCACGGATGCGACATGATGCGCCATCTGCGCCCATCGATCCCTCTTCAGATCTGTGTCATCGCGCTGCTGATGGCCGCCACGCCCCGTGCATGGGGCGCTGCCTCCTGCGGCCTGATTCCCGCCACCTATCCGGTGACGGCGGGCCCGAACGGGGTCCTCAATATCGGTTCTAGTACCCAGGTCAACAGCAAGGACATCACCGGCAGCGGCAACAGCATCCAGATGAGCGCGGTGCGCACCAGCACCACGCCCAGCTTCCCGGCGCTCTCGCCCTCGACCTTTCCGAGCTTCACCGCCAGCACCAACACCAGCGCATCGACGGTGGTGGCGGGCACCTATGGCACGGTGACGGTGACCGGCACCACCACGTTCTCCGGGGGCACGTATTACATTTCCAACTTGAGCGTGGGAGCCGGCAAGACGGTGCGCTTTGGAGCAGGAACGTACTACATCAACACCGCCGTGTTCGGGGGTGATCCGAACACGGTGACGATCACCGGCACCGTCAATATCTACGTTGGCGCCAACTTCACCACCGGCAAGGGGTTTGTCATGAACTCGGGAGGCGCTGTGGCCGATCTGCGCATCTTCTTGTTCCCCAATGCCAACGTCAGCCTGGGCACTTCCGCCAAGTTGTCGGGCTTCATCTATGGGCCCGGGAGCGGTAATAACGTCAATTTCAGCAGTGACGTGCAAATGCGGGGCGCGGTCATCGTCAATTCCGCCATCAGTCTCGGCGTTGGCAACAGCATCTCCTTGTCGAGCGCCAATCAATCAGCGATTGCGGCCATCTCCACCTGTCCCTCGATCCCTGCGCCAGTGGGCCTGTGGCGCCTGGATGAGTCCTCCTGGTCTGGCATGACGGCCGATGTCGCGGACTCGAGCGGCAATGCCTACAACGGCGCGGCCATCAGCGGTGCCACCACAGCCTCCGCATCGCCCGCGCTCGCCGGCACGCCCGGCACCTGCAGCTATGCGAGCCTCGACGGCTCGACCCAGTACGTTCGACTGCCGGCAGGCATGCCGCATCCGGACGGCACCTTCACCATCACGGCTTGGATCAGGCCCACGGCCACCGGCGTCACGGGACGCATCTATTGGGACGATTTCAACTTCAATGGGTTCGGACTCAGTTACGGCGACCCCGGCGGCAGCCGGGTGCGCTTCTGGTCGCGCAACCCTTCCACGGTGTGGGCCGAATCCACCACCAACCTCACCGTTAATCAATGGTATTTCGTCGCCGCCATCATGGATGCGACCGGCAGTGGCACGATGACCCTGTTGCTCTATGATTCCAGCGGCAACCTGGTGGAGTCGCAGTCGACCAGTCGCCCCACCTTCTCCGCCGGCGATGGGGCTTATGCCACCATCGGCTCGAACGCCAACGGCTCGAGCGAAGGGGATATCTTCCGCTTTCCCGGCAACATCGACGAAGTGACGATGTACGATTCGGCGCTGTCATCTGCCCAGGTGGGCAGTATCGTGCTGGCGACCCATCCCTGTCCCGTCAGCTCGCCCAATCATTTCGCCGTGACCGTCCCGGCCAGCGCGCTGACCTGCGAACCCGCCTCCATCACCGTCACCGCGCACAATTCAGCGCACGCGGCGTTTTCGACCACCGACACGATTTCCTTGAGCACCAGCACCGGGCATGGCGATTGGTCGCTGACGACGGGCACGGGTACCTTCACGGCGGGAGCCTCGAACTCCGGGACGGCCACCTATGCGTTCAAGGCCGCGGACCTGGGCGTGGTGCAATTGAAATTGCGCAACACCTACGCGGAGGCGCTCACCATCGGCATCGCCGATGGCGCCGTCAGCAACACCTCGGGCACGGCGCTGACAACCGAGCGCGGCAGCCTCACCTTCACGGCCACGGGATTTCGCTTCACCAACGGCGCCAACAGCGCGGTCTCCATCGGCACGCAGGTGGCGGGTGTGGCGTCCACGCAGAGCCTGGCCCTGCAGGCCGTGCGCACCGACACGCAGACGGGCGCCTGCACCACGGCCTTTGCCAGCGGCACCACGGTGAATGTGGGGCTGGCCTTCCAGTGCAACAACCCCGCCACGTGCGTCGCCGGGCAGACCTTCTCCGTCACCAGCAATGCCATCACCACCAACATCGCGGCGAACCCGGCGACCGGCATCAGCAGTTACACCAGCGTGCCGTTGAAGTTCAGCACCGTGAATGCCGAGGCACCGCTGCAGATCAAGTACTCGGACGTGGGCCAGGTGACCTTGGCGGCGCTCTACAACATACCCCTGGGTAGTGGCGCAGCTTCGGGCAACACCATGAGCGGCAGCGGGCAATTCGTCGTTCAGCCGTATGCGCTCACCCTCTCCAACATCAAGCGCACCTCGGATAATGTTGCGAATCCGGCCGCGTCGACCGCGGGCGGCACGGTGTTCATGGCGGCTGGGCAATCGTTCACCTCCACCGTGACCGCGAGCAATGCATCGGGGGTGGCTACCCCCAATTTCGGCCGCGAGACCTCGCCGGCTTCCGTCACGCTAACGCCCTCGCTGGTGTTGCCCGCGACGGGACAGAATCCCGCCATCAGCGGCAGCTTCGGTGCGTACTCCAGCGGCGCAGCTACCGGCACCGCATTCGCCTGGCCGGAAGTGGGCATCATCAAGATCACGCCGACCATTTCCAGCTATCTCGGGTCGGGTACGGTCACCGGGACGCAGAGCGGCAACGTCGGGCGCTTCATTCCTGCCAGCTTCACGGTGGCGCTCAACACGCCGGTGTTCGGCACGGCTTGCAGCGCCGCGGGGTTCACCTACGTCGGCCAGCCCTTCACCTATACCGTGGCGCCCGTGATCACGGTGACCGCCAAATCCTCGAGCGGCAGCACCACGCAGAACTACACGGGCTCGTTGTTCCGCCTCAGCAATGCGTCGCTGACGGGCCGGACCTACACGCCCACGCCGGGCTCGCCCTCTCTGAACCTCTCCGGCCTCCCGGCAACCAGCGCGGACCCGGCGATCGCCGATCTGGGAGGTGGCAGCGGCACGCTGACCTTCAGCGCGGGAACCGGTTTGTCATTCAGCCGCGGGTCGGCCGTCGCACCTTTCAGCGCGAACATCGCGCTTGCCGTCAACGTCATCGACCTCGACTCGGTGAGCGCGGCCAATCCCGTGACGTTCGGCGGTGGTACGGGCATCGCCTTCAGCACCGGCAGTACGCAGCGCTATGGCCGCCTGGCGCTGCGCAATACCATCGGATCGGAGTTGCTGGATCTGCCGGTGGTCCTGACCACGCAGTATTACCTGAGCGGCGCCGCGGGCTTCGTCACCGCCAGCGACGATGTGTGCACCGCGGCGCCTGCCATCAGCTTCAGCAATTACCAGTCCAATCTCGTCGCCGGGGAGACCTGTGTGCGCGATGCCGGCAGCCCGGGCGTGTCGGGCGCCGGCTGTACGGCCGCGGCTGCGAGCGGCGCGCGCTATCGCGCCACGGCCGTCGGGGGGTCGTTCAATCTCAATCTCGCGGCGCCCGGGTCGGGCAACAACGGTGCGCTGACCATCACCGCGGACGCGCCGTCCTGGCTCGAGTATCTGTGGAATGCAGGCAGCGGCGCGGTGTCCAATCCCACCGCCATCGCCACGTTCGGCCTTTTCCCGGGTCCCGCCTCGCGCGTGTATCAGCGCGAGGTGTATTGAGGCCGGATCAACCGGCCAGCAGCGTCAGCTGATCGGCCCATTGGATGGCCTGCTGATAGCACTCGCCGGCGTGCGCCATTTCCAGGCCGCCGAATTTCACGCCCGCCACATCGCCCAGTTCCATCGCGGCCACGCAAGCCAGTGCCGCGCCATGATCGCCGCTCTGCTCGCGCAACGCGCTCTTGATCTCATCGGACAGGGGCAGCTTGTCGAGGAGCTCCTGCATGGGCGTCTCCATCATGACATCGAGCAGCGAGAACAGGCCCACGGTGAAGTAACCGGCCGGGCTGTCGCGGCCCGCGGCTGCCGCCAGCAGCTCACAGGCGCGCGCCCGTACCAGCACGGTGGTCAGCAGCGCCGAGGGTTGCGAGTTGAGACGTGCCAACGCGATGAGCCCCGCCCAGTTCTGGATCGTGCGCAAGCCCAATGCCACCACCGCGCGCTCGATGGAATCCACGCGGGTGCGCAAGCCAGTGCCCGCTGAATTGGCCGAACGCAGGATGGCCACGCTCATGGCCACATCGTTGCGGATCAGCCGGGCTAGCTCCCGGATCGAGACGTCGGGCTCGCTCATGCGCGCCAGCAGCTCCAGCACCGTCACCCGATTCGGGCGCAGCGCCTGCGTGCTGTAGAGCTCCGGCCGGGCGTAGTAATAACCCTGGAACAGATCGAAGCCCATCGACATCAGGTT
Source organism: Steroidobacteraceae bacterium (assembly GCA_044226865.1). GTDB lineage: Bacteria > Pseudomonadota > Gammaproteobacteria > Steroidobacterales > Steroidobacteraceae > TMP-86. The sequence goes on along the minus strand of JBGAGE010000002.1, from coordinate 352,017 downwards.
GGCATGCTCCTCGCGCGTCTCCACTTTCTCCGCCAGCAGGATGAGATTGCGCGATTTCACCGCGGCGGTGTGCGCGCGCAGTTGCGCCTGATCCAGCGCGCGCACGTCCAGCTTGACGATGTGCGCCAGCTCGAGCAGCGGATTGCGCTCCTCCGACAAGATGTAGTCGTCCAGGGCGATCATGAAGCGCTGCTGCCGGAGCTTGGCGACGCGCTCGAGGAGCGCCGAGTCGACCTCCACGGACTCGAGCACCTCGAGCACGATGTTCGCCGGCGGCAGTGCCTCGATCAGGTCGCTCATCAAGAGCGAGCGCGTCACGTTGATGAAGGCGCGGTTGGACTTGGTGAGCTTCTCGACGCCGATGTTGAAGATGGTGTCGAGCAGCATCAACGTGGATTCGCGATCGCCGTTGCCGATCACCGCCGGCTTGCCCTCCGCATCGCGGCACAGCAGTTCGTAGCCGTACAAGCGGCCCTGCGTGTCGAGGATGGGCTGGCGCCCGATGAACACCTTGTTCAGCATGATGGCTTAAGGCAGGCGTGGGCGCACGTTGCCGGCGCTCAACCTGCGCTCGGCGGCACCGTGGAGAACGCTGTCCAGATCGGCCGCATCGCGCAAGGGCGCCAGCGTGAAGCTCGCAAGGCCGGCTGCGCGCAGCTGCGCCGACAGGCCGTGCAGCAGGCAGTAGTAGTTGTTCTGCGCCAGTTGGCCGGCGGCGGCGAAGGCGCCGGCAAGCGCGGGCGTGGCGGCGCTGAGCGCGACGATGCGCAGGTCGTCGCGGCGCGTGCGGATGCCGCTGGCGCGCAGGCGCCACGGCGGCGTGGCAAGCGTGGTGCGTGCGGCGGTGCCCTCGCTGCCGCCAAGGATGGCGAGCGCAAATTCCGCCGGCGGGGCCTGCGCGCTGCCGATGAGCAGCACATGGCGTGGCTTGAGCGGGTCGTCGCCGGCTCGCAGATAAACATCGAGGGGGCGTTGGCCGCCGATGTCCCAAGCACTCGTTCCCAGCGAGTCGGGGTCGACGTACAAGGCGCGATAGCCGTCGGGCAGCGGTTTCCACAACAGGCCGGTGCCGTCGCGTGCATCGGCGCTGTATTGCTGTGCGACCACGCTCAACGCCACCACCAGCACGGCGGCATGCAGGGCAGGGCGCACGCACTGCTCGCGCAGCGTATCGAAGGGCTTCCACGCCAGCAGCGCTGGCACGCTCAGCAGCGCGATATAGGCAAAGAACGCGGCGCAGGGCTCGGATGCCTCCGCGGGCGACAGCGATCTCCACAGCAGCAGGTAGGCGCCGAGCAGCGCGCCGCCACCGGCCAGCCAGGCCGGCGTGCGTTGCGCCATCTGCCGGCAGTCACGCGTGCTGGCCAGGGCGGCGATAACGATCAGCGAGGGGAGCACGCGGTAGGAAAGCAGGCCGCCGTCGGCCACGCCCTTGGCGGCGTTGAGCACGGCGAGCGCGTACAAGACCGTTACCCATGCATTGTTACCGAAGCGCGCCGTCAGCCCGCGAAGCGAGCCCAGGTACAGCGCCAGCGCCATTGCCAACGCGACACCGCAGGCGGCGGCCACCCACGAGGGCAGCGTGGCGCCCCAGCCCTGCCCGACGTCCAGCGTGAGAGGCCCGGCTAGTCCCGACAGCGCTGCGGTGAGCGCGGCCTTGCCTGCATGACTGTGGAACAGGTACGAATAGGTGTTGTCGGTGCCCGACCATTGGTACACCGGTAGCGTGACGGGCAGTCCCATGGCGCGCAGCGCCAACGCATGCGCAAGCGTGTTGAGGGCGTTGCCGACCAGCAGCGTACCCAGCAGTACGAACCCGGATGACGGTGTGGTGTGATCTGCCGCGCTCGCGCGGCGCGTCATCACCAGGGCGGTCGCGGCGATGAACAGCAGCGTATAGAGCGCCGCGCCGCCGGAGGTGGCATGCGCGATGGGGTCGCAGAGTTGCTTGGCGAGGACCCTGACAGTCGGCAGGCACGCCACCGCGATGGCGGCCAGGATGGATGCGGCTGCGATCGACGGCGCGACACTCGTCCTAGTAAACCGGATTCGCATTCCAGGTCACTGCCGCGCCGCCGTTGATGGTCACGGTGCGGCCGCTCTTGGTGATGAATTGAATCGTGTTCGAGGAGCACGCCGTCTGGTCCGGATCCTGGAACACGGCCGAACGCAGCGAGGACAGCCCCACGTAGTGCCCGCCGGGAGTGGAAGGGTCGTAGGCGACCGGTTCGTTCGCATCGCAACGCGTCAGGTTGTACAGGGTGAAGCTCTGCGGTCCGAGGTACCCCGCGGGCAGAGTGCCGCGCGTCTTGAAATCGGCGAAGGCGAGCATGCGGGCGCTGCGGATGGAGCCGACGAAGGATTCGATGTCGGCGCGTTCCGCGCTGTCGTTGACGGCGATGAAGCGGGGCACGGCAAAGGCGGCGAGAATTCCAAGCAGGGTGATCACCACCACCAGTTCGATCAAGGTGAACCCTGTCCGTGCGAGGTGCGGCTTGCCCGGCCTACTGATGAGGGCGAACCCGCGTGCGTGCCGGGAGATTTGCATGGACATCCCAATCCTTGTTCTGGAGCGAGCCTGTTGCTTCCGTTATCGTCCAAATGCCGGAAAGCTTTAGGTTTTTTGGTGATGTGGGTGATGCGGCGCCGCTCTTCGAATGGCCTTTCTCCGGCGCATCGCGGTACTTCGGCAGGAGCGCGCCTCGAGCGCGGTGGTGTGTGCTTAACCCATTGATTTTTAAAGATCAGTCGCCAATTTCGGTTGACAGGCGGGGCGCGCTTGCCCGAAAATCCGCGGCCCCCTCGTGGTGAGGTAGCTCAGTTGGTTAGAGCATGGCATTCATAACGCCAGGGTCGAGGGTTCAACTCCCTCCCTCACCACCATCTTCTCGCTCCTCGCGCTGCCGACACCGGGTGACGGCGATCCGCGTGTCAGCTTACCTGGTGCTGTTCGCGTTCGCCGTGCTGGCGGTGTCGTACCGCGGTTTGGCGACCGCTGGCGCGCAAACAGGCGTCGGCTATCGCTATTACGTGACGGGAAACCGCGCCGACGTCCAGCCTGCCACGCGCGGCCTGATCGTCATGCAAGGCGGCGGGGATGATGTGGATGAGAACTTCGTGCGCATGGGGCGCGCGGGCGGCGGCGGGGATTTCGTGGTGCTCCAGGCGGCCGGCGGTGATGCGTACAACGACTACATCTTCAAGCTTTGCGCCTGCGACTCCGTTGAAACGCTCGAGGTGACCACGCGGGAGGCGGCGTCGGATGCATTCGTGGTCCAAACCGTGCGCCATGCCGAGGCATTGTTCATCGCCGGGGGCGATCAGGGCGATTACCTGCGTCTGTGGCAAGGAACTCCCCTCGAACAGGCGATCAATGCCGTCGCGGCGAAGCCCGCGCCCGTGGGCGGCACCAGCGCCGGGATGGCGATTCTCGGGGAGTTCTCGCATTCATCGCTGGGCGTGGAAAGCCTGACGAGTGCGCACGCGCTCGCCGATCCCTATGCGCCGGATCTCACCCTGGCCCGGGATTTCATCCGACTGCCGGTTCTCACGGGCCTGATCACGGACCAACACTTAAAAGAACGTGACAGGATGGGGCGCACGCTGACCATGCTCGCTCGCCTGAGGCGCGATGGGTGGAGCCAGGCGCCGCGTGCGATCGCTGCAGACCGGGAGACGGCCGTGCACGTCGACCCCCGCGATGGCAGTGTGGAGGTGTTGGCCAGGAAAAGCCACTCGACGCCCTTCGTGTACATGATCAGCGCGGGCCAGCCAGCTACTCGTTGTGAGCCAGGTTCACCGCTGACAATCCGTGACGTAGACGTTTATCGCTTGCAGCCCGGGGCGCGTTTCAATCTCCGCAACTGGCGTGGCGAGGGCGGAATCGCCTACACGTTGAGTGTCGAGGCGGGCGAGATGACCTCCTCACGCGGTGCCATCTATTGAAGGAACGTGGTCGCTGCCGGCAATCCCGGTTCCCGGCATGTGCTGTCTTGCCTGGAGGACTACAATGGAAGTGAAGGAGATGCACGCTTCCTGGTTGTGCGCACCGGACCCTTGGCCGTAGATGTGACATCGCATGGAGGGCATAGACCAATGATTCCCGCCAAGAACCCTGCAGCGTGGGCCATGTTTCTCCTGCTTATGCTGGGTGCGACGGTTCCGCATGCCGCACAGTCGCCGCTCCCCCCGCCGCGCCGGCCGGTCACGCTCGATGACCTCAATGCCATCAAGCAGCCGGGTGAGCCGCGCCTGTCTCCAGATGGCGCCCAGGTCGCCTACGAGGCGGATGGCCGCATCGTCGTGACGCCGAGTCGCGGAGGCAAGCCGCGAGCGATCACCTCGACGGGTTCGTCGGCCTCGGACCCTTACTGGTCGCGCGATGGCAGGTATCTTTATTTCCTATCGGATCGCGTCGCCGGGAAAAGCCAGCTTTGGAGATTGTCGCTGGCCGCATTCGGCGAAGCCGAACAGCTGACGCAGTTGCCGCGCGGCGTCGCGTCGCTGAACCTGTCGCCGGACGAATCGCGACTGCTGTTGAATTTCAGGGGTCCACCAGAGAAGGGCGATGAGCCTGCCGGCACGAACCGCTCCTCGCCCTGGGTGATCACCCGGCGGGATTTCAAGGAAGATGCCCGCGACGGCTACATCACCACCGACCATGCGCGGCACCTGTACATCCTGGATCTGAACTCCGGCGTGCTGCGCCAGGTCACCGGCGGCATCTACTCGGAATCGCAGCCGGCCTGGTCTGCCGATGGACGCAGCGTCGTGTTCGTCAGCAATCGCGAGGCGGATCCGGATGCGAGCTACAAGACCGACCTTTGGCTGGTGAGCGCGGACGCTGGACCGGACCAGGCGCCGCGCCGCCTGACGCACGACGAGGCGGTAAAGTCCTCACCGGTCTTCAGCCCGGACGGCCGCTGGATCGCTTATCTGAGCGCCGAGGACGGCGTCTACGGCGTGCCGCAGGTCGCCCTCATCGCACCTGACGGCACCGCTGCCCGAGTCCTGACGAAAAAGCTCGATCGCTGGGTCAATGATCTGCATTTCTCGGCAGACGGCCGGTGGATCTACTTCAGCTACGAACAGCTGGGCGGTGTGGACATCGGGCGGGTCCGAGTAGCCGATGGTGCGCTCGAGACCGTGCTCGCGGGAGAGCGCCAGGTGTCGGCGTTCGACGTGGCTGGCAATGGTGTCCTCGCGGCGCGCGTGGAGCTCATGAACGATGCTCCGGAAATCCATGTCTTCGAGAAGGGTACGGCGCGCCGCCTCAGCGACCTGAACGGCGGTTTCCTGCGAAGCGTCGCGCTCGGCAGCAAGGAAAAGCTGGAGTTCTCGAGCCCGGATGGCACGAGGATCGAGGCATTCCTCACCAAGCCCCCCGGTTTCGTGCCGGGGCGCCGCTACCCGACCATCCTGAGCCTGCACGGCGGGCCGGTCGGACAGTTCACCTATGGTTACGACATCGCCAACCAATACCTGGCCGCGCAGGGCTATGTCATCGTCGAGCCCAATCCCCGCGGTTCCACCGGGCGCGGGCAGGATTTCGTGCGCGCCATCTACCAGAGCTGGGGCGTGACGGACTACGAGGACGTCATCGCGGCCATCGATCACGTGATCGATCTCGGAATTGCCGACCCGGAACGCCTGGCCGTCACCGGATACTCCTATGGCGGATACATGACGAATGTGGTGATTACCCGTACCGATCGCTTCAAGGCCGCCGCCTCAGGCGCCGGACACAGCCTCATCATCGCCAACTACGGTCACGACATCTATCAGAAATGGTACAACTGGGAACTGGGGGTTCCGTGGGAAAACACGGACAAGTACGACCGCCTGTCGCCGCTGCGGCAGGTGGGCAAGGTGCGGACCCCCACGCTTTTCTTCGGCGGGCGTGACGATTGGAATGTGCCGGTGATCAATGCCGAGCTCTTCTATCAGTCGCTGAAGGTGCGTGGCGTGGACACCCAGCTCGTCGTCTATCCGGGTACCCACCACGGCGGCTGGTCAGACGAATTCGAACGTGACCGTCTGTCGCGCATGCACGCGTGGTTCGACGCTCATCTCCACTGACGTACGCCATACACCAGGTGCCCCACGATCACCAGGAAAAGGGCGGCCGCGAGTCCCGTATGCACGCCGTGAAGCATGACGATGGTCGAGGTGTCCGTGTGCGCGGCCGGCGCGGCGCCCTCGTGATACCACTGCGGCAGCGCGGGCATGCCCAGGAGCGGTGAGTTCATGCCTTGCTCGGAAGCGAGGAACCAGCCTGATGCCGGCAGCGCGATCAACAATCCATAGAAGGCAAGGCGCAAGGGCGTGGGAATGTGGCCGAGGGCCCCGGCGTCGCCCTGGGATCGGAGCGCCTGGCGGTAAACCACCCACAACAGCGCGCGCGCCATCGTCAGCAGATACAGCACGATGCCGAGCGAGCTGTGCCAGAGAAACGCTGCGTTTCCCGACCCATGTGGATCGATGCCGCCGAACAAGGCCGTCAGCGAGACCACCAGCACGAGGCCGACCGACAGCCAATGCAGCAAACGGCTGAGTTGATATGTTTGCATCTCGAAAGCGGAGTCCCGGTAGATCTGGTGGAGGTTGACGGCCGGCCCCATTTGCCGGCGCCAGCCACGCTCAATCGGTTTATCCTCGCCCAGTTGCGCGAAATTGCAAGCTCGATCTTCGAGCGCATCGGACCCGACAAGCTGAGTTGATGAACACGGATTTGAAAACCGGACTGAGTTCGGCCGATGCCGCCCGGCGCCTGCGGCTCGACGGTTTCAATGAACTGCCCTCGTCGGAACGCCGCGGCGTCGTGCGCATCGTCGGCGACGTCCTGCGTCAGCCGATGTTCGCGTTGCTGATCGCTGGTGGTGTGGTCTACCTGATGCTCGGAGATCGGCTCGAGTCCATTCTGCTGCTGATCTTCGCCTGCTTTTCGGTGTTCATCACCATCGTCCAGGAAGCCCGCAGCGAGCGCGTATTGGAAACGCTTCGCAATCTCGCCAGTCCCAGGGCCTGGGTGATCCGCGACGGTCGAAAGCTGCAGGTTCCGGGACGCGAGGTCGTGACCGGCGATGTAATCGTGGTGGGTGAGGGCGATCGGGTGGCTGCGGATGCCACCTTGTTCGCCGCGCACGATGTACTGGTGGATGAGTCCTTGTTGACCGGCGAGTCCGTGCCCGTCCGCAAGTCGGCGATGTCGGTGTACGAGTCGGACGGTGGGTCCGAGGCCGTTCCCGGTGGCGATGACCTGCCCTTCCTATACGCCGGTACCCTGGTCGTGCGCGGCATTGGAAGGGCGCTCGTGTCCGCCACCGGTGCGAACAGCGAAATGGGCGCCATCGGCAGGCATCTGGCGTCGATCGATACCGAGCAGCCCCACTTGCAGCGCCAGATCGCCTGGCTGGTGCGCGACTATGCCATCGCCGGCGCATTGGCGGGCGTGATCGCCTTTTTGTTGTTCGGCGTCCTGCGCGGGTCGTGGCTGGAGGCCATGCTCGGCGGCATTGCGCTGGGTATGTCCCTGTTGCCCGAGGAATTTCCGCTGGTGATGACGGTGTTCATGGCCATGGGCGCCTGGCGTATTTCACGCGCCCGGGTGCTCACGCGCCGCGCAGCGGCCATCGAGGCCTTGGGGGCGACCACCGTTCTGTGCACTGACAAGACGGGCACGCTCACGCAAAATCGCATGACGGTGGTGTTCATGAGCACACCGGGTGGCGCGTGGGAGCCATCCGCCGCCCCAGGATTGGCCCCCCCATTGCGTGAATTGCTGGGGATTGCCCTGGCGGCCAGCGCCACCGATCCCACCGACCCCATGGACCTGGCGGTGCATGCGCTGGCGCGCCAGATGGCGGGATTTACGCCCGCCGATGCCGCAGCACCCGTGGCCCTCAAGTCCTATGGCTTGCGCCAGGACCTGCTGGCGGTGGGCCACGTTGTCCCGGAGCCCTCCGGCGCAGGCCTTCGTGCCTGCGTGAAAGGCGCATTGGAGGCGATCGAGGAGCTGTGCCACTTGCCGGCCGCGCGGGTCGAGCAGATTCGCGCGCAGGCCGATGAGTTGGCCGAGCGCGGCGTCAGGGTGCTCGGCGTGGCGCGCTCACCGCTCATGACGGCGAGAGGCGATGCACCGCTGCCTGAGTCGCTGCGCGGGTTCGATTTCGAATTCATGGGGCTGGTCGGCTTCGCCGATCCATTGCGCGAGGGCGTGAAGGCGGCCGTCGAGGAATGCCGCTCGGCAGGGATTCGCGTGGTGATGATCACGGGGGATTATCCCGCCACGGCGCGTGCCATCGGGCTCCAGGCGGGCATCGATGCCTCCGTGGTGATCTCCGGCGATGAGCTGGAAGCGATGACCGACGCGCAGTTGAACGCCCGCATCGCATCCACCAGCCTCTTCGCGAGAATCCGCCCGGCACAGAAGCTGCGTATCGTGCAAAGCCTGAAAGCGGGTGGAGCCGTGGTGGCGATGACCGGTGACGGTGTCAATGATGCGCCGGCCATCAAGGCCGCCCATATCGGCATCGCCATGGGTGCACGCGGTACCGACGTTGCGCGCGAGGCTTCGTCCATCGTGCTGTTGGACGATGACTTCGCCTCCATCGTCAGGACCATCCGCCTGGGACGGCGCATCTACGACAACCTGCGCAAGGCCATCGAATACATCGTCGCCGTTCACATCCCGATTGCTGGGCTGGCCTTGTTGCCCTTGCTGCTGGGTCTGCCGTTGATCCTCACGCCCATCCACATCGCTTTTCTCGAAATGATCATCGACCCCGCGTGTTCCATGGTATTCGAGGCGGAAGGGGAGGAGCCGAACGTCATGCGCCGCCCGCCGCGCGATCCCGGCAGCCCGTTGCTGCTCAGGCGGCGCCTCGTGTGGGCCTTGCTCCAGGGGCTGCTTGCGTTCGTCATTCTCGCCGGGGTGTTGGTCGGTACATCACGCGCCGGAGCATCGGAAGCGGACTTACGCACGCTGGTCTTCGTATCGCTCGTCGTGATCAATCTGGAGTTGATCCTGGTGAACCGGTCGTTCGATTGCTCCTGGTGGCAGGCCGTGACGCGGCCCAACACGGCGTTGTGGCTGCTTGCCGGTGGGGTGATCGCCGCGTTGGCGCTGGCGGTGTACTGGCAGCCGCTCCAGGCGCTTTTCAAGTTCGGCACGCTGCATGGACATGACGTGCTCGCGGTTGCGGGGATCGGATTGATCAGTGTGATCGTCCTGGAATCCTTGAAAATGCGACTGTTCCGTCATTGAGGCGCCGCGGCCGACGATGTAAAATTTGTTGCTTCTCCCCTGACCAGCCCCTATGCCCATTTACGAATTCGAGGATGTTTCTCCCTCGGTGCCTGACACCGCCTGGATTGCCGATTCCGCGCAGGTCATCGGCCGTGTACACCTGGGTGATCAGGTGAGCGTCTGGTTCGGGGCGGTGATCCGCGGCGACAATGAGGAGCCGGTGCGCATCGGCCGTGGAACCAATATCCAGGATCTGTGCGTGCTGCATGCGGATCCGGGCCAGCCCTTATCGATTGGCGAGCGTGTCACCGTCGGTCATCGCGTCATCCTGCATGGCTGCACGATCGGCGATGGTTCCCTGATCGGGATGGGCGCGGTGGTGCTCAATGGGGTGAAGATCGGCCGGAACTGCCTGGTGGGTGCGGGGGCGTTGGTGACGGAGAACAAGGAATTCCCGGACGGTTCCATGATCGTCGGCAGTCCGGCCGTGCTCAAGCGGGCGCTGAGCGCCGAGCAGATCGCGGGCCTGGCCTTCGCCGCCGATCACTACATCGACAATGCGCGGCGCTTTTGCCGGACACTGCGGCGGGTCGATCGCGGGTGAGCGCGCCCGTCATCACCTGCATCGAGGACCTGCGCCTGCTGGCACGCAGGCGCGTGCCGCGCATGTTTTACGATTACGCCGATTCTGGCTCATGGACCGAAAGCACTTATCGCGCCAACGAGGCGGACCTCGCCGCCATCAAGTTCCGCCAGCGTGTGGCGGTGGACATCTCCAACCGCAACCTCAAGACCACGCTGGTGGGACAGCCGGCCAGCATGCCGGTGGCCATCGCGCCCACGGGGCTTGCCGGCATGCAGCATGCCGATGGGGAGATCCTGGGCGCACGCGCCGCGGAGAGCTTTGGCATCCCCTTCACCTTGTCCACCATGAGCGTCTGTTCCATCGAGGACGTGGCGGCGCATACGCGCGCGCCGTTCTGGTTCCAACTCTACGTGATGCGCGACCACGATTTCGTCGAGCGCCTCATCGCCCGCGCGCAGGAGGCGCACTGTTCCGCGCTGGTGTTGACGCTCGACTTGCAGGTGCTCGGGCAGCGGCACAAGGACATCAAGAACGGCCTGTCGACGCCGCCGCGGCCGACCCTGGCCAACCTGCTCAACCTGGCCGGCAAGCCGCGCTGGTGTGCCGCGATGTTGCGCACCCCGCGACGCCAGTTCGGCAATATCGTCGGGCACGTCAAGGGCGTGGATGACGTCAGCTCGCTGTCGGAATGGACCGCGACACAATTCGATCCCACCTTGAACTGGAACGACGTCGAGCGCATCAAGAAGCGCTGGGGCGGAAAGCTGATCCTGAAGGGCATCATGGATGCCGAGGATGCGCGCCGGGCGTGCGATACCGGCGCCGATGCCATCGTGGTGAGCAACCACGGCGGCCGCCAGCTCGATGGGGCGCCTTCGTCCATCGCCGCATTGCCGGGCATTGCGCAGGCGGTGGGCAAGGATGTTGAGGTGTGGATGGACGGTGGCATCCGCGGCGGGCAGGATGTGTTGCGCGCACGCGCGCTGGGTGCGCGTGGCGTGATGATCGGACGCGCCTTCCTCTATGGCCTGGGCGCGCTGGGCCAGGCGGGCGTCACCAGGGCGCTGGAGATCATTGCGAATGAGTTGTCGGTGAGCATGGGGTTTTGCGGTTGCAAGGACATCAACGCCGTCGACGGTTCCATCCTGTTGCCCGGTACCGTGCCGGGCTCCCCTTTCCCATAGCCCGCGCCACCGGCGGCGTTCTGCGCGGTGGAGGTGGGATTATTCTCACGTTCGCTGCCGTCTTCCGGCCGTCGATGCGCGGCGGCTCCTGGCGCTATCGTGTTGCTTTGCTTTTCCAAAGGAGATCGGCATGCCTACCAAGAGCGGACATACCTCGGTCATCCGTGCCAGGAAAGTGATCGGCACGGAAGTGAAGACGACGGCCGGCGAAACCATCGGTGAGGTGGAGGATGTTGCACTGGACAAGTTGTCCAACAACATCATGTTCGCCATCGTCAGCGCCGGCGGATTCCTCGGCATGGGTGAGAAATACCACCCAATTCCCTGGAGCGCGCTGCGCTATGCGGAGGATCAGGGCGCCTATGTCCTGGATGCTTCGCGCGAGAAGCTGATGAAGGCGCCGGCCGATTCGCTGGAAGCGCTGACGCGGGATGATGGCCACGCGTTCCGTGACCGCGCGTTCAAGTACTACGACGTTCCCAATTACTGGTAGGTCGGACTCTTGAACCCCGGGCATCCGGCACTCGCCGGATGCCCGCGCGCGCGTCTTTCCCCGCCGCGTGCCGGCATGCGATCATGGATTCATGAGCACGCCGGCAACAAAATTACAGAATGATGCCCTCGGGGTGGGTGAGTCGGTGGTCATGGGGGTGGCCGGAACGGCGCCCGCCTTCAGCCTGGCCGCCACCACGGCAGCCCTGATCGCAGCCCTGGGCTCGCTCTCCGCCGGGAGCCTTCTGTACTGCGGGCTGATCATGTTCGGTGTGACCTTCGCCTTCATGCACCTGAACCGGGTGATCGCGAATGCCGGCGCTTCCTATGCCTGGGTCGGCCAGGTGTTCGGGCCGGCTGCCGGGTTCATCGCGGGATGGTCGCTCTTGGTGGCCTCCGCCGTGTTCATGGTTTCGGGGACCACGCCGGCCGCTACTGCCACGCTCCTGCTGATCGCGCCCGCGTATGCCAGCAGCCCGTTCGCGATATCACTGGTGGCGGCGGTGTGGCTGGTGACGGTCAGCCTCATCATCGTGCGCGGCATCAAGCCCACCAGCTTCTCGCAGGTGGCGATGACGGTGATCGAAGTGGGCGTGCTGGTCATCCTCATCGTCGCGGCATTCATCAAGTTCGGCACGCATCCCACGCATGAGGTCTCACTGCGTTCCTTCTATCTCACCGAGTTCACGCCCACGCTGTTCGCCACCGGCGCGCTCACCGGCCTGTTCTTCTTCTGGGGCTGGGACGTCACCCTGAATCTCACGGAGGAAACTCGCGATGCCGCCAACGCGCCGGGGCGCAGTGCGGTATCCGCCATGATCATCGTTGCGCTGCTGTTCGTGTTGTTCGTGGTGGCCTGCCAGCTGGTGTTGACCGACGACGAAATCCGCCAATCCAGCACCAATGTGGTGTTCGCGCTGGCGCGCAAGCTGCTGCCCGATCCCTGGAGCTATCTGGCCATCGTGGCCGTCATGGTCAGCACCATCGGCACGCTGGAGACCCAGATCCTGCAATTCACGCGTACCATGTACGCCAAGGGCCGCGATGGCGCGCTGCATCCGCGCTATGCGACGCTCCATGCCGAGTGGCAGACCCCGTGGGTGGCCACGGCATTGATCACGGGCATCGGCCTCGTGCTGATCTTCCTGTCCTCGCTCATGCCCTCGGTGGCCGAACTCATCAAGGTGTCGGTGAATGCCATCGGCTTCCAAGTGGCTTGCTATTACTCGCTGGCCGGCTTCGCCTGCGCCTGGCATTTCCGTTCCACGGCCCTGAGCTCGCCCGACCGCTTCGTGTTCCTGTTCCTGTGGCCCGCGTTCAGTGCCGTGTTCCTGGTATTCATCGCCATCTACAGCGTGCCCACCTTCGACCTGGTCACCAACGTCGTGGGTGTCGGCGGCATCCTGGTCGGCATCATTCCCTTCGCGTTGAACCGCATGCGGCAGCGTAAATCGCAGGCGCAGGCGGGCGCCTGACCGCCGCCACGCAACCTGACTAGCACTCCTCGCGAATCAACAGCGGCAGGCCGATCTCCTCCGACAGATGCCAGCCTGCCGAGAGCCGAGAGATGGCGCCCACCGGCTTGGGTTGCGACAGCCGCGCGATCGCGCCCACCCGAACCGGCCGCGACAATCGCGCGATGGCACCGACCGGCTTCGGCGCCGACAACCGCGAGATGGCGCCCGGATTCACGCGCCGTGACAGCACCGCAATGGCGCCAGGAGGCTTCCTTCGCGACAAGGCGGCGATGGCGCCCACGGGCTGGGGCCGCGACAACTCGGAAATCGCGCCCGGGGACACGGGCCCCGACAACTGTGAGATCAGCGTCCGGTCGTTACCCGGCTCGAGCTCGGGAAACTCCTTGATGCCCACGGGCGAGTTCCGCTGCATCGCCTGCATCGCCATGCGGGCCGTGCCGAAAGGCGGGCGCACATGGACGCTCCATCGGCGCTCGGAGGAGGAGCTACCCAGCCTCATGTGTTCATCGCCGAAACCCAGCTCCCGCAAGCGTTCGATGGTTTTCTGCGCATTCTCCGGTGAATCGTACTGGCTGATGATCTGTGACATGTGGGCTCCGGCGACAGTGAGTGCGGGCCGGGGAGCGGCCCGTTCGCGATCAAGTGTTGCGGCAAGCCGGGCGATGGGTCTGTAGGGAGGCGCCGCACGAGACTGTCGGCCCTTGCGGCGGGCGCGGCTTCAGCCGGGCTGTTCGCGCAGGATGCGGCTCAGGAACAACTTCAGCCGCGGCGATTGTGGAGCATCGAAGATCTGCCGGGGCGTGCCGCTTTCGATGATGGCGCCGTGATCGATGAAGGCGATGCGATCCGCCACGCGCCGCGCGAAACCCATCTCATGGGTGACGCAGATCATGGTCGTTCCGGCATCGGCCAGCGTGACGATGGCATCGAGCACTTCCTGGATCATCTCCGGATCCAGGGCCGAGGTGGGCTCGTCGAACAGCATCAGCTTGGGTGACATGCACAGCGCTCGTGCAATGGCGACGCGTTGCTGCTCGCCACCCGACAACTGGTTGGGAAATTTTTCCGCAAGGCCCTCGACCCGCACCCTTGCGAGCTCGCGCAGCGCGGTTGCCTGCGCCGTTTCGCGCGGCATGCGCAACGCCCAGATGGGGGCCAGGGTGCAATTCTCCAGCGCCGTCAGGTGCGGGAACAGATTGAAGCTCTGGAACACCATGCCCACCTCGCGGCGCACGGCCTCGAGCGTCTTTGCATCATCGGTCAATTCGACGCCATCGACGAGGATGCGTCCGGATTCGTGTGGCGCAAGCGCGTTGATGCAGCGGAGCAGGGTGGATTTGCCGGAGCCCGACGGGCCGCAGATCACCAGCCGTTCCCCGGGCTGCACCTCGAGGCAGACATCGCGCAGCACCTGCCGGTTGCCGTGCCATTTGTTCACGTGTTCGAGGCTCAGCAGCGCCATGACGTCAATGCCGGACCGTGTGATCGATGCCGCGCCCGAAACGGCGTTCCAGGCGGAACTGCACGATCTCGAACACGATGGACATGAGCCAGTAGATCAGCGCGGCCGTCACCAGCATCTCCATGTAATGGTAGGTGGCGCGCGCATAGGACTGCGCCAGGAAATTCAACTCCCACAATCCCATGATGGACACCAGCGAGGAGTCCTTGAGCATGGAGATGAATTGCGCGCCGGCGGGCGGGATGATCAGGCGCAGGGCCTGCGGCGCGGTGACCTTCCAGGTAATGACCCATCCCGGCAGGCCGAGCGCACGCGCCGCTTCGCGCTGGCCCACGGGTACGGACATCATGCCGCTGCGAATGGTCTCGGCGAGATACGCGCCATAATTCAAGGACAGCGCGATCAGGCCGGAACTCAGCGCGCCGAGCACGATCCCCACCTGCGGCAATGCCAGGTAGATGATCAAGACCTGCACCAGGAGCGGTGTGCCGCGGAACAGCGAGGCGTAGAACGTCGCCAGGGCGAACGCGACGGGATTGTGCGACAGGCGCCCGAGTGCCGTCAGCACGCCCACCAACAGCGCGCACAGCATGGAAACGGCGGTGACGAACAAGGTCAGCGCCGCGCCCTGGATGAAGCCGTCCGGCGAGAGCCGCATCCCCAAGAGGAACGGCAGCTTCTCGTTCACGAATCCGAGGTCGAGGTGCAGGCCGTGGCAACCCCAAGCCAGGAGGGACAGCAGCGCGAGCCAGGTCAGCCACACCTTCAATTTGAAATGATGGTTGCTGGCTGCCAGTGCAGCGGCGGGGGGAGGCGGATCTTCCGGCGATTCCACGCCGGACGATGCGTCACCGGACATCGAGCGTGATGTCGGTGTGGAACCACTGCCGCGAAATCCGCGACAGGGTTCCGTCGGCCTTCAATTCCGCGACCGCGCGCGCGATGGTCCGGTCCCAGTCGGGATCGCCCTTTTCGGTGGCGATCACGTTGGGCTCGGCATACAGCGGCTTGCCGATGATTTGCAGTTTGCCGGTGGCGGCCACGTTGGCCTGCGCAGTGGCGAAATTGGCGACGATGGCATCCAGGCGCACGCCCGGACCCAGCGCCAGGTTGCGGAAGTTCACGGTCTCATCGCCGGGGACGACGCTGACGTTCTGGAATGGATACGAAGGCGCCGGCGCACCGGGAATCGCCAGTGCCTTGTTCATGTAGTTCTCGTAGCTCGAGCCCATTCCCACACCCACGCGCTTGCCCGACACATCGGCGATGGAACGGATGCGACGCTCGTCCTTGTGTACCACCAATACCGCCGGCGAGTGGTAATACAGGGTCGGAAAATTCAGCACGCGTGCCCGGGCTTCGGTGGGGCTCATCGAGCAGATGCACACATCCCAACGTCCCTGCCAGCGGCCGGAAACGATGGTCTCCCATCCTGGGGTGAACAGCTTGAGCTTCACTCCCAGTCTGGTGGCGACCGCGCGCGCCACGTCCACATCGAAGCCCGCCAGCTCGTTGTTGGCGTTGATGAAGCCGAACGGCGGGTAGTCGTTGACCATCAGGTCATTGAGCACGCCGCTGCGCTTGACGCGATCCAGGGTGGCGCCCGCATGCACGGGCAGGGCGTACAGCAGGGCGCAGACAAGGCCGATGAGAAATCGCATGCCTGCCATTATAGATGTGCACGTCCGCGGGGCACCATCCAGCGCCTTGCTGCTCAGCCCGCCGTGGATGCCCGGGTCCCGGCCCGCTTGAGCGCCTCGAAGCGCCCCGAGGCGGAGAATTCCTCGCGTCCCTGCTGCTGCGCCCAGTACTCGTTGCGGCGTGCGACGAACTCGCTGCGCGACAGCTGCTGCAGCGGAACGGCCTTGGAGAACAGGAAGCCCTGACCGGCGACGCATCCCAGTTGCAGGAGCGCGGCCACCTGCGCCTCGGTCTCGATGCCCTCGGCGACGGTGTCCAGGCCGAGGGTCTCTCCCAGCATGATCACGGCGCGCGCCAGTTCCGGCCCGTTGTCGGAGTTGGTCAGGCGGCTGACGAAGGATCGGTCGATTTTCAGGATGTCGATGGGAAAGCGGTGCAGGTAGGACAGGGATGAATAGCCGGTGCCGAAATCGTCGATGGCCAGGCGCACGCCCATGCGTTGCAACTCGCGCAGCCGCGCGAGGTTGGTATCGGTGTTGTACATCATGGTGCTCTCGGTGAGCTCGATCACCATGTTGCCGGGTTCGAGTTGCGATTCGCGCAGCGCGTCGGTGACGTCCTGGATCAGATTGCCATGCTGCAGGTGGCGTCCGGATATGTTGACCGAGATGCGCAGGCCGGAGCCGCCGGCGATGCTGCCGCGCCAGTCGCGCAATTCGCGGCAGGCATTGAACAACACCCAGCGGCCGAGCTTCTGGATGAAGCCGCATTCCTCGGCGATGGAAATGAAGCGCGCCGGCATCAGCATCCCGAACTCCGGGTGTTGCCAGCGCAGCAGCGCTTCCACGCCGAGCAGGCAGCGGGTGCCGAGGTCGACCACCGGCTGATACTCGATCAGGAACTCGCCGTTCGCCAGCGCCTTGTTCATGTCTGATTCCAGGCGCAACCGCTCGTGCAGCGTCTCCTGCATCTGCACCTGGAAATTCACGAAGCGGTTCTTGCCGGCCGCCTTGGCGTGATACATCGCGATGTCGGCATTGCTGAGCAGGGATTCGGCATCCGCGCCTGGATCGGAAAAGGCGGCGCCGATGCTCGCCGACACACGCACCTCGGTGCTGCCCAGCGTGAACGGCGCGTCCATGGCATCCACCAGCGCCAGTGCCACCTGCT
Organism: Steroidobacteraceae bacterium; assembly: GCA_044226865.1. GTDB lineage: Bacteria > Pseudomonadota > Gammaproteobacteria > Steroidobacterales > Steroidobacteraceae > TMP-86. The sequence continues at coordinate 334,757 of JBGAGE010000002.1, read as the reverse complement.
CGGCTTCGCCCTGCGATTGCAGGCCCTCCAGCAGGATGGCGAATTCATCGCCACCGAGGCGGGCGACGGTGTCGGAGGCACGGGTGGATTGCACCAGCCGGTGCGCTGCCGCCTGCAGCAGGCGGTCGCCGGCTTCGTGCCCGAGGGAGTCATTGACGTTCTTGAAGTTGTCCAGGTCCAGGAACATCACGGCCACGGAGGGGCGGTCGCGGCGTGCCAGCGCGAGCGCGTGGTGCACGCGGTCGCGGAACAGGTTGCGGTTGGCGAGCAGGGTCAGGGGGTCGTGGAAGGCACGCTGGCGAAGTTGCTCCTCCAATGCCTTGCGTTCGCTGACATCGCGCATGGTCAATGCCAAGCCGTTCACCGCCGGGTCGTGCTGCAGATTGGTGCCTACGATCTCCAGCGTGCCGGGATGCTCACCGCGCTGGATGCGCAATTCCACCGGGCCAACCACGCCCTGTGTGCTGGCGGCAACGTCGGATAGGAAGGCGCCGAGCTTGCCGGCATCGCTCCCCGCCCACAGCTCCATCAGGTTCAGGCCCGCCAGTTCTTCCGGCTTGAGGCCGAAGGTTCGTTCCGCCGCCGGTGAGGCGAAGCGCAGTGTGCCCTCGGCGCCGACGATCATGATGACATCCGAGGCGTTGGCGATCAGCGAGGCATAGCGGTCCTCCACCGCGCGCGCGGCGCGGCGTTCACGCGTCAGCGCGTCTTCGCGCAGCATCACCGCCTGCCGCACCATCAGCAGCAGCGTCAGGCCGAATACCACCATGGTCATGACGCCGGCGGGGCCGCCGATGTCGCCGCGGGTGACATACACCAGCACCAGGAAGGCGATCAGCATCGCGGCGTAGGGCAGCGAGTGCGCCAGCACCACCGATTCGCGCCGCACCATTTGCGGTTCGGCCAGCGATCGCATCTGCTCGCGGCCGGCGGCGGCCAGCGGCACGTAGCACGCGAGGTACATGACGTCCTGCAGATCGCCGGGAAGGTAATAGCCACGAGCCTTGGCCAGCGACCAGAGGATGTCGCCGAGAAACATGGTCCCAAAGCCCGTCAGCAACAACAGGGGAACGCGCTGGCTTCGGGTCGGGTCCTCCGACAGCAGGGGCACGCCCAGCAGCAGCAGGCAGAGGCAGTTCAAGGCCACGTAGGCCTGGCTCAGGAATTGCTTGAGGGGCATGTGGCCTGGAGCCGGATCGGCCGGGTGAATCACCAGGTACCAGAAGAAGGCGCCGAAACCGATGATGAAAATCCCCGCATCCAGGATCAGGCGCAGCCATGGGATACGTCGCGCGGAGGAGCGGATCAGGAACATCGCACTGGCGATCAATGCCAGGTAAAACGCGACGAACATCACATCGGCAGGGCCCGGGAAGGGATCGCGCCCCAGCAACCAGCTGCCGGCGGCCATCATGGTGCCCAGGAGATACAGGAACAGCGTCAGGGCGAGGAACCGCCAGGCGTTCTTCGTGGCACCCGCGGGGCAACGCCGTGCCGCACCTGCGGCCATCACGGCGGCGATTGCATTGGCGGGCGAATCCGACAGCAACCCGATGTAGTGTCGTACCTGCGATCCGCCGATGCCGCCGAGCATGCACAGCGTGCACACGGCCGTGTAGGCCAGCAGGCCCAGCCACAACGTCTCGACCCAGGCCGGGCGGGCGGTGGTCTGCGAGGGCTCTTGGGCCATGGTTTCCGCGATTGACACTGCAGGCGCTTCCAAGATTGCGCGCGGGCGGGCGGCCCGGCGAGGATCGAGCATCCTGTCATAAGGTGTTGATTGTCAATTCGATTCCGGCATTATCGTGATGCGCATCTCGCAACACCCCCCAGCGCCGCGGAGCAACGCCGTACAATCCTCAAGGTGGATAGTCCGTGAGCCGATATCCCTTGGGCCGCGACACACGAGGCGGGAGGTCGGTGTTTCCAACATGAGCAAGCGGCGCACGGTGCTGGTCGCCGACGATGACCCCACGACCCGGTCGATGCTGGGCGCCGCCGTGCGCGCGGTGGACATGGACGTGCTTGAGGTGGCCGACGGTCATGCCGCGCTCGAGGGCTTCGAGCGGAACGCACCGGACTTCCTGATTCTCGATATCGACATGCCGGGTCCCAGCGGCCTGGAGGTCAGCGCGCGGCTGCGCGAGACCGCGGGACCCCTGCTGCCCATCGTGATTGCCACGGGTTTTGATGACGTCAAGTCCATCGAGGCAGCCTATCGCGCGGGTGCGACCGACTTCATCTCGAAGCCGTTCAACTGGGCGCTGGTCGGGCATCGTGTGCGTTACCTGATGCGCGCCTATGAGACGGGCCTGGCGCTGCAGTCGACCAAGACCAAGCTGCGTGCCATCGAAGCCGCGCTCCTGGATGCCAGTCGCCGCGAGCAGCGCGCGCTGGCGCATGAACTGCACGATGGCCTCGGGCAGGAGCTCACCGGCCTGTCCATGCTGGCGGCGGCACTGGGCTCCGCGGCACGCCGCGGTCAGTTGCCCACGCCCAAGGCGCTGGATGACCTGGCGATGATCGCCTCGCGATCGGTTCAGACCTGCCGCGCCATTTCACGCGGACTGTCGCCGCTGGCGGAGATCCATGGCGGGTTGGTCGAGGCACTCAAGGGCATGGTGGAGCGGCAGCGGCAGTCCTACGACATCGAAGTGCGGCTGCAGGTGCTCGACGATGCGCCGCTGCGGCTGCCGCTGGAAGTCCAGGACAACCTGTTCCGCATCGCGCAGGAAGCGGTCACCAACGCCTGCAAGCATGCGCACGCGTCCTGCATCCGCCTGCTGCTGGCCGTGGATGCACGCGGCGTGCGGCTCGAGATCCATGACGATGGCAGGGGAATCGCGCCCGGCGCGGAGGAGTCCGGTGGCATCGGGCTCATCACCATGCAGTATCGCGCCTCGAACATCGGCGCGCAGTTGTTGATGGGTCCGGGTCCCGACGGCGGCACGCGCGTGATCTGCCGCTGCCCGCAGTGACGCTCAGCGCATCAGAACCAACGCGCGTGGATGCCGAACTTGGGGCCGAAGGTCACGGCCACATCGATCACCGTGGTGACGATCAGCAGCAGCCATGCGGCGCGCTTCAGCCATTTCGCCGTCGGGTCGGTGCCGGCGACATTCGTTTGCGTGTGTATCATTCCCTCATCCCCCTGGCGATCGTCGTCGCCTGTTGATCCATCGTAGCCGAAATCCAGGCGATCGCAGGTGCCCTCGCGCCGCGCGGTGGTTGCGCCGGATCATCGCGCGCGGTTCAGTCGACATAATGGCGGGCATGCTGTGACCGTGCGCACGGGCGTTGCCGATGATTGTCAAAGGCAGGTGAGACGGATTGCGGTAGGATGCCGGCGGGAAGCGGCGCAGGAGATTTTCCAAGTCATGAGCACGGTGGTCGCGGCGGCGGATCTGGATCTCAAGGGCATCATCCGGCCCGGCGATCATGTGCTGTGGAGCCACGCATGCAGCGAGCCGTCGACGCTGCTGGAGGCGTTGCTGGCGCAGCGCTCGGCGCTGGGCGGCGTACACTGCTTCGCTGCCACGTCATTCTCACAGGCCCTCAAGCCCGAGCACGCAGACCACCTGACCTTCTCCAGTATTGGCGCCATCGGTACGCTGCGGAATCTTGCGAAGGCACACGTATTGTCGGTGGTTCCCTGCCACATCGGTCAGATGCCGCAGTTCATCACCGAAGGCGTGATCCGCTGCGACGTCTTCTTCGTGCAGGTCAGCCCGCCAGATCGTGGCGGCCGCTACAGTCTGGGCGTGTTGAACGACTACGTGCGGGCGGCCGTCGCAAAGGCGCGCGTGGTGGTGGCGGAGGTCAACGAGCGCGCGCCGCGCACGGTGTGCGACCACCACCTGCTGGATGAAGACATCGACATTCGCGTGCACACGTCGCGGCCGCTGATCGAATTCGAGGCGCCCCCCATCGGGCCGACCGATCGCGCCATCGCCGGGTTCGCCGCCGACTACATCCACGACGGAACCATCCTGCAGACCGGTATCGGTGCTGTGCCGGATGCCATCATGCAGCTCATCGGTGACCGGCGCCATCTCGGTGTGCACTCGGGCATGATCGGTGATCCTGTGGTGGATCTCATGCAAAGCGGTGCCATCACCAATGCCAGCAAGCCCATCGATGTGGGGGTGACGATCTGCGGATCCCTGACGGGTTCGCGGCGGCTGTTCGATTTCGCGCATGAGAATCCGGCGTTGAGGCTGTGCGACGCGAGCTACACGCATGGCGACGCCGTTCTGGCGCGCCTGCCGCGGTTGGTTACCATCAACTCGGCGCTGGAGGTGGACCTCACCGGCCAGGTGAACGCCGAGCAGGCGGGACCGCTGTACATCGGCGGCACCGGCGGGCAGGTGGACTACGTGCGCGCCGGTTTCCGCTCCGAGGGCGGCTGTTCGTTGATCGCGCTGCCCGCCACGGCCGTCGGAGGAAAGGCCAGCCGCATCGTGCGGCAGCTATCCGGCCCGGTGACCACGGCGCGCAGCGAGGTGGACGTCATCGTCACCGAGTTCGGCGCCGCCGAGCTTCGCGGGCAGCCCATCGCCGAGCGGGCGCGCCGGCTCGCCGCCATCGCACATCCGCTGTTCCGCGAGGAACTCGAGCGCGAGGCGCACTTGCTGCGCGCGCGCGGCTACTGACGAAGCCGTCCCTTTGGGCATAATGCACCCATGCCGAGCGAGTCCACTTCCCTGAATTCCCTTGCCTTCGCCTTCGTCAGCCTGCTCGCCAAGGAGTTGTCCGAAGGCAAGGTGGAATTGCCAGGCTTCCCGCACGTATTCGCGCGTGTCTGCAAGGCCATCGACGATCCGGGCATCACGGCCGAAAAGATGGCCGGCATCGTCGGCGCCGAGCCCGGCCTTGCGGTGCGGCTGATGGCCGTGGCCAATTCGGCTGCCTTCAATACCGGGGCTCAGGCCGTGGGCGATCTCCCGGCCGCCATCGTGCGGCTGGGCACCATCAACGTGCGCTCGGCGGCCGCGGCCTTCGCCATCGCGCAATTGCGTCACTCCAGCGCCCTGCAAAGCGTCTCGCCGCAGCTCGAGCAGCTGTGGGAGCGTAGCACCCATGTGGCGGCGCTCAGTTACGTCATCGCCTCGGCCTCCAAGATCAATGCCGATGAGGCGTTCCTGGCGGGGCTCCTGCATGGAATTGGCGAGTTGTACGTGCTCGCGCGCATGTCCGAGCGCGCCGACCTGTTGAGCAACAGCGAAGAGGTGCGCGCCCTCCTGGGCGGCTGGCACGCCGCCATCGGCAAATCCCTCCTGGAGAACTGGATATTCCCTGCGCACATCGTCGAGGCGGTGGAGGAGCAGGACAACGAGGCGCGCCGGCCGCACGCCGTGGCGGACGTGGCGGATGCGCTGATCTGCGCCAAGGTCCTGCATTACTCCGGCAAGGACCTCGAGACGATCCGGCGCCAATCGGCGGTCAACCGCGCCTTCCGCCAGCTGCGCCTGGACCCCGAACGCAGTGCGGCGATCCAGGTGGAGGCCGCCGGGGAAATCAGCGCCCTGCGCGCCGTCGTCGGCGCCTGACGGCGCGGACGTTTCCGACCGATCCGCCGTTGCGCTGGACGGCAAAAAAACCGCGAAGGTCCGCAAACCATCGGCGCCATGCCGCAATCGAATCCTGCGTGCGCCGCATGGCGCGCGCCCTACGGGAGCGCGCCCCGGGCGCCATGGGCATCGCGGCATTCCGCCGCGATGATGTTCAGGCGGATACCTTGGGAGATGATCATGACTTTACATCGCAACACTGCCTTCATCGGCGCCGCGGCGTGCCTGCTGCTGGCCGCTGCGACCGCCGGCGCCGGCGAGAGCGGCATTCGAGTGACCTATGCGGACCTGGATCTGAACACTGCCGCCGGCGTGGACACGCTCTACCGGCGCATCAGCACGGCGGCGCAGCGCTGGTGCGAGGACTTGAACCTGCGCACCGGTTCACGCCTCAGCACCGGCTACCGGGAATGCGTCACCGACGCGGTGAACAGCACGGTAAGTGCGTTGAACCTGCCCGGCTTGTCGGCACTGCACGCAGATCGCAGCCGGCCGAAGCGCCGCAGCTGATGAATCGAGCCGGCGCGGGCCGCGCCGGCATTCACCGGACAGCGTGGCCGGTGCGCCGTGCACCCGCTGATCGAACGGCTATGCTGTTCGGCCCGGGCATGGCAAAGTGTCCGGCACAGTGACGGAAGTTCCGGCGGACAATTCGAATGGCGCTCCGGAGAGCGGGGTGCACACGGGGCTGTGGCGTCAGCTCGGCGCCATGCTGCGCGCCATCCGCCATTCGCCCGCGGGCCGCGCCCTGCTGTGGTTCGCGGTCGGCATCGTGCTCGTCGTCATCGTCACAGCCTACGGCCAGATCCGGCTGAATCGCTGGAACAAGCCCTTCTTCGACGCCTTGTCGCGGCGCGACCTCACCGATTTCTTCTTCCAGCTCGGCGTGTTCTTCCTCATCGCCACCTGCCTGCTGGTGCTGAACGTGCTGCAGCGCTGGCTGGTGGAGATGCTCAAGCTCAAGCTGCGCGAAGGCCTGATGCACGACTTGCTGCGCGACTGGATGTTGCCGCGCCGCGCCTTCTGGCTCGCGAACGCCGGCCAGATGGGCGTCAATCCCGATCAGCGCATCCACGAGGATGCGCGCAAGTTGTGCGAGTTGAGCGCAGACCTTGGCGTGGGCCTGTTGCAGGCCTCCATCCTGTTCGGCTCCTTTGCCGGCATCCTGTGGGTGCTGTCCACCGATTTCAGCTTCCGCATGGGCGAGATCGACTACGGCATTCCCGGCTTCATGTTGTGGGCAGCGATCCTGTACGCCGCCGCCGGTTCGATCATGAGCTATTGGGTGGGCCGGAGCCTGATCGAGCGCAATGCCGAACGCTATGCGCGGGAAGCGGACCTGCGCTTCTCGCTGGTGCGGGTGAATGAGCACGTGGATGGAATCGCGCTCGCGGAAGGCGAGGCCGACGAGAAGCGCCGCATCGAGCTGCATTTTTCCAACGTGCTGGATGCGATGCGCAAGCTGGTGCGGGGCCACACCAACCTCACCTGGGTGACCGCCGGCTTCGGCTGGGTCACCATCGTTGCGCCCATCCTGGTGGCCGCGCCGCTGTATTTCACCGGCAAGATCTCCTTCGGCGGGCTCATGATGGCCGCAGGTGCCTTCACGCAGGCGCAGTCCTCGCTGCGCTGGTTCGTCGACAACTTCAGCACCATCGCCGACTGGCGCGCCACGCTCCTGCGCGTCGCCTCGTTCCGGCATGCCTTGTCCACCACGCGCGAGCCTTCGGACCTTGCCACCCGCATCAACTATGCCGAAGGCGAGCCGGGCGTGCTGCGCATCGAGCATCTTGAAATCGTCTCCCCCGGCGGTGCGGACTGCATCAAGGAAGCGACGGTGAGCGTGCATTCCGGCGACCGCGTGCTCATCGTCGGCGCGCCGGGGACGGGCAAGGCGCAATTGTTCCGCGCGCTGGCCGGGTTGTGGACCTGGGGCGCGGGGCGGATCGTGCGCCCGCGCGGTGAGCCGGTGTTCTACCTGCCGCGGGGCTCGCCCTACCTGCCGCGGGGCTCGCTGCGCGAAGTGCTGGCCTATCCGCAGAAGGCGCAACAGTTCAACGACGAGGAGTTGCGGCGTGCGTTGTTCCGCATCGGCCTGGAGCGCCTCGCGCCCATGCTGGACGAGACGGCCCGTTGGGACCGGGAACTGAGCCAGGACGAGCAATTGTGCCTGTCGTTCGCGCGGATGCTCATCCAGAACCCGCGTTGGATCCTGATCGACGGTTCCTTCGGCTCGCTCGATGATGATGTCACCGAGCGGGTGTTCGACATCCTGGCACGCGAATTGAAGAGCGCCGGGCTCATCCACATCGGCGGAGCCGCCGAGGCGCATGACCCGCTGTACGCGCGCGTGCTGCACCTGGTGAAGTCCAGCGGACGGCAATGGCAGGATTCGGGGGAAACCGCATGAGCGCGCTTCTCGGCCGCGTCCGTGTGCACGGCCTGGCGCTGTTGCTCCTGGCGGTGTTCGCGGCGCCGCTGGCGCGTGCCGGCAATTTCGATTTCCGGCCGCCGCCGGCGCCCGCGGATGCATCCACCGCGGAGATCATGCGTGATCTGGCCGTGCGCGTGTTGCCGGTGTACCAGCATCCCGATCCGCAACAGTTCCTGGCCAATGTGTCGGGGCTGCAGATGGCGGCGCGCAATTACACGGCGGCAACGGCTACGCGGCGCACGCTGAATGAGCGGCGCCGTGGCCCCGCGGCGCAGCCGACGGCCACCGAACGCGTGCTCGACCTGTACGCGCGCGCGCGCGCCACCGAAGGCGAGCAGCGCCAGCCGTTCGCCAAGGCCGCCTCGGATGCCTACGCCGCCGTCATGAACGGCCTCGACGACCCGCAGGCCTACGCGGTCACCGCGTGGCTAGGGGAGCCGGTGGAGGCATCGCGCGATGCGCTGCAGGCGGCCTTCGACCAGCAGCGCAATCGCGACAGCATCAGCCAGGAGCAGGCTGTGCAGTTGATCTGGACGTACCTCGCCTTCGATGCGCATCGCAGCCTGCAACCACTGGCGGCCACGCTCATGGCGGAGGAGGAGGCGCGTCGCTACGTCAGCGAGCCGGCCATGCTGCTCAAGACCCGCGATGGCGGAGCGGTGACGGTCGTCGTGGTGCGTCCGCGCAGTCCTGGCAAGCCGCTGCCGACGCTGTTCGAGTTCAACATCGACCCGACACGGAATTTCGCACGCGAGTGTGCGGCGCACGGCTATGCGGGGGTGGTGGCGTATGCGCGCGGCAGGCTCCTCAGCCGACAGCCGACCGTGCCCTATGAAACCGATGGCGATGATGCGCGCGCGGTCATCGCCTGGATCGTGAAGCAGCCCTGGAGCGATGGCCGCGTGGGCATGTACGGCGATCGCTACAGCGGCTTCACCGCGTGGGCGGCGGCCAAGCGCCCGCCGGCGGCGTTGCGCGCCATCGCCACCGCCTCGCCGACCGCGCCCGGGATCGATGCGCCCATGTCCGGCGGCATCGTGCAGAACTCCGCCTACCGGTGGTCGCTGTACGTCACCAACACCAACGAGGCGGAACGTTCGAGCTTCTACGATGACGGACTGTGGCGTTCGCTCGACCAGCAGTGGTATCGCAGTGGCCGGCGCTACCGCGACCTCGGCAGGCTGCATGGCAGGCCCAATCCCATCTTCATCCGCTGGCTCAATCATCCCAGCTACGACGCGTACTGGCAGTCGATGATTCCCTACCGCAACCAGTTCGCGCGTGTCGACATGCCGGTGCTCACCATCAGCGGCTACTTTGCCGGCAGCCAACCGGCCGCGTTGTATTATTTCAACGAGCATCGCCGCTACAACCCGCGGGCCGATCACACGCTGCTGATCGGCCCCTATGACGACGCCGCCCCGCAGCGCGGTGCCCTGCGCGAACTGCAGGGTTACCAGGTGGATGCATCCGCGATGATCGACCTCAAGGATTTGCGCTATCGCTGGTTCGATCATGTGTTCAAGGGTGGACCGGCGCCCGCGCAATTGAAGGACCACGTCAACTATCAGGTGATGGGCGCCGACGAATGGCGTGGCGCCGCCGACGTGCGCGCCATGGCGGGCGAGCGCATGCGCCTGTACCTGGACCCCGCGCGATTTTCCGCGGAAAGCTACCGCCTGTCCGCGCATCGCCCGCCGCCCGCGGCCTTCATCCGCCAGAGCGTGGATCTGAAGGACCGGAGCGATGCCGCCTGGGTTGCGCCGACGGATTTCATCAGCAGGAGCCTGGCCGCGCGCAATGGCCTGGTGTTCGTCAGCGAGCCCTTCAGCGCGCCCACGCGTTTCAGCGGGCTGTTCTCGGGCTCGCTGGAGGTGACCGTGAACAAGATGGACATGGACCTCAACGTGAGCCTGTTCGAGCTGACCCCGTCGGGGGACTACGTGCAGCTCTACAATCCCACCTTCGAACTGCGTGCCTCCTACGCGCAGGATCGCTCCACGCGCCACCTGCTGCAGGCGGGCGTGCGGCAACGGATCGGCTTTCGCAGCGAGCGCCTGACCAGCCGCCAATTCGAGGCGGGGAGCCGGCTGGTGATGCTGCTGGGGTTGGGCAAGAGGCCGGACCGGGAAATCAACTATGGCACCGGCAACGACGTCAGCGAGGAATCCATGGAGGATGCGGACGAGCCGTATCGCATCCGTTGGCATTCCGGCAGCTACATCGACATCCCTGCCTCGCGCTGATCCGCCTGCGCGGCCGCCCCGGACCAAGGGAGCGGCGCGACCTGGCGGATCAGGATGCCGAAGGCCCACACGCCCAGCAGGGTCACCGCGGCGGCGATCAGGAATGCCGCGGCATACCCGCCGGTGACATCCAGCAACCAGCCGGCCGACCAGGGCGCGATGATGCCGGACAGATTGGCGCAGAAATTCTGAATGCCCATCCAGCGCCCGGCGGCGCGCGGGCCGGCCAGCGTCTGTGTGATGGCGCCCAGCGGCGCGCTCTGCACACCGAAGAAAATGCCGGCGATCAACAGCAGGGCGATGACCTGCGTGCCATGCGCGAACGCGCACAATGCCATCACCAGCGCGACCACGCACACGCCGGTGTTGATCGCGATCTTGAGGACGTGATTGGCCGGCGCGCCGCCGGCGATCAGCCGGTCGCACAGCAGGCCGGTGAGCGGGGCGCTCAGTGCCTGCATGAGATAGACGGCGGCGCCCAGCAATGCCATCTGCCGCAACGAATATCCCTGGTCGCGGACCAGGAAGGAGGGCAGCCAGGACAGCAGGAAGTAGAAGGCATAGTTGCCGCAGAAATGACCCAGACTGGTTCCCCACAGCGCGCGCTGGCGCAGCAGCTCCCGGTAACCGACCGGAGCGGCGGCGGTTCCACGCGCGCCCGTGAGGCCGCCGCGCGTCGCCACCCGCCACGGCACGAGCCAGAGCAGTGAAAGTGCGCCGAAGACGATGAACATCGCGCGCCATCCCATGGCCGCCAGCGCAATGCCGCCCGCCAGGGTGCCGACGGCGGGGCCAAGGGATTGTCCCACCGCGATGAAGCCGTTGGCGCGGCCGCGCTCGTGCGGCGCGGCGCGCTGTGCGAGCAAGCGCGAATTGCACGGATAGAACACGCTCTCGCCGATTCCGAGCAGCACCCTCAGGATGAGCAGGTGCGTGAAACCGGCCGCAAATCCGGTCAGCAGTGTCGCCACTGCCCACAGAGCGAGTCCGCCGGCCAGCACGAAGCGGACATCGAAGCGCTGCGCCAGCCAGCCGGCGAAGGGCTGCAGCGGCGCGTACGACCAGAAGAAGGCGGCGAACAGCACGCCCATCTGCGCATTGCTCAATTGCAACTCCGCCTGCATGAGCGGCGCGGCGGTGGCGAGGTTGCCGCGGTCGAAATAATTGATGAACACGGCCGCCGACAGCAGCCAAACCAGGCTGCGCGGCATCGATCCCGCCGGCGCGCCGGTGCGTAGCGCGCCGGGGTTCATGCCTGGCGTGCGATGCGCGTGTCGAACAACTGCCGCAACGCAGGTTCGGAGCGCAGCAGATCCAGGGCAAGCGCGGCATGTCCTGCCGTGTAGCCATTGCCCATCAACAAACGGATATCGCGGCTCACTGCGTTCAACACCTGGACCGGCCGGCCACATCCAACACCGCGAGCGTCACCGGCGCGGGCAGGTCGGCCGGCTGGTGCGCGTAAGGAGCCGAGGCGAACATGATGGCGTGTCCGCGGACGCCGATGCTGGCATCGCCGGTCGTCACCGTGGGCATGCCGTCGAGCTGCAGCGGCGTGAGCGAGGGGCTGGCGACGGAGATGAGGCGATCCCCGGTCCGCAACGTGCCGGCATCGGGATGCCGCGGATCATGCTCCCCGCCCGTGCCGCGGTGCAAGGCATTTGAGGTTCGTCAGCGTGAGCCCGGAACGATGATGGTGGTGCGGGTGGTGCCGGTGCGGACGCCCTTGGCGGTGGGCGCGACCTGCACGTAGAACGTGCGCGCGCGGCGCCGCTCCGGATTGGCGGTCAGGCGTACGTAAATGGTGGCGCTGCGCAATCCACGCGAGAAAGCGCGCGTGACCCGTGGTTGCGCCACGTAGTCGCTGCCCGCCACGGCGCTGCCATCATCGGTCCACCACGTAAAATCCCTGACATCGCCGTTGCGTGTGACCCTGATCTCGGCAAAGCTCGCGCCGCGCCGCAGGCGGATCGCGCGCGCCGTCAACGTCAGGGCCGGCGCCGCGACGGCGCGCTCGCGCGGCTCGCCGGACCCGGCCGCCGGGGAGGTGGGCTTGAGGCCCGGGGCCAAAGCCGTGGAAGCAGGCGCAGACGCCGGTGCGGACCGGGCGGCTTGCGCGGTGGCTGGCGGTGGCGCGGCTTTCTGGTTTTCCTGGACGGCGGCAGCTGCTGCAGGAACCGCGGCCGGTGTGGAACTGCCTGACGAGGCGCGGGACTCCGGGGCTGCCGGCAGCGCGCGCATGGGCACGGCCGCGGCCGGTGCGATCTCCACGCGTGCAGGCCGGGCGCCGCGCCCGGCGGCCAAGGCGATCAACAGGGCGGCGACTGCCGCCATCGCGGGCAGGGCAAAATCGCTGGCCGGAAATGAAGGTGCCGCAGGCGAGTCCGGCACGGTGCCGGCGCTCAGGTCCGGCAGGCGTTGCGGCTCGATCACCAAGCCCAGCCGCTCGAGCCATTCCACCACGGGAACCGACCGCTCGGCTCGCGACCAGGACAAGCCCGTCTGCAGGGCACGCCATTGCTCGGGACGCAGACCGGCGGGCCTGTGCGCCTGCAAGCCGGCCGCGCGCGCTTCCACCGCACTCCTGCCGTTGAAGGGGTGATGGCCGCCCAGCAATTCATGGCTGAGGCAGGCGAGGGAGTACAGGTCGTCGCGCGGATCGGGTTGCTCGCCCTCGAGCACATCGCAACTCGCGTAGGGGGGTGTGGCCGTAAGCCGTTCCGCGGCATCGGCGTCGTGCGCGGTGCGCGAGGAGCCGAAGTCGAGCACGCGAACCTCGTTCTCCGCGGTGATCATCACGTTCTGCGGCTTCAGGTCGCCATGGATGACATGGCGCGCATGCGCATGTGCGATGGCGCCGCCCACCGCGCGGATCACCGCCCAGGCGTAGGGACGGGGCAGCGCCGCCGGACGCGCGCGCGCGATGATGGCGCTGAGCGGTTCTCCCGACAACAGTTCCATGGTGTAGAAGGCGATGCCTGCGTCGCTGTCGAGTTCATGGACCTTGACGATGTTCGGATGCGACAGCGCCTGTGTACACACGAACTCGCGCCGCAGTTGCACCTGCGCCGCCGCTGATCGCCCGATCGGTTCCCGCAGCACCTTCAACGCGACACGACGCTCGGCATGGGCGGGCAGCACGCCGCGGCGATCCACCGCCTTGAAGACGGTGCCCATGCCGCCGCTGCCGAGGACGCTTTCGAGCTCGTAGCGTTCGCCGAGTACGCGTCCCGGTTGCAGTGGCGCGGGCACCGGCGCCTCGGGCGCCGGTGCGATGATCTGCTGGATGTCCTCGACCGCGAGGGCGGCGCACGGTTGCGCCGCGATGGCGGGTGTGGCGGGAGCTGCCGGCGTGGCGATGACCGTGACCGGCGCCTGCCGGGCTGCCGTGAAGGCAAGGACCGGCGCGGTGGCGGTTGCGCGGACGTTCGCAGCGGGCGTCCTCTGCGTGGCGTTCGCCGCCGACGCTGCCGGGGAGGTCTTGCGCGGCGCCGGCGTCAATTCCACCGTGGTGCCGAATTCCTTGTCCTGCAACTCGCTCCAGGCGATGCGCGACTTGATCGACTGGAACAATTCGTCGGGGAGCTGTCCCAGGCGATAACGCTGATCGATGAAGGACAACAGCTCCCAGCTGTCGGTGGAACGGCCGCGGCCGGCGAGTGAATCGCGCACGAAATCATCCGCGCTGCATTCGCCGCGCGCGAGTTGCTCGAGCCGCGTCTTCAGGTCGACGGGGACGGCGGGTTCGCGCGGGCGGCTGCTTCCGGTCAGGGCATCATTCATGATTGTCGACCGCGCCTGGCATGCGAACATTATGCGCGTGCGCCGCGAAAACGCGAGCTTTCACGACCCTTATGTCAAGTGCAGGAAATATTTCGCGCCGCGCTGCGGCGACAGGGGCGTGCTAACGCGCGCCGGCCGCGCGCGGCAAGGGTTTTTGCGTACCCGCGCGCCGCGGGGCGACGAACAGATCGGCCAGTTGCTCGATCATCGCGCCGGCGAGCTGCTCGATCTGCGTGATCGCCACCGCGCGCGAGTAGAAATCGGTGACGTCGTGCCCGATGCCGATGGCACTGAGTTCCACCCGTGAATTCTTCTCGATCCACTTGATGACATTGCGCAGGTGTTGCTCCAGGTAACCGCCAGGATTGGCGGACAAGGTCGCCTCGTCCAGCGGCACGCCGTCGGAGATGACCATCAGGATGCGGCGCTGCTCGCTGCGCCGCTGCAGCCGTTCGTGCGCCCACAGCAGGGCCTCGCCGTCGATGTTTTCCTTCAACAGGTCCTCGCGCAGCATCAACCCGAGGTTGCGGCGCACGCGCCGCCACGGCGTGTCCGCCGACTTGTAGATGATGTAGCGCAAGTCACTCAGGCGGCCGCAGCCGGCCGGATGTCCCGCGCTCATCCAGTCCTCGCGTGAGCGGCCGCCCTTCCATTCGCGGGTGGTGAATCCCAGCACTTCGACCTTCACCTGGCAGCGCTCCAGCGTGCGCGCCAGGATGTCGGCGCATAGCGCCGCCACCATGATGGGTCGGCCGCGCATCGAGCCGGAATTGTCGATCAGCAGGCTGACGACGGTGTCCTTGAAGTCGATCTCGTCCTCGTTCTTGAAGGGAAGCGCCGCGAGCGGGTCGACGATCACGCGCGACAGTCGCGCCGCATCGAGCACGCCTTCTTCGAGATCGAAGGACCAGCCACGCAATTGGCGCGCGCGCAGCAGGCGTTCGAGGCGCTGCGCCAGGCGTCCCACGGCCAGGCGCACCGATTGCGATTGCTCGTCGAGCTTGGCGCGCAGCGTGCTGAGCTCCGCCGCATCGGCGAGCTCCTCGGCGGGCAGGATCTCATCGTGCGCGCGCGTGAACACGCTGTAGTGTCGATTGGGGTGGTCGGAATCGTCGACCGGCATCAGCCGCGCCATGCGCGCACCCTTGCGATCCTTCTCCTCCTTGCGCTCCGCGTCCTGATCGCTCCCCGAGCGCGGCTGCGGCGTGTCGCGCTCGCTCAAGGGCGGTGCATCTTCCTCGAGGGTGCCGCGCTGTGGCTTCACCGACAATTCGGTGCCGGTGTCGAGCGGGGCGGGCGTGGCGTCCGGGGAGGGTGGCGAGGGTTCGGGCCGGCGCCGCTCGGCGGCGCTGCCCACTTCATAGCCGAGGCCGATGTCCTTCACCAGGTCATGAATGATGCCGGCAAATCGCTCCTGGTCATGCACGGCCTGGGACAGCGCCGCCAGCGAACGCGCGGTGCGCGGCCCCAGGTCGGTGCGCTGCCGGGCAACGTGCTCGGCGGCCAGCGGCGGCAGCGGCCGCGCGGTCAATGCCTCGCGCGCGAGCAGCGCGAGGGTCTCGTTGGTGGATGGATTGCCCGGCTGCCCCGGGCGTACCCCCTTGCGCTCGAGCCCGTCGAGCAGCATGGCGGTGAGATTGGCGTCCACCCCGGCGAGCACCGCCGCACCCAGTGCCTGGCAGCGCACATCCTCCAGCGCATCGTAGAGCTCGCGCGCCCGCGCTCCTTCCGGCCGCAGCCGGGCATGCACTGCTGCATCGTGGTAGGCCAGGCGCAGCGCCAGGCGGTCCGCGTGCCCGCGCAGGCGTGCCGCATCGGCGGCAGTGAGGGGATTGGGGAGCGCCGGCAACACCAGCTTGTGGCCGTTGAGCAGCGGTCCCTGCGGGCCGAACTGCACGTCGAGATCGGTGCGGCCCGCCAGTGCGCGCGTGGATTGGATCAGCGCGCGCTTGAAGCGTTCGTGGCGGGAGTTCGCTGCCGCGGTCAAACGACGGTCACGCGCGAGGCGGCTTCGGGCAGGTCCTTGCCGAAGGCGCGCTGGTAGAACTCCGCCACGGTGGCGCGTTCCATTTCATCGCATTTATTCAGGAAGGTGACGCGGAAGGCGTAGCCGGGATCTCCGAAGATGAGCGTGTTCTCCGCCCAGCTGATCACGGTGCGCGGGCTCATCACCGTGGAGATGTCGCGGTTCATGAACGCATTGCGCGTCATGTCGGCGACGCGGACCATGGCCATGATGCGCGCGCGGCCTTCCGCACTGTCATAGCCCTTCACCTTGGCGAGCACGATGGCGGCCTCGGCGTCATGCTCCAGGTAGTTGAGCGTGGTGACGATGGACCAGCGGTCCATCTGCCCCTGGTTGATCTGCTGCGTGCCGTGGTAGAGGCCGCTGGCATCGCCAAGGCCGATGGTGTTGCTGGTGGCGAACAGGCGGAAAAAGGGATTCGGGCTGATCACGCGGTTCTGGTCCAGCAAGGTGAGCTTGCCGCTGGCCTCCAGGATGCGCTGGATCACGAACATCACATCGGGGCGCCCCGCATCGTACTCATCGAAGGTGAGCGCCACGGGCCGGGCGATCGACCAGGGCAGGAGCCCCTCGCGGAATTCGGTCACCTGCTGGCCGTCGCGCAACACGATGGCATCGCGGCCGATGAGGTCGATGCGGCTGACGTGGCCGTCCAGGTTGATGCGGATCATCGGCCAGTTCAGGCGTGCCGCCACCTGCTCGATGTGGGTGGATTTTCCGGTGCCATGGTAGCCCTGCACCATCACGCGGCGGTTGAAGGCGAAGCCGGCGAGGATGGCAAGCGTCGTCTCCCGGTCGAAGCAATAGCCGGGATCGGATTCCGGCACGTATTCGCTGCGGCGGCTGAAGGCGGGCACGCGCATGTCGCTGTCGATACCGAAGCTGCGCGCGCTCAGTTCGGTGTCGGGTACCGCATTTGACAGATCGTCGGCGTTGTTCATGAGTGGAATGATAATATCAATCGGCGTCGTGCAGTTGACCAACCGCGACGCTGGTGGATGCGTCCGCGCCTCCCCGGCGCCGGCGGCCATGCGGGGGATGTCGCTTGAAGCTCTATACCTATGATGCCGCTCCCAATCCGCGGCGCGTGAACCTGTTCCTCGCCTACAAGGGCATCGACATTCCCAAGGTGCAGGTCAATCTGCGCGAGAACGAACAGCTGGGAGATGCCTATCGCGCCGTCAATCCGCGCTGCATCGTGCCGGCGCTGCAGCTCGATGACGGCACCGTGCTGTGCGACGGCATCGCCATCTGCTGGTACCTGGAATCCCTCTACCCGCAGCGTCCGTTGCTCGGCACCCATCCCTTGCAGCAGGCGCAGGTGCTGAGCTGGGAGCACATGTCCTTCGCCGATGGCTTCATGCCGGCCGCCGATGTGTTGCGCAATCGCAGTGCCGCCATGAAGGGCCGCGCACTGCCGGGGCCGGAGGCCGTGGAGCAGATCCCCGAGTTGGAGGCGCGCGGCCGCCAGCGCCTGCAGCGCTTTTGGCGCTACCTGGAGCGGCATCTGCAGGCGCGCGATTTCCTGGTCGGCAATGCGCTGACCTTTGCCGACATCAACGCCCTGGTCATCACCGATTTCGCCGGCTGGAGCAAGGAGCTGGTGCCGGCGGAATGCGCGCGTGTACACGCGTGGCTGGCGCGCGTGCGCGCGCTCCTGCCGGCGTGATGCAGCTGGCCGCCTGCACACATGAGGTTTGACATGCGATACCTGTTGCTCACGGCCTCGATGCTGGCCACCGGCGCCGTTGCCGCCGACGTGGGCTCCCGCGTATCCGGTGGCGCCGCCACCGTCAACGAGCGCAGCGTGCGCGCGCACATGGAGTTCCTGGCCGGCGATGCGCTCAATGGCCGCGGCAGCGGCACCCGCGATGAATGGATCGCCGCGCAGTACCTGGCCTCGCGCATGCGCGCCGCGGGCCTGACGCCGCTGGGGGATGAGGGCGGATTCGTCCAGACCGTGAACCTCTCACGCACGCAGGTCGAAGGCACGCCGGAGCTGCGGGCCGGCAACGAACGCCTCCAGCACGGGACACAGATGCTGGTGTTGGGCCTGGACGCGGCAGCGGCGGCGGGTCCGTTGCAGAAATTCAAGCCGGGGACCGCGGCTGCCGGCGGCTCGGTCCTGCTGATGCCGGCCGGCGCAGACCCGGAAAATGCCGCCGGGCTGGATGCCGCCGCGGTGGTGCTGTGGCGCGAGAACGCGCAGTTGCGCTCGCTGTGGGGTTCGCTCGCGGGCCGGCCGTTGAACGTCGGCGGCGCGCGCCTGGCAGGCATCGACACGGCCGCACCGGCCACGCCGTCGCCGGTGCAGATCCTCTTGAGCGCTGCCGCCTACGATCAATTGGCGGCCATGCCTGCGGGGACTCCTGTGCAATTCAGTGCGCGGACGCAGGAGGCCACGAGCCGCACCTGGAATGCCGTGGGGTCGCTCCCCGGCACCGATGCCGTCCGCGGCAAGCAGGTGATCCTGCTGACGGCTCACCTGGATCACCTGGGGGCGGCGGCGGAGGGCGCCGACCGCATCTACAACGGCGCCGATGACGATGCCTCGGGCAGCATTGCGGTGTTGAGCCTGGCGGAAGCACTGGCACGGCAGCCGCGGCCGAAGCGCAGCATCGTGTTCGCGTTCTTCGGCAGCGAGGAAGTGGGCAGCATCGGCGCGCGCCATTTTCTCGCCAGGCATACGGTGCCTGTCGATGCCATCATCGCCAACCTCGAGTTCGAAATGATCGGCCGCTCGGACCCTGCAGTGGCCGATCACACGCTGTGGTTGACCGGATGGGAACGCACCAATCTCGGGCCGGCGCTGGCCGCGCACGGTGCGCGCCTGGTCGGCGATCCGCATCCGAAGGAGAAATTCTTCATGCGCTCGGACAACATCACCCTGGCGCGCCGCGGCGTGATTGCGCAGACAGTGTCGAGTTTCGGATTGCATGCGCAATACCACCAGCCCGATGATGACATCGCGCACATCGACTTCCGCCACATGACCGATTCCATCCAGTCCATGCTGGGGCCGGTGCGGTGGCTGGCGGACTCGACCTTCCGTCCCGCGTGGCTGCCGGGCGGTCAACCGCCACCGAAATAGCAACCGCGCTCGCGGGCGCAGCTTCGGATCGCTCAACCGCCCGCGGGCGCGAGCCAGTCCATGGATTTGCCGACGGCATGTTGCCATCGCCGGTACAGGCGGTCACGTTCGTCCCGCGGCATGTGCGGCAGCCAACGTTTGTCCTCGCGCCAATTGCGCTGTACGTCGCCGCCATCCCGCCAAAAGCCCACCGCGAGGCCGGCCGCATAGGCCGCACCCAGCGCGGTGGTCTCACGCACCTGCGGACGGATGACCGGCACGTCGAGCAGGTCGGCCTGGAACTGCATCAGCAGTTCGTTCACCACCATGCCGCCGTCGACCCGCAGCTCGCGGATGGCGAGTCCCGAATCGCGCTGCATGGCCTCGAGCACTTCGCGCGTCTGGAAGGCGCTGGCTTCGAGCGCGGCGCGCGCCAGGTGCTCGCGCCCCGCGAAGCGCGTCAGTCCGAGGATGGCGCCGCGCGCGCGCGGCTGCCAATGCGGCGCGTACAGCCCCGAGAAGGCCGGCACGAAGTACACATCGCCGTTGTCGGCGGCCTGCGCGGCCAGCGCTTCGATCTCATCGCTGCGCGCGATGATGCGCAGGTTGTCACGCAGCCATTGCACCAGCGCGCCGGCGATGGCCACCGAGCCTTCCAGCGCGTAGTGCGCCGGTGCGGTGCCCAATTGATGGGCTACGGTGGTCAGCAATCCGGCGGTGGAAGGAACCGGCGTGGTGCCGGTGTTCATGAGCATGAAGCAGCCGGTGCCATAGGTGTTCTTCGCCATGCCCGGTTCCAGGCAAGCCTGTCCCATCAGTGCCGCCTGTTGGTCGCCGAGCATGCCGCTCAAGGGCGCGCCGGCCAATGGCCCGGATGCCACCGCGCCGTACACCGCACTGCACGCAACGATGCGCGGCAGCAGGGCGCGCGGGATGCGGAACAAGCGCAGCAACTCATCGTCCCATTGCAGGGTCGCGAGGTTCAGCAGCTGCGTGCGGCTGGCGTTGCTGACATCGGTGATGTGCAGGCCGCCATTCGAGCCGCCCGTGAGATTCCAGGCGAGCCAGGTGTCCATGGTGCCGAACAGGAGTTCGCCACGTCCCGCCGCGGCTCGCGCGCCGGGCACCTGATCCAGCATCCATTGCAATTTCAAGGCGCTGAAATACGTGGCGAGCGGCAGGCCGGTGAGCGCGCGTACGCGATCTCCCACGCCGTCCGCGACGCATCGCGCCACGGCTGCATCGGTGCGGGTATCCTGCCAGACGATGGCAGGGTGCACCGGTGCGCCGCTCAGCCGGTTCCACAATACGCAGGTCTCGCGCTGGTTGGTGATGCCCACGGCCGCCAGGTGGCGAACCTCGACCTGGGCCTGCGACAGGCACTGCGTGATCACGCTCTGGGTATTGCGCCAGATCTCCAGCGGATCGTGTTCCACCCAACCGGGGCGCGGGAACGATTGCGCATGCTCCATCTGCGCAGTCGCGTGAATACGCCCTTCATGTGTGAACAGGATGAAGCGGGTGCTGGTGGTGCCCTGATCCAGGCTGCCGACGTAGCGCATCATGTGACCATTCGTTGGTGCGATGCGCGCATCCTACCCAAAACCGCCGGGGCTTGCGTTTGACCGGCGCGCGCGCCCACGTGTAGGGTGTCCCGATCGCAGCTCACGCGCATCGTCACAGGACCCCATCTTGAAGAAACGCCGTCCGAGAAATTCCCGCGACCGTGAATTGGGCATGAACCGGCCGGTGTCGCGCCGCGACTTCCTGCAGGGCGCTGCCGTCGCCGCTGCGCTGCCGCTGCTGCCATCCGCCCTGCTGGCGGGGGGCAAGCCGTCCACGACCTATCCGCCGGCGCTCACCGGATTGCGCGGCAGTCATCCGGGTTCCTTCGATGTTGCGCATGCGCTGCGCGACGGGCATTCCTACGGCGCCGGCCGCGACACGGGCGAGGCCTACGACCTGGTGGTGGTGGGTGCGGGGATCAGCGGCTTGTCCGCGGCGCATTTCTACCTGTCGGCCAAACCGGCCGCGCGCATCCTGATCGTGGACAATCACGATGACTTCGGCGGTCATGCGCGCCGCAACGAATTCCAGGCCGGCAACCGCCTGATGCTGATGAACGGCGGCACCCTCAGCATCGAGAGTCCCACGCCTTACAGCGAGGTGGCCGATGGGCTGCTCAAGGCGGTTGGCATTGACCGCAAGCGCTGGGAGTCGACGCTCGAGGACAAGCAGTTCTACGCCGACAGGGGCTTGGCAAACGCGGTGTTCTTCGATCGCGAAACCTTTGGCGCGGACCGCCTCATCCGCCGTCCCGATGACATGCCGGCGGCGCAGGCGCTGGCCGGTGCGCCGCTGTCGGACGCGGTGAAGCGCGACCTGGTGCGCATCGAGGAAGGCACCGAGGACCCGATGCCGGGCCTGGACTCGGATGCCAAGAAGGCACGGTTGGCGCGCACCAGTTATGAGCGCTTCCTGCTCGAGGTATTGCACGCCGACCCGAAAGTGGCCGACTTCTACCGCAAGATCACCCACGGCCTGTGGGGCGTGGGCGCCGATGCGGTCTCCGCGCTGGATTGCTGGGGCGCGGGCATGCCGGGCTTCCAGGGTTTGAACCTGCAGCCCGGATCCACGCCGGAAATGGGCTACACGCCGGCCGGCGCCGCCGATCATGGCTGGACGCCGGTGGTGCATTTTCCCGATGGCAACGCCACCGTGGCGCGCTCGCTGGTGCGGCGGCTCGTGCCGCAGGCCATTCCGGGTGCCGGCGTCGAGAACCTGGTGACCGCGCGCGCCGACTACGGCGCCCTCGATCGGCGCGGCGCGCCGGTGCGTATTCGCCTGAATTCGACCGCCATTCGCGTGCACCACGAGGATGGTGCGGGACGCGGCGGGGTGCAACTCACCTACGTGCGCGGCGGCAAGGCCGAGACCGTGCGCGCCCGGCATTGCGTGCTGGCCTGCTGGAACATGGTGATCCCGTATCTGTGCCCCGAATTGCCCGAAGCGCAGAAGGCGGCGCTGCATGCGGCGTCCAAGGTGCCGCTGCTGTATGTGTCGGTGGCGCTGCGTGATTGGCAGCCCTTCGTCAAGCTCGGCGTCAACCGCATCTACGCGCCGGGCTGCTATTATTCGGACGCACGCCTCAATGAAGCCGTGCGCATCGGCGCCTACGAAGTCGCCCGCGATCCGCGCGAGCCGACGGTGGCGCATGTGACCCGCACGCCGTGCGCGCCGGGCTTGAGCGAGCACGAGCAGAACAAGGTCGGGCGCGCGGAGATCCTGGCGACCAGCTTCGAGACCTACGAACGGGAGATGCGCGAGCAATTCGGGCGCATGCTCGGCGGCGGCGGATTCGATCCGGCGCGCGACATCACCGCCATCACGGTAAATCGCTGGCCACACGGCTATGCCCATGAGTTCAATGGATTGTTCGATCCGCACGTGCCCGAGGCGCAGCGTCCCCATGTGATCGGCAGGCAACCCTTCGGCAGCATTGCCATTGCCAATGCGGATGCGGCGGCGGCCGCGTACACCGACGCGGCCATCGACCAGGCCTGGCGTGCAGTGAACGACCTGAACGTGTGAACGGGTGAGGGCGTGCGCGCGACGCGCGCCCGCCATCGAGGGCTGCCCCTCAGGCGATCGTGGCGTCCACCACGCGCTGCGCTTCCTGGAACAGCGTCTGCAGGTGCGCCTCGCTGAGGAAGCTCTCGGCGTAGATCTTGTAGATGTCCTCGGTTCCGGAAGGCCGCGCGGCGAACCAGCCGTTCGCGGCCACCACCTTGATGCCGCCGAGCGCGCCACCATTGGCGGGCGAACGGTCGAGCACGGCCTGGATGGGCTCGCCGGCCAGGTGTGTGATCTGCAATTGCTGCGGCGTGATCTTGCCGAGCTTCTGCTTCTGCGCGGCGTTGGCCGGTGCATCCATGCGCCCGGTATGCGGCTCTCCGAGGGAGCGTGTGAGGCGCGCATAGCGCTGGCCCGGATCCTCGCCCTCGCGCGCCAGCATTTCCGCGGCCAGCAGACCCGGAATCAATCCGTCCTTGTCGGTGGTCCACACCGTGCCGTCATTTCGCAGGAAGCTCGCGCCGGCACTCTCCTCGCCGCCGAAGCCCAGTTCGCCCTTGTACAGGCCGTCGGCGAACCATTTGAATCCCACCGGGACCTCGTACAGGGGGCGCTGCACCGCTTGCGCAACGCGATCGATCATGGCGCTGCTCACCATGGTCTTGCCCACCGCGGCGCTGCTCTTCCATTGCGGCCGGTGGCGGAAGAGGTAATCGATGCACACCGCCAGGTAATGATTGGCGGGCAACAGGCCCTTGGAGCGCGTGACGATGCCGTGGCGGTCGTGGTCGGTGTCGCAGGCGAAGGCGACGTCGAACTGGTCCTTCAAGCCGATGAGCGAGCGCATGGCATGGGCGGAAGAAGGATCCATGCGGATCTTCCCGTCCCAATCGAGCGTCATGAAGGAGAACGTGGGATCGACGGTGTCGCGCACCACGTGCAGGTCGATGCCATGCACCTCGGCGATGCGCGCCCAGTAATGCACACCCGCGCCGCCGAGCGGGTCCACGCCCATGCGCACACCCTTGGAGCGGATCAGTTCGAAATCGATCACATGCCGCAGGTCATCGACGTAATGCGCGAGATAGTCGTGCTCCTGGGTGGTGGCCGCGCGGCGCGCCTGCTGCAGCGGCAGGCGCTGGACGCCGCGCAGGCGCTCCTTGAGCAATTCGTTGGCCTGGTTCTCGATCCACTTGGTGACGTCGGTGTCCGCAGGACCGCCATTGGGCGGGTTGTACTTGAAGCCGCCGCTATCGGGAGGATTGTGCGAGGGGCTGACCACGATGCCGTCGGCCAGGCGGGCGCGGCGGCCGCGGTTGTGCACCAGCACGGCGTGCGACACCGCGGGCGTGGGCGTGTATTCCCCGCCCTTGGAGATCATCACCGTGACGTCGTTGGCGGCGAGCACCTCGAGCGCCGATTGAAACGCGGGTCCCGA
Organism: Steroidobacteraceae bacterium; assembly: GCA_044226865.1. Classification (GTDB taxonomy): domain Bacteria; phylum Pseudomonadota; class Gammaproteobacteria; order Steroidobacterales; family Steroidobacteraceae; genus TMP-86. The sequence continues at coordinate 310,617 of JBGAGE010000002.1, read as the reverse complement.
CAGCGCATGCGTGTCGATGCCGAGGAACAGCGGCCCGTCGATGCCGTGGCCGGAACGGAAGTTGCAGATGGCCTGCGTGATGGCGAGCACATGCGCCTCGTTGAAGGAGGCTTCGAAGGACACGCCGCGATGTCCCGATGTGCCGAAGGCCACCCGTTGCGTGGGAACGGAGACGTCGGGCTTGACCTGGTAGTAGGCGTCGATCAGCCGTGGCACGTCGACCAGGGGCGCTGCGGTGGCGGGTTGACCCGCGAGCGGGCTGATGCTGTTGCTCATCGTGGTGATCCGGCGTGGGCGTCAGTTCTTCCTGGCCTTGTCGATTATACGCTGCAGCAGGCCGTTCCAGGATTTGACGAAGGCATCCGCGGCATCCACCTGTAGACGCCGTGCAAGCGCGCCCAGGTCGATGCCTGCCCGCGGGAATTGCGCCAGCACCGCGCGCGCGGCGCCGGCATCGGCCGCCAGCGGCGCACCCAGCCTGCCGCCGGCGGCGAACGCCAGCAGCGTCTTCTCCGGCATGGTGTTGATGGTATCCGGCGCCGCCAGCGCCTCGACATAGAGATTTGCGGAAGCCTGCGGATCCTTCACTCCGGTGCTCGCGAACAGCAGGCGCTGCGGGCGCGCGCCGGCTGCCGCCAGCTTGCGAAAGCGCGCGCCTTCGAGAGTCTCGCGGTACGCGGCATAGCATTCCTGGCCCACGGCGATGCCGAGCTTGTTGTGCAGGGCGGCCGGCACCTGCTCCGCGACGGCGCGATCCCAGCGGCTGATGAACACCGAGGCGACGCAGCCTACCTGCGCTCCCCGACCCGCCGCCAGGCGCCGCTCGATGCCGCGCAGGTAGGCGTCGTGCACCGCCTGGTACTGATCCGTGGAGAACAGCAAGGTCACGTTCACCGGGATGCCGCGGTAGATCGATTCCTCGATGGCCGGCACACCGGCCGGGGTTCCGGGAATCTTGACGAACAGGTTGGGGCGAGCCGCCGCGGCATGAATGGTGCCGGCGGCCGCAACCGTGGCGGCGGTGTCGTCGGCGAGGAGCGGTGAGACTTCCAGCGATACCCAGCCGTCCTCGCCGCCGGTTGCATCGAACACGGGGCGGAACAGGTCGGCCGCGCGGCGCAGGTCGTCCAGTGCGAGGTCCATGAAGATGTCCTCGGGCCTGGCGCCGCGTGCCGCCGCCGATTGGATGGACGCGTCGTAGGCCGAGCCCTTGCCGATGGCCTCATCGAAGATGGTGGGATTGGAGGTCAGGCCGGTCACCGCCAATTCGCGGATGTAGCGCTGCAGCGTGCCGCCATCGAGCAGATCGCGCGTGATGTTGTCGAGCCAGAGCCTTTGTCCGAGATCGTGCAACGCCTGGGTGGGTTTCATGGGGATACCTGCCATGTTTGGGGGGAAAGGGTCAGCATGTCGCCGATGTGCTGCACGGTGATGTCGGGCGGGGGCGCTTCGGCGCCGCCCACGCGTGCGTAGTGTCCCTGCCGCACGAACACTGTCGTGAGGCGCGCGCCGAGCGCCTGCTTCATGGCAGCCAGGATCTGCGGCTTGTCATCGACCATGACGTAGTGCCGCGCGGGAAAGTGCTGCTGCATGGCCTCGAGCACGAGTTCCTTGTGCACATAAATCAGTACCCGTCCCTGCACGGCCTGCCACAGGCCCGATGCGCGGATTTTGTGCGGTTGGAACACGACGTCGCCATCCGACAAGATGACGGTGGGGGCGATGCGTTGCAAGTGGGCGAGGACGTCCAGCGCGTGTGGGAAAAGCCGCTCAGGGAACGGGTACGCGATGAGGAAATGCGCCAGCTCCAGGAGCGCGGGCTGGTCCTCGAGCCCTTGCCGGAAGCGTTGCACGGCGCCAAGATAATCGGCGTAGCCGAGTTCCTGGCGCAGCGCCTCGTAGAGATCCCAGTAACGCTGGCCTGGGCCGCGCCGAACGTCTCATCCAGGTGTCCACGCAGATCGGCCGCGAAGCGGTCATTGTCCAGCAGGGTATTGTCCACATCAAACAGGAATACCAGCGAGGCGGGGCGGGTGAAATTTTCAGTCATCGAATCCGGTCTATTGGGGTGAGCGAATACAGTCCGTGAGAGTCACCGAAGGCATCCCATGAAGCCGAGAAGATCATTATCAACGCAAACCCGTCAGCTTTCGCTCAATCGGCGCGAATTGCTGGCAGGATTGCTCGCAGCGGGCGGCGCGTGGATGGCGGCGGCGCCGGTGCGCGCGGCGGGCGCGCGCCCGCTTGCAGAAGTGGACATTGAAATATTTGCCGCCAACGGCAAGAGCCAGGGCGTTCGCAAGCTTCCCGTGGTCGTGCGCAGCGCGCAGGAATGGCGCGCCGCGCTGACGCCGGCGGCTTTTCACGTGGCGCGCGAAGCCGGCACCGAACGGCCGTTCTCCGGCGAGTACTGGAACAATCATGCCGCCGGGCTTTACCGCTGCGTGTGCTGCGATACTGCGCTGTTTCATTCCAACACCAAGTTCGAGTCCGGCACCGGCTGGCCGAGCTTCTGGCAGCCGCTCTCGCGGCACAACGTGGGCGAGTCCTCCGATTCCAGCTTCATGATGCAGCGGACGGCGGTGTCCTGCCGGTTGTGCGATGCGCATCTGGGGCATGTGTTCGAGGACGGGCCGCGGCCTACGGGGCTGCGCTATTGCATGAACTCGGTGGCGCTCAAGTTCGCGCCGCTGCAGGCGTGAGGGGAGATGAACATGAATCCACGTGTGAATCGTTGGGCCGTTTGCACGGCGCTGCCGGCGTTGGTGCTCATCCTGGCGGCGGGGTGGAACCTGCGCGCCGCGGAAGACCCGGTGGCCTTGCCGGCGCCGGCGAAAGATGCCGCCAAACAGGCCGGCGCGCCGCAGACGGCGGTGCTGGCGGGCGGTTGCTTCTGGGGCGTGCAGGGCGTGTTCCAGCACGTCAAGGGCGTGCGCAGCGTGCTGTCCGGTTACGCCGGGGGCGAGCGCTCGACGGCGGATTACGAGACCGTGAGCACCGGCACCACCGGGCATGCCGAGTCGGTGCAGATCGTGTTCGACCCCGCGCAGGTCAGCTACGGGGAGATCCTGCGCGTGTATTTTTCGGTGGCGCATGATCCCACGCAGCTCAACCGCCAGGGACCGGATGTGGGCACGCAGTATCGTTCCTCCATCTTCTACCTCGATGAGGCCCAGAAGCAGGTCGCGGAGAGCTACATCGCGCAATTGAACCAGGCGCATGTGTTTGCCAAGCCCATCGCCACCAAGTTGGCGCCCTTGCGGCAGTTCTACCCGGCGGAAGGCTATCACCAGGATTACCTGGTGAATCACCCGAACCAGCCGTACATCGTGTTCAACGATCTTCCCAAGGTGGCAAACCTCAAGCGGTTGCTGCCGGCGATGTACCAGGACGCACCCGTGCTGGTGCGCTCCGCTTCACGCTAGCCAGTCGCGCAGCACCGCATCGCCATCGGCGCCTGCGGCGCGCGCGGGACCTGAGATGGCGCCGGGAGTGCGCGAGAAGCGCGGCGCCGGCGCGGCCTGGGTCAGGCCATGCGCGGTGACGAAGGTGCCGCGCGCCACATTGTGCGGGTGCGCGGGTGCATCGCGCATCGACAACACGGGCGCGAAGCAGGCATCGGAACCCTCGAAAATCTCGCACCATTGGGCGCGCGTCTTCGCGGCGAAGGCCTGCGTGAGGGCGGCGCGTAAGGCCGGCCAGGATTCGCGATCGCGGTTGTCCGGGAACCGTGTGCGCGACAGCCCGGTCTTGTCGAGGAGTTCGGCGAAGAATTGCGGTTCGAGTGCGCCGACCGACACCCACGCCCCGTCCGCACAGACGTACGTATCGTAGAAGGGCGCGCCTCCATCGAGCACATTGCGCCGGCGTTCATCCGCCCACGCGTGGCTCTGCAGCATGGACATCTGCATCGACAGGAGCGAGGCCGAACCGTCCGTCATGGCGGCATCCACCACCTGTCCGCGCCCGCCGGCCCGCACGTGCAACAGGGCGGCGAGCACCCCGAACACCAGGTACGCACCGCCGCCGCCGAAATCGCCCACGAGATTCAGCGGTGGCACGGGCTTGTCCTCGAGCCCGATGGCATGCAGCGCGCCGGAGAGCGAGATGTAGTTGATGTCGTGCCCTGCGGCCTGCGCCAGGGGCCCGCTCTGGCCCCAGCCCGTCATGCGTCCATAGACCAGAGAGGGATTGGCGCTGAGCATCGGCTCGGGCCCGAGGCCCAGCCGCTCCATCACGCCCGGACGCAGTCCCTCGATGAGGATGTGTGCGCGCGCCGCCAGCGAGCGGGCGGTCTGGTTGTCGGCCGCGGACTTGAGATCCAATGCGATCGATCGGCGCCCGCGCAGGATGATGCGCTCGGTGGGTCCGGGCACGTGGCCCGGCCGGTCCACGCGCACCACGTCGGCGCCCATGTCCGCGAGCAGCATGCACGAGAACGGCGTGGGGCCGAGGCCTGCGAATTCCAGCACTCGCGTGCCCGCCAGCGGTCCCGATTTCATGTGAGCCTTCCTATACAATGCGGTGGATTTTCGCGCCAGGACTTTAAACCATCGCCGGGATCCGCATGCAAGATCTTCCCATCCGATCCTCCACCCTCGACCTTGCCGCTCGCGTGGATGCCTTCGTGCGCGAGCGTATCGTTCCCTACGAACATGACCCGCGTCTCGGCCGGCATGGGCCCAGCGAGGATCTCGTGGCGGAATTGCGCGGGCTCGCGCGGGCCGCCGGCCTGATTGCACCCCATGTCAGTGCTTCCTGGGGAGGCCATGGACTGTCGCATCGTGAGACCGCGGTGGTGTTTCGCGCCGCGGGCTACTCTGCCCTTGGACCATTGGCCTTGAACATCGCCGCCCCCGACGAGGGCAACATGCATCTGCTGGAGAAGGCCGCCTCCGAGCCGCAGAAGCGCCGCTTCCTTGCTCCCCTGGTCGCTGGCGAGATGCGCTCGGCGTTCCTCATGACCGAGCCGGCGGCGGATGGCGGGGCGGGATCCGACCCTTCCATGTTGAGCACGCGGGCCGAGCTGCACGGCGATGAGTGGGTCATCAATGGCCGCAAGGCCTTCATCACCGGCGCCAAGGGAGCGGGTTTCGGCATCATCATGGCGAAGACCGGCGAGGGCGCCACCATGTTCCTCGCCGACATGAGCACTCCGGGCATCGGGGTCGAGCGCGTGCTGGACACCCTCGACAGCTCCATGCCGGGTGGGCATGCGGTGCTGCGGCTCACCGATGTGCGCGTGCCCGCCGACCAGGTGCTGGGCGCGGTCAACGAGGGCTTTCGCTATGCGCAGATCCGGCTCGCGCCGGCGCGGCTCACGCATTGCATGCGCTGGTGGGGGCTGGCGCGCCGCGCGCACGATATCGCCACCGCCTATGCGCGCCAGCGCCATGCATTCGGCAAGCCGCTGATCGATCATGAAGGCGTGGGATTCATGCTCGCCGACAACCAGATCGAATTGAAACAGAGCGAGCTGATGATCGACTGGTGCGCCGGGGTGCTCGATGCACACCAAGGCGGCACGGTGGAGTCCAGCATGGCGAAAGTGGCGGTGTCCGAGGCGCTGTTTCGAATCGCCGACCGCTGCGTGCAGGTGATGGGCGGCACGGGCGTGTCGGGCGACACGGTGGTGGAGCAGGCCTTCCGCGAGATCCGCGCGTTTCGCATCTATGATGGCCCAAGCGAAGTGCATCGCTGGTCCATCGCCAAGAAACTCAAGCGCGGCTGAGGATTTGCGCGGGACGTCCCTCACGGCACGACGCCCCGTTACCCGGCGAGCAGCAGGTCCTGTAACGCGTCGCGCACGGGCTGCACCAGCGGTACCGGCCGGCGCGATTGCGGGTCCACGAACACATGCGTGAACTGCCCCACGGCGCTCGGCGCCTGCGCGCCGGCCGCGAACATGCCCACCTCGTAGCGCAGGCTGGTATTGCCGATCTTGCCGATGCGCAGCCCGCAGTCCACCGCCTGGGGGAAGCTCAGCGCCGAGTAGAATTCACAGGAACTGGCGATGACGAGTCCAATGGCATTCCAATGCGGGCCGTCCAGCACTTTACGTTCGAACAGCATCTTGTTCACGATGCTGTCGATATACGAATAGTACTGCGCGTTGTTGACGTGACCGTATTGGTCGTTGTCCATCCAGCGCGTCTGCAGGGTGAGCCAATAGCGAAAGCGGTCACGGCTCTCTTCGGTCTTCATAGATAGAAATCATATTCGACCGGGAACACCTGTTCCATGGCGGCGGCGTATTCCTTTTGCTTGAGTTCCACGTAGAGCCGCAGGAATTCCTGAGGGAGATACCGTGCCAGCAGCGCCGACTGCTCGGTGCGCGCCAGCGCCGCGAGCAACCCGACCGGGAAATCGTGCTTCGCCGGTGTCTTGACACGCCCCTCGACCGGCTTGGTCGCCTGCAGTTCATGGGTGATCCCGTGCAGCACCGAGGCCAGCACGCAGGCCACCACCAGGTGCGGGCTTGCGTCCGCGCCGGCCACGCGATGCTCGATGCGCCGCGCGGAACCGAGCGCCGCGGGCACGCGGAAGGCGACGCTGCGGTTGTTGTGGCCCCAGTCGAGGGTGGTGGGCACGAATGGGCCGAGGAAGCGGCGATGCGAATTCAGGTTCGGTGCGCACAGGCCGACGCTGTCGAACATCAGGGCCTGCATGCCTGCGATGGCCTGTTGCATCAGGCTTTCACCGCCGGGTGCGCCGAAGCGGTTGACGCCGCGTTCATCGACGACGCTGACATGCACGTGCAGCCCGCTGCCCGGTTGCTCGACGAAGGGCTTGGCCATGAACGTGGCCTGCATGCCCATGGACTGGGCCACGCCCTTGACGATGCGCTTGAGCAGCACGGCATCATCGGCCGCCTGCAGCGGATCGGACACGTGGCGCAGGTTCACCTCGAATTGGCCGATGCCGTACTCGGCCACCGCGCCGCACACCGGCACGCCCTGGGCCGCCGCGGCCGCATCGACGCGGTTCAGGAACGCGGCATTGGTTTCGACGGCCTCGAGCGACAGGTTGGCGGCGCGGCGCGGCACGCCGGCATGCGCGCCCGGCGCCGCCAGCGCGATGCCGCCATCGGCACTGCGCAGCGGGTCGAGCAGATAGAACTCCAATTCACAGGCCACCACCGGATGTACGCCGGCGGCCCGGCATTGCCCGATGACGCCGGCGAGGATCACGCGCGGGTCGAACCACAGCGGCTGCTGCGATTCCACATCGCGCATGTGGCACAGCACCTGCGCGGTGGGCGCGACGGTCCACGGCGCGCGGCACAGCGTGCCCTGGACGGGCCTGGCGGTGGCGTCGGGGTCGCCGTCGGAGCCGCCCATGCCCTGCACGTTGTGCCCGAGGCCGCGAGCATCGGCAATCGGCGCGCAGGCGGAGAATTGCACGCCGTCGGCGAACACCTTGGGCGCGTCGGCAATGGGCACACGCTTGCCCAGTGCATGGCCGTTGACGTCGATGATGAAGGCGTCCAGCCCGGTGATGTCCGGGTTGGCGGCTATGAATTCGGTCCACTCCGAAACCGGCGCCGCCGGTGAATGATCATCATGCACGATATCCCCCTTGCTCTTGACTTGATTCGTTCACAGCCGGTCGCGCAACGCGTACAACGACATGGCCGCCACCAGCGTCGGCCAGCGCAATGCCGGGCCGCCCGGAAACTTCGGCACCGGCACGCGGGCCAGCAGCTCGAAATTGGCGCGTTCGCCCGCGATGGCATCGGCCACCACCTTGCCTGCGTAGGGCGCCAACAGCACGCCCAAGCCGGAGAACCCGCTCAGGTTGTAGAAGCCTGGCTGGATTTCACGGATGAAGGGCATGCGCGAGGGCGTGATGGCGAGCGTCCCACCCCAGCCGTAGTCGAAGCGCGTGTCCGCCAATTGCGGGAAGACCTTGAGCGCATGCCGGCGCACGAAGCCCTGGATGTCGCGCGGAAAGCTGTAACGGTAGTTCTCGCCGCCGCCGAACAGCAGGCGATGGTCCGGGGTCATGCGGTAGTAGTTCACCACGAAGCGCGAATCGGCGACCGCCAGCCCGTCGCGGATCAGTGCCGCGGCGCGCTCCGCGCCCAGCGGTTCGGTGACGGCGATGTAATTGTTGATGGGCATCACGCGCGCCTCGACCTCGCGCGAGATGCCGCGCAGGTAGCCGTTCGCCGCGAGGACCACGCGCTCGGCGCGCACCTGACCGCGCGCGGTGCGAACCACCCAGGAGGTGCCGGCGCGTTGCACGGCGACGACCTCGCTCCCTTCATGCAATCGCGCGCCGGCGGCCTGCGCGGCGCGCGCCAGCCCCAGCGCGTACTTCAACGGATGCAGGTGGCCGCCGCGCGCGTCCAGCGAACCGCTGTGATAGGAGTCGGTGGCGACCAGTGAGCGTACCTCCTCGCGCCCGAGGAAACGGATGGCACCATAGCCATAACGCTGGCGCAGGTGCTCGACGTACTCGCGCGTTCCCTGCGTGTAGCGCGGCTTGTGATCGGCGTGCAGGAGACCGGCGCGGAAGTCGCAATCGATGAGGTGCCGGCTGCACAGGGTATCGAGCAGTGCGCGCGCCTCGAGTGCCAGCTCCCACAGGCGATGGGCATCGGCTTCGCCGACCGCGCGTTCCAGCCAATCCTGTTCACGCCGCATGCCCACGTGCGCCTGTCCGCCGTTGCGGCCCGATGCGCCCCAGCCGAGCCTGGATTGCTCCAGCAACACCGCTGAGCGCCCGCTCCCGGCGAGGTGCAGCGCAGCCGACAGGCCGGTGAATCCGCCGCCGATGATGCAGGTATCGGTTACCGCATCCTCATCCAGGGCGGGCAACGGCACCGGCAGTGCCACGGTCGCCGCGTAATACGAGGGCGCGTGCTGGGAGCTCGGGGCGAGCGGATTGCGGGGTGAGTCGTGCGGCATGTGTGATCACAGATTTGCGCGCCAGCATACACGAGGGGCTCGGGATGGCCAAATGCGGCCGGCCGGCCGCGCCCTACAGCCCGCTTTGGCCGATCAATCCCATGCCGTCGCGGATGTCGGCGAGGATGGCGCGACCGAGCCTGCTGGCATCGCCGGCGCGGATCGCCGCGATCGCCACCTCGTGCTGGTCCACGAGGTTGGCTGTGCCCACGCGCCCGTACACCACGCGCATGTAGGGGCCGAATTGCAGCCACAGGGTCTCGATGAGCTGGATCAGCGTGCGCCGCGGTTGCGCGCGGTAGATGGAAAAATGGAAATCGAAATTGCCCTGCATATAGGCATTCACGTCGCCCGATTGCAGCGCCGCGCCGATCGCGGCGTCGAATTGCTCCAGGCGCTTGAGGCCGCGCGCATCGATGTGCGGCAGCGCGCACACCGCGGCCTCCGGCTCGAGCAGTTCGCGGCATCGCAGCAGGTCCGAGAAGCGCTCCGGGGTCATGGCGGGGATGGTGATCCGGCGCTTGGAACGGATCTGCACCGCGCCCTCGGCGGCCAAACGGCTCAATGCTTCGCGCACCGGCGTTTGGCTCACGCCCAGTTCTTCCGCGAGGCCGCGCGTCGAGAGCGTGCCGCCGGGAGTGAACTTGCCCGTGATGAAGCGGCGCGCCAGCTCCTCGTGTACGTCGGTGTGGAGCGAGGTGACCTGCGCCGCGGCCGCCGCGCGGCCGCTGCTACGCCGCGGCGGGGAGCGCACGCAGTCCGGATTCGGCTTCTTGCAGGGACTTGCCGATGATCTCGACCATGCGATCGACCTCGGCATGCGAGATGATCAGCGGCGGGCACATGACGATGGAATCGCGGATGGCGCGCACCATCAGGCCGTTGCGGATGCAGATGTCGCGCACGAACGGGCCCGCCGCGCCTTCCTTGCCGGTGAAGCGCTGGTTGGTGCCCTTGCGGGAGACGATTTCCACCGCGCCGATGAGGCCGAGCGATCGCACCTCGCCCACCAGCGGGCTCGCCGCAAGGCGTGTGAGCGCCTTGGCGAAATACGGTCCGATGTCGGTGGCCACGCGCTCGACCAATTGCTCGCGTGCGATGATCTCCAGGTTCTTGAGTGCGACAGCCGCCGCGGTGGGATGGCCCGAGTAGGTGTAGCCGTGGATGAACTCGCCGCCTTTCTGCTTGAGCACATCGACGATGGCGCCGGATACGCCGGTGGCGGAGATCGGCAGGTAGCCGGAGGAAAGCCCCTTGGCCATGGTGACGATGTCGGGGCGGAAACCGAAATGCTGGAATCCGAACCAGGTGCCCAGGCGGCCGAAGCCGCAGATGACTTCGTCGGCGATCAGCAGGATGCCGTACTTGCGGCAGATGGCCTCCACCTTCTGCCAGTAGCCCGGCGGCGGGATGATGACACCGCCCGCACCCTGCACCGGCTCACCGATGAAGGCGGCGACGTTCTCCGGTCCCACCTGGAGGATGCGCTCTTCGATGGCCGCCGCGGCGCGCGCGGCGAAGGCCTGCGGGTCCTCGCCGAAACCATCGCCGAACCAGTACGGCTGCATGACGTGCTCGATGCCGGGGATGGGCAGGTTGCCCTGCGCATGCATGAGCTTCATGCCGCCGAGGCTGGCGCCGGCAACCGTGGAGCCGTGATAGGCATTCCAGCGGCTGATGAAAATCTGCCGCTTGGGCTGGCCCTGCATCACCCAGTAATGCCGGGCAAGCCGCAGGGCGGTGTCGTTGGCCTCCGAGCCCGAGCTGTTGAAGAACACATGCGTCAGGCCATTACCCAGGCGCTGTGACACTTCACGCGCCAGCCGGATGGCGGGTTCGTTTGCGGTCTTGAAGAACGTGTTGTAGAAGGGCAGCTGCAGCATCTGCTGATAGGCGGCCTCGGCGAGCTCCTTGCGGCCATAGCCGGCATTGACGCACCATATTCCTGCCATGCCATCCAGCAGCCGGTGGCCCTCGGCGTCCTCGATGGTGCATCCTTCCGCGCGCACGATGATGCGGCTGCCGCCAAGTTGCTGCTGCAGCTGATAGTCGGTCTGCGCGGGCAGGTGGTGCGCCAGGTCCATCTGGCGAAGTTCGCTCACCTGGGCGGGTGTCATGGGTTTGTTCATGCTGGCGGTACCGTTGTCCTGGGGCGCGGGCGCGCGGGTCGAATGGGCGGCAAACTACGCCCGGCCCGGGTGCCCGTCAAGCATCTGTGATTGCAGATTTGTGGAGAGTTCGAATGACGCTTGATGCAGTTTCCCCGGCAGCCTGGTCCACCAGCGGCGGCAAGGACTCCATGCTGGCCCTGCTGCGCGCGCGCGAAGCGGGCGTCGAGGTGGGCACCATGCTGACCATGTGCGATGAAACCGGCCGGCGCAACCGCTCGCATGGCATTCCGCGCGCCATCCTCGAGGCGCAGGCGGCCGCGTTGAGCATGCAGCTGGTGATGCCCTCGGCATCCTGGGCGGACTACGAATCGGTGTTCGTGGCATCGCTCGAGAGCCTCGCCGCGCGCGGCGTGCGCCGCATGGTGTTCGGCGACATCGACCTGCAGGCGCACCGGGATTGGGAGGAGGGCGTGTGCGCGCGTGCCGGCCTGGAACCGCTGCTGCCGTTGTGGGGCGGTGACCGAACCCGCCTCGCGCACGAGGTGCTGGAGCGGCGCATTCGCGCCGTCGTGGTCTGCGTCGATTCGCGCTTCCTGGATGATTCGTTCTGTGGGCGTGAGTTCGATGCCGCTTTCCTGGCGGATCTGCCCGCAGGCGTGTGCCCTTGCGGTGAGAACGGCGAGTTCCATACCTTCGTGTTCGACGCACCCGCGATGCGCGCGGCGCTGCCCGTGAGTGTCAAGGGACGGCACGCCTACGTCAGCCCGCCACAGTTCGGCTCGCAGCGCTATTGCTTTGCGGACCTCGAGTTGAGGGGTGAGCGCGGGTGACACCGCGCGCCGTGCGGCGGCGGCGGGGTCGGGTGAGGTGACGGATGGTTGCCGGCGCATGCGCCGGACGAGGCTTCAGGCAGCGGGCTTGCCGGGGTCGCCACCGGCCGCGGCAGCGACCTTGCCCAGCGAATCGATGGACACCGGCGGTGAAAACGCATTCGATTGCACGAAGTCCACGCCCAACGCCGTCAGCCATTCCTGTTCGGCGGCGGACTCGGTGCGCTTGGCGACGGTGTGGATGCCCAGCACGCGCGCCATTTGTGCCACCGCGGTGATCGAGGCCTGCGCGATCTTGTCGGTGCGCAGCTGCAGCGTCACCGTGTGCGACAGCTTCAACAGTCGCACGCCGGGCAAACGCAGCAATTCGAAGCACTCGGTGCGCAGGTTGAAATCGTCGAGGATGAGCGGGCAGCCGATGCGGTTGAGCGCGAGGGCCACATCGTTCATGCGGCGCCCGAGCTTGCTGGCGGTGGGCACGTCCACCTCGAAGCCGATGATGCCGGCGGGCAATCCGGCCTTGGTCAGGCACAGCTCCACGAACTTGATGAAATGCTCATCGTGCAGGGCGGTGGCGGTGAGGTTCACGGTGAAGCTGGAGCGTCCATCCTGCCAGGCGCTGGGATGGCGCAGCAGCCAGCCGATGAGTTCGGTGAGCACGCGTCGGTCGATCATGGAGCCCAGCCCATGTTCCACCGCCGCCTTCAGCATGGCCTCGGGCGCGAGGTTGGGACCTGCACCCGATTTCGATCGCAGCAGCACTTCGAAACGCTTCTGGTGACTGCCCTTGGCCAGCGGCACCAGCCGCTGCACGTGCAGCGCGATCGGGCTGCGCCTCAGGGCCGCATTGAGTTTGTCCACCTCCGGTGTCACCGGTGGTTGCGCGCGCCGCGGCGCGGCCTGCGGCGCTGCCGAGGCCTTGGAGGCACCATCGGCGGGGCCGGCAGCGGCGGCCTTCCTGGCGGGCGGTGCGGCCGGTGGCGCCGGCGGAGGGTTGGCCTTGGCGAGAGCGGCGATGCGGATCTTGGTGAAGTCCGCGAGCGCGCGCTGCATGTTGGGCGTCATCACCTTGGAGATGCCACGCGCCTGCGGGCCGATGGCGCGCGAGTCCACGATCAGCATGACGATGCCGAGCGTCGCCTGTTGGGCGCCGGCGACGCGGATGACCATGGCGCTGCGCGAATCGCCGAGATCGAAGGTCTGGATCGGCGTGGCGTTCGGTTCGCGAAAGCTCTGCGCCGCCTCGTGCACGGCGTTGTGCTCATCCGGGCCCATGGAGCTTTCGGTGAGCCAGAGCATTTCGGCGGCCGCATCGTGCAACGACACGGCGGCAATGCGCACGTTGTCGGCCGCGAGCCGGATCCGTTCGCACAGCTCCGCGAGATCGGGTCCCGCCGGTGCGGCTGAACCCGCATTGGAATGTCTGGATTGCTCCATAGGCACGAGGCGGAAGTTTCCACGCTGGAATGTGGAATCCTTTCTACAGGAGGGGTCCGGCTGCTGATGTGATGGTCGTCGCCAATCGGCGTCAGCCCGTGTGCGGCGCCGCGGGATTGCAGGCGCGCATCCAGTCGCGGCAGGTGACATATCTCGGGTATGATCGGAAAACCACTGATTTTCCGAAGGATATCTGCCATTTCCAGCGCCGTCCGCCAATACCGCTACTACGACTTCGTGATGGCGGCCTATGTCTGCGTGTTGTTATGTTCAAACCTGATCGGGCCGGCCAAGATGGCGGCCGTTCACGTGCCGGTGTTCGGCACGGTCACGTTCATGGCCGGCGTGCTGTTCTTTCCCATCTCCTACATCTTCGGCGACGTGCTCACGGAAGTTTACGGCTACGCGCGCGACCGCCGCGTGGTGTGGGCCGGCTTCGGGGCACTGGCGTTCGCTTCCTTCATGGCAGCGGTGGTGGTGAACCTGCCGCCCGCGGAATTCTGGCGCGACAAGCAGCCTGCCGTGGAGGCCATTTTCGGCAACACGCCGCGCATCATCGCGGCCTCCGTCATCGCCTTCCTGTGCGGGACGTTCGTCAACAGCTTCGTGCTCGCGAAAATGAAGATCTGGACCGAGGGGCGCTGGCTGTGGAGCCGGGTCATCGGCTCCACCTTGTGCGGGGAGCTGGTGGATTCCGTGCTTTTCTACAGCATCGCTTTCCTCGGCCTGTGGCCGGGCAGCCAGCTGATCGAGGTGATGTTCACCCAGTATGTGCTGAAGAGCGCCTGGGAAGTGGTGATGACACCGCTCACCTATCGCGTGATCGCCTTCCTGAAGAAGGCCGAGGACGAGGACTACTACGACCGGCACACCAATTTCACGCCGTTTTCGCTGAAGACCTGACCTCGATGCCGGCATTCGCCGGCCATCGCAATTGATCCCCGCCTCGCCACAATCCGCCACGATTGCATGCGCTCCTATGTCTGATTCCCGCGCTTGAATGTCTCTCACGGGCGGCACGGTCGTGACGCCCACGGGTGATCTCGAGTGAGGAGTGAAGTCATGAACAAGTCCTGGTACAAAGTGGTCAGCGTGGGGTTGCTTGGCTTGGCGGGGGCCGCGCAGGCCGGCGCCGCGCTGGCCGGGGCGCCCAAGCCGGCGCCAGCGGCGGAGCCTGCGGGTTTCGTCAGCGGGGCGGTGGTGGGTGGATTCGCGGCGGGTCCGTTCGGCGCGGTGATCGGCGCCGGCATCGGCACCTGGCTGGGAAACCGCGTGCATCGCGCAGGCGAGGCCAAGGTGGCGGAGGCGCAGGTGGCGGAGTTGATGAGCGACAAGAACGAGCTCATCGAGAACAACCGCACGCTCACTGCGCAGCTCGCCACGATGTCGCAGGAGGTGGAGAAGGCACGCACCGCGCAGGCCGACCCCACGCCGGCCCTCAAGGGCCTCAAGGGTGATGTGCTGTTCCGCACCGGCAGCTTCGAATTGGAGCCGGTGATGAGCCAGCAGGTGCAGACGCTGGCGCAGGCCCTGGCCAAATCGCAGGGGCTGAAGATCCGCATCGACGGCTACGCCGATCCGCGCGGCAGCATCGAGGACAACCTCAAGCTGTCCGAGGCGCGCGCCAATGCAGTCCGCGACATCCTGCTGTCCTCCGGCGTCGATGAGTCCTCGCTCGAGGTCAATGCCTACGGCAAGGACAAGAGCGAGGCCGAAGCGGGCGACACCGACGCCTATGCGCTGGAGCGGCGCGTACGGCTGACGCTGGAGCCCAAGGAAGGCGCGCCCGCCGTGGCGCAGGTGGGTGAAAACGAGTGAACCGCTGGGCGGCCACGCTCGCCGGGCGGCGCGGGATTCCCGCGCCGCCCTTGTTTGCGTACGGCCGGCGCGACTACGATAGCGCATGAGTTCGCCCCGCCTCATCGTCATCGATCGCCATCAGAACGGCGAGCCGGCCAATCCGTCGCCGGAGAAAATCCTCGCGGGCATTCCACGCTCCCGGGTTTCCAACCAGTACTCCGACCCCAGCCAGCAGTTCTTCTGCGGCTGGTGGTCGAGCAGCATGGGCAAGTGGCGCATCCAGTACACCGAGCAGGAGTTCTGCGTGTTGATCGAGGGGCGCGTGCGGCTGGAGTCCGCCGACGGCGAGCGCTGGGATTTCCGCGCCGGCGATGCCTTCGTCGTGCCGGCGGGCTTCACCGGCACCTGGGAGGTGCTGGAGGCGTGCAAGAAGTGGTACGCGATCTTCGAGCCGCGCGCCTAGCGCCGTGATGCCGCTGCGCGGCGCCTGCTTCTCGTCCGCACTGCGCCGCGCCTGATCCGTGCGCATCGTCCTGGCCACCATCGGCACCCTGGGGGATCTGCATCCCTTCATGGCGTTGTCCGCGGCGCTGCGGGCGCGCGGTGCGCAGGTGGTGCTGGCCTGTGCCGAGGAATACCGCGACAAGGTCAGTGCGGCGGGCATCGCGTTCGCACCGCTGAGCCCGAGCTTCGCGGCCGTCGAGGCGCGCCTGGGGTTGGACCGCGCGCGGATCACGCGGCGCATGCTGGAGGATCGCGACTTCCTGTTCCGGGTGATCAATCCCCATCTGCGCGCGGCCTACGATGACATGCTGCCGCTGCTGGACGGCGCCGATCTGCTGCTGGCCGGAAGCCTCGCCTTCGGTGCGCACGTGGCGGCGGAAAGATGCGGCGTGCGCTGCATCGGGGTCGCGCTGCAGCCGCTGATGCTGTTGTCGGCGCATGATCCGCCGGTGATTCCCGGCGCCGCATGCGTGACGGCGGCATTGCGCGGCCTGGATGTCACCTGGCGCGGGCGCGCGTTGTCTGCCCTGAAGTGGTTGAGCCTGCCGCTGCTGCGTCCGGTGCGGCACTTGCGCGCGCAAGCCGGTCTGCCGCCATCGAAGGCACACCCGTTGTTCGAGGGGCAATATGACCGGGGCGGGGCGATCGCCCTGTATTCCGGAGTGATCGGCGAGATCCGGCCTGACCACCCGCCGCACACGCTGCTGGCCGGCTTTGCCTGGTACGACAGCGAGGACGGCCACGCGCGCGAGCTGCCGGCGGATTTGCGCGGCTTTCTCGCCGCCGGTGATGCACCGGTGGTGTTTACGCTCGGCAGCGCGGTGGTGCATTCCCCGGGCGATTTCTATCGGCACAGCGCCGCTGCGGCCCGCTCGATGGGACGCCGTGCGGTGTTGCTGGTGGGAGAGGCGCAGCCGGACATCGGTGCGGAACTCGCCGGCCGCGACGTGTTCGTCGCGCGCTATGCGCCGCATTCGCTGCTGTTTGCCGCGGCTTCAGCCGTGGTCCACCACGGTGGCATCGGTACGCTGGCGCAAGCCCTGCGCGCCGGCAAGCCGCAACTGGTGGTGCCGCACTTCGCCGACCAGTTCGACAATGCCGAGCGTGCGCGGGTACGCTGCGGCGCGCGAGTGCTGCTGCCGCGACGTTATACGCAGGAGTCAGCGGCGCGAATCCTCGGGGAACTGCTCGCCGATGCGCCGCTGGCCGCGCGCGTGCGCGCGATCGGCGAGCGCGTGGCCGCCGAGGATGGCGCCGCCCGCGCGGCGCGCGCCATCCTGCCGGATTGAGTCATCAGAACTTCAGTGATGCCTGCGCCGAGATGATGTCGATCTTGGTCTGCTGCGAGCCGTTGAGCAGCCCGTACGCGAATGGGTTGCCCGCGGTCTCGTTCAGCGAGGCGTCCTTCACGAACAGATGTGCGTAGCCCACATCCACCTTCACGTTGTTGGCTGACGTCCAGCTGGCGCCCACCGCGACCCAGGTGCGGTCTTCATCCGGCAGCCGCGGCGTGCGGGTGGAATCCGGCACGGGTGCCTGATCGCGCGCGATGCCGGCGCGCAGCGTCCACGACGGGCTGAGCTTGTAGTCCCCGCCGATGGCGAAGCGCCAGGTGTCCTTCCAGTTCTCCGGCGTGAGCGACAAGGTGGCGCCGTTGGGGCGCAGGATGCGCAGTTCCTGCACCGAGCTCCAGCCGGTCCAGCTCGCGTCCAGCATCAGCGATGCCTTGTCGCCGAATTGGTGAACGTAGGACGCCGTGGCCGAGTCCGGCACCTTCAGTTGCAGCCCCACCTGGCCGTTCGACAGGGGTCCGCCGGCGCCGGATACCGCGCCGAGCACGCCCGCCACCACCGGATTGGCGCTGGACGGCGGCGAGAAGGCGACGTCACCGTCGATCGAATACTTCACCGACGAGCGGTACGACAATCCGATACGGTTCGCCTCGTTGATCTCGAACAGGACGCCGGCGTTGAATCCCCACGCGCTGTCCGTGCCCTTCACGCGCGTAGGGCCCTGCAGTCCCAAGCCGGCGGGGACCAGCGCGGGATTCACCTGCGCCAGCACTGCGGTGTAGTTGACGGTGCTGCTCAATTCGGCGCGGATGTGCTGGTAATCGACTCCGGCGCCCAGCGTCACATGCTGGTTCAAGCGCCAGGAAAACGCCGGATTCACATTGTAGGTTTTCACATCCGACTTGATCGCCTGGAAGCGTCCCATCCAATCCGAGTCGTATTCGGTCTTCAGGCCGAAGGGTGCGTTCACACCGATGCCGGCACTGAAGGAGGCGCTCAATGGCCACGCCAGGTACAGGCTGGGCACGGGCGTGAACGAGCCGGCGTTGCCGCCTTCGCCGCCGAGCTGCTGCCCCAGCGCTGCTTGCGAGGCGCCGTTGTGAAAGTGCGAAGACACATTGATGCCCGACACCGACAGCGCGACTTCCGGACTCTTCAGCAGCGACATGCCCGCGGGATTGTAGAACAGCGTGGTGGCATCGTCCGCCACCGCCGCGGTGCCCGCATAGGCACGGCCCAGGCCGCTGCTGCTTTGTTCCAGCAATGCGAAGCCCGATCCGAAGGCGTTGCTGGAAAGCAACGCAATGCCCGCCGACCAACCCAATACGTTCGCAACTCGATTCCTTTTCATGACCAACTCCCTCGTCAGATTCCTGATGGGGCGGATATTGCGCCACTCGAATGCAATTGCCCATAGGTGATCGGTGCGATTCGCGCGCACGCATGGCAGCCGGGGCGGCTGCGGTGCTTTTGTTGCGAATAAGAGACGTTCGCCGGGGGTGCTGGCAACGCCGGTCTTCAGGGGTGGCGCCGCGGTTGGACCAGCCACCGCGCCGCCAGCAACAGCAACGGCTACGCCAACGGCTACGCCGTGGTCGAGATCACCTTGCGCAACGCCGAGACGATCTGATCGATGTGCGTGTCCTCGATGATCAGCGGCGGCGACAGTGCGATCACATCGCCGGTCTGGCGCACCAGCACGTTCTCCTGCTCGAAGCAACGCGTGAACACCTCGAAGCCGCGGGCACCGGGCTTGCCCGCGCGCGGCTCCAGCTCGATGGCACCGATCAGGCCGTAATTGCGGATGTCGATGACATGCGGCAGGCCGCGCAATCCGTGCAGCGCGTCCTCCCACTTCGGCGAGATGCTCGCCGCGCGCGTCAGCAGGCCCTCGCGCGCGTAGATGTCCATGGTCGCAAGTGACGCCGCGCAGGCCAGGGGGTGGGCCGAATAGGTGTAGCCATGGAACAGCTCGATGGCGTTCTCAGGTCCCTGCATGAAGGCATCGTGCACCTTGCGCTGCGCGAACACCGCGCCCATGGGCACGGCGCCGTTGGACAGGCCCTTGGCCGTGGTCATCATGTCGGGAACCACATCGAAGGACTGCGCGCCAAAGGGCTTGCCGGTGCGGCCGAAACCCGTGATCACCTCGTCGAAAATCAGCAGGATGCCGTGCTTGTCGCAGATCTCGCGCAGGCGCTTCAAATATCCGACCGGCGGCAGGATCACGCCGGCCGAGCCGGAGATGGGCTCGACGATGACGGCGGCGATGGTGGAGGCATCGTGCAAGGCCACGATGCGCTCGAGCTCGTTCGCGAGGTGCGCGCCCCACTGCGGCAGGCCGCGCGAGAAAGCATTGTGTTCGAGGTCGAGCGTGTGCGGCAGGTGATCCACGCCGGTCAGCAGCGAGCCGAAGAACTTGCGGTTGTTGACCAGGCCGCCGACGGAGATGCCGCCGAAGCCCACGCCGTGATAGCCCTTCTCGCGGCCGATGAGCCGAGTGCGCGAGGCCTCGCCGCGCGCGCGGTGATAGGCGATGGCGATCTTGAGCGCAGTGTCCACGGACTCGGAGCCAGAGTTCGTAAAGAACACGCGGTCGAGGCCCGGAGGGGCGAGCTGGGCGAGCCGGGTGGCGAGCTCGAAGGCGATGGGATGGCCCATCTGGAAAGTCGGCGCGTATTCCATGGTGGCCAGCTGCTGGGTCACCGCATCGGTGATTTCCTTGCGCGTGTGACCCGCGTTGACGCACCACAGCCCGGCGACGCCGTCCAGCACCTTGCGGCCATCGTCGGTCCAATAGTGCATGCCTTCCGCGCGCGCCAGCAGCCGCGGCTTGGCCTTGAACTGGCGGTTGGCCGTGAAGGGCATCCAGAAGGCATCGAGGTCGTGTCCGGACAACAGGGGTTGGGGCTGCGCGCTCATGATGGTTTCCTGCGGCTGGTAGGGAGGCGGAGGAATGATAAAGAAAATCAACACGCTCTTCAAATTCAGCGCCTTACCCGGGGAAATCGTTTAATATAATTGACACTATGGATATCGATGTCGGTGCGCACCTGAAGGCCGTGCGCCAGATGTATGGGCTGTCGCAGCGTGAATTGGCCAAGCGCTCGGGCGTGACCAATGGCCTGATCTCGCTCATCGAGCAGAATCGCGTCAGCCCGTCGGTGAGTTCACTCAAGAAGGTGCTGGATGGCATTCCCATGGCGCTGGCGGACTTCTTCACCTTCGATCCGGCCGGACGCCCGCAGGTGTTCTTCGCGCAAGGTGATCTCACCGACATCGGATCAGGCCCGGTGCAGTTGCGCCTGGTCGGCAGCCGGCTGGCCAAGCGCAGCATGTCCATCCTGCACGAGCGCTACGGTGCGCATGCCGACACGGGCACCGAGATGCTGACCCATTCGGGCGAGGAGGGTGGCGTCGTGGTGCGCGGGCACATCGAACTGACCGTGGGCGGTGAATCGCGGGTGCTGAGTCCGGGCGATGCCTACTATTTCAACAGCACCATGCCGCATCGATTCAGGAATCCCGGTCGTGAGGAATGCGAGATCGTCAGCGCCAGTTCCCCGCCGACTTTCTGAAGGCAAATAAAGTAAGCTTTGCTCATGAACAAAGTGACCTTGGCGGCCACCCAGATGGCCTGCGATTGGAACCGCGAGGGCAACGTGGCGCGCGGCGAGAAGCTGGTGCGACAGGCGGCGGCGCAGGGCGCGCAGATCATCCTGTTGCAGGAGTTGTTCGAGACGCCGTATTTCTGCCAGGACCATTCGCTCAAGTACTTCGATCTCGCCCATCCGCTCGAGGCGCATCCGGCGGTGGAGCATTTCCAGAAAGTGGCGCGTGAATTGAAGGTGGTGCTGCCCATCAGCGTGTTCGAGCGCGCCAACAATGCCTACTACAACACGGTGGTGATGCTGGATGCGGATGGCTCGGTGCTGGGTTTCTACCGCAAATCGCACATTCCGGAGAGCCCCGGGTACCACGAGAAGTTCTATTTTTCGCCGGGCGACACCGGCTTCAAGGTGTTCGACACCGCGTATGCCAAGGTGGGCGTGGCGATCTGCTGGGACCAGTGGTTCCCGGAAACCGCGCGCGCGATGGCCTTGATGGGCGCGGAGGTGCTCCTGTATCCCACCGCCATCGGTTCCGAACCGCAGGACACCGCGATCGATTCCAGCGCGCACTGGCAGCGCACCATGCAAGGTCACGCCGCGGCCAACATCATGCCACTGGTGGCCTCCAACCGCATCGGCACCGAGCGCGGCGAGCGCTGGTCCATGACCTTCTATGGGTCCTCGTTCATCGCCGGGCCGACGGGTGAAAAGGTGGCGGAAGCCGACCGCGAGACCGAGAACGTACTCACGGCGAGCTTCGACCTCGACGAGATCCGCCGCTACCGGCATGCCTGGGGCGTGTTCCGCGACCGGCGTCCGGATCTGTATTACCCGTTGCTGTCGCTCGACGGGCGCGGCTGACGCGTTCGAATCGGGGCGCGGCGGACGTGCGGCGTGCCGCCATCCGGTGCGCCTGCCTCGATGAAGCACATGCAAGACCAAGACTCGCGATTCTGGGTGGCCACGGCGCCGGTAGGCGCCGCGTCGGTGTTGGCGGAGGAGTTGGCCGCCTTCGGCGCCACCGACATCAAGGAGCGCGCCACCGACGTTCGCTTTCAGGGTTCGCTCGAGGTGGGTTACCGCGCCTGCTTGTGGTCGCGCTCCGCCACGCGCGTGCTGCTCTCGCTTGGCCTCGTGGACGCGCGTTCATCCAAGGCCTTGTACGAGGGTGCGCGCGCCATCGACTGGCGCGAACACTTCTCCGCCGGCGCAACGCTGGCCTGCGATTGCACCGGCGGCAATGAGTCCATCAAGCATACGGTCTATGGCGGCCAGCTCCTGAAGGATGCGGTGTGCGATGCGCTGCGCGACACCACCGGCACGCGCCCCGATGTCAGGACGGATCGGCCGGATGTGCTGCTGCATCTGCATGTCGAAGGCGCGCAAGCGTTGCTGCTCGTCGATTTCTCCGGCGAAAGCCTGCATCGCCGCGGTTATCGCGAGGAGGGCGGGCGCGCCCCGCTGAAGGAGAATCTTGCCGCCGCCATCCTGTTGCGGGCCGGTTGGCCGGCGTTGGCCGCCGCCGGCGCGTTCCTCGTGGATCCGATGTGCGGCTCGGGCACGTTTCTCACCGAAGGCGCGATGATCGCCGGGGACATCGCCCCGGGCGGCATGCGCGAGTATTGGGGTTTCGAAGGCTGGCGCGGACACGACGCCAAGCTGTGGCGCGACCTGCTCTCCGAAGCGTGGCGCCGCCGCGCCGCGCGTTCGCCGCAGCGCTGCATCATCGGCTACGACGTGGATGCGGAGGCGGTGCGCATGTCGCTCGCCAACGCGGATGCGGCCGGCGTGTCCGATTGGGTCCACGTCGAAAAGCGCGACATCCGCGCGCCGCACGTGGCGCCGGGCGACCGCGGGCTGCTGGTGGTGAACCCGCCCTATGGCGAGCGCATCGGCGATGAAACGATGCTCCCGTTGCTCTATCAGGACATCGGCAGGCTGATGCGCGAATCGTATGCGGGCTGGCAGGCCGCGGTGTTCACCGGCAATCCGCCGCTGGCACGCCACCTGGGCGTATACGCCAAGCGCTCGCACCGCTTCCTCAACGGCGCCATCGACTGCCGTCTGCTGCGATTCGACTCGAGTACGACGGGTGTGAGCGCGGGCACGGTTGCCGGCGCAGCGACGTCTGCGGCGGCGGGCTTCGCCGACGCCGTGGCGCCGGAAGAGGGCGGCGCTGCAACGCCCGGCGCGGTGCCGGAGGTCGCGCCCGCTGCCGCGCCGCCTCCCGCCACACGTGGCATCCCGAAATCCCCCGAACAGCGCCAGGCCGAACGCGCGCAGCGGCCCGGCGCGCAGATGTTCGCCAACCGGCTGCGCAAGAACCTGCAGCGCTGGGAGCCGTGGGCCGCGCGCAATGCGATCGAGGCCTTCCGCGTGTACGACGCCGACATGCCCGAGTACGCGTTTGCCATCGACTGCTACGGGCGCGAGCCGCGGCATGTATTCGTGCAGGAATACGCGCCGCCGAAGACCGTGGATGCCGACAAGGCGCGAGACCGCCGGCGCGAGGTGCTCTCCGTCCTGCCCGAGGTGTTCGGCGTGCCGCTGCAGCAGATCCATTCGCGCGTGCGCCGTCCGCAGAAAGGCAAGGCGCAGTACGAGGCGCGTGGCCGCGGCGGGCAGCGCATGCTGGTCCACGAGGGCGGCTTGAAATTCTGGGTGAATTTCACCGACTACCTGGATACAGGATTGTTCCTCGATCATCGCCTGACGCGTGAGCGCATCCGCGGCCTTGCCGCCGGCGCCGACTTCCTCAACCTGTTCTGCTACACCGCGAGCGCCACGGTGTACGCGGCCGCCGGCGGCGCCCGGCATACGGTCAGCGTCGACCTGTCCCATACCTACCTGCAATGGGCGCGCGACAACCTGGAGTTGAACGGCTTCGGGCGCGAGCGGCACGAATTGCTGGCCGCCGACTGCCTCGAGTGGCTGCAACAACAGGCGGAGGCAGGCCCGGCGTTCGATCTGATCTTCCTCGACCCGCCCACCTTCTCCAATTCCAAGCGCATGAGCGGGGTGCTCGACGTGCAGCGCGATCATGGCGCGCTCGTCCGTGGTTGCTTGCGGCTGTTGCGCCCCGCCGGCCGGCTGATCTTCTCCACCAATTTCACCCGCTTCCGGCTGGAAACCGCTCTGGCCGAGGAGTTCGCGGTCGAGGACATCAGCGCTGCCACGATTCCCGCCGATTTCGAGCGCAATCCCAAGATCCACCGGTGTTATGTCATACGGCACAAGGCCTGATCGCGGCGCAGCACGGCATGGGTGTTTAGTATCTTGTGGCTATTGACTCCCGCTGGCGCCTGTGGGCTCGCCGGGCTGGTTGGCGCGCCCAGTCGCTTATTGCGTTGCAGCAGATTGATGTAAGTAGCGGAAATGCCTGAATCTTGGCTGATTCCGTGCGACCGTCCGAGACGGGATTGCGGGGCTGTGGTCTAATGGCTGTGTAGACCCAGCCCGATCAGGTGACCGGGCGTTTAAAATCATTAACATGTCTCGCAAGCCGCTCATAGGAATTCCAGCCGATCGCCGACTGGTGGGGAAGCACTACTTCCACATGGTCGGGGAGAAGTACATCCGCGCCGTCGCTCAAGGAGCCGACGCGGTGCCGGTGTTGTTGCCGGCGCTGGGGAGCGAAGCGGACTTGCGGGCGGTGCTCGATCGTTGCGATGGCCTGCTGCTCCCGGGCAGTCCGTCCAACGTGGAGCCGCATCACTATGGAGGCCCGGCCAGCGTGCCGGGGACGTTACATGACCCTGAGCGCGATGCTACGACGCTTCCGTTGATCCCCGAGGCCATCGCCACCGGCATGCCGGTGCTGGCGATTTGCCGCGGCTTCCAGGAGATGAATGTCGCCTACGGCGGCACGCTCTGGCAGCGGGTACATGAGGTGGAAGGCCACCTCGACCACCGTGATAACGAATCCGACCCTTTGGACAAGCAATACGGTCCGGCGCACGAGGTGCTGCTGGAGCCCGGGGGACTGCTGCGCGACATCGCCGGGAGCGAGCGCATCACGGTCAATTCCCTGCATTGGCAGGGCGTGCAGACGCTCGGTGAGGGCCTGAAAGTGGAGGCCCGCGCTCCCGATGGACTGGTGGAGGCATTTCGCGATGCCACCGCCCCAGGGTTCGCCCTCGGTGTGCAATGGCATCCCGAGTGGCAATTTGAAAAGAATGCATTTTCCCGCGCACTATTCGGCGCATTCGGCGAAGCCAGCAGGCGCTATGCGGGGAATTCGAGGTGATACATGTCGAGCACGATCCAACAGTTCCTCAAGGAACACGGAATCTCTGAAGTCGAGGCCATCATCCCGGACATGGCCGGTGTGCCGCGCGGCAAGCTGATGCCCGCGGAAAAATTTGCCGAGGAAGAAGGCATGCGGCTGCCCGAAGCCATCTTCCTGCAGACCGTCACGGGCGATTATCCCGATGACCAGAGTGCGATGAATCCGTCCGACATCGACATCGTGCTCAAGGCCGATGTCGCCACGGTGCGCGTGGTTCCCTGGGCCGCCGAGCCCACCGCGCAGGTCATCCACGATTGCTTCTACGGCGATGGCCGGCCCGTCACCATGTCGCCACGCTACGTGCTGCGCCGGGTGCTCGACCTGTACGCCGCCCATGGCTGGGATCCGGTGATCGCGCCGGAGCTGGAGTTCTTCCTGGTCGAGCCGAACATCGACTCGGACTATCCGCTGAAGCCGCCGGTGGGCCGTTCCGGACGGCCCGAGATCGGACGGCAGGCCTACAGCATCGCCGCGGTAAACGAGTTCGACCCGCTGTTCGATGACGTGTATTCCTTTTGCGAGGCACAGGACATCGAGATCGACACATTGATCCACGAGGCCGGCGCGGCGCAGATGGAGATCAACCTGCTGCACGGCAATGCCTTGAGCCTGGCCGACCAGGCCTTCCTGTTCAAGCGCACCGCGCGCGAAGCCGCCCTGCGCCACAAGATGTACGCCACCTTCATGGCAAAGCCGATGGCCAAGGAGCCGGGCAGCGCCATGCACCTGCACCAGAGCATCGTCGACAGCAAGACGCGCAAGAACATCTTCAGCAATCCGGATGGCTCGCCCTCGAACCTGTTCTTCTCCCACATCGCGGGCCTGCAGAAGTACCTGCCGGCGGCGATGTCGCTGTTCGCGCCCAACGTCAACAGCTACCGGCGCATCAGCCGCTACTCGGCCGCGCCCATCAACGTGCAGTGGGGATACGACAACCGCACCGCCGGCCTGCGCGTACCCATGTCCGGCCCGGAAGCACGGCGCGTCGAGAACCGCGTCGGCGGGGCGGATGCCAACCCGTACCTGGCGTTCGCGGCCTCATTGGCCTGCGGCTACCTCGGCATGGTGGAAGGTCTGAAGCCCTCCGAGCCCATCAGCGGCAGCGCCTACGAGCTGGCCATCGCCTTGCCGCGCACCCTGGCCGAAGCCCTGCGCCTGCTGCGCGAGTCCAAGGCATTGGTGGATTTGTTCGGCGACCGCTTCGTGCTCGCCTACACCGCGGTCAAGGAAGCGGAGTACGAGACCTTCGCGCAAGTGATCAGTTCTTGGGAGCGCGAATACCTGCTGCTCAACGTGTGAGACTTTATCGCCTGCCTGCGCTATAACTAGCGCACGAGGTTCGACTCTTCGAAGGGGATTAGCGCGATGTGGAGTGGCGTTCGGTCGGGCTTGACGGTGGCGGGTTTTCTGCTTCTTCTCACCGGCTGCGGTAAGCATGAATCCGCCGGTGGGGGCGAGTCCGCCGCCAAGCCGGCCGGCGGCGACAAGGTCGTGAACCTCTACATCTGGTCGGACTATCTCGCGCCGGATACCATCGCCAATTTCGAGAAGCAGACCGGCATCAAGGTCAACCTCGCGGTGTTCGACACCAACGAGACGCTGGAGACCAAGCTTCTGGCCGGCAGCAGCGGCTACGACGTGGTCGTGCCCACGGCGTCCTACTTCGAGCGCCAGATCAAGGCCGGGGTCTACAAGACGCTCGACAAGGCGAAGCTCCCCAATCTCAAGAACATGGACCCGCAGCTCATGCTGCTGGTCGCCATGCACGACCCGGGCAATGATCACGGCTTCATCTACCTGTGGGGCACCAACGGCATCGGCTTCAACGAGAAGAAGGTGCGGGCGCTGATTCCCGATCCGCCGCTCGACAGCTGGAAGCTGGTGTTCGATCCGGCCTACGCCTCCAAGCTCGCCAAGTGCGGCATCAGCATCCTGGACTCGCCCGCCGAGATGGTGCGCGCGGTCAACAGTTACCTCGGCAAGGATCCGAATTCGCAGAAGGCCGAGGACCTGGCGGCGGCGGAGAAGGTGCTCAGCGGCATCCGTCCCTACATCCGTAACATCAATTCCTCGGAGTACATCGAGGCGCTCGCCAATGGCGATCTGTGCCTCTCCGTGGGCTACAACGGCGATGTGCTGCAGGCCCGTGACCGCGCGCGCGAGGCCGGCAAGGGCATCGAGATCCGCTACGAAATTCCCAAGGAAGGTACCATCCTGTGGTTCGACATGATGGCGATGCCGGCGGATGCCCCGCACCCGGAAGCCGCCTACGCGCTGATGAACTACCTGATGGATGCACAGGTGACGGCCAGCATCTCCAATTTCAAGCGCTTCGCCAACGCCAACCTCGCGGCGACGCCGATGGTGTCGAAGTCGGTGATCGACGATCCCGGCATCTATCCTTCCGCCGAAACGCGCAAGCGCCTGTCGGTGCAGCTCGCCGATTCGGCGGACCAGACGCGCGCCATCACGCGCGTGTGGCAGCGGTTCAAGACGGGGCAGTAAGCGGTGAGCATACCGGTAGGGGCGCCCACCAAGCCCGCGCCATGGAAGGATCCGGCCGCGAAGCCCTACGTGCAAATCGAGCGGGTCACCAAGAAATTCGGTGACTTCACCGCCGTCGATGACATCAGCCTGAACATCTACAAGGGCGAGATATTCTGCCTGCTCGGCGCCTCCGGCTGCGGCAAGACCACGCTACTGCGCATGCTGGGCGGGTTCGAAACGCCCACCTCGGGGCGCATCCTCATCGATGGCGAGGACATGACCGGCGTGCCACCCTACCAGCGCCCCGTGAACATGATGTTCCAGTCCTACGCCATCTTCCCGCACATGAACGTCGAACAGAACGTTGCGTTCGGGCTGAAGCAGGACGGTGTGCCCAAGGCGGAGATCAAGGAACGCGTGGCCACCATGCTCGAGCTGGTCAAGATGGGCGAATACGCCAAGCGCAAGCCACACCAGCTTTCGGGCGGACAGCGGCAGCGCGTGGCGCTGGCGCGCTCGCTGGTCAAGCGCCCGAAGCTCCTGCTGCTGGACGAGCCGCTGGGCGCGCTCGACAAGAAGCTGCGCGAGCATACCCAGTTCGAGCTGATTTCGTTGCAGGACAAGCTGGGCGTCACCTTCATCGTGGTCACGCACGATCAGGAAGAGGCCATGACGCTCGCCAGCCGTATCGGCGTGATGAACCACGGCGAGATTGTGCAGGCCGGCACGCCCACCGAGATCTACGAATTTCCGGGGAGCAAGTTCGTGGCGGATTTCATCGGCTCGGTGAACACCTTCGAGGGCAAGCTCATCGAGGACGAGCCGGACCACGTGCGCATCCAATCGGACGAACTCGGCTCCACCATCTTCGTCAATCACGGCATCAGCGCGCCGCCCGAGGCGGTGGTGTGGGCGGCTATCCGGCCCGAGAAGATCTTCATGACGCTGTCCTGCCCGGACGGCAACGACAACTGCGTGTCCGGCATCGTGCAGGACATCGCTTACCTCGGGGATCTTTCGATCTTCCTCGTGAAGCTCGGCACGGGCAAGGTGGTGCGAGTGACGCGGCCCAACACCTCGCGCCATGCGGAGGAGATCACCTGGGAGCAGCGCGTGTTCCTGAGCTGGGACTCCTCCAGCCCGGTCGTGGTCACGCGCTGACGGGCATGGCGAAGCGTGGCCTATTGAAGCGGTGGGGGCTGTCGGGCAGCACCTTCGTGGTGGCCGTGCCGTACATCTGGCTGCTGCTGTTCTTCGCGGTGCCCTTCATCATCGTCCTGAAGATCTCCTTCTCCGACATCGATCTGGCGATCCCGCCCTACAAGCCGCTGATCGAGTCCGCCGGCGAGCACCTGATCGCCATCAAGCTGAACTTCCAGAACTACTATTTCCTGTTCACCGATTCGCTGTACTTCAAGGCCTTCCTGAATTCCATCAAGGTCGCCTCGATCTCCACGCTCCTGTGCCTGCTGGTGGGATATCCCATGGCCTACGGCATCGCACGCTCCGAACCTCGCACCCGCAATATCCTGCTGTTGTTCGTGGTGCTGCCGTTCTGGACCTCGCTCCTGCTGCGTGTGTACGCGTGGATCGGCCTGCTCAAGGCCAACGGCGTCATCAACAACGTGCTGATGTCCCTCGGGCTGATTCACGAGCCCATTCCCATGCTGTACACGCAGTTCGCGATGTACGTGGGCATCGTGTATTCCTACCTGCCGTTCATGATCCTGCCGCTGTACTCGAATCTCGAGAAGATGGACTGGCAGTTGCTGGAGGCGGCCGAGGATCTTGGGTGCAAGCCCTGGCAGGCGTTTTACAAGGTGACCTTGCCGCTGTCTCGCAACGGCGTTCTCGCCGGCTGCATGCTGGTGTTCATCCCGGCCGTGGGTGAGTTCGTCATCCCGGCGCTGCTCGGCGGACCGAACGCATTGATGATCGGCCGCATCCTGTGGGATGAATTCTTCTCCAACCGCGCCTGGCCCGTGGCCAGCGCCGTGGCCATCCTGCTGCTGCTGGTGCTCGTGCCCTTCATGATGTGGTACCAGAGCGTGCAGGCGCGCGAAGCGGCCGGGGACCGCTGATGAACTACCGTCGCTCGATCTTCATACTCACCTGCCTCGCCTTCGGTTTTGCGTTCCTGTACGTGCCCATCCTGTCCATGGTGGTGTTCTCCTTCAATGCGTCCAAGCTCGTCACGGTGTGGGACTCCGCGCACTCGCCCACGTTGAAGTGGTATGCGGCATTGTTCGACAACGACGAGATCCTCGATGCCGCGTGGATCTCGCTCAAGGTGGCGGTGATCAACGCCACCGGCGCCTCGATCCTCGGCACTCTCGCCGGTTTCTCGCTGTCACGCTTCGGCAAGTTCCGCGGCCGCATGATGTTCAACGCCATGACCACCGCGCCGCTGGTCATGCCCGAGGTGATCACGGGTTTGTCGCTCCTGCTCACCTTCGTCGCCATGGAACAGATGTTCGGCTGGCCGGCCGGGCGCGGACTCACCACCATCACCATCGCGCACATCACCTTTTCGATGGCCTTCGTCGCGGTGGTGATCCAATCGCGCCTGGCCACCTTCGATCTTGCGCTGGAGGAGGCCGCCATGGACCTGGGCGCGCATCCGGCCAAGGTGTTCTTCGTCATCACCCTGCCCATCATCTTTCCGGCCATTCTTTCCGGCTGGCTGCTGGCCTTCACCATGTCCTGGGACGACCTCGTCATCTCCAGCTTCGCGTCCGGGCCCGGCAGCAGCACGCTGCCCATGGTCGTATTCTCCAAGGTGCGCCTGGGCGTGAGTCCCGAGATCAACGTGCTCGCCACCATCACCATCACCGTGGTGACGCTGATCATGATCGGCGTTGCCTGGTGGATGGCGCGTGCCGCGCGGCTCGAGAAAGCTGGTGCTAAGGCAGCGGGCGCCAGGGCGGGGGCCTGATGCCCCCGTGCACGCCATGAAGGACGAGACCCGCGTCAATCATCCGCCCAAGGTGGACCTGCCCGCGGACAACCGGCCGCTGGTGGCGCCGATCTACCAATCGGTGAAGTTCACCCTCGATGACACGGCGCAAACCGAACAGATGCTGCAGGGGAAGCGGCCGGGGTTTTTCTACTCGCGCCGTTCCAATCCCACCCTGCGCCAGCTCGAATTGCTGCTGGCGGAATTGCAGGGACAGGAGGATTGCCTGCTCACCGGCTCGGGTTCCGGCGCGGTGGCCTCGGCGCTGCTGGCGCTGTGCAAGGCGGGCGATCACGTGCTCGCGTTCATCGAGTCCTACGGCCCGACCCGGCACATCATCCAGAAGATCCTCGGCCGCTACGGGGTAGCGCATACGCTGCTGCCCATCGAGGACCGCGCCGGCATCGAGCGCGTGTTGGCGCAGACGCCGACGCGCCTCGTGATGTTCGAAAGCCCGACCAACCCCGTGACCAGGATCGCCGACATCGGGCACCTGGTCGCCACGGCCCGCGCGCATGGCGCGCTCACCGTGCTCGACAATACCTTCGCCGGTTTCCACAACCATGGCGGGATGGGCATCGACGTGCACGTGCACAGCCTCACCAAGTACGCCTCGGGGCATGGCGATGTGATGGGGGGTGCCATCCTGGCCTCGCGCGCCTTGATCAAGTCCATCAGCAACGATGTCACCACGATCGGCGCCACGCTCGATCCGCACGCTGCCTTTCTCATGCAGCGGGGCATGCGCACGTATTTCCTGCGCTACGAGCGCCAATGCGCCAACGCCCTGCGCATCGCCGAGTGGTTGTCGGTCCATCCGCAGGTGGCCAAGGTGTTCTTTCCCGGCCTTCCCGGGCATCCCCAGCACGCGCTGGCGGCCCGGCAGATGCGCGATTTCGGCACCATCGTCACTTTCGACCTGAAGGGTGGGGTGGAGCAGGGCGCCCGCTTCGCCAATGCCCTGAAATTCTTCGCCATTTCGGCAAGCCTGGGCTCGACCGAATCCCTGGTCATGCCGCCGAGCCTGCTGGGCGGGCGTGAGTACACCGCCGAGCAGCGGGTGCACGCCGCCATCGGCCCTGGGACGGTGCGTTTGTCGGTGGGTATCGAGGACGCGGGGGACCTGATCGCGGACCTTGAACAGGCTCTCAAAGCCGCCTTCATTTGACAAAATATCCCTCAACTTAAGGCATCCCCTGCCGACAGGGCTGGGGATGCGTGATGCCATTCGTGAATCCCGTCTTACCCGTTCCAATGACCTTGGTATCGCGCCGCGCGATTGCCTGACCGCGGCCTTGTCCGCCCCGCAGAGCATCGCGCCCATGCCGCGCATCTGCGCGCAGCTGGCCGAATTGGCTTCCCAGGAATTTGTCGAGGGCGCGCAGTACGCGCGCCTGATGCAATCCGACCCGGTGTTGGCGGGCGAGGTGATGCGCGTGGCTAACTCGCCGGCGTTGCGCCCGCGCTCCAGCATCGTCTCGCTGCAGCAGGCCGTGTCATGGCTGGGGATCGCCGAGGTACGCAACATCGCGCTCGCCATCATGCTGCGCGGCGAGGTGTTCACGGCGCCGGGCCATGAACCCGAATCCGAGGAATTCTGGCGCGAGGCCTGGTTCGCGGGCCTGTGGGCCAAGGAGATTGCCCGGCTGCGCCGGCGGCACGTGGAGAGCGCGTTCCTGGCCGCGCTCATGCACCGCACCGGCGCGGCGCTCGCGCTGAAGATCCTGGCGCGCTTCGAAGTGGAACAACGCACCGCCATCGACACCCGCAGCTTGAGCGAACTGGTCACCGAATTCGATCCCGCTTTTGCGCGCATGCTGATGGAAGGCTGGCATATCGCCCCCGAGATCCAGGCGGGAGCCACCGACTGGCGCGAGTACCAGCGTTCGGCGCAATCCGACCTGGCCGCGACCGTGCATGCGGCACATGTGCTCGCCGCGCACACGCTGCATCCGCAGCTGTTGGTGGAGGAGATGGTGCTCGAAAGCCCCGTGTTCGAGCACCTGGGCGTATTCGTCGACCAGCGCAAGGCCCTGCTCGCGCTGCGCGATACGGTCCGCAGCACCTCGGCGGGCTGATCATGGCAGAAGACCATTTCGATCTCGTCTGCTTCGGCGCGGGACCCGCGGGCCAGAAGGCCGCCATCCAGGCCGCCAAGGCCGGCCGCCGCGCCGCGGTGATCGAGCAGGACTTGCGCATCGGCGGCGCGTGCCTGCTCACCGGCACCATTCCGAGCAAGGCGCTGCGCGAGCAGGCGCTGCGCTTCTCGCGCATCCACAAGCATGCGAATGCGATGTCCGTGCAGATCGATGGCACGGCACCGCTGTCGGCGCTGTTGTCGGGCGTGGAGGGCGTGGTTGCCGCCCAGGATCGCTACCTGCGCAACCAGATGATGCGCAACAAGGTGCACCTGTACCGCGGGCGCGGCTGGATCGACAAGCCCGGCATCGTGTGCGTGGAGTCGCTCGATGGCTCGCGCACCTGCCTGTCGGCGACACACATCATCATCGCCACCGGCTCGCGTCCCCGCCACGTGCCGAACGTGCCCGTCGATCACGAGCACATCCTCGACAGCGATTCCATCCTCACCTTGAGCTACCTGCCGCGCTCGATGATCGTGCTGGGGAGCGGTGTGATCGCGTGCGAGTACGCATCCATCTTCGCGGCCCTGGGCACGCAGGTGACCCTGGCGGACAAGGCATCAGAGCCGCTGGGATTTCTCGATGCACAGCTGCGCCAGAGCTTCCTCAAGGCCTTCACCCAGGCCGGCGGGATCTACCGCGGCGGCGTCGATGTCGACAGCGCGGCGTTCGATGGCGTGGCCGGCGTCGACGTGCGCCTGAAGCAGGGCGATACCCTGAGCGCCGACATCGTGCTGGCGGCCATGGGCCGTATCGCGAACATCGAAGGCCTGGGGCTCGACCGGCTGGGCGTGGCCATGACCCCGCGCGGTCACGTGCAGGTCGATGCGCGCTTCGCCACCAATGTGGCGGGCATCCATGCGGCCGGTGATGTGATCGGTCCGCCGGCGCTGGCTTGCGCGGCCGCGGACCAGGGCCGGCAGGCCGCGCGCGCCGCGCTTGGGCTGCCCTCCTCAGGGATTCCCGACCTGATTCCCACCGGCGTCTACACGATTCCGGAGATCGCCTGCGTGGGACTGTCGCCCGCGGAGGCCCAACGCCGCAACATTCCCATCGTGATCGGCAGCGCGGACTTCGCCGAAGTAGCGCGCGCACACATCGCCGGCAATGAGGCGGGCCTGCTGCAACTGATCTGCGAGCGTGATTCCGCACGGGTGCTCGGGGCGCAGATCGTGGGCGAAGGCGCGACGGACCTCGTGCACCTGGGACAGGCCGCCATCGCCAGCGGCGCCACGGTGAATTTCTTCATCGAGCAGGTGTTCAATTTCCCGACCATGACCGAGGCCTACCGCATCGCCGCCTTCGATGCGATCAAGCAGATGAACGGGGCTGCCGCCGGCGTGCCGGCGGCCGGTGTCGCGGGCCTCGCCACGTCCACGCGCGTCGCCTGAGCGGCGCGCAAGCGCGCCGGCAGCCTTTTAGATGCTGCTCAACGCATTCACCCGCGCCGGCTGGTAGGGCAGTACCTCGAGCACTTCATGCTGCGAGATCCGCTGCTGCACGCTGCGCCAGAACTGCGCGGTGAGGATCTCGCCGTGGAACTTCAGGAACAGTTCCTTGATCTCATCGTCGAACCCCAGGAAATTGATGAAGGTCTCGGGGAACACGTCGGTGTCGCCCACGTAGAACCATGACTCCGCGCGCATCTCGTCCTCGTCGTTGGTGGCGGCGGGGATGTCGCGGAATTTGCAGTCGGTGACCGCGCACAGCTCGTCGTAGTCGTAGAAGATGACGCGGCCGTGGCGGGTCACGCCGAAGTTCTTCAACAGCAGGTCGCCGGCAAAGATGTTGGTGTAGGCAAGATCGCGGATGGCCTGTCCATAGTCGAGCGCCGCGGCGATGGCGTCCTCGCGCGAGGCGGTGCGCAGGAATAGATTGAGGGGCGTCATGCGCCGCTCGATGTAGCAGTGATCGATGATCAGGTCCTCGCCATCCACGTGCGCGGTGGCGGCGGTCTCGCTCAGCAGTTCATCCAGCAGGGGCTTGGAGAAGCGCTTCAACGGAAATCGCAGGCGCTTGAATTCCTGCGCATCCACCAGGCGTCCCGCACGGTCGTGCTTGAACACCAGTTCGTACTTGCCGATGACTTCCTCGCGCAGGATGTTCTTGGGATAGGGGAACCGGTCGCGGATCAGCTTGAACACCACATCGAAGGAGGGCAGCGTGAACACCACCATGACGAGGCCCCGCTCCCCGGGCGCGTGCACGAACTCATCGCTGGACTGCCCGAGGTGGCGGAACAATTCCCGGTAGCGCTCGGTCTTGCCCTGGCGCGCGCGTCCCAACACGATGAACAGCTCGCTGGTGGGCTTCTTCGGCAGGATGGAGTGCAGGAATACCACCGCCTCGCCCACGCGCTCGAGGTCCACGTGGTAGTAGCTGCGGGTGAAGCTGAACAGTACGCTGACGCGGTCTTCGTTGGTCATCACCGCGTCCACCACCACGCCCGCGTCGGTGTTCTTCAGCGCGATCACCAGCGGCAGCACCCAGCCCGGACCCGTCACCCGGCCCACGAGATAGGCGCGGGTGATCTGGAAGAACACGGGGCGGATGATCTCCACGCGCTCGATCTGGCGGTGCTCGTGGGCCGCGCACTGCGAGGCCACCGCCGCCGCGGTCAGGCGCACGATTTTGTCGAAGTTCTTGTAGGGGGCCTTGAAGCGGAAATCGGCCAGCAATTCCTCGAACAGCATGTCGAGCGAGCCACGGTTGACGTAGGTGTTGGTGAGCACGGCCGAGCCGATGCCGCGCAGCGGATCCACGTCCAGCGCCACGAACTCGATCTGCGGGTCCAGGCCCACGGTGCCGAACAGGCTGCGGGAGGCCGAGCTGAAGAAGGTCTTCATGAACTCGTTGTCCGGCATGGACTCGATGAGTTCCGCAAAGCGCTGCCGCGCGCCCGTCCACAACGAGCGGTCGCGCACGCCGGGGCCGAAGCGTTCGGATAGTTCGGCAATGATCTGCTTGACGCGGCGGTCGTAGAGTTCGATGCGCTCGACGGCATCGCGCTGGCTGCCGGTCCAGTCGCGCGCCTCGAAACGCTGCGGCGCGCGGCGCGTGACCGCGCGGAAATCCGCGTTGTAGGCGACGAAGGCGTCGACGATGGCCTGCGCACATTCGTCCGCCGCGGCGGAGACCGGCACCGCCGGCGTCGCGGCGCCGGCGGTGTCAGCCGCGGATGGGGTGGACGGCGGCACGGCGCGGCCGGATCAGAGGTTCTTGATCAGCGCGTCCCCGAACTCGCTGCACTTGACCTCGGTGGCGCCTTCCATCAGGCGCGCGAAGTCGTAGGTCACGTGCTTCTGGCCGATGGCCGCGTCCATGGCGTTGATGATGGCATCCGCCGCCTCGGTCCAGCCCATGTAGCGCAGCATCATCTCGCCGGAAAGAATGACCGAACCGGGATTGACCTTGTCGAGGTTGGCGTATTTGGGTGCGGTACCGTGGGTGGCTTCGAACACGGCGTGACCGGTGACGTAGTTGACGTTGCCGCCCGGCGCAATGCCGATGCCGCCCACCTGCGCGGCCAGCGCGTCCGACAGGTAATCGCCGTTCAGGTTCATGGTGGCGATGACATCGAACTCATCGGGGCGCGTGAGCACCTGCTGCAGGGTGATGTCCGCGATGGCGTCCTTGATGATGACCTTGCCGGACTTCTTCGCGGCGTCCATCTCGGCGTTGGCCTCTTTTTCACCCTTGGCCGCCTTGGTGCGCTCCCATTGTTCCCAGGTGTAGGTCTGGCCGGGGAAATCACGTTCGGCCAGCGCATACGACCAGTTGCGGAAGGCGCCTTCCGTGAACTTCATGATGTTGCCTTTGTGCACGATGGTGACGCTCTTGCGCTTGTTCACCACGGCGTATTCCACGGCGGCGCGGAACAACCGCTCGGTGCCCTCGCGCGAGGCCGGCTTGATACCGATGCCGGAGCTGCCCGGGAAACGGATCTTGTTGTACTGCTTGGGGAAGTTCTGCTTGAACAGGTCGAGGAACTTCTGGTTCTCGGCGCTGCCCGCCTCGAACTCGATGCCGGCGTAGATGTCCTCGGTGTTCTCGCGGAAGATCACCATGTCCACCTTGTCGGGTGATTTTACCGGGGAAGGCACGCCCTTGAACCAGCGCACCGGGCGCAGGCATACGTACAGATCCAGCATCTGGCGCAATGCCACATTCAACGAGCGGATGCCGCCGCCCACCGGGGTGGTCAGCGGGCCCTTGATGGACACCAGGTATTCGCGGCAGGCGGCCACGGTCTCATCGGGCAGCCAGGTGTTGAACGTCTTGTTGGATTTTTCGCCCGCGAACACTTCCATCCAGTGGATTTTGCGCTTGCCACCGTAGGCCTTCTGCACGGCCGCATCCATCACCCTGACGCTCGCGCGCCAGATGTCGGGCCCCGTGCCGTCACCCTCGATGTAAGGAATGATGGGATTGGCGGGGACGGAAAGCTTGCCGTCCTTGATGGTGATCTTGGCGCCCTGGGCGGGGATTTCCAGCCGAACGGGTTTGACTGCGGACATTCAACGACTCCTCTGCACGGGGCCGCAATGCTAGCATTGCGCGCAGGGAGAATCACTTTGCGGACCTTGTCATCCACCCCGGCCAGAGACAAATTCTGGATGCCGGCCGAGTTCGAACGCCACAGCGGATGCTGGATGCTCTGGCCGGAGCGCTGCGACAACTGGCGGGATGGCGCCAAGCCCGCCCAGGAAGCGTTCGCCACGGTGGCAACCGCCATTTCCATGGGTGAGCCGGTCAGCGTGGGTGTTTCCGCGGCGCAATTCCAGAATGCGCGGGCGCGCCTGCCGCCGAGCATCCGCGTGCTCGAAATCAGTGCGAACGATGCCTGGGTGCGGGATACCGGACCCACCTTCTTGGTGGACGCGCGCGGCCGCCGGCGTGCGGTTGACTGGCCCTTCAATGCCTGGGGCGGCCTCAAGGGCGGACTGTATTTTCCGTGGGATCGCGACGACGAAGTCGCACGCAAGATCTGCGAGATCGAGAGCGCGGACCGCTATCGAGCGCCGCTGGTGATGGAGGGGGGCTCGGTGCATGTGGACGGGCAGGGTACCTGCCTGACCACCGAGGAATGCCTGCTCAACCCGAACCGCAATCCGCACCTGTCGAAACAGGAGATCGAGGCCGAGCTCAGGCGCTATCTCGGGGTGACCTGCATCATCTGGCTGGGGCGCGGGGTATACAAGGACGAAACCGACGGCCATATCGATGAGCTGGCCGTATTTACAGCTCCGGGCCATGTGGCGCTCACCTGGACCAACGACCGGGACGATCCACAGTACGAGATCTCGCACGACGCCCTGCAACGATTGAAAGCGGCGCGCGATGCGCGTGGCCGGGCGCTCACCATTCACAAGATCCATCAGCCCGATCCGCTGTATATCACGGCGGCCGAGGCAAGCGGGTTGGACGCGCGGGAGGGGACGCTGCCGCGCCTGCCGGGCGATCGCATGCCCGCCTCCTACATCAACTTCTACGTGGCCAACCGGGTGTTGGTGATGCCTTTATACGACAGGCGCCGCGACCGCGAGGCCGCGCGCACACTGGCGCGTTTGTTTCCGACTCGGCGTATCATGGGCGTCGAGACGCGGGAGATCCTGCTCGGCGGCGGCAACATACATTGCATCACTCAACAAGTGCCGGCGCCGAAGCGATGAAAACATCGTCCTCATTGGCCTTTAACTAATCTCGAAGGGAACGAATCGCGGCCGGCAGCTTCAAAGGCTGCAGTGTTGCGCGGCGCTCACACTTAACCGGACAAGACTATGCACCTGATCAAGCACCTTCATGCGCGGCAATTGCTCGCCGCCACTTTGTTGGCCACGCTCGCGCTCACCGGTTGCGGTGGCAAGGTCAATCGCTTCAACAATGGCTATGGCAGCGCCTTCGTGACCTATACGGCCAATGCCGGTGACTTCTCCAGCTATCGGGTGGTGGTCACCTCGATCACGCTCACGCGCAGCGATTCCACCGTGGTCGCCGGCATGTCCGCGGCCGAGACCGTCGATTTCGCCAAACTCAGCGATGTTGCCGAGCTGGTCAGCAATACCAGCATTCCCATCGGCACCTACACCTCGGCCACCGTGAACCTGGATTACACCAATGCGGTGTTGTTTCTGAACGTGAACGGCGTGTCCAGGCCCACCACCATCATCGGCAAGGACGGCAAGGCCTTGGCCGCGGTGGCCGTCACCGTGACGCTCGATCCCTCCAACCAGCTGGTCATCCCGCAGAGCGGCGCGCAACGGCTGAACCTCAATTTCGACCTGCAGGGTTCCACGCACATCGACACCAGCGTCTCGCCCATCAAGATCACGGCGACGCCGTTCATCAGCCTGGAGAACAACCCCGCCACCACCAAGCCGATCCGCGTGCGTGGACCGCTGATCAGCTACAATTCCCAACAGAGCACCTACACCGTGTACGTGCGGCCGTTCCAGGATGTGGCCAACAACCTCGGCTCGGTGACGCTGTTCTCCACGCCCACGACCGGCTACGTCATCGACAACGCGGGCTTCGTCGGCGCGGACGGCATCAATGCCGTCACCAATCTCACCACCGGCCTGATCGCCTCCGCCTACACCACCTATGCGCCCGACGCCAGCGCAGGCACCTTCACGCTCACCCAGGCCTACCTCGGCACCGCCGTGGAGAGCGCCAGCGCCGACCGCATCGAGGGCACGGTCATCGCGCGCAGCGGCGATACGCTCACGGTGCGCGGCGCCACCTTGAGCCTGCGTGCCGGTACGTTCAGCTACTACACCACAGACTCCACGGTGAAGCTGGGCGCCAACACCGTCGTTTCCGTCGACGGAAAGCCTACCGCCACCGGCATCGACAAGACCGATATCTCCGTCGGCCAGAACATCCTCGCCCTCGGCACCTCCAAGGTGACCAGCGGAGTGGTCACACTGGATGCCACGTCCGGGCGCGTACGGGTGCTGCCCACCCGCGCATGGGGCACGGTGAATGCGGGCGGGCAGGGAAGCGCCGCCTTGACGCTGGCGGCCATGGATCAATTTCCGGCCTCGATGTTCAACTTTGCCGGTACCGGAACCAGCGCGGGCCAGGACGCCGATCCCGCCAGCTACCTGCTCAGCACCGATGCAGTGGACTATTCCACGCTGGTGGGAGAACCGGCCGCCGCCGATGGCATCGTCGCCCCGTTCGGGGCCGCACCGCCGGATTTCCTCGCCGGTGCGCTCACCCCCATCTCCGGCCTGGACTCCACGCTGCAGGTCGAATACGTGGGTGGCGGTACGGCCACGCCCTTCGCCACGGTGAGCAGCTCGACGCTCATTCCCGATCTCACCGATCCCAAGCTCGGCACCGTGCATCGGGTGCGCGCGGGACCGTTCACCACCGACATCACCACCCTCGCTTCCGCCCCCACCATCGTGCCGGCAAGCGCGGGCCGCAGCACCTTCGCCATCGGCAGCACCGCTGCCGGCATCAAGGTGTTCAGCAAGTTCAGCGACTTCATCAGCGAGCTGAACACCGCCTCCACCGCGGCCAAGCCGGTGGCGCGAGTGGTGGCCGGCGGCAAGTATGATCCGGCGGCGAACACCCTGACCGCGACTTCCATCAACGTCGTGCTGCAGTAAGCGCGAGGCGGGCAGCCGCTGCGCGGAAGCGGCGCGCCCGCATGCTAGACTTGCGCATCAAGATGCCGCGGTTCGTGCAAGTCGGATTGCTGTTGCTGCTGGCCACGCTCCTGCCGCCGGCGCCGCTCGGCGCCGCGCCGGTCGCCGGCACGAGCTGCGGCCCCCCTTCGGATGATCCTGCCCGGCCCCGCATCGGCCTCGTGCTCTCAGGGGGAGGTGCGCGCGGCTTCGCGCACGTCGGGGTGCTCAAGGTGCTGAAGGAATTGCGGGTGCCCATCGACTGCGTCGCGGGTACCAGTGTCGGCGCCATCGTCGGCGGCCTGTATGCCTCCGGCATGGACGCGGGGGAGATCGAGTCGGTGGTGCGTTCGCTCGACTGGCAGGACGCGTTCCGCGACCGCCCGTCGCGGCGCGACCTCGCGTTCCGCCGCAAGCAGGACGACCGCAATTTCCTGGTGCGCCTGCCGCTCGGCTTGAAGCATGGCCGCATCCTGCTGCCCAAGGGCCTGGTGCAGGGACAGAAGCTGCAGCAGATGCTGCGCGCTCTGACCCTGCCGGTGAGCGATCGCGCGCGTTTCGACGATCTTCCCACCCCGTTCCGCGCGGTGGCCACCAACCTCGAGACCGGCCGCGGTGTGTTGCTCGATCGCGGCGATCTGGCTGCGGCCATGCGCGCGAGCATGTCCGCGCCGGGCGTGTTCGCGCCGGTGGAACGCGACGGCGCGCTGCTGGTGGATGGCGGCCTGGCGGAAAACCTGCCCATGGATGTCGCCCGCGCCATGGGCGCGGATGTGCTGCTGGTGGTGGATGTGAGTTTCCAGCTGCAGACGCGCGATCACCTCGATTCCGCCATCGCGGTCTCCAACCAGACGCTCGCCATTCTCGTGCGCCGCGATGCCGAGCGGCAGAAGGCGACGCTGGCGCAGCGCGACGTGTTGATCGAGCCGGAACTGGGCGACACGGCATCGACGGACTTCGGCTCCGCGAACAAGTCCATCGAGCGCGGCGAGAGCGCCGCGCGTGCGCTGGTGACACGCCTGTCCGAGCTCAGCCTGGGTGCGGAGGAATACCGCCGCTTCGAGTTGCGCCGCAGCCAGCGGCAACCGGCGCCGCCGCGTATCGATTTCGTCAGCATCGATCCGCTCTCGCGACGCTATGCGCCGACCATCGATGCGGCCATGCAGCCGCTGATCGGCAAGCCGCTGGACGTGCATCAACTGGGCGAAGGCCTGACCGAGCTCTACGGCCTGGATAATTTCGAATCGCTCGATTATTCCATCGTCAGGCGCGGCGAGGGCGAACAGCAGCAGACCGGCATCGAGGTGCACGCGCGGCGCAAGTCGTGGGGACCCAACTACATCCGTTTCGGGTTGAACCTGCAGGATGATTTCCAGGGCAACAGCCGCTACAACGCAGCGGCGCGCTTCATCGTGACCGAGGTCAATCGCCTCGGCGGAGAGTGGCTCACCGATCTGCAGATCGGTGAGAACCCCAAGGCGGTGTCCGAGTTCTACCAGCCGCTGACCGCCGACCGCCGCTGGTTCGTGGCGCCCTCGATGCGCGTCGAGGTGCGCAGCCTGCCGGTGTACGACAAGGACATCCGCGTCGCGGAGTACCGCGTGCGCAACGCGCAAGCGGACCTGGATGTGGGGCGCGACCTGGGCAACTGGGGTGAGATCAGGGCCGGTGTGCACGCGGGCAGTGGCGTCTCGCGCGTGCGGCTGGGGGATCGCAACCTGCCGGTCGAGCGTTTCCAGTCGGGCGGCGTGTTCCTGCGCTTCGCCTACGACCGGCTCGACAACCTGGATTTCCCGCGCCAGGGCCAGACCTTCAGCCTGCAATGGGAAGGACAGCGTAACGGCCTCGGTGCCGACGTGCGCGCCGACCGGCTGCAGGCCGACTGGCTCACCGCCTCATCGCGCGGCCGCAATACCCTCGTGGCGTGGACCTCGTTCGGCACCACGCTGTCCTCGCAGGGACCGACGCCGCTGCAGGATCTGTACACCCTCGGCGGCTTCTTTAATCTCTCGGGATTGCCGGCGCAGTCGGTCACCGGTTCGCACTACGCCATTGCGCGCGCCATCTATTTCCGCAAGATCGGCCGCGGCGGGCAGGGGTTCCTGGATTTCCCGGCCTACCTCGGCCTTGCGCTGGAGGCGGGCAATGCCTGGGACAGCCGCGGTGCGATGAGCTTCAAGTCGGCGCACAAGGATGCGGCGCTGTTCCTGGGGCTGGACACCTTCCTCGGGCCCCTATACCTGGGCACGGGTTACGACGAGAGCGGCACCAGCGCGTTCTATCTGTTCCTGGGACGCACGTTCTAGGGCGCCCGGGACCGGGCGTGCCGCCGGGCCGGGCGCGCGTCAGAGCCAGCGGCTTTGCGCGAGGTTCTCCACCTTCTCGAACACCAGCGCCGGTTCATCGCCGATGCGCGAGTACTCGTGGCGGCGCGCCATCTGGGTCAACGCGGCGTCACGCGCCTCGACGGTGTAGTACCAATGCGTGGTCTGCCAATCCGCGCCGAGCAGCCGTGCAAACGGATCGCCGGGCCGCAATCGCACGCGCACGCCGTAGGGCTTGGGCGACTGTGGAATCGTGCGCGTCATGTTCTGTGCGTTGGAAATTCCCATGCAATTACCATAGCGGAAAAGCAGGCCCTGGACCAGCGTGGTTGATCGCGGTTGCCGACAACCTTACGCTGCGAGGCGCACGTGATAGACTCCGCCGCCATTATCGAACCCCTTGGTTGACCTCAGGGTCGACTCCTGGGTGAATCCAACGGCGAACCCCACGGCTGGAACGATGGCATCGACCTACACAGCTTCAGACATCGAGGTGTTGAGCGGCCTTGACCCGGTGCGCCGGCGCCCCGGCATGTACACCGACACCACGCGCCCCAATCACCTTGCGCACGAGGTCATCGACAACAGCGTCGACGAGGCGCTCGCCGGACATTGCGAGAACATCGCCGTCACGGTGTTCAAGGATGGCTCGCTGCAGGTGGAAGACGATGGCCGCGGCATGCCCGTGGACATCCACCCGAAGGAAAAGATCAGCGGCGTGGAATTGATTCTCACCCGCCTTCACGCCGGCGGAAAATTCAACGACCAGACCTACAAGCACTCGGGCGGTCTGCACGGCGTGGGTGTGTCCGTGGTCAACGCGCTGTCCAAGAACCTCGAATGCTGGGTGCGGCGCGGCGGCAAGGAATACAACATCTCCTTTGCCGGTGGGCGGCTGAAATCCAAGCTCGAGGTCGTGGGCGATGTGCCCAAGAGCAAGTCCGGCACCACCGTGCGCTTCTGGCCCGATCCGCAATACTTCGACACCGACAAGTTCGCGGTGCCGCGGCTGAAGCAGGTGCTGCGCGCCAAGGCCGTGCTGTGCCCGGGCCTGCGCGTCTCCCTGCTGAACGAGAACAACGGCGAGAAGGACGAGTGGTTCTACACCGGCGGCCTGCATCAATACCTGGCCGAGGAACTGGGCAAGGGCAAATGGCTTCCCGGCGAAACCTTCTATGGCTCGCGCGACATCGACGGCGGAAACGTGGACTGGGCCTTCTGCTGGGTGCTGGAATCCGCGCAGGCCGTCACCGAAAGCTACGTCAACCTCATTCCCACGGTGGAGGGCGGTACGCATGTCAACGGCCTGCGCGCCGGTGCGGCCGATGCGGTGCGCGAGTTCTGCGAATTCAGGAACCTGGTGCCGCGCGGATTGAAGTTGACACCCGAGGATGTGTGGGACGGCGTCAGCTTCGTGCTGTCCCTGAAGATGCGCGAACCGCAGTTCGCCGGCCAGACCAAGGAGCGCCTGTCCTCGCGCGAGGCGGCCGGCC
The DNA here is from genome assembly GCA_044226865.1 of Steroidobacteraceae bacterium. GTDB lineage: Bacteria > Pseudomonadota > Gammaproteobacteria > Steroidobacterales > Steroidobacteraceae > TMP-86. The sequence continues at coordinate 266,794 of JBGAGE010000002.1, read as the reverse complement.
TCGTGCAGGGCGTCATCAAGGATGCCTTTGCGCTATGGCTGAACCAGCACGCCGACACCGGCGAGCAGATCGCGCAGCTCGCCATCGCAAGTGCGCAGCAGCGCCTCAAGGACAGCCAGAAGGTGGCGCGCAAGCGCGTGGTCGCCGGCCCCGCGCTGCCCGGCAAGCTTGCCGATTGCGTCAGCCAGGATCCGGCGCGCGGCGAATTGTTTCTGGTCGAGGGCGATTCCGCCGGCGGCTCGGCCAAGCAGGCGCGCGATCGCACCACCCAGGCCATCATGCCGCTGCGCGGCAAGATCCTGAACACATGGGAAGTGGAGTCCGGCGCCGTGATGCAATCGCAGGAGGTGCATGACATTTCCGTGGCGCTGGGCGTGGATCCGGGCACCGCCGACCTCTCCAACCTGCGCTATCACAAGATCTGCATCCTCGCGGATGCCGACAGCGACGGCCAGCACATCGCCACGCTCCTGTGCGCGCTGTTCCTGCGCCACTACCGGCCGCTGGTGCTGGCGGGCCATGTGTACATCTGCATGCCGCCGCTGTTCCGGATCGATGCCGGCAAGGACGTGGTGTACGCCATCGACGAGCCCGAGCGCGACCGCGCCCTGGCGCGCATCGCCGCCGAGAACGCCCGCGTGAAGCCCGTGGTCACGCGCTTCAAGGGCTTGGGCGAGATGAATCCGCAGCAGTTGCGTGAGACCACCATGGACCCGGCCACGCGCCGGCTGGTTCAGCTCACCGTATCCGCGAAGGACGATGCCGACCAGATGCTGGACATGCTGCTCGCCAAGAAGCGCGCCGCCGACCGGCGTGAGTGGCTGGAGGCGAAGGGTAACCTCGCGCAGGTGCAGGTCTAGACCGAAAAAGTGCGACGCTGAATGAAAGACCAGGAATTGAATTTCGAGGGCGTGGAAAAGCAGACCCTCAAGACCTTCACCGAGCGGGCGTACCTGGATTACTCCATGTACGTGATCCTCGATCGCGCCCTGCCGGCCATCGGCGATGGCTTGAAGCCGGTGCAGCGCCGCATCATCTATGCAATGAGCGAGCTCGGCCTTGCCGCCGGCGCCAAGCACAAGAAATCGGCGCGCACCGTCGGCGATGTGATCGGCAAGTTCCACCCGCACGGTGACTCGGCCTGTTATGAGGCCATGGTGCACATGGCGCAGGACTTCGCCTACCGCTACCCCATCGTGGACGGGCAGGGCAACTGGGGCTCGGCCGATGATCCAAAATCCTTCGCTGCCATGCGCTACACCGAGTCGCGCCTCACGCGCTACGCGGCGCTCCTGCTGCAGGAGTTGGAGCAGGGCACGGTGGACTGGGTGCCCAACTTCGACGGCTCGCTTGAGGAGCCCGCCATCATGCCGGCGCGGGTGCCCAATCTCCTGCTCAACGGCGGCTCCGGAATCGCCGTGGGCATGGCCACCGATATCCCGCCGCACAACCTGCGCGAGGTGGTGAAGGCCTGCGTGGCGTTGATCGAGGACCCGGAACTCTCCACGCGCAAGCTCATGGCTTTCGTGAAGGGCCCGGACCTGCCCACCGGCGCCGAGATCGTCTCGCCGCGCTCGGACCTGGTGCAAATGTACGAGACGGGCACCGGCGGCTATCGCGCGCGCGCCACCTATGAGATCGAGGATGGCGAGATCGTCATCGACGCGCTGCCCTTCCAGGTGTCGGGCAGCAAGGTGCTGGAGCAGATCGCGAACCAAATGCGGCAGAAGAAGCTGCCCATGGTCGAAGACCTGCGCGATGAATCCGATCACGAGAATCCGACGCGCCTGGTCATCGTCCCCAAATCCAATCGCGTGGACATCCAGGCGTTGATGGCGCACCTGTTCGCCACGACCGACCTCGAACGCACCTACCGCGTGAACCTGAACGTGATCGGCCTGGATGGCCGGCCGCGGGTGATGGGCCTGAAGGAGATGCTGCTGGAATGGCTCGAGTTCCGCATGCACACGGTCACGCGGCGCCTCACGCATCGCCTGGGCAAGCTCAACGCGCGGCTGCACATTTTGGACGGCTTGCTGATCGCCTACCTGAACCTGGATGAAGTCATCCGCATCGTGCGCACCGAGGACAAGCCCAAACCCGTCCTCATGAAGCGCTTCAAGATCTCCGAGGAGCAGGCCGAAGCCATTCTCGAGACCAAGCTCCGTCATCTCGCGCGCCTGGAGGAGATGAAGATCCGCGAGGAACAGAAGGAGCTGGCCGAAGAGCGCGACGAGATCGACAAGATCCTGAAGAGCAAGGCGCGCCTGAAGAAGCTGGTGCGCGACGAGTTGATCACCGATGCGGAAGAATACGGCGATGAGCGCCGTACCAAGCTGGTGGAGCGCGATGCCGCGCAGGCCATCTCCGAGACCGACCTGCTCACCAGTGAGCCCACCACCGTGGTGCTGTCGCGGCTGGGCTGGGTGCGAGCCGCCAAGGGGCACGACATTGATGCGCGGGCCTTGAGCTACAAGACCGGCGATGAATTCCAGGCCGCCGCCAAGGGCAAGAACCTGCAGCAGGCCGTGTTCATCGATTCCACGGGCCGCGCCTACAGCGTGGATGCACATACCTTGCCCGCGGCGCGCGGTTACGGCGAGCCGCTGTCCGGCACGGTGGATCCGCCCGATGGCGCCACCTTCGCCGCGGTGCTCATCGGCGAGCCCGCCGACACCTGGCTGATCGCGAGCGATGCCGGCTATGGCTTCAAGGTGAAGCTCGCCGAACTGTACGCGCGCAACCGCAAGGGCAAGTCGGTGCTGAAGGTGCCGGAGAATGCCGGCGTGCTGCCGGCCTGGCCGGCGGGCGATCCCAAGTCCTTCGCCATCCTGGTGAACAACACCGGTGAAGTGCTGGCGCTGCCGGTGGAGGCCATCGAGGAGATGAGTTCCGGCAAGGGCATGAACCTGTACGGCATTCCGGGCAAGAAGTCCGCGGACCGCGACGAATACCTCACCGCCATGGCGGTGGTGGCGCCGGGCGAGGTGCTCACGGTGTACAGCGGCAAGAGTGCGCCGATGACCCTCAAGTACGAGGAGCTCAAGCAGTTCCAGGACAAGAAGGGCCAGCGCCGCCAGCGCTTCTCGCGCGCCTACAAGCTCATCGACCGGTTGGACGTCGGCGCATGACCGGAGGATTGCCCATGATTCTGTACGGCTCCACCGTGTCCCCCTTCGTGCGTAAGGCCGTGGCCTTCGGCGTGGAGAAGGGCATCGAGTTCAAGATCAAGCCCGTGGGCATGCGCTCCACCGATGAGGAATTCCTGGCGGTGAGCCCCTTCGGCAAGATGCCCGCGCTGCGCGATGGCGATTACACCCTGGCCGACTCCAGCGCCATCATCGCCTACTTCGACGCACTCAAGCCCGACCCCGTGCTCATCCCCACCGACGCGCGCGGCCGCGGCAAGGCCATCTGGTGGGACGAATTCGCCGACACCATTTTCATGGCCGCTGGCCTCAAGGTGTTCTTCAACCGCGTGGCCTCGCCGAAATTCCTGAAGCAACCCGGCGATGAAGCCGTGGCAGCCCGCGCCGCCGCCGAAGAGCTGCCGCCATTGTTCGATTACCTCGAGCGCTCGCTTCCGCCGTCCGGCTGGTTCGTCGGCGACCAATTGTCCCTGGCGGACATCTCCGTGGCCTGCGGCTTCGCCAACCTGCGCTATGCAGGCTGCGACCTGCAGGCCGCCACGCATCCCAAGCTCCACGCCTTCGTGGAAAAAATGTACGCCCGCCCGGCCTTCGCAAGATCGTTGGAGAAGGAAGCCCGGTTCTTCGCCACTCTCGGCTGAAGACGTTTCGTCTTACTGCAGAGGCCGCCGCCCATGCCGTCAAATCGAACCGGCAGGGCGACTCACGGACTCTGGCGCCCGTTGAGCAGCTCGAACAACAACTGAGCCCCGGAAACGTGCCCGGCGCTGGCAACTGAATCGAGCGAATCGCCCGGCGACTGGGCGACGTATCCACGGCGGCGCAATTCCGCCTGCAATGCCTCGGGCGTGGTCCTGAGCACCGGGGCGAGGTCGGCCAGCGGAGCTTGCGTCATCGCCTGGACCGCGCGCATGGGCGGTGAGCCGCGGTGTTCCGTGCCCGACATCGCGGGCCATGCGAACGCAACCGCGGCGATGAGCGACGCGGCCAGGGGTACCAGCAGCAACCGCCGGCGGAGATACATGACGAGTGCCGCCCAGTTCTTCCAGACGTGCAGCGCGAAGGGCGCGAGCAGGACGATGCTGAGCCATTCGTGCATCTCGTGGAACAGGCCCTCACCGACGTGCAGGAACAGAAAGACTCCCGAGATCGCCGACACGGCGAACAGCCCGAGGGTCAACGGAGTCGAATGGCGGTTGAGGAAGGCGTTCATCGGCGCACTCACCAAGCTGACGGATGCATCTTCGGATGATGACGCGACGGCCCGGGTCCCGCGTATACGTGGAACCGCCTAGTCGTCGTTGAAACTCAGCTGCGACGGGCGCCCCGCCGCACGGGTCCAGCGGCTTCGCACATTTTCGCGAGGCGCGCTCCAAAGCCATGCACCCGACTTGTGCCGCGTCGAGCCGTGGTAAGAGATCGAGGCTAACCATCCGCGTGAACGCCCGATCCGTCCCCCAAGCACGCGACCGCGTGAAGAAAAGAGGGCTAGCGTTCCCCGGTCATGGTCACTTCCTCAGGCGCATTGACGAAGTAGCCCTGGATGAATTCGATGCCCAACTGCCAGAGCACAGCCATCGTGTTCGCATCCTCAACGCGCTCGGCAATGGTCTCCATGCCTTTCTTCTTGGCCGCCTCGACGAGTCCCTTCACGCGCTGCTGCTGCATTTGGTTGGTCGCCAGACCCTGCATCAGCGAACCGTCGATCTTGATGAAGCTCATGTCGATGTCGGCCAGGAGCTTCAATGGATCGCGGCCGGTGCCGAAGTGCTCGATGGCGAAGCGGAAGCCGAGCTTCTTGAGTTTTTCCGCCATCTCCTTGGTGGGTTGCACGAACTGGGTGGCGATTTCCTCCGACACCTGGATGCACAGCCGTTTGGGTTCGATCTTCAGCGCCTTCAACTGCTGCTCCAGCCACGGGTTCAAGGACTTGTCCTGTACCGTGTCCTTGGAGACGCGCACGAAGATACAGGCGGGCTTGCGGCTGGCGCAGAAGGACATCGAGGCGCCGATGACCCAGCGGTCGATGTTCTTCATGAGGTCGTTGCGCTCGGCGGCGGCGATGAATTCGGAGGGCAGCACTTCGTTGCCCTGTTCATCGAGCATGCGCACCAGCACGTCGAACATGCCCTTGTCCTCGCCGAGGAGGCTCGCGATGGGCTGCTGCACCAGACGGAAGCGGTTCTCCATCAACGCGCTCTTGATGTGCTTCACCCAGATGCGATCGTATGCCTGCACCCGCGTATCGGTGTCGGACTTGTCGATGGCATACATCTGGTTGCCGCCGAGCTCGCGGCCGCGCTTGTTGGCGGTCACGGCGTCGTTGACGGCCGCGCCCACGTCTGGATTCGCCGCGGCGACCAGCCCTAGGCCAACGGTGATGGTGGCGGACAGGCTCTTTTCGCCGATCACGAAGGTGTGCTGCTGCACGCGTGCGATCACCGACTCGGCCCAGGCTTCCATGTCGCGCGGCGTGCCGCGCTCCAGCAGGATCAGCAGGCCATTGCCGCCGAACCGGCCGCAGATGTCGTTGGGCGTCAGGGCCGGGCGGATGAGCTCGGCCAGCTGCACGAGGAAATCCTCGCTGCGCAGCACGCCGATGGCGCCCTGGATGTCGATGAATCGGTCGGGCTTGACGAAGGCGAACTGGCGCACGCCGCCCTTCATGGGCATGGCGCAGCGCTCCTGCACCGCGCTGACCATGTGGCGCTGCTGCAGGAAACCGGTGGACGGGTCGTTCTTGACCGCATCGGCCAATTCGCCCTCGAGGTCGCGGTTTTCCTTCTGCCGTGAGGGCACGCACACGCGCACCGCGGCTTCGCCCTCGTAGTCGGTCTTGGTGAGCGTGATCTCCAGTGGCAGCGTGGAGCTGTCGGAGAGCGATGCGCGCACTTTGAGTGCGTGATCGGTCCACTTGCCCTGCAGGCAGGCGATCAGGGCGCCTTTCAGCGCCGGGTGTGTCTCCTGCTCGAACAGGTCCATGAGCGGCGTGCCGGTGAGTGCATCCTCGCCCGAGTAGCCGAACAGCTCCAGCCAAGCCTTGTTGGCATCGACCACGATGCCTTCCTGCACGTGCGTGATGGCATCGGCCGAGCCGTCCAGGAATTGCTGCAATTGCTCGCGGTATTCGCGCGCAGAGGACACCGTGGTGCTGAGCGCGCGCTCCAGCCGGTAGGCGCGCAGTTCGCGGGTCGCCACCGATTGCAGGCGGCTGCGATTCTCCAGCGTGATGACATCCTGCGCGCCGAGCTTCATGGCCTCGGCGATCAACGCCTCGTCCACCTGGGTGCGGGCTACCAGCACCGGCATGCCGGGCGCGCAGGCGGCCTTGATCTTCATGATCGAGCCGAGGTCGATTTCCAGCTCCTCGATGAAAGCCACCAGCATTTCCGGATTGAGCTGGGTGAGGGCGTCCGCCAGGTCACGGGCATCGGGCAGCCAGGTGCAATGCACCGGATGTCCGGCATTGCGCAAGGTGCTGTTGATGGCCTCGACGTGGTCCTGGGACCGCGTCATGACGATCATGGGTATCGCGCCTTGCTCGCTCAAACTGTGATTCCCGTTTGACAGAATATTGCAAAGTGTAGCATTCGATCTGGCTTGGAAACTGGGAACGGCGTCGTGGTTGGGAGCGCGACGGCGCTTCGCCGGAGAGGCTCCGGCAGCGCCCTTAACTGCCGTTGCTTCAGACCCTTAAGGGCGGGCTCGGCTGGCGAGCCGGGGGCGAATGCGGCTATGATACGCGCCCTTTGAAGACCCCCCTGATCGGCTTGACCACGAGCCCGAGGCGAAGCGAATGGCGACCTACAGTACGAACGAATTCAAATCCGGCTTGAAGATCCTCATCGATGGGGACCCCTACGCCATCGTGGACAACGAAATGGTCAAGCCCGGCAAGGGCCAGGCCTTCAACCGGGTCCGGGTTCGCAACCTCAAGACCGGCCGCACCATCGAACGCACCTGGAAGTCGGGCGATACGGTCGAGGCTGCCGATGTGGTCGACACCGACATGCAGTACCTGTACAGCGACGGGGATTTCTACCATTTCATGGTTCCCGACACCTTCGAGCAGGTGACGGCCTCCAAGGAATCGGTGGGCGACACGGCGCAGTGGCTGAAGGACGGCACGGTGTGCATCGTGACGCTGTGGAATGGCGTGCCGCTGCAGGTGGTGCCGCCCGCTCACATGGAGCTGAAGGTGATCGAGACCGATCCGGGCCTGCGCGGTGACACCGCCACCGGCGGCTCCAAGCCCGCCAAGCTCGAGACCGGCGCCATGGTACGTGTGCCGCTGTTCATCAACGAAGGTGAAATCCTGCGGGTGGATACCCGCACCGGCGAATACCTGTCGCGCGGCAAGAACTGATCGCGCCAGGTTCGTCCTTCGCGGCTGCGCCGGTCAGGCGTTGTCCAGGCCGAAGCTGCACGCCTGCAGCAGCCCGTCGGCGCGCATCGCCACCGCCACCAACCGGTCGAATCCCAGGGCCACGCCGGCGCAATCGGGAACCCCGGCCTGAAGAGCCGACAGCAAATGCTCATCCAGGGGTAGCTGGCGCTGGCCGCGTGCGGCGCGCAAGTCGTTCTCCCGCTCGAAGCGCGCGCGTTGCTCGTACGCGTCGGTCAACTCGTGAAATCCGTTCGCGAGTTCGATGCCATCCAGGTACAGCTCGAAGCGCGCGGCCACCGGCGGTTGCTGCGGCTTCAAGCGCGCCAGCGCCGCCTGCGAGGCGGGGTAGTCGTACACGAACGTCGGGCGATCCCGGCCCAGTTTCGGGCCCACGGCAAGGCTCATCAGCAGGTCCAGGCGCGCGTCCCGGTCGAGCTCACCCCGGCAGTCGATGCCGAGCGCGCGCGCGGCCGTCGCGAGCTCCTCGAGGCCGGCCGAGTCGATGTCGACGTGCGCATGGCGTAGCAGGGCCTGCCGGTAGGTCATGCGCTCGGCCGGCTGCAGAGAGCGCACCGGCGCGAGTACGCTTGCCACGAGCTCCGCCACTTCGTCCATGAGCCGGTGGTCGTCGAACCCCTCGCGGTACCACTCCAGCATGGTGAACTCCGGCTCGTGCCAGCGGCCGATCTCGCCGTCGCGAAACACGCGGCTCAGCTGGTAGATGTCACCGCTCCCGGCGGCGAGCAGGCGTTTCATCGCAAACTCGGGCGAGGTGTTGAGAAAATACGGCCCCTGCCGTCCGGCGACCTGCGTGCGCAGGGATTCGATCTGCGGCTCGGTGATGGCGGCGGCGCTGAGGATGGGCGTCTGCACTTCGAGCACGCCGCGGCCGGCGAAAAAACCGCGCACGCCCTGCAGCATGCGCGCGCGCAGGCGCAGCGCCTCGATGCCCGCCGTCGGCCGCCAGTCCGGGCTCATGGGCGCGGCGCGGGTTCGAGCGCCTGCGCGATGGCCTCACCCACACGCACGATGCGCCCCGCGGCCAGATGCGGCAGCCAGCGGATGCGGCCTGGCTCGAACAGCAGGATGACGGTGGAACCCATGTTGAACCGGCCCAGTTCCGCCGCCTTGTCCAGGTGCAGGTTCGGGTTGGGCATGGCGGTGACCACGCGGCGCCTGGCCGGCGTGATGTCGCCCGCCCAGACCGTTGCCATGCTGCCTACGTTCAGCGCTCCCACGAGCACCACGCCCATGGCGCCGAGGCTGGTGTCGAACAGGGTCAGGACACGTTCGTTGCGGGCGAACAACTGCGGCACATGCCGCGCGGTCACGGCGTTCACGCTGAACAGGCGCCCCGGCACGTAGACGGTGGCACGCAGGTTGCCGGCTGCCGGCATGTGGATGCGGTGATAGTTGTAGGGCGCAAGATAAATGGTGCAGAAATCCCCGCCTTCGAAGGCTTGCGCCCAGGGCTGGTGCGCAAGCAAATCCCCCAGCCTGTAATCGCGGCCCTTGGCCTGCAGCAGGCGGTCCGCGTCTATGCGGCCGCACTCGCTCACGGTGCCGTCCACGGGCGAGACGATGGCCGCATCCGCCACTGGCCGCCGGCCGGCTTTGAGCGGCCGCGTGAAGAACTCGTTGAAGCTGGCGAAGGCCTGCGGGTGTTCGGTGGCGGCATCGCTCATGTCCACCTCGAACAGGCGCAGGAAGCCGCCGATCAAGGCGTTCTTGAACCAGACCGCGCGCGAGCGCGTTGCCGCCAGCACCAGGCGCGAAATCGCATGCTGGGGCAGCACATGCTGCAGCAGCACGAAGGCTCGTTCGCGCAGGCCATCGGGAGCGCTCATGGCGCGGACTCCAGGATGCGCGACCAATCGGCGCCTAGGGCGGCAATGGTGTGCGGCCCGGTGAGGATGGCGGCCAGCCGCGCATCCGGTGCAATCACGAAAATGGCCGCGGAATGATCCACGCTGTAGGTTCCCTCGTGTTCTTCGCCGATCATCACCGCCACGCCCATCCGGCGCGCGAAGTCCTCGATTCCCGCCTGTGTCGGCGCGGTGACGCCGTTGAACCCCGCATGAAAATACGGCACGTAGCGCGCCAGCACGTCCGGCGTGTCGCGGCGCGCATCCACCGATACGAACACCACCTGCGGGATTGCCTTGGGGTGCGCCTGCTCGAGGTTCCTGGCGAGCGCGGCCAGCGTGCTCAAGGTGGTGGGACAGACATCGGGACAGTTGGTGTAGCCGAAGAACAGCAGCGACCAATGCCCCCGCAGCGACTCGCGCGTGAAAGCCGCGCCATGCAGGTCCAGCAGGGAAAAATCGGGCAGTTCGCGCCGTGGCTCGATCATGGTGCCGGTGGCGAGGGTGACCGGCGCAGCCTGCCCCGATTGCCGCCACCACATTGCGGCGGCAAAGCCGAGCAAAGCCATGAGCAGGGCGGCGGCGGCGGCCAGGAGTCGATGCGAGCGGGGATCGGAGGTGTTCACGCCGCGATTATCCCACACCGGGCGGGCGCGCTTGCGCTACGCTTTTGCGCCTCGTCCGCCATCGGAGCAACCGACATCGCCACCCGCAAGCCCTTGAGTGCCGGTGAGGCCATCGCGCATTGCGCGCGGGCGCTGCGGCGCGCGCGCGTGTTCTTTGGCCATGGCACCGACAATGCGCGCGACGAGGCCGCGGAGTTGGTGTTCTTTGCCGCGGGCCTGGACCATGCCCGAGGTGCCGCCGAGTATCCACGGCTGCTTACCGCGCGCCAAGGCGCCCGCATCGAGGCGCTGCTCGAGGCACGCATCAAGAAGCGCGTGCCGTTGGCCTACCTGACACGTCGCGGCTTCTTCGCCGGCATGGAACTGTACGTCGACGAGCGCGTGCTGGTGCCGCGCTCGCCCATCGCCGAATTGGCCCTGGCGCGCTTCCAGCCTTGGATCGAGCCGCGGCGCGTGCGCCGCATCGTCGACATCGGCACCGGCAGCGGGGCCATCGCGCTGGCCTGCGCGCGCGCGTTTCCGCGGGCCCGGGTCGATGCGCTGGATATCTCGGTGGCGGCGCTGCAGGTCTGCCGCCGCAACATCCGCCGGCTCATGCTGCAGGGGCGCGTGCGCGCGCTGCGTTCGGATCATTGGAGTGCGGTCGGCGCCGCCCGTTACGACATCGTGGTCAGCAATCCTCCCTATGTGGGCCGGGCCGAGATGCGGACACTGCCGCGCGAATACCGCCACGAGCCGCAGCTTGGGCTGGCATCGGGCCGCGACGGGCTGGATTCGGTCCGCATCATCCTGCGCGAGGCGCGCGCCCACCTGAACGATCACGGCATCCTCGTGGTCGAAGTGGGCAACACGGAGCGGGCGCTGCTGAAAACCTGGCCGAAGGTGCCATTTTTGTGGCCGGTGTTCGAGCACGGCGGCGGCGGAGTGTTTATCCTGCGCGCCCAGGACCTGGATCAGCACGGGGAATTCTAGTGTCAGGCAACAGTTTCGGCCGCTTGTTCACGGTCACCAGTTTTGGCGAAAGCCATGGGCCCGCGCTGGGCTGCGTGGTCGATGGCTGTCCGCCCGGTCTCGAATTGAGCGAGGCGGACCTGCAGGCCGATGTCGAGCGCCGCCGCCCGGGCACCTCCCAGTTCACCACGCAGCGCAAGGAACCGGACACGGTGCGAATCCTGTCGGGCGTGTTCGAGGGCCGCACCACCGGTACTCCCATCGGCCTTCTGGTGCAGAACGAAGACCAGCGCTCACGCGACTACGACAAGATCAAGGACCGCTTCCGTCCGGGTCATGCCGATTACACCTACCAGCAGAAATACGGTGTGCGCGATTATCGCGGCGGCGGCCGGTCCTCGGCGCGTGAGACCGTGATGCGCGTGGCGGCCGGCGCCATTGCCCGCAAATACCTGCGCGAGCGGCTCGGCGTGCGCATCCAGGGATATCTTGCGCAGATGGGCGAACTCGTGTTCGAGCCGGTGGCGCTGGAAAGCGTGGATGACAACCCGTTCTTCTGCCCGGACCCGGCGCGCGTCGCCGAACTCGAGGCCTTGATCTGGAGTCTGCGCGAGGCGGGCGATTCGATCGGCGCCCGCGTCAACGTGATCGCCAGCGGCGTCCCCGCCGGGCTCGGCGAACCCGTATTCGGCCGCCTGGATGCCGATCTTGCCGCCGCCATGATGAGCATCAATGCCGTCAAGGGCGTGGAAATCGGTGATGGCTTCATGGCTTGTGCGCAGCGCGGCTCGCAGCATCGCGATGAACTGACGCCGGGTGGATTCCTGAGCAATCACGCCGGCGGCATCCTCGGCGGGATTTCCTCGGGGCAGCACATCCGTGTGAGCCTGGCGGTGAAGCCCACCTCGAGCATCACCGTGCCGGGGCGCACCATCGACGTCCATGGCCGCGCCGCCGAGGTGGTCACCACCGGGCGGCACGATCCCTGCGTGGGCATGCGCGCCACGCCCATCGCCGAGGCGATGATGGCTCTGGTGCTGATGGACCACTACTTGCGGCATCGCGCCCAATGCGCCGACGTGCGCAGCCCGACGCCCGCGATCCCGGATCGTCCATGAGCGCCGATCCGCGGATGGACGTGGCGGTCGTGGGCGCCTCGTCGCTGATCGGTGAAGCCGTGATCGAGGAGATCCGCCGCTCCAAATTGCCGGTCGGCAAGGTGCTGCGCCTGGAAGAGCTGCGCGACATCGGCCGCCTCGCCGAGGATGACGAATCCGGAGCGCCGGCGCTGGATGCGTCCAGCTTCGATTTCAGCCAGGTGGGCCTCGCCTTTTTCTGCTGCCGCGCGCAGCTCGCGCGCAGCATCGGCGAGGCGGCCGCGCGCCAGACCCTGGTGATCGACGGTTCCGGTGCGTTTCGTGATTCCGCGTCGGTGCCACTGGCCGCCGCCGACGTCAATCCGCAGGCGTTGACCGGCGTGCCGCGCAGCGAGGGCCGCGCCCACGGCATGGTGGCGCTGCCGTGCAGCGCGGCCGTGGCACTGGCCACCGCGGTGGCGCCGCTGCATGCGCTCGCCGGCATCGAGCGCCTCGACGTGGCCACGTATCACAGCGTGTCCGGCGGCGGCCGGGCGCAGCTCGAGGAACTGGCGCGCGAGTGCGCTGCGCTCCTCAACGGCCAGGAGCCGCGCTTGCGGGCCGGCGCCGAACGGATCGCCTTCAACGTGATTCCGCAGGTCGATCAGCTCACCGACGGCGGCCAGAGCCTGGAAGAGCTGCGCCTGCAGAGCGAAGTGGGCCGCCTGCTGGGCTTGCCGCGCCTCGCGGTGAACGCCACGGCGGTGCGCGTCCCGGTGTTTTTCGGCCATGGCCTGGCGGTGCATGCGCAGTTCGCGCGCGAGTTGACCCCGCAGGCCGCCCTGGAAGCCTGGCGGCATGCCCCGGGCATTGCCCTTGCCGACCCCGGCGCGGGCACCGGTTACGCCACCCCGGCGGGCAAATCGACCGATGCGGACCGGGTCTATGTGGGGCGGTTGCGCCGCGATTCCACGCGACCTGCGTCTCTAAATTTCTGGGTGGTGGCCGACAATGTACGAAAGTGTGCGGCAATTAACGCAGTTTCGGTGGCCCATATTTTGGTAAATCGGCACTGTTAAGTTATAGTTCCGGCGGTCGTAACCGGGGATGTGAGGAGTCACGTCCAAGCCGCTCTAAGTCCATGAACTTTGGCGCTTGCACACCGGTTTGCTGGGAGTAGAAATGCATTCGAAGCTGCCTCGTCTCTTACTGACGTTGTCCATTCTCTGCCCCAGCCTGTCGTGGGCCGTCGGGCTGGGTGAAATTCACCTGAATTCAGCCCTTAACGAGCCCTTGAATGCGGAAATCTCCCTGGTTGCCGCGACTCCCGAAGAACTCACGTCGCTGCGCGCCGTGTTGGCCTCGCGCGATACCTTCACCCGCTACGGCATCGACCGGCCCTCGTTCCTGTCCACCATCAATTTCAAGGTCGGCAAGGGCAAGGACGGCCACGATGCGCTGCTGGTGCGCTCCACCGAGGCGATCCCCGAACCCTTCGTCACTTTCCTGGTGGAGGTGAACTGGGCCCGCGGCCGCCTGGTGCGCGAGTACACCGTGCTGCTGGATCCGCCCGTGTACACCCCGGGCGAGGGCCGCGCCTCGGCGCCGGCCGTGGCTGCGCCCGTGGCAGGAGCCGCCGAGGCGCCGCGCGCGGCGCCCGAACAGCGCGCGACCGAAGGCGCTGCGCCGGTGGCGGCGCCCGCCGCGGCCGCTGGCGAGACCTACCAGGTGCGCAGCGGCGATACGCTGATGAAGGTGGCGCGCAGTCTCAATCCGGGTTCGTCCGCGCAGCTCGATCAAACCATGATGGCCCTGTACCGCGGCAATCCGCAGGCCTTCGACGGCAACATCAACGTGCTGCGCCGGGGCGCGGTGCTGCGCGTGCCGGGCGCCGAGGAAATCGCCGCGCAGAATGAGCGCGAGGCCATCAACGAAGTGCGTCGCCAGATGAGCGCGTGGCAGGGTGCCCGCCCTGCCGCCGACGGCCATCTGCGGCTGGTGCCGCCGGGCGCCGCCGGGGCATCGGGCGGTGCCGATGCCGGGGCGGCCGCTTCCGAGGCCGCTGCGCTGCGCGGCCGCGTCAAGCAACTCGAAGGTGAACTGGCCGACAAACAACGCCTGCTGGATATCCGCAGCAAGGAATTGGCGGACCTGCAGGCCAAACTCGCGGGCAAGCCCGCGACGGCGGACGTGCCCACGCCCGCGCCTGCCCCGGCCAAGCCGCCCGTGGCTGCCAGTGCGCCTGCCGCATCCTCGACCGCAGAGCCGCCGGTGGCGGCCACGCCGTCCCCGGCACCCGAGGCTACGCCCTCGGCCGCGTCCGCGCCGCCTGCGGCCGACGCCGGAAAGCCGAAACCGGCGCCTGCGCCGGCTGCCGAGGAATCCTCGGGTTCGTGGCTCGATTGGATCACCGACAATTGGTGGGTGCCTGCGGCCGTGGTCGTGGCGTTGCTTGGCGGACTCGGTTTTGCCGCGTGGAAGCGGCGGCAGGGCGGCGACAGCGAATTCAGCGGCCTGGTCGACACCGACGTCGCCGAGCCGCGCGATTCCACTTCCAAGCTCCTCGGCGTCAAGCGCGGCGACGAGTCCTTCGTGGTGGAGGAATCCGGCGAGCATGAACGTCCCGACATCCGGTCGATGGGCGCCGCCGAAGCGGCGTCTTCCCGGGCGGAACGGCCGCGCGATGCGGCACCGTCATCCAAGCCCAGCGACGACACGATGTCGAGCGAGGCCGCGATCAACCTCGACCAGGGCGACCCGCTGGCCGAGGCCGATTTCCACATGGCCTATGGCCTGTACGATCAGGCCGCGGACCTGGTGCGCATCGCACTCGAGCGCGAGCCGGAGCGTCGCGACCTCAAGCTCAAGCTCCTGGAAATCTACTTCGTCTGGGGCAACAAGGACCAGTTCCTGCAATCCGCCAAGGATCTGCACGCCAGCCGCGACCGCGCGCCGGCGGGCGAGTGGGACAAGATCCTCATCATGGGCAAGCAGATCTGCCCCGACGAACCGCTGTTCTCCAAGAGCACCGGTGGCGGCATGGGGGCCGGTGCGCTGGTCGATTTGAACCTGGAAGGCGGCGAGAATCAGGTCGACATCGACCTGTTCGGCGAGCCCGAGGGTGAGCAGAGCAGCCTGCCGAGCGCGGCCGAGCATCCCTCCACCTCGGCCACCGCCACGGGCGAGGCGCCGGCGTTTGCGCAATCCAACGATCTCGACTTCGTGCTCGATGCGCCCGAGCGCGGATCCGACGAATCGCCCACCCGCGAAATGCCGGCCCGCGAGGAGCCCACGGTCGAATCCGAGGCGATGCAGTTCGAGAATTCCAGTTCGCCGACGGCCGCGTGGGAAACCGCCGAGCTCAAGAACAAGCTCGGCCGGGTACCGCAGGCTGAAGCCACGGCGGAGCTGGCCATCGACGATCTGGGCCTGGATCTCGACGCGTTGGAGCAAACCGGCTCGCCGTCCATCGGGTCGCTGGACCAGACGGGCTCGCCGTCCATGGATCAGACCGGCTCGCGTTCGCTTGATGCCACCGATCATCCCTCCGATGCGCCCACGATGGTGGCGGGTCTCGACGAGCATTCCCGCAAGATGATGGAGGATGCGGAAAAGGCCATCCAGGACCGCGACCTCACCGAGTTGGAACGCGAACTGGAAGCCTCCTTCATCGCCGACCTGGAGCACAGCACCGCGGGCCAGCATACGGCGGTCATCGGTCCCGAGTCCGCACCCACGGTGCAGATGCCGCGCGAGTTGCCGGTGGATCTGGATGTGGCCTCGACCTCACGTGTCAAGGCGCTGAATGCCGGTGACGCCGGGAACCTGGAGCACCTGGACACGGAAAGCACCTCGCGCCTGTCGGCGCTGAGCCCGGACGCCAGCATCGATCTGGACCTGGATCGCCTTGCCAATGCCTTCTCCGGCACAGGCGAGACCGCCAGCCAGCCGCGCGCCGCGGAGGACGTGTTTTCCTCGGAAGTGTTCGAAGCCACCGACAAGCAGAAGAGCGTCGACCTGGACGTGGGTGAGCCCGTGCAGAGCGGCGAGGGCGTCACCACGCGCATCCAGGCGGATCCGCAGAGCGATACCAACCGCCTCAAGTCCTTCGAGGGTGACCTGCCGGAACTCGAACCGGTGACCATGAGCGAAGTGGGCACCAAGCTCGACCTCGCCCGTGCCTACATGGACATGGGCGATCCCGAAGGCGCACGCAGCATCCTCGAAGAAGTCGCCAACGAAGGTTCCGCCAGCCAGAAGCAGGAAGCCAAGCGGCTGATCGAATCCCTGCCGGGCTGATCGGCCCTTGCCCAAGCTGGCGGCCATCGTCGAATACGACGGCACCGACTATTCCGGCTGGCAAAGCCAGCCGCATGCCCGCTCCATCCAGCAGGAGGTGGAAGCCGCCCTGAGCTTCGTCGCCGGGCAGCCGGTGCAGGCCGTGTGCGCAGGGCGCACGGATGCCGGCGTGCATGCCGCCGCACAGGTCATTCATTTCGACACCCAGGCCAGCCGCACGCCACGCGCCTGGGTGCTCGGCGCCAACACGCGCCTGCCGGCGGCCATCGCGCTGAATTGGGCGGCGGAAGTCGCCGGCGATTTCCACGCCCGCCATCGTGTCGAGCGGCGCACCTACCGCTACTACATCCTGAACCGCAGTGCGCGCTCCGCCCTGCAGCGGCATCGCACCGCGTGGATACACCGGCCGCTGGACGCGGCGAAAATGGATGCGGCGGCCAGGCGTCTGCTCGGCGAGCATGATTTCAGCGCCTTCCGCTCGGTGGAATGCCAGTCCAAGACCGCGGTGCGCAAGGTGGACCGCATCCAGGTGGAGCGCCACGGCGATTACGTGAGCGTGGAGATCCGCGCCACCGCCTTCCTGCACCACATGGTGCGCAACATCGTCGGCACGCTCATCGAACTGATGGAAGTGGCGGATGCGCCGGCCCGGATGCTCGAGATCCTGCACAGCCGGGACCGCCGCCAGGCCGGCATGACGGCACCCGCGGCGGGCCTGTATTTCTGGGAAGCGCAATACCCGCAAGCCTATGGCATCCCTGCCACGTTGGCTCCCATGCCGTTCCTTGGTCTATGATCGGCGCCAGTCCTGCCACAGCGGCTTTACGGAGCTCCTAAGAGAATGTCCTGGTTCGAACGCATCCGACCCTCGCGCATCAAGACCGAACGCCGCACGCGTTCGGTCCCGGAAGGGCTGTGGACCAAATGCCCTGCTTGCGATGCGGTGCTGTACCGCGCCGAGATCGAGCGCAGCCTGCACGTCTGCCCCAAGTGCGGCCATCACATGCGCATCGAGGCGCGCGAACGCCTGGAGAAGTTCTTCGATCCCGGCAGTACCGTGGAGCTGGCCGCGAAGATCGAACCGGAGGACCCCCTCAAGTTCAAGGACACCAAGCGCTATCGCGACCGGC
Organism: Steroidobacteraceae bacterium; assembly: GCA_044226865.1. GTDB lineage: Bacteria > Pseudomonadota > Gammaproteobacteria > Steroidobacterales > Steroidobacteraceae > TMP-86. The sequence continues at coordinate 249,311 of JBGAGE010000002.1, read as the reverse complement.
TCACGCAGACCCAGAAGCAGACCGGCGAGCGCGATGCGCTGATCGTGATGGCGGGCAAGGTGGCCGATCTCGGCGTGGTGGCGTGCGCGTTCGAGTTCCGGTTTCTCGGCGGCTCCATGGGGTCTGTCGTCGGCGAGAAATTCGTGCGCGCCATCGATCATTGCCTCGAGCATCGCCTGCCGCTGGTGTGCTTCTCCGCCAGCGGTGGCGCGCGCATGCAGGAGGCACTGTACTCGCTGCTGCAGATGGCCAAGACCAGCGCCGCCCTGAAGCGCCTGTCCGAAGCGCGCCTGCCCTACATCTCGGTGCTCACCGATCCCACCACGGGTGGTGTGTCGGCCAGCCTCGCCATGCTCGGCGATGTGAACATCGGTGAGCCGCGCGCCTTGATCGGCTTCGCCGGCCCGCGGGTGATCCAGCAGACGGTGCGCGAGACCCTGCCGGAAGGCTTTCAACGCAGTGAATTCCTCCTCGATCATGGTGCGCTCGACATGATCGTCGACCGCCGCGAAATGCGTGACCGGATCGGCTCGCTCCTGCGCCTGATGACCGGCAAAGAGCCCGCCCCGGTCCAAGCCTGATCTTGCGCGACCTGGCTGCATGGCTCAGTTACCAGGAGCAGGCCTACCCGCGCGTCATCGACCTGGGATTGGAGCGACTCGGCGCCGTGCTGCAGCGGCTGAACTGGCGCCGCCCGGAGGTGCCGGTGATCACCGTGGCGGGCACCAACGGCAAGGGCTCGGTGAGTGCCTACTGCGCCGCCATCCTGCAGGCGGCCGGGTTGCGCGCGGGCCTGTTCACCTCGCCGCACCTGCGTGATTACCGCGAGCGGCTGCGCATCGGCGCGGGTTTCGTCAGCGCGCAGCGGCTCATCGCCGCCTTCGAGCGCATCGAGGCGGCACGCGGCGACATCGGACTCACCTTCTTCGAGTACAACACACTGGCTGCGTTGCTGACTTTCGAGGAGGCGCGCCTGGATGCCTGGGTGCTGGAAGTCGGCCTGGGCGGACGGCTGGACGCCGTCAACATCATCGATCCGGACGTGGCCGTCGTGGTGAGCATCGGTCTCGACCACCAGGATTTCCTGGGCGATACGCTCGAGGCGATCGGGGCGGAGAAGGCCGGCATTTTCCGCGGTGGGCGCACCGCCGTGCTGGGCAGCGAGTCCATGCCGGCAAGCGTGGAGCAGCGCGCGCTCGAGATCCGGGCGCCGCTGAAGCGGCTGGGCCGCGAGTTCACCCATTCCGCGCCCGACGCCGCCGGGCGGTGGCAGTATCGTGGTCCGCGCTGGACATTGGCCGGACTGCCCGCTCCCGCGCTGTTCGGCGCGACGCAACTCGACAACGCCTCCACCGCCATCGCGGCGCTGGAGGCGCTCGAGCCACGCCTGCGAATCCCGGACGCCGCAGTGACGGCAGGGTTGCGCTCGGCGCAATTGCCGGCGCGCTTCCAGATCATCGATCCGGCGCCTGCAGGGGATTCCCGTGAACCCCGCTGGATACTGGATGTCGCGCACAATCCGGCGGCCGCAGCGGTGCTGGCCCGCAATCTGCGCGACCTGCCGTGCGCCGGGCGCACCTTCGCGGTGTTCGGCGTGCTGGCGGACAAGGATGCACGCGGCGTGGTCGAGGCGCTCGCGCCGGTCATCGATCATTGGTGGCTGGCCGGCACGGAAGGTCCGCGCGGACTGAGCGATGCACAGGTGGCTGAGCGGGTGGGCAGCTTGATTCCCGCGCGGTTCACCTGCGGCGGTGATTTCCAGCGCTGCTGCGAAGCGGCGCGCGCCGCCGCCGGCGCCGGGGACCGGATCGTCGCGTTCGGATCCTTCCACAGCGTCGGCCCGGTGCTGGATTGGCTGGAAGCGCACGCGCTCGTGCCCGCCGCCCGCATTCCGGAATACAATGCCGACCTTTTCGCACCCCGGTGACGGCTTGATCCTCGACATGGACCGCCATTTGAAAGAACGCCTGGTCGGCGCCACGGTGCTGGTGCTGATCGCGGTGCTGTTCGTGCCCGAATTGTTGTCGGGGCCACCGCGCCCGCGCGCGGCGCCGCCGTTGGCCGAGGTCAGCGAAGTCCCCACCGGCACCACGGCCATCGTCCGAACCTATACCGTGGACTTGGCCCATCCGGGCCTGGATCGTCCGGCCTCGGAGGCGGCCTTGCCGGAGGCCGAGGTGCCACCCGGGCCGCAGACGCCGCTGCCCGCGGCGGCGCTGGCGCAGTCGGCGCCCGCCGGCTCGGATGCGGCGGTTCGGGCCGCCGACGCCACTACCACTCCGTCTTCCGTGCCGTCCAAAGAACCGCGTGCCGAGGCGGCTTTCGCGACACGCACGGAACCGCGCTCGGATTCAGCGCCGCGCATCGATGCAGCGGCGCGCGAGGAGGCCCCGCCGGCACGCGCCGCCGCGGAGAAGCCACACGCTGCGGACATCCGCACACCGGCACCAGCCGCCGCGGCCAAGTCCGCCAATTCCTTCGCTCCCATCGGCGAGAAAGGCGGTTGGTCCATTCAGCTCGGCAGCTTCGCCAGCAAGGCCAATGCAGAGAAGCTGGCGCGCGGCCTGCGCAGCAAGGGCATCCGTGTTTACGTATCCCAGGCCGCCGGCAAACATCGGGTGCGCGCCGGTCCGTTTGCCGATCGCGCCTCGGCCGACCGGATGGCCGGACGGCTGCGTGCCCAGGGCCAGTCGGTCAGCATCATCGCTCCTTGACTCCTGTCACATTTCCACCGCGCGCGCTGTGCGCGGCCGCCCGCCAAATTGCCGCGCCGGGGGGCAAAGCTCCGGTAGAATGTGCACTGCAGGCGTTCCCGATCGATGCGAGGCTGATGCAGTGACCCTGGCCGATTTCCTCATCCTTCTCGTGGTCGCCACCTCCACCCTCATGGGTTTCCTGCGCGGCTTCATCCGCGAGGCCGTGGCGCTGCTTTTCTGGGTGGCCGGTTTCTGGCTGGCGTGGAAGTTCGGTCCGATGGTCGAGCCTCACCTGGGAGGCTTGTTGGCCGGGCCGCAGGTTCGGCCCTGGGTCGGCCGGCTGGTGGTGCTGGTGCTGGTATTCCTTGTAAGCGTCGTAACCGGCCTCATCATGCAGTACTTCTTGAGAAGCGTCGGGCTCGGCATGGTCGACCGCCTCATCGGTGTGCTGTTCGGCTTTGCCCGCGGGTTGGTGCTGGTGGGCGTCGCGGTCATCGGCTGCGAATTGCTTCATTTGAACAAAGAGGACTGGTGGAACCAGTCCAAGCTGGTGCCGTACGGCGAGACCGTCGGTGACTGGCTGCGTGCCATGGTGGGCGAAAAGGGCGAGCCTTGGGCCACGTTCGAACGTATCAGCGGCGTCAAGGTTCGATAACGCTTCTCCTGCTTCGCGAGGATCGAGAACATGTGCGGAATCGTCGGAGTGGTCGGTGTCAGCCCCGTCAACCAGCGCATCTACGACGCGCTCATCGTGCTGCAGCACCGCGGCCAGGATGCCGCCGGCATCATGACTTCCGATGCAGGCGAATTGTTCATCCGCAAGGATGCCGGACTGGTGCGCGACGTGTTCCAGCAGAAGCACATGGTGCAACTCAAGGGCAACACCGGCATCGGCCACGTCCGCTACCCCACGGCCGGCTGCGACAGCGCGCACGGCGCGCAACCCTTTTACGTCAATTCCCCGTACGGCATCTGCCTGGCCCACAACGGCAACCTCACCAATGCGCGCGAGCTCACCGAGGTGTTGATCCGCGAGGACCGCCGTCACCTGAACACCACGTCCGATTCCGAAGTGCTGCTCAACGTGTTCGCCTCGGAACTGCAGCGCGTGGGCACGCCGCGGGTCACGGCGGCCGACGTGTTCGCCGCCGTCAATGCCGTCTATCGCCGCTGCCGCGGCGGGTATGCGGTGACGGCCATGGTCATCGGCCATGGCATGCTCGGGTTCCGCGATCCGAACGGCATCCGTCCGCTGGTGATCGGCAAGCGTGACACCAAGAAGGGTCCGGAATGGATGCTCGCCTCGGAGAGCGTGGCGCTGGACATGACCGGCTTCAAGATGGTGCGCGACGTGGCGCCCGGCGAGGCGGTGTTCATCGATGAGCAGGGCCGCTTTTACGCGCAGCAATGCGTGGCGGGCGCACATCACACGCCGTGCATCTTCGAATACGTGTACTTCGCACGGCCCGATTCCATCATCGACCGCATCTCCGTGTACAAGGCGCGCCTGCGCATGGGAGAGCGGCTGGCCGACAAGATCCTGCGCGACCGGCCCGATCACGACATCGACGTGGTCATCCCGATTCCCGACACCAGCCGCACCAGCGCCGTGCAGGTGGCACAGATCCTGGGCGTGAAATATCGCGAAGGCTTCATCAAGAACCGCTACATCGGCCGCACCTTCATCATGCCGGGCCAGGAGCAGCGCTCGAAGTCGGTGCGCAGCAAGCTGAACGCCATCGACCTCGAGTTCCGCGGCAAGAACGTGCTGCTGGTGGATGACTCCATCGTGCGCGGCACCACCTCCGCGCAGATCATCGACATGGCGCGCGAGGCCGGCGCCCGCAAGGTGTATTTCGCCTCGGCCGCGCCGCCCGTGCGTTATCCGAACGTCTATGGCATCGACATGCCGGCGGCCTCGGAGCTCGTGGCCGCCGGGCGCACCGACGAGGAGGTCACCAAGCTCATCGGCGCCGACTGGCTGATCTACCAGGACCTGGGTGACCTGGTGCACGCCGTGCAGCACGACAATGCGCAGATCCGTGAATTCGACACCTCGTGTTTCTCGGGTGAATACGTCACCGGTGATGTAACGCCCGAATATCTCGCGCGGCTGCAGCGCGAACGCTCCGACGAAGCCAAGCAGCAGCGTCGCGACGACACGCCCCGTGGTCCCAAAGCAGTCCGCTCCCTTTAAGGACTCCTCCTCCCTCATAACGGGCGGCTGCCCGTGAGCAGGCGTTTCCTCGTCATCGCGTTCGGCGAGGAGCATCGGCTGCTGGTGCGCAAGCACATCGAGATCGAGTGGGCCGACGCCGCGGTGGTCGAGTTCAAGCTGGACGAGGACCCGCCGTTCCCCGCCGGTTTCGCCGCGGCCGGGTTCGATTGCGTGGTGATCGCCACCGAAGCCTCGCGCGCGGCGCGCACCGAAAAGCTGCTGCAGGACTATCTCGCCCGCGCCGAATTCGCGCCCATCGTGTACGTGGTCAGCGGCGAGCCGCCCGTGCCGGCGTTCGCCACCCAGCCGGGCGTGCAGCGGCTCTACGGCCGCAAGGTCGATCACCAGGAACTGATCCGCGCGCTCGAACGGGCCTCCAACGAACATCAGCATCAGCTCGCCGGGCGGCGCGGGCGTGCGCAAAGCGAGCAGCGTTACCGCTTTGGCGATCTGACCATCCGCGGGCATCGCTGCCTGAAGAAGCTGGGGTCGGGCGGCATGTGCAGCGTGTACCTGGCCGAGAGCGAGCGCGCCGGACGGGTGGTGGTGCTCAAGGTGTTCAGCCAGGTGCCCGACGTGTCCGACAAGAGCATCGGCTTCGACCGCTTCCTGCAGGAGTACGAAATCGTGGCGGGGCTGAAGCACGCCAACATCGTCAGCATCTACGACCTGGGCGTCGCCGATGACCATGCCTTCATTGCCATGGAGCATTTCGCTTTCGGCGATCTGCGCCAGCGCATGAAGGCGCCGATCTCGCCGGGCACGGCGCTGTGGTACGTGCGCAAGATCGCAAGCGCCTTGGAAGCCATTCATTCGGTGGGCGTGCTGCACCGGGACCTGAAGCCCGCCAACATCATGCTGCGCGGCGATGGCTCGCCCTGCCTGATCGATTTTGGCCTGGCCAAGGCCGCCGACATGGACACCGAGCTCACCGGTGCGCGTGAGATCTTCGGCACTCCCTACTACATGAGCCCGGAGCAGGGGCACGCCGAGGAAGTCGATGAACGCAGCGACCTGTACGGGTTGGGCGTGATCTTCTACGAAATGCTCGTGGGCAAGAAGCCGTACCTGGGCAACAATGCGATGGAAGTCATCTACAAGCACAAGAAGGCGGCGCTGCCGCCGCTCGCGCCGGAGCTGGCGCGCTATGAGCCGATCCTCATGCGGCTCATGGCCAAGGCCCCCGCGGAACGCTTCCAGAGCGCGCGCGAACTGCTCACGGCCATCGATGCCCTGAACGAGTCTCCCTGACATGAATGCGCCGCTCCTGCGCGTGGCAACGCCGTCTGCCTGGGTCGAGTGGGCGCGGGCGCAGGTGCCGCTGCTGCTGATCGATCACGCCAACTGCGAGAAGAAGGCCGCCTCGACCGCGCTCGCGCTGATGTTCGCGTATGCCGAAGACCTGCACCTGACGCAATCGCTGTCGCGGCTGGCGCGCGAGGAACTGCGCCATTACGAGCAGGTGTTGAAGCTGATGCGCGCGCTGGCGGTGGAGCCGGTGCGGCTCGGCCCGGGCCGTTACGCGGAAGGCCTGCGGCGCCTGGTGTCGCGCCACGAGCCGCAGCGCGAGTTGGACCTCATGATCTGCGGCGCCTTCATCGAAGCACGCTCCTGCGAGCGCTTCGAGGCGCTGGCGCCCGCGATGCCGGCCGCCATCGGCGCGTTGTTCGCCTCGCTCCACGCCGCCGAGGCGCGGCATCAAGGCCTGTACCTCGACCTGGCGCGGCGCGCCGCTTTGCGGCATGGCCTCGACCTTGCGGCGCGCGTGGCCGCGTTTGCCGATGCGGAAGCCCGGCTCGTGCAGGAACCGGATGAACTGTTCCGCTTTCATTCCGGCCCGCCCGCGGTGCCGGCGAGCAGCTCGGCGACGGTGCAGGCGTCCACCCCGGCGTGATCAGCCCGGCGCGGCGGCAAGCTCCGCGAGTTCATATCCTTGCGCGTTCCAGCGCAACACGCTGCCGTGTTCGTACCAATCGCCCAGCACGATGCGCTGGCGTTCGCGGCCGTCGAGCATGAAGCGGTGCACGCCGGGGCGGTGGGTGTGGCCATGCAGCAGGCAATCGGCGCCGGCTGCGCGCAACACGGCATCGACGGCGCCCTGGCTGACATCCGCAATCGCATAGGCGAGGCCGGCCGTGTGCGCCTGGCTGCCGGCGCGCGCGGCCTCGGCCAGCAGCCGGCGCGAGGCCGGCGGCAGCGACAGGAAGCGCCGCTGCCAATCCGGGTGGCGCACGGTGGCGCGCAGGCGTTGGTAGGAATGATCGCCGCTGCACAACGCATCGCCGTGCATCACCAGCACCTGCCGGCCATGCAGCCACAACATGACCGGATCGGGCAGGAGCGTGGCGCCGGTGTCGCGGCAGAAGGATTCGCCCAGCAGGAAGTCGCGGTTGCCATGCATGACGAAGCAGGGCACGCCGGTATCGGTGAGCCGGCGCAGAGCGGCCATGGCCTCGCGCTGGCCCGCGTCCGCATCGTCATCGCCGGTCCAGGATTCGAACAGGTCACCGAGGATGTACAGCGCATCGGCCGCGCGCGCCTCGCCATCCACGAGGCCCACGAAGCGGCGCAGGATGTCGGCATGCGCCGTATCCAGGTGCAGGTCGGATATGAACAGCGTGGTCACGACGGCATCACCACGATTCGCAAGCCTGGCCCCTAGGGCTGCGCGGGCAGGCGCTCGATCTTCTCGATGACCACGGGTTTCAACGGTGCGTCTTCCTTGAAGGGCCCGCGCGCGCCGGTGGCGACGTTGCCGATCTGGTCCACCACGTCCATGCCCTCGATCACCTGGCCGAACACGGCATAGCCCCAGCGGCTGGTGTTGGGATCGAGCGCGGCGTTGTCGCCGAGATTGACGTAGAACTGGCAGTCCGCGCCGTGCGGGTCGGCGGCACGCGCAAGGCCCACGCTGCCGCGCGTGTTCGACAGGCCATTGCCCGCCTCGTTGACCACCTTGCGCTTGACGGGCTTCAGCGCGTACTTGGCGTCATAGCCACCGCCCTGGATGACGAAACTCGGGATGACGCGATGGAAGATGGTGCCGGTGTACTGGCCTTCGTCCACGTACTTGAGGAAATTCGCGACACTCAGGGGTGCACGCTCCGCGTTCAACTCAATGACGAAGGCGCCCGCGGTCGTGCTCACGCGCACGCGCGAATTGTGCGCGGGCGCGAGGACGGGTGCGGCGGCGGCGTGGGATTGGGCGGCATCAGCCTCATCGGCGGCGTGGGTGCCGGTCGAGGCGATGAACAGCAGGCAAAGGCTCAAGATGGCGTGCTTCATGCTTTGGGATTCTACTCGAATGGGTACAATGGTGAGTCATGTTGTCAGCCGTGAACACGCGTTTTGCGCCCAGCCCCACCGGGTCCCTGCATCTGGGAAACGCCCGGACGGCTTTTTTCAGCTTTTTGTGGGCACGCAAGGCAGGCGGGCGCTTCATCCTGCGCATCGAGGACACCGATGCCGGCCGCAGCCAGGACCGCTTCCGCGACGAGCTTCTCGCCGACCTGCGCTGGCTGGGCATGGACTGGGACGAGGGGCCGGATGTCGGTGGTCCCTCCGGGCCTTACCTGCAGTCCGAGCGCGATGGGTTCTATGCGGCGCTGTATCACCGCCTCGAGGCCGAAGGCCGCGCCTATCCCTGCTATTGCACGGCCGGGGACCTGGAGCTGTCGCGCAAGCTGCAGCGCATGGCCGGCCAGCCACCACGCTATGCAGGAACCTGCCGTGATTTGAGCGCCGCGCAACGGGCGGAGCGCGAGGCGCGAGGCCTCAAGCCCACGCTGAGGTTCCGGGTGCCGGCCGATGCGCGCATCGAGTTCGAGGATCTGGTGCACGGCCCGCAGCGCTTTGCCTCCTCCGACATCGGCGATTTCATCGTCAGGCGCGAGGATGGCAGCGCAGCCTTCTTCTTCTGCAATGCCGTGGACGACGCCGTGATGGGCATCACGCACGTGCTGCGCGGCGATGATCACCTCACCAACACGCCGCGCCAGCTGCTGCTGCTGGAAGCGCTCGGGCTGCGCCAGCCGCGCTACGGCCACGTGGGTTTGTTGATGGGTGCGGACGGGACGCCGCTGTCCAAGCGCCACGGCAGCACCAGCGTACGGGATTTTCGCGAGCGTGGCTTCCTGCCCGAGGCGCTGCTCAATCAGCTGTTCCATCTCGGCCACACCAGCGACGCGGCCTCCTGGCTGCCGCTGGCACAGATGCCGCATCATTTCCGGCCCGATCATCTCGGGCGCGCACCGGCGCGCTTCGATGAGACGCAATTGGTGCACTGGCAGAAGGAGAGCCTGCAGCGAGCCACACCGGATGCGGTGCGCGCGTGGCTGGCGCCGGCCATCGCGCCATTGCCGCCGGGACTCGATCCGACCGCCTTCGTCGAACTGGTGCGCCACAATGTGGTGCTGCCGACGGATGCGGCGCCGTGGGCGTCCGCCGTGTATGGGCAACTGGCGCCGCTGGAGCCGGATGCGCGCGCGGTGTTGGAGGCGGCGGGCGCTGACTTCTTCAGGGCGGCGCTGCATGCCTACGAGTCCGCGCCCGGCGACTGGAAATCGCTTACCGCAGCGGTCAAGCAGGCCACCGGCAAGTCCGGCGCGGCGCTGTTCATGCCGCTGCGCATCGCGCTCACCGGCCAGTCGCACGGCCCGGAACTGGCGCCCCTGCTCAAACTCATGCCCGCGGAGCTCGCGCGCCAACGCCTGCAATCCCATGCTTAAGATCCACAACTCCCTTACCGGCAGGAAGGAACCGTTCACGCCCATCCGTCCCGGCGAGGTGCGCATGTACGTGTGCGGCATCACCGTGTACGACTACATCCACATCGGCCACGCGCGCATGCTCACGGTATTCGACCTGGTGCAGCGCTACCTGCGATTCAAGGGCCTGAAGGTGACCTACGTGCGCAACATCACCGACATCGATGACAAGATCATCGTACGCGCGGCGGAAGCGGGCGAGGCCTGGGACGCGCTAGCGCAGCGCTTTATCGACGCCATGCACGAGGATTGCGCGCGCCTGGGGTTGCAGGCGCCCGATCACGAGCCGCGCGCCACACGCCACATCCCTGAGATCATCGCCATCACGCAGACGCTCGTGTCCAAGGGCATGGCCTACGTGGCCCGCAACGGCGATGTGCTGTTCTCGGTGCGCAAGTTTCCCGAGTACGGCCGGCTGTCCGGCAAGAACGTCGATGACCTGCGCGCCGGCTCGCGCGTGCAGGTGGACGAGGACAAGCAGGATCCGCTGGATTTCGTCCTGTGGAAGCCGGCCAAGCCGGGTGAGCCCGCGTGGGACTCGCCCTGGGGCCGGGGACGTCCCGGATGGCACATCGAGTGCTCGGCCATGTCCATGAAGGTCCTGGGCGAACACTTCGACATCCACGGCGGTGGCATGGACCTGAAGTTCCCTCACCACGAGAACGAGATCGCGCAATCCTGCGGCGCCTGCAACACGCCCTTCGTCAACCTGTGGATGCACAACGGCTTCGTGCGCATCAACGATGAAAAGATGTCCAAGTCGCTGCACAACTTCTTCACGCTGCGCGAGGTGCTCGCGACCCTGCGCGATCCGGAAGTGATGCGGCTGTTCCTGCTCAGCAGCCACTACCGCGGTCCCATCAACTATTCGCACACGCAATTGCAGCAGGCCGATGAGACGCTGCTGGGCTTGTATCGCGCACTGGCGGATGCGCCGGCCGGCGGCACGGCCGATCCGGCGCTGCTGCGCGATTTCGCCGAGGCCATGGATGATGACTTCAACACGCCGGAGGCGCTGGCCGTGGTGCAGGCGGCGGCGCGCGAGCTGAACGCCGCCAAGTCGCGCGGCGATGCGGCCGCGGCGGCCACCGGTGCCGCTTCCCTGCGTGCGCTGGGCGGCGTGCTCGGCATCCTGCAACAGGATCCGACCCTCTACCTGAAGGGCGCCGCGCAGGCGGGCGGTCTCACCGATGCGGACATCGAAGCGCTGCTCGAGCAGCGCCGCCAGGCCCGCAAGAACAAGGACTTCGCGCGCGGCGATGCCATCCGCGACCAGCTGGCCGCAGCCGGCATCCTGCTCGAGGACAAGCCCGGCGGCGTGACGGCCTGGCGCCGCGGCTGATCAGGCCCGCATGCGGTCGTCCGCCTTGAAGAACTTGCGCGCCAGCGCCACCAAGGCGCCATCGCTCGGATGATCCAGCGTCTCCACGCCAGAGATCTTCTTCGCGATGTCGGGGTGGTGGCTGTTGACGTAAGTGACGAACTCGGTCTTGGCCGACCCAGGCCCGGTGACCAGCACGGCTCCCACGGGCGCGAGCGCGTGCGACACTTCTTCTAGAAAAGGCTTGTCGAGCGTGGCGTGGCCGCTGCCGCGTGAATTGGCCTTGTGATGCAGGTGCTGGTGCGGATGCGAGCTCTTGATCAGCTCGCGCTCGGCTTCGGTGGCATTCACGTGGAACACCTTCGCCTCGCGGTGATCGATCCAGAGCAATGCGTGGTAATGAACGGTTCCGGGACTCATGTGCGGCTCGCGGTGATTGACGTTGATCCGTTTGTAGCGCGTCGCGGCGCCGGGCTCAATCAGTGGAAGTACTGTCAGCGCGGGTGAATTCCGCCGGCCGCCGCCGCACCTGTTGCGGGGCGGCCGGCGCGCGTGCCCGGGATTTCAGCGCGTGCCGAGCTTGGCGGCGGCTGCCCGGTGCGCCGGCAACTGCAACTGGGCCATGGGGATCAAGCCCTTGTCGGCGAGGTAGCCTTCCTCGCCCGGTAGGGGTTGGGTACCAGCTTGCCCTTCACCGGCACGGTCTTCGCCGTGGCGCGCCACAGTTGCTCGAGCGAAATGTCGAACACAACGCCCTTGGAAGCGCCGGCCAGGATGATGCCGTCGTAGCCAATCTTGATTTCGGCGATGCCATTGACGCCGTTCTTCGCGCAGCTCGCCTTTTCGCCGTCGGTAATGGGGCGTGAGGCGTCGTTGACGTCCGGCGTGTCGATCCCCACGCCTTCGCAGAACAACTTGAAGCCGCCGCCGGTGCCGGTGGATTCGACCACGGGCGCCTTGACCTTGCCGCCCTTGGCGATGCGTTCGGCCACGGTGGTGGCGAACGGAAATGCGGTGGATGAGCCAACGATGCGGATCTGATCGCGGGCCTGCACGGGTGCGGCCCCCAGGGGCAGCAGCAGGGCGGTGCTCAGCAACAGTGGATGGGCCTTCGACGAAAGCAACATGGAATCACCCTTCTTTGGCGAATGCGTCCGAGGCGCAGCAGCATGCCTGGCGTTCAAGACGCATTGATGGCCAGGCCATTGAAAACATTACAATTATCGCAAAACAGGGGGCCAAACGCCATGCAGCGCTAGTGCTGCGTGGCTTGCTTCAGCTTCGTCGCGCCTTTGTGGGCGGCCTTGCGGGTCGCCGTCCCCACGGTCCGCGCAGTCGTCTTGGCGGCCGTTACGACTTCCTGCGCAGCTTCTTTGCTTGCCTCGGCGACCTTGTGCGCGGTCTCGCGGCTGGTGTCCGCGACGGCTTGCGCCGCCTTCTTGCTCGTGTCCGCCACCGTACCGGCAACGGCCTTGGCATCTTCCTTCACCGTCTCCGCCGCCTGCTTCGCTTGGTCGCCCAGCCCACGGCTGGGGTCTTCGGGCTTGTCCTGTGCTGCGGCGGCGCCCGCGGTGAAGAGGCTCAGCAAAAAAATGTGTGCGACTCGCAACCCATGACGCTCTGGCCCGGCACTTACCTTTGTTCGCATGTCGATGTTCCGCTCCTTGAAGTTCGTCCGTTGGCGCTGCACCTGCACAGGAAAGTACCGGGAAATTCCGCCATCACTCGCGTGGTTTTCCTACACGGGCCGCAACGCCCCCACCTTAGCATGTGCATGAATTCGCGCCGCCACGCGCGCCAGGAATGTACGAGGAATTTCGCGAATGAACAACAGCGCCGTCAAGCGCGTCATGCGCAAGGTGAATCGAGTCGCGGCATTGCGCGCGAGTGCCGCGATGCTGACGGAGATCATGTATTTCACGCCTGCGTGCCCGCGCTGCCACGAGTTGCAGTCCATTCCGCTGATGCGGGAGAAGGTGGCGGAGTCGTTGCGCCGGCACGAACCCATCGTGCTGTACACGCCCTGCCATGAATGCGAATGGGAGGCCTCGGCACTCGAACGGCGCGAACTGGCACAGCTCGCGCTCGAGCCGTTGCCGGAAGGGGCGGCGTACTACACCGGCCTGCCCGCGGCCACGCCGGGCGGACTGCTGGGCGCGCTGATGCGCTGATCGTCCGCGGCGCGCACGCCGCTCACGCGGCGGCGCGCTGGTCGCTCGGCGGCAGCAGGGCGGCGCTGAGCACGTCCTCCACCTTGTCCGCCCAGATGAACTGCAGGTTGTCGCGCACGCTCGCGGGAATGTCTTCGAAATCGCGGCGGTTGCGTCCGGGCAGGATCACCGTCCGGATACCGGCGCGCGCGGCCGCAATGCATTTTTCCTTGATCCCGCCCACCGGAAGCACCAGGCCGCGCAGCGATATCTCGCCGGTCATGGCCACATCCGAGCGCACGGTACGGTTGCTGAGCAGTGAGGCCAGCGAGGCGACGAGAGCGACGCCGGCGCTCGGGCCATCCTTGGGCGTTGCGCCCGCCGGCACGTGAATGTGCAGGTCGCTGGCGGCGAGTGGCGCCACGTCGATCTGCAGCCGCTCCGCCAGTGACTTCACCAGCGTGACCGCGGCCTGCGCGCTTTCCTTCATCACATCACCCAGCTGCCCCGTGAGGGTGAGCTTGCCGGAGCCCGGCACGCGGCTGGATTCGATGAACAGGATGTCCCCGCCCACCGGTGTCCACGCCAGTCCCGTGGCCACGCCGGGGACCGCGGTTCGCATGGCGACCTCGTTCTCGAAGCGCGGCCGGCCGAGGATGCGCACCACATCCTCGGGTTCGATCTGCACCTGCGTGCGCTCGCCGGCGGCGATGCTGACGGCCGAATGCCGCAGCAACGCCCCGATCTGCCGCTCCAGGGTCCGCACCCCGGCCTCCCGCGTGTAGTCGCCGATCACCGCGCGCATTGCGGCATCCGACACGCTCACCTGTGCGGTCGCGAGGCCATTGGCCTCGAGTTGGCGACGCAGCAGGAAGCGCTTGGCGATCTGCAGCTTCTCCTCCTCGGTGTAGCCGGACAATTCGATGATCTCCATGCGGTCGCGCAACGGTGCGGGCACGTTTTCCAGCACGTTCGCCGTGGCGATGAACAGCACCTTCGACAGATCGAAGGGCACGGCGAGGAAATTGTCGCGGAAGGTATTGTTCTGCTCGGGGTCGAGCACCTCGAGCAAGGCGGAGGAAGGATCGCCCTGGAAGCTGGCCGACAGCTTGTCCACCTCATCCAGCATCAGCACCGGATTGCGCGTGCCGGCCTTGCGCACGGCCTGCGCGATATTGCCGGGAAGGGCGCCGATGTAGGTGCGGCGATGACCGCGGATCTCGGCCTCGTCGTGCACTCCGCCGAGCGCGACGCGCATGAATTTCAACCCCAGCGCCTTGGCGATGCTCTGGCCGAGCGAGGTCTTGCCCACGCCGGGGGGGCCGACGAAGCACAGGATGGGGCTGCGGCCCTGCGGGTTGAGCTTGCGCACGGCGAGGAATTCGAGGATGCGGCGCTTGATCTTGTCCAGGCCGTGGTGATCCTCATCGAGGATCGCCCGGGCGCGTTCGATGTCATGCTGCTCCTGGTCGAGGGCCGACCAGGGCATGGCCACCAGCCAATCCAGGTAGTTGCGCACCATGGAGTACTCACCGGATGCATCCGGCATGCGGTCGAGCCGCGCCAGTTCGCGCAGCGCCTGCTCCTCCACCTCGGCGGGCATGCCGGCCTTGGCGATGGCGGCCCTCAGGTCCTTCAATTCGGCGGAAGCCGCATCGCCCTCGCCCAGTTCTTCCTTGATCTGGCGCAGGCGCTCGCGCAGGATGATTTCCTTCTGGCGCTCATCCAGCGCTTCCTTCGTGCGCTCGTCGATCTGGCGCGATACCTTCAGGGCCTCGATGCGCCGCGCCAGCAGCGCGAGCACCCGGTCGAGCCGGTCCTTCAGGTCGAACGTGGCCAGCAGTTCCTGCTTCTCCGCGCTCTTGATGTCCATGAAGCTGGTGACCACGTCGGCGAGCGCGGGGATGGATTCGATGCCCTGCAGCGCGTTGGCGAGTTCCGCGGGCGCCTGCGGCAGGAGCGAGAGGGCTTCGAGCGCGCGCTCGCGCAGCGCGATGCCGCGCCCCTCGGTTTCCTTGTCGAGGACGGTGGATTCGGGGTGAAACTCCACGCGTGCCACCAGGAAAGGCTCCTGGCTCACGTAGTCGAGCACGCTGAAGCGCTTTTCCCCCTGGCAGATGAGGTGATGCGTGCCATCCGGCGCGGTGACGAAGCGCACGATGCTCGCCACCGTACCCACCTTGTGCAACTGGCGTCCCTCGGGGGTGTCGATGGATGGATCGGTCTGCAGCAACAAGCCGATCTTGCGCTGCGTGCGCACCGCTTCCTGCGCGGCCGCCAGGGATTTGTCGCGCCCGATGGTGACGGGCAGCACCACGCCCGGAAACAGCACCAGGTTGCGCACGGGCACGATCAGCAGCACATCTTCGGGGATCGCGCTGGTAGTCTCCGCAGTGGTGTTCATCGGCGCTCCTCGCTCAAACGCAGGTGCAGGCAGCCGTTGGCCAGGCGCCGCTCCATCAGGGTGTAGTCGCCCGCGGGCAGATTGATGCGGCGCCGCATGGGGCCGTAGGGGACTTCGAGCCGCTCGATGCCGGCCCGGTAGGGCAGTGCCGGAACGGCCGCAAAGGCGGCGATCTCGACGCCCGTGCCCAGCAACTCGATGCTCACGCTGTCCGCTTCCGCTCCCGGCAGGGCCACGACGATCAGCCACTCGCGATCGGTGCGAAACACGTTGACGGGAGGCTCCCAGGCGGTCTGCGCCGCCGGTGCCGCAAGCAATTGGAAGAAGCGCCGGTGCAGGCGCTCAGCCTCTTCCAGCATCGCGCAGGCATCGGCCCACATCCAGCCTCGATCGGCGCGGGGATTCATGGAAACCACCTTGTGCCAGGAATTTGCATGTCTCCTGACATTGGGACACCCGTCCGCTTGTTCAAGTTCGACGCGATACCCGCCGCCCCGGCGTAGGGAAGCGGCGACACGGCGCCCGGCATTCCCCGCTCTGCTATATCATCGGTGGCTCAGGGGATCGCCCGTCGACGAAGCGCAATGCATGGCCATGGACGCGCAGCTGCTGCATGACATCGTGGATCTGGCGCCGATCGGCATGTATGTGGTCGACGCCGATTTCCGCTTGCGCTTGGCCAACCCGTTGGCGCGCAGCGTGTTCGGAGAGCGCGACTGGATCGGCGCGGATTTCGGGGAGCTCATCCGCGCGATCTGGCCGGATCCCTATGCAGGCTATCTGCTCGAGCGTTTCCGACACACACTGGCCAGCGGCGAGCCCTACGAACATGGCTCGCACAGTGAGCAGCGCCGCGATCGCCGCACCGTGGAGCATTACAAGTGGCGGATCCACCGTACCCTGCTCGAGGGCCGTCCCGCCGTCATCTGCTATTTCCGCGACATCACCGAGCGGGTGCTCGCCTTCCGCGAGGTCGAGCGGCAGCGTGAGGAATTGCAGACCACCTTGGACCTGATTCCCATCGGTGTCGGCATTGCGCATGACCCGCTGGCCAATGACATCAGCGCCTCCCCGCAATTGGCGCAGATGCTCGGGCTCGTCGAGGGGCAGAACGCCTCGCTCAGTGGAGCCGATGGATCGCGGCTCGCGTTCAGGGCGCTGCGGGCCGGCCAGGAGGTGCCGAACGAGGAACTGCCCATGCAGAAGGCGGCCCGCACCGGCATGGAACAGCTCGACGTGGAACTCGACCTCGTGTTTCCCGATGGCCGCGTGCGCAACCTGCTGATCAGCGCCGCGCCGTTGTTCCACCCCGACGGACAGGTGCGCGGCGCCGTCGGTTCGCATGTCGACGTGTCGGCCCTGAAGCTCATCCAGCGGCAGCTCGAGGCCGCCGACCGGCAGAAAGACGAGTTCCTCGCCATGCTTGCGCATGAGTTGCGCAATCCGCTCTCGCCGCTGCGCAATGCCGCGGAAATCCTCAAGCGCCTGTCGCGCGGGGATGAGCCGCATCGCCAGGCGGTCGACATGATCATCCGGCAGGTGTCGGTGTTGACGCGACTGGTCGAGGACCTGCTGGACATTTCGCGCATTGCTCAGGGCCGGATCGAGTTGCGGCTCGAGCGCGTGGAGCTGGCGCCGTTGATCGACATGGCGGTGGAGAGCGTCAGCCCGCTGGTGCGCGAGAAGCGCCATGAATTGTCCTTGGAGGTGCCGGCGGAACCGGTGTGGGTGAACGGCGATGCGACGCGCCTGGTGCAATGCCTGGTGAACCTCTTGACCAACGCGGCCAAGTACACCGATGCGGGCGGCCGCATCCAGGTGCAACTGCTGGCCGAGGTCAATCGCGCGCTGCTTCGCATCGCCGACAACGGTGCGGGCGTGGCGGCGGAATTCCTGCCGCGGATATTCGAGCTGTTCTCGCAAGACGCCGAGACGCTCGACCGCGCGCGCGGCGGGATGGGCGTGGGGCTGTCGCTGGTGCGCCGGATCGTGCAGCTCCACGGCGGTGAGGTCGCGTGCTCCAGCGCGGGCCCCGGCTGCGGCTCGACCTTCGAGATCCGCCTGCCGCGTTCGCATGCCGCCAGCGGTGAGCGGGCGGCATGCGAATCGGCTTGAACCGCCGGCCGGCCCGGCCGTCGAGCCAACACGGGCCGGCCCACACGGCCTTCCGGCGGCTGCATTTGCCGGGGCCGCCCGCGGCTGCGATCATGGATTCTGCCGAATCCTGACCTGGATCGCGGCGAATGGTACACTTGCGTATCGATGCCGGTGACGGCTTAGTCGGAGAACCGTGTTGAGCAGCCCAACCAATGCCGCGGCGGTGGACCCTACGGGGTACTTGACGCACCTGGAACGCCTGGAAGCCGAGAGCATCCACATCATGCGCGAGGTGGTGGCCGAGGCCGAACGCCCGGTGATGCTGTACTCGGTGGGCAAGGATTCCGCCGTGATGCTGCACCTGGCGCGCAAGGCCTTTCATCCGGCGCCGCCGCCGTTCCCGTTGCTGCACGTGGACACCACTTGGAAGTTCAAGGCCATGTACGAGCTGCGCGACCGCATGGCGCGCGAGAGCGGCATGGAGCTGCTCGTCTACCAGAACCCCGAAGCCAAGGCCCGCAACATCAACCCGTTCGAGCATGGCTCCGCGCTGCATACGGATATGTGGAAGACCGAAGGGTTGAAACAGGCGCTGGACAAGTTCGGGTTCGATGCCGCCTTCGGCGGTGCACGGCGGGATGAGGAGAAAAGCCGCGCCAAGGAGCGCATTTTCTCCTTCCGCTCGGCCAATCATCGCTGGGACCCCAAGCGCCAGCGCCCGGAGCTGTGGAACCTGTACAACGCGCGCAAGGCCAAGGGCGAGAGCATGCGCGTGTTTCCCATTTCCAACTGGACCGAGCTGGACATCTGGCAGTACATCCATCTGGAAAACATCCCGATCGTGCCGCTGTATTTCTCGGCTCCGCGGCCCACGGTGGTGCGCGATGGGTTGCTGCTGATGGTGGACGATGAACGCTTCCCCTTGAACCCGGGCGAAGAACCGCAGCTGCGCTCGATCCGCTTCCGGACCCTGGGTTGTTATCCCCTGACCGGCGCGGTGGAAAGCAAGGCCGCCACCCTCCCCGAGGTCATCCAGGAGATGCTGCTCACGACGACTTCCGAACGCCAGGGTCGGGCCATCGATCACGACCAGGCGGCGAGCATGGAAAAGAAGAAGCAGGAAGGGTATTTCTGATGGCGAACGATGTCTCCTATAAAGCCGATGCGCTGATCGCCGAGGACATCGAGGCCTACCTCACGCGCCACCAGCACAAGAGCCTGCTGCGCTTCATCACCTGCGGCAGCGTGGATGATGGCAAGTCCACGCTCATCGGCCGGCTGCTGTACGACTCGAAGATGATCTTCGAGGATCAGCTGGCTCAGCTTGCGGCCGACAGCAAGCGCGTCGGCACGCAGGGCCAGAACATCGACTTCGCGCTGTTGGTGGATGGGCTTGCCGCCGAGCGTGAGCAGGGCATCACCATCGATGTGGCCTACCGCTTCTTCGCCACCGACAAGCGCAAGTTCATCGTCGCCGACACGCCGGGCCACGAACAGTACACGCGCAACATGGTCACGGGCGCCTCCACCGCTGACCTCGCCGTGATCCTCATCGATGCACGCAAGGGCGTGCTGACGCAGACGCGGCGCCATTCCTACCTTGCGCACCTCATCGGCATCCGGAACCTGGTGCTGGCCGTGAACAAGATGGACTTGATCGGTTACGATGAGGCCAAGTACCAGGCCATCGTCGCGGACTACCGCGCGTTCGCCGAATCGATCGGCATCAAGGCCTTCACGCCCATGCCCATCTCGGGGTTTCTCGGCGACAACATCACCACGCGCTCGCTCAACACGCCTTGGTATACCGGCCCCGCGCTGATGGAGCACCTGGAGAGCGTTGAGATCGACGTCGCGGCGGCGCAATCCAAGCCCTTCCGGCTGCCGGTGCAGTGGGTGAATCGTCCCAACCTGGATTTTCGCGGCTTTGCCGGTCTCATCGCCTCAGGGCTGGTCAAGCCCGGCGATGCGGTGCGCGTGCTGCCCTCGGGCAAGACGACCCGGATCACCCGCATCGTCACGCTGGGCAAGGATCTGCCGCAGGCGGTGGCGGGGCAGTCCGTCACCCTGTGCTTCGCCGACGAAGTGGACTGCAGCCGCGGCGATGTCATCGCGCAGGCCGATGCGCCGCCGCAGGTGGCGGATCAATTCGAGGCAACGCTCGTGTGGATGGCCGATGAGCCCTTGCTCCCCGGGCGGCCGTATTGGTTGAAGCTCGGCACGCAGAGTGTCACGGCAACCGTGCAGCAGCCGAAGTACCAGGTCAACGTCAACACGATGGAGCACCTGGCCGCCAAGACCCTCGAGCTCAATGCCATCGGCGTGTGCAATCTCACCACCGACCGGCCCATCACCTTCGAGCCCTACGAACAGAATCACGCGCTCGGCGGGTTCATCCTCATCGACAAGCTGAGCAATGCGACGGTCGGCGCCGGCATGTTGCATTTTTCCTTGCGCCGCAGCCAGAACGTGCATTGGCAGGCACTCGACATCTCGCGCGACAAGCATGCGCAGATGAAGAACCAGCGTCCGGCGGTGCTGTGGTTCACCGGGCTTTCCGGTGCCGGCAAGTCCACCATCGCGAACCTGGTGGAAAAGAAGCTGGTGCGCATGAACCGCCACACCTTCCTGCTCGATGGTGACAACGTGCGCCACGGCCTGAACAAGGACCTGGGCTTCACCGATGCGGATCGCGTGGAAAACATCCGCCGGGTGGGCGAGGTGGCCAAGCTCATGACCGATGCCGGCCTGATCGTCATCACTGCCTTCATCAGCCCGTTCCGCGCTGAGCGCAAGATGGTGCGTGAGATGATGGCGCCAGGCGAGTTCGTGGAAATCCACATCGACACCCCGCTGGCCGAGGCCGAGGCGCGCGATGTGAAGGGCCTGTACAAGAAGGCGCGTTCCGGCCAGTTGAAGAATTTCACCGGCATCGACAGCCCCTACGAGCCGCCCGAGCACCCGGAAATCCGCATCGACACCACCACGCTCACACCCGAGCAGGCGGCCGATCTCATCATCGAGACCTTGATCCCATGAACGATACGGAACTGGCGCGCCACATTGCCACCACCGCCGGCAGGCTCCTGCGCGAGGTGCAGGAGTCGGGCCTGTTTGCCGACAAGGCCTTGGGCAAGGCAGGCGATGCCATCGCCAATGCGTTCATCGTGCAGGCGCTGAGGAACCAGCGGCCGCAGGATGCCATCCTGTCCGAGGAGGAAAAGGACAATCCCGCGCGCCTGTCCGCCAGCCGAGTCTGGGTCGTCGATCCGTTGGACGGCACGCGTGAATACGGCGAGCGCCGCACCGACTGGGCCGTGCACATTGCACTGGCCATCGATGGGCGCGCTGCGCTCGGGGCTGTGGCATTGCCCGGATTTCCGCTGACGCTGAGCAGCGATCAAGTCGAAGGCCCTCCGCCGGCCAGCGGCAAGCTGCGCATGCTGGTCAGCCGCACGCGTCCGGCGGCCGAAGCCGTGGCCGTGGCGGAAAGCCTGCAGGCCGAACTCGTGCCGATGGGCTCGGCCGGCGCCAAGGCGATGGCGGTGGTGCGCAACGAAGCCGACATCTACCTGCACTCGGGCGGCCAATACGAGTGGGACTCGTGCGCACCGGTGGCGGTGGCGCAGGCAGCGGGGCTGCACGTCAGCCGCATCGACGGCTCAGAGTTGCGTTACAACGCCGCGAACACCTACCTGCCGGACCTGCTCGTGTGCCGCCGTGAGCATGCCGAACTCGTGCTTTCGACGTTGCGGCGTGTGTCGGTGCCGAACGCCTGACCGCAAGCCCGGGGCGCCCGTGCGCCGTGAGGGTGGAAATCCGCGGTTCGCCATGCGATAAGGTTGGCGATGACAGGTTCACAAGAAAAATCCGCCGTGGCCGAACCGGCCGCTCGCGTGCACGCGCCGCATGCGCTATTGCACGACTATTACCACTCCGATGCCGACCGGCGTCGCTTCATCCGCGGCATCTTCGATGACACCGCCGGTGACTACGACCGTGTCGATCGGCTCCTCGCTTTCGGCAGCGGCTCCTGGTACCGGCGCCAGGCCTTGCTGCGGGCTGGCTTGCGTCCCGGCATGCAGGTGCTGGACGTGGCCACGGGCACCGGTCTCGTGGCGCGCGAGATTCAGCGCATCCTGGGCGGTAACGGAGCGCTGATCGGGCTTGACCCAAGTCCCGGCATGATGGGCGCCGCCGGGCGGCCCCTGCACGTGCCGCGGGTGCAGGGACGGGCCGAGTTCCTTCCCTTCGCCGATCGAAGCTTCGATTTCCTGAGCCTCGGCTTCGCGCTGCGCCATCTGGATGATCTGATGGGTGTGTTCCGCGAGTTCCACCGCGTGATGAAACCCGGCGGCCGCTTGTTGCTGCTCGAGATCACGCAGCCCCAGGGCCGGGTGGCCGGCGCATTCATGCGCTGGTACATGCGCCGGCTGGTGCCCCTGGCCTCGCGGCTGGTGGCCCGCCATCGCGACACGCCGCGATTGTACGAGTACTACTGGGACACCATCGAGGCCTGCGCGCCGCCCGCGCGCGTGCTGGCCACGCTGTCGGCCGCGGGATTCACGCAGCCCGACCGGCACGTGGAACTCGGCATGTTCTCGGAGTTTCGCGCCTCCGTCTGAGCGATCGCCGGCTGCATCAACGCCCGCATTACGTCGGTAACGCGCCAGGCCTCCACCGCGCATTCCTGCGCAAGGGCACGAGCCATTCGCGCGGTGCGCATGGCGGTGAGGGCAGCGGAAAGGTCCGTCTCGCCCAGGCTGTAGGCCCGCCAGCTTTGGCCTGCGGCTGCGGACTGGGTGCGCGCAGCCTCGTCCAGCGGCGCCCATCGTGCACGCGCGGTTCGCCAGCGGGCGGCGAATTCTTCGTATCGCAGCCGCGCCAATTGCACACTCTGCAGGCGTGCGGATTCCGCCAACCGCGCCAGGGCGGCGGCCCGGTCGGCCTCTGCGGCGAGGCGGCGGCTTGGCAGGGGCACCGCAAAGTAGACGCCGGCGATGCGTTCCACTCCGCCGCGTTCACGCGCGTAGCGCAGGCCCACGGAAGGATCGGGGAAGCGCTCCGCGCGCGCGCGCTCGGCGCGCGCTCTTGCCAGGTCGGCGGCGAGCGTCGCGGCCTTGATGGCCGGGTCCGACGGCGCATCGAATGCGATCACCTCCCTGGCAGGAGGCGGATCGGCAGGGTCGAACGTACACGTGCGCGTCACGCCGCGTGCCTGCAAGCGCTCCTGCGCGCCGCGCAGCTCGCCTGCTGCGCCCGCAAGCGCCGCCTGCACGGCCGCACGCTCGGCGCCGGCCAACGCCACCTCCAGGCGCGCGGCCTCGCCAACGGCATGGCGCCGCTCGACCGAGCGTTCGAGATCGAGCGCGGAGCGAAGTTCTTCCTCCGCCAATGCCTGGCGCGCCGCGGCTCCCACGCAGCGGTACCAATCATCGAGGATGTCGATGGCGATGCCGCGGCGCACGTCCGCGAGCAATGCCTGAGCGCGCGCCAACTCCGCCTCGCCGACGGAGCGGTCCAGGCGCCGCTTGCCGGGCAACCGCACCGCGTGTTCCAGCGACACCTCCCACTCGCGGTAGTCACGTTCACCGCTGACATCGCGCGATTGGGTGGACGTGCGCGCCAGCCATCCCTGCGGAGTGGATGTTTCGATCCGGGACTGCGCCTGCGCTTCCTCGACCTGTGCAGCCGCCATCGCAACGTCCGGCGCGGCGTCCACGGCAGCCTGCAGATCCGCCGCCGGCAGGGCGGGTGTCGATGCGGCGATGCGCGCAGTCAGCAGCAACGGTATCGCAGCGATGAGCAGGCGCAGGACCGCGCGGTTCACGCCAGCCTCCCGAATTCCGTCACCGGCAAGATCCAGAACGTGGTCTCGGGGTTTGGCAGCGCCTCCCGCAGCGCCGCGATTACGCTTGCACAGATGGCCGGATCCGCCACGATCAGCAGCAGCCGGCGTTGGGCACGCCCAAGCACGGTCTCTCTGACGGTGCGCAGTTTGGACCCTTGCCCGAACCCGTCGGCTGCCAACACGGTGAATCCGGGAACCTCCGGCACTGCCCGGCACACGTCCAGCACGTCTTCTTCCAATGAACGCGGAAAGGCGATGTGCAGGCAGGCGAGTGCAGGGGAGTTGGCCGGATTCATGCGCGCACCATGCCGTAGCGGCGGAACAGGATGGGAAGAACGACCAGCGTCAATGCCGTCGAGCTCAGCAGGCCCCCGATCACCACGATGGCCAGCGGGCGTTGTATCTCGGAGCCGGGCCCGGAGGCGAACAGCATGGGTACCAATCCCAAGGCGGTGATCGAGGCCGTCATCAGCACCGGCCGCAGCCGCCGCAGCACGCCGCGCTCCACCGCCGCGTCGATCGTCAGGCCGCGCGCCAGCAGCTCGTTGAAGTGGGTCACCAGCACCAGGCCATTGAGGACGGCGATGCCCATCAGGGCGATGAAGCCCACCGCCGCCGGCACCGACAGGTACTCGCGCGTCACGGCCAGCGCCAGCACGCCGCCGATCAAGGCAAACGGGATGTTCGCGAACACCAGCAATGCCTGCCGCAGCGAGCCCAGCGTGCCGAACAGCAACAGGACGACGAGCAGCAGGCACACGGGCACCACCACCCCGAGCCGCGCGGCGGCGCGCTGCTGATTCTCGAATTGTCCGCCCCACGAGAGCCTGTAACCCGGCGGCAGGACGATGTCGGCGGCCACCCGTTTGCGCGCCTCCTCGACGAAGCCAACCAGGTCGCGCCCGCTGACGTTGGTCTGTACGACGGCGAAGCGCGAGGAGTTCTCGTGCGTGATGCGCACCGGGCCCTCCACATGGCGCAAGGTGGCCACCGCGCCCAGGGGCGCCGCGACACTCCCCGCGATGGGCACTGCGGGCAGGAGCGCCGGATCGCTCCGGTACGCGTCCTCACCGCGCAGCATCAGGGGCACGCGCCTGCCATTGATGTCGAGCACGCCCACGCGCTCGCCTTCCACCAGCATGCGCAGCTGCCGCTGGACGTCGGCCGCTGACATTCCCAGGCGGCCCGCCACGGTGCGATCGAGGTCGACGCCCAGGTACTGCACGCCATCGTTGGCGGCGTACAGCACATCCTCGCTGCCGGGAATGGACTGCAGGGTGTTGCGGATCTTCTGCGCGAGCAGGTTCAGCTGCGCAAGATCGGGGCCGAATATCTTCACCGCGAGATCGCCGCGCGTGCCGGTCAGCATTTCCGAGACGCGCATTTCGATGGGCTGGGTGAAGCTGACGTCCACCCCGGGCAGGGCGGAGCCGATGCGGCGCAGATCCTGGATGATGCGTTGCTTGTCGCCTCGCCATTGGTCGCGCGGCACGAGCTGCAGGAAGACATCGGATTCGTTCGGACCCATGGGGTCGAGACCCAACTCATCGGAACCCGAGCGCGCAATCACCGCACGTACCTCGGGTACTTCGGCAAGGATCCGCCGTTCCAGCGCCAGGTCCACGCGCAGCGACTCCTCCAGGCTGATCGAGGGCAGCTTCTGCAGCTGCATGATGATGTCGCCCTCGTCCATGGTGGGGAGGAAGGAACGGCCGATGAACGGGGCGGTGATGAGCGCCGCGGCGAACGCGGCGCCGGCGCCGACCAATACGCTGCGGTCGCGATGCAACAGCGCGCGGAAGGCGGGTTCGAACAGGGCCTGGATGCGACGCATGAGCCAGGGTTGGTGATCGGCATGTGCGCGCAGCAACAGGCTCGCCAGCGCGGGCACGACCGTGAGCGAGAGCAGCAACGAGATCGACAGGGCGATCACGATGGTGATTGCGACGGGGCGGAACAGCTTGCCCTCCAGCCCCTGCAAGGTCAGCAAGGGCAGGAAGACCACGGCGATGATCACGACGCCGCCGGTTACCGGCGCCGCCACCTCGACCACCGCCCGGTAGACCTGGTGCAGGCGCGGCGGCGGGATGCCCGCCGTTGGCTGCGCCGCGCGCGCCAGCACGTTCTCCGTCACCACCACGCCGGCATCCACCAGCATGCCGATGGCGATCGCCAGTCCCGACAGCGACATCAAGTTCGCCGTCAGGCCGATCCATTTCATCAGCAGGAAGGTGCCGAGCACCGACAGCGGCAGCAGGATCGACACCACGAGTGCTGCCCGTGCTTCACCCAGAAACAGCAGCAACAAGATCACGACCAGAACGGTGGCCTCGAGCAACGCTTCGCTGACCGATCCGACGGCGTGATCGACCAGGACTCCGCGGTCGTAGAAGCCCTGTATCGTCACACCGGCGGGGAGCGAGCGGCCGATGTCGGCAAGCTCGGCCTTCGCCCGCTGCACCACCTCGCGCGCGTTCGCGCCACGCAGGGCCAAAACGAGGCCTTCGGCCGCTTCCCCCGTTCCATTGCGGGTGACCGCGCCGTAGCGGGTCAGCGCTCCATCGCCCACCCGCGCCACATCGCCGACGCGCACCACGGTGTCGCCGCTGGCGGCGACACCGATGGCGGCCACCTCGGCCGGCGTGCGCACGCTGGCATCGATCCTCACCGGCAATGATTCCTCGCCGGCCGACACCCGCCCGGCGCCATCGCCGCGGCTGTTCTCCAGCAGCGCGTTCTGCAACTGCAAGGGCGTGACGCCGCGCGCCGCCAGCGCCTGAGGATCCGGTGACACCTCCAGCGTTCGCACCAGCCCGCCCAGCGCATTGAGATCCGCCACACCCGCAACGGATCGCAGCCGGGGACGAATGGTCCAGTCGATGAGCGTTCGCTTGTCGGCCAGGCTCAACGGGCCTTCGACGGTGAACATGAAGACATCGCCCAGTGGGGTGGTGAGCGGTGCCACGCCGCCACTGCTGCCGGGCGGGAGTTCGCCGATCAGGCCGGCGAGCCGTTCCGCCACCTGCTGTCGGGCCCAGTAGACGTCCACGCCTTCATGGAAATCCAGGGTGATGTCCGCGAGGCCGTACTTGGCGGTGGAGCGCAGGATGGTCTGCTGCGGGATGCCCAGCAATTCCTGTTCGATGGGTGCGACCAGGCGTGTCTCCACCTCGGCCGGCGTCATGCCTGGCGCCTTCATCACCAGTTTCACCTGGGTGGGGGACACGTCGGGGAACGCATCGACGGGCAACGCGAGGTAGGCCATGAGCCCGGCGATGAGCAGGGCCATTGCGCCCAGCAGCACCAGCAGTCGCTGTGACAAGGCGAATGCGACCAGGCGCGCCAGCATCAGTTCGCCCCGCGCCGCAGCCATTCCGCCTTGAGCATGGCGGTGCCCTGGACGGCCACGCGCATGCCGGCATTCAGTCCGGGCGCCTGTGCGAAGCCCGCAGCCGCCGCCTCCGCATCCACCGCCGTCGGCAAGAAGCCCTGCGCGGTCTGCACGAAGACGAAACTGGACTGCGCGCGGCGCACGAAGGCTTCCGGGGGCAGCGCGAACCCCTGCCGGGACAGCGTCGCGGGAGTGGCCTCGGCGGAAATGATTTCCCCGGGCAGCAGGCAGGAGGGCGCGGGCAGTTCCGCGTGCAGGGTAACCGACTGCGTCTGCGGGTCCACGTTGCGGCCGATCGAGTGCAGCACCGCGGCCTGCTTGCAGCCGCGCGAGCGCACCACCAGCGCATCACCGACTTGCAGTGAGCGTGCGATGCCCACCGGCGCATCGAGCGAAACGAGCGGCGCCTGCAGCGGCCCGATATGTGCGATGAGTTCGCCCGTTGCCACCGCGTCACCGGTGCCGAAGGCCGGTCCGCTGACCAGGCCCGCGCGGGGTGCGCGCAACAGCAGGCGTCCCGCTTCGAAGCGTGCGGCTCCCAGAACCCGGCGCAGGCTCTCGAGCTGCCCGTCGGCGACGCGCGCCGATGCTTGTGCCTGCTCGTGGCGTGCCTTGGAAATGATGCCTTCCTCGTGCAACTGGGCGTCGCGCGCGGCCCGCTGCCGCGCGCTCTGCGCAAGCGTGGTGGAGTCCTGCAAGTCCCGCTGCAGCCTCGCGATCTCAGGTCCCGCCAAGGCCAGCAAGGGTGCGCCGGCCTTGACCTCATCGCCCGGATGCGCGAATACCGCGGCTACGCGTCCCTGCGCGGGGGCGAGAACCGGATCCGGCGCGTTCTCGGGGGTTTCAATACGACCCGTGAGCGTGATCCTCCCAGCCCCGGAAGCCGTGAGCGGCTGGGTGAGAATGCCGGCCGCCAGCACTTGTTCGGCCGTCAGGTTCACGGCTACCTCAGCCGCGAAGGCAGGCGCGGATGCGACCACCAACAGCAGCAGGGCCACAGCGGTCCTGCTTGGACGCGGGGCAGGGCGGGGAGGGTGTCCAGGCCTCGTCGCTCCGGGATGGGTGGTGCGCATTCTCACGGGGCATCGCTTAAGCCATGCTTAAGGCATTGGTGCGACACTGGCCCCCGGAGGCTCCATCGGATGCGATTACTGCTGGTTGAAGACGATGCCATGCTCGGCGATGCGTTGGCGGCGGGCCTCAAGCAGGCGGGTCACGCCGTCGACTGGGTACGCGATTCACCGGCGGCTCACAGCGCGCTGCATGCCGTTGCCTATGACGGGGTGGTACTCGATCTGGGCCTGCCGCGCGGCAACGGCCTGGAGGTGTTGCGTTGGCTGCGCGGCCGCGGGCTGACTTGCGCGGTGATCATCGTCACCGCGCGGGACGAGGTATCGGACCGTGTGGCCGGCCTGGATGCGGGTGCCGACGATTATGTGGTCAAGCCCTTCGACTTGGACGAACTGGCCGCACGGCTGCGCTCGGTGGAGCGCCGCCGCCGCTCGCAGGCCAGTTCCTGCATCCGGGTTCGCGACGTCGAACTGGACACGGCGCGCCGCACCGCCACCCGCAATTCCCATCCGGTCGAATTGACCGCGCGCGAGTACGCGCTGCTGGAGGCATTGATGCTGGAGCCCGGCCGCATCCTGTCGCGGGCCGAGATCGAGGACCGCCTGTACGGATTCGGCGAGGAGGTGAGCAGCAACGTGGTGGAGGTGTTCGTGCACAATCTGCGCCGCAAGCTCGGCGAGGATTTCCTGTGCAATGTCCGCGGCCGTGGCTATCGGGTCGCGAGCGATGATTAGCAGGTTGCGCATGACCTCGGTACGCGCGCGGCTGGTGGGTGCGGTGCTGCTGGCGGTGGCCACCGGACTTGCGATGCTCGCGCTCGCCATCCAGTCGGCCATCGAGCGCGGCAGCGCGCAGGAGTTCGACGAGCGCCTGGCACAACAGGCGGAGTTGATCCTGGCCTACGCCGGCCATGAATTCGCGGAGACCGGTACCGTGGTCCCCGAGGCTGTGGCGCCACCGGCGCCTGCGCCGGCGCACGAGGTGATCTACCAGGTCTGGACCGTGCAGGGTGTGGCCGTGCACCGATCGGTGGGGGCGCCGCCGCAGCCCGTGATGGCGCTGCAGCGCCGCGGTTTTGCCGACGTCGAGCTCGGCACGACCCGTTGGCGTGCGTATGCGCTTGCCGCGCCGGACCTGCCGCTGGTGGTGCAGATCGCGGAGCTGGCCTCGCATCGCGCCCTCATCGCCGAACGGGCGCGCCATGCAGTCAGCACGCCGGTGCTGGTGTTGCTGCCGCTGTTGGCGGCGTTGGTCTGGTGGCTCACCACGGCGGCATTGGCGCCCGTGGGCCGGCTCGCCCGCCAGATCAGCGCCCGTTCCGCCGGCGAGGCGGCGCCGCTCGAGTTGGGCAGCATGCCGGATGAAGTTCGTGGCCTGGGCGTCGAGCTCAACTCGCTGCTCGCGCGGCAGCGTGACGCCTTGGCGCGGGAACAGCGCTTCACCGCCGATGCGGCCCACGAATTGCGCACGCCGCTGGCCGCGGTGCGCGCCCAGGCGCAGGTGGCGTTGCGCGCGCAGGATCCGGCTCAGCGGGAGCACGCCCTGCGGCAGCTCATCGCCGGTGTGGACCGCAGCGGTCGCCTGATCACACAGCTGTTGTCGCTCGCCCGGCTCGATCCGTCCGGGCCGTCGGCCACCGGCGCGCGCTGTGGCATCGATGTGGTATTGACCGAAGTGCTGCACGACCTGGAACACGACATCGACAAGCACGGACTTCATGTGCAGCAGGTGCCACCCCTGGCCTCGACGATCCTGCCGCGCGAACCGGTGTACCTGATGTTGCGCAATCTCATCGACAACGCCATCCACCACTCTCCCCCGGGGAGCACCATCCGGGTGCTACTTCAGGAAGAACGCGATCAGCTGCGAATTCGTATCGCAGACCAGGGTCCCGGCATTCCGCCGGAGCGGCGGACCCAGGTCCTGGACCGCTTTCGACGGCTGAACGAGAGCTATGCGGGCATTGGTCTCGGGCTGTCCATCGTTGCGCAGGTGGTTGCACTGCTGCGGGGGCGCCTCGACATGCGCGATGCCGATCCGCCGCCGGGCCTGGAGGTCGCCATCGATTTGCCAGTGCAGAACCCGGGGCCCACCGCACCAGCGGCCACGGCCGCCGGGAAGGGGCAGGCGAAGGACTCGACTTGAAAGGTCGTGGCCGCGATACTGCGCTGCGTCAACCATCACGTACCGGTATGCCGATCATGCGACGATGCCACGCCCGAGGTTTGCTGCCCGCCGGCCTCTTGCTCACCGTGCTCACCGGCTGCTCCACCTCGTCTCATTCCCCCGTCCGGGATGAGGCTCAGGTGCGTTTACTGATCGATACCGCCAGTTCGACTTCAGTCCTCGGCGCCGACAGCCAGTTCACCGGCAGCCCCTATCCGGATGTCGGCCTCGCCGGCTTGTTCGCAGCGCGCAGCCCGGCGGAGTGCCAGATCGAGGTGCTGGCGGGCGGCGAGGATTCCTTCGCGCTGCGCATGCAATCGCTCAAGGCGGCGAAGAAATCCATCCGCATCCAGGCGCTGGTGTTCATCGGTGATGAGGCCGGCCTGCGGGTGGCCGAGGTGCTCAAGCAGAAAAAAGCCGAAGGGCTCGACGTGCGCGTCATCGTGGATGCCTTCTCCAATCCCTGGTTGCAGACGCAGTGGATGTTCTTCGACCTGAAGCAGAACGGCATCGAAGTCGAAGGCTACGAGGCCATGGCGCTGCAGTGGCTGAACGAGGTGCAGGTGCCGCTGCTGACCCCGCATTACGATGCCCAGAATCCCGGCAAGCGCTTTCACGAGAAGATGTGGATCATCGACGGCGAGACGCCCGAGGGCATCGCCGTCACCGGCGGGCTCAATGTCGGCAATCCGTACTTCCGCGTGGACCCCGATGACCCGGACGCGAACTGGCGCGACCAGGACGTGGCCGTGCGCGGCGCGGTGGTGGGCGACATGGTCGCCGCCTTCGACCGCAATTTCGAGTACTTCGTCGGCGTGAAGAAGAGCCGCGGCATCTTCAACACCAACAAGTATTGGGATGCCACGCGCACGGTGCTCGACAAGACGGGCAAGCTGCCCATGCATTTCAGCGTCAAGCCGGAGCGGGTCAAGCGTGTGGCGGAGCTCGAGGCGCGCCAGGTCGCGCCTGCCTTCCGCGGCGCCACCTGCCGGTTCCTGCAAAGCCGTCCACGCCTGAAGGAAAGCTACATCCATCAGGCCTACCTGAAGCTGATCGAGCGCGCGAAGCAGGAAGTGCTGATCGCCAATGCCTATTTCGTGCCCACGCCTTCCATCGCCACGGCGTTGCAGGATGCGGCGCGCCGTTGCGTGTCGGTGAAGCTGATCTCCAACAGCCCGGACACCAACGATCTGCCGGAGATCAGCCTGGTGGGGCGCGGTTACTACAAATCGCTCCTGGCCGTGAACCAGTCTCCAGAGGTAGCCGCCTGCAGGAATCGCGACGCCGGCATCCGCATCTGGGAGTGGGTGGGCATGAGCGCGCAGGAGGCGGTGCGCCGGCAGGGCACCATGCATTCGAAATTCGCGGTCATCGACGGACGGCGGAGCCTGGTGGGTTCCTACAACCTGGATCCGCGCAGCGAGAAGCTCAATTCGGAGACCGCGCTGGTGTTCGATGAGCCCGCGTTGTCGGCGCGCCTGCGCCGGCAATTCCTGGACGGCGACCTGCATTTCAGCAGCGAGATCACCGCCGAGCGGGCCGCCCAATTCGAAAATCCCGCCAGCGTGGTCGAGCGCTTCCGCAAGAGCATCGGGGATTTGTTCCAGGATCAGTTGTAGGCGGATGCAATCGCGCTGCGGTGCCAGCCTCGCCGCGTTCTAGCGCGGTTCCAGACGCTGGGGCTTGAAGGCATTCTCGCTCTGGCCGAAGGCCACAGGGCCTTCACCGGTAACATCCCAGTCCAGCGCCGTTACCTTCTCCGCCGGCACGGGCTCGTCGGCCAGGAAGGCCACGAGCCGGATGCCGTCCGTGAAGTAGGGGTCACCGGTGAGGTTGGCGCGCGGATGGTCGTGGGGCGCCTCGTCCGCGCCGCGAATGAATCCCAGGCGTTCGATCCGGTAATGCAGCAGCAGGCTCTCGAGCACGAACTGCCGGGCCTCGTCCACCAACGGATCGATCACGTGCGTGGTCAGCGTGGGCGAGTGCGGCGTGAGCTTCACGCCGATGTCGCGGCTGACCTGGCCCACCCATACCGAGCGGCCCTCGACGGTGTACGGCGCCAGCCACAGGCGCATGTGATTGCGCTGCACGATGGTGCGGCGCGCGCGCTGGAAGGCCAGGTCCTGTGGGCGCTGGAACAGGTACAGCGAACTCACCGGCGCGTTCGCATAGCGCGCGCCGGCGGCCGCCGCGGCAATTTCACGGCCCACGGTCCGCGGATCGATGCGATGCGTGAAGGACCAACCGCACTCGGACAGCGCCGCCATCATGGTGGCGGTGGGTCCTACCATCACGATGTTCACCGGATCGCCGGCCCCTGCGCCGCCGGCATCGCTGACGCAACACGGAAGTTCGCCCAGTCGTTCCCGCAATTGCGCCAGGTTCAGGTCGGGGAGGGCGGTGCCGGCGTAGATGGACCGGGGGTCGAGCTTTTCGTAGTCGAAGTGGCCGTCGGGCGTGCGCAGCGCGAAGCCGAAGCGCAGCACGTGCCCGCCACCGTTGAGCGTGACCTGCACGTAGCGGCCGCCCTCGCTGCGCGGCACCAGCACGTGGCCTTCGTAGGCGAACCCCGGCTGCAGGCGCGCGCGCATGCGAAGGTCGCGGAAGCGCTGGCGGAAGGCCTCGAACCCGCTGCGCGGCATGCTGTTTCGGAACAGGAAGGCGGCCTCATCGGCGGTGAAGTAATCGGGATCCAGGTACGCGGCCAGCAGCCACATCTCCCGCGGCGAGGCATTTTTCGCCCGCAGCCAGACGGCCTGCAGCCCGCGCGACGCGAGATCCGCGCCATAGCGCCGTTGCGCCTCCGCATCGGGAAGGATCCACGCGGACACGGTGACCTGCTCGAGCGTACGTGTCTGGACCTGGTCGGACAGCACCGGCGCGGCAGTGGCCGCTGCGCCGTCCGTCGCGGCCGGGATGCGGGTCGGGCGGGGTGAGGCCGTCGGCGCCCAGGGGTGGCAGGCGCCGAGCAGCAACGCGATGGTGGCCAACGCGCCGCGCATGCGTCTCAGTGCTGCGGCACGCCGCGAAACACGGCGCCGTCCTTCATCACGAATCGCACCTGCTGGAGCCTGCGCACGTCGGCTGCAGGGTCGCCCTCGACCGCGACCAGGTCGGCGTAGGCGCCGGTAGCGATGGTGCCGATCGCGCCCCGCATGCCGAGCAGTTCCGCGGCGCGGGTGGTGGCGGATTGGATGGCCTGCAGCGGCGTCATGCCCAGCTCGACTTCGCGCACGAATTCCTGCGCGATCGGATCCGACCAGACGAAGCCGCCGGCATCGGTGCCGAAGGCGATCTTGACTCCCGCACGCAGCGCCTTCTTGAAGGAGACGGCGTGCAACTCGGTGCGCTTGCGGTCGCGCTTTCCCGAATCGGTGTCGGCGGGGTCCCAGTCGTAGTAGTACACGGCCAGGGTCGGCACGTACCAGGTGCCTTGCTTGAGCATCTGCGCGATCTGCGCGTCGCTGAGTTCCAGGCCATGTTCGATGGAGTCGCAGCCGCCATCCAGCGCGCGCTGCAGCCCCGGTCCGTTGTAGGCATGGCAGGCCACCTGGCGGCGCCAGCCATGCGCCTCATCGACGATGGCCTTCAACTCTTCCACCGTCAGCGTCGGCTGCGATACCAGCTCGCCTTTTTCATCCAGCCAGGAGCGATGCGTCATGTACACCTTGATCCAATCCGCGCCGTTGTCGAGCTGTTCGCGCGCGGCCTTGCGCGCTTCCACGGGACCATCGATGAGCTGCACACCCTTGGGCAGGGAGATCTCCGGCGCATAGCCTTCCAGCTGGTAGCCGCCGGTGGTGGAGATGGCGCGCGTGGTGACGAACATGCGGGGACCCGGGATGTGTCCATCGATGATGGCCTGCTTGATGCCCACATCGCCATAGCCCGCACCCTCGGTCTCGACGTCGCGAATCGTGGTGAAGCCCTGCTCCAGCGCGCGCCGCGCCGCGACGACTGCGCGCGCGGCCCGGTAGGAAGCGGGGTACTTGAGCAACTGCACGTCGTACCCGCCAGCTGCGGGGACCTCGCCCTGCAGGAAGATATGGGTATGCGTGTCGATGAGCCCGGGGAGCAGCGTGAGATCACCCAGCTCGATGACCTGCGCATTCGCCGGCAGCGGCTGCGAGCCCGAGGTGCGGACCGCGGTGATGCGATTGCCCTGGATCACCACCTCCGGATCGCGGTGGCGTTCGCCGCTGTTCACATCCAGCAGCCAGCGGGCATGCACCACAACCGTCGCGGCCGGCGCCGCGGCGGGTGCGTCGGACTCGGCGGCGATGCCGGCGCCGGCGGCGAGTGCGGTGGACAGCAGGGCGATGCGGACGGGCGTGCGGCGGATGATTTTCAAGCGGATTCTCCCCTGGTTGGCCGGCGGCAAGGGGCCGTCGCGGCGGGATATGGTGCATCGCTGCTGAGCCATCGTCCAGCGGCTGCGTGTATGCTTCGCCCGCATGAGAAATTTCGAATTCGCGTACCTGACCTCGACCACGCATCCGGGGTTTCTGAATGCGCCCCCGTTGTCGGCCTGTCCCGATGCGCAGGTGGTCATCGCCGGTGTTGCCTGGGACGGCGCCACCACCAACCGCCCCGGGTCGCGCTTCGGTCCGTATGCCATCCGCCGCGCCAGTCACATGCTGTGCGATGGCTGGCATCCGTTGTTCAGCGTGTCGCCCGCGGGGACGCTGGCGGACGCCGGCGATCTGCAGTTGCCCAATACCTCGCTTGCCGCCATGCGCCCGCTGCTGGAGCAGGCGGCGTCCGAACTGCTGGCGCGCCATCATGTGGTGTGGCTGGGCGGAGATCATTCCATCACACTCTCGCTGCTGCGCGCGCAACGGCGCCGCCATGCGGGTCCGCTCGCGCTGGTGCATTTCGATGCGCATTGCGACACCTGGGAGGATCACATGGGCGAGCCCTCCGGCCACGGCACCTGGGTGCGCGAGGCCATCGAGGAAAAGCTGATCGACCCGGGCCTGTGCGTGCAATACGGCATACGCTCGGGTGCGCATCCCGGCGTGCGCGATTACCTGCCGGGCCTTGGTGGTTTGGTGTTCAGCGAACGCGACTTGCGCGGCCAGGTGAGCGGCCCGCAATTGCTGCCGTTCACGCAGGACTTCCGCGCTCGTCATATGGCGGCGGGCCGGCCTCCCGCGTACCTGACCCTGGACATCGATTGCCTCGACCCCGCGTTCGCGCCGGGCACCGGCACGCCTGAACCAGGCGGGTTGAGCGTATCGCAGGTGCTGACGCTGCTCGAGTTGCTGCATGACCTGCCCTGGGCGGGAATGGACATCGTCGAAGTGTCGCCGCCTTACGATCATGCGGAGTTGACCAGCAATGCCGCGGCAAACCTGGTGTGGACCTATCTGTGTGGCAGGCTGGCCGCCGCCCGCGCCCAGGCTGCGCCGGGCGGGCGGCGGGGACCGCCGTGAGCGGTTTCACGCCCTTCGTCGTCGGCATCGGTGGCACCACGCGCACCGGCTCCTCCTCCGAGGTGGCACTGCGTTGCGCGTTGCTGGCGGCCGAGCGCGCGGGTGCGTCCACGGCCATGCTGGCGGGCCCCGCGCTCGAGTTGCCCATGTATGCGCCTGAGCGTGTGGAGCGATCCAGCGGTGCGGCTGAACTCGTGTCGCTCCTGCGACGCAGCCACGGCATCATCATCGCCTCGCCCGGTTACCATGGATCGATATCGGGATTGATCAAGAACGCGCTGGATTACGCGGAAGACCTGCGCGGCGATCCGGCCCCTTACTTCGATGGGCGCGCCGTCGGCTGCATCGCCTGCGCATATGGCTGGCAGGCCACGGGAAGCACGCTCGCGGCCTTGCGTTCCATCGTGCACGCCCTGCGCGGTTGGCCAACGCCCGTGGGGGTGGCGGTCAATACGAGCGCACCGGTGTTCGATGCCGGCGGGGCGTGCCTGGATGAGTCCATCGGCCGGCAATTGACCTTGATGGCGGGGCAGATCGTCGAGTTCGCCCGAATGCGCCACGCCCAGTCTCTGCGGGCGTGAACGCGTCTTGTTCGCGGATGTTTTGCGAGTATTGCGTCACAGCGCCGGGTATACCGGCGCCGCGCCGGCGGGCTCAGGGGTGGTGTTTGGCCAAGGGCGGCCGATAACCTGGCGTCAGCACCCTGAAAAAGATCATCTGAGGACCGGGCGCCGCCGCAGGCACGCCCGCAAAAGGCACGAATGAAACCGTCGAGGAAAGCACTGCGGAGCGCGTCCCGCCCGCAGCGCGGCGCAGGATGGCGGGGTGGTTGTCGCCGCCTGATCGCGGGCGCCATGCTGCTCGCTGCCGCTCTGGCACAGGCCGCAACCGAGCCCCGCACCGAGACACTGCGCCTGTACAACTGGGAAAATTATCTTGATCCGCAATTGGCGGCCGAGTTCGCGCGGCGCACCGGCGTGCAGATCCACCAATCCTATTTCACCTCCGATTGGGAGCGCGACCTGCGCATCGTCTCCAATGGCGCGGCGGATTTCGATCTGATCGTTCTGGATTCCACGCAGGTGTCGGCCTATGCCACGCGCGGATGGATCGCGCCGGTGGGCGTGGAGCGTGTGCCGGCACTGGCGCACTATGACGCGCGCTGGCTGCTGCCGAAGGATGCCGCCGGCTATGCATTGCCGTATGCCTGGGGCGTCATCGGCATCGCCTATCGTGCCGATCTCATCGGCAAGGCCCCGGATTCCTGGTCGCTGCTGTTTCATCCGCCACGGTCTCTGTGCGGGAAATTGCTGATGGGCGACGATGCACGCGAGTTGTCGGCGGTGGCGCTGAAGGCCGGCGGCTTTTCCGGCAATTCCACCAGCGTCGCCGAGCATCGCGCGGCCGAGCGCGCGCTGCGCGAGCAGCGGCCCTGCGTCGGCCAGTACCGCTACCCTGGCACGTTGCCGGAGTCCCCGCTGCTGAGCGGTGCAGCCGCGGCGGGCATGTCCTACAGCACGGATGCGGCATGGCTGCACGCGAGCAATCCGCAGGTGCGCTTTGCAGTCCCCAAGGAAGGCGGCCTCATGTGGGTGGACTACCTGGTCGTGGTGCAGACATCGCCGCGCAAGCACCTGGCATTTGAATTCCTGAAATTCCTCGCCGAGCCGGCGGTGGCCGCGCGGCAGGCGGCCTACCTGCGCGCGGGAAATCCGGCGATGAAGCTGAGCGCCGTGCGGGCCTTGCGCGATTCCGGCGTGGATGCGGACGCGGGACGCTTTGAGGCCTCGGAGATGATCCTGCCGGTGCCGCCCGGCATCGTCTCGTTGCGCAACCAGATCTTCGCCACCATCAAGCGGGCGGATTGATCATGAAGTTGGAGCAGCGGCTCAGCCTGGCCATCCTGCCGGCGATCCTCGGGCCGCTGATCATCCTCGGCATCATCTCCTTCCACCAATTGCGGGGCCTTGCGCACAAGCGCGCCCTGGAGAACATCCAGACCACCGCGGATCAGTTCAGCGCCAGCATCCGGCAGGACGTGGCTGCAAAGTCCGCGAGCATCGGATTTCTCGCCATCGCCTCGCCGCTCGCCACCTATTTGTCCTCCGAGGACCAGGTCACGCGCTATGGCCTGTATCAACCCAGCGTGCTGGCCTTGTTCACCGATTTCCAGGTGGCCTATCCGGACAATCGCGAGCTGCGCTTGTACGACCGCCAGGGCGCCGAGGACATCGCCTGGCTTCGCGGCCAGGAGCCGGCATTCAAACCCGCCGATTACCAGGGCTGGTTGCAGGAATTGCGTCAGCAACGCACCGGCCGCTGGCAGCACGTGGCGCGCGCCGCGGGTGATGGCCGTCCCATGCTCATCGTGGGTACTCCGCTCAAGCTGCACGTCGGCATGGGCCGCTCCGCCGCCCACCCCGAACCGGACGCCTTCCTGTTGGGCATCTACGATCTGTCGCGTCTCGTCATCGCGGCGGACGCCATTCGTTTCGGCGATACCGGCGCCGTGCTGCTGGTGGATGCCGCCGGGCGCGCGATGTCCACACCCTCGGCCGCACCGGACTGGGTGCGGCAAGGCTCGTTCCAGCGTCTTGCGCGCGCCGGGCCGGGCGGGGCGGTGCAGGAGTCGGGCGAGGGTGGTGCGGCCTATGTCGCCGCCGTGCGCGAACTCGACCCAAACCTCAAGCTGGTGGCGGGCATGGCGGGCACAGACGTGGCACGCAGCGGCACCCAGCTCGCCTTGATGGTCGCGTTGCTGGTCTTGCTGTCGATACTCACGGTGCAGGCCCTGGTGTACCGGTCCGTCAAACGCGTGCTCATCGCGCCGGTGCAACACCTGACGCAGGCGGCGCGCGCCATGGCTGCGGGCGATCTCAAGATTCCCGTGGCTGACTACGGCGAGGGCCAGTTGGGCGAGCTGGGCGGCGCACTGCGCGACCTGGCGGATGGCTTGTCGCATGCGCGCGAACTGGCGGAGCGCCGCGATACCGAGCGCAATTCCGCCTTGGTGGCCCTCACCTCGGAGCGCGACCGCGCCGAGCAGGCGAGCCGCGCGAAGGGTGAGTTCCTGGCGCGAATGAGCCATGAGATCCGCACGCCCATGAATGGGGTGCTGGGCATGACCGAATTGCTGCGCTCCACGCCGCTCGATGAGCGCCAGAGGCGCTTCGCCGAGGTGATCCACCATTCCGCCGATTCCCTGCTCGGCATCATCAACGACGTGCTGGACTATTCCAAGATCGAGGCCGGCAAGCTCGAGTTGGTGGAGTCGGATTTCGACCTGCGGCAGTTGGTGGACGATGCGGTCGACCTGTTCACGGAAAAGGCCGCCTGCAAGAACCTGAAGATGATCCGCGGCCTGCCGGCCGACCTGCCGCGGAGGGTGCGTGGCGATGGGATGCGGCTGCGGCAGACGCTGGTCAATCTCATCAGCAACGCGGTCAAGTTCACCGATCAGGGGGAGGTGCGCATCCGCCTGAAGGTACTGCCCTGCGAGGGGCCGGCATGCCGCATCCGTTTCGAGGTGCAGGACACCGGCATCGGTATCCGCGCCGAAAGCCAGCGAGTGATCTTCGAGTCCTTCTCGCAGGAGGACGGCACCACGACCCGCTCGTACGGCGGCACGGGGTTGGGCCTGAGCATCAGCCGCGAGCTGGTGACGCTGATGGGCGGCGAAATCGACCTGGTCAGCCAGCCGGGCGCCGGGTCCACGTTCGGATTCACCTTGCGGTTCGCGCTTGCTGCGCCCGAGTCGGCGGCGCCGGAGGTGCGCCCTGGGCAAGCCGATGCATTCAGCGCCCCGTCGCCGCTGTGCGTCCTGTTGGTGGAGGACAATCCGGTCAACCAGGAAGTGGCGCGTGGCATGCTCGAGTCCATCGGGGTGCAGGTGGAGAGCGCGGCCAACGGGCTGGAGGCGCTCGCCAGGCTGAACTGCCGCCGCTTCGATGCCGTGCTCATGGACTGTCACATGCCGGAGATGGATGGCTACGAGGCCACGCGCCGCTGGCGCCAACAGGAGGCCGCGCGGGCTGGCACGCCGCGCACGCCCATCATTGCCGTCACCGCCAATGCGCTCGAAGGAGATGCGGACAAGTGCCGCGAAGCCGGCATGGATGAGCATCTGTCCAAGCCCTTCACGCTGGCGCAGTTGCGGGATTTATTGATAAATATAAGTCATGTTAAACAACAAGATACAGTATATAGTTAATGTAAATTAACTTGGCTGTGCAAGTGCCCGCGCGGCGCTGTCGCTAGCGCTGGCGCAATTCCCACCGCCACCTTGCGTGCGCGTGACAATTACGTATTCCACCTCCGCTGCGTGGCTCGCATCATCTGCCGCTGCAGGAGCGGAGGAGAGGCCATGCAACCCGATCGATTGGTCAGCGAAGCCGTGGAGGACGCCGTGCCCGGCCCGCAGGAACCCTTCGACCTCGGCGGGTCGGAAGAATCCCTCGAGCGCATGCGGGAGTACGCTACCCGGCATGGCGATTTCTACCGGGTGTGGTCGCCGCACCGCCAGTCGTTCACCTACGTGGTGAACCATCCTGCCGCCATCAAGCGGGTGTTGCTCACCAACCATGAGAACTACACCAAGGGGGTGGGGATGGACCAGATCTCCATCCTGCTCGGCCGCGGCATCATGACCAGCGACGGTGATTACTGGCGGCGGCAGCGGCGCATGCTGCAGCCGGCTTTCCACCGGCGCATCATCGGGCAGTTCGGCGAGACGCTGCATGCGGTCACGGCCGAGTATGCCGAGCGCTGGGCGGCCCTGGCGCGGGCCGGCCAGCCCGTCAACATCACCGAGGCGGCCAGTGAGCTCACCCTGGAGATCAACCTGCGCGCGATCTTCGGCACCGACCTGCCGTACATCCACGAACACTTCGGCGGCAATCCGTTCGCCATCGTCCACACGGATCCCAATCGCGACCTGCGCTTCGCCTATCGCATCCGCTCGCTGGCCGGTGTGGTGCGCGAACTGATCGCGCGCCGCCGGGAGCGGCCCGAGGAGGGGCATTTCGATTTCTTCGGCATGGCGCTGGCGGCGCGCGACAAGGAAACTGGTGAAACGATGAGCGACAAGCAACTCATCGACGAGGTCCTGACGCTGGTGGTGGCCGGACATGAGACAACCGCCTCGGCGCTGACCTGGACCTGGTACCAGCTCGGGCGGCATGCAGAGGTCCAGGAAGCGTTGGCGGCCTCCGCGCAGGCGCTGCCCGACCGGCTGCTCAGCCTCGAGGAGCTGGAGGCATGGACCCTGGGCCAGCAGGTGATGAAGGAGACGCTGCGCCTGTGCCCGCCGGGCTGGATCATGTCGCGGCGCGCCTTGCGTCCGGATGTGCTGAAGGGCGTTGCCATCGGCGCCGGCACCGATGTGTTCATCAGTCCCTACTTCGTGCACCGCCATCCCGGGCATTGGGACGATGCCGAGCGCTTCGACCCCGGCCGCTTCAACCCGTCCGCCGACGCGGCCCGCGACCGCTTCGCCTACATCCCGTTCGGCATCGGGCCGCGGCATTGCATCGGCGAAGCCCTCGCCATGTACGAGATCGGCACGCATCTGTCCTGCCTGACGCGGCGCTTCCGCTTGAGCGCGCTGGACGAATCACCGCCGCAGATCGAGGCGCGCATCAATTACAGGTTGCGCTCGGACCTGTGGATGCGGATCGAGGCGCGCCGAACGGCCTGACACGACAGGTGGCCGTCGCACAGCAGAGCGACGCAAGGGTCACGCCGATGGCAGTGATGGCGTGTTTCATTTGGATCTCCCGTTGAGTGGCATGCACGCACGCACGCTCGCGCGCCGGGCGCGAATGCGCCAGCGGGGCGCGTGCGGCCGGCGCGTAGGAATATTCTCTCGGCGATATCGGTCAACTGCGCAACTTGCCGTGCATTTGCGCATGTAAATTTTCCAATTCGAATCAATGCGCCTTTGAGCGTTGCGTGCTTCACGCGACGCGCAGATACTGAAAACACTCCCAACTTGCACGAGGCTGCCGTGTTTCCCGCGACGCGTTCGAAGACCGGCATTTCCGGCATGGATGAGATTCTCCACGGCGGGTTGATCGCCGGTCGCCTCTATCTGCTGGATGGCAATCCCGGCGCGGGCAAGACCACCTTCGCTCTTCAATACCTGCTCGAAGGCGTGCGTCTTGGCGAGAAATGCCTGTACATCACCCTGTCGGAGACCCGGCAGGAGCTCGAGGCCGGCGCACGTTCGCATGGTTGGTCGTTGGAAGGCATCGAGATCGTTGAACTCGCCGCCGACTACGCCGGATGGCAGGCCGACGAGCAACTCACCATGTACGCGCCTGCCGAGGTGGAGCTGGGCGAAGCCACGGGGCGCATCCTCGATGTGATCGAGCGCTCGAACCCGTCGCGATTGGTATTCGATTCGCTGTCGGAGATGCGGTTGTTGGCGCAGAGCTCGCTGCGCTACCGGCGGCAGATCCTCGCGCTCAAGCAATTCTTCATCGGCCGCGACACCACGGTGATATTGCTCGATGACCGCACGGGCGAAGGCCCTGACATGCAGCTGCACAGCATCGCCCACGGCGTCATCGCCTTGGATTCATATACGCCGACATACGGCAGGGTGCGCCGCCAGCTCAGCGTCCTGAAGTTCCGCGGCAGCGATTTCATGAGCGGTTTCCACGACTTCAGCGTCTGTCGCGGTGGGGTGGTCGTCTTTCCACGTCTGGTGGCCGCGAATCACGCTGCGGGCTTCGATTCCGGCCTCACGCTGAGTGGAGTGCCGGACATGGATGCGCTGGTCGGTGGCGGCTTCGATCGCGGCACCAGCACGTTGCTGGTGGGGCCACCGGGCAGCGGCAAGTCCACCATCGCCTTGCAGTACGCCTATGCCGCGGTTCAGCGCGGCGAGCACGCCGCCATATTCATGTTCGATGAAACCAAGACCGCGATGCAGGTGCGTTGCGCGGGCCTGGGCATGCGTTTGCGCGAGGGCCAGGGTCCCGGGCGGATGATGATCCGCCAGGTCGATCCGGTGAGCATATCGCCGGGTGAATTCGCCGCTTGCGTGCGCCAGTGCGTCGAGGCCGGCGGGGCAAGCGTGATCGTCATCGACAGCCTGAACGGTTACCTCAATGCCATGCCGAGCCACCAATCGCTGACGGCTCAATTGCATGAGTTG
Source organism: Steroidobacteraceae bacterium (assembly GCA_044226865.1). GTDB lineage: Bacteria > Pseudomonadota > Gammaproteobacteria > Steroidobacterales > Steroidobacteraceae > TMP-86. The sequence continues at coordinate 206,586 of JBGAGE010000002.1, read as the reverse complement.
TTGTCCTACCTGAACAACCAGGGAGTCGGCACATTCTTGGTCGTGGCGCAGACCGGTATGATCGGCGCCAACATGAATTCGCCCGTCGATGCCAGTTACCTGGCGGACTCGATCGTGGCGTTGCGATATTTCGAGCACCAGGGAACGGTGAAGAAGGCTATTTCGGTGCTCAAGAAGCGCACGGGCCGTCACGAGGTTTCCATCCGCGAGTTGTGGTTCGACGGGCAGGGGGTTCACTTGAGCGGACCGCTGATGGAATTGCGCGGGATCCTCACCGGGGTGCCCGCCGAAGCCGGTGCGGCGTTCCCGGCGTGAGTGATGCCTGCGCCGACCGGCCGGTGGGTGCCGTCACGGCTGCCGAGGAACGCGTCCTGATGCTGACGCCCACACGGCGTGACGCCCAGGTCACCGCGGCGCTGCTGCAGCGTGCACGCCTGAACGTGCATCGCTGCGGCACGGTGGCCGACATGGCGCAGGAGGTCAATGCCGGCGTCGGCGCCATCCTCATGACCGATTTGGCCTTGTACGATCCCGGCATCGCGCAATTGCTCGACGTGTTGCGCGGTCAGCCACCCTGGTCGGATGTCCCCAGCGTGCTGTTGTGCATGCACGGCGTGGACTCGATGTTCGCCGCTCCGGCATTGCAGGCGATCCGCAACCTCACACTGCTGGAGCGTCCCACCAGCGCGCGCACGCTGTTGAGCTCCGTGCTCACCGCGCTGCGCGCGCGCCGCCGCCAATACCAGATGCGGCGGCAGTTCATGGAGTTGGCGGATTCCGCCGCAGCGCTGCGCGAAAGCGAACGGCAATTGCAGACCTTGACCGAGAACATTCCCGATGCGCTCGCGCGCTTCGACCGGGAGCTGCGCTTCGTGTTCGTCAATCGTGCCGTCGAACGCTACACCGGTATCACCACCTCGCGATTCCTCGGCCGCAGCGCCGGCGAACTCGGCTTCCCCGGCGATATCGTCGGAAGGGTCGAGCGCGCCCTGCGCTCAGCCTTCGACGACGGACGGCAGGCCACGGTGGAGATCGCGGTTCCCGGACCGGCGGGCACCAGCCACCTGGAAACCCTGCTGGTGCCGGAGCCGGGCGATGATGGCGGTGTCGCAACGGTGCTGTGCGTGGCGCACGATGTCACCGCCCGGCGGGTGGCCGATGCGCAGATGGCTGCCGTCAACCGCCGCAAGGACGAGTTCCTCGCCATGCTCGCGCACGAGCTGCGAAATCCACTGGCGCCGATCCGCAGCGCCGCCGAGGTCTTGTCCCGCGCGACGCCGGGAGCTGCCTTCAAGGACGCGGCGATCGGCATCATCAAGCGTCAGTCGGCGCACCTGACGCGCCTGGTGGACGACCTGCTGGACGTGTCACGCATCAATGAGGGCCGCATCGAGTTGCGACGCCAGCCCGTCGACTTGCGGGCGGTGGTGTCGCAGGCGATGGAGAGCGTGGATCCGGCGGTGCGCGATAAGCAGCACGAGCTGGACTTGCAGTTGCCGGAAGAGCCGGTGTTCGTCCTGGGCGATCATGCACGGCTCGTGCAATGCGTGTCCAACCTGTTGACCAACGCGGTGAAATACACCGATGCGGGCGGACGCATCGGGCTCGAGTTGCGGTGCGAGGCGGGGCAGGTGCTGGTGCGAGTGTCCGACAGCGGCATCGGCATTGCGCCCTCGTTGCTGCCGAACCTGTTCGAGCTCTTCGTGCAGGGGGAGCGCACCCTCGACCGCTCGCAGGGCGGGCTGGGCATCGGCTTATCGGTGGTGCGCCGCTTGATCGCCATGCACCAGGGTGAGGTGATCGCGCGCAGCGCCGGGCGCGGGCAGGGAGCGACGTTCGAGATTCGCTTGCCGGCGATCGATGCGCCGGCGGCGCAGCGCGCGCAGCATGGGCCGGAGCAGATGCCGCGGCGGAGAATTCTGGTGGTCGATGACAATGCCGATGCCGCAGATTCGCTCGCGGCGCTGCTGTCGGCGGACGGGCATCATGCCGAGGCGGTGTACGCGCCGGCCTCCGCGTTGGAACGCACCCGGCAAATGGCGCCGGAGGTGGTGCTCCTCGACATCGGATTGCCGGGCATGGACGGCTACGAACTCGCCTCACGTATACGGCGCGCTCACCCGTCCATCCGGCTGATCGCCCTGACCGGCTATGGCCAGAGCAGGGACATCGAACGCGCCCGGCAGGCGGGTTTCGATGCGCACATCGTCAAGCCGGTGGACGCCGAGCGCTTGAACGAAGTTTTGGGCGGTCGCCACTGACACGGCGGCGGCGGAACATCCCCGGTGCTGGATTCACGCGCGGCTTTGCCGCTCCTGGTCCTCGCCTTTCTTGAGGATGTCGAGCAGGCAGTCCGCATCGTTGACCAGCATGCGCAACAGGTCGTTGAGCGTGATGATCCCCACGGTTTCCCCGTCGCGTCCGACCACCGGCACCCGCCGCACGCCATGGGCGCGCATGCGCTGCAACACCGCCGAGGTGTCCTCCGACTCGTGCGCGATGACCACCGGCTTGCGCATCAGGCTTCCCACCGTCGTGTGCGCCGCATCCTTGCCCTGGCCGAGCACATCGACGGCGAGGTCGCGATCGGTGACGATGCCCAATGGCACGCCCTGATCCAACGGATCATCCACGACGACGAGGTTCCCCACGTGGCGTTGCCGCATGAGCTTGGCGGCTTCGGCCGCCGTGGTGGCGGCGCCGCAGCAGACCACATTGCCGGTGTAGGCATCCTTCAGCAACATGATGAATCCTCCGCGTTTCAATACGCTTCGATGCGCGCCGTTCGAAGGCGCCTTTGCAGGCAGTGTGGGGGCGGCACGCCGCGTTGCGGATGAGGAGATGTACCTAGAGGGGCGGCGGGGGATCGCGGCTGTCGAGCAGCCGCCTGATGGCGTCCAGGGCGTAGCCCACCGGATCCGCACCGCCCGTGTCCACCCGGACGGTGAATGGGATCTCCTGCGCATCCAGGCTTTGCAGGTGCCTCATTTGCCGCTGCAATACCGTCACGTCGGCATCGGAAGGATCCCGGCCCTCGAGTTGCCGGCCGCGAATCCGCGCGGCCAGCGTCGCGCGGTCCGCCTCGCAGGAAAGGATCACGAAGCGCGCGCCGCGCGCGGCCGCCAGGCTCTGGAACAGCCGGCGGTTGCCGGCATCGAGGAATGCGGCATCCACGAGCGTGTGCAGACCCGCATCGAGGCCGCCTTCGGCGCATTCGAGCAGGTGCGCATAGGTGCGGCGATTGGCCTCCGTGCCGTACAACCCGCCCGCAACACCCCCATCACCGGCAAGCAGCCGCTTGCGCTCGACATCCGAGCGGATGCGAATGGCGGGTATCGAGGGAAGCAATCGGCTGCTCAACCAGGATTTTCCGGAGCCTGACGCGCCGTGCATGATCAGCAGCGCCGGTGGTCCGGCGTGCATGCCGCCGGCGGCCGTTCGCAGGCGCGCCTGCAGGCGCGGCTCATATACCTGCCGGCGCTCCGGCGTCTGTTCCATCGCGAGCGCATCCACCATCGCGCGCACGATGGCACGGTAGGCCGCATACAGGGGCAGCAGCGGCAGGCCGGCATAATCGCCCGTGTGCTCCAGCCAGGCATTCATCAGCGTGCAGGCTAGATCGGACCGCCGGTGCGATTGCAGGTCCATGTACAGGAAGGCGATGTCGTTCATCGCGTCGATCCAGCGCAGCGCGGGGTCGAATTCCAGGCAGTCGAACGGTATCAGTTCGCCCTGCCAGCGCACGATGTTGCGCGCATGCAGATCACCATGACATTCACGCACCCGTCCGCCTGCCTCGCGGCGCGCCAATGCCGCTGAATGATTCGCCAGGGTCGTGCGTAGCCAGTCCACCAGGTCGTCGAGCTCGGGTAGCAGCCGGCGCGCCACCTCATGCTGCAGCAGGGAATCCACCGCCTTCAGCACCGAGCGGCGCAGCGCTTGCGTGCACGCATCGCCCGCTGCGGCGCGCGCCGCCCGGGCATGGAAATGCGCCAGCAGCTCACCGAGCGCCGCGATCTCCCCGACGCCTGCCTCGCCGCGGTCGAGGAGCGAGGCCAACTCCGCGTCCGTGTCGAAGCGTTGCATGCGCACCGCGTATTCGAGCGCCTCGCCCGCGCCCCCGATGCGGCATGCACCGTCGCGCCAGGTGATCGGTACGACCTCCAGGTACAGTTGCGGCGCCAGCCGCTGATTCAGGCGTAGTTCGTCGCGGCACAATTGTTCGCGCCGGGCGAGGCTGGTCGCGTCGATGAAGTCGAAGCGCACGGCCTTCTTGACCTTGTAGGCAAAATCTCCCGCCAGGATCACCCAGGACAGGTGCGTCTCGTGCATGACGAGGCGATCGGCGGGATGCGCGAATGCCGACGGCAGGAGCAGGTCATCGATGCGAAAGATGCCCATGGCACGGACAGTGTGCCGCATCCGGGCGCGCGTCTGCAGCCGGAATTCCCGATGGTGCGCTGCGTGCGCGTACCGCTGGATGATCCGTCAGGCGTGGATGCGATCGAAGGTGATGTACACCTCGCGGGGGCCCCAGGCGAAGAAATGCGGATCGCGGATCACGCTGTCCTTGCCGCGTGAATAGCGGATGTTCTTCATGCGCTTGAGGAGCTTGCCGATGGCGACGCGCAATTCGCCGCGGGCGAGTTGATTGCCCACGCACACATGGGGGCCGTTGCCGAAAGTCATGTGGCGGATCGCATTGGGCCGGTTCAGGTCCACCACATCGGGGTTGGGGAATTGCGCCGGGTCGCGGTTGGCGGCGCCCCACTTGAGCACTACCACCGACCCCTTGGGTATCTTCACCCCGGCGATCTCCATGTCGTGCTTGGGCTCGCGGAACAGGCCCTGGACCGGGGCGTCCAGGCGCAGGTTTTCCTCGACGAATTTCGGGATCAGGTCGGGGTTGTCGCGCAATTGGTCCTGCAGGCCCGGTGTCTCGACCAGGCGCACGATGGCGTTTGCCAGCGCGTTGGCGCTGGAATCATTGCCGCCCGCCATCACCTGCTCGCACAGGGCGGCGACTTCCTGGTTGGTCAGGTGCCGGCCGTCCACCTGCGTATTGGCGAAGTCGCTCAGCAGGCATTCGGCCGGATGTTCGCGGTAATGCTGCACCTTGGCCACGGCATAGCGGTGCAGTTCACAGATCGTATGCGCGAGTTCCAGCTGCTTTTCCTCACTGTTGGACTGGTCCTGGTTGGCGATCACCGCATCGGTCCAGATCTTCAGGCGTGGCAGGTCTTCGCGCTCCATTCCCAGCAGATCGACGATGACGGTCTGGGGAATGATGCCGGCAAAATCGCGGCGGAATTCCACCTCGGGCTTGTCGATGCATTGGTCGATCATGGCATCGACCACGCTTTCCAGGTAGGTCTCCAGCTTCTTGACGCGGGCGGCGGTGAAGGCCCGCTCGACGAAGGCGCGGTGGAATTTGTGCTCCGGCGGGTCCGCCACCACCAGCAGCGGGATGGGCGGATAGCCTTCCTCGGCATAGATCCTGTCCAGCTTGTCCTGCACCTCGGACTTGCGCTTGCACATGAGGATGCCGGTGAAGCTGGATAGGTTGGCCGTGTCGGCGGTGAGGGTGCGCACCAGGTCGTAATCGGTGATGAAGTACCAGCCCGTGGCGGGGTCGACGAAGACCTTGCCCGCCTCGCGCACGACCTTGTAGGCCTCGAACGGGCAGAGCTGCACCTTGGGGTCCATGAAGCTGATGTCATCGATGTTCATATGGGGCTCGACACGAAGTCGCTCCTTGCTGGGCGCTGCCGGGATCGAATAGCTTCCAATGTAGGATCGGCATCCGGGGCGGTCTTGATTCGCCGCGACAGATATTGAACTCCAGGCGACGCCGCGCGGCTCAGTCGCCGGTGAACGCGGGTGGCCGCTTCTCACGCAGAGCCCGCACGGCCTCGCGATGATCGCTGGTGAAATTGGAGAGGGCCTCGTAGGCCGCGGATGCGTCCATTACCGCATGCGCCTGCGCCTTCAGGCCGATGTTCACCGTCATCTTGGTCCATTGGATGGCGCGGGCCGGCCCGTTGCCCAGCTCCTGCGCGAGTTCCTCCACCGCGGCGTCGAGCGACTCGCGCGGTACCACGCGATTGATGAGGCCGATGCGCTCGGCCTCCTCGGCGAGGATCGGCCTGCCGGTCATGAGGAATTCCTTGGCGCGGGCATGGCCGATGAGGTGCGGCCAGATCACCGCGCCGCCATCGCCGGCCGTGAAACCCAACTTCACATGCGGATCGGCGATCTTGACGCCGGGCGCGGCGAAGACGATGTCGCAGAACAGGGCAATGGTGGCGCCGAGGCCGATGGCGTGGCCGTGGAGCTTGGCGATGATGGGCTTGGGGCAATCCAGGATGGAGAAGACGATCTTCTTGATGTCGCCGATGTCATCGAAGAAATCTCGCGGCGATTCGATCAGGTGCTGGATGTAGTCCAGGTCACCGCCGGCGCTGAAGGCCTTGCCCGCGCCGGACAAGACCAGCACCGCGGTCTGAGGATCAGCCGCCACCTCGCTGAACAGCCTCGCGAGATCCTTGTGGGTGACCTGGTCGATGGCGTTGAGCGCATCGGGCCGGTTGAATTCGGCGTGCAGGATCCGGCCGCGGCGTTCGAATCGCATGGTGGCGTAGGTCGAGAAATCCATGGCGGTTCCCCTGGAATGTGGACGCGGCATTCTGCCATCCCCTGGAGCCGGCGCAACCGGCGGGCCCTGGCGCTTGTCGGGGGAAGTCGGTTTTCGTGTCGTCTATTGTTGGCACATTGTCGCCCGAACTCAATACGAATCAGTCTCGGTCAACCTAAGATCGATCGAAGTACCACAGAGTACCGTCGGCCTTGGGACAACAGGGGGATGCAATGACACTGATTCGTCAACGGGCGGGTGAGATCCTGGCGGTGTGCGCAGCCGGTGTGCTGGCGGGCGGCGCCGGTGCGCAAACCACCCCGGCAAAAGCCGAAGCCGGCGGTGCGCTCGAGGAAATCGTGGTCACGGCCCAACGCCGCAGCGAGAGCCAGGCACGCGTGCCGGTGTCGGTGACCGCGCTCGGAGCGGACGCGCTGCAGCGCCAGGCGGTGCTCACCGAAAGCGACCTCCCCGCCAGCGTCCCGGGCCTGGTGGTCCGTGCCACGACCAATTCCAACCAGTTGAACTACTCGATCCGCGGCCAGACCGTGGATGCGTTCACGGGATCGCAGCCGGCGGTACTGCCCTATTTCAATGAAGTGCAGGTCAGCAGCACCAATGCATCCTCCTTCTACGACCTGGAATCCATCCAGGTGCTTAAAGGCCCGCAGGGCACCTTGTTCGGCCGCAACGCCACCGGCGGCGCGGTGCTGTTGACCTCGGCCAAGCCCACCAACGGATTCAGCGGCTTCTTCAATGTCAGTGGCGGCAACTACAATTTCCGCTGGGTTCAGGGTGCCCTGAACCTGCCGCTGGTCGAGGATCGCGTGTTGCTGCGCGTGGCCGGCGACATCCAGTCGCGGCACGGCTTCGTGACCAATCTGTTCGATGGATCGCGCCTCGGCGATGTGGACAAGAACTCGGCGCGCGTGTCGCTGTTGATACGCCCGCTGGACAACCTCACCAACACGACGGTGGCGGATTACTCCTACTCGGGCGGCTCCAACGTGCCCATGTCGGTGTACAGCGCCTACGCACCCGGGGCGACCAACAATGGCTATCCCTTGTTCAGCACGGCATCGGTGCTGTTCGGCCCCATCCTCGATGTGGCCGTGCAGTTCCCCGGCGCGTGGGCGGCGTATCTTGCGGCACATCCCAACGTGCCGGCCGGTGGCCTGGTGGATTACGTCGCCCAGCAGCGTGCGCGCGGCCCGTATGTGGTGAGCTTGAATGACGTGGGCCGGCACCAGTCAAGGAACCTCGTGGTATCCAACATCACCACGCTCGATGTGGGCAATTTGCAGGTAAAGAACGTGCTGGGCTACACCCGCTTCACCTCGTACGATTCGACCGACCTGGACGGCACCCCCTATACCATCGAGGGCATGAATCCCGATGCCTTCACCAAAAGCTCGCATCAGGTGTCCGAGGAACTGCAGCTGTCGGGCAAGACCTTGCAGGATAAACTGACCTACATCGGCGGGCTGTATTACTCGAAGGCGGAGAACGGCGACATCACCGATGTGTACTTCTTCGATGTCAGCCCGATCATCCCGGCCACGCAGGCACGTTTTGCCTCCGACATCCACAACAAGACCACCGCAGGGTATCTGCACCTGACCTACGACCTGTCCGGCACGGGTGTGGAAGGCTTGAGCGTATCGGCGGGCGCGCGCTACACCACCGACAAACTGACGCAATACATCCTGCCCACCGCACGCTTCTACAACCTGCCGGGACTGCCCAATCAGAAAGAGGACAAGTTCAACAAGGTGAGCTGGCAGTTCGGTATCCAGGACCAATTGAACCAGAACCTGTTGTTGTATGCGGTCGCGCGCCGCAGCTTCCGCAGCGGCGGCTTCAATCCGTTTGCGCCACAGGTTCCCGGTACGGCCGAGGTGGGAGGCAATGCCTTCCGGCCCGAGATTGCCACCGACGTCGAGCTCGGCATGAAGTTCCAGGGCCTGTTGGGCTCGGTGCCGGCGCGCCTGAACCTCGCCGTCTACGACGGCAAGATCGACGACGTCCAGCGCAGCATCTACATTCCCACGCCGCAGGGCATCGCGAGCCTCACGGTGAACATTCCGCAGGCCAAAGTCCGCGGCGCGGAGTTCGAAGGGCAGGTCACACCGGTGTCCTGGCTGGACCTGGGCGTGAGTGTGGCGTACACGCACGCCAAGTTCACCAAGAACAGCGCCACGGTTTTCGGCCAGACGCAGGTCTACGGGCCCTTCGCTGACACGCCGAAATTCGCCGGCTCGATCTTCGTGCAGACCAACACGCCGCTTCCCAACGGCACAGGCAATTTCACCTTCCGCGGCGAAGCCTTCCGCCAGGGTATGTCCTACTTCGGTTCGCAGAACGATTCGACCGTGCCGGGCACCGACATCCCGGGCTACACGCTCGCGAATTTCCGCATCGGGCTCGAAGAGATCGCGGGCACGCATTGGAGCGTGTCGGCCAACATCAAGAATGCCTTCGACAAGACGTACTTCGTCGGCGGGGTGCCCAATGGCTCGACGTTGTCCTCCACGGATGCGGTTCCGGGCGACCGGCGCACGTACTTCCTGCAGGCCGGCGTCAAGTTCTGACTGGGCCGCCGGTGGCGGCCAGGCATGGGCGCTGCCCGCGCGGGCAGGTAGTACGCTTGCAAATGGATTCCCTGTCGCATATTGTCCGGACTCGAAGCGACATAGATCGCACGAACCGGCGGGGGAACATGAAAGCGAAGGCACGTCGGCGGCGGGGTCCATTGGACGGCGTGGTCCGCTCCGAAGCATTGCGTTTGTATTCAGAAGCGGTGGCCGAATTAGGTGGCGACGCGGACGACATGCTGCGCCTCGCGCGCATCGATCCGGCGGCTCTGTCCAAGTCCAACTCGGTGCTGTCCTATCGTTCGATGATCCATCTGCTCGAGCGCACCGCGACCGAGTTGAATTGTCCCGACTTCGGCTTGCGCCTGGCTTCTCGCCAGGGAGGCATCGTGGTGTTGGGCCCGCTGGAGATAGCCATGCGCAACTCCTCCACCGTCGGCGAGGCCTATCGTTATTGCGCCGGCCATCTGCAGGTGTACAGCCCGGTGGTGCAGATCCAGATCGAGGCCTGCCGCTCACGCGAGCGGCATTTCATGCGCTTCGAGATCCTGCTCGATCGCGTGCCGCACCAGCGCCAGGCGGTGGAGAACGCGCTCGGCCTCACCCACAATGCCGTGCTGACGTTGTCTGGCGGCCGCTTCGGCGCGCGCGAAGTGTGGTTCACCCACAAGCCGTTGCTGCCGTTGGCGTGCTACCAGCGGTTTTTCGACGGCCCCGTGCATTTCGACAAGCCCTTCAATGCCGTGTTCTTCAACAGCAGCGACCTGTCGCAGGAAATACCCGACCGCAATCCGCAGTTGTATGAAATGGCATCCAGCTACATCGATGCGCAGTTTCCGTCCGCCTCGCAGCACCTGGTGGCACGCGTGCACGCGATCGCCGCGCGGCTCCTGGTGCTGGGACTGTGCAGCCATGCCGAGGTGGCGGCGCGCCTGAGCATGCATCCGCGCACCCTGCAGCGGCGGCTGCGCGAGGAAGGCACGAGCTTCGAAGAGATCAAGGACGACGTGCGCCGCGATGCCGCCGCGCGCTACCTGAGCGAGGGTGACATCCCTTTGACTCGTGTCGCGGCGCTGCTCGGCTACAGCGAATCCTCGGTACTCACGCGCAGCTGCAAGCGCTGGTTCCAAAGCTCGCCGCGCGAGATCCGCGAGTCGCCTGAACTGGCGCTGGGAGCGCAGGCGCCGCGGTGAGCGCGCGGCAGACACGGCGGGACCCGGGAGGGTGGCTCCTGAACTGGGATCCGCACCGGGCCGCGCGCGCCGTGGCCGAAGGTGATTGGCCCGACCTGACCGTGGCGCAGTTCGCGCAACAGCGCGTACGCCAACATCCAGGGCGCGTCCTCATCACCGAAGGGGCGTGCTCGCTGACCTGCGCCCAGTTGTATGAGGCGGCCTTGCGGCTCGCAGGCGTCTTCCGTGCACGCGGGCTGGTCGCGGGGGAGGTGGTTTCCTTCCAGTTACCCAATTGGTGGGAAGCCAGCGTCATCGATCTCGCCGCCTCGATGATCGGCCTCGTCACCAATCCCATCGTGCCCATCAACCGTGACGCCGAAGTCACCTACATGCTGAATGAGTCGCGCACGCGCCTGCTGTTCATCCCGGGTGAATTCCGCAAGTTCGACTACGCCGCCATGATGCGGCGCATCGCGCCTGCGCTGACTCAGCCGCCCGAAGTGGTGCTGGTGCGCTCCAAGAGCGCTGCGTTCGCCGATCTCGACACGGTGCTCCGCGACGCCGCGGCGGTGCCGGGACCCATCGAGGTCGATCCCAACGCGGTCAAGATCCTCCTGTACACCTCCGGTACCACCGGCCGGCCCAAGGGTGTCCTGCATTCCCATAACACCATTCATGCGGACGCCCGCAAGATGCAGCCCGCGATGGGGCTCGCGCCCGATGATGTGATTTTCTGTCCCTCGCCGGTGACGCACATCAGCGGTTACCTGTGGGCGCTGAACATGCCCTGGTGTGGCGGCATGCCGGTGGTGATGATGGATACCTGGGATCCGTCCGCCGGATTCGAGCTGATGCGCGCGCACCGCTGTGCCTTCTCGGTGGGTGCCACTCCCTTCCTCCAGGGCATCGTCACCGAGGCGAGGCGGCGTGGCGCGAACCTTCCCGATGTGAAGAGCTACATGTGCGGCGGGGCCTCGGTGCCGCCGCGGTTGATCTACGAAGCGGCGGAGGTGTTCCCCGCGGGCATTCCCTGGCGAACGTTCGGCTCCACCGAGGCGCCGACGCTGACCGGGCCACCGGCCTCGCGGGCGCAGTTGCGCCTGGGTGCCGAGACCGATGGCCGGCTGAACCGGTCTGAGTTCAAGTTCCTCGACCTGCAATCCGATGCGGAGCTTGCGCCGGGCGAGGAGGGCGAAATGCTGGTGCGCGAGCCCAGCATGGCCCTGGGCTATGCCCGGCCCGAGGACAACGACGGCGCCTATGACGCGCAAGGATTCTTTCGCATGGGCGACATCGGCCGGCTGGTCGAGGGTGACCATATCGTCTGCACCGGCCGCAAGAAGGACTTGATCATCCGGGCCGGCGAGAACATCAGCGCCAAGGAAATCGAGGACGTGCTGTTCGCCTCCGGCAAGGTGGCCGAAGTGGCGATCGTGGGAATGCCCAGCACGAGGACGGGCGAGGCCGTTTGTGCCTTCATCGTGCCGCACCCGGGCCAGGCCTGCACGCTGGAGGAGGTGGCCCGGATCATCGAGCAGGCCGGGCTGGCCCGGCAGAAGACCCCGGTTCATGCCCAAGCGGTGTCCGACCTGCCCAAGACGCCCTCCGGCAAGGTCCGCAAGGACCTGTTGCGCGAGCAGGCCAAGGCATATCGCGTGGATTGAATGCGTCGCACTGCCTTTCGCCTGAGGTGCTGCTTTTGTCGCGTCGAATCAAGACGTCCGTAGGAGCGGCACATAGGCTTTGACCGCCACCCGGCACTTGAGGAACCCGTGGCGCGGGCGTCGCGGCGTGGCGCGAACGGGCGGGAGCATTTCTGATGACAGTGTCAAAACAGTCCTTTTCACCGGACGAGATCCGCGACGATTTCGTGCCCAAGGCGGCGTACTTCGATCCGCAGTTCGCCAGGCTCGAGGCGTGCTTCCTCTGGCCTTACGTCTGGCAGATCGCGTGCCGACTCGAGGAAATTCCCAACGTCGGTGACTTCGTCACCTACGACATCATCGATGATTCCATCATCGTGGTGCGCACGGCGCCCGATACCGTCAAGGCCTACCACAACACCTGTCCCCACCGGGGGCGGCAACTCACCGAAGGCTGCGGCCATACCAAGCAATTCGTCTGCCGCTTCCACGGCTGGCGCTTCGACCTCAACGGCAACAACACGCTGGTGGTCGACCGGAATGATTGGGGCGATTGCCTGCGCGATGAGGACATCCGATTGCGGGAGGTGAAGGTGGGGTTCTGGGGCGGCTTCGTGTTCATCAACATGGACAAGGATTGCGAGCCGCTGGCGCGCTTTCTCGAGCCGCTGGATGAGTATTGCTCGCTGTTCGAATTCGAGAAGCTGCGCTTTCGCTGGTACAAGACCACGATCATGCCGGTGAACTGGAAGACCATCCTGGAGTTCTTCAACGAGTTCTACCACGTGCAGCAGACCCATCATCAGTTGCTGCCCTTCACCAACGACTACTCCAACAGCGGTGGCTTCGGCCGTCACGCCGCCATGTGGTATCCGGCCACCGGGGCACTGCCGTTGTCGCGCTCGCCGCGGCTGCCGCCGAAGGAGGAGCCGGATTTCCGCAACTACGTGTTGAACTTCGTCGAGACCTTCAACCGCGACCTGAAGGCGATGGTGACGGAGAGGAACTATCACGCCACGCAGCGGCTGCGCGATGAGGTGCCCGCCACGGCCTCGCCCATCGAGGTGCTGACCAAATGGGTGCAGTTCCAGATCGAGGCTGCCGAAGCGGACGGTTCGGGGTGGCCGCAGGGCCTCACGCCCGAATACATCGACCGTTCCAAGCTCGATTGGCATGTGTTTCCCAACACCATCTACCTGCACGGCTTCGTCGACGGCGTGCTGTGGTACCGCGCGCGGCCCAACGGCAACGATCCCGAGAGCTGCATCTTCGACATCTGGTCCCTGCAGCGGTACGGACCGGGACTGGCGCCGCCGCTGAAGCGCGAGTTCCACGAGAACTGGCGCGACGGTGATTGGCCGCTGATCTTTCGACAGGATTTCGCCAACCTGGGAGCGGTGCAGAAGGGCATGAAATCCAGGGGATTCGCGGGCGGCCGGACCAATCCGGTGCAGGAGCGCGCCATCACCAATTTCCACCGCAGGCTGCGCGAGTTCCTGCTGGAAAAGCAGGCGATCGCGCGCACAGAATGAAGCATGGCGGGCTTGACCGCCACATCACGGAATCTTCCATGAGCAATATCGACCTGCAGTGCCTCTGGGACCAACAGCAAATCCAGCACAAGCTTGCCACCTACTGCCGCGGCATCGACCGTTGCGACGTGCAGGTCTTGAAATCGGCTTACTGGCCCGATGCCTACGAGGACCATGGCCTGTTCCAGGGCAAGGCCTGGGATTTCGCCGACTTCATCGTGCCGCTGCTCAAGGGCATGCGGGTCACCATTCACCAGATCAGCAATGTGTTCATCGAACTGGACGGTGCGAAGGCCAATGTCGAGACCTATGTGATGGCCTATCACCTCATGGACGATCCACAGAAGGGTGCGGTGGAATTGATCGTCGGCGGGCGCTATCTCGACAAGTTCGAGCGCCGCGCGCAGGAATGGCGCATCGCCGACCGCTTGTTCGTGCTGGATTGGAACCAGACGCAGCCGGCTAGCGGTGATTGGAACTCGGGGCTGGTCGCGCAGCTGAAGACGCGCGGCTCGCATGATGGCACGGATCCGAGCTACCGCTATTTCCGCGCGCCGGGCTGAGGGGGCAAAACATGGCTTTGTTCGACGGCAAGGTGGTGATCGTCACGGGCGCGGGCGGTGCGATCGGGCGCGCAGCGGCGCTGGGGTTTGCCGCCGAAGGCGCAAAGGTCACTGTGTGCGACCTGCGTGAAGAGCCCGCGGCCGAGACCGTCGAGGCCATCCGCCGGTCCGGCGGTGAAGCGCGGCTGGCCGTGGCGGACGTGTCCGTCGCCGAACAGGTCGAACGCATGGTGCGCGATACCGTGCAGGCCTTCGGTGGATTGGACTGTGCCTTCAATAATGCCGGTATCACGCATCCGGAAGATGCCGCCTGGGACGAGGCCGTGTACCGCCGCATCCTCGATGTGAACCTGGTCAGCCAGATGCTGTGCATGAAATTCGAGATCCCGCACATGCTCGCGCGCGGCAAGGGCTCGATCGTCAACATGTCCTCGATCATGGGCGTGATCAGCCAGCGCGAGCCCATCCTGCAGGGCTATACCTCGAGCAAGCATGCCACCATCGGCCTCACCAAGGCGGCGGCGCTGCAGTACGCGAAATCCAATATCCGGGTGAATGCGCTGTGTCCCGGCGTCACCCGCAGCCCGATGGTGGATGCGGCGATGGCGATGAGTGATGCCATTCGCGAGGCGCTGTCGAATTACGCACCGCTGCGCGGCGTGGCGGAGCCCGGCGAAATCGCGGAATGCGCCATCTGGCTGTGCTCCGACAAGTCCAGCTTCGTCACCGGGCATGCGCTGGTGGCCGATGGGGGATACACGGCACAGTAGCGCGGGAAACCGGCCGCCGGTTCCCACGAAGCGGCGTTCACGCTCGACAAGACTCTCGCGGCATCGTAGCGTGTCGCCGGTTGCTTGCTTCGAGGTGAATCGATGGACGGCCCGGGACTGTCGCTGGATACTGCCCTCAACATTGCCAAGACCGCGCTCAAGGCCGGCATCGATGGCGGCTTTGCGCCATTGTGCGTGGTGGTATTGGATCAAGGCGGCCATGTTTTGGCCCTCTTGCGCGATGAACGCGCCTCCCTGTACCGGCCGTAGATCGCCACCGCCAAGGCCTCGGCGTGCCTGGGCATGGGTTTCGGCGGACGCGAACTTGCCCGGCGCGCGCAGGCGATGCCACAGTTCTTCACGGCATTGAGCACCATTTTTCCCGATGGCATGGTTCCCGTGCCGGGTGGCGTGCTGATCCGCGACGCGCAGGGCCGCGTGTGTGGCGCCGTCGGCGTCAGCGGGGATACCTCCGACAATGACGAAGTCTGTGCGCTGGCGGGCATCAGGCAGGCCGGCCTGGTCGCGGATACCGGCGCGCCGGCTTGATCCTGCGCCGCACCTGATGATCGCCTTCACCAACGTCAGGGTGTTCGATGGTTCCGGCTCAGAACCGTTCGCCGCGCAGGTCCACATCCATGGCCGGCACATCGCGGGCGTGTATCGGGCCGGTGAGGCGGCGCCGGCGCCGTCCGGCGCCATCGTCATCGACGGTGGCGGCGCAACGCTCATGCCGGGCATGGTGGAGGCCCACGCGCACCTGACCTGGCCGAGCTCCGTCGAGCGGGTGGTCAACGCCATGAAACTGCCGCTGGAGGAGCACCTGCTGGTCACGGCGCAGAATGCCCGCATCACGCTGGATCATGGCTTCACCAGCGCGTATTCGGCTGGCTCCCTCGGAGAGCGTTTCGAACCAGCGCTGCGCGATCGCATCGACGCGGGCGGATTGCCTGGTCCACGGTTGAGGGCTTCCGCACTGGAGAAGGGCGCCGAAGGTGTCATGGGTGTGCCCGAGGGCCATGATCCCACGCACGATCGCAGCATCGAGGGTTTGCAGCGCTACATCCGCGAGATGAAGGCCTTGGGCTGCGACACCATCAAGTTCCTCATGTCGAGCGATGAGGGTTTCGCGCCGGGTGGATCGCAGTTGCTCATGTACTCGGAAGAGGAGGCGCAGGCCATCGGCGCGGCGGCGCGCGAGGCGGGCATCTGGCTTGCCTGCCATGCCCAGGCCGCGGAGGCGATCAAGCGGGCGGTGCGCGCGGGGTTCCGCGCCATCTTCCATTGCACCCATGCCGACACGCAGGCGCTGGACATGCTCGAGGCGAACAAGGACCGTCTGTTCGTCGTGCCGGCCCCCGGCTTGCTGTACGCGCGTTGCCACGAGGCGCGTGCGTTCGGTATCGGGCCCGCCGAGGCCGAGCGCATGGGTGCGCGATCTGGCCTGGAGGCCATGCAGCGCCTGGTGCCGGAGATGAAGCGTCGCGGCGTCCGCGTGTTGCCCGGTGGGGATTATGGGTTCCCCTACAACCCCATCGGGCGCAATGCGCGCGATCTCGACATCTTCGTCAAGCTGTTCGGCTACAGTCCCACCGAGGCGCTGGTGGCTGCCACGCGGCTGGGCGGGCAACTCATGGGGTTGCCGCTGGGTGAGGTGAAGGCCGGCTGCCTGGCGGACCTGCTCCTGGTGCGGGGCGATCCCACCCGCGATGTCACCCTGCTGCAGGACAAGGACAACCTGCTCATCATCATGAAGGACGGCCGGCTCTACAAGCACAGCTGAGCATTGGCCAAGCTGAGCGCCTGCGCACCGCTCCGCTGCGCCGCCTCAGCGGGCGCCGGGCAGCGTCAGGATGCCATTGATCTCGCTGGCGGTGCCGGGCCGTTTCACCAGGCGCCCGCCGAGCATCACCATCGAGACATTCTCCAGTGCATGGATGTTGCTCAGGGGATTGCCCGGCACGGCGATGATGTCGGCGAGCTTGCCGCGCTCGAGGGTGCCGAGCTTGTCGTCCCAGCGCATCAGTTCCGCGGCGACCCGGGTGCCCGCCTGGATGGCCGCCATCGGCGGCACGCCGGCTTCGACGAAGACGGCAAATTCACGCGCATACACGTTGGGTTCGGCAATGCCCGCGCCAAGGTCGAGCCCGATCACGAGTTTCACGCCCAATTGATGGGCGCGCTGGATGCGCTTGAGGAAGTCGGCACGGCCATGCTTGATGTACTCGTCGTTCTTCGCTTGCGCCAGCAGCCGGTTTCCTT
This sequence comes from Steroidobacteraceae bacterium, assembly GCA_044226865.1. Classification (GTDB taxonomy): domain Bacteria; phylum Pseudomonadota; class Gammaproteobacteria; order Steroidobacterales; family Steroidobacteraceae; genus TMP-86. Next base: position 189,413 of record JBGAGE010000002.1, on the reverse strand, counting down.
CCGCGTAGTAATCGCCGAGATAGATGGTGGGCACGAGGAAGGTGCCGCGTTTCGCCATCTCCCGCAGGGTGTCTTCGTCCACATAGGTGCCGTGCTCGATGGAGCGCACACCCGCCGCGACGGCCTGGCGAATCCCTTCGGTCGCATGGGCGTGCGCGGCCACCGGCAGGCCGTGGCGCGAGGCCTCCTCGACGGCCGCGCGCAACTCGTCGGGCGCAAAGGCCACGTTGCGCGGATCGTCGCCCACGGATTCGAAGGCGCCCGTGACCAGGAGCTTGATCCAATCCGAGCCATACTTCACCTCGGTGCGAACCGCCTTGCGAATGCCATCGGGACCATCGGCGATCAGTCCATCCGCGTGCACCGCCTGTTCCGGTGAGAGGTAATTGATGTCGCCGCCGCCGCCGGTGATGGAAATGTAATGCCCGGCGCCGGTCATGTGCGGCCCGACGAACACGCCCGCATCGATCAGGCGGCGCAGGTCCTGGTTGGCGTAGAACACGTCGGCATCGCCCATCACGCGCACGCCGGTCCAACCGGCGAGCAGCAGTTTCTGCAAGCCCGCCAGCCCGATCAGGGCCTTGTAGGCCGATGAATTCGCCAGGTGCGCGTTCTGGTAGTCGCTGGCGAACATCAGAGGATGTTCATGCGCATTGATCATGCCGGGCATGAGCGTGGCGTCCCCCAGATCGATGATCGCCGCGCCGGCCGGAATGACGGAGCGGTCGCCGATGGCGCTGATGCGATCGCCGTCGACCACGATGACGGTGGCGGGACTGAGCTTGTCGCTGCGGCCGTCGATGATGCGTTGCGCGACCAACGCGGTCACCGCGGCCTGGGCGGCGTGCAGCGGCGCGAGCAGCAGCGCGGTGACGACGATCGCCAAGGCGGCACGTGTAGCAGGATGTCGGTGGGGCTGGAGTGGGGTTCGCATGTGCTGTTCCTGCCGATGGGAGAGGCTGCCATTGTTGCATGACAGCGCCGATGACATAATCGTGCCATCATACAAGGAGTGCCGCATGGACCGACGGAATATGCTGGGTTGGATGATGATGTCGGGGGTGGCCGTCGCGGCGGTTGCCGCGGAACCCGCCCACCACGACCACGCGATGACGGGCAAGTATGCTGCGCTCATCGGCGAAACCGGACACTGCATCGATACCGGGGAGGCCTGCCTTTCCCATTGCCTCATGATGCTCGGTGACGGGCATTCCGAACTGGCCGGTTGCGCCAGGACGGTGCGTGATCTACTGGCCGGATGCGGCGCCCTGCGGCAGTTGGCGGCGGCTGGCTCTTCCCACACCCCTAAGATGGCGATGGTGGTTGCGCAAATCTGCAAGGATTGCGCGGCAGAGTGCCGCAAGCATGCGGACAAGCATGAGATCTGCCGCAACTGCGCCCAGGCTTGTGATGCCTGCGCGAAGGAATGCGAGAAAGTGGCCGCCTGAAAGGCACCTGCTGGGGCGTCGCCGACTTGAACGATGCGCCGACGCGGGTTGAGGGCGCCGAGCGCCGGGCGGTGCGGACCTGCGGGCTTGCCGTTCCGGGTAGGTTGCTAGCGTCGGCCGGCAACGATGACCTGAACGGCAATCCTCACGAGCCCCGGCGCTCGTGGATGATGCTCACCAGTTCCCGAAACTGCATGGACTCGCGCAGGTCGATGTCCGCGAGCATGTCATCGTCACGCACCAGCGTGAAATCGGCTTGGTTGATGAAGCGGCGGATGGAATCGCTCATGAGCGTCGGCACATCGGTGTCCGGCCGCAATTCCGAGATGCCATCGCCCACGTAGTACCTGGCAAGATACTGGGCCAGCTGGTGCGCCACCTTGCGCTGCCCGTGGAAGAAATAATCCCGGATGAAGGCGCTCTGCGCCCACCAATCGGATGCGGCGTGCATGGTCGATGAACTCCAGTCCAAATCCAAACGGGATAGGAAATCTACCGGCACGAAGGCGTTGAGGCCAGTGTTCCATTTTGGCGACGCTCCTGCTGGCAACTCGCCAGAAACGGCGCCGGGAGGAGGCGAAAGGATGGCCTTCCGCCCCCTGCGGATTCAGGGGCCGAACTTCCCGCTGCCGTTGGCCTTATCGAGCAGGAGCGGCGCGATGGAGAACGACGGGTCCATCTTGTCCTGATAGCGCCGCAGCCCGTCGACGATGGTCTTCAACCCCAGGCTTTCGGCCCAGAACATCGGGCCGCCGGTGTGCCGTGGCCAGCCGTAGCCGTACAGCCACACCACATCGATGTCGGAAGCGCGTTGCGCGATGCCTTCGGCGAGGATCTTGGCGCCCTCGTTGACCATCGTGTAAAGGGTGCGCACTCGAATCTCCTCGTCCTCGATCTTGCGCGGCGTGGTACCCGCGGCCTTGCGGAATTCGGCCAGGATGTCCTCGACCACCGGGGAGGGCGAGGGCTTGCGCTGTTCGTCGTAGTCGTAGAAGCCGGCCTTGGTCTTCTGGCCCCAGCGTCCCTTCGCGCATAGCGCATCCCGCACGGTCTCGACCCGCGTCGGGTCGCGGTGCCAGCCAATGTCCGTGCCGGCCAGATCCGCCATCTGGAAAGGGCCCATGGGCATGCCGAATTCGGTGTGCACGCGATCGATCTGCGCGGGAGTGGCGCCATCGAGCAGCAACGCCAGCGCATTGCCCTGGCGCGGGGTGAGCATGCGGTTGCCGATGAAGCCATGGCACACGCCGGACACCACCGGCACCTTGCCGATCTTGCGGGCGATTTCCATACCGGTGACCAGCACGTCGGGTGCGGTCTTGGCGCCGCGCACCACCTCCACCAGCTTCATCACATTGGCCGGCGAGAAGAAGTGCAGCCCGAGCACGTCCTGCGGGCGTTGCGTCATGGCGGCGATTTCATTGATGTTGAGATAGGAGGTATTGGAGGCCAACACGGCGCCGGGGCGGGCGATCTTGTCGAGGCGCGAAAAGATGTCCTTCTTGACATCCATGTTTTCATACACGGCCTCGATGATGAGGTCGCAATCGGCAAGCGCCGCGAAATCCAGCGTCGGCGCGAGCAGCCCCATGGCCGCTTCCACTTGTTGCGTGGTGATCCGCCCCTTGGCGGCGGATGCTTCGTAGTTCTTGCGCATCACGCTGGTGCCGCGCTCCAGCGCGTCCTGTTTCATTTCCACGATGGTCACGGCAATGCCCGCGGAGAGAAAGTTCATGGAGATGCCGCCACCCATGGTGCCGGCGCCGACGACGCCCACCTTGCGAATCGCGCGCGGCTGGACATCCTTGGGCAGGCCGTCGATCTTCGCCGCGGTCCGTTCGGCAAAAAAAGCGTGGCGCAGGGCGGCGGACTGCCCTCCCGTCACGAGCTTGGCAAACAGGGCGCGCTCCTTGGCCATGCCTTCCGCGAAGGGCAATTCGGTGGCGGCGCGCACCGCTTCCACGCAGCCCATGGGGGCCTCGAGACCCTTGAACTTGCGCCCGTTGGCGACCAGGAAGCGCTCGAACAGCCCGGGATCCTTGGCGATCGGCAGTTCGCGGGCACGGCGCACCGCGCTCAGGGTGCGGGCGTAGGCGATGGCATCGGCGACCAGGGTGCCCTCGGGCGCAAGTTTGTCCACCAACCCCAGTTTCAACGCCTTGTCACCGCTGATGGGATCGCCGGAGGTGATCATGGCCAATGCCTGCTCCGCGCCCACCAGCCGCGGCAACCGCTGTGTCCCGCCGGCACCGGGCAGGATGCCGAGCTTCACTTCGGGGACGCCCAATTTCGCGGACGCCGTGGCCACCCGGTAGTGACAGCCCAACGCCACTTCCAGGCCTCCCCCCAGGGCGGACCCATGGATCGCGGCCACCACGGGTTTGCTGCTGGATTCGATGTCCTCGCAAACGGCAGGCAGCCACGGGTCCACCGGCGGCTTGCCGAATTCGGTGATGTCCGCCCCGCCGGAGAACATCTTGCCGGTTCCGTGGATGACGATGGCCTTTACCGCTGCATTGCCTTGTGCATCGGCGATCGCCTTGGTGAGGCCCTGGCGCACCGCGGTGCCGAGCGCATTGACGGGAGGGTTGGCGATGCCGATGGACAGCACGTCGCCGTGGAGTTGGATGTCGATCATGGACGGGCCTTAAGTCAAAAAGGTTGACGATGGGATTGGCGCACGCGCCGCAGCGCTGCCAACGACGGCGCTCATCTTCGCGATCACGACCCGTAATTGCAACCGCTTCGATGCCGGCGTCACAATCCCCTGAATTCCGCGATTTCCTCGAGCGGCGCGCGTTCGGTGCGCAGTTGATTCACCGGGTGGGATTCATCGGCGTAACCGAGGGCGAGGCCACAGAACAGCATGCGGTCGGCGGGCAGGGCAATGAATTCGCTCACGGTGCGATGCCAGTTGGTCCAGGCCTCCTGCGGGCAGGTATGCAGGCCCGCTTCGCGCGCGAGCAGCATGAGCGTCTGGATGTACATGCCCAGGTCGGACCATTGCGGCGGGCCCATCTGCCGACCCATGCTGAAGAACATGCCGACCGGTGCGTTCCAGAACACGAAGTTGCCGGCAACGAAGTTGAGGCGCGCGGCCCGCTCGCCGCGCGGGATGTTCATGGTGGCGTACATCATTTCGCCGCAGCGGGCTCGACGGGTCTTGTAGGGCTCGGACAGGTCGCGGGGGTAGATATCGTAGCCCGAGCCTTCCGGGCTGTTGACGAAGCCTTCCTGCGGCTTGGCGCGCATGATCTGCTTGAGCTGTTCGAGCGGCGCGCCCGCGAGCACGGTGATGTGCCAGGGTTGCACGTTGCCGCCGGAGGGCGCCCAGCGCGCGTCGTCGACGAGGCGCCGCACCAGCGCCGGGTCGACGGGTTTGTCGGTGAATGCGCGGATGGAACGGCGCGACGTCACGGCTTCGCTGACGGTCCTGGCAGGCTGGTTCATCATGGGTACACCAAGGGACGGCATGGATCGTTGCGAGAGTAGCAGAGCTTGCGCGGATGGTCCGCTGTCACGTCGCCGAGTCCACGCGCGCCGCCAACGCGCGCGCATCCTCGGAGATCGACACGGGGTAGGGCGCGGATTCCCCGTTCAGCCGCTTCAGGGCCGCGGGAAGTGCGGCGAGCTGCCGGCGGCAGTGTTCGCGGCTTAGTTCCAGGGTGGGGAGCGGCGTCATGCAGCGGCCATCGCGCATCACCTCCCGTAGCAGTGGTTCACCCGGCCTCGTCTCGCCGGCCAGTGCGATCTCGTCCGCCGCGAAGATGCCGGCAGCGCCCGTGGTGCGGAACACCTGTTTGGCACCGGGCCATGTCTCCTTTCCCGGGGAGCGCTTGCGCCGTCCCTTGCCCGCGTATTCCTCGAGCTTGTACACCATGTCGATGGTGGGCGTGTCCTCGGAGGTATCCAGGCGGGTGCCCACGCCGAACGCATCCGCGGGCACGCCATCCGCGAGCAGCGCCTCGATCTGGTATTCGTCGAGATTGCCGCTCAGGATGATCTCGATCTCCGGGCATCCTTCTTCATCGAGGATTCTGCGCACGCTGCGCGCACCCTCGGCCAGTCCGCCGCTGTCGATGCGCACGCCGCGGATCTGTCCCGGCGATTGCGATGCCTTCAATTCGCGCGCCAGCGCCGCGACCCGCCGCGCGCCGGTGAGGGTGTCGTAGGTGTCGATGAGCACGGAGGTGGGCATGCCCCTGGCGCGGACGAAATTGCGTAGCGCCCGCTCTTCCTGGTCGTGCGTCTGGATGAACGAATGCGCCATCGTCCCTGACAGCGGTATGCCGAATTCACGGCCTGCTTCCACCGTGGCCGTGGCATCGAAGCCCGCGAGGTAGGCGGCACGCGCCGCCAGCACGGCGGCTTCCGCGCCATGCGCTCTACGCATGCCGAAATCCACCAGCGGCTTGCCGCGCGCGGCGGTGATGCAGCGCGCCGCCTTGCTGGCGATCAGCGTCTGCAGGTGCATCAGGTTCAGGACCCGGCTCTCCACCAGCTGGGCTTCGAGGATCGGCGCGGTGATGCGCAGGAGGGGCTCGTTCGCAAACACGACGGTGCCCTCGGCCACGGCGTGCAGGCTGCCGGTGAACCGCACGTGCGACAGATGCTCGATGAAGGCGGGCGGAAACAAACCCAGGCTGGCCAGGTACTGCTGATCGGCCGGGGTGAAGTGCAGCGCTTGCAGGTAGTCGACGACCTGCGCGAGCCCGGCGGCGACGAAGAAGCGGCGCGTGGGCGGCAGCCGCCGTACGAACAATTCGAACACCGCGGTGTCGCGCATGCCCAACGCGTCATAGGCATGCCCCATGGTGAGTTCGTACAAGTCCGTCAGCAGGGCTGATTCACGCGCTTTCATGCCATGAGTTTACCGCGGCGGGTTGCGATACAATGCCCATCTTTGCGAGGCATGCAATCGTGACTGATACCTGGGCAAGACACGTTCGCTGGGACGACATCGAGCTCGAGAAGATGCGTGGCACGGTGACCAAGCGTTTCGTCAACACGCAACGGATCATGCTGGCGCAAGTGAACCTCAAGAAGGGCGATGACGTCCCTCGCCACAGCCATCACAACGAGCAGTTCACGTACGTGATTTCCGGCCGTATGGAATTCTGGCTGGGCGCCGCCGATGAGCAGAACGTGATGCTGCGTGCGGGGGAGGTGCTGCTGATTCCCGGCAATCTGCCGCATCGTGCGTACGCGCACGAGGACACCTTCGAGCTCGACATATTCAATCCGCCCCGGCAGGACTGGATCGACAAGACCGACGATTACCTGCGCAAGTAGCTCAAGGCTTGCCGCGCTGGCCCAGGGCCTTGAGCGTGGCGGTGTCCATGATCACGAGCCGCAGGTCGAACTCGCATTCGCCGCGGTGCCCGCCGCCCTCGAACACGAACTTGCCGGCCGCGTGCCCCGTGTCGCGGGGTGCGGACGCCGGGCGCTGATCGATGGGCGGTGTGAGCCTGGTGAGCGTGAGGCTGCCGCGGCTTACCTTGAACGCCTTGCCCAGGAGCTTTCCTTCCGAAGGCCAGGTGGGTTCCACGCTCAAGTCGCAGGTGCCGGGCCCGGTGACGTTCAATGCCTTGGCGGTCGCTCCCGTCGCGATGTCCATGGGTCCCTGGCGGTAATCGCTGGCGATGATGCGGATCATCGATTTGGCATTGGCGGATGTCGGCAGTATCTCCATGTCGGCAACGATGGGAGGGGCGGCATCGAACTCCACGGCATCGACGCGGCAATGCACCCGCTGACCGCGCGTGGTTTGCGCCTGGCCTCGCGCGCTTAGCCGCGCCGTCCAATTACCACCCATGCCCGCGTCTTCGTTGCGCCAGGTGCCTGCTGCCTTCGCGCCGCTGGCCTTGCCGATGAAGCTCGCGCCGGTGGAGGCCGCGCCGGCCGGGGTGGCCTCGATCGACATCGTGCCATCGGCGGAAACGCTGCCACTCAATTCCAGGTCCAGATCGAGGCTGGTGGAGTGACCGCTGCCGTGCACTTGACCATCGGTCGAGACGAGCGCGGTGCCGCCGCCGCTGTCATCGCCGTTGAAGGTGAAATCCCAGGTGCCGGCGTAGGCGGCGACATCGGCGCAATGGGCTGCGGCTGAAACGCCCAGCATCGTCACGCATGCGAGCCAGGGGGCCATGCGCCGGAGGCGCGATTCCACGCGAGGGTGCAGCGGGTGGGCGTTGGTCGCGGTGCGCATGGTTCCTCCTGGAATGTTGGGCGCATCATACCTCGTGGCTGCTCGCACTCCGAGGGGTGGAGGCGCCGGGCAACGTGCGCAGCCGGAACACGCGCAACTGATCTCCCCACCACATTCCCAGGCTGCGGAGGAATTGCGCCGGTGCTTCGCTATGACGTGCAGGGTGATCGCCGCGGATGCCGTCCCACGCGCGATGCGTCACCGTCACCTGCGTGGTATTTCCCACGGTCTCGAAACGAACGTCGACCTCGGTGCGCTCGCCGGGGCCGAAATTCGACAGCCTCCATTCGAATCGCAGGTGCTCGGGCGGCTCCCATTCCAGCACGCGTCCGAATTCATGCGCGGGCCCGCTCTCCGAGGTTGATTCGAACACGCGTCCCCCCTTGAAGGGCTCGATGGCGATGATGGATTTCTCATCGGCGAAGTGGCGAAAGCGCAGGCCACGGCGCCACCACAGGTCGATCTCGCGGGTGAAGATGTCGAAGGCGCGCTCGCGCGGCACGCTGACGCTGACCGTGACGCGGGCCTGGTCCGTCTTCATGCCGCCGCCGGCCGGCCTTTTGCGCGCGCCGCCAGCATCGGCAGCAAGGGAAGGGATGCCAGAAACGTGAGGTGATACCAGGCGGGGAAGCGCGCCCAGAGCGATACGTGGACCGGAATGAACAGCATCAACAGCAGCAGACCGGACAACAGCGGCGCGATCCGCGAGCCCCGTGCCACGCTTGCGGCGACCAAGCCGCACGCGATGCTGGCGGCCGCACTCGTCAACAAACGGCACACCTGCATCGCGAACGTGAAATTCATGCCTGGCTCGGCTTCCCGGTAGCCAGGAACGGCGGCACGCACCAGCAGGTTGAACACGGTGGCGGTGATGATCCAGGCGAGGAGGCCGGCCGCCACGCCCGCGGTTGTCCGCAGCACCTGATGGCGAGTCATGATTTTCTTGCCTTGAGATGCTGGCGCGCTCGCCCTTCGGCATGCGCCTTGAACGCCGCGAGTTGCTCGGTCCAGAGGCTGCGGATCGATTCCATCCAGCCTTCCAGCGAGTCGAAACCGTGAGGCTCGAGCCGATACAGGCGGACGCGCGCGTCGTGCTCTGGCTCATCATCGGTGATGAGGCCACTGCGGCGCAGGATGCGCAAGTGCCGGCTCAACGCGGGCGGCGTCATGTGCAGGGCGGCCGCCAGTTCGCCGGCGCGATACGGGCGTTGGCGTAACAGCTCCACGATGCCGCGGCGCGTGGGCTCGGCCAACGCGAACAAGGCCGAATCCACCGTGGAGGGCTTCACCCGGGATTGCGCAGGCGCTGGCTGAACCACCAGATGTGCCTCTCGGGATCGAGCGCACCGTAGCTGCGATCCGACCAGTAATCCTCGCCGTAATCATGAACCGTGGGCTCCGCGACGATGGTGGCGCCGGCCGCGCGTGCTTGGCGGCAATGGGCTTCCACGTCCTCGACGTACAGCATCAATCCTTGGGTGTTGCCGCCGGCCGTGAGCGGGCTGACGCGCCGCTGGCCGAAGCGGGGTGTGGTATCCGCGGCTTCTTCCTGCCCCACCATGATGAGGCCTTCGCCATACTCGAGTTCGCTGTGCTCGATCCGGCCATCGGCGCCTTCGATGCGCAATCGCACGCCGAAGCCGAACGCGCGGCACAGCCAGTCGATGGCGGCGGCGGCATCGCGGTAGTAGAGGCTTGAGGATATGCGCGGCCAATCGGGCGGTGGGGGAGGCATGCGGCGCTCCGCGGTGGTGATGGATAACCAATGTATCAATAGTTAATCAAAAACGCAACTAATGGTGGGAGGCGTGCCCGGAACAGGGACTGGGCGGTTCCTACGTATCAACACGCATTGAGGAGGCCGGCGCCCGCTGTCATGATTCGAGCGACGCCGGCCCCGTAGAGAGCATGCCTGGAGTACCCAAGATGGTCATGGCAGTGGTGATGATCAACGTCAATGTCGATGAAACCAGCCGCGTCGCTTCGCAGATCGCTGAGCTTCCGGGCATCACCGAGGTGTATTCGGTGGCGGGCAACTACGACATCGTCGCGATCATGCGGGTGAAGGACAATGAGTCCATCGCCGACCTGGTCAGCGACAAGATCCGCAAGGTGCATGGCGTTGCGCGCACCGAAACGCTGATTGCCTTTCGCGCCTACTCGCGCTTCGACCTGGAAGGGCTCTTCGGCTTGAGCTGAGAGTGGCGGCCTTGGCTTCCCCGGCAGTGAGGTGAAGCGCGCGCCCTCGGTCTCGCGCGATGAATCAGCTCGTCAACACGCCGCCGTCGACGGGAAGGGTGATGCCCGTGACGTATGAGCCCGCATCGCTGGCCAGGAAAATCAGCGCCGTGGCAATTTCCTCGGGCTTTCCAAAACGTCCTGCCAGCACGCGCTTGAGCGTGCGCTCCACGTAGCTGGATTCATATTGCTCGGTCATTTCGGAAGCGAAGAAGCCCGGCGCCAGCGCATTGACCCGGATTCCCCGGCGGCCGGTCCACTGTTGGGCGAGATCGCGCGTCATGCCGATCAATCCGGCCTTGGAGGAAGCATACGCGGCCTGCGGCAAGCCCGCCGTGGTCAGGCCGAGCACGCTGCTGATGTTGATGATGGAACTGCCCGGTTGCATTACCTTGGCGCAGGCCTGCGCCATCCAGTAGCACGCATTCAAATTCAGATCGATCACCGATCGGAACTGCTCGGGAGTTTCCTTGGTCGCCGGCACCGCCGTGCCGATGCCGGCATTGTTCACCAGGATGTCGACCCTGCCGAAGGCCGTGACGGCGGCATCGACCAGCGCGCGGCACTCATCCGGCCTGGTCACGTCGGTGCGCACGGCGATGGCACGGCGGCCGGTGGCCTCGACCATCGCACGGGTCTGCGCCAGTTTGTCCTCGCGGCGCGCCGCCAGGACCACATCCGCGCCTGCCTCTGCGAGGCTCCGCGCGAAGGCAACGCCAATGCCGCTCGAAGCGCCCGTGACGATGGCGACTCGGCCATCGAGCTTGAACAGATCGAGGATGGGCATCGGCGTTCGTTTACTCCGTCGTCAGTGTTTGGATGCGGCGTCCCGCGCATCATACAGGCTGGTGGCCTTGGGTCCCCGCTGGAACACCTTGATACGCATGCCCTCGCTCTTGTCCAAGGGGAGATACGCGTAATGATCACCCGTGGCGGCCACGGTCACCGCTTTCGAGCCCTTGGGCAGGGGCTGCTTGCCATCACTGGTCAGGCGAAAGCCCTTGGCGGCCATCTGATCGTGGAAGGCGGCGATGTCCGCGACTTCCACGCCCAGCTCCATGATCATGCCATCGCCGAAACGCTTGTCGGCGAGGATGGCCTTGCCGGCGGGGGAGTTCTCGGGCTGGACCAACTCGATCCACATGCCATGCGGATTGCCCGCAATCCACGCGCGTCCACCGGCGCCTGCCCCCATCCAGGGCATGGGAAGGCCGGTCGACACTGAGAGGCGCGGTAATTCGAGCACACTGGTGTAGAAGTGCGCGGACTTCTCCAGGTCGGCGGCGAGCACCACCGTATGATCCACGCGGGGGCTGGAGCGCGGCGTGCGTTGCGCATCGCTCCAGGTGGCATCGCGCAGCAGTACCACGCCATCGGGATATTCCCAGCCGATTTCCACGCTGGTGCCGCGGCTCACGTCCATGGGGAAGTACAGCAGGCGTTCGTTGCCACGCACCCGCTTGCCGTCCTTGATCGCCCACTCCGACAACAGGCCACCGTTCACCATGGGCTTGCCGTCCATGCCCATGGGTTGGATGTCCTTGGACTTGACGGCCTCCACGGCCGCGTCGAAGTCATCGGTGAAGAAATCCAATTCCACGAGCGCGCCCTTGCCCTTTTCCAAGAGGAAATCCATGCCGGGGCCGGGCGTGGTCGGCTCCACCAATTCCAGCCAGATGCCGTTGGCATCCACGAATGCCAGCTTCATTCCGCCGAAGACCTTGGAGTCATTGTCCACGCCGAATTCCAGCGGGTGCCTACGCCATCCCAATGCCTTGTCGAGGAAGGCCGCGGTCTTCTCCAGGTCCTTGACCCACACGGCCATGTGCTCGAGGTGCGGGTTGTAGCCGGGCTTGGCCGCGGGCGCTGGTGCCGCCCATGCGGTGGCGGACGAACAAAGCAGGATCAAGAGCAGTCGAAGCAGTTTCATTGATGTCTCCATCGTTGCAGTGGCATTCAGTCGGACAGCCTGACCAGCGATTTGCCCAGGTGTCCCTTGGTGAATAGATTGCACAGCGCCTGCGGCGCATTTTCCAAGCCCTCGTAGGCCACGATGGGCAGGGTCATTTCCCCATGCCGGCGCCAGGACAGCATGTCGTGCACGAACTGGTCATAGGCATCGAGCGAGTCCATGAAGCGGTAGCTTTGGATCGTCAGGAACTTGTCGAGCACGAACTCGATGTTGCGGTCCAGGCGCACCTTGCCATCGCCGCTGTAGGTGGCGACGAAGCCGGCGATGAGGATCTGCTTCAGTTCATTCATGAAGGGCAGGCAGGCGCACAGATGCTCGGGACTTGCGTTCTCGAGCACGAGATCGATGCCGCGCGGGCAGCCCTGCTTGAACGCCGTCTCGAATGGCGTGGTCTTGTAGTTGAACGCATGATCCACGCGCGCCACCTCCCGCAGCCACTGGACCTTGGCGTCCGATCCCGCCGATGCCACCACGCGCAGTCCCTGCGCCTTGCCGATCTGGCAGGCGATGGAGCCCACGGTGCCGGCGGCGCTCGATATCACCGCCGTCTCACCGGCCTGCGCGCGCGACAGGCTCACCATGCCGCGGTAGGCGGTCAACGCGGCGACACCCAATAGGCCGACGTAATCCTGCGGTGTCGCGCCGGGCGCGGAGCGCTTCGCGAGCGAGTCGCTGGGCGAGAGATAGGGAATGAACTTGCCGGCGTTCGAGACGAAATGCTCCTGCCAGCCGGACATGCTTTCCACCAGGTCGCCTTCGACATAGCTCGTATGGCGGGAGGCGAGCACGCGGCCGATGGATGGCCCATCGAGCGGTTTATTGAGCGGCCACGGCTCGAGGTCGGTTGCATCCGGGCTCATGCTCCGGCGCATGTACGGATCGACGGACATCCACAGGTTCTGCACCAGCACCTGGCCGGGCGCGAGTTCCGGCAGTGTCGCTTCCGCCACGCGGAAATCCGTGGGCTGCGCGATCGCATCCGGGCGCCGAATGAGGTGGACTTGCCGCGTTCGCATCGATGCTCCGCCGTGGTCGTGTTTCGAAGGACAGTTGTGGGCGCCGGCGGCTTGATTGTCTTGACTAGGCCGCCGGCCTATAATTATCACAGGTCGGCGAGGCGATGCAACGCTCGCACCGCCGTCAGGTGGCAGCAACCCTTCTATGACTCCTCCCGAGGCGCCATGAGCAACCCGTTCTTGAATCGCAAGTTCATCATCGCCGCGTTGGCGGGATCGTCTCTGCTGGCGCTGGCAAGCGGCGCCCGCGAGGTGCGTCCGCCGGCTCCGGTCCACCTGAGCCCGCAGGACCTGCACTGGGTTCCGCTGCCCGAGTTCGGCGGACAGGAGGCCATCATCCACCGCTCTGCCGATGGCAAACGTGTGGCCGCGGCGTTCCGTGAGTCGGGAAAATCGAGTTTTACTTATCCCTTCGATGAATTCCTGGTGGTCACCTCCGGCTCGTTGACCGTGCACGTGCACGGCGGGGAAACGTTCACGCTGCGGCAGGGCGATGTGGCCTATTTTCACCAGGGCACCGCCGTGGACTTCGAGTTCAGCAAGGATTTTTCCGACATCACCTGCCTGATGGGAGATGAGCCGGTGCGCTGGCGGTGATACGGGACCGGCGTCGGCGTATGCGTCGCCGTCGTTGCGCGTTCTAGGCCGCCGGCTTAGGATGATCCGCCGGCGGATTTTCTGGGGGATCACTTGCGACAGATCAAAGCGCTCATTCCGTCCATCGTCATCGGCGTGGTGGGCAACAGTGTCATCTACATGATTCCGCTGCTGGTGGGCGGCATGGTGAGCGACCGGGGCTTCAGCGAGCAGCAATCGGGCTTCCTGGCCTCCGCGGACCTCGGCGGTTACGCCGTGTCGACCTTCGTCACCGCTTTGCTGCTCGATCGTTTTCGCTGGCGGCACATGGCTTTTGCCGGCCTTGCGCTGATGATCCTCGCGAACATCGCCACCTGCCAGGCGCACGATCTTGTGCCATTCGCGTTGGCGCGCATCGCCAGCGGCCTGGGCTGCGGCGTGCTGGCGGCGCTGGCCTCCGTGGTGGTCGGCCAGACCGAACAGCCCGACCGCAACTACGGTGTCCTGCTCGCAGCCTCTCTTCTGTATGGCACCGCCGCGCTGTGGGGGTTGCCCGTCTTGCTGGACAAGTTCGGGCTGAACATCGCGTATTGGCTGCTGGTGGGCCTGGCGGCAGTGGTGATGTTCGTGGTGCCCTCGCTGCCGAACGAGCGGGCGCAGCGCGATGCGGCGGCCGCGGCCGGCGGTTCGTCGCGCTGGATCCTGGCGGCAGCCGTGCTGCTCTCCATTCTGCTGTTCTGGGCGGAACAGAACGATGTGTATGCGTACGCGGAGCGCATCGGCAATGCCGCCGGCATCGATGGCCAGTTCATCGGCTTCAGCCTGGGGGTGGCGAACCTGACCGGCTTCGTAGGTGCCTCCCTGGTGGCGGCCTTGGGCACGCGATTGGGACGGCTTGCGCCCATGGTGCTCTCCACCGTGGTGACGGTGATCTGCTTCGTCGTGCTCATGGGAACGGTCGGTCCGTGGACCTACCTGGTGGCGATCAGCACGGCGGCGCTGTGTTGGAACATCATGAATCCTTTTCAGCTCGGCATCCTGGCCGGCGTCGACCCCACGGGACGGTCGCTGGCGCTGGCCGCCACGGTCACCGGCGCGGGCCTGGCGTTGGGGCCCGCGATCGGGGCGCTTGCCATCGGTGCGGGTGGATACCCCGCCGTCCTATGGCTGGCCTGCGCACTGGCGGTGGTGAGCCTGCTGCTGTTGTTTCCGCCATTGCGCGCCCTGCGGACTTCCTGAATGGTTCTGCCACCAGACAGGGATGGGGCCGGCCTGCACCGGCCGGCTGCGTAGTCGAGGGATTGCACCGCGAGGTATGGCGATGGGACGAAAAGGCAGCGAGCGGCGCCAGCAGATACTGGATACCGCCAAACGCATGCTCCTGGATCATGGGCCCGATGGGCTGGTGCTGCGCGATGTAGCCGAGCGCCTGGGCATCACCCACGGCAACCTGCAGTATTACTTTCCCACCCGCCACGATCTCATGGTGGCGATCTTCGACCAGGAAGTCGCCAAGTACACCGAAAGCATGAAGGAGGCCGTGGCTGCCACATCCAGCCGGCGAGGGCGGCTGTCCGCGATCATCGACTCGGGCTTCGAGGTCCTGCGTTCACCAGAAACGGCGCTTTGGCGCATCATCCTCTCGATGACCGATCACAGTCCGGAGATGGCCGCCATCCTCAAGAAGGAGAACGATCTCTACGAGGAGACCGTGGTGGCCGAGCTCAAGCACATTGCGCCCGGCATGTCGCTGCAGCGCCGGCGCCATATCGCCAAAATCATCCATGCGCTGCTGGATGGCATCGGCGTGCAGCTGGTCTATGAAAATCCCAACGGTGCGGTGATGCGCGCGCTTGAGGCGGAGATCAAGTCGGCCGTCATCGCACTGGTGGAGGCGGAGTAGGTCGCCTCCACCAGGGACGGTTCGTCGACTACAGTTCGTCGGAGGAAAAGGTCTTCAGCACCTTGCCGTAGGGCAAGTCGGCGTGGAAGTGCGCGTACTTGAAGCCCAGCGTCTGCACGATGGGCAGGCGTGCATCCGACGGGCAGCCGAACTCCATGTAACCGGGGCCGCTGTACACCTCGGCCTTGCCGTCGGAACCCACCAGGGGCTTGGCCGAGAACAGCACCGACACGAGCTGCGCCAGGGCCGGTTTGCGGCCTCCTTCCGCGTCGGGAATCACGCGCAGGCAGATCAGCGGCATCGATCCCACTGCCTCGGCGGGTTCGTTCACCGCGGTGCGCACCATGGCGCGCAGCGCGCGGTCATTGGGCTTGACGTCCATGACGGCTTCCACTTGCCCGTCATCGTGATGGATCAGCTCGATACGGCTGGCGCGCTTCTTGCCGAAGCCGAAGACTTCGCGGCCGAGAATCTGTGAATTCTCTCCCGTGACGTACACGCCGGGCACGTAGGCGTACAGCTCGCCCTTCCAGGTGCACAGGATGCCATTGTAGACCTCGCTGTACGGTCCCAGCGTGGTCCAGTGGTTGGTCTCGATCACCATGAAGGCCGTGGCAGGCTCGTACAGCTCGAGATCCGATGGCAGGATGCTGAGCGCATACTCGGGATCGGTCAGGAACTCCACCAGTACGCACTCGGTGTCGCGGTAGAACCACGGTCCCTTCGCCGACAGGGAATTGTGAACCGGCATGAACGGGCCCCATTTGTCCGGGGTCAGTTTTCCTTTCTTCGCCATGGTGAACACTCCGATTGACCGGTGTCGGTCGTTGGCCGTTGACGGTGCGCGGCTTCAAACCGCGGCTACTGCAGAGGCGAAATATAGGCCACCGGCCTTAGTCTATCAATACCTGTTTTCGCAAACGGGCGGCATATACCCTGAAATAAGCCTGAAAAATGATGCTCAGGCGGCGTCCTTGAGTCCTAGTTGCCGTTTATAGGCCGGCGGCTTAAAATGAGTTCGTCGATTATACGCCGCAATCCATTTGCGCTCGTCCAGTTTCAGGGGGGTTTCTTGGGCACGGTCTGCCGTTACAGGAAGGTGGTGCGGCGAAAGGGCGTACGTCCATGACGGCCGTCGAGGGCGTCAGGGAACGCATCGTCAGCGCGTATCGCGATCGCTCCCCGACATCGGCGCGCGAATTCACCCGCAGCGCCGCCGTGCTGGCCGGCGGCACCACGGGCAACCTGCGTCACTTCCCTCCTTATCCCCTGTATTTCAGTGGCGGGCGCGGCGCACGTATGGTGGACGTCGACGGCCGCGAATACATCGATTGTTTCCTGTGCAATGGCCCGCTGCTGCTGGGTCATCGGCATCCGGCCGTGGAGTCGGCGATCGCCGCGCACGCGTCCGTGGGCTCGATGGTTGTGAATCCGCCGCTGGCGGCGGACATCGCGCAGGAAGTGTGCGCCATCGTTCCTTGCGCCGAGCGAGTGCGATTCCTGAACAGCGGCACCGAGGCGGTGCTTACGGCGGTGCGGCTGGCGCGGGCGTTCACGGGGCGTGAGAAGCTCATCAAGTTCCTGGGCCACTACCATGGCCAGGACGATCAATTCCTCGTGGGCCTCGATCCGAGCGGTGCGGCCTTCGGTGCCGGCGTTTCCAGACAGGCGTTTTCATCCACCGCGCTGGTGCGTTACGGCGATATCGTTGCGCTGGAGCGCCAGCTTGCCGGCGGCGACGTGGCCGCGGTCATACTGGACCCGGCCATGCACTCGGGCGGATTGTGGGGCAGCACCGCGGAATTCCTCGCCGCCGCGCGCGAACTCACGCGGCGCCACGGTGCCTTGCTCATTTTCGATGAAGTGATCACCGGTTTTCGCCTCTCGCTCAGGGGCGGCCAGGGTCACTATGGCGTGACCCCTGACCTTGCCACCTACGCCAAGGCACTGGGTGCGGGCGAGAAGCTCGCGGCAGTGGCGGGGCGCAGGGATGTGATGCTGAGTCTGGACCCCGAGCGGCCGGCGAACGTAAAGGCCGTGTTCCAATCCGGCACCGGCAATGATGGCACTTGGGCATTGGCGGCCGGCCTTGCCGCCTTGCGCGAATACCGCAAGCTCGATGGCGCCGGAGCGTATGCAGCCCTGCACGATCGTTCGCGCCGGCTGGCAGAAGGGCTGCGCGCCGCGTTTGTGCGCCACGGTGTGCCTGCACATGTGAACCAGCTCGGTCCGATGTTGCAGCTGTTCCTGACGCGCGCGGCGCACACCTTTGAAGGTTGTGCCGCCAGCCCCAGCTGGCCGGTGATGTTGTTCTACCTGGCGTTGATCAATGAAGGGATCCTGCTGTCCCTGCCGACCTCGAACCACATCTATCTGTCGTTCGCGCATACCGATGCGGACATCGTGCAGATTTTGGCCAAGGCCGACGCCGTTCTGTCCTCCTATGACTTTGCCGCGCTGGTGGATGCCGCCGCAGCGGGCGCGTGAGGGCCTTCATGCGCAATCTTCCTGTTTTCGTTGTCCGCCGATCCCATTTCAGGAGCCCGTGATGAAAGAGACTTCCCGCACAGACCTGGACGCCTTGTTCGCCCGCCAGAAGGCAGCATTTGCGCGGGACCGCAATCCCTCGCTGGACGCTCGGCTGGAACGGCTTCGTACCCTGGATCGCATGCTGATCGAATTTCGCCAGCCGATACGTGATGCTTTGGCCGCGGACTTCGGCAATCACCATGCCATGGTGACGGACCTGTTCGAGAGCGGCGCCGTGGTCGCCCGCTCGCGCAATATCCAGGCGCAGCTTCCGCAGTGGCTCGCGCCGGAGGAACGGGCGCTGAATCCACTGGCGCATGGCTCTTCACGCGCCGAGGTGATCCGCATGCCCAAGGGCGTGCTGGGCAACATCGCGCCATGGAATTTCCCGCTCGAATGCGCGCTGGTCATGGTGGCCGACATGCTGGGCGCCGGAAATCGTGTGATCGTCAAGACGGCCGAACTGGCGCCGGCCACGGCGGCGGTGATGGGCGAGGGGATCAGCAAGCACTTCGATCCGGAAATTCTCGCCATGGTGCATGGCGGTGCGGACTTCGCGGCGTATTTTGCCTCGCTTCCCTGGGATCATCTCACCTACACCGGCGGCGGGCGGGTGGGGCGACTCGTGTTGCAGGCCGCGGCGCCGAACCTGACACCGGTGACGCTCGAGTTGGGTGGCAAGAATCCCACGGTATTCGCCCCCGATGGCTTCGAAGATGCGCTCATCGAACGCTTCCTGTATTTCCGCGTGTTCAAGGGGGGGCAGGTGTGCACCTCGCCGGATTACGCGCTCGTGCCGGAGGGTCGCATCGATGAATGGGTGGAGAAGGCGAAGCGCCTCTGGTCGGCGCTGTATCCGAAATATGTGGGCCACCCGGAGGCCACCGGCGCCATCAATAAGGCGCACTACGACCGGGTCATGGGCCTCGTCACCGAGGCGCGCAATCGTGGTGTGAAAGTGGTGTCGTTGAACGGCGATGAGCCGGATCCTGCGAAGCGGCAGATCCCGATGTACGTCATAGTCGATCCGCCGGAGGACCTGGCCTGCATGCAGGAGGAGATTTTCGGGCCGGTCACGCCGGTGGTGTCCTACAAGAGCATCGACGCCGCCATCGCGCGCATCAATCGCGGCCCGAGTCCGCTTGCGGCCTATGTGGTCACCCGCGACCAGGCGCTCGGCGCACGCTTCTCGCGCGAAGTGCTGAGCGGCGGCACCGGCGTGAATGTCTTCGGCTTCCAGGCCGCCGACCCCGGCCTGCCGTTCGGCGGGGTGGGCAAGAGCGGCATGGGTTGCCACTCGGGGCGCGAAGGATTCCTGAATTACTCGCATACCAAGCCCGTGTTCTTTTGCGCGGACGACAACGGCCTCGCGTTCGCCATCAAACCGCCATACGGCGAGGTCACGCAGGCGTTTGCCGATGCCTGCTTCATCCCGGCGCCTTGATCATCGGTTAATGCCACTCTCGTCCAAATTTCGGAGCAGAACCCCTATGACGAACCCTATTTCAAAGTCTGTCGGTCTGGCGCTTGGGCTGACCTTCGTTGCCCATTCTGCACTGGCTTCCGAACTTCTCGAGGAAGTGGTGGTGACCGCGCAGAAGCGCGAACAGAATCTGCAGGATGTCGGACTTGCCGTGACGGCCTTTTCCGGCGAGCAGATGAAGGAGCTTGGATTCAGCGATTCCATCAGCGTGGTGGCGCAGACGCCTGGGCTGACTGTCGCAAGGCCAGGCGCGGGTGCCATCAACATCTTCTCGATTCGAGGCGCGACGCAGGCGGATTTCTCGCCCAACCAGGAAGGTCCGATCGCCGTCTACGTGGACGAGGCCTACGTCAGCCTGAATACGGTGACCAACTTCACGATGTTCGACCTGGAACGTGTCGAAGTGTTGCGCGGGCCGCAGGGCACGTTGTTCGGCAGAAATGCGACGGGCGGCCTGGTCCAGTATGTGACGGCGAAGCCTTCGCAAAAGACGGAAGCCTTCGTCGACTTGCAGGTCGGCTCGCAGGGCAGGAAGCGCGTCGAATCTTCCTTCGGTGGAGGGCTCAGCGATACCGTTGCGGGTCGCATTTCAGGTGTATGGAACAAGAGCGATGGCCTGATGGAAAATGCGATCGGTCCCGCCGGTCAGTCCGCGAACGATTGGGCGGTGCGCGGCCAGCTCCTGTTCACGCCACGCGATGATGTGAATGTCCTGTTCAAGGCGGAGTTCGCCAAGAGCGACGCTGCGGGCGGCAGTTATCACCATCGCGTCGCCTTGGGAGGAGAGTTCGCACCTCCGCCGGCCACCGACTTCTTCGGATATCGCGCCGCCGATGAGGGGAACTTCTGGAAGGCTGCCTGGGATTTCCCGGGTTTCAATCGCGCCAAGGTCAAGCACGCGACCGGCAAGGTCACCTGGAAAGCCGGTGCGGTCGATCTCGCCTACATTGCGGATTTCCAGGACGTTGATCATTTTTACGGCGAGGATTCGGAAGGTTCGCCGAACAATGTCTTCAATTTCACCCAGCATGACAAGGTGCGCCAATGGTCACAGGAATTGCGCGCGAATTGGTCCGGTAATGGCATGAATTGGGTGGCAGGTGCCTACTTCCTCGACATCGACGGCAAGTTCAACGAGGACTCGCTGGTGTTCGGCCAGGCCGATTTCGACTGGTCGAATGCGTTTTACGGAATCCCTGAGCCCGGTGGCTACAACCTCGTCTCGGACTTCAATCAGAAGACCAAGACTTGGGCGGTTTTCTCTCAGGCGGATTTCGAGTTGAGCAAGACCTTGACGCTGACCGCCGGCGCCCGCTGGACCAACGACAAGAAGACCTACGATTACACGCAGGCTTGGAACAACGTGGATGGATTGTTCGTGTTCTTCGAGGGCGTGAACGCGCCCGGCAATCTGCCGTTCTTCAAGTACGACGACTCGTTCAGCAAGGGCGATTGGTCCGGCAAGATCCAGCTCGACTATCGGCCTGCCGATCATTGGTTGTGGTATGCCAGCGTGAACCGCGGCATCAAGTCGGGCGGCTTCAATGCGCCGGTCGACGCCACGGGTCTTCTCGCGGTGAACGCCTTCGGGCAGTTCATCCCGTTCGCGCAGGACAATGAGGCCATGCGTTACAAGGGCGAGGTACTGACATCGGTGGAGAGCGGTTTCAAGTCCACCCTGTTGGATGGCCGCGCGCGATTGAACGCCTCTGTCTTCTATTACGACTACAAGGACTACCAGATCTACAACATGGTGGGCCTCACACAGATCGTCTTCAACAGCGACGGCAAGATGTGGGGCGGCGAGGCGGAATTCGTTGTCTCGCCGACGATCGGCCTCGACCTGATGTTGGGCGCGTCGGTGCTCGACTCGAAGGTCGACCTTCCAGCGGGTATCCGTCCCGACGGCCGTACCACCAGCCAATCCGCCCTGGCTCCGAAGTTCACGTTCAACGGACTCGCGCGCTATGAATGGGCGGCCTTTGGCGAGGGCAAGATGAACGTGCAGACCGATTTCTTCTGGAAGGACAAGCAGATCTTCAACCTTTCCAACACGCCGGTGGTGCGCGAGAACAGCTACCTGGTTGCCAATGCCAGTGTCGGTTACACGAGTGCGAATGACTCCTGGTATGCCACGGCATTCGTCAAGAACCTCTTCGACAAGCAGTACCGCGAGTACGCGTTCGACCTGTCGAGCGGCTTCGGAAGTGTCGCCGAGAACGGTGGCCCGGAGCGTTGGTATGGACTGAACATAGGCTACCGCTGGAAGTAGCTGGCCGATGAAAGCCTTAAGCGAACGCGAGGCGCGCCGGCTCGGGCTCGACCAGGACATCACGCGCCGCGATTTCGTGAAAGGTGCGTTGCTCGGATCCGGCGCCATGCTCCTGGGCATGCCGGCTCCGGGCAGCGCGCAGCCTTCCGATGCAGAGGCGCTTGCGTGGGATGGCTACGGCGGCACAGGTGATTACGCACGTTCGCATGGCAACTCTTGGCGCGTGCACCAATCCGCGCACCTGATCCGCGACGGCAAGATCCCGGCGATGCTGCCGGAGGCCATCGACCTCGGCGAATCGTTCGACGTCATCGTGGCCGGCGGCGGCTTTGCCGGCACGGCGGCCGCGCGCACGTTCTTGCGAGAGGGAAAGCCGGGCAAGACCTGCCTGGTCCTTGAGAACCACGCGCTGAGCGGTGGCGAGGCCAAGCGCAATGAGTTCATGGTGCGAGGCTACCGGCTGGTGGGCCCGCAGGGTTCCAACCTGGTCGTGCCGCCGTCCACGCCCGGAGACTGGTACGACGAGTTATGGAACGACCTTGGCATCCCGCGCAAGCCCACCTTCCAGAAGCTGTCGCGTAACGCCGGTCTTTTGCGGGTGCCACGGGATAATTTCTTTCCCATGTTCGGCGTCGGCGATGAAATCTCGAGCGCCGGATATTTCTTCGATGCGGGTACTTTCGGCGGCAAATCCTATTGGGATTTGGATCCGCACCGCTCCGGCTTTCGCCGCACCGCCTTTCCCGAAGCCGTGAAGGCCGATTTGCGGCTCCTGTTCGGCGGAACAGGCAAGAACCTCGCCGGCGAAGGCTGGGAGAAGTGGCTTGATGGCATGACGTATGCCCAATACCTGGTGCAGGTGTTGGGCATGCAGCCGGCCACCGCGCGCCTGTTCGATCCCACCCTGTGCCTGGAGGCGGGTCTCGGCACCGATTGCGTTTCGGCGTTGCTGGCGGCAAGGGTGGGCGCGCCGGGGTTTGCCAAAGACTTCCCCGCTGACGTCACCATGTACCGCAGCGCGGCGGAGAAGCCGGAGGATCAAGTGACATGGTCCTTCCCGGGCGGCAACGACAGCGTCTACCGGTTGCTGCTCAAGCGCGTGCTGCCTGATGCCATCGAAGGCGGTCCGTCGTTCGAGGAAGTCCACGACGGCGCCTACCGGTTGGAGAACTTCGACAGGCCGGGTACGCCCGTGCGCATCCGATTGAACTGCACAGTAGTGAACGTGCAGCAGGAGGGCGCCGCGTCGGATCCGCGCGGGGTCGCGGTGACATACCTGCGGGATGGCAAGTTGTACCGCGCGCGCGCCAAGGGCCTGGTGTCGAGCGTCGGCGGATGGGTGGCCAAGCACATCGTGCACGACCTGCCGGACTCGTACGCGCAGGCCTTCGGACAGCTCAACTACGGGTCCGCCATGATCGTCAACATCGCGCTGACGAATTGGCGATTCATGGCCAAATTGGGCATCACCTCGGCCATTCACTTCATGAAGGACGGCCTGGGTCAATGTCTGAACATCCGCCAGCCCATGGTGTTCGGCAAGCATGCCCAGCCCTTGAATCCGGATCTGCCCATCGTCCTGACCGCCTACGTCGGCTTTCCTTCGCATGGCCTGCCCGCGCGTGCGCAGGCGGCCAAGGCACGGCTCGAGCTCATGTCCCACAGCTATCGTGATTACGAAGTGAAGATCCGGACGCTTCTCACGGAGATGTTCGGGTCCGCCGGGTTCAATGCGCGCCGTGACATCGCAGGCATCGTGCTGAACCGCTGGGGCCACTCTTATGTGGTTCCCGAGCCGGGCTTCTATCATGGGATCGATGGCCGTCCGGCGCCTCGCGGCGTCCTGACGCAGCGGCTCGGGCGCGTAGCCTTTGGCCACAGCGAGCTCAACGGCATCCAGGAATGGTTTGGCGGTGTCGAGAACGGCGAACGTGCCATGCGGCAAGTGTTGGAGGTAATCTGATGAGTGGATCGAAGATTTTCCGCCGGCTTGGTTTGCTGCTGGCCGCTGCTGCCGTGTGCCCTGTCGCCCTGGCGGCGCCGCCTCCCGCGCCGTCACCATCGCCGTCGACGGCGATCGTGCCGCGCGGCTTCAACGGCACCTGGGTGCTCAGCGCCCACTACCGGCACCTGATCATCCTGGAGCCGAAGCAGCTCCAGGCCGGGATGGCGCAGTTCGAGTGAACTTCGCAGCTTCGCCTCGAGTTGAGAGCCTACGCGAGCAGGTCCGCGGCTTCATGGAAGAGCGCGTGGTGCCCCTGGCGTCCGCGTGGCGATCCGACGTGGAGAAGGGGATCTTCCCGGTCTCCTTCATGGAAGAGTTGAAGGCCCAGGCCCGCGCTCAGGGCCTGTGGAACTTGTTCCTACCGGCGTTGCGCGGTGATGAACCGGGAACGCGGCTCACCAACCTGGAATACGCGCCCCTCGCGGAAATCATGGGCCGCATCTCCTGGGCCTCCGAAGTCTTCAACTGCAGTGCACCCGATACCGGCAACATGGAGTTGCTGCATCTGTTCGGCACCCCTGAACAGAAGCGGCAGTGGCTGCAACCCTTGCTCGAGGGCCGCATCCGCTCCGCCTTCGGTATGACCGAGCCGGACGTGGCCTCCTCGGATGCCACCAACATCCAGTCCACCATCCAGCGCACGGATGCCGGCTACGTGATCAACGGGCGCAAGTGGTACATCACCAATGCCGCGCACCCCGATTGCCGCATCATGATCGTGATGGGCAAGACCGATCCGGGCGCGCCGCGGCATCGGCAGCAGAGCATGATGCTGGTGCCGATGTCGACGGCGGGCGTGACCGTGTTGCGCAACGTCACCGTGATGCATCACCATGCGCCGCACGGGCATTGCGAGATCCTGCTGCGCAACGTGCGCGTTCCGCTGGAGAATCTCCTCGGCGGGGAAGGCGAGGGCTTCGCCATGGCGCAGGCACGACTCGGCCCCGGCCGCGTGCACCATTGCATGCGCTGCATCGGCCAGGCGGAACTCGCCCTTGAGTTGATGGTGGAACGCGCCAAGGAGCGCAGCACCTTCGGCAAGGCCCTGATCGAGCACGGCGTGGTGGCTGACTGGATCGCCGAGTCACGCATGGAGATCGAACAGGCGCGCCTGTTGGTGCTGAAGACCGCGTGGATGATTGACCAGGTGGGCGCGGAGGGCGCACGCCTGGAAGTGGCCCTGATCAAGGCCATCGTGCCGCGCATGCTGACGCGCGTGGCGGATCGCGCCATGCAGACCTTCGGCGCCATGGGCACGGGGCCGGATACGCCGTTGGCCGAGATCTGGACCGAAGGCCGGGCTCTGCGCATCGCGGACGGACCCGACGAGGTGCATCGCCGCAGCATCGCCAAGCTCGAAATCGCCGCCAGCAAACAGCGGCGGCGCTCGTCGGGCGACTATCTGATACCCCCGGGGCGGCACGCTTGAACATCCCCGCGCATCCCGGACCGTTGCATGCCGATGTTTCCGATGCCGCGCCCTGGCGCCACGCGACGGGGCTGGTGAAGTTCCTCGAGTTCCCGGTGCGCAAGCCGGGTCTGTCGCACCGCGACTTCCACCTGTATTGGCAGCGGCATCATTCTCCGCATGTGATGAACATCACCGGCTTCTCGCGCTACATGCGCAAGTACGTCAGCGCCCATGGCTATGAGAAGCCGGTGGCGGGCCTGCCGGCGCGCTTGCGGCAGTCGACGCCTTTCGACGGCGCGTCCGAAGTCACATTGAACAGCCTGGAGGACATCCCGGCCTGGCTCGGTCATCCGCTGTATCCCGAGTTGATCCAGCCCGATGAGCAGCGCTTCCTCAGCCAGGAGGGATTGGGATGCGTGCTGCTCACGCGCGAGGAGCGGATCGTCGACGTGGCTTTGGATGCGCCGGAATCCGGGCTCGTGCGCTTGTACGTGCTGTTGACACGGCAGTCGCGCGCCGAGCGTGAAGGCTTTCATGCCGCGGTCAGCGCGCAGGTGCACAAGCTGGCGGCGGGTGCGCGGCGCGGCGTGCTGTCCCAGGTCACGATCAATCACCGCCTGCCGGACCCGCTACCGCTGGAATTGCCGCCGCCCGGCGTGGATGCGGTGTTGTCCCTGGGATTTACCGACATCGAGGCCATGCGCGCATTCGCTGCATCGCCCGAGGTCGAGGCGCTGTGGTCCTCGCTGGAGGCTGCCGTGGCCGATGCTGCGCTCACGCGTGCGCTGGTGACCCGCGTGTTCGTCGTGCACGACGAACTGAGCTTCCAACCCACCGCCGTTCAGGCGCGCCCGTTTTCCTGGTGAAAACGCCGCCGCCTGCTCATCGCATGGTGGCGCTGGGACTTTTTGCGCCGGGCGGTCCCGCGTACGGCAGGTAGCGAGGCAGCTTCTCCAGCGGCTCGAGGCCCGTCTTCGAGGCGGGCAGGATGTATACCTGGGTGAACTGGGCGCGCAGCGCGGATGAAATCGCCGTGTTCGCGCCGGTCGCCGGGTCCGGATACGCATCCGCGAGCCGGCGCATGGCCTTGTACAAGGATGCCGAGGCAAGCTGGCCGTAACTCTGGTCGTGCGTGGACTGCGAGCGCATCAGCTGCAGATACCAGGTCTCGATGTCCGCATAGCCGCCGATCAAGCCTTCCGCGCCGGTGGGTGTGAGCTTGAGCTTGAAGCGCGCAGCGCGGATGAAATCATCGGCGACCACGGAAAACACCGCCCAGGGAAAGGCCAGGTCGCCGGGCTCGGTCTCGAGCACGCCGTTCAAGATGCGGCCACGATAATGCTGGATGAAGCGCTTGCCCCAGCGGGTGTCGATGCGCTGCGTGCGATGCCGGTGATCTCGATCAGCCAGCGGTTGTAGCTTTCCTTGACCACTTCGAGCGCGTTGAGCTCATCGTTCGTGCCGTGCGCATCGCGATAGCTGTTGATGCAGCCGATGGCGCGGTACAGCTGGTTGTCGATGCCGGGCTCGCCCTCGGGACTGATGAAATCGCGGGGACCCGTCTTGCCGTCGAGATTCAAGCCTACACCGATCGCGCCGCCGGCTTCGTGAAAGGCGAGATGATCGGGCTCGGTGGTGGGGAACCAGCTGTCGATCTCGCGCTTGAGTTGTGTGTCCGCCAGGTTGCGCACACTGCCATCTTCGGGGTACAGCGCCTTGAATTGTTCGCGCGGCCCGTCGTTCGCGCCCTGCGGGCAGTCCACCGGCGCATCCGGCTTGACGTAAGTTGCCCACTTCAAGCTGGTGACGGCATAGGCGATGGTGCCCTCGCGCACCGGGCTCTCCGCTGCGCCTGCCGGCATGGCCGCCGCCAGCAGCATCGCGGGCAGGGCTCGCAGCCAGCGGTGCGGCACATCGACTCGGTTCATGATCATGCTCACTCCTAGCCAGGACCCGGCTGGTCGCGGTCGAAGAAATCATCGCGCAACCAGAAGGCCCGATAACCGTTGCGTTCCGCGCGGAATTCGCCATGCGAGTCGGCGTTCACATCGCCGGGCTGACGATCGCCCGCGTAGGTGTACACGGGCCGGCCGCGAAAGGCCCAGACGCGCAGGGCGTTCGGATCGCTCGGCCGCGCGCGACGGCCGGTGAGGGGATCAATGCTGAGAATGCGCCAGGCGCGGCTGGTCGAGCGGGCGCCGGGCTCCGCGATTACGTACGGAAAGGCCTCGAGACAACGCCGCGCATCGCCGCCACCGCAGATGGCAATGCGATACACCTGGGATTCCTCCGGCAGGTCGCAGCCGAGTTGATCGACGCCGTCATCGCCGCAGAAATACGTGTACACCGTGCGCCCGTGCTTGTCCGCGAGCACCTGGCCCGCGGTCGTGTCCTGCACCGTGAAGCCGGCGGGCGGGTCAGGTGCCCGCTGCGTGTACACGTTGTGCCAGCCGCTGACATCGCTCCCCATCATGCGATGTGCGCCGGAATCCAGCGCATGCCGGTACAGGGGCTTGCCGCGGAAGGTCCATTGCTTCACGCCGGGGGCACGCTCGATGACCGACCACTCGCCATGCGGCCGGCTCAAGGTCGGCGCCAGCAGCGGAATCCAGGTGTCGGTACAGGCGCCTTCGCACGCGGAGCGGGTGGCCGTGTCGGCATCGGCGGAATACACCGACATTCCCTGCGCCGTCACCAGCAGCCGGCCCGTGCTCATGGTCTTCACGGCGAATCCAGAGGGCACATCGGGCGGTGGTCCCACCGGCCGGCGTGCCGCCGGCGCATCCAGGATGAGCTTGTCAGCGCGCGCGCCCAGCACATCCCCCGGCTGCTCGTCGAGATGGAAGGTGTACACCGGCAGGTCGTCGTAGGCCCATTGGCGGCCGCCATCCTTGCGCTGGATGATGCTCCACTTGCCGATGGCCTTGGCGGACGGTGGCGCGGTGAACGGGCGCCAGACTTGCGCGCATGCTGGGCGTTGCGCCAGTTCCGGCAGGCGCAAGCCGGCGGGATAGGGGCTCATCAAACCGGAACTGACCTCGACCTTCACGTTCGTGCATTCGGATGTGCCGAGGTGATCGCCGGTGACGCCACTACGCATTTGCTGCAGCGGCCAGTCGTACAGCGTCATGCCCTTGGCGTCGGCGAACACCGGACCATCCAGTTCGGTCAGCACCACGCGCACCCCGGCCGGCAGGGGAACCGCGCGGAACGCCTCTCGCGCCGCTGCATCGCGGGCGTTGGCCGGATGCGCCAGCCACAGGGCCGCGGCCGCGCAGGCCAAGCGGTGCGCAAGTGTCGCCATCCCGGTGAAGCGCGCCCGCGCGCACGGCTCAACGCGCGGCATGATCCTGGATTTCCTCCGCCGCCGTGCGTGGGAAGGGCGCGCCCTTGAAGGCATGGTAGCGCGGCAGTTGATCCGCGGGCGGCAGTCCTGCCTTGGAAGCGGGCAGGATGTACACCTGCGTGAACTGCGCGCGCAGCGCGGATGAAATCGACGTGTTCGCGCCGGTCGCGGTATCCGGATAACCATCGGCGAGCCGGCGCATGGCCTTGTACAAGGATGCGGAGGAAAGC
This sequence comes from Steroidobacteraceae bacterium, assembly GCA_044226865.1. Classification (GTDB taxonomy): domain Bacteria; phylum Pseudomonadota; class Gammaproteobacteria; order Steroidobacterales; family Steroidobacteraceae; genus TMP-86. The sequence continues at coordinate 160,776 of JBGAGE010000002.1, read as the reverse complement.
TGGCCATAGCTCTGGCAATGCGTGGACTGCGAGCGCATCAGCTGCAGATACCAGGTCTCGATATCTGCATAGCCGCCGATCAACCCTTCCGCGCCGGTGGGCGTGAGCTTGAGCTTGAAACGCGCGCCGCGCAGGAAGTGGTCGGCGACCACGCCGAATACCGACCAGGGAAAGGCGAGCTCGCCGGGTTCGGTCTCGAGCACGCCATCGACGATACGGCCGCGATAATGCTGGATGAAGATGCCGGTGATCTCGATCAGCCAGCGGTTGTAGCTTTCCTTGACCACTTCGAGCGCGTTGAGCTCATCGTTCGTGCCGTGCGCATCGCGATAGCTGTTGATGCAGCCGATGGCGCGGTACAGCTGGTTGTCGATGCCGGATTCGCCTTCGGGGCTGGTGAAATCGTTGGGACCTGTCCTGCCATCGAGATTCAGTCCCAGCGCGATGGGCCCACTGGCTTCTCGAAACTCGAAACGATCCGGCGCGGTGGTGGGAAACCAGACTTCGATCTCGCGGCGCAGTTGCGTATCCGCCAGCGCGCGCTGCCCGCCATCCTGGGGATACAGGCGGCTGAATTGCTCACGCGGCCCGTCGTTGACGCCGTGCGGGCAGGGCACCGGTTCTTCGGGTTTCACATAAGTGGCCCAGCGCAGGCTGGTCACGGCGTACGCGATGCTGCCGTCGCGAATCGGGCTTTCTTGCGAAAGCGCGGTCTGGCTGCCGAGCCACGCCGTGCCGAGCAACACCACGGATACCATGCGAGCGTTCATCAGCCGGGTCCGGGTTGATTGCGCTGGAAGAAATCATCGCGCAGCCAGATGGCGCGATAGCCGTTGCGCTCACCGCGAAACTCGCCGTGCGAATCCGCGTGCACATCACCGGGATGCTCGTCGCCCGCGTAGGTGTACACCGGCCGATCGCGGTAGGCCCACACGCGCAGCGCGCGCGGATCGCCGGCCGGCACGCGCCGGCCGCTCTGGGGATCGATGCTGAGGATGCTCCAGGTGCGGCTGGTGGCGCGCGCGTTCGGCGCCGCGATGACGTAAGGAAAGCTGCGCAGGCAACGCTGCACTTCGCCGCCACCGCACACGGCGAGCCGGTACACCTGGGTTTCTTCGGGAAGATCGCAGCCCAGTTGGTCGGCGCCGTCATCGCCACAGAAATACGTGTACAGCGTGCGGCCATCCTGGTCGGCGAGCACCTGGCCTGCCGTGGTGTCCTGCACGGTGAACCCAGCGGGTGGATCGGGCGCGCGCTGCGTGTAGACGCTGTGCCAACCGGGAACATCCTCCCCGGTGAAGCGGTGCGCGCCGGGATCGGCGCTGTATCGGTACAAGGGCTTGCCGCGAAAGGTCCATTGCTTGACGCCGAGCGTGCGCTCGATGCTGGCCCAGTCACCATGCGGGCGCGCGAGCGAGGGCGCGATCAGCGGCACCCACGTTTGCGCACAGGCCGCATCGCAATTCGACCGCGTCGCCGTGTCATGGTCCGAGGCGTAGACGGTAAATCCCTGCGTGGTGACCAGGAGCCGACCTGTGCTCATGGTCTTCACCGCGAACCCGGCGGGCACATCGGGCGGCGGCCCGATGGGCCTGCGGCCCGCGGGCGCATCGCCACCGCGCTTGTCGGCGCGACCGCCCAACACATCGCCCGGCCGGCGATCGAGGTAGAAGGTATACACCGGCAGGTCTTCATAGGCCCATTGCCGGCGGCCGTCCTTGCGCTCGATCAGCGTCCAGCTGCCCACCGGCTTCGCGCCGGCAGGCGCCACGAAGGGCAGCCAGACCTGTGCACAGCTCAGGTGCTGCTCCAGGTCGGGCAGGCGTAATCCCCCTGGATATGGGCTCATGAACCCTGCGCTTACTTCGGTCTTCGCCGGGTTGCATTCGGAGGTGCCCAGGTGATCGCCGGTGACGCCGCTGCGCATCTGGCGCAGCGGCCACTGGTACAACGTCTTGCCGCGCGCGTCCGCGAATACCGCTCCGTCGAGTTCGGAATTCACCACCCGCACGCCCGAAGGCATGGCGGTGGATTGGAAGGGTTCCGGTTGCGCGGCGTCGAGCCGGGAGGGTCCCAACGCCACGATGCCGAGCGCGAGCCAGAGACGAGCCAGGGGAATTCGCGGCCGGCGTCGCATCATCAAACCAGGATCTCGCCGATCTCCTTGGAGGTGCGATTGCTGTTCGTGCCCCAGGAGGCCGTGTCGACGCCAAAGAGCTTCATCGCCGTGAACCCCACGCGCGTGGCGGGTCCTCCCGCGCCGTCGATGTGCATGCCGGTCTTGACGCGGCCGCCGGCGCGGCCCGCGGTGAAGGAGGGGATGCCGTCGAGCGAATGAATGCGCGCCCACGCGGAATCGGTGGAGGCGTAGATGAGCATGTTGTCGAGCAAGCTCCCATCGCCTTCCTTCACCTTGGAGAAGGCCTCGACGAAATAGGCCCAGGAATCCATGGCCTGCTTCAGGAACCACGAGGCCGTCGGCTGGTAGCCGAGCGTCTCATCGATGGGTTCTTCGTGCGTGCAGGTGTGGTGCGGCTTTTCGTATCCCGCCTTGGTGGTGGAGGCGAATGCCGCCGAATAGGCCATGTTGAATACGCGCGTTTGATCGCAGGCCACCGCCATGGTCATGAGGTCGGTGAGCATCTGATGGCGCTTGCCGACGATGCCGGCATCGACGCTGGTCTTGGGATCTTCGCCCGGCGCCGCCACGGGATGGCAGGCGGCGATCGGCTCGGGCTTGGTGAGTTGCAGGTTGAACTGCCGCTCCAGGTCGCGCAGGTTCGTAAAATATTGTTCCAGGCGCACGCGGTCCTCCGCGCCCACGTCTTTCATCAGGCGCTGCGTCTGCTCCAGCACACCCGAGAGCACGCTCTTGCGCACCATGATGCGCGGATTGGGCGTGAAACTGCTGGCATTGGGATCCTGGTAATCCGGACCGAACAGCGTCTTGTAGAAATTCAGCGGCGAGGCTTCGGCGACGTTGATCGAATTGGCGTTCTCGTAGCTGAAACTGGCGCGCACGTCGCCGTTGGCCGTGGCGGTGATCGACTGGAAGCGCGAGTTGCGGCCGATGACGCGCGCGATGCTGACATCCAGCGTCTCGCCCGGCCGGTCATCCTGGCCGATGGGTGCGGAGCCGGTGCGGGTGATGATCCAGCCCGTGTAGTGGCACAGGTTGGGCGCGGAGTCGCGGAAGGCATTGAAATTGGTGAACACGTTGACGTGCTCGCGCACACCCTTGAGCGCGGCCAGTTCGTCGGGCAGGTCGTAGTCCGCGCCCACCTTCGAGGGCACGAAGGCCTTGGCGCTCATCCCCAAGCCCCAGAACCAGGTGCCGAAGCGCACCGGCAATGGTGCGCCGCTGGCCATGGCGGTGCCATTGCCGTTCAAGAAGCAGTCGAGCAGGGGCAGGCCGAGGGACACCGTGGCACCACCCAACATCCCGCGCAGGACTCGCCGGCGGCTCAAATCGATCAACCGGTTCGATGCGCTCATCGCGCTGCTCCTTCAGTGTCGGCCGCCGCGCCGCCCGATGCGGGCGCCGGCCCGTTGCCGGCGCTCTTCACCGGCGGCGGAGTGCTGGCCGGTTCGACCACCTGCGAAAATGCATGGCTCGTCACGATGGTGCGCAGAAGTCCACGCATGCGATAGCCCGATTGCGCGAACCGATCGCCCAGCCACGCCAGCGTGGGCTTGTCGCCCGCGCTGGTGGGTCCGCCGGTTCCGTACGCATACGCACGCTTCACGACGCAGGCCGGAAGCCCGGGGTGATCGTGCAGGGCCTGGCCCAGGCCGATAGGATCGCTGAACTGTTTGCCATCGAGAGCGCCGCTGGCGTCGATGGGCGCGCCGCGCTCGGTGGCGCGGTACTGGCCGGCGCCATCGAAGTTCTCCAGGGCGAGGCCAATGGGATCGGTGATCTTGTGGCAGCCCGCGCACACGGGGTTCGATCGATGCAGCGCCAACCGCTCACGCGCGGTCTTGATGGTGGACTTCGGATTCTCCACCAACGAAAAATCCACGTTGGGTGGCGGACGCGGCACGACCTGGCACAAGAGCAGTTCGCGCAGCGCCTTGCCGCGGCGCGTGGCCGAGCTGCGTCCGGGGTGCGCGTGCGAGGCGAGGAAGGCCACCTGCGTCAGCAATCCCACGCGCGGGCTATCCGCCGGCATCTCGTACTTGGACCAGCCGGGTGGCGCCGGCACGCCGTACAGCGTGGCCAGGGGTGGCGAGAGGAAGGTTTCGCGCGTGGTAAACAGGTCGCGGTAGTCGCGGTCCTGCACCAGCAGGTGATCCACCAGCGTACGCAGCGTCTGTTCGCGCGCGTCCTGCACCACATCGCCCACGAAGGCCGGATAGATCATCGGATCCTTCGACAGCACGGCGAATTCGTCGAACTCCAGCATGTCGTCGAAGAAGGCACGCACGCCCGTCTCCAGGCGCTGGCTCTTCAGCATGGCATCGACGGCAGCAGCGCGTCCGTCCTCCGTCTGCAATTCGCCGCGCTGCGCACGCCGCAGCAGGTCATCGTCGGGCGCGGCGTTCCACAGGAAGAAGCTCATGCGCGATGCCATCGCGTAGGCATCGAGGCGGCGATGACCGGGCCGCGCCGGATCGGGCTCGGTGGTGTCGTGAATGAAAAGTGTTTCGGGCGCGAGCAGCAAGCCTTCCAGGGCGCTGCCGAGGCCGGCGTAGAAATCCTTCAGGCGCGTCGCCGCTTCCCCGGCCTTGGCCACTACCGCCACGACTTCCTCGTGCCGCATCGGCCGGCGGTACAGGAGCCGTCCAACCGAGGACAGGAATTGCCGCGCGCACGCGGGGTCCGCCGCCGTGGGGCTGCGCGGCGTACAGGGGATCAGGAAGGCGCGGTTCTGGGGACTGACCACTTTCTCGGCGAGCGCTGCGGCCGTCCGCTGGAATTCCTGCATTTGGCCCGCGGTGACACCGGCGGAAGACGCACCCGTGGCAAGCAGGCCCTCGGTGCGACGGAAGGGCGCGAAATGCGCGGCGATCGAGATGTCGGGCCCGAACACGTATCCCAGGGTGTTGAAATACTGGCTTTGCGAAATCAGGCGAAGTCGCGCGGGAGTGCCGGCGTCGGCCGGCCCATTCGGACCTGCGGCGCCCGCTGCGGCTTCCGTGCTTGGGCCGGGCGTTTTTGCCAGGGCAGCACCCGCAATGGGCTCGGCGGCGGCCATGCCGGGGCGGGCAGAAAGACACAGCAACAAGGCAATGGCCGCGGCGCGAGACGAGGCCAGGGCGCCGCGGCGCGGTCCGGGAGACAACCAGGGAAAAATCCGGCCAGCCATCGTGAGCGTGCAACCCCGCGGCATATCCTTGAGGGAGGTGATCACCGGGTCGTACCTGTCCCGACGGCGGCGGACCTCGAGAGCGCGCTGCATTTTAAGTATATAGCAATGTCCGTCACCCACAACCGGGCGGGCTAATCGACGCACTCGGTGCGCAGGTCTTCTTTCGCCCGCCCAACAGGATTATGCTCAACACACTTTCGATGCCCTGCGGCGCCCTGGCGATGCGGAGGATCGAGCGCAAAATTTCCTTTGGGGGAACGATGACGACGAAGCAGCGACAGGCATGGGCGATGGGCGGCAGGTTGGGCGGCGCGGTGTTGGTGATGGCAGGTGTCCTGCAGTGCCAGGCGGCCGCGGCGGATGACAAGAACGTGATCGAATATCGCCAGCACGTGATGCAGGCCCTCGATGGCCAGGCGGCTGCGCTGGGACAAATCGTCTCCGGCGCCGTGCCCGATGACAATGCTGCGGCGCACATGGAGGCCCTGGCCCTGACGGCCGCGATCGCATTGAAGGCGTTCGAGCCCAAGGTGCAGGGAGGGGACGCCATGCCCGAAATATGGAGCAAGTGGCCCGACTTCTCCAAGCGCATGAAGGAATTCGCGCAGAAGACCGCCGATGCCACGCGCGAGATCAAGGCCAAGGGCAAGGATGCGGACCTGTCCACGTTGGTGGTCGATGCACTGAACTGCAAGGGCTGCCACGACTCGTACCGGCGCGAGAAGAAATAGCGCCGCCAGCGCTGGCCTGCATGTTCCTACGGGTGTTGCCGGGGTTGTTGCCGGGCGCCTTGCTGGCAGGAGTTCTCGCCGCCTGCCTGGCCCATGCCGAGGAGCCCGCAGCGGCGCCGGTCGCCACGCCCATCGAGCGCGGCCGCTATCTTGCCGCCGCCGGTAATTGCATCAGTTGTCACACGCGCAGCGGCGGCGCTGCTTATGCCGGCGGCGTGCGTTTCGATACGCCGATGGGGGTGATTCATTCCACCAACATCACACCGGACGCGGCCACTGGCATCGGCAAATGGAGCGTGCAGGACTTCCGCCGCGCGATGCACGAAGGCGTGGCACCCGATGGGCGGCACCTGTTCCCCGCGTTCCCGTATACCTCCTTCACCAAGGTCAGCGACGCCGACATCGACGACCTGTACGCCTTCCTGGAGTCGCTCAAGCCGGAGCGCCAGCCGGCGTTCGACAATGGCGCGATGTTCGCCATGCGCTGGCCCATGGCGATGTGGAATTGGCTGCAATTCAAGCCTGGCCGTTACGCTGCACGTGCGGATCAAACGGCCGAGTGGAATCGCGGCGCCTACCTGGTCGAAGGGCTGTTGCATTGCGGGGCCTGCCATACACCGCGCAATTGGATGCTGGCCGAGCGCGCCGATCAGCCGTTGCAGGGCGGCGTGCTGCAGGGGGATGTGGGCAACGGTGCTTCGCGCGCCTGGTCCGCCGTGGATCTGCGCTCAGGCCACGGCGGGCTGTCGGGCTGGAGCGTGGAGGACCTGGCGCGCTATCTGCAACGTGGCGTCAGCAGCAAGGCGGGCACGTTTGGCCCGATGAACGAGGTGATCGTCAACAGCACGCGTTTGCTCACGCCCACTGACCTGCGCGCAGTGGCCGTGTACATCAAGAGCCTCAAGCATGAAGCGATGCGGGCGGCGCCGCCAGCGGCGGTGGGTGGCGGCGCGGCGGCAGCGGAAGCTGCGGCTGGCGCGGCGCTTTACAAGGATCGATGCGGCAAATGCCATGGTCCCTCCGGGCGGGGGAGCTTGTTCAGCGGGCCACCCGTGGCGGGCAGCGCCGTGGTGCAGGCGGACGATCCTGCTTCGCTGATCAACGTGATTCTGTTCGGGCCCCAGCTTGCGCCGGAGGTTTCCTATGGGCAGTGGGAGACCATGAAGGCGTACGGCGATGTACTGGACGACGCGCAAGTGGCGACACTTGCCAATTACCTGCGCAGCGCCTGGGGAAATCGCGGCGCGCCGATCACGCCAGCCGCCGTCGCCAAGCAGCGCTGATGGCTTGACGGGAAACGCGACGCGCTCGCGCGCCGGCCGGCGTCGTCGAGCGCGCGATCCTTACTTCGGCGGAACCCTGTACTTATCGTGGCAATCCTTGCAGGGCAGGGCGGCGTAGGCCTTCTGCACCGCTGCATTGACGCCGCCGGCCTGCGCGGCGTTGCTCAAGTCCGTGCTGCTGCTCGCGAGCGTATCCAGCCGCTTCGCGAAATCCGCCCAATTCGCCCACACTTCGGGCTTGGCGTTGCCGCCGGCGACCTTGGTCTCGAACGCCTTCTTCGCCGTGGCGGCAACTACCGCCAAGGCCTTGGCGTGCGCCGCCAGTCCATCGGCCGGCGCCTTGTTCTTCAGGATCATGTCCAGGGCTGCGGCCTGCGCGCCCAGCGTGTTCATGATGTGCTGGCGATAGTCGATCACATCCTGATCGTCGGCCCACACCATCGAAGGTGCGGCGCAGGCGAGCAGCATGGCGAGCGCCGGCAGGCGGGCGCTGCGGATCGTGGTGGCGGACGGTGTGACTCGGGCGGCATCGTGTTGCATCATGGGCATCCAGAAGATCGGTCGCGAGGGAATCGAAGTCTAGCGACTGCCATGGTGGAGGGCAAACCGCCGACCGGCAGCGAACTTCGCGGCTGGCCTTGGGCATTGGATGAGTCCGCTCAGCGCGGCTGGCCGGCGCGCCGAATCGCGAGCACAATGCCCGCCGCCAGCAACAGCACGATGGGAATGAACGTCAGCGCGGCATGAAATCCGCCGGTCAGGTCTGCGGCGATGCCCCACAAGGACGGGCCGGCGAATGAGCCCACCTGCGCCAGCGAGTTCATCGCAGCGAAGCCCACGGCGCGCTGCGCGGGGTGCAGGCGGTCGCCGGCAAGCATGAAGCCCATCATGCCGATGTTGGTGGACACCACGCTGAACAGCAGGTAGGCGCCCACGGTCATGCCCGGCGTGGACGCCCGAGCCAGCAGGGAGACGGCGAACGCAGCCAGCACGATGCCGCCGGTCATGTGCAACGGCCGCTCGCGCAGCCGGTCCGAACTCCAGCCGAGCACCAGCATGGCCAGCATCGTCAACGCCCCGCCGAAGGCGAGCAACAGCCCGACGCGCGTCACGCTCCAGCCCGTCGCCGCCATCAGGAGCTTGGGTCCCGAGTAGCCGATGGCGAGGATGCACCCGAAGCACAGCGCCAGCGTCAGCCCCATCGACAGTACCAGCGGGTTGAGCAGCGCGCGCAAGAATCCATGCGCCGGGGTGATGGCGGCGGCGTCGGCGGCCAGCGTGGCCGACAGCCACGACTTCTCCTCCCGCGACAACCATGCCACGTCGTTCGGCCGGTCGGGCAGGTACGCATAGATGATCACGGCCATCAGCACGGCGGGCAGGGCTTCGATGAAGAACAGCCATTGCCAGCCGCGCAGGCCGTGCCAGCCCTCGAGGCCCAGCAGCGCGCCCGCAATGGAGCCCATGAGCATGGTGCTGATCGGGGCTGCCACATTGAAGCGGCTGATGGCGCGGCCGCGCCAGGCATTGGGATACCAATAGGATAGGTACAACAGGACGCCGGGAAAGAATCCGGCTTCCGCCACTCCGAGCAGGAAGCGGATGAGATAGAACTGCTGCGGCGTGCGCACCAGCAGCGTCGCCATCGAGATCAGGCCCCAGGTGAGCATGATGCGCGCGATCCAGCGGCGCGCGCCGAAGCGCGCGAGCAGCATGTTCGAAGGCACCTCGAACAGGGCGTAGCCTGCGAAAAACAAGCCCGCTCCCAGTCCATACACCGAGTTGCTGAATTTCAGGTCGGCATTCATCTGCACCGCGGCGTAGCTGATGTTGCTGCGGTCCATGAGCGATACAAGATAGCTGATGAGCAGCAACGGCAGTAGGCGCCACGAGATGCGGGTCATGGTACCGCTGGCGTCGGGATGCAAAACCGGAGTCACGGCGGGAATTGTAAGGGTGTTCAAGCGTGGCTGTGCGTGCCGTTCGCGTTGCCACCGCTACCGTAGGACGCTACGCTGCCTCGGGGTCGCAACGCATGGAGGTGAGGAAAATTGGGCTGGCGCGGCGTGGGATTGGCATCCGTGGCGGCGGCGGCTTTGGCGCTGATCGGCGGCGCGTTCGCGCCCTATGTGTTCGCGGAACTCTGGCCCTGGACCCATCCTGCCAGTCCCCTCAGCGCCGGCCCGGTGAGCCTGAAGCATGGACGGATGGTCGACGACTATTTCGCCGTGCAGGACCTGGGCGATGGCGCCTATGCCATCGGCGAGCCGCGCTACTATCAGGCCAATTACTCCTATCTCATCGTGGGGAGTCGGCGCGCCCTGTTGCTCGATGCCGGTTCGGGTACGCGAGATCTTCACAAGGTCGTGGCGGCATTGACGCCATTGCCGGTCACCGTCATGCCCTCGCATCTCCACTTCGACCATACCGGCGGTCTGGGCGCCTTCGACCATATCGCGATGCTCGATCTGCCGGCGCTGCGTGCGCAGGTGGCCGACGGCCGCTTCACGCCGCGACGCTGGCAGTTTCTGGGCATGTTCGATGGGCTGGCCGTGCCTTCGTTCACGGTTGCCGAATGGTTCAAGCCAGGCGCACAGGTCGACTTGGGCGGCAGGACGATCACCGTCCTGTCGACGCCGGGGCACACGCCCGAGTCGGTCTCGCTCCTCGATGGAGATGCGCTGCGCCTGTTCACCGGCGATTTCATCTATCCGAGCACCTTGTACGCGTTCCTGCCCGGTGCCAGCCTGTCGGCGTACCAGCGGACCACGCAGTCCCTGCTGGCGCTGCTGCCGCGCCAGACCGTCCTGTGGACGGCGCATTGTTGCCGGCGCGACCTTGAATACTCGGCGCCGTGGTTATCGGTCGGAGATCTCGAGGATCTGGACCGCGCACTGACGCGCCTGCGGCAAGGCAAACTTGCGGGGCAGGGATTGTTCCCGCGGCGGTATCCGGTCAATGAGCAGATGGTGATCGACGTGGGCTTTCCGTGGAATACTCGTTAGTCACCGCCTCCGGGAGTCGCTTCGTTCATACGACCGCGGAGCAAGCTCAGCGCAGGCCTGCGGCTCCCGGCTCGAGTTCCCGGATCAAGCTGGCGTCCGATGCGCGGTGACCGCGCGGCGCCAAGGGTTGGAGGACGGCCTCGAGCAGCTTGCGCGACACCCGCACGCTCTTTCCAAGGCCCACGTTGCGCGGTGGGGGACGATCGGGATTGAAGTACGTGCCGAAGAGCCGGTCCCAGAGGATGGTGGCCTCGCCGAAATTCGTGTCGGTCTCGACCTGGTGCGGGCTGTGATGCCAGCGGTGCAGGTTGGGGGTGCTGAACACCGCGTTGAAGATCCCACAGCGCAGCCGCACATTGGAATGGGTCAATTGCCCGGTGAATACGTTGACGGCGGCATACCACATGGACACTTCCGCCGGCACGCCGAGCAGCACGGGAATCGGCGCACCGATCAAGACCGATTTGACCACATCGAAGGGATGGAACCGGCCGGTATTGATGATGGACAGGCGCGGCGCCGAGTGATGAACGGCGTGGAAGCGCCACAGGAGTGGAACCTTGTGAGCCCAGCGATGCGCCAGGTGATTACCGAGGTCCCATAAAGGGATGCCGATCAGCAATTGAACCGCGAATGGCCAGTCGTTCGGCCACACGTTCAATGAGACCAGCGGTTGAAAGTGCTCGATGCCCCAGGCGATGGCGGACAAGGCCAGCGCGGTGGTGATCGAGTTAACCCCTACGCCCGCGATCGAGTAGATCAAGTCGTTGGGAAGCTGACCGTCGTTCTTGAGCCAGGCCTTCTCGAACGGCAGGATGCGCTCGACGCCCAGGAGGAAGACCAGATTGCTCCAGTACACGATCTGCAGCGCAAGTCCTGGATCGATGCCGAACCGCTTCCACGCCACCGCCCAACCGGCAATGGGCAGCGCGAGCAGGATGGGATACAGAATGCGCGAGGCTGCGTCTTCGATCCGTTCTCTTGTGGTCATATCCGGCGTGGCGTCCTGTTCTGAGGTCTTCCCGGATCGACAAAGTACGTGATAATACGCCTGTACGGAAGTCGAACCGGCGCGTGAGGTTGGCGCGGGTGAGACTCATCCGCAGGGAGAGTTCGATGACCAAGTGCCTGCTGCCCGCGCGATCCGGCGCGTCTTCCAACTCGTTGTCGAGGCGCGATGCGCTGGGCATGACCGGCGGCATGCTGACGCTCGGATTGACCGGGTCCGCCCATGCGCGACCTGCCGCGGCGGCAACCACGCCGCGCTGGTGCCGCGCCTGGTACGTGGCCATGCAGGCACCGGATTCGTACGCCTTCTTTCCGGACATCGGCAAGCTGTTCCGCGACCAGACCCTGCGGCAGCGCTTTCGCACCTCGCTCGGCGGGGATGCCGTGCGCATCTGGATCTCCAACGAATACGGCTCGCGGCCGCTGTTGGTCGGCGCCGCCGGCATTGCGCGCGCCGGCGTGAAGCAGGCCATCGCCGCCGGATCGCATCACCCGCTCACCTTCTCAGGTTCCGGCCGGGTGGAGATTCCGCCCGGGTGCGTCGTGGTCAGCGACCCGGCGCCGTTGCCGGTGCAGGCTTTGGAGGAATTGAGCGTCAGCCTGTATGTGCCTGGCTCCACCATGGGAGACGGCGTGAGCTTGCACCAGTACGCGCGCGCCACCGGCTACGCCTCGCCGCCGGGTAATTACTGCGGCGAGACGGCGTTCGAGCCGGCCGACACCTTCGAGACGCGCGTCTACCTGTGCGGCATGGACGTATTGCGCAACGACGATCCCAAGCTCATCGTCGCCATTGGTGATTCGCTGACCGATGGTGAACCCACCCCGGTCGATGCCAACCAGCGCTATCCCGATTTCCTCGCGGCGCGCTATGCGCAGGAACGCAAGGCGGTGGGGGTGGTCAATCTCGGGATCAACGGCGGCAGGCTCCTGCGGCCGCTGCCCGGGCCCTCGCTGCTCGCCCGTTTGGATCGCGATGCCTTGGCGCTGCAAGGCGTGCATGCCATCGTCACCTTGATCGGTGTCAACGACCTCGGCATCCCCGAGTTCCTGCAGCGCCCGGATGAAGTCGAATCGGTCGAGAGCATGTGCATGGGCCTCGAGCAAGTGGCCCGGCGTGCGCAGGCGCGCGGCGTGCTGGCGGTCGGCGGTACGCTGACACCGACGGGCGGCGCCAGCGCCTCACTGCCGGGATATGATGGCGCCGACTTCGAAGCCAAGCGGCAGAAGATCAATGTATGGCTGCGCACTTCCAAGGTCTTCGATCGGCTCGCGGATTTCGATGCCGCATTACGCGACCCGGCGCAGCCCTCGCGGCTGTTGCCCGAGCATGATTGCGGCGATCACCTGCATTTCAGCGTGCGTGGTGCGCAAATGGCAGCGGATACCGTCTGGAAGGCTTTGGCGCTGTGAAGGCTGGCGGCCGGTCGCCGCGAGGGCGGGCGATGAATTCAAGCAGGCGGCAAGGGCAGGAGAGGCAAGATATGCAACGTCGATGGATTTCAAGTATGCGCACGAGGTTGATGGCATCGTTACTGGGCTTGCTCGGCGCCGCCAGCCATCCGGTGGCGGCGGCCGATGCGTGGCCCCTGGTTCCGCGCGACCTGCCCAAGCTCGAGCTGGTCATGCAGTTGGTCGTCACCTGCGCATCGCCTGAAGGCACCGGCGGCTCCTCGCGAAGCAAGGACGGCGAGCGCAAGGAGATCTGGCCCATCATCGGCGGACGCTTCGAGGGCAAGGGCATCCGCGGCACCGTGATCCCCGGTGGCGGGGATTTCCCCGTCGTGCGGCCGGATGGCGTGGAGGTGATCGACGCGCTCTACCGGCTGCGAACCGACGATGGGGTGCAGATCATCATTCACAATGAGGGATTGACCTATCCCACCGACACGCCAGGCTGGGGGCGCTACCGCCTTGCGCCGACGTTCATCGCGCCGGTGGGCAAGTACGATTGGCTCAATCGCGGCATCTTCGTGTCGACATTGACTGAGGTGCCCAAGGGAATGGAACTCGCCAAGGGGCCCTCGGAGAACGACCGGCTCATCCAGGTATACCGCGTAAACTGAGCTGGGCTCAGGAGTCGACGGCTATCTGATGATGCTCCACACGGGCCGAACGCTCGATCAGGAAGCGGTCATCCTTCGGATGGTAGATGGCACGCTCCGGCTCGTCGCCGGCAATTGCGCGGATGGCATCGAACGAGACCCACCAGCTCAAGGTCGAGACTTCGCTGGTGCCATCCTTATCTTGGCCTCCCAGCGCTGGTGTTGGCGGTCGATGTCATGGCTACCGAGGCAGAGGACACGTTGGCGAGCGAAGCCATGGCCTGCTGGACCGCATTCCGATAGCAGTCACGGTGCAACTCCTCGTCATCGATCAGGCGAGTGTCGCGCAGGCGGCTGCAGAGGCGGCGGGCGGCATGGCGGATGTCGCGCTCGGCGGCCGTCATGCCCGGCTCGGTGGCAAGCGATCGTGCCTGCACGGTCACCTTCGCGCTCGCCGCCGGCGGATTTCCAACGCCGGCACCACCGGCATCTGCGCGATGAGGAGAATCGTCCAGGTGAATCGGTGGCCTTTCATGAGGTTGCCGCGCGCCTGGAAAGCTTCACCGCGGCGGCCGCGGAAATCCACGTGTCGCAGGCGGCGATCAGCCGGCATGTGCGCCAGCTCGAGCGCGAGCTGGGCAAGGAGTTGTTCCGGCGGGCGCATCGGCGCGTGGAGCTCACGCAGGAAGGACGCGCACTGGCGCGTCAGCTCACGGCGGCAATGAGGCAAATACAATCGGCGGTGGCCGTGTGCCGCGAGTCGCGCGTCAAGCGCCTGCGCTTGTCGGTGGAGCCGGCCTTCGCGGCGCAATGGCTGGTGCCACGTCTGGGCGCGTTCACCGCGGTCCACCCCATCATCGAATTGCAGCTGGAAACCAGCGATGAGATCCGCGTGCTCGGCCGTGACGCCGCTGGTTCGCCGCCGCCGGCCTCGATGGTTACGACGGCGCCCGCCACCAATTCTTCACCGACTATTCGCTGGCATCCGCGGCGGCGCGGCGCGGGCAGGGCATCGTGCTGGGGATGGATGCGCTGGAGATCCGCGACCTGCGGGCGCGCCGCTTGAAGGCCATCGCCGTCACGTCCATCGACCTGGGTGCTTATTGGGCGTTGGAGTCATCGGACCGCTCGACGCGTGCAATGCGGGTGGCATATTTGCAATGGCTCACGCAGGCGGTGCGGGATTACAATCCCGGCAGATCCGGCTGAGGGCCGGCGCTCACCTGGGGGGACATCCAAATTGAACACACTGCGAACGCTGGCCATGGGCCTCATGATGGGGATTGCGCCGGGCTTGATCCATGCGGGCGAAGACGGCCGCGCGTCCTGGCGCTATTTCGGCGGCAGCAAACACTTCGACCGCTACTCCGGGTTGTCGCAGATCGATGCGGGGAATGTGAGCCGGTTGCGCGCGGTGTGGACCCGTCCTGGTACCGACGCCTCCGTCCTGCAGAGATTCCCGGACCTCGTGCCCTCCAGTTACCTGCGCGGCACGCCCATTCTCATCGATGGCGTCCTGTATGCGCCGGATGCGGTGGGATTGGTCGAGGCTTTCGATCCCGCCACCGGCCGCACCTTGTGGGTGCAGCAGCCCTTCGCGCCCACGCTGCAGGAGGCGGCCGGCCAGAGCTCACGCGGCGTGGATTTCTGGCAGTCAGGCGCGGACCGGCGGATCCTGTCGGTGCGCGGTGAATACCTGTACGCGCTCGATGCCGCGACCGGCGCCGCCAAGCAGGAGTTCGGCGAACGCGGCCGCGTTTTGCTGAATCGCCGCAACCCCGACGGCACGCGCTTCTTCGGCTTCAACGGCCCGCTGGTCGTGGGCGATGTGATCGTGATAGGCGGCAACGGCGGCGGCAAGGCCGGCGCCGGCTACGGCGATGGCGGCCCCGAGAAGGAATCCCGGCCCGAGGACATCCGTGGCTATGACGTGCGCAGCGGCCGGCAGCTTTGGACCTTTCACATCATCCCGCCGCGAGGCGACAAGGCGCGAAATACCTGGGGCAAGGGTTCCGCGGACGTGGTGGGCAACATGGCTGCCTGGGCGCCATTGTCTGCGGATGAGAAGCTCGGTTACGTATACGTGCCGTTGAGCGCGCCCACCAATTCTTACTACGGTGGTCATCGCCCCGGCGACAACCTGTACGCCGACAGCCTGGTAGTACTCGATGCACGCAGCGGCAAGCTGGTCTGGCACTACCAGATGGTGCACCACGATCTTTGGGATTACGACAATGCCTCGCCGCCCACGCTCGGTGACATCACCGTCGATGGCAAGCGCATTCCGGCGGTGATGCAGCCGAACAAGAACGGCTTCCTGTTCGTGTTCGACCGGCGCAACGGCAAGCCGGTGTGGCCCATCATCGAACGGCCCGTGCTGCAGTCGCGCGTGCCGGGGGAGGTTACCTCGCCGACGCAACCGTTTCCGAGCAAGCCGCCAGCCTTCGACCGCCAAGGCATGACGGAGAATGACCTGATCGATTTCACCCCGGAATTGCGCGCCGCGGCGAAGCAGATCCTCGATCAATACGACTATGGTCCGCTGTTCGCGCCGAACACCGTGATCGACGAGCGGCCCGGTGGAAAGAAGGGCATGATCTCGGTGCCCAGCGCGTGGGGATCGGGTAACTGGAACACCGGTGCGTTCGATCCCGAGCGCGGCGTGTATTACGCCGTGTCGATGACACTGCCGGAGCCGAATCCTCTCATCAAGTCCAAGGAACCCGACGCCACCATCGCCTACGAGGTGGTCGAGGGGCCGCCGTCCGCGGATCTATCCATGTATGGCATGGGCCCCAAAGGCCTGCCGCTGCTCAAGCCGCCTTACGGCCGCATCACCGCGTTGGACATGAATCGTGGTGAGGCGTTGTGGATGGTGCCCAATGGGGACGGCCCGCGTCATCACCCGCTGCTCGAGCCCTTGCATCTGCCGCCGCTGGGGACCATCGGGCGGCCGGTGCCGCTGCTCACCAAATCGCTTTTGTTCCTGGGCGAGAGCAGCGATTCCATCTTCGGCCGTGTCGGCACGCCCGCGGTCTCGCACTTCAGGGCCTACGACAAGAGCAATGGCAAGGTGCTCTGGGAAACCGAGTTGCCTGCCGGCACCACCGGCGGGCCGATCAGCTACGAGGTGGGCGGCAAGCAATTCATCGTGGTGCCCGTCGGCGGCAATGACTATGGCAGCGGCTGGATCGCGATGGCATTGGCGGATCCGGGCGCGAGTGCGCCGGCGAGCCTCGCCGAGCAAGGGCGCCTGCCGTACCTGCAGAACTGCGCACGCTGCCACGGCACGGAGCTGCAAGGCGGCGGGCACGCGGCGCCGCTGACCGGCGCCGAATTCCAGGAACGTTGGTCGGGCAAGACGGCCCGCAACTTCTACAGCCGTATCATCAGCACCATGCCATACGACGATCCGGGCATCCTGTCGGAGGCTGACGCGTTGCGCATCGCCCTGTTCTGCCTGCAGGGCAATGGCCTCGAGGTGAACGAAAGGATGATCGTCGGGCCTCGGGATCTCGATCCGGTGAAGTTGAAGTTTCCGCCGCCGGCCGAGCAATCGGCGCCGCATTGAGCGCCCATGCCATGTTCGCGGGGACTCCTGTTGCGGAGGAAACTTGAGCCACAGGGTTGCCCTGCGAGCGCATGCGCCGGCCATGGTGTTGATGGCCGTATTGGGCGCTGCGCCCGTCACCGCGAGCGTGGCGTGGAACGCCGAACCGGGCTGGCCTGCTTACGGGGGTGAGGCGGGCGGCACCCGTTATTCCCCCGGCACACAAATCACTCCCGCCAACGTCCACCAGCTGCAGGTGGCGTGGACCTACCGCACGGGTGATCTCGGGCAGGGCAGCAAGGATTGGGAGCGCTCCGCATTCGAATCCACGCCCATCCTGTACGACGGTACGCTGTACTTCACCAGCAGCAGTACCGACGTGATCGCCATCGACGCAGCAACGGGCGGGATCCGCTGGCGCCACGTTTCCGCCAGTCGCAAGGACCTGCGCTATTCCGACGGCGTATCGCGCGGGGTGTCGTTGTGGGTGGACGAAAGCAGTTCCGACGCTTCACCCTGCCATGCACGCATCTATGCACCGACCCTGGATGGCCGGTTGCTGGCGTTGGATGCGGCCAGCGGCACGGCCTGCGCGGATTTCGGCGATCACGGCGTGGTGGATCTGTTGCAGGGAGTACGTTCGCAATATCGCGCAGGCGATGAGTGGCGTAATTACCTCGTGACATCGCCGCCCGCCGTGCTCGACGGCAAGGTGATTGTCGGCTCCTCCATCGGTGACAATCGCGCCGTGCTCGAGGAGCTGGGAACGGTGCGGGCGTTCGACGCACGCAGCGGCAGGCTGGTGTGGAGCTGGGATCCGATTCCGCGTGAACCTGCGAACCCGGTGTTTGCGCAATGGGATCCACGCCGCGTGTCTGATGCCAGCGCGGCAAACGCATGGGCGCCGCTGTCGGTGGATGCAGCGCGCCACCTGGTGTACGTGCCCACGGGTTCTGCCAGCCCGGATTTCTACGGCGGTGAACGGCCCGGAGACAATCGCTGGGCCAATTCGGTGGTGGCGTTGGATGGCAACACCGGCCAGCTCAAGTGGGGCCAGCAGCTGGTGCACCATGACCTGTGGGACTACGACGTCGCTTCGCAGCCCACCCTGGCAACGTTGATTCATGACGGCAAGCGGGTTGATGCGGTGATCCAGGCGACCAAGACAGGATTTCTGTTCACCTTCGAGCGTGGCAGCGGCGCGCCGATTTTTCCCATCGTCGAAAAGCCCGTGCCGCAGGGCGCGGTGCCCGGTGAACATCCCTCACCCACGCAGCCTTATCCGCTGGCGCCGCCTGCGCTCACGCGGCAAGGGCCTGTCACACCCGAGGACGCTTGGGGGGTGGCGTGGTTCGACACCAGCGCCTGCCGCCAGCGCATTCAGCGTTACCGTTCGCTGGGAATGTTCCAGCCGCCGAGCGTGCAGGATTCGATCATGCAGCCTGGCAACGCGGGCGGCGCCAACTGGGGTGGCATCGCCTTCGACGCCGGGAGACAGATTGCCGTGGTCAATACCATGAATCTCCCGTTCGTGGTCGCCCTTGTGCCGCGCAACGACTACGAGCGGCAGCTGCGAATGAAGGAATATGCCGGGTTCGATTTTTCCGGGCAACGCGGAACGCCCTACGGCATGCGGCGCTCCGTATTCAAGTCGGCGTTGGGAATTCCCTGCGTGAAGCCGCCCTGGGGACAATTGACCGCGGTGGATATGGAACGCGGCACGATCAAGTGGCAGATCCCGCTGGGGGACACGCCTTACATCCCTGTGAACCTCGGGACGCCGAACATCGGCGGTCCCATCGTCACCGCGAGCGGCCTGGTATTCATCGCGGCCACCTTCGACGATCGTCTGCGCGCCTATGCCACCGACAGCGGCAAGCGGTTGTGGGAAGTGAAACTGCCGGCCGGCGGGCAGGCCACACCGATGACCTACACGCTGCATGGCCGGCAATACCTCGTCATCGCCGCCGGCGGATACAAGGGCGACAGCACACGCGGCGACTTCGTCGTGGCGTACGCGCTGCCGGCCGTCTCGCACTGATTTTCCGCGCCGCAATACGCAAGCGTCAAATCGGCGCGCCGAATTTCCATCGGCATTGCGGCGATTCCACGTCCTACGGGTTGATCCATTCCCTCCATTCGCCGTGCTCCCGTTGATCACGTGGATTGTCCCTATCCAGGAATGATCGGCCGCGCCGCATCCCTGCAGTGAATTGATTGGCAAACCCGCCGCGAGGCGGGGACGCAAAGCTTCCGGTCTCGTTCATTCGGGCGAGATAGCGGGGTTGCCGGCGCAAGGCTCTCGCATGCTGCGTCGTCACTCCCGCCTCGATGGACCTTTGGCGTCGCCATCCATCCACGGGAGAGGCGAATGTCGAAATGGCTGGGGATCGTGCTCACGAGTTGCTTGTTGATGGCGTGCCATCAGGACGAGGATGCGGCGCCGGTGCCGGAACCGGACCCGGTTGCATCACCACCGCCGGCGACGACGCCGGATGCGGCGCCTCTCATCAGCGGCGTGGCCGCCGCAACCGTGGAGGCGGGCCAAGCGTATGTGTTCAAGCCCTCGGCCGTCTCCAATGACGGTAAACCCCTGACATTCAGCATCGCGAACCGGCCGGCCTGGTCGAGCTTCGATGCCGCGACCGGCCTGCTCAGTGGCCGGCCGGCGCTCAGCGATGTGGGTGATTACCCGCAAGTGACGATCAGTGTCAACACCGGTTCGACGAGCGCCGCGCTGCCGCCTTTCACCATCCATGTGGTCGCGCCACCGCCCGCAGCGCCCAGCATCTCCGGCATACCGCCCGCGTCCGTCACGGTGGGCGCGACCTATGAGTTCATACCGGCCGCGTCATCGCCCGGCGGCGCACCGCTGACGTTCAGCGTGACCGGCAAGCCTGCCTGGGCGAGTTTCGATGCGGCGACCGGCGCGCTGCGCGGTACGCCTGGAATCGCGGACGTCGGGCATGTGGCGGGCATCGTGATCGCGGTGAGCGATGGCACGCACGCCAGCCAGTTACCGGCCTTCGACATCGACGTGACGCAGATCGCGCTGGGGAGCGCCAGCCTGAGTTGGGTCGCGCCCACGCAGAACACGGATGGCAGCGCGCTCACCAATCTTGCAGGCTTTCGCATCCACTATGGTCGTTCCGCCACGTCGATGGGCGCCACCATCGGGGTGGCCGGGACCGCCGTGATGACGCATCTCATCGAGAACCTGCAGCCGGCCACCTGGTACTTCGCCGTCAGCGCCTATACCGCCAACGGTGAGGAGAGCGCCTGGTCGGACACCGTCAGCAAGCGCATTCCATGAGCCATCGGACGCACATCTTCAGGGATCCCCGCGCGCGGGTTCGGATCGCGGCCAAGGGATACCGGCCATCGCCGCTGACGATCGTGGCGGTATGGTGGCGATGGTGGATCTGGCGGCTGTGAGGCCGCGGGACTGGCGGGCCGGGCAGCGGCCGGCGGCTGCCTGTCGTCGGTGCCTGCCGCGCGATCATGCAGGTGTCGACACCGGTCTGGGCTAGGGTCCCGGCCGCGCTGGCCGCGGCCGCCTGCGCGCTGGCGTTTGCCACGAATCGCATGACCCTGCGCGAGCAACGGGCTGATTAAAGCGGCGCGCGACACCTGCGATGCGTAGACTATCGGACGTGGATGAACAAAGCCTTTCTTTTGATCGCATCGAGCCGGTTCGGGCGCGCCAACACGCTGCGAACCTCGAAGAGCGCCACTTCGGACACGATGTCTTGCTTGGTGGGGAACAGGTGAAAGATCGAAGCCGTGTGGTTGCCGAGCTTTTGAGCGATGTCGCGGACGCTCGTGCCCGCCACTCCGAGCTTGGCGAACAACTCACTGGCGGCATCCACGATGTCGGTGCGCGTGAGGCGCGGATGTCCATCGGGACGCGGCTCCTTGGCGTGATCCTCGCCATCCGCGGAGCGCGGCCATGATTGCCGGCGAGCCGCATCGCTGGCAATTCTGGATCGACCGCGGCGGAACCTTCACCGATATCGTGGCGCGCCGGCCGGATGGCACGCTCATCACCCACAAGCTGTTGTCCGAGAACCCGGAGCGCTACCGCGACGCCGCAGTGCATGGCATCCGCGAATTGCTGGGCGTGCCGTCCGGTGCGCCCTTGCCGGTCGAGGCCATCGAGGCGGTGAAGATGGGCACCACGGTGGCCACCAATGCCTTGCTCGAGCGCAAGGGGGAGCGTACCGCGCTCGTCATCACACGCGGCTTTCGCGATGCGTTGCGCATCGGCTACCAGAACCGCCCGCGGATCTTCGCCCGCCATATCCGCCTTCCCGAGCCGCTGTACGAGCGGGTGATCGAGGTCGATGAGCGCGTCAACGCTCGCGGACAGGTGCTGGTGGCGCCCGATCTGGATGCCATCCGGCGCGATCTGCAAGGCGCTTTGCGCGAGGGCATTGCCGCCATCGCCATCGTCTTCCTGCATGGCTATCGTCATCCGGCGCACGAGGCCCACGTGGCGCAGGTCGCGCGCGCCATCGGCTTCAAGCAGGTATCGGTGTCGCACGAGGTCAGCCCGCTCATGAAACTCGTCGGGCGCGGCGATACCACGGTGGTGGATGCCTACCTGTCGCCCATCCTGCGCCGCTACGTCGATCAGGTGTCGGCCGAGTTGGGCGCGGGGGATGCGCGGCCGCCGCTGCAGTTCATGCGATCCAACGGCGGGCTCACCGCCGCGCGCCACTTCCAGGGCAAGGACAGCATCCTGTCGGGACCCGCAGGTGGCGTGGTCGGCATGGTGATGACCGCCGCGGCGGGCGGATTCAAGGAGGTCATCGGGTTCGACATGGGGGGCACGTCGACCGACGTGTCGCATTACGCCGGTGAATACGAGCGCACCTTCGAGACGCAGGTGGCCGGCGTGCGGGTGCGCACGCCCATGATGCAGATCCATACCGTCGCCGCCGGCGGCGGTTCGATCCTGTTCTTCGACGGCGCGCGCTTTCGCGTCGGTCCCGAATCCGCCGGCGCGGTCCCCGGGCCGGCGTGTTACCGGCGTGGCGGCCCGCTCACGGTCACGGACTGCAACGTGATGCTCGGGCGCCTGCAGCCGGATTTCTTTCCGCAGGTGTTCGGGTCGGCGGCGGACCAGCCCATCGACGTGCGCATCACGCGCGAGAAGTTCGAGGCATTGGCGCGCCGGGTGAGCGAGGCCACCGGCCAGGTGCGCACGCCGCAGTCGATAGCGCAGGGGTTCCTACGCATCGCCGTCGAGAACATGGCGAACGCCATCAAGAAGATCTCGATCTCGCGCGGCTATGACGTGACGCGCTACGTGCTCGCGTGCTTTGGCGGCGCCGGCGGCCAGCATGCCTGCGCCGTGGCGGACGCGCTCGGCATGCGGCAGATTTTCATCCACCCCTTCGCCGGCGTGCTCTCGGCCTACGGCATGGGCCTCGCCGACGTGCGCGCCACCCGCGAACATGCCGTGGAGCAAAGACTGTCGGCAACGCTGCTCGAGGAACTGGCGCCGCGCTTCGCGGCGATGGAGGGTGAGGCACGCGCCGAGGTCGAAGGCCAGAACGTGCCGCGCGCCAAGATCACGGCGCTGCGCCGGGTGCATGTGAAGTATGAGGGTACCGATTCGGCCCTCGTCGTCTCCTGCGGCAGCGAGTCCGACATCAGGGCCGCCTTCGAGGCCGTGTATCGCCGGCAATTCGGTTTCCTCGCTGGCGCGAAGGCCTGCATCGTCGAGGCGGTTTCGGTCGAAGCCGTGGGGGTGATGGAGCAGGTACCGGACCGTGTCGTGGCATCACGGCGAGGGGCGCCCCCGGCGCCGGTGGCGCGGGTGGCCATGCATGCCGAAGGAGCGGAGCACCCGACGCCGGTCTACGACCGTTCCGGCCTCGCGCCCCATGACAGCGTCGCGGGTCCGGCCATCATCGTCGATCCCAATGCCACCACGGTGGTGGAGCCAGGATGGGAGGCGCGCATCACCGCGCGTGATCATCTGCTGCTGACGCGCGTGGCGGAGGCGAGGCGCACGCACGCGGTGGGCACCACCGTGGACCCGGTGATGCTCGAGATCTTCAACAACCTGTTCATGTCCATCGCCGAGCAGATGGGCGTGGTGCTCGAGAAGACCAGTTCCTCCGTCAACATCAAGGAGCGCCTGGATTTCTCCTGCGCGCTGTTCGATGCGCAGGGACACCTGATAGCCAACGCGCCGCACATGCCGGTGCATCTGGGATCGATGGGTGACAGCGTGCTCGCCGTCATCAACGGCACGCACGCCGTGCGTACAGGCAACGTCTATGTGCTCAATGCCCCCTACAACGGCGGCACGCACCTGCCCGATCTCACGGTGGTCACGCCGGTGTTCGACGAGTCACGAGAACATCCCATCTTCTGGGTGGCCTCGCGCGGACATCATGCGGACATTGGCGGCAGCACGCCCGGATCGATGCCTCCCAACAGCACGCGCATCGAGGAAGAGGGAGTGCTCATCGACAACTTCCTGCTGGTCGAGCAAGGGCGCTTCCGCGAGGCGGAGATCACGGCGCTGCTGGGATCCGGGCCTTATCCGTCGCGCAACATCCCGCAGAACATCGCCGATCTCAAGGCGCAGATCGCCGCCAATGAGAAGGGCGTCCAGGAGTTGCGGCGCATGGCCGTTACCTTTGGCCTGGAGGTGGTGCTGGCCTACATGCGCCACGTGCGCGACAACGCCGAGGAGAGCGTGCGCCGCGTAATCGGCCGCCTGAGCGATGGTGAATATGCCTACGAGATGGACCAAGGCTGCGTGATCCGGGTGCGCGTCGACATCGACCGCGCGGCGCGCAGCGCGGTGGTGGATTTCACCGGTACCTCGGCGCAGCAACCCAACAACTTCAATGCGCCCTCCGCGGTGTGCCGGGCAGCCGTGCTGTATGTGTTCCGCACCCTGGTGGATGAGGACATCCCGATGAACGAGGGCTGCCTGCGCCCCATCCGCATCATCATTCCGAAAGGCTCGATGCTCAATCCGCGGCATCCCGCGGCCGTGGTCGCCGGTAATGTGGAGACTTCACAGTGCATCACGGATTGCCTGTATGGCGCGCTCGGGGTGATGGGCGCCGCGCAGGGCACGATGAACAACTTCACCTTCGGCGATGCCGAGCATCAATACTACGAGACCATCTGCGGCGGTTCCGGCGCGGGCCCGGACTTCGACGGGACCGATGCGGTGCAAACCCACATGACGAATTCCCGCCTCACCGATCCCGAGGTGCTCGAGTGGCGCTTCCCCGTGTTGCTGGAGGATTTCGTCATCCGCCGGGGTTCCGGCGGCGCAGGTCAGCACCGCGGCGGCGACGGGGTGGTGCGCCGCCTGCGCTTCGAAAAGCCCATGAACGCCGGCATCCTCTCCAATCGCCGCCGCGTCCCGCCCTTCGGGGCCAACGGGGGGCAACCGGGCGCGCTCGGCCGCAACCACGTGGAGCGCGCGGATGGCAGCAGGCTCGAATTGTCCGGCACGGCCAATGTGGCGATGGCCGCCGGCGATGTCTTCGTCATCGAAACGCCCGGCGGTGGCGGGTATGGCCGCCCCGGCCCGCATCAACCCGCACCCAAGGTCGAGGATCCCCGCACATGAAACCACGCGCGCCCGAGACCGCGCCTCCCGTCGACGCATCGGTCCCCAAACAAGTTGCGCAATGCCTACGCCGGCACGCATGGCTAGGCTGAACGCACGGGCGGTGTTTTTGCGGCCCTGCAAACATCCCTCATAATGGCTGCTTCCGGCCAAGCGCCGGGCTTGCGCGGAGAGACCGCTTGAAACTGCTCAATTTCTCGGTGGGCCGCGTGCAATCCGTGGTGATCAACGGTGAAGCCATCCAGACCGCGCACGTGAAGCAGGCGGTGCCCGAACCGTGGATCATCGACGCGAATGGCGCTGCCGGCGATGAGCGGGCTGTGCATCCGGACAAGCTGTATGCCTTTGCGCGCTCTGCGTATGAGTATTGGGGCCGGCAATTGGTCAGGGATCCGGCGCACTGGGGGGATGGGTTCTTCGGCGAAAATCTCACCATCGATAGCCTCGATGAACGCGAAGTTCGGGTCGGCGATGTGTTCGCGCTGGGAACGAAGGTGCGACTGGTGGTGTCGGGCGCGCGCACGCCTTGCGTGAAGCTGGCCTGGAGGCTCGGCCAGCCGCGCACGTTTCAACGCAAGTTCGCCGCCTCCCGGCATACCGGCATGTACCTGGATGTGCTGGAAGCGGGCGAGGTCCGGCCCGGTGATGCCTGGCAACGTATCGAACACGATCCGGACATGCCCAGCATTGCGGATCTGTGCGATTACGTGCAGAGCGCACGCCCCGTGCCGATCGAGCCCGTGGAAAAGCTGTTGGCATTCGACAAATTGAGTCCGGTGCTGCGCTACCTGCTGGGCTTCAAGCTCGAAGCGGCCAAGCGTGCCGCGGGACTCGCGGCGGGCCGATGGGCGGGATGGCGGGAGTTTCGCGTCCGTACGGTCATCGAGGAGGCGCCCGGGGTCCGCTCGCTCGTCCTCGCGCCAGCCGATGGCCGACCCTTGTGCCGGGCGCGTGCCGGCCAGTTCGTCACGGTCCGCATGGCGGTGGAAGGCGAAGACGTCACACGTACCTGGAGCTTGTCTGGCTATGAGGACGAGCCCAGCAGCTACCGGCTCACCGTTCGCCGCCAAGGTGGTCCTGGTTCGCATGGGTTCCACCAGGCAACCGCGGGCGCGGCCCTGCAGTTGCGAGCGCCTTCGGGCCACTTCGTTCTCGATACCGGCAGCTTCCGTCCCGCCGTCTTGATTGCCGCGGGGATCGGCATCACCCCGCTCATGGCCATGCTGCAGGCGCATCTGCAACGACCCTCGCCGCCACCGGTGTACCTCCTGCAGGGAGCCCGCTCGCCCGACGACCTCGTGTTCCGGCGCGACCTCGAGCGACTCGCTGCGGAGCATCCCATGCTGCAGGTCAGGTTCTTCTGTTCGCGCAAGACGCAAGCAGGGATTCCGCTGACTCGAATCACGGCAGACGTGGTGCTGCAGGCCCTGGTGGATCTGGGCATCGAGCTCAACGGTCAACGCGTGGCCCTGCCGTGGTACGAATCCGACCTGTACCTGTGTGGACCGGACCGCTTCTGCGCCGAGCTCGCCACCGAGCTCGGTGCGCGCGGCGCCAATCCCGACCGGATATTCTGCGAAAGCTTCGCGGCGACGCCGATCGTGCAGACCCAGCTCGATACGGCTGAAGTGCGCTTCGAGAAATCCAAGGCGACGGCCATCTGGCGTGCGGACGATGACCTCAGCCTGATGGAACTCGCGGAGAGCGTGGGGCTCAAGCCTGCCCATGACTGCCGCGCGGGGGCCTGCCTCACCTGTAAAACACGGGTGACCGCGGGATCGACCACCGCCGACATCGGTGATGGCTACGCATTGATCTGCAGTGGCCGTCCCCGCTCCCCGCGTCTGGTGCTGGACTTGTAAGTGGTCGGCTGGCGCTCAGCGCGGCGGCAACCGTTCCGGAAGGAAGCGCCCGAGGTATGCCTCGCTGGCGATGAAGGCGTGTCGTTCCATCTTCGGCGTGATGCGGCCATGTTGCATCACCGACAATTGGAATATCAGATCGGCGATCTCCACGGTGTGAAAGAACACCTCGGTGCGCCCGATGAACGCGGGCAGCACGAAGTAGCTGTCGTACACCCCTTCCACCAGCAGCGCCACGGACTTGTCGCGCAACCGCTCGGCCATCCGGATCTCCGCGGGAGCCTTTCCGTCCAACAGCAGCTTGCGGGCCGCGGGGTGCCGCTCGTAGAAGCGTGCCGCCCGGTGAATGGCGGCACGCAGCACGGCCTTCCACTCACGCCTCTGCCGCGGCGGCAGCGGTTGCGAAAGAATGGGCAGGAATCCGGCTGAAATCCGCGCGGCGAGCGCCGAGAACAGCGCCTGCCGGTCGGGGTAGAAGTGGTAGGCGGAGGCGACGGGGATGCCGGCGGCGCGCGCCACGTCTTCCAGCGAAATATCGGCGATTTCCCGGGATTCCAGCAGCTTTTCCGCCGCCTGCATGAGTTCGTCGCGGCGTTGTTCGCCCCGCCTCTGCGTCCAGCCCGACCGGCCGCCTTTACCCGTTCTCGCCATCTGCTTGACAGTGGCAGGCCCGCTGCCTAGAGTCAATGTTTCAAAACTCGAAAAAATTCGAGTATTAGAAGAAGCGGGGATCTGCATTGCATCGCAAGGCTCGATGGCGTGCGCTGGTGGGGGTGGCGGGAGCGCTCGCGTGCTGGGGAGCGGCCGCCGCCGGCATCGTGCCCGTCGGCAAGGACCGGTTCTCGGTGTGCGAATCCTGTCACGGCGTCAAGGCCGAGGGTAACCGCGAGCTCAATGCGCCCGCGCTGGCCGGCATGGACATCGCGTATTTTTCCCGCCAGATCGATGCATTCCGCCGCGGCTGGCGTGGCACCGGCGCGGCCGGCACGCCCGGTGCCTCGATGCGCGAGATGGTCGCGCTGCTGGAAAGCCCCGACTCCGTCGCCGCCGTCGCGGCCTACGTCAACGCGCTGCCACTGGTGCGGGTTGCGCCTTCCTTGAAGGGAGATCCCGTCCGCGGCGCCGTCATTTACAAGACCTGCGCCGCCTGCCATGGCGAGCAGGCGCAGGGCCAGGCCGTTCCGGGCGCCCCCGCGTTGCAGGGCCAGGCGGATTGGTACCTGGTGCGCCAGCTCGAGGACTTCCGCTCGGGCCGCCGTGGCGCCGGCGCAGGAGATGACCTGGGTGCGCAGATGCGCGCCATCGCCCAGACGCTCAAGGGCGGCGCGCCGCTGCGCGATGTGGTGGCGTACATCGGCACGCTCGGCGCAGCGACGCTCTCAAACCGTTGTCCGCCCAGCTTCGAAGAACACGCCGGGCGCTGTGAGTTTCGCAGTTTGTACGAGCTTTTCGAACTCCCGCAAGGCCACGGCGGATTGCGGGCGCCATTGCCACGCACGCGCGATTCCTTCACCGCGCGGCAGATCGACCTGGGACGTTTGTTGTTCTTCGATCCCCTGCTCTCGGCGGACCGGCGCCTGGCATGCGCGAGCTGCCATCAGCCGGGCCGCTCGTTCGCGGATGGCCGCGCCCGTAGCCAGGGTCACCTCGCCGGCGGTGGCGCGGCGCCTGCCCTGCTGCCGCGCAATGCGCCCTCATTGTGGAACGTGGGTTTCCTTCCCAAGCTGTTCTGGGATGCGCGTGCCGATTCCCTCGAGACGCAGGCCAGGGGTCCGCTGTTCGCTCCCGAGGAAATGGCGGGCACGCCGCAGTCTCTGCTGACTGCATTGAACGGCAATGAGGATTATCGCCGGCTGTTCGCGCTGGCCTTCGAGCGATCGACGCAGGGGAACATTGCGGTGGAGGAGGTGACGCGTGCCCTGGCGGCTTTCGAAACTTCGCTGGTGTCCTTCAATAGCCGCTACGACCGCTACGCCATGGGCGACTCTACGGCGATGACTCAGCAAGAAATCGCGGGCTACAACTTGTTCCGCGGCTTCGTCGGTCGCTGCTCGCAATGCCATGTGCCGCCGTTGTTCACCAGTGGCGATGTGGCGGTAGTGGGTGCGCCGCCCGGGCCCGGGCAATCCTATGATGCGGGCGTGGGTGCGTTGCAGCCCGACCCCGACATGCGTGGCGCCTTCAAGGTCCCGACGCTGCGCAACGTCGCGCTCACGGCGCCCTATTTCCAGGCCGGGCAGTTGGCGAGCCTCGAGGATGTCGTGGCCTTCTATGACGACACCCGTGGCCACGCCGTACCGCCAGGTGAGACGGTGCACGTGCATTGGCATGTGGCTCTCAAAGGCCCGACGTTCAGTGCTGCCGAGCGCGCCGCCTTGGTGGCCTTCCTCGGTGCACTGACCGACGAGAGCATGATGCCTCGCATTCCGGAGCGCGTTCCATCCGGATTGCCTGTGCCGCGTGCGTCCTCGCCATCGGCAGAGACTTCTTCCCTGGCTCTCATACGGTGATACCCACATGAAAAAGACCTCCTGGCTGCTGCTGCTCGCCCTGTCGCCCGCGGCAGTCGATCACGCCTTGTCGCAGAGCAAGGTCGAGGACTCGGCGCGTGATGCGGCCTACGCCTGCCCGCGCCCGGCGCCGGCCGACCTGGTCAAGCGCGCTGCCGAGCTGTACCCCTCGAAGCACGACAAGAACAAGCTTGCGTGCGCGGCGGACTTGTTCTTCGATGCCGCCCAAGCGATGCCTGCGGATCCGGCACTTGCGGTGCAGGCGTTGCTGGTGACGGCCGACTATATCGATCACGTCAATACTCTCGCCGACTTCGACCTCTACGGCATCCACCAGGGCGAGTGGTCGGCGCGGCTGGAACATGCGGTGGCGCAGGGCAGGGTGCTCGACGCGCGGCTCGCGGCCAGTGGCGTCAAGGAGCCCACGTTGCTGGCGGCACGCGCGCTGTTCACGCTCTCGGCCAATGCCAAGACAGCGGATGCGAAGACGCAGATGGCGGGTTCCCGCGATGCGATGGGATTGCTGGGTGAAGCGACGGCGGCGGATCCCGCCATGCTGAATGGCGCGGCGCTGCTGACCCTGGCGCGCCTGTACTTCGACCTGCCGGAGTTCGCCGGTGGCGATGCCGACAAGGCCGCGGAATTGCTCGAGCAAGCGCTGAAGGTGGCGCCCGGCAACCCGTCGGTGCTGCGCTATGCCGCGTATGTGCGCGCCCAAGGGCATGACCCGTCCGGGGCCGCCAAGTTGCTGACGGCGCTGGCCGAGGTGAAGGTGGGGCCCGAGGACCAGCAGCTGCTTGCCGACGAGTGGCGCAATGGCCGCGACCTTGCCATTCGGCTGCAGCAGGAGCCCTTGTGGCAGACGCTGGAGGCGCGCCGCCAAGCCTTGCTCAAGCAACATCCTGAACTGCTCACCCGCGCGTCCGTCGCCGCCAACATGCATGGCGGCGTGGACCCACTCACCGGCAAACCCTACTGAGGATCAAGCGACCATGGCCAACCCGATTCGATCGATGCCCACGCTGTTCATCGCCGCCGCCGCGACGGTGCTGGCACAGCTCGCGCCCGCCGCCACGCTCACCGTCAAGCCGGGCGAGTCCATCCAGGCAGCGGTGACCCGTGCCTCGGCGGGCGACACCATCCTGGTGATGCCGGGCCACTACCGCGAGACCGTGTTCATCGACAAGGAATCGATCCAGTTGCGCGGCGTGATCCAGCAGGGCCAATGGCCCGTGCTGGATGGGGAGGGCGTGCTGAACGATGGTGTGCTCGCCTCGGGCCACAATGTGGTGATCGAGAACCTGTGGGTGCGCCGCTTCAAGGGCAACGGCATCATGACGCAGGGGTCGAACAATTACCGCATCGTGCACAACGTGGTGGAAGGCCCGTGCTTTTATGCCATCTTCCCCCAATACGGGCGCAACGGGCTGGTCGCGCGCAATTACGTCACCAAATCCGAGGATGCGGCCATCTACGTGGGCATGTCGGACGGCGTGGACGTGATCGACAACGAAGCCTCGGCCAGCATCATCGGTATCGAAACGGAGAATTCGCGCAATTCGCTGATCGAAGGCAACTACGTGCACGACAACGTGATGGGCATCGCGCTGACCATGTTGCCGGGCCTGCCGGTGAAGGAGGCGGAGAAGTCGGTGATCCGCCGCAACGTCATCGTCGCCAACAACACCAAGAACTTCGCGCCGGCGGGGGCGATCACCGCCGGTGCGCCGCAAGGCGTGGGGATCCTCGTACTGGGTGTGGATGATGCGTCGATCGAGAACAACCTGATCCGCGACAACCAGACCGTCGGCGTGCTGGTCGCCGATACCACGTTTTTCGTCAGCACGCCGGATGCACGCATGGATCCGTTTCCGGATCGGACCCGCATCCTCGCCAACAGCTTCTTCGGTAATGGAACGAGCCCGGCGGAGCCCATCAAGGGATTGCTCGAAGGCGCGGGCCACCCGGAAGGCGTCGACGTGCTCGCCACCGGCAAGGGCCGCGACAACTGCATCGCGACGCGGGAATCCATCAGGGTGCTGGGCGTGAACAAGTTCGCCGATTGCCCCGCGGATGCGACCACTGCCGCACTGACCAGCGCGCGGCCGGCCGAACCCGTGGCCGCGCCCGTTTACACCAGCGAGCAGAAGGGCCGCCTGACGTATCTGGCTGTCTGCACCGGCTGCCATACCTACAACGCCCGGCTGACCGGGCCGCCGATGATCACGGTGAAGGCGCTGTACGGCAAGAATGCCAAGGCGCTGGCGGACTGGATCGCCAAGCCCACGCGCAAGCGCCCGGATTATCCGGAAATGCCGCCGCAGAACTACCTGCCCCCCGAAGTGCGCCTGGCGGTGGCGCAGTACATCCTCAATGAGCTGTCCAACTGAACGGAGAGGCGCATGCGTAATTCAAACACGATGATGATCGCAGCCGTGTTGGGCGCCGGCATGGCGCTGCTGCCGACGCGTCCCGCCGCGGCGCAGGCTGCGGTGCCGGCGGCGGACTCGCTGGAGGAAGTGATCGTCACGGCCACCCGCCGTGCCGAATCCGTGCAGGACATCCCGGTGTCGATCACCGCGATTTCGGGCGACCAGCTCGCCTCCATGGGAGTGGCGCAGACGCGCGACCTTGCGAGCCTGGCGCCCAACATCACCTCGCAAGGGTCGTTCTCGCGCACAGCCCCTGCATATTTCATCCGGGGCATCGGTTCCACGCAGTTCAATCCGAACGCCAACTCGAAGGTGGGCGTGTATCTGGATGAGACCTACTTGAGCTCGCCGGCGGTACATGGCGCGCAACTCTTCGACATCGATCGGGTCGAGATCGCGCGCGGCCCTCAGGGGTACCTGTTCGGGCAGAACACCACGGGTGGACTGGTGCGCAGCATCTCACGCCGGCCGGTGATCGGCGGCGGCACCCAGGGCGATGTGTCGCTTACCCTCGGCCGATTCTCGCAAGGCGACGTGAGCGCGGCGCTGGGCTTCGACCTCGGCGCGCGTGCCGCCGCGCGCATCGCCATCGATTCCCAGCAGCGCGGCGGCATCTCGCGCAACCTGCCGACCGGAGCGCGCGTGGGGGAAACCGACACGTTGGCCTGGCGGGCGCAGTTCCTGTTCGCCCTGACCGACGAGGTGAAACTCCTGCTCAATGGGCACGGCAGCAATGACAACAGCGAACTGATGCCCTACAAGCAGCTTGGCCTCGTGGACCCGGCGACCGGCGGGCCCTGTGCCAATCCAGGACTGGGCGGCGGTTGCACGGACTTCTTCGGCTACGCCGACTCCACCGGATATCACGAAGGTGCCTGGGACGTTCCCAACCAGTTTTCCAAGGTGCACGCAGGAGGTGGATCGGTGACCCTGGAGTGGGCCGCGCCGGCGTTCACGCTCACGGCGGTGAGCGCCTACGAGCGCAATCATTCGAGCATCAATGAGGATACGGATGTGAGCCCGCTGGACGTGGTGCATGGCGCCTACGATGCCTCGCCGCATCAGTTCAGCCAGGAGATCCGGCTGGCCTCGCAGGACGCGGCAAGGCTGCGTTGGCTCGCGGGCCTGTACTATTTCCGTGAGGTGTTCGAGGGCGGTGTGCATTTCGCGCTGCCCGGATTCGGACCGAGTTTCTTCAGCGGTGTCAGTGGCGTGCCCGAAGGCCTGGGGCAGCGCTCGCACATGGGCACGCGCAGCTATGCCGCCTTCGGCTCGGTGGATTTCAAGCTCGGCGAGCGGGCCAAGCTGTCGGTGGGCCTGCGCGCCACGCACGAAAGCAAGGACGTGCGTTACGGCGCCTACATCACCGATGTCAGCAGCGTGGCTCCGTCGACCTTCGTCGGCAAGGACGATGTGACTCGGCTGGCGTTCTTCCAGACCATCGATTTCCGGCAGCACCGCGACTGGAACAATCTCAGCGGCCGCGTCTCCTTCGACTACAAATTCGCGGACGAGGTGATGGGCTATGTGAGCGTGGCGCGCGGCTTCAACAGCGGCAATTTCAACGGCGGTGCGTTCCTGGATTCCGCGGAAGCCTCGCTCGTGAACCCGGAGCTGTTGAAGAGCTACGAGCTGGGCGTGAAATCGCAATTCAGCGAGGGCAAGCTGCGGCTCAATGCCGACCTGTACTATTACGATTTCACCGACCAGCAGGTGTTCGTGCTGGCCTCCGGCGCCGGCGGCCTGCCGTTCCAGCAGTTGTCGAATGCGGCGGCCTCCAGCCTGTACGGCGCGGAGGTGGAAATGGCCTGGCGGCCCGTGGCGCCCCTGATGCTGCAGGCTGGGCTCGGGCTCGGGCATTCGAAGTTCGACAAGTTCGACAGTCCGCTGGGCGGCAATCTCAGCGGCAAGGAATTGCCCAGCGCACCGAAGACGAACTTCAACCTGCTGGCTCGCTATACAGTGCCGGTGCCCGGCGGCAATTTGTCGATCCAAGCCGACACCAAGTACAACTCGCATCAATTCTTCAGCGTGAACAACGATCCCTTGCTCGCGCAAGGCGCCTACTGGCTCAGCAACGCGCGCCTGAGCTACGTGACGGCCGGCGAGCGATTCACCGTGACGCTGTGGGGCCGCAATCTCGGCGACAAGCAGTACCTGAATGGCGCCTACGACCTGGCGGCCTTCGGATTCGATCAACTGGTGCCGGCCGACCAGCGGACCTACGGCCTGAGCATCGCGTTGCGCGTGAAGTGAGGATGGCATGACGGCGGCAAAACCAGTGGCCTTGGTAACCGGCGCCTCCTCCGGCTTCGGGCGCGCCATCGCCAACGCGCTCGTGCAGCAAGGCTATGACGTATGGGGTGCCTCGCGCCGCCCGAAGGCGATCGACGGCGCCCGCACGCTGGTGATGGACATCACCGACGAGCAGTCGGTGGCCGCCGGCGTTGCGCAGGTGATGGCGGAGTCTGGCCGCATCGATGTTCTGGTCAACAACGCAGGCGGGGGAATTGCCGGGGCCATCGAGGACACGAGCAACGCCGAGGCCCGGTGGCAGTTCGACACCAACTTCTTCGGTGCCCACCTGCTGTGCCGGGCAGTTCTGCCTCACATGCGCAAGGCGGGCCGCGGGCGCATCGTCAACATGAGTTCGCTGGCGGGCATCGTGCCGCTGCCGTTCCAGGCCTTTTATGCAGCCTCGAAGTTCGCGCTCGAGGCCTACACGGAGGCCTTGCGGCTCGAGGTCAAGAGCTTCGGCATCCTGGTGTCGATGGTGGAGCCGGGTGATTATTCCACCGGCTTCACGGCCAGCCGCCGCACCGTGGCGGCTTGCGTGCCCGGGTCGGCCTACTACGAGACCGCGACGCGCGCCGTGGCCCGCATGGCGGAGGACGAGTCGAAGAACACGGACATCACGCCGGTGGTGCAGGCCGTGATGGCAGCGCTTGACACCGAGGCGCCGCGCCTGCGCTATCCGGTGGCCATGTTCGCGCAGCGATTCCTGGTTTCCCTGCGCTCGGTCCTGCCGCAGCGCTGGTTCGAGGCCATGCTTCTCGATTATTTCAAGATGCGTTGACGGCTGGCCGACGGCGTTGCGCATCGGTGCCGGTCGCGCCGCTGCGACGATTCTGTCGGGATGCTTGCGATAGGTGCGTTGAATGTTGCCTTTCGACTACGGTAGCCGTGGCGGGCGGTTATGTATTAACGTGCCCGCATCCGTCACCCGAGGGGCCGATCGCATGCGCATATTCTTGTTATCCACCCTGATTTTATATGGCGCCATATCGCAGGCCGTGGCCGCCGATATCGACGTGGGAGCCGCAGGGCTGATCGCCGGCGATCCGGCGGCAGCGTCCAACAATGCGAAGCTGCTGAAGAAGCTGGTGTCGCCGGCACAGAACGGCGGTTCGGGGAATTTCGAGGGCACCGTCACGTTCGGCGCGGGCAAGATTTATTACCTCGATGATGTGATCGCGGTGAAGGACAACATCCACCTCGACCTGAACGGCAGCACTCTGCATTTCAGCAAGACCGCCGAGCCGCGTGACCGGTCCTCCGGCTTCCTGATTGCGATCCGGAATTTTTCGGTCACCAACGGCAAGATCGAGGTCGATTACGACGGCAAGGATATCGTCCATGCCGGCGCGGCATTGCAGTTGGGGCAGCGCGCCAGCAACGGCGGGGTGTATTTTCCGAAGAGCTACGACAGCCTGCTCCCGGCCCCGATGGGCAACATCGAGGTGAGCAACCTCGCCATTACGAGCAACAATCCGGCTGGCTGCGGCATCGCGCTGTTCGGCGGCCTGGTGGATGTCAAGGTCGATTCGGTGCAAGTCGACGGACAGAACCGGCTGGTCTGCGGCATCTACTACGAGTTCGGGCAGGCGACGCAGCCATCGCCCGGCGAGCCCTTCCGCACTTCGCATGCGCACCGCATGAAATTCACGAACATTTCGATCAAGGATCTCTCGCCCAGTGCGCAGAGCATCGGCATGGGCTTCGGTGGCGCGTATGATGTGCTGTTGGACGGGGTGACCATCGCGGGCGCCAAGACGGGCTTTTACGGAACCGCCGGCGAGTCGGCCTTCTACCGGCCGTGGGGTGATGTGCCGGCGCAGCGCACCGTGACCTTGCGGCACGTCAAGATGACGGGGATCCTCGGCACTGCGTTCAACTTGAGCGGAGCGGGCGAATTCTCAGGCGGCTACCTGGGGCGCTTCATCAAGGATCCGTCGCCCGACGTGCAGACCGACCTGGTCGACTACGAGATCTCGGATTTCTCCGCGGAAGGGTCCGGAAATGGCTGGGGCATCTACACCTCCGGCGGGCGCACGCAGATCAGCAAGGGCAGGCTCAGCGGCTTCGTGCGCGGCATCGTCGCCACGGAGGATGCGCGCGTCATCCAGATCGACGGCGTCGACATCTACGGCGTGCGGCAGCAGGGAATCCAGCTGAATTTCGGCTCCGGCATCCGCAAGTCCACCCGCGCGAAGACAGGGTTCATCCGTAATTGCACGATTGCGCCTGGCAGCGATGCGGCCGGCATCAAGTCCCCCGCGATCACGGTCAACAATGCGGCCGACATGGTGATTTCGAACAATACCTACAAGGTCGGGCGTGCGCGGTCGCTGGCCAAGCCCGTCTACCTGGGTCCAACGGCCAGGAGTGTGCGCGTCGAGCGCAATAAATTGGAGCAATGACGCGCCGCGATTGGCGCGACTGCACGGCGGCTAGGGCGAATGCGCCGCGAGCGAGCGCAGCAGCCGCGCCCGCTCTTGCTTGACGGCCGCCAACGGCGCGCTGCGTGCGGCGGTGACTTCCGCCGTGGTGAAGGGGCGGAAGTCCGCGGGCGCCGGCGTGGAACTCAGGTACCGCACCATCCAGTTGAGCAACTCGGCGACCTCGTCATCCTTGAGCGTGGATTGCGCCACGCCGGGCACGCGGATCATGAAGCGCCGCCCATCCTCCATCGAGCCGAAGGGAACCAGCGTGTCGCGCAAGGAGGGAACCCGGCCGGGCTCTCCGGCCCCATCCGGGTGATGGCAGCCCATGCACAGCAGCTGCCAATGGGTTTGCGGCGTGAGCGCGTGCGCCTGTGAGGCGAGGAGCGCCGCGCACGCCACGGCACCGGCCCACCGCGCCATGGCTTACTCCGCCACGCCGACGATGCGCGCCGTGGAGCAGTGATAGGGAATGTTGGCGGTGCTGTCGCCCGAGCACCAGTTGTAATCGTTGGCGCGTCCTGGCTGGTAGAGCGGCGTGTCGCCTTCGTTGCGATTGCAGAAGCAGCGCCCGCAGCCGCTGCGGCCACAGCAGTCGTTGTAGGAGATCACATAGTCGCGCTTGTCCCCCGGATTGTGGCAGGTGCCGATCCAGGTGACGGCCGCCATGTGCGTACCCGGCGGGCAACTGGATATCGAGCCGCCACAGCAACCGCAGAGGAATCCGTCGATGGCGCAATGCCGCCAGTACTCGCAGGTGGCGGGATCGCCAGGGTCCACGGGATGAGTGGAGTCGGCCGGTGCGGCGGTCTTCGGTTTCGGCGGCTTGGCCGGTGCCGCGTCGCCGCGCGCCACCGGCAGCAACGGCGCCGCTGCGGCACCCAGCAACAGTGTGCCCAGGTTGCCGAGCACGCTGCGTCGCGAGGTCCGCTGCGCCACGCTCCGGCTTAACCCTTCCGTGACCTTGTCCATCCACTTCATCGCATCACTCCATCAGCGGGCGGCGCTCAGGCGGCGCGCCCTTGTTCGGCCTTTTGGAAATATTCCTGGATCGATCCCACGCCCAGCCGCTTGGCCTCGAACAGGCTCTCCAGGTGCTCGCGCGAATTGACGATGCCGCGGGCGCGCAGGATGCCGTCGGCATCGAGGAGGGCGGCGAAGGGCAGGCGGCCGACCTGGTAGGTCATGCCCAGCGACGGGGAATTCACGAAGGTGAAGGCGGACAGGCCATGGGCCGCCACGTAGCGGCGCTGTTCTTCGGCATCGCCATCGCTCGCCAGCACGATCTCCAGCCAGTCGCGCTCGCTCATCCGGCTGGACAGCAGCATCGGCAGGAGCGATTTGCACACGGGGCAGGTGGGCGAGACGAACATGAGCAGTGTGCTGCGCCGGTCGCCGCGCGGGCCACCGATGGTCCAGTCGCGGCCCTGCAGGTCGGGCGCGGTGATCACCGGCGCCGCCTCGCCGACGTTCAGGCCCTTGTTGAGCATCAGCGCGCCCACGGGCGCGATCCGCTCGTGCAGCACGCCGATCTGGCGGATGAGCGCGAGCACCGTGACGGCCAATGCGACCACCATCACCCACAGCACCACGTTCGAGACAACCAAGGCGTTCAATGTGGTCATCGCGCTCTCCTCAAGGTGGCGGTGACCGGCGCCACCTTGCCCAGCAGCAAGTCGGCCGTGGCATACAACGCCACGCAGGCGATGAGGCCGCCGACCAGGAGCGGCGCATCGATGAGGCCGAGCACGCGGCCCTCGCCGGGCATGGCCGCGAGCATGGCGACGCCTGCGAGCAGGGTGTTGCGTACCACCATCCAGAAGCCGATGGGCCGCCGCTCGCCCGGCGCCGTGCAGCCGCAGTCGAGGGTCTTGCGGCCGCGTGCGAGGTTGATGCCGATGGCCGCGCCGTATACCCCGAGCAGCGCAGCCGCCGCGACGCCGGCCGCAGGGCGCAGCGCATCGTGGATACAGGCGGCCAGCAAGCCCGCGGCGATCGATGATTCGACCAGCGGCACCAGCGGTGCCACCCGTGCGGCCAGCGCTGCGGGCAGCAACGAGTAAGCTTCGAGAACGCCGCGAAAGCGCGCCAGATCCTGGAACTTGTCGAGCGCCGCGCGCGCGAACAGCAGCGCCAGCGCCACCATGATCACGCTCGCCACCGCGGGGTCCAGTCTCGGAACGTCGAATGCCGGCATGATGTCCTAGTGGCCCACGAGAAGCGTGGGCGTGGTGGCGACCTCGGTGATGGTGCGCAGGTGTTGCCCGCCGCGCGCATCGTAGACGCCGATGTCGCTGCCGCCGAGGAATGCGGTGTACAACAGGGGCTTGGCATCGCGCGTCACCAGGATCCCGCTCGCCATGCCCGTCAACTTGATGCGTTGGATGCGGGCGCGCGTCGCGAGGTCATACACCCATACTTCCTGCGCGGGCTCCTTGTGCGTGTCGAGATCACCCTGGCGCATGAGCACATACAACCGGTTCAGCGCCGGGCTGATCGCCGTCTTCTGATGACCCCCCGGGCGCCATTTCGCCGCGCGTTCAGCCGCGGTGGTGAGCCACCAGGGCTCGCCGGTGGTCACATTGTCCGCGTTCGCCGTGACCGGCACGATGCGGCCGGCGAAGCTGGAAAACAACCAGGTGCCCTGGTGACGTACCGGTTCCTCGTCCACCGGGTCCTTTTCCACCTCCAATACCTTTTCGATGCGCCGCTGCTGGGCCAGGTTGCCGCGCTCGTCCAGGCTGATGAGTTGCACGGCGCCGTCGGCGCAGATCGAGAAGAATGAGCGCTCGCCGGCCGGATATTCCAAAGCGCATCCGGGTGTTTCGATCTCGCCCACCCATTTGCGCGCGATCACATCGACCACGCCCACCGACTGGCCGGGGTTGAAGAAGTAGATCAGCAGGAAACGGCCGTCGCCGGTCAGCTGGGAATTGCCGCTGACGGCGAGATTCGAGGCACGCTTGGGCGGGATGGGGGTTTCGCCGGTGGGCTCGAGCGTCTTGGCGTCGTAGTAGGTGACGATGTCGGTACGCTCGCCGCGGGTGCCGCGCGCAAAATAGGTTTCGGGCGCGTAAATCGTCTTGCCGTCGGGCGAGACCACCATGCGGCCAAAACCAAAACCCGTGTTCAATTGGCCCAGGTACTTGCCCGAGTCTCCATCGACCAGGTGAGCTTTGCCGTCGGGCATATGGCCGAAGACGATGTCGTTGACCCACAGCCAATGCGGCGTGGGAGCGGGCAGGGTTTCCACCGGGTTGCCCCGGGCGAGGTCGCTGTCGAGAGGGGGCGGCGCAGCAATGGCGGCCGATGCGGCGCCGACGGCGATGCCCGCGATGAGTCCCCCGCGAACGACGGTGCGGTGCAAACTGTCAATCCATGCAAGCATAAATCGTGGTCTCCGGGTGGAGGCGGCGGTGCCTCGACCGATCTCCACAGTGTCCGATGAACCGGCGGGGAGTTCAAGCACGGCAGCAGCGTTTGCTCACCGGCTTTGACAGTCTCCCGTGCGCTTGGGCAGCATGGCGCGGGCACACGCCCTTGGACCGCAGGTGAGAATATGTCGCAGATCCTCCTCGAGAATGCCCGCTTGTTCGATGGCGTGAATGCCGAATGCCCTGAGGGCATGTCCGTCCTCATCGAAGCCGGATCGATCCGCGAGGTGTCCGACAAGCCGATCTCGTGCAAGGACGCGCAGCGCATCGATGTCGCGGGCAAGACGCTGATGCCCGGGATGATCGACCTGCACATCCATGCCTACATCGCGGATGTGAACGTGGCCGTTGCGGAACAGGCGGGCGCGGCGTTTCGCACCGCACATGCCATCCGCATGCTGGGACACGCGCTGGACTGCGGTTTCACCACGGTCCGCGACATTGGCGGTGGGGATTGGAGCCTGTCGGAGGCATTGCGCACCGGGCTCGTGCGCGGCCCGCGCTTCTTCTATGCCGGGCGCGTCCTGTCGATGACGGGCGGGCACGGGGACATGAGGCCCATCCACTTCAGCTCGCACGATCACGGTGCTTGTGCCTGCGGTGGCATGAACTCCCTCACCGTCATTGCCGATGGCGTGGATGAGTGCCTGAAGGCGGTGCGCGAGGAACTTCGCCGCGGTGCGCATTGCATCAAGATCATGGGGTCGGGCGGCGTGGCCTCGCCGCTCGATCCGATCTGGATGAATCAATACCGCGAGGATGAGATTCGCGCCATCGTCGGGGAGTGCATCGAACGGCGCACGTACGTGTCCTCGCATTGCCACCCGGCCAGTGGCACGCGGCGCTCTGTGGAATTCGGCGTGCGCGTGATCGAGCACGGCACGCTCATCGATGCCGAGACCGCCGCGTTCGTGGCCGAGCGCGGCGCCTATGTGGTGCCGACCATGGCCGTGATTTACGCGCTTACCGAGCTCGGCAAGCAGCTGGGCCTCCCCAAGGTGAGCCAGGAGAAGATGGTCGTGGCTTATGAGGGCGCCCTGCAGGGCATGGAGCATATGCGCAAGGCCGGCGTGAAGCTGGGCTTCGGCACCGATCTCATCGGCAAGACCTATGATCAGCAGTGCCGGGAATTCACCATCCGCCGCCAGGTGTTCACGCCGCTGGAGATCCTGCGCCAAGCCACCTCTACCGCCGCTGACGTGCTCATGCATGGCGGCAAGCTGGGCTGCGTGCGCCCCGGCGCGTATGCCGATCTGATCGTCGTGGACGGCGACCCGCTCGCCGACATCGAATTGCTGGCCGCAGATGGCCGCAAGCTGGATCTGATCATGCGGGACGGTGCGATCGTCAAGAACCGGCTGTGACCGGGGGGCTAGGCGGCCCTCAGCCTGCCGCCTGGGCGGCGGCCGACGTGGCTCCCTGCCGCTCGGCGTCCATCAGCCTCGCGAGCGTGCGCCGGAAATGCACCAGCGGCGCATCGGCATGGATGGCTAACATCTGCTGCTCGAAGGCAGGGTCTTCCTCGAGCGTCTTCTGCTGTTGCTCGATGATGGCCTTGTCCTCGAGAAAGCCCTCGATGAGGCTGTCGAGCAGCGAGCGCGAAATGGTGGAGTCATCGCCCTCGTAATTGTTCAAATACGCCCAGAAGAAATGCGTCGTCTTGTCGGTTTCCGGCGTCATGAACTGGCAATTGCGGTATTCACGCGCGCCTTCCACCGCGACGCCCTTCTCGGCGCCCATGCCCGCCGGCGCAAACAGGGTCGCCATGTCGAAGATTCCGGGTACCACCATGCTGACGCGGTTGCGCCGGTCCAGTTTCTGCGTCTTGTCGGGAATGACCTTCTTGTGGAACGGCGGAGGGTCGATGTTCATGTGCCAGCGCTCGAGCGTGTAGCCGCGCTCATTCCTGTCGATGGCGGCGGGCTTGGAGACGTAGGCGTATTCTTCCGAGCCGCCGAGCGTGTTGGTATGCACGAAAGCCAGGTGCGCCAGGTCGCTCAAGTTGTCGACGATGAGCAGGTAGTTGGCGTCGTAGTGCAGATATCCTGGCAGGCCCTTCCATGCCGGATCGGTCATGTACGGCAGGCTCAGGATCTTCGCAGGATCCGCAAGCGCCGGATCTCCCATCCAGATCCACACCAGGTGGCCCACCTGATGCACCGGATAGGCGCGGATGCGCATCTTCGGCGGGATCATCTCCTGGCCGGGAATCTGCACACACCTGCCGGTGCAGTCGAACTTGATGCCGTGGTACATGCATCTCACCGCATCGCCTTCCAACCTGCCTTGCGAGAGCAACGCGCCGCGGTGCGGGCAGCGGTCGCTGACGGCGACCAGCTTGCCGCTGTCGCCGCGATACAAGAGCACGCGTTCGTTGAGCAGCACGCGGCTCAACAGCCGGCCGTCGATCAGTTCGTGATCCCAGGCGCACACATACCAGCAGTTCTTGAGAAACATGCGTCGTCCCCGGATGATGGGAAATGGCAGTCTATGCCGCACCTTCGCGCTTGGGAAGCGAGTGCGGTCGGATGCCACGCTGCATTGCGGTTCCTGTATGGTAACGCCCATGCCACGATTCCTGATTTCATTCGATGACGGCGACATGGTCATTCCCGAAGCGGAACTGCCACGTGTCGATGCCGACTCACACCAGGTGGTGCGGGAGGCGAAGCAGGCCGGCGTGTGGATTTTCGGTGGCGGCATCGCGCAGCAGCCGGCCGGCATCGTGGCGCCGGATGCCACCGTGACCGAGGGTATTTACCCTGAAGCCAAGGCGGTGATCGGCGGATTCTGCATTCTTGAAGTGCCGACACGGGACGAGGCGTTGCGCTGGGCGGCGAAGTTCGCCGCTGCGTGCCGGTGCGCACAGCAGGTGCGGCTCATCATGCACGACCCCGAAAGCCTATGAAGCGGACGCCCCATCGCCAGCATGATCCTGATCAGCGCCGTGTTCACGCTGATCGCCTGGCTGATGCGCCGTTGGGGCTCGAGCATGAGGCGGGCCGGCCGCTGCGGCGCCAATTCCATTCGGCGCCGCAACGGGGGTTTGCGTAAATCAATTCCCGCCGAGGTTGTCCGTGCGCCGGATGAAATCGGCGACGTTGTCGTGCAGGGCGCGTGCGGAGGCCGGCTCGACATACACCATGTGTCCGGACGTGTAGTACTTGAACTCGATGTTGTCCAGCAATTTGGCCGGGACCGGCAATTGCCGCATCTCGTACACGGCCTGGTAGTAGGGAGTGGCCAGGTCGTAATACCCCGTGTTCACCTGCACCTTGAGATGCGGGTTGGATTTCATGGCATAGGCGAGGTCCGGCATCACGTTGGTGGATTGCTGCAGCGCCTCCGGCGCGCCCGGGGCATGATGATTGAAGTTCCACGACTTGATGTCAGCGAATAACCGGAACGACCAGGGCGGCGAATATTTGAGGTCATTGCGCACGTAGTCGTTGAACAGCGTGACATACGCCGAGCCCACCGCCGAGATGAAGGGATCGTAGGCCGCGCTCTTGTCCAGCGGATCGATGTGGGTGCCTGAGAAGCGCGTATCGATCCGTCCGGTGGTGAGGCCGGCATCATCCTGCAATGCCTTTTCGAAGACCCCGCCGCTGATGCGCAGGTCGGCCTTCACGATATAGTCCGTGGATAAGCCGGTGTATTGGTGCAGGCGCTCAGCGATTGCCTGCTTGCGGTCGGCGGGCAATTGGCCGCCCTCCTGCAAGGCGTCGGCATATTCGTGCATGGCAAACTGTTCCACCTCGGCGAGCAGCGCCTTGAGTTCGGGCTGGTTGCCCGGCAGTTTGTGGTGATACCAGGCCGATGCCGCATACGTGGGCAGGGCAAGCTGATAGGGCAGGTTGACGCCGGGGTTCACTTCCGGTCCGTCGGGATGGCCATCGAACATCAATATCTGCGAGAGCAGGATGACGCCGTTCATGTCGACGCCGAACTTCCCCTGCAGCACGTTGACCAGCGT
Source organism: Steroidobacteraceae bacterium (assembly GCA_044226865.1). GTDB lineage: Bacteria > Pseudomonadota > Gammaproteobacteria > Steroidobacterales > Steroidobacteraceae > TMP-86. The sequence continues at coordinate 117,298 of JBGAGE010000002.1, read as the reverse complement.
CGCCGAACGGGTGGTGCCGTAGCTTTCGCCGAACAGGTACTTGGGTGAATTCCAACGCGAATACTTGCTCAAGAAAGCGCGGATGAATTCCGCAAAGGCGTTGGCGTCTTCGTCCACGCCATAGAAGGCCTTGTCTCCGTCCTTGCCGGTGATGCGGCTGAAGCCCGCGCCCGGTGCGTCGATGAACACCAGGTCGCTGGCATCGAGCAGGCTGTCGTCGTTATTGGCCAGGGTGTAGGGAGCGGCCGGCGTGTGGCTGTCCTTGGAAGTGATCACACGCTTCGGGCCGAAGGCGCCCATATGCAGCCAGACGCTGGCCGAGCCGGGGCCGCCGTTATAGATGAAGGTGATGGGACGGGGCGACTTGCCCTTGTTGTCCGCGAAGTACGCCACGTAGAACATACTGGTCGAAGCGGGCGGCTGCTTGGCGTCGGGATCAGCGTTCTGCGGCGTGTCGTCCCAGTCGCGGCCGTGCACGACGAGATTGCCGGCGACGGCATCGTAGTCGACGCGTTTGCCGCGGATGGTCACCGAGCCCCTGCTGTTGGACTGTTCCACCGTGAATTCGCGTGGGGTGTCCTTCTTCTTGCTGTCATCAGGTTTGGCGGGGTCGGCTGCCCATGCGGGGATGCTCAACGGCAGTGCCGCGAGCGTCGCAACTGCCAGCCAGCGCTGCGAACGCCGGCCGATCGTCATGTGGATTTGAATCATTTGAATCCTTCTTGCGTGTGTCGGTGGACGCCGGGCCAGCTGTCCGTCTTGTCGCGTTCCCCAGACGGCCCCGCGGATGCGGCATTCTCCCTCATGTACGATGTCGTCACAAACCACCCTGCGAGCATGGCATGCAACCTGAGTTGATCCGTGTGCGAGCCGCGCGGCCCGAGGATTTTGGCTCGATTCTCATGATCAACGAACAGGGAAGGCCGGGCATCGTCGCCCTGGATGCCGGGGAACTGAGGCGGCTGGTGAGCTTGGATGGCAGGCTGATCGTGGCTGATCAGGGTGGCGAAGTGCTGGGGTACGTCATCGTGTTCGATTCGCTGTCGGCCTACGACGGTGAGGAGTTTCGCGCCCTGCGGCAGGTGCTTCGCGATCCTTTCCTGTATGTCGATCAGTTGGCCGTCAGCCAAGGGTGCCGACGCATGGGGGTGGCCGGGCGTCTGTACGAAGCGCTGGCGACAGGGGTGGCCGGTTTGCCGGTCCGCCCTATCTGCTGTGAAGTGAATCTGGAGCCACCCAATCCTGCTTCGATGGCATTCCATCAACGGGTGGGCTTCATGGAGCTGCAGCGCCTGTCGGTGTCGGATGGCCGCGTCGTCGCGCTGCTCGCATCAGGTCTGCGGCAGCCGGGCGCCTGACTTCGCCGTCTGGCCGGCCGTCTTGGAGCCATCACGGCCATATCGAAACACGCGATAGGCAAGCAGTACGGCGCCGATCGAGATCGTGCTGGTCCAGAACTCCGCGCGATGCGAGGGCATGATGGCCATCGCGATCAGCACCATGGCCATGCCGACGATGGCCACGTAGCTCAGCCACGGGAAACACCACATGGGGAGCGTCGGCGGCGGGCCGCCGGCGCGTTCGCGCATCTTGCGCGTGCGAACCTGCGACACGCCGATGGACAGATAGATGATGGCGATGATGGCACCGGAGGCGTTCACCAGGAAGGCAAACAGTCCATTGGGGGAGAGGGCGTGGGCGGCCACGCCGGCGAAGCCGATGACGCTTGCCAGCATCACCGAGCGTGCGGGCACGTGGCGGGCATTGGTCTTCACCAGCCAGCGGGGTGCATCGCCCTTGCTGGCCAGCACGAACAGCACGCGCGAGGCCACGTAGAACGAGGAGTTCAGGCAGGACAGCACCGCCGTCAGGATCACCGCCGACATGAACTCGCTGGCATAGGGGAAATGGATGCCATCGAGCGCCAGCGTGAACGGTGACTGGCCCGGAACGACCTGCGTCCATGGCACGGTGCTCAGGATCACGAAGATCGAACACACGTAGAAGATGAGGATGCGGCTGACGATGGTGGAGGTCATGCGTGCCACGGCCTTGGCCGGCTCGGGCGATTCCGCCGCCGCGATGGTGACCACCTCGGCGCCCATCATCGACCAGATCACCGTGGTCACCGCCGCGAGCACGGCGAACCAGCCCTTGGGTGCGAAGCCGCCGTTATTCACGAGGGTGCCGAACGTGGCGCCGCCGTCGGAGCGGAAGCCGAAGGCGTGCGCGCCGACGACGAAAATGAACACCAGGATGGCGGCCACTTTGATCGAGGAGAACCAGAACTCGAACTCGCCGTACGCACGTGCCGACATCAGGTTGACGGCCGTCATGAGCAGCATGAGCGCGCAGCCGATCTGCCAACCCGGCAGGGGCAGCCAGTGTTGGATGATCACGGCGCCCGCGATGGCCTCCACGGGAATGACGACGGCCCAGAAATACCAGTACAACCATCCCACCGAAAACCCGGCCCAATTGCCCAGCGCCGCACGCGTGAACTCGGTGAACGAGCGCACCTGGGGCATGTCGACCGCCATCTCGCCGAGCATGCGCATGACCAGCAGCACCAGCACGCCGGTAAGCACGTAGCTGATGATGATGGCCGGGCCGGCCGCCGCGATGGCGACGCTGCTGCCGACGAACAGTCCGGCGCCGATGATGCCGCCGATGGTGATCATGGCCACATGGCGCGGCCGCAGGGACTGGCTTAAGGAAGGGGAGTCCTGGACCGCATTCGTGTTAGGTTGGCTCATCGCCGCAGTATACATGCCCGGCCAACAGCGGGCTCTTGCCGAGGCGGGGCGATTGAACGATGACGGCGGTTGGTTGAAACTAGCCGCCAAAATGGGGGTTATGACACATGCCTGAGAGCAAGCCGCACGACAGCGGCATGGAGCATTTCGGCTACCGGCAATCGCTGGATCGCAGCATCGGCAAGTTCGGCAGTTTCGCTGCGGGTGTCAGCTACATTTCCATCCTCACCGGCACGTTCCAGCTGTTCTACTTTGGCTTCGGCACGGCCGGTCCCGCCTACCTGTGGTCATGGCCCATGGTGCTGGTCGGGCAGCTCGCCGTCGCCTTGTGCTTCATGGAACTCGCCGCCAAATTCCCGGTGGCGGGCTCGGTCTATAACTGGTCGAAGCAAACCGGCGGTCCGCTGATCGCCTGGTCGGCGGGCTGGCTCATGCTCACCGCGTCCATCGTGTCGTTGTCGGCCGTGGTGCTCGCGTTGCAGCTGAACCTGCCGCGGCTGTGGAGCGGCTTTCAGGTCATCGGCGATGGATCGGGCGCGACGGATTTTGCTGCCAACGCGGTGATCCTTGGCTCCGGCATGATCCTGTTCACCACCGTGGTGAACGCGCTGGGCGTACGCTTGATGGCGTTGATCAACAGCGCCGGCGTGTTCATCGAGCTCATCGCCGCCTGCCTGATTGCGATCCTGCTGGCGGTCAACATCAAGCGCGGACCCGGCGTGTTCTTCTCGACCAATGGCTATGGCGATGCCGCAACCGGGGGATATCTCGGCGCGTTCCTCATCGCCTCGCTGGCGTCGGGATACGTCATGTATGGGTTCGACACCGCCAGCTCGCTCGGCGAGGAAACGCTGGAGCCACGCCGCACCGCGCCCTCCGCCATCCTGCGCGCCATCCTCGCCTCGTTCGTGATCGGCGGCGCCATCCTGATGTTCGCCGTGCTGGCGGCGCCGGACTTGAAGGATCCGCAGATCGCCAGCAGCAACGGTAGCCTGCAGTACATCGTCGAACAGGTGATGTGGAAGCCGCTCGCGGAAACGTTCATCGTCTGTATCGTCGTGGCGGTGACCGTGTGTGCGCTGGCCGTGCACACCGCGGCCATCCGCCTCGCCTTCGCGATGGCGCGCGACAACGCGCTGCCGTTTTCCGAGCGGCTGGCCAGCGTCAACGCGGCGACGCAGACACCCATCGTGCCCGCGGTGGTGATCGGCGTGATCGCCGCGTTGATCCTCGTCCTCAACGTCGAACAACCGAAGATCTTCACGGTGGTCACCTCGATCGCGGTGATCATGATCTATCTTGCGTATCTCATGGTGACGGGGTCGCTCCTGCTCAGGCGCCTGCGCGGCCAATGGCCGCCGCCGGACCTCGCGGCGGGCGGATATTTCACGATGGGGAAGTGGGGGCTGCCCGTCAACATTGCCGCCGTCCTTTGGGGAGCCGGCATGGCGCTGAATCTCGCCTGGCCACGCGAAGCGGTCTATGGATTGCCCTGGTACAACACCTGGGGCGCCTACCTCTACATCGGCGTCATCCTGGGCGCCGGCTTGCTGTGGTATGCGCTCAAGGGACGTCATCATGTGGGTACGCTGGCGTCACATGCTGCGGACGCACAGGAGGGCCCCCAGCACTGAGCCGGCCGCGATCCCGGGCCCCTCACCGGTCCCCGAGACATATGTATTGACGTGAGACAATCGTCTCATTAAGATAAACTCATTCCATTTTGGGAGTGAGCCATGCACCTGACACCTGCGATGATGAACCGTGTGATCGACGAGCACTTCCAGTACGAGGCGCGCGACGATGTCGCAGGCGTGCTGGCAACACTGGCCGAGGATGCCGAGCACGACATCGTCGGCTGGCCGGGCGGCCCGACGCATGGCCGCGAGAATGCGCGGCCCTTCTACGACACCTTGTTCGCCGACCTCAGCGAGGGCAAGGTCACGCCCTTGCGCCGCCTGTACGGTGATCGCTTCATGGTTGATGAATCGATGTGGCGCGGCAGGGCGGTGGGCAGGCCGTTTGGCCTCGAGGGCCGCGGACGGCCATTGGAGTTCCGCTTGTTGCACGTGTTCGAATTCGCCAAGGACGGCTCCATCGCGCGCGAGAACGTCTGGCTGGACTTCCCGGCGATCATGCGTCAATTGCCTGAAGGATGAGCCGCTCCAAGCCTTCGGGCGAACCCTCCGCACGCGAGAATCAGCGCCGCCGCACCCGCAAGGATCTCCTGCAGGCGGCATCGCGATTGCTCAAGGAGGGCCGCACGCCCAGCCTGGACGAGGTGGCGGCGGCGGCGTTGGTCTCACGCGCCACGGCCTATCGTTATTTCCCGAATATCGAATCGCTCCTGGTCGAGACGCCGCTGGATGTCGCCATGCCGGATCCGGACACGATGTTCGATGCCGAATGCACCGATAGCCCGGCCGTGCGCGTGGAGCGCGTCGACGCGGCGGTTGCCAAGGTGGTGGCGGAGCATGGCCCGGCCTTGCGCATGATGCTCCTGAATTCGCTGCAGTTGCGCCTGCGGAGCGAGGATGAAGCCGCCCCTGCGCGCCAGAACCGGCGCACGCCCCTGATCGAGGCGGCGCTCAAGCCCCTGCGCGGCAAGGCCAAGCCGGCGGCGCTCGATCACCTGACGAAGGCGTTGGCGCTGGTGATCGGCACCGAGTCGTGGATCGTATTCAATGACGTGCTGCAGATAGACGAGGTCGAGGCGCGCAAGGTGCGCCGCTGGATGATCCGTGCGCTCGTCGACGCGGCGATGAAATAGAACCGGGCGCACCTGCGCCGAGGAGCACCATGCCGATCGAGATACGCGCCTTGCAGGAACGCGACCTGGCGGAGGCCGACCGCATCTTCCGCCTCGCGTTCGGAACATTCCTGGGATTGCCGGATCCGATGACGTTCGCTGCCGGGGCGGACCTGATCGGCACGCGTTGGCGGGCGCCGCATCATCACGAGGTCTTCGGTGCGTTCGATGGCGATGTGTTGATCGGTTCCAATTGTGTGGCCAACTGGGGCAGCTTCGGATTTTTCGGGCCGCTGACCATCCGGCCGGATTTTTGGAACAAGGGCGTCGCACGGCAGCTGCTGGAGGCGACCATGAGCACGTTCGGCCGCTGGAATACGCCGCACGCCGGCCTGTTCACCTTTCCCCACAGTCCCAAGCACCTGGCGCTGTACCAGAAGTTCGATTTCTGGCCGCAACGGCTGACGGCGCTGATGGCGAAGCCGCCGGCGCCGAAATCGCCGTTGCTGCCTGCGTTCAGGGGATCCCGGGAGGAATTGCTCGTGCAGGCGCGCGATGTCACCGAGGCTGTGTTTCCAGGGCTCGACCTGGGCGGTGAAATCGCGTCGCTCCTCGATCAACAGTTGGGAGAGATCGTCACGGTGCTCGAGGGCGGCCGGATCGCGGCCTTCGCCATTTGCCACATCGGCGCGGGCAGTGAGGCCGGCACCGGCGCCGCTTATCTCAAGTTTGCCGCAGCGCGGCCGGGACGCGAGGCGGCCTTCGCGTCGTTGATCGGCCTGTGCGAGGCTGCTGCTGCCCGGCGCGGCGCCGGCGTGCTGATGGCAGGCGTGAACTCATCCTGTCACACCGCTTATCGGCTGCTTCACCAACTCGGCTTTCGCACGCAGATCACCGGCGTTGCCATGCAGCGCGGAAACTCAGCCGGCTACCTCTTGCCCGATGCACTCGTGCTGAGCGATTGGCGATGAGCGGAGTCGTCAGGCCTTCGTCAATGACGTGAAGCGCTCATCGCCGGTATCGGTCGAACCAGGCGAGAATCGCATTGGACCGGGCGGCGAACTGCGAGGGCCGCGTCAGCAGGTGATAGGCGTCGGGTATCTCGACGAGCGCGGTGGGAACCCCCCGTAGCTGCAAGGCCTGGTAGAACTGCAGGGCTTCGGTCGGCGGTGTGCGCACGTCGATCGCGCCGGCCACCATCAGAGTGGGCGTCGTGACATTGCCCACCAGCGAGAGCGGCGAATGGCGCCAATAGTTGTCCGGCGCCTCCCACGGCATCTTGTCGAACCAATAGTGCGTAACGAAGTGTGCAATGTCGCTCGTCAGCACGCCGCTGCTCCAATTGATCATCGGGTTCTGGCTGGCGGCGGCGCGGAAGCGCGGTGTCTTGCCGACGATCCACGCGGTGAGAACACCGCCGCCCGAATGCCCCGCCACGAACAGATTCTCCGAATCGACGTGCCCGGTGGCGATGGCCGCGTCCACCGCGCTCATCAGGTCGTCGTAGTCGTGGCTGGGGTAATCGTCGTGGATCAGGTTCGCGAACTCTTCCCCGTAGGTGGCGGAGCCGCGCGGATTGGCATAGACCACCACATAGCCCGCCGCGGCGAACAGTTGATGCTCGAGTGACAGCAAGGGGCCGTAGCTCAGGTACGGGCCGCCGTGGATCTCGAGGATCAGCGGATACTTCTTCTTCGGGTCGAACCCGGGCGGCGTGACCATCCAGGCATCGATCGGCCGCCGATCGAAGGAAGAGTTCACCTGCAGGTGTTGCGTGGCGCCCCAATGGATGGCCGGTGCGTCGCTTGCCTGCGTGATCCGTCGCGGCTTGCCGCCCTGGACCACGAAAATCTCCGGCAGGCGATCGGTGGCGCCGCCCGTATAGGCGACCACGCCGTTGCGCGACACGGAGAACTCACCGCCGGAGTAGGGCAGGACGAGGGCATCGTTGGCGCCATCGGCGAGGCCCTCCGCGATCGGCGAGATGCGGCCTTCGAGGGTGACGCGCGCTGCGCGTGTGATGCCCTTGTCGGTGTAGGTCATGAAGAGGCTCGTGCCATCGGGCGCCCAATGAGCGCCGCTGATGGAGCGGTCGAGCTTGGCGGTGAGCGAGCGCAGGTTCTTGCCGTCCCGGTCCATCACCATCAGTTCGATGTTCTGCAGGCTGCGCCGGCGGTCTTCGAAGCCGAGGAAGGCGATGCGTCTGCCATCGGGTGAATACCCGGCCACCCGATGGCGGCCGGTGAGTGGAGTCAGTGGCGTCAACTGTCCATCGTCCAGCGTCAGTCGATGGATGGCCAGGCGCATCGGCGCGTGCCCGCCGGGATCCACCGGCTCACGTTCCCAACCTGGCGTGCGGTTGGCGGCGAGGAGCAGCTCCCGGCCGTCCGGCGACCAGGACAGCGGGCCCGCCTCATCGAAGCTGCCCGAGGTGAGCTGGCGCGGGCTGCCGCCGTCCGCGGAGATCACGAAAACATGTGAATAGCCACGCTCGCGATACCCCTGGCCATCCGCCTTGAAATTCAGCTTGTTGCTGACCTTGAGCGGCGCAGCCCAATGCGCGCCCGGCGGCTTGCTCAGAGGTTTGCCCAGGGTGGGCTCTGCCTCGGGGACCCGGCGGATGAACGCGATCGAATGGCCGTCGGGTGACCATTGGATGTCATGCGGTGTCGGCCCGTCGTCGGCAAGGATGTGTGTGTCCCCGGTGCGCATGTCGCGGATGACGAGACGCGTGCGCCCATCGGGATCTGAAAACAAGTACGCCAGCCGGTCGCCGGCCGGGGACCACCGCACCGATGAGTAGAAGCCCGGCTTCGTTCCCAGCGGCGTTGGCGTACCTGATGCCAGGTCCATGACCCAGAGCGATTGCAGTTGCTCATCGGTGTCGATGTCGTTCGACTGCAGCAGATACGCCACGGCCCTGCCGTCCGGACGCATCTGCGGATCCGAGGCCCAGCGCAGGGCGAAAACATCCTGTGCTTGAAATACCTTGCTGGCCGCCGCGGCGGCCGGTGCGTCGGCACGGCAGGAAATGGACCAGGCCGCGAGCAGCAGCGCGCACAGCAATGATGGCTTCATCGAGTTCCCCAGCGGCTTCCGGTACGGCGCCGACTCCCTGCGGGGCAGCTTATTCAGCCGCGACCAGTTCCCGCAACCATTGCGCTGCGCCGACGGCGTTATCCCGCATCCGCTGACCGTGGTGCGGCATCGGCGAGCGGGGCGGCGTGCGTGCTCGCGCGTCCCGGTGTTATCGGAGGCGCGCCATCCCGGGAGCCGCCGGGTCCATGTATCGGCGGGCGAGATCCTCGAGCAGTCCTTCCACCTGGTTCGGATCGTCCGGGTAGGCCATCAGCACCAGTTCGGTGACACCGAGCGCCGCGTAAGCCTGCACCATGGCGAGGTCCGCCTTGTGCGGGTAGGGCGAAGCGACGAACTTCAGGTCCCGCATCTGGCGGCCCTTCTTCGCCAGCTCCGCCTTCAGTTGCTCGAGCTGCGGCTGCAATTGCTCGGGCGTGTTGTCGATGGTCCACCAGCCATCGCCCTGCGCGGCGATGCGCTTGAACGTGGCCGCCACGTGGCCGGCGATGATGACCGGCGGGTGCGGCTTCTGGATGGGCTTGGGGTAGGCGCGGCAGGGCAGCATGTCGTAGAACTCGTCCTTGTAGGTCGAGACCTCGTCGCACCAGAGCCGCTTCATGACCTCGACGTAGGCGCCGGAACGCGCGCCGCGGTTCTCGAAGGGCGCGCCCATCACCTGGAATTCCTCCTTGCACCAACCCACGCCCACGCCCAGATCGAGGCGGCCCTTGGACAGCCAATCGACGTTGGAGGCCTCGAGCGCGGTGTACACGGGATTACGCTGCGGCATGACGATGGTGGCGGTGCCGAGCCGGACCTTGGAGGTGATCGCCGCCAGGTAGGCAAGCGCGGTGAACGGGCATAGTTCCACGCGGCCCTCCGGCGTGCCGAGCATGGTCCCGTCCGTGCCGAGGGATTCCGCCATCGGATACTTGGAATCCTGCTGATCGAACATCACCGAATGTTCGCCCACCCAGATGGTTTGGAATTGCAGCCGTTCTGCCGTGACGCCCAGGGTGCGGATGAAATCAGGCGTGGCGTAGCGGCTGATCAGGGGAATGAGGAGTCCGAGTTTCATGCGAAGGCTCCGTCGGCAGGGAAGGGATGGGCGAGGTGCGGCCTCAAACGGTCAATAAATTGGCCATTGGCCAACTTTATAATCGATGGCTGCAAAAGGCAACGCATGAGCGGCGGACTTGTTGCACACTGTCCGCCGGATCATGGGTAAACCACGAGCAATGAGGCCCTCGGGCGGCCGCCTGCTGCGCAAGGGCGAGGCCCGGCGCCTGCAGATCCTCGCCACCGCCAAGTCGCTGCTGCTGGAGGGAGGCCCGGACTCCGTGGTGCTGCGCGAGGTGGCCGCGCGCCTCGGCATGACCCACAGCAACATCCAATACTATTTCCGCACGCGTCACGACATGCTCGTGGCCATCTACGATGTGGAGATACAGAAGTACATGGTCAGCGTCGACTCCGGCCCCGCAGGTGATGCAGGAGAAGGGGGTGTTCGCCGCCTCGATGCGATCATCGACGCGGGCCTTGCGCTGGTGCGATCCAAGGACACGGCGTTGTGGCGTTTGATGGTCGGCATGCTGGACCACAGTCCGAAGATGGCTGCCCTGCATCGCAAGGAATGCCGGCGTTATGAAGACAGGCTGTGCGCCGCGCTGCAGGTCATCGCCCCGTCACTGTCGCCCGCTTACCGGCGGGCCATCGCCGTCATGATCCAGGCGTTCGTCGACGGCATGAGCATCCGGGCGGTGTACGAGCCGCGGCCCGGCGCCGCAACCCGCCTCGTCGACGAATCGATCAAGCGCGCGATCCGTTCGCTGGTGGAGATTTGACGCGCGCCTTGCGCTTTTGGGACTGCGTGCGCAGCTTGGTCCGATGGACGTGTGCGACCGCCTGTACCGCGCCTTCGATCATCGTGGCGCATAGCTCTTCCAGGTACCGGGAGCTTTCGCCGGATTCCACAATGGACGGATCGCCATTCACATCCATTCACCGCCGGGCTCCTTCAAGATGCCGGGGGTCGACACGACGCTGGGACGTGAAATCAAGGAGTTCAGTGAAATCATCGCCGCTGATCCGCTTTCCAGCCGCTGGCAGTAATCCGCGCAGGTCAGCTTCGCGCGAGGAGAAGAGCGTCGTTCCGCGCGACCTTGCGTAGCGGGACTTGAATTGCATTAACATGTCGCGGTCTTTCCTGCCGCAGCGGTTCACATGCCTGCTTCTTCCAATCCCAAGACCGCCATCATCACCGGCGCTGGCTCGGGCATCGGCAGGGCGGTGGCGCTCGGCTTCATCGACGCGGGCTACCGGGTGGCCCTGCTCGGCCGGCGCTTGCCCGCCTTGCAGGAAACCTTGAGCTTAAGGCCCGCGGGCTCTTCCAATCTGGCTCTCGTTGCCGATGTTCGTGACGAAGAGGCCGTGGAGGATGCCTTCGATGCCGCCGTGAAGTCATTCGGAAACCCTGGAGTGCTGTTCAACAACGCCGGCTGCTTCACCAAGGCCGCTGCCATCGAAGATGTGCCGTTGGACGACTGGCGCACCGTCATCGACACCAATCTCACCGGCATGTTCCTGTGCGCGCGCGCGGCGTTCCGCCGGATGAAGCAGGGCGGCGGCGGACGCATCATCAACAACGGGTCCATTTCGGCGCATGTGCCTCGTCCTCACTCGGTGGCCTACACCTGCTCCAAGCACGCGGTGACCGGCTTGACCAAGACCTTGTCGCTCGAGGGCCGGGCGCACCGCATCGCCTGCGGCCAGATCGACATCGGCAACGCCGCCACCGCCATGACCGCCGGCTTCACCGCCGACCTGCTGCAGGCGGACGGCTCACGCCGCGGCGAGCCGCTCATGGACGTGGCGCGGGTGGTGGAATCCGTGTTGCTCATGGCGAACATGCCGCTCGATGCCAACGTGCAGTTCCTCACCGTCATGGCGGCCGCCATGCCCTACATCGGCCGCGGCTGAGCGCATGCCCCGCTTCGCCGCGAACCTGAGCATGATGTTCCAGGAGTGGCCGTTCCAGGATCGCTTCGCGGCGGCGGCGGACGCAGGCTTTACGGCGGTGGAATGCCAGTTCCCCTATGCCATGCCCGCGGACGAGGTGGCGTCGGCGTTGTCGCGGCACCATCAACGGTTGGTGATGTTCAACGTATACGCGGGCGATTGGAGTGCCGGTGAACGCGGATATGCGGCACTGCCCGGCCGGCGGGAAGTCCTTCGTGCCTCGCTGAGCCAAGCCATCGACTATGCGCGGATCACCGGCACCGACCGGCTGCACCTGATGGCGGGCGTGGCCGATCGCAGCGATCCGGCCGCGCAGCAGTCGTACGAGGATTCTCTAAAGGATGCCGGTGAGCGGTTCGCCGCGGCCGGCCTGACGCTACTGATCGAACCCATCAACCGGCGCGACGTGCCGGGTTACTTTCTGGACGACTTCGCCTTCGCCGAGCGGTTGATCGCTGCCGCTGGAATTCCCAACCTCAGGCTGCAGTTCGACATCTACCACCGCCAGATCCTGCACGGCGATGTGGCGGCGGCGCTGCGGCGGCTCATGCCCATCATCGGGCATGTGCAGGTGGCGAGCGTGCCGCAGCGTACCGAACCGGGAAGCGGGGAGTTGCGGGATCAGTACCTGTTCGACCTGCTGGACGAACTCGGCTACGACGGCCACATTGGCGCCGAATACCGGCCCGCCGCCGGCACCCTGGCCGGCCTCAAATGGCGGGCTGATCTGCGATAGCCGGCATTGCCGGGACCCATTCTTCGATCTTCGCCTGCGGCCGGCCTTCCGCTAGGTACATTCCCTTATTCTTTGGTTGAAAAATCAATTGAAAAATCACGTAAAGCTGGCTGCCGACATGTCACTCGCATAGGTGCCTGCCGTCGCCGGGCCGACCGCCGGACCGCTGCCTTTTGGAGGAACTCGACGATGGGAAAGTACCGCAACGATCCGGCCGCCATCCGCGCCCTGGTCCGTGACAACGAGGTTCACCGCGACCTGTACATCAGCCAGGAGCTGTTCGAGGTCGAGATGGAGCAACTCTGGCGCACCGCTTGGATCTACGTGGGGCATGACAGCCAGGTTCCCAAGCCGGCGGACTTCTACACCACCACCGTGGCGCGTCAGCCCGTCATCATGGTGCGCGGCCAGGACGACAAGGTGCGCGTGCTGTTCAACCGCTGCTCGCACAAGGGCGCGGAGGTTGCCTGTTCCGAGTACGGTCATGCGGAGGGAGGCACCTTGCGCTGCCCCTATCATGGCTGGACCTTCAAGCTCGACGGTGCGGTGCGCACGATTCCCGTCAAGTCCGGCTACGACCACACCGGTTTTGCCGACACGCAGGCGGCCAAGGGCCTGGTGGAGGTCCGCAATGTCGTCAACTACAAGGGCTTCATCTTCGCGCGCCTGTCCGACAAAGGCATGGACTTCGAGGATTACTTCGGTGGATCGCTGAGTTCGATCGACAACATGGTAGACCGCGCACCCGAAGGCCGCCTGGAAGTGGCCGGCGGGACGCTCAAGTACCTGCACGACTGCAATTGGAAGATGTTCGTGGAGAACCTCAACGACACCATGCATCCGATGGTGGCGCATGAATCCGTGGCCGGCACGGCCAAGACGCTATGGTCCCAGCAACCGCCCGACACGCCCAAGCCGCTGGCCGTGGAGTTGGTGCTGCCGTTTGCGAGCGGCTATGACTTCTTCGAGAAGCAGGGCGTCCGCATCTACGAAAACGGCCACAGCTACACCGGGGTGAGCTACTCGATCCACTCCGATTACTCGCCCTCGGGCGAGTATGAAATGGCCTTGATCAAGGCGCGCGGCGAGGAGGAGGCGAAGCGGATTCTCAAGGAAGCGCGCCACAACACCGTGTACTTCCCGAGCCTGACCATCAAGGGCGCCATCCAGGCCATCCGCGTGGCGCGGCCGCTGGCGTACAACAAGACATTGCTCGAGTCGTTCACGTTCCGTTTGGTCGGGGCGCCGGATGCCCTGTTGCAACGCTCGGTGCTGTACACGCGGCTCATCAACGCACCGATGTCACCGGTGGGCCATGATGACCTGGTCTGCTACAAGGCCATCCAGGATGGGCTGGAAACCGACGGCAATGACTGGATCAGCCTGCACCGCGGATTCGACCCGCACGAATTGCAGCACATCGACGGCGTTTACAACGGTACCAACGAGATCTCGATGCGCGGCCAATATCGCGCCTGGGCCAAGCTCATGACCATGAACATGGCGGCGGGAGAAGGCCGATGAACGCGCAGCGGCTCACCGGGGCGGGCGTGGACGAAGGCACCTTGCGCCAGTTCGTCTATGACGAGGCGCGCATCATCGACGAGAAGCGCTGGGACGAATGGTACGACTTGTTTGCGGAGGATGGGCGTTACTGGGTGCCGATCACGCGCGGCCAGCCGGACGGCATCAACCACACCTCGCTCATGCACGAGGACAAGCTCCTGCTCAAGGTGCGCATAGAGCGCCTGAAGAGCGGGCGCGCCATTTCGCAATTCCAGCCCAGTTTCTGCCAGCACGTGCTGCAGGCGCCGTCGATCGAATCGGCCGACCGGGTCACCGGTATCTACGTCACGCGCACACCCTTTGCGTATTTCGAGGTGCGGCGCGATGACCAGATGGTCCTCGCGGGCACGACCACCCATGAGTTGGTGGTCATCGAGGGCGCGCTGCGCATTCGAATGAAGAAGGTGGAATTGGTCAATTGCGATGCGGCGCTGCCATCGATCCAGTTGTTCCTGTGACCGCGCCACCGGGTGCTTGACCCATCAACGCATTCCAGCTTGGCGGTGGATCAACGGATGGTGGGTAACACGTCGCGGAAGAATTCCCGTCCGCCTCGAAACGTCGGCTGCAGCGCCAGGAACCCACGCGAATCCACCCAGCGAATGGCGCTGATCTCGCGAGGATCGGGACGAAGCTCGGCTCCATCTTCCTCGAGCGTCCACCAATGCAGGCGATAGACGCCATTGTCCGTCATGGATTCCCAGACCTTGTCGAGCGGCCGCACCTCCAGTCCAAGTTCTTCGTGCATCTCGCGCACGAGAGCATCCTGTTGACTCTCGCCGGGTTCGAGACGTCCGGTGGGAGGACTCCAATGTCCGGCGAAGGTGGTCCCCGGGCCACGTTGAATCACCAGCACCAGGCCATGCCTGCGAATCACGCCGACGATCGCTTCAGGCATTGAAACTCAACCAAGCAGGGATCACGCCGTCCGCTGCTCCCTGCGCCCATTCAACATCTTTCATACAGTAGTCCGCATGCTCGAGAACTGGATGGACGTCATCGCCTGCCTTCGCTCAAAATCTACTCCCACCAACTTTCGCGTGGAGAACGCTCATGATCGGATACGTCACCCTCGGCACCCGGGACCTCAAGCGCGCAGCCGGCTTCTATGATGCCATCGCCCAGGAACTCGGCGTCGGCCGCATGATGGAAAATGACACATTCATTGCCTGGGGCAAGCCCGGTGGTGGTGCCGGGCTCGGCATCACCAAACCGTTCGACGGCAAGCCCGCCACCGTCGGCAATGGCGTGATGGTCGCCTTCGAGGCCAAGGACAAGGCGCAGGTGGACCGATTGCACCAGCTCGCGTTGTCATTGGGCGGTACCGACGAAGGTGCGCCGGGACCGCGGGGCGAGGGGTTCTACGCCGGTTATTTCCGTGACCTGGACGGCAACAAGTTGAATGCCTTCGTAATGGCTTGATGCAGCCGCGGCAGGGCGCATCATTGCGTCCTGCCGCTCATGGCGATCAGGAGCGCGGAGGAAGCGCGCTCGAACGGGATGGGGCGGCGCGACGCTAGACCGCCGCGCGCGCGCTGGCTCGAATGATCGGCGGCGCGGCATTGAGCGTGTCGCGGGCGAAGCCGGCGGCCTGCTTGTAGGCCAGCATGAACTGCTCGCGTTCGGCGCGGGGAATCACGTCATCGATGCGCTCGAATTCACCGCCGCAGCGATCCTCGACCATCTTGAGCAGCCCAAAGGGACCCGCGCCGCGATTGCGCAGCACGACCTTGCCCACCGGTTCGCACAGCTCGGCATCGTAGGCGGCCAGGCTCGCAGCACTGACACCCCGCTCCACGAATATCCGCCCCAGCACCCGGCCGTCGATGATGGCCTGTGACGCGCCGTTCGAGCCTGTGGGATACATGGGATGCGCCGCATCGCCGAGCAGTGCCACGGGCCCGTCCGCCCAGGTGGGAATGGGATCGCGATCGATCATCGGGTTTTCATAAACGGTATCCGACCCCTTGAGCAGCGCCGGCAGATCGAGCCAGTCGTACACGAAGCCGTCGAACTGATGGGCAAACGTGGAGAGCTCGACGGGCCGGAACCAGCCCGTCTTCGACCAGTCGTGCGCGGCATCATAGGTCTGCTCCGCGATCCAGTTGATCTCGGCGAGCCCGTGCGAATCGGGCGCCGAGATGGGATAGAGCACCACGCGGTGGCGCGAGGTGCCTAGGCCCACGAAAGAGGAGCCGGTGCGCAGCGGGACGGCGCGGCTGGTCCCGCGCCACATCAGCGTGCCGCCCCAACGGATGGGTGGCTGCGCGGGGTGCATCTGCGCGCGAACCGCCGAATGAATGCCATCGGCGCCGATCAGGAGCGCGCCCGCTGCCTCGCTGCGCGTCCCCTCGGCGCTGATCAATTCGGCGACCACCCCGCCATCCGGCCGCTTGCGATAGCCCGCCACCTTCTGGCCCAGTTCGACGGCATCGGGCCCGAGTCGTGCCAGGACATGCCGGTATAGCAGCAGCTGGAATCGCCCGCGATGGACCGCATATTGATGCCAGCGGTAGCCCGCGAACTTGCCGCGCGGTTCGCTGTAGATGTCGCGGCCGTTGAGGCAGACCAACGCCCATTCCCTGGCGGGCACGCCAATCTTGTCGAGTTCCTCCTCGCCGATGCCAAGGTCTGCGAGTTCGCGCACGGCATTGGGTTGCAGATTGATGCCCACTCCCAATGGCCGCAGTTGCGTCACGCTGTCGAACACCTGGCAGGCGATGCCGATCTGGTGCAGCGTCAGCGCCAGGGCAAGGCCGCCAATGCCGGCACCGGCAATGAGAATTGGTTCTTGCCTCAAGCGGAGGAGCTCCTTCGATCAGCGGCGCCAATGTCAACACGGCGCGGGCACGATGCTGCACTGCGTGGTGCCGCGTTGCAAGGCAGCATGCTACGGCGCTGCGCGGGGAGAAATCGACCAGGGACGGTATTGCGAACGCCATGCCGGCCATGATCTGCGATTGGAATCGCGATCGCGCCCGGGCGCTCGGCGGGCACCTGGTGGTGACCGGGTCGCAGGGGAGAGGAACCATGTTCGCGTTTACGGTACCGACGGCTGCCCGGGCGGGGGAGCCCTTGGAGTTGGCATCGCTGCGGGAGCAGTCCGCCGGGTCTTCGATTTCAACTTCCGACGACGGCACGTACGATCAAATACAGGACTGAGGGAGCGGTGAGACAACCAAGGCCGGTATGAAACGTCGCGGTGAGTGCGCCGTAGGGCACGAGCCTGCGATCCGTCGCCGCCAACCCGCCGGTCACCCCGCTCACCGTCCCCATGAGTCCGCCGAAGACCATGGCTGAGCGCGGGCTGTTCAGCCGGATCAGCGGTGCGACCATCGGCGTCGCCACCATCACGAGAACGGCCTTGAGCACGCCCGTGGCGATGGACAGCGCAATCACCGTCGAGCTTGCGCCGAGCGCTGCGCCCGTCACCGGCCCGACGATGTAGGTAATGGCGCCCGCACCGATGGTGGTCAGCGATACCGGATCCGTGTAGCCGAATGCCGCTGCGGCCAGCACGCCGACGATGAACGGCAGCACCGTGCCCAGACAGAGCGCGACCGCGCCGATCACGCCCGCCTTCCTGGCTTCCTCCACATCCACCTCGAACGCCGTGGCCGTGATGGCGAAGTCGCGCAGCATGGAGCCGCCCAACAGCCCGATGCCGGCGAGCAAGGGAATGTCGACCACACCTTTGTCGCCGCCGGTCACGATGCCCGCGAAGAATGCAGCCATGAGCCCGATCGTGATCGCGATGGCCGATCCGTGAATCCGGCCGGCGGTGAGATGCCGCGACAGCATATTGGAGACCCACATGATGATCCCCACGGCGGCGAAAGCGGTCAACAGCCCGTTGGCGGTGAACACGTGCGCGAGTTTATCCACGGTGCAGGGCTCCCTTCAGGCCCGATCCGCCGGATCGATCTTCGCGGCGGCATTTGCTGCCGCATTGGTCTCGATCTCGTCCATCGTCTCACCCGGCTTTCCCAGCCGGCTGATCAGGGCGACGCAGGCAAAGCACAGGACGACCGTTGCCACGCCGGCGATGACGACGATAGGCCCGCCCTTGACCGCCGCCACCACGTTCTGCTGCGCGGCCATGGCCACGACGATGGGAATGTAGAGCGCGCCCCAGAACTCCACGCCGCGCTGGATGCCAGGATTCAGCCGGCCCTGCCGGCTGAGCCACAGGCGCACCGCGATCAACAGGATCATGCCGATGCCGACCCCACCGACGTTGGCCTTGACCCCGAGCAACATGCCCAATGCCTCGCCCAGCAGCGCGCCGAGCAGTGTGCAGGCGGCCAGCAGGGCGACGCCGGAAATGGTCATGGGTAACCCCACAGCCGTGGAGGTGACAATGCGAGTCCGTACATAAGCGTCATCATAACGTCCGGGACGGCCCGCGGGTGAGCCGGGGAGTTTTGCCGTTAGTGGATGCCGCCGACCCTCCATATCCCGTATAAACTTGCCGGCAGCGCTGCCGGGGCTATGCGATGGAGCCGCGCGGCATTGATGATCATGAATTCAATCGGCGAAAAGCTGCTTTCGCTGCCCAGGACTTATTAGACGGAGAAACCGGATGGGTGCTCATTTTCAGCTTCGCGGCAATGTCGCCGTCATCGAGATCGACAACCCGCCGGTGAACGGCCTGTCCTTCGACACGCGGGTGGAGATCGCGCGTGCCGTGGACCGTGCCGAAGCCGATCCCGCGGTGATTGCGCTGGTGGTCACCGGCAAGGGCAAGGCCTTCTGCGGTGGCGCCGATATCCGGGAATTCGGCCTGCCAACGGCGCTCGCCCATCCGAACCTGCTGGACCTGATTCGCCTGCTCGAGGAATGCCGCAAGCCGGTGGTGTCTGCAATCAATGGCGTATGCATGGGCGGTGGGCTGGAACTGTCGCTGGGTGCTCATTACCGCGTGGCCGTCGCCGGCGCCGACATCGCGCTGCCCGAGGTGAAGCTGGGCCTGTTGCCAGGCGCCGGCGGAACGCAGCGCCTGCCGCGCGCCCTGGGCGTGGAACCCGCGCTGAACATGATCGTGAGCGGAGAGCCGGTGAAGAGCGAATTGCTGGCCTCGGTCCCAGCACAGAAGTTGTTCGATCAATTGATCAGCGGGGATTTGCTGGAGGGCGCCTGCCGGTTCGCCATCGAGCGCGCCGAGGAGCATCGCAAGACTGGCGCGGCATTGCCATTGGTCCGCAACCTGTCCGCCAAGCACCCGAACCCCGACGCCTATTTCCAATTCGCGCGTAACACCGCCAAGGCGATGGCCCGGCAATTCCCCGCGCCGGCCAAGTGCGTGGATGCGGTGGAGGCGAGCGTCAAACGCCGTTTCGCCGAGGGCCTCGCCTTCGAGCGCGAATCGTTCGTCTCCCTGATGAATACCAGCGAGTCGGGGGCGTTGCGGCATGCCTTCTTCGCCGAGCGCGCCGCCAGCAAGATCGCCGATGTGCCCGCGGACACACCGCTCCGCCGCATCGAAAAAGTGGCAGTGATCGGTGCCGGCACCATGGGCGGCGGCATCAGCATGAACTTCCTGAATGCCGGCATCCCGGTCACCATCCTCGAGATGAAGCAGGAAGCCCTCGACCGCGGCATCGCCACCATCAAGAAGAACTACGAGGCGCAGGTCAAGAAGGGCAAGCTCACGCAGGATAAATACCTGCAGCGCATGAGCCTGCTGCGCACCACGCTCGCCTACGAGGATCTGCGCGATGCCGACATGGTGATCGAGGCCGTGTTCGAGGAGCTGGGCGTGAAGGAGCAGGTGTTCCGTACCCTCGATGGCATCATGAAGCCGGGCGCTATCCTCGCCAGCAATACCAGCACCTTGGATGTGGACAAGATCGCGGCATTCACCCGGCGTCCGCAGGATGTCATCGGCACGCACTTCTTCAGCCCCGCCAACGTCATGAAGCTGCTCGAGGTGGTGCGCGGCAAGGCGACCGCCAAGGACGTGCTGGCCACGGTCATGGCGCTGGCGAAGAAGATCAAGAAGACGCCGGTGGTGAGCGGCGTGTGCGATGGCTTCATCGGCAACCGGATGATCGAACAGTATTTCCGCCAGGCGGGGTTCCTGCTGGAGGAGGGCTGCACGCCGCAACAGGTCGACCGCGCCATCGAGGCCTTCGGCTTTCCCATGGGCGCCTTCCGCATGTCGGACCTGGCGGGAAACGACATCGGCTGGGCGATCCGCAAGCGTCGCGCCATCGAAAAGCCCGGCCTGCGCTACAGCAAGACCGCGGACCTGTTGTGTGAAATGGGCCGCTTCGGCCAGAAGACCAGCGCGGGCTACTACGACTATGCGCCGGGCAAGCGCGATGCCATGCCAAGCCCGGTGGTGACGCAAATGCTGGAGAAGTTTCGCAAGGACGCCGGCATCACGCCGCGCGCCATCAGCGATGATGAAATCGTGCACCGGCTGGTATGGGCGCTGGTGAACGAAGGCGCGCACATTCTCGAGGATGGCATTGCCAGCCGCGCCAGCGACATCGACATGGTGTATCTCACCGGATACGGCTTTCCGCTGCACCGCGGAGGACCGATGTTCTATGCGGACACGGTGGGCCTGTACAACGTGGTGCGCGACATGCGCCGCTTCGCGCGTAACCCACATGATGATGCTGCGTTCTGGACACCGGCACCGCTGCTCGAACGCCTTGCCGCCGACGGCAAGCGCTTCACCTGAACCTTAGGAAATCCCATGACCCAAGCCCTCATCGTTTCCACCGCCCGCACTGCGCTGACCAAGAGCTGGAAGGGCGCCTTCAACATGACGCACGGCGCCACGCTCGGCGGCCACGTGGTCGCCGCGGCCGTGCAACGCGCCGGGGTCGAGCCCGCAACCGTCGAGGATGTGCTGATGGGATGCGCGACTCCCGAAGGCGCCACGGGTTCGAACATCGCGCGCCAAATCGCGCTGTCCGCCGGCCTGCCAGTGACCACAGCAGGCGTCACCGTCAATCGCTTCTGTTCGAGCGGATTGCAGACGATTGCGCTCGCGAGCCAGCGCCTCATTGCAGGCGAGGGGGAGGTATACGTGGCGGGTGGCGTGGAGAGCATCTCCTGCGTGCAGAACGAGGCAAACCGCCACATGATCCAGGACCCGGCGTTGTCGAAGAAGAAGCCGGAGGTGTACTGGAGCATGCTGCAGACCGCGGAGAACGTAGCGCAGCGCTACCAGATCTCGCGCGAGCGGCAGGATCATTACGGCGCGCAGAGCCAGCAGCGCGCCTGCGCGGCGCAGGAGCGCGGTGCATTCCGCGATGAGATCGCCGCGATCAAGGTGACCGCCGGCGTGGTCGACCGGTTGCAGGGCATGTGCAGCCGCGAAGTGACTGTCGCGGTGGACGAAGGACTGCGGCCCGGCACCACCTACGAGGGCATCAAGGACTTGCGTTCGGCGCTGCCGGGCGGCGTGGTGACGGCGGGCAATGCCAGCCAGTTCAGCGATGGCGCCGGCGCCTGCGTGGTGGTGCATGAGAAGTACGCGCAGCAGAAAGGACTGCGACCGTTGGGCCGATTCCTGGGTTTTGCGGTGGCCGGCTGCGAGCCGGACGAGATGGGCATCGGGCCCGTGTTTGCCGTGCCGAAGGTCCTGGGCCGGTTGGGGCTCAAGGTCGATGACATCGACTTGTGGGAGTTGAACGAGGCCTTCGCCGTGCAGGTGTTGTATTGCGCGGACCGGCTGGGGATTCCGATGGATCGCCTCAACGTCAATGGTGGCGCCATCGCCGTGGGTCATCCTTATGGCGTGAGCGGCCAGCGCCTCACCGGGCACGCGCTCATCGAAGGCAAGCGGCGTGGCGCGAAGCGGGTGTGCGTGACCATGTGCGTCGGTGGAGGGATGGGAGCGGCAGGCGTATTCGAAGTGCTGTAGCGACGCGGACATGGGTAAGATGGCGGCGACGGCAGATGGAGAACCGGCATCGTGGAATTCGATGAAAGTGAAGAAATCACCGCATTGCGCACCATGCTGCGCCGCTATCTGGATAAGGAATGTCCCTACGATAAGGTCGAGCGATGGGACCGCGAGGATTTCGTCCCCCGGGAGGAATTGAAGAAACTGGGTGAACTCGGCGTGTGCGGCCTTTGCATTCCCGAGGAGTACGGTGGCCTGGGGCACGATGTCCTGGGCCTGGTCGCGACCATCGAAGAGCTTGCCCGCCGCAGTGTGGGTCTCGCCAGTTACTACATCATGGCGGCGGCCTATGGTGGACTGAACATCACCGAGTCCGGTTCCCCAGAGCAAAAGGCGCGCCTGCTGCCGTTGCTTGCAGCCGGGGAAATCGCGTTTTCGTACGGCTTGTCCGAACCCAACGTGGGAGCGGATCTCGGCAACGTGACCACGCGTGCCGAAAGACAGGGTGACCGCATCGTCATCAACGGCGCCAAGCGCTGGACGTCCGCCGCGTCGATGAACGACTACATCTACACCCTGGTACGCAGCGGGCCCGCCGAAGCGCGGCGAAAGAACCTGTCCTTCGTCTTGATTCCGACCAAGGCGGCGGGCGTGCAGATCACGGTCCTGAGCGCGATGGGCCACAACGGGGTCCCACTGGCCGACGTGGTGTTCGACGGCGTGGAGTTGTCGATTCAGGATGTGGTCGGCGGGGAGGCCGGTTGGAACAATGGCTGGTCAGTGCTCGCGGGCCCGGCACTCGAGACCGAAAAGCTCGGTCCCTCGGCGATTGCCCTGGGGGTGGCGGAGGCTGCGCTGGAGGAAGCCTGGACCTACAGCCAGGACCGAGTCCAGGGCGGCAAGCGGATATGCGGTCACCAGGCCGTCAGGCACGTGCTGGCCGAGTGTCGCACGCAATTGCAGGCCTGCCGTCTGATGCTCTCGCATGCGGCATGGCTGGTACAGGAGCGCCGGCCCAGCGCGGTTGCCACCTCGATGACCAAGCTGTTCGTCACCGAGCGCGCCAAGGAAGTGACCCTTCAGTGCCAACAGCAGGTCATGGGGGCCTATGGGTATGCGCATGGCTTCCAGATGCAAAGGTACGTGCGCGACGTGCTGGCCATCACGATCTATGGCGGGTCGAGCACCATCCAGCGCAATAACATTGCCAATTTGCTGCAATTGCCAAGGGATTAGTCTCTTTGCGACGTTGAGTCGTGGTTCATGCCGTCGAACCGGGTCCAGATGATGGCTTCGCGCTCCCTTACCGGCCGGCAAGCCTCGTGATCGATGCCAGCATTTCCGTGGGCTCCACGGGCTTGGATAGATGGTGATCGAATCCCGCCCGGAAGGCCTTCACGCGGTCTTCCGCACGCGCATGGGCGGTGAGGGCGATGGCCGGCATGTGTAGACCACGCCGCCGCAAGTCCATGATGAAATCGTAGCCATCCTCGACCGGCATGCCGATGTCGCACACGAGCACATCCGGCGCATCGGCGGCCATGAATTCCCGGCCTTCGGCTGCAGAGGCGGCGGTGGTGACGCGGGCGCCCTGATCCTCGAGAATCGTTCGAGCCAGATGGCGGGAATCCGCTTCGTCATCGACCACCAAAACCGAAATGCCCCGCAAGGATGGCGGATCGTCCGTCGATGACGATACGGCGGTTCCACCTGACGGCGTCTGCTCCTGCGCGCCATCCTGTTCGCGCATCAACACGGGCAGGGACACCTTGAAGGTGGCGCCCTGGTCCGCTCCGGGGCTCTCCGCCTGCACCGAGCCGGCGTGGGCTTCGACCAGGCTCTTGACGATCGACAAGCCCAGCCCGATGCCGCCGTAGCGGCGGCGGCTGGAGGAATCGGCCTGGCTGAACCGGGCGAAGAGCAATGGCAGGAAATCCGCCGGTATGCCCTGGCCGGTATCGGTGATCCGGATTTCCGCGCGGGAACCCGATTGCGTCAGGGTGATGTCGATTTTCCCGCCGCGCGGGGTGAACTTGAGCGCGTTGCTCAACAAGTTCCAGATGACCTGTTGGAGTCTGCCTGCGTCCCCGTGCACGAACACGGGCGTGGAGATCGCAGTGTCGAGCCGTATCTCCTTGGCATCGGCTTCGGGCTTGATGGACGCTGCTACGAGATGGATGATCTCCGCCAGGTCGACCGATTGGACCTCGAGACGCAGCTTGCCGGCCATGATGGCGCTCACGTCCAGCAAGTCTTCGATCAACTTGGTCTGGGTGCGCACGTTGCGGTCGTTCACCTCGACGGCGTTGCCGACGGTGGCCGCGTCGTTTCGGCGCTTGAGGATCTGCGTCCACCCAAAGATGGCGTTCAGCGGCGTGCGCAGTTCGTGCGAGAGCGTCAGCAGGAACTCTTCCTTCATGCGGCTCACGCGCTCGGCTTCGAGCCGCCGGTCGCGCTCGATGGACAGCAGCGCCGTCAGCCGCTGCTCCGCCTGTTGCAGCGCTGCGGTGCGTTCGGCGACCCGCTGCTCGAGTGTCTCGTTGGCGGCTGCGAGGGCGTCTTCGGTCAACCGGCGCTGGTTGATTTCGCGCTCGCGTTCCTTCAGGGCCCTCTGCAATTGCGAGGGGCTGGGCAATGCAAGCGCCTTGGGCACCAAGGGCCACAGCAGAATCGCGGTCAGGATCGAGGCGGCCGCGGTGACGGCCTTCACCATCGCATCCAGCGGGTAACTCGGATTCCAGATGGTCCAGATGGACATGAGATGCGTGGTGCCGCGTGCAAAGATGAAGATCGAGAACAACACGAACACCCAGGAGAATTCCAGGTCTTTTCGCTGCCGCACGAACAACTGGAGCGCCAGCGGAATGGAGTAGTAGGCGAGCGTGATCAAGCCATCGGAGATCACGTAGGTCCACAACAACCAGGGAGTCCACAAGTAGCAATGCCCATGCGGCATGAAGGACGCGGTGTCAAAATTCAGCAGATTCGCCAGCATCGATTCTCCCCGTTGCAACGGATGCAGCAGGGAAAGTTTGCCCGCCGGAACTCCGGCGATGCAATTCACTTCGACATTGTGAAATCTACAATCGTGCGGCGCTGCGGCGATGGACGTGCGACGCGCGCCAGCGGGTCCACGATCGTCGTGTGCACGCGTTTCAGTGGGCTGCCGGAGCCGAAGTGTGCGCGCTGGTGTGGAGTCGCCTTTGTTGCGGCGCACACCGGACCGACATCGACGTCGACCTGCGGCTCGGCCATAGAGGCTTTCCCTCAATTGAACTGCGGCAATGCGTAGGCGACACTTGGTTCAAAGGGTCGATGGGGAGCTGTGTGAAAGGGGAAGGGGAGTTCGCCCATGAACTGGCGGGTGTCGTCGATCATCGCGACATCACCCGTCTGTTCTTGAATCACTCTCCCTGTGCCGTGGCGCTGGTCGACCGCAATATGCGCTACCTCGCCGTCTCTCCGCGCTGGATCCGGGACTACGGGCTCGAGCACGGCGATGTGCTGGGCCGCAGTCACTACGAGATTTTTCCGGACGTGCCGCAGCGATGGAAGGACCTGCATCGCCGCGCGCTTACCGGTGAGTCCCTCTCCCAGGTCGATGACTCGTTCGTGCGCAGCGATGGGCGCCTGGAATGGGTCGATTGGCAGCTGCATCCCTGGCGGACGCCGGGCGGGAATATCGGCGGCATCCTGATCATCACGGAAGTCACGACCTGGCGCCACGCAGCGGAGCAGCGGTTGCGCGAGAAGACCTCGCGATTTCGCGCCGCCTTCGAGGAGGCGCTGATCGGCATGGCCATCTGTTCGCTCGAGGGCCGGTGGCTGCGTGTCAACCGGGCGTTGACGCAGATCCTCGGTTATTCGGCGGAAGAATTTGCCGCGATGGATTTTCAAGCCATCACGCATCCCGAGGATTTGCCCCGGGGACTGCGCCACCTGGAGCAAGTCACATCGGGCGTTCCGCCGCACGAATTCAAGTACCAGAAACGCTATCTGCACAAGGACGGTCGCATCGTCTGGGTAGACTTGTCGGGCACGGCGGTTCTGGGAGGCGATGGCCGTCCGTCGTACTTCATCGTGCAGATACAGGACATCACGGCCGGGAAGCAGGCGGAGATGCGGATCGCCGAGAGCGAGCAGCGTATCCGGACCATCACGGATCACGTGCCCATCACGATCGGCTTGTTCGACATGGACGACGTCATCCGATTTGCCAACGCCGAATTCCGCCGCATCGGTACCAACCAGATGCCGCCGGAAGGGCAGCCCGCGTCGGCGTTCATCCCGTCCGCGCTCGAGGAGATCGCGGCTCCGTATCGCGCGCGGGCGCGCGCCGGGGAGTCCGTGCACTTCGTCGCCAAGCCGGTCATCGACGGCGATGAACGGATCCGGGAGGTCACCTACATCCCGGCGCGTGATGCCGCCGGACAGGTCAACGGGGTCTATGGGATCGCCTACGACATCACCGAGATCACCCAGCAAAAGCAGGCGCTGG
This sequence comes from Steroidobacteraceae bacterium, assembly GCA_044226865.1. Taxonomy (GTDB): domain Bacteria; phylum Pseudomonadota; class Gammaproteobacteria; order Steroidobacterales; family Steroidobacteraceae; genus TMP-86. Next base: position 91,033 of record JBGAGE010000002.1, on the reverse strand, counting down.
CGCAGCGCGAGTCGGAGTTGTCCGCGATCTTTGCTGCGCTCACCGAGGCCTTGGTGGTGCAGGCACGGGACGGGCGGATCATCGATGCCAACCGGGCGGCGGAGGTGCTGCTCGGCCTGCCGCGTGAGGCCCTGCTGAAGAAGTCATCGCTGGACGCGGATTGGAATGCCGTGCACGAGGATGGAACTCCGTTTCCCGGCGCGGAACATCCGCCTATGCGCGCGATGCAGACGGGCGAGCCGGTGAGAGGCCAGGTCGCCGGTATTCGAGCCAGCCGTGGCGAACTGCGCTGGATCAGCATCAATGCGCAGCCACTGCCCGCCACCGATCCTCCCAGCGAGGCGGCGGTGATCACCACCATGGTCGACATCACCGGACAGCGTAACGCGTTCGAACAAATCCGCGGTCTTGCCCAGAGACTGGAGGAGGTTCGCGAGAGCGAGCGCCGCGAGCTCTCGAAGCGCCTGCATGATGGCGTCGCGCAGAACCTGTTCGCCATGAGCTTGACGTTGGAACTGCTCAACAGGGAATCAAAAGGCCGCGTCGGTGTCATGACGGCTTATGAGGAATTGCATGAGGGGTTGGACCGCTGCATGACGGAGCTCCGGCAGGTGGCAAACGATTTGCGGCCCGCCGCATTGTCGCATCTGGGGGTGGGGACTGCGCTGAAGGAACACGCCACCTATTTTTCGCGCCTGTCGGGCCTGGCAATTGAGGTCCACGAAACGGCCGGCTTTCCGGTGCTGGGCGAGTCCGAAAGGCTGCTGCTGTTTCGGACCGCGCAGGAAGCGCTCACCAACATCAGCAAGCATGCGCAGGCAAGCAAGGTCGACATGACGTTGAGCGCGACCGACAGCACGCTGTTGCTCACCATCACCGATGACGGCATCGGCATCGCCCCCGAAGCGCTGACCAAGCCGACATCGCTGGGCTTGCTGGGGCTGGGCGAGCGGTTTCGCGCCTTGGGCGGGTCGTTCGCGATCGGCAAAAGCCCGGGATTTGGCGTGCGCGGCACCGTGATGCAGGCGTCCTTGCCGAGACAGGGCTCCCGCCGGAGTGAGCGGCGAGAGGCAGGCTGATCGGCGGCGCCGATCGAGACCGCGTTGCGAATCCCGGGCTTGCTGGTATATTGTATGTGTTACTTACAAATGCCACCGACCGGGATGGACTCATGAGTTCACGAAATCTGGAAGATGTCCTCGCCTCGGCGGGCAATACGGTTGAGCTGTTGCGCAATTCGCAGCTCGGGGCGTACGTGTATCCGGTGGTGGCCCCCGAGTTCTCCAATTGGCGCAGCGAACAATGGGCCTGGCAGCACAGTGCCGTGCTGTTCGACCAGACGCATCACATGGTGAACCTGTACCTGCGTGGCAAGGACGCGCTCAAGCTGTTGTCGGACACCGCCATCAATTCCATGGCAGGTTTTGCCGTCAACCGAGCGAAGCAATACGTTCCCACCACGCCGTATGGCCATATCATCGGTGACGGCATCATCTTCTACCTGGCGCCGGAGGAATTCGTGTACGTCGGCCGCGCGCCGGCCTCGAACTGGTTGCGGTTCCATGCCGCCACCGGCGGCTATGACGTGAAGGCCGAGTTGGACGATCGCTCACCCATGCGCCCGATGGGCAAGCCCGTGAGCCGCTCGGTGTGGCGCTTCCAGATCCAGGGCCCGAAGGCCTGGGCCGTGATCGAAAAGCTCAATGGCGAGCCGCTGGAGCAACTCAAGTTCTTCACGATGTCCACGATGAAGATTGCCGGCAAGACGGTGCGCACGCTGCGGCATGGCATGTCCGGGGCGCCGGGGCTGGAGATCTGGGGTCCGTACGCGGAGCAGGAGGAGATTCGCGCGGCCATCCTCGAGGCCGGCAAGGAATTCGGCCTGTTGCCCTGCGGCAGCCGGGCCTATCCGTCAAACACCCTGGAATCGGGCTGGATTCCTTCTCCGCTGCCGGCGATCTACACCGGCGAAAAGCTCAAGTCTTATCGCCAATGGCTGGGGGCGGACAGTTATGAGGCTACCGGTTCGATCGGCGGCAGCTTCGTGTCCCGCAACATCGAAGACTACTATGTCAATCCGTGGGAAATCGGCTACGGCTCGTTCGTGAAGTTCGATCACGACTTCCATGGCCGCGAGGCCCTGCAGGCGGTGGACCCTGCCAAGCAGCGCCGCAAGGTCACCCTGGCCTGGCACCCCGAGGACATGGCCAAGATCATGGCTTGCCTATTCAACCCCGATGGCGAGCAATACAAGTTCTTCGACGTGCCGTTGGCGAATTACGCATCCTCCAACTACGACCGGGTGGTCGATGCGGCGGGCCGGACGGTCGGCCTGTCGATGTTCACCGGGTACAGCTACAACGAGAAGCAGGCATTGTCCCTGGCCATCATCGATCCGACGATCCCGGTGGGGACCGAGGTTCGCGTGGTGTGGGGCGAGGAGGGCGGTGGCACGAAGAAGACCACCGTCGAGCCGCACCGGCAGCTCGAGGTTCGTGCCGTCGTGAGCTCCGTTCCCTACAGCCGCGTCGCCCGCGAGACGTACAAGGAAGGTTGGCGTACCCAGGCGCCGTCGTAGCGCTCCCCACATGGAGCCGCTAGCGTGGTTCACCCGGGCGGGCGGCCGCGTATCATGGATCGGGCACCATGCCCAAGCTAAAAGACAGCACCACCATCACCACTCCCCACGTGGCCGGGGATGAGGACATCGGTGAAATCCAAAACATCGTGGGCTTTCACATCCGCCTCGCCCACGGCGCGGTGTACCGGCACTTCACCGAGACGTTCGCGCATCTCGACCTGACGCAAAAGCAGGTGTCGGTGCTATGGCTGGCCGATGATCATCCGGGCATCGCCCAAACCGACCTGGCGCAGCGCATGCGCATGGATCGTGCCACCACCATGGCCATCGTCGACCGGCTGGAAGCCCGCGGCTTTCTCGAGCGGGGGAAGTCCAAGGTGGATGCGCGCAAGCAGACACTCGATGTCACCGCGTCGGGACGCGCTGCGCTGCGCACGGCGAAGGCCGCCATCCGCGAGCACGAACAATGGCTGAAGTCGCGATTCTCCGCGAAGGAAGTAGCACAACTCATTGAATTGCTGACTAGGATTCATGAATGAGGGATTGAATCCGGGGATGCCCCGGCACCCGCGATCCGCTCGCGTCCGACCCTTCCGTTCCCGCACCTGCAGATTCTCCGCGGACTTCGCGCCTGTGTGGATGAGTGTCCCTCAACGCCGCACCGGGGCGAGGTATTGTTATCAGAAACATTATAGATATATGCTACAAGATGTTGATTTTAAAAATATTTATGATCCCGCTGCTACACGAAAGCTGGATCCCAAGGTTGCGGCGGTGCTGTTTCGCTTGGCGCATAGTCCCCGGCAGGTGGTGTCGCGCCGCGAGCTGCTCGCGCAGTTATGGCCCGACACCCCCGTGGGCGACGGTGACCTACTCGTCGAACGTCGCGACACTCTCATGTGCTGCGGCTGGCCCCTCCGCGTGCGCGACGCTCCGGCACTTCGACGACGTACCGATAACCGCGTTCGGCATCTCGCCTGGCGAATGTGGCGGCGATCTCGCGCCAGGCCGACAACAGCCCGTTGTGGCAACGGGGAAGATCCGCCCGAATCATGCGATGCAATTCGGCGAGCCGATAGCAGGGCACGGCCGCGTACATGTGATGATCGATGTGGTAGTTCATGTGCCAGTACATGAACTGCAGTACCGGGTTCAGGTAGACCGTGCGGCTGCACAGGCGAAAGTCCGCCACATGGCCCGGCAGTCCGAGGTGCTGCGTCTCGTTGCATAGGAACTGCAGGCCTCGGCCATAGAAGGGTGCGAGAGTGATGACGACGGGCAGCATCCACCAATGCAGGCCCAGAGCCACCGTCAGCAGAACGATGTGGCCCGCGAGAACTCCCCACGACCAATACGCCAGCCGCCGGCGCGCGGCGCGCGCCTCAATGGGGAACAGCTGCATCTCCCAATCGCCGCGCATCCGTCCCGTTCCGTAGCGAAGGGTGTTCGCCAAGGTGCGCAGCAACCCCCTCGGATTGATGAATGCGATGCTCAGGAATTGCCCCGGGGTGATGCGCGCCAGCTCATCGATTTCCAGGTCATCGGGCTTGTGCATGGTGAATTTATGGTGCTCGGTGTGGCTGGTCCAGAACAGCACCGGGTTGTTCCAGCTCAGAAAGCTCACCACGCCCAGGAAGATGCGGTTGAGCCGGGAGCTTGCGAACACCGTACCATGGCTGAATTCATGAAAAGCGTTCGAGAGGAAGGCCCAGCACGTTCCGTGCAGCAGGAGGAGCGCAATCGTGGCATACCAGCGCCAGTGCGATCCCGAGTAGTAGGCGAGCGTGCCCGTCGTGGCCAGCACGGCGAGAAAGCCGAGGGTTTGGCGGGCACCCAGGAAATCGCTGCGTCGGCTCAGCGCGGTGAGCGCGTGGCGGTCAACGGGCGGCCAATACCAGTCGATGGGTTGGCCACGGGCTCGGGTGCGAGGCTGCATTGGGCCCAAGATAAACAAAGGCCATCGTGAGCATCAAATGAGGGTTACTGGACGTACCGATTAGCTTGGCTCATGCCGCAAACCTCCGGGGCGACCTAGCCACTCTTTGCCCGAAGTTCGGCCAGTTGAGCCTCCAGCGTTGCGATGCGCGCATCCCGCTCCTGCAGCGCCCGCGCGACATCCGCCGCATCGATGCGCTGCGGTATGTGCTGCGGACAGTTGGCATCCCACGCGTGCACCTTGAACAAGATGACCTGCGAAGGCCGTGCCTTGTAACCCTCGGGCATGAGCCTCTGGACAAGCGCAGGGTCATCCTCGACCACGCGCGCGCTGCCCCAAATCTTGATGCGCTTTCGATGCGCGTAGTCAATCAGAAATAAATGAGCGAGAGGATTATCAGCGAGATTGCCGAGGGTGATGTACTGGCGGTTGCCGACGAAGTCGACGAATCCAAGCGTCTCCTCGTCGATCACCTTTAGAAAACCCGGCGGTCCTCCGCGATGCTGGATGTAAGGCTGCCCCTCGCTGTTGGCGGTGGCGAGGAATACGCTCGTCTGCGCCTCGACGAATACCTTCAAGTCGGGCGTTATCCGGGTTTCCCAGCCGCCGCCTTCCTCCATCCGTGCGTAGTTCCGGCGCGAACCTTTGCGTTCCTGGATCGCCTTCACCGTCGGGGTGAAGGCGACATCGCTTGAAAACGACATGACGAATGCCTCCGCTGACTCAGGCGACCTTTCGCGCCGTTACCACGGGAAAGTCGATCTCGGTTCCGCCGACGGTGTTGATGTAGTTGGTCCAGGTGTTGAGCGCCACGTGCTGGACGATCTCGATGATCTGCGCGTCCGAGTAGCCAGCTGCTTTGACGCTGGCGAAATCTGCCTCGCTGACATGACCGCGCAGTGCGGTGACATTCCGGGCAAATCGAACGGCGGCATCGGCCTTGGAGTCGTGCGAGGCGCCGCTGCGATTGGCGGCGATCTCGCCATCGTCGAGCTACGCGACGTGGTAGTGCGGGACATGGAAGGCTCCTTGGAGTGGGTTGTTTTGCGCCCGAGGGCGCGTGGGTGGAGAAGGTAGGCCTTTCCGAATTCGTTAACTAGCCTGTATATTCGCAAGCCAATATTCCAAATAATGGAAGTATGAGATGAACCGGCTGGAATCCATGCGAGTGCTGCTGGCGACCGTGGAGGCTGGAAGCCAATCGGCGGCGGGGCGCAAGCTGGGCATGCCGCTCGCGACCGTCAGCCGCAAGATCACCGAGCTCGAATCGGCGTTGAAGACACAGCTCCTGATTCGCTCCACCCGGCAATTGACACTCACGGACGCCGGGCGCGGTTACGTGGCAGCGTGCCGGCGCATCCTCGATGACATCCAGGAGGCCGAGCGCGCTGCCGTCGGCGAGTACAACGCTCCGCGTGGCGACCTGGTGGTCACCGCGCCGGTCGTCTTCGGGCGGCTTCACATGGTTCCCGTGCTGGTGGAGTTCCTGCGCGCCCACCCGCAGGTGAATGTGCATCTCGCACTGGGCGATCGGATTGCAAGTTTCGTCGATGATCACGTGGACCTGGCGCTTCGCATCGCGGCCCTGCCCGACAGCGGCTTGGTGGCGACCAACCTCGGGCGCATCCGTCGCGTGGTGTGCGCAAGCCCGGCGTATCTCGCCGAACGCGGTGCCCCGCGCCACCCGCGCGATCTCGATGCACATCAATGCGTCAGCTTCGAGGCTCTCTCAGCCGGACAAGCCTGGCGGTTTCGCGTCGATGGCGCCGATCTGAATCTCGATGTGCGAGCTCGACTGAGCGTCACGACGGCCGAAGCGGCGATCGAGGCCGCGAAAGCCGGTTTAGGGTTGACCTGTGTGTTGTCCTATCAGGTCGAACCGGCGCTGCGCGATGGGACGCTCGTCAGGGTGTTGGAGCCGTTCGAGCCGGACCCCATCCCCGTCAGCTTCCTGTATGCAGGGCAGGGGCGGTTGCCGGTCAAGCTGCGCGCGTTGATCGATTTCGCCGCTCCGCGGTTGCGGACCCGGTTGCAGCAAGCCGACGAGCTGATGAGCGGAACGGCCCCCACATCCCCCAAACCCAAGCGTGCTCGCCATCGCGGATGAGATCAGCGCCCAGCGCAAGGGGGCGTGAGCCCTAATGCACGTGATCCAGCAGTTCATGCGGCAGTTCGCTGCGCTGTAATCCGCCGCTCATGAGCCAGGCGCGGGTCGAGGCTCTAGCCGTTCGAATCAACTCGGCCCCGCCGGAATAATCGTGTGCTGCCCGCGACAGTGGGCAGAGCGCATGTCACGAACAAACGCGCGCCCAGTACATCGCGCGTGCGCAGTTGCGTCCACAGTCCTGCCAGCAGTTCGGCACGACTCGGCACCGGGTCCGACGCCAGGTACGCGCCATTGATCGCACCCGCCGACACACCGACAATCAGGTCTGGCCGGACACCGGCGGCAAGCACCTCCGCGAGCATCCCGGCCTGGACCGCGCCCAAGCTTCCTCCGCCTGCCAGTACGAATGCAGTCGGCATCTCCCTCCCCACAGCTCACGATCGGGCTGCACGCCCGATTCGGAACCGATGTCTGCGCACCCCACGCTATTCTGCCATCACCGGCGGCGGTTAGATTGCATCGGTTGCGATGATGCGGCTCGATATGAAGGGGCCGGATCGAGCGGCTACCAACGAGGTTCCCGATTGGCAGCGAATGCCGCGTCGATGGCCGACCAATCCGCCGTGAGCAGCTTCTCCATGGCCAACGGCAGGACTTCCCTCTCCTCGCGCTCCATGTGCCGCCATTGAAACTGCGCGTAGCCTTCCAACGCATCAGCGAAGTTGTCGATGCGTTGCGAGGCCCTCGACTCCTCGAGCTGCCGCGCCAGGCGCCGCAGCAAGTCAGCCCCCGCCTTGTGTTCCTCTTCCAGGGTTGCCAGCAAGGACTCGGCGTTCGCATAGCGGCGCCGCAGAGCGGGGAACAGGAACTGGTCTTCCTTGGGGTGGTGGGTCACTTCGGGGAAGGCTTGCAGATAATCGAGCATGGCGGCATACAACGGCCAGTCCGCCTCGGCGGTGCCGGCGCGCGCGGCCTGCGCCTGGTTCAGCAGGGATTTGAGCACCGATGCCATCGAGCGGTGTTCCTCGCGAATGATGTCCACGGCCTTCATGTCTTGCCCTCCAGGCCAGCTCGCAGCTTGAAGCGTTGGATCTTTCCCGTGGCGGTCTTGGGTAGCTCGCGGCAGAACTCGAACCAGCGGGGATACTTGTACGGCGCGAGCAGCGACTTCACATGCGTCTTCAATTCCGTGCCCAAGGCCTCGTTGCCCAGGGAAGCGTCCTTGAGCACCACGAACGCCATGGGCTTGATGAGCCCGTCGGCATCCTCGTGGCCGACCACGGCGGCTTCGAGAACGGCAGGATGCGTGATGAGCGCGGCTTCGATTTCGGCGGGTGAGACGTAGATGCCGCTCACCTTGAGCATGTCATCGCTGCGTCCTGCATAGATGAACGTGCCGTCTGCGCGCGCCACGAACTTGTCACCGCTTCGCGTCCAGGGCCCGAGGAAGGTGTCGCGAGAGCGGGCGCGATTGTTCCAGTACTGGATGGCGCTGCTCGGGCCGCGGATGTGCAATTCGCCCTGTTCGCCCGGTGGCACTGGCGCGCCGTGCTCATCGACCAATCGCACGTCGTAGCCGGGAACGGGCCTGCCGGTGGTGCCGTATTCGACGGCGCCGGGCCGGTTGCTGATGAAGATGTGCAGCATCTCGGTGGAGCCGATCCCATCGAGGATATCCACGCCGAAATGTGCCTGCCAGCGTTGGCCGATGGTGGCCGGCAGTGGTTCACCGGCGGACAAGCACAGACGTAGCCGTAGGGAGCGCGGCGCGGGCAACTGGTCCGACACCAACATCGACGCGTACAGCGTCGGCACGCCGCCAAAGATGGTCGGCTGGTGCATCTGGAACCGCTTGAACACGGCAGCAGGTGTGGCTCGCTCCGCCATGAGGATGGTGGTCGCGCCGACGGCGAGCGGAAAGGTCAGCGCATTGCCCAGGCCATAGGCAAAGAACAGCTTCGCGGCCGAGAAGCACACATCGCCTTCCCGGTATCCCGCCACGCCGCGGCCGAACAACTCGGCGGTGTACATGAGGCTCGCATGCGCGTGCACCGTGCCCTTGGGGGAGCCGGTGGAGCCCGACGAATACAGCCAGAAGCAGGGCTCATCGGGATGGTTATCGACGCAGTCGAACGGCCGGTGATGTTCGCCGACGAGCGCTGCAAACGACTGCGGATGCTGCCGGGCGCCCGACACGATGATGTGCCGCAGCGCGGGCATGCGCTCGCGCACCGCTTCGAACAGCGGCAGGAGTGCAGCGGAGACGATCGCTACCCCTGCACGGCAATCGTTGACCATGTACGCATAGTCCTGCTGAGTGAGCAGGGTATTGACGGCCACCGGCACGATACCCGCGCGAATGGCGCCAAGGAACGCCACCGGAAAATCGATGCTGTCCTGCAGGCAGAGCAGGACGCGTTGCTCACGCTGCACGCCGAGGCTCAGGAGCGCATGCGCGGCGGCAGCGGAGCGCTGCTCCAATTCCCCATAAGTGATCGCGCCTTCATCGTCGATGAAGGCAGGCTTGTTCGCGCGGCCCGCCTCGAGGTTGCGGAAGATCAGGTCGTGAGCGGCATTGTAGTTGGCCGCGAACTCCACTCGCGGTGGGGTAGAGCCGTGGTCGGCTTTGCTCAGCGCCGGCATCGTTTCATGTCATCAGTGATGAAGCGAACGTCCCCGGCGATTCGACCTTGGAACAGATGTTGTATTGGCATCGGCGTTTTCCCCCGAGGTCTTCATACCTCAGCGGGTCTAAATGCGCAAGATACTGCTTATTTCGAAAGTGGCAGTATTATACCGCGTTATCTTCAATCTATTGATTTATATACATAACTTTCAGATTGGCGGAGATATGTGGCGACGTGCGGAGGCGCAGCGATCAGAAAAAGCAAAATAGTTCTTGATCGTGCTTTTGCCTGGTTTTATATTGCTCACATGTCATCTCTCGCTGCTTCACGACCTGTCACCGTCGAGTCCAATGATCGCGCCGAGCGTGAATTCCTGGAATCCCTGGGCGCCCGTGTGCGCGCGGCGCGTGAGCAGGCGAAGCTGACGCGCAAGCGCCTCGCTGCCATTGCCGATGTGTCCGAGCGCTACCTCGGCCAGCTCGAGGCGGGCGAGGGCAATATTTCGGTTGTCCTGTTACGGCGGGTGGCTGGAGCGCTGGGCGCGACCATCACCGAGTTGTTGTCGTCGGATCAGGAAGCGATTGCCGAGCGCCTGGTGCGCCGGTTCCTGGCGCAGGTACCGCCCAACCGCATCGAAGAAATGCTGATTCGCCTGGCGCGCGAGGTCGGCCCTGAGAGTGCGGCGCGCCGTGACCGGATCGCGCTGATCGGGCTGCGGGGTGCGGGCAAATCCACCTTGGGTGAGTTGTATGCACGCGAACTCAACGTGCCCTTCATCGAGTTGGACCGGGAAGTCGAGCGTGAAGCGGGCTTGCCGTTGAATGAGATCTTCTCGATCTATGGCCAGGCGGGTTTTCGGCAGCTCGAACGGCGCTGCCTCGAGCAGATCCTCGCCGGCACGCCGCGGGCCGTGATCGCCGTCGGCGGCGGCATCGTCGGTGAGGCCGACACGTTCGAGAAGCTCCTGGGTAAATGTTTCACCGTATGGTTGAAGGCCAGTCCCGAGGAGCACATGGATCGCGTGATCGCGCAGGGCGATCTGCGGCCCATGGCGCATTCGAGCGCAGCCATGCAGGAACTGAAGCGTCTGCTCAAGACACGCGAGGCCGCCTATCAAAAGGCGGACATCACCGTGGATACGGCCGGCGTCACGGTGGAAACCGCGCTGGCCCGCCTGCGTGCCGCCACTCATCGAAGCTGAATTCCCACATTTTCCGTGAAGGAGACCTGCCATGGCAGACGCGGCCACTAACACCGTCAGCGCCACAGGCGTCGACGAGTGGGTCAGCTACCAGACCGATCCGTCGCGCTATCGCCATTGGCGGCTGCAGGTCGAGGGTACCGTCGCTACGCTGGTCATGGATACGGCCGAGGACGGGGGATTGCGGCCCGGCTACAAGCTCAAGCTCAACTCCTATGACCTCGGCGTCGACATCGAGCTGCACGATGCGCTGCAACGCATCCGCTTCGAGCATCCGCAGGTGGGATCCGTGGTGATCACCAGCGCCAAGGATCGCATCTTCTGCTCGGGCGCCAACATCTTCATGCTGGGCCTTTCGAGTCATGCGTGGAAGGTGAATTTCTGCAAGTTCACCAACGAGACGCGCAACGGCATCGAGGATTCCAGCCGCCACTCCGGGATCAAGTTCATTGCCGCGTGCAACGGCACCACCGCGGGCGGCGGCTACGAACTGGCGCTGGCCTGCGATGAGATCGTGCTGGTGGATGACCGTTCTTCCGCGGTCAGCTTGCCCGAGGTGCCGCTTCTGGGCGTGTTGCCCGGCACCGGCGGACTGACGCGGCTGACCGACAAACGACGGGTGCGTCGTGACCATGCGGATATGTTCTGCACCACGACCGAAGGCGTGCGCGGCCAACGCGCCAAGGACTGGCGGTTGGTGGACGCCGTGGCCAAGCCGCAGCAGTTCGGCGCGTTCGTGGCGGAACGCGCCGCGGCATTGGCGAAGGCCAGCGATCGGCCGAAGACGGCAGTGGGCATCCAGCTGCGCGCGTTGAGCCCCGCGATCGATGCGCAGGGCATTCACTATGAATATGTGGACGTGCAGGTTCAGCCCGAGCGGCGGCGAGCCACCCTGACCGTCAAGGCGCCCACATTGGCCGTTGCCCAGGATCCGACCTCCATCCTCGCTGCCGGCGATCGTTGGTGGCCGTTGCAGATGGCGCGCGAGTTGGACGATGCCATCCTGCTCCTGCGCACCAATTACCGTGACCTGGGCGTGTGGGTGATTCGCACCGAAGGCGATGCCGCGCGCGTGCTCGAGGCGGATGCCGCGCTGCGTGCGCATGCCGAACACTGGTTCGTGCGTGAAACCATCGGCATGCTGCGCCGGTCGCTGGCGCGCCTGGAAGTCAGTTCGCGCACGCTGATCGCCTTGATCGAACCGGGTTCCTGCTTCGCCGGAACGCTGCTCGAGTTGGCGCTGGCCGCGGATCGCGCCTACATGGCCGACGCGGATGCCGGCGCGCCCGCCCTGCATTTGAACGAACAGAACTTCGGCGCCTATCCGCGTGTGGATCATCAGACGCGCATCGCCAGCCGCTTCTATGGTGAAGCAGCCGCCATCGATGCTTGCCGCAGCCGGTTGGGGCAGGCCATCGGGCCGCGGCAAGCGGCCGAGCTGGGTCTCGTGACGGCCGCGCTCGACGATATCGACTGGGCGGATGAAGTCAGGCTGATGCTCGAGGAACGCGCGAGCTTATCGCCGGATGCGCTCACCGGGATGGAGGCCAGCCTGCGCTTCGGCGGCGCCGAGACGATGGAAACGCGCGTGTTCGGCCGGCTCTCAGCCTGGCAGAACTGGATCTTCATCAGGCCCAATGCGTCGGGCGAGGCGGGCGCATTGAAGGTGTACGGCACGGGCCGCAAGGCAAAATTCGACTGGGAACGGGTGTAGCGACCATGAGCATCAACTACAGCGAGAAGATTCCGAACAACGTCGACCTGTCCAGCGACAAGACACTGCAACGGGCGCTCGAGCGCTGGCAGCCGGAATTCCTAAATTGGTGGAGTGAGATGGGCCCGGATGGCTCGGAGGCCTTCCAGGTGTATCTGCGCACGGCGGTGAGCGTGCACCCGAGTGGCTGGACCCACTATGAGCATGTGCGCATGCCCGATTACCGGTGGGGAATCTTTTTGAATCCCGCGCAGCCCGAGCGCAAGATCGGCTTCGGTGATCACAAGGGCGAGGCCGTTTGGCAGGAAGTGCCGGGCGAATACCGCGCGAACCTGCGGCGCATCATCGTGACGCAAGGCGATACCGAGCCGGCCTCCGTCGAGCAGCAACGGCATCTGGGGCTGACCTGCCCCTCGCAGTACGACCTGCGCAACCTGTTTCAGGTGAATGTCGAGGAAGGACGCCACCTGTGGGCCATGGTGTACCTGCTGCACAAGCATTTCGGTCGTGATGGGCGCGAGGAGGCCGAAGCCCTGCTGCAGCGCCGTTCCGGGGATGCCAACAATTCCCGCATCCTGGGTGCGTTCAACGAACGGACGCCCGACTGGCTGTCGTTCTTCATGTTCACCTATTTCACCGATCGCGACGGCAAGTACCAGCTTTGCGCGCTCACGGAGTCCGCCTTCGATCCCCTCGCGCGGACGACGCGATTCATGCTGATGGAGGAAGCGCATCACATGTACGTGGGAGAGTCGGGTGTCGCCCGCGTCATCCAGCGCACCTGCGAAGTGATGCGTGAGCACAAGACTGACGATGTACCTACCTTGCGCCGCCTCGGCGTGATCGATCTTCCGACCATCCAGCGCTACCTCAATTTCCACTATAGCGTCACGCTCGATCTATTCGGCGCGGATGTGTCCTCGAACGCTGCCACTTTCTTCAGCACCGGTCTCAAGGGCCGATTCGAGGAGAACCGGTTGAATGACGATCACATCCTGAAGGATCAGACCTACCCGGTGCTCCAGGTCGTCGATGGCGCCCTCACGACGGTGGCGGCTCCCGCCCTCAACGCGCTCAATGAGAAGCTGCGCGATGACTACATCAAGGACTCGCTCAGCGGGGTGATGCGCTGGAACAAGGTCATCACCAAGTCGGGCGTCGATTTTCAATTGACGCTGCCGCACAAAGGGTTCAATCGCCAGATCGGCACGCTTTCCGCGGTGAAGATCTCGCCTGCGGGTGAGGTCGTGTCGGCCGAGACATGGGGCGCCAATGCGCGTGCGTGGCTGCCCACGCCCGAGGATCGCGCCTACGTGCAATCGCTCATGGGCCGGGTGGTCGAGCCCGGGAAATTCGCCAATTGGATCGCGCCGCCCGAGAAGGGCATCAACAAGCAGCCGGTTGATTTCGAGTATGTGCGTTTCAACTAGCTGACGGCGACGGCACCCGGGATAAATGCCGGCCCGACGGTCTGTCATGGGCAGGTCGTCATGCTTGAACCCTAAAGGATCAAGCGGGGGGCGGGGATTCATTGCCGGATCAGCCTCCCTGGGGTACTTTGCTGTTCTGCAATGGCGAACAGCGTGTATCAGTCCAAGGCCAACCCCCGATGAAGCTTTGGTCATCGGATGCTGGTTGGCGTCCTCAACCAATGGCGACGTGGCTGTGCGCTTTCTTGGGCATTTGTGCATTCGGCGCCGGATCTCCTCCGGCATCTGCATCCTGCAAAACGCCATTGCCGAGTGCTGACCTGAGGGCGCTCGATGAAAGCGCGGATGGCGATCCTGTTCGGACCGTTGAAACAGCAAGAGTTCTCATCCGCAACGGCGCGCCGTTGGATCGTCTGCGCACCGCTGAGCTGTACGCGATCATCGCCGATGCACTCGATACCACGGGTGATGATGCCGGCGCCCGGGAAGCAGTGGCGGCGGGCCGCAGCAACCTTGCCCCGCTGACGCCGTCGCCTGCGGTTCGCGACCTGCAGTTGCGCTTGGAACTCGTTTACGCGGACACGGCGCAGAATGAGTCGGATCTGACGGCGGCCCTGCAGACGTTGAACCGCTGGGAGCCGGAACTGCAACCAGGAGGGCTCGGGCATGCTTGCCTGTTGCTCGTGCGCGGACGTATCCAGGGGCGGCGAAATCAGCATGAGTTGGCGGCGAAAGACGGGCTGATGGCACATGAGTTGGCGATCAAGTCAGGCTCCTCCGCCGCGGCCGTGGAAGCGGCCTATCAGCTCGGAACGACATTTCGCCGCGCGGGCCTCCATGAAGACGCATTGCGGATGGAAGAGGAATTGATCACCTACGCGCGCGCCAAGGGGCAACCCGCGGCGCTGGCGACGGGGCTCTGGGCAAAGGCGCAGATTCTTGGCGCCATGGGGCAGCCGGAACAAGGCCTGCCGGTGCTCGCGGAGGCGCGCACGCTCATGCGGGACCTCAAGGATGAGCCGGGGCTTGGTTTCGCGGATCACGAGTTGTGCTACGAATTGTCGGAGTTGAAGCGGTACGATGAGGCAGAGCGCGCCTGTCTCGATGCGCGGCGTTCGTTCCAGGCGAACGGCCGGCAGGATCAGCTGTCGGGAACCCTCGATCTGCTCGCGCGGATAGAGCTTGCGCGCAACCATCCTCGAATCGCACTCGCCTATCTGGAGCAGGCGTCGGCCGATGGCGGCCGGAATGTCCCACCGACGTATCAGCCACGGATATATCGGGATCTCTCCGAGGCGCTGGGCCGTGTTGGCAGGCCCGCCGAAGCGCTTGCGGCGGCGCAAAAATCCATGCGGCTTTCCGAGCAAACCGACCAGCAACGTCGCAGCGTGGCGGTCGCCGTTCTCAGCGCGGAACGCAAGTTCGCGATCAGCGCGCAGGAACGCGCGTCGCTGGCGCGGGAGCTCGTCGTTGAACGCGACAAGGCGGCCAGTCGTGAGCGCACCCGCTGGCTGTCGATAGGCCTCGCGGTCGCCGGGGTCCTCGTCAGCGTGCTCGTCAGCTACCTCCTGCTCCTGTCGCGGCGCCACGCACGTGAGTTGCAGCGCCATGAAGCCATTCTGCGCGAAACCTCCATGAACGCCCCGGATGCGCTGGCGCTATTGGATGAGAAAGGCGCAATCCGGTTCGCCAATCGCAGCTTGTTCGGGCCGGGCGTCGCGCCCCGTATCGGCCAGCCCCTGACCGAGGGCGTCCCGGCGGAGGCCAGGCAGCCGGTATCGATGGCGGTCACCGACCTCATTGGAAAGCGCCAGATGGTAACGCTTGACATTGAATTGACAGGGGCCGGCGGCGTCCAGTATTTCGAGTTGCGTGGTGTTCCCATCATCGTCGGCGACCGATTGCTGGGTGCAACGCTGCGCGTCAGCGATGTGACGGAGATCAGGGCGCTGGAGCGGGAAGTATTGGCGGTGGCCAGCGAGGAGCGTCAGCGGCTCAGCGCCGACCTGCACGAGGGAGTGGGGCAGGAGTTGACGGGCGTTTCACTGCTGTTGCGCAGTGCCGCGAAGGCTGCGGAGCGCGGTGATCCAGACGTGCTCAACCTGCTGAACGAGTCGATGAGGCAGGTCGACCGGACGATCGACGCCACCCGCGTCCTGGCGCGGGGGCTGTCGCCGGTGCAGGTGGATCGTGGTTCGTTGTCGAATGCGCTCGAGCGCCTCGCGGTGGATTGCACTCGCCAACTCCAGATCCCGACGTCGAGCACGTCGCGGCCGGCTGATGTGCAGGTGTCCGATCATGTCTCGAACCAGCTGTATCGCATCGCCTACGAGGCCGTGCACAACGCGTCGCATCACAGCGGGTGCCGGCAGGTGACCATCGAACTCCTACAGGACGCCATGGGTCTTCGGCTCGGCGTCATGGCGGAGGGCGGGAGAAGATCGGAAGGCGCTATGCCGGAAGGTGTCCTCGGATCGCGAATGATGGCGTACCGGGCGCGCTTGATCGGTGGCACACTGAATTTCGAGACTTGCGGGGATGGCGGTGTGCGGGTCCTCGTGAGCGTTCCGCACGCCAATCGCGATGCGGCGTCGGACGCGCACGCAACTCGACGCGATCGCTAGAGGCTCGGTTCTGGCACGAGCATGTGCGCTTGCAGATGTTCATGATTGCGCGCGATTGGAATCCAAGGTGCCGAGAAGTTCCTCCAGCTGCGCAAACACTTCTGTCATGGCATCCGCTGCGCCGGTACCGGCGGCATCGAGCGCCTCCTTGGAAGGATAGAGCTCCCGCAAGGTCAGCAGCGTTTGACCGGCGGTTTCCTCGAAGGTCACCGTGGTGGTGGGGCCGGAATCCCCACCTTCGTCATTGGTCCATACGAGCCGGGAGGGCGGTGACACCTCCAGGTACGTGCCGAAGAAGGCCATGCCGTCGGGTTCGAACACCAGGCGATACTGGCCGCCGACACGCACATCCATCTCACAGGAACGCAGCACCATACCCATCGATCTTGGCAGCCACCACTGCTTGAACAGCTCCGGTTGGGTCCATGCCTTGAATACCAGGCGCGGGGGCGCGTTGATGAGTCGGGTGACGACGATTTCGCGGTCCGAGGCTCGTTTTACGGTGGTGTTGTTCATGAAAGGTGCTCAAGCTCGTTTCTTACGCGCATCGGTTCTCTCCTTCCTCTTCAAATCCTCGACAACACGCTCCAGCCCATCGAAGCGCGCTGCCCAAAGCCGGCGGTGCTGCTCGATCCACGCCGCTTCTTCCTCCAGCTGGCGAACACCCAGCCGGCAGGTGCGGATTCGCCCCACCTTCTGGGTGGTCACGAGCCCGGCGTTCTCGAGGACGCGGATGTGCTTCTTCATGCCGGTGAGCGTCATGCGGAATTGCCCGGCCAGCTCGGTGATCGAGGCATCCGCGCGCGCCAGCATTTCCAAGACGCCCCGCCGGGTGCTGTCGGATAGGGCGGCGAAGCTGTCATCAAATGCGATCGATCTATAATGAACCATGTGGTTCAGTATGGCGGAGCGTTGGATGGTGCGCAAGGGTGCTGATGACAGCACGCCAGCGACTCATGGGACGGCAGTGGTGCTCGTCCGCGGGGTTGCAGGGTACTGGGTTGCCGTTCACGCATCGGTGCGTTGGGGTTGATCTTTGGAACGGCAAAGAAAATGGGAAGCATAAACTGCTCGATGTTGGTCAAGGCCGCGAAGATTCACCGATAGACCTGCGTGCGTCCCAGGCAACGATGAAGCCTTGGGGCGCTTGCACGCGAGACTCGGGTGGGAGGATCGGGTGGATATGTGCATGATGCGTACTTTGCCCTCTCGGGAACGCAAACTCTGTCATTCCCATGATTGAAATTTTCCTACGTTGGGAACTTGCGCAAGCCGCCGGCGTGGCCGCCTTCGCGATTTGCCTGTTGCTATGCGCCTTATCCGTACGGGCTCGCGCTCCGCGCGGACCCGCCATCTCGCATCGCCAGCATCGGCTGGTTGGCCATGCGGCCTTGGCTGCTGCCGCGGTCCACGCGGGTATGTTGCTCTTTGCTGACCCTGCGGTCATCGAGCATCTCAAGCCAACCGCCCCTGGTTACGAAATCGCCGGCATGCTGGCCTTCATCGGCTTGGTGATTCTGGTGCTGCCCGCGGAAAACTCCATGCGGTATCTCGTGTGGAAGGACCATCGGAGCTTCCAAGCGACGCATGTGGTCATCACCTGCCTGACCATTCTCGCCATCGCTGTGCATGTGGTGGGAACCGATCGCTACATACACGGCCGCGCGGCTCGGATAGCACTCGCATTGCTTTGCCTCATGGCGTGGCTGTCGCTCCTGCGCCCACGGACATCCAGGCCGGGATCCTTGCCGGCTCGCCACTGGTTGGGGGCCTTGGTGTTTGGCCGACACTCACGCCTGATCGCCTCCACTGTCTTGGTGGTGAGCGTGGCCATGGGGGCGCTGTCGGGTAGTCGATCCGCCATCGCCGTGCGCGAGCCACTGGTCAGTCGGGAAATTCCGTTGCCGCTCAGCTTCCCCCATGACCGGCATCGTTCGATCAACTGCATCGCGTGCCATCACAATTATGTGGACCGACGGGGTATGGACTCCTGCATCAGTTGCCATCGCAGCCATGCTGACATTCAAGTCGGCATCGAGGCGCGTTTCCATGATTTCTGCCTGGGCTGTCATCGCGACCCGCCCAATCCGCTCAAACGAAGCGGCCCTACCACGGGATGTGTTGCCTGCCATCACCGATAGCCTGGCCTGATGCAGGCGGGGAGTGGCGCTGACCCGCGAAAGCGTGCTGCCGCACTGCGAATCCGATCAAGCGTGACGCGCGACTGCTGCTAAAATGTGCCCGTGCGCGCCCGCTCACCCAGAATGTAACTCCCATCGGCTGATTGCCGCGACCGACTTCGCCTTAAGGCTGCACCCGTGCCCCTGAACTCCATCTTCTCATCATGGCCTCTGCTCTTTGGCATGGGCATCTTGATGCTCGGCGCGGGCCTCCAGTCGACGCTTCTCGGCGTTCGCGCCACCCTGGAGGGCTTCCCGACGCCGGTGATCGGCATGGTCATGTCCTGCTACTACGTGGGCTATCTGCTGGGCACGCTGGTGGCGCCGCCGTTGCTGCGCAAGGTGGGCCACGTGCGCGTGTTCGCCGCCTTTGCGGCGGTGGCGGCGGCGTCGGCGCTCCTGCAGGCGGTCATGGTTACCGCCGTGGCATGGGGGCTGACGCGTCTTTTGACGGGACTTTGCCTGGCCGGCATCTATGTGGTCGCCGAGAGTTGGCTCAACGATCGTGCCGAGCACGCCAATCGCGCGCGCCTGATGGCCGCGTACATGGTGGCGCTGTATCTCGGCTTGGGTGCCGGGCAGTATCTTCTGTTGCTCTCAGATCCGGCCGGCACGGTGCCGTTCATGGCGGTCTCGGGATTGATCTCCCTAGCGTTGGTACCCATCGTGTTGTCCACCCAGCCGACGCCGACCGTGGTGGTGGCGCGCGCGGTGGGCTTCGGGGAGCTCTATCGCGATTCGCCATTCGGTGTCGTCGGTGTGGCGGTGGCCGGTGTCCTGACCTCCATCATCTTTTCCATCGGACCGGTCTATGCGCGCCTGCGCGGCCTGGACAACGCCGGCGTGGCCACCTACATGGCCGGCAGCATTTTGGGTGGTGTGCTGAGCCAGTATCCGGTGGGTCTGCTGGCCGATCGCATCGATCGCCGGACCGTCATCGCCGGTGTGTGTGCGGTCGCTGGTGCCGTCGGCGCTTTCATTGCATGGTTCGATGCAGTGCCGTTGCCCCTGTTCGTGGTGTTGGCGGCCATCTTTGCCGGGTTGGTGCTGACCGTTTATTCGCTGTCGGTGTCGCATGTCAATGATCGGCTGGAGCCGGCCCAGATGGTCGCGGCCAGCAGCGCGCTGCTCCTGATCAATGGCGCTGCCGCGATCGCGGGTCCGATGCTGGCCAGCAGCATGATGGGGATCTATGGGCCGCGCGCCTACTACGCGGTCTTGGCGATGTTGGCGGCCCTGTTGACGCTATACGGTGTGTGGCGAAAACTGCGGCGCAAGCCGGTGGCGCCGGAGCACAAGATTCATCACATCGAGCCGCAACCACCACATTGATGAACAGCCCGTCCCCCAGCAGTCTCGCCCGTCCAGGTTTCACGCTGGTCTTTCTCCTGCTCTTCACCGGTATGACGGGCGCTGCGGCACCGCCGTACGTGTCGCCGCAGCAGTCGCCTACGGCTGATTCTCCGCGAAGGGTGGTCATCGACACCGATCCGGGAATCGACGACGCGTTGGCGATTCTGCTGGCATTGCGCTCGCCGGAATTGCGGGTGGAAGCGCTCACGACCGTGGCTGGCAACGTCACGCTGGACCTGGCGGCCGACAATGCGCGCCGACTCCTGGCGCTGGCGAAGCGCACCGATGTCCCGGTTGCGCGGGGTGCGGCCAAGCCGCTGCGCAAAGCGTTGCGAACCGCCACCTACTGGCATGGGCCGAACGGCTTGGGCGGCATCGATCTGCCGGCATCCGCGGTGACGTTCGCTACCAGGGGTGCCGCCGAAGTGATCGTGGACCTGGCTCACCGGCACGCGCATGACCTCACGATCGTCGCGTTGGGGCCCCTGACCAACATCGCCCTCGCGTTGCATAAATCGCCCGCCCTCGAGCAAGAGGTATCGGAGATCATCGTCATGGGCGGTTCGACGGCCGGAGGCAATGAGACGGCGGCTGCGGAATTCAATTTCTTCGTCGATCCGGACGCCGCGAGAATCGTTTTCGAGTCGGGCATCCCCATCACCATGGTCGGCTTGAACGCAACCAGGCAAACCATGCTCCAGCGCATGCATGTGCAAGCGTTGCGTGCATCCGGAAGCTGCCTCGGCGGGATCGCGGCGAAGCTTGGAGACTTTTATCTCGAGACGGCGGATGCATTCGCGCTGCATGATCCGCTGGCACTGGCACTTGCCATCGACAAGTCGCTGGCATCCAAGGTGTTGCCCATGCGCATCGTCATCGACACGCGATCCGGCCTGACCAACGGCGCCTCGATCTACAACTCGACGCTCAGCCAGCCGCGTGTGATCCGCGAAGGTGATCATTTCACCGATGCGGGAGAGGAGCCCGTGACCGCGAACGCCGATGTTCCGACGGCCATCGCCTCCGAGCGGTTCCTTGCCATGTTGATCGCGCGACTGAGCGTCGCCGACGGCGGTTGTTGACGTGCATCGAATCCGCGCGATTTGCTTCAAGTTTGCTGGGAGCGGATTTTCCCGTGGCGGGCGAGGAGCTCGAGCAGCGCCGGCTTGTCGATGGCGGTCAGCAGGAGACCTGGCGGCTTGAACGTCGGGATCGTTTCCGCCGCCAGTAACGCATTCAGGATGGCTTCCTCGACGGCATCGACCACCTGCGGAAACACCTCGTCGCAATGCGCATCGTTCAGCGACTCGTATTGCAGCGTGAAGGGCTGAGGTTCACCAATGGCGGGCAGGTAGCGGGGATTGGCGACGGAGAACGCGAGCATCAAGTCGCCCGAATAATGCCCGCCGCTGGTCCCGGTGCGACCGATGCCGAGCGCGCCGCGCTTGGCCATGCGTTGCAGTTGCATGGCCGTCATCGGAACATCGGTGGCGATGATCACGATGATCGAGCCCTGCTCAGGTAGCTGGTGATCGGAGAAAATGGCGTTCTCGGTCAGGTGCCGGCCGACGGGAACACCAAGAATCGTCAGCTCGCTGCGCTTGCCGAAATTGGATTGAACCAAGACGCCGACGGTGAAGCTTCGGCCCTCCAGCTGGAATCGTCGCGAGCTGGTGCCGGTGCCACCCTTGAACTCGTAGGTGGCCATGCCGGTGCCGCCGCCGACATTACCTTCCGCCACCGGGCCGCCGCAGGCACTTTGCAAGGCGGCGAGCGCATGATCTTCGGTGACGTGTAAGCCGCAGATGTCGTTGCAGACGCCATCATAGGTCTCCGCCACCACGGGCAGGGCCCACGCATGGAATGTGCGGAAATGCTCGCCATGTGTGCTCAGCATGTGGCGCACCGCGGCGTGGTGGACGATGCCGACCGAATGTGAATTGGTGAGGCAGATGGGGCCGGTGAAATACCCCGCATCACGGATCCAATGACTGCCCGTCATCTCGCCATTGCCGTTCAAGTCGAATTGACCGGCCAGTACCGGCACCGGTACGGCCTGATGACCGCGGGGCAGGATGGCTGTGATACCGGTGAAGATCTGCGATTGCCCCGGCTGCTCTGCAACTCGTTGCAGGGTGGTGAATCCGACTTCAACGCCTGGCACGTCCGTAATTGCATTGTGAGGACCCGGTGTCCCCGGCATCATCAGGCCCAGATCGCGGGCACGCGCGCGCATGTACCTTCCTCCTCGGGGATCGCTCAACGGGCCAAGGGCCGTGCGTTGCGCAAGCTCGGCATGAGCAGGGCCAGCGACACCACCACGCCAATGGCCGCAGTGGTGATGGATACGCCGTAATCGAGCCGCTCGTCGAGCATGGCGGCAATGATGGCAGGTCCGATGGCCAGTCCACAGCCGATCACGAAATTCGACAGCGCCATCACCCGGCCGTCGCGGTCCAGGTCCGATGCGCTGGCGAGAATGTAGGGCAGGGCGAAGGTCCATGCATACTTGAAGCCACAGGCGGCCAGGAGATAGCGCAGGGGGCTCGGTGCGCCGGCAAAGCCGATGATGGAGACGAGCATCAACCCGTAGCCACCCCACAGCGGGACCTTGCGGCCGAGCTTGCTCCCGAGGAAGGCGGCCGTGCCGCAACCGGCGACGCCGCACAACGATGCAATCGTCAGGTCGTCGCCGATCCGTGCCGGCGACAGTCCGGCGGAGGCGCCGATGCGTTCCACAAAGGTCCACAGGCCGCTCAGCGCCACATAGAAGACCAGGATGGAGCCCAAGGTCACGATGGCAAGGCCTCCGAGCGAATTCGACGAGCCAGCAACCGGCGCAGCCTTGGGGGTATCCCGCTCGGGGATGTAGCGCGCCGTGAACAGGCACAGGGCGAGGATTCCCGCCAGCGCGAAGAACAGGCCTCGCAAGCCGATGAGCGGAATGATGCGCGGCAGGACCGCGAGGCCCACCGCCCCCAGGACGAGCTGCCCGACCGTCCACCATCCGAAATTGCGCTCGGTCTCGCGGCTGGTGGCGATCAGTCTCAAGCAGATGACCATGATCGAACCGCCCGCAAATCCGCAGACGAAGCGCAAGGCGGCAAGCGTGGTGAACGAACCGACGTATGCGCACAGCAGGTTGCCGATGATCATGACGACCAACGCGGCAACCGTGACGCGCCGCCATGGCGCGTGGGGGAGCCACATCAACGCCGGCAATGCCGCCAGCGACATGGCGCCGAGTTCGATGGAAATCGTCAGGCCGGCTTGCTGCGGAGAGAACCCGTAGCCGGTGATGAGTCCGCCGACGACCACTGGTGCAATCAGGAGCATGGCGGAGATGACGGCGGCCAGCGCCACGACACTGGCGATGACGGCGGATTCGTCCGATGCGGTTCTCATGAGCTTTGCGGCACCTTGTTGACCAGCAGGGCGGCCTTGTCGATCAATGCCTTCTGGTGCGGTTCCATCTCGTGGCCTCCCATCTGCTTAAGGACCTCCAGGTACGGGTCGACGACGCCGGTTCGTACGCCGCGCATTTCCTCGAACACCGCCAGGCCGCAGAATGGCACATACGCGGTCGAATAACCGCCTTCGTGCATCGCCAAGACCCGTCCGCCGCAGATTTCCGCTGCGAGGTCCAGCGTCATGCGTGCGAGTGCGCGGTAGGTATCGCTGTGGGCCATCATCCGTCCGAGCGGATCCATGATGCTGCCGTCGAAGCCCGAGGAGATCAGGATCATGTCCGGCTTGAAGCGCCGTACCGCCGGCATCACCACGCGCGACCAGGCATCGACGTAGGCGCCATGACCGCAGCCGGCGGGCAGCGGCACATTGATGCAGGTTCCCTCGCCCTTGCCGCGGCCGTTGTCACCGAGGAGGCCGGAATTCAGCGGGAAGTTGTTGTACTGATGCACGGACACGGTCAGCACGGACGGGTCCTCGTAGAAAGCGTGCTCCTGGCTGTTGCCGTGGTGCACGTCCCAGTCGACGATGGCGATGCGCCCGAGCTTGTGAATTCGCTGCGCGCGTTGCACGGCGAGGACGTTGTTGGCGAAGATGCAGAAGCCGCGCGCCAGGTCCTTTTCCGCATGATGGCCGGGCGGGCGGTTCAGGCAGTAGGCATTGTCGACCTGGCCCTTCAACACGGCATCGAGGCCCTCCAGGCAGCCGCCCGCGGAGAGCTGTGCGATTTCGAAGCTGCCGGTGCCCATGGGTGTGAGTTCGCCGGCATCGCCGCCGGGCCCAGCGCTCATGGCCTCGATGTGTGCAACGTAATCGGCAGTGTGGTATCCCAGCAGTTCCGATTTGTCTGCGCGGCGTGGCTTGATGCGCACGAGCTGATCGAGCATCCCTGAGACTTCCAGCAGCCCCAGCAGGCGGCGCTTGGTCTGCGGACTCTCCGGATGTTCATCCGGTTGCAGGATCAGCCCGTGGGGAAGGGGCCCCGCGCTCGCTCCCGTGTGGTGCCAAAAATAGTGTTCATGACAAACGAAACCTGTACGATTCATGAGCTGACAGTCTCTGTCCGGGAGCGGATTGGAAAATGGTTGCGATCAAAAAGACATCGCGGCCCGGCAAAGCCGAAGGGGTCAGCCCGGAGGCGTTCGGCGCCCTCCTGCTCGACCTCTACCGCTTCGCGCGCGAACTCACGCTGGCCGATTTCCAACGCCGTGTCCTGGAACGACTGAGCGAGGCATTGCCCTTCGATGCCGCGTGGTGGGGCATGTGCGGTCCGAACCGCGAACTGCACAGTTCGTTCCTGTACAACCTGCCGGATTGGTACGTGGAAGTGTGGTGCGGCATCCGCGAACAGGATCTGCTGGCCGGCGACCTGCAGCGGCGGCCCGGCGTCACGGTCTATTACGGCCCGCGTGAGATCAAGAAGAACGCGGCTTTCGCGAAATTGTTGCGTGACGTGGGCGTGCATCAGACGCTGGGAACCCTGCTGGTGAATCCGGCGCTCAACCTGTCGACCTTTCTCAGCCTGTATCGGATGCGGGAGACGCCGGCGTACAGCGAGTCGGACATGCGGCTCAAGCAGCTCGTCATGCCGCACCTGTGGGCCGCCTGGACGTCGAATTGGATCGCGCAGCTCACGGCGGCGAGGGCGCATACGTATTCGAATCGTGTCGCGCTGGCCGTGGCCGACCTGACGGGCACGTTGCATGCGGCCGAACCGCGCTTTGCGGAATTGGTCAGGACGGAATGGCCCGATTGGCAGGGACCGTTGCTGCCTGGAGTGTTGCGCAAGCGCCTGGGTGAACCTTTTGCCGGGCACGCGACGATCACGCGGTTGCTGCCGGTGAGCGGGCTGTACCTGGTCGAAGTGCGGACCAAGTCACCGATCGACCGCCTGACCGGGCGCGAGCACTCCATCGCCGAGCGCTTCGGCAATGGCGAATCCTACAAGGAGATTGCCGCTGCGTTGCAAGTTTCGCCGGCGACGGTACGGGCGCATTTGCGGACGATTTACACAAAACTCAGCATCTCGGACAAGACGGAATTGGCGAACTTGCTCAGCGCTGATTCTGATGCCCGGCGCCCCGCCTTGTACATATAGTTCAAATGATCTATGCGGCGTCATCTCGGCTGGCAACGCCTCGCCTCAGCCGTCACCGTCCGACCGCACCGCATCCCCAGGGCAGCGATCAGCAGCGCGGCAGGTCCCTGCCGATGTGAAACTCGAGGTAGGCGATGCAGGCGTTGGCCGCCTCATCCGCCATGGTGGCCGTGATTTTTCCGTGTTCGAGCACTGACAGGCAGAACATGAGATCGGCAATTTCCACCGCGCGATAGAAGATCGCGCCTGCGTCTCGCAGTCCGGGAATCTTGAAATACCGAGCTACCTGCGATCGAAAGATGTGTCCCAGGGAGACATCGTTCTTGCGATCTCGCAGCTTCAATTCCGGTGGGGTTCGGGGGCCAGTGATCAATTGTCGCGCTGCGGGGTGCTTGGCATAGAACCGCACGCCGCGCGCTATCAATGAGTGGATGACTTCCTGCCAGGCCGCAGGAACGACGCGCAACGGTCGGGAGATATCGGCAATCATCTCGGCGTCGATGTCCGCCAACAGATGCAAGTACAAGTCCTCGATATCCTCGTAGAAGAAGTAGGCGGAGCTGACGGGAATGTCGGCAAACCGAGCGACGTCGGTCAGGTTGATCTCCGTCATGTCGGTTCGCGCCAACAGCGTGCGCGCGGCCTGAAGCAAGCGTGTCCGGCGTTCAATGCCCGGGCGGCGCAGGATCTTTTCAGGGGGCTTTCTGTTCGCCATCTTCAAATTGACTTCAAATGAGAGTCTGAACCATACTCGAATCCATTCGAGTAAGAAACCCTGCATCAGGGCCATGCAACCGGGGGCGGAGATGAACGAATTGCGGTCAATGTTGGGTGCGGCGGCCGTCGCGGCGATCCGCGGTGTGGGGTCGCACACCTGCGGTGGCTGCGTGACCAATCGCCGGGGCCCATGAGCGAGGAACTCAAGTCCGGCGCGCTCAGTTGGCCCAAGGTGGCCGCACTGGGCGTCGCGATCGCCATCTCCGGGGATTTCGTGGGCTGGAACTACGGGCTCGCGGTGGGCGGATGGGGCGGGATGATGGCGGCCGCCATTGCCATGGTGGTGCTGTTCTGGTGCCTCACTCAATGCCTGGCGGAATTGGCCGCCGCCATGCCGGAGGGCGGCGGTTTCGATTATTACGCGCGCCGCGCACTGGGGCCGGCGGCCGGCTTCGTGGCCGGCACGGCGGTGGCCATCGCCCTGGCGGTGGGCGCGGGCCTGGCCATGTCGTTTGCCCAGGGTTACACCGAATCGATGTTCGGCCTGGCTGGCTGGGGCCCCAAGATTGCGTTGCTGCTCGTCGTCGTGGGACTTCAATTGCGCGGCGCGCAGGAAGCTGGCGGAATCACCCTGCTCATCGGGGCGGTCACGCTGTTCGTGCTCGCGGTGCTCCTGTTGTACCTCGCGCCGTGGTTCGAACCGGCGAATCTGCGAACGTCGGCGAAACTGGCCGTGCCCACGGCGTTCCCGGGCGGCTGGAAAGGCACCGGATCATGCATCCCCTTCGCGCTGTTCCTGTTCCTGGGCGTGGAGCAGGCCGCACACGCGGCCACCGAGATGAAGGACATGGCGAAGTCCATTTCCAAGGCCTTGGGCGCGTCCATCGGCGTGGCGGCGGTGATGGGCCTTTGCGTGCTGTTGATCGTCACCGGCGCAGCCGGTGCTGATCAACTCGGAGGCGTTGCCGACCCCTTGTTCGCGGCCGTGATGACGCACGGAAGCGCGCAGTGGGCGACGATGGTTGCGAGGTTCGTGGGCACGGGCGCCTTGATCGCCATCATTGGGACTTTCTTTTCACTGGCTTATGCGGGCTCGCGCCAGTTCTACCATCTGGGCATGGCTGGCTACCTGCCGCGCGTCTTCCGCCATACCAACGCGCGCCGGGCACCCGATGCCGCCTTGCTGCTCCTGGCTGTCATCGCCATCGCGACGGCCGCCTTCAAGCCGGACGATGCGATGGTGGTGTTCATCTTCCTGATCAGCGTGTCGCACGTGTTCGTGCTGCTCACATTCATCAAGCTTCGGCGCAGCGCTCCGGGACTTGCAAGGCCCTACCGGGCGCGCGGCGGCGTGGCCGTGGCTTCCGTCGCGCTGGTGTTATCTTGCGCCGTCATGATCTCTTGCTACCAATTGCAGGTCCGTGCCCTGAGCGTCGCCATCGCCGGGTTGGTTGCGTTGTGGGCGTACTTCATCATCGCGAGGCCAGGGTCGAGGGTTCCATGAGCATCCAGCAGACTTCCCACATCCAGGCATTGCTCGCGCGCCGCGAGCGCTTGCTGGGTCCGGATACACCGCTCTTTTATGATCGTCCCTTGCACCTGGTGCGCGGTGAAGGCGTCTGGTTGTGGGACCACGAAGGCCGGCGTTACCTCGATGTCTACAACAACGTGCCCAGCGTCGGGCATTGTCATCCTGATGTCGTGGCCGCGCTTGCCCGTCAAGCCGGTAAGCTCAATGTACACACCCGCTATCTGGACGAAGTCGTTCTGGACTATGCCGAGGACCTGCTGCGGACGTTCGATCCAGAACTGACGACCGTGACGTTCACGTGCACAGGCAGCGAAGCCAACGACGTGGCCCTGCAGATGGCGCAGGCCGTGACGGGTTCCACCGGTATCATCTGCACGAATGCCACCTATCACGGCAATACCGCCGCGGTTTCGCAGCTCGCCAGCATCTTCACGCCCGTTGGCGGCTACAAGGCGCATATCCGGCGAATTCCCTCGCCCGAGAGCTACCGGGTCGACGCTGGGCTGTCCGGTACCGCGCTGCGCGATGCCTATCTCGACAAGGTTGCGGAGGCGATCGCCTCGCTGCGGCGCGAGGGCCTCGGCGTATCTGCGCTGCTGGTGTGCCCGATCTTCGCCAATGAAGGCCTGCCTGAGGTGCCTGCGGGTTTCATGGAAGCTGCGGTGAAGATGGTGCGGGAGGCGGGCGGCCTGTTCATCGCCGATGAGGTGCAATCAGGCTTCGCGCGAACCGGCGATCACATGTGGGGATATCGCATGACGGGAACCGTGCCCGATATCGTGACGTTGGGCAAGCCCATGGGCGCCGGTCATCCCATCGGTGGCGTCGTCGCGCGGCGCGAGCACCTGGTTGCCTATCGCAAGCAGTTCTCCTACTTCAACACCTTTGGCGGCAATCCTGTGTCGGCTGCCGTGGGGCACGAGGTCCTCAAGGTGATCCAACGAGAAGGCCTGCTTGGCAATGCACGCGACGTGGGGGCGTATTTGCGAGAGGGTCTGAGGAGACTTGCGCAACGGCACGACGTCATCGGCGATGTACGCGGCTCCGGGCTGTTCGTCGGGGTCGAGCTCGTCACCGATCGAAGGACCAGGAGCCCGGCATCGCAGGCGGCGCGCGCCGTCGTCAACGCCTTGCGCGATCGCGGCATCCTCATCAGCCGCATCGGCGTGCACGACAATGTGCTCAAGCTCCGTCCGCCGTTGGTATTTGCGCGGGAGCATGCGGATCAATTGCTGGCCGAGATGGACTCGACTCTCACCGGGCTGCAGCGGGTTGCGTGACGGAATCCCACCAGGCGGCCGCGATCGAGCAGACGCGTCGGCGTGCGCACATGGCGCAGAGTGCGCTCGGCAAATGGGGCATGAGCTCACAGTAGGTGGAAATCACCAGGTGCCGCGAGAATGCCGCCATCAAGGTAATCGGATGTCCCGGCCTGGTCCTCAGCCGTCCCGGTTCTTGAGGCGGCGCCTGAGCCACGCGATTTCGGCACGCAAGCGCGAGTTCTGCGCGCGCTCGGTGATCCATCGCTGGCCGAAGAAAATGGCAGCTGCAAGAAATGCCAGGGTGGCGATGATGCTCAACATCGCGCTCAAACCTTGAAATTGAGCGGACAAGCCTGCCGTTTTGCAAGGTCACGCCATGCGGGCGGTGGGCATCCCGAAGCAATGGCCTGGCGGATTTCATTCAGCAGCGGCCCGGGCTGGGAGGCAAACATCGCTAACACTTGCGCGGGAACATCATGACCGAAAGCCCGGATGTAGGCTTTGACGGCGGTCTGCAAGAGCGGCGGGTAATTCTCGTTCAAGGTAACTCTCGGTTCATGGTGGAGCAGCAGGGTGCTCCTGAGCGCATTGTTACGCTCGCGGCAGGGGACGGGCGGCGGCGATAGTAACGTTGTACACCCTTTGGATGATCGCCGCGCGACTACTGATCGCAGGGTTCTGTCGCCTCTGGAGATCGGGAGGCCCCGTTGGCCGTGTCCCGTGGGCACGCCGGCTGGCGGGTTGCAGATAAGTCTCTGAATCCGCAGGCGGCGTCATTGGTGGGCGGACTACGTTCACAATGTGGGAACGGAACAGGCGGCGAACAGCAAGTTCGATGCGAACGTCACCTACGAAGCGGACAAATGGTCGGTTGGGCTTTGGATCAAGAATATCGCCAACAGGGCGGTCTTGGCGGCGACGGCCGCCGCCGGGATTCCGGGCCCCGCGACCGCCTACCTCGAAGATCCACGCACTTACGGGGTTCGTTTCAACGTCAACTGCTAGGCGAAGACTGGGTGGCGCATCTGCTTCGGGAACTTCGCATGGGCCGCCCACGCTACGGCGGCAGGAAGGTCGAGATCTCGTCCAACGGCTTTCGAACGATATCGGGCACGACGGCATCAGCGCTGGGATAGCCGACGACCAGCAACAGGAACGGGCGCTCGATGTCCTTCGGGCGACCGAGGATCTCGGTGAGAAATCCCATTGGACTGGGTGTGTGAGTGAGCGATACCAAGCCGGCGGCGTGGACGGCAGCGATCAAAAAGCCTGTCGCAATGCCGACCGATTCGTCCGTGTAGTAATGCTTGATCTTCCGGCCGTCGGCCGTGCGCGTGAAGCGCTGTAGAAATACGGCAATCAACCACGGCGCGGTGTCCAGATAGGGCTTGTGCTCATCCGTCCCGAGAGGGCGGAGCGCGTCGATCCATTCTTTGGGGGCGCGGCGGTGATAAAAGTCATGCTCTTCCTTTTCGGCAGCAGCACGAATCCGCGACTTGATGGCGGGGTCGGAAATGGCGACGAAATGCCAAGGTTGCTGATGGGCGCCGCTAGGCGCCGTACCGGCTGCCAAAAGGCACTTTTCGATGATCGAGCGGGGCACTGGCCGGTCGGCGAATTGCCGCGCGGTTCGGCGTCGCTGTAATTGCGCCTCGAATTCGTTGACGCGATCTTGCATCGTATCCAACGGCAGTTCTTGGTAGGTCGAGAGGGGTATGAATTTTGATTGGCGCATGACGGACGAGATTCCCTTGGGGATACAGATTCGAGTTGATTGAAAATGCGCGGCAGTGAATCTATTGATTGTCGGCCCGCAGGCGGTCTCGCGACCGGTGCCATGACGCGGCGGTGTGCTCGGTTGCCCAGGTCACCGGGCACTGCAAACCCAGTAGGAGAGCTGCCAGCCCGCTTTCTGATCAGCATCGGCGGTTTGAGCCTCTGCGTTGGCGTCGTATTCTAACCACGAAACGTTGTCTTGAAGATGCAAGCACACGCTGGCAATGCGGCGGCAGCGGCTCGTCAGTTCAGTATTGGGGCGGGCGGCCTCGGTTCTGTTGCATGAGGAATTCTCGCTTCAGATTTCCAATCCAAGGGGCCGCAAATTCTGCGCATTCAGTTGGGATTTCCGCAAATTCAATGACTTGCGCCGGGGCGTCCCGTCCTGCTTGGTCGCTCGCGATTCGCCGATAGCAGCGATGGGGCCTTTGCGCTTCGGCAATGATTGTCCTACAATATTGTCCGTCAAATAGGTGACGCATTGATCGAATCGGGAGAACCTTCATGATGGTTTCGCATCGCAGCTCCGCACCGCAGCGTGGTAAGTCGGCACATCGACCGGGTGGAATCGGCTTCATTTCCCTATTGCAGGGTGATACCGGCGCCGTCGACAACTTCGACCTCTCCATCTCCATCACTACCGACGATTTCTTCACTCCCAGGCATCGGCACAACTTCGACCAGGTGCGTTATATCCTCGAAGGTGAGTTCAGTTTCGATCGCGGGCGTGTGCAGGGTACCGGGCAGGTAAGCTATTTCGGTGAGGGCACCTATTACGAACAGAAGGGCATTGGACGCACGGAAACCTTGCTGCTTCAGAGTGCCGGAGCGAGCGGCAGCGGCTACATGAGCTTCGATCAACTGTACGCAACGGCCGATAAGCTTGCGCAGAGCGGCCGATTCGAAGATGGCGTCTATACCTGGCACGATGAACGTGGGACCAAGCACAATGTGGATGGCTACCAGGCGGTGTGGGAAGCGGTCAACGGCCGAAAGCTGACGTATCCGAAACCGCGCTATGATGGGCCGGTGATCCTCAATCCGGACAATTTTTCGTGGCTGCCGGTCAAAGGGGCCCCGGGCGCCTCGCAACGCGATTTGGGGCGCTTTCATGAGCGTGGACTGTCGGTATCCCAGGTCCAGCTGGAGTCGGGATGCGAGCTGGTGCTGCCCGCGAGGGCCTCGCGCATGCTCCTGTTCGTCGAGCGGGGCGAGGGCGCCGTGAACGACGCGGCGCTTCACCGGCATTCTGCGGCGCGCCTGGAGAGAGGAGAAGCAGCACGGGTCGTAGCCAAGGAGCCGATGCTGCTGTTGCGCATCGATCTGCCGTCCTTCGAGCAGGCGCTGGCCGCATGAGGGGCTGAGCGCATGTTTGCGTGGCGAATATAGGTACTCCGAAGCAAACTCGCCGCAGTGGGCCCACGGCTGTCGAGCGCAGCATGGATGGCATTCGCCGCCGGATTCGTGACGGCGTTTACTCGCCAGGCCAGCGACTGATCGAGGCGGACCTTACGCGTGTGCTCGGCGTCAGCCGGGGTCCGCTGCGGGAGGCCATGTCGCGCCTGGCAGCTGAAGGGTTGCTCAAGCTCGAACCCAATCGCATGACGGTGCGGGCCCTGACGCGGGACGAAGTGCGGGGGATTTCAGCCATCCGGGAATTGCTTGAAGGGCTGGCGGCGCGCGTTGCCGCGGAAAGGGTGGCTGCCGGTACCCGTCCTGAGAAGTTCAAGCGCGTCTGGGACGAGATGTCGCAGATTGCCGTCCGATCAAACACCAGTGCCTACGTGGAGGCGAACCAGCGCTTTCACGAAGGGATCGTGCAGCTGAGCGGCAACCCGGCGCTGGAAAAGCTCATCGACCAATTGAGCACCCCGCTGTATCGCTTCCAGTTTCGCAGCCGCTTGACCGCTGAAAGGCTGAAGCGCGGGCATGACGATCATGTGGAGGTGGCAAGGGCCATCCTGGCAGGCGATCCGGGTTCCGCAGAGCGCTTCATGCGCAAGCACCTGCGAAATTCCGCGAAGCTGATACTGTCACTTCCGGATGATGCCTTTGGTTTGACGCCGTAGCCAGCCACTCGATCCGCCTTCCGATCCGCGCCGCTACGACCGCCCGGTGGCGGCCCTGCATGACGAGTCCCGCGACTGATTTTCAATATCACTTCCAGAATCAGAAAATCTCGGATAGGATTGTCCTACAAAACGCGCAGTTGTTCATACAAACAGAGCAACGTCGGAAATGCAGGCCAATCGCTGGGGGAAGAGATGATTACCAATCAATCCATACCAGGACGTTCCGTCATTCTGCTTGCCGCGGCGATCGTGGCTTCCGTGCTATCCGCACCTTCGACAATCCTGATGGCGGCCGAACCTGAGACGGCGGTCCTGCAGGAGGTTACCGTCACGGCGCGCAAGCGCGAGGAACGCTTGCTGGATGTACCCATTGCGGTAACCGCCGTGTCAGCGGAAGCCATCGAGGCCCAGTCAATGAGGTCTCTGTCAGATGTCACCTATGCGGTTCCGAGCCTGTCGATCGCGGGCGGCGGCACCGACGCGGGAGGCACCGGGAACGGCGTCGTATTCATCCGCGGCATCGGCCAGGTCGACTATGCAAACTCGATCGATCCGGGTGTCGGCACCTATGTGGACGGGGTTTATCTCGGCCGAGCGGTCGGCGGCAACCTGGACCTTCCGGACGTCCAGCAGATCGAAGTCCTGCGCGGCCCCCAGGGCACCCTGTTCGGCAAAAACACCATGGGCGGCGCGGTCAACCTGACGACCAAACGCCCGTCCTTTGCGAACGATGCGTCGATTGCGGCGACCTTCGGCGAGGACAAGCGCATGGATTTCGAGTTTCAGGGGGATTTGAAGTTTTCCGACGCTCTGGCTGGCCGGCTGGTTGCAGCTCATCGGCAAAAGGATGGCTACATCAAGCGCTTCTATGGTGGAGACCCGGTTGGAGAGGAGAAGACGACGGTCGTTCGCGGGAAACTCGAATACCGACCCGATGACACGTTGGACATCCTGCTCTCCGGAGACTACACCAAAGCGGGCGGGTCGCTGGGCAAGGTGACGCGTATCTTCGACCCTGCGAAAGTGGGGGACTTCCTGGGGAGTTTGTGGAACGACGTTCCCGCCGCCTTCATCGCTGATTTTTTTGACGATGGCATTCCCAATGGCTCCTCTCCGCCGATTCCCGGTTTACCGACTGTGCCGTTCTCGGTCATCGAGGGTGAGCGCATCGATCCGGCGAATGATCACAACACGCTTCGTCAGACCGGGGCGGTAGGTCCACGCAAGAACGACTACAAAATCTGGGGCGGTTCAATTCGCGTCGAGAAGCAATTCGATGCCACGACACTGCGATCCGTCACGGCGTATCGCAGCATCGATTCTTCGGTGGGCGGTGATGAAGATGGGCAAAAGGCCAACATCAGTTTCGCCGAGTGGGGCGACAAGCAACACCAGTTCAGCCAGGAGTTGAATCTCTTCGGGTCTTCTGCGGGCAAGAAATTGGATTGGTTGCTGGGCGCGTACTATTTCCGCGAGGACGCGGCGTCCGACCAGATCATCAACCAGGACTTGCCTTGGTTCATGGTCGACATTCAATTCGGCACGAAGGTGAAGAGCTACGCAGGATTCGGCGAGGGAACCTGGCACTTCAATGACCAGTGGTCCGCCACGGCAGGTGTTCGCTACACCTCGGAAGATAAGGACTTCTACGCGTCGCAGCCGTGCAGTCCCATGATGCTCCTCCCGATTTGCCCCGGCGGTTTCCTGGTTCCCTATACGACCACATCGGATTCCTGGTCGTCGGTGGATCCGCGGATCGGCTTTCAATTCAGGCCCAACTCCGACTGGCTGTTGTATGCGCAATTCTCGACCGGTTTCAAATCGGGCGGGTTCAACGCCCGCCCCGACAGCGCGGCGGCCGTCAAACGCCCTTTCGACATGGAAAAGTTGAAGGCCTTCGAGGTCGGTGCGAAGGGGACGTTTGCGGGCGGTCGCGCGTTGACCTCCATGTCCGTCTTCAAGTATCGGTATGACGATCTGCAGATGGTCATCTCCGGAGTGAGCCCGACGACGGGGACCGCTGTCTCTGTGGTGGGCAACCTTGGTCAGGCATCCATCTGGGGTGTGGAAGGGGAGTTGACATTGCGTGCAACGGATCGATGGCTGTTCAACGCGGCAATCGGCTATACCAAGGCCGAGTACGATTCGCTCGATCCCAGTGTCCTGGCGCTGATCACTAGTTTCGGCAGCCCCGCGGTCTCGTTGAACAACAAGCTGCCGCGCACGCCGGAGATCACGGGCAACCTTGGCATCCAATATACCCTGCCGATCAATGACGGGAATTCAATTGCATGGCGTGTCGACTACGCCTACGTTGATGAGCAATTCAACGAAGTACAGAATTTTCGCGAATCAATGACACCGGGGCATGCAAACCTGAATGCGCGGGTCACGTATCGCCACTCCGCCCGCTGGGAAGCGGCCCTGTACGGCAAGAACGTCACCAACAAGGAATACGCGGCGAATGCGTTCTGGCCGCAGGGTGGCCTGGGATCTTCGCTGTTCCTCATTCCGAACCAGCCACGGGAGATCGGACTGACCCTGCGTTACTCGTTCTGACCGCTGTCGCAGCGGATGCAGATGATCCAATGGAGCATGTGGGCGTTGCCTCGACCTCCGCAGATGGTGATTTGAGCGTACCGGTCGCTATAGTCCGAGCGCGCCCGGATTGAATCGGCCGTCGGGATCGAGTTGACGCTTGAATGAACTGATGACATCCCAGCCGGCGTGGCCTGCCAGGGCTTCCCGGTAAGGGTAGAACTTTCCTGTTTGATAGTGCGCCGGCCGGAACGCTTGCAGTCGTGCCACGAGGCGCCGACGCAGGTCGACGGCAAATGCGCGCGCGTCGGGGTGCCCTTCGAGCTTGCCAAGGGCCTCGCGCATGCCGGGAAGCGCGGTTTCGTACCTCAACTCATTGAGGCGGTCCGGCCAATAGATGATGGGCTCCATGCCGAATGCGCCCTTGAAGCTCAAGAGCAGGAAGGCCGTATAGACGCCGTGGCGGCGCATGTCTTGCTCATTATCGGCGAAAAAGGAGCGCGCTTGGGCCACGAGTTCGTGAGCTTTGGATAGCGGCACGGTGAAGTTTGAGGGAAAGCTGGAGGCTCCATCGGTCCCGACCATCAACGCTCCGATGGGTACGAAGGGCTGGGCCCTCAGCGCAATGCCCAAAACCGGTCTGATTTTTCGGCCACCCAACGGCACGATCACGCCATCGATCTGTCGGGCGCCATCCTCGGCGCCTCGTTGGCTCACGTTGTCCACCATGACGGTCAGCGAATAGGGCCAATCGAGCAGGAAGTTCATGCCGCGCGATAGCATCGCGAGGCGTCGCACTCCGCGCCACGTTGTTCCGGCCTCCTTCACGATCAAGCGCGCGAGGGCTTTGGCCTCCTGCGCCGGCGGCTTTGGTTGCGTGGCGAACACGCGGTGATGATACGTACCGAAGGACATGATTTCGGTCGCGATTCCCAATCTCTGTGCCGCGCACATGGCGTCGATGAGTTGCTTTTCATCGCGAAAGCCATATGCCCGGTACGCTGTGGCCGCCGGCCGGCGTACCAGCCGGAAACTCGCCTTGGTCTTGATGCCCAGCGCACCCGCGTCGTGCGTGAACGCACCGGTGAAATCGGGTCCATAGCCGCGGACGATCGGCGCTGCTGCGTCATGCGCCCGCGCGCCGGTCTGCAAGACGCGGCCATCCGGCAGTACCACTTCCATGCCGAGCAGAAAGTCCGAAATGTCGAGTGCGCCATGGCCGGTGGCATTGTTTCCAAGGCCGCCGCCCACGGTGGCGCGTTCGCCGGAGAACGTGCCCAGAAAGGGGATGCGGTATCCGGTGGGGCGAAGCGCCTCATGGATCTGCTTCCAGGTTACCCCGGCTTCGACCGTAATACGCAGGTCCTGGATGTCGATGTCCAAGATTCGGTTCATGGCGGTCATATCGATAATCACCGCGTCGGGCCGGGAGGGAACATAGGTGAGCGAATAGGACATGCCGCCGCCGCGCGGACACAGGACTACACCGAACTCCTTTGCCGCCTGCGCGATGGCGACCACCTGGTCAATGCTCCCAGGACGAACGACGGCGGCCGCCACCGCAAGCTCTATTTCACTGAAATCCGTCGAGAACAGCTTCCTGTCCTGCTGGGACAACAGCACGTTCTGCGACCCGACGATGCCGGCGGCCGCATCCAGGAAGCGGGCGAGCTGTGGTAAGCGGGTGCTCGGTTGAATTTCTGCGGACATAAAGACCTCCGGGGTGCGGACTCTACGCGGCTGTCGCTCTCGATGCCGATGTTGTGCTTGCATCATGATCGGCGAGGTAATATTGTAGGACAATAATTATTAATTGTATTAGGAGAATGTGATGACGTTGTCGCTGGAGAAGGCTCAGAAGCTGGTGCAGCGCGCTCTCGATGCAGCGGGCGGCCAGTCGGTGAGGATTGCCGCAGTGGTCCTGGATACGGGTGGCCACATTGTTGCTGCGGCGCGCATGGATGGGGTGGGGCCGTTGAATCTCGATGTCGCCCGCCGCAAGGCAAATGCCGTGGTCAATCTCGGCGTCTCGACGGCCGAGATGCTGCAGATGATCAGCCGCGACCAGCTTATCACCACCGTCCTGCATTCCGAGCCGAGCATCGTGATGTTGCCCGGTGGATTGCCCATCCGCGAGGGCGACCAACTCGTGGGCGCCATCGGCATTGCGGGCGGGTTCTATCCCCAGGATCAGGCGATCGGAGAATACGCGGTTGGCGGTTGACCAGCATAGGCGGCGGCGGGCAGTCATGGGAACAGGAGAGAGATAGATGAATACTGCGTCGGCGGAGATTTCCGCCCCCAAGAACATGCAAACTCAGCGCGGGAAGATCATTCCGCCGCAGAGCATCGAGCACGGCTACGATCAGACCTGGTACCCGATTTGTCTGTCCTCAGAGCTCGTCGAAGGCGAGATCATGAGCGTGGAGTTCATGAACGGCCGGGTGATCGCCATCCGGGACGCAAGTGGGAAAGCGCATGTCCTCAGCGCGTTCTGCCGCCATCTTGGCGCCGATTTGGTAGGGGGAGACTTGGTGGATGGGACGGTTCGCTGTCCCTATCATCATTGGCGCTACGACATGCAGGGGCAATGCGTGGGTACGGCGATCGACCGCGCACCTTCGGCGGCGAAGCTGTTCCGTTTCCCCGTCCACGAAGGAATGGGATTGGTCTGGGCGTTCAACGGCGCGGAGCCGCTGTTCGATCCGCCCCGTTGGGAGGTGCCCGATTCGGAACTGACCATCGTCGCGACTAAGGAGCAGATCGAGCCCGTGGATCACTATGTACCATTTTCCAACTCCTGCGATATCCAGCACTTGATCGTGGTGCATGGCATGAAGCTCGAGATCAACCCGGAGGGCCTCGAATTCACGCCTTACTCGATCAAGTATCTTCAGGAGCAGGACGCGCCCGGCATGGGACACTTGAGCATGTGGATCAAGATGGCGGGCACCGCCACCTTGCTGCTGTGGTCCGAGACCATGGGTAGGATGATGTACATGATGTCGTGTGGACGGCCATTGCCCGGCAATCGCACGCAGATATACCAGGCCGCAGCAACACCGCCGCGCGCGAACGTGCCTGGAGACCCTCAGATGGCGGCCGCCATGATCAATCAGTCCATCGGATTCGCCAGGCAGTTGATGAAGGAGGATGGTCCGACCATCGCGCGGATCAGTTTTCGTGAGGACATCCTCACGCATTCGGATCGTACCTTGGCGCAATATTTCGACTGGGTCCGGGCGTTTCCGCGTTCACGTGCCGCATGCGATTTCATCGCGGTGTAGTACTGCGAGGTGCCGCGGTGTCGGCAGCGGCTGCCCTGGCGCTCGTCCTGGGGCTGATGCCGGGTCATGCGTCAGCGGAGGGAGAGGTGGATGCCGCCGTCGCTGCGTACCTGGACGCGTGGAATGGAACTGCAGGGCGAATCGATGATGTGCTTGCGCCGGAATTTGTCGACAACTCCTCCCTGATCCCCCTCGATGCGGCGTTGTTCAAGGCGGGCCTCACGCAATGGCGGTTGGCAGTTCCCGATCTCAAGGTGACGATGCTGGAACGCTACGAAGCCTCCGACGCGATTGTGTTGCGGCTCCGATATGAGGGTCACCCAGCGCATGGTCGGGATTTGACGCCCTTGACCGGCGGCGCGCTGTCGATCGAGCAAATCGAGCGCCTGAGCCTACGCGGAAATCGCATGACGGCGCGCAAGTCGATGATCGATGAATGGACCTTGCCGCTGGAATGGATGTTCGTCCCTCCGCCCTCGAATCCTCTGGAGCCGCATACGGTGCAACGCGTGGCGACCTTTGGCGCGGGCCGCTTCCTGGAAAGCATTGCCCGTGCACCCGACGGCGCGCTGTATGTCAGTACCGGGATCGACGGCGGCATTGCGCGAGTGGGACGAGAGGGGAGCGTACAGTCCTTCGCCCACGTCGACGTAGGGCCCGGCGGATTCATGATGTGTGTGGCGCTCGATTCGCAGGGGGCATTGTTCGCCACGGTGAATTCCCGGGATCCCGCCAACCTTGGCGTGTGGCGCTTCAATCGGGACGGGCACGGCAGACGCATCTCCGCGCTACCGGCGGGTGCGGTGCCGAACGGTCTTGCATTCGACGGCCGCGGTCATCTGCTGGTAGCCGATTCGTTCGGCGGTTTGATCTGGCAAGTTCCGGTGAATGGTGGCGAGGCTCGTGAATGGTTGCGCCATCGCTGGCTGTCGCCGCGTCCTTTGGTGGGACGATTCCCCGGCGCCAATGGATTGCAGCGTGATGGCAACTCCATCATCGTTGCCGTGTCAGATCGCAGCCAGCTCGTCCGAGTGCCGATAGAGGCCGATGGTAAAGCGGGCGAGCCCTCGATACTCTCATCCACCGTCCCCGCCGATGACTTCGCGGTGGCGCCTGATGGCACGCTGTACCTCACCACGCATCCTTTCAATACGGTCGTGCGGTTGACGCGGGATGGCAGGCAGACCGTGATCGCCGGACCGGCGCAGGGCGTCGCCGGCCCCACTGCTGCCATCATCGGAAGCGATGGCTGGCTGTACGTGGCTACCGACGGGGGACTCTATCGACCGCTGCCTGGGACCAACCCGACAGCGTCTGTGGTTCGCATCCGCTTGAAGCAGGAGGATAACCACTGATCTCGGTGGTTTCAGGATCGGGGAAATTCCGTGTCACGAAAAACGCGATCCGGAAGGCGACGTACGTGTTCGGTGAAATGGGCGATATGCTGCCGTACGGCCTGCTCGGCTTTCTTGGCATCACGCGCTTGCAATGCCGCCACCAGGTCGGCGTGCTCACGATGGGCGATCTGCACCAGGTGAAGGTCTACCAGGGGCCTGAACTGGGAGCGAAACACATCCAGGTGCAGGCGGTGCCAGTGCTCGATCAATACAGGGTTGTTGCTGGATTCGACCAACTGTGAGTGGAACATCACGTAGAGCGACAGATTGTATTGCTCGACGTCCCCACGCTTCACCGCAGTCTGCATCTTGTTGAAGAGCTTCGCCAGCTCCGATACCGTTCTTTCGCTGCGCGGATTGGTAGCGAGCAAGCGGGCCGCCACTGCTTCCAGCGCCTCGCGCACTTCCAGCAGGTTCACGAAATCGTCGCGCGTCAGCTTTCGTACGCTGACACCGCGATTCTTCTCAAAAGTCAGGATTCCCTCGGAATCCAGTCGACGCAATGCTTCTCGTATCGGCCCACGGCTGGCGCCGAACTGCTTGCCGATCTGGGCCTCCGTCAATCGCGTCCCGGGCGCCAAACGACCTTCACGAATCTCGTCCTTGATCTCGTCGGCCACTCGTTCGGCCACGCTGGTTTCCAGGGCCGGATTCTTTTCCTTCATACGGGGATCATACGATATCGGGCGTGTTCGTGGCTTCAAAGGCGGGCCAATTTTTGACTCAATCCACGTGATCATGATTCTGTAGCGTCTCGGGAATTTGAGCGCGAAAAGCCTTGGTCGGTGGTCCCGGCCACAAATTTCCCCATTCAAACAAAGCGGCCTCGCTCGGCGCGCAGCGCCTTTACCAGCGCATCCACATCCTGCGTGGTGTTGTAGAGTCCCGGCGTCACGCGGATGACGGGTCCTTTGGCGATTCCGGTGCGCCAGACCGTGTGGACGCGATACTTCTCAAACAGCAGGTGCTGCACGGATTGCGCGTGGTTGTCGGTGGCCATTCCCTTCAGCCGGAAGCTCGTGATCACGCAGTGGCGAGCCGGATCCTCCGGAACGCAGATCTC
Organism: Steroidobacteraceae bacterium; assembly: GCA_044226865.1. Taxonomy (GTDB): domain Bacteria; phylum Pseudomonadota; class Gammaproteobacteria; order Steroidobacterales; family Steroidobacteraceae; genus TMP-86. The sequence goes on along the minus strand of JBGAGE010000002.1, from coordinate 50,071 downwards.
GACCTCCGCGAGGTCGCGTACGGCGTTGACCCAGCGGTTTCTGAGATCACGCAGATGCCGCTCCTTGGCGGCGGCACCGATGGCGAAATGAAAATCCACCGCCGTCGGTATCGTGAGTACCGCCGCGAAATTGATCGTGCCTGCGGGTACCCGCGAGGTGATGTCGCTTTCGTCCGGGTCGCGCTCGTCGCCAGCCACATCGATGTCGGCCAGGCGGCTGCGACGAACATACATGGCTCCCGTCCCCAGCGGCGCGGAGGTCCACTTATGGACCGACCAGCCGACGAAATCGGCGCCAAGATCCGCAATCGCAAAATCGAGGCAGGCGATGCCATGGGCTGCATCGACGACCGTATCGACACCGCGTGCCCGCGCCATGGCGACGATCTCTCGAACGGGCGTGACGAGGCCGGTCTTGTTCGACACCTGCGTGACCAGCAGCAGCTTGGCGCGGGGCGCGCCGGCCAATGCAGTTTCGTAGGCGGCGAGGATATTGGCGGTGGTGGCCGGCTCCGGCATGGCGAATTTCACGACGTGGGCGCCGCGATGTCTGCCCAGTGAATCCATCGCGGCGATCATGTCGTCGTAGTCGAGATCGCAGCAGATGACCGCATCGCCGGCCTTGAGCGGACGGTACTGCGTGATCAGCGAATTGAGCGCTTCGGTTCCGGAGCGGGTCACGGCAATTTCCTCGACGGCGCAACCCACTTGGCGGGCGATGGCAGCGCGCGCATCGCGGCCGCCGGCGGCCAGGCATGCGCCACCGGCCAGTGCGTTGCGTGCCCAGATCGAGCTCGTGCGGTTTACGAACGCGGTTTGAAACGCGTAGGCATCCGCCACCTCGCGGGGCATGACCCCCCAGTAGCCATTTTCCAGATTGTGGATGCCAGGTTCCACATCGAAGTGTCGGGGCAGGTCGGCTGGCCGAATCGAGCCGGGCGTCAGCGTTGGCCTCTTGGCGGCGGGCCCTTGGGCATTCGCATGGAAATTGGCGGCGAGGCCCGCAGATCCAACGGTGGCAGCCTTCAGGAACTGACGGCGGTTGCGTGCAAGCGACATGACGGGGTCCAGGCTGTCCGGTAGTTCAGTTGATGTAACACAAGGCTGGATGTTCGGGTGTACAGCAAGCGGTCATCTCCGTAAAATTTTCAAGCTCCATCGGGAAATCCCGGCCAACGCGCTGGCGGCGACGATCGGCAGGCCTACTGTACGCATATTGTAAGGTTGGGATGAATGCCCGCCACGCGATTGTCCGATCAGGCCGCGAGGCCAGGGTTCCAAATCCATAGGTGGTTGCAATCGTTGGCGCGATTGGTATCCTGAGTCTCCTGTCAAGGGAATCACCGTGACTGTGGGTATCTTCCAACACCTTCGTCGATTGACGCTCATGCCTACCGTGGTCATGGCGCTGTTGCTGGTCTTGGGATTCCAGGACTTCGCGGCCCAGATCCACGTGCATGCGTTGGCATCGCAAGGCGCCTCTCTTGGCAGTTCCGCACCGTCCTCTCCCACGCAAGGCAAGCACGGTTCTTCCGACAGTCGTGATTGTTCCTTATGCCAGCTCGTTTTGCTCGGCAGCGCTCCACTTCCACGATCCCAGGCCGCGCTGTGGGCTCCGTCCCTCAGCGCGTTGCTGGTGCCGGCGGCGCCATCCCGCGTCGTGTTACGGTCCGCCGTTTCTCATAGTTGGCAAGGACGCGGACCTCCCTCGATCTAGACCTCCGGTGGAGTATTGCCCGTTCGACATGCGGCACCTTCGTGTCGTCGTGGGGCGGGTCGTCTTGAAGCGAATTGTTGTCGTCATTTCGCCTTCAGTCTGGATCAATGAGCGAGCAAGCCTATGTCATTCCTTTCCTATCGCGCGGCGGCAGTCGTCGCGTCGATGTCTTTCGTCTTCTACAACCCCGCGTTCGCGGCAAGCACCGCCGACGAACTCAAACCCATCATCGTGACCGCCACCCCGCTGTCGCAGGACCCGGATTTTCTTGCCACCATCGTTGAGAGCGTCAGCCGCGACCAGATCTTGCGTAGCGGCGGAGCGAATCTGGCGGATGCACTGGCCGATGTGCCGGGCGTCAGCGCCACGAGTTTTGCCTCCGGCGCAAGCCGACCGGTGATTCGCGGGTTCGACTCCAACCGCGTTCGCGTGATGGAAGATGGCATCAGCAGCTTCGATGTATCCGATGTCGGGCCTGACCATGGCGTGCCCGTCGACCCGCTCGCAGCCGACCGCATTGAAGTGGTGCGGGGGGCGGCAACGCTGCGCTACGGTAGCCAGGCGATCGGCGGTGTCGTCAATGCCATCAATAATCGTGTACCGATGGCCTTGACCGACAGCCCGATCAGTGGCGAGCTCAGCGGCGGCTACGGCACCAGCGCGCACAGCAAGGACGGCGCAGCACAGTTGAACGGTTCGGCCGGCCCGTTCGGCTGGCATCTGGACGGGTTCAAGCGCCACACCGACGACTATGACATTCCCGGCGGTACGCAACCCAATTCGTTTTTCCGTGGCGACGGCTACGCGGGTGGTGGCACGTACTTCTTCGGTGACAACCGGATCGGCGTGGGTGCGGTCCACTACGATGCGAAGTACGGCATTCCAAGCGATGACACGTACATTGACATGCGCCAGACGAAGGAGATGTTGCGTTCCTCGTTCGCGCTGAACTTGGGCCACCTGCGCACCCTGAACGTCGAAGGCGGTTACGGCGACTACCAGCACAGTGAGCGCGCTCCAGACGGCACCGTGGGATCCACATTCTTGGATAAAGAGTGGGATTCGCGCGCGGAAGCGTTGTTCGACGCCTTTGGCCCGTTCTCAGGGGCGGCAGCCGGCGTGCAGCTGCAGCGAAAAGCGTTCTCGGCGCTGGGTGAAGGCGCCGATTACCTGCTGCCGACCACGACCAAGACCGAGGCGGGCTTCTTGTTCGCCGAGGCTCCCTTGACCCAAGCACTTCGGTTGCAAACCGGTGCGCGGGTCGAGCATGTGAGTGTGGATGGCACACCGATTTCCGGCGTGGCCGTCTCCTCGAGCTTTACGCCGATCAGTGTGTCTGCCGGGGTGGTCTTCGAGGCCAACGACGCGCTGCGGCTGGGCTTCACGCTCTCCAGCGCGGCACGGGCGCCTGCGCAAACCGAGCTGTTTGCGCGCGGACCCCACGACGGTCCAGGGACGTATGAAATCGGCGACCCCAACCTTAAGGTTGAGCGCGCCAACTCAGTGGAAGCGACGGTTCGAGTCCATGAAGAGTCCTACCAGGTGGAAGGCGCGGTGTGGGGCGCGAAATTTGAGAACTATATCTTTGGGGCGTTGACCGGCAGGACCTGCGATGATGTTGGCATCTGCGCTCCCGGGGATGCGGGCGAGCTCAAGGAACAGGTCTACGGCCAAGTCAATGCCACCTTCTATGGCGCGGAAGGCAAGTCATCGATCCAGTTGCTCAAGGTCAGCCAAGGCACCTTGCAGGCCAAGCTGATGGCCGACTATGTGCGTGCCCGGCTCAGCGGAGGCGCGGGCAATGTGCCGCGAATCCCCCCGTATCACGTGGGCGTGGGCATGGACTGGCAGAGCACACGCCTCGATGCGGGCTTTTGGGTGAAGTACACGGCCGCTCATACGCAGACGGCGACGGCCGAGACCCCCACCGGGGGATTCGTGTCGTTGGACGCCACGCTCGGTTGGCGGCCGCTCGCGAATCGGCAAAATTTCGAGATCGCGTTGATCGGACGGAACTTGACGGACACCACCCAGCGCAACTCGGTGGCGTTGAACAAGGATGCCGTGGTGTTGCAAGGACGTGACGTGCGATTGCTGTTCCGGGCGGGGTTCTAAGGCGCGAAGAGCCCCAAAAATAGGCATCGAGGCGCGGCGTCGCCCGGCGTGTGCATCCCGGACCTCGGGACATACGCCGCGCGGCCCGCCCAGTTCAAGTCTTCAGGGAAGCGCGTCTCTTCCACGCCCACAGTCGGATTCCCGAGATGGAGAGCAGCGCACATGCCAATCCCATCAGGCTTACGATGATCCGGTAAGACGTTCCCCACACCTGCGCGCGGTGCAGGGCGAACAGCCACTGCGACACGGTATTGCCGGCCGCCATCCCGGTGGGCTGTGCTTGGGCGATGTACTGGCCCGTGCGCGCGTCGAACACGACGTAGCTTTCGCTGCGGCGACCCGGCAGATCACGGCTGGTTCGGGCGCCATAGAAATACATCCCTCGCTCCGCGTCGTAGATGAGCCAGGCCTCGTGTTCCACTGAAAAGCCGGCCTCTTGTGCGCGCTCGATCATCAGGTGCCGTCCGATGGCGCGCGCTTCCCTCCAGTTGATTCCGGGATCGGGCAATGGCTTCGACAGCAACGGCAGCGCTTCGGCCGGACTCTTCACGACGGGTAGCAGGAGCTCCATGACGGGTTCGAAGACTTCGCGACGAAGGTTCAATCCAACGGCGGACCAGGCAAGCACGAGCAGGGCGAACCATATCCACAAGCCGCCAGACCTATGCAGGTCGAACGTGACGCGACGGTTCGAAGCGCCCCAATTGACGCGCCACGAGCGCTTCCACCGGATCCACCAGGCTGCACGGGTTTCGCCCCGGAGATTGCGTGGTGAACGAGACTGTTGTCCGCCTGTGCGGGGAAGAGTCAGGTATGCCCCTACGAAGCAATCGAGAGTCCAGATCACGGCGGCCAGACCGAACAGCCATACGCCCGTTGATCCTGGAAGGGCCAGCCGGTAATGCACTGCCTTGAGCAGCGGCACCAGATTCTGGCGAGTGACCGGCCAAAGCCGTTCGGGTTGCTCCATGGCGCGGGCCATCTCACCACCCGTGTAGGGATCCAGGGTCAGGGTGTTGGCCTTCAGTACGCTGGGCAACCCCGTCGAAGGATTCGTGCGCGGCGACAGCCAGAACTTGAATCCCAACGAAATGTCCTGGTCGAGCACGAGGCCATCGATCCTCGCCTGGGGCATGATCGCCAACGCACGCTCTCTCAGATCCAGGGCGTCCAGGGCCGCGGTTCCATCTGCGACCGGCCTGACGCGCACCGCTGGATTCAACCAGGCATCGAGGTCATCCGCGAAGGGAAGGATGGAACCCGTGATCCCTGCCACCACCAGAAAGAACGCCAGATACAGGCCGGCGTAGCGGTGCGCGCGCACCCACCACGATCGGGTCACGCAACCCTCCCGCCGGTGAACACGCCGCGCACCGCCTTCAGTAGGTGAGTTTCACCGACACATTGGCGGTTCGAGGAGTGCCGAAGGTGACGGTGGCGGGCAGGCCCGCATGCGAGTCGGCGTCGAAATAGAAGCGCTTGTCGAGCGCGTTCTCGATGTTCAGTTGAGCAATGAGGTGGGCCTTGCCCAGGTTCCACTGATAGCGGGCCATCAGGTTCAGCAACCCGAATCCGGCAGAGCGGATCGTATTGTTGTAATTGACCGCGGAGCTTTGCGCCGTGAAACCGCCGCCGAGCAGCAAACCGCTGAATGCATCGGCTCGGACTTCGTGGGTCATCCAAAGGCTGCCCGTGCTCCGCGGAACGCGGGTGAGGCGGCTGCCGATCGCAAAGCCGGTTTCGGGGTCGGTCAGGTTGCTGCGCGTGATGCGGCTGTCCACATAGGCGGCGCTCGCGATCACGTTCCATGCGGGCGAGAGTTGGCCCTGGACGTCCAGCTCGATTCCCTTGCTCGTGACTTCACCGATCGCAATCGAGCAGCTGCCGGGACCGCTGCCGCAGTCCCGCCGCTGCGGGGGCGTCTTGGTCGTGTCAATCGTCGGATCACCCTGAGCGACGTTTTGCTTCTTGAGATTGTAAAGCGACAACGTTGCATGGAGCCGGCCCTCGAGGATTTCCGTCTTCGCTCCCAGTTCGAATTGGCGGCCGGTCTCAGGACCCAACAAGGCAGGTGGCAGGGCAGAGCCGGCAGCATCATAGCCGCTGAATCTGAATGCACCCGTATTGGCGCCAAAGTTCTTCACGTAGTTGGCGTAGAGGCTCAGGGAGGCGGATGGCTGCCACAACACACCCACGCGCGGTGTCACGGCATGATCGCGCTGGACCGGTGCCGGGGCAAAAAGGCCGTCCGGCAATCCATTCGCATCGAAGCCGGTCTGGGCGCTCGTGGCATGCACGGACTGGTAGCGCGCGCCCAGCAGCAGCTGCCAGGCGCTGGCCACGGAGATCTGGTCCTGTACGTAAATGCCGATGTTGTCCACGGTGGCGATGCCCTGGTAGCCCGTGGTGGGATCCGTCGCGTAGGCGGACGGACCGACGTGCACGGGGTGAAAGTAGTCAACGACGGTGATGTCGCTGGCAGAGGCATTGTCCGACTTGGTTTTGAGCCGCAGATAGTCAGCGCCCAGCAGCAGTGAATGCGCCATCCCCGGCGTGGCAAAGTGACCCGACATATCGAGGTTGGTGGCCAGCGTATCGTGCGTGATCTTGTCGAGAAAGCCGATGCGGTACACGAGGTTGTCGGGATCGATGAACAGCGGGACGGCGAATTGCGCGTCATTTCGTTGTCCGTTGAACGAGATCTTGTGTTCTATGGACCAGTCCTGGTTGAAGTCATGGTGCGTGGTCAACCGGACCGCACGCGTTTCGGTCACCACCGGGTTGGACTCGGACAGGTTGCTGGCATGCGGAATGTTGTCCAGCACGAGATTGTTGAGAGGATCGACGGCGAGAATGGGCCCATCCTGGCTCGAGCGCTGGTGCTGATAGTGCATCGCCAGGGTGAAGCGGGTGTCCTGGCTTGCGTTGAATCGCAAGGTGGGCGCGAGGAAGACGTCGCGGTTGTTGACCAGGTCGCGGAATGAATCGTTGCGCTGGTAGGAAGCATTGAAGCGATACAGGAACCTGCCGGCGCCATCCAGCGGACCGGTGGCGTCGATCCGGCTGCGCAGCAGCCCATACGAACCAGCCTGTTGTTCGAACGCGTAGCCAGCGACGGGCTGCGGTTGCTTGGTCACCAGGTTCACCATGCCACCCGGCTCGCCACGGCCGTACAGGATGGCGGCCGGCCCCTTGAGTACTTCGACGATCTCGACATCGGCCAGCTGTTGGTTCACACCAAAGCCATCGTCGAGGCGCAGGCCATCTCGATACACGGTCTTGGTGCGGAAGCCACGCAGCACCACGTCCGCATCGCGCGGACCGTATCCGCGCGCGCCGGGTACGGTGGTGACGCCGCTGACGTTGGCCAAGGCGTGGCTGAGGTCCAGCGCCTGTTGATCCTCCACCACCTGCTGGGGCAGCGCCTGGATATTCAAGGGGGTCAGCAGGATCGGCGTGTCCGACTTCGTTCCGGCGCTGGCGGACCGAACGACATACCCGGTGGGCGGTGCTTCCTCGGTATCCCGCACCACCATTCGTGGCATCTCCGATTCCTTGGTTGAAGGCCGCGTCTCGATGCGCGCGACATCCGACCCGATCATCTCGTATCGCAACCCGGTGCCGGCGAGCAGGCGGTCGAGGGCCTGCTCGGGCGTGAGGGTTCCCTCGACCCGCGTTGCCACCTTTCCCTGCAGCAGTTCCCCGGCGTAAATGGTCTTGATGCCGGTCTGCTCGGAAAATTGCGCAAGCGCTGCGGCCAGCGGCTGCGCTGGAATGGACAATGCCCGAAGGCCCGCCCCGTGGGCCACGAACGTGGAGAGGGTCAGTATCGACACGGTGATCAGGCGGGTCAGGGTCGGTTGAAGCAGGCGAAATCGAAGCGGCACGGCGTCCTCGGGATGGGTGGATACTCCTGGATAAGACGGTCGAGGCCGTCCGCTACCGTCAGGTAGGGATTCGGATCAGCGATCTTGCAGGGTCAACCGCAGGGTCCGCCCATGGCGTTGTGCGGTCACCGGGTACGCCGAGGTGATCAGGTGCAGCACACCGTCGAGGTCGGCGGTGGCGAATCGCCCGGACAGATGGTAGGCGTTGAGGCGCCCATCCAGGCGAACCTCGACGTCGTGATAGCGGGCGAATTCGGCCACGACGTCCCCGAGTGGCGCATCGCGGAACACGAGGTTGCCGGAACGCCAGGCGGTCAAGTCCGCCAGCGGGATGTTCCCGGCCGGCACGTCGCGCCCGTCGTCCGTGAACGCCATCCGCTCATCTCGATACAAGATGCGTGGTGAGCCGTCATTCCGGGCGCGCACTTCGACGGCACCCTTGAGCACCGCGATGGCGGTGCGCTTCGCCTGGCCGCGGATCCAGAATTCCGTGCCGATGTCGCGCGCGGTGGCTTGCCCGAAGCGCACTTCGAAGCGCCGGGGATCGCCATGCGCGGCTCGAAACACGGCCTCGCCCCCCAGCAGTTGCAGGCACCGGCAAGTCATCCCATAGTTCACGACAACGCGGCTGCCGGTGTTCAGTTCGAGCACCGAGCCATCCGCCAAGGTCTGTACGAGATGCGCCCCGCGTGCAGTCTCGTAGGTGGCCGGGCTGGCGAAGGCGCCGGGAAGACGCGACACGACCTGGTGACCGGCCATCGCGATGAGGCTTGCAGCGGCGATCCCTGCCGGCCAATGCCAGCGCGCGGGCCGTCGGGGTTCGCGGGCGCTGGCGAGTTCCTGGGCCGCGATCGAACTCAGCTCGCCCCATTGCTCCCATTCGGCCTGTGCCTGGCGCCAGGCGGTTGCGTGCAGGGGATCGGCGGCCAACCACGCGTCGAGGGCTGCCTGCTGCTGCGCGGACCAGGCGCCCGCGCGCAGGCGCGCCATCCAGCGCAGGGCCTCACGCATGATCTGTGGGTTGGGATCTGACATCGGATACTGGGGTGGCAAGGAAGTGCTCATGCTATATGACGGCCGAGCTCCGTGGTTGCCGTCAGGATGTGCCCTGCGGACCCCCGGAGTGCCCCGTCAGCGCGCAACCAGCGGCGGTGACGAAGCCGCTTGCCAACGCTCAATTCATCTCAAGAATGGGGTGTGTTGCCGACGGTGAAGGAGAGGTGGCCGGACATGACATGACCATCCGCGCTCGCGGCACGCCAGTTGAGCTGATATCGGCCCGGCGCGAGAGCCGGCAACTTCAGGTGTACCTCGGCTTGGGCGCTTGGCGGTGGCGTCAGCGTCGCTTTGAAGCCTTCCGTGGATTCGATCTTGGCAGTGGCCATCGTGATCGGTCTAGCGAAGACGAGCACGGCTTCGGAGGGCGCCGAGGCGAGCTCCGCGCCATCGGCTGGGGTCGAGCGGACCAGATGCGTATGTGCGAGGGCCGTTGCGGTCCAGAGCAGGCTCAAGGCGGCCACGCCGCGAATCAAAGCTTTCATTTCAAGGTTCCTCCTGCGGTGGGGTGAATCAGTGTAGCGGGCGTTGCACTAGACCGCGGTGCCCGTTGCTCCGGGGGCCACGGATTCGAGAATCGCGGGTCTTTGAGGAAATGCTCGTCGGTCAGGGAGTTCAGGAAAGCGATCACGTCCTTCAGTTCCGCCGGCGATATCTCGAATCCCTCGATGAGCTGATCGCGCAGCGGGTTCGGCTCGGCACCCAGGTGTACCGCGCGGCCCTTCACCGCATAGTGCTCACGGATCACTTGTTCCAGGCTGCCGATCGACCCATCGTGCATGTAGGGCGCGCTCACCGCCACATTGCGTAAGGATGGGGTGCGGAACTTGCCCTCGTCATCCGGGTCCTCGGTGACCTCCCGAATGCCGGGGTTGTCGGATGGATAGGCGCCCTTGCCATCGAGGTTGTAGAGCCCGGTATTGTGGAATCCGACTTCCGGGAAGCGCAGGCGTGCGTGTTGAACGTTGTCGGTGAAGTTGAGTCCGCCGTGGCAGTGCCAGCACTCCAGCCGCTCACCGAAGAACAGGTCTTCGCCGCGCTTCGCGCTGGCGGAGATTGCCCGCTCATCACCGCCGTGCTTGTAGCGATCGTAGGGTGAATCGAACGACAACAGCGTGCGCTCGAAGCTGGCCAGGGCCTTGGAAATGCTGGCGAGGTCGATCCTGCCTTGAGTCTCCGGATAGGCCTCCTGGAACAGCCGCTCGTAGGTGGCATCGGCCCGCAGCCTTGCGAACAATTCCTGTTCCCGGCCGGCCATGCCCAACTCGATGGGATGTTCCCCGAACATCGGCACCAGCAGTTGCGTCTCCAGCTTGCGCAAGTTGGGATTGGCCCAGGTCAGCACCGGCAGATACGCAACATTCGCCAGCATCATGGCATTGCGCACGCCCAGGGATGCGTCGACTCCGGGTGATCGTGCGCGCCCGTCCGTGAATGCCTTGGATTGCAGGTGGCAGCTCGCGCACGACAGCGTCAGGTTGGAGGAGAGGCGCTCGTCGTAGAAAAGATGCCGGCCCAGTTCCACCTTGGCAGCCGACATGGGATTGTCGGCGGGCACCGCAGGCTCCGGTGCCCAGCCCGGCAAATCCCAGGTGAAGCTGGCCTGCGCCGGCGCCATCGGCATCAGCGCTCCCAGCAACAGGGTAAGGAAATATATCCGCATCAACGAGCAGGGTTCGCCCGCGTGGTGAAGAACTGTTGGGTGGTTCCCCGCAATCCAAGCGCGTCGAACACCGGACTGCAATCCGGGTCGTTGGGCTCGGACATGCAGCCCGGCGCCGTTCGCAGGGTGTTCATGTCGACGTTGGCATCGCGCAGCAGGGCGCCGACGTCCACAACCACCACGTCCTTGCCTGCATCGAAGGGAGTCAGCACCACTGCCACCCGGTTCGATGTCTTGCAGGACGCGGGAGGCTGGGTCTTCGTCCCCGGCGCGCAGCCGGTGCTGCCGAGGTGAATCGGAAACCCCACGGCGCGCTCCCGTTCCTTCTTGCCGGCCGTGGCGTCGAGGCTTTTGTCCGGCTGCCCGGAAGAGGACATGTCGAGCTTCAGGAACTTGTAGCCAGCGTTCCAGACCCAGAACAGCGCGGTGAGATTGAGGGGGGAGGGCGCAATGGTGGCGTCCCCGTGATTGAGCGCGAACGGCACGCCCAGCGTAAAGGCGAGGCCGCGGTAGTCTCCTGCGGGCGCCGTGCCCCGGATGCTGCGATTGACCGCCGGCGTGCCGTTGCGGCAGGGGCCCTTTGCGTCCTCGAAGTCGAGCAGGGCCACGTCGCGATACTGCCAGAGATCATCCTGATCGAGTGTCACGGGGACGGCCGTTCCATCGGCGCGCAACAAGGCGACGCCCGAGATGAAAAGGCGCAGGTCCGTCGGCGTGATCGATGAATGCGTGGTGCCGATGTCCGCATAGCTCTTGCCGCAGGCGAACGCCTCGGTACCGACGACGGCGTCGAAGCGGATGGTCACCGGCGCCGAATCGGCTGCCGCGGCTGCCGCTGACAGCGTCAATGCGGCGCACGTCGACACCAGGTGTTTCATGGCGGGAAAACGGCGGCTCAGTATGGTCAGGTAAGGACAATTCATGGTGACTCTCCAATGGGCGTGACTTGTTCCGTTATAACTGCATGGCATGCAGCCAGTGCCCGCAGCACATGGCGCTCGACGGTCTTTTCCGATAAACCCAGGTGTGCCGCAATTTGCCGTTGGCTCATGCCATCGAGGCGATTCAGCAGGAAGGCGCGTCGGCATGGAGCCGGAAGCGATTGAAGTGCTCGCCAGACCTGCAACAGCTGGTCCTGCGCTTCAGATCGCGCCGCCGGATCGAGTGCCGGAGCGGCCACCGCGTCGAGTTCGGCCGGCGTCGCGCGGCGCCCGTGCGCAGCCTCGCGCACGCGCCGGTAGTCGCGCGCATCGGATGCGAGGTTGGAGCAGGTGCGAAACAGCCATGCGCGCGGATTGTCGGGAAATCGCTCCGGCGGGCATTGCAACAGACGCACAAACCCTTCCTGGACGAGGTCATCGGCATCCGGCGCTGCGCGCGAATGCCGGAGGAAGCGGCGGATCTCCTCCATGTGGCGCGCGAAGAGTCCTCCCGCGAATTGGGCGCCGGGTGCCTTCACGCCGCGGCTCCTTGGGAACCGGGCTTTCGTCCATGATCCGGGGTGCCCATGCGCGTGTCTTCCTCAGCCCGCCGTCGGCGCAGCGACCGCCAATGCCCGGAACTGGGCGGCGACCGGCGCGAACATCTCATCCATCATGTGCCCGATGGCCTCGGGTGTGGACTTCAGCGTGCCGCCCGGGAACGGGGGTTGCGGCGCGTACTCTGCCTGCAGCATGAGCGCCTGCGCGTACGGGCGGCCGCGCAGAAGTTCGACCAGGGTCAGTGCGAAGTCGAGGCCGGCCGAGACACCGGCGCCGGTGACGATGTTTCCGTCCCGCACCACGCGGGCATCCACGGGCGTGGCGCCATAGTCGGCCAGGATCGGGCGGGTCACCCAGTGCGACGTGGCCTTCTTGCCCCGCAACAGGCCAGCCTTCGCGAGAATCATCGATCCGGTGCAGACGCTGGTGATGAAGCGCGCTCGGGCGCCGCGATCCTGGATCCAGGCGATGGTATCGGGACGGCCCATCACCGACAGCGTTCCGTCGGTGCCGCCCGGCATGAAGAGCACGTCGAGATTCTTCGGCGCATCCGCCATCGTGGTCGTTGGGCTGATCGCGAGCCCCAGATCCGAGGGCACCGGCGCGAGATCCTTTTCCGTGGTCACGAGGTGAACCTTGGCTCCAAACAGGCAGGCAAAGAAATAGTGCGGCCCGATGAGATCCAGCGCCGTGAACTTCGGATACAACAGGAGCGCGACCTCCTCCTGTCCCCACAGGCCCGGGCCGAGTACCTTGGACATGGCGTCTCCGTGACTCGTCTCCATGGCCTTCTGCTCCTGCGCGCTGGGATTTGCGGCGGCTGCGGACGGAGGGGTGGCGCTCATGGCCTTGCCGAGAGCGAGGTAGGGGGCGAGCAAAGCCGCCCCGGTCATTCCCTGCAGTAGCGTGCGACGATCACTGTCCATGGGGTGCTCCATTCAAAACGTGGTGCTGAGGGTGAGGAAGGCCGACCGGGACTGCGTCGGCGTGACGTAGGGGCCGCCAAAGTACTGGTACGGCTCGTAGGCGTTCGATCCCAGCAGGTTCGTCACCGACAGGGCCGCCTTGAAGGATCCGATCGGAACACTCGCCTGCGCGTCGACCAAGGCCGTGCCTGCCGCGGACAGCGTGTTGGGCAACGTCAGCTCACGACGGGAAACAGCAGTGACCCCCGCACCCAGCTCCAGGCCCCTGGCGGTTCCCTCGGCGAACCGATAGCGCGCCGCCAACCTGCCGGACTGCTGGGGGACCGCGCGCAACCGGTCTCCGACTGGAATCGCCCCGTCCTTGGTCACCTTCGCGTCGGTGTAGGCGTAGTTCAAGAGCACGCTCAGCGACCGGGTGGGCTCATAGACGAGATCGAGTTCGACGCCCCGCGCACGTTGCTCGCCGGCTTGGCTGTAGAAGAACGTGTTGGGGATCGAAGTGAGCACGTTCTGCCGGGTGAGTTGGTACACCGATGCCGTGCCCGTGAGGCCCGGGATGAGGCCATGGAACTTCGCGCCCCCTTCCCACGACTGTGAAGTCTCGGGCTTGGGTTTGATGCCATAGAACCCGCCGGCCACGACACCCTGGAAGCCTTGGGAATAGCCTGCGAAAAGCGAAACGCCGTCGGTGAGCCGGTAGGTGGCGCCGACGCGCGGCGTGACCTTGTCATAGGAGTCATCCGTTGCTGCAAATCCCATGTCGCTGCGCACCTTCAGCTTGGTCCACCGGAGTCCCAGCGTCAGGTCGAGCCTGTCGCCGAATCCCAGCTGGTCCTGCGCGAACACGGCAAAGGTCCGCAGCCGGTCGGTCTGGTCGAAGAAGAACGGCGGCGTCGGTCCGAACGCCGGGGAAGGCAGCGGGTTCGCGAAGTCGATCGTGGCCCAAGCGGTGTTGAAGTACATGGCGCCGTAGTAGTTGGTGCGATCGTAGTCGACTCCGCCGAGCAGCGTCTGGTGGAAGCGCGCGTCACCGAGCTTGGCGGTCAGTGTGGCCGTCGCGTAGATCTTCTTGGTGTTCGAGGGTAGCACCGCAGTGCCGAAGTTGTAGAGCGTTCCAGACAATTGTCCGTAGGGGAACGAGCCCCACTCCTCGAATTCGCTGGTCGTGCGGTCCAGCGTGACATTGCCTTCCAGCCCATTCGCGAACGCATGCGTCAAGGTTGCGGTAAGCCCCTTGTTCTCCACCCAGGTGCGTGGCATGTCGCGCGCGCCGGCATAGACATGTCGGTCAATGAGGCGCGTCGGCTCCAGAAGATCATACGGCAGTCCTGCATACTCGGTTTGCGCGAGGTGGTTGTAGCGGCCGCGGATGACCACGCGGGTATTGGCGCCGAGCTTCAACAGCAGGCTCGGGAACAGAGCGCGGCGGCGGCTGGACACGTAGTCGATGAAACTGTCCGCCTTGTCGGCCATCCCGGAAATGCGAAAGGCAGCGGTGGACCCCAGGGGTAGATTCAGATCGAGGCTGCCGCCCCGGGTCTTGAAGCTGCCGCCACGCAGTGCCACGCTTCCACCGAATTCGTCGGTGGGGTCCATCGATACGAGGTTGATGATGCCGGACAGCGGGGCGCCGCTGCCGCCGCCGTAAAGCGTGGCCGTCGGGCCTTTGGCAACCTCGATACGCTGGACGTTGACGAGCGTTTGCGGGTCGCCGACCCCTGCCGGTAGTTGATAAGTCGGCACCCCGTCGATGTAGTAGTTCACCGCGAAGCCACGAACCAGCGTCGGTTGGAGCACGGTCTGGGCCTGGCTGGTCGGCGTGACGCCGGACACGTTCACCAGCGCACCCGTCAGATTCTGCAGGTCCTGGTCCTCGATCAGGGTGCGCGTCAGCGTCTGGATGGACTGTGGCGTCTTTTCCAACGGCGTGGCGGTGCGCGTTGCACTCGTTGCGGCAGGCTGCGTATAACCGGTGGCCTGCGCCGTGACCACGACTTCATCGAGCGCCCAGCTCCTGGGATCGTTGCTGTCGGCGGCGTGGCAGGAGAGTGAGGCACCTCCGCCACACATGAAGGCAAATGAAATGTGCAATAAAGGCATCTTCACGATTCTGATCTCCACCCTTCGTCTGATCCGGCGACGCTGCCGAAGGCTGGCGCCGCAGGTATGCGGTTAGACACCGAGGCGTTAGGGTCCCGGTCTTTGCTCTACCGCAAGTGAATTGTGTTGGCAGCGCACGTCGGTGCGCCGGTGCCGGGTTCAAGCCAACCCGGAGACGTATTCAGGCGAGGGTGGGTGGTCCGCGAGGGAACGGTGTCGGCACGATCGTGCCGCTGGGAACAAACGACTGAACTGGGATCTTTACTGCTCCCGATTCGACCGCTGGGGGCGAGAACAAGGCGGCCGTGTGGCCGCTGGCCATCGTGGTTGCGGCAGCGGCGAACGCACAGAGTGAAGAACTCACATGGACCGTGGAACCGCCCAGGTGAGAGGGATGCTCCGGGTGATGGGTCATCCCCACCATGTCCATCCCCGCCATGGATTGGGGTATCGACGCCGACGCGGGCATTTGGCCAGGGCAGAGGATCACCCCGCCGGGGCCGGGCATGAATCCGGTGGGAATCAGCGCGCGCGCGCTGAAGGCGATCAACAGGATCAGCAACAATTGCCGGCTTGACCGGGAAGGAAGGCGCAGTCGACGCATCACCAAAGCAGTTTGACCGAGTCCGTGCGTCTTTGCCACGACTACTAACCCGGCTGCGCAGGCAGGCGCGCGCTCAGGCTCTTGACGATGTCGCCGGCAGCCTCGGTCGGTGAGTAGATCGCCAGCTGGCTATTGTCGGGTCGCAGCAGATAGATCATGCCCGAATGGGCGCGTTGCCGGCCATGGGCCAGCGCCTCGGCCGTCTCTGGGCTGAGGTCGCGGGCGACTGCTTCGAGGTTGGCGGGAGATCCGCGCAGTCCGATGACCTGCCGGTCGAATGCGCCGAGAAATGCACTCATCCGCTCCGGCGTGTCGATCCCCGGCTCTGTCGATACAAATACCACCGCAACCTCGTTGCCCTGGCGGCCGAGGGCCTGCAGCACCTGATGCAATTTCAGCAACGTCGTCGGGCAGACATCGGCACAGCTGGTGTAGCCGAAGGTGAGCAGCTTGTAGCGTGATGCCTCGGGGCGTTGGGCGAACAAGGTTCCGTCCGTATCCTGGAAGCTGCCGAGGTAGTCATGGGCGGGTGGCATTGGGATGGATCGATACGCCGCATAGCCCAAGAGCCCTGCCAACACCGTCATTGCGACTCCCAGCGATGACAGACCGCGAAACCGGTGCGCGGAAGCAGGCTTGCGTTGCTTACGTCGATTCATGGGGTCAGGCCGATGACACCCGGGAATGCGGGGGACGCGCCGCGTGACATAACTTGGTTGGAGTTGCCGATTGTGTCTGGAATGCGCTCGGGCGCATGGGTCAGCCTACGCGGCCAGCCTACAATCCGGGTATGGCGGCTCCCAAATGGTCCATCCACAAATTTGCGTTGCTGTTCGCGCTCGCCCTGCTGGCTCGCGGCGTTCCTGCCGCCGATTCCGGTCCCGTGTCCCTTCGTGGATTCACCAATGATCTCGGGCAGGTCATCCAGGCGGACTCGCCGCGAGGCGCCACGACGCTCATGGTGTTCGGATACACGACTTGTCCGGATGTCTGTCCCTTGACGCTCGTGGCCGTGCACCAGGCGCTCGCGCAACTTGCCAAGCGAGGCCTGAGTTGCGATGTCGCCTTCGTGACCGTCGATCCCGACCGCGACACGGTGCCGCGCTTGCACGACTATGTAGGTGCCTTCGATGCGAAGATTCGCGCCTATCGTGGCGAGGAGGCCCTGTTGGACCGCCTGACCCGATCGATGAAGGTCCGATACTGGCGCGAGAAGCTGTATCCCGACGCTCCGGACTACTTCATGAGCCACACACCGACGCTTTTCCTCCTGTCGGCGCAAGGCAGGATCGTGAAACGCATCGAGCATTCGCCGGACACGATCAAGCTGCGGGCCGGGATCATCGACGCCATCGTGTCCGTGAACGGCGGTTCCGCACGCTGATCCGGTCGGACTCATCCCGGTGGCCCGTCCTGGGTCAGCGGTACGACCACGAAGTCTGCCTGCGTCTTGCAACCCAGTGCATCGCCGAATTCGATCCGCAGATGCCCGCCGGCCTTTGGCATGGCGGGCAGATTCATCAGCATGATGTGCTTGCCCATGGGCGCAAACCGCACCTTCTCGCCCGGCGCGAGGCTCAGCGATTCCAGGTGAGGCATCTGCATCACCCCATCTTGCATCCGCGACTCGTGCATCATCGCCGTGCCGCCTGCCGGAAGCGACACGGAGACGATTCGCAACACGGACTTGCCCGTGTTGCTCAGGATGCCGTAGCCCGCTGCGGATCTCGCGCCGGGTGGAGGCTCGCGCAGCCAGCCGCCGGCGACCTGCAGATCGCAGGCGCCGGCCGCCGAACCGCACAGGAGCATCGTCATCGCCATCAGGAAGGGTGATCCACGCACCTTCATGTCGCTTCTCCGCATGGGAAACACAGACCAGGGGGTGCCCCACGCGTGACGCTTCACGCGTCGAACACCATTTCATTCACTTGCATGTTCAGCGCAAGACAACGATCCAAGGTGTTGTCCAGACGCTTCAGCAACTCGTTCAGACCTTCCCCGGGTTGGCGTGACAGTGCCGCCCACAAGGTGTCCGAATCCGATGCCACGGCGACGCACTCGAATTGCTCCAACCTGCCTACATCGATGGTTCCACCGCTGGTGATGAAGCGATGCAACGTGGGTAATCCACTTGCGAAATCCATATTGATTCTCCCGAAATGGCGTAGTGCGCGAAGGCCCACGCCGGTGATGCCTGTATGACCCGCGTCGCCGCGGATCCCCTTGCTCGAGAAATCAGCTCAGCAGGGAGGGCGGACCCCGGGGCAGGAGCGTCCGCGCACGCAGGCTGCGGAGACGTTCGGGTGAGAGGGAGGCAGTGATCTCGAAACGCGGGATATCGACGTGCGCCAATGACATCGGCGCGGAAGGCGATGCCAAGGCAACGGTAGCAGCCAGGAAGGGGCAGAAATGGCTGCGACCCGAATCGTGACTCTTGTCTTGATTCTCGGTGCTGCGTTCCTCGCCGGCCGTGCTCGATGCGGCATGCGCCGAGTCGGACGCCACTTTCACCGGCAGCGGAGCATACCCCTGGCAGAGGACCAATCCGCCGTTGCCCGGCATGAATCCCGCCGGCACCATCGCGCGAGCCAACAGCGCGAGCATCACCAGCAGGTGCAGGTTCGCTCCAACGGTGGTGGCCAGGAAAGGTCGCTTCACAATTGGATCGTACCGGTTGCCCAGGCATCCGCAAATGGGGGAATCACCGTAACGCGAATGAAGGTTCGGGGGACCCAGGGCGCCGCGTTGACATAACCTACCAAGGGTCAGCCTGGCAGGCCGCTCGTGCGTGAGGTACCGGTCCACAGGGCGGTGAGTGCGGCCACATAGCACAGCGCAGCCAACACCAGCACCACCCGGAATCCGTAGGTCATGCCGCACATCATGGCCAGGACCGTGCCGAGCACCGTCGCAAACCCATTGATCCCCCAGCACCAGGCAACCAGGCCGTCGCCCTCGCGAGACGCCAGGCGCAGGCCGAGCGGGAAGGGCATGCCGAGCAGCAGTCCGACCGGCATCAACGTCAGCACGGCGATCACCAGGCGCGCCGGGAACGACGAGCCCAGAGTGGCCTGGAAGATGGCGGGCAGCGCGCTGGCGGTCAGCAACAGGACCGCCAGCAACGCCGGCAGCACGAATCGCAAGACCTTGTCAGGTGACGATGCGAAGCGGCCGCTGAGGAATGAGCCGATACCGGTCGAGGCCAGCAGGCTCGCGAGCACCACCGCCAGGGTGTAGACCGGCTGACCGAGGAACAGCGAGAAGCGGCTGAGGAGCGTCATTTCGATGGCAATGAAGCCAAGCCCGAGCGACGCGAAGTAGGCGAGCCATCGCCAACGATTCCTCTTTGCGATCGGGCCCGCATTCAAACGGCGAAGCGGCCAAAGAATGGCCAGGGCCGCGATGAGCGTCACCTGCACGAGCAGGCCGACCAGCGTGGCCTCGGCGACGGGCCGGTCATCGAAGATGAGGCTCCCCGTGGGCAGGCCGGAGAGCAGGGATTGCAGGGTTCCAGCGCCCAGGCTCGTCCAGCGCGTTTGATGATTGAAGAACGGGCGATCGTCGGTGGCGGGTGAGATCTCGCGTGGCTGGCTTGCATACAGGACCTGCAGATCCGCATCCCTGGCGATGTGTGCGTAGAGCGTGTCGGCCATGGGAGCTACCGGAGAGTACAGCGTTTCGGGTGCAGGCTCCCCGGGTGTCCGCGGCGGCTGCCCGACGCCGAGGCGCCGTTCCATGCCGGCCACATCCGCCGACGTGAACGCCTGCCTGCCGACCAGCAGCCCGGCAACGAAGGACGGTCTTGCTCCGTAGGTTTTCACGTCATCCTCGGAGGGCGGATATCGGAACGCATACAAATGCGCGCCCGCATCGGTGATCCCGGCGTCCTGCAGCGCCTCGCGCGCGGTCGCCATCAGGCGCGGGATCTGCGACTGCGGCCGCGTGAAGTAAATGACGCCGCGGTCGGTCAGGTGCGTGAGGTAATCGGCGAACGCTTCGCGCGTCAGCACGTAGTTCTCCGCCAGCGCGAGTGCACCCGAGGCCACGGCCGCATTGCTGATGGTGTGCACGGAGATGATCACGTCGAACCGGTCGCGCGAGCGCCGGACGAAGCTGCGGCCTTCCTCGGTGACGAGCCTCACCTCCGGCTGCCTGAACAGGTGGCCCGCATAGTCATCCATCAGTTCGGAGGCGATGCGGTTGATGATCGGATTGATCTCCACCGCCGTGATCTCACGCGCACCGAAATGCAATGCATCCAGCACCTGCTGGCCGCCGCCGCTGCCGATGATCAGCACCTTGGGCCGGGCGGGGCCCAGGTAGGCAACGCCCGAATCGTAGCGCTCATCCTCGGGGTGCGCGCGCAGGAATTGGCGGACATCGGGTCGCAGGTCCGCAAGCCCCGTCGCGGCCGTGCCGGCATCGAAGAACATCACGCGCTCCGTCGATTCCGCCTGCCCGGGTGCGGGCCGCCGCTGGAACACGTCGATCCGCGAAAAGGTGTTCCAAGCGGTGTAGAGCGGCGCCACGGGCCGGTGAAACTTGAGTGGCGTGATGCGCAACGGTATCCACGAATCCGCGTGCCAGGCGAAAACGGCAATGGCGGCGGCGCCGATCGTGAGCGCTGCTGCGCGCCGACGATCCTGCCGTGCGCTGAAGGCCGCGCCGGCGATCAGGCCGAGGGCTGCGGCGCTGATCACCGAACCTGCGCCGCCCAGCGCCGGCATCACCAGCGCGATCGCCGCGCACCCCACACCAGCGCCGATGAGGTCGAACGCGTACAGCGTGCCGACGGACTCGCCCGCCCTGGATAGCAGCAGGGCCAGCGCCAGGCCGGCGAAATAGAACGGCAGTGCCAGGACCGCGTAGTACAAGGGCATGCTGATCCACTGCGTGGGGTCGGTCAGCAGGTTGAACGGATCGAAGGGAATCTGCTGCATCAGCCAGAAGCAGACGACTGTCGCGATGCCGAACGCCGCGCACAGCCAGGCGAGCGCGCCATCCACGCAAGCGGTCTGCCGCCACCGCGGCAGGACCGCCAGCGACACGCCGGCGGCCCCGAATCCGAGCAGGGCGGTCGAGATGATCAGGAAGCCGAAGTGATACCACTGGCTGACCGAGAGCACTCGCGTCAACGACAGCTCGAGCAACAGCGTCGCGGCCGACAACAGGAAGATGCCGGCCGCGTGGCGCGCTCCAACGCGGTTCACCGGCGTAAGCGTCCGACTAGCGCCCGATGTCGCCTGTTCGGCATCGCCAAACTTCCTGTCCCCGATATCAATCACAAACCACTCCCGACTTGGCAACGGACGTCGCGTCGAAGGCCGACTCACGCCGTCGCCTGGCGATCCGGCTTCGCGACCAGCGACGCGCAGAGAGCTTTCGCCACCAGATGTACACTCCAGTGCCAGAAAGCACGGTGATCACGATGCCCACGATCGCGAGGAATATCCTGTATGGATTGCCCCAGACACCCGCTGTGTGCAACGCGAATATCCAGCTGTCCAGGGTGGTTCCGGCATTCTGGCCGCGCGGTATGACCATCGATACGAGCGAGCCAGTGGATCCATCGAAAGCCACGCGGGTTGCGCCGCCCCTGTCGGTCAGGTCACGGTTGCTGCGCACGGTATAGGTGATGAGATTCCTGTCAGGCTCATAGCTCAGGAACATTTCAGATTCGACCGCAAACCCGTTGCGGCGAGATTCCTCCGCCATCAGCCGGCGCCCCACCTCTCGGGCCTGCGGCCATCCCATGGGAGGAGTCGTCCGCTTGCTTGGCGTTTCGGTGATGGCTGTGGATGGATCTTGGTTGCGGAACAGCGTATGCATGACGGGTCCATAGACCTGCGGAAGGTTGAATCCTACGCTGGACCATGCGAGCGCCCCCAACATGACCCACAGCCACAGGCCGCCGGCGCGGTGCAGGTCGAAATTGATGCGGAATGCCGACCCGCGCCAGGCAATGAGCCAGGAAGGATTCCACCAGCGCGCCCACCATGCGCGGGCTGCAGGGGTCGATGGCCTACGATCCGGCGGTGTGCTTCGCACTTGTCGCGCCGTAACCGGAAACGTTAGATAGGCGCTGACGAAGCAGTCAAGCGTCCAGACCAATGCCGCGATTCCGAACAACCAGACACCGAGACTGCCCGGTATCGCCAGCGTGAAATGCAGGGTGACGATGAAGGGCAGGAAGCTCTTGCGGGTCAGCGGGAACCAGGAGAGCGGATACACGCCTCTTTCGAGCACCGCCCCGGTGTAGGGATCCATCATGAGGTAGGAGAAATCCAGATGCTCGGGTTGGCCCGTCCGCGCGTCGATGCGCGGATCGCACCAGTAGCCGATCGCCTCTCCAGGCGGGGTGCCACCCAGGACCACATTGCCCGCTGGCCGGCATCTTGGCTCGGCGGCGACCATTCGGTCGTACAGTACGACGGGATCCAAGGGTGCGCGACCATTGGCGGCGACGCGGATCGGCGGATTGAGCCAGGCGTCGATCTGCGGCTCAAAGGCCATGATGCTGCCCGTGAGGCCGGCGACGACGAGGAACGCTGCCATGTACAAGCCGGCATAGCGATGCACGATCACCCAGAATTGACGTGTCATATTCCGACAGACCCTAAAACTCGAGTGTGAATGAGGCCATAGCGGAGCGCGGGACACCCCTGTTCAAGATGACAGCGGTGCCGCCATAATCCGATAGAGCAAGGTAGTAATGCTTATCGAAAAGGTTGTACAAATTGACTTGCAGATTGGCTCTCTTGTCTCCCGCCTTGAATTTGTACATGGCCATGGCATCGCAAACGACATAGCCGGATCCTTCCTTGGTCGCTTGGCTATAGTGCGCGCCGGCTCCAACCGTCCAACCGCGTGAAGACTCACCGTGAAGATCATAGGTCGTCCACAAATTGGCCAGGTTGCGTGGCGACTCTGGCAGGCGGTCTCCGACATTCACTCCGGAATCGGGGGCGGTTCTTGTGACACGCGCGTTGATGTTTGAATAATTGAAAATGGCGTTCCACCCTGGCTGCAATTCGCCCACGACGTCGATTTCGATGCCTTGGCTGCGCACTTCTCCGAGGTTTACGTTGCATCCGTTCAAGAGACACACCGGCAGCAGTCGGTGTGTATAGTCTGGAACCGATACATTAATTTTGGTCAAGTCAAATAGCGCCAACGTGGTCGAGAGTTTCCCACCAAAGAACTCGCCTTTGGCACCTGTTTCGTATTGCTTGGCCCCTTCCGGCTTCAGTGGATTGCGTTCCCAGTCATACCCTGGATTACTTTGTCCAAAATTTTCCGTGTAGTTGCCATAGACACTCAGCCAGCCACGAGCTTTCCAAACTGCACCCAGACGAGGCGTTACCGCGTGATCTGACCAGGGCGCCCCGTGGCTCAGCGCGCCGTCTCCGCCAAATCCCGTGCCCGTCACCGACCAACTGTCGGCCTTTACGCGCTGATATCGGAGGCCGCCAAGCAGGAAGAATGCGTCGGCAAAGTTCAGTTGGTCCTGGATGTAAACGCCATGGCGATTTGTCCTTGAGATGGCCTTTGAAGAGTTGTCCGGCACGATAGCCGGCGGTGCATCTGAATAATTGGGATTCAGGAAGTCCCGGTGAAGAAAGCTGGTGCCATCGAATATCCCGTTTGAAATCGCGAACTCGAATGATCCCTCGTCCCGATAATGGTCTGCTCCGATCAATAGCGTGTGTTTGACTCCCAACGTGCGAAAATGCCCGGTCAGGTCAAGAAAATGGGCATCGGTTCCGTCCCTCCCGCCGCCCGTTACATAGTCGAAATCCGTAATCCAAGTCGAGCCAAGCTGCGTAACGGTATTCAGGCTGAGGAACCCATCGGTACGGCTCCTAGTCCGATATCGTGAGTAGCGATACTGGATGCTCCAGTTTTCGTTGAAGTGGTGCAACAGGTTTCCATTCAGGTTGGTGGTGTCGACAACCGGAGCATGATTGTAGGGCGAGTAATCCCAGCTGAAGCTTCGCGGTTTCCACACGATTTGACCGCTGCCCGCGTCGATCGGAAGCACCTGTTGACCAGCTGCCAGACCGATGTCATGGGTATATTCACCGTCCAGCGAGAATTGTGTCGTGGCCGAAATGTTCCATATAAATGAGGGCGCGAGAAATGCCTTCTCGTCGCTCACGTGATCCTGGAACGAGCGCTGCTTGTCGTAGGCCGCAATGAAGCGCACCAGCACGGTTTTGCTCTCGTTCACGGGGCCCGTGGCATCGATGCTCGTCACGAGGTGATCCCAAGAGCCTGCTCGCTGTTCGAGGGAGAAATACGGGGTCGCGAGCGGCTTCTTCTTTATCACGTTCACCATCCCACCGGGCTCGCCTTGACCGTACAATACGGATGCGGGGCCCTTGAGTACTTCGATGCTCTCCACATTGGCCAACTGAGCCATGCTCTGGTTGCCAAACCCGGAATTGTTGTCGTCAACTCGTAAACCATCCTGAAAATAACTTTTCGTCGAAAAGCCGCGTAAGGTAATCGTTGGATAGCTGGATGAACCCGCGTTGGGCATGGCATAGACGCCACTCACGTTCTTGAGTGCTTGGTCGAGCGTCATGATTTTCTGATCCTGGATTGCCTGCTGAGAAACCACCTGAACCGATACCGGCGTTTCCATCAGCGGCGTGTCTGTCTTGGTGCCCGAGGAAGCAGTCGTTGTTGCGTAGCTACTGTCGGCCGCATCCGCTACCGTGATCTTCGAAAGCTCGGTCTCTACCGGCGGCGCTTCCTTGGCGCCTGCCAGAGCGGCAGGTGCCGCCCCGGCGAGCATCAAGAATGTGAATGACAATTGCCTGTACATGGACGTCATGACGGTGCCCTTCCTGGGGTATACGGTGGCGATCAGCTGAATTTCGAGATGAACCGCTCAGGCGTCGTCATGAACGTGTCCCGGCACCAGGTTCCGCAGAAGTACCAGGTCTTCTCGTGGTAGACCCAGGTCAACGCCTTTGCGCGCACCAGTTGCGCCTCGCAGACCGGACAGATCGGCCGCTCCTCGGTGCCCACCGGCACTCGTGCGAATTGGCCATTGCTTGCCGGGTGCATCCAGCCGGTGCCGTGGTATTCGAGTTGCCGGGCGGTGCGTTGCGCGACGTCCCGGCCGTAGTAGCGCTCCACCACACGCAGGGCGAGATCGACGCCCGAGGTGAGGCCGCCGGACGTTGCAAACTTGCCGTCTTCGACGTAACGCAGTCCGCGCAGCAGCACGACCTTGGGATAGAGCGCGTACATCATCCCATAGCCGCCGTGGTGGGCGGTGGCGCGGCGTCCGTCCAGCAGGCCGGCGGCAGCGAGCACATAGGAGCCATTGCAAACCGACATGGTCAACTGGGTTTTGGGCGAGGCCGCCTTCAACCACTCCAGCGCCCCGGGCGCAAGCTGTTCATCGTCGAGCGCGGGCACGACGATCACGTCGGGCGTGGGCGCGTCGGCGAACGTGTAGTCGGGCGTCACCGTGAGCCCACCGGAGACCTTGACCGGCTGCTTGCTCGCTGACACGGTGTAGAGCTGGAAGGGATTGTGGTTGTCGTCACCCAGCAGCGTGTATTCGAACACGCCCCAGGGACCGGAAAAATCCACGACCTCTGCGCCCTCGGAGATCAGGAAGGCAACGCGGATGTCGCGTCCCGCGGGCGCCGCCAGCGGCGAGGTGAGATGGCCGTCAGGGACCGGCGCTGCGGCGGACTCCATCGCGCCCGCCGCGTCGCTGGCTCTGACCATCGGTGCCACGGTGCCTGCTGCCACCGCGATGGAGAATTGGATCAGATCGCGTCGCTTCATGTCGCTTGCTCCTTCGAGTGAATGTCAGAACTGAATCCTCAAGCCCAATCGGAATTTGCGGGGACTGCCCCAGTTGCCGCCGACGTAATTGCCGCCGGTGTAGCCATTGGCCTGGTAGACGGCAAGGTTGGCGCCAATGTCTCCTTGAAACTGCAGGTACTTCTCATCGAACAGATTGTCCACGTTCAATTGCACGGCTGTCTTCAGCCCCGCGATTAGTGCTTCATATGACACGAACGCGGACGCGACCCCGTAGGAGGCCGTCCTGACCGACGATTCCTCGTTCATGGTGGGCGCCGAAAACCAGTTGTAGCCGCCGCCGATCTTCCAGCCCTGCAAGCCCTCGAATGGCAGCCGATAGCTGGTCAGCACGGTGAATGAACGCTGGGACACGTAGGGCAGCAGCGTGCCGGCCGTGATGTATTGGGGTTGGAGCGAAGCGGCGCCGGAACTGCCGATTTCGACGTAGGGACGTGCGTAGTTGTAGGTGCTCAGCACATTCCAGTTCGAGCCAAGTGCGCCTTGCAGGCTCAATTCGTAACCCGTGCTCCTGACGCGGCCAACGCCGACGTTGTAGCCGGGGTGCAGCGGATCTCCCGATGCAATGTTCTCCTTGGTCAGTCGGAAGACGGCAGCCTGCGCCAGCAACCGGCTGTCCATCAGATTGAGCTTGGCGCCGATCTCATGTTGCTTGGAGAATTCGGGTTTGAGCGGAGTACCCGGGTATTCCAGGCCTTGGCTGGCGCCTGCGTTCTCGGTGAAGCTGTAGTAGAGACTGGCGCGCGCCGTGGGCTGCCACAACAACGAGGCGCGGGGCAGGAAGAGGTTGCGCTCGTAAGGCAGGTCTTCGTTGAAGTCTGGAAAGTCGGGGTATGTTACGACGCTGTGCTCCTTCTGCCGCTGGTATCGCCCGCCGACCAATAGATGGAAGCCCTGAGGCAATTGGATATGGTCCTGGGCATACACTGCCCATTCCCTTTCATCGAGGGTCCAATACTGATACAGCGGCAGATCCCCGGGCGTATAGCTGTATGGCGGCGGGTCGAAGTAGGGGTAGTTGTTGCACCAGCAATCGCTGCCCGCGTTCTGGAAGGACTTGGTTTTGTAGTAATCCGCTCCAAACAGCACCGTATGTTGGAGCGGCCCGGTCGTGAACCTGCCCGTCAGCTCGAGCAGGGTTGCATGGACCTTCTGGCCGCTCTGGTTCAAGGTGAGTCCCTGCGTGTACTCGATGCCTCCACTCGGCGTACCCGGCGGGTAGTACATGCCGATCGTCCAGTTCACGATGGTGCGCGGACTGTCGGCATCGTTGTACATGTACTTCCAGGACAAGGACCAATCATCGTTGAACCGGTGGTCGGCGCCCAGCATGGCGCGCCGCTGCTTGAACTCGGAGTAGGTGCCGGGCATCAGGGTGCGCTTGGGGTCGACATCGACCAGCGCATTGGTCGCAGCATCGACCGGTATGTAGGGTTGATCAGAGCCGCCTCTCACGTTGCGGAACTGTCCTTCGAGTGTCAGCCGGGTCTGCGCCGACAAGCGGTACTCGAGCGCCGGCGCAACGCCGGTGGAGCGGTAGCTGGGGCCATAGGTGTACCAGGAATCGGATCGCTCGTAGCCGGCGCCGAGGCGATAGAGCAGTGTCTTGCCGGCATTGAGTGGTCCGCCCAAGTCGGCTGAAACCCACCGGTCATCGTGCGCGCCCACGCCCGCATCCACCGAACTGCTGAAGGTATCCAGCGGCTTCTTCGTGAGGATGCTGATGGCGCCACCCGGTTCCGCGCGACCGTACAGCACGCTCGATGCACCGCGCAGCAATTCCATCCTCTCCACATTGGTCATCCACACGCCGCCATTGACGCCGTTGGTGGCGGCGGAGCCCATCTCTTCGATGCGAAAGCCATTCCACAGCGTGGTGCCCGTCTGGAATCCACGGAAGAAGTACATGTCGCCCAGGTCGCCCATCCCCAGGCCGGCGATGCCCAGCGTGGCCATCGCCCGTCCCAGATCCTGGCTTCCCAGCCCCATGTCCCTCAGGGCCTGAGGCGTGAGCACCTCGACCTTGGTCGCCGTCTGCATGATCGGCGTGGGGGTTTTCGTCGCGACGCTGGCATCGGGCGCGGCATAGGCACCATCCTCCTGCTCGCTGATCGTGATCTTGGAAAGCTCGGTCGTCGAGGATGGCGTTTCCGCAGCGGTGGCCGTCAGGCCGACGAGGCTGGCAAGCAGTACGGCGGATGATCGACGCCGCGTGGAAGTTTTCATGATTCGATTCTCCAAATGGGTGTTCATGGCTGTATCGCCTCGGCAGACGCCAGGGCTCGATTGGTCAACACCGGCTTTGCACCGTACGCAGAAATTTGGATTTCTCCGATGGGTTCTGCGGTCGGGCTCTCGCACCGAAGGTGATGGGATTGAAGGTGATGGTGGATTTGCGCGATACCCACACGTCGGCGCTGGTGATGTAGTGATGCCAGGAGCCGGCCTGCTGCTGCGCGGTGATGGAAAATTCCTTCTTCGGTTGCTTGGTCAGCACGTTCACCATGTTCAGTGCCGCTCCAGTACGAAGGCGAGGCTTTGCAGCGCGATCGCGCGCACCGGACGGCCTTGGTGCAGCGCCGGACGGCAGCGCCACGATTCGACGGCGGCTCGAGCCGCTTCGTCGAGTCGCGGCGAACCGCTGCTGCTGATGACCGTGACCTGATCGATGCGGCCGGATTCGTCGAGCACGACCCGGAGTCGCACCTCTCCCTGCTCGCGCTGGCGCTTGGCCAGTGGCGGGTAGCGAGGCGGGGTTCGCTCGGGACACTGCACCAAAAGATCGGTGCCGAGGTTCTCGGACGCGGGAAGGACGTTGGCTGCGGGCGGCGCAATCGCGGCTGGGTTGGGCGATGCTTCAGCGTCCCCAACCGGAATCTCTACGACCGGTGCATCGGTGGCGAGGGCGGAGGTTGGAGGGGCGATGATCCGGGCGGGCAGCGCAAGCAGCGGCTGCTCCGGACGAACGGGCGTCCGCTCGCTTAGTAGAGCAACTTCGATCGTCGCATTGTCATGATGCGGCAGCTCGACGCGCGCCATCCATACTGCCGAGATCACCATCGCGTGCAGCAGGATCACCACCGTCATCGCCAGAACACGGTTCTCCAAGATTGTCGTCCATCGCGGTCATCGATCGACCGGATCTGCAAAGCCTTTGAGGCGCACTTCTCGTGCGCCAAGTCTTGTTCGGGTTTAAGTCAACCCGTGGAACTTGTCAGGCGAGGGAAGGCGGCCCGCGGGGGAGCCGGGTCGGCACGATCGTGCCGCGGGGAACGAAGGGCAGGGACGGAAGTGCGATGATGCGTGAATCAACATCTGCAGCTGGGATATTGACGGCGGTCTGGCTGCCAACCATCGGAGTCGCCGCCGCGGCGAACGGGCAGAGAGATGAACCTTCGTGGCCCGAGGTTTCGCCTTTGTGGGACTGATCGCCGCCGTGATGATCCATGCCGGGCATGTCCGGCATGTCCGTCCCAGGCATGTCGTGGCCCATGGCCCGGTGGGGGGTGATGTCGGCGGAGTAGCCTGGACACAGGATAAGGCCGCCCGCGCCCGGCATGAATCCCGCGGGGATCAAGGCCTGCGCGACGAAGGCCGTCAGCAGCAATGCCGCCCAAGAGGACTTCCGTGCATGTCGGATTGACCTGAGTATTCCCACGCTCCGCAGCATAGCGGAATAGTGTTATCGGGGGATACTTGGGGGAATTGCGTTGGGGTTATGTTACTCAGTCAAGTACGATGCATCATCGATCTGAATTGGCGGGTGAAAGGGTCGTTGGGGCAGGCAGTGAGCTGCGTTTCGATCGAGAAAATGTCTATTCACCCTACTCGGATTGCCCCATGGTCGGTGCAATCCACTTCGGATAGGATCAAGGCGTGAGATTTCCGAACGTGATGCGTTGGGCTCGATCGCCCTGGTTGGCAGCCCTGCTGATCATGGTGCTCGGCAGTCACGCCTTGATCCCCGACGGCTTCATGCCCGGCGAAGGCGGACTCGTCCTGTGCAGCGGATTCGGTCCCATGGCGATGGCCCATGCGCACGCCGTGGCCGGCATGCGCATGGGCAGCATGGACATGTCCCCAATGGGCATGTCGCGGCATATCGGCAAATCGGGGCAGGATGGTCGCTCGCCCAATCACGGCGGCGGGAGCGCCTGTCCCTTTGCAGCAGCGGCTTCGGCGATGGCGATCACCGGGCCGACGTCTCTCGTGCTGCACAGTCCGTTCGGATCGACGGATATAGATCTTCCTCACCAGCCTGTGATTCCGCGCGGCACGATCGTACCGACGCGGCTTCCCCGCGGGCCTCCCGCTCTCGCCTAGACAGCTACCGGCTGATCCTGATCCGACTTTACGGGCGCGCACAGACGGCGCCGGGAGTCCTGGCGTTGATGCAATGAAGGAAATGTCCTTCATCACCTACTAGAGAGCTCGAATGAATTCGCGAACCCACATTCTCATGGCAACGGCGCTTGCCTTGTCCGCGGTCCAGGCCCAGGCCGAATCGGCAAGCAGCGCCGATGCCGACAAGCTTCAGGCAATCACCGTCATCGGCTCGCCCTTCAAACTCGGCATACCGGCCGAGGAAATACCCCAGACCGTCAGCAGCATCACCGCGCAGGACATTGACACTCGCTCTTACGCGACCGTCGAAGAGGCCCTGGCCCAGGTCTCGAGCGTCCAGGCGGGACTTGCCGGGCGATCCGGATACGACGAGTTCATGATCCGGGGCTTTTCCCAGTCGTACTACCAGTTCAAGAACGGCTTGCGGCTCGACCCGGGTTACAACCAACAGGAAGAGCTCTATGGTCTGGAGCGCATCGACGTGCTCAAGGGCCCTTCATCGGTGGAGTATGGCCAGATCGCCCCGGGCGGCGTGGTCAATTTGATCAGCAAGAAGCCGCAGTCCCGCGGCATCCGCGAGGCAGCGGTGGAGTTCGGCAGTTTCGACTACAAACGTTTCGCCGCGGACATCGGCGATACCATCGGTGGCTCGAATGTGTGGTCCTTTCGCGTACCGTTTGCCTTCACCGATGCGGGCGACTTTCAGAACTACGTTTTCTCCAGGCGTCAGTACGTGGCGCCGACGTTGGCCTACCGCCCGGACCAAAGGACCGAGCTCGTCATCTACACGTCCTACCAGAATGATGATTTCCGCAGGTCCGCCGCCGTGCCATTCGAGCTGGCCAGCCGCGTGAGCCGTTCCACCTACCTCGGCGAGCCTTCGCTGCCTGCCTTCACCCGGCCGCAGACCCAGTTCGGTTATGCCTTCGAGCATCTGTTCGCCAATGAATGGACGTTCAAGCAGAACCTTAGGCAGACCAACTACCACGAGCGCGGCACGAGCATCTATGGCAGTTCTTGGACCGACTCGACCTTCACGCCGGGTTACTATTACTTCGACTACCAGGTGTCCGTGTTCTCGCTGGACAACCAGATACAAAAGACCCTGAAGTCAGGCTCGTGGGAGCACGATTTTTTAGCCGGATATGACTGGCTGAAATACCGCTCACATACCCGGGGCGTCGGCGGCGAAACGCCGTCTTTGGACATCGTTGCCCCGGTATACACGCCCACCGTGGTGGGCGCGGTGGAGGATTCTCCGGCGCAAAAGCTCGATCAGCGAGGCGTCTACGCCCAGTACCGTCTCAAGCTGGCCAACCGGTACACCTTGAACCTGGGTGCCCGCCACAGCAAGATTTCCAACGACAATTACGGCGTTCGCAGCGAGTTGTCGAAGAATACGTACAGCGCCGGATTGATGATCCTCGACATCGGCGGATTCTCGCCCTTCGTGAGCTACTCGCAGTCCTTCGAGCCGATCAACGGCTGGGACCCTTACCTGTTCGATGGCAACCCGCCGCCCAAGTTTTCGGAAGGCTCGCAGCGCGAGGCCGGCGTGAAATGGCGAAGTGCCGACGGACGGCAGACCGCCGTCGCCTCTTACTTCAACATCTATCAGACCAATATCTATAACTATGTCGGCTTCGGCACGGCGGAAGGATGTGCGATCGACGACAATTTCTGTGATGCGGCAAGCGACCAGCGTCACAAGGGATTCGAACTGGAAGTCCATTCGCAGTGGAGCCAAAGCCTCGACCTGCAGGCCAGCTTCACCCATCTGGATGCGCGAATCGCCAATACCCAGCTCGCTTCGGCGACGGGCGCCGTGGGATCAAGGCCGTTTGGCATCCCGGCCAATACCGTCTCCGCCACGGCGATCGTCCACGGCGTGGGATTCGGCCTGGGCGCAACCGACCTGATCGTTGGCGTGCGCCATGTCGGTGCGCGCATCGTGAATCAAAGCGGGGAGGCGCTCGCGGCGTTCACCGTCGCAGACATCGGCGCCGCGTACACTCTCGGGAAGGCGCGGTTCGCCGCATCGCTGAAAAACGTCACTGGCAAGGCATATCTGGTCGGACCCTATTTCGGGAACGTGAACTACGGCGCTCCTCGAAGTCTCCTGGTGAGCGTGGAGTACGCGTGGTGAGCACGGGTTCTTTCCGTGATTACTCCTGCATCTTGCGTTTGCCAGGGGGCGTTGCCGGCGGCTTCGTTCGCAACGCGGCTTCGATCATGGCGCGCAGGTCGCCTTCGCTTCGACCGATCACGCCGACCTTGTGCCAGAGCAGCCTGCCATCGGTGTCGATCAGAAAGGATTCGGGCACGCCGACGCTCTTGTATAGAGAGGAAAGGCGGCCCGCCGGGTCGTGGCCGATCTCGAAGGTGACGCCGCTGCGCCCGACGACGGATCGTACCGTCTCCTCGCCGCCGTGATCGATGCTCACCGCCAGCAGGCGCAAGCCGCGGCTTGCATACCCTTCGTGCAGTGATTGCAGTGCCGGGAATTCCTTGCGGCACGGCCCGCACCAGGTGGCCCAGATGTTGAGCAGGGTCACGGCCTCGGGGGCGCCGACGCGCAGCGTCTTGCCGGTCAGCGTGCGCACCTCATAGGCCGGCACCGATTGACCCACGCGCAGCGGAACGAACACATCGGGAAGCGAGCCGGCGGACCCCGCGATCGGCAGCACCAGTAGGGCCGCCAACAGCCACTTCATCGAAGCGCGGCCGTTCGTGCCATCACCTGATGCAGCGAGTCGTGCTGCGGATCCGGCTGATGCCAGACGATGGTGAGGGAGTCTTGCGTGACCGCCACCGAGGGAAACACGGCGGCCGCTCCCTTCTCGCTGACGAGCTGGGGCGCGCTGAAGCTGCGCCCTCCATCGCGTGATACCGCAACGACGATTTGTGGTTGCGAGGAGATTCCATCATCCCAGACCACATACAGCGAGCCGTCCGCGCGGCGCGCGATCTGGGCATGGGAGGGTCGGGAGGCGGCGCCGACCTTCAACGGCACGGCAGTCCCCCAGGTTTTGCCGCCATCGCTCGAGGAGACGTACCTTACGCCGGCAGCGCCTTCTTTCCCGGTCCACCACACAAGATGCAGGCGCCCGTTCGTCTCTGCCAGCAGGGAAGGGCCTGCGTCAGGACACCCATCGAATGTCCAGTCGTCGGCATGCGAACGCACCGGCGCGCTCCACGTGGCCCCTTCATCCGCCGAATGTGATACGACGATATCGCGAATGCCGCCCGGCAGGATCTTGCGCCATGCCATGTACACGTGCCCGGGAGCGGAGGAAGCCAATGCGATCCGGCAGCATTCGCAGGGCGAGTCCGCGTCCACGGCAAGGTTCTTCGACCAGGTGGCGCCGCGGTCCGAGGAGCGGGAAAAATACAGGCGCACCGTGTCCGGCACCCGGCTGTCGAGCCAGGCGGCGAACAACGTGCCTCGCTCATTGACATGGAATGCATGGTCATTGCGATACGTGCCCCATGAGCCGTCGTCGGCGACCTGCCCCGGTGTTGACCAGGTTCTGCCCTGATCATCGGAACGGACCACGCGGAACGAGGTCCGGGGCTCGGTTGGCGGGGAGGGCGCCTTGCCCGCCGGCTTGGGAAGCTCGTTGATCGAATAGGCCACGTAAAGTTCGCCGCCAGGGCCGAATGCAATCTTGGCTGGCGTCTCAGGATCCACGGCAGGCATTCCATCGGCGTCTGCCAGGACCGCAGGCGAAGCGGGCGGGACTTGAATCATGAGTCCGGAATTTTCCGGCGAGGCCGCCGTCCAGGCATAGGCCCGCTCACCGTTCGCCGATGCCGCCACGAAGGCGGTGGCGAATGTCGTGTCGGGGCGGCTCAAGATCGTGGGCGCCTGAAAGTTCAGGCTGGTTGGCGCAGCCGCGGCTGGCTCAACGGTTGGGCTACTGCCTGTCTTTGCGCAACCGGTGACGAGCAGCGCGACCAGCGCGCTGAGGTGAAAGGCGTGAATACCGCGCGATCTTCTGTCTTTCATAGGCTCACGTAACGGTGGTACTCGTTTTCTGTGTGTAAGCGATGGGTTGGTCTGCGATTCAAGCACATTGCCTGATCCCAGCTGATGGCGGTGGGCCGGATGAGTCAATCGGGTCCTCGCATCGAGTGGTCTACGCCATGACGCAGCGGCAGGTGGTTGAGGCAATCAGTATGCGCCGGGCGGGACCCTGCATCAATCGTTGCGCGGCGCGGCATTACGCGTGGCCGTGATGTCCGCCGAAAAAAGCCGACGATCTAGGGTTGCAGCGAATTCGCTTGCGCCGCTGACAGCAACGCCTCGGGTGAAATGCGCGTCGTATAGTCCGGATTGGCGTGAACGAAGCGAATGATTCCGCTCTTGTCGATCAGGAATACGGCGGGAACGGGCAGCTCCGGCTGAGACTGGCCGGTCGTCTTGTGCAGGTCGACACCGTATTCCTTGTATTTTGCCAGCGTTCCCTGGTCGACGCGGAAGGCGACCTTGTACGCATGCGCTGCATCCATGGCCGAGTCCGACAGCAGCGCGTAGTGGACATCCGGCTCCTTCAGGCTCGAATACAGGATCTCGGGACGATCCGTGCTCAGGAACAACAGCTCATAGCCCAATTGCAGAAGCTTGGGTTCGACCTTCTTGAGTTCGCCGAGATGGCGATTGCAATACGGGCACCAACCGCCTCGATAGAAGATCAGCACCAGCGGCCGCGACAGCGGACCGGGACCCAGGCGTCGTTCACTCCCATCGGCGTTCCTAACCAAGGCGGTGGGCATGGCGGTCCCGACCGTCAGCGGAACGACCTTGGCCGGATCCTCCGGGACCTCCGTCGCGAATGAAACGGACGCGAACCCCAGCACTGCCAGCAAGGTGAATAATGCGCTACGCAACATGAAGTACCCCTGTGTTGAACCCATTGGAAGTCGACCGGGAATGCAGGGATCTTATTGCATGAGCGGGGTTGGATGCCGCAGCCCTGCGAGGAACCTCATCGCCTTGCCGGGAATTTCCTCAATGGGGCGGCGCCGGCCAACTTATTCCCGCGTCGATCCGGGAGGCGGCATGTGATGATGAAACAACTGCTCGTAGGCATAGGCCAGCGCGAGCAATCTGCTTTCGGACCAGGGGCGTCCCAATAGCGTAATCCCCAGCGGTAATCGACCATCGTCCAGGAATCCGCCCGGAGTGGTCACGACCGGCAGACCCGTGCGTGCACTTTCCTCGCAGGTTCCGGGTTCGTATCCATAGCGTGCCCGTCCGCTTTCCTGGGTGGCCGGCCGGGAGAGGGCCGCCGGGTAGAGGAGTGCATCCAAACGCGATCGTTCCAGGGCGCCGGTCAGCGCCGATGCGAAGCGAGCCTTCTCATCCAACAGTTTCCGAGACTGCTCCGCCGTGGGCGTCGATGCTGCGCCGATGTCAGCCAACACCATCTTGGATTCACCGTGCATGCCGGGAAGCATCGATGCCGCTGTGGCATCTTCGAGCGTCCGGCCATCCCAGGTGCCGCGAGACAAGTAGCGCTTCCAGGCATCACGCGCCAGCACCCGCTGCGCATCGGCAGCTTGCGAAGGTCGGTAATATTGCTTGAGATCCGCAATACGCACGGGGATCACGACGGCGCCTGCCTGTGACAGTTCCCGTTCGACCTGCTTCATCACCTCGATGATTTGCGGGTCGGCAGGCCATTCCCAGAATAGCTGCGGGACGATACCGATCCTGGCGCCGCGCAGGGCGGATGGGTCCAGCGAGTCGAGATAGGATGCCGGCCGGGGAGGCGAAGACACCGTCGCCGAATCGTCGGGATCCGGTCCCGCCGTCACCTGCAGCAACAGCGCAAGGTCGCGCACCGATCGCGCCAACGGCCCCACCGCATCGTCGAGCGGGCGCAGGGGCATGACGCCGGCCCGGCTGGTCAGTCCCAAGGTCGTGCGAATGGTTGACAGCGAGGCGAAGGAGGCGAGGTTCGTCAGGGAATTGCAGGTATCCGTGCCGTAGGCGGCCGCAAACAATCCCCACGCGGTGCCCACTGCGCTGCCGCCGCTCGATCCGGCAGAATTCAAGGTGTGATCGAAGGCATTCTTGACGCGACCGCCGGTCTCGCTGTCGCCAAAGTCGCCAAACGGAAACTGATCGAGGTTGGACTTGGCCAAAATGATTGCGCCGGCGGCCCGCAACCGCCCAGCCATGGTGGAGTCGATGCGGGGTTTATACAGACGCAAGGCGTCGAGCCCGCCGGTGGTGGGCATGCCGAGCACATCGATGTTGTCCTTGAACGCGATGGGTACGCCTTGAAGCACGCCCAGCGATCCTGCGCGGCGGGCCTGATCCGCCGCACGTGCCTCATGAAAGATCTGCGGATTGAGCGTGACGACGGCGGACAGACGCGGGCCTGAGCGGCTGAAGGCGGCAATCCGGGCGAGACTGGCCGTTACCAGGTCTTCGCTGGTGACCCGTCCATCGCGCAGGTCGGCGACCAAGGCCGTCAGGTCCTTCTTGACCAATTCGATGGCGAGGTGCGGATCGGCTTTTGCATGCCAATTCACGATCAGCGATCGTTGGTAGGGCGTCAGCTCGGAGAAGTCCGGCCTCGATAGCAACTCCTGCGCGATGTTCAAGACCTTGTCGATCTGCGAGCCTGGGGGTGCGACCTGCCGCTCGCCGGCCGGCACGGCAACTCCGTCATTCGATTCAGCGTGCGCGGCATCGGCCGGAACTTGGGGACGCGGCCGCTCGACGCGTGGGTCGAAGAATTCGCTCTGGCCCTTGACCAGAAACGTGACGATGGCCTTGCTTTGACCTGGGCTCAGCACGAAGCGGAAGCGATAGCCGATCTGTGCCGGGTCCCGACCCGGATATGAATTCACGAAAGGATCTCGGTACATATCCCCGGCGCCTTGAAACACCTGCATGGAGGGATCGCCGACCACCTGCGCAGAGGGGCCGTTGCCGGAAGGGCCTTTCCTCGGGTCCGCTACGTCGAGGGCGTTTTGCATCATCAC
Source organism: Steroidobacteraceae bacterium (assembly GCA_044226865.1). Lineage (GTDB taxonomy): Bacteria > Pseudomonadota > Gammaproteobacteria > Steroidobacterales > Steroidobacteraceae > TMP-86. Next base: position 13,330 of record JBGAGE010000002.1, on the reverse strand, counting down.
GACGAAGCCGTCCGAGCCATCGATGAGCCGGTCGCCGGAGGATGTCGCCGCGACAGTCGCCCAGCCGCCATCGCGCATCAGTCCCACGCCGCCGCCCCATGCGGCATCCACGATGACGGGTTCGGTGCCCACATTGGTAAAGACGTCGAACGCCCTCAGCCAGAGGGCACGCTGCGGTGCATACAGCGCGCGCGACACCACCACGGAGCCGATGACGGCCGGCGTCAGCGAATCGTAGCGCTCGCCGTCTCGCTGCAGATCCAACCCGCGAGCCACGGTCGTGTCGCCGAGTCGAAGTCCTGCCGCATTCGAAACCCGGACCTTCCAGTATCCGAACCCGTCAAAGGGCACGGAACGGCCACCGGTGCCCACGGCCCCGCTTCCCGTGGACAGCTCCTGATTGTCCTGAACGTCCCAGGGCTCACCGTCGGCGGCCAGCGGGAACGGCGGAGCGCCGGCTGCCAACGCAGCCGATCCGAGCACGAGCAACGCGCAGGCGCATGCGGAGGCGATCGTGCGCGCAATCACCGCACGATGGCGTTGCGATGTGGCGGGGTGGCGGGGTGCAATCGCCCGGGCACGGCCGTTGGAGGTGGCGCAGGCGTGAAAGCGCGGGCTAGGGGAGGGTTGCATATCCGGTGTCGATGAATTCGATGGCACTGAGGCGTTAGTATTTCATAGTGCGGCGGAGTCGACGAAGCGGATGTTCTCATGCACGAGAGTGGCACGCGAGACCTCGACTCCTCCCTCAGCCCTTCCGGCGTGTTCAATCTGACCTCGATGTACGCCACGGACCTGCACGCGTCCTGCTCGCATGCTCCGATCTAACCTACTCTCCGTAGCGTCGTCGATAGCAAGCCCGTCGCCGCCCGAGCTCGGCCGTCCGATCTTCCGCGCTGACGCGCTTGGAATCCCGCGGTAGGTGCCTGTCGAGCTCGGCAAAGTTCACCCGATGTACGCGCGGAACCGTGGACTTCTTCGAACAATAATCGCGCAGCAGGATCTGGCCCTTGTCGCGGCCGGCCGTATCGAGCCAGTTTGCGAGCCCCGGGTCCTGGCGCGACAAAACCAAGCGAATGCCGCCATCGCTGTCCTTGGCAATCTGCTTGCTGTGCAGCGTCGTTTGCCGATTCTGGAAATCCAGCGAGCGCAGCCACAGGTCGTAGACCTGATAGGACCAGAACAATCCGGTCGGTTCCTGATCGATCTCCAGGATCAGTGCCTCGTCATCGCTGACCTCATAGACCATCATGACGTATTCTGCTGATGGGCTGCCCACCTCGCCGGAAATTTCAGTGCCGATGCTCTTGAAGACATTGATGCCGCCGGCATTTCGCTGGCAGTGCTGGCTGAAGCCGATGGTCCATGCCTGGATCATGTAGCGCACATAACCGGCGGCCGCATCGATCCGCCTCGCAGTCACTTCTTCGTCGAATTCATCCGCGTCGTAGTGGTTGGGCTCGATGGGACTGATGCGTTCGATCGTCAATTCGGTGGGGCGGGCGTCCCAGCTCTCGACCAAGGGGCGAAAAAGCAGCCACTGCACGTCCGGACCGGGATCCATGGCGATCCAATTGCCCTCATGCTTCTGCGCGCTGACGATGATGTCGAAGGTTCCGTCGTCGCGGATCTTGAAGCTGGCGAAATCATAGTTGGCCAGCAGTTTGGAGCCGGGGGAACCGGGCAGTGCCTTGTTCATTTGCGCGAGCAGCAAACGGCTGTCACGCACATGTCCGGAGATGCGATAGGTTTGAGCGCCGTCAAGGAACACCGTGCCGTAGAAGAAGTCCGGCCCGGCGCCGCTCATGGCGTACACATCCGTCTGCCAGTCGATATTGTGGAACAGGCGAGGGTGGGACATGCGCGGCGCCAACGCGTGGTTGTAGACCACCGCCTGCGCCTCCATCAGGATGTGATAGGCCTTTGCCCGCTGTCGAGGCGCCGCATCGAATTGCGGACTGCTTTCGATCTTGACTCTCATTTCCTCCAGCGTCGCCAGGTAGCGTTCCCATGCGGCCTTGAGGGCCGGGCACTTGGAGCCCGCGGGGATGACGGCCGCAGTCTGCGCTTCATTTGTCATGATCTGCTCCTCGGGACGACACTGGAAACAACAAGGAAGGCTGGTCAATCGCCATAGCGGCGGATCAGGCCGGCGCGGCGCCGTGCGATCCCCGACTGGCGCTGTGACGACGTCACGCGCGCCGTGCCGGCCGGCAGGTGCCGATGCAATTCCGCACGTTTCACCAATCGCGCTGCCGGGCCGATGCCGGTGGTCTTCGATCGATAGTTGCGGTACACGATGGTGCCTTGATTGCGCCCGACCGGGTCCAGCCAATTGGCGATGCCGGGATCATCGAGGCAGATGACCATCCGGCACTTCCCGTCGCTGTCGATGGCCGCCTGCGCGCCATTCATGTCGGTCTGGTGGTGCATGAAGTCGAGGGACTGCGACCAGACATCGCCCAACTGCACCGACCAGTAGACGCAATCCGGTATCTCCGTTTCCAGGATCAGCGCGTCATCGCGGGCAAGGTCGAACTTGCCCAGGCCGTAGATCGTCGACGGGCTGCCGGCCAGATCCGAGAGAATCTTCTCGCCCGGCAGCAGCGCTACCGCGTTTACCTCGCCTTTGGCCGCGCGCACGTAGGTGTCGATCAGCGCAATGCTCCAATCCACCACGAGGTACCGCAGGAAGTCGGTGGCCCGGACGATCCTCGCGGCCATCTGCGCCATGCTCTGTTCGTCGTAGGCCGGCATGTCGCCGATCGGTTCCACTTGCAGGTCACCGACGTCGTCGAAGTAGTCGTACAGCCAGCGACGAATGAAGATGAAATTGAATTCCGACTCCGGGTCCAGGCGGATCCAATTGCCGGGATGCTCCTTCGCGCTGACGATGATCTCGAAGCTGCCATCCGCAGCCAGTGTGAAGTTCGACAGGTCGTAGTTGCCGAGGCCCTTCGACTGCGGATGGCCCAGAAGATGCGTGTGCACCTGCATCAGGAAAATACGGGTGGCGCCGGCGCGCCCGCTCAACCGGTAGGTGCCGCGCCCATCGAGGAACATCGCGCCGTAGTAGCAATCCGGCGAGTTCTGCCCGAGGGTGTACAGGTAGGTGTTCCAGCTCGAACGCGAATAGACGCGAGGATGATCCAGGCGGGGCCCGATGGCGTAGTTGTAGGCCATGGCCTGGGCTTCGAACAAAGCGTCGTACGCCTGGGCGCGATGCAGGGGGTTGTCGCGATAGCGCGGTGTGTCCTCGATGGCCTTGCGCACCTCGCTGAGTGTCGCCAGGTAGCGGTCCCAGGCTGCGTGCAGCCGGCCTTCTTCGGTGGTCATGCCTTCAGCCCTCGTTGGGAACCTGGAAGTACTCTTGATACCGACGGAAGGCGCTGCGTTCCCGGTCGATCCGATCCGCGCTGCCGGTGTCGTAGACGTGCTCGGGACGGGAACTGCGCGGACGCTCATCCATGTATTTACGCATGGCGCGCCGCGCCTCCTCGGTGAATTCGATGCCGAAGTTCGCGTAGACCTTGGCCGCGACGCCGATCGGATCACGGACGAAATCACGGTAATGAGCGTTGTACAGGCGCTCTCTTGGCAATACGCCGTTCTCGAGCCAGTCGATGGGTTGGTTGAGTGTCGCCGCCACCACATCCAAGTCCACGGTTTCCCGGAACGCGCCATCGATGAAGGGGGTGTCGCTGCGTATCCAGTTGAACGTACCGATGATGCTCACCGAGGAGGCCAGGGCGCGAATCGGATCGCGGTGGATCCAGATGAAGCACGCGTCCGGGAACACCTTGAGCGCATCCGGCATGAAGTACATGTAGGTCATGGCCTTCAACACCCAATGCTTGCGCGGGTTCTTCCACTGCAGCAGCTTCATGACCCGCTTCTGGTAGCGAAACACCGGGTAGTAGCTCTTCTTGGCCATGTAGGCGTTGTAGCTGGGTACCTGGCCCAGGAGATTGAGCCACTGGGATGACATGAAGCTCAGCGCGTCGATGTGGACGGTTTCGTTCGGAATGTCGCCGCTGAACTCATGCATGGCCACGAGATTGGGGTTGATCCGGTTCCACATCGTGATGCGCTTGTCGGCTTTTTCGATTCGCGGATCTGTGTGATACGTGCTGCGCTCGGGAGGAGGGCAGGGGAACATGCCTTCCCACAGGCGTGGCGTGCCGTTGCCGGGATCTTGAGAAAGCAAATTCTGCAGCGCCGAGGTGCCGGTGCGCGGCTGCCCCAGGATGACGAAGGGCTTCTCGATCTGCTCATCTTCGATCTCGGGATGGCGGCGGTAGGTGTCCTCGACGCGCAACCGGGCCTCGAGCAACATGATCAATTCCGAACGGGTGAGGATGCGCCCCAGGAGGTTGAGCCGCGATTCTTCCTGCAAGGCCTTGATCAACACCTGGAACGGTTCGTACCACTCGTCATCGCCGAAATCGCTGAGGCCCGTATTGCGCCGCGCCGCGCTCAGCAATGAGTCCTCATCCAGGGGCACCACCGAGCTGATGTCCAGATAGGAGCCTTCTTCATTGATGCGCGACACCCATTCGGGACGCGGAGGCGGCTGCCAGGCATGTTTGCGTGAATCCGCTGCTTCACTCATGTGCTGATCCCATCTTGACGGCGCGATTGGTTGCCTTGGCCACCGCGGGCCGGGGGCGGGCCAGTTCCGGCCTGCCCGGAAAAACGAGCACCAGGATGTGCCGCACCACGGCATCAATGCTGGTGAAATCGGGCTTGCGGACGCTCATTCCCTTGGCGAACGGCACGAACATCGTGAAGCCCAGGGTCACTGCATACAGCCCGAAGGCAAGGGACACCGCATCGTCGTTGGGGTTGAGCCGCCGCATCAAATCTTCGAGCCGCTGGTAGTTCGGCGGGCACATCTGCTCGGTCAGCTCACGGCTCACGGCGGAGGGATTGCGGATGGTCTCGAGGTGCATGAGGCGTGAATACACCCGATCGTGCAGGAGGCAGCGCACCAGCCAGGTGACGAAGGCATACACCTGATCCACCGGGTCGGAGAATGCCTCGAGCACCGCCTTGCCTTCGACGGCCTTCTTCGAAAACACGCTGGTGACCACGGCTTGATAGGCGCCGCGCTTGTCACCGAAGTGGTGGTAGATCAACGGCTGGGTGACTCTGGCGTGTCTTGCAAGCTCGCGAATGGTGACGCCCTCGTACCCCTTGCTGGCAAACAATTCCTTGCCGGCCGCCAGGATGCGGGATTTGGTGTCGGGCCTGGCAGGCTTGCGGATGGATTTAGCGCTCGCTAAAGTCATAAAGAGAGTATGGTATGGTGGCCTAATGTTTGCAAGCGCACGATACGGACCCCGTGCAATAGCAATGCAGTTGATTCAGGAGTGAGGATGCGTGATTCCATGCAGGACCACGCGCAGGCACGCGGGAGCGTTGCTGTCCTCCTCCTTCGGGTGTGGAACGAAACGATTCATATGGCTACCGGCCATGCGCCGGAATTATTGGGAGGGGGTATGGACGACATTCGATGCGGTTTTCGACGGGCATTGGTGACCAGCGCTGTCCTGTATTCTGGTGGTGTGGCGGCGCAGTCCTTACCAGAGCCGGCGGGTTATGCGCTTCTTGAAGAAGTGACGGTCACCGCTCAACGGCGGGATGAAAATCTTTCTCGCACCCCGGTCGCGGTGGCGGTGATTTCAGCAGAGACGTTGGCTCGCGCGCAGATCGGTGCGGAAGATGACCTGCGCGCCGCTGCCCCTGGCCTCAGCGTCCGGTCCGGAGCCAGCTCCAACCAGCTCAACTTCGCCCTGCGCGGCCAGTCGCGCGATGCATTCAGCGGCACACGGCCGGGTGTGTTGCCCTATTTCAACGAAGTCCAGATCGGCGGATCCGGCGGCTCGACTGCCTATTACGATCTGCAGTCCGTGCAGGTGCTGAAGGGACCCCAAGGCACCCTGTTCGGGCGCAGCGCCACCGGCGGCGCCGTGCTGTTCACGACGGCCAAGCCGACGGAGCAATTGACCGGCTACGTGGATGTCCTCGGAGGCAACTACTCGGCCAAGAAATTCGAAGGCGCGATCAGCGGGCCCATCGCGGGCGATCGCCTCCTGGGTCGCCTGGCGGTGTACTACAACAAGAGAGACGGTTTTCAGCACAACCTGTATGACGGCGGCAGGGAAGGTGACGTCAAGCGATACGGGGCACGCTTGAGCCTCACCGCGAAGATCGGCGAGCGGTCCAAGAACGAATTGGTCGTGGACTACTTCGGCGCCGACAGCGAGAACACGGTGGGCGTCATCTCCGGGCTGTTGCCGTTCCTCGGAGGCGGGCCTGGAAACCCGCCGTTCATTCCGGTCGAGTTCCTCTATTCCGGAACCGCGACTCCGCTGGCCCGCGCCACCGGAATCGCTACACTCCAGGCCTTCGTGCCACCCCAATTTGCGCCAGCGGCCCCCGGGTTCTACGATGCCTACTTTTCCTCACCGCAGCACCCCAGTGAGGGGCTGGCCAGCTACGTGGCCACCCAACGGGCGCGCGGCCCCTACACCGTGGCCACGGATGCCACCAATCTCTACAAGGCTCACAACATCGTGGCCTCGAACGTGAGCACATTTGAATTGAACGATCACCTCACGTTGAAGAACGTCATTGGCTACACCAACCTGAAGTACTCGATTGCCGATGATGCCGATGGTTCTCCGTATGGCATTTCCTCGAATGGCGTCAAGGGCAGCGGCAAGAGAAAGGCGGAGCCGACGCGACAGATATCCGAAGAGGTTCAGTTGTTGGGTACGGCCGGCAAGTTGTCGTATGTCGGCGGCGTCTATTACTCCGATGAAAAGAGTTCGTTGCGCCAGGACGCTGACTTCTTCGATCTGATCTTCGGCGGGCAGTCGCAGGTCAATTCGTTCATGATCAAGAATCGGACCATCGCGGGTTATGCCCAGGGAACGTACAAGATCGGCGAGGGCGGACTATCCCTGACGGCCGGGCTGCGTTACACCAGCGAAGAAGTCAGGAAGCTCGTGGGTACGGACGATTCGATCCGTGTGGCGTTGGGAGCAACGCCTCCGCCGGGGTTCTCGTACGACCAGTCGAAGACCTACGACAAGCTGAGCTGGCAGTTCGGCATCCAGGACCAGATCAACGAGCGGGTGCTGTTCTATGCCGTCACCCGCCGGGCCTTCAAGAGCGGCGGCTACAACGGCCTGGTTGCGCCACGCGTCGGTACGGCAGCGACGGCGGGAGACGCCTACGATGCCGAGCAGGTGACGGACGTCGAGGCGGGCCTGAAGTTTGCCGGCGAGATCGGCGGCGCGCCTGCGCGCGTCAACGTCGCGGCATTCCACAGTTGGGTTCGCAACAGCCAGCGTACCGGCTATACGCTCGTGTTCGGCAATCCGGCGGCGCTGACCGTCAATGTCCCCAAGGGCACGACCTATGGCTTGGAACTCGACGGGCAGATCAAGCCGGTCAAGTGGCTGGATCTGGGTGGTACGCTGAACTTCACGAAAGCCAAGCTCGCCAACGATACGGTCTTCGTGAACGGTTCTGCGCAGGTTTTCGACACCGTCACGGATACACCAGACTTCTCCGGCATGATTTTCGCGGATGTGATGTTCCCCATCGGCCCGCGGCTTGCGTTGCGGCTGCACGGCGATTTGTATGACCAGACCGAGTCCTTTACGACTCCCCGGTCGCAGAACGCCGCGGGTACCCGGATCGGCTCGTACAACCTGGCGAACTTCCGTGTCGGCATCGAGGGCATCGATGGTGCGTGGGCGGTGACCGCCAGCGTCAAGAATGCATTCGACAAGGTGTACTTCGTCGGCGGCTTGCCCACCGGCGAGATCTATCAGGTGAACCATCTCGTGCCGGGCGAGCCGCGCACGGTGACGATGGACTTTCGCTACAAGTTCTAAGGCGGCGGGGCGCCCGGCTGCAGGCATTGCAGCCGGGTGTCCGTTGGGTTCTGTTGCACCACGGCCAACTCCTTCTCTGCGCTTCCGTCTGGTCGAAGGCGTTCCGCCAGTTCAGATCTTGTGCCCGGGTGCCAGGGAATGAACCGTGACTTCGCGGGGCCTTGATCCACCCACCGTTGGTTCTTTACAGGTGACCGAAAGGTCACGTATTATCTTTCCATGAACGATGATGATCAGGTATTCAAGGCGCTAGCTGATTCGTCCCGACGGGCCTTGCTCGATCGGTTGCACCGCAATGACGGCCAGACTCTCGGTGAGTTGGAAGAACCGATGGCGATGTCGCGATTCGGTGTCATGAAGCACCTTCGCGTGTTGGAAAAGGCGGGGTTGGTGGTTACCCGGAAGGTCGGTCGCGAAAAGCACCACTATCTGAACGCCGTCCCGATCCGTCTGATTCATGACCGCTGGATCAACAAGTACACCGCACCCGAGCTCGCCGCCTTGGCCAATCTCAAGTCCACCCTGGAGAACGCTAAATGGAAGCCAGCAAGAAAGAGAGCATAGTCACCCGTATTCATGAGATCTATATCAAGGCGTCCCCGTTGCAGATATGGGAGGCCATCACGACTCCTGGTTGGACTGAACGGTACGGCTATGGCGCCGCCGTCGAACTGGATCTACAAGCCGGAGGAGATTTCCGATACAAGGCCAATGCTCAGATGAAATCGTTTGGCCTGCCGGACACCATCATTGACGGAAAAGTGCTGGAAGTGGACCCTCCGCGAAAGTTGGTTCATACCTACCGTTGGCTGTTCAGCGATGCCAATCGCGCCGAGGGGTTTACCCGCGTCACCTGGGAAATCGAACAAACGGAAGCTGGCTTCTGCCGACTGAGTGTCACGCATGAAATGCAGGGCGCGCCCATGATGGCGGCGGCCACCATTTCCAAATTTGACACCCGGGGTGGAGGCGGATGGAACTGGATTCTCAGCGATCTGAAGTCACTCCTTGAAACCGGCAAACGCATGTCGGGCTGATATAGCGTTTTCAATCATGTGAGACGACAGATATCATCCCTGCCGGTCTTGAACGTGAATGATGCCGTGTGTCGAATTCCAGTTGGGTGTCCAGAAGCTTGGAATCGACCACCGTCCCGGCATTCGTTGGACTGCAAGGCGTTGCCACCAAACAGGGGAGTAGCCATGTCTGATTATGTCGATGGATTTGTTCTCGCCATCCCGAAGCGCAACCGTGCCAAATACCTGCGCATGGCGCGTCTCGGTGCCAAGGTGTGGCGCGAATACGGCGCGCTCGACTATCGCGAATGCTGCGCTGACGATGTTCCGGTCGGTAAGCTCACCTCGTTTCCCCGGGCGGTCAAACTCAAAGCCGGTGAGGAGGTCTGGTTTTCCTATATCGTTTATAAATCGCGTCGACATCGCGATCAGGTGATGGCCAAGGTCATGAACGACCCCCGTTTTGCTGCGTACGCGAAGCCGGGAGCGGTCCCGTTTGATGGGAGGCGGATGATTTTTGGCGGCTTCAAATCCATGGTCACTTAGTCGCGGTGGCCGCCAGGGGCGATGGACTTCCGTCAGCGCTTGACGCGCCTCACCGCACGGACCTTGCCGGTGCCGCCGCCGCCGCAATAGAACGTATCGCGTCCGTCGGACTCCAGTCCCGACACATTCACGCCTGCTGGCAACTCCAGAGTCTCAATCACTTCCCCGGACTTTTCATCGACATGCCGCAGCTCGCTCTCATCGCCTTCCCACGTGGCGTGCCAGAGTTCATCGCCATGCCAGGTGACGCCGGTCACAAAGCGATTGGACTCGATGCTGCGCAGCACCTTGCCGGTGGCCGGATCGACCTGGTGGATCTTTCGCGCGCGGTACTCACCCACCCATAGCGAGCCTTCCGCCCACGCCATGCCGGAATCCCCACCACTGCCTGGCGCGGGAATCGTCGACAGAACCTTGCCCGTGGCCGGGTCTATCTTGCGGATTTGGCTTTCGGAGATCTGATAGAGGTGCTGGCCATCGAAGGCGGTGCCCGCATGCGCCGGCACATCGAGCGAGCGCTGCACCTTGCCCGTAGCGGGGTCGATGGCATTGAGTCTGTCGCCGCAGGCGGCCCACACATTGTTGCCGTCGAAAGTGACGCCGCCCACATTGGGCGTATCAGGGAAGGGGCCGAATTCCCGGACGACGTGCGCTGCAGATTTCTTCATGGCGTTGCTCCTTCAATGCCAGGCATTCTAGCCATTGGGCAACGGGCTCGGGAGTAACAAGGTCGTCGCGATACCGGGCAGTGGCGGGGTCATCCAGCGCCGCGCGCGGCCCGCGCCGAAGGCCTGCACCTTACCCGTGGTTGCTAGCTCATCGAGCGCGCGTTGCACACTCCGCTGGCTCGTGTCCAGAGCCAGCGCCAGGGCGGAGGTGCCCCATGACTCGCCATCGGCGAGGAAGGCGAGCAGGCCGGCGTGTTCCTCCTCGACGGGCCGCGCCAACACCACGACACGCGAGGAGGCGATCGGCTGGAGCTGAAATCCTTGCGGCGTGGCCGAGATCGTGGCCAGCGGCTCGATCGCCTTGCGCAAGCGGCCCATCTCCACGCGCAGGCGAGCGCGCAGTGATTCATCGGCCTGCTTGAGACGAAAGGCGCGGCGAACCAGGTCATTGCGCGAGAGGTCATTCGGCCAGGCTTCGGCGAGCGCGCGCGCAAGACAAAACAGCACCTCGCGCCCCGCGAGCGGGATGACCTGACCGGGTCTTCGCAGCGCGTAGCGACAAGCGTCGACGATCAAAACGCCGGACTCGAACAGGCCTTCCACTTCCTCCAGTGTCAGCAGGCGCGACTCGCCGGTTGCGATGAGCCGCGCTGCAGGCGCGTTGAGTACGGCGGTGGCCGCCTCGACTTCGGCGGCAAGGGCAGGGATGCGTGCGGCGCGCGCGCACTGCGCGGCCCGCTCCAGTGCCAGCCGCGCAAGTCTCGCGCGGACGCGGCGCATGGCAATACCGGCAACGATGAGTTCGTGCGTCGCCTGCAAGGCCGGGGGCAGATCGCGCCGGTCGAGTTCTATGAGCAGCGCATCGGCATCATCGAGGCGCCCAAGCAAGAGCAGCCGGCGGATCTGGATGTAGCGGGCATGCGTGGCGTTCAGGCGATCACCGTGCTTCTCGAGCACGGAACGCGCTGCGTCCAGCATTTCCGGGGGGCGTCCCAAGTCGCGCGAGGCCAAGGCGAGTTCGGCTTCCGCCACGATACAGCGGGCGCGCGCCAGCCCTTCGCGTGCGCCAAATGTCCGGATCGCCGCTCGCAGCAGATCCTTGGCCTTGGCGAAATCGCCAAGTTGAGCCATGGCGATGCCTCGCAACGCCAATGCCGGCGGATCCTTACGCAGCGCAATGCGATTCAGCGCGCCAAGCGGATCCCCGGTTGCCAGCGCGCGTGCCGCAGCGGTAATCAACGAATCCACGTGAATCCCGACAATCTTGTCACTCCCGCTTCGGATTCCTGAGACCCAATATGCGCCTCATGAGATCACATTTTCCGTCTCTCGAACCACCCACATAGAAGGAAGCATCATGTCCCCTACCATTACAACCCGTGATCAGTGGCGCAAGGCGCGCCTGGAACTGTTACAGGCGGAGAAGGAGCTCACGCGGCAAAGTGACGAGCTCGCGCGGCGCCGCCAGTCGCTCCCGTGGGTCCGCGTGGACTCGAGCTATACGTTCGACGCCGAACAGGGCGAGGTGTCGTTGAAGGATCTGTTCCGCGGCCGCTCGCAGCTGCTCGTGTATCACTTCATGTTCGGTCCTACCTGGACGCAGGGCTGCCCCTCTTGCTCCGCCATTGCCGACGGTTTCAACGGCATTGCCGTGCATCTGGAGAACCACGATGTCGCGTTGACCGTCGTCTCGCGGGCACCGATCGCCAAGCTGCTGGATTACCGGCGTCGCATGGGATGGGGCTTCCCGTGGGTGTCATCCGCGGACGGCAGGTTCAACTTCGATTTCAATGTGTCCTTCTCCGAGGAAGAGCAGCGCGCCGGAACCATCGAATACAACTATGCACGGGGCGCGCACGCGATGGATGCGGTGGCGGATCCCAACCCCATCGTGTCGGCCATTGCCAAGGGCGTGGGCACGGATGCTGCGACCTACAGCCTCGATCGACCGGGGCTGAGCGCGTTCATCCTGCGGGAGGGCGAGATTTTTCACACCTATTCGGCCTACGCGCGGGGCCTGGATCAGGTCTGGAACATGTATCAGTGGCTGGACCGTGCGCCGCTGGGCCGCAATGAACAGGGCATCTGGTGGAAGCGCCATGATGAATATTGCGCGCGATAGCGGTGTGCATGGCACGGCAGCGCTGGTGTACATCGCCAGCGCCGTCGTCACCGTGATGTGGTGCGGTGCGATGAGCGCCATGCCATGCGAGGGAATGCCATGGTTGCCGATGCCCGGCCAGGGGTGGTGGAAGACGGCTGTCACCTTCCTTGGAATGTGGTCGGTGATGATGATGGCCATGATGCTGCCGGTGATCCTGCCGCACCTTCGGCACTACGCTGAAACGTGGGCTGCGCTGCGCTTCGCAACGGCCTATTTTGGTGTGTGGATAGCTTGTGGCGCGCTGCTGTTTCCGGTCGGCGCACTCCTAACTTCGTTGGCAATACCCCGATTGGGCGGCTGGGTGGTGCTGTTCGCCGGTCTGGCGCAGTTCACGCCGTGGAAGGCGCGGCTGCTGCATTGCTGTCGACGCACCGCAGGCGGCGACGCATGGCAGGCGGGGCTTCGGCTTGGCCTTCAATGCGTTTATTGCTGCTCGCCGCTCACCGCGTGCCTGCTGGTGCTGGGCGTCATGGACCTGAGCGCCATGGCAATCGTCACCGTGGCGATCTACGTCGAGCGGTTGGGCTCGCCGCGACTCGCTTCGGTCATCGGCGCAGGCCTGTTGGCGACCGGGTGTCTGCTGATCGCGCCGCACTAGTACGGTGGCGGGTCCGTTGTCGGTATGCCTGCATAGCCACCGTTATTGGCGGCGGTGAGGCCAATCGGGCGCGTCACGCCGTGCAGGGTCAGCGTGCCGGCAATGTCCATCGACTACGGCTACGAGGTGAATTCGGGTTCTGTTGAATCTGGGGATTATTGATAGAAGATGCCCGACTGAGGGTTTCGAGGTGGCCTCGGACGATTTCGCAACGCGCGTTGATCCAACGACTTAATCTGATGCTGTTCGGCCCGGTTTCCTGACCCACATTCGTTGGCGAACCTTCGATCCCTAGCAGCTTGATGCAAAACACATAGTTGGAACGGATCGGCGTAAAATTCGTTGCATCGATTGAACGCGGAGCCGGATCTGATGCGCGGTGAAGTGGATCCCCAGAGCCAGATGTTCAGCTATTTCTCCCCCGAGTC
>JBGAGE010000013.1:0-163108 GCA_044226865.1 Steroidobacteraceae bacterium | reverse complement strand
CACTTCGGGGTCTATCAGCTTGGGCATCAGGGCCGCCATCATTGATCGGTTGTGCTCCAAAGAGGGCAGCCCCATCGACCGGATCATCAACTCAGGTTCAGCGAGCTTTTCTGGTCGTTCTTTGACGACCTGCTCGACTTCCGGTGTGAGCACATGACAATGAAAATCAACGCTGAAATCCTGGCGAGCGCGCGACCGGGTTCCGGTTGCCGCTCCGGCCGGTGCCGAACAACAGGTATGCAGTAACCCGGAAGACATCAGGCCCGCGCACCGCGCATCGAGCCCCCGCTACCACCGCAAGCCTGAATCCGCCATTTCATTGCATTCTCCAAGGCAGATCGCAAATGGGGGCAGCGCCATTCAAGCATTGATTCAGCTAGACTTGGAATTTCGTTGGATGGGGCCAGATTTCCTCTTCCGGCCGGTCGAACTGAAGAAATTCAACCAATGCCTCTCCATCCAGAATGAAGGCGACGGTGACACCCTCGGCTGGGCTGGTGGGGGCCAGAACAATTTGCTTTCCGCGAATTGCCTCTTCAAGACTGTCGACGACAAACCCCACGTGCGGCCGAGTTCGAATCAACTCCGGCAGTTCGTTATCGGCATCAAAATTGTGCCATTCAATTCCATATGGGTTGTCAAAATAACCCCAATCGCGGCGCTTGGATTCTTCCTTGGAATCGGACTTTTCAAGTCGTCTTTCCGTGGGAATTCCAACATGATGAAACCGCAGCCGCTGCATAAGTCGCTCCTTTGGCAGCGAGCCCGACGAGGCACTCGCCACTATTCCCACAGAACCATTCTAGATATCTGAATGTGCGTCAGTGGATATCCGCACGTTCCACAGAATTGTCATATCTTACCAGCGAGAGACAGCGCCCCCTCAACTCTGAGATAAGAGTCTCTGCGACCCGAAAAACTGTCTGACCATCGGCTGATCATTTATCCTCGTGAATAATCCATGCAACCACCCCTCATACCATCAGCCCAACACTTCCCGCTTGGACGAAAGGCCGCTCGCCTTTTTCGGCATGCGGCAACGGCCACCGTCCTCTTCGCTCGCTTCGCAGTCACCCTGGTGCTCATCGGATGTGCGAAGCCGGTGGCCACGGGAACCCTCCCGGCATCCGCATCACACCCGGCAGCTGCCGACACCGTCGTCAATGTCTATAATTGGTCGGATGGCATCGACCCGACCGTCGCCACCGAATTCACGAAGACTACGGGAATTAGGGTTCAATACGACGTCTTTGACTCCAATGAGGTACTAGAAACAAAGCTGCTTGCGGGACGCACCGGATACGACGTCGTGGTGCCCTCTGCGGCCTTTCTGCAGCGTCAGATCCTCGCCGGCGCATACCGACCCTTGGACAAGTCTCTTTTAACGAATTGGCCCAATCTGGATCGCCAAGTACTGGAAACAACATCCCAGCACGATCCCGGCAATGCGCACGCCGTTCCCTATATGTGGGGGACATCCGGGATAGGATACAATGAAAGGGCTGTCCTTTCGCGCATGCGCAATGCCCCGGTTGGCACCTCGGCAATATTGTTTGATCCTAGAATCGTCTCAAGATTCGCTGATTGCGGCGTTGCGGTGTTGGATGCGCCAACAGAAGTAGTGGGCTCCGTTTTGCTGTACTTGGGTAAGAATCCCAATAGCGAAAGCGCAGACGATCTTGAAGGCGCGGAACGGGTTCTTTTGAACATCCGACCATATATTCGCTACATCAATTCCTCCCGCTACATTGAAGATCTCGCGGCCGGGGATCTCTGCCTTGCGTTAGGCTGGTCTGGCGATGTCTTCCAAGCGCGCGAGCGTGCAAAAGCAGCAAAGACGGGAGCCGAAATCAGATACGGCATACCCAAAGAAGGCGCCGTTATGTTCTTTGACATGCTGGCCATCCCGATGGATGCACCTCACCCCCATGCTGCGCACCAATTTATCAACTTCCTGATGCGTGCAGATATCGCCGCCCGCAATTCCAATTTCATTCACTACCCTAGTGGCAATAAGGAATCATTGCGCCTGGTTTCTGCTGATCTGAAGAACGATCCCGCCCTCTTTCCCCCGGCTGATGCCCGAGAGAAGTTGGTTCCAGACCTAGCAAGAACAGATGAATTTAGCCGAAGGCTGACACGCCTGTGGACGCGATTCAGAACAGGCGCTTCCCATTAGGATTGGGTCAGTCGTATCTTTTTATTAAGCCTTGGCGAATACGCGGCCCCGCACGCCCACCCAGTAGGCCACCAACGCCAGAATCGGCCAGGCCATCAGCACGATTACGTATGACCAGACTGACCCGTCGCTGATTCTTCCTTCGATCACAGCGGTCATGGATGCCAAGATCGAGGTGATGGTCAACAGCATTGCGGCCGCCTGCCCAGTCGGCACCTCGGTGGCCTTCATGACCAGCGCCGGTACCGCCGGAAGCAATGGAGCGCTCCCGAACGCAATCACCATGACGGGAATGCCGAAGCTCAGCAGTGTCAACTCGCTCTGGGAGACGGCAACAATGAGCAAGAGATTGCCGACGAGCGCAACCAGCAATGCACCCACAATCACGCGTGTGATCGGCATCCGCCGCACCAAATACCCCGTCACGCCGTAGCTGGAAATGAGCGTCAGCATCATGCATGCTTGAAAGTACCCAAATACCTGCGTCTTCTGGTGCAGAACCTCGAAAAGTACGAATGGGGTGGTCATGTGGAAGATCACCAGAAAACCAATGCCCGCCCCCATGATCACCGCCAGGCAAAGGAAGGACCGCTCGCCAGCCAATCGCCCGTAATTCAATAGTACGGCCTTGAACGATTCGCGTGGCTTTTGATCCGACCGCGATTCCCGCAGAAAGACCTGAAGACACACGGTCACAACCAGCGCAATCGACGCAAGGAGATAGAAATTGGCCTGCCAGCCATAGTGTAAATACACATAGCTTCCCAGGATCGGTGCAAAAATGGGCGGCACTGCGCACGCGGCACGGTACAGTGAATTCGCGCGCACCTGCCCCCTTGTGTCGAATAGGTCAACCAGGATCGACATCACCAGGACGCCCTCCGCGCCGGAGGCAACTCCCTGCAGTACCCGCGCTGCAATCAACTGTCCAATCGATGTGGCAACCGTGCAACCGAAACTCACCGTAGTAAATATCGCCATCGCGGTAACTAGCACGGGCTTTCGGCCAAATCGTTCGGATAACGGCCCAAAGAACAACAGTCCACTCCCGTAGGCCAACATTGAGAGGCTGACGGTGTACTTAACCATCTCCCGTGTGGTGTGAAAGTACTCTGGAAGGTGGGGCAGACTCGGAAGGAAAAGGTTGTCCGATAGCGTGCTTAGAGTTGAGGTCATTATCAACAGCACGAGGGTAAAGTATCGTTTTGCAGTGTGATCTTGCATTGTTGATTCGAGCGGTTCCGTCAAGTTAGACGCCATTCGGGAGGATCCTTCTGTCAACCTGTAGGAACTCAATTGGAGCGCCATCATCCTCGATGAAGGCAACCACCAGCCCGGGGGTAGGACTGTTGGGTTGAATGATCAGCCGCCTTCCCCGCGTCGCGATCGCCATATCGTCCACCTCAAAAGCGAGATGCGGGATACGCGATACGATGACTGGATAGGGCGCGTCTACCTGATATCGCACCCACCCCACTCGGAATGGGCTGTCGAAATGCGGCACGACATACATCTTCAGGTCAGCAAGATGTACCTCCTTCCCATCACCCCTGGGGATTGAGGTAGGCATCCAGCAGGAATTATATCGAAGGGCACCCGGTTCTCCATTGACCAGCGTATCCCCGAATTCAGCATCACGAGATTCCATCAGTCGAATTGGTATCCCGTTATCCGCGACAAACGCACTCCTGACGCCGTCATCGCGCGCGAGTGGCTCAACGAGGATGGGGAACTCAGCCAACCACTTCTCTAGATCCGCGACGACAAACGCCACATGGGGAATGGAGCGGATAATCTTGGGTAATGGAGAATCATCGGCGTAACGGCACCATCGCACTCGATACGGGCTTCCCAGGTCACCGCCGATGAAGCCACCAAGTTCCCTGTCTCGCACTTCACCTGCTCGATGCTCATTGGTCGGTATGCTCAGGTGATCGAAATGCAATGGAGTCATCATCAGCCCTCCCGTCCCGACTGATCAGCTCCAATCGATTCTCCCGGCGCAGATACACCAATGCCTGTAGGAAGTAGCGCGATGCCGTCAATCTCAATAAGCAAACCCGGTTTGAAGAATCCAGCCACTCGGACCGCTGTTGCAGCGGGATTTGAGCCAACAAGAAAAGCCTCCCGCGCTGAACTCATCCTGCCCCAGTAGGCTTCGAAATCCTCTTCTCGACCCTCAAAAACAAGGTAGGTGTTCAGCTTGATCAAATTCCTGGTGCCGCATCCAGCATCGCGCAACACCTTGCACAAATTCTCGAACGCACATTTCGTCTGCAGTTCTATATCACCCGGCCCCACGATCTTACCGTCGCTCCCCAAGGCCACTTGCCCACTGGTAAACAGAAGATCGCCGACCTTCCATGCATTTGGAAATCGACTACCAGAAGGGTAAGCCATCGACTTCATAGTGGAGTCGCTCCACTCAGCAAGTCAGGCCGACGCGCCTGAACGTCCGGCAGTATCCGGCAGAACGCTTCCGCCAATTCGAGCACCCGCTGCTCGGCCCCTCGAGCTGCGGTGAACTGAATTCCCACTGGCATATCATTGTTGTCAAATCCCGCGCGGACCGCGCAGGCTGGGAGCCCGGTCAGATTCTGTGGTGCGGTGTATCCCAACAACGTACTACGCAAGTCTGTCGTTGGCTGGCTTCCTCTTAACGACTCGATTGCCGGTGCGCTCGTCGCCGCACACAGCGAAACAACAGCGTCAACCTTACCCAATAGTTTCTCAAACGATTGCTGCAGGTGTTGGCGCTCGATGCATGCATCAAGGTAATTCGTCAACGTCACGCGCTCCGCTTTTCTCAATCGCATCAGAACATCGTCCCCATAGGCTCCTGCATGATCCGGATAGATATGCAAACGCCGATGGGTGTGTAACGCCTCCGCCAGTTGAATACTGGCGAATATCGCGGGTACATCTAACTCACCGGCAATGGTCTCCTCCACAACGATGGCACCCGCTGCCCGTAGCGCCTGGATTGCCGCGGTCCACACGCTTTGGACGCCCGGATCGGGAGGAAAACAGCTCGACGGTTTCTCGACGGCAAATCTAACTCCCACCAACTCTGCTGGAGGCGTCGTACCAGCGAACGGTACCCGTGCATCAGGCTTCATCGGAGCGTCTAGTAAGACCCGTATTACGAGCGACAGGTCGGCCGGGTCTCGGCAGATGGGCCCGACATGGTCCAGAGAAGGTGCCAGGGGAAATACACCCTGGGTGCTGATGAAACCAAAGCTAGGCTTCAATCCTGCCACACCGCAAAAAGAGGACGGGACTCTGATCGAGCCACCCGTGTCGGTACCAATGGCAACCGGCACCAATTCTGCTGCAACCGCCGCAGCGCTTCCCCCGCTAGATCCACCTGGAATCCGCGATAGGTCCCAAGGATTTCGGGTTACCCCCCAATGAGGATTATCAGTGGTAAATCCCCAGGCGAACTCGTGCGTCGCCGTTTTACCGACCACGATCGCACCCGCCTGCCTCAGCAATCTGACAACTTCGGCATCGGCCTGTGGAATATGATCCGCGAATATCGCGGATCCGTAGGTGGTTCGCAGACAGGCGGTATCAATTAGGTCCTTGATTGCAACCGGCACGCCCTCCAACGGGCGCATGTTGCCGAGCGCTATTCGCCGCTCGCTTGCTCGCGCTTCATTCTCTGCCGAGTCAAACGACATCGACGTGAACGCATTGATCGACGGATTTATGCCCTCGATCCTGGCGGCGCAATCCCTTATCACCTCGACCGGGGAAAACTCACGCCGCGCGTATCCAGTCAGCAATTGCGAAGCTGATAGTGATTGCAACTTCATTCTCCAAGGCAGTTCAATCTTCAACCCCTCGAGGAGCAAGGGATGCCAGCGCACGAACGATCGGCCCAGGGTGTCTATCACTAGACTCCGCCAGATCTTTTCGGCGCACCGCCGACCGGATCACCTGCGCGCCCCAAAAGCGAATCGGTTCCATCGGCATATCGCGGCGCGGCGGCCCCACAATCGGTAGAGAGGTCAATTCGTCTCTTATCCCTAGCGCCAAGCGCGCCAGTATTCGCCCACCGATCTTGCTCGGACCCAGTCCGTTCCCACTCCACCCAATCCCGAACAATATGTTCTCGTGACCCCGAAGGCCTCCTAACATCGGCATCCCATCAAAGGTGCGATCGACAGGACCCGCCCATGACGTGTCAATGCTCAAGTCAGCGAAGCCAGGATAAAGGCGGCGAAAACTGCTTTGAACGGTTGCGGCGCGTCGATCACTGTGGAAGATGCCGTTGTGAATTCTCCCGCCCAACGCCGAAGCGAGCCCCCCTTTTCCGGCCAAAACACGGCCGCTCACCGTCGTTCGAACATAGTCCACCATGGTCTGCGATCCATTGACGCCCGCACCATCGCTCCAACCGATCTCCTTGAGACGATCGGGAATCGGCTTGCTTGCAATCATGTCACTGGTGACAACGGCGATGGATCTGGCCAGCTCGGGAACCGATGCCGCCCATGCATTGGTTGCCAGCACCGCAACCTTCGCAATCACACTGCCATGGGTACACTTGAGTTCCACCGGACACGTGCGAGTGAAGCGGTTCACCGACGTATGCTCAAAGATGCGCACGCCCAGTCTAAGCGCCACTTCACGCATTCCGCGCACCAACTTTGCCGGTTGCAGTAGCGCCGCCGTTCTATCAAACATGCCCGCATGAAAAGCAGTCGTACCGCTGCGCATCGCGACAGCAGCGCGGTCCAGTATCTCGAAGTCACCCACACCCAGATCGCGGCAGGTTTCGATCGCCGGATTCCAGCCGCCGCAGTACATTTCCGACTCCGCGCCCCAAACCCAACCGCAACGCCTGAACTCTGCATCAATCATTTCTGCGCGGCAAAACAACTCGATTTCGTCGATCGCCTGTTCGGAAAGCCGCACCATCGTACGGGCCATTTCCCGCCCCCACTGTTTGCACAGCGATGGGGCCTTGGGCCACCAAGACAAAGCGTATCCACCATTGCGCCCCGACGCGCCGCTGCCGCATACGTCCTGCTCAAGAATGACGACGCGAATCGTGGGCTGCAGGCGCTTGAGTTCCATGGCGGTCCATAGCCCGACATACCCCCCACCGACGATCGCAACATCAGCTTGACACGTGCCTACCAACTCCTCGCCCGGAGAACCTATGTCGACAAGCGCTTCCTTCAACCACAGCGATTGTGGGCGGCCTGTCACGGTTGCGTTCGCCCAGATGCCCTCAGCACCTCCGTCGCCGCCGGATCAAGCGTGCCGGCGGCGTCTACAACGACCCCATAAACAGTGGCCGCCCTGTGGGGGGATACCAATTTTTCAGCTACATCGTGTGCGACACGATCCGCCTCGCGCTCGAACGGTGAACCGTATCCGCCACCGCCGCAGGAGAACGCCACCACTGATTCGCCTGGCTCAAGTCGCACGCCGCCAAATGCATCCAGTGGCGTCAACGAACCGTCTCGATTTCTCTTAAACTGCCTAGCCCGCGCCCCGGCGCCACCGCCACGAGCGCCCAGTGCAGGAAACGTGTTGCCGTCACTGGACCACATTCCCTCCATCGCAGTGTCGACGGGCCCCCATTCGACCTCGCCAGAAGGCGCCCCGCGTCGCCGACCTGCGCCTTCGCTATCGCCAACCACCCTGTCCACCCATATCCGGATCGGGTACATCAGCTCGTCGATTTCGGTGCTGTCACGCATAACCTGGCCGCCATTACCAACGTGGGCAATCGTCAGCCAACCATCCGACCAGGGCGTACCAGCGCCGCAGGTTTGTCCGAGCGTCAGCATATTGACGTAGGTCGCGGAACTTCTTCGTCGGTCGACACCCGAAATGAAGGCGGCAGTAGCCGGGATTCCCAGCCCGCACTCGGCCATACCGATTCCATCGCCCAAATCCGCCATTGCGCGTTGCACAGCGTTGGTCACCCTGTCTGCAACGCCCGTGGTTGCGGTCGAGCAGCTGGCCGGGTGGCGTGGAACTCCGGCAACGCAATTTTCACGCAATCGAACACGAATTCGCCGAAAGCTGCCCGCGTTCGCTGGAATCCCTGCGCCCAGACTATTGAAAATACCGACCATTGCCGCCGTCGTGGCGGTCGATTCAGTCAGATTGATGCCGGCGGCCACACAGTCTGGGTTATCACGCAAATCAACCGTCAGTAACGCCTTGTCCGGATCTGCCTCAATGGCTACTTTCAAGGGAATGCCTTCGTGCATCCCAGCCATCGGGTCATGGGAATTCTGCGCAAAAACCCGCGCCATTGGCAGCTTTCGAATGGCCGCGCACATACGCTGTTCGCTGTAGTCGAACCAGCGCTTTTCGTGCTCTATTAGACTGTCCCACCCAATTTCCTCTCCGAGCGCAAGCAGTTCCCGCTCTCCAACACGCGCTGCCCCAATGAGCGCAAGGTGATCCCCAAACCACTGCCTTGGCGCTCGAATTCGCATTAAGCACATCCGAACGATGTCTGCGCAGTCCTGATAGTCCCTTTGCACCTGGACCGACGGGAAAATCAGCGCCCCCTCTTGATAAACATCCGTTGCATTTGCATACAAGGTGCTTGGCACCGAATTCCCGCAATCGGCCACATGCGCCTTCACCACCACGGTGTATCTGTACACACCGTTCCGATCGATAACCGGCACAAGCAGTGTGTGATCTCCTGCATGCGAGTTCCCATGATAGGGGGAGTTATTGAGATATGCGTCGCCCGGCCGAATGGCCGGTTGCAGCTCCCGCATGATCTTTGCCATCAAATCCGGCCCGCTCATGACATGTATGGGCAGGCTTTCAGCCGTCACCAGCAACTCGTTGTCGGCGGTCACCAAACAACAGGAGAAGTCGCGCCCCGCGTTGATAACCCCCGATCGCGCTGTACGAAACAGCGTGTTCGTCATCTTCCGAACGATGGCTTCCAGCCTCGCATGCATGACCGCCAGCTTCCCCCCATCGCGAGAAGCTCCGGAGTCCACAGCGCCCATTAACGCTCTCCTTCGATGAATTGTTCGCCACTTCCAGCCGGGGCCAACGTGACCAACAACCCCCCTCCCAACATGGGCTCGGCACTGGAGTCCGGTTCAATTACGACCGTGGTGAATCCAGACTCGATAATTGCAGGGCCTCGGACAACCTCTCCCACGAGAAGATCCTTCACGTTTCGAATCGCCGTTTTGAGCCTCTCGGGCGATCCGAATCGCACGGCTCGAGTATGCTCCGCTGCGCCCGTCCTAGGAGTCACCGCCGCCGCGCTTTGGGTTCGTTCTTCGTGCAATCGACAGTTGATACGCGCTGTCCAACTCAACATCTCAATCCCAGACTCACGGTCGGCCACCGCGAACACCGCCTGATGCTCTTCATGGAATCGCTGCACCAACTGCTTCACGTCTGTTTCGCCCCGAAACTTCTGGACGGGCAACTCAATCTCCAATTCCCACACCTGCCGTTCATAGCGCGCCTCGACGCTGTAGGTGACGCGAGTCGACACCGCGCCAGCACCCGGACCCGCCGCGAACTTTTCACATTGCGCAGTGAGGGAGGCAATGCAGTTGTTTATCTCCGCAAACGCGAAGTTGGCGCTGGAGGTTACCGCCGGCGCCGTGAAGCTTGCGCTAAGGTCCGCAAGCAAAGCACCAGATGCGCTTAAGACCGCTCCGGTGTGGGGAAACAAGACGCGCCGAATACCAAGCCGTGATGCAATCTTGACACTGTTGAGTCCTGCGGCTCCGCCACCTGCCACAAGGACGGCACTGCCCGGATCAACGCCATGACTGACGGTAACATCCTCAATTGCATGTACCATCTTCTCGGTAGCGAGTTCCACAATCGCGAAAGCGGCCGCATCGGCATCGAGCCCCAGTCGCCGGCCAACGGAATTCTCAACCGCACGACGAGCGGCAGCGGCGTCCAGCGGCATCTTCCCTCCCAGAAAGTAGTCCGGGTCGATGTAACCGAGGACGACACACGCGTCCGTCACAGTTGGTCGATTTCCGCCGCGGCCGTAGCACGCTGGGCCCGGATCTGCACCGGCACTCTCAGGCCCAATTCTTAGCAATCCGCCGTCGTCAACCCACGCGATACTGCCCCCACCGGCACCGATGCTCTTGATGTCCACCGAGGGGAACCCGGTCATGTGCCCGTAGAAGCGATCACCAAGCCACGTTTCCCGGGTTCGCGGGATATGCCCATTTCGAACGAGACTGACGTCATAGCTCGTTCCCCCGGTGTCGGCGACGATCGCTGTTGAGGTATCCGCGTGCAAGCGCGCGTAATGAAGCCCTGCAACAGGCGCCATGGACGGACCGGAATTGATCGCCAATATGGGCGCAGCGGCCACGGTCGCAGCATCCAGTACCCCGCCATTGGAGGTCACGATCAGAAGCCTGCCCAAGAACCCCTCATCACGTAAGCAACCCTCCAAACGACCAATGTAGTCACTCATCAAGGGCTTGAGTGAGGCATCGATCGATGCCGCCGAGGCTCGTCGGTATTCGCGAAGCATCGGAGTAAGCTGATGAGATAACGTGACAGGAATCGCCGGTAACTCTGTCGCCAACAGCTCCTTAACCTTTAGTTCGTGAGACGGATTTAGGGGAGACCACAATAGGCACACGGAAATCGCCTCTACGTGCTTTTCACGCAGCTCCCGCGCGATCACACGTACACGAGCCTCGTCGATCGGCTTTACAACCTCGCCTGCAGCGCCGATACGCTCAGGTATTTCCCAAGTTAGCGCGCGCGGTACATACGGTGCGGGAAACTCGCGTGAAAAATTGAACGGGTCTGAGCGACCTCCTTCCCTGTACAGAAGAACATCCGGATGACCCTCAGTCGTCAAAAACGCCGTACGTGCTGTCTTCGCACTCAGCACTGCGTTCAGTGCGCGAGTGGTGCCGTGCAGCAGGCTCGTACAGCGCCCGAGAAACTGAGCAAAGGGTTGCCCATGGCCTTGCGCGGCTACCATCAGAACATCCACAACCCCCTGAACAGGATTGCTCGGCGTGGTGGGGCTCTTAAAGAAGGACAATTGCCCGGACTCATCCTCCACGATCAGATCGGTGAAGGTCCCGCCGGTGTCGATAGCCAGCCGAAGACCGTTCACCGCTTCACCGCCGGCTGTGCAGCGTTCGACGACCTGCGAATGACATCCGGCAAGCTTGGATAGCCACCACCCACATCAAGGATCACGCCTTGCACGAAGCGAGACGCCGCAGACGCCAGGAACACCGCGCTGGGGGCAATGTCGTCGGGAATGGCCAGCCGCCCCGCCGGGGTGGCGGCGATCGCTGCGGCTACGACATCGCCATCCTCGCGCAACGCCTCATTCATGGGTGTCGCCGTCCAGCCAGGTGCTATCCCGTTCACACAGATTCCCCGAGGTGCAAGCTCGATTGCCATGACACGCAACAACCCATCCATCGCCGCCTTGCTAGCGGTGTAAGTGGCGGTGTTGGCAAATCCCACCCGTGCCACGGTCGACGTTATGAAGATGATGGAGGAGCCAGACTTCATATGCGGCAATGCGGTTTGAGACAGCATGAATGGCGCGCGGACGTTGATGTTCCAATGCCGGTCCAAATCGGCAATCGTGGAGGCATCAAATGACGCCGGAGAGAAAACTCCCGCTGAGTGCACCAGCACGTCAATTCGGCCAAATTTTTCGACGGCCGCCTCGACCACTCCGTGCACGCCGTCTGGCGTAGTCAACTCCGCAACGACAGATTCAGCGGTATGACCCTTCGAACGAATATTCTGGATCAGTTCCGCCAGCCGGGTTTGCTCGCGCCCAACTGCGATGACGCTCGCACCTGCACTCGCCAGCGCCGTCGCGATCGAGGCCCCTATTCCAGAACTTGCACCCGTGATAACGGCTACTCGCCCGTCGAGCCGAAAATTTAACTGTGTCGCAACCATTTGAATCTCCCGCCCCGATCTCCAGATCAGTCGAGAGTCTAAGACTGCAAACGAGGGACATGAGTGTCAGAACAACACTGCGTATTGTCTTTTCCAGACCGGTAAGTGGCCGGTTACGTCATGCGCCAGCGAAACGCACCCTAGTTGGCCTCACCGCTATGCGTCGAATTGGTCCCCAACAATGGCGCGATCGAGTTCCAAGAATTCGACCGTCGTTCCCGCCACCTCAATCATCGACACCGCAATGCCAGGGGTCTCTCGGTTAGGACCGTAACAAACCTTCTCGCCTTGCATCGCAGCGTCCATATCATCGACCTCGTATGCAACATGCGGGATAAACTTGATGACATCCGGATTGGGGTTACCCTCTTCAAAACGCAGCAACTCGACGCCGAATGCGTTGTATTTCCCCGGAAGGTAGGCCAGCTTCAGATGAGGAACCCTGATTTCCCGTTCCCAGGACGCGACCCGCGGAATTCCCGCATGGTGATATCTCAGCCGCCCGTCATTGCGATCCAACGGTCCAAGATACTCGGGGCCAGCGACGTGGTGATCAATCTCCATCAACTTGACGGGGAAGTCCAGCAACTCCAGATAGGCAACCTTGACCCCTGGGCGCTCCACAAACGGCTCGACGATAATGTTCTCACCCTCACCAATTCGGCTGATGCTGTCCACCTCAAATGCGACATGGGCGTTGTTCTGGATCAGCGCAGGCAGCCGGCATTCCGGGTGATATCGGACCCACTCAATCCCATATCGATTCGATGATCCTGGCACATACGAATATCCCAATTGCTCATGGAGGATTTCTCCCCCACCCGGTGGCATCGGCGGGATCGATAGAGTCGTCGGAATCGCGAGATGATGAAACTTAACCGCCCGCTTCTTGCTGATCATATCCATGGTTAGCCATTTTACGTGTTTAATACGTTGATTTGTAGGGGATTTCATCGCGAAGACATGCGAATGAGTCCGCCACATCCCGTTGAGTTTTAAAGTTATGGAAATGCCCCCGAGGGTCACTCGGGGGCATTGGATCCGTCACCACATGCCCGGCGTCGCCGGCGGGTAAGACGTCAACCGCCTAGAAGGTCCATTTAAACGTCACACCGAATGTGCGCGGCGCAGTGTACGTACGCTGGGTGGCCCCCGCCGTCGCCGGGTCCGCTGCGCTCTGAGCAGTCGAATAGATGAAGTAGCCGAGCTGGTTTGTACCGAGCGCGTTACGCTTGTCCAGGAGGTTGTTCACCCACAGCGCAACCTCGGTCTTTTCGGTTGGTGCAAATCCCAGCCGCAGATTCACCAACTCCTTGAACTCAGTGCTTGCGATAGGATCATTGGTCGCATCGTCGTACTGACGGCTCTTTTGCACCAGATCGCCGCTAAATGTCACAGCCCGCCCGTTGCCCAGGGATCGCTTGTAGTCAAAACCAGCGGTGAGCGAACGCTTCGGAGTCAGTTGCAGCATGTTGCCGAGGATCGGGACGTCGTAGGAGAGACCCGCGGTGTACTTCGAGTCCTGGTAGGCATAGCTCGCCCATAACGTCAGATCGTCAGTGGCACGGAAGTCCACATCGAGTTCCAAACCCTTGTTCTTTCCTCCACCGATATTGCCCGAGATGAAGCTATTGCTATCCTGCTTCAAGAAAAGAAACTGGATATCTTTGTATTCCACGTAGAACAACGTGGGATTCACCGTCAGACGACGATCCGCAAACTGCATGCGCAAACCGGCTTCGTAGGAGGTGGAGAATTCAGGTTTGTAGGGAGTTGCCAGCAAGGGAGCAACATAAGCCGCAGGGCCATCACCCGACGCAGAATTGCTGAATCCACCCGACTTGTATCCGCGGGCCACCGACATGTAACCCATGATGTTCTCAAGCGCCTTGTAGTCCAACGTAACGCGCCACGATGGCTCTGACCAACTCGCGCTGTAACCGGTCTTGTAAACGTCAGCGCAGAAGAATGCGCCCACCTGCCAACATTGCGTCGTACCCGACTTCTTGTCGTTTGACCAACGGGCGCCAAGAGACAGCGTCGCCTTATTGGTGAGGTGGAATCTCGCATCACTAAATACCGCAAACGATTTGGTATTCATTGACTGATCGAGAATATCGCGGGGAAGGTCCGCCGGCCCGTGGCCATCCGGCGGATCATCACGCCAAGAGCTCCCAACCAGGCCAGAGGCTGCCAAATGCTCGATTCGATACTGGTCTTCGTCCAGATAATAGAGTCCGGAGATTACATCAATCTTTTCGCCAATCCGCCAATCCAGGCGCACTTCCTGGCTAAGGCTTCGCAGAGTCGTGTTCTGGTAGGCAAATGCCTCCGTTGAATCCAATCCATCGCTCGTGCGTCCATCCACGGCATCGAAGTCAAAATTAAACAGCTTGCCGTTAAAATTTCGAATCGCCGTTATGGAATGCCAGGTACCGATACCGGTGTCATACTTGACAGTAACCGACCCGCCCTTCCCCACTCTGTCGTAGCTGCCGTCCCAATCCTGCGCCACCGCGGCAAATGTATTAGAGAATTTTGCAGAAGGAGCCAGGTTATCTGGGCGGGGCCCCTCAAAATAACGTGGAATTCCATAGCTATTATCCACCATCAGATCAGCGGCCAAGAGAATTTCCAAGCCCTCCGACGGAGTAAACAGCAATTTGCCGCGCGCAGTCGAGACCTTGTCTTGTCCCAACTTGTTACCCGTTGAGAGATTGCGCACATAACCACCAGAATTCCGAGTGCGCACCGAGATGCTGCCATCGACGCGATCGCTGATCGCACCATTCAGGAATCCACTCGCTTCAACCCTCTCGTTGTTTCCGAGCGTGAGATTGATTCCCGCCCGAAAATCCGCGTCCGGTTTTCGCGTGATGTAATGAATAACGCCGCCGTTTGTATTGCGGCCAAAGGTGGTGCCCTGCGGGCCCTTCAACACTTCCACACGCTCAAGATCGAGCAAATCAAATTCAATTGATGTGGTGGACCCCACATTGACGCCGTCAACA
Source organism: Steroidobacteraceae bacterium (assembly GCA_044226865.1). Taxonomy (GTDB): domain Bacteria; phylum Pseudomonadota; class Gammaproteobacteria; order Steroidobacterales; family Steroidobacteraceae; genus TMP-86. The sequence goes on along the minus strand of JBGAGE010000013.1, from coordinate 147,988 downwards.
AAGATCGCGACGTTTGGATCCACGCCAATACTGTCATCCTGGGTTGATGCTCCGCGAATTGCAATCGGTGTATAACTCTTAAAGGGCTGTCCGAAGCCGATGCCGGGAACCCGGATCAGGACGTTCTGAACATCCGCAATGCGAGCATGTTCGAGAAAATCCCCGGCCAAGACATTGATCGCAATTGGCACGGTCTGCAGCGTTTCTTCACGCTTGCGAGCCGTGACAATCACCTCATCCAATTTGGCGACCTCAGGTTGCGCATTCTCGGCCATAGCACGAGATTGCGGCATGCTGAGAAACGAGACGGCAGCCATTGCCCATATCCCATGAGAAGAGAGCCCGCGGTAAGCCATCGTCATATTCTCCCCGTTATTGATGGATTTCGGATCCTGCGGAAAGGATATTGCGATGACGAAAAGTCATTGTGGATATCGTCATATGCTCATTCATTATCAGTTTAGGCTCGAACCCCCTGTCGCGGCCGCCAAACAACAGTGCCCACCTCCCTGGGTTGCCACGTCCGCTTCGGATTCCCCAGGTTGCTTCGCAGGAGGATTTCGCATGATACCCGCCCATCAGTTGACCGCTATCCCCACCCCGACGCTATCTACATTGATCAGTCCCTCGTAGAGATCAAGCAGAACTGAGGGAGAGCGCTCCATGATCTCAAGGTAAGCGCCCATCTCTCTCCAAGTGTCGAGATAGGCGATGCGGGCAGCCGGCCCCGACGCGGATGCGAATTCCGCAGAGAACACCGACGGGTAGCCTTCACTCCGAAATCGAGCCAATTCTGCATCGTAGTTATCCACAAATACGCTGAAATGATTCAACAGGAACGGCACCCCGCCGACGGGCTGCTTGAACGGCGAGGATGCAGAGTCCCATTGCTTTATCAACTCGATGACCACACCGCCCGATGCTCCCATGGCCACATCGACCGACGGAGCGGTCTCCACACCCATATACTTGGCGTTGGTCATCACCAACTTCTCGAATATCTTGAACGTCCCAGCGCCCCACACGCTTCTGAAGAACGCTATTGCTTGGTCAAGATTCTCAACCACGTATCCAATCTCGATGACCTTTCCCATCGAAAGCTTCAGTCCTGCCATTGAGTTTCTCCCGCTTGCAGACAGCGCCCCATCTGTTGGGCGCCTGTGCCGCATGTACCAAATTAGTATCAGATTTTCCCGGCGTCGCCACTGCCGGCTCAATTGAATATGCTACAGGTGACAATTCAATCAAGATACTTGAGTCCGAGTCTAATGAACGCCGGCGATTCCACTCATCACCGACATCTTCTGCGGAAGCTCTTTTCTGCGGGCATTGAAGCTGCCGATGGAGAGCGGTTGTTGCGGCAACGCGGCTCTCTCAATCAAGGTGGTTGGGAATATGAATTCGATGGTACGAAGCGGTCATTTCCGATTGCCAAGAACTGCAACTCCAGGCTCGTGGTCGTTGGCGCCGGGAAGGCCGCAGCTTCGCTGGCGGCAGGACTCGAGTCGTCCCTCGGAGAGCATATTCATGACGGCTGCATCGTCGTCAAATACGGACATACGAAGAACTTAGAACGAATTCGCATAGTTGAAGGTGGTCACCCTATACCAGATGAGGCCTGCGCGCGGGGCACGAATCTAATTCTCAACATGTTGGAGCAGCTATCATCGAAGGACAGCGCCTTCGTGTTACTTACGGGGGGCGCCTCATCGCTTCTGTCAGCACCTGCGCCCGGAATCACGCTGGCGGAGAAATCGGACGTCAATCGACGCTTGGTCCTTTCCGGCGCTACCATTGATGAAATCAATACAGTGCGAAAGCACATATCGTCGGTGAAGGGTGGCGGCCTACTACAGCGCTGCAACGGGGCACGAGTCTGCACACTGGTAATTTCGGATGTTATTGGAAATGACCTTGCAACGATTGGATCAGGGCCGACCGTTCCAGATCCATCGACGTTTCAAGATGCACTTGATGTATTGCGTTCTCACGCATTGGCCGACCTAATGCCTCGGTCCGTAATCGCCAGATTAACTGACGGTGCCCGCGGTCAGCTACCCGAAACGCTGAAGCGACTTCCTAGCACCTACTCGAATAACGCGCCAATCATAGTCGCCGACATCGATAGCGCCCTAGATGGAGTTACACGGTGTGCTCGCGCACATGGCGCGGTCGTTAACCTCCAGGAGAAGCCCATGGATGGCGACACCCACGCAGCGGCACGCGCCTTCGCCCGCTGGATCTTAGGGGCAACGAGGGGAAGGCGAGCCGGCGGCACTCCCCTGGTCTTCGCGGCCGGCGGTGAGACTACTTTGACGGTTCGTGGACGCGGGCGAGGCGGGCGTAATCAGGAGTTTGCGCTGATGGTGGCATTCGAACTTTCGGGGTATCCAAACGTTAGCGTATTGGTTGCGGGGACCGATGGAACAGACGGCCCAACAGACGTGGCCGGAGCGTTCGTCGACGGAACGACGCTGGAACGGGCTGCCAAGCACGGACAGAATCCGAGAGAGATACTTAAGAAGAATGATTCCTATCGACTATTTGATTCAATAGGGGACCATTTTCGTACAGGTCCCACCGGTACGAATGTTATGGACCTGTGTATTGGCGTTGTCGGCTGAATGGCCCGTTCAATGCGCAGGAAGCCTCGCATTTGGTTCGACTCTTGGATACGATCGACCGGTAAGCCTCCGCATAGCTGGCGCTTATTATTTCCGAGCACTTTCGGGACGTATAGGTCGCAGGTTCAAATCCTGTCACCCCGACCATATAAATCAATTGGTTACGCCGCTATAGTCTCATCGATTTAGCGTTTCCACATCGCCGGTGACTCACTGGTGACTCAATTCCGGCCTGTGCATTCATAGACTATTTCTCGGATCATGAGTGACGAATTGACTAAGCGGAAACGCTATTCCAATCAGGGGACGTCGGTAGTACGTGGGTAGCGCGGGACTTTGTTCACGTCTTGTGCAGCAGGTTTTGCCCAGAGGAAGAACGATGCATTGACGGGAATGCAAAGTCCGAACCAGTTAATCAGAGAACAATTTTTCGCTCATTTCCTCTAGAAGCCATTCGAGCGTATTTTCGATGACCGTGTTTGTATTGACGTTGAGAGATCGCATTTGCCATCCCACCGCAACCATATGCGATGCACGGCGTTGCCAGTCGCGCACATATTTCTTCAGCAGGCTATTGAGCGCGGACCCTTGAAAAAGGCGGGTCATCAATTAGAAGTGATCGCTCTCGTTTTCGGCTGCGTTAGCGGCGGCAAAGGACTGCGTCGCAACGAAGGACAACAAAATGCAGCCGATGCTCTTATTAGAGAGCCCGCTCGTTCCAACGAAAAATCCTGCATCTTGAGTTAAACGAAATGCCACGCGAAAAAGTTCATTTCCGCTCATCTCGGATATTTTTTCGCTGAACGAAATGAAAGCTGTACGCAACTCCACGCGGCCCGAATTCATTTCGGTGATCTGCCAGGATTGAGTCAGCAGTTGCTTTATGCGCTTATCTCTCATGGCACTTCCCCTAACACATCAGATCTGGACGACAGCTTGAGAATAAGTGGATCTCGGACTCATCGCATAACGCATCTTTTGAACTTCCCGCGGCAATAAGCTAGGGGTCATCGAAATCTTGGGACGTTAAGTAGCAGATTTGACCTATCGCCGAACAAATGGTGAAGTCGAACGCATCGAGTATTGCGAAACATGCATGCTTCCAGCAAGGTTTCGCCAATTGTGCGCCGGTCTTCCCGCCTTCATAACAAAGAGTCTCAAATCAAATGCAGCGGTACTACCAAGGCCTATCCACGCGAATGCTCTCAGAGATCGAGACAATTTCCGCGGAGATGAGTCATCAGGGTGAGAAGGGACGCAACAATGAATTGATCTTATCCGAGTTCTTACGTCGTCATCTTCCGAGCAGATACTCTGTCTCAACCGGCAAAGTAATTGCGGTAGAGGGACATGAGAGCGCTCAAATGGACCTAGTAATCCATGATCGCCTCTACACTCCAGCGTTCGTGGATGCCCATGCTTGGTCATTGTCGCCAGTCGAGGCTGTCCACGCAGTCGTATCTGTAAAGACCGCCCTCAATAAGTCAGAACTTCGCGACGCTATCGAATCGCTGCAGACTGTTCGCGAATTACCTCGCAAGGCTGCAGCATTCCTTTCCGGTAACACGGAATTGCACGTTCCTGAGAACCAAGTGCTGAGGCCGCGCGCGTACGTATTTGGATTCAAGTCGGACTGGGAAAATGTCGAAGGTGTTAACAAAGCATTCATCGAGATCTGTCAGTCAATTCCGGACGAACTGCGACCCAACGGCGTGTGCGTTCTAGACCAAGCACTTATAGTTAGAAAGGCTTACACCTTAGAAACTTTAATCTTCGAGAAATTCGCCCTGATGCATTTTTTTGTTTCGCTCCTGCGATCCATAGATGGACGGCCGAGATACATGGTCGAATTATCAAAGTATTTCACAGACGATTACGGGCTAACTTAAGACGCGAATCGTATGAAACGTTATTTGATCCGGGACGACGTTAGTGGGCGGCGCGACGCTGGAAAATCGTATTGGGTGAGTCGAGGGCGGCGGACCATCCCGCAGCTCTACGACCTTTACATCAAGAACTAGACTGCTCGCGAGGTAGCCTTCAAATTGGTGGCGGTTCGTCAAGGTATCTTCGACGAAGATGTCGCTTCAGACTCTCCGCTGACAGCGGCCCGCCAGTGGCATCGGTGACAATGTCTGCAAATGGAACCTGACTAGCACGAGCATGAACTCGAGGTCCGACCCAGGCTCGATACGACCCAAAGTCGCCGTCTCGGAGATTATCCAGAACCGCCGGGTCATCGCGAACCGCTCGCTCAAACAATTGTGCCGCGAGACTCGCGCCGAGCGCATAGTTGGGGAAATAGCCAAATAGCCCCGCTGCCCAATGAATATCCTGCAGGCAGCCCACCGTGTCGCTGGGCGGACGGCGGCCGAGTAGTGCCTGCGATAGATCGGACCAGGCGCCAGGTAGATCAGCAATCGGGAGGTCTTCGTCCAGCAGCGCACGTTCGATCCGGTAGCGGAGGATCACGTGCAGCGGGTAGGAAATCTCATCCGCCTCGATGCGGATGTGGCCCGTATCGATACGGCGATACGCGTTCAGCACATTCTCGACTCTCCAGCAGTCGTGATCCCCGCCAAACGCCTGCTCGAACTGCGGCGCCAGCCATGACAGAAACTCGCGCGAGCGCGACGCCTGCATCTCCACCATAAGCGACTGGCTTTCGTGCATGGTCGCACCTCGTGGGGCGCCAACGGGCAAAAAGGCTAGCGCACGCGGAAGCCCAGCCTCGTACAGGGCATGTCCGGACTCATGCAACGTTGCCATCACCGCAAAGCGGATATTGTTGGCATCGAATCGAACGGTGATCCGCTGGTCCCCGGGAGAACCGACTAGCGTGAATGGGTGTGGCGCTTCGTCGATTCTCAAACTATCCCTACTCAGGCCAACCGCGGTTGCAAGCTTGTACGACAGGGCGCGTTGTCGCTCAGCCGAGAAATCGCCGCTGAAGGGGACCGGTGCGGACCATCCAGCCTGATGCGCGATGACCTCAGCGAGCAACGTCGGCAGCGTAATGGCTAGATCATCGAAAATCGGATCGACAACCGCCATCGTCAGCCCCGGATCGGCTTCGTCCATCATTGCATCGTACGGCGCCAAGCCGAGTGCCTCCCCCTTCGCCAGGGCGATTTCTCGATTGAGCGGCATCAAGGCTGCGAAGGTGCTTGCGAACAGACCAAAGTCATTCGTTTGCCTGGCGGCCACCCAGGCCGCCTGGGCCATGGCCACTTCGCGCGCCTTCTCCATCAGCAGCGCTTTCGGCACCGCAGCGGCGTGGCGCGACAGCCGGCGCATTTCGCGAAGGTTTTCCCGCGCGGCCGGATCCAGCATCTCGCTTGCCGACTCGATTACGGCCAGCAATTCATCGGTATCCGGGGCAGCAATAAGGTCCTGGCGAGCGGCATCGATCGCAGCCAACTGCTCGCCCCGACTCCAGGCACCGCCTTTGGGCATAAAAGTCTGGCTGTCCCAGAACAGGCTGATCTTGGCCGCATACAATCGACCCGCGGTCGCGAAGCGCTCGGACAGCGTTTGATAGGCAAGATCGGTGTTTGCGCGCATCTAACGAGGCGCCATCCGAATCGCGCCATCTAGCCGGATCACCTCACCGTTGAGCATCGGGTTGGCGATGATCGATCCGACGAGTTGCGCGAACTCTTTGGGAAGTCCGAGCCGGCGGGGATGTGGCACCTGTTTTCCCAGCGAGTCCTGGACCTCTTGGGCAAGGCCCATCAGCATCGGAGTGATGAAAATCCCCGGCGCGATCGTCATCACGCGGATCCGATGCTCCGCTAGGTCGCGCGCAACGGGAAGTGTCATCCCCACGACGCCACCCTTGCTGGATGCGTAAGCCGCCTGTCCAATCTGGCCATCAAAAGCGGCCACGGAGGCGGTATTGACGATGACACCGCGCTCTTCTTCTTCCGTCTTCCATGCCGAAAGTCGGGCAGCAAATTTTGAAATCATGTTGAACGTGCCGATGAGGTTGACCTCGATCGTACGCCGATAGGATTCCAGCGGGTGCGGGACATGTTCTCTGCCCACCGTCTTTACCGCGCAGGAAACCCCCGCACAGTTCACCAGGACGCGGGCAATACCGTGCTGATGCTCCGCCTGAGCCAGTCCTTCCGCCACGCTGGCATCATCGCTGACATTCACCTTATAGAAAAATCCGCCGATTTCCTGCGCAAGCGTCCGGCCGACAGGCTCGTTGAGGTCGAACACGGCAACTTTGGCGCCCTGCTCCGCCAGCATGCGAACCGTGGCCGCGCCCAGACCGGAGGCTCCCCCCGTAACGATGGCGCTCACTCCCTTAAATTGCATCTTGGTATGCCTCCGCGAAAGATCAGCAATAGTGCCTGGCGATGGGATCGATGAAAGACAGGTCTATTTCGCTTGGAGTCACCGCCGCCAACTGCTCCGGAAAAGCTCCAATCAGGTTGGTCAAGAGCACAACGGCAAGTCCATTGGGATACAGAACGACCTGCGCCTTGGCACCTCCCGCCGGCGCCGGCAGACGACCTGCGAAGCTGCGGCCGACGAGCCACCCAATCCCCCAAACACCGGGCTTGTCGTCGTATTGGACAAGCGGCGTGTAGAGCGTTTCGATACTCGATGGCTTCTTAAAAAGCGCGCCGCCCCGCAAGGCGATGACCCAGTTGGCCAAGTCTTCTCCCGTACTGTGCAGACCTGCTGCAGTCTGCAATAGAGACGGCCAGTTGATGTGGCTGTTGGTCATCCGTCCCGTCGGTTCTCCTTCGACGTTGACGCACATGTAGGTGTTTGCACGGTCGCGCAGGATCTCTCGATCGTTCCCATACAGGGTACTGGGCATTCCCGCCACGGAGAACTGACGTTCAGCGATGAACTGGGTGAACGGCTTTCCGGCCAGTCGATCGATGATTTTTCCCAGAAGCGCATAGTTGGTCTGAGTGTAGCGATAGCCCTTTCCGGTCGGGAACTCCATGGGCAAGGCGTAGGCTGCCTGCCACGCGCCGCTCTCGGTACCGTCGCCGATGAGCGCAACGGAACTGTCAGCCGTGTAAACCATAATCTCGGGGATTCCCGAAGTCAGCGTGGCCAGTTGCCGCGCCGTCACCGCCCGCCACCCTTCCGGCAAGTCGTCGAGATAGACGGAAATGGGCGCCGACAGATCGAGCCGGCCGTCCTCGACAAGCTGCATCACTGCAAGACCGGTGAAGGCTTTGGCCATGGAGTTGATGGAGAAAATTGACTTGCGTGTTGCGGGAACCTGGTGCTCGAGATTGGCGAATCCAAGTGAGTCCAGCATCTCGATTTTCCCAGCCCGCACGACCGCCACTTGCAGGCCGGGTATATCGCGCTCCGTCATCAACCCAAGCAGGTAATTTCTCAGCGGGCCGGGACAGGATTCATAGCGGTTCTCATCGTTCACGACTGCACGTCCTTCAACGACTTTTGTGGACCGGCACCGGTGCGGGTGTCGAGAATTGACGCCTCAATGCCTTTTTGTCCGGCTTACCCACCGCAGTCAGCGGGATGCGATCCAGGAATTCGATGCGCTTGGGCGTTTGAACCGGCCCTTTGCGCTCCCTGACAAACTCCAGCAACTCGGGCACCTGTACATTCTTCTCTCGCAGGACAACGGCTGCAACGACAATCTCGCCCCAGCGATCGTCCGGCAAGCCGAATACACTCGCGCTCGCCACCGCCGGATGAGCCTCGAGGACATCTTCGACGGCGCGGGGATAGACGTTGAAGCCGCCCGTGATCACCATATCCTTGGCGCGATCGACGAGGCGCAGAAAGCCATCGGAATCTCGCACGGCAATATCGCCGGTATGCAGCCAGCCGCCGCGCAGCGCTTCGGCAGTTTCCTCCGGCTTGTTCAGATAACCACTCATCAGCAGGGGGCCGCGCACGCACAGCTCTCCGGGTTCACCTTCCGGCACGTCGCGACCGTCGGAATCGATCAGTCTAACTTCTGCCTCGGGTACCGGCCTGCCACACGACGCTAATCTCCGTTCCGAGGAAACATCATGTTCCTCTCGCCGCATCACCGTTACCGTGGTAATCGCCTCTGCTTGGCCATAGAACTGGAAGAAAATTGGTCCGAAATGCGCAATCGCCGCCTTGAGTCGTGCGGGCGATATCGGCGAGGCGCCGTAGAAAACGGTCTCGAGGCTCGATACGTCGAATTCATGCAGGCGCGGATGATCCAGAATCGCGCCGATCATCGTCGGCACCATCAGCATGCAGGTGATGCGATGACATTCGATGGCGCTCAGCACGCGAACCACATCGAATCCCTTCTCGACGTACAGGCATCCTCCCCGAACTATGGTGGGGATGAAGCATACTGCGCCTGAATGACTCAGCGGCGCGACCAACAGCTGGCGGATCTGATCAGGCCATTGCCATTCCGTCAACTCAATACCGTACATGGTAGACATTGCGCGATAACTGGCCTGTGCCGCCTTCGACACCCCCGTCGTACCACCCGTGTAGATGATTCGGCAGATGGCTTCGGGATCGATCGGACGCACGACTATGGTATCGCAGCACTGCTGTTTGGCACGCAGGACCAGATCGCGCTCATCGGCGCCGCCCAATGTCAGAATGCGCGCGACGCCCCCGGACAACTCCACTGCTTTCGTGATTTCCAGCTCACGGGCCTTGTCTACGATCACGATGGCGACACCCGAATCCGCCAGCATATACGCGAAATCTGTAGGTGATCCAAGCGGATGAAGCGGCGTAAAAACACCGCCGAGCAGCCCGATCGCCTGCTGAATGAACAGCACCTCCACGCCGTTGCCTGCCAGAAGCGCTACGCGGACACCGAGCCCCACGCCCAATTGTTCGAGGGTCGCCTGGTAGCAAGCCACTTCCGCCTCGATCTCACCGCCCGTGAACGGTCGCCCTTCTGCCGAGTAAAGAAGGACTGCCTCACGATGGGCTCTCAGTGCCTGAACCAGCAGGTCATTCAAATGCGTGAAGGACCGGCCGGATGAATGGGCATGGGCGACCTCCAATGCGCGGACCGGCACTGTCACACGCGCTCCAGGATATGAACGGCGCAGGCGGAACCAAAGTCGACCGCCCCACCGACGACATGAGCCAGTCCCAAGCGAGCGCCATCGACCTGCCGCGCTCCCGCTCGGTCTCGTAGATGAAGGCAGACCTCGTAGATGCCGGCAATACCTGTCGCGCCCAACGGGTGTCCCTTCGACAGCAGTCCGCCCGACACATTGACAGGGATCCTCCCACCGTGCGCCGTCTCACCGCTGTCGATCAAGGCCCCTGCTTTGCCCACATCACAAAGCCCAAGGTTCTCGTAGTGCAGGAGCTCCGCCGTGGCAAAGCAATCATGCAGTTCGACGAGATCGAGGTCAGCCACCCCGACGCCAGCCGATTCGAAGGCACGCTGGGCAGTTACACGGGTCACTTCGTTGAAGTCCGTCAGCCCATCTTCGATGTCGGTGTAGACGCTACTCAGCGACGCTGCAGTACGGACTCGCACGGCGTGGCCCAGGAGCCCACGCTTACGCGCATAGGCTTCGCTGGCGACGACCGCCGCCGCACCACCATCGATGTTGATCGAACACATAAGCTTGGTGTTGGGATAGGCGATCATCTCCGAGGCCAAGACTTCCTCGAGTGGCGTCTCCCGGCGGACATAAGCCTTGTCGTTGAGGACGGCGTGACGGTGGTTCTTGACCGCCACTTTCGCGAATTGCTCAAACGTGGTGCCATATTTCGCGCTATGCATCAATCCGGGTTGCGAAAACATCGAAGGCGTCGTCAGCGTTCCGATCGCGCCCTCCTCCTGAAAGCCCATCGGCCGCCCCGGCATGGGAATGAGTCCGCGGTCCATTTTCTCGACGCCGACAGCGAGCGCAACCTCGTGTTGCCCGCTCTCCACGGCTAGTACTGCCTCGCGGAATGCGGATGCGCCCGTTGCACAGCCATTGGCGATGTTGAGCACCGGGATCCCGCACTCGCCGATCTGTCGCAGAATGCGTTGTCCTACGAAGGCAATCGCCTGCAACGCGCTGCCACAATAGAACGCCTGTATGTCGTGCACGCTCAGGCCCGCGTCGGCCAACGCAAGGAGCGCGGCCTCGGCCCCCAGCTGATCGATCGACCGGTCGGGGTAGCGCCGGAAGGGAATCATGTCGATGCCGACGATCAGAGCTTTGCTCATGCCGGGACCTTCACGGGTCGGAAGACGTGGGAGTAAAATGGACGGCCGGCAGGATCACGCTGGCCCGTGTCCTCGATGCAGATTCGCACTGGCGTGCCGATTATCGGTCCGGGCACGTCGGTTTTAGCGTCACGCATCGTGCCCCGAACGACGCCGCCGCCGTCGATCTGAACCACGGCGGCTACGAACGGCACCGGAATGCCCGGGTAGCTGCGGCTTACCACTGAACAAGTCCGTATACGTCCGGTACCCGCCAATCTAACCGTCGACATCGAGTTGCCGCTGCCGCAGGCTGCGCAAGCCATCCGCTCGCCCAGCAGGGTGGCGCCGCACTGTCCACATCGGCTGCCCACCAAATAATGATCCCCGCCGTCTTCGACCACGACATATGGCACGGCCGCAATTGGGCGAGGGCTCACCATTGTTGAACGCCCTTGAACATGCGCGTCTGCGCATCCAGCCCATTTCGAAGAGCCGCCGCTCGCCACTCCGGCGCAACCGGAAAGAGCCGCTCCATCATGGTCTTACGAACTTCATCGCGTGAGAAATCCGACTTGCCGCGTCCGAACTTGAGCCATCGGTCCATGCGAAGCGCATCGACCACCGAAATTACATCGTAGGTCCCAACCTCCACCACCAATCCTGCCCACTCGATTTGAGGCAAGAAGCTCGGCAGCCAGGCGGAAAACCATCCGCGGTAGTCGGGCGTGACCCCGCCGGTGAAATCCATGGAATCCGACCAGCTTGTTCGCGCCTCTTGGCCTAGCCACGAATACACGCGTTCGTAAATGGGTGACCCGGGCGCCATCAAGCAGATATGGCTCAATTCGCCGAATTTCCCCAGGCCGGTGTGCCATTCGATGAACCCCGCCTTCCGTGTCTTCTCCAATAGCCTCGGCAGGTGCTTCTCCACGGTGATCCGAGACCAAGACGGTCCTTTGCCCACATAGTTCATAGCAGTCGGCTCGACAATCTGCCCACCTCCGATCGCAGTGACCATGCGCTTGACGCCAAAGTCACGCGCCAGTTGCTCTCGTACTCCGCTCCAATCGATGGTCTCCGCGGTCCAATCATCGGGACACATCGCGCGAAACAGCGTCGGATACAGCTCGTCCTGGGGATACGGCACGCCGTAGTCGGTAAAATTCCGATTGACATCGATGTTGGTTTCATCCGTTCGTGACAGATGCGAAAATCCCCAAGGATTCAGGGCGTGCAGCGCCAAGACGTTCACTCCGTCAGGGATCTGCAGATCTCCGAGAAACTCGACCTGCAGTGCAGATCCTAAATACCCTTCCTGCCCATGGGTCCCCGAGACCAGCATGAAGGTCTTTTCGGCGTCGGGATCGCCAAACACGGCAAAGTCCATTGCCAACTCCTCGCCCTGCACACCTCGCGCAGTGGGATGGATCTCGGATACAAGCTTTGCCTTGCGTGCCGAGACGAGAGCGAGAAACTTCTCGCGCGCCTTCACATAGGTGTCGCTGAACGAACTGGACATCACTTAGCCCTCTACTGGAGTTGGTTGTCGGTTCCGCTCGCCTCAGAACCGCTCGATAATGGCGCATGGCGCCATGCCGCCGCCGGTGCACAGAGTCACCAGCCCCGTGGTCAGATCGCGCCGCTCCAACTCATCCAGCAAGGTTCCGACCAGGATGGCGCCAGTGGCTCCGATGGGATGCCCCAACGCAATGGCGCCGCCGACTGTATTTACCTTGGCATGGTCGAGATCCAACTCGCGCATGAATTTCAAGGGAACCACCGCGAACGCCTCATTGATCTCAACCAGATCAATATTGTTCATGGTCATGCCCGCGGATTGCAGCGCCTTGCGAGCGGCGCTCGCAGGCGCATTCAGCATCAGTTCCGGAGAGCCACCCGTCGTTGCAATGGCGCGGATTCGTGCGCGCGGTTTCAGACCGTTCGCTCGCGCATACTCCGGCGAGGCCATCACCACCGCTGCCGCCCCGTCGACGATTCCCGCCGAATTCCCACCGTGGTGGACGTGGGAGAGCTTGACGTCGCGGTAATCCCGCTCCAGCAACTGCCGATAAGTGAGACGGGCTTCATTCAACGCAAAGTCCATCATGGCTTCGAAGGCCGGCTTTAGCGTCGACAATCTCTCCAAAGTCGTGCCGGGGCGCGGGTACTCTTCCTTGTCGAGAGCTAGGGTGCCATCGTCCTTAAAAACGGGCACCGTACTGCGAGAGAACGCCCCCTGGGAAATCGCGGCAGCCGCACGCTGTTGACTCTTCAAGGCAAAGCCGTCGAGCTGATCCCGCGTGATTCCTTCAAGCGTAGCGACGAGGTCAGCACAGATGCCCTGGTGGGTTTGTGCGTGCAGGGCTCGGAGATGGCTGTTTCCGCAGTCGAACAGCGTCGGCGCCGTGACCGACGGGACGCCGGACATCTGCTCAACGCCGCCTGCGATCACCAGGCTCTGAACGCCCGACCAAATGCCCATGACGCCGAGATTCACAGCGGTCAGACCCGACCCGCAATAGCGGTTGACGGTGAATCCCGGTGGCTCATCACCCCAGCCGGCGTCGAGCACCGCCTGTCGCGCAATGCAGCCCCCTTGCTGGAGCGTCTGCGAGAAGCAACCGACGATCACATCGTCGATATCACGGGTGTTCAACCCGCTACGCGTTTCAAGTGCCTTGAGCACCGTAGACAGAATCCGTTGCGGGTGCACCCCTGACAGTGCGCCGACAACCGGCTTTCCAATCCCCCGCGGCGTTCGCGCAGCATCGATGATCCATGCTTCAGACATACAGCACTCCCGCGCGGCCCAGAGCTTACCAAGCCGCTCGGAACGTCAGACCCACGGTCCGGGGCGCCTGCAAGACCTCCATGACGTCCGGGAACATCTTTCGGGCAGAGACCCGCTTCCGGCTATCCGCCAAATTGCGAACATACAGCGCGATTTCATATCGACCCATATGGAGAGAGGCTTGCGCACCAATCGCCGAGTACTTTCCGTAGCGAATCGCATTGGGATTTCCTTTGTTGTTCAGCTCGCTGAACTCCTTGCCCGTATAGGAGTAATCGGCGCGCAGGCTCATATCGGCGCTACCAGATACCGGGAAATCGTACTGACCGTATGCGTAAGCGGTGAAAGGCGCTGATCCGGGAAGCTGATCGCCAACCTGGGCCGCCACTCCGGGGCTGACGGATTTCAACTTTGCGTCGGTGTAGGCGAACGAGCCGCCGACTTCCGTCGCCTGAGTCGGCTTGCCAACGATCTGCAACTCAATACCCTGCGATTTGGCCGTTCCCGCGTTGTCCGTATACGGAAACCCGCTGACCGGAGCTCTCACCTGCAACTGAAGCTTCTTCCAGTCGATGTAGAACACGTCAGCGTCGATGCGCAGCCGCCGGTCGAAGAATGCCACCTTGGCGCCGACCTCGTAATTCCAGAGTGCATCGGGATCGTACGATTGAGGCAGCGAAATCCCAGTGAACGGATCGATGGGTGGGACAAGATTTGAATTACCGGTACGGAAGCCCTTGTTGGCCAATGCGTAGACCATTACATCGTCATTGGGTTTATACGACAGGCTAACCTTCGGAGTGACCGCGCTGTTCTTGGCTGAGCGCAGAGTGACGGAAGGGGGACCATCGAATAGATCAGGCCCGTTCAGCGCGCCATCCTGGCGGGTATGGATCTTATAACGGCTATAACGCCCACCCACCGTGAGTGCGAACCCCGGCGACAAGTCATAGGAGACTTCTGCGAAGCCGGCTTGGTCGGTGATGCCCGTCCGGATACAGATTGATTCCAGGTAATCCGTCGGGTAGCCCAGGCTGCCGAAGGCGGCGCCGGCACCCTCTTGAATGATGTTTTCGCAAAGGTTGAAGTGATAGTTCTCGATGAAACCACCGATCAGCCACTTGAAGCGCTGATTTTGGTTAGACGCGAGCCGGATCTCCTGTAGAAAGTCACTGGTGCGGAATTCATCAATGATCGGCGCAATCGTCGTCAAACCCGTGATCAGTGCCGCTGTGCCGCTGAAATCCAACGATGAATCCGCCGTACGGCGGATGTAGCTCGTGGACGAGGTCAGCGACCCCCAAGGCATCGTATACGTTCCGTTCAGATTGAAGATCTTCGAGTCGTCGGTGTTGAAGTTCCTGACTCTGTTGTTGGCGATATCGCCATTGCTGCCATAGGGCACGTAACTTGAATCGTGTGGACGAGTGCGCTCCTGGGATACCGTCGCGACGAACTCCAGATAGCTGATGGGCACCCACTTTGCCGCGATTCGCCCGCCAGACACACGAGCACGATTAGCCCGACGCTCATCAAGAGTGGGGTTATCAATCCAGCCGGCCGTGTAGTCAGTAAAGCCCACCACTCGCAAGGCGAGCTTGTCTTGCACCAACGGTATGTTCACCATCAGATTGCCCGCGTAGCCGGTGCCACCGCCCTTCGTCGAGGACGCGGTAGCTTCAGCCGCGGCGTGGAAGCCAGACAAATCCGGTTTGTTGGTAATGACCCGCAGTGCGCCGCTTAGAGCGCCGGCGCCGAATAGAGTGCCTTGCGGTCCGCGCAAAACTTCCACGCGATTGACATCGAACAAATGCAGCTGAGGGACAGTCCAGGGAATGGTGAGATCCAGGACCGGGACGTCATCATAGTAGATTGCCACCGGTTGCTGGACGTTGCCGGTGACGGCACTGGTCTGGATGCCGCGGATCGCCAAAACAGCCTGCCCCACCGAATTTTCTGTGTACGCAACGCCCGGAACCATGCGCACGATGTCAGAGGCCCGCGTGGCTCCGGAGCGCTCCAGATCCGCCTGCGATACGGCGGAAATGCTCATCGGTACGTCGTGAATCGACTCGGCCCTTCGAGTCGCGGTGACGACGATCTCCTCCAGCGCGCCGGCTTCGGCTGGCTGGGCCCGGCCCGCCTCTGCGGCACGCGTTCCAACCGCTGGGACAATGGCCGCTCCAAGTGCAATCGCAATCGGAAGTCCGCGACGAAGTGCTGTGAGGGAAAGGCCATCTGGACGGTGCTTGCTCATCATCATCCCCTTGTTGATTTTCGCGTTGTGCGATGCCGCATGATCAATTGGTAAAAAAAGAATGTTCTTTTTTTTTGAAAAAAGCAATTACTTTTTTTTCGAGGTATGCTGCGATCATGAATAGATTGGAAGAAACCGATGCCCAAGCGTGACCAGGCCTACATGGAGGGGCAGCGCGAACTCATCGAAACCGCGGCGCTGGATTGCTTATTGGAAAAGGGAGCGTACAACACGACCTTACGTGATGTATGCGAGCGCGTGGGAATCAGCATGGGTGCGCTCTACGTACACTACCGGACTCGCGATGACCTGTTCCTCGCGGCACTTCGGTTGGAGCCAAGCCGGCAGGTCACGCCGGTATCAACGTGGGCCGACTATATCGCCACGACTCGTCAATTTGTGCAGCGCCTTGTGTCCGAAGACGATCATGCCCGGCGCCGCGCTCGCCTTTCGCTCCAGTTCATTGCCGAACACAGCCTTGAAAAAGTAAGTCCCCCTGGCTTTCCCGAGTTGTTTCAGACGACGTTGGGCTTCTTTCGGGAAAGCCTGCAGGCGATCCACCGGCATGGCGAGATCACCCTGCCCTTGGGCCTGCGCGCCACGTCCGAAATCCATCAGCGCCTCGAGACCGGCACTGTACTGTTGATGGTGGCCGACAAGACAATCGACCCCAAGCAAGCCACGTCGACGCTGATTGAGGCGTTTGCGACTACCGCGGGGATGGCGAAAAATCCGGCGAAGCGGCGGGCGCGAAAAGCGAAGGGTTGAGGGCTAGGGGCTAAGGGAGGATATCGGGCCGCTTCGGGACGTATAGGTCGCAGGTTCAAATCCTGTCACCCCGACCAATTAAATCAATAATTTACGATGTCACAGCTACTCACCTGCAACGCATGGAATCTACCGGTGACTCACTGGTGACTCAATTTCGAACTGAGCATTTCTCGACTTCGCCGTGAGGCACAAATTCCGGATAGCCAAAAGGAAGACCCGACCCCGATTGCCGGTGCATGATGGCACTGAATCCTCTTCAAGCATTGCGAATCCAGATATTTCCTTGGAGACGCCAGGAGGCGACTTCGTGAGCAATCAAGCGCACCAATTCGGAAAGATTCGTAGCTTGGCCTTGGTCGCGTTGGTGACGTTCACGACGTCCACCAAGGCAGCCGATGTGAGGTTAGCGCAAGTCGCCACAGAGCAAGGCGTCGTGCAAGGGGTGATCGAAGGCGAAGCTGTCACTTTTAAGGGAGTACCTTTCGCGAAACCACCGGTTGATTCTTTACGATGGAAGCCGCCTCAGCCGGCACCGGAGCACGAAGGAATCCTAATAGCGGACCATTTCAAACCAATGTGCATGACCACGATTCCGGCCATACCTGGGGGCCCGATGGAGTCAGTGAGTGAGGACTGCTTGTACCTCAACATCTGGGCGCCAGTGAAGCGAAGCCCAGCAAAGCTTCCCGTGATGGTTTGGATTTATGGCGGTGGAATGCGCGGAGGATCAGCCTCCTCGCCGACATATTGGGGCGACCAACTGATAAAAAGGGGCGTCATCAGTGTCAACTTGAGCTACCGCGTTGGCTCTCTCGGATTCCTTGCTCACCCAGAATTAACTCAAGAATCTGATCACCGAGTATCTGGCAACTACGGAATTCTCGATATGGTTGCTGCGCTCCAATGGGTGCAGCGGAACATTGAAGCGTTCGGTGGTGACCCCCGTAACGTTACGGTGTTCGGTCAGTCCGCTGGTGCATTCGGTGTTGGGTATCTCATGATTTCCCCTTTGGCGCGTGGTCTCGTGCATCGTGCTATAGGTCAAAGCAGCGCCGACATGGGACCAGCAGGCACGGTAGCCGGCATGATGCTGCCGAAGGACGCGGAGGCCAGTGGCGTTCGATTCGCCGAGGCTCTGGGTGCAAAAACTCTTACGGAAATGCGGCGCATATCCGCTACACGTATTGTGTCCGTTGACTCTAGCCGTTGGCCTATCAATGCGAATGGCGAACTTAAAACGGGATCCACTGCGACGCTTGATGGCTATGTGTTTCCGATGGACATGTACGACACATACGCCGCCGGAAAGCAAAATGACGTGCCATTGCTCGTCGGTTATAACGCCAATGAGGGGGGTGACATTCTCTGGGAACCAGCCAAGGCGCTCGCATACAAAGCTAGCATCAACGCTCAATATGGAGAGCTGGCGCCAAAGGTGCTTGATCTATATCCGGCCACATCAGACGAGATTGCCGCGCGCTCACAGCTAAGCCTGCTCCGCGACAATTGGTTTGGCTGGCATATGTGGACGTGGGCGAAATTGCAGGCCGCCAACGGTCACCACAAAGTCTTCTTCTACAATTTCTCACATGTACAGGAAGTACCAGCGGATTCAGATCTGGCAGGTATCGGTGCTGCTCACGGGTTCGAACTTCCCTACGTCTTCGGTCATTCCGACCAATTGCCGATTAAGGCATCGCAAGCAGACAACCGGATACTTGAGTCAGTTTCAACCTACTGGACTAACTTTGCCAAGACGGGTACCCCAAATGGAAATGGCCTGCCAACCTGGCCAAACTTCACCGGCGGTAATCCTAGGGTCCTCCAGATCGCCAACCCAATTCACGCGGTCTCAGGAATCGACCGAAAAGGACTAGAATTGCAGGATCTCTACATGAAGCGTCTGCGAGCTTCGCAAAATCTTTCCCGCAACTAGGCCGCTCAGAAACCGGCAGCCCAATTGAAAGATGAGTAAAGCCAGCTAACGCAGCGCAAGCTAATCTGACTATGTCGCACCCATGAATTTCTGAGGGGAACCTCTCTCAACGGCTGCAGAAGGTATTAACAAATGATACGCAGCAGCACCATGTGCGCGCTCCAATTGCTCCTTGCGACTGGTCTCGGTTTTTGCTCCGTTGGCACACAAGCATTCGCCGAACCTCGAAGGCCGCAAGAACGGACCATCGAAACCACCTTGCATCCCCATCTCCAACAGCAAATTAAATTTAACAACAAGGAGGCCGGAATTACCCTCATCGGAACACACGAAGGAGCGCCATAGAATCGGATTTTTGGCCTTTCCCCAGCAGCCGTCGCTAGTCACGTTGAATTGGCGGGCAAAGAGCTGAAATCTTGGAATCGCGATGTCGATTTGGCAACGGTGTGACAGGAGTCTCTACAGACTTTGAAGATCGTGCCGAGAATATGACAATTGCTGGGTATTGGGGTCGTGCATGGTGTCGCGTGTATCTTCTGTCACTCCCGCCCTGTTTTACTGCACCGTCTTGAGCTTGGCTCTGTTACTTGTAGTGAAGCCTAATCTCGTTTCTGCCCAAGTGCAGCGCCCGAACTGGGCGGGGCTTCTGGGCGGTCGTGCGCCACAGGCCAGCGGCACCAATGCGGGGAGCTTCAATTGGACACCCGAAGCACAGGCCGCCTTCGGCTTCGTGCGCACCACTTTGTGTCCAACTTTCTCCTTGAGCGACCTCTCTGACTCCTCTTATCCCTCAGACGTGAAGCGCGAGGTGGTCGATGCGATCAGTATTAGGACAGGTCAGCACAGGCAACTCGTAGTACCAGGTTTGGGATCCGAAAATGAGTCGGTGGTAAGACAAGCCATAGAGCAGGCCTGTGCCCCGCAACGCATTGCCGAACATTTGTTGGATTGGCGCTATCGCTTGGGTGGCCAGCTGCGCAGGCCCCCTTCCTACGGACCCCTGCCTTGGCCAAACGGTGCGCCTGGGATCTTGAATCGTATGCCCCCGGCCCTGGCCTGCTACGCAGATGGCGCCGCTATCGGCGTATTTCTAAGCAGTGTTCCGCTGGCGCCGGCGGATAATGGAAACATGTGGGTGGTCCCCGATACGTGGGTAGGCTCAAGTGCCGCCGCCAACCTCGCGCAGGATACCGGGCAGCGCTTTGCGCCCCTGTGCCGCGCGTGGTACGAACAGCAATTCTTTGCACCCTATTTTGAACGCCAGCACAAGATCGACGAGATGCGAAACCAATATCGGCAGATCTTCACGGCAGCGGCGCCGGATGGGCAAACTTGGGTGGTATGGGAGACTAGCCCGCCGGCCGCCCTCCCTGTACATGAAAATGGGACATCCGACGACTTGGAGCGCTTCTACAACGAGCTTAACATCGCCTGGCAGAGCAGGCGCCGGACCGTCGAAGTCGCCAGTGCCGTGATCATGCCAGCCAAAGACGAGTTTGAGAAAACCGTCGATTACCAGGCGCGAGTTGAAAAGATGCGTATCGAAGCGGAACGAAATGCCGCCCAAACTAATGCCGCCGCTGCTTCAGCCATCTACTCTGCCCGCACCCAGGTGTTCAACAGCTATTTTGGAATCCCCGTGGTGACTCAGGCCATTTACGACGCAGATCGCGAAGAAATGAGTCTTACGGTGAGCAGCAAGACCTCGCCGGTCCGGCTCACTACGGCATTGCATCTAAATAGCGATGAGGCGCGCGCGCTAAAGGCCCAGTTAGCCACCGCACAACCAATCATTCTCTTCACTCTCAAGCGCGATAAACTTGCTATCGGTGCTATCACCATCTACTCCGACTGGCACATTTACCAGGGTCGCCCCGTGACGTTTACCGATTCCCCAATTGCCTTCACCGGGGCCACCGCAGAGCAGTGGCCGCGAACGCTAGCGGAGCGCGCTGAGGAGCGTCGCGTGCAGCAGGTGCTCGCGCACCAGGAAGAGTCAGCTCAGATTCGCCGCGAAGCCGCTACGAATCCTCGCCTGGCCATAGCGCTTAACTTCCCCCTCGCAAAAGATCCGCGATGTCACGCAGTTTGGAGCAATGCGATTTCCTTAGCCCGCCAGCGCGGAGTGACAGACGTCACCTGGAACCAGGTGGTCAGTAAACTGACTGACACCCTCGCCGAGATGGGATGTTTGCCGGGGCAATAGAAGAGAATCGATGCCTCGTTCGTACGCAAATGGCGCCATTGTCATTCACTAGGAGCATGTACCAATATTTAAGCAGCTTTCGACGACGACGGCCGGCGCATTGCGTAAACTCGCAGATGCTGTAGGCGATGTGACTCCCATCGACACAAAAGTATGGAAGATATCGACCGCCGACCTAAATCCTGGATTAAAGAATTCTAGCTTGGTGGATGAAGTCGCTCGCTGGGAAATGAACGACCGTGTGTTCTTGTACTACTTCGAAGTTGTGTATCCTGATGAAGTGGATTTGAACACAGTCGAGCAGGAATACAAAGCAGCGAGTGGCGGTGGAGCGCGGGCTTATGCGCGTTTCAATGTGCAGTCCCCCTACTTATACGTTGGAGGCTCGCAGCATATCGCCCAGCGCACTAAGGAACATTTGGGATTCGGCTCCGCAAAAACTTATGCCTTGCACCTCGCGCATTGGTCACCGGGCTTACGCCTAGCCCTAAGACTCACGTGTGCGAGGTACAGCAATGACGTCAATTCGGATCTTACTCAGGCACTTGAAGATGCTCTGTGGGATAGTCTTAAGCCCATGTTCGGTCGTCGCGGAAGGCGTTAATAGCAATCTTAGCCAGACATTGCCTTTCGTGTCCGCGGATCGATCGCTGGTCGATGCCGCGAATTGCGCAATTGGTATCGAGAAGTTGAACCCCTTTCATCCCATTGCCAGTTGATTTTCGAAACGGAGTTTCCATAAGAATTGCATGTCTTCACGCCGTCGTACTTGCTTTGGGGGTTCAGAGCCTCTTCGCCGCGCCCATCACGTTGGAATGTGTGACACAGTCTTCCGTTCCGCTGTTGCCCGTTGATTCACATCAAGTGGTGCTTGATGAGTCCTCCTCGACAGTGTCGCTGGATGGGGGTAGCCCCCTCGAGGCCACCATCACTGACTTGTTCATTGAATGGAGCACCGGCGCAACCAAGTGGCATATCGATCGTGTGAACGGGGCATGGACCAACACGCACGTAGGTGGGAACAATGGCTGGCTCGCCGCCCGCGGATCTTGCGAGGTCGTCAAAGCAAAGAAGTTTTAAATTATGATCGACCTGTTTTTTGAGTCTTGGCGCCGAGGGCGCTCGTCGAGGTAGCGAAAGGTTACGGGATCGCCTTGGCGCCAATCCCAAATCGTCGGGAGCCTAACGCGGATTGAGGATCTACGCTGCACAGGATGATAGAGTCTATCTGTGGGTGATTGCCGCTCGCGCCAGGTATGATCTTCGCAATCACTGCTTGACCGGGCGCGAGTCCGATGATGTCGGGTTGCCCCAAGCCTGACCCAATACGGGTTCCTGATTTGTCGTACGCCCAAGCGCCGATTTCTCCTAAGGGAACTTGCGCAAGATTTCGGATTCGGCAATTAGGCAGTGGCTCGGTATCACACGACTCGATCACGAGTGGCTCTCCGCAATGAAGGACGCTGACAGCAGGAACCTGAAACAAGCCTGCCTCTGTCTTTCGAGTGCCCGCTCCATGTACCGTGTAGTAGCCGTAAGCGGCAAAGCAACCTATTGTCAGGAGCACCACGACGATGACCGCTCCCATGTCCGAACGAGGTGCTCGTCGCACATCAGGACCCGCAGCCCCGCCTCCATTGACCCCTTTTCCCACGGCTGATTCAGGAGCGGCGTGAGCTTCGCCCGGGAGGAAGGCGCGGCTTTCGACCGGTGTGTATGAGAGGGCCTGCGACCCGCACTTTGTACAGAACCTATCATCATCGGGAAGGCTGTTGCCACATTGCGAACAGAACATCGCAGCCTCCTCAGCAACCATCCAGCGGGCTAATCTTCTCGATCAAGTTCTGCCCCTCGCGCCGTGCGATCAGAACCTTGGCTCTACCGTTACAACGCCGATTATTCAGGGCAAATCGATAGCTGACCAGAAACTCGTTGGGCGCCAGTGCCTTCAAATGCAGAAGTTGCAGCGGTTCTGGCAGCGGCCCGTAAAATGCACTGATACTTTGCGGTGTATAGGGGCCTGCATTGCGCTTCTCAGGAACGACGAACTGGCTCGCGGCCTCGCCGTTTCCAAAGCTCAGCGCTGCATAGAAGCCTCGAACCGTTGTCGCCGCGGTGCCCAACTCCTCGGACTCATCCGAGGATTGCTCGACCGGTGGGTACGCGCGGGGGATAAGTGCCGCCCTGGATGCTGCATCCAAAAGTGTCAGGTCATGCACACTCGCCACCAGCGGCTCGTGGTGATGGCCAGTGATGGCCGACTGCGCGGAGGCAAGAATCACTTGCACGCGATACCCCAATGCTGCGCGCATCTTGGCCCGGATGTTCTTATCGAAATCCTGCGGGCTCAGCTGCACCTTGGAAATTGGATTGTTCGGATCGGCACCGTCCTCCTTGTCATCACTCTGGATGCAGATTGGCTGCGAGAGCCGCAAAACGTAGCTGCTTTCAGGGTCATCGCCCTTGCGAACATCATCAAAGCCGGGTCGACCAGCAAAGATCTCACTGCTCAGCGTCCCCTCCAGCGTGTGCGGCTCGCCGCGGGAAACGTTGTAGCACTGGGCAGGGGCCTTAGGAGATGGCGCGGAGTCGGGGACTGACACAGCCGCCACCGCAGCGCCCTTGGGTGAAACTGCCGGCGTCACGGGCGCTGGAGCGCTTTTCACCGCGGCCGGCGCAAGGACTTCCGCCTCGTGGCCGCGCATCGCAAAAATCGCCAAAACGCCCCCGATCAGGGCTGCGATTACAACGATCGCAATACCTCGAAATGAGCGCGGGGGTTCACTGGCACGATTCAAATCAGCTGTGGAGGAGCGGTCGGTTCGTTCAGGGAAAGTCGCGTCAGTGGCACGCTCGGCTTTGGGAGGATCGGATTGCTCCGGCGCTGGCACAGGGCGCGTTTCGACAGTGGGTTCGGGGCTCTGCAGCGCCGTCGCAGCTTGCCCCAAACTCCGGCCGCAGGAGCCGCAAAATTTAGAATTCTCACGAAGCTTAGCGCCGCACTTACCGCAATACACTGTAGGTCCTCGCGTCCACTTCCCGGTACCCGGAGTGAGCGGAAAGTTCATTGCATCGTATCGGCAATGGCCCTGACCGCTTAAGGACCTGCTGCGCAGTTTTCCAAGGCTCACCGCCCCTCGGACACGGCACCTTCGAATCCATTCGGTGGCCCCTTTTCGGGACGTATAGGTCGCAGGTTCAAATCCTGTCACCCCGACCATTGATTTATAACAACTTTTTCCTCTAGTGAGTTCGCTGGGTCCACGGGGAATTTGAGCTGGGTCCAAATTGGGTCCACAAGATTTCTTAGTTCGGAAAGAGCCTGGATCCGGAATTCTGCCGCCAAAGCGGCGACCTCTGAGGCCGCCCGGACTGTCGTGCTAAAATGAGGTATCAAAGGGGAAAAGCCGGCGTGCGTCGCGAACCAATCGCGGTATGTTCGCGCGCGAGGCCTCAAAGGGCGCTTTCCGAATAGTCCCGACCACAAAAACCCCATTTGGAAACTCCCACCACCCGCGAAGGCCTGTTCATCTCCCACGCCACCCCCGAGGACAACGCATTCGTCCTTTGGCTGGGAGCGAAGCTAACAGCAATTGGTTATAAAGTTTGGGCCGATGTTCTGCAGTTGCGAGGTGGCGCCGACTGGTCTCGCGAACTCGAGAGTGCACTCCGTAACAGCTCCGCCAAGATGCTGGTGGTCTGCACTCCAACCGGCTTGGAGCGACAGGGGGTCCGCAACGAGATCGAAATCGCTGCAGATCTCGAAAAAACGCTCAACGACTCAAAATTCATTATTCCCCTCCGGCTGAAGAAATACGATCAAGTCTTTCGTATCGCCCATCGCCAGTACATCGACTTCAGTTCGAGTTGGTCGGCAGGATTGGCCGAACTAGTCGACCTGTTGCGCTCTACGCTGAAAGTTCCGCGCGATACCCCACACCCAACTGGCGAGTGGTTGGAGACTCAGCGAAAAGGCTCGACTCGGGTGATAGCCCATGCCGAGAGACTAACTTCCAATTGGCTTGTCTTTCGAAGGCTGCCCGGATGGATTCGATACTGCGAGCCACCCACGGGTTTCTCCGTTGAGCAATTTCAGAGTCGCTCATTGCATCAGTGGCCAGCGGTACCTTTTGGAGGCGGCGTGCTGACATTCGCAAGTCCTGATAGTGCCGGGCTCCTTGGAGACAATCTTCCTGCAAAACTCATTTGTTCAACGAAAGTGTCGCAATTTTTGAAGGAAGGGTGGAGCGCGCTGAGCATTCCGTGGTTCGATGCTCGTCGTCAATTTTCAGATCTCTGCAACCAATCATTCGACAAGTACCTGGCTGATCGCGGACTACATGCCTACAAATCATCGAATAGATACCCATCTTGGTGGGCAAACATTCGCACCGCGCCGCTTTCGATGGTGCCTTTCAATTGGCCGGAACAGCGAGGTCGGCGCCAAATCATCGGGCAGTCAGGAAAGCGCGGAGTGCATTGGCACTATGCAGTATCGATTCAAGTTCGGACTTCTCCCTTCGGCCACGCACGGATCTCTGCTCGACTGATATTTTCCGAGAACGGCCTCGACCCGATAGCCGACACGAAGCGGATGCATAGGCTAAGGCGCACGTTTTCGAAGTCATGGAGAAATGCGCGTTGGCGAGACATGCTCTCTGCATTTCTGTGGTGGCTTAGTCAAGGCCAATCGGAAATGGAATTACGTGTTTCCCATCAGCAACGGATAGTTCTTTCCTTACCGACAGCCAGCTTCATGTCGCCAGTAAGTATTATGCATACTGGCGACGAACCGCCGGACGAGGATGATCCGGATGTAGACGACTGGGACGATTTCGAAGAAACATTTGGAAATGAAGATGTTTCAGAGGGCGACGAGCAGTGACACGTCGCAGAATCCTATACATCGAAGAGCCTCAGCTTGAATTCCGATTTCGGCAGAGTGTCGATTACCCTCGCGACGGCCTATATCTCTTTGGACCGGTTGACGCCAGCGAGAACAGGCGACCTATGCGCTTCGGCGTTATCGGGACCGCGAACGGGGTCCAGCGGTTTAAGCAGTGGGCATCTCAGGTTAGCGGCTTCATCGACATTCCAGAACCGACTCGCATATCGAAGGCGGTACAACCACACCACGTCCCGTTCCCTGGATTCAGCGAGGCATTCCACGCAGGCTGGTCTGCCAAGCCTGTCCGGGAAATTGCTGACATTGACGAAAAGGATCTGCTAAACCGACTGCGGTTACAAAACAGGCATGAGGCAATCAAGTCCACAGTGGATGCTTTCGTTGATCGCTTAGTCATTGACCGCAATCGCGACGAGGATCCCCCAAGCTTCTGGTATGTAGTCATCCCCGACTTCATATTTGACCTTGGTCGGCCTCAGTCAAAGGTTCCTTTGGCCGACAGAATTCCAGGCCGGGTATCCATCACTGAACGAGATGCCGCTGCTCTCGCCATCCAACCAACCCTATTTGGCGACGCCGAGACGCAGGCCGACGTATTCAAATATGCGAAGAACTTCCGACGGCAGCTCAAAGCCCGCCTTCTGAACCATCAGATTGTCACGCAAATAGTCCGAGAGACAACACTCACGCCGCATGAGTTCGTCAAAGCGAATCAACGAGACCTTTTGAGGCGAGTCGAAGATCCCGCGACTATCGCTTGGAAGTTAGGAACCGGCTCTTACTATAAAAGCGGAGGACGACCTTGGCAGCTCGCGAATGTGCGGCCGGGAGTATGTTACGTCGGTCTGGTTTATAAGCTCCAACCAAAAGATGGAGATATCAGGCACGCATGTTGCGCCGCCCAAATGTTTCTATCAGATGGCGAGGGCGTAGTATTTCGAGGAGCGCTTGGGCCTTGGTATCAGCCTGACCGAAAGCAATACCACCTTGATCGAGAAGCATCGCGGCAATTGATGTCGACGGTGCTCGAAGAGTACCGTGACCGTCATAGATCCAATCCCTCCGAGCTATTCCTTCACGCGAGGTCATCGTTTAGTGACGACGAGTGGATCGGCTTCAGCGAAGTATGCGAAGACACTGGCACCAGCCTTGTAGGCGTGCAAATTGCCGACGCTTGGGATCAGCTCAAGCTGTTTCGCCCTGGAAACTACCCCACCATTCGGGGAACGGCCATGCTTACTGACAGTCGATCGGCATACTTGTGGACGTCTGGGTACGTTCCACGGCTTGACACGTACATGGGTCCGGATACGCCCAATCCTCTATACGTTTCAATCCGCCGCGGAGCGAAAGACATTCAAACAGTCTTAAAGGACGTGCTGGCTCTGACCAAAATCAATTTCAATACCTGCCTTTACAACGATCGCGAACCGGTGACGATAAGGTTCGCCGACGCAATTGGCGACATTCTCGTGTCCGCCCCTATCGATTCAGCGCCTCGCCTACCGTTCAAATTCTACATCTGAACGAACCGCCCCACCCCGATGCATCGGCCCCAACGCAAGCACGGAGGCAGGTTAAGGACCTATACGGGATTGGCTGCAAATGGCAGCAGGCATAACGACCAGGCAAAAGTTGGCGATGGCAGCATAACGCTGTTCCACTTCCAATCCCCGCTAAAAACGGGAAGCTTACCCAGATTCAGGAGCCAGCGAAATTTCGAAACATCCCCGAGAACCGCGAGCATAGACAATTTGCGTGAGAGCCTGAACAAACTAGATTCCTGATTCCAACTTCAATTGCCGCAAATCAGCTTCAAATTGTTCGGCCATAGCGCATGTGTAGATGCGCAGAATCTCACCATTGTTCTGAAGCTCAACTAGTTTCCGAAGGTCACTCTTCCTCTCCTTCCAGGTAAGGCCATCGGTGAAGAAAAGAAGCGCGGAGTCATGACGCTTGGCGCCGACAATGGTGTGAATATCGCCCAAAATATCGGTCATCTTCGAACCTGTGGCTCCATATCCTTTCGACTCTATCAATATCCTCGCATCGCCTTTCGAAGGAATTGCAAAATCACATTTGGCCGTAGTGTTACGCGGACCGTGAAATGTACAACGCATTTGATACTGATCCCCAAAAACCCTACGAACAACGGCCTCAGCAAAATCCTCCACACCACGCCCGCGCTTTTGGCCAGATATCGCACTTCCACGACCACTTCGCAATCTCTCGATCAGCACGTCACTCCAGTGTGCCTTGCGGTTCGTTTCCGCCGCCATACTATCGAGCAATCCGGTGGTGCGTAGATCCCGCAAGAAGGAGCTTTTATCGGCCTTGTAAGCTTTGACGCCAATTCCCGCATCGCCGCGTACTGAATGCAAAAGTGCAGTGAAGGAGTCTTTAGATTGCCCCATGAATAGGCGGCAAATAAGCAGCCCCTCGTCGAAATCCGCATCCAATAGAGATTCCACGTCCTCCAATGAGTAGGTCAATTTAATCGGAATCGCAGAAATTCGATGGATAACGTTTAATGCCGTTTCGTCTCTCCAATCGACCTCAAGAGAACTCAACTTGCTGAGAATCTCATCTACAGTCTGGACAACGTATTTCATTCGCCGACTAGGAGATATTCGCGAACCAACGCGCGATCGGCCCCAACTCCGCCATGAGTTCCGAAATGATATCGGTGCACTCGCTCATATGAAGTGACCTTGTTCTTATAGCGATGCAAAAGACCCTCCAAAATCTCCTTGTCCGGATAGCCGTTGCTGCTGTAAGAAAGTACGATTTTGCTCCTACGAAAAACCTGGAACAGGCGGTCAAATGCCTCAACCGCGGTCTTTCGCGATCCGAACGGAGTGTACGGCTTACGAATCTTTTTCACTTTTGTGTCTTGCAAGATTTCCACGCCCTTCCAGTAGCACGACAATCCCTCAACAAAATGATAACGCTTCATATAGCAGTTATCGTCTGCTCGCGGCACGTACGGCGGATCGAGATAAACGAGATCAATACCTTTTGGCTTGAGATCAAAAACATTTGCGTGGCGTACGAAGTGTCGCAAACCATTACTGAACACAACGTCATTGAAGGTCGCCACCTGCTCTAAAAAATGTTCTTCTATGCTGATGCGCAGATCGCGGCGCCCGTCGTCGTACCGCGAAAGGTCACCAGAAATCGTAAAAACGCCGCGGGGCTGCTTCTTCAGACAGGATCGAATCAATGCAGCCTTTGCCAATGCTTGAAGTGCTGGTTGCGAGAGACCTTCAATATTGGAAGATACTCGATCCAAGAATTGCAGATCGCTGCGTTCAAAGAAAACACCGTCGAATGTTCTCTCAATGAAACTGCGTCCCTTCGATTTTCTTACAAGAAGCTTTTTAACTGTCTTTTCATCCAATTTGCATCGACTATTTGCAACCGTAGCTGAAGCAAGAACAGCGGGAAATCGCAGGAAATCGGATGCAAAAACCTGCTTACCCATTGCTTTTAGAAGGTAGGCGACGCTACCGCTGCCCACGAATGGGTCAGCTACAGTCTCAAACTCCAGATTTCGCAAAACACCGTGAATCCATGGCAGCAGTCGATGCTTCGAACCCATGTAGCGGAATTCTGGAAACTTCTTTACTTGCTCCGGCATCGAGATCCCGCCCAACGCTTCGCCATTTAGCCCGTCGTGGCTACCAGAATCAGCACTGACTTCCCTGGTCGAAACTCGCAACGCAGGATTGGCACTATTGGTCATTTGAAATCTCGTTAGAAAGCCTTCTATGGTCGAATCACTGTTCGACTCTTGGGGCCAAATTACCGGGAAAGGACCCAACTCAGCATACAGCCATACTGTTTTTATGTACAGTCTCCGCGTTTCATCATCCATCCTTCCTGATAAGGCCCACCAAATGCTCACATTTCGAAAGGTTCTTAAATAACGTCGGAATCATCGACCCACCGTAGTGTTTTTCAAATCGGTCAAGCAGAGCTTCCAGCCGCGAATCCACTAAAGATGTAATCGTGGATGAAGACGCGACTGTCTCAATATCAAAACCAGGTTCCTTGAACCGATCAACAGGTAGGCCATCGAACACGAGCGCGGCAACAATCCGATTCCCATGAGTGGCGATAGGACGCCTCTTAGAATTGGCCGTACCGCTTCTCTTCCCGCGAGTCTCTAAAGCTTCGTCAATACGTCGTTGCACCTGCACGCATCGCCAGACGAAAAGACCAGGGACACTTGTGTTGAATAATTCCTTATAAGGAGCTTTTGACGGATCGTCCCAAAGTTTTCCAATCTCGCGCTTCAGCTGCACAACCAGACGCACATTTCCCGATGCCATAACCAAAGCTGTCGTCGCGTCTATTAAGTCGAAACTGTGTGGAGTCCTGGAAACCGACTCGGCACGAACAATCTGATAGTCGATTCCGTCGATAGCGAGTTCGCTCCTCAAGCGCGCTTGCTCCGGGTCAAGCGCGACGAAATCTCGATTTTCGATTCGATTTTGACGATTATTTGTCTTCGTCACTTCGTCCCCGAAGCCTATATCCTCTCCTCGAACGATGATTCGCAGCGACACAAGAGCGTCCGCACATTTCTCGGCATGAACTTCACCGAACTTCCCGATCGTTCCTACCGTCTGAGCGCCATTTACGATGGAAATATCATCACAATGAAAAGTCGCAAGGTCTCTGAGCGTTCCTCCTGCCATCGCCCGCTGCGCGCGCCGACAGATCAAAGTGACCCCATTGTTGAAATACCAAAACGCACTCGGGTTCTGCTCTAGTGTTTGACGGATTTCCGCGTTTACCTCGGTCTCACCAAGCATATTTCGCAAGTTTCTGGAGAATAGACGCGTTCGATACTTGCCCCACCAGTCGGCAATCTGATCCCCACTGACCTGTCCGTAGAACGCCTCGCGTGGTCCCGGTTTGTGCCCCCATTCCTTGAGGCTGATCACCAAGTTTATGGGCTCCCCGGCAGCGCTAGCGACGAGTGAATTATGTAGCTGCCCCTGATTAAGCACAGTGGTAAATACCACCTCACTCGTATCGTTCATTTCCTTTTGCAGATCATCCAAGTCGCGGCGGGAGGGCTCCGCAAGAGCCGACGTTCCGGTATGTACTAAAACCATCTCGTACCGAGTATTGGGATCGGCAAGCGCTTGCTCCAGCGAAGACTGAACGGAACGCACCTTCGCGTTGAATCTCTCGAATTGCATGTTAAATAGGTCGTGAATTCCCGCCACAAACTTCTTAACATCTCCATTCTCTGGCTCACCTATTCCGCTTTTAATCCACTTAGATTGGACAAGGTATAGCCTTCGATTTGCTTCATCGTAATAGATCGCATCGAGGCCATTATCTTGCCCCCCATCGGTAACGGACGACGCTGCCAGCTCCGCTGGCGCCCCTGACAAATAGTGCACGGCGTATGCCGCCAGTGAACGGGTTAGCAAGAAGTCTTCCCGCTGAGCGGGGGGTGCGTTTTGCTGGTCGGAAAGGTCAATCACCTTTTCGAATAGTTTCAGAACGTGGAGGCGAATTTGATTGACGTGAATAATGCTCATTAGAAATCCCTATCCCTCTTTCAGCCTCTAAAGCACGGAGCCGATCGCCGTCGAGACTACACATCACTCGTCGGTTTGCCGCTTCGCAATCGTTCGTATCGAACCGCCGATGCCGGCAGCTTTCATTATACAGCTGCGCATGATTGCGGCGTCGATCCGACGCGGCATGGGCATCCAGACCTGATCTCGATCTTGAGGCCAGAATCATGCTTCTCTAGCGCGATTTTGGTTTTGGCTGATCACTTTTAAAGAATCACTTCGCTCCGCCCCCCAACGACCTCCACTTGCCCGAATCGAATCCATGTGCGCACGTGTTGAAGACGCAAGCTCCGAGTAACCCATCTCTTCCAGTGTCGCTGAGACTCGGCGCCAGCCTCGATAAACAGCCGCCTGCTTTTTGTCTACGTTCAACAAATTCGTTCCGGTCAGCGAAATCTTTCCAATCGCTCCTCGAGCGTGCGCACGAAACATCTCGTCAGGAATGCTTCGCAAATTCTGACCCCGTATCAGCCGGGGAGTTGCATTCGCCGAAACCCCTTGTTCGCGCAAATGCGTTGCAAATCGTTGCCGCCAGTCGCGAAGCGTAGCTTTCCGTATATTCAAACGGAATCCCTGTTCACTTCGTGCCTTCAGGACCACGTGGACATGGGGATGTGGCTCATCGGTGTGTAGAACCATCGCGTACCGGTGCTTCAATGCCCATTCCTCCTGCGCAAGCTTCTTGACAGCCTTCAGCACCTTGTCCGCCGATGTTCCCGCGGGCATCGAGAAGATCAGATTGTGGACCAGCTTCGGACCCTTCGTCGGCTCCTTAACTGCCCTCGCTGACGGGGTTATCACTTCAATGTCCAGATCCCAATCCCGGATCAGCCCCTTGAGGCCATCCTTATCTCGGACGGCGCCCCCCTCGTCAGTCTCGAGATCCAGCGACGCCTGCCGGCTGATGTATCCAAAGTGAGCCGCCGCCCCACGAAGGCTCCGGGCGCCACCCGACACCTTGACCATGACCTCAGGCGCCCGGCTCACGGTTCGCGCGATCAATTCCAGCTGCTCCTTGGTGAAGCGCCCCGACCCGCCCCCGCGACCATAGGAGACGATATCGAGGATAGGGGCGCTGCCTCCTCGAAGATCAACCGACCGCTTTTTCATGTCCGTCCCTCCAACTGTTCAGATTGGCCGCGAGTACCGCTTTGATCTGATCCTTGAGGTTGTTCAATCCGCGCAACAGGGTGTGGATCTCCGCCCGGGTGGGTCCGTTGGGCATCAACCCTTGGTTCACCGCTCGCGCGATTTGGTTCAAGTTCCGACCGATGGCACCGACCTCGGCGATGCTCCGTCGAAGCGCCTCCAACTCCGCCGTCGGCAACGGCGCGACAGCCCGCAAATGAGATCGGACCAGGAGCGATACGTAGCGGCTGGTCGGCACGCCTCGCGCCCTGGCGCGCTCTCGCAACAGCTGAACGTCGTCGATCTGCAAGGTGACGGACAAGCGCTCCTTTGCCGACACGGGCTCCAGGATGTCGACAGGCTTCACCTCTTGGATCCCCGCGCCAGCTAGCGCAATCTCGATCAGTTGTTTCAGCAGCGCGGATTCGGAGAGCTCGCGATTGCGAGCCAACATCGCAAACCGTTCCTTCGTCTCGCGCGTGACCCAAGCCATGACGTGTGTGTGGTCATTCATGGCATGTACTTTGAAGCAAGCCGCTGCTCGTCAGCTATCCGGCAAATGACCTGAGATAGCGGCCAAACTCTGCACCTGACACAACCCAGGCCGCTCCCTCCGACCTCCCCTGCCTCCCCACGCCGGCCATAAAAAAAGGGAAGAGGCACCAAAGCACCTCTCCCCTCGATGACCTACCAGGTTAGCTGACGAGTCCGACTGCAATCGGCCACAAACCCGTGTTGATCTCTACATCTCTAGCAATGGCCCTAATGGGACGAGACCGAAGCTGCCGACCCGAAGCCGACTGCCTCACCTGACCACCCTGGATCACGTTCTCCTGGATGGTGTTGTAAACCCGCCATACATCATCCCCTGCATCCTCAGACCGACGAGCCTCCAACAGCTGGCCCGCCTGCATCCCTGCATGCTGACCACCAGGGTATCGAAGCAACAAGGCACGAGAGGCAAAGGACAGCCGCTGATCACTGTCCAACCGTGTCTGCTCCATGCGCTCCACCCAACGCCCGATCTCTGAGAACTGCTCGGCCTGCTGGACCACCGCCGCGATCGCCTGGTCGAACACATCTCCCCGATGTGGCACCCTCCACACCGGCAAGGCCTCACTGCAGACGATCAATCCGTTAGTGCAGATGGGACGGTACAAGGCCAACCGAAACTGCAACGCCGTCCGTCCATTGTGAGAGTTCAAACACAAGATCTCGGGAATCGAGTCCCTCAGCTGAACCGTCTCGTAGCGCCGCCGGAACCGGATCACGTGGGGCGCAAAGCGAGGACTCATGCGACGGCTCCTCACCTGGGAGGCCTGCACCGGCAAGAACCCCACCGACCGCAACGCCTCGATGATCCGCTCGGTGGATAGGAACTTATAGCTCGGACTGGTGCGTGGATCTGCCTCCCCCGACAGCGCCGCCGGCGTGCACCGCTGCAGATCCTCTCCGACCAGGGTGCGCGCAAAGGCATTGCCACGACCACTGGACTCGTCCATCAACGTCTGAACATTGTTCATGTGATTCTCCTCATTTCATCTCTCGGGCGGGATTGCCCAGGAGCGAGGCACCACCGCGCGCGCAGGGGGTCCAGACTCGTGCGGGATCCTCCCGCGCGACTCGCCGAGCACGGCAGGCTCCTCCTGCCGCGCAGGGTCTGGACGCCCGAGCACGGGGTGGTAAGGTGCCCGCGGACAGCAATCCCGCCCTCTTCTGCTGGGATCTCCATCGCCTCGACAAGAAAAAAGGGGAGCCCGATGCGAGCCGACGCCCGCACCGGAACTCCCCCAGCGCCCTTTTAGGACGGCGTGCGCAGGACCTCGGGCAACCAGCCCGAGTCCTTCAAGATCTTCTCGGCCTCCTGGGCGAGCAGCCCCTTGGTGAGCTTGACCAACGGTGCTGCCGTATCAGGCGAGGTCACGCTGGACACGATCTCGAGGATCCGCGCCTTGGGAATGCTCCCGAAGTAGCACGCCGCCGTCGGCTGCCACCAGCGGTGCATGTCCAGCTGCGCGAGGCGTGCCAGGGGATCCAAGTCACTCTCCCGCTCATCGGCCTGCACGCCGTCGACGGTGGTCGCCACGCAGTACGCCAGGAGCTCCTGAACCTCTGCGGAAGGCCGCGCGGCCAGCCAGGACAACAGGTCACCGGCCTGCTTGGGCAAGGTGCTCTGGATCGCATCTCTGCGCGCTTTCAGCGCCTGCTGCGCGGCCGAGCCTTCCAAGTCCCCCTCATGCTGGGTCACCATCAATGATGGCTTCTGGAGCTTCACCGGCTCTTCCAGGAACTCGTAGGGATAGAAGTTCCACAGCAACATGCGATGCGTCAGCGCGATCAACGCAATCGACGGCTGGCTAGCGAGTTCCGCCTGCAGCGCCAGCGTCCGATGTGCGGTGAGCCGGCGCAGAAGCGCGGCGGAGTGACCCTTCGTGTCGGACGCAGATTCATCCGCCTTCCGCGGCCGTCCGGCACGCGCGAAGCGCGCCGCGTCCTCGGACTTCAGCAGATCCCGCACGATCTCGATCCGGCCATCCCGTCCGACGGAGACGATCGCGCCGGCGAGCGCCTGCTGCTCGGGATCGGGTACGTGGAGCTTCTCACGCAGTTCATCGATTTGGTCACACGCGGCGCACCAGGCCTTCTCCCGCTCAGCGTCCTCCTCGTTCGAGGCCTCATCCTGAGCCTCCTGCAAGGCGTCGATCTGGGACTCCAGATCATTGATCGCCGCCTCTTCCTCCGCCGTCGGTGCGCGCCGCGTCGTGCTGACGCGCCCGAACTGGGAGCGAACGGCGTATTCGAGGTTCGGATGCACCTCGACCCAGGCAAGTCCTTCGGCGCGGAGCTTGGCGGCCTGCTTCTCGAGCTTCGCGCTCGCCAGCTGCCGCACCAGTTCGGCATCGAGGTAGGCCTCATCGTCCTCACTGAACAGATCCCGTCGCACGACGCCACCGGCTTTCTGATAGGCAGCCAGACCGACATAGCGGGCCAGCGGGTCGGTGAGCAGGACTTCGTCCTGGGTCAGCCGCTCGCGGATGTGCTCTGCGGTGCGCTCGAAGGGCTTCAAACCCTCCCATGTCTCGACCTGGCGCGCGTGATCCTCGCAGAGGGCGAACGCCATCAAGTGATCCAACGTCAGCGATCCCTCTCGATAGGCCTTGATCAGCGACGGCGCGACGTTGGCCAGTTTCAGACGCCGCTGGACGACGACGGGGCTTACCCCAAAGCGCGCCGCGACGTCTTCGATCGAGGCGCCGGCATCGATGAGCTGCCGGAAGGCCTCGAACTCATCGGCCGGGTGCATGGGTTCGCGCCCAGAGTTCTCGCTCAGGCTGATCTGCTGCGCACGATCCCGCGTGACGATCATGCAGGGCACGGGATGATCCGCTTTGAGCTTTTTTGCGCGGATCAATTGCTGCAGGGCCCGCAGTCGGCGGCCGCCGGCGACGACCCCGAAAGGCGCCCGGTCGTCGTCTTTCAAGGCATGGACATTGAGGTTTTGCAGCACGCCTTCGGCCAGGATCAATTGCGCCAGCTGCTCGATGCCGACCTCGGTGCCGGTCTTGCGGACGTTCAGCGGTGAGACCTGCAGGTCCTTGGCCGGGATGAATCGAAATTGCGCGGAAATTGATTGAGTGGTCATGAATCTCTCCTTCTTGGGCGGGATTGCCCAGGGAGCGGATCACCGCCGCGCGCGCAGCGTGTCCAGACTCGCGCGTTCCTCGCGCGACTCGCCGAGCACGGCAGGCTCCTCCTGCCGCGCGCAGGGTCTGGACACGCGAGCACGCGGTGGTAGCGTGCCCGCGACCTCGAATCCCGCCCTTCCTTCTCTCTTGGCGTCACTCTGATACGCGTTGCCAACGGATACATGGGTTTGCAACGGCGCGTACGACCGTGCATTGACTTGCAAAAAAATGCCCAGGCCGCGAGCACCTGGGCAGAACACATCGATTTGCAATGAAATGCGTCAGTCGATCGCCGCGAGGATGGATCCCGCTTCGGCGTGTTCGAACGCGAATGCCCGCAGGTCATGGAAGTGCTGCATGAACACGGGCTCCGGGAACCGGAACGACAGATGACTGAAGGCGAACAGGCAGAACGTGATCCCGGCCGCCTCGGGACATAAGGTCCCGTCATAGCCGTTATCCTTCACCTGCAGGCGCAGCGCTCCGCACTGCGGGCTCATGAAGAACCCGCCATTGCTCAGTTCATGGAAATGCCAGTATCCGCCACCATAGGCCGGCGCCAACTGATGGGCGAACACGTACACGCCGCTTTCGAATACCAGGGTGTGGCGTCCGAAGTGGCGGACCAGAACGGAGAGCCGTTTGATCCTCTTCATTGTCTTTGGGCGGGATTGCCCTGAGGCGGATCACCACCCCGCGCGCAGGCCGTCCAGACTCGCGCGGTTCCTGCCGCGCGACTCGCCGAGCACGGGAGTTCCTCTCCCGCGCGCAGGGTCTGGACGGGCGAGCACGGGGTGGTAGCGTGCGCCGCCCGTCTATCCCGCCCTTTTCGATGGATTTCAAAATCCGTGGACCGCGCGCATCAGGGCGGCGCCGCCGTCGCGACTCAGACGAGCGCGGCCCGTGCGGACCCGCCGGCGAAGCGCATCGGCCGGCAGCAGCCGGGATATCTGCGCATACGGAATCAACCAACGAGCGGGCTCGCCGCGTTCCGTCACACCGGCGACGGTGATGCCTTGCGATTCCACCGACTGGATGAGGAACCACACGCAAGCGCAACCCAGTGACCCTGGCGTTTCCGACAAGTGGGCTTCCTTGACGTTGAACGGCTTGGCGCCAATCGAGCACGAGCCCGGCGCCTCAAAGATGGGCGCGCTTGACAGCCACTCGCGTAGCAGCGAGAGGCGCCAATCAACCGTTGTCGATCTCAAGGCAGATTTGCGCCGTGACTTCGCACGCCGCCGCACTGCCGGCAGTTCCGCGGCGGTCACCTGGCGATAGCGCCCCAGGCGTCGGATGCACTGCTGAACCGTGCGCCGGTGGACGCCCAATCGCTGCGCCAAATCCTCCAGGGTCCCCTGGCGTTGCCGGAACGCTTCGCGTCGGCGATGCCAGGATAGGATTTGGCGGCGCTGCCGCGGGGCCAGCCGTACGCGGCGGGAGGCCCACGATTGGCCACACTTCTGCTGGCCGATGCACCAACTGATGGCGTAGGTCGACACGCCCAGCCGTCGCGCGAGCGCCGCGAGGGTCCCATGGTGACGCCGGAACTGTCGCCGGGCATCGTGCCAGGCCAGAATGGTCTTGATCTGATCGTCGGATAGCTTTCGCGGTGCGCCGCGTGGCGGGGTCATGGAAGTTCTCCTGATGGGGTGAGCCGCCGGCGAAGCGCGGCGGCGGAAATTCGGCGATGAGGTAGGAGCGACCGCGGCGAAACGCCGCGGTCGCTCGGGCTGCATCACATCAGCCCATGTTCGGCAAAGGAGTAGATGGTCTCCCCGACGATGAGGTGATCCAGCAGACGGACATCGATCAGGCTCAAGGCATCGCGCAACTTCATCGTGATCAGTTCATCCGCACGGCTCGGGTTGGCCGTCCCGCTGGGATGGTTGTGATAGAGCAGCACCGCTGCGGCGGCGTGCTGGATGACCGAGCGCACCACCTCGCGGGGATGCACCGAGGCGCCATCGATGGTGCCGCGGAACAGATCCTCCGCGGCGATCAAGCGATGCCGATTGTCGAGATAGAGACAACCGAAGACCTCGTGATCCAAATGAGCCAGCCGGAGCTTCAAGAAATCCTTGGTATAGGCCGGCGAACTCATCACCGGCGAGCCGGCGCGAAAGCGCTTGGCGATCGCCCCTTGTGCACAGCGGATCACCAGATCATCCGCGGCGACCCGGTAGTCACCGCACTCGTTCACATACAGTTTCATGATGTTCATCCTCGTTGACCGGCACGACGCCGTACGCGCCGTTGCGGGCGGTGGCGGCGGATGCGCCAGAGGTCCGTGGAATAAATGGCGGGGACCCGCGCTTGCGCGGGGTGGCGGCCGTTTATGCCGCGAAAGCCTCTGGCGCATCCGGCGACACTGACCGAGCCTTCGGCGGGTACGGTGTCGTGCCGGTCTCCCCCATGCTTCCGTCGCACCGAAAGCTGCGGCGAGTTGCTGAGGTTGCGAAGGCCATCACATCGAAGCGCGAATCGCCCCTTAAATCTTCTGCACTGCGGTCGATAAATAGGATGGTCCTCGTCTTCCCGCGGATAGGCGCGTCGCGTGTGTCCTGATCCCCAGGGAAGGCGAGGATGATCCTTCCCGTCATGCTTCATCTCGAGCGGCGCTACTCTCTTCCGCGAGCGGCGGATTCCCGCGCCTTACCTTGGGTCTGCTTCGCCATCTCCTTGAGCACCGGTGCGTTCTCCGGATGTTGAGCGAGAGTTTCACGCACCCGGGTCACGAATCGCTCCTGATCCTTCACATCCGGGTAGCGGTGCTTGGCAATGAGTTCGGCGCCCCTCAGGGCGAGATACAGACCGGCGAGTTCCGGATGAGCGGCGCCGTCGCGCCGCGCCTTTACCGGGTCCTCGAGGATCTTCTTGGCGGTGGCGACCCGCTGCGCGACGAATTGCGGGGTCTCCACTTCCCAGCGATTGCGATACTGAGGGATGTCCGGATCGGGCGTGCCGCGCGGCGCCAGGGCTTCGCGCCCCACGAGCCGCGCGGCCACCACCTGCCCAACCTTGACCCGGGACTTGGATTCCCGGACGGCGCGTTTCAAATCCGCGCCCCACAATATCCGTTCGCCCGCTTCATCCCGGGTTCGAAGCTTCATGTAATAGGAAAGAGAGTTCGAGTCTTCGAACTGATATTTCGCCGGGCCGTGCTCGACCAGGTGTCCGACCACCCAGTCGTTATCCCGGATCCGCGGGGGCGCAGCCATCAGCTCATCACCCGCACGGCGGCCCGCTCCGGCGTGCGCAGGCGCGACCCCCGATCGATCTGGCGTTCCGGCTCTCGCAGACGAACGGCCGACAGGGCTTCGCCGCGTTCAATCTCCGCGGCCAGGGCTTCCCGGACGCGCGCCACGAAACGCAATTGATCACGCCGGTCGGCGTAGGCTTCCTTGGCGACGAGCTCGGCGGCTTTCAATTCAAGGAACGTCCCGGCAAGCTCCGGGCGATCCTTCGCCAAGGCCTTGGGGTCCGCCGACGGATCGCGCACGATCCGGGCCAAGCCCGCACGGGCGGACAAGAAGTCCTGTTTTTCCACCAGCCACCGGTTGCGATACGCCGCGACGGATTCCTGTCCCGTCACCCGGCCCTGCTCATCGCGCTTGGGCCGTTGAATCGTGACCGGGCGCTCCCCGACCTGGCGCACCGCCACCTCGTCCCCCACCTTCACCTGCGAGAGCGAGGAACCCACCGCCCGCTCCAGATCCCGGCCCCACAACACCTTCTCCCCGTCCGGCGTCTCGATCTTCACGTAGTAAGACATGGGCTCGTGCCGATCGAACTGGTACGGCGCCGCGCCGAAGTCCTTCAGACGACCCTGGTACAACCGCTCTTGTGGAACCGGCGGTTTCGGGGATTCCGGTTCGCGCTCCCCGGCGGGCTCTCGCTCCGGCGCCTCGGGACCGCCGGCAGCCCTGGATCGCTGGCGGTCGATCTGGCGCACCAGCTGCGCCTGTTCGATTTCCGTCGCCCGATAGCCCCGCACTGCCAATCCGGCCATCCGGCCCTGCATCCAGGCTTCCCGCCGAAACCGCTCCGTCCCACTTACCGTGATCTTCTGCCAGCCCCGCGCCTGGGCTATCTCGAGCATGCTGCGAATGACTTCGGTGTTCTCGGACGGGGTGGTCAGCCGAGCACCCCGATCCTTGAAGGCCTGCTCTCCATTCGGGAAGTAGAACCGGTTGCCCACCCGGATGAACCGTTCCGCCACCTGCTCCGGGATCGCGGACTCCCGTGGACCGGCTTCCGAGCGTTCTGATTCCGGGGCCGGGCGCGGCCCGGGAGTCGATGGCTCACGAATACGCGGCGGCTCCGGCACGCGCTGTACCCGTCGCCCCGGGCGGATGGTATTGAGGGTCGGCGCCTCAGGCGCGTCGCGCCGCGTTGGTTCCGGGCGTGCGGCCACGGCCGGCCTAACGCGTCGCGTTGCGCGCGCAGCCTTGACCGTGTTGTCAGGCGCCTCGACTCGAGCGCGGCGGCGACTACGGGATCGGGCATCTGCATTAGCCATGAGAGTCTCCCCATAGGGCGCCACCAAAGCGGTTCAGGTCCTCGGTCATCTCCTCCTCCGTCGGAGCGCGCTCGCGCGGCGTCGCCAACTCCTGCAAATCCTTGGGCAGATCCTTGATCGTGATCTCATCCAAGATCTCCATGAGTTCCTGGGCGGATAAACTCGTCAGCGATCGCGGGCGCTTCGGCATCACCAGAACTTCCGCGGCGCGCGCCGGAGGCTTCCGCTTGCCCGCCGGCGCCGGTCGCACCGGTGGCGGTAAAACCCGGCTCGCAAAGCGCCGATCCTTGAAATAGCGGATCTTTTGCGCCCTGATCGGCCGCACCCCTTCCAAGAACACCAAACAGACCTCGGATCCCATTTCCTTCACCTCCTGCGGCAGCATCAACGCCCGGGCCTGCTCGGCGATCGATACCGAACCTCCCCGGTCACGCTTGAACAACGAAAATCGCGGCAACGACTGCGAGTGCACCTTGACCGTGGTGAAGCCCAGGTCGTTGGAGATCTCCTTGGCATCCGCAAAGTCCTTCGGCGCGAAGACGATGCGAGCCGCGACACTCTTCAACATCGTTTCGGCCGCATGCGGTCCGTACACTTCTCGCAATTGGGAGGCGGCCTGGATGACCAGCACCACCCGCACGTTGAACCCCGGCAAGAACGCGATCGACTCGCTGATGATCGGAATCCGCCCGAGCGCCGTGAACTCATCCAGGAGCATCAGCAGCTGATACTTCAGGGCCGGGTTGTGTTCGGGAAGCTCGCGAGTCTGCAGACCCAGGCATTGCTGGAAGAACAACGACAACACGGGTCGCAGCCGATGCAGGTCATCAGGATTCACCGCCACATAGATGGACATGGGGACTTTGCGCAAATCCCGCAGATCAAAGTCATCGGCCGAGGTTGCGCGATCGAGCAGAGGGTTCGCCCACAGATCCAGGCGTGAGGTGAACGTCTTGCGCACGGAGGATGCAGTTACCGGCGCCAGATCAATTACGTCATACAGCGCGCGGACGCATTCCTCGGATAGCGGCTTGGCGCCGTCGCGTCGACCCTCCACGATGCGCTTCCAATGTGCCCCGAACCCCTCATCATCGGTGGCCATGCCTTGTCGGCGAATCTCCCCCATCGTGGCAGGCAGGGACGGGGTCTCGAATAGATATAGCGCGATACCTAGAAACAAACTCCGTGCGCTGGCCACCCAGAAGGGATCGGCACCGGGACTCTCGAGATAGATGATGTCGGCAATGCGCTGCAGATCATTGATGCGCTGATCGGGCTGCGTCGCGACATAGGAGAGGCAATTCCAACGCGCCGTACGTCCA
Organism: Steroidobacteraceae bacterium; assembly: GCA_044226865.1. GTDB lineage: Bacteria > Pseudomonadota > Gammaproteobacteria > Steroidobacterales > Steroidobacteraceae > TMP-86. The sequence goes on along the minus strand of JBGAGE010000013.1, from coordinate 106,069 downwards.
TCCTCGGCCAGGGGTTCAAACAAGAAGCACCGCTGTCCGGCCGCTGCCCGAAATCCCGCCGTGATCGTCCAGTTCTCGCGCTTGATGTCGATCGCGACCAGTGACCCCGACCAATTCAAGGCATTGGGAACGACGACCCCGACGCCTTTGCCACTCCGCGGGGGCGCTGCCAGGATGATGCTCTGCTGGCCGGGCAGCATCAGAAGCCGGCGGCGCACGGCCCCCAAGATCACGCCCTGGTCGGAAAACAGTCCCGCCTTGTAGATCTCGTGCCGTCGTGCAAAGCGCGCCTCGCCATGCAACGCGCGTCGCCGCGGCCACCAGGGGATGCTGACCATCGCCAGCACCAAAACTATCGCCACCGTTTGGCACCAGAAGAAACGTTGCCGGATCGGCGGCACATCGGCGTAGTGATACACGTAACGCCAAATTGTGAGCGGTGTGACCGCTTCTGGGTCGAGGTGCAACCACACCAGCATCCCGTAACCCGCCAGGTATTGGGAAACAAACAGCGCGCCCGCCCCAACGACCAATATCTTGGTCCAGGATGCCAAGTTCCGGCCTTGCAAGGAGGCAGCAAACACGGGAGCGACCTGCAGGCGTGATCGGTGTTTCGCGGCAAAATTGACCATGGCGCCAGCGTGGCAACCGCCACACCCACCGAGAACCCAGAGTTTGAACTGCGTTTGCGGCCAAACTCATATGCTGAGGACCTGTTACCGTTATTGACGGTCACCATGCAAACTGGCAAGCCGCAATAAACCGAACATCACGAAGGCTAGTACGATGATCAACGCCGCTGACATTAAACAAAAGGCAGCCGAATTTTTGATCTCTCCAATAGAGGTTGAAAAGGACTATGTCTACAGTTGGCTACTTAAGGCCATCTACGAGCGGCCCGCGATCGCTAATCGCCTCGTACTTAAGGGAGGGCAAGCGATTCGAAAGGCATATCTCCCAAGCACTCGTTTCTCAAAGGATTTAGATTTTTCTGTCGCCGACGAATTGGACAAAGGGCTCTTGGAGATAGAACTTCGGGAGGTCTGCAAGAGAGTGACGGATCTGACGGGAATCCAATTTTTCGAGAAGGTCTTAACCAAGGACAAAAACCTCCGAATTCCAGGCGTAGACGCCTTCGAGGCTCGTCTGTACTTCAAGGGCTTTTATCAGGAATCAAATTTGACGCTTCGCGCCCAATTGGATGTCACGCAATTTGATCGCATCCTGTTGCCGGTGCAGTCGCGCCCACTCATTCATCCGTATCCAGATTCAGCTGAATGCACGGCGACGATTCCATGCCAAAAACTTGAAGAGATACTTGCATCAAAACTAACTGCCATCTTGCACCGCAGGCGTTGCGGGGATCTATTTGATCTCTTGTACTCAATTCTGATAAGCAAGGAATACGAAGTCTCGCGCCGTGAGGTCATCTCCACTTTTCTTCGGAAGTCGATCTTTGAGGCCGGTCCGGATGAAGGGAAGAAGCAACTGCTCGGAGTATCCATTGAAGCATTCGAGGATCAATGGTCGACCCTCATCGTGCCGTCCGTCGCGTTGTTTGCATTCACGTTTGCAGCACAGAATTTTCATGGCCTCATCGAGACTCTATTTGCGACACTTGCCCCCGTGTTCGCTGACGGTAACATCAAACTCGCTCCGGCGGCATTGAGGGGCACGGGCGTCGTAAGACCAGGCGGCAGGGGTTTCAGTCATTTCTCGTCGAGCACACGTAGCACAATTGTAAGTGCAGCCAGAAACCGGCATATGGTCGAATTGGTATACGATGGCTTTCGACGATTGATAGAACCGTACAGGCTTGAGTACTACATTCGCAAAAGCGACAACCACAGAGGTGAATACTTTTGGGGCTGGGACACAAGCGGCGGGAAGAGTCGAAGTCAAGGTATTAAGATGTTCTCCTGCGACAAGATTCAGTCTGTTACTGAGACAAGTCACCCCTATAGCCCACGTTTCCCTGTAGAAATTTAAGAGGACATCCGCCTGGCTATTTCATTTCAACGATGGTTGCCGGCTTCCCGCTTGCGTGCCGGGTCGTACCAAATCTCCTGAATACATCTCTGAGTGCCGTTAATCCCAAACTGTACGACGATATCCACCAGCAGATACAACAGGTTCTTGATCTCACCCCGCGGCAGATCCGATCCCCCCTGGCTCTGCTTGACCAACAACGTCAGCTGCTCGAACGCCAGCTCACAGCTGGAGGCATGAACGCTGGTGATGGAGCCTGGGTGCCCTGAGTTGGCATTGCGCAGATAGTCGAACGCCTCATCCGAGCGCAGCTCGGCCAAAAGGATTCGATCGGGGCGCAACCGCAGGCAGCTCTCCAACAGCTGCCGCGGGGTGACCTTGGCCTGCCCCTGCCCGCCTTTAGAGTAGAACAGCCGTACATGGTTAGGATGGTCGGCGAGGATCAGCTCAGGCGCATCTTCGATTGTGATCAAGCGCTCCTGCGGCGGTATCTCCCGGATCAACGCCTTGGTATAGGTGGTCTTGCCCGATCCGGTGGGCCCAGACACCACGATGTTCTTCTTCGCCCGCACCGCCAGACGCATGAACGACTCGTACTCGTGGACCGAGAGCAGGCGAAGCAACTCCACTTCGATGTCATCCAGATCCCGGCTCGCCCGCCGGGTACGCGCAAAGACCCCCGATTGGGTCAGCTGTTGGATGCTCCAGACCACGGCTGAGGGCCGGCGGATGCTGATGGCCACGCACCCAGGGCTCGTCGCCGGTGGCAACACGAGTTGGACCCGTTCACCCGTTGGCAGCGCCGCGGACAGCAACGGGGATTCCTCGGTCACCCGCTGGCGCGCGGCATGGGCGATGAGCTTTGCCAGCCGATAGCACCAGTTGAAGTCTGCGAACGGCAGAACCTGCCGCTCCCACCCTTGCCGGGTTTCGAGGAACGCCTCGTGCGGGCGATTGATGCAGATTTCCGTTACATCCTCCCGCGCCAGAAGTGGTCTAAGAGCCCGAAGCGTCAATCCCAAAGAAGTGATCGGCGTGCCTCGCTCAACGTCCCCCGCCTCGCGCATCGACTCGGCATTCATGGCGAGGCCTTCAACTGATACACGCTACGAAAATCCACATCGCGCGCCACCAGCACCTGGATCTTGTCGCCCGAGGGCTTCTCGATGGTCGGCGGGATATGGATCGTGTCCTTGAGCACCTCGGTCATGACATCCGCGCCGGTGGTGGGATTCACGACGACACCGCCATCACGCCCTTGTTGCGACGCTGCCTGGACCGCGCCATTGATGATGCTCACCAAGATCGCCGAGCCAAAACGTGTCCACCAATGCCGCTCGATGTGACCCGACAACCCCGATCGCCCCAATTCATCGGTTCCAGGCGATGCCAGCGGCACGACCACGCCCGTGGGCGAACGCGCCTCGGTCCACAGAACGAACAATCGTGGCGAACCCTGCTGGACCTGACCGCGGGTCTCCCCGACGAGCTTGGTGCCGCGCTCAAGCAGCACCACCGCCCCATCTGCCGAGAACGTATCCGTCGCGGTGATGCAGGTCGTCATCCCGGGGAGCGAGGAGCTAATGGCGGTCTCCAAGGTGCAGTCGATGAACGCCCCCTTGGCCAACAATAAGGCCTGGGTGGGCAGCACCTGCGCCCTGACCGCGGGTGTCGGGGTCGGACGCAACATCTCGCCCAGTTCGGGTCCGTTGCCGCCGCCGCCAGAAGCTGGCATCTCCGTCGTCGCGCCCGGTGGGGTCGCGGGTACCGGCGCTGCCAGGCTCGCCGAGTATCGCCCCGATTCCGCCCCCGATCGCGCCCCGCTCATCGGCATCAACACGGGGCCGGCAAGTTTGCGTTCCCAGGCCAGTTCGGCCGGTGTCTTGGCCGTCGGATTGGCGTAAGCAGCATTCGTGGGATGAGCGAGCGGGATTTCCGGCGCATTGATCGGCGGGGGATCGCCCATGATGCCGGCCACCAGCGAGTCATCGGCCTTGGTCTCCCGCGGTGGCAACGGCCCCAACGGCGGCAGCGATGCCTCGCCCTGCGCCCGGCGCTTTTGTGCTGCGAGCGCCTGCTCCCTTACACGCTCCGGCCGCTGCAGCGCACCGTGGTAGTACCACAGCAAGAGTCCCGCGGCGAGAGCGGAGGTCAACCCGACGGTCAAGAACGAGGAGACTCGCGATTGCACGGAAACGATACGCTGCAGTTGCGGGATGCCGCGCTCGCCGGCCACACCGTCCGCCTCCAGCGGCGCCGCATCCGATGACCCTTCAGAAGGTTGTTGAGGTGACTCGCTCATGGCATCTCCTTGCGCTCGCGCTTGACCTGCGGAGAGACGGTCCCCGACTCCAGTCGCTCGCCGCTGCCGATGTAGCCCTTGTTCACCACGCACCCCGTGAGCCGCCCGCGGCGCAGGATGAACCGCCGCGCCAGCCGATGGATCTGGACCTGGCCCTCCTTGACGCTGAAGTTGAGAAGCGACTCCTTGCCATCCTCCCCGCGCACGAAGATCGCCGGCATTTCCGCTGCGGGCGCAAAGCGCAGGTAGGTATGCGCGCCATCATCGAAGGCCTCGATGGGGCGCAAGTCCGCGGCCCCGCAGTACCAATAGTTCTCCTGCCGGGCACGCTCCTCGGGTGCCGCGGCCAACGTCTTGACCACCGGCACCGTATTGGTCACCGGATAGAGCAGATGAATCGCAAACACCAGATCATCCGTGAGGGGATCCGGTGTACGGGGCGAAACCGCGTAATCCAACAAATACGTGCGTCGATTGGTGAACACAGTGAGGTTAGTCCGCAGCGAGGAGGCCTTGGGCTTGAGCACCAGATGATTGGCATACGATCCTACCGTCAAAGCTTCCAGGTCCCCGCCTCCCAGGGTGACGAAGCTCTCCCCTTCCTCGAAGGTCAGATCCACGTGGTAGCCCACCCAGCCTCGCACCCGGATCACCTGATCAGGAACGTAGAGCAGATTGCGCACCCGTGACTCCGAGGGCACCTGAGCCAAACCCATCGTGCTGGCCAACACCAACAATCCAATCCAGAGTCCTTTCACGATTCACCTCCCTTGGGCGCCGGCGGCGCCACTTCGCTTTCCGTTCTAAAATCCAGCACCCGAAACCCGAGCGGGTTGAACTGGCGTTGCGCGGCATCGTGCGAGGGGTTCGCATAGCCGTACTCGATGGTGGCGATCCAATGACTGATGACTTCCGTCGACCCCGGAAGCCGCTTGGCCTTCAGATACCGCACCTGGGCCAGGTCATTGAGTCCCGAGGCTTTGCGAAAGAAGCTCACCGCCGTGACCTGCACGCGCACGCTCGAGCCATCCTTGTAGAGATTCAGGGGCGAGGACGGATTGACCGGGTTCCACAGCTGGTACCACTCCTGATTGCGCCGCACGCTGTGGTAAGCCCCGCACTCGGCGTAGTCGCGCTCGGCGGTGGCGTAGTTGAACCCCTCGCACAAGGTCACGTAATGCGTCAGCAAGAACCGCGCGACAGTCTCGCCCAGCTCCGCATGCCCCTCATACGCCGGCACCACATCCACCACCCCGGAGCTGTTATCCACGCGGATCACATACGGCTGGACGGTCTTGAATGGCATCGCCAGGGCGAGCGCCGCGCAGGCGCCCAGCGCGCAGGTCCAGCCCGCCGCAGCCACCCAAGAGGCGAACCGCGCACGGCGGGCGGCCTGGGCCGCGCGGTCCGCATCCCAGGAACGGCTTTCCTCAAAATACGCACTGACCGCCGCGTCCTTCACAGATGCGGCTCCGGAACCGTCGGCACCGGCATCGGCTCGATCGGCGGTTCTGCCACCGGTTCTACGGCCGGAAGTGCGGGCACCTGGATGGGCACCAAGTGCGCCTCGCAATCCGGCGCCGGCCGGTGCGCACACCCCGCCATCAACACCACGATCCCCATCACAATTGCTTTCACCATGGTCCCTCCTTACCGTTGAATCGAGTTACGACGAACATTGCGAAGTCCCGAGCGCACCGTTGAAGACAAGGCATAGCCCGCCTTTCGCGAGATCGGGTCCCAGCGGGTGGTCTCCCGGTCCAGGGTCGCGCCGCGCAAGAACTGCCCCGCCGCGGACAAGCTGCGTCGACGCGCCCACGCCACCGAATTGCTCACCAGGCCAAAGCTCGAGATTGCGATGCCACTCGCAAGCGCGGCCGCCATGGGCAGCACCTGGCGCATGATCAAGAACGTGAACCCGGCGGCCAGGCACACCCGCAGCGCATGGGCGATCTGGATGCCACCCCCCGCGCTTTGCGCCTGCTCGGCAGATCGGTCGATCAAGATCAGCATCAACGCGGCGACGAGGGCCGCGAGAATGGCGACGAAGGCGTAGTTGGCAAGCTGGGCAAGCCAGGCTTCCACGAACCGGCGCGTGGTCCCAAACAGCCCCAACGGGATAATCAGGGGCCCGAGCGCCAACAGGACCGAGAGCGCAATGCGCGACAGCGTCAGCAGGAACATGGTGTAGACGGCCGTTATCCCCACCATCAGGTACACGGCGCCTGCCGCCAGGTAGAACGAAAAGTTGCCGTTCAGCACCCCAGCCTTAGCCAGCAGCGCCGAGCCCACCGCATCCCCACGCGCCAAGATCTGATCCATGGTCCCAACGAAATCGGGAGCACCCAGGACCGCGGCGGCCAGATCGCCGGGCCCGTCAAAGAAGATATTCACCAGCACGTCGTGGTAGAGCCAGAGATTCAGGCCCACCCCCAGGATCAACACCAAAATCGCCAGGCGCTTGAACCCCTCCAGCATCGGCTCCTTGATTTGCCCGGCGAGGTGCGCAACGCCCCACACCATCACGTACAGGGCGGCGAGGGTGACCATCGTGGGCTCCAGAATCCTCGCGAGCTCCTGGGTGGTGGTGCCGATGTAATCGGCGAGCAAGGCATTGAGCCACGCCGCGAATTCGGCAAAGAACCCCATCTAGCGCAATCCCATGGGCGGTAGATCCATTAAATGCCCGATATCCGCAATCGCCTGCTCATCGGCGCGTTGCTTGGCCGTGAGGGCCTCCACCTGCGCGGCCTGGTAAAGCACCTGCAACTTGGTCGCTTCATTGGTGAGCATCCCCTGCTCCGCCCCGATCCGCGCCTGTAGATCCAGCACCGCCTTCTCATCGGTAGCCCTTGGAATCGCATCGATCAATTGCTGCAGACGTCCAAACCGATCACTCGCGTTCGCGAGAGCCGTGCGCGCCAAGGCTTCGAGCACCGCCACCGACCGGCGCCGCGCGATCAACGCTTCGCGCTCCGGCGCCGCCAGGTCATTGAGCGCGGCTTGCGAGAGCACCGCATTGCGCTCCACCGTGGCGTTCACGTCACGGGCCAGCGCGCCGAACGCCCCCTGCACGCCATTCATGGCATCCACGAGCTGCGCCCAGTCCTCGGGCAAATAATTGCGGACGGTATCGGAAAGGAGCAGGTCCATCCCGCGCCCGCCGGTGATGGCCGCATAGGCGGCTTTCGCCTGGGTCAAGTGTTCATGGGCGATGTTGATCTGTTCATCCAGTTGCTCGACTTCGGTGATCAGCTGGGTGATCGCGCCGATGTCGATGACCGCGAACTGCGCATGCGCGGGCTGCACGCCCCAGCACAGCAACGCGACCACGATGCCGATGACTCTCTTCATGATTCACCTCCCGCCGGCACGCCTTCCCAGCCTTCGGGCACGCGCAGCGCCTCTTGGAACACCGGGAGCCAGCAACCCGGGTCAGAGCCGTGTTCTGCGATCACCTGTTCCAGTACCGCCACCGACCGCGCGCGCCCGGACAACACGGCCAGCTCCTGATCAAAGCCCGACAGATCCAATTGGCACACCACCGAGTGCCTGCCCTGTTTGATCAGGAATCGCCGTGAGCCGGGCTCCAGTTGTTCCTTGATGAGTTGGAACTCGCGCGCCGACAGACCAAACCCCTCCACGTAGTCCTCCCGCGTGGCATCGGCGTTGGGCAGGAAGATCTTGGTCGGCGTCTGCTCCACCACCGAGCGTGCGATCCGGCTGTCGATGACCTTGCGGGGGCTTTGGGTGGCCAGGCACATCACGCCATCGAGCTTTCGCCACGTGGGCAAGCTCTGGTCGGCGAAGGATTCAAAGGTGGGATCGGCGAGCAGGGCCTGGAACTCATCGAGCCAACACACCAGGCGCCGTGAGCCCAACAGCCCGCCGATCAGGTGCAACAAGTACGCCGTGACCGGAGCCCGGATCACGGCATGCCCCAACAGATCCGTGCAATCAAACCCGATGAGGGCATGGGCGGACAGGTGGGCGACCATCCGGTCCTGCGGGTTGTCAAACACCCAGGCGTACTCGCCTTGCGTGACCTGGCACCACTTGGACAGGCGCGCATACACACCATCGGGCACCGTGGCATCCAAGAACTCGATCAGGCGAGACAAACACCGATCGGCAGGCTCCAACGCCAGCGTGCCGCGCAAGGCCACTTCCAGATCCGCCTCGTCCGGAACCGACAACAAGCCGGCGCCGTCCTGCACCAACAGTCGCAGCCAGGTCTTCAAGAAATCCAGGTTGGACGGCGTCGGCTCCAGCTGCAGCGGGTTGCAGCCCGTGGGCTCGCCCGTCTTCAAGGGCAGATATTCCCCGCCGAGCGCTCGCACCAGGATCTGTAAGCCCCGGTCCTTGTCGATGATCACCTGATGCGCGCCGAACTTGGTCAGCATTGCAATCAAGAACCCCACGATCACGGTCTTGCCGGCGCCGGTGGGTCCACAGATGAAGGTGTGCCCCACATCCCGGCGTGACCCGCCGGAAGGGTCTTGAGGATCGGAGGCATGGAGGGAGAAGAAATACGGCGAACGAGCGCTGGTGGTCAGCACCGTCAGCGCCTCTCCCCAGTGATTCCCGGAAGGCCGACCGATCGGATAGTTGTGAAACGGCGCCATCGCCGCAAAGTTGCGCGAGGTGATCGGGGACTTGCGCAGGCGGCGCACGAAGTAGCCCGGGAGCTGCGCCCAAAATGCCGCTTCCAGCGCCAGATCCTCCCGCGCCACAGTCAAGTTGGCATCTGCGAGCATCCGTCGCGCCTGACTCACCCGTTCATTCAAGACCTTCTGCTGGCGCACGACGAGGTCCACGTCATAGCGCTCGAACGGATCGGTGAGGACCTGCAGGGAGAAGTGATGATCCCCCAGCACGAACTCGTCCCCCGCCACGGCATCGAGGGCTTCTTTCAGCTGTTCGGCCTGGCTCACCGCAAAATCCCCGGCATTGCTCATCCGGGCGAACTGCCGCTGCAGGAGCCCCAGACTCGTGCCCTTGGACAGGAAGGTGAACGACTGGGTGAGGATCAGCGGAAACGGTGCGGACAACAGGTTCTGGAACATCCCCACCACCGTGGGACTGGGGTATTCCTTGATGCCGAGCATCGCCCCCAGCACCGTGTGGGTCGGCGGTCGGTACTCGATCACCTCCACGCCAAAGATCGGGCGGGACGTGGCGAGCACCTCGCCGATCGGGGCGCGCGGCAACGGCATGCGCTGCCACTCCCCGTTCAACAGGAAGCCTAAGAACTCGAGCGTCTGCGAACACAGCTGCCCCTCATGCTCGTACAGTCGCAAGGGCTCAATGTCGTAGCGCTCAAACGCCGCAAGCAGGGTTTGCCGATGCTTATCGCAGGCCTCGATCGCCGCGCGGATCTCAAGCTCAATCGATCCGCGCTGTGCCCGCGAGAGCACCCGCGCGGTCCAGTCCGTCACGACGCCGGGCGCGCTGCGGTATACGATCGACACATACAGCTCATTGACCATGAGCTGCTCGCCGGCCATGCGCCGACGGTACTTCTCCCCCAAGGCTTGCGCAAAGCGCGAGCTGAAGACCCCGTCCGGATAGCGGGTCTCGCGCCGGCGGATGACGTGCGTCCAGATGGCCAGCTGCGTACTCGCCAGGTTCCGCCACGCCAGGGACAGCCGTTCATGCCAGGTGTTGAGCAGCTCATCATCCGCCGACTCAAAGCTCGCCCCGCCCACCCGGAACACCTGCACGTAGTCCCCAGTACGGGTCCGAACGATGAACTCCGACACTTGAGCCGAATACGGCACCTGATCTGCCAGGCTCCGCTCCCGCGCCAGCATGGCCTCACGCTTGGGCCAGGCCGGGTTCCAGGCAGCCAGGGGCTTTAGATTCGCGTTGCTCATAGCGCCACCCGGGGATTTCGCCCGCGCCGACCGATGCGGATCGGGAGCGGTGTATAGGTGGCCCCCTGCCAGGCATTAGCATTGCCGAGGAGCCCGAGCATCCGGGTCTGCATCCACAACTGCGCGAGTTCAAAGAACCGCACATCCCGGGCGCAGAGCAGCGCGCACACCCCATGGACGGGCAGCGCGAGCGCCAGCACCAGCGGGTTCTGCACCAGGAGAAACACCTCCATGATCACCACCACGTTCACCAGGATGGCGACATAGGGCGCTCCCCAGCGCATCGGCGGGCGGGTCGCCGCCACGAACAGCACATCGGCCGTCAGTCCTTCATGGGCGCTCATGTGCTGGCCTTCAAACGCCGAACAGGCCGCGCGCCCAGGTGACGATCGGCGTCGCGCCAAAGAGCAACGCGATGCCGATCAAGATTCCAATCGGCCAGCTCCAGGAGATCTGACCGGCGCCGGCCGCTACCCCCAGCGCCATTACCAACAAGATGGCGACGGGCGTGGCGATCGCGATAACCGTCGTCACCAGGTTCGTCGCGCCGGTCTCAAACGGCGAGGCCTGTGCCAACGCCAGATCCGGCACCATCCACAACGCCATCATCAGACACCCCACCCAGGTCGCCCACTTCCACTGCACGTGTTTCATTCCTGCACCCTCCTTCCTCGCACACCCTTGTTGAATTCCGTTGCAGCAGGTTGCAGAGCGTTGCGTTTCGACGCGCTCCGCACCCTGTCGCGCCACGGAGCACAGTTCAGCAATCAAGAAGGAACAAACGCAGAGAGGGTTTGAGCTGAGTTCGCGGCCAAACTTCCACTGGCGAAATTTCTGTGCGACGAAAAGCAACGAAATGCGAAGGAATTCACCGTCAATTCGGTGAATCAGACAAAGCGCGCTACGCTACTTTCTCGATTAATCGACTACGGGAGGCACGCATCATGCGAGTTCAACACATGCGATCGGCGGCTCTGGACGGAATGACCGATGTTGGTTATGCGGCTCTCTCCGTCGTGCGCGCGCTCTTGCTGGGCGTGTTGTCGCTCTTGGAACCGGTGTTGGTGTGGATCTGCTCCACGATCAGCGCGGGAGCGGTGGTCACGGCGGGGTTCTACCGACTAGCGGCGCCGACCGGGCACTTCCCGTACGCTGTGGCGCTGGGCATCGCATTGAGCGCGCTGGGCGTGCTCGCGCTGTATTACGTGCTGCTCGCCTGTTTGACCGAGGACTGATGGATCACGGTTTCGCCGGGGATGGACGAGAATGGAACGGCCGGCCGCAGCCCTTTGGCGCGACAAAACGGACAGAGGCGTCGTGGCCGGCCGATCTTCTCCCGAACCCATAACCCGCCGCAATCCTTGCACGTGTCGAGCAACAGGCATTCCTGGGTCGACAGTTCCGACGCCAGGAGCATGACGTGCTCCAAGGAGAAGCGAGTATTGGGCACGACCTCCCGATACAGCTCGAAGGCGTTGACCAACTTCTCGGCCCGGCTGAGCGAGGCCAACCCGGCGGCAGAGCCGTCTGGCGGGGCCTCGATGACATTCATCTGCATGCCCACGTAGGCGAACGCGGCGCTCTCGGATTCATGCGCCAGGGTTTTGCAGAAAAAGGCTGCCGTACAAGGCGGCGGACCGCGGTAGCGGTTCTTATCGGGTCGGTTGAATTCCCTCAATAGCAGCGCAACACGATGCCTTGACAGCCCGGTCCAGCGAACGATCGTCCCCCGGCGCGCCTCATGTGCAATCATCCGCTGCGCCAACTCGTAGCGCCGTAGATCCTTCTCAAATCGCTGCTCTGAGATACGCACAAAATCAGGAAGCCGCAGATTCGGACGGCGAAGCGCCCTGAGCAAGCGACACCACCGGAACCCTACGAAAGGGTTGGTGCAGCCAACGCTCGACTTCCGATCGCAGCCAACCGATGGGCCTGCCGTCGCGAACTACCTTGGCGGGAAATCTCCCTTCGGCCATCCACCGATACACCGTGCATCGATGTCGGCCGGTCACGCGTTCGATATCGGCCGAATTCAAGATCTGATCCATGTCGGAGGCCCGTACGGGAATGGGCTTGCGTACAGCACGCACCTCCCGGGGCTTTTTCGGTGTGTGTGCACGTGGCGACCGGATATCCAAGGCCAATTGCTCACCCCCTTCCGACGACAGGTGTTTGGCTGCGCGCCGAGTGGCGGGTGACTTAACCAATGTTCGCGTCACGATAGACTTCCCTTGAAGCATGACGCGACAGACTGCGCTAGGTTCGTACTGCGGGCAGCGAAGGGTTTGGCCGGAGTTTGCGGCCAAACTGTCGGCTGATGGCCGGTCGATCCAGGACACGACCGCCATATAACGCGCCGCTCAACTGCAATCCACGGACGGCCAGATTGATGGCAACCCTGGAGTCGCCGACTCCCAAACTGAGCAGGTCGTGCCAGACATCCTCGCGGGCGTGCCAGCGCGGCAGCACCAGATGGCCAAACTTGCGCGCGACCTGGGAAATCTCCAGGGGTTCAACCTGAGCAAGCGCGTGCGCAAAGGTGGGCTCTACACCGAGCAACACGGCCGCCGCATCAATGTCCCATTGGCACATGTGCCAGGCGGTCATCAGTGTGGAATGTGCGAGAGACACAAACTGCACGGGGCTTAGCCAGCTGTTGGCCGGCATCGTGGAGTCCAGTTCGTAGTCCGCCTCCGCCTGCCCCACCCCTTCCGACGTATAGGCCTTGTGCAGGAATCGAAGGTCCACAAGCAAGAGCCCGCATCGGGCGCAGTGATCAATTTGCTCATCGCTCATTACGGCGATCCGTCGCCCGATGTTCAACGGGACCGGCTGAATCTGCCTTCCCGACAAAAAGCTTCGGCGCAGGCCCTCCAGCAATTCGCCATTCACTCCACGTAGCGCGCCGAGGAGGTTGGCGGGGATTCTCGATGCCCTGACCTTGTGGGACCGCAACGCAGCCTGGCTATTCACATCCTTCCTCCACCGGACAACCGATAGTTCATCGGGCACTCCACGCCCACTCCCCACATTTCACACTAGATGCATTATTTTTTGCACTATCTACGGATTCTGCCTCGACCTCAAGAGGTAGTTTCCACAGAAATGACCGGATAATTCAGGTTTTGATCGGGTTATTTATAGCCTTAATCCTCTCGTGCTTCGACCTCCATTTAACTTAACGCCAGTTGAATAATTGACGCATTTGAGCATTTACGTGTATTTTTTATGGCAATAGAATATGCCATGATTACTTCAACACTTCTTCCCGCCACTCCCAGCGGAGGCGCCATGCGACAGCTGACATGAGCGACCATTTGCGCAACGCCCTGCGCCGGGCCATCTTGCGGCTGCTGGATCCCCTGACGCGCCTGATGCTGGAAGTCGGGATCGGCGCCGGTGAGTTTCACCGTCTCGCCAAAGAATCCTACGTGCGATCCGCCCAGGAGATGCTCGGCGGCGAGCGCCCAAATTTCTCCCGGATCGCCGTGGCCACGGGCCTCACCCGCTCCGAGGTCACCGAGATCGTGAAGCTCCAGGCCGAGGCAGAGGAACCCGAATCGCACGTGCCTCCGATCGAGGGGCAGATCGGAGCCGCCCGCGCCGAGCGGGTCTTGCGAGGCTGGTGGAACGACTCGCGGTTTCAGGAATCGGCGGGGAAGCCTTCAATCCTGCCGCTCAAAGGGCCCCACAAATCCTTCCAGGCGCTCGTGGCGCACTACGCCGGCGGACCCAAATCCCGTGCGGTGCTGCAGGAGCTCATCCGCGCCAACGCGGTCCGCCTCCTACCCGGCAAACAGGTAGAGGCCCTGTCCAGGACCATCACCACCGTCAAATGGGATCCTGAGGGTATCCAAGAAGTCGGGGAACGGATGCGGGATCTCCTGGAGACGCTGCGCTTCAACTTGAAGAATCCCATGCGCCCGCGGTTCGCCCGGTTTGTGGTGAACCGGAGCATTGATCCGAAGTACGGGCCGGTGCTCAAGCGTGATTTCACGAACTACGCCGATTCGCTGGCCGATTCCATGCAGGAATTCCTGGATAACCCCCATAGCAACGTCTCCCCCGGGCGTAAAGCCCAGCCCGCCGTTCGATTGGGGATGGGGTTCTATCTCATCGAGGAACCAACCACCGTAGAGCCCAAGATATCCAAACAGCGGCGTAGGAAGGACACCTGACCCCATGACGCGCGCGAACGCCAGGACGGCCAAGCGGACACGAGTCGTATCAGACGGGTCGCGCACTCGCGGTTCACCCGCTTCAACGGGGCTATCCGATCAGGAGCGGATGTTCGAGCAGCTGGCTCGAGCACTGCTGGAATTTGGCGAGGACCTGGGTCTTTCTGATTCCGCAGCCCGCGCCGGGATTCGGCGCGCCCTGGGCGCGTATCGCCGCCAACCCTATCGGCCGCAAGAGGCCTTGGGGTTTCAAGAGTTGATACGAGTATCGGAGGTGCTGGGTCGCTGGTACCGGGAACCTCGATGGCTGGACGAGGCCTCCCAGCCCTTACCGCTGCCCTTGAACGGCGTGCGAAGTTTCATGTCGTTGTGTGAAGGGATCCTGCCGGCCGATCGAATCCCGCACATCGTCCAGGAGCTGTTACGCCAGAAAACGTTGCTGCGGGACGAAGAAGGTCGGTTGCAACCTCAGCGTCGAGTCGCCGGCACACCCTCCCCTCACCCGTGGATGCTGAACCGGATTCCGGCCATCTCCTGCGCCTGGTACTCGACCGTTGCCCACAACTTCTGTTCGCCCAAAACAGAAGAAGAGACGCGCTGCGAGCGCAACACGACCGTCACAATCTCCAAACACATGGCGGATGAATTCCATCGACAGGTGAAGCGGATAGCGCATCGGATGCTCGACCAGATCGACGACCTGGCGCACTCGCAGGCATACCAGGCCAACGAGGAATCCATCCAGGCCGGCGTTGAGGTCTTTGCGTACTCCGATTCCACTTCCTCGAAGGCGGCCCCGTGAAAGCCCGTCGGCCCAAAGCAGCGCGCCGCCCCTCCCGCAGCCGCTTGGACGGGGCGCGACACTGGCGCCGGACGCTGGATCGATTCGTTACCCTGTACCTAATGGCGGGCGTCAGCCCACAGGACATTCAAAAGGCAATGACGGCCACTTTCAAGCGCCGTCGGCATGTTCAACAGCATCCCGTGCCGCCGGTGGGTGTCCTGGAGTACTCTCGGGTTCTGACGCAGTGGCGGACGGACCCCATCTTCTTGGACGCGAAGGGAGCGCCGCGTCAACTTCCAATGCGCGGCCAAGCCAGCTTCACGACCCTGATCAATATTGCCCTCGGCGACGCCAAACCGTCCGCCGTCCTCAAAATCCTGCGGGCACACCACTTGGTGACGGTCGACCGAAAGGGCCACATCTGCCTGCAGGCGAACGAGTTTCTCCTGAAAGGCATCGAGAAAGGTCACGCCCTGGGCTACTCGCTCTCGACGTTGGAAGGAATAGTCGATACGACATTTTCGAATATTTTGACGCCTGACGATGAGAGCACCATCGGCCGGTTCCACCGGACCGTTCTTGCAGAGAGGTTCGATCAGCGGGAGCTAGGGGCGTACGACCGATTCCTACGCGAAGAAGGGATTCAATTTCTGATCCGACAAGATCAGTGGCTCAAGGCGCGCGAACCGCATCGACCTACCAAACGAAAGCGAACGGTGTACGTTGGATGCGGACTTTTCGGAATCCGGTCGTTTTGAACACCAACACCGAAGGATTGCCAAAACTGCAGTTCGTCGATGCGTTCAAACACTGTTCCTCACCAACACGATACACGATTGCACTCGAGGGGACCGAGCGTGTCAGGGACCACCTCGGTTCCACTCGCCTGCAATAGGCGACAAACGGCACGATTTCGACCGGCGCGGGTGATACGTACGCTGGCTAGAAACAACAGCGCGCACACCACCCCAGGCCCAGGCACCACATCAGCGGCACAACCGACTCCACCGTCGCGCACAGAACCATTCCGCCATCCCAACGACAAGGAGATAAATTGAACGGCCAAAAATCACTGGCTGTGCATCAATCAAGCCTGGGCAAATCACTAAGGAACGAGGGTCAATGGGCGTCCGTACTCCCTTATTGCCCGATGAAGCGCATACACTTTCAATTCGACAATTGGCATCGACCGCAATCACCCCATCCGGCTCGAGATAAAGCCGCCGCCCGACAGCACGCTCATCAAACGAACTCGCAGCACAAATGGCGGCTTATTCGGAAAAAGCCGAGATCCGCTTTTTCGAGCTGGTGGAAATCTCGTAGACAAATCGATTTGGCAAAAGCTCTCAGAACTGCTATAAGTTGTCAAGCCACTCTGACACAACGCCAATTGCAGCCGATGTGCTTGCTGGCAAAGTTGCGTTGCTCAGAAGGACTCGCGCGTCCGCGCATGCGGATGCGTGTACTACTGAAAAATATGAGCGAGGAACATCCTCGACGAGGGCAAAAGTCTATGGACGCGAAGCTAATCCAAATCATCTCCGCTTGCATGCTGACAATGACTGGGATGGGTCAATCCTCCTTAGCAGCCGAGATCGTGCTGACTCATGGGCACATCTACACGGGTGACTCTCAGAGACCGTGGGTAGAGGCGCTGGCGATTAATCGCGGTCAAATCGAGGCAGTTGGGTCAACAGCAGCAATGAGATCGCATCGCACGTCGAGGACGAAAGTCATCGATCTTCAAGGCAAGACGGTTCTACCCGGAATAATTGACTCGCACCTCCACCTCCTGTGGGGGGCGATGATTCTTAACGGATTCCGAATGGCTGATGAACAAATTGATCTCAAAAGCAATCCGGATCTATTTGCCCAGAGGATCCATTCCTATGCTGCTAGTCACCCGCAGGACAAGGCTATCATTGGCGTCGTTGATTTCGGCACCATCTATCCGAACTATCCCTCGCTTGAGTTGCTTGACCGCCTTGTACCCGATCGACCCGCGCTCATATTCAATAGCAATTTTCACTCTCTCTGGGCGAACAGCAAGGCGATGGCGCTTGCCGGGGTGACGGATCAGCCGCTGCTTGATTCCGCGCAAGAGCGCGGAGTCGTTCGTGAGGCGAATGGCCGTCCGATCGGCATCTTCCTGGAGGCGGCAGAGGGCGTCATCGTGGAGCCTGTTGTTCGAGAGATACCGTTGGAGGACAAGCTCGCCGCCATCAAGGCCGCTGCCCGTCATCTCAATGCTCTGGGTATCACCAGTGTCGTTAATGCCTCCGGCACCCTCAGCGAGATTGAACTCTATGGGAAATTGCGCGACCGAGGCGAGCTTACGGTCCGAACACGGACATCATTTGCAATTCCCGGCATGCCGCATCATCTTACAGCCGCGTTCCTGGCGGATCTGGAGGCCGCACGCGCGCGCTACCAAGATGACTGGGTATCAGCCAACTTGGTAAAGTTCTTCGTGGATGGCTCGTCGGGCGCTGAGCCAATTCTTCTCTACCAGGCAGACGAATTCCGCAAGCTTGTGATCGAGCTTGATAGGCGCGGATTTCAGCTGATGTCACATGCATTGCGCCCGGATTCGGTTCGATTTGTCCTTGATACCTATTCGACACTGGATACCATCAATGGCAAGAGAGACCGCAGACATCGCGTCGAGCACGCCAGCATGGTGTCGGATGCAGATATTGGGCGCTTTAAGTCCTTGGGCGTCGTAGCATCGATGCAGCCGAATTTTTGCTGCTCCCCGGGTGGGCTTTGGTGGCCCACGCCCGATGTATCCGTCACCGACCGATGGAATACTCTTGAGAAGACCGGCGCATCGCTCGCCTTCGGCAGCGACTTTCCCTTCATCTGGCCGGGAAACCCACTGAGCGGAATCCAGTCGGCGGTCACTCGGCAGGTATGGGAACGGCACCCGGGCTTCGAGCCCATGGGCGCCGAACAAGGCGGTGCGACTGCAGTCCCCGGAGCTGTGTATGCGCCTGAGGAAAAGCTGACCGTTAAGCAGGCTGTCGATGCATACACGCGAGGATCCGCTTATGCCGCCTTTTTCGACCACGCTGGAACACTTGCTCCTGGCAAGCTTGCGGATCTGGTTGTGCTTTCAAATGACATTTTTTCGATGCCGCCCGAGACGATAAACACGGCTCGCGTGATGATGACCATTGTGGCGGGAAAGATCGTCTTTGGAGAGCCCCCGGCGGCCAGATGAAATAAAGAAAGAGTCAAGGCCATCTCTGAATTTGCGGGAACATATCAGTGCAAATTTGGTCCGCTGGAGAATGCGCCGCCCACCGGCTACAAGCTCGGTCGGCAGTTCGCAGCAACGATCCACTTGGTCAGGCCTTACGTCGAATACATGGGACGCCAACCTGGAGGAAGAACCTGAAGCGACGTTTCGCAGGCGACGCTATGGAGGTTCGTCTCTTCTTCGAGCTTCGCCGCTTCAACCGGGCCATGTTGCCGGAAGAATTGACCAGAACCAACAAACTCCTGTCTCTGGTAACCCGTTCGTGTCATAGCCCGCTCCCAGCGCTACTGACACCGTTTGAGCGGCGGACTGCGCTCGATACGCGCGAAGCACGACCTGTCAATCGTTGGAAATCAGATTGCCGCTCGTGATTGGAAAGCAAATAGGTCGGAAGCGAGGAGATTGACGTAGGCACATCGGTTCCATCCCATGCTCGCGTTGTTGTCGTTGGTGGCGGCATCATCGGTGTCAGCATTGCGTACCATCTCACGAAATTGGGATGGCGCGACGTTGTCGTTCTAGAACGCGACCGTCTGACCTCGGGAACGACATGGCATGCCGCCGGACTCATTGCGTCAGCAGGCCTGTCAACCGAAACAACTTTGTGGATGCAGAGATATTCGCGAGACTTGTACTTGCGACTTGAGGCAGAAACTGGCCTCGCCACAGGGTTCCGTCAAACCGGGTACCTACAGCTGGCCTCCAACAAAGTGCGACAGCAAGTTCTGCGTCGCGAGCGGAACTTCGCTCGGTCCCGTGGAGTGGATAAGTACGAGATTTCACCCGCAGAAATAAAGAAGTTGTTTCCAGCGCTGCACGTGTCGGACCTCCTTTCCGGCATTTATACACCAGATGACGGCAGGGCCAATCCGGTTGATATCACGATGTCGTTGGCTGCGGGGGCACGGCAAGGTGGCGCGCGAATTTTCGAACGTGTTGGCGCGACGACAATTGCTGTCAAAGGTCATAGAGCTGTCGCAGTAGAAACGGCCCAGGGACGAATATCGGCGGATCATGTGGTGCTGGCCGCAGGGATGTGGTCCCGCCAGCTTGGAGAACGGATTGGCGTATCCATCCCACTGCAAGCTGCAGAGCACTATTACCTGCTCACAGAGCGCGTGGACGGAATTGATCCCACCTGGCCGGTCGTCGAGGACGCGGAGTCGTACGCGTACATTCGCGAGGAGGGAGGTGGCTACCTGTTTGGGATGTTCGAACCTGAGGGAGCATGTTGGAATCTCCAGCACATTCCAGAGTCAGCAAGCTTTCTCGAACTCCCTCCCGACTGGGAACGCATGACGCCTTTTCTGCATCGCGCGTTTCAACGGTTGCCGATCATGAGCAATATCGGAATAAAGAAGTTGTTTTGTGGGCCCGAAAGCTTTACGCCGGACGGATCGTTCTTGGTAGGAGAGTCCCCCGAAGTCGACAGGCTTTTTGTGGCCACCGGAATGAACTCCCTTGGCATCTTGACAGGTGGCGGCATGGGGGCCCTAGTCGCCGAGTGGATAGTCAGTGGGACGCCGCAACACGATGTAACCGGCCTAAATGTGGCGCGTAGTATGCCGCATGAGTCAACCAAGGTCTTTCTCGGTGAACGCATTCCGCAATCACTTGGGTATCTTTTCAGCCACGCAAGCTTGCCGCACTACAAGCATTTGACTGCCCGACAGCTACGACGTACGGCTCTTCACCAGAACTTCGCGACACGCGGGGCATACTTCGCCGCACTCAGTGGTTGGGAGGCACCCCTATGGTTTTCCCAAAACGGTGTCCGCCACACACTTGAACGAAATTTTGAGAGACAACCGTGGTTCGGATTCAACGAAATAGAGCACCGTGGAGTGCGAGAGAGCGTTGGTCTCATCGAGAAAACGCTGATGGGGAAGTTTATCGTCCAGGGACGCGACGCTGAGTTCGTTTTAAATCGCGTGAGTGCGAACTCCGTGTCAGGGCCGATCGGCCGCAATGTATACACGCAATGGTTGAACGAGCGGGGTGGAATCGTTGCGGATCTAACGATTACCCGGCTGGATGAAAGCAGATTTCTCCTGGTCACGACAGACACTCTTCAGAGGTCGGTCTGCCCCTGGTTGCGACGCCACACCCGGGACGACGAATTTTGCTCCGTCACCGATGTTACCTCGGCATACGCAATTCTCAGCATCCAAGGTCCGAAATCGCGAGATCTTTTGCAGTCGATCAGCGGTTCCGACCTATCCACCGCTGCGGTACCGTTCCGTTCATCCTGCTACGTCGAAATCGGACCGGTTAGAGTTCTCGCGATTCGCGTAACCTACGTTGGGGAGCTTGGTTATGAACTGTATATTCCCAGCGAATATGCACTAACTGCGTACGAGGCTGTTTTGACGGGCAGCGCAAGAATGGGCTCCGATCTCTTGCACTTTGGCCTCATGACGCTTGATAGCCTCCGTCTAGAGAAGGGGTACCGCGACTATGGAGTTGATATCGACAACTCTGACACCCCACTGGAGGCGGGACTAGGCTTCGCGGTCGATTTCAAGAAGTCGGATTTCATCGGTCGAGACGCGATTCTGCGTCAACGTGACTCCGGGCCGGTCAAGAAGCGCCTTGTGCAATTTCTGCTGAGGGACTCCGCACCCCTCTTGTTCGGCCGGGAACCGATTCTTGTTGACGGTCGATATTGTGGATACATCCGTGCCGGTGGGTATGGCCATACTTTGGGAAGCGCAGTTGGTCTCGGCACAGTCGAGCAAGAAGATGGCGTTACCACAGAATTTCTATCGAAGGGTCGATTCGAAGTAGAGGTTGCCAATGAGCGCTTCGAGGCGATGGCATCGCTGAAGCCGCTCTATGATGCAACGAACTCGCGGATAACAGTGTGATGCGAGTTGCCGCGAGTTGGCGCTTGCAAGGGCGTTACCCGCCGAGGCCCCGCCGTGAGGGCGAGATCAACTGCGATGACAACCTGACGAACCAAGTCCCGACACCTGAAATTATAAGTGAACATTTAGAAGCAAGGCCGCCGATTCAGTTCGATAACCGATTGATTCGAAAGAAGACGCAACCGGCGAACATCAAGAACAGCAATTTAAACCGCCCAAACGGGGCGGGACTCAAACAATTATTTCGGCGACCCATCGCCGGGCGCTATCCAAGCCCTCGGTTTATCGCCACCGGATTTGTATCAATTATGGGACACTATACGATCAAATGCCGGAACTCCTGCTTGTTCGGCTTCAACTCCCCTATGAATGCCGGCATCGTCCTCGCCGGTATCGAAGTGGCGAACAAGATCACAAAGCACCAGTTCAGACTTCCCAGGGGTAAGCGTAGCTGGTCTTTGCTGCTCAACGAACTTTGGAGACGTGCGCTCGCCTTTTGATTGACTAAATCGTCAAGATGCCGTCTTGCGGCCTCCTAATCCCCAGATGCAACAGAACCAGAAGCCACTACGTCTTGAGCAAAATCCTGGCATCCAGAACAAGTTCATCGCAGTTCACACCCGGACCTGCACGATCTACGACCAGAAAGCGGGACACATGTTCCAGCGCTATCAGCGGATGATGCCAGGTACTGCGCCGGTAGTTGATGCCCTGGTGCCCGAAACTCATGAACACCTGCAGGTCCCCGACGACGGCGGCGGCTTCACTTTCGGCAACAACCACGAGAAACGACTGCGGTTGCAGAGGAATAAACGCCTGGCTCGACAGGGGATGACGCTCGAGCATGCGAATTTCCAGAGGCAGCCGCCGCGGTTCCGCCTCAAATATGCTGAGGGCCGGCCGACCACCCGCCTGCGCCACATCTATGGAAGCAAGGTCGTCAAAGCGCCGGCAGGTTCCTTGATTGATCCAGCGCGGACGCCGCCCTTCGACCTCGATGACATCACCGAAGGGCGCAAAGGCTTCTGCATTAAGGGCGTTTGCACGCAGCACAATGTCCGTCACGATCGAGTGTGGCCTGGGCTTGGGCGTCCCAGCAACCCTGCGCGAGATGCCGAAGGCGTCGACCAACCAATAGCACGCAACACACTCGCCATTGCGCAAGAATCGGAGTGAGTGGCGAAGTGAAGGGATGCCACGCGCGTCCCCGAGGAGTTCTGCAGAGTCATGGTTGTCTGCCGAGAAGGCGCCTTTGGCAGGATTTTATGCGTCAATTGCCAAGTCAAGCTTGACCCGCGCATCACGCGGGACCTGAAATCATAGATGCCAAATCGTTTTTTCCTTTATAATTGATCACAGCACGATGAGTCAAGTAGCATTCTTTGAAGGTAGATTCGGCGATCAACTTAGAATGCTGAGTCCGATTGTCATTGCCTCGGACCTCAAAGGATGCAACTGGCAACATCGGCTTTCTCTGGGGCGCCCCTTCCCTGTGGCGGCAGCTCGCTCGACGACGAGTAGCCTTGCTCGCGCCGGCGGCGCAGTGAGGGATCTGCCTAAGAAAGTGATCATTTGAAATGCCAGGTCAGACCGACGCACTAACGATCGGGTCGCTAATCGCCGCCAATGTAGTTGCCGGAGCCAGCTTCGGTGTGATGCCGACCCTGATCGAAGGCGTGACACAATCGCTGAGCTTTTCGCCGCCCGAGGCCGGCTTGTACTCATCGATACTGATGGCCGGTAGCGCGACCGGCTCAATTTGCTCCAAATACTGGGTGAGGCGCGTTGACTGGCGGGTTGCCGCTCGCGCGGCCCTTCTGGGCTTAGTGATCGCCAATTCCTTGTCCATCATCGGACATCACCGAAACACCTTCATGGGACTACAGTTTGTGGGCGGAATCTTCGGCGGCTCGCTGTATGCATTGACCCTTACCGCGCTATCAGATGGAGCAAAGGCGAACCGAGATTTCGGTCTACTTTTTGCCGGACAGGTTCTTCTTCAAGCATTAGGCCTATTTGGAGGACCCACTTTGCAACAATTGGGCGGAATCGATGCTTTGCTGGGAACGCTCGTCCTGTTGGACGCGCTCTCTCTACTTCTAACGAATTGGATGCCCAGCAATGGCGGAACAAGCACAGATCCAGTGTCGTTTCGTTCGACGTTTCGGCCGGCGACTCTGACGGTGGTGATCGGCTGCTTTCTGTTCTGGCTTTCGACTGCCTGCTATTGGACCTACATCGGTCTGATCGGCGACAGCGCGGGCTTTCAGTCACAGCAAATTGGAACGGCATTGACCATCGGCGTCGGGGCAGGATTCGCAGGTGCGCTCATCGCTTCATTCGGTGGTGACCGCCTCGGACGTGGCGCTCTGCTGCTAGCGGGAACCCTCATGGTCGTGCTCTCAGTCGTAATTCTCGCAGGCCGCATCACCTACCTCGAGTACACTTTATCCGGTTGCATGCTCAACTTCGCGTGGAATCTATCGCTGACTGCTCAATTGGCAACCGTCAATGCCATTGACGCTAGCCGACACGCCATCGCGGTGACGCCAGCATTTCAAGCCGCAGGCGCCGTCGTGGGGCCCGCACTCGCCGCAACTCTGGTCGCCGGGCAGGATTACTCCAAGGTGATATGGATAGTGATCGGCGCTGCTTTGCTCTCTCAAGCCTGCTTCTCCTCCGCCAGACGCCTCAGCAAGTCCAGCGCGAAGCATTTGAACTAGGCGGCGTACGCCTACCCTCACTTCAGGATGATTGTAACCGCGCGTGGATTTCACCCGCCGGGGTCTGGCCGGCCGAACAGCCTGACGCGACTAAGTCCACCATCGGGGTGAATGTTCACACGAACATGCGACACCCGTCCGAGGTCCCGTATCTGGTCTCGAAATTGTGCTACAGAGTCCGCCTGTAAGGGCTGCGGCTCGAGCAGCGTCGGCCAATATAGGCATTGGCTGACAAGATCCTGCCCTGTATCGCCTGCAATGAATGCCGCATTCATTGAAATTTGATGCGGATAGTTACCCTTGAAGTGAGCTGTGTCCACTTCGACACGATCAATGCGGCCGCTGCCGCCTAGCCCGAGGATGACCCAGTCAAACCCGGGCTCACGACGGCGTCGCGTCTCCCACCCATCGGCCATGCTCGCGCCGCTCCCCGGGAGCAAGAGGTTTTCCATCGATCCATAGTGTTGATCGCTGCAGGCCAGCGCACGACCCCCATTCAGTGCCGCGGCCAAGTCAATCGTCTCCTCGGCGTTCCGGGATGGATGCCGCAACGTGCCGTACGCCCTGAAGCGCGCCACGCCTCCATCTGGGTGGAGATTGAGCTTCAGATGAGTCCACACCCCCTCAGAGCTCACCGAAAAGCAATTCCGCTGATTGCCCCCCAGCGCCGAGACTGGCAACAACTCCATCCACGACGTGTTCTCGTGCGGAGTGTCCGCGCTGTTGCAAGCCTGGACGGACGCGAACGGAGGATAGTTACCGGTAAAGTATCGTGTGTCGATCTCGAGCAAAGCCAAGGTGCAGGGCGCGGCCAACTTTAGGATGCAGAACTCATGCCCATCCGCCCGGCGCCGGCGCGTCTCCCAACCGTCCATCCATTTTCCGTGCGAATCGTACACGCCGGCACGCCATTCCGGCTCCGATGGATTCAACATGCGCTCTACGGGCGCAAAGAAGTCGTCCGTGGCCAGTAGCGCCGCCGCGCCGAGTCGAGAATCTGCGGTGTTGATGAGACGCCCCTTGAGATCCGCAAACCTATCAATGTTTCCCATAGTCCCTCAGCCCCCTTCATCCGCAATCAAATCGGCCAGCCGACAATCCGCAATCACCCCGATCTGATGCAATGCCATATCTCTCTCTGCGAGCAAGTCGTTTGCCATCCGCTTTTCAAAGTTTGCAATGATCGACCGCGCAGTATGCCCGCGGACCGCCATGATGAACGGCATTGAAAACTTTTCGTGATAAGCAGTATTGAGTTCCGCCAACCGTGTGACATCATCGTTGGCACACTCATCGAGTCCCGCCGCCTTCTGTTCTCGAGAGGACAATTCAGTGAGATGACTGCGCGCAAAGCCGCGCACACCCAGCTGAGGATGGGCGCGGATAAGTGTCCACTTCTCCTCTTCCGACGCCATCTCCACTGTCGCTCGCATCAAATCGAGCAACTGCCCGCGTGACTCGAACGGACGTGCAGCCGCCACGCGCTCCGCGACCCAAGGGGAGTGCTCAAAGACACCTGCGAGCCTCGACACGAACTCTGACACTGGCAAGCTGTTCAATTCCGAAAGACTGATCATCTCGCGCTATCACCGAACGGATATTGCACCATCCAATGCCGGGCGATGTCGGCACGCCGGCATATCCATACGTGTTCGTGTCGCAAGACGTAATCCATAAAGCGCTCTAGAGCTGCTATCCTGCCAGGCCGTCCCACCAGGCGGCAGTGCAATCCGATCGACAGCATCTTGGGGCGATCCAACCCGTTGGGGTCCCCCTCGCGATACAGCGTGTCGAACGCCGCCGTGAGATATTCGAAGAATTGGCTGCCTGCGTTGAACCCTTGTGCGGTCACGAAGCGCATATCATTGGTGTCAAGCGCGTATGGAACAACCAGATGAGGAAGAGCCCGCGGACTGTCGTCGGAACCCAGTAAAACCTGGGTCCAATAGGGCAAATCGTCGGCGTAGGAATCCGAGTCATATAGAAAGCCGCCGTGCTCCACCAGCAGGCGCCGCGTATGGGGACTGTCGCGCCCGGTATACCAACCCACCGGTGCCGTCCCCATGATCTCCTTCAGGATGGCAACCGCCTCCACCATATGAGCGCGCTCGATGTCCGGCTCCACTTGCTGATAGCTGATCCAACGAAGTCCGTGGCAGGCTAATTCATGACCAAGCTCTTTGGAAGCCGCCGCCACCTCCGGATTCCGACGAACGGCGGCGGCAACCGCGAAAAGCGTGAGCGGGATCTTCATCCGCTCGAAGGCGCGCAAGACTCTCCACAGGCCAGCGCGTGAGCCGTACTCGTACAGCGACTCCATGCTCATATGACGCATCTGGAACGGCTGGGCGTTGACGATCTCCGAGAGAAACACTTCGGATGCCGGATCTCCATCCAGGACGCAGTTCTCGGCACCTTCCTCATAGTTCAGTACGAATTGAACTGCAATTCGCGCATTCCCCGGCCAGTGAGGATGGGGCGGTTCGCGCCCGTAGCCCTTCAAGTCGCGGGGGTAGCCTGCGATCACGGCTGTGCTCCTCGCGCAATCCACGCCAATACGGATGATCGCTCTTCGTCGGTCATGCCCGTCAAGTTGCCCACCGGCATCGTGCGCGATTCCAGTTGTTGCCGAATTTGTTGCACATGCGCAAGCACTTGAGCACTCCTCTGCAAGATGACACCGTTGGGCGGCGCAGTGAAACCCGGTTCCGTCGGATGGCTCGCATGGCACGGCACGCAGCGTCGTTCAATGATTCCCTGTACGCCCATGGCATTCAGCGTCCTGTGTGCGTCTCGCACTTTCGCCGTTGCGGCTAACTGCGGTGGGGCGAGCGCCACCATCACGGCCGCGAGCATCAGCACCCCAATCATGGCCGGCAGCGCTTCTCGCAAGCGGCTGCGCTGCGTTAGCTTGTGTCGGGCAACAAACCACGCCCGGATACAGGCGCCCGCCACGGACATGGCAATCAGCACCAGCCAGTTGTGCCGCGCGCCGTAAGTCATTGCATAGTGATTGCTGATCATCACGAACAGCACCGGCAGCGTAAAATAGGTGTTGTGCACGGAACGCTGCTTGCCCCGCCGGCCCGGCGCCGCGTCGGGAACCCGCCCCTCCTGCTTCGCCCGAACGAGTTCCCGCTGGCCCGGAATGATCACGAACAGGACGTTGGCCACCATCACAGTGCCGAGCGTCGCGCCAAACATCATGAACGCGCCGCGTCCACTGAACACATGACACAGCGCCCAAGCATCGGCGGCGATCAACACCGAGAGCACGAGGGCGAGCCCGCCCGTGCTGTTTCCCAAAGGGGACCGGCATAGGGCATCGTAGACCAGCCACGTGCCTGCGATAAACCCAATCGCCAGCGCAACCGCGGCCGTCCTTGTCAGCGCGGCCACGGCCGGATCGATCAGGTAGACTTCGGCACGCAGAAAGTACAATAAGCAAAGGAGCGCGAACCCTGACAGCCAGGTGGTATAGGCCTCCCATTTGAACCAGTGCAACGTCGCCGGCAACCGTTGCGGGGCGATTCGGTATTTGCGAGAGCGGTAAAAGCCGCCCCCATGCACCGCCCACAATTCGCCGGCGACGTCGGGATCGTCACCCTCCTCGGCCGCGAGCGGCTGCAGATGGTTATCCAGCCAAAGGAAGTAAAACGAGGCCCCGATCCAAGCAACACCAACAACAAGATGCAGCCAGCGCACCAACAGCGAGAGCCAATCCATCAGATAGCTCAGCATACCGCCATATTCCTCATGCATCCGCCATACGTAGAGAAGCGCAAGAACGGCAGTCGACGCTTGCGCAATCGCCTGCGATGGACTTCTTCCCCCTTCCACGTGTTCGTCCGGCTCCGGCACCGATGTGCTGCATTAATTGCGCCGCAACGGCGACTGCGATCGCGGCCGGCCATTTACAGAGAATGCCGTCAACACCAATGGGGCAAATCAATCGAGCGATCGAATCGCGTCCGAAGCCATCGCGGGCCAGCCGCGATCTGAAGCGAGCGGCCTTGCTGGCCGAGCCAATCAGCCCCAACCACGCGAAATCGCCGCGATCCAAGATCGCGCCACAGAGCGAATAGTCGAGAGGGTGGCTGTGAGTCATCACCAGGTAGCAAGCTCCCGGCGGCGCGCTGGCGACACCCGCGACGGGATCCTCGCAGTACCAGACATCGGGCATAGCCCGCCTTGATTCCCGGGTCAACTCGACGCGCGAGTCGACCCAGGTCAATTCCAAGGGCAGGTCCATCACGATGCGCGCAACAGCCTCCCCTACATGACCTGCGCCATAGAGCCATAGAGGTGGCAGCGCATCATCCAGCCGCTCGAGCAACCTAGGATCACCGCGCTCGTCTCGCACAAGCCGTGGCTGCCCCTGCGATCGCGGCGCCTCCAGCAATTGTCCTGCCGTAGAATCCGTTCCTGGCGTGTGGATGATTCGCCGCGCGACGCCGGCGTCCGTCATGACACCTTCGAGAACTGCCGCGCCTTGCTCAGCAGCTTCCTGTGCCACACGTAGCAGCGGAAGATCCTCGCGGGTAAAGCGTTCAATCCACAATTCCACCCGTCCCCCGCAACACTGACCCAGATCGGTTCCAAGGACCACCCGACGAACGATGGCAACCGGGGCCGCTGCTACGAGCATCTCTCTTGCTTGGGAAATCGCCTCCCATTCGAGACTGCCCCCACCAATCGTACCCACCGTCGTACGCCGTGATACCAGCATGCATGCTCCTGCCTCTCGCGGCGCGGAGCCCTTTACCTCCGCCAATACAACACGGACCACCAGCGGCTCGCTCGCCAGCGCAGAGATCAAGGGAGAAATCCAGGCTTTCTGCCGCAGACGGGATGCACCACTCATGGCGATAGTCTCTGGCAGCGCAGGCCAATCGCACGCAACACCGATTCCGGCGTCGCGGGAGCTGCCAATTGCACGGATCCCGCCGCCGATCCGCACCCTGCTATGGCGTCGCGTATGGCATGGAATACCGAGATCGCCAACATTAATGGCGGTTCCCCAACGGCCTTGGAGCGATAGATCGTCTCCTCTTGATTCGGCGCGCTTTCATACAGTCGCACATCGGCGCGTGTCGGCCAGTTGCGAGCTGTAGGAATCTTATATGTGGACGGTGCATGGGTCTTAAGCGCGCCCTCATCGCTCCACCACAGCTCCTCGGAGGTAAGCCAGCCCACACCCTGAAGAAATCCGCCTTCGATCTGTCCACGATCTATGGCCTTATTCAAGGAACTGCCGACATCATGCAAGAGGTCGATCTGCAGCAACTCCACTTCGCCCGTCAACGTGTCAACCGCCACTTCGCTGACCGCGGCCCCGCATGCGAAGTAATAGAACGGCCGGCCGCGCATCGTAGCCTTGTCCCAATCGATCTTGGGTGTCCGGTAAAAGCCGGTGGCAGAGAGCGAAATTCTTGCCCTGTACGCACGACCCACCAGCTCCGCAAACGTCATTTCGTGGTCGCCGATCGCCACACGCCCGTCCTGGAACGCCACCGCCGCCGGGTGCACACCAAATTCTCCGCATGCATACGCGATCAGGCGCTGTTTTATGGTCAGCGCTGCCACTTGTGCAGCCTTACCGTTCAAGTCGGCGCTGGCCGACGCGGCGCTGGCAGATGTATTGGGTACCTTGGACGTATCGGTCGTACTCAATCGGATCGAGCCGAGCGGAATTCCCAGTTCTCGGGCCACCACCTGCGCAACCTTGATGAACAGCCCCTGCCCCATCTCCGTGCCACCGTGGTTCAGCAACACCGAGCCGTCGTTGTAGACCTGCAGTAGCGCACCCGCCTGGTTGAACATGGTGGCCGTGAACGAAATTCCGAATTTAACGGGAGTCAATGCAAGCCCGCGTTTGACGAACTCATGAGTCGAGTTCCATCTGGCGATATGCGCCCGTCGCTCACGATATCGGCTGGTTTCCGCCAATTCGGTTACGATGGCGGGCACTACGTTGTCCTCAACCACCTGTCCATAGTGAGTCACGTTGCGATCGCTATTGCCGTAGAAGTTCGCTTCGCGTACATCCAGGGAATCAAGCCCGAGGGCCTTGGCGATCTCATCGAGGATGTGCTCGATCACCATCATGCCTTGCGGCCCGCCAAAGCCACGAAACGCGGTGTTGGAGACCGTATGGGTCTTGCAACGATGTGAGATGACCTCCACATGCTCGAGGTAATAGGCGTTATCGACGTGCATCAGCGCCCGATCGTTGACGGCGCCAGACAGATCTGCCGAATGGCCACAACGTGACGCGAGCATCAGGCAAAGCGCCTCAATGCGACCGGCACTGTCATATCCGACCTCGTAGTCGGCGATGAAGTCATGCCGCTTTCCTGTGATCAGCATGTCATCGTCCCGGTCTAGGCGCAGCTTGACCGTGCGGTTCGCCCGGTGCGCGAGTACGGCCGCCGCGGCGGCAATCAGCGCCGGCTGTGTTTCCTTCCCCCCGAAGCCGCCGCCCATGCGACGGCACTGCACGGTCACCTCGTTCGACCGTAGCCCAAGCGCGAGAGCGACGATTTGTTGAACTTCGGATGGGTGCTGAGTGGAACTGTGGACCAGCATCGTGCCATCGTCCTGCGGCACCGCGATCGCGATTTGGCCTTCAAGATAAAAGTGATCCTGGCCACCGATGCTCAGCGCGCCGCTCAATCGGTACTTCGACTTCTGCATTGCTTCGTCCGGTCGTCCGCGACGCATGTACACCGATGGCAGCACGTAGCTTTGCGCGGCAAGCGCCTCCCGGATATCCAGAATGGCAGGCAGTGGATCGCACAAGATGCGCCCACGGCGCGCCGCCCGCCTCGCAGCCGTATGGGACGTGGCCGCCACCGCGAACACCGGCTGACCGGCGTACTGCACGAACTCCGCTGCGAAAAGGGGATCATCTCGCAGTACGCTGCCGTAGTTGTTTTCACCCGGAACATCTGCCGCTGTCACTACATCAACTACGCCCTTCATCTCGCGCACCGCCGACAGCTCCAGCGTGCGAATTCGCCCGTGAGCGATCGGGGAGACGCCGAAAGCCGCATGCAGCGCGTCGACGGGCAATCGAATGTCATCAGCGTAGGCAGCGCGACCGGTGACATGAAGATGCGCGCTATCGTGGGTAGGGTCGCTCGACATCCGTCAATCCAAGACCGCGAATGCAATCGCGTCGGCCGTACGAGTCGGTTGCCGTGGCTCTTCGCGCTCGACGAAGAAGCGGCGCAGCAGATTGCCGGCCGCCTGTAATCGATAGGCGTCACTAGCACGCAAGTCGGTCATCGGCTGATAATCATCACCAAGCCGGGCGACGGCAGCCTCAAGATGGGTCCGGTCCCAAGGCAAACCGACCAGCGCGCGTTCGACGGCACGGGCCCGCTTTACGATGGGCGCCATCCCGCCGAACGCAATACGAGCGATCTTCACCCGCCCGGCATCAATTTCCAGGACCACGGCGACCGAGATCGTGGATATGTCCTGGTCGATGCGCTTGGAGATCTTATAGCTCGCCACCCACGACAGGTTGCTTCTCGCAGGCACCGTGACGGAGAGGATGAACTCACCGGGCTGCAGGTCGTTACGACGATAGCCGAGGTAGAAGTCCTCCAGTGGAACGCGGCGCGTGTGCGTGCCGCGGCGAAGTTCCAGCTCGGCCCCCAACACCATCAGAATCGGAAGACCGTCACCGATGGGAGATCCGTTCGCGAGGTTCCCACACAGGGTCCCCGAATTGCGAACGGGCGGGGACGCAAACCGACAAGCCTGCTCCTTGAGTTCTGGATACTCCTCGACGATCGCAAGCCAGGCATCCGCCAGTGGCACCGCTGCGCTGATGGTCATGCCCGCCACATCGCGTCGAATACGCTTGAGATCAGCGACACTGCCAAGGTAGATGATCGACGGCAGCTCTCGAAGCTCCTTGGTCACCCACAACCCCACGTCGGTGCCGCCCGCCAACAGTTGTGCATCCGGCTCCCGTTGTAGCGCATCGGCAAGCTCATCCACGGTGTGTGGTGCACGAAATCCGGGCTGACACCTCCCCGCATCACGGCGCAGCGCCTGTAACGACTTGTGGCGTGCGGCATCCGATACGACATCGCGCCTCCAATGAGATGGCGCTGCATACTGACTCATGCGGACCCCCGCCTCCACGATGGGGCGATAGCCGGTGCAGCGGCACAGGTTTCCCGACAGGGTATCGAGAACCTGCTCGCGGGTCGGCTCGGCGCACTGCAAATAGAGCGCAAAGAGCGACATCACGAAGCCCGGCGTACAAAAGCCGCACTGCGAGGCATGGTTATCCAGGACGGCCTGCTGGACGGGATGCAAGCAGCCATCAGGCGCTGCCAAGCTCTCCACGGTTACCAGTTCACAGCCATCGATCGTAGGCAACAGGCGGATGCAGGAGTTGATGGCCCGGTAGCGCAGGCCGCTGCCGTCAACGGCCAACTCCCCCAGTACCACGGTGCACGCGCCGCAATCCCCCTCGGCGCAGCCCTCCTTGGTCCCGGTGCGGCGCAGATTCTCCCGCAGAAACTCCAGCACCGTCGTCGTGGGTGGGACGTCATCCACCACGACCACTCTTCCGTCGAGCAGGAATCGGATTGAGGTTGGCGCAGTGGCTGGCGAGTCGGTGCTCAAGAGACCTTATCCCCCTCGATAAACCGAATAGCTCCAGGGCGAGATCAGCAATGGAACGTGATAGTGCTGACTGGCGTCAGCGATGCCGATTTGGATCACGGCCTGCTCGATGAACGCCGGCTCGGGGAGCGAAATGCCACGCAGGCGAAAGTACTCACCTAAATGAAACGTCAACGTAAAACGTCCCGTGTGAAATGCGTCGCCCGCGAGCAATGGGCACAGGCATCGGCCATCCGCACCCGTTGAGGTCGACAGCAACGGATCGCTTGAGCAAGGACCCGATCCATGGACTTCGATTCTGACTCCGGCGGCGGGAGCACCCGCACTGATGTCCAATACGTGGGTGGTCAATCGAGCCATCGGATCCTTGTGGAGACTCACGCCATCTTCGCCTGCACAGTCTCTGCGCGGTGACAAATCGTTTTGGCAATCTAGTTTCGCTGATGCAGATAGTCAAGCCCAGGTGACATCGAATGTAGTGACCCCACCGCCGTCCACAACGATGGTTCTACAGTCGCGCCTGAAGTCGGGCACTTGACGGGCTGCGCCCGATAAATTATAAGTGACAAATCGATTTGTCATCGTCTTTTTGTGCTGCTTTCATGGAGATATTGATGGCAACGAGCGCTGTGACTTGCATCTTTGCTGCTGACATTCCGAGCAATGAGGCGCGCCCATGACGCAGCATGTGTATCCGGCGGCCTCGAGCTTCAACGAAAGCGATTGGAAGCTGCTGTCGGAATATTGGCATCCGATCGCGCTCAGTTCCGAAGTTGGCGAATCACGGCCATTCGCGGCCAAGCTTCTCGATGTCAACTTGGTGCTTTACCGCCTCGACGGCCTAACGGCGGCCCTCGATCATTGTCCTCACCGGGGCACGCGGATGAGCCTGGGCAAGATTTCCAATGGCAGTCTCGTCTGTCCCTATCACGGACTGGAATTCAATGGACGAGGCGTGTGCACGCGTATTCCCGGCGACCCGCGCTCAACCCGCATACCCGAGCGGTTCAAGATTCCGACGTTTCAGACACAAGAAGCGTACGGGCTGATCTGGGTCTGTTTGTCCGGGAATCCGCGATGCCCGCTCCCTGATTGGTCGTGCCTCGAGAAGGCAGGCAACCAGCGATTCACCATTCAAGCGGTCTGGAATACATCGGCCCCGCGGCAAGTGGAGAACTTCAACGATATGGCCCATTTCGCGACCGTACATACCGGAACTTTCGGTAGTGCCGCTCATCCCGAGGTGCTGCCCTACGTGGTCGAGCAACGACCCCACGGACTCTATTTCGACGCCAAGATCCCCTCGCCGGACGGGACGACACGTGCCGAATATGAACTCACGTTTCCGTTTGCCACGCGGATCACCGATCACTCCGCCCTCGGCATGGAGCATATCTGCGATGTCGCCTCGCCGATCTCCGCCGGACGGACCCGGATCTTCATTCTTTCATCGCGAGATCACAGCCAAGACCAGCCTCTGGAGGAATGGGTCAAATTCCGGGAAGCCATCATCGCAGAAGACCGCCCGATGGTTGAGGCGCAAACACCCCTCTGGCTCCCGCTCGATACCCAGTCTGAATGGCACCTGGCATCCGACCGGTTTTCCGCCGCCTACCGGCAATACTGGCGCGATCGGGGGATGAGTTCAGGGCACTGAATGGAACTGCAGCGACCACGTTGATTGACCCGCAAGAACTCAGCTGTTCGCTCCACCGGACGGCCTTTTTGCTCGTCCCGTGGAGTCGCGAATGACCAGCTGGGGCGTCAGTACATGGCGTTTGGGCGGATAGTCCGGATGTGCTATTCGTTGCAGCAGCAAGTTCACAGCACATTTCGCAGATTCTTCAGCCCTATCATCCAGCGCGGTCAACGCAGGTTTGCACCACTGGGCGCGCACTCCGTCGAGCGTCGCGATCTGGAAGTCTCCTGGCACCGATAGTCCGGCGTTACCAATCGCCTGCAGAGCGCCGATGGCGAACGTGTCGAGTGGCGCAAACACCGCATCGACTCCGATGTTCTCGCTGATGAGGCGGGCCATTGCCGCCCGCCCCGCCTTTTCCAACCCACGTTCCGGAGCTGTCCGCACAACAGACTTAAGACAGCGCTGGCGAACCCAACGCTCATAGCCATGCAAAATATCGATCGAGTAGCTGCGCCGCTCCTCGGAGAGAATCAACGCAGGGTGGCTCGCACCGGAGGATGCCAGGTGATCGAGCAGGGTCGCTGTCGCCTTCCCCATGTCAAAATCGACACACCAGGTCTTTTCAGTAGCATCCGGATCGCGACTGATGGTCACCACCGGAACGCGCCGAGCGTGCAGCGCACGAAGCAGGGCATCTTCGCTGCTCGGATCGATCACCACGGCACCGTCGATGTCGATGTCTTTGAGCCAGGCCTCTGGAGTGCTGGGCGGCACGAGCACCGTTGCATATCGCTTGGTCAGCGCCGCGAGCGCGGCCGTATGGGCCACCCGCATGAAATAGTGCAATTCGCCGGACCCCGTGGCAATCTCCGCCGGAATCGAGTTCGCAATTGCGATCATCTTTGCCCGACCCGTCCGCAGCCCGCGCGCCATCATGCTCGGGTGATAATTCAACTTCGCTGCCGCATCCAGCGTGCGCTGTCGCGTCTCCGCATTGATTCGTCCCAATCCGCTCAGCACATGCGACACCGTTGTCTTGGACACCCCCGCCGCCGCCGCAACGTCGGAGATGGTGGCTCGTCGGGTGACTATCAAACGTGCTTTTCTGGGTTTCGGCCGCGTCATAAGGGCTTGGTACGAGAAGGTCTGAAACCTTAAGTGTATACGTCAGACGCGGATCTGCGCCAATTCAGTGCATCGCAAGTGCCTGTTGAGACAACACAGGGCATCGTCGCCGAACACCCAGTATAGCGCTCGGCGGGAGCGGCGCTTACCTAACCCTCTTTGCAGACTACTTAAAGAATGGACCTGGCGCCCCTAATCCATGCGGCGTAATGCGCCGAAATATTCGCTTTGCCAAATCGTTTTTCCTTTACTATCTGGCGTCCCACGTGGATTCAGGAAGGGTCTTATTCGGTATGGCAGCGATCGACACTTGGCAGGGCAAATTGACGACGCCGTCCATCACACATTTTCCCGCGCGGAGCCGCGCAGTGGCATCGTGTCATTCGAGCAATATAAAGGCCGGAGGCCCTAGGAGAGCCGATGACCCAAGCCACTGAATGGCGAGCAGAACCCACGCCGCTCAAATCTGCCCACGGGGTTGCCGTAAAGCCTGACCCGCACCCCCCGACTAGCTCGATTGTCGCTGCGATGCTGGTCGGCACTGTCAGCATGTTCAGCAATGGCATCCAGCCTGAACTGTTAGGCGCACTCACTCAAGCCGATCGCGCCAGCTCCGTCGATGTAGGGCATCTCGCCGCCGTGGAGATGCTTGCATTGGCGGCCGGTTCGGCAGTCAGTCCTTGGTTTCACTACCGCGGCAGGATTCGCCTCAAAGTGCTGATTCTGGCCCTGCTGCTGATGGTCACCAATCTAGGCGTGTGGGTCACGCATTCGATCGGCGTTCTTTTGGCACTGCGTGGTGCTGCAGGAATGCTGGAGGGCTTCTTGCTGGGTGCGGCGATCGCCACGATGGCCGCATCGAGCAACCCGCCTCGCCTTTTTGGCCTGTTTTGGGGATTGTCTGCGCTACCCATGGCCCTGGCCAGCTATCTTCTGCCGCAATGGATAGTCCCCCGGTTTGGTCCTGACGGCGGCTTTGGAAGCTTGGCGTTGGTTGCGTTGGCCGGCGCGTGCGCGAGCTGGTTCTTGATCGACGTGCCCAGACAACCGTCGAGTGTACAGTCGGACTCCAATGGACATCGCTCGTGGAACTGGCCGACGCTTCTGGGTTTGGCCGGCATCGTGCTTCAATGCGCATCGCTCGGTGCCGTATGGAGCTATCAACAACTTCTCGCCGATCAGCTCCAGATTGCCAAAGGTGCCGCCGACGCCGCAGTTTCGACGGGAATCGTCGCCCAGGTCGTAGGCTCCATCGTCGCCACCGTCCTTAGCGGTCGGCTGAAATATCGCCCGGTCATACTGGGTGCGCTCGCAGCCGAAGCGGTGCTGACCGGCTTGCTGCCCGCTGTGAGTACGCCGGGTACCTACGTAGCCATGATGATCGGATGGAACTTCCTGTTTTTGGCAGCGCTTCCCGCCCAAGTGGAATGGCTGATCGCCAACGATCCTTCGAACCGATCGGTGAACCTGACCTCCTTCACCTCCCTGGTTGGCCTCGGCATTGGCCCCGCGATGTGCGCGGTCGGCGCAAACGGCCCCAGCGTCTCCGGCGCATTTTGGATCGCATCAGCCCTGATGGCGGCATCGGCTTGTTGCTATCTCCTCCCCTCGTCGCGGACATCCACGTAATTGCATAAAAGGTTCTGATCAATCTCTCTAGCCGGTGAACTCCTCAGAGTTCCGCCTCACCGGCCACCAGGGATGAGCGAAGAGCGTCAATCTCATCCGTGAACTCCACCCGCATTGCT
Organism: Steroidobacteraceae bacterium; assembly: GCA_044226865.1. Classification (GTDB taxonomy): domain Bacteria; phylum Pseudomonadota; class Gammaproteobacteria; order Steroidobacterales; family Steroidobacteraceae; genus TMP-86. The sequence goes on along the minus strand of JBGAGE010000013.1, from coordinate 68,924 downwards.
CTTTTCTCCCCATCATCCAGCCACGATCCGTCAATTGCCGCAAGGCAAAGATGCACTGCCCGCTCAATGCCGATACCCATGGCGATACAGGCGTCCGCAAACTCCTGTCCCACATCTGTCTTGAACATCGTGGGATCATCGGTATTGATGGTCACGTTCAGCCCCTTCTCAATCATCGTTCGAATCGGTTGACGGGATCGATCGGGCCATTCCAACACAGTGGCCGCCGCCGTCGGGCAGCAGGTGAAATACATCTGCGTATCCATCGCGCGTTGCACCAGCGCGGGGTCGTTCAGAATATCGTAACCGTGATCGATGCGATCACATTCCAGTACATCCAGCGCAAGAGCAAAGTTATGGGACGTGTTCGGGCTTTCCGCCGCATGCACGCAAGTACGTAGCCCCTGCTTTTTCGCATACCGATAGATCCCTGCGTACGGCGCGACGATCTCGCCAGGGCCCTCGCCGGAGTCGGAGCCCATGCCAATGATGTCGTCACGATACTCCGAGACCATCAATTCCATCACTTGTTGACCTAACTCCGGTGGATGGCCACGATGAATGGCTGCAATCAATCGGCAGCGGACGTTGAAATCCCTTTCTGCGGCAGCGATTCCCTCCAACATGCCATTCATCATCGTTCGGTGATCGACGCCCGCCCGAAGGTGAACGCTGGGATTGAAGAACATTTCCCGATAACGAAGATTCCCTTTGCAAACCCCATCCTCTAGAGATTCATACACTACACGAGCAAAGTCATCGCCTTTTCGGACGCAACTGGAGACCAGATCAAATGTCCTGAGGAAATCGTCGAAATCCGCGTACTCGTAGGGTCGAGCGGAACGTCCCTCCGGCAAGGGGATGCCATTGTCGTTCGCGAGTTGAAGCAGTGTGTCCTCGCGAACGGATCCGCCAAAGTGCATATGCAGCTCCACTTTGGGGATCCGGCGCAGGAAGGTCTCATAGTTCATCATCGCAACACCCATGGCTCAAGTTGACACTACTGGCGATAGGTCGCTGTCAGACCAAATGTGCGGGGTCGGAATGAGAAGTTATTGTATGCCGGCGGGACGGGTGCGGCACCAGGATAGTAGGGATTGATTCCCCAAATGCCGTAGTTAGTGGTCGTGTGTGTATTAAATAGATTGTCGACGAAGAAGGAGATACCCCAGGGCCCGAAGCTTGTTCCCGAGCGAAGCGACACGAACTTTGTCGCCGACAAGGTGTAGACATAGGGGTTGTATTGGGACGATTTCGGATCCTGCGGCGGCGCTAGCCACGGATTTCGGCTCTGGTATTGGTAGTCGATGCGCGCGTAGGGGCCCTCCCGGGTTCCGTTGATGAAGTACTCGATGCCCAGCGCAACGGTCCAGGGTGGCGAGGTCCCCACGGCGCCACTTGCAGTTGCGCCGGAAACGGCGTTCCCGGAAAGTGCAAGCCCACCCCTGGAGTCCTTTACATAGCGCGCGTTCGTATATCCGAGAGCGAGGTCCGCCTTGAAATGGGTACCAAGGGTCGATTCTGCCTGCAGATCAAAGCCTTTGGAGACAGCCGTACCCAAGTTGTCCGTGAACTGAAATCCGCATCCGGGAAGAAACAGATTCTGCTGAATGCCGTTCCATCGAATGTAGTACACACTGCTCGCAATCCGGATGACGTTCCCAAGGTTATTCTTGGAGCCAATCTCATAGCTCTGAGTGGTGTCCGAATCGTACTTCAGCGGCGCTTCACCATTTGCATAGCCCAGTGCGTCAAGGCTCGGACCGCATGTACTGGGCAAAGGCGAATTTCCGCCACCGGGCCGAAAGCCCTTTGCATAGGTGGCGTAAAGCAAATGGTTTGGCGTAGCTTGATACGACAGACTCAGCTTGGGTGTCACTGGTGTCTCCGACTGCCCCGCAACCGAGCTCGACGGCCCATAATTCGGCGGGCCATCGGCACTTTGCTTCAGATCGAAGGACGTCTTAGACACCCGCCCCCCCAATGTCATTTGAAGCTTGTCGGTAATGCCGTACGTGAGTTCTCCAAAGCCGGCCAGTTGCCACTCGGTACTGTCGACCCGGCCATAGTAGCTGTCACCATTGGGGAGCAAGTCGAAACCGAAAAACAGGTCAGCCACGTTGACACCGAAAAGCCCCTGCAGCAGTTGGTTGAGATTCGGATCGTACTGCTCCACAACACTCTTCTGCCGAGAGCGTGAATAAAAGGCCCCCACCGTCCACCTCCATCGGCTCGACGGATCCTGCGACTGTACTCTCAGCTCCTGGGTAAATGTGTTTTGCAGATTAGTAACCGTCGAATTTGATCGATATCCCTGCAACGCCGCTGGCAGATTGATCCCCCTGTCAGATACGAGCGGATAGACGTTTGGATCGAGGAACGGCACGTAGACACCGAACGCGTTGGCGGCCGCCGGCCAACCAAACTGCTGATAAAACGACAGGTTGTAAGTGGTGCCGTCATAGCCGGTCACTTCGCGACGATTGTAGTAGGACGTATTGGAGATCAGTGTCGCCTTCCCCAGACCCACCTCCACCTTCAACGCCGGCAACGCGAACCGGTCCGATACTGGGTTACGACCCGGATAGGCATTGTTGAACTGACCGTGCTCGACGTCGGAATAGGACTGCCAGAATGTAGATTGGTCGTGTCGTTGGCTGTTCTGGTAAACGATACTCGGCGTTACCGAGACATTGCTGGCAGGTTGCCAAAGCGCTGCCAACCGCAGCACGGCCGTACTGACACGATTTGAATTGGAATCAACCGGTTGCCTGCTGAAGGGATCCACGCGGTCGATCCAGCCGCCATCGCGCCGGTACCACGCGCTTGCGCGCACTCCCAGCACACCATCAACCAGCGGACCGCCTTTGGCAATCCCGGCTTCGTAGCTCGCGGCACCGTGCTCCGTGTACGACACCTCGCTTCGAGCGTACGTGCTAGCCGATGTGATGCTGGGCTGCGCAAGAATGTACCGCACCGTACCGCCTTCAGAACCCGCGCCAAAAAGGGTTCCTTGCGGACCTCTCAGAACCTCAACGCGCTCAAGATCGAACGTCTTCGGCAACGTGTCTTCTGAATTGAAACTAATAGAACGAATCTGAATGGGCGTGTCGTCTATATAGATGCCGGTTGTGCCAGCTCCCCCTGAGGAGGAAATGCCCCGAATCGCAACGGTATTTGTTCCCGTATTGTCGATGGCAATTCCTGGGGTGAAGCGCACGACATCCTGGATGTCCTTGATGCCTTTCAGATCCATGGCTTCTTGACCGAAAGCGGTTACGCTCACCGGCACTTTGCTGATGCCTTCCTCGTGCCGCGTAGCGGTAACCAGGATCTCTTCCAGCGCAACATTCTTCGAGCTATTTTGTTCCGCAGTCTGTGCCCACGCAGTACCAGCGAAGGACATGCTCAGCAGGGCCGCTGAACTGCCAAAGCCCTGCAATATTCGCATCCACATCACCATAAGACCTCCTGCACTTCGTAAGCGCACGTGAATGAAGATCACCCCATTTGATTCGCAATTCACTTCTATTGAACTGTCCTCGGCCATCTCCAGCCTGTGTCAGGTAAACTTCCCCCCGCTCGAGTCATGGTCGAACATCCCGGGGCCGACGAGTCGCTTGCCCCTGACCCAAGCCGCACGGATCATGTCCTGACGGGCGCGGAACACCATGAGACACAAAAGGCTCGAAGCAGAATCTTGACGAATGTCGTTGGTCACTCGCAGCCGATCTGTGTCAACCGCGATCAGATCCGCCTCCTTACCAACCTCCAAGGAGCCGATACGATCTGCAAGACCAAGTACGCGAGCGCCCCCCAAGGTGGCAAGATCAAACCAATCAGCAACGTCGTTCAGCACCGTCGCTGCTGGAACCAGCTTCTTGCGCGTCGCTTGACAGATCCAACCAATCTCCATTGCCTTGAACAGCGACACATCCGTGCAACCTCCAACATCGGAGCCAAGGCCCAGCGTCACTCCCGACTCGCGATAACGACCAAGGTCGAGTACGCCGCCGTTACCAAAGACATTCGACGGGCAGTGAGCAATCGAGGTATGCGATTCTCGGATCCGGCAGATGTCCCCATCGGAAAGGTATACGCCATGCGCAAGGATGGATTTGCTACCCAGACCACCAAAGCGATCGTAAATGTCCAGATAGCTCTGAATTCCGGGGAACAACGCCAGAGCCTGCGCGACTTCATCAGGATCCTCCGCCACATGAGTTTGCCAAAAGGCGTTCATGTGGGTGGCCAGCCTCGCTGACTCCCTCAGCATTTGCGGCGAACAGCTCAGCGCAAAGCGAGGTGTGAACGCATACTGCAAGCGCCCGTTGTCGTAGCCGTGCCAACGTCTGCAAAGACTCTCCGACTCCGATAGGCGTCGGTCGGTGATGCCCGACTCCGGCGCATCGTCATAGCGCATCTTGTCCATCAGGCATTGACCCAGCACAGCGCGCATTCCATGCGCCGCGGCTGCACGAAATCCAGCGTCGGTGGCGTCAGCGTCGACCGAACTGTAAAGGGTGACCGTTGTTGTTCCGACCGACGCAAATATCTGCAGGTAGGATTCCGCCACCTGGAGGCTTCCACTTCCCGAAAAGCGCCTTTCCGCCGGCGCCATTTCCTCTTCCAGCCAGTCCATCAATGCGCCCGGGGCGCTCGTTCCAGTCAGCGGCATTTGCGGCAAATGTGCGTGTGTATCGACCAGGCCGGGACAAATCACCAAGGGACGAATGTCCAACGGAGCCGTCGATCCCGCATAGTCGGACGCCGCACACATACATGAGATCAAACCTGCTGCATCGACTGAAATCACGCCGTCGGGTTCGAAATGGAATCCGCCGCCAGTGAGTGAGGTCATCAATCGCGCTCGAAGTACAAACGGCGGTTGAATCGGTAACCTTTGGGAAATGCCGTCGCGGTTAATGATAAATCCCCTGAAAAACCGATTTGGCAAAAGATCCCAGAACTGCTATAAGTTGTCAAGCGCATCCGAGAAGGACGCCGGATTGCTTGCCAATGGGTTCTGGTGCAACGGCGGGTCGCCAAGCCTACGGTCTCACTGTGAATCGCCATGCCAACTCGGCGTCGACCGGCGCGGTAGCGCATCGATTCACGATGGATGACAAGCCATCTATCTGGTCAACATTCGATGCCGGTTCACAGCCCCGCGTTTGATTTCGCACACGTCAGGCGTATGGCTTCCTTAAGGTCAGCATCTGGAAAATCGGTTCTGGTGTATCCACGTCCTCAAGATGAACAGCGCATGCGCTTCCTCAGAGCGGCGCGTTCGGTACGCGCGTCTCGATTAGCGCCAATCAAGACGAAACTGCCGAAGAACGAAACAAAGGGTGTCCACCAACGTGTCCACCGCGCATAAGAAAAGTGTTGAGAAAACACTCTTGATTGGATGATCTGAAAAGAATTTTTCGGGGCGAGAAGAGGAGCAATTGCGATGCTCCCAAAGCAGATGCGCTACCAGACTGCGCCATGCCCCGTTTAGCCCCACCGTTGCCAACGTGCGGGGGCGCCATGCTAACAGGTTCGCGACAGCATGCAACAAGCTGCAACGATTTGCGACGAAAATCCTTACTTTTTAGGAGGTTAAGGGAGCCGGTGATAGGTTGGGTTCTGGTGCAACGGCGGATGACCAGGCCTACCCTCTCACCGGTCCGGAGGGATAAAAATGACCAAACCAATCGACCGGGATCCCATTTACCGCCGACGGGCCTTCGACGCCGACATCATTGAGCTGTGCTGCCGCTGGTACATCACCTACCGGCTGTCGTACCGGGACCTGGTGGCCATCATGGCCGAGCGGGGAGTTAATGTGTCTCACACCACGCTGATGCGATGGACCATCAGGTACGTGCCAGAATTCGAAAAGCGCTGGAATCGCCTTGCCAAGGGCGTCAACTCCTCCTGGCGGGTCGACGAGACCTACATCAAGATCAATGGCCGCTGGAATTATCTGTTCCGTGCCGTCGACAAACACGGCAAGACTATCGACTTTCTCCTCCGGCGGACGCGGGGAACCGCGGCGGCGGAAGCCTTTTTCCGCAAGGCGCTATGTACCACAGGGCATCACTGGCCGAAGAAGGTAACTCTTGATGGGCACAAACCCAGCCACCTCGCCCTGCGCTACCTACGGCGCGAAGATCCCAAATGGGTGAAGGTCAGAGTTCGCTGCAGCCAATACCTCAACAATATCGTCGAGCAAGATCATCGCGCCATCAAGCGCCGGATCGCCTGCATGCTCGGCTTCAAGTCGTTCATGAACGCCGGCATCGTCCTGGGCGGAATCGAACTGGCGAACAAGATCCGAAAGCACCAGTTCAGCCTCGGCAGGGGTAAGCGTAGCTGGTCCCTACCCCTCAATGAACTTTGGAGGCGCGCGCTCGCCCGCTGATTGGCCAAACGCCGAGATGACCTTCTGCGGGCCGAAAATCCCTAGATGCAACAGAACCACCGCGACGCGTGGATTGGCCTTGTCGTTGATGAACAGGAATTGGCCGTCGTATTTGCCGTCGGTCTCTGACATCCCCGGATGATGGGTGTCGCCCCAGGTGATGGACTTGCCGTCGATCTTGCCCTCGTCGAGCACCTTCTTGGAACTCTCGTCGAAACCATACCCCTGCCAAGGCTCCGGCGTGAAGACCGCCAGGTATTTCAGGATGCGCATCGACGGGATGCCGTAGACGATGATCTGCCCGCTCTGTCCGCCCGAGCTGAACACGAGGAACTCATCGCGTTTTCCGGTAGGCACGTAGATCTTGGCAGCTGCCAGAACGTCTTGTTGACTCAAACCCCGGGCCTGCATTACATCCTGCAACGTGTCGGCCGCTGACGCTGCTGTCGCCCACCCAAAGCCCGCCGCAAGCAGAAAACCCAGAGCCCGCCTGGAATTCGTATTCATGCCTCGCTCCCACATTTGAAATTCAGCCGTGGCGTTTCAAGCCATCGACCCCGGACTCCGAACGACATGCATGAGCCTCGCTCATCAATTCGTCGGAATATGCGGGTACTGTAGGGATGTGCCCCGAGAAGTCCTTGACCTAAGTCAATTCCGCTCGGTACGTGCCCAGGAAGGGCAAGGGTCCGCACCCGAAATACAAGTATCGCGGGCTGCTTCTTAGGTCAATGAACAAGGCGTCGGCGGGATACGCCTATGGCGTTGCGGAATGTACGGAGCGTGAAGCGAGGGTGGCCTTCATGACGCGTCGGATCAGCGGAGAATTGCGGCGCAATCGCAGAATGCGCCGGCGACCACGCCTGTGCCGGAGTGATGCCGCATCACTCCGGCACAGGCCTCCACCTCGTCGATCAGTGCTTTGCAAGCAGGTTTCGAATCTCTTCCAACAACACTTCGGTGCGCGGCGGCGCGGCAGCCGGAGCCTCGGCCGGGGGCCGCTTCAATTTGTTGATTCCCTTGATGGCGACGAAAATCACAAGCGCGATGATCAAGAAATCAAAGACTGATTGCAGGAACGCACCGTACCTCAGCAGGACATCCTTCCCATCCGCGCCCTGACCCAGACTGATTGCAAGGTCACCGAAGTTCACGCCACCGATTGCCTTACCCAGCGGCGGCATGATGACGTCCGCAACCAATGAAGAGACGATCTTGCCGAATGCCCCGCCGATGACGACGCCCACTGCGAGGTCCACGACGTTGCCCTTCATCGCAAATTCCTTGAATTCCGAACCAATGCCCATGATCACACTCCTGTTTATTCTTCGATTATTGAATGTCACGCATCCGCCGATCGAACGCCGGCCGACCATATCCGATCAATCCGCTGCGCGCCAATCGCAGGGGCGAACTGTCAACTCCGCTGTTGTCAACGTCGATTGACGATCCACTTGCAACGCAAGCTCTCCGCAATTCGCTCGCACCCCGGAATGCGCGTGAATGCGCGGCCCGAATGTCAGCGAAATCGCGGACCAAAGGCATGCACGCAGTCGCGCCGTCTTATGCCGGGTTCGGGCGCAAGGCAACCTGCAGATCGACAAGGCGTCAACCAATGCTGACTACCATTTTGTCAGCTCTCCCTTTTTCGGCGCGAAGAAGCGGGAGCATTCACGCCGCATGCATATGATCTGTTGACGCACAAACTCCGCGCAGTGCATGCTCGTCCGCGCATCCATGGCTGTGCGTTGTTCCGCTAACGGCAGCGGATTTTGAGCAACGACGATAATTAAAACTCTATTTGGAGGTTGCTGTGAAAATCGAAAAGATCATTGGCTTGACTGGAATTGCGTTGGCAATCATCGCGGCCTTCGTCGCGATTCCTCACGTCGACTTGGTGCTGTTGTTGGTAGGTCTCGTAGTCGGGTGGTCGATCGCCCGGGAGGACCACGTAAGAGTGTTGGTAAGCGCGCTGGCATTGACGAGTTTTGCGCACCTGTTTGGCAGCGCCCCGGAGGTCGGCCAGTACCTGTCTGCGATCCTCGCAAATGCGGGATTGGTCATCGCCGGGGCTGCGATCATGATCATTCTGCGAAACACCTACGCTCGTTTTGCGCCCACATCCGCGCCCGTAGCGAAGCCTGCCGGGTAGAACGTACGGGAGGGGGGGCCCGTCGACGACGGGCCCTCCTCAGTTTGATAGATGTAAATTGTCGCGCCAGGCCCCATAATTCATCCAAATTGATGCCTGCGTTCCTCGCCTTCATCGCACATGGGCATTTCCCTCGTGAGCTGGTGCGTTCGGCCGAGTCTGGCAGCATTGCGACCCGGAATACCATCAATGGCGGCGCATTCGATTGCACTATTCGAAAGTGATCCGCCTCAGAAATAGAGTAGGCCTCGTGTGAAGCAGTTTGATGCCCCAAAGAAGACGCTTGGCTCCCTGGACGCGAATTCGGCCGCCTTACTTATCTCGCGGACCGCGGACATTGCGTTGATCGTCGACAATAGAGGCGTGATTCGCGACGTTTCCCTGGGAGGCGACGAACTTGCCGCAGAAATCGGCGATCAGTGGCAAGGCCGGCCCTGGATCGATACCGTAACGACGGAGTGCAGGCCAAAGATCGAAGCGCTCTTGCGCGACGCCGACGGGAATGACCTGGCCCGATGGCGACAGGTCAACCACCCCACCGCACCCGGACGGCCGGACCTGCCGGTCAATTACAGCGTGATGGCGTTGCCGGGCACTCGCCGGATATTGGCGGTTGGAAAGGACCTGCGTACGTTGGCCGCGATGCAGAGACGGATGACGGAGGTGGAACAGGCGATCGAACGCGATTACTCGACGCTGCGATTCACGGAAACACGCTACAACCTGTTGTTCCAGCTTTCCTCCGAAGCAGTGATCATCGTCGATGCGGCGACACAACGCGTGACGGAGGCCAACCCGGCGGCAGCGCAGCTCATGGGCTCGACGACTCGTCGGCTCACCGGTCGCAGCTTTCCGGAAGGGTTTGACGCGCCGAGCACGCAATCGCTCCTTACCATGCTTTCAACGGTCAAGGTGGCGGGCCGTGCACCGGAAGTCCGCGTCCGCACAGCGCAGTCCAATGCCGAGTTCGTGGCGACGGCAACGATGTTCCGCATGTCCAATGCCTCCTATTACCTCGTGCAGTTCCAACCTTTCGGCGGCAAGAGCAGCGATCCCATCGTCTCGAAAGTGAGGGCCAAGGTTCTCGATGTGATCGAAACATCACCCGACGGCCTTGTTCTGACGGATCTGGACGGCCGAATCCTGTTTGCCAATCGCGCGTTCCTCGATCTTGCGCAACTTGCGACAGAAGAGCAGGTCCGGGGTGAATTTCTTGAACGCTGGCTGGGACGGCCGGGCGCTGATTTCAAAGTGCTTACCACGACCCTGCGACAGCACGAGTCGGTGAGAATGTACCCGACGACGTTGCGCGGCGAATATGGCTCAGAAGTCGATGTCGAGATCTCTGCAGTGTCCGCGCCCGAAGGTGAGCAGCCGTGTCTCGGCTTCTCGATACGAAGCACGTTGCGTCATACGACGTCGAAACCGGGCGCCCAAACGGAGAGCGCTGGGACCATCGAACATCTGACGAAACTGGTCGGAAGAGTGGGTCTCAAGGACATGGTGCGTGAATCAACGGATGCGATTGAACGCATGTGCATCGAAGCGGCTCTCGCATTGGCGGGCGACAACCGGGCATCAGCCGCCGAGATTCTTGGATTGTCGCGTCAAAGTCTTTACGTCAAGCTGCGCCGCTATGGCCTCGGGGATTTGTCCGATACACCCGTGAGTGATTCGTCGAACTAGCCTTCCATCATCCTGATGGGGTCAACTGAACGCTCGCTATCGATAGGCTCCCCGCGGAAGGGTATCTTACAGGCCGTTGAGGGTGTCGGCACCTTCGCGTTTCGCGCTCTTCTTGGGGCGCGCTTCGCGCGTGGGGGGAGCTACTTCATGCGCGGTGAGATTGTTCGCGGCGCTTCGGCCGCGAACCCCTTCGCTGACGCTCGGGGCCAGCCACGCGCGAAGCGCGTGTCTGTCATCTCACCCTCTCACCGGTCCGGAGGAAAAAAATGACCAAACCAATCGACCGGGATCCCATTTACCGCTGGCGGGCCTTCGACGCCAACATCATTGAGCTGTGCTGCCGCTGGTACATCACCTACCGTCTGTCCTACCGGGACCTTACCGCCATCATTGCTGAGCGTGGAGTTGCGGTCTCCCGTACCACCGTGATGCGCTGGACCATCCGCTACGTTCCGGAATTCGAGAAGCGGTGGAACCGACTCGCCAAGGGCGTGAACTCCTCCTGGCGCGTTACTGTGACACCAAACGACCGGTCGCGAGAATGCTCGCCCTTCAAGCCCTTCTCCTATGCCCGCATCGACCTATGCGGGATCGAGTTGGCGAACAGGATCAGAAAACGTGTTCTGTTGCATCTAGGGATTCTTGATTCAGATTTCCGATCCAAGGGCGCCGCCAAGTTCTGCGCAGTCAGTCGAGGTCCGGTGAATTCAAGGACTTCCATCGGCGCCGATCGGGCTTGTCGTCTGATGTGCGTTCGTCACCCGACCGTTAATCCCCAGATGCAACAGAACCCTTCTCCAGATTCCGGCCGCCGCTTAACTGGGAATTCGCTCCCAACCGGGCCCCACCGTCCGACATGCGGTGCGCGTCTTTGCATTTTGGCCGATGCTATAATGATCTTCGGTTTTGCCCTTGCAGGTTTCCGGCATGTCCATGGATCGAACTTACGTCCGCTTGTGCCGCTCGCCTGCAGAGGCCGATGACGGCGGCTTTATGCAGGGCACGCCGGAAGAGCGGCTCTCGCAGGTGTGGGAACTCACGAAGGAAGCGTGGTCATGGATCAATACAGACGATGTTGAACGAAGACTACAAAGAGATGTTGTCGTGTTTTTCCGACGAAAAGGTTGAATACCTGCTCGTGGGAGCGCATGCACTTGCCGTTCACGGTCATCCGCGAGCGACCAAGGACATAGATTTCTTCGTGCGCGCGAACGCGGACAATGCCGTTCGACTGATCCACGCGCTACAGCGCTTCGGCGCGCCCACGCAAGGGCTTTCCCCGGCCGATTTCAGCACCCGGGGTGCGGTGTTCCAGATCGGCGCGGGCCCCCGGCGCATCGATATTCTCACTTCCATCGATGGCGTCGACTTCGAAGACGCCTACCCACGAAAAGTGGTGGCGCGCCTCGAGGGCATCGACGTCGCGGTGATCTCGCGCGCCGACCTGATCGCCAACAAGCGCGCGACCGGTCGCACCCAGGATCTCGCCGACGTGGAGCGTTTGACAGGCAAAACTCGATCGCGTGATGACGACCTGACTCGATGATCTGCCGCTCCACGATAGCGGCTACAGCCGCTCAGTGGAACTCGAACCTGTTTTGTGCAAACCGGCGTCAGCCATGGGCACCGACCCACGCCCGAACGATAGTTGGAATAATCCCATCCAATCGAAAGCGCTCGCCGGCGCAGCAGGGTGTCGGAACGGAATGGTTGTCGGCTTGAGCTGGTCAGACCTCAAACGCTGCTGGACTCACCCAACTCACGCCTTCTCATGATCGGAGCAGGATATCGACCCAATTTCGAATTCCAATACGCCCACGATCGAGCATCAATGATGCCCGGCGGCGCGTGATCGAGCGCTTCACGCAAATCATCGTCCGACATATGATGGCGAATCTCGCTCATATCCTCGTGGCGCGCATAGGCAAACGCGTAGGCAAGAAACCGGATGGGATCGGCAAGCGCCTGATGCGCAGGTTCGAACCACACGATTCGCGATGCCAACTGCAACAATTGCGGGGTTACGGGAAGAGGTTTTATCACTTCGCCATCGGTTGTTTGTCGATCGATGGCCCAAGTATAGGTTCTTCAGCTTCGTTCAACACCAGGTGAGCGGTTGCGTCGCGTTGCGTCAATTCCGCGAGCTGCCGCTCCGTCAATCCAATCCGCTCGGCCCTTTCTCCAACGCGAACACAAAAGGCTTGAAGGTCGGCCAGCGCAACTCCCCGCAAGCGGGCGTATTCCTGCGGTGAAATCAGAACCGCTTGGTCACACGATCGCCTGCGAATGACGACCGGACAGCGTTGTACCGCATCCAGTAAAGCTGCGAACCTCTTCTTGGCTTCGGAGACCGAAATGTGTCGCAAGACCCTCTCCGGGATTGGGCATACAGATTAATCGAATGGTCATCGCGTACAAAATTGGGTCGGCTCGGGATCACCATTCGAAGAACCCCCGCGCCAGTCACTGTAAGGTGGAACTGACCGAGCGAATTTCCTGTCGGCCGGCGAGTTGGCGAATCTTAGCAAGCTGCTCCGAGGACACCGGTCCGCCACCGAGCGGCCATCCGACAATCCGTAGGAACCCGCGCCCGCCGTGTAGGACAGGTTGGAGACCTTGTCCGCATAGTCGGCGAATTTCTCGATCTGGAAATTCTGCAGCGACTGCTCGCTGAAGCTGGTGATGCTCACCGGCACGTCGACGGCCGATTCCAGGCGCTTGCGGGCGGAGACCACGACCTCGGGAAGCTGGCTGGGATCGCGTACGGCCTCCTCTGCCATCGACTGCGCGGCGGAACACAGGGCCATGCCGAACAGCGCGGCCTGCGCGAAGCGGCGCAACCGGCGCTGCGCGCCGTCAAATGAATGCGACACGCAGGTTCGGGCAGAGACGGAACGCCGATGTTGCGGAATTTGCATCTTGATGGCACCCCTTGTCGTAGTTTCACCGTATGCGGCAAAGCACCGCTTGCTCTTTTTATTGAGCAAGACGGTAGCATTGCTTAACTTACGAAGCAAGCGGATGATGGCGCGGCGCGCAGGTGCGCGCAGAAGAGCGCGGCCGCGCGAAGCTTGAGGAGGACGGGTGCGCAAAGGGGAATTCGATCTGGGGGCACGCCTCAAGGAGATCCGCGAGCAACGGGGACTCACCCAGCGCGATCTCGCCAAGCAAGGCGGCGTGCCGCACGGGATCATCTCGATGATCGAGCGCAACCAAAGCAACCCTTCCGTGACGACGCTGCGCAAGATCCTCGAGGGGATCGACATGACCATGGGGGAGTTCTTCGAGCCCCAGATCCCCGAGGCGCGGCTTCAAAGCGTATTTTTCACGCCGTCGGAACTGGTGGATCTCACGCATCAACTGGGCAAGGCCGAAGGGCGCCGCCCCACCCGTCTGGTGTCGATCCGGCAGGTGGGCGATGCGCGCCGCTATGGGTTGCAGATCCTGCACGAGACCTATGAGCCCGGCGCCGATTGCGACATGCGCCTGAAGCACCCGGTGAGCACCGGCGGCTTCGTGATCTCCGGGGAGATCGAGCTGACGGTCGGCAACCAGAAGCGCGTACTGAAGGCCGGCGATAGTTTCCTGCACGATGGCTTGATCCCGCACCGCTTCCGCAACGTGAGCGACCGGCCGGCCGTCCTCATCACGGCTTCCACCCCCCCTTACATGTAGCCCATTTGCTCGATATATTGAGCGCGGTAAGGGAAGGAGCAACGTATGCACCGAGGCTTTCTCACCGCCGCGACGGCGCTTGTCGGCGGCTTGTGCGCCGCCAACCTGGCGTGCGGCAAGTCCAGCGTCGAGATCATCCGCGATGCCAGCGGCGTGCCCCATGTCCGAGCGGACGATGTGCGCGCCCTCTTCCATGGCGCAGGCTACGCGCTGGCGCAGGACCGGCTGGCGCAATGGGAACTGGCGCGCCGCGCCGCCCGCGGCCGGCTCGCGGAGATCCTCGGCGCCTCGCAGATCGACGCCGACAAGGCCGCGCGGCTGCGCGATCACACCGACGCGGAATGGAATGCGCTGGTGGCAGCCCTGCCCGCCTATCACCGCAACATCCTCATCGCCTACCTGGCGGGATTGAACCGCCATATCGACGAAGCCATCCGCGATCCGGCGCGCCACATGCCCTACGAGTTCACGCAATGGGGCGTGAAGCCCGAGCGCTGGTCGCTCGCGGACCTTGCCGCGACGATGTCGCAGTCCATCGTCTATTACGGCAGCGGCGCACACAGCGTGGAACTGAACAATCTCGCCTTCCTGCGCGACCTGCAGCGACGCTTCTCCGAGGTCGATGCCCGACGGATCTTCGATGATGTGTTGCCCTTGAGTGACGGCGATGCGGTGCCCGTGATTCGCGAGGCGGCCATCGCCGGCCCCGCACCTTCCGCCGGGGCATCCGTTCCTGGTTCATCCGCATCAGCGGTGGCGGCAGATCGCAGCAGGCGAGAGGCTGTCGAAGCAGACGGGGAGAAGGCCTACCGCATCGCGGACGACGCGCGCCGGCGCCTGTTCGGCGCCGCGCCCGGCGCCAGCCGCAGCATCGTCATCGGCCCACACCGCTCGGCCAATGGGCATGTACTGATGCTTCAATCGACGGCGGACGGCCCCGACGTGCATCTCGATGGGGCGGGCTTCGACACCGGAGGCTGGACGTTCGCCGCGTGGCCGGTGCCCATCATGGGGCGCGGACCCAATTTCGGCTGGCTCATCACCACCGGCGAAGAGGACATGGTCGACCTCTTCGAGGAACAGTTGAACCCGGCGCGCACCGATGAGTATCGATACCAGGGACACTGGCGACGCATGCAGACCCGCGAGGTGGTCATCCAGGTGCGTCAGGCATCGCCCGTGCGACTCTCCATCCGGCGCACGGTCCATGGGCCCTTGGTCATGCAAGACGCGCTTCAGCACCGTGCCTACGCCGAACGCAATGCCTTATGGAATCGCGAACTGGATTCCTTCGTCGCCCTGGTGGACATCGCGCGGGCGCATAGCCTGGAAGACATGCGGCGCGCGATTGAGCGCATGCGCGCGAGCTTCAACGTGCAGTACGGTGGCGAGGACGGCACGATCGCCTACTGGCATGCAGGCAACACGCCCATTCGCGCAGCCGGAGTCGACCCGCGATTGCCCACGCCGGGCGATGGCCGTTTCGAATGGAAGGGCTTCAACTCGAGCGAGCATTGGCCCCAGGTCGTCAATCCGGCGCAAGGCTACCTGCACGTGTGGAACAACAAGGCGCGCGCGGATTCCACCTATGGCGAGGCCTCCCGCTATGGCGCCACATTCCGCACCTATCTGGGCCGCGAGCTGATCGAGTCCTCGCCGCCGATCGATGTGGCCGCGCTCAAACGCATCAACGAATCCATCGGTCGTTCCGCCGCTGGGGTCGACCTGAGTCTGACGAGCCCGCAGTTCTTCACGCGCTTTCTCCTGCAAGCGGCCGATGGCGATGCGAGGCTGACCGACCTGGTGCAGCGCATGCAACGCTGGAATGCGCAATACGAAGACCGGGATGGAGATGGCAAGTACGATGACCCGGGCTTAACGATCTACCGCCAGTGGTACGCGGTGGCCCAGCGCCAGCTGGTCGCGCCCGTGATCGGCGATTGGTGGCACAAGATCGATGATGGCAACTACATCAAGTACCGCACCGAACTGTTGTACCGCATCGTCGCCGGCGCTGAGTCCAAGACACCCCTTGCCCACCCATGGTTGCCGGCGGACAAGCGGACGGACGAGCTGCGCCGCACTTTGCAGACGACCCGCGACGAGCTCGAGGCGCGCTTTCACACTCCCGACGCCGGCCAATGGCTGACCGGTGTCTACTGGAAGTATCTGAGCGCCAACGCGGTCGGCAAGCATCCAGACCACCCGCCCTTTCCCGATGATCCCGACGATTCCACGCGCACGGCCGCCGCGTTGAGCCTGCAGCCTGAGATGATCCGTCACAACGGCTCGGAGTTGTGGAATGCCCTGATGGAGATCAGCCCGCGAACCCGGGGTTTCGAGGATGTCTCGCCCAGCGGCGGCCAGAACCAATTCATCAGCGTGGATGGAAAGGGCAATCCGCACATCGCCGATCAAGTGGAATTGCATCGCGATTTCAACTTCAAGCGCTTTCCCATGGCGCGCGAGGAGGTCGACCGGGTCGCGGAATCCCGCATGACGTTACAGGTCGACTGAACAGCACCACCAGGAGTCCGCGAATAGGCAGAACTTCCCCTACCCACGCAACTCTTGAGAATGCTGATCTTCCGCAGGGTCGCGAGACCGGCGACCCCACACACGAGAAAAAACGACACTCCAGACGTCGGCAGCATTACCCACCGGACGCCAAAACACGCACCTTCCGCGGCGCGGTTTCTTCCAAGAACAAACTGCCGACAAATCCAAACAGGAGGCCCACGAGAGCCATCGTCAGCGTATGCTGAATCCCATAGTGTTGCGCAACTCCCCCGGCCAGCGCAGGTGCAACGCCGCCGCCGAAGATTTCGCCCGAACCAATGATGATGCCTGCCGTCGACGATACCAACCCCACCGGCGCCGCTTCAGCCGCGATCGGCCCGGTAATCAGGCCGAGCAACCCAAAACAGAAGAAACAGGAGCCGAACAACAAGGCAAACAGCGACACCGGGCTGGCGCCTGTCTGCGCAAATGCATAAAGAAGCGCTGCCGCCATGAGGAAGCCGAACACCGCAGACACCTTGCGCCCGATCACATCGGAAAGGCCGGGCAAAATGATCTGCCCCAAGCAGCCGCCGAAACCAATCGCCGATGTGACGAATCCCATCTGCGCGTTGGTCAGATGCAAGTAGTCGATGAGATAATTGGGCACCATTGCGCTGACGGTGAAAATGCCACTCATCGCGCACAAGAGCATGAACATGCCCAGAAACACATTGTGGTGCTTCAACAGCTTACTCAGTGGCGCACGTTCCGCGGCGCTAGCGGCCCCGACCGAGGCCGGTTCCCGGACGGTACGGGCCAGCAGGACGGACAGAATCAGGCCCGGTATTGCGACCAGGACGAAAACCCAGCGCCAGTTTGTCACTTCCAGCAGCTGGGTCGCCAAGATAGGCCCCAATGCCAAGCCAAACAACGGAAACGTGCACTGTTGCACGCCCAGATTGAAGCCGCGCCGCGAAGGCTTGGACGCATCGTTGGTCGATGCAAAGCTCGTTGGGCAGAACGACCCCTCCATCATGCCCATCACACCCCTGATCAACGCCAGGCTTGCCAAGCCCGTGGCGAAACCGGAAAGCCCAGAAAGCAACGAAAATCCGATCAGGGACGGGATCAGCACGCGCCTGCGACCGATACGATCAGAGAGCCCGCCCGCCAAGATGGCAAACACTCCCCATGACAACCCCAGCGCGCCAACGAGAACACCAAGGTCCTGATAGTTGAGATGAAGATCGTTCATCATCGCCGGGAACAACGGAGCAATAATCCAGCGATCCAAGCCCACCAAACCAAACCCAAGTGTCAGCAGCGTGACTACCCTCCATTCGTACGCAGAGTCGTGTGCCTTTATGCTCATCAGATGCTTCCCCGTTTCACCTACGAGTCCAACATTTGGCTATAAGACCTTCCGGCCGAATTACCTGCGAAGTGCAGATCTCCGACTCTGTGCTAGCCCTACCAATTGAGGTCTGGAAATCCCCAAGCGCCGCTCGCCGCCGCGCTTGCCTGTTGATTGGCCAAATCACCATTGCACCCTTCTGCGGACCAGAATCCCAGATGCAACAGAACCGAGCTTCATAGCGATATCATGAAGCACAAGATCCAACGCCGCCTTTCCTTCAATACCGCAGTTCTTCACGAACGCTCGCAACGCCGGTGCGGATACCGTTCACCACATTACGAAGATCCCCGAGAAACGTATTGATCACCTGCTCGGTGAGCGCCGCGTCGATGGGCAGGTTTATCAAGGGCGGATCGGAAGCGCCCAAGAGGATCCAACCGAGCTTGCTCATTTCGCCTTTGACTAGCGTCAGGTCGATGTCGGTGGAGCCAAATGCCAGCGGTGTCAGATCGTTATCGAGCGCATAAAGCCCAGGAATGGCCTTGATGCCGTCCACCAGCGTCCGTTTGGCATCGAGCACCTGCCGAGCAAGGCGCAGATAACCCTCATCACCGAGATAACGCATCACCGCCCAAGAAGCGTAGATCGATCCGGCCGGACGGGAGCCCGCAAATCCCGCGGTACTGTACTGGCCGCCTGGCCAATCGGAGGGGTGAACATAGTGGAAGCGCTTCAAGTCTTCATGTCGCCATAGGACCGTTGAGGCTGGTTTAGGGCAGTAACCATATTTGTGCAGGTCCGCTGAAATCGAACGTACCGCGTCGACGCGGAAATCCCAAGGCGGAAGCCGCACACCGAGACGTTCCGCAAATGGTGCTAGATATCCGCCGACGCATGCATCCACGTGTACCCACAGATCATGCTTCATTGCCAGAGTGCCAATTTCATCGACGGGATCGAACTGTCCATACGGCCAACATGGGGCGGAGGCGACCAATCCGATGGTATTGGGATTGATCGCCCCCGCCATGGCGGCAACCGACGCGCGGCGGTCGACTCCCAACGCCACCCGCACCAGCTTGAGTCCAAAGTAATGGCAGCCCTTGGAGAAAGTTGCATGCGCCGAATACGGCGCCACGATCTCAGGAGTGTGCACACCCGGATGCGTCTCGCGCGCCCACTCGCGCATGGCATGCAGCGCAGAGTAATTGCTCTCCGAACCTCCGCTGGTGAACGTTGCGCTCGCGCCTGCGGGCGGATGGAACAACCCGACGCACATGTTGGTGACCGCATCCTCCACTTTTCGCATATGCTCGGCGCGTAATGAAAAGATGCCGTTGTCGTTGCGAAACCGTTCGTAGGCGCGCCTGGCGACATCTTCGACATCGATTGGACCGCGAAAGGCGCGAGCCCAGTGACTGCGCAAATCATCCGGGGCAAGCGCGTGAAGCTCACTCATGAGCGCGTCGAGCTTGACGCCGCGCTCGGGCAGTCCGGGGGGATTCCATTGCATGATCAGAGCCTCTCGTTCGTGCGGTAAACGTCGTCGGCGCGCATCAACCCGATGCTACCTGTAAACTGGGCAAATAGAGAACCATCTCTAAAAGGGGGTCCGACTTGGCGTTGAGGGCCGGCGTTGTTCTGATTGCGACGGGTCCTGACGCACCGTGACGCACGGTCTCGCCGCGCGCCTGAGTGCCAGGCAGTTCCTGACGATCGGAGTCGGGGCGATCATGGGCGTGGGCTGGGCGGTCGCACTCGGTGAATGGTTGGAGGCGGCCGCGCCGCTCGGTGCAATCCTCGGATTCATCCTGGGAGGCGCACTGATGCTCCCGGTGGCGTTATGCTACGCGGAACTCGCGACCGCCCTGCCCACAGCCGGCGGGGAGGTGGTTTACCTCGCCGCCGTTTTTGGTGTTGACGCCGCATTCATGGTGGGATGGTTCCTGATCCTCATGGCCACTGCGATCACGAGCTTCGAGGGCATTTCGCTTGCTTGGTTTCTCAGCCAGATGATTCCTGGGATTGACGGCCCGATCGCATACCGGCTCCTGGGGAAGGACATTCACAGCGGTGCTCTGATCGTTGGCACGGCGTTTACTGGCCTGATTACACTGATCAATGTGCTGGGCGCTCGCGCTGCGGGCCGCTTCCAGGAAGCCTTCACCTATGTGAAATCCATCGCCGTCGCGGCATTTGCGGCCGCCGCGATTGCACTGGGCCATCCACACAATCTATCGCCGTGGTTGACTCCGACCAAACCCGAACCTGCGATCTACGGAGTGCTCTGGATCGCGTCGACCGCATCGTTGTGGTTCGCAGGTTTTCAGGTGATCCCACAGGCGATCGAAGAACGCCGGCCAGACACCTCAGTACGTACCGTCGCGCGAATGACGGTCCTCGCACTGATCCTGGGGGTGCTTTTCTATTGTGTGGTCGTACTGGCGTCGACCCTGGCCGTTCCTTGGCGCTCACTGGTCGCGGCACCGTTGCCCGCAACGATGGCTGTGCGAGCAGTCGTACGCAGTGAGTTCCTGTCCCAGGTAATCATGGGCGCCATCGTTCTGGGGATTTTGGCGACGTGGAACTCAGCTTTCCTTTGGGCCTCGCGCCTGCTGATGGCGCTCGGCAGGCAGGGTACGGTGCCCGCGGGCTTCGCGCGTATTGGCCGCTTCCAGTCGCCGGTCGTAGCAGTCGCGTTGGTCGGTATCGTTGGTTTGCTGGGAATATGCCTCGGACGCGGTGCGCTGGTGCCGATCATCAACATGGCCTCCATCAGTCTCACCTTTTCCTATGTGTTTGCCTGTTGGGCCGTCCTTCGTCTGCGTCGCACCCAGCCTGGGCTGGAGCGGCCGTTTCGAACCCCCGGCGGAATCTTCACCATGCGCCTCGCGATCCTGACCACGACGGTTATGGGCTGCATCAGCCTGTTCGAACCCTTGATCCGCGATCGGCGTGTGCCGATCGAGTGGCTACTGCTGGTGAGCTGGACGACGCTTGGACTGGTTTTATCCGCCTTTGCCCGTCGACGCCGCCGGGCAGCTGGAGTGCCGTGATGCGAATACGCGCCCCGTTGCTCATATTGACGACGTTGCTGCCGATCGGCCTGGAGGCTGCCGCGCCCGCCTTCCCAGGCGCGGGCCCGCAGTACCGATCATGGGTGATGGCGGAACTGCCGGGTGCACCCGAGGGGCTTGCAGCGGACGGCGATGGGAAGCTATACGCAACCATTCCGAAACTCGGTGCGGTCGTGCGCCTCGATGAGCACGGTGGCTACGCTCCGATAGCGAGCGTGCCATCTGCCGCATTGGCTGGCGCCGGACGTGTCTTTGGACTCGAGGCAGATCATCGCGGCAATCTCTACGTGACCTACGTCTGGAATTATTCGGAGCAAGACGAGGAGGACCCGCATCACGCACATTGTCGCGATGCTCGCGACACCTTTACCGGCATCTATCGGGTGGAGATCGCGACCGGCCGCGTCGCTCCCGTGCTGACCCGCGCCAGTGGTTGGCCCGGATGTTTTCCCGACGACGTCGCGATCGACTCGGAGTCGAATTTGTACGTGACTGATCTCACCTTGTCCGGAGTCTGGAAGATCGAACCGGGTGGTAGATATACCCTGTGGTCCGCCGACCCCTTGTTGCAGTGGCCTCCCGCCCCATACAACGCCATACCCGAAGGCGCGAATGATCTGGTGCTCGACGCCGCCGGACGCAATCTATATGTCGCAACCGATGGTGACCCGGCCATCGTGCGCATACCCATTCGCACCGACGGCACCGCGGGACCCGCAAGCATCGTGGCACGGGATCTGTCGCCCCTGGACGGCATCGAGCTCGATGACGCCGGCAATATCTATGTCAGTGAGATCTTGCGCAGCGAGATATCGGTCTTTTCTCCGGACGGTGCGCAAAGGCTCGTCATCGCCACCGCGGCGACGGCACCCTTGGTGAATCCGACCAGCTTGGTCTACCGTCATGGCATGTTATGCGCTGCCAACATGGGCTGGAACACACACCCCGAACCGCGGACTGTAACCTGCGTGAGCGGTTTTCGAACACCCGTTCCGGCACCGGCGCCTACATCCATAAGTAATTGAAGCATTTAGGTGCCCCCTGCCCGCCTTTCGAACACCGCGATCGACGGTCCTGCAACCCATCCGCCGTCGACGTTGATCGCTTCCACGGTGCGGTACGACGCATCCGGCGAGGCCAGGAAATGGATCAACGACGCGGCTTTACGATGTGATGGACCATCCGGTACGTTGCCGAATTCGAAATGCGATGGAACAAACTGACCAAGGGCGTCGACTCCTCCCGGCGGATGGATGAAACCTACATCAATAGAAATGGACGCTGGAATCATCTTTTCCGTGCCGTCGCCGGAGCAAGAACCCTAAATGGGTGGAAATCAGGTCTGCTCGCGCCGGCATCGAAACAATATCGTCGAGCAGAATCATCGCGCCATCAAGAGACGATGCGCGAGCATTCCCGGCTCCAAGTCATTCACCAATGCAGGCATCGTCCTCGTCTGAATCGAGCTGGCGAATAGGATCCAAAAGCACCAATTCAGTCTAGGCAGGCGCCGGCGCAGCTGGTCCCTGCCCCTCAATGAAATCTGGAGGCGCGCTCTGGCCAATCGATGACCAGAACCGCCAGGTCGGCATCATTCGCCCGGTAATCCCTAGATGCAACAGAGCCGTATTCATCCAGGATCACGGCTGCATGGAGCGGCTGCCGGCCATTCCACGCAGCGGATCTGCCGCAGCGGCTGAAACGCGAGCCACCCTCATATTTGACCCCATGCGCCAATTTGACAACTACATAGGCGGCGCTCATATTGCGTTGGCAAAGGACCCCCCTTGTGAGCGCGCCATCTGTCGCGTGGTTGTCTGCGCGGGGCTGCACGAGCCGGGATGCGGTCGCTGCTGCACCTGATGTGCGCGAGAAGAATTAAGTGGAGAACCGGGGATGAACCGAAGAATCTGCAATTCTGTGTGGTTGTCATTCGCGTGCGCACTCGTCGGCGCCCAGTCGGTGCTTGCCGCCGGCGATGAGCTCGAGGAAGTGGTGGTCACCGCCACCAAACGCTCCGAATCCTTGCAACGCGTGCCGCTGTCCATCACCGCCGTGACCAGCGCCGCGCTCGAACAGAAGAGCGCTGAGAACTTCGCCGACTACGCCCGCTCGGTGCCCGCTCTGTCGTTCATCGACCTTGGCGCCGGGCGCCAGCGCGTGGCCATCCGTGGCATCGATTCGAAAACCGGCAGCACGGTGGTGGGGTACTATCTGGATGAAACCCCTATTCCCGACAGCAGTTCCGCGAGCGCTGAAAAGGTTGCGTTCGACCCTTCATTGATCGATGTGGATCGGGTGGAAGTGCTGCGCGGCCCGCAAGGCACAGTCTACGGCGCCGGTTCCATGGGCGGGACGATTCGCGTCATTCCCAAGGCGCCCAATCCGAGTGCACAGCAAGCGCATCTGAACACCAAGGTTTCCGTCACCGATGGCTCCGGTCGGCCGGGGTATGAAGTGGACTTCATGCTGAACACCCCGTTGATTGCGGACCGGCTGGCCTTGCGCATGGTGGGCTGGTACAGCAAGAGCGAGGGCTTCATCGAACGCCGTGTAGCCACCCCGGCAAGCCTCGCCGCCAATCGTGCATCAGGCGCGCCGCTCGTGTTTTCGCGCGCCGAACGCGTGCCGGACTCCAAGACCTACGGCGGTCGTGTCGCACTGCGCCTGCAGGCCACGGACGCCGCGGCCATCGAAGCCAGCGTATTCTCCCAATCGCAGGACTTTGGCGGATTCCAGGACATCACCACCGGGGCGCTCAATCCGCGCGACGACCTCGTCCAGAATTTCCTGTTCGACTTCCATGAGCGCAACGGCAACCGGCTGTCGATCGCCAATTTGAAAGGCATTTTCGACGTGGGCTTCGCCGACATCGTATCGAGCTTCTCCTATTCCAGGCGCACTCTATCGATGGACCAGGAGGCAGCGGAGGCATTGGAAAGCGTCGGGATCGCGCCTATCTACGGCGCTGTGCCCATTCACGAAGACGCCGTGGACAAGAGCAAGACCGCCGAGGTGCGCATGACCTCCAAGGGCGATGGCGCATTGCAGTGGCTGGCGGGATTGTTCTATGCCGACACACAGGGCGAGACCAACATCCCATGGCGGCCCTCCGGCTTCAGCGCCAACGTCTTTCCTGTCGCGGGCGAGAACCTGTTCACCGGCCACTTCTTCAACACGGTGCGGCAAAAGGCCGCCTTCGGCGAGCTGAGCTATCAGATCACCGAAAAACTCAAGATTTCTGCCGGGGTGCGCGCTTTCAAGATCGTGCGGCGCGACTACAATGCGCAAAACGGCATCTTCACCGGCGTTGAAACTGCCGAGCAGCCCAACCCCTACGCGGAACCGCCGGCCATCGGGGATGCCAGCAGCGCGGTGTATAAGTTCGATGCCAACTGGCAACAAAATGAAAATCTCCTGCTCTACGCACACATTGCGGAAGGCTTTAGAGGCGGCTATGGCCGTTCGCCGCTGCCCGTCACCTGCGATGCGGATCTTGCACCCCTGGGAGAAACCTCAGGTCCGGGAGTCGTCAAGCCGGACAAGCTATGGAACTACGAGGTCGGCATGAAGAGCAATTCCGCCGACAACAAGTGGCGCGTGAACGCGTCCGGCTACCTCATCGATTGGAAGGACATCCAGAATTCCATTTTCCTGCCCTGCGGATTTCCGCTCAACAAGAACTTGGGTGGCGTGCGCAACTACGGCGTCGAGGTCGAAGTGGAGGTCCTGGTTCGCAGCGGCATGACGCTCGGCGCTTCGGCCGGTTACATCGACAGCGCGCTTCAGGAAGACATCTACGGCATTCCCAACACCAAGGGCAAGCCACTACCAGATGTACCGAAAATCACGTCCAGCGCGTTCCTCAGCTACGACTTCAACCTTTCTAACAGCTGGTCGGCAACGGCACGAACCGATTTTTCCTATACGGATGGCTCGTTGTCGGCGTACACCCTCGGCGGCGCCAACGTCGCGGACAAGGGGCCTTTGAGCCTGTGGGACGCGAGACTGACCGTGCAGCGCGAGCACCTGAAGCTGGCCTTGTACCTGAAGAACATCCTCAACGATGTGGAGCGAACGGCGTTGGAACGCGACGTGTCGCTGAACGTCGCGGATCGGTTGCGTTACTCGGTGAACGCGCCGCGCACCATCGGCATCAGTCTGGGTTACGAATTCTAGTCAAGCGACGTGAAACTTCCCGAAAATGGGGTGAAGAGCATGCAGAAGCCAAGCGTTCGGCAACCGTCAGCATCGCCTTGTGGCCGCTTCCGGGCAACGATGATCACGGTGGTGCTGGGAGGATTCTCTGCGGCCGGCGCGTACGGCGCTGCGCCCAGCACCCATATTCCGCCCATCAACGAAGACGCCGCGGAACAGGCGAAGTACACCTGTCCGGTCGCGCCCACTGCGGCCGACAAGCTGGCCACGGCCGCAAGGCTCGAGCCGCATACCTACAGCAAGAATGATCTGGCCTGCGCGGCGGAGTATCGCTTCGCACTGGCGCAGGCGGCCCCCGATGATCGTGCCGCACAGTTGGCCGCGCTTATCGCCCTTGATCGCTACATGGATCATGTGGCCACGTTACGTGCCTTCGATCTGCTCACCATCGATACGGCTGAGTTCGATGCCCGCGCCGATCAGGCCAATCAAATGGCACGGGCACTCATTCCGCGCGCGCAAGCCGCGTGGCCGGATGACCCGGCTGTGCTCGCGCTAACCGCAATGACCGGAATTGCGTCCGCCAGCGAGCGCATCGCCGCAACTCGAAAAGCCATCGTGTCGCTGGAGCGCTCGATCGCCCTGGACCCCGGGGCGCTACACGGTTTTGCATCGGCTTCCGTCGGACGCATCTACGCCGAGCTCTCGCCGTTGTATGGCGGCGACACCCGTAAGGCAATCGCGCACCTGCAAGCCGCGCGCAGCGTCGACCCGGACAATGCCATGGTATTGCGCTTGCTCGCCAGCTCGTATCTCGAGATCGGCGACACGCCAGCCGCCATGGCAGCGTTGCGCGCGCTGCTGGACGTGCCGACCCAGGACGCTGCACAACGACAGTATGTGAGCGACGAATTACGCCAAGGCGAGGGCATTGCATCCCGGCTCGGCGAGGCAGGCTTATCCAAGCAGTTTGCCGAGCGTAGAACGCGATTGTTGAAGGAAAACCCTGAGTTGCTGGTGAGAAACTCCATCACTGGCATCGGTCATGGCGGAGACAATCCGGTCACCGGCGAGCGGCAGTATGGTTCCGAGCGCGGCACGCTCCCCGGCAACGCCCCGAGCCCCAAACCCCGCTGAAATTTAACATGCGCGCGGCCCTCCTCTGCCTACCGCTGTCCTTCATGCTGCTGACCATGGCGGCCGTGGCATCCGCAGCGCCGCCCTCGGCGCGACCGATCTCCCTGTCGCACGCGTGCCCGCCCTCATTTGAGAAGATTCCGCCGGGTGTATGCAAGCTGCGCACCCTGTACGATCTATATTCCGCTCCGGCGGGGTATGGTGGATTGCGCGCACCGTTGCCGCCCGCACACGATGGCATGCGGCCGGAGATCATCGATTTGGGCCGCTATCTGTTTTTCGACCCCATCCTGTCCGCCGACGGCTCCACCGCCTGCGCGAGCTGTCACGATCCGCGGCAGGGGTTCAGCGACGGGCAGGCTCGTGCTCGCGGCCGCGGAGCCGTCCAACGGCAGCAGCATCGCAGCGGTGGGGTAATGCTCAAGCGCGGCGCCCCGACGTTGTGGAACGTCGCGTTCCTGGATTCCCTGGGATGGGACGGACGCAGCACCGATTTGGAGGAGCAGGCGAAAAACCCCATCCTCAGCGCCGATGAGATGTCCAACAGCATCGACGGCGTGGAGCGTGCGCTCAACGCCAACACCGAGTACCGCCGCCTGTTCCGGCAGGCTTTTGGGTTCAGCCCCGATGCGCGCATTTCGATCAACGAGGTGCAATCAGCGTTGGGCGCCTTCGAGGCCTCGCTCATTTCCGTGAACAGCCAGTACGACCGCTTCGCACACGGCGACTCGAGCGCCTATTCCGCACTCGAAAAGCGCGGTCTGCTGCTGTTCGACGGCTTCGTCGCGCGCTGCTCCCAGTGCCATACGCCACCCTTGTTCACCAACGGACAGCTCGCAGTCATCGGTGCACCCGAGTCCCAGGGCGGCGACTTCGATCACGGTGCAGCCGACAACACGCCGCATCGCAAGCTCAATGGCGCGTTCCGGGTACCCAGCCTGCGCAACATCGCTTTGACCGCCCCCTACATGCATTCCGGTGCCTTCGAGACACTGGAAGACGTGGTGAATTTCTACAATCGTCCGCATCCGGTCGATGCATTGGCCGGGCAGCACATTGCGTTGCACTGGAACATGCATCCAGAGGGCTTGAATCTCAGCGCTGACGAGATCAAAGCACTGGTGGCGTTTTTGAAGACCCTGACTGACGAATCGAACATGCCCGCCATTCCCCAACAGGTTCCCTCCGGGCTTTCACCTGCAGGAAGCCTACAGAACACCATGCCGACCGCTGGCATACAACGCGCAAGATGATCAGGAGATTTGCATGAAGAGATTTGCATCGCTCATCGTGTTGGTACTGTCATCGGCAGGCGCCGCGGCAGCCGTCCTTACCATCTCACCGGGAGAGGAGATCCAGTCCGCCGTCAACAAGGCAAAATCAGGCGACACCATCAAGGTGATGCCGGGGCTGTACAAGGAAACGGTGTACATAGACAAGGACGGCATCAAGCTGTCGGGTGTGATTCGCGGCGACCAATGGCCGGTGCTGGATGGCGAAGACGTGCGTCACGACGGCATCCTGGTATCGGGACATGGCGTGACCGTGGAGAAGATGCACGTCAAGCGTTTCCGCGGCAACGGCATCATGCTGCAGGGTGGCAACAATTTTTCCATCCTCAACAACTGGGTGGAGGGTTACAGCTTCTACGGCATCTTCCCGCAGTACGGCAAGAACGGCCTGGTCGCCAACAACATCATCAGCGGCGTCGCCGATGCCGGCATCTACGCGGGCATGTGCGAAAACGTGGACATCATCGCCAACGAGACCTTCAACGACACGCTGGGAATCGAAGTGGAGGATTCGCTCGACATGCTCGTGGAAGGCAATTACGTCCACCACAATTCCATCGGCGTGATCATCGACCTGGTGCCGGGTTTGCCGGTGAAGCGCGCTGAAAAGACCGTCGTCCGCAACAATTTCATTCTGGACAACAACGCGAAGCCCAACTCCACAAGCCCGCTGCTCTCCTCGCTTCACGAAGGCGTGGGGGTACTGATTCGGGCGCATGACCACGGATCTATCGAGGGCAATATCATCCGCAACAATGTCAGCGCGGGCATCGTGGTGGAGGATCTGACGGAAGGCTTTCCCGATCCGAAGGCCGATCCCTTCCCGGACAACAATCGAATCCTGGGCAACCTCTTCTTCAACAATGGCCAGGATCCGCGCACCACCATCAAGAACCTGCTGGCACCGCTGGACAAGAAGACGGGCCCCGATCTGCTGGTGCTGGGTCGCGGCAAGAACAATTGCGTCAGCGACAAGCTTTCCCTCACTGCACTGGGCGCCGACTCCTGGAACGAATGCGCTGCCGGCGCCACCACCGCCGATGTGCGGTCGGTGCGCCTGGCGACACCCGTCGAAAGTCCGCGCTATACGCTGGAGCAGCGTGGCCGACTGACGTACATGGCCGTGTGCAGTGGCTGCCACAGCTATTCGGCGCGACTGGTGGGGCCGCCGATGGTGGCGGCGCGTGCTCGCTATGCCGGCAATCCCAAAAAGCTCGCGGAGTGGATCGCCAACCCGACCAAGCGGCGCGCGGATTACGGAGAAATGCCGCCGCAGCGCTACCTTCCGGAAGAGGTGCGTGTGCAGGTTGCCAGTTATATTCTCAATGAACTGGATCAATGATCGCCGGCACCTCGCGATGGCTGCGGCGCTTGCGCTGCTGACAACGGGCGCTGGCGCCGCCGATTTGAAGCGCGGCGAGGCCCTATACGAGATCTGCGGCTCCTGCCACGGAGACAAGGGGCAAGGCGAGGACCGCATGGCCGTGCCGGCAATTGCGGGGCAGGACACCGAGTATCTGCAGCGTCAATTGCGTTATTTCGCCAAGGGCGTACGCGCGGGCCCACCCGACAGCCCCGCCGGTCAGATGGTGGCCATCATGAAATTCGCCGCAGAGGAAAGGGATTGGACCGACATCCTCGGCTTCGTGGCGACGCTGCCACCGCCGCCCCGAGGTTCGGCGCCGGCCCCGGGTGATCTGCAACGCGGCGAGCAGCTATTTATCGCATGCGCCGCCTGCCATGGCGCACAGGGCGAAGGCAACCGAATACTGTCCGCACCGGCGCTTGCTGGCCTGCAGGCTTGGTATATCGCCGCGCAATTGCGCAATTTTCGCTCCGGCGCGCGAGGCAGCGCCGCCGGCGACGTTCCCGGCGCGCAGATGCGCGCCGCTGCGGCTGTACTGAGGTCCGATGCCGACGTCGTCGCCGTTTCGGCATACAGTGCTTACCGACCGCGTCGATGACCTTGGTGGTCGCCGCGCCGAATTTCCCCGTGCATAGCCCGAGGAGTTCCGGTGTTGCAGCCGCTGCGACGCGCCCACCTCTACGCCCCTCCGCAGCAGCCCGGCCGCCGAGCGGTACGTCAGGCGTTCCCTTGCACCCTAGGTGCCGCTGCCGATTCTGTTGCATCTGGGGACTTTCGACTCAATCCTTGCCATTGAGACGTTGGCCGCGCGTCCTATCGCAGAAACTCAATCAACGAATCAGACGTCTCCGTCGGCGCCTCCTCCTGCAAGGTATGTCCACAGTGAAGCGCCCTTCCACTCACATGCAGAGCCTTCTCACGCCAAGTGGCCAGCACGTCGTAGAGCCGGCCGACCACGCCGTTGGATCCCCATAACGCCAGCAACGGCGCTCGTATCCGCTCGTGAGCATCGTCGGCGTCATGCTCCAAATCGATACCGGCCGCCGCGCGGTAATCTTCGCAGATGGCATGGATGGTGCCGGGCAGCCGGTAACAGCGCAGATACTCCTGGAAGAGAGATTCGCTGGGCACACCCTGCGTCTTGCTCTGCGCCTGCAGATGCGTGCGCAGGAAATACTCCGGGTCCGCCTCGATCAACCGCTCCGGCAGCGGCGCCGGCTGGATCAGGAAGAACCACCAGAAATACAGCTTGGCGAAGCGCTGGTCAGTGCGTGCGTACATGGTGGCGGTGGGCGCAATGTCCAGCACGGCAATGCGCTCAATCGCACCCGCATGATCCAGCGCCATGCGATGGGCCACACGGCCGCCGCGGTCATGACCGACGACGCTGAACCGCTCATGGCCCAGTGCCTGCATCACCTTGACCTGATCGGCCGCCATGACGCGCTTCGAGTAATTCACATGCCGCTCGCCGCCCGGCGGCCGGCTGGAATCGCCGTAGCCGCGCAAATCCGTGGCGACGACCTTGAATCCCGCGTCGACCAAACGGGGCGCCACCGCATGCCAGGTGGACAGGGTTTGCGGATGGCCATGGAGCAGCAGCACCGGCCGCCCCTGCCCCGCCGTCATGCCATGAATGCTCAACTGCGGACCGACCGGCAGGTCAAAGGATTCAAATCCAGGAAGGAAATCGGGCGATGCCATGGGGGGTGATTCTGAGGCTTTCAGCAGCTACGGTCACGCAGGACCCGGCGGAGCTGTTCGATCTCGACGGCTCCTTCCCATCGTGCCACCGCGATGGTCGCCACCCCATTGCCGATCAGATTGGTGATGGCACGGGCCTCGGACATGAAGCGGTCGACGCCGAGCAATAGCGCCAGCCCCGACATGGGTAACGAGGGGATGGACGACAAGGTCGCTGCGAGCGTGATGAAGCCACCGCCGGTCACGGCCGCAGCGCCTTTGGACGTCAACAGCAGCAAGCCCAGTACCCCCAGTTGCTGCTGCCAGCAGAGATCCACGCCCGCAGCCTGCGCGATGAACAAGGTCGCCATCGATAGGTAGATCGACGTACCATCGAGATTGAAGGCATAGCCGGTGGGCACTACCAATCCGACCACGGAGCGCTTGCAGCCCAGGGCTTCGAGCTTGGCCATGAGGCCGGGCAACGCGCTTTCGGAAGTCGACGTGCCGAGCACGATGACGATCTCCTCGCGAATGTAGCGCAAGAACCGCCATAGGCTGAATCCCGAGACACGGGCCACCAGCCCCAACACCACGAAGATGAACACCAGGCAGGTGGTGTAGACGCCGGCCATCAAGATGCCCAACTGTTGCAACGTCCCGACGCCATACTTGCCGATAGTGAAGGCCATCGCGCCGAAAGCGCCGATCGGCGCCACGGCCATGATCAGCGCGATCATGCCGAATAAGCCCTGCGACAGCTGCTCGATGAAATCCACCATCATCTTGCCGCGCGACCCAAGACCCGACAGCGCGAGGCCGAACAGCACCGAGAACAACAGCACCTGCAGGGTTTCCCCCTTGGCAAAGGCTCCCACGATGCTCTCGGGGATGATGTGCAGCAGGAACTCGACCACCGAGAAACTCTTGGCGCTGGCGGCGTATCCGGCCACCTGGCCATTGTCGAGCTGCGCCGGATCGAGCGTGATGCCCGCTCCGGGCTTGTAGAGATTGACGACGAGGAGCCCCAACACCAACGCGAGGCTGGTGACGACTTCGAAATAAATGAGGGCCTTGAGACCCACCCGCCCCACCTGGCGCATGCTGCCCATCTTGGCAACACCGACCACCACGGTGGCAAAGATGATGGGCTCGATCATCATGCGGATGAGCTTGATGAAGACATCGCCCAGCGGCTTCAGGGACTGCGCCAACTCCGGTTGCCAATGCCCCAGCGCCGCACCGCAAGCAATGGCGAGCAGCACCTGCACATACAGGCGCCGGTATACCGGTGCGCGCGGCTTCGGCGCCCGTGCAGCGTCTGACCGTTTCCCCGGTTCTACGAATTCAGCGTCGGCTTTGTCCGGCCATTCGGCACTCACCGGCCGGCAGCCTGCGGCCGCAACCACGGCCATCGCGTCCAATGCCCGCGCTCGAAAGCCTCGATGTCGTCGGCGAACCGCAGCGTCGAGGCCACGGCGTCGCGTCCGTTCAGCAGGTCATCCCGGCGCATCGGATCGATGGCAAAGCGCAGGAGCGAGCCATCGTGGAGTTCGATCGACTGCTCGTTCAGATCCACGCGCAGGATGCTGCGACCCGGGACGGTGCAGACCGATTGCAGCGCGGCGGCTTGCTGCGGCGGAAGCGCAATGGGGAGCACGCCATTGCGAAAGCAGTTGTCATGAAAGATGCTGGCGAAGCTGCTGCCGATGATGGCGCGAATACCCCATTGCACCAATCCCCACACGGCATGTTCCCGGCTGGACCCGCAGCCAAAATTGGGACCCACCACCAAAAACCGGCTCTGGCGGTATTCCGGGCGGTTCAGTACGAACTCATCGCGCTCCACGCCCTGCGCATCGAATCGCAAGTCGTAGAACAAGCCGCGCGCGAGGTCGTCGCGTGTGATGCCCTTCAGGAATTGCTTGGGCATGATCACGTCGGTATCGATGTTGGCCTGAGACAGGGGCGCCGCCACGCCGCAGACGGCGGTGAACTTCTCCATGCCGTCAATCCGCTCCGATCGAGCGCACATCGGCCAGTCGGCCGGCGACGGCGGCGGCCGCCACCATGGCGGGACTCATCAAATGCGTGCGGCCGCCGCGCCCCTGGCGTCCTTCGAAATTTCGGTTCGTGCTGGAGGCGCAACGCTCTCCTGGGCCCAACACGTCATCGTTCATGGCCAGGCACATCGAGCAGCCCGACTGACGCCATTCGAAACCCGCGTCGATGAAGACCCGATCCAAACCCTCGCGCTCGGCCTCGCGGCGCACCTGGCTGGATCCGGGCACGATCAGGGCACGCACATGCGCGGCAACCCGGCGGCCCGCCAGCACCTGCGCGGCGGCGCGCAAATCCTCGAGCCGGCCATTGGTGCAGGATCCGATGAAGGCCCGATCGATGCGCAACGATTGCATCGGCGCCCCCGCCTCGAGCGCCATGTAGGCCAACGCGCGCTGCATGGCCGCCCGGCGCTGCGGGTCGGGTTCATTCGACGGATCGGGGACCGCGTCGGTGATGCGCACCACCTGGTCCGGACTCGTGCCCCAGGTAACCAACGGGGCGATGTCGGCGGCATCGAACTCCAGATCCTGATCGAACACCGCGTCCGGATCGGAGTGCAACTGTCGCCACTGCGCCCGGGCTGCGACCCACTGCTGTCCGCGTGGCGCCCGTGGCCGGCCTTCCAGGAAGCGGTCGACGGCTTCGTCGGGCTCGATCATCGCGCCACGGGCGCCGGCCTCGACAATCATATTGCACAGCGTCATCCGCCCGGCGACACCAAGTTGCCGGATGGCCTCACCGGCGAATTCCACCGCATAGCCGGTTGCACCCGCCACGCCAATGCGGCCAATGATGGCCATGACGATATCCTTCGCGCTCACTCCCGGCGCGAGGCGCCCGCGCACGCTGATGCGCATGTTGCGCAACCGCTCATAGACGATGGACTGCGTCGCCAGCACGTGCTCGACGTCGGAGGTGCCGATCCCGAAGCCGAGCGCACCCAACGCGCCGTAGGTGGTGGTATGGCTGTCGCCGCAGGCAATCACCATGCCGGGCAAGGCGATGCCCTGCTCGGGCACCACTACGTGCTCGATCCCCTGACGGGCATCCAGCAATCCGAACATCTCCACGCCGAAATTCTTGCAATTGTGCTCGAAGTACTCCACCTGGCGCGCGGCTTCAGCGTCAACGATATGCGCCGTGCGCACCGCCGCCGTCGGATTCACGTGGTCGACGATGCCCAGCGTTCCTTCCGGCCGGCGCACACCGCGCCCGGCCTGCCGCAATCCGGCAAAGGCCTGGGGACTGGTGTACTCGTTGAGAATGTGACGGTCGATGTACAGCAGCACGTGCGCCGCATCGAGCCTGCGAATGGTGTGCGCATCGACGATCTTGTCGTATAGCGTCGACGCAACGGGCTGACCAGGCATGTGACGGTCGCGCTGGCCTAGCGATTGATCTGCAACAACTGCCATGCACCGTCCTTGCTGGGCAGTTCATCGCCCCAGGCACGGCGTTGCTCGCCGAGTGGATCACTCACGAGCCGGCTCTTCAGTCCCAATTCCATGGTCTGCCGAGTCACCCCGTCATAGCGCTGCCAGCGGGGTTGCGAGCGTAGCGAGGGATCGCCATGACGGGCGAATGCCGCCCAATGGTCCATCATCCGCGCTGACAACTCCGCCCGGCCCGGCGCGCGGCCGGTGAAGGCGATGACCTCGGGCAGATCCACGACGCCGAATACGAAGGGTATTTCCATCGCGTGCGCCGAGCCGAAGCTCTTGTAGGTGGAGTTGGAATGGTAGTTGAACAAGTAGACGTACACCGGTTGATCCGCGGCAATCGACTCGGCCATCCGCACCGTCGGCAGCAGGAAGAAGGCATCAGAGGCGATCTGCACGGTCATGTCGCCCCACTTCGGATACAGGCGCTCGTAGGTGGACAGGACTTCATCGGCGCGCGCGCCCGCCGCGGTCAGCAACTGACGCTGCAGCAACTCGCGTGGCTTCTGCTCGAGGCCCAGGTCCTCCACCGTGGAGAAATAGCGCATCTCCTCGCGCGTGGTGCCGATCAGGATAGGAACGCGATGGCCGCGGCCCGACGTGACCACGGTGAACGGCGGCTCCTTGAGCGTGACCCCGTCGATCACCGGCCCAAAGGTTCCCAACTCACTGTGCGCGGAGAACAGCTTCTCCTGGACCTCGAGCAACTCCGCCATGGACTTGGATTGAAGTTCCTGGGGCGTCTTCACTCCCGCGGTGTTCAGGAATTCCTCCGCCAGGCGATTGCTGCGCTGGAACGCCTGCGCCGTCTGCGTCGTCGGCGTGCCGCTCTGCATGATCGCCTTGCCGAACAGACCGGCGGCAGCGGGCACCGACAACAGCGCGCCGACGCTGGAGGCGCCGGCGGATTCACCAAAGATCGTCACGTTGGCCGGATCGCCGCCGAATCCGGCGATGTTGGCGCGCACCCATTTCAAGGCTGCGATCTGATCGAGCAGTCCGACATTGGCGCTTTCGGCGTACTCGGCGCCAAAGGAACTCAGCGACAAGAATCCCCAGGCGCCCAGCCGGTAATTGATGGACACGACCACGACATCGCCGCGCGCGGACAAATGCGCGCCGTCATAGTAGGTGTTGCGATTGGATCCGACGACGAAGGCGCCGCCGTGAATCCACACCATCACCGGACGTTTGCGCTGGTCGACCCGCGGCGTCCAGACATTGAGCGCCAGGCAATCTTCGGCCATGACGGCGTTGTTGTTCTCGGTCAGGTCCGCATCGACCGATTGAGGGCATGCCGGGCTCATGTCCAGCGCCGGGCGCGTGCCTTGCCACGTTGCCGGCGGTTGCGGCGCTCGAAATCGCCATGCGCCGGTGGGCGCTGCGGCGTAGGGAATACCCCGAAACGCGACGACATTCTGGAGTGCTTCGCCCTCCACGATTCCTTGCTGCGTCCGCGCCGTCACGGCCCGCGGCGTAGCCGCCGCTCCAATCGCAGCCGGCATCGATGCCAAGGCAAGGAGTGCCAGGAGCCCCACCAGCGATGATCGCAACATGCGCGCCCTCAGAAGCGATAGGTGCCGGTCAACCCGATGGTGCGCGGCCGCACGGTGACGGCATAGTAAATCGGATCGCCGAGTCCGTCATGAGCGCGGCCCAAAGAAGGCGTGTCGTTGAGGAGGTTGCGGCCGTAGACGGAGACGTCGAACTCGCCCCAACGCATGCCGAGACGCGCACCCAACAACCGCACGGCCGGATCGGCAGTCAGGCCCGGATCATAGGTGGAGGTTACCGGGTCACGCTGCGGCGTCAATCCCGTATCCTTCGCGGTGTAGGAGTAGTCGACGCGGACATACGAGCTTTGCCCCCAGGCGGAGAACTCGTATTCCCCCGACAGCGTGGCATTCCAGGGCGATACACCCAACGAGTCGCCATCCGCGGCAATGATGGCGCGAAGGCCCGTGCCGCTGGCCGGCGCGCCCAAGGCGGTCGACGAGTAGCGCGCGCGGGTGTATCCGCCCGACACGGCCAGCGAAAGGCCGTCCATGGGCCGGAACTCGGCAGCCAGATCGAACCCCGTGACCTTGGCGCTGCCCAGGTTGTCCTTGTACGACGAGGTGAAGCAGCCATTGGCCGACACCGATTGCTGGATGTCCTGCCAATCGATGTAGAACACGCTGGCCTGGGTTCGGAACTTGCCGCCCGCGAACTGGTTCTTTGCGCCGAGTTCATAGCTCCAGAGGCGATCGGCTGCATAGGTTTCGGGGGCCTGCAAGCCGCCGGGGCAGCCCGGGCGATCCGTGGCCACGGACGGGTTGTTGACGCCGCCGACGCGGAAACCCTTGCCGGCCGAGAAGTAATACAGGCTGTGCTTGTCCGGTTCATAGGACAGCCCGATCCGCGGCGTCACCGGATGCGCAGCGGGCGTCGAGCCGCCCGTGGACTCCTCCGAACCATCGCACGCCACGCACAGCAGAGGTCCGCCGAACTTGCGGAAGAATTTCAAGGTCGTGCGCGCCACGCGCAGGCCGAGGGTTCCTTTCCATTGCGAGGTGAATGAGTAATCCACTTGCCCGAACAGCGCGCTCTGCTCGTCCTTCGCCCATTGATCGATGGTGGCACTGTAGAGGCCATCGATCAGCCCGACACCGAAGATGTCCTCGATCGGCGCTCCGTACACATCCTGCGACAACTGCGGCAGGAATGGATCGCGCACGTACTGGTTGGTGTACAGACGGGAGGACTGGTACAGGGCTCCCACCACCCACTGCAGGCGTGCATCCGCATCGGTGGACTGCAGGCGCAATTCCTGGGTGAACGAATTCTGCCGCACGCTCGCATCCGACACGGAACGATAATCAGCAACCGGGTCGGTGGGCGTCGGATCTCCCACCAGCGCGTACCACAGGTACGTCGAGTAATCCGATGAGCGATCCAGGCTTCGATACAGGAAGGAGGTGTTGGACACGAATTCCGCGCCGGTAAACTTCCAACGGATATTGAGCGATGGCAATGTGAAGGAGTCGGTGGAGGGCTGAGGCTGGTCCCAGCCCACGTTGAAGTCCGATGCCCCATTGTCCGACAGCGATTCCCAGAAATAGCCGTCATTCTTGCGCTTGCGTTGATAGAAAATGGACGGCGTCACCGTAACCGAATCACCCAGCGCGAACTTGAGCGCACCTCGCAGCGCCGTGGTCTTCTCGAAATTGATGGCCTCGTCGGTGACGGTGGAGCCGGTGAATGGCTTGCGATTCACGAAGCCACCGGCGTCGGAGTAGAAGGCGCTCACGCGAAAGCCCAGCTTGCCGTCGATGAGGGGACCGCCCACCGAAGCCCCAGCCTCATATCCCGAATCGCCGCTTTTGACCTTGCTCCCTTCCGCACGCGCGTAGCCCGAGTACCGGTCGAGGCTCGGCTCCGGCGTGATGAACCGCACCGTACCACCCATCGATCCGGTGCCGAACAGCGTCCCCTGGGGCCCTCTCAGCACCTCGACACGCTCCAGATCGAACACCTGCGGATAGACGTTCTCGGTCACGACACCGGTTCCCGAGCGCACTTGGACCGGTGTGTCGTCGATGTACACGCCGGTGGTGGACGCGCCGACGCCCGAGGCAACACCGCGGATTGCGATGGAACTGGTCAAACCGTCCGAAGAGGGGGCGAACGTCAGGCCTGGCGTAAAGCGGGCCACGTCATCGATGGACTTGATACCCTGTTGATCCATGCGTTCCTGCGAGAACGCACTGACGCTGATCGGTACTTTGTCGAGGGATTCGGCACGGCGGGTGGCGGTGACGACGATTTCCGCCATGTCCGCAGCGGGATCAGGCGCTGCGGTCTGCGCCATCGCCCAGGACGGAGCACCCAGCCCGCACACCAAACCCAAGACAGCACGCTTCGACGTCATGACCGGCTCCCCCGTTGGACCACGACCGCATCATCCCCGCAAGAACCGTGCTTGGGGAGGCTGTAACGCTTCATTCAGAATTCAGATCGGACTTAACAAATATGATTCACCGCCAGGGCACCGGTTTCAGGCTGTCCTGCAGCAATTTCAGAAAGGCGGCGGCCCGGGCGGTGCGACCACTGCGCCGGCTCAGGAAAGCCACCACATCCGCCCCCGGCAAACTGAGACGGGGAAGCAACCGGCGCAACCGGCCACTGCGCAGGTCATCCGCCACATCCCACTCCGATCGCACCATGATCCCCAGGCCCGCCAGCGCCCACGCCCGAACCACTTCGCCATCGTTGCTGGACATCGCAGGCGTGATCCTGACCGGAAAAATGCGGCGTTGGCGATCGACGAATCGCCACAACGTGACGTCCTCTTCGTTCTGTCGCAAGGCAAGACACGCGTATCGCACGAGATCCGCGGGATCGGCGGGTTCCCCATGGGCAGCCACGTAGGATGGCGCGGCGCACAGAAAGCGCTCGTTGGGAGCCAACCGCATCATGACCATCGAAGAATTTTTCAATTCACCGATGTGAATGACAAGATCCCAGTGTCCGTCCGCCGCCACGACAGGCCGGTCGGTCAATGTCAGGGTGACCTGAACGGCGGGGTGCTTCTCGCGAAAGGCCGCCATTACCGGGGCGACATGGCGGCGGCCAAAGCCGAGGGGTGCGGCCACCCGCAAATGCCCGCTGATGACATTGCGCCGTAAATTCAAAATGCCGGCTATCTCGTCGAGCTCATCGAGAACGGTGCGGGCACGGCTCAGAAGAATGCGGCCTTCCTCGGTCAACCGCAGATGACGCGTCGAGCGGTCGAGCAGCAGGCACCGAAGCCGCGTCTCCAGTTGCTGCAGGCGTTGGGTGACTGCCGATCGGGACACGTCGAGCTCGCGGGCGGCCGCCGCCAACGACGGCGAATCCGCCACGGTCACAAAGAAGCGCAGGTCGGCGGAGCTCAACTCAGATTCGCGGGTCATGGCGCATTGTAGCGATTGGCCGTGCGGTCGAGACCAAACTTGGGTTCTGGTGCAAATGGGGATTGCCAAGCCTACCCTCTCACCGGTCGAGGGGAACAAAAATGACCAAACCGATTGACCGTGACCCGATATACCGCCGGCGGGCCTTCGACGCCGACATCATCGAGCTCTGCTGCCACTGGTACATCACCTACCGCCTGTCCTATCGGGACCTGGTCGCCATCATGGCCGAGCGTGGCGCAAAGGTTTCTCATACCACCCTGATGCGGTGGACGATCCGGTACGTGCCGGAATTCGAGTAGCGCTGGAGCCGCCTGTTTCAAATCCTTCATGAACGCCAGCATTGTGCTCGGCGGAATCGAGTTAGCGAACAAGATCCGAAAGCACCAGTTCAGCCTAGGCAGAGGCATGCGTAGCTGATCCCTACCCCAAAATGAACTCTGGAGCCGTGCGCTCGCCAATTCATTGGCCGAATTGCCGACATGCCGGTCTGCGGGCAGAAAATCCCCAGATGAAACAGAACCCCCGCGGCGCCGATCGGCGCCTCACAAGTTGATTTGCTGCGCGCGGCGCGCGATATTTCGGGTCAGCCTTTTGCGCCGGTTAACAGCGGCACACGGCAAACAGCGGAGATCGGTCATCGATGTCATTCAAAGACAAGGCATGCTTAATCACTGGAGCCACTTCGGGAATCGGACGTGGCATTGCGCTCGAACTGGCTTCCCGGCATGCCAATGTGCTACTCACCGGGCGCGACGCGGCGCGTGGCACCGGCTTGATGAATGAAATACGGTCGTTCGGCGTTCGCGCCGGGTTCATCAGCGCCGACATCTGTGATCCACGCACGCCGGCACTGCTGCTCGAGACCGCCTTGCGCGCCTATGGCCGAATCGACGTTTTGGTGAACAACGCTGGCATGTTGGTCAACGGTACGGCTCTGGAATGCACTGATGATGATTGGTCGCGCCTCATCGACGTCAACTTATCGAGCGCCTTTCGGCTGTCCCGCGCGATTCTGCCGACAATGATCCAGCAAGGTGGCGGATCCATCGTCAACGTTGCCTCCGATTGGGCGTTGATGGGCGCACGCGGCGCCACCGCCTACTGCGTATCGAAGGCCGCCTTGGCCCAACTGACGCGATGCATGGCTCTCGACTACGCAGCATCAGGCATCCGCGTCAATGCGGTTTGCCCCTCCGATACGGATACCCCTATGCTGGATCTCGCGCTGTCAGGGCCGGATCGGTCAGGAAAGATCGCCAGCTTGGCGGCTGGTATCCCCTTGGGACGCGTGGCCCGCGTCGAGGAGATCGCGAAGGCGGTCGCCTTCGTCGCCTCCAGCGATGCGAGCTTCATCACCGGCGCATTGATCCCGGTGGATGGCGGAACCAGCGCGCAGTAGTCCATCGCGCCAGCCAACCCCAAAGCTCAAGGCCCGCGCCGCCGAAGGAATCTTAAAACTACCGCAGCATGATCAGGCATTCGGTCGTGCTACAGTCGCTTTCGCGCGGCCGAGGAATCGTCCGCTCCTGCGTTGGCCAACGATCCTAACGAATCGGTTCTCGCCAAGCTGACACCGCCGTGAAGAAACGGGTCGCTTCGGCGTCCTCATCGTCCTGGCCCTCCACGGGCGTAAAGCTGAGTTTCACGATGACGGTCTGTGTTTCCGGGTCGATATAGATATGCTGCCCCTGCAAACCGAGCGCCTGATAGGCATGCGTTCCATCGATCATCCACCATTGATATCCATAGCCAGGTCGTGAATCGCCGGTCGGATGCGTCGACTCGCGTATCCACTCGGCCGACACAACTCGATTGCCGTTCGCCACCCCACCGTTGAGCATCAACAAGCCGATGCGAGCAAAATCGCGAAGGGTTGCGTTGAAACCGGCGCCGCTGAATTCTCGCCCCACACCTGGCGGGCCATCCGTGATGTAAAAGCCATCGGACTCCGCACCGATTTTTTCCCAAAGTCTCTGCGCCGTGTATGCCGCGACGGTGCTGCCCCCGCTGACCCGCTCCAGCAGCCACCCCAATACCGCGGTATCCAGAGTCTTGTATTCCCAAACCTCACCGGGCGGATGTGCGCGGCGAATGGTGCGCGCGGCGTCCGCAAATCGTACGACGTTTCGGACTAGCGCCAATTCGTGGTTGCTCGCCGCCAACCCCGGATGCGCAAAGTCATAGCGTTCCGGATAATCGACACCGGAACGCATCTGCAAAATATGACGAATCGACACACTTTCATAACCACCACCGATCAACTCGGGGAGGTATTTGGTGATCGGATCGTCGATCGAGGTGATGCGCCCTTCCTGCAAGGCGCAACCCACGAGTAGCGATGTGATCGACTTGGTCATCGAAAAGCCGATGAATCGCGAGGACGGCCCCGTGTTGTTGCGGTACGTCTCGTAGACGATATGGCCGTTCCGGATGATCAGGAGGGCATTGGTGTATGTGCGATCGAGAAACTGATCGAGATTATACCGATGCCCATCGTATTCATAAGCAATGTCGAGCTTCTGCTCCGATCGCGGAATTGCCCAAATAGCACCGGAGCGGGCAACGGTC
Organism: Steroidobacteraceae bacterium; assembly: GCA_044226865.1. Taxonomy (GTDB): domain Bacteria; phylum Pseudomonadota; class Gammaproteobacteria; order Steroidobacterales; family Steroidobacteraceae; genus TMP-86. The sequence continues at coordinate 27,422 of JBGAGE010000013.1, read as the reverse complement.
CTCGTCGTAAACAGTTGATCCATGCTGTGGAAGGTCAGCGTATTCAACTCCGGGTCCAGCATGGCGCGCCGGGCCTGCTGGATCACCGCTGAGACGGTCGACGGCGGTTTCGTCGGATCGGCTGGTGGGGCTGGATAGCCTGCCGCCACGATCACCCAGAGCGACAGACTTGCACAAACGACAGATTGGCGGAGCAGCATCACAGCACCTTGTGGACTTGAATCAGCCGGTCGTTCTCCCCGCTTTTCATGGGGATCCTATAAGCCGCCGGCACCGGGTAAATGAGGGTGGCAATGAACATCGACTTGTTGAGCCAGTCGTACTTGCCGGCCGTCACTGTAAATTGCGGCGCCAGCCGATACTTGGATTCCGAGTAAGCAATGCCGCGATTGTGGATGATGATGGTGACACCATCATCCGTCTTCAGACGATACAGCGCGTCCACGACCTCCACGCCATCGGCACGAACCACCGGAAAGTCACCACCTCCGGGAACGACGACACCGCGGATTTTTGGCCCATAGAAGACGCCCCCGGTAATGGGCCAGATTTCACCCCGCTTGCCGTCGGGTGCACCATCGCTGGGTCCCATGCGCTCGGGCTCAGAACAGAGCGCAATGATATTCATCACCAATTCGGTTTTGACGGGATCGAGCACTGGGATGTTTGGGGCCCCCGCTGCCGATGTTGACGCTGCGCCGCCGCCGACCGCTTCAGCCGCGCTGAACATTGGCAGGCTCGCCATCAAGGTCAATGCCGAACGTCGTGAAATCATGGTTGCCACCTCAAATCCTCGTTAATGTAAACGCGCTTCGTTCCAAAGAGTTTCCGGACTCAGTAGCGATATTCGAACGACACTCCATAGGTGCGTGGCCGGAATGTCACGTCGGTGTAGGACTTGATGTACGGCGCCTCCTGGAATCGGTAAAGGAGCGGATGCGTGTTGGTCAGGTTGTTCACGAAGGCGGACGCCTCGAGGCGATCGAACTGCATTCGCAACCGGGCGTTCAATAAGTTCGTCGATGGATTGACCGGAATATCGGGAGCATACGCAACCGCAAGCGGATTGTGCCAAGTCAGCTGACCGTCGTTTCGGCTGTGGTAGGCGTCCTCGAGCCTGATCGACGAGCGAGCATTGCCGACAGTGAACCGGTATTCCGCAGCAGCGGTGATACTCCAGGGGGAATTCACCGCCGCAGTTCCGCCAATTTGATCGCCAGCCGCGACCACCAAGCTTCCCGGGGTACCGACAACGCCACCGGGGAACAGCACGTCCTGCGTGAAGGTTGCCTTGACGTAGCTCACCGCCGCGTTCAGGACGACATTGTCCACGACCTCGGCGGCTGCCGAGAAGTCGAATCCGCGCGTGTGCGCAGTACCCGTGTTGGCGATGTAACCGAATTGACAGGGGAAGAAGAGCGACTGCTGCACGTTCTTCCAGTTCACGAAGAACCCGTCGGCCTCGATACGAATCCTGCCCGAAGGACTCTTGCCCTTGTAACCGGCTTCGTAGCTGTAGACGAAGTCCGATCCGTAGGTCTCCGGCGCCGCCACCCCGCAACCTCCCTGGCTGACCGGTGCGGAATTGATCGGCTGATTCGCTCCGCCGACGCGGTACCCTCTTCCGGCCGACACATACAACATGTTGTTCGGATCGACTTGGTACGTAAGCCCCAGCTTGCCCGACCAAGGTGTCTGCGCTTGGCCACCCGATGTCACCCCGATGGTCGAATTGCCGGTTGACGACAAGAACCCAGACTGTGACTGCGTGTAGTCGGAATTATGATGAGCGATGCGTGCACCGACCGTGAGCGTCAGATCCGGCCGCAGCTTGTAGTCCAACTGCCCGAAGGCCGCGAGTTGCTTGTCGACGGAGAGGATCTGCGAGAAAAGTATGGATTCATTCGGGTCCAGCGGCGGAGCGCCCGGCGGCAGAATGAACGGATTGATGACGTTGGTCACGGTCCACGGCGCGTAGACGTTTTGAGTGTCGGTTTGACGGGCGTGGGAGTAGAAAAGACCCGCGGTCCATTTGAAGTCGGCGCCGGGCGCGTTGGCGATCCTCAGCTCCTGGCTGAAACTCTTCATATTGGTGCTCAAGTATTCTGGACCGGCTTGGGAGATATCGGTGGGTAGCGAAAAATAGCTCCGCGGATCCAGGTTGGCGGGAGTTGGATAGCCGTAGCCGCCGAAGAGTGCCCCGTTCACGCCCGTCGTGTCATCGGTGAGCTCGCCGCGTCGATCGAAATACGAGGTCACGGAGGTCAGCGACATTCCGCCGCCGAGATCTGCTTCGACTTTTACGGCCGGCAAAATCAGACGTTCAGAGTTCGGCTGTTGCAGGAATCTTCCGTTCTGGAAGATTCCTGCATCGGGGTTGGCCGTGCCGGTTGCGGCAGGGCCGGCCGGCGGATTTGGTAACGCTTCGTAGAAGGCAATGGTGTCGTGGTTGCGCACCTTCTGCGCAAAGACCGAAGGGGTTATCTTGAGGTTCGAAGTTGCAGCAATGCCGAATGCGATGCGCCCTGCAAACGAGTCGGTGTAGTTCGAGTTGCTTTGTACGTTGGCGCCGGTGAACGGATGCACGCGATCGACGTAGCCGCCGTCACGCCGAGCCCACAAACTTGCACGAAATCCAACCTTGTCGGCGGCGATAGGCCCGCCCCCTGCCGCACCTGCCTCATAACTCGTTCCGCCCCTCTGGGTCTGTCCAATTTCCGTATGAACGAAGCCGGTTGACTCGGTGAGGCTGGGCTCGGGACTGATGAAACGCAACGCACCGCCCTCGGCACCGGCGCCAAACAACGTACCCTGGGGACCGCGCGCAACTTCAACGCGTTCGAGGTCGAACAGTACGGGAAAGGGGTTGCCCCAGTACGACAAGGCGGTCACTCGCGACTGAACCGGAACTTCGTCGATATAGATGCCGGTGGTCGATGTTCCGACATTTGAGTTCACACCACGAATGGCAATATTCGTGATGGTTCCGGGGCCAAATCCAGCCGACTGATCGAACTCCACACCCGGCGCAATGGTTGCAAGGTCGGTGATGGTCTTGACGCCGGACGCCTGCAGCGCTTGGGCGCTGTAGGCGAGGATGCTGATGGGAACCTTGGAGATGTTCTCCTTCTGCTTGTTGGCCGTGACCACGATTTCCTCGAGACTCCCTTCACTTTGAGTCCCGCCCGGCGGGTTCTGACTTGCCTGTGCCCACACACTCGTGCATGCAATTGTGAAGATTCCCACTGCGAGAAATGGACGCGCTTTGGTCATGACTGCTCCCAGGAAATATGTGTAAGTTGCCTTCGGCTAGAACGACCCATCTGCTGGCGCTCGCCTGTTGATCGGCTGATACGCGCAATTCGCATCGGTAGCGCCTCCCTTCAATTGATTGCTATACGGTATAGCGTTTAAAGCCGCCAGTAAAGAGCTATAGTTGGCGGGTGAGATGAGTGCTGGCCTAGGGAGGAGTTGTGATCGATCCGATGTCGGGGTACCCCGGGTACCTGCTGCGGCGCGCCTCCGGCGTCGCGATGGGACGGCTAGGGGCCGAATTGGCGCGTTTGAGCTTGCGCCCGACGGAGGCTACCGTGCTGCTGGTCATCGACGCGAATCAGAAGGCCACGCAAAGCGAGATAGGCAAGCTGCTCGACATTGCGCGCGCCAACATGGCGCCGTTGGTATCGAAATTGCACAAACGCGGATGGATCGTCCGGGACCGGATTGACGGGCGCTCGCACGGTTTGCAATTGACGTCGTCGGGTCAAAAGCTCGTGCTGCGAGTGCGCAAAGCGGTGTCAGACCACGAGAAACAGCTGATCGAACGGATACCGATCGCTCATCGTGAGGGATTTGCCGAGGGCGTCCGAGCGCTGTGGCGCTCGTATACACTGAAATAGCGATCAGCGACGGCGCGCGTCGATGGGCCCATATCCGTTACCTCGCCTCAATTCGACAACGGGTCGGGTCGGCACGGTTGCATGAGCACATGGCCGCACTTAGCGGGTTCCGGGGGCACCTGAACCCCGGTAAGCCGGGTGAAAACGAGGCGCGACGGATGTTCGGTGTCGTGCCAGATCAGATTGCGCGCCGGCAGCGAGGAATGGTCGAAATCGTTCTCGCCCGTCGCGCTTGGAGCGTCGATCCAGACCCGCACGCGCGACCCCGGACGGAATGCGTGAGCAACCTTTGAAAGCTCCACCCGCGCCAACACGGGCCGATCGGGGACGAGCGCCTGAAGGAATTCCGGGCGGTCGCGCAGAATGGGGCGCGTCGGCGTGGAACGATTCTCGTCGATCATCCGGTTCGACACACGCAACCACCCCCGCTGGATGAACTGCTCCTGACCATCCAGCCGCAGCTCCGTGAGCGTGACCTGCAGATCGGTGTCGCTCGCGCTCGAGGAAATCCACAGATCCGCACTCACGGAGCCGTGGATCACGGTCGAGTCAGACAACGGTTTGCTCGTGTAAACGGCGCTGCCTTCGCGCCATCCAGCCGGCAACGCGCCCCACTCGCCTCTGCCGGGGATGACATTGATCGTGGCGCCTTTGATCGGATATGCGTAGGCGTCAGGCGGGCTGTTCGCAGGCACTTCCTGACCCAGCGAATGATCGTTTCCGATGTTCAACACCCACTGCTCGCCGGTGACGGGAAAGGCTTCCCGAATTACGCGCCACCTTGGTTTGGCCAACTTATCGCGGGCATGGCCGTCCTCCTTCGGCGAGTCCGTCTCAAACCATATCTCCACGTGTGGATGGGCTTCGAATCCATTGGGTACGCCTTTGACGAAGCGGTCAAAGAAGGCGATCAGCGTCGTGCGGAACTCCAGCGATTCATATAGATCGTGGTTCCCATTCGTTTGCACCAACCAGAGCTTCGATGGTTCGAGCAGATCGTGAAAATAGTTGGCACGCACCGTCGTTGCTTCGTCCTGGAACGCCTCCATCGAAAGCACCGGCACTTGAATGCGGTCCACCCGATCATAAATGCGCCGCGCATCGATCACCGCATCCCGCAGCGGGTGCTGGATCAAAAGAGTGGGAAGGTTGTTTTCCCGCTTCTCGCCATCTTCGAAATTCTGGTCGACGCGCGCCAGGCATTGCGTGTCGCCTTCCGCCTCGGCGGAATGCCGCACTGACAGCCATCGCGAGTGTAAATATTGCCACCAGCCCGTCACAAACCCCTGCGAAGGCACGCCGCCGATGGCCCAGCTGTCGCTGCGGGGATCGGTCAATACCATGCCCGGTGCAATCGCTTTCAAGTGCGCCGGACGCTCACTCGCGGTGGCCAACTGCGACATGCCCGCCCATGACCAGTTGGCCGTGCCCACGGCACCGTTGGACCACGCCTGCTGGGCGGCCCATTCCACGATATCGGCACCGTCCAGCCCGTAGTCACGCGCGAGAAAGGCGAAGGCCCCTTCCGAACACCCCGTACCGCGTGCATTGACGCCCACTACCGCGTAGCCATGCTCGAGCAAATCATGGTCGAGACTGGTCGACATGGCCGTGTCGTTATGGCGGTAGGCCGGACCGCCAATGGCTCCCGGATCGTAGCCGCTGTAGTTGACGATGACGGGGAACGGACCCTTGCCCTTGGGCAGCAACGCGCTGTAACGCAATCGCGTACCGTCCCGTACGGTGAGGTAACCTGTGATCCGCCTTGCCCAGGAGGAGCGTATCTCCCGCTTCTCTGCGATGTCGAACTGGGCGGGTACCCCCCACTTCTCGGCGATGGGGTCCACCGCTTGATCTTCCGCTGCCGGGGAACTTTGCGCGGGGAAGAACCCTGCACACAAGAGAACGACGAGGCCACGGGCGAGCAGTTCATGGCACGATCTTGAATGTCCGCGTAGTTGCATATGAATACCTCCTAGTCTAGCCCGGCCGTCAACGCATCGTGACCGCGCTTGGCGAAACGGTTCAAAACGTTTCGAGTGATGATTTCCACGGCCTCGTCGTGGTGGATAAGACCATTGACCCAATGACAGGCGCCTGCACAAAACACCTCGCCGCGATGACGAGTGAACGATGCAACGACACCTGAGCCATATTCTCGAGGCATGGCCGATTCGGAGGCATAAAACGTCGGCGCAGCAGCTTCCAGTGCTTGAACTTCGGCAAGGGGAGCCGCGTGCGGAACCCCCGGCCTGACGCGCTCTCCCAGTGTCGCGGGAGCAAGCGCAATGATCTCGAGGTTTTCGGGGGCGCCATCGATGCCGGTGGCGTATGGCAGGCCCTGTCGGAAGGTGTAGTCAACTCCATCCAATTCGAAAGTGGCAATCCGCGACGGGTCTGGCCCCAACAAGTCGCCATACTGAAGGTCTGTGTCGGTCAGGGCCCAATGGAAAGGCCGATACACCGTAAAGGCCCCACTGCCTCGCGGCGAGCAAAGCCCAAAGCGCGCGTAGCAACCTTGCGCTCCGGTCACTCCGAAGGTGGCGGCCCCGGGCCGATTGACGATGGCCGAGTCCCAGAACGTAGTCGTGCGGCTCGGGTGAGTGCGGAACAAGGGGTCAGCTTCCGGTGCTTTGTAGCAGACCTGAAGCGCATGGGGGTCGCCGTCGACGCCTTCAATGCGAACCTGCCAGATGAAGTTACCTGCAAACCGCGCAACCGCACCTCCGGAATCAACAAATGCATCGACCGTTGCGCGCATGTCGGCCGACCAATATTCGTCATGGCCAACGAATATCGCGGTCTTGTACCCCGTTAGGCATGCGGGGTCCGCGTGCAGATCATCCTGCGTGATGACATCGAGATCGTATCCGTTGTTCTCAGCCCATACGACAAACGGTCGCTCATAATGCGCCCAACCCGCATCGAGATAGTGCCGGCTGTATCCGTTGTTTAACGCCCACGTCAGCCAAGGAAAAGCAGGTACTCCAAACCTCGGGAGATCGGGGACGCCCGTATGACGGGGAGCCTCGGCGGGCAATTCAATGAAGCCTCGTGCCCACGGACGCCGCCGGGAAAGCACTGGAGCCGGCGCGTCGCTCGCCTTTCCATCAACCACACTGCGGTAATGATTGGCTCCGCCCCAGTCGTTGTAGGCAGTCCAGGTTGAAGTCGTCAACACGAGCACGGCGTCCGGCCTCTTTTCACCCGGGGGCCGCTTGAGAGCGAAGAACGCCTCTCCCTCTGCTCGGGATCCGTCCGCGTACCTGGCGATCAGCTTGACGGCATAGGCGCCGGGCGGCCAATCGTTTCCGGTCTGAATCAACACCGGATCCTCCCATCCACAACCCACCGCGAACGCATCCTCAGGAGTCTTTTGCCGTCTACCCGGGCAATCGCGTAGTGTCAGCACCGTGACCGGCGCTGCACCATCCCTGGTGACAGTCATGTCAAAAAAAGGCGCTGTCGTGTGGACCCACAGCTGCGCGAGGTCATTCTTCCAATAGCTCAAGGCATCGAAGTATCCCCATATCTCACGCGAGCTTGAATCGGATGACGGAAATTCTCGCTGATTCGCGCCCGGGCACACCGTCCATGCATTGCCTTCGATCATGATCGACATACGCCACCCTCACTTCGACATGGTTGCCCGGCCGCCTGCATGCCTCATCGTCATTGCCACGAGGAGTGCCAGCAAAAACACCCCGCACGCCGCAAAACACATTGCTGAAAGCGAGACGGCCTCGGCTATGGCGCCGGCGGCACCAGGGCCAAGCGCGAAGCCGAGCAACATCGCCAGCTGACCGAGTACCACCGCTCGACCGGTAGGATCGCCGTCCGCCAACGCCCCAAAATAGAACGGCACGGCGACGGAAATCGCGGCGATGAACAGGGCCAGGCTGCTTGCAAAGAGGATCGTGCCGTGCGCCAGCGCCAATGCAAACGTGGCCACCGCAATGAGAACACATGCCATGAAGATGGCAGTCCGGCGGTCCAATCGCACCGACAGCCACGAGGCGATGACCGCTCCGACAATTCCAAATACCTGAGAGAACGCCAGAACCGGCCCGATCCATGGGTCCGTCAATCCCGCCACATGGGCCAATCGCTCGAAGTTTGCGTAGACACCGCTATTGGCAACATAGAAAAGACAGAAAGACACCAATACCGGCAACGCCAGACGCCCGGCGGCATCGATCGACACACCGCGTTGCATTGCCGCCGGAGGCTCGACGAACCTCGACAGTAGCAGCAACTGCGTCGCACCGAGCGCCGACAGCGCGATCAGCGCACCGCCAAGACCTAGACTGCGCAACAAATCCCCGCCAATCAGCATCAGCAACGATCCGACAACGGTCTGCGCGATCATGATCGATGCGAACAGACGATCGGGTTTGTCGAAGGCGCTTGCGCACGCCGACCCGCTGGACATTGCGATGCCGACGCCGATGCCGGCGATTGCGTAAGCTGCGAAGAATGCCGAAGGAGAACTGACGGTCAACCCGGCCAGTACTCCGCCCGCCACCAAGAGCGTGGTTCCGGACGCCACCAGTAACTTCACGTTCACGTGCCGAAGCATCCAAATGGTCAGCAGCGATCCCAAAAAGCAACCAAACATATTGGCTGATAGAACACGCCCTGCCGCTGCCAAGCCGACATGCGTCTGGTCTACCAGCGCTCCGACTAACAACGGTTGAAGTGTCACGAACAAAAACGTCACCGTCTGATTCCAGACGATCGCCATTGCATCCAGCCGGGTTTGACTCTTTTGATGCATCTGCGCGACGACTCTCCTGGTGGATCCAGCAGTCTAAGAAGCGTTGGAATTCATCGAAAGACCAGACCGGTGCACCTCCAGTTGGTGCATCCGCCTTTTAGCTATAGTGTATAGCAATAAGACGATTGCCGTATATCGGCTCCGGTGAATCCGTAGATGCAACAGCACGCAGTCACTCGATGATTGGATCATCGCCCACAATCCCAATACTATATGTCCTCCCAGCAGATGACCGACATGCTCGATTGCTTCGTCCACGGTACGCCTCATGACCCTACCCTCACCTAGTTTGCTGCGCGCAACTACCACGGCAATGAGCCAGATGGCAGACCGCAATACGCCGTTCGTCAGGAACGAGTGGTACGTGGTTGCCTTCGGCAAGGAGCTGGGACGATCCCTCCTGAAGCGGACGGTGCTAGGACAACGTCTGGTCCTTTTTCGCACGCAATCCGGCACGCCCGTCGCCCTGGCAGACCGCTGCGCGCATCGGTCTTATCCGTTGTCCTCCGGCGCGCTCGACGGAGATACGATCATCTGTGGCTATCACGGATTCCGATACGATGCCGCAGGCGACTGTATCGCAGCGCCTTCGCAGAAGACCTGTCCCAAGGGCGTCGGCGTGCGCAATTTTGCGCTCGTGGAGCGCGGCCCCCTCGTCTGGGGCTGGTTGGGTGATGCGCCGGCCGACCCCACACGGCTGCCGGAAACTCCGTGGCTGGAAAGCCCTGCATGGCCCTCATCACAGGGCTATTTTCATTTATCCGGAAACTATGTGAGTCTGCATGAGAACCTGCTCGACCTCACGCACCTGTCATTCGTACACGCGAGCAGTTTCGGGACACCTGACTACGCGAGCGCACCTTATGAAACGGCCATCGACGAGGGCCGCATTTCCATCACGCGCCGGGTCGTACCCACACGATTGCCACCCGTTTGGGCGAAGCCCTCCGGCCTGGAGCACGATCACGCCGCACGAATTGCGAGATCAGAGTTTGTGTCTCCCGCTCTTCACGTGGTGACAGCCACATTCTATGACAACGATTTGCCCGAGTCTGACCGTGTGGAGTTCACCATCCGCACCTGTCATCTGCCCACGCCGGAAACGCACGGATCGACCCACTACTTCATCGTTCACAGTCGATCGTTTGCGCAGCAAGAACCTTCCGTGACCGATTTCATGCACCAGCAACTCTTTGCGGCCTTCCAGGAAGACGTCACCGCATTGACGCAACTGGAAGAGGTGTTGGCAAGCCCCAATGAGCCGTTCTACGAGATCTCGATTGCCAGCGACGCACCCGCGGTTGCCATGCGCCGGTACTTGCTGAAGCGTGCGCTGGCTGAGCGAGGGCAAGCAGAATAGATGGATGGACGATTCTCGGACCTGTGAGCCATTGGAAATTCAACGCACTTTGACCACCGCACGCCAATGGGTGTCGTCGCAAAGGCGTTCACCGGTGAGCCGATGGCCGCCAAGTGAGGACGGCGACCCAGGGTCAACATGTCATCAATGGAACGCCGAGTACAAGCCCGCCATGTGACGCCCGAAAGCGCCTACCAATAAAACATCGGCGTCTTATCCAACACTTCCGCGCCGCTGTCCGTCACGATGAAATTGTTCTCAAACCCGGCGGAACCGACGCCGGCCCGCCGCACGAATGCTTCTGCCGCGAGCACCATGCCGGGCTTGAGAGGTCCTTGCAGCTTTCGGTAGCCGAAGTTGCCCACAGCCGGGTCGCCCATCGGCAGTGTGTACGAGGGGAAACCGGTGCCCAGGCCATGACCAAACATCTCATCGCCTTGCTTTTCATCGAAGTAGCGGTTCTTGCGGGCAATCTCCTCCCACCGAAGTCCGACGTCGCGCGCTGAGATCCCGGGCTTGATGACCTTGACCATCTCGGTGACGAGGTTGGCGCAGTTCTCCACGATCTCACGCTGTTGCGGCGTGGGCCGCCGGGCACAAATGGCCGTCCGGCCAGGGTCTAGCCAGTAGCCTGCAAAGATGGGACCGTAGATCCACACACACACATAGTCCCCGGCGATCGGAGCCTTCATGTCGTAGCCGTAGAAATCGAAACTCAACGGCGAGGCCATCGTCGGGCCATGGGCAATGGAGATGCGGTGAAACCCACCGCCACCGCGCATGAGAACCGCTGCGGCGCGGGCCGCGACCTCGCACGCGCGCTCGCCGGTGACCATGGCTTCCATGGCCGTGTTGAGGGCGTTGGACACGAGGGCCCCGGCCGAACGATAGGCCTCGAGCTCGCGCGCGCTCTTGACCATTTGTGGTCCTTCGAGAAATCCTTCGTGCGTTTCCCATTTGATCTGCGGCGTGTTCTTGCGCAAGACTCGATCGAAAATGCCGGGCAGGATGTCGTCCCCCACGACGCCCACCCGGCCCTCGATGCGCTCGGCGCGTAGATACTCCGCGAGCTTCAGCGTCATGTGCGGCGTGTGCTGGACCACCTTGCCGCAGAAAATCTTCGATGCATCGATGGAATCATCGGTGAGGCCGATGTGCAGCTCGGGCTCTCGACCCTTGCGCATCAACACCGCCGCAAAGGTCCAGGGCTCATCCAACTCCTCGCTCAGAGGGTCCTGGCCGGTGCCGTAGGTGTAGAAATTGGTCAGCCAATACACATCACCCAGCTTGTCGTAGGTGCCTGCCGAACGCTGCCACACCAGCAGGTTGTCGATGCCCGCCTCCGCCATGGCCGCCTGCACCCGGCTCCACCGCGCCTGGTATTCGTCGCGGGTGAAAAAGATCTCCGGTCCTGCCCCGCCACCGGCCGCGGCAGAGCGGGTTACCGCCCCGAAGGTGTCCCGAATCGACGCCGCGGTCACCGTGGCCAGGACCGCCGAGGATGTCGTGGATGTCAGGAAGCTCCGCCGGTTCATGCCGGTCTGGGAAGCGCCGCTCGGGTCATCATTCCTCATGATTCACTCTCCAGGAAACGACTGACAGCATCGAGATAGGCCGCGTTCTGATCGACGAAGGTCATGTGCGCGCTGTGCGGAATCTTGATCAACACCGAATTTCGCAGCGCTTCGTGCGATTGACGCGCGGTGGCATCGCCAAGCAGATCGTGATCACCGTAGATGACGAGGGCGCGGACATCGAGCTTTTTCAGGTCGGAGGTCAAGTCGAATCCGCGCAGATTGCCGTCGATGTGGAAATCGCTCTTCGCACCCCACATCTCATTCAGTACATCCCAACCGGTACCCGGCCCTGACGCGTCCCACGGCGGCAGGCGGCCCGAATAGTTGTACGGCGCCTCGGCCTCGTCGGCCAGTTTCCGGTACTCGGGCAATTGCGCGCCGTCGGCGCCGATGATGCCGCGGGCTTCCAAGGCCTTGATCCGGGCACGCAGCGCAGGGTCGAGCGTTTCCATGATGCGCCTGAAATCGGCATTGATGGATTCCGCCGATGATCCGGTGTTGGAGAGGATTAGCCGCCGGACGCCGGCCGGATAGCGGATGGCCACCGCCTGGGCGAGGATGCCTCCAAAGGAGTGCCCCAATAGGTCCATTCGGCCAAGGCCCAGCGCGATCCGCACTGCCTCCACATCGGCCGCCATGCCTTGCAGCGTGTACCGCGCGAATGGCAGCTGCTGCGAGTGGCCACTGCCACGCTCGTCGATGAACACCAGGCGGTGATGACGCGCCAGCGGCAGCAGATACGGCAGGAAGTAGTCATGCGTGGAACCGGGCCCACCGTGCAGCACCATCAAGGCTGGACCGGTGCCGATGGACTTGTAGTAGATGATCGCGTCGCCGGTGTCGACGTAGCCTTCGCGCTGTTCCAGCGGCGGTGACGCCGCCGCCGCGGACGCGCCCTGCGCGGCGGCGGTCAGGGAACACAGGGCGATCATGAGTGAGGCGCACAAATGGCGGACGGCGGTGGTCATGTCAGCTCCCGGTCAGAAGTTCACCTTGAGATTGAGCCCGATGGTCCTCGGCTGCGCGGAAATCTGTGTTCGGAACACGTCGTTGAAGCTCGACGTGGCGCCCTCCTGGATGCTCAGGATGGCATTTTCGTTTGTGAGGTTACGGCCATACAGCGAGGCCTCATAACGCGCGGTACGGACACCGATGCTGGCCCCCAGCATGTTATAGGAGGGACGCTGGAATACCGAAGTAAAACCAGTCAGAACCTCACTAAGGTAGGTCCAGTCGGCGCGCAGGAATCCCGAACGATCGTTGCCGAGTGTGAGCGTGTATTCGGCGCCAGCATTGATTTTCCGGCGCGGCACGTCCGGCAGCGGATCGCCGGGCACCGAGGCGCTGGACGACTGGTACGCCGGCGCAATCGAGGTGAACTCGGCCTGGGTGTAACTGCCGCCGGCATTGAGGGTCAATGCCTCGACGGGCCGGTACACCATCTCGACCTCCACACCCTTGCTGCGCGCCTCGCCCACGTTGGCGACGATGACATAACCGCATCCCGGATCGACCACGGCCTGCTGCACATTCTTCCAATCAATGCGATACGCGGCCACATTGACCGACAAATGCCGCTGCAGCAGTTCGGTCTTCGCCCCGATTTCGAAATTCCATACCGAGTCTGGATCATAAATCGGTGAGTAGGCATCGACCAATGCGCAACCCAGGCCGTCCGGCAATCCGACGTTGGGGCCGCCCGGCCGGTAGCCGCGGGCAGCGGTGGCGTACAAGGTCACATCGTCCAGCGGGCGATAGGAGACGACGAATCGCGGGCTGGTCCCCGTGGCCTTGGCGTGTACCAAGGGCTGGTTCGGTGCCGCCAACACACCCGTCTGCACGTTCTCCAAGCTGTCACGCAGCTCGTAGTAGCGCGCGCCGGCGGTGAGTTCGAGATTCGGCAGCACCTTGTAGGTCAGATCGACGAAGGCGGCGACCTGGCGATCGATGACGAATTGCTCAAACGTGTACAGGCTGGGATCGCCCACCTGGCCGATCTGGTCGGCAAAGGAGGCGCTGTCGATCAGCTCGGTGGAATGCTGCCTGAGCCGGCTGAAATAGGCGCCCGCCACCCACTTCAGGCGCTGATCCGCCGGCGAAGTCAAACGCAGTTCCTGGATGATGCCCTCATTGTGGGAGCTCAGCCGATGCAGCGTCGGATAATCCACCGAGGGCAATCCGAAGAATGGCGCGAAGTTTGCCATGAGCAGGCTGTAGTCATCGTCATTGTCCACCTTGCGCGACAAGAACGAGGTCGATGACAGGAGCGAGGCGAACCCAAGGTCCGCCTCGATCAGCAAGTTTCCCGTCGTGAGCTTGCTGGTCAGCGGGCTGGCAATGGTGGCCGCCTTGGTGAAGGCCGGCAAGTTGGTGAAGTATTCGGAGGTTGCACCCGCATCGATTTGCGAAAAGGTGATGCTTGGTTTGATGCTGACGTTGTCGTTGATGCGCCAGAGCCCGAGGATTCGTCCGCTCTTGATGTTGGCATCGTTGACATCGCGCGCCGTGGTCGCAAGGTTTGGGTTGGGATCGGCGTAATCGCCAGGTGCCGCACGGTCGATGTAGCCTCCCACATGCTCATAGGATCCCACCAACCGTACCGCCGCATCGCCGGAAAGCGGCAGGTTGACGGCCGCCTTGCCAAGATATCCGGTGCCACCGCCCTTCGTGCTCGATACACCGGTCTCGGCTTTGGCCGCAAACGCGGCCGGATCAGGTTGCGCCATGAGGACCCGCAGCGCGCCGCCCATGGAACTGGATCCATACAACGTGCCCTGCGGACCGCGCAGGATCTCGACCCGTTCGATATCGAAGAAGTCGATGTCGGGGACGCCGGCGACGCCATCGGTGCGGATGTCGAGCGGTGTTTCGTTGACATAGAAGGAGACCGCCGGCGCGAGCCCATACGCAGTGCCCAGTCCGCGAATGGCGAGCGTGGATTCGCCGGGGCCTTGCACCGTGAAGGACAGGCTGGGGACCTGCGAGGCGAGATCGCCGTTGCCCATCAGGTGCTGACGGCTGATGGTGTCGCCGCCCAGCGCCGTGATGGCGGCCGGCACGTCCTGCAGCCGCTCCGTGCGCCGCAGTGCCGTCACCACCACCTCGGTGAGAACCGTGTCCTCGTCGGCCGCCGCCATAGTAGGGGCCGCCAGGGCAGCCAGTGACATCAATACGATGATTCGGTTACTCATTAATTCTTCCTCCCCATCCGACGGTGTCTGTCAGATCAGCTCGAGCGCCTGGCGCGCACCCCGCCGTCCCTCGAGCATGGCGTGCGCCATGTTCATGTTTCCCTGTAGTTCGGAGTGCGCAAAGATGATCCGGCCGTGCGGACGCCGGATCACTTCATGCGGGGCCGGCTGGCCGTTGCGCCCGAAGAAATAACCCACGGGCGGTGCAAAGTAGGCATGTCCCCAGCGGTTGAGAATGATGCCGGCGATATCACGCCGCGCATTGAAGCCATGCTTACCGAACATCAGGCTCATCTGCTCGCGGATCTGCCGCTCGTAGTCCGCGTATGACGCCGCCAGCATTTGCGTACGCGCCGCGTTGCCCTGGGCATCCGCGTCGACGGCCGCATTGAGAATGGGGATGTAGAACGTCAGGACGATCGGACGATCCGGATGTAACGGCGCCGCATGCGGATCGAAACTGACATTGCGCCGCACGCAGACATGCCACCCCAATCCTGAAAACCAGCGGGCGGCGATGATTCCCAGCGAATCGAAGAAGCGCCAGTGCCGCACCGCCACGTTCGCGACCAGCACCGGTCCATAGCGAAACTGTGCATAGGCATCCGCGTGCAGCTCTGGAAGATCCGTGACGATGTTGCGATTCACCCACCCGCCACAGCCCAGCACCGCCGTCTTGGCCCGAACGCGGCGAAGTTGGCCCTTGTGCACGTAGGTAACGATCACCGACTCCGCCGCGGCCGGGTCTGCCTCGTGATGCACTCGGATCACCGTGGAATCGAGACGGATGCGCACGGGAGCGCCGGGCACGTCGAGCCGCGCAAAGTCCACAGGTCCATCGAGCGTCGCCGCCATCGAGCCATCACCGCCGATCACGCCCGGCAGCATGCGCGACACCATCCGCCGCAGGATGGCGGCATTGCCACCGGGGAAGGACACCACCTGGACGTCGGCAAAGCGGTTCGCGGTCTGGCTGGGAATGGTGCCGGGCAACGTCAAGCGCTTGGCGGCGAAGGCGGAGACCGCATTGCCACACACACCGAAATTGCCCACGCCCAGCAACGGATCGATGTAGCGTTTGATCTGCTCGCCGTACTGAAGTTTGTCGAGCAGATCGTAGTAGCTCATGGAGTCGAGCCAGCGATCGGCATCGGCTTGCTTCGAGATCAGGTCGCGGCGGTTGCCCGTGAAGTCCGCCAGTTCCTGTCGCTGCGCGGCCGGCCATGGGGTGTTGGCAAATCCCGCGGCGATCGGATTGCGCGCCCAACCGCGCTCACCGAAGAAATAGCCCGTGTCGAAGCGCGACTCCAGCACCATGGGATCGAAGTGATCATTGGGGATGTCGTACTTGCGCGCCGCGCCCGCCAGCGGCTCCAGGTCGTAGCGCGGCGGCATGTCCAGTTCCCGGTAGTACTCCGCGTACACCTCGTACCGCCCGGTGATGGTATCGCCCGGGTGCACCGCCAGCGCGCCATTCGAACCCTGAGGCGCCACCAGACGATGCCCATCCACGTCGAATTCGTTCTGCTTGGCTTCGCCACCGAAGATCGGGTGATTCTCGAGCAGCAGGCAGGTCTGACCCGCCTTGCGCCGCTTGTTGAATTCGTACGCGGCGGTGATGCCGGAAAAGCCGCCGCCGACGACCACCATGTCCACGCTCTCATCGATGGGCAGCTGTGCATCGCCCGGATACGTCCGATCGCGGATGCCGTGCGCGGCATCGCGCACCGCTTCGGTGTTGCCGTTGGACCAGCGGTAGTCGCCCACGCCACCGTACCCCGTCCACGCGGAACCCGACGGGGACAGATCGAGCCGCGAGGAACCGCCGAATGCGTAGCTGCCGCCCGGCAGCAGTGCCGCGCCGGTACCTACGAGTACGCCGTTGACGAAATCGCGGCGTGTGATCGGCGCATCCATCCCTATGCTTCCCGAACGGTTTCCTCGACGCTTCATTTGACGGTCCCCGCAGCAGTGGAAACGGACGGAATCGGCGCTGGCTCGCCCACCGCGCCCCCCTCTTGTTGCAGATAGCGCGCGGCCATCAGCAGCGAGGCAATCACGACGACGGCGAGGCTCTCGATGGACACCAATGCAGCGCGCAGCGCGTGCGGATCGCCGTTCACGGCCAATGCATCGCTGATGCCGCCCACCAGCATCGGTCCGACGGCCACGCCACAGACCCCGCCGACCAGCAAGGTGATGGCGCTGGTGGTGGCGCGCATGCGCGTGGGTACCGAGGCGAAGCACGCCGCCCAGAACGCACCGCTGGTGGAATAGATGATGAAGGCGTACAGGCCATTCAGGAACAATGCCACGCCGGCCGAATCCGCCAGCAACATGGACAACCCCAGCGGCAGCGCAAGCGCATACGCCAGCGCCGGAAACCACACCATCCAGCGCTCGTCGCGGCGCATCAGCCAATTGGTCAGCAGGCCGCCTGCGAGACTTCCCGGGATGCCGCCGATGGCGATCGCCAGGCCGTAGCGGTAGCCGACATCCGCCACCGACAGTCCGAACTGGCGCACGTAGAAGGAAGGCAGCCACTGGTTGAGACCAAATTCGATCAACAGGCTGAAGCAGATGCCGAGCAGCAAGAAGCGATACGAGCGCAGCGAAGCCAGGTGCTGGATCACGGCGGCCAGGCGCGGCGCCACATCGTCGAATGCGCCGCGCTCGCGTACGGGCTCCCGCAGGGTCGTCAGCACCAGCACGGCCAATACCAGGCCGGGCAGCGCGAACAAGATCATCGCCATGCGCCAGCCGTGCGTGAGTGCCAGATAGCCGCCGAAGACCAGGGACAGCGTGACACCGACCACCCCGCCGGTGGAATGCACACCCAGAGCCAGCGGACGATTGCGGGCCGACACGTAGTCGGTGATCAAGGAGTGCGAGGTGGGAATGCAGATCGACTCGCCGATGCCCAGCGCGATACGCGCACCCAGCATCTGCAGGAAGGTCTGCGATACGCCAAACACGCCGGAGGCGCAGCTCCAGATCACCGCGGCGCCCGCCAGGAACACGCGCCGCGCATGGCGATCCGCCCAGCGCGCGAGCGGCACGCCGGCGATGGCATACAACAGTGCAAAGCCGCCGCCCATCAGGATGCCCAATTGTCGATCGCTGAGCCCCACATCGCTCTTGATCGCCGGCAGCAGGATGGCAATGATCATCCGCTGGCCGTAGTTGGCCGCATTCAGCAGGCATAGCAGTCCAACCACATACGCCGCATACAGGCGCGAGGTGCTGCCGCTCACTCGGCACCCTCCATCAACTTCAAGTACCGGGACACGAAATCCGCGGTCATGGACTCCAGTGTCGAGTAAGGTCCGGGCGCGTAGCCGCGCGACGCTACACCGGCGGCATTCAATTCGACGATGCTCTTGTCCTGCAGCGTGGTCTGCTCCCACAACCAACGCAGTTTCGCATCGTCATAGTCGACACCCTCGCGGGCATCGGCCCGCACCAACCACTTCAGGTTCACATCGGTGCTGCGGGCGGAGAGTGGCAGATAGGAGACCAACAACGCGTAGTCGCACATGGCAGCCATATAGGTGAGAAAGCCAAAGCAACCGGTCGTGACGCTTTCATCGTAGGCCTTAATGCTGCCGAGCAGCGGCGCCACCGGCGCGCCGTCAGGCGATGCCGTGAGCCTTCCCGCTGCCAGCGGCGACATCCGCGCCCGCGTGATCTGGCCACTGACCTCCTTCACGCCACCGGCATCGGTCACGACCTGCGGCCCCAGCGCCGCCCGCCACTGCTGCTGATAGCGCCGGAAGCCGTCCACGTCCGCGTTCGATGCCTTTTCATCGGCGCGCACGAAGGCATTGGCCGCCGTGTACTCCGGATGACAGGGCAGGCAGTGATAGCACTCCAAGGCGTTTTCCACCGCCAGCTTCCAATTGGCAGTGATGCGGTAGGTCTCGCTGATGGCCACCTTGCTGTTGCCAAGGTCGTACCGCGACCAAACGGCCTGTGTGTGCGTTGCCAGGGCGACGGGGTCCGGTGCGTGGCTCACATCCAGACTGATGAGAATGATGCCGTGGACGATGGCGACGCCGCAGCGGCGCAACGGGAACTCCTTCGGGTCCAACCCGTCCGGCATGTGCCGCCAGGCCGCAATCTCGCCGTTGATGCGATAGGACCAGCCGTGATAACGGCAGGTGAACAGCGAGGTGTGGCCACGCGCCTGCTCGCAAAGCTTGGCGCCGCGGTGCCGGCAGACATTGTGCATGGCATGAACGGCATCGTCGGCGCCGCGGGCAACGATGACCGAGGCGTTCAACGCCTCAAAAACGAAATAATCGCCCCGCCGCGGAATTTCAGAGATATGACCGGCCGCCATCCACTGGTGGCCGAGGAAACGGTCGAGTTCCGACTCGAACACGTCCTCGGACACATAGAAGGACTGATCCAGGCTGAATCCCGGACGTTGGTCCCGGACGAGCCGTCGCAGCGTTTCTGGTTGAAGCATGGCCGGTCAGCTCCCTGGCAATCCCGCCCGGTCGTTGCCGGGCACGGTTGCTACTCTAGCCGCACGTGCCTGCCCGTGATAATTAACGAAGCCGGCAATGATGAAATCGTGTCCGTCTTTGGTAAGCTGCAAGGCCCATGGGCACCAAGATCGTCATCAGCGGCGGCGACTCCCACATGCGCGAGAAGCTCGAGCTTCTGGCCACCGTCGATCCATCCGTGGACGGTGGGATTACCGAAATCGTGCACGATCGTCGCCTGGTGCCCCCTCACGAGCCGCTGGCATCGGTTTGCCGCTCGGGCTACGAAGAGATTCATGAAATCGAACCGGGCTTTTGCGTCCACGTCGTGGATTCCTTCATCGAAAAGGAATGGCGACTGACCATCAAGTGCCTGGAAAACAATGTGCGCTTCCGCATCGCGTTCGCGGGCGAAGCGACGTATTCGGGCGGGCGCCAACGGGTGTCGGATCAGAGCCTGGGCTGCTCGTATCTGGTTCGACCCGCCGGTGACTCACTCACGGTACGGTTCGAAGGCGGCACGCAATACCGATACTGCTCGCTCAATGTCACGCAGCAGTATCTACAGAAGGCGTTGAACCTGAGCGAAGAGGATCTGCCTTCAGCCTTGCGCCAGCATTGGGTCCGCAAAGAGGCGGCCATGGGACATTTCCCGATCTCCAAGGCGGCGCTGGAACTGGCGCGACGCTTGTTCGACATCAAGAGCTCTACCGCGTGGCGGGACGTGGAAATCAGGGCCATCGCCTATGACCTGCTGAGAGTGGTCTTCGGCAATTGGCGCGGCTCGAGCCAGATGGGCCGGACGACGATGCGAATCACGCCCGAGGAACGCGAGGCACTATCGCAAGTGCGCGAGTTGGTGCGATCCGACCCCGGAGGCTCGTATACGCTGGCATCGCTGTGTCAACGGTTCCGCCTCAGCCGCAAGAAACTGCACTATGGCTTCAAGCGCCTATGCGGTGTCTCCATACATGATTTTCAAACCGAACTTCGTATGCAGAAGGCGATGGAGCTGCTGCAGAAAGGACGCCTGCCGATCGCGGAGATTGCGGAGTTGAGCGGCTTCAGCGAGCCGACCAATTTCACGGCTGCCTTCAAGAAGCATTTTGCGGTATTGCCGCGACAGGTGCGGGGCGAACTGCCTGCAAGGCAAACCTGATGAAGCGCATATGAATCCATGTTCCTGACGCATCACCATCCCGACCACGTCATGGGAGTGGGCGCACTCATGCTCTCACGCGGGGCCGGCCGAGCTGGCTCACGACCTCGAACAACTACCCGACCATGGCCTTGAACCCTCCAAAAATCATTCTCTTGCCATCAAACGGCATCGCCTTGGGATTCGCGTATGCCGCAAAGCGTGGATCTTTCATGACTTTGGCAAGCACCTGGTCGCGGTGTCGGCGCGACTTGTACACGATGTAGGAAAACCACACCTCTTCTCCCGCCTTGAGTTTGACAGCGCGGGGAAACGAGGTGAGTTTGCCCATAGGAACATCGTCCGCGCGGCATTCGCGATAGTCGAGCGCGCCGAACTCGCGCCAGACCTTGGCCCCAAGTCGCGCCATGCGCAGATACTTGGCACGATTTCGCTTCGGGATTGCGAGTACGAATCCATCGACGTAAACGGGCATGACGAAGCTCCTCTTTGAGTGACGAGGCCTTAGCCTAACGGACTGAGTCCCAACTCAAATATCCATTGCCCAATAGGCAGTCAGAAGCCGCCCAGGAATGAAGTCGAACGTGCCCGGGCCGAAGTAGTCATAGGCGTAAACGTCAAAGACATTGGTGACGGAGACGCGAAGGGTCGATTTTGATTTCCCAAGTTCGAAACGATAGCGACCGCCAATATCCACCAAGGTGCGCCCCGGAATGAACAGGCTGTTATCGACCGTCGATGCGATTCGGCCCTGATTGCTGATGCCAAGATCGACCGACAGGCGCTTGGACCAGGGCAGCTGCCAGTCGAGATTGAGGTCGATCGTGCGCATTGGCACGCCCACCGGACGCTTGCCGGTGCGACCCAAGTCGCGGGCTTCCCCCACCACCTGTGGGTCGAGCAGCACCCCACCCAGTGCAACACTGAGGCCCTTCGTCACCGTGCCCGACAGCGATGCCTCCGCCCCGCGGTTTCGCGTGTCCCCTAGCTGCGTGTAGAGGCCGGTCCCATCGAGGCTGAGATAGGGTTTGCGGACATCGAAAACGCCGGCCACGAGCTTCAGGTCACCGGCTATGCGCCAGCGAAACCCGGCATCGAGCTGCGAGGTTAGGATCGAAGGAAGCGCCTGGTTGCGATTCGTCGCGTTTTGCGGCGGCAAGCCCGTTTCCTCCAGCCCCCGCGTGTAGCCGCCATAAAGGGCAAGGCGATCGGACAGGTAGAACGCACCGGCCACATTGTAGAGCCACGGTCGGTCCTGCGTGTTCGTGTCGGGCAGCCCGGGGCGGAGAAAGCGCTTGGTGTAGTCGGTTTTCGACAGCCCCAGGCTGATCTCGCCGACATCGCGCCAACGGCCGACATAGGCGATGCCCGCCGTCCATTGCCGCACGCTGTCATGGTTGTACTCGCCGTAGCGGATCGCCGGCTCGGGAAAATCGAGGGGATCGCCCAGCCGCACGTCACCAAAATCGAGCGGTGCGGAACCGCCGGTTCTGTTGCTCCGGTCCCGGCCTCGCAGCGACAGGGAAAACCCGTGGATGCGCGGTCCCTCGGAAATTTGCCGGGTCAGACGGACCTCGCCCGAAAACGAGCGGCGGCGAAAGGGGGGGTCGGAAAAGGCGATATAGCGCGCTCGCCCATCCGGCTGGATGTCGTCGAGAAAGGTGTAGATATCCTCGCTGCTCGCCTCCATGGAACTGAAGAAGCCGCCTTCCAATTTCCAGTCGCGGGCAATCATGGCGCTGGCGAGAAGGCCGTATGTCTCGGCTGATCCGCTATAGTCCGCCCACTTCGGCCCATAGAAGGTGCCGCGCTCGAGCCGCGGCGGGAGGAACGGCCCGCCAGTCGTGAGCAGCGGGCCGATCTCATGGTCGCCGATATAGGAGCGCCCGTAGAATGGGAGGATTTCCACGCCCGGGATCGGCCGCCAGCGAAGCGTCAACCCTTCAATGTGCTGGCGGCTGTTGGTGCCGTTGGCAAAGACGTTTTCCTTGAGACTGAGTCCCGCGCCGAGCGACAGCGTATCGCCCAACAATGGAAGCTCGGAGTCCAATTCCAGGCTCTCTGCTCCAAAGGTGTTCACGCTGAGTGTCGCCGACAGCAGCGGGTCGCTCCCCGGCCGGCGCAACGCATAGTCCACCACTCCCGTCGGTGCCGGGAACAAGTAGCCTTGCGCGGAAAGCCCAATCTTGATGCTGCTGGAGCGACGGATGCGATCGTTGGGCGGGGTCACCTGGTCGTAATAAAGTCCGTCGATCCGGGCGTTGCCGGCATCGATCGGCGAGAAGCCACGAACACTGGAACTGCTATAGATACCGATGGTCTCGCGGCCGATCGTCGTGCCGAACGCATCCTCCGCCTGGCGCACGGCGTTTTCGTCGGCGCGCCCGGACGGCGGCGGCGCGGACGGCTCTGGAGCGGTTTGCGCCAACACGGCGGCCGGACAATACGCAAGCAATGCCAGCAACATCGAACACAGAGACGGCGCGCCCCAGATCTCCGCCGCCCTGCCCCAACTATTTCGCTCCCTCCTCCGCACTATGAAACCCTCGAATCGCGCAAGCGCCGCCACGCGAACAAGCCAACGACAAACCCAAACGCCGCAATGAAAAGCGCCTCCAGCCCGACCGATGGATGCGAGCGCTTCCAGGTGAACGATGGCAGCGCTTCGATGTCCGATATGCGAAGCAAGCGGCGCTCGACGATGAATGGCCGGAGGGCCGCCCTGACCTCCAGTGAATAGGATCTTGCTGCTGCGCGAAAGTCAGCCGCGCTACCCGCGTCCGTCCCCGCAATCCGCGTCAGGGCCGCATCGGCAACCAGTGTTGGGGAAAGAAATTGAAAACGCAGCATCGTCACCTGCTGCGCCGCGAGCTGGGCATCGAATTTGCCGGACAGCGGCCCTACGGCGTTCGCTATCGAGGTTGTGACCGCATCGGTCTTGCGCAACGATTCGAACCAGCCCGCGAGATCGTCGCGCTGGAGGTCGGGATGGTCATTGTCATACGCTGACGATGCCTTGATCTCGGCCGCCCGTGCCGCGGCAAGCAAGGCAAAGCGCGACGGCGGGGGGTTGGCGCTTTGCGCGGACGCCATCACCAGGGTTGGCGCGACGATCACGATTGCCAGCCACGAAGCGGTCAGCGCGATGCCACTTGCCTCCGCACTGAAGCGCATGCCGTTGACCAGGAGTATCAACGACCACCAGAGCATGAGATAAAGAAGGGAGATGCCCAGCCATGCCGCCGCCGCGACGAGTCGCCCCGGCGCATGGGGGCCGAGCGCGAGCAACACCACCGCCGCGCCCAGGATCGGAATGCAGATCAACGCCAGCCGCACTATGGAACGAGCCAGCAGCAATCGGAAGGGATTTCCGCCCTGAGCGAGAATGAGCGCGGCGGTCCCGTTTTCGCGATCGCGCGCGTATACGTCGAAACCAAGCGCGATCAACAGCAGTGGGGCGATCACAAGACAGACGAAGCCGAGGTCCAGTGCTCCGCGCGCGAGAAGCTCAGGATTGTCGAGGGCCTCATTGGCAAAGATCGTGTCGCTGCGCGTGGCATAACGAACAGTCGTCGACATAGGGTCGATGCGTGCGCGGCCCGCGCTAAAGTCCGGCAGAGCCGGCAGTTGCGCGATCACGGGCATTTCCTTGCGAACAGCAAGAAAGATGGTGTCGGCCGGTCCCGTCGCCTCGGCAATTCGCTTCACCGTTTTCGCAGCATCCGCCTCGGCGGCCGCATGAGCGGTGGCGTGATCCGCAATCAACCATTTCGAAAGCGCACGCCCATTCGCCACCGCGATGGCGCAAACCACCAGCATCGCCAGCACTGCAAGCGGCGCAATCCGACTCCGCAACAAAAGGCGCAGATCGAAGGCAATCAGCCGCTTCATGCCAAGATGTCCTGACCCAACCGGCGGGTGGCGCGCCACAGCAACCATGCTGCAAACAAGGTCCAGCCCACGAGAACGATCACGTCTTGCCAGATCGAGGCAACCGCGGAAGCGAGCGGCGGCGCTCGAAAGCGAAACTCGGGAATCGTGCCCCAAAGCCTGGGATCGGCTAGATAATTGAAATCCTTGCGTCCCGCGTTCGCGATCATGTCGTCGTTGAGCATCCCCACGACCTTGCGGCGATGCGCCTCGGCCTGCTTTTGCAATGCCAGTTGGCTCGCCATATCCGTTCCGGCGAGGGCCATCGAAATGTTCTGCAGGGAGACGACGGGTGAGAGGATGCCGATCATGCGAGTGAGTGCACGTTGGCGTTCGTAGCTTGCTTCAAGCGCACCGAACTGGCGGTCGAATATGATGTTTCCCTGCCGCTCTCCTTCGTCGAGCAGGAGCCCGGCGAAGCTGACCGGCAACTCTTCGATCTTTCCGACGCCATACTTGGCGAGTACCACCTTCTCAAACGCAGCGTCACCACCACCATGGCTCCCATCGACCTTGGCATGTTCCGCCGCGAGTGTGGCGGCAAACTGGCTCGGCGTCGGCGAAGGGATGGTGGCGCCGGCGACGCCGACCGCGACGCGCGGGACGATGATGGTGCCCGCGAGCCACACGAACGCAGCCATGACCACCGCTTGCGAAACCGATCGGGAACGACACGAAATGGCGAGTGCGATCAGGGTGACGACCGTCAGCCCCAATCCGTTGGCGCCTAACCAAAGAATGGCACGCAGCGCCTCGGCATTCATTCGCGCCTCGGGCACCAATGCAGCGGCTGCAAGCGCCACGGCCGTCAGCGCGAAAACGGGAAACAGGATTGTCAGAGACAGGCTTAAGAGCTTTCCGCCAACAATTCGCCGTTCATCCGCTCCACTTGCGAGCATGAGACGCAGCGTCCCCTGCTCGCGCTCCCGCGCAATGGCACTGGCGCCACTGACCAGCAACAGCAAGGGGACGACGGACTGCAACAGCCAGGCAAGCGAGAACTGTCCGACATCGAAGGCCGCCGCAGTATCCTGCTGGGGACGGTTGCGAGCTGGATTCTGCTTGTGAGCTTCCATCCAGATGCCGCTTCCTGCATAGGGCGCGATGCCGGGTTCCACGATGGCGAGGGTCGTCAGGGGACGCATTGCCCAACTGGAAAAATGTGCTGCGCCGTGCGGGTTGCGCGCACCCTGGGAAAGCCAAGTCTGCCTGTCGCGAGTCTCGGCCGCCGTCCTGTCACGCTCATAGCCTGAGACATGGACATAGGCCGTGGCGACCGCGGCAACGGCGAGAAGCACGACCAGGATGGCCGCCACGAGCGCGCGCCGATCGCGCCGGAACTCCAGTCCATCCTTGCGAATGAGCGCGATTGCGACCGTCATGCCGCGCGATCCGCCATGTGTGTGAGATACAACTTCTCGAGTTCTGTCGAACTAAGATGCGTCGGATCGACTGTCTCAACCAGGACGCCATGGCGCATGATGCCGATGCGGGTCGCCAGATCCTTTGCCCGGAAGATGTCATGCGTCGAGACAAGCAGCGCGGCGCCGCGCTCCGCCGTTTCGCGCAGCACCGCGACCAGATCGTTCGCGGCGGCAGGATCGAGTCCGGAAAGCGGCTCGTCGAGAAGGATCGCTTTGGCTTCCTTCATGAGCGCAATAGCGAGCCCGAGCTTTTGCCGCATGCCTTTTGAATAGGTGCTGACTGGCTTCCCGATGGCCGCATTGGGAAAGCGCAGGCGATCGAGGATCGCATCGCGCTCCGCAACATCGGCGCGCTGTCCGGCAAGCTCGGCAAAAAAAGCCAGATTTTCGGCGCCGGTGAGCGTCGGATAGAGCGCGACGATCTCAGCGACATAGCCGAGCGCGCGGCGTGCAGCGGCCGGATCGTCAGCCACATTCCGCCCGCATACGCGCGCCTCGCCCGATGTAGCGTCGGTAAAGCCCAACAGCAGATTGATCGTCGTCGTTTTACCAGCGCCGTTGGCGCCGAGCAGGCAAACCGCCTCCCCAGCGGCGACAGCCAGATCCAGCCGATCGAGTGCAAGGGCGCTGCCGTAGCGCTTTGTAAGGGCAATTGCTTGGAGAATGGGTTCACTCATGCTCTTGTCGCCAAGCGAGGTGGAATGAAAGAAGCCAGGCCTTCAAAAACGACGTCTAACCGGGCGAATGCGCGGGGGTTGCCTTGCTTGGCCGCATCCGGGTGCCCCGTTACAACGAAGGTGTCGAGGGGCTTCGATGCCATAGACCCCTCAGCGCTCGCATCAGCTCGGCTTTGGGCGGGCAGGAAAAGGAGGGCGACCACGGCAAGCGAAGGCTGCCGAGCCACCGGTTGAACAAGCGACATGAAACGGATTCCTCATCAGGCAATGGGCTACAGATCGCCTTACGGGCGATCGGACCAGGTCATCGGCCTAACGGGAATACGGGGGGGCGCGCGAGCGAAATGCGGCCGGGAATCCCCGGCTGACAAGCGAGCAGGCGACACCGGCGGGCGCAGGGTCGACGCCCTGCGGAGCTGGGACCGGCGGCAACGAAGATCCGGCGGCTGCGGAAAGCAGGGGTGCAAAAGAGAGGCAATCCGAACAGAGCCTGACTTTGAGCTCTACTTGGTTCTTGGCAACCGTCTCTGGTGACCGATGCGTATAGGCGTGAGCCTGCGCAGCCCACTGCGCACACAACAGCGACATCGCCAACATCAGGGCGATTCGCAGCGCCGACCTCCGGCCCAACACCTTCAAACCTGCTTTACCTGAAGTCATCCTCGCAGGAGCGTACCAGCATACGTCGACGCGAGTCCATCCAAAGCTGCCGCCAGCCCTTGTTCCGGGCCTGCCACCCCACTCTTGTCCGCGGACGACGGTTCTGTTGCATCCCGGGATAGGAGGGCTCCGTTGCATCTAGCAGCCTGATGCAAAACTGCTGCGAGCGATCAAAATGATGGACCAAGTCGACGAAAATGATTGGCGAGAAAGTCCGGAGTCGGCTGTTTTTAAGCCTTTTTCTCGCTCATCGGCCGCTCTGGTCGGACTCAAGCGAC
>JBGAGE010000012.1:0-171005 GCA_044226865.1 Steroidobacteraceae bacterium | reverse complement strand
GGCCTGCCTGATGCAGGCGGTGGACGAGTACCGCCATTTCCAGACCCAGATCCACTCCGTGTCCAACTACAACAAGTTCTACAACGGCCTGGATGAGTTCGCGCACCAGCAGTCGCGCATGTGGTACCTGTCCGACGGCAAGTCCTTCTTCGACGATGCCATCACCGCGGGCCCGTTCGAATTCATGGTGGCCATCGGCTTTGCCTTCGAATACGTGCTCACCAACATCCTGTTCGTGCCGTTCATATCCGGAGCCGCCTACAACGGCGACCTGGCCGCGATGACCGTGGGATTCTCGGCGCAGTCCGACGAAGCACGGCATATGACGCTCGGGCTCGAGTGCATCAAGTTCATGCTGGAGCAGGATCCGGACAACCTGCCCATCGTGCAGCGCTGGATCGACAAATGGACCTGGCGCGGCACGCGCAAGCTGGGTGCGGTGGGCATGATGATGGATTACATGCTGCCCAAGCGCATCATGAGCTTCAAGGAAGCCTGGGAGATCTACTTCGAGCAGAACGGCGCCGCGCTGTTCAACGACCTCGCGCGCTACGGCGTGAAGGTCCCGGCCTGCTTTTCGCAGACGGTGGTGGAGAAAGAGCACGTCTCGCACCAGTCATGGATCGGCTTCTACATGAAGGCCAAGGCCATGAGCTTCCACACCTGGGTGCCGGGCCCTGAGGAATTGGATTGGCTGTCGGAAAAGTACCCCAACACCTTCGACCGCTACTACCGGCCGACCTTGGAGTATTGGGACAAGATGGAGAAGCAGGGCAAGCGCTTCATCAACCACACGCAGCCCATGAACTGCCAGTGTTGCCTGAACACCATCAAGTACAACGAGCCGGATGATCCCATGACCACTTGCTTCCGCGAGTCGGTGTACAAGGGCGAGAAATTCCACTTCTGCTCGGATCATTGCAAGGCGATCTTCGATCACGAGCCTGAGAAGTACATCCAGGCCTACATCTCCTCGCACCAGGCGATGCAGGGCAATTGCGCGCCGGAGGGCGTGGACGTGGCCGCCGAGGATTTCGATCCGGCGCACTATATGGCCGAGTTCTGGCGCCTGGATCCGCGCGCCACCGGCGATTTCAACGGCTCGGAAGATCAAAAGAACTTTGCCGCCTGGCGTGACCAGGCCACCCGCAATTGAAGGGGCGTACCAGATGAGCGTTGCATCCATCGGCCGGTATGAGTTCGAGTCCAGCGATTCGCTGCGGCGCTTCAATGGCAAGCAGCTCTTGTACGTCAACTGGGAGAAGCACCGCATGTTCTCCCGCCCGTTCGTGCTGGCGCTGAAGCCGGAGACGCCCTTTTCGGTGCTGCTGGAGAAGTACATCCCGGAGGCCTACAGCTTCCATCCGGATTTTCCCCACATCGATTGGGCCAAGGTGATCTGGCAGAACTCCTCCCAGCCCTTCACGCCGGATCCGCGGAAGTCGTTGGCCGATAACGGCATCGGACACAAGGACCTGATCCGCTTCACGACCCCGGGCCTGGATGGCTTGAACGGTTCGGGTTACTGATTCCGGCGCGACGTCGATCCCATGAGCTATGAGCTGACCATCGAACCCCTCGGCCGCACCGTCACCGTGGAGGACGGCCAGACCATCCTCGATGCCAGTCTGCGTGCCGGCATCCACTTGCCGCATGCCTGTGGCCAGGGCTATTGCGCCACCTGCAAGATCGCGATCACGGAGGGCGAGGTGGATCATGGCGCCGCCTCGAATTTCGCGCTCATGGATTACGAGCGGGAGGAGGGCAAGACGCTCGCCTGCTGCGCCACGCTTCTCGCCGATACCACCATCGAGGCGGACGTGGAGGCGGATGCCGACGCGATGGATCTGCCGGTCACGGATGTCCAGGGTACCGTGCGCCGGATCGACGCGTTGACGCCGACCATCAAGGGCATCTGGATCGAGCCCGATGCGGGCACCACGTTCAGCTTCCAGGCCGGCCAGTACGTCAATTTTCATTTTCCCGGCGAGATCGGCCATCGTGCCTTCTCGCCTGCCAACGCACCGGCGGATCCACTGATTGAGTTGCATATCCGCCTCGTTCCCGGCGGACGCGGCACGCAGTGGATTCACCAGGAACTCCATGCCGGCGATCGCGTGCGGCTGAGCGGCCCTTACGGGCGCTTCTTCGTGCGCAAGTCGGCGAATCTGCCCACCATCTTCATGGCTGGCGGTTCAGGCCTGTCGGGACCTCGCTCGATGATCCTGGATCTCCTGGCGCAAGGCAGCACGCTCCCCATCGTGTTGTTCCAAGGGGCGCGCAACCTGCAAGAACTGTATGGCCGGCAGGAATTCGAGGAACTGGCGCAGCGTCACCAGAACTTCACCTACGTGCCGGTGCTGTCCGACGAACCGGCCGACAGCTCGTGGACCGGCCGGCGGCAATTCGTGCACGAGGCGGCAAAGGAGCACTTCGGCGGCGACTTCCGCGGCCACAAGGCCTATTTGTGCGGCCCGCCGCTGATGATCGAGGCCTGTATTGCCACCCTCATGCAGGGTCGCCTGTTCGAACGCGATATCTACACCGAGAAATTCTTTTCCGCCGCCGACGCACAACAAGTGAGAAGCCCGCTATTCAAGCGGCTGTGAGGAGCATTGCCATGGGACAACTGGTTCTAGCTGCAAAGGTGACGCATGTTCCCTCCATTTTCATCTCCGAGATGCCGGGGCCGATGCATGGCTGCCGCAAGCAAGCGGTCGAGGGCCTCGAGGAGATCGGCCGGCGCATCCGCGCCCTCGGCGCCGACACGGTCATCGTGCTCGATACCCATTGGCTCGTGAATGCGGGCTATCACATCAATGCTTGTGCGCGGTTCAAAGGGGTGTTTACCAGCAACGAGTTCCCGCACTTCATCCAGAATCTGCCCTACGCCTACGAGGGCAATCCGGCGCTGGGCGATGCCATCGCGGCCGAGGCCTGCGCCCGGGGCGTGCGTACACGGTCGCATCACATCGATACCCTTGATGTGGAATACGGCACGCTGGTGCCGCTGCATTTCATGCGCATGCCGCCGGGCATGCGCGTCGTGTCCGTCGCCGCCTGGTGCGCGTTCTCCTCGCATGCCGAGAGCCGGGTCGTGGGGGAGGCCATCGCCGCGGCCATCGCCGCATCCCCCGGCAAGGTGGCGCTGATTGCCAGCGGCTCCTTGTCGCACCGCATCCATGACAACAAGGATGTGGAGTCCGGTACGCTCACCATCAGCGATGAGTTCTACAGCCAGGTCGACCAGCGCGTCATCGAGCTGTGGCAGCAGGGCCGGTTCCGGGAGTTCACTGCCATGCTGCCGACCTACTCGAAGACCTGTTACGGAGAGGGTTGGATGCACGACACGGCCATGCTGCTGGGTGCGCTCGGATGGGATAAATATGCAAAGGGCGTGGAAGTGTTGACCCCATACTTTGCAAGCTCCGGGACTGGGCAATTGAATGCGGTATTTCCGCTGCCCGGCTGACCGGCGGCCAGCAGGACGGTCCGCTTCCACCGGCCGGGAGTAGAATGGCCGCTTTCCGTGCCCGGAGCCGCCATGCTGAAGTTCTATTTCAACGGGTCCCCCAATCCCACCAAGGTCGCGTTGTTTCTGGAAGAGGCCGGGTTGCCGTACGAGGCGATTCCCATCGATGTCCGCAAGGGCGATCAATTCAAGCCCGAACTCACCGCGCTCAATCCGAACGCCAAGGTCCCGGTGCTGGTGGACGGGGACGTCACCATCTTCGACAGCAACGCAATCCTGCTGTACCTGGCCGAGCGCACCGGAAAATTTCTTCCCCCCAACGATCCGAAGTCACGGGGCGAACTGCTCTCCTGGCTGATGTTCGTGGCCACCGGCATCGGACCGTACATGGGCCAGGCCGTGCATTTCCGCAATTTCGCCCCCAAGGGCAACGATTACTCCCACGAGCGCTACCAGTACGAGGCGCGCCGTCACTACGGCATCCTGAACGAGCGCCTCCAGACGCGGGAATTCCTGCTGGGCGATGCCTACACCATCGTCGACATGGCGGCCTGGGGCTGGGCGCGCGCCATCGCCTTTGCGATGGGCGAGGAAGCTTGGTTCGGCTGGCCGGCGTTGAAGCGCTGGTTCGATGCCATCAGCGCCCGTCCCGCGGCAATTCGAGCCGGTCAGCTGAAAGACCGCTTCGCCTTCAAGACCGACATGGACGATGAGGCGCGGCGCAACATGTTCCGTCATATGAAGATGGCGTAAATCATGCCCCGCGCGCGCATCGCCGTGCGGGAGGGGGTGTTGAGGGACCTCGCAGCGGCGCGGCGTGCACTGCGTGGGCCAGCGTTGAAAGATGCGGGCATTCACGGTGTACGGCGGCATATCAAGCGTGCACGCGCAGGTCTGCGGCTGCTGAGGTCGTTGCTGGGAAAGGCGGAATACCGGCGCGACAATGTGGCGCTGCGGGAAGTCGCGGCATCGTTGCGCGAGGCGCGCGATGCGAAGGTCATGCGGGTCGAAGCCCGATCCCTCGCCGCCACCGCGCCGACGCGCGCGGCATGGAGAACCTTTCAGGATGAACTGCGGCGTGATCACACGCTCGCCATGCAGCGCCTGACGAGGCGGCCGCGTACCGCCGCCGCCGGTTTGTTGCAGGCGGTGTCGCAGCGGCTGAGCCAATCCGGTGGCGGGCAGCAGCGCGAGCGCGATGCATCTCGCACGGGTCTGCGGCGTACCTATGAACGAGCACGCCGGGCGTTCCAGGCGGCGCGCCGTGACGGCTCCGTCGAGCGCTGGCACGAATGCCGCAAGCAAATGAAATACGTCAATCATCAGCTCGATTTGCTCGCGGAGGCGGGGTTTGCGGGGATGGCTGCATGGCGCCGCCGCGCGCATCGCCTGACGGCCCTGCTCGGAGAGGACCATGACCTCGCCCTGTTGCGCCAACGGATGAGCGAGTCCCCGGGGGCGCAAGCCAACGAGGGCGTCGCGTGCGCCTTGGATGAACGCCGGGGGAGGCTGCAACGCAAGGCGTTGCGCCTTGGCGCAACGTTGCTTCAACACGGCTCCAGGGAATTCTCAAGGCGCGCGCTGTAATATTTTCCCAGCAAGCCTGGCACTTCTTTTGCGTTGCCGTCTGTGGCACCTTCTGCGTCCGCGACTCGCTTCGGCATTGGCGGGGTGTTCGGACAACATGATGAAGGGAGTGCTGCAGTGAAGAAGATCTTTACCCGCGCCTTGAGCGCGCTGCCGCTGATGTCGTGCGTGATGTCGCCCTGCCTTGCCGGCGGCGCCGCTGCGGGTGCCGACCCCGTCAAGCAAGTCGTGGCACGCCTGGACCTGGCGACATACAAGGCCACCATCAAGGGGTTGACCCGCTTCGGTGATCGCCGCCAGGGCACCGACCGCAACCGCGCGGCCGTGGACTGGATCGAGACGCAGCTGCGCAGCTACGGGTGCTCCGGCATCGAGCGCATCAAGTACGAGTACGCCGAGCCGAAGGAACGTGGGTCCGGCGCGCGGCCCGCCCGGCAGCAGTCGGACGCAGCGCCCGGCGGCGGCCGCTTCCGCGGACTCCGGGCTCCCACCAGCGTCAATACCGATGCTGCGCGTCAGCCGGATGCAACCCTGCGCGCGCTCAATGCGCAGCCCGCCCGCGATGGCGCGCGCGAGGAGGTCTATTGCACCAAGGTGGGCACCACCCATCCGGAAGTCATGTACATCGTCGGCGCCCACATGGATGGCCATGGCTGGGGCGAGGCGGCGAACGACGATGGCTCCGGCACGGCGCTGGTGATGGAGCTGGCGCGCGTGCTGTCAGCGGCGGACGTGAAGACTGAACGGTCCATCCGTTTCGCACTGTGGAACAACGAGGAGACCGGCTTGAACGGCGCGGAAGCCTACGTCGCACAGCGCGCGGCGCTACAAGGCAAGGAAAGTCCTGCCGGCTCCGGCCGCTACCCCGAGCCGCGCTGGCTCGGCATGATCCAGCACGACATGATGATGTTCGATCACGGCATGCCGCGCGCCGACGGCACCGTCTCCCGGCAGCAGCGCCCGGAAGCCGACGTCAATATCGAGTTCCAATCCCGCTCCAAGTTCGCCGCTGCGGCGCAGGAGTTGGCCTTCGCATTCCGGTCCGCCAACGAGGCCTATGCCACCGATTACCCGGCCAGCGTCGGTCCGCACATGACGCACACCGACAGCGAGCCCTTCATGGATTTGGTTCCGGCGATCAGCCTGCGTGAGAACGAGCGTGGCACCCAGATCGGCGCCGGCTGGGACCCGCATTGGCATCAACCCACGGATGTGTTCGCCACCTTCAGCGACGATGATTTCCGGCTGGGGCTGAATGCGGCGCAGACCACCTTGGGCGCCATCGGCCGGTTGGCGGGCATTACCTTGAAGTGATGCGGTGACACGCGCTCCGTCGCCGGGCGCGCGCGCTGAAATCATCGTGGTTCGATGAGCGCGCTCATGGATGCCACGTCTGGTTCCGCCAGTTCGAACTCCATGATCTCGAGATCCTCGCGCATGTGAATCTCGGAACGGGTCCCGGTGAGCGGTGTAATGCCGATCTGCGTCAGGAAGCGTAATAGGATCTGCGCCGGTGTCCGTGCGTGGCGGGCGGCCAGCGAGAGCAGCACCGGCTGGCTCAACAAGTGCGGGTTTGCAGTGAGCGTCCAGAAGCTTTGATAGCGGATCTTGCGCTCGCGGCAGAAGATGCGCAGCTCGGCGTCGTAGCCGGTGTCGGCGTAGAAGCGGTTCTGCAGCACCGCCGGCTTGACGCGGGCGGCGTCGTGAATCATGCGCAGCAATTCCAGGCGGTAGCAATTGCTCAACCCGAGCTGCCGTACCTTGCCCGGGGCGACATGCGATTCCATCGCACTCCAGGCTTCCAGCGTTCGTTGCGTCGTCGCCAGCGGCGAATGCAGGATCAGGCAGTCGAGGTAGTCGGTCCGCAGGTTGTGCAGCGACACCGCCACCGATTGCGAGACCTGCTCCCGCAGGGGCGCCTGCGCGTCATAGGGGATGCTGGCCGGATCTTGGCCGGAAATCGAGGTGAACTTGCTTTGCACATACAGCTGCTTCCGCTCCAGGCCATCGCCCAAGGCGGCGGCGATGCCGGCGCCGACGCCGGCTTCGTTGTAATGCTTGGGCTGGCAGGCGGTATCGATGCCGCGAAAGCCGCAGCGCAGGGCGCTGGCGACCAGGCGCGCGGTGTCGTCCTTCTTCCAGGCGGTTCCGTACAGAATCGGCGGTGCGATCGCCATGCTCGAGGGTCGTGGTCGTTGAAGGGGTTCGCCGCATTGTACGGAAACCGTGACGGCTTCCTTGAATTTCCGCCGCTGCGTGGTACATAAGCGCTTTGCAATGTCCCGGCATCACCCATGAAGACGACTTTGATACTCGATGATGACGTGTGCGGCGGAGCCTTCGCCGCCTCGGCGCAATTGCGCCAGCCGTTTCACGTCGTCATCAACGACGCCTTGCGGGTCGGGCTTGCCGTGCTCGCGAACTCCGGCGAGCCATCGCGCACCGCTGAGACGCTCACGCCGGCGGCGCCGGTGCCGCGAAAGCCCGGTTCGAACTGAGTTTCCGGCTGAGCGGCTCATGCCTGGCCTGCGCGACGATGCTTCCGCCTTGAGGACCGTGAAGATCGTCCACACCATCGCCTGGGTCGTACTGGTCGCGTGCATCCTTGGGGTGCCGTTCGCCAGCTGGCGCGAAGAGCACCGGATCGCGGCGGTGCTGGCGGGCATCGTGCTGCTGGAAGTGGTGGTGCTGCTCATCAATGGCTGGCGCTGTCCGCTGACACTCATCGCCGAACGCTACACGCAGGACCGGCGCGATAATTTCGACATCTACCTGCCCGAATGGCTGGCGCGCCACAACAAGACCATCTTCGGCGTGATGTACGTGCTGGGTGTCGCCTATGCAGGAATACGCTATTGGCGTTAGGGCAGCCTTCCCTACAACGCCAGGCAAATCACTCCGACGACGATGCACAGTGCACCGGTGATGCGAGCCCATCCGGCCGGCTCCTTCAGCAACCGGCTGCCGAAATACGCTCCCACCAAGGTGGCCAATTCGCGCGCCGGCGCTACGTGGCTGATCGGCGCCAGCGTCATTGCCCACAGCACCAGGATGTATCCCAGGGGGCCCAGCACTCCCACGATCAACGCGGGACGGCTGAACTCGCGGATTTCCTGGCGCAAGTGTTTCGAATCGGCGAGGGCGCGAGGTGTCAGGACCAGGGCGCGGAACAGGTTGCCGCTATAATCCACGAGGATGGGCGACAGCGAAAGATATTTGACGGCCCACCCATCGTTCAAGGTGTAGCCGGCGATGCACGCGCCGGTGATGAGGCCCCAACCGATGGCGGCGCGCGGTGAATGCACGCGCTGCTTGCCGATTTCAGCCACCAGCGCAATGCCGCCGACCACCAACAACATGCCGGCGAGGGGAACCCACCCCGGCCGCTCCCCCAGCAGCAGCGCTGCGCCGGCGAACGACAGCAGCGGGCCGGAGCCACGGGCAATCGGGTACACCAGAGACAAATCGCCTGCACGATAGCCCGCCTGCAAAGCCAGCGAGTAGCCGAGGTGCAGGACCGCGGTGGCGAGCAACGCCCACCAGGTCGTGGCGCCGTGCGGCCAACCGTCGTGAGACAGCACCCAGATGACGGGGCCCGTCCAGAGCATGTTGGACGCAAGGGAGTACAGCCAGACGAAATGCGTGGATTGCGCCGCCTTCTTCGCCACGAGATTCCAGCTCGCGTGGGTGACGGCGGCAAGCAGCACGGCTAGCAGGGCAGGGAGCGGCACTTCATCCTGATGACGGGTGGCGGGTGTGCCGGGCCACCGGGCTTTATCTTCTCTTCAACCCTTGGGGCGGCGCGGCGCGTTGAATCTATCATGGAGTGAACGCGGAGAATGGCCATGTCCATGTCAGTCGGTGACGGCGAAGGTGGATCTTATGCGGACATCAACATGACGCCGCTGATCGATGTGATGCTGGTATTGCTGATCATCTTCATCCTCACAATTCCCATCCAGACCAATGCGGTCAAGATCGACAATCCGAATGGCAAGCCGCCGTTGGCCGATCAACGTACCGAGGTGGTCGACTTGTCGGTCGATTTCGACGGCACGCTGTCCTGGAACCAGGTGCGGGTGGATCGTGCGCACTTGCAGAGTTACATCGCGCAAGAGGCGGCGAGGAGCCCGCAGCCCGAAGTACATCTGACGGTTGACCGATATTCGAGGTATGAGGTCGTGGCGCAGACCCTGGCCGATTTGCAGCGGCGGGGATTTAAGAAGATCGGATTCGTGAACGACCAGCTCTTTTAGAATTCGACTGGCGCAAACTTCTTTCCGGTTTTTGATAACGTAAAATACATTAATATATCTTTTAAGGAGAAATTGACCATAATAGTCATAATAAATTGACTTATGATAAATAGGCGTTTAATCATCATTTTTTTGTTATTAATATAGATAAAAGGATAGTATAGTCACAAAGGTGACTATTACGGATCACAAATCAACACCCGAGTGGGAGCGATTCATCGGCGATCAATGCCGCGCTGAGCGTATCCGCGCGGCGCTGGAACAATCGCAACTAGCGGAACTGGCCGGCGTCAGTGTGGGCGCGGTCCGTAACCTCGAGGGTGGCAAGGGCTCTTCACTCAAGACGCTCATTCGGGTGCTGCGGGTACTCGAGCGCACCGACTGGCTGACCTCCCTGGCTCCGGCGGTGGGGGTCAGTCCCCTGCAGGTGCTGCGGTCCGGGCAAGCGCGCAGGCCTCGACAGCGTGTTCGGCACGCGCGCTCATCGGGCTGAGCATGTACACGCCGGTGGACGTCATCGAGGTGCGCATCTGGGGCGAGCGCGTCGGCGCCGTCGCACTCGATCCGCGCCTGGGCTATTACGTCTTCGAGTACGAGCCTGCCTGGATGACCCGCGGCATCGAGCTGGCTCCATTGACGATGCCGCTGTCGCGGACGCCCTACGTGTTCACGTCGCTACCCGAGATCACCTACAAGCGCCTGCCCGCGATGCTCGCCGATTCCTTGCCCGACGATTTCGGCAATGCGTTGATCGACGCCTACCTGGCGACGCAAGGCGTGACCCGCGAGGCGGTGACTCCGCTGGATCGTCTTGCCTACATGGCCAGTCGCGGCGTCGGCGCGCTGGAATTCCGGCCTGCGCGCGGCCCGCGCCACCGCAAGCCCTCCGCCGTCGAACTGTCGGATCTCGTCGGTGGATCCCGCCAGCTCCTGCACGGCAACCTTTCCGGCGATCGGGAGATCGAGGCTGCCATTTTGCAACTCATCCAGGTCGGCACTTCCGCCGGTGGCGCGAGGCCCAAGGCGGTGATCGCCTGGAATCGTGAGACCGGCGAAATCCGTTCCGGGCAGCTCCCCGCGGATCCCGGATTCGAGTACTGGTTGCTGAAGCTGGACGGAGTGGGGCGCGACCATGAACTGGGCACCGGCTCGCACTATGGGCGCGTCGAATATGCGTACTACCTGATGGCGCGTGCCGCGGGACTTGCGATGATGGAATCGCGGCTGCTCGAGGAGCATGGCCGCGCGCATTTCATGACGCGGCGCTTCGATCGTGTCGGTGACGAGAAGTTGCACGTGCAATCGCTGTGCGCCATGGCGCACCTGGACTACAAGCAGCGCGGCACGCACGACTACAACCAGTATTTCCAGGTCATCCAGCAACTGCAGTTGGGCGCGGGGGCGCTCGAGCAGGGATTCCGGCGCATGGTGTTTAACGTGCTGGCCGCCAACTGCGATGATCATTCGAAGAATCTTGCGTTCATCCTCGACCGGCACGATGGCTGGCGGCTGTCCCCCGACTACGATGTCACGCATGCCTACAATCCGAAAGGGCAGTGGACCTATCAGCACCTGATGTCCGTGAACGGAAAATTCCGCGGCATCCAGATGCAGGATTTCCTCGTGGTCGCGGATCGCTTCCTGGTGCCGCGCTTTCGCGAGGTGATCCGGGAGGTTGCGGCGGCCGTGGAGCGCTGGCCGGAATTCGCCGCGGCGGCGGGAGTGCCACATGCCATGGCGAAGTCGATCAGCGCAGATTTTGCAGCGCATTCAGCGTAATTACGTCTCACTTTCCACGGTGGCAAGTCCGTATAGTATGCAGTGCAAAACAGCGCTAATTTGCTCTCCTTGAGAGAGGAGAAATTTGTCATGAACTACCCCAACACGAAGAGCGCTGATGGTGTGGCAACCGCTCCAACCCGAGGCCAGGTTGTCGAGTTACGTTTGAAGAATGAAGATCGCAACGGTTTGCATCTGCGCGATCACAGCCTGCACATCAGCGGCTCCGAGCTGCAACTCGCCGGCACCGATGGCTCCCGCCCCGTCGGAAACATCGCCAAGGGTTGATCCTCACCCGGCAGGGAATTGATTCAATTCCCTGCCGAGAGCGGGGACATCACGGCAATCCCCACCCGTAAGGCCGGGTCATTCCGGCTGGGCGATGGGAATGTACAGCGCACTCGGGTGAGCGCGGTCATGGTAGAGCGTGACCGTCACGGTGCGTGCATCCTGCGCAGTCTCGGCCGATACCTCCTTGCCGGATTGATAGTTGCGCTGGCTGTAGATCGAATCCATCGGCGAGATCACCAGTCGCAGCCTGCTGCCCCGGCTGATCAGGCGCGAGACGAAGGTGAATTGCTCGAAGTCATAGAGCAAGGGCTTGGTCGTCCGGATGAGATGCGCATGGCGCGTGCTTTCGCGATAGCGGGCGCGCCGCCGGTCATCGCTCAGGCGGATGGAGTTGCCGTCGGCGAGGATCTCGTACACGGTGACCGAGAAATCCGTGTCGGGCTGGTCGATGCCCATCCAGGCCGAGAGCTTGAAGAAACCGCTCAGTTCCGTGTCCTTGTCGAAGGCAGCGCTGTGATACACCAGCTGCTTGCCGCCGCGCGCATGCACCAGGGTTTGATCCGTCAATGATTCGGGATCGACGCGCATTTCCAGGGCCGCGGTGCTCAGGTCGCGCGGGTCGTAGCGGTAATGATCGGGTCTTCCCTTGGCGAGGACTGGTTGCAGGGATCCGGAAGCCAGCACATCGGAGGCGCCGGTGGTGGATTCCAGGTACAAGGGCTGGTAGTGCGCCGTCACCGCTTCGAGCGAGTCGGCATGGCGCCATTTGTCGGCGCGCATGACGTAGTAGGCCACGGGCTTCTGCAGGAGGGCAGGCTTCGGTGCACCCTGCATGGTCCACGCATACCAGTCTGCATGCAGCTTCAGAA
This sequence comes from Steroidobacteraceae bacterium, assembly GCA_044226865.1. GTDB lineage: Bacteria > Pseudomonadota > Gammaproteobacteria > Steroidobacterales > Steroidobacteraceae > TMP-86. The sequence goes on along the minus strand of JBGAGE010000012.1, from coordinate 158,751 downwards.
TGTCCACGAGGCTGGCGGCGCCGAAGGTGAGGCCGCCCACCTGTGCCCTGGGCGCATGCGTTCCTGCGTGGTCCCAGGGGCCAATGACGAGCAAATGCCGGGCCTTGCCTGCCTCCGACGCGTGACGCATGTACTCGCGATAATGCGTGAGCGCGCCGGGCTGATCGTCATCGTAGCTGCCCGTGATGGTCAAGATGGGGATGCTGAGCCTGGCGTACTGCTCGGCGGTGGGATTGTAGGCATCCCAGTAAGCGTCGATCGCGGGATGCGATATCCATTCCTGAAAAGCAGGGGAGGGCGCGCCTGCCCAGGCATCCAGCGACGTGAACGGTTGGCCGGATTGGAGAAACTGAAGGTATCGGGATTTCCAGAAGGCCGAGTCGGCAGAGATGTCGCCTTGCAGCGTACGTCCAGCGGTGAAGTTCAGCCATTGGATCAGGAATGGGTAGGTAATGCCGCCGCGCATCGGGAAATCCACTCCCGCATACGGTGAGGCGACGGGGACGATGGCGGCCAGGTGCGGCGGGAATTCCTTCGCCGTGGCCCATTGGTCATACCCGGTGTACGAGCCACCCGACATGGCGACCTTGCCGTTGCAATACGGCTGCTTCGCGAGCCATTCCACCACGTCATATCCATCCTTGGCTTCCTGGATGAATGGCTGGAAGTTCCCCTGTGAACCGCCACGGCCGCGCGAGTCGACCACGAGAAACACGAAACCGTGTGCGGCGAAGTAGATGCCGCGGTCATGGTAGGTCTGGGCAATATAGGGGGTGAGCGTGAACACGCAGGGCGCCGGGGCCGCCTGGTGGCGCGGCCGATACAGTGATGCGTGCAGTTCGACGCCATCGCGCAGCGGCACGGTGGTGCTGAATTGAAAATCGACTTGCGAGGCGCCGCTGGCCGGCACGTCGGCGGCGCGTGTGGCGGACGTCGCTGCAAGCCATGCGATGCACAGCAGGGAAACCTTGAAAGGCGAACTCACCATGGACCTGCCCGCACGCGTTTGAAGCCCGGCGCGATCATCAATGGATGCGCCGCGACATGACCGCCCCTGGCAGTCACCAGATTAGAAAAAAGTTGCCAAAATAGAAACCTTTGTCATTATAGTCAAAATCACGAGTTGGAGATATCCATGACCACCGGCCTTCATGATGTGCATCGGCGCCGACTCATCCAGGCCGCCGTCGCGGCCGCGGTGGTGCAGCTTGCGCCTCCGCTACTCGGCAGTCCCGCAAGAGCGGCGACCCCACCGCGCTATTCCGCGCGCGTGCGCAAGATCGTCGAACGTGCGCTGGTCATCGACATGCTGGCGCCGCTGAAGCTGGATCTCGAGTTCAACGGTTACGCAAGCCCGCTGGCCGCCAAGGACGAGGCCGAGTTGCGGATGAGCGGCATCACCGGCTTCCATCATTCCATCGGGCTTGGAGGCCCTTCGGCTTATGAAGACGCGCTGACCTTCCTTGCGGCATGGCAGGGCTACGCGGGCCGCAATGCCGATGTGTTTTCCCTGGTCGGCAAGGCCGCAGACCTCGATCATGCCAAGCAGCAGAAGAAGATCGCACTGATCATCGGCATCCAGAATGCCGACCATTTCCGCGAAGTGAAGGATGTGAAGACGTTGTATGACCTGGGATTGCGCTGCTCGCAACTCACCTACAACGAGCAGAATCTCATCGGCAGCGGCAGCACGGACCGGGTGGACGGTGGCGTCAGTGATTTCGGCGCGACCATCATCAAGGCGATGAACGACACCGGCATGCTGGTGGATGTCTCGCATTGCGGCGACAAGACCACGCTGGATGCCATCGACATCTCCACCAAGCCCATCGCCATCACGCACTCCAATTGCCGCGCGCTGAACAATCATCCGCGCCTGAAGACCGATGAGGCCATCCGCAAGCTTGCGGCGAAGGGGGGTGTGATGGGCATCACCGGCGTGCGCAATTTCGTGCGTGACCGGGAACCCACCACCGTCGAGCACATCGTCGATCACATCGAGCATGTGGTGAAGCTCGTCGGCATCGACCATGTGGGCATCGGCTCGGACTCCGATCTCAATGGTTATGACGATATGCCGGCCGACCAGGTGAAAGTGCTGCGCGCCGCGTACAAGTCGAGCTATGCTTTCCGCGATAAACTCGATACCGACGGCTTCGATCACCCGTTGAAGACCTTCGATCTGACCGACGCACTGATCCGTCGCGGCTACTCCGACGACAACATCGCCCTTATCCTGGGCGGCAATTTCCGCCGCCTGCTGGGCACGATCTGGGGATGAACATGATGAACCGCGCGCGCAATGGCTGGCTGTCCTTGTTGACGGCGTGTCTTCCCCTCATCGCATTCGCGGCGGAACCGCCGGCTTCTCCCGATGCGGCGCGCGTCTCTCTGCAATGGGGGGTCAAGATCCCGATGCGCGATGGTGTGCGGCTCAATGCCACCGTGTACACCCCCAAGGGACAGCAAGCACCCGCGCCCTGCATTTTCACGCTGACACCCTACATCGCGCAGAGCTATCACGACCGCGGCGTCTACTTCGCCGCGCACGGGTTGCCCTTCCTCACGGTGGATGTGCGCGGCAGGGGAAATTCCGAAGGCGTGTTCCGGCCGCTGATCCAGGAAGCGCGCGACGGATACGACGTGGTGGAATGGCTTGCCAGGCAACCCTACTGCAACGGCAAGGTGTCGATGTGGGGCGGCTCGTACGCGGGCTATGATCAATGGGCCACGGCGAAGGAGTTTCCTCCGCACCTGGCCACCATCGTGCCCGCTGCTGCCCCCTACATCGGCGTCGATTTCCCTTCGCGCGGCAACATCTTCGATCCGTACCTCGTGCAATGGCTGACCTTCACCAGCGGCCATACCTCGCAGATCAACATCTTCGGCGACCAGGCCTTCTGGAATACGCGCAATCTGCAATGGCTGGAATCCGGGGCACCGTTCAAGGACCTGGACGAACGGGTGGGAAATCCGCTGCCGGTGTTCCAGGAGTGGATTTCACATCCGGCCATCGATGCCTACTGGGATGCCTACAATCCCACCGCGGAGCAGTACGCCAAGCTCGGTATCCCGATCCTCACCATCACCGGCAGCTACGATGACGACCAGCCCGGCGCGCTTGCTCATTATCGCGAATACATGAAGCACGCATCCGCGGAAGGTGCGGCACGCCACTACCTCATCATCGGACCGTGGGATCATGCGGGGACGCGCACGCCACAGGCGCAAGTGGGAGGCCTGACGTTCGGCGCTGCCAGCCTGCTCGATCTGCCCAGGCTCCACCTGGACTGGTACGCCTGGACGATGCAGGGAGGGGCGAAACCGGAATTTCTCAAGAAGCGTGTGGCGTACTACGTCATGCAGGCCGATGAATGGCGCTATGCGGACTCGCTCGAGGCGGTGACCGCACAGCACAAGCCCTTGTATCTGGATTCCGCCACCGGCGCCTCCGATGTGCTGGCTTCCGGATCCCTGCAACCAGTCCTCGCCAAGGGAAAGCCTGATCAATACCGCTACGATCCACGAGACCTCGGCACGGCGAGGCTCGAGATGGGTCTGGACCCGGGTTCCCTTACCGACCAGACGCTGGTGTTCGCACGCAGTGGCAAACAGCTGGTGTATCACAGCGCTGCCTTCGACAAGGACACCGAGTTGAGCGGCTTTTTCAAGCTCTCGGCCTGGATCGGCATCGATCAGCCGGATACGGACCTCGTGGTGTCGGTCTCGGAGATCCGCACCGACGGCAGTGCCATCCGCCTGAGCGAAGACCGGCTGCGCGCGCGCTACCGGCAGGGACTTCGCCAGGCGCAGCTGATCCAGTCGAGCAGCCCGCTGCAATACGATTTCTCACATTTCAACTTCACTTCCCGCCTGATCGGCAAGGGAAGCCGGCTGCGGCTGGTGATTTCCCCCGTCGACTCGATCTACGGCCAGCGCAACTATCAGTCGGGCAAGGATGTGTCGGCCGAGACCGCACAGGATGCGCGCACCGTGACGGTCACCCTCTATCACGACCGCACTCATCCCAGCGCCTTGTACATTCCCATCGCTCAGCCAGAGTGACGCCAGCACCGCCGCGCGACTCGCGCTGCGGTCAGGGCCGCGTATGATGGTGGCAACGATGGTCATGGTCCGATCACATGGGCGCTGCCGCAGTCGATCCTGCGAAGGAAACATACGTCAACCTTGCCACTTTCCGCCGTAACGGCGTGGAGGTGAAGACACCGGTCTGGATCGCGCCCATGGATGGACGGCACTACGTGTTCAGCGAAGGCGAGGCCGGCAAGGTGAAGCGGATCCGGAGTAATCCCCGGGTGCGATTGGCCGCCTGCGACATGCGTGGCAACGTACGGGGTGGGTGGATCGACGGCCGCGCGCGGATCGTCGAGGACACGGTTTTGGTTTCCCGGGTACGCGCGGCCTTCCGCAGAAAATACGGCTGGATCATGCGCCTGACCGATCTTCTGGCCGGCATCAGCGGCCGCCTGCAGCGGCGCGCGTACATCGAGATCGAACTGACGTGACCTCCAAGGGCGATCAGCCTGGCTCGTCGAGTTCCCGCAGCGGCTGGGTGATCGGGCTGCTGGCGCTGGCCGTTTTCATCAATTATGTCGACCGCGGAGCGTTGCCGACGGCGGCGCATCTCATCCAGGATGATCTGCATCTCACGGAAAGTGAGCTGGGTTGGCTGTTCTCGGCTTTCTTCTGGACCTACTCGCTGGCGCAGATTCCCATCGGCTGGTTGGCGGAGAGATTCGGCGCGCAACGGCTGCTGGCTGCCGGCCTTGCGCTGTGGGCGATCGCGACGCTCCTGGTCGGACTGGCGCATTCCTTCCCGATGCTGCTGGCCTTGCGCCTGCTGCTCGGATTGGGTGAGAGCACGGCTTTTCCCTGCATTTCGAAGCTCCTGCCGGCGGTGGTGCCGGTGCGCAAGCTCGGCACGGCGAATGGCATCGTGGCCTGCGGCTATCTCTTCGGGCCCGCGGTCGGCGCGTTCGCCGGCGGGCAGATCATGGCCAGCCACGGCTGGCGTGCGGCATTCGTGCTGTTCGGCGGTGTCTCCTTGCTCTGGCTCCTGCCATGGTCTCGATTGAGACTGCCTGCCGCTGCCAGGACCGCGCGCGTGGACTCACCCGGCGTGTCCGAACTCCTGCGGCAACCGGCATTGTGGGGTACGGCGCTGGGCCTGTTCTCGGCGAATTACATTTTCTATTTCATACTCACCTGGCTGCCGTTCTACCTGGTGCGTGAGCGCGGATTCACCACGGTGGAGATGGGTGAAATCGCCGGCGTGGCTTATGTCATCAACGCCGTGTCGGCGGTAACGGCGGGATGGGTCACCGACCGGCTGATTGGCGCAGGCCATTCGGCAAACCGCGTCTACAAGAGCATCATGGCGATTGCCCATCTGGGGTCGGTGAGCTGCATGATCGCCATGGCGTTGGGCGCAAAGCCCGTGGCACTGGCGGCATTGCTCGCCTACCAGGTGTTGTGCGGCGGCTCATCGCCGGGCCTGTACGCCGTGCCGCAAATCCTTGCCGGCGCACGTGCCGCAGGGCGCTGGGTGGGCATCCAGAATTCCGTGGGCAGCATGGCGGGCATCGTCGCGCCGGCGGTAACCGGGATGATCGTTGCCGCCACGCATCATTTCACGTTTGCTTTTCTGGTGGCCGCCGCGGTGGGCCTGGTGGGTCTTGTCGGTTGGTTATGGATGTTGCCCCCCCTGGCCGAACTGCGCTGGAAGCAGCCGGACACCGCGCCGGCGGGAGCGGTTACCAGCCCGAGTCCTTGAGCGGGCACTGAGTTTTCTGGCCTCGTTGCGCCTTCTTTAGTATCGTTCCCGCATTCAATGGCCCGGGAGAATATTGTGAGCGAGGCCTTCGTGCGTCGTGATCTGATCGATTCCGCCAGGATGCGCGATCTGTGCACGCCGTCGGATGCACGCGGGGCGGCGCAGGCGATCTCGCACCTGGGCGCCATCGGCATCACGGGTGCTCTACTGTGGTCGGCGCGCGGCGGCGTGTGGGCGGTACCCTTGTTCATGGCCCACGGCATCCTTCTCAATTTTCTCTACGCCGGCCAGCATGAGCTGAGCCATTGGACGGTGTTTCGCACGCGCTGGTTGAACGAATGGCTGGGCCGCTTCTTCGGATTCGTATTGTTCTATCCGCGGGACTTCGATCAGATCCAGCACTTGGCGCATCACCGCTTCACGCAGGATTGGGAACAGGATGGAGAGCTCGAGCGGCCGCCGTACGACCGCAAGTCCCTGTTCCTGTGGATGTCGGGCATCGATTATTGGTACACGCGCTGGAAGCGCATCCTGCGTTATTCGTTCGGCATCATTCCCGAGCGCTATCTGCCCAAGGCACGGCATCCCGGCCTCGTGCTCGAGAGCCGCCTGCACCTGGCTGGCTACCTGCTGATCCTCGCCGTGTCCGTATGGGCGCACAGCACGGCGGCCCTGTGGCTGTGGCTGGCGCCCATGGTGTGCATGAAATTCGTGCACCAATTGCAGAACACCATCGAGCATCTCGGGCTGCCGCACACCAACAATGTGCTGATCAACACCCGCAGCACGCGCACCAATGCGTTGATGCGCTGGATGTGCTGGCAGATGCAATATCACACGGCGCATCACGCCTTCCCCGGCGTGCCATTCCATCGCCTGAAGGAACTCAATGCCGCGCTGTTCACTGAGCGCGGCACCGCGCCGCCATCGATGACCTACCTGGGTTTCGTACTCGCGGCCTTTCGCGCCTTTTCGGGTGGCAGAACCGAGGCTGATTACCCCGACGATGCGGTATGGATCAGCGATGCGCCGCCGCTCGAGCGCGTGCATGGCTAAACGCCTGTTGGTGTACCAGGCCCTGTGGGCCATGGACAAGCTCGTCTCTCCGGAAGCCGGCACGGCCGCCAAATTCGATCAGGTGCTTGCCGCCGGTTTCGATGGCATGGCCATCGACCTTGGCGCACTCAGCATGGAAGAGGCGGTGGCCACGGTGCCGCACTTCGAGCGTACGGGATTGGCCGGCGGACTCACCGCCTTCCCCCAGTCCGTCGAGGATCTGCGATCCGCCCTGCAATTGGCTCATCGCATCAAGGCACCCTTCGTCACCGTCATCGGCCAGGACATGCCGGTGCGTGTGTCGGACATGATCCCGGTCGTCGAGGGCTGGCTGCGCGTGGCGGAGGCCGAGCGCATGCCCATCCAGTTTGAGACTCATCGCAATTGCATCACCAACGATTTGTTCGCGACCGTGCAATTGCTCGACGCCGTGCCGCAGATGCGCTTGGCGGCCGATTTATCGCACTACGTCGTGGACCGTGAAATGCCCTGTCCGCCTACGCCCATGCTGCAGGCGTTGATCACGCGCGTGCTCGAGCGGTCCGATTCCTTCCAGGGCCGCGTCGCCGCGCGCGGCCAGATCCAGTTGGCGCTGGATTTTCCGCAGAACGCCAAGTGGGTAAAGTTGTTCAAGCAATGGTGGCGGCAGGGTTTCGATGCGTGGAAGGCACGCAACCAAGCGGGGAGCCTCGTCTTCCTCTGCGAACTCGGACCGCCGGATTATGCGATCACCGGCGCCGATGGCCGGGAACTGTCCGACCGCTGGAGTGAAGCCCTGGCGCTTGCCCGCTGGGCGCGCGAGTTGTGGGACATGCCACCCGCGCAGAGCGAATGACGCAGCTCGATTCCACCAGTCTGCTCGAGGAGATCTGCGCGATCTGGCAGGTGAAGCCGGCGGATACGCAGCCCATCGAATCGGGGTTTCACTGGTGGCCCGGACATCACAGGGTCACGGTGCGTTGCGCACGCAAACAGATGCCCGGTGACGAGGCCGTATGGCGCCTGACGGTCGGCACGGATTATCTCCTGCGTGTCGATCTCGAGGACGTGGCATCCATCATCAATCTCCTGGGCTTGGGCGCCTACGCGCCCACCTATGCCTGGGTGTTCACGCCCGCCGACATCGCGCGCCAATACAAGATTCCGCTGACTGGCGCGGTCACGTTGCATTCCGCCACGTATGTGCGAGCCGCGACGGCCGAGTGGATGCCGCGCCTGTTCGCGCAGATGTCCATCATGCAGGCCATCGATGCGCAACGCTCCGCCGATTCGTTCGGCGCGATGTTGAAAGGCCGTGCCGACAAGAGCGGCGAGCGCCTTGCCGCCGGCCCGGAATCCTTCGATGACATCCTCAACGTGGCGTCGGTGGTACTGGCGCCGGCGGGGCAGGAGCCCAGCCGTTGGCGGGATTCGCCGGAGTTTGCCGCGGCCGTGCAACGGCTGAATGGAACCGATGCGTGTGCGGGCCAACTGCATCGCGGCGGCGCCGCGTTCGAGATTCCGTTTGGCGCGAATGCGGCGCTCATCACGCTGCGGCACGACATCGCACATCCGGCGCTGGGGCAGGGATTGCTCGGAACGATTCGGCTGCCGGTGTTGCAGTCGCAGGCCGACACGGCACAGGTGTGCGCGTGGCTCAACCATCTTGGCGCGACATCATGGACCGAGGTGCCGGTACACGGCACGTGGCATCCGCAGGAGTTGGGCGACGGGCGATTTTGTCCCGCCTACGGCGCCTTCATCCCCAATGCGTTGCATGCCGAAGGGCTCGCCACGAATCTTGCCGTCTGGAACATCGCATTGGCGCGCTGGGCGCGCCGCACCGGCTGGGTGAACCTCGAGGACAAAACGATGCCGGAGATCCTTGCTGCGAGGCATCAGGCAAAGGTGGCGTCGGGCGAAGTGTTGTGGTGAGGTTGATGTTGCGTCGCGCTTTCATTTGACATAAGCGTTGAATCGTTGACTTTTCGTGAAGCAGGTCGCATCTTTTCCCCTACCTGCAGGAGTTCTACAGCCTGAAGGGAAGCGCCGTGCATCGGGCATGGTTTGCTCAAGGTGGAGCAGCAGCAAGGGGATCAGGTGTTCAATACGGCGATTTCGCACGCGCGGCTCATGCGCGAATCTGAACACTGCATCGAGGATGCAGTGCGAAATGGCGGCCCGGTGGAACAATTGGTGGCGGGGAGAATCCTCGAATCCCCGGTGGTGTGGAGACGTTGGGAGAATGAGCACGCCGGCCTGATGCGGACCATATCGGACCAGCGTCGCTCCGCAAACCAGACCACCGCACTCAAGACCACCTGCTTTTCATTGATTCACCGCAAGGCGCTGTTCGAGCATCTGCGCGATCAGCAGGTCCGCGGCCAGGAACGCCGCCAGATCCTGCAGTATTTCCATCGCACCAGCGGCTACACGCATGCCACGGTCGCCGAGCATGAGATATACCTGCGTTCCGCCTGCAGTTACCTGTGCTCCAACCAGGTGGGCGGCGAGTTGATCCGCGACGGTGTGTTCGATCAGCCGATGTTGCGCTACGAAGAGCTCTACGCCGAGTATTTCAAGCTCTTCTGCGACAGCGTGTTCGGTGCCGAAACCGTGGCATCCGCATCTCTTGCCTTGCTGCCGTACCTGCGATACCAGTTGGCGGAGCAACGCCTGGCCGTGCTGGCGATGCCGCGCATCACGCCCGCCGCTGAACGGGAAGCGCGGCTCCGTCAGCGCACGGGCGACACCGTGAAGATCAAGGTGGATGCGCTGCGCGCGCGGCTGATGTAGCCACGTTGATCCGGGGCGCGTCCGAAGCGTCGGGTCGATCGTGTGAGTACGGTACACCAGTCTCTCCCCGCAACTCTGTAGCAGATTAATTTGGATTGTGGCAGCCAGCCCGATAACAAATTCTGGTGACGAGCGAGCCCCAATTGACGATCAGTACGCCGACTTGATCACGCCACCGTCCACGCGCTAGGCCGCGCCGTTGGTCGCGGAGGACAGAGGACTTGCCACGTACGTCACCAGAGATGCGACTTCTTCGCGCGTTCCAAACCGCTGCAACAGCGACGTGGGTGCTGCCGGTGACCGGTGCAATTTTCTCTCCGAGGTTCAAATCCGTGTTGGAGAGCTCTGAGCGTCTTGATATTTACGCAAGACTTATCCTTCTGTCGAGTTCCGGGTCGTCGCCGTCCGCGGCCGATGCTCTCGTCGTTGGCAGTCGATCCTGGATCCAACTTACGATGTCGGCAAGCACTTCCTCCTTACCGAGGTCCCGAAGCGGGTCGTGGTAGCGGCCGGCATACACATTGAGTGTCTTGTCCGCGGACCCGGCTTCCGCGTGGAAGCGCCTGCTGCCGCTCAACTGCGCTGCTTTGTCGGCATCGCCGTGCAGAATCAGCACGGGGAGTGAGATGTCGGGAAAGGCGGCCTTCAGTCGCGCATCCGCGCGCACGATGGCGGCCATCGTCGCGAAAGGCTGTCGTTCATGGGCAATCAGCGGGTCTTCGTTCATCGAGCGGACGACCGCGGGATCTTTCGAGAAGTCCTCATTGTTCAGCGCGATGGCATGAGCGTGGGGCGCCAGATGACTGATGCCCTTCAAGACGGCAAGGGCGATGTCCGGGGCGGGGACCTCAAAGGCAAAATCCTCGCAAATGAAGCCGGCAATCCCGCTCGGGTGCTCCAGCACATAGAGGCAACCGATCACGCCGCCGGCACTGTGTCCCAAGAGGAACATGGGTACTGCCGTTTCGTGTGATCTCGCCCATTCGACGAGCTTGCTGAGGTCGTCGACATAGTCCTCGAAGCATTCGACGTAGAAGCGCTCGCCGTCGGATTTGCCGCGTCCACGTAAATCCAGGGCATAGGAAGCGATTCCGTTCTCCGCGAATTGCTCGCCAACCCAATCGTATACGCCGCTGTGCGCGTTGAAGCCGTGACAGATCGCCACGATGGCCCGCGGCGCACCGGACGGACGCCAGGCACGCACGAACAGCTTCCCTGCGCCACCTGGAATGAAGGTCTCCGCAGCACTCATCATGGTTCCGTTCTCCTTCCATCGACTGCCGGGTCAGTGCCCCTCGACTGCGAACAGAATCTCTGCGAATCCGGGAGTTGTCCGCTCACGATTCCAGTCGCGCTGCAATTCGCAGATCAGCTGTACCCATCCCACCGGCTGACCGCCCGCCTGCACAAGACGCTGGATGCCCAGGTGATGCGCTTCGAGTGATGTTCCGCCGACGCAATCGACGACCGGGTAGACCTCAAACCCGTCCTGGATGGCATCCAGTGCCGGGTGAACCAGGCACACCTCGGTCCAAAGGGCTGCCATGATGAGTTTCTTGCGGCCCGTCGCCTTGATGGCTCGCACGAAGTCCTCGTCTTCCCAGGCATTGATCGACGTGCGGTCGATGGGCAGGATATCCGGCAGCACGTCCACGATCTGATGAATCGTAGGCTGGTTGCGGCCGGTGTTGACGTTGACGGTGGAGATTACCACGGGCAAACCGTACAGTTTTCCGATCCGGGCGAGCGCCGAGATGTTGGCGACGAGTTCCCTCTTGGGGCGGGACTGGATTGAACTCACTTGCACCGGCTGGAAGTCAATGATCACCAAGGCGGCGTTTTGCGGCGTTAACAGGTGGTCCGCGCGGGGGTCGCGAATGGATTTGTATGAGGCCATGAGAGGCTCCTAAGGAGGTGAAGGGGCGTCCGCGGCCACGACATAGGTCGTATCCGTCGGTCCCTGTCCGGTGATGTAGACGATGGTCGGCAGGTCACCAGTGAAGGCAAAATGAGCCTGACCCGCCGGCTCGGTGTAGAAGCCGCCTGGCCCGATCGTTTCGGCTGCGCTCTCGTTTGCGAATTCACCGTAACCAAAGTGCCATTCACCCGAAACGACCACGGCAGTGCGGTTATCGCGGTGCCGGTGGGCGGCAATTCGAGTATGAGGGGGGACGCGAATCTCAAATGCGTAGGGTCCTCGGGCTTTGGGATCGCCCGACAGCACGGTCGTTTGGACGCCGCTGATCCCCGATGTACCTGCGCCTGCACCCTCGCGCGGCAGGGCATCCACCTGTGCTGCCGTGAGGCGGGTCGGTGCGAGCGGTGCCCCGGCATTCAGAAAGGTGCGGATCGCCGCGACGGTCGCCTGCGGCTGCTCTTCCATCAACCAGTGGCCAGAGTCCGCAATGATCACCTGATGTACATCGTCAGCGGCGAATCGCATCACGAACGCCATGGTCGGGCCGAACGAATGATCGCCTCCGACGGCGAGGACGGGCATCTGCAGTCGACCCAAAGCCGACGATGCACGGTTGTCGATCGCATCCTGATCGAAGGCGGCGAACTGGAGAAACCCCGCATGCATACGGCCGGGCTGTGCGTAAAGCGTTGCGTAATGGCGGCGTGAGCTTTCCGGGAATTGCGAAGGCCTGGCCGAGAATTCATTCCAGAATCGATCCAGGTAGATGCGTTCGCGTCCGGCGACCAGGCGCTCCATGTCCGGTCCGCCGAATCGGAAATGCCACAGCAGCGGGTTCTTGAGGATCTCCTCCCAGGGACCGATGCCAGGAACCGGTGCGTCCATCATCACGAGGCGGGTGGTGCGGTCGGGGTGAGCGACGGCGAACGCAAACGCCACCATGTTGCCGATGTCGTGACCGACGACGTCAGCGCGTTCGATGTGCAGCGCCTGTAGTACGCCTGCGATGTCTTCTGCCTGGTTCTTCTTCGTGAAGCCGGCGGTCGCGATGGCCGAAAGGCCCATCCCGCGCAGGTCAGGTACGATGACGGTATGGTCTCGCATGAGATCCGCCGCCAACGGCACCCACATGTCACCGGTATCTCCATACCCGTGAATGAGCACGACCGCCGGGCCCGTTCCTCCAATGCGAACGTGCAATACCGTACCGTTCGCAGCGATTTCTTGCATGCGAAAGCCGGCGGGGAAATCAAAAGGGTCGGACCAGGCCGCCGCCGCCGGCATCAGGGCTGCGAGTATCCACGAAAGAAATCGAATTTGATGGTGAGCTCTCATGGACACTCTCCTGGGGAGAAGCAAGTACGAGCGTCAGTCTCTGTCGGGGGGCGGGGGGAGTCTTGCCGATTTCCGACGCCTTTGTCTCATTCCTGCGGCCTTTTCAAAGAACCTGCTTGCGCCAGGCGCCGGGACTCGCGCCTACGATGCTCGTGAAGACCCTGGTGAAATGACTCTGATCGGCAAAACCGCAGGCGGCGGCGACCTCGGACAGGGAGACATGGGGCACCCGCAACAAGCTCTTGGCGCGCAGTACGCGTTGCAGCTTGAGCCACCGATACGGTGGCATTCCCATGCTGATCCTGAAGGCTCGAGCGAAATAGCCTATGGAAAGCCCGCACGCAGCGGCAGGTACGGACAATGAGATATCCTCACCCAAGCGCTCCGTCATCAGATCGGTCGCGCAACGAATCTGCCAGGGCGCCAGACCTCCCCGCGTGTTGTGTGCTTGAAGCCGCATACCGCCATACGTCACTGCAAAATACGTGTGGGTTGCCAAGAGGAGATGGTCGGCATACATCGCACCGATTTCCTGCGGTCGCTCGAGTGCCGGCAACAGGGCTGAACCGAGATGCCACACGGTCGAGTCGATGATTCCCCGCTCGCACGTCAGAGTGCTGATACGGGGCGCGCCCTGTTCGTCGGCGATTTCATTGAGCGCAGCGCGCGACACGTAGAAATGCAGAATGTCAAAGGGGCTTTGTAAATTGGCGGTTGGCTCCTCCTCATAGTCGACGATGCTGATCGTTCTGGCGCCGTACCCTTTGCGATGGACGGAGCGGCCACCCATGAAAAGTTCGCGATGAGGCGAGTCTCGAAGCTGCAGCAGAACCGAAAAAGCAGGTTGCACGGGCACCGGAGCGGTGAGCCCATGTCCGGGCGTGTCACGCCGCGTACGCGTCACCGCCAGCTTCGATTTTCGTAGGGCGCTGGTGACCAGGTATGAAATGGCATCGGCGCGGACGGTGTGCGCCATTCCGTTACCGTAGGGACTCATCCTAAGTTCCATGTCATCCCCTTTCGGCCGCGGCAGGCGACCTGCAACATCATCCAAGCACCCGCACCTTAGCGGGTGAGTTTGAAGATGGGTAGGTCGTTCGTTCTTGAGCGCTGAAGGGTGGTCGGGCCTTTTGAAATTTCTACAAGCTGATGACTCGTGACGGATGAGCGCGTCGGGTTACCTTTGATCTACGACAGCCTGACCTTGATTTCTTGCGACATTGACGGTCGCCTTTTACGAGGGCAGGAAGGTTGCGATGTCATGCCGTGGTTCTCGAGTGATCGCGGACACGACGGCGATCAAAAAGCCCGCCGCTCTGCATCAGCGATTCACAAATTCCCACACCTTCGAGATCACCACAGAACCTTCCCCGACCGATGAGGCGACGCGTTTGACCGAGCCGGCGCGAACATCGCCGACCGCGAAAATACCAGGCATGGAGGTGGCGAAGGGCGATTCTGCGGAGTCGGTGCCCGATCCAGTGATCACGAATCCCTTGTCGTCCAGTGCCACGAGACCCGATAACCAAGCCGTGTTCGGTGCCGCCCCAACCATGATGAAAACGGCGCGGGTATCCAGGCGCCGGGTCGCGCCGGTTTTGACCTGACGAATGGTGACAGCCTCGAGATGGTCGCTGCCATGGAGTTCACTGACTTCCGCGCCATATTCGACCGTCACCCGAGGGTCCGCTTCCAGGCGGCTGGTCAGGTAGCTGGACATCGAGGCGGCCAGCGATGATCCCCTCACCAACACCCTTACGCAGCGCGCCGAACGGCTGAGAAACATTGCCGCTTGCCCCGCCGAGTTGCCTCCGCCGACAATGACGGCTTCCGTACCTTTGCAATAGCGTCCTTCCATCTCGGTTGCGGCGTAATAGATACCGGCGCCTTCAAATTCCGCCAGCCGATCGATCGGCAACCGGCGGTACTGGACGCCGGTGGCCACCACCACCGAGGTCGCACGGACACGATCACCATTGTCAAACGTGGCACAGAAGGTGTGATCCTGCAGTCTTTCCAGCCGCGAGACGCGCCGTGGCATCGCAAAGCGGGTGCCAAATTTCATCGCCTGGATTTCGCCGCGCCAGACGAGGTCGGCCCCTGAGATACCCGTGGGAAAGCCCATGTAGTTTTCGATGCGGCTCGAGGTGCCGGCCTGTCCGCCGATCGCTACGTCCTCCACCACCAGCGCACACAGACCCTCCGCGCCTGCGTAAACGCCGGCGGCAACTCCCGCCGGACCTCCACCGACGATCAAGACATCGAATTTCTCGTCGTCTTGGAAGTCGAGGTTCAATCCGAGCAGGCGTGCGAGCTTATCGGGAGTGGGCTCGGCCACGACTCGGTTCTTGCCGAATATCACCGCCGGCGTATGGGATGCGATCGAACAGCTCTTCGCCGTGGCCGCCGCTTCCTCGCTTCCGAGCGGTAAAGACCTGTAGGGAATGCGGTTGCGGCTGGCGAACTCGGCAATCCGGCGCACGTTCCGGTCCTCTTCCTCACCGATCAATCGCAGGTTCCCGTCCTGGGCGTCGAGTTGGCGGCGTCGACGGGCAGCCAACACGGTGATGATGATGTCGGACATCTCAGGAATCTGCGACATCAGAGTCAGCATCGTCTCTCGCGGAACTTCGATGACCCGGGTCGCGCGCGCAGTGCGCATCGACATCGACCAGCTCCCGCCATTCAGAAAGGCGATTTCCGCCATGAATTGCGTTGGCCCGAGCGCGGAAGGAACCAGGCGTTCGTCCGTATAGGGATTGACCACCTCGATCTCCCCGTCTTCGACATAGATGAAGCGATCGATCGGTTCCCCGGGCTGGGACAGCAGCGTTCCCGGCGCGTAGACTTTTTCAGCTCCTGCCAACCGTAATGCCGCGACGTGCGCGTCTGCCAACGGGATGCGACGCATCTGTTGCAGATCGGCTCCGATCGATTCCATAGGTTCAAATTTCCTGGCGATTGACGAACGTGTTCATGGTGCCGTGATCATGCATGAAGAATAGCGGGAAATTTCGCAAGGGATCCGCGTTCCGATGGGACTGACATGCGCAACAGGGGCATCCATCAAGCGTGTTGTAAAAAATGCAGCGCCGATTCGCGCCTAGCGCGGAACTCGAGTACAGGTTGCCGAGCTTTCATTACGATTCTGTTGCATCCAGGACCTGTTGCTTCCGGTGGCTGACTGCTGTCCATCCCTCGGCGTCCAAGCACATCGCGAATAGTCATGTTGTCCGCGTACGCTACTCTAAGGCGTCCTGCCTCCGCAGGAGAGGTTCGCAGTCACCGAGCGCATCTGCCGTCCATTGTCATTCGTCGCAGGAGCATCCATTGAAAAAACATGATGTCGACACAGCGGAACTGAAGAAGCGCCGGCGCGCTCCCCTCATCACCCCGACGGACTTGGGATCCAAAGCATCGGCGGATATTGCAGCGGGAATGAATGGAATGCTGGCCGATGTCTTTGCGCTGTATCTAAAGACCAAGAATTTTCATTGGCACATGAGCGGTCCACATTTTCGCGACTATCACCTGCTGCTGGATGAGCAAGCCGATCAACTCTATGCGATGACCGATCCCATTGCCGAACGAATCCGAAAGACAGGTGGATCCACCCTGCGTTCGATTGGGCATATCTCCCGGCTGCAGCGAATCAAGGACAATGACGCGGATTTCGTTGACCCCGCGGACATGCTGGCCGAACTGAGAGAAGACAACATCGCACTGGCAGGGCGGTTGCGCGAGGTGCATGACATGGTCGACGAGCTCCGCGACATCGCAACCGCGAGCCTGATTGAAAACTGGATCGATGAAACCGAACGTCGGACCTGGTTCCTTTTCGAGGCCGGCCGCGCCTAGAGTCGCGGGCAGCGGGCGCGGCGCGGGTCAATGGGTTCCGCACGGCCCCGTCATTTACAGGGAGATGAGTGGATGTCAGAGGAAGAATTCAAGGAAAACCCTTCACGCCGTGACGTTCTCCAGTTGGCCTCCGCGCTGGCGGTGGTCAGCGCGTCGATTGGCTGGCCCCGTGACAGTTTTGCCCATTCCACCCAGAGCAACCACACCGGAGATGTCCGTATGAGCAATGGATTCGCGACGACCAAAGATGGCATCAGCATTTTTTACAAGGATTGGGGTCCGAAGAGTGCACAGCCGATCGTGTTCCATCACGGCTGGCCGCTGTCCGCGGATGACTGGGATGCACAGTTGATCTTCTTCCTCAATCATGGCTATCGCGTCGTCGCACACGATCGGCGAGGCCACGGTCGCTCCGCGCAGGTCAGCGAGGGGCACGACATGGATCACTACGCTGCGGACGCTTTTGCAGTGGCGGAGCATCTGGACCTCAAGAATGCGGTACACATCGGTCACTCGACGGGAGGTGGAGAGGTAGCTCGCTACGTTGCCAAGTTTGGACAGCCGGCTGGAAGGGTGGCCAAGGCGGTCTTGGTGTCTGCGGTTCCGCCATTGATGCTCAAGACGGCGTCGAATCCGGAAGGACTGCCGATCGAGGTCTTTGACGGTTTTCGCAAGGGGGTGGCGGAGAATCGTGCGCAGCTGTTTCTCGACGTGCCGGCAGGGCCGTTTTACGGGTTCAATCGGCCCGGTGCAAAGGTCTACCAGGGCGTCATCCAGAACTGGTGGCGTCAGGGAATGACGGGCAGCGCCAAGGCTCACTATGACGGAATCAAAGCGTTCTCGGAGACGGACCAAACGGAGGATCTCAAGTCGATCTCCGTGCCGACACTGGTGATGCACGGGGATGATGACCAGATCGTGCCGATTGCCGACTCGGCGTTGAAATCAGTGAAGCTGCTCAAGAATGGAACGCTCAAAGTGTACAAGGGCTACCCACACGGCATGTTGACGACCCATGCGGATGTCATCAATCCGGATCTGCTGGCGTTCGTGAAAGGATAAGCGTTGGTCTGCGAGTTGCTTAGGGTGTCGTGAAGGCAGGTGGCGGGTCCGATGCGCAGTCTAGGGGTCAAGGTTGGACCAATGTTGGCGTATAGCCTGGGATCTACATCGATGTCGTGTCCAGTTACAGATGTCCCCTGTTTCTGCCAGATAGAAATGTCCTGTATGGATGTCCAGGCTAGGTCAGAGAGGCTGGGGCAGGGTAGCGACGCGTCGGAGATTTGATGCTTCGCTTCTCATTGGGAAGCAGCGCCTTCGCTTCGTTGATGAGTTGCAGCATCGCACCTAGACGCTTGTGACTGACGACTTCGCCTTGATGAACGTGCGTGAGTTTGTCGAACTGCCGGTACTCGAGATCTCGTCCGTCATAGCGGATCTTGATCCGGCCATCCGGATAATCGACAACAGTGACGCGTTTGCCGGCAAGCCTTTGGTTCTCGCGGTTCGGTTCCACCAGATATAAGACTTTGTCGTACTGTAACGTCAGCGACGCCGACAACGAACGTTGTGCTTGCCACGTAAAGATATCGTCCAGATCTTCGTAGTCCATCAGCGGCCGGTGAACATCAACCGGGACGGCAGGGGGCTTGGAGAACCTGGCGTTGTAGACTTCCACGAACTGATCGATCCATGCGTTCGCCTGGTCGATCGTCGAGATGCCTTCCAGCCGCATCTCCTTTACTAGTCGATCCTGAAGCGTTCCATGCGCCCGCTCGACCCGGCCCTTGGCCGCCGGCGTGTTCGCGCACATGATTTGGATCCCAAGCTCGTGCAGCGCGCGGCCGTACTGCGTCATGCCATTGCCGCCGACGCCGGAGCGCTTGTTTACGTGGAAAACGGTGTGCTTGTCGCTGTAGAACGCCACCGGCTTGCCATAGCGCTCGATGTACCGGCGGGTCGCCGTCATGTAATCAAACGTCGACTCGCCTTCAACAAATCGAAGCAACTGCAGTCGGCTCGTCGCATCATCGACATACGTTAGCACCGAGCACATCGGGCCACGATCCTCAAACCAGCGGTGTTCTGAGCCGTCGATCTGGATCAGCTCGCCGAAGTACTGTCGACGGGCTCTGGGCTGCTGGATCGCTTTGCGTCGGGCAGCTCGCGGAAGCCAGATCCCGGCGTCCTTCATCCAGCCACGCAGCGTCTCACAGGGAACCAAAAGCCCGTGCCGTTCCAAGAGCTTCTCACGGGCCAAGGTTGGACCAAAGTCGGCATATAGCTCGCGAACAATCGCCAGGATGTGATCTCGGAATGCTTCCGGCCGTCGATGGTTGCCGCGCATACCACGCTTCTTGGAAACCAGTCCTTGGGGACCTTGAGACCTGAATCGCTGCACCAGGCGCCGAACCTGCCGCGGCGTCAATGCCAGCATCGTGGCTGCCTGAGTCTGGCTCAGTTGCCGTTCTTCAATCTTGCGTAGAATCTCTAGACGGTCCAGCTCGCTGTGGCTCATGGAGATAAGTCCTCTCATCACGGCAGCCCTCAGAAACCGGGGAAGAGGACATTTTTATCCGTGAGAAATAGGACATTTCTATATAGGACCTACACTAGTACTTCGCATAATAAGGATTATGACAAAGCGGCTAATCACTACAAGGACGACATGGCATGACGCGCAACAAGAACGCTGGGGATCATCGACGATCCGTTGATGAGTCTCCCGAGCGCGGCGCGGGCGGCTGACCTGCGCCGTTGTCGCGTTTCCAGATTGGAAGCGGTCGATCAGGCGCGTCAACCCGCTTGCTACAACGCCCGATGCGTCGCCGCCAGAATCGTGCGCTGCCCGCGTTCCTGGACCAGCACCGCGACGTCCGTGGCATCTGACGGGAGTGAGCTGCGCGGCACCTGCCAGTCTTTCGCGGATCCTGACCAGGTTCCCAGCGATCGAAAG
This sequence comes from Steroidobacteraceae bacterium, assembly GCA_044226865.1. Taxonomy (GTDB): domain Bacteria; phylum Pseudomonadota; class Gammaproteobacteria; order Steroidobacterales; family Steroidobacteraceae; genus TMP-86. The sequence goes on along the minus strand of JBGAGE010000012.1, from coordinate 139,059 downwards.
CTGCGTACGATATTGGACTCCTGAATGGTGCGCCCGGCGTTCTCGCCCCGCCCGATGGGCGACACGGCCGAACGCAGATAGGCCACCAGCACCACATCGGCGATTTGCGCAGGGTCCTGAGCGGGGAGCTCGATGCTCACGCTCCCCTCGCGAACGACCAACCCGATGGGGATGCCGGTACGTACGCCTTGCAACGCGTGTTCGATCGCGCCTCGGTTGCTGCCAATGACGTCGCGCGTGCCCTCGATCATGACCTGAGGCGTGTAGACCCTGCGGGATTGCAGGGCGGTGGCATACGCTTGCTGGCGTTGCGTCGCCTCAGGCAAGCCGAACCGATCGCGCCAGCCGAGATCGTCCCAGTACGTCACGTGGTAGGTCAGCACCAGCAGCTCGGGGCGCCGGGCCAGCTCACCGGCGATTTTCTCCGCCGGCGGGCAGGAGCTGCAGCCTTGGGAGGTGAACAGCTCCACCACTGAAGGGCGTATGGCGCTGTGGGCGAGTGTGCCGGTCGTCAACAGGGTAAGCGCCGCGATGAGTTTGCTCAGCGGTGTGGACATCGATTGACCTCCTGATCCTCTCCTTCAACAGACCGGGGTCATCGCAGTCCTATTGCACGCCCTATCCCGCTGGCGGTGGCTGCCGGGGCACGCGCGGAAGTGATTCGTTGATGCACGCCCACGCGGGAGCGGAATCCGTCCAAATCGTCGTGGCGGGTTGCACGGAGTTGGGATCATCCAGCGTTCCGGCGCGAAGGATCAACAAGTGGGGCCGCGACTCCGCGGCGCTGGTCACGGGCGTGCCGCAACGTTCGCAGAATTGGCGATGCATCCGGTTGCCGCTGTCGGCCAAACTCACGAAGTCACGCAAAGGGCCGGTGATCGCGACCGCCCCTGCCGGAAACACCACGTTGACGGTGCCGCTGCCGGCCGCCAGGAACTGGCAATCCCGGCACCAGCAAACACGCGTAGCGATGGGATCCGCTGTGACCGTGTATCGCACCGCTCCGCACAGACATCCGCCGGTTCTGGTCATGGGTTACTCCGATCACCTGTATAGCACCGACACCCAGCGGATGGAGAGGTTTTTGCCAGGGCAATGCCTCATGCGTCGATCCGACCGCATATGCTGCACCTTACTGCAATGCTTCGACGGGCCGCAGCGCCAAGGCAATTCGCACGTGTCGAGCGGCAGCAATCAGGGTGATGGCGATCGATACGAGGCCCGCCACGATCAGCGGCAAAATCACTCCCTGGGCAAATCCGACGCGATCGACGAATGTTGCCAGATACTGCTCGCCCAGCCAGGCGGACAGCGGCAAGCAGATTGCCAGTGAACACAGCAGCGGGGCAGCGAATTCGGACAGCGTCTGCTTTGCGATGGCTTCATCGCCGGCACCATGCAATCGGCGCAACACGAGTTCGGTGCGGCGACGGCGGATGGTATCGGCAACGAGCGCATAGGCACCCGCCATCGCGACGCCGATGGCCAGGATCGACACGGCGGCGAGTATGGCGGTGATCTGGCCTTCCTGGCTGTATAGATCGGCGCGTTGTTCATCCACCGATTGGATGTCGTGCACCAGCGGAGGGCCATGAGCCTTCCACAACTCCTCGATCGCCTGTCGCAGGGCGACCATGTCCGGACCGTACATGGTCAGGTCCCATTGGGGTTTGTCGGTGATCACGAAGCCTTGCGGTGATGCCGGGTCGCGCGCGGATTCCAATTTCACGTCCTTGACGACGCCCACCACTCGACGAAGTTCGGTGCCTTCCTGCAAGTAAGCTCCCCCACCCCGCAGCACCGCACCGACCGCCGCTTGCGGCGTTGGAAAACCCAGCAAGCGAGCCGCTTTGGCATCGATCACCAGATGTGGTTCCGAGGTACCGGCGACGGCCTTGCCTGCCAACAGCGTCATGCCGTAGGTATCGAAGAAACTGGGAGATACGCTCGACAATCGCAACACGGTCTTGTGTTGTGACGGGCTGACCTGCATTTCAATAGGACCTTGGGTGTCGGCGGCGGGACGGCCATTGCTGAAGGCCCAGTGCTTTACCGCCGGATGCTTGCTCAACGCCGCCAAGAACGCATCCATGTTGGGCACCCGGTCAGGATCGACCATCACGCCCAACCAGATCCGGTTGTGGGTTTCAAAACCGCGGTCGGCCTGAAGCAGATAGCGCTGCTGGATGGCGAGAACGCCGGCGAGACCCACGAGCACCACGGCACCTCCCAGCTGCAATCCGAGCAATCCCTGACGCACCCGTCGCCCCCACGGGCCTTCGCTCGCCGTGCGGCCCTGCAATGCCGGTGCGGGCGCTCGACGCAGCGCCATGGTAGCCGGCAATGCAATGGTGATGGGCAGCAGAACCAGGACCGCGATGCACAGCCCGATCAGGATTCGGATCGGCAGCGGATCTGCGACGCCGTCCGCGCCCCGAAGGCCCATCCAACTGGCCACGGCAGGCGCCAGCCACCATGCGATGAGCAGCCCCCCGCCGGCGGCCAGCACCAGCGTGAGCAGCATCTCCAAACTCCAGAGTCGCAAGAGCTGTGCACCGTCGGCGCCGAGGCTGCGTCGCAACGCCGTCTCGCGCTGTCGGTGCAGCAAAATCGCGGTCTGTAGATTCATGGCATTGAACGCGGCCAGCAGCAACAGCAGCAGGCACGCCGCGGCGACCGCACCCATCAACTGCCAGCGCACTTCATTGTCAGGTCCTGCAAAGGGAAGTTCCGTCAGTCGAATTGCGCGGAAGTAGGCGGCCTCCCGCCCGGCTTTCCATTCGGCTGGCAACTTTGCGTACAGCGGATTGGCTTTGAAGGCATCCCGCATCCAGCCGCCGATCTGATCGATCGAGACGCCGGGGCGCAGTCGGGCATATACCCGGCCGTTGTCGAGATAGATCGCCTTGCGATCCTCATCGCTCATAGGATTGGCTTGCGAGTCGAATCCTGCCATGGCAATGGCATCTCGCGCCAACGGGTTTTCGATCAAGACCGGATTTCTGGGATGCGGGGTGGGCAGGATCGCGGTGACGGTATAGAAGACCCCGCGCGATTCGATCCGGCGTCCGAGTGCCTGTTGGGGCGGCAATTCGCCCCAAAGCAATCGAACCAACTTGGTGTTGATGGCCAGTCCATCGCGCTGTTGGAGCGTGGACGCCAAATTTCCGTACAGAGGCTGCATGCCCAGCAGGGGCACCAGGTCAGGATCGGCCAGCATTAGATAAGCAGGTTGCAGCCTGCCTTGATTGTTGATGTCCAGCCCGTTCATGGCAGCGCGGCTGATCAGATCCAGCGGCACATGCCGCTCTTTGAGCATCTCGGCAAACGCCAAGGGCGAACCGGTGAGCCAATCGTTGGGTTGGCCGGGCAGGTTTCCCTTGAAGTCCAATACAATGACGTTCGAAGGGTCCGGAATGCCAGGATCGGTGGCGGACATGGCGATCGCCAATAGTGCGACCAACAGGGTGGCCGCCAACGCCAGCATCAGGCCCGTCGTGGTCACCACCACGGACGCGCGCCATCGCTTGAGGCTTCCCCATGCCTCTCGCAGCAGTGCCGTCATGACAGATGCTCGCTGTACGCGTCCACGAGCACCCGGCCATCGAGCAGTCGTACGCTGCGCGAGGCGAGCGAAGCGTGCTCGGCACTGTGGGTCACCATCACGAGGGTGGTGCCCTCTTCGTTCAGCTCGCGCAGGAGTCGCATCACGTCCTGGCCGTGAGCGCTGTCCAGATTGCCGGTGGGTTCATCCGCCAGCAACAGTGCCGGTCGCGCGGCGATGGCGCGTGCGATCGCGACCCGCTGCTGCTGTCCGCCACTGAGCTCGCTGGGATGATGCTCCGCCCGGTGCGCAAGGCCCAGGCGCTCGAGCACTTCCCCGACCCTCTGGCGCTGTGCGCTGGGGGGCAGCGTGCCGTAGCGCAATGCCAGCTGCACGTTGTCCCACACCGAGAGATCGTCCACCAGGTTGAAACTTTGGAATACGAACCCGATGCGGCCGCGGCGGATCGCGGCCAATTCCTTCGCGGATTTGGCGGCCACGTTCTCCCCTTGCAGCAGATACTCACCGCTGGTGGGCGTGTCGAGCAACCCAAGCAAACCCAGCAGGGTGGATTTGCCGCAACCAGAAGGTCCGGTGATGGCTACGTATTCACCCGCTTCGATGGTCAGGTCGATGGCATCCAAGGCTGTGGTTTCGACGCTGTGGGTACGGTGCCGCTTGGTAATGCGTTTGAGTTCAATCATGGTAGGGAAAACCTTTCAGAGTCGTTAGGGGGTTGGGAGATCAAGACTTCATCGCCGGGGTGAAGTCCGGCCAGCACTTCCACCTGGCCGCCAGCGCGGCGGCCCAATTGCACCAGCCGGCGCTGCAATTCATTTCCCTCTCGCACATACAGGCGCGTCTGCACGCCCGGGCCGTCGGGAAGCACCAGGGCTCGTGCGGGTGCGCTGAGCTGCAGGCGCACATCGATGGCCTGGCCGGGCCGCAGTTCGGAAGGCGCGGACATGTGGGATGGCCAACGCAGCCTCACGCGCGCCTTGCCTTCCTTCACCTGCGGAAGCGTTTGCGTGAGTGTTACCGTGCCTTTGGCACTAACGGCCTGCTGACCGGTTTGCAGACGCGGCAGGTAATACTCGTCGATATCGGCGATGAGTTGCATCCCGCTGGCCAGATCATCGATGCGGCCCAGCCGATCGCCCAGGCGCACGGTGGTTCCCACCTGCAGCTGAAATCCGCTCAGCCGACCGGCGATGGGTGCCCTTTGCAGCAGCCGGTCGCGTGCGCGTTCCAACAAATCCAGACCCTGCCGCAAGCCTTCGACTGCACGTGCCATTTCATCCAATGACTGCTGGCGGGTCTTGGCCTCCAGCTGCTGGTCGCGCCGGGCCTGCGTATAGAGGATCGCGGTCAGCCGCCGTTGACGCTCCGCCTGCTCCAGAGCCGCCGCAGAAATGAATCCGGATCCCGCCAGTTTAGACAGACGCTGGTAATCCGAATCCGCTTGTAACTGCGCGGCGTGCAACTGCGCGAGCTCGCGGCGGTTTTGGGCGAGGCTTGCCACCTGGGCGCTGCGTTGCAGCGACACATTGGCCAGTTGCTGCGCGACCTCGGCGCTGCGTTGCATCAGCAGCTGCTCCTGCTCGGGGCTGTGCAACTGATACAGGGGAGCACCGGCCTCGATCCAATCCCCATCCTGGGCCAATACGGCCTCGACGCGGCCGCCTTCCGGCGCATCCAGTTGCACCGACCGCAGTGGCTCGACGCGCGCGCGAAGCACCAGCTCATCATGGAAAACCGCCACCACGACACGCGCCAGTTGCGGGGTGTGAATGACCGTCAAGAACGAGGCGCGATTCCCGAGCAGCCATAGCAAGGCGGTTATCGCCAGGGCAGCCATCATGCACGGCAGCAGCCAGCGATGGCGTTTGGGCGGGAGGGGCCGGTCCATCATGATGCCGTGATGCGCGGTGTTTGCGGCGGGTGGCGGCATCGTGGTGCTGACGCGGGACATGTGCGTCTAGCCTGTCCTTTCAATGGGGAGCCTGCCAATCCCCCTGTCCGATTCCGAACACTCATCTGTCGTGCAACGTGCCGTCCTGCGAAGATAGGAGCCGTGGCCGAGAACCCCCCTTCAACGCGTCCGATCCTGTTGCTGGATGACGATCCCGATGTGGGCGTCGCCGCGCAATTGCTGCTGCAACGTCGCATCGCACCGCTGGTGTGCCTGCGCCGGCCGGCGGAGCTTGCATCGGCGTTGGATCGGCTGCGCCCTGCACTGCTGCTGCTCGACTTGAACTACGGGCCGGGACGTTCGGACGGGGCCCAGGGACTGAAACTGCTGGCGGAGGCACGGTCACATCCGACGCCGCCGGTCGTGGTCGTGCTCACCGCTTATGCCGACATCGATCTTGCCGTGCAGGCGCTCAAGCGTGGGGCGTTCGATTTCATCACCAAACCCTGGGACAACGTGCGGCTGATTGCGACGTGCCGAGAGGCGCTGCAGGCGGCATCGAACACGTCCCCCGGTATCACCGGTACGCTGGCCTCGCCCCCGGATCCGGTCAAGCCGCTCGCGGCGCAGGAACGTGCGTCGGTGCTGGCTGCCGTGGCCAATGCTCAAGGAAACTTGAGTGAAGCGGCACGCGCGCTGGGACTCTCCCGGGCCGCACTGTATCGCCGGTTGGAAAAATATGGCCTTTGAGCGGGCACGCCTGTTGGCCTGCGGTGCGCTGCTGCTTGCCGCAGGAGCCTGTGCCGCCTCCGCGTCGGGATCCTCTCGCCTCTGGGTCGGCGCCGTGCTTTTGGGGACTGCCGGGCTCGTCGTCGGATGGCCGCTGACCCGGGTGAGAACCCTGACCACCGTGATGCCAGGCACTGCGTTGCCGCCCGATGAGAAGCGGCTTCTGACCCTGCAAGCGCACCTGGAACACTTGCCCGTGGCGGTGTGGTTGCAGATCGATGAGCAGACACCCAGGGCCCTGAGCAGCCGCGCCCGCCGGTTGGCCGCACCCGGTGGCGTACGGGACGAAGGCAGCCTGTACAACCTGCTCAAGACCGGGCCCGGTGGCGAGGCGGTCGTGCTGGATACGGAGCGCGGCAGCGAGCGCTGGCAGCTCAAACGCCAGGCCATCAACCTCGACGGTCAAGCGCAGAGCTTGATCGTTCTGTTGCCGCTGGAGCATGCCTTGGAGTCGGAGTCGTTGCGTTCATGGGAGCAGCTGACGCAGGTGCTCACGCACGAAATCATGAATTCCCTCACCCCGATCAAGAGCCTGAGTGGGACGGCCTTGAGCTTGCTCTGCGAACCGAGCGGTGAAATGGAATTGCGCACGGCGCTTGAGGCGATCGGACGCCGTGCGGAGAGTCTGTCGAACTTCGTAACCACCTATCGCAGAGTTACACGGTGGCCGCCTCCCGTGCTGGCGCCGGTCGATGTACAGAATCTGTTCCAAGGCTTGAAGCAGGCAGTGGGCTCAACGTGGGCGGCGCGGGGTGGCGACGCAACTTTCGAACTGAGCTCGCCGTCGCTGCGGCTCATGGCGGACGAAGGGCAACTGGAGCAGGCGCTGCTGGCATTATTCCAGAATGCCGAACAAGCCACCCAGGAGCAACGCGTACCCCGGCTCTGGGTTCACGCGCGACAAGGTCGCGGTGGCCGTTTGCAGATCTCCGTTCGTGACAATGGACCGGGCGTTCCGGCGGGCTTGGAGCGCCAGATCTTTCTTCCCTTTTTCAGTTCGCGGGAAGGGGGTCAGGGAATCGGCTTGACGGTTGTTCGCCAACTGGTCAGCGGCATGGGAGGACGGGTGCGCTATGTGCGTCCGTTGGAAGGCGGTGCCGCATTCGTATTGAGTTTCTGACAGACGAGTCGGCCAGCGCTCACCTTTGGACTCTGCGCGGCGAGCGTGGTGCCTGAGCAACTCCCGTCATCGCGCCTCGAACACCGCCACCGTTTCCACATGCTCGGTGAAAGGCAGCAGGTCGAACGCCGTCAGTTGCGTCAATCGCAGGCGCCCGGATACCGTCAATCTCGCGGTGTCGGCGACCAGCGATTCCAGGCCGCAACTCACGTAGATGAGCTTGGGCGGCTCGAGTTGCGCCAGCTGCGCCGCCATGCGCTCATCCAGGCCTTTGCGCGGCGGATCGAGGATCACCACCTGGGCGCCGGCCGCCGCATCGAGCATCTCGGCGGCGGGGCCCGGGACCACGGTCACCTTGGCGCGCTGCGCGTCCGACAATCCTTCGAGACCCAACCGCATTCCCTCGAGTGATGCCGGGCTGATCTCATTCATGACAAGCCGGCCGGCACGTTCCAGCACCGACAAGCCGATGGCGCCGACACCCGCAAAACATTCCGTCACCGCAGCGCCTGGTGGAATCAACGCACGCACGTGTTCGATGATGCGTTCCCCGATCGCGAGATTGCTCTGGCCAAACGCACCCGGTGGATAGTGCACGGCAGGGCCGCCGAAATGCTCGATGACGCTGGGCGGTCCGCACCACCGCTGGAACGTGGTTCCCAGGATCACGTTGGAGAGTCCGGTGTTGGCGTTGAACCACAGGCTGTGCAGGTCGTCTCCCAGCCGGGTGCGGATCAGATCCAGGCAGGATGCGAGCGGCTCGGCACTCTCGCAGTTGCCCACCAGAACGACTTGCGTGCGTTGCGACTCGCGCTCCACCACCACCTGCAGGTGCCGGGCAATGCCCAGGTGCGCCTTGTCCGAATAACACGTGGTCTGCGTCTCCACGAGGGCGCGCCTGACCACCGCCGCGACGCGGTTGATCAGCGGATGGTGCACCCGGCAATTGGGCACGTGCACCACGCGGTGACTGCCAGCTTCGAACAAGCCGATCTTGGGCGAACCCAGCCGGCCGCGGATGGCCAGCCGGCTGCGCAGGCGAAAGGCGGCCGCCGGTCCGCACACGATGCCGACGGGAGGCGTTGCGTGCGTGGCCGCGAGCTGTTCGAGCGTCGCGAGGGCAGTCGCCGCGATGCCCGGTTCGCCGAAGCGCGGGCATCCGGAGCACGGCGGACGATGGGTGCAGGTCATCGCGGTCGCATCATGCGATGAGGTGGGCGCAGGGCGCTGTGAGTCGGACATGCGCACACGCTACCAGAGCAGCGCGTCGCCGGCTGCTTTGAATCAGGCGGCGGCCGGAGCGCCGAGCGTGTCGATCAGCGTCGGATCCACGCCTGCCGCCTGCGCGGTCGTCACCCGCTCGTCTGCCGACATCAGCGTATGGGCCTCGAGCACGCCGGCGGTACCCACCAATTCTCCCAGCGCCAGCGCGCCGGACAGGAATTCACTCTCGGCCCTTTTCAGCGCATGAATCAGCCTTGCCGATGCGCTCCACTCCTGCGCGATGCGGCGCGACATCTCCGCGCTCAGCGTCATGGTCAACTCGACCAGCAGGCCAGGGTTGGGCGTCAGGCGCGGACGCTGCGCATAGGCATCGAGCGCGGCGCTGTAGACCACGAGCGGCCCGAGTGCGTTCAGCAGCACCGCCAATTGCGCTTCGAACCGGTCCTGCGGGGAAGCCGATTGCGCATACAGATCCGCCGCGCGCGTGGCGCGTTCCGTGCGTTCCCACAGCAGCCGCGGCAGCCGCGGAAAGTTGCCGCGGGTGGCCCGGAACACCGGCCGCACCATGGCGGTGGCGAGGATGCCGCGCAGGCTCGACACACCGCAGACGACGATCGCCCGCTGCACCGATTCGATGGGGCTCGATGCATTCCTGTACAGGCTGGAATTGGCGATGCGCAGCACGTCGGCGGCGATTACGGGGTCTGCCGTGATCATGCGCGCCAACTTGTCGACGGCCGCATCCGGATCGTCCACCGCGCGCATGAGCTGCTGCATCAGCGTCGGCCGGCGGGGAAAATAATCAGGATTGAGGGTTTCGGGCTGGAGCCTTGCCACCACGCCCACGCGGACTTCCGCATGGGGTTTTTCGAGCGGCGCGCTCTGGGCGGGGGCGCCGTACGCGAGGCGCCAGAGTCGCTCGGACATCTGTTGATTGACCGCGGTGAGGCGGCGCAGGTCCAGGGCGGCGGAGCCGCCTGTCGCCTCGATGATGGAGGCTGGCGACGCGGCCCGCCGCGGTTCGGGCGTCGGTGGCGCCGTTTGCGCGGCGCGCGGCTGACCGGCCCTCGCCCGGCGGCGCCGGTAAAGGGTCCATCCCGCGACGCCGATGGCGCCGGCTGCCATCAGGCCGATGTAGTCCATGCGGATGGAATCGGCCGGACCCGCGATTCCTGAAGTGTCAGTGCGGGAGCATCAGCGCTTCGCCCGATACTTGCCGTATTCCAAGCGTGCGATGGCCCGGTTGTGAACTTCGTCGGGGCCATCGACCAGGCGCAGCGTGCGCGCGTGCGCATAGGCCTTGGCGAGGCCGAAGTCCTCGCTGACGCCGCCGCCCCCATGCGCCTGGATCGCATCGTCGACGATCTGCAGCGCCATGCGCGGCGCCGCCACCTTGATCATGGCGATCTCGAGCTGGGCGGCCTTGTTGCCGATGGTGTCCATCATGTGCGCCGCCTTCAGGCACAACAGGCGCGTCATTTCCAGGTCAATGCGCGCGGCGGCAACTCGCTGCTCCCACACCGACTGCTCGGCCAGTGTCTTGCCGAAGGCGCTGCGCGCCAGCAAGCGCGTCACCATTTTCTGCAGGGCCTCCTCGGCCAGGCCGATGGCGCGCATGCAATGATGGATGCGCCCCGGTCCCAGGCGTCCCTGCGCAATCTCGAATCCCCTGCCCTCGCCCAACAGCAGGTTCGAGGCCGGCACGCGCACGTCCTTCAACACGATTTCCGCATGACCATGCGGGGCATCGTCGTAGCCGAACACCGGCAGCATGCGCCGCACGTCGAGGCCTGCCGTGGACATTGGCACGAGGATCATGGACTGTTGTTGGTGCTTCGCGGCCGCCGGGTCGGTCTTGCCCATCACGATGGCGATTTCGCAGCGTGGATCGCCTGCGCCCGATGACCACCACTTGCGGCCGTTGATCACGTATTCATTGCCCTCGCGCCGGATACTGGTCTCGATGTTGGTGGCATCCGAGGAGGCCACCGCCGGCTCGGTCATGAGGAAGGCCGAGCGGATCGTGCCTTCCATCAGCGGCTTCAACCAGCGCTGCTTGTGGGCCAGCGTCCCATACTTGTGCAGCACTTCCATGTTGCCGGTGTCGGGCGCCGAGCAATTGAAGACTTCGGACGCCCATTCGATGCGGCCCATCTCTTCGGCGCACAGCGCGTACTCGAGATTGGACAAGCCGGGGCCCTCGAACTTGAAGCTGCCATCGACATGGGCGTGGCCATGTGAGGGGGGCATGAACAGGTTCCACAAGCCCGCGGCCTTGGCGCGCGCCTTCTCCTCCTCGATCACCTTGAGCACCTTCCAGCGCGAACCGATGTGCTGCTCGGCGTGATAGTCGACATCGCGTGGCCGGATATGCGTGTCGATATGGGCGCGCACGCGGTCGCGCCAGAGCGTCTCGCGCTCGTTCAGGGTGAAGTCCATGGCAAATCCTTCGAATTTCTTGTTGACCGCCGGCGATGATGCGCGATTTGCGCGCTTTGCGCGACCCGGGAAACCACCGAGGCGGGTGGCAGCCGCCGGCGGGTATATGTCAGATCATGGGTAGGGAGCGTGGTTTTGGGCCGCGTTTGAACGCTACGTCGATGGCGCGTACATCCTGCGCGCTGAGCTCGACTTTCATTGCGCCGGCATTGTCTTCCACATGTGCGACCTGCGCCGCCTTGGGAATGACGAAGACCGACGGATGGCGCAGCAGGAATTGCAGCGCCACCTGTCGCGGCGTCGCCCCGTGCGCATCCGCTATCCGCTGCAGCACGCGCCCGCCTCCCGTCCTGGCATCGTAGAACGAGGGCGATTGCCCGAAGGGCGTGTAGGCGACAACGGCGGTGCCATTTGATTCGCACCACGGGATCACCGCGTGCTCGATGGCGCGCTCACCCACGTGATAGAGCACCTGGTTGCAGGTGGGCGAGCCGGCGAGCCGGGTGATCTCCTCCAGATCGTCGACGTCAAAATTGCTCACGCCCCAGCGCCGGATCTTCCCCGCCTTGCGCAATTCCTCGAACGCGGTGACGGTCTCGGCCAGGGGATGGCTGCCGCGCCAGTGCAACAGGTAGCAATCCAAATGGTCGGTGCCGAGCGCCTGGAGGCTGCGTTCGCAGGCCTTCACGGTGCCGCGCCGTGAGGCATTCGAGGGCAACACCTTGGACACCAGGAACACTTCCTCGCGCCGGCCCTGAATGGCCTTGCCGACCAGACGCTCGGAGGCGCCGTTGCCATACATCTCCGCGGTGTCGATGTGCGTCAGCCCGAGGTCCAGGCCGCGCCGCAGGGCTGCCAGCGCGTCGGGCTCGCGGGCGATGTCGATTTCCCAGGAGCCTTGCCCGATGGCCGCCACCGGCGGGCCGCCTTTGCCGAACAGCTTTTCCCGGGCGCCCATCGCGGTCTTTAGATCATGCCGCGGCTCGACAGGCATTCCTGCACGGCGCGCTCGGCCTGATCGATGGCCACATTGGTAAAGGCGGCTGCACCGGAATCCGCATTTGCGATGCTGATGCGCCCGAACGCGCGGCGTCCCAGTACATGCGGCCGCTCGGCCTCCGGCATGTCGGGGTCACCGAGCGTGTCGTAAGTATAGGCATACCCATGCGGCCAGCGATTGATGGTCAGCGCGAGGATGTCGCGCTTGGCATCGAAGCCGGCGGGCCCGAGCATGCGGTTCAATTGCCGCCGCGTCTCCACTTCCATCGATTCGAACGATGCCGCGAGCATGTCGGCGCGGCCTGCACGGTTCTGTTCCTTGCGCGGCAGTCCCGGCTTGTTCCAGTTCTTGATCATCTGTACCACCACGGGCTCGTCCGGCGAGCGCACGCTGTCATGCCCGCCAATCGTCAATGGCGTGTCGAGTTGCACGTAGGTGTGGAAGCCGTTGGGTGCATAGATATGCCGCACGCCGAGCTTCTTCCACGGATGCCAGTTCCTGACCACCGCCGAGCTGTACATCATCGGCACCTTGGATGCGTAGTGCAGCGCCTGCCGCTGCGCCTCGGGCAGCTCGGGCACCAGGAAGGGGATGATGTTGTTGAAACAGGCGAGCACGGTGTTAGCGGCCGTGACCTGCTGCAGCTTGCCGTCCTTCACATACACCACGCGCACCGCACGCTCGGTGGAGCGGTCCGGCACGCCGAGGTGTTCCACACGCACGGCAGTGGAGTTCAAGCGGATGCGCACCGCATTGTCCTGCTGGTCGAGCGCTGCGTAATGGAGCGGCGCCAGTACGATGGATTCCGGTCCATGCACGGCATCGAAGCTTTGCGGCACGAGGCGGTTCACCAGGAGCCTGGCGATGCTCGCATTGCCATCCGGGAAATGAAAATAATCCGCATGCACCAGCGGCTCCGCGCTGATGTTCATGCCGGAAAAGCCGGCCGCTCCCAGGCGCCAGGCGACGAACGCCGGGCAGGTGTCCACCCGCATGCTGTTGCGGAACTGCTGGCCGCGGAAGAACGCCAGGCTTTCCGGTCGCAAGCCCGCATGCACGGTGAGAAAGGTGGCATAGCTCATCTGCTTGAGCCGCTGCGCCTTGTCGACCGGACTCAATCCCGGCAGGTAGTCCACCCGCTCGGTATGAATGCGGATCAGGTCATCGCGCATGTCCTCGCGCAGCGACGCCTGGCGGAAGAACTCCGGCCATGGCTTTTCGCCCATCCCCGCCACCATCCGGTCGCCGCCGAAATCCTCGGCGTTGAAGAACACTCCCGCCCCCAATCCCTTCAACAGCTCCGGACGTTCGTAGCGCGAGAAGCTCGACGCATCCACGCCGAGCTCGGCGAGCAACGCCTTGGCTGTGAAGCTGTAGGGAAACGGCGTTTCAATGCTCATCGTGCCGCCGAAGGACAGGAACGTGCGGCCGTTGATGCGGAATTCGTTGCGCTTGGCGTGCCCGCCGAAGTCATCGTGATTGTCGAGGATGAGGACCTTGCATTGTGGCCCGAGCGCCTTGCGGAAGAAGTGCGCGCTGGCGAGGCCCGAGATTCCTGCTCCCACGACGACCAGGTCGTAGTGCTCCCCCGTGTCGGCGGCTGCCAGGGTGCCGCCGAAGCGGCCATCGCGGACTTGATGCGCTGCCTCGAATGAACCCGGGTATTGCCCGCGAAGACCACTGCGCAGCGGCGGGTAATCTGCCGTCGGATCGATGACGGCGCCCGGCGCCGCAGCCGCCGTGCCCGCGCCGGCCGGCGCTTGCGCCGGGGAGGCCTGTGCTGCAAGCAGCCCCGCGGCGGCGGCCACCCCGGCGACGAAATCACGGCGGGTAATGGGATCGTCCAGACCCAAATCGTTGCGATCGTTCATGCCACATCACCACTGGCGCAGGTTCGTTCACCGGGATCGGTGAAGCTCGCGCAGCAGGATACGGCATTGCCGGCATTTCAGCAGCCGCCCGTGGACGACCCGCCGGGAACCGATCAGGTACCGGAGCGGGTCATGCGCGGCTCATCCTCCCAGTCCGTGGTACCGCCGACGTAGCGGTCGAACTCCTCCTGATAGCGCTGGCCCAGCTTGCTTTGCTCCGCCCCGAGCGTGGCCTGCACCAACTCCGGAAACCACTTGTCCTCTTCCGAGTACATGTGGTGCACGACCGCGCCGCGGATATGCTCCAGCTTGTCCAGGAATTCCTGGCTCATCGGCGGCAATCCTTCGAGCAAACCCATCTGCATCTTGGCGGTGGCCTGCTCACCATAGGCCATGAGTGCGTGGCCCTTTTCGTCCGCCCTGGCCATCGCCGGATACAGCACGGATTCCTCCGCATTGGAATGCCCGGTGAGCAGCACGGCGAGCTGCCTCAAGGCGAGGATCCGTCCGGCCCCTTCGGCGCTGCGAACGGCCGCAAAGGCTGCCTCGATCTGCTCGTGGTGGTCGAGCACCATGCCGAGCCAGTCGGCGCTGCCGGTGGAGGATGCGCGCGCCCGGCTGCGGGCTTCGCGCCTGGCCTCTTCGCTTTCGGGTGGCGTGACCGCCGCCACCATCTTGTCCAAGATCGACATGAGCATCTCCTGCTGTGGTGTCAGGCAGCAGGGTGCGGCCAACGGCGTAAGGGTCGCAGTCAGCGGCGGTGTGCAAGTGTTGTCGGCGTACGCCGTCGCGCGGGCCACCGACCGGCGGGCCGCCGGACGGCCTCATTGCTTGATGCGGCGATTCTCCGGGTCATACAGGGGACGGGCGGACACGCTGCAGGGGTACCGTTTGCCGGCGATCTCCACTTCCCAATGGCCGCTGGCGAGATACTCCGCGCTGACCTCCGCATCCGGTTCGATCATCGCGAGGCCCACCGCTCCGCCCAAGGTATGACCATAGGAAGCGGCGCGCACATAGCCCACGGGCGCGCCATCGCGGCGCACCACTTCCACGTGATACATGAGTGGCTCGGGATCCTGCACCAGCACCTGCACCAACCGGCGGCGCAAGGGCCCCTTGGCCTTGCGCGCCAGGACTGCATCCTTGCCGATGAAACCGCCGGGCTTCTTGAGATCCAGCGCGAAGCCCAGGCCGGTCTCGTACGGATCGTCGGTGTTGTCGATGTCGTGGCCGTAGTCACGATAGCCCTTTTCCATGCGCAGGCTCCCCAGCGCCTTGAGGCCGGCATGCACCAGGCCGAACTCGCGCCCTGCCTCGACCAGGCGGTCGTAGACGTGCAGCGCCTGCTCGCTCGGGATGTAGAGCTCGTAGCCCAGCTCGCCCAGATAGGTGATGCGCACACACAGCGCACGCGCGAAGCCGATGTCGATCTCGCGCGCGGCGCGGAACGGGAAGGCCTCGTTCGACAGGTCCTCGTGCGTGAGTTTCTGTAACAGTTCCCGCGAACGCGGGCCCTGCACGTTGAGCTGCCCGTAGGCCGAGGTGACGTCGGTGACGAAGGCATGCGCATCGGCGGCGAACTGGCGCTTCATCCAGGTTTCCGCGTGCTTCACCATGGTGTCGGTGACCACGACCAGGAATTTGTCCTGCGCCAACTTGGTGACGGTGAGATCGGCCTCGAGCCGGCCTTGCTCGTTCATCCACTGCGTGTAGGTGATCATGCCGGCGGGTCCGTCGACATCGTTGCCGGAGATGCGGTTGAGTTGCGCGCCCGCATCGCGCCCCTGCACCAGGAATTTCCCCATGAACGACATGTCCATCACGATGACGTTGTTACGCGCGGCCTGGTGCTCACGCTGCCAATTGCCGAACCAGCGGTGACGGCCCCAGGACAGCGGGCCCGGATCCGGATCGGTGCCCGGCTCGCCGTACCAGTCAGGGCTCTCCCAGCCACTGACTTCCTTGAAATAGGCGCCTGCCGCCGCCAACCGCTCGTGAAACGGAGAGCGCCGCGCGCCGCGTGCGGTCTTCATCGACATGGCGGGGTAATGGCATTTGTAGACGAGGCCAAGGGATTCGACCGTGCGCTCACGCCGGTACTCGGGATTGGCCTGGTAGGTGTGCAGGCGGTCGATGTTGAAACCGGTGACATCCACATCGGGTGAGCCGTTGATGATCCAATGCGCCAGCACGCGCCCCAGCCCGCCACCCGTGAGCACGCCCACCGAATTCAAGCCGGCGGCGACGAAGTACCCGCGCAGCTCGGGCGACTCGCCCACCACGGGGCGCAGATCCGGCGTAAAGCTCTCGGGGCCGCAGAAGAATTTCTTCATGCCGACTTCCGAGGTGATGGGCACGCGCGACATCGCCTTCTCGAGGAATGGCGTCATGCGTTCCCAATCCGGCGGCAACTCGCCGAAGGAAAAATCCGATGGAATGCCCTCGATCTTCCACGGCGCGCACACGGGCTCGAACAGGCCAACCATGAGGCCGCCGCCCTCCTCGCGGTAGTAGCCATACGCGCCCGGATCCTCGAGCACCGGCATCTTCGGCAAATCCTTGATGGGCTCGGTGATGAGGTAGTAATGCTCGGCGGCCTGGTTGGGCACGTTCACCCCCGCCAGTGCGCCGAACTGGCGCGCCCACATGCCGCAGCAATTCACCACGTAGTCGGCGCGGATGTCGCCGTGCGCGGTGCGCACGCCGGTGACCCGGCCCCGCTCCTGCGTCACGCCCGTCGCGGGAACACCTTCGAAGATCTTCACGCCGCGCATGCGCGCGCCCTTGCCCAGTGCCATGGTGACGTCCACCGGATTCACGCGCCCGTCTTCCTTCACATAGAAGCCTGCGCGGATGTCATCGACCTTCGCCAGCGGGAACAGCTCCTTCACCTGCGAAGGCGAGATCTCATGCACGTCCACCCCGCAATAACGGTTGAAGGCCGACACGCGCCGATACTCCTCCAGCCGGTCATCATCGGCCGCCACCTCGATGAAGCCGATGGGTGCAAAGCCCGTGGCCTGGCCGGTCTCCGCTTCCAACCGGCTGTACAGCGCCCGGGTGTACTTGCGCATCTCCGTGGAGGTCTCGGACGTCGAACCGAAGGTGACCATCAAGCCCGCCGCATGCCAGGTGGTGCCCGAGGTGAGCTTGTCGCGCTCCAGCAGCACGATGTCCTTCCAACCCATGGCGGCGAGGTGATAAGCCACGGAGGTTCCGATGACGCCGCCACCGACGACGACGACACGGGCATGACTGGGAAGCGAAACTTGGGTCACGGCGAATTCCTGTTCTTGTGCGGTGAGGGCGCCATTGGTGTGGCGCGGCTCTTTTTAGCACCGTTCCAGCAGCGCCACAACGGGCGTGGCGTCCCGTTCGCCGCGCCGCAGCGGTCCGGCGGGCGGACGGCGCTTGCGGCGGGCTGTACAGCGCCACCAGCGATGCGTATAAGAAGCGCAACCGGGAGGTTGCCTATGAGCGGTGATCGGATCGAAAAGCGCGTGCTGCTGCATGCCACCCGCGAGCGGGTCTGGCAGGCGGTGAGCGACGCCGAACAGTTCGGCAGTTGGTTCGGCATGGACTTTGATGGCCCCTTCGTCGCGGGCCGCATGCTCAAGGGACGTATCGTTCCTACCATGGTCGATGCGGACGTGGCGCGGCTGCAGGAGCCACACGCGGGCAAGTCGTTCGATTTCTGGGTGGAGCGCATCGAACCCATGAACCGCATCTGCTTCCGCTGGCACCCGTATGCCGTCGATCCGGCCACCGATTATTCGACGGAGCCGACGACCCTGATCACCTTCGATCTGGAGGACGCGCCGGGCGGCATCATGCTCACCATCAGCGAATCCGGCTTCGAGCAGATTCCGCTGCAACGGCGCGCCGAGGCCTTCAAGGCGAATGACGGCGGCTGGGCGATGCAGGCGATTCTCATCGGCAAGTACCTGGCGCTGCAGGTGTGAGAGCACGCGGTGCGGCGCCGCTGTTCGCGGCCTTGGGTGATGACACGCGCCTGAACCTGGTGCGGCAGCTCAGTGACCAGGGTCCACGCTCGATCGTGCAGCTCACCGAAGGGCTCTCCGAGCGGTCGAAGGTGACACGGCAGGCGGTGAGCAAGCACCTGCTCGCCATGCAGCGCGCGGGCCTGGTGCGCAGCCAACGCCAAGGGCGCGAGCGCATCTGGGAGATCCGCCAGCAACGGCTGGCGGAAGCGCGGCGCTTCTTGCAGGAGATTTCAGAGCAATGGGACGATTCGTTGCGCCGGATCAAGGCCTTCGTAGAGGCAAACTGATCTCGGGGTCCCGACTTCGGATGGGCGCGTCGGCGGACACCGCCGTTGCGTGTCGGCGTCAACCCACACCGCACCCAATGCCTTGATTCCACGACCTGTGCGGCAGACGCGCGGGGACGCCGCGATTGACGAATGACCGCCGATTGCGGATCGTTACTCGTAGCGTCGCGCGCGCACCCGCCATGAACAAGTCCACCCTGCAAACTTATCGCAATAAACGCGACTTCCAGCGCACCGCCGAGCCCAGTGGCAAGCGTGAGGTCAAGCCTTCGGCGCGGGCGCGCTTTGTCATTCAGAAGCATGCGGCGCGCCGCTTGCATTACGACCTGCGGCTGGAGATGGACGGCGTGTTCAAATCGTGGGCGGTAACCAAGGGTCCCTCCCTTGACCCGTCGGACAAGCGCCTGGCGGTGGAGGTGGAAGATCATCCCCTCGACTACGGGGATTTCGAGGGGACCATTCCCGCCGGTGAATACGGCGGCGGGACCGTTCAATTGTGGGATCGCGGCTACTGGAGCGTCGATGGCGGTGCCGATCCGATGCAAGCGCTCGCCCGCGGCGAACTCAAATTCCAGCTCGAGGGCAAGCGGTTGCGCGGCGGATTCGTGCTGGTGCGCATGCGCAACGATCGCAATGGTGGCAAGCGCACCAACTGGCTTCTGATCAAGCATCGCGACCGGTACGCGCAGCCCGGCAAGGGCGACGCAGTGCTTGCAGACGACAAGTCGGTGGCGTCGGGGCGAGCGATGCAGGCCATTGCCGCCGGCAAGGGGCGCGCCCCCGCGCCATTCATGCTCACGAATGGCAGCACTGCGCGAGCGAAGAAGCTCGCCACCCTGCCTCGATACATCGAGCCACAGTTGTGCAAGCTGGTAGACATGCCGCCGACTGGCGATGGCTGGGTGCACGAAGTCAAATTCGATGGCTATCGGGTGCAGCTGCGCGTCGATGGTGGCAGTGTCCGGATGAGTTCGCGCAATGGCCTCGACTGGACGCACCGGTTCGGCGCCATTGCCGGCGAGGCGGCCCGGCTACCCGACTGCATCATCGACGGTGAAGTGGTGGCTCTCGACCATCGCAAGGTTCCGAGCTTTGCCGCCCTGCAGGCGGCGTTGTCGGAAGGCAACTCCGAATCGCTGGTGTTGTTCGCCTTCGACTTGCTGGTCGAGGGGCGCGAGGATTGCAGGCCGCTGCCCCTGCTGGAGCGCAAGCAGCGTCTGCAGCAACTCCTGTCGGATGCGGGGAGCCTCGATCACATCCGTTATGTCGAGCACTTCGAATCCAAGGCGGACACGGTGTTGCGCTCGGCGTGCAAGATGGAATTGGAAGGCATTGTTTCCAAGCGCGCGGACGCACCGTATGCGTCCGGCCGTGGTGACGCCTGGACCAAGTCAAAATGCAGGACGGGACATGAAGTGGTGCTCGGTGGTTGGACCACCGAGTCCGGAACGGTTCGCTCGCTGCTCGCCGGCGTGAATCGCGATGGACATCTCGTCTATGTGGGCCGCATTGGCACGGGCTTCGGCCGCGACACCGCGGCTCGCATTCTGCCCAAGCTCAAACGCTTCACGCGGCAGCAGTCACCCTTCGGCGGTGATAACGCGCCGAAGGCGGAGAGCAACGTGCGCTGGCTCAAGCCCGAGCTCGTTGCCGAGATCGAGTTTGCCGGGTGGACCGGTGCGGGGATGATCCGTCAGGCTGCATTCAAGGGATTGCGGGAGGACAAGGCTGCCGCAAACGTGGTGGCGGAAACCCCGGTGCAGGTGGCGCAGTCGACCGACACCGCCGTGGAGAAATTGGCGGATGAGGCCGCGGAACGCACGGCGTCGCGAAGCAAACCGCCGGATGGCGCGCGCCGACGCCGCAGCGGGATTGAAGCGTCGACTGCGACGGCAGGCGGCGGTTCGGTGATGGGCGTGGTGCTCTCCAACCCGGACAAGCAATTGTGGCCCGATGCCGGCGACGGCACGCCTGTTACCAAGCACGACCTGGCGGTGTATTTCGAGCAGGTGGGAGACTGGATGTTGTCGCACCTTCGCGGCCGGCCCTGCTCGCTGGTGCGGGCGCCGGATGGCATCGGTGGTCAACAGTTCTTTCAGCGGCACGCCATGCCGGGCATGTCCAACCTGTTCACGCTGGTGAAGGTGAAGGGCGACAAGGCGCCCTACGTGCAGATCGATCGTGCCGAGGGGCTGATCGCGGCGGCCCAGATCGGCGCGCTGGAAATGCATCCCTGGAATTGCGCGCCCGATCGCACGGACGTCGCTGGCCGCCTGGTGTTCGATCTGGATCCCGCACCGGATGTCGAGTTCGGCAAGGTCATCGAAGGGGCGCTGGAACTGCGTCGGCGTCTGAACGATGTGGGACTGTCCTCTTTGTGCAAGACCACCGGTGGCAAAGGCCTGCACGTGGTGGTGCCCTTGGACGTGGCAGCGGGCAAGGCGGTTGAATGGCCCACGGCCAAGCAGTTCGCCCATTTGATCTGCGCACAGATGGCGGCCGACAGTCCGCGTCAATACCTGGACCGCATGGCAAAGGCAGAACGTGCCGGACGCATCTTCCTCGACTATCTGCGCAATGACCGTACTGCCACGGCGGTCAGTCCCTTGTCACCGCGCGCGCGCTCGGGCGCGCCGGTATCGATGCCGCTGAACTGGCAGGACGTGAAGCCGGGCCTCGCGCCGCTGCAATTCACCGTTCGCACGGCGCCGGATCGGCTGCAGCAGTCGCAAGCTTGGAATGATTACGACGCGAACGCCGGTTCGTTGCTGGCCGCCATCAAGCAGGTGGCGGCGGCGCCCACCGTGTCGATCAGCCGCGCGGCGGACTCACGCCGGTCGCACCGATCCACTCGGTCAACGCGTTCCAAGGCAGCGCGCCGGAAACGCGCTTGATTTCGCGCCCCTGCCGAAAGAGCGCAAGCGTGGGAATGCTCTGGATGCGACAGCGGCCCGCCACCTGAGGCGAGGCGTCGGTGTCCAGCTTGGCGACGATCAGCGAAGGTGAATACTCGGCCGCGGCGCGCGCCAGCACGGGGGCGAAGTTGCGGCAGGGTCCGCACCAGGGCGCCCAGAAATCCACCAGCACGGGAAGTTCCGAATCCTGGATGAAGCGATCGAAGCTCTGATCCGTGAGCACCACGGGTTCGCCTGGCAGGAGCGATGCCTTGCACGCGGGGCAGCGTGGCGCATCGCCCAGGCGATTGCCCGGCACCCGAACTCGTTGCGCGCAGGCCGGGCATACCAATTTCAAGGCGTCTACGGACTGGGCCACGTCAAGCACCCGCAATGGCGATCATGCCCTCGGATCTGGGCCCCACTTCCCCAAATTCAAGCGCTCACTTCGCCTTGCTGAAGGCCTTGAGCAGGCGGTAGGTGTATTCGACGCCTTCGTCGAAGGCCTGCACGCTGATGCGTTCGTCCCGCCCATGGGCTCGATTCTCGTCGATGTCCATCCAGACGCCGGCCACGTCATAGCTGGGAATGCCGGCGTTGCGCGTCTGGCGGTCGTCGCTGAAGCCGGTGGCCATGGAGGGAATGATGGGCACGCCCGGCCACATCGAATGCACCACCTCGCCGAGCTGGCGCGTGATCGCCGGCGTCGGCAGCGACTCGGGGCTGACGATGGGGGGCGCATCGAGCGTGACGCGAATGGCTGGATCATCGAGCGCGCGAATGAGCGAGGCCTGCACGTTGGCCTCGGTGTCGCCGGGCATCATGCGACATTGCACCGTGGCCTTGGCGCGCTGCGGCAGGGCGTTTTCCGCATGTCCGCCTTGAATGAGCGTGGTCACACAGGTGGTGCGCAGCAGCGCGTTCATGCGTGTGTTGCGGCTCAGCCGCTCCGCTGCCGCGGCGTCCGGCGTGGTGCCCGATGCCACAGCCTTCATGTCCGCGCTGTCGGGACCCGGGTCGACCACCGCCAGCTGCTGGAAATTGCTGCGCATGGTCTGGGTTAGCATCACGGGGAAGCGGAAGGCCTGCAGGCGCAACAGGCCGCGGGCGAGTTGGTAGATGGGCGTATCGGGGCCCGGAAGCGACCCATGTCCGCCCGGCCCCGTGGTCTCGAGCGTATAGGTGAGATAGGTCTTCTCACTGGTGCCTAGGTCGAAGTACAGACGCTTGCCCCCCTTGAGGTTGCCGCCGCCGCCATCCAGGTTCAATGCCAGTGGCGCGTCGATCAGTTCGCGGTGCGACTTCAGCAGGAAGGCGGGACCGTTGGATTCACCGCCCGCTTCCTCGTCGGCGGTGAAGGCGGCGATGATGTCACGCGGCGGCACATAGCCATCGCGCTTGAGCCGCACCATGCCGGCGGCCAGCGCGGCGATGCCACCCTTCATGTCGATGGTGCCGCGACCGTAGAAGTAACCGTCCTTTTCCGTGAACTTGAACGGATCGACGCTCCAGTCTTCTGGCTTCGCCTCCACCACGTCCAGATGCCCCATGAACAGGATGGGCTTGGCGGATGACTTGCCCCGCAATCGCACCACGAGGTTGCCCTTCTCCGGATGATCCGGCGGCGCCACGAACACGACGTCAGCGGCAGGGTATCCGGCTTCCAGCATCCATTGCTGGATGAGCTTGGCTGCCTCGGTGGAGCCATGCGAGTGCGTGGTGTTGATCTCGATCAGGTTCTTGAACATGCCGCGCGCGCGTTGCACTTCCGGCGGTGGCGGCAGCGTCGAAGCCGCCGTGGCCGCACCGCCGACGGTGCCGATGAACAGGGCGAGCAAGGCGTGATGGGCGAGGAGCTTGTTCATGAGGATCCCTCGTGAGGTGAGCGCGGAGCATAGTGCACGCCCGGTGTCGGTGCCAGTGCGATCAAGCTCGATGAGCGCCGCGCGGCACAGCGGGCAGGCCGCACGCGAGCCGGAAGCTTGCCAGTGCGTCTTCGGGCGTGTGCCTCGCCAGCGCCTGCAGTGCCTGCCAGGCCGGCGCTTCGCTGACGGTCAGGTATGGATCATCCGGCGACATCGCCGCGCGGATCGCGGAATTGACCACACTTACGCACAGACGCGCGCCGATGAGCGGCAGCAGCAGGGGCAGCTCAGTCTCCGGGATCGGCGCCTTTGCGTGGTAGCCCGCGACGATTTCCGCCGCCGCCTGCAGCGGATCGCGCGCGCCGAAGATCGCATACGCCGTGGCGATGGCGAGCCCGGACAGCGTGATGCCATGATGCATGTCACCGAAGTCGATGACGGCTACCACCTCGGGCGTCCCGTCACGGCTGGTGCGCGTCAAGGTGTTGCACTCGTTGGCATCGCCGTGGATCACGCCGTGGCGCACCAACGGCAGGGCCGGCGTCACCACCTGCGCGTACAGGCGCATGAAATGCTCGACCAGCGCGCGCCTGTCCCGGTCGCGGATCTCGCCCAATCGCGGCAGGATCCACGGGGCGCGGGCTGAATCCCACTTGAGTTCGCGGTGCGCGGCCGGGTGTGTGAAGCTCGCCAGCGCGGAATCGAGCTGGCCCACGTATGCGCCCAGCGAGGCCCGTAATGAAGTGCACTGCGGTACCGCCTCGCCGTACGGCGTGCCGTCGATGTAATCCAGCAGCCAGACCATGCGGTCGGCGCCTCGTGCATCCGGCATCCGGCCGAACGAGGCGCCGTCGGTGCGGCGTTGGATGCGCGAGGTGAGCAAGGCCGGTGCGGTTCGCGCGAGATGCGCGAGCGCCTGGATCTGCATGTCGATCAGCGCCGCGTCGCGTTGCGGATGCATGATCTTGAGCACCAGGCGTGTGCCGTCCGCGCAGGTCAGGCGGAAGTTGTCGTCGTATTCGCCCGGCAATCGCTCGGCTCGTACGCGCAGTCCATACAGTCGTTGCGCCACGTCCTCGGCGAAGGCCGGCGTGACTTCCAATCGCGTCATCTCGTTCAATGCGGAATCATCCAGGGAATCCAGAATTGTTGTACGGCCACCAGCAGGCCCAGCAGCAGCGTGAGGATGATGCTGTGCAGGAAGGTGCGGGCGAACACGCGCCCCTCCTGGCCCGTGAGGTTCGTGACCGACACTCCCGTGGCGATGTTCTGCGGTGAGATCATCTTGCCCATGACGCCGCCCGAGGAATTGGTGGCGGCGAACAGCACGGGGTTCAACTGCAGCTGATGCGCCGCCACCACTTGCAGGTTGCCGAACAGGGCATTGCCGGCCGTGTCGCTGCCGGACAGCATCACGGCGAGCCATCCCAGGAACGGCGAGAGCAGAATGAACCACCGCCCGGTTGAGGCGACCCCCTGTCCGAGCGTGTACGCGAGTCCAGAGTAGTTCATGAGATACGCAAGGCTCACGATCAGCATCACCGTGATGCCGGCGCGCCAGTACTGGCGCAGTGTAGTCGACACGCAGCCCAGGAAGTCCCGGATGCCGAGCCGTGCCGATACCGCGGTGAGCACCGCGGCCAGCAGGATGGCCGTGCCCGTGCCCAGGGGCTGGAAATTCCACACCGCATCGTAAGGCTTGCCACCATAGAGGGTGATGGAAATCGCCTGGTGCAGTCCCGGCCAGGGAATCTTCTGCGCGCCCATGGCGGGAATCTTCAGCGTGGTCCACAGGATCACGAGCACCGTCAGCAGGATCCAGGGCAGCCAGCCCCGGTTGTTCGGCAAGGGGCCGGCACGCGGTTCGTCCGCCGCCGTCACGGCGAAGGCGGCATCGGGCGCCGGCCTCCACACCTTCAGGAACAGCAGTGTCGCTACCAGCGAACCCATCGAGGAGAGCACATCGGTGAGCGTGTAATCCAGGAAATTGGAGGCGATGAATTGGCACGCGGCGAAACTCCCGCCTGCCGCCAGCAGGAAGGGCCACAAGGCCTTCACCGAGCGCAGGCCGCCGTACAGCAGGGTCACGTAGAACGGCAGCAGCAAGGCGATCATCGGCAATTGCCGTCCGATCATGGCGCCCAGCGTCGTGGCAGGAAGTCCCGTGACGGCGCCGAGCACGGTGACGGGTGTGCCCAGGGCGCCGTACGCCACCGGCGCCGTGTTGAAGATCAGCACGAACACCAGCGCTTCCAGTGGCCCAAACCCGACCAGGATGAGCAGCGAGCTCGCAATGGCCACCGGCGTGCCGAATCCGCTCAGTCCCTCGAGCAAGGCGCTGAAGCAGAACCCCACCACCACCAGCACCACGCGCCGGTCGTTGGGAAGATGCCGTTGCAGCCAGCGGCAGAAGGCGTCGAACTGGCCCGACTTCACCGCGATGTTGTAGACGAGCAGCGCGTTGATGACGATCCAGATGACGGGTGAGAGCGCGAACACGGCGCCGAAGGCGATGGCATTCAAGGCCAGCGGCATGGGCATGGCCCAACCGGTGGTCGCGACGGTGAACGCGATGGCGAGGCCCGCGCCGGCCGCCATCCACGCGGGCTTTCGCAGCACACCAAGCACCAGCAGCACCACCATCACCGGCAATGCCGCCACGGCCGTGGAAGCCGCAAGGCTCCCGGCGATGGGCGCAATCGACTGCGGAAACATGGTCTACCTCCCCTTCTCCCCCGGCGCTAGTGTACTAAGGCCGCAGGGTTATCATGTTGCTGACGACCACATTCGTTCGGGAGCAGCTATGGACCTCGGAATTCGCGGCCGCAAGGCCATCGTATGCGCCTCCAGCGCCGGCCTTGGCAGGGGTTGCGCCATGGCGCTGGCCGAAGCAGGCGTGTCACTGGTGATCAATGGCCGCGACGCGGAAGCGCTCGAGGCCACGGCCCGAGACATCCGCAACAAGACGGGCGTGGAGGTGCGTGCGGTGGCGGCGGATGTGGGCACGCGCGAGGGTCAGGCGCAATTGCTGGAAGCCTGCCCGCGGCCCGACATCCTCATCAACAACAATGGCGGGCCTCCGTTCAAGGATTTCCGCGAGTTGGACCGCGCCGCCATGACGGCCGGCGTGACGGCCAATATGATTGCCCCGATCGAACTGGTGCAGAAGGTCGTGGACGGCATGGCCGAGCGTGGCTTCGGCCGCATCGTCAACATCACCTCCATGAGCGTGAAGCTGCCGATCTCCGGGCTGGACCTGTCGAGTGGCGCCCGTGCGGGCTTGACGGCATTCCTGGCAGGTGTTGCACGCCAGGTCGCGCACCGTAACGTCACCATCAACCACCTGCTGCCCGGCTCCTTCGACACGCGGCGCCTGCGCGCCGGCATCAGCCGCTGGGCCGCGCAATCCGGAAAGAGTGAGGCGGAAGGTGCCGCGGAGGACATGGCGAAGATTCCCGCCAAGCGCTTCGGCACCCCGGAGGAATTCGGCAACACTTGCGCCTTTCTCTGCAGCGTGCATGCCGGATACATCACCGGCCAGAACATTCTGATGGACGGAGGCTTCTACCCGGCGGCGTTCTAGCGGTGCACGGTACGTTGCCGTCCACCGCCGGCGGCGGTGGCGCGATGACCTCACCGCGGCGTGGCGAGGCCACAAATGAGACCTGTGCAGCGCATTTAGTCAAATAAAGCGCGACGACCGCGTCTCATTGCGTGATTTCCTACGGCGTTTTGCGCACAAGTCGATGGTTTGCGCGGATCGCCGCGTCTGACAATCGGCCCAAGATGACATATAGGGCCAGCCAACCAGAACCCATTCCGGTCAGCGCCGCTGCTGAAGCTGCGCGCATGGCCGAAAGCGTGGGACTCGTGTACGTCTCGGACGACGTACCCGGCGTGCGTCGCGAGCGCGACGGCAAGGCCTTCAAGTATTTCGCACCTGACGGCCGGCAGATCAAGGATGAGGACGAACTGAAGCGCATCGCCAAGCTCGCCATCCCACCCGCCTACGAGAACGTCTGGATCTGCGCGGACGAGCATGGCCATCTGCAGGCCACCGGGCGCGACGCGCGCGGCCGCAAGCAGTACCGTTATCACCCCAAGTGGCGCAACGTGCGCGATGACGCGAAGTTCGGGCGCATGGTCACCTTCGCCGAGAGCCTGCCGCGCCTGCGCCGCATTCTGGCCCGGGACCTTGCCCGCCCTGGCCTGCCGCGCGAGAAGGTGCTGGCGGTGGTGGTGAGCATCCTCGATGCCACGCGCGTGCGCGTCGGCAATATGGAATATGCGCGCGACAACAAGAGCTTCGGGCTCACGACGCTGCGCAACCGCCATGTCAGCTTCATCCGCGATGGCCGCGCCATCCTCAACTTCCGCGGCAAGGGCGGCGTGCAGCACGAGATCACCATCGATGACCGGCGCATCGCCCGCATCGTCAAGCATTGCCAGGAATTGCCCGGGCAGCAGCTGTTCCAGTATGTGACCGATGACGGCCAGCGTGCGCCCATCGATTCCGGCCAGGTGAACGATTACCTGCGCGAGGCCATGGGCGATGATTTTACCGCCAAGGACTTCCGCACCTGGGGGGCAACGCTCCAGGCCGTGATCCTGCTGGCGCGTACCCCGCATCCGGAGAATCCGAGCGAGCGTGCCTTCAAGAGCGAGATCGTCGCGGTGGTCAAGCAGGTAGCGGCGGAGCTGCGTAACACCCCTGCCGTGTGCCGCAAGTCGTACATTAATCCCATCGTGTTCGATGCCTGGCGTTCGGGCCTGATCCGGCGCACTTTTAGCGGCGGTTTGAAGCTGGCCGCGCCGCGCAAGACCGAAACGCGTGTGCTCGAATTTCTGAAGAAGCACGACCCGGCCGGACTGGCCGCGCGCTGACGCCCATCCAGGCTCTTCGGGCGTGCCGGCGACCCATCGCCGGGTTTGCGGCTAGAATGCGCCGATGAGCATCACCCACATCGTCGCTCCCGCCAATATCCCCAAATCCGCTTTCGATCCGGGCTTCACGCCGCCACCGGTGGGCTCGTCGCCCTCACCGCAATTGGCATCCAAGCCGGCCTTCGATGCCCCCGATGATTCGGTGAGCACCGGCACCTGGGAAGCCACGCCCGGTGTGTTCGCGCGCGCCATCATGGACGCCGAGTTCAGCCATTTCATTTCCGGCCACGCCACGTTCGTGACGGCGGATGGCCGGCGCTTCGAGTTCCGCGGCGGTGATGCCGCGTACTTTCCGCCCAACACGCATGGGGTGTGGACCATTCACGAAACCTTGCGCAAGACCTACTGCATCTGGAAGTGACGGCCGGCGCTGGTTACAGCGCCTTGTGGCTGCCGTCGCACAGCGGCGGTGAATTGCTCTGCTTGCAGGCGCACAGCCAGGCCGTGCCGGTCTTGGTGGCGGTGTAGGCCATGGGTGTGAACGAGGTGGTCTTGTGCGAGCCATCGCAGAACGGCTGCTTCTTGGATTGGCCGCAAGTGCACCAGTAATAGGTCTTGCCCTCCACCAGCTCGGTGGCGATCGGGCCTTTCTGCGCGACGGTTCCCTTCACGTTGACTCCTTCCGGGTTCGTTGATCGATGCGTTGATGGTAGCGCATCTGTCAACCATTGGCGCAACGCAGCAGATGTCGGCGCCGGTGCGTGCGCAAGGTCCCGCATTTGTTAGTCTTGCCATGCTGTGCGGGAATGGCAGCGCGACTGACGCGGTGATCGATTCATGAAGCATGATTGGCTGGCTTGGATTCTCCTTCTGTCCTGTGCCCGGGCCTCGGCCGCAACGCCGCCACCGGCGGACCTGGTGTTCGTCAATGGTGCGGTCTACACCGTCGATGCCGCGCGTCATTGGGCCAGTGCCCTCGCGGTGCGCGGCGGCAACATCGTGTTCGTCGGTGACGATGGCGGCGCGCGCGCGCTCGTCGGTCCGAAGACACGCCTCGTCGACCTGCAGCAACGCATGCTGTTGCCGGGCTTCCAGGACTCGCACTCACATCCCGCACTCGTGCCCAATCCGGGTGGCATGCTGGACTTGAAGGGCTCCGCGGACCGCACCGTCATCGGTGCGCAGATCAAGAGTTATGCGGCCGCGAATCCGCAAGCGCCATGGGTTACCGGGACGGGCTGGGACGAGGCCGCGTTCCTTCCCAGCGGTCATCCCAATCGCGAAGAACTCGATGCCTTGGTTCCCGACCGGCCCGCCTTCATCGTGAACAATTCCCAGCACCAGGCCTGGGCGAACACGCGCGCGCTGCAGGCCGCGCACATCACGGCGGCCACGCCCGATCCCGCCAACGGCCGCATCGAACGCGATGCGTCCGGCAACCCGACCGGCTCGCTGCAGGAATCCGCCATGGACCTGGTGCGCGCCGTGATGCCACCGCCCACGCTGCAGGAGCGCATCGATACCCTGGAGCACTCGCTGCGCATCATGAGCTCGATGGGCATCACCGCCATCGAGGATGCGCTGGTCAAGCCCGAGACGCTGCCGGCGTACGAAGCGCTGGAGAAGAGCGGCAAGCTGCCGGTGCGCGTCACGCTGTGCCAGCACTTCGACCCGGCCATCGATGACGAGCGCCTGGTGAGCGGCTTCATGGCCTGGAAGGCGCGGCTGCACAGCGCGAGCCTCAAGGCCGATTG
This sequence comes from Steroidobacteraceae bacterium, assembly GCA_044226865.1. Lineage (GTDB taxonomy): Bacteria > Pseudomonadota > Gammaproteobacteria > Steroidobacterales > Steroidobacteraceae > TMP-86. Next base: position 109,469 of record JBGAGE010000012.1, on the reverse strand, counting down.
CGTCAAGGTGGTGCTGGATGGCGCCTACGGGTCGCACACCGTGGCGCTGCTCGAACCGTATGTCGATGAACCGAAGTTCGGGCTTGGGCAATTGTTCGTCGCGCCCGAGCGGTTGCGCGCCGTGGTCACCCGACTGGACGCCGCCGGCTTTCAAATGCACGTGCACGCCATCGGGGACCGTGCGGTGCGCACCGCGCTGGATGCCATCGAGTCGGCCCGCAAGGCCAACGGCCAGCGCGACGGCCGGCACACCCTGGCGCACTTGTCGCTGATCGATGCCGCCGACCTGCCGCGCTTCCGCCGTCTCGGCGTGATCGCCAACATGACGCCGCTGTGGAGCCGCGGCGACCCGTGGGAAACGGTGTTCGCGCCGCGCATGTTCGGTGCCGAGCGGGCGCAGCGCCTGTATCAGACGCGCTCGCTGCTCGACTCGGGTGCCGTGCTGGTGTGGGGCTCGGACTGGCCGGTCACCGGTGTCTCGCCACTCGATGGCCTGGAGACCGCCGTCACGCATCGCTATCCCGGCGGCAAGGATCCCAACGGTGCCGAGGACCACGAATGGCTGCCAGGCGAGCGCCTGAATCTCGAGCAGGCCATCACGGCCTACACCGCCGCGGGAGCCTACCTAGCGCACGATGATAGTCGCCGCGGCACGCTCGAGGTCGGCAAGGCGGCGGACCTGGTGGTGCTCGAGCGCAACTTGTTCGAGACCGCGCCGCTTGCCATCCACCAGGTGCAGGTGGAGATGACGGTGCTGGGTGGAAAGGTGGTATACGAGCGCGTGAAGGACTGATACACGGTATCGGTCAGCATGTCTCAAGTTGCGAAAGAGGGCTGCCGCCATGCAAGATCTGGTCGCTGAAGTGGAATCCGAGGGCTTCGCCATCGTGCGCAATTTCATGCCGCGCGAGGAGATTGAGGAAATCAGCCGGGAAGTCCAGCGCATCGAAGCCGAGGCGCTGCGCCATCACGCCACCTACCGCGACAAGAACCTCCTGTTCGAAATCCTGGATGACCCGAAGGCGAAGCGGCGCGTGTTGCTGCAGGCGCATTGGACGGCGTGGATCAGCCCGCTGATGGAGCGCATGCGGCGCAGCGCGCGCTATTACGCCGTGCTGCAGCCTTTCCTCGGCCTCGACATCCGCCAGATTGCGCATCAGGTGCATTGGAAGCCGCCCGGCGCCAAGTACACCTTCTACCGCTTCCACCAGGATGCCCGCTTTCGCGAAGGCAACAGCAAGGATTTTGCCTTCGTGCGCAGCAATGTCACCACCGGCCTTGCCATCGATCCGCAAACGAAGGAAAACGGCGCCCTGCGTGTCATTCCGCGCAGCCATCGCCGCGGCTACCTGGGTCTTGCCGACGACGGACCCATCATGATCGGCCAGACGCAGGACGAGGAACTGCAGCGCGCGGGGCTCGATCCCGCGGACATCGTGACCTGCGAGATGCAGCCCGGGGATCTGCTGCTGTGGACGCTGTTCACCGTGCATGGCTCGAGCCCGAATGTGAGCGATTACGACCGGCGCTTCATGATCAACAGCTACGTGCGTGCGGCCGACAGCGATCGCGGTGAGTGGGCGTTCAAGGACGGTGCGTCGACACCGCTCGGCCCAGAGCCCGTGATCTGCAAGTACGAGCAGTTGTACGAAAAGCCCGGACCTTTCTACATCGAAGCGAATTGGACCGAGGAATCGATCCGCGCCGTGCGCCGATCCTAACCTGCGGCACGTTGTCCCGAAGGTTGAGCGAGTCCGCTAGCGGGCGGCGATGACATCCGCAGCGCCGCCAGGAAGTAGTGGAACGCGGCCCAGGCGAAGAACGCCAAGGTGACGAGCAAGCCGTGCTGTGTACCCATGGCCAGGGCCGAGTGGCAGCGTGCCTGCAGGCCGGAGGAGGCATCAGTCGGTGCGCCACCGCCCGGGCACTGCTGGTGGAAGCTCGCCGCGCCCGCCGTCATCGTACCCGCCGCATGGTTCGCTGCGGACGTCACCACGGTGGCTTGAAATTGCGATTCGGCCGCGCGGTCGATCACCCAACCGGCGAACAGCGGCCCGCCGCCCAGTGCCACCACGTTCAGGCAGATGTACAGGAGCGCCGTGGCGGTCGCGCGCCGCTGTGGGGGCACGGCGTTCTGCACCACACCGAAGGTGGGACCGAGGCAGGTGTATTGAAAAAATCCGGCGGCCGCCAGCCAACCGGTGGCGCGCAGCCAATCGCGATCCCACAGCGCCATGACGTACAGCGGTATCGAGAGTGTGCCGCCGATCGCGGGCACCAGTGCATACCAACGCGTCTGGCGCGTCGCTGCAACGGCGCCGAGTCGCCGGTTCAACCGGTCGGCGAGATATCCGCCCGCGAGTATCCCCAAGCCCACGGCCACGCCGCCCGCCGCCGCGCTCAGCCAACCGACGGTGGAATACTCGAGTCCGAAGGAGCGGCGCAGGTATAACGGCATGAAGGCGTAGAGGCCGTAGGCCGCAAAGGCTTGCAGCGTGAGGCCCGCGACCACGTGCAGGTAGCGCGCATCGCCGAGTAGCGTACGCGCCACGTGTGACAGTTCGGTGATCTCGGCACGCAGTGAGAATCGTGGCAAGGACACGTGCGCCGGATCGATGCCGGCCTCCGCTTTGCGCTCCGAGGCGCCGCGCGCCGGCTCATCGATCAGCAGCTTGATTAGCACCGCCACCACGATGCCCGGCAGCCCCACGGCCACGCACGCGGCGCGCCAACCGACATGCTGCGTCACATACCCGCCCACCACGGCCACCAGGATGTAGCCCAGCGAAATGCCGCAGGTGTACACGGACAACGCGGAGGCGCGTCGCGACGGCTCGATGGTGTCGGAGATGAGCGAATGCGATGGCGGTGAACAGCCGGACTCCGCCACGCCGACGCCTACGCGGATCAGCAGCAATTGCGCGAACGAGGCCGCCATGGCGCACAACATGGTGAGGCTCGACCACAAGAGCAGCGCGACGCTGAGCAGGTTGACGCGATTGACCCTCTCGGCCAGGCGCCCGGCGGGGATGCCGCCGAAGGCGTAAAGCAGCGCGAAGGCGGTTCCGCCCAATAGCCCGAGCTGCGTGTCGCTCAAGCCCAGGTCCATTTTCATGGATTGCCCGACGATGGACACGATGCTGCGGTCCATCGAGTTGACGGTGTACGCCGCCATCAGCAAGAGAACGACGCGCCGCTCGCGGCGGCGCGCCTCGCTGTCTTGAATCGCGTCACCCACCGCGGCGCGGCAAGCGTGCCGTCAGGCGGATTTGCGCAGCTTCCAGTTCGGCCGGATGTAATGGCAGGTGTAGCCGTCGGGGTAGCGCTCCAGGTAATCCTGGTGCTCGGGCTCCGCCTCCCAGAAATCACTGGCCGCGGTGACTTCGGTCACCACCTTTCCGGGCCACAAACCGGAAGCATTCACGGCCGCAATGACCTGCTCCGCGGTCTTGCGCTGCTCCTCGCTGGTATAGAAGATGGCCGAGCGATAGCTGGGACCGCGATCGTTGCCCTGGCGATTGGGCGTGGTCGGATCGTGGATCTGGAAGAAGAACTCCAGCAGCTGGCTGAAGCTGAGCTTCTTTGGATCGAAGATGATCTCGATGGCTTCCGCGTGATTGCCATGATTACGATAAGTGGCGTTCTTCACCTCACCGCCCGTGTAACCCACACGCGTGGAGATCACGCCTTCGTAGCGGCGCAAAAGGTCCTGCATGCCCCAGAAGCAACCGCCGGCGAGTACTGCACGTTCCTGGCTCATCACACGTCCTCCACTTGGTTGAGGTAAGCGCCATAGCCCTGCGCCTGCATGTCGTCGCGATGCACGAAACGCAGCGATGCCGAGTTGATGCAATAGCGCAGTCCGCCGCGATCACGCGGCCCGTCGTTGAAAACATGGCCGAGATGGCTGTCGCCGTGCGTGGAGCGCACCTCGGTGCGAATCATGCCGTGCGAAGCATCGCGCAGTTCGCTCACGTTGGCCGGTTCGATGGGCTTCACGAAGCTCGGCCAGCCGCATCCGGATTCATATTTGTCGGAAGAAGCGAACAGCGGCTCGCCCGACACGATGTCCACATAGATGCCGGGTTGCTTGTTGCCAAGGTACTCACCGGTGCCGGGGCGCTCGGTACCGCTTTGCTGCGTGACGCGGAATTGCTCCGGGGTGAGCCGGGCAATCGCCTGGGGATCCTTGTGATAGTTGCTCATATGCTCATAGACCGGAAATCTCGGGGATTATTTCACGACCGAACACTTCCAATGGGCTGATCTCATGCACATTCGATACGTAGAACAGGGCATGGTCGACACCCATGGATTTCAACTGCCTGCATTGTGCGATCACGTCCGCCGGGCGCATCTTGCCGGGCGCCAAATCGGCATACCCCAAGGTGGTTTTCTCGATGGAATCGTAGTCGCGCCCCAGGGCCTCGCAATGCTGCCGCAACACCTGGAGCTTGGAAGCGATGACATCGGGGCTGCCGTACAAATTACAAGCATCCGCGTATTGCGCCACCAGCCTCAAGGTCTTCTTCTCGCCGCCGCCGGCGACCAGGATGGGCGGGTGCGGGCGGGATAGCGGCTGCGGGCTGCACAGGGCCCGCTCCAGCGTGAAATGCTTCCCGTGGTAGGGCGCATCCTCGCCCGACCACATTTGCTTCGCAATTTGCAGGGTCTCCTCGAGCTGCTCGAAGCGGGTGCCCAAGGGCGGAAACGGCACGCCCAGGCCTTTGGATTCCTGTTCGTTCCAGGCGGCGCCGATGCCAAGGTAGGCGCGGCCGCCCGACAGCACATCCAGCGTGGTCACCGTCTTCACCAGAATCCCGGGGTAGCGATAAACGACCCCCGTCACCATGGTGCCGAGCTTCACCGTGCGCGTGAAGCCGGCCAGGTAGCTCAAGGTGGCATAGCCTTCCAGCATCTCCTGCTCGGGTGGTCCCACCTGATGGATCTGGAAGAAATGGTCCATCACCCACACGCTGTAGAAGCCGGCCGATTCGGCCGCGGTGGCGATGTTGGCCAGCGTGCGGGGAATGACCGCGGGGCCGCCCGGCCAGGTGAAACTGGGGATCTGCAGGCCAATTCGCATGAGGGCTCCTTCGCGCCAGGTCCGCGCCAAGGCGCAGTGTAGCGCGGGTCGTGCCGGCGCCGCTCACCGTCCCATGGACGCCGGGCTCATCGCCACATCCGGGGCGTCGAGGATTTCAATTTTCGCGCCTCCTCCGCGGGCATTTCCGGCATGAAGCGGATGCCGGTCTGCTGCTCGATCCAGTCGATGGAACGGATGTACCGCTCCAGCTCGTAAGGTCGCCGGTAGTCGGTGTTGGGCATGACGAAGGCGATGGCTTTCCACTCGCCGCGCTCCTGCACCAGGATGATCTTGAAGAACTCCTCCGGCACGGTCACGCCATTGCCGATGCTCTTGCGCTCGCAATCCGCATTACTTCCGGGCTGCGACTCATTGCAGAGGATGGGACCGGTCCACTCGTAGGCATGGCCATAGTGTTGCACCCAACTGCGCGTCTTCTGCTCCAGCATGTTCCAGATACCGCTGTTGAGCGAGGGACGTTGCGGCGCGATGTTGGACATGTAGAACGTCTCGTCCTTGAGCGCCGGATCCACGGTCTGGTTCCCGGCCGGCGCCTGGTGGCCGCGCTCATAGCCCGAGTGGTGATAATCGGAGGGCAGCGAGCGGGGTCCCGTGAGCGCGGGGTCCGGCGCGAATTTGTCATGGCGTTTCAGATGACCCTGCAGTTGCGCCGCGCTGTCGCTCTCGCACACCCACAGCGGAATCTTGTCGCGGCTGCTGTGCTCGAGGACATAGCCGCGTCGCACGATCAGCTCTGTCGAGCCGCGCGCGGCCTGCCCCACGGGGAGTCCGCCATAGCAATTGGCGTGGGCGAGAGCCCGTTGTTCCCCCGTGAGGCGCCATGCTGGAGGCGCCGGTGGCGGGTGTGGGGAATGCCTGCGCGGCGTCGCTGTGCAGGCGGCCAGCAGCACCACTGCCAGCATCGACGCGGCATGGCGAAAGTTGAGGATGTGAAGACGTGTGGCGATGACTCGCATCCTCGCAAAGAACGTGAACGGCGTGCGCGGCGCGACTCGCAGATTCGCAACGCGGGTGGAACGCTGCTCAAATTATACATACTCCGTACAGACAAGCGACATACCAAGCAAGCCTCAACCGTTCGATGGCCATCCGTCTCCAAGATCAAGAGCGGTGACTCGACCGTTTTGCTGTACGGAGTATGTATAATGGTACTATTCTCCCAGCAGCGGGCTATCGTGGACCTCACTCTTCACCGCCAGACCGTCGCCCAGGCGCTGCGCACACTGGAAACCAGCACGGCGCGCTTCGTCGCCGCGGTGGCGCACCACGACGGCTGGATTTGCGTCGAGCACGCCGATGAGCGTCACGCCCGACAGCTGGTGTGCGACGCCTACTCCACCATCGATTACCGGATGGACGAGCTGACTGGCTCCTCCCCCGTGTGCCTGGGCGTGCTCGGCGTGACGGCCGACATCGTGAAGCGTGCGCAGGCCGTGAACACCGCCAAGGCAGCCTTCAAGGACATCTGCGCCCCGCTGCAGAACATCCGCACGCGTGTACCCGATGGCGATGGCACCCGCGCGATTCCGGTGATCCGCGCCGTGTTGCGCAGCATCCAGCGCAGTGACCTGAACCTGCTCGCAGCGTACCGCAGGATTCCGCTGCTCGCGGCGCCGCCAGCCACCGTGACCTACACACGCGCCCGCACGCGCGCCGTGTATCGCAAATCCGTGGAGGACATCTTCAACCTGCTGCTCACGATGGAGGGGCCGAACGTGGCCGCCGATCGCGCGCGGCTGGCGCAATTGCCGCGGCAGGAAAGGCACCTGGCCCTCGCGCGCCCGCACTACGACAACATCCGCGCCAACATCGTCTACACGCGTCTCGACGCACGCGGGCGCGGCCGTGTGCAGATGGCCGCGGAACTGCCGCTGATGTATGCCGCCGGCCGGTATCACACGCCACCGGAAGTGCGCTTCGCGGCGCTGCACGAGGTACGGGGCGAGAACGAACGCCGCGTGCGAACGCCCAATCTTCAACCGGAGCCGTTCCTGATGAGCATCCCCGCCTATCGATATCTCGCGCGCGCGCGCGCGGCGCAGTCCTCGTGATGCGCGCCACTCCCATGCGCCGCCTCGCCGCCGCCAGCGCCGTGGGCACCACGCTCGAGTGGTACGACTTCCTGGTCTACAACCTGATGGCGGCACTGGTCTTCAACGCCGTGTTTTTTCCGTCGTTCGACCCGCTGTCAGGGACGCTGCTCGCCTTTTCCACCTACGCCGTCGGCTACCTGGCGCGGCCGGTGGGCGGCCTGCTGTTCGGCCACCTGGGCGACCGCCGCGGCAGGCGCTTCGTGCTGGTTGCAACGCTGCTCGCGATGGGGATCGCCACGGCGTTGATCGGACTGCTGCCAACCTATGCGCAATGGGGCGTATGGAGCCCTGCCCTGTTGGTGTCGCTGCGCTTCGCGCAGGGTGCCGCCATCGGCGGTGAATGGGCGGGCGCCGTGCTGCTCGCCATCGAGCATGGTCCCGCGCAGCGGCGTGGCCGCAATGGCTCGTTTGCCCAGATCGGGCCGGCCTGCGGCACGCTGCTCGGCACCGCCACCGTCGCGGGCGTCAATCATTGGCTCGATCCGGTGGCGTTCATGTCATGGGGATGGCGGCTGCCCTTCCTGTTGAGCACGTTGCTGGTTGGATTCGGACTGTGGCTCCGGCATGCCATCACCGAAACACCGGCATTCCTCGCACTCTCCGCGCAGCAACAGACGGCGAAGGCGCCTCTCACCGAGGTGATGCGAGAGCACAAGCGGCCGCTCTTCATCTGCATCGGCGCGCGTTTCGGCGCCGATGTCTGGTATGCGATGCTGGTGGTGTTCACGCTCACCTATCTCACCACCATCCTGCAGCTGAGCCGCGCGCTGGCGTTGGGCTGCACGCTGCTGGGAGCCGCCTGTCACGCGCTGGCGATTCCCTGGTTCGCATCGTTGTCCGATCGCACCGGGCGGCGTCCGCTGCTCGCGCTGGGCAGCGCGGCCTCGGTGGCCTGGGCGTTTGCATATTTTCCGTTGCTCGATACACGAGAGCCATTGTTAATGGCGGCAGCCGTGGCGATCGGCCTGATCCTGCATGCGACCCTGTACGGCCCGCAGGCCGCCTTCATCGCCGAGCAGTTTCCGGCGCGCGTGCGCTATGCCGGCGCTTCGCTGTCCTACACGCTCACCGGCGTGGTCGCGGGCGGCGTCGCGCCGCTGGCCTTCACGGCGCTGTACAAGAACCATCCTTCGACACTGCCGCTGGCCTGCTACGTCGCTGCGGCATTTACGCTGACCGCCATTGCCATCTGGGCGGCGACGGAAACCGCCCACCAGCCCATGCGTGACTGAATCGATGAACTCAAACGATGACATTGACAGATAATTACTAACGATATATCGTTCGTATGTCTGAAATATCATTTATCAGGAAAGTACATCGATGTTTGGAAATTTTCGTAAGCAATATCATGATGTTAGCGCGCCATACTGCCACCGGGGCGGTGGCCGTGGGCATCACGGCCGGCATGGCTCGACCGAGGAATCCGGGGCTCGCATGGGCCGGGGCCCCTTCGGTCGCGGCGGTGGCGGCGGCGGGCGTGTGTTCGGGCCCGGAGATCTGCGGCTGATGCTGCTGTCCATGATTGCGACCAAGCCGCGCCACGGCTATGAACTCATCAAGGAGCTGGAGCAGAAATTCGGCGGCGGCTACGCCCCAAGCCCCGGTTCCGTCTATCCCACGCTCACGCTGCTCGAGGAATTGGGCCAGGTACGTTCGACGTCCTCCGAAGGCACCAAGCGATTGTTCGAGATCACGCCGGATGGCGAAGCCTTCCTGGTCGAGAATCGCGACGCGCTCCACAGCGCCACGGCGCGCATGGAAATGGCCGCGCGCGCCGTCTCCGGTGAACGGCCGCCCGACACCTTGCACCACGCGATGCACACGCTCAAAGCCTCGCTCATGTTCCACCGCGGCGGTTGGAACGAAGCGGAGACCGCGCGCGTACGCAAGATCATCGAGGATGCCGCCGGCGCCATTGCGAAGGGACCGGATCATGAGTGACGCACCTGCCATCGTACGAGTGCGCCACGAGATCCGCCGCCGCTCGCTGCGCGTCGAGCGCGTGCAACCTCTCGCACCCCGGATGGTGCGCATCGTCTTCACCGGTGCCGAGCTGCAGGGTCTCACCTCGCTCGGCTTCGATGACCACGTGAAGCTGTTCTTTCCCGGCGACGCGCCGGGGAATCCCGCCATGCGCGACTTCACGCCAAGGCGCTATAACGCCGCCGCCGGCGAATTGTGGATCGACTTTCACATGCACACCGCCGGCCCCGCCGCGCGATGGGCCGCGCAGGCCGCCGTCGGACAGACGCTGGAAATCGCCGGACCGAAAGGCTCGAGCATCATCCCGATCGCGGGCATCGATACCCATGTGTTGATCGGCGATGAGTCCGCCCTGCCCGCCATCGGCAGGCGGCTCGATGAGTTGCCGCGCTCGAGCCAGGCGCTGGTCGTGGCGGAAGTTGAGCCCGGCGCGGAGCTGACTACGCTCGGCGGCGCCTCTCGAACTGAGGTGCATTGGGTGCACCGTGGCGCCGAAGCCCTGCAACCCGCGCAGCGCCTCATCGATACGCTGCGCACATTGTCGTTCCCGGTTGACCGAAGTTTCGTGTGGATCGCCACCGAAACGCGAGCGGCCCGCGCCCTGCGGCGCTACTTCGTCGAGGAGCGGAACGTCGATAAGCGCTGGGTGAAGGCAGCGGGCTATTGGCAACACGGCAAGAGCGGAGCCCACGAGCCCATCGTCGATGCGGCTTGACGCGCAACGCACGAAACGGTGCTGCATCTGCGGGGCGGGCGGCGGCCGGGGACAGCGGTAGCCACACGCGCACGTCTCCGCGCGCCGACAATCACAGCCATGCGCATGGTGCGGCATTGCCCTGCGCAGCGACTCTGTGGCATGGTTGCCGCATCGTCGGGTGCGGGGAAGCTGCTTGAAATTACGATACTTGATTCCGATGCTGTTCCTCACCGGCTGCAGCTGGTGGCACAACAAGCACTTCTTTCACAAGCAGCCAGTTCCTGCTGACCCGACGCAATTGGTGGTCACCGGCGCGCCGGTCAGTTCGGTGCTTCTTGTCGATGGCACGGAAGTGGCCACCGCCAGCACCACGCCCGGTAAGCCGCTGCTGGTCACCGTGGAACCGGGCATGCACACGGTCGAGGTCAAGGTCGACGGCAAGGTCACTTATCGCGAGAACACCTACGTAGCGCCGAGCGAACAGCACCTGGTGACGGTGTTGTCGGGGAATCGCGGCCGGTAGAGCTGCCGCCCCGGCCGCGCGACGTTTTCAACTGATCGATACATCCGCGCGCTGGGACGATGCCGGCACCGGCGTGTCGGGTGAGCGGCCTTGAGCCTTGGCGGCTCTTGCCATTGCACCGCGGGCCGCCAGCACGTGCTCCGCGTAGCGCATGGGCATGCGCGTGTCCTTCCAACGACCCGATTGCATCACGGCGGCGAGGTCGATGTTCAATGCGATCAAGTCCTGCGCGGCGCCCACTCGCGTGGAATGGCCCGACAGATTCCGGCATTCCTCCGCCGGCAGTCCGATTTGCAATCCCACCCTTCTGAAGATGGAACTGACCACCTGCGCGGTCAATTCCTCGCCTCGGACGCGCTGACCCGTCACGCGACGGAACAGTGGCCCATGGCGAAGCTGCGCCGCGCCCAACCAATGCCGCAGCAGCGCCAAGGTGGTGGGAGCTAGGTACGCCTGCGCACCCTCGCCCAGGGGATCGGTCTTGGAACGGCGGATCAACACGGTGGCGGACCCATCGGGTGCCTCGGTCAGATCCTCGATCATCAGGCTGACCAGCTCCTGCCTGCGGCACAGGGTGTCGTAGGCCACCGCCACCAGCGCGCGATCGCGATGATCTCGCAGATCGCGGGGCTCTTGCTGCAGGAACCGGCCAATCTCGTTCCAGGTGAGCGCGCGTGCCTGGCGCTGGCGGCCTCTGAGCCGCCGGCCCAGTTCCTTCATCGCGAGACGCACCTCTTCCCGATGCGTGGGGTCATCGAGATTGGCGGCGCGATGCGCGCGGCCGATCGTGGAGGTATAGCGACGGATGGTTGCCGGCCGCTTTCCTTGCTCAGCGCACGCAAGCACGAACGCGCGGATCGTGTCCGGTGATGCGGGCAGCGAGCACTGCGCCTGCAAAGAGCAGTAGGCACTGAAGAGCTGCCAATCGGCGCGCCAGGCGCGCCGCGTATTGGCGGCAAAGGCGCCTTCCGCCATGACGTGCCATGCGGATAGCGCCGAAGTTGCATCGGATGCGGCTCGCTTGGCCTGCGCCGGCAATCGCTTCGCCATAAGAAGACTTCTCCTGGGACCGGTGTTTCCTGCTCTCACCGGACGTCGACAAGCCTACCTGAGAATTTTCACTAGTGATAGGTGCTGTTATCAATAGTAAAAAGATAACATATATTACAGCATACGTATGCTGTAAATTATGTATGTGACTGATCCTGCCGCCCCTCCGCCCGCTCCTACCGGCGCCGCACGCGTCGTCAGCGCCGCAAATGTCGAGCGCGCCGCGGATGCCTTGCTGCGCCAGGGAGAGCGGCCCACGGTCGAGAAAATCCGCGTGGCACTCGGCGGCGGTTCGCCGAACACCGTCAATCCGCTGCTCGATGCGTGGTGGAAGCGCCTGGCGAGCCGGCTGGATGCGGGCCCCACCGCCCTGCATCGCCTGCCAGAGGGCGTCGCGCACATCGCGGAGAGCCTGTGGCTGCAGGCATTGGAGGAAGGCCGCCGGCGCGCCGCCCTGGAGCTGCAAACCGAAACGCGCAACGCCGCGCAAGCGAAAGATGCGTACGAGGTGCGATCGCACGTTCTCAGCCTGCGCGAGGGCGAGTTGGATTCACGCCTGAAGGATCGCGAGCGTGCCCTCGAGGATCTGCAGGCGCAGCTGCGCACTCTGGGAGTCCTGCTGCAGAAGGAGCAGCGTACCCGCCAGTCGCAGGCCAAGCGCATCGCGGAATTGGAAGCCGATCTCCTACGGCATCGCCTGGCGCAAACGGCGCGCCCGAGGGCTGCGCAACGTTCAGCGCGGCCTCCCAAGGCCCGGCCGCGCCGCCGCTCGAAGATCAGGCGCGGACCGAAGGCCGCAGCGCGCATTTCCCCAAAAGCCAGGAAGCCGGCCAAGCGCCGGCGTCCGCGGTGATCAGTGTCGATCGATTAGAAAAATGACCAATGCGAATTCAATGAAGGAGATGAGGAATGGAAACCGTGTCTGAAGCCCTGAGCCTGTTGAACCGGCAACTGGAAATCGAGGCGGCGATGAAGCGGCCAGGTGGCATTCGAATCACCGAAGAGCGGGAACTTCTGGCTTTGCGCCGGCAACTCTCCCAATGCCCTGATCACATCCGCGAAGCGGTGCAACAAGCGCACGCGTCGCGGCAGCAAATGCTGCACGCAAAGGAAAAGCCGGCGGAGCGTTGGGCGAGCGCCGGTTAGAGCGCGACTCGGATCGGGGAGCCGGCGAGGCCGCTTCCCGCGATGATCAGGCCAGCTCGTCGAGCAACGAACCGAGCATCTTGTCGGCAGCCCTGATGATGGCGGCGCCGGCCTGCGCCTCGCGCAGCGCGCGCTTTGAATCGACCAACGGCGTTGCGAGATCCTCGCGATCGGGATTCGCGATCTGCTGAGCATCGCGGTTCAATCGCTGCTGACTCTTGTCGAGCGCTCTACGGCCGCTATCCAATGCGCTGGGCGCACTGACCGAGGGAATGCTGGCGATGGGGTTCATGCCCAGCATATCGACGCCTTGAGCCCTCGCTTGACCCCGGCATTTGACAGAAGCCAACTATTTTTGCGGCGATTTGTTGCTTGCCAGCCCAGGCATCGAGCATTAAGTACCTGATTTTGGTGGATTCCTTGACGTTCGAGCCTCCGGGCGTGTTTAATAGCCGCCCTTCGAGGCCAGGTAGCTCAGTTGGTAGAGCAGCGGACTGAAAATCCGCGTGTCGGGGGTTCAATTCCCTCCCTGGCCACCAATACCCCTTCCGCCGGCTTCCGCCCACTTCCACAAATCGCTGATTTTGCTCGAAAACGCCGGATTCTTCAGCCTCGGCGCGCCGCTGGCTTCCGTTGACAGCCACAAGGGCTTGGGGGTAACTATGTGGGGTAACAGCACCGGGCGAAAAGGAGTGACCCCCAAAATGCTCTCCGACACTGCGATTAAAGCCACTAAATCACGCGATAAGGCCTACAAGCTGTACGACCAGCGCGGCCTGTTCCTGATGGTGATGCCGAACGGAGGTCGCTGGTGGCGGCTCAAATACCGGGTGGACGGCAAGGAGAAGCTCCTGTCCTTGGGCACCTATCCGGATGTGTCCCTCAAGCAAGCCAGAGAGCGACGGGACGCCGCCCGGCGCCAGTTGGCGGATGGGATCGATCCCGGGGCGAAGCGGCGCGCCGAGGAGGAGGCCGCCACGAATACCTTCGAGGCGATCTCACGGGAGTGGTTCGAGAAGTTCTCACGCAACTGGGCGCCCGGGCATTCCGAGAAGATCATTCGCCGGCTGGAGCTGTACCTGTTCCCGTTCATCGGCGCCAAGCCGATTGCCAAGATTGCGGCGCAGGAGATCCTGGCGTGCCTGCGCCGCTTGGAAGGCGATGGGCATCTGGAGACGGCGCATCGCGCCTTGCAGAACTGCAGCCGCGTGTTCCGATACGCCGTGGCCACGGGGCGCGCCGAGCGCGACCCAGCCGCGGACTTGCGCGGGGCCATCCCACCGGCCGCGGAGAAACACCTGGCCTCCTATACCGATCCCCGCAAGATTGGTGAGCTGCTTCGTGCCATCGATTCCTACGATGGGTCACCGGTCGTGCGCTGCGCGCTGCGCCTGGCGCCCCTGGTCTTCGTGCGGCCGGGCGAGTTGCGCGCGGCAGAGTGGTCGGAATTCAACTTCGAGGCCTGCGAATGGCGGATTGCTGCCGGCCGCATGAAGATGCGCCAGCAGCACATCGTGCCGCTCTCCACCCAAGCGATCGCGGTCCTGCGCGAGATCGAGCCCATCACGGGTGAAGGCCGCTTCGTGTTTCCGAGCCCTCGAAGCAATCTGCGTCCGCTGTCGGACAACGCCTTGCTCTCCGCGCTACGACGGATGGGCTTCGAGCAAGGCGCGGTGACGGTGCATGGATTCCGCTCTACCGCTTCCACTCTGCTCAACGAACAAGGCTGGCATCGTGATGCCATCGAGCGGCAGCTGGCGCACGGCGAGCGCGATGCCGTCCGAGCTGCTTACAACTACGCCGAGCACTTGCCGGAGCGCCGCAAGATGATGCAAAGCTGGGCAGACACGCTCGATTCGTTGCGCAGCGGTGCGACGGTGATCACGCTGCCTTCGACGAAGCGGGCGGCTTGAGTGGCCGAGCGGGCGCGGCATCCGCTGGTCGTCGTGATTGCCGGCCCGAATGGCGCTGGCAAAACCACTTTTGCACGCCGTTTCTTATCCGAAGCGTCTGGCATCGTGAACTTCGTGAACGCTGACCTGATCGCCGCGGGTCTCTCTCCTATTAAACCCGAGCTGGCCGCCATCGCGGCCGCCCGGCTCGTCTTGAAGGAAATCGATCGCCTGGCGAACGAGCGCGAGAGCTTCGCCTTCGAGAGTACCTTGAGCGGACTGGCGTATGCGCTGCGGCTCTCAAGATGGAAGCGAGCCGGATACCGGGTCGAGATCCTGTATCTACGACTTAGTTCTTCTCGCGTCGCCTGGCAGCGCGTGAAAGCGCGCGTCAAACAGGGTGGACATGATGTGCCCCGAGCCGACCTGGAACGGCGATTCACGCGGGGGTGGACGAACTTTCAGAAGGTCTACCGAACATTGGCGGACGAGTGGGCGGTGTACGATAATTCGGGTTCAACGCCACAGCTGGTGGAGAAGAGTCGATGAAAGCTAAATCACGCCGCGCCCGAAAAGGTGTCAGCTTTGCGGATCGAGCCGGGCACGCATTACGGCTTGCGGCTAAGGACGCACGCAAAGTCGCCAAGATGTACGGCACCCCAATCTACGTTGTCGAAAACGGCAAGCTTGTGGCGAAGCAGCCGTAGCGTCACGCCATCACCCGGCCGTCTTATCGCCCTTCGCCCTGTCCGCCGCTCTCGTCGCGAGCCATTCAAGAACCTCGTTTTCCATCCACCCCACTGCTCGATCAGTGAGCCGGACACGCTGAGGAAATCGGCGTTCCGCTTGCATCTGATAGATGATGGAGCGACCCAGACCGGTGAGTGCGCAGACCTGCGGCAACCGCAGTACTCGCGAATGCTGGGCCGGTACGGTGCTTGACGCCGTTTTCGATATGCTCATGACGCGACTCCTTTGTGACAAGCGAAATCCTCGGACATTTCCGATGCGTTAGGTTGACGCAACTCGAAGCTGGGTGACATCCCTAGATTGGTATGAGTTGACGGCCAAAATCCGGCCCCTGGTTATTCTTGTCGGGATCATCGCGTCAACTCGATGTCATGCCCTTGCCTCGCCGGGGGGACTTCTGGTTGCATTCCGTCGCGTTGTGTTGCGTTCTGTTGCTTCTTAAACTCCAGAAAGCGCAGCGCCAACTTCTGCCGGTCTGTCGCCGCCGTCGGTAAGTGCTCCATGAACTCGCGCACCTCCCGCGCCAAGTGGCGTTCGCCTTGGTTCTCGAGCCGGGTGGCGACCTCTGCCCATTCATCGACCAACGCCTTGCGGGTTTCACGCAAACGACGAAGTTTGGGGTCCGCCAGCGCCCGCGGGTCTTCATGTAGATCCCGCACGACACCCTCGATCCGCCGACGGTCGAGTGTGGATTCCCCGTGCTCGCGTGCCGCGAACAACCCTCGGGGACCTTTGCGTGGATTCTTCCCCCGCACCGCCCGCGGCGTGGCATTGGCCGCGATCCCCTGCTCGCGCATCAGCTCGGCAAACTGCTCCCGCCAGTCGCGCAGCATCGCTTTGTCGATATGTAAGCGCTTGCCCTGCTCGCTTTCGGCCTTCACGACCAGGTGCACATGGGGATTGGCTTGATCGGAATGCAGCACCAGAGCGTATCGATGCTGCAACGCGAACCGCTCCTGGGCGAACTTCTTGGCGGCATTGAGCACCTTGTCCGGCGGCGTCCGCGAAGGCATCGACAAGACGATGTTGTGCACGAGCTTAGAGGAGCGGGAAGCCCGCTGCGCGTTCTTGGGCCGATACTGGCCGGAGGTCAGGTCCAGGCGCCAGTCATCGAGCAACGCGTTCAGCTCCGTTCGGTCTTTAAGATGGCGTCCCTCATCGTTCTCCACCTCAAGTTCGCCCTGCCGGCCGATGTAGCGCAGATGCGAAGCCACCGCGCCGACCTTCGCACCCCCGCCCGTGACCTTGACCATCACCTCCGGCGCGCGGCGGACGGTGCGGGCAATCTGAGCGATCTGCGCTGGGCTGAACGAATACGCAAAGGCACCACGCCGGCCGTGGCTCACGATCGCAAACCCGGAACGACCTGGCAGGCGGACGACTCGCTTAGACACTGGAGGCCTCCCAGGCGATCACCGCCGCCTTGGTGTAGGCGTGGAATTGCCGTTCTAGCGCGATGACCCGTTCGCGGGTCTTGCGGACCTCATCCCAGACCGTGGCGGTGTGCTCGCGATGACGAGAGAGCTCTCGGGCGCAGGTCGACAGATCGGCAATCGATCGGACCAGGGCACCAATGGCCTGCTTCAGCTCGTCGATCTCAGATTTGGGTAGTGGCGGATTCGCCACGACGTGGGCCCGGACCAGGGCTGCCAGATACCCCGCATCGCGCATCCGGCGCGCCAGAGCGCGCTCGCGAACCCGCCGCCGGTCCCCTGGGCGCAGGCGAATGGTGATGCGCTCTGACGCTGTTTCGTCCTCCCAATCGGTGGAGGGAAAGGCCGGAGGCACTTCGTCCAACAAGCGACGGAAAGCGATCAACCCCAACCGCGCGTCGGACATCCCTCGAGCCTCGGCCAGGAGTTGGAATCGGTCTTTCTCATGCCCGGAGAGCCGCACTGTGATCGATTCGCGAGGCGAATAGAGGTCATCGTCCGCCGGTACTGTAATGTGTGTGCTGCATGATGCGGACATCTCGCTATCCTGCCATCAACAGAACAACACCATTCCCCAGAGCAATCACGGACTCACCCGCAGACTGCCCTCCTCCCCCAACGAGCACGCTCGCCGTGCTCATGCGCCACCCGAATTATGATGCCCACGACGTGCCGCCGCCCCTACCCCAATGCCCACCAAGCCCACCTGCAGAAGCCGATGACAGCGCACCTGGTCAACGGAAGCAATGGCTGTCGTGCTCGAGTTTCGAATCAATGCATCGATAGCACTGCCAGAAACAAACCGCAGACACCCGATGGTCACGCTCGCCAAAACCGCAGAGCGCATCAAGAAATAAAAACTGTTGCGAGAAATCCCACCCAGCCGGATCCGAGCCTCATCAATCGAAAGCAGAATGTCTGCCATCGTGTCCTCCTCCACAGCCGAAAGCTGCCAATCGAGCCTGCATCTCTCAGACGCCGCTCAACCGTAAAGGACGAAAGCCACCAACTGAATACTGAGAATGGGTCGAGTTACACTACAAACTCTGCCTTGCAAACCGCGGAGACTTCCCGGTGAAACAACCGGCACCTAATTGCAATACCGGAGCGAAGGCAACTCGAACGACGATTACCGCAGCGGACGACAGCATTGCTGTGGCCAAAACCACAGCCAGAGCGCACCCCCGAAGCCAATGCCGAGCATCACTGCAGGCATCAGCCGACTGACCGCCATCCCCAGCCACGAACACAGCACCAGCCTTTCAGGCAGCGCCGTGGTCGGTGCCGGCTCGACGAGAAGCTGGTCGATGGCCTGTTTCATGCGCCCGTAGTTGATGGGAAACTGCGTCGCATCGATCCTCGCCAGCGCCTCACTCAGCTGCGCCGGCGTGTAGGTCGTGCAGCCAATTTCTCCGTCGGTGGGCATCCTGCTTTACAGTCTGTGGCCGCGCGCCGGACACCGACTCGGCTGAAAGCATTGCGGTTGCGGTAAGAAATGGCCTGCCGTGGCGGGCAAGCAAAATCGCGCCAAGGCAAAGAGCGAAAAGTGTCCGCGCCTCGGACGTCCGTCGACGCCCAGAGCCGGCGGTCGAAGCCCGCTCCGACTCGAGCCACCGTCAGGCCACCGCGCGGAACTTCATGCTGACGACGCCCTTGGGTCGCAGCATCATCGACGGGTCAATATCGATCGGCTCGTTCGTCACCAGAGCGAAATCGTATTTGCGTACGAACGCCGCAACGATCATGAGCATCTGCATGACCGCCATGTTGGTACCCAAACAGGTCCGCGGCCCACCGCCAAATGGGATGTAGGCGAACGGATGGCGTTCTCTAGGCCCGCGGGATTCGAACCGGCCCGGATCGAACGCCTCAACATTCTGCCAATGCGCCGGATTGCGATGAGTTCCATATATGTAAGGCAACACCATCGCGCGTGCAGGAATGTGGATACCGTTCACTTCGTCGTCATTGAGCGCGATGCGGTCGATCATCCAGAACGGTGGATAAAGCCGAAGGGCTTCGTCGATCACTCGAACGGTCCCCTCGAGCTGGTGCAGGTTGCGATAGTCCATCGCGTTCGCACCGATGACCGACGCCACCTCGTCACGGATCTCGAGGATGTACTTCGGGTGCCGAGCCAGCAAATAGAATATCCAGGCCAAGGCGTTCGTCGACGTCACGTTGCCGGCGACCAGCAATTGGAGGCTCTCGAGCATCACCATCGACTCGTCCATCGGGAGACCCGTATCGTAATACGGCGTCTCTATCAGGATTCGGAGGAAATCGTTCTCGCTGAGGCCCTCGCGGAGCCGAGCCCGGATGTGTCGCAATGCGATCGCGTCCCCCTCCTTGCGCAGCTGTTGGTATTTCGCCGACTGACCATTGATTCGGTACCACGGAATCATCCACGGCTGGACAATCTGCCGGTGGACGAAATTCTGGATTTCGTGAATGATCGCACCGATTCGCTCCAGCTCTGCTGTCGGCATGCTGCGGCCATAGAGTGCCTTTCCCGTTAACCGAAGCGTGAACTGCACCATCTGTTGCCGTATGTTCACAGGACCCCGCCGCGCTTCGCCGTCGAAGTTGTGCATCAATTCCTCGAACACATCCTGGTGCATCGGCAGTAGCTTGGCGAGATAGTTGGGCTTGAAACCCTGGGCCAGCAGTTTACGTTGTCGTTTCCACGCCTCACCGTGGATATTGACCACGCCCGCCCCCTGAAACTCAACCATGCGCTCGGCCTGGATGAACGACTTCTCATAGTTTCGCTGGTTGCTGCGCAGAACATGTTTGATAACGACAGGGTCGGCTGTAACCAGCGCCGGGACAATCCCGCCAAAGTGTACGGTGAACGTCGATCCGAGACGCGCCCGGTACCTCTCGAACACCTTGATGCAGTTACGAAGCATGCCGCGCGCGTCTAGAACGGCACGTGCCCGATGCACGTGCGGCGCGTTGCTGATTCTTCCGTCAAACATAACTGGCCCTTCCGGCCTTATCGGCGTGCTTCGCTTCCGCAACTAGCCCGTGCTTGCGCATGAATCGGAGAATCCCGAGCACGACGTCCTGCAGCGGCGCATCCGCCTTCCCCGACGCCGAGGCGTCACGAACGCGACGGTAATTGGCATTGTCGTAGCGCTTGAATTCCATCGCCGAGATGTTGTCCGCAGACCGCACCAGGAAGTCTAGCAGTGGGAACAAGATGTCGCTTGGACGACAGCGCTTGATGACCTCCGGCACGAACTCTGGAAGTGAGTAGTTCTGGAACTCGCGGCCGGTCATTGCACCGATGATGGCGGTGATATCGGACAGGCTCGCGTACTCGTCGCGGGTGACATGATACGTGGCGCCTACGCTGTCGGCAGCGCGCGAGATGGCAACGATGTTGGCGGCCGCGAGATCTGCAGGCGTGAAACTGACCTGGTTCTGCGCCGTGGTGACGATCCCATGCTCGATCATGAATGCGAGCAGCCGGATCGCGATGTCGAAGTTGTACCCACCGCCGCTGACCGATGGCGTTAGAAGCGCGGGACGAAAGATACGCGCCTGCAGACCGCGCAGCATCGCGTCACGTACAACATGCTCGGCCACCCACTTGCTCTGGCTGTAGCCGAAGTCGAGGCGCTCCATGGCCGCATTCGTGTCGCGTTCGCGGATCGTCTTTTGCACGGACCATCCGAATACGAACGTCGACGAGATGTGATTGAGCACCTTGGACCGGTGGCTCAGCGCCATCCGAATGACCTCGTTGGTGCCCCCGACGTTCGCACCGCGCAACGCATGGTAGTCCATCAGGTAGTTCACCACCGCGCCGTTGTGATAGATGGTGTGGACGTTGTCGGCGAGTGCGCGCCAATCGCTTGGACTGAGTCCGAGGCTCGGCGATGCCAAGTCGCCGCAGACCGGGCGCACACGATGCTCCCAGCCCTCGGGACAGGAGGCGCCGTCGGCGGCGGCAGACATCAGGCCCTCGCGAATCCGTCGCATCGCATCGCCCGGATTCGCTCGGACCAGTACGTGGATATCATCGTCGCATTGGCCCAGAAGGCTCGTGAGCAGGAACGGACCGAAGAAACCCGTCCCACCCGTGAGCAGTATGCTCCCGCCGCTTCCCAATGCCATCGACGGCTGTGGCAGCCCCGCGACATCGATCGAAAGCCGCGTGTCCTGCCTCATCAGCTCGGCCTCCCGCGCACGATGCTCCCTCCCCAGCTCGCTCAATGCGCGCTTGAACTTGAGCCTGGCGTGCGGCGTAGCCGTCTCGAGCTGCTCCAGCAGGCCGAACAACTCGCAGATCGCAATTTTCTGGAGAACACGCAGGTCCACCTCCTTTGAAAGATCGACGTGGCCCCGATCCTCCAGCCGCTGCTTGAGCTCGTGAGCGAACTCCACGAGCTTGAGCGAATCGAAGCCAGCGTCCCTCAGCGTCCATGTTTCGTCGCCGGTGATGCCGAAGCGGCGCAGCCACGCCAGAGAGTCGTCGCTGTTTTCCTGGTCGGCGTCGTACGTCGCCAAGTGTGCGAGCACGTCCAGCGCACCCGCGAGCCAGCGATCTCGCACCTGGTAGCGCACGATCTTGCCTGAACTGGTCTTGGGAATCGTGCGAGCCTTGATGAAGACGAACGACGCCGCTGTCACACCGAGTCCCTGTTGCAGCCGCCGGTTGAGCTCGCGAACATCAGGCACGCGACGGCCGTCCTTCAGCTCCGCCACGACCACCAGCGTCTCCTGGTCGTCCTGTTCGAGCGCGAATGCGGCAACGCAGCCCCTCCTGACGCGCGCATCCGACTCGACCAACGCCTCGATGTCCTGCGGGTAGTAATTCATCCCACGGACGATGAACATGTCCTTCGCACGTCCGCAGATATACAACTCATCGCAGTGCACAAAACCTATGTCACCACTTCGGAGCCATGTCGGCGCGTCCTCGGGCTCGCCAGGTAGCCGCGCTTCGAAGACCGAGTTGCTCAACTCCGCTCGCTTCCAATATCCGCGGCATTTGCTGGGGCCGCGCATCCAGATTTCGCCGACTTCACCATCGCGTGCGACGCGCGGCGTATGCGTAATGTCAACGATCTTGACTTCGGTTGCGCCGAGCGGCCTGCCGCAGCTCACCAACGCCGTGGCACGGGCCGTCGCCGCATTACCGTTGAGCGGGCGCACCTTGCGTCGGCCCAGTTCCGAGCGGTCAAAGGACTTGATGGTCCTTCCATAGTTCGACACCGCAAGCGTGAACTCGGCCAAGCCGTACGCTGAAAAAAACGCCTTCGGGTCGAGACCGTACGGCTCGAATTTCCTGAGGAAGTCGCGGAAGACATGGGCCCGGACTGGCTCTGCGGCCGTCATCAGGAAGCGCAGCGACGAGAGGTCCAGCTTCGCGAGTGTTTCAGCCGAGAGCTTATCGGGCCGTAGACAGTACTCATAGGCAAAGTTGGGCGCTGACGACGCGGAGCCGCGATACTTCGTGATTGTCTCCAGCCACAGGGCTGGGCGCTGAATAAAGTCTAGCGGCGAAAACCCGTACGTTGTCCCACCCTTGAGCTGGAAGAACAGGTAGTACCCGATGAGGCCCATGTCGTGGTATTGCGGCAGCCACGACACACCGACAGGGCGGTGATCCACGACGGCGTCGCAGTTAGCCAATATATTTTCGTGTGTCACCATCACACCCTTGGGCTCGCTAGTGGATCCCGAGGTGTATTGGAGGAAAAGAATGTCCGAGTGTCCGATATCGACGTCGAAAGAGGCTCCCTTGCTTGCCTCGGTGCTCACGATCCAAGGAAGTTTGGATACGCAGGCCCGCTTGAACGAAAGCGTCGCCAGACGATTGCGCGTCTCGTTCAGCTTCATCGACCAGTAGTATGCGCGATCGGTCAATACCGCCGACGCCTGGCAATCGCGCGCAATGAATTCCGTCTTCGCCAGGGCCGCCTGGAATCCGTGGCTCGTCGGCGGATACACGGGCACGGGAATGAGACCAAGCCGCACGCAGGCGAGGAACGCACAGATCATCTCCACGCCCGGCGGATACACCAGCAACACGCGCTCTCCTTGTGCCATTGGAGAGGCGTGCCGTATGTGTACGGCGATGTCCGCAGTTCGCTGGAGGAACTGCGCGTACGTGTACGCCTCAGTGACGCGCCCGTCCACGTCGAGGAACGCGTGCAACAATTGATCTGGATTGCGATCCACCCACTCGCAGAACGGCGCAAGAATGGAGCGCCTCATGTAACCCCACCCACTTCGCTCGTTGCGCGAACGCCATCCTTCTGGTTCTCAGGCATTCCAAAGCTGTAGCCGCGCGTCCCGTGCCAGCGGCCGCGCACCACGCGCCACCACGGGGTGTGGGGCAACGGCAGCGATGCGTCGCCATGCCGGTCCAGGTAGTAACTCCTGGCCGACGCGCACGTCGCCGACTTGAATACCGTGCCGTCGGCGCGTTGCCACGTGTGGCGCATGTAGCGTTCGTGCGCATCTCGAGTCACTTCGATTCGGGTGGCACCGCGTGCGCGAGCCTCGTCGAGGCATCGCATGATGTGCGAGAGATTGCCGGCCAGAGTGGTGAACCAATTGAATCCACCTGAATACGGGCCGGTGATTAGGAAGAAGTTCGGGAATCCGGGCACCGAGACTCCCGCGTAGGCCTGAAGGCGATGGCTCTCCCAGAACTGTCCCAGCTCAATGCCGTCGCGGCCGATCACTTCGAACGTCGGTCCGGTTCCCTGCTCGGTCGTCAGGAAGCCGGTGGCAAGAATAATCGTGTCCACTTCGTGCACCACACCGTCTGTGGTGACGATTCCTGCGGCACAAATGCGATCGATCGGCTTCGTGACCAGTCGTACGTTGTTGCGATTAAACGCCTGCAGATACGTGTTCGAAATTGTCGGCCGCTTGCAGCCGAGACCGTAGTCAGGAACCAGCCTGTCCGCGGTTTTCGGGTCGCGGACCTGCCTGCGCATCCACGCACGAACGGGCTTCTCAACCGAGCGAACCAGGAACGGCAGCCGTCGAAAGTTGACGAGCGAGAAGGTGACAAGCTCAAGGCTAGCCTCGAACCCCCAGCGCGAAAGCGTTCGAATCGCCGAAAACCGGCGTAGCGACAGGCGCGTTCTTGGTGTGGTCGGCCGATCGAAGCGTGGTCCAATCCAGATTGGCGTTCGCTGGAACACCGACAGCCGATCGACCAGCGGTGCGATCTCCGGCACCACCTGGACCGCCGAGGCACCGGTACCAATCACGGCAACGCGTTTCGAGGTCAGGTCGTGGTTATGGTCCCACCTGGCCGTGTGCATCGCCTCTCCGCGAAATGTTTCGAGTCCCGGTATCACCGTCAGTTTTGGCGTGCTGAACAGCCCGGTCGCCGCGATCACGAAGCGCGAGGTGACGACGCATCCGTCTTCGAGCTGGGTCATCCACAAGGCTCGATCTGGATCAAACCGGGATCGAACTACCTTCGAGTTGAACCGAATATTCCCGGTGACGCGGTATTTCTCCGCGCAGTGCCGGATGTAGCCCTGAACCTCCGCACCGGAAGCAAACACCCTCGACCAGGGGTAGTCGGTTTCGAACGGGTAGCAATACGCGACCGACGGAAGATCGACGGCGATGCCCGGATAAATGTTGTCGCGCCAGGTGCCACCCAACTCACCCGCCCTTTCGAGCAGCGTAAATGACGTGTGCCTGCGTCGACACAATTCGATTCCTACCCCAATACCACTGACGCCGGCGCCAACGATGAGGACTTCCGTATCAGGCTTCATCATCAAATGTCGCGCTGGTGCGAGTCGCCCGGCCCGCCCTCCACCATCGTCTCTCGCCACTGCTTGCTGCGCTTCGCCCGCAAGTCCTCCACGGACAGCAAGCGGATCGCCGCGTCGACGAACATCTTGTTGCCTGCTGCCGGCATCAGGCGCCGGAGGAAATCGCCGAAATAGGATTCCGCAGCGACGAGCAGTCGCGGCGTTCCCTTTTCCACCGCGTGGACGATGAGGGCGGCCGCTTTTTCCGGTCGCATTGCATTGCGCTCGTACCAGCGCGAGATGCGTTGGAGGAGATCGTGGTCGTCACCTTTCGTGGCTTCTATTATGTTGGTCGCGACCGCGCCCGGGTGAACGACCGTCAGTCCGATAGACGTCGCGCGTAGCTCCTCAAACAGCGCTTCGGAGAAACCGCGCACTGCGAACTTTGTGGCGCTGTACGCCGTCTGGCCCGGCATGCCGACGATACCAAACAGGCTCGAAAGGTTCACGATGTGCGCGCGCTCGGCCTTGGCAAGGTACGGCATGAAGAAGTGGCAGCCGTGTATCACGCCCCAGAGGTTCACGCCGACGATGTGGTCCCAGTCCTTGAGGCTCGTCTGCGGAAATGCGGCTTCGTGGCCGATGCCCGCGTTGTTGATAAGCAAGTGGACGGCGCCATGCGCCTCCACTACCTCCGGAGCAAGACGCTTCATGCGTTCACGGTCGGCGACATCTGCGCAGTGCGTCGTCAACCGTTGGCCTCGGCCTTTGTCCGCTAGTTCTTTCTGAAGGTTTCCCAGGCCGTCACAGTCGAGGTCGACCGCGGCTACATGACAGCCTTTCGCCCACAGGGCCGTGGCCAAGGCTCGGCCGATCCCGTTGGCCGCGCCCGTGACGACGGCCACCTTGCCGCCGAGCACTCCAATGCCTTTGCCAGGACCTAGCCAAGACACCATCGACATATCCACCCCGAAGCTATTGCCTCAGTATGGCACAGGAAACGAGCACGTTAACCGCGGAGTCCTATTCCCGCAGTGAGAGCTTAGATAACTAACCGTCCACGAAAGCGGGTCAACTCCATTCAAATCAGCGAACGCGCCAATGGTCTCGTTTCTTTCGCCGGCCCCCAAACTACGCCCCCGGTCACTGGCGCGTGAACTCCTGTTGTACTGGGCCAGCTCAACGGGAGATTTTTGAGCGAGCGAACGGCCAAGTATCCGAAGCCCTGAGCTTCTACAGCGCTTCCCGCCCATCCGAGTTCTTCAGCAACCCGTACAGGTGCACCGAGCCGAGTTCTGAGTTGGGCGAGTAGGTAACGATTAAGCCTTCCCCCGCCAACCACGATCCATTCATTGGGCGAAACGGGCAATTTGCGTGACTCGGCGGCGATTGCGGCGGCCGTGAATGCGGCAAGCGTGGCAGCTCCATCCTGTGGGGATAACGCCTCTACGACCTTTGTTGAGAACGCATTGCGATCCAATGACTTTGGCCCCTGACGCCGGAAATATTCGGCATCAAGCAGTGAAGTCAGAGCTGTTTGATCGATACGGCCTTTAGCCGCAAGCTCTCCGCCATCGTCGTATGGGATGCCGCAGCGCGCATCCACCCAATCATCGATTAAAGCATTTCCGGGCCCGCAATCGCACGCGTAGAGCAACTCTTGATCGACCAGCGTTACATTCGACACACCTCCGATATTCAATATTCCAACCGGCTGGGGCAACTTGGACGATAGGACCAGTGCTCGGTGAAATGCCGGAATCATCGGGGCGCCCTGGCCACCGTGTTCCAAGTCATTCTGCCGAAACCGATTCACAACCAGCGTTCCGAGAGCGTCCGCCATACGCTGACCATCCCCGAGCTGCCGAGTTCGTGCATATTCCGGTTGGTGCGCAATCGTCTGCCCATGGAAGCCGATCACGTCGATGTCAGACAAGTCGACTCCGGCATTTCCACACAGCGTAAGAACCGCTTGGCAATGCAAATCTGTTACTTCCCGTTCGAATGCCGAGGTTTCGACGACTTCCGCCGTCAAGCGTAGGAGGGCGCGGCGAAGATCGCGCGGATATGGAGTGTTTGAGTACGCGCCGGTTCTAAGGTTTAGATCTCCGTCTGTCTCAATGATCGCCGCATCGATGCCGTCCATCGATGTACCGCTCATGAGCCCTATAGCTCGTAACAAGCCAACGTCGTCCATTGCCTATTCTCGCCGCACCGAGGTCCGCTGTGCTCTTTATGTAAATGGATTTTCCGATGGCAGCTTACAGGCGAGCCAATTCCGATGTCCAACGTCTGAAAGTGGCCGGCTGCTGGCCGATTCTCCGCTCCGGACCGGTCATTCCCCGGAATTTAACATTGGCAATTTAGCCGATGCCCGCCAACGGGGAAACCTGACCCAGAGCTGCCGTTGATGAACGACCGCTTTCGGCGCCCTCATTTCGAACAAGCACCACGTAATACCGGGTAAAGCGGAGACTCTAAAGGAAGGCCTCAATTGCCTTTGAACTTCCCGAATCAACAGCCACGCCAATCTCGGTGGCCAGTCGGTCGACATCGTCAAATCGATTGCCCAACCGCCGCCGCAAAGACTCTATGACTCCCGCATCGTTTTGACACTGTGCGTCGAACATGCAGACGCTTCGAACGAGTTCGGAATTAGCGCCACAATCGTCATAGCCGCGTCGGCATGCCAGCAGTTCCCAGGCGCTTTCCAAATCGAAATTGGCTTCGCCGTTTCGCTTCGTGCCGTCAACCCAATTGACCATTCCAAGGATGGAGTCCGGGTCGCCTGATTTCACAGCTGCTAGCGCCAACTCCCGTGCCGGCCCTTCGGTAGGCGGAATTACATCACCCGCGTCGGCACCGGCCGCATCCTTCATCAAGTCCGCCACGCGCATGACATCCGCCTTTTCCGTAATAGCTGGCGGGTACCCGGCGGTGGCGGCCGAGTCGAGCCATCGCTTCCAGTCGGCAGTGAGGGGCGCCAACGCAGGGTTTTCGAGGTACGTATGACAGTGACGGTATACTTCATTCGACCGCTCAAAGGCGCCAGGAATTTGCGCCATTCGGACTTGAACCTCATCTAAGGTTCTTCGAGTGCCGTCTATAGCCAAAAACATCCGCAAGTTGTCCGCGCAATATCTCAATGCCTTTGCGACTAAAAATTCTGCGACTGGGTCGCCGGCATCGGCCGAATGCCTTATTCCACCAACAAACTCGTGGTAATCACTGGCTTGGCGAAAGGCGGCCCGGAAGGACTTGCCCGAGTCATTCAAATCCTTCCCATTAGTCGATAGATTTACTGGGTTCGACGCTGAGTCCGCTGACCTCGCAGAGTTGGATCGCACGGTAAGCGGTACGATCGTTGCTTTTGGCTGACGAAAATAGTTCGCAACAGTGATTCCGATCGCGAGAGAGACGATCACCAACAGCGCAATAAGCTTCCTAGGGCTGGGTCTCGGCAAGGCTTGCCTCCTGGCCAACTCCTTCGTAATTCACCGCGGCGTCCATTTTCCCGGCGACCGCTTTAAGGACGGTATTCTAACAATGTGCCGGAGCGTCTCTGACGTATTAGCTCCCGCTGGGGTGGTCTGGAACCGCTGCCGGCCGAATTTGACCCACAGCAGACCTACGGGAACGACAGCTTTCGGGCAGACGATTTGACCAAAAGCGTGGCTGGTGCTGTACTGCGCCTGCTTGCTTACGGAGGACCCGTTCATAGTAACATTATTCGACATTTTCTGCGTATTTCTTCACGTCACCCTGGGCGTCCAATAGGGCGTAAGTCGGGACCAATTGGCACTTACCGCAAGCCGATGGACACAGTAGCGTTTCGCAAAACGGTTGATGCTCTCGCACAGGGCTGTGGCTTTGCTCGACTGAAGGCGATGTGGTTTCGGGTTGGCGCGGAGACGATCGTCGGCCTCGAGCTACAGCGATCAGGTTACGGGGGTAGGCAGTACTACCTGAACGTCAAGGCCTGGATACAAGGTATGAACAATCGCACGTATTCAGTGGATGACCTGCCCGCTACGGATTTGGGGCACGTCTTTCGGCGGGAGCCGCCGGAGTTTTCTGCGGTCCTCGATCTCGACAGCCCACTCAACGACGCGACTCGCGCGGCGAAGCTAGATGAGCTCTTTCGAGTTTTCGTCAGCCCTTTGACAAACGACCTATTAACGTACGAGGGTATCTTGCGTAGTGGTAACCGCAAACCAGCGCTGCTGTTTCTGTTGCCGTCTGTGAGGGAGCATTTACAGCGTGTCGCGGGCGCCGTCTAACAAGCAGTTGCAGCGAACCGCCGAACGGCATTGCAGCGTGGATTTCTATACGCCACAGCAGAAGCTTTGGGAGTCGGGGCGGTATTCGCCGTAGCTAGGCGATTTCGCGGGTGATATTCGGTGTTGACCCGTTGCTGCCGTTCGTCAGCGACGGCTTTACGGCAATCATCTTCCCGGATTCGAGACACGTTGCTCCAACCGACTGCTAAAGCGCAGTAGAACCGTCCACGCAGTCCAGCCACACATGGCAGTAAGCGCGCCGACAGCCCCTATGAAACTGCTTCGGCGGATCAGAAATAGCCAGCCATCACGAGTCGGGACGCCATATTGCGATACCACCGTTGCGCTGTCCCAGAAATGTGCCGCGGCATTGCTGGAGTCAAAAAGAGAGAAATATATGCTGGACCCCGCGCATATGGCTCCTGAGGCAAAGACTACCGCACATAGCGACCACCAGCGAAGGCACGCGAACTTTCTGAGTAAAAGAACGGCGGGCAAACCTAAGATGAGAGCGGGAATATTGAAGATAAGAAATTCGATGCCGGTTACCAATAGCAATTCATGAAATCGAAGCGTCGCATTCAGGCGCTGACCAAGCAGCGCAAATAGAACGAATAGGCTGATTGGCACGATCACAGCGCACGCAATACTCACGACGGCAATAACTCGCTTAGTCATGCGCTCTAGCAATTTATTAGCCGACGGAAGTAGGGCATAGCTGCTGCCATCGAATTATCCTCTCGCTTCGCTTCCCAGAATCGTAGCGCAAGACTGGCATGTCTGCTTTCGGGCGGCCCTTTCCCCTTGCCGAATGTCTCAAAGTGGCCGGTCAGAGCCCGATTCTCGCCCCGGGAGCCGTCATTCGGGCAAATTTAACACGTCGAGTTCTGCCAGCGACCGCGAAAGGAAAAAGCTGACCCGCAGCCGCCAAATAATGGCGTCCGCTATCAAGCATCAGAACTGCCAACTCACTGCAGTGTATCTGCGTAAATACCGCGAGCGTCGGCGAAGTCAATTTCGAATTGAGCCGGCGCGGTGCAAAAGCGATAGATGACAACGCCCCTAAAAGCTCTCGCGACAATGTTGAGAGCCTGATCAAACGTAGCGTTGTCGATCGACTCAGGAAGATGCGGTTGTCCTGCAATTGGCTCCCTAATTTGGATGTTCATTGGGGTTGCCGGAATGCCTATTGCAAGTCGACGCATCATGGATCGCACTTCGGGTGAGTCTTGAATGGCCTCGATTGCGAGCCAAATATTGTACTGTTCCTCGGGATTAAGGCTGAGGTGGGGAATCCGAGTTTTCAGAATGGCGTCAGGAACCGCTCCAATCTTTATGCTAACTACGCCGGGTTGCGGCTCCGTAACAGCGGCATTGCGCTCCGTTCTAAACATTTCTCGAATTGCTTCGACACCCGCCTTTCCTTTGCTCGGCCGATGGACATCCAGCTTAGGAAACGACCGGCGGAGGTCGTCGCTGGGCTGGCAGGCGGTTTGAAAATAGATGCGTCCCACTGTCTCGCCATAATGGAGCGCGGGCCACAGAGTCTTCAGAACGGATCGCAGATCGCTCACCGTATCTGGCGGCAAGGCTGAATGCGATGATGGCGAAGCCTGCGCCTGACTTAGAGAAATCGTGACTGCAAGCATCCAAGATACAACCTGAATTGCCTTCACATTGCGCTCCTGTAGAGTGAAGTCTAGCGCACAACGGATGTCTGCTTGCCGCCTAGCAATCCGGTATTCGCGCCGTCTGGTTTTGGCCGAGCTCAGCGGTTATCCCTGATGCTCTGGCTGCCTGTGCCCTTGAGTCAAGCTCCGGAACCGGAGACCTCCGCGTCACGTTGGGTTTCGGGCATGTCAAACCATTTGACAAGGCCGTCACGTTTCAATATTGTGCGCGCTAGGCCGTCGGATTCCGGCGGACTCGCTCTTTAATATCTCGCAGTCGTTAACACGTCCTCAAGCGGCGCGGGTTCTGCTCGCGCTGAATCGGTGGATTAACACCGCTGATGGTGCGCACGGTTTCCGTGCGCGCCGCGTGCCTAATGGCACGTAGACCATTGCAGACGCAGCGCGGCGCGGACACGACGAGTGGCGCAGCGACAGTGATGGCTTAGGGCGCATTCCTGGATGCGCACTAGATTCGGGCCGCTTGGCCAGCTCGGGCCTTTCTCCGAGGACGTGCTCTACGCGCACGGGGCAATACGTCCCCTTACCGGAGAGAGACTGTGAGAAATGAAGATGCGAAACGGGCGCTGCGGCTGATAACCAATGTGCTCAACGACCCGAGACTTGAGCCTGACGACAGTGATCGATTGCGTACAGCAAAGCAGGAACTGAGAGCGATGGCGCGGTCTGGAAAAATCCAGCGGCGAAAGCTGTTTCGATTGGTCCAGGTGATTTGCCGGGTTCTTCAGAACCGTATGTGATTACGCAAACTAGTGTTAGAGCGGCTTGAATTCCAATGAAATCGGATTACGCAAGGGCGTTTAGGATCATTCGCGCGGCATTCGGACTTAAGCAGTCCGAATTGACCGCGCGTATGTCTATTTCGGTGAGCCAGCTTTCGTTGATCGAGTCGGGCAAGCGTAATGCTACGCGAACTGTCGTCGAATCCCTGGCCAAAGCAACCAAAATACCTGTGGAGCTTGTGGATCTGCTGGCAGCAAATCGCGATGAGATAGGTGGCAAGTCTAATCGCGAGATCGCTGAAGCAGCGCAGGTGCTATTGAAATTGCTGGTACCTGATCTGTCCGGTACGTCTGCTTCAGGTGTGAGAAAAGCGGGATGAAAGTTATCACCTCTTTACGGGATCTTGCTTGGACTATTGGAGTGCCGCTAGACCGCCTCCGCAAGATTGCCGATGCGCCCGCCGCCAACTACCACGAGTTCACAAAATGGAAGGATGCAAGTAAAACTCAAGTTCGAATATTTCGAAATCCGAACAAAGAACTCAAAATTATTCAGCGTTTAATAAAGAAGCGCATTCTTGGAGAGGATGCATTCGGCCCCGAAGTCCAGGGTGGTGTTTCTGGTCGGTCACCCAGAACCAACGCCGAGAAGCACCTCGGAGCACGTGTGCTGGTAACGGTCGATGTCAAGAGTTTCTATGATAGCGTCGATCATCGAGCGGTGTTCTGCACGTTGCGAGAATTTGGCTATAGCACGCCGGTTGCGAGCCTGCTAACAAAATTGACAACGCGCAATGGACTGCTGCCACAAGGCGCTCCGACCAGTGGTGTCATTGCAAACCTGGTTTTGGCACGCGCGGTCGATTTGCCAACGCGACTGCAAGCGGAGAACACGAAAACGAGGTTCACGCGTTTCGTCGATGATATTGCACTTTCAGGCGACAATCCCGTGGCGCTCATTGGGGATGTCGCGCGGCGACTGTCGTCGCGGGGGTTGTCAATTCACCGCGGCGAGAAGCTAAAGATTCGACCCAAATCGAAGCCGCAACGAATAACCGGCCTCAACGTCAACAGCGGCTGCCCTACGGTTCCGCGCCAGTACCGCGACAATGTTCGCGCAGCTATTCATACACTTGCGGCTATTGAAGATCCCGTTAAGCGCGGCAAATTGATTAATAGCTTGACAGGTCGAATTTCATATATAAGGCAATTTCAGCCCGGAGCCGCCCAACGGCTTTCGAATCAATTGTCGCGTGCGACGAGCCAAGTCGATTAGTCGAATGGGTTGATCTTGAGAGGAAAAGATCCAGAGGCGGCGTGTCCTGCGCTCGTCGTCATCCAAATCTTTGGTGTTATACAAGCGTCCAGTCTTGGGTTCGGAGAGGTTCGACCAAGGCGTCGACTGCGTAACGGGAACCGCACCCCGGACACAGCACCATGTTTTGTGTGACTGGGGTAACTCTGGGGGTCGTTTTTCGATCAAAAAATGGACATTTTCCTCGGCAAAATGGCTCTCAATCGATTTAGTGTGAGGGCCTCCCTGGCCACCACAATCCCCGATCCTCGCCGACCGCATCCATAGACGTAGCCCGCTGCCAGAAAGCACCGTTCAGTTGATCAGGCACACTGGGCGGATGACGGGCGAACGCGGCTTCATCCTCCAGGCCAGTTACCGGATCCAGTCGGACCGGGAGGGCCTGCGCCGTCCGGTCGTCCACCTGTATGGCAGGCTGGAGAGCGGAGAGACATTCCTTATCCGGGACGACCGACAGCGGCCGCGCTTCTTCATTCGCTGTGCAGACGCCGGCAAGGCACGCGCGCACAAGATCCCCGACCCGCTTCCCACGGACCTGCGCGATTTCGCCGGCAATCCCGTCTGCGCCATCGAAGTTGCAACGCCACCGGAGGTACCGGCGATCCGCGATCGCCTCCACGCCGCGGGCATCGACACCTTCGAGGCGGATGTCCGCTTCGCCACCCGCTACCTGATCGAGCGCGGCATCAAGGGCGGCGTGGAAATAGACGGCATCTCTGCGCCCGGCATCGGAATCGACAAGCTCTTCCTCAACCCGCAGCTCACTCCGGCAGCGGTGACACCCACGCTGCGCGTCCTGTCATTCGACATCGAGACCGACGCCAACGCCCAACGACTGCTGGCCATCTCGCTCAACGCACCCGGTATCGACGAGGTGCTGATCGTGGGCCCGGATGGCCGGGCCATGCCCGATCGTGCCACCCGCTGCGAGAGCGAGTACGCCGCACTCAGCGCGTTGTGCGAGCGAGTCGAGGGCTTCGACCCGGACGTACTCACCGGATGGAACGTCATCGATTTCGACCTGACCGTTCTGCAGCGCATTGCCGCACGTGTCCGCCACCCGCTGCCACTTGGGCGTGATGATGGCGCTTTGCAGATCCGCCCGGCACGCGGTTACTTCGGCAGCGGTCAGGCGAGCATTCCGGGACGCGTGGTCCTCGACGGCATCGACCTGCTGCGCGGCGCCTTCGTCCGCATGGAGGAATATTCGTTGGACGCTGTCGCCCATGCCGTGTTGGGCGAGGGCAAAGCGGTGGTGGGGCCGGTGCGCGACCGCATCGGCGAGATCCTGCACAACTACGCGCACGACCTGCCGGCCTTTGCGCTCTATGCCCGCACCGATGCCCGCCTGGCCTGGCAGATTCTCGACCGGCTCCGCCTGATCCCGCTGGCCATGGCTCGCAGCCAGCTCACCGGCATGACGCCAGACCGTGTCGCCGCCAGCATTGCCTCCTTCGATTTCTTGTACCTGCAAGAGCTTTGGCGCCGCAAAGTGGTCGCCCCCAGTGTGGGCGATGAAGAAAGGGCGCCGGTCACCCAGCAAGGCGGCCACGTATTGGAATCGCGCCCCGGGCTGTATCGCCACGTCTGGGTCTTTGATTTCAAAAGCCTGTATCCCAGCATCATCCGCACCTTCAACATCGATCCGCTCACCTACGTGGATGCACCGGACGCGCATGCCGACCTGATCCACACGCCCGCGGCCGCGTTCCGGCGCGATCCCGGCATCCTGCCGCAATTGCTCGATACCTTGTTCCCGCAACGCGAGGCGGCCCGTCTCTCGGGCGACACCATCGCCTCGCAGGCCATCAAGATCCTGATGAATTCGTTCTATGGCGTCTTGGGTACCCCCGCTTGCCGGTTCTTCAACCCGGCATTGGCCAACGCCATCACGGGCACCGGACGGGAGCTGTTGCTCTGGTCGAAGACCTGGTTCGAGGCGGCCGGCTTCAGCGTGCTGTACGGCGATACGGATAGCTTGTTCGTGCAATCGCAGGATTCCTCCGCCGATGCCGCCCAGGCTCGAGGCGCCGAATTGGCATCTCGGCTCACCGAGGATCTGGCGCGCCACATCCTCGAGCGCTGGCAAAGAACCAGCCGCCTGGAATTGAAATTCGAAAAGCTGTACCTGCGCCTGTTCCTGCCGAGCGCACGCCATAGCACCCGCGGCGCCAGCAAACGCTATGTCGGGCTGGTGCGCAGTGCCGTCGGCGAGCGAGTGGAATTCGTCGGGATGGAAGTCGTTCGCCGCGACTGGACAGCCTTGGCGCGGCAAGTGCAACGGGAATTGTATGAGCGGTTGTTCAGCGACCGCAACGTCGATGACTACATCTCCGGCATCGTTCGCCAGGTGAGAGCCGGCGAGTGCGACTCGCTGCTCGTCTATCGCAAGAACCTTCGCAAGGAGGTCACCGAGTACACGGCGACCACGCCACCGCACGTGGCCGCCGCGCGAAAATCCTCGCAGAGCGAAGGTTCATTGATCAGCTATGTGATGACCATCGCCGGCGCAGAACCCCTCGACAACGTCACACACGCCTTGGACCGCGAGCACTACGTTCAGAAGCAGGTGAAGCCCGTCGCAGAGCCGGTTCTGAACGCGCTGGGGCTTGATTTCGACAAACTCACCGGTGAACAGCAGCAGTTGGACCTGTACTCGTGAACTGCCGAGGGCATGCGCCTGGCGTGCGGACCGGTTGATTGGCGCGCATTGACGCCATCAGCTCGGATAAGATTGTACGAGGTGACGCGGGAGAGAGTTCCAATGCCGATTCCAATGAATATCGTGCATCGCTTCAGTGCATTCAGCGGGCTGACGAGACGCGCGGTCCGGCTTTTCGTCCTGGTTGCTGCAGCCGCGGCCCTGGCTTGCCCCGTTCTCGCCGCTCCAACGGCAACCGTGACCGACACAAAGGACGCGCATGAATCGCTTTCCAGGATCGCACAGCGCTACAGCGACCACCTGATCGATCGCGACATATTCGCCGCCACGGGGCTTCGAAAAGTGGCCGCGCATCTCCCATCGTTGAGTGCAGCCGACCTGGCCGGCGAAGCAGCTTTTTCAACCCGCCTGTTGTCCGACCTGGAAGCTCTTCCCCGTTCCGCGCTGCACGGTGAGGACCTGCTCACCTACGACAGCCTTCGCTGGTTGCTGAAAGATGCCGCCACCGCAACGCAGGACTACCCGTTCAGCTTTCCGGCGCCGTACAGCTATTTCGACCTCAACTACATCAGCGATGCGCTCGCGTCCAACCCGCTGCAGACGGAGAAGGACCGTTCCGCCGTCTTGAGTCTCACCGCAGACGCGGCGGCGCGGATCGAGGCTGTCGTCGAACGCACCCGCAGTCAAATCGCACGGGGCGTTTACATGCCCAAGCCGCAGGTGCCGCGAGCCGTCGCCGCTGCGAACGGGTTTCGCCAGGCATCGTCGCACTGGGGCGATATCCCCGATTCGCGGCTGACAGGATTGGACGAGGCCTCCCGGCAGGCCTTTCGTGCCGCCTTGCAGGCGAACATCGAGCGGACAGGACGGGGGATCGATGCGTTGCTCGGAGTATTGGACGCCAGCTATCTGGCGGCGGCGCCAGAGCAAGGTGGGATGGGGCGTTACCCCGGCGGCAAGGACTATTACCGCATGCTCGCGAAGCGGCATACGACGTTGGACCGGTCGCCGGAACAGTTGCGGGCGTTGGGCGAACGGTTGGTGGAGCAGAACAACAGGGCAATCGAGCAGTTGCTGACGCGTCTCCAACTCGCGCCCTCCCGGCAGCAGTTGCGGGAGCGTATTCGGACCGACCCGCGCTTCGTCGCCTCCTCACCCGAAGATGTCAATCGGCGTTATCAGGAATGCCTGCGAGGGATGGAATCCGCATTGCCGCGCTATTTCACGCTCACTCCCAAAGCACGCTATCGCGCCGTTCCCTTGCCGGCCGAGCAGAGCGGCATGACGTTCGGATACTACCAACCTCCAGATGCCAGCAATCCGTACGGCGAGTATCGATACAACGTCAGCGACCTGCCGCACCGCCCCATGATCAGCGCCTGCGCCCTCATCTTCCATGAATTGATCCCCGGCCATCACTTCCACGTGGCGATGCAGCAGGAGAACGCCTCGCTGCCGGATTTTCGTCGCACCACCGCGGCGTTCGGCGCCTTCAACGAAGGTTGGGCAGAGTATGCCTCCAACCTGGCCATCGACATGAACGCCTATCCGGACGACTACGCCAAGCTCGGCCGGCTGATGTTGAATGCGATGACGTTTGGTCGCTTGATCGTCGACACAGGCCTCAACTACTTAGATTGGACCTATGATCAGGCGCGGCAATGGATGAAGGAAAACACCTTTGCGTCCGACGTGGAAATCGATTCCGACATCCTGCGCTATTCCGCCGACCTGCCGGGCCAGGCATTGTGCTACGGCGCGGGATTCAACGAGTTTTCCTCGCTGCGGCAGGAACTATCCCACAAGCTGGGCGCCGGCTTCGACATCAAGGCATTCAATCGGGAAATGATCTCTCACGGCGCATTGCCGCTGGGCACGGTGCGGGAGAATGCCCTGCGGGTGCTGCAAGCGGGCCGGGCCCGCACTCATTGAGGACACGCGCCAGGGGGCTTCACATCCAACCCTTCCGGTCTTCTCCCTGCGTCACAAGCAGCAGGCAACCGACTTCGGCAGTCTCCACATGCGAAAATCCGGGGGTTGACGAAGTACACACTGCCCTGGCGCGCCTTGGGACCACGCTTCCAGATGTATCGGGGATCGCACGTCCCGCTTCAATTCTTCAAGTCGACGACGCGAACGAAGAATTCGAACGCGTCGGTCCGGCAGGTATCCGGCTGCAATGCGCAGCTAACCTTGCCCTCGGTCACGAAGGCATTCTTACCCTGGATGACGAGTGAAGTGGGTTCTGCCAGGCCCGCCCTGACGGTCGTCACCACACCGCGCGAGCCTGCGAGAAACGTGACCCGACTCAACCCCGCCGCGTCGGTCACCAACAATGAATGCCGGCCTTCCACTCGCATGCCATCCGGCTTGACCAGCGGCCGGTCCAGGACGATTTCGTCGATGGCAGGAACGCCGCCACGCTCGAAGGTGATGCGAAACAGCTTCCCGCTGGAGTACGAGTTGACGTAGGCCGTGCCATCGCGCGCGATCGCGATGCCGTCGAGCCCATAGGGAGCATCGCGCAGCTTTGGATCGTCCAACAACACCTGCAGGGCGAGTCCCTTGGGCGCTAGCCGCAGGACACGCGACGACCGGCCATCGGTGATCAGCAGACTGCCGTCCGGCGCGGCGGCGATATCCGCGCAATCACCTCGATCGTCCGGCATGGGCAAACTACGCACGCCATGGCCGGAGCGCAGGTCGAACGCCAGCAACTCGCTGCGCCCCGATGCGGATTTGGCCAGGTGTATCGCGGACAGATCGTTCGAACACGCCCACAGCAGCCCCCGGGAAAGTTGCACCAGCAGGCCCAGAATCGCGCCGCTGCCGAAAGCGCCGGGGTGAATCCAAGACTCGGCGTGACCTCCCTCGATGCGAACGATGCCGCCATCCGCGAAATTGGAAACGTAGAGGGCGCCACCGGCGCCGGCGGCGATGCTCTCCGGGAACGCGCGGGTCCCCGGCAAGCGGATGTCAGCGGCTCTACAGGACGTTGCCATCAACACCGCGATCGCGAGAAATAGCACACACGACATTCGAAGCACACTCCCGTGGAATCGGCGCTTCAAGTATGTCGAACGGACGTCGTATGCATGGATCTCAGCAGTCAACTTCGTCTCCGCAATCATCGAATGAGCGATTGATCCACCGGCAACCTGCCGTCGAATCACACCTTGACAAAACTTGCCCGAAAATTTTTGCAACCAATACAAAAGCCGACGGTCACATCGCAGCACGTGAAATTCCAACCACGATCTTCTCCGAAGCCACATCGCCGATGCAAATGATTCGTGTCGTATTCATCATCATGGGCATCACCGCCTTCGGTTCTGCATGGCCCACGAATCTCGATCTATCCCAGTATCGCGGCAAAGTCGTTTACCTGGATTTCTGGGCTTCATGGTGCGGCCCATGCCGCCAATCCTTTCCCTGGCTCGCTGACATTCAGTCGCGAAATGCTGCCGACAGCTTTGTCGTCGTTGCGGTGAATCTCGACCAGGACCGCGAGCATGCGCAGCGCTTTCTCAACGATTTCCCCGCGAATTTTCCGGTCATCTACGACCCCAAAGGGGACATCGCATCGAGCTTCAAGATCAAGGGCATGCCCAGCGCCGTGCTCATCGATCGCACCGGTCACGTGCGGTTCCACCATGATGGTTTCTCGGTCAAGAAGGAAGAAGAGTATGAAGCGCATCTGCGAACGCTGCTTGCCGAAAAGGCACCCTGAACTTCGATCGATATCCCGCCGTGCACTTGCTGGCGCAGGCATCGCCGCGGGGCTGCTCGCGCTGTCGGGATGTGCCAGTGTCGGCGCGAAACCATGGGAGCACGATTTGATGGCCGAACAGGCGATGCAGCTGGATCCCTATCCACTGCAAAGCGCCAGCGATGATCACATCTACTTCAGCAAGGAGGCTTCCAGCGGCGGGCGCAGTTTTGCGGGTGGAGGTTGCGGATGCAATTGAGGCGCTCCCTGGCGGCGGCGGTCGCCGGACTGCTCGCGGGCGGACACGCCACGGCGCAGACCGTGGATGACGGCGGCTTGAACATGGATTCCGCGGTCCTGTATTACCACGAACAGGATCGGGTCCGTGCCATCGAACCGCAGCTGAACCTGAACTACAAGGTGGATGAGGAAACCTCGATCAGTGCGGGAATCATCGCCGACTCACTGACCGGCGCGACCCCGCTTGGCTCCGTCCCCTCCTCCCAACAGCAGACATACGTTCGACCCTATAAGATCGTGGCGCTGGGGACGCCGACCACGGTCACGACGGCATCCGGAGGTTCCACCGTCATCCTGGTGCCGCCTGCAAGCGGCGCCACCACCCAAACGTTTGCGGCCAGTACGTTGGTCGATCCCAATACCTTGCCACTCGACCGCGGCTTCAAAGACACGCGCTTCGCGGGGCATCTGGGAATCGAGCAGGCGTTGTCACAAACCCTGAAGCTTCAGGCAGGCGCCGCCTATTCACACGAACACGATTATCGCTCGCTCAGCGCCAGCCTCGGCCTCGCCAAGGATATGAACGGTCATAACACGACCTTCAATGCAGGCTTCAATCTTGAATCGGACAACTCAAATCCCCTGGGCGGAACACCCACGCCGTTCGCGGTGATGAGTGGTGATTGGAAAGGCCCGAACGAGAGCAAGCACGAGCTCGATGCATTGGTTGGCATCACCCAGGTCATGACGCGTCGCTGGCTCGCGAGCCTGAGCTATTCCTACGGCAAATCATCCGGCTACCAGAACGACCCCTACAAGCTGATTTCCATCGTCGATGGAGTCACGGGGGAACCAATGCAACAATTGTACGAGAGCCGGCCGGATTCCCGCCGCAAGCAAAGCGTGTTCCTGGACAACCGCTTGCATCTCGGTGCCGGCGTGCTGTCGGCCTCCATCCGTGGCTTCAAGGATGATTGGGGCATCAAGTCGGTTACCGGCGACCTGCGGCTGCGTTGGAACATCGGTGAGGACTACTACATCGAACCCCACGTGCGCTACTACCACCAGAACGCAGCGGATTTCTTCCGCTATTTCCTGGTGGACGGTAACGCCTTGCCGGCCTATGCCTCGGCGGATTCGCGCCTGGCGGCCTTTCATTCGCAGACCTACGGCGCCAAATTCGGTGTGCATATCGACCAAGGTTCGGAATTCAACGTACGCGTCGAGTATTACGGCCAGCATGGCAACGGCTCTCCCGCGGAAGCCATCGGCCAACTCAAACAGCAGAACCTGTTTCCCGATCTCAAGGCCGTGACCGTGATGGTGGGCTACAGCTACGCATTCTGACCGCATGACCGGAGGAGACGTCGAGACGCGGTTCGCTGCGATGGGAAGTCCTTGCATCGTGTTGGCCGATACCACCAACGTTGAGCTCGGGCTCGAGGCCGGGCGAATCGTCCGCAACGAAGCTGCGCGCGTAGAATCAAAGTTCTCGCGGTACCGCCCGAGCTTGACGACCCGGATCAACGAGTCGGCCGGTCAGGAAATCGAGCTCGATGACGAGGCATCGGACCTGATCGACTACGCAGCCGAGTGCCACCACTTGAGTGACGGCCTGTTCGACATCACCTCCGGCGCCCTGCGGCGGGCCTGGCGCTTTGATCGGGCAAGCGCAGTTCCATCCGCTGGCGCCATTCGCGATGCCTTGGCGTGCGTCGGTTGGTCACGGGTGCGATGGAATCGTCCGCGCCTGCAACTCTCACCAGGAATGGAACTTGACTTCGGCGGCATCGGCAAGGAATACGCCGTCGACCGGGCCATGGCACTGGCGCAACGGGCAGGACCGGTACCCTTGTTGGTCAATTTCGGCGGTGATCTATGTGTATCGGGTCCGCGCGCGAATGGCGACGCATGGCGGGTGGCCATCGAGGACGTCGACAGCAGCGGGCATTCAGCCGGGATGATCGAGCTCAAGGCCGGCGCTCTTGCCACCAGTGGAGACGCGCATCGCCACGTCATGAGCGGTGGCGTCCGCTATGGTCACGTGCTGGACCCGCGAACGGGTTGGCCCATCGATGGAGCCCCGCGAGCGGTCACGGTCCATGCCCGAAGTTGCAGTGAAGCCGGGCTGATCGCGAAGCTGGCCCTGCTTCAAGGCGCCAAGGCCGAGCGATTCCTCGAAGCGGAAGGAGTGCGCGCCTGGTGCATCCGATGAACCGTGATTGACCAGCCGGGCGCAGCGAGCATGGAACCCGCCTTACAGCGGCGTACGCGCCCTCAGGATATCCGCCAGGTTGATCGGCGCCTGCTGGATCTGCCGGATGGCCAGTTGCCAACGATCAGCACCCGTGGCCAGCGTATTGGCAGCTTGGGCTCTGATGCCGTAGACCAACCCGCCCACGCCGCCGGCGATCAGGGCCTGTCCCACGTGGAGGTTCTGCAAAGTGCTGTCGAGCCAATGGTTCATCGCAATGCTCCATCTGTACGCTGACGGGTGAAGAGTCTAGCTGCACCCATCGCGCCGACCGAAATGTCGGTGATTGAATACATGCCGCGGCCGGCGTGTTGTTTTCCCCACACCGAAATTGCTGTCGGCCACCAGGCACAGGATTTCGAACATCATGCTGGCGCCGACCAGCGTGGTATTGCCCGTCTGGTCGTAGGGAGGTACCCCTTCGACCACATCCCCCCCGACGAGGTTCAATCCACGCAGGCCGTACAGCAGACGCTGTGCACCGCCCCAGGTATCCGGGTGGACATCGATGTGGATCACGCCGATGGGGCGGTCAGCAGCGATCGCCTTGAAGATGGGATAGGTGATGACATGGTCGCCACCGGCGCTCACCGGAAGGATGCCGGCCTTGTGCACGATCCGGCTCAGCTCGTACGGATTCATGCGCATCGCCACGGCGGAGCATGGATTTCCTTGGTCAATCGGTGCGACGAGACGGTATGCTATCGGCCCAACACAGCCTGGCAGCGCACCGTGCGCAGCCGATTCACCGGAGACACTCAACATGCCGTCACACCTTAGTGCTGCGGGGCTTGGACTCTTGGCCACCTGCCTCGCCGCTCCGCTGTTCGCCGCCGCGCCATCGGATGACGAGGCGGCTTTCCGTGCCCTTTATAAGGAGCTGGTCGAGATCAACACCACGCTGTCGGTGGGCAGCTGCACCAAGGCCGCCAACGCCATGCGGGCGCGGCTCCTGGCCGCGGGGATTCCCGAGGCCGATGCCCGCATCGTGGCGCCGTCGGATCACGCCAATGACGGCGCGCTGATCGCGGTGTTACAGGGCACGGATCGCAAGGCCAAGCCGATGCTCCTGCTGGCCCACATCGATGTGGTCGAAGCCAAGCGCGAGGACTGGGAGCGCGATCCATTCACGCTGGTGGAAGAGGATGGGTGGTTCTACGCCCGCGGCGCGAGCGATGACAAGTCCATGGCTGCGGTATTCACCGACAGCCTTATCCGCTACAAGAAGGAGGGCTTCAAGCCGCGCCGCGACATCAAGTTGGCACTGACCTGCGGTGAGGAAACCCCCAATGCCTTCAACAGCGTTCGCTGGCTGACGCAGACGCAGCCGGAGGTCCTGTCCGCCGCCTTCGCATTGAACGAAGGTGCGGGGGGAGAACTGGGAGCGGACGGAAAGCCGGTGGCGCTGCACATCCAGGCCGGCGAGAAGGTGTACCAGGACTTCGCGATCGAGGCCATCGACGTGGGCGGGCACAGCTCGCGGCCCACCAAGAAGAATCCCATCACCCGTCTCAGCGCAGCGCTGGCGCGGTTGGGCGCCTACAATTTCCCCGTCGCCTTCAACCAGGCCACGCGCGGCTACTTCGAGGCGCAGGTGAAGCTGCAGCCCCCTGCCATCGCGGCCGACATGCAGGCCGTGCTGAAGAATCCGCAGGACGAGGCCGCGGTGGAGCGGCTGTGGGCAGTGGATCCGGCTTGGAATGGTTCCCTGCGCACCACCTGCGTGTCCACGCAGATCACCGGTGGCCATGCGCCGAACGCGCTGCCGCAGCGTGCGCGTGCCAATGTGAATTGCCGCATCCTGCCGGGCGTTCCCCTGGAGGATGTTCGCCAGGAGATCGTCAAGGTGCTGGCGGATGACACCCTCAGCGTGACCTTCGTCGGCATGAAGGGCATCCAATCCACCCCGCCGCCACTCTCACCTCAGATCATGGACCCGTTGCACAAGGTGGCCGCCAGGATTTGGCCGGGCGTGCCGGTGGTGCCGATGATGTCCACGGGCGCCACGGATGGGCGCTTCCTCAATTCCACTGGCGTTCCGACCTATGGCATGAGCGGGATGTTCCACGACGCCGAAGGCTCGCGCGCACATGGCTTGAACGAGCGCATCCGCGTGAAGTCGCTGATGGATGGCCGCCGCTTCCTGTACGAGGTGGTGAAGCTGTATGCAAACGGCAAGGACTGAGCACGCAGGATGAGCGCCAACGAGTTCCCTGCGGATGTTTTTTCCGAACCAACCGACATCGATCCGAACACGCTCGCCAATCTCGGGCCGCTGACGGGCCTCGCCGGTGTGTGGCAGGGCGAGCGGGGCCTCGACATCAATCCCAAGGCGGACGGTCTACGGCATCTGCTCGACGCCCTTCCTCGAGCATGCCTTCACCACCATCGAGTTCCGGGTGAAGGTCACGGTGCACGCCAACGACACGTGGTCGTACGAGGAAGACACGGTGCTGATGGTGAAGGGCCGTGCGGAACCATTTCATCATGCGGACCGGAATACGCTGACCCGAGTGGGACCGGCCATTCCCAATCCACTGGCACGCGGGCGCTGATCTCACGCGCCTGATGGATCAGACGAGGGGCTCGTAACGCACGCCGCCCGGGATGTTGATCGATTCCATCAGCTGCACGCGATCGCAGCGCCAATGGACGGGCGTCCAGGGCATGCCGGGGCGCAAGGAACGGACATCACGAGCCAGCGTGACGTGCGGCTTGAAGGGACGCGGGTCGCGGGCGAAGCCCAGGCGGTCCAATCGCTGCCATAGTGTATCGACCTGGCGCTTCAATTCCTGCGGAGCCTGTGACGCCGCGGCAACCAGTACGCCCTGCTTGCCCCAGAACTCCAGGCGGTCGAGCTTCAGATCGCAGGAGGTCATCGGTCCTGACAACTCGCGCAGAGATGTCAGGCGGTCTTCTCCCACCGCGCCAAGGAACGCCACCGTCATATGAAGGTTGGCAGCATCCACCGGCCGGCCGGACAAGGGGAAGATGCGCTGGCGGGATTGCTCCAGCGAGCCCCGGATTGCCTCGTCCGGCAATGAGGCGAAGAACAGGCGGCG
Source organism: Steroidobacteraceae bacterium (assembly GCA_044226865.1). GTDB lineage: Bacteria > Pseudomonadota > Gammaproteobacteria > Steroidobacterales > Steroidobacteraceae > TMP-86. The sequence continues at coordinate 65,115 of JBGAGE010000012.1, read as the reverse complement.
AGTGGTCATGAGCATTTGGAGGCTGAAATCGATTGACGCCGCCTTACGCGCGAGCCGGCAACACTTTCCGGATATACCCACCAATCAGCATCTTCTTCGAGCCGGTGGCGCAGTGATGCCACATCGAAAATGGCCGGGGTCGAAGTGTCGGTGACGAACTTGAACGGTGCTGGCATCCCGGCATTTCGACCGATTCACCACTTGATTTCAATAGGTGAGATCTTGGGTACTCCTGGGGGCCCACCCGCCTTGGGCGTATGATCCTGTTCCCCCAGGCTGCCCGAGCCAACGACTCTCATGAAACGCTCCCGCCTCTTGCTTGCACTCCTAGGCTTTTCGCTCGGCGTCGCCGGCTTGCAAGGCTGCGTCCACCTCGACGCAGATGCCGCGCGCCATTCCATCGTCGGCACCTGGATGGTAAAGGATCCGAACGCGCCGTTTCCTTATCACCTGTATGTATTCAATGCCGATGGCACCGTCCACCAGGCCAACCCCGACGCCGGTGACCCGCGCACCAGCGACAGCGACGGAAAAGGCGCTTGGACCTCCGATGGCGCGCGGATCGTGGGCCGGTGGGTGGAGTTGCTGGCCGACCGCTCCAGCCATCTGTTCCTGGGCCGGCTGGAAGTGTCCTTCGCGATCGACGTATCAGGCGATACGCTCAGTGGCACCGAGACCGTGCGAACCTTCGATGCGGATGGCGTGCCCACCGGTAACATCCCGACGCCGGCACGAATCACCGGGCAGCGCATCACCCCACGCTGAAACCGCGGGCAAGACCATCGTGCGTCGCAACGAGAACGTCAGCAGATTGGCGTAAACGGCGACTAGCGCTTCAACGTCACCCAGATCAGGTCGATGGGTTCGCGCCCCGCGTTGCGCGACTCATGGCCCACGCTGGGATCGATGGTCGCCATCCAGCCGACGCTACCGTCGGCGTCAGGCTGCGGGTACACATGTTCCTTCTCCGTGTAGGACCTCGCCGCCCATTGCCCGCCCTTCACATGGATGTACAGCATGTCGGGATGATGACCGTGCGGCCCCTCCCATTGCCCCGCCTTGACGAGAAAGCGCTGCACGATCACCTCGTCGTTTTCGAGCACGTCCTCGCCGGGAATGTTGGGATAGTTCAGGTGCCGGTACTTCGGGCCCGCACCGGCAGCCGTCGCGGCAGCAGCGGGCACGGGCTTCAACTTGACCACATCCATCACGATGGGCGCCGTGCCGGTATTGGTGGCATCACCATCGTCGGCAGGGTCGAGGGAAGGCAGCCACACCACCCTGCCATCTTTCCACATGACCGAGCGCGCGGACGCGGTCAACTTCATCACCCCGCCCTTGATGAACACCAGCAGATCGGCAGCCCGGGAATTGCGCCGGCCGGTGGACTGGCCCGGCGGCACCGCGATCTGCGTGACCGTCACCCGCGCATTGTCGAGCAGCACTTTGCCGGGCAGGTTCGCAAAAGCCCGCTCTGCTTCTGGCGTAACCGCCTGTGCCGTTGCCGCCGCGCAGGCGAGCACGCCCGAAACAAGCATGGCGAACCTCGACAGATTGTTCTTCATCGGCGTCTCCCCGGGTTATACGGCGGCGCCGCTGCTTCCTGCGCGCGCCTTGTCCATCAGCATCATCATCGCAGCCCGCGTCATCGGCGCGGTCTTGGCCATGCCATTGACGGTTTCCAGGGCCAGCGTGGTCGCCACCAGGCGGCTCAACACGTCCTTGGTCTGGATCAAGGCCTTTGCCAGGGCTTGCGTGCACGCCTGCAGGCGTGACATCGCATCCTCACCGAGCGCAGACAACGCCTTGTCGACGGCCTCGCGCGTTTCGTAGGCAATCTGCAGGGGCATGATGTAGGGACGATGATTCTCGGGCACCGACAACGGGACTCGCCCCCACTCCCCTTCCTTGCCGATGTTCGTCACGAAGAGGCGAAAAACATCCTCCAGCACCGGAAAGTCCTTGCGGGTGAAACCAGCGGCGGTCAATGAATCGCGCAAGGTGCCGGCGATGCTCGCCGGCGGCGCATCCTCCCAGGACTTGTCGCCACACAAGAGCGCGTTGGCGCGGTCGGAAAATACGCGGCTGCCCGGTATGTGCTCGTGCAGTCGCGGATCGAAGTCCCCCGCCGCTGCGATGCAGGCCTCGCCCACCACCGACGCCGAGGCAGACAACAAGTCTTCCACCCTCACCCGCCCGCCACGCTTCACCGCCTTGCAGACCAGCACGTAAACGGCGTCCGCCGCGGATTCCACCGCGCTCTTGCGCCGGCCGAACAAGCCCAACAGCCGCTGTGCCCACAGCCCGCTCAAGGCGCCAGCCCCAGAAATACCCTGATGCGCTGCACCTCCGCTTCCAGGCCGCGCTTGTAGATCGCGTCCAGCGGCTCGGCTCCAACGTAACCGAACTCGCAACGCAATTCGCCGTTCACCACCGCCGCATTCCCCCAACCGATCACCCGATCATGCCATAGCAACGGCAAGGCGTAGTAACCGAGCTTGCGCTTCGGCGCCGGCGTATACGCCTCGAAACGATACGCCCAGCCCCACAGCAATTCGAAGCGATGACGCTCGAAGGTGATGGGGTCGAACGGTGTCAGCAGGCGCACTTCGTCGTCTGGACGCCAGCGGCGCGAGGCGGGATTCTCTTCCGCCGGCCAATACCACTGAACACCGTCCACCTTGGCGCCGGCAAGGCGGGTCGTGGCACGTGCCAGCGCGTTGGCTCGCTGCGTTCGCCATTGCGGCACGCCGCCGATCAGCATGCTCATCAACCGTCCGAGGCCGCGTGCCGTCAACGGCGCGTACTTGCGGATGAGGAGATCAGCGAGCGCATCCATCCGCGCCGCCTCGGGCATCTCTCGCGCCAGGACGCCGGGCTCCCGCGGCGCGTAGAGACGAATGCCGCCTTCGCGGCGCGCCACGCGCAACAGCCCGCGATAATGCATTTCGTCCAACAAGCGGGTGGTAGCGTTGGATGATCCTCCGAACCAGTTCGTCTCCGTGCCATGGCCGAAATGCGCATTCACGTCGCGTGGATGCACGATGCGGTGCTCACGCACATACTCCAGCATCGCCTGCGCTTGCCGGCGGCGCTTTGCCGTCCACCCCCTGCGCGGCACACGCGGATGCATGAGATCGCTGTGCTCGCGCGGCAGGAACCCGTAGTTGACGAAGAAATCTTCCTCGAGACCCAGGCGGGGATAGCGACGCTCCAGCTCGCCGGCGCGATAACCGGCCACCCGGTGCCGCAACATCAGGTCCTGTGCGCGCGCCGGCGCGCGGATGGGATCGGCCTGCACGAAGCCCAGCTTGCGAATGGCCCGGCCGAGCGTGGTCGGCTCGAACAATGAGCGCGACACGGCATAGCGGCGAAGATGGTCGAGCGTGAGCTTCAAGCAGGAAGACCCGGTGCAGGGGCACACATTCTAGCGAAAGCGCAGGCCTGCGGTGATGGGGTGTTTTTCCGTATCGCAGGCCGCGGATTTGTGAGAAATTGTGCAACAGCCGCGCGATAACAGGAAGAACAGGATGATTCGAGCGTTTGTTGCAACCGCCATGTCATTGCTGATGTGCCATGGCATCAGCCGGGCCTCGGACGCCGGTCCCGAACGGATGGCGCCGATACCGGTGATACCGTCACCGCAGGATAAGCCCTACCCCGGTGCCATTCGCCTGGAAGTCGACGCCTCCGACGTGGATCGCCGCATCGTGCGCGTGAAGGAGCACATCAGCGGCATTGGCGCCGGCACGGTGCTGCAATTCCCGAAGTGGCTTCCCGGCAATCATTCCACCACCGGCCCCATCGACAGGCTGTCGGGCCTGCGCATCGCCGCGGATGGACAACCGGTGAACTGGTCACGCGATTCCGTGGACATGTACTCGTTCCACCTCGACCCGCCGCCGGGCATCAGCGAGGTGGACGTCACCTTCGATTATCTCTCACCCACCAGCGAGAAGGTGGACCCGCTGGAGATGAGCCGCGAAATCAAGGTGCTCGATTGGATCACGTTGTTCGTCTACCCGGCCGGTTACTTCACCCGGCAGATCCCGGTGACAGCCAGCTTGAAGATTCCGGAAGGTTGGCAACTCGCCACGGCGCTGGAGCGCACGGCCTCGGCAGATGGCGTGACGACATTCGAGCGCACGAGCATCGAAACGCTGGCGGACAGCCCAGTCTACGCCGGGCGCTACGCGCGTGCCCTGGATCTCGATCCGGGCGCGAAAGCACGCGTCACGCTCAACCTCTTCGCCGACCGTCCCGAGATGCTGGCCGTCACCCCAGCGCAGCTGGACGCGCACCGTGCACTCGTGCAGCAGGCCGCTCGGCTGTACGGCTCGCGTCACTACCGTCACTATGATTTCCTCTACGCCCTGAGCGACGAGCTTCCGGGCAAGGGCCTGGAACATCACGAGTCGAGCGAAGACACCACGGATGCGAGCCTGTTCACCGACTGGGACAAGACAGCGCACGAGCGCGACCTGCTGCCGCACGAATATACGCATTCCTGGAATGGTAAATTCCGCCGCCCCGCGGACCTGTGGACGCCGTCCTACAACGTGCCCATGCAGACCAGCCTGCTGTGGGTATACGAAGGCCAGACCGAATATTGGGGCAAGGTGCTGGCGGCGCGCTCCGGGCTGCACACCCGCCAGCAGGCGCTGGACGAACTGGCCCTGATCGCCGCACATTACGACATGCAGACCGGGCGCCAATGGCGCTCGCTGCAGGATACGACCAACGAGCCCATCATCAATCACCACCGGCCCAAGCCGTGGCGCGACTGGACCCGCGCCAAGGAGTACTACGATGAAGCGGCGCTGGTCTGGCTGGATGCGGACACGCTGATCCGCGAGCGCTCCAAGGGGCGGCGATCATTGGATGATTTCGCGCGCGCCTTCTTCAGCATCGAGGATGGCAGCATGGCGGTGTCCACATACACGTTCGAGGACGTGGTGAAGGCGCTGGACGGCGTCGAGCCCTACGACTGGGCGGCATTCCTGCGCAAGCGCCTCGATGCCGTCGGCGGGCCGGCGCCCCTGGATGGCCTGGCGCGCGGTGGTTATCGGCTCGTCTACACCGAGCAGCCCAGCGAATTCCAGAAGCACTCCGATGCCAAGAGCAAGGAGACGGACCTGACGTATTCGATCGGCATGGTCATCAATGAAAAGAACGGGTCGCTCGTGAGGGTGCGTTGGGACAGCGCCGCCTTCAAGGCCGGCCTGACCGAGTCCACGCAGCTCATCGCCGTCAACGGCACCGCGTATGAGGCTGACGTGCTGCTGCAGGCCATCCGCGACGCGAAGGCTTCCAAGGCGCCGATCGAGCTCATCGTCAAGGCGGGCGATCGTTACAGGGTCGTCCGGCTCGACTACGTCGATGGGCTGCGTTACCCGCACTTGCAGCGGGATACGGCAGTACCGGCCCGCCTGGACGACATTCTCACCGCGCGCGCACGTTAGAGAAGGCGCCGGGCGGCGCGCACTTTCACGGTGCACGAAAAGCGAGACTGCCGTCACCGACGGCGGCCCCCGGCGCGGGCACATTTGCGCTCCTTCATGGGAGCGCTGACATGACCCCGGCGGTGAGCAACCCGGTTGAAATCGCAGACCGGGAGTCGGCGCCAGTTCCCGAGCTGCTGCCTGAGATCCCCGAGCGCTTCGTTGTGTTCGACCTGGAAACCACGGGGCTGGATCCGCATGCCGACGAGATCATCGAGATCGGCGCCATCCGCTGCGACCAACGCACAGGGCGCGAGGAACACCTGCGTGTATTGGTCCGCCCACGGCAGGCCGTGTCCCGCTACATCACCGGCCTCACGGGCATCAGCCAATCCTTGTTGGATGAGGAAGGCGTGTGCATCGACGATGCGCTGCTGCAATTCCGGGACTTCGTCGGCGAGCTACCGCTCGTGTCATACGCAGCAGGATTCGACATGGGTTTTCTGAACACCGCCATGAGCGCCTGTAAACCGCCGCTCGAGCTGCGCAACCCCATCTGCTGTGCCATGCAATTGGCGCGCCGCGCGTGGCCCTTCCTTCCCAGCTTCCGACTCGCCGAGGTGGCGGGTAATGGCGCATCGTTCAAGCAGGCGGCGCATCGTGCCCTCGGCGACTGCGAACGTGCCCTGCTGGTCTATCGCGCAGCCGTGCAGGAGATCAGAAAGCTCGCCGGCTGACCGCGCCGGTGATGACCGCCCCCGCCCATATCCCCTAGAATCGGCAGCGTGCTCCGCATGACACGCGGACAGCGCCATTCGACAGGAGACATGATGGCAACCATCGTCGGCATTTCAGGAAGCCTGCGCGAGGCATCCTTCAACAGCGGCCTGCTGCGCGCGGCCGCGGAAGCAACACCCGCGGGGCACAAGATCGTCATCGGTTCGCTGCGCGGCATTCCGCTCTATGATGGTGATGTCGAAGCACGCGATGGTATACCCGCCGCCGTGAGCACCCTCAAGGATCTCATCGCATCGGCGCAGGGCCTTTTGATTGCAACGCCGGAGTACAACAACTCCATGCCCGGGGTGTTGAAGAACGCCATCGATTGGCTCAGCCGTCCGCCCGCTGACAGCGCGCGCGTGTTCAAGGGCCGGCCCGTCGCGGTGATCGGGGCCTCTCCCGGAGGCTTCGGCACCATCCTGGCGCAGGATGCCTGGCTACCCGTTCTTCGTACATTGGGCACCGAACCGTGGTTCGGCGGCCGTCTCATGGTCTCGCGCGCCGGCAGTCTGTTCGCGTCCAACGGCGATCTGACGGACGCGGCCACGCGCGAGGCGCTGGGGAAATTTCTCGAAGGTTTCTGCGCCTTCGCCACGCGCCGCTGAGCGCACCGCGCACTCAATCGTCGATGGCGGGATGAGGCTTGCGCGGGGGATGCCACGCATCCGGTTGCATGTCGTCCTCGATATCCTCGACCAATGATGTGATCGAGCCCAGCGCCTCGCGGATACGTTCCAGCTTCGCCTGCACGGCGATGCGGATCTCGCGTCGGCCGCTCTCACTTGCCAGCTCGGGCGCCCGCATGCCCGCCACCCGCAATTGTTCCTCGACCCGGCCCAGGTGATGTGCGATGGACCCCAGCGGCAACACCAGCGCCAATTCCCAGTGGGTGTCGGAGTTCTGCGTGGACATCGTCATACCTCGCCCCGCGGGGACCCGCGGCCATGCCAGTACGGCGAGGCAATTCTAGCGAGTTGGCGAGTCCGGCGCCTCGACTACTGCTCGCGCGGCTCGATGTTCACCCGCATCTGCAGCAGCAATCCGGAGAAGCCGGCTTTTTCATACGCGCGCACCGCCGCCAGGTTGCCCGCATACACATCCAGCTTGAGCTCGTACACGCGCCGTTCGCGACACCAGTGCTTGAGGTCCTCGATGATTTGTTGGTTGACGCCACGCCCGCGGTGGCGCGGATCGACGTACATGAGCCCAAGGTATGCATGCCGGTCGTGATTCAGGAAGGGCTTGGCGGCGTCGATGCGCGCAAAACCGCACCCGATCAGCTCACCTTGCGTCTCCGCGACGGCAAACCGTGCATCCGGGCTGCGCAGCAGGGCATCGATGTCGTAATAGCGTACGCCGGTATCGCGCAAGGTCGGATCGAAGGGCCGTTCCGCCGCGACGATTGCCTGCTCGAAGCGCTGCAGGAGCGGCAGTTCGTCCAGGCGCGCCTCGCGGATCCGCACCCCGCTCATCACAGCGTGTCGGCGCGTTCGTCGCGCACGTCGAAGACCTTGAAGCCGGCCTTTTCGTACACCTTCATCGCGGCAGGATGATCCCAGGTATCGGTATGCAACCACAACCGCGTGGGAGGCGTGCGCCAGGTGCCGAGGATGGCCGTCGTCAGCAGCCACGGTCCGAGCTTTCGTCCCTGCGCCTGCGGTATCAGCCCAAAGTTTTTCAGCTCCACATCCGGAAATGCCTGCCGGTCGAATTCGCAAAAGCCCAACGGGCCCGCATCGGCATCGCGCAACACGTAGATCTGCAGGGCAGGCCCGGCGAGCAGCGTGGCAAGCTCTGCGGCGGACAATTTCAACCTCGCGTCCCATCCCACGGGCTCGCCCACACGGCGGTATAAATCCAGGTACGCGTCAGGCGCGAGCTTCTCCTCCGTGATGCGTTCGGGGCCGTCGTGAGACACCTGCGCCGGGGGTTCGCGCATCTCCATGTACGTGACGCGCACCATCGCCCGGTTGGCATCCTTCAACGACAACTCGCTGTCGTGGTAGAAGCCGTTCAGGGTCAGGGCGTCGATGGCCCAGGTGACCGAAGGCGGCTCCACTCCCAAGGGCGTATCATGGTTGGGATCGAAGCTCGCCAGGTGCGAGCGCCAATGCGAGACCAGGCGCATGTCGCTGGAGCGGCGCAGGAGATCATCGCCCGCCGCATAACTCTCCAGCGCATCGCGCGCCATGACGATGCGCACCATGCGCGAGCGGCGGGCGGCACGCCCTGGCTCACGCGGCAAGTTCCAGGAAGCCAGTAGTATCAGGTCCGCTCCGCCGCGGGGCATGAGGACCCGCGCTCCCTTGGGCAGCAGGCCCTCCAAAAGCCCGCGAAAATGCGGGCTGAAATCTCTCACGCCGATCTCCGTTTCGTCATAATCCTGCTGCGCTGCCTCAAGCTTGCGCCCGCCTCGCACCGCAGCTCTCGACGGCCGCCATGCTTGCGGCACCTGCCCTTGTATGCGCTGCGGCAGCAGACTACGCTGCGATGAATACCCGCGCAAGCGATGCGCGTTCGGAGATATCGAGATGAGAGGTGGTCCGGATTGTTCGGTGAAAACCCGGCTCGTTCCGGTCATGGACGCGCTGCACGCGCGCCGTGATGACTGGGTGCGCACGCTGTTGACGCTCACCGACGGCTCGGTCGAGACGGCCACTGCGGGGCGCTTCGCAGACGTCAACCTGGCCTACCAGAAGGGCTTCTGGGGCAAGAATGAATCCCCCATGGACCCGCCGGTGTCGCTCCTGTCCTGGCTGATCCGTCACCCGCCGGCCGCCACCATCAACGACCAGTCGCATCGGGACCGTTGGTTGCTCGGACGCGGCGATCCTGCCGTGGTGCGGCGCGCGCTGCGCGACCTGCGCTCAGGGGCGCCCAAGGGATGGCATCTGTTCGACTCGCCCGCGGTGCCTGATGTGCTGATCGAGACACCGGATGCGCTGGTGGTGATCGAGAGCAAGCGCGGCACGGTCACGCCGGCACTCGATGAAACTGCGCTGCCGGGCCGGCCGCTGATCTGGCGCAATCTGGATGCGGCATGGGAGGTGCGAGGACGGCGGCGCGTGTTCGGCTTTTTCATCGTGCAGGGCGAGGAATCCGACGGCAGCCTGCCGCAGCATTGGCGCGACTCGCTCGCAAGCTTGCACTCGGAAAGCTGCTTGTCGCTGAGCTTCCCGCACCGCTCCACTGCGGAGCGCAGCGACATCGTGGCCTGCCTCGCCGGCATTACCACTTGGCAGGCGGTGTGCCAGACCTTCGCCATCTCGCAGAGCGCGCTTCCGCGCACCATCCAGGACCTGCCCTACCTGGGCGCGGACGGATAGCCTTTCGCCCCGTCCCGATTACAACGGCTGCAGCACCCTGTCGAACCGTGGCCGGTAGTGATGATCTGGATCGAACGAGGCGGCGCCTCGCGTCGCCAGGCCCACGATGTTCCGGCGCGGAACGAAGCCGATGTAGCGCGAGTCCGCGCTGTTGTCGCGGTTGTCGCCGAGCATGAAGTATTGGCCGTCCGGGACCCGGATTGGCCCCCATCGTTCGCCATGCAGCCGATCCGGCAACAGCAGGATCTGATGATCCGGCATGATCCCGGCTTCCCGTACCACGGCGGGCCGGTGCGTGCGGGTGAGTTCCTGCGCGGTGGAAGCCGGCCGGAAAATTGACTGCCTTGCGCCATGCACCTACGCTGGCGCCCAATGGCCATTCCCGCCCGCACCATCACCTTCGCGCTAGCTGGCGCGCTCATCCTCGGGCTGAGTTGGCCTCTGCTGCATCCGTCGGACACCGCCGTCCATCGCGTCGTCCTGCAACGGCAGTTTAAGGCGCTGAAGGCCCCCGCCGAAGCGAGATTGATCTACATGGACGAGAAGCCCAAGCTCGGGCGCGTATTCATCGGCGCCTACTACCACTCGGCGATGTCCTTCGATCAATTGCAGAACCACTATTTGCCGCAATGGAAACGCAATGGCTGGACGGCGATCGAAGAGACATCACCGGAAGGCGCCGCGCGGCACCTGCGGCTCTGCAAGGGTGATTATCAGGCCGGTCTGGAAGGCGCAGGGGAGCGGCAGAACATCGGCTGGAGCTACGCCGTGACCTTCAGCTGGAATGCCCACCAGGAATGCCCGCCGAAGAACTGAGCCGCGCATCCAGGCGGTGCGTCACCGCGGCGACGATGCTGGGCACGATCAATGCAGTGCGCGGGTCACGGCCTCGAAGAAGGCGCCGTCGTCGGCCTGGAATTCCGGAGAGGGCTTGGAGCGCGCGCTCAACACGATGATCACCAGCTGCTCGCGCCGATTGATGTAGATGAACTGGCCGAAAATCCCCTCGCCTTCGAATGCGCCCTTGGCCAGGATGTCCTTGCCCTCCGGCACCCACCACATGTAGCCATAGTCGACGCGCTTGCCGCCGATCACCTTCGCCGTGCCGGCTTCATCGAACCAGCCTGGCGGCAGTATCGAGGTTCCGCCCACCTTGCCGTCTGCCGCCGCGACCAACCCGAAGCGGCCGTAATCGCGCAGCGTTGCCGCCAGCCCGGTGCCCGCCACGCCCATGCCGTTGGGACTCTCCACCCACCACGTGGCATCCTGCTCCATGCCCGCCTTCGACCAGATTTTCTCGCTGAGGTACTCGGCAAGCGGACGGTGCGTGGCGCCCTCGATCACCGCGCCCAGCACGACGGTCTCGCCCGTGTTGTAGTTCAAGACCGTGCCGGGCGGCGCCGCCCGCGAGCGCGAATTCATGAACTCGAGCAGTTTCCCGGGCTGCCGCGCAATCTGCCGTTGCAGCAGTTGGCGGCGGTCGGACGTGGGGTCGGTGTAGGTCTCGTTCCATTTCACGCCCGAGCTCATGGTGAGGATGTGGCGGATGGTGACACCTTCGTACGCACCGCCGCGCAGCGCCGGCACGTAACGTGTCACGGGTTCGTCGAGGTTATTGATGAATCCATCGGCGATGGCGGCGCCGGTCAGCGTGGAGGTGATCGACTTGGCCAACGACCAGGACGACCAGCGGGTTTGCGGTGTCGCGCCGAGGTCATAGTGCTCGAGCGCCACTTCGCCGTTCTTCAGCACGAGAATGCCGGCGACGCGGTTGACCGCAAGATAGTCATACAGGTCGAGCTTCACGCCCTTGTCTTCGAATTGGATGGCGGGAAAGGCCGCGGCCCGCGTGCGCAAGGGCTGCACCGCGCCGGCGCGATGCACGATGCGCACCGGCAGCAATTGCTCGGTGTGCGACAACGCGCGTACCGCCTCGTGGGGCAGCATGGCGCCGCTGTAGACCTGGGGCAGGGTCGGCAACGGCGCGTCGGCCGCGAGCGTGCGCAGGCAGGCACCGCTCAGCAGCAGGGCCAGTAACCATTTATTCGTCATGTGATCTCATTGCGAGGGATGCAGGCAACCGGCGGCGACAGCGTCGGAGCATCGTGCATGGGGCTCATCCGGCCCCTGGTACCGCCAGCGCATAGTGCGCATGCTGCACCTTCCAACCCTGCTTGCCCTTCACCCACACATCGGTCTCGAAGGCCTTGTCGGTGCCGGTCTTGCCATCGGCATGCTTGTAGGTCACCTCGATTTGATAGCTGGCGACGGCGGCGGTCCCGCCGGGCAATACCTGCACCTTCACGTCATTCATCTTCAGCGAAGCAACAACATTGCCCGCCTTGACCGACTCGGCCCAGGATCTGCGGTAGTCGGCATAATTGGTGCGGGAGCCATAGAAGATCGCGTCCATGCCCTCGGCGTAGTAGCTGAAATACTTGTCCACATCGTTGGCGGCGTAGGCAGCGTTCATGGCGCGCTCCGCCGCGGCAATCTCCTTTTCCACGGAGGGTGTGTCCGCAGCGCCAGCCTGCAGGGACCATGCAGCCAGGAAAATTCCGGCAATACGAATGCTGTTCATCATGCTGCGCATATCCAACTCCTCGTTCAAACCAACGGGTACAACATCTGCAGCAGGCCCCAGAACCCCGCGCCCCATACCAGGGTGCGAACATAGGGAATGCCGATGATGTAGATGGGAAGGTAGGCCACGCGCGCCCAGACGTAGATCTGCGCGCCGAGCGCCGTGTGTTCGCTGTTGACCTTGGCGAGCACGACGCCGAGCGCCAACGCGGCAAAAAAAGGGAAGGTCTCGAGAAAGTTGCGGCTGGCGCGATCGGCCCGCGACGCATAGCCGGTCAGCGGCGCTGCAATGCCATCACGATTGCCGACATTCCATTGCAGGCCACGCTGGTGCGTGGCGAGCGAGGCCGCGATGAAGACATGGGCGATCCCGAGAGCGACCGCCCATGCCAGACAGTGGAGCTCCGGCGTCAATGCCGCCAGCTCACCGTCACCCCGTAGGTGCGCGGACGCAGGGTGATGTCCTGCCAGTCCTGCGGGTCATAGTAGTTGCCCGCGTTCAGGTTGAGCGAGGGGCGCGCATTCGTGAGGTTCTGGATGAACAACGACACATCAAGCTGGTCGACGCGCGCGCCGAGGCGTGCATTGAGCACGTTGTAGGCGGGAACCGGTCGCAGGCGCGCGTCATACAAGGGCGACGTCGACACCTGATTGCCCACGCGGCGCCACTGCGAGGTGTGGGTGAAGTCGGCACGCACATAGCCCTCGTAACTACGGACCGGAAGCGAATACTCGCCGGACAGGGAGATCTGGCTGGGGGCGCCCGCATTGGGGATGCCCGCGCCCTTGCTGTAGATCTTCTTGCCGCCAGGCGACAGCGCATCCTTGTCGAACTTCGGATCGCTGTAGCCGTACGATCCGTTCAGCGACAGCCGTTCGGTAACCTTGAGCTGGAAACCCAGGTCGATGCCGCGCACCGTGGCATCGGCCAGGTTGTCGACGAAGTTATAGGCGCAGGCCGGCAGGCTCACGTTCGCCTGGATGTTCTTCCACTTGATTTCGTAGATGCTGCCATCGAGCACCAGCCGGCCGCCGAACAGGCGGTTCTTGCTGCCGATTTCGTAGCTCCACACCGAGTCGGACTTGTACGTCTCGGGCTGCTGGGGATTGCCATTGGCATCCACGTAACCGTTGGTGACCAAGTCGCCGTCGCAGATCGAGGGCACGCGCAAGGAGGCACCGGCCGGGCGGAAGCCCTTCGCGGCTGTGGCGTAGAACAGGTTCTGCTCGTTCAACTGGTACGCGATGCCGAACTTCGGCGTGGTGGCGGTCTCCGACCCGTTGACCGCCGACGTGGGGTAGACCGGCGTGCAAGGCAAGGTGCAGGGAAAGCCGAATGGCGCGTTGGCGTTGTTTTCCGGTCCCAAGTAGGAGGCGTTGAAATCCAACTTGTTCTTGGAGACGCGCACACCGGCCGTCAGCTTCAATTTCTCGGTGATCTTGAAATCGAATTGCGTGAACCCGGCGATCTGCTTTTCCACCGTCTCCCAGATGCCCAGGAACGACACGTTGTTCGTAAGGGAGTTGTCACCGAAGAAGTTCCGGTAGGCCGACGAGCCCGGACCGAAGGGGTCACCGCCGTTCACGCCGTAATAGCCGTAGCCGAAATTCGTGGGATAGAAACCCACCCAGGACTGGTTGTCCAGGAAGTTATGGCTGATGGGCTCGGAAGCCGTCTGCTTGTTGCGCGAGTAAAAGATGCCAGCGAGCCAGGTCAGGCGCGCATCCGCATCATTGGATTGCAGGCGGATTTCCTCGACGAAATTCTTCTGGCCGTTGTTGTACAAGGCCATGCTCTTCCAGCCCTCTGGCAGATAGGTTCCCGTCGAGGTGACGCCATCGGGCTGCAGGAAGAACTGCGGGCTGTAGAACTGTGCATAGCCCTTGGAGTAATCGTAGTACTGCGTCGAAGTGCGATCGAAGAAAGAGGTGTTGGACACCAATGTCACCGGCCCCATGTCCCAGTTGAAGGCCAATGCCGACAGCGTGAACTTGTCGTCACCCAGTTGGTTGTTGGGCATGTCGGTGGCTCGCAGCGACGTCGTTGTCGTCGGATCATTGGCCGCTGTATAGACGGTGCCCGGTGTGCCCTGGAAGAAATACTGCCGCGAGTAATCGCTGTTCGCACGGTCGGAGGTGGCCAGGTCATAGGTACCGCCATCGCCGGGTCCGTCATTCACATGGTGCTTCTGGTAGAACACCGAGGGCGTGATGCTGATGTTGTCGTTGATCTTGAACTTCAGGGCGCCGCGGAACGCGATGGTGCGGTTCCAGTTGATGTCTTCTTCATAGGTCTTGGTACGCGTGAACGTCACCGAATCGCCATATAGATTGCCGGTGGGATCCACGATTTGGTAGGTGCCGCCGACGGCGTCCACGTATCCGCCTTCCCGCCGGTAGTAAGCGCTGACGCGGAAGCCCACCTTGTCCTCGACGATGGGGGCACCGAACGCAACGCCGGCCTCATACGATGGCGACCCATTCTTGAGCGTGGCCCATTCAGCGCGCGCCGTGGAACTGGCCTTGTCCAGATTGGGCTCGACGTTGATGAAGCGCACCGTGCCACCTTCGGAGCCGGCGCCGAACAACGTGCCCTGCGGGCCGCGCAGCACTTCCACGCGCTCGACGTCGAAAAGGCCCGGGAATGCGCTGCCGGCGCCGAAACCGAGATTTCGCACCTGGATCGGCGTGTCGTCGATGTAGACGCCGGTGGTGCCCGAACCCGCGTTCGAGGAAATACCGCGGATGGCGATCTGGCTGGCGCCCGTGGCGCTCTGTCGCGTCAAGTTCAGGCCCGGTGTCAGCCGGATGAGGTCGTCGAATTGCTTGACGCCGCGGGCTTCCATTTCCTCGTTACCGAAGGTGCTGACGCTGATGGCCACCTTCGACAGAGGCTCGGCGCGGCGGGTGGCGGTAACCACCACTTCCTCGATTTCCGAAATGGCATCCCTGGCCGGGGCGGTTTGAGCCTGCGCCGACAGCGGAGCGCCCACTGCGCATATCAGCGGCAACACACCCAATGAGCCCAGCAAAGCTGAGCGGCTGCGCGGGCGCAGCAAGGCATCGATCTTGAACATGACACTATCTCCCATTTACGGTCATCGCCGTCGCTAGGCCGCTGGCCTTCGCTTTCCCCTGCCTCAATATATACACAAGGCCCATTGCCGTCGTCAAAATCTCGCGATGCAGGCTATCTGCCCGCCCGCGAGGAGTAATCATTCAAGGCCGCCGCGGCGGCGCGGGTCTTGGTCGCCATGAGTGCAAGCGATTGCACCAGGGTTGCCCGCGCATCATCCCTTGCCGCCGTCAGGCCGGAGGTGACCATTGCCCAATCCTCGACCGATCCGCGCAGGGCGCGGCAGCCGGCATCGAAGGCCGGCGGCGGCGGGGCGGCACGGTGCCCGTAGCGGCTGGCCCATCCGCCCTCCCCCGCCCAGAAGTTTCGCTCCGACGCATACACCGAGGCCGACAGGCGCTGGCATTGGCGGCCTTCGTAGAACTCCGACAACGCCTTGCCGACACCCGTTTGATCCTTCGAGCGCGCCGCCGCCAGTGCACGATCGAGAGCGGCCATGCGGGTGACGTACGCGGCCGTCCGCACCGCCTGGTCGTAGTCGCCATTGTCGGCGTACAGCCAGGGCGTGAGGAAATGCCGAGTCGACATGAGCAAATGATTCACGGCATCAACGGCGCTTGGACCGCCAGCGGGCCCGGCGCCAGCCGCGGACGGCAATGAAGCGACGGCCGCAGCGGCCTGCTTCAATTCGCCCAACGCCGCCCGGCCATCGGCAAAACTCACATCCGATACCTTGGCGGCGTCCTCAGCCAACGCGCCATCCACTTGCGTCGCCAGGAAGGCCAAATCCACAGGCAATTGGCCGAGATCGGCGGCGCGCGCCAGGTCCAACGCCAGTACGCGCAGGTTCATGCCCATGTTGCGAAAGCGTTCGGGCGCGTAGACATCGAGCTGCGTGTGATACAGCGGGTAGAAACTGTCATCGAGGGTGATGAGGCTGGCAAGGCCCGCACCACCCACCACGCCGAAATTCCAGGCATCGGTCGTACTGCCCACCGTGGGGCGCAGGGTGACCTGGGATTCCAGTCCGAGATCGGCAATGAGTTGCCGGTGGTAGGCCAGCAGATCGGCGGAGGATGCCAGGATGGTGCGCTTGGAACTCCATCCGAAGCCATCGACGTTGAAGATCAACGCGGCATTGCGCAGCACCTCGGGATGGCTTTGCACGAAGGCATAGGACCCGGCCAGCCAGTCGCGCTCTGGATCCACCTGCCCCGCCTCCTCGCTCCCCGCCGCCACGAACAGCACGGAGCGGCGCGGCTTGAACCCGGCGGCGGTGAACGCCCGCGCCACCTCCAGCACCGCGGCCGCGCCGCTGGTGTCATCGAGGGACCCCTGGAACCAGCGGTCGAAGTGACCCGCCACCACCACCCATTCGTCCGGGCGTTCGCTGCCGCGCAAGGTGGCGACCACGTTGCGCGAGATGCCGTCGGCCAGCTGCATGTGGTTGTCGAGTTCGACCTGCACTGCGCCCGCCTTGAGCGATGCCTGCAGCGCGCGCGCCGCGCGCACGCTGGTGGCGACGGTGGGCAGGTTTTCGTGGCCCCACAGGCTGTCCTGCCGCAACGCATCCGCCTGAGCGGCGCCGGCCGCCGGATGATCGTAGAAGATGATGGCCGCGGCGCCGTGTTGCGCGGCTTCGGTGATCTGCGCCGGCGGCCAGTCACGCATCTCACGGCGCACCAGCACCGCCTTGCCGCGCACATCGCCGAGGCGTTGGTAATCCGCCTCGTAGCCATCGCCCGCATCGATGAGCGGCACGCGCAGCAGATGCCCGCCGTTGGCATTGCCGCGTGCGAAAGGCACACCGTCGCGCGTGCCCCAGGTGGTGAGCGTGGCATGCAGGCTGATAGCCGGAAGTGCCTTGCCGTTGGCGCGCAGCGTCACCGGATCGTAGCGATAGGCGCGCACCGGATATTCCTCGATGCGCACGCCCAAGCCCATTTTGCGGAACTTGGCGGCAATGTGCTCCGCCATGGCGGTCTCTTCGACGCTGCCGGACACGATCGAGCCATCACCCACGCCCGAGGGCGTCTTGATGACCTCATTGGTCAGGTGCGCAAGCTCCGCGCGCGCCTTGTCCGCATCCAGCGCATCCAGCACGCGCTGCTCGGCCGCGGAAATCGCAGCCTGCGCCGATGCGCCCGCCAACAGGATCACCGCGAGCGCCAGCGCGGCGCCGCCCGTCTTCTTGAGCTCTCTCATTGCTTTTCCCCGTCGTACACGCGCTTGCCCTTGAACCAGGTGCCGAGCACGCGCGTCTTGCCGATGCGATCGGCCTCCCCCGCAGCCGCCAGCGCCAGGATGTCCTGATCGAGGAGGATGAAGTCCGCCGACTTGCCCACCTCCAGCGAGCCGATCTCATCGGCCCGACCCAGCGAGCGCGCACCATTGATGGTGTAGGCATCCAGGACGTCCTGGATGCTGAGGCTTTCTGAAGGGTTCAATGCGGGCTGGCCGGCGAAGCGCCGCGTCACCGCCATCTGCATGTTGATGAAGGGGCGCGGATCGCGCGTGTCCACCGGCGCATCGGACCCGGCAATCAGGATGCCGCCGGCCGCCTTCACACTGCGCGTCGGATAAGCATTGCGCTCGTAATAGAAGGAAGGATCGTGCAGCCCCGCCGCGCCCGTGCCGGTCACCTTGTCGATGAAAGGAATCACGGACAGGTCGTAGTCGTGGTCGGTGTAGGCCCAGGCATAGGTGAAGGCCACGTTGATGCGATCGCGGCCGATGCGTACCACATCGTCCGGATGGATGAGCTGCGCATGCGCGATGGTGTCCGCCTGGCTCGACACGCCATCGAGCTTGCGGGCACGCTCGATCGCATCGAGCGTGGCGCGCAGGGCATCATCGCCGATGGCATGCACGTGCAGGGTGAAGCCGGCCTGGTGGAAGCCCGCAGCCCAGTCGAACAGCTCCGGCCGCGGCAAGGTCAGCACGCCGCGCGAGGGCGTGCAGGCGAAAGGCGCATAGCCATTGACCTTGCGGAACACATCGATCGCGGTCTGCGACTTGAATGCCTGCGGGAACTTGCGCACGCCCTTGCAGGCCGGACCGTTCTGGTCGAGATAGCCGGCCACCTGCAGCACGCCTTGCGCATCGCGCTTGAAGCGCGGCAGCAGGTAGGGCCGGATCTGCGCCCCATGCGGCAGCGTCGGCGGATTGGCGTTGGGGTCGCCTTCCAGCACGCCATCCGCGAATATCTTGACGGCCTCCGCCTTGAACAGCGGGTTGCCCGCATACTTCGTGCGGCGCGCCTTGGCGATGTCCACGGCCTTCTGCGTGTCCAGCTTGCCGTCGGCGCCCCGGAAATCCTGCGGCGCGAAATACTGCGCGGCATTGACGCGCAAGTCGAACTGCCCCGACGCCAGCAGCATGTCGTACAGCGTGAAATTGTCGTCCGAGGCCGACGCGTCCTGCATGGCGGTGATGCCGCTTTGATGCAACGCCTCGAACACGCGGTGCGGGGCGGACATCAGGTTCTTCAGTCGCGTCGACTTGGGAAGGCCCAGGATGGCGCGCGCCTCCTCATCCACCGCACCATTGGGCTCGCCCGCGGCATCCACACCGATCAACGGCTTGAAATGAGCGAAATCCGAGGCAAGGGTCGCCTTGTTCAGCCCAACCTGGTGGCCTTGCTTGTTGGTGGCGCGCGCCAACGCAGCGCCATTGAAGCCGCCGTGGTGCCCATCATTGCCGCGCAGTTGGATGGGCGTGGTGGTGGAGGCGCGGTCCAGTGCCGCACGCACCGTGGGCAATTCCGCATCGGGTTGATTGTTGCCGGCGTAATTCCATTGATCCACCGAGAGCCACTCGCCCGGCGCGGGCTTGAATTTCTCCACGCAGGCGCGCACGAAGTCCGACAAGGCGCCCAGCGACATGGCCTGGCTCTTCAGGTCGCAGGTGTCGAACTGCACGATGCCCAACGGGTGGATGTGCGAATCGATGAGCCCCGGCAGTACGAGCCGGCCGCCCGCCTCGATGCGCTGGGTGTCGGGCCCTGCGAACGCTTCCACGCCCGCGGCATCGCCGACGTAGAGCAATTTGCCATCGCGCGCGGCGAGTGCCTCAGCCATGTGATGCCGTGCATCCACCGTGGCGATACGGGCGTGCGTGATCACCAGGTCCGCCGTATCGGCACTGCCGGCCGGCATGGACACGCAGAGACAGGCGGCGAGAATCGCGCCGCTGACACAGAGAGAGGAGCGCATGTTCATCCCCAAAGCATTGTTTCGTCGTTCAATTGAATATACCACCGCGGCGCCGGGGAAGGCTGGTCACGGATCAGGCCGGACAGCTACTCGAGAGCCGGCGGTCCCGTCACCGTGGTCAAAGCGGCCGTGACCAGCAGCACCGCGACGGCGAATGCCATCTCCATACCCACGGTGAAGGTGAACACGCGTGCCGCGCCATCATCCCGCGCGATGAGCCGCCGCGTCAGCCGCAGCTTGTTGTAGGCGGCAAGCGCGAGCATCCCCGCCACCAATGCGATCTTGCCAAGTCCCAGACTCGCGTAGGTGCCATCCAGGCGCGGTGTTTCCCAGCCGCCGAGCATGAGCAGGAACAGCCCGGAGCCCGCTGCCAGCAGGGCGCTCACGACGGCGACCGCCATGCGCCCGAACGCCACCGCCACGGCCGCCGTGCGTGCTCCCCGGGCATCGGACCGCGCGATCATCCACAAGGGAGTGAGTGAGCCCAACCAGAATGCCACGCAGATCAGGTGCAGGGAATGCAGCAGGATGCCGGCGTTCGGCCGCGGCAACGCGTGCGAGTGCCCGGTCCACGCGAAGGAGGTGATCGCGAGCGCGGCACCGGCCACGGCGAGTGACTGCCAGCCACCGCTGCGCGTGCCGACCAGCGCGGCGCAGGCGAGCACCAGGCCGACGATTCGCACCAGCGCGGCGCGCTGCTCCTCGGATTGCAGCACCATCTCGAGCATGTTGCGATCGATCATCCCTGCGGGCTCGCCACTCAAGGCCCCAGCCAGCAGCGGTATGCGCAAGCCACTGAGCAGTACCGCCAAGAGGAGCGCGGCGCCGATGAGACGTTCCACCCGCCGGCGATCCGCGGCTATCAGCGACTCGCCGCAAGCCGCCAGGAACAGCACGCCGCCCGCGCCGGCGAACACCGCGGCGTACACACACGCCTTGAAGGCGAGCGACGCCAGGTCCCAGCCGGTGAGGCCGATGGACATCATCGGTCAGGGCTTGGCAGCACTACCGATCGAAAACTTGAAACTGCCGTGGAGCTCGTGACCATCCCCGCCGCACAACGCGCGCCACTCCACCACGCATTCGCCGGCGGCAAGCGCCGGCAACCGCAGGGATGCATCGGCGGACGGTGCGTCACCGACAGCGGATGTCTGATCATGGGCTCATGTCCTCAAGTAACTGGCGCCGTTCACATCGATGATGCCACCGGTCATGGCGGCCGGCGCATCCAGCGCACAATACACCGCCGCCGCGGCCACCTCGTGCGGTTGATTGACCCGCCCCAGCGGATGTTGCTCGAGGATGGCGGCGCCGCCCGGACCGGTCAGGTGCGCGGTGGCCATCTCCGTTTCCACCCAGCCCGGAGCCAGGCAGTACACATAGATGCCCGAGGGCGCGAGCGCCTTGGCCAGGGATTGCGACAGGGCGTTCATGCCCGCCTTGCTCGCACCATAGGCGGGCGCGTCCGGCTCGCCGCGAAACGCACCGCGCGAGGAGATGTTGACGATGCGGCCTCGACCGAAGCCTGGCGCCGAGGTATGGCGCGCCATGCCCTGCGCCGCCAGCCAGGACAGGTGCGCTGGCCCGATCAAGTTCGCCGACAACGTCTGCTCCCAGGTCGACAACCAGTCGCGCTCATCGACCTTGAGCGGGGAATGATCCAGGTACAGGCCGGCATTGTTGATCAGCACATCGACTCGCCCGAAGCGCTCGATTGCCTGATGCCATAGCCGCGAGGTGGCCGCGCGATCGGCAAGGTCGGCATCGAGGGCGGCGTGGCCGGCGCCTGGGAGCGAGGCAAGCGTGGCCTCGGCGGCGCCACGATTGCTGCGGTAATGCACGGCGACGCGCAGCCCGCGCTGTGCGAGTTGCAGGGCGATGACGCTGCCGATGCCGCGCGAAGCGCCGGTCACCAGGGCGACTCTTTCAGAATGCGATGCGTTCATGTGCATGTCGATGCGCCACGGCCCCGGCGGCCGCGCAGGCACTGTCGGGCCAAGCCGCGGAGATGTCAATTGCACGGGCAGTTGTGCGAAGCTAGCGCGACAATGCAGGGCTTTTCCGTCGATACCACGCTGGAATTGGATGACTGGCGCGCCTATCAGCGCGCCTTTCAGCGCCATGTCACGGTCGACCGGCATCCGTTACGCACATTCTTGCTCGTGCTGATTGCGAGCCTGCTGCTCGGATTCCTCGGCGCCGCATGGCTGCAGATCTCGCACCGCCGCCTGCATGTGCCCGAAATCATCATCGGGATGCTGATCGCCTTCCTCGCCGTCCTGCTGCGCACGCGCATGGTCACGCGCGCCGCGCAGCCATCGACCGACGGCGGCATCCTCGGCGCCGTTCACTACGAGTTCACCGCGGAGGGCTTGCGGCTGCAGCGCGCCGCGACCACCGCGCAGATGCGATGGAGCACGCTGCGCGGCGTCAGCATCACGCCGCAGCACCTGTTCCTGTGGATCGACCACATCGCCGCGCACATCGTGCCGGTGCGCGACCTGCCGGCGCCGCTGACGGCAGAGAGCGCCGCAGCGCTGATTCGAAGCTGGGTGGGTGCGGCGCCCTCTGGCGCCGATGCAGGTACCATCGCCCCCGGAACGGCCGCCGCCAGTGGAACCGCGAACGGCACGGCAACCCCCGGCGCCCTCGTGGGTGCCGCCATCTCCCCGGCAGGCGGCGCCGTGGGCGGCGCTCGGGCCTCTTCCTTGACGGCGTCCCTGCTGGATGCCTGGCGTATCACGACCTTTCGCCGCTGCCCCGAGGGCGTGGCGGTTCACCCAGGCGTCACCGTCCTACTGGGCCTCATGGCGATCGCCCTGTGGATCCTGCTGGATGGCTGGGCGCGGGATCAGCCGGCGGAATATTCACCCATCGGTTTTTCCGGCATCGCCACCTACGCATTGGCGGCGCTGGCGGTGGCGTGGATCATGGCCGCGCGCACCGAACCGCCCTCGCCCATCCGCTCGACCGTGTGGTTGGTGGCGCTGCTGGCGCCGTGGGTGGTACTGGGCACCTGGCTCGCCAGTTTCACCGACCCGCCCTGGCTCGAATTGATCCTGGCCCTGACTGTTCTGGTCAGCGTCGCGCAGGCCGCTCACGCATTGCGCGCCATGCGCGGCGAATCGCAAGGACGCGCGGTCCTGGGCGGACTTGGCCTGGCGGTGCTCCTGTGGATGATGACGGGTGCAGCCTTCGTCAACGCCTCCCTCTGGTACACGCCGGACCCGGAGGAGACGGCGGAAGGCCCCAATGCCGATGTCGAGGCCAGCTTGTACGAGCAGCCGGCACGCATCGCCGCGTCACTGGTGGCGGTGGCGCCGCACAGCGGGCCTGCGCCGCAGGCGTACCTGCTGGGGTTCGCCGGCGTCGGTGAGCAACGGGTGTTTTCCGAGGAAATCCAGCTCGCCTCCAAAGTGCTTGGCAATCGCTACGGCAGCGCACCGCGAAGCCTGCTGTTGATCAATGACCAGCGCGACCTGGACTCGCATCCGCTCGCCACTGTCACGGCCCTGGAGCGGGCGCTGCACGGTCTCGCAGCGCGCATGAATCCGCAGGAGGACATCCTGTTCCTGGTTCTCTCCTCGCACGGCTCGCAGGATGCGACGATTGCCGTTTCCAATGGCGGTATGGAGTTGAACCCGCTGGATGCCGACACGCTGGCCGATGCGCTGCAGGAATCAGGCATCCGCTACAAGGTGATCATCATCTCGGCCTGCTACGCGGGTTCCTTCATTCCGGCCTTGAGCGATGAGAACACCATCATCCTCGCCGCTGCCGCAGCCGATCGCACCTCGTTCGGCTGCGGCAGTGATCGCGATCTCACGTATTTTGGCGAGGCCTTCTTCCGCGATGCGTTGCCCAAGACGACTTCGCTGCGGCAGGCGTTCACGCTGGCGGCGGACGCGCTCGCCAGGCGCGAGCGCGCCGAACACGAAACCCCGTCCAAGCCGCAGGCCTACTACGGCGCCGCCATCAGCGCGCGGCTGGAGGCGATGGAAAAGGCGGCTACGCCGCCTTAGCCAATTCCGCGTCGATGGCGGCCACGAGGCGCGGATCATCGGCCGTGACATCGGGCGAGAAGCGCCCCACCACCGCGCCCTTGCGGTCGATGAGGAATTTCTCGAAGTTCCACAGCACGTCGGTCTTGTTCGCCGGATCGACGCCATAGCCCTTGAGCTTTTCGCGGAACGGTCCTTCGCCCGTGGACTGCGGACGCGCCGCCGTCAAGGCGACGTACAGCGGATGCTTGTCCGCACCCAGCACCGAGATCTTGGAGAACAAGGGGAAATGCACATCGTAGGTGGTGGAACAGAAGCTGGCGATTTCCGTCTCGCTTCCCGGTTCCTGGCCCATGAAGTTATTGGCGGGAAAACCCAGCACCTCGAGCCCCTTGGCGCGCTTGTCCTGATACAACTTTTCAAGACCCGCATATTGCGGCGTGAGCCCGCATTTGGATGCCACGTTCACCACCAGCAGCACCTTGCCGCGGTAATCGCCCAGGGTGGCGGGCTTGCCATCGATTTTCTTCAATGCAACGTCATACACCGAGCCAGTCATCGCTTACCTCCTCCATCATCGATCGAACCGCCGCCGTTTTTGCAATTATTACAACGGCGGTGCTTGCCACAGGGCCGAGCGGCACCGCGCACCTCCCCAGCCGCCACCTCATGGGTGGCCGACCGCGTCCTTCGCCGCTTGCTTTGCATCTGCGGCGGCGTCCTTGGCCGCCTGGGTGGCATCCTTCGCCGCCTCCTTTGCCGCGTCGTTGGCCTCCGCGGCCGCGTTCTTCATGCTGGCGGCTGCATCTTCGGCTGCCGTCTTGGCGTCGGTCGCCGCATCCTTCACCGCATCGCGGGCGTCTTCGGCCGCATCCTTGATCTTTTCATGGTCACGCGCATCGAGCGCATCCTTGGTGGAATCCACCACCTTGTCCAGGGTGGATTCCTTCTTGGCGCAGCCGAGGAGCGTGAGGCCAGCCACCGCCACGGACAACAACAGGGTCATTCTTTTCATGTCGATAGTTCCTCGTCAGTCTTGAAAAACAGTCTTTCGCCGCAATGCAACGTGATGCGCGGACAATACAACGAATGCCCGCCGCACGCATCTCCAAGCGAGCTACCATCGCATTAATTTCTCCCGACCGATGCAACAAACCCGAGAAGAAGAAGGTCTCAACTCACAACGGACCCGCAGGACATTTTCATGTTGATACTCACCCGCAAGAGCGGCGAATCCATCCGCATCGGCGAGAACATCGCCGTCACGGTCTTGGAAGTCAAAGGCACGCAGATTCGCTTAGGGATAGACGCACCGAAGGAAATCGTCGTCGACCGCGAGGAAGTCGCCTTGCGCAAGAAGGCCGAGCGCGAGGCCAAGTAGCGCTCCTCGCGCCTCGCTTTCATCCCGATGCCGATGTACGCGTAACCCCAGCGCGCACGCACGCCCGTTTCACCTGCATGGACGGCGCACTTTTCCTTGGAAGGTCGCCGCTTATGGAAAATCCGCCACAGGAGAAACGTTCATGCGCGCACCCGCGTTGTCCATGTCATTGCCTGCAGACCGAAGTGCTGCCTTCGCCGTCGTGGTGCTGTTCCACATCGCCCTGGGCTACGCGTTCTACTCCGGCCTGACCACGACGTTCATTCGGAAGGTCGTGGAGGATGTCATCGTTCGACAGGTGCCGGCGGCGCCACGGCCGAATGTTTCCCTGCCGCCGACTCGCGTGGACTTCACGCCGGTGCCCGTCCTCGACCCGGAGGTCCCCACCGGGACCATCGTCAGCGAGGATGGCCCAACCGTGACTGCCCGCCCCCCGGTCGACGGCCCCGCGAACAGCACGCCCGCACCAGGCCACGCGCCCGTCATCACCGCGGCTCGCATGGACCCGCGCCATCCCATCATGGTTGGGCGCAGCTTCTATCCCGACTCCGAAATCCGTGCAGGACACGAGGGCCGTTGCGTGGTGAGCCTGAGCGTCGCAGCCGACGGTCGCATCACCGATGCCTCATTGCAGACGCGGACCGGCTTTGAGAGATTGGACGCCGCGTGCCTGGAGGCCGTACGCGGCCAGCGCATGCTGCCCGCCATGCAGGATGGCAGGTCGGTCGCCGGCCGCGCCACCATTCCCATCGTGTGGAAGATAGAGCCACGCTGAGCGCAACGCTTGGATATCCCCGCCCGCCGGGTTCATACTCGCGGCAGGCAACTGGGGGTATCCAAGATGCAGTGGGCAAAGACCTTCGCAGGCTTGATCGTGCTGGGCTTCGCGCTCAGCGCAACGGCGAGTGCGGATCCGGCGATGAGCCGCATCGCCGGCCATTGGCTCACCGAACCCAAGGACGGCATCATCCAGCTCAGCGTGGATGAACAAGGCCATCTCAGCGGCCAGATCGTCGGCGGCAATCACCCGGGCCGCAAGGACGAACACAATCCCGATCCGGCGGCGCGCGGCAAGGAGTTGCGCGGCCAGGTCATCCTCACAGGCATGAACTACGATGGTGACGGCCATTGGTCCGGCGGCACCATCTACAAGCCGGACAATGGCAAGACCTACAAATGCAAGATCGCCTTGAATGCGGACGGCACGCTCAGCGTGCGCGGCTTCATCGGCTTTTCCCTGTTGGGCGTGACGCAAACCTGGACACGCTACACGGGCACCTCCATGGACCTGCCGCCAGGATAACGCCATGCCCAAGCGCATCGACATCGATTCCCTCGTTGCCGTCACTGGATCGGCCTATCCGCAACCCTTCGATGAGCCCTGCCGCGAACGCGTCCGCCGGCGCCTCGGCGATGCGGCGGGCCTGACGCAATTCGGTGTAAATCTCATGCGCCTGCTGCCGGGAGCGTGGTCCAGCCAGCGCCATTGGCACACCCGCGAAGATGAGTTCGTCTATGTCCTGTCGGGCGAAGTGGTGCTGGTCACCGACGCCGGCGAGGAGACATTGCGTGGCGGGGATTGTGCGGGCTTCAAGGCAGGCGTGTCCGACGGTCATCACCTGCAGAATCGCGGCACGGCGGAAGCCGTGGTGCTCGAAGTCGGCACACGCGCCATCCAGGAAGACGAAGCCTGGTATCCCGACATCGACATGAAAGCGCTCAAGGGCCGCGCGGGCTATGTGCACCGCGATGGCCGTCCCTATCCTCCCAACAAGAAGTAACCTGCATGCAGCAACCGATCCGTATTTGCCTCCTGGCCTTCTCGCTATGCGCCGCTTCGGCGCAAGCCGCGGGCCTCGTCATCCAGCATGCCCTCATCGTCGATGGCACCGGCCGCGCCGGATTTCCGGGCGATGTGCGCATCCAGGACGATCGCATCACCGCCGTGGCGCCGCACCTGCAACCCGAGGCGGGCGAAACCGTGCGCGATGCCAAGGGATTGGCGCTCGCGCCCGGTTTCATCGACATGCACAGCCATGCGGACCGCGGCCTGCTCGAGGACCTGGATGCCGCAACGCAGACGCGCCAGGGCGTCACCACCATGCTGGTGGGCCAGGATGGCGACTCCAACTACCCGCTGCGTGATTGGCTGGGCAAACTCGATGCCAAACCCGCGGCGCTCAACGTGGCCAGCATGGTGGGCCATGCGACGGTGCGCGCACGCGTCATGGGCAAGGATTTGTTTCGCCCGTCGACCCCCGCGGAATTGGAGAAGATGAAGAGCGTGCTCGCCTCCGAGCTGCAGGCCGGGGCCTTCGGCATTTCTACCGGCCTCGAATACGAGCAGGCGCATTTCTCCACCACCGAGGAAGTGGTGGCGCTGTCGAAGGTGGCCGCCGGCACCGGCGGCTTCTACATCTCGCATGTGCGCGATGAGGGCAACGGCGTGTTCAACTCCTACGATGAGATCCTGCGCATCGGCCGCGAGGCCGGACTGCCCGTGGAGATCACGCACATCAAGCTGGCCGCCCCGCCCGTCTGGCACCTCGCGGCGAAGCGCATGCCCGCCTACTTCGAGCGCGCGCAACGCGAACACGTCAAGTTGTGGGCCGATGTGTATCCCTACACGTATTGGCATTCCACCATCCGCGTGCTGGTGACCGACCGCGATTTCTACAATCCGCAGAAGGTGGCGGCCGGGTTGGCCGCGAACGGCGGAGCCGCCGCCATTCGCCTGGCGAAGTACACGCCGGACCCGTCCGTCGCGGGCAAGACCCTGGACGAGATCGCCAAGATCTGGAAGTTGAGCGAAGTGGATACCTACATGCGCATCGTCAAGGCGACCATGGCGGAGCTGGATTCGGATGCGGACATGGAGAGCATCATCGGCACCTCCATGGCGGAAGATGACGTGCGCTGGTTCGTCGCCCATCCACAGACCAGCTTCTGCAGCGACGGTGAACTGCATGGCGCGCATCCGCGCGGTGCCGGAACCTTCCCGCGCGTGCTGGGCCGCTATGTGCGCGAACAGAAGGCGTTGTCACTCGAATCGGCCGTGCACAAGATGACCGGGCTGTCCGCCGGACGGTTGGGGCTGAAGGATCGCGGCCAGATCAAGCCCGGCTATGTCGCGGACCTGGTGCTGTTCGACCCGGCGACGGTCATCGACAATTCCACCATCGAAAAGCCCGAAGCGGCACCCTCGGGAATTCCCGCGGTGATGACTTCTGGCGTGTGGGTGATCGAGGCCGGCA
Source organism: Steroidobacteraceae bacterium (assembly GCA_044226865.1). Classification (GTDB taxonomy): domain Bacteria; phylum Pseudomonadota; class Gammaproteobacteria; order Steroidobacterales; family Steroidobacteraceae; genus TMP-86. Next base: position 37,059 of record JBGAGE010000012.1, on the reverse strand, counting down.
AGCCCACCGGTAAACATCCGGGCAAGGTTCTGCGGCCCACACACTGAATGCATGCAAGGGCCCGCGCGCGCGGGCCCTTGCTTCACGTCAGCAGCCAGCGGCTTCGCTTTCAGCCGCGGGCGTGCTTGGCGGGCGCCCGCCGCGCCCGCCGCTTCGCCGGCACTTTCTTGCCGGCGCGCCGAGCTTCGGACAGGCCGATGGCGATGGCCTGCTTCTTACTCTTGACCTTTTTGCCGGTGCTGCCGCTGCGCAAGGTACCTTCCTTGCGCTCGTGCATCGCGCGCTTCACCGATTGCTGGCTACTCTTGCTGTATCGCGCTGCCATGCCTCGTCCTCCTCCTGTGCTTCAGGCGGCTTTGTCCGCCGAGTTCATATCCTCGACGCCGCCTTGTTCCAATTCCAACTTGCGCGCCTTGAGCCGTTCACCCAATTGCTTCAGGTCCATCCCGCATTTCTTCGCCTCGGCGAACATGCCGCTGGGCTTTTCCTCCTCCTTGACGTGATGCTTGATCATCTCCGACAGCACCGAGACGCGTGCGTCGAAGAAGTCATCGTCGGTTCCGCCGGACTCGATTTCCTGGATCAGGCGCTTGGCGCCTGCATGCTCGACGATGGCCTCGTGGTGCAGGTCGCTGTCACCGCTGGCTTCGAGAAAGGCGGGATAGAAAATCTCCTCCTCCAACATCGTATGAATCTGTAACGCACGACAAATGCTGCTGGCAAGCTTGGCCTTGCGGTCCTCGGAACGCGCACTGTCGAACTCGGAAAACCATTTTTCGACCTGGCGATGATCCGCCTTGAGCAGCGCGATGGCATCGGTAGCGGCATGGCTACCCGAGCGCGAGCGGCTGCCCGACTTCGATTTCGATTGATCCATGATGAACTCCATTGCAGGTAGGGAGGAATGTGCACCGACAGTGCACCGGTGGGAGATGGTCCATCGCCGCTTTCCGCGGCACTGTCGGACGGGTGCGGGTTCGCACGTGGGAAATCAGGTCTGCAACTCAGTGCGGACTCAGGAACTCGAGCAGCGGCTTGCCCTCGCGCGAGTTCTCGGCATAAACCTTAACGGCCACGAGTGCCGGCGTCGCCAGCACGATGCCGGCGATCCCCCAGAAGAAGCCGCCGAACCACAAGGCGAGGAACACGATGACCGGATTGAGCGCCAGGCGCCGGCCCACCAACAGCGGCTGCACCACCTGCCCTTCGAGCGTAGCCAGCGCAAGATAACCACCCGCGACCGCCAGCACGTGACCAAGGGAGTCGAAAGACACGATCGCCACCGAGGTGAGCAACAGCAACGTAGTCGCCGAACCTGCGTAGGGAATGAAATTCAGGATGGCCGCCACGGTACCCCATAGGAGCGGCGCCGGCATGTCCAGCACTGTCATCAGGATGGTGGTGGCCGTGCCGAGCCCCAGATTGATCATGGCGGTGGTGAGATAGAACCGCCCCACTTCGCGGCGCAGCTTCTCCAGGATGCCGATGACGTGTGCCGACTGCACGTCACCGGCAAAGGCCGTGGCCAATCGCGCCAGCATCGGAGGCCCGCCCGTGAGCAGGAACACGCTCAGGATCACCACGGTGGCAATGCTGACCGCGGCGACCCGTGTGGCATCCAGCATGGCCGGCGCGTCGGAAATCGGCACGGCCGACACCGGCAGCGCCTGCGGCTTGGCACTGCTGCCGATGTTGCCTGCATTGTTGCGGATTTCCTGGATGCGATCGATCACGCGCGCCAGCGGCCGGATCTTCTGCTTGACCACGCGCATGGTCTGCGGCGCGTTCGAGAACCATTGCTGCGCGGGCTCGGACACGAGGTTCAGCGTGATGGCGAACACGCCGAGCACGGCCAGCATGATCAGCACGGCACTCAATCCGCGCGGCACCTTCTTTGCGTGCAGGGCCTCCACCGGACCGGAGAGGATCAGCGCCGCCAACAAGGCAAGCGCCACGGGCACGAAGGCTTGCCGTGCCACATACAGCAACGCGCCAACGGCCAGCAGCAACAGGCCCCGCGATGCCGACCAGCGGCGGTCGGCGGGGCGCGCCGGCATCCGATGCACATTGTCACCCTTGAGTTTGTGCAGCGTCGTCCGTTCCCCCTGGGTACCCATCGGCTTGCTTATGCTTCGCGCCACACGATGCGGCCCAAGGTCACGGGAATCGCATCAAAGGCATCGGGACGAAAATGCGGCATGGTGCCGCCACGATTACATGACGGTGAAGGCGGGATTGTCAGACGATGACTGACCCGCAAGTAGGACTCGCACCTCGCCGGTGATCAGGCGCCGCCGCGTTCCTCGAGTCGCTGCATGGCGCGCAGGAGTTCAGCTTCCATGTGTCCGAGCTTCACATCGGCGGCCTGCAGCCGATGCCGGAGCAGATCGGCCGTCTCCCGCAGCATCTGCGATTGCTGCGCCAGCGGCTCCAGTTGCGCCACCTTCAACCGCAGCCGGTCGATCTCGTGTGCCCAACGCGATTGATCGGCTTCGCCGCGTTCGCGGGCAAGCTGCAATTGCTCGCGCAGGGAGTGCAACTCCACCTGCGTGGATGCTGCATCCTCGGACGGCGCTGCCTGCGCGCGTAGAGGAATAGCCGGTGGTCTTCGCTCTGCAGACAGGAGCGTATAGATGCGCGAGACCCCGCCACGCGAACCGTAACGCTCGGCGAGAGCGCGCCGCAGTACCACGCCCGATGGCGGCCGCCCTCCCCTGCTGAGTTCGGCGATGAGGGAGCGGATCTGCTGATCACTCACTTTGGGCGGAAACATGCTGCGCAGTGTAGCTCAAGCGGAAAGCTTTCCGCTTGAGGAATTCCTCGCCAAGCAAAAGTGCTAAAAGAGCCTCTTGTTTAGACATAAAGCTGATTTAAATCAATCAGATATTCGCTAAAATGTTCCACGTTCTGTTCCACGATATTCAAGCCGCCATCTCCGGCTTTGTTCTTGATCTACAGAAATACATAAATCCTTTCTTCCTCATGCGGCGCTGCAGGTCTCGGGCAGCGCACGCCGCAGCCACTGGGGTGGCATCCGGTTCGGCCGGCTCCAGGCACCCTCGCGAATTTTCTTCAGCGCAATATTGGCTGCGAGGCGCGGCTCGAAGCGGCGCAACGCCCCCTCCTCCAGGGACCACAGCACTTGGCGGAACAGATCGGCTGCGTCAGCTTTGCCCGCCACGGCGCCGATGCCCTTGCGCAGGCGCGCGGCTTCCAGCGGCGACAACTGGCGGGGTGGCGCAAACACGGGCGCCGAGCGCGCAGGCTGTCGCCGCGGCGCGGTATCGGACGCGGAGTTGGCGCATAGCGTTGACAACAATCCGCGCACGTGACCCTGCTCTTCGATGCTCAAAGCCGTATCGGGATCGAAGCTGATGTGGGGGGAGCGATCGCGCGAGGCCACGAAAAATGCTGCCCGCTCTGTTGCCGATAACCGGCTCATCAGCGCGGCTGATTGGGCGCGGCTCAGCGCCGGCGCGGCCGGCTCGCCTGCCCGCCCGGCTGGAGTTTTCAGCTCATTGCCGGGACGTTCGGGACAGACCTGCATCGCCACCGACATCGGTGCCGCATGGCCGGCACCAGCCCCAACCGGCGCCTCGCGCTTGGGGCGATTCGGCGCAAGATGCAGTTGCTGCAGCAGGCCTTGTGGCAGCAGCACCTCGGTGATGGCGATCGCCTGCAGGAAAGGCTGATGGGGATCGCGGCCTGGATCCTCGCGACGCAACAGTCCCAAGCGCTTGAGCACCTGGTAGGCACGGGTCACGGTCGAGGTATCGATGCAGCATTCGCGCGCCACCTGCTTGAGGCTCAACTCGCTGCACCAGTCGCCCCGCCGCATGCCCTCCTCCCAATGCAGCCAGAAAACCCGCTCGGCGGCGAGCGCCACTCCCTGGCGCCACAGCCAACGTTCCAGCGGCTTGGGCCTCAGGCTGAAATATTTGTCCTGAACCAGCACCTTGCGTGCGTCGCGTACACTTTCTCTCGGCATGACTTTCCCCTCGCCCATCTAAGACGATTTGTTGAAATGGCCGGGATCGGGGCTTGTGCTTGACCCGCTTGGTTTGCGGGCCTAACCTTCGAACTGTCAGGTTTCGGTGGTTAGTGGCATTTGCCGCTCAATCCCCAAAATCAAAAAAGGCCCCGTAAGGGGCCTTTTTTCATGGTGGCGCCGGCATGAGATTTCCTCCTCGTGCGGGGCGGTGAAAGAAACTTTCCTGCAGGAAAGTTTTCCCAATCGGCTCTGCGGGTTCCCATGGCAATTGCCGGCAGGACAGCAAACTTTCCTGCAGGAAAGTTTTTGCCAGCTCGCGGCTTCGGAGGGGCATCGCCCTCGAATCAGCCTCCGGGCCGGAATGAGGTATTTCGGTGCCTCCAAAATGCGCGAACCCCGGAGGTCCGGGGTTCGTGGGTCGGGCGGTGGGCAACACGGGAATCATGTCCCCTCCAGCTTCTTGCGCAGCCAAGTCTCCGCCCAGTCCTTGAGCTCCTCACGCAGCAGCTTTTGCGTGGAGTCATCCACGTGCGCGAGCTTCAATACGATACGGTTGCGGCTGGAACCCACTTTCAAGGGGATCCGGCCGCCGATGCGAACCGATTCCTCACGGGATGTGCCGCGGCTGCGGCCGCTCTTGCCAGCCGCAGCCGCGATCAGCGTGCGCAGCGCCACTTCAGGCGCCGCCAGTGGCTTGCGCTGTGCGAGCTTTTCGGCAGCGCTCAGCACTGCCGCGGGGTGATTCTTCAATGCCTGGCTGAGGCTGGAACCCCAGCTCATCGGAATGACACGCTCATCGCCGAATGCCGCCAACACAGGCACTGGCAGATTGGCCACCGCCAGGTACTTCGCAGCCGCGGCCTCGCCGATGCCGATGGCCGCCGCCAACTCACGCTGGCTTTCGTACAGGCCGGCACTCAGCCAGCCCTGGAACATGCGGCCCTTTTCATAAGCAGACAGGTCCGCGCGTTCCTCATTCTCGCGGTACATCTTCAAGACCAGGTCGCGAGCGTCTGCTGCGGCGCTGTCGACGATGGCCAGCACCGGGAAGCCCCCAGGCAGCTGTGCATCGAGCTGCAGGCAGGCAGCGTGGCGCCGATGGCCGGCGACGATCTCGAATTCAATGGGCAGGGCACCCCTGACCGGACGGACGCGGATGGGGTTTTCCTGGCCGTGCGACTGCAGACTGCTCTGCAGCTCGATGAATTTGGGGTCCGAGGCCAACAGCGAGCGCTCGTGGCGGTTGCAGAATTCGGTGGCGCGTATTTTCTTAGGGTCGATTTCCAGCAACAGACGCCCCGCAGCACGGGCCTCGTCGTACAGCTTGGCGCGCGTGGCTACATGTTCAGCGTAAAGATTGGCTTGCTCGGCAATGGGCCCGAGCTGGCGGGGGGCGAGGGCGGTGCGCTCCACGGGAACGGCGCTGGCGCGTGCGCTCAGCGTCTGGTCGAGAATGGCGCGCCGTTCCTTAGCCTTGCTGTTCACGCTTGCCGAACCTCTGGATTGCGCGCTTGCAGGGCGCGTCGAATCAGCAATTCCACTTCAGCATTGACCCCGTCCATGGCATCAATGGCACGTTCCAAGGTGCGGCGATCACCGTCGTATTCCGCCACCTCATACAGCGTCAGCAAATCAGGCCCCACCTTTTCCAGGGCCGAGCTTTGCACCATGGTGTGGGTGCAGGTCTCCTGCGGGAAAAACTGGCGAATCCACTTGCTGATCTGCGCATGAGTGCCATCGTTGGGCCGCACGCGGGTGAGCAACACGGACGCAAAATCGTAGCTCTTCGGCGTGGCCTCGGTACGGTTGAAAGCTTCCATGAGTTCGGCCACCAATTCGAAGAACAGGGATGAACTCTGCAGGTCGATCATCGCCGGAGGTAGGGTGATCAGGAGCCCATCTGCGGCGAACATCGCGTTACTGTTCACGAACGAGAGCGATGGCGCGGTGTCCAGAATGATCACGTCATAGTCGGCCCGCAGCGGCGCCAGCCCTTCGGCCAAAGGCCGGTGAAAAGCGAACCCTTCCTCAGAACGCAGGCGCGCGGCGATGGCGAACTCAGAGCCGTAGACACCGAGGTTGGAGGGGATCAGATCCAGATTGTGCCAATGAGTGGGCTGCACCACGGAGCGCAGGTCACCGGTCCAGTCCGGGTTGGGCCGGCCTTGAAAGCAGGGGCCCTCGAGAAAGGTGCGCACGGTTTCGTCATCGCCCACCTCGGTATGCGGGAGGATGCCGAACAACTGGGTGAGGCTGGCCTGCGCGTCCAGGTCCACCAGCAACACACGATAGCCATGCATCACCAGGTACTGCGCCAGGTGCGCCGCCGTGGTGGTCTTGGCGACGCCGCCCTTGAAATTACAGATGGAAATGACGAGGCCCGGCTGCCCGGCAGCGCGCGGCGCCGGTAGTTGAAAGGCCCGGCGCAATTCGAACACTTCTTCCAGGGAGAACTCGCGGCGCCGCGGATTGGGGGTGGTGCCCTGCGGCAGCTGGGGGTTGCGATCGAGCCGGCGATAGAGTGTTTCCACCTTCAAATCCAGGAGTGCCGCGACCTCGGGCCCCACGAACTTGCGCAGGGTTTTGCGATGGTTGGGATGGGTGGCAATATCCCGAATGGTCTGATTCAGATCGGCAGCGCGGCGCGCCAGGTCGCTGATGCCGGCGGCACCGACGGGAACCCGCTCCTCGGAGAGGGTGACGGCGCTCAGGACGGTGTCAGGATTGGCAGCCATGGACGTATGCATCAGCCCGCAAGCACATAATCGACCGGATGTTACTGTGGCCGTTATGTTATGGCAAGGGTGAGCGATGAAAAAGCCAACAGGTCATCGTGATGCCATCGGCAGCAGTCGAAACCGCGCGATGCGGGGGAGCGGGGGTTGCGGACGATGCAGCGCAGCGTGCACTGCTGCATGATGCAGCCTTAGCTCGATGGTCGATGGATGGGGCGTGACATGACCTTGCTCGTTCTCGGATTGATGATTTTCCTCGGAACCCATTCGATCGGCATCCTGGCGACCGCCTGGCGCGAACGCATGCTTGCGCGGCTGGGCGTGGGCGCGTGGAAGGGCATCTATACGCTGCTGTCCCTGGCCGGTTTCATTCTCATTCTTTATGGCTTCGCGCAGGCGCGCCTGCAGCCGGTGATGCTGTACCAACCCCCGACGTGGCTGCGCCACGTGGCGCTGTTGCTGATGCTGCCGGTATTTCCGTTGTTGTTCGCCGCCAATCTCCCCGGGCGGATCAAGACGGCTTTCCAGCATCCCATGCTGGCCGGCGTGAAATTCTGGGCGCTGGCCCACCTCCTGGCCAATGGCCGCCTGCACGATGTGCTGTTGTTCGGCGGCTTTCTCGTCTGGGCGGTGTTCGACCGGATTTCCTGGAAACGCCGCCCGCCGCAAACCTTGCGCACCGCGCCGCCGCGGCCGTGGAACGATGCGCTTGCCGTGGTGCTGGGGCTGGTCACCTATGCGCTGTTCGTGATGTGGGCGCACGTGCGTTTGTTCGGGGTGGCGCCCTTGGGCTTTTCGCGCTAGTCACGGTGCGCGGCGTCGGGCGCGCGCTCGCGTGTGAACGCCAGCCCGGTCAGCCGTTCCGCTGAGGCGTTCCCAGTCGATGCGTTGCGCACCTGAGCGATTGTAATGAGAGGCTAGCCGTGGCCAGCGGTTCGGGCCTTGGAACCGCTACGACCAGCGTTCGATACTGGCCACGAAACTGTCGGCGTAACTCGCCGGCACGCACAACAGCAGCGTATCCACGCCGTTGCGGGCGATCACCACCGGCGTATCGAACAATACCACCGCCGCGCACTCGCGGCCTTCGAGGACCAACTCGACATCGACGGCCGCACGGAGGGCGGAATGGGAGGCGGGCAATTGCAGCAAGCGGGACTTGCCTGAGGTGTCGAACAGCAGCGCGCCGGCGGAAATGGCTGGTGCGGTCCAATGATCACCGGGCGCCAGCAGCAGCCAGCGCGCGGGCGCGAAGTTCAGGGCGAGGGCGCCGCCGGGCCCGTGCAGCACTCGCCCCGGCGCACCTTGCCAATCGCCGACCGGAATGGACGGGGACCCGAGCGGATACCCGAGCGGAGACTCGAGCGGAGACCCGAGCGGAAACACGCATTCCTGCGTCGTCAAGCCATCGAGCCACTGCAGCACGGTGATGCTCATGATTTCATCCTGGCGCCATCCGGATCCACGTGCACCGGCGGTGTAACACGCACCAAGGTTTGTCGATCGCGCAGCGGGTCGCGCGCCATCACCTGCGCATCCAGTGGTACTTCGCGCGACAACAGTGCAAGCCCCACCCATTGCGACAATTCCGGGCTGTAGACGGCGGAGGTGACATAGCCCAGTGAGCGGCGCTGCTCGTCGAGGTGCGTGAGCTGCGCTCCGGCCGCGAGCACCTGCCGCGGATCCGCCGACTTCAGTCCCACCAGGCGCGGACGCTGCGGTTCGGAAAAGGCGGGCCGATCGAGCAGCGCGCGCCCGATGCATTGATTGTCGGCCCGCAGCAGGCCCTCCATGCCAAGGTCCTGTGGTGTCGCCTGGCCGTTCATTTCGGAACTCACCAGGTAGCCTTTTTCCACGCGCAGAATGTCCAGCGCTTCCAGGCCGTAGGGTTGCACGCCGGCGGCATGCAGAGCGTCCCACAGCGGCAATGCGATCCCAGGCCGGGCATGCAATTCGAAGGCGAGTTCGCCGGAGAAACTGGCACGCACCACCCGCAGCGCCGAACCGCGCCAGGCGCCGTCGGCGAACTGCATGTGCGACAGGCTCGCCACGGGTCCGTTCCACTCGGAGCCCAGTACCTCGCGCAGCACCTCGCGACAGCGCGGCCCCGCCACGGGGATGACAGACCAGGTTTCGGTGACATCGGCGATGGCCACGTGACGGCCGGCGAATTCGACGTCACGCCAGAATTCCAGGTGCGACAGCACATGCTCGGCATGCCCGGAGCTGACCGTGGCGAGGAAGCGGTCCTCGGCCAGGCGCAGCACGATGCCGTCATCGAGGACCATGCCGTCCTCGCGCAGCAGCACCATGTATTTGGAGCGGCCGATGCGGATGGTGCTGGCCTTGGTCAGGTACAGCCGGTCGAGGAAGACCGCGGCATCGCGGCCGGCGATCTCGATCTTGCCCAGCGTGGAGCCGTCCATCATGCCCACGTCGCGGCGTACACGCGCAGCTTCGACGAGGCCTGCGGTGGCGGGGTCGTCACCGTTGGCGCGGTAAAAACGCGGGCGCATCCACAAGCCGGAAGTCTCCAGCACGCCGCCGTTGGCCGCGTGCCAGTGATGCAGCGGGGTGCGCCGTTCGGGACGCAAGGCGAGGTCGCGGCGCGTGCCACACAGGAACCCGAGGCTGGCCGGTTGCAGGGGAGGGCGCGCGCGGCTGACGGTGTGGACGAGCGCATCGCCCGCGTCCGGTTCGAAGCGCATCGCACCCGCGGCGGCGGTCATTTCCGCGAGGATCCCGGCGCCGAGCAATCCGCCGGTCTTGCCCTGGTCGGTGCCCACGCCCAGCGTGGTGTAACGCTTGACGTGCTCGATGTCGATGAACCCTTCGGCCACGGCCTGGCGGATGTCGGCGCTGGTGACATCGTTCTGCCAGTCGATGAACTGCCGGGATTCGCGGCGGCGCGGTGCCGGCGAGCGCCAGAAGGCCTGCAGGTGGGGAGGCGCATCGCCCACCGCCTGCGGCGCCGGCAGCGATGCTGGCGAGCGCTGCGCCGCCTGGCAGGCGGCGGCGTGCGCATCGGCCACTGCCGCGGCCAGATCCCAGGTGCCCGCTGCCGCTCCGCAGGCGATGGCGCCGGTACGGCTCGCCGCATTCCATCCGCCACTGACGAGGATGGCATCGCAGGCGATATCGGTGGTGTTTGCGGGGTCATCGAGCGGCGCGATGCGCGCGCCGTTCACGGTGTTCCCACCGGTGGCCGCGATCACGGCATGCGCGGCCAGGCAACGCACACCGGCGGCGGCGAGATCCTCGTGAGCGGGCAGGGCGCTCGAAGGCCGGGTGTCGATGATGGCGGCGACGCGCATACCGTGGGCGCGCAAGCGGCGCGCCGCCGCGTACAGCCGGTCATGATTGCCGAACAACACCACGCTGTCGCCGGCGCGCGCGCCGTAACGCGCTGCGTAGTGTTCCGCGGCGCCCAGCAACATCACGCCCGGTTTGTCGTTGTCGATGAAGGCAATGGGTCGTTCCACTGCGCCGGCGGCCAGCAGCGTGCGGCGCGCCCGGATCTGGTACACCGTGCCGCGTCCTGGTTCGCCCATCCGGCCCTCGTGCGCGGTGACGCGATCCTCGGACAGGTGGAGCACGGCGGTGTTGGTGAGCACGCGCGCGCCGTCGGCGCGCAGTTCCGCCAGCACGTCGTGCACCCACGCCATGGCTGGCTTGCCATCGATGTGGGCGTCTTCGAATTCCAGGTCGCCGCCGCAGACCGGTTCGCGCTCGCACAGCACCACGCGCTGGCCGGCGCGCAGCGCGGTGCGCGCCGCCGTCAGTCCGGCTGCACCGGCGCCGACGACCAGCACATCGCAGGTGAGGTGCTCGATGTGCGGAGTCGGAATGTCGGAGGCGCCCGGCGCCGCGCCCAATCCGGCGAGCCGGCGGATCATGCCTTCATAGCGCTTCCAATTCGGCCAGATGAAGGTCTTGTAGTAGAAGCCGGCGCCGAACATGGCGCTGCCGGTGCGCAGGAGCGAGGCCGTGTCCCACGTAAGGCTGGGCCAACGGTTCTGGCTGCGCGCGTCCAGGCCCTCATAGATCTGCAGCGTCGTGGCCGGCACATTGGGCACGATGCAAGGGGCGCGTCCCACGGTGAACAAGGCGCTGGGTTCTTCCGCGCCGCAGGTCAGTACGCCACGCAGCCGCCGGTACTTGACGCTGCGGCCCATCAGGCGCACGCCGTTGGCGAGTAGGGCCGAGGCGGCGGTGTCGCCTTCGAGCCCGGTGAAGCGGCGGCCGTCGTAGGTGAAAGAGATGGGCGTCGAGCCGAGCCGCGTTCCCTTGCGTGCGCCGCTCATGGCATGGCTCCAAGGAGCTGCACCGACAGTACCTGCGCGGTGCTGGGATTGCGCTCGAGCTTCAGCCACGCACGGCAGCCGTGCACGTGCTGCCAATACTCCACGCTGGATTCAGGCGTGTTGCGGCGGAGGAACAGCGCCTGCACCGGATCGGCGGCCGGCGTGGGCACGAGATGCCGGAACTGGAATTCCTCCACGCCACGCGCACCGCAATGAGGGCAGGGGATGAGCATGTCTACTGGCGCGCCGGGAAAGGCCCCGCGCCCTTTTCATCGACGACGTGGCCGCTGGCGAAGCGGGAGATGCGAAACGCCTTGATGAGGTCCGGCGCGGTGCCGGTGGCGACGAATTGCGCGCAGGCCGCTCCCGAGGCCGGAATGGCCTTGAAACCGCCGTAGCACCAGCCGCCGTTCAGGAACACGTTGTCCCATTTCAAGCGATCCATGAGCGGACTGCCGTCCATGGTCATGTCATTGGTGCCGGCCCAGTGCCGCAACACTTTGAGGCCCGAGATCTGCGGGAACAGCGCCACCGCGCTTTGCACCACTTCTTCGAGCCGAAAGAACTGGCCTTCGCGCGTGTAGGAGGGAAAGCCATCCAGCGTGCCGCCCATCACCAGGCCGCCGCGGTCCGACTGGGCCATGTACACCTCCGCATGGCCGTACATGTAGTTGAGCACGGTATCGAGCAGCGGCTTGATGGGTTCGGTGACCATGGCCTGCAGCAGATGGGTTTCCACGGGCAGGTCCTGACCGAGCAGGGTGCCGATGGAACCCGTGTGCCCGGCTACCGCGAATACGATGCGGTCCGCCGCGATATAACCGCGGGAGGTTTCCACGCCGGTGGCGGAACCGGCAGCGCTGCGCACGCCGGTGACCTCGCAGTTCTCGATGATGTGCACGCCGAGCGCTGCCGCTGCGCGCGCATAACCCCAGGCCACGGCATCGTGCCGCACCGTGCCGCCGCGCCGCTGGACCAGCGCGCCCACGATCGGAAAGCGACGTGGAAGGTCCAAATCGAGAAGGGGCAGGAAGCGCTTCAGGTCCTTGCGGTCCATCAACTCCGCATCGATCCCGGCCAGGCGCATGGCATTGCCGCGACGGGCCATCACGGTCATGTCGTCATCGGAGTTGCCCAGGTCGACGACCCCGCGCGGGCTGTACATGACGTTGTAATTGAGCTCGCGCGACAGGTTCTCGTAGCGTCGCAGCGAATCCTCGTAGAAATAATGATTCTCGGGGAGCAGGTAGTTGGAGCGCACGATGGTGGTGTTGCGGCCCACATTGCCGTAACCCAGCAGGCGCCGCTCCAGCACCGCCACACGCTTGATGCCGTGGTCCTTGGCCAGGTGATAGGCCGTGGCCAGGCCATGGCCGCCGGCGCCCACCACCACCACGTCATAGGCGGGCCCGGGATCCCGGCGCTGCCACAGCGGACGCCAATGCGCGCCGCCATTGAAGGCCGCGCGCAGCAGGGAGGCGGCGGAATAGCGCTGCCGGCTCATGTGAAACTGACTGACATGGGGCGGCGATATTACCTGATCGCTGCAGGCCTTGGACACGCGCTGCGCCGGGTGCGACCTGCTGCATTCGGTTTGCGTACCGCGTAGCGACGGCGCGGGATTGTCTCGCGCCGCGCAGCCATGGTGAACGGCTGCGCCACTGATTACACTAGCGCGCGCATCGGGCGCATACCGAGCGCGACGCCGCGCAACGGGTGCATCGGGCAGCCAACATAATGCCGCCAGCCTTTGCGTGAAGGCCGGATCATCTTTTGGGGAGAGCGGATTGAAAAGTCACTACCGCGTCGTCGTGATCGGCGGCGGCATCGTCGGCACCAGCGTCCTGTATCACCTCGCCAAGGCTGGTTGGAGCGATGTCGCCCTGATCGAACGCGCCGAGCTGACCGCCGGCTCCACCTGGCACGCAGCCGCCGGATTCCACGCCATCAACGATGATCCCAACATCGCGGCACTGCAGGCCTACACCATCAACCTGTACAAGGAAATCGAGGCCGACAGCGGGCAGAGCGTGGGCATGCACATGCCCGGCGGTTACATGATCGCCACCACGCCGGCCCGCTGGGAGTGGCTCAAGGCCGAAGTGTCCATGTACGAGACACTGGGCATCGAATCGCGCCTGGCGACGCCGGAGGAGATCGTCGCCAACTGTCCCATCGTCGATCCCAAGGGCCTTCTCGGCGGTTCCTTCGATCCGCACGAGGGCGCGGTGGATCCGCATGGCACCACGCATGCGTTTGCCATCTGTGCGCGCAAGCGCGGTGCGGACGTGATCCTGCGCAACCGCGTGCTCGCGCTCACGCCGCTGGCCAATGGCTCGTGGCGGCTGGACACCGAGCAGGGATCGGTGGTGGCTGAACACGTGGTCAACGCCGCCGGCCTGTGGGCGCGGCGCGTCGGCCGCATGGCCGGCGTGGATCATCCACTCACCCCCATGCAGCACCATTACCTCATCACCGAGGACTTGCCCGAACTGCTGGCGCGCAAGGACGAGATGCCCTGCGTCACCGATCTCGAAGGCTTCACCTACCTGCAGCAGGAGAGGAAGGGCGTGCTGCTGGGTGTGTACGAGCGCAACCCCAAGCATTGGAATGTCGAAGGCGCACCGTGGGATTACGGCATGGACCTGATCCCCGAGGAGATCGAGCGCGTCTCACCGGAGCTGATGATCGGTTTCGCGCGTTTCCCCACGCTCGAGAACGCCGGCATCCGCCGCTGGGTCAATGGCGCCTTCACCTTCACGCCGGACGGCAATCCGCTGGTGGGACCGGTGCCCGGTCTGCGCAATTACTGGGCGGCCTGCGGTTGCATGGGTGGCTTCTCCCAGGGCGGGGCCATCGGCAAGGTGCTGGCCAACTGGATGATCCATGGCGATCCGGGCACCGACATCTTCGGCATGGATGTGGCGCGCTACGGCGGCTTCGCCAGCAACGACCGCTACCTGCGCGACATGACCGCGCAGTTCTATTCGCGCCGCTTCATCATCGCCTATCCCAATGAGGAGCTGTGGGCGGGGCGGCCGCTGAAGACCACGCCCGCTTACGACGCGCAAGCTGCCGCGGGCGCGCGCTTCGGCGTGGTGTGGGGCATGGAGACACCGCAGTATTACGCCCCGGGGCAGCCGCAATTCAGCGAAGAGCCCTCGCTGCGGCGTTCGAACGCGCACGCGCTGGTCGGCGCCGAGGTCGCGGCGACGCGCACGGCGGCGGGTCTGCTCGATACCGGCGTGTATGCGCGCTACGAAGTCACCGGCAGCGGTGCGGAGAAATGGCTCGATCATCTGCTCGCCAGCAAGCTGCCGGCCTTGGGGCGCGTGAAGCTGGCGCCCATGTTGAACCCGGCCGGGCGGCTGATGGGAGACCTCTCCGTCACGCGGCTCGGGCCGCAGCGCTTCTGGATCGTGGGGTCGTATTACCTGCAGGAATGGCATTTGCGCTGGTTCCGCGATCACCTGCCGTCTTCCGGCGTGCGCATCGATAACCTGTCGGAAAGCTGGCTGGGCTTTTCCTTGTCGGGTCCGGCTTCGCGCGACATCCTGGCCTTCCTCACCAAGGAAGACGTCTGCGACCAGTCGCTGCCCTTCATGGCAGCGCGTGAAATGAACGTGGGCCTCACCGATGCCGTGGTCGCGCGGTTGTCGCTGACCGGCGAGCTGGGGTATGAGATCAACGTGCCCGCGCTGCAGCAGCGTGCCCTGTGGCACGCATTGATGGAGGCCGGCACGCCGCGCGGCATGAAGCCCATCGGCATGCGCGCACAAGACAGCCTGCGCCTGGAGAAGGGCTATGGCGTGTGGTCGCTGGAGTTCTCCTCTTCCGGCACGCCCGCTGCTTGCGGCTTGGATCGATTCATCGCCTACGACAAGCCTGATTTCATCGGCCGAGAGGCCGTGTTGAAGGAGCGTGGCACCGTCCCCGAACAGCGGCTGGTGCTGCTCGCCGTGGATGCGAAGGATGCGGACGTCACCGGCTATGAACCCGTGCGCAGCGGCGGCAAGCGCGTGGGCTATGTCACCTCCGGCTGCTATGGGCATCACGTGAAGATGAGCCTGGCGCTAGCGTACCTGGACCATGCCGTCATCGAATCGGACGCACCGCTCACCGTCGATGTGGTGGGCAGCCCCTGCACCGCGCGCGTGCTGCGCGAGCCGCCCTACGATCCAAAGGGTATGCGCCTGCGCGGCTGACGGAGAGGTCGCGGCCGCTACCGGCTTGCGAATCAGATCACGCGGCGTGTGGGAGCCGATAGATTCTCCATCATGCTTTCCTCGGGGACCTGTTCTCGCGTCGCAGGTCCGCCCTCACTCCCACCTGACCCCGCCGCGCATTGGGCGCGCGGCTGCGCGCTCGCGTGCTGCTTCACCCACTGTTGGCAGGGCGACCGCGGGAGTCTGTCGGCGCATGCCTCGTCATCTCCTACGACGGCATTGCCGCGTCGGCCGACAGCGTGTGACCGACTCGCGGCATGGCTGCGCGCCGATACGGCCGTCCTCATGCGTTCGCTAAGGTGCCCGTGGAGTTGGCCACCGGAGATCGAGAATGGGCGAGAAAGACGAGATTCAAGGCGAGGGCGATTACGAGGCTGCCCGGCGCTACCGGGACAAGGCGAAGGGATTCATCGACAGCGGGCGGGTGGAGGAAGCAGCGCGCGCCGCCGAACCGCGCGATGCGAAGGAACAGGAAGACATGACGAAGGCCGAGGAAGAAGGCCGCCGACACCGCAAGACCTGACGCGCCTATCGCGGTTCACCGCGCCTGTCGGCGCGGCGAACCGCATCCATAACGCATTTTTCCGTGCACCGTTCGTGCACACCTTCCGGCCGAGCCTGGCGTGCGGCCGACACACCGGAGTTTCAATCATGAAATTGATCAGTGGTTTCGTTTGCGCCGCGCTGATGGCGGTTCCCTTGGCGTCGTTGGCGCAGGACGACCCGGATGCCTACTACCAAGGCAAGTCGTGGCTGCCTTTCACCACCAACGGATACGTGGGCTTCGGCGTGGGCCAGTCGAAGTTTCCCGACAACTGCCTGCCGTTGCTGGCCTGCGACCAGCACGATACGGCGCTCAAGGCGTACCTGGGTGGCCGGTTGTACAACATCCTCGGCATCGAGATCTCCTATCTGGACTTTGGCCGCATCGATCGCAACGGTGGCAGTGCACGTGCCAATGCCGCGACTGCCAACCTCGTGTTGAATGCGCCCCTGGGCAGGTACGTTGGCGTGTTTGCAAAGGGCGGCGGCGGCTACGCGTGGACCCGGACGCGCTCGGATGTGCCCGGTGTCGATACCGGCAATCGCCATAATTTCGACTGGGGTTACGGTGCGGGCGTGAACGTCAACCTGACGCGCCATTGGACGCTGCGCGGCGAATGGGAGCGACAGCAGGTGCACTTCACCACCGGACGAGAGGACCTCGACATGTGGACCGCGGGCGCCAACTACAAATTCTAGCGGGGCGCGCCCGCCGCGGGTCCGCTCTGCAGGTTCTGCAGCAGTTGCTGCAGGACCTGCGGGTCGACCGGCTTGGTGAGATGATGGTCGAAACCGGCGGCCAGCGCACGTGCACGATCGCTGTTCTGACCCCAGCCGGTGACCGCCACCAGCGTCATGCGCGAGGAAGGAAATTGTTCGCGCAAGGCGCGTGCGGCATCATAGCCATTGCGCTTGGGCATCCCGATGTCGAGCAAGGCGAGCTCCGGTGCGAACTGCGCCGCCAGCGCAACCGCCTGGTCACCGTCATAGGCCACGCGCACATCGTGACCGTCCAATTGCAGCAGCATCTGCAGCGTTTCCACGGCGTCACGGTTGTCATCCGCGACGAGGATCTTGCGCGCCGTTGCCGGCCTGCCCGCGAAGGATGCGGGTGCCGATTCCCGGTGCTCCGCCGGCGGGGCGGCATCCAGCGGCAGCCGCACGATGAACTCCGATCCGTGTCCCAGCCCTTCGCTCTTCACCATCACCGTTCCCCCATGTAGTTCGACCACGCCCTTCACCAACGCAAGCCCGATTCCCAACCCGCCCTCGGCACGTTCCAGAACCGAGGTGCCTTGCGAGAACATCTGGAATAGCCCGGGGATGGATTCGGGCGCGATGCCGGCGCCATCGTCGATGACGCGGATCACCACTTCCTGGTCCTCGCGCCGCGCACGCACCCGCACGTGCCCGCCAGCGGCGGTGTACTTGGCGGCGTTGTTCAGCAGATTCGACACCACCTGCGACAACCGCACGCTGTCGGCGTAGAGGGGCAGGGGACCCTGCCCGATGTCGATCGTCAATTCGTGTCCGCGGGAGTTGAGGGCGGGAAGGCTCGCTTCCACGGCCGCCTCGATGATCCCGCGCACATCCTCGTGACGCCGCCGCAGCGACAGCTTGCCGCCGGTAATGCGCGCCACATCGAGCAGGTCATCCAGCAGCACCGTCATGTGCCGCACCTGCCGTTCGATGATGGCGTGGCTGCGGCGGACCTGACCGGGCGCCGCGTTGGGGGCGGTGGCCACCGCCAGGGCATGGCGGATCGGCGCGAGCGGATTGCGCAGTTCGTGCGCCAGGGTGGCCAGGAATTCATCCTTGCGGCGGTTGGATTCTTCGCGCACGCGCGCCATGGCGAGGTGGGTGTTCACCCGGGCGAGCAGTTCGCGCGCCGCAAACGGCTTGATCAGATAATCATCCGCCCCGAGATCCAGGCCCTCGATGCTGGCCTCCTCGCCGGCGCGCGCCGACAGGAGGATCACCGGCAGCTCGCGCAACAGCGGGTCGGCGCGCACGGCGCGCAGCAAGGCGAGGCCATCCATGCGCGGCATCATCACATCAGTGAGCAGCAGGTCGGGGCGCCTGCGCCGCATCTCGGTGATGGCTTCCTCGCCATCGCCCACACCGATGACGGTGAACCGCTGCCCGAGCAGGCGCGCCAGGTAATGGCGCATGTCGGCATTGTCGTCGGCGAGAAGGATCACGGCTTCACCCGCAGCCGGTGTGACCGGCAGGCTGGCTGCATCGCCGTTGGCTGCGCGTGGCAGCCAGCGGCGCGCTTCTTCCACGTACACCTCGGCGGCGCCGTGACGCGGCTTCGGCGCGGGCCGTGGCGCTGCCTCGCGGCTGGCGTGACGCACCGGGATCACCACACGAAAGGTCGAGCCCTCGCCCAGCCGGCTTTGCACGTCGATGCGACCGCCGTGCAGCTTGACCAACTCGTGCACCAGCGCCAGCCCGATCCCGGTGCCCTCGTGCGTACGCGCCTGGGTATCGGTGACCCGGTAGAAGCGCTCGAACAGATGTGGCAATGCGGACGCGGCGATCCCGGCGCCGGTGTCGCTGATGGAGAGCTGTGCTTCGTCGGCGCCAATGTGCAGGGACAGGCGGATTTCACCGCGCAGCGTGTACTTGAAGGCATTGGAAAGCAGATTGAGGACGATCTTCTCCCACATGTCCCGGTCGATGCACACGGGTTTGTCGGCTACCGGGCAATCCACCTGGAATTGCAGCCCCGAGCGCTCGATGGCGGTGCGGAACACGCTCGCGATATCCGCGGTAAGCGTGGGCAGGTCCAGCGCTTCGAACTGTGGCGCCGCCCGCTTGGCCTCCAGGCGTGAGAAGTCCAGCAGCGTATTCACCAGCTTCAGGAGCCGCAGCGTATTGCCGTGCGCAAGTTCCAAGGGCGCCAGCAATGCCTGGTCCCCGCGCACACGGTCGCTGGCGAGCGCGTCTTCCAGCGGGCCGATCATCAATGTCAGCGGGGTGCGGAATTCGTGGCTCACATTGGCGAAGAAATCGGTCTTGGCCCGGTCCAGTTCCGCCAGCGCCTGCGCGCGGCGCCGCTCCGCCTCCCGGGCGTGCACCGCGGCGAATCCGCCGGCGAGCTGCGCGGCCGCCAAGTCGAGAAAATGCTGGTAGGGCGCATCGAAGGGACGGAAGGGATTCAGCCCGACGATCAGGAATCCGGCTGCGCCGTGCTGTCCCTGGCGCGCGAGCGGCACGAGTCGGGCCTCGCGTGCGGGAATCGTCCACGGCGCCGTAGGCAGGCAATCCTCTGGCAGGTTTGCCAGCGATACCGTCAACCCGGTGGATCTGCCGGCCAGGGTCCGTACCGGCCACCATCCATCTTCCACCGGCAGAGAGTCTGGCAGTACCTCGCAGGTAGTCCCGCCGAAACCACTCAAGGCCACGCGCCGCGCGTGGCCGGCAGCATCGTCGCCGAACAGGTACAGTGCCGCGAACGGCAGATCCGCTGCGCAGTCTTCGAGGTTGCCGCCCAGCGCGGCGCCCACTTCATTTTCGGCGGCCGCGCCCGCAATGGCGCTGCCCAATCGGCCAAGAAAGGCGAGTCGCCTTTCGCTGATGACGCGCTCGGTCACTTCAGTGACCACGCACAGCATGCCCTTGACGCTGCCGGCATCATCGTACAAAGGGCTGTACGAGAAAGTGTGATAGGTCTCCTCGGTGTAGCCGCTGCGCTCGAGGAACAGCAGCAAACCCTCATCCCAGGTGGCCCGGCCCGTCTGCAGAACATGGTCGATGCGTGGCCCGATCTCCGGCCAGATCTCTTCCCATACCTTGTCGGCACGGCATCCGAGGACCCAATCGCGCTTCAGGCCCACGGTCGGCAGGTAGGCATCGTTGCAGAAGAACGTGAGCTCGCGACCCCACAGCATCCACATGGCGTAGCGTGAATCGAGCATGATGCGCACGACGGTCTTCAGGCTCTGTGGCCAGAAGGCCGGTGGTCCCAAAGGCGAATGCTCGAAGTCCAGGCTCCGCAGCCTTGCACCGACCTCGCCGCCGCCTTCCATGAAGGCAGTCGCCGCGGCCTCCGCCTGCGGGCCGGCAGTGGAGGTGGCAGTCACGGCGGCGTGCAATCAGCCCTGGATCGGGGGCGGGATCGGATCCGCCGGCGGGGGTTGCTGCGGGGGAGGTTGTGGCTGTTCGGCGGTGTAGCGCAGGCCCGTCTCGTGGGCCTCGCGTCCGCACAGCGCCTGCAGTTGCTGGAAGCCGCTTGGATCGAGAAAATCGCCGAGAGTAAACATCGTGGCACCTATGGCCCAAGTGCAGGTGCATCGATGCTGCGCAACGGCGTGTGAATTACCCAGAAGGCCGGCGCCTCGTGCGCGCGTCAGATTTTCCCTACGCGCGTGCGCGAATGGGCGAAATCGGGCGTGTCGCCTGCATCCGGTGGACCCAGCAACGAACGCAGCCGCGCGAAGGCCGGCGTGGCAGCATCGACGAATTCGAACAAGGCCATGTCCTGCTCGTCGATCATGCCGTGCTTGAGCATTGCCTTGAAGTTGATCACCTCGTGCCAGTATTCCGAACCAAACAGGAGGATGGGTATGCGCCGCTCGAGCTTGGCGGTCTGCGCCAGCGTGAGCACCTCGGTCAATTCGTCCAGGGTGCCGAACCCGCCGGGGAACACCACGAGCGCGCGCGCCAGATGTGCAAACCACAACTTGCGCATGAAGAAGTAGTGGAACTCGAAGGTGAGCTCGGGAGTGACGTAGGGATTGGGGCGTTGTTCGCGCGGCAGGCTGATGTTGAGGCCGATGCTGCGGCCCCCGGCGTCTGCTGCTCCGCGATTGGCTGCTTCCATGATGCCGCCGCCGCCGCCGGAACAAACCACGTAGTGATGCGCGCCGTGCGCAAGACTCATGGACCACTGGGTCAGGAGCCGCGACAGTTCGCGCGCCTCCCGATAGTAGTGGCCCATGGGTCCTTCGTCGTTGACGCGCGCCGAGCCGAAGAACACGATGGTGTCGCGGATGTGCGCATGGCGGAAGGCCTGCAGAGGGTCCAGGTACTCCGACAGGATGCGCAAGGGCCTGGCTTCATCGCTCGCCAGGAACATCTCATCCAGGTAGGCCACGTGGGGAGGGGCCGGTTTGTCATTCATGCGCGAAAATGCCCTCAGCCGTCGCGTGCAAAATCGATGTAGCCGCGCTGCATGTCGGTCTGCAGCAGTCGCACGCGCACGTGATCGCCCACGTCCGCGCCTGCAAAGCCCCGCACGATGCGTCCTTCGGCGGCCGGCCGCGTGATGCGCACCCAGGTGCCCTTGTCCGAGGCGCCGGTGATGATGCCATCGAAGCTCTCGCCTATGCGGCCCGACAGCAGCATCGCCGCTGCGGACTTGCGAACCTGCCGTTCCACCTTGGCCGCTGCATCCTCCTGTTCGGTGCAATGAGTGGCCAGCAATTGCAGGTCGGCCATTCCGTAAGGGCTGGCACGGCCGGCGAGCGCCGCCTTCAAGAGCCGCTGCGTCAACAGATCGGGGAAGCGCCGATTGGGTGCGGTGGAGTGCGTGTAGTCGCGCACGGCCAGCCCGAAATGGCCTGCGCGCTCATCGCCCGGCATTTCCATGGAATATTCACCGGACCCCAGCAACTTGATCACCGACAGGGACAGGTCGGCGAAGCGGGGGGGATCCGCCTGGCGCCGGCGCGCCAGGAATGCATTCAACTCCACGGCATCCGGTTCGGTCGGCAATGACTCGCCCAGTTCGCGCGCCAGGGACACGATGCGGTCCCAGCGTTTGGGCACCTCCAGCACGCGGCGGATCGCCGGCATGCCCTTGGCGGCAAGATAGCGCGCGCTCACGACGTTGGCGGCGATCATCAGGTCTTCGATGAGATTCTGAGCGCGATTCTTGGGATCGGGGCGCAGATCCACCAACAACCCATCGGCGAACACCGGCCGGTCCTGCAGCGTGTCGAAGTTCAAGGCGCCCATGGCCTGGCGCCGCCGCCGCAGCGACTGCGCCACGGCGTCCTGCATGCGGATCTGCTCGTCCAATCCCGCGACGGCCGACAAGGCGGCAGGCGCAGGCCCGCCTTCCAGCCATGCGGCGATGGCCGGGTAGGCAAGCTTGGCCCGGTTCAGCACCAGCGCCCGGTAGATGTCGGAGTCCTGCAATTCGCCATCGGCGCTGAAGGCCATCTCGAACACCAGGCTCATGCGCGGCTGGTCCTGCCGCAGCGAGGTGAGATCGGTGGACAATTTCTCGGGCAGCATGGGGAAGATGCGAGCCACGGTGTAGACGGACGTCGTGTTGGCGCGCGCATGCCCATCCATCGCCGAACCCAGGCGGCAGGTGCAGTCGACATCGGCAATGGCCACCATTACGCGGGTGGCGCCGCCGGGCAAAGACTGCGCCACCTCGAGCTGGTCGAGATCGCGCGACTCATCGTTGTCGATGGAGGACCACGGCAGGGCGGTGAGATCGCGGATGCCGGCGCCGCTTTCGAGCACCGGTTTGTCCAAGCCCTCGGCCTCCTGCAGCGCGCGCGCGGAGAACTCCGGCAGCAGCCCGCGCTCGCGCATGACCGAGGCGGCCAGTTGCTGCAATTCCTGCGCATGAGCGGACGGCGGGCTCATGCGGTCATGATACTTTAAATGCAGGCACGTGGCCGCCGCCGGCTCTTGAAGTGGCGACTCCGCGCCCTCATCCTGCCGATCTGTCGAGGCCGCTGTGGATGTTCCGATTGCGCCGATTGCTGCTGCATCCACTTGCCGTGCTCGGCCTGTTGCACCTGTATGCCGCGTGGCGCCTGCTCGGGGCGTTTCCCGGCCGTCCGGCCGTGCAGGCGGGCATCGCCACGTTCCTGGCGGCCAGCTTCCTGCTGATGCCCTTGTCGATGACCGTGCGCCGGCGCGGGCGCGATCTGCTCACCTCCTCGTTGGCGTGGAGCGGATTTCTTGTCATGGGCTTGTTCTCCTCGCTGTGCGTGCTGCTCCTGTTGCGCGACCTGGTCCTGCTGGTGTTGCAGCTGGCGAGTTCTTCGTCGCCACCGTGGTGGTCCCCATATTCCGCGCTCCTCGTCATGGCGCTGGCGGTCACCGCATCCCTGGTGGGAGGGGTCGTGGCACGCAAAGGCGTGCGCGTGCGGGAGGTGCGGATTCCGATCGAGGGCCTGCCTGCGGCGCTGCAAGGCTTTCGCATCGCGCAGATCAGCGACATTCACGTGGGGGCAACCATCGGGCGGGAATTCCTCGCGGGCATCGTCGGCCGGGTCAACGCCCTGCAGGCGGACCTCATCGCGATCACCGGTGATGTGGTGGACGGCACGGTCTCGCAGTTGCGCTCCGAGGTGGCGCCGTTGCGCGAACTGCGCTGCGCCCATGGCTCAGTGCTCGTCACGGGCAATCACGAATATTATTCAGGCGAGCCCGAGTGGACGCGCGAATTTCGCGCGCTCGGCATCCGCGTGCTGAAGAACCAGCACCTCATCGTGGAGCGTGGCGGAGGACGGTTGTTGATCGCAGGGGTCACCGATACCAGCGCGCATCATTTCGATCCCGCGCAGCGCAGCGATCCGCGGGCGGCGTTGAGGCACGCGCCGGAGGTGGGGGCGCGAATCCTGCTCGCGCACCGTCCCGCCAGCGCCGATGATGCCGCGCGCGCCGGCTTCGACCTGCAGCTGTCGGGGCACACCCACGGCGGTCAATTCTGGCCGTGGAACCTGTTCGTCGGATTCTTCAATCCCTACTCGGCCGGGCTGGCACGGCACCACTCGATGTGGGTGTACGTCAATCGCGGCACCGGCTATTGGGGGCCGCCCACCCGCCTGGGAATTCCACCCGAGATCACGTTGCTCACGTTGGTGGCTGCCGGAGCATGGTGAACGCCGGCTCCCTTGTCACCGGGTCCGGCCGTTGGCGCGTCTGCTAGGCAGCATCCGTGCGCGCCAGCGACGCACCTGGACTGGCGCGCGCCAGCTCTACATGCGGAAAGCTGGTCTGGCACAACCCCTTGAGCCACGCGTCGTAGCGCTGGACCATCTCTTCGAGGAGTTCGAACTGCGGCATCGCGCCGCAAGGCAGGGCATCGATGGTCCAGTTGGACCGGTCGGACAGGCAGCGTACGCCGGGGAAGCGGCTGAATGCCCCGCGTGTGCCGTGAACCAACCACACCGGGCGCTTGAGTCCGCGGTACATGCGCCCGCTGTCGCCGCTGAAAAGACTTCCCGCGAGGAAACTCATTGGAGCGAATTCCGCACCCGGCTGCCGGCCGAGCGCCACATCGTAGTCGATCAAGCCCGCATCCACGTGTCGCGATCCGAACGTGCGGCTCAGGAAGAAGCGCACGCTGGCGCGACTGGTCAGCAGGTCGTAGAGCGGCCGGCGCCAGCTCGAGCGTCGGGCAAAGTCCCCGAGCCAGCGTTTCTCCAAGGTGCTGCCGACGCGCCCTTCCCGCAATTCGGGCTTGTCGAGGCCCGTCGGGCTGATGAAGGCGAGGCTGCGGAACGCCGCGCTGTTCTCGGTGGCTGCGCGTGCCAGGAATTCGCAGGACAAGGACAGCGCCATTGCATCGACCGGCGCATGCACAAAGGACTGGCGGATGTGTTCCAGCACTTCATGGATGGCATCGGTCATCAGCCGTGGACTGTAGCGCCTGTCGATGCGGGCCGAGAACCCGAAGCCTGGCAGTTCCAGGGCGTAGACACAGCGCGTCTTGCGATAGTGCTCGTAGAGCGGCTTCATGTCATAGGCCGAAGAGGCCGCGCTGATGCCATGGATCAACAAGAGCGGCGGGGCCCCGCGTCGTGGCGGAGGACCGTCCTGATACCAGCAGATCCGGTCTGCCCGGCGCGAATGCAGTGTGCGGCGCTCACCGCCCAGCGCCGGATGAATTGCAAATTCATGGGTCGACGGATGGGGACGGCGCCGCGACGAGTCGTGGCGCGATGTGACGGCTTTGGAGGTGGTTGCCGCGGGTGATGGCGTGAAATCCCAACGCTTCATGATGGACACCTGCGTGGAAATCAGGTGATGGAGGGTAGCTTGGCGGTGCCGCGGCGCCCGCCGGAGGCCTTCGCTTTGCGGTGTAGGAAGAATCGCATCGGGAGCCCGTCGTGAGTGCTTGAATGGGGATGTCAGGGGTACTGACGTGGGAAGGGGATGTGCCTTCAAGACCAGCACGGGGCAGCTCCCGATACGATGCCCCGACGATAGAGTGATCGCGGACGCCGCGGCATCGGCGTTTCGCTGATCAGCGTGTCAACGTTCGCCGACAGCTTTGCCGCCGGCCGGTGCGCTCAACGCGGCGGCGCAGTTGGCATCCTTCTCGAGGCCGGGGTCGATGAACGCTAGCGCGGCCGCCGCCGGGGTGAGCAGGGCGCCCAACACCGTCGCGGCGCCCGCTTGCAGCAGCGGCTTGCCCGCGTCGAGGCCTACCCTGGGCTTGCGCAGGGGGCCACGGATTTGGATGGGGGAGCGAAGGCGCAGCACGCGCAGGCTCTTCGGTTTGCCGGTAATTTCCAGATCCACCCGCTCATGATGAAGGTCGATGCCGCCGTGGCCGGTGATCAGCACATGGGTGGTATCGAGCAGCAGTGCGTTGGCGGCCATCTGGCCATCGCTCGCGTGGAATGCCGCCACCGCGCAACGCAGCTGCGTCCGATCCTCGCTGCGCGCCAGCAACAATCCGAGCGCCTTTGCCAGATTGATCCCGGTGAGTTCGGCAAAGGCGGAGCGCATTTCACCCCGCGGGACCGCCATGTTCACGTTTCCATCCATGTGCGAGACGAACTTGTGCACCGAGGTGCCATAGCCGTGCAGCCGGATACGGCCCAGCAACGGTCCGCTCAATGGCGATTCACCGCCACCGCGCGGCTTGAATTGCGACAAATCCGCATCGTCGAGCACCATGTCCACTTGCGACTCCGGGTTGCTGCGGCGCGCGTCGATCTGCACCTTGCCGGTGAGACGCCCCTGCCGCAGCGTGAACGACATGGGTTGCAGCAGCAGCAGCCCGTTCTCGAGCAGCGCGTGGACCTGCACTTCGCGCACCGGCACGCTGGCGGTGACCGAAGCGCCCTTGAAGGTCACGTCCGCATCCGTGCTGCGAATGCGCTCCACTTGCAGATCGGCGTCGGGAAACAAGGAGGCGACGGTGGATACCGTTCCGGCCCGTGCCGAGCCTGCGGGTCCCACGGGCAGGCGCGCCCGCCGCCGGCCGAGCGAGGGTAGGAGGTCGGCCAATTCGAGCCGGCTCGAGGTCAAGTGTGCGGTGAGCTTGGGCCGTGCCCGTTGCGGGTTGGCGTCGATGGCGGCGTCGCCCTGGATGTCGCTGCGGCCGATTCTGCCGCGCAGTTCGCGCACTGCGAAGCCCGTTCCTTCGCGCCGCAGATCGCCGCGGATGTCGTAGTCGGCGGTATTGGGCAGAGCCAGGCCGGTCAGGTCGTACGCGTCGGCCAGGTCATTTCCCGACAGGCTGAAGCGCGCGTCGAACCGGGTGAAATCGAAGGGCTTGTGGATCCTCATCTGCACGGCGGCATCGATGTCGCCCGCCTTGATGCGTGCATCGAGTTGATAGGGGTGGTCAGGGTCGATGTTCACCAGCGCCTCACCTTGTGCCCGAAGATCGAAGCGACGCCCGTTGATGGTGCCATGTCCCCGCAGTTGGAAACCGTTGCTGCCGGACCGGGAGCTACGTTCACCGGCCTGCATTTGCGCGTTGACCAGGAGCTTTCGTACCTGGTCGTCCGCTTGAATCCTCCCCTGATCGATGGTCAGCCGCCGGATAGCCGGCAGCTTGGCGGGCGCCGCGGGTTTGGAGGCGGGCGCCGTCGCGCGCGCCGGCTGCCAATTGTGCACACCATCGTTGCGCCGCTCGAAATCCAGGCGGGGTTCCTGCAAGTCGAGCAGCGGCAACAGCAGCTCGCCGCGCAGCAGGTGGGGAATGCTGATCTGGACCCGGATGCGCGTGGCCGAAAAGGCATTGGGTTGCTGCGCCCAGCCGGGATTGCGAATGCGCAGGTCATCGAGGCTCACGCCTGGATGCAGCGACCAGGGATGCACCTGCACGCTACCGCCGATGATGACCTCGAGTCCTGTCTTGGCCGATAGGCTGCGTGCCAGCCAGGGACGCAGCAGGTTCCAATCGAACAGCTCAAGGAACGCGGCGATGGCAACGGCCAGCGAGGCCGCCGCGATCGCCAGCCACTTCTGCGTGCGGTGGCGGCGAAAGTAATCCCGCATGATGTGGAGGACGCTACCGCAGAGTTGCGCGGGCGCACAGGCACCGCGCAGAGCAAGGCCTGTCAGTGAGCTCCCACAGCCCTGGCGGGCGGCCCTCTCATCGCATCAGGTGGCGTCAGTCTTCGCATCCCACGCAGCGAATGGGTGGTGCGGCGGGCCGATGCAACAGGGCGCGCGCGGCTTCCAGCTTGGGCAGCAACACCCGGATGGTGAGCAGTGCTTCCTTGGCAGTCTGCGGAGCAACGCCGCCGTCAGTATCCTGGCGCGCGCCGGCCTCGGCCGCGAAGGCGTCCGCCAAGCGCTGCAGACCGGCGATGGATTGATTGATCAAGCTGACGTGTTCGATGCGCATGATGGGGGGTTCCGAATGGCGATACTGTATATTCATACAGTCTTTGGAAATCCGCAAGCGGCCGGCCAACCTGTTGATTCAAGCCGGTGTTCTTGCAGAATGCAGCATCGCCAACCCGAGGAATTCCCATGCCGGACCCCGCACCGCGCATCCAGGACAAATGGCCGGCCAAGCATCCCGATCGCCTCCAGCTGTACTCGCTGCCCACGCCCAACGGTGTGAAGGTGTCGATCATGCTGGAGGAGTGCGGCCTGCCTTATGAGGCACATCGCGTCAGCTTCGATACGCAGGATCAGCTCTCGACTGAATTCCTGTCGTTGAACCCGAACAACAAGATTCCCGCCATCCTCGATCCGCATGGGCCGGCGGGCGCGCCGCTGGCGCTGTTCGAGTCGGGCGCCATCCTGTTCTACCTGGCGGAAAAATCCGGCCGCTTCCTGCCAGCCGGGACTGCCGGCCGCTACCAAGCCCTGCAATGGCTGATGTTCCAGATGAGCGGCATCGGCCCGATGTTCGGGCAGCTCGGTTTCTTCCACAAGTTCGCCGGCAAGGAATACGAGGACAAGCGTCCGCGGGATCGCTACGTCGCCGAATCCAAGCGCCTGCTCGCCGTGCTCGATGCGCGCCTCACGGGCCGCGACTGGATCATGGATGAATACGGCATCGCCGACATCGCCACCTTCCCCTGGGTGCGCAATCTGATCGGCTTCTACGGCGCCGGCGATCTGGTGGGGATCGATCATTACCGCCAGGTGCTGCGGGTGCTGGCGGCCTTCAATGCGCGGCCGGCGGTGGTACGCGGCCTCGAAATTCCGGCCGCACCCGCTGCGGCGCGCAGTCCATGATGAAGGCCGCGCTGCTGCTCGTGATGTTCGTGGCCGCCGCTGCGGCACAATCCGCGTCCGCCATTGGCGCCGACCGCGCGCGCCAGATCGCGCCGGGGGTATGGTTGCTGCCGGGCGGATTCGAGCGCGGCCGTCAACCCGATGGCAATACCGTCATCTGGAGTGGCGTGCCGCATTCGCCCCGGCCTGGCCTGGTGGTGCTGGACACCGGACGTCATGCCGCGCACTCGCAGGCCATCCTCGATTTCGCGGCGCGGCAGAACATGCCCATCGTCGCGGTGGTGAACAGCCACTGGCATCTCGACCACATCAGCGGCAATGCGCGGCTGCGAGCGCGTCATCCGCAGCTCACGGTGTATGCGAGCAATGCGATCGAAGGCGCGCTGCGTGGCTTTCTCGCGCGCTCGCGCCGGGACAGCCTCGCCTATCTCGAGAAGGAGGGTGATTCCCCCCAGAGTGGGGATGTGCGCGGCGACGTGGCGACCATCGACTCAGGTCCCGCGCTGTTTCCCGACGTGAGCATCTTCTCCCCGCAGGAGCTGGAGCTGGCCGGCCATCGGCTGCACCTGGGGTTCGAGCCGTTTACCGTGACGGCGGGCGATGTGTGGCTGTATGAGCCGGAAAGTGGGGTGCTCGCTGCCGGCGACCTCGTGACGCTGCCGGCGCCTTTCTTCGATACCGCATGCCCGGCGCGCTGGCGGACGGCGTTGGCGCGCTTGTCGCGCGTTCCCTTCAAATGGCTGGTGCCCGGGCATGGAGAGCCGATGACGCCTGCCGCGTTTGCCATCTACCGGCGTGCATTCGATGAGCTTGCAGATTGCGCTTCATCCTTGGCATCCAAGCAGGCGTGCGCGCAGAAATGGCTTGAAACAACGGCTGCGCTCAACCGGCACGATGAGGATCAGAAACTCGCCGCGGCGTTGCTGGACTACTACCTGGACTCGGTGCTTCGGGGTTCGAAGCGCGGAAGGGAGGATCTATGTGGGGGTTTAAGTCCGGAAGCCGGCTAACGAGGGACTAACAAAAACACGCTCGCCGGCTCCGGGGTGTCGATGAAGACAGGTGTATTTTGCAAGAGTTGCGCGCATTTGCAAAGCGGTACTTCACGAAATTTACATTCGGTGTTCCGCTGACGCCGGCGGCGGCATGCCTCATCGGTCGAGCAACGTGCGTCCTTCGTAGGTCTGCAGAGCCGCGATCACCTCATCCTTCCATGGCTGCGGCCTGCCACGCGCACCGCTGACGTGCACGTAGACCTCCTCGCCGGACGCGCGCAGGTCATCCGCATCGGCGCCATGCAGTTCGAGCGCAAACCCCATGGAAGTGCGGCCGATGCGCGCGCAGCGCACGCACACGTCGATGCGCTCATCCATCAGGATGGGGGCCCGGAACTCGACCGTCGCCTTGACCACGTGGATCTCCGGCCCGCTGGCGAGCCCGCCGCTGCCGAACAAGCCGATCGCACGGAAATACTCGACGATGCCCAGGTCGAAGTACTCCAGGTAGCGCGAGTTGAACACCACCGACTGGTTGTCGATCTCGGAAATGCGGACGCGCAAGGGAAAGGCGAAACGGAAATCCTGACGGGCCATGGCTGGGAATTTAGCACGCCGCCCACGTATCATGCGTGCACTGCATGAAGCTGCCCACGCTGTTCATCCTCATCTCCATGGTCATCGATGCGATGGGATGGGGTCTCATGATCCCGGTCGCCCCGCAGCTCATCATGGACCTGACCGGCTCGAGCCTGGCTGACGCCGCGCCCACGGCGGGCTACCTCACCGTCACCTTCGCCGCCATGCAATTCGTGTTCGCCCCCGTGGTGGGCGCGCTGAGCGATCACTTCGGGCGCCGCCCGGTGCTGCTCGTCTCGATGGCTGCATTGTCGCTCGACTACCTTCTGATGAGCGTCGCACCGGGCATCGGCTGGCTGTTTCTCGGGCGTGTCATCGCCGGAATCGCCGGCGCCACCTACCCCACCGCCAATGCGGTGATCACCGACGTGCATCCACCGGAAGAACGTGCCAAGTATTTCGGCTTGATCGGCGCGGCCTGGGGTGTGGGATTCATCCTGGGGCCCGCGCTGGGCGGTGTGCTGGCGGGCGTATCGACGCGCGCGCCGTTCTTTGCATCGGCGGGCCTGTCCTTCCTGAGCTTTCTGCTCGGCGTGATCGTGTTTCCCGAAACACTGCCCAAGAACCTGCGCCGCCCGGTCAGCATCGCGCGCGTGCATCTGGTGGGCAGCCTGCGCCAGCTCAGCCAGCATCGGGGTCTGGTGATGCTGCTGGCGGTCATCTTCGTGTACCAGGTCGCGCACGATGCGTTGCCCTCGACCTGGACCTTCTTCAGCATGCGCCAGTTCGGCTGGAGCACGCGCGAGGTGGGCATTTCGCTGGCCGTGGTGGGCGTCACCACCGCCATCGTGCAGGGCGGCTTGATCGGGCCCGCCACGCGCTACTTCGGCGAGCCGCGGGCAGCGGTGATCGGCTTTGCCGCGGGCATCCTGTCCATGGCAGGTTATGCCGTCGCCACGCAGGGATGGATGGCCTATGTGCTGATTTCCATCGGCGCGTTGTTCGGGCTCGCCATGCCCGCCATGCAGAGCATGATGAGCGCCCAGGTGCCGGCGGATGCGCAGGGCGAGCTGCAGGGCGCCATCGCCGGGTTCCAGAGCATCAGCGCCATCATCGCCCCCTTCGTGATGACGCAGTTGTTCCACTGGTCGACGCGCCCGGAGGCCGGCCGCGGCTTTCCCGGCGCTCCCATGCTGTTGGGCGCCGTCCTGCTGGTCGTTGCAGGCCTGATGTTCATCGTGGCGATGCGGCGCCTGCGCGCTGCCTGAATCGGGACGCTACGGCGCCGAGTTGCTCGCCAGCGCTGCCATCCAGGCGATGCACAGGGCGAGCACGGCGCCGGCCCCCGCCAGCATCTGCACCTGAAGGCTGCGCGTGCGTGGCATGCCGGCCCGCGCATAGGTCCACCCGAGCAGCACACCGGCGAGAAAACCCAGCAGATGGCCGAGGACGTCCACATGCTCGGTGGCCTCGCCGCCGCCCGCGCCGAGCAGTGTGAGCAGGCAGATGCCGGCGATCAGCGGCGCCCAACGATACAAGCGCCGCTCCTTGAGATCGGCGCGTAGCCGCCAGCCGAAACCGGACAGGATTCCCAGTGCCGCGAACACGGCGGTGGAGGCTCCCACCGCGCGGTGATCCAGCGGCGCGATCACCATCTCGATGGCATTGGCGCAGGCGCCCGCGCCGAGAATGCTCGCCCACGCGATGCCGGGACCGAACACCCGGCTCACGACCATTCCGACCCCGATCCCGAACAGCAGGTTGCTGAACAGGTGCAATGCGTCCACGTGCAGCGTCAGGGCGGTGAATGCGCGCCAGGGATCGAATTCGCCGCCCGGTTGGGTGAGCAGGGCGCCGCGCGCATACCAGTCGGCCCCAAACATATCGGTGCCCGCGCACCAGGCGACCAACAGCAACACCGCGCTGTACACGACCGCGCCGTGGGCCGCGCCGCCGAACGACCGGAGCGAGGGTGGTGAAGGCCGTGGCACCTTGCGCTCCTGCGCATAGCGCTGCAATTCCTCGCGCGCTGGCCATTCCAGCGGCGGTATGACCGCAAGCGCCCAGGCATCGCCGCCATCGAGCAGCTGATAGGCGATGCCGTGCGCCTCCAGCACCAGGCCGTATTCCTGACACAGGGCGATGGGGCCGCGAAACACGGCTATCAGGTCGGGCGGCGATTCAGCACTTGACATGTTCCACCCATCACCGGGTCGCGAGGATCCCTGCTTGGTTGGGGTGTGGCCATCCGAATTCAATGCGCTCGATTCGTCCGTGCGCCGCAGCGGCGTCGGGCTATCGCGACAAACAGCGCTTGAAACGATCCTCGACGCGGTGCGCGAACCAGTCGGTGCTCAAGGTGCGCGACAACTTGGCGCCGTGCAATTCGATCTGCGGCACCACGGCGCGCGCTGCCCGGCGGCCGCCGCCACGCTTGGCCATGATGGCGTCCGCCCGCTCGAAAACACGCTGGTAGAGAGCAGTAGTTTCGAAGTCCTTGGACTTTCCCTTGGCGAGCGCCGCGTCGATGTCATCCGCGTCGAGATCCAGTCGTTGCGCCAGCGAGCGCGCGGCGCGCGCCGTGCTGCCGGCGCCCCTGGCCGAGGCATCGCGCGCCACCAACGCGCCATCCGGCTTGAGCGGCACGCCGGCCACCAGCGCGAGCGCCTGCTGGAAGGCGGCGTTGCGGCTGGCGAACTGGCCGGCATTGTAGTCTGCGAAACGGTACAGGTAGTCGGAGTAGGGCGGCGCGTAGGCGAGCAGGTGCGCCGTGCCGAAATACACGCTGCCGCGGCGTGTGAACAACTCCTCGTCGACCAGGTCCTGCGCACCGAAGGGATAGGGATGCGCAGCTGAGTAACGGGCGGCGAAGGCGACGTTGACCTGCATGGGTCCGCGCGTGCGGATGGGGTTGTGGTCGCCGAACAGGCGCTTGCCCAGCGGCACGCCGGCGATGAAATCCTCGAAGATGTCGCTCAGGTCTTTCTCGGTGCGGACCTCATCGATGCGCTCGGCGAAGCTGCGTCCGCCGCGCGAGGGCAGCCGCAATGCGGTATGCACCAGGAAGGCGGGAATGCCGGCCGCGGCCGCCTCGCGATCGATCTGGCGCCAGGCGATGGCCGGCAGGCCGGGGACGGTGGGATTGGTGCGAAAGCTCGATTCCTGTTCGATCACGGCAATCACGGCGCACGAGGATTCGCGGCTGGGCTGCAATCCATTCGCCGTGAAGGCGGAGTAGATCTCGCTGCTCCAGCCGCCGCGGTCACTGACGTAAGCGGGAAGTTGCCGCTCGATCATGGCCCGCGCCTGCTCCGGATTCATGGCCGGGGCCGCCTCCTCGGAAGGCTCGCCCGCGCAGCCGTGCAGCCAGGCAGCGCCCGCCAGCAGCAGCACCCGAAGTACCCGGCGCGCGGCGGGCAGGTAGTGAGCAGGTGCTAGAATGAGGCCACAGGGCACGTCTGCCCGGAGCACAGATGACATGACGGCATCCTACCAGCTCTATGCCAGGCCCAATGCGGGATCCCTCGCCGTGCAAGTGGCGCTGGAGCAAATGGGCGCGCCCTATGAGCTCATCTGGATCAGCTCGTCCGCGGCGGACGTGGAGCGGCTGCGGCGTGTGATTCCCACCGGCAAGATTCCCGCGCTGGTGCTGCCCGATGGCACGGTCTTGATGGAATCGGCGGCCATTCTCATCCATCTGGCCGCGGCGAGCCCTGCATATCATCTGGCACCCGCGCCGGGCAGCAGCGAACACGCGCGGTTCCTGCAGTGGATGGTGTACTTGTCGGCCAATCTTTACGAAAGCGTGCTGCGCGTCTACTACCCCGATCGCTACAGCACCCGCGGCGAAGCCGATGCCGCCGCGGTGCGTGATCGCGCCAAGCAGGATTTCCTGGACCACCTGCGCCTGATAGCGGCGCGCCTCTCTCCCTATCTACTGGGCGAGCGCTACAGCATCGCGGATGCGTACCTTTACATGCTTGCGGCCTGGTGGCCGGACGATCGCGCGCTGGTGTACGGGGCCATGCCCGCCCTGCAGCGGCATGCGACGCTGGTGGCGGCGCTGCCCGCGATGGTCAAAGCCGAGGCCGATCACGCGGGCTGATACCGCCCGGGCTGCCCATGGCGAAGACGCCGACCTCGTCCATCCCCGACATCTACATCACGCGCATCTACAATCCGGGTGATCCGGATTGCGACGTGCATTGCGAGTCCTTCAGCCGGTTGGCGGAAGTCTTCGGCCGCAATACGCCGGCGCACCGGCATTCCCGCTTCTATCAGGTGCATCTGCTTCATCAGGGCAGCATCCGACTGCACCTGGACGATGGCGTCTACGCCGGGCATGCACCGCTGGTCTTCCTGACGCCGCCGGCCGCCCCGCATGCGTTCTTTGCCGATGAGGAGACCGAGGGCGTGGTGATTTCCGTCCGCCAGGAAGTGGTGCGCGGCTGGCAGGCGGCCAAATCCGGGCTGTGGTCCGAAGAACTCATGCGCACCGCGGCCTTCCTGCTGCTGGCCGACCGCACCGGTGCGCCCAGCGAGGAAGGCCGGCGCCTGATGGACCTGGGGCGGTTGCTGCATGCCGAGTTCCGCGGCGCTGGCCTGGGCAGGGCGGCCGTGTTGAGCGCACTTGCGTTGTGCTTCTTCACGAGCCTGGGCCGCCTGATCAGTTCGCGCAGTCACGCGCACAATCCCGCGCACAAGAGCGGCGAGGACTTGCGCATCTTTCTCGCCTTCTGTGACCTGGTGGAATCGAATTTCCGGGAAGCCCTGACGCTGGCCCAATATGCGCGCCGCCTCAAGGTGACGCAGGCACGCCTGAACGATGTCTGCCGCCGCGTGGCGAATCTCCCCTCCAAGGAATTGGTGCACGAACGCGTGCTGGCGGAGGCACGGCGCCTGCTGCGTTTCTCGCTTACCCCGGTGAGTGAGTTGGGCTACCAGTTGGGCTTTACCGATCCCGGCTATTTTTCTCGCTTTTTCAAGCAGCGCACCGGGCTTTCGCCCAGCGATTTCCGCCGCCGGCACCAGCCGGACGCGGGTTGACAGAATCCCCCGGCCGAAATCGCCCTTTCGGGGCCTCATCCTTTGAGAAGTACAAGCGCTCGCCGCTTGTGTCCATGTTCGGACGCGGATGGCTTTGCTTGAATGATTCCCATGATCCAACGGGAAGAATTCCGCGACGGCGGGTTTGATCCGAGCCGGCGCTTCGTGCGGGTGCGCCGCGTCCGCGACGACGGCTTCGTCGAATTCGAATTCGCGATCGGCGATCCCGACATGTTCGTGGAAATGATCCTGCCGCAACAGGCCCTGGCCGGCTTCTGTAGCGCCAACGACGTGATCCTGCTCGATGTGGAGCCTTCTGCGGATGAATCCGCCGCTCGGCAGGATGAACGCTGGACCCTGAGCGATGCCACCCGGCAACGCTTTCGCTCGCCTTTGCGGGAGTAACGCATGCACATCGATCTTCGCACCATCAGCATCACGCCCTTGCGTCAGACCTTCGGGCACCTGGCGCGGCGGCTCGGCGCCGACAAGCCGGCCTCGCGCTATCTTGAGGCCACCATGGACCTGCAGCCGGTGGAGAATTTCCACTACCGCCCCACCTGGGACCCGGCGCACGAGATCTTCGACAAGACGCGCACCAACATCCGCATGCAGGATTGGTATGCGCTGAAGGATCCCCGGCAGTACTACTACGGCCCGTGGACGCTGGCGCGCGGCCGCATGCAGGAAACCGCCGAAGGCGATTTCGAGCTGGTGGAGGAGATGGGCCTCGCGGCGGCGTACCCGGCGGCGGGACGTGAGATCGTCAACGAAGTGTTCCTGCCGCTGCGGCATGCGGCCTGGGCCTCCAACATCAACAACTCCTTCATCGGCGCGCATGCCTACGGGATCGCCCTGTCGCAGGCGGCCACCTACGCCAGCATGGATCAGCTCGGCGTGGCGCAGTACCTGACGCGCCTCGGCCTGTCCTTCGATGGCCCCGATTCATTGGCTGGCGCCAAGACGGCCTGGCTCGAGCATCCGCGCTGGCAGGGACTGCGCCGCTACGTCGAGGACGTGATGGTGCTGGAGGATTGGTTCGAGGTGTTCGTGGCGCAGAACGTGGCGTTGGAAGGACTGCTGTTTCCGCTGGTGTTCGAGCGCTTGAATGCGCAGCTGAATGCCGCGCACGGCCCGGTGGTATCGCTCCTCACCCGCTTCCAACGTGAATGGTATGCCGAGAGCGTCAAATGGGTGGACGCGGTGCTGAAGGTCGCGGCGGCCGACAATCCTGACAACCGCAGCACCTTGAGCACGTGGACCCGCCACTGGCGTGGCCGCGCCGCGGCGGAGCTCGCGCCGCTGGCTGAGCGCGCCTTCGCGGCCGAGGGCGGCGCGCAGCTCACCGCGACGCTGGCGCAATTCGATGCCCGTACCGCCAAGGTCGGCCTTGCGCCATAAGGAATGCCCATGACCTCTAATGCCTTCATCGCCTTCCAGAAGAACGAGGACACGCGCTGCATCGTCGAGGCCATCGTCGAGGACAATCCGGACGCCGTGGTGGTCGATCAGCCCGCCATGGTCAAGGTGGACGTGCCGGGCCGGCTGGTGATCAAGCGCGCCACCGTCGAGGAAAAGCTGGGGCGCGATTTCGACCTGCAGGAACTGCAGGTGCACCTGATCACGATCTCCGGCCATCTGGATGAGACTGACGACGAATTCAGCCTGTCCTGGGCGCAATGACCATTGGAAGCACCGACATGACCGCTGCCAAGCCTGCGAAATTGAGTCTCAAAGAGCGCTACACGCTCATGACCCGCGACCTGGCCTGGGATACCACCTACCAGCCCATGTCCAAGGTCTACCCGCAGGTCACCTACGAGGGCATCAAGATCCACGATTGGAATGCGTGGGAAGACCCCTTCCGCCTCACCATGGATGCGTACTGGAAGTACCAGGCCGAGAAGGAGCGCAAGCTCTACGCCATTCTCGACGCCTTCAACCAGAACAACGGCCATTTGACCGTGACCGATGCGCGCTACATCAATGTGCTGAAGCTGTACCTGGGTTCCACGCCGCCGCTCGAGCTCATGGCCGCGCGCGGCTTCACCAACATGGGCCGGCACATGGTGGGCGCGGGCCCGCGCGTGGCCTGCCTGATGCAGGCGGTGGACGAGTACCGCCATTTCCAGACCCAGATCCACTCCGTGTCCAACTACAACAAGTTCTACAACGGCCTGGATGAGTTCGCGCACCAGCAGTCGCGCATGTGGTACCTGTCCGACGGCA
>JBGAGE010000011.1:0-197687 GCA_044226865.1 Steroidobacteraceae bacterium | reverse complement strand
CCGGCACATCATCCCCACCGGATGGGTGGCCTGGTTCACCTTCACGAACCCGAAGAGCGCTTCGAGGTCCCGCTCTCCGTTGCGAACCAGGCCGCGGCTTTTGACAGGATCTCCCGCTCCTCCTTGAGCTTGCGGACCTCCCGCCGCAGCCTCGACAGCTCCTCTCGCTCTGAACTGGTCAATCCGCCATCGCCCTTGCCAGCATCGCGCTTGTCCTGCCGGACCCACAGCGCAATCGTCCAGGGCGTCGGTCCGTACTCCTTCGATAAGGACCTTGCAGTCCTACCCGAGTGGAACAGCTCCACCATCTGCCGCTTAAACTCCGGCGTATACCGGATCGTTTTGGCCGCCATCTCCAACACCTCCATTACTAACAGTGGGGTGTCTACGAAAGCGGGTCAACTCCACTAATGGGAAGCTGCGAGCATGAGCCCGCATTTTGGACCTAATGTCGCCAGCTTGGCCACTCTCTGGTAATTCCAACCAATACGATTCGAACAATCATCCACATAAGTTCATGATTAATTGGTAGGTCGTGCTGGGCTGGAATGAAGCACTTAGAGCCCTGATATCCAAAAAAAGCAATTGGGAAGGCGTGCTGGCCGATGCTTCAGCCGTGCCCCCAGAATTGCTCGATAGGCTAGACTCGCGATCCAGGAAC
Organism: Steroidobacteraceae bacterium; assembly: GCA_044226865.1. GTDB lineage: Bacteria > Pseudomonadota > Gammaproteobacteria > Steroidobacterales > Steroidobacteraceae > TMP-86. The sequence continues at coordinate 197,026 of JBGAGE010000011.1, read as the reverse complement.
GTGACGGCCATGGGCGTATCGTTGGCATCGTGAACATTCACGCGCCCTGACGGCCGTGAAACGAAGAATGCCCGCCACGCCCATACGCGTGACGGACAATGGCCCATCACTTCGGCGCGCTTTCCTCCGCGGGCTTATCCGCGGAGCCGCCGTGATGAATAGGAACCGTTGGATCCTTCATCTTGCTCATGCTCTTGGGATCGCCTTTGGAATGATCCATCATCATAAGATCGACCGGAGGCTCCGCCTTTTCCGGGTTCGGCTGATCCATGCAAGGATTGTGAATCGGAATTGTCTTGTCCTTCATCTGGCTCATGCTCTTGGGATCACCCTTTGAGTGATCCATCATGAGGTGCGTATCGGCGGGCGAAGCGGCGGCAGCCGGCGACGCTCCCGAGGCTGAAGCATCTGCAGCCGGCTTCGGCGAATCCGTTGCGCCAGCGACGCCAACAGCAGCCATTGCAATGACGACGCTCGCGGCCGACTGCGCCATGTATCTCTTTAATTGCATCATAAGAATCTCTCCTAGGTGCTTTGCGGTCGAACGGCGTGCGAAGACAAGATTAGGCGCCTTCTTGTTTCAGAATACGACTAATGATTGTTTCGCTCACTACGTACTTACCCGAAAAATGCTGGGCAGATTGCTGATGCGCCACCATGAATCGCCACGGAAGTCACCCGGTAGTCTTGCCGCCCTAAGACAGTGCGCGGTGACGGTTTCATCGATGGTCAGGGCCGGGCACCCGTGGCACTCGCCAATCCATCAGTTGGTCGGCGAATGATGATCGTGGCGAGGCACGCCGCGGCAACGAGATCGTACGCGAGACAAAATGCCGGCCACCAAGTGGGCACGGCCGGGTTGTCGATCACGTTGTGATGTAGGGCGTCAAATACTCCATGGCACGCCAGTGCGATGACGACGATCCACTGACTTCGCCGAAATCCCATGACCGAAGCTGCGCCGAAAGCCGCCATCACGATAGCTTCCGACAGCACGGCTTGATCGGCGCCGCCCATTGCGGCAAACAAAACGTAGTATGAGGCGATGATGATCATCACCGTCGGATAGAACACCCTGTCGCGATCGAATTGAGTTCGATGTGCGAACAGGGAAACCCCCAGCGCCAGCGCAATTCCAATTAGATACGGCATTGGTTCCTCCCCTATTACTGCCAAGTGACCACCCCCTCCTGATCCGCACTCGAGGTGAATCTGGACCATGCCCCTCGGAGTGCTTCGGTCAGGCTGCGCACCAAGACCAACAGCGGCCTAATCCAGCGGTCCACCTGTGCGCTCCGGCTAACGCCATAACGGGACCACTCCGAGAAATGTTCACAGTTGTTCGACAGCAGCCGATATCGATTCTCGCCCAGCCGGGAGCGAGCCCGCGTCAGGATTTCGGATGCCTCAAACGATGGTTGGTTTCGACATTCGAGCAGCACCACCTGTCCGGGCGCGAACTGTTCGAGAGAAGCTTGAGAAATGGGGCCGCGACGCAAAGATCGCGACAGGCCTGAGTAGTGGATCACCGCGCCTTCACCCGCATAGATTCCGTGATGCGTGTAGCCTCGTCGCGGAGTGATCGGGTGAGCGCCGATCGGGGGCTCAGATCGCTCCGCGGCGTTGAGGCAAATTTTCATCGATTTTCGGCCGGATTGCGTCCGTGGACCAGGACGCCGCTCTTCATCAATAGACACTCCCTTTGCGGCGAATATGCGTTGATCGGCGGGCTCAGAGGCGCGGGAAATGCATCGGCAGAGATCGCACTTACAAAGATGGGTCATTGTCGTCGTCGCTCGCAGTTCCGTGGGTTGCCGGCACTCTAACGGGCAAGAACGCAAGAGTCTTGAACGAAACGGCTATTTGACTACCACCACCTCGACGACCATTCAACGTGAGCGGAGCGTAGGCGCCGGCCTGGGACTCGCCAGCGAACACCCGCTCGGCGCCGCCATTGTCGCTGCCGCACGGGAACGCCAGATCAAGCTGGCACCGCCGATGGATTTCGAGTCTTTGACCGGAAAGGGGATTCGCGGCACTGTGCAAGGGGTACAAGGTCTCGTGGGGCAATCGCCAGTCCTTCGCAGATTCGGCCATGGCGGCGGCCGATCTCGATGCGGAGGCAACCTCGCCAAAAAGCGACGGGGCGCGGATTATCATGCTCACCGCTGACAATCGCATCACCTCTGAAGCGGTCGCGCGCAAACTGACCCTTACCGAGATCGGGACGGAAGTTTTGTCCGACCAGAAGTACTCTGTCGTTCGGCGATTGCACAATGAAGGATGGGTGGTGGCCAAGGCCGGCGAAGGCGTCAATGACGCGCCCGAATTGGCCGACGCGGATGTCGGTATCGTAATGGGAACCGGTACGGGCGTTGCGATGCACAGCGCCGGGGTGACCTTGGTCAAGGGCGACTTTGCGGGAATCGCGCGGGCCCGCGATTTGAGTCGCGCCACGACGAGTAACATCCGACGCGCCTGCGCCGTCTACGCTTATGAACCCACAACTTCTGTGGCGCTGGAAACCGGGAAACGCCTCTTACCGGTCGGGGTCATTGCAAAAACTGAGCTCTATGCACGGTTTCTGGCAGTGGATTTCTCCAACCGAGCATCTTGTCCTAGAATAGTGAGGTGTATTCCCTCATGACATCACGATCTCGTCGGGCGTTACGGCTGCTCATCCTCGCCTTAGCGATGATCGGGGCGCCTTTGCAGGGCATGGCCGATAGCCCTCCTTCCCCTAAATGCGAGACGACTGCGATGGCGAGTGCGTCCACGCATGCAGGTACGCACTGCTGCGATCAGTTGCAGAAGGCCTGCAACCCGCAGGGTCACGGCTGCGCACGTTCGGCATGTCTGCAAGGCACCGGTCACGCTCCTGCGATCCACCGCACCTTTATTGGAATGTCTGTACTCCCGCCATCCAATTTGACGATCAGCCCGCCCGTCGCGACGCTGATACTAGCCACTGCTCCCGAGGGGCAGTGGCGACCACCCCGCTCCGCCTAAAGACCCACCGCTTTCTGGCCCGCGGCCGTGCGTTGTGTGCAACGCCTGCCCGGTTGCGCGTTATGCGCCTTCAACCCTTGGAGTTGAAGCATGTGGTTCCGATATGCATTCTATTTTTCGTTGCTGACCTTGAGTAATGCCGCTCTTGCGCAATCCTTAAGCTTTGAGGATGCGCTGCAGGTGGCGGAGCGTTCGTCCCCAGATCTCGAGGCTCAATCCGCCGGTGTGGAAGCTGCGCGGACGGCATCGCGTGCTGCCGGATCGCTTCCCGATCCAAAGCTGGCCTTCGGAATCGATAATCTTCCGGCCACCGGCCCGGATCAATGGCGCGTGAATCGCGACTTCATGACCATGCGAAAGATCGGCCTGATGCAGGAATTCACCAATGGCGCGAAACGTCGCGCGGAGGCCGAGGCGGCGTTGGCAGCCGTCGATGAAGCCGAGGCCCAGCGTCGCGTACGCGTTCAGGCCGTTCGTACGTCGACCGCCCTCGCTTGGCTCAATCGCTACTACGTCGAACGCCGCGTTGCCCTACTCGCTGCATTGGAGCGCGAGAACCAATTGTTCGAGACCGCGGTGCAGGCCTCGCTGGCGGGAGGACGCGGCACGCCCGCCGATGCGATAGGCCCGCGCCAGGAAGCCGCGGATATTGCCGATCGACTCGACGCGCTGCGTGCGGACGCCGCGAGAGCCACCGCGGCGCTGCAACGGTGGGTGGGGTCCGCCGGTGAGCAACCTCTGGCGGGAACTCCGCCTGCGTTTGATCTGGACAGTGGTTCCCTGCGAAATCGCGTTCACGCGCACCCGGAACTTGCCGTCTACGGCCCCATGATCGCCTTTGCGCAAGCGCAGGTGCGAGCGGCTGAAGCGGCCAAACGCCCCGATTGGGGTGTCGAACTTAGCTACGGACGCCGCGCCGCTGAATTCAGCGATATGGTGTCACTGCAGTTCACTGTCTCGCTGCCGGTTTTCGCCAAAAACCGCCAGGACCCCCTCATCAGCTCGAAATCCGCTGAGCGGCGTCGCCTGGAGGCTGAGCAGCTCGACATGCTGCGCGCTCACACCGAAGCGCTCGAGGGGCAGCTCGCCGACTACGCCACGTTCACGCAGCAGCTCGCCCGGTTGCATGAGACTCGATTGCCGCTTGCGCGGCAGAAGGTGGAGCTGCAGCTGGCCAGCTATAAAGGTGGCAAAGCCGATCTTACGGCGGTGATTGCCGCACGACGCGAGCTCATCGACACCCAACTGTCGCAAATCGACCTGCAAAGCCGCCGCGACGCCATCGCCGCGACCATCCAATTCACCTATTTGGAGGCTACGCCATGAAGCCCACCCTTTGCACGACTGCCGCCGCCGTCTTCGCCGCCAGCCTGGGTGTGGCGGCAGGCATTTGGTGGGCAAAGAGCTCAATAGTGCCCGCGGGCAACCGACCGCTGGAGAGCGCTTCTGCCGAACGCAAGCCGCTGTATTGGTATGACCCCATGGCCCCCGCTCAACACTTTGACAAGCCGGGGAAGTCACCCTACATGGACATGGAACTCGTGCCCCGGTATCCCGATGACGCCGACGCAGGCTCCGCCGGACTTCGCATCGATCCGCGCCTGGCTCAGAACTTGGGCATACGGTTGGCGACTGTCAGGCGCCAAGCCATCTCGCGCGCGATCGACGCCCCGGGTGTCATCGAGTTCAACGGGCGCAACATCGCCGTGGTGCAAGCGAGGGCCGGCGGATTTGTATCACGGGTGTACCCGCACGCGCCCGGCGATCTCATCGGTCAGGGCGCTGCGCTCGTGGATCTGTTGATTCCGGAATGGGCGGCCGCGCAGCAGGAGTTCCTGGCTCTGCTAAGCAGCAATGAGCCGTCACTCATTTCCGCAGCACGACAGCGGTTGATCCTGACCGGTATGTCGTCCGCGCTGATCTCCCAGGTGGAGTCCTCGGGTCGAATCCATCCTGAGATCACGCTGTCATCGCCCATTGCTGGTGTTCTCGACACGCTCGAGATTCGGGCCGGCATGACGGTAAGCGCCGGGACGACTCTGGCCACCATCAAGAGCATCGATCCGATCTGGATCGAGGCCGCGGTGCCGGAGACGATCGTGACCGGCAATCTGGTCGGCACTGACGCGTCGATACAGAGCGCAACGATCCCCGGTCAGACATTCAAGGGCCGGATCGTAGGCCTGCTGCCACAGGCCAACGCAGATACGCACACACTGCGGGTGCGCATCGAGTTGCCCAATCACGCCGGGCTGTGGCGCCCGGGCATGTTTGCGCAGGTAAAGCTGAGCGGACTGTCGCCGCAGGCCGCGCTGGTCGTCCCGACAGAAGCCATCATTCACACAGGGACGCGTGATCTCTTGATCGTGGCGCAACCTGGCAGCCGGTTTGAACCGACGGAAGTCCGGATTGGCCCCCAAGATGGCGACAGTACGGCCATTATCGAAGGCGTTCTTGAAGGCCAGCAAGTGGTCGCGTCAGGGCAATTCCTGATCGATTCCGAGGCCAGTCTTCGTGGGGTCGAAACCCGAATGGGTCCCGCGGCGGCACAGCCCCAGTCGAATCACGCCGCGGAAGACACACCATGATCGCGCGCTTGATTCGCTGGTCGATTGTCAACCGGCTGCTGGTGCTGATGGCAACAGCCGCCATCGTCGTCGCCGCCATCGTGGCGGTGCGCTCAACTCCCGTCGATGCCCTGCCGGATTTGTCGGATGTGCAAGTCATCATCCGCACCACCTATCCCGGCCAAGCGCCGCAGATCGTCGAAAACCAGATCACCTATCCGTTATCAACCACCATGCTGTCCGTTCCGGGGGCCCGTACCGTCCGCGGTTATTCGTTCTTCGGCGACTCCTTCGTCTACGTGATCTTCGAGGATGGAACGGACCTGTACTGGGCGCGATCGCGCGTGCTTGAATATCTAAACCAAGTCCAGGAGCGCCTGCCGGCGACGGCAAAGACCGCAATTGGCCCTGATGCCACCGGCGTGGGCTGGATCTATGAATACGCGCTGGTCGACAAGACCGGTGCGCACGACCTGGGACAACTCCGCGCGCTTCAGGACTGGTTCCTCAAGTTCGAATTGAAGACCGTCCCGAACGTCGCAGAGGTGGCAAGCCTCGGCGGCATGGTTCAGCAGTACCAGGTACTGCTCGACCCCGCCAAACTGGCCGCGTATGGTGTCACTCATCGAAAGGTCATCGAGGCGATACAAGGAGCTAATCAGGAAAGCGGCGGCGCGGTCTTGGAGTTGGGCGAGACCGAGTTCATGGTGCGCGCGTCCGGTTACCTCAAGTCGCTGGCCGACTTTCGCTCCATTCCGTTGAGCGCGACCCTCGCCGGCGTGCCGATTCGCCTCGGCGATGTGGCCACCGTACAGCGCGGGCCGGAAATGCGCCGCGGGATCGCGGAACTGAATGGTGAAGGCGAAGTGGCCGGCGGCATCATCGTGATGCGATCCGGCAAAAATGCCCGCGACACCATTGCTGCGATAAAGGACAAACTCGCAACGTTACAGACGAGCCTCCCTGCTGGCGTCCAGGTCGTTACGACCTACGATCGCTCGCAGCTCATCGATCGAGCTGTTTCAAACCTGAACCAGAAGCTGCTCGAGGAATTTATTGTCGTAGCGCTGGTCTGTGGGCTGTTTCTCTGGCATCTGCGCTCCGCGTTGGTCGCCATCATCTCCCTGCCCATCGGCATCGGTGTTGCCTTTGCGCTGATGAGATACCAGGGCGTGAGCGCCAACATCATGTCGTTGGGCGGGGTCGCCATCGCGATCGGCGCAATGGTCGATGCCGCCGTGGTCATGATAGAAAACGCTCATAAACATATTGAGAGTTGGTCGCATCAGCACCCGGGCGAATCGCTGCGAGGAGAGACGCACTGGAAGCTGATAGCGGAGGCGGCTTCCGAAGTGGGCCCAGCGCTGTTCTTCAGTCTTTTGATCATCACGCTCTCGTTCATCCCCGTGTTCAGCTTGCAGGCCCAGGAGGGCCGCCTGTTCGGCCCACTGGCGCTGACCAAGACCTACTCGATGGCCGCCGCTGCGGGCTTGGCCGTGACCTTGGTGCCGATATTGATGGGACTCTGGATTCGAGGACGCATTCCGCCGGAAACCGCCAATCCGCTGAACCGACTGTTGATCGGCGTGTATCGGCCGCTGCTCAATTGGACCCTCGAGCGCCCCAAGACCGTGCTAACCCTGGCCCTATTGCTGCTGCTCACGACACTCTGGCCGCTGTCCCGCATCGGCGGAGAGTTCATCCCGACCCTGGACGAAGGCGACATCCTCTACATGCCTTCAGCGCTGCCGGGACTCTCCGCCGCCAAGGCCTCGGAACTTCTGCAAATCACGGACCGCCTCATCAAGACGGTGCCGGAGGTGGATACAGTGTTCGGTAAGGCGGGGCGCAGCGAATCCGCGACCGATCCTGCGCCACTAGAGATGCTCGAGACAACGATTCGCTTCAAGCCGCGCGATCAATGGCGTCCGGGCCTCACGCATGACGCGCTGATCGCAGAACTGGATCAAATTGTGAAGGTTCCCGGACTCACCAACGTGTGGATTCCGCCCATCCGTAACCGCGTCGACATGCTCGCAACCGGGATCAAGAGCCCTATCGGCGTCAAGGTGACCGGCGCGAATCTCGCCGAGATCGATCTGATCGCGCATGCCGTGGAACAGATCGCCAAGACCATCCCTGGCGTAAGTTCTGCGCTTGCGGAACGACTCACAGGCGGGCGTTATGTCGACATCGACATCGACCGGAACGCAGCCGCTCGATTCGGGCTGAACATCACCGATGTGCAATCGGTCATCTCCTCGGTCATCGGTGGAGAGACCGTGGGCGAAACCGTTGAAGGGTTGGCGCGATACCCCATCAGCGTGCGCTATCCGCGGGAACTACGAGACTCCGTTCCCGCACTGGAACGCTTGGTGATTCTCACACCTGCCGGACAACAGATCACCCTAGGCGCCATCAGCCACATCCGCTTCATCGACGGTCCCCCGATGCTCAAGAGCGAGAATGCGCGTCCGTCTGGGTGGGTGTACATCGATGTACACGGCCGGGACCTGAGTTCCGTGGTCGGCGACTTGCGAACGCAGGTGGCGCAGAGGGTGACCCTCAAGCCGGGAATGAGTCTGACCTACTCAGGTCAGTTCGAGTTCCTGGCACGAGCCAACGCCCGCCTCGCGATCGTTATTCCCGGCACTCTGGTGATCGTCGCCGTGCTGCTCTACTTGACCTTTCGCCGTCTCGATGAGGCGCTCATGATCATGGCCACCCTGCCCTTCGCGCTGACCGGCGGCATGTGGTTCCTGTATCTCATGGATTACAACCTGTCGGTCGCCACGGGCGTTGGTTTCATCGCGCTGGCGGGTGTCGCGGCCGAATTTGGCGTCATCATGCTGCTCTTTCTCAAGCACGCCATCGACGCCAGGCAGGCTGCCGGCCAGGATATCGACAGGCACTTGCTAGAAGCGGCCATCCGCGAGGGCGCGGTGCTGCGCGTGCGTCCCAAGGCCATGACAGTGGCGGTAATCGTACTCGGGTTGATTCCCATCTTCTGGGGCCACGGCACGGGTTCCGAGGTCATGCGGCGTATTGCCGCGCCGATGGTGGGCGGAATGATCACAGCGCCGCTCCTGTCTCTATTCCTGATTCCGTCGGTCTATTTGTTATTACGAATTAGGCGGCAAAGCCGCGCCGCCATTCCTCCTCAAGCAATCCAGGCCCGTGCGAAACCATGAAGGTCGACGCAAATCAGGCCACGACGCCAGAAAATCACGACACATTTTCCTCGAGCAACACCAAACCGCGGAATCCCACAAAGAACATCGCGGTCGTGAGCCGGCTATCCGGATGCTCGTGAGCTTCGATCATAAGTTCTTCGGTAACCAGGTAGAGCAGCGCCATCAATCCGAAGGCAACAAGCGCGGAGAACATTACGCAACACCCACAATCACAATCACATCTTGAAGTCAGATCCCCGCTCACGTAGGTCTTGGGTGATAGTTATACGCGCCTCATAGCGCTAGGAACCACGGACATCGTCTCGCTTCATGCCCATGGTTATTCTAATACCAGCCAATGCTTGCGCAATTTGGACGGCGAGCAACTTACAAACACGGAACATGCAAACCGCGGACACCGCGCACGCAAATCAGTAATTTACGCTCCCCCTCTGTAACGCCTCTGCAATATCAAGTCTGAAGCGGAATAGTTACGCGAATCACTTCGGTTTTCGCTTATAGACGCCAGCTCATATCGTTCTAAACTGGCCAATGAGTGAATCGGCCAAGCACCTTCTCGGCCAGCACGATCCAATTGCCATGGAGCGGCGGAGCTCGGTAGATATGACGCCGAAGTCGAAGTTCTGCCCGCGTGGATAAAGGCGGTAAAAGCATTCGCAATTCTGGCGACGCGCCGATGCGTGCCATTGATTCGTCAATCACAGGAGATCTGTCATGGAATCTCTTATCTACTTTCTAATTTGGGGTGCCGCGATCTTCTTGATGATGCGGTTTGGTTGCGGGGCACATGTGATGGGCCACGGGCGCGAACAGAGCCACCCCGCATCCCCGCCCGATGGTCACGATGCGACGCATGCGGACGCTCAGGTCGTACCACCTGGCAAAAAAGCCATGGACCCGGTCTGCCGCATGATCGTAGAAACCGCGAAAGCCAAATCCTGCGTATATCGCGGCCGCGCCTATTACTTCTGCTCGGCAGCATGCAGAGGACAATTTGAAGCCAACCCCAATGCTTTTGCTCTAGCGGACGGCGCAAGTCCTGACTCCAAGGAGCATCATCATGCGCATTGAAGATGAAAAACACGATGAACGCCTGCGCCGCTCCGTTGCACGACACGCCTATCACGCACCGCTGATCCCGGTCATGGCGCTGGGTCTTGCGAGCAGTCTCTTTTTCTCGATCTCCTTTGTCTTATGCGCGCTTGGCTACGTATTGATCCCCTCGATGCCGGTTTCACACACTGCTTTGGCCGCGCTGCTTCCCGGATTCGAATCGCTCACGCTCCGGAGCTTCTTCTACGGGTTGGTGGAAAGCTTTGGCTGGGGTTGGTACATCAGTCTGGTCTTCGGACCGCTCTACAACTTCTTTGCGGCACGAGTTCGCGCTCCGAGCGGTTAGAGCAATCTCTCGAACGTGAGTCGCGCGAACATGACAAGCCTGCATAGAACAACGACGACTGATCACGATCGGCAGTGGCCGCCCCTGTCTATCCGCCACCACAATCGGTGGGCTGCTAGGGCACTTTGGATTGCACTGACCTCATCGATCGCTTGGAACTCCGCACTAGCTGACACCGGCGAAACTGATCCGCTACCCTCTCCGCTCCGGCTCGAGCAGGTCCTCCAGATCGCCCACGAACATCGCGCGGAGATCCTCGCGGCGCGCTCACGCGCACGCGCTCTTGCGCAGCGACCGATGATCGTGTCCGCGCTCGACGACCCGATGATATTCCCGTCGGTTGACCATGTGCCGTATTCCTTCGAGGGTGTCAATCGCAGCGTCACTATCGAGCAACGATTTCCACTCTCCAGGGTCCTGCGACACCGACGTCGTGCGGCGGAGGCCGATTCACAGCGTGCGGGAGCAGAGGCAGACAAAGTCGAGCTTGACGTTGAGCTGGACGCGGCCTCCGCCTTCCTAATGTTGCAAGAGAGACGGGCGATGGCCCATGTTTTGCGTGAGGAGCGCGAGCTGGCTCAGCAATTTCTCAACGCTGCAACCGCCCGCTACGGCGCAGGAACAGGCGGCCAATCTGATGCACTACGGGCAGAGATCGAGGTATCGCGGCTTGATGGTGCAAGGCGCTCCATCGCCGCGGACATACGATCTGCGGAGGTCATGGTCAATACCAGTCTTGGCCGGCCCGCTGAGGAACCCATCCCGCCGCTGGATGCCAATATCTCCGCCCTACCCCCCCCTTCTCCTGACGAGGTCCGGCTGGCCGCACTAGGAGGAAGACCCGAACTGCGCATGGGCAGCGCCGAGATCAATCGTGCCGAAGCCGAAGTCTCCGTCATGAAGTCCATGTACGCCCCGATGGCGATGATCCGGACCGGACCGGCAACGACCATGTCAGATGGCCCCGGTTGGATGTTGATGGTTGGGATCAGCATCCCAATTTGGAGGGGCAAACTGCGCGCGGGCGTCACGGAATCCGAGGCAATGGTCGACATGGCACGCGCGGATCTGTTGTCGATGCGCAGAATGGTCGAGGGGGAAGCGCTGTCGACTAGAGAACAGGTTATCGGCTCCCGTGAGCGGTATCTCGCATTACGCGACGAGGTGCTCCCGCGCGCAATGCAAGCCATCGATCCAACCCTGGCCGGCTATTCGTCAGGACAGCTTCCCTTGGTCAGCGTCATCGAAGCCGCACAGGCGCTGTGGTCTACGCAGAGTGAACTTCTTTCGGCCCAATTCGATCTCGGACTTGCGTGGGCACGTCTGCATCGTGCGATGGGAGATCGGGGAGTTACGCCATGAGCCCCGTTTCACGCTGGCGCTATATTCTTGGCGCTGCCGGCACTGCCGCCGGTCTCATTGTGATGGCGTTGATTGCCGGCCACCCTGAATTTCGCGCGCTGTTCTCGGATCGAAACGCGACGGCTCCCATTCAGGCGAACCCATCGATGCCTGCACAAATGAACACCCATGCGTCGCACGGCTCCTCTGGGAGCGATGGAGCGTCCCCCGCCGGCTATGCTGAGGTCACGATCGATCCGACGCGGCTTACGGCGCTGCAACTCTCCACGGTAGAGTTGGAAGAAAGCGACTTCACCCGAATCGTCCGAACCGTGGGGGTTGTGACCCTCGATGAAACACGCAGCGCGCACGTACATTCGAAGGTCCGCGGATGGATCGATGGGATCCACGTCGATTACGTTGGCAGGAAGGTCAGCGCTGGAGAGATTCTCTGTTCGATCTACAGCCAGGATGTTTACTCGGCCGAAATCGAGTTCCTTTCAATTCTCAATCGTACAAAAGGGCATCCGGGACCGGACCCTCTTCTTGACGCAGCACGGCAGCGTTTGGCGCTATGGGACGTTCCCCCAAGTGAAATTAAGCGGCTGGAAACCACGCGCGTGCCCCGACGCACGTTTCCATTGCTGGCTCCAAGGGCGGGCACCGTTCTGTCAAAGGCCGCCATTCAGGGGATGTACGTTGACCCTTCGCTCGAGTTGTACACATTGTCGGATTTATCTCGGGTATGGGTATTGGTCGACATCTATGAAGCGGATGTATCTGATGTTCATGAAGGGGATATTGCGCGGCTCACAATCGAAGGCAGCGCGACCCCCATAGACGGCCGAGTTTCATTCCTCGCGCAAACAATCGACGAAGCCACGCGCACTCGGAAAGTCCGATTCGAGATTCAGAACCTTGACGGCAAGGTTCTTCCTGGAGCTTTCGTAACCGTCGAAATGAAAGTGCCAATGGGCACAGGCCTCGCGATTCCGGAGAGCGCCGTCATTCGCACTGGAACTCGCTCGATCGTCTTTGTCGCCCACAATCAGAACGGTGAGCATCTGCAGCCGCGGGAAGTAACGCTGGGGCCGCTCCTTGGAAACCGCTATCGCGTGGAGTCCGGGCTGTCCGCCGGGGAACGCGTTGCAACAGGTGCTCTGTTCCTGCTCGACTCCGAGAGCCGGCTGCGTGCCACGAGCGGACCGGACGCAGCCCATGCCCATTGAGTCGGACACGAAGGCGCCGACGGACCTGTCGTCGATGGGACTGGTCGCGCGGCTGATCGACTTCTCGGCACGCAAACGATTGATCATTTTTCTGCTCGCCGGGGCGCTCACGGTATGGGGACTTTGGTGCGCCAAAGACTCGCAGCTCGACGCCCTTCCAGATTTGTCCGACACGCAGGTCATCATCGCCACTGAGTGGATGGGGCGCAGCCCCACACTCATTGAAAACCAAATCACCTATCCGATCGTCACGACTTTCTTGGGCGCCCCTAAAATCAAGACCGTGCGCGGCTTCACAATGTTTGGTATGTCGTTCGTCTACGTCGTATTCAAGGACGGCACGGATCTCTATTGGGCTCGCTCCCGGGTCGTTGAGTACCTCGCAAAGGTAAGGGACAAGCTGCCGGAAGGTGTAACGCCCCAGATCGGACCCGACGCAACCAGCGTTGGCTGGGTCTTCCAATATGCTCTCGTGGATGAAAGTGGAAAGCACAACCTCCAGGAATTGCGCTCGTTCCAGGATTGGCACCTACGCTACTGGCTTCAGGGACTCGAAGGTGTAGCTGAAGTTGTCAGCGTTGGCGGCTTCGAAAAGGAGTACCAGATACAGGTCGACCCGCCACGAATGAAGGCACGGAACGTATCAGTGGGCCAGATCGCCAATGCGGTGCGAGGCTCCAATACCGAGGTTGGCGGTCGCGTCATCGAAATGGCACAGCACGAATACGCTCTTCGTGGCCGGGGCTACGTTACGCGCAAAGAAGATTTGGATCTCGCGGTCGTGGCAACAGATGCGCGCGGGACGCCCATTCGGATTCGCGACGTTGCCGATGTGACCGTGGGTGGCAATATTCGCCGCGGAATCGCCGATCTTGACGGACGCGGTGAGGTCGTTGGTGGAATTGTTGTCATGCGCTCGGGGGAAAACGCGCTCAATGTCATCGCCCGCGTCAAGGCTAAGTTGAATGAGCTAAAGAACTCTCTGCCGGCCGGCGTCAAGATCGTCCCGGTCTATGACCGCAGCCAATTGATCAAGGATTCCATCAGCACACTGTCGGTGAATCTGCTGCAGATCCTGGCTGTTGTCATCCTGGTGATCTTTGTGTTTTTGTTTCATTTTCGCTCGGCCTTGGTCGCCGCGATCGCTCTTCCGATCGCCACGGCGGCGACGTTCATCACCTTCTATTACCTAGACATCTCGATCAACATCATGTCGCTCGCGGGTGTCATCCTTGCACTCGGCGATATGGTGGACTCGGCATGTGTGCTCCTCGAGAACGCACACAAGAAGATTGCAGTAGCCGAACAAGCAGGCAGCCCAATCGAGCGAAAGGAACTCGTCATCGCATCGGCGCGTGAACTAGGGCCTTCGATGTTCGGGGCTTTGCTCGTATTGACGGTCGCGTTCCTTCCCGTTTTCGCTCTCCAAGGCGAGGAAGGAAGGCTGTTTCGTCCTTTGGCACTTTCCAAGACCTTTTCCATGGGCTTCGCTTCGATCTTTGCCGTCACCCTCGTGCCCGCTCTGATGGTCACCTTTCTCAAAGGGAAGATTGCCCCCGAAGATAGGAACCCGATCAACCGTTTTTGTATTGCTGCCTACCGGCCCCTCCTCGAGTTCTGCCTGAGACGACGCCACCTTGTCATCGCGCTGGTATTGGTAATTTTGGTACTCACCGCCGTTCCATTTATGCGACTGGGATCCGAATTCATGCCCCCCCTGTACGAGGAAGACCTGCTCTACATGCCCATTACGGTTCCGGGCATCTCCGCCGCCGAGGCGCGACGTCTGTTGCAGTGGCAAAATCAGCAGATCATTCAAGTGCCCGAGGTTCATCGTGTTTTCGGAAAGTCAGGACGCGCGGACACATCGCTAGACCCTGCACCATTGTCGATGTTCGAGACGATTGTTCACCTGAAACCTCAACAGCAATGGCGCAAGGGAATGACGGTTGAGAAAATCTTGGCCGAGCTCGATGAGCGCACGCGGATCCCCGGTGTCCAAGGTGCCTGGACCATGCCCATCAAGGCGCGCATCGACATGCTTTCGACCGGAATACGAACGCCGATCGGCATCAAGGTATTTGGCCCGGATCTCGAGGTAATAGACAAGATCAACGACCAGCTTGAGCGTTCATTGCGCACTCTGCCAAACACGCGCAGCGTCTATGCTGAGCGTGAGCTCGGGGGATTCTTTCTCGACGTGACGCCGGATCGGGAGGCGATTGCGCGCTTCGGACTCACGGTTCGCGAGGTGCTCGATGTCGTTGAAAGCTCCATTGGCGGCATGGACGTGTCCACGACTTTCGAGGGCCGGGAGCGCTACCGGGTCAATGTACGCTACCCGCGAGAGCTGCGTGACAACCCGGAGGCGCTCCGCAACATCCTGGTTCCGATTGCTCCTCTTTCGCCGCGGCCCCTTCCGGTGGGCTCGCCCGCGGCCCTCTCAGGCGAGGGCGGGGCAATGCAGCCAGCCTCACCAATGGGACAAAGTTCGATCGGCGCAGGCGCATCGCCGATGGGTGGTGGAATGCCGTCGTCTGGCTCTGTGACGCCCGGCGGTCAGAGCGCCGCCTTGGGTGGAGACCTCATGAGCGGTGGCAATTCAGCAGCGCGATCCTCACGTGGCTCAGCATCCTCAGCCGCCTTCATTCCCCTGGGTCAACTTGCGCGAATCGAGCCGGTCATGGGGCCGCCGATGATCAAAAGTGAGATGGGCTCCATTACCGGGTGGGTCTACGTCGACATCGCGACGAGTGACGTTGGCGGCTACGTAACGGCTGCCAAGATGAAGGTCGCGCGGGAAGTCTCCCTTCCTCCAGGCTATTTTCTCAAGTGGACAGGCCAATACGAACTGCTGGAGCGCGTACGAGTCCGGATGGCTTGGATTTTGCCGCTAACGCTTGGAATTGTCTTTTTGATGCTGTATCTGAGTTTCAAAGGGGCTACGCAAACTCTCATCGTGATGTCGAGCGTTCCATTCGCCGCAGTCGGAGCCATTTGGACACTCTGGATTGCGCACTTCAACATGTCGATCGCCGTGTGGGTCGGGATGATCGCCCTGCTTGGCGTCGCCGCCGAAACCGCGAGCGTGATGGTCGTCTATCTCGACGAGGCGTGGAACGAGGGACGCTCCAAGGGAACGATTATCACGGTATCTGACCTTGTCGATGAGTCGCTCGACGCCGGCGCCAAGAGAGTCAGACCGTTGCTGATGACGGTGTTGACCAACGTCTTTGGTTTGCTGCCCATCTTGCTCGATACGGGTGTCGGCTCTGACGTCGCCAAGCGCATCGCCGCTCCAATGTGGGGCGGCTTGGTCTCGCTCACAGTTCTTACGCTGCTCGTCATACCGTCAGTGTACGTGGTATGGCGGAGTTACGAACTTCGCCGTACGACGGCAACGCAGCCAGCATGACCGTCTCGGGCGCGAGGGACACATGACGATCGCGATAGTCGCCTCTGACAACCTACCCCAAGGTCCATCTGACGTGCCGGGGCTGACCAGCGCGGAAGCCGCCAAACGGCTCTCTGAGCTGGGCCCCAACGAGATTACGCGCGAAGAGGCGACTTCGCCCTGGGTGATGTTTTCAGAGCAGTTCAGGAGTCCGGTAATTTGGATTCTGCTTGCCGCCTGCGGTATATCGGCCTTTCTCGGAGAGCTGGCCGACGCCGTCGCGATCGGTACGATCGTCGTCATCAACGCATTTGTCGGCTTCCTTCAGGAGTATCGAGCTGAGCGCGCAGTCCTGGCGCTTCGATCGATGACCGCCCCACGTGCTCGCGTCCTGCGCGATGCGCACTCTACGGTGGTACGCGCTGTCGAGGTGGTCGTCGGGGATGTCCTCCTCCTCGAGGCCGGAGATATAGTCGCCGCGGACGCCCGCTTGTTGGAGGCGAACGTTCTCCGATGCAACGAAGCAACGCTCACAGGGGAGTCCGAGCCCGTGGAGAAGTCCATCGTGCCCGCAGTTCCCGATGCACCAGTCGCCGAGCGATACGACACCGTGTTCATGGGTACTCACATCAGCAATGGCACTGGAAGAGCCGAAGTCCTTGCAACGGGGATGCGTACAGAGATTGGAAAGATCGCGCACCTTCTCACCACGGCCGTGGAAAGCGAGACGCCCCTCCAAAAGCGCCTGGCAGGCGTCAGCCAGATGCTGCTCTACATCTGTATCAGCATCGTCGCTGTTGTTGCGCTACTGGGCATCATCCGTGGACTGGGCATCTTCAACGTATTTCTTTCTGCAATATCACTGGCAGTCGCAGCAGTTCCTGAAGGTCTGCCAGCCATCGTCACCATTGCCCTCGCAATTGGGGTGCGGCGAATGGCCTCACGACATGTATTGGTTCGAAAGCTACCATCCGTTGAGACGCTTGGTTGTGCGACGGTGATTTGCACAGACAAGACCGGCACTCTTACAACGGGTGTCATGACTGTTCGCGACCTGTGGGGGCCGGACCATCAGAGAATCCTCGAGGTTGCGGCCGCGAATTGCGATGCCGAGCTCACCGAAGACGAGCGGGAAGGAATCGGTGATACCACAGAAATCGCGATTCTCGTTGCGGCGGCACAGCGCGAAATCCGGCGCGAACGGATTGAAATGGAGCGGCCACGCATTGCCGTGAATCCCTTCGACTCCGACCGAAAGAGAATGTCCGTCCAGCGCGCAGACGGCGTCCTCTACGTCAAAGGCGCCGTCGAGCTCATGCTCCCTCTCTGCACATCGGGAACAGCCGGTGCAACCGAGGCCAACGCCCAGATGGCCGCACGGGGACTGCGCGTGCTCGCGGTTGCGGTCGGAACGGGTGCGCTGGAGGAGAACCTTTCGCTCGTCGGCCTCATCGGTATTGCGGATCCACCACGGACGGAGGCCATAGATGCTGTAGCGGCAGCTCGCGCGGCGGGCATCAAGACGGTAATGATCACCGGAGACCATCCTGCGACGGCGCGCGTGATCGCCCGTGAACTTGGCATCGTCCGGCCTGGGGAGCCGGACGAGGAGTTCGTGCACGCGCGGGCGACCCCGGAGGATAAGCTCAAAATCGTTCGCGGATGGAAGCAGAAGGGTGCGATCGTGGCCATGACCGGAGACGGTGTGAATGACGCCCCGGCCCTTCGAGAGGCTCATATCGGCATTTGCATGGGAAAAACCGGCACCGAAGTGACGAGAGAAGCCGCCGACATGGTTCTCAACGACGATAACTTCGCGAGCATCGTGGCGGCGGTTCGAGAAGGCCGAGGCATCTTCGATAACATTCGAAAATCCCTCGTTTATTTGTTGTCAGGAAATACAGGTGAATTGGCGGTGATGCTCGTCGCATCCATCGTTGGACTTCCGTTTCCGCTCCTCCCGTTGCAGCTCCTCTGGATCAATTTGGTCACGGACGGCCTGCCAGCCCTCGCCCTGATGATGGATCCACCGGACGATGATGTGATGAGCAGAATGCCGCGTCGCGTCGACGAGCCCATGCTCGGGCGGCCCGAGTGGACGTCAATCCTCGTGACGGGGATGCTACAAACGTTGTCGACGCTCGGCATCTTTGCGTGGGCGCTTCGTAACCGCAATCTTGAGGAGGCGCGCAACCTTGCGTTCTCGGTCATTGTTTTCGCAGAGCTTTTCCGCTCATTTGCAGCGAGAAGCGCCACGCGTCCATTCTGGGAGATAGGGGCGTTCAGCAATCTGACGTTGCTCGGTGTGGTGACCGTTTCGATCTTGGTCCAGCTCATTATCCACCATGTCCCAGAGACGCAAGCCCTCTTCCAGATCGGCGATCTGTCGATGGCAGATTGCGCTTTAAGTGTATTGGTCGGCTTATTCCCGGTCTCTATGATCGAGGTTTCAAAACTGGTCCGCCGCAAGATCCGGCGGCCGCCGAGCTCGGAAGGTGGAGACGGCAACACTCGGGAATGGATCAGTGCGACCTAGTTCAGGCGATCCGATCGGAGAGGGATGGCGGACATTTGCATTGCGACCGTCGAGACATCTCTGGAATTCGCATGAGATCAAGATGGGCAATCTGTCCGGCTGATGACCGCGACCCTGCAAACGTGATCAAATTTATTAGACGACGTAGGCCAGGCTCCCTCAAAAATCGAGGGCCACGGCGGGCCAGCCGATTTGCCTTCGCAACTCAGCTGGACTTGAACTAGTCGCGGCTTGGTCCGATTCACGCTCTTGGTGTGACGTCCCACATCCACTGCCACTAAATACGGTGGCATCCCGCCATCGACCGCCGCGTGTCGCGGCCAGCCAATGTAGAAGCGTCGGTGCAGGCGCAGATGGCACCCCGGAACCGAAAATCGCTCTTGGCACGAATGTTGCTCGTGTCTTTAGGTACCCATCTTTGCGTTTCCACACGATGTTTCACCGACTGTCTAACTGCGTCATAGGTCTGTTTCTCGTGGCCGCGTTTCAATCGGCGTCAGCGCAGATCGTCAATCACGGTGATCGACTTGACCTCACCCTAGAAGGTTATGCCAACCTGACGACGGAGCCGCTAAGTTCGGTCGACACACCGGACCGCTCCGCCTCGAATGACCTGCGTGTCGATGCCGCGCTTCGAGGGCTTGCGCGCTGGAAGAACGCGGACGGTCCTGACCTGGGACTCCGACTCGTCGTCGAGTCCTCCCCGCAGAGTCGCGCCAATCTCGCTGAAGCCAGCTTCCTCCTTTTGGGAAGTGCCGGCCGGCTCGAGTTTGGCACACGACCAGGACTCCCCGACGTCCTGACCGGCTACGCACCCAACAACTTTGCGTTCACCAGCGCTGAATTCGGTCCCGCGTCGGGGCCAAGCCTCGATCCCGGTGGGGGATTGCAACATGCCTTCCTGAGACGCGGTCTGGCCTCACAACTCGACGAGCTGGCGGCATTGGGCGCGAGCGCCTCCCTGGCGAATGATCGCTCCGCCAAGCTGGTCTATGTTTCTCCAAAGCGAAAAGGCTTCCTGGCGGGCCTCTCCTACGCCCCCAATGCAGAGGATCCTCGATTCAGTCGGCTCCTCCAAGCGGGTCTTGTGCACGAGCGCTACTGGGACACCAACATTCTGCGCATCGGGGGATCGGTCAGTTTGTCGCAGGCAAGTTCAGCCGCACGGACCCAGCGGTCGCTGCGCTCCATTAACGCTGGCGCCACGCTCATTCTCGACAATGACTGGATGCTGGGCATCAGTGGCACCTGGAACGGCACGAGCGGACTGAGTGACGCCAACAAGCGAGGTGCGTCTGATGCCTACGGCGCCACGGCCAGCATCAACTACAACCTTGGACGGTGGACTGCCGGTGCCTACTATCAACTGGCGACCACGGAAGGCGACGCGCTCATCGCCGGCAGGGACTTGCTGCGCGCCGTCGAACTCGGCGTGTCCTACCGCTTCACGACCAAACTGCGTGTGTTTGGCGCCCTGTACTCGTTTGATTTTGACGATGAAGGCGGCTCGCAGCCCATCGAGCGGCACCGCGCTACGATGCTGCTCATCGGTGCTCGAGCCACGTTATGAACACTGAACCCCGGAGACCGACATGAAAACAGCGACCATTACCCTTCAATCCCTCATCGTCGCAGTTGCGGCATTGCTGTCGAATGCGGCTAGCGCGCAAGTCCATCCCGAGAAGCCGGACTACCCATACGAGAAATGCTACGGCATCGTGAAAGCGGGGCTCAATGACTGCTTCACCGCAAGCAATTCCTGCGCCGGCACCGTGGAAAAGGACGATGCACGGGAAGCCTGGATCTACGTTCCCAGGGGCACCTGCCAGCGCATTACCGGCGGTACGACGGTCGCTCCCAAATAAGCAACTCACCCCGAGATATTGCTCACTGCGGATTCAATTCCAGGCACTTTCGGGAACGACACCATCTCGCACCGTATCGACGTCTCCGTTGAAGTTTCCGGCAAAGAAGTTGATGCACAGCAAGACCAATTCGGTCTACGCAACCTTCATTCACGGTGCACTCAGCATTGGAGGAGAGAACAAGCTCGTCAACGTAGCCGTTAGGCCAACAACTGCAAGTAGAATCACCAACTCGGCCGCCAAGCTCATCGAGAAACGGCGCACCGCCAAAGTGGTGCCTGCACGTAATGCCGGCCCAAGTCTCATCCGATTCAGCGCCGCCAGAAGGAGAGCCACGATAAAGAGCGTGATTTTACCCGTCAGCATTGCCGTATAAGGGTCTCTCAATGTGAAGTGTCCGCCGATCAAGAGCCACCCCATCAGCATCCCCGCGATCGCCATCGCGGGGACCAGAACGGTTGCCATGGCCGAGAACCGCTCAACTACGTGGTGGGCGTGCAGCGCCGGCTCACGGCGGGCGACCACAATCAGGGGGACAATAGACCCCACCCAAAACGCAGCCACCATCAAGTGAAGCTGCAGCAAGACGACGATCGCCCAGCGAGGCTGGTGAGAGACCGAGTGACCTACAAGTAGAAAGGTCGCCGTCACGACGACCGCCCCGATCAGCGCCAGTACTGTGCCTTCCCCTGCTCTCCAAACCAGACCGATGAGGAGCATTACCCCACCCAGGATCCGAAGGGACGTCACGGAAGCAAAAGGCAGATGCGCGAGGCGCAGCTGCGTCGCATAGTCCATGACTCCCGCGACCTCGCCCGTCATTCTGCCTGCTTCCAACGCGTAGCAAATCAACACCGCCGCCAATCCGAGGCCACCCATGGCGATACCGAAGCTTCGGATCAATCGAATCGATGCTCGCAGGTGCGCCCCGAATACTGAAAGAAACGCGGCAACGCCGGCCCCTTGCAGAAGCGCGGCGTAGGCCAAGGCCTTGAACATGACCGCTAGTGTGTCAACATCCACGAAAGTCAATGGGCTCAGGGAACTGGCGGCGCGCGACTGCCGTGTCAGCCTTACTTTGCCGGAGCAATCGCGAAGAGAACCTTGTCGTTCATGATGTGCCCATCGTCACCGACGGCCCGCCACTTGATAATGTAGTTCCCGGACTCAAGCGCCGGCAGCGACAGGGAAAAGGTCTTGGAGGCCGCCTCGGCGATAGGGCCGAGTTGTGTAGCGGGACCGTCCCCCTTCTGTATGGTAGCCGCCGTCAGTTGCACCGGCTCGTTGAATTCAAGTACGACCTGCTTTGGCGCCTCAACCACCGTACTGTGATTAGCCGGCATCGAGGAGTGCAAATGGACGTGCGCGATCGCTGACCCGGTTACCGAAAGTCCGATCAACAAAGCCATGAACGGGACAAATCTCTTCATTAATTTCTCCTGATTGATAAGGGTTTGAGAAACTTCATGCGGGCGGACGTCGGATGGGTGAACCGAATTCCGGATCCTCGCTTATCATTTTGGCAACTGTCCCCTTTGGTGCCGAATACCAGCCTGGATCACGAAAATCGTTCGGCGCCAGTCCGTGGCGAACTTTCACGACTGTGAACATGCCACCCATTTCGAGCGCGCCGTAGGGTCCGGTGCCACCCATCATGGGAAGGGTATTGGCGGGACCCGGCAAATTCATCGCCTCGACATGCTCTTGGTGCTCGGACATCCCGGTCGCACCCATATTCATCATGCCCGGAAAGAGCGCTTCTAGGTCGGAGTCCGAGTCGGCAATGCGCGCGCCGAGGACGTTTGGGATCCCATGCCCCATCGCATTCATTGTGTGATGCGACATGTGACAGTGCAATGCCCAATCGCCGGGGGCCGCTACGAACTCGATATCGCGAGTCTGACCCACGCCGACGATCTCCGTCACTTCCTGTCGCCAGCGTTGCCTCGGCCAGCGTCCGCCATCGGATCCCGTCACATCGAACTGGTGCCCGTGCAAATGGATAGGATGGTTGTACATCGACAAATTGCCGATCCTTATGCGCACGCGCTCACCGGCGCGCACTACCAGAGATTCGATGGCCGGAAACACCTTGCTGTTGAAGGTCCACAGATCAAAATCCAGCATGATGGATGGATCGGGCCGGAAGGTCCCCGGATGCACCGACCAGTTGTGCAACAGGAACGCAAATTCCCGATCGATGGGTACTGTGTCACCTGCTGCCGGATGGATGATGAACAAACCCATCATTCCGACTGCCATCTGCACCATCTCGTCTGAATGGGGGTGGTACATGTGCGTGCCGTGTTGCCGCAGCGTGAATTCGTAAGCGAACGTCTCCCCGGGTCCGATCGCAGGCTGCGACAGTCCGCTCACCCCGTCCATTCCCGAAGGCAGTAGGATCCCGTGCCAATGGATGGACGTAGGCTCCGGCAGTCGATTGGTCACGAGGATGCGTACACGATCTCCCTCGACCGCTTCGATCGTCGGACCAGGGGTTCCGCCGTTGTATCCCCAGCACTTAGCTTTGCATCCCGGCGCAAATTCGTGATCGACCTCCTCCGCAACCAGATGGAACACCTTGACGCCATTCACCAGCTTGTGAGGTAACGACCAGCCATTTAGTGTCCGGACCGCACTCCGGCCGTGCACTCTAGACGCTGCCTCCTGCGCAGCCCCGGTCGGCATTGCCGCGAAGGCCGCTTGCACGGTGGCACCAATCGCAGCGGTCCCGGCGGCGGTGATCAAGGAGCGGCGGGACACGGTCATGGACTCTCTCCGGAATCAATCGAGTTGCTGGCCATGGGTTCGATCAGTTTCGGGTCGGTTGCCGCGGACATGCCCGGGAATCGGCCGCCGGTTGCGCGCAGAAGATCGATACGGGCAAGCCAGTAGTCCCGCAGGGCATCGATATACGCTTCATAACCCTCGACCTGATGCTGTTTGGCCGCCAGTAGCTCGAAGGTCCCAATCAACATGAAGTTCTGCTGCTTCCGGCTCTCGTCGACGATGAGCTTCTGCGTCGGGATGATCTGTTCACGATACAATGACACAGATTTTTGGGCAGCCTCCAGAGCCGCGATACGGCTCGGCACCTCATTGGCGATGGATACTTCAAGGAACCGTACGTTGGCTTCGAGCTGCTCGCGCACGGAGCGTGCGCGACCCAGCGTACCCCGGCCCTGATTGAAGATGGGAATCGCAATACTGGCGCTCGGGCCGGTGATTGTTTCTGCTGTGGCTAGACCCGTCGCGGCGTCCCTTTCCCGCGCAACGCCGATTGAGGTGTCGCCAAGCCATCGCCACCGACGGGCGTGCGATTGAGCTACCGTCGCAAAGCGCAGCGCCTCACGAGCGCTCAGCAAGTCCAGTCGATTCTCGGCCGCCCACTGACTGACGTCATCCGCACCGAGAGTGGCGGGCACCGGCAATTGAAAATCCCCGACGAGATCGACAGACACACTGCTCTTAAGGCCCATCGTCGTCAGAAGTGAATTGCGGTCGGCAACCTCGAACGCCTTCGCTCGCAGCGCGCTACCGGCGGCAAGACTCGCAGTCTCCTGCATTCTCGCAAGTTGCAGAGCGCTGATGTTTCCGGCTTCGAAGAGTTGCTGAGCGTATGCGGCCGCCACTCGCGTGTTCTGTGCAACCCGTTCGCGCATCGCAGCAATTGTGCGGCTTCCAATGAACCGTACGTCGGCCGCGCGAACCTCTGCTTCGAGGTCGAGCAAATCGCGCGCCACCTGCTGTTTCGCGAGAAGCGCCTGGCTTTCAGCACCGGCCTTTCGAAACCGGAAAAACAAAAGCTCGGTGAAGTTCTGCGACAGGCTCCAATCGACCTTGCTCGCGTGTGAATCACCGGTCAGGCGTGTGTACCCCAGCACCGGGTTGGAAAGGCGCGCCGCGTCGTAAAGGTCAGCGTCGGCCACGCCGATGCGGGAGTAGAACGAAACAACCTTCGGGTTATTCAGCAGGGCAATGTGAACCGCCGCATCCTCATCCACCGGGCGCTTCAGCAGGTCTGCCAAGAGCTCACCCGATCGTTTCGGGTCTGCCTCGGCGGAGGAGGCCCCCGACGTGCGCACGCTGTACAAAGTCTGCGCTTCAGACGTCATTTGCGCGACGCGAGGGGTCGCGCAACCCGACAGGAGGACCGTCACAATTACCAACAGCCCGACCGGACGTTTAAACACCATTTCCTCACCAATGCAGATGCTTCTCAGTTGGTACGCGGACGGACCCCGGATCCCTCAACCGAGGGAGCGGTAGAATCTGCGCGTACTCATTGGGATGAAAAACTGAGGAAACCGCTTATGTTGCAGGATGATCTGGATCGGCTAGCCAAGGCGCCTGTGGACCGGTCATTGAGTGGCCTGGAATCCGCCATTTGGCACAACATTGCAGCGCGAATGGCCGAGCAGCGACGCTACAGGAGTACATTTGCAGCCCAAATGGCGATTTTGGCCGTTGCCACAGTGTGGAGCCTGGCCGCGGGCCATCAGTGGGCTGCTGCGCACGAGGCACAGGCTTCCGCCGGAGCTTTATCGCCTTATACCCGCCTCGCGGCCTCGACTCTTCTGATGGGGGATTCGCGATGAAGCGCGCTTCCGTGAGCCTGATTGCGATCACCTTTCTCGTCGCGTTACTGGGTGGATGGCTTGGGGTTCGGCTCGGGCAGCGCGATGCCGAGACCAACCTCGGACTCGATCGGGTTCTTCACCACGATCTCGGCCTGACCAAGGCGCAGGAGGCGAAAATTGATGCTCTCGAGGCCACCTTTGCCACTCAAAGGAAAGCGCTGGAATCCGAAATGCGCCTGGCGAATCACGACCTGGCGCAGGCAATCGTCACGGACCACCAGATGAGTCCGGCCGCCGAGAGAGCAATAGGGCGTTTCCATCAGGCGATGCGTCAGCTGCAGGAGGCAACCACCGCCCACGTACTCAGCATGCGCGAGATTCTGACACCTGCGCAGGCCGCCATTTTCGACCGCTCCGTCGTCAGGGTACTCAACTCGGATGCCACGTGAACGAAGTCGAAGTGCACGACGATGGGCAGCTCGCAAGAGCCGCCCAGAATGGCGACCGCGCGGCGTTTGAAGCACTCGTCGCGCTGCATAAGGCCACCCTATATCGAATTGCGCGTCGCTATGTCGGCCAGAGCGACGACGCCTATGACCTGGTTCAGGACACCTTCGTCTCGGCTTGGCTATCTCTGTCGCGGTTCAACCCCCGCCAATCATTCGGACCCTGGGTTCGGACGATTCTGCTGAATAAGTGCCGCGACTTCACGCGTCGACACGTTGTGCGTCGAAAATTCATGCAGTGGTTCGGTCTTGCTGATATCGAGACCAATGACACCGCCGAGTCGGATACCGTCGAAACCGCGGGTGACAGTGTAGATGCACGCCTCGTTGCCTTGGACCGCGCCATCGCTGAGCTGCCGGCGCGTCTCAAGGAGCCCCTGATCCTGACCGCGTTGCAAGGGCTAAGTCACCGTGACGCAGCGACCCAGCTCGGTCTCACCACAAAAGCGGTTGAACTGCGCGTTCATCGCGCACGCAAGAAACTACAGGAGCTCTTGCAGCAATCCGTCTCCTGACGCGGCAGCCGCATCTTCTACGTATATCCCCCTAAACACAATCCTCCTTTTCGCGGAGTGATCCACATTCCCTGCGCGTACTGCTGATGAGTCGCAACGAATTCGTGTTCACTGCGACCAGATCGAATGATCGCCGCGGAGCATTTCCATGAATCGTTCCAGCACCTTATTCAGCGCGTTGGTGCACTTGCAGTCGGCTTTTCATTTTCGGTCGTTAGGAACGACATATCGCCCTCGACCGGACTACGGAGGGCGTGGAATCATTGCTGCGAAGCGTCACATCAGTCGCGGACGTCGCGAAGGCCACGCTCACTGTGCAATGCAACAGCACGCGGGCAGGCCGGTGCGGAGCGATATGATCCCACTCATAGTCGGCACCGCTCGACCAGACGCTGCTAGCGGTAGCACAGGTCATCGCGAAACGCGCATGAGTCACAGGAGCCCGTCATGAATTGGCAGGCTATGTTCTACTTTCTGGGTGGGGCAGCATTCTTCACGATCATGATGCGCCTCGGTTGCGGCGCGCATGTCATGGGTCATTCCGGCCCGCTTTTCAACTTCCTCTGCATCAACAATCGTGGAGATCGCCCATGAACGACCATATCACTTCGAGCTTTTGGCGCAGCCGATCCGGTATTGTGTTGCTAGGATTCCTGATCGTGATCGGCTTCTTCCTGATCACAGAACATACTGCCCATGTGCTGGGAGCACTGCCCTTTCTGCTTGTGGCGGCTTGCCCCGTGATGCACCTTTTCATGCATCACGGTCACCACGGCGACACGGATCATCAGAAGAACTCATCTTCGCCGACGGAGCCACGACGATGAACCACGAAAGCATGTCCGCATACGGCCTATGGTCGCTCGTGATCATCAATTCCGCCGTGTTCGTCATCTTCGCCTATAGTTTCACCAAGCCAAGTTCACCCCGCGACTGGCGTTCATTCGGTGGGTTCAGCGCGTTTATCGTTGCGCTGTTTACAGAAATGTACGGCATACCACTCACGATGTACCTGCTGTCGGGCTACCTGCAGCGCCGTTTCCCGAGCTTGGATCCGTTATCCCATGATGCAGGACATCTGTGGTGGACGCTCACGGGACAACATGGCAATCCGCATTTTGGCTTTCTTCATATCCTGAGTAATCTGCTGATCGTCGGGGGCTTCATCCTGCTGTCGTCCGCCTGGCGCGTCCTGTATGCCGCCCAACGATCCCACCAACTCGCCACCGCGGGAGTCTATGCGCGGATTCGCCACCCCCAGTACGTCGGATTCATCGTCATCATGTTTGGCTTCCTGCTGCAATGGCCAACGATCCTGACGCTGGTCATGTTCCCGCTGCTGGTGTGGATGTATGTGCACCTTGCGCACACGGAAGAGGCCGATGCGGAGAGGGAGTTCGGAGATGCGTACAGGGTGTACGCGGCTCACACCCCGCGATGGTTCCCGTCCCGTAGTGGCGGGGTGTCGGCGTCGCAGCCAAGTTTATGACGTGCTTTTGATGCTCCAGACTATTGGGCGAGGTGATCACTCTCCGCCTCAGCGGCGAGTGCGCCGATGATCGGACAGGGAGCCTGCGGCCCGGAGGATTCACATTCGATCACCAGGTGCGCCAGCACGTGCTCCATTTTTTGCAGCGCCCCGAGCTTTTCACGGACACTGGCCAAGCGGGCGCCGGCGATTCGCCGCACCTCCTTGCGAGAGCCGCCGTCTTCGAGCCGGAGAAGTTCGCGAATCTCCTCCAGGGTGAAGCCCAGCGCTTGCGAGCGGCGGATGAACTGCACACGTCGCAGCACGTCCACGGAATATCGACGCATACCGACTGCCTGCGGTATCGGGAGGAGCTGCCGTCGCTGGTAGTAGCGGATGGTTTCAACGCCCACCTCTGCCGCCCGGGCAAGGCGGCCGATGGATAGGCCAGAGGACGCCTGGATCGCCTTTCGTGGGAGCCTCTCATCTTTGGACGCCACTTTTCGAATCATGACTTGACTCCGTACCTAGGTACGGAGCCTAGAATGATCGCCATCTTCAGTCAACTTTAGGGGATGCCCCATGAAATGCTGTTCCACCTCCAAGCCCCACGAGCCCCATTCCCACGAATCGGCAACAGGTCACAATACTGTCGTAGACCCCGTTTGCGGGATGAGCGTCGACCCGGCCTCTACGGCGTACTCCGCGGAACATCACGGCCAGCGCTACCACTTCTGCAGCGAAGGTTGCCGGACGAAGTTCGTTGCCTCTCCGTCCACCTACCTGCAACCGGCGCAAACGAAGGTGCCTCCGGCCCCTGATGATGCAATCTACACCTGCCCCATGCATCCTCAGATCCGGCAGGTGGGTCCAGGCAGCTGCCCCATCTGTGGAATGGCGCTGGAGCCTCTGCAGGCGACGATCTCCAGCGGGCCCAGCGCGGAGCTGATCGACATGACCCGCCGAATGTGGATCGGCACGGCGTTATCACTGCCGGTGGTGATCCTTGAAATGGGTGCACACATTCCAGGAATTCCCTTGTTGGGACACATTCCGCCGAGTTGGTCCCAGTGGTTGCAGTGGGCGCTGGCCTCGCCGGTCATCCTCTGGGCGGGCTGGCCGTTCTTCGTTCGCGCCGCAGATTCGGTGCGGCATCGATCACTGAACATGTTCAGTCTCATTGCATTGGGCGTGGGCGCCGCATACCTGTACAGCCTGGCCGCCACGTTCGCACCCGGCCTATTTCCTGTGGACCTGAGAAACTCCCACGGCCTGATCCCGGGGTATTTTGAGGCGGGAGCCGTCATCACGGTACTGGTTCTCGTGGGCCAAGTCCTCGAGCTGCGGGCACGCGAGCAGACCGGCGGAGCCATCCGTGCGCTCCTCAATCTCGCACCCAAGACGGCGCGTCGCGTGCGTGATGGCCAGGAAGATGAAGAGATCTCAGTCGACGCCGTTCAAGCAGGAGATCGCTTGCGCGTTCGCCCCGGCGAGTCGGTTCCCGTCGATGGCACCGTCATCGAAGGCACCAGCGCCGTCGATGAGTCCATGGTTACGGGAGAGTCGATGCCCAATGAGAAGGCACCGGGGGCTAATGTCATTGGCGGGACACTGAATGGTCTTGGCAGCCTGGTGGTCCGCGCGGACAAGGTCGGCACCGAAACCATGCTGGCGCGGATCGTGCAAATGGTCGCCGAGGCGCAGCGAAGCCGTGCACCCATCCAGCGATTGGCGGACATCGTATCGAGTTGGTTTGTGCCGGCGGTCATAGCGGTTGCGCTGCTCGCATTTCTTGCCTGGCTTGCTTGGGGTCCCTCCCCTTCACTGGCCTACGCAATCGTGGCGGCCGTGTCCGTGCTGATCATTGCGTGTCCTTGCGCCCTGGGGCTCGCGACCCCGATGTCGATCATGGTGGGAGTGGGGAAAGGCGCCACCGCCGGCGTATTGATCAAGAACGCCGAGGCCCTCGAGCGCTTTGAGAAAATTGACACGCTGGTCGTCGACAAAACGGGCACTTTGACCGAAGGCAAGCCGCAGGTCGTCGCCGTCCGTGCCTTGGAGGGCTTCGACGAACAAACGATTTTGCAGCTCGGGTCAAGTCTCGAGCAGGCAAGCGAGCACCCGCTTGCGGCCGCCATCGTGGCAAGCGCGCGATCCCGCGGTCTCGACATCCGTCCGGTCACGGACTTTATGTCCATCACCGGCAAGGGTGTTCGTGGCAAGGTCGCCAGCCAATCCGTTGCCATCGGAAACCGTCGTCTCCTGGTAGATGCCGGGATCGAAACTGGCGCGTTGGAAACGGCTGCGGATCAGATGCGTAGCGAAGGCGCAACGGTGATGTTTGTAGCGATTGAAGGCCGGGAGGCGGGCCTGATCGCTGTCGCGGACCCTGTCAAGGCGTCCACCCCCTCCGCGCTTGCCAGCCTCGCAAAGGATGGCATACGCATCGTCATGCTAACCGGCGACAACCGAGTGACCGCCGACGTTGTCGCCCGACGACTGGGCTTAAGCGAGGTCATCTCCGAGGTACTGCCCGATCAGAAGCATTCCGTCATCAGGAAGCTGCGCAATGAGGGCCGTGTCGTCGCCATGGCAGGCGATGGGGTCAACGACGCCCCCGCGCTCGCCGAGGCAGATATCGGTATCGCCATGGGAACGGGCACGGATGTTGCCATGCACAGCGCGGGCGTCACCTTGGTCAAGGGAGATCTTGCCGGTATCGCGCGGGCTCGCATCTTGAGCAGGGCCACCATGCGCAACATCCGCCAGAATCTCGTTCTTGCTTTCGTCTACAACATATTGGGCATTCCGATTGCCGCGGGCGTCCTGTATCCGGCGTTCGGAGTACTGCTCAGCCCCATCATCGCCGCACTCGCGATGTCACTGAGTTCGGTGTCCGTGATCGGCAATGCCCTTCGGTTGCGCGCGGTGCGACTCTAACCACAAACCATACGATGGCGTTG
The DNA here is from genome assembly GCA_044226865.1 of Steroidobacteraceae bacterium. Classification (GTDB taxonomy): domain Bacteria; phylum Pseudomonadota; class Gammaproteobacteria; order Steroidobacterales; family Steroidobacteraceae; genus TMP-86. The sequence goes on along the minus strand of JBGAGE010000011.1, from coordinate 166,460 downwards.
CCCACGACTGACCCAGTCGTGGACAACGCACTGCCTCACCTACTTGGGGGCGCTCTCGGCGGCGGGTTTGTCAGCTGCCCCGTCATGGTGAATCGGGACCTTCTTGTCCTTCATCATGTTCATGCTCTTCGGATCACCCACAGAGTGATCCATCATCACATGATCCACCGGTTTGTCGGACTTGACGGTTGAATCCGCCGGTTTGCAACCCTTGTGAACCGGGACCTTCTTGTACTTCATCATATTCATGCTCTTGGGATCACCCACGGAGTGATCCATCATCACATGCTCCTTGCAGCCGGCGGAATCCGTACTGGCCGGCGCGTCCCCCTCATGATGAACAGGCACCTTCTTGTCCTTCATCATATTCATGCTCTTCGGATCACCGCGCGAGTGATCCATCATCATATGCCCCTGATCCTTTTGGGGCGCAGCCGCTGCCGGTGCGGGATTTGCTTGGCTCGGAGGCTGATCCGTCGCGTACGCAACCCCTGCGACTGCAGTGGCCAGGATGATCATCATCGCGGCCCTCAAGTCACCGTTTCTCAGATTACTCATGTCAAACACTCCTAAAATTTGTAATGCCAAACACACGATGCCTGGTTGGACATCGTGCCCCGTCGTCCGTTTCCTTTGCTTATCCGATCTCTGAAGTTCACAACCCTTGAGCCGCAAATAAGACGCTGGTGCCGGGATAAAACCTCAGATTTCTGTCGAACTCTCATCCACAACCCCTACGACGTCACGCAAGGCGTGCAAATCACCGCTTTACTTCAACCTCCAGTCAACGATTACCAGTGGCAACGCGTGAAATTCTAAATTGAAGGTCGAAAGGACTGGATGATGCTGTTTGGGGTGAGACGCGTGGGCACCGCCGCCGTAGGGACGCAGATACAGTTGCGATCTCTCATCTCACGTCTGCAACAACGGAGATACTACCGTCAACGAGGGGAGATGCTGGCGCATGCTTCTCATTTAGCAAGACTACGATACGCCGGTCGGTCAATCCACCGGTAAATACCCTTAGTTCCTAACGATCTAAGGTCCTGTTGGCCCTTGAAGTCTATTGAGCGCCTCGCGATCCGAGACAGCATCACCGCTGCCTTTCCGCCGGCGGGAAGCGGGCAGGCTCGCGCCTGTATAGTCATTGGACGCTAGAATTCAGGATTTGAGAAAAGTTCGCACTCCGACGAAGCGTTCGAGGGTTGCAGTGTGGAGAAGAATCTCACCGAACCTGTAACCAGCTGTTTCCATTGCCTATCTTCGTTAGGAACTTCGCCTCGGATTGAGGCATCCAAGTCGCATCTTCCCATTTAAGGTGTCCAGAGCGCCGCCCGGCCACGGGCTAGCTGTGGATGTCGGCCTTTCTCGCCAACTATTTCAGGCCGGACCTCCCTCTCGAATTGAGGACGTCTTGGTGTAGCAACAATCTAACCCTCCCCCGCCCAAAGCTTGCTCATGGGCTTCCCTTTCATTGCTGGAGGTAAGGGCGCAGTGTGAAGTCTGGGTTAACCAGCGCACTACTGCGATCGCATCACGAGTCAATAGACCTATCTGGTCGTCGACTCCGGTCTAAAGCGTCCAGCGGCCTTGGTGGAGATCCGTCGGTTTATGATGAGAATCTTAAGGACAGGGAGGTGATGTCGATTTCGGCTGCCATGCTCAAATGTGCCAGAGCTTGCGGCGATTAAATCTGCGCTCCACAGCTTCAGATATTGAAATCGGCGGCCGATATGAGCCGCACGTGAAAGGCACCCGCAAAGGAGCAGTGAGGATCACGGTGAATGCGGGAGCGTCGCACTACCTCTAGCTCTAATAAAGGTCATCAATTGATTGTGTTCATTTCGATATCCCGATTGACGACGATACTGAGGGGAAATCCGGGTCGAATCTTCAGCGTCGGTTGAATATTCAGATTACGCCGTGTAAGTTGCTGTCCGAGCTGGTTGATGGTGTCCTGAGCACTCTGTCGACCGGCCACGACAAGCGAATCGGAATTTATACCGCGATTATTGGCGGCGAGTTCCGCATTGACGCCCAACAGCGTCGATATGGCAGCTCCGGCGAAGATTCGATTCCAATGCCAGTCTACGCGGTCTTCCAATCCTGAGGAACCACTCGCATCCGACGCTTGCAGCCGATCCAGCGTAATCGAAGCTCCGTCCGGGCGGATCAACCTTGTCCATACCAGTAGAACACGGCGCTGACCGAAACTCACCTGGCTGTCGTACTGCCCAATGAGTCGGGAGCCTTGAGGAATCAACAGATGCTCCCCAGTCACCGTATCGAACACTGGGCTGCTACCGGTTCTGTTGACACCACCTTCAGCCTAAGCCCGCCGATTTCTCGTAATTAATCGGACTCAGATATCCCAATGTCGAGTGCCTGCGCTTCGCATTGTAGAACCGCTCGATGTAGTCAAACACATCTGCCCGTGCGTCGTCACGTGTGAGGTATTGTTTGCGGTTGGTCCTCTCGATCTTCAGCGTCGAGAAAAAGCTCTCCATCGCAGCATTGTCCCAACAGTCACCGCTCCGGCTCATGCTGCAGGTGATCCCGTGGGCGCTCAGAAGCCGCTGAAATTGCTCACTCGTATATTGACTGCCCTGGTCAGAGTGACTGAGCAGCGCTTGGAGTGGGCCGCGGCGCCAGATCGCCATCAGCATCGCATCGGTTACTAACTGGGAAGTCATCTGAGCGCTCATCGACCAGCCCACGACGCGCCGGGAGAACAGATCCAGCACCACCGCCACGTACAGCCAGCCTTGAGCGGTCCACAGGTAGGTGAAATCGGCCACCCATTTGCGGTTCGGCTCCGCCGAATCAAATCGCCGCTCCAGCACGTTGGGCGCAATGCAGCTCTCCTGGCGAGTTCCAGGGTCAAAAGGGAGCCGGCGACGCTTGGGCCGCGCTTCCAGCCGAGCCAGGCGCATCAGCCGCTCCACGCGATGAATCCCGCAACTCTGGCCCCAGTCCCGAAGATCGCGCCGCACACGCCGGGCTCCGTAGGTCTGGTCGCTATCGGCAAAGCTGGCGCGGATCAGCACGCTCTGCTCGGCATCCAGCCGTTTACGTGCGCTCGGTGCTCTGTTGCTCCAGGCGTAAAAGCCTGCCCGCGTGACATCGAATAGCTCGCACATCCAAGACAGCGGCCACAAGTGCCGGTACTGAGCAATGGCAGCGAACTTCACGTCGGGTCCTTCACGAAGAACCCGATGGTTTTTTTTAGAATATCCCGCTCGGCCTTTGTCCTGGCCAGCTCGCGCTTCAAGCGAGCAATCTCGGCATCGTCCGGCTTCATCTGCCCGCGGCCGGGAAATGCTTGCGCCCGATCTGCCGTCCCTTCTCGAACCCACCGGCCCACCACACTGGGCACGATCCCCAGATCCCGCGCCACCTGGGATATGGACATCCCGCGCTCTTTGACCAGCTTGACCGCCTCGAGCTTGAACTCTCGAGTGAAAACCCTGCGTCCCATAATCCACCTCGTTGTAGCATCATCGCTCTAACTCGGTGTCAACGAAACTAGTAGCAGCCCACACATTCTGCGTCACCGACGCGATGGCCTGGCCTGGAAGGTCTGAATTGATTCCCGTAACCAGCGCGGCCGAAATGATGGTACCTGCCATCAACTGATAGGTAGAGCGCGGTTTCCGTAACGTTCCGTTTGCTTCAACTCGCGGATCCGAATCGTCCTCCACAAATCGACGCTTGCGAACCTGATCCGACCCTTCCGAGTCCTCACCCCTCGGAGCTATGGGCTCCAAGTGGCCGTCAACCACAGCGGCCGTAGTTGGCCGCGCGATTACCGCAGGCGCACCGATGGAGCGACGGGTCTGAAAGAACACCTGCGCCTTAGCCGCTGCCTCCGCCTCATCTTGCAAGCGAAGACGCGCGACGCGCTGCGCGTCGACCTCAGGGTTCGGACGAAAAGATTGAACTCCCGAAGTGTCGATCCCCGCCTCCTGCTCTGATCGAAGCACAGGCCTCCCCAACTCGCCCGCCGGCGGCCCCAGTTTGGGGATCGGTCGCCAGTCGTCGTAATCAGACGGTAGGCTTGAAAGCCCCTCGGCCCTGGTTACCGAGCTGGTCGCTGCCGGAAGAGACTCGCTGTCGCCCGTGACGTGGGTCGACGCCCGCAGGGCCCACCAAGTCGCAACCAAGGCGACGGCACCAGCGCCGATGATGGCAAGCATCAGGGCTTTTCGGTTGATCCGAGTCACGGGCCGCGGCTTCGCCCGTAATTCCAACCCCTCCGACCCAACGCCGCGCCCGGTGCCGCTCACGACGCCCTCGCCCGCTTCGAAGTGTCCGGCGCCTTGCGTTCGATCCTGACGCGCAGCTCCGTTTTTTTATCGCCCAAACGCAGCTCAGCCGCATCGAACAAGCGATCGACGATGTAATACGGAGCCTTAACCCGATAATTCACGAGTTCTGCTTGCTGGCGAGCCCCTACGATGAACAACGGCGGCATATCCGTCTGCGCAATTCCGGCCGGAAACTGCAGATAGACCTTCTCTCCATCATCGAATGCCCGCACAGGTCGCCAGGCGGGAGAGGCACCGGAGATCTCATAGTTGAAATTCAGCCGGTCGAGCGCAATGCCGTCGGCGACCGCCGCCACGGATTCTGCACGGCGATTCGTACCCTTGAGCACCGCCAGTTGATCCAGCGGGTATTGCCAGCTGATCGAGGACATCCAGGTCAAGGTCGTCGCCGAGATCTCCAGGTGATAGGTACGCCGGTTCGTATTGATGACAAGGTTCGTACGCAAGTCCGGTCGGGTGGGCTTGACCAGGATATGCACCTGGGCCTGGGCCCCCGATCCGCTGGTGGTATCGCCAATGACCCAGCGCACGGTGTCACCTGCCGAGACCGAGATCAGTTCCTCCCCTGCCTCCAGCACGATGTCAGTGATCTTCTCAGGGCTCGCGTACACCTGGTACAGCGCATCCGGGTTGAATGGCCAGACCTGGGTGGCGTTGATGAAGTTCGCCTTCGTGGGTTCCACCCGAGCCAGCTCATTGGCACGTGTAACCCTCTTGATCGGGTCCGGCGTGTCGACGGTCGGAAAGGGGTCGACCGGGAACGGCTTCATCTGCCCCGGCAAGGGCAGGAGCTGCGGGATCTCGATCAACTGAACCGGTTTGGGAGGATCGCCGACCCGGCGAGCCTCCACCGCATCGACAACCGTCGGCCGGACTGGCTTGCCCGCACAACCCACCAGCACCAACGCGGCCAGAGGCGCACACCATATTGTTCGCATTGCTTCCTATCTCCTTGATGGTTACTTGCCGCCGAGTTCACGTGTCCAACTCAGGGCATCGACATAGACACCGAGCGGGTTTTTGCGGAGTTTCGCTTCATCCCGCGGTGGGCTCATGAGAACGGTCAAGATCGCAGTCCAGTGCTCCGCCGCCGAAGGTGATCCGTTGGTGTAGCGATGCTCAACCCAGCGCACTTGGAAGGAAGTCGGAGAAGCACGCACGACACTGATCACTTCGACGGAAGCTGAGCTTTGACCCACGTTCTTGAAGGGATCATTGGCACGCGCGAATTCATTCAAGGTGATTGCGCCGCGCTGGGTGGTGAAATCGTAGGCTTCCAGCCAGTTATCCCGCAGGACGACGGGGTCCAGGGGTACCGAGCGAACGTCCCGTATGAAGCGCTCGAGTTGATGAGCGACTTGCGCATCGGTGGGCTGATAGGTCTCTGCGACGCGCGCTACCGACCGCACACTGCCCTGCCCGTCCACCTCCACGATGTACGGGGTAATCGTAGAGCGCATCGCAAACCCGATGAGCCCTATTGTCGTCATTAGCGCCAGGAGGTGGAGTTGCCCCGTTTCCGTGGACAGTTTGTCGTCTTCGTTCCTAACTTGATCTCCATCGATCTTACACCGCAATCGGGGTCTGCCGCTGCAAGCGGCAGAAGCTCTCCACCGCTTCGACTGAACGCTGGTGCGTACGCTCGAAGTTGACCGGGGAGCGATAACCGAGAGAGGAGTGCCGCCGATGCGGGTTGTACCAGCCCTCGATCCACTCGAACACGGCCATCTTGGCCTCCGCCTGGCTTTGGAAGCGGCGGCGATCGAGCACCTCGCGCTCGAGCGAGGCGAAGAAGCTCTCCGCCATCGCGTTGTCGTAGGCATCCCCGACCGATCCCATCGAAGGCATCACTCCGGCTTCACGGCATCGCTTACCAAACGCATAGCTCGTGTATTGGCAGCCGCGGTCGGAGTGATGGATGACCGCCTGCGGCCGGCGCCGCGTGACCGCCATGTTCAGCGCCGCGAGGATCAGTTCGGTGCGCAAGTGGCTCTCCATCGCCCAACCGACGATGCGGCGCGAGAACACATCCATCACCATCGCCAGATACAAAAATCCCGACCAGGTTGGGATGTAGGTGATATCGGCCACCCACAACCGGTCCGGGCCGTCGGTGAAGAACTGGCGTTTGACCAGATCGAGCTCGGGCTTTTGCTGCGGATCCCGCAACGTCGTGACCACATACTTGCGCAACGTCGCTCCGCGAAGGCCTGCCGCGCGCATCAGTCGCGCCACGCGCTTGCGTCCCACACGAATGCCATGATCGTCGGCGAGCTCCGCATGGATGTTCGGCGAGCCGTAGGTCTCCTTGGACCGCCGGTAGATCGACTCGATCCTCGCCGTCAGCGCCAAATCCATGCGCGCCCGCGCGCACATCGGCCGTTCCAGCCAGGCGTAGTAACCGCTCCTCGAAATCCGCAGCAGCCGGCACATCATCCCCACCGGATGGGTGGCCTGGTTCACCTTCACGAACCCGAAGAGCGCTTCGAGGTCCCGCTCTCCGTTGCGAACCAGGCCGCGGCTTTTGACAGGATCTCCCGCTCCTCCTTGAGCTTGCGGACCTCGCGCCGCAATCTCAACAGCTCCTCTCGCTCTGAACTGGTCAACCCGCCATCGCCTTTGCCGGCATCGCGCTTGTCCTGCCGGACCCACAGCGCAATCGTCCAGGGCGTCGGTCCGTACTCCTTCGATAAGGACCTTGCAGTCCTACCCGAGTGGAACAGCTCCACCATCTGCCGCTTAAACTCCGGCGTATACCGGATCGTCTTGGCCGCCATCTCCAACACCTCCATTACTAACAGTGGGGTGTCTACGAAAGCGGGTCAACTCCAAGGGAAGAACCGAGGGCCATGAGCCGCCAATTGCGGGCTTGCACTCGGGCAGAGCCGATCCGCTCATCCCACTGCTGCTGTGGCGCCTGGTAGGGAGTGACGGGTTTGGGGCTATCGGAATAGCGAATGCTGGCGCGTTTGAACACGTTGATCAGTCCTCTTCGGTCAGGGAGGGGGAGGCGCCAGAGCCGCCTTTATCCCCCTGATTGAGCGTATGGGCGGCGGTCGTGACACCGCGCTCGATGTGTTGCTGGCGCTGAAGTCGCCGGGCCCAATCGGGCGCTTCCGCCGGCGGTGACGACTCGGCTTCAGGCGCCGGGGTCTCGGTGGCCGATTGCACCCAAGACTTGATCTTGGTGGCTGCCGCACGCGCACCGGTCCGGACAACGCCAGCGAGGCCAGCACCGACCCTGGCGGCAGGACTCCCCTCCACGTCCGCCGAGGCTGCTCGATAGGCCGCTCGTGCATCGCCTGCCAGTGAAGAGGCAGCGCCGATGCTCGATCGCCCGACCGCGACCGCCGCGCGTCCCGCACCGACCGCCGCGGCACCGGATGCCACCGCCACGCCGGCGACGCCGAGCGCCGTCCCTGCCGCCGCGCCGGCACCTAGCTGCGGGGCGCCGGAGACGAGGCCCGTGGCAATGCCTGGGCCGAAGATCCCTAAGCCCAACAGCGCCATCGCACCGAGCATCAACGCCAAGGCTGTGAACCGGCGTGCAATTCTGACCAGGGTTGGGGTGAAATCGGCGTCCAAAATTGACCACCCCATACCCTGTACGGCCTTAGGGGTCGTGCGGGGTGGACTGGGGTGCTGTGCGTGGAAACGATTGGCAAGATTCGCCGACGGCGGCTGGTGCAAGGGGAGTCGATCAGTGCGATCGCGCGCGATCTGGGGTTGTCGCGCAACACGGTCAAGCGGGCGCTTCGATCCACCGAGGATGGCTTTGAGTATCGGCGCCGGAGTCAGCCGCGCCCCAAGCTCGGCCCGTTTTTGGACAAGCTGGAGAGCTGGCTCGAGTCGGAGGAGAAGCTACCGGCCCGCGAGCAGCGAACGGCGCAGCGGATGTACGAGGCGCTGTGCCTGGAAGGCTACACCGGGTCGGTGGACACGGTGCGCCGGCAGATGCGCGCCTTCGAGCGTCGCCGGGTGTCGGTAGCGGCGGCGTTCATCCCGCAATATTTTGCGCCCGGCGAGGCCTACCAGTTCGACTTCAGTCACGAGCATGTCGAGCTCGGCGGTGTAGATCAAGTCGTCAAGCTTGCCCACGTGCGGCTGTGCCACAGCCGTGCATTTTTCCTGGTGGCCTACCCACGCGAGAGCCAGGAGATGGTCTTCGATGCGCACTCTCGCGCCTTCGAGTTCCTGGGCGGGGTGCCGCGCCGAGGGATCTACGACAATTTGAAGCCCGCGGTGGATGCGATCTTCACGGGCAAGGAGCGCCGCTACAACCGGCGCTTCCTGGTGATGTGCAATCACTACCTGATCGATCCGACCGCCTGCACCCCAGCCTCCGGGTGGGAGAAGGGCCAGGTGGAGAACCAAGTCGGCAACGTGCGCGAGTGGCTGTTCACCCCGAAGCTCAAATGCGCAGACCTTGCCGAGCTGAATGCGCACTTGGCAGCGCGCTGCCTGCAGCTGGCGCGCGAGCGCAACCACCCGGAGCAGACGCACCGCAAGATCATCGAGGTCTGGGAGGAGGAACGCGCGGCGCTGCGCCGGATGCCGGCGCCTTTTGATGGCTATGCCGAGGACACAGGACGGATCTCTCAGACCTGTCTGGTCAACTTCGAGCGCAATCGCTACAGCGTGGACTGCCGCTTTGCCGGCCGGATCGCCACGGTGCGCGCTTACGCTGAGCGCGTCGTGCTAATGCATGGGGAGGAGATGATCGGGGAGCATCCCCGATCCTTTAGCCGCGGCCAAGTGCACTACAACCCCTGGCACTACGTGCCCGCGCTGGAGCGAAAACCCGGGGCGCTGCGCAATGGCGCGCCGTTCAAAGACTGGAATTTGCCGGCAACGATGACGCGCCTGCGCGAGCGGCTCGCCCGCCACCCCGATGGGGACCGGCAGTTCGTGGAGGTGCTCTCGATGGTCGCCCTGTATGGCCTGGATGCCGTGGCCGAGGCCTGCGCGGTGGCACTGAATGAGCAGGTGGTCACCAGTGCGCACGTGGTGAACCTGTTGCATCGGTCGGCAGCGCCCGCGCCGGTGGCCCCGCTCCAGGTACCCGATGCGCTGAAGCTTAGCCTCGAGCCAGCCGCCAACTGCGATCGATACGATCGGCTGCTGCGATCGGCTCTCACCGTTGTTCCCATCCATCCATCTGAGGAAGACCATGCAAACCCAACAACTGACCGAACAGCTGAAAGCCTTGCGCCTGCGCGGAATGGCGAGCGCCCTGGAGGAGAGCCTGACGGCGCTGAGCCAGAAAAAGCTCGCCCCGACGATGTGGCTGGCGCAGCTGCTGCAAGCTGAAGTAGCCGATCGACAGGCCCGATCCTTCGAATACCAACTACGCCTGGCGCGCTTCCCGGTCACGCGCGATCTGGACAGCTTTGACTTTAAGGAATCCGCGGTGAGCGAAACGCGCTTCCGCCAGCTGTACGCCGGCGACTATCTCACCACCGCCCGCAACATCGTGCTGGTGGGCGGCACCGGAACGGGCAAGACCCATCTTGCCACCGCTTTGGCGCACCACGCGATCTTGCAGGGCAAGAGGGCGCGCTTTTACAGCGTGGTCGATCTGGTCAATCAACTGGATGCCGAAAAGCGCGCCGGCCGCGCCGGGCAGCTGGCCACCCGCTTGCTCAATCAGGATGTGATCGTGATGGACGAACTCGGCTATCTGCCCTTCTCGGCGGACGGCGGTGCGCTGCTGTTCCATCTGATCAGCAAGCTCTACGAGCGCGTCTCCCTGATCGTCACCAGCAACTTATCCTTCGGCGAATGGAGCGCCGTGTTCGGGGACGCCAAGATGACCACCGCGCTGCTCGATAGGCTTACGCACCGATGCGAAATCATCGAAACCGGCAATGACAGCTATCGCTTCAAGAAGCGTCAATGAAATAGAAGATCCGGAGTGTCTGCCGCTGGCGCGGCAGACCGCGTCTGTCCTATCGGTCGAAAGAAAACTGGAGCCGAAGAACTAAAAAGCCGCCGCTCCACCCTGGTCAAAGTTGGACGCCGGAAGGTGGTCCGTTTTGCGCGCCGGTTGACATTTCATGCACGACAATCTTGATGACGGGCGCCAATATCGGCTGTTCAATGTGCTCGATGACTTCAATCGAGAGGGGCTGGGGATCGAGGTCGATCTGTCATTGCCATCGGCCCGAGTGATCCGATCGCTCGAACAGATCATTGAATGGCGCGGAAAGCCCAAGGCGATCCGTTGCGACAACGGCCCGGAATATCTCAGCGGCGCTCTGCAGGAGTGGGCCGAGCTGCGGAGAATCCGAATCGACTACATCCAACCCGGCAAGCCGCAGCAGAATGCCTACGTTGAGCGGTTCAATCGCACCGTGCGCTACGACTGGCTCTCACAGAGCTTGTTCGGATCGATTGAAGAAGTTCAGAACGCCGCCACTCGCTGGCTCTGGACGTACAATCACGAAAGACCGAACATGGCGCTAGGCGGGATCACGCCCAGGCAGAAGTTGGCGATGGCCGCATGACCCTGTTCCACTTCTGATCCCCGTTAAAAACGGGGGGATTACCGAGGGAATCGACCAAAGATTTGACAGCCGTAAACGAAGGTGTATCGAGTATCGTTGGAAGTAGTTTTTACCGTAACAAACTTACCGCCGCGGCCATCATTCAGCGCGACGAATAGCTTTTCCCCGGTTGTTCCGTCTGAAAATTGAAACCTCGGGTCAAAAAGAATCGTTCCGGGTACCATCAGTCCTTGTCATTCTTATAGTTTCGGATAACTTCCTGTCGCTCCCGAATGTGGCGCTCCATTTCTTCACGCTCTTGCCGGTTGAGTGCAAGTTCGTACGGAATCTCTGCTTGGCGCCGGCCTGCCACTTCATAAATTTGGTGCCAGGGTCGATTTTCGAGGTGGGTTTCCTCTACCATTTCGTCAGCAGTGGAGTCGCGGTACCGCTGAGCCAACGACTGCAAAATCGATATCTCCCGCTTGGAGAACACTTTAGGATTGAAGTCTTTCGTTGCCGTGACTAAATGCATGCCTCCACGCAAAGTCTTAATCTGGCTGAAGTCTGCGCATGCAGCGAGGTCTTCTGCCGGGCGATCAAATTCCTCAAAGAGCGCCTTGGGAACTGGACCCTTCGGCCATGCGAAATAGTAGAGGCCAGTTACGCTGCGCCCACGCAGCTTAAAGTGCTCGAAATCCAAAAAATATAGCAGTTTGAATAACTTCGTTTTTCCGAGCTTGCGCGTGTTCCTCGCAAAAAAAACGATCGCCTCGCAAAGCTTTTGCCTTTCGTAGTTGATCAACATTGCTGATGCTCAACGCCTTCCAGCACCCATCCCTGGGGTCTAAGCATTCTGACGAACGGTTTCATTACTGCGAGTCTAACTCGAATTTTGCCAGCCACCCTCTTCAGCAGTCGTTACAGTATTTATAAAATGTGGAGACGAAAGCTGATGGCCCGTCGTCAATGACCAGCTCTTCAAACTTGATGAGCTGCACTGGAAGTTTGTGTTTCTGAGCCCCCCCCTCGCGGATGCATTGAATTGCGCTGGTATTCACAGTATATCGGCTGCCTTTCCCCGCGACGCGACGGCCGGCCTTCACCGCATCCCTCTTGCATGCCGAGGGTCCCCATCATCCAAGAAGGCGGCAGAGCCTATTGTTGCTTTATCGACCTGTTCGGCCAAGTGACGTCAGTTCCAGCGTTTGAATAGTGATGCACTCATGGAGGCTTCGAGGGTCAGGGCGCGCTCGTTAGTTCCTGAAACGATGGTGGCTAGGGATGGAATTGAAACCTCGACCCTTGGCGTTATGAATCAATTAATTCTAGATTGCGCCCCCAATAGGTCACTCTTTGGTCACTCCAACTAACAGGATTCGAACTGTAGACGGCATAACCTATTGAATTTATTGGTGGGTCGTGCTGGGCTCGAACCAGCGACCAATTCCTTAAAAGGGAACTGCTCTACCAACTGAGCTAACGACCCTCGCGGTAGGGCGCGCATGATAGCCGAAGATGAGGCGCGAGGCATTTGTCGCTGTGTGCCTCGAGACCGGGCATATACGGCGACCAGACACGTTCACGGTGAAACGCGCAGCGTTAATCTCTAGAACGATTCTAGGTAGTTTCGGTATCTAGTTGTATTTTCTAATTATTGGGCCTGATGAACGGCCAGGGTGAAGCCTCACTCCCCGGCTCCACCGTCACCTCGATCAAGCTCGGCACATCGCTCGTGAGGGCCTCACGCAATACGGGTTCGAGCGCAGCCGGACTGGCCACCCGCGCGGCCTTCGCGCCGAAGCTCTCCGCCAGCTTCACGAAATCGGGGTTCTGCAGCGAACCGCCGAGGTAGCGGCCGCCGAAACCGATTTTCTGGTCCCGCACCACATTGCCGAAGCTCTGGTTGTTGAACACGATTGTGGTGACGGGCAGCCGGAATTGAACTGCCGTCGCCAGTTCCTGCACCCCGAACATGAACCCGCCATCACCCGTGATGGAAAGCACGGGCCGGTCGGGAAACGCCGCCTTCACGCCCAGCGCCGTCATGAAGCCAAAGCCCAGGTTCTCCTGGTAGCCGCCGCTCACGTAGCTGCGCGGCGAGTAGACCGGGAACGCAAAGCGGGCGGTGAAGCCGACCTGCGATATCTCCTCGACGAAGAACCCCTCGCGCGGCAGCACCTTGCGCATCACGTCGAGATAAGCCACCTGGGGCTGCACCGACTCGATGTCGCGCCGCGTCTGGGCGCGTAGATCGGCCAGCTCGGCGCGCCGATCCGCACGCGCACCCGCGGCCGGCGCCCGCTCCCGCAGCTCCTGCAGCAGCGCCCGCGCACCCACCGCCGCATCGCAGACGATGCCGACGTCGGCCCTGCGGCGGGCCATTTCCTGCGGATCGATGTCGATGCGCACGATCTTCAAGCCCTTCGGAAAGGCCTTCCAGCGGAAATACTGCAACTCCATGCGCGTGCCGATGGCGATGAGCACATCGGTATTGCCCCAGTAGCGGTAACCGGCCGCATGCGACAGCGCATAGTCCGAGTCATCCGGCACCACGCCGCGAGCGCTGCGGTGGGCGGTCACGGGTGCCTGCAGCCATTCGGCGAGCTGCTGGATTTCGGCCCCGGCGCGCACCGCCCCCGCGCCCAGGGAAATCAGCGGCTGCCGCGCCGCCGCGATGATGTCTGCGGCGGCACGGATCATGGCAGGGTCGGCGGACACCTCCGCCGCGGGCGCGACGCCAGCTGGCGAACGCGTGTTCACCAGCGCCTTCAGGCCCATCACATCCCACGGAATTTCCAAGGCCACCGGCCGTACCCGCCCCTGCGTGAGATGCGCGAACGCCTGCAGCGTCAGCGCGCGCGCCACCGTGGGATGATCGATGCGCTCCGACCATTTGGTCAGGCCGCGCAACAACCCGAGCTGGTCTGGAAGCTCGTGCAGGATGCCGTGGCCGCGGCCGATCTCGGTGGTAGGGATTTCGCTGGTCAGGCACAGCACCGGCGCATGCGCCGAGTAAGCCGTGGCCAATGCGGCGCCGGTATTGAGCACCCCGGGGCCCGGCACGCAGGTGTACACGCCCACCTTGCCGGTCGACTGCGCATAGCCATAGGCCATGTAGGCTGCGCCCTGTTCGTGCCGCGCGCCGATGAAACGGATGCGATCGCGGCGCTCGTACAGCGCATCGAACAGGTGATAGGTATGCACGCCGGGAATCCCAAACACGGTATCCACGCCCTGCTCGATCAGGCAATCGACGACCACCTGCGCGGTGGTCAGCACCCTGGACATCAGACTCTCCTCTGGAAATAACGCGTAGGATCCGCCACGCCGGCGCTCTGGAAGCCGGCGGCGCGCAACCGGCAGGAATCACACTCACCGCAGGCGCGGCCCTCCGAATCGCTGCGGTAGCAGGACACCGTCATGGAGAAATCCACGCCCAGTGCCACGCCACGGCGAATGATCTCGGCCTTCGTGAGGTGCAGGAGCGGCGCGTGTATCTGCAGCCGCCGCCCTTCCACGCCGGCCTTGGTGGCGAGATTGGCCAAGGCCTCGAAGGCGCGGATGAATTCAGGGCGGCAGTCGGGGTAGCCGGAATAATCCACCGCATTGACACCGATGACGATCCGGCGTGCCTCCAGCACCTCGGCCCAGCCCAGCGCCAGCGCCAGCATCTGCGTGTTGCGTGCCGGCACGTAGGTGATCGGAATGCCTTCGGTCGGTGCGGTGGGCACCTCGATGCGCGAGTCCGTCAACGCGGAACCGCCAATGCCGGCGAGATCGATCCGCATGATGCGATGATCCGCGGCCCCGAAGGAGCGTGCAATGCGCCCCGCTGCGTCCAGTTCAGCATGATGGCGCTGTCCGTAGTGCACCGACAATGCATGGCATTCCAGGCCATCCGCCCGCGCCATGGCTAAACACGTGGCGGAGTCGAGCCCGCCCGACAGCAGAACCACGGCGCGTTCCACGCTTATCGGCCCGGCACATCGCCCCACAGGATCTTGTGGAGCTGCAGTTGGAAGCGCACGTCGAGCCGGTCATCGAGGATCCACTGCGCCAGATCCGCCGGCGCCACCTGTCCGAAAGCCGGCGAGAACAGGACATCGCAGCGGTCGTGCAGGCCGTGCTGCGCCAGGAATTGCTTGCTCCAGTCATAGTCGGCGCGCGAACAGATGACGAACTTGAGCTGGTCGTGCGGGGTGAGCTGCGCAAAATTCTCGATGCGGTTGCGGTCCGACTCACCCGAATCCGGCGTCTTCACATCCACGACGCGCGAGACACGCACGTCCGCCATGCCGATGTCGAGCGCACCGCTGGTCTCCAGCGACACCTCGTATCCCAGGTCGCACAGGCGGCGCAGCAATTCGACGCAAGCAGGCTGCGCCAGCGGTTCGCCACCGGTGACGCAGACATGGCGCGCGCCGTATTGCCCGACCTGTTCGAGCACGGCATCGATGCTGGTCCAATCGCCCTCGTAGAAGGCGTACTCGGTGTCGCAATAACGGCAGCGCAACGGGCAACCGGTGAGGCGCACGAACACCGTGGGGAAGCCCACAGCATCCGCCTCGCCCTGCAGGGAGTGAAAGATCTCGTTGACGCGCAGCCGTTCGCCGCGCGCCGCGCGGGCCTGCCCGGTGCTCGCTGTGTCGGTAGCGGTCAGTGCTTTTCGCTCGCCATTTTGTCCAGGCGCTGCTTCGCCAGGCGCCCGGCGCTGGCATCCGGGTACTGCTCCGCCACCTGGGTCAGGATTTCGCGGGCGTTGGACCATTGCTTCATCTCGTAATAGCAATAGCCGGTCTTGAGCAACGCATCCGCCAATTTGCGGGATTGCGGGTATTTCTCGCTGACCTGGTGGAACGACTGCAACGCGTCCGGATAGGCCTTGGTCACGTAGTACGCCTCGCCCAGCCAATACTGCGCGTTCTCCGCCAGCGGGCTTTGCGGGTACGTGGCAAGGAACTTGCGGAACGAGCCGATGGCGCGATCGTACTGGCTGTTCTTCAGCTGATTGAATGCAGCCTGGTAGTCGCCCTTGTCCGTGCCATCGCCGGCCGCGGCATCACCCGCAACCGGTGCGGCCGCAGCAGCAGAGGCCGCCGGGACCGGCGGCATCGCCGTGCCGTCCGGCGCCATGGCGCCAGGCCCCGGCGAGGTGGCTGGCGTGACGCCGCCGCGCGTCTCCAGCACCTTCATGCGGGTGTCGAGGTCGGCGTACAGGTCACGCTGCTGCTTGCGCGAGGCCTCGACCGCGTTGTTGAGCTGGTCCACCTCGTTGCGCATGGACTTCAAGTCCGCGCGCATGGCCTCGAGGTCATTGGAGAGCTGCAGCAGGCTCTGGTTGGCCACCACCCGCTCGATGCGCGTCAGGCGATTGTCCAGATCGTTGATCTTGATCTGTACCGGGTCTTCTTCCGGCGACAGCGTCGTGCAACCCGCGGCACTCAGCGAGGCCAACCCGACCAGCAGCCAGACGCGCGCGCGCTTCATGGCAAGGCAACCATCTCGACGCGGCGGTTCTTGGCGAATGCCGCGTCGTCTTCACCCTCGGCGGCGGGCCGCTCCTCGCCGTAGCTCACGGTGGAGAGTTGCGCGTCCGTCGCGCCCTGCAGCATCAAGGCGCGGCGCACGGCCTGCGCACGCCGTTCGCCCAGGCCAATGTTGTACTCGCGCGTGCCGCGTTCGTCGGTATTGCCTTCCAATCTGACTTTCCATGCCGGGTGCGCAACCAGCGCGCGCGCCACCTCGGTGATGATGCCCGCGTATTCGGACCTGATTTCAACCTTGTCGTAGTCGAAATAGATGATCTTGCCCGCGACCGCCGCAGCGGCTGCGCCTGCCGCGCCGCCAGCATCGCCGAAGGGCGTGGCCGAGCCGGTCTGCGGACCCGTGTCGGCATCGGTGGCGCTGCCGCCCGCCGGCACCTGCGATTGGGCGTTGGCGTCCGGCTTCACCGTGGGCTTCTTCGGGCAGCCCGCCAGGGCCAACCCCAACGAAGCGATCATCGTCACCATCAGCACTTTTTTCATCGTGTCCTCCGACTCTAATATCCTAGTGTACCGCGATTAGTAGGCAGCCCAAGCAGGTTCACGCACCTCGCCTTCGCTCGACACCAATCGCTGCTGCACGCGCCCGTCGGTGCTGACCAACGCCAGCACACCCCGACCGCGGTCGCGGCTGGCATAGATGAGCACGGCGCCGTTGGGGGCGAAGCTCGGCGACTCGTCGAAGCGCCCGCGCGTGAGCACCCGCATGCCGCCCCGGCCATCGCCCAGGTCCTGCACAGCGATGTGATAGCCACTGCCATCCTGCGTGACGAAGGCCAGCTGGCTTTCGTCGGGCGAGAGCCGTGGCCGCCCGTTGTAGCCGCCCTCGAACGTGAGCCGCTGCGCACGGCTCCCCTGCGCCAGGGATTGCTTGTAGATCTGCGGCCCGCCGGCGCGGTCCGAGGTGAAGTAGAGGGATTGCCCGTCACGCGACCATTGCGGTTCGGTCTCGATGGCCGGGTCCTCGGTGAAGCGCTTCAGCGCCTGGGAGGCCAGGTCGAGGATGTAGATGTCGAGGTTGCCATCGCGCGAGGACAGGGTGAGCGCGAGCTTCTTGCCATCGGGCGACCAGGCCGGCGCCTGGTTGACCCCCGCCTTGGCCGACACGCGCCGCCGCTCGCCGCTCCTCAGGTGCTGGACGAACACCGCCGGCAGCCGGTTCTCGAAGGATACGTACGCAATGCTCTGGCCGTCGGGCGACCAGGCCGGCGACATCAGCGGTTCCCCGGATTGCATCACCACGCGCTGGTTCTCGCCGTCGGCATCGGCCACGATCAACCGGTACTGCCGGTTGGGTGCGCGGCCCGCCACGGCGATGTAGGCAATGCGGGTGGCGAACGCGCCTTTCACGCCGATGATCTTCTCGTAGATCATGTCCGCCACCTGGTGGCTGGCGAGGCGCAGCCCCGCCCGGTTGGCGGTGATCTGGAACCCGAGCAGCCGCTGGTGATTGAGCACATTGAACAGCTCGAACACCACCTGGTAACGGTTGGTGTCGAGCGTCTGCAGCTGGCCGACGACGATGTAATCGGTCTTGAGCGTGCGCCAGTCGTTGAACACGATGTCCGCACCCTTCGCGGGCCTGTCGGCCATGTCGTTGCGGTTCATGGGGGCGAAGCGGCCACTGCCGCCGAGATCCGCTGTCACCACCTGCGCCACATCGAATACCGGCGTCGCATCCGTCGAACCGAATGGCACGATGGCAATGGGAATGGCATCCGCCTGGCCTTGGGTGATCTCGACCACCAGCTGCGCGCGCGCCGTGGCGCCGAACAGCAATAACAGGAGCAGGCCGACAGGCAAGGATTTATTCATTGGGCTTGAACACCAGGGTCAGGTTACGTTGGAACAGGGCAGGATCCGGCGGCTGCGGCAGCGGCGAGGCCTTGAAAACCGCAGTCTCGATGGACTGTCGCACTGCTTCATCGCCATTGCAATCGGTGACGCGGGCGGTGATCACTTCGCCGCCGGCCACCTGGGTGACCGCGATCTTGCAGACGATACCGGGACGCGCCGACGGCGGCTTGGTCCAGGATCGCGTGATCTTGTTCTGCAGGCTCGCGATGTAACTCGCCTGCAAGGGTCCTGACTGCAGCGCGCTCAGGCGCTCTTCCTCGGCCACCTGGCGCCTGAGTTCGGCCTCGCGCGCGGCACGTGCCTTTTGATCGGCCGCCGCAGCCGCCTGCTCCTGCTGCTCGCGCTCCGCCGCCGCCTTCGCCGCCTGCGCCTTGGCCGCGACGGCCTTGTCCGCCTGCGCACGCTGCGCGGCAGCCTTGGCTGCAGCGGCTTGCAGGGCGGCCGTCTTCGCTGCGGCACTCTTGGCCGCCAGCGCCGCCGCCTTCTGCGTGGCTTCCAATTCTACGGCACGCTGCGCTGCGGCGGCCTTCGCCGCCTCGGCCTTGGCGGCTTCAGCCTTGGCTTGTTCCGCCTGCTCCCGCTCCTGCTCCTGTGCGATACGCCGTTGTTCGGCCTCCTCGCGGGCGCGCGCCTCGGCGGCGGCCTTGCGCTGGATGGCGTCCTGCTTGCGCTGTTGCGCCACCTTGAGCACCTGGGAATCCACCGCGACGGCATTCACGGACGGGCCCATCGGCACCACGGCGGGCCGGTCGAAGGAAATCTTCGCCACCAGGATCAACGCCACCACCAATGCGCCGTGCAACAGCACGGAGCCGACCAGCGGCCAGGAATGTTCGCGCAGCACCTGCGACATCGTCAGCTCTCCGCCGCGTCGCGCTTGCCACGGGGAGCGGGCTTCTGCGGATCGGTCAGCAAGCCCACCTTATCCGCCCCGGCCTTCTGCAGCATCACCATGGCGTGCACGACATTGCCATACGGCACATTCGTGTCCGCGCGCACCAGCACCGGCGTGCGCGGGTCGCGGCGCAGCACCGCGGCCACCCGCGTGGCGATCACGCTCTCGGTGGTGGGCTGGTCCGGGGTCTTGCCCATGTTGAAATACAACCGGCCGTTGCGATCCACGGTGACGATCAAGGGCTCATGCTTCTGCAGGAATTCCTCGTCGATGGGATCGGCGCTGGCCTGCGGCAGGTCAACCTTGACGCCCTGCGTCAGCAGTGGCGCCGTGATCATGAACACGATGAGCAGCACCAGCATCACGTCGATGTAGGGAACGACGTTGATCTCCCCCATCAAGCGGCGGCGGCGCGTGGTCTGCGCCATCAGCGCGTACCCGAGGGTGCAGCCCGCGTGCCCGAATTACGCTGCAGGATGGTGGAGAACTCTTCCATGAAGGTGTCGAACCGCAGCTCCAGCCGGCTCACCTGGTCGGCAAAGCGGTTGTAGGCAATCACGGCCGGAATGGCGGCAAACAGGCCGATGGCGGTGGCGATCAACGCCTCGGCAATGCCCGGCGCCACGGCGGCGAGCGTTGCCTGCTGCACGTTGCCGAGGTTGTGGAAGGCGCTCATGATGCCCCACACGGTGCCGAACAAACCGACGTAGGGACTGGTCGAGCCCACCGTCGCGAGCATGGCCAGGTTGTGCTCGAGGCGATCGATCTCCCGCAACTGTGCCACGCGCATGGCGCGCCGCGAGCCTTCCAGCAATTCATCCGAGGGCAGATTCTGCTGGCGCAGCCGGCTGAACTCGCGAAAGCCCGACTCGAAGATGCTCTCCATACCGGTGCCTTCCCGGCCTTTCGTCTCCACACGGCGGTAGAGATCGTTCAGGTCGCCGCCCGACCAGAAATCCGATTCGAACTGATCGGCAGCGCGGCGCGAACGGCCAATGACGCCGCGCTTGCGCAGGATGATGGCCCAGGAGGCCACCGATGCGCCGAGCAGCAGCACCAGCACCGCCTGCACGATGGGGCTGGCATCCAGCACCAGGGTCCAGACCGACAGATCATTGTTCATCACGCCACTCCTTGAATAAATCGGACGGAATGGCCCGCGGCTTCAAGCTCAGCGAATCCAGACACGCAACCCGGGTATTGCCCTTGACCAATTGATCCGCGCCGCGCCAGATGTCCTGCTCGAAGGAAAAGGTAACGGCGGTGAGGCGCATCAGCACCGCCGTGACACGGATGTCATCGCCGAGCTTGGCGGGACGCAGGTAGTTCATATCCAGGTTCACCACGGCGAACTGCACGTTGCGCTCCTGGCGCAGCTTCCATTGGTCGATGCCGAGAGCCGCCAGCCAATCGGTGCGGCAGCGCTCCATGTATTTGAGATAGTTGGCGTAATAGACCACCCCACCGGCATCGGTATCCTCGTAGTAGACCCGGTAGCTGGCTGAGAAGTTCGGCCGTCCTTGCATCTCAGGACTCATCCTTGAACAGCCCCAGGTTGAGCTCGCGCTCCGGCGCAGGGGCCTTCATGCCGAAATGCAGGTAGGCGCTGCGGGTGGCAATGCGGCCGCGCGAAGTCCGCGTGATGAACCCCTGCTGGATCAGGAACGGTTCCACCACGTCCTCGAGCGTGCCACGCTCCTCGCTCATGGCGGCGGCCAGGCTGTCCACGCCCACGGGGCCGCCATCGAAGCGCTCGATGATGGTGAGCAACAGCTTCCTGTCGAGTTGGTCGAACCCCAGGGGGTCGACGTCGAGCATGTCGAGGGCGGCGATGGCCACCGGGCCGGTGATGAGCCCATTGGCCTTCACTTCCGCGTAATCGCGCACCCGCCGCAACAGGCGATTGGCGATGCGCGGCGTGCCTCGGGACCGCTCGGCGATGCGCAGCGCGCCCTGGGGCTCCAGCTTGAGCTTGAGAATGGAGGCGCTGCGCACCACGATGTCGGTGAGCTCGGCGATGGAATAGAACTCCAGCCTCTGCACGATGCCGAAGCGGTCACGCAAGGGCGAGGTCAACAGGCCGGCGCGGGTGGTGGCGCCGATGAGCGTGAACGGCGGCAGGTCGAGCTTGATGGAGCGCGCGCCCGGGCCTTCGCCGATGAGGATGTCGAGCTGGTAATCCTCCATGGCGGGATAGAGGATCTCCTCCACCACCGGACTCAGGCGATGAATCTCATCCACAAACAGCACATCGCGCGGCTCGAGGTTGGTGAGCAGTGCCGCCAGGTCACCGGGTCGTTCCAGTACCGGACCCGAGGTCTGCCGCAGGTTTACCTGCATTTCATTGGCGAGGATGTTGGCGAGCGTGGTCTTGCCCAGGCCCGGCGGGCCGAAGATCAACACGTGATCCAGCGCCTCGCCCCGCTGCCGTGCCGCCTGCACGAAGATCTCCATCTGCGACTTGACCTTGGGCTGGCCCACATAGTCGGCCAGTGTCTTGGGGCGCACGGCGCGGTCGATGACTTCGTCGTCGCGACCGGCGGCTGCCGTGATCAGGCGGTCTTTTTCGATGGCCATAGCCCTACGCCTTCGCCGCCGACTTCAGCGCGCCGCGGATCAATTCCTCGGTGGACTGTCCCGAATCTTCCTGGCCCTTGAGCAGACGCGCCACCTCGGGCGCCTTGTAGCCGAGCGCCACCAGGGCGCCGAAGGCCTCGCTGTAGGCGCTGGCGCTGCCACCCACCGCTGGCGCGAACGTGGCATCGCCGCCGCCGGAAAGCTTCTTCACGCTGTCGCGCATCTCGATGATGACGCGCTCGGCGGTCTTGCGGCCGATGCCGGGGATGCGCGTGAGCATGGCCGTGTCCTCGGCCTCGACGATGCGCAGGAAATCCGTGACGCTGGAGCCGGACAGGATGCCCAGCGCCATCTTTGGCCCCACTCCGGACACCTTGAGCAGCGCGCGGAACAGGCGGCGCTCGGCCTCGGTGGCAAAGCCGAACAGCACATGCGCGTCTTCGCGCACCACGAGGTGCGTGAACAGCGAGGTGGGTTCGCCCACCGCCGGCAGCGTGTAGAACGTGGACATGGGCGCTTCAATCTCGTAGCCCACGCCATTCACGTCCACCAAGAGGCTCGGCGGCTGCTTGGCTGCCAGGCGGCCCTTCAGGAAACCGATCATCGCGGCCGCACCGCCAACCGCAAGCCGCGGCCCGAACTGCGGGTGCGGGTGGCCATGCGCATACCGGCCGCGCCCCGCCTCACCGCGCCGCCACGCATGGCATGACAGACCGCCGCCGCCAGCGCATCGGCCGCATCGGCGGCCACCTGTCCCTGCAGGTTCAGAAGGCCCTTCACCATGAGTTGTACCTGGCCCTTCTCCGCGCTGCCCGTGCCCACCACCGCCAGCTTGATCTGCCGCGGCGCGTACTCGAATACCGCGCCATCGCAATCGGCGAGGCCACAGATGGCCGCGCCCCGCGCCTGCCCCAGTTTCAGGGCGCTGTCGACGTTGCGGTTGACGAACACCCGCTCGATGGCGATCTCCTGCGGGCGGTATTGCGCCACCAGGTCGCGCACACAGCGGAAGATCTCGTGCAGGCGCACGCTGAACTCGCCCTCACGGGTGCTGATGACCCCGCTGGCCACATAGCTGAGCTTCTGGCCGGCGGCATCCAGGATGCCAAATCCGGTGCGCTGCGAGCCGGGGTCGATGCCAAGTATCCGCAAGGAATTCACCGTGTTGCTGTCCGGCGGCTATGATACCGGCAATGCCCCGGCAAACCCACCTTCAATCCGCCGGCATTCTCCAGTGGAAACAACGACATCACAGCGCATAACGGTCGCCCCCCGGGTTCGGGAGGCGCTGGCAGCATTGCGCGAATGGCCGCTGCCGCCGGATGCAGCGCCGCTCCTCGAGGCGGGCCTGGAAAGTGCGGAGATCGTGCAGGGCCTGGAGGCCGATGACGACCTGATCATCGCCACCGCGCTGCATCCGCTGCTGCAGTCCCAGCACCTGGATCGCGAGACCGCCGCGAAGCGGTTTGGCGAGGCTGCGGCGCGCCTGGCGCGCGAGCTCAATCAGCTGGGGGATTTCGGGCTGCCGGCCGGCTGGACGCCGGAGGCGGGGCTGCCGCCCGCGCAGGCTGAAGCCCTGCGCAAGATGCTGGTCGCCGTGGTCGCCGACGTGCGGCTGGTGGTGGTGCGGCTGGCCGAGCAATTGCAGAAGCTGCGCGCCGCGCGCCGCCAGCCGGCGCCGCTGCAGGAACGCCTGGCGGTGGAAACCCGCGAGGTCTATGCGCCGCTGGCCAACCGCCTGGGTGTGTGGCAGATCAAGTGGGAGTTGGAGGACTACGCATTCCGATACCTGCAGCCGGCGGAATACCGGCGCATCGCCACCGCGTTGAAATCGCGCCGCTCCGAGCGCGAGGACTACCTGCAACGCTTCGAGACCGAACTGTCCAGCCACCTTGCCGCTGCCGGCATCAAGGCCAGCATCAGCGCCCGTCCAAAGCACATCTACAGCATCTGGCGCAAGATGCAGCGCAAGCAGGTGCCGTTCGAACGGGTGATGGACGTGCGCGCGGCGCGCGTCATGGTCGACACCATCGCCGACTGCTATGCCGCGCTCGGTGTCGTGCACTCGCTCTGGTCCTTCATCCCCGGCGAGTTCGACGACTACATCGCCACGCCGAAGGACAATCTCTACCGCTCCATCCACACGGCCGTGATAGGCCCCGGTGGGGAGGCGGTGGAAGTGCAGATCCGCACCCATGAGATGCATGCGGCCTGCGAGCGCGGCGTTGCCTCGCATTGGCGCTACAAGGAAGGCGGCCGTTCCGATGCCGCCTACGAGCGCAAGATCAACCAGCTTCGCACGCTGCTCGCGCCTGCCGAAGGCGGTGAGTCGGGCCGCGATTTTCTCGACCGGGTGCGCGTGGACCTGTTCGCCGACCGCATCTACGTGCTCTCGCCCAAGGGAGAGATCGTCGACATCCCCGTCAATGGCACACCCTTGGATTTCGCCTACCAGGTGCACACCGACCTCGGCCATCGCACGCGCGGCGCGCGCGTCAACGGCAAGATGGTGCCGTTGAACCATCGCCTTAAGAACAGCGACACGGTGGAAATCATCACCAGCAAGGCGGCACAGCCCTCGCGCGACTGGCTCTCGCCGCAATCGGGGTTTCTTGCCAGCCCGCGCAACCGCGCCAAGGTGAAGGCGTGGTTCCGCAAGCTCGATGAGACCCAGAACAAGAGCGAGGGACGCGCGCTGCTGGAGCGCGAACTGCAGCGGCTGGGCGTGCAGACTCCATCCATGCCCGAGCTGCTGTGCGAGCTGCGGCTGCCCAATACCGATGCGCTGCACGAAGCCCTGGGAGCCGGCGATGTGACCCCGAGCCAGGTGGTCGGCGCCATCCAGCGCATCCAGCACGCCCGCGAAAAATCCGGCCTGGTGAAGCCCAAGCCGGCGCGGGCGCCGGAGCGCGGCCAGGCCGTGCAGGGCATCGGCGACCTGTTCGCCACCTATCCCAAGTGCTGCAATCCGGTGCCGCCCGAGGCCATCAGCGGCTATCTGGCGGTGGGCCGCGGCGTAAGCATCCACTCGCAGTCGTGCAGCAACTTCATCCGCCTGGCCGCCCGCAACCCGGCACGCGTGCTGGCAATCGACTGGGGCAAGAGTGCCGAAGGCGAGTTCAACGTCGACATCGACGTACGCGCCCACGACCGCCGCGGGCTGGTGCGCGACGTGAGCTCGGCCATCGCCGACGAAAAAATCAGCATCCGCGGCATGAACACGGTGACCGACAAGGCGGAGAACCTGGCGCACATGCAGCTCACCCTGCAGGTGAACGGCCTGCCGCAACTCTCCCGCGTCCTGGCGCGCATCTCCCAACTCCCCAACGTCATCAGCGCCCGGAGACGGCGCTGAAGCGACGTGCGCCTCAGCGCGACTCGGCCTCAACGATTGATGGAGTCGATAGCCCTCTTGTCAGCAGCCAGCGCTGCCTCGTGCAAAGCCTCGGAGAGAGTCGGATGCGCGTGAATGGTGCGTTGAATGTCTTCGGCGCTGGCTGAATACTCCATCGCCAGAACGGCTTCAGCGATGAGCTCGCCCGCCATCGGCCCGATGATGTGCACGCCGAGGATTTCGTCGTCGTCAGCGGCCGCCACGACCTTGCAGAAACCCGCCCCGGCTTCCATGGCACGCGCCCGGCCGCTGGCCGAGAACGGGAAATTGCCGATCTTCACGGCGCGGCCGGCGGCCCGCGCCTGTTCTTCGGTCTGCCCCACCCATGCGATCTCCGGCGCGGTGTAGATCACCGAGGGAATGGTCTTGTAGTTGACCTCACCATACAGCCCGGCAATGAGATCGGCGACCATCACGCCCTCCTCCTTGCCCTTGTGCGCGAGCATCGGCCCACGCACCACATCGCCCACGGCCCAGACATTGGGCACACCGGTGCGGCAATGTTCGTCCACCTCGATGAATCCGCGTGCATCGAGCTTTACCCCCACGCCCGGTGCGATCAGCCCGTCGGTGAAGGGCCGGCGGCCCACGGCCACCACCAGCTTGTCCACGGTTACCTGATGCTCGCCTTCCTTGTCCGCATAGGTGACCGCGACGGTGCCATCGCGCACGACGGCGCCGCTGACCATGGCGCCGAGCTTCACGTCAAGGCCGAGCTTCTTGAAATGCTTGAGCGCCTCCTTGGCCACGGCCTGATCCGCCATGGGCAGGAAGTTGTCCATCGCCTCGATCACCGTGACATTGCTGCCCAGGCGCCGCCAGACGCTGCCCAACTCCAGGCCGATGACGCCGGCGCCGATCACCCCGAGCCGCGGCGGCACCGCATCGAATTCCAGCGCATTCCAGGAATCCACGATGTGTACGCCATCGTGCGGCGCGGATTTGAGTTGTACCGGCACCGAGCCCGAGGCCAGCACCACGTGCCGGGCGGATAGCACCTTGGAGGCCCCATCCGCGCCCGTCACTTCCACCTGCCCCGCGGCGAGCAATCGCCCGTGTCCCTGGTAGGCGGTGACGCCGTTCGCCTTGAACAAGGCCTGGATGCCGCCCGTCATGGTCTTGACGATGCCGGCGCGGCGCTTCTGCATGGTGGCAAGATCGAGCGCCACGGCAGAGGTGCGGATACCGTGGGCGGCGAACTCATGCTGCGCGCGGTGATACAGCTCCGAGGATTCCAACAGGGCCTTGGAGGGAATGCAGCCGGCGTTCAGGCAGGTACCGCCGAAGGCATAGCTGCCATCGCGATTCTTCCATTCGTCGATGCAGGCCACCTTCAACTTGTTCTGCGCGGCGCGGATGGCGGCGGGGTAACCGGCCGGTCCGCCACCGATCACGATGACGTCGAAGGCATCGGCGTTCGGCGCGCTCATAGTGACAGCACCAGGCGCATGGGATCCTCCAGGTATTGCTTGACCGCCACCAGGAATTGCACGGCCTCACGGCCGTCAATGATGCGGTGGTCGTAGGTGAGCGCGATGTACATCATGGGACGCACCACCACGGCACCATCGACCACCACCGGGCGGTCCTGGATCTTGTGCATGCCGAGGATGGCGCTCTGCGGCGGGTTCACGATGGGCGTGGACAGGAGCGAGCCGAAAATACCGCCGTTGGTGATGGTGAAGGTGCCGCCGCTGAGCTCCTCGATGGTGATGGTGCCGGCACGCGCGCGGCCGGCGTAGCCGGCGACGGCCTTTTCGATGTCGGCAAAGCTCAACAGGTCCGCATCGCGCACGATCGGCACGATGAGACCGCGGTCGGTGGATACCGCCACACCGATGTCGTAATACTCGTGGTAGAGGATGTCGTTGCCGTCCACCGAGGCGTTGATGGCGGGAAATTTCTTCAGCGCCTCGACGCAAGCCTTGACGAAGAACGACATGAAGCCAAGCTTCGCGCCGTTGCGCTTTTCGAACTCGTCCTTGTACTGTGCGCGCAGCTGGTTCACCGCCGACAGGTCCACCTCGTTGAAGGAGGTCAGCAGCGCCTGCGTGGCCTGCGCCTGCACCATGCGCTCCGCGATGCGCTGTCGCAGGCGGGTCATTGCCACGCGTTGCTCGACACGGCCCGTGGCGCGGGCGGCGGGAGCTGCCGCCGCGGTAGCAGCGGGCTGAGCCGTGCGCCCGGCGGCCGGGGCAGCCGGTGCGGCAGACTCCGCGGAGCGGGCCGGTACATCCTTGCCCGAGAGGTGATTCACCACATCGGACTTCGATACGCGGCCATCGCGGCCCGAGCCGACGATGCCGGCGGCATCGATCTTGTTCTCTTCCACCACGCGCTTTGCCGCCGGACTGAGCTTGGCGCCCGCGTCCGCCTTGGGCGTCGCCGCCGGTGAGGCGGAGGCAGCAGGCGCGGCGGCGGGCGTTGCAGCGGCAGCCGCGACGCCCTCTTCGATCACCGCCAGCACCTGGCCGCTGGTCACCGTGGTGCCATTGCCCAGTTTGATCTCCTTGAGCGTGCCATTGGCAGGCGCCGGCACCTCCAGCACCACCTTGTCGGTTTCCAGGTCCACGAGATTCTCATCGCGCGCGACCGTATCGCCGGGTTGCTTGTGCCAGGTCACGAGCGTCGCGTCGGCGACGGACTCGGGAAGTTGTGGGACTCGCACTTCGATGGTCATGGCCGTGCACCGTTGTCTGGGTAAACATTCATCACGAATCCTTAAGGTGAGATGCGCACGCGCGCGGTTTGCAGTGCCGCGCCCTCGACGGGCGAGCCGCGCAGCGCCGCCTGCACGAGATTGCGTTGTTGTTCTTCATGCAACGAGGCGATGCCCGTTGCCGGCGCGGCGGCGCCGGCCCTGCCGGAATACAGCAATTCCTGGTGCTCGCCGAGCTTGGCCTGCAGGCGATGCCGGATCTGATACCAGCTTCCCTGGTTCTGCGGCTCTTCCTGGCACCAGACGAACTCCACCGCATTCGCGTATTTGCGCACGATGGCCTCGTATTCATCGGAAGGAAATGGATACAGCTGCTCGAGGCGCACGATGGCGATGTTCGAGCTCCTGGCTTCGCGGCGCGCCTTGAGCAGGTCGAAATACACCTTGCCGCTGCACAAAACCACGCGTGTGACCTCGGCCGGCTGCACGGGATCGACTTCGTCGATGACGTTCCAGAATTTCCCGCCCGCCAGTTCCTCGAGCGCCGATACCGACAGCGGATGGCGCAGCAGGCTCTTCGGCGTCATCACGATGAGCGGCTTGCGCAGGCTCCGCAGCATCTGCCGCCGCAGCATGTGGAACATCTGCGCGGGCGTCGAGGGTACGCACACCTGCATGTTGTACTCGGCGCACAGCTGCAGGAAACGCTCCAGTCGGGCCGAGGAATGCTCGGGGCCCTGGCCTTCGTAGCCATGCGGCAGGAACAGCACCAACCCCGACAGCCGGCCCCACTTGGCCTCACCGGAACTGATGAATTGGTCGATGATGACCTGCGCGCCGTTGCAGAAATCGCCGAACTGGCCTTCCCAGATGGTCAGGCAATGCGGCTCGGTGGTGGAGAAGCCGTACTCGAATCCCATCACGGCCTCTTCCGACAGCACCGAATCGGTGACGCGGAAGGTAGGCTGGTTGGTACCCAGGTGCTGCAGCGGAATGTAGCGTTCCCCGCTCTGCTGGTCATGCAGCACCGCATGCCGATGGAAGAACGTGCCACGGCCGGCATCCTGCCCGGTGAGCCGCACCGGGAAGCCTTCCTGGATGAGGCTGGCATAGGCCAGGTTTTCGGCGCAGCCCCAGTCCAGCGGCAGTTCGCCGCCGATCATCTTTTCGCGCGACTGCACGATGGCGGCGACCCGCGGGTGCAATTTCCAATTCGACGGAAAGCTGGTGATGGCCTTCCCCAATGCCTTGAGCCGTGGCAACTCCACCGCGGTGCGCACCGGCTCCGACCAATCGGCATCGAGGTAGGCGCTCCAATCGACCGTGTATTTGTTGCCGATGAGGCCCAGCGCCGCGCGCGCCTGCGGCTTGCCCTGGTCCAGGCCATCGCGGTATTGGTCCATCATGGCGGCGGCGTCGGCGGCCTTGATCACGCCCTCCGCCACCAGGGCATCTGCGTAGATCTGTCGTGCCGTGGGCTTCTTGCGGATCACCGTATACATCACCGGCTGCGTGGCCGAGGGCTCATCCGCCTCGTTGTGGCCGTGGCGCCGGTAGCAGACCAGGTCGATGACCACGTCCTTGTGGAACTTCATGCGGTACTCGAGCGCGAATCGCGCCACGAAGCACACGCTTTCCGGATCGTCGGCATTGACGTGCAGGATGGGCGCTTCCACCATCTTGGCCGCGTCCGAGCAATACAGGGTGGAGCGCGCATCGCGCGGATCGCTGGTGGTGAACCCCACCTGGTTGTTGATCACGATGTGGATCGTGCCGCCGGTATAAAAGCCCCGCGCCTGCGACAGCTGCAGGGTTTCCATGATCACGCCCTGCCCTGCGAACGCAGCATCGCCGTGGATCTGCACGGGCACCACCTTGTCGCCGAGCACATCGCCGCGGCGTTCCTGGCGCGCGCGCACCGAACCCTCCACCACCGGGTTCACCACTTCGAGGTGCGAGGGATTGAAGGCCAGCGCCACGTGCACGTTGCCCTTCGGGGTCTTGAGGTCGGCCGAGAAACCCTTGTGATACTTGACGTCGCCCGAGCCCTTGATCTTCGCGAAGTCGTAGCGGCCCTCGAACTCGCTGAACAGGTCGCCGGGCGACTTGCCCAGCAGGTTCACCAGCACGTTGAGGCGCCCGCGATGCGCCATGCCGATGATGGTCTCTTCGACCCCCGCGAGCCCTCCCTGCTGCACGAGATCATCCAGCAGCGGAATGAGGCTGTCGCCACCTTCCAACGAGAAGCGCTTCTGGCCCACGTACTTGGTGTGCAGGTAGCGCTCCAGGCCTTCCGCGGCAGTGAGCTGCCAGAGGATGTTCTTTTTCTCGTCGGGCGTGAAACGCTGCTGGATGCGGCCGGCCTGGAAATGGTCCTGCAACCACAGGCGCTCGTCGGTATCCGAGACATGCGCGAATTCGGCGCCGATCGTGCCGCAATACACCTTGCGCAGGTCGCCGAGGATGTCGCGCAGCGATTGGCGTGCCTTGAACGCACCCGTGCGCGTGCCGGTGAAGAATTCCGTGTCCAGGTCGGCGTCCGACAGGCCGAAATACTGCAGGTCCAGCACATAGGGCTTGACGCGCTGGAGCAGCCCGAGGGGATCGATGTTGGCGATCAGATGACCGCGGTTGGCGTAGACCTGGATCAGGCGGGAGACCGCGCCCTGCTTGGCACTGGCGCTGTCGGCGCCCGCGCCCGCGGCGGATGCGGCCGGCGCGCTGGCCACGCGCGGCTGGCGCGCGCGCTGTTCGATCTTGCTGCGGATGGGCCCATGGGCCGTCTCCCCGCCAGCGCCCATTTGCGCAAAATATTGCGACCACTGCGCCGGCACCGACGCCGGGTCGGCAAGGTAGGATTCGTAGAGGTGCTCGACGTAGTCGGCGTTACCGCCGTCCAATGGCGCCGGGCCGGTCAAGGCGGTCTCGCGTGGATTCATGGAGGGATCGAAAATCAAAGCGCAAGTCTAGCCCACCGGGCCAGATTATGGAATGTCGGCGGGGTCCCTCACCCGAGGCGCAAAGGCCAATTACCGAGTTCCTGCAGCATCCACATTTCGTAGCCCACCAGGCAGATGTAGCCGGTCAGCACCAGGTAGAGGAGCAATTCCACGCGAAAAACACCCAGGAAGCGGTATCCGGCCAGCAACACCATGACCGCCACGCTGCAACTGGTCATGAACATCTTCAGGACGGTGAACGTCTTGGCATCGTGATAGACGACGGTCGCCATCACCGGGTTTGCCTCGCGTGCGCCCGACTGCAGCAGAATCAGCGTAAAGAAGGCATCCGTCACGCACAGCACGAGGATGGCCAGCACCACGGCGAGCAGCCGCGAATGATGCCAATCCACCAATTGCACCCCGCCGCCATCGCGGCGTGGCACCCGCCGTCGCGGGTTGAAGCTGCCGTACAGCAGCGACCACCAGAATCGTCGCCGCCGGTCGGGAACGCCGCGCCGCTCGGCCTCTCTCGGATCCAGGCCGCGCAGGGTATCCGGCGCGCCGTTCAAGGCTGCGCGCGTGGGTGGATCGTAGGGGGAATTCACCCACGCACTGTGGCGGGCGGCTGGCATTCCAGCAAGCGACATGCGTCATAATCCCGGTATGTTCTCAATGTGAGAACGAGGCCTCGGCGGCATTGGAGAAACGCTGCTCGCCATGGGCGGGAAATTGCGTGGATTCGAGGGTGGCGGCCGGCTGCTCGGCTTCCGCCCCCTGCAGCATTGCCCGCAGCGTCCGCGATCCGGGTTCCAGGGCCAGCGCTTGCCGCAACGGTGCAACAGCCTCTGCCGGGCGCCTGAGCGCCAACAGCGCGGTGCCCCGGCCGACGAGCGCCGCCACATCGTGGCGTCCCGTGGCATCCGCCTGCCGAACGACCGCCTGCGCCAGCTCCCGGTCCTGTGGATTGAAGCGCTGCGCCGCGAGGTAATCGTCCAATGCTTCCGAATCCCGGTGCAGGGCGGCCTGCACGCTGCCGCGCCGCTGCAGGATGCGCGCCTCATCCGCCGCGCCGGGGAGCAATGCGGCATCACAGGCACGCCGGGCGGCATCCTCCAGCCCCGTCTCGCACGCGACCAGCAAGGTCTGCCGCTTCGCTTCGGCGCCGGCCATCCTGGCGCGCAACGATTCCTCGTCGGGGAATCCCAGCCGCTGTGCACGCCGGTAGGCGAGGATCGCTTCCGCCGGGCGGCGCGCCTGCATGAACACATCGCCGGCGGTGGACGCAAGTTCCGCATCGTCACCCTGCAATCGCAACGCTTGCCGGCAGGCGGAAGCCTCCCCGTCCAGGCATTGGGCGTGCAGCGAGTCGAACGTCGGCGGCTCGATGGCGCCAGCCACCAGCGGCAACAGCAGCCAGGCGAACCGCTTCAAGGTCGCACCTCGCGGATCACGCGAAAGCCCAGCGCCGTGCTGCGCCGCCCGGCGTCGAAGCGGTTGCGATAGGACGCGCGCACGTAGGCGGGCGGTGTGAACCAGGAACCCCCGCGCGCCTCGCGCGTGCGACAGCTCGCGCCGGCAGCGGCGCCTGTCGCTTTCCCCGAGGCGGGCGCATGGCGGTAGTCGTCGGCCCAACAGTCCTGCACCCACTCGAACACGTTGCCGAGCATGTCGTTGAGGCCGAAAGCATTGGACTTGAACGAGCCCGCCGGCGCCGTGGCGACGTAGCCATCGTTGCACTCGAAGGCGCTCCAGCCCGGGAACAGCAGCAGCGCGTTCAGGTCGGCGACGTTCGCATGATTGCAGGCCATGTCGGGCCGCGCCGCCCACGGGCTCGCCTCCGCGCTGCCCGCGCGCGCGGCGTACTCCCACTCCGAGGAACTCGGCAGGCGGTACAGGTGGCCGCTCTTGCGCGACAGCCAGCTGGCATACGCCGTGGCGTCTTCCCACGACACGCAACTCACGGGATGCACCGGACTCTGCGCAAATCCGGGATTGTGCCAGCTCGCACCGGCGCGCTGCTGCCAACGGCCGTCGGCGTAGACTTCGCAGCCCTGCATGTCGCGGCGCGTGGCCTCGGCAAATTCCTTGAACTCGCCCACCGTGATCTCGTTGATGCTGAGGGCGAACGGGTGGTCGATGCGGACGGCGTGCTGCGGCTTTTCGAAGGGCGTGGCCGCGGCGTCGTGCGGATCGGCGCCCTGTTGGAAGGCGCCCGGCGGCAGCACGCGCATCAACGGACAGGTGGGGCAATCGCGCAGCATGCGCTCCGCCGCGGCAGGCGCCGCGCTGCCGGTCAGGCGCGCCAACCAATCCCTCGGCCCCACCGCGAGGCTGACCATCAGCAGCGCGGCGGCCGCGGCGGCGGCGATGCCCGCACCGATCAGCCAGCGGCCGCGCCGCGGGCGGTGCGCCGCGCACAATTCCCTGACGAACTGCGCAGCCGTGGCAGTGCGCTTGGCGCGCTCGAACGCAAGGCCCCGCGCCAATGCCCCATACTGGCGGCGGCTGAGGCCGGCGGCGCGCGGAGGCTTCGAATCGGGCTGCCGGCCGAGCGATTCCTCCACCCTGCCGAACGGATGGTGGCCGGTAAGCACTTCGTAGCTCAGGCACGCCAGGGCGTACACATCATCGGCGGGTTCTGGCGGATGCCCCGCGAGCATTTCGGGACTCGCATAGCGCGGCGTCAGCGCCTTGGGCTCCTCCGGTTGCGGCGAGGGCCGGTCCTTCGACAGCGGCCGGGCGATGAATCGCGCCATGCCGAAATCGATCACCTTGACGTTGCAGTGCGCATCGACGATGACGTTGCCGGGCTTCAGGTCGCCATGCACGATGTGATTGCGATGCGCATAGTCGAGTGCCTCGCCGATGGAGGCGATGATGGTCAACGCCTCCTCGCGCGCCAACCCTGAACCACCGGCCTGCCGCAGCTTCTTGTAGAGCGACTCCCCGGGCAGGTATTCCATCGTCATGAACACGCTCTGTCCGTCACGGTCGCAATCCATGACGCGCACGATGTTCTGGTGAGTCAGGCTCTGCAGCTTGTGCGCTTCGCGTTGCAGCGCGGCCATGGAGCCGAAGTAATGGCTGAAAGGAACGGTGAGCACTTTCACGGCCACGTACGGATCATGCGCGCCGGCTTCCACGCGGCGCAGGTCCACGGCCTTGAACACCCGGCTCATGCCACCTTCGCCGATCAGCGCGATCAGGCTGAACCTGCCTTGCAGCACGCTGCCGACGGTGGCGGGCGGTGCGCGGTTGCCCTTGCTCTCGCCGCGCACCGGACCGGTGGTGCTGCCGGAAGGATCGCCCAGGACGATGGTGGCGGGCGGATCGCCGTGGGCGGCGCCATGACTGCTGAGGAGCGAGGAGCGCGTGGCAACCGTCTCTTCCAACGGCCACGCCGTGATGCGGCTCATCAACGTTTCGTGGGTATCATCAGGCAGAAGCTGCTTTGACTTGTGATCGTTAAGGATTTCCAGCAACTTCACCGGCGCCACCCGCTCCACCGCCAACTGCCGGTACATTTCCGACAAAAGCTGTTCCTGGGACAAATCCCCATCGTGGAAGGACCGAAGAGCGTTGGCGAAACCCGACATCAGGGCGTCACGGATGGTGCTTTAATCAACATGAATAATAACACTTAAGAAACTAATTTAATTGAAGTTATAATCCCCTAACAGCTCGCGAACGAGGACCCTGAAAGATGCCTTCGAGGGTGGCCGGCGCCGCCGGCTTCCGCCGCTGCGCCGTCTCGACAGTCGTGCGCGAGGCTCACTAGAATAACCCCTGCCGCTGCAGAAGGCATGCCTGTCCAGGAATTTGAAAAACACATGAAAATGCTGCTGGCGATTTGCATCGGTGCCAGCACCGGGGCGCTGATGCGATGGTGGCTGGGGCTTGCCCTCAATCACTACTACCCTTCGATGCCACCCGGCACCGTGGCGGCCAATCTCATCGGCGCATACGTGATCGGAATTGCGCTCGTGGTGTTCTCCAGTTCCGCCTCCATTGCACCGGAGTGGCGTGTATTCATCATCACCGGATTCTGCGGCGGGCTGACCACCTTCTCGACGTTCTCCGCCGAGATCGTCACGCTGCTGCAGCAGGGGCGCGTCGGCACGGCAGCCAGTGCCGTGGCGGTGCACGTGGCGGGTTCCGTGCTGATGACCTTTGCCGGCATCGGTACGGCCGTGGGGCTGCGGCGCTGGTTGGGGGCCTGACGCCCGCGACGCTTCAGTACAGGTTGGCCACGAACACGGCGCCGATCGCCACCGGGCACACGAATCGGAGCAACAGCACCACCGCGCGATACGCGAAGGCGCTCGTCTCGCTGAATTGATCCGCACGAATCGACGCCGGCAATCGCCAGCCGACGAACAGGCTGGTGAGCAGCGCACCGACTGGGCAGAGCACGTTTGAGGCCACGTAGTCGAGCGCGGCGAACACCGTCTTGCCGTGAAATCCGGGCAGCGCATCGAGCGGGTAAAAGGCCGCCCAGCGATTGAATGACAGCACCGAGGCCAATCCCGACGCCCACATCAGGATTCCGGTGGCGGCGGCCGCACGTGCGCGCGTCCAGCCGCGATTCTGCTGCAGCCACGCCGTCACCGGCTCGCTGCCGGCCAGGCTCGGCGTCAGCGCGGCGAAGATGAGCAGCAGGAAGAACAGCGAGCCGAACAGCTGGCCTCCGGGCATCTCGGCAAACACCGAGGCGAGCACTCCGAAAACGAGGTCCACCCCTTGGGCAGGGTCCATGCCATAGCGGAACACCAGCGGGAACACGGTCACGGTGGCCAGCATGGATACCAGCAGGATGCTGGCGGAGATGATCACCGAGGAACGCACCAGGGAGGTTCCACGGCGCAGGTAGGACCCGTAGGCGAGCATCATTGCCATGCCCACGCCGGTCGCGTAGAACGCCTGGCCGATGGCCGACAGGATCACGGCGGCATTCAGCGCCGCCACGTTTGGTGAGAAGGCAAAGGCGAGCCCACGCCGCGCATCCCCATGCCAGAGCGCATACGCCGCCAGCAACAACAACAGCGAGAGCATCACCGGTGCGCGCACCTTGTTGGCGATTTCCAGTCCGCGGTGCACGCCGCGCGCGGAGATCCAGGCGACCAACGATACGAAGGCGGCGTGCCAGGCGCCCATGCGCACAGGGTCGGAAAGAAACTCGCGCCACAGGGCAGCGACCTGCGGATGAGTCAGGCCGTTGAGCCCGCCACTGGCGCACTTCCAGGTATAGGCCATCACCCAGCCGGCGATCACGGTGTAGTAGGAGATCACCAGATAGGCGCAGAGGGTGCCGAACACGCCAATGATGTTCCAGGCGGGACTCAAGCCGGCCGCACGGGCCACCCTGCCGGCCGCCTGCGGCGGACTGCGCTGCGCGCTGCGGCCGATGAGGAACTCGGCCGCCAGGAGCGGCGTGGCGATCAACAGGCAGGCGATGACGAACACGAGGATGAAGGCGCTGCCACCACTGCTGCCGGCAAGGTAGGGAAAGCGCCAGATACTCCCCAATCCGACGGATGCGCCCACCGTCGCGAGGTAGAAGGAAAGCGAAGACGACCACTGTGGATTCGCAGGATCTGCGCTCATCGCACATCCTGCGGCATGGCCACCGGGGCGGAGTTGGTGCCGGCCTCGAGACCACGCCAGCGCTGCAGCAATTGCGCTTCGCGCTGACGCGCGGCCTCCAGGTGACGCTGCTTGACGTGACCGAAGCCGCGGATCGAATCGGGAACCGCGGCGATCTCCGCGGCCAGCTGCAGATGCACGGCGGACAAGCCTCGCAGCAACTCGTCGATGCGCGTCTCGTAGTCGCGGATCAGTTGCCGTTCCATCCGCCGCTCTGCGCTGTAGCCGAAGGGATCGAAAGGCGTGCCGCGCAGTACCTTGCCATGCGCCAGCCAGCGAAAGATGGGCAGCATCCACGAGCCGAGCTCCACCTTGCGCGGTACGCCAGTGCGGGCATCGCGCCGGGCGAACAGAGGCGGGGCCAGATGATACGAAAGACTGCCGCCGTCTGCGAAAGCAGCCCGCCATTGCCGTTCGAATTCGGGCGCCGCATGGAGCCTGGCAACCTCGTATTCGTCCTTGTACGCCAGGAGCTTCGCGTAGCAACGCGCCACCGCCGTGGCGAGCGCTTCCCCGCCTCCGACGCGCCTCTCGGCCTCGCGCACGCGCTCGACGAGCCTGCGATAGCGCGCCGCGAGCCGCGGGCCTTGATAGGCGCTCAGGTGCCGCTCGCGCGAGGCGATCAGCGACTCCAGGCCGGCCGGTGGCGCGGCCTCGGACTCCGCGCCCCCTTGCCCGTCGATCAGAGCCTGCACCTGCCCCGGCGACACCGCCATCAGCCGGCCGATGTCCAGCGCCCGCAGGTTCAGCGTGACCGCCGCGCCGTTCAGGCGCACCGCCTCGCGCACGGCCGCGAGCGACACCGGCAGCAGCCCGCATTGCAGCGCATAACCGACGAGCAGCATGTTCGCACCGACGGCATCCCCGAGCAGCACGCGGGCGGCATGCGTGGCATCCAGCGCCCGCACGCAGCCCGTCGTGGCAACCGCCTCGATGCCGGTGCGCAAACGTACCGTGTCGAACTCGGCATCGGGTTGAAGTTGAAAGCTGCCGGGCGGCACCAGATGCGTGTTCACCACGACCCGCGTGGTGCCGGGCGCCACGCAGCGCATGGCGTCCGCGCTGGCCGTGACCACCAGGTCCCCACCCAGCACCACATCGGCACTCAAGGGACCGACGCGTGGCGCCGGCGTGGCCGCGGGACCGCGCGCGAACTTGATGTGCGAGAAGACCGCACCGCCCTTTTGCGCCAGGCCGGTCATGTCGAACACGTTCACGGTGAGCCCATCGATGTGCGCGGCCATGGCCAGCACCGCACCGATGGTCACGACGCCGGTGCCACCAATGCCGGTGACCAGCATGGACACGTGCTCGCGCAGGTTGCGCGCGGGCTCGCCAAGCCCGCTGAACAGCTCCGCCGGCAACTGCGCCGCGTCGGGGCGGCGCGGTTCGGCGCCATGCACGGTCACGAACGAGGGGCAAAAGCCGTTGATGCAGGAGTAATCCTTGTTGCAGCTCGACTGGTCGATGCGGCGCTTGCGGCCCATGTCGGTTTCCAGCGGCTCCACCGACACGCAATTGGATTGCACGGAGCAGTCCCCGCAGCCCTCGCACACCGCGGGGTTGATGAACACGCGCCGCGCCGGATTCGGAAAGCTGCCGCGCTTGCGCCGTCGGCGTTTCTCGGCCGCGCAGGTCTGCTCGTAGATGATGGCGCTGACGCCGCGCACCTCGCGCATCTCGCGCTGCACGGCGTCCAACTCTGCGCGGGGATGGCGCGTGGTGCCGGCAGCAAAGTCGCCGTGGCGGTGCTTGCCGATGTCATCGCTCACCAGCGCGATGCGCTGCACGCCCTCGGCGCGCAACTGGCGCGAGATGTCAGCCGCCGACAGCCCGCCCTCCACCGCCTGCCCGCCCGTCATGGCGACCGCATCGTTGTAGAGGATCTTGTAGGTGATGTTCACGCCGCTGGTCACGGCGGCACGCACCGCCATGAGACCGGAGTGGAAGTAGGTGCCGTCGCCGAGATTCTGGAACACGTGTGGGGTATTGGTGAACGGCGCGATGCCGCACCAGTTGGCGCCCTCACCGCCCATCTGCGTCGGCGGCAGCGTGCGGCGGTCCATGAACAGCGCCATCGTGTGGCAACCGATCCCCGCCAAGGCAAGGCTTCCCTCGGACACGCGCGTCGAGGTGTTGTGCGGGCAGCCGGAACAGAAATACGGCGTACGCGCCAAAGCGCCTGGCGGTGTGCGGCGGGCCGTGTCCAGCGCCTGGCCGATGTAGCGCAACCGGCGCGTGAGGTCGGCGTCCGCCACACCCAGAGCGCCCAGACGCGCGCCGATGACCTGCGCCAGCATCAGGGGCTCGAGCGGTATGTCCGATGGCAGGAGCGGTGTGCCCTGCGGCGTACGCTTGCCCGAGATTGCCGGCCGCTCGGCGTCGCGTAATCCGTACAGGACGGAAGCGGCTTGCGTCTCCACGAACGCAACCTTCTCCTCGATGAACAACAGCTCGCGCTGGCCGCGCGCGAACTCGGTGAGGCCCTGCGGTTCCAGCGGCCAGATCATCGCCGGCTTGTACACCGACACGCCAAGATCGCGCAGCCGCGCCTCGTCCAGCCCGGCGGCGGCCAGTGCTTCCTCCACGTCCAGCCACGATTTGCCGGCGGCGACGATGCCCAGTTGCCGGCGCGGGCTGGCATGTACGACCCGGTCCAGGCGGTTGTGGCGCACATACGCCTGCGCCAGCGGTAATTTCACGGTCTGCAGGCGCGTGTCATCGCCCAGCGGATCGAAGGCGTGGCGGGCGTGCACGCCGCCCGGCGGCAGCGTTGCTTCCGGGAAGCGAATTTGCGGCCAGCCACCGTCAAGATCGACGCTGGCGGTCGATTCGACGGTTTCATTGACGCATTTGAATCCCACCCACAAGCCTGAAAATCGCGACAGCGCGAAGCCGTGCAGGCCGAACTCCAGGTACTCCTGCACGGTGGCCGGATACAGCACCGGCAGGCCGTTGGCAGACACCGCCAGCTCGCTTTGGTGGGCGAT
The DNA here is from genome assembly GCA_044226865.1 of Steroidobacteraceae bacterium. Taxonomy (GTDB): domain Bacteria; phylum Pseudomonadota; class Gammaproteobacteria; order Steroidobacterales; family Steroidobacteraceae; genus TMP-86. Next base: position 127,144 of record JBGAGE010000011.1, on the reverse strand, counting down.
GGTCGAGCTCTTGCCGGCATGATCGTCGCCGAACACCAGCAGCACGCCGCCATGGCGTGAACTTCCCATGCGGTTGCCGTGCTTGATGGGATCGCCGGCGCGATCCACGCCCGGCCCCTTGCCGTACCAGATGGCGAACACGCCATCGACCCGCGCCCCCGGCATCAGCGTGACCTGCTGGGTGCCCCAGATGGCGGTGGCGGCGAGATCCTCGTTGACGCCGGGATCGAATTTGATGTCAGCCGCCGCCAGCCGCGCCCGCTCCTGATTGAGTTGCAGGTCGTAGCCGCCCAGCGGCGAGCCGCGATAGCCGCTGATGTAACCGGCAGTGCGCAATCCCGCGGCCTCGTCCCGGGCGCGTTGCATCAGCGGCAGGCGCACCAGCGCCTGGGTGCCGCTCAGCAGGATGCGGCCCGTCTGGCGCGCGTACTTGTCGTCCAACTGCACCGGCGTTTGGTTCGTCATCGCGACATGATCTCAGAGATCGGGCCGGCGGCGTGAGGCCCGTGGAACACGTCCGCCGGAGCGCTGCACCGGCAGCGCCGTCGTTTCCTTCAAGACACCCAGTTCGAAGCTGGTACTCACCGAACGAACCGCGGCCAGCGACAGCAGGTGTTGATCCAGGAAGGCCGAATATGCCCCCATCGAGGGCACCACCACCCGCAGCAGGTAGTCGAACGAACCACTCAATCGCAGGCACTCGAGCACTTCGTGGCGGCGCTGCACCACGCTTTCGAATTGGCGCGCCGGTCCGGCACGATGATTTTCCAGCGTGACGAAGGCCAATGCCTGCACGTGCAGGCCGAGCTTTTCACGGTCGACCAAGGCCACATAGCGCCGCACCACCCCGATCTGCTCCAGCCGCTGCGTACGCCGCAGGCACGGTGCCGGGGACAGTCCCACCTCGCGCGCGAGGGAGCGGTTGGTGCGCGAGGCATCCTGCTGCAATGCCGCCAGGATGCGGCAATCGGCGTCATCGAGCAGCACGGGCACGTTCATGGATGAAATCCTCGTTTTTCGCAATTTCGTTGCGCTTCGTCGCGGCGCAACCCCATGAATCATGGCGGTGATTGCGCGACTGCGCAACGCACATCGGCTAGACTATTTGCAACGCAACCGACAACCAGAGCGGGCATCATGACCGGGAATTCGCAGCCATCCGCCTCCCCCCAGTACCAGAGTGGTTTCGGCAATGAATTCGCCAGCGAAGCGCTGCCGGGGGCCCTGCCGCAGGGACGCAATTCGCCGCAGCGCTGCGCCTACGGTCTGTATGCCGAACAGATCTCCGGCACCGCCTTCACGGCACCCCGCGCCGCCAATCGCCGCTCCTGGCTGTACCGGATCCGGCCCTCGGTGATGCACGAAGAATTCCAGCCCCTGCCGCACGCCCGCCTAGACGCCGCCTTGGATCGGGCACCGGCCTTGCCCAATCAACTGCGCTGGGACCCGCCCGTCCTGCCGGAAGCACCGACCGACTTCATCGACGGGTGGATCCCGATAGCCGGCAACGGCGGCCCGGAGGTCATGAACGGCTGCAACGTCTATCTGTACGCCGCCAACCGTTCGATGCAGGACCGGTATCTGTACGACGCCGACGGCGAATTGTTGATCGTGCCTCAGCAGGGAAGGCTCGCGCTCGACACGGAACTCGGCACACTGGAAATCGCGCCGTTGGAGATCGCGGTGATCCCGCGCGGCCTGAAATTCAGCGTGCGGTTGTTGGAACGCACTGCGCGCGGCTACCTCTGCGAGAACTTCGGCGCACCGTTCAAGCTTCCCGACCTGGGCCCCATCGGTTCCAATGGCCTGGCCAACCCGCGGGATTTTCAGGCGCCGGTGGCCCGCTACGAAGATCGCGACGCCACCTGCACCCTGCTCGCCAAGTTCGGCGGCCGGTTGTGGTGCGCGGCCATGCGGCACTCGCCGCTGGATGTGGTGGCCTGGCATGGCAATCACGTGCCGTACAAATACGACCTGCGGCGTTTCAATACCATCGGCTCGATTTCCTTCGACCACCCCGATCCGTCGATCTTCCTGGTATTGCATTCGCCCAGTGACACGCCGGGGACCAGCAACATCGATTTCGTGATCTTCCCGCCCCGCTGGCTGGTGGGACAAGATACGTTCCGCCCGCCCTGGTTCCATCGCAACGTGGCCAGCGAGTTCATGGGCCTGATCACCGGCATGTACGATGCCAAGGCCAGCGGCTTCGTGCCGGGCGGCAGCTCCTTGCACAATGGCATGAGCGCGCACGGCCCTGATGCCGGCAGCTTCGCCAAGGCCACCGCCGCGGATACCTCGCAGCCACAATTCGTCGGAGAAACCATGGCGTTCATGTTCGAAACCCGAGCGGTGCTGCGGCCGGTGCAAAGCGCATTGCACGGCCAGCCGCCGCTGCAACGCGACTACCTGCAGAATTGGCTCAAGCTCGAAAAGCACTTCGACCCCAAGCGCCCATGAACCACAGCTTCGACCTCAATGCCACGCACGACCCGGCGCAACGCAGCTGGGTGGAGTCGGCGAACGCCGCCGGCACGGACTTCCCGCTGCAAAACCTGCCGTTCGCCGTGTTCAAGCGTGCCGGCGAGGACGACCTGCCGCGCGGTGGCGTCGCCATCGGCGACCAGGTGCTGGACCTGCGGGCGGCCACGGACGCCCACGCCTGGCAGGGCATGGCGGCCCGCGCGCTGCGCGCCGCCGGTGCACCGACATTGAACGAGTTGATGCGCCTGGGTCCCGATCATTGGCATACCCTGCGCGCCGCCCTGTTCGATGCATTGCGCAGCGATTCGGCGCTGCGTGGGCGCCTGGCACCCTGCCTCGTGCCGCAATCACAGGCAAGGTTCAACGTGCCGGCACAGATCGGCGACTTCACCGATTTCTACGCCTCGATTCATCATGCCACCGCGGTGGGACGATTGTTTCGTCCCGACAATCCGCTGCTGCCGAACTACACCTGGGTTCCCATCGGCTACCACGGGCGCTCCTCCTCGATCGGCGTGTCCGGGCAGCAATTCCATCGTCCGCGCGGCCAGCGATTGGCACCGGGAGCCACCGTGCCGGTGCTCGAGCCCAGTGCGCGCATGGACTACGAGTTGGAACTCGGCATCTTCATCGGCGCCGGCAACGAGGCCGGCCGGCCGGTGCCCATGGCGGATGCAGAGTCGCAAATCTTCGGGCTGTGCCTGTTGAACGACTGGTCCGCACGTGACATCCAGGCCTGGGAGTACCAGCCGCTGGGGCCATTCCTGGCGAAAAACTTTGCCACCACGATCTCGCCCTGGGTAGTCACCGCCGAGGCGCTGGCGCCCTACCGCCAGCCGCATGTCCGTAGGGAAGCCGATCCCGCGCCACTCCCCTATCTCGATGCCCCGGGCAATCGCGAGAGCGGCGCCATCGACATCCGCATCGAAGCCTGGATCTCCACTGCCGCCATGCGTGCACGCGGCGCGCCGCCGCAGCGGTTGTCCAGCAGCAGCTTCAAGCATTCCTATTGGACCGCCGCCCAACTCGTTGCACATCACACCGTGAACGGCTGCAATCTGCGCCCGGGCGATCTGCTGGGAACCGGCACGCAGTCCGGGCCGCAGCCAGGCGAAGCCGGCTCACTCCTCGAGCTGACCGCGGGCGGCAAGCAACCCCTCACCGTCGGTGCCGGCGAGACCCGCACCTTCGTGCAGGATGGCGATGACATCATCCTGCGCGGCTGGTGCGAGGCCCCGGGCCGCGCGCGTATCGGCTTCGGCGAGGCGGCCGCGCGCCTATTGCCCGCCCTGTAGACCTGAACCTGCACGCGCCGCCGGCGCGTCAATGGAGACCCCGACATGAGCATCGCCAACCCGATGAATACCGATGGATTCGAGTTCGTCGAATATGCGGCGCCGGATCCCGAGCTGCTGCGCGACCTGTTCGAACGCATGGGACTGCCCGTGGTCGCGCGCCACCGGCGCAAGAACGTCACTTTGCACAACCAGGGCGACATCAACTTCATCATCAACGCCGAGAGCGACAGCTTCGCGCAGAAGTTCGCCCGCCAGCATGGGCCCTGCGCGTGCGCCATGGCCTTCCGTGTCGCCGATGCGGCGCTGGCCTTCCAGCGCGCGCTGCAGCTGGGCGCCCAACCCGGCCCCACCACGGCCGGCCCGATGGAGTTGAACATTCCCTCCATCGTCGGCATCGGCGGAAGCCTCATCTACCTGGTGGACCGATACGGCGAACGGTCCATCTACGACGTGGATTTCGTGCCGGTGAAGGCCGCGGCGCCGGCGCGCCGCACCGGCCTCACGGTCATCGACCATCTCACGCACAACGTGCACCGCGGCAACATGAACGTGTGGGCCGGGTACTACCAGCGCCTGTTCAATTTTCGCGAGATCCGCTACTTCGAGATTGAGGGCAAGCAAACCGGCCTGTTCTCGCGCGCCCTGACCTCTCCCTGCGGCAAGATCCGGATTCCCATCAACGAAAGCCAGGATGACAAGAGCCAGATCGAGGAATACCTGCGCGAATACCAGGGCGAAGGCATCCAGCACATTGCGCTCGGCTGCGATGACATCTACGCCTCTGTAGATGCCCTGCGCGCCAATGGCGTGGAATTCCAGGACACGCCAGGCACCTACTACGATGGGATATCAGCGCGCATTCCGCGGCACGATGAGTCCGTTGACGAGCTGCGCAAACGCGGCATTCTCATCGATGGCAGCCTCGAGTCTGGAATCCTGCTGCAGATCTTCACCCGCAACGTCATCGGGCCGATCTTCTACGAGGTCATTCAGCGTAAGGGGAATCAGGGCTTCGGAGAAGGAAATTTTCGCGCTCTTTTCGAATCCATTGAGCTGGATCAGAAGCGTCGGGGCGTCATCTGATTTTTCCGCGGCCAGATCAGGGGAAAAACTGTTTGGGTGGAGGGCGCGTGTTGGATGGGGACGCGTACTGGCACGACACGGCGCTTTCCGCCATCAAATTGCGCATCGCCTTTCTTGCGGCGTCGTTAGATCGAGAGGACGGACATTACTCCGGGGCCGTATTTCGCCACGCCTATCTCGAAGTCTATGCGGCCTTTGGCGCCTGCGACGATGGCTCTGGCGGGTTCGGGTACTGCCTTGGCTTCGTAGACCTGATCGAGTTTCAGGTGCGGGGAGCCGTCCACGATCAAGAGGCGCGAGCAGATGTTCATAACTTCGCGCAGGTTGGCCAGCATGACCTCGGTCAGCTGCTTGCTCTTGGCGGCGTCCTTGGCGGCGGCCGGCGGGAGCATGGACAAGGCGGAGGCGATGTTGGAGGCCAGCGGCAGGTCGCAGGCGCACAGCGCACCAGGCTTGCCGTCGTCGCCGACGAACACGCCGACATAGGCGTTGGAGGTCGGGGCCATGTCCAGCTTGCCGCCCTGCTTCACCTCCAGGCCGTCGAACATCATGCCCAGCATGCTCTTGACGCGGGCGACATCGGGAAGCGGATAGACGGTGGCCATGGCGGATCTTAGTTGATGTGCGGCCCGAGGATTTCCTTGAAGGACTCGGGCGTGAAGGGTTTGGAGATGAGGAATTTCGCACCGGCGCTGGCGGCGCGCTGGCGCATGTCAAGGGTGGCTTCCGTGGTGACGAATCCGAACTTGACCTTGATGCCTTCCTTGCCCAGGTTCTCAAGCAATTCGATGCCGGTCATGTTGGGCATGTTCCAATCCGAAAGCACGAGATCCGGGGTGGCTCCCTTGATGGCCGTGAGCGCCTTGGCGCCATCATCGGCCTCGGTGATGTCGTGCCCTTCGAACCCTGCGAGACGCAGCGTCTTCTTGACGATCATGCGCATGGCGCTGGAATCGTCGACGATCAATATCTTCATTCAATTACTCCGTCGCGTTCAGGTTAGGTCGGCCATCGGCGGTAAATCTTGAGTCCGGCGGCGCTGCGTTAAGTCATGTACCCACGGCCCGCGCGCCACGCCCGGCGGAGCGCTCCCGCACCAATTTCATGAGCTGCGCGGCGATCTGCTGCAAGGGATGCAGGGACTCCACGGCGCCGATGTTCCAGGCAGCTCCCGGCATGCCCCACACCACGCTGGTGTTCTCATCCTGCGCCAGGGTGGCCGCACCGGCATCGAGCATCTCCTTCATGCCCTGGGCGCCGTCCTTGCCCATGCCGGTCAGCATGAGGCCGATGGCATTGCCGCCGCAGGTCTCGGCAACCGAGCGGAACAGCACGTCGACGGAAGGCTTGTGGCGGTTCACCGGCGGACCATTGTCCAGCCTGCAGCGGTACTGGGCGCCGTTGCGCACGACCACCAGGTGCTGATCGCCCGGCGCGATGTAGACGTGTCCGGGGAGGATCTGTTGGTCATCGCTGGCCTCGAACACGCGCAGGGGGGTCTGCTGGTTCATGCGCGCGGCGAAAGGCCCGCTGAAGGCCTTGGGAATGTGCTGCGCGATCACGATGCCGGGACAATCCGGCGGCATGCCGATGAGCACGTCCTTGATGGCTTCGGTGCCACCGGTCGAGGCCCCGATGGCAATGATCTGCTCGGTGGTCTTGATCACACGACGTCCGGGATCGCGCGCCTTGGCCGCAACCGATGCCGCACTCTCGGTGTCGAGCGCCACTGCTGCCGGCGCCGCGCCACCCACGAGCAACTTGCCGCCCACGGGACCCTGGTCGGATTCCACCAGCGGTCGTACATGGGCACGCGCCGCAACCTTGACCTTGGTGATCAACTCCTCGGCGTACTCGTCGATGCGATGCGCCACGTCCACCTTGGGCTTGGTGACGAAATCGATTGCACCCAGCGCCAAAGCATCCAGCGTCACATCCGCGCCGACTTCCGTCAGCGAGGAGCACATCACCACCGGCATGGGGCGCAGGCGCATCAGATTGCGCAGGAACGCCACCCCGTCCATGCGGGGCATTTCCACGTCCAGGGTGAGCACGTCGGGATTGAGCTGCTTGATCTTCTCGCGCGCCACGTACGCATCCATCGCGACGCCGACCACCTCGATACCAGGATCCTTGTTGAGGATCTCGGTGAGTATCTGCCGCATCAGCGCGGAGTCATCGACGATCAAGACGCGAATTTTCTTGTCCATGAATGCCGTCCCTAGAACAGTTCCACGCTGCCATCCACCGGCGTGTGTTGCACGCGAGCCAGGTAATTCTCTTCCTCGGCCACCAGCGCCTTGTCCTGGGTGCCCAGGGCCTTGACGCGCACCCGCCCGTCGACCGGCGTGTAGTACACGCGGCGCGGATGGAATCCGCCCAGGTCCTCCGCCACCACCTTGAGGCCCTCCACGCGCACGAATTCGCGCACGAAGGCGATGTTGCGCTCGCCGATGTCGGCGCCGGCATGCAGCACGTGACCGCCGCCGACGAGCTTGACTTCCAGGCGCTCGCGCCTCGCGCCGAGCTTCTGCAATTCGTTGATCAGCATTTCCATGGCGACATTGCCGTAGCGGGCGGCATCACCATCCTTCCAGGCATCCTCCGCCTGCGAGGGAGCGCCCGACAGCGGCAACATGAAATGATTCATGCCGCCGGCACGCGCCTTGACGTCGCGGATGCAGGCCGACACGCACGACCCGAGCACCGTATTGATGGCCTCATTGGACTGGGTGACGTAGAACTCGCCGGGAAGGATCTTCGCCGTGGACATCTGCGCTTTCGCATCCCAGAACCTGCGGATGTGCGCGAACTGCGGCAGCACCGGCGGCAGCTTGGCCGCACGGTCGGCGCTCGTATGCGCCTTGAGTGGCATCAGGACACCTTCTGGTAAATGGTACGACCGATCAGCTTGTAGCGGTCGGTCACCTTGAACAGGCTCTCGGAGTGGCCGATGAACAGATAAGCGCCGTTCGCCTGGAGGTTCGCCATGCGGTCGAAGAGGCCGCGCTGCGTGGGCTTGTCGAAATAGATCACGACGTTGCGGCAGAAGATGATGTCGAAGGGCCCGCGCATGGGCCACTCGTGCATCAGGTTCAATTGCTTGAACGTGATCAGCTGCTTGAGGCAGTCGGCCGTCTTGTACTGCCCGCCAGCGTTCTGGCTGAAGAAGGTTCGCAGGCGCTCCGGGCGCATCTTGTCGAGCCGGTCGGGGTTATAGACACCGGCAGCGGCGTGCGCCACCACGTTCGAATCCAGGTCCGTCGCCAGGATCTTCACGTCCCATCCGGGAAACAGCGCCATGTTCTCCTGCAGCGTCATGGCGATCGAATACGGTTCCTCGCCGGTGGAGCAGCCCGCGGACCAGATGCGCAGCCGGCGCGCGGCGGCATTCTTGCGTGCCAGTTCCGGCAGGACTTCGTCATTCAGGTGCTCGAAATGATGGTCTTCGCGAAAGAAGGCCGTGAGATTGGTGGTGATGGCATTGGTGAATTCTTCCAGTTCCTTGGGCTCACCCGTCGCCAACAGTTCGATGTAGGCGCGAAACCCCGGCAACTGGAGCTTGCGCAGGCGGCGCGTGAGCCGGCTGTAGACCAGCTCGCGCTTGTTGTCCGACAGGGCAATGCCCGTATGCGTGCGTACCAGCGCGCAGATCTCCGCATATTCGGCCTCCGACAGCTCGAATTCGCGTCCCCTGCCCTCCGGCAATTCTCCAGCGGCTGCGCCCATGTCAGAACAGCTCCACGTTGTCCGGGTCGGCGCCAGCGGCATCGCCTTGGCTGCCGGCGGCCCGCGCCACGGCCTCGAGGCGCTGTTGCTCCAGGTAATAGCGGTGCTCGACCCGCTTCAGCATGCTCATCCAGTCCTCATGCGACTGCCCTGCGTCATCGCGCAAATGTGTCTGCAGGCGGTGCAGGCCCATGCGGATGTGCTCCACGCGCTGCGACAACCGGTCGTGATATTGAAGCGCCATGACGGCGGCGGTCAGCGAGGCGCCGATCCGGTCACAGGCCGAACGGATGCGCTCCTCGCTGTTCTCCTGGCCCACGCTGCCGGCGATCTCCTCCCGGGCGGAGGACAACCCGTGGAATGCCTCGCCCACGGCCATGCATTCACGGTCAGCTTCGCTGACAGCGGCGCCCAACTGCCCTTCGAAGATGGCGAGCAGCCGGCCAAATTCCTCCACCACGGCTCGCAGATCGGGGTTGCCCGTGGCGTCTGCCGCATCGACCGAAGAGGAAGGGGGGGTGAGCTTGGCTCCTTCAACCATGCCTCCTCACAGTCGCGAATGCATCCGACAGGCCCAGTCTATGCAACGCGGAATCCAACACGGCGGATTCGCCGCGCATGGTCAGGGGCACGGAGCGCCGCTGCGCCTCGCGCTCCAAGGCAAGCAGCAACTGCACGCCACAGGTGTCCACGGCGTCCAAGCCGCTGATGTCGATGACCACCGGCAGGCCGCTGGCGAGCAGCCCGCGGAATTCACGGTAGCTGGCCTCGACGCCGTGGATGTCGAAATTCCCCTTGAGGTGGGTGGCAGGGTCGATGGGTGCCGGTGCAGCGGGATTCGCGGCGACCACGCTCGTGGCGAGCACTTCGGCGGCCTCGGGGGCGTCGGCACGCTTGCCCGCGCGACGGCCTGCACCGGTGGCCTTGCCAGACTTACGCTTGCTCATCGTTACACCGCGCCATCCATGCCGGTTAGGACGCTGGAATTCACCAGCCGGTCCACATCCAGCAGGATCACCATCTTGTCCTCGACGCGGGCCAGCCCCTTGATGAGCACCCGATCCACCGGCCCGAGCATATCGGGCGGCGCACGCGTGTCGCCGGTGGGAACGTTGTAAACCTCGGATACCGCATCCACGACCATGCCAACCGTGCGGTCGCCACGCTCGCCTGCGACGCGCACCACGATCACCACGGTGGTGGGACCGAAGGGGATGTTCTCCAGCGAGAACCGCGTGCGCAGGTCGATCACCGGAACGATGGCGCCGCGCAGATTGATGATTCCCAGCACGTAGTTGGGCGTGTGCGGAACCCGCGTCACCTTCTCCCAGCCCTTGATTTCCTGCACCCGCAGGATATCCACGCCGTACTCCTCACCCGCCAGCATGAAGGTCAGGTATTGCTCCATCCCGGCTTGCGTCTGCAAGGTCTGCTGGGTGACTGCCGCTGCTGCACTCATCGCTCACTCCTCATGCCGCGCCTGGTTTGCACGGCCTTGAAACTAGAATTCCTTCCACACATCGCCGTCCGCATCCGTACCCGTGCGTGCCGCGGGCGCTGCCGGCGCGGCGGCGGGCTTGGACCACGGCCGTTCGGCGCTGCGACGCTCCGTCTTGGCCGGCTTTGCCGCGGGTGCCGGCGCCGCCTTCGGCGCGGCCACGGCGGGGCTGGCCGGCACCGCCCTCGAAGCGGACACCGTGGTGTCGTCCGCGCGATAGCGCTCGAGGAAACTCGAGAGCTTGGCGGCCTGGTCGCGCAGGGTTTCGCTGGCGGCCGCGACTTCCTCGACCAACGCCGCGTTCTGCTGCGTCAGTTGGTCCATCTGAGTCACCGCCTTGTCCACCTGCTCGATGCCCGTGGACTGCTCCTGGTTGGCGGCGGCAATCTCCGCCACGATGTCGGCCACCTTCTTCACCGAGGTAACGATGGCGTTGAGGGTCTCGCCCGATTGATCCACGAGCTTGGTGCCATCGGCCACCTTGGCCACACTGTCATTGATCAGCGACTTGATCTCCTTGGCGGCGGACGCACTGCGGCCGGCCAGGCTCCGCACCTCGCTCGCCACCACGGCAAAGCCGCGGCCCTGCTCACCGGCGCGGGCGGCTTCGACGGCGGCATTGAGCGCCAGGAGGTTCGTCTGGAAGGCGATTTCGTCGATGACGCCGATGATGTCGGCTATGCGCTTGCTGGACTGGCTGATGTCCTGCATGGCGCGCACGGCGGATTGAACCACTTCGCCGCCGCTCTCGGCCTCGCGGCGCGCGTTGCTCGCCAACTGACTGGCCTGGGAGGCATTGTCGGCATTGTTGCGCACCGTGCTCGTCATCTGTTCCATACTGGAGGCCGTCTCTTCGAGGCTGGCAGCCTGTTGCTCGGTGCGCTGGCTCAGGTTCGAATTGCCCCGCGAAATCTCATCAGCGCCCTGGCGAACCTCCTGGGCGGACGCGGTGATCTGGCGCACCAACTCCGTGGTGTTGTCGAGCAGCTGATTGATGCCCTTGCCCAATGTTTCGAAGAAGCCCACCTTGTCGTTGACGCGGATGCGCCGCGTCAGGTCGCCTTCGAGTGCGCGCTGCACGATGAATTGCACCTCGCGCTCGACCGCCGCCTCCTGCGTCATGTCGCGCCACTCCACCACGGTACCCAGGCGCGTGCCGCCGGCATCGCGCACCGGCGATGCCATGATCTTCAACGACCGGCCGCCGAGTTCCATCGTGCTGGACTGTGTGCCCTGCAGCTCCGCAAGCTGGCCCTGCTGATGCGATGGCCGTGCATGGAAGGAATCGATGCTCATTCCCACCAGCCGGTTCGGATCGAAGGTCGGCAACTGCTTGCGGATGTCGGCGGCGTAGGTCTGGAACATGCCCGCCAGGGATTCGTTCATGTAGATGATGGTGTTCTTGGCATCCGCGAGCATCACATAGGACGTCACACGGTCCAGGGCCTGCCGAATCCGCAGATTCTCGCCGGCCTGGCGCTGCTCCTCGGCAAGGCGTTCGCCCAGGTTGGTCTGCATCTTCTGCAGTGCGCGCAGCACCTTGGCTGCCTCGTCGCGACCGACGGCGGTGATCTGGGAATCGTACTTGCCCGCCGCGATGGCCTCGAACACCTTCATGGCGCCGCGCATCTGCCGGGCGTTGCGTGCCGAGATATACCAGCTCAACAGGATGGCGATCAGCGCGCACAGCGCGCTGATCGAGATCGTCCAGTTGCGCACCTTCACCTTTTCCGCGGCGCGCGCATCGAGCATCTCTTGCAAGGGGAGCTGCACCGAGTCGTGGAACGCATCGATGACCTCAGCGGTGGCCGCGGTGGCCTGTGTCACCTGCGCAACGCTGGCCTTGACCCCTTCATTCAGGAACTTGGCGTTGACGAACTGCAGGAGTTCGGCAACGGCCGCCTCGGTCTTGGCCTGCTTGTCGCCGAACTTGGCGCGCAACGCGGCGCCATCGGTGCCGGAGGTTGCCACCTGGCCATTGGAGCGGATGGCATCCATCCCCTCGTTGATCTTGAACACATGCACGTCGAGTGCGCGCAGCTGCGCCGCATTCAGCTTGCCCGAGGCGGCCGCGGCCGAGACCGCGGTACGCAGGTCACCGATATCGCGCTCCAGTCCGGGCACCCGCATGACAGCGGTGTCGATCATGTAATACGTGCTCGCCACCGGATCCAGGCTCAAGTTCCAGTTGTCGGCGATGAATTTCTTCATCGCCATCACCTTGTCCGCTGCCTCGTGATGTGCAGCGAGGCTGTCGGCCGGGGCCCAGTTCAGGCCCTTGGCGGCGATCGCCGACCAGCTCTTCTTGATGTCCTGCCACATGGTCTGCGAGGGCGAGCCCTGGCCATACCTTGCATCCACCTCATCCATTTCGGCCATCTGGGCGGACATTTCCTGTACCAGGGCGGTGAGCCGCGCCGCACCTGACTGGTCACCGGCGAGATAAGCCGCCATCAACGCGTCGTGTTCCGCGATGCGGCCCGTTATCTCTTCCAACGGATGGTAGTAGTGGACGCCGATGCTTTCCGTACGGGCGAAGGCGATCTCAGCGTTCTGCGCTGATACGAAGAAGTAGCCCAGCAAACCCAGTGGAATGAGCAGTGCAACGACCAGCACACCGATCTTGCCCGCCATGTTCAACTTGCTTAAGAAATTCATCGCATTTCCCTATGCAGCGGCTTCGAGCCGTTGCGATTGACGTGAGAAGAAGCTCATCACCAGGCCCGGGACGTCGACGATCAACGCCACGGTGCCGTCACCCAGGATGGTGGCGCCGGCGATCCCCTGGACTTGCTTGAAGTTGGTCTCCAGGCTCTTGATGACCACCTGTTGCTGGGCGAGCAGTTCATCGACCAGGATGCCCACTTTGCGGCGATCAGCCTCGACCACCACCAGCAGGCCCTTCTCGATCTCGCGGCTGTCGGGTTCCGCATCGAACAGATCGTAGAGCCGGATGATGGGCAGGTATTCGTCACGCAATTGAAACAATTCCGCACGCCCGGCCACCGAGTTGATGCGCTCGCGCTTGGGCTGGATGGTCTCGACGATGGAAACCAGCGATACCACGAAGATATCCTTGCCCACCCGCACGAGTTGCCCATCGAGGATGGCCAGCGTCAACGGCAGGCGGATGCGGATGGTGCTGCCGCGACCCTCGTTGCTGAAGATCTGGACATGGCCACCCAGGTCATTGATGTTGCGGCGGACCACGTCCATGCCCACGCCGCGCCCGGACACATCGCTGATGGTGTCGGCGGTGGAGAAGCCCGGAGCGAAGATCAGGTTGTGGACCTGGTCGTCCGAGAGCTCCTGCTCAGGGGACACCAGCCCACGCTCCTGCGCCTTCTTCAGCACGCGCGCCTTGTTGATGCCGGCGCCATCGTCCTTGACCTCGATGATGATGTTGCCGCCCTCGTGGAAGGCGTTGAGCTCGAGCGTGCCGGTCTCCGACTTCCCGGCCGCGAGACGCGCTTCCGGCGACTCGAGCCCATGATCCAGGGCGTTGCGCACCAGGTGCACCAACGGGTCGCCGATCTTTTCCAGCACCGTCTTGTCGAGCTCGGTACCCTCGCCCGTCAGCTTCAGGTCCACCTTCTTGCCCAACTTGCGCGACAGGTCGTGGACCAGCCGCGGGAAGCGGTTGAAGGAGAAGCCGATCGGCAGCATGCGGATCTGCATGACGCTTTCCTGCAGCTCGCGCGTGTTGCGGGTCAATTGCGCAAGGCCCTGCCGGAGTGATTCCATCTGCGAAGGGTCATAGTGCTCGCCGAATCGGCCGAGCATGGATTGCGTGATCACCAATTCGCCCACCAAATTGATCAGCGCGTCGACCTTGTCGGTGGATACGCGAATCGAGCCGACATCGCCGCCGCTCTTGGCCGGCGCCGCTGCAGCCTTGCTCGGCGCCTCAGCAGCCGCCGGCGTCTCCGCGGGAACGGCTGTCGGCGCGACGGCACTGACTGCCTGCGCATCCTGCGGCGCGCCACCCAAAGGCTGGCACTCGACCAGCGAATTGGCGTCCACCCAGTCGAATACATCGGCGAGTTGCTGGCGCTCGACGGCGGCGTTCAAGGTGAGATCCCACGCCAGGTAGCATTGCGTGGGATCGTAGTTGTGGAATTCCGGCAGCTTATCCCAGGAGGGTTTGGCCTCACAGGGCCCGAGCTTGGCCAATTCCGTGAAGATCCGCAGCGGATCATTGCAAGTCGCGAACAAACTGCGGTCGGGGACGAATTTGACCGCCCAGCCAGCCGCCGCCTGCGGCGCGGCAACCACGGCGGGGGCCGCCTCGACGGGCAGGCTCGCCTGCGACACGCCTGGTATGCGGTTCTCCAGGATGTCGGTGAGTTCCCGGCTCAGCGCATTGGCGCGGGTCATGTCGATGGGGCGCTTCGCCTGCGCGCTCTGGGTCATTTCGCGGATCACGTCCACGGATTGGAGCAAGGCCTGCACGGCATCCGGCGTCACGCCGCGTTTGCCGTTGCGCATCTCATCCAGCAGCGTCTCCACGGAGTGCGTGAAGCCGGAAATCTCCATGAAGCCGAAAGTGCCTGCGCCACCCTTGATGGAATGCGCAGCGCGGAAAATCGTGTTGATGACTTCGCGGTCGGCGTTGGCATCGAGGTTCAAAAGGCTGGACTCCATGATGTCCAGTCCTTCGAAGCTCTCCTCGAAGAACACCTTCGCGATCTCCTCCATTTCGAGATCCATGGACATGGGATCAGATCACCTTGGCAATGGTGGCAAGAAGCTTTTCGGGGTTGAAGGGCTTGACCAGCCAGCCGGTGGCGCCGGCCTGCTTGCCCTGCATCTTCTTCTCCGCGCTGGATTCGGTGGTGAGCATGAGCATGGGAACGAACTTGTAGCTGGCGAGCAGCCGCAGTTCCTTCACCAGGGTGATGCCATCCATGCGTGGCATGTTCACGTCGGTGAGCACGAGGTTCACGGTCTTGCCGCGCGCCACTTCCAGCGCTTCCATGCCGTCGGTGGCTTCGATGACCTCGTAGCCGGCCTGCTTCAGGGTGAAGCGGACCATTTGCCTCATGGAGGCGGAGTCATCGACCGCCAGAATCGTAGCTGCCATAAAAACCTCTTGCCAATTGCTCACGTATCGGCAGACCAGCTGCCAAGGTTTAGTCAAATAGATCGATGTCGCCGCCGGTGTTGGTGGCGGCGATGTTGGACATGTACTGCTGCTCGCGCTGCACGATGGCCGTGGCCTGCAGCGATCTCAAACGGCGCACGAGCACCACGCCGGTGCGTGGAAAATAATTCACACGTCGGGGACAGGTATCGCCCACCTGCTCGGCCACGATGGGCAGCTTCTCCATGGCCAGGAACCAGCGGACGAATTCGATGTTGCGCGCGCCCACATCGGACATCCCCGGAACGATGCGGCCGCCACCGAAGATCTTCACCTCGAGGTTGTCGCGGTGGCCGCCATACTTGAGAATGGTGTTGATGAGGTTTTCCATGGCGTAGGCGCCATAGCGATTGGCCGTGCTCGCAGCGCCGTTCCTGGAAAACGACTCCTCGAAATTCAGGGCTTCCGGCAACATGAAATGATTCATTCCCCCGATACCCACCTTGGTGTCGCGGATGCAGGCCGATATGCAGGAGCCCAGCACCGTGGTGAACATTTCATTGCGACGCGAGACGAAGAACTCGCCGGGCATGATCTTGAAGACCAGCGTGTTGAGTTGCTTGTCATAGTAGCCGTCATTGCCGGCCGTGCCGGGCAGCGGCACCGAGTTCTTCTTGCGCAGGTGCGCAAACGGACCCGGCGGTCCGTCGGTGATGTCCGAGGAGCGACGCTTCAGTTCTGCGGAATTGTGCGCGGCCGATTGCATCATTGCTGCCTGGCGCCGGCCTTAGAACTGTTCCCAGTCGTCGCCGTCGGTGCCCGTTGCCTGCCGAACGCTGCCCGGAGAGGGTGTCGGCCCCTGACGCGCGGGACGACTCGCCTTTCCAGGCGTCGCCGGCCCGAACTGCGCACGCGGCGGCACAGCGGTGCGGCGGGTTCCATTGCCGTCGATCACGAAGAACGACGTCAACTGGGAGAGCGATTGAGCCTGCTCGGTCAGGGCCTCGGTGGCGGCTGCCGCCTGCTCGACCAACGCCGCATTCTGCTGCGTCATCTCGTCCATCTGCATGACTGCCTTGTTGATTTCCTCGATGCCGGCGGACTGCTCGCGCGACGCGGCGCTGATTTCGCCCACCAGGTCGGTGACCTTCTTCACGCCGAGCACGATCTCACCCAGCGTCTTGCCCGACTCGTCGACCAGACGCGAGCCGTCGTCCACCTTCTTGACGCTGTCCTCGATGAGCTGCTTGATTTCCTTGGCGGCCGTGGCGCTGCGGCTGGCGAGGTTGCGAACCTCGCTCGCCACCACGGCGAAGCCGCGGCCCTGTTCACCCGCACGGGCGGCCTCCACCGCCGCGTTCAAGGCCAGCAGGTTGGTCTGGAAGGCGATCTCGTCGATCACATTGGTGATGGCGGCAATGCGGCGGCTGGATTCGTTGATCTCACCCATGGCGGTGACCGCCCGGCTGACCACTTCCCCGCCTTTCTGCGCCACCGAACCGGCGGCGGCCGCCAGCTGATTGGCCTGCGAGGAATTGTCCGCATTGTTCTTCACGGTGCTGGTGATCTGCTCCATGCTCGATGCGGTTTCTTCCAGGCTAGAGGCCTGCTCCTCGGTGCGCTGGCTCAGGTTCTGGTTGCCGCGTGAAAGCTCGATGGCACCGGAGTTCACCAGGTCCGCCGTCATCTGGATCTGCTGGATGATCTCGATGAGCTTGGCAACCGTGGCATTGGTGTCCTGCTTGATCTTGCCGTAGATGCCCTGGTAGTCGGCCGTGATGGTTTCGGTCATGCGGCCTTCGGACAACGCCGAGAACACCCGCTCGAGGTCGGTGAGCACGGCTTCGGACACGCCTAGGATTTCATTGAAGCCCTTGGCGAGCTTTTCGTAGAAGCCGGTCTTGCCGTCCAACGCAATGCGATCGGACAAGCGTCCCGCAGTCGCTGCGGCGATGACGGCCTCGACTTCCTTTTCCACCTGCACTTCATTGGTGCGGTCGATCCATTCCACGACGGTGCCCAAACGCTCCCCCGAGTCGCCGCGTACGGGGCTGGCCACGATCTGCACGACGCGGCTGCCGATATTGACGATCGCCCGATGGGTGCTCACCAGCGAGCTCAACAGGCGTCGCTGATGAGAAGGATCACGGTGAAAGACATCCATCGAAGAGCCTATGATCTTCTCCGCGTTGAACTGCGGCAGGCTCTTGCGGAAATCCGCCTCATGCTCCCGGAGCATCTTGTTGGTGGCGTGATTGCCGTACAGGATGGTGCCTTCGGCATCCGCCAGCATCACGGGCGCGGAAACGAAGTCCAGCGCCTGCTTGATCCGGCCCACTTCCGCCGCGGCGGCCTTGTCCGCCTCGATCTGGCGCTTGAGCTTGGCCTGCATCTCCGCGAGGTTGGCCAGCACACGGCCGGCCTCGTCGCGGCCGTCGGTTGGAATGTCGCTGTCAAGCTGGCCGGCCGATATCCGTTCGAAGACGCTCACGGCCTTCGACATGGTCCCGGTCAGCAGCCGGCTCACCAACAGGGCAAGGCCCACCGCCAGCGCCACGGCCACGGCCACCACGGACAGGACGAAATTCCTGCTGTTGACGAGATGATCGTGCCTTGCCTTGACCGCCGCGATCGCAGGGTCCTGGACGGCATCGTGCAACTCGTCCACGGCTTCCACCAGATTCTTCGCACGGTCATTCAAGTCGCTTGGCTTGAGGGTGACCTGAGAGGAACTCTGTACCGTCTGATCGATGAGCGAGGTAACGTTCTTGAGTGCGGCCTCCACCTTGGCCTGCGCGGGGCCGTATTTGGCGGACAAGCCCGCGCCCTCGGGACCCGACGCGGCGACGCTGGAGAGATCACCGAGGATGGCCGACCAACTATTCATCATGGTCGTGCGCGCCGCTGTCAGCGCGTGATCTTCCTCGCGGTCGAGGGCGCGATCGTGACCCGCCGCAAAGGCGCTCGTCAGGTAGTGGCCGATCTGATGCTCAAAGTCCGGCACGCGCATGACGGCCACATCCAACAGCGAGTAGGAAATCAGTTCCGGATCGAGCGTGATGTTCCAGTCGGTGGCAATCTGTGCACGCGTCTCCAGCGCTTTGGCGGCCACGTCGGAATGAGCAGCCTCCGCAATGCGTCCGTCGGTGAACTTCTGTGTCTTTAGATTCTGCCACAGGCTCTGCGTTTCCTGCAGGAGCTTCGAG
Source organism: Steroidobacteraceae bacterium (assembly GCA_044226865.1). Lineage (GTDB taxonomy): Bacteria > Pseudomonadota > Gammaproteobacteria > Steroidobacterales > Steroidobacteraceae > TMP-86. Next base: position 108,763 of record JBGAGE010000011.1, on the reverse strand, counting down.
CTCGGGCTATTGGGCTTGTCGAACCTGGCGCTGGATTCCTCGACTTCGGCAAAGCTTTCGTCGATCCTCGCATCGATCGACGTCATCCCGGAGGCATTCACGCCGGATTCGGTCAGCATCTCCGATACCAACAGATTTCGTGATTGAATCGCCGAAACGATCTCCTCCAGAGGATGGTAGTACGTCGCGCCGTCGAGCTCCTTCTGTGAAAACCGGGTATCGCCCTGTACGTTCTGCCAGAAGAAAAAGCCCAGCACTGCGACGGGCACGAGAAGCACGGCCACGGTCAGCGTCAGTTTCTGACCCAGCTTCATATTCCTGATGAACTGCATGAATGGAATCCTTGCGAATGAACGACGAACTGCTGCGGGCTGCGGGGCCCCTCGGAAATATTTACAAGCGGCTTGTCGGCGCAACGGCAATAAAGTTAAGTGCGGCGCGCGCGCAGTGAGAGGTCGGCGCGATTGGTGAACGCAATCGCGGTTTGAAGCGGGGAAAAGCGTGAACGGGTTCTCAGCGCGTTGGGCGTAACCCGCAAGGCCTGCTTGAGCGAAAGCCTCAGCCCTTGCGTGTTACCGCAGGCTGAGGCCCTCGCTCGGCGCGGCTTAATTGTTCATAAAGCGGTCGAACAGTTCGTGCCAGTGTTGGATCAACGATTCCTGGAACACGCCCAGATGCGCGTACGCGCGCGCCGGATCGGCGGCGCGCAATCCTCGCTGCACCAGCGGCAGGTTGCTCATATCCTGATCGAAGATCATGCCGAGGAAGCTGAAGCCCGGAACCAGTTTGAAGATGCTTTCATCGGGCCCTACCTCCACCGCCGGCACGGACGGCGGCCGCGGCGTGCCTTCCTTCCAAGGCTTGAGCAAGCGCACCTCGAAGAAGCACTGCTGGGGATCGGTGGGATGCGGCGTGAACTGGTAGGCAAAGGGCACCGCCTCGGACAGCCACACACAGAATTGCGGAAACAGGAAATACAGATTGCTGTCGAGCATGGTGGAATCAGGCGCATCGTACCGGCGCCCATAGGTCTGCTCGTAGACCTTGCGATGCCAAGCGCCCAGCTGCGCGCGCAAGTCCTTGCCGGGGTCCAATTGCGGCAGTTCCGCATCCGGGTAATGCCATTGCTTCTGCACCTGCGCGAACACATCCGCAGCGGACAAAGTGGTGGCTTCGGGTCCCGCATGCATGCTGGGCACCGCTGAGGGCACCGCTTCCCGTCCCACCGCGCCGCGCGAGGTGGTGAAGATGTCGTACTGCGACTGGCTGTCGCCATTGAAGGGAACGCCTTCGGGGTGCGTGGCGTAGAGGTGATAAGACTCCATGAAGGCTTCCTGCACCACCTTCCAGTTGGCGCGGATGTGCTTGCGGTAACGCGCCGCCGTGTAGCGCCTTTCCGGCGCATACTGCTTGAAGTGCTGCGGCATGACGCTCAGCGCCTCTTCCAGCGGCGGCGCTTCCGGATCCGCATTGATGAAGATGAAACCGCCCCAGCGGCCCAGCCGCACCTCGCGCAGCGCACCATTGGTACGCGTGATCTCCTTGAAGTCCCAGTGGCTGGGGATGAACTTCAAGCTTCCGTCATTGTTCCATTCCCACCCGTGATAGGGACACCGGATGACAGCGTGTGACTCCCGCTTGGCGCACAGCATGGTGCCGCGATGGATGCAGGAATTGTAGAAGGCCTTGAACTCATCGGTCTTGGAACGCACGATGAAGAACGACAGGGGTCCTACATCGAAGGGAACGCGATCGCCCACGGCCGGGATGTCCTCCTCGCGGCAGGCGTATAGCCATTGCTTCTTCCACAGCACCTCGATTTCGCGCTTGAAGTAATCCTCATCGTAATAGCGCTTGTAGTCGACGATGCGATTGTCCGGCTCGTAGTTTCCCCGGGCGCGCGTCGAGTCGTTGTGCCCGATGGAATCGCGCTCCCACAGGGTACCGATCACCGGCCGTTCATCGCTGCCAAAGCCGCGCTGCATGTCCTTCTTGGTACGTGCCATGCTCATCTTCCTCCGAAGTTCTCGAATGTTCCGCTCAGGATGCCCGCACAGGCCTTGCTGCTGATCCACGGCCTATCAGCGCCAGGCTCAGGATGAGAGGCGTGAACCCCGCCACGTATCCCACCATAGCAATCAAGGCAATTCCCGGGCGCATGAGTTCCCGCGCCAGCCAGGCAACCAGTAAAGCCGCCAGGACCAGGGCGATGGCCCTGATCGACCGCCCCGGCGGCGTCGGTGCGGCATCGGCCCCTCCCAACAACAAGCCCGAGGCAGTTTGGCCGGGTACCCCGGCCAACCGCAGCACGTATACCGCAATCACGATGTTCCCCCACCACGCCGCCGTCCATGCCCAGGCGATCCGGTGCGCCAGGGGTGCGTGCCGTTCCCGGTACACCATCCAGGCGATCGTCAACAGCAGCCCGGCGACGAGGTCCGTGTTGATCATCATCTGCCAGGGATTACCCACGCCCGCCAGGAACGTGTCGAAGCCCGCACCATGATCGAATCCGCTGTTGAGCGCGACATGCGCCAGATGCGCGGCGATGACCAGGATGACGATCCAGGCGAGCACTTTCACGGTCGTCACGACGCGCGACTCCCCTCGTCCGTCCACGGCGCGACCAGCGTCTTGCAGCCGACAGCGCCTCCGCGCATGGCGTCGAACAGGTCCGGCAAGCGTGCCAGGGGAATCGTGTCCGTGATCATATGCCGCGGCTCCACGGCGCCAGCATCCAGGGTATGCACGGCGTGCTCGAAGTCCTTCAATCCGTACGCGGCACTGAAATGCAACGACACGCCCTTGAATCCCGCCATGAAGGGTGACACCGCATCGGCTTGCAGGCACATGCCCAGTGAAATCACCGTGCCGCGCGCCGCCACGAGATCGATGGCCGCGGACAACGCACCGGGCGCGCCGATGCATTCGATCACCGCCTGCGGCGGCCCACCCAGCGCGGCACACACGTCGCGGGAGAGCTCCGGCCCTTGCGTGACATAGCAGCTGGCGCCGATGGCCAGCGCCAGGTCGCGATGGCGGGAACTGCGCGCAATGGCCGCGATGCCCTTGATGCCGCGCCGCCGGGCCCAGAACATGGCGCCAAGACCCATCGGGCCGGCGCCCAGGACGGCGATACGCTCGACGGTTGGCGGCAGGCAGGAGATGCCACGCAGAGCCGATGCCAGCGGCTCGACCAGGGCGCCATCCGCCAGCGACACGGACGACGGCAGCGATACGGCCGAGTCTTCCGCCACCGTGGCGTACTGTGCATAGCCGCTCATCCTCGACTGCATCTGCGCACAACCGATCGGATGCCCGGCGCGGCAGGATTCACAGGAACCACAGAACGAGAGCGGCAGCGCCGTGATGCGCTGCCCCACCTGGAGCTTGCGCACCCCCGGTCCCGTCTCGACCACCTCGCCCGCATATTCATGGCCCAGCACCGTGCCGGGCGGATAGGTGAACCCATGGCCCGAGGTCATGTGCAGGTCGCTGCTGCAGACGCCGCAGCGGGCGACGCGGATGATGACTTCACCGGCGCCGGGCCGGGGATCATCCCGGTCCTCGACGGACAGCGGCAATCCGACCCCCTGGAAGACCGCGGCCTTCACGCGTTCACCGTTGGAAAATTCATGCGCGTCAGTATAGCGTGCCAGCGTATCATTCGCATGCGGGGGCTTCCCGGCGGCTGCCGCGCCGCCGTCATCGCGCACCTCGCCTTAGGACCCAAGCAGCAAGGAACGACATGTCCGCGCAATCCGATACCGGCCTGGCCGGCCTCATCCCCGCCCTGCTCAAGGCGCTGGACCACACCCTGGGTGGCGAGATCGCGCCTGAGGTCACCTCGCCCAACGGCAAGGTGATGCTCGACATGGTGCGCCGGCTGCTGCGCTGGTCGGTCGCCGAGCTCGAGCAGCATGGTGGCATCTACCAGCAGCGCCTGCTGGCGGAGTTCGGCCTGTTGGGAGTGTCGCCCGCCCTCCCCGGGTCGCCAGCCGGCCCTGCCGGCGAGACACTGTACGCCACGCCCACGGCCCCCGAGCAACGGTATTTCGACAGCGTCCCGGCGATGTCCTCCGTGCTGCAGCAACGCATCGCCGCAGCCAGTGGCGGGTCCTCCGCCGCGCTGGCCGCGACGCTGCGCCAGCTCATCCAGATCGAAACCGGCTATCACGCCGTGCTCGATCCCGACAGCGCCGCCAGCATCGATTCGGCCTTTCACGGCGGCAAGGGCGGCGCCGGCACGGAGCAGCCGGCAGAGGTGCCGCTGACGCTCGACTCCCTCAACGCCTACTTGAAGCGGCGTTTCCCCGCCGATGCCGGCATCGTCGCAGCGCAACTGCAAATGCTCCCGGGTGGGATGGGCAAGGACACCGCCCTGTTCGAGTTGAGCGGGCACCCCCAGTTCTCGGGTCCGCTGGTGATGCGCAAGGACCTTCCGGATCTCTCGCTCGATGTGTCCGCGGTGGACGAATTCCCGTTGTTGCAGGCGGTGTTCGCCGCCGGGGTGGCCGTACCCGAACCGTTATGGGCGGAAGCCGACGCCTCGCAGCTGGGGACGCGGTTCATCGTCGTGCGCCGCGCACGCGGAAGCGTCGCCATCTCACAGGATCCGGGCGACGAATCCATCCGCCGGCACTTTGCCGACCGCCTTGCGCAGGGCCTCGCCCGGATCCACTCGCTGCAGCTGGACGCCTACCCCCAGTACCGCGACGCGGTAAGCAAGCCCATGCGCCAGGTGGTGAGCGAACAGCTCGAGGGCTGGCGCCAGTTCTGGCTGCGCAAGCGTCTCGAGCCCAGCCTCAAATTGGAAGCGGCGTTTGCCTGGCTGAAGGCCAACCTGCCCGCCGATCCCGGCTTCAAGGCCACCTTGGTGCACGGCGACTACGGTTTTCACAATCTCATCATGGACAAGGGCGAGGTAACGGCCATCCTCGATTGGGAATTCTCCCATTTCGGCGACCCGGCCGAGGACGTCAACTATTGCCGTCAATTCATCGAGCGCTACGTACCGTTCGATTACTTCCTGGAGCGCTACCTCGCCCATGGCGGCAGGCCCTACGATGCGGCGCGCGACCGGTACTTCACCGCGTTTCGCAACCTGCGCAATGCGGTGGCCTGCACCGGCGCGTTGCGTGCGTTTGCCGCCCGCGTGCCCGGCAACATCAAGATGGCCACCGCCGGCCTTGCGTACGGCCCGCGCTTCGAGCTCGAGTCACTCAAGCTCATCGCCAATTACCTGGATGACACCGCATGAATCCGCCGGTGCCGCTCGCCTATGCGGACGTGACGGCGGATTGGATGAGCGCTGCGTTGCAAGCACGATGGCCCGGTGTGCGCGTCTCCGCCCTGCGGCGCGGCGCCGTGTTCGGCTACAAGCAGAACAAGTTCAAGGCGCATCTGCAGTACGCCGCGCCGCGGCCGGCGGATGCGCCGGATTCCGTCGTTGTGAAGGGAAATTTCCCAGCCGAGGAGGATCCTTCGACAGGATCAGCCTGGGCGATGGCAACCGAACTGCGCTCCTTGCGCGACGTGGTGCCGCTGGTCACCGCACCGGTGATGCCGCAATGGCACTACATCGGCGTACGGGACGACGCCTCCGCCATCGTCATGGAGGACCTGACGCCGACGGGAGCTTCGTTCTTCGACGCCTTCACGCCCTTGAGCCTGCCGCAGGCGCGCGCCTTCATCGATGCCTTCGCGCGGCTGCATGCCAGTTCCTGGAACAGCGCTCAATTCAATCCCGGCGGCAGCATGGGCCCCGGGAGTTTCGCGGCCGAGAACCGGCGCCTGGTCAATGACGTCTACTTTCCCACCTTCTTCCAGCCGGCGCACTGGCAGTCCTACGTGGAAAAGCCGCGCGGGCGCGCGCTGCCGCTGCAGTTCCAGGACCTCGCCCGGTGCGCGACGGCGTGGCGCCGGCTATGGGAGGAATTGAGCGGCTCGGCCATGGTGGTGGTGCACGGCGATGAGCATCTGGGAAACCTGTACTGGAGCGCCCGGGGCGAGCCGGGTGTGCTCGACTGGGTGGCTCGTCCTGAGCATTGGCCGGTGGGGGTCGCATACTTTCTGCTCAGCTGCCTGGACATCGCCGACCGGCGCCGCTGGGATGAGGAACTCCTGCGATGGTACCTGGAGCGCCTGGCCGCGCATGGCGCGCCGCAGCCTCTCTCCTTCGAGGAGGCCTGGCGGCTATACCGCTGCGCCTGCTTCTATCCTGTGGTGACCTGGCTCAACAACAGCGCCGTGTGGCAACCCGAGGCCATCAACACAGCCAATGCGGTTCGTGCAGCGATGGCCGCGCTGGATCACGATACATTCGGTTTATTGGGTGTGTGACGTGCGTTGAATTGCGGGAGGTGTGTGGCTCACACGTGTCCGCCGCCGTCCACGCACAGCGATTCCCCGGAAATGAACGCCGCCAGTGGCGAGGCAAGGAACAACACCGCATGCGCGATATCGGCCGCGGTGCCCAGGCGCCGCAGCGGCGTCGCCGCCAACACCCGCTCGGCCAGCCGCCGCCCGCGCGGATCTTCCTGGATCGTGACCCCCTGTCCCGCATCGATGTGTCCCACGCCCACGCAATTGGCGCGAATGCCGTGGCGCCCTTCCTCGCGCGCAATCCCGCGCACGATGGCCTCCAGGCTCGCCTTGGGCGCCGTCGACTGGATGTCGAGCGGCGGATGACGGCGTACGCCGGCGGTGGACAGGGCCACGATGGAGCCCTGCGATGCTCGCAGCCAGGGAATCGCGCCTTGCACCGCGTTCAGGAAGCCGATGGCGTCCGCCTGCAGGGCAGCCGCCAACTCCTGCGCCGGCACATCGGCAATGGCATCCAGGCGTATGACGGGCCCGGCAGCGTACACCAGGGTATGGATCGAACCGCAGGCCTCCACGGCTTCCCGCAGGAACGCCTGAACCGTGTCGCGCTGCGCGAGATCGACGCGCTGCGTCAGCACCCGCACGCCTTGTGCGCTCAATGACTGCGCCAACTGCGCAGCGCGATCCTGGCCGTGCCGATGACTGAAGGCGACGCTGCTGCCGGCGGCGGCGAACGCGCGGCAGATCTCCGCGCCCAGGCCACCGCTGCCGCCAATGACGACGGCGCATCCGCTCGGGAATGCACCTTTGAGCCATACGCCTGAATTCATGCGGCCGCCGGCAGCGCGGGCGATCGCGCGCGATTGACGATGAGAATGAAGACCGTGGCCGCCGCCACGAGGCTTCCCGCCATCCATCCCACCGGTCGGAAATCCGATCCCTGCACCAGCGCCCCGGCGATCATGGGCCCCAGCGCCGAGCCAATGCCGGAAACCATGCCGCCCAGCACCGCGCCGCGTCCACTGGGATCCACCTTGGCGAGGATGCCGAGTTGCAAAGACAGTGTGAAATTCCAATAAAAGCCGCCCACCGCACAGCCGAGCACGAATCCCGCGAGCGAGGGCGGTGCATACAACATGTACAGACCCGGAATGAGCACACCCATGGCGGTGATCAAGGCACTCGAGCGCGGCACTCGTGCCGGCAACGCCGCGGCGCCCAGGCTCCCGCCAATGCCGGCGATGGCGAACATCGACAGCGCATTGGTCACCTGTCGTGCGGCAAAGCCATGCGCGGATCCCAGGCGTTCGAGGAACGCCCACAAGCTGCCCTGGGCAAGAAATGACAGGATGATGCCCGCGAGCCCGAGCAACACCACGGGTGCGGGCATGCCCGCCGCGCCGGCAGCGCCCTCGCCCGCGCGCTCGGGCGCGGCGGGTGTGGACCACGCAATCGCCATCGCGAGACCCGCAAGCACGGCGTACAGCACGAAGACGGATCGTCCTCCCACCGCCGCATCGATCGCGCCGATGGCCTGGAACCCGCCGACCATCATCATCGACAGCGCGGCGGTGAGGATGCCGAAGCTCCGGTCAGGGCGTGCTGACCCGCTGCAATGCTTCAGGGCGTAGCCGAAAGCCATTCCAGATCCCAAGCCCACCACCGGCCGCAACAGCAACAGCGCATCGCGAGAGCCGGCGGCCAGGCAGCCAAGATTCGCCACCGCGACGCAAGCGCCGGCGATCAACACCTGGGTACGAAGCCTTGCCACGGGCGTGCCGCTGGCCAGGAAGATGCCGGTGACGTAGGCAAGTGTTTCCACCAAGGCCAGCAGCCCCAGGTCCGCAATCGGTAACCCAAAGGTGCGCGCCACCGCACCCAGCAACGCCGGCATGGTGAGGAGCGATGCCATCATCAGCACCGCCGCGGCCATGGCAACCGCCAACGAGCGCGATGGCGAGGGGGATGGCATCAGCGCCCGGTGAAGCGGGGCCTGCGCTTCTCGATGAAGGCGCGCACGCCCTCGGAGAAATCCTCGGTTGCCACACAGCGGCCCACCGCCGCGGCTTCCTGTTGTACCTGGCTTGCCGCATCCTGGCGGAGCGATTCGTTCAAGAGCCATTTGGATTCGCGCACACCGACCGGAGGGCCCTCGACCAGGCGGCCGATGAGCCTGTCGCAGGCCGCGTCGAGTTCCGCATCGGGCACGCGTTCTGTGATGAGCCCTTCCTGCAGCGCCTGCTGCGAATCCAGCCGCGCGCCCAGCAAGGTGAGTTGCTTGGCCCGCCGCCAGCCGACCACTCGCGGCAGGAAATAGGACAGGCCGCCATCTGGAGGCAGCGAGAGCGAGCGGTGCGCGAACACGAAGAAGCTGCTCTCGGCGCCGATAGCGAAATCACTGGCCAGCACCATGGTGATGCCGGCGCCGGCCACCGCGCCACGCACGCGCGACACCAGCGGCTTACCGAAGCGCTCCAACGCCACATACGTGGGAATCGAGGCGCTGAGCCGCGTTTCGAACTGCAGCTTGCGCTCCGCCAACGGCGTGTCCAACGTCTTGGAGAAATTCTTGACGTCACCGCCGCCGACGAAGTGCTCGCCCGCACCGGTGAACACCACGCAGCGCACCTGCGGATCTTCCTCGAAGCTGCGCAACGCTTCGCCGATTGCCAGCACGATGTCCTTGGAAAGCGCGTTGCGCGTCTCGGGGCTGTCGAAGGTCAGGCGCGCGACACCACCGGAGATCTCGAGCTTCAAGCCCTCCGCAAGCGTTTGCTGGCTCAAAATGCCACCTGGGTCGCGCCCTTCAGTTGCAGGATCTCACGCGCCTCGTCGGGCGTGGCCACGGACAAGCCAAGGCCCTCGATGATCTTGCGTACCTGCGTCACCTGTTGCGCGTTGTTTTCGGCGAGCTTGCCCGCGCCGATCCACAACGAATCCTCCAGTCCCACCCGTACGTTGCCGCCCATGGCCGCGGCCATCGCGGCGATCGGCATCTGGTTGCGCCCCGCGCCCAACACCGACCAACGGTAATCCGAGCCGAACAGCCGGTCGGCCGTGCGCTTCATGTGTTGCACGTCGTCAGGATGCGGGCCAATGCCGCCGAGGATGCCGAACACCGTCTGGATGAACAGTGGCGGCTTCACCAGCCCCTCCTGGTAGAAATAGTGCAGATTATAGAGATGGCTGGTGTCATAGCACTCGAACTCGTAACGGGTGCCCGTTTCATTGAGCGTGCGCAGCGCGTACTCGATTTCCTTGAAGGAATTGCGGAAGACGAGGTCGCGCGAATTCTCCAGCATCTGCGGTTCCCACTCGAACTTGAAGTCCTTGAAGCGGCGCAGCATGGGGAACAGTCCGAAATTCATCGACCCCATGTTGAGGCTGGCCACCTCCGGCTTGAAAGTGGCAGCCGGCGCCAGCCGCTCCACCACGTTCATGAAGGGCGAGCCGCCGGTGGTGAGGTTGACCACCACGTTGGAGCGCTGCTTGATCATCTTCAGGAACGGCTCGAAGGCCTGCGGTGTCTGGTCGGGCCGGCCATCCACCGGGTTTCGCGCATGCAGGTGGACGATGGCGGCACCCGCCTCCGCCGCCCCCACGGCCGCCTCGGCGATCTCCGCCGCCGTGACCGGCAGGCCCGGCGACATGGACGGTGTGTGGATGGCACCGGTGACGGCGCACGTGATGATGACTTTTCCAGACGACGCCATACCCACCTCTGCAAGCAAAGCCAGCCTTGATCAGCTAGCGAATTGTGTGGGAATACACCAGTCGTTGCAAATCAAGTCCGGACGCCACCGCACGCTGCCAGGCGCCGCCCAAATGTGCTAGCGTACTATCTGCCCCTGGTAAGGAGTCGGCATGGATCTGATCGAACAGGAAACCCCGCTCAAGCCGCCGTTTCCGCAACTACCGCATTGGAGCGAGAACTATTGCCTGGCGAGCTTTGATCCAGCGTCCGGCTGCGGCTTCTGGCTGCACCTGGGTCGCTGGCGCAAGGACTTGAACCTGTGGCGGGAGACCGTGGTCATCAACATGCCGGACGGGAGCGTGGTGGCGCATCGGGGGTTCGGCAATGCCTTGGCCCGGGACGATGGCCCCGGCGGCAGCAACTACGCCATCCGCATCCTGGAAAACCGGCGGCACCTGAGCTACCACTATGACGGACCGGCTTACCGTCTCGACTCGGCCGGCATGCGCAAAGGGTTGATCACCGACGGCCCCTGCGAGAAGTTGAGCTTCGATCTCGCCTTCGAATCCAATGCGGATATCTGGGACCTGCACAAGGTAGGACAGAGGCAGAAGTTCCTCGGTACCGGCCATATCGAGCAAATCGGCCGTGTGCACGGCAACATCCGGGCTGGCGGCCAGAGCATCGCCTATGAGGGCAAGGGCAATCGCGATCACAGCATGGGCCCGCGCGATACGCCGACATTGCGCAGCCATCAATGGCTGCAGGGCTACTTCGACAATGGCGTGAGCTTCCTCATATACGATGCCATGCTGCGCAACCAGGATAAGCCCGTGTTCTGTGAAGCCGTGGTTTACGAAGGCGACAAGCTGTACGAAGGCCGCCTCACCTATCCCTGGCGCATCGACGATGCGGACGATGCCCGCAAGAACTTCGGCTTTGCCATCGGCTACGAGCGCGGCGAACTGCGCATCGAGACCACCCGCATTGCCGGCACCGCGTACCTGTCGTTCACGGCGCCCAATGATATCTACCTGGGCGTCTATCCCGGCGGAACCCCGCCCCTTACGCTGCTGGAGCAGACAACGCACCTGCTGCTGGATGGCACGGTGCAAGGCTTCGGCAACCTGGAGCGGACCGTCCCCGGCGTGATCGGCGTCGAGACCTGACATTCACGAACAGCATTCAAGACTGAGGAAACATCGATGAGCAAGACAGCATTGGTCGTGGGCGCCGCCGGCGGCGTGGGCACGGAGGTCGTGAAACTCCTGGAGGGCGCCGGTTACCGGGTGATCGGCAGCGTGCTCAATGATGCGGAAGGCGCGCACGTCCGCAAGCACAACCCGGGTGTGACGCAATTGTTCAACCTGGACCTGGGCAACGCCGACTCGGTGCTCGCGGAGTTGAAAAAGCAGGCATTCGCCGCTCTCGATGCCGTCATCGTCTGCGCCGCCATCAGCCCCTTCGGCCCCGTGGAAACCGGCTCTCTCGCCGCGCTGCGGCGCACGCTGGAGATCAACACCGTGGCCGCGGCCGCCATCTTCCAGGCAACCATGCCGGCTTTGCGCGCCGCCAAGGGCCGCCTGGTGATGATCAGTTCCTTCGCGGGCAAGATCGGCCTGCCCTTCATCGGCCATTACGTAGCCTCGAAGCACGCACTCGAGGGCCTCGGCGATGTCATGCGGCGCGAGGCCAAGCCATTCGGTGTGACCGTGGTGCTGGTCGAGCCGGGCGGCATCAATACGCCCATGGTGGCCAACCAGGTGCGCGACGTGACGAATGAGCGCACCTCGCTCTCGCCCGCCGTGGCGGCGCAATACGGCGGCATGTACGACAATTTCCTGCGGCTGGTGGGCAAGAGCAGAGCCGGCATGCTGGAGCCCGCCCAGGTGGCGTCCGTGGTGCTCGAGGCCGTGACCACGGCGTCACCGCAAATCCGCTATCAGGTGGGCGAGGATTCCAAGTTCCTGTGCGACATCGCCCGCAAGAGCGATGCCGAGATCGAAGCCGTGGTCGAGGGATTCTGGTCGGGTTGAAGCAACATGGACTCCGCGGTCGGTCCGGGCCGGCCGCGGGCTCCTAGTTCAAGACGGCCAAGTCAGCCTTGTTCACCGCGCGCAGCGATGACCACTCGCCCCGACGTATCTTCTCCACCCAGTCAGGATCACTCAGCAGGGCGCGCCCCACGGCCACCAGATCGAAGTCGCGCCGTTCCATCATGGCGATGAGCTGATCCAGGCTGCCGGGTTGTGCCGGTTGATCCGAGAAAAAGGTCTGCAGCATCTCACTGTCCAGACCCACCGAGCCCACGGCAATGGCAGGCCGGCCCGTCAGGCGCTGCGCCCAGCCGGCAAGGTTCAGCGGGCTGCCGTCGAACTCAGCTTCCCAGAAGCGCCGCTGCGACGCATGGAAGATGTCCACGCCGGCGTCCGCCAGCGGTTCGAGGAAGGCGGCCAAATCCTGTGGCTGCTTCCAGAGACGGGCTGCATAGTCCTGCTGCTTCCACTGCGAGAAGCGGAAGATGATGGGAAAGTCAGGCCGGGTGCGTGCGCGGCAGGCCTTGACGATCTCCACCGCAAAGCGCGTTCGGCGCGCCGGGTCGCCACCCCAGGCGTCATCGCGAACATTGGTCTGGTCCCAGAGGAACTGATCGATGAGATAGCCGTGCGCGCCGTGAATCTCCAGCCCGTCGAACCCCAGGCGCATGGCCGATCCTGCCGCCTGCGCGTAGGCTTCGACGAGTTCTGCGATCTGCCGCTCGCTGGCGGGCTGTGCCACCTGTCGTCCCGGCAGCAACAACCCCGACGGGCTGAGCGCACGGGCGTGGGGATCGACGCCTGTCTCATACAGATTCTCGATGGCAGGCTTGGAGACCAAGCCCACATGCCACAGCTGCGGCATGATCACACCACCGGCCGCATGCACCCGATCCACCACCTTCCTCCAGCCGCCCAAGGCATCGTCGCCGTAGAACCTCGGCGCGGACTCGTCGTTGCTGGCTGAATCGTGCGGCACCCAGGTGCCTTCGGTGATGATCAGGCCGACATTGGCCGCGGCGCGCCGCTCATAGTAGGCCGCAACGTCCGCTCCAGGCACACCGCCAGGGCAGAAACAGCGCGTCATCGGCGCCATGACGATGCGGTTTCGCAGCGCCAGGGGCCCACGTTCGAAAGGCTTGAACAGCACCCCGACATCTGCGTGCTTCGTAGCACTCAAAGGGCTGCCTCCGCTGCGCTTTCCGTCGTTGCATCGGCCGTTGCATATTTCGTCACGTTCACCGGCACCCCATTCAAGATGGTCGACGCCGAGGGCACGTCCAACGCCGCCTCGTCGATGATGGCATTGGCGTTCACGCCCGCGTGGGCATTGGCCACTCCCTGCCGGGTGCCCGGCATGCCGTGACCCCAGCCATGCGGCAGGCTCACCACGCCGGGCATGACTTCATCGCTGATCTCCACCGGCACGATGATCCGGTCCACGGCCGTGCTGAGCGCGGCGCGAGCGCCGTCCGACAAGCCGAGCGCGGCGGCATCGCGAGGATGCATGAGCAACGTGCAGGGATCCTTGCCCTTGGTGAGCAGGCGAACATTGTGCATCCAGGCATTCTTGGAGCGCGCATGACGTCGCCCGATCATCAGCAGCGCACCGTCGGGCCGTGACTCGCCCAGCGCCTCGCGCATGCGTTGCACATCGGCCACCAGCAGCGGCGGCGTCAGATCGATCAGGCCGTCGGGTGTCTTCAAGACTTTGGGCAATTGCTCGGTGAGCGGTCCCAGGTCCAGGCCATGCGGATGCTGACGCAGCCTGTCCAGGTTCAAGCCATCGGCGACCGCGCCGAAGGCATCGCCGTACGGACCGCTGCGCAACATGATGTCGAACAAGCGATCGGGGCCGGGCGACTCGCCGATGGCGGCACGCGCCGCCTCCAGGCTCACCTCACGGCATTCGCGCCGGCCTTCGGCCAGCGCCTTTTCCAATAGCCGGCGCACGTAACGCTCTTCGAGCTCTGCAACACTGAGGCCCTGCAGCCGGGCTGCGATGCCGGCGAAGATTTCCCAATCGTGAGGCGTACCGGCCTCCGGCGCGAAGATCGGCGGCGCCCACTTGATGTATTTGCGGCAGGATTCGTAAGGGGTGACCGCGGCGAAATCCGAATGCTCGGCATACGAAGGGCCAGGGATGATGATGTCGGCATGCCGCGTGGTCTCATTGACGTAGATGTCGAAGGACAGCATGAACTCGAGCGATTCGAAGGCCCGCGCCAGCTTCGCGCCATTGGGATTGGACAGCGCAATGTTGCCGGCCTGGGTCACCAGCGCGCGCACCTGCCCTTCGCCCGGCACCAGGATTTCATCCGCCAGCGCCGCGGTGGGCAGCATGCCGATGGACTCGGGCAACTTGCCGACGCGCGAGTGCCAGCGGCCCAGAGGCGCCACGCCATCCTTGAAGGTCTCATTGAACAACAGCGGCATGGGAATGCCGCCGTTGGTGAACATCGCCCCGCCGGGGCGATCCAGATTGCCGGTCAGCACGATCAGCGCATCGATGAGCCAGCCCGATACGCTGCCGAAGCGCTGGGTGCAGGTTCCGGTGCGGCCATGGATCACGCCTTGGGGCGCTGCCGCAAACTCCCGCGCCAAGCGGCGGATCGTGTCGGGCGCAAGGCCGGTGATGTTAGCGACGCGCTCGGCCGGGAACTCCGCGGCGAGACCCCTTAATTCATCCAGCCCTTTCACAAGACCCTGGGCACGGCCGAGCTTGACGCGACCTTCCGAAAACAAGGTATCGAGCATTGCGAACAACAGGAATGCATCCGTGCCGGGGCGGATCGCATGATGTTCGTCCGCGATCTCGGCGGTCTCGGTGCGGCGCGGATCGATGACGATCACCTTGCCGCCCCGCTTGCGTACTTGCTTGATGCGATCGGCGATGCCCGGCGCCACCATCATGCTGCCCTGCGACACCACGGGGTTGGCGCCCATGATGATCAGATGCGAGGTGCGGTCGATGTCGGGAATGCCTTGGATCAACGGACCGCCGAACATCAAGGTGGCGCTGACGAACTTCGGGATCTGGTCCAGCGTGCCCGGCGAGTACACCTGCATGGAGCCCAGGGCCTCCATGAGCAGCGGTCCGTACAGGATGAACGGCGCCTTGTGGCCGGAGGGGTTGCCGAAGTAGTAGGCCACGGAGTGCCGGCCGTGCGCACCCTGCACGGCCTTCAACCGGTCGGCGGACTCGGCGATGGCTTCGTCCCAGCCGATGTCGATGAAGTCCGAGCCCCGGCGGCGCACGGGACGGCGCAGGCGGTCGGGATCGGCATGCAGTTCGGTCAGCGCCAGCGCCTTGGCGCAGATGAAGCCCTGGCTGAACGGGTCCTGCGGATCGCCGCGCACCCGGGTCACGGCACGCGCGTGGTGATCTGCCGTGGCGATGATGCCGCACGCGGCCTCGCAAAACGCACAGGAACGGAGATGTTGCCGAAGGTCCGTCATCCGTCCTCCCATGAATGACCGCGCTGCGCGCGGCCCAAGCGATCAGGAAATGACCACGCGCCGTCCGGAATCCGCCGACGCCGCAATGGCGTCGATGACCTTATGACGGGTGACCGCGTCGTCGAAGGTCGGGCAGGTATGCGTGCCGTCACGCATATCGTCCGCAAATCGCATGTAGGCCTGCGCCACGTTAAGGGCGAAGCCCGTCGCACCAGGCGGCGCCCAATGATACTTGGACGGGATTTCCATAGGCTGCGTCGCTTGTTCCTGGCCCTTGCCCCCTCGGACGGCCAGATCGAACAACTGCGCGTGACCGCCGATGGACGTGACCTGCAGGTCGCCCTCGGTGCCGTTGATCTCCCACAGCAGGCCCGTGCCTCGGCTCATGCCGCCGCGATAATGCAGACTCAGCACGGCGCCGTTCTGCAGCAGGCCGCTGACCGCGATCTGGTCCTTGGCCGTCATCGGCAGCGTGGCGCCGGTCTCCACCTGGATGGCCGTGGTGCGGCGCTGCGCGCAGGTCGCCGATACCTCGCCCACTTCGCCCAGCGCGTAGCACAACGCATCGAGCGTGTGACCGACGGGGATGCTCAGCATAGTGGCGCCGTTGCGCGCATCGAAGGTGTAGGCATTTGGGGCGTCCACGTACGGTCCCCAGTTCATGCCCGTGCCGATGAGCGTGGTCGACAGCACCTCGCCCACATACCCTTGCGCCACCAGGTCGCGCACGAAGTTGATGGCGGGCGCCGCCCTCGCCTGGAGGCCGACCGCCGTGTGCAGTTTCTTGCTGCGCGCAAGATCCGCCATCTGCCTAGCCTCCGCCAGGCCATTGCCCAGCGGCCATTCGCAATACACGGCCTTGCCCGCTTGCAGCGCCGCCATCACCAGTTCCAGGTGATGCGGCACCTTGACCGTGACAGCCACGACGTCGACGCCTGGATCATTCACCAGATCACGGTGATTGTCATAGAAGCGGGGAATGCCGTATTCCTTCGCCGCGGCCTGCGCGCTCTCCCGCCGGGTGGTGCTGATGGCCGCGATCTCGTACTGCGGCAGCGCCTTCAATGCAGGAATGTGCGCAATCGCTGCAAAGCTGCGCCCGGGTTGCACGCCAATGATGCCGACGCCGATCTTGTTCTTGCTCATGCCTGCCTCGTCAATGATTGAATGGGTCGGGATCGATGCCGCTAGCGGCGGGACTGCTTGCGGCCTTTGACCTTGGTAGCCCGAGCCTTGGCGGGCGCCTTGGCGTTCGCCTTGGCGTTCGCCTTGGCGTTCGCCTTGGCGTTCGCCCGGGCGCGCGTTGGCTTGCGGGATTTATCCCCCGCTACAGTCTTGCCGGCGGCCTTCTGGATCTTGGCGAGCAAGGCGTACACCGGGTCCTGGCGATCGCGCGAACCCGGCAACACGAAGCGTCCCGGCTCGCCTTCGTCACTCAGGTTGATGGGCTGGCACTGGCCCCACTCGTTGGTGATGTCGCGGTGCAGGATCTTCCACTGTCCCTTGCGCTTCTCGAGCACGTCCAGATAGCGGCCGGCGCACAGATACTCGTGGGCCTGTCCGATCTTGCCGTTGCGAACCTGCTCATCGGCATATTTCTTGCCGAAGAAATTTTCGATGGCAGCGTAACCCGGGGCGATCTTGTGATAGCCGTAGTAATAGCTCTCGGCTTCCGCGAAGCGCCCATGCACCTCGATGACCGAATGGGTGACCGTGTGAAAACCATAGATCACGATCTCCCGCAGGCGCGCCATGATGATGTCGGCGAAGTCGTGCGCGGAAGCCGCGTACGGTCCGTGGTGGTCCGTGCCGTCGGGGTGATAGATGGACTTCAGAAGTTCGACGTCCAACCGGTCGATCGCGCGGCAATACAGGCCGAGAACGTTCTGGATCTCCTGCCGGTCGTTGCACAACTCCAGCAGCTTGGATGCATTCGTCGCCATCGCGCCCCCCGATTCATTTCATGTTCGCGCCCGTCGCGGCACGGCCATCGTCACGGTACCCGCGTACTGCGGAACGGTCAACGCATGGCCGGCGTTATTAGTATGGTAGTTTACCATGCGCCAGGTTGATGTTATGGTCGCGTCCGGTCGCCCTTCCAGGTGCCAATTGAATTCACTCGCCGATTTCAACCCGCTCGACCCCCAGGTGCTCTCCTGTCCGCACGCCTGGTGGGCGGCCATGCGGCGCGAGTCTCCGGTGCACAAGATCGACATCCCGGGGGTGGACGTGCCCACGTATTGCGTGACGCGCAAGCGGGACATCGAGGACGTGTGCCGCCGCACCGACATCTTCTCCGGCCGGCCCAACCCCAGCGTCTGGCGCTGGGCGGATTTCCAGCCTGAGCTCGAGGCCGTGTTTGCCGATGGCGGCTACAAGATGGCGCACACGTTGCAGACTTCCGACCCTCCGGTGCATTCGCAATATCGCGCCATTGCCACCCAAGCCCTGTCGCGGGAGCGCATCACGGCCATGGGGCCAAGGGTGCAAGGCGCGATTGACGAGTTGCTGGCCGGCTTCACCTCCGGCGACGTGCAGGATTTCGTCCAGTCCTTCGCCATACCGCTGCCATTGTGGGTGATCTGCGATTTGCTGGAACTGCCGCGCAGCGACGCCGATTTCCTGGTGCGATTCACCGACGCTCACATGCGGCTGGTGGACCCGACGACTCCCCTGGCGGAGGCCGTCAAGCATGCGGAATTGTCCCGTGAAGGACAGCAGTACCTCGTCAAGCACATTTTGGAACGCCGCGACCATCCCAGCGACGACTTTCTCAGCACCCTCGCGAATGCCAAGGGAGCCGAAGGCCAGTTGCTCACGCTCGGGGAAGCCTTGTCGATGGCGTTCATCGTCGTGGTGGCGGGCAATGAAACCACGCGCAATGCGCTCGGATCCTGCGCCTATGAACTGGCCCGGCACCCGGAGATCTTCGCCCGGCTGAAGAAGGAGCCGGACAAAGTCGTCAAGTTCGTCGAAGAAGTGCTGCGCACGGCGGCTCCCGCCAACACGACCGTCCGCACGGTGCTGGCGGACACGGAAATCGGCGGCACGCCGGTGACAAAGGGCGCCAACCTGTTCATCCTGTGGGGGTCGGGCGGCGTGGACGAGGCCTTCTGGACCAATGCCGAACAAATCGACCTGGGGCGGCAGAACCCCCGCGCCCACACCACCTTCGGCTATGGCGCGCGGCTGTGCGCAGGCAACCAACTTGCCCGGATGGAATTGAATTTCTCGGTGGAATCCTGGTTGCGGGAGTTCCAGCGCATCGAATTGGCCGCCCCTGCCGACTCCATTCATTACATGCCGGTGTTCGCCATGCGCGCGCTGAAGACCTTGCCGCTGAGGTTCATCCGCTGACGGCGCGGCTGGACGCCACGTCGCGGCCGCATGACGTACGCATTGTCCTCCCTGATGCGCCTTTGCGTCAGCAGAGGATGGGCGCGGACCGCGATTGAAACCTCGCGTATCATCCTCGCCCACTGACATTCCGATGGCTGCCGGCGATACATGAAAGTTCTACTCCTTTACTATTCCTTCACTCAACAAGCCGAACGCGCCGTACGCGAGGCCGAGCAGGCCTGCCGGCGCGCCGGACACGAAGCCGTGCTGTGTCGCGTGGACTTTGCCGACGCCGGGGAACGCCTACGACGGCCCTTGTCCCCTCGCCAGGTGAAGAAGTGGACGGAGTGCGCCGCCAACGGCGTCGACTTTCCTGTTTCCTGCGAGCCCGCTGCGGCGCTGGATGAAGACCCCGACCTGGTGCTGATCTTCAGCAACACCTGGCAGGACAGTCCCAGTGTCCCGATCCAATCGTTCCTGAAAAGTGAGGCCGGCATCCGGCTGCTCGCCGGCAAGCCTTTTGCGGTGCTGGTTATCTGCCGGCGCTTGTGGGAGAAGAACGCCGCCCGCGTACGCAGTCTGGGCGAGGCGGCACGCGGACATTTCCTTGGCGCGCAGGCGTTCACCCATCCGGGCAGCCAGGCCGGCAGCCTGGTGCAGACCATCAGCTACCTGATGCGCAGCGGCGCACCGTGGCGGCATTTTCTCGGCCTGCCGCTGCCAGCCTACGGACTGTCGGCGGAGTCGCTCGCCAGTGTCGCGCCGTTTGTGGAGGACATCTGCAAGACCGTCGATTCCGAACAGCGCCGGGTCGCGCAGCTGGAAGGCGGACACAATTTCCGCGACATCGGCGGCTACCGCAATGCCAACGGACTGCGCGTACGGTGGGGGCGCGTGTACCGCTCCGGCACCATGGCGATGTTGACCGACGCCGATCAGCACTACATGGCCTCCTTGGGCATCAAGGTGATCTGCGATTTCCGCTCCTCCAAGGAGCGCAAGGTGCGCCCCACGCGCTGGTCGGAATCCCATGCGGTGGATCACTGGTCCCGGGATCACGAAAGCAGCGTGGGCGAACTGGTGGCGGCCATCACGCATCCGGAAGCCTCGGCTGCGGCCATGCGCGAGCGCATGATCGCCGCCTATCGTCACCTCCCCTACGAACAGGCCGATTCCTACCGCGAGGTCTTCCGCCGCATCGCCGCCGGCGACCTGCCGCTGATCTTCCATTGCTCGGCCGGCAAGGATCGCACCGGCATCGCCGCCGCGTTGTTGTTGACGCTGCTGGGCGTGCCGCGCGACAAGGTGATCGAGGATTACCTGCTGACGGAACGGTTCTTCGAGCGCGGCTGCCGCCTGGTGATCAGCGATCCCACCTCTAGCCGCTTCGCCTCGGTCGACCCGGCCATCTGGGAACCGATGATGCGCGCCGAGACCGGCTACATCGAAGCCATGTTCGATACCGTCTTGCAACGGCACGGCAGCGTCGAGGCGTACCTCGAGCAACAACTGGGCGTGGATGCCGCCATGCGAGAGCGCATCCGGCGCGAGTTGCTGGAATAACCGTCGGCGCCTGATGCACGGCGGGTTCGAGCCCCCGCCATTTCATCCCCGCCTCAACAGCGATTCACACGCCGTACGCGGCCGCCTGCGCCAGCACACCCTGTGCCTGCTTCAGGTGCGGAATGTCGATCATCTTGCCATCCAGGCCCACGGTGCCGGCGCCGGGCGCTGCGTCGAATGCCTCGACCACCCGCCGCGCATGCGCAATCTCCTCGCGCGAGGGCATGTAGCTCTCGTTGATGGCGGCCACCTGCGCCGGGTGGATGGCGATGCGGCCGGTGAAACCTTCGGCGCGCGAGGCGCGTGAGGATGCGCGCAACCCGGCCTCATCCTTGAAATCCACGAACAGCGTGTCGATGGCCTGCACGCCGGATGCGCGCGCGGCCAGCAGACACAGCGAGCGCACCATGCGGTAGGTCAGCGCCCATTGGCCGTTGCCGTCCAGGTTGGTGCTGGCGCCGATGGCCGCGGACAGATCTTCCGCGCCCCAGGTAATGCCGAGCAACCGTGTCAGGCCCGCGGTGGCGTAATCGCCCAGCCGAAACGGGGAGATGGCGGTCTCGGTCGCCACGGGCAGAATCTTGATGGACTGGGCCGCAACGCCGCTCTGCGCTTCCAGCGCATCCAGATAGTGCGACAATTGCAACACGTCGGCCGGTGAGTTGGCCTTGGGCAGCATGAGACCATCGGGACCGGCTGCAACCACGGCAGCCAGATCCGCAAGCGCAAGCCCGGAGTCCAGTGGATTGATGCGCACCCACAACTGAGACTTGCGCGATCCGCGCGGCCGCTGGCCGATGAATTCCGGCACCAGCCGGCGTGCCAATGGTTTGTTGGCCGGCGATACGGCATCTTCCAAATCCAGGATCAGCGCATCGGCGCCGGCGCCGTCAGCCTTGCCGAGCTTCTTCTCGCTGTCCCCGGGAATGAACAGGAAGGAACGCAGGTTGATCATGACTTGGGCTTCCGGCGCTGCAATCCCGAACGCTTGCAGGAAGCCACCAATTCATTGCGCTGGTTGTAGGCGCGATGCAGGAAGGTCACGATACCCTGATCGGGCCGGGACTTGGAATCGCGCAGGTCGATGACCTCGGTTTCCACATGCAGCGTATCGCCGTGAAAAACCGGCTTGGGAAAGCGCACTTCGTCCCAGCCGAGGTTGGCCACCGCGGTGCCAAGCGTGGTATCGCCGACGGAAATGCCCACCATCAGGCCCAGCGTGAAGGCTGAATTGACCAGGCGCTGGCCGTATTCCGTCCCGCGCATGTATTCCTCGTCGAGGTGCAACTGCGCGGGATTGTGCGTCATGGTCGAGAACAGGATGTTGTCGGTCTCGGTCACGGTACGGCGGATGGCGTGCTTGAACACCTGGCCCACCTGAAGCTCATCGAACCATAATCCCGGCATCATCATCTCCAGTCGTTGTAATGGTGGAATAGTAGCGCAGTCGCCGCCCGCCTCCCACGAGGCCAAGGATCAGGCCCGCCGGGTGATGGTCTGCCCGCCGTCAACGGCCAGCACATGTCCCGTCACGAACCGCGCGAGGTCTGAGAGCAGGAACAGCACGGCGCCCGCCACATCGTCGGGTTCGGCGATGCGCCCCAGCGGCGACGCGCGCTGCACGCTGTCCAGGAAACCCGGGCGTTCCAGCAGCAGCCGGATCATGTCCGTGCGCACCGTGCCCGGGCAGACGGCGTTGACGGTGATGCGTTGCGGCCCCCATTCCACCGCCAGCTGGCGAGTCAATTGCTCCAGCGCCGCCTTGGAGACGCCGTAGGCGCCGCTCCCGGCAAAGCCCACGTGGGCGTTCACCGACGACATCATCACCATCGAGCCGCCTCCGGAAGTCGCAATGTGCGGCAGCGCATGACGCGCCAGGCGCAACGGACCGGCAACATTGGTGTCGAGGATGCGGCTCCAGCTGCTGTCGGTGATCTCGGTGACCGGATCGAACACCGGATTGACGCCCGCGTTGGCCACCACGGCATCCAGGCGGCCGTAGCGCTGCAGGGTGGCATCGACCAGGCGGTGGATGTCCTCCTCCTGCGCCGCATGGGCTGCAACAGGCATGGCGTCGAAGCCTTCCGCCCGCAGGGTCTGGCAGACCTCCTCACAGGCCTGCGCCTTGCGGGAGGAAACGACCACGCTGCCGCCGGCGCAAGCAATCAACCGGACGGTGGCCAGGCCGATGCCGCGGGTGGACCCGGTCACGATCACCACCTTGCCGGTCATTGAAATCATGCTTGCACATACTGTCGCATGAATCGACGCCTCGGTCGATCACCCGTGCCGGCCGGCCAATGGAGTCCGATAACTGACATATGGTATACAAGCTTATCGTTATCGATTCTCAAGGGGAGCCGCGCCGATGAAGGATGGTATTTTCACGAAATCCAACGTTTTCATCTCCCGCTGGACGGTCGATCCGGCCCGCCGCGAGGAGTTCAACACCCTGTTCGATTCCCTGTGGCGCGGGCACATCGAGGCCATGGAGCAAATCACTTATTTCGTCTACTACGGCTGGGGACGCGACCCCAACGTGTTCGTGGCCATCGAGAGCTACAAGGACGAGTCGCTGCTCGGGGAGCTGCGCAAGAGCGAGGTGTTCCAGGTGCAGGTCGCCAAGCTCCTGGACTGCTGCAGCAAGCCCATGACCATGGAACTGTTCGGCGGATTGGAAGGCGACCGCTCGGTGTTCGATATGTATCCCGCAGGCGACTCCAAGGTTCACCCGCGCGGCAAGAAGGTCGGCACGATCTTCCTCTAGGCGTCCCTCACATCGTGTCCTCCTCAGATTCCAAGCCCTTGAGTTTCGCAGATCCGGCGGTGCAGCAGTGTCCGTTCGCGGCCTACGATTCGCTTCGCGATACTTCACCGGTCTATCGGGACCCGTTGACGGGCAACTACGTGCTGACGCGCTACCAGGACATCCGCAGCGCCGTCATCAACGCCAAGGCCTTCTCCAGCAGGACCGGCCTGGGCGGCACCCGCAATACGGCCGCGCACGCCGAAGTAACCCGCATCTACGACGAGCGCGGCTGGCAGCCCATGGACACGCTCATTTCCAACGACCCGCCCTCGCACCGCCTCTACCGGCAACTCGTCGACCGGGCCTTCACGCCCGCCAAGATCGACGAACTCGAGCCGCGCATCAACCAGATCATCCATGAGCTCATCGACACGTTCATCGCCGGCAACGAGGTGGAGTTCGTATCCCAATTCGCCATCAAGCTGCCCATGACGGTGATTGCCGAACAGCTCGGCGTGGACAAAAAGGACATGGACCGCTTCAAGCTGTGGTCCGACGTCTCGGTGGAAAGCCAGGACCCCACCATGAGCTACGAGCGCGAGATCGAAAGCGCCATGATTCTCACCGAGATGCAGCAGTACATGGCGGCGGCCATCGAACGCCTGCGGCGCGAGCCGGACGGCATGTTGCTGAGCCGTCTGGTGCATGCCGAGGTCGACGGCCGCCAGCTCGACCTGCGCGAGATCATGAGCATCCTGCAGCAGTTGCTGGTGGCCGGAAACGAGACCACGACGGCCACGCTGGCGGCCGGCATGAAGCTGCTGATCGATCGACCGGTGCTGGTGTCGCAAATACGTGCCGACCCGGCACTCATGCGCACCTTCGTGGAGGAGACCCTGCGCACGATGTCACCCATCCAGACCATGTTTCGGCGCGCGACCGAGGATGTGGTCATCGCCGGCACGATGATTCCGGCAGGGTCACTGGTGGAAGTGCGCTTCGGCGCCGGCAATCGCGACCCCGCGATGTTCAGCGAACCGGCCTGTCCCGATCTGCACCGCGCCAATGCCGGCGCGCACCTGGCCTTCGGAACCGGCCGGCATCTGTGCATTGGAAATCAACTGGCGCGCGGGGAACTGCGCCTGGCCTTTCAGGCGCTGATCGACCGGCTCGACAATTTCCGCGCATCGCGCGGCGAAGCCAGCTTCGCCTACACCCCGCTCTACATTTCGTACGGGTTGACGCGCCTGTGGCTGGGATTCGACCGCCGTTAGCGTCGAGCCGCCGTCAGACCGGATCCCAGGTGAAGACCTCCGAGGAGCGCTCGTTCTTGTAGAACGAGCCGCGCAGCGCAGGCAGCGCCGTATCGAGCACTTTCTGCGGCGTCCAACCGTCGGCCGTGTGGACGGTGCGCAGCGGGCGGGGCTGGCTGAAGAGAATGATCTCGTTGAGGCGCACGCCGAACACCTGCCCGGTAACGTCCTTGGCTGCGTCGCTGATGAGGGCCACCACGAACGGCGCGATCTTGTCCGGCGTCATCTTCTTGGCCGCTTCCAGGCGCGCGGCGTTCTCCGGTGTTGCCGGGATCGTTCCTACCATGCGCGTCCAGGCGAAGGGCGCGACGGCATTGGAGCGCACGCCGAATTTCGCCATGTCCAACGCGATGCACTTGGACAGCCCGGCGACCCCCAGCTTGGCGGCGCCGTAGTTAACCTGGCCGAAGTTGCCGATCAGGCCGCTGGTGGAGGTCATGTGCACGAAGGCGCCCTTCTGCTTGTCCTTGAAGTGATTGGCAGCGGCGCGCGCGACGTTGTAGCAACCCTTGAGGTTGACGGCGATGACGCTGTCGAAATCGGCCTCGCTCATTTTGTGGAACATGATGTCGCGCAGGATGCCGGCATTGTTGATCACCGCATCGAGGTCGCCGAAGGCCGCGAGGGCGGCGGCGATGAGTTCTTCGGCGCCGGACATCAGGGCCACGTTCGCGCCGTTGGCAATGGCCTGACCACCGGCCTTGTTGATCTCCGCGGCCACCTGTTGCGCAGGCGCCAGATCGGCGCCTTCTCCGGCCTGGCTGCCGCCCAGGTCGTTGACGACGACCTTGGCGCCTTCCTTCGCCGCCAGCTTCGCGATCTCGGCGCCTACCCCACGGCCCGCGCCGGTGACGATCACGACCTTGCCCTTGAGTACATCCGCCATGCTGATTCTCCAGTCCTTATTCCGTACCGATATGGTAGCGTATCTTTCACAATAAGCGAGATTTTAACGGGCTGATCCCGCGGTTTCTGGTAACCCTGGATACTGTCCGTTAGTATACCTCCTTCAAAAAATGGGCATACCCGCATGAACCTGGACAAGATCAAGAACCTGGACATCGCTCCCATCGTGCAGCGCTACGAGTTCCGCGACAGCATCCTCTATGCGCTGGGGTTGGGGTATGGCGCGGATCCGCTGGACGAGTCGGAACTGCCGTTCGTCTATGAGGAATCCATGAAGGTGGTTCCCTCCATGGTGTCCGTGCTAAGCCATCCGGGGTTCTGGCTCAAGGATCCGCAATACGGCGTCAACTGGGTGAAAGTCCTGCACGCAGAACAGGCCTTCACCATCCACTCCCCCATTCCCACGCAGGGCGCGGTGCGCGGCGAGTACACCATCATCGGCGTCGAGGATAAGGGCGCCGACAAGGGCGCCATGCTGCACATCGAAAAGGCGTTGTTCGACGAGGCGGATGGGGCAAAGCTGGCCACGGTGCGTTCGAGCGTCTATCTGCGCGGCGATGGCGGCCAGGGCGGCTTCGGTTCGGCCGTCGAGGCTGCCCTGCCCATTCCAAAGCGCGAGCCGGACCGCGTGGTGGAATTCTCCACCCTCCCCAGCGCCGCCCTCATCTACCGCTTGAGTGGTGACTACAACCCGCTGCATGCCGACCCGAAAGTGGCTCGCAAGGCCGGATTCGAGCGGCCCATCCTTCACGGCTTGTGCAGCTTTGGCCTGGGATGCCGCGCATTGTTGAAGGCCTATTGCGGCAATGATCCGGCACGCCTCACTTCCATGTTCGCGCGTTTCTCCTCGCCCGTGTATCCGGGCGAGACCATCCGCTTCGAGTTTCACGACATCGACGGCGGCATACGTTTCAAGGCCGTGGTGAAGGAACGCAACGTCGTGGTGCTGGACCGCTGCAGCGCAACCCTGCGCGCCTGAAGCCGCCCCGGATGCGGCGCTCGCAGGCCCGTTGCGCTGCGAGTCACATGCGCACGGTCAGCCCGCCGTCGACGAAGATCTCCGCCGCCGTCATGTAGGACGACAGGTCGCTGGCGAGGAACAACACCACATTGCCGATTTCCTCCGGCTGCGCCATGCGACCCATGGGAATGGCATCGATCAGCGCCCGCACCTGTGGAATGTCAGCGGCGCGCATGGCGCCTCCGCCCGTCAACATCAACGTTTCGGTCGGCCCAGGATGCACGGAGTTGACACGGATGTTGTAGCGCTCCACGGCGCAATGCACGGCGGCCACCTTGGTGAAATTCGCCACCGCCGCCTTGCTGGGGCTGTAGGCCGTGGTCAGCGGCACCACCGCGTCGGTGGAATTCGACGCAATGTTGATGATTGAACCGCCGCCGGATTTCTTCATCAAGCGGATCGCGTTTTGCGTGCCCAGGAACACCCCCAGCAGATTGATGTCCAGCACGCGCTTGAACTCCTGCAAGCTGATGTCCTCGACGGTCTTCGACAGCGTGATGCCCGCATTGTTGACCATCACGTCCAGTCGCCCGTACTTGGCCGCGACGGCTTCCATGGCACGAGTCCAGCCGGCCTCATCCGTGACGTCGAGGGGCACGAAAAGCGCTTGCTGACCCTTGGCCTGCAGCGCCGCCGCCGTGGCCTCGCCGTCGCTCTGTGGCAAATCCGCCAGCACGACGCGTGCGCCCTGCGCTGACATGGCGGCGCCGCAGGCCGCGCCGATGCCGCGCGCGCCGCCGCTGACGAACGCAACTTTCCCAGCCAGGAGGCTCATGCGCCCTTCCTCGCGCGCGCTTCGGCCGCTGCGTTGGTGCCGGCGATGCGCCCGAACACCATCGCATTGCAGATGCCCATGCCGCCGCCGAAGTACCGCTTGCCCACGCCGCAGCCCAGCACTTCGCCGGCGGCATACAGGCCGGGGATGACCCGCCCATGAACATCCAGCACACGGGCGCTGGTGTCGATGTTGAGCCCCGCGCCGGTCTGGCCGATGACGCAGGCGCGCACCTCGCGGGCGTAAAACGGCGCCTTGCGAAGGGGAAAACGTTGCGGCATGTCCTTGAAAAAATGCCGGTCGGTGCCGGCGTCGCAATCCTCGTTGTAGATTTCGGTGGTGACCTGCAGGGTCTCCGGATCGACGCCGATCTTCCCCGCCAGCGTGCGGATATCCGGCGCCTGATGAATCTTGCCGTTGTTGATGCTCTGGCGCAGCAGGTTGTATTCCCAGGTCGGCATGGCGCCGCCGCTGTGGTACGGATCCGCAAAACGCATGTCCTGGCTCGCGACCTCCAACGTGGGTTCGTCGAAGACGGCGAAAGCCTTCTTCTGCGGCTGGGCATTGATGATGTAACCCGAGACCGCATAGGGCGCCGATTCATCCATGAAGCGCCGGCCGAGCGTGTTCACCAGCATGATCCAGGGAGGCAGGAAGGCTTCGATGAATTTTCCCAAGCCGCTCGTGGGCAGAAGCAATCCGGTGTCTTCGCCGACGATGGCGGCGCCGATCTTCTTGCCGAGTTTGATGCCATCGCCGACGATGAACGGCGCCTTCATGTGCACGGCATAGGTCCAATCGCCGTGATAGGCGGCCGTGGGGTAATAATCGCGAATCATTTCCGGGCTGTTGCCGAATCCGCCGGTGGTCACGAGCACCGCATGGGCCCGCAGTTCCTCGCCGGCAGCGCGAACACCCACGACCCGGCCGTTCTCGACGATCAGGCCCTCCACCCGCGTGCCCAGCGCGTACTCCGTGCCTTCCGCACCCGCTGCGTTGATCAGCGAGGCCGCAACGCCACCGCTCGGATGTCCGCGCGGCACTTCGTCCACGCCCGAGCACAGCAAATACTCCGGCGGAAAGGTCACCCCGAGGCTGATCAGCCATTCCAGCGTGGGCCCACTCTGTTCGCACAGCACCCGCATGATGTCGGGATAGGTATCCCATCCCGCAAGGGTCATCATGTAGTTGTACATGGCATCGGGGGTGTCCGTGATGCCGCGGGCGCGTTGCACGCTGGTGTTGCAGGCATACATCACGGCGGCCGACCAGCGCGTAGCTCCGCCGAGTTCCTTGTCGGCCTCGAGCACGATCACCGAGGCGCCCGCGCGGCGCGCCATGATGGCCGCGGCCAGGCCCGCCCCGCCACCGCCCACGACGATCAAATCGTAATCAGCCATGAATCCCCCCCTTGCCCAGAGCCGGAACAGATCGAATGCCAGCAAACCATACGGTACTGTTACACTATACGCCAGTCACACGCACCACCGTATCCCCAGGTGATTCATGCAGAATCTCAAGCAATACTCGATGGCGGATGCCGACACGGCCAGATGCCCGTTTGCCTACTATGCCGCGATGCGCAGCGAACAGCCCGTGCATCAGGATCCGGGCACCGGAGTGTGGTGGATCACGCGCCACGAGGACATCCTCAAGGCAGCAATGGACACCAAGGCGCTGTCCTCGCAGAGCGATCTGATCACGCGCAATTCTTTCAAGCCCAAGGCTCAGGCGCTGTGGGACGCCGCCGGCATGCGCGCGTTGAAAACACTGGTCACCTCCGATCCGCCGGAGCATGACGAGTATCGCAATGTGGGATTGCAGCTCTTCCCGCAGAAGACGGTGGAGCAGATCACCCCGCAGATCCAGTCCCTGGTCGATGAATTGATTGCGGCACTGGCGGGGCGCGGTGAGATCGAGTTTATCCGCGACTTCGCCGCCCGCCTGCCCGGCACGGTGGTGTGCGATGAGTTCGGCCTGCCACGCGAAGATCAACCGCGGTTCAAGACCTGGACCGATGCAGTCATCGGCCTGCTCGATCCGTCCATCAGCGAGGAGCGCGAGGTGGAACTCGTTCAGCACCAGATCGAGATGTTTCGCTACCTGGACAAGCATCTGCAGCGTGCCGCCGTGGAAATGCCCGGCCGCGTCATCCATACGCTGGCCACCATGAACAAGCGCGACGGCACACCCTTCAGCAACCTGGAGCGCGGCTGGATGTTGTTGACCACCTTCGTCGGCGGTAATGAAACGACCATGAACATGCTGGCCATGGGGATGCGCCGGCTGGCCACCGATGCCGCGCTGCAGTCGGAACTGCGGGCGCACCCCGAAAAGGTTGCCGCCTTCGTGGAAGAGATGCTGCGACTGGAAGGCTCCGTGCAGGCGCTGTTGCGGGTCGCCACGCGTGACATCGAAATCGGCGGCCAGGTCATTCCCAAGGGTGCCAACGTGGCGTTGTGCAGCGGTTCGGCCAACCGCGACGAGAAACAATGGCCTGATGGCGATGCCTTCCGACTCGACCGCAAGAATGGCAACCGGCACTTGACCTTCGGCTACGGCCGCCACAGCTGCATTGGCATGCACTTGGCGCGCAGGGAACTGACAATTGCGTTCACCAGCCTCTTGAAGGCCTTCGGGAAAATTGCCCTAACGGTGCCGGCGGAGCAGATCGTGCAGGTTCCGCTGCCTTTTCACCGCGCCATCGCCGCGCTTCCGGTGAAGGTGAGCGCAGCCTAGTCGATTCCGGCAGCCGGCGCGGCATCCCCCCGCATGCGGCGCCGAACTTCGGCGCGCTGCACCTTGCCCGACGCAGTGCGCGGCAGCGATGGCACCAGATTCACCCGCTTCGGGCATTTGAACGACGCAATGCGTTCGCGCGCGAAGGCCTGGAGCTCTTCCGCCGTCACTGCCTGGCCGGGCCGGAGTTCCACGGCGGCCGCGACCATCTCGCCCCAGCGTTCGTGGGGCACTGCCACGACCGCCGCATCCAGCACCGCGGGGTGCCGTCGCAAAGCCTCCTCGACCTCGGCCGGATACACGTTCTCCCCGCCGCTGACGATCATGTCCTTGATGCGGTCGGTCAGGTGCAGGAATCCCTCGTCATCGAGGAAGCCGCCGTCGCCGCTGGCGTACCAGCCGTCCACGACTGCCTCCGCAGTCTTGTCCGGCAGCTTGTTGTAGCCCAGCATGATGCTGGGCGACCGAATCCAGATCTCGCCCGGCGTATTGCGCGGCACCACGTTGCGGGCGGGGTCGCGGATCTGCAGGCTCACGCCGGGATAAGGCTTGCCCACGGTACGCAACAGATGTGGGCGCGCCAGGTCATGGTCCCGCGGCGACAGGAATGTGGCGCTGCCGCCAATTTCCGTCATGCCGAAAAAATTCACGAAGTCGCATTCGAACATCTGCAGGGTTTCGCGCAGCAGGCTCTCGCTCATGGGCATCGCCCCATAGAAGACGCCCTTGAGCGTCGGCGGCGGCGTGCCGCGCGCACGTATTTCGTCCACGATGGCGCGAATGACCGTCGGTACGATGAAGCTATGGTCGGCGTGATACGTCTCGATCAAGCGGATCATGCCGGCTGGTGTGACGTCCGCCGTCAGCACCACCGTGCCGAAGCGAATCAGGCCCATCAGCACCCACGACATCCCACCGACGTGAAAGTTGGGCATGGCTGACAAGATGTTGCAGCCGGCGGTGAGGTGATCGAAGTCAGGACAGATCAATTCCGCATGCCGCGTCAGCGACAAGGCGTACTGGGTGACCAGCACTCCTTTGGGCCGGCCGGTGGTGCCACTGGTGTAGAGCTGCAGCAGAACCTGATCCTGATCACGTGGCGCTGCAACGGGGGCTGCAGCGCATGACAATCCTGCGCGCAAATCCGGATCGGCTGACCCGCCCGCAACCTCGGTGATCAACAGCATCGGCGGTCGCGAACACTGCGAGGCTGCGCTTGAGGCTGCAGGCGCGAACTCGAGATCATGAATCAGCAACCGGGTGTTGGAATCCTCGAGCTGGTAGGCGATTTCCTCGGCCGTCAGCCGCCAGTTGAGCGGCACGATCACCGCGCCCGCGCGCACAGCGCCGAGCAACACCGGCACGAACAGGTCGTTGTTCTTGCCGAGGTAGGCCACGCGATCGCCGCGCGTCAGACCGCGCTCACGCAGCAGCCCGGCGAAGGCATTGCAGGCGGCATCGAGTTGGGCGTAGCTGAGCGAGCGCCCGCGATCCGGAAACACGATGGCGGGACGATCCGGGCAGCGTTGCGCGCCGAGGTGCGGGATGTCGCCAATCCAGATCATGGATGCGATGCGATCCAGCGGCGGACCCTCGACGTGGGACAAGGCAGCGGCGGGCATGGTCGTGGCGAACCCCGTTAACGCCTGTAGCGGCGCATGCACGGCAAACTATCCGCTTGCAGATGCGGCGTCAATTGAGCAACCCTTACGCCACCGTATGGTATAGTAGGTTTCAGATTCTTCGCCGCATTCTCCAGCCCGCTGGGATCTCGAATGCGGAACAAGCAAGAACCGCGCGCCGACAGATTGACATCACTTGGAGACTCGAATGCCGACCGCACCTTCCAGCAGCGTCCTGCTCGACATCTACCGCCGCATGACCGCCATCAAGGCCAACGATACGCGCATCATCGCCACGATGAAAGCGGGCCGGCTGACCATGCCCTACTACTCCGCGCGCGGCCAGGAATGCATCCCTGCCGCGGTCAGCACGCTGCTCACCAACGACGACTACATCGTCACCATCTACCGCGGCATCCACGACATGATCGCCAAGGGCGTGCCGCCGAAGCTCATCTGGGCGGAACTCGCCGGCCGCAGTACGGGCACCTGCAAGGGCAAGGGCGGCCCGATGCACGTCACGCATCCGGAAACCGGCTGCATGGTGACCACCGGTGTCGTTGGCGCCGGCATTCCCATCGGCTGCGGCCTGGCGCTGGCCGCGCAGATCAAGGGCGAGAAGCGCGTGACGGTGACCAACTTCGGCGACGGCGCCAGCAACATCGGCGCCTTCCACGAATCGCTGAACCTGGCCTCGGTATGGAAGCTGCCCGTGATTTTCCTCTGCCAGAACAACCGCTACGCCGAACACACCGCCTATGCCAAGGGCACGTCGGTGGAGAAGATCGCCGACCGCGCCAAGGGCTACAACATTCCGGGCGTGCAGGTCGACGGCAACGACCCCGTCGCCGTGTATGACGTGGCGCGCACCGCCATCGAGCGCGCCCGCGCCGGCCAGGGTCCCACGCTCATCGAGGCGGTGACCTTCCGCTTCAACGGCCATCTGTTGGGCGACATGGGCGAATATATTCCCAAGCCCGAGTATGCCGCCGCGGTGGCCGCGGATCCCTACCCCCGCTACCGTCAATGGCTGCTCGACAACAAGCACGGCACGGCCGCGGACCTCGATGCCATCGATGCCAAGGTCAACGCCGAATTGGAAGAGGCCGTGAAATTCGCCTTCGACAGTCCGCTCACCGAAGCGGCCGAAATCACCCGCGACGTGTACGCGGCTTAAGGGGTCAACGATGAGCTCGGAAAACCAGATCAACACCATTCAGGCCATCAACTGGGCGCTCGATGACGCCATGGCCAAGCATTCCAACGTCATTCTGTTCGGCGAAGAAGTGGCCGATCCGGAAGGAGGCGGCGTGGTCAAGATCACGCAGGGCCTGTCCACCAAGTACGGCCCGTCGCGGGTGCGCTCCACGCCGATCTCCGAAATGGGCTTCATCGGCGCCGCCGTCGGCGCCGCCATCGCCGGCATGCGCCCCGTGGCCGAGATCATGCTGATGAACTTCGTCGGCGTGTGCATGGACCAGATCACCAACCACGCCGCCAAGCTGCGATTCATGTCGGGCGGCCAGACGCACGTGCCCATGGTCATACGCACCATGACCGGGACCGGCTTCCAGCAGGGTGGTCAGCACTCGGATTATCTCGAAGCGTGGTTTTGCCACACGCCCGGCATCAAGGTAGTGGCGCCCTCCAACCCGGCGGATGCCTACGGGCTGCTGCTCGGGGCCATCGAGGACGACGATCCGGTGATGTACATCGAGCACCTGGCGAGCTACTGGAATCCCGGGCCCGCTCCCGAGCGCGGCAAGGCCATCCCGCTCGGCAAGGCGCGCATCGCGCGGCCCGGCAAGGACGTCACCGTCATCGGCTACAGCCGCTCCA
Source organism: Steroidobacteraceae bacterium (assembly GCA_044226865.1). Taxonomy (GTDB): domain Bacteria; phylum Pseudomonadota; class Gammaproteobacteria; order Steroidobacterales; family Steroidobacteraceae; genus TMP-86. The sequence continues at coordinate 75,384 of JBGAGE010000011.1, read as the reverse complement.
TGCACGACATCCCAGTCGTTGCCGAGAAGCTGGCGAAGGAAGGCATTGACTGTGAAGTCATAGACTTACGCACGGTTTCTCCCCTTGATGATGAGACGATTCTGACCTCCGTGAAGAAGACCGGGCGCGCGGTCGTGGTCCACGAAGCGGTGCGCTCGTTCGGCGTCGGCGCGGAAGTTTCCTCGCGCATTCACGAGAATCTGTTCCGCGAACTCAAGGCGCCGGTGCAGCGGGTCGCGAGCAAGGACTCGCCGGTCCCGTTCGCCAAGCAACTGGAAACGGCCTTCCTGTACAGCCACGCCGAAATCGAAGCGGCCGTCCGCAAGACGTTGGCATAACACAACGCCAAGCCTCGCCGGCTCCCCGCCCCGGGGGCCGGCGGGAGCGCCCTGCGCCGGCCCTTCTCCGCCGCAGCATGGAGCGCCCCCTGTTAAGAATCCGTGCGCCTGCGTACTATCTGCAGGCCCCGTGGCGGCCGCCGCCGCCGCACGACTTAATTGCAAAGGAATACCGCATGTTGCCCCGCACCCTCTTCAGCCTGGAACACGAGCAGTTCCGCGACAGCGTCCGCCGCTTCATCGAGAAGGAAATCACCCCGCATCATGAGCGCTGGGAAGATCAGGGCATGGTGGACCGCGACATCTGGACCAAGGCCGGCGCCGCCGGCATGCTCTGCGCCAACCTGCCAGAAGTCTACGGCGGCTATGGTGCGGACTACCTCTACAACGTGGTCATCACCGAGGAGTTGTCGGCTGCGGGCGTAACGGGCCCGGGCTTCGCGGTGCACTCCGAAATGGTCGCCACCTACATCGCGACCTTCGGCACCGAGGAGCAGAAGCTGAAATGGTTGCCCGGCATGGCGGCCGGAACCGTCATCGGCGCCCTGGGACTCACCGAACCCAGCGCCGGCAGCGATCTCAAGAACATCCGCACGCGCGCCGTTCGCCAGGGCGATGAATATGTCATCAATGGCCAGAAGGTCTACATCTCCAACGGCCAGTTGTGCGATGTGATCGTGCTGGCATGCAAGACCGACCCCGACGCCGGCGCCAAGGGCATGAGCTTCATCCTGGTCGAAGGCAACCGGCCGGGCTTCCGCCGCGGCCGCAATCTCAAGAAGATCGGCCTGAAGGCGCAGGACACCTCGGAGTTGTTCTTCGACGACGTGCGTGTGCCGGTGTCAAACCTCCTGGGCAAGGAAGGCGGGGCATTCGGGATGGCCATGAGCAAGCTCGCCGAGGAACGGCTCACCATCGCCGTTTCCGCCATTTCCGTGGTGGAATCCGTGCTGCGCTGGACCATCGAGTATACCCAGGGGCGCAAGGCCTTCGGCAAGACCATCAGCGAGTTCCAGAACACGCGCTTCAAGGTTGCAGAACTGCATGCCGAGGCCATGGCCAAGCGCGCCTTCGTGGACCGCTGCATCGAGCTGCACCTGCAGAAGAAGCTGGATGCCGTGACCGCCGCCGCCGCCAAGATGTTGTGCACCGAACTGCAATGCAAAGCGGTGGACGAATGCCTGCAGTTCTTCGGTGGGTACGGCTACATGCTGGAGTATCCGATCGCGCGCTGCTACATCGACTCGCGCATCCGCCGCATCGCCGGCGGCACCTCGGAAATCATGCGCGAGATCATCGGGCGGCAGCTGTTCGACGCGCCACCGGCACGTTAGTCAACGGCACGATAGTATGCTAGCATACGCTTTCCGGACGACTGGCCGGACGGCGCGGGCCGCACCCCAATTCTGGAGACGAGCGTGACGGCAAAGATCACCACGGGCATCAAATCCTTCGGCGTGTATCTGCCCATGCGCCGCATGTCGCGCGCCGCCATCGCCGCGGCGAACGCATGGGCCTTCCCGGCCATGAAGTCGCTGGGCAAGGGCGAGCGCACGTTGTGCAGCTGGGACGAAGACGTCATCACCATGGCCGTCGAAGCCGGCCGCGACAGCCTTAAGGATTCGCCCGCCTCCGCCGTCACCGGCATGAACCTGGCGAGCACCACGGCGCCCTACGCCGATCTGCAGAATGCCGTCATTGCCGGCTTTGCCCTGGGCCTGCCGACCACGGCCACCTGCACGGACGCGGGCGGGTCCACCCGCGCCGGACTGTGTGCAGTGTCGGCCGCCTGCGGCGCCGGCAGCGGCGACTGCCTGGTCATCGGCGCCGACAAGCGCTCGGCCAAGCCGGGCTCCGCGCAGGAATTTCTCTATGGCGCCGGGGCCGCCGCACTGGTCGTCGGAGGAGGCACGGGCTTGATCGCGGGCTTCCTCGGCAGCGAGTCGATTTCGGCGCCCTTCGTCGACCACTTCCGCCATGAGGGCGACTCGTTTGATTACTTCTGGGAAGAGCGCTGGATCCGTGACGAGGGCGTCGCCAAGATCGTGCCGCGAGCGGTCAAGGCCCTGCAGGCGAAGCTGCAATTGGCTCCCGAGCGCGTCAAGCATTTCGCACTGACCGGCGGTCCGGTGGGCAGCGACAAGCTCATCGCCAAGGCCTTGGGTTTCGCGCCGGAAAGCGTGCTGCCGGATCTGCAAGGCCAGGCAGGTGATTGCGGCACGGCGCAGCCGTTGCTGCTGCTGGCGGCCGCGCTGGAGCGCGCCAGCCCTGGCGATGTCATCCTGGTTGCCTCGTTTGCGCAGGGCTGCGAAGTCATCGCCTTCGAAATGCTGCAATCTGCCGCCGGCGGCAAGCGGCGTGGCCTCGCCGGCGCGCTGGCGCGGCGTATCGAGGAAACCTCCTACACCAAGATGCTGTCCTTCGAGGGTCACCTGGAACTGGACTGGGGCATGCGCGCCGAGACCGATCAGAAGACGGCGATGACTCAGTTCTACCGCGCCGCGGATCAGATCCTGGGTTTCAAGGGCGGACGCTGCGGCGCCTGCGGCGCCGTGCAGTTCCCCAGCCTTCCCGGTTGCGTCAACTGCGGTGCGGTGAATTCGCAAACGCCCGTCGCGCTCGCCGACGAACCCGCCCAGGTGGCCACGTTCACGGCCGATTGGCTGCAGTACTGCCCTTCTCCGCCGCTGTACGTCGGCCTGGTGCAGTTCGACAACGGCGCGCGCATCCTCATGGAAATGACCGATGTGGGCGCCGCCGGCATCGATGTCGGCACCAAGCTCGAGATGCGGCTGCGCATCAAGGAGCGGGACCGGTTGCGCAGTTACGACCGCTACTTCTGGAAAGCCGTCCCCATCACCTGATACGGGACCGGAGAAACGCATGGCAAGTGGAATCAAAGACAAGGTTGCGATCATCGGTATGGGTTGCTCGCGTTTTGGCGAGCGTTGGGATTGTGGCACCGAGCAATTGCTCAACGAGGCCTTTTCCGAGGCGCTGCGCGATGCAGGCATCGAGAAGAAGCAAGTGGGCGCCGCCTGGTTCGGCTCGGCCTTCGATCGCGTCAACGTCGGCAACTCGGCCATCCCGCTGTCCACCGCGCTGCGGCTGGAAGGCATTCCCGTCTCGCGCGTGGAGAACATGTGCGCCACGGGCACGGAGGCGCTGCGCGGAGCCGCCTATGCCGTGGCATCCGGCGCGGTGGACATCGCCCTGGCCATCGGCGCCGAGAAACTGAAAGACACGGGCTACGGCGGCCTGCCGGTGGGCACCAAGGGCACGCTCAACGACCTGTGGATGCCCTACGGCTCTGCACCGGCCGGCTTTGCGCAGCTGGCCGCGGGCTATCGCACCAAGCACGGCGTGTCCCGCGAAGATCTCAAGAAGGCCATCGGCCGCGTCTCCTGGAAGAGCCATCAGAACGGCGCCAAGAACGAGAAGGCTCACTTGCGCAAGGCCGTCACCATGGAAACCATCCTGAACGCGCCGATGATCGCCGAGCCCTTGGGCGTGTTCGATTGCTGCGGCGTAAGCGACGGCGCCGCCTGCGCCATCGTCACCACTCCGGAAATCGCGCGCGGCCTGGGCAAGAAGGACCTGATTCTCATCAAGGCGCTGCAGCTGGCCGCCAGCGCCGGTCGCGAGCAAGGCACCAATCAATGGGACGGCAGCTACGTGCAGACCACGCGCAATGCCGCCAAGGCCGCGTACCTGGAAGCGGGCATCCGCAATCCGCGCAAGGAACTGAGCGCAATGGAAGTGCACGATTGCTTTTCCATCACCGAGCTCGTCACCATGGAAGACCTGGGCGTGTCCGAATCGGGCCAAGCCTGGAAGGACGTCATGAACGGCGTGTTCGATGCCGACGGCGAACTGCCCTGCCAGATCGACGGCGGCCTAAAATGCTTCGGACATCCCATCGGCGCCTCCGGGCTTCGCATGGTGTACGAGCATTACCTGCAGCTGCAGGGCCGCGCCGGCCCACGGCAGCTGAAAAGCCCGAGCATCGGGCTGTCGCACAACCTCGGCGGAGTGCCGTATAACGGCGTCTGCGCCATCAGCATCGTAGGACTCGAGAGCCGCACATGAGCACCGAAATTCTGCTGCCCAAGCTGGGATTCTCCATGGAGGAAGGCGCCGTCGCCGAATGGTTGGTGCCGGATGGCGCCACCGTCACCCAGGGCCAGCCGTTGTACAACCTGGAAAGCGAAAAATCCGTGGTCGAGATCGAGGCGCCCGCCTCCGGCGTGCTGAAGATCACCGCGCCGACCAAGGAAGTGTTCAAGGTCGGAACCGTGCTCGGCGAAATCACCTGACCTGATTCGCGAGCCCGTCAAGGTGATCCGTCCAATGAACATCCAGCCCTTCAGGGTCGAAACCTCGGATGGCGAACTGGACGATCTGAAGCGCCGCCTGGACGGCACCCGCTGGGCGCAGGACTTCGCCAACGATGCCTGGTCGTACGGAACCAACGGCGCTTACCTGCGCGAGTTGGTGGACTACTGGCGCACCGGCTTCGATTGGCGGGCGCAGGAACGGCGCATCAACGCCATCCCGCAGTTTCGCACCCACATCGGCGGCATGCCGATTCATTTCCAGCACATCCGCGGCAAGGGCCCCAATCCCACCCCGCTACTGCTGAGTCACGGCTGGCCGTGGACGTTCTGGGATTTCCACAAGGTCATCGGCCCCCTTACCGATCCGGCCGCTCATGGCGGCGACGCCGCCGACAGCTTCGACCTCGTCATTCCTTCACTGCCCGGCTACGGCTTCTCCACGCCGCTCACCACTCCCGGCATGAATTTCTGGAACACCGCCGATGTCTTCGCCGAACTCATGACGGGACTCGGATATTCGCGCTTCGCCGCCGCGGGCGGCGACTGGGGAGCGTTCGTCACGGCGCAATTGGGGCACAAGTACTCGCAGCGCCTGATTGGCGCGCACGTCACGCTGATGTCGCCACTGGACTTCTTCACCGGCGGCAGCGTTCCCGCCGAGGACTATTCCGAATCCGAAGCCGGGTGGCGCGAGCGCGGACAGAACTTCTTCCTGACGGAGGCCGGGTATTACGCCCTGCAAAGCACCAAGCCGCAGACCGTGGCCTTTGCGCTGAACGATTCGCCGGTGGGTCTGTGCTCCTGGATCGTGGAAAAGCGTCGTACCTGGAGCGACTGCAACGGCCAGGTCGAGACGCGCTTCAGCAAGGACGACCTGCTGACCACCGTGATGATCTACTGGCTGACGCAGAGCTATGGCACCTCGGCGCGCTTCTACTATGAAGCCGCCCACAACCCCTGGCAGCCCAGTCACGCTCTTCAGCCCGTGGTGCAGGCGCCCACGGCAGCGGCCGTGTTCCTGAAGGAAGTCGTGTTGCAACCGCACCGCTGGGCCGAGCGCTATTTCAACTTGAAGCGCTGGACCGTTTTCGAATCGGGCGGGCATTTCGCGCCCATGGAAGAGCCCGCGGCGCTGGCCGGCGACATCCGCGCCTTCTTCCGGGCATTGCGCAGCACCTGAGCCGGCCCGCGCTGGCAACAACAGCGGGAGACCCCAACATGAGCGTGTCGAACTATCTGTGGGCGGTGGCCAAGGGTCTGCAGACCAAGGTGCTGCCCGACGCCACCAGTAATGTGGCGCGCGATGCGCTGAACAACAGCATCGGCATTCTCAGCGTGCTGGCCAATGCCTTGGAGCCTCGATCGCCGGCCTCGATCCAAGCGCCTGCTGGCGCCTCAGCAACGCCTTGCGACACGGACCGTCTGCCGGGGCCTGCGGAAAATGCCGCTGCATACCGCGACACGGCGGCGGCCCTGGCCAGCGCCTGCACACAACTCGCCACCCCGACAAATTCCAAGCTCGCTCTGACAGTGGAACTGCGGGCCAGCGTTCGCTGGGAGAAGCAATTGCTGGATGCGGCCATCGCGCGTATGGATGCCTTGCTTGCCTTGCCGCCCGCCTCCGCCGCGGACCCGCGGCTGCAGATCGACTCGGGAGCGTTACAGCACTACCTGCGTCGCCAACTCTCCGCGCCTTCGCTGGTCATCGAGGATTTCCGCCAGGTGCTGGGCGGTCGCTCGCGCCAGACGGGATTGTTCCGCATCTCCGGCGCATTGGGTCAGCCGGCCGATTTGGTCGTGCAACGCGACATCCCCGGCATGACGCCCGGTCCCGCGTTTGCATCGGTGGCCGCGCAGTTTGCCGTGCTCACGCGCCTGCGCGCAGCCGGCCTCAAGGTGCCGGCGCCGGTTTGCTGCGAGAGCGATCCGCAATTCCTGGGCTCGGCCTTCCTGGTGGTGGAGCGATGCGCGGGCAAGGTGGTGGAACCGGATTACTGGGCACGCGTGAACCGGCCGGCGGTGGCGTTGGAGGCGGCGCGGCAAATGGGCCTGCTGCATGCCCAGCCCATCGGCGATCTCGGCAGCATGATCCCCCATTCGCGCGAGCGCAGCGGCCGCGAGGGCTGGCGCGCCGAGTTGGACAAGCTGGCTGGCGAATGGCACCGGCTGGCGCACTGGCCATCGGTGACGGTATCGGCCGCCATTGCCTGGATGCAGGCCAACATCGACTGCGTCCAGGACCGCCAATCCCTGGTGCACAACGACATGGTGTTCCACAACATCCTCGCCGAGGGCGATGAACTCACCGCGATCCTGGATTGGGAACAGATCAGCGTCGGTCATCCGGCCGAAGACCTGGGCTATTGCTATCCCGTGGTATGCGCAACCGTCGACTGGCAGCCGTTCATGGAGGCTTATGCATCCGCGGGTGGTCCGCGCATCGACCAGCGCCAGGTGGATTACTTCGCGCTGCGTGCCATCCTGCGGCTGATGATCCTGGTGCTCATCGGCGGCCGCGAGACCTTTGAAAAGGGCCTCTCCGACGACGTGCTCGTGGCCAACGCCGGCGCCTCCTTCAGCCAACGCTTGTTGCACCGCTTTGCGCAGGTGCTGGAAAGCGTGCTGTCGCGGAGCTGAGCGCGTCGGACTGTCCGCGCGACCCCGCCAAACATCTCAATAGGACTTGGGCTGGTCCAGCACCTTCTCAGCGATGAAGGACAGGATCATCTGCTCGGTCACCGGCGCAATGCGCGGCAGCATGGACTCACGAAACAGCCGCTCCACCTGGTACTCACGCGCATACCCCATGCCGCCGTGCGTCATGACGGCACGGGTGCAGGCATCGAAGGCCGCGCGTGCCGACAAGAACTTCGCCGCGTTGGCCTCAGCGCCGCACGGCAGCTTGGCGTCGTACAGCCACGCCGCGCGCAGGCACATCCAGTACGCGGCCTCGAGCGCCGTCCAGCTCTCCGCCAAGGGATGCTGGATGGACTGGTTCTTGCCGATGGGGCGTCCGAACACCACGCGTTCGCGCGCGTACTTGGCGGCGCGGCTCAGCGCGTCACGGCCCAGACCCACCGCCTCGATGCCCACCAGGATGCGCTCCGGATTGAGGCTGTCGAGCAGGTAATGGAAGCCCCGGCCTTCCTCACCGATGCGGTGCGCTTCCGGGATGAAGTAGTTGTCGATAAACACGGCGTTGGAGTCCACCGCATTGCGGCCCATCTTCTTGATCCGCCGCACCTCGATCTTGGTGCGGTCCAGGTCGGTGTAGAACAGCGTCATGCCATCGGTGGGGCGCTTGCAATCCGATCGTGCCTGCGTGCGCGTCAGCAGCAGGATCTTGTGCGCCACCTGCCCCGTGGAAGTCCAGACCTTGCGGCCCTTGACCCGGTAGCCGCCGGGAACCTTGGTGGCAAAGGTGCTGATACTGGTGGTATCAAGTCCCGCGTCCGGCTCGGTCACCCCAAAGCAGGCCTTGTGTTCACCGGTGATCAAAGGCTTCAGGAATTCGGCCCTCTGCTCCGGCGTGCCGTGAACCACCACCGCATGCGGCCCGAACAGATTGATGTGCAGCGCGGATGCCGCGGAATAGCCGCCGTTGCTGGAGGTGACGGCGTGCATCATGATGGCGGCCTCGGTGACCCCGAGGCCCGCGCCGCCGAGTTCCTCCGGCATGGTGATGCCAAGCCAGCCGCTCTTGGCCATGGCGGCATGGAACTCCTGCGGGAAGCGGGCGTTCTCGTCGCATTCGCTCCAGTATTCGTCGGTGAATTCCGCGCAAACCTTGCGCACGCCGGCATCGATTTCCTGCTGGGTTTCGTTCAGATTGATTTCCATGATTCCTCGAGTGCCGGCGGCGGCCGTAAATAGTACGGTACTGCACTATATGATAATCTATATCAGCGCCGACGACACTCACCGCGGAGCCCGATAGCCGATGCCGCATCCCGCCCATCCCTGGGAGCACAGTGCCGCCGCGCCGGACAAGCCGGCCATCATCATGGCCGACACCGGTGAATTCCTCACCTACGGCCAGATGATGCAGCACGCCGACCGTGCAGCGAACGCGTTTGCAGCGTTGGGTTGCCGGCCGGGAGACAGCATCGCCCTGCTGTCGGAGAACAACGCCACGTACGCCGAAATATGCTGGGCTGCCAAGAACAGCGGCCTGTACTACGCCTGCGTGTCGACCCAGTTGAATCTCGACGACGCCACCTACGTGGTCGAGACGTCCGATGCGCGCATCCTGATCGCCTCAGCCGATTTTGCCGGGCAGGCGTTGGAAATCGCGCGCAACGTGCCCCGCAACCTTCCGGTGTTGATATTCGGCGCGCAGCCCGCCGGCGCGCTGAGCTATGAGAACCTGCGCGACCAAGCGCCGGCCACGCGCCAGGACAACCCACGCCGCGGTGCCTCGGTGCTGTTTTCCTCCGGCACCACCGGCCGCCCGAAGGCCGTGCGCGCCACCATTGTCGATGTCGCGCCGCAGGTGCCGCCGGTGCGTCATGCCGCGCTGTTGAAGTATTTCTCACTGTCGCGCGATACGGTGTTCCTGAATCCGGGGCCGTACTATCACGCCGCGCCGCTGCGACTGATGATGTCGGCACACCGCGAAGGCGGCACCGTCATTGGCTTCCAACGCTTCGATGCATTGAAGGTATTGCAGGCCATCCATCGCTACCAGGCCACGCACGGGTTCTTCGTTCCCACGATGTTGAACCGCATGCTGAACCTGCCGGAAAAGGTTCGTGCCGGCGCGAAGGTTCGCAGCCTGCGCTGCGCCATTCACGGCGCAGCGCCCTGCCCCGTGCACCTGAAGCGCGCCATGATGGACTGGTGGGGTCCCGTGCTGTTCGAACTGTACGGCGGCACCGAGGGCTGCGGGCAGACCTTCATCACGCCGCAGGAATGGTTGCGAAAGCCAGGCTCCGTAGGCATGGCCGCACCCGGTTGCCGCATCCGCATCGTCGATGAACGCGGCCGCGCGCTTGGGCCCAACCAGACTGGCCTCATCTACATGGGCAACGGGCGGCGCTTCGAATACTACAACGATGCGCAGAAGACCGCCGAGGCGCACGACGCGGAAGGCCTCGCCACCATGGGCGACATCGGCCACCTCGACGAGGACGGATACCTGTTCCTGACCGACCGCCGCTCGCACATGATCATTTCCGGCGGCGTCAACATCTATCCCCAGGAAGCGGAGAACATTCTCTCGGCCCATCCGGCAGTGGCCGACGTCGCGGTGATCGGCGTGCCTCATCCGGATTATGGCGAGGAGGTCAAGGCGGTGGTGCAACCCAAGAACACCCCGGGCGATGAAGCCGCGCTGGCGGCGGAGTTGATCGCCTATTGCCGCTCCCGCCTGAGCGCCTACAAGTGTCCGCGCTCGGTCGATTTCAGCGGTGAATTGCCGCGCAACGAGGCCGGCAAACTGCTCAAGCGCCTGATCAAGGCGCGCTACTGGCCATCGTCCACGGCACGCGCGGCGGAATGATACGTATCCGTACGGTCTTGGTACGCTCGCGGGAGAACGCTCCACGCTGCTATCATGACCGCATGAACCTCAACGATTCAATTGAACCCGCTGGCACAGCATGAATCCCTTTGCCCAGGGCGATGACCAACTGGCCCTCGCCGATAGCCTGCGTAAGCTCCTGGAAGACTTGAACGCCTTCGACCGCCGCCGCGCGCGGCTGTCGGGACCCGCGCCCGACCGGATGGCGCTCTGGCCGGTACTGGCGGAACAGGGAGTCATCGCCGCCGCCTTCGACGAGGCGCATGGCGGGTTCGCCGGCGACCCGCGCACCGTCGCCGTCATCATGAGCGAACTCGGCGCCGCGCTGGCGGTGGAACCGTTCCTCGTGACCGCGGTGATGGCGGGGAGAATTCTGCGTCACTGCGCCGACCAACGGGCCGCTCAATCCCTCATCGACCCGTTGATTGCCGGCGATACCGTCATCGCGTTCGCACATCGCACCGTCCCCGATGCGTTCGCGGACCCGCTGGTGCGGCTGGTCGGCGAGGGCGCCAGCGCCCGGCTCGAGGGCGCATTGCGCGCCGTGCCGCACGCCGATGTGGCGCACTCCTTCCTGGTGCCTGCGCTGAACCCGGCTGGCGGCGTGGATATATGGCATGTGCCGCGCTCGCTGCCGGGCTTGAAAATCGACAGCTACCGCGCCCTCGATGCCTCCGGGGCCGGCGATCTGTGCTTCAACTCAGCCGCGGTGGGCGCCGGCATGCGGCTGGCACTGGACGCCGACGGCCGGCAAGTTCTCGACGAGGCACTGCAATGGGGCATCCTGGGGTTGACGGCGGAGACCGCCGGCATCGTGCAGGCCCTCAACGCCCGTACCTTCGAATACCTCATGACTCGCAAGCAGTTCGGCACCGTGATCGGCAGCTTCCAGGCGCTGCAGCACCGCGCCGCCGACATGTGGATCGTGATGGAAGAGCTGCTCGCCATGATGGAGCTCGCCATCGAGGAACTGTCCGCAGATGCCGGGGCATCGCGGGCAGCGGTGTTGTCGGCCGCCAAGTTCGCGGCCGACCGCGCCGGCCGCAGGGTCGGCAACGAGGCCGTGCAGATGCATGGCGGCATGGGCGTCAGCGATGAACTCATCGTGAGCCACTACTTCCGGCGGCTGGCGGCGCTGCGCGCCTGCCTCGGCAACGAGGACTCGCACAAGCTGCGCTTCCGCAATCACTTGAGCGACCTGTCGCAGATTCTCCTGGCCAACGAAGCACCGGAACTTCGCGCGTGGCGGCAGGAAGTACGCAGCTTCGTACAGGCATCGCTCCCGGCCGACATCGCGCTACGCGTGGAGCGCGGCTTGAAGCTGCACAAGCAGGACTTCGTCCGCTGGCAAAAAGTCTTGTATTCGAAAGGATGGTTCGCCGGTGCCTGGCCCCGTGAATCTGGCGGCCAGGGATGGAACCTGCGCAAGCAACTGGTCTTCACCCAGGAAGCGGCCCTGCTGAATGCGCCGATGTTGATTCCCTACGGACTCAACATGGTGGGGCCGGTGCTGAACACCTTCGGCTTGGCCGAACAGCGCCGGGAACACCTGCCGGGCATCCTGTCGAGCGATGTGTGGTGGTGTCAGGGCTATTCCGAGCCAGGCTCGGGCTCGGATCTGGCCAGCCTGCGCACCTTCGCCGAGCGCGACGGCGATCACTACCTCGTCAACGGCGGCAAGATGTGGACCACCGAAGCCCACTGGGCCGACATGATGCACTGCCTGGTGCGCACCGACCGCAATGTAAAGGCGCAAGCGGGCATCACCTTCCTCATCATCGACATGACGACGCCCGGGATCACCATCAGCCCGATCGTGACCATCGATGGCATCCACCACACCAACCAGGTGTTCTTCGACAACGTGCGCGTGCCCGTCTCCAACCGCGTGGGCGAGGAAGGCCAGGGCTGGACCATTGCCAAATTCCTGTTGGGAAACGAACGCACCTCGATCGCCGACACCGGCCCCAAGCTGCGCTCGCTGCGGCACCTGCGAGCGTTGCGCGCCCAGTTGGATGGCGACGCCTCCGTCACTGCAGCAGCGCGCGCCCTGCTCGACGCCAAGCTCGCAGATGTGGAGATGCAACTGCTGATCCTGTGCGCGATGGAGCGGCGCTACATCGCCGCGTGGGACGCCGGTGCGAAGATCGGCGCCGAAGCATCGTTGATGAAGATTCGCGGCACTGAGATCCTGCAGGCCATGAGCGAACTGGCCATGGAAATGCAGGGCGCCATGGCGCTGGCGCATGATCCCGCGGACTTGCTGGCGGAGGCACCGGAGAGTCCGACGGCCGCCCAATTGGCCGGCGCGGTGGCTCATGAATACCTGTACGCGCGCTGCTGGTCGATCTTCGGTGGCACCAATGAAATCCAACGCAACATCATCGCCCGCCAGATTCTCGGCTGACACGCCCCGCAGGTGAAGCGCTCTTAGTGCGCGCCGCGGCGCCGGATCCGGCCGATTCTGGACCATATGCAAGGTTATGGTTCGTTGCTACAATGGGGTTTACGAGAAAAAAAGGCCCATTTGCGGCCTATCCCGAGGATTTCCATGAAGCGTAATGAACGTATAAGAATCGGCTTCCTGATTCACGACGTGTCGCGCCTGCGCCGTACGGCATTCGATCAGCGCATGAAGCACCTGAACATCACCCGCTCACAGTGGTGGGTGCTTTCCGGTGTGTCCCGCCATGGCGACCAGGGCATCACGCAGACCGAGCTCGCCAGTGTGCTGGACCTGGGCAAGGTGGCCCTGGGAGGCCTCATCGATCGCCTGGAAGAACGGGGATTCGTGGAGCGCCGCGCCGACGCCAACGATCGCCGCGTGAACCGCGTGTTCCTGACCCGCAAGGGCAACGCCATCCTCGACAAGATGACCCACATCGGCATGGACATGAACTCCAAAGTCATGAAGGGCATCAGCCTGAAGACACAACATCTGATTGCAGAAGCCCTGCATCAGATGAAGGCGAACCTGATTGCGCTGGACACCGTTCCCGGCTCCAAGGTGCGCAAGGAAAAAGACGCAGAGTCCGAGGAGTCGGCTGCCTGACCGGCCCGATTCGAACGGCTGCCGTCAGCAGCCCTTGAGCGCGATCAGCTTCTTGCCGGTGTTGCGCCCGGTGTAGACATCCACCAGCGCCTGCGGCGCGTGCTCGATGCCTGCCTGGATATCCTCGCGGATGCGCAGGCTTCCCGCCTTCAGCAACGCCGACAGCTCGGCAGCCACCTCCTCGAAACGCGCGATGTGATCGAAGATCACGAAGCCTTCCAGGCGCAGCCGCCGCGTCAGGATCTCCCGTTCGATGCGCGGCCCCTGCGGCGGCGGCACCCACACGGGAATCGACATCGTGCCGCATTGAATGATGCGCCCGAACCAGTTCATGCGGCGCACGATGGCATCGGCGATGTCCCCGGCCACATTGTCGAAGAAGACGTCCACGCCCTTGGGACAGGCGGACGCCAGTCCCTGCTGCAGGTCGCCGTGGTAATTGACGTACGCGGCGTATCCGAACTCCTCGCACGCCTGCCGGCCTTTGTCGTCCGAACCGACCACCGCAACGGCGCGGCAACCGGCCGCCTTGGCCAATTGCCCGACGATGCTGCCCACGGCGCCGGCGCCCGCCGTCACCACCACGGTCTCGCCCGCCTTGGGTTGGCCAATGTTGCGCAAGGCGAGCGCGGCGGTCAGCCCATTGATGCCGAGCAGGCCTGCGGCCTCCGACAGCGAGGATTGGGCTGGATCCACCCGCCGCAGCACGGCGGCGGGCTGGCACGCACAGTATTCCTGCCACCCAAACCAGCCATATACATGCTGGCCGACCGGAAACTGGGCATGACGCGAGGCGCATACACGGCCCACGGCGAGGGCCCGCATCACGGCGCCGATGGCCACCGGCGCGACGTAATTGTTCTCATCGTTGACATAGCCCCGCTGGGCGGGGTCCACCGAGAGGTAGATGTTCTCCACCAAGAACTCGCCGTCGGCCAGGTCGGGCACGGGGCTCGACGTCTCCTTGAAGTGCACGGGCTGGGGTACGCCCACGGGCCTTGCAACCAGGATGATCTGCCGGTTCATCACAATGAAAATCCTCCGTCCACCGCCAGCGCTTGGCCGGTGATGAATGCCGCCTCATCGGAACACAGGAACGCGACGGCCTTCGCAATGTCCTCGGCGCTGCCGAAACGCCGCAGCGGCGTCTCCTTCTTGATCCCTTCCACCAGTTCCGGCGTCCAGGTGTGTTGCATGTGCCGCGCCGCGAGGCCCGCAGCGATGAACCCCAGTTCCACGGTGTTGGCACGGATGCCGTTGCGGCCCTCTTCCTTGGCGATGGTCTTGACCAGCATATCGATGGCCGCCTTGGGCGCAGCCGACAACACGTCCGCCTTGGGCGGCCGGCTCAATGCGCAGGTGCTCAAGGCCAGCAAGGTTCCGCCGCCCTGGCGGCGAAAGACCTGCAGCGCGGTGCTGAACAGGTTGAAGCAGCCATTGACGTCCATGGCGAACACATCGGCCCACACCTTGGGCGTGAGCTTGGATACGTACGCCATCTCGAAGGCCGGGCCGGCCGCATAGATCACATTGCGAAGGCCGCCGAGTTGCGCCGCGCTTTCCGCGACGACCTTGGCGGTCGCATCGGCATCCGTCAGATCCAAGGCTTGCGGCAGGGCCTGCACACCCAGGGCGCGAATCCTGGCCGCGAGTTCCTCGGCCTTGAGGGCATTGCGGTGATAGGTGAAGGCGACGGCCGCGCCGCGACGGGCAAATTCCAGGCAGATGCCCTCCCCGACGCCGCCGCTGCCACCGGCAACGAAAACGGCGCCCAGGCGCGATTCGGGCGTGTTCATTTAGGGGTCAAACCAGGTGTTGAGTTCGATGCCCGCATTCTTGCGCGATTTGCCGACGATATCGAGAACCGCTGCGCTGATCTGCGTCGGGTCCTTCGACGCCGGCGTGGTGGCGCCGTGTTGCCAGCTCTCGGCCACGGTGTAGCCATAACCGCTGGATTCGAACACGCGGCCGCTGATGCTCTTGGCCTCCGGACTGCACAACCAGGTGACCAAGGCGGCCGTCCAGATGGGTTGGCGGCGTTCGATCTGTTCCGGGGTCCATTGCGCCAACCCTTCGGTGAGACGCGTGTTGGCCCGCGGACAAATGGCGTTCACGGTGACGCCCGAGCGCCCCAGTTCGCGCGCAGCGACGATGGTCATGGAGGCGATGCCCGCCTTGGCCGCCGCGTAATTGGTCTGGCCTACATTGCAGAACAGACCGGAATGCGAAGTGGTGTTGATGACGCGCGCGTCCACGGACTTGCCCTGCTTGGCCTGCAGGCGCCAGTAATTGGCGGCATGCCGCAGAGGCAGGAACGTGCCCTTCAGGTGAACATTGATGACCGAATCCCAGTCTTCCTCGGTCAGGTTCCACAACATGCGGTCGCGCAGGATGCCGGCGTTGTTGATGAGGATGTCCAACCGGCCGAAGGTGTCGACCGCCTGCTGCACCATGGCTTCCGATGCCTTCCAATCAGTGACGTCGGCGGTGTTGACCACCGCCTTGCCGCCCATGGCGTGGATGGCCTGCGCCACTTCCTCGGCGGGCGAGACATTGCTGCCGCTGCCGTCCGGGGCGGTGCCGCGATCGTTGATGACGATGCTGGCGCCGTGCTCCGCGAGCATCAATGCGTAAGCGCGGCCCATGCCGCGCCCGGCCCCGGTGATGACGGCCACGCGGCCTTCACATAATTTCAAATTGATCACCTTCTGGTGCTTGAGTGGAATCGAGATGCCGACGCGCCGTTCAGGCCGTTTATTCGTCTGCACATGATGATGTAGCGTACGCTGTGTTATGGTCCTTTTCAACGCAAGCAAGCGGCGCTCTGCGCGCGCGGAAAACCTGGGAAAATCGCATGCGCTACAGTGAATTTGGCTGCTACACGCTCCCCGGACACACCAGCGAACCGCGCGCCGCCATCGGGGAGATCCGCGATGCGGAGCGCCTCGGGCTGGGTTCGGTGTGGATATCGGAGCGCTTCGCCGCCAAGAATGCCGACGTGCTGTCCGGCGCCGCCGCGATGCTGGCGCCCTCCATGGGCATCGCCAGCGGATTGATCCAGAACATGCCGCTGCGGCATCCCATCGTCACGGCCGGATACGCCGCCACCATGGCAAAACTCACCGGCGATCGATTTGCCCTCGGCGTGGGTCGCGGCACAGACGCCTTCGCCGACGTCACCGGTACCGCGCGGCTCACCTTCAAACTGATGGAAGACTACATCGGCATCCTGCGCCGCCTGTGGCGCGGCGAGAGCGTGAATTATTCGGGCCCGGTGGGTACGATCCGCGGCCTGAAACTGGGCGTGGAGTTGCCGGTGATGCCGCCGGTCATCATCGCGGCCATGGGCGACAAGACGCTGGAATGGGCCGGTCGCTTCTGCGACGGTGTGGTGTTGAACTCGCTATGGACGCCGCAAGCAGTGGAACGGTCGGCCAGGCTCGTGCGCCGCGGCGCGGAAACCGCCGGGCGCGATCCGGCATCGGTGCGCATCTGGACCATCCTCGTTACAGCCTGTGACGTCCCCGAGGATTCCATGCTTCGCTATGTCGTGCGCCGCATGAACACCTACCTGTTGTTTCCCAAGATGTTCGATGGCATCTGTGACGCCAATGGCTGGGATCGGCGCGAGGCCGTGCGCTTGCGCGCGGAACTGGCCAAGCTGGACTCCCCCGCCGGCGCCGGCACCATGGGCGATGAAGCCACCACTCGCGATCTAAACGCGCTACGGCACATGGCAGCGGCCTATCCACCGGCATGGCTCACGGAGGGCAACGCCATCGGCAGCAGCAGCGCGGGCGCCCGCGCCGCGCTGGAACGACTGCAGGCGGGCGCCGATGGCATCCTGTTCCACGGTTGCCAACCCGGCGAACTGGCAGGCGTGCTCCAGCATTGGGCCGAGATGCGTCCAGCGGGCTTGCGCAACCGCCCGGTGAATCCGGGGCTATGAGCGGGTCCACTCGCCGTGATGTCTTGGTGATCGGCGCGGCCGGTGGCGTCGGTCGGGAAGTCGCCCGCTTGTTGTCCGGACGCTACCGTGTGACGGGGACGGTGCGGGACCCGGCGCAAGCCGATGCTGTAACAGCCTTCGCGCCAAAGATCGCTGCGGTGCACACGCTGAATCTTGCCGGCGCCGATGCCGATGCCGTGGAATCGTCCCTCGATCGCATCCTGTCATCCGCCGCGGACCTGGCGGCGGTCATCGTGTGCGCCGCCGTGTGTCCCAACGGCCCGCTGGAAACGACACCCGCGTCCGTCCTGCGCGACACGCTGGAGATCAACGCGATCTCGCATTTGCGCATCTTCCAGCGCAGCATGCCGCTCCTGCGGCAGACCCAGGGCCGCCTGATCTTCGTGAGTTCCTATTCCGGGCAGGTGGGCATGCCGTTCACGGGCGCCTATGTCGCCTCGAAGTTTGCGTTGGAAGGCATGGCGGATGTCATGCGGCGCGAAGTATCCAAGTGGGGCGTGCCGGTCATCCTCATCCAGCCCGGCGGTATTCGCACCTCGATGGTCACGCGCCAGATGGCGGAGTTGAAACGCAAGACCGCGGCCTTGAGCGATGCAGAGCGCGCTCTGTACGGCGACCGCTACCGTCAGTTCGCGCTGTTGATGGATGCCGGGTATCCGACCGCAACACCGCCGCTCGAGGTGGCCAAGACCATCCGGCGGGCGCTGCAAGCCGCACGGCCGAAGGCGCGCTATCGTGTAGGCGCCGACGCACGGCAATTGCTCAGGCTCAACGAGCAGCGTTCCGATCTTGCGATGGATGAGCTGTGCCTGCAGTTCTTCGCCGCCGTGGATCCGCCACCATGATGAGCCCGGGCCGAGCGGCGCATCGGGATCATTCGCGGGCGAGCGTGCGCCGCGCTGCCGCTGCGATCTCCGCCACCCGGCATTCGGTGTGCAGCTCACGCGGACCTTGGGACCGAATTCCTGGGCATGCGCCCTCGTGATGGCATTCAAGGCGGCCTTGGCCCCGGCATAAGGGCGACACTGGCGCGGGGAATCACCACGTCCACGCCCTGCCGAGCGAAACCGCAGGCGATTTCCAGACCCAGACCCCGGCTGCCCGCGGTGACCAGGGCCATTTTGCCGGATAGGTCAAACAGGTCTTGCATCAGCGCGGGCCCTGCGATGCAGCTAGGTACGGTGGCTTACCTTACGCCGGTCTGCGAAGTGATCCAGGCACCGCCTGCCGTTCTCAGCGTCCCAGGCCTCGGATGAGCAATGAAGTCGAGAATGCCGCGATGTCGCGCGGCGTCGTCAGTGATCGATGGGCGTCGGGCAGCAGGAATTCAATGCCCTTCAGATGCGACAGCCCGAACAGGAGCGCCACCAGGGAGGACACCGCCAGCTCACTGTTCGCGCCCGGCAGCAATTCGCGCAACAAGGACTGTGTCAGCCGCAGCGGTCGCTCGAACAGGTCCGCCCCGGCCAGGTGCGGCGTGCTGGGACGCGGATCGAGCAATTCGCGCTTCAGCAACAGGCTGAATTGACGGTCCTCGATCATGATGCGCGCGAACCATTCCACCACCTGGCGCAGGCGCGGCTCCGCAGGACCCGGAGCGGTAAGCGCCACCGGAAAGGTCGAGGCCGGCGCCGCAAATACCTTGCGGGTCACCGCCGCATATAGTTGCTCCTTTCCGGGAAAATGATGATAAAGCGCACCGATGGTGACTTGCGCAGCTGCGGCCACCTTCTTGATGCCGACGCCATCATAGCCATGGCGCGCAAACAAGGCCGCCCCGGACTTGAGGATGCGTTCCTCGGTCCCCGCCGGATCCCGCGTACGACTCGCCGCCACGGCCGGAGCGCCGCGTCGCGCGCGCGCACCGGGGCTCATCCGTTGAGCGGCCATTCGAGCGGCAGGTAGCGCATGCCATTGGCCTTTCCGGGCACGCAAACGGGCGATTCACCCGCCTTGATCGAATACCGCGGGATGCGGCGCGTCCACTCCTGCAGGAAGACGCGCAATTCCGTGCGGGCGAGAAACGCACCGATGCACTGATGCGGTCCGCGGCCGAATACCAGGCTGCGCCGGTCCGGACGGTGAAAATCCACCGTCCAGGGATTCGGATACCGACGCTCATCGATGCCCGCCGCGGACGTGGGGACCAGGATGCACTCATCCGCCTTGAAACTCACACCCTTGTATTCCATGTCGTGCTTGACCACGCGCGCGATGTTGGCGATGTGGAAACGCCGCATCATCTCCTCCAGCGCATCGTTGATCAGCGCCGGATCGTCCTGCAGCTGCCGCAGGTGACCCGGATTCTCGCCGAGGAACTTGGTGATGTAGGCCAGCATCGAGGCCACGGTATCCAGCCCCGCCGCGATGAGCAACGTGCCAAAGCCGATGATCTCAGGGTCGCTCATCGGTCGCCCGCCATCCACCTTGGCATTGACGATGGCCGAGAAGATGTCATCGCCCGGGTTCGCGCGCCGAACCGGAATGATCTTGCCGCCGATGTATTCGCCGACGCGTTGAAAGCCCGCGGTCTGCACCGCAGCGTCGCCCGAACGCACGATGTCCTCCGAGATCTTCAGCAGGTAGGGCGTGTCCGCCTCCGGCAGATCGAGCAGGTTCATGAGGATCATGATCGGCATCTTCTGGCTGAATTCGCTCACGAAGTCGCAACCACCCTTCGTGCGGAATCCCTCGATGAGCGCCACGGTCAAATCCCTCGACCGGCCTTCGAGGTTGTTGATGGACTTTGGGGTGAAGAAACGCGCCAGCACATTGCGAAAATCCGCATGCAGCGAACCGTCATATTCGAGCAACGGCAGCGTGATCGGGTTCTTCGGCAGCGATTGATGGCGGTTGGAGAAGTCCTTGTGATTGGACAGGACATGCTCCATGTCCGCATAGCGGGTCACGATCCAATAGCCACCGTCGTGCGTGGTGTAGACGATGTCGGGACCGTCGTGCAGGCGGTGAAAATGACGGTACACATCGGTCTCGCCGCGCATATCGCTGTAGACGAAATCCGTGACCAGGCGGGCAGGAACGTGTGGAGGAACGGCAGGGGACTGCATGAGGCTACTCCGGCTTGAAGCGCTCACAGGAGCGAACTGTGTTTGGGTTCTTCGGCCGGCAAACATTACCGAACGATCGTTCTGTATGCAACAGCGCTGATGATCCTGCAATGCCCTCTGCCACCGCGCCGCCGGGCATCGCCGGAGCCCCGTGACGCCTCCGGTCATCTTTCGCCCGCCAGCGTATAGTATTTCACTGTACTACCCCGCCCTGCTGCACCGTGGATCGCCGGGCGCCGCCCGATACGCTGGCGGGCGAACGGCGCCGGGGATATCCTGCCTGCCGCGGCGCCGGCCGCCTTGCTTGGGGAATCGACGATGCTCGTGATGGACATGTTGAAGCAGCCGCTGGAGGCGTATCTGGTTCACCGCTTCGGGCCCGGGACGACGCTCGTGGACTGCGTGCGGTTCCCGCGCGGCTCGTCGCGCGAAACCTGGTTCGTCGAATTCCGCAAGAACGGCGCTGCACCGGTCGGCAAGATCGTCTTCCGCTCCAACTTCTCCAGCGGCAGCACCATTCCCTCCTCGCTCGAGCAGGAGTACTACATGTACGAGCGCCTCGGACATACGGCCGTGCCCGTCGCGCGCGTGCTGTGGTGGGAGCAGGACCCTGACTGGGCGGCACGGCCGTTCTATGTTCGCGAGCACGTCGATGGCGACTGGAGTATTCCCCACTACCACGACCCGGATCCCGCCTACGACGAATTGCGCATAGAGGTATCGCGGGAGCACGTCCGCAAGCTGGCGTTGGTGCATCAAGTGGATTGGAAGACCCTGGGGTTGGATTCGCGTCTCCCGGTTCCCCCCGGTGAGTCCGCGGCGGCCGCCAGCTACATCGACATGGTCGTCCAGCAGATGCGAGGTCTGCAGGGAGAACCGATTCCGCTGTTCGTGGCGGGCGTTCATTGGCTGAAGGCACAGGCCCCCGCGGCGCCGCGCCTGTGCCTGGTCAAGGGTACCAATGGCCTGGGCGAGGAAGTGTTCAAGGGCCGCAGCATCGTCGCCATGAGCGACTGGGAGGAAGCGGCCATCGCCGATCCGGCCGCCGATTTTGCCTTTTGCCAGAACCTCGTGGGCGAGGTGGAGCGGGACGGCAAGAAGCTGTGGGGCATGGCCCAGGCGCTCGATTATTATCACTCGCTCAGCGGCATCCGCATTCCCGTGTCGTCCGTGGACTTCTACCGCCGGGTGCAATCGATGAAGATGCTCATGTACACGGCCAGCGCAGCCGTGGGCGTGCACTCCACCCCAAATGCGCACATCCGCCAGGCGTGGACGGGCACCGAGGTCATGCACGTGGCCAAGCGCTTGATGATCGCCTCCCTGGGATTGGGGGACCCCATTCCCGGCTCCCGCTTTCTCGAACTCAACAAGACCCTGGAGTAGCCTTCATGCTGCTGCCGACATCGATCGATCTCCTGCACTGCATCGAAAAAACCATGGAAACCGTGATCGCGCCCACGCTCACCGGCACCGGCGAGCGCAGCGCCGCGGCCAGCATCGGGCATCTGCTTCGGCACGTCGCCCTGCGCATCGAGCACGAAGGCGGGATGCTGCATGAGGAGATCTGCATGTTGCGGCCACTGCTCGAACGCCTGGCCACGCACCTGCAGCACGCGCCTGCCAGCGACGCCGCCGCCGCACAGCTCCTCGCCACCCTGCGTAGGACCCTCTCGCAACCTTCCCAGCAGGGCTACCGCAATGTCACGAGCCTGTCGGCCGAGGTCAGCGAACTGCGCGCGCGTGTCTGCGAGTCACTCGAATACCTGCTGCCGCGGAAGGAGCAGCTCGACGAGCGCGGGCTGCAGCTGCATCAGGACCTGCATCAGTACATGGCCTGGGAAGTACGGCAGGAAGCGCGGGTGATCGACCCCGCATTCGAAGGCTTTGGACCTCGTCGCTGACCTCACCCGGAGATTTCACATGATCGACAAATCCTCATTGGCTGGCTTCAGCGTAGACCTCAAGGGCAAGGTCGCCGTGGTGCTCGGTGCTTCGGCCGAAGGCGGGACCGGCTGGGCCATCGCGGAGGCGCTGGCGGCCAATGGCGCCAAGGTGGTCGTGGGCGCACGCAGTTTCACGCCGCTGAAGCGCCTGGCCGACAAGATCGGCGGCACTGCGGTCGCCTGCGACGCCGGCAACGAGGCGCAGGTGGCTGCGCTCGCCAAGGCCGCCAACGACACCTATGGGCGGCTGGACGTCGCGGTCAACTCCGCAGGCCTGCCGGTGATGACGTTGATCGCGGATACGACGCAGCAGCATCTGGATGATGCGGTGCGGGTAAATTTCTTCGGCCAGGTGTATTTCATCAAGCACATGGCCGCGGCGATGAGGGGCCCCGGCTCCATCGTGTTCATCTCCTCCATGAGCACCACGCATCCGGTGTTTCCGCACTACGCCTATGCCTGCGCCAAGTCCGCCAGCGACTGCCTGATCCGATATGCGGCGCTGGAATACGGCGCGCGCGGCATCCGCATCAACTCCATTCTGCCCGGCGCGATCCAATCCGAAATGGCACGCGAGGCCTTCGCCATTCCCGGCTTCGCTCAAGCCTACGAGCGGGAGATTCCCTTGGGCCGTGTCGGCCAGCCCGAGGACTTTGCCAATGCGGTGCTGTGGCTGGCAGGGCCCTCTTATGTCACCGGCCTGAACCTGCAGGTCAATGGCGGCAATCAGCTCACGCGCTTTCCCACCTTGGGCGAACTGCCCATGGGCCGCGAAACCTACGGCGAGGGCAAGCCGCTGTCCGACCGCGGCAAGTAGTGCGGCCGCGGCGCGTTTTCGAGGGGTCGCCGCCGCTAAGTAGATTCCCCTAGGGGAGCGCCGCGCCTGCGGTGCTAGAGTCCGATCGTACGCTTGCGTAGCTTTATTCTGCACGCGGGCTGGCGCATCCAACGGACTCGACAAGGGGGATCCAAGTGAACGACCTCAACCACGGCCTGCACGATTATCAACGTGGGGCCTCCACGGCGCTCGCTCCCTGCTGGCGTGATCTCGCCGCCGCCGACTCCAAGTCCCTGCCTCCGCCCTACCGCGACGAATCCTCTCCCAACCTGGGAACCGCAAAAATTCCGCCAGAGCGCTACACCTCGATGGAATTCCATCGCCAGGAAGTGGACAAGGTGTGGAAGCGCACCTGGCAGGTCGTGTGCCGCGAAGAGGAGATCCCCAAGGTCGGCGATCACTTCATCTACAACGTGGCCGGTTTGTCGTTCATCGTGGTGCGTACCACGGAGACCGCCTTCAAGGCCTATTGGAACGTATGCCTGCACCGCTGCCGGCGCCTGGTGGATCAGGATGGCTGCGGCGCCAAGCAATTCAAGTGCGGCTACCATTCCTGGACCTGGAACATCGACGGGAGCCTTGCCTTCTACCCCGGCAAGTGGGACTTCCCGGACGTCGACCCGAAGAAGTATTCGCTGCGCGAGGTCCAGATCGGCACCTGGGGCGGGTTCATCTTCATCAATCCGGACCTCAAGGCCATCCCTCTGGAAAAGCATCTGGGGTCCATTACCCGGCATTTCGAGACCTGGCCGCTGCAGAACCGCTTCACCTTGTGGCATGTGCGCAAGACCATCAACTCCAATTGGAAGGTGGCGATGGAAGCCTTCCTGGAGGCCTATCACGTGGTGCAGACGCACCCGCAGGCGCTCCCCTCGGTGGGCGAGCACGCCACGCAGTACGACGTGTACGACGACGGCGAGGCGCACTTCAGCCGCTCGATCACGCCCTCTGCGGTACCCAGCATGCACCAGCGCAACGCCACGCAGATCAGCGCCATCGCCGACATGTGGTCGCTGCTGAACGCATTGCGCCGCGACGAGGCCGAAAAGCTCCCTTCCCATATCAAGGACCGGGCGTCACTGGCCGAGTGGCGGCGGTCCTTCATGAAGGAGCTGACCAAGGCCGACTACTCCGAGCTTTCCGACGCGGAGATGTTGGATTCCATCCAGTATTGGCTGTTCCCGAATTTCTGCCCCTGGTACGGTGAAGGCCTGCCGCTGTCGTACTTGTTCAGGCCGGATGCCGATTCACCCGACACCTGCTACTTCGACGTGTGGATGCTCATTCGCGCGCCGGACGGCGCGGCCGCGCCTCCTGCGGCCAAGATGGTGACCCTGGGGCCCGACGACCGCTTCGAGCCCGTGCTCGGCGCCATGGGGCTGATCTTCGACCAGGACGATCAGAACATGCCCTACGTGCAGATCGGCTTGAAGACCTGGCCCGGCGATCCCGAGGGCGCCACTCTCGCCCGCTATCAGGAAATCCGCATCCGCCACTTCCACCAGGTATTGATGAAGGTTCTCGGGACGCCTTGATTGCAGCAGCTGTTCCGGCGCCACCTCACGGGTCGCGCCGGAACGGCAGTGTCAGCAGGAAGAACCACAGCCGCGGTCCGGTCATTCTCAGAAAGGCCCGGATCTGCGAAGGCACGACCACGCCGGTCACTGGCATGGCACCCATGATCTTGCCCTTGAACTGCAATTGCCCGCCTTCCTGGCTGAACTGCTCGATTTCCATGAGCTTGGACTTGTCGATTCCGCGAATGATCACATCGATGCCTCGTTGAGCCGTTGCGGCGCCTTCAGGCGCGCAGCAGCTTGCTGGTGTTGATTTTCAAGTCCTCGAAAACCTGGATGGCGGTGGCCCGGCCCCCGCCCGTCACGCCGCCGCCCGGATGCATGAACGGCCCGGAAAGATACAGTCCGCCGATGCCCGGTACGCGGTATTGCGCCAGTTCCGGCGTCGGCCGCCGGCCCATCCATTGGTCGATGTACGTGCCGATGCCGAACAGATCGCCATTGCGGAACGTCGGACTCCACTTGTGCATGTCGTAGGGCGTCTCGATTTCGCTGGCGAGGATGTTGTCGGCAGTCATGTTGGTGGTGATGCCCTGATAGCGGCGCAGGACTTCCTGCTTCACCTCGTCCTTGACCACGTCCCAGTGCTCCAAACCCTTGCCTTGCAGGATGAAGGGCACGAAGTGATACAGGTACAACGTCGCGCCCTGTCCATTGGGCACGCGCGTGCGGTCGTAATTGGAATGATGTTGGATGCTGGCGTTGATGGAGTCGGGAATCAGCCCGTAGCGCATCTGATCATAGTGCTGCCGGAATTTTTCCATGGAGGCCGGGGCGGGCTCGACCACCGCGGCCATGTCGACTTCGGGACCCGCCTTGTACTTGGGCGCTTCCTTCAAGGCCCAATGCGAATTGACCGCGCCAAAAGCGCTCAACCGCACCTCGCGGGCGCGTGCGGCCACTCCGGCATCGATGCCCTGCACCAGGTCGCCGAGCGCCCACGGATGCACGTTGGCGATGATGGCCTTGTTGGCTTCCAGGCGTTCTCCACCGGCCAGCACCACCGCGCGAGCCTTGCCGCCGGAGGTCTCGATCTTCTCCACCAGCGTATTGGCGCGCACCTCGCCGCCGTGATGACGGATACAGGCCATCAGCGAGTCGGAGAATTTCTGCGTGCCGCCGACGACGGCGCCGCCCTGGTACTTGTGCTGAATGGCAGCGAGGAAATACGGCACGATGCCCGTGCCCTTTTCTTCGGGGCCGATCATGAGCTCCGAGACCCACTTCAAAAAGTGGATGCGGACCTTGTCGTTCTGGTAGACGCGACAGACCACGTCATAGGCGCTCTGCAGCATCGAGCCGATGATGGCCTGCCCCTCCAGGCTCTGGTCCATCAGGGCAAAGAACTGCCCGAAGGGCAGCGGCGGTCGGAACATCCCCGCGGTGAACATCTCGCCCATGCCCTGCACGCTCTTGACGAATTGCCGGTGCGCATCGGCATCGCGGGTGGAGAACTTGGCGATGGACTCGCAGGTTTTCTCCAGATCGAAGTGCGTGCAGATGTGGGTATGGTCGTCGAATACCGTCGCATGTGAGACGCTGGGGTAGGCGAATTTCAAGCCGAACTTGCTCATCAGCCCGAGCTCATCATTGGCGATGAGTGGATTGGCCATGACCAGCACGATCTGTCCCGCGTGCGGATCATGGACGTATCCGGGCAGGGTAAGTTCCCGGCTGACGGCTCCGCCGCCCACCACCGGGTTCTTGTCCAATACCAGGACCTTGAGCCCGGCGGCGGCGAGATAGGCGCCTGCCGTCAACGAGTTCTGTCCGCCACCGACGACGATCACATCATGCTTGGCCATTTCATCTTCCCCTGCTGGCATACCGGCGGCGGGCGCCACGCGCGCCCACCGTTTCACACTTCACGCTTGACCTGGTAACGGTTCTCATAACGCTCGAACAATTTCCGCTCTTCGGCATGCTTGTCGGCGGTGCCGACCTGGTAGCGATGCGGCGGCCGTGCCTCACGTGGGTGCTCGTGAATATAGCGGTTCATGGCCGTGCGCGCGGCCTCGGTCAACGGCACCTTCAAATCGCGGTAAAGCTTTTCGACCGTTTCCATCGGCGCATCGACCAGGTCCAGGTATTGCACGCTGTGCATTTGCGAAGCCGGCACGTCGCCGCGATCGATCTGATCCATCACCATGTTGAACAACGCCGCCAACCCGGCGGGGTTGGTCAATTGCGCAATGGCCCGCGAATCCATCTTGCGTTCGCTGCGCGTCCACAGGATGGTCCCCACCAGGCTGACCACGGAGGACACCGACTTGACCGGATCGCGGTGCATCCAGATGAGCTGCATGTCCGGAAAGACCTTGAACACCGCCGGCAGGTAACGCATGTTGTCCGGCGACTTCAGCAGCCAGCGCCGCCGCGGGTTCTTCCACTGCAGCAGCTTCATGACGCGCCGGGCATAGAGCAGGCCCGGCATGCCTTCCTTGCCGGCCATGTGGCTTACGTACGAGGGCGTGAAGCCGCAGAAGATCAGCCAGCCCGATGCCTGGAAGGACAGCGCCTCGAGCTGGATCAATTCCGTCGGCATGTCGCCGCCGAACTCGTGTATCGAGGCCATTTCCGGCGCCACGCGATTCCACTGCGTCATGCGTTGATCGGCCAGCGCAATGCGCGGGTCCGTGTGATAGGTGGCCGCTTCCGGCGGCGGGCACGGGAACAATGCCTCCCAATGCTTGGGCGTGCCATTGTCCGGATCGCAGGAGAGCAGA
Organism: Steroidobacteraceae bacterium; assembly: GCA_044226865.1. Taxonomy (GTDB): domain Bacteria; phylum Pseudomonadota; class Gammaproteobacteria; order Steroidobacterales; family Steroidobacteraceae; genus TMP-86. The sequence continues at coordinate 48,011 of JBGAGE010000011.1, read as the reverse complement.
TTCTGGATGGCGGATGTGCCACTGCGCCCGGAGCCGACGATCATCATCTGGGGTGCGAGCACCACGTCCTCGATTTCAGGATGCCGCTTGAACGTATCCTCGATCTTCAGCCGGGCTTCCAGATACATGAGCAGATCCGTGCGCGTGAGGATGCGACCCATCAACGTCAGGTCCGCCTCTTCGTCCAAGGACTTGATGAAGACGCGGAAAGGTTCGCGCCAATCGTCATCACCGAAATCCGACAGGCCGGTATTGAGCTTGGCCCTGGAAATCAATGAGTCTTCGTCCAGTGGCACCACGCCGCGCAGATCCAGGCACCGGCCTTCCTGATTGACCTTCTGAACCCACTCCGGCCGCGGTGGCGGCTGCCATTGCGCAACGCGGAAATTGTCTTCTTGGTTCATGGCATTCCCTCATGCGCCGATGCGGCGCTCGCCCTCGAATTCAAATGCGATGCAATTACTCGCCGTAGGTCCGCAGCATGCACTGGCGCCGCCACTCGATGGTGCGTTTGCGTTCGGCCGGTGTAACGCGGCGCGTGCCCTTGGGCAGCAATGCCTCGAGCTCGCCGAGTTTCACCTTGCGCGAACTCGGAACGGGACGATTCTTGGTGCGATAGTTGCGGAACACGATGGTTCCTTCGACCCGGCCGCAGGTGTCCATCCAGTTATGAACCCCGGGATCCTTGGCACTGACGACGATGCGGATCGCACCGTCCTCGTCCACGGCAACCTGCTTGTCGCTGAGCGAGGTCTGGCGGCTGCAATATTCAAGCGACCGTGACCAGACGTCTCCCAGTTGAAACGACCAATATGCGGCGTCCGGCACGGCCGGCAGATCGATGAGCACGGCTTCATCGTCCTTGAGCTCGAATACCGCCATCGCATAGTTGGAGGTGGGACTGCCCACCTGGCTCGTCACCGTGCCCGGCAGCAGCGTCAGCACGTTCTTCTGGCGCTTGGCGTTGTTGAAGTACATGTCGTACAGGTTGATGTTGAAATCATTCACCAGGTAGCGCACGAACGAAGCCGCGCGGCGAATCCGGGCCGCCATGGCGGCCTCATCGAATTCATCGGCGTCGTAATGCGTCTCGGCGAGCTCCGACACGCGATCGAGGGTCAGCTCGCCATGATCTCCGTCCCATTGCGGCAGGGCGCGGCGGATCAGCAGGAACTGATAGCCCACGCTGCCGTCGAGCTTGATCCAATTCCCCGGTTGCGGCTCCGCGCTGATCATCACCTCGAAGGTCCCGTCCTTCTCGATCTTGAAATCGCCGAAGTCGAAGTTGCCGATCGCGCGCACATCCTTTTCGCCGAACAACCCGTTCAACACCTGCACCAGGAACAGCGTGATGTCGCCCATTCGCCCACGCATGCGGTAGGTCTGGCGGCCGTCCAGGAACAGCACGCCGTACAGGAAGTCAGGGCCATTCTGGCCGAGCGTGAACATGTGCGTCTGCCAGCCGGAATTCAGGAACACCCGCGGATGCAGCATGCGCGGCGCAACCGCGAAGTTGTAGGCCATGGCCTGCATTTCCATCAGCGTGTGGTAGGCCTTGGCGCGATGCTGCGGCGTTTCCTGGAACCGGGGCGTCGCTTCCACCTGCAGGCGGAGCTGCTCCAGAGTCTGGTGATAGTCGAGCCAGGCGTCGCGCAGCACGGGAGACGCAGTCACAGGCGTGGGATTGGCATTCATGAGGGGCGTTCCGTTGTTGTCGCGGTCAATGGCGGTTGATGAGGCGCCATATGGTACGCTACCGGACGTTTCCCTGTCTCGTCCGGTCGGGAATGCCGCTTTCGGGTGGCCGCTGCGCGGTACTCAGATCTCTTCCATGATGAATGCGGACTTGGGGTTGCCACAGTCCGGGCATTCCCAGGTCTCCGGCACGTCCGCCCAGCGTGTGCCTGCCGGAATGCCTTCGTCAGGCCGCCCGAGCGCCTCGTCGTAGATGAAGCCACAGTAGATACAGATCCAGCGTTTCATCGAGATGAACCCCCGCCGATGGCCGCGACGCGCCCGCCCCCTGAATCGCATCATGACGCAGGCGTCCGAAAGCCGCTGATACGAGAATGTGCCTATTGCGCCCGCGCGCCCGCAATCGTCCTTGCTATTTCTTGGAGTCCAGGCGCGCGCGCGCCTGGGCCATGAGCGTGCGTGACTCCTCGCCAAAATACAGGCTGCTGGAGGTGATGCGCTCGACATTGCGCGCCTGCGCGCGGTCCAGGTCCGCAGCCAGCTCAATGGCAAGCTTTGCCACCCCGACCACCTCCGGCGGCTGCTTTGCCAGATGCAGGCAGAACTCGCGCACGCGCACCTCGAATTCCCCATCGGGGTAGACCTCGTGCACGAGGCCGATGCGCTCGGCCTTGACGGCGTCCATCTGCAGATTCGCCATGATGAACCAGCGTGCCCATTGCGGCCCAACCAGGCGTGTCATGCGGCTCACGCCGCCAGACCCGGGAATGTTGCCCAGCGATGTTTCCGGCAGTCCGTATCGGGCGCTGGCCGCGGCCAGCCGGAAATCGCAGGACAGCGACATTTCCAGCGCGCCGCCCAGGCAGGGCGCATGGTGCGCCACGACGATGGGCTTTTCGATGACCTCGAAGCGGTCCAGCAGCGGATGCAGGCTTCCCCGCCCCTCCCGGTACCATTGGCGGAAGGCGAGCGGACTCTGCAGCGTCGGGTCCGGTCCCAGCTCGCTGTTGAGGTCGACGCCGGCGCTGAAATACTTGCCGCGGGCGCGGATCAACATCACCCGCAAGGTGGGATCCACCGCGAACCTGCCGGTCTGTTCGATCAACGCATCGTACATCTCGCCATTGATGGCGTTGAGCTTGGCGGGCCGGTTCAAGACCAGCTCCAGGATTCCATCCGCGTCGGATACGAGCAGCAATGGCTCTTGCATCATCATCTCCCCCATCCAGGCTGCCGGTGACGGCGGCGCGCATTTACTATACCAACCTTCGCCGCAGCCACCCCGCGGCCCATTGATTCGCTACCGTAAATTATTCATATGAACAGTTTTGACGCCCGCTGACCGGGCACCACAACCGACCGAAGCCACACTTCAACAAATGCCCTCAAGCAATTGTAAAACAACATGAATTTCACCGCACTCCTTGAATTAGGGTGCCTCGCTGCCAATGACTGTTGCCCCGGCAGCTGGAGAAACACGGCAATGCGCGAACCGAGCCCGCAGTTGCCAGCCGCGATCATCCTGCGCAAAGATGCCGCCATGATCACCACCCACGACGACCTGCCGCACCCCGTTCCTCCCTACGCGTATCTGCGCTACAAGGAAAACTGGTTCTTCATCATCATCGATGCCGAGAACGACGTCTTCGGCATGGCGCATTTCAACTGCGAACCCGGCCATGACCGCGCGCGCTTCTCGTGTAATCTGATGATCCGCCAGGAACTGTTCAAGTACGGCGTGCAGGTGCCCTTCCCGGCCAATTTCGCCTATTCGCGCCAGATCGGTGACGATAGGTTGCAGGCGCGATTCATCGAGGCGCACAAGCACATCGATCTGTCATTGCACAGCGGCGATGTCGACCTCGACATGTCGTTCCTCGCGCTGGCGCCCACCTTCGACTACCAGAATTCTGACGCCGCCAATCCGAACCGGCCCACCCCTTCCGAAATCGTGAGCTTCGGAACACACCAGGAATTCCATCACCAGCAGCAGGCCATGCGAATTTCCGGCACGCTGAAGCTGAACAGCGGTAGGAGTGCCGGGCAGACGATTGCCCTGAAGGGCGTGGGCTATCGTGATCACTCCCGTGCCATGCGCGCCGACAACTTCACGCTCAAGCACGTTTGGACCTTCCTGTATTTCCCCAGCACGCTCTTCGGGCTCATGTCGCTGACCGGTTCGCTGCGCCCGGGAAGCACGTCGCTGACGGGTTACGTTCATGATGCCGACGGGACGCGCTCGCTGGGCGAGATGAGCGTCATCAATCATGGATTGCTGCCCGACAAGAACCCTGAGCAGGTGGAATTCAAACTGCAGGACGTCTACGGCAAGCCGTTCACGGTGATCGCCGACATCGCCAGGCGCATGGGCTACGTACCCCTGATCACCGAAAAGCCCGACAACAACGGCTTCTTCTACAACATCACGGAGAACTTCGCGCCTGCCACGCTGAAGGAAACCGGCGAGACCGGCGTTTCACTGGTCGAAATCGGCCACCAGACCAAGAAGCTCTGAGGGGAGCCCACATGTCGGACCCAGTACAACGCGGGCCCCGCATCGCCATCTACGGCGTCGGTCAATATGGCCTGGAAGCAGCGCGGATAGTGATCGGCAAGGGATGGCCTATCGTTGCCGCCCTCAACCGGTCGGGCTCGAAGGTGGGCCAGGACCTCGGTCGCCTCGCTGGATTGGGGCGGGACATCGGAGTCGTGGTCCAGGATTGCGGGACCACCGACTACGCATCGCTCGGCGCTGATTGCGCCATCGTCGCGGTCACCGACCGGCTCAAGACCAACCTTCCTGCCTATGAGCGCCTGCTGGGGGCTGGAATCAATGTCATTTGTCACGGCGCGGAGGCCTATTTCCCGTATGGCGCCGATGCCGAACTGGCGAGGCATATCGATGAATTCGCGAAGCGCCATCGGGCCACCCTCACGGGCACCGGCATCTGGGATCACTCCCGCATCTGGGCGGGAATTCTCGCCGCGGGTCCCGCCACGCGCATCGAGTCCTTCTTTCACCGCAGCGTCACCGATGCCCAGGCGGCCAATCTCACGATGATGCGCGTGTGCGGCGTGGGACTTTCGCAAGCCGACTACAACTCGACCATGGTGGGAAAGCTGGGGATCATCAGCGGGCTGTACAAACTGATTCCACATCATGTGCTGCACGCCCTCGGCTATCGCGTCACCGCGGTCACCGAACGGCTGGAGCCCGTGCTGTCGGACAAGGCCACCTATTGCCGACTGCTCGACAGCACTCTGGAGCCGGGAACCTGCCTGGGCACGCGCATCATTGCCGAGGTTCATACTACGGAAGGCGTCAAGGCCACCACGCACATCGAGCTGCGCATTCTCGGTCGCGAGGAATCCGAGCACATGGAATGGATCCTGGATGGCATGCCCGCCTCGCGTGTGCGCGTCGACCGAACCCATGCGGTCCACACCTCGGCCGCGTGCATGGTGAACCGAGTGCCGGACGTGATAGCTGCCGCACCCGGCATCCGGCCGGTGTCCGAATTGGGACCGTTGCTGCCACGGCTCGGCACCCTGGCGGGCATTCGCTCACCGTCGCACTCGTGAACGCTTCTTCCATCGCCGCGACCATCGAGCTGAGTGCGGATGAGCTCATGGCGCTCGCGCGCCGCGAAGCCGGCGTCGACCTCGATGACGCCGACGTGCGGGAGCCGCTCAGCAGACTCCTGGCATCACTGAACAGCGAGTCTCGCCTGCACCAAGAGGGCGCGGTGGCCATGCGCGAGAAGATCGTCCGCAATCTGGCGAACCGCCTGCGCATGCAGCGGGATTTTGCCGCACACCCGGAAATCGCCGAGCAGCCGTTGCAGGCTCCGCTGATCATCTGCGGCATGGCGCGCACCGGCTCAACCAAGACGCAGAAGCTGCTGGCCTCATCCGGGGATTTCAATTGGCTGCCCTATTGGCAGGTCTTCAATCCGTCGCTGCTGAGCGGGGATCGCCGGGAATCGCCGCAGCCACGTATCGACGACTGCGACCGATTCGCCCGCTGGTTCGATGCCGCCTCCCCTGCCAACAAGGCGGCGCATCCCTTCTCCACGCATGAGCCGGAGGAGGAAAGCTTCATCTTGGAGCACAGCCTGAAGTCCCCCGTGCTCATGGGCTGGGCGCCGATGCCCGGCTATCTCACCTGGCTGTTATCCACGGAGATGAGTGCGCAATTCACCCTGCTGCGCAACACCCTGAAGTACCTGCAATGGCAGGGCCTGGCCCGCCCCGATCGCCCGTGGGTGTTGAAGAGCCCGTTGTATTCGGGATTGGAGCCGCTGTTGCTCGCTGCCTTTCCGGATGCGCGCCTGCTGATGACGCATCGCACGCCGGTGCAGACCATCCCCTCGGGCCTGCAGGTGCTGCGCTGTTTCTACAAGCCGTTCACCGACGCGGAACCGGATCCGCGTTTCTACGTGCAGGGACAGGCAGGCGCCATTGCCCAGCATTTGACCAACCGCGCCGCGCTGCCGAGCGGCACGTTCCTCGACCTGCACTTCCGCGACATCAACCACGCGACCGCGGACGTCATCGGCAGGATCTACGAATTTGCAGGACTGCCTCTCAGAGGGGAGCCCATGCAACGGATGCAGCGGTGGACCCAGGAGAATCCCCAGCATCGCTTCGGCCGGCACGAGTATTCACTTGAAATGTTCGGGTTGGACGAGGCTTCGATTCGGGCGCAGTTCGCCGGCTACTTGGAGTTGGTCGACAGCGTGTAGGGCCACACTTGATTGACGCCTTCAACGCCGCGCGGCGATGAAGCGCCGCAAGGTGGTCCCGATATCCTCCACCCGCCATTCGTTCAGGAACACCACCAGCAGCTGCAGCTGCGCCCGCGCCAGGAAGTCATCGCGCAGCCGCGGATCGAACCGGTCGCGGACGGACTGGACCTCCGGGATCTGCGCCTCGACCAGTGAGGGCGCGTCCAGTATCCAGGCAATGCCCAGCACCGCCACCGCCAGCTGCATCTGCAGGTCGAATTCGGCGACGTCCAGCGTGGGGCCTCCGTGATGCCGCAGTTCCTCCACGAACAACTGCATCAGGCTTCGCTTATGCGCATTCATGAAGCTGGTTTCGGCCGCGCAGGTCATGCCGTAGAACCCCTGGGCCAGGTTCATTTGCGCAACGCTCCCCCAATCGAGCAGCCCGGCCTGGAGGGTGCCGCCGGCATCTCGCCAGAACCAGGCATTATCGAGATTCATGTTCCAATGGCACAGCGCGATGTAGTCCGGCTTGTGATTGAGATAATGGCGGATGGACATCTCATGCTCGAGCACCAGCGGCGCCTCGTTCGCGAAATTCTCGAGAAATTCCACCGCTCCCACGTCCTGGGGAAGCAGCTGCGGGCAGCGGGCCGCAAATTCCTGCAGCTTGCGCAACTTGCCGGCCAGCTGCTCCGCCGTGTAGGGGATGCGCGCGCCGGTATCGACGCGATCGGGGTCGAACGGAAACTGGCGATCGACGAAGTCGCCGAACTGTCCGGACTTCTGGTATCCCGCCAGCCGAGCCATGGCGCGCGTCAGGGCCTGGTAGTGGCCCAAGGGGTCGTCAACCGTGTAATCCAGGCACTTGTCGTGACGCGGTTCGATGCTTCCCTGGCCATAGGCGATGCACTCGGTGATCAACAACCCGCTCTTGGTGGCCGGATCGTAGTCGGCAAAGTAGCAGCGCGGCACAGCGAGCGGGAAACCTTCGCGGCGTGACAACAGCGCAAAGCGCACTTCCGGCTCCATCAATGGCGCGAACAGCTCGCGCAACGGATCGCCGAACATGCGTGGAAACTTGGCAAACAGCCGGGTATGCAGTCCTGCAGCCGGCTTGGCGTACTGCACGTCGAACACCAGCTTGCGCCCCATCCCGCCGCCGAAAAATTCGGTGGAATGGGTAACGGCCGTCACGGCATTGTCCCTGCCAAGCGCGCCCGTGGCATGAAATGCCTCGGTCAGGAACTCCGGAGCCTTCGCCAGCATGGGTTCGATGGTGGTGGGAAAGGCCATGCCGGTCTGCTCACCCACGACGAAATCCGGACCATTCATGTGAATTTTTCCGCGTGATGACGGGTACTGCGAACCGGCTTGGGTCGGCGCGCGAATCGTGCTATTACTCGCTCTCGATCGCTCGAAACCTTAGCACACAATGTGCAGCCACATCATCACGCCCCGGCCCGAAACACCCATGACGAGACCCCAGGCTTTCCAGTTCATCCGCACCGATCTCAGCGACGGCGTCTTCACGATCACCATCGCACGGCCCCAGGTGCGCAATGCCTTGCACCCCCCGGCCTGCGCAGAAATCGGCGCCGCGCTGGACGCATTCGAGGCCGACGAGGCGATGCGCGTCGCCATCATCACCGGCGAAGGCGACAAGGCCTTCAGCGCGGGCTTCGACCTGCGCTACGCGGAGGAGCATCCGCAGGTCTACGACGATCCGTTGATCGGCTCGGAGATCACCCGCCGCCGCGGCATCGGCAAGCCGACGATTGCCGCCGTCAATGGCCTGGCGCTGGGGCTGGGCTTCGAACTCGCGCTGGCCTGCGATCTGATCATCGCCGCCCCGCACGCCAAATTTGGACTGCCGGAACCCCGCGTGGGCTTGGCGGCCATGGCCGGCGGCGTCGTGCGACTGACGCGCCAGATCGGCGCCAAGCGCGCCCTCGGCATCATCCTCACCGGACGCATGGTGAGCGCCGAAGAAGGCCAGCACGCAGGATTCGTCAACGAGGTGGCCGTGGATCCGCTCATGCATTGCGCCAGGCGCTGGGCCGCCACCATTGCGGAGGGTGGACCGCTATCCTTGATTGCATCCAAGGAGATGGCCTACGTGGGCTCCGGCATGGCAGACCTGCAGGCGGCGCTGGACCCCCGCTCCTACGCCGCCGTGCTGCGCCTGCTGCAGAGCGAGGATGCAACGGAAGGGCGTCGCGCCTTCCTCGAGGGACGCAAGCCGCAATGGCGGGGACGATGACGCTATTCCGTTAATCGATGTGGTAGCGTACGATTCCTGGCAATCATCGGGGAGCAAGAGTGATGGCCAGCAAGAAGCAAACCGCCCGTCCACAGGATGCCTGGACCACCGGCGGCGGCATGGGTTTCGGCACGTACACCGATCAGGACGAAGAACTCCATCCTGGTCATCACGAGCCGGTGGACTCCCTGACCGAGACCTGGGCCTACATGTTCTGGATGCCCAAGCAGCGCATCAGCTGCATTGCGTATCTGTGGGTGCACCCGAACCTCAAGGTCCTCACCGGCGGCCTGACCGTGTTCAAGGGCAACAAGTCCCATCACCTGCGCGGCGAGATCTACGACATCCAGATCTTCAACTCGGCGGAAGCGTGCATCTTCAAGAACGGCCGCGACATCCAGGTTCCCAACGGCTTTCGCGCGCAGATCCTGGAGCCTTTTCGCAAGATCCACTTGACCTATGCCGACGCCTCGCGCGGCAACAAGGTGGACCTGGTTTTCACGGCCGCCTCACCCCCCATCATGCGCGAGAGCTGCAAGCACTTCGATCAGATCATGGACGTCAAAGGCAAACTGATGTTGCGCGGCAAGCACTACGACGTGGACTGTTGGGGTTCTCGCGATCGTTCCTGGGGCGAGCCGCGGCCGGAAAGCCCCTATCCGATCCCCCCGTACACCTGGATGACGGGCCGCTTTCCCTCCGGAATGATGTGGAATGCCAACGGCCATGACGATCCGGCGCGCCGTCCGGACTGGCTCAAGCAATACAAGGTCGCGCCCAAGGATCTCTTCAAGGACGGCTGGATCTATCGGGACGGCGAGCAGTTGCGCATCACGAAGTTCTCGAAAATCACGCGGCGCGACCCGGTCACGCGGCGCCCCAAGACCCACGACATCAGCCTCACCGACAGCCGCGGCCGCGATTACCGCATTCGCGGCGAGGTCATCGCCTCCACGCCCTGGGGTGGCTGGTTCAACATGAACTGCTATGTTTGCGCCACGCGCTGGACCTGGGACGGCGAGACCGGCTACGGCGATACTCAGGAAGTATCCTGGGGCGATTATTTCTACCACTTCCGTCGTGACTGACCTGCGGGGTCGCGGCCGATGATCCACATCAAATCCCCGTTCGGCCAGCTGCTGGGCATGCGGGTGGTGCAATGGGAATCAGGTATCGCGCGCCTCGAATTGCCGTTGCGCCCCGAACTTCGCAACCTGAACGGCGCGGTGCATGGCGGGGTGCTGGCGGCGATGATCGATTTCGCGGGCAGCATGTCCGGGGTCTGTCCCCCCACGCCGGGAGCGTGGCCCGACAACGTCGTCAGCCTGAGCATGAGCGTCAACTTCATACGCCCGGCGACCGGCGATCTGCTGCATGTCTGCGGCCGCTCCACCGGCGGCGGCCGCTCCATCTTCATGGCCAGTATCGAGGTGCATGATGCAACGCAAAACCTGGCGGCAAGCGGACAGGGCGCGTTCAAGATCCTCGGGACACCAAACCCTGGCGGCACCGGCACTCCGGCTGGTAAGGTATGATTCGCTAGCACACGATTCCCGCGGCGCCGCTCCGACCGCGGTTCCGGCCTTGCAAGGTGACCCGCCATGACATACGAATTTCCAGCTTCCGTCGTCCCCGGCGAACACGCCATCGCACCCGACGCACCCCGGGACAGCCATGACCGGAAGTTCCCCTCCTTTTCCAAGCTGTATCCGGAACGCGATCGCTATCTGACGGTGGACGTGGCGCGGTATTTCAGCGCGGAACACATGCAGCGCGAGCGCGCCTCGCTCTGGCATCACACCTGGACCTGCGCCGGCCGCGTGAGCGACCTCGCATCGGTGGGAAGCTGGTTCAAGTACGACCTGGGCAACGAGTCCTTCATCATCGTGCGTTCGAGCAAGACCGAGATCAAGGCTTTCTACAACGTGTGCAGGCACCGCGGCAACCAGGTGGTCACGACAGACGCCGGCCGCACGCAGCGTTTCGTCTGTTCCTTTCATGGCTGGCAGTGGCACCCGGATGGACGCCTGGCGCTGATCACGGATCACTCGGCCTTCAAGCCCGAAGCGCTGTGCGCCAACAACGATCTGCGCGCCGTGCGTTGCGAATCCTGGGCGGGATTCGTGTTCATCAATCCCGATCCGCAGGCGCAGCCACTCATGGAATTCCTCGGGGAGCTTCCCGACCTTATGAGCGCCTATCGGATGGATGACATGCACGTCGTCAAGGACGTGACCATCGAGTTGGACGCGAACTGGAAGGTGGTGCTGGAAGCGTTCCTCGAGTCCTACCACCTGCAGGTCACGCATCCGCAGGCAAAGCCGATCGCCGATGACGTCAACTACCAGATCGACATCCTGCCCAATGGCCACGGGCGCCTGCACACCAATCTCGGTGTGCCGAGCCCGCGCGAGAAGGACCGTAAGAGCCTGCATCCCGGCCTCGCCTACATGCTGGCGGAAGTGGGCGTAGATCCCAAGCAGTTCGAGGGGCGCGCTACCGAGGTACGTGCGGCCATCGCAGCGGCCAAGCGGCGGCCGGATAATCCCTTCGGGCTGGACTACGCCGCGTTCACCGACAGCCAGCTGACCGACGACTGGAACTACTCGGTATTTCCCAACATGACCTTCAATACGCATCCGGAAGGTGTCCTGGTGATGCGTTTTCTCCCTCACCCGGCCGATCCCGAGAAGTCCTACTATCACGTCTGGGTGATCATCCGGAAGCTCGCCGAGGGCATGCGTCCGCCTGCCTACATGGGCGTGGACCCCACCGCCGACATCAGCGGCAAAACCCGGCCCGCGCGTGCCATCAATCCCAAGTCGAATCCGCAGCTGGGCGAAGTGCTCGAGCAGGACATCAGCAACATCGAAGGCGTGCAACGGGGACTGCGGTCGCGATCATTCGACTTCAACAAGTACAGCGAGCAGGAGCAGCGGCTGATGCAGCTGCATGCGGAAATCGATCGCTACCTGCAGCGCTTTCCCACACCCTGAATCGCCCGCCACGCAGCGCGACGTCCGCCCCATGAGCGAGCCGCCTGCGCGGCCCACGAAGGGTCACTTTCCGGTGAACACCGGCGCGCGCTTCTCTCCCAGCGCTGCCATGGCCTCATGGTGATCCTGCGTCGTGATCGACACCAGCTCATACGCCATCGATGCATCCATGATGCTGTGCGCTAATTGCTTCAGGCCGATATTCACCGACGCCTTGGTCCACTGCAGCGCCCGCGGCGGCAGCGAGGCCAGCTTGCGGGCGAATTGATTCACGGCTTCGTCCAGTTCGGCCGCTGGAACGGAACGATTGATCAGGCCGATGCGGGCGGCGTCCGGGGCCATGAGCGGCTCGCCGGTGAACAGGAACTCCTTGGCGCGCGCGTAGCCGATGAGCTGCGGCCAGATCACCGCCCCGCCATCGCCCGCCACCAACCCCACCGCTACGTGTGGATCGCCGATCTTGGCGGAGTCCACGGCGATGGTGATGTCGCAGAACAGGGCCAGCGTGGCGCCAAACCCGACCGCATGACCATTGATGCGCGCGATGATGGGCTTGCTGCACTCGAGCATGGAGAACACGATCTGCTTGCCCCAGCGAGCGGCATTCCATCCCTTGCTCGGCTCCTTCAAGTTGTCGCGGATGTACTCGAAGTCCCCGCCGGCGCTGAAGGTCTGCCCGGCGCCCGTGACGATGACCACGAGCACCTCGGGATCGTGATTGGCATCGCCGAAGACCCGGCACAACTCCTGCTCCATGCGGTTGTTGGTGGCGTTGCGTAATTCCGGACGATTGAGTGTGACGGTGAGGAGCGATCCGTCTTGCCGTACCAGGAGCGTTTCATAACCGGAAGTGTCCATGGAATTCCTCGTTCGAGCGATTGGCAAAGGGAAGGCAGCGATTGGGCTGAATTGCGGCTCAGGGCCGGAACTGGCCAAGCCGACGCCAGTACAGCAGCAGGAATCCCAGGCACGCGAGCCCCGGGTACACGATGAGCGCGATGATGAAGGCGGCCAGCACCCAGGGATAGTGGCGGTCCTTCGGAATGCCGTTGACCAAAACGAACACCATGGTCACTTCCAGAACGATCAGGTCGATCAGCCCGGCCGTGGTCAGCGGATCGGCCTTCATAAGTTCGCCGAAGACGGTAAAGCCCTGCATGAACGTGTACTTGGACATGATGCCGCCCGGACCGAGCAGAACCTGGCCTTGCACGACGAGAAACCAGAGCAGACCCAGGGCCAACAGGGCTTTGACCCACAGCGGCACGGCGCGGGAGGATTGGGCGGGAATCATGCTGTGACTACTCCGTCAGTGAGTTTCGAATGGACTGAAGTTCATCGTCGCTGACACCCAGGGCGCGATGCACATACCCTTCGACCGAGCCGAACTCGGCATCGATGGAACTCAGCGCCGCTTCCATGTACTCGGAATTCGCTTCCCACATGGCGCGCAAGGCCTCGGGAGGCAGCTTCGACAAGGCGGACACGGAGGCGGTCTTGGCTCCCACCGTAGGCGTGCCCGATGCATTCGCAGTGGCGGCCAGCCGCGCATTGGTGAGCGTGTAATCCCGGATGGCGACATCGCGCGGCGTGCCCAGGGATTCCAGCAGCACGGCCATTGCAACACCGGTGCGATCCTTGCCCGCAGTGCAATGCACCAGCAGGGGCAACTCGCCCCGCGCGATGCGATGAAACATCGCGGCGTATTCCTCCCGGTAAAGCCTCGGCATCTGCCGGTAAAAATTCTTGATGCCCTGCCGCGCACCCTCGGCGGTGGTCGCACCCGCGAGGACCGCATGCGTGAACGGCGCCAGCGTGAGCTTGGGAGACTCGAACACATCGGCCGGCTTTGCGGTCCAGATGCTGGGCGCGCGCTGCCGTTCCTCGGCCGTGCGAAGATCGACCACGGCGGACAAATGCAGGGCGGCTACGGTTGCCGCATCGGCGGGCGAGAGCGAGGATAATTCACTGGAGCGGTAGATCTTGCCGCGTGCCACATGGCGGCCTGCGGCCGCCGGATAACCGCCGATATCCCGGAAATTCGGGGCGGTCGCCAGCACGCCCATCGAGGCGAACGGCGCGGCAATGGTGGCTGGCTGATCCGCCCCCGCGGCCACAGGCAAGGCCAACGCCAGCAACAGTACAACCGCTTTCATCATGATCGGCGAACCTCCGCCACCGATCATACACTGGCGCACGAGTTTTACGTCGCAGTCCCGGGTGGCCGGAGTTCCGAGGCCGGATCCACGCCCCCCGGCACCGACGGCGCCGCGGTCCCATCACCGGTGCTGCCGGCCGACCGGCTGATGCGAGCGCTGATTTCCTTCCATAGCGCGCCGTAGAGTTTTCCGGCCTCGCTCAGCGGGGCGTAGGCCGGGAGCGGTGAGCGTTTCAAACTCATGCGCTCGATGTCGCTGGCGTAGGGTATCTCGGTGTCCAGCAACGCCGGGAATGCGCTGCGCGTCTGGGCGATGAACAGCCGGTGCATCGCGCGGCGCCGGTCCACCATCGAAAAGAACGGCAGCACCAGCAGGTCCGACCATTGCTGCGAGCGCACGAAATCCGCCAATTCCTCCAGCATGCGCACCGACAAGGGCGAGGGAATCAACGGCACGATCACCGCATCCGCCGCTCGCAGCACGTTTTCAGACAGGAGCGAAATGCCCGGCGGGCAGTCCAGGAACAAGGCGTCGTAGTGAGCACGCAATTGGCGGCTCATCTTCAACAGCCGCTCCGTCGGGCGCTTGCGACGGCTCAAATGAACATCCAGGTTCCGGTACGAGAAGTCCGCGGGCAGGACGTCGAGCCGCTCATGCGCGGTGTGGACCGGCAGGTCCTCCATCTCGAGCTCGCCCTTGACCAGCTTCTTGGCGGCGATGCGTTCTACCCGCCTGGCGCGCAGCAGGTGGGTGGCCGCGCCCTGCGAATCCAGATCCCACAGCAAGGTCCGGCCGCCGCCCGCCGCATGCAGGTACGCCAGGTTGACCGCGGTGGTTGTCTTGCCGACGCCACCCTTGATGTTGGTGACGGCGATGATCTTCACGCGTTGAGATAATCTTCGGCGGCCGGCACCGCCAGTTCTATCAAGGCGGGGGTCAGCTCCTCGGCGGTGGGCTCCCCGCGCCGCGTGTGCACCCAGCCGAGGTAGGTCGTGGCGCGCGCCGCGAGGAACATGGGCAACAGCGACAGGTGCTCGTCACTCAATGCCCGGTGGCGTCGATAGCCGGCGATCACCGCGTCGCGCGCCACCTCGTAATAGGGCTCGCGGCGGATGAAGTACAGGCTGGTGGCGATCTCGAACAAATGCCAGCCGAAGCCCGCATCGTCGAAGTCGATGATGCGCAGCCCGCCCGCGCCCACCATCACGTTCTCCGGCACGAGATCTGCGTGGATGAGCCCGAAGCGGTCGGCTTCCGAGCCGAATTCCGTCAATGCCGCCGCGATGCGCGAGCGCAGGCGCACGAACAAGGATTTCTGTGCCGCGGTCAGTGCCGACAATTCCCAAAAACGGCCCCACAGCGGCTTCTCGCCCATCAAGCCCTGGGCATCCCAGGCATGGCGCACGAATTCCGCCGGGGCCTGCCATTGCTGCGACTGGTTGTGCATGCGCGCCGCCAGCTCGCCCAGCGTCGTGTAGCTGCGCGCGATGTCGGCCACATCACCGCCGACGCCGGATTCGGCCGAGCCGAGCTGCCGCCCGTCGATCCATTCGAAGATGTCGACCTGGCGGGCGGGCCCGGCGCCATCGACGTCGATGACCTCGAAGGCAAGCCCGGTGCGCGAAGGCACCACCACCGGTACGTCGATCCCCGCGCGCGCCAGCGCCTGGCACCACGCCAGCTCCGAACGAAGCGCCGCGTCGCTGTGATAGCCGTGACGGTGCACGCGCAGCGCCACGCGCCGCCCGTCGCGCAGGTGGACCGCATACACGGCGTTCTCACGCACCTTGATGGGCGTGATGTCGACGACATCCAGATCCCAGCGCGGCAGCGCCGTGCGCGCAAAACGTAGCATGAGATCAGCTGCAGGTGCCGCACGGTCCGACTCAGGCACTTACAGCGCTCCTACCGGCTCTTGTAATACGCATCGAGCACCACCGGGCTTTCCGGCAGCGTCGAGCCGCCATCCACCACGATGGTCTGCCCCGTGATGTACGCGGCCTCCGGCGAGGCGAGGAACAGCATGGTGTTGGCGATATCGACCGGCATGCCGAGCTTGCCCAGCGGAATGCACTCCGCCATTTGCCGCAATTCCTCCTCGCTCCCCAATGCCTTCATGGCCTCGGTAAGGATGTAGCCGGGTTCCACGCCATTGACCGTGATGTTATCGCGCGCATATTCCAGCGCCGCGGTGCGGATCAAGCCGTTCATGCCCGACTTGGAGGCGGCGTAGTGCGCCGTTCCCGGCATCACCACATTCGGGCCGGTCACCGAGGAGGTGAACAGGAAGCGCCCGCCACCCTGGCGACGCAGGTGCGGGAGGGATTCCTGGATGAGCCAGAAGCCCGCCTTGAGGTTCACCGCCAAGGTGCGGTCGAGGTCCTCATCCGACAACTTGTCGATCGGGATCACCGGATACACGGCAGCATTGTGGATCACGATGTCGAGCTTGCCGTAGGTCTTCACGGCGTGTGCCACGGCGCGGGCCACCTCCTCGCGCCTGCCCACATCCGCCTGCAGCAGCTTCGCCTCCCCGCCCGCAGCCACGATGGAATCGGCCACCGCCTGCCCATTGGCCGCCGTGCGCGTGACGATCAACACCTTGGCGCCGGCCGCCGCGAACACGCGCGCAATGCCCTCGCCGATGCCCTGGCCACCCCCGGTGACCAGCATGACCTTGCCGCTCAAATTTCCAATCATGTGAACTCCTCGAATGAACAGGCCGACGGAGTGACCCTAACCGCCCCAGCTATAGCGAAAGCCCACGCCGTAGGTGCGGGGCGTGCCGTAGACGGCCTGGTTGGAACCGATGAAGCCCGACAGGTCGAGGTTGTAGACGCGATACTGCTTGTCGGTGAGATTGCGGATGTAGGCCGAGAAATCCCACTTGCCATCGCCCGTGGTGTAGCCCAGCCGCGCATTGGTGAGCGCATAGGACGGTTCGCGGTCCACGTCGGCATTGATCAGCTCGAGATACTGCACGGCATTCCACTTCGTGTCCGCGGCGATCGAGGCGGTGCCGCCGCCCAGGGGCCACTCGTAGCGCGCCACGGCATTCACACTCCAGCGCGGCGCCTGCGGCATCTGCGCGGTGATGAACACGCCGGCCGGCGTAGGCACATTTGCCACCGAGCTCTCCAGGTGAGAGACACCCAACTGCAGGTTCAGGCCGCGGGTGGGAACGATGGCGAACTCCACCTCCGCCCCCTTGACCTTGGCATTGACGTTCTCCACCACCTGGGTGGCGACATTCAGGAAGAAGCCCTGATAGTCCTTGTAGTCATAATAGAACACGGCGGCGTTCAGTCGCGCTGCGCCATCCAGGAAGGTGTTCTTGGCGCCGACTTCATAGCTGGTCAGGCGCTCTGCCTTGTAGGGTAGCGTGGCCGGATCGACGAAGCCGGAGGTGGGCGCGGACCAGCCGCCGCCCTTCGCACCACGATTGACGCTGGCATAGTACAGCGCATCTTTCGTAGGCTTGAAATCCAATTCGAGCTTGCCCGTGCCGATGTTGAACTTCTTGTTGGCATTGGGGAAATCCGGTGCGACGTAATGGATGGTCTGCGGGCAGGTTTCGCAGAAATAGTTGTAGTCGAATTTCTTGTCGTCGTTGGTGTAGCGCGCACCGGCAATCACCGTCCAGCGCGGCGCGACGTCGTACTCCACCTGCGCGAACACCGAAGGCGAGGAGTTCTTGGTGATGAACTTGGCGATGCCGTCGCCATACGGAAGGATGAGGTTGGTGGTTCCCAGATCATCACTCTTGTAGTTCAAGTAGTAAACGCCGCCCACCCAGCGGAAGCGCTCGCTCGAGCCGTTGAGCCGCAATTCTTCCGAGAATTGGCGATAGTGATAGAACACGTCGTAGTTGAAGATCGGGTTGGAACTGACGTCCGAGTCCTCGCCGTAACGCTTCTGCACCCGCAGGTAATCGGTGACCGAGGTCAAGGTCATGTCATTGGCCAGCTTCCAGGTGGCATGGAGCGTTGCGCCGCCGACCGTCCGGTTGAAGATGCCGCGACGGTCCTCCAATTGGACGAACGGATCGGTGCTGTTCTTGGAGAAGCCGAAGAAGTCCGTCCCTCCCGGCACGAACACGCCGCGGCCGGTCTGATCAGGAACCGATGCCGCCCAGGAATAATTGCCGGCGGTCTCGTTGTCGTTGGTCACCCCATGGAGCTTCAGCAGGTATTCCGCCGTGTCGGAAGGCTTGAACAGCAATTGCAACCGCCCCGAATACTGCCGTTGGTCGTTGATGCGGTGACCGATGAGGTTGTTGATGTAGCCCTCATGATGTGCGGTGGCGAACGACAAGCGCGCCGCCACGGTGTCGCTCAGTTGCCGGTTGATGGCCCCCTCGAAGTTCAAGGTGGCATAGTTGCCGGTCGAGACGTCCACGTAGCCATCATTGTCGAAGGTCGGCTTCTTGCTCAGGTAGTGGATCAAGCCGCCGGTGGCATTGCGGCCGAACAGCGTGCCCTGCGGACCGCGCAGCACTTCGACGCGATCAATGTCGAACAAGCTGCCCGCCAACGCGCCGGTGGAAGCGATGTAGGCGTCGTCCGCATACGCGGCGACCGGCGCTTCCTGGTGATCGCTGAAGTCGTTCTGCGACACACCGCGCAGGTTGTAGATGGTGACCGTGGCGCCGAACTGGTTGAACTGCATGCCGGGCACCTGCCCGGCGATGGCGGTCGGGTCCTTCATGCCCAGCGACTGCAGGAGCCTGGAATCGATGGCCGTGAGCGAGGTGCCCACGTCCTGAAGATTCTGCTCGCGCTTCTGCGCGGTGACCACGATCTCAGGAAGCTTGTCATCATCATCGGCGGCCCAGGCCAGCGGCGAACCCGTCAAGGCAAGACCTACCAGCATCAGCGTGCTGCGCGTCAAATTCTGCATATCCATCCCCATTTGTTGTAGACCGGCGCTCATTTCGCAGCCGGTTCAGGAGTTCCGAGTTTACCCGACTCAAAACTGCCGTTGACGAAGAAGTCCCCTTTGCACACCCAGTGGCCATCCTGCCGCGACCAGAGGAACAGCATGGCGAAGGTGAACGGCTTGTCCTTGCCGGGAATCACGTGAAAATCCACCCAATCCCAGCCGGCATTGCCGTCCACGAAGGTGTGCTTGGAGACGATCTTGACCTTGTTGTCCTTGACGACCTCCAGGTAGAGGGGCCGGATGGCCTCGCGGCCGATGAATATCCCCTCGCCCTCGCCCACCGAAATCACATCCGGCGAATAGAACTTGGTCACGATGGTCTCGGCGTCATGCGCGGCGAATGCCTTTTCCTTCATGTCATACATCGCCCGGATGGACTTCTTGAAGGCCGCCAATTGCGGGCTGTCGGGCGATGCGGCGGCGCGCGCCGCGGCTTCGCTGGCGGGCGGCGCGGCGTGCGGTGCGGAAACAGCCGCGCAGGCCAATGCGCAAGCCGACACCCATCGAATGATCGTCTTGTTGAAACTCATACAACCTCCAGAATCTGTTGAGCTGCCCGTTCACCCTCTCCGGCCGCTGTTTCCCACATCTGTGCGCCGCTGATCTCGGAATGGCCGAAGGTGAGACGGCCGAAGCGCTTGCTGAGCACGTCCTTGCCTGCCTTCTTGCCGTCCTTGCCGAAGAAGAACCCCGGTGGATCCACCACATAAGCGTGGCCCCAGCGGTTGGTGATGATGCCGGCGATGTCACGGTCCGCGTTGAAACCGTGGTCGCCGAACATCTTGGTGAACTGCTCGCGCACGGCCGCCTCGATCTGCGCGTAGGACATGGCGAACATCTGCATGCGGGCCGCGGTGCATTGCTGCGGGAACGGCAGGCCCGGCAGGCAGAACGGGTTGTACATGGTGAGCACCGTCGGCTTGGACGGATCCAGCGGCTGGGTCACCTGGCCGGGAATCTCGAGGTTGCGGCGCAGGCTCACCCACCAGCCGAAGCCGTCGAACCAGCGCGCCGAGGCGATACCCAGGTTTTCCAGGAATTTCCAATTCCGCACTGCCACATTCACGGTGAGCATGGGTGCGTGATGAAAACCGTTCATGGCCTCGCGATACTCGGGCGAGATGTCGCGGCAAATGTGGCGGTTGGCATGCTGCTGCCCGCAGAGAATCGCGCCCTTGGCGCGAACCTTGAACAGTTGCCCGCCCTTGGAATACGTCACCACCACACCCTTGGCGGATTCCGGCGGGCCGTCATGCACCACCGACACCACGGTGGCGGACAGGCGCATGCGCACCGGTTCGCCGGCCTTGTCCAACTGATCCCATTGCACGGGGCCATTGAGGATGTCGGCCATCTTGTATTCGCCGGCCAAAGCGGCCGGCATCACCTTCTTGAGGAAATGCCGCGCCGTGCCCGAATGGCCACCGGGAAAACTGGCCAGGTACACGGTGTCGGTGGGATCGGCGCCGCCATTCTGGTAGCGGTAGTAGCCATTCACGCCGGGCTGCAGGAAATTGTAGGCCGAATAGGCCGAGATCACGTCCGCACCCAGACCGCAACCCATGGCCGCCGTCACCGGGTTCAGGTAGCGCACCACTTCCGGCAATACGGCCTCATCGATGCCCACCACATTGGCGAGGAATTGCTGGTAGGTCATGCTGTCGAGCCAGGACTCCCAGTCATCGCGCTGCGGCGGCGTGCGATACAGCTCCAGCGCCACCAGCGCATTGCGCGCGGCATCAGACAACGGCGCATGCTTGAAGCCATCGCGCCAAGGATTCTTGACCCAGCCCTTGCCCTCGTAGAAGAACCCGGTGTCGGAACGCTCCCAGCCCACGTGCATGGGCGACCAGGCATCCTCCGGCACCTTGATGGGCTTGGACAGGCCGGTGGGCTGCTGGTAGATGAATTCGTCCGGGAAACCCAGGTCCTTGGAGAAGTGGCTCCAGAAGCCGGCCATCTTGGCCTTGTCGAAAGGCACCACGATGCCGGTGGCTCCCTGCGGCGCGGTCAGGTGGTAACCATCCACCATGAATTCGTTCTGCTTGGCCTCGCCACCGAAGATGGGGTGTTGGTCCAGCATGAGCACGGTGCCGTTGGGGCGCTCCTTGCGGAAGGCCCAGGCCGCGCTCAGGCCGGCCTGCCCGCAACCGACGACCACCACGTCCGGGTGCTCGCCGGTATCGCGCGCCGCACGCAGCATGGCGTCCCATTGCTGATTGCGCACACCGCCGTGCGCGGCATTGACCACTTCGTGGGTGTTGCCGTTGGAGCGCGCGTAATCGCCGATGCCGCCGGGGCCGGTCCAGTCAGGGCCAAGTCCCGTCATCTTGGAGGGCGATGTCTGGGCGTTGGCGGTGCGCGTCGCGGGCGCGGCCATGGCGAGGAGCGCCGCGCCGCTGCCGACGAGGCTGCCGCCGATGAAGTCACGGCGCGTGACGCCGGCATCGACGTCGGCGGGAACAGTCGTGGATGGCGTGTCGCCACCGGTGGGCTCTTGCATCGGCTGCATCCTCGTGGGCTTACGTGCGGGCTGGGAGGGCGTCAAGTCAGGTGACTTAAAAGTGAATATAGTGCCGCCCGGCGGGCATCGTCAAGTTCGAAGGGAACGCGTAATATTCCTTGCCTATGGCGACGACCCCGCCGGGAAAATTCAAGTTCCATTTCAGCGCCAGCGGCGCTGCGCCCGGCGGTGAGACCGCGAACGCGGCGAAGATCGTGCGCGCCGCGCGGCGCCTTCTCATCCGCGAGGGCTTCGCCACCTTCAGCGCGCGCGGTGTCGCCAAGCAGGCGAAGATGAGCCTGGGAGCCTTGCAATATTGTTACCGGACCAAGCGCGCCCTGATTGCCGCGACGCTCGAGCACGTGGTCGATGGCTATGAGAGCGGCTACGCGACCAGGCTTCGCACGGCGCCCGCCAGCGGCGAGGCGCGCTTCCTCGCCATCCTGGATTTCCTGATCGACGACATCTGGGACCAGAACTCGCGCAAGCTGTTCCTGCCGCTGTGGGGCATGAGCACGCATGACCGCATGATCGCGGGATTCCTGCACGAGATGTACGAATTCCACGTGGCGCGCATGAGCGGATTCATCGGCGAGGCCAATCCGCGCCTGAGCCCGGCCCGCCGGCGGCAGCTCGCCGTGCACATCATCGCCATGCTCGAAGGGCTGCTGCTGTTCTCGCAACGGCCGGGAAGGAACATCCTGGCGCGATCGGAAATGACGCGCACCACTCGCGAGACCGTGATCAGCCTGATCGGGCTGCTCCCCCGTCGCACCGAGCCGGCGGGCGCCGGGAACGATTCCCCCGCATCAACTGTCATTGGACAGGCGTGTTCCTCATCGAAGGAGTCCCAATGACACCCGTCAGGCGTTTCATGGTGCTGCTGGCCACGGCGGCCCTGCTCGCAGGCCCGGCAGTCGCCGCGTTGAACAAGGATCTCATCGCCTCTCTGGGCGAAGGCGGACTGCAGCCGGTCAAGGTCAAGGGCCTGGACCAGGCCTACGCCAAGCCAGGCGCCAGCCTCGCGCCGTACACCAAGGTCAAGCTCGAGCCGGTGGAGGTGAGCTTCGCCAAGGGCTGGAATCCGGACAAGCCCGGCTCGCGCTTCAAGATCAGCGAGAAGGAGCGCCGTGACATCGCGGACGGCGTCGCCCGCAATGTCACCGAGGCGTTCACCAAGACACTGCAGGCCAAGAGCGTCTACCAGGTGACGGACGCGGATGGACCGGATGTGTTGCGGGTGAAAGCCCGGATCGTCGATCTCATCATCAACGCGCCG
The DNA here is from genome assembly GCA_044226865.1 of Steroidobacteraceae bacterium. Lineage (GTDB taxonomy): Bacteria > Pseudomonadota > Gammaproteobacteria > Steroidobacterales > Steroidobacteraceae > TMP-86. The sequence goes on along the minus strand of JBGAGE010000011.1, from coordinate 25,448 downwards.
GATGTCATGACGCCCGGCACCATCCGCACCTACACGATGGAGTCAGGTTCGATGACGCTGGTTGCCGAATTGCGCGACTCAACCTCCGGCGTGGTCCTGGCCCGCGTGGCCGATCATCGCGAATCGCGCTACAACCAGGAGTTCCGGCTGACCAACAGCGTGGTCAATGATGCGGAGGTGCGCGACGTAGCCTCGCGCTGGGCGCGAATCCTGCGTCATGCGCTGGACAAGGCACACGACATCGGAAAGAAATAAGGAGCCGGCGATGTTGATGCATGTGACGCTCGAGCTGAAGTATGGCCAGCTCCCCGCCCTTTTCCAGACCATGCCCAAGGTCAAGGTCATCGTGGAGCGTGTGGGTTGGGAGCTGCTCGACGCCCTGTATTTTCTCAACGGCCGACTCAACACGGTGGTTCATGTCTGGAAGCTGCGCGACATGAATCACTACGCCGAAGGCATGCAGGCCCTGATGTCGCATCCGGATTTCGCCTCGCTGAGCGCCGAACTGGCCGCCATCGCCGATAACGAGGTCATCTCCTTCGCCGACAACGCCCCCTATTCGCCGCGCGCGGGTTCCTGACGCTCCTCCTCCAGCTGCAACCGGTAGCCCACACCGGCCTCGGTCAGCACGAAGCGCGGCTGTCGGGGGTTGGGCTCGATCTTCTGGCGCAACTGCTTGACGCAGGAGCGCAGGCCGCGCGTGTCGCCCTCCTTGTCGTTACCCCATACTTCGGCAATGAGCTGCTTCTGCGTGACGATCATGCCGGCACTGCGTGACAGGCATTCCAGCAACCGGAACTCGAGCGGCGTGAGGTGCAGGGAACGGTCGGGTCCCACGGCCGTGCGCCGCGCCAGGTCCACGGTGATGGGACCGAGTTTCAGGAGCGGCGCCTGTGGCCCACGCGCGACGCGCCGGAAGGCCGCGCGCACCCGAGCCAATAACTCCGGGGTGCTGAAGGGCTTGGTCACGTAGTCGTCGGCGCCCACATCCAGCGCTGCCACCTTCTCTGATTCCATCGAACGTGCCGACAGCACCAGCACCGGCACCGGCGAGTTCGAGCGGATGGCGCGGATGACGGTCAAGCCATCGCGGTCCGGAAGCCCCAGGTCGACGATGACCAGGTCCGGCCGCCGGCTGCGGGCTTCGATGATGGCGCGCGCACCGGTCTCCGCTTCGGCCACGCGATAGTGCTGCGACTCGAGCAGGGTACGCAGTACGCCGCGGATGCCGGGATCGTCCTCAACGATGAGGATGAGGTGCATGGCCTGGGTCATGCCGGCGGGACCGCGCTTTCCGTGGGCAGCGTGAACACGAAGCGAGCGCCTCCCGCGGGCCGCTGCGACGCGGCAATGGTGCCGCCGTGCGCCACGATGATGGCGCGGCAGATGGCGAGCCCAAGGCCCGCGCCGCCGGTGTTGCCCTCGTCGCGCCCGCGCTGGAACTTGGCGAACAGGCGCTCAGGATCTCCTGGCGGCAGCCCGGGCCCCTCGTCCTCCACGCTCACGCGCACGCCGTCCGACGTGGCCGCGGCCGCCACGAAGATTCTGGTGCCCGGCGGTGTGTGCCGGCAGGCGTTCTCCAGCAGATTGGCGAGCACCTGCGTCACCAGCGGCGCATCCACGAACACCGGCGGCAGGTCCGCCGGCACATCGACGGCGATGTCGGGCGGCGGCGTGCGCGACTGCACGCGATGCAACGCAGCACCGATCAGGTCGTCGAGGGATTCCCAATCGCGTCGCAGCGCGACCTGCCCGGCCTCGAACCGCATGAGGTCGAGCACGTTGGAGATGATGTCAGACATTTCCCGGGCCTTGTCCTCGATGGACGCCGTGAGCTGTGCGCGCGTGGCCTCTTCGAATCGCAGGGAGGGGTCGTTCAAGGCGCTGCTCGCCCCCGCGATCACGGCCAGCGGCGTGCGCAGGTCATGGGAGATGGAGGCCAGCAAGGTGTTGCGCAGGCTTTCCGTCTCCGCCGTCACCCGCGCCACTTCCGCCTCCTCGGCGAGCGCCGCACGCTCCAGCGCCAGCGCAATCTGTCCGGCAAAGGTCTCCAGCAGATGGCGTTGTTCCGGCAACAACAATCGGCGCCGCTGCGAGGGCTCCACCGCCAACACACCGAGTGTATGGCGGGTGCCCTTGAGCGGCAGATACTGCGCCGGCGCGCCGGGCAGCGTGTCCGTGCCGAGGCCGGCGGCGGCGCCGTGATCGAACACCCATTGCGCGACGGACAGGTCGGCACCGCGCAGCGATCCGGCGATGGAGTCCGAGCGCGGATGGCGCAACCGGCCGGCCTCCGGCACCAACACCACGGCGCGGCTCGCGAACGTCTCGGCGACGTGCTTCACCGCCACGCGCGCCAGATTCGAAAGGCTCCGGGTGGCTGCGAGCTCACGGCTCATCCCGTAAAGCAACGCGGTGCGCCGCTCACGCGCCCCTGCCACACGGGTCTGCGCGCGCACGTTGGCCACGAGCGTGGCGATGATCAAGGCCACCGCCAGCATGACCGCGAAGGTGACCACATATTCGAAGTCGGCAACCGCAAGGGTAAAACGCGGCGCCACGAAGCAGAAATCGAAGATGATCACGTTGAGCACGGCGGCGAAGCTCGCCGGCCCGCGTCCCAGCCGCAGCGCGGCGATGGTCGCGCCGAGCAGGTACACCATCACGAGGTTCGTCAGCGAGAAGTACGGGAACATCAGCGCGGCCACTCCGGTGCAGGCCAGGCAGATGAGCAAGGCCGCCCCGTAGCGGCCCCAGCGGACCTCCGAAGCCGCGGGGGCATCGCGCCCCGCCGGCTTGCCCGCCGCCGCCTCACGCCGGGCAATCACCGACACATCGAAGCCGCCGCCGGCACGCACCAGCTTGGTGGCCGTCGACGGGCGTAACAGGGAACGCCAGCCAAAGCGCCTGGGCTCGCCCACGACGATGCGCGTGATGTTGCGCAGGCGCGCATACTCGGTCAGCGCAGCCGATGCGGACGGGCCGTCGAGCGTCACCGCTTCCGCACCCAGTGATTCGGCCAACCGCAGGACGTCGATGCGCCGGTTGCGCGCCGCCTCGCCCAGCCGCAGCATGGCCGGCGTCTCCACCGACACCACGATCCACTCCGCATCCAGTGCATCGGCAAACCGCTTGCCGACGCGCACCAGTTGCTCGGCCTGGTCATCCAGCGCCACCGCGATGAGGAAACGGTCCCGCGCCAGCCAGGGCTTGGAGGCGCGCTCGCGTTGCCCGCCGTAGGCTCGCGCGGCGGCATCCACACGATCCGCGGTGCGGCGCAAGGCCATCTCGCGCAGCGCCAGCAGGTTCGGCTCCTTGAAGAAGCGCTCGCTCGCCGTCGCCGCCTGTCCCGCCTGGTACACCTTGCCGGCACGCAGCCGCTGCAACAAATCCGTAGGCGGCAAGTCGATGAGCTTCACCTCATCGGCTTCATCGAAGATGCCGTCGGGCACGGTTTCCTGCTGGCGCACGCCGGTGATGCTGGCCACGACGTCATTGAGGCTTTCCAGGTGCTGGACGTTGAGCGTGGTCCAGACATCGATGCCGGCGTCCAGCAATTCGTTGATGTCCTGCCAGCGCTTGGCATGGCGCGGCCGCGGCTCGCCCTCCACGAGATTGGAGTGCGCGAGCTCATCCACCAGGATGATGGCGGGGTGGCGCTTCAAGGCGGAATCCAGGTCGAACTCGCGCCGCGTGATGCCGCGATAGCGCACCTCGAGGAATGGCAACTGCTCGAGGCCATGCAGCATCCGCTCGGTCTCGGCCCTGCCGTGCGGCTCGACGTAGCCGGCGACGATGTCCGCGCCTGCGGCCTTGGCCAGGCGCGCGGATTCCAGCATGGCGTAGGTCTTGCCCACGCCCGCCGATGCCCCGAAGAAGATCTTCAACCGTCCACGTTTCTCCAACGCCTCGCGACGCTGCAATTCGGTCAACAGTTCATCGGGATTGCGGCGTTCGTCCAAGCTCATCAGTGCATGCGATCGAGCGCCATGTTCAATTCGAGGACATTCACCCGCGCATCGCCCAGCACACCGAGCAGCCCGGGCCGCACCTGAGCGTCGATGAGGCCATTCACCGCGGCCACGCTCAGCGATCGCGCGCGTGCCACTCGTGCGGCCTGATATCGCGCCGCCGCCACGCTGATATCCGGGTCCAGGCCGCTGGCCGACGCCATGAGCAGATCGGCCGGTACGGGCAGCGGATTGGCAGGATCCGCAGCCCGGAGGGCAGCGGCGCTGGCCTTCACCCGGTCACGCAGTGCGGGATTCAGCGGACCCAGGTTCGAACCTCCGGATGCGACGGCGTTATAGGGCTGTGGCGCCGTGGCGGATGGCCTCCCCCAGAAATAGCCGGGCGATGAGAAGCTCTGGCCAATGAGCGAGGAACCGACCACCTTGCCGCCGATGCGCACGAGGCTTCCTTCCGCTTGGGCGGGAAACAGTGCAACCCCGATTCCCGTCACCACCAGGGGGTATACCAGGCCCATCAGGACGGTCATGAGGGCCACGAGGCTGATGCCGGGGCGCAGGATTCGAGACCACATATGACGCTCCTTCAGGCAAGCCCGGTCAGACTCAAGCCCATGTCGATGAGCTTGATGCCGGGGAATGGAACGATGATGCCGCCAAGTCCATAGATCAGCAGATTCCGCCGCAGCAACGGCCCTGCCCCCAACGGGCGGTATTTTACGCCCTTGATCGCCAGCGGGATCAACACGGCAATGATCAGCGCATTGAAGATGACGGCCGAGAGGATGGCGGAATTCGGGGACGCCAGGCGCATGATGTTCAGGGCCCCGAGTTGCGGATACGTGCTCGCAAACGCCGCCGGGATGATGGCGAAGTACTTGGCCAGGTCGTTGGCAATGCTGAAGGTGGTGAGCGAACCGCGGGTCATCAGCATTTGCTTGCCAGTTTCCACGATCTCGATGAGCTTGGTGGGGTTGGAGTCCAGATCCACCATGTTGCCGGCCTCCTTGGCCGCCTGCGTGCCCGTGTTCATCGCCACGGCCACGTCCGCTTGCGCGAGCGCCGGCGCATCGTTGGTGCCATCACCCGTCATGGCGACCAGGCGTCCTTCGGCCTGGTGCTGGCGAATGAGCTTGAGCTTGGCCTCCGGGGTCGCCTCCGCCAGGAAATCATCCACGCCGGCCTCCGCGGCGATAGCGGCGGCAGTGAGGCGGTTGTCACCGGTGATCATGATGGTACGAATGCCCATGTGCCGCAGGTCGGCGAAGCGCTCCTTGATCCCGCCCTTGACGATGTCCTTGAGCTCCACGACCCCCAGCACCCGCGCGCCATCGCACACCACCAGCGGCGTGCTGCCCTTGCGCGCCACCGATTCGACCAACTCGTTGACCGCCCGCGGCATCTGCTGGCCCAACGCCGCCACGTGGCGCAGGATGGCATCCGCGGCCCCTTTTCGGATCTGGCGCTCGCCCAGGTCCACCCCGCTCATGCGGGTCTGGGCGGAGAACGGCACGAACACCGCATTGAGCGCATGCAGGTCGCGCTCGCGCAATTGAAATTCCTTCTTGGCCAGCACCACGATGCTGCGGCCCTCGGGTGTCTCATCAGCCAGGGAGGCGAGCTGCGCCGCGTCCGCCAACTCCTTCGCCTGGACACCGGGCGCGGGCAGGAAGGCTGCGGCCTGGCGATTGCCCAGCGTAATCGTGCCGGTCTTGTCGAGCAGCAGCACATCGACGTCCCCGGCCGCCTCGACGGCGCGGCCCGAGGTGGCGATCACATTGGCCTGCATCATGCGGCTCATGCCGGCGACACCGATGGCGGACAACAGTCCGCCGATGGTGGTGGGAATCAGGCAAACGAGCAACGCAACCAGTGCGGTGAGCGTGATCGCGCTGCCGCTGCCGGCCGCCCGCACGCTGAACAGCGAAAACGGCAGCAACGTAACGATCACCACCAGGAAGACCAGCGTGAGTGCCACCAGCAGGATGGTGAGTGCGATCTCATTGGGTGTCTTCTGGCGCTTGGCGCCCTCGACCATGGAGATCATCCGGTCGAGGAAGGTCTCGCCCGGATTGACGGAGATGCGCACGATGATCCAATCAGACAGTACGCGCGTGCCGCCGGTGACCGAGGAAAAATCCCCGCCGGACTCACGGATGACGGGCGCCGATTCACCGGTGATCGCACTCTCATCCACCGACGCGACGCCTTCCACCACCTCACCATCGACCGGGATCACATCACCGGCCTCCACCAGTACGAGGTCTTCCTTGCGCAAATCATCGGCCTTCACCATGCTCGTCGCACGATGGTCACGCGTTCCATCGCTCAATTTCTTCGCCATCACGGTCTGGCGCATGTCACGCAAGGCGGACGCCTGGGCGCGGCTGCGTCCCTCGGCCACGCTCTCCGCGAAATTGGCGAACAGCACGGTGAAGGCCAGCCACAAGGTGATGGCGAAGATGAATCCGGCCGGGGCCTCGCCCTGTCCAACCAAGGCCTGGACGCACAGGGCGGCGGTGACCAGTGTTCCCACATAGACCACGAACATCACGGGATTGCGCCACTGCACGCGTGGATCGAGCTTGCGGAAGGAATCGGCGAGTGCCGGGCGCAGGAGCCTGGCGTCGAGCAGCGGCAAGGACTGACGCGTCATGGAAATCCCCTAGTGAATCGCCTGCATCATGAAGTGCTCGGCCACGGGACCCAGGGCAAGCGCCGGCACGTAGTTGAGCACGCCAATGAGCACGATGGTGCCGATCAACAGAGAAATGAACAGCGGTCCATGCGTGGGCATGGTGCCCTCGGTCACCGGGATGCGCTTCTTGGCCGCCAGGGAACCGGCGATGGCCAGCGCCGCGATGATGGGCCAGAAGCGGCCCAGCCACATGACGATGCCGAGCGACACATTGTAGAAAGGCGTGTTAGCGGACAGACCGCAAAAGCAGCTGCCGTTGTTGTTTCCCGCCGAGGTGAAGGCGTAGAGGATCTCGCTGAAACCATGCGCACCCGGGTTTGCGATGCCCGCCACTCCCGCATTACTCACCACCGCCAGCGCCGTACCCAGCAACACGAGGAAAGGCGTGATCAGGATGAAGATCGAGGCCAGCTTCATCTCCCGCGCTTCGATCTTCTTTCCCAGGTATTCCGGCGTGCGTCCGATCATGAGGCCGGCAATGAACACGCCCAGGATCGCGAAGACCAGCACCGTGTACAGGCCCGTGCCAACGCCCCCGGGCACGAGTTCGCCCAGTTGCATGAGGAAGATGGGCACGAAGCCGCCCATCGGCGTCATGGAATCGTGCATGGAATTGACGGCGCCCGTGGAGGTCGCCGTGGTGGCGGCGGCGTACAGCGTGGACGCGGCGATGCCGAAGCGAACTTCCTTACCCTCCAGGTTGCCGGCCGGTGCAACGGCGGCCACTTGCGGATTGCCCTGCTGTTGCGCCGGATTGCCCTGCTGTTCCGCGTGAAACGCCGCCGCCGCCATCACCACCAGGATGAGCGTCATGGCTGCCATCACCGCCCAGCCCTGGCGGGTATCACCCACCATGCGGCCGAAGGTGTGGGTCAACGCAAAGGGGATGAGCAGGATGGCGATGAGTTGCAGCAGATTGGTCAATTGGGTCGGGTTCTCGTACGGATGGGAGGAATTGGCATTGAAGAAACCACCGCCATTGGTACCGAGCTCCTTGATGGATTCCTGCGAGGCCACCGGGCCCATGGGCAGGGTCTGCGTACCGCCATTCAGCGACTCGATGGTGGTGACGTCGCGATAGTCGCTGAGGTTCTGGATGACACCCTGGCTCAGCAGCACGAGGCTGAAGATCAGCGACAAGGGCAGCAGCAGGTATAACGTGGCGCGCGTCACGTCCACCCAAAAATTCCCGATACCCGCGACGCTGGCGCGGGCGAATCCCCGCACCATGGCGATGGCCACCGCCAGGCCCGTGGCCGCCGACAGGAAATTCTGCACGGTGAGTCCTGCCATCTGCACCAGGTAGCCCATCGTGGACTCACCGGCGTAGCCCTGCCAATTCGTATTGGTGACGAAGCTGATCGCGGTGTTGAACGAGGAGTCCGCGCTCACCGCACCCAGGCGCTGCGGATTGAGCGGCAACCAGGCCTGCAGGCGCTGCAAGGCATACAGCAGCAGCGTACCGAGGAAGTTGAACGTCAACAGCGAGAACGCGTATCTGGCCCAACCCATTTCCGCAGCCGGGTCGATGCCGCAAATCCGGTACAGGGCGCGCTCGAGGCGCGCACCCGGACCGCGCACGAACGCAGCGCGCCCTTCCATCACGTCGGCGATGTAAGCGCCCAGGGGCTTGGCGCACAGCGCGACCGCGCCCAGTACCGCGATCAGCAGCAGCGCGAATTGCAGCGTCGCGTTCATCTCAGAAGCGCTCCGCGCGAATCAGCGCATACAGGAGGTAGCCGAACAGGGCCAGGGCAAGCACGCCACAAGCGACATAGGCAGGGGTCATGTGCCCTCTCCCAGTCGCTCAAGTCCCGCCACCAGCGCGAGGGAGCCTGCGAACAGCAGCAGCAGGATCAGCAGGGATAAAGCATCCACGGGATTGGCCTCCTCGCACGTATCGTGCGCGGAAAAGGCTATCCAAACCCGTGTGAGAAACCTGTGAAAAATCCCGGTTCCACGGCGAAACGCACGGGTTTGACGCCGCGATCAGGCCTTGAGCGAGGCGAGCACTTCGTCCAGCATCTTCTTCGCATCGCCGAACAGCATCCGGTTGTTCTCCTTGTAGAACAGCGGGTTGTCGACGCCGGCATAACCTGAGGCCATGCTGCGCTTCATGACGATGGTGGTCTGCGCCTTCCACACCTCGAGCACCGGCATGCCGGCGATGGGGCTGCCCGGGTCATCCTGCGCGCTGGGGTTCACGATGTCATTGGCACCGATGACCATGGCGACGGCCGTGTCGGGGAAGTCAGCGTTGATCTCGTCCATCTCCAGCACGATGTCGTAGGGCACCTTGGCCTCGGCCAGCAGCACGTTCATGTGGCCGGGCATGCGGCCCGCCACGGGGTGGATGGCGAAGCGCACGTTCTTGCCCTTTTCGCGCAGGTACTTGGTGATCTCGTACACCGTGTGCTGCGCCTGCGCCACGGCCATGCCGTAGCCCGGCACGATGATGATGCTGGCGGCTTCCTTGAGCAGGTCCGCCGTTTCGGCCGCAGTGACCGCCACCACCTCACCGGCGGGTTGGGCGGCATCGCCGGCCTTCTTCGGCGCGGCATCACCGCCACCGAATCCGCCGGCGATGACGCTCAAGAATTGCCGGTTCATGGCGCGGCACATGATGTAGGACAGGATGGCGCCGCTGGAGCCCACCAGCGCGCCGGTGACGATCAAGAGGTCGTTCGACAGCATGAAGCCGGTGGCCGCCGCGGCCCAGCCGGAGTAGCTGTTGAGCATCGACACCACCACCGGCATGTCGGCCCCGCCGATAGCCATCACCATGTGGATGCCGAACAGCAGCGCGAGCACGGTCATGGCGATCAGCGGACCCATGCCCTTGTCGATGGAGGAGGCGCTCAGGAAGAAATAGCCCAGCACGATGACTGCGATGAGAATGAGCAGGTTGAGGAAATGCCGTGCCGGCAGCAGCAGCGGCTTGCCGCCGATGCGCCCTGACAACTTGCCAAAGGCGATCACCGAGCCCGATAGCGTCACCGCGCCGATAAGCACGCCCAGGTACACCTCGACGTGATGAATGCTCTCCTCCGCCGCGCTCATGCCGGCGGCTGCCGTGGGATCGATGTAGCTCGCATAGCCCACCACCACGGCGACGAGGCCCACCAGGCTGTGCATGAAGGCGACAAGCTCCGGCATCTGCGTCATCTGCACGGTGCGCGCCAGGTACAGGCCGATGGCCCCACCCACCACCAGCGCAGCCGCGATCCAGCCGATGCCCGCGGCGCTCACATGCGGCCCCAGGATGGTGGCGATGACGGCGATGGCCATGCCCACCATGCCGTACAGGTTGCCGCGGCGCGAGGTCTCGGGATTGGATAATCCGCCAAGGCTCAGGATGAAGAGGATGGTTGCGCCAATGTACGCAACCGCAGTCAGGCTCCCGGACATCAATTCTTCTCCCCTACTTGCGGAACATCGACAGCATGCGGCGCGTCACCGCAAAGCCGCCGAACATGTTGACGGCGGTGAGCGCAATGCCCACGACCGCAAGCCAGCGAATGACGGCGTCGGGCCGCGCCGCGGCCTCGCTCATCCCCTCCACCACCGGCGGTGCGATCTGCACCAGCGCACCGATGATGATGATGCTGCTGATGGCATTGGTGACGCTCATCAGCGGGGTATGGAGCGACGGCGTGACGTTCCACACCACCATGTAGCCAACGAAGCAGGCCAGCACGAACACCGTGAAATGCCCGAGGAAGGCCGCCGGCGCGAACGCGCCGATAAGCGCGAACAGCACCGCCGCCACCGCGAAAATCGCCGTGGTAGCGCCCGCGGACATGGGCTCTCCCCCCCCGCCATGACCATGCGCCTTCTTGGCCGGCGCCGCGGCAGGTGCCACCGCCGGCTTCGCAGCAGCTCCAGCAGGTGCAGCCGACAGTTTCGGCGTGGGCGGCGGCCAGGTGACGGCGCCTTCCTTCACCACCGTCGTGCCACGGATGACTTCATCCTCCATGTTGACGACGAACACCCCGTCCTTGGCCTTGCACAATTCCTCGGACAGGCGGAACAAGTTGGTGGAGTACAGGTTGCTGGCCTGCGTGGGCAGACGGCTCGGGAGATCCGTGTAACCGATGATGATCACGCCGTGCTTGGTGACCACCTTGCCGGGCTCGGTCAGTTCGCAGTTGCCGCCCTGCTCGGCCGCCATGTCGACGATGACGCTGCCGGGCTTCATGGACTGCACCATCTCGGCCGTGATCAGCCGCGGCGCGGGCTTGCCCGGGATCAGCGCCGTGGTGATGATGATATCGACTTCCCTGGCTTGCCTGGCGAACAGCTCGCGCTGCGCCTTCTGGAAGCCCTCGCTCATCACCTTGGCGTAGCCGCCGCCGCCGCTGCCTTCTTCGACATAATCCACGGGCACGAACTCGGCACCGAGGGATTTGATCTGATCGCCGACTTCCGCGCGCGTATCGTTGGCGCGCACGATGGCCCCGAGCCCTGAGGCCGCGCCGATGGCGGCAAGCCCCGCGACGCCGGCGCCGATGATGAACACCTTGGCCGGCGGCACCTTGCCCGCCGCGGTGATCTGGCCGGTGAAGAAGCGGCCGAATTCATGCGCGGCCTCGATGACCGCGCGATAACCACCGATATTGGCCATGGAGGACAGCGCATCCAGTTTCTGCGCGCGCGAGATGCGCGGCACGCTGTCCATGGCCATCACCGTGGCCTTCTTCCCCGCCAGCAACTGCAGCAATTCCGGGTTCTGCGCCGGCCAGATGAAGCTGACGAGGATCCCGCCCTCGCGCAGCAGGTTCACCTCATCACGATTGGGCGCGCGCACCTTGAAGATGATGTCCGAGCCGGACCAGATCGAGGCGGCATCGGGAAGGACGGATGCGCCGGCAGCGCGGTAGGCATCATCGCTGATGCTGGCTGCCGCCCCTGCGCCGGACTGCACTGCCACGCTGAACCCCAGCTTGATCAGCTTCTGGACGACGTCGGGCACAGTCGCCACGCGCTTCTCGCCCGGATAGATTTCCGTTGGAATTCCAATGGTCTGCGGCATGCTCAAGGTCCCCTGCACCAAACTCGGGGCGCAATGATACGCGATTCCCCGGCGAGGGGGACGCCGGGCATGCTCTCAGCTTGTCATGAACCGCCTGAAATGCTAGGCCAGCTTCAGGGTAGGCGGCCACCCGAGATTTCCGCCAATTCCGCCGGGGTAAATACGCGCGATCGCGTGTGGAAGGCCTTGCCCTCGGGGCCTTCGAGGGAAAACGTGCCGCCATGACCCTCGATCACATCGATGATCAACTGCGTGTGCTTCCAATATTCATACTGGGAGGTGCTCATGTAGAACGGGCATCCGCCGATCTCCCCGAGCAAAACGTCCCCGGCGCCCATCGTGATCTCGCCCGGCAGGAAGCAATTGGCGGCGCTGTTGTCGCAGCAGCCGCCGGACTGGTGGAACATCAACGGCCCGTGCTTCGTCTTGAGCGATTCGATCAACTCGAGCGCCGCGGCGGTGGCGACGACCTTCTCTACCATTGTCGTCGGCCGCCCGCCCCGTGGCACATCCTTAGAAGAATCCCAGCTTTTTGGGACTGTAGCTTGCGAGCAGGTTCTTCGTCTGCTGGTAGTGATCCAGCATCACCTTGTGGTTCTCGCGTCCGATACCCGATTCCTTGTAACCGCCGAAGGCGGAGTGAGCCGGATAGGCGTGATAGCAGTTCAGCCATACGCGGCCCGCCTTGATGGCCCGGCCCATGCGATAGCAGGTATTGGCATCGCGCGACCACACACCCGCACCCAGGCCGTACAACGTGTCGTTGGCGATGGCCAGCGCTTCCGCCTCGGTCTTGAAGGTGGTGACGGCCAGCACCGGCCCGAAGATCTCCTCCTGGAAGATGCGCATCTTGTTGTGGCCCTTGAACAGCGTGGGCTGCACATAGTACCCGCCCGCCAGATCGCCCGGCATGTGCGCCTGCGCACCGCCGGCCAGCACCTGCGCGCCTTCCTGCTTGCCCAGGTCGAGGTAGGTGAGGATCTTGGTCAATTGTTCCTTGGAAGCCTGCGCGCCGAGCATCGTGTCGGTGTCCAGGGGATTGCCCTGTTTGATGGCCGCCACTCGTTTCAACGCGCGCTCCATGAAGCGATCGTAGATGGACTCGTGAATGAGCGCGCGCGACGGGCAGGTGCACACCTCGCCCTGGTTGAGCGCGAACATCACCAAGCCCTCGATGGCCTTGTCGAAGAAATCATCATCCGCGGCCGCCACATCGGCGAAGAAGATGTTCGGCGATTTGCCCCCGAGTTCCAGGGTGGCCGGGATCAGGTTGTTGGCCGCGGCCTGCGCGATCACGCGACCGGTGGTGGTGGACCCGGTGAAGGCGATCTTCGCAATGCGCTTGCTGGTGGCGAGCGGCAGGCCCGCCTCCCTGCCATAGCCATTGACGATGTTGATCACGCCGGGCGGCAGCAGATCGCCGATGAGTTCCGCCACCACCATGATGCTGATGGGCGTCTGCTCGGCAGGTTTGATCACCACCGCGTTTCCAGCACCCAGGGCCGGCGCAAATTTCCACGCCGCCATGAGGATCGGAAAGTTCCAAGGAATGATCTGCCCCACCACACCCAGGGGCTCGTGGAAATGATACGCGACGGTGTCGGGATCGATGTCACTCAGCGAGCCTTCCTGCGCGCGCACGGCGCCGGCGAAATAGCGGAAATGATCGATGGCCAGCGGAATATCCGCCGCGAGGGTTTCGCGCATCGGCTTGCCGTTGTCGATGGTCTCGGCATACGCCAGCACCTCGAGATTCTGTTCCAGGCGGTCCGCGATGCGCAGCAGGACATTGGACCGCTCCGCCGCCGGGGTGCGCCCCCAACTCTCCGCCGCCGCATGGGCGGCATCGAGGGCCAGCTCGATGTCCTCGGCCGTGGATCGTGCCGCCTTCGTGTAGGCCTTGCCCGTGATGGGCGTGATCACATCGAAGTAGTTGCCCTTGACGGGCGCGACCCACTTGCCGCCGATGTAGTTATCGTACTTCGCCTTGTAGGCGACCTTGGCGCCGGGCGCGCCGGGTGCTGCATAGATCATGGATTCTCCTTCGATGTGATGAGCGCGGTCCCAAAGCGATGACTCGTCAATTCGAGCGAGTTCCCGCGCCTGCGTAATGATTCATGGCTGACCATGACGCATCGTACTCGCCGCAGGTCCGAGTGACCACGCCGGCATCAGTCGACGTCGATTGAGAAGCACTACGATTGGCGAATCATTCTCAAAAGCTGAACTGCGTACGCAACCCATAGGTGTTCAAGTCCTGCCCGATTTGCACGCCGAACGGTGGCGTACCCGGCGCATCGCCGAAAGGCGTCGGGCTTGCCGTACGAGCGGGATTGAGGCGATCCACCATGATGCGCGAGTAATCGAACAGCAGCTTCAAGTTCGCATTTAGACACCAATTCAACCCGACGGTGTAGATGTTCTGCTCCCCGCCGCGAACGGAATCCGCAGCCGCGGCATTGCCCAAGATGCCTGCATTGGAATTCAGGTTGGTATGACTGTAGCGAAACGCGAGTTCCCACGCGCCCCAACCGCCACGGGAGGAAAACGGGACGTTTGGCCGTGGATTCTGGTAGGAAGCCGTCGACATGTTGTAGCGGTGCGCTTCGCCGGTCATCACCCAACTGCCTTCGACGTAGTAGCCGTCGAACTCCGGATTGGACAAGGTCGTGGACTTGGGGCGCTCGATCCCGAACCAGAATTTTTCCGCCTGCAGGAAGAAATTGCGCCAGTTGCCGGCGAACTCCACACCCGCGGCGTAAGCGTGGTCGGCGTTGATGGTACCCGTGTCGATGAGACGCGTGCTGTCGATGCGCAACTCAGGACGATCGCGAAAGCGGATGCCGTAGCGCGCGCCCGTGACATCCGCGCCCTGATCGGCCGGGCGAATGACGTAGGTGCCTGAGACTCCCAGGTGCAGGTTGTAGTCGTTGCCCGTGGCGATGAGTGCCGCGGCACGTCCCACCAGCGCCGTCTGCGAATCGAACACCTCGGCATCGTTGACGGTTCGCAGCGTATACGTCAGCGCTGCGTACCAGCGATTCCCATTGCCACGCACGCCCACCCCGACCCGGCCGTCGGCGCCGGCGAGTGCCCGTGACAGTTCGGCGGGTGTGGCCCGCTCCGGAAAGAGTTGGTCGTCCGGGGTCGTGCTGTCTTCGAGATTCGCAGGCGGCGAGAAAGCACCGATCTGGAAGGTGAAGGGAGCGAGCCCCGTGTAGCCGACATAGGCATCGTTGATGCGCGTGGGTCCTTCCGTACCCGCGCCACCCAATTCCATCACCAGGCGATAGGTGAAGTCACGGGCGAAGATGCCCTCGACGCCGAATCGCGCGCGACGGAAATACAATCTGTCGCTCAAGTCACGCGCGGCGGTGGTTTCGCGATTGCCGGTCGCACCGGTGGAGCCCCGCCGGTAATCACTGGCCAGCGAGCCGGCGGGATCCTGGTCGTAGTGACCCAGATCGGCCTGCACCAGCGCGCGCACGGCCAGTGAGGAGCGCCCATCCGCGCTGGTGACCAGAGGCCTGCCGTTGGCCAATGTCCAGCGCGGCGCTTCCTGCGCCGCCAGCTTTGTGCGCTCTGCTGCCTGCTCGAGCTTGTCGACATCAGCGTGCAGCTGCCCCACCTCCTTGCTCTTCGCATCCTGGTCGAGCTTGCTCCCGTCGCCAGCCGCTGCTCGCAAGGCCTGCAACTCCGCCTGCTGCTGCGCCAATTGCTGGCGCTGTGCCTCCAATTGCGCTTGCTGCTGCTCGAGCATCTTCTGCAAGGCCTGCAACTGCTGCTGCACGCTCGGGACCTTCGCGGCATGGCTGACGGAGGTCATGGTCAACGCCGTGACGGCGCCAAGGATCAGGCTGTAGGTTTTCAAGGGAGATCTCTCTCGTCGGCGGATGATCAACGCAGGGTCTTGAAGCCGTATTTGGTGAAAATGACCTCACCAGCAGGACTCAGCAGATAGGCAATGAACCTGGCCGCCTCCGGCCGGGCGGTGCGCGTGAGGGCCAACGGATATACGATGGGCAGGTGCGAATTGGCGGGAAACACGCCCACGATCCGTACGCCCTTGTCCACCAACGCATCGGTCTCATACACGATGCCGAGCGGCGCTTCATGGCGCGAAACGAACATCATGGCGCTGCGCACGTTTTCCGCGCGGATCAGGCGGTCCTGGATGTCGTTCCACAGGCCCAAGGTGGTCAGCGCGCTGCGCGCGTAGCGGCCGGCGGGAACCGAATCCGGATCGCCGGTGGCCAACCGGCCGCCGCCCAAGGCAGCTGCCAGGGGAAAGCCCGGTCCGATCTTCAATTCCACCTTGCTGTCCGCTGGCGCAATCAGCACCAGCTTGTTGCCGAGCACTTCAAGGCGGGATCGCTTGTCGATCAGCTCGCGCGCTTGCAGGTAGTCCATCCATTCGAGATCCGCACCGAAGAACACATCGGCCCTGGCTCCGCTTTCGATCTGGCGGGCGAGCACGGAGCTCGCGGCGAACGAAAACCGCACCGGGATCGAGGTCTCCCGGGTGAATCCGTCACCCACATCCTGCACCGCGTTGCCGAGCGAGGCAGCTGCGAACACGGTGATCGCCGGCGAATCCGCGGCAATGACAGGTATGGCAGCGGCCAAGGCAGCGAATGCAAACAAACGCTTGAACATCTTCATCCCGCACAAGACCTCTGGAGTTCGTTATATCCCATTGTATATATCGAATTGCTGCGATGGCAAGCAGGTGGCGCCGTTACCAACAACGCCAGCCCCTCGGCTATCATCCCCAATGAGGTACGAAATGCCGCGTCCCGTCATCCGGTTCAGAATCGATTTCTCCGCCCAGTCCAATGTGGGACCGGGCAAGATCGGTCTGCTGGAGGCCATCAGCGCGACAGGTTCCTTGTCGCAGGCGGCGCGCGCCATGGGCATGAGCTATCGGCGCGCCTGGCTGCTGCTGGAAAGTCTCAATGCCTCCTTCCAGGAACCTCCGACTGTCGCGACACGCGGCGGCAAGGGCGGTGGCGGCGTTCAACTGACGGGGTTCGGCGATGAGCTCGTCAGGAGTTACCGTGCCCTGGAAGCTCAAATCGTGCGGGAATCCGAGCGTCACCTGCGCAATGTCACCGCCAAAGTCAGGACGAGCCAGCCGGACCGGCCGGCATCCACCCGCCGCGCACTCGCACGCACCGTGACGCGCAATAAACGTAGCCGCCGCCAATCGGGGAACCCATGACAGGTTGTCGACACCTCCATCACCCTCCGTTCAGCATCCATTGCCGTCTCCGCCGGATCATGGCGGTCTGCGTCACGGCGCTCATGGGAAATGCGATGTTGCACCCACGTTCCGTGGCGGCTGAGCCTGCGGGAATTCCGGATGCCCAGTCCGTCGCCGCCATCGACCGCATCTTCGAGGACTACGCACTCGACTCCCACATTCCCGGCGTGGTCTACGGGATCGTGGCCGGCGGCAAATTGGTCTATGTCCGCGGCATTGGCGTGCAGGACCTGGCGTCCAAACGCCCGGTGACGCCGGACACGCTGTTTCGCATCGCCTCGATGACCAAAGCCTTCACCGCGTTGACGGTGCTCAAGCTGCGTGACCAGGGAAAGCTGCGCCTGGATGAACCGGCCGACTCCTATGTGCCGGAAATGCGCGGCTGGAAGTATCCCACTCTGGATTCCCCGCGTATTCGCGTGCGCGACCTGTTGAACCACACCGCCGGGTTCGTGACCGACGATCCCTGGGGCGACCGTCAGACCCCGCTCCCGGAGGCCGACTTCTCGCGCATGCTGCGCGCGGGCATCCCCTTCGCCCGTACGCCTGAAATGGGCATGGAATATTCCAATCTCGGCTTCGCCCTGCTCGGCCGCATCATCAGCAACGTCTCAGGCCATCCCTATGCCGAGACCATCGGGCAGGCATTGCTGCAACCCCTGGGCATGCGCGACTCCGGGTTCTTCGTCGACGCGGCGCCGCCCGAGCGGCGCGCGCTCGGCTATCGATGGGAAGACGACGCCTGGCGCCTGGAGCCCACCATGTCGCATGGCGCCTTTGGCGCCATGGGTGGCATCCAGACCAGTGCCAACGACTATGCCAAGTGGGTGGCGTTTCTATTGTCCGCGTGGCCGCCGCGAAATGACACGGACAATGGACCCGTCAAGCGCGCCACGGTGCGGGAACTCGCGCAGGGATCGAATTTTCCGCAACGCCTTTCCCGTCCCGGGCACACCGGATCAGACGCCTGTCTGCAGGCGGGTACGTATGGGATGGGGCTGTGGGTTGCCATTGATTGCGATCTCGGCTTGACGCTGCGGCACGGCGGCGGCTATCCCGGCTATGGCTCGCATGTCTTGCTGCTCCCCGACTATGGCGTGGGAATTTTTGCACTCGCCAATCGCACCTACGCCGGCCCATCAGGGCCGGTATGGGATGCGGCAGTCGCGTTGCACAAGGCCGGTTTTTACCAAGCACGCGCGTTACCGGTCAGCGACGACCTGGCGGGAGCGTACCAGACGGCCGGGGACATCTACCGGCAAGGCGCCGTGGCGGGAAGCGAGGCACATCTGGCGATGAACTTCTTGATGGATCGCGACGCCGCAGGCTGGAGTCGTGATCTGGCGGCGCTGAAACGGCAATTGGGCGCTTGCGATACTTCGGTGCCACCCTCCGCCACCAGCCGTCTCGTTGCTACCTTCGTCTGGCCGTGCGAACACGGACGACTGGCAGGTAGCTTGACGCTGGCACCCACCGAGCCACCTCGTATCCAGCAATTGCTCCTCACCCGCAAGGAGCCCTGAGGCCCCTGTCGCCGTCATCTCCGGAAGGCGTGCCCATGCCGATGCACGAGCAAGAGGAGTTGGTCGATTGCCGGCCCTTTGGTGAGCTCCCGAACGGCGAGCAAGCGCTGCTCTTCACTTTGCGCAATGGTCGCGGACTGACGGCGCGCATCACCAACTTCGGCGCCACGCTGGTGTCGCTCCTGGCGCCGGACCGGCGCGGATGCTTCGCCAACGTCCTGCTCGGATATGACGATCTGCAATCGTACCGGAGTGGCACCCACTATCTTGGCGCCCTGATCGGCCGTTATGCCAATCGGATAGCGGGTGCGCGGTTCACGCTGCAGGGCCAGCGCCATGAGTTACAAGCCAACGATGGGGCGACCTGCCTGCACGGCGGGGGAGCCGGATTCGACAAGGTGCTGTGGACGGCCCGCAGGATGCATACGCATGCGGGAAACTCCACGCTGATCTTGGAGCACGTGAGCCCCCATCTGACAGGAGGCTTCCCCGGAGAATTGCATGTCGAAGCTGCCTTCACGCTCGCGGTGAACGACACCCTGACCGTTGCCTTGCGCGCCACGACGGACCGCACCACGGTGCTAAGCCTGACCAGCCATCCTTATTTCAACCTGACCGGCTCGGGAGGGCGGTCCGACATCCTCGGCCACGAACTGCAGATAATCAGCGATCGAATGTTGCCGATCGACAACCGCATGATTCCCACCGGGGAGTTACGCCCGGTTGAAAACACACCGTTCGACTTTCGAACACCCCTGCCGATCGGGCTGCGGATTGATGCCGACGATCCACAACTGCGCATCGCTCGAGGCTACGACCATTGCTGGCTGTTAGACCAAGCCGCCAACCAAGAGGCTCCCCAGGTGCGTGTATACGAGCCCGTCTCGGGGCGCGTCCTTGAACTGCGGTGTGCGACGCCCGGGTTGCAGTTCTACTCAGGGAATTTCCTGGATGGACGCGATGTGGGCAGGAAAGATCCTGCGCTGTGTTTTCGCAGCGGCTTCTGCCTCGAGCCCGAGCAGTTGCCGGATGCGCCGAATCAGCCCGACTTTGCTTCCGCGACCTTGAGGCCAGAAGAGGAATACCGATCGACCTTTTCCTATCGATTTGGGGTCAGGGATCAAAAAGCGCCCCGGGCAGGATCTTAGGAGGCTCGCAACGCATTGATCGGCAGGAGTTTCTGTTCTTCGCGCCGAAATGAGGCCCTACACTTACCCCACCGCACCAACGTACGAAACAACTGAACATCTTAGGGCAAGAAATGACCGCGAAATCGGACGTGCATTGACACTCGTAGACTCATCGAATATCCGCATTGCGGTCATCACGCCGCCGTCATCGACCCCGCCCAACGCCTTCGCCGCGTCCCATCTAGAGTACCGTCTTCATGATCTTTACGACGCCATCGATGAGATCCAAAACTTGCTCCTCCTTGGGCTCCGCCTTCTTGTTGTGATCACAAAGGTTCCGTACATCAGCTAAGTGCTGAATGAACCGCCATTGAGCCGTATCAATAACGTTGGCGGCCTTGAGTAGATCATTCAAGTCACCGATAGTGGGATGCTTTTTCGGAATTTTGACCTTGTGATCGTCGCAAACCTGAGCTAGGTGTTTTTCCAAGACGACACCTGTTATTGCGCCAGCCGCACGATGAAAATTCTTTTCAAGAAGCTCGCGCGCAGAGTCGATTTCGGAGTCGAACATATCCGCCTGCACTAATTGCCGGATGTCGAACAAAGAACTTTCAAACCGCTTCTTTGCTGCCGCAAGAATTGCGGTCTGTTGTGCAAAGCGGGGAATCGCAGCCGACGAATCAACCACCACTTCATCTCCGTACCGAGTAACGCGCAGACCCTGAAGACAGTCTTCGATATGATAGTTCTCGAAAGTGATTGCTTTGCGGTTTTTAGGCTTTTCATACAGACGCCGAAAATCGTCCAATCGGTCAGGCAACAATTGCCTGAGTAAAACAAGAGACTCGGAATACCAAGCCTGATAGGCCACGTTAAACCGAGGCAACTTCTTTATAAACTCCTCCGCCTTTTCCCCAAGCTGCTTCTTTACTTGGGCATTGAATTCCTTGTCGCCGATGCATTCCCGCTGCATCGAATACTCAAGCTGCTGGCCTTTGAGCACCAGCGCATCGAGGTCTGACCGAAAGCGGTCAATGTTGGTACCCATCGGTTTCGCTTACCCTTCTGCAGCGCGCCAAACGCCGCGTTGAACGCCCTCTGTTTCCAGTTCAAGCGTACCGCCGGCGCAGAATGTTAGGCGCGCCGGACACGCGCCCGCATCGATTCTAACCCGGACGGCTCCAGCGCGTAGTTAGGTAGCACCAAATACCCCTTTGTACCAAAATCTCCGCTTATCTCGGAACCACGAACGATTTGCCGCAGTTTCAAATTGCGCAAGCGCCTTCATGGGCAGTCGCTATCTCCTATGGAAGCCGATCAGTTCCAGCAGTGCAATGCTGGAAATTCGACGCGATCGGAGCTTCACCTCCAGGTCGTTCCCGATGCCCATGACCGAGACAACGCCAGGGATTGACTGAAGCCAGCAAAAGAATGCCGCTTCGTCACCCGCCGAATAGTACGTACACCGTCGGCCCTGCGGGATGAGTAGTGTCGGCATCCAAGACCCTAACGCCACATTTGGGTGGCGGCACGCCGACGCCTTGGTATGTACACTACATCGATTACCGCCACTCCAATGAGTTGTTAGCAACCAATACTACCAGCGCATCCCCGCCATCTGCGCATTTATCGCCTGCCCTATAAGAAGCGGAGTGGCAAAGATATCTGATGGCGCTGCGCCTATTTCATTGATTAGGCATAAGCCAGAGAAGACGCCTTGACCAGAAGAAAGAAAGACGCCAGCAGTTGTTGTTGTGAGCCACCGCGGGTCAATCGGAAGGACAAGCTTTCTATCTGCCACAGAACAGTACAGGTGAGGATCTTTGGCAAGATTTCCCGTCATTCCTTTCCACCCAGCGTCAAGCGCCTTACCGACATTTTTAGTTCGAAAGCGCTGGGAGAAGGAACAAACAACACCTATCGAAGCATCGCTCATCGATAGAGTCGGTAGAGGTATCGCATTCGGGTGGAGCCTTGACAAAAGGCCCTCAAAATACACAAGTACGCGAGCAATGCTCCCTCCGGCGTCACTTAGCGAAGTAAGACTGGAATACGATGCATTGTCGATAGGTCTGCCAAGATACCGAGCGAGAATCTCGAGCCTGGGGACATTCAAGTAGAAGATGTTTTGACAGTCGAACGACCAACTTGAGCCTTGCGACAAACGATCACGAGTCCATTCCCTATGAGCTTTCTTTATGTCATTCAACATTCCCACAGAATGGCGATCGGGATAGTCATCAACAATCTTGTGATGATCAAGGCATAGCAGTAGCAGATTGTCTGAATTATTCCGCTCCTCCAGCGTCAATGGAGAGTCTCCGCGGGGCCCATTTGGCTGCTCGGCGACTATATGCGCGACCTCACCAATCAGAGAGGTACGGGACGCGCCAAAACTTTCGTCGAGTAAGAGCTTCCGACAGATCGCGCAGCGGCCCGCGGCATCGGCCCAGATTTGCTTTTTTACTCGATCGGAAACAGGCATAGCGCTTGATAATGATTGCTACCACATGCGATCACTGACGCGCGTGTTGCCGCCGCCCTCTGTGAACGCGCCATTCGCGATCGGTCGATCGCAGTGTCAGGCGCGGACCCTATCGTACAGGCGGCTAACAGAATTGGGGCGTACTCCGAGTGCATTCGCCTTGCGGTGAACCAGAGAAAATTTCGCCGAGAACCTTGGGTACTGCAAACGCCAGCACTATGACAACAACCGTCAACAAAGTTGCTGACTTTAGCGCACCAACAGATTTCGAAAGGCGTTCTCCTTCTTTAGCCGTCGCGACTATTACCCCGAACGCTCCAATGAAGATCACGGATGCGGCATAAATCGTGAATTGTTGAATCAATACTACGCCGACAACTAGCGCCACAACGATAAGCGTCGCCTTCCAGTACGTACTTAAGAAAGACCCTATAACAACCAGAGCAAAAATCGTGAGGATCCAGCTAATGATCTCCATAGAAGCGCCTAACGCCCACGTTGAGCCGTCGCCCAACCACGCATGCTGCGAACCTCGAACGCACAATGGTTCGCACAGTGCGCGACGCGCCACCACAGCCCTCTCAAGGACGAATCCAACGCGTAGTTAGGTGGCTCAAGTGCGTTCATATTGAGCCTTTCCATGATTTAGTGCGACTCTGTAAGCCGTCTCCAGACTCTGCGGCAGGCCAGCGAAGTCTTTTCCATCATCTTCGTGTGTTCGGATGTACCTGAACAGATACATTGTGCTTTCTAACGCGAGGTTCAGCTCCGGATATTTACCTTGCGGGTTGTCGTCTAAATGGGCAACGAATTTGTCTCGGTACCGACGGATTTCGGTGATGTAGGCGTCAAACTCTGTTGACGTGCAACCTAAATTTGAAAGCAGCAACTCTTCAAATGCTGATGTGTCGCTCAGGACGTTCCTCCAACTGTGAGCGCCGCGAGGCTCTGCGAAGAGCTTGCACCATTCGAGAACTGCAACATCGAGAAAGTTTCCGTTCGCGCGCCGCCAAAAGTCTTCTGTGCGGCGAAACGTCCTTTTGTGCCAACCCGCTCGATAGTAAGCCATATTTACTAGAGCGTGGGAACAGAGAAACGCGGTGCGCCGAATTCGCTTACGCTGCGCCATAGAGCCACCTAGCGCCCGCATTGAGCGGCCGGGCACCGCCGCATCAGAGACTGGCGCGCCGCGCGCCTTGCGCACTCACGAGGCAGTTTATACATCGCGGCCCGCTCGAACGCGTAGTTAGAGCGCACCAAGCCCATCAGCCCTCCTCGCATTGAGCCACACCTGTTTCGCTCGCAGGTAGCAGGAAGCACAGACCAGCCTAATGCCCACGTTTTCAAGAACCTCGTCAGTCCAATCACCGCCGGCATCAACCCGAGCCGCCTCGCATTCATTACACCATGCATCCGGCGTAGGGCCCGAGGCGACGGCGGGCCAATGAAAGCCTACTGCCACGCCAGTATTCAACGTGCGCATCAGGTGCTGGCAAAGAAACGCTTCAGGCGGGGTGCCATGGTTCTTGCAGACCATCGTTGCTCGCTCGGTGCTCATGGCGCGATCTCACGCCCCGCATGAGCGCCGCACGCGCCCAAGCTTGATTTTGGCAATTTATGGTTCATGCGCGCGCTCGATGCGGTAGTTAGGCGTCAATCTGCGTGCTATCCGAGCTACTACTGTAGCGAAGCCGAAGAATTGCGTCACCCTCGAACAAAAACCTGGCTTCAACATCGCCCGCTTCTGTCCCACTATAGTCGACTTGCAGAAGTTTCCTGCCTGATACGACTGGCAGTTCAGACAAATCATTGAGCAGCAATCCATAGCCGAGCGTGGAATTCACTGGTTGCTGGGGAGCCAAATCCGAACGCCAGAATACAGTCCCTTTCTCAAAGCAGATTCGATGCCAATTGCCCGAAAATCGAAAGTACGTCGCATTGGCTTGATCTACCACAGACTTGCCGTCATAAAAATGCTGAACGGCTAGGCCGGTGCATACATGACCTACAACGTCGGGTTGGGTACCGACGAAATCGACACTCGAGTTGCCGCTGAGCATTGGCGCCTAACGCCCGCGCTGAGCGGCGGCGTGATGCCGCCGATGGTTGCGAGGCGGGTTGGCCGTCCGCTCGAGCGCGTAGTTAGGCAGCACTTCCAAACCACTTCTTTAATAGGGCCGCAGCCGCGCGTGATGTTGAAACAAATATACCCATGGTCGCCATGGGTAAGTGCCCAGTTACGCCCCCAAATGCGATAAGCGAGAGCACCGCATCAACCCAAGACAGGATCGGTGCAGCGTCGGTCTCGAGCTGAGGCAGAACGCGCTTGACCTCAATGGCCAGGGCCAACCAGCCGACGATTGAACCCGTGAAGTTGAACCAGAACTGATACAGGCGACCTGCCCAGGAGTCGGGCCAAGCCACGCCAAAGATGCGACATGCCATGAAGCCGAAGAAAGCACTCATGGCGAGGGCTATGACAGCGAAGATATTGGTGAACATAGTGCTAATGCGCAAAGTGCTGCCTAACGCCCGCGTTGAGCCGCCGCATGCGACGGCATCAAGCGCGCGGGCAGCGCAAAATCTTCCAAGCGCTGGCCGCGCGTCAACGTGTGCGCCCTCACGGTCGGCTCCAACGCGTAGTTAGAGCGCACTTAACACCTCTTGGGAATTTACGACCGTAGCATATTCTCCGTGCAGGTTCGCCAGCGACATGGCATGGACTTCCTGAGCTGTACGTGCCCTGCCATCAAAGTCTGCTTTGGCAAAAGCGAATGTCGCATCAGCGACAACGTACGTCTTGAAACCAAGGTTGCCTGCGGTACGCGCAGTAGATTCGACGGAATTGTTGGTACTGACCCCGACAATGACAATGGACGAGATGCCGCGATCCCGCAACCATTTCTCCAAGCCGGTCTTGAGGAGCGCGTCCGGCACATCTTTTTCTACCACGTGTTCGTCATTCAGCGGCGCGAGCAGTGGCTGAAATGCCGCTCCCGGTTGGTTGGGCCAAAATGGCGAGTCCGGCGTCCTGGAACGATGACGAATGTGTACGATCGGTGCGCTCCGAGCACGCCATGAGGTCAATATCCTGGAAACTATGTCCTCTGCCCCATGATTGTTGCGAACTCCGGAGGAGGGCCACGTCATGCCGACCTGCATGTCCACAACGAAAAGTGCCGGGGCCGACATATGCTGGTGCGCTCTAACAGGCTGTTGAAAAAGCGCGCGCTGGATCGGATTTGATGGATGGCACGGTCATTTCGCGATTCTCTGCAGGGGTTGTGAGCCCGGATCCGATGCTCCGTGTGTCGGTATAGCGCTCATCGGACTCACCATCGCAGAT
>JBGAGE010000010.1:0-202419 GCA_044226865.1 Steroidobacteraceae bacterium | reverse complement strand
ATAGTGATCCGGTGGTTCTGTATGGAAGGGCCATCGCTCAACGGATAAAAGGTACTCCGGGGATAACAGGCTTATTCCTCCCAAGAGTCCACATCGACGGAGGAGTTTGGCACCTCGATGTCGGCTCATCACATCCTGGGGCTGTAGCAGGTCCCAAGGGTACGGCTGTTCGCCGTTTAAAGTGGTACGCGAGCTGGGTTCAGAACGTCGTGAGACAGTTCGGTCCCTATCTGCCGTAGCCGTTGGAGAATTGAGGGTGAGCTGCTCCTAGTACGAGAGGACCGGAGTGGACGTACCTCTGGTGTACCGGTTGTCACGCCAGTGGCATTGCCGGGTAGCTATGTACGGACGGGATAACCGCTGAAAGCATCTAAGCGGGAAGCCCCCCCCAAGATTAGTTCTCCCTAGACCTTTAAGGTCTCTAAAGGGCCGTCGAAGACTACGACGTTGATAGGCTGGGTGTGTACGCGCAGTAATGCGTTTAGCTAACCAGTACTAATTGCCCGTGAGGCTTGACCATATAACACCCAAGCGATTTGCCTAACGTCTTATCGTTTATGGGTCCATTGATTGAGAGTCTGAACATGGACTCGACTGCGACATACTCCGGTTAAAACTCCGGTGTCGAAACAAATTGTACGAATTCGCGGCGGGGGCGTGCCCACGGGTACGCCCCCACTGCAACCGGTTTGCCTGGCGGCAATAGCGAGTGGGAACCACCCGATCCCTTTTCGAACTCGGAAGTGAAAACGCTCTGCGCCGATGCTAGTGTTGGCTTTGTCAATGCGAAAGTAGGTCACTGCCAGGCTCTTAATTTGATTGCCATGATGAAAACCCCCGACGGTTCAAAAGACCGCCGGGGGTTTTTTATTGGTTCATGCTTGGCCGTATGGCTTGGCCGTATGGCTTGCCGCGTGGCTTGCCGCGTGGCTTGCCGCGTGGCTTGCCGTGTGGCACGGCCGGTGCTTTACCGCTCAGTTGATCCGGTCGAGCGCGACGATCGGAATCTCGCGCGATGTCTTCTTCTGATATGCCGCGTACGGCGCGTAGATTCTCACCATTTCGTCCCATAACTGCGCCCGTGCGGGACCGGTGACGGTGCGCGCCTCGGCGGCAAAGCGGTCGGCCTTCACCTGCACCTGGACGCGCGGGTTGGCCTGCAGGTTCAGATACCAAGCGGGATGTTGCGCAGCTCCACCCTTGGAGGCCACCACGACGTAACTCTTGCCCGCCATGCCGAAGATCAGCGGCATGGTCAACGTGCGCCCGGACTTCCGGCCGGTAGTGGTCAAAAGCAGCGTCGGCGCTACGCCCTGGCCGCCGCCCTGCGTGGCATCCCACCAGTAGCCATCTTCGCCGTTCGTGGCGAGATAGCGTTGCAGGTGGTCCGTGATCCAGCCCGGAAGCTTCGCAGGAACGGCCGGCTTTTCCATGGGGTTCTCCGTCTGCCAATGATCGAGTATAGCCGACGGCCGGAATTGAACATAAGTCGGTAATGCGGCGCTCGCTCGCGTCTCATCCATCGGACACGGTGACATCCGCGCTGCGTGATGGGCGTTGCCGCAGTGGCGTCTTGTTTTTGGTGCGTGTATGTTCGGCTCATCGCGTTCTCGGGCTCGAGAACGCACAACACGAATGATGAAGGGAGAAAACATGAGAAGACTCACGTCCATCGTCGCGTGCGTAGCGACGGCAGTACTGCTGTGCTCGACCGCGCAGGCACAAAAGCCGCCGACTACCGCCGATTGGCATCGCGCGCACGGCAACGACTCGGCCAAGCTCCATCCCATGCTGCGCGTGCTGGCTGACGGCAGCGGCCGCGCCGCGCGTGTGCAGGACAACTTGCAGCGCCGCTTTCCGCAGTTCGCCCGCGGCGAGGTGACGGTCAATGTGGTCTCGAACGGCGATGCAGCCGCGCTCGCCGGTCAATTGCGCGCGCTGGGTCTGAGCCAGCCGAAGGTCTATGGCTCGATGGTCTCCGGCCGAATCTCCATCGCCGGCCTGAAAGCGCTGGCCGCCATTCCCGGCGTGCAGACGGTGCGTCCGGCGCTGGCTCGAACCAACGCGGCCGGGCTCGTGGTCTCGCAGGGCGATCGTTCCATGCGTTCGGACCGCGCGCGCGCCCGTTACAAGGTGGACGGCAGAGGCGTCACCGTCGGCATCCTGTCGGACAGCTTCTCCTGCCTCACCGGCCCGCTGGCGCCGGGGCAGTTGTTCACCACGGCCGCGCAGGACATCGCCAACGGCGATCTTCCCGCCAACGTGAAGGTCTTGAGCGAGGCGAGCCCGTGCGAAGGGTCGAACGATGAAGGCCGCGCCATCGCGCAGATCATCCATGACGTGGCGCCCGGTGCGTCGATCCTCTACCACACGGCGTTCAACGGCGAGGCTGATTTCGCCCAGGGCATCATCGACCTCGCGGACGCCGGCGCCAACGTCATCATCGACGACGTGGGCTATTTCGATGAGCCCATGTTCCAGGACGGCATCGTCGCGCAGGCGGTGGACACGGTGAAGAAGCGCGGCGTCGCATACTTCTCCTCGTCGGGCAACGATGCGCGCGCGTCCTACGAATCGGAATTCCGCCTCTCCCGAAGCGTCGGCTTGAGCGGTGTGCGCCACAATTTCGGCACGCGCGCGAAGCCCGATCCGCTGCAGACGATCACGCTCACGCCGGGCACGCTGGAGGCGGTGTTCCTGAACTGGGACGAGCCGTTCAAGTCCGCCGGCGGCAAGGGTTCGCGCTCGGATGTCGATCTGATCTACTACGACATGAACGGGGACTTGGTCCCGATCTGCGATGAGAACCTGCTGCCCGAGGTGTGCCAGTTCCCCGGCGCCACCCCGAATGTGGGCGGCGATGCCTTCGAGGAAGGCGACATCGTCAACACCAGCGACCACGACGTACAGGTGCAGGTGAGCATCGAGTTGTACGAGGGTCCGGCGCCCCATTATCTCAAGTATGTGTGGTTCGATTTCGGCGACGGTACCCTGATTCCCGATGAATACGACACGCAAAGCGGCGCGTCCTACGGCCATCCCATCGCGCTCGGCGCCATGTCGGTCGGCGCTGCCGCCTGGTACAACACCGCCGCCTGGAATTCCGCGCTGCATCCCGGCAAGTGCTTCCCGGCCTGCCTGGAATACTTTTCCTCCGCGGGCGGCGTGCCGACGTTCTTCGACAAGATGGGCAACCGGCAGCGCGCCGAAGTGCGCCGCAAGCCGCAGGTGGTAGGACCGGACGGCGGCAACTCCACTTTCTTCTTCTCGGTGTTCGAATTCGAAGTGCCGGGTTCCACCGAACCGGACATCTACCCGAACTTCTTCGGCACCTCGGCTTCCGCACCGCACGTGGCCGCGGTGGCTGCGCTGATGATCGACAAGCAGCGACGCTCGGGCAAGCGTCCGCTGTCGCCCGACCGCATCTACCAGGTGCTGCAGGAAACCGCCAAGGACATGCGCCTGGCCGCTGGGCGGACCATCGAGCCGTTCCCGTTCCCGTTCGGAACTCGCGGCTTCGATTTCGATTCCGGCTATGGCTTCGTCGACGCGGTGGCGGCGTTGGACGAAGTGGGTGATTGACCCCGCGCAGCCCGATTGAGGCGCTCGAGCGGCGCCATGAGAAGCCCGGCCATTGGCCGGGCTTTTTTTTTCAGGATGCGATGGCGCCGATTCCGCTGCGCCCGCCACGCGACGCTCAGGTACGAGCCTGGGCGCCTGATCAGCCGCCTCCGCCCCACACCTCCAACCCACATTCGATGCATCCGTCGGCATAACGGACGCGATGCGCGCGGTCACCCAGCAGCAGCACCGGCCCGTCGAGATCGACCACCTCGCACAGCTGTCCGACGAGAAACGCTGGCGCCATGGCCAACGAGGTGCCCACCATGTTGCCCACCATCACTGCAAAGCCCATCGCGGACGCCTCGCGCGCCATGGCCAGCCCCTCGGACAGGCCACCGCATTTATCCAGCTTGATGTTGATGGTATTGAAGCGGCCCGCTGCGCGGCGCACGTCGAGAAGGCCCTGCACGCTTTCATCGGCGGCCACGGGAATGGGGCTCTGCAGGTCACGTAAGTCGGGCTCGGTGCCCACGCGAAACGGCTGTTCGATCAATGCCACGCGTGCTTCGACCAGCGTGGGCAGCAGCGCATCGAAATGCTTGCGTGAAAATCCCTGGTTCGCATCCACGCCCAGCCAGACATCGGGGCGCGCCGCCCGCACCTCGCGCACCCGGCCTGCATCGTCCTCATCGCCGATGAGCTTCAACTTGATGGCGCGGGCGTGGCGATAACCCGTGGCGGTGCCGGCCATGGATCCCGGTGTCTGCGCACCGATGGTGTACGTGGTGAGCAGCGGGCGCGGCGCGGGCACGCCCGCCAGCTGCCAGACGGGCCGGCCAACGCGACGTGATTCCAGGTCCCACAAGGCACAGTCCAACGCATTGCGCGCGCCGCCCGGTGGCAACAGTGACTGCAGCGCCGCGCGCTCGAGCCCGGATTGCACCTCGGGTCGCACGCGCCGCAACTGCTCGAGCATGCAGGGAAGGGTGTCGTCGGCACGGTAATCCACGCCCGCGGCTTCGCCGAAGCCGGTGTAGCCGTCATCGTCCTCGATCCGCACGAGCACCACGTCCAGTTCCGTCATCACGGTGCCGGTGATGTGAAACGGCTCGCGCAGCCGCCAGCGTTCGTGCTCGTACGCCAGCTCGAGCTTTCCGCTCATGGCTTGCGCCGATAGAGGCCATCGAAGGCTACCTGCCACGTCTTGCCGCCATCGTCCGTGTGTTCCCACAGCTGGCGCACGCTACCATCCGCCGCCGGTGTCCAGGTGATCCGGTCCGCCGCGCGCACGCCGGCCTTGAGGCTCGACAGCATCATGTGTCCCTCGGCGAAGCCGCCTTCGAGATTGAGCGACGAACCGGTGGAATCGACCCACGTCTGTTGCCACAGGCCTCGTTCTGCGTCGTAGAAGTTCAGGCTGTGTCCCCGCACCCCACTGCGCCCGCGCCAGTTCTCCAGGAGCGCGCATCCATTGAGCAGGCGGTCGATGCGGTTGATGCCGGCCGGCTTGCCGTTCTGGGTGACCTCCCAGGTGCCGATCCAGAAATCGAAGGCATGATGGTCGGACGATGAGCAGGCCGCCACAGGCGGTGCTGCGCCGAGGCCGGGGGACGCCGCCATCATGGCCACGCCCGCCAGGAGAAGCGGGTACACGAATGTTGCCTGCGATTTGACGCGATGCATGGCCATCCTCCCGGTCCGAAAATCAGTACCGCTGATCCGGCTTGAATGATACTTTCTTCGCCGCAGACGCCAATCATAATCGACAACTTTTTCGCGAGCGCACGCACCCATGCAAGGTATCGATCCCGCCCACCGGCGCGTCATCCTGGCTTCCAGCCTGGGAACGGTGTTCGAATGGTATGACTTCTACCTCTACGGCTCGCTCGCCGGTATCATTTCCAAGCAATTCTTCGCCGGCGTGAACGAAACCACCGGCTTCGTGTTTGCCCTGCTCGCTTTCGCGGCCGGCTTCGCGGTGCGGCCCTTCGGCGCGCTGGTGTTCGGGCGCATGGGGGACATGGCGGGCCGCAAGCACACCTTCCTGATCACCATCATCATCATGGGCCTGTCCACGGCGCTGGTGGGCATGTTGCCCACCTACGCGCAGATCGGCGTGGCGGCGCCCGCCATCCTCGTGGGGCTACGGCTGCTGCAGGGGTTGGCCCTCGGCGGCGAATATGGCGGTGCCGCCACCTATGTGGCCGAGCATGCGCCGCCCGGCAAGCGCGGCCTGTATACCAGCTGGATCCAGACCACGGCGACCATGGGCCTGTTCCTGAGCCTGGCGGTGATCCTGGTGTGCCGCTTGGCTCTCGGCGATGACTTCGACGTGTGGGGCTGGCGCGTGCCCTTCCTCTTGTCCATGGTGCTGCTGGCCATCTCCGTGTACATCCGCCTGCAATTGGCGGAGTCGCCCGTGTTCTTGGAAATGAAGGCGGAGGGCACGCATTCGAAGGCGCCGTTGACCGAGTCCTTCGCAAACGCGGGCAATCTCAAGCTGGTGCTGCTCGCCCTGTTCGGCGCCACTGCCGGACAGGCCGTGGTGTGGTACGGCGGGCAGTTCTACGCACTGTTCTTTCTCACGCAGGTGCTGAAGGTGCCGCCGCAGCCGGCCAATCTCCTGATCGCCGCGGCGCTGCTGTTGGGTACGCCATTTTTCATCCTGTTCGGCTGGCTGTCGGACCGGGTGGGCCGCAAGCCCATCGTGCTGGCCGGTTGCGTGCTGGCGGCGCTGACCTACATGCCGATTTTCAAGGGCATCACGCATTACGCCAACCCCGCCATCGAGAAGGCGGCGAACGCCAATCCGGTCAGCGTGAATGCCGATCCGCGCCGCTGCAGCCTGCAGTTCGATCCGGTGGGCAAGAAGAAATTCATTTCCTCCTGCGACATCGCCAAGAGTGCATTGGCGAAAGCAGGGGTTCCGTACGAGGTGGTCGATGCGCCTGAAGGTAGCCTCGCCACGGTCCACATCGGCAGCGTGGCCCTGCCGGCCTTCGAAGGCGCGGGCATGAACGCGGGCGATTTCAAGCGCCAGTCGGAGGAATTCTCCAAGTCGCTGGCGGGGGCGCTGAAGGCCGCCGGCTACCCGGCGGGCGCGGATCCTGCCGCCATCGCCTATCCGCAGGTGTTGGCGCTGCTGTTCGTCCTCGTGTTGTACGTGACGTTGGTCTACGGCCCCATCGCCGCCTGGCTCGTGGAATTGTTCCCCGCGCGCATTCGCTATTCGTCCATGTCGCTGCCCTACCACATCGGCAATGGCTGGTTCGGCGGCTTCCTGCCCACCGTGTCCTTCGCCGCGGTGGCCATGACCGGCGATATCTACGACGGCCTCTGGTATCCCATCGGTGTGGCGGCGCTGACGGCGCTGATTGGCGCCATTTTCCTGCCGGAGACCAAGGACCGGCCCTTGAATTAGCGGGGCTTGAACCGCCCGGCGCGGGCGGCTTTGCGGTTCTTGACGGAACCTTACCCGGTGCAAATGGGTCGAAATTGCAAGACCGGCAATTGGAGAGGGAGCATGATGATGTTATCGAGCAGGCAACGGGCATACCTCGGCGCAGCGCTCCTTCTCCTGGGCGTCAGCGCCTGCGAGACCCTGCCGAAGATTCGTACGGAAACGGCTCCGGGCGCCGACATGTCGCAGTATCACACCTACGATTTCTTCGACAAGCCGAGCACCGACCGCCGCGGCTACAAGACCATCACCACGCGCACCATCGAGGATGCCGTGGATCGTGAAATGCGGCTGCGAGGCTACACCCGATCCTCCACCAATCCGGACCTGAAGCTCAATTTCGACATCGCCAAGCATGACAAGGTCACCAGCCGTCCCGGTCCCAACGTGGCCGTAGGATATGGATGGGGTGGCTGGCGCTCGCACTATGGATACGGCATCGGCTTCGGTGACCGCAGCGATGTGGAGACCGTCACGGAGGGCACGCTGACCATCGACGTCGTGGATCGCGCCAAGAACGAGTTGATGTGGTCGGGATCGGCATCCCGCACGCTGGATGCGAAGGTCCTGGACCAACCCAAGCCCGCCATCGACCAGGCGGTGAACCTCATCTTCGCCAAGTTTCCCGGCACCCCGCCGCCGGCGAAGCCCTGAGCGTGGGAGCGCGGTGCGGCTGAGACTGTCCGTCCTCGACCAATCGCCGATCATCGCCGGGGCGGGTGCGCGCGAGGCCCTGGCGGGCAGCATCGCGCTTGCCAAACGGGCGGACGCCTTGGGCTACACGCGCTATTGGGCGGCCGAGCATCACGCCTTCGATGCCCTGGCAAGTCCCTCCCCGGAAATCCTGCTTGCGCGCCTGACGGGCGAAACACGGCGCATCCGCTTGGGATCCGGCGGCGTGATGTTGCCGCATTACAGCGCCCTCAAAGTTGCTGAAAATTTCGCCATGCTCGAGGCGATGTGCCCCGGGCGCATCGATTTGGGGGTGGGGCGCGCACCCGGCGGCGGGCCGCTGGAAGCCTTTGCCCTGCGGCGCGAGCGCGAGCGCGGCGCGCTGCCCGACGATTTCACCGAACAATTCACTGAACTCATGACCTGGTTCGACCGCGGTTTCGATGCCGGTCATCCGTTTCATCGTATCCGCTGGCCCGCACAAGGACCTTCCGCCGCCATGATCTGGCTGCTGGGCTCCAGCCTGTGGAGCTCCGCGGCCGCGGCGCATTGGGGCCTGCCCTATGCCTTCGCGCATTTCTTCAGCGGCGAGCCCACGCGTGAGGCGATCACCCATTACCGCGAGCGGTTCACGCCCTCCCGGCATCACGACGCGCCCTACGCCAGTGTCGCAGTTTCGGTGATCTGCGCACCGGATGCCGAGGAAGCACAGTTCCTGGCCTCGAGCGCGCGGTTGATGCGCCGGCGCCTGCACAGCGGCGCCGGCATCACGCCGCTGTTGCCGCCCGCCGATGCCGTGCGCGAGCTGGCGCTGTTGCCCGATTCAGCGGGTTCCCCATCTGCTGGCCAGGCACCGGAATGGCCATCGCTGATTGCCGGCACACCGGCGCAGGTCGGCGCGGTGCTGGATGAGATGGCCGCAGCGCTGCACCTCGACGAGCTGCATGTGGTGACCATCACCCATGACCTCGCGGCGCGCTTGCGCTCCTATGATTTGCTCGCCGCACACTATGGCCTCCAGGCAACCGGTTAGGGCACGGGCAACGCGCGTGCGCGGCGCAGCGCAACGGACGGGCAAGGCGTCGACCGCCGCGCCCGCCGCGGGTCCCGATTGGTCGGCATCCCCGGCTTCCCGTCCACTGCATCATTGGAGCCTCGAGCGACTGCGTGACGAGGCGGCCGATGCCGCGCGCTGCGCCGACGGCGCGCGCGGCGCGCATTGCGTGCATGAGGCGTGGATGCGCGGCGACCTGGCCGTCAACATCGAGCGGCAGCTGCAGGCGTTGTGGGCGCGTTCGGCGGCCACCATCCCCGACTGGCTTCCCATGCAATACGTGGAGTGGCTGCCGCTGGCCTATGAAGTGGCGGCGCGCTTCCAGCGCAAGCGTCGCGGCCGCAGTCACCTGTACCTGGTGTTGCTGGACTACAGCGACTCGCCGCCTCGCAGCGGGTACGGCAGCGAGTTCGGCGTTTACGTGGGGATGAGCCGCTATGCGGCCGCGCAACGCTTCGACCAGCACAAGGCCGGCATCCGCAGCGCCGGCGCCGTGCTGAAACGCGGGCTGGAAGTGCTGACGGGACCCGTGCAACATCTGCAGTTTCTCGCGCGCGCCGAAGCGGCGGACATCGAGGTCCGCCTCGCCGAGTCCTTGAGCGCTGCGGGCCTGTTCGTCAAGGGGGGGCATTGAGCGAACCGCAAACGAAGCTGGCATTGATCGGCATGTACGATTCGCCGTTCGTGCGCCGCGTGGCCGTGAGCCTGCACCTGCTGGGATTTTCCTACGAGCACCGCAACTGGTCGGTGGGCCGTGATTTCGAGCGCATCCGCGCATTCAACCCGCTGGGCCGCGTGCCCACCCTGGTTCTCGAGGATGGCACGTCGTTGATCGAATCCGGCGCCATTCTCGATCACCTCGACGAGCGCGCCGGCCCGGCGCGCGCCTTGTTGCCGGTCGCAGGTCCACGCCGCCGGCAGGCGTTGCGCCTGATGTCCATGGCCACCGGCGCGGCGGAGAAGGCCGTGCTGCAGGTGTACGAGACCGTGTTTCGCCCCGCCGAGAAGCGCCACGAGCCCTGGGTCGAGCGCTGCCGCCAGCAAATGTTCAGCGCGCTGGACGAACTCGAGCGCAGCGCCGCGGCGGCGAGCGAAGGGTGGCTGCTGGGCGAGGCGCTGACGCAGGCCGACGTGACCGTCAGCTGCATGTTCGTGTTCGCTGATGAAGCGGTCCAGGCGGCCTCGCAGGCCGGGCGTTTCGAGGCTTTGCAGGCTCTGCGCGCTCGATGCGAAGCGTTGCCTGAGTTTCGCGCTACGTACTCGCGCTTTTTCCCGCCTAACTCCTAGCGTTTCGGCGGAGGGGTGGGCTGCTACTAGTTTCGTTGACACCGAGTTAGAGCGATGATGCTACAACGAGGTGGATTATGGGACGCAGGGTTTTCACTCGAGAGTTCAAGCTCGAGGCGGTCAAGCTGGTCAAAGAGCGCGGGATGTCCATATCCCAGGTGGCGCGGGATCTGGGGATCGTGCCCAGTGTGGTGGGCCGGTGGGTTCGAGAAGGGACGGCAGATCGGGCGCAAGCATTTCCCGGCCGCGGGCAGATGAAGCCGGACGATGCCGAGATTGCTCGCTTGAAGCGCGAGCTGGCCAGGACAAAGGCCGAGCGGGATATTCTAAAAAAAACCATCGGGTTCTTCGTGAAGGACCCGACGTGAAGTTCGCTGCCATTGCTCAGTACCGGCACTTGTGGCCGCTGTCTTGGATGTGCGAGCTATTCGATGTCACGCGGGCAGGCTTTTACGCCTGGAGCAACAGAGCACCGAGCGCACGTAAACGGCTGGATGCCGAGCAGAGCGTGCTGATCCGCGCCAGCTTTGCCGATAGCGACCAGACCTACGGAGCCCGGCGTGTGCGGCGCGATCTTCGGGACTGGGGCCAGAGTTGCGGGATTCATCGCGTGGAGCGGCTGATGCGCCTGGCTCGGCTGGAAGCGCGGCCCAAGCGTCGCCGGCTCCCTTTTGACCCTGGAACTCGCCAGGAGAGCTGCATTGCGCCCAACGTGCTGGAGCGGCGATTTGATTCGGCGGAGCCGAACCGCAAATGGGTGGCCGATTTCACCTACCTGTGGACCGCTCAAGGCTGGCTGTACGTGGCGGTGGTGCTGGATCTGTTCTCCCGGCGCGTCGTGGGCTGGTCGATGAGCGCTCAGATGACTTCCCAGTTAGTAACCGATGCGATGCTGATGGCGATCTGGCGCCGCGGCCCACTCCAAGCGCTGCTCAGTCACTCTGACCAGGGCAGTCAATATACGAGTGAGCAATTTCAGCGGCTTCTGAGCGCCCACGGGATCACCTGCAGCATGAGCCGGAGCGGTGACTGTTGGGACAATGCTGCGATGGAGAGCTTTTTCTCGACGCTGAAGATCGAGAGGACCAACCGCAAACAATACCTCACACGTGACGACGCACGGGCAGATGTGTTTGACTACATCGAGCGGTTCTACAATGCGAAGCGCAGGCACTCGACATTGGGATATCTGAGTCCGATTAATTACGAGAAATCGGCGGGCTTAGGCTGAAGGTGGTGTCAACAGAACCGGTAGCAGCCCAGGGAGATGCGTTCATTCGTGCGCTGCCTTGTGCCTTACCGTTGGGTGCGGGGTGGGCAGAACCCTGGGGCGCGTGGGCACGCCTTGAAGGCACCCTTTCCGGCGCGGACGGCCGCTATCGCCCTGTTCGCTCAACTTCAAAGTCCACCCCTGCGATCAGCGCGGCCGGCGCGCCGGACCGGAGGCGCTTAACACGCGCCCCAGGGTTCTGCCCACCCCGCACCCAACGGTAAGGCACAAGGCAGCGCAGTGATCGTGCTTCCCATCGAGCAGCGTAGAGTTCACCGAATTGCGCGAGTTCGTTGCGCCGATCTCAGAACTTCGAAGTGTTCCGGCGGACTCTTTGCAAACATCGAGCGCGCCGCTGAGCTTCGAAGACCCGGTGCAATCTCGCCAGCGCTAATTGATCTTCTCCGCTTCCCAGCCGACGAATGAGGGTCGGAGCGTGAGCGGGGGGAAATCGCTTCAGAGCGTGTCTGAGCGCCGCCTTGCCCGCTCGCGGGCCAACGCTGAGCGCTACGGGGGAATCACCGCTGAGGCCCTATGCGCTAGTGGCCCACCGAGCGGGCAAGGGTGCCTCCGGCGCGATCACGCTCTGAAGCGATTTCCCCCCGCTCACGCTCCGACCAACGCTTACGTCAGATGCGAAGCGACATGATCGACTTCAAGCGCACTGCCGAGAATCACAGGAGTTCGCTGGTGGATATCCGTAGGTTGCACATCGAGTACGCGCTGCTCCGGCGCACACAAAGCCTTGCCGCCTGCCTGCTCGATGATCATGGCCATGGGATTGGCCTCGTACATCAGGCGCAGCTTGCCGTTGGGCGCTTTCTTCGTCGGCGGGTACATGAACACGCCGCCCTTCAGCAGGATGCGGTGCACGTCGGCGACCATGGCGCCGGCATAGCGGCTGGAATAGTCGCGCTCCTGCGCCCAGTCGAGATAGCGCTGGAATCCTAACGGAAAGCTTTTGCGGTTGCCTTCGTTCACCGAATAGGACTTGGAGGAGGCTGGCACCCGCAATCCCTGCTCGACGCGCATGAAGGCGCCGATGCCC
Source organism: Steroidobacteraceae bacterium (assembly GCA_044226865.1). Classification (GTDB taxonomy): domain Bacteria; phylum Pseudomonadota; class Gammaproteobacteria; order Steroidobacterales; family Steroidobacteraceae; genus TMP-86. The sequence continues at coordinate 190,064 of JBGAGE010000010.1, read as the reverse complement.
GGATCCAGCACGAACATGTCCACGCCCTTGCCCAGCGTCAATACGAAGACGGTGGAGGAGCCGTACAGCACGTAGCCCGCCGCCACCTGGCGCGAGCCCGGTTGCAGGAGCGAGCCTTGCGCACCATCGGCGCGGCGGTCGTGGGCGAGGATGCTGAAGATCGTGCCTACCCCGCCGCAGATGTCCAGATTGGATGAGCCGTCGAGCGGATCGAACAGCACGCAGTAGCGGCGCTCGCCGCCCTTGTCATCACGCAGGATCACGGGTTCCTCGTTCTCCTCCGAGGCGACGATGGCCACGCCCTCGCGCCCGCCCAGCGTGCGCAACAATACGTCGTTGGCGATGACGTCCAGCTTTTGTTGCACCTCGCCCTGCACGTTTTCGCTGCCGACGCTCCCGAGCACGTTTTCCAGGCGCGCGCGCCGCACCTTGTCGGCGATGACCTTGGCGGAGATGGACATTGCCGACAGCACCCAGGAGAGCGTGCCGGTGCTTTCGGGGAAATGCGATTGCTGCTCCAGGATGTGCGATTGCAGCGTCATGATGGCGGGTGAAGCGTGGGCGTTCATGCAATGACCTTCAAGTTGGGATCCAATTCGGCAGCCCAGGCGGTGAGGCCGCCCTCCAGATGCGCAAAGGCGCTGCAGCCGCGGTGCGCGGCCTGGCGGCAGGCGGTGAGGCTGCGCGCGCCACTGCGGCACAGGAACACCGGCTGGGCGTCGGCGGGCATTTCCTGCCAGCGGGAGTCGAGGCTGGCCAGCGGGATGTTGACGCTGCCCGGCAGATGCCCGGCCTCGAACTCGCTCGGCTCGCGCACGTCGATCAGCGCCCAGAATCTGCGGCCTGCCGCCTTTGCCAGGATGTCCGCCAGTTCCCGCGGCCTGAAGCGATGCATGCCGGGCGGATCGGCCAGCGCCAATTCCTGCGGCCGTGTGATGCTGGGATGATCGCCACATACGGCGCAGTCGCTGCGCCGCTTCGCGGCATACTCGTGGAAACGCATGCCCAGCGCATCGTAGGTGAGAAAGCGCCCGGCCAGCGTGGTGCCCATGCCCAGCAGCAGCTTGATCGCTTCGGTGGCCTGGATGCTGCCGAGCACCGCCGGCAGCACACCCAGCACTCCCGCCTGTGCGCAATTGGGGACGAGATCATCACCCGTATCCGGAAACAGGCAGCGATAGCACGGGCCCGCGCCGGGGACGTAGACCATCGCCTGACCTTCGAAGCGGTGGATGGCGGCCGAGACCCAGGGCTTTTTCAGGATCACGCAGGCATCGTTGCCCACGTAGCGGGTGGCTATGCGATCGCTGCCGTCCACCACCACGTCGAAGGGCGCGATCAATTCCAGCGCATTGGCGGCCGTGAGCCGCTGCACACGGCCCTCGACATGGACGTCGGGATTGAGCGCACGCAGGCGCGCTGCCGCGGCTTCGGCCTTGGGTGCACCGATGTCGCGCGTGTCGAACAGGACCTGGCGATGCAGGTTGGACAGCTCCACACGGTCGCCATCGATGATGCACAAATGGCCGATGCCGGCGGCCGCCAGGTACAGCGCCGCCGGGCAACCCAACCCCCCGGCGCCGACCACCAATACATGCGCCGCCCTGAGTCTCTGCTGCCCGGCCGCGCCGATCTCCGGCAGCAGCATGTGCCGGTGATAGCGCGCGACTTCCGATTCCGACCAGGTGGCTTCCATGCCGCTATTTTCTCACACGCCGAACTGCAGCGCCGCCAGCCGCGCATACAGCGGGCTTTGCGCCAGCAACTCCTCGTGCCTGCCCACCGCGACCTTGCGGCCGTGATCCAGCACCACGATACGGTCGGCCTTGAGCACGGTGGCCAGGCGGTGCGCGATGATCAGCGTGGTGCGGCCGCGCATCAGCTTTTCCAGGGCTTCCTGCACCAGCCGCTCCGATTCGGCATCCAGCGAACTGGTGGCCTCGTCGAGCAGCAGGATGGGCGGGTCCTTGAGGATGGCGCGCGCCAATGCGATGCGCTGGCGCTGGCCGCCCGACAGGCGCGTGCCGCGCTCGCCGAGGAAGGTGTCATAACCTTGTGGCAGCCGGCGCAGGAAATCGTCCGCCGCCGCCGCCCTGGCCGCCGCCTCGATCTGCGCATCGCTGGCATCTGGCCGGCCGTAGCGGATGTTCTCGCGCGCGGTGGCGCCGAACAGCACCGTTTCCTGCGGCACCAGTCCGATCTGCCGGCGGATGGTGCCGGGGTCGCTGTCGTTCAAAGCGGCACCATCGATGCGGATGCGTCCCGTGAGCGGGTCATAGAAGCGCAGCAGCAGCGCGAAAGTGGTGCTCTTGCCGGCGCCCGAGGGTCCCACGAAAGCCACGGTCTCGCCCGGCTGCACGCTCAAGGAAAACTCATCCAGCGCGGCCGTGTCGGGCCGCGAGGGGTAGCGAAAACTCACAGCCTCGAAGTCGATGGCGCCGCGCACGCGCTCGGGCCAGGCGGCCGGATGGGGCGGTGCCGTCAGGGCGGGCCGCGCCGCCAGGAGTTCGGCGATGCGTTCCATCGCGCCGGCGGCACGCTGCACCTCGCCCCACATCTCGGTCAGCGAGGCAGCGGCGATGCCGACGATCCCGGCGTACAGCAGGAACTGGCTGAGCTGGCCGCCCGTCATCTGGCCGGCGAGCACGGCATGCGCGCCCATCCACAACACGAAGGTGATTCCGCCGAACACCAGTGCCGTGCCCGCCGCGGTCAGCCAGGCGCGCACGCGCGAACGCTTCACCGCCACGCCGAAGCTGCGTTCCACCGCCTCGCCGTAGCGCCGGCTTTGCAATTCTTCCAACGTGAAGGCCTGCACGGTCTGGATGGCATTCAGCGTCTCGTCCGCCAGGCTGCTGGTGTCCGCGATGCGGTCCTGCGATTCGCGCGACAGCTTGCGCACCCGGCGTGCCACCAGCACCAGCGGCAGCACCACCAGCGGAATGCCGACCAGGATGACGCCGGTCAGGCGCGCGCTCGTGAGGCTGAGCATGATCAAGCCGCCGATGAGATTCAGGCTCGAGCGCAGGGTGATGGACAGGTTCACGCCGGCAATGGCCTGCACCAGCGTGGTGTCGGTGGTCAGCCGCGAGAGGATTTCGCCGGTGCGCGTCACCTCGTAGAAAGTGGGATCCATGCGGACCACGCGCTGGTACACGGCGTTGCGCAAGTCCGCCACCACCCGTTCGCCCAGCCAGGTGACGAGGTAGAAACGCAGGGCGGCGAAGGCGCCGAACGCCACGGCCGCGGCGAGGAAGCCGACGAAGTAGCGATTGATGGTGGAGGCATCATTCGCGGCCAGGCCATGGTCGATGAGTTGGCGCAGGGCCACCGGCAGCGCCAGCATGGCCGCAGCGGCGATCACCAGTGCCGCCATCGCGGCCAGCAGGGTCAGCCGGTAGGGCGCGAGGAAGGGCCGCAGGGTCCACAGCGGGCTCAAACGGCGGGAACGGGGCCGATCGCTGGCATTGCTCATGTGCGCATCATCCCACGCGGGCGGGCGTCCCGCATGGCGCGCCCGCCGTATGGTCCGGCTGCGCCCCGGATTCACGTATCATGCGCACCTTCACGATTTCCGTCAGGATGGATCATGGCACTCAAGCAATCGATCAGAGTTTCCAGTCTTCTGCTCCTCGTGACGCTCGCCGTGGGCTGCGCCAAGCAGCAGCCGGCGGCGCCGGCGCCGGCCGCGGCGCCGGATACGAGCGCCGCCTGGTCGGCGGTGCCCGAACGCTTCATCGAGGACTACCTCAAGGCGCAACCGTTCTTCGCCGCACAATCCGGCCGCCACGAATTCGATGGCCAGATGCCCGACTTGAGCGCGGCCGGCATCCAGGCCGAGATCAAGCGGCTGCATGCGGCGCGTGAGGCGGTCGCTCAGGTGGCACCCGCGGGCCTGAAGCCCAGCCAGCAATTGGAACGCGAGGTGCTGTTGAACGTGGCCGACCGCGACCTATTCTGGATGGAGAAGGCGCAATGGCCGTTCCGCAATCCCGCGTGGTATCTCGACAAGCTCGACCCGGATGTGTACCTGAGCCGGGAATACGCCCCGCTGCCGCAGCGCATGCAGGCCTACATCGGCTATTCACGCGCGGTGCCGGCCATCACGGCGGCGATGCAGGCCAATCTGCGCACGCCGATGGCGCGCCCGTATGTCGAATACGGCGTCAAGGCCTTCGGCGGATTTGCCGATTTCTATCGGCAGGACATTCCGAAGATTTTCGCCGAGGTCAAGGATGCGGACCTGCAAAAGCAATTGCGGGAGGCGAATGCCGCCGCGATCAAGGCCATGAGCGACCTGCAGGCCTGGTTCGTCGCGCAGCGCAAGACCGCCACCGATGATTTCGCGATCGGCCCCGGTTTGTATGCGCAGATGGTCAAGGACACCGAGATGGTGGACCTGCCGGTGGAGCAGATCGAAGCTGCCGGCAAGGCCGACTTGAAGCGCAACACGGAGAGCCTGACGGCGGCCTGCGCGCAGTATCTTCCCAAGGGCACGCTGGCGGCCTGCATCGACAAGATGTCGGCCGACAAGCCCAAGGAAGACGTGGTGGTGGCGGCACGTGCGCAGTTGAAGGATCTCAAGGCCTTCATCCAGGAGCACGGCATCGTCACCATCCCGAGCAACGAAGAGGCGCGGGTGGCGCAGGCGCCGCCCTACAACGCCGCCAATTTTGCCTTCATCAACGTGCCGGGCCCGTACGACCACGGCGTCGGGTCCACCTACAACATCGCGCCGCCCGATCCCAAGTGGAGCAAGGCTGAGCAGGCCGCCTACATCCCCGGAAAGATGACGTTGCTCAACACCTCGGTGCACGAGGTGTGGCCGGGACACTTCCTGCAATTCCTGCACTCCAACGCCAACCCGTCCAAGGCCCAGTCGTTGTGGGTGGGCTATGCCTTTGCCGAAGGCTGGGCGCATTACTGCGAGGAGATGATGGCGGACCAGGGCCTGGCGGGCGGTGATCCGGCGCTGCGCATCGCGCAGATCCGCGATGCCCTGCTGCGCGATGTGCGGCTGCTGTCATCCATCGGTCTGCATACCCATGGCATGAGCGTCGCCGATTCGGAGAAGATGTTCCGCGAGCAGGCCTTCCAGGATGCGGGCAACGCGCGCCAGCAGAGCACGCGCGGCACCTACGACCCGGGGTACCTCAACTACACGCTCGGCAAGCTGATGATCAAGAAGCTGCGCGCCGATTGGCTGGCGAAGAAGAACCTGCCGGCGGGCAGCGATGAGAAAGCGCAGTGGCGCGCCTTCCATGATCAATTCCTCTCCTATGGCGGGCCGCCGGTGCCATTGGTGCGTCGGGAGATGCTGGGCGATGCGTCGGGGAGCCTGCTCTAAGGGCTGGTCAGGACGCCGGCGTCCAGCCATTGGCCGAGGAGCGTGGCCGCGACCAGCGGTACGCGCTCCTCGGGCAGGATGGTGGCGAGCTGCTCGCACATCTGTGCGAAGCTGGCGCCGTGCATGGCGCAGGCCAATGCGGCGGCTTCCGCCGCATCGACGGAACGGAATCGGTTCTGATGATCCTCGCGCCACAGGAGCCAGGTGACCTCCGCTTGCAGCCGCCGCGGCGCGGGCACGTCGGTATTTGCATCCAGCGCCTTCCACACCTCGACCACATTCCAGCGCAAATTCAACGTGCGCACCGCAGGGTGACAGGCGAGGCGCAATTCGCCCCAGCGTGAGGGCTCCCATTGCGACAGTGCGGCGCGGGTGAGGGGCACGGCGTCCGCGGCATCGAAGCATTCGCTCAACTGCCATTCGAAATGCGCGAGCTCGGCCAGCGCGGGTTGTTCGGCATAGGGGAGCATGGCCTGCAGATACGCCGGCAGCCGATGCCCGAACCAGCGGATGGAGCGCTGCGTGGAAGGGTGCGCCGCGATGTATCCGGCAGCCAGCGTCGCGAAATCATCGTCGCCCAGCACCAGGTGGAGCTTGCCGAAGTTGGCCTTCAAGGCTTCGTTCAATCGCGCCCCGTACGCCTCGCGATAGATGCCCAGGCGCCGTGCCGGGGTCAGCGGCGGCGTGGCGGCCACATCCGCGTCGGCGGCATCATCCAGTCCCAGCAGGCGGGCCTGGAAGCGTTGCTGCAGTTCGCGCAGCGCCATCAGGCCACCTTGCTGGCGATGTCGCCGGCCACGGCGCGCGCGCGATCCAGTTCCGCCACCAGTTCCGGCAGCGCGGGGATGTTGTCGTCGCGCTCGATCATGGTCGGCACCGGACCGAACAACCTCACCGCCTCGCCATACAGCCGCCACACGGCCTCGCACACGGGCTGGTCGTGGGTGTCGATGAGGTGATCGCCGTGGTTGCTGTGCCCGGCCAGGTGGATCTGCCGGATGCGCGCGCGCGGCATGGCGCGCAGGTAGGTCAGCGGATCGAAGCCATGATTGACACTGCTGACGTAGATGTTGTTCACGTCCAGGAGCAGGGCGCAGTCGGCCCGCTGCGCTACTTCGCGCACGAACTCCCATTCGCTCAGTTGAGATGTATCGTATTCGAGGTAGCTGGAGACGTTCTCGAGGAGGATTTGCCGGCCCAGGGCATCCTGCACCCGGCCCACGTGATCCACGACGAGCCGGATGGCTTCCTCGGTGTAAGGCAGGGGCAGCAGGTCGTGCAGGTTGGTGCCGCCGATGCCCGTCCAGCAGAGATGATCGGAAATCCAGGCCGGCTCTATATCCGCCGCCAGCGCCTTGACGGCCTTCAGGTATTGCGCGTCAGGCTCATCGCCACCCACCGACAGGGATACGCCGTGCAATACCAGCTCGTGGCGCTCGCGCATGCGCGCAAGTTGGCGCAGCGGCAGTCCGCCGGGAACGAGGTAGTTCTCCGTGATGGCCTCGAGCCAGTCGACGGCGGGCGCGGTCTCGAGCAGGGCCTGGTAGTGAACGGGCCGCAGCCCCAGCCCGAATCCGCTGATGCCCATGAGGGTGTGCGCCGTCGTGGGGCGGGATCGACGTCGATCCCACCCCACGCGGCCGGTGGGTTACTTCTTTTCTTCTGACTTGGCCTTGGCCTGGGCGGCATCGCACTCGGCCTTGGTCAGTGAGACCCAGCCCATGCCCTTGCAGGAGTTCTGCCCGGCGCACGCGTTCTTGGCGGTGGAGCACTCCGAGGTGCCCTTGCAGGAATTCACGCCGGTGCAATGCACCTTGGCCGAATCCGCCGCAAAGGCGCTGCTGGCCAACCCTGAGGACATCATCATGGCCGCGGCGGCAGCCAGGGCGGAACCGGTGAGCTTGTTCATGTGGGATATCGACCTCTCGTTGTTTGTGATGTGGCAGCCGCAATGGCTGACCCGACAGTAGACCCGGCGACGTGCGCGATTGTTACACGGATTCCGCGCCGTCTTGTGGCGGCAGGGCTCCGCATGACGCTCGCCCCTCCGGTCGCGTGAATCCGAATCGGCCGGCAGGGCGAAATATCGGACATGCAAGCGCTCTACGTCAATGGTGTAAGGGTTGCCGCCCTTGGCCTGCTCCTGGCCTCTGGCATGGCCCTGGGAGCGGTGCCGGATGGTGTGCTGCATTACTCGGGCAGGGCGGAAGACCTTGCTTCCGGGAGCTTGCTGTATGGCGAGCAGCATTATGTCCGCTACCACGCCGGGCGCGCTGCCGAGCGGGTGGTCCTGTATACCTGCCCCAATGGTGAGGTGTTCGGACGCAAGGCGCTGCGATATCCCGAGCCTTTCGCGCCCGACTTCGAGCTGATCGACGCCCGCCAGGGCCAGCATGCCGGCTTGCGCGCCGGCGCGGGCGGGCGTGAAGTCTTCTTTCGCGAACATGCCGGGGAGCGCGAAGTTCGCGCCGCGGCGCCCACCGGGCGCGGCTGGGTCGCGGATGCGGGCTTCGATGAATTCGTGCGCGCCAATTGGGAGCCATTGATGCGTGGCGACGCGCTGCCTCTTCAATTCCTGATCCCGAGCCGGCTCGACCTGCATCGCTTCCAGGTGAAGCGGCTGCGCGCGGAAACCTTGAACGGCGTGCCGGCGCAGGTGATTCGACTGCGCCTGTCCGGCTTCCTCGGCCTGCTGCTGCCGCATATCGATGCCTGGTACAGCGAGGCAGGGCACGTGTTGCTGCGGTATGAGGGGTTGTCGAACCTCATGGACGCCGAGGGCGAACACTACAAGGTGCGCATCAGTTTTCCGCAGGGCGAGCGCAGACCGGCGGGTGAAACGGCCATGACAGCGGCTGCGGCGGTGGCGTTGCGTTCGTGTGGATGATGAACCGCTGCTTCAGATCCCGAAGAAAAGAAGATCGATCGCGGCGAGCGGGAGGCGTTGATCCCGGAACTCTTGGCCTTGGCGTACAGGTACGAGTTGAGCGTCAGGCTCACCGTCGTCTTGGCGGCGTTTGGCTCGAAGATCGGCTTGCGCATGGGGTCGTTTTAGACGGGTATGATCACCCGTGTCTTCTTGAGGAGCGGGGATGATGTATTCATATGTGTTCGCCTTGGGGCCGCTGAGCGCCGCCGCCGCTTTCACCTGGTTGCTCAGCCTGTGGCGCCGCAATGTCGCCATCGTCGATGGCCTATGGTCGCTCATGTTCATCCTCGCCGCCGGCACCTACGCCTGGGCCTCGCAACCGCTTACCCCCCGCGCCTGGCTGGTACTGGCGCTGGTCAGCGTGTGGGGCCTGCGGCTGTCCGTGTACATCACCTGGCGCAATTGGGGTCACGGCGAGGACCGCCGTTACCAGGCGATCCGCGCCCGCAATCAGCCCAACTTCGAGTTCAAGAGCCTGTACCTGGTGTTTCTGCTGCAGGCGGCGCTGGCGTGGATCATTTCCCTGCCGCTGTACGGTGCCGTGGCGCATGGCGGAGAGCTTGGCGCTTGGGACTTTGCCGGCGCGGCCCTGTGGCTGGTCGGCTTCTGCTTCGAGGCGGGCGGGGATTGGCAATTGTCACGCTTCAAGGCCGATCCTGCCAATCGTGGTGCGGTGATGGATCGCGGCTTCTGGCGCTACACGCGGCATCCGAATTATTTCGGGGATTTCTGCGTGTGGTGGGGCTTTTTTCTCATCGCCCTGGGGGCCGGGGCATGGTGGAGCGCAATCGGGCCTGCGCTCATGTCGGTGTTGCTGATGCGCGTGTCGGGCGTCACGCTGCTGGAGAGAGACATCGGCGAGCGCCGCCCGCAATACGCCGACTACATCCGTCGCACCAGTGCCTTCTTTCCCGCGCCGCGGCGCGCTGCCGGCCTTACGCAAACCAGCAGTTCGTCGCCACGGTGATGCGCCGGTCGCGGCCGTAGAAGGGCGTGACCTCGTGAAACACGTACGAGGGGAACACGATCAACTGGCCTTCGCTCAAGCGCACTTCCACGGGCGCCAACGCGAAGGGCCGGTGCAGCGTGGCGTTGCCGGGGTCGAGGTACGCATTGGCACCGCCGCGGGTGTCGAAGAACCGCAGGATGCCGCTGTGGGGTTGATCGGGCACGCTCTCGCCCGCGCGCACGCAATACACCGCCGACCAGCAGGCCATTGGATGATTGTGCGAGACGAACGAGCCGGCATAACGCGAGATGTGGAACCAGGTGTGATTCTGCAGCGACATGCGTTGCAGCTCCGCCGACTTCACCGTCGACGTCTCGAGGATCATGCGCGCGATGTTGTCCAGCATGAAGGCGCGCAGTTCCTGTATGCAGCTTTCCGGCCAGCGAAACAGGTTGAAGCGGCTCTCGAAGGTTTCGGCCTGCGGGATGTGGCTGGGCGTGGGATTGCGATGCTCGTCGTCCTCACGCTCGAGGAATAGCTGCTCGAGCTCGCGGTTCAAGCGCTCGCACGGGTCCAACCGTGCCTCGCCGAACGGCACCGCGAACATCGGCGTGACGCGTAGCGGCGCGTTCACCATCGCGAGATCCCTTCTTGTCCCGGACCGACGAAACGCACGCGCAGCGTGATGAGGACCATGCGTTCTGAGTTGCGCAGCGGTGCGATCTCATGGGCGAGCGAGGCGGGGAACACGGCCAGGTGACCCGGCTGCGGGCGCCAGGCGTGGTGGCCTTGCGTGAACGGCAGTTTCAACTGCGCGGTGGTGGCATCGGCGAACATGGTGCCGGGACGCGATTCGTACAATCGCAACAGTCCGCTGTCCTGGCGCGTGGCGGAGGGCGGGGGCGCGGCGAGCCAATACAGCCCGCACCAGGCGGTCAACGGATACTGCGCCGCCGCCACGCCGCCGTTGGGCTCGACGATGGTGTACCAGGCGCGAGCCTGCACCGACAGGCTGCGCCAGGCGTCCGGCGTCAATTCGTTCACGGCGCCCACCACGGCATACAGCCCGCGGAACAAGGCGGTGGCGAGTTGGCGCACCGGCTCCTCAGTCCATTCCAGCAGATCGTCCTGGCTGCGGTACACGAGCGGATCGCGGCGTGCCGGCGTTCCCGGCTGCGGCGTGCGCGCATCGAACAGGGCCGTCACCGCCGGATTCAAGCTGCCCGCTTCCGGAATTTCCGCCACGCCGAAGGGTGTGGCGAGGATCGGCATCACGCTGAAATCCGGCTCGCTCACGTCCGCGCGGGCTCCGACAGGTAGGCGGCGAGGGCTTCCAATTGCCGGGCGTAGTTGGCCGCACGTCCCGATGAACGCTTGTACAGGGGCTCGCGCACCTGCCACACGCTCGCGGTCTTGACGGCGCCGGCGGGCGCATCCTTGCCAGGCCAGCGGCCGCTCCAGGTGAGCCCCAGCGAATCGCACAAGCGTTGCACGGTGGGCTCCGGGTCACGCACCAGCTCATCGTAGTCCAGCTCGATGATGTCCTCGCCGTAGCGCGATTTCCAATGCGCCATCAGCCGGCGGTATTCGCGGTAGTAATTGCCGATGTCCGCGAGGTCGAGCGCATAGCTCATCTGCGCATCCAGGTGCAGGAAGTAGATCGACAGGCAATTGTCGAGCGCGTTGCGCACCGTGTGCACGATGCGGGCATCCGGATACAAGCTCTTGATCAGGCCGATGTAGAGGAAATTGTCCGGCCGCTTGTCGGTGATGAAACGGGCATCGGCTGATACGCGCGCCAGCTCCTCCTCGTATTTGGCGCGGATGCGCTGCAGGTGCTCCTCGTTCAGCACGGTCAGCGTCGCGGGGAAGGGCGAGAGGTCCAGGCGCGCAAGCCGCGGCAGGAAGTCGATTTCACCGCCGGCAGCCACGCCCTCGCAGGTGGCCAGCAATTGCTCGGTGAGCGTCGAGCCGGAGCGGAACATGCCGCAGATGAAGATCGGGCGTTGCTTCGCGCCCGCCTGGACGGGCAGCTCCACCTTCGGAGCGCCCACCGCGATCAGGTCGTCGATGAAGGCGTGCTGCAGCCTCGCATCGTAGGGCTTGAAGCCGGGGCCCGCGCCCGCGCGGCTGGCCTGATTGGCGGCTGAATAGGCATCGAAGGCGGCGGGGTACTCGCCTGTCGCATCGAGGAGCCTGCCCAGCGCAAAGCCGAGGCCGGCGCGGTCCGCCGCGTCCAGCCGCGGATCCGCCAGGGCGCGCCGCAGGCGCGCGATCAACACCGGATCCGCCGCGTCGCGCGGCTGCAGGTTGGCGAAGCGCGCCAGCGCCAACGGATGCTGTGGCTCGAAGCCCAGGATGCGGCCGTACGCCGCGCTGGCATCCTCCCACCGCCCGAGGTCCTCGCACAGGTTGCCGAGATTGAGCCAGGCGGGCGTGAACACCGGATTGAGCTTCAAGGCGTGGTTCAATTCGCGTTCCGCGGCCGGGTAGTCGCGCAGGAAATCCGCAAAGATCACGCTGCGGTTCAGATGCGCTTCCTCAGGCCGGGAAACGCCGGCATCGAGGGCCTTTTGATAGGAATCGAGCGCGGCCTGCAGATTGCGCACCTGACGCTGCAGCACGGCCAGGTTGAACCAGCTGTCGGCGGACGCCGGCCAGCGATCGACGATGCCCTGGTAGGCGGCGATGGCCTCGGCCACGCGGTTCTGCCGGTGCAGATTCCTGGCCTCGTTGAGCAGGGCCTCGGGCGGTCCGTTGGGGGTCATGTCACGGGCTCGATTTTGCGCATCGGCAATTGTCCCATACCCATTGCGGAGCGGCCAAATCAGCCGCCGGCCTGCCTGCGCCCGCGGGGCGTGCAGCGCTTCGCCATGGAGTAAACTGCCGGCCCATCATGGCCCGCAACCTCGACACCGATCTGCAGATATTGAGAACCGTCCTCGACCTTGCGCAGAAGCGCGATTTCGAGCGTGCCGCCGACCTCGCCGAACGCACGCTCGCGGATGGTTTCGAGCATCCCATGCTGCTCAATGTGGCGGCCACGCGCCTCGAGCAGCAGGGGCGGTTGGAGGAGGCGCTGCGCCTGCTCGAACGTGCGGTGAGCCTCGCGCCGGCGGACGTCGGTGCCCGCAACGCGCTCGCTCTCCTGCTGCAACGGCTGGATCGCCCGGCCGAAGCCCTGCAGCACCTGGAGCTGTTGACGGCCCAGCATCCCGAGCTGGCGTTCGTGCACGCCAGCAAGGGCAATGCGCTGATCGCGCTGGGCTCCCTGGAACTCGCCCGCGCCAGCCACGCGCGCGCGCTGGAGCTGGATCCGAAGAATTTCGTGTCGATGGCGGCGCTGGCCTCGATCGCCACGCATCGCGGCGATCACGCGCAGGCCCGCATCTGGGCGGAGAAGACGCTGGCCGCGGCGCCTGGATTTCCCGACGCGGTGTTGAGCCTGGCCGCGGCCGAGCTGGATGCGGGTGCCACCGCGCGCGCCGAGGAATTGCTGCACGCCTTGATCCTCGATTCACGCGCGGGACCCACCGACAGGGCGCGGGCCTCGGGGCTGCTCGGCGATGTGCTCGATACGGCCGGACGATATGCGGAGGCCTTCGATGCCTATCGCAGTTGCAACGAGGCGCTGCGGCAGATCCACCGGCGCTTTGCCACCCAACCCGGTGTGCTCGCCTTCGCGCGCGAGATACGTGCAGCGCTCGAATCCACCACCGCCGCGCGATGGGCCGCCGCGCGCGCGGCCGTGCCTGCCTTGCAGCCCGCTGCCGGTCATGTATTCCTTCTGGGCTTTCCGCGCTCGGGCACGACGCTGCTGGAAGTGGCGCTGGATGCGCATCCGCGCATCGTCAGCCTCGAGGAGAACGAGCTGTTGGCCGAGGCCAACGCCCGCTTCCTGCGCTCACCGGTGAGTTTGCAAGCGTTGCTCGACGCCGATGAGCCGGCGCTGGATGCCCTGCGGAACTCCTACTGGGAAAGCGTGCGCCGCGCCGGCGCCGAGGTGAGCGGCAAGGTGTTCATGGACAAGCATCCCTTGAACACCTTGAACCTGCCGCTGATCGCGCGCTTGTTTCCGGCCGCGCGCATCCTGTTCGCCTGCCGCGATCCGCGCGACGTGGTGCTGAGCTGCTTCCGCCGGCGCTTCAAGATGAACCCGGCGATGTACCAGCTGTTGAGCCTGTCCGGCGCGGCGGAATTCTACGACGCGGTGCTGGGCCTCGCGTGGCGGGCGCGCGAGCTGCTCGGCCTGCCCTGGCACGAGGTGCGGCACGAGGCCGTGGTCGAAGATTTCGCGGGCGCCACGCGCGAAATTTGCGGCTTCCTGCAGGTGGAGTGGGTGGAGGGCCTCGAGGATTTCGCCGGCCGGGTGCAGCGCCGCGAGCATTCCACGCCGAGCACCGCGCAGTTGGCGCGCGGCTTGAACGCCTCGGGCATCGGGCATTGGCGCCACTATCGGGCGGCGTTGGAAGCGGTGCAGCCGGTGCTCGGGCCGTGGGTCGAGAGGTTGGGGGTCGACGGTTAGCCGCGCCGGGGCCGCATCGCCCAAACCCTGGCACGCTGCAGGCTTTCTCCGTGCTGCCTAGCGGATGCGGCGTACGTGGAAGGAACGCCTCGAGGGCGGCACCAGCAAGTAAGATCCCAGCGCTGCCCGCTTGATGGTGACGGTGTCACCCACCCGCACCCGGCCGTCGGCGCCGCTCTCGGTGAATTGCCACACCTGGCCGTTGTCCAAATGCACGGTCCCCCGGCCACCGGCGCCGCCCCCCTGGGTCACGCTCTTCACCTCGCCCCGCACCGATGTGGGAGCGCCGGGCACGCGCTCGACATGCGCCATGTCCAACCCGAAGTTGGCGGGGTCGGCCGCCGCGGCGGCCAGTGCGGCCTGCGCATTGGCAGCAGCTGGGGAGGCATGCGCCGGCGCTTGGTGCGTGGCGGCTGGGGCCGAGAGGCCGACGGTGGCCGCGGCGGGATCCGGCGCGCGCCCGGCGAGCGCGTCGTAACAGGCCAGCCGCGCGGCGGGCGCAGCGATGGCCGCGCAATGCAGGAGACCGGAGGATTCCGCCGGAGGAGAATCCGCCCACGCAACCGTGAGGGCGCACAGCAGCGCCATGCCGGTGCCGGTGAAGCGTGCCTTGCCGGGCAGGGGCTTCATAATGGTTGCTCCGGTGACCATGCGTAGTACTGGCCGTAGACCTCGGTGGCTTTCCGGATCATCTCGCGCTCGGCCTCGGTCAGCAGCGGATTCCAGATGTCGAAAATGAGAATGGCGCGCGGCGTATCCGACAAATTCCACGCCTCGTGGTCGATGGTGTCGTCGAACACCCAGGCCTTGCCCGGTACCCACTCGCGCGTGGTCGAGCCGACGCGGAAGCCGCAGTTCGGCGGGACGATCAGCGGCAGGTGCACGGTGCAGCGCGTGTTGGTCACACCCGTGTGCGGTGGGATGCGGGTGTTGGGATCCAGGATCGAAAAGAACGCAGTCGGTGCACGGCTATCTACATGGCATCGCGGTGCGGACTCCAGCAAGCGCGCTGTGACCGGGCACCGCGCGATATGGCTCGCAACAGCCTTGCCCTGATTCCAGAGGAAGTACGCACTCCAGCGCCGCGAGCGATTGAGCTCGCGAAACTGATCGATGGGCATCCCCGCCGGAAAATCGATGTATGGTTGCAGGCCATCACGGTCCGAGACCAACACTCGAAGCAGCTCGGCGCGAACCTCATCCACGGCGGCCTCGAAGGCATCGAGCCAGGGGAAATCGCTGCGCTCGAAGAAATCGATGGCCGGCAATTCGGGGAAGTACATCCAGGTGGGTTGCGAGTGATACGGCCGGCGCTTGCCCATGAGCGTTTCCAGGCAGCGATCCACACGGCGCTGCGCGCCGCCGCCATGCCGCTCGCGGATCTTCAGCAGCGACTCCTCCAGCGTTGTGGTCAACGAGGCGAGATCCGCATCGATCAGCTTCCTGGCATGCTCGACGGTTGCCTCGAGTTGGGGCGGCACCGGCGCCCCCGGCGGCAGGCAGTTCAGCGCGTCCTGATAGATGCGGGCTGCATTGCGGACATCGCCGCTCTCCTCGAGGAAGGTGGCCTTCTGCAGCAGGGCGGACGCGTGCCGCGGCTCCAGCGCCAGTGCCTTGTCGATGGCGTTGCGCTCGTCCTCGCGGCGGCCCGCCGCCCGGTAGCTGGAGGCGAGGTTGGCCCACAGCGAGGGATGTCCGGGATCGGCCGCGATCGCGCGCTCGAACAGCGACAGCGCCTTGTCGGGTGCGCCGCGCGCCGCCATGCGGACCCCCAACTCGTTGAGGACGGCCGGGTGATTGGGCGCCTGGCGCGCCACCTGCGCGAGCAGTTGATCGGATTCCGCGTGGCGGCCGGCGGCCGCTTCCGCCTGGGAAGCCTGCAGGACGCGCAGGACGGCGGCGTTGTCCAAGGGGGCGGCGGTGTTCAAAGCGGGCTCCGGATGGCGTTCTTGAGGCCGGGAATTATACGACGCGCAGCAGGTCGCGCAGTGTCGCGGCGATGTGCTGGCGCATGAGCCGGCGCACGGCGCCGCCCCGCGCCGCCTGCCACGCGCGGAACAAGGCCTGGTGCTCGCGTGCCGCTCGCCCGGCCCGCCCTTCGGGGCGCAGGTGCGCCTGGACGTGCCGTTGGGCGAGGGTGTGCAGTCGGGTGAGGATGTCGGCGGTTACCGGCTGCAGCCGCGGCACCACCAATTGCACGTGGAATTCGCGATTGAGCTGCCCCGAGGCGGCAAAGTCGCGCGCCGCGAGTGCGCCGTTGAGCCGTGCCAGCAGCTCGCCGGTCGCGGCATGGTCCTCGGGCTGTGCCCGTGCGGCGCCGGCGGCTACCGCCGCTGGCTCCATGTCCAGGCGCAGCGCGAATACCTCGCGCAACTCGCTGGCATGCAAGGGCCGCACCTGAAAGCCCCGGTTGGGGAAGATATCCACCAGCCCCTCGGACTGCAGCTGCACCAGCGCCTCGCGCACCGGGATCTTGCTGATCCCGAACTCGGCCGCCAGCACATCCTGGCGCAGGGCAGCGCCTGGCGCATACTCGCCCGACAGGATGCGGTTGCGGAAGTGCACGATGAGCTGGCTGGTCATCGACTGCACCAGGGTGGGTGCGGCGGGCGCGACCCGCGCGGGCGCAACCTTCGCGGGCGCGACGGCCAGCCCTGGCCGCGGCGGCCTTCGTGCCTGCGATGGGGCGCCCATGGATGCGCTCAGGCGGGGCGCGTGTCGCGCGCGCGCTCGACCATGCCGATGACCTGCGCGCGCCGCTCGCCACTCAGCGGCAGACGCGGCGGACGAACGCGCTCTGAGCCGCGGCCCATCACCTGCTCGGCGAGCTTGATCGATTGCACCAGGTCGTGCTCGGAATCCAGGTGCAGCAGCGGCATGAACCAGCGATAGATGCGCAATGCCGTGGCAAGATCGCCGCTGCGCAGCGCTTCGTACAGGCGCAGCGATTCCACCGGGAACGCGTTGGTGAGGCCGGAGACCCAGCCCTTGGCGCCCAGGCTCAGGCCTTCGAAGGCGATGTCATCCAAGCCCGCAAACATCACGAAGCGCTCGCCGAGGGCGTTGTGGATGTCGGTGAAGCGGCGCGAATCCGGCGCGGATTCCTTGATGGAGACGATGTTGGGCACGTCCGCGAGGCGCGCCAGCGTCCCCATGTCGATGTTGACGCGATAGGAGGGCGGGTTGTTGTACAACATGATGGGCAGCGAGGTGGCCGCGGCCACCTGGCGGAAATGAAATTCCAGCTCCGCCGCGGTGGGTACGTACACCATCGCGGGCAACACCATGAGGCCGGCGGCGCCGAGCTTTTCAGCATCGCGCGCAAAGCGCGCCGCCGCGGCCGTGGTGAACTCCGACACGCCGGCGATCACCGGCGTCTTGCCGCCGCTGACCTCCACCGCCGCCGCCAGCACGCTGCGCTTTTCCTCGGCGCTGAGCGAATTGCCTTCGCCGACCGTGCCCATCAATACCAGGCCATGCACACCATCGCGCAGCAGCGCCTGCTGCACCTTCTGCGTGGCCGGCAGGTCGACCTGCAGGTCGGGCGTGAATTGGGTGGTGGCGGCGGGGAAGACGCCGGCCCAGTCGCATGCGATCGGGGTGGTCATGGAGTTCGCCTTTTTTTTCGTGGAGTTGCTTGTGGGATCGTAGATCGTATACGGTAGAGGGCAGAAAAGGAATCACATGCACGCCCATCGACATCCGGCCGCCGCCTTCTTCAGTGCCATCTTCATCGCCATGGCTTGGTCCGCCGCGGCGCCGTGCGCCACCACCGCCGCCGGCGCGCCCGCGGCGGCGCAGCCGCCGGCCAGGGCCGCCAGGCACGACGCGCGCAGCACCGGGAGCGCCGACAGCCGCCTGCGCGCGCTGTACACCGCCGAGTGGCGCTGGCGCGAGCAGCAGATTCCCGACGGCGAGGATTCGCAAGGTCCGGTGCCCGATCACCTGCCGCGCGTCGACGCGACCGCCCAGGAATCGCGCCTGCGCCGCTGGAGCGAGGTGCTGCGGGAGTTGCGCGCCATCCGCCGCGAGGATCTGTCCCCTGCTGAGCGCCTCAACTACGATGTGTACCGCCCGCAGATCGAGGCGCTGATCGCCCGCCAGCAATTCCGCGAATACGAGATGCCCGTGAATGCGGACACCTCGTTCTGGAGCGACCTCGGCTACACCGCGCGCCGCCCCTACCGCTCGCTGCAGGATTACCGCAACTGGATCGCGCAGATGCGTGACATGCCGCGCTACTTTGCCGAGCAGACCCAGCAGATGCGCGCGGGACTGGCGCGCGGCTTCACGCCACCACAGATCACGCTGCAGGGACGGGACGCCTCGTTGACGGCCGTCACCGGCGCCGCGCCGGAAGCTAGCCTGTTGTACACGCCATTCAAGGAGATGCCGGGTATTGGCGATGCGCAGCGCGCGGCCTTGCGGGCGGAAGCCCTGGCCGTGATCCGCGACATCGCCCAGCCCGCGTACCGAACCTTGCTGCAGTTCTTCCGTGACGAGTATGTGGCGCACGCGCGCACCACGCTTGGCGCGCGTGACCTGCCGGATGGCGCGGCCTACTACCGCGCCCGCATCCGCGAATTCACCACGCTGGACCAGGACCCCGGCGCCATCCACGCCTTCGGCGAGGCGGAAGTGGCGCGCCTGCACGCGCAGATGCTCGGCATCATGAAGGAGACCGGTTTTACCGGCAGCTTTGCGGATTTCGTGGCCTTCCTGCGCACCGACACGCGTTTCCAGGCGCCGACCGCGGAAGCATTGCTGATGCGCGCCGCCTGGATCGCCAAACGCTTCGATGCCAAGGCCTCGCAATACTTCGGGCTGCTGCCGCGGGCGCGTTTCGCCATCGAGCCCGTCCCCGACGACCTGGCGCCGTTCTACACCGGCGGGCGCGGCGGACCCGGGATCTACCTGGTCAACACCTACAACCTGCCCAGCCGGCCGCTGTACAACCTGACTGCGCTCACCCTGCACGAATCCGCGCCGGGACACGCCTTCCAGATGCCGCTCGCGCTCGAGCACAAGGACCAGCCGGACTTCCGCCAACACACCTACCTGTCGGCCTACGGCGAGGGCTGGGCGCTGTACTGCGAATACCTGGGCGTGGAGATGGGTATGTACGAAACGCCGTACGACCGCTTCGGCATGCTCAATTACCAGATCTGGCGCGCGGCCCGGCTGGTGGTCGATACCGGCCTGCATGCGCAAGGCTGGACGCGCGAACAGGCGCAGCGGTACCTGCGCGACTACACCGCGATGCCGTTGCACGAGATCGAGACGGAAGTGGATCGCTACATTGCCTGGCCGGCGCAGGCGCTCTCCTATTACCTGGGGGAGGACGCCATACTCAAGGCGCGTGCGCGCGCCGAACGCGCCTTGGGGCCACGCTTCAATCTGCGCGCCTTCCACGACACCGTGCTCGAGTTGGGCTCCGTGCCGTTGCCCGTGCTGCAGGAGCGCATCGACCGCTTCATCGCGGAAGGCGGCCGTGGACCCTATCCGGATCTCGAATGAGGACAAGCCTGTGAAGAAACCGTTTTCCCGATGCCTGGTCGTACTCGCCTGCCTGCTCACGGCGAGCGGCGCCGCCATCGCCAATCCGCCGCAGCCCACATCCGACTATGCGGAACTGGCGCGCCTGTTCACCGACTGGCGCGGGTTCGTACGGCCGCCCGTGAAGAATCACGTGCCGGATTACCGGCCGGCGGCGATCGCGGCCTGGCAAGCGGCCCTGCCGTCCTGGCGGCAGCGCCTGCAGGACCTCCATACCGCCGGCTGGAGCCTCGAACAGCAGAACGATGCGCGCCTGGTGGCGGCCGAGATCAACGGCATGGACTTCGAGTTGCGCGTGCTGCGTCCCTGGGCGCGCGATCCGGCCTTCTACGTGAGCGTGCGGGCCGAACGCTCCGATGTGCCGCGGCGCGAGGGACCCACGGTGTATCCGCAGATCGAGCTGTACACCTATCGCTTTCCCCTGGGCGTCAAGGACCAGGCGGAGCTGGCCGCTCGCCTGGGCGCGATACCGGCGCTGTTGCAGCAGGCGCGCGACAACCTCAAGGACAGCAATGCGCGCGACCTGTGGGTGCATTCGGTGCGCGAACTGCGTGAACAGGCGGCGACGCTGGCCTCGCTGCAGGCCGGCGCGCTCAATGTCATGACGCTCGAGGGCATACAACACGCGGATGTGCGCGCGGGCAGCGCGGCCTTGCGCAAGGCGGTGGAGGGAGCGCGCACCGCGACACTCCAGTTCGCCGACTGGCTGGAGGCGCAGGCACCTTCCAAGACCGGGCCTTCCGGTGTCGGCAAGGATGAGTACAACTGGTACCAGCGCAACGTGCATTTCTCCACCCTGGATTGGAATGGCGAGGTGGAATTGTTGCAACGTGAACTGGACCGCGCATGGTCGTCGTTGAAACTCGAGGAACATGCGAACCGCGCGCTGCCTCAGCTGCAGCCGGCCGCCGATGCGGCGCAGTTCGACGAACTGGCGCGCACGCACCTGGACAAGTTCGTGAACTTCCTGGTCGGCAGCCACGTGATTCCGGCCAAGGACTACATCAAGGTCGCGCTCGAGCCGCAGCGTGGCACGTTCGTGCCGGAGGAGCGGCGCGTGTTCTTCACGCGCATCACGCATCGCGAGCCGATGCTGTTGATGTCGCATCAATATCATTGGCTGGACCTGGCGCGCATGCGCGATGAGCCCCATCCCAGTCCCATCCGCCGCGATGCGTCGCTGTTCAACATCTGGGACCAGCGTGCGGAAGGGTTTGCCACGGCTTTCGAGGAGATCGTGATGCACGCGGGTTTGTATGCGGACAATCCGCGGGCGCGCGAGCTGGTGTGGATCATGCTGGCCAACCGCGCCGCCCGTGGCCTCGCCTCGCTGCATGTGCAGGCGAACGAATGGACGCTGGACCAGGCCGGGCAATTCCACGCGCGCTACACGCCGCGCGGCTGGGCCGCTTCGCGCGACCAGCTCACCGCATTCGAGCAGCTGCTGTACCTGCGCCAGCCCGGATACGGCACCAGCTACATCCTCGGGAAGGTGCAGTTCGATCAGCTGCTGGCGCGCTTCGCGCAGCAGGCTGAAGCCGCCGGCCGTCCCTTCGTCCTGAGCGAGTTCTTCGACCGCTTCAACGGCGCGGGGATGGTGCCCATCGCCATCATCCAGTCGGAAATCACGGCGAACGCCGGGTCCGCCGGGCCCTGATCGGCAGGCGAGCGGCGAGATTGACCTCATGGGGTGCTTGTGGCATATCCGGGTCATGAAACTCCGAACCGTGTCGATGATCTGCCTGGCTGTCCTCGGTTGCGGGGGCGCTTGGGCTGAAGATCCTCCAGCTGCGCCGTCGGCCGCAGATGGACCCGCGTCCACCGCCGCTCCTGCCGCCGGCGCACAGGATGCGAGTGCTGTTGACAGCTCTACCAAGCCTGCCGATCAGGCGGCGGCGAAAAAGGCGGAACTGTTGAAGGAACAGGACAAGCGGTTGCGCGCGCTCGGGTATCGTCAAGCCATGCGCAATGGCAATCTCATGTACTGCCGCAAGGAAGCCGTCATCGGCAGCCGCTTCACCAAGGTCGTTTGCGGCGAGCCGGACTCGCTCGAGCGTGCAGCGGAGAATGCCCGTCAGCAGACCGAGAAGATGCAACATCAAGGCCTCAACCAGGTCCAATCCAACTAGCCCCCTCCAGCGGCGATATTGAAGGTGAATTCCTCGGGTTCCGTCGACCTCGAGATGATGCGTGCGGCCGCATTGCTCGACAACGATCCCCGCGCCGCGGCACGAGCGGCCGAGGCGGTGTTGAACGCCTATCCCGGTCATGAGCATGCCGGTTTGTTGTTGGCCACTGCGCTTCGCCGATTGGGGGATTCGGGCGCGGCGGCTCCGGTGGTGGAATCGCTGGCTGCCGGGAAAGCCGAATCTCCCGTGATGCAACTCGAGCTCGGGCGTTCGCTCGCGGCGGCGGGGCGCGCCGAAGAGGCCATCGGCGCCTTGCGCAAGTCGATCGAACTCGACCCTAATTTCGCCGATGCTTGGCGCGAGTTGGCCGCGCTGTATTTCGCGAACGGTGATCGACGCGGCGGTGATGCCGCGCATTTGACATACGAGTCGCTAGCCCACGAGCCATTCGCACTGAAGGATGCCAGGGTCGCATTGACCGAAGGCCGTCTTGGTGCCGCCGCGGACATGCTATCCGTGCATCTGCAGCGCCAGCCCTCAGACGCGGTTGCCTGGAGGCTCAACGCTGAAGCAGTTGGTCGTCTCGGTAACGCGGAGTCCGCTGAACGGAGCCTGCATCAATCCTTGGCGCTCGCTCCGGGTTATGCCGCGGCACGCTACGATCTCGCGGTTCTGCTGCTATCGCAGGAAAGGGTCGATGAGGCGTTGCCGCTCATCGATCGCCTGCTCGAGGCTGCACCGCAGGACCCCTGCTTTCTCGCACTCAAGGTGCGCGCCATTCGCTTCCTGGGCCGTCACGAGGAGGCTCGCATCATCGCGGAGGCACTGGTGTCCGCTCATGGGCAAGACCCGCAGCTCTGGTTGCTGCTCGGCAACTTGTCACGCGAAATGGGGGATTCCACGCGGGCCGTCGAGACTTACCGTCGAGCGTTGCAGCTCAGGCCGGGCCTCGGCGAAGCCTACTGGCGGCTTGCCAACTTGAAGACCCTGCGCTTCAGTGACGGCGACATTGCAGAGATGGAGGTTCAACTCCGATCGGGCGCAATGCCAGGCATGGACCGCACCTATCTCGAATTCGCCCTTGGCAAGGCATACGAGGATGGCGGACGGTATGCCGAGTCATTCATGCACTATCGCAACGGCAACGCGCATCGCCGCGCAGAAATGCCTCACGACTCATCGGTCATCCTTGCTGACGTGCAGCGATCCATCGCAACGTATACGCGGGAATTCTTCGCGGCTCGCGCCGGTTGGGGTTCGCCCCAGCCTGACCCGGTTTTCATCGTCGGTCTGCCGCGGTCCGGCTCCACCCTGTTGGAGCAGATACTCGCAAGCCATTCGCAGGTCGAAGGTACACGAGAGCTGTTGTACATGCCTGCCATCGCGGACGAGCTGTGCGCCGGTGCAAGAGGAAGCGAAGAGGTGGGGTATCCGTCGTGTATCAAGCCCCTGTCCCGGGAGATGATCGACACACTGGCAGCTCGTTACCTCTCGCAGTCCCGCGCCCACCGCCATTCGGCCAAGCCCAGGTTCGTCGACAAGATGCTCGCCAATTTCGGGCACGTGGGGCTCATCCACCTCATGTTTCCCAATGCCTCGATCATCGACGCCCGGCGCCACCCGTTGGGCGTGGGCTTCTCCTGCTTCAAGCAATTGTTCAACAAGGGCATGAGCTTCAGTTACGACCTGCGGGACATCGGCGCTCAGTTCCGCGCTTACTTCCAGCTGATGGCTCACTTCGATGAGGTGTTGCCGGGACGGGTGCACCGTGTCGATTACGAGCGGATGGTTGCCCACCCCGAGCAGGAGGTGCGGCGCTTGCTCGACTACTGCCGGTTGCCGTTCGAGGCCGAGTGCCTGCGCTTCTACGATAACCCTCGCGTCGTCATGACCATCAGCAGCGAGCAGGTACGAAGCCCGATTTATTCCTCGGGAATCGACCAATGGCGACATTACGAGCCCTGGCTCTCGGACCTCAAGGCCGCGCTCGGCAATATCCTCGACGAACGTCCGTAACGTCCGCGCAAAAAAACGGCGGGCCCTGTGGCCCGCCGTCATCAATCGCCGGAATGCGGTCCGGCTCGTTCTTAGAACTTCACGCTCACGTGCGCATACACGTAGCGGCCCAGCGTGTCGTACGTACCCACCCAGGTGTTGTCGTTGCACGAGGTGTTCGGGCAATCCGAGTACGTGCCGTTCGGGATGATGGGCGGGTTCTTATCCGCAATGTTGTTCACACCCACCCGGACGTTCACTCCCGAGGTCACCGGCATCGACGCTGACAGGTCGATGTAGTTGTACGCGGAAATGAATGACGTTTGCGGGAAATACACATCGTTCAGCTGCGGATCGGAGCTGGTGCGATCCGATGCCACCTTGCCGATGTAGCGCCAGCGCAGGCTCAGGTCCAGTCCGCCCCAGGGGGTGGACCAGTCCGCACCAAACACGTGCTTCCACTTCGGATTCGGTGCATCGCAGGTGGTGCCTTCATAGCCGGTGCAATCGTAGGCTGCGCCCGTCGGCAACGGTTGCGTCAGGAAGTTCTTCGCCTTGGTGCCGGTCAGGTTCAACGACATCTTGCCGGCCTTGCCCATGTCAAAGCCGTAGTGCACCGACACATCGATGCCCTTGACCTGGATGGTGCCGATGTTGACCTTGGTCACGTCGACGAAATTGTTGTTGTTGAACCAGAGCGAGCCGGTGGGACCGCGATGAATCAGGCCGCAAAGCGTTGCATCGCCGCTGAGACCGCAATTGTTGATCACGGTATTCGAGGTCAGCTGGTTGATCGTGTTCTTGATCTTGATGTTGTAGAAGTCGAACGACGCCAACAAGCCCGGGACCGCGTCCGGCTGCAACACCACGCCGAAACTGTAGGTATCCGCAATTTCCGGGGTGAGGTTGACATTGCCGCCCGTGGCCGTGTTGATCTGCGCGGCCGGGTTCGCCAGGATGTTGCCGAACTGCCCGGCCGTCACACCCGTGCGCTGGCAGAACTCGAAGGTATTGCCGCCGACCAATCCGTTGGCATCCTTCGGGCCCCAGCACGGATCGGCCGTGCCGCCAGCGCCGATCACGATGGGCGCGAACAGGTCGGTGACGTTCGGGGCGCGGATGGCGCGGTTGTAGCCGCCGCGGAACTTCACGTCCTTGATCGGTGCCCATTCCAAGCCGAACTTGTAGGTATTCGTGGTGAAACCGGACGTGTAGTCGGAGAAGCGATAGCCGGCTTCCGTCGACAACGAGTAGGCACCCGGCTTGTCGTCGATCAGGGGCAAGCGCACTTCGGTGAACACTTCCGCCACGTGGAACTGGCCATGGATCTGGCTGAAGGCGCCGTTGCCACCCGATGCGAAGCCGTTGCCGAAGATGTAATCCGGATCGAAGTCGTACTTTTCCTGGCGGTATTCGGCGCCGAGATTGACCATCATGCCGTTTTCAGCCGAAGGCAACTTGACGCCGTACTTGCCGAGGTCGCCCGTGACCGATCCGTTGACCACATATTCGGTGGCCTTGATGCCGTAGCTGGACTGCACGCCCAGGTAGGCAAGCTGCTGCGGGGTGACGCCACCCGGCGCCCAGATGTTCCAGGGCACGCACGCTGGATCGGAGCCGTTGAGGACGGATTGGCAAACCGGTTGTCCCAGGGTGCCCGGCCGCGTGTCCGGCACGACGTCCAGCGCGTTGTTGATCTGCTGCGTGCCGAGGAAGCCCTGTTCGAACAGCGACATCTGCGTGATGGCGAGCTGGCCGAAGAAATCGTAGGTCCAGGCATCGCCCCAGTCGCCCTTCACGCCGAGCACTTCGCGGAAGGAGTTGGAGGTGTAGTTGTCGATGCGCGGGCCGCTTTCCACGCTGCGCCGCGCGGCGTACAGCGTGATCCGGTCGCCGGTGCCGCCGAACAGCGCCTGGTTGGCGGCGATGTTGGCGGGCGAGCACAGGTCAGCGAGCTGGCTCGGGCTGAACAACGGGTTGGAGCAGCTGATCGAGGGCGTGCCGAAGGCGAACAGGCCGCTGGCACCGTATTCCGCCGTCGACGTGTTACGAGCGAACATGAACTCGTTGTACACGTTGGTGTGTTCATTGATGTCGTAGTTGATGAACGTTCCGGCGGTGTACCGCTCTGCCTGGCGCTGCAGGTAGCTCAAGGCGCCGTAGTTGTAGGCATCGCGTGCGCTGGAATAGTCGCGGAAGCCGCCCGTCGGTGCGACGGTCTTGTCCGCAAGCGTGGTGGTGGCGCCGGCGCCATTCAGGCCCAGCAGCAGGTACCGGCCGGTGGCGCTCGAGCTCGAGCCGCCGCACGACAGCTTGCCGTTGGGGTCGGGCAAGGAACTCGGCGTGTTCAACGTACAACCCGCGTAATCGTATTGCGAGCCGACAACAGGCGCGCTGCGCAGGTACGTGAAGTAGGCGGTGGCATTACCCTTGCCGTCGGCGAAATTGGAGCCGATCAACACCGAAATGTCCTTGTTGAAGCCCGCATGTACGGTGCTCTCGGGCAGGGGGTTGTTCTTCGCAGCCAACAGCCCCAGCAACGTTTCGTCGTCGTTCTTGTGGATGGCGAAACCGTAGTTGCCGTCGATACGTACGCCTTCGAACTTGGTGTTGAGCACGAAGTTGACGACGCCGGCGACCGCGTCCGCACCGTACACGGCAGAGGCACCGCCGGTCAGTACGTCGACGCGCTCGATCAACGCGGAAGGAATCTGGTTGATGTCAGGGCTGGAGGAGCTGTTGATGCTGGCGCCCGGCGCCATGCGGCGGCCATTGACCAGGGCCAACGTTCTTTCGGAAGTGAGTCCGCGCAAGCTGACCGTCGCGGTGCCGTCCGAGCTGATGGCCTGACCTGAGCTGTTTTCCGCAACGACCTGCGGCAACGTGTTCAGCAAGTCTTCGGTTCTGACCACGCCGACTTTGGCGATGTCTTCTGCCGACACGCTGGTGATCGGGCTGATCGACACCGCATTCGGTGATGCGACCAAGCGAGAGCCGGTGACGATGACTTCTTCGAGCGCTTCTTCGGCGGGTGCCGAACTCGGCGCGGCTTGTGCGTACGCAACTTGCGCGACGGACGCGGCGGACGCCACGGCCAATACCGCACGAATTGCAAATTGCAATTTGCGATTGTTCCCCATCAGTTTCTCCCTAACAACGTTGGTGTGGTTCGTACAGATGTGTCCATCTGTCCAGGCCTGGCGCGCACGCGCCGAAACAAGGCCCGCCGAACTGTGCGCGGATTACAACATGGCGAGAACCCTTTGCCAACACAATTTCCGTGCTGGAAGGGTGATTCGTTGCGGCCGCGCAACGGACGGCTGAGGCAAAAAAAACCCGGCTTCAAGGCAAGCCGGGTCGTGTAGAAGTTGCAACCCCGGTGCCGCGCGGACACCGGGTTTCCAGGAGGCTTAGTTGGCGCTGATCTTCAGGGTCACCCGGCGGTTCTCGAGGCGGCCCGCCTCGGTCTTGTTATCGGCGATCGGGGCCGTCTTGCCGAAGCCCTTGGCGCTGAGCTTGTTGGTCACGCCGTGATCCTTCAGGTAGGCGGCAACGGCTTCTGCCCGCTTCTGCGACAGCGCCAGGTTGTGGCTGGCCGAGCCGCGGTTGTCGGTGTGGCCGTCCACTTCGACGCTGAGCTCCGGGTATTTCTTCAAGGTGGCCACGGCGTCGTTCAACACCGCTTCGGACTGCGGCTGCAGCACGGCGGAGTCGGTTTCGAAGGTGACCCCCGGGAGCTTGATTTCCCCGGCCAGCGTGCAGCCGTGGACGTCCACCCGGTCACCCCTGGGGGTGTTCGGGCAACGGTCATCCGTGTCCAGGACGCCATCGCCATCGCTGTCCAACGGGCAGCCCGAGGCGTTCACCGGCGTGCCCTTGGGCGTGTCCGGGCATTGATCCAGGCGATCCACCACGCCGTCGCCATCGCTGTCGAGCTCGCAGCCGTTGGCATCGACCTTGGCGCCGGCAGGCGTGCCCGGGCACTTGTCGAGGTCGTCGGTGACGCCGTCGTGGTCGCTGTCCAGCGGAGCAGGCGCAGCCGCCGGCGCCGGAGCGGGCGGCTGACCACCGAACTGATACTGCAGGCCCACGCCGATGATGGTGTCGCCCGGTGAGCCGACGCCATAGGAGGTCTTGCCGAAGAAGGAGTGGTACTTCACTTCGGTGCGCAGCTTCAGGCGCTCGCTGTCCTGGCGCGAGCCGAAAGCCCAGAGCAGGCCGCCGCCGATTTCGCCGGCGAAATCCTGGGTGCGTTCGTAGTTGGTGAGCTTGTCACTGCTTGCACCCAAGCCGAACAGCACGTACGGCTGGATTTGCGAGTTCGGCAGGTAGTTGAACTTGCGCAGGAAGTCCACGCCGAAATTGGTGAGGTTCAGGCGGCTGCGATTGGTGCCTTCGAAGCTGCTCTTGGCGATGTTGGCTTCGAGGGCCCACTCCGGGGAGAGGTTACGTCCAAAGCCAATCTGGAAACCCACGTCATCGTTGGCGGGACGCTCCCGCTGCAACAGGGTCCACTGAACCAGGGGGCTCACATACCAGGTGCCGGTATCGTCCGCCGCCATGCCCGGCGCGGCTGCGCCCAGGGCGAGCAGCCCCAGAATCACTGACAATCGCTTCATAACTGTCCTCCATACTGATTCGCGAAAAGCCAACATCTGACATAAGCCGCCAGAGCCGGTCGAACCGGTGCGGATCATAGCTGAAAAGCAACGCCGGGAAAGCTGGAACTTCAGCTATGTGGCTTTTCCGCAACGGACTCGCGGGGATGTCGCCGAGGCGTGGGCGAGGGGTGCGGCAGGGACGCTGGCAAGGCATCGCAGAAGACCCGGTCGCCGGGCGCGATCCCCAGTTCCCGGGCGCTGCCGCCGGCCAGTTCCAGCACCGCGCGCACCGGCTCCGGACCCGCGATGATGGACAGTGATTGCGGCGTGGCATCGGCGGCAATATACGAAATGCTGCCATCCGCGCGGATGAACAGCATGTCCAAGGGAATCAACGTGTTCTTCATCCACATGGCGATGGTCCGGTCGCGCGGGTAGATGAACACCATGCCCTGGTGGTCCGGCAGGTGCCGGACGAACATCAGGCCCTGCTCCTGGCGGCTCGGGCGGTCCGCGATCCACACGCTGAATTGATGTACGTTGCCGCGCTGCGTCTTGATCTGCAGCACCGTGCTGGCGAATGCGCTCAACGGCTCGAGGCCGGGCGGCGGCGCATCGGGTGTGGACTGCGCCGCGGCGCCGCCGCCGAGCAGCGCCAGCAGTAAAACGAGCAGGCGAGCCTGGATCATGTCGAGGGGTCCTTGTCGTCGAAGGTGACGGCACCGGCGAAATCGAAGGTGGTGAGCAGCACCGAGCCCTCGCCGCGCACGGCGCGCGCGGGCGCGGTGCAGAAGCCGCGGGCCTCCACCCGATAACGGCGGGTCGCGGGGGCGGCTGCGTCGGGCAAACGGGTCTGGCGCAGGGAATCGATGGTGCAGCGCGATTCACCTTGGGTCCCGAAGATGCGGCTGCTGCCCTGCAGGATGACCGTGACATTCACTCCCACGCCGCTCGCGGGCTGGTTCTCCCGCACGTGCGACAACCCGAACACGAACAGCAGGTCAGGGGCCGAACCGGGATCGCGCCGAAAGCTCAGGCGCATGCCGCCGTGGCTCGGCCGTTCCTCCCCCTCGCAGCGGGTGCCGGCGTTGGGCCAGTCGATGGTGGCGTCGATGCTGCCCTTGAGGCGGGCCTTGAGAAAGCCATCGCCGCTCGACAGGCAGGCGGCCGGGGCAGGTGCGGCCGCTGCCGGGAGGGTGTCGGCAAGCGCGGCTGGGGGCGCCAATGGCGTCGCTATGGAGGCCTGTAACACTATGAAAATATTGAATAAAATGGCAATCGCAAATATGCCGACCGATGCTTTCTGAAAGCACCGCAATACCGGTATCATCTTCAACATCATGGAGTCGACCGCCCGCATCGCCATTATGTTGCCACGCCTGCCGGGATCGCGCAGGACCCGGCGGGGTTCTGCGCTGGGTCTTGGAATGCTGCTGGCCCTGTTGTCGGGCTGCTCGCTGTTCGCGCCCAAGTTCGAGCGACCCAACCTGTCGGTCACCAACATCCAACTCCTGGATGGCAATTTCTTCGCGCAGAATTTCCTGGTGCGCCTGAAGATCCAGAATCCGAACAGTCAGTCCCTGCCCGTCAACGGCCTGAATGCGGACTTGAAGATCGCCGGCGAGCCCTTCGCCTCGGGTGTCACCAACCGTGCCTTCACCGTGCCGGCCTTCGGGGAGACCGAGTTCGAAATGACGGTGAGCGCCAACATGGCCATGGGCTTGTTGAAGCTGCTGGCGAAGAACCAGGATCAGCGCGATTCCATCGACTACCAGCTCGACGGCAAGGTCAGCATCGACCGCGCGTTCATGCGCTCGATTCCGTTCCACCAGAGCGGACAGTACTCGCTGAAAGGAAAGAACTTCACGGGTACTTGAACATCCGTTCCCGGCGTTCCCACCATGGCCCTGACTCCCTACCAACAACTCGAACAGGAATTCCGCCGCCTGCATGCCTTCCGCGGCGCGCTCTCGCTGCTGCGCTGGGACGCCGCGGTGATGATGCCGCGCGGCAGCGCGGATGTTCGCGGTGAGCAGCTCGCCGCGCTCGAGACCGAGCACCATGCCTTGCTCACCACGCCCAAGGTGGCACGGCTGATCGAGCGCGCCGAGGCGGGCGCCGCGCAGCTCGAAGACTGGCAGCTCGCCAACCTGCGCGAGATGCGCCGGCAGCGCGAGCACGCCATCGCCACGCCGCCCTCGCTGATCGCGCGCCTGACCAAGGCCTGCGCGCGCGCCGAGGTGCACTGGGTGGAAGCGCGCAAGGCAAACGATTTCAAGTTGTTCGCCCCGCTCCTCGCGGAAGTGGTGCACCTGGTGCGCGACAAGGCGGCGCTGCTCGGCCAGGCGCGCGGGCTCGCTCCCTACGATGCGCTGGTGGACGAATTCACGCCCGGCATTTCCACCGCCGACATCGACACCATCTTCAAGGCGCTGGCCCGCAAGCTGCCGGGCCTCATCAACGATGCCATCGAATTGCAGGCCTCGCGCCCGCCATTGCCGTTGACCGGCAAGTTCGGCATTCCGAAGCAAAAGCAGCTCGCCGCCGACGTGTTGAAGGCGGTGGGCTTTCCATTCGACCGCGGCCGGCTGGACGAGAGCGAGCACCCGTTCACGGAAGGCGTGGCCGGGGATGTGCGCATCACCACGCGCTTCGACTCGGCCGATCCGTTCTCGGGTCTCCTGGGCGCGGTGCATGAAACCGGGCATGCGCTCTACGACCTGGGGCTGCCCCTGCAATGGCGGGATCAGCCGGTAGGGCGGGATCGCGGTCTTGCGCTGGAGGAAAGCCAGTCGCTGCTGTTCGAGATGAACCTGTGCCGCAGCCGTCCCTTCGTGCGCTATCTGGTGCCGTTGCTGGAGAAGTACTTCCAGGTGAGCGGTCCCGAGTGGCAGGACGAGAACGTCTACCGCAATCTCATCCGGGTGCGCCGCAGCCTCATCCGCATGGATGCCGACGAACTCACCTACCCGGTGCACATCATGCTGCGCTACGAGATCGAGAAGCGGATCCTCGATGGCGCGCTGTCGGTGAATGAACTGCCGGAGGCCTGGAACTCGCTGCTCGAACAGCGCTTAGGGATCAAGCCCGCCAACGACGTGGAGGGCTGCCTGCAGGACATTCATTGGGCGGTGGGGCATTTCGGCTACTTCCCCTCCTACGCGCTCGGCGCGGTGATCGCCGGGCAGCTCAACGACGCGCTGCGCGCCGCGTTGCCGGCCCTTGACGAGCAACTGGCGCGCGGTGAGTTCGAGGGAATCCTCGGCTGGCTGCGCGACAACGTTCACGCCGTGGGCGCGCGCCTGCCGGTACAGGAGCTGATGAAGGAGGCCACCGGCCGGCCGCTCACCGCGGCGCCCTACCTGCGTTACCTGGAAGCCAAGTACCTGGAAACTTGAGTACACTCCGGTCCACCATGGAATCGGCGGCCGACACCCCTTCGAACAACTTCAAGAAGCTGCAGGCGCAGCTGCGCGGGCTCGTGGGCAAGGCCATCGGCGATTACGCCATGATCGAGCCCGGCGACAAGGTGATGGTGTGCCTGTCGGGCGGCAAGGATTCCTACACGCTGCTCGACATGCTGCACAGCCTGCAGCGCAGCTCGCCGGTGCCATTCGAACTGCTCGCGGTGAACCTCGACCAGAAGCAGCCGGGCTTTCCGCCCGAGGTGTTGCCGGCGCACGCGCGCGCGCTGGGTGTGCCGTTCCATCAGATCACGCAGGACACCTACTCGGTGGTCAAGCGCGTAATCCCGGAAGGCAAGACCCAATGCGGGTTGTGCTCGCGCCTGCGGCGCGGCGCCTTGTACAAGTTCGCGCATGAACAGGGCGTGGACAAGATCGCGCTCGGCCATCATCGCGACGATATGGTGGAGACCCTGTTCTTGAACCTGTTCTTCGCCGGGCGCCTGAAGACCATGCCGCCCAAGCTGTTGTCCGAGGACAAGCGGCACGTGGTGATCCGTCCGCTCGCCTACGTGCAGGCGCCGCTCATCGTGCGCTATGCCGCGGCGCGCCGCTTTCCGCTGATTCCGTGCACCCTGTGCGGTTCCCAACCCAACCTGCAGCGCGTGGCCGTGCGTAACATGCTGGAGGATTGGCGCCAGCGCTTCCCGGGGCGTGTGGAGTCGATATTCTCCGCCCTGCGTCAGGTGTCCGTCTCTCACCTGGCGGATCCCGCCGCGTTCGATTTTGCGGCCCTGGATGCGCTGCGTGACCGCGACGGCGAGGCCGCCGCGTGCCTGGACGACCTCGCCGACCAGATCGATGCCGTGGTCTAGAAAGGTCGCCATGTTCGCCCGAGAGGCCACCCCGCCAAGTCCCATCCCCAACAGCTTTTGGATCGAGCCCGGCCGCCTGCTGGCGGGCGAATACCCGGGCGCGCCGGAGACCGATGCGGCCATCGACCGGCTCGAGGCGCTGGTGGAGGCAGGGGTGAGCTTCTTTCTCGATCTCACCCAGGAAGGTGAGCTGCCCCCTTACGCGCACCTGCTCCCGCAATTGCGCCGCGATCCCGCCAGCAGTGGCAGGGTGCTGCCGGCGCTGACCCATACGCGTTGGTCCATCGAGGACCACGGCTTGCCGGAATCCAATGAGCTGATGCGCGATATCCTCGATGATCTCGAGCGGGCGTTGGCGGCGGGGCATCTGGTCTACGTGCATTGCCACGCCGGGATCGGACGCACCAATACGGTCACCGGGTGCTGGCTGAGGCGGCAGGGACTGGCCGGGCCGGCCGCACTCAAGCGCCTGAATCGCTTGTGGAAGGCGAACGCGCGCTCGGCGACTTGGTCGCGTGTGCCTGAGTTCCACCAGGAGCAGTTCGTTCTGGCCTGGCAGGAACCGGTCGCATCTTCCGCGGCACCCGGCCGTCCGGCGACGCCGCGCCGCCTGCAGGGCATTGGCACCCAGCAACGCTATGCGGGAGCGGTTTTCGGCACCGCTTGCGGAGATGCGCTCGGCGCACTGGTCCAGGAAAAAAAGGCCGGCAGCTTCCCGGCGGTGACCGACCTCGCGGCCGGCGGCAGCCTGAAGCTGCCGCGCGGCGCGTGGACCGACGACACCGCCATGTTCCTGTGCCTGGCGCATTCGCTGCTCGAGAAGAACGGCTTCGATGCCACGCATCAGGCGGAGACGTATTGGGATTGGCACCAGGAAGGCACCTGGTCGGCCACCGGGCAGCCACTGGGCAAGGTGTCCGCCATTTCCAAGGCGCTGGCTGCCACGCGTTGGTCCGGTAATCCCTTTTCGGGCGCGCACGATCCGAAGGTGTGGGATGCGGAAAGCCTGGTGCGGGTGGGCGCGGTGGCATTGTTCGCGCGGCGTACGCCGGAGCAGGCCATCGGATGGGCGGCTGATGCCGCGCGCATCACGCATCAATCCCCCGGAATCCTCGATGCCTGCCGCTACTACGCGGCGGTGCTGCTGGCGGCGCTCGAGGGTGCGCCGAAGCAGGAATTGGCGCTCGAGGCGGGCCGCCTGCTGGGACGGCATTATGCAAAGCCCTTGAAGCCGGAAATTGCCCACTTGGCGCAGTCCACCATCCTCCCGACCAATGCCCCGAGCGTGGCCACTCCCACCATCCTGGCCGCGCTCCACCGCGTGCTGTGGGTGTTGAGCGAGACGGCGGATTTTCGCGAAGGGATGCTGCGCGTGGTCAACCTGGGCGGGCATTCGGACGTACAGGGCGCCGTGTTCGGGCAGCTGGCCGGCATCATCTACGGCGTGCAAGCGATTCCGTCGGCCTGGCGCACCGGGCTGAAGCAGGCCGAATTGCTCGAATCCACGGCCTATCGATTGCTGGCGGGGGCTTCAGCGCGCAGCGGGTGATCTATACTCTGAAGGCTCCTATGCCTGGATCCC
This sequence comes from Steroidobacteraceae bacterium, assembly GCA_044226865.1. Taxonomy (GTDB): domain Bacteria; phylum Pseudomonadota; class Gammaproteobacteria; order Steroidobacterales; family Steroidobacteraceae; genus TMP-86. The sequence continues at coordinate 156,172 of JBGAGE010000010.1, read as the reverse complement.
ACGCCATCCACCGGACGCGGCCGACGAAGCCGCCACGCGCTCACAAGCGTGCGGGCGCGCCCGCGTATGCATGGGAATCGCTCACCGATGAACAATTGCTGAGCCTGCGCTTCTGCGACCTGCAATTGCGTGTCGAGGACACACCGGTGCAGGCCTCGGTCGACAGGTTGTACGGCGAGTTGCAGTCGCGCGGCATCCGCTTCCGGCCGCATTGCTGGTTCGCGCAGGAATGGTTCTCGCCCGACGGCGTTCCCGGCATTGCCATTCCGTTCTATCTCGCGCATCCGCGCCTGGCGCGGTTGGAGCGGCGCTACATGCGCGAGGTGGAGGGCGGCAACCGCAATTGGCAGATGCGCATCCTGCGGCATGAAGCAGGGCATGCCTTCGACTCCGCCTACCGGCTGCGCCGCCGCCGCCGTTGGCGCGAAGTGTTCGGGCCGGCGTCGCTCCCCTACCCGGATTCCTACCGCCCGCGTCCCGGAAGCCGGCGCTTCGTCCAGCACCTGGGTTCCTGGTATGCCCAGGCGCATCCCACCGAGGATTTCGCCGAGACCTTTGCGGTGTGGCTGAAGCCGAATTCGTCCTGGCGGCGCGAATACCAGCAATGGCCCGCCTTCGCAAAATTGAATTTCATCGACGAACTCGCCGGTGAATTCGGCCGCGCGGCGCCACACGTGAGCGAGCGCATCACCATCGAGGATGTGCGCGAGGACACGCGCACCCTGCGCCAGCACTACGAGCACAAGCTCGCGCGCTATGGCGCGCGCCGCCGCACCGGCGCCGATGACCTGCTGATGAAGGTGTTCACCGCCGATCCGCCGCGCCGCTCCTCGCCCAAGGCGGCGAGCGTGGTGCGCGACATGCGCCAGCCGCTGCGCCGGCACCTGGTGCGCAAGGGCGCCTTCAGCGAATACCTTGTGCACCAGGTGCTGCGCCTGATCATCGAACGCTGCGAGGCGCTCGATCTGTACGTCCGCGGCCCACGCCGCGAATTGAAAACCCATTTGCTGTGGATGGTGGGGCGACTGGCCCGCATCCACGAAGAGCGACAACTGCCCCGCGTTTCATTGTGAAGAAATCCAAAGCCCTGGTCCTGGTGCACGAGACGCTGGTTCCGCCGGAATCGCTCGAGGGCCGGACCGAAAAAGAAATCGAGGAATGGCGCACCGAATACGATGTGATCACGCATCTGAAGAAGGCGGGTCACGAGGTGCGGCCGCTGGGCATCAGCGACAGCCTGTCCCCGCTGCGCAGCGCCATCGCCGATTGGCAGCCGGACATCGTGTTCAACCTGCTGGAGGAATTCGACGGCATCGTCACCTACGATCAGCACGTCGTGGCCTACCTCGAGCTGATGCGCCAGCCCTACACCGGCTGCAACCCGCGCGGCATGCTGCTCTCGCGCGACAAGGTATTGTGCAAGCAGCTCCTGTCCTATCACCGCATTCCCACGCCGCAGTTCATGCTGGTGCCGCGAGGCAAGAAGTTTCGCCTGCCGCCGCGGCTGGCATTTCCGATGTTCGTGAAGTCGGCCACCGAGGATGCCTCGCTCGGCATCGCGCATGCGTCGGTGGTGAGCGATGAGAAGCAGTTGCGCGAGCGCGTCGGTTTCATCCACGAGCAGATCAATTCCGATGCGCTGGTCGAGGAATACATCGAAGGGCGCGAGTTGTACGTGGGCGTGCTCGGCAACGACCGGCTGTCCGTGCTGCCGGTTTGGGAGATGACGTTCGGCACGCTGCCCGACAACACGCCGGCCATCGCCACGCGCAAGGTGAAATGGGACCGCCGCTACCAGCAGAAGTACGGCATCACCACCGCGGCGGCGGAGTCACTGCCCGAGGGCACGGTGGCGCGGTTGGAGAAGATGTCGCGGCGCATCTACCGCGCGCTGCACCTGACGGGTTATGCCCGCATGGATTTCCGCCTGCGCGCCGACGGCGCCCTGTACGTGCTGGAGGCGAATGCCAATCCGAACCTCGCGGCGGAGGAGGACCTGGCGCAGTCAGCCAAGAAGGCCGGCATGTCCTACGACGACCTGCTGCACCGGATCATGCTGCTGGGTGCGCATTATCCGGCCGCCTGGCGCATGCTCGACGGCTGAGGCGTTGCCTGCTCCGCATCGCGCGCGTCACCGCGCGGGCTTGGCGGTCCAGCGGTTCAGCCAGTCGATCACCACCTCGTACCATTGCATGCTGTTCGCCGGCTTCAGGATCCAGTGGTTTTCGTCCGGAAAGAACAACCATTCGCTGGAAATGCCGCGCCGTTGCGCGGCGGTGAAGGCGGATAGGCCCTGCGTGTAGGGAACGCGGAAGTCGCGCTGGCCATGGATGACCAGCAGGGGCGTCTTCCAATCCTTGACGTGTTCCACCGGGTTGTACTTGGAGTAACCCTGCGGATTCGAAAATTCCGGCCCGCCGAATTCCCACTCCGGAAACCACAGTTCCTCGGTGGAGTAATACATGGAACGGTTGTCGAACACGCCGGAGTGGCTGACCAGGCACTTGAAGCGGTCGGGCATGGCGCCCGCGATCCAATTGACCAGATAGCCGCCGTAGGAGCCACCAAGCGCGCACATGCGCTGCGGATCCAGGAATTTGTACTTGGACAGCGCGGCGCTCACGCCTTTCTGGATGTCCTCCAGCGGCTTGCCGCCCCAGTCCTGGTTGATGGCGTCGGTAAAGGCCTGCCCATAGCCGGTCGAGCCGTGGAAGTCGATCAGCAGCGCAGCGAACCCCGCTCCAGCGAAGTTCTGCGCATTCCAGCGCCAATGCCATTCGTTGGCCATGCTGCCCTGCGGGCCGCCGTGGATCAGCACGGCGAGCGGATACTGGGAGCCGGGCTTGAAGCCCACCGGCTTCACCAGGTACGCATACACCAGGTCGTTGCGCGCGCCGCTGAAGCTGAACTGCTCGAAATCGCCGAAGCGGCGCGTGGCGCGAAGATCGGCGTTGATGCGCGTCAGTTGCGTGGCGCGCCCGCCGGTGAAGGCCACGGAGAACAGGTCGGGCGGATTGCCCAGGTCGCCCGCGCTGTAGACCACGCGATCGCTGCCGACGCTGAACTCCTCGACCGTGCCGGCACCGGTGATGGCCGATGCGCGGCCTGAGTTCACATCGACCAGCCACAGCGGCTTCTGGCCCAGGTGCTGTGCGGTGGCGAACAGCGACAGCCCGTCGCGCGACCAGGCGAAGTCCTCGATGGAACGGTCCCAGGTCTGCGTCAACGGCTTGGCCGCGCCGCTCTTCAGGTCGAGCAGCACCAGCCGCTGGCGGTCCGACTCGTAACCGGGCCGCTCCGCGGCAAGATAGGCGAGGCGTGTGCCGTCGGGGGAAAACACCGGGTGCAGATCGGCCGCGGGGTTGGCGGCGGTGAGGTTGCGCGGCGTGCCGCCGGCCGCGGGCACGGCATACAGGTCGAAATTAGTGGACCACGGCTCGCCCTTGGACGCGACGCGCACACTGAACACCACCGTGGCGCCGTCCGGACTGATCGCATAGTCCTCGCGCCCGCCGAAAGGCTTGTGCGGCACGTCGCCGTCCAGCCCCTGGGTCAGCAACGACGCGGCGCCGCTGACCGCTCCGCGCGCATCCAGGGCGACCGAAAACAGCTGCGAGCGGCGGCCGTCGCTCCAACTGTCCCAGTGGCGCACGAACAGATCCTGCTGCAGCACGCCGCTGGCGACATGGGATTGCTGCTTCTTCAGCCGGGCGGCGCTGCATGCGGGATCGCAGCCGGCGAAGACTTCCGCGCTGAACAGCAGCCGGTCGGTGCGCGGTGACAGGCGGAAACTGCCCACATCCACCGGCAGCTGCGTCACCTGCAAGGCACCGCCGCCGGCAGCCGGCGCGCGCCACACCTGCGTGCTGCCGCTGCGGTCGGAGAGAAAATAGATCTGCGTCCCGTCCGCGCTCCATTGCGCGCTGCCATCGGCGCCGGGGTCGGTGGTGACCTGCACGGGCTTGGCGCCGCGGCGCGCCAGCTCCAGCGTCCACACGTCCGTGCGGCCGCGGTTGGCGGCGAGATCGGTGGAGCGCAGCGTGTAGGCCACGCGCTTGCCGTCGGGCGAGACGGCGAGGTCGGATACGCGCTGCAGGGAGACCAGGTCCTGCACGGCGAATGGGGCAGGGGACGCGGCGGCGGCGAGCCCGGTCCAGAACATTAGCAGCAGGCAACGGAGTGTCTTGTCCATGAGTTCTTCGGGCGCTCGCGCAACGATGTTGTACGTTAAGCTTAACCGAAGACCATGCCCGGCATCACCGTCCTCAGCTTCGATCTCGACGACACCCTCTGGCCGGTGGCTCCCGCCATCATCGCCGCCGAGCAGGCCGCCTACGAGTGGCTGCGCGAGCATTGTCCGCGCGCGGTGCAGTCGCACAGCATCGAATCGATGCGCGACCTGCGGCGTCAGGTGGGCGAGCGCTGGTCGCACAAGAGCCACGACATGACCTTCCTGCGCCGCCAGGCGCTGCTGCATCAACTGGTCGATGCCGGGTATCCCGAAGAGCTCGCGGACGCCGCCTTCGAGGCGTTCTACGCGGCGCGCAACCGCGTGCAGCTGTACGAGGACGTGGAACCGGCACTGCGGCGCCTGCAGTCGCGCTACCGCCTGTTCGCGCTCAGCAACGGCAATGCAGATCTGCGCCGTTGCGGCGTGGCGCAGTTCTTCGAAGGTCATGTGAGCGCGCAATCCGCGGGCCACCCCAAGCCCGATGCGCGAATCTTCGCCGAGCTCGCGCGCGCCGCCGGCGTGCCGCCGGAGCAGATTCTGCATGTGGGCGATGACCCGCACACCGACGTGGACGGGGCGCTGCGCGCGGGGCTTTCGGCGGTGTGGCTGCGGCGTGCCGCGCAGGACTGGCCCGCGCAGCTTCAGACACCGGCGCGCATCATCCGTTCACTGCACGAATTGCAGTAAATGCACCGCGCGCAGGCATGGCGTGCGTGCGCGCGCTCCGCGCGAGTGCATGCGCCGCGCCGGCGGCCTTGGCAGCAAGCGACGTCGAGTGCTGATTGCGTTTATTGACAAAAACGCGCATCAGATCACTTCACTTCACTCGTGTTTCGTCGATAGGATGGTGTCGACGTCATCGTCTTGCGAGTGGAGACCTTGAATGCAAACCTCATCGGGCGGCTCGGTGGTTGCGGTCAGCAGCTTGCGCGAATTCTTTCGCGACGCCTTTCACGACGCGGCCGTTCATCAACGGCTCGACATCGACGAACACACCGAAAGCTACGTGGTATCGCTCCTCACCCTGTTCTCGCGCGTGGAAGCGCTGTTCGACCAGACGCCTGAAGGCCCGCGCCTGCGGCCGCTCGCGTTGATGCTCGCGGATGCCGTGCATGCATCGTCGGCGGCGGCGCGCCAGCATGCATTGCAGCGGCTCGGCGACGTCTCGCTGTTCGTCGCCGGATTCTTCATGCGCAGCTTTGCGCGCAAGCTCGTCGACGTCGACTACCACATCGCCATGGGCGGCAATGCCTACGGGTGCCTCGCGGACGCACTGCAGCGTTCCGCGCGAGGCCGCGCCACCGCCGAGCTCTACTTCCAGCTGGCGAGCAAGTTCCAAGGGCTCGTGGATGCCCTGAACGAGGTCAGCGAGATGTCCTACCAGCACAACGACGCCGACGTGCTGCGCCTGTACGAGGTCTGGTTGAAGACCGGCAGCCCGCGCGCGCATTCGCTGCTTGGCAAGCTGGGCGTGCAGCCGGTGAAGTCGGCGGGCTCGCGCCGCGAGCACTGAGGCCGCGCATGGTCGCCCGGCGCCTGCAACGATGGCTGGAGACGCTCTACGACGTCGATCCCAGCTGCGACGTGCAGGATTTTCTCGTGACCGACCGCGCCGGCCTGTCCGGCCTTGCGCCCTGCAACGACGCGCGCAGCAATGACGAGCAACTGTTGTTGTCGCAGACCGCGGAAGGCGCGGAGATGTGCCTGTTCATCGATGCACAGGTGCTGCGGCGGCTGGAAATGCGCGACCCGGAGCGCGCACTCACCGAGCGCAACCTGGCCGACTTCTGCACCGCGCTCGAGGGCGTCAGCCATTTCCTGTACGCCGCCTGGCGCCTGCGGCAGGACCATCCGTTGTCATTGCTCGAGTTGGAGACGCAGGCCGAGGTGGACAAATACGCGCTCACCGCGCTGCTGCTCGCCAGCCAATCCGAGGGCAATTTCCCAAGTTATGCGTTCGCGCGCCTGTTCGATGCAGCGCGTTTCGACGCGCGCCTCACGGCCGAACAGCTCGGCCGTTACGAGGCTGCGCACCGCGGCGCGGCGCGCTATTGCCGCTACCTGGAAAGGAGATTCGTGAAGCGCGGCCGTGCGCTCCTGCCGGCGATGATGCGCGAGCTGCGCAAGTTCTACCGCCTGGGGCACGCCGCCAAGCTGGACTACGCGCTGGCCGCCGGTTGAGGCGGCGGCTCGCGGACCGCGAGGTCAGCTCTCGCCGCGCTCCTTCTTCATCTTGAGCCACTCGCCGAGCTTGCGCAGGTCCTTCTTCACGGGTTTGCCCGCGCGCTTGCTGAGCTGGCCGCTGTCGTAGGGGTCGTATCCCTTCTTGGTGCCGGAGGGATTGACGCGCACGGCCTGGTTGGGCGCCGGTTCCTCGTCCACCAGTGAAAGCTCCACGTTGGTGAGCTTCTTGAGGCGTGCGCTGGTGGATGCCGTGTGGAACTTGCCCGTGGCCGTGGACCATTCCCAGATGGCCTGGCCGCGGTCGTCGAATTGAACGCGGCCACTGTTCTTCGGCGCCTCGGCGGCGCCGTGTTCGGTGGAGTCATGGCCGAGGCGCGGGTCGTCAGCGGACCCGGACTTGGGCGTGGGTTTGGGTTTCGAACGATCCAAGACTTTCTCCGGGGCGGGGAGTGTACTTTCCGGTGGTTTGCGCCAGCCGTGCGCAGCGCTCAAATCTCATTGAGGAAAACCCTGCAATCGCGCGTGCGCCCGCAGCAATCCGAGGGCCGTCTTGCCATCGTCGAGGCGGCCATCGAGCACCATGCGCACCGCCTCCTCCAGCGGCAGCCATCGCAATTCGAGTTCCTCGTCGCTTTCGGGAGCGGCCTCCCCCTTGGTGAGCCGCAGCGCCATGAACAGGTAGACCTTTTCGGTGAGCAGGCCCGGTGCGGGCAGGTACACGCCGAGGGATTCCCAATGCTGTGCTGCCACGCCGGCTTCCTCGGCGAGCTCGCGCACCGCGGCGCTGTCCGGACGCTCGCCGCCATCGAGCTTGCCGGCCGGGATTTCCCACAGGAAGTCCTCGATGCCATGCCGGTACTGGCTCACCAGGCAGACGCGGCGCTGGTCGTCGATGGCGACGATGGCGGAGGCGCCCGGGTGGCGGATCATGTCGATGTCGTATTCCTGGCCGTTGTCGAAGCGCAGCCGGTCCGAATACACCGTCACCACCCGGCCGCGGTGATGCGCCACGCTCTTCAGTTGCGCCGGCTTCTTCATGTACGCCTCTGCGCGGCGGGCTCGCGCGCCTGCGCGTGATATTCGTCGTTCGGGCGCATGTCCACTGCGGCCGCCATGCGGTTGCTCATGTTGTAGAAGGAGGTGACCGCCGCGATGTCCCAGATGGCACGCTCGGAGAATCCCGCGTCGCGCAGCGCCTGACGGTCCGGCTCGTCGATCTGCGAGGGTTGCGTGGTGAGGCGGTGCGCGAAGTCGAGCATGGCGCGCTGCCGCGGCGGCAGTTCCGCCGCCCGGTAATTCATCACCAGCATCTCGCCCAGCTGCGGGTCGCCCGAGAGCTTGCGTACGGCCGCACCATGCGCCGTCAGGCAGTAATAGCAATGGTTGGCCGACGACACCACCACGGCGATCATTTCGCGCTCGAGCTTGCTCAGTTCCGAATCGGCCAGCATCAGCTCGTTGTAGAAGCTGACGAAACCCTGCAGCTTGGCGGGATCGAAGCTGTAGCAGGCCAGCACGTTGGGCACGAACCCGAGCTTTTCCTCACACACGGAAAAATACCGCTGCATCTCCGGTTGCAGTGCGGAATGCGGGGGCAGGGGGATGTTCAGTGCCATTTTGTGTTTGGGTCGACTCATCGGCGCTTGTCCTTGTGATCTGTTACATCGCGGACACGATAGCCTTTAGCGATGCTCACCTGCCAGACGGGTACGGCGACGCGCGTCTGGATATCCATACAGGTTCGCCGGTATAGTGAGCGCATGATCAAGTCCAAGCCCAGTTCCTTCGATACCCTGACGCCGGCGCAGCGCAAGGCCGCCACTTTTGGCGCCAGCGTCGAGGGCAAGGGCTTCAAGTCGGGCCCCCTGCTCGTCATCGCCGGCGCGGGCACGGGCAAGACCAGCACGTTGGCGCACCGCGCCGCGCATCTGGTGCTCAACGGCGTCGATCCGGCGCGCATCCTCATGCTCACCTTCACCCGCCGTGCGGCGCAGGAAATGATCCGCCGTACGCAGGGCATCGTGGCCGAAGTGCTCACCGAGCGCGGCAAGCTGGGCGACCGCAGCGTCATCTCGCGGCTGGTGTGGTCGGGCACCTTCCATGCCATCGGCAGCCGCATCCTGCGGCTGTTCGCCAAGCACCTGGGCCTTTCCGCCAATTTCTCCGTGATGGACCGTTCCGATGCGGCCGACCTCACGGACGTCATCCGCCATGAGTTGGGGTATTCGGCCAAGGAAAAACGCTTTCCTCGCAAGGACGCCTGCCTTGCCATCTATTCCTACCGCGTGAACACCGGTCTGTCGCTCAAGCAGACGCTGGAGGAGCAGTTCCCCTGGTGCAGCGAATGGGAAGCCGACCTCGGCAAGCTGTATCGCGAATACGTGGGGCGCAAGCAGAAGAACAACGTCCTGGACTACGACGACCTGCTGTTGTACTGGCACATGATGATGCAGAACCCCGCACTGGCACAGAGCCTGACGCGCAACTTCGATCACGTGCTGGTCGATGAGTACCAGGACACCAGCAAGCTGCAGGGCGAGATCGTCCACGCGCTCAAGCCCGACGGCGCCGGCGTGACCGTGGTGGGCGATGACGCCCAGGCCATCTATTCGTTCCGCGCGGCGGCCGTCGACAACATCCTGGGCTTTGCCGATCGCTACAAGCCCAAGGCCGAGATCGTGGTGCTGGCGCAGAACTATCGTTCCACGCAGCAAATCCTCGACTGCGCCAATGCGCTCATGGCGGACGGGGCGCGCCAGCACCGCAAGTCGCTCATGAGCACGCGGCATTCGAGCGTGAAGCCGCAGTACGTGAGCATGGACGATGCCTTTGCGCAGGCGGAGTACATCGTCTCCAAGATCCTGGCCACGCGCGAGGTGGGCGGTTCGCTCAAGCGGCATGCCATCCTGTTCCGCAGCTCGCATCACAGCGATGCCCTGGAAGTGGAGCTCACCAAGCGCAACATCCCGTTCGTGAAGCACGGCGGACTGAAATTCCTGGAGGCCGCGCACGTCAAGGACATGCTCAGCGTGCTGCGCTGGGCCGACAACCCCACCAACGCCATCGCCGGTTTCCGCGTGCTCAAGCTCGTCCCCGGATTCGGCCCGGCCCATGCCCGCCAGGCGCTCGAGCATCTGGAGGCACGCCAGTTCAGCTTCGCCTCGCTGGCGGAATTCGCCGCTCCCCAGGTGCACAAGATGGACTGGAAGCGCTTCTGCGAATTCATGATGAAGCTCGCCGACCCGCAGACCCCGTGGGCGGGCCAGGTGGGCCTGGTGCGCGAGTGGTACAAGCCGCAATTGGAGCGCATCTACGATGCGGCCTGGACACGGCTCGGAGACCTCGAACAGCTGGAGGCGCTCTCCGGACAGCATGGAACGCGCGAGCGATTCCTCACCGAGCTCACGCTGGATCCCCCGGTGGTCACCAGCGACAAGAGCGGCGCCGCCTCCAAGGACGAGGATTACGTGATCCTCTCCACCATTCACTCTGCCAAGGGCCAGGAATGGGACATCGTCTACCTGCTCAACGTCGCCGACGGCAATTTCCCTTCTGAATTCTCCACCGGCAAGCCGGAGATGGTCGAGGAGGAGCGGCGCCTGTTGTATGTGGCGATGACCCGCGCCCGCAATGAGCTGCACATCTGCGCGCCGCTCAAGTACATGACCACGCAGCAAGCCAAGCACGGCGATGCGCACGTGTACGGCGGCAAGAGCCGCTTCATGACCGACAAGGTCATGGAAGTTGTGGAAAAGACCTCCTACCGGAGCTTGCGCGGGGTGGAAAACCTGCAGGCGTCCGATGAGGCCACCGTGGATGTGGCCTCCAAGCTCAAGGACATGTGGTAGGGGTTCGAGGAACCGCTTGGGAGCCGCGGCGGCGCCATGGCCGCCACGGCTCTCGAATTCAAGGTTTCTGGAACTTCAGCGTGAAGCGGTCGGTCTCGCCGATCTTCAGGTACTTGTCCTTGTCCTTCTCGCCCAGCGTGAGCGTGGGCGGCAGCGTCCAGACACCTTCCTTGTAGTCCTTGGTGTCCTTGGGGTTGGCATTCACCTCGGAGCGCCCTACCAGCTTGAAGCCTGCCGCCTCGATCATCTTGATGGCGTAGTCTTCATTCACGTAACCCGACTCGCCCTTCGGATCCTGCGGCTTGGCGGGATCGCCGCGGTGCTCCTCGATGCCGAGGATGCCGCCATGCTTCAACGACTTGAACATCAGCGCCAGCGCCTTGTCCGCCCAACCGGCGCCCATCCAGTTGTGCAGATTGCGCGCCGTGATCACCATGTCGACCGAGCCTTCCGGCGCCATCTCGGCGACATCCGCACCGAAGGGCACGGTGTTGAGCGTGCCGAGCACCGCGCCGTGATCGGCGAATTTCTGCTTCAAGGTTTTCATGCTGGCCGAATCCTCGGCGTCCGCCGACTTCGGCGGCGCTACGGCGGCTGCATAGTGACCATGATCCTTGAGGACCGGCGCAAGCACCTCGGTGTACCAACCGCCGCCCGGCGTGATCTCCACGACGTTCATGTCCTTGCGCAGGCCGAAGAACTCGAGTGTCTGCTTCGGATGGCGGTAGGCGTCCCGCGCCTTGTTCTTGTCCGAACGATGCGAACCGGCGAGGGCCGCATCGATCAGCTTGGCGGTGGCGGGATCGGTCTTGGGGAGAGGCAAGGCGACGGCGCTATGGGAAACCAGTGCGCCGCTCGAGAGCAGCAGCGCGCACAGGAACCCGAAGCGCCGCGCTGCCAGAAGGCGGCGCGGTGTGTTCATGCCGGGTAGTCTACCAGCGACGCGGGCCGCCGCCACCACCACCACCGCCACCGGGGCGGGGGGCGCGTGCCGGGCGTTCCTGCGCTTCGTTCACGCGCAGCGGGCGGCCGCCCATCTGAAAGCCATTGGTTTGCTGGATCGCGGTCTGCGCATCGCTGGCAGACATGTCCACGAAACCAAAACCGCGCGGTCTGCCGGTTTCGCGATCCATGACCAGCTTGACCGATTCCACCTTGCCGTGCCGTTCAAACAGCTTGCGAACTTCGTCTTCTGTCGCCGAGAACGGTAAATTCCCCACGTAGATCGTCGTCATTCAAATTCTCTCACTGCTGAAGCGCGTCCTGGTGGCACTCCGCCGCCATTTTTGCGCGGTTTAACACGCTTTTGATGCTACGCCAGGGTTTTGCAGTTTTCAAATCGCGCCGCCGCAAACGCGGGCGACAGGGCTGCCCGCGGCTGTCGCCGGGTGGGGGGAGAGGGCGGAGGGGCAGGTCGTCCGGTGCGGGGACCGGGGAACTCTCACTCGCCCTCGAGATAGGCGTAGCCGTCGAGTTCGGTTTCGTAGAAGCGCTTGACGGCCGTGGCCTCGGACAGGGTCATGCGGCCTTCGCGCACCGCCCGCTCGCAGTCGCGCGCCAGGCGCGGGGGCAGCTCATCGGTGTCATATTCCATGTATTCCAACACCTTATTCGCGGTATCCCCCTTCACGATTTCCTCGATCCACCAGCCACCCTCATCGTGCAGGCGGATGTGGATGACATGGGTGTCGCCGAACAGGTTATGCAGGTCGCCCAAAGTTTCCTGGTAGGCCCCCACCAGGAAGGCGCCCAGGTAGTACTGCTGGCCGGGCAGCAGTTCGTGCACTTCGAGGGTGCGCTTGGTCTCGCGCGGGTGGACGAAACGGTCGATCTTGCCGTCCGAATCACAGGTGATGTCGGCCAGCACGGCATTGCGCGAGGGCCTCTCGCCCAGGCGGTGGATGGGCATGATGGGAAACAGCTGGCCGATGGCCCAGCTATCGGGCAGGGATTGGAACACCGAGAAGTTGCAGAAGTAGGTGTCGCTCAACATCGACTCCATGTCCTCGAGCTCCTCCGGAACCTTGTCGAGCTTGCGGCACAGGTCGCGGATCTTCGAACACGTGGCCCAGTACAGGCGTTCGGCCAGCCCGCGGAACTCGAGCCCGAGGTAGCCCAGGTTGAACATCTGCAGCGCCTGTTCGCGTGCCTGCAGCGCATCGTGATAACACTCCACCAGGCGCCGCTCGTTCACCGACCGGAAGCTGTCGAACAGGTCCCGCACCGGCTGCGGCACTTCCTCGCTGCCGTGGTAGTCCTCCTCGACCCGGCCCGCGATGCGGAACTGGTCCAAGCGCGAGGAGCCCAGCACGTCGAACACCAGCACGCTGTGGTGCGCGGCGATGGCCCGGCCCGACTCGCTGATGATCATCGGATGCGGCACCTCACGCGCATCGCACACGCTCTTGATGCGGTACACCACATCGCTCGCATATTCGTTGAGCGTGTAGTTCATCGAGGATTCGTAGTTGGTGCCGCTGCCGTCGTAGTCCACGCCCAGACCACCGCCGATGTCGATGTACTGCAGGCCCGCGCCCATCAGCTTGAGCTCGGCATACACATGCGCCAGTTCGTTGATGGCGTCCTTGACGCGGCGGATGTCCTGCAGCTGGCTTCCCGGATGGCAATGCACCAGCTGCAGGCAGTCGAGCATGTCATGTTGTTTCAGCAGCGCGTGCAGGTCGAGGATTTCGCTGATGAACAACCCGAACTTGGATTTCTCTCCCGCCGATTCGCGCCAGCGCCCGGCGCCTTCGCTCGCCAGCTTGACGCGCACGCCGATTCGCGGCCGCACGGCGTGCTTCTGCGCCTGCTTCAGGATGAGGTGGATCTCCTCGAAGTTCTCCACCACCGGGATGATGGTGCGCCCGAGCTTGGTGGCGAGGATCACGGCCTCGATGTAGCTCTCGTCCTTGAAGCCATTGCAGACGATCAGCCGGTCCGGCGCATCCTCGGTGATGGACATCACCGCGAGCAGTTCGGGCTTGGAGCCCACCTCCAGCCCGAAACCGAAGGCCCTGCCGTAGCGGTACACTTCTTCCACCACCAGGCGTTGCTGGTTGACCTTGATGGGGAACACGGCGGCATAGCGGTTCTTGTAGTCGTTTTCGTTGATGGCCGTGCCGAACGCCTCCGCCAGATGCCGCAGCCGGTGTGCGAGGATGTCGGAAAAGCGGATCACCACCGGCGTATGCAGGTCGCGGGCGGCCAGGCCCTGCACCACATCGTGCAGGTCGATCTCGTGCGCCGAATCGGCGCCCGGGCGCACGACCACATGCCCGAGTTCGTTGATGCCGAAGTAGCCCTTGCCCCAGGCATCGACCTGGTACATCTCCAGCGCATCGGCCGTGGTCCAGCCGAGGTTGGCGCCGCTCTTCTTCATGGGTGTGTTCATGGCGCGCGAACGATAACAAATCCGTCCGCCATGTAAATGACTGCTGCGCGCGCCGCGCGCTTCGCCGTCAGGCGCCGCGCGCCACCGGCCGCGCCGGATCGCGGATCCACTCGCTCCATGAACCCGCGTACAGCCGCGCGCCCGGCAGTCCCGCCACCTCCAGAGCCAGCAGGTTGTGGCAGGCGGTCACGCCCGAACCGCACATGCTGATGAGCCCCTCGGGTCGCGTCGCACCGAGGAATTCCAGCCACCGGCGGCGCAGCTGCTCGGCGGGCAGCAGCGTCCCGTCAGGCTGGAGATTGAGCGTGAAGGGATGATTGCGCGCGCCGGGAACATGCCCGGCCACCGGATCGATCGGCTCGACCTCGCCGGCGAAGCGAGCGGCCGCGCGTGCATCCACCAGCAGGCGCCCGGGCTCGGCCAGCGCCGCGGCCACTTGCGCCGCGCTCAGCACTGCCTCGGGGCGCAACTGTGGGCGCAGCGTGCTGGGCGAGCGAACCGGCGCCTGCGCCTGGTCCACCTCGCCGCCGGCGGCGCGCCAGGCGGCCCAGCCGCCGTCGAGCACCGCCACCTGCGGCACGCCGATCCAGCGCAGCATCCACCAGGCGCGGGCGGCGAAGCTGCCGTTGTTGTCGTCGTAGACGATGACCTGCGTCCGTGGGTCGATGCCCCAGTCTGCGGCGGTCTTTGCAAATGTGTCCGGATGCGGCAGCGGGTGCCGCCCGGAGTTGCCGCTGACCGGCGCGGACAAGTCGCGGTTCAGGTCGGCATGCGTCGCACCCGGAATGTGGCCGCGCGCGAACGCCTGGCGCCCGGCCGCCGGATCGGCCAGATCGAAGCGGCAGTCGAGCAACACCCAGCCGGGCGTAGCGAGCTGCCTGCGCAGCTCCGCCGCGCCGATGAGCGTCGTGTAGGACATGCGACGATGGTAGCGCACGGCAGGCGGCGGCGGTCATCGTGCCGGCAAACCCGCCGCAACATCGATCCGCTACAATCCACCTCATGGCTTTGACCTTGTATTGGGGCAGCGGCAGCCCGTTTTCCTGGCGCGTGATGCTCGCGCTCGAGCACAAGCGCCTGCCGTACGCCTCGGAGCAGCTGCAGTTCGACAAGCAGGAGCACAAGTCGCCGCACATGCTCAAGCTCAATCCGCGCGGCAAGGTCCCGGTGCTCAAGGACGGCGACTACGTGGTGTTCGAGTCCCTGGCGGTGCTGTACTACCTGGACTTGAAGTATCCCGATCCGCCCATCTTCGGCCTGAATGCCGAGGAAGCGGGCGTCATCATGCGCGTGGCGCTGGAGTTCCAGGCCTACGCGGAGCCCTCGCTTCTCGACATCGCCGAGGCGGTGTTCACCAACCAGGTCGAGGGGCGCTTCGAGGAATTATCCGAGTCCATGCACGTGGTGGGACGGGAGGCGCGCACCATCGAAGGCCGGCTGAGCAAGGAAAACTGGATCGTGGGCCAGCAATTTTCGGCGGCCGACATGATGATTTTTCCCGTCATCCAGTTGCTGCGGCGCGCCCTGGCAAAGCCGCAGGCGGCTGAGCTTGGCGCGCGTTTCCTCCCCATGGAGCGCAACTATCCGGCGCTGGCGCGCTGGATCGCACGCATCGAATCCCTGCCGGGATATGACAAGACATATCCGCCTCATTGGCGCTGACCCCGGCGGGTGAGCCCGGCTGTTTCGAACGTACAAACTTGAGCGGCCGAGCCCCGCGCGGGTAGGCTGTCGGCTTCCCGGCCTTTGCGCCGGTCGTCGGTAGTGAGGGAAAAACAGCAAATGACCAATCACCAGTTTCACGTACGATTCCCCGGCAAGATCATCATGGTGGGCTTCGGCAGCATCGGGCAGGGCATCTTGCCACTGATCTTGCGTCACATCGGAATCGGCGCGGACCGCATCAGCATCGTGACGGCTGATGAGAGTGGTCGCGCCGAGGCGGATGAATTCGGCGTCAAGTACCTCGTGAAGGCGTTGGACCGCGGCAACTACCGGCAGGTGCTGGAGCCGCTGCTCTCCAAGGGCGATTTCCTGCTGAATCTTTCCGTGGACGTGTCCAGCATCGCGCTGATCCAGTTGTGTCACGAGCGCGGCGCATTGTACCTGGACACCTGCATCGAGCCCTGGCCCGGCGGTTATACCGACACCTCCGTTTCGATGGGACGCCGCACCAACTATGCGCTGCGCGAAGAGGCCTTGAAGCTGCGCACGCCCAAGGGCAAGGCGCCCACGGCGGTGCTCACCCACGGCGCCAATCCTGGCCTGGTCTCGTATTTCGTGAAACAGGCGTTGCTCGACATCGCGCGCGATACGGGCCTGAAGGCGGCGGAGCCCGCCTCGCGGCAGCAATGGGCGCAGCTGGCGAAGACCCTCGGCGTCAAGGTCGTGCACATCGCCGAGCGCGACAGCCAAGTGACCAATGTCCCCAAGCGCGTGAACGAGTTCGTCAACACCTGGTCGGTGGACGGCTTCGTCAGCGAAGGCTCGCAGCCGGCGGAATTGGGCTGGGGTACGCACGAGCGCAATTTCCCGGCGGACGGCAACCGCTTCGACTTCGGGCCCGGGTGCGCCATCTACCTGAGCCGTCCCGGCGCCAGCACGCGCGTGCGTACCTGGACACCCAAGGCCGGGCATTTCCACGGCTTCCTGATCACGCACGGCGAGTCGATTTCCATCGCGGACTATTACTCGGTGGGAGAAGGCGCCAACGTTTCCTATCGCCCCACCGTGCATTATTCCTATCACCCCGCCGACGCCGCCGTGAACTCCGTGCATGAGTTCGCCGGGCGCAACTGGGTGCTGCAGGACCACAAGCGCATCCTCAACAAGGAGATCATCGGCGGCATCGATGAGCTCGGGGTGCTGCTTGCGGGCCATGCGAAGAACGCGTACTGGTACGGCTCGCAGCTGTCGATCGAGGAGGCGCGCAAACTCTGCCCCTATAACAGCGCCACCAGCCTGCAGGTGACCGTGGCCGCCCTGGCAGGGATGATCCTCGCCATGGAGAGTCCGGACCTGGGCGTGGTCGAGCCCGATGAACTGGATTACCGCCGCGCGCTCGAGATCTGCCGCCCGTACCTGGGGCCGGTGGTTGGCGCCTACACCGATTGGACGCCGCTCCACCAGCGCGGCACGCTGTTCCCGGAAGACCTGGATACCGGCGATCCCTGGCAGTTCAAGAACGTGCGCGTGGTGTGAGCGCGAGGCTCATGCCGGCGGTTTGAGTCCGTAGTGCACGGCGGTGATGATGAACCGCCGTGCACCGCCCGGCAGTTCCACGCTGATCTCATCGTCGAGCGCGCGGCGCAGCAGGGCGCGACCGAGCGGGGAATCCATGCTGAGGTAGTCGGGCGAGAGGTCGAATTCGTCAGGGCCCACGATGCGATGCCAGCGGGACTCGCCATTTTCGCTTTCCACCTGCACCCATGCGCCGAAAAAGACCTTGTCCGGATCGCGCCGGCCCGTCATTTCCGGATCCACGATGGTCATGCCCTCCAACCGCTTGCGCAGGAAGCGCACGCGCCGGTCGATCTCGCGCAGGCGCTTCTTGCCATAGGTGTATTCGGCATTCTCCGAGCGGTCGCCCTGGGCGGCAGCCTCGGAGACCGCCTGGGTGACCCGCGGCCGCTCCTCCCGCCACAATTGGTCAAGTTCGTCGCGCAGGCGCCTGGCACCCTCGGGGGTGATGTATTTCGACCCGGGCAGGGTGGGCGGACGGTACCGGGACATCGCTTCTCTTTGCTAACCTCGTGAACCCGTTCCGGTAGGCGCGCGCGGCAATGTGCGCGCTGTCACAGATGGGCCGGGGTTATGTACTTAAGCTTTGGACCCATGGGCGTCAAGTACTACACGCACTTCATCTCGCAGGAGAGCGGCGCGGCGGACTACGAGGAATACCGTGGCGTAGTCGAGTTGTGCGGCCGCTCGCAGCGCTTCAACGGCGAACGCGAGATTGCACAGGTACTGGCGCGAAGCTTCGATCTGGAAGAGGACGACATCCAGGTGCTGCAGTGGCAGCAATTGCACTGAATCCCCTAGCGGACTTTACTTCCCTTCATCATTAAGTCCGCACCTTATGCCCCGAGCCACAAGCTCGGGGTTTTTTTTGCCCGCGCATCCGCCGGCGATTTGCCCGACAGCTCGCCCGGAACCGCTCGCGCGCCTACGGCGCCGGCGTGGTCAACGGCTTGCCCTTTTCGGCGACCATCACCACGGCCAGCTTCACGGCCGTCGTGCCATGGTTCAATCCCTGGTGTACGACACCCGCGGGAATGAAGAAGGCTTCTCCGGCATGCAGGGTGACGGTGGGGCTGCCATCCTTTTCCAGCGTGGCCTCACCCTCGCGCACGAAGGCGTAGACATCGGCTGAATGCGTGTGCCGGCCTTCGGCGCCGCCGGGTGCGAGCTGCACGTCCAGCACGATGCCTTCATGCCCCGCGATGCTCGAATCCTGCTTCAGCAGCACCGTACGCGTCACCCCCACGGGCGAGGCCGCTCGCAATCCGACGGCCAACAAGGCGGCGGTGATGCAGGCGCCTGTTGCGAAGATCTTGTTCGTCATGGATGGCATGGGGGCTCCTTGAGTCAATGCGGTGGGCGATCATTCGGGCGGGAAATTCAACTCGACGCCATTTCCCGCCGGGTCGCGCAGGAAATATTGCACATGTCCGGATTCCGGGATGACCACACGCCGGAAGGGAATGCCGAGCGCTTGCAGATGCTGCTCCCAGCCGGCGGCGCCGCGGCAGTCGAAGGCGACGTGATCGAAGGTGAGATCCGAGCCGGTCCGGCGATGCTCGGATGGGCCCTGCGTGGACAGGTGCAGGACGTCGCGGCCGCCTGCGTACAGCCAGTACCCCACGGATTTCAATGGCGCCCGTGGACCCACGGTCAGGCCAATGGCCTCGACGTAGAAGTCGCGCAAGGTCTCGAGCAGGTCGCTCGAGGCGCGGATGTTGTAGTGAGCGAAACCTAGATTTTGCATGCCGTCCGCCTGCTGCCGGCGCGTAGTCTAGGGGGGCCTGCCGTCCGCTGGGAAGCACCCGCGGGAGGGGTGCGGGTGTTAAGCTTTGACGCGGTGCGTGCCCTGGCAGGCTGACCGGGCAAGATGCCGGTTTTTTTCCCCAGCCGAACCGATGAAATGTTGGCAAACGCCCCCATGTGGCGGGGCCATGGAGGAACACTATGCGTAAACTAGCCTTGAGTTCTCTGCTGCTGGTCACCGCGCTGCTCACCGGCTGCGGCTACAACACCTTTCAGTCCCAGGACGAACAGGTGAAGTCCGCCTGGTCGGAGGTGCTCAACCAATACCAGCGGCGAGCCGACCTGATTCCCAATCTCGTCAACACCGTCAAGGGTTACGCGGCGCAGGAACAAGCCGTGCTGCTGGGCGTGGCCCAGGCGCGCGCCAAGGTGGGCTCCATCCAGGCCACGCCCGACCTGATCAACAACCCCGAGAATTTCGCCAAGTTCCAGGCGGCGCAGGGCGAGTTGTCCGGTGCGCTGTCGAGGCTCCTGGTGGTTTCCGAGAATTATCCGCAGTTGAAGTCCGACCAGAACTTCCGCGACCTGCAGGCGCAGCTCGAGGGCACGGAGAACCGCATCACCGTGGCGCGCAACCGCTACATCAGCTCGGTGCAGGAATACAACGTGTCGGTCCGCCAGTTCCCGCAGAATCTCACCGCCATGATGTTCGGCTACAAGCCCAAGCCGAATTTCACCGTCGAGAACGAGGCGGCGATTTCCAAGCCGCCGAGCGTGGATTTCGGCGCGGCGCCTGCGGCGCCACCTGCAGGCGCTCCGGCGCCCGCGTCGGCTCCGCCGCGCTGAGCGGCGCGCCGCCCGCGCCGTCAAGGCCCATGCCATGAGGCTCGCCGTGCTCGCCAGATCCGCGCTGCTCGGCATTGGCTTGTGCCTCGGCATGGCGGTGCAGGCGCAAGTGGCGGTGCCGCCCTTGGCGGCGCGCGTCACCGATCTCACCGGTACGTTGTCCGGCGAGGCGGTGACGCGCATCGAAGCCAAGCTCAAGGATCTCGAGACCCGCAAGGGCAGCCAGATCGCCGTGCTGATCGTGCCAACGACGCAGCCGGAGGATATCGATCAATTCGGCATCCGGGTGCTGGATGCCTGGAAGATCGGCAGAAAGAACATCGACGATGGCGCCATTCTGATCATTGCCAAGAACGATCGCAGGCTGCGTATCGAGGTGGCTTATGGCCTGGAGGGCGCGCTGCCGGATGTCGTCGCCAAGCGCATCATCGCCGAAACCATCACGCCGCATTTCAAGCAAGGCGACTATGACGGTGGCGTCGAGGCGGGAATCGACCAGATGATCGCCGTGGTCAATGGTGAACAGTTGCCGGAACCTGACCGGCGTTGGGAAGGTTCGCAGGGAATTGGCAATCTCCTGCCGCTGATGCTCGTCGCCGTGTTCGTTGTCAGCGGCATTTTGCGCGCCATATTCGGACGTGTGCTGGGATCGGCCGCCACCGGTGGCCTCGCGGGGGGCATCGCGTGGCTCTTGAGCCATGTGATTCCCATCGGTATGGGAGCCGGGATACTGGCTTTCCTGTTCTCGCTGATCATGGATTCCTCCCGCGGTTGGAGCAATCGCGGTGGCGGTTGGGGCGGCGGCTGGGGCGGAGGATTGGGAGGCGGGGGCTTCGGCGGCGGAGGATTCGGTGGTGGCGGTGGCGGCTTCAGTGGCGGCGGCGGCCGGGGCGGCGGCGGCGGCGCCTCGGGAGGCTGGTGATGAAACCGGCGCGCCTGCTGCGACATCTGTTCGCCACCCAGTGGGGCACGCGGCGGCTGTTTCCCGCCTCGACACTGGATGCCATCGAGGAGGCCATCGGCCGCGGCGAGAAGGCGCACGCCGGCGAAATCCGTTTCGCCATCGAGACATCGCTGCCGCTGCCGGACATCTGGTCCGATATCTCGCCGCGCCAGCACGCGCAAGCCGTGTTCGCACACCTCGGCGTGTGGAACACCGAGCACAACAATGGCGTACTCATCTACCTGCAACTCGCCGATCGCGATGTCGAAATCATCGCCGACCGCGGCCTGGCCGAGCGGGTGAAGCCCGCCGAATGGGAGGCAGTGTGCCGGCTGATGGAAGAGCATTTCCGGGCGGGACGTTTCCGCGAAGGCTCGGTGGCTGGGGTGGAGGCTGTGGGGAGCCTGCTGGCGCGGCATTTCCCGGCGCAGGCAGGGCGACCCTCCGGTAATGAACTACCAGACCGGCCCGCTCTGTTGTAGCGCGGCGAACATGTGTCGGCCCGCGCCGACGGCCTGGCCGGTGGATCAACGAGCGCCTGAAACGCGGTAGACTAAGGGCATGCTGTCAGTTTCATCGTCGGCCCGCCGGACGGTTGCCCTCGCCCTCACCTTGAGCCTCGCGTTGTCGGCGTGCTCGCTGCTGCGCAAGGAAGACAAGAGCGCGGCCAAGGCGCCGCCGCCGCCGCCGCCTGCGCCGGAGTTCCCGGCGCCGGAAGCCACCCATCAATTCGTCATCAACAACGATGGCGAGGAAGTGGTGGGTTACGTGCAGAAGACCGTGGTCGGCAAGGACGACACCCTGCCGGACATCGCGCGCCGCTTCGATGTGGGCTACGAGGAAATGTTGCTGGCGAATCCGGGCGTGGATCCGTGGCTCCCCGGCGCCGGCCGCGAAGTGGTGGTGCCGACCCGCTTCATCCTGCCCACCGCAGTGCGCGAGGGCCTGGTGGTCAACGTAGCCGCCATGCGGATCTTCTATTTCCCGCCGCACAAGAAGGGGGAGAAGCAGACCGTCATCACCCATCCCATCGGCATCGGCAGGGTGGGTTGGAAGACGCCGGAAGGGACGACCAAAATCGTCAGCCGGCAGAAGGATCCGGTGTGGGTGGTACCCAAGTCGGTGCGCGACGAGCACGCCCAGGATGGCGACATCCTCCCCGCCAAGGTGCCCGCCGGGCCGGACAATCCCCTGGGCCGTCACATGTTCCGGCTGGGCTGGCCGAGCTACCTCATGCACGGCACCAACAAGCCCTATGGCGTGGGCATGCGCTCGAGCCACGGCTGCCTGCGGCTGTACCCCGAGGACATCGCCGTGCTGTTCGATCTCATCCCCATCGGCACCAAGGTCACGGTGGTCAACCAGCCGTACCTGTTCGGCTGGCACGAAGGCAAGCTCTACCTGCAGGCCTATTCGGTGATGGAAGACGACAAGCGCGACTGGTCCAAGAACCGCAAGAAGATGCTGGATAAGATGCTGGCGCCGAAGCTCCGGCAGCGCATTTCCGACCACGACCAGGAAATCGATTGGAACGAGGTGGCTGCGCTGGCCCATGCCCCTCGCGGTATTCCCGTGCCCATCACCGGCGAGCGCGATGGCGTCGATGCCGTGCTGGCCGAGGCGCGCAAGGTGGAGAACAAGCTCCCCACCGGCTCGAACTGGGACGGCAGGAGCGAATTGCTGGTGGACGAAAAGACCTTCAACGAACTGCTCGGCGGCCGCACCAAGGCCGATCCCGCGCCCACCGCGGATCCGCCGCCCACCACGGCAGTGCAGTGATTGTCATGGCTGACGTGCAGATCTCGGAGTGGATGCGGATCATGCTCGAGGAAATCGAGCGCAAGCGCGTGGAAGAACTGAACGCCCGGGAGGAGGAGCGGCTGCGTTCCGCTGCTCCTTCGGCCGCCCGGTCTTCAGCCCCTGCTCAAAGTTCCTGACGCTTCTATTCCTGCGCCTTCGGTTGTCCTGACGGGCCGGGGGGGGGGGGGGGGGGGGGGGGGGGGGGGGGGGCGTAGCTCTGCGCGGATTTGAGAACGCGCGGCAGAAGAGCAGCTGACGCGCCGTTCACCCTCACCGCCGCGTTGCGGGTGCCTCGTTCTTCACTCTTGCATCGTTTCCGCCACCACATCTTCTTGCACTCCTCGACAGAGTTGAAGAACGCTCCGCATCTCTTGCATTGATTCCGCGCATTGGCTTGATGAGAGAGCGAGGTGGGAGGCGAGTGCGATGGCCGTGCGTTGAGCGCGCCGGGACCGGCCGACAAGCGCGGAGGAGTGATTCGATTCAACTTGCGCTGAGGCCCGTGGGGCCGGAGCGCTCGGCCGGTCCCGGGGCACGGCAGCTCGAGTCGACGCGGCGTTCCATGAACGGCGGCGTGCTGACGCGCGCGATCGCGCGGCCATCGCACTCGCCTCCCACCTCGCTCTCTCACACGAGCCGAACCGCAAGGATGAAACCTAAGCGATGTGATAAAGTTCGCCAAACCTGCAACGGGAAGATATGTGGTAGCGGCTCCCCTGGGAATTCAGGTAAGAGAAGAAAGCGGTCCGGAGCAATCCATACCGCGCGCGCCCACCGCCATCGCGGCCTTCGTCGGCCGCACGCTGCGCGGTCCGGTGGACCGCCCCGTCAGACTCAAGAGTTTCTCCGAGTTCACGCAGGTGTTCGGCGGCCTGTGGCAGCCGAGCACGCTGGGCTACGCCGTGGAACAGTTCTTCGACAATGGCGGCCGCGATGCCTATGTGGTGCGTGTGGTCAACGGCGCGCGTTCGGCGAGCCTGCGCCTGCCGACCTCGGCGGAACCTCTGCTGCTGGCGGCGCGCCGGCCCGGTACGCGCGAATTCCTGCGCGCCTGCGTCGATTACGACAACATTCCCGCCGCGGAAACCCAGCGCTTCAATCTCACCGTGCAACGGGTGCGTGCGCATGGCACGGAGCATGTGGAGGATCAGGAGATCTTCCGCGCGGTGTCGATCGGGGCCGAGGCCGAGGATTCGCTTGTGCAGGTGTTGCAGGAATCCGAGCTGGTGCGGCTGGCGGGATCGATGCCCGCGACGCGGCCGCTGTGCACGCTGGATGCCGCCAGCGGTCTTGCCACCGGCTACGTGTCTTCCGGTTCCGACGGCGATGACGGCGGACCGTTGAGCGACTATGACCTGATCGGCTCGGCGGCACAGGGCACCGGGCTGTTTGCGCTCAATTTCATCGATACCTTCAGCTTCCTGTGCCTGCCGCCGCTGTCGCGCGAACAGGACGTGGGTCCCAGCGCATTGTTGGTGGCGGCGCGCTATTGCAAGGAGCGTCGCGTGCTCCTCATCGTCGATCCCCCCGTGGGTTGGGCCACCGCGGACGATGCGATCCGCGGCATGCGTGCCTGGAACATCGCCAATGAAAACGCGGTCATGTATTTCCCGCGCATCCTCGCCCATGACAAGCTGCGGGGCCGCTTCGAGTCCTTCGCCCCGGGCGGTGCGGTGGCCGGCATGCTGGCGCGTTCGGATGAGATATGGCCGGTATGGTCCGCTGCCGAGGGCGATGAGCCCGTCCTGCGGCCCGGTTTCCGCCCCAATTGCGTCATCTCCGAGGACCGGCGCCAGCGCCTGGCGGCGCTCGGCATCAACACCCTGCTCGCGACCCGGCCCTCGCCGGGAGGCATCATGGCCAGTCCCCGCACGCTGGCGGCGGGCAGCGCAGGCAGCGCGGATTGGAAGTACCTGTCGGCGCGGCGCCTGGCCTTGTTCATCATCAACAGCATCGAGCGCGGCACGCGCTGGGTGGTGTTCACGCCGCCGGATGCCACGCTGGCCGGACGCGTGCACGCCCAGGTGACCGAATTCCTTGAGGCCTTGAACGACGAAGGCGCCTTCATCGGCCGTGCCGAAGGCGATGCCTTTTACGTGATCTGCGATGAGCGCATCAATCCGCCGGAGCGCAGCGGGCCACGGCATTTCGACATCCTGGTCGGCTTCGCCGCCCTGCGGCCCGGCGAATTCCACAGCTACCTGATCTCGCATTCGGTCACCGGTACCCGCGTCAAGACGGCGAGCCTCAATCGCCTGAACTCCACCCACTATCATCCCGTGCTGGATGATGACCTCGATCCGGCGCAGCGCCGCTGGGTCGACAACCTGGCCGACCGCTTCAACTGACCGCGCGGCGCGCTGCCTGCATCCGTCGCTCGAGTTCCTGCGACAGTGAATGTTCAGGGTGCGCCGCGGGCGCTGCGCATTCCAGCCGGGGCAAACCGCCGGCCGCCTCCAGCGTGCGGCAGGCGTACTCGTAGCCGGTGGCGATCGCGCGATCGAAGGCTTGCCAGTTGAGCAGGTCGATGTTCGCCAGCGTGGGCTTGAGCAGCAGGTCGGCGAGTTCCCGTTGCTGGGCCGCCGCGGTGGCGCTGTTGACCATGCCGGCGCGCATCAGCACCTGGAAGATGTTGATGCGCTTGCGCCCGCCCTTGCGGCGCGCGAAGAATTTCCACAGCGGCGGACCCTCGCCCTGCGCCGCGTCGGCGGTGAAAGAGCGGTCCGCGCCCACGTCCACGCCGATCACGAATCCCGGCTGATGGCGGTGCATGACATCCACCGGCAGGTTGTTGATGGCCGCGCCGTCCACCAGCACCTCCTCGCCGCGGAACACGGGCGGCAGCACGCCGGGGATGGCCACCGAGGCGCGCAGGGCCAGCCACAGGGCGCCCGCCGCGTGCTCGGTGGCGCGTCCCGAGCTCAGGTTGGCGCTGATGCAGAAGAACGGCACACGCAGGTCCTCGATCGACACCTCCCCGAACTCGCGCTGCAGGAGCCGGGATACCTTCTGGCCGCGCGACAATGCGATGAACGGAAACGTGTAGTCATTCACCGGGTTGGAATCGACGAAGCTGCGGCGGTAGCGCTCGCTCATCTGCTCATCGCTCCAGCCGTTGGCCACGCCCGCCGCGATGATCGATCCGATGCTGGCGCCGCCCACGAAATCCAGCGGCACGCGGGCTTCGCGCAATGCCCTGATCACCCCGAGGTGGGCGAAGCCGCGGGCGCCGCCGCCCGACAGCACCAGTCCCACGCCGCGATGGCTGATCAGCCGCGCCAGCCGCCCGATATCCCCGCCGTCGACGATGTGATGATGCTGTTCGAACGGCGCACTGCCCACCCACGGCGCCAGCGCGCCCCGGCGGCAGCCGTCGGGATGCAGCAGCACCAGTTCGCAGCGTGCCATGGCATTGTCGGGCGTGTCCGCCTCCATGTGCGGCCAGGGGCGGGGAGCCGCGTCGGCGCTGGCCACCAGCAGCAGCGTGTCGGCCTGACGGCAGCATTGGCGCGTCCAGGCGGAAGGTCGCGCGTGCGCCACGTACACCACGAAGTCATTGGCCTCCGCGATGGCATTGAACCACTCGGATGTCTGCTGGGTTGCACGCACGTCCCACACCAGCTCGGCGCGGCCGAAGCGCGCCAGTTCCTGGGTCAGGGTGGTGGCGAGTTCGGCGATGTCGGCATCCAGGCCGTTGGGGACGATGGTGAAGATGGCCGCGTGCGTGGCGGCGCGCTCGTGCCGGTGCTCGCGCCGCAGGCGCGCGGCACACAGGCGCGCGACGGCGAGCGACAACGCCGCCGAGGCCTTGGCGATGCGGTCCAGCGCCGCGGTTTCGATCCACAGCAGCTCGCTGTCGCGCAGGGCGACCACGCGGGCGCTGCGCGGCTCGGACAGGAGCCAGCCCGACTCGCCGATTACCTCGCCGCGTCCCACGCTCGCCAGCAGGCGCGTGCCGGCCGCGTCCTGCACGCCCAGCCGCCCGCCGGCAACGATGTACAAGCCATCCGCCATGCTTCCCGACTCGAATAACACCATGCCCGCCGGGAGCGAGAAATGCAGCGCCACCGCGGCCAGCTCGGACACGGCCGCATCATCCACATCGGCGAGGAATGGGCATTCGCGCAGGTAATCGGCGGGCCGGCGCGGGGCCGCGCCGGCATCAGCGAGTTCTTCGTCCAGAGCCATGCATAGGAAACGGCCGCACCGGCCGGTTACTTGAATCCAAACTGTGAACCCATGCACGATATGCGGCACGATGACACCAGAGCCGCCGACCTTGATTTTCTCGCATGGCAAGGAGAGCGGGCCGTGGGGGTCCAAGATCCTCGCCATGGCCGAGGTGGGGCGGGAACTGGGCCTGCCGGTGCAATCCGTCGACTACCAGGGCATGGACGATCCCCGCCAGCGGGTGGCGGCCTTGTTGGCGGCGGCCCGGCGCCTGCCGGTGGCCCCCATCCTGGCCGGATCCAGCATGGGTGGGCATGTGAGCGCGGCCGCCGCATCGCCGCTGCGGGCGCGTGGTCTGTTCCTGCTGGCGCCGGCGTTCTACATGCCGGGGTACGAAGCGTATACGCCGCAGGAAGTGGGCTGTCCCGCCGCCATCGTGCACGGCTGGCGCGATGACATCGTGCCGGTGGAGAACAGCATCCGCTGGGCGCGCGCGCACCGCGCGGCGTTGCACGTGCTCGATTCCGACCACCGTCTGCAGGATCAGATCCCGGCGATCTGCCGTTTGCTGCGCGATTTCCTGCGCGGCTTGCTCGACGCCTGAGCGCCGCGCTGCGCGCGCGTGGCGCGGTTCCTCAGTGCGGCGCGGCGGGACTTGGCGGATTCGCCGGCGCTGAAGGCGGGGCGGGCCGGTCGGCGGATTCGGCCGGCATGGAACTGCGCGCCTGCGCCTGTGCCACGGCCAACTCGCGCAAGGTGCCGCCCAGCTGCTCGCCACAACGCTTGCCCATCGAGTCGAACCCTGCGCCCATGGCGGTGGTGTACGCCGCGACGTAGCTGCTGCCGGCTTTCGATTCCAGGAACGACAGCAACTTCTTCAAGTCCGCATCGCCGAGGTCGCGGTAGCCATAGGCCATGTAGCGCTGCAACGGCTCGCGCATGCCATTCTCGAGATCCTTGCGGGTCGCTTCCGCCGCCTTGCGCGACCGCTCCTCCACCGCGGCCGGATCCGCACCGGTCCCGATGGCGGTGCCGATGGCCACGGCGCGGCCCATGCTGGTGAAGATCTGCACCGTCGATTCGGTGGAGCGCGAGGCCTTGGACAACTTCTCGAACAGCGCATCGCGTGCGGGGGAGCCCTGCGGCTTGAGATCGCCACTCATCACCTTGTCGATGGTGGCCTCATCCAGCTGGGCCAATGCCTTGTCACCGGCCACCATACGTACGCCCAGGTCGCTGGCGAGGAACTTCAGCACCTTCCTGGCGGTGTTCTCATCCATATTGGCGGCGAGCGCGGCGATGGCGGAGGGTTCGAATACGTCGATCCGAAAGCCCCGCTCGGCGGCATCCTGGATGGCCTTCAGTTGCGCGTCGGTCAACGGCTGCGGCGCCTCGGCCTTGAACATGTCGCGGATCCTGGCGGGCATGGCGGGCAGGCTGGCCCGGACCTGCTCGCGCACGGCGGCTGCTTCATAGATGCGGGCCGCCGTGTCCATGTCGATGGCGGCCTGCACGGTGTGGCAGGCGAGGCCTGCCAGCAGCATCAACACGAAACGAACCATGCGCTACTCCGGGTGACGTTAAACCTGCGGCAATTGTACACTCGGCCGACTTTGCCACCGGATGAGGCGGTTCTCATATGAACAAATCTTGCGGTTCCATCCTGCTGCTGGCGGCGCTCCTGCTGGGCGCCTGCTCTGCCGACAACTCGCCGGAACCTGCGCCGCCGAGCCAGACCGTGTTCGATCCGCTCACGCAGACCATGGACCGTGCGCGCGCGGTGCAGGGCACGGTGGACGATCAGACCAAGGCGCTGCGCCAGGGGGTCGAACAGGCGGAAGGGGGCCCCGATGCATCGGGAGGCGTGGCGCCGGACGGGTCTGCACCGAAGTAGGCGGCCGGCGGCGGCGATCAGCGCCGCTGCGCATCCGCGGTAAAGCGCTAGTCCCAGTGGCGGCTGGTGCGCGTCTTCTTGGTGTCGCCGCGCCGCTTCTTGGACTCGATGCGGCGCTGCTGCGAGGCGCGAGTGGGCTTGGTCTTGCGGCGCACCTTGGGTTCCACCAGCGCCTCGCGGATCATCTCGCCCAGGCGCTGCAGGGCTTCGCGCCGGTTCTGTTCCTGGCTGCGTTCGCTGCGCGCCACGATCAGGATGCTGCCATCATCGTTGAGCTTCTGCCCGGCGATGCGCCGCAAACGGTTCTTTACGGCGGCCGGCAGGGTCACGTTGGTGGCGAGCAGGAAGCGCAACTGCACGGCGCTCGCCACCTTGTTCACGTTCTGGCCGCCGGGTCCGGATGAACGGATGAACTTCCACTCCAGGTCGGTTTCGGGTACCTCGGTGAGCGAGGCCGGCACTCCGGCGCTCATGGCAGCGGGCGGCGGCTGCCGCGTGACACCGGGAGGATCTGCACCGTTTCGGTGTTCGGATCGAACATCACCCGCGCCTCGCCACGTTGCAGTTGCCCGAGCACATGCATCACCTTCTGCTCGAGGGAGTACTCATGCGCCCCGTAGTCCGTGCCCTCGCGCAGCACGAAGGCCTCGATCACCCCGCGCAATGCCTCCGGGGAAAGCTCCGCATGCGGAACTTCCACGGGTTCCTGCGCCTCGCCGGTGTCGTCCACCGGGGTCTCAATCCGGATCGGCGGCGGTGCGCATGTGCACCTCGCGCTGTGCGATCGGGATGGTGATGCCGTATTCCTTGAACAGCCGCCAGATCGTGCGGTTCACCTCGGAGCGCACGTTGTTGACGCCTTCCTGCGGATCTGAGATCCAGAAGCGCAGTTCCAGGTCGATGCCGCTGTCGCCGAAGTGCATCAGGCGCGATACCGGCAGCGGATCGCGCAGCACGCGGCGCTGGCCTTCGCAGGCCTGCAGCAGCACCTGCAGCGCCACTTCCGGATCATCCTTGTAGCTGATTCGCACCGGCAGCTTCAGGCGCACGCGCGGATCGGTGTAGCTCCAGTTGATCACCGGATTGGAGATCAGGTGCTGGTTGGGTACCAGCATCTCCACACCGTCACGATCGCGCACGACGACATAGCGGCCGCGCAGCTCCTGCACCCAGCCGAAGCCATCGGTGCTGGTGCCGGTTTGCCCCGTGAAGCTGATGACATCGCCCGGCTTGATGGAGCGGTCCATGAGCAACACGAAGCCGCTGACGAAATTCGCGGCGATGGATTGCAGGCCGAAGCCGAGTCCCAGGCCGATGGCGCCGGTGAGGACCGTCAAGGCGGTCAGGTCAACGCCAGCGGCGTTCAGGCCCAGCAGCATGGACAGGCCGATGAGCACCGCGCTGATGAACTTGGAGATGCCGATGCGCGTGGACAGCGCCACCGAGTGCAGGCGCATGAGGCGCCTCTCGATCCACCGGCCCACCCAGGTGGCCACCACCATGAAGATGGTGAGCGTGAACAGGAGCTTGAGTATCGACCAGAGCGTGATGCGGTTCTTGCCCGTGGTGAGGCCGAAGTGGTCGAGCGTCTCGATGATCGGGTCCAGCCAGTCGAGGATCTCGGCGGCAATGGCCAGCCAGATGAAGAATGCCGCCCGTGATTCCCAGCTTTGCAGCCAGGATTTCTCGCCCAGGCTCGCCTCGAACACCAGCACCGCGATGCGCACGATGATGTAGGCGCTGACCAGGCGCACCGCGATCTCCACCAGTACATCGTCCAGGTGCAGCGCGCCCACCACGAGGCGCAGCAGCAGCAGCAGGGCGAGCGCGACCAGGAAGGGCGCGGTGACTTCGCCGATCCGCCGCGTCAGGTACTGGCCGTTCAATGCCGGCGCCGGTCGGCGCCCGCGTGCCTCGTACCAGCGGCCGATGGCCGCGCCGGCAAACCATGCCGCCAGCAGGCAGGCGAGCACCCCGACGAGTTCGATCAGGACGTTGCGGGTGAGAAGGATGTCGAAGAATTCGCCCAGCCTTTGCTCCAGGCGGTTCATGCGTTCAGGTCCGGGATGAGCTGGCTTTCCAGGCGCGTGATCTGGTCCTTGAGCATGAGCTTGCGGCGCTTGAGGCGCTTGATCTGCACCTCGTCGGCGTTGAAGTCCAGGGACAGGCGCGCGATCACATCATCCAGGTCGCGATGCTCGATGCGCAGGGATCGCAACCGTTCGATGTTCTTGAACAGGTCCCGATTGACGTTGCTTTGATCGTCGTTCACTTAGTTTTTAGCCCGATCCCACAAAGGCCTGACGCGGGCGGGTAGCTTAGCCAACCGCCCCAGCGGATTCCAAGGGAGGTTGGGATCGTGGAAATCCGAACCCACCGTTCCCGCCAACGCATGTTTCGCGGCCAGGTCCGCCACGGTGTCCACGGGCTGCCCGCTGGCGTTGCCGGTGATCACTTCCAGTGCGGCACCGCCGTGGCCAGCGAAGTCCGCAATCAGCTGCCGCCTGGCACCGGAGGATACGCGATATCGCATCGGGTGGGCCAAAACCGCCTGCCCGCCGGCGGCGCGGATCCAGTCCACCACCTCGCCCAACGCTGGCCAGGGAGCGCTGCGATAACCGGGTTTGCCGTGCCCGAGATAGCGGTGGAAGGCGTCCTGCGGGCTCTTCACCAGGCCCGCCTCCACCATGGCGGCGGCCAGGTGCGTGCGGGTGGGCACCCCGCGGCGGCGTTGCACGGCCTGCAGGAGAAGCTCACCCGGCAGGCGCACCTTGTTCAGCCGCGCGCAGATGTCCTCCAGGCGCCGCTGCCGTCGTTGCACCTGCAGTTCGAGTTGCGCGCGCAGCGCGGCATCGCCGGCGTCGATCCACAGCCCGAGCACGTGGATCGTCTGCGCGCGCCATGCAGCCGAGATCTCCACGCCGTCCACCAGCTCGATGCCGTGCACCAGCGCGGCCGTACGCGCCTCGCCGAGGCCCTCGATCGTGTCGTGATCGGTCAGTGCCAGCAGTCGCACGCCGGCGCCGGCCGCGCGTTCCACCAGCTGCGCAGGCGAGAGGGCGCCATCCGAGCAATGCGAATGGGCATGCAGATCGACTCCATCCGCGGTGTTCATGCCCCGGGCGCCGCCATGCCCACCGACTCCAGGCGCATGCCTGCGAGCACGATGAAGCCTTGTTCGCGCACGAAGCCATCGGCGCTGTAGTCGAAGGTGTAGGTGCGCAGCAAGCGGCGCCGTCCGCGCGAATCACGGCGCCAGCCAAGGCCTGCGAATGCCACGGTGCCATCGAGGAACTGCACCACGGCGCGCGAACAGGTTTCCTTCGCGATGCGGTTGGCCAGCTCGCGTGCATCCAACGAGCTCTGCCAGAAGCGGTAGCCGATCGCGAGCACCGCTGCCGTGAACACGAACAGAAACAACGGGTCGCTCACGGCACGGCCCTGGCCGGCAGGATCCCGGCATGATTGAAGGCAATGAAATCGCCGTTTTCCAGGCTTTCGCGGCAGTTGTAGCGCAAGCGATGCCCATCCATGCGCGTGACGTGGCCGCCGGCGGCCTCGAGCAGCGCCTGTCCCGCGGCGGTATCCCACTCCGAGGTGGGGCCGAAGCGAGGATACAAGTCGGCATCGCCCTGCGCGATCAGGCAGAACTTGATCGAGCTGCCCACCGGCAGCAGCGTATGCTCGCCCAGGCGTTGCAGGAACCGGGCGGTCTGGGGCGTGGTGTGCGAACGGCTTCCCGCCACCCGCACCGGCTCACCCGGCGCCGACACCTGCAGGCGCCGCGTGGTGCCGTCAGGGTCGCGGCGGAAGGCGCCGGCGCCGCGGACACCCCAATAGAGCTGCCGGCGCGCCGGCACGCCAATGCACCCCAAGACGGGCTCGTGGTCGATGACCAAGGCGATGTTGACCGTGAATTCGCCATTGCGCTTGACGAACTCGCGGGTGCCGTCGAGCGGGTCCACGACCCACACCTCGCGCCAATGGCGGCGTTCCGCCCAGGGCGCATTGGCCAATTCCTCCGCCAACACCGGCAGGCCGGGGGTCAAGGTCCGCAGCGCCTCGAGGATGATGCGTTGGCTTTCGAGGTCTGCGAGCGTGAGCGGTGAGTTGTCCTGCTTGCGCTGCACGGCGAACTCGCCATCGTAGATGTCCATGATGGCGGCGCCGGCTGCCGCGGCCACCGGCAACAGCGCCTGCGTCAGGGCGTCGAGGTCACGCATCGCTTGCTATCATCGATTGCATGAATGAGGAGGGCGCCATCGATTGGCAGGACATCGACACCGTGCTGCTCGACATGGACGGCACGTTGCTCGACCTGCGTTTCGACAATTGGTTCTGGCAGGACCTGATACCCGCGCACTACTCGCGCGTACATGGCCTGGATGCCGAGGCCACGCGGGCGGTCCTGCGGCCGAAATTCCTGGCCTCGATGGGCACGTTGGACTGGTATTGCATCGATTACTGGAGCCGGGAATTGCGGCTCGACATCGAATCCATCAAGCGCGGCGTGCACGAGCAGGTGCAGTTCCTTCCCGGCGCCCTGCGCTTTCTCGCCGCATTGAAACAGCTTGGCAAACGTCGCGTGCTGCTCACCAACGCCCATCCCACGACCCTCGCCATCAAGGACGAACGTGTCGGGCTGACCCGGCACCTGGATGCCAGCTATTCCACCCATCCCTTCGGCTTTCCCAAGGAAAACGCGCGATTCTGGCCGCGTTTTCATGAACGCGAGCCATTCGACCGCGAACGCACGTTGTTCATCGACGACAGCCTGCCCGTGCTGGGCGCTGCGCGCGATTTCGGCATCCGCCACCTGCGGGCGGTGCGCCATCCCGACAGCGGCAGGGGAGCGAAGGAAACGAAGGAATTCATCGGTATCGATGCGGTGGCCGAGCTGCTCGGGTGACGTGGCGGCCGCGAGCGGCCGCCACCCGTCATGAGGCGGGCGGGGAGCCGGATGAGCCCGGCGGCGCGCCCGAGGTATCGCCGGATGAATTTCCACCCGACGGGTTGCCGCCCCCGCCGCCCCCGCCGCCTCCACGGCCGCGGCGCCTGCGGCGGCGGCGCGAGGGGTCCTTGGCGCCTTCGCCTGGCGCAGCGCCGGCGTTGGCCGGATGGTTGGAAGCGCCGGTGGAGGGGGAGCCATCGGCCTCGCCGCGAGGCTCCTGCGGCGGGCGGGGCCGTGAATGACCAGGCCCACCGCCGCTGCGCGGCCGCCCGCCGTGGCGACCACCACCACCACCGCCCGGCCTGCCGCCGGAGGAGCGTCCGCCGGATGGCCGGCCGCCGCGCCCACCCTTGCCGAACACCGGGGCGCGTTCGCGCCACTCCGCCGGGGGAGGGGGAATGACCTGCGCCATGTCGGCCGGATCGATGCTGCCGCGCGGCACCTGGTGGCCGATGTATTTCTCGATGTCGGGAAGTGAGATCGCGTATTCGTCGCACGCGAAGCTGATGGCATCCCCCTCTGCGCCCGCGCGGGCGGTGCGGCCGATGCGATGCACGTAGTCCTCCGCATCCTGCGGCAGGTCATAATTGAACACGTGGCTCACATCGGCGATGTGCAAGCCGCGCGACGCCACGTCGGTGGCGATCAGCACCGCCACATCGCCGTTGTGGAAATCCTTCATCATCTTCAGGCGCTTTTTCTGCGGTACATCGCCCGACAGTGCCTGCGCCGAGAAGCCGTTGGCGATGAGCGTGCGCTCCAGCACCTCGGCCACGCGCTTGGTGTTGACGAACACCATGGTGCGGCGCGCATCGATGCGGCGCAGCAGGCCGATCAGCAACGGGATCTTCTCCTCGGAAGACGGCAGGTACACGATTTGCCGCACGCGGTCGGCGGTCATCTTGTCCGGCTCGATGCGGATCAGCTCCGGATCGTTCATGTGCTCGTAGGCGAGCTCGAGCACGCGCTGCGACAAGGTGGCCGAGAACAGCATGTTCAGGCGCGCTTCCGGGTGCGGCAGGCGCCTCAGCAGGAAGCGGATGTCCTTGATGAAGCCCAGGTCGAACATGCGGTCGGCTTCATCCAGCACCGCCACTTGAATGTGGCGCAGGTCGAACACATGCTGCTTGAAGTAATCGATGATGCGTCCCGGCGTGCCGATGACCACATCCACGCCATCGGTCAGTTCGCGCCGCTGCTTGTCGTAGTCGACGCCGCCGAAGATCAGCGCCAGCTTCAATCCGGTGTGTTTGACGAGGCCGAGGGCATCCGCGTGGATTTGCACCGCGAGTTCGCGCGTGGGCGCAATCACGATGGCGCGCGGCGCATTGACCGGCCGGGTCGGGGCTCCCGGGTCGCGCAGCAGCCGGTTGATCAGCGCGATCAGGAAGGCGGCGGTTTTCCCCGTGCCTGTCTGCGCCTGGCCGGCAACGTCATGGCCGGCCAGGGCCACCGGCAGCGTCTGCGCCTGGATGGGCGTGCAGCGCGTGAAACCGAGTTCCGCGATTCCGAGTTTCAGGGATTCCGGCAGGTCGAGGCTGTCGAAACGGAGACTGCTTAAATGGGCATCAGGCATATACTTGCAAATTGGTGGGCGACAGGTTCAAAATACGGGCATCCGACGCGAATCCGCGCCAACCCAACCGCATCACCGGCATCCTCTTAAGGTAATAATCGGTACGTAAAGCCGCTGTATTGTGCCGCAAAGACCGCGCATTTTCACTTCGCGCTGGTTTTAACACTCAAAATTCACGAAGTTTCCCCCACGCGAAACCTGTATCGCTCCCAAATCACATCGATTAACCCTCTCGAAAGGACCATCCTCAGTGAGTAGCCAAAGTATCGTTCATACCAGCGATGCCACGTTCGACAAAGACGTCTTGAAGTCCGATAAGCCCGTTCTGCTGGATTTCTGGGCCGAGTGGTGCGGTCCCTGCAAGATGATCGCCCCGATCCTCGATGAGATCGCGGAGGCCTACAAGGACAAGCTGACCATCGCCAAGCTCAACATCGACGAAAACCCCTCCACCCCCCCGAAATTCAACATCCGCGGCATTCCCACGCTGATTCTCTTCAAGAACGGCACGGTGGAGGCGCAGAAGGTCGGTGCGGTCACCAAGTCGCAGCTTGCGGCTTTCCTGGACAGCAACCTGTGAGAGGCTATCTCGGCAACCAGCCGCGCGGCGGCGGACAGGGCGGCGGCAACCGGCCCCACAAGGGCAACCGCAACCGCAACGATCGCAACGGCAACAACGGCGGTCCTCGCCAGCACGAGGATTACGGCGATATGCCGGACACCGGCGATGATCTGGAGATCATCGATCCGGCGGAATTGGCCCGCAGCCGCAGT
The DNA here is from genome assembly GCA_044226865.1 of Steroidobacteraceae bacterium. Lineage (GTDB taxonomy): Bacteria > Pseudomonadota > Gammaproteobacteria > Steroidobacterales > Steroidobacteraceae > TMP-86. The sequence continues at coordinate 120,575 of JBGAGE010000010.1, read as the reverse complement.
TCGATGAACCTGACGGAGCTGAAGAAGCGTCCGATCACCGAACTGGTCAAGCTGGCGGAGTCCATGGCCCTGGAGAACATGGGCCGCTCGCGCAAGCAGGACATCATCTTCGCCGTGCTCAAGGCGCATGCGCGCAAGGGCGAGGACATCTACGGCGATGGCGTGCTGGAAATCCTGCAGGACGGCTTCGGCTTCCTGCGCTCCTCCGATTCCAGCTACCTGGCCGGGCCCGACGACATCTACGTCTCCCCCAGCCAGATTCGCCGCTTCAATCTGCGCACCGGCGACTCCGTCTCCGGCCTGATCCGCCCCCCGAAGGATGGCGAGCGGTACTTTGCGCTGTTGAAGGTGGGCGAGATCAACTTCGACTCGCCGGAGAGCTCGCGCGGCAAGGTGCTGTTCGAGAACCTCACGCCGCTCCACCCCACCGAGCGCCTCAAGCTGGAGCGCGGCAACGGGTCCACCGAGGACCTCACCGCCCGCACCATCGACCTGGTGGCGCCCATCGGCAAGGGCCAGCGTGGCCTCATCGTCTCGCCGCCCAAGGCCGGCAAGACCATGCTGCTGCAGAACATTGCCACCTCCATCGCGGCTAACCATCCCGAGTGCTACCTGATCGTGCTGCTCATCGACGAGCGGCCCGAGGAAGTCACGGAGATGGCGCGCACGGTCAAGGGCGAGGTCGTGTCCTCCACCTTCGACGAACCCGCCAGCCGCCACGTGCAGGTGGCCGAAATGGTCATCGAGAAGGCCAAACGCCTGGTGGAGCACAAGAAGGACGTGGTCATCCTGCTGGACTCCATCACCCGCCTGGCGCGCGCCTACAACACCGTGGTGCCGAGCTCGGGCAAGGTGCTCACCGGTGGCGTGGACGCGAACGCGCTGCAGCGGCCGAAGCGATTCTTCGGCGCCGCGCGCAACATCGAGGAGGGCGGAAGCCTGACCATCCTCGCCACCGCGCTGGTGGACACGGGCTCGAAGATGGACGATGTGATCTTCGAGGAATTCAAGGGCACGGGTAACTCGGAAATCCACCTGGATCGCCGCATTGCCGAAAAGCGCACTTTCCCCTCGGTCAACATCAACCGTTCGGGCACCCGCAAGGAAGAGCTCATCACCGATCCTGCGGAGCTGTCGAAGATGTGGATCCTGCGCAAGCTCCTGCATCCCATGGACGAGCTCGCCGCCATCGAGTTCCTGCTCGACAAGATGAAGGACACCAAGACCAACGCCGACTTCTTCGACGCGATGAAGCGCTAGCGCGGGCTGCGCCCGCGCACGGATGCCGCATATGCAATGGTGGGGTTGGATCGGGGTTGGTGTGATTCTGCTCGGAGCGGAGCTGGCCTTCGTCGATGCGCAGTTCTACATGGTGTTCATCGGCGGCGCAGCGCTCCTGGTGGGACTGCTCGCCGTCGCCGGTGTGCAACTCGCGCCCTGGCTGCAATGGCTGACCTTTATCCTGGTGGCCCTGGCGGCGCTGGCGCTGCTGCGGCCGCGCATCTACGCCAAGCTTCGTGGCGGGCTTCCCGCCTTCCAGGATGGATTGGTGGGCGAGTCGGTGCACGTTCCGGCCGGCCTCGGTGCGGGCGCTGAGAGCCGGATCGAGTTTCGGGGCAGTACCTGGGATGCCGTCAATGCGGGCGCTGCCCCCATTCCCGCCGGCTCCCAGGCGCGCATCGAGCGCGTGGAAGGATTGAAGCTGTACTTGCGGGCCATCTGACGAGGAGTGCGCCGGTGGAGGATTTTTCCGTGAGCTATTTTTTCATCGCGGCCGCCATCCTGGTGGTCATCGCCTTCATCAAGACCGTCACCGTGGTGCCGCAGCAGAGCGCCTATGTGGTGGAATACCTGGGCAAGTACAGCCGCACGCTGCAGGCCGGCTTCCACATACTGATTCCCTTCGCGGAGAAGATCGCCTACCGGCACAGCCTGAAGGAAATTGCGATGGAGATCGCAGAGCAGATCTGCATCACCCGCGACAACGTGCAGGTGGGCGTGGACGGCGTGCTGTACCTGCAGGTGCTTGACCCGCGGCTGGCCTCCTACGGCATCGCCAACTACGGCTTTGCCATTTCGCAGCTGGCCCAGACCACCCTGCGCAGCGAGATCGGCAAGATCGAGCTCGACCGCACCTTCGAGGCGCGCGGTACCATCAATGCCAATGTGGTGAGCGAGCTGGACAAGGCCTCCGCGCCCTGGGGCGTGAAAGTGCTGCGCTACGAGATCCGCAACATCACACCGCCACGGGACGTGCTTTCCGCGATGGAAAAGCAGATGCGCGCGGAGCGCGAGAAGCGCGCCGTGGTGCTCACCTCCGAGGGCGAGCGTGACGCCAAGATCAACGCCGCCGAGGGCGACAAGCAGCGCGTGATCAAGCAATCCGAGGCGAACAAGCAGCAGCAGATCAACGAGGCGCAGGGACAGGCCGAAGCCATCCTGGCGGTGGCGGCCGCCACGGCGGCAGGACTGCGCCAGGTGGGAGCTGCGCTGAGCGATCGCGGTGGCATCGAGGCCATGCAACTGCGCATTGGCGAGGAGTACGTCAAGCAATTCGGCAAACTGGCTCAATCTGGCACTACGCTGGTCGTGCCGGCTAATCTCTCCGATCTGGCCTCCATGGTTACGCTGGCCACTTCGATCGCCCGCAAGAATCCTTCTTCTCCTTCTGCTTAAGTGTCGGGGTTCATGCGTCGCGCTTTGGCGGGCTGGCGCGGTCGCCAAAAAAACTTTTGGGGTGGGTGCGCTTTGATGAGGCCGGCCTTCTCTTAAAGGCCGGCGCGGCCGTGCCGTCTCGTGGCGTTGCGGATTGCACGCTGTCTGCCTTCGCTTTAACTCCCCTTAGCTTGAGGCCGCGCCTTTTCGACTTCGATTGCCAGGGCACCCACCCCAAAAGGTTTTTTTGGCGCCCGCGCCAGCCCTCGACGCGTCCCTGAACTCAGAACCTAAGCAGCGGAGAAGAACGATTCTCGACGGTGATCCGGCGTGGGGAGCACAAAAATGAGTGGGCGGGCGGCAGTGACAATCGAAGATGCGAGGCGCGGCTCAGCATCGGGCAGCGCCAGCTCGAAGCTGCTGGAGTTTGAAGATCGCAGAGTTCACATCATGGCACGGCCGCGCCGGGCTTGACTGCTTAGTCGAGATTCCCGGAAATCGCCGCCTGCCGACTCATTTTTTGCTCCCCGCGTTGGCCACCATCGCGAAGTAAACGTTCTTCTCCGCTCTTATCTTTCCGGATACAAGAGAAGCTCGCGCCGGCGCTCGAGCCAGAGAGCCTCGTCGGGCTGTGTGAGCGCATCGAGATCGGAAGGGGTGGCCTCAGCGTCATCTACCCATTCGCGCAAGAGCGGGCTGCCGTTGATGAGGTCGATGGCCAGGCGGCCGCTTTCGTATTCGTAGGGAAAGTCGCGCCACAGTGGATAGCCGGGTTGCAGTTGGCGCAGGGCCTTGAAGGCCAGGGCTTGCAGGCGCCAGGGCTTGAAGCGCTCGTGGGCGTAGCTGGAATCCTCCACGTGGATCTGCACGCCGGCGCAGAGCTTGCCGACGTGCTTGTGGAACGTGGGTTCGAACCAGCAGCTGCGCAGGCGGCAGCCTTCCAGCCAGTGCGGGGCCATCCGCTGCATGGTGGCGATGATGGCCTCGGCGTCGATGTCCGGCGCGCCGAACAATTCCAACGGGCGAGTGGTGCCGCGGCCTTCGGAGAGCGTGGTGCCCTCCAGCATCACCGTGCCCGCGTAGCAGCGCGCCATCGATAGATTGGGGGCATTGGGGCTGGGGTTGACCCAGGTGCGCTCTCCCAGGGGCCAGCCGAATCCGGGCGCCGACTGCGGCGCCCAGCCCTCCATGGCGATGACGCGATAGTCCACGTCGAGGCGCAACTCGCGCACGAGCCACTGGCCCATTTCGCCCATGGTGAGGCCATGCCGCATGGGCATGGCGCCGGCGCCGACGAAGCTTTCCCAGCCTGCTCGCAGGGTGAGCCCCTCCACGGGCCGGCCCGCGGGATTGGGGCGGTCAAGCACCCAGACAGCCTTGCCGGCCTGTGCCGCCGCTTCGAGTACGTAACGCAGCGTGGTGATGAAGGTGTAGATGCGGCAGCCCAAATCCTGCAGATCCACCAGCAGCACATCGAAGGTGTCCAACATCTGCGCGGTGGGCCTGCGTACCTCGCCGTACAGGCTGAAGACGGGAATGCCATGACGGGGGTCGAGAAAGTCGGGCGACTCCACCATGTTGTCCTGCTTGTCGCCCCGCAGCCCGTGTTGCGGCCCGAACGCGGCGCTGAGCTTCACGTCTCCCGCCGCGGACAGCGCATCCAGGGAATGCCTCAGGTCGGCGATGACCGAGGCGGGATGTGCCAGCAATGCCACACGGCGTCCGCGCAGGGGTGCACGCAGCGGTGCCTGCTCCAGCAATCGTTCGATTCCCAGTTTCAAGGCATCGCTCCTACGCTCGCGCCGGCGGCCAGCCGGCGATGAATCCATCTCGATGGTGAAAATCCGGCTTGTCGCCCGGATGCCGCAACGCCCAATACGAGTGGCTGCCATTGATGGCTTCCAACACCGCCGTGAGGCCGATCGCCCGGGGCTCGACCGACGCGGCGCCCAGCCATTCGGCCGGCATCTGCACCTCGATGCCCAGTTGATCTGTGCCGGCGCCGCGCAGGATGCCGGGCGTCCCCAGCGCGAGCGGGCGCATGCCGGTGCGATACGCGTCGAATTCGTACGCCGCGAACTCCCCCGAGGGCGCGAAATTGAATTCGCGATACCCCTGGCCTGCATCCGTTGCGAACAATTCCAGGCAGCTGTGCCGCCACAGCCCGTCCCGAAATGCAGGGACCGCGGGCCCGGGCCAACTCAGTGCGCGGGGATCCGCGTCGATCTCGAAGCTGATGCGCACACGCTGACCCACCGCGCTCAGGCTCGCGTGCACCGCGCGCACGGCCGGCGCGGGAAATTGCGGATGCGGATGCAGTGCCCAGCGTTGCATGCGCCGATTCTAACCGACCGCGCCGCCGCGGTTTATACTGCGCGCGCTTTCGATGCACGAGGATTCGACATGAAAACCGCTTTGATCACCGGCGCTGCGCAGGGCGTCGGTCTGGTGACCGCTTCGCTCCTGGGCCAGCTTGGCTATCGCCTGATACTGGTGGACCTGCAGCCGCTGCAGGCACCTTTGGCGCAGCTGCAGTCCGCCGGGGTCGAGGCCAGCGGTTTTTCGGGCGATGTGTCCTCGGAAAGCTTCGTGAAGGACATCGCGCAGGCGGTGGCGGCGAAGCACGGCGCGCTCGATGTGCTGGTGAACAACGCCGGCATCAGCCTGATATGTCCGGCGGAGCAGACCACGGCGGCGCAATGGCAGCGGGTGATGAACATCAACCTGCTCGGACCTTTCCTGCTGTGCAAGTACCTGGGGGCGCAGATGCTGGAGAAGCGCACCGGCAGCATCATCAACATCGCCTCGGTCGCCGGCCTCGCGGGCATCAGTCACCGCAGCGCCTATAACGCCTCCAAGCACGGGCTCATCGGCTTGACCCAGACATTGGCGGCGGAATGGGGCGGGCGGGGCGTGCGGGTGAATGCGATCTGCCCGGGTTGGATCAAGACCGAAATGGATGAGAAGGACCAGGGAAGCGGCGCGTACTCGGACCAGGACATCATCGATCGCGTGCCGATGGCGCGCTTCGCAAGGCCCCAGGATGTGGCGCAGGCCATCGCCTTCCTGGCCGACAGCGAGCGCAACGGCTTCATCAACGGGGTCAGCCTGCCCGTGGACGGGGGTTGGATATCGGATGCCAGCTGGAATGGCCTGCGGGTGGGCACGCGCCGCTGACGGCGCGCCGCCCGCATCACGGTGCGGGCAGCGGCAGCGTGCTGAGCAGTTCCGATGCGCCGGTCCAGAACACCTGGATGCCGATGCAGAACAGCAGGAAGGCGGACAAGCGCACGATGATGGTGGTGCCGGTGCCGCCGATGAGATCCGCCAGCCGCGCCGAGTGGCGGTACAACAGGTAGACGATGGCCGCGAGCAATGCCGTTGCGGTCAGCGTCTCGACGAAGAATTCCAGGAGCGATACGTGCAGGCCGCTGGGCCGGTTGGCGCCCAGGGACACGGCCACTGAAATGGTGCCGGGACCCGTCGTCAGCGGCATGGTCAGGGGATAGAACGCGAGCCGGGACGGAGGCACGTCGATGGAACGCGGATTCGGCGTTTCGCTTCGCCGGGCGTCGGTGGCATCGGGTTCGTTCAGCATGCGCCATCCGGACATCGAGATCACGATGCCTCCGGCCACCCGCAGCACCGGAATCGAAATGCCGAAGAACGAGAGCACGTACGCGCCGATGTACAGGGATATGGTGACGATGCAGAAAGCGTAGATGCCGATCCAGCGCGCCACGTGGGCCCGGGTGCGCGGCGCCAGGTCGCGCGTGGCGCCGTAGAAGATGAAGGCGCCGGAGAGTGGATTGACGATGGAAAACAGGGCGCCGAAGGCGAGCAGGAAAGTGGTCAAGGGGTATGGCGGCGCCTGGCGGGCGCCGGTTGCCTTTTGCTGATCGAACTGGCATTTAACTCTACATGAATACGGCGCTTCCCCGGCTGGTTTTCGCCTGCTTTCTCTGCCTGGCGCCGCTTGCGCCGGCGGCAACGCCGGGCGAGGTGCCGGTGGGCGGGCAATTGCGCGATGCCACCTTGCGCGGCTTGAACGGTCCATCGGCGAGCCTGGCCCAGTTTCGCGGCACGCCGCTGATCATCAACGTCTGGGCGAGTTGGTGTGGTCCCTGCCAGGCTGAAATGGCGTCACTGGAGCGGCTGGCATGGCTGGACCTGCCCGTGCGGTTTCGCATCATCGGCATCTCCACCGACGATGACGAAGCCGCGGCCAAGGCCTTGCTGAGCCGCAGCAACGCCACGCTCAGTCATTTCATCGATCAACGGCTGGTGCTGGAGAACATGCTGGGCGCCTCGCGCCTGCCATTGACCCTGCTGGTCGATGCGCAAGGCCGCATCCTGCAGAAGATCGTCGGTGCGCGGCAATGGGATTCACCCGAGTCGGTGCGCCTGGTCACAACCCGGCTGGCCGCGGCAACAGGCGCGGCTGGAGCCGCCCGGTAGATCCTGCCGCCGCCGCTCCCGCGGGTGCAAAGGTGCTGACGCGCCCGATGGGCTTAACCTAAACTATCCGCATGAGTCTCAACGCCGAGCGCTTCGAGCATTGGATCCGCACCGCCTTCGTGCAGATGAACACCGAACTCGAGGACCTGTATTTCGCGCAGGACGACCGTGCGCAGGTCGCGGGGGTGGGCAATGCCCTCAAGGCGCGCATCCGCGATGAGGGGCACGTGCACGTGGTGGCGCTCCTGGCCGAGGGCAACACCGGCGATGGTTTCGACAGCGGCTTCGGGGTGCTCGGGAGCGTGGGCATGTACCTCGCGGCGTTGCGCCGCCACGAACTGACCAACCCTGCCCGCGAAGAGCGCTCGCCTTTCCCCGAAGCCTCCGCGCTGGCGCTGCACGTGGGCGCATCGCTGGGCATGGCGCCGCGCTTTGCGACCAGTCACCTAGCCACGCGCAATCGTGCGCTGGCCGGTGTGCGCAAGAGCTTTACCTCGCTTGCCGATGAATTCCTGTTCATCGATGAGAACACGCGCGGCATCCTGAGCCTGCAGCGCGCGGCCGACGCCGTCACCAGCATCGTCAGCCTGGGCGTCTCCAGTCCGGTGGCGGATGTGGCCTTCGAGGCGGCCAGGCAGGCGCTCACCGATGTCCTGCGCTTCAACGACCGGTTGTTCGACAAGCTGGACGTGCAGCGCTTCTTCTTCTCGGTCCGCCCGTATTACAAGCCGTACCGCGTCGGCCGGCAGGAATACCGCGGCGCCAACGCCGGCGATTTCTCCGGCATCAATGAGCTGGACCTGCTGCTCGGGCTGTGCCGCGCCAGCGACCCCTACTACGCCCAGCTGCTGGTCGACAAGATGTTGTTCATGCTGCCCGCCGACCAGCAGCGATTGCGCGAGTGCATGACACGTGTGAGCCTGCTGGACGAACTGCTCGGCCTGATGCCGCGGCATGCGGGCGCGGACTGGTTCCAGGCGAATGCGCGCGCCTTCCTCGAGGTGTGCGATCTGTTCGGGCGCAGCGCCGCGCAGCATCACGACCGGCTGGTGAAGCGCTTCATCGAGATGCCTTCCGGTTCGCTGAGCGAGGACAAGATGGCGGGCCTGACCGCGAGTGGTCCGCCACTGCCGGTGTTGCTGCGCTCGCTGGAACTGCTGCGCGACCTGCGCATGGGAGCCGACCGGCCCGGCAGCCGCCACGCGGATCTGCAGAAATTAAGGGATGCCTGCCGTTAGGCGGCGCAGATCGGGTCAACCAACACGAAGCGAGGTTTCATGAGCTTTTCCCTCTACTCCGCCACCATTCCCGCCTATTGCCAGGGGCTGGGATCCGTCCTCGGGTTGCTCGACAAGGGCGAGGCGTTCTGCAAGGACAAGGGCCTGGCGCCGGCGGACATCATCGGTGCGCAACTGGCGCCGGACATGTTCCCCTTTTCCTATCAGATCCTGTCCACTGGAACGCATTCGTTGGGGGCCATCGAGGGTGTCCGCCGCGGCGTATTCAGCCCCAATCTGACCCCGCCTCCGACGGATTTCGCCGCGCTCAAGGCGTTGGTGAGCGGTGCGTTGGAGTCGCTCAAAGCCGTCGACCCGGCGGAGATCGACGGCTTCGTCGGCCGCGACATGCGCTTCGAGTTCCGCGATACGCGCATGGATTTCAGCGCCGAGGATTTCCTCACCTCGTTCTCGGTGCCGAACTTTTACTTCCACACATCGATGGCCTACGCCATCCTGCGCGGCAAGGGCGTGGCCGTGGGCAAGCGCGACTTCATGGGCCGCATGCGATTGAAGAAGCAGGGCGGACGCGGCGGCTGAAGGCCGCCGGGACACCCGCCTAGCGTGCGTCCGGCGCGCCGGTTTCCCGCGCAATGGCGCGGTAGCCGATGTCGCGCCGGTATTGCACCAGCTCCCAGTGGATGGCGTGCACCAGGTCGTAGGCCTGGCGCTGCGCCTGGCCCACGGTGTCACCCAGGCCCACCGCGCACAACACGCGGCCGCCATTGGTGATGACGCGATCACCGTCGCTTTGCGTGCCGGCGTGGAATACCTTGCCGGGAAGTTTGGCCGCGGCGTCCAGGCCCGCGATGGCATCGCCCTTGCGGTAGGCGTCGGGGTATCCGCCGGCCGCCATCACCACGCCGACCGCGGCGCGTGGATCCCACACCGGGCGCACTTGATCCAGTCTGCCATCGATGGCCGCATCGCAGATCTCGGTCAGGTCGCTCTGCAGGCGCGCCATGATGGGCTGGGTCTCCGGATCGCCCATGCGGCAATTGAATTCCAGCACATTGGGCGTGCCGTCCGGCGCGATCATGAGGCCCGCGTACAGGAAGCCCGTGTAGGGATTGCCGTCGGCGGCGAGGCCGCGCAGCGTGGGCTCGATCACCTCGCGCATCGCGCGGGCGTGGATGTGCGGTGTCACCACCGGCGCCGGCGAGTAGGCGCCCATGCCGCCGGTATTGGGCCCGCCATCGCCGTCGTCGCGCCGCTTGTGATCCTGCGAACTTGCCATGGCGATGACCTGCTGGTCATGTGCCACGACGATGAAGCTGGCTTCCTCGCCCTTCAGGAATTCCTCGATGACGATGGTGTTGCCGGCGGAGCCGAAGGCCCCATCGAGCATGCTCCGCGCCGTGCTCACCGCTTCATCGTGCGAATCGCAGATGACCACGCCTTTGCCCGCGGCCAGGCCGTCGGCCTTCACCACCACGGGCAGGCTGCATGCGCGCACGTAGGCCTCGTCGAAGTTCGCGCGCGTGAAATTGGCGTACGCCGCGGTCGGGATGCGGTGGCGGCGCAGGAAGTCCTTGGAATAGGCCTTGGATCCTTCGAGGCGCGCGGCGGCCCGGCTCGGGCCGAAGCAACGCAGGCCCGCAGTGCCGAATTCGTCGACGATGCCGGCCACCAACGGCACCTCCGGCCCGATGATGGTGAGGCCAATGTGCCGTTCGAGCGCGAAGGCCCGCAGGCGTGGGATGTCATCGGCGGGAATGTCGATGTTGGACACACGCGTTTCGCGCGCGGTGCCGGCATTTCCCGGCGCCACGAACACCTGGCGCACGCGCGGCGATTGCGCGCATTTCCACGCCAGCGCGTGTTCGCGCCCGCCGCCGCCCACGATCAGGACGTCCATGGCCGTCAATGCCGGAAGTGACGGATGCCGGTGAACACCATGGCCATGCCATGCTCATCCGCGGCGGCGATCACCTCGTCGTCACGCTTGGAGCCGCCCGGCTGGATCACCGACTTGATGCCGAACCCGGCCGCGACGTCCAGACCATCGCGGAACGGGAAGAAGGCATCCGAGGCCATGGCCGCCCCCTGCGTGGACAGTTTTTCGTCCGCCGCCTTCATCGAGGCGATCTTGCTGCTCACCACACGGCTCATCTGGCCGGCGCCCACGCCCATGGTCATGGCGTCCTTGGCGTAGACGATGGCATTGGACTTGACGAACTTGGCGACCCGCCAGGCAAAGATCAGGTCGGCGAGTTCCGCGGGCGAGGGTGCGCGCCGGGTCACCACGCGCAGATCCTTGGCGTCGATGGCGAGCTGGTCGCGCGTCTGTGCCAGCAGGCCGCCGGCCACGCTGCGGTATTCGAGGAGCTGGGACACCGGCCGGTTCAAGTCGCCCGTCACCAGCACGCGCACGTTGTCGCGGGCGGCGAGCAGCGGGGCCGCTTCCGCGCAGACATCGGGAGCGAGAATCACTTCGACGAATTGCCGTCCGACGATGGCGGCGGCGGTGGCCGCATCCAGCGGACGGTTGAAGGCGATGATGCCGCCGAAGGCGGAGGTCGGGTCGGTGCGGTAGGCCTTGTCGTAGGCCTCGAGCGGGTTCGCACCGAGGGCCACGCCGCAGGGATTCGCGTGCTTGACGATCACGCAGGCGCAGGTATCGAACTGCCGCACGCATTCCAGCGCGGTGTCGCTGTCGGCGATGTTGTTGTAGGACAACTCCTTGCCCTGCGTCTGGCGCGCACCGCTCACGCTCGCGCCCAAGCCGCGCGGATCGGAATAGAACGCCGCCTGTTGATGCGGGTTTTCGCCGTAACGCAGGTCGAGCCGCTTGCGGAACGACAGGTTCAGGTCATCCGGGAAGGTGGGGGCATTGACCGAGCCGGGCTTGGCGCCCAGCCTGCCGGTGAAATACGCCGACACCATCGCATCGTATTGCGCCGTGTGGGCGAATGCCTTGGCGGCGAGCGTCTGGCGCATCACCAGCTGCGTGGTGCCCTGGTTCGCCGCGAGCTCGTCGAGCACGTTGCGGTAATCGTTCGGATCCACCACCACCGTGACCGAGGCGTGGTTCTTGGCGGCGGCGCGCACCATCGCGGGGCCGCCCACGTCGATGTTCTCCACCGCGTCCTCGTAGCTGCAGCCTTCCTTCGCCACCGTGGCGGCAAATGGATACAGGTTCACGGCGAGCAGGTCGATGGATTCGATGCCGTGCTGGCGCATGATGGCATCGTCCACGCCGCGGCGGCCGAGCAGCCCGCCGTGGATCTTCGGATGCAGGGTCTTCACGCGACCGTCCATGATTTCCGGAAAGCCCGTGTGTTCGGCCACTTCCTTGACCGCGATGCCGTTCTGGATCAGGAGCTTGGCGGTGCCGCCGGTGGAGAGCAACTCGATGCCTCGTTCCTTCAGCGCCCGCGCGAATTCGACCACGCCGGTCTTGTCCGAAACGCTTAGGAGTGCACGACTGACGCGTACCGAGTTGGGCAAGGGACTTCCTACCCGCTGATGCCGAGCTCTTTCAACTTCTTGCGCAAGGTGCCGCGATTGATGCCCAGGATGTCGGCGGCGCGGCTCTGGTTGCCATCGACATGACCCATGACCACCTTGAACAACGGTTCTTCGACCTCGCGCATGACCAGGTCGTACAGGCGCGCCGGCCGGTGGCCGTTGAGAGTTTCAAAATAGCATTGCAGCGCCTCTTCCGCCTGCGAACGCAGTGGCACGCCCTTGCCGTTGACCTTGATGTCGCGCCCGTCGAACGGCGGCGCGGCGGACTTTGATTTTTTTCTGGCGGCCATTCCTTACGATCCCATTCTCATCGATCCCCATCCACCCGGCGGGCGCCGCGCGTCACGAATGGAAGTGCCTCGCGAGCGCCGCCAATTGATCGTGCGGCGTGGCCGCTTGAAGAAGAATCGTTCTGACATCTTCGCGGCCCGGTTGCTGACGGCAATACCAACTCAAGTGCTTGCGCGCCACACGAACTCCTGTTTCATCGCCGTACAGCGAGTACAGGTCTTCGAGGTGGGCGCGCATGATATCACGGACGATTTCCGGCGCTAGCGGAGCGCGCATTCTGCCTGTTGCCAGGAAAAAATTGACATCATCGAAAATCCATGGCTTACCAAATGCGGCCCGTCCGATCATCAGCGCATCGCAACCCGTGCGCTGCAGAATCTCCTGCGCCGCCTGCGGCGAGTCGATGTCGCCATTGGCGATCACCGGGATCTGCAGCGTGGATTTCATCTCGCGCGCGGTGTCGTGCTCGGCCGCGCCGTCGTACATGTCGCTGCGCGTGCGCCCGTGCACCGCGATCGCCGCGATGCCGCAGCGTTGCGCGAGTTGCGCGATCGCAAGGCCGTTCCTGTTGTCGCGGTTCCAACCCGTGCGCATCTTCAACGTCACCGGTACGCGCACCGCACCCACGACGGCCTCGAGAATGCGCGCCACCAGCGATTCGTCCTGCAGCAGCGCGGAGCCCGCGAGCCGGTTGCAGACCTTCTTCGCGGGGCAGCCCATGTTGATGTCGATGATCTGTGCGCCCTCATCCACGCTCTGGCGCGCGGCTTGCGCCATCATGGCCGGATCCCAGCCGGCGATCTGCACCACGCGCAAGCCGCTTTCGCCATCGAAGTTCTTGCGTCGCTGCGATTTGGGCGTATGCCACAGCCGCACGTCGGAGGTCAGCATCTCCGAGGCGGCAAGGCCAGCGCCGAAGCGCCGGCACAAGCTGCGAAAGGCGCGGTCGGTGACGCCGGCCATGGGCGCCAACAGGACCCGCGAGGGCAGGCTATGGGGACCGATGCGCATCGTTGGCGCAAACCACGCGCGCGTCGAGCTGCCGCTCGCACACGTCGATCTCGAACCCTTCCGCGGTCTTGCCCGGGTCGACGATTTCCACCAGCGTGTCGGCGCGCTCGCCCGCATCCAGCGGCCGGACCGGCGGCTGGCGCAGGTATTCGGATGGCAGGAAGTCGCGCGTGCCCAGGCGCGTGCCGAACCGGTCCGCGAGTGTCAGCCGCAGCAAGGGGTAGGGCTGTGCGCTGGCGCCGGTGTTGATCAGGCTGGCGCGCACGCGGAGCGTGCCGTTGGCATTGGCATCGCCGGTGACGCCCCATTGACGCACCTCGAAGGCGCTCAGGTTCAATTTCAAAGGGATCGGGTAGCCGGCGATCTGATAGAGGGAGCGCAGCGCACCGCCGAAGGTGGGCGATTGCGCCAGCGCGTCGCGGTGATGATGCACGAGCTGCAGGGCCAGCAGCAGCACCAGCAACACTGCCGCCGCGGCCCAACGGGCGCTGTGCGGTTCACGCCCCGGCGCGAATTCCTCGATATCGCGCGTGGGGAGTACCTTCTCCACCCAATCGCCGCGGCGCGTGGCTGCCGCAGGGGCCGGTGCGGCATCGGATGAGGCCTCGCGAGGCGGCGCCTTGAGGAAGTCGGGCACCTCGCGTTCCGGTGGCGAGGCCGCGGCGGCTTCCGCCGCGTCCGCCTGGCCCCCGACCGACGAATCCACGGCGTCGGAAACCAGGGTCATTGGCGCGGGCTCGAAGGCGGCGCGTTCGTCGGACGCCTGCGGCGCGAGATCCGCGCCCTCATCCGCTGCGTCCCCGGCCGGAGGTGCTCCCGCGGCGAGGTGTTCGGGGTTGATGGGCTCGATTTCCTCGATGTTCACATCGCGCAGCACGTTGTGGCGGCCGCGGACGAAATGATGGGGGCGCGCTTCGACGAATATCCGGTCGAGTTCTCCGGGGGGCAGCGTGAACTCCATGGACGGATCGTCGGCGATGGTGCGGGTCGTCACGTGCTCGGCCGGCTCGTCCTGCTCATCATCCGCTTCCAGGAATTCGGCGGCGCCCTGGATCTCCAATTGCGCAATCTGCGTGCCGGGCGCGCCATCGCGCGCGAGTTCTTCCAACTCGGTGCTCGCCGCCGCGTCCTCCGGCTCTTCTTCGAGTTGCACGGGCGGTGGCGGGGTGAGGTCCGCCGTCGTGCCGGCATTGCGCAGGATCTTGTCCGCGCGGGCTTCCTGCTCCTGGGCGGACTCGCCGGTGGTGAAGGCGCGTGGTTCTTCCGCGAGGCTGCGCAGCGCGTTGAATATCTCGCCGCAGCGCCCGCAACGCACTTCGCCCGCCGCCGCGCGCAGGACTTCCGCGGAAATCTTGAAAATGGTCTCGCAGGCGGGGCATTGAGTGAACACGATCTCGACATCTCCAATGAGCCGCGCAGGATGCCTGCGGGTGGGTCTTCAGCCGCGGCGCGACAACCTCAGGCAGGACCAGCCCTCGCGGCGGCGATGCTCCGCCAGCGAGCAGGTCGGCGCATAGGCGTCGATCACCGTCGCCGCCTGGTCCTCCAGGATACCCGAGAGGATGAGGTCGCCGCCCGGGCGGCAGGCTGCACTGAGGCGGGGCGCCAGCTCGATCAAGGGCTGGGCCAGGATGTTGGCGACCACGCAATCGACCGGTACCAGCGGCGCCCGCGCCGGCAGGGCGCGGATTTTATCCCAAACTCCATTGCGGAGTGCATTTTCGCGCAAGGCGGTGATCGCCTGGGGATCGATGTCGACGGCGTAGCCGGTTGCGGCGCCGAGCAGCAGCGCGGCGATGCACAAGATCCCGGAGCCGCAGCCGTAGTCGAGCACGCTGGCGCCGTGCCAGTCGCGCGCATCGATCATCTCCAGGCATTGCGCCGTGGTGGCATGCGTGCCGGTGCCGAAGGCGAGGCCGGGATCCAGCCAGACCACGGCGGCGTCCTGCGGGACGGGCTCCTCACTGGCCGTCGGGTACACGTACAGGCGCCTGCCGAAGCGCATGGGACGGAAATGCTGCAGCCATTCGCGTTCCCACGCACGGTCGGCGACGGCCCGCGCGCGCGCGGTGGCCGCGGCGTCCGCCACCAGCAGGGCGGTCACCTGTTCGAGGCGGGCAGCCTGTGTCAGCGAATCGTCGAACAGGGCGCTGACGGTGGTCTGCGACCACAGGCGCACCTCGCCGGGCAGGGGTTCGAGCACGGGCTCATCGGCCGCGTCCATGAAGGTGACGCTCAACGCACCGGCTTCGCTCAGCGCATCGCCGAGCGCATCGGCATCGGCCGAGCCCAGCGCGAATTCGATCTGGACGAAATTCACGCGCGACCGGCGCCGGCCCCGGCTATTTCAAGCCGAGCCGCCGCTCCAGGTAATGAATGTCGGTGCCGCCCTGGCGGAAGGCCGAGTGGTTGCAGATCTCCTGATGCAGCGGAATGTTGGTCTTGATGCCTTCCACCACCATCTCCGCCAGCGCATTGCGCATGCGTGCGATGGCCGTGTCGCGGGTATCGCCGTGGGAAATGAGCTTGCCGATCATCGAATCGTAGAACGGTGGCACTTGATAGCCGGTGTACACATGGCTGTCGACGCGGATGCCGGGGCCGCCCGGCGCATGCCACAGCCGGATCGGTCCCGGCGAGGGCATGAAGGTCTTGGGATCCTCGGCATTGATGCGGCATTCCATGGCGTGGCCGCGGATCTGGATGTCGCTCTGCGAATACGCGAGCTTCTCGCCGGCGGCGATCAGCAGTTGGGTCTTCACGATGTCCACGCCGGTGACGAGTTCGGTCACCGGATGCTCCACCTGCACGCGTGTGTTCATCTCGATGAAATAGAACTCGTTGTCCTGATAGAGGAATTCCAGCGTGCCGGCGCCGCGGTAGCCGACGGCCTTGCACGCCGCCACGCAGCGCTCGCCCATGGTCTTGCGCTGCTTGGCAGACAGGCCGGGCGCGGGCGCTTCTTCCAGCACTTTCTGGTGCCGGCGCTGCATGGAGCAGTCGCGCTCGCCCAGGTGGATGGTGTTGCCGTAGTTGTCGGCCATCACCTGGAATTCGATGTGCCGCGGGCGTTCCAGGAATTTCTCCATGTACACCTGCGGGTTGCCGAAGGCGGCCAGCGCCTCCGACTGCGTCAGTGTGATCGCATTCAGGAGCGAGGCGTCGGTGTGCACCACGCGCATGCCGCGCCCGCCACCGCCACCGGAGGCCTTGATGATGATCGGATAGCCGATTTCCTTGGCAATGCGGAAATTCTCGTCCGGATCATTGCCCAAGGGTCCGTCCGAGCCGGGTACGCAGGGCACGCCGGCGGCCTTCATCACGCGGATGGCGGAGACCTTGTCCCCCATGGTGCGGATGGTCTCGGCCTTGGGGCCGACGAAGATGAAGCCGCTCTTTTCCACGCGTTCGGCGAAATCCGCGTTCTCGGACAGGAAGCCATAGCCCGGGTGGATGGCCACGGCATCGGTGACTTCCGCCGCGCTGATGATGGCCGGCATGTTCAGGTAGGACAGGTTCGACTGCGGCGGTCCGATGCACACCGTTTCATCCGCGAGCAGCACATGCTTGGTGTTGAAGTCTGCGGTGGAATGCACGGCCACCGTCTTGATGCCCAGCTCGCGGCAGGCTCGCAGGATGCGCAGCGCAATCTCGCCGCGGTTCGCGATGACGACTTTTTCGATCATTGCCATTATTCGATGATGCCGTTCGGAGAGGCGCTAAGGATGGTCATGGCAATCACTCGATGATGAACAGTGGCTGGCCGAACTCCACCGGATCGCCGTTCTTCGCCAGGATCGCGGCAAGACGGCCGGATTTCTCCGACTCGATCTGGTTCATCATCTTCATGGCCTCGATGATGCACAGCACCTGGCCTACCTTGATCTCCATGCCCAGTTCCACGAAGGGCTTGGCGCCCGGCGAGGGGGCCGAGTAATAGGTGCCCACCATGGGCGAGGCCACGGTCTGGTCCTTGTTGCCGGCCGGCGCGGGCGGGGGTGTCGGTGCAGCGCCCGGGGCAGGGGCGGCCGGAGCGGGCGCGTACGCCTGCATCATCGGCGCTGCCTGCGCCGGCGCCGCGGCTGCGCCGCGGGGGTAGCGGCTGATGCGCACGGATTCCTCTCCCTCGGAGATCTCCAATTCCGCAATGCCGGATTCTTCCAGCAACTCGATCAGCTTTTTGACTTTGCGAATATCCATGCGATGAAAACCTCGAGTGTTGCTGGACCTGAATCAGGCGCGGGCCAGGCGGCGCGCGGCCGCCTGTAGCGCCAGCTCATAACCAATGGGGCCGAGGCCGACGATGCAGCCTGCGGCGATGTCCGAGATGAAGGAGTGGTGACGAAAGCTCTCGCGCGCGAACACGTTGCTCAAATGCACTTCGATGAAAGGCAACCCGACCCCAATCAGCGCGTCGCGCAGGGCAATGCTGGTGTGGGTGAGAGCGCCGGGATTGATGATCAGGAAGGCCGTGCCGTCCGCCTTGGCGGCGTGCACGCGGTCGATCAGCGCATGCTCGGCGTTGCTTTGCAGGCATTGCAGCTGGTGCCCGGCCTCGGCGGCTTGCGCCCGCAGGCGATCTTCGATCTGCGCCAGCGTATCCCTGCCATACAGCTCGGGCTCACGGCTGCCGAGCAGGTTGAGATTGGGTCCGTTGATCAACAGAATCTGGGCCAAATTAATCTCTCAAGCGCCGCGCCGCCGACGCACAATGGCGCGATTTAAACGGATATGGGGCGGAAAAGGCAAGCTTTTGCGCCGAACTTCGGGAAAACCCGCAATTTTGACCAAGGCGTGGGGCGACTTGCTGGAGCTGGTGGCACGCGGGGTGGCTGCCGGGCGGAGCTGCGCCGATGGGAGGCGATCATGGTTCAAACCGCCGCGAACTGCAACCGAACCTCGCCAACGCAGGCGATGTTGCGTCAGTCAGCCGGCGGCTCACCACGTCTCTGCGCGCTCGCGCAGGAAAGTGTTAAAAAGCCGCGAACGCCTCCACCGGCGTGTTTGATTCAACGCGCCCGGAACGGATGCGCAGGAGTGTGTCGATGTGAACAATCTGCGCGGCTTGTTCAGCAGGGAACGCATCGTGGCACCGCCGCATTTCAACCGCTGGCTCCTGCCGCCGGCGGCCCTGGCCATCCATTTGTGCATCGGCGTCGCCTACGGGTTCTCGGTGTTCTGGTTGCCGCTGTCGCACGCCGTGGGCATCGAGCAGCGCATCGAATGCGCGGCCGATCTCGGTTTCTGGGCGCGCATCAGCGCCGTCGATTGCGATTGGAAGATCACGGAACTGGGTTGGATGTACACCCTGTTCTTCGTATTCCTGGGCTCCTCCGCCGCCATCTGGGGTGGGTGGGTCGAGCGAGTGGGTCCGCGTTTGACCGCGGCGGTGGCCGCTTGCTGTTGGTGCGGTGGCCTGGCGATTTCCGCGGCGGGCGTCGCCTGGCATCAGTTGTGGATGCTGTGGCTGGGCTCGGGCGTGATCGGCGGCATCGGGCTGGGCTTGGGTTACATCTCGCCGGTGTCGACGCTGATCAAGTGGTTCCCGGACAGGCGCGGCATGGCCACCGGCATGGCCATCATGGGCTTCGGCGGCGGCGCGATGATCGGCGCACCGTTGGCAGACCGGCTGATGAAGTTCTTCGCAACACCGGCTTCGGTCGGCGTGTGGCAGACATTTCTGGTGCTGGCGGCGGTGTATTTCGTCTACATGATGGGAGGCGCTTTTGCTTATCGCCTGCCTTCGCCGGGATGGCGTCCCGCCCGTCCGGTGCCGCCCTCGGCGCAGGCAGGCCGCTACGTACCCTTGCGCAGCGCCTGGGCCACGCCGCAATTCTGGTTGGTCTGGGGCGTGTTGTGCCTGAACGTGACCGCAGGCATCGGTATCCTGGGAATGGCATCGCCCCTGTTGCAGGAAGTGTTCGCCGGCCAGCTCATCGGTGCGACGCAGACCTTCAATGAATTGAGCGCGGTGCAGAAGGCGGAGATCGCCACCATCGGCGCAGGTTTCACCGGCTTGTTGTCGATGTTCAACATCGCAGGCCGGTTTTTCTGGGCCTCGCTGTCGGATCATCTGGGTCGCAAGCTGACCTACGGTGTGTTCTTCGTGCTCGGTATCTTCTTGTATGCCTCGGTGCCCTGGAGTGCGCATCACGGCTTTCTCGGCTTGTTCGTCGGGGCGTTTTGCATCGTGTTGTCGATGTACGGCGGCGGGTTCGCCACGGTGCCGGCCTACCTCGCCGACCTGTTCGGCACGCGCATGGTGGGCGCCATCCACGGACGGCTGCTGACCGCCTGGTCGACGGCCGGCATCCTTGGGCCGCTGCTCGTGAATTACATTCGCGAGTATCAGCTGCAGCACGGCGTTGCGCGCGCCGATGCGTATGGCGTGACCATGTATGTGCTGGCCGGCATGCTCGCCGTCGGTTTCATCTGCAATCTACTGGTGCGGCCCGTGGATGCCGCGGAGTTCGTGGACGACGATACCGCACCCGCACCCGCACCCGCGCCCGCGCCCGCGGCTGCCGCGCCACTTCGCCATGTGCCTGCAGTATCCTCCTCTCCCGTGTTGCTGTTGTGCGCGTGGGCGGCCGTATTGCTGCCCCTGGGCTGGGGCTTCTTGATCACCCTGCAGAAGGCGGTGGTGCTGTTTCGCTGAGGGAGAATGCATGTTGCAGGGTATCGGACGGACGCGCGCCGGCGCATGGATGGGGATGTTGGCCTTCGGTATCGCCGCGATCGCGCAGGCGGCGGCACCCGCAGGCTCGGTGGACGAGGAGCGGCTGCGCCGCGCTGCCGCCGAGCCGCACAACTGGTTCACCGGCGGCCGCGACCGGGAAGGCACCTATTACTCACCGCTGACGCAGATCAATGCCCGGAACGTGGGCCGCCTGGGATTCGCCTGGGCCTACGACCTGGGCCTGCCGCGCCGCGGCCAGGAAGCCACGCCCATCGTGGTGGACGGCGTGATGTACACCTCCGGTACCTGGGGCTATGTGTACGCATTGGATGCGGCCACGGGCCGCGAGCTTTGGCGCTATGACCCGCAAGCCGCGGCGGCCTATGCGCGCAATCCCTGCTGCGATCTCGTGAACCGCGGCGTGGCGGTGTGGCGTGGCAAGGTCTACGTGGCCTCGGTGGACGGCCGGCTGCACGCCATCGATGCGGCCACGGGCCGCAAGCTGTGGGAAGCGGACACCATCATCGACCACCAAGCCCCGTATTCGAGCACCGGCGCGCCGCAGATTGCGGGCAAGATCGTGGTCATCGGCAACAGCGGCGGTGACATGACGGTGGGCGGCGTGCGCGGCTACGTGAGCGCTTACGACCTCGACACCGGTGCGTTCAAGTGGCGCTTCTTCACCGTGCCGCCGGCGGTGGGCAAGCCGTACGAACATCCCGAGCTCGGGCTCGCCGCGAAGACCTGGGATCCGCATCGCGGACCGCAGTTCAAGGGTGGAGGAACGGCGTGGGATGGCATGGCCTACGATCCGGACCTCGATCTCGTGTATGTCGGCACCGGCAATGCCGCACCCTACGACCTGCGGCAGGTGGGCAAGGCGCAGGGCGACGCGCTGTTCACGGCCTCCATCCTCGCCCTGCATGCTTCCAGCGGGCGGATGGCGTGGTACTACCAGACCACGCCGCACGACAGCTGGGATTTCGACAACGTGCAGAAACTGGTGCTGGCGGAGCTCACGCTGGGTGGCGCCAAGCGCCGCGTCATCATGCAGGCGGCGAAGAACGGCTTTTTCTATGTCCTCGATCGCAAGAGCGGCAAGCTCCTGGCGGCGAAGGACTACACCTATGTCAATTGGGCGTCGGGGGTGGACTTGAAGTCGGGCCGGCCCAAGCTCACGCCGCAGGCGGATTGGCAGTCATCGCCGAAGAATGTCTACCCCTCCTGGGCAGGCGGGCACACCTGGCATCCGATGTCCTTGAGCCTGCAGACCGGCCTCGTGTACATCCCGGTGCTGGACGTCCCCAATATCTGGGTCGATCTGCTGCACAACGGCGGATCGGTGAAGTTCGTGAATGGCTTCTTCACGGTCAGCGGCATCACGCCGGATGACAACTACGATCCGCAGCAACTGCAGCGCCTTTTCGGTCCGCTGCCGCCGGCCGCCACGATCAAGGCGCAGCGCAACGTGAAGCCGGTGCGCGAGTTGCTGCGCGCCTGGGATCCAGTGGCGCAAAAGGTGGTGTGGGAACACGAAACCTCCGCCGGCCTGCGCGGCTTCGATGGCGGCGTCATGTCCAGTGCGGGCAACCTGGTGTTCCAGGGGCGCGGCAGCGGTGAGCTGTGGGTGTACGCGGCCGATACCGGCCGGGTTCTCAAGACCGTGCCCACCGGCAGCCACATCATGGCGGCGCCGATGACCTATGCGGTCAACGGCGAACAATTCGTGGCGGTGCAGGTGGGCTATGGCGGCGCGGCGATCTCGGTGGGTACGTATCCCCCGGGCAGCGCCGCCATGCAGTACCAGAACGAGAATCGCATCATCGCCTTCAAGCTGGGCGGCGGCGCCGTGCCCACGCCGACACCGCGGATCGAGGAGCGCTTTCCCGAGCCGCCGCCGCAGGCTGGCGATGCCGCCGCGATTGCCGCCGGCGAGATCAAGTTCATCCAGGAGTGTTCACGCTGCCACGTGCTCGGACCCAGTTCGACGCCGGACCTGCGGCGCTTGAACGCCGGACGTCATGCCGCCTTCAAGGACATCGTGCTGGGCGGGGCGCTGGCGCCGCTGGGAATGGAGAGCTTCGCCGAATGGCTCAACGAGAAGGACGTGGAAAACATCCACGCCTACCTGATCGACCAGAGTTGGGCGGCGTACCGCGCGCAGCCATAGCAAGCGGACGGCACCGGCACATCAGCGCGACCACCGGCGGTTGACCGGCGTTCAACCCGCTTCGCGCAACGCGCGCACTTGCGCATCGATGCGCGCGCGCGCCGGCGCCAGCTCCATGCGTCCGGCGTCGAGCTCGTCGACCACGGCGAGGATTGCCTCGGCCACCGGCCGCTTCAGTTCGCCGAGGTAGAGCGTGACGATGCGGCCGCGGCGGTCCGTGAAGACGGTGAAGGGAAAGGCCGGCGTTTCCACGCCCAGCCGGCGGGTGAGGTCCAGCGCTTCCTGCTCGCCCACCAGTAGCGGATAGCTGATCTTGTAGCGCTCCTTGAAGTCCCGCACCTTGTCGACGTAGTCCACCGCGATGCCGATGACTTCCATGCCGGCGGCCGTTCGGCTCTCGTGCAGGCTTTGCAGCAGGGGGATCTCGCGGCGGCAGGGGGCGCACCAGGTGGCCCAGAAATTGATCATCAAGGGCCGGCCGCGCCACTGCGACACCGAGGTCTTCTTCCCGCCGAGATCATCGAGCGAAAACTCGGGCAAGGCGGTGGGAATTCCTTCGTCGGGCTGTACGCCCGCCTGCGGTTCCTGCTCTGGCATCGAGTCGGGCGCGGTGGCCGTACGCAGCGGTGCCGGCGCGAGCGTTTGAAACAGCCTTGCCCCTGCCCAAATGGCGACACCGCTGGTAAGTAGGAGCAGCGCCGCTCGCGCCTGCGGCGTCATAGAGCCGTGGCCGAGGTCCGGCGGCTGCGGGCAAGTCCGGCGAGGAAGAAGGCGGCCACGCCCCCCAGGGCGGCGAGCCGCGTCAGCCATGCGGCCTGCGCCGAGCGGTATTGCGGTGCGGCGGCGTTGGGCGGCGGCGTGGCCACGGCCGCCGCGACTGGTTGGCTGACGGGCGAGCTGGACCCTACCGGTGTCTCGCCCCCGGTGGTGCTTTCTGGGAACAGGACCTTGATGATGGGTGGATAGCAGAGGCCGGCCTCGGCACATCCCTGGTAAGTTACCTTCACCTGCAGCGGGTGGGCGCCGCCGTCGCCGCGCTTGAAGCCGCTGACGACCTCGACCTCGTGCTGATAGATCTCCTGGGTACCGAAATACTGGTCGGTCTTGCTGGTGCCGTCGGGGAAGACCGGCCTATCCAGGGTCAGGTTGGGGCTTTCCGCGCTTATGTCGAATTTGCTGCGGTACAAGTAATAGCCCTCGGCAATCACCCAATGCACCCGCAGGAGTTCGCCGTCGACCCGAGCGGTGACCTTAAATGCTTCATCCGGTTGAAGAAATTCACCTTCGCGGGCATTGCTGTCACGTAGCCACCAGGGCTTTGCAAAGGCCAGGGCGGGCATCAGCAGCAGGATCAACAGACGCATTTTCATGGAGCGATTATCACATCCCCCCTTGAATACCCAAAACTCGCCGCTATGATTAGCAGCCGCTAGGGAGGAGTGCTAACAATGCCCCTTCCGATCCATTCAGGTTCAGTAACAGCTTTGGGAGTTTGTCCTATGAAGATTCGTCCACTTCATGATCGTGTGATTGTGAAACGTGAGGAAGAAGAGCGTAAGTCACCCGGTGGAATCCTGATTCCGGATACCGCGACCGAGAAGCCCATCTTCGGCAAGATCGTCGCCGTCGGCAAAGGCAAGATTCTCGAGGACGGCACCGTCCGCCCGCTCGACGTGAAGATCGGCGACAAGATCCTCTTCGGCAAGTACAGCGGTACTGAAGTGAAGATGGATGGCGAAGAACTCGTCGTCATGCGCGAAGAAGACGTCATGGCCGTGATCGAAGGCAAATAAGCCTTTCATCGATCACGCTTCAACCCCTATCTAGTCGAGGAATAATTTCATGGCAGCAAAAGACGTACGGTTTAGCGATGACGCCCGTCAACGCATGTTCAAGGGTGTCAACATCCTGGCCAATGCGGTCAAGGTCACGCTGGGTCCCAAGGGCCGCAATGCGGTTCTGGACAAGAGCTTCGGCGCCCCCACCGTCACCAAGGACGGCGTGTCGGTCGCGAAGGAAATCGAACTGAAGGACAAGTTCGAGAACATGGGCGCGCAGATGGTGAAGGAAGTCGCTTCCAATACCTCCGACGAAGCCGGCGACGGCACCACCACCGCCACCGTGCTGGCGCAGGCCATCATCCGCGAGGGCCTCAAGGCCGTTGCGGCGGGCATCAACCCGATGGACCTGAAGCGCGGCATCGACAAGGCCGTTGCGGCGGCGACCGAAGAGCTGAAGAAGCTCTCCAAGCCTTGCAAGGACCCGAAGGCCATTGCCCAGGTGGGCACGATTTCCGCCAACTCCGATGAGAGCATCGGCAAGACCATCGCCGATGCGATGGAAAAGGTCGGCAAGGAAGGCGTGATCACGGTGGAAGAAGGCTCGGGCCTGCAGAACGAGCTGGAAGTGGTCGAGGGCATGCAGTTCGACCGCGGCTACCTCTCGCCGTACTTCATCAACAACCAGCAGAGCCAGGCCGCTGAGCTCGACAAGCCGCTGATCCTGTTGGTGGACAAGAAGATCTCCAACATCCGCGAGCTGCTGCCGCTGCTCGAGAGCATTGCCAAGAGCGGCCGTCAGCTGCTGATCGTGGCCGAGGACGTGGAAGGCGAGGCGCTGGCCACGCTGGTGGTCAACACCATCCGCGGCATCGTCAAGGTCGCCGCCGTCAAGGCGCCGGGCTTCGGCGATCGCCGCAAGGCCATGCTGCAGGACATCGCCATCCTCACGGGTGGCGTGGTCATCTCCGATGAAGTCGGCCTCTCCCTCGAGAAGGCGACCATCAACGACCTGGGCGAAGCCAAGAAGATCCTGGTGGAGAAAGAGAACACCACGATCATCGACGGCGCCGGCAAGGCCTCCGACATCAAGGCGCGCGTGGAAAGCATCCGCGCCCAGATCGAGGAAGCGACCTCCGACTATGACAAGGAAAAGCTGCAGGAGCGCGTTGCCAAGCTCTCCGGCGGCGTGGCCGTGATCAAGGTCGGTGCCGCCACCGAAGTCGAAATGAAGGAGAAGAAGGCCCGCGTCGAAGACGCGCTGCACGCGACCCGCGCAGCCGTCGAAGAAGGCGTGGTGCCGGGCGGCGGCGTGGCGCTGGTGCGCGCGCTCAAGGCCATCGAGAAGCTGGTGGGTGCGAACGAAGACCAGACCCACGGCATCAAGATCCTTGCCCGCTCCATCGAAGAGCCGCTGCGTCAGATCGTCACCAATGCCGGTGAAGATGCGGCCGTCGTGTTGAACCGCGTCCGCGAGGGCAAGGGCACGTTCGGCTACAACGCCGCGTCGGGCGAGTACGGTGACATGATCGACATGGGCATCCTGGATCCGACCAAGGTGACGCGTCTGGCCCTGCAGAACGCGGCTTCGGTCTCGGGCCTGCTGCTCACGACGGAAGTCATGATCGCCGAGGCGCCGAAGGACGAAGAGCACAGCCATGCGGGTCCTCCGGGCGGCATGGGTGGCATGGGCGGCATGGACATGTAAGTCCGTTGCGCGGGCGCCTGCGGCCTGCGCGAAGCCTTGCCTTGCAAAGAAGAGCGGACCATGGGGTCCGCTCTTTTTTTGGCCCGCGTTTGCCGGAGCAGTCAGTCGATGGCACGCCGCAGGTCTACGTCGATGCCGTGACCGAGGCAAATGCCGCCTGGTATTTTTTCGATGCCCTTGGGCCCCGGTGCTGCGTAGTCAGCGGCAGGGTGCGTGGCCGATCCATCGCGCCTATGGTATAGACCGCGCCATGGCGCGACGCAGCGCAATTGCCAATTGCCGGGTCATGAATTCGACGGGTTTCGATACTGCCGCAAGGCGAGACGGCTCTGCCGGGGCCGCGTATTCAAGTTCGAACAGCAGCCGTCGGCGCAGCGGATGCTCCGCCACGCTGGCCGTGCTGCTGGCGATTGCCACGTCTGTGAGCGGTTGTACGTACCTCCGCTTCTCTTCAGTCCAGGGAGCCATTGAGGCGCGTAATGCCGCCCACCCCGAACTGCGCTTGTCGAAGCACTTGCTTGGAACGCCCACCTACTTCGTCTACGGGCGCCTGCTTTCGCAGGAGGGAATTGCCGATCCTGGGCCGCTGGCGGTTGCCGCCTTGTCCAACCGATTCCGGCGCAATGAAATCGTCGAGGTGGCATCGTTCAGCAAGTCCGGATCCTACTTCGGCATGAACCTTCCGGACGGGCAGTACCGATTGCAGGTCTACTCGGACGGCAATCGCGATGGTCTGTGGGACAAGCGTGAACTCGTGGGACAGCGCGACCTCACGCTTTCCAAGGCCGCGTTTCCCGAACACGTTGCGGGCGGGTTCGACATCGACGTGGCGCCGCCGGACCCGACGCAGGGCGGAGCGATTGAGCATCCGATCAGGGTTCCCACGTCATCGGAGCCGACGGCATCGCTTTTCTACCCGAAAGGCACCATTCGAACGCTGGATGATCCGCTGTATTCCCCCGCCATGAGCGAGTTGGGAATGTACGCGCCTGCGGCCTTCATGGAGACGGCGCCCATGATGTTCTATGCGGCGGAGGAATACAGTGGTTATAAGATTCCGGTCGTCTTCGTGCACGGACTCAACGGGACGCCGCGTGACTTCCGGGCGCTCGTCGACGGTCTGGATCGCACGCGATATCAGGCCTGGTTCTTCTTCTACCCCAGCGGCATGAACCTAAGACAGGTCGCCAAGCTCTTCTACAAGATCGTTCTGTCCGGCGAAGTCGTCCCCGGCAATGGCTCACCCCTGGTTTTGGTGGCGCACAGCATGGGCGGGCTCATGGTGCGCGAGGCGCTGAATGATCTGGGGACCGGGCGCGTCGAGACGCCGATCGGCGCCTTCATCAGCATCGCCAGCCCTTTTGGCGGTGAGCCGAGCGCTGCAACCGGCGTCCGGCACGCGCCCATGGTTGTTCCCTCCTGGCGCGATCTCGATCCGTCGAGTGAGTTCATCGGGCAGCTGTTCCGGCGTCCACTGCCCGCGGGGATTGCGCGGGACCTGAACTTCTCCACCCGTGGTTCCATCGATCCTCCCCAGGGGTCGGATGGCGTGGTACCGGTCACGAGTCAACTCGCGCCGGCGGCTCGTGCAGAAGCACAGCGCATTCGGGGATTCAAAGCAGAACATACACAGGTTCTTAGAGATCGCGCCGCCATCGATGCCGTATTGCAGACGATCCACTCGGTCAACGGATTGTTTCCCGAGGAGCAACTCCGCTATCTGGCGGCGGGTGGGTTTGACGTGCCGCTGGGCGAATCGTACACGGAACTCGAGCGTCATCTGCTGAAAACGAATGGCGTATTTTGGCGCGCACTGGCCCAAGGGCGACTCACTGCAATCCATCCTATCCAGGTGCATTTTCAACAAGTGGTCGCCGGCGCGGCTGATGCAGTCAACCCGATCGAGTTCGGGTGGCTAAAATTTGCCAAGGAATACCCCGCGCTGGCGCGTGAAATTGCAACTCCCTGACGCGCCGGCGGACGTTGTCGCAGGGTTGCCAAGGTCAGGAACCTTGCTATAGCATTCAGCCGGTCTTGTCTCGATTGCTTGACCGGCACTGCAGGGAGCCTAATGAACCACAAGAATTCTGGCGGTCTACCGCCTGCGGTCGCTTGCGCGAGCAACCTCACGACAGCCACGCCCGCAACGGCTTGGGGACGGACGATTTCACCCCTGACCGCAGCCGTCATGGCGGTGCTCTACCCGGGAACCGTATTGCTGGCGCAGACCGCCGATCCCGCGGCCCAGCTCGAAGAAATCGTCGTTACGGCCACGCGGCGCGAACTCAACCTGCAAAAGGTGGCGCAGAGCGTCACGGCGTTTTCCACGGCGGACATCCAGAAGTACGCGATGCAGAGCACCGCGGACGCCGTTGCCGCGCTGCCCAGCGTCAATCTGGTCTCCGCGCTGCCAGGCCTCAACGCCATCGTCATGCGGGGCGTTTCCACGGGTTCGTCCGAATTCCGCACCGACAGCCAGGTATCGATCTACCTGGATGACCAGCCCATGACCTCGAACTCGAGCCAGGTCGAGGTCCGGCTCATCGATCTTGCCCGTATCGAGTCGCTGCCCGGTCCGCAGGGAACGCTGTTTGGTTCAAGCTCCCAGACCGGCACCATCCGCTACATCACGAACAAGCCGGACACGACGCGTTTCTCGGCGAGCGTTGACGCCGGCATCGGCACCACCAAGGGTGGCAAGGAAAGCTACGATTTCAGCGGCCACGTGAATATTCCCGTGACCGACACCATTGCAATCCGCGCCGTCGGCTTTTACTCGTTGGAAGGCGGTTACGTCGACAACGTCCTCGGCCGCACGCTGATGGGCGACCGCGACAACGCCAATGTGGTCGAAAACGACTGGAACAAATACAAGACCTGGGGCGGACGCCTGGCGGCGCGTTGGCAGATCAGCCCGAATTGGGAAACGACGTTGAGCCTCATCGGGCAGGCCAGCAGGGCCAACGGCGCCTGGGAATCCGATCCGGCGCTCGGCGATTACAAGATCACGCGCTTCTTCGACGAATACCGCAAGGACGATTGGTACCAGACCTCGCTCAACGTCAAGGGCGACCTCGGCTTTGCCGATCTGTCGCTCACGGCTTCGCACTTCGACCGCAAGATCAAGTACGAGTGGGACAATGCCAATTACAGCCAATGGCGCAGCGCCTATTACGGCGGCTTCGATGTGACCACCGGCGCGGGCAGCTACAACAACTACAACACCGGCACGCTCATCGGCACGGATTACAACGATCAGATCCAGAAGCGCAACGCCTACGAGGTGCGCCTCACCTCGAAGGGCGAAAGCCGCTTTTCCTGGATGGCCGGCGCCTTCTTCGAGGACGTCACGGACGCGTGGGACAATCCGGCGCGCCTGCCGGGGCTGACGGGGACGACGGCCTGGCAAGTGGCCAACTATTACGCCTGTTCCACCGCCGGCCAGGACGCCGGCATCAAGTGCCCGCTCGACCCGACCGACATCTACTACTCGGACAACTATCGCAAGACCATCAAGCAGACGGCGTTGTTTGGCGAGATGACCTACAAGCTCACCGACCGTTGGTCGGTGACCGGCGGGGGTCGCTGGTTCGAGTACGATCGCGACCAGCGGGAAGTCTACAGCCAGCCGCTCGGCCTGCCGATCAACAACGATTTCGAAGGCGGCGGCGTCAACGCCAGCCGGGGCAAGGAGTCCGACACGGTCTTCAAGGCCGCCACCCAGTTCGAGTTCGACAAGAACCGGATGGTCTATTTGCTGTACAGCGAGGGGTTCCGGCTCGGCGGCAGCAACAGTGCGCGCGCCGCGGCGCGTGGCTTTCTGCCCTTGAATTACGAGCCCGACAAGCTGAGCAACTACGAAGCCGGCCTCAAGAGCCAGTGGTTCGACAATTCGGTGCAGTTCAATCTGTCGGTCTTCCTGATGAAGTGGGACAAGATTCAGCTCAACGCCTCGGGCAGCACGGCCGGCAATCCTTTCTGGTTGCGCGGGACGTTCAATGGCGGCAAGGCCGAACAAAAGGGCATCGAGGCGAACGGCGCCTGGCAGATCACGCCCAAATTCCGCATCGATGCGAGCGCGTTCTTCGCCAACCCGACCTTTTCGGAAGAAACGATCTACCCGGACGGAGACCAGGCAATTCCCGCCGGCACCGTCATGCCGATATCACCCAAGAGGAAATTCTGGGCAGCTCTGGATTACACGCTGCCCAATGTCCTGGGACTGGACGGTAAGACGTGGGCGCGCTTCTCCTACAGCTATCAATCGGAAGTATGGAGAAGTACCAACGCCATCCGGGACTATGTCAACGCGCAGACGCCCGAAGAGCAAAACGCGGCGAAGGAACTGCTCCTGCCGGCATACTCGACCTCGACGCTGCAGCTGGGGTTCACCGCGGACTCCGGTTGGGAGGCTGCGCTCGTCGTCCGCAACCTGTTCGACCAGGCCGGCTATAACTACATCAGCGGCAGCAATTACGGCGCGTTCTTCGGCGACCCGCGCTACAAGTACATCCGCAGCCTGGAGCGCCCGCGCACCATCAGCCTGACGTTCTCCAAAAAGTGGTGAGCACCGCCGCGGCTGGTTGACGCAGTGCCGGTGCATCTGGCACACAGGTCTTCGTGAAGCTCATCGCCACGTCCGTGGTTCGCGGCAGCCGCCAGGGCGAAAGCCATGGCGGCGTTTATCTGCTCGACCTGCGCACCCAGGACGTTCGGCAAACGCTCGACTGGAACACCATGGCCATCGACTGGGCGGGTCGCGGCTGGGACCGGGGGCTTCGCGGCATCGCCTTCGATGGCGATGTCGTCTACATCGCGGCCAGCGATGAACTGTTCGCGTACCGTCCTGACTTCAGCCTCATCGGTTCCTGGCGCAACCCCTACCTTCGCCACTGCCACGAGATCGCCGTCCATGAGCGGCGCCTGTACCTGGCCTCGACCGCATTCGACACCGTCCTGGGTTTCGACCTGGACGTGCGTGAGTTCTGCTGGGCCCTGCACGTCGAGGCGCACCGGTTTCAATTCAAGGGCAAGCTGTTCGATCCGCGGACGGCGGACGGCCCGCTGGCGCTCAACAAACTGCATTTGAACAACGTGCACTGCACGGGCGGTGGCCTTTACGTCACCGGCCTGAAGAGCGGCGGCATGCTGTTGTTCAATGGCCGGCAGATTCAAATGGCGGTGGAACTGCCTGCCGGAACCCACAATGCGCAGCCGTTTCGCGATGGCGTGCTGTTCAACGACACGGAAAGCGATGCGCTGCGCTATGCAGGCCGCGGCGAGGGCCTGGAAGATCGCGCCTTCAAGGTGCCGCACTATCCGGAGGAGCAGTTGCTGAATACCACGTTCGACCAGAGCAACATCGCCCGCCAGGGATTTGCGCGCGGGCTATGCGTGATCTCGGATTCCGTGGTGGCGGGCGGGTCCTCGCCTTCGACGCTCAGCGTCTACGATCTCGCGGCCAATACCCGCTTGCTGTCGGTGAACCTGACCATGGATGTGCGCAACGCCATCCATGGCCTGGCGGTATGGCCGTACGGCTGAACGGGCCCGCCGCTGGCGCTCACAGGCCGGCGTTGCGCACGCTGTCGGGGAGTTCCAGCAGGATGTCGGCGAAGTCCTCGCGCCAAAGGCCCAGGTGGGCTTCGTACCGCCGCCAGAAGCCCAGTGCGTCCGAATAGATCGGCCGCCTGACCTGCTCTGAACTTGCCGTCCTGACCGCGCGGGTATTTTCGTGGAAACGCAGGCACCCTTCCTCGAAGGGCAGTCCGCAATGCGCCAGGATGCGCCGCACTTGGGTTTCCAGATCCGACACCGTTTCCTCGTAATGCACGTCCAGCACCTTGCCCGGCAGTACGCGGTGCCAGTGCCGCATGGTCTCGTGGTACTGGCGGTAATAGGCGGACAGATCGGCCATGTCGTAGGTGAAGGTCTGTCCCTTGCCGAACAACTGCTTGTATCCGCCCAGGCAGGTGTCGAAAGGGTGCCGGCGCGCATTGATGATCTTGGCATTCGGCAGGATCAGGTGCAGAAGGCCCACGTGCGAGAAGTTGTTCGGCAGCTTGTCGGTGAAGAACGGCCGGTCGGTGGAGCGGTACGCTTGGGCTTCCTCCAGATATTGGCGCCCATAGGCCTTCAGGTCCTTGCCGCGTAGATCGGTAACCGACTCCGGGTAGCCCTTGTTGTCAGGCCGGTAGCGGCCGATGGAGTACGCCAGCCGCATCAGCACCGGCAGTTCGGCGGTTCCCTCCACCTGGCTGTGGCTCGCCAGGATCTGTTCGATCAGGGTCGACCCCGAGCGCGGCAGTCCGACGATGAAGATCGGCGCAGTCGAATCGCAGCCCTGCCCGGCGTGGCGCTCGAACAGCTCGCGCGTGAACACAGCCTCGATCTGTTCGTGCCGCAGTTCCATGGCGACGGGATCATGGAACACCTTGGCGCGCTGGCGCTGATTGCCGGTGTCGTAGAAATGCCAGGCGCGGTCGTAGTGGCCCTTGTCCTCGTTGGCCTTGGCCAGCGCGAAGCGGAAATGGATGTCGGCACTGTCGGTGAGGCCGCCGCGCTCGAGCTGCCGTTCCATCGCCTCGATCTCGGCGTCCTCGAAACGAAACACCTTGAGGTTGGCCATGCTCCAATACACTTCGCCAAACTCCGGCTTGGCTGCGATGGCGGCGCGGTAGGCGCGCAGCGCGGCCTGCTGGTCGCCGCGGGTCTTGAGTACATGTCCGTAACCCAGCAGCACATTCGGCGAATGGGGTTCCAGCGCCAGCGAGCGCTCGAAGGCCGCCACGCTTTGCTCGGTGTCGCCGGCGTGGGCGTAGCCATTGCCCACGCCGGCCCAGGCCATGGCGTTGCCGGGCTCGAGGCGGGTCACCGTCCGGTAGCATTCGATCGATTCGGCGTGCCGGTCGGTTTCGTGCAGCACCATGCCGAGCATCATCCAGACTGCCGTGTAGGTCGGCGCCACCGTCGTCGCCCGGCGCAGCAGCGCCTCGGCATCGCTCTGCTGCTCCTCGCTCCAGTAAACCTGCGCCAGGAAGCGCATCGCATCGACGTTGTCGGGATTCTCGCGCAGTGCGCTGCGCAGGGTGTCGATGGCCTCGGGTTTGCGTCCGGCCCGCAGGTGATCGAGCGCCAGCGCGACCTGGCCGCGCGCCGAGTCTTGTTCGAAGTATTCCTCGAATGCCGCGTCGGCGTCCTGGCCGCGACCGAGAGCGGCCAGGGCCTGGCCGAGCTTCTTGTGCGCCAGGGGCAGGCGCGGCTCGAGCTTGATGGCGGCCTCGAAGCATGGCACGGCTTCCTCGAACCGCTTCTGCAGCGCCAGGGCGCTGC
Source organism: Steroidobacteraceae bacterium (assembly GCA_044226865.1). Taxonomy (GTDB): domain Bacteria; phylum Pseudomonadota; class Gammaproteobacteria; order Steroidobacterales; family Steroidobacteraceae; genus TMP-86. The sequence goes on along the minus strand of JBGAGE010000010.1, from coordinate 87,745 downwards.
CCAGGTCCTCATGCAAATGCGGGTGGTCGGGCTGCAGTCCGAGGGCGAGTCGCAGGGTCCGTTCGGACTCCACGTGCCGTCCCTGCTTGCCGAGCGCGGCACCGAGCAGGCGCAGGTGTTCGACGCACCCGGGGCTGGATTCCAGGTATTCGCGGCAAATCTCCTCGGCCCGCAGCGGCCGGTTGGACCGCAGCGCCTCGAGTGCGGCGCCGAGGCTGGCGTTCCTCGCCTCGGGTGAGCGATTTGCCAGGGAGCTCACTTTGCGCCGGCGCCCATGTGCAAGTTGTGCTGCAGGTCCGGCGGCACGTAATCGAAGATGAAATTGATGCGGTCCGTTGAGCCCTTGTTGGTGACGCTGTGCATTTTCTGGTTGTTGATCTCGTAGGCGTTGCCGATCTGCATCGGGCAGGGGCGGCCATCGATGATGAACCGGACCCGCGGATTGGTCTGGATGGGCACGTGGATCCGGTGCCCCAGCGCGAAGGAAGGATGCGCATCCCGGTGCGGCAGAATCCGGCCGCCGGCCAGTAGCTTGGCTGCCATGGCGCGGATGATGGTTCCCCCGGGCGGGTAGTGGCGGCGGATGATCTCCTGCATCAGCGGCTCTGCGATCGAGCCCAGGCGGGCCCAGCCCTCGCATGGGTTCACGATGATGCGCTTGGCGTCGCCGGCGTCGGCGAACAGCAGGACGATGGAGCGCGTCTGCTCGTGCACTTCGTAGTCGGTCTGCCGGCGCTGGTTTTCGTTCCAGGCTATTTCATCCTGCGCGAGTATGGCGTCGGCCAGTGCCTGCATGGGCACTTCGCCGAGCGGTCGAATGGGTAGGTCGATATCCACGGTAGAACAGTACCGCAACACCCCCTGCCGGGGCGAGAGCCTGCAGCGGGCAAGCGGCTGGCCGACCCGGCGCCGGGTAGATCCGGCGCCGGGCTACTTGTAGCGCACGCCGTGCTTGATCACCAGATCCACGTGCTGCAACAGGTCAATGTGCCGCAGCACATCGCCGCGCACCGCAATGATGTCGGCATACTTGCCCGCGCTCACCGTGCCGTAGTCCTTGTCCACCTTCATCTGCTTGGCCGGCCAATACGTGGCGGCGCGGATGGTGGTCATCGGATCCACCCCCAGGTGATTCACCCAGGTGTCCATTTCCTGCCAGGTGGAGGTGCTGTGGAAATTCATCGGCACGCCGCTGTCGGTGCCGATCAACAGGATGGCGCCGCTCTTCTGCAGCTGGCGGAATTTCTTCTCGAGCGTGGGCCGGCGCGCCGGCACCATTTCGAAATACGCGAGCTGGCCGGGCTTCTGGAACGATGACTTGATGTCGCTGACGATGTCGGCGGGCACATCCAGCTGCCAAGCCGCTTCATCCAACTGCAGCGGGTTGTCGCGCAGGTACTCGTAGTTGTACAGGACGCTGATGGTGGGCGCCCAATACAAGGGACCCTGGTTACCACGCGCGGCGCGCTCGGAAATCATCGCCAGGATGTCGTCCGGGTAACCGGGCGCGGTGGCAAGCCCCGTGTGCTCGAAGCAGTCCGCGCCGTATTTCAAGCCGCGGCGGATTTCCTCCGGGCGATGCGCGTGCGCGACGACAGGGAGCTTGCGCGCATGCGCTTCATCGATGACGGCCTTCACCTCCGCTTCCTGCATCTGGTCCTGGTCGATGAGCTTGATGATGTTCACGCCGGCATCGGCGAGCTTCTTCACCTTCTTCCTGGCGTCGTCCACGCCGTTGATGCCCCAGCGGAAATACTCGGTGCCGGGGTAGGCGGCGTGCTGCAGGAAGGGCCCGGAGACATACAGCGTGGGCCCGGGAATCTCGCCGCGGTTGATGCGGTTGCGGGCCTCGATGATGGGCTCGAGCGGCGCCCCCAGGTCGCGCGCGCTGGTGACACCCGCCATCAGCAATTGGTGCGCAGCAGCGGGAATGATCTCCTTCGCCAGGCGCGGGCTCTGACCGTAGGTCTTGTCCCAATGATCGTAATCGCTGTGCCCCAGCAGGTAGGTGTGCACGTGCGCGTCCCACAACCCCGGCAGCAATGACATGCCTCCGGTATCGATGACCTTGGCGTCGGGTGGCACGGGTAGGGAGTCCATCGTCCCAACCGCCTTGACGCGATCGTTCTCGATGAGGATGACGCTGTGCTCCAGCGGCGGGCCGCCGAAGCCATCGATCAGGCGGCCTCCGACGAGGGCGAGGGTGTCGGCGTGGGCGCTCGTGCCCGACAGCATGGCCGAGGCCAGCAGAAGTTGTTTGATCATAGGCCGCCATTTGCGCAGAAACGCGCGGCGCCCGTCAACCTGCTTCCACGGCGCATGTTCCCCGTTCGTCATGAAACCGGACTGGCCGCCCTCACAGCGAGACCGACAGCGCGTGATCGGCTTCTCCCGGCGCGGAAGCGGAGCGCTTACTTCGGCTTGCGGAACCTGAAGAGGAACTGATCCGTGTGATCGCGGATCGAGGGGTCGAACACCTGCTTGCTGCGGTCGTCCGCGGGGTTCGCCAACAGGTCACTTTGGGCATCGAGCTTGAACCCGGCTGCCAGTACATCGGCCTTGACGCGCTCCGGATCGATACGATGCAGTGTCTCGGTCGCCGCAAGGCCCGATCCCTTGGCGGCCGCATGGTCCAGCACCACGTAGACGCCGCCCGGCTTCAGGGCCGTGAACACCGCCTTGTTGAACGCGGCCACATCGGCCGGGCCCATGAACTTGTCGTACAGGTCATGATAATTCTGCCGGATGAACACCACGTCCAGGCCCGAGGGGAGCGGTGCGGACACAGGCTCGGCGCTGACGCTGATGTTGGGAAATTGTTCGGCGGCGCCCTTCATCCGCGTCAGTGCCTCGGGGTGGCTCTTCACCACTTCCGCGGTCTCCACGGCGTAGACCGTTCCCGTCGGACCCACGGCCTGCGCGATGGCGGTGGTGAGGCGTCCGGCGATGACATCCGCGACATGATCGCCCTGCTTGATGCCCATGAATTCGATGACCTGGGGAACCTTCCATGCCGGGTTGGGTGCCGGCGCTGCGGCAGGTTGCGCCTCGCTCCATGCCGCGGGAATGAAACCAACAGCAGACAGGAGGACGGCGAGAGCGTAGTTGCGCATGGTGATTGTTCCTTGCGGGGTTGTTGCAAGCGCCCATCCTACTCCGCGCGGCGGCATATGGGTGACGGGGGTTCGCACCGGCCGTAGGATGGCGCATCGTGGCCGGCATATTCGAGATCAAGCGCGCGGCGTCGCCGGACGAATTGGCGGACATCCGCGCGTTGGCGTCCGAACTCGTCGCCTGGGATATGGCGGAGGCACAGCGCGCTGGCCTCGATCCGGACCGGCTTCGCCAGTTCTACTACACCTCCGGCCGGATCGATGTGCCCGGCGATTTCGTACCGCCGGCGGGAGAGTTGCTGCTGGCCTGCTGCGATGGGGCGGCCGCTGCCAGTGGCGCCTTCCACCCGCTGGCCGGGGAATGCTGCGAGATCAAATTGATGTACGCGCGCCCGGCGTTCCGCGGCAATGGAGTGGGGCTGAGCATCCTCGATGAATTGCTTATCCGTGCCCGCAATGCCGGTTACCGGCTCGCGCGCCTGGAGACGGCCACCTTCATGCGGGCGGCGATCCGCACCTACGAGCGCGCCGGGTTCCGCCGCCGTGCGCCTTACTACGAGATTCCTGCGGAATTCGCGCCTTTGACGGTATTCATGGAACGGGCGTTGGCATGACTTAGGGACCTCCCCGTGTCCCCATCCCGCCGGCGCTTTACAAATTAGAATCTTTATTTTAATTTTGACCGCCCCTGATGATGGGGCCGGCAGGCCTGGGTGGCTCGTCTTGCCGGTTTTTCGTCCCCATGGATTGGTCTTTCCTCAACCGCGAGGCCCGACGTGAACTACGACATCAAGCGAGGCGTAAGCCTTTACAGCTTCCAACACGAGACCTTCCTCGGGAAGATGAACCTCGAGGATTGCATCCGCACCTGTGCCGGCATGGGCGCCAACGGCATCGAAATCGTCGGCGAGCAAACCTTCTGGGGCTGGCCGGAGGTGGGCGTGCCCGAGGCCGACGTGGCCAACTGGCACGCCCTCATGAAGAAATACGGCACCAAGCCCGTGAGCCACGACTTCATGCTGGATTACAAGCGTTACAAGGGCAGGCCCATGCCGTTTGCCGAGCAGGTTGCCAGCGTGCGCAAGGACATCGACTTCGGCGCACGCTTAGGCGTGCCGTTCATCCGCGCGCTGGTCAGCCTGGACCCGGACGTGGTGGTGGCCGCCGCGCCGTACGCCGAGGAAAAGGGCATCAAGATCCTGGTCGAGGTGCACGCGCCGTTGCACTTCGATCATCCCTGGATCCTGCGCTACGCCGAGGCCTTCGAGAAGAGCCGTTCGCAGGCGGTGGGCTTCCTGCCCGACATGGGCATGTTCCTCGACCGCATGCCGCGCGTCTGGATGGAGCGCTTCGTGCGCAATGGCTGCCCGCGCGAGGCCGCCGAATTCATCGAAAAATCCTATGCGGATCGCCGCCTGTCCGAGTACATCATCAACGACGTGCTGGAAAAGTGGGGGCCGGGGCCGCAGGTGGGACTGGCCGAGACCACGCGTCACAACGCAGCCTTCGACCCGCGCCGCATGCTCGATCACATGCCGCGCATCCACAACATCCACGGCAAGTTCTACGACATGACCGATCAGATGACCGAGTATTCCATTCCCTATGATCGCATCGTCGAGGTGCTGAAGCAGGGCGGCTACAAGGGCTACATCTGTTCGGAGTACGAGGGCAATCGCTGGATCGAAGATGTGCAGGAAGTCGATTCCGTCGAGCAGGTGCGCCGTCAACAACTGATGCTGTGCCGGCTGCTCGGCGAACCCGTTCCCACCGCGCTGGCTGCCTGAAGGAGGATGCCATGTTCGACAAGCACATGATCTGCACCGAGGGCTTTCGCAATGTGGTGCAGGACGGCAAGACCGTCGGCTTCACGCTGCTGGCGCGCCTGCCCTATTACCGGGGGCTCGGCCTGTCCATGGTTGAGGACATCGCCATCTCGGTGGACGGGGAAAAGGCGGCGCGCGGCGACATCCGCTTCTCGGTGCGCGGCCGCACCTGGACGCTGGATGAATTGGAAACCGTGTACGACGATCGCTGGAATTTCGGCGAGAAGGCGACGCTCACCGTATTGAAGGCAGGTGGCCTGAAGCCCGGTCGTCACCGCGTCGAGCTGGCGGAGCGGTTGCGGATCTCCTACCTGCCCTTCGTGCCGACGACCAAGGATGCCAAGGATCTCGATCTCGCGGGCTGACGGCCGCCGGTCGCGCCGGTTGCCGGCGAATCGGCGCATGCCTACACAAGATTGCGAGCCGCGGGACGCTGTTCCGGCGACTTGAGCGGGTAGTGTTGGCCCTCGGAGGCCCGCATGAACCAGCCAAGCACCAAGCAACACCCTGCCGCGGCGTTCAACGCGCCGCCGCCGATGGCTTCACAGGCGCCCCGCGTGGGCACGCCCCGCCATTGGATCCCCGAGCTGCCTTTGCGGCCGAACCCCGATTTCGTTGCCGACGATGACCGGGTCACCGGGCGGATGAGCAATGAATGAGGCGCTGATGTGCGGATGGCGCGCCGCCTTCGCCGATGGGTCGCTTGGTGCGGGCGCACGTCCTGTTTCACGCGCGTGTCGGTGCAGAGGCCAGGGATCGTGCTCGGGAGAGCGGTGCTAACATGCGCCGAGCGCACGACGGAGAGCACGCATGCAGATCGCGGACCAACTCATGGCGATCGACGCAATCAAACAGCTCAAGGCACGCTATTTCCGGCTCATGGATACCAAGGACTGGCCTGCGCTTCGCCATGTGTTTGCCGACGACGCGGTGTTCGATGCGCGTGCGGCGCTGAGCATGGACGGCAGGGGTGAGGCCGGACGCGCCGCCGACAGCAACGACTGGGTTTATCGTGGGGGTGATGCGATCACGCAGTTCATCCGCGATGCCATCGGCGCGGCCATCACCGTACATCATGGCCATGGTCATGAGGTGAACATCCTGTCCGCAGATCACGCGGAAGGGGTGATCGCCATGGAGGATCGGATCTACGAGCCGTCCACGCTCAGGTGCACCCTGCACGGGATGGGCCATTACCACGAGACCTACCGTCGCGCCGGCGGGCAGTGGCGCATCCACACCTCGCGCATTTCCCGGCTGTACATCGTCCTGGGCTGACGAGACCGACCCGGCAGAATCGGCGTTCACCACCGTCTTCGGCGACGGATCGCGGTTGACCGGCACCGGCTCGGGCATCGGCGCCGGCCTCGGCACGGCGAATGCGCCCACGGTGTTCGGCAACCTGCCCGACAACGCGGCTAAGCAGGCGGCGGTCCCCGGCAACTACACCGACACCATCACCGTGACCGTCATCTACTGAGCCGTAAGACCCCGGCGCCAAGATATGCAATCATTGGCCTTTGCAAGAAGGCGGATTGTGCATGCCGGAGTTTTCCATTCGTGACGCCGTCGCGGGCGATGAGCCCGCGCTGCAAGGCGTCGTTTTCGCGGTCCTGGCCGAATACGGGCTCAACCCCGACCCGGAGGGCACGGACGCCGACCTGAAGGACGTTCAGGCCCACTATATTGCCCGCGGTGGGCTGTTCCTGGCGGTGACCGGCGCCGATGGCCAGATCGTGGGCTGCGGTGGGCTGCTGCCCGTCGATGCGCAGAGCGCCGACGTGCGCAAGATGTACCTGTTGCCCGCCGCCCGCGGCCATGGATTGGGCGGTGCGTTGTTGCGCCGCTTGATCGCGCGCGCCCGCGAGATGGGCTGCCAGCGCGTGACCCTCGAGACGGCCGCGCAACTCAAGCAAGCCATTGTGCTGTACAAGCGCTTCGGCTTCGAGCGCCAGCCCATTCCTGCGCACCTGGCACAGCGCTGCGATCAGTTCTATGCGCTGAACCTCGAGGCGGCAGCCGCGCATCGCAGCGCGGTGAACATCGGCCTCATCGGCGATTTCAATCCCGAGATCACGGCGCATCGCGCCATTCCCGTGGCGCTGCAGCTGGCGGCGGAGCGTACCGGCATCGAGGTGGATTCTCAGTGGGTGGACACCGCCGAGATCCATTCGGCGCAGGAGGTCAAGCTGTTCGACGGGCTGTGGTGCGTGCCGGGCAGCCCCTATCACAGCACGGAGGGAGCGCTCATCGCCATCCGGCATGCGCGCGAGCATTCGGTTCCGTTCCTCGGCACCTGCGGCGGATTCCAGCACGTCGTGCTGGAATTCGCGCGCAATGTGCTGGGGTGGCGCGATGCGGAGCACGCCGAGAGCAAGCCGCAGGCGCGGCGCGCGGTGATCTCGGCGCTGCAGTGTCCGCTGCTGGAGACCAGCGCGGAAATCCGTCTGGAACGGCGCACGCGGCTGTCGGCGGTGTACGGCGAGGACTTCGTCACCGTGGGCTATCACTGCAGCTATGGCCTGAATCCCCGCTTCCAGAATGCGATCACGGGCGGACCTCTGCACGCCTGCGCCTTCGATTCGGCAGACGAGATCCGCGCAGTGGAGATGGAGGCGCACCCCTTCTTCATCGCCACGCTGTTCCAACCCGAGCGTGCCGCGCTCGAGGGGCATTGCCCACCGCCGGTGCTGTCCTTCGTGAAGGCTTGCGCGGCATGAGCGTTCCGTTCGTCATCCGCCGCATCGAGGCGGAAACGCCCGAGCTGGCGCGCTTGATCCAGCTGTCGGAAACCTACATGGGAGCGCTGTATCCGGCGGAGAGCAATCATTTCGAAGACGTGCAGGCGCTGCTGGGTCCCAAGGGCTGGATGCTCGGGGTCTGGCTCGATGATCGCCTCATCGCCTGTGGTGCGGTGAAGATCATGGACGATGACGGGCACTACGGCGAGGTGAAGCGGGTGTTCGTGCTCGACGAACACCGCGGCAAGGGAGTTTCCAAGGCCATCATGCAGGCGCTCGAGGATCACCTGCGCGCCAAGGGCGTCATGCTGGCGCGGCTCGAGACCGGTATCAAGCAACCGGAGGCCATCGGCCTGTACCGGCGGCTGGGATATCGCGAGCGCGGCCCGTTCGGCGGATACCGGGCCGACCCGTTGAGCTTGTTCATGGAAAAGCCGCTGGGCTGAACGCGCCGCATGTCCACATGACCGAGCAGGCGCAACGGACCTATACGCTGGCGCATCTGCCGGCGCGGCTGCGCCCCGCGGTGTCGCGCTGGTGGGAACGCCTGCTGGAAACACCGGACGCCGCCCAGGCGTGCCGCACCATCACCGAATCGCGCTGGCGGCAATTGACCCGCGTCGTGGCCGGCAGCGAATTCGCTGCGCGCGCCTTGCAGCGCGATCCGCCATTGCTGGCCCGGATGCTCGACGGCGGGGGCGAGGTGCAGCCCGTGCCGCCACCAACGGCGCTGGACGAAACGGCGATGATGGCATCCTTGCGCCAATGGCGCCGGCGCGAGATGGTGCGGCTGCTGTGGCGCGATCTCAACGGCGAAAGCAGCGTCGCGGAGACCTTGCGCGCGCTGTCCGATCTTGCCGATGCCGCCATCCGCGCGGCGCTGGCCAGCGCTGCCGAGTTGCTGGCGCCCACCTTCGGGCATGCGCGCAACGCCAACGGCGAATCCGTCGAACTCATCGTGCTGGGCATGGGCAAGCTCGGTGGGCGCGAGCTCAATTTCTCCTCGGACGTCGACCTGATCTTCCTGTACGGGGAGGGTGGGGAGAGCAGCGGACCGCGCAGCGTCGACAACGCCGAGTATTTCAACCGGCTGGGCGGCACGCTGATCCGGCTGCTCGATGCCGTGACCGAGGATGGCTTCGTGTGCCGCGTCGACATGCGCCTGCGGCCCTTCGGGCAGAGCGGCCCCCTGGCCATCAGCCTCGGCGCGCTCGAGGACTACCTGCAGCAGCACGGGCGCGATTGGGAGCGCTATGCCTGGATCAAGGCGCGCGCCATCACCGGCGCGCAAGCCTATGGCGCCACCTATCGCGACTGCGTCCGGCCCTTCGTGTACCGGCGCTACCTGGATTTCGGCGTATTCGAGAGCCTGCGCGACATGAAGGCGCTGATCGCGCGCGAGGTGGCGCGCCGCGATCTCGATCAGCACCTGAAGCTTGGCACCGGCGGAATCCGCGAGATCGAATTCATCGCACAGTCTTTCCAGTTGGTGCGCGGCGGGAGCGATCCACGCCTGCAGAACGCCGCCATCCTGGAGGTGCTGCCGCTGCTGGCGGGCGCCCGCTTCCTCGGCGAGGCGGTGGTGGCGTCGCTGTCCGAGGCCTACTTCGTGCTGCGCAAGGCGGAGAACGCCGTGCAGATGATCCGCGACGAGCAGACGCATTCGCTGCCGTCGGACGACATCGACCGGGATCGCCTCGCGCTGGCCTTGGATGCCGAATCTTGGGCCGACGCACGCGCGCGCATCGACGCGGCCCGCAAGGTGGTGGCCGAGCAATTCGAATCGCTGGTGTTCGGTCCGCCGGAATCACGGCGGGCGCAGGCCGAGGCCGGCATGGCGTGGTTTGCATCGGAGAGTGCCTCTTTCGAGGCGGAACTGAAGGCGCGCGGCCTGCCCGACGGCGCCCTGGAGGAAAGTGCCGCGGCCCTCACGGCCTATCGCCAGGGTGGCGCATACCGGCGCCTGGATGAATCCGGTCGCCGCCGCGTGCGCCAACTCCTGGCGCGGCTGATCGGGCGCGTGACGGCGGCCTCGTCCGGCGCCTCCGCCGGTGGTGCGCCGGCGGCGGCGGGTATGGCGGGTGCGGACGTCGCCGCCGCGCCGGCCGTGTGCATGACCCGCGTGTTGCGCGTGCTCGAGGCCATCGGGTCGCGTTCCTCCTATCTCGCCCTGCTCAACGAGCAGCCGGCGGCATTCGACCGCCTCATCGAGGTGTGCGGCATCAGCGCCTTCCTGTCGCGCCAGATTGCCGAATTCCCATTGCTGCTCGATGAGCTCATCGATGCGCGCCTGTTCAACGAGCTGCCCTCGCGGGCCGGATTCGCGCAGGAATTGGCGGCGCGCATGGAGCGGGTCGCATCGGATGATCCGGAGCGTCAGGTGGAAGCGCTGCGCCAGTTCCAGAAGGCCGCCATCTTCGCGGTCGCGCTCGCCGACCTTACGCACCGCCTGCCGCTGATGAAGGTCAGCGACCGCCTCACCGACATCGCCGAGCTCATCGTGCAATGCTGCATGGACCTCGCATGGGGGCAGATGAGCAATACCTATGGCACGCCCCAATGCGGCGATTCGGAAGACGAGTTGCGCACCGTACGCATCGCGGTCGCAGGCTACGGCAAGCTCGGCGGGCTGGAGCTCGGATACGGATCGGACCTCGACCTCGTGTTCCTGCACGACTCCGCCGGCGAAATCCAACAGACCAGCGGCGAGCGGCCGCTCGACAACGGCATTTTCTTCCTGCGCCTGGGCCAGCGCATCGTGCACCTGCTCACCATGCATTCCACCGCCGGCCGGCTCTACGAAGTGGACATGCGGCTGCGTCCCAATGGCAAGGGCGGGTTCTTGATGACGGGTATCGCGGCGTTCGAGCGCTATCAGCTCTCCGAGGCCTGGACCTGGGAGCATCAGGCCCTGCTGCGCGCCCGTGCGGTGGCGGGGGATGCGGATCTGTGCGGGCAGTTCGAGGCGGCGCGGCGGCGCGTGCTCACCACCGCGGTGCATCGCGACACCCTGCGCGCTGAAGTGGCGAAAATGCGCGCCCGCATGCGCCAGGAGCTGTCCAAGGCCGCTGCCGGTGAGTTCGACATCAAGCAGGACGCCGGTGGAATCGCGGACATCGAGTTCCTGGTGCAGTATTGGGTGCTGGCGCATGCGCACGAACATCCCGAATTGCTCGCCTGGCCCGACAACATCCGGCAGCTCGAATCCCTGGCCGCAGCCGGGATCGTGCCGGCGGAAACCGCCGATTGGCTGGCGCAGACCTACAGGGAATTCCGTGGAGTGCTGCACCGCCTGTCGCTGGAGGGCGAGGGCGAGCGCGTGGTGGCGGCGGCGCCATTCGAACACCTGCGGCAGCGGGTGCGCCAGATCTGGCAGGACACCTTCGCCGGCGCCGAGGAGTCTGCTGCCGGCGCCTGAGGGCGTGATAAAATCGCGCCCTTGGAGGAGAAGGCATGTCGATGAGCACGAAGAGCGATGTAGAAGGCCCGGCGGCCGGTGCGGCGCGCCGCGAGCTGATCCAGGCGAACGCACAGCATCAGTACGAGGTCACCGTGGCGGACCTGCCGTTGTCCTGCCCCATGCCCGGCATGTATCTGTGGAATTCCCATCCGCGCGTCTACCTGCCCATCGAATCCACGGGCTGGGCCAAGTGTTCCTATTGCGGAGCCGAGTACACGCTGCAGCGTTGAACCGGCGCGGCGGCCCAACGTGCGCCGCCGGCGATGGTCAAGGCGCGGATCCGCTCTTGTAGTCGCGGTAGGATTTTTCCTCGATCAGCGAGGATCCCAGCTTCTCATTGATGCGCTTCTTGATGGCGGCGCGTTCGTCGTTTTCGAAGTACACGGCCCGCGCCAATTTCACGAACTGGGCATCGAAGGCCTGTGCGCGTTCCTTGTCGCGGATGTCATCCTCGATCACCCATAAGCGCTCGTTGACCGCCTGCAGCGCGTCCTCTTCGGCGGCGATGTCCTGCGCCGAATAGGGATGCGCGCGCCAGGTGGCCAGCAGGCTGTCCAGCTCGCGCCGCACGTTGGCAAGCTTGCGCGGATCGTTCATGCGCGCCGACTTGATGCGCAGGATGGTGATCTTGTCGATCAGTTCGCCCGGCGAGACGGGCACCATGACTTCATCGCGGTTCATCGCGGCATTCTAGCGGACCCGTGGGCCGCGCATCACGGCATCCAGCATGGCGGCCACCGCATCCGGTTCGATCAGGTCCATGACACCGGCTTCTTCGATCTTGGTGGCCCACGGCAATTCATGCGCGGGCCGGCCGCGGAAGCGGCGGCAGGCGGCATCGAAGCGGTCGACGCAGGTGGCGAGGCTCAGGTAGGGCCCGCTGCGCGCCGGGTTGGTGGCCGCATACAGCCCCACCACCGGGGTGTTGACCATCGTTGCCATGTGCGCAGGACCCGAGTCCGGGCTGAGCAGCACGGTGGCGCGGGCGATCAGCCCGAGGAGCAGGGGCAGCGTGTCCTTGCCGATCTGGTTCTCGAGCGGCACGGCGCAGCGGGCGGTGATCTCATCGCCCATGCGCTTTTCGAGCGCGCTGGGCCCGCCGATCAGCACCACGCGCATCTGCCAGGCCCGCGCCGCGTGCTCGGCGGCGGCCGCATAACCCGCCGCCGACCAGTTGCGCGAGGGGCGGCTGGAGCAGGGGCTGATAAGCAGCGTCGGTTGATCGTCCGGAATGACCTGGGCCGCGTAGGCCAACGCCTCCGCCGGCAGTGCCGGCCGCCACTGCGGCGGGCCGGGCTCCACGCCGCAGGCGCGCGCGAACCCCAGGAGCGAATCCAGCACATGCTCCCGCCGGCGCGGCGCGATCTGCGCGTTGGTGAACAGCCATTGCGCCTCGCGCGCGCGGTCGCGGTCGAAACCCAGCCGGTGCCCGGCCCGGACCGCCGTGCTCACGAGGCTTGCGCGGAAGGCGAGTTGCAGATGCAACAGCAGGTCGAAGCGGCGTGGCGCCAGCAGCGCGCGGAGGCGCCGCCATTCGCTCCAGGCGGCGCGTTTATCGAAGGTGATAAACTCCACGCCGGGTGACAACGCGCTCATCAACCTGGCTTCGACCCTGCCGATGATCCACGTAAACCGTGTCTGCGGCCATGCCGCCTGCAATGCGCGCAACACCGCCAGCGCATGGCAGGTGTCGCCGATGGCCGAGAGCCGCAGCAGGCAGACGTCCGCCGGTGGAGTACTGAATCGCAAGGTCATCACTTGATCGTCAATGGCGTGCCGTGCGCGGTCGAGGGCGAGCAAGCCTCGCGCACCGCCCATGGGGCCATGCTGGTTGCCGCCGCCGCAGCGGCGAGTGTACAAGAATCGGGCGGTGAGGCGGTCTTCGATCCCTCGCATTGGATGACGCGCGGCGCGGCGCAGGCGGCGGCGCGCGGCCGTGGCGGCGCATGGTTCGTGCGGACCGGGGCCGATGAATGGTTGCTGCGCCATTATCGCCGTGGCGGATTGCCGGGCCGCATCTTGAGCGATCGCTACTGCTGGCTGGGGGAGCCGCGCGTGCGCTCCTTCGCGGAGTGGCGGCTGACCGCGCATCTGCACTCGCTCGGCCTGCCGGTGCCGCTGCCGATCGCGGCAAGATATCTGCGCGATGGCTTCACCTACCGCTGCGACCTCATCACCCGCCGCGTGCCTGGCGCGAAACCGCTGAGCGCCTGCCTGGACCTCGCACCCTTGCCCGCCGGGCATTGGCGCGCCATCGGCGCGGCGGTCGGCGCCCTGCACGCCGCGGCCGTCGATCACGCCGACTTGAATGCCCACAACATCCTGCTGGATGCGGCTGGCAAGGTCACGGTGATCGACTTCGACCGCGGGCGCCTGCGCGCCGGGGCCGCTCCCGTCGCTGCCGCCTGGAAGCGGCGCAACCTCTCGCGCCTGCAGCGCTCACTGCGCAAGCTTGCCCCGGCCTGGCCGCCGGACCGCTTTGGCGAGCGGCAGTGGGGCGACTTGCTGGCCGGGTACGCCGCGCCATGAGGTTGCTGTACACCGTGCTCGCCTATCTGGCGGCGCCGTTGGCCTTCATGAGCGTGTTGTGGAGATCCCGATCCGATCCCGCGTATCGCAGCGGTTGGGGCGAGCGCTTCGGATGGGGCGCGCGGCTCAACGGTGAGGGTTGCATCTGGGTGCATGCCGTTTCGATGGGGGAGGTGGCCGCCAGCAGTGCATTGGTGCGTGCGCTGCGCGAGCGCCACCCGCAATGGCCGCTGGTGGTGACCACGGCCACGCCCACCGGCGCGCGGCGCGCGCGGGAGTTGTTCGCCGCCGCCGGAGCTGACGTGCGCTTCGGCCCCTATGACTTGCCGGGCGCAGTGCGGCGGTTCTTCGTGCGGGTCAGGCCGCGCGTGGCCATCTTCATGGAAACCGAATTGTGGCCCAACCTCTACCGGGAGTGCGGGCGGCGCGGCGTTCCCATCATCATCGCCAGCGCGCGGCTGTCACCGCGCTCCTGGCCGCGCTACCGGCGCCTGCGTGCGCTGACCCGGCCGATGCTGCGAGCGGGCGTCACGGTCGCAGCGCAGACGGCGGAGGATGCGCAGCGCTTCGAATTCCTCGGTGCGCCCGCCGCCCAGGTGCACATTGCCGGCAATCTCAAATTCGACGTGAGCGTGGATGGCAAGGCCCGTGCGCGCGGCGCCGAGCTGCGTTCACGTGAACTCGGCGGACGGGCGGTGTGGACGGCCGGCAGCACGCATGCGGGAGAAGAGGAGGTGTTGCTGGACGCGCACGCCCTGATCCGCGCAGCGGTTCCCGATGCATTGCTGGTGCTGGCGCCGCGCCATCCCAACCGGTTCGATGCCGTCGCGGCAGGCCTCGCGCGCCGTGGCGTGCGCTTCGTGCGCCGCAGCGCGGGCGAGCCCTGCGGCGGTGACATGGAGGTGCTGCTGCTCGATACGCTGGGGGAACTGCCGGCGTTTTACGCGGCGGCCGATGCGGCCTTCGTCGGCGGGAGCCTCATCCCCGTGGGTGGACACAATCTGCTCGAGCCGGCCGCGCTCGGGGTTCCCATCGTCACCGGCACGCACCACGCCAACAGTCCCGAGGTGGCGCGCCTGATGTTCGACAGCCGTGGCGCGGTGTGCGTGGCGGATGCTGCGCAACTCGCCGCGGCAGTGAGTGGCTGGCTGGCAGAGCCCGGCGAAAGCGCCCGCGCCGGCGCCATCGGACGCGGCGTGGTGGTCGCGAACCGCGGCGCCTTGCAGCGGGTGCTGGCCCTGGTGGATGCGGCGCTGCCAGCGGCGGATGCGAACCGCGCCGGGCAGCGCGGCGGATGACTGCCCGCCTTCCAAGAGCGGGCATCAGCTGCTGAATCGATGCGTCAGCTGCGCGGCTCAGTGGGCGTGGAGGATGCCGCGCCCGGCGTGGGAGGCGCGCCCGGCGCCATCGCGGGGTCGGTTATCTTCGGCGCACTTTCCTTCAGCATGGCATTGATGCTGTCCAGGCTCTGGCGCGACAACATCCCGGCCTCGGCCTGCAGCTTCAGCACATTGATGATGTAGTCGTAGCGGCTGCGCGAGTAATTCGTCTGCGCCAGGATCAACTGGCGCCGTGACTGCAGCACGTCCACGGCCGTGCGCGTGCCGGCTTCGTAACCGGCCTCGGAGGCCTTGAGCGCCGTAAGATTGGATTCCAGCGCCTGCTTCAGCGCCTTGACGCGAGAAATCTCGGACAGCACGCCGAGGTACGCGTCGCGGGTTTCGCGCTCGGTCTGGCGCGCGATGCGCTCGAGCCGCTCACGCGAGGCCCGATGCCGGTACACGGCCTCGCGCACACGCGAATTGGTGTAACCACCGCTGTAGAGTGGAATCGTCACCTGCACGCCGATGGTGCGGTAGTTGAGGTCCACCGTGGAAGTGCCGGTGCCGCCGAAGGTGTAGGCGATGTCGCCGTCGCTGACGTTCTTGCCGCCGGTGGCGACGAAATCCAGCGACGGGGCGTAGCCGCCACGGGCCGAGCTGATGTCCTCACGCGCGATGTCCGCGCCGAGGCGGCTGGAGATCAGGGCCAGGTTTTGCTCCAGCGCCTTGGTCACCCATTGTTCCTGGCTGGCAGGATTGGGACTGACCAGTTCCATGGATTCCACCGGGCGTGCCAGCACCGGAAAGGTGTCGCCGGTGATCTCGCGCAGGGCTTCGTCGGCGGTGGCCAGGCGGCGCTTGGCGGCGATCACGTCCGCCACGGCGCTGTCGTGGGCGGCGCGTGCTTCCTGCACGTCGGTGATGGCGATGAGGCCGACATGGAAGCGCTGCTCGGATTGGTCCAGCTGGTGCTGGATGGCATTCGCTGCCGCCTGCTGCGCGTCCAGGTCGTCCTGCGCCGCCAGCACGTCGAAATAGCGCTGCGCCACCCGCGTCACCAGTTCCTGGCGCGCGTTTTGATAGTCGGCTTCGGCTTGCGCCACCTGCGAATCGGCGCGCTTCAGGGCGACCCAGTTGTTCCAGCTGAAGATGCTCTGGCGCAACTCCAGCCCATAGCGATGACCCTCGGTGATGCCGGTTCCGTCCGAATTGAAGCGCAACACCGTGGTGCCCGTCGGGTTCGTCGGGTCGGTGACCCGCTGCACCTGCTCCTGGATGCCGTACTGCTTGTCGCGGCTCCAGCTGCCGTTGGCCGACAGCTGCGGCAACAGGGCGGAAACCGCCTGGGGCTTGGCCTCCAGCGTCGCCAGGCGCGTGGCTTCGGCTTCGCGCAGCTGCGGGTCATTCTGCAGCGCGCGCTGATACACCTCGACGAGGTCAGCAGCGGCCGCCGCCTGGCCTACGGCCAGCGCACCCGCACCCAACACCCATGCCCACTTGTTCATAAACTCACCCAAACCATGACCCGCCACGTCGAGCGGGTCATATAGTGTTGTATATGACTATATCACCTACAATGCCTGGCGTTCAATAGACAGGAATCGAAGGATCCAGATCCGCGGACCAGGCGAGGATGCCACCGCTCAGATTGTGCACCGACTTGAAGCCCTGCCGTGCCAGGAAGCCGGCCGCCTGCATGCTGCGGCCGCCGGAACGGCAGATGACCACCGTCTCGGTGGCGGGATCGAGTTCTTTGAAACGCTGCCCCAGCTGCCCGAGTGGAATGTGCACGAATTCGACCGGCGCACGCGCGATCTGCAGTTCCCAGTCCTCGCGCACGTCCACCAGCACCACCGGAGACGGCTGGGCGGCCCGCGCCTGGAATTGCCGCGGTGTCATCTCGCCCACGTTCAAAACACGAACCTCGGCGGCTGGGCGGCATTCAGCAGGGGATCGATCACCGTTTCGAACACCGTTTCGCGAATCCACTGGTCGGATTCGACACGGCGCACGATGCGAGCTTCCATCACGGGCGCCGTTCCCACCACTTCGAACAACCGCCCGCCCACGGCCAGGGCCTTTTCGAAGCAACGGTCTTCCACCGGCAGCGATCCGGTCACCGCAATCACGTCGTATTCGCCCAAGGGCTGCGGTGCGAACGCATCGCGGACCTGCAGCTGCGCACGTGCGCCGGCCACCGAGCGCAGCGCCGCCGCGGCCAGGGCGCTCAATTGCGGATGAATCTCGATGGAGGTGGTCTGCGCGCCGAGCAGGCTCAAGCAGGCGGTGAGATAGCCCGTGCCGGTGCCGATTTCCAGCACTTTGTCCTGCGGCGAGATGTTGAGCGCCTGCAAAATGCGGCCGTGGAGCTTGGGCGCCAGCATGTTCTGGCCGCAACCGATTGGAATCTGCGTATCCGCGAACGCGAGTTCGCGATATTCACGCGGCACGAACATCTCGCGCGGCACGTCGGAGAGCACGTCCAGCACGCGGGAATCGAGTACTTCCCAAGTGCGAACCTGCTGATCCACCATTTGTCGACGGGCTGAAGTAGTATTCATAAACATCTTGATTATGGTGAATATTGGCAGGGATGGCCAATACCGTGCGTTATTCTCTGAATCTCCATGTTGCTCCAGTCTTCCATTCAGTGGTGTGCCGCTACCTCAAGTGTATTGGCAATCGGTTTGGTCGGTCTATTCCTTTGGAAGCAACGCCAGGATCGTGCCGTCGATGAGTTGTCCAAGCAAGTCTGGCGGCTGACGCGCGACCCGGACTCCGCCGGACGGATCCGTCTGGATGGAAACCGGGATGCGATCAGCGATCTTGGGCTTGCGGTCAACAAGCTCCTCGAAAGCCTCGAGCATCGCGGCATCCGCCTGCAGGAGCGCGAGCAGCTGTTCCAGCGCCTGGTCGAATCGGTGCACGAAGCCGTGCTGGTGCATCGCGAAGTCATCCTGTTCGCCAACTCCCGTTTTCTAGCGCTGCTCGGCACCACGGCCAAGGACCTGATCGGCAAGCCGCTGTCGCAGTTCGTCGCCTCGGAGTATGCGGATCTGGTGCGCGACAACCTCGCGCGCCGCTTGCTGAACGAGCCGGCGGCCGAGCGCTACGAAGTCGAGCTCACCTCGCAGCACGGCGAGATCACCCGCGTGGAATTGTCGAGCGCCTTGATCGACAGCGCCGGTGAACCGGCCTTGCTGCTGACCGCGGTCGAGATGCTGCCGCCTCCCGCGGCCGCGGGTGCCACTGCGCGCCCGCGCGCCGTGGCCGCGCTGGATGCCATGGGCGAGGGCGTGGTCACCGTGGACACCGACGGACGCATCGACTACGTCAACGCGGCGGCCGAGGTGTTGCTCGGACAGAAATTCGATCAGCTGGTTGGCCGGTTGTTCGGCGAAGTGAGCTCGCTCATCGATGAATCCGACCGCCGCACGCTCGGTGACCCGGTGCGCAAGTGCCTGGCGAGCGGCGGCCGCATCACCATGGGCAGGCGCGCCGTGCTGGTGCCGGCGCAGGGCGGCATCGAGCGGTCGGTGGAATTGTCGGTGTCACCGCTCACCTCGGATGCGAAAGAGGTCCTCGGTGTGGTCCTGGTGCTGCACGACAATACCGAGGCACGCGGCCTCACCCGCCAGATGTCCTACCAGGCCAGCCACGATGCGCTCACGGGCCTCGTCAATCGCCGTGAATTCGAGCGCCGCCTGCAGGAGGGGATGGATCTGGCGCATGCCGGCGATGCCTCGCATGCGCTGTGTTATCTCGACCTCGACCGCTTCAAGGTGGTGAACGACACCTGCGGCCACACCGCCGGCGACAACATGCTGCGCGAGATCGCGAGCCTCCTGAAGGACGCGGTGCGCGATTCGGACACCGTGGGCCGCATCGGCGGCGACGAGTTCGCGCTGCTGCTCATCGGCTGTCCGCTCGACAAGGCGCGCCAGATCGCCGACAACGTGGTGCGCACGGTGAACGACTTCCGCTTCGTCTGGAAGGACAAGATCTTCAACGTGGGCGTGAGCATCGGCCTGGTCGAGATCGGGCGCGAGGGCGGATCGATCGAGGACATCATGAGCTCGGCGGATTCGGCCTGCTACATCGCCAAGAAGCGCGGCGGTTCGCACATCCACGTGTACTCGGCGCGCGAGGAGGCGAGTGCGCGCCAGAGCGGGGAAATCCACTGGCTGCAGAAGCTGCAGGGCGCGCTGCGCGACAACCGCTTCGAGCTGTATTTCCAGCCCATCGCACAGGCGCAGAGCGATGTGGTCGACGGACCCGGCATCGAGGTGTTCCTGCGCCTGGACGAAGGCGAGGGCAAGAGCAGCACGCCCGCGGAGTTCTTCAAGGCCGCCGAGCGTTATCGCCTGATGCCGCACATCGACCGCTGGGTCGTGCAAACCGTGCTGTCGGCGCTGGGCCGCGGTGGATTGAAGCTGCCGCCCGGGCGGAGCGTGGCCATCAACGTCGCCGGCCAGACGCTCGGCGATGGGCAGTTCCTGGAATTCGTCGTCGACTGCTTCGACCACACCGGCGCATCGCCGCGCGACGTGTGCTTCGAACTGACCGAATCGGCGGTGGTGGCGAATGCCGAGCATGCGCGCCGCTTCGTCGAGGTGCTGCACGGCATGGGCGCCGAGTTCGCCCTCGACGACTTCGGCAGCGGCCTGGGCTCATTCGCCAATTTGAAATTATTGCCGATCGATTACCTGAAGATCGACGGTTCCTTCATCCGCAATCTTGCGCGGGATGCCGTCAGCCAGGCGATGGTCTCCGCCATGATCGAACTGTCCCGCAGCATGAACTTCCGGGTGGTGGCCGAGCAGGTCGAGGACCAGGAGGCCCTGGACACGGTCAAGCGCATGGGCATCGATTTCGCCCAGGGATTCATCGTCGGCCGGCCGCAGCCCTTGTCCATGGTGCCCGCCATCTGACCTCCCGGCCGGCCGCCTGCGGCGGCTGGCGCATATAACCCCGCGGCAGGGCCATATAACAACTTGCTATGGCGCAAACCCGCCGCTTGGGGGGAAAATCACCGTCATCCCGGAAACCCCCGCTGACACGAGGTGCCGCATGGCAATTTATGAAGACAATTCGCGTTCGATCGGCCACACCCCGCTGATCCGCATCAACCGGCTCAACGCCGGCACCAAGGCCACCATCCTGGCCAAGATCGAAGGCCGCAATCCGGCCTACTCGGTGAAGTGCCGCATCGGCGCCGCCATGGTGTGGGACGCCGAAGAGCGCGGCGTGTTGAAGCCCGGCATGTCCATCGTCGAAGCCACCAGCGGCAACACCGGCATCGCGCTCGCCTTCGCCGCGGCCTCGCGCGGCTATGAATGCGTGCTCACCATGCCCGACACCATGACCATGGAGCGCCGCAAGGTGCTGGCGGCCTTCGGCGCCAAGCTCGTGCTCACGCCGGGCGCCAAGGGCATGAAGGGCGCCATTGCCAAGGCCGAGGAGCTGGCCGCATCCGACCCGAAGAAATACGTGCTGATGCGCCAATTCGAGAATCCCGCCAACCCCGCCATTCACGAAAAGACCACGGGTCCGGAAATCTGGGAAGACACCGGTGGCAACATCGACATCTTCGTCTCCGGCGTGGGCACCGGCGGCACGCTCACCGGCGTGTCGCGCTACATCAAGAAGACGCGCGGCAAGGCCATCACCACCGTCGCGGTGGAGCCCACCAATTCCCCCGTGATCACCCAGACCCGCGCGGGCCAGGCGCCCACGCCCACGCCCCACAAGATACAGGGCATCGGCGCCGGCTTCGTGCCCAAGAACCTGGATCTGTCCCTGGTGGACCGCGTGGAGCAGGTCAGCAACGAGGACGCCATCGCCACGGCCCGCAGGCTGGCGCGCGAGGAAGGCATTCTGTGCGGTATTTCCTGCGGTGCTGCCATGGCGGTGGCGTTGCGCGTGGCGGCCGAGCCTGCAAACGCCGGCAAGACCATCGTGGTGGTGCTGCCGGATGCGGGCGAGCGTTACCTCTCGGGCGCGCTGTTCGAGGGCCTGTTCGAAGAGGTTGAGAAAATGCAGGCGGTCGCCTGACCGGGACGATGGTGAGCACGGCCCCCCGAACCCTGGTTTCCGAGCGCGAGGCGCTCGCCCGGGAGCTGCTCGACAGCTACCTGGGCGATGCGCGCGCGCGCCGCATCGCGAGGCGTTACCTGCCCTCGCGCGATGCCATCGTCGAGATCCTGGAGCTGTTGCTCGACCTCATGTATCCGGGCTACTTCGGCCGCCGTGACCTGAACGAACAGAACCTGCCCGCCTATGTGGCGGAGTTGCTGGCGCGCGTGGAGCCGAAGATCGAGCGCGAGGTCGAGCATTGCCTTTGCTACGGCCGCGAGCGCGACGATGCCGCCGCGGAGATCGGGCCGTGCGCGCCGCGCGCCCGCGACCTGACGCGCGGTTTCATGCAGCGCCTGCCGAAGATCCGTGGCTTGCTCGTCACCGATGTGCAGGCCGCCTACGACGGCGACCCGGCGGCCACGCATCTGGATGAAATCATCCTGGCGTACCCGGGCCTGCTGGCGGTGAGTGTGTACCGCATCGCGCACGAGTTCTACGTGCTCGGCGTGCCGATGATGGCGCGCATCATGACCGAGTGGGCGCATGCCCGCACCGGCTGTGACATCCATCCCGGCGCGAAGATCGGCCCGGCGTTCTTCATCGACCACGCCACCGGCGTGGTGATCGGCGAAACCACCGACATCGGTGCGGGAGTCAAGCTCTACCAGGGCGTGACGCTGGGCGCCTTGAGCTTTCCGCGCGACGCCAGCGGCCAGTTGGTCCGCGGCAGCAAGCGGCATCCCACCGTGGAGAGCGGCGCGACGCTCTACGCCAATGCCACCGTGCTCGGCGGCAACACCGTGGTGGGCGCGGACAGCGTCATCGGCGGTTCGGTATTCCTCACGCACAGCGTGCCGGCGCGTTCGCGTGTTTCCATGAAGGAGCCGGAGCTGCGCGTGGCCACGCGCGATGGCGCGCTCGAACCCGACGCACTTTACTTCGACATCTGAGGCTGCACCGGCAGCCGGATGCCGTGCCGCCGGCGTCAGCTCTCGCGCAGGTAGCCCCAGGTGTGCAGCCGGTCGTGGTCCTCGAACCAGCGCGCGCCGATGTCGTCGCGGTAGTACATGTCCGGGATCATGATGTTGCGGATCCGCGCATAGGCCTGGTTCTGCGCCTGGCGCATGGTGGGTCCCAGGCCGCATACCACCAGCACCACGCCCGAGGTTCCCGCCACGTACCATTGGCCGTTGATCTGCTTCACGTCCTCGATGTGCACTTCCTCGGGGATGTTCTTCTTGAACAGGATCGCAGCGTTCTTCGACACCGAGTTGAACGTGGCATCGTCATCGAAGGGGAAGGGTGATACCACCACACGCACGCCCACCTGAAAGCCGCTCTTGACCCGGAATTTGCTCAACGTGCCGGCGGCCAGGTCGTGCAGGAATTCGCCGATGGGTGTCGACATCCCTTCCTGCTGGATCATGATGGTGGGGTAGCCGAAGCGCGCCGTAAACTCCAGGGGATAGAGCCCATTGCCGTTGACGATGCAGTTGAGGTCGATGTAACCCACATACTGCTCGCGCGCCAGCATCGGTTCCATCAGCTTGAGCGTGGAGTTGAACAGGCGGTTCGGCCCCGACCAGAACATGCTGGTGCCCATCTCACCCGTGGAAGGGCCGATGTTGCCCGGGAAGAGCTTCTTGTTCTCGAAATTGATGTTGATGGGCAGCGCGAATTCCTTGCCGTTGAAGAAGGCGCCCACCGCCACTTCCACGCCCGTCACCCGCTGCTGCAATTGGAACAGCTTGATCTCGTCGGGAAAGGATTTCTTATAGGCCTCGAGCACGCGCACCACGTCCTCGCCGTCGTCCTCGTCGCCCACGAACAGCCGGCGCTTGACGTTGCCGGATTCTCCCGAGGGCTTGATGACGTAGCGGTCGGGCTTGGCCTTGACGAAGGCGATGGCCTCATCGAAGTTGTCGAACTGGCGATACGGCAGGATGTTCACGCCGCAGCGCTTCAGTTCCTCCTGGCCGAAGGCGCGGTCGTCCTCGAGGCGGTCCGTGTATTCACTGCCGCCCACCACCTTCTTGCCTCTGGCGCGCAGCGCAGCTGCTTCCTTGCCCTGGCCCAGCGTGTCGTCGAACACGATGACATCAGCCCAGTCCACATCGGCGCGCCAGTCCAGCGTCTTGGCGACGAAGCCCTCGCCGATGTCGCGTTCACCCTCGGTATCGATGTAATAGCGCACCGCATGGCCCTCCTTGGTCACCTGCCAGGCAATGTCGGTGATCAGGCCGCTGAGCGATACGAACAGGAAATTCTTGGGGGTCATCGGATAAGGGCCTCGTCCGTCAATGGCGTGGATGCAGGCATTCTATGCGCTTCCCGCGCCTTATACTGCCGTGAGCTTTCCGATCAGGAGACGACATGAAGCCTTTCCTGCAGGCGATGATGGCCGCCGCATTCGTGTTCCTTGGGAACATCGCCACGGCCGGCGATACCGTCGAGCTCAAGGTGCTGAGCTTCAACATCTGGTATGGCGGGGAGCAGGTGAGCTTCGAGCAGGTGCTCAAGGTCATCCGCGCCGCCGACGCGGATATCGTGGCGCTGCAGGAGCCCGACGGCAACACGCTGCGCATCGCGGCCGGCGCCGGTTATGCCTATGCCGATGTGCGCCGCCACATCATCTCCCGCTTTCCGCTGTTCGATTCGGGCCTGGGCGAGATCACGGAGCCGGGCGTGCAGCCGTATTCCGTCACCGGCCTGGATTCGAATGCATTGCACGTCTGGGCCATGGTGTCACCGGGCCGCGTGGTCGCGGTGGGCAACACTCACCTGACCAGCAGCCCCAGCGGTCCGGATGTGCTGCGGGCCACCGGCTCCGTGGAGGCCGCCCTGCGCACGGAGCGCGAGAAGCGCGTCCCCGAGGCGCAGCGCCTGGCGGCGGGATTCGGCCGGTTGGCACGCGCAGGCGTGCCCTTGTTCCTGGCGGGTGATTTCAACTCACCGTCGCACCTGGATTGGACCGCCGCCACCGCCGGGTCCCGGCCGGGGGTGAGCCAGCCCGTGGCGTGGCCCGTCACGCAGACCATGATGCAAGCCGGACTCACCGACAGCTTCCGCAGCGTGCATCCCGATCCGGTGCGCGACCCCGGCATCACCTACACGCCGGGGTACCCGCATCCCATGGTGAAAGCGGACGAGATCGTGGATCGCATCGATTACATCTGGACGGCCAATGCCACGGTGCTCAAGAGCGAGATCGTCGGCGAGGCCGGCAATCCCGCGGTGAGCCTCGGGTTTTCTCCCTGGCCTTCGGATCATCGCGCGTTGCTCTCGACGTTCCGGGTAGTGCCGATGACGGCGCCCGCGCTCATCGCGGTGGAGCCGCGGCCGGTGGTGCAAGGCCAGACGCTGATCCTGCGCGCCAGCATGCCCGGCCGCGCCGATTGGAGTGGAGTCATCGTGCCGCGCGGTGGCGATCCGGGGCGCGATGCGATTGCCGGCATTGACCGGATCGGCTTCTGGGAGCGTCCCAGCATCAAGCTGTCGAGCCGCGAGCTTGCGCCGGGCCGCTATGATGCAGTGCTGCTCGATACGGCTCGCCATGAGCTGGCCCGCACGCGCTTCAGCGTCGTGGCGCGCGATGCGGTGCCGTTGGTCGCGGTGGTCAAGCCGTCGTATGCACCCGGTGAGCCCATCGGCGTGCGCTGGCAGGCGGCGCCGGGTTTTCGCTTCGATTGGCTCGGCGTGTACCGGCGTGGTGATCCCAATGTCTATGGCTACCTCGGGTTCGTCACCACCAGTGCGCGCCACGAAGGCGAGGTCAGCATCGAGCCGTCCATGCTCACCGAGGCGCTCACGCCGGGAGACTACGAGGTCCGGCTGCTGCAGGATGATTCGTATGTCGTGCTGGCTGGCGCGCCGTTCACCGTCAGGGCACCGGATGTGGTGCGCAAGCAATAGTTCGCGGCCTCAACTGCGCAGGGGGAGCTCGATCGGTTCGCGGTCGAGTTCGATGACGGGGATTTCCCAGGGGTGGGCGGCAAGCAGCGCGTCGAGGGCGGCATCGACGGCGGCGGCCGGCGTGCCGGCGTCGAAGTAGGTGGTGATGCTCACGGTGGGCGAGAGCGAACTGATACCGGCCTGTCCGACCGTGGGCACGGCTCCCGCCGTGGGCATGAAGCCCTCGATTCCCAGCGTTGCCTCGAACACCCCGCGATAAAGCCCAAAATCCCCCAGCGGATTGTCACCCCGGATCACCGCCAGGATCCGCGCCGCATGAGCATCGCGTTCCAGCGCCTGCAATTCACCCCGCAACAACGCCGCCATCGTCTCCGCCGATACCGGACAGCGCACCGTCACCCGCCGCACCAACCGCCTCAACGCCACGGCCAACTCCGACCGCCGGCAACTCCGCCGACGCTGACAAAGGTCGTCAAACCCGAGACATCGATGTGGGTGTTGCACTTTGATCCGCGTTCCGGCGGTTCGCCGACGCAGTGAGCGGAGAAGAACGCCTCCCTCCCCGCTCACGATCATCTTGCGAAAACGCCGGAAAGCAAGATCAGAGCAAAGGCACCAGCAGCAGCGCCACGATATTGATGATCTTGATCAGCGGATTGATCGCAGGCCCGGCAGTGTCCTTGTAAGGATCGCCGACGGTATCGCCGGTTACGGCCGCGCGGTGCGCATCCGAACCCTTGCCGCCGAAGTTGCCTTCCTCGATGTACTTCTTGGCATTGTCCCAAGCACCGCCACCCGTGGTCATCGAGATGGCCACGAACAGGCCGGTGACGATGGTGCCGATGAGCAGGCCGCCCAGCGCTTTCACGCCCGAGCCAGGTCCCATCAGGAAGTTGATGATGAACACCAGCACGATGGGCACCAGGATGGGCAGGAGCGAGGGAACGATCATTTCCTTGATGGCAGCCTTGGTGAGCATGTCCACCGCGCGGGAATAATCCGGCTTGGCGGTGCCTTCCATGATGCCTTTGATCTCACGGAACTGGCGGCGCACTTCGTTCACCACCGAACCCGCGGCACGGCCCACGGCTTCCATGGCCATGGCGCCAAACAGGTAGGGCACCAGACCACCGATGAACAAGCCGATGATCACGGCAGGATCGGACAGATCGAACTTGGTCTCGTGGCCATACTCGCTGAGCTTGTGGGTGTAGTCCGCAAACAGCACGAGGGCGGCAAGACCGGCGGAGCCGATGGCGTAGCCCTTGGTCACGGCCTTGGTGGTGTTGCCGACGGCATCCAGGGGATCCGTCACATCGCGCACCTTCTTGTCGAGGCCGGCCATTTCAGCGATGCCGCCCGCGTTGTCCGTGATCGGGCCATAGGCGTCGAGCGCGACGACCATGCCGGTCATGGACAACATGGCCGTGGCCGCGATGGCGATGCCGTAGATGCCGGCCAAGTGGTTGGACGCCCAGATCGCCAGGGCCACCGCGATCACCGGCAATGCGCAGGACTTCATCGATACGCCGAGGCCGGCGATCATGTTGGTGGCGTGGCCGGTTTGCGAAGCAGCGGCAATGTGCCGCACCGGGCTGTACTCGGTGGCGGTGTAGTACTCGGTGATCACGATCATCGCCGCCGTGAGGGCGAGGCCCACCAGCGTGCAGTACCAGATGGTCATGGCCTGCTCGCCCATCATCTGCTTGGAGACGAAGTAGAAGGCGACGGCCGACAGCGCCGCGGAAACGATGACGCCCTTGTACAGGGCGTTCATGATCTTCCCGCCCTCGCTGGCGGACACGAAGAACGTGCCGACCACCGAGGTCACGATGGACACGGCGCCAAGGATCAGCGGGAACAACACCACGTGATCGCCGAGCGATTTGAGGTCCATGCCACCCGCGGTCACGAGGCCGGACATCACCAGGCCCCCCAGCAACATCGTGGCGACCAGGGTCACCGCGTAAGTTTCGAACAAGTCCGCCGCCATGCCGGCGCAGTCGCCGACGTTGTCGCCGACGTTGTCGGCGATGACAGCCGGGTTGCGCGGGTCATCTTCCGGAATGCCGGCTTCCACCTTGCCGACCAGGTCCGCGCCGACGTCGGCGCCCTTGGTGAAGATGCCGCCGCCCAGACGGGCGAAGATGGAGATCAGCGAACCGCCGAAGGCCAGTCCCACCAGCGAATGCAGGGCTTCTTCGGCGGGCAGTACCTTGCTCATCGCCAGGTAGTAGCCAGCCACGCCCAGAAGGCCAAGCCCGACCACCAACATGCCGGTGATGGCGCCGCCGCGGAAGGCGACCTTGAGCGCCGCATTGATGCCGCCCGTGGCGGCCTGCGCGGTGCGCACGTTGGCGCGCACCGAAATGAACATGCCGATGTAGCCGGCCACGCCCGAGAGGATGGCGCCCAGGGCAAACCCGCCCGCCGTCGGCCACTTGAGCGTCAGGCCGATGACGACGAACAGCACGACGCCGACGATCGCAATGGTGGAGTACTGACGGTTGAGGTAGGCGCCGGCGCCGGCCTGAATGGCCGCAGCGATCTCCTGCATGCGGGGGTTGCCCGCGGGCTGCGACAGGATCCAGCGTACCGACAGCAGGCCGTAAATGATGGCGAGGCCGCCGGCGGCAATGGCCAACCAGAGCGCGTTATCCAAGGTCATGAAGTCATCTCCAAAAGGCTGTGCCTGAATGACAGGGTGTTGAAAATTATGGTTTTATGGGCGTTAAAAAAGCGGGCGCGACTATAGCACAAAAGCGCTCTTCAACCGCTTACGGACCGCCTTTGCCTTGAGTTCGACATAAACCGGCAGACCGTTCTTGAAGGGAGGGTAGTCCTCGCCGGCGATCAGGGGTGCGAGGTAGCGGCGCGCCGCCGGGGTGATGCCGAAACCATCCTCGGTGATGTAATGGCGCGGCACCTTTTTCTCGGCATTGGCCACGGCGGCCAGCGGCGCCTCGCCGATGCTCCAGCGGTAGGGTTTGTCGGACTTGCGCACGATGGTGGGCATCACCGCATCCTTGCCGGCCAGCGCGAGCTTCACGGCTGCCTTGCCCACGGCGTAGGCCTGCTCCACGTCGACGCGCGAGGCGATGTGGCGCGCCGCCCGTTGCAGGTAATCCGCCACCGCCCAGTGGAACTTGTAACCCAGTGAATCCTTGACGATTTGTGCGATCAAGGGACCCACGCCGCCCAGTTGTGAATGGCCGAAGGCATCCTTGCCGCCGGCTTCGGCGAGAAATTTGCCTTCCGCGTTCTGGACGCCCTCGGAGACCACGACCACGCAATAGCCATGCTTGTCGACGCTGGCGCGCACCTTGTCGAGGAATTTGGCCTGGTCGAACACGATTTCCGGGAACAGGATGATGTGGGGCGCATCGCCTGCCTTCTGTGCGGCGAGGCCCGCGGCGGCGGCGATCCACCCGGCATGCCGGCCCATGACTTCCAGCACGAATACCTTGGTGGAGGTGCGCGCCATCGAGGCGACATCCAGCGCCGCTTCGCGGGTGGACACGGCGACGTACTTGGCCACCGAGCCGAATCCGGGGCAGCAGTCGGTGATGGGCAGGTCATTGTCGACGGTCTTGGGCACGCCGATGCAGGTCACCGGATAGCCGAGCTGCGCCCCGATCTGCGACACCTTGTGGGCGGTGTCCATGGAGTCGTTGCCGCCGTTATAGAAGAAATAGCCGATGTCGTGCGCGCGGAACACCTCGATCAGGCGCTCGTATTGCGCCCGGTTCACATCCAGCCCTTTTAGCTTGTAGCGTGCCGAGCCGAAGGCGCCGCCGGGAGTGTGGCGCAGGGCGCGGATGGTGGCCGCCGATTCGGCCGACACGTCGATCAAGTCCTCGGTGAGGGCGCCGATGATGCCGTGCCGGCCGGCGTACACCTTGCCGATCCGGTGTTTGTGGCGCCGGGCCTCCTCGATCAGCCCCGCGGCCGAGGCGTTGATGACGGCGGTGACGCCGCCGGACTGGGCATAAAACGCATTGCGAGGGGGCGTCTTCTTCATGAGGGCACCTGATGAGCGGGTCAGGAAGAATAGCCCATCAGGCGTTGACCTGACATATTCGAGCCGCTGACCGCGCTGCCGGGATTGCCGCAGGCGGCGGGCATGGCCGGCACACCCGGATCCGCGGTCTGGCGTTCCGCGGCCCGGTTTGACGATCGCCCCAGTGGAAGGTACGGTATCGCGCTTTAATTGCCCGGATACCCCCTTTTTACTATGCGAATCGTTCTGCTAGGTGCGCCTGGTTCCGGCAAGGGCACTCAATCCCAGCGTTTGGTCGAAACCTACGGCATTCCGCAGGTGTCCACCGGCGATCTGCTGCGCGAGGCCGTTGCACAAAAGACCGAACTGGGCCTGCGCGCCAAGGCCGCCATGGATGCCGGCAAACTGGTGGACGATGCCACGGTGCTGGGCATGATCCGCGAGCGCCTGGCAAAGCCGGACGCCGCGCGCGGCTTCATCCTCGATGGCTTTCCGCGCAACATCGCGCAGGCGCAGGCGCTCGCCACGCTCCTGGGCGAACTGGGAACGCCGCTCAACGCCGTGGTACTCATGAACGTGGACACCGCCGTGCTGTTCAAGCGCCTGACCGGCCGTCGCATGTGCGCCGATTGCGGCCGCGTGTTCAATATCTACACCTCGCCAGCCGGCTCGTTGCCGCATTGCGATCGCTGCGGCGACAACCCCAAGCTCATCCAACGTCCCGACGACAGGGAAGAGGTCATCGGCAAGCGCCTGGAAGTGTACGAGGCGCAGACCAAGCCCTTGATCGAACACTACCGGGCGGCCGGACTCCTGCGCGTGATCGACGCCGATGCCGAGGTCGACAAGGTGTTCGCCGATCTGCGCGCTGCGCTGGGCAAACCGGCGGCGCTGGCCGCCACCGGCTGAAGACCGGCGTACCGCCCGCGCGTGCTCGCGGGCTAGAGCGCGGCGAGCAGCGCCTCGCCGATTTCGCCGCGCCGCCAACCGCGCAAGCAGGGCAGCTCCAGCGCTGTCCTGTCCCCCGAGGCCATCGCCATCGCCCGCAGTTCACCCCGCGGCGCCAGAATCTCCGCATTCATGTCCAACTGCTGCGCGCGCTCATCGACGAGGGCGGCGAGCCGGTTGAGCAGCGCCTTCTGCTCGGGCGTGGGCCGCAGTTCATCGGCGCGCAGGGCATCACCTTCGGCAGGCGTACTGGTGCGGATGGCCTCGATCATGTCGGCGAGCGCCTCCGGCGGCCATTGTTCGCACTCCGGTGCGGCCTTGAGCGCGCGTGCCGCGTCCGCAGGCCGCGCCTGCGCCAGGGAAAACAGCCCGGGGTCGGACAGTATCCAGGAGCGCGGCAGGTCCTTTTCCCGCGCCAGCCTTTCGCGCCACACCGCCAGCGTCATGGCGGCCCCGCGCGCCGCCGGCGGCAGTTGCGCCAGCCCCTTGAGTCTTTTCCACGCCGCGGCGGGCTGCGGATCGTAGAGCTCGGGATTCGCGAGCTGCGCGCAATCCTCCGCCGCCCATTGCGTCCGCCCCAATTGCTCGAGCCGCTCACGCAGTCGTTCGGCGATCTCCTGCAGGTGCACCACGTCCTCCGCGGCATAGGCGAGTTGCGCCGCGCTCAAGGGGCGCCGCGCCCAATCGGTTCGCGTCTGGCTCTTGCCGATGGAGACATCGAGCAGCGTTTTCACCAGCTCCGCATATCCCACCTGTGATTTCATGCCGATGCAGCCGGCGGCGATCTGCGTATCGAACACCGGCGTCACCACCTTGCGGGTGAGCAGGAACAAGGCTTCCAGGTCCTGGCGGGCCGCGTGCAGGATCTTGGACGAGTGGCCGGCGGTGAGAGGCGCCAGCAGCGGGTCGAACCGCCGCACCTTGAGGCTGTCGATCAGCCAGATGCCGCCGGGTGCGCTGATCTGCACCAGGCAGAGCTTGGGAAAAAACGTGCGCTCCCGCATGAATTCCGTGTCGATGCCGATCCACGGCGCGTCCGCCAGTGCCCCCGCCAGCTCATCCATCGGCGGGTCCCGGTCGATCCAAATCGTGTCAGTCATGCAGCGTCCGCGTGTACAATTTGCGAACGATTATGACTGAAACGAACGCCGCCGCGCGCAAAGGCCTCCGCCCCCAGCACGTGCACATCCTCGGCATCGGCGGCACCTTCATGGGCGGCATCGCCGCCATCGCCAAAGCCTTGGGTAATCGCGTCACCGGGTCGGATGCCAACATCTATCCGCCGATGAGCACCCAGCTCGAAAATCTCGGCATCGAGCTGGTCCAGGGTTATGGCGCGGAGCAGCTCGATCTCAAGCCCGACATGATCATCGTGGGCAATGCCATGAGCCGCGGCAGGCCGGTGGTGGAGGCGATGCTGGACCGCGGCCTGCCCTATACCTCGGGTCCGCAATGGCTGGGCGAGCAGGTGTTGCGCGGCCGGCATGTCATCGCCGTGGCCGGCACGCACGGCAAGACCACCACCAGCAGCATGGTGGCGTGGATTCTCGAGCACGCAGGCTTGTCGCCCGGATTCCTGATCGGTGGCGTGCCCGCGAATTTCGACGTGACGGCGCGCCTGGGTGGATCGAACCTGTTCGTGATCGAGGCCGATGAATACGACACGGCCTTCTTCGACAAGCGCGCCAAGTTCGTCCATTACCGGCCGCGCACCGCGGTGCTCAACAATCTCGAATACGACCACGCCGACATCTACCCCAACATCGCCTCCATCCGCTGGCAGTTCCACCAGCTGCTGCGCATGGTGCCGGCGGCGGGGCGGCTGATCGTGAACGGCGAGGAGCCGGAGCTTGCCACCACGCTCGCACAGGGCTGCTGGACGCCGGTGGAGACCTTCCACTCGCGCGCGCCGGGTGCAGCCGCCACCACTGACGCACCCTCCGCCAAGCCGCCGGCCGCACGCTGGCATGCCCAGACCGCCGCGGACGGCCACATCGGCCTGTTTCGCGATGGCGCCAACGTGGGCGTTCTGCAATGGGAGCTGCTCGGCCAGCACAATGTGATGAACGCTCTCGCCGCGGTGGCGGCCTGTGCGCAGGCGGGTGTCGCACCGGCCAAGGCACTCGAGGCGCTGTCCGCCTTTCGCGGCGTCAAGCGCCGCATGGAAGTGCGCGGGCGCATCGCCGGGATCACGGTGTACGACGACTTCGCACATCACCCCACGGCCATCCGCACCACGCTCGATGGCCTGCGCGCGCGCGTCGGCGCCGAGCGCATCCTGGCCGTGCTCGAACCGCGTTCCAATACGATGAAGCTGGGTGTGCACAAGGATCAGCTCGCCGATTCGCTGCAGGCGGCCGATGCGGCATGGTTCTACGCGCCACCCGACCTGGGCTGGGACCTGCCCTCGCAGGTGACCAAGATGGCTGCGCGGGCGCATTTCAGCGCCGATGTGAACCGCCTCGCCGAGGAGGTGGCCGCCGCGGCCCGTGCCGGCGATCACGTGCTGATCATGAGCAACGGCGGCTTCGGCGGGTTGCACGACAAACTTCTCAAGGTGCTGCAAAAGCGGAACTCCTGATGAACATCGCGCTGTTTCCGTTGAGCATCGTGCTGTTCCCCGGAGGTCCGCTGCCACTGCGCATTTTCGAAACGCGCTACGTCGACATGGTCCGCCGCTGCATGCGCGAGCCTTCCGATTTCGGCGTGCTGCTGATCCGGGAAGGCGCGGAGGTCGGGCCGGCGGAAACCTTCGATGTGGGCACCACGGCGCACATCATGGATTTTCACCAGTTGTCGGATGGCCTTCTGGGATTGTCCTGCGTGGGCCGGCAGCGCTTCCGCGTGCAAAGCCGCAGCACGCAGAGCGACGGCCTGCACGTGGCGGACATCACGTTGCTGGACGAGGAGCCCGCGCTCGCCGTGCCGCCGCGCCATGCGCATCTGTCCGAGCTCATCAAGAACGTGCTGCCGCAACTGGGCGAGCTGTACGCCAACATGGAAATGCGGATCACCGATGCCACCTGGGTGGGCCACCGGCTCGCCGAGATCCTGCCCATCGATGCCAGCGACAAGCAGTTCTGCCTCGAACTGGACGACCCGATCGAGCGACTGGATTTCCTGGCGCCGCTGATCCAGCTGGCGGCGGATTCTTCCGAGCCGCCGCCGGCCGCGGTGAATTGACGCGGCGTACTCAGGCGTTGCGCGCCGCCGGCACCCAGGTTCGGCGCGTGAACCACAGCGCCAGCGCGATGAGCGCGCCCCACGGCACGATCCAATAGCCCACCAACCAGTCGAAGCCTCCCACCCAGGCATCGTAGGGCGTGGGGCCGCCGTGCACCGTGCTCTGTTGCAGCATGCGCAGCAGCACCACCCAGCCGGCATGCAGGCCGATGGCCACGGCGATGTTGCCGGTGAGCGCCCGCGTCAGGCTGAGCACGAGGCCGACGGCGAGCCAGGCGAGGAAGGAATCCAGCACGGCGAGTGGCGCCGACAGCGGCGCGAACGAGCGCATCAGCAGGTCGAAGCCGCTGCCCCAATGCACCTCCTCGGCCGGAATGCGCACCTTGGCGAAGAAATGCAGCAAGGCGAACAGCGGTGCCGTCAGGAGCGCGGCCGTCCACGGCCCCGAGTCGCGTGCGATGGAGGTGTGCATGGCGCCGCGGAACACCGACTCCTCGATCAGCGCCACGGCGACGCCCGAGCCCAGGCCGACGAGCAGGATCTTCAAGAGACTTCCCGCGCTGATGACGAATTGCGGGTCGAGTACGCGGATGGAGGACCCCAGCAGGAAGGCGGCGCCGGGCAGCGCGCTGATGGCGCCGATCAGCGTCCACAACGCCGCCGTTTGCAGGAACCGCCGCCGCGGCAGGGCGAAGCCGAAATCCGCGCGGCTGCGGATGTCCAAGTGCCGGGCAAGCCACCACAACTCGGCCGCGAAGATCAGCATGGCGATGCGGCTCGCCACGCGATGGAAGGCAAAATTCCCGAGATGCGAGGCCAGCTGGTAGGCGGGGTAGGCCACGCACGCCGCGATCAGCAGCGTGATGACCGTGAACGCCAGGAACCAGGAGAATGCACGCACCGCCGATGATCCCTAGCGGACGCGCGCGAAGGCGCGCCGCGCCGCCTCAATGGTCGCGTCGATGATCTCCGGCGTGTGCGCGCTGGAGATGAAGCCGGCCTCGAAGGCGGACGGTGCCAGGTACACACCCTCATCCAGCATGGCATGGAAGAATTTCTTGAAGCGCTCCACGTCGCAGGCGACCGCCTGAGAATAGCGCTCCACCTTGGGCGCGGAGGTGAAGAAGAATCCGAACATGCCGCAGACATGATTGGTGGCGAGCGGCACGCCGGCATCGTGGGCGGCGGACTTGAGCCCTGCGACCAGGCGGTCCGTGGCCTGCGCCAAGCGCTCGTAGAAGCCATCCGCCGACACGCCCGCCAGAGTCGTCAGGCCCGCGATCATCGCCACCGGATTTCCCGACAGCGTGCCGGCCTGGTACACGGGGCCGAGCGGTGCGAGCTTTTCCATGATGGCGCGCCGGCCACCGAAGGCGCCCACCGGCATGCCACCGCCGATGACCTTGCCCAGCGTGGTGAGATCCGGGCGGATCCCCGACACCGCCTGCACGCCACCGCGCGCCACGCGAAATCCCGTCATCACCTCATCGAAGATCAACACGGCGCCGGCCTTGTCGCACTCGCTGCGGAGCGTTTCGAGGAAGCCGGGCACCGGCGGTATGCAGTTCATGTTGCCGGCCACGGGCTCGACGATCACGCAGGCGATCTTCGCACCCATGCTGGCGAACACCTCGCGCACCTGTGCCGCGTTGTTATATTCCAGCGTGATGGTGTGATCGGCGAGGGCCGCGGGCACGCCGGGCGAACTGGGCACGCCGAGGGTGAGCGCGCCGGAACCGGCCTTGATCAGCAGCGAATCGGCATGACCGTGGTAACAGCCCTCGAATTTCACGATGGCATCGCGCCCGGTGTAGCCGCGTGCGAGGCGGATGGCGCTCATGGTGGCCTCGGTGCCGGAACTCACGAAGCGCACCAGCTCGATCGACGGCACGCATTCGATCACCTTGCGCGCGAGGTCGGTCTCGAGCGCGGTCGGCGCACCGAAGCTCAATCCATCGGCGGCCACGCGCTGCACGGCCGCGATCACCTGCGGATCGGCATGGCCGAGGATCATCGGGCCCCAGGAGCCGACGTAATCGATGAAGCGCCGTCCGTCAGCAGCCCACACATGCGCACCCTTCGCCTTGGCGAAGAAAATCGGCTCCCCGCCGACGCCGCGGAAGGCACGCACCGGCGAATTGACTCCGCCGGGAATGTATCGGCAGGCTTCCTGGAACAGGCTCATCGTGGATCCTCGTTGGCGGCAGCGGAAGGCGCCATGATAATCGCAAACGCCGGCCGCTACGGCATCCTCGCCGTGGTGACGGTCGCGGCCGCGATCACGCCGCCTGCTTCCCGCGGCAGCCGCAGGATCACTTCCAGGCCGCCGCCGGGGCGGTTGCGTGCCTCGGCGCTGCCGCCATGGGCCCTCATTACCTGGGCGGTGATGGCAAGGCCGATGCCCTCGCCGCCGCTGTCGCGGTCGCGCGATTCGGCGACGCGGAAGAAAGGTTCGAAGATCCGCTGCAGGTCGGCCTCCGGCACGCCGGGCCCGCGGTCGCGGATGGCGAGTGTGAGACACGCAGGATCGGCCTGCACGTCCAGGTCGACGCAGCCGCCGGCTGGGCTGTAACGCACGGCGTTGCGCAACACGTTCTCGATCGCGCTGCGCAGCAACTCGCGGTGTCCCGACAATTGCAGCCCGCGCGCGCCGGTCACCTCGACGCGGCAATGACGGGCGGCGCCTTCGAAGCGCGCATCGGCGCTCACGTCCTCGATCAGTTCGTCCAGGTCCAGCTGTTCGCGCGTCAGCGCGAGGTCGGTGTTCTGCAGCCTTGCCAGCTTCAATATCTGGCTGATGAGCGCATCCAGCCGCTCGATCTCCAGTTCCATGCGGTCGAGCTGGCGCTGCGGATCGCCCGGCGACTGCCGTGCCAGGCCCAGCGCCAGGCGCATACGCGCCAGCGGCGAACGCAGTTCATGGGAGATGTCACGCAGCAGCTGCGTGCGCGCCGTGCGGGTGGTGCGCAGTTTGTCGGCCATGGCGTCGAAGTCGCGGGCGAGCACGGCGAGTTCGTCGCGGCGGCCATCGAGCCCGTCACTGACACGCACATCCAGCCGTTCCGAGGCCACCGACCGGGCGCCTTCCTGCAGGCGGCGGATGGGCGCGCTGAAGTGCCGGGCGAGCCAGCCGCTCGCCACTGCGCTCACCAACAGCGCCAGCACCAGGACCGCGAGCGGAATACCGGGCAGCGCCAGGGCGCCGAAGGTTTCGGGCCGGCGCATGGAGAACAGGATGGTGTAGACCTGCCCGTCGGGCGCCACGATCTGCGGCGCCGCGTGGCCGGGCCAATAATTGGGGGGCAGCGGGGGGCGGCCTTCGCGCTCGCCCTCATCGCGGGGCGGATGGTCTTCGAGATGCCTGTCCTGCGGCGGTGGCGCGAACGGCGGCGGAGGCGGCATGCCGGCCTCCAGGCCGCGGCGCAGGAAATCCAGGCGCCGCTGCGCGAATTCCGACAGCGGCCGTCCGAGGATGTCCTGGCCGCTGGGCCCGATGATGAAAAAATCGCGGCGCGGAATGGCGTTCTTGTTCTCCGCCAGCCAGGTCTTCAGTTCGGGCAGGCCGCCGTGCGCCAGCACCTGCGAGGCGCGCACCGCCATCTCCGGTCGCCGCTCTGCATCCGTCGCGTCGTTTTCGCGCGAGGCCACTGCCACCGCGAGGGCCATGCTGCCGCCCACGATCAGCGCCATCGCGATCCAGAACAGGATGAAGATGCGGAAGAACAGGCTGTGCACGGGTCAGTCCGGCGCCCAGGCCAGCATGTAGCCGGCGCCGCGCACGTTCTTCAATTCCGGCAGGTGTCCCGTCTCGAGGTTGAGCTTGCGGCGCAGGTTGCTGATATGCGTGTCGATGCTGCGATCGTACGGCACGAGCTTGCGGCCCAATGCGGCCTCGGTCAGGTGATCGCGCGACAGCACCTGCCCGGCGGAGCGCATGAGCAATTCCAGCACCCGGAACTCCGCGCCGGTGAGCACCACCGGCTGGCCGTCGACGCTCACCTGATGCGTGCTCAATTGCAGCCGGATCGGTCCGGCGTCGAGCACCTCGCCGATGCCGCCGCGGGGCGCCCGGCTGTGCGAGCGGCGCAGCACGGCACGCATGCGCGCCACCAGCTCGCGCGGGTTGAAGGGCTTGCTCAGGTAATCGTCCGCACCGAGCTCCAGGCCAACGATGCGATCGATGTCATCGCCGCGCGCCGTGAGCATGAGGATGGGCGTCTCGAAGCCTGCACCCAGGTCGCGCAGCACGTCGAAGCCGCTGGCGCCGGGCAACATGACATCCAGGATCATGAGGTCGTGCCGGCCGGCGCGGATGGCCGCCAGGGCGCTGGCGCCATCGTGCACGCTCTGCACCTCGAAATGCTCGGCCTGCAGGTATTCGCACAGCATCTGGCAGAGTTCGCGATCGTCATCCACCAGCAGGATGCGCGCGTCTTTGGGCGGCACTTGCTCGTTGGAAACGCTCATCGCGCTACTTTGGCATAGTCGCAGGGCAGGCGCCCGGCGGTGCCGCCGCTTTGACATTTCTTTGCAGATCCGGATGCGACCGGCCGCGGAACCTCGTCAACCCTGGCGGTTCTTAACCGTTAGGATGGGATGTCCACCGCCAATTCCATGACCGCCATGAATCGCATGAAACCCCCCCTGTTGCGAATCACCCTGCTGATGACGGTGGCGGCGGTTGCCGCAGGCTGTGTGCAGGCTCCGCCCACGCGCTACGAGCCAC
Source organism: Steroidobacteraceae bacterium (assembly GCA_044226865.1). Lineage (GTDB taxonomy): Bacteria > Pseudomonadota > Gammaproteobacteria > Steroidobacterales > Steroidobacteraceae > TMP-86. Next base: position 49,907 of record JBGAGE010000010.1, on the reverse strand, counting down.
CGCCGCGCCGCATCGAGGAACCCCCCGCGCCACCGCCACCCCCGCCACCATCCCCGGACGTGTTTTTCTACCCCCAGCAGGGACAGGGCGCGCAGCAGCAATCCCGCGACCGCTATGAATGCTATCTCTGGGCGCACAAGCAGACCGGATTCGATCCGAGCCAGCCGCGCAACGGGGTGCGGCCCAGCGTGCGCGTGGTGGCCGTGCCGGGCCCGGGCCACGATACCGCGGTCGGCGCGGTGGGAGGAGCGGTGCTGGGCGCCGCGGTGTCCCGGCCGCGCGATGCCGGGGCCGGAGCGGTCATCGGCGCCGTCGCAGGTGCGGTGCTGGGCGCCGCTTCCGACAACTCACGCCAGCGCGCGGCCGATGCCGAACAGGCGCGGTTGGATGAAATCCAGGCACGCCGTGCCGCCCAGTCGGATGCGCAACTGCAGTCGTACCGCCGCGCGCTCAAGGCCTGCCTCGAGGGCCGTGGCTACACCGTCGAGTAAGAGGATGCACGCATGATCTCCCGTCCCATCGTATCCGGCACCCGTCAATTTTCCGCGCTCCTGCTGGTGAGCGCTGCGTTGCTGCTGGCCGGCGTGTCCCATGCCCAGCCCCCGCGCGGCCACGGCGGCGAGCGCGGTGATCGCGGCGGCCGAGGCATGGTGTTCGACAACCGCTATCACCATGATCATTACTATCCGCCGCGGGGCTACGCGGTGCGGGCCCTGCCCGGTGGATACCGCTCGGTGTACTACGGCCGCGACCGTTATTTCATGCGCGGCGGTGTGTGGTATCGGCCCTATGGCGCGCGCTTCCTGGTGATCGCGCCGCCGATCGGATTGATGGTCCCTTTCCTGCCGGAGTTCTACACCACGGTCTGGTTTGGCGGCGTGCCGTACTACTACGCCAATGAGACCTATTACCTGTGGGATCGGGGCGCCGGCGGCTACGTGGTGACGAAGCCCCCGGCCGATGCCGCCGATGAGTCCACGGCCAGCCGCGGCGACAGCGGTGGCAGCAAGGGCGGCGATGCCTTCTTCGTCTACCCGCGCAACGGCCAGAGCGAGGCGCAGCAATCACAGGATCGATTCGAATGCCATCAATGGGCGGTGGAACAGACGGGCTTCGATCCTTCCGAGCCGGGGGGCGGCGTGGAGCCTGCGCAGAATTCCGCCAAGCGCGCCGACTACCGTCGCGCCATCACCGCCTGCCTGGAGGGGCGGCAGTACTCGGTGCGGTGAGCGTGGCGCCGCCGCTTGCATAACTTTGCACATACTTTTCCAGGCGTTGACACACAGCCGGGACGCGGCGGCCTAGCATCTCTCCACCCACTCACACAGGAGACCCGTATGAACAAGATGACATCCTTGGCAGCCACCCTGCTGGCGCTGGGCGGCATGGCCGCCGCGGCGTCCGGCATGGCGGCTCCCGCCGCTCCGGATGCGCCGCCGCCACCGCGCCCGCCGCACGGGATGCGCCATCACGGGCCCGAAGCCATGTTCGACAAGCTCGGCTTGAGCGCCGAACAGAAGGCGAAGGCCAAGGCCATCATGGAGGCCAAGGGGCCGCAGATGAAGAAGCTGCACGAGCAGATCCGCGCCAACATGGAAAAGCTGCATGGGGTCAAGCCTGACGACCCGACATACAGCGAGGTCGTGTCGCAGGTGGCGCAGGAGAACGGCGCGCTGACCACCCAGGCGATCTCCGCGCAGGGCGACATGCGCGCGCAGATGTATCAGTTGCTCACGCCCGCGCAGAAGCAGCAATTGAGCGGGCTGGAATCGAAGATGCGCGAGCACATGAAGAAGGCCGGGAAGCGTTGGGGCCCTCATGGAATGATGATGGGTCCCATGGGCGATGACGGTCCGGAAGGCCCGCAGTCGCCGGCGCCGCCGGATGCACCGCCGCCGCCCCGGTAACCTGCGAGGGATCAGGGCGGCGCGTGCGGCGCGCCGCCCTTCCTGGATATCCCTTACTGGATGCCGTGGATTGCCGAGAGCGGCGTCTATCGCTGCGTGACGCTCAAGCCATCGCGTTTCAACAAGTCGACGACACTCCCCTCGCCGGCGAGGTGGCCGGTACCGACGATGACCAGGTAGTTCTTGTCCTGGTTCAACAACGCCTCGATCTTGGAAATCCACTTGCGGTTGCGTGCCGCTAGCAGCGATTGGTAAAGCTCCGGATCGCGCCCGAATTCCTCGCGCATCTGCCGGTTGAACCAGGCCACATCGCCGCGCCGCCAGGCGCTCACCATCTGATTCACCTGCGACGGCAGTGACTTGGCCTGCTCCAGGCTGGCCATCAGGTACTGCGCCTGCCGTTCCTGCGGCATGGACTGAAACAGCGCGATCTGGTCGTGCGCCGTCTCCAATCCCAGCGTGGATTTGCCATCGCTGCGCGCGCGGTTCATGAAGAACATGTCCACGCCTGCCGTGGGCTCGAAACCCAGCTGCATGAGTTGCAGCTGCGAGATGGCCTCCGCCACGAACCAGGGCGCGAAGCCGTCGAAGGTGGCCAGCTCCACCCCCAGCGCGCCCGCCAGTGTGCTGGCGCGCTGATAGCGGTCCGGCCCCAGCAGCGAGCGCAGGCTCTGCCCCTCGGGCAGCATCGCGGCCTGCATCATCTCCTGCTGGACGTCCGGCGCGTCCATCTCGTTCAAGTCGATCTCCATCACCACCGACTTGGAGTCGGCATAGGCCTGCAGCAGCGCCGGCGGCAGCGGATAGTCGGACTCACGCAGCACGTGAATCGAGCCCATCAGGTACACCACGTTGCGCTTTCCCTGGACCTGCCAGAGCGAATGCTGGCCGGCATCGGCATGCGCGAACGGCGCTGCCAGCAGCGCGAGCCAGGTGAGTAATGCCGGGAAATAAAGCCGCAGCAGGCCGCGCGACGGGGAGCGCGCGCCGCGCATGATCAAGAGGCGGCGAGGCGCACCGCGGGCGCCGCCACCCACTGCACCTGGCTGTGGATGCTGCCGTCGCGGCCGAGCCGGAACTGGCGATATGCGGGCGGGCGCGTGTCGATGGCGAAATCATCGCTGAGCGGCAGGAACTGCGCGCCGGTGGAGGGCGTGGCGAACAAGCGCACCGCGCCGCGGCTGCCCTCGAATTCCTGGTGCACATGGCCCCACACGACCGCACGCACCTGCGGATGGGCGTCCACCACGCGCCAGAAGTCCGCGAAATTGGCCAGGCCGATGCCATCCAGCCAACGGCTGCGCATGAGCACGGGGTGGTGGTGCAGGCAGATCAGGGCGTGCAGCGGGGAGGCATGAAGTGCTGCATCCAGCCGCGCCAATTCCGCCTCGCTGAGCCGGCCACCGACCTCGCCTTCTTCGTAGCTGTCGAGCATGACGATCTGCCACCCTTTCGCCTGCCAGGTGCCGCCGATCTGGAACGGCGCACCGCGCAGTTCTTCCCGCATGGCCTCGGGAACGTCGTGATTGCCCGGCACGCACAGCACCGGTTTTTGCAGGGGTGCGAAAAGATTGCGGAAGCGGATGTAGCCCGCCGGGTCTTCCTGCACCAGGTCGCCGCTGACCAGCACGGCCTCGTAGTCGGGACATTGCGCGAAGGCCGCTTGCATGACCGTCCGCAGCGTCGAATCGGTCTGTACGCCACGCAATTTGCCATCGCTGCGGCCATACAGATGCGGGTCGGTGAACTGCAGAATATTCATCGTGCAAATGCTAACAAGAAGCCTGTCGGGGATTGTTGAACCAGGTCATGCCAGGGGGATTCGAAGCGTGCGCTGCGCACCGATTGCCGGGCGCCGACACCGGACCTCTGTCGCGTTTTAGCGATTGCCGCCATGCGGCGCTTTCTGGGACAATACCGAGGTTTCCCCCCGGAAGAAATTCTATGCCCAGCCGTCGCGAACTTGCGAATGCCATCCGCGCTTTGACCATGGATGCGGTACAGCAAGCCAATTCTGGCCATCCAGGCGCCCCCATGGGCATGGCGGACATCGCTGAGGTTCTGTGGCGGGACGTGCTCAAACATAATCCCGGCAATCCCACCTGGTGGGACCGCGACCGCTTCATTCTGTCCAATGGCCACGGCTCGATGCTGTTGTATTCGCTTCTGCATCTGACGGGCTATCCGCTCTCCATGGACGAGATCCGGAATTTCCGCCAATGGGGCTCCAAGACGGCGGGGCACCCGGAGCACGAGCCGCACCTGGGCATCGAGACCACCACGGGTCCCTTGGGGCAGGGCATCGCCAATGCCGTGGGCATGGCGCTGGCCGAGCGCTCGCTGGCGGCCGCATTCAATCGTCCCGGTCATGAGATCGTCGATCATCACACCTACGTCTTCCTCGGCGATGGTTGCTTGATGGAGGGCATTTCGCATGAAGTGTGTTCCCTCGCGGGCACCCAAAAGTTGGGCAAACTCATCGTCTTTTACGACGACAATGGCATTTCGATAGACGGCAAAGTGGCCGGATGGTTCACTGACGACACGCCCAGGCGTTTCGAGTCCTACGGCTGGCACGTCATCCCCAAGGTCGACGGGCACGATGCTTCGGCCGTTTCCGCGGCCATCGCGGCGGCGCGCGCGGAAACCGCGCGCCCTACGCTGATCTGCTGCCAGACCATCATCGGTTGGGGAGCGCCCAACAAGCAGGGCACCAAGGTGATGCACGGCGAGGCCATGGGCGCCGAGGAAATCGCCGCCACCCGCAAGCACCTGGGCTGGACGGCGCCGCCGTTCGAGATTCCCGCGGACATCAAGGCCGCCTGGGATTGCCGCGACAAGGGCGCCAAGACCGAAGCCATCTGGCAGTCGCGCTATGAGAAGTACCGAGCGGCGTTTCCGGAGCTGGCCGCGGAGTTCGAGCGCCGCATGCGCGGCGACCTGCCCGGCGGTTTCGCCGCTCTGGTCAAGGATGAGACAGCCAAGGCGCAGGCGGCCGCCGCCGCGCTGGCCACCCGCCAATCCTCACAGGCCGCACTGAATGCCTTCGGGCCGGCGCTGCCCGAGCTGATCGGCGGCTCTGCGGACCTCACGCCCTCCAACGGCACGCAGCGCAAGGATTCCACCACCCTCGCGCCGGCCTCGCCCGGCGGCAACTACATCCACTTCGGCGTGCGCGAATTCGGCATGTCCGCCATCCTGAACGGCCTGGCATTGCATGGTGGGTACATCCCCTACGGCGGCACCTTCCTGACCTTCTCCGACTATGCGCGCAACGCGGTGCGCATGGCGGCGTTGATGCGCCAGGGCGTCGTGTTCGTGTACACGCACGATTCCATCGGCCTGGGTGAGGATGGCCCCACCCACCAGCCCATCGAGCACGTGGCCTCCTTGCGGCTCATCCCGGAGCTGGACGTGTGGCGTCCCTGCGATTCGGTGGAAACCACCGCCGCCTGGGGCGCGAGCGTCACCAACCGCCAGCGTCCCAGCTGCCTGATCCTGACCCGCCAGTCCGTCGCCTGCGAAAAGCGCGATCTGGCCCAGGTGGAATTGATCCAGCGCGGTGCCTACGTGCTGATCGAGGCCCCCGGCGGGGCGCCCGAAGCGCTGGTGCTCGCCAGCGGCTCCGAAATCGGCATTGCGGCCGAGGCGGTGCGCGCGCTCAACGCCGCCGGCCGGCGAGTGCGCCTGGTGTCGGTGCCCAGCACCACGGTGTTCGAGCGCCAGGATGAGGCTTACCGCGAGTCCGTGCTGCCCGCCGCGGTGACCCGCCGCGTGGCAGTGGAGGCGGGCGCTCGTGATTCCTGGTGGCGCTACGTGGGCCTTCAGGGCAAGGTCATCGGCATCGACCACTTCGGCGCCTCCGCTCCGGCCAAGGAGCTGTTCAAGCGCTATGGTTTCACGGCGGACAATGTGCGCGGCACCATCGAATCGGTACTCAAGAAATAATCGAAAGAGGAAGACAGCATGGCGATCAAGGTTGGCATCAACGGTTACGGACGCATCGGGCGCAACATCCTGCGGGCTTTGTATGAGTCCAAGCGCACCCACGAAATCCAGATCGTCGGCATCAACGACCTGGGCGATGCCAACACCAACGCGCACCTGACGCGCTTCGACACGGCCCACGGCCGTTTCAACGGCGAGGTCCGCGTGGATGGAGATGCCATGGTCGTCAATGGCGACCGCATCAAGGTGGTGGCGCAGCGCGATCCCACCAAGCTTCCCTGGGGCGAACTCGGCGCGGACATCGTGCTCGAGTGCACGGGCTTGTTCACGAGCAAAGCCAAGGCTTCGGCGCACCTCACGGCCGGCGCCAAGAAGGTGGTGATTTCCGCGCCGGGTGGCGATGACGTGGATGCCACCATCGTGTACGGCGTCAACCACAAGACGCTGAAGGCCTCGGACACCGTGATTTCCAATGCCTCCTGCACCACCAATTGCCTGGCGCCGCTGGCCAAGGTGTTGCACGACAAGATCGGCATCCTCTCCGGCGTGATGACCACGGTGCATTCCTACACCAACGACCAGGTGCTCACCGACGTGTATCACTCGGACCTGCGCCGCGCGCGCTCGGCCACCATGTCGATGATCCCGACCAAGACGGGCGCCGCCGCGGCTGTCGGCCTCGTGCTGCCCGAGCTCAAGGGCAAGCTCGACGGCTTCGCCATCCGCGTGCCCACCATCAACGTCTCGCTGGTGGACCTGAGCTTCACTGCGGCGCGCAAGACCAGCATCGATGAGATCAACAAGATCGTCAAAGCTGCCGCGGATGGCGATTTCAAGAACATCCTCGCCTACAACGACCAGCCCCTGGTGTCGGTGGACTTCAACCACGATCCGGCTTCGTCCACCTACGATTCGAGCCTCACCAAGGTGATCGAGGGCAACCTCGTGAAGGTGTGCTCGTGGTATGACAATGAGTGGGGTTTCTCCAATCGCATGCTCGACACCACGCTGGCCTGGTCGAAGATCAAGTGATCGAATCCACACCCAGGGAATGAAGGCGCCGCCATGAAAGTAAAAAAGATGAGCGACTGCCAGCTTCGTGGTCAGCGTGTGCTGATCCGTGAGGACTTGAACGTGCCCGTGAAGGGCGGCGTGGTCACCAGCGATGCGCGCATCCGCGCCGCGCTTCCCACCATCAAGGCCGCGATGGAGGCCGGCGCCAAGGTGCTGGTCATGTCGCATCTCGGGCGCCCCGAAGAGGGCGTGTTTGCCGAGGAATTCTCGCTGGCGCCGGTGGCCAAGCGCCTGTCCGAACTGCTCGGTGCGCCGGTGGCGCTCAAGCGCGATTGGCTCGGCGGTGTGGAGGTTGCGGCCGGCGAAGTCGTGCTGCTCGAGAACGTGCGCTTCAACAAGGGCGAGAAGAAGGACAAGGAAGACCTGGCGCGCCAGATGGCGGCGCTGTGCGACGTGTACGTCATGGATGCCTTCGGCACGGCGCATCGCGCCGAGGCCAGCACCCACGGCGTGGCGAAGTACGCCAAGGTGGCCTGCGCAGGCCCCTTGCTGGTGAGCGAGTTGAGCGCGCTCGAAACTGCGCTCGAAAAGCCGGCGCGTCCGCTCGTCGCCATCGTGGCCGGGTCCAAGGTGTCCACCAAGCTCACCGTCCTGGAATCGCTCCTCGCCAAGGTGGATCAGCTCATCGTCGGCGGCGGCATCGCCAACACCTTCCTGGCCGCGCAGGGCTTCAAGGTGGGCAAGTCGCTGTATGAGCCCGACATGCTGGACATCGCCAAGCGTTTGTTCGAACAGTCCGCCAAGCGCAACATCGAAATCCCGATGCCTACCGATGTGGTGGTGGCGAACGAGTTTTCCGCCACGGCCGAGGCCGACGTCAAGCCGGTGAACGAAGTTGCGCCGAACGAGATGATCCTCGACATCGGGCCGGATTCCGCCGAGCGGCTCGCCGGCCTCCTGGCCAACGCCGGCACCATCTTGTGGAACGGCCCCGTGGGCGTGTTCGAGTTCGATCAGTTCGGCGAGGGCACGCGCACGCTCGCCAATGCCATCGCACGCAGCAAGGCCTTCTCGCTGGCCGGCGGTGGCGACACGCTCGCCGCCATCGAAAAGTACGGTGTGGAGGAAGGCATTTCCTACATCTCCACCGGCGGGGGCGCATTCCTCGAGTTCGTCGAAGGCAAGAAACTGCCGGCCGTGGAGATCCTGGAGCAACGCGCCGCGTGACTTCCTTCCGTCGCCGAACCAAGATCCTCGCCACTCTCGGTCCGGCAACGGACGATCCGAAAATCCTCACCGACATGGTGCGCGCCGGTGTCGACGTGGTGCGCATCAATTTTTCACATGGAACCGTCGAGGACCACGGCCGCCGCGTGGCCATGATCCGCGAGGCCGCCGCCCGTGCCGGCTCCTACGTGGGCATCCTCGGTGACCTGCAGGGTCCAAAGATCCGCATCGACAAGTTCGTCGGCGGCAAGGTCAACCTGGTCGAGGGCGCCTCCTTCGTGCTGGATGCTTCCCTGCCCGCCAATGCGGGCACGGTCGAGGCCGTGGGCATCACCTATAAGGCCCTTCCCGCCGACGTGCAGATCGACGACGTGCTGCTGCTCAACGACGGGCAGATCAGCCTGCAGGTGGTGCGCGTCGAGGGCACGAAGATCTTCACCGAAGTGCTGGTGGGCGGCGAGCTGGGCAACAACAAGGGCATCAACCGCCAGGGCGGCGGCCTGTCCGCCGGCGCCCTCACCGACAAGGACCGCGCGGACATCAAGGCCGCCGCGCAATTGAAGGTGGACTACCTGGCCGTTTCCTTCGCGCGCGATGCCTCTGACATGAATGAGGCGCGCGCCCTGCTGCGCAAGGCAGGCGGGCATGGCCTGCTGGTGGCCAAGATCGAGCGCGCCGAGGCCATCTCCAATCTTGCCGAGGTGGTCGGCGCCAGCGATGCCGTGATGGTGGCGCGCGGTGACCTGGGCGTGGAGATGGGATTCGCCGAGCTTGCCGGCCTGCAGAAGCAGATCATCATCGAGGCGCGCCACCAGAACAAGGTGGTGATCACGGCCACGCAGATGATGGAATCGATGATCGTCAACCCCATCCCCACGCGCGCGGAAGTGTCGGACGTGGCCAACGCCGTCATGGACGGGAGCGACGCGGTCATGTTGTCCGCCGAGACCGCCTCCGGCAAGCACCCGGTGAAGGTGGTGGAGGCGATGTCGCAGGTGATCGTCGGCGCGGAGAAATACCAGCTGTCGCACTCGCGCTCGCGCCAGCGCATCGAGGGCTACTTCGAGAAGACCGACGAGGCCATCGCCGCCGCGGTCATGTATGCGGCCAACCACCTGCACGTGAAGGCCATCGTGGCGTTGACCGAATCGGGTTCCACCACGCTGTGGATGTCGCGCGTGCGCTCCGACATCCCCATCTACGCCTTCACGCGCCACGAGATCACCCGCTGCCGGGTCACGCTGTACCGCGGCGTGTATCCCGTCGCCTACGACGTCACCCACGCCGACGCCGAGATCCTCTACTACTCCGTGTTCCACCTGCTGCTCGAGCTGAAGCTGGTGGAGGAGAACGACCTGGTCATCCTCACCAAGGGTGAATTGAGCGGCGTTTCCGGCGGAACCAATTCCATGCAGATCCTGCGCGTCACGCGCAACTGAGTTGTCACCGGGGCCATGAGCGATTCCACTTTCAAGGGCACGGACCAGTACGTCGCCACCGAAGAATTGATGTCCGCGGTGAATGCCGCCGCCACTCTTTCCCGCCCGCTCCTGATCAAGGGGGAGCCGGGCACCGGCAAGACGCTGCTGGCCGCCGAGGTGGCCCGCGCGCTGGGCATGCCGCTGTTCGAATGGCACATCAAGTCCACCACCAAGGCGCAGCAGGGCCTGTACGAATACGATGCCGTCTCGCGCCTGCGCGATTCGCAGCTGGGTGATTCGCGCGTCAAGGACATCACCAACTACATCTTGAAGGGCAAGCTGTGGGAGGCCTTCGATTGCGATACCCGCCCGGTGCTGTTGATCGACGAGATCGACAAGGCCGACATCGAGTTCCCCAACGACCTGTTGCGCGAAATCGACCGCATGGACTTCTACGTCTACGAGACGCGGCAGACCGTGCGCGCCAAGCACCGGCCGCTGATCATCATCACCAGCAACAACGAGAAGGAACTGCCGGACGCCTTCCTGCGCCGCTGCTTCTTCCACTACATCCGCTTTCCGGATGAAGAGACCATGCGCCGCATCGTCGATGTGCACTATCCGGGCCTGAAGCAGGACCTGCTGCGCGAGGCGCTGGGCATGTTCTTCAAGGTGCGCGAGGTGCCGGGCCTGAAGAAGAAGCCCTCCACGTCCGAATTGCTCGACTGGATCAAGCTGCTGGTGGCCGAGGACATCCCGCCCGAGGCGCTGCGCACCGATGATGCCCACAAGGTGATCCCGCCGCTGTATGGCGCGCTGCTCAAGAACGAGCAGGACGTGCACCTGTTCGAGCAGCTCCTGTTCCTCAACCGCCGGAATGCTCGTTAGATTTTTCTTCCTGCTGCGGCAGGGCGGTGTTCCGGTCTCGATCCTCGAATTCCTGACCTTGCTCGAGGCCCTGGCCAAGGGCGTCTGCGAGGCCAGTCCCGAACGCTTCTATTACCTCGCGCGCACTTGCCTGGTGAAGGACGAGCGCCACTACGACCGCTTCGACCGCGCCTTTGCCATTTTCTTCCGCGGGCTGGAGAACAGCTTCGCGGTGCTCGCGAAGGACCTGCCCGAGGATTGGCTGGCGAAGCTGGCGGAGAAGAACCTGACCGACGAAGAGAAGGCCGCGGTCCAGGCGCTCGGGGGCTGGGAGAAGCTCATGGAGACGCTCAGGAAGCGGCTCGAGGAGCAGCAGGGCCGGCACCAGGGCGGCAGCAAATGGATCGGTACCGCCGGCACCTCGCCCTTCGGCGCCTATGGCTACAACCCCGAAGGCGTGCGCATCGGCCAGGCCGGTTCGCGCAATCGCTCGGCGGTGAAGGTGTGGGACAAGCGCGAATATGCGAACCTGGATGACGGGGTCGAGCTCGGCACCCGCAACATCAAGCTGGGCCTGCGCAAGCTCCGCCGCTTCGCACGCAAGGGCGCCGCCACCGAACTCGACCTGCCCGACACCATCGACTGCACCGCGCGCTCGGGCGGGTGGCTGGACATCAAGATGGTTCCGGAGCGGCACAACGCGGTGAAGGTGCTGCTGCTGCTGGACATCGGCGGCTCGATGGATGATCACATCCGTGTCTGCGAGGAACTGTTCTCGGCGGCGCGCAGCGAGTTCAAGCACCTGGAGTCGTTTTACTTCCACAACTTCGTCTACGAGAAGGTGTGGCGCGACAACCGCCGCCGCTATTCGGAATTCCTCACCACGAATGAGTTGTTGCGCACCTACCCGGGCGACTACAAGCTGATCCTGGTGGGTGATGCCACCATGAGTCCGTATGAGATCGAGCAACCCGGCGGAAGCGTGGAGCATTGGAACGAAGAGTCCGGGCGCGTCTGGCTGACGCGGCTGCTGCGCACCTACCGCAAGTTCGCCTGGCTCAATCCACAGCCGCGCGAGCGCTGGCGTTACACGCAGTCCATCGCCATCACCCGCGACATCCTCGAAGGGCGCATGTACCCGCTGACGTTGTCGGGCCTGGATGATGCCATCGACGCCTTGAGCTGACGGCCATCAGGCGCCCGCTGTGGCCTGGCCGTGGCCCTGGCGCCGCGCCCGCCGCCATGCCCTCCCATCGCAGGCCCCACCGCCTTAAGGATGCTGCGCCGCCTGCAAGGTCTTCAAGTCCGCCAGCACCTGCGCCGGATGGCTTTGCGCCTCGACCTGCGCGTAATGCCTGGCGATGCGTCCCTGCGGATCGATGATGAAGGTCTCCCGGTTCGCCACCTGCATGATGGCCAGCACGCTGCGCAGCACGCCAAAGCTTCGCGCCACGGACTTGTCGGTGTCCGCCAGCAAGGTGAATGGCAGGCGATTGTCCTGCGCGAATTGCTTGTGAGTGGCGGCATCGTCGAGGCTGATGCCGACGATTTCCGCGCCGGCCTGGCGGAAGGCAAAGATGTTGTCGCGGAACCCGCACGCCTCGGTGGTGCAGTGGGGCGTGTTGTCCTTGGGGTAGAAATACAGCACCAGCCAGCGTCCGCGATAGTCGGCGAGGCTGTGCCACTTGCCGTCCTGGTCCATGAGCTTGAAAGCGGGCGCCGCGGCACCCACCTGGGGTTTTGGTTGCGCCGGCGCGGGCGCTGCGCCCAACGCGAGGCAAAACAGGCATGCCGCCAGCAGCAGCTTGCGCATGATCAACTCCCGCGCCGTGAGGCGCATCACGAATTGCCGTAGCACCGGTGTCATACTAGCCCCAGGGCAAGCCAATGCAACCGTCGAATCCATCGTCCCCGCGACCCGGACTCGTTCTCACCGGCGGTGGGGCGCGCGCCGCCTACCAGGTCGGCGTGCTCAAGGCCATCGCCGAGTTGGGCCCGCGGGGCGGGCGCTGTCCCTTTCCGGTCATCACCGGCACCTCCGCAGGAGCCGTGAGCGCCATCGTGCTCGCCTCGCATGCGGCGCATTTCCGGCGCGCCGTGCTGGCCATCGAAGGGGTGTGGCGGAATTTCGAAGTCTCGCAGGTCATCCGTGATGACGGGTTGAGCATGTTGCGCGCGGGCCTGCACTGGCTCATGGCGCTGCTCACCGGCGGCTGGCTGGTCCCGCCACCACATGCGGTATTCGACAACGCGCCGTTGTGGGCGTTGCTGCGCCGGCACCTGGATTTCGAGCGCATCCCCCGCAGCCTGCAGAGTGGCCACCTGCGGGCCGTCGCGGTCTGCGCCACCAGCTACTCGGATGCGGACTCGGTGGCCTTTTACCAGGGCCCGCCGCAGTGTGAGCCCTGGCGGCGGGCGTTCCGCAAGGGATTGCCGGTGGAATTGACGCTCGAGCACCTGATGGCCAGCATGGCGATTCCCTTCCTGTTCCGTCCCGTGCGAATCGGCGATCAATACTATGGCGATGGCGCCATGCGGCAAACCGCGCCGCTGAGCGCGGCCCTGCACTTGGGCGCGGACCGGCTGCTGGTGGTCGGCGTGCGCGAGCCGCAGGGCGCCGCACCCGTTCCCGGCACGAACGCCGAGCCCACCTTCGGGCAGATGTTCGGCTTCATGCTCGATACCCTGTTCATGGACCAGATCGTCGCCGACATCGAGCGGCTGAACAGCATGAACGATGGCGCCGATGCGCCCAATGGCGTCGACCGTCGCACCCGCCACATCGAGTCGCTGGTCATCACGCCCTCGCAGGAGATCGGCGGGATTGCGCGCAAGCACCGGCGCGAACTGCCGTTCACGCTGCGCGCGCTGCTGCGCACCTTGGGTGCGAATGACACCGGTGGCCAGCAGCTGATGAGCTACATGCTGTTCGAGAAGGCCTTCACCCGCGAACTGATCGCGCTGGGCCATGCCGACGGGTTGAGCCGTGGCGCGGAGCTGAGGGAATTCCTGCACATACCAAGGTCGGTGTGGCGGCGTTCGTCGTCCAAGGCAATGGCTGCGCGCATGGTGCCGGCGACACACAGCGCCTGACCGGGTCAGCCGCGCAACGAGGCCGACGTCAACTGCGATCCAGCGAGTGGTGTCGCGTGAGCACCTCGGGAAAACGGCCGCGGAAATGCTCGGCCAGCCGCTCGGCGATGTAGACCGAGCGGTGCTGTCCGCCGGTGCAGCCGATGGCGATGGTCATGTAGCTGCGGTTCACCGCGGCGAATTCCGTCAGGCGTTCGTCCAGGAAGGCCGCGAGATCCACGATCATCTTGCCCACGGCAGGGTGGCCGGCGAGGTACTCCATGACCGGCGCATCCCGCCCGGACAGGTCGCGCAGCGAATGCTCCCAGTAAGGGTTGGGCAGGCTCCTCACGTCGAACACGAAATCGGCGTCGCCCGGGATGCCGTGCTTGAAGCCGAACGACTCGAACATCAGTGACAGGCGGCCCTCGCGGCGCCGCTCGATGCGCTCGCGCACCAGTTCGCGCAACGCATGCACGCCCATCTGCGAGGTGTCGATCACCAGGTCCGCCGCGAGCGTGATCGGCTCGAGCAACTTGCGTTCGGCGAGGATGGCATCGCGCAATCCCACGCCGGAGCTGCTCAAGGGATGCTTGCGCCGGGTCTCGCCATAGCGCTTGAGCAGGACCTCGTCGCTGGAGTGCAGGTACAGTACCTCGCAGGCGATGCCGCTGCGGCGCAGTTCCTGCACCATGGCCGGAATGGTGGCGATTTCGTTGGGACGGTTGCGCGCGTCGATGCCCACGGCGGTGCGGGCATAGGTGGACTCCGGGCCGCGCAGGTTGTGCGAGATCAGCGGCTTCAGCAGTGCGGCGGGGATGTTGTCGACGCAGTAGAAGTCCAGGTCCTCGAGCATGTGCAAGGCTACGCTCTTCCCTGAACCCGACAGGCCGCTGACGATGATGAGACGCATGTTGTGAAGATTCTACCCGCGGCAGGCGGCGCGGCTACTGCCGCGATGCATGCGCCTGCCGCGGGATTTGGCCCGTGATGGTGCTACGGCTCGCTGGCGCGGGCGCGGCTCTCGGCGGCGCGTGCCTTGATGACCTCGCCGGCGTGGTGATCAGATGTCTTCTCCTTGTGCTTCTTGACGCAGCGGTCGAGCTTGTCGGCGAGCGCGTCGATGGCGGCGTACATGTCGCCCATGGTGGCATCTGCATACAGCTTGCTGCCGCGCAGGAGCACCGTGGCCTCGGCCTTATGGCGCAGTTTCTCGACCGTGAGGACGCAGTGCACGTCGATCACCTGATCGAAGTGCCTGGAGATGCGTTCGAATTTCTTCAGAACATAGCCGCGCATGGCGGGCGTGATTTCCACATGATGACCACTCAGATCCAACTGCATGAGGCCTCCTTCTTCTTCCTACGCATGGAACCAGACATCAGGCACGGGCCGCCGATCGCTTGCGTTCATTGGACGGTTCGATCTGCATGGCCTCGCGATACTTGGCAACGGTGCGGCGCGCCACCGGTATGCCTTCATTGGACAGCACTTCCGCCAGCTTCGAATCGCTCAGGGGATTGTCGGGGTCTTCCTGTGCGATCAGCTTCTTGATCTTGGCGCGGATGGCGGTGGAGGACATCTCCGTCCCGTCCGCCGCGGCCACGTGGCTGGAAAAGAAATGCCGGAACTCGAACACGCCGCGCGGCGTGTGCATGTACTTGGCGGTGGTGACGCGCGAGATGGTGGATTCGTGCATTTCCACCGCCTCGGCGACGTCCTTGAGGATCAAGGGCTGCATGCCCTCATCGCCCTGCTCGAAGAAACTCGCCTGGCGCTGCACGATGCAGCGGGCGACCTTCAGGAGCGTGTCGTTGCGGATCTCGAGGCTCCGCAGCAGCCAGCGCGCTTCCTGCAATTGCGTGCGCAACATGGCGTGATCGGCGGAGCGCGACACCAGGTTGGCATAGCTCTGATTGACCCTCACACGGGGTACTGTGGCCTGATTGATCTCGACAATCCAGCCGTGTTCCGTCCGGCGTACGAACACGTCGGGAATCACGTATTCGGCCTGGGAGGAGTTCACCGTGCTCCCCGGGCGCGGATGGCAGGAGCGGACCAGCGCGAGCGCCGCTTCGAGCTCGCCTTCGCTGCAGCGCAAATGACGCCGCAGCAGGGTCAGTTGCTGCCCCGCAACCAGGTCGAGATGCTCGGCTGCCACGCGCAGCGCGATGCCACGGCCGGGCGTGGCCGGGTCCAGCTGGCGCAGTTGCAGGGAGATGCATTCGCCCAGGTTGCGCGCCGCCACGCCGGCCGGTTCGAGGCTCTGCACGATGGCCAGCACGCGTTCCACGTGCTCCACGTCGGCCTCGATCTCGGGCTTGAGGCTGGCGCTGATCTCCTCCAGGGAATCCTGCAGGTAGCCGTCGTCGTTCAACCCATCGATGATGACCCGCGCGATGGCCATGTCCACCGCCGAGAGGCGCGCCAGATCGAGCTGCTCCAGCAATTGTTCCTGCAGCGTCTGGCCGTTCTCGTCGCTCAGGTCGGAGTTGCGGTCGTCATCGCCCGACCAGGGAGTGTCGGAGACGCCCGTGGTCTGCTCGCCCCAGGCCTCATCCGAGATCTCCACCTCCGGCTCTTCGCGCTGATCGCGTTCCGCGACCGCGTTGCCGCCCAGCTCGGCATACTCCTCCACCGGCGGCGCGGCGGGCTCGGCTTCCTGCAAGGCCTCGGTGGCGATGGGATCGGTGCCGAGTTCGTCCTCAGCCTCGAGCATGATGTTGGATTCGAGGGTTTCGCGTACATGCGCCTGCAGGTCCAGCGAGGGGAGCTGCAACAAGCGGATCGCCTGCTGCAACTGCGGCGTCATCGTCAGCTGCTGCCCGATGCGAAGTTGCAGACTCGGCTTCAACATAACTTGTTCAATTCGACCTTTCCGCCCCCGCCCCCGCCCGCGCCCCCGTGGCGCCGGCCCGATCTACATCTCGAAGTCCTGGCCCAAGTACACCTCACGAACCTGCGGATTGGCAAGAATCTGTTCCGCAGTTCCCATGGCGATCACCGCACCCTGGCTGACGATATAAGCGCGGCCGCAGATATCGAGCGTTTCCCGCACATTATGGTCGGTGATCAGGATGCCGATGCCCTTCTCGCTCAAGTGCTTGATAATGCGTTGAATATCCTGCACCGACAGAGGGTCCACACCGGCGAAGGGTTCATCCAGCAGGATGAACTGCGGATCCGCCGCCAGTGCCCTGGCAATCTCCACCCGGCGGCGCTCGCCGCCCGACAGGCTCATGCCGAGCGTGTCGCGAACGTGTCCTATATGCAGTTCGTTCAACAACTCCGACAGGCGCGCCATGCGCGCCGGCTCATCCATATTGGGCCGCGTTTCCAAAATGGCAAGAATGTTGTCGGCCACCGACAGTTTGCGGAATACCGAGGGTTCCTGCGGCAGGTAGCCCATCCCGAGCTGGGCGCGGCGGTGCATGGGAAGGCTCGACAGGTCGCGCTGGTCCAGGAAGATGCTGCCGCGGTCGCTGGGGATCAGCCCGACGATCATGTAGAAGGCCGTGGTCTTGCCGGCGCCGTTGGGCCCCAGCAGGCCGACGACTTCGCCACTGGACACCTGCAGGCTCAGGTCGTGCAGTACCTGGCGTGACTTGTAGCTCTTGGCCAGGTGCTGGGCCTTCAGCACGCTCATGGCTTGGGCTTTTGCTGCGGCGGGGTGATGGTGATGCGCACGCGCTTGGAGTTCTGCTCCGGCGCGTCCGCGACCAGCTTCTGTTCGGCCACGCTGTATTTGAGCGATTCGCCACGAATCTCGGTCTGGCCGTCCGACAGCCACGCGTCGTGTGTGAACACCACCGTGCCGAGCTTGACGTCGTAGACGATGGAATCGGCACGGCCGCGCGCCAGCTGCCCGGTCTTCTCGCGCCGCTGCTGGAATTCCGCCGGGCTGCCGTTGACCACCGCCTTGGTGAGGAGCTTGTCGTTAAAGGTAATTTCCGCATCGTCCGAGGTGAGAAAGCCCTGATCGACGTTGATGCGCACCTTGCCGCGAAAAATCCAGCGGCTGTTGTCGAAATTCACGCCGCTGGTCTGAGCTTGCTCGGCCTCGACCGCCAGCTTTCCCTGGGAAATCTTCACTTTCCGATACGTGATGACATTGTTCTTGTAGTCGAGATCGAAAGACGCCGCATCCAGAGTGACGGGCAAACTCGAACTTGCGCCGGGGATCTGCGCATGCGCGGGCGCCGCCAGGCTCCACAGCGCGCAGACGAGGAACGGTGTGAATCGCCTAGGGAGTGAAGCGGCCATACACTTTCGATTCTAGCCGCATCGTGCGCTCCTTCAAATGCGCCACCAGTCCGCGCCCGTTGAGCGTGTGCTCGCCGAAGGAAATGTGGACGTCGCCGGCCGTGCGCACCTCGGCCGCGTTCACGTCGTAGGAAATCCGGTCGGTGGTCACCACCGCAGGGCCCTGCCGCCCTTGGTCAAGACCCTGCATGTGCACATTGCCGCTGACCTCCACGACCTTGCCGTCCTGCTCGACATGCGCCTTGTCGCCGACCATGACCCACAACTGCCCCGCATCGGTCTGGTAGTCGAGGCGTACGTTGTGCAATTCCACGTCGGTGGATTGGCCGATCTGCTGGATGGTTTCGGCCGCGATCTTCACGCTGGGTGCGCCGGCGAGATTGTAGTCGGTCATCACCGTGCCCTTCAGGTAGTAGCCCGGCATGGCTCTGGTGGCAGGCGCCGTCGTGGCGCGCTGGGTGCGGCTTTGATTGCTCAGGATCCAGGTGCCGATGGCAAGCGCCGCGACCGCCAGCACGGTGAGCAGGCGCAGCAGCATCAGCGCACCGTCGCGCGGGCGCGAAGGATGGCATCGCAGAGTTCGCGCGCGGCGCCGCGCCCGCCGCGCTGCTGCGACACCCAGTGGGCGGCACGACGCACCAGCGGATGCGCATCGGCCACCGCGGCGGCGAATCCCACGGCGCTCATCAGCGGCAGGTCGGGTGTGTCATCGACGAGGCAGGCGCAATTCGTGAGCGCCACGTCCAACCGGGCCGCGATCTTCTGCAGCGCCGCCACCTTGTCGGTGCAGCCTTGCACCACGGTGGTGATGCCCAGTTCGCGCATGCGCGCGCTGACGGCGGCGCTGCGCCGGCCGCTGATGATGGCCAGCCGGACGCCGCTGCGCATCAGCAGCTTCAAACCGTGCCCATCGCGCACGTGGAAGACCTTCAGCGCCTCGCCGCGCGCGCCGAAATACAGGCGGCCGTCGGTGAGCACGCCGTCGACGTCGAACACCATGAGCTCGATGCGCGCAAGGCCGGTGGGCTTGCGGGCGGCCACGTTGCGCGGCCCGGCCTTACGCGGCCCGGTCAAACGATGCCCGCGCGCATGAGGTCGTGCACGTTGAGCGCGCCGCGCACGATGCCCTGCTCGTCCGCCACGACCAGCGCGGTGATGCGATGCTGTTGCATGAGATTCACCGCCTCGGCCGCCAGCACGCCGGGCCGCACGCTCTTGCCGCCGCGAGTCATCACCTCCGCCATGCGTGTGCGGTGCACGTCCACATTTCGGTCGAGCGCGCGGCGCAGGTCGCCATCGGTGAACACGCCGAGGAGCTGATCGCCGTCGCCGACGATGGTGGTCATGCCCAGGCCCTTGCGGCTCATTTCCAACAACCCCTCCGCCAGCGTCTGCGTTTCGCGAACCCGCGGTATTTCCCCGCCCTTGCGCATCACATCGTCCACGTGCAGCAGCAGCCGGCGGCCCAGGTTGCCGGCCGGATGCGAACGGGCGAAGTCGGCTTCCGTGAAGCCGCGCGCATGCAGCAGCGCCACCGCCAGGGCATCCCCTAGTGCCAAGGCCGCGGTGGTGCTGGCGGTGGGCGCGAGGTTCAGTGGACAAGCCTCCGCGGGCACCTGCGCGTTCAGGTGCACGTCGGCTTCGCGCGCCAGTGTCGATTCGCTGGCGCCGGTGAGCGCGATCAGCGGCACGCCGAGGCGCTTCAATACCGGCACGATGGTCAGGATTTCATCGGTCTCGCCCGAATTGGACAGGGCGATCACCACATCTTCGCGCACGATCATTCCCACATCGCCATGACTGGCCTCGCCGGGATGCACGAAGAAGGAGGGCGTGCCGGTGCTCGCCAGGGTGGCGGCGATCTTGCCGGCGATGTGGCCGGATTTGCCCATGCCGGTGACCACCACGCGCCCCCGGCATTCCAGGCAGATGCGGCAGGCGCGTGCGAACGCCGCGCCGAGGCGCGGCAGCAGGGCGGCAAGGCCGTCGATCTCGATCTGCAGGGCGCGCCGGCCTTGGTCGATGAGCGCCTGGTCGGGAAAGGTCTCATTCATCGCTGTAATCATATCGCGGTTCCCTTAAGATCGCGGCCAACAGTTCGATTGCGGAGTTGACATGAACCCTGAGGCGATCACCCAGCTCATCCAGGCGGGGCTGCCCGGTGCCCGGGCCGTGGTGCGGAGCGAGGACAACGTGCATTACGAGGCGGTGGTCATCGCCGAGGCCTTTGCCGGCAAACGTTCCGTGCAACGCCATCAGTTGGTGTACGCCGCGCTGGGCTCGCGCATGGGCAACGAAATCCACGCGCTGGCCCTGCAGGTGTTCACGCCCGAGGAAGCGGCACGCAACGGCATAGGGTAATCGACGTGGATAAATTGCAGATTCAGGGCGGGGTGCCGCTGTCGGGCGAGATCCGCATTTCCGGCGCCAAGAACGCAACGCTCCCGATCCTCGCCGGTTGCCTGCTGGCGGATGGGCCGGTGACGGTGGGCAATGTGCCGCACTTGCAGGACGTCACCACGATGATCGAGCTGCTCGGCCGCATGGGCGTGTCGGTCACCATCGACGAAAAGATGCGCATCGAGGTGGACGCCTCCACCATCAGGGAGCATTTCGCCCCCTATCAGCTGGTGAAGACCATGCGCGCTTCCATCCTGGTGCTGGGGCCGCTGGTGGCGCGCTATGGGCAGGCCGATGTCTCCCTGCCGGGCGGCTGTGCCATCGGCGCGCGCCCCGTGAACATCCACGTCGCGGGCTTGCAGGCCATGGGCGCCGATATCCACATCGAGAACGGCTACATCAAGGCGCGCGCCGGGCGCTTGAAGGGTGCGAAGCTCGTGCTCGAGACGGTCACCGTCACCGGCACCGAGAATTTGATGATGGCGGCGGTGCTGGCCGAGGGCGAAACAATCCTGGAAAATGCGGCGCGCGAGCCGGAAGTGGTGGATCTCGCCAATTTCCTGATCGCGCTCGGCGCGAAGATCAGCGGCGCAGGCACCGATCGTATCGTCATCCAAGGCGTGGAGCGGCTGCACGGCGGCTGCTACGACGTGCTGCCCGACCGTATCGAAACCGGCACTTATCTGGTGGCGGGGGCCATCACCGGCGGCAAGGTGCGTGTGAAGAACACCAACCCGGAGCATGTGGATGCGGTGCTCGGCAAGCTGCGCGAGGCCGGTGCCACGGTCAGCACGGGCGACACCTGGATCGAAGTCGACATGCGCGGCCGCCGGCCCAAGGCCGTGGATATCCGCACGGCGCCGTACCCGGCATTTCCCACGGACATGCAGGCGCAATTCGCCGCGCTCAACACCGTGGCCGATGGCGTGGGCACCATCATCGAGACCATTTTCGAAAACCGCTTCATGCACATGCTGGAGATGCGCCGCATGGGGGCGGAGATCCGCCTGGAAGGCAACACCGCCATCATCAAGGGCGTGGAACGCCTGACCGCGGCGCCGGTGATGGCCACCGACCTGCGGGCCTCCGCCAGCCTGGTCCTCGCCGCGCTCGTGGCCGAGGGCAAGACTGACATCGAGCGCATTTACCATATCGACCGTGGCTACGAGGCGATCGAAGAGAAGTTGCAGCAGTTGGGAGCCCGCATCCGCCGGACGCCCGGCTGAATGTTCTCACTGCTCCGGCGTCGGCCGGGTTTCCTTGGTGGGCCGCTCGAGCACTTTGATCTTGACGCTGGTGGTCTGGCCGGCGCGGCGCACCCGCAAATCGACCGGTGAACCCGGCTTGAGAGCGGCGACTTTGGAAACCACCTCCTGTGCATTGCGCACGGCGGCGCCGTTCAGTCCTTCGATGATGTCGCCGGGGCGGATCCCGGCTTCGAAGGCCGGCGAGCGCACCAGAATGTTGGCCACCACCACGCCGGCGCCATTGGAGAGGCCCAGCTGCGCCGCCTGTTCGTCGCTCAGGTCCTGCGGCTCGAGGCCGAGCCAGCCGCGCACCACGCGGCCTTGCTTGACGATCTGATCCATGACGCCACGCACCAGGTTCACCGGGATCGCAAAGCCGATGCCCTCCGGGCCGCCATAGTTACGGTTCAGCACCGCGGTGTTGATGCCGACGAGCTGGCCCTGCGCGTCGACGAGCGCGCCCCCGGAGTTGCCGAGATTGATGGCGGCGTCCGTCTGGATGAAGTTCTCGAAGGTGGCGAGGCCCAGCTGGCCACGCCCGGTGGCGCTGACGATGCCCTGCGTGACCGTCTGGCTCAATCCATAGGGGTTGCCGATGGCCAGCACGATGTCGCCCACCCGCAGCGAGTCCGAGCGCCCCAGCGGCATGACCGGCAGGTTGGCCAGGGACAGCTTCAGCACCGCGATGTCGGTGTCCGGATCGGTGCCGATCAACTTGGCCTCCGCCACCCGTTGATCGCTCAGCTGCACGTGGATGGAATCGGCGCCGGCGATCACGTGGTGATTGGTGACGATGTGTCCTGCAGCATCGACGATCACCCCCGATCCCAGGCTCCGTTCCACGCGGCGGCGGAAGCTCGGCCAATAGTCGCCGAACAATTGCTCCAGGGGCGCCGGCTGGGTGCGTTCGGTAACGACCCGGTCGGTATAGATGTTGACCACGGCGGGGGAAGAGCGCGCCACGGCGTCGGCGAAACTGTTGACCGCGCGGGTGCCGGCAGCAGCCGGGCCCGCGGTGGAAACCACCACCGGCGCGGCGGGCGAGGGCTTGGCGCCGGCCCCGGGGGCGTCGAACATCCCCTTCAAGGGCAACTTCCACATCACGATCAGAAAGGCCGCCGCCAGGCCGACGATGACCGCCTTGATCAGGAAAGTCAGGATGGACAGCGCGCCTTTCAAAATCCGTTACCCCAGGTGCTCTTGGCGGAGCCGCTTGCCCGCTAAGAAGATGATTTTGTGTATAATGCGCTGCTTTAAACGTTCGCGAAACACCTTGTCCGGCAGCGTTTGAGTCAAGAATTGTCAGTTCCAGTGTCGAGGGCGATTGAATGAGCGATCAGGTTGACCATAGCCGTCGCCGGCTGTTGACGGCGGCTACCGTCGGCGTCGGAGCGGTGGGTGCGGCATTTACGGCGGTTCCGTTTCTGGCTTCCTGGCAGCCCAGCGCACGGGCCAAGGCCTTGGGTGCACCGGTCGAGGTGGATGCCTCCAAGCTGGAACCCGGCCAGATGATGAAAGTGGTGTGGCGCGGCCAGGCGGTGTACGTCGTCCGTCGCACCAAGGAAATCATCGACGGCATCGGCACGCATGACGCGCTGTTGCTCGATCCCACCTCCGATGGCTCCGATCAGCCCGATTACATCAAGTCGGCCGGCGCGCTGCGCGCCATCAAGCCCGACTACTGGATCGGCCTTGCCGTCTGCACCCACTTGGGTTGCTCTCCCTTGGGCGCGTTCGAGCCCAACAATGCCGCGCAGGTCACCGGCGTGGACCTGGGACAAGGCTGGCCGGGCGGCTTCTATTGCCCGTGCCACGGCTCCAAGTTCGATTTGTCGGGCCGCGTGTTCAAGGGCGTTCCCGCCCCCAAGAACCTGACCGTGCCGCCGTATTCGTTCGCGGGCGATGCGCGCATCGTGATCGGCGTCGACAGCGCGCCCCAAAAAGCTTAATCAGTGAGAGGTTGATCGATGGCTTCATTCCCAGAACCCACCGGCAGTGGTGAGGGCGGCGGCTTCAGTCAGTGGATCAACGAGCGGCTGCCGCTGGCTGCCACCTGGAAGGCGCACGCCGCCGAGTATTACGCGCCGAAGAATTTCAACTTCTGGTACTACTTCGGTTCCCTGGCCCTGCTGGTGCTGGTCAACCAGCTGCTCACCGGCATCTTCCTGACCATGAACTACAAGCCCTCCTCCGCGGAAGCGTTCGCGTCGGTGGAGTACATCATGCGCGATGTCAGCTGGGGCTGGCTCATCCGTTACATGCATTCCACGGGGGCGTCGGCGTTCTTCATCGTGGTCTACCTGCACATGTTCAGGGCGCTTTTGTACGGGTCGCACCGCAAGCCGCGCGAACTGTTGTGGATCATCGGTTGCGTCATCTTCCTGTTGCTGATGGCCGAGGCCTTCATGGGCTATGTGCTGCCGTGGGGCAACATGAGCTACTGGGGCGCGCAGGTCATCGTCTCGCTGTTCAGCAGCATCCCCTACATCGGCCATTCGCTGGTGGAGTGGATCCGTGGTGACTACTACATCGCGGATGCCACGCTGAACCGCTTCTTCGCATTGCACGTCGTGGCGCTGCCGCTGGCCCTGGTGTTCCTGGTGGTGGTGCACCTGTCGGCGCTGCACGAGGTCGGTTCCAACAATCCCGACGGCATCGAGATCAAGAAGAAGAAAGATGCCAAAGGCATTCCGCTGGATGGCATCCCGTTCCACCCGTACTACACGGTCAAGGACCTGGTCGGCACCGCAGGCTTCCTGCTGGTGTTCTGCGGCGTGATCTTCTTCGCACCCACCTTCGGCGGGCTGTTCCTGGAATCGCCGAACTTCGAGCATGCCGATCCGCTGCAGACCCCGCCGCACATCGCGCCGGTGTGGTACTTCACACCCTTCTACGCCATGTTGCGGGCGGTGCCCTCGTTCATGGGCACGCAGGTGTGGGGCGTGCTGGTGATGGGCGCGGCCATCGTGGTGTTGTTCTTCGTGCCCTGGCTGGACCGCTCACCGGTCAAGTCCATCCGCTACCGCGGTCCCATCTTCAAGCTGGCGCTGCTGATATTCGTGGCCGCCTTCGTCACGCTGGGCGTTTGCGGCATGAAGCCGCCCTCGGGCATCTACCCGCAGCTCGCCAAGATCGGAACGGTTCTTTATTTTGCGTTCTTTTTGCTGATGCCCTGGTATAGCCGCATCGACAGCGTGAAGCCAGTGCCGGAGAGGGTGACAGGACATGCTTAAGCTCGGAATGCGGGCAGCCGCCATGGTGGTCTTCCTGGGTATGGCCTCGGTGGCCATGGCCGAGGAGGGCGGCTTCGAACAGATGGAAGCCGGCACGGACATCAACAACCTCGCTTCGCTCCAGCGGGGCGCACGCAATTTCATGAACTATTGCTCGGGCTGCCATTCGCTGAAGTACCTGCGCTACAACCGCATGGCCGCGGACCTCAAGATCCCGGAAAGTGAACTGGCCAGCCTCATGTTCACCTCCGACAAGCCGTTCGACACCATCGAAGTGGCCATGCCGGCGGAGTCGGCGGACTGGTTCGGCAAGCAGCCCCCGGATCTGTCGTTGATCGCACGTGCCCGCGGCACGGACTACCTGTATTCGTTCCTGCACGGCTTCTACGCCGACAAGACGCGGCCCTGGGGCGTGAACAACCTGTACCTGCCGGCGGCGGCCATGCCGCACGTGCTGCAGAACCTGCAGGGCCTGCAGAAGCCGGTCTTCAAGAGCGAGGGCGATGAGAAGGGTGGCGCGCACATGACGCTCACCGGCGTGGAAATGATGACGCCCGGTTCGCTCAAGCCCGAGGAATACGATGCGTTCGTGCGTGATCTGGTGAATTTTCTCGATTACGCGGGCGAGCCCGTGAAGGCTGAGCGGCAGGCGCTGGGTGTCTGGGTGACCTTGTTCCTGCTCGTGTTCTTCGCCTTCGCGTACCTCTTGAAGAAGGAATATTGGAAAGACATCCATTGAGGCACGCCGTGGGGAGCGCAGACTAGGTGGCACGCCGGGCCGTGATGACGTTGTTTTCCGCGCCGACTGACCCGTGGAGCCATCGCACGCGTCTGGTGCTGGCCGAGAAGGGCATCTTCATCGATGTCATCAACACGGATCCCGGCCACCTGCCGGAGGACCTGCTCGACCTCAATCCGTACCACAGCGTGCCCACCCTGGTGGATCGCGACCTGGTGCTGTACGACTCGCGCGTGATCATCGAGTATCTCGACGAGCGCTTCCCGCATCCGCCGCTCATGCCCATCGATCCCACCACGCGCGCGCAGTTCCGCGTGGCGCTGTACCGGGTCGAGCGCGATTGGTATGGCCTCGCGCGCGAGATCGAGGCGGATCCCGAAGGCAAGGATGGCGCGCGCAGCCGCAAGGTGCTGGCCGAGGCCATCACCGCCAGCGCCGAGGTGTTCCGGGCCAAGCCCTTCTTCCTGAGCGATGAGTTTTCGCTGGTGGATGCGAGCATCGCGCCCATCCTGTGGCGCCTGCCGGCCTACGGCATCGACCTGCCGCAGCAGGCGCAGCCCATCGTCAAGTACGCCAACAGCATTTTCACGCGCCCGGCATTCGGAGCGAGCCTTACCCAGGCGGAGCGAGAGATGCGCCGGTGAAGCCGCGCCGACCGTACCTGCTGCGGGCGCTGCACGAATGGATAACCGACAGTGGCGATACGCCGCACATCGTGGTGGATGCCTCGGATGAATCGGTGGTCGTGCCGCGCCAGTACGTCAAGGACGGGAAGATCGTTCTCAATGTGAGTTACTCCGCCGCGCAGGGGCTGCAACTCGGCAACGAGTTCGTCGTGTTCGATGCGCGGTTCAGTGGCACGAGTTTCAGCGTCTCTGTTCCCATCAAGGCGGTTCTCGGCATCTACTCGCGTGAGACGGGCCAGGGCATGATCTTTCCGGATGGCGACGCCGATCCTGATCCGAACGATCAATCGCCGTCTCCGCCTCCTCCTGCCTCGACCTCGGACTCTGCGGCTAAAGACAAGCGATCGCGGTTCAAGGTCGTTAAATAGCACCTGCTTCGTCCGCCGTTGCGATCGAGCGCCGCGGCCTTCAAGACCACCTGGATCCTTCGCCGCACTACAAGCCGCGGTTCCCCGCACCCGGCCGGGCGCTACACCCCCACGGGTGTCACCGCGTAACTCGGGTGTACCACTGTTCCGCGCCGGGCGGCCGGGTGCGGCGCTCTCAACGCAACGCCACGCAGTGTCCGGTCCGGCGCGCAGCGGCTGCGTTGCGGGGTATTCAACGTCCTTGGGCGGCAAAGGCTTGCTTGATCCAGGTGATCTCCGGGTCGCGGTGGGGGAGGCCGGTGATGGCGATGACGTCGAACCTGAGAGGCAGATGCGCCCACTCTGACGATCGTTGCAGGAAGCACTGTGTGGCGCGGATGAGCTTGCGTTGCTTCCAGGTGTTGATGGAGGCCAGTGCGCCGCCGAATTCGTCGCTGCGTCGCAACCGGACTTCGACGATGACCAATACCTGCTGGTCGAGGCAGACGAGATCGATCTCGCCCACTTTGAAGCGCACGTTGCGCGCAATAACGATGAGCCCGCGCGACTCGAGATAGCGCCCCGCAAGTTGCTCCGCATGCACCCCATGCACCAGGTGCCAGGGCTTGAACGACAGTTCCTTTGCCATGGCGTGATGATGCGCAAGATCTTTCCAACTCTCACGCCGCAAAATTGATGGGATCGTTTGAATTCTGATCGGAATCTCAATGACGCAGTGATCGCATCTTCGATCGCTGACGCTCGAGCCGTTTGGTGAGCGGGTGAGCAGGCGGGGAGAATGCGATGGCGTTGCGTTGAGAGCGCCGCACCCGGCCGACAGGCGCGGAACAGTGGTTCACCTAAGTTACGCGATGAGACCCGTGGGGGTGTAGCGCCCGGCCGGGTGCGGGAACCGCGGCTTATGGTGCGGCGAAGGATCCAGGTGGTCTTGGAGGCCGCGGCGCTCGATCGCAACGCCATCGCATTCTCCCCGCCTGCTCACCCGCTCACCAAACGGCAATAGGAGCCGCGAAAGAAGCGACGATCAGAGCGCCTTGGGAATGCCGTTCTTGATCTCCGCCCAATCCAATTCCCGGCGAATCCGGTTGTGCTCATCCAGCCGCAACTTCCCCGTCATGCCGGAGACGTTCGTCGCCATGGGCGCCTTGGATCGCAAGGTCGGCACGAGCCGGTAGGCATCGAAGCCGAACGCATAGAGTCTGCCGCGCCTGGTCGCCCGAGTGGGCCACGCGGCGCGTACATCGTTGCGGATCTGCGTGGTGACAGGATCGCTGGAGATCATCCACGGCATGTCGGCGAAGATCACACCTTCCATGTCGGAGTTGGCGGACGGGTCGGGCTCGAAGCTGTCGGAGGTGCAGTACATCGGCACGTCGCCGGCGTAGTGGAACTTCAGCTGCGGCCGGATCTGACGCGCCGTGATCGGCGCGGCGGCGACGAAGATGAAGGCGGCATCCGCGCGATGCGTCGAGGGTTCGCCTTTCACGTCCTTGATCTGCAGCACCTTGCGGATGACGTCGGAAAAATCGGCCTGGTTGGTGTCGTAGCGGCCGGTATCCAGCAACACGCCGCCGAGATGCGTGAGCTCGTCCGTAAACGCGGCGAGCACGCGCGTGCCGAGCTCGTTCATCGGCGCAAGCGCCACGCCGTTCATGCGGCCGTCGGCGACCACGCGCCTGGCCGCGGCGCGCGCTTCGTCCTCGGGGAGCAGGGCGAACTGGAACAAGTTGTTGGCGTGCGTGTCGTCCGCGAGGAAGTTCAACGCCAGCACCGTGCTGCGGCCGGCCGCGAGCGGCGCCACGGCCGCCACATCCTCCTTGGTGAGCGGCCCGACGACGAAATTGGCGCCGTCGGTGACGGCACGCTCGTAGGCGGCCGCGGCGGGCTCCGCGCCCACATCGTAGATGCGCAGCCGCGGGCGCGCCGCCGTCTGTTCCAGGTAGGCGGCGATGAAGCCATCGCGCACCGCGACGCCCACGGCCTCGCCGCGCCCGGACAACGGCAGCAGCAGCGCGATCTGGTCGGGATATTCCGTGGCCTGCGCGAGCTGCGTCTGCGCCGCGGGCAGCACACTGTCGATGGCCGGGTGCATGGGGAAGCGCTTGCGCCAGCCGGCGAGCGCGGCATTCGCGCCCATCGGATTGCGCGACATTTCCAGGGCCACCGGCGCCAGCTCCAGCCAACCCGCGAGGATGCCATCGGACTTGGGCGGCACTTTCATCGGCGTGCCATGCTCCGCCGCGGATTTCAGGCGCGTGAACAGTTCGTCGCGGCTGGCGCGCAGCGCCTCGGGCCCCGTGAGCCAGCGCTCGCGCTCGATGAAGGCGCGCGTGCCCTCCACCGGCCGTGCGGCGATGAATGCGCCCCGGCCCCGCAGCAGCCAGTACTGCTGCGCCTCGTCCGGCTGCGCCGGCACCTTGATCTGATCCAATTCGCGCACCGCCGCAGCGCCGTCGTTCTGCGCGAGGGCGATCTGCGCGCCGGCGAAGGCGCGCAGCACGGGCAGCCGGGCGCGCACATCGGGCGCCGCGGCGGCGAGTTCCTGGCGCGCGGCGGCGATGTTGCCGGCGGCGGCGAATTCCTGCGCCGCGCGCAGGTGATAGTAATCGCGCTGTCCGCTCTCCAAGCGCGCCAGGTCCGCGTACGCGGCGGCCGCGTCGGCATGCTTGTCACCACGGGCCAGGCGCTCGGCCTGTCCTGCCTTGTCGGCTTCGGTCTCGGGTTGCTGGATCAGGCTGCAGCCCGCTCCGAACAACACCAGCGCGCACAGGAGCGGGGCCAGCAGACGTGGACGTGGAACGGGCACTGCCATAGGCTACTCTCCGGATCAGTTCGAGACCGGCGGCAATTATAGTGGCAAACAGCGAGCAACAGGCCGGAACCGGCCCATCGCGCGGCCGGCTGAGCGTCGTGGCGACACCCATCGGCAATTTGAGCGACATGACCGAGCGCGCGCGCGCGGTGCTGTCGGCCTGCGATCTGGTCGCGGCGGAAGACACGCGGCACACGCGTTCGCTCCTGCGACATTTCGGCATCGACAAGCCGCTGCTGTCGTTGCACGATCACAACGAATCAGGGCGGGCCACGCAGCTGCTGACGCGCCTGCAGGGCGGTGCGCACGTGGCGCTGGTCAGCGATGCGGGCACGCCTGCGATCAGCGATCCGGGCTACCGGCTGGTGCAGGCCTGCGCACAGGCTGGCATCGACATCGAGCCGGTGCCGGGGGCATGTGCGGCCATCGTCGCACTGTGCGTGTCGGGTTTGCCCACCGACCATTTTTGTTTCGAGGGTTTCCTGCCGGCCGCGGGCGGTGCGCGCGATGCGCGGCTGCGGCAGCTCGCGGCCGAGACTCGTACGCTGGTGTTCTATGAATCTCCGCATCGCATCGGCGAGATGCTCGCCGCGGCGCTCGCCATTCTTGGCGGCGAACGCGCGGCTTTCATCGCGCGTGAACTCACCAAGCATTTCGAGACCCTGTATCGCGGCACGCTCGCCGGATTGTCGGTGCGCGCCCAGTCCGATCCGGACATGGCGCGCGGCGAAATCGTGGTGGTCATCGGCGGCGCGCCGCCGCCCAGCGATACCGATACGCGCGAGCTGGATCGCGTCCTGAACATCCTGCTGCGTGAGCTGCCGTTGCGGCAGGCTGCCGATCTCGGCGCGCAGCTCGTCGGCTGCCGCGCCAACCGTGCCTATAAGCGGGCCCTGGAATTGCAGCCCGGCTGAAGACGAGATGGATAAACCCGCGCCAAGTGCGTATCGTCGCGCCCGGAGTCGGCCAGACAGCCGCTGCGCAGGCAACTGCGGGGAGGAAAGTCCGGGCTCCATCGGGCACGGTGCCAGGTAACGCCTGGGAGGCGTGAGCCTACGGAAAGTGCAACAGAAAGATACCGCCGAAGCGCCGTCAAACGCGCTGGCAAGGGTGAAATGGTGCGGTAAGAGCGCACCGCGCGCCTGGTAACAGGCATGGCACGGCAAACCCCACCGGGAGCAAGGCCAAATAGGGAAGCACGGCGTGCCGCAAGGCATTCCACCTGTGCCCACAGGGACTTCCGGGTAGGCTGCTTGAGGTCCGCGGTGACGCGAACCCCAGAGGAATGGCTGTCCACGACAGAACCCGGCTTACCGGCCGACTCCTTTCTCTTTTTTCGCTGCCAGATCGACGAGGATCACCGATTTTCGCCGATCTGGCATGCTGCAACAATCTTTAGGACATTCCCCTAACAGATTGATTCAAAACAGGCTCCCTCCCTATTCCCGCGCCGCATCCCAAACTGTGACCTAAGTCACTGTCGGGACGGGGGTTTTCTTAACTTAAAACGTTGACAGTCCAAGCCGGCGGTCCCTATAGTGGCGCCCGGTGGGAAAAAGTGGGAGAGAATGGGTTTTCGGACCTATCTGACGACGTGTTTCGCGGTGCCAACAAGCTGACGCTCGACGTAAAGGGCCGGATGGTCATGCCCACCCGGTATCGGGAGCGGCTGAACGAGCGCTGCGGGGGCAAAGTGGTGGTCACGGTCGACAAGGACCAGTGCCTGCTCATCTACCCCATGCCCGACTGGGAAGAGATCGAGCGCAAGTTGATGTCCCTCCCCACGCTGAATCCCCAGGCCCGTCGCCTGCAGCGCTTGATGGTGGGTCATGCCACCGATCTCGAACTGGACAGCCACGGTCGCCTGCTGCTGCCGCCCAACCTGCGCGAATTCGGGTCTCTGACCCGCGATGCCATGTTGATCGGCCAGGGTTCGCGCTTCGAGTTGTGGGACGAGGCGCGGTGGAACGAACGGCGCGATGAATGGCTGGCCAGCGAGACGGACACCACCGATCTGCCGGCCGAACTTGAATCGCTGTCGCTGTAGGCGGCGGCACCATCGTGTGGGCGATGGCGCGGCATGAGTGAAGGGGTCAGCCATGTGCCGGTGATGGCGGCGCAGGTGCTGATGTGCTTGGAGGTGCGACCGAACGGCGTTTATCTGGACGCCACCTTCGGCCGCGGGGGACATGCAGGGGCGATCTTGGGCAAGTTGGGCGCGGACGGTCGGTTGGTGTGCTTGGATCGGGATCCCGCGGCGATTGCGTGCGCCACCGAAAAGTTCGCCGGCGATCCGCGCGTCAGCATCTTCCAGGCTGAATTCTCCGAGCTCGAGGCCTGTGCCGACCGCATCCAGGCCGGCCTGCGCTTCGATGGCATGCTCTTCGACCTCGGCGTTTCCTCGCCGCAGTTGGACGAGCCCGGCCGCGGCTTCAGCTTCATGGCCGATGGCCCCCTGGACATGCGCATGAACCCGGACGCCGGGCCGAGCGCCGCCGATGTCGTCAATTCAGCCGGTGAACCCGAGCTTGCGAAAATTTTCTTCGAACTCGGCGAAGAGCGCTTCGCGCGCCGCATCGCGCGCGCCATCGTGCAGGATCGCGACGCGCAGCCGTTTCACTCCACGCTGCAGCTCGCGCAGTTGATTGCCCGCGTCGCACCCAGCCGCGAGCGCCACAAGCATCCTGCCACGCGGGTGTTCCAGGCGCTGCGCATGCACGTCAACCGCGAGCTCGAGCAATTGCAGGCGGGCCTGGCCGCGGCGCTGAAGCGCCTGAATGCCGGCGGCCGCCTCGCCGTCATCAGCTTCCACTCGCTCGAGGATCGCATGGTCAAGCGCTTCTTCCGGCAACACGCCAGCGCCGATCCCATGTACGCCGGGCTTCCCGACATCCCGGCCCACGCGCGCCCGGTGTTGAAGCTCGTCGGCAAGTCCATCGAAGCCTCGCCCGAGGAAGTCTCGCTCAACCCGCGCGCCCGCAGCGCCCGCCTGCGCGTCGCCGAACGTCTGCCCCTGGGAGCCGCGGCATGAAATCCAAGCACCTGATGTACGTCCTGTTGCCCATCCTGTGGGTGGCGGTGCTGGGTTCGGCCACCGCGGTGATCTATGCGCGCCATCAATCGCGCAACCTGTTCGTGAAGCTGGAGAAGCTCAACGCCGACCGTGATGCCCTGGAAATGGAGTGGGGTCGGCTGCAGCTCGAACAGAGCGCCTGGTCCTCGCATGCCTTCGTCGAGCGCGTGGCCAACGCCAAGATGAAGATGGGCCTGCCTGCGCCCACGGATGTGAGGATCGTGCGTCAATGAAGCGGCGTGCGGCGCAAGCCGACACCGCCGCCGCGCGCAGCTTCCGCTGGCGCTCCGGCCTCGTGCTGGGCTTGGTGTTGGTGTGTGCCGCGGGCTTGTCGGTGCGCGCGTTGGAATTACAGTGGCTGGACCATGGCTTTCTCGCCAAGCAGGGCGATGACCGCACCATGCGGGTCGCCAAGATCGTCGCTCATCGCGGCGCCATCACCGACCGCAACGGCGAGCCGCTGGCCCTGAGCACGCCCGTCGACACGGTGTGGGTGAATCCGCAGGAATTGAACGACAACATCGACCAGGTGCCGCGCCTGGCCAAGGCCCTCAGGCAGGAGCCGCAGGTGCTGTTGCGCCGTGTCACCAGCAACCTCGACCGCGAGTTCCTGTACCTCGCGCGTCACATGCCGCCGGAAGCCGCCGCGCGCGTGAAGGGGCTCGGGATTCCCGGCGTGTACCTGCTGCGTGAATACCGCCGTTACTACCCGGCCGGTGAAGTGTCCGGCCACATCGTCGGCTTCACCAACCTGGATGACCAGGGACAGGAAGGCCTGGAGCTGGGCTACGACCAGTTGCTCGATGGCGAGAACGGCGCGAAGCGCGTCATCCAGGACTTGTACGGCCGCTCGGTGCAGAACGTGGAGAGCATCCGCGCGCCGCGCCCCGGCCGTGATCTGACCACCAGCATTGACCTGCGCATCCAGTACCTCGCCTATCGGGAGTTGAAGGCCGCGATGGCCGAATATCGCGCTCGCTCAGGTTCGGTGGTGGTTATAGACGTCGACACCGGCGAGGTGTTGGCCATGGTCAACCAGCCCTCGTTCAATCCCAACGATCGTGATCAGCTGCAGGTGGGGCTGTATCGGAATCGCGCCGCCACCGACATTCTCGAGCCTGGTTCGAGCATCAAGCCTTTTGTGATTGCGGCCGCGTTGGAATCGGGGCAGTTCCACACGGACAGCGTGGTCGACACGGCGCCCGGTTTCCTCAAGGTGGGCAACAAGGTGTTCGATGACGAGCATCCGCTGGGGAGTGTGGACATTGCCACCATCCTCGCCAAGTCCAGCAATGTCGGCATGCTCAAGATCGCGCTGTCGCTCAAGCCCGAGCAGATCTGGCACACGCTCACCGCCTTGGGCTTCGGGCAAGTGACGGGCGGCGGTTTTCCGGGCGAGTCGGCCGGCATGTTGAGCCACTACTCCCACTGGCGTCCCATCGGCATCGCCACCTTGTCGCATGGCTACGGCCTCTCGGTGACGCCACTGCAACTCGCACACGCCTACGCAACCGTCGGTGCCGGCGGCGTTGCGCGGCCCATTTCATTCGAGCGCGTGACCGGACCGGTGGCCGGGCAGCAGGTCATTTCACGCAATGTCGCCAGATCGCTGGTGCAGTTGATGGAAGCGGTGGTGACGGCCGAGGGCGCCACGGGATGGCGTGCCGCGGTGGTTGGATACCGGGTGTCAGGCAAGACCGGCACCGCCTTCAAATCCAATGCCGGTGGCTATTCCACCGACAAATACATGGCGGTATTCGGTGGCGTCGTGCCAGCCACTCGTCCGAAGCTCGCTGCCGTCGTCGTCATCGATGAGCCCAGTGGCGGACTTCATCATGGCGGTGACGTGGCCGCCCCCGTGTTCTCCAATGTGATGACCGGCGCGCTGCGGCTGATGGACGTGCCGCCCGATGACCTGCAGAACGTGCCGGCGACCACGCTGGTGCAGTCGAACGCGCCATGAGCAAGCCGGCCATCAGTCTGCGCTGGTTGTTGGAGGGCGTGGCCGAAGCGCCGGCCGCCGACGTGATGGTCGACGACCTTACCCTCGACTCGCGCGCGGTGCGTCCGGGAACGCTGTTCTTCGCGCTGCGTGGCACGCGCCAGCACGGGATCGCGTTCGCCGACGAGGCGGTCCGGCGCGGCGCCTGCGCGATCCTGTGGGAACCGGCCGAGGGCATCGAGCCGCCGCCGGCATTCGCGGGTGTGTACATGGCGGCCGTGCCGGAACTGTCGCGGCACGTGGGGGTCATCGCGGACCGCTTCTTCGATTGGCCATCCTCGCATCTGCGCATCGCGGGCATCACCGGCACGAATGGCAAGACGACGTGCGCGTGGCTCCTGGCGCAGGCCATGGACAGCCTGCACGGACAAGCCGCCTACCTGGGTACCCTCGGCGCCGGCCCCTGGCAGAGCGTGCGTGGCGGTTCGCACACCACACCGGATGCGGTGAGCGTGCACCGCGAGTTTGCCGGCTTGCGCGCGCAGGGCGTGCGCTTCGTCGCGATGGAAGTGTCCTCGCATGCGCTGGCGCAGGAGCGGGTGGCCGGCGTGCGTTTCGCCGCCGCCGCCTTCACCAACCTGTCGCGCGATCACCTCGACTTCCACGGTTCGATGCGCGCCTACGGCGAGGCCAAGGCCCTGCTGTTCACCCGCCATCCCGCTGCCCATCCGGTCATCAACGTGGGCGATGAATTCGGGCGTGAGCTGGCGCAGCGGCTGGCCGGGCGCGCCGACTTCACGGCGGTGTCGGTCGGGGCGAGCGCCTCGGGCTGGCTGGCGCCACACACCCTTTACGCCACGGCCGTGCGTTCGGAGCCCGCGGGCTTGGGCATCGACTTTGCCGGGAGCCTGGGCGAGGGCACCGTGCGCGTGCCGCTGATCGGCCGCTTCAATGCCGAGAATCTGCTGGTGGTACTGGCGCTGCTGCGGGCGCTGGGTGTGCCGCTGGCCGCCGCGCTGCAGGCGCTGGCGCGCTGCCACGCGCCGCCGGGGCGCATGCAGGCGGTGAACGGCGGGCAGGGCAGGCCGCTGGCAGTCATCGACTATGCGCACACGCCGGATGCGCTCGCCAAGGTCCTGGCCGCTGCGCGCGAGCATTGCGCGGGGCTCGTCTGGTGCGTGTTCGGATGCGGTGGCGACCGCGATGCCGGCAAGCGCCCGCTGATGGGTGCGGTGGCGGATGAACTGGCCGATCGGGTCATCCTCACCGACGACAATCCGCGCTCGGAGGAACCGGCTGCGATCACGGCCGGCATTGCCGCCGCCATCACGCGCCGCCGCCCGCGCATCATCAACGACCGCCGCGAGGCCATCCGCACCGCGCTGTCGGAAGCCGCGGCGGGCGATTTGGTGCTCATCGCCGGCAAGGGCCACGAGGACTACCAGATCTACGGCGAGCGCCGCCTGCCGTTCAGCGACCAGCGGGAAGTGCAACGGCACTTCGGGATGGCGGCATGAAGCGCATGCTCGCGGACGTCGCACAGGCCACCGGCGGCCGGCTCGTCGGCAAGGATCGCGCCTTCATGAGCGTGTCCACCGATACCCGCACGCTGGAAAATGGCGCACTGTTTGTCGCGCTGCGCGGCCCCAACTTCGACGGCGGTGAATTCCTGCCGGCGGCGGCCGCGCGCGGCGCGGTCGGCGCCCTGGTCATGCGCAGCAGCGCCGTGGACATCGGTCAGATCGTCGTGCCCGACACCTTGGCCGCGCTGCAGTCCATGGCGAGCAGCTGGCGCGCCGGCTTCCAGCAGCCCGTGGTCGCCGTTGCAGGCAGCAACGGCAAGACCACGACCAAGGAAATGATCGCCGCCATTCTCGGCCGCATGGGCCCGTGCCTGTCGACGCGCGGCAATCTCAACAATCACATCGGCGTGCCCCTGACCCTGATGCGGCTCGAGCCCACCCACCGCAGCGCGGTGATCGAGATGGGCGCGAATCGCGTCGGCGATGTGGCGGAGCTGGTGCAATGGGTCCGCCCGAATGTGGCCGTGGTGACCAACGCCGGCGCCGAGCACCTGGAAGGATTCGGCGATCTCGACGGTGTCGCCCGCGGAGAAGGCGAGGCCATCGCCAGCCTCGGCAGCCACGGCGTGGCCGTGATCAATGCCGACGATGCCTACGCCGGATATTGGCGTGGCGTGGCCAAGCCATCGCGCATCCTCAGCTTCGGGCAAACGGCGCCGGCGGATTTCAGCGCCCGCGAGGTACGCCAGGGCATCGAGAACGGCCAGTTCGTCACGCGCTTCGTGCTGGTGAGCCCGGGCGGTGAGCGCGAAGTGCTGTTGCAGGTGGGCGGTGCGCACAATCTCTCCAATGCGCTGGCCGCCGCAGCTGCCGCCACCGCGGCCGGCGCGTCGCTCGACGACGTGGCGCAGGGCCTGGGTGCGTTTCGCGCCGTGGCCGGCCGCCTGCAATTGAAGGCCGGCATCCGCAACAGCTGGATCATCGACGATTCCTACAACGCCAATCCGAGTTCGGTGCGCGCGGGCCTCGACGTGCTGCGCTCGGTCGGCGGTTCCACCTGGCTGGTGCTGGGCGACATGGCGGAGTTGGGCGATCACGCCGTGCAGAGCCACGTGCAGATCGGCACCTATGCGCGCGAATGCGGCGTGCAGCGGCTGTTCGCGATCGGACCGGAGAGCTCGCGCGCGGCGGAAGCCTTCGGCACCGGCGCGGAGTGGTTTCCGGATGCCGAATCCCTCATCCGGCGCCTGAGTTCGGAGGTGGCCTCGGGTGTGACATTGCTCATCAAGGGCTCGCGCGTCAATCGCCTGGAGCGCGTGGTGGCCGCGCTCGCCGGCAATGCGGCGGGTCCTTCTCCGGCGCGGACGGGCTGACGCATGCTGTTGTGGCTGAGCGAATACCTGTCGCGCTATCACACGTCCTTCCGGGTCTTCCAGTACCTGACGCTGCGCGGCATTCTCGCGGCGATGACCGCGCTGGCGATCGCGCTGTTGATCGGCCCGGCGATGATCGGCTGGCTGAGCCGTTACCAGATCGGCCAGCAGGTGCGCAAGGATGGACCGCAGACGCACCTGAAGAAGTCGGGAACGCCGACCATGGGTGGCGGATTGATCCTGGTGGCGATGGGGCTGGGCACGTTGCTGTGGGCGGACCTGTCCAACCGCTTCATCTGGATCCTGTTGCTCACCACGCTGGGCTTTGGCCTCGTGGGCTTCTACGACGATTACCTGAAGCTGGTGGTCGGCAACTCCAAGGGCCTGGCCGCGCGCTACAAGTACCTGGGCCAGTCGGCCGTGGGCTTGAGCGCGGCGCTGGCGCTGCACTTCCTGCACGAGACGCCGGCGGAGTCCTCGTTGTACGTGCCGTTCTTCAAGACCTTCATCGTGCCGATGTCGGTGGTGGGCTTCGTGCTGCTCACCTACTTCGTCATCGTCGGCACCAGCAATGCCGTCAATCTCACCGACGGGCTGGACGGCCTCGCCATCATGCCGGCCGTGCTCGTGGCCGCGGCGCTCGGCGTGTTCGCCTACGCCACGGGCAACGTGAAATTCGCGACCTACCTGCAGATCCCCTACATCCCCGGCGTCGGCGAAACCTTGATCTTCAGCGCCACCATGGTGGGCGCGGGGCTGGGATTCCTGTGGTTCAACGCCTACCCCGCGCAGGTATTCATGGGCGACGTGGGAGCGCTCGCGATCGGCGCATCGCTCGGCACGCTCGCCGTGATCGTGCGCCAGGAGATCGTCTTGTTCGTCATGGGCGGAGTGTTCGTGCTGGAGACCGTGTCGGTGATCCTGCAGGTTGCCTCCTTCAAGCTCACGGGCAAACGCATCTTCAAGATGGCGCCGATCCATCATCATTTCGAATTGAAGGGCTGGGCGGAACCGAAGGTCATCGTGCGCTTCTGGATCATCAGCTTCCTGCTGGTGCTGGCCGGCCTTGCCACCTTGAAGATCCGCTGATGAGCACCGCCACCCAACACACACCGCATGTCGTGGTCGCCGGCCTGGGCAAGACCGGCGTGTCCTGCGTGCGTTACCTGCAACGCCAGGGCCGTCGCGTCGCCGTCACCGACAGCCGGCGTGCGCCGCCGGGATTGGATGCGCTCGGCGCGGGCGTCGAGTTGCGGCTCGGCGGCCTGGATCTGTCGTTGCTCGACGGGGCGTCGCAGCTGCTGCTATCGCCGGGCCTTTCGCTGCGCGAGCCGATTGCGGTGCAGGCGCGTGCGCGTGGCATCGAGGTGCTGGGCGACATCGAGCTGTTCGCACGCGCGGTGCGTGCGCCGGTGATCGGCGTCACCGGCACCAACGGCAAGAGCACGGTGACCACGCTGGTGGAGCAGATGGCTCGCGCCGACGGCCGCCGCGTGCTGGCCGGCGGCAACCTGGGCGAGCCCGCGCTCGACCTCCTGGCAAAACCCGCCGCCGATCTGTACGTGCTGGAGTTGTCCAGCTTCCAGCTCGAGACCACCTCGAACCTGGCGCTGGTCGGCGGGGTGGTGCTCAACGTCACCTCCGATCACATGGATCGTTACGAGGGCATGCAGGCGTATGCGGACGCGAAGGCGCGCATCTTCGACCATGCCGCTACCGCGGTGCTCAACATCGACGATCCCCTCGTGGCGGCGATGCGCCGCGCAGGACAGCGCACCATCACCTATTCCATCGAACGCACCGATGCGGACTTCACGCTGCCGCGCGGCCCGGCGGGCCCGGTGCTGAGCTGCCGCGGCGAGCCCTGGCTGGAAACGCGCCGGCTCAAGATCAGCGGATTGCACAATACCTCCAACGCGCTGGCGGCGCTGGCGCTGGGCGAGGCGGCCGGCCTGGCGCGCGCGAGCATGCTCGAGGCGCTGCAGCAGTTTCCCGGCCTTCCGCACCGCTCCCAGTGGGTGGCGGAGATCGGCGGCGTCACCTACGTGAATGATTCCAAGGGCACCAATGTGGGCGCCACCATCGCCGCCGTGGCCGGCAGCACCACGCCGCTGGTGCTGATCGCAGGCGGAGATGGCAAGAACCAGGATTTCTCGCCGTTGGCAGATGCCTTGCGTGGCCGCGTGCGCGCGACCGTGCTGATCGGCCGCGATGCGGCGCAGATCGAGGCCGTGCTGCAAGGGGTGTGCCGCACGCAGCGCGCCGCCGACCTTTCCGAGGCGGTGCGCCTGGCCGGCGCCGAGGCGCGGCCCGGCGATACCGTGCTGCTCTCGCCCGCCTGCGCCAGCCTCGACATGTTCAAGGACTACGCGCACCGCGGCGAGTGCTTCGCCCAGGCCGTGCGCGAACTCGCGGGGGGGCGGGCATGAGCGCCGCCACGCTGACCTACGGCAGCCGGGCGCGCGAACGCATGCCCTTCGCGTGGGATCCGGTCACGCTCGGCCTGTGCGCCGCGCTGCTGCTGATCGGCATGATCATGGTCACGTCGGCCTCCATGTCGATCGCGGCGCGCGACCTGGGAAATCCGTTCTTCTATCTGGAACGGCAACTCATCTTCGGCTTGATGGGGGTGGGCTTTGCCTGGGTGCTCACCCGCGTGCCGACGCAATTGTGGGACAAGTACAGCCTGCCGTTGATGCTGTTCGGGCTGGGCCTGTTGCTCCTCGTGCTGATTCCCGGGATCGGCGCCGTGGTGAACGGTGCGCGCCGCTGGTTGCGCATCGGCCCGATCAATTTCCAGGTGTCGGAGTTGGCGCGCGTGCTGGTGCTCACCTGGATATGCAGCTACGCCGTGCGTAAGCGCGAGGAATTGGAGGGTACCTTCCAGGGCTTGCTCAAGCCGGTCGGCCTGCTCGCGGTCGCGGCCGTGCTGCTCCTGGCCGAGCCGGATTTCGGCGCCACCACGGTGTTGTTCGCCACCGGCTTTGCCGTGCTGTTCATCGCGGGTGCGCGCCTGCGCAATGTGCTGCTGCTGGTATCGGCCGCGGTCGGTGCGCTGGCGTTGCTCGCCATCGCCTCGCCCTATCGCATGAAGCGGCTGACCGGCTTCCTGCATCCCTGGGAGGATCCGTTCAACAGCGGCTTCCAGCTCACCCAATCGTTGATCGCCATCGGCCGCGGCTCCTGGTTCGGCGTGGGCCTGGGCAGCAGCGTGCAGAAGCTGTTCTACCTCCCCGAAGCGCACACCGATTTCGTGTTTGCGGTGCTCGCCGAGGAATTCGGGCTCGCCGGTGTGGTGGTGGTGATCGGCCTGTTCATGGCGTTGGTCTGGCGCTGCTTCCACATTGCGCGCCAGGCTGCGCAGGCGGGCATGCGTTTCCAGTCCTACCTCGCGCTCGCCTTCGGCATCTGGATCGGGCTGCAGGCGGTGGTGAACATCGGCGTCAACATGGGCGTGCTGCCCACCAAGGGATTGACGCTGCCCTTGTTGAGCTACGGCCGCAGCAGCCTGCTGGTGACGCTGGCCTGGCTCGGTGTGTTGCTGCGCATTCACCACGAGGTGCGCGTAAGTTCCCGCGCCGCCGTGATGCGCATGCCCGGAGGCGCGCGATGAGCGCCGCGGGTCCGGTCCTGATCATGGCGGGCGGCACGGGCGGGCACGTGTTCCCGGCATTGGCCGTGGCCAAGGTGCTGCGTGAGCGAGGCGTTCCGGTGGTGTGGCTGGGGAGCGCTGCCGGCATGGAATCGCGGCTGGTGCCGGCGAACGGCTTCACGCTGGAGAAGGTCGACATCGCCGGCCTGCGTGGCAAGGGGCTGGCTTCCTGGTTGGGCGCGCCCTTCCGGCTGCTGGGTGCTGTCAATCAGGCGCGCGCCATCTTGAAGCGCGTGCGTCCCACGGTGGTGTTGGGTGCGGGCGGATTCGCGAGCGGACCGGGTGGCATCGCCGCGCGCCTGGCGCGCATCCCCTTGCTGGTGCACGAGCAGAATGCGGTGGCGGGATTGACCAACCGGATCCTTGCGCGCTTCGCGACCCAGGTGTACGAAGCCTTCCCCGGCAGTTTTGGTGGCGGTGTGCAGGCGCAGTGCATCGGCAATCCGGTGCGGGCGGACATCGCCGCGCTGCCCGCGCCGCAGGAGCGCTTCGCCACGCGCAGCGGCCCCATCCGCTTGCTGGTGCTGGGTGGCAGCCAGGGCGCGCAGCGCCTGAACGCGCTGCTGCCGCAGGCGCTGGCGAAGATCGCGCCCGAGCGCCGTCCACAGGTTCGCCATCAGTCCGGGGAGCGCGGGCTCGAGGCCACGCGCGCCGCGTACGCCTCCGCTGCGGTGCAGGCCGAGGTGTTTGCCTTCATCGACGACATGGCCAAGGCCTACGAATGGCCGGATCTCGCGGTTTGCCGCGCCGGCGCGCTCACCATCACCGAATTGCAGGCGGCCGGCGTGGCCGCGGTACTGGTGCCGTTCCCGGCCGCGGTGGACGATCACCAGACACGCAATGCCGAAGTCATGGTGCGCATCGGCGCCGCGCGGCTGGTGCAGGAGCGCGATCTCGATGCGGACTCCTTGAGCCGCCTGATCGGCGAGCTGGCCGGCGATCGCGGGCGCCTGCTGGACATGGCCCGCGCTGCGCGCGCCGCCGCCATCACCGATGCGGCCGTGCGGCTCGCCGATTCCTGCCTTGCCCTTGGAGCGCACGCATGAACGATCGCATGCGGCGCATTCATCGCATCCACCTCATCGGCATCGGCGGCGCCGGCGTCGGCGGCGTGGCCGAAGTGCTGTTGAGCCTGGGCTACGAAGTGCAGGGGTCGGATCTCAAGGCCAATTCCGTCACGCAGCGCCTCGAACGCCTGGGCGCAAAGATCTTCATCGGCCATCGCGCGGAGAATCTCGGCGCGGCGGACGTGGTGGTCGTGTCGACCGCGGTGAGCGATGAGAACCCCGAGGTGAAGGCGGCGCTGAACCGGCGCGTGCCGGTGGTGCCGCGCGCGGAGATGCTGGGCGAGCTGATGCGCTTCCGCTATTCGGTGGCGGTGGCCGGTACGCACGGCAAGACCACCACCACCAGCCTCGTGGCCAGCGTGCTCGCGGAAGGCGGCCTCGACCCGACCTTCGTCATCGGCGGCCGGTTGAAGAGCTCGGACAGCAACGCGCGCCTGGGCGCCGGCCGTTACCTGGTGGCCGAGGCCGACGAAAGCGACGCGTCGTTCATGCACCTGCAGCCGATGATCGCCATCGTCACCAACATCGACAACGATCACCTGGGCACGCACGAGGGCGACTTCTCGCGCCTGCGGCAGAGCTTCGTGGACTTCCTGCACAACCTGCCGTTCTATGGCCTGGCGGTGCTGTGCATCGACGATGACCAGGTGCGCGGCATCCTCAACACCGTCGCGCGTCCCATCATCACCTACGGCCTGGACATGGGCGCCGACGTGCGCGCGGTCAACGTGCGCCGTGATGGCACGGTGTCGCATTTCGACGCGCTGCGCCCCAATGCCGCGCCGCTTGCCATCACCCTCAACCTGCCGGGTGTGCACAACGTGCGCAATTCGCTCGCGGCCATTGCGGTGGCCACCGAGCTCGGCGTGGCCGACGCGCCCATCCAGCGCGCGCTGGCGTCCTTCCAGGGCATCGACCGCCGCCTGCAGCAGCTGGGCGAGCTGCAATGGAGCGGCGGCAGCGCCCTGCTCGTGG
Organism: Steroidobacteraceae bacterium; assembly: GCA_044226865.1. Taxonomy (GTDB): domain Bacteria; phylum Pseudomonadota; class Gammaproteobacteria; order Steroidobacterales; family Steroidobacteraceae; genus TMP-86. The sequence continues at coordinate 7,098 of JBGAGE010000010.1, read as the reverse complement.
ATGACTACGGCCATCACCCCACGGAAGTCGCGGCCACGCTCGAAGCGGCCCGCCAGGGCTGGCCGCAACGCCGCCTGGTGCTGGCGTTCCAGCCGCATCGCTACACGCGCACGCGCGACCTGCTGGATGACTTCGGCCGTGTGCTCTCCGCGGTGGACGTGCTGCTCGTCACCGAGGTGTATGCCGCCGGCGAGGCGCCCATCGCCAACGCCGACGGCCGGGCCATCTGCCGCGCGGTGCGCTCACGCGGCGGGGTGGAGCCGATTTTCGTCGAGCACGTGGAGGAACTGGGCGATGCACTCAAGCAGGTGCTGCACGATGGCGACCTGGTGCTGACCATGGGCGCGGGCAACATCGGCGCCGTGGCGCACGAGCTCAAGGCGCGCTTCGCCGCGGGAGCCGCCGCATGAGTGCCGCCCTGTCACTGCCCGAATTGAATGCCGAGTTCGGCGCGCGCCTGAAGCTCCAGGAGCCGATGTCGCGCCATACCTCGTGGCATGCCGGTGGCCCCGCCGACGTGTTCTTCGAGCCGCGCGATGCCATGGACCTGTCGGCATTCCTTGCACGCCTGCCGCGCCACACCGCGGTGTTGTGGCTCGGCCTCGGCAGCAACCTGCTGGTGCGCGATGGCGGCGTGCGCGGCGTGGTGGTGTCCACCCACGCGGCCTTGCAGGGTCTGACCCGCGTGGGTGAGACCGAGATCCATGCCGAGGCGGGCGTGCATTGCGCGCGCATCGCCAAGCAGTGCGTGAAATGGGGCCTGGGTCCCGCGGAGTTTTTTGCCGGCATCCCCGGGACGCTGGGTGGTGCGCTCGCCATGAATGCGGGCGCCTACGGCGGTGAGACCTGGAATCACGTGGTGGAAGTCGAGGTGATGAACGATGCCGGCGAGCGCCACACGCGCGCCCGCAGCGAATACAGCATCGGCTATCGCAAGGCGCAGGGCCCGCAGCGCGAGTGCTTCATCGCGGCGCGGCTGCGCTTCGAGCGCCGCCCGGATGCCAGCCTGGATTCCATCCGTGACTTGTTGGTCAAGCGGCGGCAAACCCAGCCCATTGGCGAATGGAGCTGCGGGTCGGTGTTCACCAACCCTGCGGGCGATCACGCCGCGCGCCTGATCGACGCGGCGGGCCTGAAGGGCTTTCGCATCGGCGATGCCGCCGTGTCGACCAAGCACGCGAATTTCATTGTCAACCACGGCGCGGCGCGCGCCGCGGATCTGGAAGCGGTGATTTTGCACGTACAGAAGGTGATCGAGGAGCGCTACGGCGTCCGCCTCACTCCCGAGGTGCGCATTGTGGGAGAACCGGCATGAGCCGCTTGAAGACAGTGACTGCAGCGCATCGCGCGCAGTCGGCGCAGGAATTCGGCAAGGTCGCGGTGTTGCTCGGCGGGGATTCGTCCGAGCGCGAGATCTCGCTGAAGTCGGGAGCTGCCGTGCTGGCCGCGCTCAAGCGCAAGGGCATCGATGCGCACGCCTTCGACCCCAAGGAGCAACCCGTGACTGCGCTGGTCGAGCAGAGCTTCGATCGCGCCTGGAACATCCTGCACGGGCCGGGCGGGGAGGATGGCGTCATCCAGGGCGCGCTCGAGTGGCTCGGCATCCCCTACACCGGAAGTGGCGTACTCGCCTCGGCGCTGACCATGGACAAGCTCAAGACCAAGCGCGTGGTGATCGGCGCCGGCATTCCCGCGCCCGAGTATGCGGTGCTGAGCAGCGAGGCGGATATTCCCGCGGTGCTGGCGCGCGTGGGCGTGCCCATGATGGTGAAGCCCGCCTCGCAGGGCTCGAGCGTGGGAATCAACAAGGTGAAGACGGCGGAAGGCCTCCTGCCGGCCTTCCGCGAAGCCAACGCGGTGGACCCCATCGTGTTCGCCGAGAAGTTCATCACCGGATCGGAGTTCACCGTGGCCGTTCTGGGCGGGGAGGCGTTGCCGTCGATCCGCATCCAGCCGGCCACGGAATTCTACGACTACGAGGCCAAGTACTTCCGCAACGACACGCAGTATCACTGCCCTAGCGGGATCGATGAGCCGGCCGAGAAGCAGCTGCGGCAGATGGCGCTGGCCGCCTTCCGCGCCACCGACTGCCTGGGTTGGGGCCGGGTCGATTTCATGCGCGACGCCAGCAGCGGCAACTTCTATTTCATCGAGATCAACACCACGCCCGGCATGACCGACCACAGCCTCGTGCCCAAGGCCGCGCGCCAAGCCGGCATCGACTTCGAGGAGTTGGTGTGGCGCGTGCTCGAGACCAGCTTCATGAGGCAGCGCACGTGATCGCCGACCTGTTCAAGCCGCAGAACCGCTACAAGCCCAAGGCGAAGCCCGCCCGCAAGGGCTGGCGGATGCCGCAGATCGACTGGAAGCTGCATGCGCGGCGCGTGGCAGTGATCGGGATTCTCGTCGGGAGCCTGGTCGGCCTGTCGCTGATCCTCGACCGCCCCATCCGCGTCATGTCCATCGACGGCAGTTTCCAGCGCGTCTCGCCCGGCCAGGTGGAACAGGCCGCGGCGCCGTATCTCAAGGCCGGCTTCATGTCGGCTGATCTCGATGCGGTGCAGAGCGCCATCGAGCGGCTGCCCTGGGTGGATCACGCGCGCGTGCAACGCCGCTGGCCGAACAGCGTGCACGTGCTCATCGTCGAGCAGGTGGCCGCCGCCCGCTGGGGCGAGTCGGGATTGCTGAATGCACGCGGCGAGCTGTTCGTGAAGTCCGCCACGCACGTGCCGCCGGAGTTGCCGCGGTTGTCGGGCCCGGAAGGAAGCGAGGCGCAGGTGGCCAAGCGCTACCTCGCCGCGCAAGGCCAGATGCTGGAGGCGGGCATGCGCATTGCCGCGGTGCGCCTGGATGAGCGCGGCGCCTGGGAGATGGATCTGGACAACGGCCTGACGGTGCGGCTCGGGCGCAGCCAGGTGGATGAGCGCCTGCAGCGATTCATCCACACGGCCTCGGCCGTGGTGGCGCGGCGTGCCAACGAGATCAGCTACGTCGACATGCGCTACTCGAACGGCTTCACCATCGGCTGGCGCACACAGGCAATCCCCGCGGCGGCGCCGGCCGCGCCCGCGCATCAGGATACGGACGCGTAAGGAACCACGGAAAAGCAAATGGCAAAGCGCTCAGATCGCAATCTCATCGTCGGGCTCGACATCGGCACCAGCAAGGTCGTGGCCATCGTCGGCGAGATCAAGGCCGACGGCCAGCTCGAGATCATCGGGCTGGGCAGCCATCCGTCGCGCGGCCTGAAGAAGGGCGTGGTGGTGAACATCGAGTCCACCGTGCAGTCCATCCAGCGCGCCGTGGAAGAGGCCGAGCTCATGGCCGGCTGCGAGATCCACTCGGTGTATGCCGGCATCGCCGGCAGCCACGTACGCAGCCTGAATTCCCACGGCATCGTCGCCATCAAGGACAAGGAAGTGGTGCAGGGCGATGTCGAGCGCGTCATCGATGCCGCCAAGGCGGTGGCGATCCCGGCGGATCAGAAGATCCTGCACGTGCTGCCGCAGGAATACATCATCGATGCGCAGGAAGGCATCCGCGACCCCATCGGCATGTCCGGCGTGCGCCTGGAGGCCAAGGTGCACATCGTCACCGGCGCCGACAGCTCCGCGCAGAACATCGTCAAGTGCGTGCAGCGCTGCGGCCTGCAGGTGGATGACATCGTGCTCGAGCAACTCGCCTCGAGCTACGCCGTGCTCACCGAAGACGAGAAGGACCTGGGCGTGTGCATCGTCGACATCGGCGGCGGCACCACCGACATCGCCGTGTTCGGCGGCGGCGCGATCCGCCACACCGCGGTGATCCCGATCGCCGGCGACCAGGTCACCAACGACATTGCCGTGTCCATGCGCACGCCCACGCAGTACGCCGAGGACATCAAGATCAAGTACGCCTGCGCGCTGTCGCAGCTCGCGAACCCCGACGAGACCATCGAGGTGCCCAGCGTCGGCGATCGCCCGCCACGACGGCTCGCGCGCCAGACGCTGGCCGAGATCGTCGAGCCGCGTTACGAGGAATTGTTCGCGCTGATCCGCGACGAGCTGCGCCGCTCCGGCTTCGAGGAAGCCGTCGCCGCGGGCATCGTGCTGACCGGCGGCAGTTCGAAGATGGAAGGCGCCATCGAACTGGCCGAGGAAGTTTTTCACATGCCCGTACGACTGGGCATCCCGCAATACGTCAGCGGGCTGGTAGACGTGGTGAGCAATCCGATCCACGCCACCGGCGTGGGTCTGCTTCTGTACGCAAAAAACAATATCGACCTGCAGCGCCCCGAAGCGCCGCTCCTTTCAGGGGGCGGAGTGAAGAGCCTGCTCGAGCGAATGAAGGCTTGGTTTCAAGGCAATTTTTAACCCGATAACGACCCGTGAGGAGATTGGAATGTTCGAACTGATGGACTCATATAGTCAGAATGCCATCATCAAGGTGCTCGGCGTGGGCGGCGGCGGCGGCAACGCGGTCTCGCACATGGTCCAGGCCGGCCTTGAGGGTGTGGATTTCATCTGCATCAACACCGATGCGCAGGCGCTGAAGCACTCCAAGGTGCGCACCGCCCTGCAGATCGGCTGCAACATCACCAAGGGGCTCGGCGCCGGCGCCGACCCCGAGGTCGGCCGCCAGGCCGCCATGGAAGACCGCGATCGCATCATCGAGCTGATCGAAGGTTGCGACATGCTGTTCATCACCGCCGGCATGGGCGGTGGCACCGGCACCGGCGCCGCGCCGGTCGTCGCGCAGGTGGCGAAGGAACTGGGCATCCTCACGGTTGCCGTGGTAACGCGCCCCTTCGAGATGGAAGGCAACAAGCGCTCGCGCGTCGCCGACAACGGCATGCTCGAGTTGTCCAAGTACGTGGACTCGCTGATCACCATTCCCAACCAGAAACTGTTGTCGGTGCTGGGCAGCAACACCACGTTGCTCGATGCCTTCAAGGCCGCCAACACGGTGCTGCAGGGCGCGGTGCAGGGCATCGCGGAACTGATCACGCGTCCCGGCCTCATCAACGTGGACTTCGCCGACGTCCGCACCGTGATGTCCGAGACCGGCATGGCGATGATGGGCTCGGGCTGCGCCGCGGGCGATGACCGTGCGCGCGAAGCCGCCGAGGCCGCGATCTCGAGCCCGCTGCTCGAGGACATCAACCTGGCCGGCGCGCAGGGTATCCTCGTGAACGTCACCGCGGGCATGGATCTCTCGATCGGCGAGTTCCAGGAAGTGGGTAACGTCATCAAGCAGTTCGCCTCCGACGAGGCGACGGTGGTGGTGGGCACGGTGATCGATCCGGACATGAGCAATCAGATCCGTGTCACCGTGGTGGCGACGGGACTTGGCCGCCCGGTGGCGAAGTCGGCGCCGCAGCCGCAGCACAATCATGGGAACTCGCATGCGCACAGCCACGCGCACTCTCCCGCGCATTCGCACCGCGAAAACTATTCGCATGCAAGCCCGGCGGCACAGGCGCCGGCGCCCATGCGCGTGGTGCGCCGCGCCGCGCCGGTGATGGCGGACTACACCGACCTCGAGCGTCCGACCGTGCAACGCCAGCGGGCGGTTGGCGATGGCCTGCGCGGCAGCGTCGAATCCGAGGATATGCTGGACATCCCGGCTTTCCTGCGGCGCCAGGCTGATTGAGCGAGGCTGAGTGAAACGGCGTGCGGAATTGGCGACAGTCTTGCCGATGCCGCGCGCCGGGTAGAGTTGACATTCCAAGGGTTGGCCCTCCGGCGAAACGGGTTCGCCGGAGGGCTTTTTGAGACGCCTGTAAGGGCAGCTGCAAATACGCCCATGAGCGCGCCGACGGGCGTGGCGGAAGCCTGCCTGCCCGGCTTCGCAGTGCATCATGCGCCCCGCCCGTGGAACCTTCGCATTAGGCCCCGCCCGGCGGGCTGTGTTAATTTAATGACCTCATGTTGAACCAGCGAACGCTCAAGAATTCGATCCGCGCCACCGGAGTCGGCCTGCATACCGGCCAGAAAATCCTGATGACGCTGTATCCGGCCGCGCCGGATACCGGGATCATTTTCCGCCGTACGGATCTTTCCCCGCCGGTGGACATTCCCGCGCATGCGGAGAACGTCGGCGAGACCACGCTGGGGACCACCCTGCACAAGGGCGATGCAAAAATTTCAACCGTTGAGCACCTGCTCTCGGCCCTGGCGGGACTGGGGATCGACAACCTGCTGATCGAGTGCAGCGCGCCCGAAGTTCCCATCATGGATGGCAGCGCCGGCCCCTTCGTTTTTCTGTTGCAGTCGGCGGGCATCGAGGAGCAGAAGGCGCCGAAGCGTTTCATCCGCATCCTGGAAAGTGTCGAAGTACGCGACGGCGACAAGTGGGCGCGCTTCGATCCCTACGACGGCTTCAAGGTGAATTTCGAAATCGAATTCAACCATCCCACCTTCAAGAAACACTCGCAGTCGGCCACCATGGATTTCTCCACCACCTCCTTCCTGCGCGAGGTGAGCCGCGCCCGTACCTTCGGGTTCATGCGCGACATCGAATCGCTGCGTGCGCACAACCTGGCACTCGGCGGCAATCTCGACAACGCCATCGTGCTCGACGACGACCGCATCCTCAATGAGGACGGCCTGCGCTACGAAGATGAGTTCGTGAAGCACAAGATCCTCGATGCCATCGGCGATCTCTATCTCCTCGGCCACTCGCTCATCGGCGAGTTCAGCGGCTTCAAGTCCGGGCATGCGCTCAACAACAAGCTGCTGCGCAAGCTGGTTTCCACGTCGTCTGCATGGCGCGAGGTTACATTCGAGAGCCTCAAGGACGCGCCGATCTCTTACGTGCCGGCAGCCGTCAACGCCTGATTTCTTCTTTGCGGTCGTTCTGCTCGCGTGCGCCGCTGAGGCGGCTACCGCGGGAAGATGCCTCAGCGGCGACAGTCAGTAGGGCGAGCGCGAGAACGCAAGATGAACTCGATGCTCCAAGAGTTGGGACGTGAGTTGGTGCGCTCTTGTGAGTCGCCAACTCGTATCCGCAAGACTCAGAGACGATGTGATCTAGAAGCTCGATGCGCGTCACTCGATCTCTTCCAAGGCCTGACGCGCCACCGACGTGTGACGTGCTGGCGGGAGCGTGGAGGGGGGA
>JBGAGE010000009.1:0-221746 GCA_044226865.1 Steroidobacteraceae bacterium | reverse complement strand
TGATCCTCTTCATTGTCTTTGGGCGGGATTGCCCAGAGGCGGATCACCACCGCGCGCGCAGGCCGTCCAGACTCGCGCGGTTCCTGCCGCGCGACTCGCCGAGCACGGGAGTTCCTCTCCCGCGCGCAGGGTCTGGACGGACGAGCACGGGGTGGTAACGTGCGCCGCCTGTCGATCCCGCCCTCTTCGGTTCTTCAAAATCCGAAAACGGGGCGCATGAGTGCCGCTCGCTGATCGCAACTCAGGCGCGCGCGCCCGCGGTGTATCCGACGCTCCAATGCGCCGGCAGGTAGCAGCCGGGTGATCTGGGCATAGGGAATGAACCATCGGGCAGGCCGGCCGTCTTCGGTCAGTCCGCTAACCGTGACGCCCCGCGACTCCACCGTCTGAATCAGAAGCCACACGCACGCGCAGCCGAGCGAACCGGGAGTAGCGAGGTCGGATTCTTCGATCCCGAACGGCTTCACGCCGATTGAGCAGCGTGCCGGCTCCTCGAGGATGGGCGTGTTCGACAGCCACTGGCGCAACAACGGGATTCGCCAGTCACGGCCGGGCGGTGCGGCGGACACCCGTCGGTGCGCCTTCGCGCGCCGGCGCTCGGCCGGTAGTTGCGCCGCCGTCACCTGGCGATACCAACCCAATCTCCGGATGCACCGTTGCAGGGTGCGCGGGTGCACGTTTAAGCGAAGCGCCAAGTCTTGAAGCGTCCCGTGGCGTTGCCGGAACGCTTCCCCGCGGCGATGCCAGGCGAGGACCTGGCGGCGCTGGCTCGGCGTCAAGCGTACGCGGCGGCCCTTCCACGTCTTTCCGGCACCGGCCTGTCCAATGCACCCGCTGATGGCGTACCGCGACACGCCCAGGCGTTGCGCGAGTGAGACGAGCGTGCCTTGCCGGCGCCGGAATTGTCGGCGGGCATCGTGCCAGTTAAGAATGTGTCGAATCTGATCGTCGGTCAGCTTTCGCGGCGCACCGCGCGGCGGGGTCATGGGAAGTCTCCTTGAAGTGGGAGCCGGCGCGAGGTACGCACCGGCGGGAGGATCGGGATCAAAAGGAGCGACCGCGGGTATTGAGCCGCGGCCGCTCGGAACTCACATCAACCCGTTCTCGGCAAACGAGTAGATGCTCTCCCCCACGATCAGGTGATCGAGGAGCCGTACCTCGATGAGGCTCAAGGCATCGCGCAGCTTTATCGTGATGAGTTCATCCGCCCGGCTCGGCGTGGCGGTCCCACTCGGATGGTTGTGATACAGGACGACCGCGGCCGCGGCGTGCTGCAGGACCGAGCGCACGACCTCCCGCGGATGGACCGAAGCGCCATCGATGGTGCCGCGGAACAGATCCTCTGCGGCGATCAAGCGGTGCCGGTTGTCGAGGTACAAGCATCCAAAGACCTCGTGGTCCAGGTGCCCCAACCGCAGCCTCAGGAAGTCCTTGGTGTGCGCCGGCGAGCTCATCACGGGCGAACCCATTCGAAAGCGCTTGGCGATCGCCCCTTGCGCACAGCGGATCACGACATCGTCGGCCGCCACGCGATAGTCACCGCACTCGTTCACATACAGTTTCATGGTCTTCATCCTCAATGACCGGCACGACGCCGTACGCGCCGTTCCGGGCGGTGGCGCCGAATGCGCCAGAGGAGCGTGGAATAAATGGCGGGGACCCGCGCTTCGCGGGGTGGCGGCCGTTTATGCCGCGAAAGCCTCTGGCGCATCCGGCGCCACTGCCCCAGCCTTCGGCGGGTAGGGTGTCGTGCCGGTCTCCCCTCCCTCTGATCTGCTTCACAAAGTCGACCGGCCGGATGCGACCGGCATCACGAGACCGCTTCATCGCTCATTGAGTTTTTTGCGGTGCGGACGATACGAAGGATGGTCCTCGCTTTCCCGCGGACAGGCACTGCCGGTGTGTCCTGGTTCCCCAGGGAAGGCGAGGATGATCTTTCTTCTCCGCCGCCTTTAAAGCCTGTTACTCCAGGCTCCGGCCGTTCGATTCCTTTGCCTTCGCCGCCGCCTGCTTGGCCAATTCCTTCAGCACCGGCACGTTCTCCGGATTCTGAGCAAGCACCTCGCGCACGCGCGTGACGAAACGTTCCTGATCCTTCACATCCGGGTAGCGATGCTTGGCAATGAGCTCCGCCCCGCGCAGCGCCAGGTACAACCCCGCAAGCTCCGGATGCGCGGCGCCATCGCGCCGGGCCTTCACCGGGTCTTCGAGGATTTTCTTGGCAGTGGCCACCCGCTGCGCCACGAACTGGGGCGTCTCCACTTCCCAGCGGTTGCGGTAGGCCGGGATGTCCGGATCGGTCTTGCCGCGGGGCGCCAGCGCCTCGCGGCCCACCAGCCGCGCCGCCACCACCTGGCCGACCTTCACGCGGGATTTGGATTCGCGGATGGCGCGCTTCAAGTCCGCGCCCCACAAGAAGCGCTCGCCGGCCTCATCGCGGGTCCTAAGCTTCACGTAATAGGAGAGCGATGCCGATTCCTCGAACTGATACTTCGCCGGGCCGTGTTCGACCAGGTGCCCGATCACCCAGTCGTTGTCCCGGATCCGTGGAACGGCCATCAGCTCATCACCCGCACGGCGACCCGCTCGGGCGTGCGGAGGCGCAACCCCCGATCGATTTGACGTTCAGGCTCGCGCAGTCGCACTGCCGAGAGGGCTTCGCCGCGTTCGATCTCGGCGGCCAACGCCTCGCGGACCCGCGCCACGAATCGCAGTTGATCGCGCCGATCGGGGTAGGCTTCCTTGGCAACGAGTTCAGCGGCTTTCAACTCGAGAAACGTGCCCGCCAGTTCCGGACGTTCTTTCGCCAAGGCTTTGGGGTCTGCCGAGGGATCGCGAACAATGCGGGCGAGGCCCGCACGAGCCGACAAGAACTCCTGCTTTTCCACGAGCCAGCGATTGCGATACGCAGCCACCGACTCCTGACCGGTCACCCGGCCTTGCTCATCGCGCTTGGGGCGCTGGATGGTGACCGGGCGCTCCCCTACCTGGCGCACCGCAACCTCATCGCCGACCTTCACCTGGGACAGTGAGGATCCGACCGCGCGCTCCAGATCCCGGCCCCACAGGACGGTCTCCCCGTCGCGGGTCTCAAGCTTCACGTAGTAGGACATGGGCTCACGCCGGTCGAACTGATACGGCGCGGCGCCGAAATCCTTCAGGCGACCCTGATACAGCCGCTCCTGCGACACCGGCGCTTTGGGAGCCTCCGCCTCGCGCGGTTCGGCAGGCTCCGGCGCCGCCTCCGGGGCGCCGGCCGTCTTTGATCGTTGCCGGTCGATCTGGCGCACGAGCTGCGCCTGCTCGATCTCGGTGGCCCGATACCCGCGCACCGACAGACCTGCCATTCGGCCCTGCATCCAGGCCTCGCGCCGGAACCGCTCGGTACCGGAGACGGTGATCTTCTGCCAGCCGCGTGCCTGGGCGATCTCCAACATGCTGCGGATCACTTCGGTGTTCTCCGAGGGCGTCGTCAGCCGCCCCCCACGATCCTTGAATGCCTGCTCCCCATTCGGAAAGTAGAAGCGATTGCCCACCCGAACGAAGCGCTCAGCCACCTGTTCCGGCACCGCGGACTCCCGAGGACCGGCGTCGACGCGTTCGGACTCCGGCACCGTGCGTGGCGCAGCAGTGGAATCCGACCGGCTGCGTGAAGCCTCCGGCGCGCGTTGTATCCGCCGCCCGGGACGGATGGCATTGAGGGTCGGAGTCTCCGGCGCGTCGCGCCGCGTCGGTTCTGGACGTGCGGGAGTAGCCGGCCTAAGGCGTCGCGGCGCGCGCGCAGCTTTGACCGTGTTATCAGGCGCCTCGACTCGTGCGCGGCGGCGATTGCGGGATCGAGCATCGGCGTTAGCCATGAGAGTCTCCCCATCGGGTGTTGGCGAAGCGGTTCAGATCCTCTTCAATTTCTTCCTCGGTGGGTGGATGCTCGCGGCGCTTGGCGAGTTCCTGCAATTCCGGAGGAAGGTCGGCGATCGTGAGCTCATCGAGCCGCTCCAAGATCTCGGCGGCCGTCAGATTCATCAACGACAGGCGCCGCGCGGGTTTCTCCGGGTTCACAACCGGCACACTCGGACGCACGGCGACCAGTGGGGCCGGTCTCACCGGCGGCGGCAACACCCGGCCGGCAAATCGCCGGTCCTTGAAATAGCGGATCTTGCGGGCGCGGATCGGCCGCAGCCCTTCCAAAAACACCAGACACACTTCTGATCCCATCTCCTTCACCTCCTGCGGCAGCATCAGCGCCCGGGCATGTTCGGCGATCGACACCGACCCACCGCGGTCGCGTTTAAACAGATTCATTCGAGGTACGGACTGCGAGCGCACCTTGACCGTGGTGAACCCCAGGTCATTGGAGATCTCCTTGGCGTCCGCAAAATCCTTGGGGGCAAACACAATGCGGGCGGCGACGCTTTTGAGCATCGTCTCGGCGGCATGCGGCCCATAGACTTCCCGCAATTGCGACGCCGCTTGAATCACCAGCAGCACCCGCACGTTGAAACCCGGCAAGAACGCGATGGACTCGCTGATGATGGGAATGCGCCCCAGCGCGGTGAATTCATCCAGCAGCATCAGCAACTGATGCTTCAGCGCCGGGTTGTGCTCTGGCAGCTCCCGGGTCTGCAACCCCAAGCATTGCTGAAAGAACAAGGACAGCACGGGTCGCAATCGGTGCAGATCATCGGGATTGACCGCCACATAAATCGACATCGGCGTCTTGCGAAGGTCGCGCAGATCAAAGTCATCGGCGGAGGTCGCCCGGTCGAGCAAGGGGTTCGCCCACAGATCCAAGCGCGAGGTGAAGGTCTTGCGGACCGATGAGGCGGTCACGGGCGCCAGGTCAATGACATCATAGAGCGCCCGCACGCACTCCTCGGACAGCGGCCGGGGCCCATCGCGCCGCTCTTCGACAATCCGCTTCCAATGCTTCCCAAACCCTTCGTCATCCGTCGCCATGCCTTGGCGGCGAATCTCCCCCATGGTGGCGGGCATGGGAGGCGTCTCGAATAGATACAGGGCAATCCCCAAGAACAAGCTCCGGGCACTCGCCACCCAGAACGGATCCGCGCCGGGACTCTCAAGGTAGATGATGTCGGCGATGCGCTGCAAATCGTTGATGCGCTGATCGGGCTGCGCCGATACATAGGTGAGGCAATTCCAGCGCGCCGTGCGCCCATCCTCGGCCAGGGGTTCGAATAGGAAGCAGCGCTGCCCCGCCGCCGCCCGAAATCCTGCCGTGATCGTCCAGTTCTCCCGCTTAATGTCGATCGCGACGAGAGAACCCGACCAGTTCAGCGCGTTGGGAACGACGACGCCGACGCCTTTGCCGCTGCGAGGCGGTGCCGCCAGGATGATGCTCTGCTGGCCCGGAAGGATCAGAAGGTGCCGGCGAGCCGCCCCCAAGATCACGCCCTGATCGGAGAACAGGCCCGCTCGGTAGATCTCATGCGGACGCGCAAAGCGAGCTTCCCCGTGCAGGGCTCGCCGGCGCGGCCACCAGGGAACGCTGCCCGCCAGCAACACCGATCCCACCGCGATTGTCTGGCACACGAAGAACCGCTGCCGAATCGGCGGCACATCGGCGTAGTGATAGACGTAGCGCCAAATGGTTAGCGGCGTGACGGCCTCAGGGTCCAAGTTCAGCCACACCAGCATCCCGTAGCCGGCCAGGTACTGAGAAATCAGGAACGCGCCGATCGCGAATGCGACCAGCCTGATCCAGCGTGCAGAGGGCTTGCGCCCAAGGGAGGTGGAAAACCCAGGCGCCGGAGGTAGGTAGGATCGGCGCTTCGAGGCGAAGTTGATCATGGCGTCAGCGTGACCGTTGCTGGACACACCGGGAACTCAGGGTTTGACGTGACTTAGCGGCCAAATTGCGGTGGCGGCGCCCCTACCGCGAGAAAATGGACATATCTCCTCTTATTTTCAGAACTTGTGTACGCTACGCGACAGGTCCATGGAATTTGCGTGCGAGGAAAGCTGCCGCAATGCGTGACTTTATTAACCGAGATAGGGAACGTTTCGCGCTCATCCGTCGTAGCGACCGTCCCCTTTCGAATCTAGCAATCTTCATCCATGGATTTCGCGGTAATTACCTTTCAACCTGGGGCGGACTCAGCCGTCTCCTCGAACAAGATGCCGACTCTCAGCCGGTTTTTGAGGATTGGGACTACGCATTCATCGGATATGACACATCAGATATCGTCACCTACCTCGATATCGCTTCGCTGATCTGGACCGAATGGCGGAAAGCCAATCGTGGCGATCCGCCATACGATCAGACATACACCAAACTGGCACTTCTCGGTCATTCCCTAGGCACGCTGGGCATTCGACAAGCGCTCTGTGCCCATACTCAGAGGCCTAGCAACTTCCTATCTGCTCTACATCGCGCGACCTACTTCGGATCTCCAATCAACGGAAGCCCACTCGCCATATTTGACCCCTTCATGAAGATCGGCCGAGCCTTGCGCCCTAGCAATCCCCAGTTGCGCATGCTGAAAGGATGGACGGAGGATTCCTTTGCACATGCCCCATGGCAAAACATCCGCATCGTCGAGGGAATAGATGACAAAGTCGTGGGCTACGGGCAGAACGAATTGACGCATTGGGCAGGCGACGATTCTCCATCGCTCACCAATACCGACCACTCCGGACTCGTAAAGCCCAAAGGCTGGAACACGACAATCGTTGACTACATCAAGGCGTGTCTAAAATGAAACCGCTAGACGACCGTGAATTCCAAGCGCGCCTCGACGCAATCTCCAATGGCCCCTGGTCGGTACGAGCGCAAGAAGCAAAGAAGCGCCTTTCCCCGCTCGGCTTTTCTGTCAGCGGCATCGTCAAACGGTCACAGGTCAACTTAGACGACGTGGAGCTTGGACCGAGGGGTCGAAAGCAAGTTGATTCCCTTGCGAGGATCCTCAAGTGGCACGGCGACGGTCGCATTCCGACGCGCACAGAACGGCGGATTAGAGACTCTGTCGACGATGCGCTCACCCAGTTTCAAATGATTGAGCTTGCCATCGAAACCGGCTATCTGCCGGCCGATCAGGTCTCCTCCCATATTCGCGAGGACTTTATTGCTCTCTTGTGGTCCAGCCCCGCGCGAAAGTTCGTGAACGAGTACGAATACTCTTCCATCGAGTCACTGGCACACCGACTGAACATCGAGGGCTTTGGCAAGCAGCCTCCACGGCCAATTGACCCAAGCGGCTCGGTCTATTTCGCAACATTTCTTGCAACGCATCGGGCTATTGAGCGGGATACCGACTGCGAAGCGTGGTTGTGGTTTCTCGATGACTATGTGGTGAGAGCAAATGAACAGAACGATTTCTTGCGATTTCTTAGAAGCGGCAACCCTGCGCGAAGTATTCGCCGCCAACAACTCATTCGAGGAGCCAGAAATTTCTCTGTGATGCTGGCGGACTTCCTTACACTTCTTCCAGAGCGCCTGAAGGGTCGGTTTGCCGCATTCTATGCGTACTGGCTCGCCAAGACGTATGGATATAGGAAAGTGAATCGGCGCTACACACGCAATGTTGATGCTTGGGGAGAATCAGGAGACGACAATTGGGCGAACGCCTTATTGGCATGGTACTCACAGGATTTCAAAAAAGTCTCAGCCGAAAGCGGCAATGAGGCTGAGATTCAACTCTTTATATATTCGATGTCGATTCTAGAAGACGCTTGGTCGAGAGTGCGATCAGGGAGAATTGTCGCTGAATCAGACAACTTGGCATCCATAGAACTGGCAAGGCGCAGCGACGAAGGCATGCGTTCATAGTATTGAGCGCGCAAAAAAAGGCATTTATGCCTGCATCCGTTGTTCCTCAATTCGCTTTGGTATTCGGAGGCATTAATCCGCTTCAGCGTTGTCCCGCGCAATCCCGCTTTCGCGTCGGCTCATACCAGATCTGCTGGATACACCGCTGCGTGCCGTTCAGCCCGAACTGAATGACGATGTCGACCAGCAGGTACAACAGATTCTTGATCTCAGCGCGCGGCAAATCCGATCCTCCTTGGCTCTGCTTGACCAGCAAAGTCAGTTGCTCGAATGCCAGTTCACAGCTGGACGCATGCACGCTCGTGATCGAACCCGGATGCCCCGAGTTGGCGTTGCGCAAATAGTCGAATGCTTCATCCGAGCGTAGCTCTGCCAGCAAGATTCGATCCGGCCGTAACCGCAGGCAGCTCTCGAGCAGCTGTCGCGGGGTGACCTTCGCCTGCCCCTGCCCGCCCTTGGAGTAAAACAGCCGCACGTGATTTGGATGATCGGCGAGGATCAGCTCCGGCGCATCCTCGATGGTGATCAATCGCTCCTGCGATGGGATCTCCCGAATCAACGCCTTGGTGTAGGTCGTCTTGCCCGAACCCGTAGGTCCCGACACGACGATGTTCTTCTTCGCCCGCACCGCCAGCCGCATGAAATGCTCATACTCCTGGGCTGACAGCAATCGCAGCAGTTCTACCTCGATCTCATCGAGTTCGCGACTGGCCCGGCGGGTCCGATCGAACACTCCCGCTTGGGTCAGATCCCCAATGCTCCACACCACGGCGGAGGGTCGACGAATGCTGATAGCGACGCACCCCGGGCTGGTCGCCGGCGGCAGCACCAACTGCACGCGCTCCCCCGTCGGCAATGCGGCGGACAGCAAGGGGGATTCCTCGGTCACCCGTTGGCGGGCCGCATGGGCGATGAGCTTGGCGAGCCGATAGCACCAGTTAAAGTCCGCAAACGGCAAGACCTGCCGTTCCCACCCCATGCGCGTCTCGAGGAACGCCTCGTGCGGCCGGTTGATGCATATCTCAGTCACGTCCTCCCGCGCGAGCAACGGCCGTAAGGCACGCAGGGTGAGGCCTAAGGAGGTGATTTGGGCAGTAGGCGCTGGATCCAACCCATCCTCCCTCATGGCCTCCGCGCTCACGGCGCTGCCTTCAACTGATAGACGCTGCGAAAGTCCACATCGCGCGCCACCAGTACCTGGATCTTATCGCCCGAGGGCTTTTCGATGGTCGGTGGGATGTGGATCGTGTCCTTCAGTACTTCTGTCATCACATCTGCACCGGTCGTGGGATTGACGACGAGGGTGCCATCACGCCCCTGCTGGGAGGCCGCCTGGACGACGCCATTGACGATGCTGACCAAAATCGCCGAGCCAAAGCGAGTCCACCAATGCCGCTCGATGTGCCCCGACAGGCCCGACCGGCCCAGCTCATCGGTTCCGGGGGACGCGAGCGGCACCACGACGCCGGTGGGCGAACGTGCCTCCGTCCAGAGGACGAACAAGCGCGGCGAGCCCTGCTGCACCTGGCCACGGGTTTCCCCGACGAGTTTGGTGCCGCGCTCGAGCAGCACCACCGCCCCGTCGGCCGAGAACGTGTCGGTCGCGGTAATACAGGTGGTCATGCCCGGGAGCGAGGAGCTGATCGCCGTTTCCAGCGTGCAGTCGATGAACGCGCCTTTGGGCAACAAGAGCGCCTGGGTCGGCAGCACCTGTGCCCGCACCGCAGGGGTGGCGGTCGGGCGCAGCAACTCTCCCAGTTCCGGGCCAGATCCAGAGCCCGCGCCGCCGCTCATCGCAGGCATGTCCACGGAAGGTGCTCCCGCAGCCGTCGGCGCCGCCAAACTGGCCGAGTATCGCCCCGACTCTGACCCGGAGCGCGAACCACTCATGGGCATCAGCACCGGCCCCGCCATTTTGCGCTCCCATGCCAACTCGCCCGGCGTCTTCGCGGTGGGGTTGGCATAGGGCGAGGTCGTCCGCTGCGCGACCGGAATCTCCGGCGCATTGAGCGGCGGCGGATCACCCAGCACACTGCCGATGAGAGAGTCATCCGCCTTCGTCTCACGCGCCGGCAGTGGCCCCAGCGGCGGCAGCGCGACATCGCCTTGCGCGCGACGTTTCTGCGCCGCCACCGCCTGCTCGCGCGCCTTGTCGGGCCGCTGCAGCGCGCCGTGGTAGTACCACAGCAACAGCCCTGCCGCGAGGGTTGAGGTCAGCCCCACCGTGAGGAAGGAGGACACCCGCGATTGCACCGACCGGATGCGCTGAAGCTGGGGGATGCCGCGTTCACCGGCGACCCCGTCCGCTTCGGCTCGCGCAGGTTCGGACGCATTCTCGGGTGGGATCTCGGGCTGCGTGCTCATGGCATCTCCTTGCGCTCGCGCGTCACTTTCGAAGAGACGGTGCCGGAGTCCAAGCGCTCGCCGCTGCCGATATAGCCCTTGTTCACGATGCAGCCGGTGAGCCGTCCGCGGCGCACGATGAACCGCCGGGCCAGCCGATGGATCTGGACTTGACCCTCCTTGACGCTGAAGTTGAGGAGCGACTCCTTGCCATCCTCGCCGCGCACGAAGATCGCCGGCATCTCCGCCGCCGGCGCAAAGCGAAGGTAGGTGTGCGCGCCATCATCGAAGGCCTCGATGGGCCGCAGGTCCGAGGCCCCGCAGTACCAGTAGTCGTCCTGGCGCGTGCGCTCAGGAAGAGCGGTCTGCAGGGTCTTCACCACGGGGACGATGTTGGTCACCGGATACAGGAGGTGAATCGCAAACACCAAATCATCGGTCAGCGGATCCGGCGTGCGCGGGGAGACGGCATAGTCGAGCAGATACGTGCGCCGATTGGTAAACACGGTGAGATTGGTGCGAAGCGAGGAGGCCTTGGGTTTCAAGACCAGATGATTGGCGTAGGAACCCACGGTGAGCGCCTCCAGGTCCCCGCCGCCGAGCGTCACGAAGCTCTCCCCTTCCTCGAAGGTGAGATCAATGTGATAGCCCACCCAGCCCCGCACGCGGATCACTTGGTCGGGCACGTAGAGGAGATTACGGACTCGGGACTCGGGCCCCGTCTTCTCGGCGACTCCTTGCGCCGCGCACCATGAACTCACGCTCATCAAGACAAACAACAAATACCCTTTCATGAATGACCTCCCTGTGGCGCCGGTGGCGCCACTTCGCTCTCGGTTCGAAAATCCAGCACCCGGAATCCCAGCGGATTGAACTGCCGCTGCGCCGCATCGTGGGACGGGTTGGCATAGCCGTACTCGATGGTCGCGATCCAATGGCTCACGACTTCCGTGGAGCCGGGCAGGCGCTTGGCCTTGAGATATCGCACTTGGGCGAGATCATTGAGCCCAGAAGCTTTGCGAAAAAAGCTCACGGCGGTGACCTGCACGCGCACGCTTGAACCGTCCTTGTAGAGATTCAGGGGCGAGCCGGGATTGACCGGATTCCACTGCTGGTACCACTCCTGGTTGCGTCGCACGCTGTGGTAGGCCCCGCACTCGGCGTAGTCCCGCTCTGCCGTTGAGTAGTTGAACCCCTCGCACAGCGTCACGTAGTGCGTGAGCAAGAACCGCGCGACGGTTTCGCCCAGTTCCGCATGACCCTCGTACGCGGGCACCACATCGACCACCCCGGTGCTGTTGTCCACGCGGATCACGTACGGCTGGACGGTCTTCAAGGGCATCGCGAACACGAGCGCGGCGCACGCCCCCAGGGCGCAACACCAGCCCGCACCGGCGACCCACGCCGCGAACCGGGCACGGCGCGCCGCCTGCGCTGCCCGATCCGCATCCCAGGAGCGGCTCTCCGCGAAATACGCACTCACCGCCGCGTCCTTCACAGATGCGGCTCCGGCACCGTCGGGACCGGCAGGGGCACGATCGGCGCTTCGGCCACCGGTTCCACGGGCGGCAATGCAGGCAGCTGGATGGGCACCAAGTGAGCCTCACAGTCCGGCGCAGGCCGATGCGCACAACCGGACACCAGCAGAATGATTCCGATGACGATGATCTTCACTCTCTACCCTCCTTATCGTTCGATGGAATTGCTGCGAAGACTGCGAAGGCCCGATCGGACCTTCGAGGACAAGGCATAACCGGCTTTACGGGAGATCGGATCCCAGCGGGTGGTCTCCCGATCGAGCGTCGCCCCGCGCAAGAACTGCCCCGCCGCGGACAGACTCCGCCGGCGCGCCCACGCGACCGAATTACTCACCAGGCCAAAACTGGAAATCGCGATCCCGCTCGCCAACGCTGCTGCCATGGGCAGCACCTGGCGCATGACCAAGAACGTGAACCCGGCTGCGAGACACACCCGCAGGGCGTGCGCGATCTGGATTCCGCCCCCGGCGCTTTGCGCCTGTTCGGCTGACCGATCGATCAGGATCAACATCAGGGCCGCCACCAAGGCAGCCAGGATGGCGACGAAGGCGTAATTGGCGAGCTGGGCCAGCCACGCTTCCAAGAATCGTCGAGTCGTGCCGAAGAGCCCCAGCGGGATGATCAGGGGGCCCAGCGCCAGCAGCACCGAGAGGGCAATGCGTGAGAGGGTCAACAAGAACATGGTGTAGATGGCCGTCATCCCCACCATCAGGTACACCGCGCCGGCGGCAAAATAGAACGACAGGTTCCCGTTCAACACGCCGGCCTTGGCCAGCAGCGCCGATCCCACCGCATCGCCGCGGGCCAAGATCTGATCCATGGTGCCCACGAAGTCCGGTGCTCCCAGCACGTTGGCCGCGAGATTGCCCGGCCCCTCGAAGAAGACATTCACGATCACATCGTGGTAGAGCCACAGGTTGAGGCCCACGCCCAGGACCACCACCAGGATCGCGAGCCGCTTGAACCCCTCGAGCATCGGCTCCTTGATCTGACCCGCGAGGTGCGCCACGCCCCACACCATCACGTACAGCGCGGCCAATGTCACCATCGTGGGCTCGAGGATCCGCGCAAGCTCTTGGGTGGTCGTGCCGATGTAATCGGCCAGCAGCCCGTCCAGCCATGCCGCGAATTCAGCAAAGAACCCCATCTAGCGAAGACCCATCGGCGGCAGGTCCATCAGATGCCCGATATCGGCAATCGCCTGCTCATCGGCGCGCTGCTTCGCGGTCATCGCTTCCACCTGCGCGGCTTGGTAGAGCACCTGGAGTTTGGTGGATTCATTGGTGAGCATCCCCTGCTCCGAGCTGATCCGCGCCTGCAGATCGAGGATCGCCTTCTCATCAGTGGCCCGCGGGATCGCATCGATCAGCTGCTGCAAGCGACCGAACCGATCACTCGCATTGGCCAGTGCCGTGCGCGCGAGTGCCTCCAGCACCGCCACCGAGCGGCGCCGCGCGATCAGCGCCTCCCGTTCCGGCGCCGCCAGATCATTGAGCGCGGCTTGCGACAGGACGGCGTTGCGCTCGACCGTGGCATTGACATCGCGGGCCAAGGCACCGAAGGCGCCTTGCACGCCATTCATGGCATCGACGAGCTGCGCCCAGTCTTCGGGAAGATAGTTGCGCACGGTATCGGAGAGCAGCAATTCCATGCCGCGGCCGCCGGTAATGGCGGCATAAGCGGCCTGGGCCTGCACCAGATGGTCATGCGCAATCGTGATCTGCTCATCCAGCTGTTCCACTTCCGTAATCAGCTGGGTGATAGCGCCAATGTCGATGACGGCAAACTGCGCATGCGCAGGCTGCACTCCGAAGAACAACAGCCCCACCCAAATCCCGATGTACCGCTTCATGACTCACCTCCTGCCGGCACGGCGTCCCACCCGCAAGGGACCTTGAGCGCTTCCTGAAACACGGGTAACCAATGATCGGGATCCGCCCCCTGCTCCGCGATCACCTGTTCCAGAACCGCGACCGATCGGGCGCGACCCGAGAGCACCGCCAACTCCTGGTCAAAACCCGACAGATCCAGCTGGCACACCACTGAATGCCGGCCTTGCTTCACCAAAAAGCGCCGTGAGCCGGGCTCGAGCTGCTCTTTGATCAGCTGGAACTCGCGCTGGGACAAACCAAACCCCTCGATGTAGTCCTCGCGGGTGGCATCGGCGTTGGGCAGAAAGATCTTGGTGGGCGTCTGTTCGACCACCGAGCGCGCGATTCGGCTGTCGATGACTTTGCGCGGGCTCTGGGTGGCCAGACACATCACGCCATCGAGCTTTCGCCAGGTAGGGAGACTCTGATCGGCAAAGGACTCGAACGTGGGATCGGCGAGCAGCGCCTGAAACTCATCCAGCCAGCACACCAGGCGCCGCGAGCCCAGGAGTCCACCGATCAGGTGCAACAAGTACGCCGTGACCGGGGCCCGGATCACGGCATGGCCGAGCAGCTCCGTGCAATCAAACCCGATGAGGGCATGCGAGGACAGGTGGGACACCATCCGGTCCTGCGAGTTGTCGAACACCCAGGCGTACTCGCCTTGCGTGACCTGGCACCACTTGGACAGCCGCGCATAGACGCCATCGGCCACCGTGGCATCGAGGAACTCGATCAGCCGCGACAGACACCGATCAGCGGGTTCCAGCGCCAACGTGCCACGCAACGCGACTTCCAGATCCGCCTCGTCCGGCACCGACAACAAGCCGGCGCCGTTTTGGACCAACAGCCGCAGCCAGGTCTTCAAGAAATCCAGGTTCGACGGCGTCGGCTCCAGCTGCAGCGGGTTGCACCCGGTCGGCTCGCCAGTCTTCAAGGGGAGGTACTCACCCCCCAGTGCCCGCACCAGAATCTGCAAACCCCGGTCCTTATCGATGATGACCTGGTGCGCGCCGAACTTGGTCAGCATCGCAATCAAGAAGCCCACGATCACGGTCTTGCCTGCGCCGGTGGGCCCGCAGATGAAGGTATGCCCCACATCCCGTCGCGAACCACCGGACGGATCCTTGGGATCGGAGGCGTGGAGAGAGAAAAAGAACGGTGAGCGTGCACTCGTGGTCAGCACCGTGAGCGCCTCTCCCCAATGATTGCCCGATGGGCGTCCTATCGGGAAATTGTGGAATGGCGCCATGGCCGCGAAGTTGCGCGAGGTGATCGGGGATTTGCGCAGCCGGCGAACGAAATAACCGGGGAGCTGCGCCCAAAAGGCGGCCTCCAAGGCCAAGTCCTCGCGCGCCACCGTCAGATTCGCATCGGCGAGCATGCGGCGCGCCTGGCTCACCCGTGCATTGAGGATCTTCTGCTGCCGAATGACGAGATCCACATCGTACCGCTCGAACGGATCGGTCAGCACTTGGAGCGAGAAATGATGATCTCCGAGCACGAACTCGTCCCCCGCCACCGCATCGAGGGCCTCCTTTAACTGCGTGGCCTGGCTCACCGCGAAGTCCCCCGCATTGCTCATGCGCGCGAACTGCCGTTGTAGGAGGCCCAAGCTCGTCCCCTTGGATAAGAAGGTGAACGACTGCGTCAACACCAGGGGGAACGGCGCGGACAAGAGGCTCTGGAACATGCCCACCACCGTAGGGCTGGGATACTCCTTGATGCCGAGCATCGCGCCGAGCACGGTGTGGGTGGGCGGCCGGTACTCGATCACCTCCACTCCAAAGATGGGGCGTGAGGTGGTGAGTACCTCACTCACCGGAGATCGCGGCAACGGCATGCGCTGCCACTCCCCGTTCAACAGGAACCCCAGGAACTCGAGCGTCTGCGAGCACAGCTGTCCCTCGTGCTCGTAGAGTCGCAACGGCTCGATGTCATAGCGGTCCAGTGCCGCCATCAGGGTCTGGCGCAGCTTGTCGCAGGATTCGATGGCGGCGCGGATCTCCATCTCGATCGCCCCACGCTGCGTACGGGAGAGAACCCTCGCAGTCCAATCCGTCACGACGCCCGGAGCGCTGCGATAGACCAGGGAGACATACAGCTCATTCACCATGAGCTGCTCGCCCGCCATGCGCTCGCGATACTTCTCGCCCAGTCGCTGGGCAAACCGGGAGGCGAACACACCATCGGGGTAGCGCGTCTCGCGCCTCCGGATCACATGCGTCCAGATGGCCAATTGCGTGCTCGCGAGATTCCGCCACGCCAAGGCCAACCGCTCATGCCAGTTGTTCAACGCCTCATCGTCAGCCGACTCAAAGCTCGCGCCGCCCACCCGGAACACCTGTACATAGTCCCCGGTCCGGGTGCGCACGATGAATTCCGACACCTGCGCCGAGTACGGCACCTGGTCAGCAAGACTGCGCTCGCGTGCCAGCATCGATTCGCGCTTCGGCCAGGCCGGATTCCAAGCTGCCAGGGGCTTGAGCACCGCCCCGTTCATAGCACCACCCGAGGCTCAGCCTGCCCCCGCCCCGCCTTCAATCGGAGCGGTGTATAGGTGGCGCCCTGCCATGCCTGCGCGTTGGCCAGCAGCCCCAACGCTCGTGTCTGCATCCACAGTTGCGCCAGTTCGAAGAAGCGTGCATCCCGGGCGCATAGCAGCGCACATACCCCATGCACCGGGATTGCCACCGCCAACACCAGCGGGTTTTGTACCATCAGGAAGATCTCCATGGTCACGACCACGTTGATCAGGATGGCGATGTAGGGGGCTCCCCAGCGCATCGGCGGCCGGGTCGCCGCCACGAACAGCACATCGGCGGTCAGTCCTTCGGAGGAGCTCATGGTCCTCTCCCTAAACGCCAAACAGGCCACGGGCCCAGGTGACGATCGGCGTCGCCCCGAAGAGCAAGGCGATCCCAATCAGGATCCCGATCGGCCAGCTCCAGGAGATTTGGCCGGCCCCGGCCGCCACCCCCAAGGCCATCACCAGCAGGATCGCGACCGGCGTCGCGATCGCGATCACCGTCGTGACCAAATTGGTCGCTCCCGTCTCAAACGGTGAGGCCTGCGCCAGAGCCAGCTCCGGCACCATCCACAGCGCCATCATCAAACACCCCACCCACATTGCTCCCATCCACCTGGTCCGCGTCATATCTGCACCCTCCTTCACATTGCTTGCCGTTCATATCGTTGCAGCGGGTTGCACGGCGTTGCCTTTGAAGACCGGCAGTACCCGCTGCGCCACGGGGCACAGTTCAACAATCGACAAGGCAACGAAGGAGGGAGCGAATGACGTGAGTTCGCGGCCAAACTCGACGGTGCGAACGATGCACGCAGCCAAACGCAACAGAACGCGACAGAATTCAACGCAAATTGGGTGTCTCCGGAAAAGCAGGTTAGGCTTCTACGCAGAGGACACAGATCAGAAGGAACCACCCGTGCGAGCATTCCACCTGCCATCAGACACGACTGATCGAATGACAGAGATCGCTAATACTGCGCTCTCGGTCGTGCGAGCACTCCTGCTAGGGGTTCTCTCTTTGCTAGAGCCGCCGATCGTGTGGATCTGCTCCACGATCAGTGCCGGGGCCCTCATCATGGCCGCGTTCTACCGGTTGGCAGCGCCCGCGGGGCATTTCCCCTATGCGGTCGTATTGGGCATTTCGGTCGCTGCGCTTGGCGTGCTCGCTTGCTACTACTGGGTGCTGGCGTGCTTGTCAGAGGATTGAGCGATCGAGGCGAACTCCATGGTACCCATCGTCGTGGGACCCAAGGATCGCAGACCTTGAGAGCGACAGAACGGGCATCGTTGGTGCGGGCGCCCGACCCGCTCGCGGACCCATACGCCCTCGCACTGCTGGCAAATATCCAGGCACAATAGCTGCTGGTTGGACAGTTCCAAGACCAGGAGCATCGCGTGCTCCAACGTGAAGCGCGTCTGCGGCACAACCTCCCGATAGAGCTCGAACGCATTCACGAGCCGTTCGGCGCGTGCAAGCGCCGCAAGACCCAACGCAGGGGGTTCGTCTGGCGACTCAAGGACATTCATCTGCATGGCGACGTAAGCAAAGGCCGCGCTTTCAGACTCATGAGCCACGGTCTTGCAGAAAAAAGACGCGGTACAGGGCGACGGCCCTCGATACCGATTCTTGTCGGGCCGATTGAATTCCTTCAGGAGCAAGGCCACCCGATGTCGAGAAAGACCGGTCCAACGCACGATGGTGCCTCGCCGCGCCTCGTGCGCAATCATTCGCTGCGCCAACTCGTAGCGTCTCAAGTCGCGTTCGAATCGCCGGTCGGAGATACGCATGCGCGGATCACCCCTTGTTAGTAGTCGTCGACATTCGCGCCGCCGACGTTGGGGTAGCGCCCACCGGCGTGTTCAGCGCACGTACAGCAGGTTCGCGTAGCCAACGTTCCACGTCCGACCGACGCCATCCGATGGGGCGTCCCTCACGGATCACCTTTGCCGGAAACCGCCCCTCTTGCATCCACCGAAAGACGGTGCAGCGATGCCGCCCCGTCACCCGTTCAATGTCGGCGGAGTTCAAGATCTGGTCCAACTCTGGCGCTCGAGCGACGACGGGTCGGCGAACGCGCGCGACACGTGGCGAATCACCGAGGTGGCCCGCCGCCGGGCGAATGTCCAACGCGAGTTGTTCGCCGCCACCCGAAGACCGTTTCGCCGCGACTGCCGTGGAGTTGTTCTTGCTTACCTTCAATCGCACCACCGAACCCGCCGAATGTCGTTTGGTGCGACAGCATGCGCTACGAGCGACTGGCTGACAGGGCAGGGTTTGACCCGGGTTTACGGCCAAACGTGGTGCCCGCCGTCATCGATCCAGCGATGGGACGACCGATCTGGTTATTGCGGATCCGGGCACTCAATTGAAGTCCGCGGACGGTCATGTTGACCGAGCCAGGCGAACTCTCGTCAAGTCCCCGGCTCAGCAAGTCTTGCCAGATCGCCTCCCGAGCATGCCACCGAGGAAGGATGAGGTGCCCAAACTTGCGCGCCATGATCGACATCTCAATTGATTCAGTCCCCGCGATTCCCAGCGCGAAGGATCGATCAATGCCCGTCAGTACGGTGGCACACTCGATATCCCATTGGCACAAGTGCCATGCGCTCATCAGCGTCGAATGGGCGAGCGACACGAATTGCACAGGACTTAGCCAACTCTCCATTGGCATCGTACAGTCGAGTTCGTAATCACAGGAAGCAAGCGCCTCGATTTCCGCGAGAGGAACTGACTGCAAGAAATGCAAATCCACTAGGAGGATCCCGCATTTCGAACAAAGCGCCAGCTGAGCGTCACTCATTCCGGCAATGCGGCGCGCCACCTCCTTCGGCAGCGGGACGGTCTCTCGCCCCGACAAGATGCTGTGCCGAAGACCCTCGAGCAACTCCCGATTCACTCCTTGAAGGGCACCCAGGATATTGGAAGGAATTCGCGTTGCCGACAGCGGCCTCGAATGGACGGCAACTCGTTCAATCACTTCGATCTCCATATCGCAAAAGAGGCCAGCGAAGCCACACCAGGCCCATAATAACTTTGTGACTATTTTTTTTCATATTCTTTGTGCCCAATTTCTTGAGAAATTCACGAGTGCCTGTAAACACTTGCGAGCCGTCATCGAAAGGCGGACAAAAATGCTCCATTTATCTGAAGTTTGGAGGATCTGGCTAATGTAATGGTTCTAGGGAATTCGCCAACAACCAACGCCACCCTGCCCGGCCGCTTGCCTGGGAATTGACCTCGCGCCGGCAGTCCTTCGACGCCACCGTCATTTGACTCCATTACCGTTGACACCTTCACTGCCAACCGTCTTACCTGAACCTGGTGGCCATCCCGGCCGAGCGGATGGTCGAGTTGCCCCACACCACTCCGACCAGGCGGTTCCGCCGGTGCATTCCGAACTCAAAAAGCGACGGAATCGACTCGTCAATGACATCAATTTCTCTTGGTGGGCCGACAAGACCCACATCCGGATCAACCATTCCACCTAAGTAGGGGCATACCAAGCTGGCCCCTTACTCTCAGCGAACTTCGGAGGTACGCGCTCGCCGAGCAACTGGCCAAATCGTCGAATTAACGCCTTGGAGGCACCAATGCCCAGAACGAACAGAACCGGCTCGAAACAAGTTCATACGTGGAACAGAGTCAGCGCCGTGAACATT
The DNA here is from genome assembly GCA_044226865.1 of Steroidobacteraceae bacterium. GTDB lineage: Bacteria > Pseudomonadota > Gammaproteobacteria > Steroidobacterales > Steroidobacteraceae > TMP-86. Next base: position 202,021 of record JBGAGE010000009.1, on the reverse strand, counting down.
TGGATTATGTGTATCAGTTGCAAAACAGTTTCGCCCCCACCGCGCTTTGAATCGATTGGGAGACGACTCAATCTCCTCTTCAATCTCACTAACTAAGCAGCCCCTCACTCTTGCAATGGACTCCATTGGTCTATCGGCAAGCAATGTGATCAAGAGCCGGACTGCGATGGAAAGCCGTCTCCATTCCGATAACGCAACAGCCTAGAACTCAAGAAAGAAGCAAACTTGATCCGAACTAACTCTCTTCCCTGCATCCACGCGTTCCTTGCGTGCAATTTGTCCGCAGTGCTAATGCTCTCCATGGCGCGCGCCGACGAGAGCGACCCTGTCGGGAGAAAATTGGATTGGCGGAACGAACAGATCGAAGACGTCGTGTCGTTCCAAAAGTTTGGTAGCAAGACAATCGTGGATGGAAACGAATGCGTCACCGGCGGACACCTCAACTTCAAGGTGAACGACGAGATAGCGTTCGACATTGACGAGCCGGTGGATGTTACCGTTGCAATTCAACAACAACGCACCGCATTGAAGCTAGTGCTGATGCACGATGGGAACGGGCTTTTTGCGCCGACGCAGCCGCCCCAATTCATTGAAGTTCCGGCAAGTCCTAACGGAAGTCAACCGCCACTGTACCGTCAAACCGTCACGCTCGATCGGGCGCGATTTGCCAATCTGGGGTTTCATGGCGCGGATCTGACGATCGCGGGTGACCGACCATACACCTTGTGCGACCTGACCATCAAGCGCAGCTACGCAACTCCTGTGCACACCCAGTTCGGACGCATCGCCCTAGACGTGCTTGATGAACAAGGCCGGCGAACTCCTGTCCGGGTTGGCCTCTACGACCAGACCGGTCGCTTGCCGCTCCCCAGTGACGAGGCGATACCGCTGCGCAACGGTGCGCAAGGGATTACACGGATTAGCGAAGTGGGCGGTGTTAGCCGCGAGATTCCAGTTTGGTCACATGCGAACCGGTCGGTCTTCTATATCGATGGCTCATACCAGGCGAAACTGCCGCCCGGACGCTATGAACTCATTGTCGCAAAGGGGCCCGAGTACCGCACTGCAAGGCAAACCGTCACGGTGAAAGCGGACGCCACGAACCCGATCAAAATCCGCCTGACCCGCTGGACCGATATGGCCGCACTCGGATGGTACTCCGGCGACAGCCATTTTCACTACGCCCGCGATAGCGCCTATGACGACCGCAATCTTCAGCTTTTTCTTCAAGCAGAAGATGTACGAGTAGGCAACAACTTTCAAATGGGCAACATCCAGACGACCTACATTCGGCAGTATTCGTGGGAACCCGTGCGATTTGGGCCTGAGAAAGCATTTGCCCTCGTCATCGGGCAGGAAGACCCGCGCACCTCGCTTCTTGGTCACGTGGCGCAGATGAACATCCGCCGATCGTATCGAAATCCCCCGCACTATCTCCTCTATGACGAGAGCATGGGACGTGCGCACGAGAATGGTGGCCTCGTGGGTTATGCCCATGCGATCAATGCCGTGCGAGATTGCCCTGAAGACGTCGTTCACAGCGATGTGACGCGAGGGTTGGCGATCGACGTGCCCGCGGGGTTGGTCGACTATATGGAAATCATGTCCGTGAATTGCCACGGCGATTCGTTATGGTTCGACTTTTTGAACCTCGGCTACAGGATCTCGCCCGCCGCAGGAACTGATTTTCCATTGGGACCGGTGCTCGGCGGACTGCGCAGCTATGTGAAGATCAAAGGCGCGTTCGATCCAGCGCGTTGGCACGAGGGATTGAAAAATGGCCGCACCTTCGTCACCAGCGGCCCCATGATCGAGTTCACCGTCAATGGACAGGACATGGGATCCGTCTTGCAGATCCAGGTTGGCCAACCGATTGAAATACGAGCCAAAGCCAGCCTGAATCCCGACGCCGGCCCGATTGCCTCTCTTGAACTGGTCGAGCAAGGTGTCGTGAAGACAGCGAAGACAGCAAAAGCTCTCGATTCGCAGATTGAACTGAGACACGCCGTGCTTGCCTCGCATAGCACGTGGTTTGTCGTGCGGGCTCACGGCGCCAAGCCCGGCTTACACGCATGGAGCGCGCCCGTCTACGTAATCGTGAATGGTCAAAAGACCTGGAAGAAAGAAGCGGTTCCCGCCATCGCTTCCTCACTCAAGCAACATATGCAGGATGCTTTGAATCAGTCGATGCTGGAAAACGAGACGGTCGAACCCTTCGATACAAAGGAACGCATGAACCGGTACTGGATCGATCAACTTCCATCGCTGACTAAGCGCGTGAAACAAGCAAGTGACCGATACGATGAGTTGATCAGAAGTGCCACTGAATCCAACTAGCCGTCAGGCGCGCCGGTCTTCATGACCACAGACCTCACAGCGAAGCGCGCGTGCGACCGCCCAGTCAACAAATCCAGGAGAACAGATAATGATACGAACCACATTAGCCGCCGCAACGGCGATCATGCTCTCAATGACAGGTGCCGTTGTCGCAGGTAGCAATCCGACGCCCACGATAAAGCGCCATGCCGAATCAAGTCAGGCCCGCCTAGACAACAAGGCACTGACGCGCGCAATCATCGACACGATGTGGAACCGCAAGAATCCGGAGGAAGCCGCCAAAATGCTGGCGCCTGACTACCGGGAACATATGCCCGGGACCACCGACCCAAGCGTCAAAGGCTTTGTGGAGAGCGCCAAGGCACTGCTGGTCAAGTTTCCCAACGTGTCTGCGACGATTCACAAGCTCATCGGCGAAGGCGATCTCGTCGCCGCGTACGTGCACTGGAAGCCGGTGCCGAATGAGCCAGGATTTGCTACGGCGGATTTCTTCCAATTCCGCGACGGCAAGCTGATCGCTCACTGGGGCGTCGTTCAGCCAGTTGCTGGCGATTCCCAGACGAATGGCCCAAGCAGCATCTTCTAAGTTGGGATTACAGTGCCTGCCAATCGCGCTAAGAGCTCAGCCAGATCGATGTCGAATTCCGAAAGTCCTCCCGCAGAACACAATCCGCGGAAAGCAGCGAAATCACGTTCGGCAGCCCAAGTAAGGTTTTCCGCAAAGGCCTGACCCGCGATCAAAACGTAATGACGCTGCGAATCGATTCTCCTGAGTGCATCAGGTCAAATGCCGTATTGATCTTATCGAGCGGCATCACGTGGGTGATAAGCGGGTCGATGCTGATCTTGTTGTCCATGTACCAATCCACGATTTTCGGCACGTCGGTGCGGCCCCTGGCGCCACCAAAGGCAGTGCCTTTCCACACCCGTCCGGTTACCAGCTGAAACGGACGTGTCTTGATCTCTTGCCCTGCGCCCGCGACCCCAATGATCACTGATACGCCCCAGCCTCGATGCGTGCACTCCAGCGCCTGCCGCATCAGATCAACATTCCCAATGCATTCGAAACTATAATCGGCGCCGCCGTCAGTAAGCGCAACCAGATGGGCAACGAGGTCGCCGCCCACCTCTTTAGGATTGACAAAATGGGTCATGCCAAACCGCTCCGCAAGCATCTTCCGCTTTGGATTGATGTCCACGCCGATGATCTTGTTGGCGCCCACGAGCCGCGCGCCCTGAATGACATTAAGCCCAATTCCACCAAGCCCGAAGACGACTACATTAGCGCCTGCTTCCACTTTGGCCGTATTGATTACGGCGCCGATGCCGGTCGTCACACCGCAACCGATGTAACAGATCTTTTCGAATGGCGCATCCGACCGAACTTTGGCCAATGCGATTTCCGGAAGCACGGTAAAGTTGGAAAAGGTTGAGCATCCCATGTAGTGATGGACCGGTCTTCCGTCCAAGGAGAACCGGCTCGTGCCATCGGGCATCACGCCTTTTCCCTGCGTGGCGCGAATCGCCGTGCACAAGTTCGTCTTGTGCGAGGTGCAGCTCTTGCATTCTCGGCACTCTGGCGTATACAGGGGGATCACGTGATCCCCCTTCTTGAGCGACTTCACGCCGGGCCCCACTTCAACGACGATGCCGGCGCCTTCATGCCCGAAGATGGCAGGGAAAAGCCCTTCCGGGTCGGCGCCCGATCGAGTGAACTCATCTGTATGGCATACGCCGCTGGCCTTGATCTCAACCAGCACTTCTCCGGCTTTCGGGCCATCCAGATCGACGGTCACGACTTCGAGCGCTTTGCCGGCTTCAAAGCAAATGGCGGCACGGGATTTCATCGATAACTCTCCAATTGACAACCGAATTTCCCAAGACTCTATTTTAGGATTTGGCCCGCGTCGCCCCCTCCCCCTGGCTGGTGACAAAAGTACCTTCCGATTTCCATTGAACCGGCCAGGACGAGGCCTCTGCTGACCACGAACGAGCATGCGGCAGCGCCCCGAGAAGACACTCTCTATTGCCGATCCAGTTTGACGCTCGTTGTCCCCATCAAGGGGGATGCGTGCAGACGACCCTTCGTGGATGATTTCGATGTCCGATACGGGACCACCCGACAGTTCAGAAGACCTTCCCGTATCGGGAAATGGTATGCAGTAACCGGTCTCGCGTGGCACACCGCCCGCTTCTATCATTCACGCGTGAACATGAAAATGAGACAGATGGATCCCGATTTCTTCAATGTCTTCTTGGCTCAATATGAGCCCATGACAGTGGACTACTTCGCGGGTTCTGGAGCGGAAGGAAGGGTTCTCTATGAATCGGCCGACCGGCGCCACCTGTGCATTGCAACCAGGTACCCCTTGGGCATCCAATTCCGCTACGGCGGGAGCGTCTCATACAAGGAAGTGTTCTACGTCATCAGCGGTCGTGGTCGGCGCACATACGCGGATGGCAGCAGTGTCGCCATGACCGCCGGGGACCTCATCTACGTTCGACCGGGAATTGATATCGACTACGTCTACGAGCCTGGGTTCGCCGACGTTGCCTTTTTCTGGACGGAAGTCGATCCACTTCCCGCAGAAATCTCCGCCGGGATTAGGCGCAAGGGCATTTCCCAGTAGTTGCCAGCCGTCCGGTTCGAAACGAGCGAGCGGGCGCTCGCACTGAAAAGCCCTGCCCGGCGCGGTTAAGAACCGAATTCTGCGCGCAACAACCTCGCACCTTCCACCATGGCGACCAACTTGTCGAAAGCGACATCATGGGGGAGATACTTCATACCGCAATCCGGGGCCAGGATCACGTTCTGCGCATCCACGTAGGGCAGTGCACGCTTGACACGGTCCGCGACCACCTGCGGCGTTTCGACCCTCATATCGGACAAGTCGATCGCACCGACCATGATCTGCTTGCCGCGCAATTGCGCCAACACAGCGCAATCGAGCTTCGACTGCGCCGTTTCAACGGAGATCTGATTGCAGCTACAGGCCGACAGTTCCGGCAAAAAGGAATAGCCGGACGGCCGCTCGTGTATGACCGCGGCATAGCCAAAGCAGATGTGAACTGCCGTGGTCCCCACGACGCCCTCCAGGGCTCGGTTCAAGGCGCGTAGCCCGTATTGGCGCGCCTTCTCGGGTCTCGCCTGCATATACGGCTCATCGATCTGCACCACATCCGCACCTGCAGCGAACAGATCGCGGATTTCCTCATTTACGGCCACTGCATAGTCCATGGCCGCGTCTTCATCGGTGGGGTAATGGAAGTTTTGGGCTTGTTGCGACATCGTAAATGGGCCCGGGACAGTAATCTTGATCTTCCGCTTCGTGTGTCGTCTCAGGAAAACCAGGTCCTCCACTTCCACGGCATGCTTTCGGCGGATCCTGCCGACAATGCGCGGTACCGGATTGGGGTGACCCGAGCGATCCAAGGCCGTGCCCGGGTTGTCGATGTCAACGCCCTCGAGCGCCGTCGCGAAGCGGTTCGAATAGCTTTCGCGGCGAATTTCCCCATCGCTGATGATGTCGATGCCCGCATCCTCTTGCGCCTTGATCGCGAGAATGGTGGCATCATTCTGCGCTTGCACGAGGTGAGCTTCCGGAATACGCCATAGCTCTCGCATCCGCACCCGCGGCGGAAAACGGCTGGCGAGGCCCTTGCGGTCTATCAACCACTCCGGTTGGGGGTAGCTGCCAATGATGGTGGTTGGAAATAACATCGTGTTCCCCGTCGTTAGGCGCCAGCAAGTCGAGGTATTATTCGAAACTCGTCGGCAACGTAGACCAACAGGCGAACCAAAGGCATCCCCCTAAATGGTTACCCCCGTGAGAAATCGCTGCTGATCGACTTCAACGACGCCCCGCCTTCACCCGGTGACGTTTTCCGCCCGATTTGACAGACATACGGACAGGAGCGCCTACCCGGAATGTGGATTGCGCCAACAACGGCGAGCAATGTCTTCGATTCAGATACTGCGCGTCGAGGTCCGAGGCGCACTGGCGATGCCCTCTCCACCCCAAGGGGTAAACGGCGCATCCTGCTCTTGTTGAAATCGCTCCGGAAGATGCTCGTACATCTGCCAGGTGGCCCCCATCCGGCCGAACCCCACGTGCAAGGCGCATGCGACGCACAGTTCCACGATTTGGGCCTCTGAATAGTGCCGGCGCAGTTCATCGAACAGTCCAGCGTCGATCGCCAGGTGATCGGTGGCCATCACCTCTGCAAACTTAATTGCAACCTTCTCCCCATCGGATAGATCTGCCGACTCCTGCGGTCTCTCCAATGAGCACACCAGCCCCTCCGAAACCTCGGCGGGCGCGTAGCGCAATGACATGCAGGTGCGACACTGATTGAAGAACGCGATTCGCAGGCGGACAAGTTCGGTGAGCCGCCGGGGAAGCGTGGAGGTGGGTCCCGCCATCACCGCGGCGACCTGGGCGTTCGCAGCCGCGAGATCCGGTCGGTGCGCGAGAATCGCGTCGATCTCGTACCGTATCCGCTCGGCCGGCGTCATCTGCGACATCTTGTTCCGGTCCAGTTCCACTGCGGGTTTCAGTATCGTCATAATCGTCAACTCCTCGATCTGCTGATGTCCTGCATCGGCGGCGCACTGCACATCGAAGCCTATGGACCTGATAACCAATAGGCAAAGACGGATTCGGTATTCCTCCCAGTCAATTTTTCTAATAGCCTGGCGTCTTATCGAAAGGCGGCAATCTGCCATCAAAGTGCGTCGATTCTTGTGACTGATGGCATCGGATCAAATCGTCCGCGCCAAAGTATCGATACCTCGTAGAGGCATTTGCTCTGGCAACCGCGTGTGGACTCGCTACCATTCTCGATATCACGGTGACTGGCAATCCAACCTCAGATGAACCACTTCCATGCGAATTCGAGATCCGACGTGGCCCAAACCCTGATGAACTACTTTAGGGCTCTGGACCGCGCCGACCGCCCCTTGCTCGAGCGTTGCTTCACTCCCGACGCCGAGTTGGACTATCCAGGATACTTCGTTGGCGACGCCACGCAATTCGCGGACTTCGTCATTTCGGACATCTGCAACCGATTCGAACGGACTCTTCACTGCGCCAGCACGATGGTCATTGACGTGCAGGATCAGACTGCCCACAGCGAGTCGTATGCAACCGCCTACCATATGCCGCACGGCGGCAGCAGCATCGACCGGCCGTTCATGACCATGTGGATACGGTACATCGACAGGTTGGTGCTCTCCCAGGAATGGAGGATCAACCGCCGCACGGTCGTCGTCGAATGGGTGCGGACGGATGCTTCAGGCCTCTGGCAAGGCCGAACACCGAACGGCTCGCGTGACCGCAGCGATCCTTCATATCGTCGCTAGACGGGAGTCATCCAACGACCTCCACTCCATCATAAGGCCATACCGGCATAGAAAGCCGATATGGGAGGCATCGCGAATGCCTCTTGGCACATTCCATCCTTTCCAGCGTACCCTGTAAGCGACGACAAATCTGGGCACCACAGTCCCGTCTTGAGAATTTGGAGTGAAGCGCCAATGCCATTATTGAAGCCCGCGATACCCGTGCACCCCGATGAACTATCCAAGTTGACCCCATCCGAACGGCTGGAGAAGGACACCGAAGCGATCCTAGCCCATCGTCCGGACCTCGCATTGGCTCTGGGTAAGGTGTCAGAGGTTATCGCAGGACCGACCTCGACGCTTCCACGCCGTGTCGCGGAACTGACGCGCCTGCGAATCGCGTTCTTCAATCAGTGTCGGGCCTGCATGTCGCTACGCTATGCCCCGACTGAGGTCACCGAAGGACTCATCTGTTCCCTGGAACGACCGGCGGAGTCTCCCGATCTTAGTGCCGCCGAGAAGGTCGCCATCCGGTTTGCGGAACTCATGGCCACCGACCACCTTGCCATCGATGAATCGTTGTTCGATCAATTGAGGCAACATTATTCTGAGCAGCAGATCGTCGAACTCAGCGTCGCATGCGCCTTGCACGTGGGCTTTGGCCGCATGGGCGCCACTTGGCGGTTACACGAGCATCTGCCGGAACGATTCAAAATTGAGCAGGATGCCCCCTTTACGCCTTGGAGCAACGGCGGTGTTGTCGCAAGCAGCCCCGCCTCCGCGCACTCTCCCGAAGCCGTCTAAACAGCATGTGTAGGCCGATTCCGGCCGCTCTGGAGGCACCTTGTACAAGGTTGTAGCGTTCTTGAAGAGGAAGCATGGAATGTCGCGTGCCGAGTTCATCGACTACTACGAGAACCACCACGTACCGCTGATTCTGAGCATCGCATCTCCACCGCCTGTCTACCGCCGAAACTACCTGATGAGCGTTGCCCGTGGCGTCGGATACGATTTTGATGTCATGACGGAGATTGCGTTTGCCGATCAGACGGCGTTTGAGGCATGGGCGCTGAAATTGCATGCCGACACACGCGTGGCGGACGACGAACTCAATTTCTTCGATCCGGGGTCCTGCCGGCCGATCGTATGCTACTTTCTCGATGAGCGGAACTCCGGCAGCGGCTGAATCCGGGGGCGCTCGCAACCAGGAGAGCCGGCACCATCGCCGGAGCTCAGCGGCACCCGGATCTTCTCCAGCTCAGTTTTGCTGACAACGTCTCATGGCCATGACGTCGTAAGCTGTCGCCATGTTGGATAGGTAGTTGCGAAACCGCTCTGCGTAAAGCGACCTCGTGTACCACCGTCCGGACCGGCGCTGGTTCGTGTCGATCCAATGCAGCGCCTTCTTGATTTCCGGACTGCCGGAACTCCATCCTCGCTCACAGAGAACCAATGCAGCCAGACCCGTGGCATACCCGTCGCTCGGGCCCTGCGGGTCATTCGGTTCGCCGTCATACCGTGGCCATGTACCCAAGGCCGCCAGCGTCCAACCGCCATCAGCATTCTGCAGCGACAGCAACCTCGACTCGATGTCCGCTTGCTGCTGAGGCGTCATCAGACCGTTCAGCCGGACGGACGCCCACAACAAGACGATCTGCCCATGCAGCTTCTTGGAGACATGCTGGCGAAGATACGCCTTCAAGGTCTCGAGGCCAGCGCGTGATTCTGGGTGATGGGCAAAATAGTCCGGTATGAATCCGGCCGCCAAGGCAGCCAATGTTGCCATATAGCCACGATCGCGCTCGAGAAACGGCACCAGCGCCTCATGGTCGGGATAGTCCCAGCCACCGTCTTTCGATTGATGGGCATACTGGTAATCGAGCAATGCAATCACTTGCGGATCCAACGGCCTGCCGGATTCCGCATCGTTGATCGCAAGCGCACTGATACCCGGCACCATGAATGCCACCGTAAAGGCATCGGGCTTCGCCCTTTTTTCATTCGAGAATTCGATGAGACGCGAACGAATCCTGGCCGTTACCTCCTCGCCTGGGGCGCTGCGGATTAAAGGCCGCATCATCAGGGCAGGAACGTTGGTGTGACAGGTCCCACAGCCATTGCGCTCGGTCCACTCGAGCGCATACCGGTCAACGAATGCCACCGCCTTGCGCTCGTCATATCGAGGCAATCGAGGTTCGTCCGGCACGGCCCGCGGCAAATCGGGTAACCAGACGCCGATGTAGTAGGACCAGTCCATCTTGATGGCAACCGACTCATCGTCGTTGGCGGGGACCGGCGCAGCCCACAGCAGCACCGCGGCAGCCCATGCCACAAGACATGGGGTCCGTGCGGCCGGCGACCTTTGCGAAATGGTCACGCCTGGATCAACCGCCACCATCCCGTACCGTCAGTCCTTGCCCTCGCTGGCGCAGGCGCAGCCCTACAATGCTGTTCACCAAGCATATTCGACCTGCAATCCCCAATTTCTCAACGGAGAGTAGGTGCTCGCGACATACGAGATAAAATGCTCACCGGCGGGCGTGACGTCCGGCTGGGAATAGCCATAGGACCGGACCTTCTGGTTCGTCAAGTTAGTGACGTAGGCAGTCACCCGCCATGCACTGGCATCCTTGTGAAGGCTCGCACGAAAGTCCCCCATCACCGTCGATGAAGAACTCGTCAGCGGATCATTGTTGGCGTCGAAGAACACCCGATCGCGATAAGTCCAGCTGCTACGCAGGTCCAGTCGCAACGCTCCCACCGGGATGGTATACGCCACTGCCACACTGCCTGTCGTCCGCGGAGCGAAGGGCAGACGATTCCCGCGGTAGTTGATTGGCAATCCCGTCAAATTGGACGTCGTCGCAAAGTCATCGAACTTGGCATCGGCGTATCCAGCCGTGAAGCTGATTTCCAGGTTCTTCACCGGCAACGCCGCCAACTCCAATTCGGCGCCTTTGATGGTGGCGGCGCCGGCATTCTCACGCGTGAGCAGCGGGGTGCCACTAGTGGTCTGCGTCGTGGTCACCTGCATGTCCTTGTAGTCCGAATAGTAGACACTGACGTTCATCCGAAGTCTGTTGTCCATGAACTGGCTCTTCAAGCCGGCTTCGTATGACGTCAACTTCTCCGGAGCCAGAACATTGAAGGAGCCCGGAGCGACATTCGGCAGCGTGTATCCCCCCGACAGAAACCCCGTACCAACCTTGGCATACAGCAAGACGCTCTTCGCCAAGGTGTACTTGGCCGTCACATCCCAGGTGGCGTCCGACCATGTCTTGGATCGCACGTCCCGGCTGGCCGCGTATTCAAAAGGATTGCTGTAACCAAAGCGTGCGCGATAAGTGTCCAGCTTCAGGTCATTGTCGACGAAGGGATTGGCGGGATCCTCCCCTGCCTGGATGACTTCCGTGACGACGTCCTTCTTCTCGGAGGAATAGCGCAGCCCCCCAATCAAGGACAGGCGCTGGGTCAGGTCATAGGTCAGCGAGCCGAAGAGCGCATACGAATCTGTCTTTTGCTGACCCTTGTTGTCAGACAGGAATGGATAGAAGGCCGCAAAAGGGCCAAAATCAAGGAATGCCGCCGGAAAGGCTTCCGTATTGGTTCCATCGGCAAATCCGCCCCACACATCGATTCTGTCATGCTGATAAAAACCGCCCAACACCGCCCTGACGGACGAATCTTGCCGGGTCGTCAACCTGATCTCCTGGCTGAATTGCGACGTTTCATTCTCGATGCGGCTGTGGAACCAGTCAGCCGCTAGTCCGTCATCATTCGCCAACGATGAGAATTTGCCCTTTTGCCAACCCGTGATCGACGTCAACGCCACCCCGTTGCCGAAAGTCTTGGTAGCCTTCAGCGTGGCGCCGTACCGATCGCTGTTCTCGAAGGTGTCATCTCGTTCGGCGAATGTGCTCTTGCGCACCGATCCCGTGGGGGCCGGCACTCCGTCGATCGAGCAGAGGTAAACGACGGGCCCCGTGCCATTGAAATCCCCGGCGCACGGATTGCCGGGATATTCAGTTTGATACACCGGCGCATCGCCACGCTGCTTGACGCCGAACAGAAGAAGATTCAACGTCGTGTCACTGGCAGGCGTCCATGCCAACTGCACTCGAACGGCCTTTTCATTGCGATCCCCGATCAGCTTGCCGCTCTGCAGATTCCTGGCAAATCCATCGTGACCACTGACCCGGAAGCTCGCACGCGCACTGACCGTGTCGCTGATCGCAAGATTCGCCGCCCCTTCGATCGCCCCATGCCTCGCGTCGCCGGAACCCGCGTCCAGCGTCAGATATCCCTCGTTCGCAGAAGTGGGCAATTGCGAATAAAACAGCATGGCCCCGCCGGTGACATTCTTGCCGAACAAGGTACCCTGAGGCCCGCGAAGCACTTCAACCCGGTTCAAATCGTACATTTGCGAGGCCGCGCCGAACGCGTACGGCAAGTACACATCATCCAGATACACTGCGACCGGTGAGATGGCGCCCGCCCCGACGTCTGTCGGCGCGATGCCGCGAAGCGCCGGCCGAATGGTCGTATCACCGGTTCCCTGCGAGACCAACAGGCCGGGGACCTGGCTGGAGAGATCTGCGAGGTCAACCAACCCCTCACGTCGCAGGTCATTTCCGCCGATCGCCGAAATGGAAAAAGGTGTGTCCTGAATCGAGGTCGCTACACGCGACGCCGTAACGACGACTTCGCCCAACTGCACGTCGTCGTCGGCGCGAACCGACTGGGCCGCGAAGAGATTAATCGAAACGACTTGCACGACCGCCACCAATACCGGAAGACCCAGCGGCAACATGCTCTTCAATCGAACTAGCGCTGCCTTGTGCTTCGTAACACTGAACCGTGAGTCGTTCATCCCGCCCCCTTTGAATCATTCTACAAAAACTGTTGGTCATCCACCGGCGATCGCCCGGCGTGTGGTTTCAGGATGTACTGCCATTCCCCGCAGGGTGCAGGCAGATCCGCATCTGCTCGCCCACACCCAGCGAGTTAACTCCCCTGCCGCACGTTTAGAAAGACAGATTCGTTCTAGCTGACATATGGAATCTGAATCGGGGATGCCCGTCGTGTAGCGGAGCAAACCACAGGAATGATCCTCATCGTATCGAGAATTCCTTACACCGCAGAGGCCAGCGAAAGAGGGATTTCGACTGGCACCTATGCAAACTCGTGATGGCCGGACTCGACGAAATAGCTGAAAATCTTCCGCCGTGTCCGCGGCTAACTAGGCACGATTTTTCTAGCGGAGATACCCGATGCGCATGCTCGAAACGATCACACTGGGCGAGGCAAAACTGATTGCGGCGGCCGCGGCTGAGAAGGCCGCGTCGCAAGCTTGGCCGGTGGTCATCGCCATTTTGGATTCCGGCGGCCATTTGCTCTATTTGGAACGCGCCGACGATGCGCAGCTGGGCTCGGTTATCGTCGCGCAGGAAAAGGCACGCACCGCACTGCTGTTTCGTCGTCCAACCAAGGCATTGCAGGATCGAGTGGTGGAGGGGCGAACGAACATGCTGGCCTTGCCGGGCGCCACACCCATTGAGGGCGGCCTTCCTCTCATGCACCAGGGTCAACTGGTTGGCAGCATAGGCGTGTCGGGCGTTCAATCGCACGAAGATGCGATCATCGCCAGTGCGGGCGTCGATGCACTGCATGCGGCACTGCATGACCGGAACAGGGTCGCTTTGGCAGAATGAAGAGCCTTGACGAACGCTCGACGGTGGGACGGCCAAATCGCGCTGAAACCCGCATCACCGCGTTGATTCGCACTGCCTTGGCCGTGGGAGAGGACGTCGGAGGTGTAGCGTTTGCAGGACTCGTGCGCTGGGTGGTGGAAGCTCCCTACTGCACCCATTTTGAGATTTCACTTCTGGGGGTACACCAGATGGACGCCGCTTTTGCCCGCGCATCAATCGTACGTCTGGCTCAGCGATTCAAGGGCCGGCGGGGCTTTACCGTGACCGGCATATCGAATTCCACGCTGATTGATGTGCTGGACGCGGCCGCGTCCGAAGGCGGCGCGCCAATCGCCGTCCGCGAAGGCGATTACCTGCGCTTGGCAGGAACGGAACCTTCCGAGTGCCACCGGGAGACTTTTGAGTTTGCCTTGACGAGGGAATGCTTCAATGTCAGGGAATATGCCAGCAGTGTCACAGGACTCAAGCTCGCAACCGCCAGCAAGCGCATCCAGAATCTACTCAACCAGGGCCTTTTGATACGACACCGAAGCAGCCGCAGCTCCAGGCATCGCGGGTTTCGCTATTCCGCGATTGGGTGAGCACGCCGACGAAGGCGGCGACGGATTCAACGCCGGCCCCTGCAATGGATATAGCATTCAGTGATAACTCCTATAGCGATACAGTCTGACCGATTCGATAGGCCCGTCGGATAGTATCCCCGGCGCCCGCGGCTATTTGACCTGTCCTTTCCTTCCAGGGGATCTTCATTGATGAATGCTTCGGCATCGGCTGCGGGTCAGACGATTCACTTACCCGAAGAGCACGTCGGTGTCGGGCAGTCCCGCGCCTGGTCTGCCGTTGGCATCTTATGGCTCTTCTACGTGATTGCCTTCATGGATCGTGGCGTGATCTCCCTGATGGTTCGGCCCATCATGAGCGATCTTGGCATCACGCAGGTACAAATGGGCTTGATCCAAGGCTTTGCGTTCGCCACCACCTACAGCCTCGCTGCGCTGCCGCTTGGCTGGGCCGTGGATCACTTGCGGCGTCAGCGTGTGCTTTTGGCTGGCGTGTTTGTTTGGTCGTGCGGGACGGTTGCCTGCGGTTTGTCCCATTCGTATGAGCAATTGGTGGCGGCTCGGGCCGTTGTGGGCCTCGGTGAGGCGGTGCTGACGCCCACCGCCCTGTCGCTGATTTCCAATCTGTTCCCGAAAGACCGTATCGGTACGGCAACAGCCGTGTTCAGTTCGGGGGCCACCGTCGGCGTCGGGGCTGCCCTCATCGTCGGGGGCGGCCTACTACGGGCCTTTACGGATCACGGCATCATCGCTGGGCTCCCGGCCTGGAAGTCGGTGTTTCTCACGTTTGGCGCGCTTGGCATGGTGCTCTCACTGCTGAGCTTTCTCGTGCCTGACAGGCGCGTTTCGTCCTCCGCAACCCTTGCCCAGCAGCCCGCGCCTCCGGCCACCTTGAACGAATTCGTCCGGTTCCTGCGTGACAGGTTTCCGCTGGTATTGTGTCTATTCATCGCATTTCCGTTGCTGTTGACCATCTCCAACGCCTATCTGGCGTGGATTCCTCATCATTTTGAGACGGCGTTTGGGTGGAGTTCGGATCATATTGGCTATGTACTCGGCAGCCTGAACCTGATTTGCCCCATTCTCGGTATCCTCACCGGAGGCATTGCCATGGATCGCGCCTTGCGCGCCGGCGTGCGCGCTCCGCACATGCTCGTTCCCCTGATCAGTACGGTGATCGGCGTGCCCTTGCTGGCGGCCGGGCTTCTCGCCCATGATCCGACCGTCGCCATTCCACTCCTGGCCATCGGGTTATTCGTGTTCAATGCATTTGCGGCCGCGCAAGGAACCCTGATCCAGTTGCTGGCGCCTCCGAGCATGCGAGGCCGCTTCGCTGCCGTCTACATGCTGGTGCTGTCGCTGATCGGCCCCGGCATCGGAACGATTCTTCCTCCCCTGATCAACCAAGCACAATCAGCCACGAATCGCGGGGTAGGATGGGCAACGGCCATCGCGATCCTTGCGATCGGTGCACTGGTTTGTCCGATCCTTTACTTCGGACGGGGGCTTCTGCATGCCGCGCTGACCCAGGCCGGCCATGGCCGCTCAGAGACCCATAGCCGCACGTAGATCCCGGCCGAAGGGTCGCATTTCCTTCACGCTGCTACTCGGTGGGAACGCCTCGCTGCATAGCGGCTTTCTCGAATTCAAGGACTTTTAGACTGCGCTCCCGGCAAGCTCAGGCCGGCGCTGCGGGCGAGAATGTAGCTGCGCACGGACTCCAGCTGGTTGTCTGAAAATTCACCGAAAGCGGGCATGCCGCGCCGCGTCAGCCCGCCTCCGCGAACCACGGATTGGAATGCTGAGGATGACCGCACGATGGCTGAGGCGCGCAACTCCGGTGCCGCACCGCCGGACACGGCATCGCGGCCGTGACAGATGGCGCAATGCTCTCCGAACAGGGATCCACCCGCCTCGATCTTCTCGTGATCGACCGGGGTTGCCGACGCGCTGGGCCCGCCGATCGCGGGTTCCTTGCCTGCGGGAAGACTTCGCTTACCACCTAAGGTGAACGTCAGCACCCGACGCGGGCTTTCCCGGTAACTCCATCCGAATTGCACGGCGTCCGCTCCATACGCCGCGGATTCGCTGGGAGGCCCCGATAGCACGCTGATGTATTGCTTACCCTGGACACGGTAGCTGATCGGCGCCCCAAGGACGGCGGACCCCGCACGGTAGGTCCACAGAGAAACACCGGATCGAGCATCGTAAGCGACGAATGTCCCGTCCATCTGGCCCTGAAACACCAAACCACCCGCCGTCGCCATGGTACCGCCACCCCAGCTGCCGGTCGTTGGCGCTCGCCAGATTTCCCTTTTTCCGACCGGGTCCCAAGCCACCAGGGAACTACTGAATTCACTCTCTGCAACGCCACTTTCCGTATCACCCAACGCACTGGTCCATGTGTGCTTCACCGGCGTCCAAGTGGCGGGATCAATTCCGGTCGCATCGAAATTTGCGGCGCGATTGAGCGCAGGAATGAATGCCAATCCATCACGCGGACTGAAGGACATGGCCTGCCAGTTGTGCATGCCCATATTTCCCGGCCAGATGATGACGGGTCGATCTCGATAGCGGGCTACGGGCTCCTCTTCCGGCCGGCCCGTTTTCAGATTGATTCGTTTGGCCCAAGTCACCTTGCCAAACGGATCCGCCGACACCAGCTTTCCCGTGTCACGGTCGATCACATAAAAAAAGCCGTTCTTGGAGGCATGCATCAATACACGCCGCCTATGTCCGGCCACCTCGAGGGTGGCCAGTTCAATATCGGCGGTGGCGTCATAGTCCCACGCGTCCGCGGGGTTCTCCTGGTAATGCCACACGTAAGCGCCAGAATCCGCGTCCAGCGCCACCACCGAGGCGGTGAAGAGATTATCCAGGCCCTTCGGCTCGCGGACGTGAACGTTCCAAGGGTTCGCATTTCCGGTTCCGATGTAGACACGGTTCAGTTCCCGGTCATACGTGATGGCATTCCAGACCGCTCCGCCTCCACCGGTTTCCCAAAATCGTCCGGACCACGTTCGGCTGGCCCTGCGCATGGCATCGTTCTCAAATCTCCGTGCAGGATCGCCTGGAACCGTGTGGAAGCGCCACAGCCGACGCCCGGTCTTCGCATCGAAGCAACTGATGGCGCCGCGGGTTCCCGCCCGATCACCGCCACTGAATCCCACCACCACCTTGCCGTTGAAAGCCCTGGGGGCACCCGTGATCGACGTATCGTCCGTCTTGTCCAGGGTGTCCACACTCCAAAGGCGCTTCCCCGTCCTCGCATCCAGGCTGATCAAGCGGCCGTCAGTGGTGCCGATGAAAACACGGCCATCGAGGTATGCGAGCCCCCGCGCACCCCACGACGAGCGCAACTTGATGCCGGATACGACACCCGCCGCTGGATCGAATTGCCAGAGAAGGCGGCCCGTCACGGCATCGATGGCGGTGACGACACTTTGACCAGTGGTTACAAATACGGTGCCGTCAGCCTCCAGAGGCTGCGAATCGTTACGTTGGCCCGTATCAAGATCCAAATACCAACTGAGACCCAACTGGCCAACGGTGGCTGCATTGATGTCGTCGAGCGGTGTGAAATGAGTCTCGGTGAAATCCCGTCCGTAGCTGGACCAATGATCGGCATCTCGCGGTTCCGCCCGGACTCCGATGACCGAGCCCAACAAGAGCGCCGAAAACAGCACGCCGGCGGTCCAACGACGTTCAGCGATTCCAGCCATAAATCTCAAGCGTCGTCTCACCCCGCCTCAAGCGCTCCAGGATCTGCTTCTCCGTTCGCTCCCGTTCGGCCGCCGCCGCCAGAATCTGCTCAATCCGCGCGCTCGGTAAGACCACAACGCCATCCGCGTCGCCGACCACCAAGTCTCCCGAGCCGACCGTGACATCGCCGATGGTGATGGGTGCACCGATCGTGCCGTGCGCGGAGAAATCCTTGCCGGTACCCCGAATGCAGAGCCCGCGGGAGAATACGGGAAAGCCTATTTCGGCGAGCAGCACGCTGTCGCGAACGCACCCGTCGATCACCAGTCCCGCGAGCCCACGGACTTGGGCTGCGGTCGACATGATCTCCCCCCAATAGCCATGTGAATAGGCATCGTTCACCGACACCACCAGTACATCGCGCGGCGAAGCCGCGTAGATGGCGCGATGCAACCAGAGATTGTCGCCCCCAGGCGAAAGCACCGGCAGCGCGGACCCGCATATCCGAAAGGATGGCGCCACCGGCTTGATGGACCACGGCAATGCACCGATCTTGCCCGCCGCCTCATGCAACGTGGCGGTATCGAACCGGACGGCGGCAGCGATGAGTTCCGGATTCATCTGCATGGTCTGTCGATTTCCTGGAGTTCGAGCGCGGTAGCCGCGACTATCAATCGATGAAGCTCAACGCACTGCCATCGATCAACCGTTCGTACCGAAACTGTGCGATGTTCAGTGCCGGCTTCTTGCCGGTGATCAAATCCGCCACGATTTCCCCTGCGGCAGGCCCCATCGTCAGACCGTGATAGAAGCCGGTAGCAACGATCAAGCCGGGTATGCTGCTCACCTCGGACAGGACCGGCTTCGTATCGGGCGTCATCGACATGGCTCCGGTCCATCGCTCCCTGATGGACGCATTCACGAACGCGGGCACTGCATCCTGAAGCCTCGCAATTCCGGCATCGATCTCGCGCCCGCGCAATTCGGGCTCATAGATTCGCACCTGCTCGAAGATGCCCGGTCGATCGAGAGGAACTTCTTTGCGGAATGACAACCATTGCATGAAGGAGTCGGGCGAAACACGTAGCTTCACGATCGAGGCCTGGGCGCGCAGCAGCGGCCAGAACGCCCGCAAATGACTGACCGCATCTGGCAGGATGGGACTGATGGCGGCGAACTGCCAAATGGCATAGCCACCATCCGTCTGCTTACGCCAACCCACATTCGGTCCGATCAGGGAAACGATGCCCGGCTCGGGTCCCTGTGCGAACGGCGGAGTGCTTGCCATGCTGACCCAGCCTTGCGCCAGCGGCAGATCAAGCCCCAGGCGCCGCGCCAGAACAGGCGACCAAACACCGCCCGCGAGCACGACACGAGTTGCCTTGACGGCGCCTCTTTCGGTCACAACGCCCGAGATGCGCCCCGCCGACGTCTCGATTCCCCGCACGGCGCAGTTTTGAAACACTTTGGCCCCTTTCCTGCGGGCACCCTCCGTGATCGCAGGTACCGCGAGTGCCGGCTCCGCGCTTGCGTCCTCGATCGACTGAATACCCCCGATCGGTGGTCTCCGGGACCCAGGGACCAACCGTGCCGCCTCAACGGCGCTCAACAGACGGGCGCCGCCCGTGGGCATTCCTTTCACGCTGTCGAGCCACGCGCGAGCATCCTCCAAGTCCGCCTGATCATAAAAAACATTGGCGTTGCCGTTCTGCAGAAAGCTGGAATCCGCACCGATCCGCTCACTGAGCCGTCGCCAGCAGCCTTTGGAATATTCGATCAGCCCCAACTGAGAACCGCCGACCTGCAAGGCCTCGATCATTCCTGCGGACCGGCCCGAGGCCTCGCCCGCCACCAATCCTTTCTCGAACACGACCACCGAGAGCCCGCGCTCCGCCAGTGACAAGGCCGAGCATATGCCCGCAAAGCCGCCGCCGATGATGGCCACATCCACGCTGGCCGGAAGCGATCCCGTATCGGTTTGCACCGGGCGTGCCCGGGAATACCCACGGGCCTTCAGAGAGCCGCCTTCGGAGAGGCTGTCGAAACCGTGTCTGCCCGCGAGTGCGATCAACCCTCCAGCCGCCGCCCCGGCAAGAAACGCCCGTCGCGTCCGTGTTCCATTGCTGCGGCGATCTTCCGATTGATCTGGGCCACGTGAGCTCGCCATCTAGCCTCCAAACCTCGAATTGAACAGATCCCGAGCGCCGGCGAGAACGAACGAGTGAGCGGAACTGCGCACGACAAACTGCCCCCTGATCGCGCCGCAGCGAAAACTCATTGCCGATCCTTCGCCCGGGAGGGTGAATCGTACGGTTGCCCAGACATGAGCCCCAGGGAGCGCAATTGATTGACGATGGCCTGCCGCCGCGAGGGTGCGTTGCTGGCCTTGTCCGCCCGGTATTTGGCCACTTCGCCGGAGGAATATGGCACAAATGGCTCGGGCAAATGCTCCCGGGAAAAGCGCACCAGCATGTAATTGAGTAACTGGGCGACGATGTCGTTGTTCAGCGCGGACTGCGAGACGCCCGGAACCTCGATCAAGTACTGACGGCCCTCTGCAACGGCCAAGTAGCGGCCCGCATCGTTCAAGTTTGGGATCCCCCGGCTGGGGACTCCCTTGCCATCCTCTCCGTGGCAGCCCGAGCAATGGAGCGTATACAGAACCGGCAGCGGCGTATCGGCGAGTGCCGCCGTGGCGACCATCGCCATGACAAGAACGGCAGCCGCCGAGCGCGGGTTCATTCGACGATACCGACTACCAAGGTCAGCGTGCAGTGAACCGTGGTCAATTCATCCGCCATGCACCAGTTGATGTCGTTGTAGACACCCATTCTATAACCTGGACGCTCATCCTTGTTCGCGCCGCAATAGCATTGACCGCAGCTGGACTTACCGCAGCAGTCCGAATACTTGATCAAGTAACTCTTTCCGTCCTGCTTGTTGTGGCAGGTACCGATCCAACCCACCTTGGACAGTGAGGTGCCCGGAGGGCAGTCACTGGCGGAACCGCCGCAACACGTGCATCGCATGCCATCCAGGGCGCAGTACTTCCAATAGTCACAGTGACTCTCGTCATTCGAGTGATCATCCGCGCCTGCCGTCTTGGACTGACCGAACGTCCGATCGACCGGCAGCAAGGGCCCCATGATGGCGGCGCCCAACAATATCTTGCCGATACGCGACAGCACGCCTCGACGCGAAGTCAGCCTTGCCAAACGGCGGGACTCAGACTCAATTCTCTTGTCAAAGATCGACATGGAATTTTTTCCTTTCAATCAACGGTGGCGACGGAATTCAGACCGGCAACCGCCCGGGCACGATACTCCTGGAGCGAGCCGACGCCGAGTTCTTGGGCGGCCAGCAAACCCTCCAATTGTTCGCGATTGTTGACCAGCCCCTTGGCTTTGATATGGCCGTCGGCTCCGATCAAGATGGCATACGGCAGTTTGGGAATGCGGTACCGCAGCCCCAGCTCCGCTGACAGGACGTAACGAAATGGCGACAGCCGCTCACGTTCATAGAACGATCGATGCTCCGACGGCTCCCCATCGCTGGCGAGCACGATCTCTAGACCCGCCTCAGCCTCGGACAAGGAGCGAAGGATGGGCAATAGCTTCTTGCACACGGGACACGTCGGCGACAGAAAGAACAACATCTGGGCGCTTGCCTGGGGACGACCGATATCGAGTCCTTCCCCACTCAAGCTGTGTAAGGTCATCAACGGTGCCAAGTCCCCCACCTTGGGTCCCTGGTCAACCGTCAGCGCTCCCACCGGAGCAACGCGTTCATGCAGAACGCCGATCTGTCGGCCCAAGGCGAAGACGGCCAGGACCAGCCCTACGACGGCAATCCAGAGCAGCACAATGCTCACCAACACAGCAGCTGTCACCGTCCAACCCCCATCGCTCCAAAGACCGATCGATTGTGCAGCATCACATTGGCAGCGAAGTAGAAGCCGATGGTCGTCGCCGCGCCCCCGATCACACCGATGAGCACGGCAACATCCACCTCCCCATACACGGGAGCTGTCGCCGCGCATACCAGCAACATCAGCAGAATGCCATTGCGCACGACCAAGCCTGCCGACAGTCGCTGACCCGGCGCCCCACCACACCCACAGTCGATCGACTCTCTGCCGCGAGCAAGATTCACCGCAATGGCGACGGAGAAGAGTGCCAACAGGAATGCAGCGGCCCAGGCTGCGGCTGGCGCACTCGCAGGGATCAACAGCGCAACGGCATTCACCAGCATCGCCACGGGAATGCCCATGGCGACCACCGGCGTGATCCAGGCGGGCAACAGCCGATACTGCTGCACGATGCCGATATGGGTGAACGGATCGCGTAACGCATGCAGCGCCGAGTGCAGGAAAATGCCGGCCACGGCAAGGCGGATGATCAGTCCGGCCATGAAGGCAAAGGCTTCCAGCGGCTGGCTGATTGGCATGCTCAATGGACCGACAGCGGTCCGCCCCCCTCGAGCAGACCATTGGGCGGTGACTTGCCAAGCAGACGAAGCGACGTTCCGTCGTGCTTGGTGATCGATTGGGTCGCCGGACTCATGGAAAACAGCAAGGGCCGCGGCTCATCCGTAACCACCAGGTAACTGGCCAAGGCACCCGGGCCTCGGGCGTTGACGACCCGCCTCGCAAGATCCACTCGCCAGATCTCTGCGGCAAACTCCTTGTGACTGCCTTCTTTGCCGTTCGGGTGCATTCCCACGTACAGCTGACCATTCTTGCGACCATAGGCGATCAATTGATACCCGCCTGGCCGCCACCCCTCCTTGATGCGCTTGCCCGTCACGATGGGCCAGGGTGCCTGCTGGGTGGCCACCTCACCGTCCAAGTCCATAACGTGAACATGGCCGAGGAACGAAATGAAGATGTAATGTCGCCCATCGCTCACCGCGGCGCTGAACAAGGCATCCTTGTCAGGGTCAAAAAAGACCGCGCTTCGAGTCCGGCTAACTTCCTTTCCGGTGGCATCGAATCCAATCGTGACCACAGCGCCATCACCGCACAGGGTGGAAAAGCGACCGGGTTCGCGCAATGAAGGATAGATCCCGAAGCAACCGGCGGTCTCCACTTCCGTCAGGACTTTCTTTGCGACGAGATCCACCACCGTAACCGAGGAGGCGGGCGTCGCATTTTGCACAAAGAGAAACCGGGCCCCGGTGGACTCGATCATGTACGCAGGCAAGTTCAAGGTGCCTGCGCGAATCTTTGGCAGCGAGATTTCCGACGTCGGCGCGAGCGTCAGAGGGTCATAGAACTCCAAGACTTCGGAGTAGTCACCATGATCGATACGAGAATAGAAGGACCCCGCGTGATACAAGGTGCGCTTGTCTTGGGAAGGCTGAAAGAATCCAAACTGCCCGAGGTTCATCGTACCCAGCAACTTGAAGCTGTCCCCGTCCAAGACCAGAAGCTTGGAGTCCACTGAATGCATCAGCGACATGTTGGTCACGAACAAGCGATGTCCATTTGACGGGGGCAACACGAGTGTCTTGGTCGTATCGATGGGCACCGTGGCGTGAAGCACGCCCACCCAGCACCCCAGCAACGCGATCAGGACAACAGAGAAGAGACGAGCAATGTAAGGACGCATCAATTCCATACGCTTGGCATTCCTGTTCTTCAATCTTTCCTACCGTTGAACATCGCGAGAGCTTTTCCGTGCGGCTATTAGACCGTGGCTGCACCGGCGCCCACAAAGACAGCTTCGGTATAGGACATAGACAAAATTAGTCTCGGCGATGAGTGAAGATAACTACGAATCCGACGAATGCCGTCGCAGGCGCCGAACGCACTACAGGGCTGGGCAAGAACTGACCGCAGGCGCCACCTTTGCCGGCCACGCGGGAGTTCCGTCCCCCGTCGTCACGACCGACAGGGCTTTGAAGCCACGATCGAGGCGAACGGTCCCGGCGAAGTCTTTCGTGACGACGAAAACGTCCTCGGGACCAAACGTCTTGGTCTCCCCTCCCGACCGAGTCAGCGTGACCGACCCCGCCACCACACGCACCACGGATTCGCATCGTGTCGAAGGGCGAACGAACGAGCCTCCGCTGTTGGAAGCCAGCATCAGAAACGATGGGTCCCCTGCAAAGATCACGTGACCCAGCAGCGAGCGCCGCTGCGGCGCACGAGCCGCCGGCGACTCGAAACTGATGGGTTTGAGATGGCGCTGCATCGCCTCGATGTCACGTGGCGTATAGACGACGGCAGCGGGCGGGATCTTCGGACGCGCCTGGGCGTTCAACGCGGGCTTCGTCGATGCATAATCAGCCGCCATCACCATGGCATGTTCTCGGGCGGGCTTGTCACCGTCGGATTGGAATATCCACAGCCCTCTCCAGTGAGCAGGCACGACGAAATAGTCTCCGGCGCGAGCGACTGACACCTGCCCGGTCGCATCGTCTACCAAAATTGTGCGCCCACTTTGCAGGTGCACGACTTCATCGCCGGGAAAAGCAAGGCTTCGCGTGATCTCGCTCGGCGTCTCGACAATCGCGGTCTGCATGCGGTCTGCGTGGATCAACCCGAATTTGGGATGCACCGCCGGCTCCAGTTCCCGGAAATAGCTGTTCGGCAAGCCCTCTTCCGCGGCGTTCTCATTGACGGGCACCCCGATTCCATCGAGCGTATCCTTGGACACCGCCACCCACCCCGGAGAATCCGCGAACGCGCGTCCGCTCACCGCAATTGCGAGTAGGCACCAGAACCACATCGATCTGCAGGATTCACCAATCGGCCTGATGCTATTCACTGAATGACTCCCTGATTGATCACCAAGTCTTGCGCTCGCGGCGGCAATGCCGCCTCCCGCTATGGACTATTTCGTCTTCACCGGGAAGGGCTTCTCCGTCAGCACGAACGCATCTCCACCGCTGACCCAACCGTCCGGACCCTTTGCCCAAATAAACAACATCAGCGAAGTCATGGGCTTGACCGAGGCATCCTTGGGAATGAAGTGAAAGTTCACCCACTCCCAAGCGGCATCCTTGCCGACATGCGTGCGAAACGGCTCGATGCGAACGGTGGCGGGCGTCTTGCTCATCACTTCCTTGTAGCTGGCGCGCAGCGCCTCCCGGCCGATGGTCGCCAGCCCGTCAGGCCCAATGCTTATTGCGTCCTGTGCGTAGAAGCGGTCGACGATCGCATTGGGATCATCCTGCAAAAACGCCTTCACTTTCATCCGGTACAGCGCGTCCGCCTGCTGGCGAAAATCCTTTACATCAGCAGCCCTGGATGCGGGAAGCGCGCCGATGGAGCGAAGGGGAGCATCCGCCGCACGCGCGAATTCCGCCCCCTGCGTGAGCACAACGAAGGCAAGACCACTCGCCACCATGGACTTCAGATTCTTCACGGCTTCACCCTCACTCTTGGTCGTTTGATTGAAATTCCCGCATGCCGGTAGTAACCGGGAAGACGCCATCCGGCTGCAGATCAACTGGCGACATCCCGTTTGCCGTAACGCAAATGGCAACGTCCGGCTTACACTCAAATTACGAATATATTCGTATATGACGGAATCATCACCCTCCGGAGCGAGGGTTGTCAAATGAACTTCGATGCCGCCGGGCAGATAAGATTGATCAGATTTGCTCGGCCTAGTTTGGCGTCAATGAGCGCCCGCAGATTGTACGGTTGCCGACAACCGACGGCAGCCGCCTGGGATCTCCATGCGACCCGCGACGAAATGTACGATTTGGTTCGTATATTTTTATTGTTTTGGATCGATGCGTTTGCCATGATCAGAGCCCTGCAAAAGCGAGTTCTTCAGACCCGGCCACGGCGGGTCCCAATCAACAGGACGGCGGTATGACGGTGAAAAACGAACAGGATCAGACAGGAACTGGCCTAACGCGCCGCGGTTTCATCGGCTTTGCAGCAGCACTCTGCACGGCCGTCATTGCCAAGTCCGCGGCTTTCGCCAGCGTGGCGAAAAGGACCTTTCGACAGCTGATCCCGGCCCCGCTCTCCACTCTCGGCGCCTCCTGGACCGGTCCCGGCGGCGTAGGCGACTATGCTGGCAAGAATGGCAATACCGCCGACGTCGTCAATGCCGCGCATGCACACATCCGAAATGGTGACTTGGAGCAGCGGATCGCCCAAGCGCCCCTCGTCGACCCAGTCTACGACCTGGTCGTCGTCGGCGCCGGAATCGCAGGTCTCGCGGCGGCGTACACATTCCGGCGCGAGCGGCCCGATTCGAAGATCCTGATCCTGGATCAGCACGCCATCTTCGGTGGCGAGGCGAAGCAAAACCAATTCGAGGTGGACGGTTACCCGCTGTTCGCGCCGCAGGGTTCGACCGGCATCGTCCTGCCATTCGCAATGGCCGAGGAGATGGGCCTCGGTGTCCCCTATCTCGAGGAGATCGGCTACTTGAAGGACAAAGACTTCGTCTTTCAGGACCCGAAGAATCTCAAGACGGCACTGAAGATTCCCACGGATATCTGGGGACCGATGCATGCCCAGCAGAAACGCGCCGACACGGCCTATTTTTTCGAAGGCAAAGGCATGGTGCTCAATCCCTGGAAAGACGGGTTCAAGGAGGCGCCGTTACCGGAGCACGTGAAGAAGGCGCTCCTACAGCTCGACGGCTACCTGACTCCTCCAAAGCGGCCGGACTGGCAGCAGTGGCTGGACTCGATGTCGTACAAGGACTTCCTGCTCAAGATCGTCGGGATCCCCGACGACGCGATCGACGGCGTGTTGCAGTATCTCGACCCCGTCATCGCCGCCATGGGCTGCGGGCAAGGAGCGGCCCACATATCGGCCATGTCGGCCTACAATTTTCTCGCCCCCGGCGTCATCGGCTATATGCTCTATGAGTCCACGACCGATCCTCGCGAAGTCGTCACCCTCGCCGCTTTTCCAGGCGGCAATACGATGACGGCGCGTCGATTCATGAAACTGCTGATCCCGGACGCCTTCGAAGGAGATGATTCTCTGTGGGATGCTCTGCATGGCAAGATACGCTGGAATCACTTGGACGCCGAAGGCGCGAAGACGCGGTTGCGATTGTCCAGCACCGTCCTCTGCGTCGCCCATGAAGGCGTGCCGGGAGACGCTAAAGCGGTCAGGGTGACGTACGACAAGGGTGGCAAGCTGGCCGCCGTGCGCGCCAAAGCCGTCGTGTGCGCCGGCCAGCAACATGCCAACAAGCGCATTTGCCGGGACATCAGCGACGAATATCGCAGTGCCATGGAATCTTTCCAGCATGCGCCCATGTTGGTAATCAACGTAGCCCTCCGAAACTGGCACTTCCTCGAGAAACTCGGAGCCTCTTGTGTCCGTTGGTTCGAAGGAATCGGCTGGTGGACCGGCATTCGGCGCAATATGATCATCGAGGGACGGGAGCCCGTGCCATTGGACCCTTCAAAGCCGATCGTGATGACGCAATACATCCCATTCTTGCGGCCTGCCGGACAACTCAAGGATGAATGTACGTTCGCCCGGATGGAAATGTTCAGCATGCCCTACGAGGATATCGAGGCGCGTGTGCGCTCACAGTTCAACAAGATGTTCGGCCCCTACGGATTCGATGACAAACGCGACATTGCCGCCATTGTCACCAACCGTCAGGGTCACGCCTATTTCGTTGCCCCCCCCGGATTCTATTTTGGCAAGGATGGCAAAAAGCCGGCGAAGGACCTTCTGCAGGAGCCGTTCCACCGTATTGCCTTTGGACACTCGGAGCTGTCGGGCACGCAGATGTGGGAAACAGCCGTGCTTCAAGGACAGCGTGCGGCCAAGCAAATGTTGGCCGTGACATCCTGATGGCTGCCGGTGGCCCCCATCGAGGTGTGTCGTTGCGCGCACGCGCAAAGACGCCCATGACAGCCGTTCCGCCGCGTTCGCACACACAGGCGAGGGGCCGGGCTCGACGTCAACGCCTCCTTGATGCCGCATTGAAGCTTCTGGAAAAGTTCGACCTGCAGGAGATCACCATTCCCCAGGTAGCCGGCCACGCCGGCATTCCGCCCAGTTCCGCCTACAATTTCTTTTCCGACATTTCCGACCTCTACGTTGACCTCGCAGCTCAGCTAAGCGTGAAGATGACGGAAAACTCCATCTCCAATGCCGACCCCGCGGTTTGGCAGGATGTCGTGCGCGAACTGTTTCAATCCGGGATGCGTCAATTGAATGCATCCCGGCCGGGCCGGCGGTTGCTGATCGGCCCGTGGAGCGCACCGGCGTTGAGAAAGGCCTGCAACGACACCGACAAGCACGTCGCCAACTACCTGCTCTCAAAGTTGGAGCAGCACTTTCAACTACCCGACATTCCTCGCCGCCGTGATGTGTTTATGTGTGCGATGCGGATCGGCGATGCGATTTTTGCGTTGTCGGTGGAACAATGCGACCAGATCACCGACTACATGCGCGAGGAGGCCACGTCGGCGGTCATCTCGTATCTGAGCCTGTACCTGCCGAACCGGATGATGAAGAGGCTATCGACCCCGGTCGACAAGACGGGAGCGCAGCCAGCCCACTAGGTTGGCCCTGAACTTCCTTTCATCAGCGACAGGAAAGCTCGCGTCCATACGTGGTAATAGGGCCGGCCGGAAACCGTCACCAGCTTCCTGTCAAAGACAGGCTCCGCGCCCGCTTCCACATAGGTGTTGGCCCTGGCAATGTCATTCTTGATCATGCCGAGCCCCGTCAACCGCCTGCCCTTGACGCCCGCCGCGATCAGGATCTGGGTGGCCTGGCATATCGCGGCCACCGGCTTTTCTGCATCCAGGAAGTGGCGAACCGCATTCAGGCAGCCGTTCATGTGTCGCAGGTACTCCGCGGCGCGCCACCCCGGCAAGAGCAGTCCGTCAAAGGCCGCCGGATCGATTTCATCCAGCGTCGCACTGGCAGGAATCCAAAATCCGAGGTTCTCGTAGGCGTACTTGCCGGGCGTGTCCTGCATCGTCCAGCCTTCCTCTCGACCGTCGATCACCGTGTCGAGGCGCTTCTTGTCGGGCGCTGCGATAGTGACCAAACCGCCTGCTTCGCGGATGCGATCGGCTGCGTAGGTCAACTGACCGCCGCTGGTGAAGTCCCCGGCAATGATCAAGACCCGGGCGCCCGGCAGCTCCTGCTTGTGCGGCCTTTTGACTCCGCATGCCTCCAGCCTGGACAGAAACTCCCGCATCCACACGTGATGCAGCGGCCGTCTGAACACGGTGACGATGTTGCGGTCCACCACATGCTCCGGCTCTCCCGGTGCATAAGGACCCCGAGCCGGGATGTAGGTGTTCCCGTAGGCCTCCAGATCCACGCCCACCTCATGGGAGCAAGTCAAGCGCCGGCCGGTGACGCCCGCTGCCACCAGCAGCAACGGTCCATGACACATGGCGCCAATGGGTTTGTCGGCCTCCACGAAATGCCGGACGAGCTGCACACAGAGGGGGTCGTTGCGCAGATACTCGGGGGCGCGCCCGCCGGGCAGGAGAAGTCCGTCGAACCGTGACGGGTCGATGTCTCCGAATGCGGCCTGCGCAGGCGTCAGGTAGCCCGCGCGCTCGATGGTATACACATGATCGCCCGGCGAGCCCATGTGCACCGCCGTCTTCAGGAGCCGCCTCTCCGGCGCGGCGATCGTGACCTCGAATCCTTCTTCCAGCATGCGAAAATAGGCATAGTCGAGATGATCACTCGCCGTACCATCACCCGCCACGATCAGAATTCTTGCCATGTTACCTTCCGTCACCTTCAGCCCGTTGGTTCCACTCTAGGCCCGCATTCTATTCGGCAGCAAGGGTCAGCATCCTCGCCCATCAAACAATGCACATCGATGACGCAGGCGCCATCAGATTGCCGTCAACCGATCACCCCATGTTTGATGCGACGCACGGTGTCTGCGTACGGCGCGGGTGCAACGGTCACGCTGATCTCGGTCTGGCGATGCCGCTCGACCTGCGGCTTGCGGGAGCCGCCGTTCGGTTCACCCCAGGTGAGCACCAGCTCCGTTCCAATCTCACCGTAGGCCGGATCCAGCAAGCCGATGGACAGCATCACGTCCTCGTTGGCTGTATAGCCAGCAAAGGTGGCCGTGCCGACGTGCTTGCCGTCCCGCGTGCGAACGGCGTCATGCTGCTGGTAGGCATACGTGGCGATCGGCAAACGAATCAATTTGTAGGCCGGGCCCGGCTCGAACATGGAGCCGACGACTTTGAGCACGTCCTGCTTGTTCCAGACCAGCATGCGCTTCACGCGCGGCGGCTGCTTCGACATCACTTCCAAAGCAGCGCGCCCGATGAACTCATGATCGAACTTGATCTGCTTCTCTGCGCCCAAATGCCACGGAGTGACGTAATAATCTTCCAAGTTCTGCGAAACGAAGCTGCCGCCGAGTTGGGCACTGGCCTCCCAGCTGTTGGCCGGAAGCCACTGACGGTAATCCTTGAGTTCCGGTGCGGTGAAAATCGCTGGGAAAGGTGAGCCCACCCAACCAACCTCGGCAATGGTGCTGAAATAGGCCAACAGCCCGCCGGGTTTCAGGCCATGCTTTTTGCCGGCCGCCAGAATGGCGGCCCGTACCTTCGGGCCATCGTCAAAAGCGCCGGAGAGTTCCACTCCCTGATGGCCTGCCATTCCGTGTCGGAAGGCCAGTACCTCGCAGCCTGCGATTCGGACCTTTGCCGTACGAAAAAACGGTATCTCCGGAACATTCCCCTCGACCAATTCCTTAAATAGAAGTGCCGCATTCGGCCCATCAAGTCCGAAGCGAAACTTCACTCGCCGACCCGTCGGGTTCCCCGAAGTCTGGTTATCGCGCTCGAGAGTGACGTCGTAGCCACCCTTGATCGCGTTGTATTCGATCCAGTTGAGCAGCGGCATCCCGCTTACCAACTCGAAACTCCCGTCCTCGAGGTAATAGAGAATGCACTCGCCGATCACCTGCCCATGCGGATTGCAGCCGATGAACTGCTTCACGCGGCCCGGAGCGAAATTGGCAAAGGTATTCACACCAATACCGTTCAACAGCCTTGCCGCATCCGGTCCGCCGAGAAAGATCTCGGGCATGTGGTGCGACTGATCGAACATCACCGCAGCCTCGCGCCACGCACGTTGCTCCTCGACCCAACTGGAGTGCTCCAGCGGCACTGGACTCAATCCCGGCCGGGCGCGGCTGTGAGGTGCCAACGTGTCGTTGTAGAAATAGTCGAACAAGCTTGGCTTGGAATTCAGCAAGTCTTCCAGCGATTGGCTTTTGGAGTCCATCTTGAAATATTTCATCCCGCGTTGGATACGAACCAGCACATTTCCGGGCTTGTATTAAAGCGTGGCGGTGGCGATGCCCACAAAGACAGCTTCTGTATAGGACCTATACAAAATCAGTCTCGGATCACCAAAGCGGGATGCAAGATCACGGACTAATATTCAACTCCAGCGTTCTCATGCAAAGGCGGAAAAGGCACGAACCGCACCGGCGGGGTATAGCGGTCGTATTGGACGGAATACGGCCGGACCGAGCGCACGCATCGATCGCACACGGCGAAATGAAATGATCGACATACGACAACTCACCTACTTCGTGGCTGTTGTGGAAGCCAAAAGCTTTACTGCCGCTTCAGAACTGCTCTGCATTGCGCAGCCCGCGCTGAGTCAGCACCTGCAACGCTTGGAACATGATTTCGGGCACCGTCTATTGATTCGACACTCCAAGGGTGTTGAGCCAACGGCGGCCGGCGTACGCCTCGTCGAGCACGCCCGCTCCATCCTGATGATGTTGGATGCAGCGAAATCCGACCTGCGCAATTTTGATGAACAACCCCGGGGCCGAGTGCGGCTGGGGATGCCTCGGAGCCTGTGCGACGCCCTGGGCGTCGATCTGATGATGGCCTGGCCACAGGAGCACCCCTCGGTTGCCCTGCAAATCGTCGAGCAAGCCAGCAGCGAGCTAATCAAGTCGGTCCATGCAGGACGAGTGGACTTGGCCGTTTCCTCCTACCCATCCGATGAGAGCGATGCGTTGATCGGTGAGCCGCTGTTGAGCGACAAAATGTGCGCGATTTTGCCGCGTACCGCCGATACCTCCATCCTTCCCGACATTTCATTTGCGCAGGTGGCCGCGGAACCGTTGATTCTCTACAGCCAGGACAACGTGACCCGACAGCTGATCGACATGACGGCAGAGTATGCATCGGTGAAACTCAACCTCATTCATGAAATTGACTCTCCCCTGCTCGCATTGGATCTTGCAGAGACCGGCATCGGCGTGACGATTCAACCTTACCTTGCGGTACGTGGGTATCTCAGATCAAAGCGCGTCAGCATCCGGCCCATCAGCGGCCCCAGTATCACCCGTCGATTGCACCTGATTCGCTCCCGCCATCGCCCCCTCAACGCCTATGAGCAAGAGGTATTGAACGTGCTTCGTGAACACCTGCCCAAACAACTTGCCAGCGAACGTCCTCTCATCGAATTTGAGGTCACCGAGCCAAGTTGAACGCCTTGTACCGACACGGCGAGGCAACACTGGCGAGTCCGCTCCCATATCTGCGAACGATACTTGCCAGAGCAAATCCGACTATGCTTTGCCCGGCACCTCATGCACATTTCCTTGTCTAACTTCCCTATTGGCTGGCAAACGTTATGTCCCCACAAGATAACCCCCTTCCCCCAAATGTTCCCGTCAAACCCGCCGACAAGGTGACCTCAGCGGACCTGAGCAAGCGCTATCCCGCCGGCAGTGTGGAACGCAGAAACATCGAACTTCAGCAGGCCTACTTCTCGGCCGGACGACGCGGCGACTGGGATGCAGTAGCCGGCTTTCTCACCCCGGATTTCGCACTGACCGAATCGCCGGTTTTGCCATTCAAGGGGATCTGGCGCGGCGTACAAGGATTGAAGGATCTGCGTGCCCGGATCAACGGCAACCTGATCGACACCGTCCGCAACGACATTTACGAGATTCTTGCCGGTGGAGACTTTGTGGTAGCACTGATGCACCTCTACGCACGCGGAGAAGGGGATAGTGAAATTCAACTCAAGATCTCAGAATCCTTCCATTGGGTGGATGGAAAGTTGAAGGCTGCCACTCCCTACTGGTTCGATCCCATCGCGCTGGAACGAGCGGTCGAGGCCAAGAGAAAGCGTGATGCGCGATAGTGGTTGAGGACTCGCGCCGCCCGCTCTATCGATGATCACCGCGTTCGATCCGCTCAAGCGCCCTGCTTTTCGGCGGATCTGGATTTCCAGCCTGTTCTGCAATGCCAGCCAACAGATACAGGTGGTTACCGTCGGTTGGATCCTGGTCCAATTGGCCGCAACGCCGCAACAGGTGGCGCTGATACAGACCGCCTCGATGCTGCCGGTGATGCTGTTGTCGATTCCGGCTGGGGCTATCGCAGACAATTACAATCGCCGAAATGCCGCCATCGTGGCGTTGTGCATTGCCCTCTGCGGTGCATTGTTGATGTCGATTCTGGCGGGCACGCATGCGCTCAGCACCGCATTGATTCTCCTTTGCTGCAGTATCGTCGGTACCGGCCTGTCCTTCTTCACCCCCGCCTGGCAAGCATCGGTCGTGGATCTCGTCGGGACGCACTCGTTACCTGCAGCGGTATCCCTCAACGCCCTGGCCAACAACATGGCGCGCAGCGTGGGGCCTGTGGTAGGCGGAACCATGCTCCTCGCGTTAGGGGCCCCGCTAACGCTCACGCTCAACACTTTTCTGTATGTGCCGATGTTGATAGCCCTGTGGATGTGGAAACAACCGGCCGTATCGCGCCCATCACGGCCCGAGAGACTGCTGCGCGCAACCGTCTCCGGGTTTCGATATGTGTATCTCACCCCCTCTATTCGCTGGCTTCTGCTGCGTTCGGCCGTCGCGGCAATCGGAACCAGCGCGGTCCTCAGCTTGTTGCCCCTCTTGGTGCGGAACGAACTTCAGGGGGACGCGATCACCTACGGCCTGCTTCTCGGGGCGTTCGGGCTTGGCGCTGTTTCGGCCGCATTGTTCGCCAGTGCGCTGCGCAAGCGCGTATCCCCTGAACATGCCGTTCGCTATCACCTCGCCGCGCAAGGACTCGCGGCCATTGTCCTGGCGATTTTTCACCTACCAGTCATCGCGGCCGCGGCATTGGTCGTCGTCGGCGCTTGTTGGGTAACCAACAATGCCGCCTTTAATGTGAGCATCCAGCTCTCGGCGCCCCGTTGGATCGGCGCGCGACTACTGGCCTTTTTCTACGCATCGACGGCGGGTGGATTGGCCATCGGCGCCTGGATCTGGGGCCACGTGGCGGCCGCCACGAGCGTCAGCCACAGCATGTTGATCGCCGGAGGCCTGTTGCTGACTTCGCCCCTTCTTGGAGTCTTCGGAAAGCTGAAAACTGCCGTCGGGGATAAAGTGATGTCCGTTCCGTCCCGGAACGCACTCGAGGTCGCTTTGCAACTGGAAGGCCGAAGCGGACCGATCACCTTGGAGATCTCCTACCGGATAAGCGAAGGACGGGCGTCGGAATTTTGTGCCTTGATGACCGAATTACAGCGTTGCCGACAACGCAATGGCGCAGGCCAGGTTCAGCTTGCCCGCGACATCGCCGACCCGGAGCTTTGGACCGAGCTCGCCCAGTATCGGACCTGGGACGACTATACCCGGGCACGTTCTCGCCCCACGCAACCGGAGCGGGAACTCCAGTCCAGAGTCAATGCGTTGCATCACGGTCGGGAGCAAATCAAGACGCGCCGGTTATTGGCCGCCGAACCCGCGGTGAGGCGGAGCGATGGAGCCGATATCTTTTAGAAGGGCGCTAAGGCTTCGTTCGCGTCTGCAGTTGGTGGTAACGAAACTGCTTTCGAGCCTCGTCCAATCGCATGCCTGAACGGGTGGCATCCCGGATGCGCTGTTCCGCCTGCTCGATGTCTTCCGCGGCATCCAAAACCGCGCTCTCATGCTGTCGTGGAATGACCAGAACACCATCGGCGTCCCCGCGCATCAAGTCCCCGGGCTGAACCCGCGCATCGCCAATGTTGACCGGGGTGTTGACCGATTCCACCTGCACACGGTCCTTTCCGGTCCTCATCCAATGATCCTTGCTGTAGACCGGATAACCGAGGCTCAGGCACAGCGCAACGTCTCGGCAAACACCGTCGATCACGGTACCCGCCAACCCGCGCCGATGCGCAATCTCCGTCAAGATGTCCCCCCACACCGTGGCGTCGGTACGTCCACCGTTGTCAAGCACCACCACCCCGCCAGGAGGAACATCATCGATGTAGTCGCCCACGGTTCCGGGTGGGTTGGCCGCCGGCCCATACAGAATCGTGTAAGCGCGACCCGCAAGACGGAAGCGCGAATCGCGAGGCTTGATCCGGTAGCACTGACCGACGATGCCCAGCCTATCGAGTGCGTCACTCAAGGTCGCCGTATCGAGCCGAGCTGCACGGGCGACTCCCGAGTCGGAAGGTGTTTCAGCATTCATGGGGTACCAACATGTTCTAACGTTGCAACCGAGTTGCTCGAGCATCAGGCTAGTTGTCGTCGCGATCGATCACGGCATTCCCGCCAATATAGTGCGCAGCCAGGGATTTTCGTAAGACAGGATTCAACTACAAGCTATTGCTGATCATTATGGGTAGCAACGGCTCACGGAGCGCCCCGCTATTCTTGAGCGATCGCGTTCGCCGCCAAGTAGCCAAACGTCATTGCCGGACCCAGTGTTGCACCCCCTCCGGGATACGCTCCAACGAAAGGTGAACCGGAGGTATTGCCAATGGCATAGAGGCCGGGAATCCGGTTGAAATCGCCGTCAAGCACCGCCGCGGTCTCATCGACGAGCAGCCCACCCTTGGTACCGAGTTCCCCCAGATCAACCATGACTGCATAAAACGGTGCTTGGTCGAGCGGACGCAGGCAAGGGTTCGGCTGACAAGCCGGATCACCGTTGAAGCGATCGAAGTAGGAGTCGCCTCGCCGAAATTCCCGGTCTACTCCCTGACGGGCATCCTCATTGAATCGTTCCAGGGTACCCATCAGCACAGCTTCATCAACCCCGATCAACCCAGCCAATCGTTGAAGGGTATCCGCCTTGAACACGATGGAATTCCACCAACCTCGGGGTACCCGGCGATCCGACATGATCCATGCCGGTAGAAGGCCTCCGACCGGCGTCGTCCGTCGATACCCCGCATCGAACACCAACCAACACGGACTGTTCGCGCCCGTGGCCAGCTGATCCTTGATCATCTCGCGCGCCAATCGATCGTAGGATCCGGACTCGTTTGCAAACCGACGTCCTGCCCGGTTGACCATCAATGAGCCGGGCTTTCCCCGATGATTGCCCAATGGATAGGAAATCTCGACATTGGAGTTTGACATCGCGGGCATCCTGACGACCGGCGTCCACCAGGCATCTGACATGCACTCGACCGCCGCGCCGACCGCTTCACCCGCGACGATCCCGTCGCCGACGTTGGCCCCCGCCGGCGTTGGCGACACGGCCACCGGGGTCTGCACGGGCAGCCACCGATCCCGCATCGCCTGGTTCTGCTCAAATCCGCCGGTGCCCAGCACCACCGCATGACCGACACCGATCTCAACCGACCGGCCCAGATGCCGGAAACGCGCGCCCGTGATCCTGCCATCGACGCGCATCAGCTCTGTCAGCGACGTGTCGAGGAAAAGCGGGATACCGCGATCCAACATGGCCCGTCGCAAAGAACCCACGAGCGCCCGACCCCACGTCAAGCGTCGATCGCGTCGAGTCCTTAACCGCCAGCGGATATCGGACCAATAGTC
Organism: Steroidobacteraceae bacterium; assembly: GCA_044226865.1. Classification (GTDB taxonomy): domain Bacteria; phylum Pseudomonadota; class Gammaproteobacteria; order Steroidobacterales; family Steroidobacteraceae; genus TMP-86. The sequence continues at coordinate 165,624 of JBGAGE010000009.1, read as the reverse complement.
CCACCACATCTTCACGGCCACGCGACGCCAGCCAGGACCACGCTTGTTGAATGCCCGTGCCATGTCCGCGTTGACCGAGTAGCGGTCGAACGCCCTCAACGAAGGATGGCCGTCCCGCAATCGGAAAAAATCCTCATCCAGAAGCCCGCCGTCGAAGTCACGAGGCAACAGTGAGCGGCCCCGCCCAGCACCGGGAAGCTCCTCCAAATAGTCCGGATAACTCGGAAACGCGCGGAAGCGAACGCCAATGCCCTCCAGGTACTCCATCATGCGAGGAGCCTGCTCCACGTACGTGCGAATGAGGCGCTCACGCCCCGCGCCAGCTGAGGCCGCGAGCAGGTAGGCCATCGCCGATTCCACGGTATCCGTACCGGCGATCGCAGAATGGCAGGGAACCCAGATTCCACCACCGGAAACGGCGGAAGTGCCGCCGTAAAAGCGCGTCTTTTCCACGACCGCGACCGACATTCCGAGGTCAACAGCTCGCACTGCGGCCACCAAGGCGCCAGCGCCGGAGCCGACGACGAGGACATCGTATGACGGCGCGAAGGCGGTCATCGGCAGTCGAAGGGGTTCATCCCGCGATCCACGCCGCTTCTCAATCGATCACCCTCCGGAATGGAGGTCAACGCGAGCGTCAATCATCCTGCGCGATGAACAGCAGCGGCAGTGCAAAATAAGTGGCGTAGCGGATGGCCGACTGAGCCTCCTTGGCCCCTCGTTCGTTGGTGAACATGTAAAAGATGATCTCCCCGACCAGCGCAAAACCGACGAAGAGCCAGAGCACCGTTACCCAGCCACCGAACAGCGCCCAAGACTTGGCGTCATTGAAGACGGCGGAACCGGCGGCCCGCGCAATCCACATGTGATCCAAGCCAATCAACAGACACGCCGCCGCCACCGCCTTTCCCACGACGATGAGCGCAACGCCCAGCCAGGCCACCAGCGCGGAGTCAGTGGCAATCGGCAGGACGCGGGGCACTCCCGACATCGAGGTCACACGCTGCACGGATTGGTAAGTCCCGGGAATCAGGAACAGATTGCCGATGAACGTGATCAGCGCCCAAACGGCCATGGACAATACGAAGGCAATTTTCAAGTAACGCAGATGCATGCTAGCCCCCCCACTTTCCTGAACCCCGCGCCGAAGCGATCACGTGAGGTTTCGCACCTTCTCCAACAGCGGAAACACGCGCCGTGGATTGTCATGGAAGATGGAGGTCTTCTGCTCCACCGACAGGAACTGAAAACTGTCAATCAATGCAACGACGTCATCCGACGGCTTGCCGGTCACCGGATTCAACTGCGAGGAACCGGAGCCCGGTGTCTCACTGCCAAAAACCATGCGCTCAACGCCTCGCTGATGTATGGCGGTGCTGAGGAACCAAGGGTCATACGCGCAGGTATCGAAGAACAGATTATCTGAAAGATCGGCGGCAGCTTGAGTGTCCTTGAAGGTGATCGACACACCTCCTGATCCGCCGCGGGGCTTGCCGGTGGACTTGACCACGTTATCGCTGCCTGTGGAGGGATTGAGCGCATCGATCTTGTCCCCGATGTCCATGATGCGGCGCAAAGCGCCGCCACAGTGACAAATGACGATCTTCAACTTGGGAAACTTATCGAAGACGTCGGAGTGCTCGAGCAACAGAGTCGCCAAAGCCTCTTCACGCAGATTGTTGAATTGATAGGAATGCGGCAGCCTTTCCAGGCGCGGGTCGCGGGAAATCGAGGGGTGCACGATCAAGGTCGCCTGCAGTTGCTCAGCGCGTTGGTAGAGGGGAAACCAAGCCTTGTCATCCATGCCCGGCGATTGCCCATCCGCAGCCGGATCCGGATTGACCAGCGCTCCCACGAAGCCGAGCTTATCGACCGTGCGTTCCAATTCGGTACAGCAGGCCTCGATGTTGAGACCTGCTGTCTGCGGTAACTGCGCCATCCCGACGAACCGATCTGGATGCGCCTGACACTGCTGATGGATCACATCGTTGGTCGTGCGAGTCCACGGCTCGACGAGAAACGGACGTTCCCACTGCATCATCGCCACCGGCCGCGGGGACAGGAGCTGAATGTCGATATTGCGCTCGTCCATCGCCCGGAGATGCCGCTCCAACGCCTGCTGCATGGCCGCCTCCGGAATGGACAACTCCTGCTCATCGGGCGTGCGGATCGCGACCAGGGTCATCGCGTAACCGCGAAAGTGCGGCGGCGCGGACAAATGTGCGTGAATGTCGATGACTTTCTTACCGTTGAACATTTTTTGGCTTCCCACCCTCGAAGTACTCTTTCCACCACGGCTGACTCAGGTCCACGTCCGCCGGCATGTCCACCGACAAGACCGTCAGGTCTTCGAGCGAATTCCTGGCGCCCGCACGGTCCACCATCCTCGGATCGCGACCCTCACGAACCTCCCCGATCGCCTGCAACAGCTGACGACGCATTTTCACAACCGCCAGGTCGGTCGATCCCAGATGCTCTTGCGATCGATCGATGATTCCGCCCTGGGCCTCGATGACACATTTGTCGTGCACAAAAAAGCTCGGGCCCAGGCCCGCGAAGCTCCGTGATTGCATCTCCTCACGGTCCTGCATGAAGTCATTGGCGCGATTTCGAGGCATCACGAAATCCGGGCCGATCGATCCGAAGCCGCGCTGCAGGAACTCGACGTCGACCGGCCCGTCGAAGCGGTGCGCCACCACGTACTTCCAATGGTTCACGTCGTCAATTGGCACATGCCAATTGATCTGGTACCCGCAATTTTCGGAAATGGGATTCGTACGCGGATTGGTCAGCGGACTACCATGAATCGCCGCAGCATTGGGCATCAGGAAATTGGTGATACGCACCCATCTTCGGCCCGGTTGGGAGGCGCGGGACGAGATGATCCTCAATCCGTAGGAAGTCTCAGATACTCCGATCTCCGGAGCGGCGTCATTGGCGAGGATGTCGTTGAGCGAACCGGACCGTTCGTTCAGGCTTGACTTCACCCCTTCCGGCATAAACAAATGCAAGAATGACAGGTGTGCAGGATCCAGGTTGCCCTCGTTACCCTGCAGATAGTTGCACTCCTGCAAGACCTTCATGGTGAAGGTCTGCTCCTCTGGAGCGGTGAGAAAATGAAGCCTGGGTAAGTCCGGAGGAGTCCCTTGACCGAGGTAGGCCAGGATCACCCCCCCCGCCTCATGACAGGGGTACGCCTCCATCAACGGCGGTGTGGGGCTGTGCGCACCTGCGCCGCGCTCCGCCGGGCGCTGCAGGCACCGCCCACGTCCATCCATCAGCCAGCCATGGTAGATGCACCGTATTCCACCATCTTCAACCCGTCCGAAGGACAGATCGGTCCGACGGTGCGGACAAAAGCGCGAGATCAGCTGTGGCTTTCCCGCGGCGTCGCGGAACATCACCAGATCCTCGCCCAAAAGCCGGACCCTTAAGGGAAGCCCGGATTTCAGCTCTCGGGAAAGCGCGGCCGGTTGCCAATACGCGCGCATCATCGCACCCCCAGGCGTTCCGGGGCCGGTCCTGCTGACGAGCTCGTTGCTTTCTTTGCTCAACATGGCGATGTGTCGACTCTAGTTCCCCGAACACCCGGTGTGAAAGACTCTTTTCCTCTATCAGCTATCCAACAGCTCCGAGGCGGTCGCTTGACGGCGATCCTCATCGTTACAGCGCGATTGTCACGGATTTCGTCTCAAGGTAGGCCTCGATGCCCTCGCGTCCATATTCTCGCCCCCATCCGGACTGCTTGTACCCTCCAAAAGGAACATTGGGATCTATCGGTGTACCGCCGTTGATCATCACCGACCCAGCCCGTAGCTTGCGCGCCAGCGTATGGGCGATGCTGATGTTCCTTGTCCAGATATAGGCCGACAGACCGTACGGTGAATCGTTGCCAATGGCGGCGAGGGAATCCAGGTCCTCGTCGCCGAACGGGACTGCACAAAGAACCGGCCCAAAAATTTCTTCCCGCACCACGCTGGCGTCGCGTCGCGCCTGGACCAATACCGTGGGTTGGAGGTAAAAGCCCTCCCCGGAAACGCGCCCGCCCCCCACGACCACCTGCGCCCCGCTCTTCTTTCCCGCCTCGATGAAGCCGGCGACCCGGTCCAATTGCTTCTGGGATGCCAGCGGCCCCATTTGTACGTCAGCCTGTTGGGCGGGTCCGACCTTCAGTGCGCGCGCGTAATCAGTGATTCCTTGAAGAACCCGATCGAAGACGGCTTGGTGTACGTACAGCCGGGAACCCGCTGCGCAGACCTGACCGGAGTTTCCAAAGATTCCCATCGCCGCACTTTGGATGGCGCGCTCGACGTCCGCGTCGGCGAAGATGAACACTGGCGATTTTCCACCAAGTTCGAGAGAAACCCGCTTCATCGTACCGGCCACGGACCGCGCGATGGATTGACCCACCACGGTCGATCCCGTGAACGAGATCTTGTCAACCATGGGGTGATCCACCAATGCCTGACCCGCCAGTGACCCCACCCCACTGACGATGTTGATCACGCCGGGTGGGAACCCGACCTTCTGAACAATCTGACCCAAGCGGATGGCGGACAGCGGCGTCAGATCGGCGGGCTTGAGCACGACCGTGCATCCCGCCGCCAACGCAGGCGCGAGCTTGGTGATCGCTGCAAAGAGCGGAGCGTTCCAGGGTACGATCGCACCGACCACCCCGACCGGCTCCTTCAGCGTGTAGGCATGATGATCCGGAGCGGATACAGAAAGGGTATCCCCGCCGATCTTGTCCACCCATCCCGCGTTGTATCGCAGAATCTCCACGCACAGGACACCGGTGATGTAGCGCGCCAACCAGATGGGCATGCCCATGTTGAGGGAATCGATCAATGCCAGATCTTCGGCTTCCGCCTCGACCGCTGCCGCGAGCGCCAGCAGCAGTTGCCGGCGCTGGCATGGCAACTGCCGGGACCAGGGCCCTTGATCGAAGGCCTGACGCGCCGCCCGGACTGCCAAGTCCACATCTCGGACCGAGGCCGCCGCTGCCTCTGCGAGGACGCCACCGGTCGACGGGTTCACCAACGTGAGCCGCTCGCCCGAATCGGCTCCTCTCCACTCGCCATTGATCAAGAGCTGGTGCTGCTGCGCAAGAAAAGCCTGGATCGAGGCTGCGGCGGGCGACGCTGATGAGCTTGTATTCATTCTAGAACCTCCGGCTGGTGGAAACTCAAAGCGGGCATCATCGGCCACCCTTCACAGATGTCAGCGAGTCGTTCATTTCAAGAATCGCCACGAATACGACGCCAATACAGCGCGCCCGACAGTGCCCACAGCGTGACCGCCAATAGGATCAACTCGGAAATCCGGCGCGCTGGCACCAATAGTTCCAGGCTCGGTCCAGGGACCGGCTTTCCAGCACCCGCTTGCTGAGCTGATCAACCTCGCCGCTGCTCAAGTAGTTCACGGCACCCATCTTCAGGGATTCGGTGAGGATGGCGGCATTCTGCATGAGCGTGATGGCCACGTAGACAACTGACCTCAAATCGCGGGCCACCGCAACGCTGCCATGGCCGCGCATCAGGCAGGTGGGAGAGCCGCCGAGCGCCTTGGCCAACGATGTCCCACGTTCATTGTCTGTGACCAACATATTGGTCGCATCGCCAAACTCATCGCGGATTTCCCACGTGGGAACCTCCGCACCAATCGCCGCGCCCACATGGAATACCGGCCGGAGGCTGACCCCGGTGACGCCGAACGGTAGTAAGGAATGGGCGTGGTTATGACACACGGCGGACACATCGGCGCGCGTGCGATAGATGCAGCCGTGAATAGGACGCTCCGAATAGAGCGTCCTTCCACCATCGTCGATGGGATTGCTGTCCAGATCGAACTCCAGGATGTCCTCCTCGGTGACCAACTCAGGGCTCCGAGAGCACGACAGCAGATAACGGTCTGCACGTTCCGGGTGACGGACACTGACGTGTCCGAAGACATCCAGGACCCCCTCATGGGCGAGGATCCGGTTGGCGACAACCAGTTGCCGGATCGTCTGGCGCAATGCTTCTGAAGACGCCTTCGCAGGGGCAGCCACTGAAGCTACTCCTCCACCGCGGTTCCAAACCGAACGCTCGCGTCCACGCACGTCATACCGCCACCTGGTGTTTCATCATGACCTCACGCGAACTGGCTGCCGATTCAAGCATGCCCAAGCACACTTCCAGGGTAGCCACTCCCCACGCCCCGTCATGAAAGGGTGCGCGTCCGCTGAGAAGCGCCTCGTGCAATTCCGTCAATTCGGCGATTCGCCCACTGATCGTCTTCTTCAGGGGCAATTCTTCACGGCCGCGGTGGGTGTACAAGTAGAGTCCGCCGGGAGACTGGCGAAGAGTGCCCTTCTCACACGCAACGACCACCAACCCGAAGTGCGGCTGATGCGGTACGGAGCCGGCATGTGCATTCGCGAGCTTGCCTGCGGTCGCGCCGGCATATCGGCCGCTCTCCTTTCCGCGGCGCAGTTCCTCGTCACGCTCCCCTTCGGGCTTTTGCATCAGCGACTCAAACGCCGTGCGACGAAGCGCATTGGCATTGGGATCGCGGATTCCGCCGCTCTCCCCGACCCACTCGAACAGTTCGGCTGTGTCGAACAATGACCGGCCGTCGTAGACCATCGTGGCGGGCACGCCATTATGAAACTGAGCGAAGCACACATATCCGCCCTCGACCCCGGTAACCGCATCCGGGATCGTGGACGCGCGAACGCTGCGTACCAACCCACCGCCGATTTGGCGAACAATGTCGGTGTGGTGGGGGCCTTGGTTGAGCACGGGTCCATGCGTGGACACCAACTCGCTTAGCAGTCGCGGTCGATGATTGAACTCGTTGAAGTTCCAACAGTTGATGGATCGCAGCTCGCCCAGTTCGCCCGACCGCACGATTTCGCTTATCCGGATGATCGGGGCATCGAAGCTGTGGGTGTGTCCCGCCAATAGGATGACCCCGGCGCGCCGGGCGGCTGCGATCATTTCCAAGCCATCCGCCAGTGTCAATGCCAGAGGCTTTTCACAAATCATGTGTTTGCCGTACCGGGCAGCGATCTCCACATGTTCGCGGTGCAGCCAAGACGGGGACGCGATGTAGACCGCGTCCACTCGGGAGTCACGGCACAGAGCTTCGCAGTCAGAATAGGCCTGGCCGAATTCCGCCGAAAATTGATCCCGTGCGTGCGACCTCGGATCCGCGCCGGCAACCAACGTCCACGGCAAGGCCGGTGTCGCCTTGATGGCGTCGATCACCATGGCGCCCGCTTGACCGAGGCCGATCACGCCCAGCTTGAGTTTCTCCCGATCAACCGATGTGTTCAAGGTGTACGCCGCCGCTGAATCAGGATTCGACGTTTCATTTTACGGGTCGCGCGATGGCCGCACGAAAGACTGAATTCGTCTATCAGCCATTGATCGCCGCTATGGACGCCGAGGTATCACCCATGCAATGAAGACTCTATTTCGTCGACAGCATGTGCTCATACGCCGCACCCATGACGATGCTGGCCGGCTTGCCGGATCTGATTTCCGCCGTCATGGCCATTTCTCTGGCGGCCAGGTGCTCCGCCGCCACGACGATGCGCGTCAAATCCTGCCGCTTGATGAATACCGCGCCGCTGCTGTCGGCCACCACGTAGTCTCCCGGCTCGACACAAACCCCACCGACCTGAATGGGCACTCCCGTTGCGGCCTCGTGAATTCGACCACGCGCGGTGCGGCACGTCATCGATCTGGCGTAAACTGGAAAGCTGAGATCGTACGCCTCATCGATGTCACGCGCCGGTCCTTCGATGATCGCCCCGGCAATACCACGAGTCAGCGCAGCATTGGATAACACCCCTCCCCACCCCGCGGCATCAACGCCCGTTCTTTGCTCCACGACCAACACATCGCCAGGCTCGGCCGTCTCGATGGCCGCTGTGCAGAGGTGACGAACGGGAGACTCTTTCGGGGGCTTACCAGGTGCGAGTTTTACCGTGTTGACCCGGCCGGCAATCCGCTGACGCACGGTACGAGGCACGAGCCCTGTCACCGCCACTTCGAGACCCAACTGATCCGCAGCATCGGACAGTGCGCAGCTGTCGAGAGCCCGCAAACGGCTTAAAATCAGTTGTTCGGGCATCGCGCGTTTCCTGCAAAAAGGATCATTCTGTCGAGCATGCCGGCGATTTTAGCGGGGCCGGTCTGGCCTGCGGAAGACCGATTTCGTCTACGAGGCAGGTGGGAATACGATATGATTGTTCGGCTATGATGATCGATGTTCGACAGCTGACGTACTTCATCGCGGTCGTGGAGGCAAAGAGCTTCACGGCGGCAGCAGAAGTACTCTGCATCGCACAACCCGCGCTCAGCCAGCACCTTCGCAGGCTCGAGGAGGACTTCGGTCACCAGCTTCTGGTGAGGCATTCCCGGGGCGTCGAGCCCACCCAGGCGGGATTGCGATTGGTGGAACACGCCCGATCCATTCTGACCATGGTGGAAGCCGCCAAGAAGGACATCCGCAACTTTGATGAGCAGCAAACGCCGCGGGCGCGGGTTCGCATCGGACTTCCGCGAAGTCTGTGCGACGCGATCGGCGTGGACCTGATCAGCGCCTGGCCAGCCGATCATCCAGATGTCACGCTGCAGGTGGTCGAGCAGCCCAGCGGCGCGCTGACCGAATCTGTCCTCTCCGGTCGAATCGACCTGGCGGTTACTTCGTTCCCACTCGACAGCCGCGCGGTGAATGCGGAGCCGTTGTTGCAAGAAAAGCTGTGCGCAGTGCTGCCTCCGCAGCGTCATGCACCCGGGTTCAATGAGATTCGATTCACCGATCTCGCCCATGAACCATTGATCCTGTACAGCGCAGGGAATGTAAGCCGTCAGCTGATTGAGATGACCGCAAAGTATTGCTCGGTGCAGTTGAACGTCGCCTATGAGATCGATTCGCCGGAGCTGTCCCTACGATTGGTGGCCGCGGGCGTTGCATCAACGATCCAGCCCTTTCTTGCGGTGCGCCGGCATATCGAAGAAGGCCAGATGCCGGTGCGCCTGATCGTACAGCCCGGCATTACCCGAAGACTGCACCTGATCAGCGCCCACCATCGACCGCTTACCACTGCCGAACGGGAAGTCAGCCTGGCCATCAAAACCCATCTGGCCCGGCTGTTCACCAAGAACCATCCGCTGATCGAACTCGACTCCGCCATGGAGAATTGAGCCGGGATTCAGGCGCTGCAATCGAATTGTGTCGGCTGCGCATGCGGCGTCAACCGGGCGGCAATACCGGCTCTCCTAGAAGACTTGCGACTGGCAGCTAGACACATTCAGTCCTTCTGTTCTCTCCCGGCGCTGGATAGCATTCCTTCGGCATGGGCTACACGCTGCTCAACTCACCGGAAAAGCCGTTTTCGCCTTGAATGATCCCCTAGCTTCCTCTCAACGATTCGACGTAATTGTCGCGGGCGCCGGCGCAGGAGGCCTACTTGCGGCCATTCGGGCGCATGACCTTGGCTGCTCCGTAATCGTCATCGAGAAGGCGGACCGCTATGGCGGAACGACGGCGCGTTCTGCGGGTGGTACATGGGTACCGATGAACGATGCCATTGCCGCCAAGGACACCCGGGATCTCGCACTCCAATATCTGCGCGCCGTGACCCACGGAGCGGTACGTGACTCCCTGCTGGAAACCTACGTCGATCACGCCGCAGTGGTCACGCGCTATCTGCAGACACTGGGTATCCACTACACGGGCGGCAGCCCCTGGCCCGACTACTTTTCCGATCTGCCGGGCGCTCTTCGAGGGCGCAGCATGTTGCCGGGAGACATGGATGGCCGACAGTTGGGAGAGCATTTCGAAGCCCTCCGCGACGGCCATCCGTCGACACGCCTTCTGAACCGCTATTCCCTCAACTCGCGCTTTGCTTTCACCCTGGCAAATCGCGCTCCCGGTTGGAAAAAGACGCTTGCCATGCTGATCTGGGACTACTGGTCCGATCTTCGATGGAGACTGCGGACCAACCGTGACAGACGGCTGACGATGGGCCGAGCGGTCATTGGCGGACTGCGCAAGGCGATGATGGATAGAAACATCCCGTTGTTGTTGAACACACCTCTTACCGGCTTGGTCAGTGAAAGCGGTCGTGTAACGGGGGTTCGAGTCAAGCACGCTGGTCAAGCGTCGACGCTGACGGCAAGCAAAGGGGTCATCTTGGCGTGTGGCGGGTTTGAGAACAGCCAGTCCATGCGTGATCGATACCTGAGGGTCAAGACCAGCACAGAGCACAGCGCGGCACCGGAGGATGGAGTCAACACAGGTGATGCACTGCAGTTTGCCTGTCAGTTGGGCGCAGCGCTGCAATACATGGAAAATGCTTGGTGGTGCCCCTGCGCTGTGGTGCCACCCTCACGGCGCAACACCCACGCCGTTTCCTACCCCATCTTCTTCGATCGCGCAAAGCCTGGGTCGCTGACGGTCAACCGGTTGGGCAGGCGATTCGTCAATGAATCTGTCTCTTATGACATGTTTGGACTGGCCATGGCCCAGGATCAGCTCGCCACCGGCGCCAACAATCCATGCTGGATGATTTTCGACAGCCGGTTTCGGGGAAAGTATGCCGCTGGCCCGGTTCTCCCGAGCTGGGCAATGGGCGACGCATCGGTTCCGGGTGAATGGTGGGATGGCGTCATTTACCGGGCACCTGACATCGCCGGGCTCGCCGCCAAGATTGGCCTGCCGGCGCCCCAACTCCTCGACACCGTCACCCGTTTCAATGTCTTTGCAGTAGAGGGTGCCGATGCGGATTTCCATCGCGGATCGACGGAAGCGCAACGCGCGATCGGTGATGCCAACTCAAGGCCGAACCCGTCTTTGGCGGCGCTCGACAAGCCGCCGTACTACGCATTGAAAATCAATCTGGGCGACCTGGGTACGCGCGGCGGTTTGGCAGTCAATGAAGCCGGCGCGGTACTCGATGAGCAAGGGAACCCGATCGGGGGACTGTACGCAGCGGGCGACGTGGCTGCCACGGTCTTTGGGGACACTTACCCGGGCGGAGGCTGCGCCATTGCCACCGCATTCGTCTTCGGCTACCTGGCCGCGGCCGACCTAGCCAAGCGCTAAACGACGCAAGAGCACCCCTTCTCCACGACGCATTCCAATTCCGCGGGAAATCTCCATAACCGCGAGAAATGGCTTGTAGAGAAATTCTGTCTTTCACACGCCGGTGATCCAAGAATACAGTAAGCGCCGTGAACAGCCTTCTTGGGTCTTGCTGACGATTTGAACGCGCGTCCTTGCAACGGGCGCTTGAATCTCGCTTGCACCGTGTCCCGCGTATCGGCTCGACACCTGGAGCGGAGCAGCCCAAGGGGAACAGGCAAGTTCCGGAGATTCCAAAACGCGGCAGCCCGCATGCCGATCAAGGGCACCGAACATCCCCGCATGTTACGACGAGCGAAATGACCGCCCGCTTCCATATGACGATATCGACAACCAGGAGAATGACGTGAGCTTTTTGAGCCTTGAAGATGCTATTCGAAAAGTCGGCAACCCGGTCGAGATGCTGCGCAACTCCCCCTACCCCGCCTACGAGTTTCCCGTCAATCCGGAGTTCACCAACTGGCGGTCTGAGCAAGCATCGTGGCGAACCTCCTGCGCGCTTCTGGATCAGTCGCACCACATGGATGATTTGTTCCTGACAGGTCCCGATGCCTTGAAGCTCTTATCCGATCACGCCGTCAACACGTTCAAGAATTTCGTTCCGGGCAGCGCCAAACAGTACATCGCCACCAACGAAGAAGGCTTCATGATCGGCGACTCGATCCTGTTCTACATGGACGATGGAAGATTTGACCTCGTGGGCAACCCAAGTGTCATCAACTGGCTGCTGTTCCACATGGAAAAGGGCAAATATGATGTGACAGCCGTCCGGAATGAGAACTCCACTCGCCGCAAGAGCGGGCCGCCTGCACTGTATCGGTATGAAATCCAGGGTCCTTCCGCCGTCTCCATCATGCGAAAGGCGATCAACGGCCCGGTGCCGGATATCAAGTTCTTTAAGATGCACAATTTCACGATCGCCGGACACAAAGTGCAGACCCTGCGCCATGGAATGGCCGGACAGCCCGGATTTGAGATGTTCGGACCGTGGGAGGAAGGCGACGCCGTGCTGGAAGCACTGCTAAAGGCCGGTGAGGAATTTGGCATGGTGAGAGCCGGCGCCAAGGCGTATTCGACAGCCAATCTCGAGTCCGGTTGGATACCCAAGCCTCCGGTGACGGCGATCTTTGGTGAGTCGGAAAAGACGTATCGTGAGTGGCTGCCGGCGCGCGCGATCGGATCACTGGCCGGAAGCATGGATTCGCCCAATATCCGAGACTACTACGTCACCCCGTTCGATCAAGGTCTTGGGCGCATGGTGAATTTCGACCACCCATTCAAAGGGCACGACGCACTGAAGAAAAAGGAGAAGGAGCAAGCCCGCACGAAGGTCACGTTGGTGTGGAACAAGGAGGACGTGCTTGCAGTCATGCGAACACAACTCGAACCTGGACTTCCTGCGAAATCCATCGACATTCCCAAATCCCGCTACGGCTTCTTCCAAGCGGACAAGGTGATGCGCAAGGGAATCCAGGTCGGCATTTCGATGGATGCCGGCTACATCCACAACGAGCGGGCATTGATCTCCCTGGCCACGTTGAACAAGGAATTCTGCGAGCCTGGAACGGAAGTCATCCTGCTGTGGGGGGAATCTCCGAATTCGCGAAAGCCTGGCGTTGAGCCGCACCGGCAAGTCGAGATCCGCGCCACGGTTGCGCCGGCACCGTATGTCACGGAGATCCGGGACTCCTACAGGAAGTCATGATGACCACACCGCCGATCTCAACGCGCGCGAACCGCGCGATCAGCGACCTGCTCGACAACCTCGCTCGGATCAAGCCGGGACAGGAAGTCCTGCTCATGGCTCATACCGACGGCTTGCACGGCAGCGACAACCTGGTCGACGCGACAGCCATGTCCTGGTTGCAGGCCGCCATCTTGGAGCGCGGCGCCACCCCCTCGATGCTCTGGATCAACGAACCCGACAAGCCGCATGACTGGGGCATCCCGCGCGTCCTCAAGGAAGCGATGCGCGGCTGCGATGTCTTCATCAATCATTCCTTCCGGTATGTGACGGAGGAAAACCGGCTTTTACGGGACTATTTCACGGAACTGAAGGTTCGCTACGTCCGCAACTTCGCAACCACGGCACCATTGCTGGAAACCGACTGGGCTTTGACCCCGGCAGACCTCGTGGCCGAGATTCGTCATCGCTCGGCCGCCATGATCGAGGTGGGTGCGCCTTTCGTGTTGACTGACCCCCTCGGCACTCATCTGGAAGGCAGCATCGCACCGCCTCAGCACCGCTGGTTTCCAACCTATGCGACACGCCGGGAAGAAGGCGGCGGCTACCTGCCATGGCCGGAATGGGTCTTTCCGCCGATCAACCTGTCCGCCGTCAACGGTATCGTCGTCTTCGACCGGATGCTCAGTTGGTGGTCACGGTACATCGGGATCTCGCCTTTTTTCCAGACGCCGGTGACGGTCGAGGTCAAGGACAGCCTGATCACCCGAATCAGCGGTGGCGAGGAAGCAGATGCAATCAAGCGATTCATCCTGTACATGGAGCAGGTTAAGGGAGTTTCCCGACGCTACGAGTTCAACACCCTGCATTCGGGCGTGCATCCGCACGCCCATGTCACGCCCGACCAATGCCCGAACGTCGCCTACCGCCGCATGATCGAGCACGCGCACACCTCGAACATCCATATGCACCTGGGAGCGGAGCACGGCGATAAAAAGGTCTACCCGTACTGGTTGCACATCACAGGCGACATTCGCAAGCCGACCTGGAAGGTCGGCAAACAGCTGATCCACGATCAAGGATACTTGACTGCGCTGAGTTCCCCGGAAGTGCGGGCGGTCGCCGACCGCTACCCGGACGCGCCGCCACTACCGTCGCGCCCACATTAATCGGCATTGGAAGAGTGATATCAGGACGTGCGCCATCCAAATGCCTCCTTTTGACGACCAGCATCGGATGCCGGAAGGATTTCGTGAGATCGCTATTCAAGCGTCTCTACGAACGGTGTCGCGAAGTTCTGGAGAAAGTGCTCGCTCATGACCAAGACGCCTCCGTTTCTCAATGCGTGCGCCGTTTGATCAAGAACGCAGCGGCCGACTTCGGACGGGACATGGTCGATTGAGAATTGATTACAATCAGAACAGCTTTTATTTCAATAAATTCAATCGACTGCCGCGTGATTGACCATCACGCGCGCCTCTGGGTACTAGACAGTTTCTGTCTTTTTCAACACGACAATTGCAAGCTACAGTCCTTCGCATGATGGGCACCCTTCAGACGTGCGCTACGGACCCCCGCATTCGGTCCCGCGGTCTGTTTGATCCGCAACCTTCGGAACATGGACGCCCCACTCCAGAATCATGAAAATCACCCCATCGAACAAGGTGCACAATGGCTGAAATCGCGTACGCATTCGCCACTTCCCACAGCCCGCAGCTCACCATGCCGCCGGAGACCTGGGTGGTGCGCGGTGACACCGACCGGCAGCGAAAGGAACTGACTTATCGCGACGGCACCTACACCTTCGCCCAATTGCTGGAGATGCGGCGCTCGGAAGTGGAGAGCTTCAAGCAACAAAGCCGGCTGGAGGTCAGCCAGCAATACTTTGCCCGCTCTCAAGCGGCTCTCGATCGCCTCGCCGCGCGATTTTCAGAGATGAAGCCGGATGTGCTCGTGGTCATCGGCGATGACCAGCACGAATGGTTTCGGGCGCACAATCAACCGGCGTTGTCGGTGCTGTGCGGAGATGGTGTCGTCAACCGAAAATTTGATCCTGCAGAGTATTCCAATGGGATCGAGATCGCGGCTCCTGGCTGGAGGCCACCACAGGACCACACCTATCCGATTCAGACGGATCTGGCGCTTCACATCGTCGATCAGTCCATTGAAGGCCAGTTTGACGTGTCAATCAGCGCTGAGAGCCCGAAAGATGCCAAGGGACCGATGAGCATCACGCATTCGGTGGGATTCATTGCGCGAAGGATTCTGCGTGACCAGATGATTCCAATCGTGCCGATTCTGTTGAATACCTTCTACCCACCGAACCAGGTCAAACCGGGTCGCTGCTTTGATTTCGGACGGCTGATCGCCAAGGCCATTCGTTCCTGGGCGGGCCCCAACGCCAACAAACGCGTCGCGTTATGTGCGTCAGGCGGATTGTCCCACTATGTCGTGGATGAGCCGTGGGACCGGAAAATGCTGGACGCCATGCTGAAATGTGATGAACAGGCCATGCGTTCAGAGCCCAATTCAATGTTTCAAGGCGGCACGTCCGAAACCAAGAATTGGATAGCGCTCTGCGGCGCCATGTCCGGCGCCGGCTTTCAAATGAATCTCCTCGACTATGTTCCCTGCTACCGCAGCGAAGCGGGAACGGGCAACGCCATGGCGTTTGCCACGTGGGAGCAGTAAAGAGTCAACCCGTGCCGCGATGACGCCGAGGTACACATCATGCTGACAAAGGAAGAAAACGATTTGTTGACGCGGACGGGCCCGGGAACTCCGGGCGGTGACTTGCTACGCTCTTACTGGCAGCCGGTCGCCTTGTCGCGGGAACTGAAGGCTGACGAACCCCTGCCATTGACGCATCTAGGTCAATCATTAGTGATGTTCCGCGACGCCCAAGGCAGCCCTCGCCTGCTGACACGTTACTGCCCACATCGAGGCGTCGACCTTTCCTATGGACGCGTCGAGGACAACGGCATCCGCTGCATCTATCACGGCTGGCTGATGGACGGTACGGGAAAGTGCGTGGAAAGGCCGTGTGAGCCGCCTCATCTGCGCACCAAGGGCAACATCCGAATCGGCTCCTTCCCCTGTCACGAAGCGGCCGGGGTGATTCTGGCGTACGTGGGCCGCGGTGAGCCACCGCCTTTGCCCAACTTTCATTTTCTTTCCGGACCTGCCGAGAACACGTTTGCGATGAAGGCCCACCAGGAATGCAATTACCTGCAGGGCAATGAAGGCAACATCGATCCGTCACACCTGTCATTCTTGCATCGCTTCCTGCCGGAGGGCGTCAGCGCCTCGATGAACCTGCGCTCGGGCGCCTTGAACGACGTGCTGGCCAGCGATCAATCACCGGACATCCGCGTGGCGGAGACTCCCTTTGGACTGCGGATCAATTCGGCCCGCGCTTTCAAGGAAGGAACGCGCTGGGTGCGACTGACGAATTTCCTGATGCCCAATGCCGCGGCGATCCAAGGAAGCCCGGTGCTGGATCCCAGAAAGCAGCCGATCTCTCCGAACTGCTACTATCAGATCAACTGGCATGTGCCGATCGACGATCATACGCACTGGAAGTACGTGATCTCGCATCGCTTCGACGGACCGGTTGATCCGGAATTCCTCATGTCAAGCTACGATCAGGTCGGCCCGGACTTCCGCGTTCCACGCACCCGGGCGAATCGCTTCAATCAAGACCGCGAGGAGATGAGAAAGAGAAGCTTCGCGGGCCTGGGAATGAGCTTTTTCGTTCATGACAAATGCGTGATTGAGACCCAGGGCGACGGCCCCATCATGGACCGCTCGACGGAAAACCTTGGTACATCAGATCGAGCCATCGTGGCGATGCGACGTCTGCTGCTCAAGGCGATCACGGATGTGAAGGAAGGGCGGGATCCCCGGATGATCGACCGTTCAGGTGAGACTGATCCGCTCAAAGACTTGGCTATCTATTCGAAGGAAGTCCCGAATGAGCTGGATCTGGAATCGAACTGGTGGCAAGAACACTTCCACAACGGAAGGCCCCTCTTGAAATAGTGGCCGTCAAGAGACCCCGCTCCTCTATCAATCGGTGCAGCGCGGCACCACAACGGCACCGCGCCGACAAAGACAGTTGCGCGTTCGGGTCACATTAGGACCGCAGTACATTGAGTCCCACTGAGCCATCAAGCAGTTGCTGGCTGGAGCGCGGAGCGTCACGAGAACGACTATCGAAACACGACCGTCCTATCGCCATTCAACAAGATCCGATGCTCAATGTGCCATTTCACAGCCCGCGCAAGCACCGAAGACTCCACCTCCCGACCAAGCGAAGCAAAATCCTCCACGGTCATGCCGTGATCCACCCGTGCAATGTCCTGTTCGATGATCGGCCCTTCGTCAAGATCCTGCGTCACATAGTGAGCCGTCGCTCCAATCAGCTTCACACCTCGGTCATGCGCTTGATGGTAGGGCTTGGCGCCCTGAAAGCTCGGAAGAAAGGAATGATGAATGTTGATGGCCCGCTGCTCGAACCTCGCGCACGCCTCGGACGACAACACTTGCATGTACCGGGCGAGCACGAGCAAATCGCACCGCTCCTCATCGAATATCTCCGCCAACTTCTCCTCCTGCTTCTTCTTGTTGTCGGCGGTCACGGGAAGATGGTGAAACGGAATGTCATGAGATGCTGCGAGACCGTAAAAGTCCCGATGGTTGGAAACAATCGCAGGAATCTCGACATTCAATGCGCCGACGCGGTAGCGATACAAGAGATCATTCAGGCAATGCCCCAACTTCGACACCATCAGCAACAAGCGAGGTTTAACCGACGCATCGTGAATCTCCCAATGCATCGCAAATGAGTTACCGATCACGGAAAATCGTTCACGCAGATCTGCCAGCCTGGCGCCCGGCGCGTCGAAGCACACTCGCATGAAGAATTGCTGGTTCTTCGAATCACCAAATTGGGCGCTATCCACGATATTGCCGTCCTGTTCAACGAGGAACCCGCCGACGGCCGCGACAATCCCCTTCTTATCCGGGCATGACAGGGTCAAGATGAAGCGTTGCAACGTGATTTTCCTCTTCGCTGATGAGGGATCCATTTGAACGCGTTGCGTGCCCGACGCCAATACCATGAAGCCGCAACACTGTTTTTACTGTGACAAATTGAAAGTCACCGAATGGCGGCCACGAGACACCCCTGCCGCTCAACGGAGAGCGCAAGATCCGGCCGCGAAAGCCCTCATCTCAAGGCGCCGTCGAATTCATCCCAATGATCGGATATGGACTTGACGGAGGGCACAATCAGCTGGGACCGAAGCCACTTGTGACGGGCATCATTCTGGAAACGCCGGTGCCAATGCTGCGCGAGCGCGAAACGGGGGCATTTCATCGGCGGCCGAAAGACCTCCAGTCCCAGCGATTGGTGGAATACCGCGCCCACCGCCAGCGGTACCGTCGCCAGGAGATCCGATTTTGCAACGATCACCGGGACGCTCATGAAATGAGCCGCCCGGACCGTAACCTTCAGCGAGATACCGATCTTCTTGCAGTGCTGCTCGAAAATACGCTGACTGCTTCCTTCTGAATGCACCAGCACGTGTTTGCACTCGGTGAATTGCGTCAAGGTCATTCGTCCGGAGACCACCGGATGTCCCCTGCGCGCCAGGCAGACGAAGCTGTGGGAATACAGCCGCTGATGCAGATGATTGCCGCTGCTCAAGTCGGGGAAGTGCCCCAGCGCAAGATCAATGCTGCCGTTGGCAAGGCCACTGATCAAACGTGGAGTGGTCGGCGTGACGATGCGCAGCGAACCATTGGGGGCTATCTCCTTCATGCGATTGAGAATTCGCGGCACCAGGGCCATCTCGCTCACATCCGACATCGCAATGGTGAACGCTGTCTGCGAGACCGCCGGGTCGAAAGCGCCGGAAATCGCGATGTCGGAATCGATGCGCTGCAATATGTCCCGAAGCGCCGGCAACAGAGCCAGGGCACGGGGCGTCGGCGCCACCCCGCGCGTCGATCTGACGAAAAGCGCATCGCCGAATACCTTTCGCAATCGCCGCAGGCACATGCTGGCCGAGGATTGGCCCATGCCCAGGACCTCCGCCGCCCTGCTGACGCTATGCTGGTCGTGCAGCGCGAGCATCAGCCGCATTGAATCGACATCCAGCCCCCCGAACTTACCCGCTTGGTGCATCTACAGCCTCATCACGATTGTTGATACATGATATCTGCATTTCGCAATTTAGGAATGGTCGTGATTCGACCACACTTGCCGAAGGTCCTGGCACCCCACCCGAATCTCGAGTTTCTCCACAACACTCAAATCATAGGATGACTTCGATGGCTGGCAAGACTCTGCAAGACAAGATCAATTCCATCGGTAATCCCGTGGACATGCTTCGCAACGCCCCGGTCGGCCCCTACATCTTTCCGGTGGCGAGCGAATTCTCCAACTGGAGGGATGAGCAAGAGGCATGGAGAAAATCGGTTGCCCTCCTGGACCAGTCCTACCACATGACCGACTTGTACGTGGAAGGCAAGGACACCGTCCGACTGCTCTCGGACCTTGGAGTCAACAGCTTCAAGGGTTTTGGCCGCAACAAGGCCAAGCAGCTCGTCGTCTGCAATCATGACGGTTATGTCATCGGCGATGCCGTCCTGTTCGGACTCGAGGATGACCGCGTTCAAATCGTCGGCCGTCCACCCACTGAGAATTGGGTCGAATTCCATGCACGCAGTGGAAAATACGACGTCAAGGTCGAGCGTGACGAACGCACGCTGCAGAACTCCGGGCAGCGAAAAACCTACCGGCTTCAGGTTCAAGGGCCTTTGGCGCCGCAGGTCCTGGAGAAGCTAAACGGTGGACCACTGCCGGAAATCAAATTCTTCAACATGGGCGAGATTAAGATCCGGGGCCGAACGGTGCGCGCCCTTCGTCATGGGATGCCAGGCTCGCCCGGGCTGGAAATCTGGGGTCCTCACGAGGATAAGGAATGGGTACGTGAGGCCATCATGGAAGCCGGCGCGGAATTCGGCATCCGGGCGGTGGGAGCCAGAGCCTATTCGACGGTTGCGATGGAATCGGGTTGGCTGCCGTCGCCGATGCCGGCCATCTACACCGGCGACAAACTGCAGTCCTACCGCAATTGGCTCTCGGCTACGAGCTTTGAAGCCTCCGCATCGCTGGGCGGGAGCTACTATTCCAACAACATCGAGGATTACTACCTCACCCCCTGGGATATCGGCTATGGGCATCTGGTCAAATTCGACCACGATTTCATCGGGCGTGAAGCGCTGGAGAAAATGAAAGATGCGCCCCACCGGCACAAGGTCACACTGTCCTGGAACAGCGATGACGTGATCAAGGTATTTGCCACGTACTTCAAGGCCAGCGATAGAGCCAAGTACCTGGATATGCCCGGTTCCCAGTATTCGACCCTGCCGTACGACATGATCATGAGCAACGGCAAAATGGTCGGTATCTCGACCTATCCCGTCTACACCGCCAATGGACGCTGCTGGATCTCGTTGTCCATGGTCGACGATGCCCATGCCGCGACGGGCACTGAAGTCTCGGTGATCTGGGGCGAAAAGGACGGCGGATCGAAGAAGCCGACGGTTGAACGCCATGTGCAAACCGAAATCAGGGCGGTGGTGGGGCCTTCACCCTACGCCGACTCGGCGCGAGAGAACTACCGGCCGTACGTGCTACGAACTTAGGGACCACTTTCCCGCGCGGCGGGTCTGGTAACGGATCCGTCGCGCGGTCGATCCGATGACATTGGTAAGCAACCCCTCCATGCCAGACATGCCAGACACCTCCGCGCGGTCGAACAACGACCTGACACAGCATGACCTTCGCACCGTTCTTTCGCGCCTCGCGCGGGAGGCGTCGGTGGAAATCAACGTCCAGGATGCGAAGCATCTGACGGCCAGCCGCCAGTTCCTGTTACCACAGCAGAAGATCTTCATCAGTCATCTGCCGGGCCAAAGCTGGGAGGCCACCGAAGCCGTCTGCCAGCAAGTGCGGAATGCGGGCTATGATCCGGTTCCTCATTTGCCGGTTCGGTTACTCGACTCGAGCAAGACCTTGGAAAAGGTCCTGTCGGGATTCGTGAGAACCGCGGGCACGCGCGAGATCCTCCTGTTGGCGGGAGACTACCCGCAAGCCCGTGGCCCCTACTCCAGTGTCGCCGACGTGTTGGCCACCGGCGTGATCGCTCACAGCGGCCTCACACGACTTTCGGTCGCCGGACATCCGGAGGGTCACCCCAAGGTCGAGCTCGATGAAATAAGGCGAGCAGAGCGGGAAAAGGCGCTGTGGGGGCAACAGGCCGGCATGCCGCTATCGTTCGTGACCCAGTTCTTCTTCGAACCCGAGCCGTTTCTGGCCTGGGCAAATGAACTTCGGGCTCACGCGGCGTCTGCCCGACTGGTCGCG
Organism: Steroidobacteraceae bacterium; assembly: GCA_044226865.1. GTDB lineage: Bacteria > Pseudomonadota > Gammaproteobacteria > Steroidobacterales > Steroidobacteraceae > TMP-86. The sequence continues at coordinate 144,364 of JBGAGE010000009.1, read as the reverse complement.
GGGATTGCAGGTCCGGCCGGACTGACGACGCTGTTCAAGTTTGCGATGCGCTGTGGAGTGGGACCCTCCATCCGGGCGCTGGGCATTCGCCCCACCGCACTCACCCAGTTGTTGGGCGATCACAATCCCGACAAATTGACTGGGATTCTTGCCCAGGCATTGCTCGGCGGAAGAGCCGAGTTCAACGGCCTGCACCTGTTCTGCTTCGGCGGATTCCTGCGCACCTGCGAATGGCTGCATCAGTTAGCCGGCGGAGAGCGGCCGGTGGCGCTCGATGCGTAGCAATGCCGGCCATCGCAGTGCGCGAAATGTGCCGCGGTTCAGTCGTTACATTGCCTGATCCGCTGTCCTTTCGCGCAATACCATCAACGCGAGGGCCGACAGCAGCGAACCGGCTCCCATGACCGTGGCCACCGTGGACAACCCCATCCCGGATTGGAAGAGATAACCGGCCGCAATGGGCGCAAACGCCGCGCCCGCACGTCCCACACCGATCGCGAAGCCCGTGGCGGTAGCCCTGATGGCTGTCGGAAACAGCCTGGAGATCAGCGAATACAATCCGACGACGGCGGAATTGGTGAACAGGCTTGCAATCAGCACCACATGAATCAACTCATGAAGATCGGAGGCTCCCTGACCGAACCAGATCACCATGAGGAAGGATGCATACAGGACCGCAATCGTCAGCAGTCGCAGGCTCAGGCGAGTCGCCAGCAAGCCGAAGACGACCCCACCGATTGCGCCACCGACGTTGGACCAGGTCAGGACGCCGGCGGCCGCCTTGGCGGGGAATCCCAAGTCCACGACGATTTTGGGAATCCATTTGATCAGGAAGTAGAACGTCGTGATATGTGCAAGGTAGGCCAACGTCACCAACAACGTGATGGGGAGCATCCGCGGACTGAAAATTGCCCACGCCGACCCACCAACCGCAACCTCCGCAGGCGGTCGCACTTCAAAACTGCTTGAATGACCGAACCGGGAAAGCGTTCGCGCGATCTTTTTCACGTCGGTGTCACGATTGCGACGGGCAAGAAACGACACGGACTCCGGCACAAACAGGGCGACCAGCGGTATAAAGGCAGCCGTGGCCCACGCGCCGGCGCGAAACACGTCGCGCCATCCCCCGCTCGCCAGCAAAGCCTGCACCACCATACCGCCGACGATTCCGCCAATCGGATATCCGATCACCATCAATGCGGTTGCGAAATTCCTCCATCGACGGTTGGACAGCTCTGCGATGGCGGCATTCAGGGATGCCAGCATCCCGCCGATGCCCAAACCGGTGACCAGCCTGCAAAGCAACAGCATCCGAACGTCGGTCGAAACGGATGCACCCAGCATGCCGATCGCCATGGCCAACAGGCAGCCAAGAATCATCGGACGCCGGCCCAACCAATCCGCGATCCTGCCCAACACCAAGGAACCTAACCCCATCCCGAGGAGTTCCATCGACAAGATCCAGCCGAGGGTGGCCTTGTCCAGTTTCCATTCCGCTGCGATACCGGGCGAGGCAAAGCTGATCGACAAAACATCGAATCCGTCCAAGGCATTGAGTGCGACGACCACCAACACGGCGCCCCATTGAGCGGCGCCCATCCTGCCTTCCTCGATAATGGTCTTGGGATCATTGGACATGGCAATCACCACCCCTGCGTCGACAGGGCACCATCAACACCCAATCACATGACTCAACCAGGCCAGATCAGACCTTGACGGCCGCTCGTTTGAGGTCCTGCACGGCCCTGGCAAACGGGGCGGGCGCCACCGTCGCGCGAACATGGAGTTGGCGATGTCGCTCGACGCGAGGCTTGCGTGATCCCCCGTCGGGCTCGCCCCACACGACGACGACCTCCTTGCCCATGATCGCCTCGTCTTGGTTCAACATGGCCAGCGACAGGATGGACCGTTCATTGACCGTATATCCGCACAGCGTGGACAGGCCGATCAACCGCTTTCCGTCAGCGCTACGGACCTCATCGCGTGGTGGAAACCCGTAGTCGGCCACCGGCAGTTCCATGAACTTGTAAGGTGTGCCGGGCTCCAATTGCGAGGCAAAAATCTTCAGAACATCCTCTTTGTTCCACACCAGCGTCACTTTGGTTCTGTGAGGCTTGCCGATCATCGTTTGCAATGCTTCGCGCCCGATGAAATCGTGATCGAATTTGACGACCCGGTCATATCCGTAGTCGAACGGCGTCACGTAATAGTCAGCGATGTTCTTCGAATAGAAGCTGCCCGCCAGCTGAAACTTGGCCTCCCAACCATCTGCGGGCAGCCACTCACGAAACTTGCGAAGACTCTCGTCGGTGTAAATGGCCGGCAGGGGATACGGAATCCAGCCGCTTTCATATTGCGCCGTGAAATACGCTTTTGTCCCGCCCTGCCGCAAACCGTGCTTCGCTCCAGCATCGACCAGCGCTTGCCTCACCACCGCGGCCTCATCGTAGGGGCCGGACAGTTCCACCCCCTTGTGGCCCGCCATTCCGTGGCGCAGGGCCAAGACCTCTACACCGGCTATCCTGACGCGCGCGGTCCGGAAAAACGCCAGTTCAGGCGCTCCGCCCTCCACCACCGCGTCAAAAATCTTGGCCGCATTCGGTCCATCCATCCCGAACCGGAAGTTGATGCGCCGACCGGTATGGTTGTCCGGAGTGGCCTCGTCAACCGTAGCGCTGACATCGTAACCACCGGTCTCGGCATGGAATTTGACCCAGTTTTGGACGATCTTTCCGCTGATCAACTCGAACGTCTCACCGCCCAGATCATGCAGAATGCACTCGCCGATCATCTGCCCGTTCTGGTTGCAGGCAATGAACTGCTTGGCGACTCCCGGAGCAAGATTGGCCATGCTGTTGACCCCCAGCTTCGTCAACAACGCGCGGGCATCCCGCCCTTTCAGAAACAATTCGGGCATATGGTGGGACTGATCGAACAGCACGGCGGTTTCCCGCCATGCGCGCTGTTCATCGCGCCAATTGGAAATTTCCTGAGGCAGCACACTGCCCCGAGTTCTGCTGTAAGGCCCCGGCGTGTCGTTGTAGAAGTAATCGGTCAAGTTGGGCGTTGCATCCACCAACTCTTGCAAGGACTTAAAAGACTTTACGTTCGCCATCAACGCTCTCCAGGCCTATCCATCAACTCGATTTGAGATACCCAGCAACTTACACGGAATGACACCGAACGGCCGCTTCTAAGATTGAAAGCTCTTTTGCGCGGGATGGTGGTAATTCGGAACAACCGATCAGAAGGTCACCACCACGGCACGCACCGACAACGCGATCAGCACGAAGGTGGACAGCACAAAGAGCACGAAACGCACCGGCATCCCATTGACCAACGATTGCCACAACGAGTGCAGGATGCGCAGAATCGTGTAGGCCCAGGCCAGCCTCACATCGATCAACTGCGCGCCCGTGAGAGCCAGAATCATCACAGCCGCGTAGTAGATCGTCGGCTGCTCCATCAAGTGATTGTAGTTGTGGGCCTTCCATTGCACTCTGGGCGGCAGGACTCCCTCGAGATCCTGCCCTCGGGCTCCCGGCTTGGCAGCCTTGAGATCCAAACCACTTCGAATCATCGCCGGAAAGCGGATGGCTTCCATCCAAACCAACATGAACAATGACCACAACACCAACACGGCGGCTGGTGCCAGCACTTGAGCCTGCATCAAACTTCCCTCCGGAAAACCGTTCTTACAATACGGGGCGCCTGATCATCGCCATCATTTTTTGCTTTGCGCGAGGAAGGCGTCAACGATTTCGCTGCCTGTCGCACGCCATACCTTGCTGTGCCTGCAAACATGTTCAAGCGCGGCGTCGAGGGCGTCGATTCTGTGCGGCAGACCCGTGATGAACGGATGTAGAGCGATCGCCATCACCTTGGCCGAGTCCATCTGCTCAGCTTCCCGATAAAGCACATCGAAGCTGCGGCAGATCATGTCCTTGAACGCCTCCGGCGTATGCATCTTTCTCAAGAAAACCGGCAAATCGTTCATTTCGTGCGCATATTGGACGGCCGTCATCGACTTGCCACCGGGCAACACCATGGAAACCGGTTGGTCGTCATTGCACCAATCGCAAATGTAGTCGATGCCCTCATCGGCCAGAAAATCCAGCGTGTTCCAGGTTTCTCTCAGCGCCGGACTCAACCAACCGCGGGGTCTTTTGCCGGTATGCTGTTCGATGACTTGAAGTGATTCCTTGATCGCAGCCTTCTGCTGCACTTCGGTCATGTCCTGGAACAACTCGGCATTGTTGGTGCTATGCCCCATCCACTCCCAATTGCGCTTCATGCCCTCTTCGATGACTCGCGGGTGGAACTTGCAGACATCGCTGTTTAGGCAGACCGTTGCCCTCAGGTCATACCGATCCAGCACTTCCATCATCCGGAAGACACCCACCCGGTTCCCATAATCCCGCTCCGCCCACGCCGCTACGCTCGGAGCCGGGAGGCCATTGATCGGCCGATCCAGGTGAAAGAACTCGATATTGGGGGCAACCCACAGTGCAATACGAGCGCCATTCGGCCAGTGCAACTTGGGGCGATCGATGATGGCGCTGTAGTCAAAGGGTCCGTAACTGGAAGGGTTCATAGAAATCGACGTGCTCCACCATGATTGGATGACCTACCGACAGGTATCACGGCACCATGTGATAGAAACCGGCGCAGAAGATCCACTCCACATGGCGCGGCCCGAGTCAGGCAACCCATTACCGATAGCTTCTACCTTACACGGGCCAAGACAGACAGATTACCGCTAAAAACATAAAAACAATGCTTCGATTTGCACGTCGTTCTCGGCTCTCCGGGCTGGCAAACTCATCATCAAGCAGGATGTTGGATTAAGACCTCATGAGTTGGCGACCCTTTGATTCCGGCACGACGATACCAGCATCCGACGCAGGCGAAATGGCGGCCCGCTGGAGCGGGTCCCGCTTATGCGGATTTACGCAAGAAGTTCGCTATTTCGACTTTGAGAACAATGGCAGGCCGTTCACCCAGGTCGCCATCGTGTTCTCCCCTCAGGAACCTTTGCACATCGAGGGACGACGTGTCGTCATGGTTGCCTCAGAGGCAGGACATGACAACGGCCGGGAATTCGCAGAAGATGATTGCCGCCGTGAGGGCCCCGGACCCTGGTTGGCACGACGCGGCATCACCTTCATTGCGCTGTGCCGGTTGGGTCGATGGAACTTCTTGACGGACGATCCCCTGGGATCGTGGGAGTCTATTCCGCTCGACCAGCGGATGCCGGTGTTCCATCGGGGTCAGCGACAACATTGGCCAGCCACCGACTATGAAACGACCGGCGCCGCTGGTGTTTCCAGCCCCACCGGAAGTCAATTCTGCCGCTTCCCGCGCAAGGGCTCGGAACTCGAAGCACAGATGATGGCGCTGACGCCCACCACGACGATTCGGGGCTTTCAGGAGGCTTTGCGCGGTTGCGGAATCGTGCAGGACCGCCGCAATATCCTGCTGTTGTACTGGGGGTTCTCCACGGGCGGGGCCTTTCTCTGGCCACTGGCCAAAGCGTTTGCGCCCGACGGCATTGCCAGCTTTGGCATGGCGCACTTTCCCATCTGCTACTTCGCATCACGCGCTGCCCGCCATGATTTTCGCTGGCTCTATGACCCCTCCACCTTCCGCCTACGTGAGCGAGGGTATGAGGATTTTTCGTTCTTCAGCCGCGACTTGCCCGATGACGAGCGTCGCGCGCAGTGGAAGGAAGCACTCAAGTCCCCTCGCTTCAAGAGCTTCGAGGACACCTTCATGTTCTTCAACGTGGCCGCACTGACCGAGGGCATCTCCCGATTGTGGAATGCATCATTCCTCCCTCCCGAAACTCGGGACCGCGGATTCAGCAGGCTCGTACAGGAGAACCTGGAGCTTTGCTTTCCGGACGACTCACTCTCCGGCATCAATGTGCTCGAGTTGTCCGGGACGCGGGATGAAATCCACCCTCCGGAGGTCGTCCGTCTTGCCTCATCGGTGGTCCAACCTCATTGCAAGCGACATCTGCTGCTGTTTCTCGAGGGACTCCACCATTCCATATCCGCCGACCAAGTTCCGCTTTTCGCATCGGTCTGGCTCGATGCGCTGCACGCCGGATACTTCACGAACTAGCAACCATGCATGAACATTTGAAATGAACGACACATCGACCCGTTCTAACGACGACGAACCGCGGCTCGAGCCACTGCCACGAGGCGCCAATTTCATTCGCGCCAAGATGCTCTGGGAGATCGGATTGGACGTCGCCGGAGACTTTTCCATCCCGTACGGCGGCAACCGGGATTTGAGAATCAGTGTGGGCTCCGGTGGCGGCGCCGCTTGGAAGCCATCCCTCAATCTGGCAACAGGGTCGGCCATTCTTGCTCATGACGTCTGCAGCGGAGCCGTTGATATGGCCTTCGTGAATCCTTCGGCGCTGCTGACGCAGGCCTACCGTGGCGTTGGACTGTTCGACCGAAAAATGCCCGTACGGGTCGTCTGCTCGTATCCCTCCTGGGACAGTTTCGTCATGGTCGTGCACCCACGTACTGGTCTACGGACGGTGCGCGACCTGAAGGAACGGCAGTTTCCCTTGAAAGTGTCGGTGCGGGAAGACCCGACCCACTCCACGCTGGTGCTGATCGATCAGCTTTTCCAAGTCGAAGGCTTCAGCCTGAAGGAATTCATCGGATGGGGCGGCGAACTCGTCACGACCGGCTCTCCATTCGGACCCAAGCGCATGCAACCCCTACAAACCGGCACCATCGACGCCGTCTTTGACGAGGCGCTCATCGTTTGGCTGGATCACGCCCTGGCGCTGGGATATCAACTCCTCGACTTTACGCCCGAGAATCTGTCCCAAATGGCGGCGCTGGGATGGCGACCGTGCACCCTGAAGCCCGGCGATTACAAGAATTTGAATCGCGAGTATGACTGCCTGGATTTCAGCGGTTGGCCCCTGTACTGCCGGGAGTCACTGGACGAGAAGGTCGTCGTCGACGTCTGTGAGGCCGTGGTTGCCCGGCAACGCGAGATTCCCTGGACCAAAGGCGACTACGTCGGCGTGAGTCAAGTCTTCTCCGAATCTCGCCAGACCCCGCTGGACGTTCCCCTCCACCCGGGGGTGGAAAGGTTTCTCCATGACAACAAAGGCAAATTGTAACGGCGCGCGAACCGCCACGACCAAGGCCGGTTTCAAGGCGTCGCCTTCGACGGCTCCCAAGGACAACATGATATGAGCAAGCTCTCCCTTTCGATCGCTGTGGGCAACTACGACCGCGTTCGGCCACTGATGGACGGAAACGTCTGCATTGACGGAATCGACCCCATCTTTCTGTCACTCGAGCCCGAAGAGATCTTCTTCCGCGCGTTCCGGCGCGTGGAGTTCGACGTTTGCGAACTGTCCCTTTCGAGTTTTGCCGTGAAGACCGCGCAGGGCGACAATCCCTACATCGGAATACCGGTCTTCCCGTCACGCATGTTCCGCCATACCGCCCTGTACATCCGCACCGACCGGGGGATTCAGTCACCAACGGATCTTCGCGGACGACGGATCGGAACGCCGGAGTATCAGCTGACGGCGTGTGTCTGGGGCAGGATCCTCCTGGAGGAAGATCATGGCGTGATGCCACATGAGATCCGGTGGGTCCGTGGCGGACTGGAGCATCCTGGGCGAAAGGAAAAGGTTGATCTGAAACTTCCCTCGAACGTGAGTTTGGAGGATGCGCCCGACCATCGCACCCTGTCCGAGATGCTTGAGGCAGGCGAAATCGACGGCCTGTTGTCACCTCGAGCACCTGCGGCATTTGACCGCGGACACCCGAACATCGGGTGGCTGTTCCCGGACCCCGTCGAGGCTGCACGTGGATTCTACAGGCGCACCAAGATCCTGCCGATCATGCACCTTCTCGGCGTCCGGCGTTCGTTGGCGACTCAGCATCCCTGGCTGCCCGTGGCGCTGATGAAGGCCTTTTCTGCAGCCAAAGAGCAGGCCATGACGGCGCTGGCGGATGGATCAGCCTTGAAGGTAACCCTGCCGTTCGTGGAGGAGACGGTGAGGTCTGCCCGAGAATTGATGGGAAGGGACTATTGGAGCTATGGCCTCGAGCCGAACCGGCATGTGCTCGACACATTCCTGCATCACCACCATGCGCAGGGACTGAGCGCGCGCAGACTCGCGCCGGAGGAACTCTTTCACCCCAATACGCTGGAACAATTCAAGATCTGATCCGCAAGAATTCACGGCCCGGCATCGTGAAGGTTGGACCCCGCCGCAGTGCGTGTTCTTCGCCCCAGCACATGCATGGCCACCGAACCCATCAACGCCGGCACGGCGATACCGGCAAAGAGCCTGTTGGGACTGATGTGGGCGGCCAACAGTAAGCCGCCCACCACCGGCCCGCAGATGGCCCCAATGCGGCCGACGCCAAACGCCCAGCCGACGCCGGTTGAACGAATCGGTGTTGGATACTGGGTGGCCGCCAACGCGTTGATCAAACTTTGTGCGCCGACGACGCAGGCGCCTGTCGCCAGCACGATTACCCACATGGCCGAGAGCTTCGCGTCTACCATCCCAATCAGGAACACCAGCGCGGCAGCGCCCAAATACAGGACCGATACGACTCGGGGCACGCCGACCCGCTCGACCATCGGCCCGAATACCAGCGTGCCGAGGATCCCGCCCCAGGAAACGCAGCCCGAGACCCTCAATGCGGTCTCCACCGGGACCCCGGCTTGGCGAAAAATGGTCGGCAGCCAGTTGTTGAGAAAGAACATGACAATCATGTTCGAAAAGAAGATGAACCACAGCAACGCCGTGTCGATGCCTCGACCCTCGGAAAACAGTTGGCGAACGCCCGCGGCCCCCTTCGTGCGGTCATCGACGATGAACTCCTCATCGCCGCTATAAGCGGACCCCGGGACGACGACATTCAGGATTTTCGCGACTTCCTTGGGATTGCTGCCCCGGGAAGCCAGGAATCGGACCGACTCCGGCAGGAACCGGTGAACCCAGGGAAGACACAACAAGGGAAGCAGACCGCCCAACACGAACATGGCCTGCCAGCCGAAGCGGGGAATCAGCGCGGCACCGACGAACCCACCTCCGCCAGCTCCAAGCGCGAATCCGAGCGTCATGACCGACGTGGTCGTATGACGATTGCGCTGCGGCGCGAATTCCGCCGTGAGCGCAATGACGTTCGGTATCAATCCTCCGACGCCTAATCCTGTCAAAAAGCGAAGGACACACAACTGCGATAGGGTCGTCGCCATCGCCGTGACCAGCATTCCGCTCCCAAACACCAACGTCGACAGCAAAATCAGAGCCCGACGTCCGAAGCGATCCGCGAGCAACCCGGCGCACAAAGAGCCGACCATCGCACCGGCGACGCCAAACCCAAACACGGGACCAAAGGCGGGTCCGCTGACGCCCCAGGCCGGGCCGATGACCGGTGCGACGTAGGCCATGACGGCGTTGTCAAATCCATCCAGTGTCGACAGCGCGGCGCACCACAATGCCACCAGCCACTGCGTTGGCCCGAACGGCGCCCCGTCCATCACCTGGCTGACATTGACGGGCTGTCGAGTGGCCAAGTTACGGGAGGAAGCACTGGCGGTCGAGTTCTGCACCCTGGGCAACACCTGGTGAAATCAGAGTGGAACGCAGTCGTCGAGGAGCACGTGCCGATCGACGATCAAACTCAGCGTCCCGCCCTTCTTGAACCTGCGTCCAAAAGCGCCTTGATCACGGTGCGCCGCCCCAATTCGGGTTTGAAGCGGGTCTGATCATCAGTCCGAGCATCCGCCACCGCAAGATCCGCAGCCGCACCGGCCGATTCGGCATCGAGCGATTTCCCCAGGAGATACCGCTCGCTCGCCTCGCACCGCCAAGGCACGCTTGCGAGACCGCCCAGGACGATACGAATGGATCGCACAATCCGCGCTTCATCCAACTCCACCGCAACGGCCGCAGATGCAAGCGCGAACGCATAGGACCAGCGGTCTCGAATCTTCAAATACAGCGACGTCTCAGCGCGTGAACTGAACGGAAGGGTCACCGATGTGATCAAATCTCCCGGCGCCAGATGGGTCTCGATGTGGGGACTGTCTTCGGGAAGTCGGTACAAGGACGCGACGGGCATGTCGTTGCGGGAGCCATCGGTTCCCAGAACTTGAATGGTGGCATCCAGCGCCACCAGCGCAACGGCCAGATCTCCCGGGTAGTTGGCGATACAGTGCTGACTGACCCCCAGGATTGCCAGCCCTCGGCTGGCTCCTCCAATGGCCGCGCACCCCGTTCCCGGTTTTCGCTTGTTGCAGGCGGCATGTCCATCCCGAAAATAGCTGCAGCGCGTGCGCTGCAACAGGTTGCCGCCCAACGTGGCCATGTTGCGGATCTGCCCGCTGGCGGCAAGCCGCAAGGATTCCACGGCGGCTGGAAAGTGTCGGGCAACATCGGGATCCTGGGCGACCTGCGTCATCGTGGCCATTGCACCGATGCGGATGCCGTCCTGCGTCTTCACGATGGAGCGCAGTCTGGACCTGAGCGGACCCAGATCGATCAGCACATTGGGTTGCAGCGCATTGAGTTTCAGCAGGTCGACGACCGTGGTGCCGCCGGCAATATAAGCGGCTGCGCCCGTCCTGGAATCGGCACCGGCGTGGGCCGATTGAAAGCGGCGTATCGCATCCGCTTCATCCGCCGCTGTCACCACCTCAAAAGGCTTCATGGCGCCACACCGGTGGCGTCCCGAGCGTCGATGATCGCCCGAACAATGTTGGGATACGCGGAGCACCGGCACAGGTTGCCGCTCATCGCCTCACGGATTTCCTCAGCGGATCCCGCATTGCCCTCGCGAACGCAACCGATCGCACTCATGATTTGCCCGGGCGTACAGTAGCCACATTGATAGGCATCGTGGTTCAAGAACGCCTCTTGCATCGGGTGCAAGGCCGAATTTCCCGACGAAAGACCCTCGATCGTCGTTACAGGGCCCGAGACGGTGGCGGCGAGCTGAAGACACGACAACACCCGCTGACCATCGACGAGAACCGTACAAGCGCCGCAATGGCCAAAATCACAGCCCTTCTTGCTACCGGTCAAATCGAGTTTTTCGCGCAGGAAATCCAGGAGCGTCGTTCGTGCGTCAATCGCCACGCGGTGCTCGGTGCCATTGACCGTGATCAATTTTTCCACGATGAATTAACCCCCCTTGTCGAAGTCTGCAGGGACGGGATGAACGGCCTTCTCGCCCATCAGGTGTTCGATGCGAATGGGAAGGCTGAGGAGTCGCTTGCCGGTGGCATCGAAAATCGCATTGGCGATCGCCGGTGCGGGACCGACCAAGCCAATTTCCCCCAATCCCTTGGACCCCAGAGAATGAAATCGCGTGTCATCCTCGTCGATGAGGATGACGTCGACGGGAGGCACATCGGCATTGGTTGCGATAAGCGCCTCCGCCAGATTGGCATTCACCCATTGGCCGGTGCGTGGATCCACCTGCGTCTCCTCCATCAGGGCCTGACCCAACCCCCAGATCATGCCGCCCGCCAGTTGATTGGCTGCGATGGTCTTGTCAATGATCCTGCCGCACGCGAACGCGCCGACCAGCTTTTCAACCCGCACCCGCAAGGTGATGGGGTCGACAGAAACCTGGGCGAATATTGCGCCAAAGGAACCTTTGGACAGCTTGCTGTATCCGAGTGTGCGCCCGGTCGTGGCTTTTGCCGTGATGACCCCGGAAGCGTGCCGGCCCATGACCGCCGCGACGCTGTCCTTGGCGCCGCCTACTCCGGCCAACTGTCCGTCGCTCACCGTGATGTTCGCCACGGATTGACCGAAAAGCGAAGACGCCTTGTCGCGGACCGCGCTCTCGATGAGCCGCTTTTGGATCTCCGCTGCAGCTTCCACAATCGCCGCACCATTGCTCAAGGTTGCCGAGGACCCAAAGCTGCCCGCACCAGCCGGCAGATCCGTATCCTGCGTGCGCAATATGATGCTGTCGCGTGGAAGGCCCAGCGCCTCCGCGGCGATTTTCGTCAGGGCGGTGAAGATGCCCTGCCCCATGTCGGCGATCGCCAGAGCAACTTCGGCCGTGCCATCCCGACGCAGACTCAACCGAGCCGTTGCAGGAAACTGCCGGTTGGGATGGAAGGAAGTCGCCATGCCGAATCCCACCCAGCGGCCGTTCTCATCCAGCTGCCCGCCCTTGCTGCGCGTACGCCACCCAATGGCCGCCGCACCCGCTTCGTAGCACCGCCGCAGAGACTTGCTGGTCCATGCCCGCTTGTTTTCCTGATCGAGCTCAGAATAGTTTCGCAGCCGCAGATCCAATGGATCAACGCCCAATTGATGCGCAAGCACATCCATCGACGATTCGAGCGCAAAGAAGGAGACGCTGACACCGGGGGCCCGCATCCAACCCGCCCCATTGAGGTCGAGTTCGGCGACGCGATGGCGGATCAACAGGCTGCTCTGGCCATACACCTTTCCGGCGCCTTCGCCGACCGGTTCGATGAATGAGCCATGGGTACCCTTGGCGACATCGGCATCCTGAACGATCGTGGTCACCGTGCCATCAACCCGGGCACCCAAGCGCAAGCGTTGGCGGGTCTGGGCGCGATACGAGAGGAGACTGTAGGTCTGCTCGCGGGACAGCACCACCTTGACAGCCCGATCGCAGATCTTGGCGGCCATGGCAGCCAGCAGCATATGCACCGGGTTTTGATTGCGACCGAACGAACCGCCGGAGATCGCGTTGACCAGGCGCACCTTGCCCGACCACTGCGCACCGCCCATCATCCGTCCCAGCAATCCGGGAAGACGATCCACCGCCGACAGCCCAAAGACCTGCCCGAGCACCAGGGCTTCGGAGTGATGCCACTGAATGGCCGCATGGACGGTAATCCCTCCATCCGGATCCCATCGAGCGATGACCGCGCTCGGCTCGATGGCATTGTGGTGCGCGGGTGCAACATCGAACTGCAGATCAATCTTCACGGGCGCCGCATCAAAATCCTTCAATGCATCGCCCACCGCTATCTTTCCGGGGACGATTCCGGCTCTTTTGACGAATTTCAGTCTCGAGGCGGCTGTCCCCAACGAATATGCGCGGGGCTCGGCAACTTCCCCATACGTGACCGCGACGAGCCGGGCACCTTCCTGGGCCGCCTCGAGCGATTCTGCCACCACGACGGCGATGCACTGGCCGTAATAACGGATGCGATTGTCCTGTAGCGGCAGAAAGCTGCCGATCTCGCCATTGGCCAGCGCAAATGCCTTCTTCAAGCGCGGCGCATTCTCATGCGTCATGACGAATTTGACACCGGGCACGGCGAGCGCCGCCGAGGGGTCAATGTGGGAAACGACGCCCGACGACCGTGTGCTCGTGACCACGACGGCCGTATCGAAGGAAGACCCGAGAACGTCGGCCCGAATGTCGCCCACGAACCGGGCGGTGCCTGTCACCTTGGACCGCCCTTCCACCCTAGGCCGGAAATTCTCGTCACGCATGTGAATTCTCCATTCGCCGGCCCGGCCGAAAGCCATCTGCCTGGAAATCGCTTCTTTGCCAATGGAATCGCCCGCGGGACGGGCGATAATCCGAGCCTTCAGCGACGATATTCGTGCAGCACAATATCATTACTTAGAGCGATCATTCTATTATTGAAGTGATCGTGCTGCAGTGTCAACACGATCATTCCTGACAAAGCGGAATCAACTGCGATGCGAAAAGCGGATATGAAACGCACGGAGGAGAAGCGGCGCGAGATCCTCGCTGCCGCCGCGCGGTGTTTCAAGCAAGACGGTTTGAGCGGAACGTCGATATCAAAAATCTGCGCCGAAGCGCGCATGAGCCCCGGTCATCTCTACCACTACTTCAGCGGCAAGGAAGCGATCGTCGAGGCGATGGCGCAACTCTACTTGAAGAGCGTCCAACAGGAGATCGACACATCCACCGAGGGCGCCGACATCGAGCAAGCCTTCATCGGCGAGCTGCATCGCGCCGATCATCCTCAAGCCTACGGAGATTGCTCCATCTTGTTCGATTTGATCGCCGAAGCGCAGCGAAACCCGAAGATTGGCGAGATCCTGACCGGCAGCACGCGACTCGTCCGACGGATCCTTGAAGGCCTGATCATCAATGGCCAGCATCGAGGGACGATCGATTCGCGCCTGAAGCCACCCGAGACCGCCATGATGTTGATTGCGCTGTTGGACGCGTCCCAAATTGCCTCCATTCGCGACCCAGGCATGAGCGCCAACGCCATCCGCAAGTCGGTCATCGTGATGATGCGACGTTTTCTCGACCTGGACGCGTGATTCCCGCCGCTCGACGGTCGGCCGGAACAAGTATCCACGGAGGGGTGTGTTGGCATCAGTGGCCCGACCGGCGTCTCGGCGCTGCTGCGACGCCATTACCTCCATTCCGGTAAACCCGCTTTTTCGATCTTCAATCTGTTTGCCCATGCGGCGCAGGCGTCAGATAAGCGTGCTCATCGCGAATCGCAGGCAACGGCAGAGGCAGCAGAGTGGACCCACAACGTGCAGTCGGCAGAATCGATACTGGCAAGCTCCGGCCTGACCTTCGCATGTTCATCAATGCCGGTATTCCGAAGCTGACGAAGCCCGTCGCGGAGATGTCGGTCAGCGAGCTGCGCTCGGCCTTTCGCCAAGCCTGTGCTATCGCGGATGTATCGACATGCCAACTGAAGGTCATGCGGGATATCCTCATCCCTGGGCCGTCAGGTGCGATTCGAATCAGGCTATTCGACGCGATTCAAAGCCGGGAGCCCGGCCCGGCCGTCGTCTTTTTTCATGGCGGCGGCTTCGTGATGGGCGAGCCCGATATCTACAATCCCATGTGTTCGGAGATCGCTCGAGCGCTCGACCTGCCGTTGATTGCGGTCGACTACCGCCTGGCTCCCGAGCATCCGTGGCCCAGCGCGCATGATGATTGCGAGGCCGCGGCGCGCTGGGTGGCGGCCAACCCATCCACGCTTGGCCGCAACATCACCGGCCTGGTATTGATCGGCGAGAGCACCGGCGGATCGCTTGCGATCGCCACCGCCATGGCGCTGCGTGACTCACCGGCCGCGGTGCCGGTGATCTTGCAAGCCCTATTGGGACCTGCGGTCGACCTCAAAGTCGACTGCCCGCCCCCGCATCACCACGCCGAGGCACTGACCCTGACGGGTGAAGGACTTGCCTGGATGATTGAGCAATACAATCCGGACCTTGCACACTGGCGCAGCGCGCCAATGCAAGGTGAACTAGGAGGCCTTCCGCCAGCGGTGATCGCCGCCGCACAATATGATCCGTTGCGGGATGCCGCCCGCAACTACGCCTCCGAATTGATTGCCGTGGGGAATCCGAACGTGACCTACCTGGAGGCCCGGGGCCATATCCACGGGTGCTACTTGATGCGACGACTCGTGCCGTCAGGTCACGACGAACTGATCGAGTTTCTCCACGCCATCCGGGCCTCGCTCATCAGCGGACGGCGGCGCCTCCCGCCCTCCGTGTAGGCGGGCCCCGGGGACGGCGCAGCCGCATACCGAAGCTGCACCGTCAGTTCAAGCATCAGGCCAACGCCGCGGCGGCCTTCGCAGCACGCGTCGCCTCGATGACGGCATTGGACCACAACTGCGTTCCGGCCAATTCCGTATGAGCGAAGCCGATGCGATTGAACCCCTGGCGCAGAACATTACTGGGCGAAGGGGCGCCATTCTTGCCCGTATTGAAGCCGGGCTTTTGCACCACATACGCATGGCCCCAGCGGTTCGCGGTGATCGCTGCAATGTCACGATCGGCATTGAAACCATGGTCACCGAACATCTTCGTGAACTGCTGGCGTACGCCTTGCTCAATATCCGCGAAGGACATGGCAAACATTTCAAGGCGTGCCAGCCGCGCCTGCTCTTCGGGCGGACGATTCCGGTACTTGAGGAAGGGGATGAACATCGTCAGGACCACCGGCTTGTCCGGATGGTTTGGCACCCATTCCTGACCGTCAATGAGGTAGTTCATGGGGACACCGGTCCACCAGCCGAACCCACCGAACCAACGGGCGTATGAGATTCCGAGCTTGTCCAGAAAGCGCCAGTGTCGAACCGCCACATTCACCGTGAGAATGGGCGCGTGTGCAAACTCACCCATGGCGGCAATGTAGTCGGCGGGCAAGTCGTGACAGATGCTCTTGTTCGAATGCTGCTGCCCCGCCACGATGACGGACTTACCCCGCACGCGTACCAACTTGTCCCCGCCGCGGCTGTACACCACCTCGACGGCCTTCGCGGTCTTGGGATTGCCAGCGTGAACGACCGACACCACCGGCGAGTTGAGACGCAGACGAATCGCCTGTCCCGGCCGATCCAGCGCCTCTCGATTCAACCTCGCCCGCAGGAAGGCTCCGAACGATTCGGCGCCAGGATAGGAATCAGGGATCAACTTGTAGAGCAGCCGCCTCGCGATCGTTGCATTGCCGCCCGGCAACTCCACGGCCCGACTGACACTGGTAACCAATGAAAAGGGGTTGGGAGGACCGAAATCCGTCAAAGATTCGTGATGCATATAGTATGAATCAACGATGTCCCGCCCCGAGATGGCGTCGGGTCCCAGGCCGGCCAGCGCCCCACGCGTTTCACCTTCCGCCAACCATAGGGCATCGGGATCGATACCCGCGGTCTTCACCCACCATTCTTGATAGCTCATGCCATCCAGGTACTGCTTCCAGTCCTTGCGGTAGGGAACACGCCATAAGTTGGCCATCTTCATCAGATCGCGCTTGAGGCCGTCGGGAATCGGCGCGTCCGCAAAGCCGTTGTTCCACGGATTCTTGATCCAGCCGTGTCCTTCGAAGTAGTAGCCGACATCGGCCCCTTTGTAGTTCGGCCACATGGGAGTCCAGTCGTCGGTGGGGAACAGGATGTCCTGGCTGAGCCCCTGGGGCTGACGATAGGTAAACTGCATCGGCAACCCGAGTTCGAGGTAGAACGGGTGCCAGGGCATGAATTGCCCGCCGGGCAAAATCGATCCGACCGCAGAAGATCCCTGCTTGCCCCACAGGTGATGGCCGTCGACATCGAATTCATTTTGCTTGGCGGTGCCACCGGGCATATCCGCAAGTTCCAAAATGAGGATTCTCGCGCCCGGCTTGTCTTTGCGGTACTGATATGCCGCCGTCAGGCCGGAGATTCCGGCGCCCACGATGATCAGGTCGTATTCATCCGCGTCCCGCTCGGCGGCGGCAATACGGGCGTCCAGTTCATGATTGCGGATCAGACCGTGAGCA
Organism: Steroidobacteraceae bacterium; assembly: GCA_044226865.1. Taxonomy (GTDB): domain Bacteria; phylum Pseudomonadota; class Gammaproteobacteria; order Steroidobacterales; family Steroidobacteraceae; genus TMP-86. Next base: position 127,079 of record JBGAGE010000009.1, on the reverse strand, counting down.
CGATTCACGGTGACGTGAGTATTGCCGTTGGCTTGCGCATAATCCCCCGCACCGCCCGGCCCGGTCCAACTCGCCGTCAGTCCCGTCATTCCCACGGGATGCGCCGGCTTCGAGGTCCCGGCGAACAATGCCCCGGGCGCCGCCTGGGACAGCAATGCGGCACCTGCTCCGACCAACGACATCCCGACGAAGTCGCGACGATCGATGAGGCCATCTGCCTGCTTGCGCGAAGAGTCACTGCACATTGAAGTTCCTCGTAACCTGATGACGTCTACTGTAGTGGAGTTGTCAGTCCACTCATTAGCTTCAAACTGGTAAAAACACTTTTCCAAACAAAGCAGATCTCGTCGACCCGGGTCGGGTCCACTATGGACGCATCCGGCGCGCCAGACTCAAAACGCGCCTCGGAACCAGGGCCTGCCATGATTGAATTTCGGCCAAACTCTTTCATCCACGCGATGCTGTTGTTGGCGGCAGTCGGTTCATCTGCGACGTGGAGTGCACTCGCCTGTGCATCGCATCCCGCAGACCCGGTCAGCAAGACCCTCGGTCGCTACCAGTGCGCCGCCTGCCACGGTGATCGGGGCGAGAGCTCGCGCGGTAACTTCCCGAGTATCGCCGGCCAGAAATCCGCCTATCTTGTCGAAGCGCTGAAGCAATTCCGGGACCGGCGCCGGGTCGATCCCATCATGTCGCCGGTCGTCGCCCACATCAGCGACGAAGAAATCACGGCTGTGTCCCGCCATTACAGTCAAATCGAGCCTACCCTTCAGCGGCAGTCGCCCCCACTATCCGAACACTCCATCCAACTCGCCATCAACGGCTGCGGCATTTGCCATGGCACCAACGGCATCAGCATTCGCCCTGACTGGCCCAATCTCGCGGGCCAACAACGCGAGTATCTATTAAGTCAGTTCGACCGGTTTCGGCGCGGTCAGCGTGATAACTCACTGATGAGTACCGTGACCCACATGATTGCTCCGGATGAGTTGCCTAGAGTGGTCGACTACTTTGCCACACTGCCCCCTTGCCGTCTCAGCCCCGGACAACAGCCGGACTGCCACCTTGCCAACAGCGACGCGGGACCGGCCATCATGGAAGCCGGCAATGGAATTTACGTCTACTCGAATTCGGGATACTTCCCGGTCTTCGTCGTCACCGCTGCCGGTATCATCGTTTTTGATCCCATCTCGGTCGACGCAGCGGTCGACCTGCGCCAACGGCTTCGAGCATTCAAAGTCCCGGTGCGCTACGTGGTTCTCACGCATGGCCACCCGGATCACAGCACTGGCGCCGAGGTCTTCAGAGGCGAGGCTCAGATCGTCAGCAGCCTCAAGACAAAGACGGAAATTGAAGCCCGCCGCAAACGTGAAATGGCGGTGGCCAAGGCCATCGGCCGCGTCGCGCGCCTCGATCCGTTGCCGGATATCACCTTCGAGGACCACCTGACGTTGAGCTTGGGTGGCAAGACCTTGGAGTTGAAGGCGATCCGGCCGTACAGTCATTCTGACGGGGACATGATCGTGGGGCGATTGGTTGAGGACCGGTTTCTGATCGCCGTCGATGGACCCACGCCCCACCCGATCACGTTCATGGATTTTCGCATCAATCCGATCCTGCAGCTGCTCGATGACACCAAAAACATTGAAAAGCTGGAGTTTGATTGGATGGCATCGGGACACGACCCCGCCGCTCCCAAGGCTGCTCTTGCCAGCTCGGAGCGGTACTTGGAGTATCTGATCAGTGAGGTCAAACGCGCGATCTCTGCCGGAAAGCCCGTCGAGGCTGCCGTCGATCAGATTCGATTGCCCGATGAGATGAAAAGGCAAGCCGCTGAGGCGCTGTTCCCCCCCAACACGCCTGCCGACATCGTCGATAGGGCGATCGAGTCCGCCTTCCAATTCAATGTTGAAGGGGCGTACAAGCAACTCAAGGACTATGCCGCCGGGCAGCCGGTCGAGGACATTCATATACGACTCGAGAAGCTGGAGCACTAGGTTGCCCCCGGTGAACCTTCGCCCCACCGCACGAAAGCGTCGGCACCTCGCCGGAATCAGTGCCGTACTGCTGTCGCTGTTCGCAACGGCGGCGTTCGCGGATGACAAGCCAAGTGCGCCGGACTCCGTGGACTGGGATTACTACCAGAAACTCTGGCTGAAGGATCTTCCACGGGCCACCGCTGATGAGCACAAACTCGCCCAGTACGATGCCGCCAAGGCGGTGACATTCCTGGAAGGCGTCGCGCTGCAATGGACCCGCCAGAATGAGTGCGCCACCTGCCACACCAATGTCCCGTATCTGATGATGGTAGGCAATCAGCCATCTGCCGGCGATTCAACACTGGAGATTCGCCGGCGTTTGATCAGCTTTGCGCTGGAAAAGCGCTCGAAGCACGACGAATTGCTTTCTCTGTACCTGGTCCCCATTGCCAGCGCATTGGCCGTCAATGATGGGGTCGGGACGGGCACGCTGGATCCCCAGGTGCGCGAGTTGCTGGATTACCTGTGGAGCACTCAGTCGGCCGACGGTTCTTGGCAATACCCGGTATTGCCTGCCTTCCTGCCTTTTCTGGAACGCGATCGCTCGTATCTGGCTTACCTCATGGCGTTGGCCGTCGGATATGCACCTGGACGCTACTATGAAACTCCCGCGGCGCGAGCCGGGTTTAGCGCGTTGCAGCAATTCATTCACGACAACCCACCGGCCAGCTTGCATCATGAGGCGGTGTTGTTGTGGGCGTCGGTCAGAACCCCCGGCCTCCTCAGCTCGGCTGATCAGAAGGCCATTCGCGACAAGCTCCTGCAACGACAGAACAAGGACGGAGGCTGGACCCTGGCAGCGCTGGGAACCTGGGAACGCCATGACGGCCCCAGGAATGATCCTCATTCAGGCAGTGACGGCTACGCCACGGGACTGGCCACCCTGGCCCTCTGCGAGAGCGGCCCGGCGGCGGCGACCCCGGCAATTCGTCGCTCCGTCTCCTGGTTGAAGGCCAACCAGCGCGTTTCAGGCCGCTGGTATACAGCATCCCTGTTTTCCAGCCGCTTCAAGAACTACCTGTCGAACATGGCAACCGCCTATGCGGTGATGGCCGTCAATAGTTGCGCCTCCTTACAGGGTCGCGCACAGGATTCCGGGCCTCCGACGACGACTGCGCCCCTCCGGAGAACACCGTGACTATAGGCACAATCGTCAAAACTCCTTTGCACCTGAATCATCTGCCAAATGATTGCGCGGCGGCATCCCGACTCGTCATCATGGATGCCGTGAATGCTAGGGGTCCAAGGGGATTTAACCGGCGGCTGTGCAGCTCCCGCCCGGTCCCAACGAACAGGCGAGTTTAGTAGTTCTGATCTGGAGAATATCGATGAACGCGATGAACGTTACGCCGAACTCATCCGCCTTGACGACGGAGGTGGACTACATGGGTCCGATTGCGGGTCGGCCGGCCTTTGACTTCATGAACGGGTCGCGCACCAACATCAATCTTCAACGCGCCCCCGCCAACATCGTCAACGCGCGCACGCTGAGCGACCCACCCACCCTGGAGCGAGAGGGAATGGCCGTCCTCAAACACAAGACGTCCATTTCCCTCGATGGCGACATCGAGCAATTCCGCCCTGTCTATTTCGCTGAGATGTGTGATTTCCTGAAGGAAGTCACCGGGGCGTACCTGGTCATCCCGCAGGGCATCCGCGGCCTGATGATCCGCCGTCCTCCGGTCGAAGGCAGGCCCTTTTTCCTTCAAATGAAGGGCACGCGAATCGCTCACTTGGACTTCACGAAAAGCTCCTTCGACAAGTGGAGAGACTACGCCATTCAGGGAGCGGGCGTTGATCCCGGCAAGTACAGCCGGGTCATTTGCATGCAAACCTGGCGCATGATGGCCGAGCCGCCCCAAAACGAGACGCTCGGTCTGGTGGATGCCCGGACCTACAGCCGAGACGATGGCATCGTCGTGGACAGCATCATCAGCAATGATGACCGGGAGACCTTCGAGATCGTCGGACTCAGGCCACACAACCGCTATCGCTGGTTGTATTGGAGCAATCTGACGCGGGACGAGGTGCTGCTCTTCAAGGGATGGGATACCGACTCCAACTACCCCATCGACGTGCCTCATCAAGCCATCACCGATCCGTTGGCGGGGCCCGACGCCCATCCGCGGCAAAGCATCGAGTCTCGCTTTTATTGCTTCCTGCGGTGACTCACCGCCTGTAGGCGAGGCGCCCGGACTGGGGCGCCTCGAACGAGGCAGTGGTGGCGGACGGGCCGAGTGGGCCACGCATCGCACTTCATTCGCGCGACTTAGAAGTTGTTGGCGGAGTCGGCCGAGGATCGTGCTGCCCCTTCCTTGAATCGATGGATCGCCATCGACATCATGGATAGGGATAGCAATACGCCCACGATGAGCAGTCCTGCCTGCATCGAATGAGCGTCGAGCCAATCGACGCCCGCGACGATCCCCGATCCGAGGTCAAGGTAGTCCTTGAGCAGTTCCAATCCCTCCGCGATGCCGATGATCAATGCGACGGCGGCCGATGTGGCGGTAATCACCATGTTGTAGCGCCGGCGACGCACCGGCTCAGCCATGGACCAGCGATAGGCACGCGCCATGAACAAGCTGTCCACCGTGTCGACCAGCGACATACCGGCCGCAAACAGCGCGGGGAAGATCAGGATGCTGTTCATTGAGCCACCGCGCAGAGCATCGGTGGCCGCGAGCGTCAGCAGTCCCACCGCTGATGCTGTGTCAAACCCGAGGCCGAACAGGATACCCACAGGATACATGTGCCACGGTTTCGACACCCATCGAAAGACAGGTCGCAGCCATTTCACCAGGATACCCGGCGATAGGTGACCGGATTGGGGTGGCTGGAGATGCTGACGACTGTCACATGCGGCGGCAGGTGGTCGAGCGCGCAACCTTGCGAATATGAGCAGGTTGAACAGGCCAACGACAATCAAGAAACCCACGGATACCAGGCTGCCGAAGCGAGCAGCGGATTCCTGCCAATGCCCGTCGTGCAGCCCACCCCCGCCTCCGATGGCCAGCGCGAGACCCGCCGACCCCAGCAATACCACCGTGGAGTGACCGAGGGAAAAGAAAAAGCCCGTCAAGTGCGACTGAGCGCCCTCTTGCACCAACTTGCGTACGACATTGTCGATCGCCGCGACATGGTCGGCATCCACCGCATGTCGTAGCCCCAGCCCGTATGCGAGCATCGATGCTGCCAGGAGCATTGGAATGGTGGCGAAGGCACACCATGCCCATGTCCAGACTGCGGCATTCGCGCCGACCAAGAGCAGGCATAGGGTTGCCGGCCTCATGAAAATTGCCTCGAGAGAGTCGGTAGAATCAAACTATCCCCTGCACCGCGGAAAGGGCAGACGATGGGTGGCATGACAGTTTTTACTGCAATGGCGCTAATCACCGGATCGGGAGCGCCACACTTTGCGGCATCATAAATCAAGTCCACCACTGGAACGAAAGCCCCCGGACTCCAGAGCAATGCACAGGAGATCTGGCGCACCTCATGATTGAATCGAGAATACCCTATGGATAGTTCCCCGGCGTCCAACGACTTTGCCGCCGTCTCGCTTCTCGCCCGGTTGGCCGAGCGTGGAATTGAATACGTTTTCGCGAATGCCGGCACGGATTTCGCTCCGATCGTGGAAGCGCTGGCCCGCAATCCGGCACGCCGGTTTCCCCGATTCATCACCGTGCCGCATGAAAATCTCGCGGTCGCCATGGCCCATGGCTACTACCGACTGTCCGGCAAGCCGGCAGCCGTCATGCTGCACGTGACGGTGGGCACCGCGAACGCCTTGTGCGGAGTGATGAACGCTTCTCGAGACAACGTTCCGATGTTCGTCTGTGCGGGCCGTACACCCAACACGGATGCCGGTCATCCGGCCTCGCGCAACGGCCACATCCACTGGGGCACCGAGTCGTTTGACCAGGGCGGACTCGTTCGCGAATACGTCAAGTGGGACTATGAGCTGCGAGCCGGGCAATCGGCCGCCGCCCTCGTCGATCGCGCGCTGGATATCGCGATGAGCGAGCCAAGGGGTCCGGTGTATCTGACCCTTCCTCGGGAAGTGCTCGCGGACCCGTCTCTGGCGCAACGCCACCCCAAGGTCAACCCGCTGGGGGCGCCGACGCCCCACCCTAACCCATCCGCCATAGGTGAGGCCGCCCGTCTCTTGGCGGACGCAGAGTTCCCGCTGATCGTGACTTCCAGCGGCGGACGAACCCGCGAATCCTTCAATGCCCTTGCCACTCTCGCTGCGGAACATGCCCTGCCCGTCGTGCAGGCACAAACCCGCGATCTGAACATCTCCACCGATCACCCCATGGCTCTTGGCTACGACAGCCATCCACTTGTTCCCAAAGCCGATGTCATCCTCGTGGTCGACACCGCCGTTCCCTGGATTCCCAGCCTGTGCAGTCCAAAGCCCGGCGCTCGCGTCATCCATTTGTCCAGCGACCCGCTTCATTCGCGTTACCCCTATCGGGAATTCGAGGCGGACGTGCTGATTGCAGGCGACACGGCAGCCTCCCTCGTGGCGCTGACGGAGGCGATGCGGCCGGACATGCAGACCCGCCAGGCGGCCGTTGCGAGACGCAGAAGCGAGGTCGCCCGGATCCGCAGCGAACAAGCCGAGCGCCGCCGCGCCGCGGTCGATGCTGTGCGCGACGCAACGCCGATGAACACTGCCTGGATCGCCCGTTGCATCAACGAGCAAAAGTCCTCGAACGCCATCATCATCAACGAACTGGGATTCAACCAGGTGGGGTTGCTGGATCTGACCGAATGGGGCAGTTACATCGGTACGAGCCTTGCGGGTGGACTGGGCTTCGGCCTCGGAGCCGGACTCGGCGCAAAACTCGCCGCACCCGAACGGGAAGTGATCGTCTGCTGCGGGGAAGGTTCGTACATGTTTGGCAATCCAACCCCCTATCACTACGTGCAAAGAGCGGAAAATCTTCCCACCTTGACCGTGATCTCCAACAATAGCGCCTGGCATGCGGTACGAGTCGCCACGCTGTCCGTCTATCCCCAGGGTGCCGCTGCAAAGGCCCCGATCATGCCGGTGACGACCCTGCAGCCTGCCCCGGACTACGAGAAAGTCATCGCGGCCATAGGCGGCTACGGTGAGAAAGTGGAGGATCCCGCTGCATTGCCGGATGCGATCAGGCGCGCGCGCGCCGCGGTGCAATCGGGGTCACCCGCCGTTCTCAACGTGATTACGCAGGGGCGATGATGCCTGCCGGCGTAGCCCGCCGTCACCTCGTCCTGGTTCACCCAAACGTGATTCGGGCTCGGTCAAAACCGTTGATGACCGTCGGCTGACGGTACAACTCCACGGCAACACTGACCTCCATCAGGGAACGGCCCAGATCCAGGAGCCGCTGCTCGCACGGCGACAATCCGGTCGGTGGCCGTTTGCGGAGATAGTCGACGATGTCCGCAAGCCGCCTCTGCGTGGCGGCGAAAAACGCCTGCAACTCTTCCATCGAGGCATTTTCCCTGGCCGAATGCCGCCCCCGTTCCGTCGGAATCGCCCAGTGAAGGTAGGGCAAGAGGTCTTCGAATCCGACCGGCAGTGCGGCGGCTTGCGGGATGCCCGACTCAGCGCGCATGCGCACCCCCTGCGGCACCTGCAACCCTCTCTTCGACGATGTGATGAAAGTGCCGGATCTGAATTTCCTCATCCTGGAGCATCAGATGAGTCTTCGCCCGCGATTTGAGTCCCGCATGCACCGCTTCATGCGCCGCGGCATCCTCATCCAGGACAGCGCGAATCCGAGTACTGTTCAACTCCTCCGCGAGCAATTCAGCCGCGTTGCGCGCCGCCGGATAGTACAGGTGACACTCCCAAATCGTTCTGTCCACCGCCAGGGGCCAGAAGTTGTAGGTCATGTAAGTATCGTAGGTCGGCCCGCGCGACACGATCAACTCGAAATTGGGAAAGACGATGTAGGAGTCGACCAAGGGTCCATGCATCGGCAGGCGATGGCGGCTTTCGCTGGCGCACTGTATCTCCATCATCGCGTTGGCCAGCGGTGTGCCCACATACTTCGGATTCATTTCCACCGAATAGCGGCTGTGGGGACCGAAAAACTCGACATCCATGATGCGCGCGAGGCCCTTCTCATTCATCATCGGGAGGGCGCCCATGACGATTCGATGCTGAAATGGGATGTGATAGATCTCATTCTGTGCATCCAGGGCAATCTTCCAATTCGCATGGTCATCGAACTCGTAGCTGCGTGTCCGGGTGAATTGGCCGAATTCCGCGCCCTCCAGCACATCCGCCAAGCCGCCCAGATACTCTCGCAATGATCCGCCCTCGGCCTGTGAGAGGTTGCAGAAGACAAACCCACAGAATACTTCCGTCCTGACCGGCTTCAGGCCATGCTGCCGCTTGTCAAAATCATGAAAATTGACCTCGTCCGGTACGCTCTTCAGCTCTCCATCTGCGCCGTAGCTCCAGCAATGCAGGTTGCAGACGAAGTTCCCCCGCATTCTTCCCTTCCTCTCCCAAACGACCTTGTTGCCACGATGCGAACACACATTGTGGAAACCCCGTATCACGCCGTCCTTTCCATGAACCAGCAGAATGGAGGCATGCAGGACCGCCACCTCGCGAACGAAGTAGTCGCCCGGCTGCGGCATGTCCGCCACGCTCCCAACGTTGATCCACGAGGTTCGGAAGATCTTCTCCCTCTCGAGTTCAAAGAATGCCGGCGAGATCGATGGCTCGGCGGAAACCGGTCCGGTGCCCAGATGGGGATATCGGGAGACCCACCGGCGATCATCCAAGACTGTCTTCATGGTAAAAGCCATCCTGTTGCCAATCGATTGAACCTGAACCTTTCAGAAGCACTCAGAGTTTGGTGAGACCACCGGAGACCATGAGTGTCTGCCCGGTGACCATCGCCGCCTGCTCGCTGCACAGATAGACAGCCGCTGCGGCCACCTCCGATGCTTCCGCAGGCCTGGAAACGGGCTGCCTTTCGTACACCGCGCGTTTGATCGGTTCTGGAATCACGGCCGTGGCAGGCGTATTGGTGATGGCAGGCGCGATGGCATTGGCCGTGATCCCGTCCTTCGCGAGATCGTTGGCAAGACCACGCGTCAGGCCCACGACACCCATCTTGCTTGCGATGTAGTGAACCAGCCCGGTTTGCTCGGTCGCCACCGAAGCGGACGCAAGATTGACGATGCGGCCCCATTTGTTGGATGCCATGAGCGGCGCAAAGGTCATCGCACCAAGAAAGGCGCTATCAAAGTTGATTTGCATCACCCGCCGCCACTCGACGTAGGTGAGGTCCTTGAACTCGACGAAGGGGCAAACGCCGGCGTTATTGACGAGGATGTCGGCCCGTCCGAACCGCTCGTCGACCCGCGCTCGGATTCGTGCCCAATCATCCGCGGAACTCGCATCTGCCTGCAGCGGCAATGACTCAACGCCGCACTGCGCCACCCTTTCGGCTGTCTCAGCGCATGGATCCAGGTCGATCAGGACCAGCGACGCACCCTCGCTCGCCAGCGCGAGCGCAATGCCTTGTCCGATTCCTCGGGCGCATCCGGTCACGATCGCCACTCGGCCTGAGTGAGGTGATTTCACGATCAAGTCCTGCGGATAATTGAATTGGCCATTCTGGTCTGTTTTCATATCAGCATGGTGACCCGAGGGTGTCAAGACTCCCCGGGGGACCCGCAAAACTGGACCCTGGGCTATGATTCGAGGATGACGGTCACCGCCACCTTCCGATGAGCAAACGCAGCGCCGCCCAACGCGTGTCGCGGCCGATGGACGCCGACGGTCCTCAGACCGACGTGCACGCGCGGATTCTTGACGCCGCGGCGCAGCTGATCAATACGCGAGGCGTCGGGGCGGTGCGGCTCGGAGAAATAGCCGATTCCGTCGGGCTGGCTCGAAAGTCCTTGTACTACTACGTACAGGATCGGTCCGGATTGATCTTTCAGTGCTACCACCGTACCTGCGCGGCTCTCGATCAGGATCTGCGTGAAGCGACCGAGAGCGAATCGAGCCCCAGCCGGCAGATACGCGCCTTTGTCGAGCGTCATCTGGATTTCGACCGACCCGAGGCTGTTGCCTTGAGCGACATCGACTCCCTTCCCGAAGCCCGGCGCAAGGCCATCGTCGGGCGCATGAATCTCAGTCAGGCCAATCTGAGCCGTATCATCGAGCAAGGCGTCGTCGCGGGGGAGTTCGGGCCCTGCAATGCGTCAATTGCGGCGCACCTGCTGCTGGGCATGATCCACTGGAGCCGGATCTCCTCTCAATGGACCGGCGTGCGCGACACCCGCGCAACCCGACAACAGACCGTTCGCGCCATCCTGGATGTGCTGTTTTCGGGCATCAGCGTCGATCCGAAGGCGGATTGGCGGTGCCAGACGGATGTGGAGACCCTGCAACTCCGCGCGTACAACCCCTTTGATCGCAAATCGATGACGGATGCGCGAATCGACCAGGTCGCCGCCGTGGCATCGCGACTCTTCAATCGACGCGGTATCGAATCCACGTCGATGGACGACATCGTGGCGGCACTCGGAACCAGCAAGGGCTCGCTCTATCATCATTTCGACAGCAAATCTGACGTGGTCTACGCCTGCTACAAGCGCGCGTTCCGGCTTCAAAGGATGATGCTCGATGTTGCGATGCAATCGACCGGCAATCACCTGGGCCGGATCGGCAAGGCGATACATCTCAACACTCAAGCCCAGATGGGCAGCCTTACCCCGCTGGTCGGACAACCCGGTCTCAGATCGCTTCCAGTCCGCCAGCGAACTGAAATATCCAGATTGATCCACCGTGTCTTTGACGCGGCAACCGCCCTGTATGAGCAAGGAGAAATCGAAGGGTCGATCCGGCGTCTCGACATTCCCGCCACCGAATCAGTCATCGCAGGATCGATGGCCTGGTTACCACGATGGCTGCCGCGGTCAGGAGAGCGCACCGCCATCGAGATCGCCGACGACGTCAACCGGATATTGGTTCACGGCTTGGCCAGACGCTAGGCAACCGGCGTCGATTCCGAGACTGCGCCTTTGTATTCGAATTACGCAAAAGAGAAATGCGAATTCGTAACATTGACCCGGTTTTACATCCATGTTTGGATGAATTTAGACCGGAATGGCGAATAGTCGAAACAGATGCACGCCTGCCCTTCCGCAGCAACCTTCTTCAGAGACAAGACTCCGTAGGTGTTCCTGGCGCCATGAATACTCGTGACATGATCGACCCGCACGTACTGTCGGTCCTGGATCTCTTTCCAGCCGCCGAACTTTCGCGCGAGACGCTGCCCTACCTGCGATCCGTTGCACCGCTCCCCGAAGTCCCTCCGGCGCCTGAGCAGATCCCGACCGTCCTCAGCGTGCCACGCGCCGGTGGTGGAAGCGGCATTCCCATCCGGGTTTTCAAGCCTCAAGCCCCGAGGACCAACCGGTCCGCGATCCTTCACTTGCACGGAGGTGGCTATGTGGCCGGATCCGCGGCGATGATGGACCTGGCCAATGGAGCACGTGCCCAACGCCACGATACCGTCGTGGTATCCGTCGATTATCGCCTGGCTCCTGAGAACCCCTTTCCTTGTGCGATTGAAGACTGCTATGACAGTTTGCGTTGGCTCGCCAACAATGCCGCATCTCTTGGCATCGACCCCGGAAAGATCGCCATCATGGGCGAGAGCGCCGGCGGTGGCCTCGCGGCTGCGCTTGCGCTGGTGGCGCGCGACCGCGGCGGGCCCGCCATTTCCACGCAGATCTTGATCTATCCGATGCTGGACCATCGCACCGGTAGCGATGCGGACCCGAATCCGAACCCTTTCACGGGCGAGTTCATCTGGACGCGGCAGCACAATCAGTTCGGCTGGTCGTGTTTACGGGGAGCCCATGTCATCCCGCCCGAGCAGATCCATCACTTTTCTCCAAGCCTTGCACCCTCTCTACACGGCTTGCCACGATGCTACATGGCCGCCGGATCCCTGGATCTGTTCTTCGAGGAGAACCTGGAGTACGCGCGGCGACTGGTGCAGGCGGGAGTGCCGGTCGAACTCCATTCCTATGCCGGTGCGGTCCATGCGTTCGACCTGGTGCCAGAGGCACCCGTTTCGCGATGCTTTGAATCCGACCTCGCCAGCTATCTGCATCGCTGGCTGTAGCCTGTCGTAGGGATTGGCTTCCAGGGGACGCGTTGACCATGATGTTTGACCTCCTGCTCTGGTCATCGCTGCTCGGCAGCGCGTTGTTCGCGGGTACCTGCCTTGCCTTTTGGGGCTTTGTGATGCCGGGCCTCGAGAAAGTCTCCCCGCCAGCGCATGCGGCGACGGCCATGAACGCCATCAACACGGCATTCGTCAGAGGTTGGATGCTGCCGCTCTTCATTCTGACGGGAATAAGCCATCTGGGTTTGGGCGTCATCGCGCTTGCTCAAACTCCGGATCCGGGAACCTACGTCATCGCCAGCGGCGCGTTCATCTACCTGCTGGGCATGTTCGTATGTACGCTGCTGTTCAATGTTCCCCTCAACCAATCACTGTTGGCGGCCGACCCCAACACCGAGGCAGGATGCGCACTCTGGGTTCGTTACCAAAACGCCTGGGGCAATTGGAACGTGGTCAGAACCTTGGCGGGAACGATGTCCTTCATCCTGCTGGCCGCCGGAATCGGTGCGCGATACTAGACAATATCAGCCGCGGACCCTAACGGCGATTAGACCTTCATTGACGGGCACCTTCGTGTGCACTCCCTCCCGGCGCCTCGAGATTGCCAGGCATCCGCCATGCCCGATACGATAGGGCTTCGATGCGGGCGACCTCTGGTCGACCGGCCTTCCGGCCGGTGCATCTCAACCCCGCCACTGACAACGGCCCGCCAGGTCTCGTCTATTGCGGGCGCCGCAACACTGAGCGGGGTCGGCCTCGACCGATGGCCGGATTGTGCACGCGGCGATTCAAACTGTTTCACGCGAAACATACTTTGACTATAAGCCAAGGCGTTCCATCCTCAAGCCCGACCCGCCGAGCGGCCTCATCCTGCGCCCTTTCGCGTTCGATGCCGTCCGGCCAAGAGAGTTTCACTATAAATCTGAATGTAGGGGGCAGCGTGCAAGCACTAACGGATCTTCGGGTCGTTAAGCGAGCCAAGGTGGATGACTTCGACATACGCCAGTGGGTAGCGATCCTGGCAGCCGCCATGGCGTTGGGAATGCCGTGGGCAGGATGGGCGGAAGGCACGGACAACGCCAAAGCCAAGCCTGATGCGGATACGCAGTTGCCGATGGTCGTGGTCACCGCGCAGAAGCGCTCGGAAAACCAGCAGGATGTTCCGATCGCCATCGCCACCGTCAGCGCCGACACGCTGAAGGCGACCGGCGTGACCTCCATCCAAGATCTGCCCAATGCCGTGGCGGGACTTTCGGTGAACAACACGGTTCAAAGCTTCTCGCCGCACATCCGAGGCGTCGGCACCACGTCCTTCGGCCCCGGCGTCGAAAGTCCCGTCGCCTTGTACGTTGATGGCGTGTACTACGGCTCGCAAGTCATGGCCATGACGAATCTCAACGACGTGGAACAGGTCTCCGTGCTGAAAGGCCCCCAGGGAACGCTGTTCGGACGCAACGCCACCGGCGGTGTCATCCAACTCACGACACTGGAGCCGAAGCAGGACCTCTCCGTCAAACTGTCGACCGAACTGGACAACTATTTCACCAGCCGCAATTTCGTCCATGTCAGCGGCGGGTTGACCGACGACCTCGTCGCCGGCATCTCCGTCAGTTACGCCAAGCAGAAGAACGGGTGGGGAAACAATGTCTTCACCGGCGACCAAATCCATAGGATCGATCATGAAGCCGTCGTCCGCGGCAAGGTGGTCTGGACGCCCACGGACCGGCTCACGATCAAATTGGGGGGTGACTACTCCAATCTCAAAAACAGCCTTGGGTCCAATGTCCGCGACGCGGGTCCGTCGTTCCTTCCCGTGCTTACGGATGTATACCCATCGAACAACATCTACGACGTCGCCAATTCCGCGACCAACAAGAATACCTACAAGGGCGGTGGTGGATCACTGCAAGTGGAATACGATGCGGGCTTCGCGCGCTTGGTGAGCATCAGCGCCCAGCGGAGCTACGAATACACGTCGTTGTTCGACACGGATCCCTCGTTCCTGCCCTTCGAGTTGTTCGGCATTCATCAAAAGGGCGAGCAGTTCTCGCAGGAACTGCAACTGGTCTCCAAGAACAGCGGGCCCTTCACCTGGACTGCGGGTCTGTTTTACTTTTGGAGCAGGGAACGCGCACTGCCCCTTAGCGGCGCCTTTACCGGCCCGGGTGCCGACGCTTTCGGCGTAACTGCCGTCGAATTGGATACCTACACCGATCTGCGCACGAACTCGGCGTCCATCTTCGGTCAGGGGACGTACGAAGTCACGGCAGGGACGAACCTCACTGCGGGCGTTCGATACACGCGTGAGCGGCGATCGACCTCCGGCTACATCAATGCCTTCTTCGACAACGACTTCACGTTCCCCATTCCTCTGATCCCGACCGTCACGGACGGCAGCAAGCAGAGCAAGGCCACCTTTCGTTTTGCGCTGGATCACAAGTTCAGTGATAACGTGATGGGCTATGTATCGTATGACCGCGGTTTCAAGAGCGGCGGATTCAACGGCTTCAACCCACTCAATCCTCCCTACAACCCGGAAACGCTCGACGCCTATGAAGTGGGCTTCAAGACAGAACTCAATGATCGGACGCTTCGATTCAACCCTTCGGTCTTCTATTACAAGTACAAGGACCTGCAGATCACGAGCCTGATTCCCCCGCCCCTGCCCATCATCGTCAATGGTTCGAAGGCCGAACTGTATGGCGTCGACCTGGAAGCGCAATGGTCGCCGGCTGCCGGGCTCACCGCGAACTTCGGTGCCGAGTGGCTGCACTCCAAATTCACGTCCTATCCGAATGGCAACGTCAGCATCCCGCTGCCGGGCGGCGGCAACGACATCCAGTTCGGGGACCTCACCGGGCGCCGGATTCCCTACGCGGCGAAATTTTCCGCAACTGCCGGGCTGACTTACGACATCCCTGTTCAGGAGAGCAAGCTCCGGCTGAACATCAGCGATGCCTACAACAGCGGCTACCCGACGGAGCCTGACAATCGACTGAATATTGACTCCTTCAACATCCTCAATACCTCGGTCTCCTGGCTGACGCCCAATGAACGGCTGACCGTCACACTGTTTGGGCGGAATTTGCTGAACAAGAAAGTTCCCGCCCAATTGAATACGACCTTCTACGGTGACGAAGCCGACTACACCAATCCCCCCCGCACGTATGGAATCGGATTGAAGTACAACCTCGGACGTTGAAAGGATGTCACTGGCGGCGGTGCCTCGGGGCCGCCGCCAGTCTCCACCGGCATTGACCGCCCTATCGGAAATGACATGCGCCCTACGATCGGCTTGATCCTCGGCAGCCTTCGTGAGAATTCCAGCTCTTCGTTGTTGGCAAGGGCGGTGAAAGTGTCGTTGGGTGAGGAACTCACGTTTCTGGACATCCCCATTGGTGACTTGCCGCTCTACAACCAGGACCTGGAGACCAACAACCTGCCGGCGGCCTGGATGAAATTCCGGACCGCCGTTGCCGCCGCAGACGGCATCGTGTTCATCACGCCGGAGTACAACCGGGGAATCCCTGGAGCCCTCAAGAATGCGCTGGACGTCGGTTCAAGGCCGTACGGGCGCGGCGTGTGGAAGGGAAAACCCACCGCCATCATCAGCCAGTCGACCGGCATTCTGGGGGCCACTGCCGCCAATCAACAACTGCGGCTGATTCTCTCCGTCATGGAATCGCCGGTCCTGCCGGGCAATGAGATGTACATTCCCAAAGTCACTTCGCTGTTTGATTCCACCGGGCAGCTCACGGCGCCGGATACGGCCAACCTGCTGAAGACATTCCTGGTGGCATTCGACGCGTGGATCAAACGACTGCGCTAAGCTCGGTGTCACCGTGCGGCCACCTTGACGGCAGGGCTGCGCGAATTGGTCGTGGGTTAGGGCGTGTCGACAATTGGAGCGTCAGTCATCCCCTCGCCAGGCACGTCAGCGCGGGCATGACGCGTGTGTATTAACGGAGGCAAGAAAATGAAGCACCAGGTGCTGTTGGTCAGTGCGGCGGAATATAAGGGGCTGGGAGAGATCCTGCCGGGCCGCAGCGACGTACCCCTCACGGTGACGGGCCGCGCACACGCCCATATCGTTTCATCCTCGCTCAGTGCGACCCGCATCCTATCGGTGGGCCATGGCCCCGCGCCACGCGCGCGCGTCACGGGGCAAATCATCGCCTATCCGCACGATCTCAAGCCGTACTTGATACCGGACCTGGACGACCTGGATGTCGGCCATTGGCAGGGCCGTGATTTCAACAGCCTGAAGCAGGACCCAGAATGGATTCAATGGCAACAGCATGCCGATTCCAGCCGGATTCCAGGCGGCGAAAGCATCGCGGATGCGCGCAGTCGTGTCATGGGAGTGTTGAACAACTTGCCGCATCAAGATGGCATCACCGTATTGGCGACCCATTCCAATATCATTCGAGTGGTCATTGCATCGATCTTGGAATGCCCTTTCTCGTCCGTGATGCGACTGGACGTCGGTCCCGCCAGCCTAACCTACCTCCATTGGAAGGATTCACACTGGCACGTGCTGGGAATCAACCTGCGGAACGGGCACGGCCTTGTGGGCGCGACCAATCACGGTCGCTGGCCGGAGAACCGCGATGCCATCGGGGAGCATTGGGCGCCCGGCAGCGAAACACGATTGGGTGTCTAGGCGGAGATCTCTCCCAAAGAGTGAGTACTCCTTGGGTGATCAAGGGACCAACCCGGTCGAGCGCCCCTCAGGGCCACTTGACCCGGGGCTCAGGATCGAAAGAATCGAACTCCAGGTCCAGCGCCTCTTTCATGTCCTTCCAGTTCGGGTTTCCGCTGCGCATGAACTCCGAAATCTTGGAAAAATACTTATTCCGGTTGATGTCCGGACAGAAGAGCAACAAGAACGTCACGGGTTTATCCGTCAGATTGGCAAAGGCGTGCACCATTCCTTTGGGAACCGCGACGAAGGAACGCTCTTCGGCCGTTATTCGCTGTTCCCCGGCCAGCATCGATAGTTCGCCGTCCAGAACGTAGAACTGTTCACTCAACTGGAAATGAATATGCGGGGGCGTCACCGACCCCGGTGCTATTTCCGTTTCATAGAGACCATAAAGCCCCTCACTGTCCCTGCCGGTCAGCTTGAAGGTCGTCTTTGCCCGCCCCGGATAGATCGCGGCATCCCCCTCGCCTCTGCGCAGGATGACCGATGATTGCTTTCCATCCGTTTGAAATTGGCCGATTTCATCAAGCAGACACATGGTTGATCACTCCTTGCACTGACATCGCAAAAGCCCCGGGTATCTCAGCGGCTTCGAACTTCCCGCCACAGACCAAACTTCTGTTGCACGGGGCGGTCGGAAGCGCTGAACAGGACCGAATCCACTTCAGCCTCATGACGATGGCGCGCCCAAGAGGGAATAACGAAGATGTCACGCGCCTTCCATTGTATGACCACTTCCTGCCCGTCGGTGCCGATAACCGTGGTGCGACCCTTGCCCTCCACTGGCGAGAACACCGTCCCGTCCGTCGAGCGGTACACCTCGCCCTTGAAACCCTTGGGCAGCAATTGCATGAACGTCCCAATGGTGGGAATGGCGGATTCGCCGTCCTGCGGATTCACGAATTGGACCTTCAGACCGTGGTGAGGATCCCACTCCTCGCTGCGGCGCATCGCCTCCAGCGCTTCCCGCGTGCGTCGATAAGGGTAGTTGAAGACCGGCGATGTCTTGGACTTGGGCCGAAAGTCCACCGGCAGCATTCCAGACCCATAGCGCGCCAGGGCGTCGCCGACCGGCCGACCGATGATTTGCTTGCTGGCGTTGTACGCTTCGGCGAAGCCTGCTTCCAGGATGCCGACGAGCGGCACGTCCAGCACGTCGAGCCACACCATCGGAATCTTGGTTTCGTTACCGTGGTCATGCCAGGTCCACGACGGAGTGATGACGAAGTCCCCCGGATTCATTTCCGTCTTTTCCCCATCCACCGCCGTGTAGGCGCCGGAACCTTCGATGACGAAGCGCAAGGCGGATTGTGTATGGCGATGAGCAGGTGCCACTTCGCCCGGCAGAACCAGTTGTAGTCCCGCCATCATCGAGCTAGTGATCTGCGAACGCGGACGAAGGCCGGGATTTGCCAACGACAACACGCGGCGCTCCGCCTCCTCCACCGAAATGAGCGGCACCGTCTCCATCAGCAGCGGACGCACGTCGTCGTAGCGCCAAATGACCGGCTGTGCAGCAGGCCGGGGTTCCATGACCGCCAGGTTGGGCATCAGTTCCCACAGGGGCCGAAGATTGACACCCTCGATCTTGGTGTAGAACGCCTGGCGCTCCGGCGTCGAGGTCGGGGCACTATGCAGCGCGCGCGTGGTCGGAGAATTCATATTCCTGCACTCCAGCAAAGCTTACATTCACGAGACGTGGATCCGTTCATCGGATATTACCCTTGTTAACATCTCGACTAAAAAAGGCATTACCTCGATTTGAATAACAACAGACCGGTGCTAAATCGACGCCCGGCTGCGTTGGCGGCGGGCGCCCCAAGAACCTACTCAATTCATCAGTCTGTCGAGGTCCTCGATCGCAAACCCGCCATCGGCCGCCGGCGCTCGTGCCCGGCAGTGCGAACAGCTCTGTCCTACATGCGATGCCAGCGCCTCGTTGAAATACTGCAGCGTGCGCACGGCGGTCAAGGCGGCGGCGTCCAACAGGCTGCACGCGCCCCTCCCCTTCAAGACCTCGCCGAGATGGTTCAAGCGTTGAAGATGGGTGTGCGTCGCGGTGCCGGCCCTGAGTGCCGCCCCTATCGCCAGCAACTCCTGGGTCCCGCGAACACAAGGCCCGCACTGTCCGGCGCTGTGCTTCGCGAAAAAGGCGAATAAATCCGCCGTGACGCCGATCGGACACACATCGCCGCCCAACACGACGATGTTTCCATTACCCAAGCCAAAGCCATGTCTTCTCAGTTCGCCGTCCAGCGCGGGAGTATCGATCATCGACCCGGGGAGCAAGCCGGAAAAGTAGCCGCCGAGAAGCAGGGCGCTGGTTTGGGAACGCCTCGCACCCGCCGCCTCGATCACCGCCGACAGCGGCGTGCCATACGCCACCTCCAGCAGCACCGGGGCCGGGACGGCCCCGGACACGCAGGCCAAGAAGGTTCCGGGGCAATCGGCAACGCCCGCCGCCCGAAAGTCACCAGCCCCGTGCCGCGCAATGTAGGCCGCGTGCGCGAAGGTCTCCACGTTGTTCACCAGTGTTGGCTGGCCGCTGACACCTGATTGATGCGGACGCGGCGGCTTTGCCGACGGAAGGGCCGGCCGGCCATTGAGAAAATTGACGACGGAGGTCTCCTCGCCAGCCACATAGGTATGCGGGACTTCCACGACACGGAAGGAAAACGGCTCAAGTTTCGGCCCCGCCGACTTCAGGGCGGTCGCAACCACGGACGCGGTCGTTGAGTCCGAGACGTAGATGTGTACGGACGCCGCGTCCACCGCGAACGCGGCCAATGCCGCGCCTTCGAGCACCAGGTGAGGATGCCGGCGCAACAAATACCGGTCCTTCCATGACACGAGTTCGCCCTCGTCGCCATTGACGACGACATGCCGTGGCGCCCCTCCCCGGGCAACGCCACGCCACTTCAGCGCCGTGGGAAAGCCTGCGCCCCCTTTTCCCCGCAGCGATGCGGCCTCGATCTCGTCCAGCAACCACTCTCGACCCAACGACTGCGCTCGGACCAAACCCGAATAGGCGCTGTCACTGGGCGCGACTCCTCCGGTCTCCAGCCGCAACAGCCGGCGCTCGAAGGGTGACCCGGCGCCGGACGGTGTTCCCGAAGCGTGGCCGGGAGTCGCCGACGCCACGTCGCTGCTCACCAATCCTTGCCCGGCTGCTTGATCCACTTATGACCCCACAAGCTGCCGGGATCATAGACCTTGGGCGACCAATTGAGCTCATCGTCGACCCGGATCGCGCCCCATCCATATTCGATGTCGAATCCCGACGGCGTACGCACATAAAACGACAGCATCCGCTCCACATTGTGTCGCCCCAGCAGGCAGGTGAGCTGGATGCCGCTCTTCTCCGCGCGGTCAAGACAGCGCCCGACGTCGTCGATATCCTCCACCTGGATCATGATGTGCTGGAAATGAGGGGTCCCAGGCAGTTGCAGCAACCCCAGGCTGTGATGACGTGGATTGCATCGCAGAAAATTGATCTTCAGGAATCCGTCAACGGTGTCCGTCAGCCGGAAACCCAGGGCCTCCATATAGAATTTACGCGTCGCGGCCATGTCCGGCACGGCATACACCACGTGTCCCATGCCCTGATCGCCTGTGACGAAACCTCCGGTCATCGGGCTGCCGCTGCGCCATGGATCTGAGCGGACTTGCGGATTCAAGAACAACTCGATTTCAAAACCGTCGATGTCCTTGAAGCTGACCAGGCGCTCGACAAAGCGCTCCTGACAGGTTTGCGCAGACCCTTCTGCAAATGCGATCCCGCGCTTCTTCAACTCACCCAAGATTCCGTTGAGCCGGGCTTCGGATCCGACATCCCAGCCAACATGTCGAATCTGGTCCGTCGGACCCTCGTAGATGCCAATGCGGTGCTGGCGGTCGTCCATGCGCAAGAAGAGCTTCTTATCGTCCGATTCGGCGCCGACTCCAAAGCCAAGAACCTCACCAAATGTTCGCCATTCCTGCAATTTGGGCGACTGCAGGCCAACATAGCCCAATTTCAGATTGTTCATTGCTTCGTATCCTGATCAGTTAATCGCAACCACACCGCCACTACTCGAGGATTTGAATCGCGTGCAACGGGCAGGCCCGAACCGCCTTTTCAATCAGTCGCCGTCGCTCATCGGTGACGGCTCCATCCCGGACGTAGGCGAATCCCCACTCATCCAACAAAAACACTTCTGGAAGCAGGTTATGGCAGACCGAATAGCCCTTGCACTTCGTCGGGTCGACGCGCACGACAGGCGCTTGAGCGGGCTGCGTCCCGCCTGCCTCCGACATGGTTAAAGGCTCATGTAGCGTTTATTCACTTCCACCCAACGACGCGCATTCTCGCGGGCGTCTTCGGCAAAATTCTCCGGCATGGTGTCGTACGGCGGACGGCCAGGACCCGGCCTGCAATAACCGGAGGCCTCAAATCGCAACTTCTCGAATTGAATGTTGTATGAACCGAAACGGCCCGAGGGAATGATGCCATCGGGCTTCATGATCGGCTGTCCCGACCATTTGAGATCAGCGGCGATCTTCTCGAACAGATCCATGTCACGCCGTTTGAGCGCATCCATCATTTTGACGATGACCTGGGGACCCATGGATGCCGAGGTTGCCCAGAGCGCGGTGACCGATTCAGGCGCCAGCTTCACGTATTCGGCCACGGTCTCCGGAAATGGCAGCAGGTTCACCTTGCCTCGGACAGCCTTCAGGCAGTCAAGGTAGGTCCGGATGTTCATGAACTTGGCGGAGGTCACTGTTGGAGCACGGTCGACGACCTTGGCCCAAAACGATGGCGGAAAATCGAAGCGAAACGCGTCCTTGTTCGCATAGACCATGATGGCCATGTCCGGCAGTGCTTTTGACACCGCCGCATAGAAGTTGACGGCGATGTCCTCGGTGCATTCCTGCCACATCGGCAAACCGAGCAGCGTGCCGTCCGCTCCCAGATCACGGGCATAGCGCAATCGCTCGATGGTCTGGTGCAATCCCATGCAGGTTGCGCCAATGAAGACAGGAACACGCCGCCGCGCGGCCTTCAGCACGGTTGCGGTGAACGATCGGTACTCCGCCTCAGTGACGGTCGAACCCTCTCCCGTGGTCCCCAATGCCATCAGGCCATTGGAACCGTCCTCGATGATCGCGTTGACCAATCGCTCGGTCTCCACGTGATCGACCGTATCTTCTCCTTGCCATACACCCTGAACGGGCTTGTAGGGAGTTGGAATGATCGAATAGACGCCACGAATATCATTGGCGGTCAGCAGCATATTCAAGACTCCCGCTTATAGAAATACCGAAAGATTCGGCGTGCCCAGCACGCTTTGATCGACCTGGACATGCCGGGTCAGAAGACGAAGTCCGCCCGACGCATGACGCCGGAGGGTGTCCGATCGCTGGCAAGAGATGACGTCGAAACTGGCCGCATCGCCCCGATTGCGCAACAGCAGCAAATAGCTGTCGACACGCAACAGCGAGGGACTGTCTGCGTACACGCGGACATTCGTGACGAACCGGCGGGTGCGCGAGGCCGGGTCTTCCGACCAAGAAGAAGTCTTGATCAGCCTCTTGACCCGGAATTCGATCGAGTTGTAGGTCTCGTCAAAATGCCCCGGTGTCGATGCAAAGCCGGCTCCGTCCTTGCGGTACAGCGTTTGGCGTATTGGCATGGAATAGCGCAGGTCGGGATCGAGTTGCTGCAACCAGTCCTCGAGCCGGTACTGGTCCAGAATCTCCGCCTCAAGATCCAGCCACTCGTGGGCTTCCGCATGCAAGGGGTCCACTCGCGCGAGGCGCCGCAAGGACTCGCTGACGTTCGTCGATGTCATGTCAGAGCCCCCCGCCGTTCAGGACATCCCGCCAACGTGCATAAAAATGCCAATGGTTGTCGTCCGTGATCTGGTGGTTGAACACCTGCACCTGCTCGGAGGAAGAGGGATCCAAGGTCCCTTCCACATTGTAGAGAAGCCGGCGTCGACGGCCCTGCACGCCGCTCGTGCCTTTTTGGATGCTGCCCCAGACCTCGGCGTCATCCTGTTCGAAATTGCCGGAGGGCCCGAACGCCCGCAACATGGAGCGCGCGGCCGCGGCCTTGAACTCCGGTGGTGCGTCACGATGCACGAGAGTCCAGGAATAGGCCTCCATCTTGTCAGGCCCCTTGGGTTGCCACAGCCGCAGCGAAACCGCCGCATAGGGTGGTTCGTCCTTGGAACTGAGAAAGCCCGACCGAATCCAGCTCAAATTGGGCCAGACATTGCCCGCACCCGCGGATGTTTTGACGAAGAGCTCTACCTGTCGCTCGGTGAGCGATTCCCGCAACTCCTGCACCAAATTCGGGGCGACGCCGCCGATCTGCGCCGCAATGTCCACATGCGCAGGCTTCGGCACCGACGCATCCAATTCGATGAACCCTGCCGCACTGTGCCCACGCTTGGGGTCGGTATAGTTGGTCACCCGCGTGACGGTCGATGCCGGATCCATCTGGATGCCCGGGACCGCATCAGCCATGGTCTCGTGAACCACCGACGTGTGATAGTTGTCGGTCGAAAAATTGTCCGCACCAAGCTTCCAATTGACCGGGATGACCCATCGATGCGGCGGGCCAATGACTTCCATGCCGCCCTTGGTGAGTCCGAAGACCGCATCCAAGTGCTCGCGCATGGGCCCCAAGTGCTCCTCCAGCGTGCCGGCGCTTTCCTCCCAAGTGGCGAATACCAGCCCTTGGTATACGCCGACGCGGGCGCGCTTCAGACCCAATTGGGACTTATCGACCTTGTTCTTCCCGAAATAGATGCTCTTCTCGCCAAAGATGCCGAGCAATTCGCCGGTATTCTCATAAATCCAGCCGTGATATGGACAGCGAAAAGTTGCCGCGGAACCACGATCGGCGTGGCAAACGAGCGCGCCGCGATGCGAACACGAGTTCAGAACGACGGCGATCCCACCGTCGGCGTCACGGCTGACCAGAACCGGATCCTCACCGATGAAGCGAGCCACGAAATCATTGGGCTTGGGGATTTCCGACTCATGTGCCACGAAAACCCAGGTCTTGTCGAAAATGCGCTCCAGCTCCATCCGGTAGATTTCCGGATCGCTCAATACCCGCGCACCCAAGGAGCGAGCACCCGCTTTGGGGACTAGCTCGTCGATAGATGTTCCATCAGACAGTCTTGCACTCACTGGATTGGCCTCCGTCGTGCTTACCAGGACATCGGCTCGGCATTGCCGGCGGCTTTGACGATGCCGCGCACATCGAGTCCACCGTCTGGCCGGATAATCTGACCGGTCATCGCAGCCGTGAACGCTTTAGAGGCCAGCTGCACGTATACCGGCGCATGGATCTCGGGGCTGGGATCGTACGGCAAGGGAGGATGCAGATACTTCATTTCTGCGCAGACTTTAAGGTCGTCCTGCTTCAGCGCCGCCAGCCCGCGCAAGTCGCTGATCGTTCCGCCTGGCGCCACCGCGTTCACGCGAACCTTCGGGGCGAGCTCATGGGCAAGCTCCTGCACCAATCCCCTCGCCGCAAACTTGGATGCCGTGTAGAGCACGCCACCTCCCCCCGAAATGAATCCGGAGGAGGAGATGCTCAAGATGATCCTGCCTTCATTGCGAATCAACTGATCCAGGCATGCCTTCACCGACAACACCGTGCTCTTGACGTTGACGGCAAATATCTCATCAAATGCGGCGGAGATTCGGTCCCCCGGCAGATCCACGATCCCGGCGAACACGTCGTAGACGCCGACGAAGCAGGCGAGCGTGTCGATACGACCGAATGCCTCGATCGTCTTGCGAGTGGCGAGCTGGTTGGACTCGTAGGTGGTCGCGTCACCCAGGATGGTGGTGACCTTGTCCCCGTGCGCCTTTTTCAGCTCATCGAGCTTGTCCTGAAACTTGTCGAGGACGCCGACACGAGCCCCCTCGGCGACAAACGCTCGAATCGCGGCTCGCCCGATGCCTGATCCGCCCCCCGTCGAAAGTATGACCGTACCGTCCAGGAGACCCGACATTGTTGACCACCCAAGTGTAGAGACGTCTATTTAAAGGACAAGATAACGCCAAGCGCCCCCGCCTTGAGAAGATGCGCAAACCAACAGACAGTTTTAAGCGGCGCGCGAGTAATGACGGCGAAGCCGGCTGGCATAGTAACTTTAGCGCATAAACCGCGCCAGGAACGCCCCTCATGAGTACGCCGCAGTCTCGGAAAATGCCTGAATATGAGCCTCTGCAGCTGTACATCGACGGCAAGTGGACCGACGGAACGTCCGGTCGATCCGAACCGGTGATCAATCCGGCGACCGAGGAAGTGCTCGGATACCTGCCCCATGCCTCGCCAGAGGATCTTGACAATGCCCTTCGATCAGCAGCAATAGGATTCGAACGCTGGCGGCTGACCCTCCCTGCCCAACGTGCGCGTATCCTGGCGACGGCGGCAGAGCTGATCAGGGCGAATGCGGAGCGCATGGCAGCGATCTGCGTGATGGAGGAAGGCAAGACGCTCAACGAGGCGCGAACGGAAATCGCCGTCAGCGCGGAGCGTGTCGAATGGCTGGGAGAGCAGACCAAACGCATCACCGGGGAAGTCTTGCCCCCGTCGCCCCATGGCGCACTGCAGAAGGTTTTGTACGAACCCGTCGGCGTCGTCCTGGGTCTTGCGCCTTGGAATAATCCTGCGTTGATGCCCGTCAGCAAGATTGCACATGCCCTGGCGGCCGGTTGCTCGATCATCATCAAGCCCGCCGAGGAAACCCCGGGAACCGCGGTCGCCATGACCCGGCTGTTTGAGCAAGCCGGAGTACCACCGGGCGTCATCAACCTCGTGTTCGGCAATCCGGCCCAGATTTCCTCGCATCTGATCGCCTCACCGGTCGTTCGCAAAGTCTCCTTCACCGGTTCAGGTCCGGTGGGGAAATTGCTGTACCAGCAATGTGCCGATGGGATGAAGAAGATCACCATGGAACTCGGGGGCCATGCGCCGGTGATCGTCTTCGACGATGTCGAGGTAGACCAGGTGGCATCGCTGGCCGCCATGGGGAAGTTCCGCAATTGCGGCCAGGTCTGCGTCTCACCCACCCGTTTCTACGTGCATGAACGCATTGCAGATCAGTTCACCACCCGTTTCACGGACGTGGCGCGACAGCTCAAAGTGGGAAACGGGCTGGACGCGTCCGTGCAAATGGGGCCGCTGTCCAGTGCAAGGCGCCTGCAGGCCATGGAGTCATTCACCACCGACGCACAGCTTCGCGGCGCGAAGATTCTCACCGGCGGAAAGCGCATGCCCGGACGAGGATTCTATTGGGAACCGACCGTCGTCTCCGACCCCTCCAATGCGACGAAGCTCATGAACGAGGAACCCTTCGGGCCCATCGCCGCTATCAATCGCTGGTCATCTTTCGAACAGGTGATTCAAGAGGCCAACCGGCTACCGTTCGGACTGGCCGCCTATGCTTTCACCCGTTCACAAAAGCGTGCCGCGGAGGTCAAAGAGGCTCTCCAGGTGGGGATGGTCAGCATCAATACGCCCATCCTGGGAGGCGCCGACATTCCATTTGGCGGGGTGAAAGCTTCCGGCATCGGCCGCGAAGGCGGAGAGGAAGGCCTTCGAGAATTCCTCGTGTCGAAAATAGTCACTCACATGCGAACCTGATTCGGGAGGGGCCACACGCGCGACCGTACCCGGCGATCCCATTCAGATTGGCTGGCGTCGCGTGTCCTTCTTGAACGGCAACTCGACGATCTCCGCTGAAATCTCACGCTGTACACCGCCCGGCTCACCCCACACCACCGACACCCTCCGGCCGCCGCTGGCTTGATCAGCATCGACCAGACCGAGTGAGATCATCTTGCGCATGAACGGGCTGTACGTTCGGGAAGTCGTCCATCCAATGCCGCGCCCGGCACTCAAGATGGTGTTCAGCTCGATCCCGACGTAGCGTGGCAATTCCATCGGCATCGACACGCGATCCTGGAACAAACTCCGGTACACCTCGAGAACATCGTCTTCGTTCCAGATCAGACCGACCAACCGGCGGGTGGGCCCGCCTTGTTGACGTTCGGCCAACAAGGCGTCGCGACCGATGAAATCATGGGTGTCGAGCGACACCTGCACGATCCAACCCAATTCCGCCGGTGTGCGGTACAGCTCGGAAGGGTCGTCAATCCGATGGCTGCCAATTCTTTGCTCGTTGGCCGGCCCCATGCCCACAAACTGCGGTACGCCCCGTAGTTTGGTTGGCACGGTGTAGAAGTCCAAGCCATTGGTGGCGATTCCCGCTTCGACATGCGAAACGAGCTGAGCTCGAAGCCCGAGCTCCTGCAAACCCAACGGCGCCCCGACCTCGACGATCCGGGCCCACACGGCATTCCCATGAGAGGACGGGCCGTGCACTTCGTAGCCCAACGCACCTGACACTCCCGTGCGCAGCAGCCGCAACTTCACGCCTGCAAAGCTTATCTGCTCGAAGTGATTGAACTTCAGATGGCGGAAGCTGCCACCAAAGGCGGCCTCAACGATTTCCAAGGAGCGCGGACCCTGCACGGAGAACAAGAAAAAGTCCGCTGTTTCAAGTGTTGCCTCGGCGTTCCAGCCGCCCTCCTGCAGGAGGTAGAACGCGCGCGGCGAGGTGACCCCGGTGTAACTGAAGTCATCCTCGGCCAATCGGTACAGAACGCCCTGTGCCGCAATGCGTCCGCTCTCATCCACCTGGATATAGTGTTTGATCCGTCCAACCTCGAATTTGGACAGATCGTTGGTTCCGGTCTGCTGCAGAAACCGCAGCGCATCTGGCCCTTTGACCCTGACCTTGTCGATTCCCGTCCAGTCCCCGATGTAGGCCGAATCGTGAAACGATCGCCCCTCCTTCAGCCACCCGGCGTACTCCCAGGGCTGCCACATGACACCCCACCGCCGCAACATCCTGCTTTGGTTGGCCTGGTCCTGCGCGGCCGCGGCCGGGCTGAAGACGGCGGGACGTTCCAGATACAACGCACCCCGATCGGCTTGTGCATCCTGCCAATTGCGACGGTGAGCGTCGGCGTCGAGTGTTTTCATCAGCCTCTACAACCAGTTGGCCTTAGGTGCCTGGCCCGGTGGGTGAAATCCCAAGTCACCGCTTGGCGTCGACCATGACGCACGTCCGGCGATAATGACCTTCACTTTAAGTGTAGATGAACGCCGCGCGAAACCCGATCCCGTGAAAGGCACTCATTACTGCAACGTGGGTAATCGCCGATAGGAAACGGAGGGACCGACGCATTACACTTTCGGTCGAGGTGGATCGCCCACCGAGACGTTTTCCCGCACTGACCCCAAAGGACATCCTCATGAGTGGACAGCCGATTTTGAAGAAGAT
The DNA here is from genome assembly GCA_044226865.1 of Steroidobacteraceae bacterium. GTDB lineage: Bacteria > Pseudomonadota > Gammaproteobacteria > Steroidobacterales > Steroidobacteraceae > TMP-86. The sequence goes on along the minus strand of JBGAGE010000009.1, from coordinate 98,812 downwards.
ATCCCCTGAGGAGCACATGGCATGGCTGACGTTGAATCGTCCGGAAAAGAAAAACGCGCTCACCAAATCCATGATGGATGAGCTGATCCGGAACTTGACGGAAATCAGCGAGAACCCCGAGATCCGCGTCATCGTCCTGCAGGCCAGCGGAGACTCCTTTTGCTCCGGTCTCGATTTGCACGACCTCAAGAAGGACCACAACACGAATAACCGCTGGGGTCGGCCGGAATCCACCCCAGAAATCGTGCGGCTCCTGCGTCTGGCTCCTCAGGTAACGATCGCCTCGGTGCGCGGTTTCTGCCTGGGCGGCGGACTGGCCATGGTTCATGGCTGCGACCTCGCCGTCGCAGCGGAGTCGGCCAAGCTGGGCATGCCCGAGGTTCTGCGGGGGTCTTATGGGGCGGTCGCCACCCCGACGCTGTTTCAGTCGCGCGTACCGAACAAGATCGCGTTTGACATACAGTTGACCGGCCGCAATCTGTCGGGAATCGAAGCCGCTCGCTGTGGCCTGGTGTCGCGATCGGTAGCGGACGAAGATCTCGATCGAGCCGTGGATGACTTGGCGCGCAGCCTCGCGCAACGCCATCCCGTGGTGCTGGCCCATGCCAAGATCGCCGCGTACACGTCCTTGGACCTGCCCTTCCACCTGGCCATGCAGGCCGACGAGACCATCCAGCATCGGCAGCGCTATTACATGGACCCGATGGCCGATCTTCCGGACTATTTGGAATCGCAGAAAGGCGGCGGCAACCTCGGCTATCGGCGGCCCGACGCCAAATAGCCCTGCCTCCGGCGTCATCGTGGAGATGTGTTTTAAGCCCAGCGACGCTAGTTGAATGACGCCCTTCCAGGGCATAGTCCTGCACCAGCAGCGACCCCATCAGGAAACGGAGACTCGCCATGAGCGCGCAAGTTGAACAAAGCAGCAACGGCTATGAACGCCTCGAACTCTTCATCGATGGCGAGTGGACGCAAGGAAGTTCCGGACGGAGCGAACCGGTCATCAACCCGGCCACGGAAGAGACCCTGGGTCGCCTGCCTCACGCGTCCCCGGCGGACCTCGACAGGGCACTGCAATCCGCTGCCCGTGGATTTGAAGTCTGGCGCCGCACGCTACCGGCGGAACGATGCCGGGTCCTGAAAAAAGCCGCCGATCTGATGCGAGCAAACGCGGAACGGATCGGAAGGATTTGCACCCTGGATCAGGGTAAATCGCTCAACGAAGCCAAATGGGAGATCATCTTCACTGCCGACCGGGTGGAATGGTTGGGTGAGCAGGCCAAGCGCAACGTCGGAATGATCATGCCGCCCTCCCCTCACGGCGCCCTGCAGGAGATCATCTACGAACCCGTGGGTGTGGCGCTGGGCCTCGCTCCGTGGAACCTGCCGGCGATGATGTCGTATAGCAAAGTCGCCAGCGCGCTCGCCGCTGGTTGCGCCATCATCCTCAAACCCTCGGAGGAAACCCCCGGAACCGCCATTGCCATCGCGCGATTGTTCGAGCAGGCGGGCGTTCCCAAGGGCGTCTTGAACCTCGTGTTCGGCGTCCCCGCAGAGGTGTCCTCGCATTTGATCGCTTCTCCCATCATCCGCAAGGTTTCCTTCACCGGGTCGGTCCCCGTCGGGAAACTCCTGTACCGGCAGTGCGCCGACGACATGAAAAAGATCACCATGGAGTTGGGCGGGCACTCACCGGTGATTGTTTTTGACGACGTGGACGTGGAGAAGGCCGCCACGATTTGCGCTCACGGCAAGTATCACAACGCCGGACAGGCCTGCATCTCCCCCACCCGGTTCTACGTGCACGACAGTGTGGTCAAGCAATTCACGGCACGCTTCGTGGAGGTTTCCAAGAATTTGAAGGTTGGAAATGGCCTCGAACCCGGGATCGAGATGGGCCCGCTGTCCAACCACCGCCGCCTGGAGGCCATGGAGGATTTTGTGGCAGACGCCAAGGCCAAGGGAGCTGCACTGCTGACGGGTGGCAAGCGCATCGGCAACCGAGGGTATTTCTGGGAGCCCACGGCGTTCAGCGAAGCCCCCAACGACTGCAAACTCATGAACTTGGAACCCTTTGGCCCGATCTCGGCCATCAACCGCTGGAGCAAATTTGATGAAGTCGTTCGTGAGGCCAACCGCCTGCCCTTCGGCCTCGCCGCCTACGCCTTCACCAATTCGCAAAAACGGGCTGCGGACGTGACCGATGCACTGCAGGCCGGCATGGTCTGCATCAACACCACGATCATTGGCGGCGCCGCCGTGCCTTTTGGCGGGATCAAGGACTCCGGCATCGGTCGAGAAGGCGGCGACGAGGGCCTCAAGGAATACATGGTCTCGAAGATCGTCACCCACATGCGCAATTGACTGGAACCGACCCGGTGAAGCGAACCCGCGCCCCCGGCCTCGGCGCCTGGCCGGACAACTTGCTGACCATCGGCCGCAGCCTGGCCCTCAATGCCCGGCGGCTGACGAACAAGACGGCGGTTTCCAGCCCACACCGAACACTTACGTACGGTGAGCTGGACGCCTCCTCCAATCGGCTGTCCAACCACCTGTTGAAGTCCGGGATCAAGCCCGGCGATCATGTGGCCGTGCTCATGGGCAATTCCGTCGAGCACGTGATCGCGCTTTACGCCTTGGCGAAGATTGCCTGTCCCGCCGTTGTATTGGACCCCAAATGGGTGGAACGGGAGATCCTGCAAGCCTTGCAACTGTTCTCGTGCGGGTACGTCCTGTGCGACCGGGCCGTGAGTTCACCGGCTCTGCGCGAACGTCTTCATGGCTCCGGATCATGCCTGGAGTGCGACTCCACATCTGCCACGCTGTTCGATGATTGGCTGCCGCAGCAATCTAGTGCCGCGCCTGCCGCGGCCGCCAGCGATGAGGACGTCTTCGTCATCATGCTGACCTCCGGCACCACCGGGCGGCCAAAGGGATGCATCGCGACCCACCGGAACTACTCGATCTCCTGCGCGCTGAACTGTCTCGGGATGCCGGTCGATGAGGGTAGCCGGGAGCTGATCGTGGTTCCCATCTACTACAACTCCGGCCGCTCGGCCCTGATCACACAGCTTTTCGCCGGTGGCACCGTCTTCCTGCGCGAACGGTTCGAACCCAGCGAGGCCCTCAAGACGATCGAGGAGCAGCGCATTACCTGCATCGCGCTGGCGCCGACACAATGCAACGAATTGCTGGACAGCCCAGAACTGGACTCGCGAAAGACCGATTCCCTGCTCATGCTGCGCAAGGCGGGCCTGCCCTTTCCCGTCAGCAAAGTCGAGGAGATCCGCCGGCGCATTACCCCGAATCTGTATCAAGGATACGGAGGGACGGAATTCTCCGCCGCTGCGCTGTTATACCCTCACGAGCAACTCACCAAGGTCGGCTCCGCGGGACGGCCACTACCGGGCGTAGAGATTGAAATCGTCGATGACGACCGCCTCCCGCTACCGCAAGGCACCCAAGGCGAAATCCGCGTCCGGAGTCCCACCGTGTGCGAGGGCTACTACAACAATGAGCAGCAGACCCGATCCGCGTTTGCCGATGGTTGGTACTACTCGGGTGATCTTGGGTTCATCGATGATGAGGGATATCTATTCATCGATGGCCGGAAGAAGGACATCGTCAAAACGGGCGGCATCAATGTTGCTCCACGGGAAATCGAGGAGTTTCTGTTGACGTTCCCGGAAATTGCCGACGTGTCGGTCATCGGGGTCCCCGACCCCAAGTGGGGAGAAGCGTTGAAGGCCCTGATCGTGCTCAAGGAGGGCTGCTCCCTATCGCTCGAGGAAATCAGCAGTCGCAGCGAAAAAGTCTTGTCACGATACAAGATACCCAAGAGCGTGGAATACTTGAGCAAGATTCCGCGGAACGCCCTCGGCAAAGTAACTGCGGACTTCAAAGCATCCCGACAGCCGTAGGTCCGCCAGCGGCGGTGTTAATGCTTGACCAATCCGCCGTCAACCACCAACGTCTGCCCCGTGACAAATCCTGAGGCTTCGCTGGTCAGGAAGAGAATGGGCCCCACGAGGTCGGCGGGCTGGCCAAAGCGCGCAATCGGCTGACGGCTCCAAACGGCGCGCTTCATCTCATCCGGCGCCATGCTGGTTCCAGGCGTGTTGGTGACCGAGGGCGCAACCGCGTTCACCGCAATGTTGTACCGTCCCAACTCATTGGACAGTGCACGCGTCAGCCCGATCACTCCCATCTTGCTGGCGATGTAGTGCACGAAGCCCGGCGTCTCGGTCCACACCGAGGCGGAGGACAGGTTGACGATTCGACCCCAGTTTTGAGCCTTCATCAGCGGCAAGAATGCCTTGGTACCCAGGAAAGGTCCGTCAAGGTTGATCTTCATGACCCGCGACCAAACGTCGTAGCTCAATTCCTCCAAAGCAACGAAGGGATAGATGCCCGCGTTGTTGACGAGAATGTCGGCTCTCCCGAAACGACTCTTGACTGCCGCCGCCGCCGCTTCCCAGGCCTGCTGCGAGGTGACGTCTGTCTTCACCTCGATCACCTCTGCCCCCGCCTTCCTCACCAACTCCGCGGTTTCAGTGGCGGCATCCACATCGAGCAACGCCAGAGACGCGCCATTCTCCGCCAAGGCGATGGCGATGGCTTGACCGATCCCCCGGGCGCTGCCGGTGACGACGGCGACCCTTCCTTCGTGCGATTTCTTCACTCGTGATCTCCGATTCCTGTGATTCTTCGGCGTCTTCAGCCGTGGTAGTGGAGCTTCGTCCCATCCATGAAGCGGCTGAGGCGAAAGGGTTTGACGTCGATGGCCGGCTTCTTACCCGTCACCAGGTCTGCCAATACGAGTCCGGTACCGGGCCCCATGGTCAAGCCGTACATGAAACCGGTGCCGACAAACAGGCCGGGAACGGAGTCCACCCCTGAAATCACCGGCATATTGTCCGAGGTCATCGGCATGGCGCCCGTCCAACGCTCGCGAACCGAGGTGCGTTCGAAGACCGGCATGACTGCCTGGAGATGTGTGAGCCCAAGATCCACCAGGTCATTGTTCAGTTTGGGCTCATAGATTCGGGTCTCCTCAAACGGACCTGGCCGGTCAAGTGGAATCGGCCCCTGCGAGCGCCAGCGCCAGAACGTCTTCAGGTCCAGCCGCGGCTCCAACGCCGCTGCGTTCTCCTCAAAGGCGGGAATCAAATCGAAGAAATGGCGAACGCTGGTTGGCAGGATCGGTCCGACCCCCAGAAATTCCCAGATCAGGTAACCGCCGCCAAACTGCTTGCGCCATCCGAGTCCGGTCTTCCCGACAATCGTGGTCGTGCCATAGTCGGGTCCATCGAACGGCCATAGCGTCATTGCTTTGGCAAAGCATTGAATCATCGGGATCTTCAATCCCAAATCCTCCGCCAACATCGACGACCATATCCCACCGGCAATCACGACCGAAGAGGCTTCCACCCGGCCCGACTCGGTGATGACGGCCGACACACGGCCCGCGCTGCGCTCGATGCCACGCACGGCACAGTGCTGGTAAATCTTGGCTCCGAGCTTGCGCGCACCCAAGGCAAAGCCCGGTACGGCAAGTTCCGATTCCGCAGCGGCATCCGTCGTCGTCGTAATGCCGCCAATGACGCGCGCCCGAGCGCCAGGCGCCAGTGCGGTCGCTTCCGCTGCCGACAGAATCCGCGCGCCTCCATTTGGCAGGCCTTTCGTGCCATCCACCCAGGCCTTTGCAAAATCCAGAAGCTCCTGCGATTCGAACAGCAGGCTGCTGCCTTTTTCCACCAGGCCATTTTCCTCCCCGGTGATTTCGCGCATCTTGCGCCAGCGCTGCTTCGAGTATTCGATCAGCTCCAGCTTTTCCGGGTCCTCGAATTGCGCTTCGATGAGCCCGCCGGCACGGCCTGACGCCTCGCCCGCAATCACGCCCTTTTCGAACAGCGCAACCGAGACGCCGCGCTCAGCCAAGGCCAACGCCGTCGACGTTCCCGCAAAGCCACCGCCAATGATGGCGACATCCACCTTCTTGGGTAGCACCGTATCGGTCACGATCGGGCGCGCACGGGAGAATCCCTTGGGTCTTACACCCGCCCCATCACTGATGGCCGAGCCCAGCTTGACGGCGGCACCACCGGCCAGCAGCCCTGCGCTGCCCGCCAGCAAGAGTTGTCGGCGGCTATAGCGGCGTTTGGCACGTTCAGTATTCGGTGGCTGATCGCTCATGTAGATTTCTTCAAATAGTGTGTTGAACCGATCAAGTAAATGGCCTATCTGAGGCGAACGACTGTCACGTCAGCACGATCATATGGCACCCCGAGCCCATGTCATTCCTGTTCGGGCATGGCCACGAAGATCATGATGATTCCCAGCAACCCGGCGTAGCGAAATGCCGCTGCCGCCGCACCGGCTCCAATGGGATCCAGAAACATGAAGAAGAGGTTCTCGCCGATCGTTGCAAATCCCAGGAACAGCCATGCCAATCCCACGCCACAGCCGACGATGCCCCATTGCTTGGATCGCTGAAAACCGTCTCGGTCCAAGCGGACCGCCCGAAACATCGCCACGGCGCCCATGCTGGAGGGGACCAACGTCGCCACTTTACCCAGAACGATCAGCGCGACCCCAAGCCAGATGATGAGGGGATTTTCCGTGGCAAACGGAGGACCTTCGCCCGGCTTGAACATCGGCATGACGGTGATATCGTGCACCGCCTTGTAGGTATGAGGGATCCCGCCGAGGCTGGTGACCAGGGCAGTCAGCGCCCAAAAAGCGACCAGCAGCATCAGAACGCACTTCAGATAGCGAATCATCGGCCCCCTCATCTCCCCAATAGCACCGTTAGCATCAATCGATCGTTACTTAAAAAACAGGAAGAACCGGGTTTCGATGCTTTGGCGTCGATTGGCCGTCGGGCCGGCAAGCGGGTTGGTGATTGCTTGATGAGGAACGTCGGATACGCGGTTAGGATCGGTGTCGAAGCCCTTGAAAATGATCAACTCATCACTGCGCAAGTCATTCCAGTAGATCCACCGGTACTTTGAATTCGGCTTCATGACACGCGACTCGAACGTCTGACGATCATCGTCGCTGATCACGCTGTTGAACACGACGCCGTCGTCCGGCGATACGGTCCTGGCATCGCAAAGCGCGAGGGTTTCCACCTGGGGTGCCGGCGCCATCATGCGCCACACCTGGTAGACGGCCATTCGCGAATATTTCCCCGGATCGACCTGCTCCAACTGCGTGACGACTGGCAACCACTGATCCATCGATTTGGGCGTGTAGTCCAAATGGGCAATGCGAGTGCCCTTCATCTCTTCCGTGTAACGCCGGTTATTTGCAGGACGCCGAATCAACATGCCGATGCGAAACGGGATGACGAGGTAGGCCCCAAATTTGTCGCGCAGCATCGGCCCCACTTCATCGTGGTAGACCCTGTTGATCTGGGCTGTCTCGTCATCCAGTGAAATCGAGGTTTTGTGGTTGACGAGCGTGAACCCTTCTCGCTCGATTTGCGGCGGATCCGACAGGGCGCGCGCATTGATGATCGGCATGCGCGTCGGTTGGCACACCAGCGTGGTGCGAGCCCCGGTGTGAAAGTCAAACACGGGCCGGCTCGAGGGCGTGCCCGCGATGTAATCGAACTCCGTTTGCAGAGCAGATGAGGTCCCAACCTGCGCGAGCTGATTCATTCACGTCTCCGAGTCATAACGCTGATTTCAAGACGCCCGTGACAGGCAATGTAATGTAGGCCAAAGGATTGGACGCCGGGTAGATGACGCCATCGCAATGGAATCCCGTAGCAGGTCATCGAGCCTCATGGCGACCCAACAATATCTTTTTAAATCATACACTTGCGATCCATCGTGAACGCGCGCGCGGCATTACCTACGCAAATCGAAAAAGACTTGCTACTGACGCAGTACTGATGAGTGCCGCGATCGGCGCGCTCGTCAGGATCCCTTCCATTCGCGGGCTACGACCAAGCCTGCGAAGATCGCCGGGGCCGCCGGTTTGGAGGGGGATGTGAGCGCCGGTATACTCAAATCGCAATGAAGTTCGATCCTGGTCATCGCTCCAAAACCGTCGTCGGATTCCCGTGGGTCCCGTTCGATGACATGAAATCGGGGGAATCTCCACCAGATCCTGTGTATGGTCACCCGGCAAAGACCAACACTGGCACCATGGCCGGCATATGCCCGCCTCTCCGGCAGGTCGCCCACTAAGAATACTGAGAACAGCACATGGATCGATTCCGACAGATGGACATCTTCCTCCGGGTGTCGCGCAGCGGCAGCTTCACCACGGTGGCCACGCAGTTGGGGCAGTCGCCGGCGGCTATCGCGCGGCACATCAATGCGTTGGAATCCCATCTGGGCGTCCGGCTCCTGAATCGCTCCACGCGATCCATCAGCCTGACCGAGGCCGGCAAGGCCTACGCTGAGATGTGCGAGAGGGTCGTCGAGGACATCGTTCAATGTGAAGCGCAATTGTCGGCGATCGAGAAGGAGCCGTCCGGGTCCATCAAAGTCATCGTTCCCAAGAGTTTCGGCAGCATGCAACTGGGGGATGCCGTGATCGCATTCACCCAAGCCAACCCCAACATTGCCGTCTCCATCCTGTTGGAGGAGTTTTCATTCCGCTCGCACGATTTCGTGGAGCGTGGTTACGACTTGGCCCTGCGCTGGGGGTGGGGAATTGACCTGCGAAACAGCACTCTCGTATCCAGTCAATTGGCCATTTTGAACCGCAAGCTCGTCGCGTCTCCGCGGTTCATCGACCGCCATGGATCTCCCAAGGTGCCCGCGGATCTTGCGCGCTACAACTGTCTGGTCCATATCTACGCCTATGCGGACCGGGTCTGGAGATTCATCGACAACCAACAGGAAGTGGGCATCAAGGTCGAAGGAGACTTCTCCTCCGATTCAGCCATCATGTTGCGCAAGGCCGCGCTGGCCGGACGTGGCGCGGCGATCCTTCCTCTTTACTGCATTCGCGACGACCTCAGTTCCGGCGCGCTGGTGGAACTGCTGCCGGAGTTCGAGGTTCCCAAAACACCTTTTTCGCTGTTGTACCGTGAAAAACGCCTGCTTCCATCGCGCGTGCGGCTGTTCATCGACTTTCTACGCGAATGGTTCAGCAATCAGGCCGCCAATCTTTAGACGCCATCCCGAGCCATGGCCAATTCGATCTGAAGGGGCCTGACGTTGGCCAGCTGATCAAGAGGCGCTTCGATCGGGGCTGCTAAGATATTCGCCCGCACACGATCGGACCCCAATGGATGGAAGGACTTCCCGCGCCACGCCGCTATCTCGCCATGGTTGCTCTCTGGCTGGGCACGTCGCTGACCGTTTTGGACGGCAATATCGTCGGTGTGGCGCTTCCGACATTGGCCAGGGATCTGCGCGTGCACCCATCGGAGGCGGTCCTCGTCGTCACCGTCTACCAACTGGTGCTGGTCATGACGGTGTTGCCGTTTTCCGCAGTCGGCGAGCGCATCGGACTTCGCCGGCTGTATCAATATGGTCAATGGGTCTTTCTGCTCGCGAGCGCCGCTTGCGTCTTCGTCAGCAGCCTTCCTTGGTTGTTGTGCACGCGCGTGCTGCAGGCGCTGGGCGCCGCCGCAGCCCTTAGCGTCGCCACCGCGTTGATTCGCGAAACCTACCCAAGCCGCCAATTGGGTCGTGGGCTCGCCCTTAACAACGTGATCGTCTCCAGCGCCACCGCCTTGGCGCCCGTGATCGGCGGCGCGATTCTCGGCCTATTTTCCTGGCGCTATTTGTTTGTGCTCACGCCGCCGCTCGCCCTGCTATCGATCATGATCGGCCGACATAGCCTTCCGGATCCGATTCATCGGCCAAAACCCTACGATGTCTTGGGGGCGGCGCTCTGCTCGGCCACGATCGGATTCACCGTGGCGGGCATCGAGACGGCGGTGCACGGCGGACACTTGGCGTTGTCGATGCCGGCCATCGGCGCGGGAGTCGTCATCGGAACCATCTTCGTCCGGCGGGAGCTGCAATCCGAGGCGCCCATCCTTCCCGTAGACCTGCTGGCCAATCCGGTCATCGGACTTTCGTTCCTGGCGGCACATCTTACCTTCATAGGTTCGGCAACCCTGATGCTCTCGCTGCCCTTCCGATTGCAGGCCGAGTACGGGTTCACCCCGAGCGAAGTGGGCGCCGCCATTTCACCGTGGCCGCTGACCATGATCGTCGTCGCACCGTTGGCCGCCGAGTTGTCCGACCGGTATCGAGCTCCGGTTCTTGGCAGCATCGGTATGGTCATTGCGACCCTGGGCGTCCTGTCGCTCGCGCTGCTTCCCCGGTCGATCGAACACTGGCAGTTGGTCTGGCGGATGATGCTCGTCGGACTGGGGTACGGAATGTTCTTTTCGCCCAACATCCGGACGATTGTCAAACTGACACCGCCGAATCGAGTGGCATCGGCCGGTGGACTCATTTCCACCAACCGCCTTATTGGACAAACCCTGGGTGCCACGCTGCTGGCTGCTCTGCTTTCGCTGGGGGTCGGGACTACCAAGACCACTGCGTGGGTGGTCGCGGCCTTGACCCTCACCTCGCTGGCTTGCAATCTGCTGAGATTGCGATATCCGATGCCCAGCGCCGCCGGATAGGCCAAAGTCTTCACGAGGTTTCGCCCGGATGCCGCGCCGTGCAAATTCCGGCGTCCCCCACTGGGGGTATTCGCTGCAGAAGCGAGCTTGTGGCAAGGTGCAGTGCAACTGAACCCCAGTTCCAGCCCCCATCTTCATGCCTCCACGCAAATCAATCGATTCCAACATCGCTCCCACCTCCAAGACACGGCGAAATCTGCTGTTGACGAGTGTCGGCCTGGCGGCCGCAGGCGCCGGGATCTTCAAGCTGAGCCAGACCGACGTCACGCTTGCTCCCGGTCGCTCACGTGCGCGGCCCGTGCCCGCTACCGACTCACTGCCCCGCTCGGTCGACGTCGTCATCATTGGCGGTGGATTTGTCGGCACAGCAGCCGCACTGACGCTCGCCGAGCGTGGAGTTCGGGTGGCGTTGTGTGAAAAGGGTGTGATCGCCGGCGAAGCGTCCGGTCGCTCAATGGGATTTGTCGATTGCCAGATGTTGGATCCGGACAAGATCCCGCTGGTCGCTCGCTCGAAGATTCTCTGGCGTGGACTCAATGCCAGAACGGGCTTGGAAACCGGTTACCGGTCCACCGGACTGCTGGCTGCGCTTGGAGACGCCAGTTATGAGGCTGCGGCTGAAGACTGGATTTCTGCAACCCAACGGATGCCGGGCGCCGAGGCGCAAATTCTGCGTGGGCAGGCGCTTGAAGCACTCTTGCCTGGAATGGTCGACCCGATGCCGGCGGCACTCTACACCCCGACCGATGCCTCGGTCGAACCGACCTTGGCTGCTCCGGCCATGGCCGAGGCCGCCAGACGCATGGGCGCAACAATTCTGCAGACATGTGCGGTCAGGGGGCTCGAAACCTCCGCCGGTCGCGTGAGCGGCGTCGTCACCGAAAAAGGTGCGATCGCCTGCCAGTCGGTGATCCTCGCCGGCGGAGCTTGGTCGAGTGTGTTTGCACGCAGCGTGGGCGTGTCACTGCCCCAGTTTGAGATCTACATGTCCGCGATGGCCGTTTCATCGGTCGACGGTCCCCGCACGCCCTTGTCGGCCGACGGCTACGGGTTTCGCCCGCAGATCGACGGCGGTTACTCGTTGGGCGTGGTGGACTTTGCCGTCCCGGTACTCCCGGATCTGTTTCGCAATGCGTTTCGCGTCCTGCCGTCGGTCAAGTCGTTTTGGCCCGTCAGTCATGTCGGCTTCTCGCCCTCGGGCTTCTGGGAGCGACTATCGATGCCCACGAAATGGGCGATGAACGAGGCGTCACCCTTCGAACAGCGCCGAATCCTGATGCCCCATTTTCGTCCGCAGCCGCTCGAACAGGCACGCGGCATGCTCCATCAGCATTTTCCGGCTTTCAAATCGGCGAAGGTCACCGACCGTTGGGCAGGCGTCATCAGCAATACCTTGGACAACATGCCGGTGATCTCGCCGGTCGCTGCAGTGCCCGGACTCTTCATCGGCAGCGGATTCAGCTACGGCTTGACGATGGGTCCCGCAGCCGGGGAGGCTCTCGCAGACCTTGCTACGGGGCGCTCACCCGCGTTCGATCTTCGGCAATTCCGCTTGGAGAGATTCAGCGATGGGAGCGAGGTACGGTACCGTGCTTGATCTGCTTCAACACTTCGATTACGGACCGTCCGATCAGACGCGGCTCGAATCGACGCGTAAACCGCGCGAACAAAAGAAGCCATCCGCCTTCACGAGCAAATCGCCATCGAGCGCCAGCGGTCATTTTTCCATTGGTGACACACCGGTGACCGCGCTCGGGTTCGAACAAGTGTATACCGCCATTCCGGTAATCCTCGAGCGCCCTCGTCGCTGAAGACCGCGCTAGCCGAGCTTCCCATGGATCTTCAAATCGGAGTCGAAGGCCGTGCCGAAGGCGATGATGCCCTGCGCCATGAACACGCCAAGATTGTCACCCTCAGGGGGGACTGCAGCTTGGCCGGTCTGAATTAGACTGCTGGTTGAAGAAGTAATGCCGACCGCAGCACCGTGGGCTAGGAAAGATGGCTATGCAGAAAAGCAAGACCGGCGACGCCATCGGGCTTGAGGCCGCCGAAATTCAGGCCGTCAGACTTCCGCTGGAGCGCGCATCGCTACTCCCTGCCAAGGTCTATTCCGATCCCGAGATCTTCAGACTGGAGCGGGACAGGATTTTTGCGCGGAATTGGATGCCGGTGTGCCATGTCAGTCAGCTGGCGCAGCCAGGTGCGTTCGTCGCACGCAAACTGGTCAACGAACCCGTCATCGCCGTTCGCGGCCGGGATGGTGAAGTGCGGGTCATGTCCAATGTCTGCCGCCACCGAAACACGACGCTGCTTAACGGCACCGGTACCTGCAAGGCCGGCCGGATCATCTGCCCCTATCATGGGTGGGCCTATTCGCTCGATGGTCAGTTGCTGACGGCACCCCATATGGAGCAGGCAGCGGACTTCGACAAGAAGAGCGCGGCGCTGCCGGTGCTGCGATCGGAGATCTGGCATGGCTTTGTTTTCGTGAACCTCGATGGAGGCGCACGGAGCCTGGCACAGCAGGTCGCGGGAATAGAATCCGAGATCGCGCCCTATCGATTTGAAGACATGGAGCTGGTGGAGATTCGGCGGCGCACCATGCGCTGGAATTGGAAGATCTCGCTCGAGAATTTCAGCGAAGCGTACCATCAACCCTTGGTGCATCCCAGAACCGCCGATCATGAATTCCCGGCCACCATGGCCGAGTATCGGGACGTTACCGGTCCGTACGGTCTGTTCTCACTCCATCAACGCAACCGCGAGATCGTTCCAACGTTCTTTCCTGCGCCCGCCGACATGCCAGACCGGCTGCGACGCAGCGTGACGGTGTTCAACCTCTATCCTTACTTTCATTGCCTCACCGACGCCTCCACACCCCTGATTTTGGATTTCAACATCCACCATCAGGATGAGCATGAACTCGTGTGGTCCATGCTGCTGCCAAAAGGGAGCCTTGCGCGGCCCGATATCGATGCTGATATCGCCAAGTTCAAAGCCTTCATTGAGCCGATTCTCCTCGAGGACGTCGACATTTGCAGCGGCGTGGGTGACGGGGTTCACTCCCGCTTCACGATGCAAGGCAGGTTTTCGCACATGGAAAAGACCATCCACCAGTTTCACAATTGGTGGCTCGACGCCATGCTGACATCGTAGAACGCGTGAACGCTCCGACTGAAGTTTCCCCAGACTGAAGCAGCCAGGATGCCCGCCGTTTCAGGCGAGGCCGGGCGGGGGCCCCACCGAGCGCGGCGGTAAACGATCGACGATCATGATTCCGATCATGCACAGCACAAACAAGACACCGATCGCGCCCAGAAACACGCTGGCTCCCGCCACCAGGCTCAAGACGGCTCCACCGCCGAACGCGCTGACCAGCGCCCCGGCCCGTCCGACACTCCCGGCCACACCAATGCCAGTGGCTCGAATGGGAGTGGGATAGGCGGTTGCCGCCAGACCATACAGGGCCGCCTGCAATCCCACGGTTGCAACGCCTGCTGCCGATAAACCTGCCAACAACAGTCCCACGGGCGGAATGGCGGAGCCGTATACCCGAATGATGAGGCCGAGCACCACCACGGCAATCAAACCCACGGTCGCATACAGCAACAACGGACGGCGTCCACCGCCGGGCATCAGCCAGTACAACCCTGCCGCGGCGCCAATTGAGCCGAACAAATTGAACAGTAACGCCGCAAGAATACCGGTGCTTGCTGGGAATCCGATTGCGATCAGCAGGGTGGGCGTCCAACTGAAGAATGCATAACTGACGGCGAGATTCGCGAAAAAGGCCAGGCCCAGGCCAAGCGTGGTTCGACGCAGCGACGGCTCGAGCAGCATCTGCCATCCGGCATGCGGCGAGTGAAGCGACGGGTCGCCGGCCGCGGTAGCGCCCGTCACCGCGGTCATACGGCTGCGCAAATGCAGGTAGCGCGAAGACTCCGGCAAGAGAAACAACATCGCGACCGCCAACAGACAGGGCAGCGCACCGCCGATCGCGAACAAGGCCCGCCAACCCAGCAGCGGGAGCGTCCATGCCGCTGCCGCGGCGCCGAGCATTCCACCACAAGGGACACCGATGGACACCAGGCTGGCCGTGCGAAATCCCTCGGAGTCTGCGCTGGTCTCGGCGATCAACGCGGTGGCATTGGAAAGCGCGGCACCAAATCCCAATCCAGCCAGGATGCGCAACATCGCCACCATCCCAGGACCGGCAGAAAATGCGGTCAGCAATGTAGCCGCTCCAAAACTTCCGATGCTGGCGATCAGCAAGGGTCGACGTCCCCAGAGGTCCCCCAGGCGGCCGCCCACAGCAGCGCCTGCCATCATTCCGATCAATGAGGCAGCCATCGCCGGACCAAGCGCCTTCTTGGTGATCTGCCATTCGGCGATCATGGCCGGCGCTGCGAAGCCCACTACTTGAAGATCCATGCCCTCCAACAGGACGGCTGCAACCACCAACACCAGGACCCGCGTCGAACGCGGATCAGAAGCCGGCAACATGGTGCCCCGGACGCCGATGAATCCACGGCCGGGCAGATTCCAATTGTGCGGCCAGTTGCAGCAGCAACGGCTCCGCACCCATCGTCGCGACGAAATGGGATCCGATAGGCAACCCACGGCTGCTCCACCCCAGTGGCACCGACATCGCTGGCACACCTGCGATATTGACCGATGACAGGAAAGGGCAATGGCTGCACATCCCGATGAACCAATCGTAGAACGTATCGGTCTTGATCTTGCCGATGACGCCCAATGGAAATGGCTCGCTGGCGCCGGCCGGCGTCAGTATCACATCGTAATTCTGGAACATCCGTCCGTAAGCGCGCGCGACCGTATTCATTTGCTCGAGCGCACCCTGCAAGCGCGCCGCCGATATCGAGCCGCCATCGCGGCAGGCCGCCAACAAATGCGGTTCCAGCGTGTCGGCGCCGGCGGCACGCCCCGTCAGCTTCGCAATGAATTCCACGGCCGCGCAAAGCCCCGTCGACCAAATGATGCTGAACGCTTCCAACACCGCCGCGTGATCGAAGGCAACCGTCGCCTCCTCCACCTCATGGCCCAACGATTCACAGAGCTTGGCGGTCGATCGGATCGCGGCCACCACCTCGGCGTCGACCGTCGTTGCCGGGAAGCTCGCCACCAGATCCAAGGCGATGCGAAGCCTACCGGGAGGCCTTTGCATCGCTTCAAGGTAGGATCCGGCCAGGCGGGGAGTGTGGCACCAGGCACCCACATCAGGACCTGCCGTCACGTCCAACATGGCCGCCGAATCGCGAACGGTGCGCGATACGATGTGCTCCGCCGCCAGGCCGTTCACCGCCAAGGCTGCATCCGGGCCCATCGGATTCAGATTCCGGCTCGGTTTCAATCCGAACACCGCGCAACAGGACGCTGGCCAACGGATCGATCCGCCCGCATCGTTGGCATGAGCAATGGGCACCATTCCGGACGCGACGGCGGCTGCCGCACCACCGGAAGATCCACCGGGCGTGCGATGCAGATTCCAAGGATTGCGCGTCGGCCCATACAACACCGGTTCCGTGGTGCAGCTCGAACCGAGCTCCGGTATGTTGGTCCGACCGAGGATGGTGACGCCGGATTTCCGGAATCGGTTGACCAGCTCCGATGCAAATGGCGGCGCTTTGAGACCGGCTGCGAGCCGGCTGCCCAACTCGAACCGGACATCCGCATCATGTGATCCAATGTCCTTGAGCAGAAATGGAACCCCGGCGAATGGCGCGTCCCTGCTTACCTCCGGAGCAGCGGCGTCAGCCGCATGATCATAGGTTTCAATGACGGCATTCAATGCGGGGTTGGCTGCCGCAATGGCCTTCAATCCAGCGAGCGCCAATTCCCGCCGGGAAATCTGGCCTTCATGCACCAATTGCGCAAGGCCAAGACCATCGTAACGGCTGTATTCTTCGAGGTTCATCGCAACAATCTCTCGTGGCCTGCGCCCGCAATCGGAGCACTTTGATCTAGCTGAGCAATACCGGCGCCACCTGTCTAAGCCGATTCATAACGGCCGACCAGCCATTGCTGGAACTGGTGAACCGATCGCTCCATCCATGACAAGCGACCTTGCTCCCCCAACTGCGAGCGGGAGCCGGCCGCCGCGCCTTCACAGGCGAATGTGTCCTCATCCCAAACCGGCAGAATCGTATTCAAGAACTCTTTCTTCCGCGACTCGAAATCCGCGAGCGAATGGGTCGAAGGCGGAACCAGCAGCCGCCAGATGTTTCGATGATCTTGCACGCCACGGATGCTCATATCCAACCACACGATGCAGGCCGGATCGATCAGGAGGTGGAAATAGGGAAATACATTCACCACCAACGTGGTGCTCCGGTAGTCCGGTGGCAATCCTTCAATCACGGGGAAAGCGGTCGGCAGGGCTCCCCCATTGGCGGTCGGCATCCAAAAAAGATTGTAGGGACCGTCGACCTCTTCGTAGCGGCACAAATGGGCCGGGCACCAGGGTTCGAAAGTGGTCGGATGCACGGGTGGCTGGTGGTAGGCTTCGGAGAAATTCTCGATCGTGTGCTTCCAGTTCCATGGCGCATGGTAGTCATGAAAGGCAACCGCCTTCATCTTGGCCATTTCGAACGGCGCCAGCACTTTGTCGAGGGTGGACAATTGCCGCGACACCGGCGTGGCGTCCTTGTCGAAATTCACGAAGACGAAACCCTGCCACACGTCCACTCCCAACGGCGGCAACGATAATTCCCGCGGCTTGAAATTGGCCGTCCGGTCCATGAACGGCGCTCCGCGCAAGGTGCCATCCAGGTCATAGCTCCAGCTATGGTAAGGACATATCATTACCCCGCCTCGCCCACAGTTGCCTTCGCCTTCGGCGACGCGCCGTCCTCGATGCCGGCACACGTTCGACAGCGCCCGCAACACGCCATCGCGTCCCCGGACGACCACCACGGGTTCATCGAAGAGTTCGCGTGTCACGAAGTCACCCGGATTTTCAACCTGATCCACGCGACACACGGGAAGCCAACTGCGCCGAAAGACGCTTCGCACTTCGAAGGTGTGGAATGCCGGATCGCTGTAGCAGCGCAACGGCAGCATCGATGCCTGCTCCAGCGGCAGGCGCACCTTGGCGACTTCCACATCGGTCAACGGGGCCGCTGCGGGGGTTGCGAACCATTCGTCTTTGACTACTGTTGTGGACATGACTCTGCCTTGCTGGAGCGCGGTGAGGTTGGCTGTTCGAACCGCGGCTAGTATCGCGATGTGCGCAGATCCGCGCATACCCTTGGGTGGTGACCGCTGCGCCCATACGGGGCGCCGAGTGCGCCCCGACAGTCGTCACCGCCGGAGGGTATACGCAGAGTGGCTGTGTGATGGCACATTGCAGCGTGTCCCAGGCCCGCCCGATGGCGGCGGATTAGGAAGACCTCCCCATGAATGCCCAGCCCAAGTCCGTCGATAAGACAAACACGGTTCTCCGATATCAATCCGGATTCGGCAGTGAGTTCGCAACAGAAGCGCTGCCCGGTGCGCTGCCCGTGGGCCGAAACTCGCCGCAGCGATGCCCCTACGGACTGTATGCCGAAAGCATTTCGGGCACCTCGTTCACCGCACCGCGGCATGCCAACCGGCGCAGCTGGTTTTATCGGATCCGGCCCTCTGCCACTCATGGACCGATGCGCAAAATCGATGATGGCGCAATGACCAGCCGGTTCGGCGAAGAGATCGACGTGACGCCCGAGCGGCTGCGCTGGGACCCCGCCCCCATCCCTTCGGCACCAACCGATTTCATTGCCGGCCTCACGACCATGGGCGGCAATGGCTCGCCCGAGTCACAGACTGGGTGCGGTATTCATGTCTATACCGCCAATCAATCGATGAGCGACCGGTTCTTTTGCAATGCCGATGGAGAACTGCTGCTCGTGCCGCAACTCGGCCGCCTCCGACTGGTCACAGAGATGGGACTGCTGGACATCGAACCGCTGGAAATCGCGGTCATCCCGCGTGGCATCCGCTTCCGCGTCGAATTGCCGGATGGCCCATCGCGCGGCTACGTCTGTGAGAATTTTGGCGCCTCCTTCAAATTACCAGATCTGGGTCCCATCGGATCCAACGGTCTCGCCAATCCGCGGGACTTCTTGACGCCGGTCGCCTGGTATGAGGACCGCTGTGGAAACTTCGAACTGGTGACCAAGTTTCTCGGCAAGCTGTGGTCAGCAACAATCGACCGCTCGCCGATCGATGTCGTGGCTTGGCACGGCAACCACGTTCCGTACAAGTACGACCTGCGCCGGTTCAATGCGATCGGGTCCATTTCCTTTGATCACCCGGATCCGTCGATCTACCTGGTGCTGCATTCGCCCACCGACACGCCGGGCATCAGCGGCATTGATTTTGTGGTGTTCGCACCTCGCTGGTTGGTCATGGAGAACACCTTCCGCCCCCCTTGGTACCACCGCAACATTGCAAGCGAGTTCATGGGACTGATTCACGGCGTCTACGACGCCAAGGCCGAAGGTTTCGTTCCCGGTGGCGCCTCCTTGCACAATTGCATGTCGGCGCACGGACCCGATGCGACAACCTTCGAGAAGGCGAGCGCGGCCGACACGACACAACCGCACAGAATCTCCGATACGATGGCATTCATGTTCGAGACACGCACCATCATCCGGCCCACGCGTCGGGCTCTCGAGGCGCCGCAGCGCCAGCTGGACTACACCAACTGCTGGAACGGACTGAAGGCCCAGTTCGACCCCCTCCGGCCGTAGGTCTCCGGGGGGACCGAGGTCACTTCTGCCAGCCGTCAGCGGCAAAGAAGTCGATCTGGGCGCGCCATTCCTCGGCCACCCGCTTCCACAACACGGTGTACCGTCCCATCACGGTCGGACCTGCTCGCAGCTGCAAATGAGCAAGTCCCAATTCATAGGCAATGTCACCACCGGTGTCGACATGCAGGGTTTCAAGCCGGATGGTTTTCACATCACGAACCTGACCCGTGAACATCTCGATCAAACCGGCATGCCCTTTCACCGGGGGCTGACCGCCGGGCGGTGACGCCATCGGCATCAATTCGTCGGGTACGAAATACCCGCGCACCAAACCCGCCGCATCGCCGGCTGCAAATCTCGCCTCGAACTCCCTGCTGCGCACCGCGATTGCGCGGCTCACGGCCGGCATGGCGCCAGCTGCGGATTCACTCATGTTGACTCACTCCTGGGTCGGTTGATGGGAGGTTGGATCAGCTGATCGATCGCGCCAAATATCGACCTGCCGTGTTCGTCAAGCATCTCGATTCGAACCCGATCGCCGTAGCGCAAGAACGGTGTGCGCGGTTTGCCAAATTCGATTTCCTCGTCGACTTGTGCCTCCGCGATACACGCATGTCCGGTCTTGGGGTCAAGATTGGAGACGGCGCCTGCACCGATGATCGTTCCTGCGCTGAGCGTGCGCGTGCGGGCCGCGTGCGCGATGAGATCCGGGTAATTGAAGAACATGTCATGACCCGCGTTGGCGCAACCCATTGGCCGGTCATTGACCGTCGAGAGAATGGGTAACGATAGCTTCGTCCCATCCCAGGCACCCCCCAGCTCGTCGGGCGTCACGGCAACGGGCGAGAAAGAACTCGTCGGCTTCGCCTGCAGGAAGCCGAAGCCCTTTGGCAATTCGGTCTTGGTGAGTGTGCGCAGCGTGTAGTCGTTCAGCAGCATGATCAGCTTGATATGACGTGCCGCTTCTCGTGGGGTAGTTCCCATGGCCACTTCGTCGGTGACGATGGCAACTTCGGGCTCGTAGTCCAATCCCAGCGACTCATCCGGAATCCGCATCGGCTCCGTAGGACCATCGAAGCGGTCGGACAATCCCTGGTACATCAGCGGCTCGGTCTCATAATTCGGTGGCATCGGCACGCCGCGCGCCTTGCGCGCTTTTTTCATGTGGTGCAGATATACCGAGCCGTCGAGGAACTGAAACGCGCGTGGGAACGGGCTGGCCAGTGCATTCACATCCAGCTTGAAAGCGTCAGCGCGTTTGCCCGCTTGTAGCTGTGCGAATACCGACTCCAGATGCGGCGCCACCTCGGCCCAACGCTCAATGGCGGACTGTAGGGTCGGCGCGATATCGGTTACCTTGACCGCGCGGGTCAGGTCGCTGCTGACGACGATCAGTTGCCCATCGCGCCCTGGCGACTTCAGGCTGGCAAGCTTCATGCGATCAAACCATCAAACGCCGCAAACGACGGCAGTGCCAAGGTTAAAGGGGTTTGATCGGCTGCACAGACCCTCAATAGGGTACAAAGAGGGGCCGCGAAGGAGCCCCGGTTGGCGAGTCGATCCCGGTCAGGACTAGGTAATGATGCCGGGCGAACTCGGACGGCTGGTGATCAGCCGCGGATGTCGCCGAACTTGGCAACGTTCTTGAAGTACTGCCAGAACAACTCGTTCTGACTGGAAATCCCAAGCTTCCCATAGGCGCGCTTACGGTGCGTGGCCACCGTGTTCAGTGAAATTCCCAAGTTCAAGCTGATGGCCAGCGTCGAGTACCCCAACACGATCGCGGCGCAAACGTCGGCCTCGCGGGGGCTGAGTTTCTTGGGCTCAGCCAAGAGAATTTCACGCAGATGCTGGAAGGCCTCACGGCGCTGGCCAAATTGTGCATCGCTTTCGGGGGTTGGGGCCATCGACGCAGCGCTGCAATCCAACGAGCTGGCTTGCAGTTCCAGATGACGATGCAATGCGCGCAGGGCGAAGTACGAGAGCATTTGGACTGTATCTAGGTCGTCACGCCGGAATTCCCGTTCCACGCCACAGCGATAGAAGCTCGAGTAATACAACGTTCCGTTTAAGTTGCCCAGCAGCACGAGTTCATGCGACAGCGCCGGTTCATCATAAAAATGGTGCCGGTAACTGGAGTCCCGCACGTCTTCGGCACGCAGGGTATAAATGACCGGAGTGGAAGGCTGCACCTCGCGGCGGATGTTGGGGTCGTTGACGAATTCGCCGGTCACATACTCGTGCGCCAGCTGGCGGACGGACAGGTTGTCCTCGGACGTACATTCCGTCACCAGAGCGGCCGGACGCGCTCCATCCCGGAACGCAAAGACCGTACAGTGCTCGATCGCCAGCGCGTCGTTGAACAGGCGAAAGTACTCGGGTCCGAAACCGGTCGAGCCAATCTTGGAGACCAAGTCTCCCATTCGGCAAACGTTGAGCGAAGATGTCACCGTCGGTATTCCCCCAGAATCCCACAGCGCAACTGCTGATGGTCCAAGCATCGCCCCCGCCTGTCGAATCGTCAAGGGGTGCCCTGTGGCCTGCTTACCACACGGCACGCCGGAGGGTAACCTTGTAGGAGGACTGTGCCGAACAACAGCCCTGCCCTATTCTACCCTTTCGACTACCCGTACCTGAGGCACCCGACGTTATGGTGACACCCGTCGTGGAAGAAGGAGAACGCAGTTAACTCTGAGCGTACGCCCGTGTCCTCGGGCAGCCTCCGCGCTGGAACCCTCAACGTCTGGGTCATCACCTTTTTCGTGGTATCCGCCGCAGGTCCGCTGGTTGCCATGGCGGGCGGAATACCGGTTGCCATGCTATTTGGAAACGGCGCGGGCATCCCGGCCATGTTTCTGGCCGCCATGGTGATCCTGTGCCTGTTCTCCGTCGGATATACCGCGATGGCGCAGCACGTTCGCAATGCGGGCGCTTTTTACGCGTTTGCACAGGAGGGACTGGGCGTCGCCGCAGGCGGGGCGAGCGGCGTTGTGGCGTTGTTGAGCTACAACGCCCTGCAAATCGGCATGTATGGCCTATTCGGGACAGCGGTCGATGCACTGCTGTCGCCGTTGACCGGCATCCATCTTGCCTGGTGGATTTATGCGCTGGCGGCGTTGGTGTCCATTGCGTTTTTCGGCTACCGGCAGATTGATCTGTCAGCCAAGATCCTGGGCACACTCGTCGCAGGGGAGTACCTGGTGGTGTTGCTCCTGGATTGCGGGATCATTGCCCAAGGCGGTGACAGCGGCCTTTCCCTGAGGCCCTTCCAACCCGGCGTATTCACCTCCGGCTCGCCGTGGATCGGCCTCATGCTGTGCTTCTCTGCTTTCATCGGCTTCGAAGCCACCACCATCTACAGCGAGGAGGCGAAGGATCCGGCGCGAACGATACCCCGGGCGACCTACTTTTCGGTGTTTCTGATCGGCACCTTCTATATGGTGTCCACGTGGGCCGTGGTGATGGGCGCCGGTGTCGAGCGCCTGCTGCCCGCGCTCAAAGCCCTGCCGGACCCAACGCAGTTTCTGTTCTTGCTGTCCGACCGTTTCATGGGTCCCTCAACCAGTGCGGTCATGAGGGTGCTGTTCGTGACCAGCGTGTACGCCTGCATGTTGGCCTTCCACAACGCCATTGCCCGGTACTTCTTCGCCCTTGGACGAGATCGGGTGTTGCCGGCCAAACTGGCGCGGACCCATGCCAAGTTTCAGAGTCCGCACGTCGGCTCCCTACTGCAGACCACGATTGCCGGGGCGTCGGTTCTGTTGTTTGCCGCCGCCGGCGCAGATCCCGTCTTGACGGTGTTTACCGTGCCGTCTGCGCTTGCCACTTTGGGAGTCATCCTGCTGATGGCGACCACCGCCATCGCGGTGCTGTGCTTTTTTCGCCGGCGTGCAAACATCGGGTGGCCCACCTACTCGTCGATCATCGTGTCCATCGTCGCGTTATCGGCCGTGGTGATTTTCGCCGTGCTGCATTTTGACGTGTTGACCGGCACCAACGCTCTGGGAGCGCGGCTGTTGCCGCTCAGCTTGCTGGCTGCGGGCGCCATCGGTGCACGCCTCGCGCACAAGGCCAGCCAAGTGCGTCTGCAGGCGGCCTAGATCGAGAGCAGGATGGTCTTGGTCTGCAGATTCGCCTCGACGGCATCAGCACCCAAATCACGGCCGTAACCCGATGCCTTGTAGCCGCCCTCGGGCAATCCGGGATAGGGAAAACCAGGGTTGTTGATCGATACCTTTCCGCACTGCAGCGCTTCGGCAACCGTGAAGGCCCGGTCCACATTGCGCGACCACACGCTGGCCGCCAGACCGTAGTCAGTGCCATTGGCCAAGGAGACCAATTCAGCGGTGTCGGAAAATCGGTAGACCGATAGCACCGGTCCGAAGATCTCCTCGCACGTGACCGGATGATCGGCACCGGCTCCGGTGATGATCGTCGGACTGACGTAGAACCCCGCTGAACCCTCCACAGATTGCCCTTGCAGCACGGATAGCCCGTCCTTGCGCGCCCGGTCGATATACGACTGCACCCTGCGCCGCTGCTTGTCGCTGACCAAGGGCCCCATGAAATGACCTTCTCGCAAGCCCGCACCGACACTGACGGTCGGCAGGTGCGCCTGCAGTCGATTCATCGCCTCCTGATAAGCGCGCTCTTGCACATATAGACGCGAGCCGGCCACACAAATCTGGCCACTGTTCATGAAGATCGAGTTCGCGGCCCCGATCACGGCCTTATCCATATCCGCATCATCAAAGATGATGGTCGGCGATTTTCCACCCAACTCGAGCGTCACTTTCTTCAGCGCACGGCCAGCCAGTTCTCCGATGTGCCGGCCCGTCGCGGTGGAACCGGTGAAGGAGATCTTTGCGACGCCCGGATGAGCCACCAGCGCTTCGCCTGCTTCCCGGCCCAAACCGCTGACGATGTTGACGACACCGGGCGGAAAGCCGGCCTTGACGATGAGATCGGCCAACAGAATGGCGGACAGGCTGGTGTCTTCGGCGGGCTTCAAGACGACCGTGCAGCCCGCCGCCAGGGCCGGCGCCAGCTTCCACGCCGCCATCATGAAGGGTACGTTCCAAGGTACGATGGCGGCGACGACGCCGACGGGCTCGCGCCGCGTCATGCCGATGAGTTTGCCCCAGCCCGGCGGACCACTCACATCCATGGTTTTGCCGGCCAGCTTGCTCGGCCAGCCCGCGAAGTATCGATACACCTCGGCGGCACCCAGGGCGTCCAGCCCCAATGCGAACCACCCGGGCATGCCATTGTCGACCGTCTCGATTTGCGCGATCACGGGCGCATGCGCCTCGATGAGTTCCGCCAGCTTGAGGAGCAGGCGCTCCCGGCCCGAAGGTCCCAGGTCGCGCCAAGCGGCCGAATTGAGTGCAGCAGCCGCGGCCTGAACGGCGGCGTCCACTTCCTTGGCACCACCGGCGCCGATCCGCGCGATGTGTTGGCCAGTGGCCGGATCGACGACCGGCAGCGTAGCGCCGGCATCGTGCCATTCACCGCCAATGAAAAAGGCCGCCGGCCGATCGAGGACAGCTCTTGACTCTTTTACCAGTACCGATAGGTCATGCGTCAATGGACTCGTCATTGTCATCCCGTCCAGATTCAGTAGGGCTGCTGGGTCAGCGCACGATCCAAGACCCCGACGACTTCGTCGACGTGTCCGCGAGTGAACGTCAGCGGCGGAGAAATGATGAATTTATTCACGATCGTGCGCAGCATCACGCCATTGGCCACACACAGCTCAGAAATCGATGACGGATAGGCGTCCACCGGAGAGAAAGGCTCCTTGGTGTTTCGATCCTTGACCAGTTCCACGGCGATCATCAGCCCCTTACCACGCACGTCGCCGATGACCGGGTGCTTGTCCTTCAGGCCGAGCAGCTTCTGCAGAAAGTAGGCGCCAACGTTCCGGGCATTGGTTGCCAGGTCCTCGCGCTCGACGATCGCAATGGCCGCCAGGCCCGCCGCGCAACCCACCGGGTGGCCGCTATACGTGTACCCATGCATCATCACGGCACGCGGCCCCTGCGCATCCCATGCCTTCGCGACCCGGTCGTTGATCAGCGTCGCGCCCAGGGGCAGATAGCCGGAGGTGATTCCCTTCGCCAAGCACATGATGTCAGGCTTTACGCCCCAGCCACGGCTGCCGAACAAGGCCCCGGAGCGGCCCAGACCTGTGATCACCTCGTCGGCAATCAGCAGAATTCCGTACCGATCACAAATCTGCCGCAAACGTGGATACCAACTGGCCGGTGGCACGTTGACCCCGCCGGCACCCTGGATCGGCTCCGCTACGATGCCCGCGATGGTGTCAGGACTCTGGAACAGGATTTCCCGCTCCAACAGCTTGGCGCACGCGTCGACCAATGCTTCAGGCTCAAGTCCGTCAATGGGGGGACGATACAAATTGGGCCACTCGCAATTGATGAAGCCGGGCACCAGGGGTTCATAGCTGCGACGCCATGCATCACCACCGCACGCCGACGTTCCGCCGAAATGCAGTCCGTGATACCCGCCCCGGAATGAAATGAACTTGGTACGTTCCGGCTCGGCGACCAACTTCCAGTACTGCCGCGCAATCTTGAACGCTGTTTCCGTTGCGTCAGAACCACCGGAACTGAACAAGACTCGCACCATGCCTTCGGTGGATGTGATTTCGCAAAGCTTCGCCGCAAGCCGTACGGCCGGCGCATTCGAACCACCCGGGAACAAGTTGTAATAGGGCAACTCGGACATCTGCCGGGTCACGGCATCGACGATTTCCTGACGGCCGTAGCCCGCGTTTACACACCAAAGTCCGCCCTGACAGTCAATCATGCGCCTGCCGTCCAGATCGGTGATGTGCACACCGTCGCCGCGCACGATGATGGGCGGCGGATTGGCAACCGTGTCCTTCGGGTCGGCCATGGGATGAAACGAGTGATGGCCGACCTCATGCTTGAGCCAATTGCTGTCCGTCACCACGTCGGCCTTGTTCACGCTCATCGACATTCTCCGAAGAATTGGGTGGGACATCGATCGTCGAGTCCCGTCTGCCAGGAAAGTACTCTGGCCCGCACCCGAGCACCCTCCCCTCTAACGGCGACACCCTGGTCCACGGTTCACCTAACCAGGGATCACAGGCGGCGCGCGAACTCCGCCGTTTGATCCGCCAGTTGCGCCACGAGGTCAGGTTGACCGTCCAGGTAATGAGAGCCCTTCTTCAGAACGTGCGTCGTCAACCGGCCGCGTGCCGCCGCCTCCCATTCCGCATGGTCCGATGGAAAGGTGGAAGAATCGGCCGTATGCTGCACTAGGGCGACCGGAACGCTCGTCTTCGCAAGACACACCGGCCCATTGCCGCGACTGCAGGGCGCCCATTGACTCAAAAAGGCCGTCAGTGAGGTGTAGCGTCCCATGCTGTTGGCGGCAACATTCTGCGACTGCGGCGGACCCCACACGGTCGTACCCGGTTCGCGATCGTTGGGATCAATCGAGGCATCGAGGCAACGCGGATCGGCCAATGTGCGATGCACGATGAACGCGAGATCCTGGGGACCATTCTTGGTCGATCGCAATTGCCGCAATTTCGCCTTGGCCCAGGATTCGATCCGCGCCAAGCGCTCGCGTTGAGCGGCTCGATAGCGGCGCATGAAGTCCGCTGCATAGGGTGGACCATTGTCGGGATTGAACATGTCCAGAGAAGGATCCGTCGACAGAGGGTCTGCCTCCTCGAAGACGGATGGATCGATCCACATCTCGAGCAGGCGGGTACGACCGAGGTGGGCCGCCGACAACAACACGCCGTCGGCGGGCGGCAGATCATCCGGGCGAAGATCGATCGGATCGCCCGCGGGAGTGGCGTCAATGTCCAGATGCTCGGCCTGCGACTGATAGAGGCTCACCAAGGCGCCGCCGCCGCTGTTGCCGATGAGTAAAATCTTGTCGTATCCCTGCCCCCGTAGCCACTTGACGCCTGCTCCCAGGTCCTGGATGGCACGTTCCAGCAGCAGCGATACATCGCTTCCCAAGTAGCGGGTATTGAGTCCCAACGCTGCGACACCGCGTGCCGCCAATGGCGACAACAGATAGTGCCCCATGAAGTTGGAGGTCGGATGGATGACGATCGCGGCCACACGCGACTTCACCCGATGAAAGGCCCCCCAGATACGCGGCCGCTTCATCTGCAGGCCCGATTGAGACTCCTGGGCATGGCCCGCAGCCACATCGATCGCTATTGCT
Organism: Steroidobacteraceae bacterium; assembly: GCA_044226865.1. Lineage (GTDB taxonomy): Bacteria > Pseudomonadota > Gammaproteobacteria > Steroidobacterales > Steroidobacteraceae > TMP-86. The sequence continues at coordinate 71,218 of JBGAGE010000009.1, read as the reverse complement.
TCCACCGGCACGATTCCTCTTAGTTTCTTAAAGGTGCCAGTTGTCAAGGCGCGCGCCCATACCCTCAACGGGTGAGCCCGGAGGCGCGTCCCCTGTCAAGGGTATCGGCAGCGATCGAACAGGTCGCAATGATGATCACCCGCATGATCAAGCACGACACAACTTCTGAGCAACTCACCGCTACCCGGGTACGAGAACGACCATGAGCGATCCGGTGGTCGGCACGGTTCACGGCTTGCTTGAAGCGCTGACAAGCGGCGCACGCAATATCGCTATAACAGGATCGCTGCGCGATGTGCCCCTGCTGGAACTTGCCCCGGGCCAGGCATTATGTGGAACCTCCCTCGATGCCGGACTTCAATTCCAGCACGGATCCGATGGGGTGACCCTGAGCGCGGACAACACGATCCGAGGATTGGCGCTGCACGCGGACCCGAATCGACGCTGTATTCGAATGACCGACACGCCGAGCAGACCGATGGGAGGCCATTTCGAATTCACGGACCTTACCGTGACGGGTCAAATCCAGTGTCTCTTCGATGACCGCACCGCCGCCGCCGAACTTCAATTCCGCAACGTCAAGATTCTCGGGGCAGATCTGCGGCCGCGGGCCGAACGCGTGCATGGCAACGGCGTGAGCTGCCTGCAGGGCGCATTGACCATCTGGAACCGCGCGATCGCACCCACCCGTATCAGCGTAAGCCTGGACGGGATTGGCATTGGGACGCCGGTTCAGCCCGGTGCCATCGGCTCGGGCATCTTCATTGCCGGCAGTGGAAAGCCGCAGGGTGGGACGGTTCGTATCGACAAGGCGTTGTTGCAGGCCATTTCTGTCGACAGCGGCTTGCCGGACGGTGAGACCGCTACGATTTGTGGCGGCGTGTTCATATTGCCGGGTGCACACGCAGCCCGGATCCACTGCATCGGTCTTCAGCAAAGCCACGGTCCCAACGCCGTGCCGTTGGACAACTGGGGCACCGTCGGCACCTGGTTGGTGGATGGTGATGTGGTGACCTACGGACGCAATGCTCCCGCCCTGGTGAATGCCGGGAATCTGGGTTTGATGTCGATCGGCGGCCAACTTGAAACGCACGGCGATGGCGCGCGCGGCTGCGCCATTTACGGCCCCGTCCGGGAGTTGCGGATACGCTCGCTGCGGACGCGTGGCAAGGCAGCGACCGGCGTGCACATCTGCAACAGCCTCGAACTGTTGACCGTCATCGAGGGCATCAAAATTCAAGGCGGCCCCGGGCTTACCATGGTCAAGGGCAGCCTCGAGTCAGCCCATGCAGATGGAGTTCACATCGCCGTCGGCGGCCGTCTGGCCGCGGCGGAAGTGGCCTACATTGCCCTCGCCGACCTGGCCGCTCAGGGATTTCGCCGCGACGACCTGAAACCCCAGGGACGGCCTTCCGTCCCTGAGCACCCAAAAGCGCCGGTCACGAGTTAGACAAGGACACCTTTTGCCTTCGCGGTGTGCGTTGCAATCGCATCCATCAAAGGCGGCGACAGGCAATCGTAGGGCTCGAGTTTCAACTCCTTCAGGCGGCTGCGGATCGACGCCATCTGCTCCGGCCGCGCCGCTCCCGCTTCAATGACAGACGAAACGAACGCCGCAAATTCAGGCGCGGCCCAACCCTTGTCCTTGGACAATTCCACGTGCACGAAATCCAATCCAAAAAAGGGATGCCCCTTGTTCTCGATGCGCCCGAACATGTGAACCCCACAACCAGTGCAGGCGTGGCGCTGAATGGCAGCATTCGCATCCACCACCTTGAGTTTCTGACCGTTCGCAGTGACGCTCAGATTCTCTTTTCCGACAACGGCGACCACAGAAAATGCAGCACCTTTCGGCTTCCAGCATTTCGTGCAGCCACAGGCGTGATTGTGGGCAACATTGCCCTTGATGGAGACCGTCACCGGATCTTTGGAGCAGTGGCAGGTCAGCGTCCCGCCGGCAAAGTTGGCGACGCCGGGCTGCACACCGCCATCAATCGATGGATGAATGGATACTTGACTCATGATCACTTTCCCCTCTGAACGAACGGCCAACCAAGGTCCCATCGGGCAAGGTGTGCGGCCACATCAACCGCCATCGCCACTTCCCGACGAAGGCGCAAACTACGCGAACGACGCGTACGGCGCATACCCTTCAAAGGTGAGGCCAGGAATCGCGCATACTTGCCCAGCGACAGGGGACTTCGGTCACCTCCAAAGGGTATCGGCGGCGGATCACATCGGTGGCAGAATCTCTAGGCGGCTGAATCGTGACTTTGCTGGTCTCCACGCAAACTTCACGGCAAAGACCCGTCCTTGTCGAACCGACCGATTATTGTGGAGTCCTGACGATGTTCATCCCGCTGTCCTCCAAGCCCTCCCGCACACTGCGACCCGACAGCAGCGGAATCTCGGACAATGACTGGGCGATTCTCGCCGACTTTTGGTTTCCGGTTGCGATCGCCGCGGACGTGCAAGACAAGCCGGTCCCCGCCACGCTTCTTGACGTGGATCTGGTGCTGTACCGGGGCAAGGACCGGACCTGCGCCGCAGCGCTGGATGTATGCCCTCACCGCCAGGTTCGTCTGAGCATCGGCAGCGTGATCGACGGCGAAATCACCTGCCCCTTTCACGGACTGCGATTCGACACGAGCGGCCGCTGCCAGCTGGTGCCGGCATTGGGCAAGCGGATGAAACTTCCAGAAGATTATAGAGTGCGGACGTTCCCGGTGAAGGAACGATACGGTCTCTTGTGGACATGTCTCGGCGATGCGAGCCGACGTCAAGTACCTCATTTCCCGCACATCGCCGACGTCGATCCCGCGTTGCTGAGTTACGTCACACCGCAAGTGTGGCCGGTGTCGGCGGCGCGTCAGATCGAGAATTTCTTCGACCTCGCGCATCTGCCGTTTGTCCATGCCAACACGCTGGGCGGCGACCCCAATCTCCCGATGAAGCCTGGACAGGTAGAGCAGACCGACGATGAGGTGGTGTTGACGGCCCAGTATGTCGAAACTCCGCCCAACAGCCCGCCAAGGCCGTGCACATTCATCTATCGCATGATCATCCCCTTCGCGATCGACTTCACGGTAAAGGATGAGTCACCGCATCAAATGCGCGGCTACAACATGCCCTCGCCGGTCAACGCCCACCAAAGCAAAGTGTTCCAGATCATCCGGTTCCTGCCCGACGAGACGTCCAAGCAGCGTGCGGCCGCGGCCGGATTCGGCGAGATCAACGCGGAGGACATGAGGGTACTGGCAACGTTGCGCATGCAGGACATGCCGCTCGATCAACATCATGAAATTCACTTGCCGGTCGACAATATTTGTGGAGCGTACCGCGCCAAGTTGCGAGGTCTCGGATTGGGATTGTGACCGCGCCTGAGCGACGGCGCGTTTGCTCTACTGGCTAGCGCTAGGGTTGGAACGTGAGGGTCGACCCATCGATCAGCCGTTCGTATCGATAGGGCTTTGGATCGATCTTCGGCGGACGGCCCGTCGCTAAATCCGCTAGCAGTTCCCCGGCGACGGGACACAATGTCAAACCAAAATACAGTCCGGTGCCCAACAGCAATCCGGGGATGGCCTGCACCGCCGAAATGACCGGCATATTGTCCGGCGTGGTCGTCAATGCTCCGGCGTAACGCTCCACGACGCGAGCGTTCCTCATTCCGGGATGGACTTCGGCGCACACGCGCATGGACTCCGCCAAGCCCGCCAGGTTCGGCATCGGCTCATATATGCGGACCTGTTCAAACGGCGTACGTTCATCGTCGCGCCAATGGCGCGCAACCGTCAAGGACCGCCAGGATTCTGCGCCGATCGCCGCATGAATGTCCGACATGCTTCGCAACGCTGACAAGAAGCGCAGTCCGTATTGGAGAGATTCCCATCCGAGAGGCGCGAGACCATCGATGTGCTGCACCGTGTAGTATCCATCGGCCTGCAAACGCCAGAGAGTCTCGCCGATGCCTCCCTGCACTTTCGGTCCCTCGGGCATCGGCGCTGCGGTCTGGCCAGAGGAGAACGCCGACAACTGCGGAAGATCCATTCCCAGGTTTCCAAGAAACAGCGGCGTCCAAACCCCGCCCGCCACGATCACGATCTTGGCTTTTATCGAGCCATGCTCGGTAACGACCCCGGAAACCGCGCCGCCGGATCGCTCGATACTGCGCACCGCGCAACCTTGGTGCAGCGTAACCCCCTTTTCGCGGGCGGCTTGCGCCACGATCGGAGCAACCCAGCGCGGCTCCGCCTGGCCATCGCTGGGCTGATACAGAAGAGCCCGGCAGTTCGCCGCCTCGCTCAGATTCAGCACAGAACCGCATTTGACGACGGCCGGGTCCATCCCAGGCTGGCCCTTGACCGAGTCCACCCATTGGCGGGCAAAGGCCTCCATCTCCTCGCTCTGTAGAACGAGCGCCATACCTGACTTTCTGAATCCGGTATCACGGCCCACGCGGGCATTCAATTCACTCCACAATTGTTTGGTTCGGAGCAGCAATTCCGCCTTGGCAGGGCTCAGGAAGAGGCTGTCGATCGCCCCGAACGAGCGACCAGACGCCTCCCCGGCAATGACACCTTTTTCACATAGCGCCACCTTCAACCCGCGCTCGGCCAGGCATAACGCGGCCATGACCCCGGTGTCACCGCCACCGATGACCACGGCGTCTGCCTGAGCCGGAATCGCGGCATCGCTCGGAACCGGCAGGGCGCGGGATCGACCGGGAACCAGCGATACTTCGCGCCGGTAAAACGCGGCTCCAGCCCCGAGCGCCGTTGCCGCCAATCCAATACCGAGTCCTGCAAGCGCCCGACGACGACTGATGCGGTTCATGAGCAACGCCTCGCGTCATCTGCGCCGTCTACCATCATCATCTGCCGATAGCGGTCGAGTGCCGCCGATACTCCATCTTCTCGGGTCGCACTCAATGGACCCGGGACGTACCGCATGGAGCGGATTCCGCTGAAGTTCCGCTCCGTCAGCCGAGCGTCTTCACGATTGGTCACGTCAAAGACCTTGATCAATTGCTCGCGGTCATAGTCGACTCCTTCGACCGCCTGCTCGTGCACATACCATTCAGCGATCATTTGGGTCTTGTCCACCGACAACGGTGTGGTTTCAAGGGAGACGCAGTGATCGGCGAAGAACACAGGACCACAAAAGTTAGGCCAAAGAAGAAATCCGCAGCTGAACCGGTCGGGCAATGAATCGCCCAAAGGCTTGCGACACACCCAATTCCCGTCGATCGAGAACGTCTTCATGCCCTCACGCAATGGAAAATGCATACCTGATGGGGAATCGGCATAGAACCCCATGAAGTTGCAGGCAACCGACAGTGATGGATGTGACGTCGGGCAGTGATAGCACTCCATATCGTTTTCCAGAAGCGCCTTCCAATTTGCGTTGACGACATAGGTCTCCCGATGCGCAAGCTTCATGCTTTCCGGGTGGATCATCGAAAACAATTCTTCGTTGCTGGAAAGACAGATCGAATCGGCGAGCCTAGGTGGCGGATCTTTGTCTAAATAGACCAGGATGAAACCCTGGTGGACATCACACCACGCCTCGTGCAATGACAATTGCGAAAAATCGAAATCCACTGCATCTCTGGCGCCCGGCACCGTCCGCAACGCACCATCGATGCCGTAACTCCAGCCATGGTATGGGCAGGTCAGGCGCCGCGCGTTACCGGATTCGCCGTCACTGCAAAGCCGGAAGCCGCGGTGGCGACAAACGTTGAAATAGGCTCGTAGCCGCATCTCTTGGTCGCGTGCGATCAGCAGACTCTCCGGCCCCACTTGCTTGACGAAGTAGTCCCCGGCATTCCGCACCAGAGATACGTGCCCCACCACGAGCCACTGCTTCGCAAATACCTGGCGCAGCTCCCGTTCGAAAACATCCGGCGACAGGTAGTCGTTGCGGTGCAACGCCGTCGCCTGACGAGGCGGCATCGTGTCGGTCATGATCTCACCGCCCGCTCTCTCAACCTGCACGACGGTTTGCGAAGTTCAACATCCGGGTCGAGCCCGACTTCACCCTGCCGCCTCCGCGGCAGCGGGAGCCGGCATCGCGGCTTCTTCGCGAATCTTGCGGCGAAGAATGTGCCGTGCGCGGATGGCTGCGCCGTCGTACGGCAGGATCAGCGGCTTGAGCTTCCAGAAGTCTCCGCCCTCCATGGAGTCTTCGCAGGCCTCCAACATCGGCGCATCCTCGATCTCGAACGCCTGGATCAGTGCCGCGCGATGCTCCTCATCAGTGATCGGGGCCGCCTGCTCACCGGCCGACGCCCAGAAGTACCAGGTCTCGGACTTGCTGGCCGGCGCAAGAACATGAGTAGAGGGCTGGATCGCGACGATGTCGTCGGGCTTGTCGGTAAATGCCCAGCGGATGTCCAACTGCATGCAGGCCGGCGCATCCCAGTACATGGTCGTGTATTCATTGATCGGCCGGCCACCTGCAGGAAAAAACCCTTCGCTGAACACCGACGGCGGAGAGTTCAAAATGCGGTACTTGGCAACCACCCTGTTCTCCATCTGCTCCATCGAGAACTCCGGAACCCAGAATTCCCCGCCAAACGCCGGATGGATAAAGGTGGTGTGGCTGAGATCCATCAGGTTGTCGGCCACCAACTCATAGTGTGCCAAGATTTTGGAATGACCATAAACCGTGCGGAATCGATCATCGTCGTGATACGAAAAGTCAGGAACCAAGGCGGGATCGGCGCGAGCGACGTCTCCGAACCAGACCCACAGCATCTTGTAGCGCTCGACCACCGGAAAGCTCCGGATCGACGAGCCGTGCTCAGGAACGGCACCGTACGGGTTCTTGACGCATTTACCCATGCCATCGAACGTCAGGCCATGGTACCCGCACTCGATCGTATCGCCCTTGACCTTGCCTCGCGACAGCGGCGCAAACCGGTGCGGACAACGGTTCACCAACGCCTTGGGCTGCCCTGCGCCATCCCTGAAAATTACCACGGGTATGTCGAGCAGACGCCGCGCCAACGTGCCGCCGTCAGGCAATTCACTGGCCCAACCCGCCATCGTCCAAGCATTGCGCAAGTAATCTTGTTCACTCATCGTCATTGTTCTCCGATTGTGGGCAATATCCTCTGAAGCTCAGGTCGCATTTGCGTGATTCACCCATTCACAAACCGTGATCTTCTCGCTGCCCACGACGAATCCGGACGCCTCTACCAACTTGCGAATCTCATCGTCATAGATCATGTCGTGCACCAACCGCGGGGTCTTGGTCCGCACACCATACAAGGCAGCCTGGGAGCCGATGATCGGATGACAAAAGACATCGATGATGCCGCCCTTTCGACGCTCTTCACGATGGGCGTCGAAGTGCCCCTTCCAAAAGTTGAAGGGTTTGCTCAACGACACGTGAACTACAACCAGGAATTCCATCGCATCGCTCCTCTTCAACGCTGAAACCGACACTTAAGTTAGCGCCGGCACTCCGGCCACCAACGCCGCCGCGGCATCCACTGCGGCTGCCTGATGAGGCAACAAAGCATGTCCATGCATGCCCGCATAGATGTCTCCCAATGGATCGGTGACCCCACTGGATTGCCCGCTCAATGCCTCGAAGACGGCGAGCCCCAGGAAGGGCACGGTCCATTCGTTGTATCCGCCTTCCTGCGTGACCAACACCCGGCCCTCGGACATCTCCGCGGCGAGGCTCAACAACTGTTCCACCATCGAACGGTACCCGCCTCCGTGAAGGATCATGCGCCCGAGAGGATCCTGTGCTGCCGCGTCGTAACCGCACGGCACGATGATGAACTGGGGGCGGAATCGTCGCAGGGCCGGAACAACCACTCTATCGAAAGCCCGCGAATACGCGCCCCAACCGGAGCCGGCCGGCAGCGGAATATTCAAATTGCTGCCAAAGCCAGCGCCCTCTCCACGCTCCTCACGGTCTCCGCTGTCGGGTGGGAACCATCGCTCTTGGTGCAAAGAGATGGTCAGTACGTGCGGATCACGCCAGAATGCCTTCTGGGCGCCATTGCCATGGTGGACATCGAAATCGACCAGGGCGATGCGCTCCAGCTTGTGGACGGCGCGCAAATGCGCGGCGGCAAGCGCCGGGTTCGACAACAAGCAAAACCCCTTCCCCTGGTCGGGTTCGGCGTGGTGACCTATCGGCCGAACCAACGCATAGGCGTTGTCGACCCGCCGATGCATGATGGCATCGACCGCTTCCAGGCATCCGCCCGCCGCAAGCTTCGCTATCTCGAAGCTCCCACGAGTCATGGGAGCATCAAAGCCCGCATCTCCGGCTGCCTGTTCGTTGAGCGCCTGTAATCGTGACAGGTACTCAGGTGTGTGCACCCGCAATAGCTCCTCCGTGGTCGCCAAGCGCGGCTCGATTTCGACGAGCTTCTTCGTAAACCCGGTCGCATCGAGCAGATTCTTCAACCGACGTTTGGCCTCCCAGTTCTCGAACGGCATGCCGGGTTGCACCGGGTAATTGACCGGCATGAGCCCTGCATATCGGCCCAAGTCGTGCCACATGTAGCGTTCATGCCAAACCAGGCCCGTTCGGCGCGTCATGGGCGTGTGTATTCGCGGGCAAGCCAGCGATGAAACTGATGGACCGATTTTTCCATCCAGGAATACCGGCCCTGCTGCGCGAAGCGCGACCGCTGACCCGGAATGATCCCCTGGCACGCCGCCTCATCCTCGTTATAGGTGGGCATCAGTATTTCCAGGAGCTTGCTGCATTTAGCCTCGAAATCCGGCTCCGCCGCGCTGGACGGCGGTACGTGTACCTGCCACGTACACGTCAACTCCCCCGCTCCACCGATTTCCATGTCCAGGGAGATGGCGGAACTGGCGTCGATGAGAAAATGAAAGTAGGGGAAGATATTGACGATCACGAAGGATTTTCGAAAGGCGTCGGGCAAGCCGGCGATGGCCGGCAGAATCGTCGGCAGGTCCCCTCCGTCCTTGCTCGGCAGCCAGAACAGGTTGTAAGGGCCATCCACGTCATCGTAGACGCCCAATCGCGCCGGAGCCCAGGGCTCGAATGTCTTGGGGTGGACGAACGGCTGGTGATACGCCTCGGTGAAGTTCTCCAGCGTTGCCTTCCAATTGCCGGGCCAACGCACACTGCGCAACATCGCGGTCTTCATCTCACCCAACTTCAGCGGCTCGATGACCTTATCCAAGGTCCGAAGCTGTGGCGACAAGAGCGGCGCCTTGGGGTCAAAGTTGATGAAAATGAACCCTTGCCACACATCGACTCCCAATTCCGGCAGGGCCCATTCACCCGTGACGAACGAGCCCGTCTTATCCATGAAAGGTGCAGAGCGTAACTTCCCCGTCAGGTCATAAGCCCAGCCGTGATAGGGACAGATCAGTCCTCGGACGCGGCAGTTCCCGGCGCCTTGCGCCACCGGATAGTTGCGGTGCCGGCAGACGTTCGACAGCGCATGCAGGCGCATGTCCTTATCCCTGACCACCACCACCGGCTCCCCAAAGCGGGTGACAGTGAAAAAGTCACCGGGATTGGAGACTTGGTCGATACGCCCAACCGGCAGCCAATTGCGCATGAAGACCTTTTCAACCTCGAATCGATAGAATTCAGGGTCGGTATAGCAGCGGGCTGGCAGTTGGGCAGCCTCCTCGAGCGGTCTGTCGATGGCGTCAATCTCGGCCTGCGTCAACAAGCAGCGGGATGCGGATGCGGGAGCACTCAAAGTACTGGGCATGTTCATCCTTCCTTTCCGACCTCAAGATTTGGCGGCGGAAACCGCCACCCGGCGATTAGATCATCCTCCCCGCCTGCAGCAATCACCTCGTAAGGGTACGGCCGTCGTCCGCTGCTATGTCTTTCAACGGGCGACCGACATCCGCCAGAACCTTCGGGTCAACGACCGCACCCTTGAGGACCAATCCCCGACCCTGCATGTAGTCCCGCGGGGCATTGACGCAATCCAACGCGATCACGGCCTGCCTACGAAGGTAAACGAGGGAAAACGCACGCTCGGCGGGGTTGCCGCGGACGACCAGTTCGTCGTGGCCACCCGATAACCCCACCGTCTGCAGGCGCAGATCGAATTGGTTCGACCAAAACCAGGGGACCGCCGCGTAGGATTCTGGTGTCCCGGCTATATGCTTTGAGGCAACCAAGGCCATATCCGTCGCGTTCTGCACGGACTCCAGCCGGATGGCCCGGCCATCCGCGAAGCGGTTGACATGCAGGGCGCAATCCCCAATCGCGTAGACACCATCCAGGGAGGTCCGGCAGAACTCATCCACCAGCACGCCATTGTCGCCGGTCGCGCCGGCGCGAATCAGGGGCTCCACGCACGGAACGATGCCGATTCCAACGAGCACCAGATCCGCCGGAATGACAGTTCCGTCCGTCAAGCGCACGCCCGCGACGCGCCCGCTCGAGTCCACCAGCTGATCGACGACAGCCGAGAGGCGCACGTCGGCGCCACGCGCGCGATGTTCAGCCTCATAGAAGCGTGACAGTGGCTCGCCAGCAACCCGCGCCAACACGCGGTCGAGCGCCTCCACGATGGTCACCGCCTCCACGAGGTCTGATAGAACCGCTGCTGCCTCCAGGCCAATATACCCACCGCCGATGATGACAACCCGGCTCTTGGATCGAAGCTCCTTGCGGAGCTGGTCAACATCCGCGCGCGATCGAATGCAATGGACTCCAGCCAGGTCAGCTCCCGTGCACGTCAACCGGCGAGCCACACCACCTGCCGCCCAAATCAATTTGCCGTATTCCAGCTCCGCCCCATCGTCCAACGTGACGTGGTGACGCGCAGGGTCCACGGCCACCACGGACCGGCCACGTAGCACCGGAATGTCGCGCTCAGTCCAATAGTTCACGGGCCGCAGCAGCATGCGATCAAACTCCCGGCTGCCGGCCAGGTAGTCCTTGCTCAGCGGCGGTCGTTCATAGGGCCACTCCGGGTCGGCCCCAATCATGGCAAGCCGCTCGTTGGGAAAGGCCTGTCGCAGATTGATCGCCGCCTGTGCACCCGCGTGCCCCGTTCCCACGATCAACACTTGATAACACTGATTCAACATGCGCTCCGTCGACGACGACTCCCGGTCAGCCCCATCCGCGGACCGACGGCCGGTGTAGTCTGCAGGGCACAGCGAAGTGTTCCAGTACCCGAAATAGGGGACCCTGACTAACGCTGCGTCTGCGTCACCCTAAAGGGGTATTGTTCGCCGCGCCGCAACGAACGTACCGTCCCATCCGTAATGCGCACCATCGCGGACACACTCCGCGCGGCGATCACGTTTGCACCAGATTTCGCATTCGTGAAAACTTCACCACAAATCAAGCTATTCGAGGGGATGAACGGATGAAATGCAGAACGGCCGGCATTGCAGCTTCCGCCATGGTAACGGCCATCGGCGCATTGACCGGGGAAGCGGCCCTGGCAGAAGACCGCTCCGAGGGCCTGCAGGAAATCGTCGTGACGGCGCAACGACGCTCTCAATCCGTGCAGGATGTGGCCATCTCCATGGCTGCATTCGGCGAGCAGCAGATGAAGGATCTGGGACTGAACAACGTCGCGGATCTGGCCAAGAACATACCCAACGTCAATTTCGCCAGTTTCTTCGGCGTCGGCAAGCCCAATATCTCGATCCGCGGCATCAGCATTGGCAACTTGTTCACCAACTTTGAGCAAGCTCCCGTCGGCGTCTACTACGATGAAATTTACATCGGTTCCCGCTCCGGTCAAATGGCGCAGATCTTCGACCAAGAGCGCATCGAGGTACTGCGCGGACCTCAGGGAACCCTGTTTGGCCGCAACACGACGGCCGGTGCCGTCAACTTCGTATCCAAGAAACCTGGCGACCATTTCGAGGCAGACGCCTCTGTCGGATACGGGCGTTTCAACGAACTGAATCTGGAAGCAGGCGTAACCCTGCCTGTCTCTGACACCTTGTCTTTTCGCTTTGCCGGAGTAAAGCGCACCCGCGATGGCTGGCAAACCAACGTGAACCCGCAGGCACTGCCAGGGCAGCGAGAATTGGACGACATCGATAACTGGGGCGTGCGCGGGCTGGCACAATGGAAGCCGAGCGAAAACGTGACCTGGCTGTTAAATCTGCATGCCGGTGGCAATGACACGAACACACCGGTCATCCATGCCGATCTGGGCAGCAACGGCACCAATGAGCCCAACATCTTTACGGGCTATCAGGAAACGGGTCGCTGGGATACGGTATCCGCCAATGACCCGTTCAAGGAAAAGCTCAAAGCCCGCGGAGCCAGCCTGACGGGCAATCTGAAGTTCGGCGATTTCACGCTCACATCGATTTCCAGCTACGAGTGGACCGACTACTTCGAAGCCGACGACGATGACGGAACTCCGTATCGGATTACGCCCATCAACGAACGAGACATCACTACGCAGTACAGCCAGGAATTCCGGCTCGCTGCAAAGCAAGGCCGTTTCGACTGGGTCGCCGGCGTCTACTATTACCACGACAAGATCAGGCAGACCTACAACACGGAGGCCTTTACGGATCCGATTTTCGCGGGACAGGGATTTGCAGCGATCATCCAGAACACACCACTTCAAACCTCGAAGAACTTTGCCGTCTTCGGCGATCTGCGCATTTCCCTCGCCGAAAGATTGACCTTGAATTTGGGAGCACGTTTTACCCACGAAAAGAAGCACTTCGAAGGCAATGCAACGCTCAATCTGCCGGACTTCAATACCGGCACGTTCCAGACCATCGGCGGCCCATCGGATCCTGACTCGGTCCGAGATCCCTCATGGTCCGCGCCCACCGGACGTGTCGCGCTCGAATGGAAACCAGACGACAACTCACTGATTTATACGAGTTTCAGTCGCGGATTCAAGAGCGGCGGCATCAACGGGCTCGCATTCAGCTCATCGTCGGAACTGACCCCGTACGACCCAGAAAAGGTAAACGCTTTTGAGGTTGGCGCCAAAACCGAGTGGCTCGAGGGCAAGCTTATCGCGAACGCCGCAGTCTTTTACAACAAACTAAAGGACTACCAGGCACTCGTCGTCGACGTCAGCAACGGACCTCCTCTGTTTTTCGTCCGCAATGCCGCAGATGGAACCAGCAAGGGGGCCGAATTCACGATTGAAGCGCGGCCTGACCGTCACTGGTATACCTCAGCCGGCATCGGCTATGTCAAGACCGAGTATCAAAACTTTCTGCTTCCGGATGGGACGGACTTTTCTGGCCGTGAATTCACCAACGCCCCAAAGATCACGGCCAATGCGCTGGTGCAGTATTCCCTACCGCTCGCGGGCGGAACGTTGTCACCACACGTCGATGCGTCTTATACATCGCATCAATGGTTTGACACCAACCAGAGAGCGGGCATTGACGAGATGGGCGGTTACACACTGCTCAATGCCAGCATTCCCTGGCGCAGCGGTGACGACAAATGGTCGGTCTCGTTGTGGGGCCGCAATCTCGGCAACAAGCACTACCTACTCCAGACCATCGGGAATGGATTTGCATCCTACGGAGCTGCCGTTTCCTATCATGCTGCTCCGCGCACGTACGGGGTAACGATAGGATATTCCTTCAATTGATCTTGATGCGCGTGGTGACCGGCCGGCTGTACAACGGCCGGCCGGTCACGGCGGATGGGGTGAGATCAGGAACGGCAATTCAGCATACCCAGAGCGGACCCCGCGACGGGAAGCTACCTCGGATCGACAGACCTTCCTTTGCCCTTGGCGCTCAGTTCTGCGCCAATCAGCTTTTCCATCTTGCGACGGACGCGGACACTGCCGGCATCCATGGGCAGCATTACGGGGTCCAGATCCCATAGCTCTTTACCCTGCATCCTTGCCTGCACGGCCTCGATCATCGGCTTATCCTGGCCATCGAAGGCACGTTGAAGAATTGCCAGGAATTCCTCGTTCGTCGTCGGAGAGTCCCGATCGATCGCACTGCTCCAGAAGTAATGCGTGCTCACCGGGCTTTCCGGCGTAAGTATGTGGGCGGATGGAATCATAAACGTAATGTTCGTTTCATCCAGCATCGTGACGTGGGACTCCAGATAGTGGGTGGACGGCGCCGTCCAGCGCATGCGATCGTTTTCACGGATGTTGCCGGTCCCTCCATAGACATCGGGCATAGAAGGGATAACGAAATCAGAATATACCGCGTCGCCCTCTTCCCAACTCTTGTAATCAGGAATGTACGGTTCACCGCCAAGTTCCGGATGCAAGAACGCGGTGTGCGACAAATCCATCAGATTGTCCGAAAGAAGACGATAGTCGGCCTGGGCCAATGTCGAACCAAATACACAGCGCATCGCCGGATCGGTGTGAAAGGACAAGCGCGGGATGGCCGAGGTGTCCGGTGGGGTATCCTCACCCGTCCAGATCCATATCATGAGATCCTGTTCAACCAACGGGAATGAGCGCACCTTCGCGGCGGCAGGAACAGCCTTTGAAAAGTGACTCTTGATGCAGGCTCCCGAGGAGTTGAACAGCAGGCCGTGGTAAGGGCATTGGATGTCATCTCCGATGCGCTTGCCGAGCGACAAAGGGGCAAATCGATGGGGGCACCGGTCGAGCAATGCAACCGGTTCGCGAGTGTCTTGCTTACGATAGAGAAGGATCGGCATCCCCAGCACGGTGCGAACCATGGGCGCCTCACCCACTTCCCTGGCCCATGCGATCATGTGCCAGGTATTGAGCAAATAAGTCATCTCTTCTAAGCCTCCTCGGACAACCCCGCCAGATCGTGGGCCTGCGCAACCCGACCCGGTCGACAAGTTCAAACCTAGCGTCAACCTCGGTCGTTCGACAATACCCTCGCGCAGGGACATTCAGTCAATCAGATGAATGTCCCCCTTCGAGGGTACCCCGTGCCGAGGTAGAAGCATGGCCGAGGGAACGCAGGATATGAGACATTCCAAGGATGGAAGCACATGCCGTGATTGCAAAAGACGCCCGCTCCATTATCAGTTCCCGCGGATTGATTGCCGCAACGGCGTCCGCCTGTATCGCCAATACGGCATGGTGGATGCAGCCTATCATCATGAACTATCTGACGTCCTTGCCGGGGTTCTCCGAGTCCAAGGCAGGCATCTTGATCGCCATTGAAATGGGCGTCATGGCACTTGCCGCCGCCGGTGTTGCGCGTTTCCTCATGAGCTGGCGGCTGTTGACCCTCGCCCTGCTGGGAATCGCCATTGCAGTGGGCGGCTCGGTTGTATCGCTCCTATCGACAGGATTTATTGCCCTCGCACTCGCGCGCGGGACGGTCGGGGTGGGAATGGGCGCCTTGCTCACGGTCTCCAACACCGTTGCAGCCGCCTTTCCGGATCCTGACAAGACCTTTGGCCGTATTGGCGTGATCAACATCTTGTTTGGCGCCGTGATCGTGGCCATGATTCCGGTCGTCAGTACCCTGGTCCCCGGGGCCTCACCCTATTTGACCATTCTCATGGCGACGTTGCTTCTTGCGCTGCCAACAGCGCTTCTGCCGCGAGACGCCGCGCCCTCGTCAATGACCACGACGTTCTCCGCATCCGGGGGAGCACCCTCCCCCAAGCCTGTTTCACTGAACATCGTCTTGCTGGTCCTTTCTGTGCTGATGGTTGGAACCGCCTCGGGCGCCGTCTGGGTCTTCTATGTTTTAATCGGTCAACAAGTCGGACTATCGATGGCGGCAATCGATCACGCCATTTCCCTGTCAATCATGGGCGGCATCGCCGCCGCAGGGTTAGCGGCCATCATTGGCGGCCGATTTGGACGCATCATTCCCGCCAGCATATCCGTATCACTGGTGGCCGTTGCAGTGCTCGTGCTGGCCAGCCATCCCAGTTCGCTGCAGTTTCGAGTGGCCGTCTGCGTGAATGTGGGCGCCCTTTATTTCCTGATGCCTTACTTGTTCGGGTCCGCATCCGCGCAGGATGAAACCGGGCGTGGTGCGGCGTACACCGGGAGTGCGTTCTTCTTTACGGGCGCCATTGGACCGGCGGTTGCGAGCCTCCTGGAAGCGACCGTGGGCATCAAGAGCATCGGAATACTTGCGGTGATCGCGGCGTTGATGACCATTGCCGTCATCATCCGGGTCGAGCGTGCGCCAAAGACATCAGGAATATCCGCCGCCAAATCCAGCCTGGCGATGGCCAACACCGCCCCAAGCGAAAAGCACAGCAGTTGATCGCGAACGCCGCCCCGCGACAGGACGGCGGACACTGACCTTCGCCGCTACTATCGGCGACCCAGGCCCAATCGTCGCAAACTCTCGCGATAGGCGAAGCTAACGTTGTCGACGGGAAGGTGAATCTCCAGCCTTTCATTCAGCGGCAAGTCATGGATTCTAAGGTGCTGCAAGACGTCGATGTCCTGCTGATTGATGATTCCTGGTCCGCCAGTACCGGGGTCCAGCGCCCAAGGCTCCTGAAATACCTCGCCGGGCTCGCCCCGCACCAACAACTGGAACACCCTGCATGTATGTGCGGACGTGGGCGAGGCAACATTGACCGAACGGAAGCCCGTGCCGCCCAAAGGTCTGCTTCGAAAATCAACGGCAAACGGCGCAAAAATCTCATAACTGAGTTCGCACTCGGTTGGCTTCTCAAATGGCACGGTCTCAACATAGGTGGTGGTGCACAGAAACGACCGGTCCCGATTCTCGATCGTGGCCGGCCGGATCCTGGCCGTTGGATCGCCACCCAGCGTCGTCGCATGAACAAAGGGCAAATGAGCCAAGTCGATGAAGTTCTCGATCTGCCGCGCCGCCGACATCGGCCATTGCCACACCGCCGCAAATCCAATAGCGTTGTCGTGAACATCCTCGAGCGAAGGATAGTTGGCGATACTTTCCTGGCTATTGTCGTCCAGGCAGACCCACACCATGCCATACCGTATTTGGGTGCGAAAAGTACGCACCCTGTATTTGGGCGGCATCTTCGCCGCTCGCCCCAACGCAGGCACGTCGACACACTGACCGGAGCCATCAAAGGCCAGCCCGTGAAACCGGCAAACGATGGCGCCCTCGCATACTGTCCCTGCGCTGAGCCTCACCCAGCGATGGGGGCACATATCCAAGGCCCCCGTCACCGCACCCTTGGAACGGAAAAGGACCAGTTCAACATCCAAAAGGGTCACAGCAACAGGCGCATCGCCAACTTCAGAGGCCCGAGCGACTGGATGCCAAAATCTCGACAGCACGTCCCAATCGTTTTGGCTTATCTGCGATGCAGCGGGGCGAAGAGGAAGCTCAGTGATATCCGTTGGTAGAAACATTGCCACTCCAAAGCGGAAAAGGGCGGAATTTCGAGACTCTCAGGCCTCGCTTCAATCGTGGTTCCCAAGGGCACCGGTCACCATTTATCGTTGCGGAAGCAAACCGGCTGCGCAATACCCTTTGGATGGGACCTGAAGCGAAAATGGCCTGTACGCTAGGTCGACAGTGTTTCATGATCGAGGCTGCATGGCGCCCCTAGTACGTCCCCTACGCGACGGCCCTCTCGATGTGATCGGCGATGTTCACGGCGAACTGAACGCACTCCATTCACTTTTGTCGAGACTCGGCTATGACCCTCAGCGCGGCCATCCGCATGGACGTCAGCTCATTTTCGTCGGTGACTTGTGTGATCGCGGACCCGACAGCCCGGGGGTCATCCGCCTCGTGCAGTCACTCGTCGATGCCGGCCATGCAATGGCACTGATTGGAAACCACGAACTCAACCTCCTTCGACGAGAAGAACGTCATGGCGACGATTGGTTCTACGGAATAGACGAGGATCCGGAATATGGACGATGCGTCCCGCTATCCGAAAGTGAACGTGCAGATGTGCTGCAATTCCTGGGCACTCTGCCACTGGCTCTGGAGCGCTCAGATATTCGGATTGTTCACGCCGCCTGGGTTGACAATGCCATCGACGAATGCCGCGGGATGGATGAACCGGTCGACGTTGCGTTCGATTGCTTCGAAGATAGGATGCGAACACTCCCGGAGTTCGTGGCTTTGCGAGAGCGATACGAGGAAGAATGTGCGAAGCTGGGGAACCGATTGAACGACAGGTCTGAAAGGCCTGCCGCCAACCACATCGGGCCATTTGACGCCTACCGACAAGCAAGGAATCCCCTACGCTGCATTACAGGTGGCCCGGAAGACATTACGAGATCACCCTACTTTGCTGCGGGTCGATGGCGCTACTCGAAGCGCATCGCTTGGTGGCATCACTATGCCGGCCCGATTCCGGCCTTGTTCGGGCACTACTGGCGAGGAGCTCGTCTGCGAGTTCCCACTTCGTCCTCGTTCAGCGACCGGGATCTGTTCGAATCCGACGGAGAGACGTATGAAATGCGCAGTGGTGACCTGAGCTACTGCGTCGACTTCAGCGTCGGACTGCGCAACAAGGAACGGCGGCTCGGACTTCCCCCTCCTTATGAAGGCCGACTCGCCGCGATGAGGTGGCCGGAGCGAAGCCTAGTTTTTGACGAATAGGGATTGCTGCTTTATCGCATCGATATAGGTGCCCCATCGCAGCGGACGCGTCTCCGTGGATTTTGCCCAGATTCACCGCCCTGCTATCGAGCGCCCATCTATCTGATTGCGGAATTCGTCAAGAATCTTCAGCCTATCGTCTATTCAGGGCCTGCTCTCCAACCCTTCAAGTTGGTGGAAATGGCATCCTTCATTTGATCCATGTGGGCGTGAGCGCCATCACTTCGGATTGTCTATAGATCAAGACAATAAACTCATAGTTCTCGATTCCTACTCAGAAATGCCCCGAACTACGAATTCCGAACCACAGTTTGGCCGCGAACTCAGTTCAATCCCCTACGGCAACCGCGGATAAGAGTAAGGCAAACTGCCAACTCTTCGATCACACGCAGATAAATCGAATGAAATCAAAAAAGGTGCTTAGCATCACGGATCAACTTGCCTGGAAGGACAGCCGTCCCTTAGGAAGTCCAGCGAATGCTGGTGAGTATCGCTCCGCGGAATCTCAACCCGAGATGAGGGCAACCTCGTACCACAGTGGTCTCCAGCGAATCATCCGTATCAAAGAAGTCATGGAAATCACGGGGCTTCGGCGCGCCAAACTGTACGCCCTGCAAGCTGAAGGACTATTCCCGATGAGAATACAGCTCACCAACCACTCCGTGGGTTGGCTGGCCGCTGATGTGCAGAAATGGATTTCCGGACGAGTGGCCAACAGCAAACCTCTGCGAACTACTGCGCGCCCGGATCCTCAATAGCGAACGGGGGGTCACGCCGCTTTCAGCCCATTTCTAACCGAAGCGCCCTCGTTGTTGCGCAAGCTGTCAAGGTAATCGGACCAGCTTTGCATCATCTTGCGACGTTCACTCAGCCTCTGCGCGCGGTTGTACGCGCCGCGAACTGCATTGCGTTCACCATGCGCCAACTGCAGTTCAATGAGGTCTGGATGCCACCCTTGCTCATTCAGATTGGTTGAGGCCGTCGTCCGAATTCCGTGAGCCGTCATTTCCTCCTTGGAATAACCCATGCGTCGGAATGCCAAGTTCAACGTGTTATTACTCATGCAACGCTTTGAGCTGGTTAGCGCCGGAAAGAGATAACGTCCCTCACCCGTCAGCCCGTTCAATTCCTTCAACAGCGTCACCGCCTGTCGAGACAAAGGCACCACGTGAGCTTCCCGCATCTTCATTTTCTCCGCCGGAATACGCCAAACAGGGTCGGCCCCCTCAATGTCGAATTCAACCCATTCCGCGCGGATCAACTCACCGGGCCGTACAAACACCATCGGCGCAAGCCGGAGGGCATACCAGGTGACCACATGACCCCGATACGAGTCGATCGTCCGCAATAGTTCACCCACCCGCACAGGATCCGTGATCGCAGCACGATTCTTCGTAACGACTGGAGCCAAGGCTCCGCGCAACGCCGCGGTCGGATCATGCATTGCACGATCCGTGACGATCGCATAACGAAATACCTGGCTCACCCGCTGCCGCGTTCGGTGAGCAGTTTCGTGTAGACCACGAACTTCGATTCGCTTCAGCACTCGCAAGACATCGCTGGCCACGATCCCCGTAATCGGTCGCTTGCCGAGAAGAGGGAACACCAGGGTCTCAAGTGTCCATACGGCTTTGGCATAGGTGTTGGGAGCGAGCGTCTTCTTTTGCAGCCCAAGCCATTCAACTGCCACCATTTCGAACGTTATCTCCTGGGCATCGCGTTGCGTTCGTCGACGACCGCTGGGATCAACTCCCTTAGCGAGCAGGCGCCGCGAGTCCTCCGTTCTCTCTCGCGCCATCTTCAGTGTTGTCTCGGGATAGGTGCCGACGCTGATCATCTTTTCGCGCCCTTCAAATCGATAGCGGAAGCGCCATAGCTTTCGACCATTGGGGTTCACCAACAAGCTGAGGCTATCTCTATCGGCAAGCTTGTATGGTCGCTCACCAGGCTTGGCAGCCGAAATGATCTTGTCGGTCAACATGTGGGTATCTCCTTTCTCCACTTTGGCCGATACCCACAGTCGTACCCACAAAACGGGACAGACTGCCATGGACCGGCCAAGACAATCGCAGACACGATTTGCCTATTTTATCCGAAAATTATAGGGTTTTGCATGCCTGCGGCGACGATTGCAGACAAGGTGCAGATTGGACAAATTTGCCGGCTGAGGGATTCGAACCCCCGACCTACGGTTTACAAAACCGTTGCACTACCACTGTGCTAAGCCGGCATCGAGGCGCGCATTATACCGGACTCGAACCCGCGCCTACGATGCCGGATTCAAACTCTCATTCGACCCCAAACACCAGCAGCACATTGCCGGGAATTCGCCCCGTGAACCCATAGCCGGACGGCAGCAGCAGGGTGCCTTGATAAGGCACGGGAGCTGCCGATCCTCCAAAAGATCCGCCGCGCGCGGTTTCCCCGGTGACAGTTTTGAACTCCTTCAGGGTGTCGTACTGCCATACGACCTTGCCGCTCGACGCCTCGTACGCTCGCAACACGCCATCGGCAGCCCCGGCCAGCACCACATCGCCCACGGCGGTGATCGCGGCGCCGATGCCTGGGAAGCACAACGGTCCGCGATCCTTGCACTGGCTGTCATCGGACGGCGCCTTCCACACATACTCGCCCGTGTGGAGATTCAACGCGTACAGGCCGGGCTTGGCGGGTTCCTGGTACTGGCGCCCGTCCGGGGCGTCGTTGATGGGCACGAACACCGAATCGCCGTGGGTCGCCATGCCAAAGTACACGCCTGCGAGAATCCCGCCGCGACCGACCTTGTTCTTCCACACCAATTTGCCGTTGCGCGGATCGAGCGCGTACACCGTGCCGGACTTCTGCCCGGCCAGAACGTATTGCCGGCCATCCGTCGCCGTCGCCAGGATGGCAGCAGCGCCAAAATCCCAATCGGGACCCGACTTCTCGGGGCAGGCATTCGGTGCGGGCTGCGTGCAGGCCGCGTTCCACACATCGCCTTCCAGGGCCTGGTACGACCACTTGATGCGGCCGCTGTTGAGGTCCATCGCGACGATGGCATCGCTCAACGCGGTATGCGGTTGCGAGTAATTGTCGCCGGTGGCGAAGTACAGCACGCCGCGCTTTTCATCGATGGCGGGCGTATTCCACAACGCGATACCGGACGGGCCAATGTCCTGCCTCCCCTTGGCGTTGGTGCCGCGCGGCTTGGGCTTGGGCAACATGAACCTCTGCCACAGCTTGCGGCCGGTGCGTGCGTCGAAGGCGATGACGGAGCCGCGGAACGTGCAGCAATCGTAGTTGTCGCCCGCCACGCCTTCTTCCAGCGACGAGACCGGCACGTACAACGTCTTCTTGTACAGCACCGGCGTGGCGGTGAGCGTGGTGCTGGGATGCGAGTCGGCTCGCAACTTCCACACTTGCTTGCCGGTCTGCGCATCCACCGCGTACACGTTGCCCACCAGGTCGACGAAGAACACTTTCGGCTTCGCGCCCGCATCACCGGCCTTCCAGGGAGACACGACGATGCCGGTGCGCACTTCGGCGGAAGCCGAGTAGCGCCAACGCAGGCAGCCGGTGTTGCGATCGAGCGCATAGACGCTGCCATCCTGCGAGCCCACGTAGATGGCGCCGCCGGCGATCGAAGGTTGGGATCGTGCCCGGGTGGCGCCCGGGAATCCCACCGCCCATTTCAATGTCAGGCGCCCGATGTTCGCCGAACTCAGGCCGGCGGTGGCCGCATCGACATAGCGGGTGTTGGTGCGCGTCAGGCCCCAATGCGGGAACGCCGGGGTCTGCGAAAAATCGAACTTGGCGGCCTCGCCGGTGCACGCGGCCGGAACAAGGTTGGACGCACTTTCCAGGTTGGCGCCGCCGACGAATTCCGCGACCGCCTTTTTGTCCTCATCCGACAGGGCTTGCGCCTGCACCCGCATGGCGCCGGTGGTGAGCGCGGCGTAGATCGACGAGGGTGTCATGAGCTTGAGGATGTAATTCGCGGGGGCGTGCGCGACGGCGTGTTCGTGGCAGACGGCGCAGTTCTTGGCGAACACTTCGCTACCGCGGGCCCCGAGTGCCGCCCGCCGCGCCTTTTCCGCGGCATCCCAAGGCGTATCTTCCTTGCCGCCGTTGGGGTCCGTCGATTGCGCAGCCGCGGCGGCGCCGGGGGTTGCATCAGGCGTGCCCGCCGCGCTGTATGCGGGCGCCAAACCTGTGAACAATGCCAACAGGCCGCCCAAGGACCACGCCGCCCAATTCCTCACACCAACCGATTTTGCCATCGCATCCCCCAACAACCGGCCCGGGTGGCACTATCGCGCACCTCTCGAGGTCCCGGCTGCTGAGGATTGTAATAGGTTGCCGGTCAATCGGCGGGTGCCACCTTCAATTCGTCGGTCACCTTGCCCTCCTTCAGCGATATGCCGCCCGCGATTCCGATACGCGTTCGCCGCTGCTCTCGCCGCTGGAGGCGATGTCCTCCGCGCCACTGGCCTTGAGGACGTCCTTGGCCCGCGATACGCCTTCGGACGACTCGCAGTGCACGCTCAGCAGCGTGCCGCCATCCTTCACGCGGCCCTCGTAGCGCTTGGCTTCGTATTCCGGGATGCCCATGCCGATCAGAGCGCCCACCAGTCCGCCGACCGCACCGCCCACGCCGAGCCCGGCAAGGCCAGCCATGATGGGGCCTGCCGCGATGAAGGGCCCCAGGCCGGGAATCGCCAGCGCGCCCACGCCAGCTAGAACGCCGAGCGTTCCGCCGAGGATGCCGCCCGCGGTGGCGCCGGTGGCGGTGCCCTCGGGCGCCTTGGTATCCTTGTGATGCGCGAACTCGCGCGTGCTGGTGCTGTCAGGCAGCAGCACCGAGATGTCGGAGCTCGGGAAGCCGGCCGAGATCAGCGACTCCACGCCGCGCTCTGCGTATTCGCTCGAACGATAGATGCCGAACACCGCTGTGTTCTTTCCTGCCATGACCAATCCCCCGTTGAACAAGAGTGACTGCCAGCTTAGAAGTGCTGTGCAATTCTCCTTGTAGGCTCGCTGCCGGGACTGGCGTCGGATACCGCCAAGCGCGCGGGTCGGCGCAGCATCGCAAGGCGGTGTCGGCGTGCGCCTGCCGGGACTCGCGGCTTGCGGCGACACGGCAGGCAGCGCCGCACCGCCATACTTCTCCGGATGCAGGCGCACTCCGAAGCCATTTTCATCGCCCAGGTCGTGGCCCTGGTCGCCTCCGGAAGGTTGGTCGGCGAGCTGATGCACCGCATCGGACAGCCCGCGATCATGGGCCAACTGGTCGCCGGGATGCTGCTCGGGCCCTCTGTGTTCGGTGCGCTCGCGCCTGATTGGCAGCATGCCCTGTTCCCCCCGGGGCCGGAGCAAAAGGCGATGCTCACCGCAATTTCGCAGTTGGGCGTGCTCCTGATCCTGCTCATGACTGGCATGGAGACAGACTTGGGGCTGGTACGGCATTCGCGCCGCGCGGCCTTCAGCGTCTCGCTCGCGGGCATCGCCATTCCCTTCCTGTGCGGCGTATGGCTGGGTGAGCGCCTGCCGGACAGCCTGCTGCCTGATCCCAGCAAGCGCTTCGTCAGCTCGCTGTTCCTCGGCATCGCGCTGTCCATCTCCTCGGTGAAGATCGTCGCCTTGCTGGTGCGCGACTTGGGATTCTTGCGGCGAACCGTGGGCCAGGTGATCGTCGCCTCCGCCATCATCGATGACACCGTCGGCTGGATCATCATGTCCATCGTGTTCGGCATTGCCCTGCACGGTGGCGTCGACCTGCCTTCGCTCGCGCGCAGCGTGCTCGGCACGCTCACCTTCCTCGCGCTCTGCTTCACGCTGGGCCGGCGCATGGTGGCGCGCCTGATCCGCTTCGCCAACGACCGCTTCACCAGCGAACTGCCCGTCATCGCCATGATCCTGATCATCACCGGCGCCATGGCGCTGCTGACGGATGCCATCGGCGTGCACACCGTGCTCGGCGCGTTCGTCGCCGGCATTCTCATCGGGCAGTCCCCCATCCTCACCACACACATCCAGGAGCAGCTGCGTGGGTTGATCGTCGCCCTGTTCATGCCGGTGTTCTTCGGCATGGCCGGCTTGTCGGCGGACCTGCGGGTGCTGGCGCAGCCGCAATACCTGTATCTCACGCTCGGGCTCATCGCGGTCGCCAGCGTGGGCAAGTTCGCGGGCGCGATGCTGGGCGGTCGCTTCGGCGGCCTGTCGATGCGCGAATCCCTGGCCATCGGCTGCGGCATGAACGCGCGCGGCTCCACCGAGATCATCATCGCCACCTTCGGCCTTTCGATGGGAGTCTTGAGCCAGAACCTGTTCACCGCCATCGTCACGATGGCGGTGATCACCACGCTGGCCATGCCGCCCATGCTGCGCTGGGCCTTCGCGCGCCTGCCGCCGGACGAGCGGGAACGCATGCGCCTGGAGCGCGAACAGGCCGAGGCGAGCAGCGCCATGGCGGGCATCGAGCGCCTGTTGGTGACCGTGGACTCGAGCCGCAGCGGGGAATTGGCCTCGCACCTGGCGGGCCTGCTGGCGGGCACACGCGGCATGCCGGTCACCGCGCTGCACCTGGCGGAAGGCCCGGGAGCCGAACGCGGCCATCACCCGGAAGCGCAGCGTACCGGCCAGGTGTTGAGCGAGGCCGCGACACGCGGCAGCGAGGCCGGAGCGGCCGACGCCGCCGCGGCGAGCGGCGACGCCGCCACCCCTGCGCGCGAAGTGGACGTGGACCTGCAGGTGACACCGCCCGCGAAAGAGGATGCGTCCATTGCCGCGGCAGCACGCAAGGGATTCGGCTTGCTGTTCATCGGGCGCGAGCCGACGACCTCGGGCGACGACTTCCACGAGCAAATCACCCGCAGCGTGTCCTCGTTCACCGGGGCGTTCGCGATCGTCTCCGCGCGTGGCACGCGCGCCGGCCAGGCCTTCAACGCGCCGCTGCACATCCTGGTGCCGGTGATCGGCACCGCCGCTTCGCGGCTGGGCGCGGAACTGGCCACCGCATTTGCGGAAGGCTCGCACGGAGAAGTCACGGCGCTGTACATCACTGCCCCGCTAAAACGCGAGGGCGGCGCATTCTCGTGGCGCAGGCAGCCCTGGCGCGGCAGTGCGCAGGACGAGGCCGGCGAAGCCATTCTCAGGGATGTGGAGGAGCGTGGCCGGCACCGCGGCGTGAGGGTGCGCAGCCTGCTGCGTCGCTCCGGACATACCGCGGAGGCCATCTTCGAGGAGTTGCAACGTGGCCATTACGACGTGCTGGTGAGCGGCGTCAGTCCGCGCCCAGGCAGGCAACTGTTCCTGGGCGAGGTGGCCGCGGACCTGCTCGCGCGCTCGCCCGCTTCACTGGTGCTCGTCTCCGATGAAGCGGCGGCCGCCGGGGATGTCGACTCCGCGCGGGGAGATTCCCGTGGCTGATACCGCCCGCGATACCGTCAAGAGCACGGTCAAGAACCTGGAAAAATCCGCCAACGCCACGCAACGCTTGGCCGACCAGACCACGACGCTGGCCGCGGATCGCACGGTGTTGGCCGCGGAGCGGACCTGCGCGGCCTGGGTGCGCACCGGACTTGCCTCCCTCGCCAGTGGCGTCGGCGCCAAGGCCCTGGCCAACGGCGAGTTGCCCGCATGGCTGATCAACACCATGGGCTCGCTCTTGATCCTGTTCGGCGCCTTTTGTTTCGTCGCCGCGATCTGGCGCGGTTCGGTGAAGACGCCGCTGCCCACACCGCCGAGCATCGACCGCATGCCGCGCCATCTCATGCTGGGCGTGAACCTGGCGCTGCTGATCGTGTCACTGGCCGCGCTGATCGCCATGTGGGTGGAGCGCAATTAGTTGCGAACCGGGCGGAGGTCTTAGTATCGTGTCGCTCCCCAACGAGAGCCCACGGCATGACCGACGATTTGCCCCAGGCGAGCGCCGGTTTTCCGGTGCTGCCCCCGCTGGCGCCCCAGGTGCGCAGTTCCTGGCGGCGCGCCTTCGGCGTGACGATGATGCGCCTGGTCGGCTGGCGCGTCGTCGGCAACGCACCCAACCTGCCGAAATTCATCCTCATCGTGGCGCCGCACACCTCCAACTGGGATTTCTTCTACGGGGCGCTGTCCTATTTCGCCCTGCGCCTGGATACGCGTTGGATGGTGAAGGACTCCGCGATCAAGGGGCCGCTGGGCAAGCTGGCCAAGCACTTCGGCGCCGCCCCCATCGACCGCCGCAATGCGGGCAACGTGGTGCAGGCCTACGTGCGCGAGTTCGAGCGCAACGAGCGCATGATGCTGGTGATCACGCCCGAGGGCACGCGCAAGAAGGTGCCTGACTGGAAGCGCGGCTTCTACCACATCGCCATGGGCGCGAAGGTGCCCATCGTGCCGGTGGCCTTCGACTACCGCACGCGCCACATCATCTTCAATCCGCCGTTCTTCCCCACCGGCGACATGGAGGGCGATGTGGCCAAGATCAAGGCGCTGTACTGCAAGGAAATGGCGCGCCACCCCGAGCAGTTCTAGCCTCCACGCCCCCACAGCGCGAGCAGTACCGGCATCACCATCGGCCGCAGGGCGGCGGGAACACGCTCGAGCAACGCGCCCTCGACTTCATCCACCACCCCGCCCACCTTGCGTGCCAGCGCGCGCCCCGCCGCGCTCAGGCTGAGCGCATGCGAGCGCCCGTCGGCGCGCTTGCGATCGATCAACCCCCGCTTTTCCAGGCGGGCGACCAGCGGGACCATGTTCGCGCGCTGGATGTCGAGCAGCCGGCCGGCGTCGCTTTGGCTCATGCCCGGGGTGGATTGCAGCAGCAGCAGAAACGCGGCATCCGCATGGCGCAGCTTCAAGGGCGCGAGGCGCTCGTTCAAGTCAGCGAGCAGGGCGGCCGACGCGCGCCGCAACAGATAGCCGGGCAGGCGGACGAGGGGATCCTGGGGCTCGCCGGAACGCGGAGTTGTCATGCGAATCACCATTCGATTAGACTGTTATATATTATAGCAATCAAGCGGGAGTCACACCATGGAATTCCAGCGCCTCGACCCGATCAGCGGCACCGTGGCCTCCACGGCCAAGGCCATGCAGGTGGCGGACATTCCCGCCGTGGTGAGCAAGGCGGCGCAAGCCTTTCCAGCGTGGGCCGCCATGGGGCCCAACGCGCGCCGCGCCACGCTGATGAAGGCCGCCGCGGCGCTGGAAGCGCGCGCCGCCGACTTCGTCACCGCCATGATGGCGGAGATCGGCGCCACCAAGGGTTGGGCCCTGTTCAACCTCGGCCTTGCCGCCTCGATGGTGCGCGAGGCGGCAGCCCTCACCACGCAAATCAGCGGCGAGGTCATCCCCTCGGACAAGCCCGGCTGCCTCTCCATGGCGCTGAAGGAACCCGTGGGCGTGATCCTGGGCATCGCGCCGTGGAACGCTCCCATCATCCTCGGCGTGCGCGCAATCGCGGTGCCGCTGGCCTGCGGTAACAGCGTGATCCTCAAGGCATCGGAGACCTGTCCGCGCACGCATGAGCTGATCATCCAGTCTTTTGCGGAGGCCGGCTTCCCCGATGGCGTGGTGAACGTGGTCACCAACGCACCGGCGGATGCAGCGGCCGTGGTCGGCGCGCTCATCGATGCGCCGGAAGTGAAGCGCATCAACTTCACCGGCTCCACCGCCGTCGGGCGCATCGTTGCGCGCCGCGCGGCCGAGCATCTGAAGCCCTGTCTCCTGGAGCTCGGCGGCAAGGCGCCGCTGCTGGTGCTGGAGGATGCGGACCTCGATGAGGCGGTGAAGGCGGCAGCTTTCGGCGCGTTCATGAACCAGGGCCAGATCTGCATGTCCACCGAACGCATCATCGCCGTGGACAAGATCGCCGATGAGTTCGCCAGGCGCTTCGCCGCCAAGGCCGGGGCCCTGGCCACCGGCGATCCGCGCGAGGGCAAGACGCCCCTCGGCGCGGTGGTGGACCAGAAGACCGTCAGCCACGTGAACGCCCTCATCGACGACGCTCTGGCCAAGGGTGCCCGCCTGCTCGCCGGCGGCAAGGCCGATTCGGTCTTGATGCCCGCCACCGTGGTGGATGGGGTGACGGCCGCCATGAACATCTATCGCGACGAAAGCTTCGGACCCGTCGTGGGCTTGCTGCGCGCCAAGGACGAGGAAGACGCCATCTGGCTGGCGAACGACAGCCAGTACGGATTGTCGGCCGCGGTATTCACGCGCGACGTGGCCCGCGGCCTGCGCGTGGCGCGCCGCATCCATTCCGGCATCTGCCATGTCAATGGTCCCACGGTACACGACGAAGCGCAGATGCCCTTCGGCGGCGTCGGCGCCTCGGGCTACGGGCGCTTCGGCGGCCGCGCCGGCATCGACAGCTTCACCGAGCTGCGCTGGATCACCGTCGAGACCCAGCCCGGCCATTTCCCGATTTGAACCCACGGAGTACATCATGACCGAACGAGCCGAAGCCGATACCGTTGCCTGCGAGGTGCGCGATGGCATTGCCTGGGTGAAATTCAACCGCCCGGAAAAGCGCAATTGCATGAGCCCCAAGCTCAACCGGCAGATGCTGCGCGTGCTGGAGGGCCTCGAATTCCGCGACGACGTCGGCGTGGTGGTGCTCACGGGTGAAGGCTCGGCCTGGTCCGCGGGCATGGACCTCAAGGAATATTTCCGCGACACCGAGACGCAAGGACTCAAGGGAATCCGCCACTCGCAACGCGAAGCCTACGGTTGGTGGGAGCGGCTGCGCTGGTTCCAGAAAGTCACCATTGCCATGGTCAATGGCTGGTGCTTCGGCGGCGGCTATGGCCCGCTGTTCGCTTGCGACCTTGCCTTCTGCGCGGACGAGGCGCAGTTCGGGCTGTCCGAGATCAACTGGGGCATCCTGCCGGGCGGCGGCGCCACCAAGGTGGCGGTGGAGCTCATGCCCCTGCGCAAGGCCATGTATCACGCGCTGCTGGGCGAGAACCTCGGCGGCAAGCAGGCCGAGGCGGCGGGCCTGGTCAATGAATCCGTTCCGGCGGCACAGCTCGAGGCGCGGGTGACCGAGGTCGCCAACAAGCTGCTTAAGAAGAACTGGGAGACGTTGAAGGCGACCAAGGACGCCGTGCGCCGCGTGCGCGAAATGACCTACGACAACGCCGAGGACTACCTGATCCGCGCGCAGGAGGCGTTGAACTTCCACGACAAGAGTGACGGGCGCCACCAGGGAATGAGGCAATTCCTGGACGACAAGGCCTACAAGCCGGGCCTGGGCGAGTACGACAAGCGCAAGGCCTGAGCCTCGCCAGGGAGTATCCGATGTATCGCAACGGCCCGCGACTGCCGCGCGCATGTCGAGCGTGACGCGCTTCGACGCCATCGCCGCCCATGCCGCGTTCCATCCACGCGGCGAGGCCATCGTCGACCTGGAATCGGGCCGGCGATGGAACTACCACCAGCTCCACGTCGCCATCGACCGGCTGGCCTGCTGGCTGGTGAACGAGCTCGGCGCCGGGAGCGGTGCGCGCGTGGCCACGCTGTCGCGCAATTGCGCGGAAATGCTCATCCTGCACATCGCCTGCGTGCGCGCCGGCAGCATCTTCATGCCGCTCAACTGGCGGCTCGCGCCGGCCGAGATCGAGGCGCTCGCCGCCGATGCGCAGCCGCAGCTCTTGTTCCACGAGGCGGAGTTTCCCTCGCCGCGCCACGTGCGCGCGCTGCCGATGACCTCGCTCCTGTCGCTCGGCGCGGCAGGCACGCACCCGCCCCCTCACGCGCGCCGCCCCTTCGATGCCATCGCCACCCTGTTGTACACCTCGGGTACCAGCGGCCGGCCCAAGGGCGTCATGCTCTCCGAGCAGAACAGCTTCTGGGGCTGCACCAACTTCATCTCGGGCAATGAGGTATCCACACGCAGCGTGTTCCTGTGCGACATGCCGCTGTTTCACACCGCCGGGCTGTTCGCCGCGGCGCGAGCCCCGCTCCACGCGGGGGCACGCGTGCTCATCTCGCGCGGCTTCGAACCCGCAAAAACCATCGAGCGCCTCGGCGATCCGGCGCTGGGTGTCACGCATTACTTTTCGGTGCCGCAGATGGCGGCAACGATCTGGGCGCACCCCGGCTTCTCACCCGCATCGCTCAAGGGGCTCGTGGGCTGGACCATCGGCGGTGCGCCCAACCCCAAGGCATTGACGCAACGCTTCGTGGCGGCGGGAATCCGCTTCACCGAAGGGTACGGCATGTCGGAGACCGGCTCGAATCTCGGCATGCCCACGCACGACCTGCAGGTTCTCATCGACAAGGCGGGAAGCTGCGGGCTGCCGTTCGTGGCCGTGCAGACTCGGATCGTCGATGCGGCGGGCCACGACGTGCCCACCGGCGAGGTCGGCGAGCTGTGGCTGAAAGGTCCTTCGATCACCACCGGCTATTGGAACCAGCCCGAGGCTTCCGCCAAGGCATTTCAGGACGGCTGGTTCATGACGGGTGATGCGGCGCGCATGGATGCGGACGGATTCTTCTACATCGTGGACCGCCGCAAGGACATGTACATCTCCGGCGGCGAGAACGTCTACCCGGCGGAAATCGAAGCGGCACTCGCCGACCACGACCAGGTGCGCGAATGCGCGGTGGTCGGCGTGCCGGACGAGCGCTGGGGCGAGGTGGGCCGGATGTACGTGGTGCCCGCGGCCGGCAGCCGTATTACCGGCGAGGACATCCTGGCGCATTGCCGCGCGCGGCTCGCCCGCTTCAAGGTGCCGGCCAGCGCCGTGATCACCGAGGCGCTGCCGCGCACCGCCTCGGGCAAGGTCCAGAAGCACCTGCTGCGCGAGCGGGCCCTGGCCGAACTGCGGTCCTCGCAATCGAAGGACAGCGCAGAACGTTGAGCGGCGGGCTGCCCTATAATCTTGCCATCATGCAAGTCAACGCCCTCGACCACATCAATGTCATCACCACCGACCTGGAAGGCTCGGCACGCTTCTATGCGGAAGTGTTCGGATTGGAGCGCCGCAACGCCCCCGCTCCCCTGACGCCGCAACAGGCGCAGTGGATGCACGACCAGGCGGGCCGGCCCATCGTGCACATCAACAGCGTGGACTGCCCGCGCACCTATGAACGCGCGGTCACGCCCGGTCCGACCGGGGCGCTGCATCATGTGGCGCTGAATTGCTCGGGCTATGCGCAGATGCTCGCGCGGCTGCAGGCGCGCGACACTCCTCACCAATTAAACGATGTCGCCTCGATCGGCCTGCGACAGATCTTCGTGCAGGATCCCAATCAGGTCCTGTTGGAATTGAATTTCTTCGAAGCATGAGCGATACGCCTCATACCGCAGTCGCCGCGCCTGCCCTGCGTTCCCTGGGCGCGGCCTCGGTGTCCGCCATCGGCCTGGGTTGCATGAACCTGAGCCATGCCTACAGCGCGCCGCCGCCGCGCGAACAGGCCCTCGCCCTGCTGCAGCGCGCGCTGGATCTGGGCATCACGCATTTCGACACCGCCGCGTTGTACGGTTTCGGCGCGAACGAATCGCTGATCGGACCGGTGCTGGCGCCGCATCGCTCGCGCATCCTGCTCGCCAGCAAGGGCGGCATGGTGGGCGTCGCAGGCAAGCGCGTCATCGACGGGCGCCCGGAAAGCCTCAAGCAACACTGCCAGGAATCCCTGCAGCGCCTGGGGACGGACGTGATCGACCTGTACTACCTGCATCGCTGGGACAAGAGCGTGCCCATCGAGGACAGTGTCGGCGCGATGGCGGAGCTGGTGCGCGCCGGCCATATCCGCGCCATCGGCTTGTCGGAAGTGTCGGTGGCCACGCTTACGCGCGCGCAGGCCGTGCATCCCATCACCGCCGTGCAGAGCGAGTATTCGCCGTGGACGCGCAATCCGGAGCTGGGAATGCTGGCGGCCTGCGAATCCAGGGGCATCGCCTTCGTGGCCTTCTCGCCCGTGGCGCGCGGCTTCCTGACCGACGTGACGCTGGACCCGGCCACCTTCGAATCCAAGGACATCCGCCGCGGCATGCCGCGCTTTCAGCAGCCTCACTACGCCGCGAACCTGAAGCTGTTGCAGGCCTTCCGGGGCATCGCCACGGATGCCGGCTGCACGGCGGCGCAACTCTGCCTGGCCTGGCTGCTGCACCGCTCGCGCGTCGTCCTGCCCATCGTCGGCACCACGTCCATTGCGCATCTGGAGGAAGATGTGGCGGCGGGGAACCTTGCGCTCGATGCGGCGCTGATGGCGCGCATCGAATCCTGTGTCAACGCCACGACGGTCAGCGGCACACGCTACAACCAAGCCTCGCAGCGCGAGATCGACACCGAAGAGCCGGCCTGATCAGCGGACTTCCAGCACCTGCACGGCCGAGGCGGTGTTGGAAATGGGAATGTGATAGTTGCGGTGAACCTCGCGCACGACGCCGCTCAGGATGCCGCGCGCCACGATCCAATTGAGCACCTCGACACCCTGCGTGCCCGCGCGCTCGACCAGTTCATGATTGGTGAACCGCGCCAGCGAATCCGGATCGTCCACCAGCGCGTTCAGGCACAGCTTGTCGAAGCCGGGATTGATCATGCCGGCGCGCTCGCCATCGAGCTGATGCGACAAGCCGCCGCTGCCGATCACCACCACACGGGCATCCCCTTCCGCATCGCGGATCGCGCTGCCCAGCGCGCGGCCGAACTTGAGGCAGCGCGCGGCGGACGGCAGCGGGTGCTGCACGGTGTTCACCGACACCGGCACGATGCGCACCGGCGGCGGCCCCTGCGGCCATAGCAGCTGCAGCGGGATGGTGACGGCGTGATCGACGAGCATCTCCTGGCAGGTGGTGACGTCAAACTCTGCGGCCACCACGCCTTCGATGATGGACCAGGACAAGGCCGGGTCCCCGGGAACCGGCGGCACGGTCGGAATGCCCCAGCCCTCGTCCGAGGATACGTACTGCGGCGCCGCACCGATCGCGAAGGTGGGCATCTTGTCGAGGAAGAAATTCAGGCCATGATCGTTGTAAACCACGACGGCCACATCGGGACGCTTGCGCGCCAGCCACTCGCGCGCCGGCACGAAGCCGTCGAAGAACGGCTGCCAATACGGCTGTTGCTGCGCACCGCGCGCGATGGCAGCGCCGATCGCCGGCACATGCGAGGTGCAAATGCCACCGAGCACCTCAACCACGGCGCGGCCCCAAGGCGCTCACTTCGGCATTGTAGCGCGCGAACTCCTGGAGCTTGGCCTTGAACGCCGCCACGCTCACGCCGGTCTGCTGAGCACCGATGTCCTGCATGTCGAGGCCGAACATCCCGGCGAACTTGGCGAGGTAGTACACGTTGCCGCCTGCCGCCATCAGGGCCAGCACGTTGCGGCTGGCGATGGCCTGCTTCTGCTCCTCGTTCAAGCCGAAGCGTTCGCAATAGGCCGCTTCGTCGGCCTTGAAGACCTCGCGGTTGCGGGCGTCGTTGAACGAGAAGCACATCTTGTTGAGCGCATAGCCTTTCATGGCGGCGCGGCCGTCGAAGGGATGGGTTCCGAAGATGGGCGTGGCAGTCACTGGGGTGCGCTCCGTCGCGAAATAAGACCACGGCGGGCGGAGCCGTCGATATCCGCAATTTCCCTGATCGGGTGGGGGTTGCGCCGCGCACCACCGCCTCGGGCCGGCGCTATTTGGGCTCCGCGGCCTCGTGGTAAGTCCCTGCCGCGACCGCGATGGGCTTGGCCGTGGGATAGAACTGCACGAAGGTGGTATCCACCGCGCCATTCTTGCGGTGGCACTCGTAGCAGCTTTCGGTCTCGGCGAGGTGCCGGGCCGCCTGCTTGCCGTCGGACTCGAAGAAGCCCCAACCGCCCTTGAAGCGCGCCTCGTCGCGCACATGGAATTCCAGGCCGGTCACTTCCGCGGTCTGAAAGGAACCGTGTTTGTTGATGGAACCCTTCGAGATGGCCCGGCGGATCTCCAGCACGAACACCGTCTTGTCCGGCCAATGTCCGGTCTTCTTGAACGCCGTCCAGGACTCGGGTTTGACGAACACATTGTCGAACACGGACTGCATCCCCATGGCCAGGGGGCTGTAGCTCATGTCCAGGCCGCTGCTGAGGTAGATCCACTCGCGGTAACCGGCGGGGACCTGCAGGGCGCCGTCAGGTGTGTAGGCGGGCGCCACGCCCTCGCCAGCGGCATCCGCACCAGCGGCGCCCTCGCCGGGCACGCTGCACAGCAAGACCGCCAACGGCACGATGAACGTGATCAGTCGCGAGTCCTTCATGGAACATCCCCCTTCTTGTTGTGCGTCTTCTACTCCGGCGGCCGGCGGCCATGCGCGGCCAGCACCAGCGCCAGACTCGCCGTCAATTGCTTCACATAGGCAATGTGCAGGAATTCGTTCGGACCATGCGCATTGGATTGCGGCCCGAGCACGCCGGTGATGAAGAACTGCGTGCGCGGAAAGCGCCGTCCCAGCATGGCCATGAACGGAATGGTGCCGCCGCAGCCCGCATGCATCACGTCCTTTCCGTAGATGTCGCGCGAGGACGCGTCGATTGCCGCTTCCAGCCAGGGCGCAAACGCGGGCGCGTTCCAGCCGTCCGCCGGCGGGTCGGCCTCGAAGCGCACCTGCGCGCCGTGCGGCGGATCGCGCTCGAGCTCGCGCTTCGCCACGGCGGTCACATGCTCGCCGTTCACCATCGGCGGCAGCCGCAGCGACAGCTTCAATGCCAGCACCGGCAGCAGCACGTTGCCGGCCGTCGCCACCGGCGGCAGGCCGTCCGCCCCGGTCACGGCCAGCGAGGCGCGCCAGGTGTTATTGGCGATGAGCTCCGCCGGATCGGCGGACACCGCACGCGCGCCTTTCACCAGTGGCAGCTTGCCGGCGACCCCGGCACCCAACACCTTGGCGGCGGCGGCGATCTGGCGGCGACGGTCGTCGGGAATCTTCACCTGCAGTTCGGGAAGCCTCATCGCGCCGGTGGCGGGGTCTTCGATGCGAGCGAGCAATTGCTGTGCAATGGAGAACGGCGTGGGCGCGATGCCTGTGCCCATCCCCGAGTGCACGCCTTCGGTGAGCACGCGGATCTCCAGGCGCCCGGTGAGATTGCCGCGCAGCGAGGTGGTGCACCACACGCGCTCGTAGTCATTGCACTCGGCGTCCAGGCACACCACGAGCGAGGGATCGCCGATGATATCGCCCAGCGCCTCCAGGTGCGCCGGCAGGTCGACACTGCCGCTTTCCTCGCAGGCCTCGATCATGAGCACGCAGCGCGCCAGCGGTACCTTCTGCTCTTTCAGCGCAAGGATGGCCGCGAGGCTCCCGAACACGGCATAGCCATCGTCCGCGCCACCGCGCCCGTAGAGCTTACCGTCGCGGATCACCGGCTCCCACGGGCTCAGGCCTTCGGCCCATCCGGTGAATTCCGGCTGCTTGTCCAGGTGTCCGTACAGCAGCACCGTCTCCGGCAATTCTCCCGGCACATCGACCAGCAACAGCGGCGTGCGGCCCGGCAGGCGGCGAATCTCGACAGTCATGCCCGGCAGCGCGTGCGCCCGGCACCAGGCGGCCATCAACTGGATCGCCGCCTCCATGTGGCCGGCGCTTTCCCAGTTCGCATCGAAGTGCGGGGATTTGTTGGGAATGCGAATGTAGGCCTTGAGTTGCTCGAGGATGGAGTGATCCCAGAGGTGATCGACGAAGGCGCGCAATGGCGGGAGCTTGGGTAGGACGTGTGCGGTCATGGTGTGGCGAGTTTATATGAAGTATATTCACCCGCGCTCTACCAGTCCCTGCACAGCCATCAACACATCGCAGCAACCTTGCCTTGAACCGCAACGGCCATGGACGGCGCGCCTGGCTTCGGCGGGCTGTGCAACCCTGCTGCTGTCGGCTTGCTCTAGCCTCCCCTCGCACGATTCGCTCCTGGCCACGCCAGTAAACGCACCGCATCGCCAGGATGCCCGCGCGGAGTTCCGGCAACATTTCTGTGCGCAATACGACGCCGCCGCCAACCGGGATGCGCCGCGCTGCGAGTACTGGCTGTGGCACATGCCGGACGAACCGGCGGCGACTGCAATGCCCCCCGGCAGGGCGCCCGCTGCGGCGGGTGGTGCGACTCGCTACCAGGTCGTCATCGTCCCCGGCGCCTTCGGCGAATGCTTCGGCGCGGATGCGAACCCGTTTTCGGAAGGCGTGGCGGCCTTGCACGCACGCGGCGTGGACATCTCGGTGGTACGCGTGGAGGGCCGCTCGGGAACTGCGCGCAATGCGCAGATCCTGGCCGCGTGGCTCGAGCAGCACGGCCACGCCGAGATCCCTCGCATCCTGATCGGATACTCCAAAGGTCTCGCGGACATCCTGCAGTACACCGTGGACTTCCCGGAATCCGCGCGACGCGTGAAGGCGGTGATCAGCATCGCCGGCGCCACCGCGGGCACTCCCATTGCCGATGCGGACGCCGGCTTCTTCGATGCGACTTTGGCGCACCTGCCCAACGCGCAATGCGGGCCCGGCGATGGGCGCGTGGTCGATGACTTGCGGCACGACGTGCGCAGCACCTGGCTGGCGCAGCATCCCCTGCCCGGCCACATCCGCTACTTTTCGGTGGCGGCCTTTACCACGCGCGAGCGCATGGCGCGCGCCCTCATGCCCCCGTGGCGCCGCCTGCTCGCGAGCGATCCGCACAACGATGGCCAGGTACGGGTGCGCGACAGCGTGATCCCGGGATCGACGCTACTGGGGTTCGTGAATGCGGATCATTGGGAGACGGCATTTGCCATGGAACGGCGCCATGCCTTTCTCGCAGGCCGGCAGGCCACCACGTCGTTCCCGCGTCAGGCTCTGCTGGAAGCCGTGCTGGGCACGGTCGTCGAATCGATCGAGGAGTAGGTCACGCTAGCAGGCTGTTGAAAACGGCATTTTCAACGTCCTGCACACGCATATCGCTTGGTGCGGACCCGAGGTGCGGGTGCGCATCACCACTGCTTCAAAACCGGTAGCGGACTCCGACGGAG
The DNA here is from genome assembly GCA_044226865.1 of Steroidobacteraceae bacterium. Taxonomy (GTDB): domain Bacteria; phylum Pseudomonadota; class Gammaproteobacteria; order Steroidobacterales; family Steroidobacteraceae; genus TMP-86. The sequence goes on along the minus strand of JBGAGE010000009.1, from coordinate 33,826 downwards.
AGAAAGCGTTCATCCTTGTCGTAGCTGACCGCCTCCGCGGCGACCAGCCAATCCTTGCTCACGCGCCAATCGAGCCCGGCGCCGAAGTAAATGCCGACGCCATGCTGCTTCTCGTACAGGATGCGCGGATCACTGGCACTGTTCTGCGTGTGCAGCACGCCGAGCTTGAGGGCCGGAAACAGGCGGCGGGTAGCGGAATCCCTCAGCGGCAACCATTGCACGCCGGCGCCGGCCATCTGGTAGCGCAGATCGCCCAGGCGCCCGACGGCCGGATCCTTGGAGTCGATGCCTGCCGCGCCGGCGTGCAGGTAGAAAGCCTCGGCCGACCAGCGCTCGGCCCACTGGTAGCCGAGCACCAGGCGAAAGCCGGTGCTGCTCTTGTCGGCAATGTCGTAGCCGCCGCTGCGATCGCGAGGCGACAGCCGCGACCAGCCCACATCGACGCCACCGTAGACCCCCTTGCTTTCGTCGGCCAATTGCGCATGCACCGGCCCAGGCGCCAGTGCCGCGGATGCCAGCACCAAGCCGGCGAGCAACAGCGAACTCACGCTCGAGCGCGCGCGGTGCCACCCGCCGCGCAGTATCAGCGCCACAGCCAGGACTCCCAACCAGGTCCAGTCGAATGAACCGATGCCGTGCAAGGCAGACTCCAGCTTGCCGGTCCGCTCCAGGTAATCGGGTACACCATTGGCATTCGCATCGGTCAGGCCCTCGAGTTTGTCCAGCGCGCCATCGCCATCGCTGTCGCGGTCGCGATAATTGGAGGAGCCGTCGGCGTCCGTGTCCGGAACCGGCAGCGGCGTGCCACCTTGCGGACGCTGCAGTGCATCGGCCAATCCATCGGCGTTGGCATCGGTGAATCCATCCACCCGGCCATCCTTGTTCGCATCGACGCCGCCGGCTTCGATCAAGTCGTTGATACCGTCGTCGTCGCTGTCAACGTCGCGATAGTCCTCGATGCCATCGGCATCGGTATCCGGCATGGCCAGCGGCGTGCCACCGGCAGCAGCTTCGACGCTGTCGGCCAGGCCGTTGTGATTCGCGTCAACGAAGCCATCGAGCAGGCCGTCGCCATCCGCGTCGGTGCCGCCGGCCTCGATGACATCGGCAATGCCGTCGTTGTCGGTATCCAAGTCGAGCATGTTCGACACGCCATCACCGTCCGCATCGTCGGCGCCATCGATGTCGTTGGGGATGCCGTCATTGTCGAGGTCCAGGTCGAGGTCGTCGGCAACGCCGTCGTGGTCCGCATCGCCGGTGTTGCCGAAGCTGAAGGGGGCACGATCGCGCGAGCCGACGATGCCATCGCCGTCATCGTCCGCGGTGGAATCGATGCGACCATCGTGGTTGGCATCCAGCGAGCCGAATCCGGCGCTCACCACATCCAGCGTGCCATCGCCGTTGGAATCCAGGTCGCGGTAATCCGCGCTGTTGTCAGCGTCGGTGTCGGGCGGATTGCCGACGGGCGACTGGCCCGCATCGGCGAGGCCATCGTCATTGGCATCGACGAGGCCCGCCTCCACCACATCCAGCGCGCCATCGTTGTCGCTGTCCAGGTCGCGCACATCCGGCACGCCATCGCCATCCGTGTCGGGCAGGACGTAGGCATCGTCGATACCATCGCCGTTCGCATCCACACCGCCGGTGGCCTGCGGATCCATCGCATCGTCGATGCCGTCCTGGTCGGCATCCGAACCGCTCACATTGGCCTCCGCGGCATCGAGGATGCCATCGCCATCGCTGTCGAGGTCGCGGAAATCGGCATTCGCATCGGCATCGGTATTGCGCAGGGCGATCCCGTCGTCGACGCCATCATGGTTGGCATCGGCACCGCCCACGATATCCACATCGAAGGCATCATCGATGCCATCGTGATCCGCGTCGGTCGCGAGGCCATTGCCTTCCAGCCGGTCGGGCACGCCATCCGCATCGCTGTCGAGGTCGCGGTAATCCGGAATGCCATCCCCATCCGTGTCCGGTGGCGTGGCTGCCGTTGGTGCGGCTTCGAGCGCATCGGGCAGGGTGTCGCCGTCGCTGTCACGGTCGAGGTAATCCGCGGCGCCATCGCCGTCGGTGTCACGCGGATGCGCGGCGTCCGGGCCGCGCTCCACGGCATCGGGAATGCCATCGTTATCGCTGTCGGCGTCGGCCGAGTCCACCGCGCCATCCCCGTCAAGATCCAGCACGGCGGATTCGAGCACATCCGCGATGCCATCGCCGTCCGCATCCAGCGGTGCAGCCGGGCTGGCGCCGACCTCGACGCCGTCGCTGATGCCATCGCCATCGCTGTCGGTACTGTTGGGATCGGTGCCCAGGGCATTTTCCTGGGCATTCGTCAGGCCGTCACCGTCGCTATCGCCGTTGAGGCACGCCGGGCCGGTGGCGTTGGGAACGCAGGCATCGTTGTTGGCGATGTCCGACTCATCGTTGACGCCATCGCCATCGGTATCGGTGATGGAGGATTCCAGCGCATCGATGTTGCCATCGCCGTCCGTGTCCAGCGGCGTGCCCACGTTCAAGCCCACTTCCAGGGCGTCGTTCTCGCCGTCGCCATCGGTGTCGGCGTTGTTGCGCCCGGTTCCCAGCGCATCTTCCTGTGCGTTGGTCAGCCCATCGCCGTCGCTGTCGTACGCCAGGCAGGCCGCTACCGTGGAATTGGGTATGCAGGGATTGGTATTGGCCGGGTCGGCCTGGTCGGACACGCCGTCGCCGTCGCTGTCCGTGACGGACGACTCCAACGCATCGATGCTGCCATCGCCATCCGTGTCCACGGGCGAGGCCACGTTGCCGCCGACTTCGGCGCCGTCGGCCGCGCCATCGCCATCGGAATCGGGGTTGAACGGATCGGTGCCCAACGTCGCCTCCTGCGCGTCGGTGAGGCCGTCGTTGTCGCTGTCGGTGGGGCCGACGTTCTGGGTGTGAACGAATTGCGAAGTGGCAATGCTCTGCTCCACCGGGAAATTGCCCGCGTTCGGGTCGAGGTAGAACAGTTGCGCCACCACCGTGTAGGTGCCGGTGACGCTGTTGAGCGGATAGGTGGGATTGGCCAGCTTGACGAGGTCCTCGTTGGGCTGCGCCGCGAAATCCTGCGTCAGCACCGAGGTGGCGTTGCCGCTGGGATCGATGATGCTCACTTCCAGGCGATAATTGCCGCCGCTGATGGAATGCACGGCGGTGGAGGTGTTCACCGTCACCGTGCCGGCGTTGATGGAATGGCCGGTGATGGTGACGGTGCCCACGTTGCCCATGTCGGCGGCGCCCCCATCGATGACCAGTTGGCCCCAGTCCACATTGACCACCCAGGCGGTGGAATCGCCCGACTGGTCGACCATGATGCGCACCTTGTTGGCGCCCACATGGATCAAACCAGGATTTGCCGCCAGGTCCACCGTCAGGGCGGTGGAACTCCAGACAGTATCGGCACCGCTCAGTTTTCCCAGCGGATTGCGGCTGGAGGAAAGCAGCACATCGTTCAGGTACACCTGGTCGAGTTCGCCCGATTCTTCATCGACGTCGTTGGCCCGGATGATGAGGAACGCGGAAGTGGTGGGTACCGCCGCCACATTGATGGTGAACTCGATGGGATGCGCGCCATCCGTATTGCCGACCGTGCGGTCCATGTCGTTGTCGGCGGCGCCTGTGCCGGCATTGTTGTCGTTATCCGTATTGGTGTACTGGGTGGAGCCCGCCAGGACGTTGCCGGAACAAGCGAGAGCGGCGAAGGCGGCCAGGCAAGCGGCGCCCAACAATTGACGGACAGGATTCATCGCACACTCCCTTGCCTTTGTATTGAGAATCAAAGCGAACTAAATGCCGTAAATCCCTAAAACGACAGGAAGCTTAACCAACCCTTAAGGTAAACTCCACGTCCTTTTATAATTTTTACATTTGCTCGGCGCCAGGGAATTTGATCGCGCGCTTCGCTGAACGCACGCGGCGGACGTCAGCCGGCCTTACGGAGCCGACAGGTGCTGGCGGAAATCCCGGTTCAGGAATTTGAATGTCGTTGTGGAACGAGGTGATCAGCCGCCCCCGTTCAAGGGCCCTTGTCGTCGAATACCTGGGTGGGAACGCCCGCAGGCGGGGTCAGCGATTTCAGGTACGAGACGATCGTCCAGATCGAATCCTGGTTAAGTGCCGCGCCGAAGGCCGGCATCCCCTTGGGGCGCCCGTAATAAATGGACATGAACAGCTCGTCATCGGCGCCGCCGTAGCGCCAGCGGCCATCGGCCAGGCTCGGGCCCACCCAGCCGGCGCCATCACCGCCATGGCAGCCATCGCAGTTCATCGCAACGAACAGCGTTGCGCCATTCTTGGTCGCGGCCGCATCGCCCGCATATGGATTCTTCAACTCATTGACGACCGGATCCAGCCCTCCCGCGGAAATGTGCGCTTCGTAGCGGATGGCCGGCGCCTGCGCAGCCGCGGCTTGCGCGCCGTCGGCTCCCCCGCCCGGCCGCGCACAGGCAGCCAGCGCACCCAGCATCGCGATCGAACTTAAAGATCGGATAGCGTGTTTCATAGGCCGAAGATCCAGACGATGCCACCCTGGCTCGTGTGCTTGGCAATGTTGCGCAGCATGTCCAGCGGCGGGCGCACATCCGCCGGATCGTCCGAGCGAGTATCGCCGGAGAGCAGCTGCCAGTCGCCGCCGAAGCCTGCGAACACGGCCACGTACTGCTTGCCATCGGGTCCGCGGAAGGTCATGGGATTGCCGATGACGCCCGAGCCCACCTTGAACTTGGAGAGCACCTTGCCGCTGACGGCATCGACAGACTTGAACCAGCCGTCGAGCGTGCCGTAGAAGGCCACATCGCCGGCCGTCACCAGCGTGCCGCTCCAGCTCGGATAAGGCTCACGAATCTCCCAGGCCTTCTTGCCCGCCACCGCATCCCAGGCGATGAACGCGCCGAGGTTGCCGCCAGGGCCGGCCGTGTAGGGAGAGCTCGCGCCCATGAACGGCACGCCCTTCAGTCGGCCGATTTTCGAGGCCGACCAATCCATACAGAAGTTGTTCGTGGACGTATAGAACAGCCCGGACTTGGGCGAGTATGCCGGTGGCGAGGCCGGGCTCACGCCGCCCTCGAGGCTGGGGCAAATGCCCTTGACGTTGCCCTTTGACGCGCCTGTTTCCTTGCTCGGCTCCAGCACCGGGCGGCCGGTTTTCAAGTCCACCGACTTCGCCCAGTTCACCTGCACATAGGCATTGGCACGCAGCAGCTTGCCGGTGGCGCGCTCGAACACGTATTGAAAGCCGTTCTTGTTGAACTGCACCAGCGCCTTCACCGTCTTGCCGTCGACGGGCAGGTCGGCCAGCATCATCGTGCCGGTGGCGTCGTAATCCCAGTTATCGTGCGGGGTGAACTGATACGCCCATACGAGCGAGCCGTCGCCCGGATGCCGCGCGAGCACGCTTGCCGACCATTTGTTGTCGCCCAGCCGCTGCTCGGGGTTGTATGGAGAAGGATTGCCCGTGCCGTAGAAGATGAGGTCCAGCTCGGGATCATAGGAGATGGCGCCCCACACCGGGGCACCGCCGATCTTCCAGGTGTCGTCCGCCCAACTCTTGGCGCCGAGGTCGGTGCCCTGGTCGTAGAGCGGCTTGAACACGCCGGGCTTGACCAGCATGTCGGCATCGGGCCCCAGGTTGCGGGCCGTCCAGACCACCTTGCCGGTGGCCACATCCAGGCCCTTGAGCCAGCCATAGATGCCGAACTCGCCGCCGGCGGCACCCACGATGACCCGGTCCTTCACGACCAGTGGCGCCATGGTCAGCGTCTCGCCCTCCGTCATGTCGGCGACGGCGGTTTTCCACAATTCCTTGCCGGTCTTGGCATCCACCGCGACCGTGTGCCCGTCGAGCAGGTTGTAGAACAGCTTGCCGTCCGAGTAGAACGCGCCGCGGTTGATGGTGTCGCAACAGGAGATGCCGATCGCGTTCGGGCTGACATCCGGCCGGTATTTCCAGCGCAGCGGATATCCTTCCTTGGTGAGATCGAAGGCATAGAGAACATTCGGCCAGGGCGTGACCACATACATGGTGTCATCCACCACCAGCGGCTGGCCTTCGTGGCCGCCGAGCACGCCGGTGGAAAAGCTCCAGACCGGGTGCAGGCCGTGGGCGTTGGCCCGGTTGATCTGCGCCAGCGTGCTGTAGCGGCTGGACGCGAAATCCTTGGCCGGCATGGACCATTGCGCTTCGGATGATCCGGCGTTGAGCGCGAGCGGCGTGCTGCAAAGCGCAGCGGCAAAGGCGAGTCGTGCAAGGGTCGAGTCGATGGACATGCGGGTGCGCCCGTGGGAGTCGAGTCGCCTTGGATCATAGCAGCAGATTCCTCGCACGATAAACTGCGAAGCACGTCGCGCGATTCGGTGTCGTGCGCCGCGACGTTCGCCGGTATCATTCGGCCACGATGACATCCCCGCCGACCGACTCCTTCAATTCCCGCATTTTCCTGCGCGCCGCCCGCGGTGCATCAATCGCCGTGCTGGCGCTGCTGCTGTGTTCGGCCTGTGCCACCACCAACGAGAATGAGGACAGCCCGGACGACCCGACACTGGTGGTGGAGGAGGCCGACGCGGCGGATGCGAAGGAAGCCCCTGCCGCCCCGGCCGATGCCGAGGACGAAGGCGAAGTCGAGGTGCCGGCGGCGGTTGCCGAGACCGAGCATGCCGAGGCGCCCCCCGCCCCCGGCGACCTCCCCGGCGTGGTGGTGAAGGCGCGGGAGCGCCACGTCGTCATTCGCGACCTGGTTGCCGAGGGCCAGGCGCGGCTGCGCAACGTGGAACTGCAATACGTGTTCGTGCGCAAGGGCCGGCGGGAAGTGCTGCGCGGGCGTCCGGTGGCCTTCGCGTTGTGGAGCGAATCGAAGAAAAGCTGGACCATCGCCCACCTCGAAATCCCCCGCCCGCCCTTGAAATGGAAACCGGGGCGCCGACCGCTGCCCTTTGTCGTACGCACGCCCGGCATCCGGGCGACCCACGTGAAGGGCACGGGCGCCGAGCGCCTGATGTTCGCCTTCACCCGCGACGGGGAAGAATTGAAGGTGTATGGCCGCAAGTTCCCGGTGTTCGACAACAAGCTCATCAAGAAGAAGCGCTGGCGAGAGGCCGCGGCTTCGGCGCGGCCCATCGTCTACCTCCCTTTCACCAACGACACTCTCGATCCGCAGTTCATCAGCGGCGGGCGCGAATTCCTGCTGTCCACCGCGCGCCGCGCCATGGACGAGTTGCGCAGGGCCAATGTGCGGAGCGCGGCCTTTCCGGGTGAGTCCCTCGCGGACGTCATCCCGCCCGAGGTGGTCACCACGCTCGCGGTCATCGAGCAGACCGACGATGAGGATTACCTGGATAAGGGCAACAGCGCCTTCGATGAGGTCTTGAGCCAGTACGGATTGAAGCGCGAGGAAGCCTACCGCTACAGCGTATCGAGTGCGAAGGCCCTCGGGCCGATGCAGTTCACCAACCGCCGCGGCAATGGCACCTATTCGCTGGTGGTGCGGCGTTGCCGCGGAGCGCAGCTGGATCCCAACTTCGAGCGCGGCGCCACCAACATCCTCAATGCGATGAAGGCGGCAGTGTGCCTGTTGGACCTGGAACTTTCACAGATGTCCGGCGACATTCGCGCCGCCTACCGGGCCGATCCGCCGGTGCTGGGCATCTTTGCGGTGGCCGCCTACAACGGCGGACCGCGCAATGTCGCCAAGCTCTACCGAGCGCTGGATCGCATGGGCGTGCAGCTGGGCGAGTTGCGCCGCGCCGGTACGCTGGCGGCGGATTCACCCGTGACCTGCCCATGCGTGTGGCGCGAAGTGGCCGCGCAGGTGCAGCCGGTGAGCATTCCGCGATACAACCGCGAGAACAGCGGTTACATCGAGAAGTATCAGAGGATTCTCAGCCTGTTCGAGTGACCACGCCCGGCGGTCTGGCCTGCGGCCGATGCCGCAGCAACATCGACTGGAGTTGTTCGGTCGTGAAAGGCTTGGACAGATGATCGTCCATGCCGGCATCCAGGCACTTCTGCCGGTCTCCCTGCAAGGCATTGGCGGTGAGCGCGATGATGATGCAGCGGCCGGCACCCTGCTGTGCCTCCCACTCGCGGATGTGCCTGGCCGCCACGTATCCGTCCATCACCGGCATGTGGCAGTCCATCAGGATCGCATCGAAGCGTGCCGCGGTGGCGGCGCGAACTCCTTGCTCACCATCGACGGCCAACGCCACGTGACAGCCGAGATGCTCGAGAATTCCCCGGGCGACCTCCTGGTTGACCGGATTGTCCTCCACCACCAGCACGCGCAGGCCGGACAAGGCATCGGTGTCCGCGCGGGCAGTGTCCTGCGCACCCGCGCCGCCGGCCGGGCCCGAATCCGGGAACCCGGCCACGATTTGCAGGAAGGCGGCGTGCGTCAACGGCTTGGTCAAGCTCGCGCTGGCGCCGGCCCTGCGCCAGCGGTCCTCGGGGATCTGCATGCGGATACCGGTCAGCAAGACGATGGTGCTGCCTGCGAAAAGAACATGCTTGCGGGCGCGCTCGGTCAACTCGATGCCATCGCCCTCCGCGCCCGGTAGATCGACCAGGATGATGTCCAGGCGCCGGCCCGCGCCAGCCTCGATGTCCAATTGGGATAGCGCCGCCGGGCGGGCATCGGCTTCGAGGATGTCATCCGCCTGCAGCGCGCGCAGCTGCCGGCGCAAGGACGAGCGTGCCGCAGGGTTCGCCACCGCCAGCAGCACGCGCTGTCCCTTCAGATTGGGCGGCACCGTAGCCGGGGCCGACGCATCTGCGGGCAAGTTCAGCGTAAACCAGAACATCGACCCCTGGGCGGGCGCGCTTTGCACGCCGATGCGCCCTCCCATGAGGCCCAGCACTTGCCGGCAGATGGCAAGGCCCAGGCCGGTGCCGCCGTACTTGCGCGTCGTGGAGGTGTCCTCCTGCGAATAGGAGTCGAACACCGAATCCTGGTTTTCCAGCCGAATGCCGATACCGGTATCGATGACCTCGACGCGCACCTGCGTGCCGGCCGGCGTCGCCGGGCCCTCCACGCTGACGCGCACCTGCACCTCGCCGCGTTCGGTGAACTTCACGGCATTGCCCAACAGATTCACCAGCACCTGCCGCAGGCGCGGGCCATCGCCGATGAAGCGCAGATTCCGATCCGCCGGCAACTCGCACAGCAATTCCAGGCCCTTCGCCGCGGCCCGCTCCGCCATCAGGTCCACCGCGCTGTCGATGATCTGCGCCAGATCGAAGGGACTCGCATCGATGGCGAGCTTTCCCGCCTCGATGCGTGAATAGTCCAGCGTATCGTTGATGATGCCCAGCAAGGACTGCGCCGATTGCTGGATGGTGTCGGCGATCTGCCGCTGGCGTGTGTCGAGCGAGGTGCTCATCATGAGCTCGGTCATGCCGAGCACGCCGTTCATCGGCGTGCGGATCTCATGGCTCATCCGCGCGAGGAACTCGCTTTTCGCGCGGCTGGCCTGCAGGGCGGCGTCGCGCGCCAATTCCACCTCGCGCTTGGACTGTATCTGCTCGAGCAGGTGATTCGCGGCGGTGACCACCCCCGTGACTTCATCGCGGTGGCCCACATCCGGCAGGCGCGCGGACAAGTCATTGGTGAGCCCGATTTCCTGCAGGCGCCGGCTGATGATGTCGAGCGGAGCCAGCAGCCGCCGCTGCACCCATCTGACCGCCAACAGCGCCACCACCATGCCGCAGACGAGGCTGGCCCAGAAGAAATAGGTCGACACCCTTGCCACGGTTGCCGACAGGGGCCGCTCGGTCGATAGCCGCAGGCGCAACGGCATGCCGTCGGGCAACATGCCGACCACGAACGAGGCGCTGCGCACATCGCCTTCGCTGGGCTCGAGCCTCAACTCCGCCTGCTGCAACGGCACCGACGGCAATGGCATGCGTTCGGACACCGGCGCTCCAAATTGCGCATCCGCGTCCAACGTCTTGTTGAGCCCGCGGATGAAGGCACCGTCGAGTCGCCGCAACAGCACCAGCCAGCCCACGGGTGGATCGGGGTCGGTGTGCACCGGTGACACCACCCACATATAGGGGCGTCCGGCGATGGTCACGTAGCCGCTATGCACACTGCGAAGGTCGAAGCGCGGCCATAAGGGACCCTGCGGAGACATGGCGGCGGTTTCGGCGCGTGTCGGCGCGGTGACGCCCTGCCCCGACGCATCCAGGCTTCGCTGCAGCAGGATATCGCCCGCCAGGTTCATCACGAAGACCGAATCGGCGTTGAAGCGGTTCAGTGTCCACGCCTGCCAGTTGTAATCCGGATAGTTGGTGCGCGTGCCCTGCACGAAGGCACGAGTGGCTTCCCATTCCGCATAATCGGTGGTGGCCGGGGTAAGCATGGCGAAGCCCTGCGACAGTACCGCTTGCGCATGCCGGGCACGGGCCAGCAAGTCGCGATGCTCGGCCTCGACGAAACCGTCGGTGTAGAGAAGGCGCCCGCCGACGAAAAGTGCGGTGATCAGCGCGGAAAAGGCCGCCAGCAACACCAGCGTCGTGTCACGGCGAAGGCGAGGCCGCCACTGCGCCGGGGATTCAGGCGTGCCGCTCACACCGGCCCTTTGCCGCGCGGCAATGCGTGCCCGCGGGACCTAAGCTTTTCAACAGATTCTCGTGCCACGCCGTCGGTCGAATTGGATGGAGGAAGCAGTCGATACCATAGACCAAATTCACAATCATATTGAAGGATTCGCCGCTGAAGCTGAGCGTCCGCAACCAGATCGGCGCGCCGCGGTTCGCCCTGGCGGGCGGTCCGGTGGTAGGATCGCGTTCCGCCTGGCGCATGTGGCTGCCTGCACCAGGTGATGCGTCATCCACCGGGTTTCGAACAATCGATCTAGGAGAAAAACATGGCTGTGATTTCTGGCGATGGGGTCTTTTCGCACGTGTGCGTGGGCGCCTCTGATCTGTCGAAGTCCTCGAAATTCTACGACGCCGCGCTGGCGGCGCTGGGCGTCAAGAATCTTGGCCCGTTCGGCCAATCGGCGATTCTCTACGGCAAGGACAAGCCCGCCCTGCTGGTGCTGAAGCCGGGCAACGGCGAGGCTCCCACCTCGAATGGCGTCACCGTCGGCTTCGCCGCCACCAATCCCAAGGCCGTGGATGCCTTCCATGCGGCCGGTCTGGCCGCCGGAGGCAAGTGCGAAGGCCCTCCGGGACCCCGCGGTCACCTGCCGGGTGCCTACGCGGCGTACCTGCGTGATCCGGGCGGCAACAAGGTCTGCGCTTATACCTTCACCTGAAGATCCGGCATCGGCCACGCGCCCGCCACCCGCGTGGCGCGGCTCGGCCCCAGAAGGCCCCCGCATGGGGGCCTTTTTTCCAAGCGAACAACCTCATGAAAATCGCCGTCGTTCCCGTCACTCCCTTCCAGCAGAACTGCTCCATCATCTGGTGCGAGCGGACCAAAGAGGCCGCGGTCGTCGACCCGGGCGGGGATCTCGACCAGGTGCTGCAGGTGATCGAGAAGCAGGGCCTATCGTTGAAGAAGATCCTGCTCACCCACGCGCATCTCGATCACTGCGCAGGCACGGCTGAGCTCGCCAAGCGTTTTGGACTGCCCATCGAGGGACCGCACGAGGGCGATCAATTCTGGATCGATGCGCTGCCGCGCAGCACGCGCGAGTACGGCATGCCGCCTGCCGACGTGTTCACCCCAACCCGCTGGTTGCACGAAGGTGACACGGTGAGCGTGGGAGAGCTGACGCTGCAGGTGAAGCATTGTCCCGGCCACACGCCCGGACATGTGGTCTTCTTCCATGAGCCCGCCAGGTTCGCCATCGTGGGCGATGTGCTGTTTGCGAATTCCATCGGGCGCTCGGACTTCCCCGGCGGCAATCACGAGCAATTGATTCACTCGATCCGCGACAACCTGTTTCCGCTCGGCGACGACGTGACCTTCCTGCCGGGACATGGACCCACGTCGACCTTCGGCAAGGAGCGGCGCAGTAATCCGTTCGTGGCGGATTCCTTGTTCGCCTGATCTGCCGCCAAAGTTCCCTTTCGATGCGCAGGATCGCGAGGACGCGTATCGCGCGTAACCGCCATTGATCGCCGGATTCGGCCTACTGCCGCTATTTCAACTCCTTCAGATACGCAATCACATCGGCCCGGTCCTTGGGGCTGGTGAGAGCGAAGAACATCTTGGTCCCCGGCACCAATCGCTGGGGATTGGAGAGCCAGCGATCCAATGTCACCTCATCCCAGGTCACATCGGAATGTCGGAGAGCGGGCGAATACGCAAAGCCCTGCACGGAACCCGCCCTACGCCCGACCACGCCGCGATGGCGCGGGCCCACATCGTCTTCGTCGATGGAATGACATCCGGTGCACACCGCGTACACCTCCTTGCCGCGAACCGCATCACCGCCCGCCATCGCGGTGCCCGGGCCAGCGGCCAACGCGGCGAGGAGCCACCATCCACGACGCGCGCGGCTCATGTTGCATCGGCCAATGAAGTATCGGCGAGCACCAGCGAGCGCGGATATGGATCGATCGTCACGCTAGTCACGCCCAAGGCGCCTGCAAGCTCCGCCGGATCCACCTTCAGCGGACCGGGACCCGGTCCCTGCCCCGGCGCGGGCTGCGGGAAGGCGGTGGAGCGGGCGGTGTGGAAACGGATGTGGCCCTCTTCCTTCTGCACGATCTGGTGGATGTGCCCGTTGAGCACGCTGACCGATCCGAAGCGGCGCAAGGAGTCGATTACCGGCGCCGCATCGGCGGTGGCCCAACCCCAGGGCTCGTAGATGGACCACAGTGGCATGTGCGCGAACACGACGATGGGCGTGCTGCTGCTGCGGCGCTTGAGGTCATCGAGCACCCAACGCAGTTGTTCATCGCCCAGCCCGCCTTGGCCGCCATCCTTGGCCTGCATGACATTGTTCAGGCCGATGAAATGCACGCCCTGCTGGTCGAAGGCGTAGTAACCGCGGTTGTTCGACACGGCACCGAAGCGCCGGAAATACTCACTGACGTCGGCATCGGCCACATCGTGCTCGCCGGGCACGGTGTGCAGGTCGGTCACGCGCAGCCTCCCCAGGAGGGACGCCGCGCGATCGAATTGCTCGGGCTTGGACAGATGCGTGATATCGCCCGTGTGCAGCACGAACTGAGGCGCCGCGGGCAGTGCATTGATCCACTCGACGGCGTGGTTCAACGTACCGTCGACATCGGGGTTCGCTTCCTTGTGGAATCCGATGTGCGTATCGCTGATCTGCACGAACAGCGGGCGGGCGGCGGACTTGCGTTCTCGCGCGTCGGCCAGGCTCAGCGGGGTGAGAACGCCTCCGCAGAGCGCAAACACCGTGCCGGCGCCCGCCAGCGCCATGCAACGCAGGGCGTCGCGGCGCGCAAGGCGGGACGAGGATGGTGAAGTTGGATCGGACATGATGGCTCCTGTGGTGATCAGCGACATGCCCGGTAGACTGGCGGCGCCATCGAGTTATTCCTTGCGGAACATTTTTTTCGAGAACCCCGCCATCGCGGGAATAAACTCCGGCGTCGCAAGGTCTATCCTCCATGGCAGAACGCGCATTCCTGCAGCCCCTCGATCCCGTGCGCCGGGAATTCGAGCAACGGGTACTGGTGCACCTGGATGCGGCCTATCGTTTTGCATTGCAGCTAAGCCGCTCGCCGCAGGATGCGGAAGACATCGTGCAGGACGCGATGCTGCGCGCCTTCCGCGCGTTCGAGCCGTCACGCGTCGATACCGCCCTGCCGTGGCTGCTGACCATCGTCCGCAATTGCTTCCTGACTCAGCGGGGGCGACGGCCGGCGGGGCGCGAGGACGAATTGCCCATCGAGGACACGGCAGATGCCTTGCAGGATCCGCGGCCGAACCCCGAGTCGGCCGCGCATGCGGCCAGCGAGCAACTCGCGCTGAATCTGGCGCTTGCACGGCTGTCGGACGAACATCGGGAGGTGCTGGCGCTGCGCGAGATCGAGGAACTCGCCTACCAGGAAATCGCGGAAGTGATCGACGTCAAGATCGGTACCGTCATGTCGCGGCTGGCACGGGCACGCGAGGCGTTGCGCGAGCAATGGTTCGAGTTGTTCGGCAAGGTGCCGGCATGAACTGCCCTCACCGGTTCCGGTCGATGGCACTGGCGGACAGGCAACTGCAGGGCGTCCACGCATTGCTCGCACGCTGGCACCTGCAACGTTGCGCCCTCTGCCAGGCGCAACAAGGAGACATCGAGCTGATGACATCCATGCATCTGTCGCAAGCAAGCAAGGTCACCGCACCGCCGCATCTGCGCGCGCGCATCCTGGCGGTGCTGGACGGCGAACCGCCTCGCGAATCCACGATGGCGGCGCGTCGCGCGCGACGGCCGTCAGTGGCAGGATTTCGCGCCGGATTTTTGTCGGGCGCGGTGGCGGCGGGCGTGGTGTCGGTCGCGGTCCTATTGACGCGGCAAGCCGGCGTGGATGGCAGCGATGCGCTCGTGGCCGAACACATCGCCGCCCTGCATGCGGACGTGCTCGTGCAGATGCCCTCGGGTGACCGGCATACCGTGCGGCCTTGGCTTTCGCGTCATGCGGATGTGTCGCCACCGGTTCCCGACCTGTCCGGCAACGGCTTTCAACTGGTTGGTGGGCGCACGGCGAAGCTGAGCGGCATGCAGGTGGCCGTCGTCTCCTACCAGTACCGGCAACATATCATCGACCTGTACTCGAGCGGCGCGCGATGGTCCCGGCCCCGCACCCAGCGGCGCGGATATCAAGTGCGTTGCTGGAGCGCGGGAGATCTGTCGCAATGCGCCGTCTCCGATGTGGCGCCCGATGTCCTCGAGGAGTTCGTCCGCCTGCAGCGTCGCAGCGGCACGGCTCAGACCGAAGACCGGTAGGAGGCGACGAAGTCCGGCAGTTCGTCGAGCGTCGGGCTGCTGCGGGCCGGCATTGCGCCCAGCTTTTCCGCCGGTTGCGCAAGCCTATTGGCCCAGTAGACGGGGAGGCCAAATTGTGTGGCGCCGGCAGCATCCCAGCCGGCGAAGGCCACGAACGCAATCGCGGCGGCGGGCAACGCAAAATGATCGACGGCCATCTGGTAGCTTCGCGGGTCCGGCTTGAACGCGCCAACGGCGTCCGTGCTCAGCCGCGTGTCGAAGAATTCGGCGATTCCGGCGCCCTGCATATTGGCATCGAGCATCGCCGCGGTCAGATTACTGAGAAACGCCAGGCGAATGCCCGCCGACCGCAGGCGGCGCAGGACCGGAAGGACGTCAGGCCAGGGTTTCAGATGCAAAAAGGACTGCATCAATCGATCGCGTGTATCCGCGGCAAGCGTAAGTTCGAGCGAGGCGCAGGCAAACTCGAGCGACTCTTGCGTGATTTGCCAGAAATTCGCGTAGTTGCGCATCAGGGTCCGCAGCCAGCCGTACTCGAACTGTCGCGCGCGCCACAGGGCCATGAGCGCGACAGCCTTTCCGGGGTACTCGGCTTCGGCGAGAACTGCCAAGGGACGCGGGTCGAAGATCGCGAAGCCATCGAAGGCGACGGCCTCGATCTTGGCGGCAGGCAGCGGCAAACCGACCGCGCGGCGCACCAAACCGGCAGCGGCCGCGACCGCCGCGGCATTCAAAACGTGTCGCCGATTCATCGGCATCTCCAGGAACGATTCCATGAAGGTCCTTCGATCCTCGCGGCGCGAACGTTACCCATGCCTGCGCCGGATGCGCGTAACGAATTGCAGATCTCCGGCGATGGGACCTCACCATCACTGCAAGGAACTCACATGTATCGCCCGCTCATTGCCTCCACCCTGCTCGCCGCCGTGACCGCCCACGCCTCGGAGGGTGAACTGCTCACCCGGGATGCCATACTGCGGCACGTGGTGGGGAACACGATCCACTTTGCCGGTGCCGGCGACGAGCTGTATCAGTATCTGGACCCGTCCGGCGCGATACGGATCGAGTCGACCGCCCACGGTAAATTCGCTGCGCGCTGGAGGTTTTTCGACGATCAGACCTTCTGCTTCGAATCGGCCGATCCCATGAGCAGTGGATGCGTGGGCATCCAGGTGAATGGAGGGCAGATCACCTTCGTGCGCCGCGACGGCGTTGTGGAGGGGCCGTTTGAATTACAAGCGGGCAATCCCCGTCACTTATGAGCACATCCGCCCCAACTACATTCCACTGGCGGCTCGGCGAGCCCGCGGATCTCGACTTGCTCGCCGACATCGACACCGACGCGAGCATGCTGTTCGAAGCCGCGGGTATGTTCCTCGAACTGCCCGAGGGTCACGACTTTCAGGTGGCGGAGCAGCGCGCGTGGATGGAATGCCTTGCCGCGGGAACCACGCTGATCGCGCTGGAACCGGCTTCCGTCCCGGTCGGATTTGCGGCGGTGGGACGCAAGGATGGGTGCGCCTTCCTGGTCCAGCTCTCGACGCGGCGACGCTGCATGGGTCGCGGCATCGGCAGCAGCCTTCTAGAGTCGGCTGTCAATCTCGCCCGTGCACGTGGCGACCGCGAACTGTGGCTGACGACGTACGCGCACCTGGCCTGGAACCGGCCGTTCTACGAGCGTCATGGCTTCGTGGTGGTCGCCGAGCGCGAATGCGGGCGGGAAGTTCTGGAACAGCATGCCCTCGAGCGGCGCTGGCTCCCCCTCCCCGAGCAGCGCGTCGTCATGCGCCGGCCGGTGGGAGACCGCGTCACCACGTAAGCCAGCGTCGCCCCGCCAGCAGGCAGGTGAACGCCACGGCGATGACCGCCATCGAATACCAGCAGGCAACGAACAGCGGGCTGTCGTCGGGGCAACTGAGCGCATAGAGCATCGCGCCGAGCGCCCCTGCCGCAAGCCCGGCGACCGCGCCCGCCAGAGCGGGATTCGACGGCGCCGCCCGCCGCAATGCCAGCAACAGGAATGCGGCCGGCGTCGCCGACAACAGCGGGATCGTCAACAGGCAATGCGGCGCGCTGCGGCCGACCAACCGCGGCAGCCAGGCCCCGCTCGGGACCAGCGCGAGCTCGATGGCGATGCCGGCGAGCAGCAGGAGCGGTGCCGCCGCCAGGGGCCGCAGCGTCCGCCGGGGCGGCGTTGGCCTTGCCAGCACATCGAGCAATCGTACTGCCGCGAGCAGCAGGCACGCCGCCGCGCCCACCTTCAGGCAGAATCCGGGCGATTCGAGCGCCACCGCCAGATCCGGCCGAGGCGTGAGGGTGAGCGCGAACGTCAGCAGCGACACGATGGAGCCGGCGAGCATGGCGGCGCCCACCAGCCGATTCACGGATGGCACCCGCCGGCCGGCGTCCTGCGCCAACGCGCGAACCAGTGCGTCAGTCTTCATCGTCACTCCTGCGAAACCAGGCCGACAGTGCCTTGAGCCCGCGATGCAAGGTGACGCGGACTGCCACCTCACTCATGTCGAGGCGCGCCGCGGCTTCGCGCGCCGAATGCCCCTCCAGCGACACGGCCTGCAGCACTTCCCGCTGGCGGGCGGGCAAACCGGCGAACGCCCGCTCGAGGTCCATCGATTGATCGTGCTCGTTTCCCGCGTCGGCATGCAAAGTGTCGACCACGCTCTCGATGGAGATCTCCTGGCGCCTGCCGCGGCGCCGATGCGCATCAATCATCTTGTTGCGGGCGATGGCCGCCACCCAGGGCGCCACCGGCGTGCCGCGGATCCACGTATTTCGCTTCAGATGCAACACGAGCAGCACCTCCTGGACTACATCTTCCGCGTCGAGGCCCGCCGATGCCGCGCGCGCCCGCACCGCGCGACGCAGCGCAGGCACCAACAAGGACAGCAGACGATGATAGGCGGCACGGTCTCCTTCGAGAGACTGCTCCATCAGCAGCGTCCACTCCGATTCGGCTTCTACGGTATCCAATGTCCTCGTATACCTGTCGTCGCCCGGTGGAATTTCGTTACAACCAACAAAGGACCGGCAGGTCACGGAAATTGTGACGCCGCCAAAAATAATCTCCTCACCGCGTAACGCGGGACCCTCGTGCAGCGACGGACGGGCGCACATCACACACATGAGGACCGCAAATGAATCATCCAGGCAGGGCATTGCTGCTCGGCACCATCGCCATCATCCTTGGGCAGCGCGCGCACGCGGCGAGCGAGGCCGCCCGCGTCGACACGGCGCAGCACGCCGTGTTCGTCATGACCAATGACGCCGACAAGAACGCCGTGATCGCCTTCGAAAGAACGCCATACGGAACACTGGAGCGCCCGCATCCGTACGAGACGGGCGGCCGTGGCAGCGGCGGCACCGTCGACCCGCTGGGCTCGCAAGGCTCGCTCACTATGAGCGATGACGGCGCTTGGTTGTTTGCCGCGAACGCCGGTAGCGGCACGGTCTCCGTGTTTCGCGTATGGGGCACGCGCCTTGCCTTGATCGACCGCGCGGCCAGCGGCGGCAGCGAACCCAATGCCATCGCGCAGCGCGGGCCGCTCGTCTACGTGCTCAACACCGCCGGTAGCAGCTGCGTCGTGGGATTCCGGCTGATCAACGGCAGGCTCGCACGCATACCGGACTCGCAGCGTTTCTTGAGCGCCAATTTCTCGAACTCAGCCTCAATTGCGTTCTCCCCCGACGGCCGCTTCCTGGCCGTTACCGAGCGCGCCGGCAACAACATCGATGTGTTTCGCGTGCAGGCGGACGGCCTGCTCTCGGCCATCAAGGTCAATCCGAGTGCGGGGCCGGGTGCCTTTTCCGCGGTGTTCGCGCCCAATGGCACGCTCATCGTCAGCGAGACCGGGTCGGGTGGGCCGGCGAGCTCCGCCACCTCGTCCTATCGCATCGCTCCAGACGGCGCGTTGCTGCCGGTCACGACCAGCGTGCCCACCTTGGGCGCTGCGAATTGCTGGAATGTCGTCACGCCGGATGGGCGCTTCGTCTACACCTCGAATGCAGGCAGCAGCTCGATCGCGGGATTCCGGATCGGCGCGAACGGGGCGCTACAAGCCATTGGCAGCACCGTCGTCGGCTTGAATCCGCAAGGATCGGCCAATCTCGACATCACGATAAGCGCCGACGGGCGGTTCTTGTACTCGCTGAACGCAGGCACCGGCCGTGTGGGCATGTTTGCGGTCGCAAGCGATGGGTCGCTGGTCAACCTGGGCAGCGTGGGTGGATTGGCGGCCTCCGCGGGCCTCAACGGCATTGCGGCCAATTGATGAAACCGTCGCCATCGACCCGCGCGTTGCTCGCGCGCTGGACGGCCCTGCCTTTGCGGCTCAGCGTCGGCGGCGGGTTCATGGTGCACGGCTTCCTGAAGCTGGGGCGAGGCGTCGGGGTGTTCGCGGCAGCATTGGCTGGCCTTGGCATCCCGGCGCCCGACTTCATGGCCTGGTGCACGGTCATCATCGAGGTGGTGGCGGGTGCTGCGGTGTTCTTCGGCGCCTACGTTTCGCTGATGAGCATTCCGATGGCCATCGTCCTGCTCGTGGCCATCGTCAAGGTTCACTGGCAGTTTGGATTCAGTTCGATCAAGTTCCTGTCCGCCACCGCGCAGGGCCTCCAATTCGGGAAGCCGGGAGTGGAATGCGACCTGCTGTACCTGGCGGCCTTGATGGCGATGGCTCTCTCGGGTCCTGACCCCTGGTCGTACGATCACTGGCGACGCGCGTCAGCCGATCGCCGCTGATGGCCACGCCGCCTGCCAGTACCTCGGCCGGGATGTCCGGTGCAGGAAATCGAGCAGATGCGCGCCGATCTCCCGGACATCGTCCTCAGCGCCGTGAATGAAGGTCGACTTGCGGCGCCGCATGAACGGCAGGCCCAGCACGTACAGGCCAGGCGAATCGACCACTCCACGATCGTGCCGCAGCGCTCCGCGGCGATCGAACACCGGCAGGTCGAGCCAGGAGAAATCCGGCCTCAAGCCGGTCGCCCACAGCACGGTACGCACGTCCTTGCCAAGCCGAAGGCCGAGGCGCGAAGTCGAACCCACAGCTGTGGGCGCAAATCGCTCGGCCGGGCCGGTCTCACCGGCGAGTCCATTGCGCTCGATCCACGCATCGATGCCCGCGAGCAGGCGATTCATCTTCAGGTCCGCCAGCATGCATACGTTGCGCAGCGAGCCGGAGAATTGCGCCATGCCATCACGGACACCCGCCAGCCGGCCTACGATCTCCACACCTTGATTCTGCAAAGCGTTCAGATCCAGGGTGACGCGTTGCGGCGAACCGATGAGCTGAGGTGAGGGCACGCGCCGTGCGCGCTCCGGTTCGCTGACCTCCTCGATGCGCTGGTCCAATATCCCGGCCGCGGCCATCCATCCCTGTATGTCACGACCCCGGTACAGGCGCGGCAGGCGGACATGCTCGCCCACCGCCAGCGTCACGCGCCGCCCGCTGGCGTGAATCTCCTGTGCGAGTTGCAAACCTGTGGCAGATGCGCCGACCACCAGGACATCACCGGCATCGAGTCGACCCGGATGACGATAGGATTGCGCGGTGAGCTGCGCGACGTCGCCTGCGAGATCCCGGGCTGCTGCCGGGACGATGGGAACATTGAAAGCGCCCGTCGCCATCACCACCGCCCGGCACCGCCACTCTCCCCGGTCGGTAATCACACGGTAGTCGTCGTCCGCCTCTACCTTGAGCACGTTGGTATGCGTCATGACCGGCGCATCGACATGCAGCGCGTAGGCCGACACGAAGTCGACCACCTCGCCGACACTCATGTATCCGTCCGGGTCGTTCCCCTGGTAGGAATAGCCGGGGAGACGGCTCATCCAATTGGGAGTGAGCAGACGCAACGAATCCCACCGCTCCGTGCGCCACGAATTCGCCACCTCGCCGCGCTCGAGCACGAGGTGTTCGACCCCGCAGCGGCGCAGCAACTGGCTCATGGCGAGGCCCGAGTGGCCGGCACCGATGACGATCACGTCAACGATGCCGGCCTTCCGCCGTGTCGGGCGCTGGCTCATGCGGCCTTGCTCACGGTGACCGTGACGTCGGTCGGGTTGGTGATGATGTCGAACACCGCGGAGCGCTTCTGCGACTGCGCCACGATGGCCGCGATTTCCTCCGGCGATGCGTCGGCATCGATGTGGTAGTGAACGCTGATGCCATCGAAGCCATTGCGCACGTTCGCATCGATGCCCAGGATTCCCTGCAGGTCCATGCCTGCCTCGACCGTGGCCTTGACGGAACGCAGCTGAATGTTGCGGTTCTGGGCTACGGAGGCGATGCCCGCGCTCAGGCAGCCGGCAAGGCCCACCAGCACGAATTCCACCGGCGTCGCGCCGTTGTCCTGCGCGGCAAACACTTCGGGATGATCGGCGTCGTACTGGAATGCCTTGCGGTGTTTCTGCTCCCCGCCGAGGCCGTAGAATCCGTGCACCGTCGCGCGACTGTGCGTACCGTCCAGCCATTCGCTGGTGGCGCGCCACTTGAAGCGCGCGGCCTCGGGTGCCTGGCTCAACGCATCGCGCGCCCCCAACAGGGCCGCCACATTGACGCCATTGTCCGCCTTGCTCGTCTCGACATTCATGAATCTTGCTCCTCGTATTGGATGGATGGATCGTCCGGGTCATTTGCCGGAGGGGAGCAACGATGCACGCACAGCGTTGAAGCCAACGTGGCAGTGAGCGTGGAATTTTCGCCCGGGGCGCACCGAACCGGCACGGAGCTCGCCATCCCTGCGGCGGCTTCGGGCTCAGTAGCGAACGTGACGGAAGGCCACGACGCGCTCGACCGGCAAGCTGGCCTGGCGCTGCGCGATACGCACGGATTCAGCGTCGGGTGCGGAATACAGGCAGACGGCCCGCCGGCGGTCGGCGGACAGGAAGGTGCGCGCCCTGCGCACGCGATGCAGGTCGAGGCAGCCGGCGCTCGCGTCAGCAAGCGCCCGCATTTCTTCGATGGACACCGGCTGCGGAAAGTTGCGGCTGACCAGCACATTGGCAGCCGCAACTTCCACGCCAACCTCAGCAGGCGGATCATGGATGGTGCAGGTCCACACCGAGCCCCGCGGCGAGCCCGCAGCCTGCAATGCAATGCGCACCGATTCGGCATCCGGCGCCGAGAAGTGGCAGAACAGGTCGCGTGCGTCTTCGGACACGTAGCTGGCGACCCAGGCCACCCGGTGGAGCGCGAAACCGCAGCCGGCGGCGGCCTCGAATCCTCGCGTCATCTGCGCGGCGGTCAGCGCAACATCCCAGTGCCGTTCCACGAATACGTCGGTCATGATGCCTCCCGGAGCTGCGCACGGCCCCGCTTCTTCGATAGCCGGTTCCTGATCTCCTGTGTCCACGCAGCAGCTCCGGCAAGACCCAGCCGCTCGACTTCGCGCGCGAACGCAGCCGCGCCCTGCTTGTCTCCCGTCGCGGCACAATCGCGCGACAGCACGGCGTTCGCGAGCAACATTTCCGTGGGGCGCTCGAGCAGGGTGGCGTAACGCAGCGCCTCGGTCGCCCGCGCCGTCGCACCCTGCACGCGTCCGCGTTCGCAGTCGATCATGGCCGCGCGCGTGAGGACGTAGGCGAGGCGGTGCTTTGCGTCCGCCACGCGCAGGTCCGCGACCGCCGCATCGAGCTGGTCCGCCTGGTCGTCGATGGCATAGCGGCAGAGTCCCGCAATGGCCCGCGCAAACGGCTCCTCGCTCCCCTCCCGAAGCTTGTCCCCCAAGGCCAACAGCTCCTGGCAACGCTCGCGCGCTTCTTCCAGCCGGCCACGCTGCAGGCTCAGCATGACCAGGTATTCGTTCGCCTGATACTCGTTCACCCGGTCGCCGGCCGACTTGCACAGCGTTCGCGCCTCGCGGAACAGTTCCTCCGCCTCCTCCAGCCGGTTCTCGTGGAAGCGCAGCATGCCAAGGCCGGCGGCAATCGCCGGATGATTGAATCCATGGCGGGCGGCCAAGGTGCTCGCCTCGCTCAACATGGCATCGGCCTGCGAGATGTCGCGCTCGATCATCACCAGGCATTTCGCGGTCTCGGCCATGCCCACGATCTGCGCCTCGTCCTGCCGGCCGCGCACCACGCGCAGCCCTTGCAATGTCTGCTCGCGAGCCGCCGCCCACTGGCCCTGTGTCCAGCGCACATATGCCGCCATGTGGTAGCCGAGACGGGCGGCGGCGAGTGCGCCATGGTCCAGCGCCCGCTCGGCCAGGGTTGTATAGCGGCGGGCAGCTCCCTCCCGGTCATCGAGTGGACCCGAGGCGAGCAGAATATCGTGCAGGTCGATCTCCACGCACACGCGTTGCGCATCGGAAAGCCGCGCCGTCAGCTGCAAGCCCTTGCGGGCCAACGACTGCGCGTCGTCATTGGCGAAGAAGCGCAGGCACAACCTGCCGGCCGATACCATCGCGCGCGCCGCGAGTGCGTTGTCGCCGCTCAACGTCGCATGATGCGCGAGTTCCGCGGCGCTGGCGAGATCGTGCGTGGAATTCTGTTCGAGCAACTCGGCCGCGCGCCGGTGCATCACCTGGCGCCTGAGCGGCGAGATGTCGTTGTACACCGCACGGGTAATCAAGTCGTGCGAGAAGGCCAGGCCAAGCTCGGTGCTGCGCAATATCCCCTGCCTCTCCGCGACCTCGAGCGCGGCGCCCACTGCCGTCGTATCGACTCCAGACACCTTGGCCAGCATTGACAGGTCGATACGCGCACCGAGCAACGCCGCCCAACGCAGCACATCCGACACCGCCAGGCCCAACCGGGCCAGACGCTCGCGGATGAGTTCATCCAGCGAGCCCGCGATGCTCCCACACGCTTCCGCCCGCGCCAGTTCGATGGCGAGCAACGGATTGCCGCCACAGGCGCGGCCCAGGCGTTCGCTGTCCGCACCCGGCGCCTGTTGCCCGATGATGTGCGCCAGCGCGTGCCCGGAAAGGGGTCCCAGATCGATTTCGCGCATCAGCCCGTCGCGTCGCATGCCGCGCAATGCCTGCTGCATGGGCGCATTGTCGCGGATCTCCTCATCGCGCGCGGTCAAGAGGCCGAGCAGCGGCCGGTCGCGATTCAGGCGCGCGACGTAGTGCAGGGCGGCGGCGCTGGACTCATCGCACCACTGGACATCATCGAACGCGAGCACCACCGGCCGGTTGGCGGATTCGCGCGCGATCAGTTCGCTCAAGCCCGCGAACAGGCGATCGCGGTTGGCGGCATCCCCTGCTCCGAACACCTGGTCATGGATACCGGGGTCCAGCGCCCGCAGCGCGTCGATCCACAGGGAAAACGGACGAATCGCGCCGGATTCGAACGCGCTGGCCTCGAGGATGAAGGCGCCGCGTTCACGGGCCAGTGCCAACGCCGTCTTCAGTACACGGGACTTGCCGATGCCGGGCGCGCCGTTGAGCAAGAGCATGGCGGCACGCCGGCCGCGGGCGAGATCATCCAAGGTTGCCATGATCAGGGACATCTGCTCATCACGCCCGATGAGCTCGTGACGATCGGCAAGAAGCGGCCCCGTCGGCGTGGAGGCGGTGCTGGGTTCGGGCGCGGGCGCCGTGACCTCGCGCGTCGGTGGTGCATCGATGCGCGGCGCCCGGCGCGCGGCGAGCAGCGCTCCCTAGGAACTGACGCCACCTTCCTTCAACATGCGCAGGCCGAGGTGGTATTGCTCCTCCGCCTCGTTGAATTGCCGGGCCGCATTCAGGAAGCGGATCAGCATGGCGCGATAGCTTTCTTCATACGGCGCAAGGCCCACGAGTGCGCGGGCGTGCGGTAGTGCACGTTCGGGCACGCCCGTCAGGCGCCGCACGAGCTCTCCCAGCAGCGCGATCCTGTCGCGCATCGACTGCTCGCGCTGCACGACGCACCAAGCATGGAAATCGTGAAAGTTTGAAAATTCCATGCCTTCGAGGAAATTGCCGCGAAAGCGCGCGACCGCGGATTCGAGCTCCGTGTTTGCAAGACGATCCAGGCCGGCGGCAACCATGCCGCGTAGCTCGAGCACATCGATGGACACGCCCGCCGCGTCCACAGTGACGCTGCTGCGGTCGGCAACGATGCGCGAATTCGCGGCATCGTCCACCAGGCGCCGGAGCTTGGAAAGGCTCCAGCGCAGAGAGCCCCGCGGGTCGTCGGGAATCTCCCACAGCAGCTCGCACAGATACTCGCGGCGGATCCGCCGCCCCTGCAGGAACAGAAAGGCGAGCAGCGCGCGTGTTTTCTTCGAGGGCGGCAAGGGCAATGCGCGCCCGTCCCGACGCACTTCGAAGTCACCGAGAAACTGCAGTTCCAGCACGGCCATCGGGGCTTTCCCCTGCGATTGATGGGCGAACTATAGGAGTTCGGGCGATGGCATCTCAAGCGGGCATTGGCTCTTTTGGTAAAAAACCACGGTAATTTCCACGCTGGCTCCCTCGCCTGCCTCCCAGGATGGCCGCATCGGTAGTCATTCCACGGCCGCTTTTTGGGAGGCTTCATGGCACGTTACAGCAACATCTTGGAAACCATCGGCGACACGCCGCTCGTCAGGCTCAACAAGCTGGCGCCGGCGGGGGCCAACGTCTACGTCAAGGTCGAATCCTTCAATCCCCTAGGCTCCGTCAAGGACCGCATGGCGCGCGCCGTCATCGAGCACGCCGAGCAGAGCGGCGAACTGAAGCCCGGTCAGACGGTGATCGAAGCCACCAGCGGCAACACCGGCATCGGGCTCGCGATGGTCTGCGCGCAGAAGGGCTATCCGCTCGTCATCGTGATGGCCGAGAACTTCAGCCTGGAGCGCCGTAAGCTGCTGCGCTTCCTCGGCGCCCGCGTCGTATTGACGCCGGCGGCGGAAAAAGGCACCGGCATGCTGAAGAAGGCCATGGAGCTCGCCGACGAGCACGGTTGGTTCCTGTGCCGGCAATTCGAGAACGAAGCCAATGCCGAGGTGCACACGCGCACCACCGCCCGCGAGATCCTTGCCGATCTCGACGGGGAACCGCTCCATGCCTTCGTGTCCGGCTTCGGGACCGGCGGTACCTTGCTGGGCGTCTCGCGCGGGCTCAAGGCCGCCGATGCCGGCATCCGCGTGATCGCCGCCGAGCCCGACAACTCCCCTGTTCTGGGCAGCCGGCTGCCGCAGCCGCGGGACGCCGCAGGCGCGCCCGCGGCCAGTCATCCCCTGTTTCGCCCGCACTTGATGCAGGGATGGAGCCCCGATTTCGTCTCGACTCTCACCGAGCGCGCCATGCGCGAAGGATTGATCGATGAGATCGTGCCGGTCAACGGCAACGAGTCGTTGCGGCTTGCCCGCGAACTGGCGACCCGCGAGGGAATTTTCGTCGGCACTTCGAGCGGCGCCACGCTGGCGGCCGCGCTGCAGGTGGCGCGCCAGGCCCCTGCCGGCAGCAACATCGTGTGCATGTTGCCCGACACGGGCGAGCGTTACCTGTCGACGCCGCTGTTCGACGGCATCGAGACGGACATGAACGAGACGGAACTGGAGATCTCCCGCTCGACGCCGGGATATCGATTCGACCCGCCTGCGGTCGTGGCCCACCCACTCACCCTGCGCCCATCGGCCGGGACGGCGCTCGACGAGGGGGCGGAAGCCTACGTGGACCGGGCCGTTCGCGAGCACGCCGTGGTCATGTTCGCGCTCGAGTGGTGCGAGTTCTGCTGGGCGGCGCGCAAGCTGTTCGCGGCGCTCGGCATCCGCTACCAAAGCGTGGACCTCGATTCGGTCGCGCTGCAGGAGCGTGACATGGGCACGAAGATCCGCGCCGTGCTGAAGGAGCGAACGGGCTCACCGACCATCCCGCAAATCTACATCGGCGCCTCGCTGCTCGGAGGCTGCACGGATCTGTTCGATGCCATGCGTTCGGGGAAGCTCTTGCAACTGCTCGATGCCGAGGGCGTTACCTGCAACCGGCGGACCGACATCGACCCTTACTCGTTCCTGCCGAAGTGGGTGCATCCGCGCAAGAGCGCGTGATCGACATGGGAGCCAGCATCATGCAAGAGTTCATTCCGATCATCGACATCGAACGCCTCGAGGACCCGGGATCGCTGGCCGCGATCGACCAGGCCTGCCGCGAGTGGGGATTCTTCCAGGTCACGGGGCATGGCATCGATCGGCGTCTCATCGAAGACATCTTCGCGGTGTCGCGCGAATTCTTCGCCATGCCGGCTACAGGGAAACGCTGCCTGCTGCGCGATGCCCAGAACCCCTGGGGCTATTACGACCGGGAGCTGACCAAGAACCGCCAGGACGCGAAGGAAATCTACGACTTCGGGCCCAACGATGGCGGCCAGCTCCCGCCGCGCTGGCCCGCTGGGCCATTCGGACGACGCTTCGAGCACGCCATGCGGACCTACTATGCGAGTTGCCAGGGAGTGGCGATGCGCCTGCTGTCGGCCATCGCCTTGA
The DNA here is from genome assembly GCA_044226865.1 of Steroidobacteraceae bacterium. GTDB lineage: Bacteria > Pseudomonadota > Gammaproteobacteria > Steroidobacterales > Steroidobacteraceae > TMP-86. The sequence goes on along the minus strand of JBGAGE010000009.1, from coordinate 6,536 downwards.
ATCTCGGCGTGGATCCGGCGGATCTTGCGGGTCGGTTCGATCACGACCACTCGAGCTTCCTGCGTCTCAACTACTATCGCAGGACGCTGGCCGCCCGCGAAGCTGGTGCAGGCACCTTTCCCTTCGGCGTGGGCGAGCATACGGACTCGGGTGCCCTCACCGTGCTACTGCAGGACGCCTGCCCCGGACTCGAGGTTCACCGCGACGGCCGTTGGCACCTGATCGAGCCGCGGGCGGATGCACTGGTCGTCAACATCGGCGACATGGTGCAGGTGTGGTCCAACGACCGTTATCGCGCCGCGCTGCATCGTGCCATCACGAATCCCGTCGTGGACCGCTACAGCGTGCCCTTCTTCCTGAACCCTTCCTACCAGACGGTGTATGCGCCCCTGCCGGCGACCGTCAGCGAGCTGAATCCCGCGCGCTACCGGCCGATCAGCTGGCGTGAGTTTCGCGGCCTGCGCGCCGCGGGGGATTACGCCGACCTGGGTGAGGAAGTCCAGATCAGTCATTACCGCCGATGATGAGAGGAGAATGCCATGGCTTTCATTGAAACCACTTCGCCCGATTTCGCGGGTGAGGAGGTCGCCGCGATGTACCTGCGGCAGCAAGCCGCGTGGGGTTATGTGCCGAACTATGCGAAGGTGTTTTGCCACCGCCCCGAGGTGATGACGCGCTGGGGACAACTGCTGGCGGAGATCAAGCGCCCGATGGACAAGCGACGCTTCGAACTCGTGACCTTCGCCGCGGCACACGAGCTCAGGAACTCGGCCTGTTCGCTGGCACATGGTAACCTGCTGCGCGAATTCTTCGACGTCGCGCAGATTTGCTCCATCGCCGAGGGACGCTGCGAGGGGATCCTCAGTCAGCCCGAGCGCGCGATGCTGGCGTTCGCAAGACAGGTCGCGAAGGACGCCTCGACGATCACGGCGGAGCAGGTGGAAGAGCTCAAGGCTCACGGCTATTCCGACGGCGAGATCTTCGACATGGCCGCGGTCGCTGCGGGCCGCGCATTCTTCACCAAGCTGCTCGATGCCATGGGTGTGACGCCGGACGCGCCCTTCCGAGCGCTGCCCGAGTCACTGCGTCGCACGTTGACGGTGGGCCGGCCGATCGACGCGCCCGTCGAATGATCGCGGCGCCCGCGGGCACCTAGGCCTTAGCGTGGCGGCGCTCCCTCGCGCCGGTGATCAGCTCGCCGTCATCGCCAACGGGCTGCGCGGCAGCGCCAGGAATTGCAGTACGCGGTCGTTGAAGACCTCCGCATGCGTGATTGGCCCAAGATGACCCAACCCGCCAAGGGTTTCGTGGAGGGCTTCGGGCAGCAACTTCTGCACCAACGCGCCGATGCGCTGCGCGGCAAGCGTGGTTTTCCCGCCCGTGAGGCACAGCATCGGCATCCGCAGCCGCGACAGTTGCGCGGCGGAAAGCGAGGCCGCATCGATGGCATCGAAATGCCGCGTGACCGACGGCATGCGCGAGGCGATGACCGCCTGATGGTGCGCGCCCAGCCGATCCCAGGCATGAGCTCCCGACCAGTAGTTGACGAAATGCTCGGCCGCCGCGGTCAGTTGGCCTGCGCCGACGTGCTGATACACCGCTTGCGCAACCGCGATCACCTCGAGGGCGGCAGCCCCCTGCGGCTCGTGCTCGGCCAGCAGGTTGAACAGCACCGGTTCGAACATGGTCAGGCTGCGCACCAGGCGGGGCCGGGCCGCCGCCAGGTGAATCGCAATCACCGCACCGTAGGAGTGTCCGATCACATGCGCGCCTTCTGCGCGCTCGATGAGCGGCAGCGCGAGAGCGGCTTCGTCGTGCACCGACAGCGTCCTGTCATCCTCCCACGCGGGTCGCCGGCCATGACCGTGCAGATCGATGGCATGCACGTGGAAATCGGTTTGCAGGCGGCGCACCAGTGCGTCCCATTGGCGCCCGGAAGAAGCGCTGGAATGCAGCAGGACGACGGTCTCCCTGCCGCCGCGCCGGTGTGTGGATCCTGACTTGACGGCTATTTCAAACGCTGGCGCGTGAGAAGCGCGACTATCGGGGTGGATTCGGGATATGCAGGTCATGGAAATTCCTGGAGTCGTGCGGACGTCCGCGTGTTTATCGGATGCCGGCAGTCTCGAGGCGCAACGTGGGACCGAGCGTGGAAGCGATCATGGAATCAAGCGGCAATCCTCACCGCGGCCGCCCTTTTTCCTGCCTTCAGATTTCGCGGCCGATTCCGATACGCGTGAATGACGGGCATTTCGGGCGCATCTTCGGGATGCTCTGCCGCTTCAGCTTCTTGCCGTACGCGCATCACCCAGGCGTTGGCGCACGGCGCGGGTGCCAGGTAACGAGTACAAATAAAACGCGCCCAAGGCAATGACGCGCACGGCGATCGCGTGCAGTTCGGGGAGCGTCATTCGGAGCACCGGCCGCGCACTCGCCCAGGTGCGCCGAAGCCTTGGCACAACACCCCAGGAAACATTGGACCCACTGGCTACCTGGACGCGGTCCGTGGCAAATCGACTAGAAAACGCCGCTCCAACCCGGGCACATCAGGAATGGTGGCAATCAGCGTCTGGCGGCGGGAACGCCTGTCCTGGGGAATGGCAAATCTCGCGAGACCTGATGTGTCCGTTCGCAATGTCACCGGCGCAAGACCCGAAGCGGAGCTGACCACGAGGGTCGCGTCGGGAACCGGATTGTCGAACGAATCTGCAACCCGAAAGCCTGCTTCCGTCATCACCGCGGCAGCTTGCGCCGGCGCCGCCGCGACGCTGGTTGCTGCGTCCTGCGCCCGAGATACCAGGGCAATCGAAGCCGGCGGTCCTGGTGAAACCGTCACCTCAAAGACCGCCGCCAATGCGGGAACATCTTTGACGTGAAATGTCAGGGTACTGGAACCGACCTGCGTCAATCGGGGAAGCGAAAATCGTGCAACGCCGCCGGAGTCGCTGTTGATCTCGCCGTCTGCGATCTGCGGGGAATTCGAGGCTACGGTCAGCGCAGCAGCCGGAACGGAATTACCCCATTCGTCGACCACACGCATGGTGAGTGGCGCACCGTCCGGATCCCCAGCGCGAATTCGACGCCGTTCGTCCCCGACGACCTCCAACCGCGCAGCATCGCCAGGCACGATCACCACGGCCACGCGGGTTTCCGCCGGACCGCTGCTGACGATCACTTCGGTCTTGGTCGCGGCGGGTCCCAAGGAAGTTACCAACCCGCGTTGGGATACCCGGATCAGCTTCGGGTCGGCCGAGGCGAAAGCAAATTCCGCACCGCCGACCGGACTTCCGTTGACGTCATTGGCCTGCGCCGAGAGTTGCGCCTCGTCGCCCGCCTTTAGCAGCAGCCGCGGCGGCTCGACCAGAATTTCGGAAGCCGGCGCCATTCCATCCGGCGCCGCGAGTGGCGCGCGCGAGCAGCCAGCGAGCATCAAAACCACCGCTGCCGCGCCGATCGATTGGCGTAGACTGCAGGCGGTCAGGCGCGCGCCGGCGCGAAGGATGATGATCGGCATATGGGGCTCAAGAATACCATCCGTGGAATGTGGTCGTTAGCATGCCTGTTGGCCGCGGTTGCGACGTCGGCACAGGTCACCGCGCCCGCAGATGGCACCGCGTCGAATCCGGAAGTGACTGCCGACGCCAACGCAGACGCAGCGGTCCGGTTCCGCGACCGGACACTGTTCGTGATCACGGCGCCCGTCGGCACGCTGAACACCGCGCAGCGCGCGCAGGCGATCGAGCGCCGCCTTCTGGCGGTCGCCGCCGGACAACCAGACATTTTGGAAAGCCTTCGCGTCATCGAGCGCAGCGGCCGCTCCGAGATTTATGCCGGCGGCACTTTGATCCGCGCGGTCACCGACCAGGACGCCGCATCCACCGGCCGCACGCGACGGCAATTGGCGGCGGACTACCATCTGGTCATCGAGAATGCGCTGAAAGTTGAGTTCCGTGACCGCGACGCGTCACACATCTTGCGTGGACTTGCGATCACGGGCGGTATGACTCTCGCCCTGCTGTTTTCATTGCTCGGCCTGCGGCGCCTTTACCGCTGGATTCAGGACAGGATCACGCGGGCGGCCAAGGCATGGCACTGGAAAAGCGGATTGGCCCGCCTGAAGCTGCTGTCTCCAATCGCCGTCGCCAATGCCGGCCGCAGCCTTGCCGCGGCCATCGCCTGGACCGCAGGAGCGCTGCTCGTCTACTTCTACCTTGAATTCGTCCTGTCGCTGTTTCCATGGACACGAGGATTCGCGGATCAGATGGTGGATGCGGCCAAGAGGGCCGTCGTCCACGTATTTACCGGATTGTTCGGCTACCTTCCAAGCCTCCTCAACATCGTCGTGATTGTGTTTGTCGCGCGGTTCATCCTCAGGGTCCTGAAGGGATTCTTCGATCAGATTGCCGTCGAACGCCTGCAATTCTCGGGATTTCATCCCGACTGGGGCAAACCCACCTACTCCGTGGTGCGCTTTTTCGTGCTCACGATAGCGGCCGTGATGGTCTTTCCGTATCTGCCGGGCTCCGGCTCGGAAGGGTTCAAGGGTGTCTCGACGTTCGTCGGCATCGCCATTTCCTTTGGCGGCGCCCCGGCCATCGCCAACATGATCGCCGGGATCATCATCACCTACATGCGTCCGTTCGGCGTCGGCGACCGCGTAAAGATTGCCGATGCCGTCGGCGACGTCACGTCCAAGAACCTCCTGGTTGTGCGGTTGCGCACGATCAAGAACGTCGAGATATCAATTCCCAATTCCCTGGTGTTGGCGAACCATATCGTCAATTTCAGCGCCAATGCGGCGGAAGCGGGCCTGATTCTGCACACGACGGTGACCATCGGCTACGACGCACCGTGGCAGAAGGTTCACGAACTGTTGGAAACCGCAGCGCGACGCGTTGAAGGGATCAAGAGCGACCCTCCGCCGTTCGTCCTGCAGACGAGCCTGGATGATTTCTACGTTGCGTATGAAATCAACGCTTATACGGACCGCCCCAACGAGCAGGCGCGTCTGTACTCGCGGTTGCACGAGGAAATTCAGAACTCGTTCAGTGAGGGGGGCATCGAGATTCTGTCACCGCACTACACGGCGGTGAGGGACGGCAACGCCATGGCGGTGCCTGATGAGCATCTCCCAAAGAATTACAAGGCGCCGGCGTTCAACATACTTTCGCGAATCCTGCGTACCGACCGCGGGACGTGATCCGTTGCGCCCGTTGGATCCCGCCAGACCGCAGGCTCACTATTCTTACGCCAAATTAAACAGCCCCCTTTCGGGGGCTGTTTGTCGTTACTTCATACGTGGGATTGTTCGCGGCGCTGCGGCCGCGAACCCCTTCGCTGACGCTCGGGGTCGACCACGCGCTTCGCGCGCGTTCGACATCCCACCCTCTCCGCCAAATAAAAAAGGCCCCCAGTTGGGGGCCGTTTTTATTTGGCGGAGAGGGTGGCAGTCGAATCGCCCTGTAAGGCTATGTATTAAATGATATTTTCCCACTCCAATTGCCGCCTACCCCATACCTTACCCCTATTTTTCGGTGTTTCTGCCTCTGCGATCATATCGATGAACTGAGACTTTCGGCATCAAAATCGCCAATGGTAGTTTGAGCGATATATTGTTTTTCCGGTCGCGGTCCAAGTTCGCTTCTCCCACATGTTCGTCTTGTCGCTAAATTTTACTGTCTCGTTCAACTTGTTATACGTGGGTTCAGAAATATACGTCGGATAACCGTCCTTGCTTAGCGCTGCAAGCTTTGCCGCATAGTTTGCAGCCGTACCCACCCACACCAGATCGTTGTAGTCGCGAATTCCAGTCTTCGCTACAAGCAATTTGCTTGTGTCAATCCCCACTTTGTGCCCCAGCGTATATGAGGTATTTGGATACTGCGCCGCAATGGCCTGATTAATCTGCCCAACTAAAAAGTTGATTTTCAATGCAGCTGTAACTGCGTTCGAATTCTTGTAATCACCCATAAACACCGCCATCACCCGGTCCCCATCGAATGCAGTTACCTCTCCTTCGTGATCTCCTATTACCTTGCAAGCACCGTAAAGAAATGCCTTGTAGATCTCTGCTGCGAATTCAGACTTAAACTCATCTACGAGCTTAGTGGAATCTTCCATATCCGCGTAAAGAACCGCCCCTTCTATTTGGACACCGTGATTTCCCGCCAACTTCACCCGCTCCAACTGAGGCACCGTCCGCCCGGGATTCAGCTGCCATGCTGAACTGAATATCCCTTTTATCACGTCGAGTATTTCACTGGATTTCACGCCGAAATCTCCAATAGCTATTTGGGACCGTACTTACGGATTTGCTTTCGAATTGTCTTTAAAGCGCCTTTCAATACGGTTCTCGGCTTTCCGTGCTTACTAAATGCATAAGGAATATTCGTCATTCCTAGCAGCCTGATGCAAAACTGCTGCGAGCGATCAAAATGATGGACCAAGTCGACGAAAATGATTGGCGAGAAAGTCCGGAGTCGGCTGTTTTTAAGCCTTTTTCTCGCTCATCGGCCGCTCTGGTCGGACTCAAGCGA
>JBGAGE010000008.1:0-274415 GCA_044226865.1 Steroidobacteraceae bacterium | reverse complement strand
AGTGTCTGCCGCTGGCGCGGCAGACCGCGTCTGTCCTATCGGTCGAAAGAAAACTGGAGCCGAAGAACTAAAAAGCCGCCGCTCCACCCTGGTCAAAGTTGGACGCCGGAAGGTGGTCCGTTTTGCGCGCCGGTTGACATACCCGGCCTTTCTTAGGTTCACGGTATTCGGTGGTGAGTTAGTGATCGTTGGCAATATCACTGAACTTGGTGGGGACGACTGGACGAAAATTACTGGGAACCTTCTCGACCATCCGCGCCACACGTCGATTTTGCACCCTTCGTCATGGTCATTTGGCGTGGAAACCGATTCAAATGCAGCGAATCATTTCACTCGGTTGCGCGTGAACCTCACATGGTAGCGACGACATCTGCCTCTCGAATCGGCAGCGCAACGGGGAGGCTGATGGGAGCGGTCTTGGCGCGCCGCCATGAATCTACAGCCATCCCTTGATTACGATCATCAACAACAAGAATGCGATGATCCCTAGGCTCACTCTGATTTTCCACAATTGTTCATTTGCAGACGACAAGTAGGAGACCATTAGAATTAGGTCTTCAGGTCCATGCACAATCGCCTGTCGCACTCGTGGCCTTTCATAGTCTTGAACGGCCTGACGTTCACCTCCTGCGGTCGTTGCCTGAAGGTCAGCAGCGCGAGTGTCGTATACGGTGGTCACGGTCAATACTCCCTATGTTTATTCGGCCAGCGGTGACACCGCCGACACTATCACCCGCGTGAGTGTTTCTTGAAGATCGCCGAAGCCCTGACGATACTCGGTCCTCGCGCAATGCCCCACGATGTTCCTCGCAACCGCTGAGCGTGCCAAGAGCAGCGTGACGGTCCGCGTCCATGCCATCGATGGCGTTCAGGCCGAGATCGTCAGCATCGCGCATAAAACCGTCGAGGAAGTCCCCAGGCGGGAGCGCGTGACCCCGGCGCGGTACGGCCATCTGCGCGGCGCCTTCGTCGCCTCAGCGGTCAGCCTGGATCGTTCCAGGGCCGTCGCTCAGGCGCGGCAGGCGGTCGTTGGAGCCTGCCGGCGCTGAACTGGCGGGAAGCTCCGCATTTCTGAGTTTGACCCAGAGCTGCCGCGGGCGACCGTCCGCTATCGGGACGCCAATTTCACGCGTGGATCAACAATTTTGTCGAATACGATTTGCTTGAGAAATGGAGCTTTCAAGCGCGGCTGCCTGGGTTTGACATCCATAGCAGGCGCAATGAACGTCGGACACTAGAGAGGGGGAGCCGCTACTTCTGGTTAGTAGATCGGACCAGACATTTGCGGTGGAAACGGAACTCGGGACGCGATTTGCATTGCCTCCTCTTTTGAGAACCCTTCCTTGACCAAGTTCTCGTAAAGACTGTGAATGTATCGCGCAAGCATTGCTGCAGATTCGGGGTCCCCCAGCACCTTCAACTGTGTTCTAAGCCTGAGCTCAACTTCCTTCGCCGTATATGGCAGCCGTGCTTCCTGGCTTGCGACCATTTGTTTCTGGAATTCCTCCATTGAAAAGCCGTCGGACGATTTTCCAATCTCTATAGAACCTGAGACAATTTTCGGCGGGGCCTCCGTCGATTCCTTCGAAGGTGTGGCCTTAGGGGCGTCCGCAAAGACGACTTGCGCAAAGGCGATTGCGATCAAAACAACAGCCAACTTTTGCATCGGTACTTCCTTCAGTAAACGCGCTATCCCAAAGACTCAAATCCGAGCCTTCCGGATCGGCTCGCATCTATAGACTGGACACCATGATAAACCCCACGTTGAATGTCTGCTAACTAGCGGGAAATCGTGCCGGATGAATTACACTCCCGAGCCGCTTGGCGTCCGCTTACTGGCTTGGATGTCCGGTCGGCGGACTTTGACCCAAAGCGGTCAACAAAATGCGGCCGCTTCCGGGCGTTGATCCTTGACCGGTCAGAACTCCGATGTTGCAATTGCGATTAACAGATTGCGTCCAAAGCTATTTGCATGACATGGATTCGTTTTATTGCGTTCGGCGCCACGTACGCCCTCCTGAGCGGTTGCATCCGTCTCCCCGAGTATCCCGGTAGTTGGGCTGCGAGACTCGATTTGCCCGAGAACGATTGCCCTGATCTAAACGGCGCGTTCTCAGAATTTGGATCTGCTCGACAGACTACTCGACAGCCTGCTGACACCGATTATGTGCAGTTAACTCGAGTGGTTGGTGTATCGCGGCTAACGATGCCGGCGGAACGGGTTGTTCTGCGCGTAGATGCCGAGAAACTCACAATTGCGGCGTACAACGGTAAACAGCCCGTAGGAATGGCTGAGTTCAAGAAGCTCGGGAACTGCAAAGGGGGAGAATTCACCATTGGCCCGAGCGACTCAAGAATGATTAATGACGGCGGTATGGCCCGCGGAACGAGCGTACGAATAGGCTTAAGCCGATCGAACGACGGAGCACTGGTGTTGAGGCGGTTCGAATGGAGTGGAGGCCGGGCACTGCTGCTTGCTCCTGTTCCCTCAGTCGAAAGAAGCTGGTTGCGTTTTCCTAAGATCGAAATTTCAGAATAGTTGAAGACGGAAGGTCTTGACCCTGAGCGGTCGGAAGTGAACGGCGGGATTGCGGCACTCTAATTTGACGTGAAGCCCGCCCGCTGGTGTATTCGATCCATCCGCTGCCACCCCGTAAGCTTAATTCGCTATAGGCGAGATCAGTGCACGAACTAAATCGCATTGCCGACCGATTGCTCAGCGAGCTTTCCAGCCTGGGAATTCGACAAATCGAAGAGCAGTGGCACCCGGAGTCGTTTGGCTCCGGCCTGATCGTTCTTGGCAGAACAAGTCCCGAACTACGGCTGGTATGGGACGGCAAGGATGCTTGGGCGTGGCTACAGGCTGTCAGGCCATCAGGGGAGTGGGTTGATGTGGCTGGTCCGATGAAAGAGGGAGATTTTCCATTTGGCGTGCCGGACGCCGGGAAACTTGGTCAAGTGGTGGTGGCGGCCCGTCGCGCTCTGTCATGAAGCGAGCGGTTGAGGAGTGTGTGACGCCTGGGACTGGTCTTGACCCTAAGCTGCCTGTCGCCAACGACTGCTTTGCGGCTCCCTAAAGGCACCGTTCTCCGCTGTAGATTCCCGAGATTTCCTTAATTTTTCCACTCTCCGAAGTCCATTGAATTGTCCAGCTCTCGTTGCACGGAAAATGCTGATCTTCGTAGAGCGCGGATTTAATCAGCAGGCCGTTCGAGTCGCGCGTTTCGGAAATTGCGAAACGCTGATTGCGTAGTTCGGCCATGAGCGTCGCCTCGGCAAACCCACCGGGGAATTGCTGCTTCACTCGGTCGCCGAAAAACGACGTCGGCCCAGTGGATACGGGAATGCCGGACGCAATTGGCGGCGGCGATCTTGAACAAGCGGAAAGCAGAAGGCCTGCGACCGCTATCGCCAATCCCTGACGCATCGGGTCATATCTCCACCAAAAACAACAGAGTCAGGGTACCGTGGCTGGTAAATCGACGCACCTGACCCGGAGCCGACAGAGTTGCACGTCCGCTATCGGGGTTCATCGAGGAGATCCATCTGATGTCCATGTCCTCCTCTCCGCTGGTCCAACGACGGCCGGGTCTACCACAGGCCTCAATCGTGAAACCATTGGTAGTAGGGGCCAAAAATATGGTGCACTTCTAGATTCTCGACGCCTAGCTCTGTGGCACCAGGCCCGTCGGTCCAGGCTTTGCTCCGTTGATTCAGAGGAAGCGCAATTTCGCCGGAAGGGTCGTAAACAAGTCCAGACGCCAGACTGCCAAATCCGTCGTTGTCGGCTTGTCCGAGTGGCAAGAGTTTCCCGCTGTTCCTAGCCTCCGCATATGAGCGCTTAAAGTCATCGTTGTAGTAGATGACCCTCACAACATTTGCCGCCCACCCCACGGGAGAATTGACTGGATTCGGAAGTATCCCCAACGATAATGCGATTGGCACCGCACAGATGAGTGATAGCCCAGACACCCGACGACGACGCCAATAAAAAACCACAGCCGCGGCGACTACAAAAATCAAACCGATTGGAATGACTCCGTATCCGAGAAATAGGATGCCTACCATCAGAAGTGGCGGTAAGGACCGAAGCGCCACGCTGACGATCAATAACACTAGGAACAGTACGATCCCCGGAACCAACGCATGCAGGATGCTTCCCAGGTCCGACCGATTCAAGGTGTCCCCCACAACGACTTCATGTTCGCCTCATCGAGATCGGTTCAGTTGCGTTCGGATGCTGTCAGTATCTGCTGCAATGGTGGCAACACAATGGCAAAGAATAGAGCGATTGTGTACCGGGATTCGGTGCGGATCGAATGTCGGCTTTAGGGCTTGCCGATTCCGAACGTCAACTTCAGCTTCTGGCCGCCCGCGTCGACAAGTGGCGGCGAAGACACACAGAATTGTAGGGACAACCCTGAGCAGCACCCCGCATTTCTGGAGCCGCCCGCTCCCACCCGCTCTGCTTTGCCAGGGCCGCCGCATTCGCACGTCCATGCCGTCTTATCCACTGCCTGGGTCGGCGTGTTCCTTATGCAGGCAGCGCTCCTACGTGCTGGGCTGACGCACCTTCACCGCTTCCTTGGCGAATTTGCCATGCTGATCGCGATATCCATGCTTCCGGTTGGTACCGTGACCGCGCTACGCGCCGCTTGCCGCGGTCTCGCACCGATGGATTTCGATCCGCTAGCGTTCATGATTGTGCCGTTCGGTGCGCCAGCGATTGCGCGCTTCGAGTTCGTTGGGCAGCGGCCGGGCATAGCCCTTGGACTGACGGGTCGCTTGGTTATGGTCAGTGCTGCGACGGATTTTCGGCTGCTGGGGCGCTATCCGCCCGGGCAGGTTATGCTGCGGCGTGGATCGAGGCGCAGAGTTCACGGTAAGTCGCCTGCAACGCGAAAAGGTGCTTCATGCTTGATCGCAGAACCTTTCTGACAGCAATCGTTGGTTTGACCGCCCGGATTGCCGTCGCACGCGAAGATCTGGCCCCACTTGCCCGCTACGAACGCGATACCGGTGGGCGTATCGGTCTGTATGCAAAAAATCTCACCACGGGGAAGACGCTGCTCTGGCGTGCGGATGAGCGCTTCGTCATGTGCAGTACGTTCAAGGCGTCACTGGCGGGGATGGTCCTTTCGCGCGTGGATCGAGGGCAGGACTCGCTGTCAGCGGTCATACGTTTCGGGTCAAAGGACGTGCCGGATTGGCATGCGCCGGTCGCCAAGGAGCATCTGGCCGCAGGCTCGATGACGGTGGGAGAGATGTGCGAAGCGGCCGTCGAGCACAGTGACAACACCTGCGCGAACCTGTTGCTGGCGAGGGCAGGGGGACCGGCCGCTCTGACGGCCTTCTGGCGCTCCACCGCTGATGCGGTGACACGCCTGGACCACAACGAACCTGCCTTGAATCGCTCACCGCCGGGGGATCCGCGCGACACCACGACGCCGGCGGCCATGGCGGGCACTCTGCAGCGTCTGGTGCTGGGCGAGGTGCTGTCGCCCGAATCACGGGAGAGGCTCAAGAATTGGATGGTGAACTGCAAGACGGGGGCGAATCGGTTACGCGCCGGCCTGCCGGTGACGTGGAAGGTGGCGGATAAAACGGGGAACAACGGTGAGGATGCGGCGGCGGACATTGCTATCGTGTGGACCCTGGCCGGTTCATCGGTGGTGGTCTGTGCCTACACCCAGGGCGGAAAGCCGAAGCCGGAACGCCTCACGGCGGTGTTCACCGAGATCGGGCGGTTGGTGGGGGAACGGCTCGGGTAGCAAGGCGCGTCGGACTGACAGCCTCCGCGCGACCCATGCCGCATGGGCGTTCATGCGGCATGGGGTACCCCAGCGGCGCGCCGCGCCGGGATTCGGCTCAGGTCGATTGCTGGGTAGCCACATCGAAGCAGAACGAGCCGGTGCCGCCGCCGCTGAGGCAGACCTTGCGGAAGGCAATCTGCACCACCTCGTCAGGTGAGGCGTCGTGGGCTTCGCCTCCCACCGTCCAGGACGTCACGAGCACATCGGTCATCCGAACGGTGACCACCGTATTGCCGTTGGCATCCTGCTGGGTCAGGTTCAAGGTTGCGAAATGCCGGGCGGTGGACGCGGCGCCGAACAGCGCGGGGCTGCAGGCATCGAAATCCTTCTTCACCTGCAGCGCCGAGACCGTGGTCTTGCCGATGCCACTGCCGCCGCCGATCGCAGTCGAGGAATTCGCCGCGCCCCAGGACCAGTTGCGCGCGGCAAATGTGCCGGCACCCAGCGTGGTGCTGCAATTCAAGCCGCCGACGACGACGTTGATAGCGCTCTGCGCGCCGTGATGGTCGGAGTCCCGAAAATCCTGTGGCCGGTCGGCCCAAACCGATCCTGTGAAAAAGAGGGCGAGCATTCCAACGGTGGCGGCTTTCATGGCGGCTCCTTGCAATGATGTAGTGGGGACGATGGACGTGACATAACTACATCGCGTACGCGACGCGCAGCGTGAAGCCGCTCACGTCCGTTGCAACCGCGAGCGCACCGACACCCCAAGCTGGGACGTGCATCACGGATCCAGTTTCATCGGGGCGATGATCGATCGCCGCTGGGCGCGTATCGCGGGTGCGGCGCTCCTGCTGCGATGGAGCGCGAGCCCATATTCGGTGCTAAAGGCCAGACCCTCGGGGCGCACGGGTTTGGCACGCAGTTTGACTACCGTGCCGCAGTGCTACACTCGCTAAAGAAGTTCACGCGGTATGGAACATGTAGGCGGGACAGTCATGGCAAAGCGCCACCCACTCTTCGCGATTGCGCTCCTTGTGGCCGCTATCGGTTCGGCTCACGCCGCACCGCGCGATCGAGCGCTACCGAACATCGTCATCATCATGGCGGATGACCTGGGCTTTGGGGACGTCGGTGTCAATGGCGCGACGAAGATCCGCACACCGCAGATCGATGCGTTGGCGCGCCGCGGCGTCAGTTTCACGCAGTTCTATGCGAGCGCCAATGTTTGCTCGCCGTCGCGCGCCGGTATGATGACGGGACGTTATCCGATTCGCACCGGACTTGCGTACGACGTGCTCCGTGCAACCGATGAGCGCGCATTGCCGTTTCAAGAGGAGACGCTGGGCGAGCTCGTGCGGCGCGCCGGCTACGCCACCAAGTATATTGGCAAGTGGCATCTTGGAAGGTTTCCCGAACACCTCCCGCTGAAATATGGGTTCGATGAGTTTTTCGGCGTACCGCACAGCAACGACATGCCCAACTTCGCCTTGTACGACGGCGCGAAGCAAATCGAGCAACCGGTCGAGCAATCGACGCTGACGCAGCGGTATACCGCGTCGGCAACCGAATTTATCGCCCGCAATCGCGACCGGTCGTTCCTGTTGTTTGTGGCGCACACCATGCCGCACATCCCGCTGTTTGCGTCGACGCATTTTCACGGCACGTCGAATGCGGGCCTATACGGCGATGTGGTTGAGGAACTCGATGCCAGTGTCGGCGCCATCGTTGAGTCGCTGCGGCGCAATAAGTTGTACGACAATACGCTTATCATCGTCACGAGCGACAACGGACCGTTTTTCGAGGGCGGTACCGGCGGGTTAAAGGGTGGCAAGGGGTCGACCTGGGAGGCGGGATATCGCGTGCCATTCATCGTGAGTTGGCCCGCCGGGCGCTTGAAGCGCGGAGTGCGCGATGCCATTGCGATGAACATCGACGTACTACCGACGCTTGCGGATATCGTTGGTGTCCGGCCGGGCGGGGCGAACATCGATGGCACAAGCCTGCTCGCGCTTTTGCGCGGCGCCACGCGCAGTGCGCATTCCTATCTCTACCTCTTTGACAACGAAAACATCGTGGCATTGCGCAGCCAGCGCTGGAAGTATCTGACGCATGCCTACTATCGGCGCTCTTTGGGAGCGTTCGAAAAATTCGACAAGCTCGATGGTTTCGCGTCGAGCTATGATTTGTTGTTCGACGCTGCGTCCGCTGGGGGCGAGGAGTACAGCTATGCCGATCGGCATCCCGAGATAGTCACGGAGATGAAGCGTGTGCTGGCGGCGGCGCGCGCGCAATTCGATGAGCTGCGCTCGCGCGAGGCCGATGTAACGTTCCCGAAGTAGCGGCGACTTGCGATATCGACACGAGCGAATTGGCGGCTGATCGGCGCAAATCCCTGTGACGATCCGGGAATTATCGGCGCGCCCCGGTTGGATCCTACCCGCGAGAGATCAGCGCCTCCAGCTTCTCGAAGCTGCCGGTCCACCCACCCGTCATGCTTCGCCGCTGCTGGGCAAATTCGGCTATGTCCGCAGGCGTTGCGCCGTCCGCGGGTTCCCAGCGAACGGTCACGCGGGTGCGCTGCGGCTCCTCCACGGCGAATTCCACGAATGCGCACATGGTTTCCGGCCAGGCTGCGAAGAACGGCGGCCGCATCACGTTTTCCTTTTCGTCGCAGAACTGCTGCGTGTATGCGATGCGGTTCGGCCGTTCGAGCACCAGGTAATTCAAGCGGCCGTACATTGTCTCGCCGTTCCCGAATGTCATCGCGTAGAAGGAGGTGCCGCCGACGCGGGGCTCCGCGCGGATGATGCGCATGGTGGCACCGCTCGGGGGCAGCCACGCAGACAAGTGGGCGGGGTCGGTCCACATGTCATACAGGGTGTCGATGTCCGCATGGAAGGAGCGTGAAATGAAGAACAGCTCCTTGTTGCTGCACCGCTTGCCGAGGTATTCGGCGAGCCGGTCCCAGGTGCCTTCGCCGCCGGCCTTTTTGATGAAGGCACTCATTTCCGCGGCCACTTCTGGCGTTGGGAAGGCCATGCTCATGTCCAACTGCGTACGGCCATTGCGCTCGGTGAACAGCGCCGTCACCCGGAACAGCGGTGGCCGGTCCTTGTGGCCGCCATGGTCGTAGATCAGGCGCTGCTGCGGCACCACCTCCAGGTATTGCGTGGTGTTTTCGTAGTCGGTGCCGTCGGGGCCATGCATGGTGTAATGCCAATGCCCGCCGGTGCGCAGATCGCGGCTGTGATGCGTGATGGTGAAGCCGCGCGGACCCCACCATTGCGCCACTTCCTCTGGATTCGTCCACGCCTCCCACACGCTCTGCAGCGGCGCGTCGTAGACGCGGGTGAGGGTGATCACATTGGATTTATTTCTTGTGGCCATGTGGGGCTCCTTTGGTCTTGGTCTTCAGATATGCGCCGAGACGATCGAGTTGCTCTTCCCAGGCGATCCGGTATTGCTCCATCCAGTCGACGGCGACGCGCAGCGGTTCGCCATTGAGCCGGCAGGGGCGCCATTGCGCGTTCCGGCTCTTGCTGATGAGCCCGGCGGCCTCGAGCACCTTCAAATGCTTGGTGATGGCGGGCAGGCTCATGTCTTTCAAAAAAGGCTGGGCCAGTTCGGATACATTGGCTTCGCCCATGGACAGGCGGGCCAGGATGGCGCGGCGGGTGGGGTCGGCCAGGGCCGCGAAGGTGCGGTTCAGTTGGTCTTGCATTGCAATATACCAAATGGTTAATTAACCGAAGGGTACGGTAACGGCCCTTGGGACGCAAGCTGTTCCGCGCGGTGAGCGGGGGGAGCAGGATCGCATCGCCCATGCGCAGCATGGCGACTTGCCCAACCACGGCCGCTGCTCCATGCTCGCGTGGCGATGACAACGAGCGTCCCGGGGATACAGCCATGAAGAGCAGTTCTGTCGCGATGGTAATGCGTACGTGGTGCGGCGCCATCCTCGGCGCCGCGGTGGCGGCAAGCAGCATCGGTAACGTTGCCGCGCAGGCGCCGCCCGTACAGCCGCAATATCAGCGCCAGCCATTCACCCAGCAGGAAGTCATGATTCCGATGCGGGATGGCGTGAAGCTCCAGACGCTCCTCTTCACGCCCCAACACGCCTCGGGGCCGCTGCCCATCCTCCTGGAACGCACGCCGTATGGCGTCACGGATGCCGAGAAGGTATTGGGCCATGGTGAATTCGATGAGCTCATCGCGGATGGCTACATCTTCGTCGTGCAGAACATCCGCGGCCGGTTCAAGTCCGAAGGCACCTTCGTCATGCAGCGCCCGGTGCGGGACCGGCGCGATCCGAAATCGATCGACGAGGCCACCGACGCCTATGACACGGTGGAGTGGCTGATCAAGAACGTGCCGAACAACAACGGCCGGGTGGGTATCCAGGGCATCTCCTATGCGGGCTGGCTGGTGACCCAGGCGCTGCTCGAGCCACATCCGGCATTGATGGCCGCCAGCGAGCAGGCCTCTCCTGATGACATGTTCATCAACGATGACTTCCATCACAACGGCGCGTTCCGCCTGAGCTATGGATTTGAGTACACGGCGTTGCTGGAGAGCTCGAAGGAGCAGAACACGAACTTCGCCTTCGACCAGTACGACACCTATAGCTGGTATCTGTCGCTGGGAGCGTTGTCCAATGCCAACGAGCGTTACTTCCACGGCAAGATGCCTACCTGGAACGATTTCGTGGAGCACCCGAACCACGATTTCTGGAAGCAGAATGCCGTGACCAGCTACCTGAAGCATACGACGGTTCCGAACCTGAACGTGGCCGGTTGGTATGACCAGGAAGATTTCGTGGGGCCGACGCGTATCTACGCCACCCTGGAGAAGACCGACAAGGATCGCCTCAACTACTTCGTCGCCGGACCCTGGAATCATGGCGGCTGGATGCGAAGCAGCGGGCGCAAGCTCGGGGACATCGACTGGGGCAGCGATACCTCGAAGGAATACCGTGCCAATATCCTTGCGCCGTGGTTTGCGCATTGGCTGCACGGCACGCCCCTGCATCAACCCGAGGCCGTCACGTTTCAAACCGGTTCGAACACGTGGAAGAGATACGAGGAGTGGCCGCCCAAGCAGGGCATGACGTTGAAGAAGCTGTACTTCCGAGCGGGCGGCGGCTTGTCCTTCGATGCGCCAACGGACGGCGGGGCCTACGATTCCTATGTCTCGGATCCCGCCAATCCCGTGCCGTACCGTGCGCGACCGATCACGCCGACGTATCCGGCGCCGGCGTGGACCCAATGGTTGGTGGAAGACCAGCGTTTTGTCGAGCATCGGCCCGATGTGCTCACCTGGAAGACAGAGCCCTTGAATGAAGACATCACGGTCACGGGTAACCTCGTTGCCGATCTGTTCGCTTCCACCAGCGGAAGTGACGCGGACTGGGTGGTGAAGCTCATCGACGTGTTTCCGGAGGACTACCAGAAGATCAGCGATGAGGATGCCGAGGCCGGCGCGGGGCCGGTACTGAATGGTTACGAGCTGATGGTGGCCAACGATGTGCTACGCGCGAGGTTCCGCGACAGCCTGGACAAGCCGCAGGCGGTGAAACCGGGCGCGGTGACGGAGTATAAGATCGATCTGCATCCCAACGATCACGTCTTCCGCAAGGGGCACCGCATCATGGTGCAGGTGCAGAGCACCTGGTTCCCGCTCATCGACCGCAATCCGCAGACCTTCGTCGACAACATCTTCAAGGCGAAGGATTCGGATTACCAGAAGGCCACGCAGAAGGTGTGGCGATCCAAGGGCGAGGCATCGGCGATCCTGCTGCCAGTGATGGGGAAGTAGGGCGAGCCTCGCCGGCCACAGGTGCCCGGCAATGGTGGCTTCGTGGCGAAGCGGCGCTAGCGCTGCCCTTGGATCCACGCATCGATGCGCGATTCCAGGATCGGCAGTGGCAACGTGCCATCGCCGATCACCACATCGTGGAAGCCCGCGTAGCTGAATTTGTCCCCCAACGCCTTCTGTGCCCGGTCCCGTAATTCCAGGATCTTCAGCGCGCCGATCTTGTAGCTCAATGCCTGGGCCGGCCAGACCATGTAGCGCTCGATCTGGTTGCGCGCCTCGCCTTCCGAGTATCCCAAGATATCCATCGCATAGGCGATGGCACGTTCGCGACTCCAGCCCTTGGCATGCATGCCCGTATCCACCACCAGGCGCACGGCGCGCAGCATCTCGTTGTTCAGGTGTCCAAAATAGGCTTCCGGACGATCATACAAACCGAACTGCCGGCCGAGCGTCTCGCAATACAGAGCCCAGCCTTCCGTGTACGCCGCGGTATCCGAGTTCTCGGTGTTGAACTTGCGGTAATCCGGCAGGTCGATTTCCTTGAGGATGGCGGCATGCAGGTGGTGTCCGGGTACGCCCTCATGCAACAGCAGCGTCGCCATGCCCACCGTGCTGTAGTTCCTGGGGTCATTCACCACAGCCCAAAAGACGCCGGGGTGGGAACCGTCGGCTGCCATCGGGGTGTAGTGATCGGAGGCGGTGGCGCGCGTCAATTCGGGTTCCAATTGCAGCGACAGTCGCGCCTTGGGCAGGATATTGAAGTACCGCGGCAGCTGCGCATCCACGTCGGCATAAATCTTCTGATACGCCTCGAGCACCTGAGTGTCCGTGGTGAAGGGCTTGAACTTCGCCTGGCCGAGCACCCAGCCCGGCAGCTTGTTGGCAGGGCCGTCATAGCCCAGCCGTGGCGCCAGTTCTGCAAACTGCTGCTGGATGCGGGCAACTTCCTTCAACCCCAACTCATGCACCGCATCCGGCGTGAGCGCCAGGTTGGTGTTGTTCTTGATGCGGGCCAGGTACCAGGCTGCGCCATTCGGCAGGGCTCCCATTCCGGTGGTACTGCGGCTGGCCGGCAGGTAGGTATCGCGCAGGAATACATTCAGGCGCAACAGCGCGGGGGAAATCCGCCCGGCGATCACCCGGCGATAGGCGGCCGTGAGTCGCTGCTTGTCGGAGTCGGAAAATCCAGCGGGCAGGTTGCGTATGGGCGTGTAGAAAATGCTCTGCTCGGGTACCGTGCTCGCAAGCTGCTGAAATTGCGGCATCATTGCCACGGTGATCGCCTTGGGCAGGACGACGCCGGTGCGAATCCCCTCACGCATGTTCACAACGGCCTGGTCGATCCAGCGCGGCATCTGCTCGAGGCGATGCAGGTATGCCTGGTACTGTGCCGGCGTGGTCAAGGGCTGCGATCCTGTGCCACTGGCGTAGTTGGCGAGAATGCTCGGCACGCTGTCCATTTGGTGGATCGGCAGGAGGTGTTCGGGAAACTTCGCAAGATCCAGCGAGCTGTCCAATTCGAACGCCAGAATGTCCCGGTTGAGTTGCTCCTCATTGCTCAAGGCGGTGCGTGGAATCCCGGCGAGCCGCGCTCGCAGCCGTTCCATGTGCGCAAAATAAGCCGCACGGACCTGGGGTGAAATGCTCATGCCGACCTGGTCGTCGTAGCGGCTGTCGCCGTTCGCGGTGGCGTAGTGCAATGGGTCGAAGCTTGCGCGTGCGACGTAGAACTCGTCGGCAAGCTTGTTGAGCCGCTGGGCCGGAGATGCGGGTTCTTGCGCAGCGGAGGCGAATCCTGCGCACAACACGGCCAGAGCCAAGGCGATGGAGCAACGCATGGGCTATTTCGAAGCGGCAGCGGCCAACACGTGTTCGACCGCCGTGTTGAGCGTGGCAGACTCGGGCGTCACCTCGCTGTCGAAATAGTTGGCCACCGTGCCGTCGGGCTTGACCAGGTACTTGTTGAAATTCCACTGCGGCTCGCGGGCTTGGCGTGCCAATTCGCGGAACACGGGGTTGGCGGTGGCGCCTTTGACCGGAAGCGGGGAGAGCATCGTGAACGTCACCCCGTAGTTCATGAAACACACCTGGGCGGTCTCAGCCTCGTCCTTGGCCTCCTGCTGGAAGTCATCCGAGGGAAAGCCGATCACCACCAGGCCTCGGTCGCGGTACTTCTCGTGCAATGCTTCCAGGCCTTTGAACTGCGGCGTATAGCCGCAATGGCTTGCCGTGTTGACGATCAACAGCGGCTTGCCGCCGAAGGCCTTGCACAGATTGACGCGCTCCGTGGAGTGGAGCTTCTGGAATTCATGATCGAGGAAGGCGGGGCAGGCGTGTGCGCTGACCGCGCCGCCCGCCAGCAGCAACACACCCACGGCCAGAGGGAGGTTCAACCATCGGCGTTTCAGGGTTCGGAGCATGACCGGTGTTTCCTTTTTCGTTCGTCCGGGAGGCATGAGGACATATTGCTTCAGCCTCGGTGGCCGGGCAACTGCAACGAAGCTGAGGCGAATGCCAGCTCCAGGCGAGCCAAGCTCAAGCTTCGGGCGTTCTTCCCCGCCCAATCGGCAACAACATCCAGGGAGAATGAACGCCGCGTATCATTGAGGGCACAACCGCAGATGACCAGCGTTTCCCCAGCCGGGGCTGATGAGCCTGCGCGATTACGCGGGCAAAGTTGCGTTTCAGTTCAGGGCCCATGTGCTCCATCACCTGATTTCGCGCGGACGGCGCATGGGTGTTTCTCCGACAGAGAAATGCGCGCCGGTGTTCCACAATCGGCCATCAACTGTCACGCCGATGAGGATCGTCATGTCCACCCAACCCGAAGTTCTGAATGCCTCCACGCACGCATACGTGCTGCCGCCGCTTCCCTATGGCTATGCCGACCTCGAGCCGGTGATCGATGAAGAAACCATGCACCTGCATCACGACAAACATCATCAGGCATACACGGACGGCACGAATGCAGCGTTGGCCAGGCATCCACAGTGGCAGGGCATGCCGATCGAGGACGTGCTGCGGCGGCTATCGGATGTGCCGGCGGAGATCCGGCAGACCGTGCGCAATCAGGGCGGGGGATACGCCAACCACAATCTGTTCTGGGAATGCCTGAGTCCGCGTGGTGGCCGGGGTCCCGACGGAGAGCTGGCGGCAGGCATCGAGCGCTGCTTCGGCTCGCTCCAGCAATTCAAGAAGAAATTCGAAGAAGCGGGTGCAAAGCACTTTGGGTCGGGGTGGGTCTTTCTCGCCTCGCACGAGGCGCAACTCGAGATCATCGCGCTGCCCAACCAGGACAGCCCGTTGAGCATGGGCCGCGTCCCCCTGCTGGCCTGCGACCTGTGGGAACACGCCTATTACCTGAAGTACAACAACCGCCGTGCGCAATGGCTGGGCGCCTGGTGGGAGGTCGTCGATTGGCAGCGCGTCTCGCAGAAGCATTCCGCTCCGCGCACGTGAGATGAACGCGGCGGGCGCGCGGCCGCCACGTGCTTGTACAGAATCCGTGCTGTTGCGTAACCGAATCGTCGCGCCGTACGGCGCATGCGCGCTTTCGCGCACAAAATCGCCACAATTCACCTCGAACGCACCCCGTATGACCCGGTCGTAGCAGCGTCGACGCGCCGGAACCGCGCGCCGATCTGTGCAACCGGATCGATACGGGGGATGCCATGGATGCAATGGGGTGGAAGGGCGCGGCGTCATGGTCGCGCCGTGCGGTGTTGTCGGCGCTGGGGTCTTCCGCCGTCACCGGGCTGGTGGGATGCGGAGGGGCGGAGGTGGTGGTCGGGGTGCCGCCTGGGTCGACCCCGGCGATGATCATCGACGGCTATCCCGAACAGCAATCGTACCGTCCGGGCGATCGGGTGAGGTTGTACTTGAATGCCCGGGCACAGGCGCGCGCTTCGCTGCGGCTGCAGGACTATACGGGCAGGGCGGTGTTTCAATTCACGGCGGATTTGTTGGAACAGGCGCCCGCGGGGAACCGGCCTTGGGAAACCGGTTTCGGCTATGAGCAATCGGTGGTCTTCACGCTCCCCGAATTGCCCAGCGGGGTGTACCGCATCAACGGGGTGGTGCCCATCATCGTGAAATCGGCGCTGAGCCGGGCAGCCGATGTCATCGTCGTCTATCCCACGAACACCGTTGCTGCCTACAACGTGGCGGGCGGGCGCAGCATGTATTCCTCGCCGGAGCCCGCGACCTCCGTGTCATTCCAACGGCCAATCGGGGGCAGCAACCTTGCGTTCTTCGATGCGACGCTGCAGTGGTTCGCCGGGCTCGAGTTTGATTATTCGCTGCGTTATGTGGCCGACATCGACCTGGATGACTACAACGAGATCGCCGGGGCGCGGCTGCTGCTCGTCATCGGACACAGCGAATATTGGACACGCCAGGCGCGCGAAAACTTCGACCGCTTCGTCATGGGCGGCGGATCCGCGCTGCTGCTGTCGGGCAACAACATGTGGTGGCAGGTGCGTTACAGCGAAGACCGCACGCAAATGATCTGCTACAAACGCGTGCCCGATCCCATCCGCGATACGAAGTTGAAGACCGTCAACTGGATTGCCAAGGAACTGGCGTACCCCACGATGCTGAGCCTCGGGTCCGATTTCAGCCGTGGTGGGTTCGGCATCGGCTATCCGGACAGCAACACGGGCTTTCGCATCCTGGCGCCCGCATCGCCCGTTTTCCGCGGCTTGCACGTCAAGGCGGGCGACCTGCTGATCATGCCCACGGTGGAATATGACGGCGCACCGCTGCTCAACGACCCGCCGACCCAGGGCACGCCGCAACTGGACCTGGATGCGCTGGACGCTTATCGGGCGGAGATCATCGGATACGAGTACGTGGTACGCCGGGACGATGGCAGCCAGACGCCCGATTCGGTGGGCACCTGGCTTGCCTACCAGCGATCGGCCACTTCGGGGACGGTGATCAATGGGGCGTCCACCAACTGGTGTTCGCGCACGGGCGCCTTCGGGGTGGACGGATCGCGCGTGCGCGCAATCATCCTCAATATGATGGACCTGTTGGTGAATCGTCAGTCCGTGTTCACCCCTTGAGCGGGGGGTGAGATACTGGGGTCCGGCCTTTCAGCGGAGACCGGCCTTGAACAAATCGAACGCCTGGGCATGGTGCTTGTGTGCGTGGGTGGCCGCCATGCCGGTCGACGCACGTTCCGAGGGCGCGTACACCGCCGCGGATTTCGCCAAGGTTCCCAAGTACGACGCCCATGTGCATGCCAATACCACGGACCCTGCCTTCCTGGCGCAAGCACGGGAGGATGGCTTCGAGTTGTTGTCCATCAATGTCGATTATCCCGACTTCCCGTCGCTGGATGAGCAGGCGCGCATCACGCAGGCCTTGCACCACGCCGACCCGCAGCGCTTCCATTTCGCCACCGCATTCTCCATGCGCGACTGGGGTAAGCCGGCGTGGGAAGCACATGCCACGCAACGCATCACCAAGGCCGTGGAGCAGGGCGCGGTGGCGGTCAAGATCTGGAAGAACGTCGGCATGGTGGAACGCGATGCGGCCGGCAAGCTGATCATGATCGATGATCCGGGTTTCGATCCGGTGATCAAACGCATCGTTGCCTTGGGAATACCATTGATCGCGCACCAGGCGGAACCCTACAACTGCTGGTTGCCGCTGGAGCAGATGACCAATGAGGGCGATCGCGAGTATTTCCGCGAGCATCCGCAATATCACATGTACCTGCACCCGGAAATGCCCGGCTATGAGACGCTGATGGGCGCGCGCGACCGGTTCGTCGCCCATCACCCCGACCTGCGCTTCGTGGGTGCACACATGGCGAGCCTCGAGTGGAATGTGGATCGCCTGGCCGCCTTCCTGGATGCCCATCCCAATGCCAAGGTGGACCTCGCCGCACGCATGACGGCCGTGCAGTATCAATCCGTGCGCGACCGCGACAAGGTCCGGCGATTCTTCATCCGCTATGCGCCACGCCTGATCTACGCCACCGACCTCACACAGGAACCGGCGGCGAACCCCGAGAGTTTCCGGCGCGAGGCTCATGAGTTCTGGCTGTCGGATTGGCGCTACCTCGCCACGGCGGACACGCAGCACATCGATGCCATCCAAGCCGACGTGCCGGGGCTGGCATTGCCGCGCGCGGTCATCCGCCGGATTTACTACACCAACGCCAAGCGGGAATTCGTGCGACGCCTGCCGGCTTCCTGAGCGGCGTTGTCGTAAACGGGGAATTGGGCGTCGCATTCCTTAAACCGCCCTGCGCGATTCCCGCGCGCCTGCCCCTGCGGACAGTCCACACTAGCCAATGCCCGGGGAATGGCAAATAATTCAAGGCGATGTCGCGCACGGCAAATGCACACGCGCATCGTTTCCTGTTGTTGAAATCGACGAATCTTGGAGAGCACGGTGAGCGAAAAATCCAGCGCGGC
This sequence comes from Steroidobacteraceae bacterium, assembly GCA_044226865.1. Taxonomy (GTDB): domain Bacteria; phylum Pseudomonadota; class Gammaproteobacteria; order Steroidobacterales; family Steroidobacteraceae; genus TMP-86. Next base: position 256,417 of record JBGAGE010000008.1, on the reverse strand, counting down.
GCGACGACCTTCCGGGCGGGACCTGCGCAGGGCGCAACGGGCGGCACCGCTCCCGGATCACCTGCGGCCGGTCCGGCCCGGCATGTCCGGCGGGCGCTATCGTCCCTTGAGCGAATCCGACATCGCGGCCATCCATGCCACGGCGCTGCGCCTGATGGCCGAGGTCGGTTTCGCCGACGCACCCGAAACAGGCGTGGAAATTCTCGTCAAGGCCGGCTGCACGCTCACGGACAAGGGCCGCCTGCTGTTTCCGCGCTCGCTGGTGGAGGACACCCTGGCAAAGGCCGCGCGCCGCTTCCCGCTGTATGGGCAGGAATCCAAACACGACCTCGAGCCCTGGGGCACGCGAGCGTATTTCGGCACCGCGGGGGCGGCGGTGAACATGGTCGACGTCAATGGCAAGTACCGCCATTCGACCATCCAGGACCTCTACGACATCGGCCGCATCGTCGATTGCATGGACCACATTCATTTCTTCCAGCGTGCCGTGGTGCCGCGGGACATTCCCGATCCCTTCGAGATGGATTTCAACACCTGCTATGCCTCGGTCTCCTCCACCACCAAGCACGTGGGCAGCAGCTGGGTTCTCCCCGAACACCTGACCGCCTCCTTCGAGATGCTGCACGCGATTGCCGGTGGTGAGGACAAGTGGCGCGAACGGCCCTTTGTGAGCCAGTCCAATTGCTTCGTGGTCCCGCCGATGAAATTTGCCACGGATGCCTGCCGTTGCCTCGAAGTCGCGGTGGCGGGCGGCATGCCCGTGTTGCTGCTGTCGGCAGGGCAGGCCGGCGCCACGGCGCCGGCGGCCCTGGCCGGCGCGTTGGCCCAGGAAGTGGCCGAGGTGCTGGCCGGCCTGGTGTACGTCAATGCCATCAAGCCAGGTCATCCGGCCATCTTCGGCACCTGGTGCTTCGTTTCCGACCTGCGCACCGGCGCGATGTCGGGAGGCAGCCCGGAACAGGCGTTGCTGTCGGCCGCCTCGGCGCAGATGGCGCAGTTCTACGATCTCACCGGCGGCACCGCCTCCGGCATGACCGATGCCAAGATTCCCGACGGCCAGGCCGGCGCGGAAAAGGCGCTCAACCATGCGCTGGTGGGTAATTCCGGCGCCAACATGATCTACGAAGCCGCAGGCATGCACGCCAGTCTCCTGGGCTATTCGCTGGAGAGCCTGGTGATCGACAACGACATCATCGGTGCCGCGCAGCGCACCATCAAGGGCATCGAGGTGAATGAAGAGCGCCTGTCCTTCGATGTCATCAAGGACGTCTGCCTGAACGGCCCTGGGCATTTCCTCGGCTCCGATCAGACGCTGCAGCTCATGCAGACCGAGTATTTGTATCCCGCCGTCGGTGATCGCAAGAGCCCGAACGAGTGGGTCGAGCAGGGTTCCACCGACATTGCGCACCGCGCGCATCACAAGGTCGAGGAGATCCTGAGCTCGCACTTCCCCGCGCATGTGCCCGAGGAAGTGGACGCGCAGATTCGCAGCCGCTTCCCCGTGAAGCTGCCGAGGTCTGCCATGCGCCCGGGCGGCAAGGCCTGATCTCGGGCGTGATTCATCGATTCCTTTCCGGGGGGCAACATGTCCATTCCCAGCCGCGCTAGCGTGGTGATCGTCGGCGGCGGCGTGGCCGGCTGCTCGATTGCCTATCACCTCACCAAGATCGGGATCACCGATGTGGTGCTGCTGGAGCGCAAGCAACTCACCTGTGGCACCACCTGGCACGCCGCGGGCCTGGTCGGCCAGCTGCGTGCCACGCGCAATCTCACCGAGCTCGCGCAATACACGGCGGGCTTGTTCCATTCGCTGGAATCGGAAACCGGCCAGGCCACCGGCTTCAAGCAGAACGGCTCGATCAGCCTGGCGAAGACGCCCGCCCGCTTCGAGGAATTGAAACGTGGCGCCTCCATGGGCAAGGGCTTTGGCCTGGAGATCGACGTGCTCACGCCCGGACAGATCAAGGAGCGCTGGCCGCTCTTGAAGATCGATGACCTGGTGGGCGGCATCTTCATCGCCAAGGACGGGCAAACCAATCCCATCGACACGGCGCAAGCGCTGGCCAAGGGAGCCAAGATGCGCGGCGCACGCATCTTCGAGAATACGCCCGTGAAGCGCATCCGCGTCGAGAAGGGCCGCGCCAGCGGTGTGGAACTCGAAGACGGATTCATCGCGGCCGACACGGTGGTGTTGTGCGCCGGCATGTGGTCGCATCGCATGGCCGCCGACTGTGGCGCGGCCGTGCCGTTGCACGCAGCCGAGCATTTCTACATCGTCACCGAGCCCATGCCGGACCTGCCGCGCAACCTTCCCGTCTTGCGGGCGCAGGATGAGTGCGCCTATTACAAGGAGGACGCCGGCAAGCTCCTGCTCGGCTGCTTCGAGCCCGTGGCCAAGCCCTGGGGCATGAAGGGTATACCCGAAGGGTTCTGCTTCGACACGCTGCCGGCCGATCACGAGCAGTTCGAACCCATTCTCGAGGCGGCGGTGCAGCGCGTTCCCGCGCTGGCTGATGCGGGCATCCAGCTGTTCTTCAACGGGCCGGAGAGCTTCACGCCGGATGACCGCTATTATCTCGGTGAAACGCCCGAGGTGCGCGACCTGTTCGTGGCCACGGGCTTCAACTCCGTCGGCATCGCAGCCAGCGGCGGCGTGGGCAAGGTCATGGCGGACTGGATCCGTGACCGGCATCCGCCCATGGATCTGGCGGATGTCGACGTCCGCCGCGTCATGCCCTTCCAGGCCAACAAGCGCTATCTGCACGATCGCACGGTCGAGACGCTGGGCTTGTTGTACGCCATGCATTGGCCGTACTACCAATACCGCACCGCGCGCGGCGCGCGCCGCAGCGCGCTGCACGATCGCATGCTCGCCGCCGGCGCTTGCATGGGCGAGGTGGCGGGGTGGGAGCGGCCCAATTGGTTTGCGCCCTCCGGCGTGAAGCCCGAATACGAATATTCGTACGGACGGCAGAACTGGTTCGAACACAGCGGCGCGGAATGCCGCGCCCTGCGCGATGCAGTTGGATTGTTCGACCAATCCTGCTTTCCGAAATTCCTGGTGCAGGGTGCCGATGCCTGCTCATTGCTCAACGCTTTGTGCACCGCCAATGTCGATGTGCCCGCCGGCCGCATGGTGTACACGCAATGGCTGAACGAACGGGCCGGGATCGAAGCGGACCTCACCATCACGCGCCTGGGCGAGACCGAGTTCTGGGTGGTCACCTCGGCCGTGTGCCAGACCCGCGACCTGGCCTGGCTGAAAGGACACATCGCGGCGCGCGGCGCGCGCTGCACGGTCACCGACATCACCTCGGGCACGGCCATGCTGGGCGTCATGGGCCCGCGCAGCCGCGAGCTGCTGCAGGCGATCTCCGGGGCGGACCTTTCCAACGCCGCGCATCCCTTCGGCTGGTCACGGCCCATCGAGATCGGCTATGCCACGGTGCGTGCCGGGCGCATCAGCTATGTGGGCGAACTGGGCTGGGAACTTTATATGCCTACCGAGCATTGCCTGGACGTGTACGAGCGCATCGTGGAGGCGGGCGCCGCCTTCGGCCTCAGGCACGCCGGGTATCACGCCATGGGGTCCTGCCGCGTGGAGAAGGGCTATCGCCACTGGGGACACGACATCGCGGATGAGGATGATCCGCTGCAGGCGGGCCTGGCCTTCACCGTGGCCTGGGACAAGCCGGGCGGCTTCATCGGCAAGGAGGCGCTGGCGCAGCGCAAGGCTGCCGGCAAGATCACCCGCCGCATGGTGCAGGTGATGCTGGAGGATGCCTCGGCCAGCGCTCCCATGCTGTATCACGAGGAGCCCATCCTGCGCGATGGGGTCATCGTTGGCTCCATCCGCTCCGGCGCGTGGGGCCATCGCCTGGGGCGCTCCATCGGCATGGGCTACGTGACTTGCGCGGACGGCGTGACCCCGGATTGGCTGGCCGCGGGCAAGTGGCAGATCGAAGTGGCATGCGAGCGCTACGAGGCGCGCGTGCAGTTGAAACCCTGGTATGACCCGACTAACGAAAGAATGAAATGAAGACACATGCAAAGGTCGTCGTTATCGGCGGCGGCGCGGTGGGCTGCAGCGCCCTGTATCACCTCACGCAGCTGGGCTGCACGGATGCCGTGCTGCTGGAGCGCGATGAGCTCACCGCCGGTTCCACCTGGCACGCGGCCGGCAATTGCCCGAACTTCTCCACCTCCTGGAACCTGATCAAGCTGCAGCGCCACAGCACGCGGCTGTACTCCGAGCTTGCCAAGCGCGTGGGCTACGACATCAACTACCACATCACCGGCAGCATCCGCCTGGCGCATACGCAGGACCGCGTGGATGAGTTCAAGCACGTGGTGTCGCAGGCGCGCGCGCAGGGCATCGAGTTCCGCATGCTCAGTCCCGCCGAGATCCGCGAGCTGCATCCCTTCATCACCACCGATGACATCCTCGCGGGCCTGCACGATCCCTACGACGGGGACATCGATCCGGCCCAGCTTACCCAGGCGCTGGCCAAGGGTGCGCGCGATGCCGGTGCGCAGATCCACCGCAATACGCGTGTCACCGCCATTGAGCGCGAACCCGGCGGGGAGTGGCGCGTCGTGACGGACAAGGGCGAAATCCGCGCCGAGTCCGTGATCAATGCCGCGGGGTATCGCGGCGGGGAGGTGGCGGCGATGGTGGGCGTGTACCTGCCGATGATCACGCTCGCGCACCAGTACATGGTCACCGAAGATGTGCCGGACCTGGTCGCCCGCGGCGCCGCGCGCCTGCCGTTGCTGCGCGACCCGGACATCAGCTACTACATGCGCCAGGAGCGCCACGGATTCATCCTCGGCCCCTACGAAGACCAGCCCAAGGCGCATTGGCTCGACAAGATCCCCGATGAATTCGCCCACCAGCTGTTCCCGGATGAGACCGATCACCTCGAGCGCTACATCCAGGACGCGTGCGCGCGCGTGCCGCTGCTGGGCACCGTCGGCATCAAGAACGTGATCAACGGCCCCATTCCGTATGCCCCCGATGGCAATCCGTTGATCGGGCCGGCGCCGGGACTGCCGAATTTCTTCCATTGCTGCGCCTTTACCTTCGGCATCGCACAGGCGGGCGGCGCGGGCAAGATCATCGCGGAGTGGGTGGTGAATGGCCATCCCGAGTGGGACATGTGGCCGCTGGATTCGCGCCGCTATCTCGACTACGCCAATCACAAGTTCACGCTGGCCAAGGCGCTGGAAACCTATCGCCACGAATACGGCATCGGCTATCCGGTGGAGGAGCGGCCCGATGGCCGGCCCGCCAAGACCTCGCCAGTGTATCAGCGGCTGAAGGACAAGGGTGCGCAGTTCGGCGCGCGCGGCGGCTGGGAACGCGCGGTGTATTTCCCGCAGGCCGGCGATGACAAGAGCGGCCCGAAGCTCTCCTTCCGGCGCCCCGCATGGCATGCGGCGGCGGCGCGCGAATGCCGCGCCGTGCATGAACGGGTGGCCGTGCTCGACCTGCCCGGCTTCACCAAGTTCGAACTGACGGGGGCGGGCGCCGCGGCCTGGCTCGATCACATGGTGTCGGGCTCCCTGCCCAAGCCCGGCCGCACGGCCTTGAATTATTTCTGTGCTCCCAGCGGCGGTGTCGTCACCGAAATGACGCTCACGAATTTCGGCGCCGACCGCTACTGGCTGATCAGCGCGGCTGCCGGCGAGCGCCACGACGAGCATTGGTTGCAGTCGCACCTGCCGGTGTCCGGGCCACCGGTCCGCCTGGAGAACCTCTCCACGCGCTACGGCACGCTCATCGTCGTGGGTCCGAAGTCACGCGAGTTGCTGGCGCGCCTCACACCGGCCGACCTGTCCAACGCCGCCTTCCCCTGGCTGTCCATGCGCAGCATTGAAATCGGCTACACGCGCGCCATCGCCATGCGGGTGAACTACGTCGGAGAACTCGGCTGGGAGCTGCACCTGCCGGTGGAGCACCTGCTATCGGTCTACGACCTGTTGTTCGAGGCCGGCGCCGACCTTGGCATTGCCGACTATGGCCTGTACGCCATGGATTGCCTGCGCCTGGAAAAGTGCTATCGCTCCTGGAAGGCGGACCTGACCACCGAATACACACCGTTCATGTCCTCGCTCGATCGCTTCGTCAAGCTCGACAAGCCGGGCGGGTTCATCGGGCAGGAGGCCTTGCGCCGCGAGGCGCAGAGCGGTCCGCGCGAGCGCTTCGTGCCGCTGATCGTGGATGCGACGGATGCCGATGCGGCCGCCGTCTCCATCGTCTTCAGCGGCAAGGAGACCGTCGGACTCGTCACCTCCGGCGGCTACGGCTATCGCATCGGCAAGAGCATCGCGCTCGCCTATGTGCGCACCGACCTTGCCAAGCCGGGCACGCAACTGGAAGTTGAGATCCTCGGAGAGCGCCGCCGCGCGGTGGTCGGCAAGGAGCCGCTGTTCGACCCCGACAACCTGTTGCTGCGCGCATGAGCGCGCGCGTCATCGACGGCAAGGAGGTTGCACGCAAGCTGCGGGTGGAATACAAGGCGCGCGTCGAGCAGCTCTCCTCCTCGCATGGCCTGCGGCCTGGGCTTGCCGTCATCCTCATCGGCGCAAACCCGGCCTCGCGGCTGTACGTCAACAACAAGGTGCGTGCCTGCGAGGAAATAGGCATCCGCTCCGAGCGCATCGAGTTTCCCGAGAGCGTGGCTGAGGGCCGGGTTCTGCAGGAAATCGACCGTCTGAATGCCGATCCCACCGTGCACGGCATTCTCGTGCAGCTGCCGCTGCCAACGCACATCGGCATCGATGCGGTGCTGGAGCGCATCTCGCCGGACAAGGACGTGGATGGCTTTCACCTGTATAACGTCGGCGGCTTGCTGACCGGCTCCACCGTGTTCCCGCCCTGCACGCCATATGGTGTGCAGAAGCTGTTGGAACACGAGAAGGTGGAGATTGCAGGGCGGAATGTGGTGGTGGTCGGCGCGAGCAACATCGTGGGAAAACCCACCGCCATGATGCTCATGCAGCGCGATGCCACCGTGTGCATCTGTCACAAGCTGACTCGGGATCTGGCCATCTTCACGTTGCTGGCCGACATCCTGGTGGTGGCGGCCGGCGTTCCCAACCTGATCGTGCCACAGATGGTGAAGACCGGTGCGGTGGTGATCGACGTGGGCATCAATCGGCTGCCGGACGGGCGCATCGTTGGCGATGTGGATTTCGAAGGCGTGCGCCAGAAAGCATCGCTGATATCGCCGGTGCCCGGCGGCGTGGGGCCGATGACCGTCACGATGCTTCTGCACAACACGCTGCGTTCAGCCGAACGCAGCGTGGGTGTGGTGGTGGAGCAGGGGAGCTGAGTGAAGGTAAGCTGTGAGGCTGGCCCCTGATTGACGGGGTGCTATTTGATGGTCTTCGCTGCCGCTGCGGACAGCGCACTTTCGATGCCGGCCGTGGTGTAGGCCACCACGGCAAAATACCAGGTGCCGCGCGCAAGGCCTTCGATGGAGGCGCTGGTGCTGTTCGCTCCTCCGACAGTGATGGTCTTGGTGAGCGCCGACAGGCTGTTGCCGTAGTGAACGCGAAAGCCGGCGAGATTGGACAGTGTCGTGCCATCGGTGTTCTTCGCAGGCTTCACCCAGGACAGCAGCGCCGTGCCGGTCCCGGGCTTGGCTACGGCAATGCTGAAGGTGGGCAATGACGCCGAGGTCTTGCTGTCGGTCACTTTGATGGAAATACCAGAGTACGTGGCGACGGTGGTGGGCTTGCCCGTCAAGGTACCGGTGGTGGTGCTGAAGGCCGCCCAGGATGGCTTGTTCACGATCGAGTAAGCGAGTTTGGCCCCGCTGGGCGCGGTCACCGTAGGACGGAAACTGTAGTACGCGCCGGTGTCGGCGGTCCTGGTTGGCGTGCCGGAAATCTTCAGCGAGACCGACCCTGCCGGAGCCACGGTGAGCACAAACGACGGTAACGACGCGCTGCGCACGCCATCCGATGCGGAAATCTTGATGCCCGGCCAAGTTCCCGTCAATTTCGGCGTACCACTGAGCGAGCCGGTGGCCGAATTGAAGGCAGCCCAGGCCGGCTTGCCAGATATAGAGAACTTTGTCGTACTCGCGGTCGCGTTGCTGAGCGTGGGCTTGAAGTAATAATACTTGTTGACCATCGCCGAATTCGATGGAATGCCGGACAAGGTCATCGACGCGGCCTCCGCCAACCGAAAGGGAATTGCGAAGGTAATCGCAATGCTGATTCCCCCAAACCACCGAACGAACTCCCGCATTTACGCGTCTCCCCGACATGTCGATCTAAAACATCGCTACGGCAACGCTTCCCGTGGTGCCGTAGGACCGGCGGTGATTTAACGAAGGTCGATCAAGCGACGCAATTGTCTCGATGTGACGACAGGTTGCGGCGTGCGAAAACTGGCGACCGATGGATAGGTGGATTATTCACTGCACGGCGCAGTGCCGGAAAAAACAGCGTCTTAGCGCGTATTCCAAAATTGAATTGTCAGAACATACGGGCTCGTGTGTCGCTCGATCACGACGCGAAGACATTCGGCGGCACGGGTGGATGCGCAAAAAGACATGAATAGGTTAAATCCCGCACGATGCTCACGCCGCGGCAGAGGATCAGCGGAGACGCAAGGCCTGGCCGTAGCCCGTCAATTCGAGATATCCACGCCCTGGCGCCATTCCCTCGCAATTGGCACGCACGGCGCCTTCCCAATAGATGGCGCCGGTAGTGGCGCGAGTGTCGTTCTCCTGATCGTCCATCAGCGGCGCCAATCCGCATCGCCGGGTTCCTGCCGTCAACGTCCATTGCACGGGGTAGCTGACGGCGGTTCGCGGCGAACGCCATGAGCGCTGCGGTTGCCAGGTGACCTCCGCGGGGCTTGCGATGTGAACGGTACCGCTTGCATCACGCAACGACGCGCCGGCCCAGCGCGTGCCGCCGTCCTTGCCGCGGATGCGGAAGGCCATCAAGGCGCTGCCGTCGTCGAAATTCAATCCCAGCCAATCCCATCCGGCGGCCTCTGCATCGAGGTATTCGCTCGACCACTCGTGATCGAGCCAGGCCTCGCCGGTTACGGCGAGGCTGGATCCCTTGCTCGATGCACTGCCGGTCACGCGCAGATGGGGGATGCTGTAGTAATAGCTTGCGGAGGCGGGTCGCGGGCTCTTTTGGCTGAAGCCATTGTCACCATTGAGGAGCGGTGCCTGCGTGGGGCGCAGTTGCAGGTCGAAGGAGAACTCATCGCCTTGCATGCTCGCGCGGTAAGCGCCGTCGGCCGCACGCGTCAATTCCCAGCGATCCATCCAAACGTGCGTGTCGCGCTCGTCGGCGCCGGCCAGGCCCAGCCCGGCCCGCTGCACGCGCTGTTCCTGCCGCAGCCGGCCGTTTGCCGGATCGGATAACGCCGCATGCGCGATCAGCAACTGTGAGGGAGTGAAGGCGCTGGGATTGCCCTCCACCAGTTGCCACGGCGTGCGTGAGCGGAAAAAGGTGATCTGGAAGCCGATGGGTCCGCGGCCGCTTTGCAGCCAGCCGGTGACGTACCACCATTCGGTGCGGAAGTCGGCGTGCGACCCATGGTCGCGCGGAAAGATGAGCCGGCGGCCTGGCACCACCGCCGCGGCACTGGCGTCTGCCAAGGGTTCCACGGCCGGAGCTGCGGCGCGGCCTGGCGCGGCAAGGATCAGCAACAGGAACACCCACAGCAACCTCACCAATCCTCCCTCACGGCGCGGATCGCATCCCCGCTCAGCGCCGCGCGTCCGCTCACCACGGCGGTGATCGCGGCGGCCAGCAGCAGCGCCGCGGCAAACGTCGCCAGCTGCACGATGGGGATCGACAGGTCGATGCTCCAGTTGAAGGATTGCCGGTTGATCACGAACACCAGCACCAGGCTGAGCACGAAGCCCAGCGCCAGCCCGTACATGGTTCCCAACAGCGCGGTCGCGACTCCCTCCGCCGCCAGCATTTCCACGACCTGCCGGCGCAGCATGCCCACATGCCGCAGCATGCCGAACTCCGCACGGCGCGTGATGGCGGAGAAGCTTGCGGCCACGCTGATGCCGACGAGGCCGATCAGCACGGCCAGGGATTCCAATCCGTATGTGACGGCGAATGCACGATCGAAGATTCGCAACGAGCGGCGCTTTACCTCGCCGCTGGTCATCACCTCCAGCGTTCCGCCGGCGCCATGCAGTTGTGCCAATCGCTGCGCGATGACGGTCGCGTCCGCCTCCGGCGCCAGCCAGAGCGAGGCATCGTTGGAGTCGGCATCGCCGCTGAGCGCCACATAACGCTCGCGGTCGACCACGAGTGCTCCTTCGGTGCGCGCGTAGTCGCGCCAGACGCCGGCCACCCACCAGTCAGCACCCGCTCCGATGGGAAGGTGCACGCGTTGCCCCGCACGCCATCCGTATTTGTCGGCGACGGCTTCCGATATCCATACCGATTCGGAAGGCGGATGTCCGCCGGCGCTCGCCACCAGCGGGAGAATGTCGGCCGCGGGTTTGGTGCGCATGTCGCGCGCGATGAGCGTCAGCGGTTCGCGCGCCGCGTCCAGGTACAAGGTTCGAGTGCGGCGGAAATCGGCCACCGACACGCCGGGCAAGCGGCTGATCGCTTGCTGATCCGCAGCGTCCAAGGCGGCGGTGTCGCTGCCGGCGGGCAGGCGCAATTGCACGTCGGCGGGCAGCAATTTGTTCAACCACGCTTCGAAGGACTGGCGGAAGGAGTGCACCATGATGGCCATCGACACCATCAGCGCGAAACTGACGATGATCGGCGCGAGGCTCAGGAACACCGTGGCGCGGCTGGCGCGCAATTGCCGCAGGGCGAGCGCGAAGGACGTGCGACGCGTACCCGGCAGCCAGCGCAATGCCGACTGCGTGAACAACGGGACCCACGCGATGCCGCCGAACAGCAGCAGGGCGATGGCGGCATATCCGGCGATCGGCAGTCCGTGTCGCGGGGGCAATGCCAGCAATGCGCCAGACAGCAGCATGAGGCAGGCGCCCGGCAGGAACCAGCGGCGCGGGCGCACTTCGAGTTGCGCATCGCCCGCCTTGAGCCCGCGTGCCGGGTCGCGCCGCGCGGCCTCGGCGGCCGGCAGCAAGGTGCCGACTGCGCCAAAGGCAGTGCCTGCCAGGAAGGCCAGCAGCAGGGCGGTGGGCTGCAGGTGCGGCAGCGCAGCATCCACGTGCACCTGTCCATTGCCGAAATCGCCATTGAGCCATTGCACCACGGCGGCGGCCAGCAGCACGCCCAACCCGACACCCAGCGCGGAGGCCGCGGCGCCGATCACCACGCCTTCGGTGAGCAACGCCTGCAGCAGTTGCCGGCGCGTCACGCCAAGTGCGCGCAGCAGGGCAATCGCCGCGCGCCGGCGCAGCATGGCCAGCGACTGGATGGAGAACACGAGGAAGGCGCTGGTGAACAGCGCAACCAGCGCCAGCATGTTGAGGTTGACGCGGTAGGCGCGCGTGAGGGTGACCGCGCGGTCACGCTCCACCTCGGGCGCCACGGCCACCGCGCCCGCCGGCAGCCGCGCGGCCAGTTGCGCGGCAAAGGCGTGCGCATCGGCACCTTGGCGCAATTGCAGGTCGATACGGTTGAGCAGGCCGAGCCGGTGAAAGGTCCACTGCGCGGCCGCGATGTCCATCAGGCCGATCGATTGGGGATAGCTGTCGGCGGACATCACGCCCAGCACCTCCAGGGAAACCGGCGTGTTGCCGATGATGACGGTCAGTGCATGGCCGGGACCGCTGCGAAGCTCGAGCGCTGCGCGTTGGCTCAAGTAGATGCCGCGGGGCGCGAACAGGCGGCGCAGGTCGCCGCTGACGTCGCCGAACAGCGTGGGTTGCAGCGCGCCGGCCTTGAAGATGTCCACGGCCATGATCTTCAGCGGTGAGCGCTGGCCCGGCACCGCCGCCTGCAGTTCGAGCACGGGGCTTGCCACGCGCACCTGTGGATCGCGGGCAAGCTCGGGATACAACTGCTCGGAAAACCCGCCCGCCGAACCGCGCACGATCACATCGGCTTCTCCCACCAGCCGTTTGGTCGCCGTGGTGAATTCGTTCAACGCCGTGGCGTTGACGAGGTAAACCGAGGTGCCGAGCGCCACGCCCAGCGCGATCACCACGATCATGATCAGCAAGCGAGCCGGTTGCTGGCGCATCTGCGCGAGCAGCAACACCCGCAGCACGATGCCCGGGTTGTTGCGGCTCATGCCGGTGCGCTGGCGGCGAGGGGAATGAAGCGCCGCCCGTCGAGTTGCACCGCGCGATCCGCGGACTCCGCGGCCGCGCGCGAATGCGTGATGAGGATGGCGCTGCCGCCGTTGGCGCGCAATTGCCGGCGCAGCAGGTCGAGGATCTGCGCGGCCGTGCGTGGATCGAGGTTGCCCGTGGGCTCATCGGCAAGGACCAGCAGCGGCCGATGCACCAGCGCCCGTGCGATGGCGACGCGCTGCAATTCGCCGCCGGACAACTGGCGGGGAAAGTCATCGGCATGCGCGGCCAGGCCCACCGCCTCGAGCATGGCGTGAGCGCGCTCCGATCGCTGCGGCTCCGCCACTCCCAGGAGGTCGAGCGGCAGCGCGGTGTTCTGCAGCACGCTGAGGAAGGGTAATACGTGGAAGGCCTGGAAAATGAATCCGATCGAGCGCCGTCGCAGCACGGTGAGGGATTCGTCGTCCAGCCGCGTGAGGTCCGTTCCATCGAACACCACGCGGCCGGCATCCGGCCGGTCGAGGCCGGCCAGCAGGTTCAACAGCGTCGACTTGCCCACGCCCGATTCGCCCATGACGGCGAGGTACTCCCCGCGAGCGAGCCGCAGGTCGAGATTCTCGAGCACCGCAGGCCCCTGTGCGCCGTAGCGCTTGGTCAGCCCCTCCAGCAGCAGGAGCGGGGAATCGGGATCAGGCACGTCCACGCCGCATCAGGCGGCGTCCGCTCCGATCATGGCCTTCACTTCGAGGAAGTCGCGCAGGCCGAACTCGCCCCACTCGCGGCCATTGCCGGAAGCCTTGAAGCCGCCGAACGGTGTCTGCATGTCGCCCGAGGCGCCGTTCACCGTGACGCGGCCGGCACGAATGCGGCTGCCCACCTTGTTGGCGTGCGCGAGATCGGTGGACCAGATGTAGCCGGCGAGTCCATAAGGCGTGTCGTTGGCAATCTGGATGGCCTGTTCTTCCGACTCGTAGGGCAGGATGCACAGCACCGGTCCGAAGATTTCCTCGCGGGCGATGGTCATGCCGTTGTTGACGTTGGAGAAGATCGTCGGCTTGACGAAATAGCCCTTGGTGAGCCCTGCGGGCCGGCCTTCGCCGCCGGTGACCAGCTTCGCGCCCTCGGCGATTCCCTTGGCGATGTACCCCTCCACCCGCTCGTATTGGATCTTCGACACCACCGGCCCCATGGCGGTGGTGTCGGATTTCGGATCGCCCACCGCCACGGCTTCCGCCACGGCCTTGGCCATGGCTTCCACTTCCGCCAAGCGTGCCTTGGGAACCAGCATGCGCGTGGGCGCATTGCAGGACTGGCCGGTATTCTCCATGACGTGCAGAACGGAGGCCTTCACCGCCTTGGTGAAATCCGCATCCTCGAGCAGCAGGTTGGGCGACTTGCCGCCCAGTTCCTGGTGCACGCGCTTGACCGTGGCGGCGGCGACGCGCGCCACTTCGGTGCCGGCGCGGGTGGAACCCGTGAACGACACCATGTCGATGTCCGGGTGCGAGGCCAGTGCCGCGCCGACCACGGCGCCTTCGCCGTTGATCATGTTGAACACGCCGGCGGGAACGCCCGCTTCGTGCATGACCTGGGTCCAGATGGCCGCGCTGAAGGGGGAGAACTCGGAGGGCTTGAGTACCATGGTGCAACCGGCCGCGAGTGCCGGGACCACCTTGGCGGCCACCTGGTTCATGGGCCAGTTCCAGGGCGTGATCAACGCGCAGACGCCGACGGGTTCATGCACCAGGCGCGCCGGACCTTGCCGTTCCTCGAACTTGAAGCGCTGCAGGACTTCGATCATGGCCATGATGTGGCCCACGCCCACGCCGGCCTGTCCGCCCTTGGCGAGCTTGATGGGGGCGCCCATTTCCTCGCTGATGGCGACGGCGATGTCCGCGTAATGCTTCTTGTAGAATTCCAGCACCTTCTTCAGCAGGGCAAGCCGCTCCTCGCGCGTGGTGCGCGAGTAGGAGTCGAATGCCCGCTTCGCGGCTGCCACGGCCCTTTCCACGTCCTTGACCCCGCCGAGGCTGATGACACCGGCCGGTTCTTCCGTGGCCGGATTGATGACCTGAAAATCCTTGCCCTGGAGGGGATCGACCCATTGGCCATCGATATAGAACTGGCGGAAATCGTAAGACATGTCGCTTGTACCTCGAGGAAAACGGGGGATAGAACCGGCATTTTACCCTGATGCGGCTCAAATGAGGGCAACGTGACGCAATAGGCGGCAGGATCGGGACCAAAGTGTAAAAAAGGGGCGGTCGTATTCGGCGGATGGGCACGTCGCCGGCCGCCGACAGGCCGGTTGCCTGCAGGGATTCCATACAGTTGGGGCTATGAACATTCGATGCATGATGCTGATGCTGGCCTTGGCGGGACCTACCGCCACTCTGGCGGCCGAGACCAATGACCTGGGCACCCGTCAACGCGAGGTGTCGGCGGCGGCCGAGGGCCGCCTGCTCGTCCGCTTCAAGGATGCGGACAGCCAGGGGCGCTCCAAGCCGGTCGCCGATCGCGTCGGCGGGCTCTCCCAGCGTATGCGTCTGCCCCTGACCTCGTTGCGCGAGTTCGGCGCGAACCTGCAACTGGTGGCGGTCGATGACCGCACGCAGCCGCTGGCGTCGATTGCGGCGCAGCTTCGCGATGATCCCGAGGTCGAAGCCGTTGCCCTTGACCGGCGGCGCTTCGCCCATGCCTTGCCCAACGATCCATCCTACGCCGGCCAATGGTATCTGCAGGCCACCCAGGCGGCGGCCATCCGTGCCGAAGGCGCCTGGGACCGGAGCAAGGGCAGCAGCGGCCTCGTCATCGCCGTCCTCGACACCGGTGTGCGTTTCGATCACCCCGATCTCGGGCGGGCTTCCCAGGGCGGCAAGCTCTTTCCCGGTTATGACTTCGTGTCGGCCGACGGCAATGGCGGATTCCTGGTCGCCAACGATGGCAACGGCTGGGACCCTGACCCGTCGGATCCCGGCGATTGGGTGACGAGCAGCGATGCCGCCAACGCCCAGTTCAAGGGCTGCAAGGTCGGGGACAGTTCCTGGCACGGCACGCGCACCGCCGGCATGATCGCCGCCGCCACCAACAATGCGGTGGGCATCGCGGGCGTGAATTGGAATGCGTGGCTCCTGCCGGTGCGCGTACTCGGCAAGTGCGGCGGCTACGACTCCGACATCATCGCCGCCATGCGCTGGGCGGCGGGGTTGCACGTGAACGGCGTGCCGGACAATCCGTACCCCGCCCGCGTGATCAACATGAGCCTGGGCAATACCGATACCTCGCAATGCCAGATCTACAGGCCGGTGATCAACGAACTCGCGGCGCGCGGCGTGCTGGTGGTGGCCTCGGCCGGCAATGAGGGCGGCCGCGTCGACGAACCGGCCGATTGCCCGGGCGTGCTGGGCGTCGCCGGCCTGCGGCACGCGGGAACCAAGGTGGGATATTCGAACCTGGGTCCGCAGATCGGCATTGCCGCGCCCGCAGGCAATTGCTTCAACACCAACGGCGGCCCCTGCCTGTATTCGTTGGACACCACCACCAATCACGGCGCCACGGTGCCGGGAGCCTCGGGTTACACCGACCAGACCAATTTCAACCTGGGCACCAGCTTCTCGGCGCCCCAGGCCGCGGGCGTGGCGGCGCTCATGCTCGCGGTGAACGGCAAGCTCGATGCGACGGAGTTGAAGTTGCGCATGCAGCGCGGTGCACGCACGTTCCCGACGCCGGTGCGCGACGATGCCGGCAATCCCTTGACCGTCTGCCATGTGCCGGCGGGCGCAACCGACCTGCAGACCTCCGAATGTGTGTGCACCACGCAAGTGTGCGGCGCCGGCATGCTGAGCGCGTCCGGCGCAATGAGCGAAGCGGCGCGGCCCATCATCAGCATCGTGCCCAGCGCCGGCATCGCGCCGGGCAGCACCGTCACCTTCGATTCCAGCGGCAGCGTTGCCGCCTGCGGCCACAGCTTGAGCGCGCGGG
This sequence comes from Steroidobacteraceae bacterium, assembly GCA_044226865.1. Classification (GTDB taxonomy): domain Bacteria; phylum Pseudomonadota; class Gammaproteobacteria; order Steroidobacterales; family Steroidobacteraceae; genus TMP-86. Next base: position 240,215 of record JBGAGE010000008.1, on the reverse strand, counting down.
CGTGGAGTGCCGTCGATGGCGCCGGTCAAGCCGTGGCCTTGAGCAGCGCCGATCAGGCCAGCGTGTCGCTGACCGCGCCGAGCAGCGGCGCCATCGCCCTGACCCTGTTGCTCACCGACGATGCGGGTGCGCAGCAGAGCGCGAGTGTGACCCTGGGTAGCAGCACGGCGGGCCGCATCGTGCCCACCAGCGTCGCCACGGCGGCGTGCCCGGTGGCCATCAAGATCGAAACCGCGACCGGCAGCAGCACACCGCCCGCCAAGGCGTCGGGAGGCGGGGGAGGCGGCGGCAGGATGGATCTGGCGATGTCGATGTTGCTGTTGTCATGGGTCACGTTCTGCGCTTGGCGGCGGCACAGGCTACAATGCAGCCATGAATTCCAACGCCGCGGGCAGCGCCCGCATCGAGACCCTGGGTTCCCATCGTGACGCGCGTGGCAGCCTGTTCGAGCCGCTGAACGCAGCGGAACTCTCCCAGCAACGAAACGTGCACGTGGTGCTGACGCAGCCCGGCGAGGTGCGCGGCAATCATTGGCACCGCAGCGCCACGGAGATGACCACGGTGGTAGGTCCCTGCCTGGTGCGCTTGAAGGAAGGCGGCGCGCTGCGGGATGTCGAGGTTCCGGACGGCGAGGCATGGCGTTTTACCCTGCCACCCGGCGTGGTGCACGCCTATCGCAATACCGGCACGTCGACCATGGTGCTGGTGTCCTTTGCCAGCGCCTTGCATGATCCCGCCAACCCGGACACGGTTCGTGACCTCATCCTCTGAGGCGGATGCGCGCTTGGACATCCGCGACAAGGTCATCGTCATCACCGGCGCCTCGAGCGGGCTGGGCCGGCATTTCGCACTGACCCTGAGCGCCGCAGGTGCCAAGGTCGCGTTGTGCGCGCGGCGCCTGCCGCTGCTGCAGGAGTTGCAGGCCACCATTGGTGCGAGTGGCGGCCGCGCCGTGGCGGTGCCGTTGGATGTCATGGATGCCGCGTCGGTTGAGAGCACCTTCGAGGCGGTGAGCAATGCGCTGGGCGCGCCCGACGTGCTGATCAACAATTCGGGCACCACCGTGGGCAAGGCATGGCTCGAGCAGAGCGAGGCCGATTGGGACGCCGTGCTCGATGTGAACTTGAAGGGTGCCTTTCTCATGTCCACGGCGTTTTCGCGCCAGTGGAAGGCGGCAGCGCGGCCCGGCGCCATCGTCAACATCGCCTCCATCCTGGGATTGCGGCAGGCGGGTGGCGTGGGGCCTTACGCGGTGTCGAAGTCCGCGCTGATCCAGATGACGAAGACCATGGCCCTGGAGCTGGCGCGCTTCGGCATCCGCGTCAATGCGATCGCGCCGGGTTACATCGAGACCGACATCAACCGCGGATTCCTGGAATCTGCCGCGGGCCTTGCCATGCTCAAGCGCATTCCGCAGCGGCGCATGGGAAGGGCGGAGGATCTCGACGGTGCGCTGCGCCTGCTCGTATCCGATGCCTCGGCCTATATCACCGGCATCGTCATCCCGGTGGATGGCGGCCACCTGTTGAGTACACTGTAGGAAATGGACGCCACCACCGAAGTTCGCGAAGGCTATGGCTTCGACATCGCCACGCTGGAACGCTACCTCGCCCGCGAAATTCCCGGCTTTGCCGGTCCCTTGAGCGTGCGGCAGTTCGCCGGCGGCCAGTCCAATCCCACCTATCTGTTGCAGACACCCGCGCGCAGCTACGTGCTGCGGCGCAAGCCCCCGGGCCAGTTGCTGGCTTCCGCGCACGCGGTCGATCGTGAATACCGCGTGATCCGCGCGCTCGGCGATCACACGCGGGTGCCGGTGGCTCGGGCGCTGGTGCTGTGCCAGGACGAATCCATCATCGGCACCTGGTTCTACGTGATGGAGGCGGTGGACGGGCGGGTCTTCTGGGATTCCACCTTTTCGCAAGTGGAGCGCGCACAGCGGCCGGCCTACTTCCAGGCGATGGTGAACGCATTGGCGGGCCTGCATCAAGTGGACTACGTGGCGGCGGGGCTGGGCGATTTCGGCAAGCCCGGCAGCTATTTCACGCGACAGATCGCGCGCTGGTCCAAGCAGTATCGCGAGGATGAAGCGGCCGGCCGCGTCCCCGCCATGGACCGGCTGATCGAGTGGCTCCCGGCGAACATTCCGCCCGGCGACGACGCCAGCATCGTGCACGGTGACTACCGCTGCGACAACCTGATCTTCCATCCCACCGAACCGCGGGTGCTGGCGATACTGGACTGGGAATTGTCGACCATCGGCCATCCGCTCGCGGACTTCGGCTATCACCTGATGATCTATCGCATGCCGCGCATCGGCGTGGCCGGCATGCTGGGCGTGGATTTCGCGGCGCTCAACATCCCGGACGAGGCGCAGTACGTGCGCATGTATTGCGAACGCACAGGCCGCGCCGGCATCGACCACCTGGATTTCTACCTGGCATTCAACATGTTCCGCATGGCGGCCATCTTCCACGGCATCAAGGGGCGGTTCCTGCGCGGCACCGCGGCCAGCGCCCGCGCCAAGGAATACGCATCGGCGGTCGAGCCCATGGCCGAGACCGGCTGGAAGCAGGCGGAACTCGCTATGAAGGCCGCGCGCTGAGCAGCGGGCGGTGAGCGGCGGCGCACAAGGCCGCGCCGCTCAGCGCGAACCCACCGATACCGAGTATTCGAGCGGGATCCCCGCGATCTCATAGCCGCGCTTGAAGTCGCGGACATGTTTTTCCATCCAACTGCGCGCCTCGGCGCGGCGGCGGCCGCGGATGGCGGCGAGCATCGCGGACTGCGCGGCCATGATGCGCGAGCGCGACTGCGGCACGGCATCGATCATGTGCGACAGCGTGGGAGCCAGCAGTTCGTTCAATGGCGCCTGCTGCATGGCCAGCACCTTGTTGCCGGTGGCGGCGGCGACGGCGGCGAAGAATTCGGTCACGGCGGCGACGCAGGCTGGGGTGTCCTCGCCGTTGGCCACGAATTTCGCAGAGGCCGCGGCCAGCGCGTCCAGGTCATCGTCCGAGCGGCGTGCGGCCGCGAGCTCGGCCGCCGCAGGTTCCAATGCCATCATGGTTTCCCAAAGATCGAGGAAGCTCACATCATGCAGCGCCAGTGCACGGCTGACACCCGAGCTGATGCGCTCCGGCTCGGGTCGCGTGACGCGCAGTCGCTTCTCGCCGCGTTGACGGCCGAGCAGGCCATGAATCTCCAGCTCACGAATCGCCTCGCGCACGGTCGAGCGGTTGACGCCAAACTGCCGCGCCAGGTCGTTTTCAGACGGTAGCGCGTCGCCGGCGCGCAGCTCGCGCTCGACGATCTTGCGTTCGATCACGTTCGCGATCTGCCGGTAGGCGGGGCTCGCATCCAGTGGTTCGAACAAGTCGCTCATGCGGATTCCCCGAACAGTTCCCGCCCGATGAGCATGCGGCGGATCTCCGAGGTGCCGGCGCCGATTTCATACAGCTTGGCATCGCGCAGCAGCCGCCCGGTGGGGTAGTCGTTGATATAGCCATTGCCGCCCAGCAGCTGGATGGCATCCAGTGCCACGCGCGTGGCGGCTTCAGCGCAGTACAGGATGCAGGCGGCCGCGTCCTTGCGCGTGGATTCGCCTCGGTCGCAGGCCGCGGCCACCGTGTAGGCGTAGCTGCGGCACGCATTGAGCGCTGCGTACATGTCGGCAAGCTTCCCCTGCACCAGCTCGAAGGTGCCGATGGGGCTGCCGAACTGCTTGCGTTCGCGCGTGTAGGCGAGCGCCACGTCCAGCGCCTCGGCCATGATGCCCAGCGGGCCGCCGCTGAGCACCACGCGTTCGTAGTCCAGTCCGCTCATCAGCACCCGTACACCTTCGTTGCGGTTGCCGAGCAGGTTGGCTGCGGGGACTTCGCAGCCTTCGAAGACGAGCTCGCTGGTATTGGAGCCGCGCATCCCGAGCTTGTCCAGCTTCTGCGCCGGCTTGAATCCGGCAAAACCCTTTTCCACCAGGAACGCGCTGATGCCGCGGGCCTTGGCGCTGGGCTCTGTCTTGGCGTAGACGACCAGCACGTCGGCGTCCGGGCCGTTGGTGATCCACATCTTGCGGCCATCCAGCACATAGTGATTGCCGCGTTCTTGTGCGCGCAGCTGCATGGACACCACGTCCGAACCGGCGCCGGGCTCCGACATGGCCAGCGCGCCGACGTGTTCACCGCTGATCAGCTTGGGCAGGTAGCGGCGTTTCTGTTCGGCACTGCCATTGAGCGCAAGCTGGTTCACGCACAGGTTGGAATGCGCTCCATAGCTCAGGCCGACCGAAGCCGAGGCGCGGGAGATCTCTTCCATGGCCACCAGATGCGCGAGGTACCCCAGCGCGCTGCCGCCATCGGCTTCCGGCACCGTCATGCCCAGAAGGCCCAGCTCGCCCAGCTGCGGCCACAGATCGCGCGGGAATTGATTGCTGCGATCGATCTCGGCGGCGCGCGGCGCGATCTTTTCCTGTGCAAAGCGCCGCACCTGCTCGCGGATCGCCTCGATGGTTTCGCCCTGGTTGAAGTTGAACTCACGAAGGACAGCAGCCATTGTAAATGCCCCAGTTGTGTTAGATAATCCGACTGTCCGACAATTATGCCAGACCCACGGCGGGGTGACAATCGTGCAATTGGGTTCCACCATCGATCCGCGCTCGAGTGAATTTGCAGGTAACCAGGCGCACATGCAGGCGCTGGTGCAGGAACTCCGGGCGGATCTTGCGAAAAAGGCGCTGGGCGGCCCCGTGGCGGCGCGGGAGAAGCACACGGCGGCGGGCAAGCTCGTGGTCCGGGATCGCATCCGCACGCTCCTGGATCCCGGCTCGCCGTTCCTGGAATTGTCCGCGCTCGCCGCGCATGGCTTGTACGGGGACGAGGTCGCGGGGGCGGGCATCGTCACCGGCATCGGCCGCATCAGCGGCCGCGAATGCATGGTGGTGGCCAACGACCCCACGGTGAAGGGCGGCACCTACTACCCGCTCACGGTCAAGAAGCACCTGCGGGCGCAGGAAATCGCCTCCGAACATGCGCTTCCCTGCGTGTACCTGGTGGAAAGCGGCGGCGCCTTCCTGCCCTTGCAGGACGAGGTCTTCCCCGACCGTGAGCACTTCGGCCGCATCTTCTACAACCAGGCGGTGTTGTCGGCCAAGGGCATCGCGCAGATCGCGGTGGTGCACGGTTCGTGCACGGCCGGCGGCGCCTACGTGCCGGCGATGTCCGAGCACGCCATCATCGTGCGCAACCAGGGCCGCGTGTTCCTCGGTGGTCCGCCGCTGGTGCGTGCCGCCACCGGTGAGGAGATCGACGCGGAATCGCTCGGCGGGGCGGACGTGCATTGCCGGCAATCCGGCGTGACGGACTACTACGCGCACAATGACACGCATGCGCTGGCGCTGGCGCGTCGCGCCATCGCTCACCTCAAGCCTGCCGCATCCAGTGCGCCACCGGTGCCGGCGCGCCCTCCGGCCTACGATCCGGCGGAGATCTACGGCATCATTCCCGCGAGCACCCGCAAGCCCTACGACGTCAAGGACATCATCGCCCGGCTCGTGGATGCATCGGAATTCGATGAGTTCAAGGCGCTGTATGGCACCACGCTGGTATGCGGATTCGCCCGCATCGGCGGCTTCCCTGTGGGCATCCTCGCCAACAACGGCATCCTGTTTTCGGAAAGCGCGCAGAAGGGCGCCCATTTCATCGAATTGTGCTGCCGGGAATCGGTGCCGCTGTTGTTCCTGCAGAACATCACGGGATTCATGATCGGGCAGAAAGCCGAGGCCGGCGGCATCGCGAAGGATGGCGCCAAGCTCGTCACCGCGGTGGCGTGCGCGCAAGTGCCCAAGCTCACCGTGGTCATCGGCGGCAGCTTCGGCGCCGGCAATTACGCCATGTGCGGGCGCGCCTATGCGCCGCGCTTCCTGTTCCAATGGCCCAATGCGCGCACCTCGGTGATGGGCGGGGAGCAGGCGGCATCGGTGCTCGCCACCATCCGCCGCGACGCGCTGGAGCGCGCCGGCGGCCAGCTCAGCGCGGCCGAGGAGGAGAAGATCAAGGCGCCGGTGCGTGAGCAGTACGAGCGCCAAGGCCATCCGTATTATGCCTCCGCGCGCTTGTGGGACGATGGGGTCATCGACCCGCTCGATACCCGCCGGGTGCTGTCACTTGCACTGTCGCTCGCGGCCACCCAACCCACGCCGGCAACACGCTTCGGCGTGTTCCGCATGTAAGGTGCATGCCATGATCCAACGATTGTTGATCGCAAACCGCGGGGAAATCGCCTGCCGCATCGCGCGCACGGCGCGTGCCATGGGCATCACCAGCATCGCGGTGTACTCGGAAGCCGACCGGCAGGCACGGCATGTGCGCCATTGCGATGAAGCGTTTCTGTTGGGGCCCGCGCCGGCGGCGCAGAGCTACCTGAACATCGCCAAGCTCATCGAGACGGCGCGCCGCGCCGGCGCGCAGGCCATCCATCCTGGCTATGGCTTCCTGTCCGAGAATGCGCAATTCGCCCAGGCCGTCGCTGACGCCGGCCTGATCTTCGTCGGGCCGCCCGCGGCGGCGATCTATGCCATGGGATCCAAGAGCGCCGCGAAGGCCGCCATGGCAAATGCCGGGGTGCCGGTGGCGCCCGGCTACCACGGTGAAGCGCAGGACGCCGATCGGCTCCTGGCCGAGGCGCAGCGCATCGGGTTCCCCTTGATCATCAAGGCCAGCGCCGGTGGCGGTGGCAAGGGCATGCAGGTGGTCGACGAGCTTTCCCAGGTGCGTGCTGCGGTGGAATCCGCGCAGCGCCTGGCGCGCACGGCCTTCGGTGACGACCGGCTGTTGATGGAGCGCTATTTCCGCAGCGCCCGCCATGTGGAAGTGCAGGTGTTCGCCGATACGTCCGGCGAGGTGCTGACCCTGTTCGACCGCGACTGCTCGGTACAGCGCCGGCACCAGAAGGTGGTGGAGGAGGCGCCCGCTCCGGGACTGCGTGCGGAGGTGCGCGAAGCCATGGCGGAGGCGGCCCGCAAGGTGGCGCGCGCCGTGGGCTACGTGGGTGCGGGCACCATCGAGTTCCTGGTGGACGAAGCGCAGGACTTCTACTTCATGGAAATGAACACGCGCCTGCAGGTGGAGCATCCGGTCACCGAGATGATCGCCGGCGTGGATCTGGTCGAATGGCAACTGCGTGTGGCGCGTGGCGAAAGGCTTGCCGAGTTCGCGCCACCGCTGCGCGTTCGCGGCGCCGCGGTCGAGGTGCGGCTGTACGCCGAGGACCCGGCGCAGGGCTACCTTCCCAGCGTGGGCCGGCTCAACCATTTGCGTTGGCCGGAAGGCATGGCGGGCGTGCGCGCCGATGTGGGTGTGGAGGCGGGCGATGAAGTGTCCCCCTTCTATGACCCCATGCTCGGCAAGATCGTCGCCTGGGGGGACACGCGCGAGGCGGCCATCGACCGGCTCATCCGCGCCACCGGCGACATCGAGATCACCGGCGTGCAAACCAATCAGGCCTTGCTCGGCAGCATCCTCAGGAACCCGTCCTTCCGCGCGGCTGAATTGAGCACGCGATTCCTCGACGTGCACGCCGCGCACATCGCGCCCGGCGATCCCGAGCCCAGTCCCGAGGATCTGGCGCTGCTGGCGCTGTGGTGCGTGAACGCGCAGGCCGGCGATGCGGCGGCATCACCCTGGGAAGATCGCAGCGGCTGGCGGCCGGGCGGTCCCGCTCAGAGCCGCTGGTGCTTCGATGCGGGTGATGTGTTGCTCGAAGCACTCCCCGGCGGTGCCTGGCTCGCGCACGCTGGTGGACAAGCCATCGAGCTCGAGTTGCTGTGCGCCGCAGCGGATCGCCTCAGGGCGCAGATCGGTGGCCGGGTCCGCAGCCCGCGGGTGGTGGCCGATGGCCACCGCCTGCACGCCTTCGACAACGGCCGCCATGTCAGCGCGCTGCGCGTGGTGACCGAGGACGCGCTGGAGCACCTGGACTCGGATGACGGCGGCTCGCTGGTTACCCCGCTGCCTGGAACGGTGGTGGCCGTGCACGTGGCGGAAGGCGACGAGGTCAAGCGCGGCGTCGCGCTGGTCACGGTGGAAGCCATGAAGATGGAACATACGCTGACGGCGCCTCACGATGGCCGCATCAGCCGTGTGGCGCAGCGCGTGGGTGATCGGGTATCGGAGGGAGCGGTGCTGATCGAGATGAGCGAACAACCCCGCTGAATACGATCAGGCGACCTGCGCTTCCTCGCCGCCGTCCGCGGACACCGGCGGCAGGGTGATCCGAAAGCGCGTCTGCGAGCCCAGCACCGTGGCCAAGCCCACCTTGCCGCCGGCTTCCGCCACATAGCGGCGCACCAAGGCCATGCCCATGCCGCGACCCACATCGGAAGTCGGCTCGGCCACCGTGCTGAACCCCTTGCGGAAAATCAGCTTGATGGCCTGGCGGTCGGGTAGCTTGGCCGCTTCCTCGGCGCTCAGCATGCCTTTTGCCACGGCCGTGTCGCGCAATTGCTGCGCATCCAGGCCGCGGCCGTCGTCGGTGAAGGACAGGTGAAATCCCTGCTCGCCGCGCGAGTCGAACTTCAACCGCAGCGAACCGAACGGCGGCTTGCCCGTCGCTTCACGTTCGTGCTCCGCTTCGATCCCATGCATGATGGAATTACGGATCAACTGGATGGCGATGTTCTTGACGACGCCCTGGTAGGACGCCGGCACCTCACCCACGCCCTCGCAGCGCAGCGTGACGCTCTTGCCGCTGGATTGCGCCACGTGTTCGGTCATGGACTGCAATGCACTCTCGAGGCCTCCGGCCGGCGCCGAACGCGTGGCCGGCGCAGGCGCAGGCAACCCGGCGGCTGCGGCCATGGCCTCGGCGCTGAGCGCGGCCAGCTTCGGCGCCTCGATGATCTCGGTGCCATTGTCGGTCACGCGCGGCTTGCCCGGTTCCGCCGGCCGTGCGGGGGCGGGTGCAGCGGCACGCTGCGTGGGGGTCACGCTGGTCATGCTGCGCATCAGCGCAAGTTGCGCGAACAGTTCGTCCAGTTTCACAGCCAGCGGCAGGAAGTCCGACCCTGACAGGGTCTCGGCACGCTTGAGGGTGCTGGCCGCTTCCTCGAAGCCCTGCGCCATGGTCTCGATGGTGTCGAGTTCCATGAGCGAGGCCTGCTGGCGGATCTGGAGGATCTCCCGCAGGATTTCATCCAGCTTGGCGCGGAAGGCCTCGTTTGCCCGTGCCGGCTTCTTCAGCACCGCGTTGATCATGTTGACGGAGGCATCGCTCTGGCGCAGGAAACCGGCGAAGCGCTCGGCACCGACGCGGACCAGGCTGGCCAGGCACGCGGCCTGCGCCTTGGAGTAGGCGCGCAACTCCTCGATTTCGCGCTGCGATTCCACCCGCTGGCTGACATCCGACACCGACACCGCCCAGGCCTGGCCGTCGCTGGCCGTGACGATGCGGCGGAAGGTGAAGGAGAGGAACTTGTTCTCGACCGCGCCCTCACCGGCGGCGATGCGCACCGGCACATCGTGCAGCGGGGAGATCGAATTGAGGTCCGCCGGCGCATCGGCGGAACGGATCTTCGCCAGGAACTCGGCGGCCGCAGCGAAGGGCTTGGGCGGCAGGATGGTCTCCAACACCTTGTCGAAGCGCTGCGCAAGCAGGTCGCGGCGCCGCAGCAGGGTTTCCGCGGCGCGGGAAACCGGAGCGCGGATGATCAGTTCGCGGTCGATGAGGAAAATCGCCTGCGGCAGGCCTCCGAGGATTTCCTCGTTGAGGCGCGTGGCCTTGGCGACGGCATCGCTTTTTTCGCGCTCGTGGCGTTGCTTGGAGATCAACATTTGGCTGCAAGGGTGTCAGACTCGTCCGACCGCCGGCTGGACCCGCGTCACAGGCGGACGGGAGGACATATTGCAGCCTGGCGCGACTGTGATTTGCGTCACGCCCGGCGGGGCTTTCAGGCCACCGCGGCCGGCAGCTCGGCGTTCAGGTCGGCGAGCAATTCATCGGTGCAGGAGTAGCGCTGGCGCAGTTCCTTCGCCATGAGCTTGTCCAGGATGGGCTGTTGGTCCGCCAGCTCCGCGGGAAGGATCGGCACCGGAGACTTGGTGTGCTGCGCCATGATGGCCATGGCGCTGCGCCCGAGGTAGGGGCGCGAGCCGGTCAGCATCTCGTAGAACATCACGCCCAGGCTGTAAAGGTCGGTACGCGCGTCGATGGGCAGCGCCTGCGCCTGCTCCGGGCTCATGTAGAAGGGCGAGCCGAGCACCTTGCCGATGCCGGTGGTGCTGCCGTCGTCTTCGGCGCGCCGTGCGAGGCCGAAGTCGATGAGCACCGGCGAATTGTCCTCGCGCAGCATGACGTTCGCGGGTTTCAGGTCGCGGTGGTAGATGCCAAACACATGGATCACCCGCAGCGCCTCGGCGATCGCGCGCAGGTAGTAGCGGCTCTCCTCCACCGACAGGGGATTGCGCAGGCGGTCGCGCAGGTCGCCACAGGGAAAATATTCCATCGCCAGGTACAGGTGGGCGGGCAGGGCGCCGTAGTCGTGGATCTGCACGATGGCGGGATGGGTGATGCTGGAGATGATTTCGTATTCGCGCTGGAATCGCTCGGCATCCTGCGCATCGCGCGCGCTCTTGCCGGTATTGATGACTTTCAACACCACGTTGCGGGAAAGCTTCTGCGAGCGCGCCAGGTACACCGAGGAGAAGTTGCTGGTGGCGATCTCCTTGAGCATTTCGTAGCCGGGCAGGCTGATGCCCGGGGCAATCGGCCCGCGCGCGGCTTCCTGCGCTGCACGTTCGGCGCGCACGGCGGCCTCACGCTTGGCGCAGGCCTCGGACACCGCGGTCAGCAGCAGTTCGCGGGTGATCCCCGCCAGCGGCAGGTAGTCGCGCGCGCCGCTTTTCAGTGCGCGCACGGCGCACAACTCGTCGCTGTCCTTGGCGAGAACGATGAAATGCACGTCCGGCCTCAGGCGCAGCACCTGCAGCATGGAATCGATGGCGTAGCTGGTGGCCGCTTCGGTCGAGAAGTCGATCTGCAGGAAGACCGCATCGGGCAGGGGATCCACCAGATACGTGGACAACATGTGGCTTTGCGCCGTCGGCAGGCTGGAGACCACGCCTTCCGGCCAGCAACTGGTGATGTGATTCGTCATCCACAACAGCCGTTTGGCGTCGGCGCCGACAACGAGCACGATGGGGGAGACGGTATCTACCATAATGGACGACAGGTTATCCTCTGGGCGGCTCCCCGGTCCCGTCGGGAATTCACATTCTGGGAACTGGCGGCTGCCGTGTTTAACGGAAAGTTAATCGGCCGTTCGGCTTGCAGTTTGCAACCTGGAGCACCATTTCTTGTCACAGCCAGTACTGGATCACGCTCGAGGTTTTAGACGATGGGAAATTTGAGAACCTGGACCATGGCCGGCATCGCCGGCGGCATGATTGCACTGGTCCTGCATCAGGGCACCGCCGCGGAGGCCGTATTGGGGCGGCAGGCCGGGGAACCGCCCGTATCGCCACCGGCACAGATGGCACCCGCGGTGACGGCAAGCCCCGGCACCTCCCGGGTCACGGGCCTGCCGGATTTTTCGGGCCTGGTGGCCGAAAACGGCCCGGCGGTGGTGAACATCAGCGTCGTGGAGAAGATGCAGCGCGCCGACGCCAATGAAATGGATGAAGCGGGCGATCCGCTGTCACAATTCTTTCACCGTTTTGGCGTTCCCAACCAGGGCCGCCAGCCTCCGGCGCGGGGCGTCGGCTCCGGCTTCATCGTGAGCGCCGACGGCTACGTGCTCACCAATGCGCATGTGGTGGCCGATGCCGCCACCGTCACGGTGAAGCTGACGGATCGCCGCGAATTCAACGCCAAGGTCATCGGCGTGGACAAGCGCAGCGACGTCGCGCTCATCAAGATCGACGCCAAGGGACTGCCCAAGGTCCGCTTCGGCGATCCCACGCGCATCAAGCCCGGCCAGTGGGTCATCGCCATCGGCTCGCCCTTCGGATTCGACAACAGCGTGACGGCGGGCGTGGTGAGCGCCACGGCACGCTCGTTGCCGGATGAAAACTACGTGCCCTTCATCCAGACGGACGCGGCGGTCAATCCCGGTAATTCCGGCGGGCCATTGTTCAACCTGGATGGCGAGGTCATCGGCATCAACTCGCAGATCTACAGCCGTACCGGCGGGTTCATGGGCGTGTCCTTCGCCATACCCATCGACCTCGTGTTGAACGTCAAGGACCAATTGCTGACCAAGGGCAAGGTGAGCCGCAGCCGCATCGGCGTGGGCGTGCAGGGCGTCAATCAACAGCTGGCGCAGACCTTCGGCCTGGACTCACCGCGCGGTGCGTTGGTCAGTTCCGTGGAGCCGAAGAGCCCGGGCGAACGCGCGGGCCTGAAGCCCGGTGATGTGATCACCAGCGTCAACGGCAAACCGGTAGGCAGTTCAACCGACCTGCCGGTCATCATCGCGGCGCTCCCGCCGGGCACCGATGCGCGCATCGGTTTGTGGCGCGATCGCCGCGCCACCGACGTGACCGTTCGCACCGTGGCACTCGACGATGAGCCGGCCGCCCGCAATGCGCGCGCCAACCGCGATGGCGATTCGGGCAAGTTGGGCTTGTCCCTGCGGCCGCTCAATTCGGCCGAACAGGAGCAACTCGACACCAAGGGCCGCTTGGTGGTCGAAGATGCCAGCGGGCCGGCGCTCGCGGCCGGTATCCAGCCGGGCGATGTGATTCTCGGTGTCAATGGAACGCCGGTGGCCGGGATCGCCGACATCAAGCGTGAAGTGGGCCGCTCCAAGGGGAGCGTCGCGCTGTTGATCCAGCGCGACCAGGCGCAGATCTATGTACCGGTCGACATCGACTGACCTCGCATGACCGGGCCCGGCGAGCGCCAGCGATTGCACGCGGCGGCGCCGGGCGCGGCGAACGCGGGCGCCGCCGCCCGGTCGGCCGTGTAAACTCGCGCCCATGTCCTCGATAGCGCCCTCCCTCTTGCCCTCCGGCCCCGCTGCAAGCCGCAGCGCCGCCCCATTCCTGCCCATGTCGCGGGCGGAGATGAATGCACTGGGCTGGGATCGCTGCGACATCATCATCGTGAGCGGCGATGCGTATGTGGATCATCCCAGCTTCGGCATGGCCATCATCGGCCGGGTGCTCGAGTCGCAGGGGTTTCGCGTCGGGATCATCGCGCAACCGGATTGGCACAGCACGCAGGACTTTGAATCCTTGGGCGAGCCGCGCCTGTTCTTTGGGGTCACCGCCGGCAACATGGATTCCATGGTCAATCGCTACACGGCCGATCGTCGCGTGCGCAGCGATGATGCCTATACCCCCGGCGGTGTGGGCGGCCGGCGTCCTGACCGCTCGGTGATCGTGTACTCGCAGCGATTGCGGCAGGCGTACAAACACACGCCCATCGTCATCGGCGGCATCGAGGCCTCCCTGCGGCGCATCGCGCATTTCGATTACTGGTCCGAGCAGGTGCGCCGTTCCGTGCTCGTCGACGCCAAAGCCGATCTGCTGGTGTTCGGCAATGCCGAACGACAGATCGGAGAGATTGCGCGCCGGCTCGATCAGGGTGAGTCCATCGATGACATCCACGATCTGCGCGGCACCGCTCTGGTGCGCAAAAGCACGCCGGCCGGATGGATCGAGATCGATTCCACCGAGATCGATACGCCGGGCCCGCTGGCTCCGCCGGCCAATCCCTACGCGGATGCCACGCAGAGGGCGCCGCAGGACGGGCAAGCCGCGCGCGAAGCGTCCGCCACGGTGGTGCGGTTCCACCGCCAGGTGCCCAACGCCAGCCGCGCCAACAGCGTCATTCGCCTGCCGTCCTTCGAGCAGGTGGCGAAGGACGCGGTGCTGTACGCGCATGCCTCGCGCATCCTGCACCTCGAGGCCAATCCCGGCAATGCGCGCGCCCTGGTGCAACAGCACGGCGACCAGCAGGTGTGGCTCAATCCGCCGCCGATTCCGCTGAGCAGCGCCGACATGGACGCGGTGTATGAGCTGCCGTACGCACGCCGGCCGCATCCTTCCTACGGCGATGCGCACATACCGGCGTATCACATGATCCGCTTTTCCATTTCCATCCAGCGTGGTTGCTTTGGCGGCTGCACCTTCTGCTCCATCACCGAGCACGAGGGGCGCATCATCCAGAGCCGCAGCGAGGAATCGGTGCTGCGCGAGATCGAAACCATCCGCGACACCGTGCCGGGGTTCACCGGCGTGATTTCCGACCTGGGCGGGCCCACGGCCAACATGTACCGGCTGCATTGCAAGAGCCCGCAGATCGAGTCTGCCTGCCGCCGTCCGTCCTGTGTGTATCCGGGGATCTGCCCCAACCTCAACACCGATCATGCGCCGCTGATCCGCTTGTACCGCAAGGCGCGCGCGCTCAAGGGCGTGAAGAAGATCCTGATCGCCTCGGGGGTGCGCTACGACCTCGCGATCGAATCACCGGAGTACGTCAAGGAACTCGCGACGCATCACACCGGCGGCTACCTGAAGATCGCGCCCGAGGCCCTCGGCGAGGGGCCGCTGTCCAAAATGATGAAGCCCGGCGTGGGCACGTATTACAAGTTCAAGGAATTGTTCGATCGCTTTTCGCGCGAGGCGGGCAAGGAGCAATACCTCATTCCGTACTTCATCGCCGCGCATCCGGGCACGCGCGATGAGGACATGCTCGAACTGGCGCTGTGGCTGAAGAAAAATGGCTTCCGCGCCGACCAGGTGCAGGCCTTCCTGCCATCGCCCATGGCCACGGCCACCGCCATGTACCACTCGGGAAAGAATCCGCTCAAGCGCATCACCCGGCACAGCGAGGATGTGATCATCCCCAAGGGCCAGCGCGTGCGGCGCCTGCACAAGGCCTTCCTGCGATATCACGATCCCGACAACTGGCCGGTGTTGCGCGAGGCGTTGAAGCGCATGGGACGGGCCGATCTCATCGGCAATGGCAAGCATCACCTGGTCCCGTCCTACCAGCCGGTCGGCACCGCGCGCGCGGGCTTGCCGGCGGCGGCGCCGTCCGCCGCCCGAAGACCCTCGCGGGGCCGGCCCATGCGCACCCAGCACACGGGACTGCCGCCCTTGCACAAGCCGGGTAATCCACGGCGCGCCCGCCACAAGCCCACCTAGCAGCGCCAGGAATTCGCCGCGCGGGTCAGCCGCGAGGTCTGCGGTCGAAGTGCCCACCCGGACGCTGTGCCAGTTGCGCCTGCATCTGCGCCACGATGGCGAGAGCAATGGATTCGGGGGTGGTGGCGCCGATGTCCAGGCCCACGGGCCCGAACAGACGCGACTCCGCCTCTCCCAACGGCCTGCCCAGCTCGGCCAGGATTCTTTCGCGGCGGGTCCGCGGTCCGAGCAAGCCGATGTAGCGCATCGGCGAGCGGCTCAGCGCGTCCAGATAGCGCACATCCGATTCCAGATGGTGGCTCATGATGATGCCCGCATCGAACTGACGCAGGTCGAGGTGCAAGGCCATCTCCTCTGGCCGGGCGAGCAACACCTGACGCGCTCCGGGAAACGAAAGCGCCTTTGCGTAAGCGGGACGATGATCGACGACGCTGACCAACCAGCCGAGTGCGGCGGCGGCCTCGCACACCGGCATGGCATCGCGTCCCGCTCCGCACACCAGGATCTGCGCCGGCAGCGTCACCTTCGACACCGACACCTGTATTCGGCGCCCCTGGAAGATCTTCTCGCTCAAGCCTGCGGGTTCTGCCGACCAGCCGGCCAGCGCCTCGCCCAGGCCGTCCGAGGAGGGCATCCCCAGCCCGCCAAAACGCCCCCAGTCGGAATCATTGGCCGCGCCACCCACGACCGTGGCCAATGCACCGGCACGCGGCACTGCCAGGCAATGCTGGAGATAGGGCATGGGTCCGTAATCGTTGCGGGGTCCAACCGGCTCGACCCACACTTCCATGGCTCCCTCGCAGCCCAGGCCCACGCCCCATAAGGGGTCATCGTTGCGGGTGTCGAAGCGCACTCGCTGCGCACGCCATTGGCCGATTACACGCTCGGCATGCTCTCGCAGTTCGCCCTCGAGGCAGCCGCCGCTCAACAGGCTGCTGCTGCTGCCATCCTGTGCGATCAGAATGCGGGCGCCGGCCTTACGGTAGGTCGAGCCGTCGGTGTGCAGGATGGTGGCCAGCGCCATGAGATTGGCGGGGTGCCGGGTGGCGTCGAAAAAGCGGCAGAGCTGGGTCAGGCTTCCATCCATCGTGGCCTTCAGTGTAGCGGGTTTGGCGCTTGCTTGAGAGGCATCGCAACCATTAAAGTGTGTGATTGCCAAGGCAATTTGCCGCCTTCGTATCGTTCAAACAAGAGAATCGCTTCAAGCCTTGGGATGCAAGGGGCTCGGCGGTGAGTTGCAGTATGGAAAAATGGATCGTTCACAAATTCGGCGGCTCAAGCGTAGCGGATGCGAACTGCTTTGCCCGGGTCGCCGCCATCATCGAATCATCGCCGCGCGCCCGTGAAGGCGTGGTGCTGTCCGCGTGCCGCGGCATCACCGATGCGTTGCTGGGACTGCTCGGCACGGCGGTGGCTGGTGGGGACTTTCTCGCGCCGCTGAAGGCCATCGAGGACCGGCACCGCGGCATCGCCACGGAGTTGCTGTCCAAGCCCGCCTGCGCCGCCTACATGGCCTCTGTCGAGAGCGACTGCCGCGACATCGCCGGCATGTTGCAGACGGTTCGCCTCATCAGCTCCGCGCCGGATGCGGTTCGCGACGTGGTGTCCGGATTCGGCGAGATCTGGTCTACCCGGCTGTTCACCCCGTATCTGCGCGAACGCGGCAAGATCAAGGGTGAGGTGGTGTGGATCGACGCGCGCCAGGTGGTGGAGGTGGAATGGGGGTCGCTCGGTCCCGCCGTGCAATGGCCGGCCAGCGAGCGCAACATCGCCAAGCTCTTGCCGGCGGATTTCCGCGGGCGCGCCATCATCACGGGTTTTCTCGCCACCACTGTGCGGGGCATTCCCACCACCCTCGGCCGTAACGGCAGTGATTTCTCCGGCTCCATCTTCGGTGCGTTGCTCAATTCCGAGGAAATCCACATCTGGACCGACGTCGACGGCGTGCTCTCGGCCGACCCGCGCCTCGTGCCCAATGCGCAGGTGATCGACCAGCTCTCCTACAACGAGGCCATGGAACTGGCGTACTTCGGCGCCAAGGTCATTCATCCGCAGACCATGGCGCCGGCCGTGGCGCGCGACATTCCCATCTACATCCGCAATACGTTCGCGCCGGAGAAGGCCGGAACGCTGATCTGCGCGAAGCCGAATTCGCAGCTGACGGTCAAGGGCATCACCAGCATCGATCCGGTGGCGCTGGTGAACCTCGAAGGCGCCGGGATGATCGGCGTGCCTGGCACGGCGCAGCGCCTGTTCGGCGCGCTGCGGGATGCAGGCATCTCGGTGATCCTCATTTCCCAGGGCAGCTCCGAGCATTCCATCTGTTTTGCGATTCCCGAGGCGCAGTCCGTGGCCGCCGAAGCCGCGGTGCGGCGTGCGTTCGATGCCGAATTGCGCGATGGGCAGATCCAGAGCGTGGACGTGGACAAAGGCTTGTCCATCCTCGCCGTGGTGGGCGATGGCATGGCAGGTGCGCATGGCGTCGCGGCCAAGGTCTTCGATGCGCTTGGCGCTGCCGGCGTGAACGTGCGCGCCATCGCGCAGGGCGCTTCCGAGCGCAACATCTCGGTGGTGGTCGATGGCAAGGGCGCTGCCAAGGGTCTGCGTGCCGTGCACGCCAGTTTCTATCTCTCTCCCAACACGCTGTCCATCGGATTGATCGGCCCGGGCACCGTCGGGCGCGTGCTGCTGGAGCAGATCGCCTCGCAGGTGGGACGCCTGCGCAAGGACTCCAACCTCGACCTGCGGGTGCGCGCCATCGCCAGTTCCAAGAGCATGCTGCTCGATGAGCAGGGCGTGGATCCCGCACAGGTGGCGGCGCGCCTCGCCAATGGCGCGGAAAAACTCGACCTCGCGAAGTTCGCGAACTTCGTTCAGGCCGATCACATCCCGCACGCGGTGATCGTGGATTGCACGGCGAGTGCGGATGTCGCTTCCCACTATGCCGACTGGCTCAAGCGCGGCATTCACATCGTCACGCCGAACAAGAAGGCCAACAGTGGTGCCTTCGCCTACTACCAGAGCCTGAAGGCCGCGCGCCGCGGCTCCAATACGCATTACCTGTATGAGGCGACGGTGGGCGCGGGATTGCCCGTCATTCATACCCTGCGCGATCTGCGCGAGACCGGCGATGACATCACCAGCATCGAGGGCATCTTTTCGGGCACGCTGGCGTACCTGTTCAATGTGTTCGATGGCAGCAAGCCGTTCTCCTCCATCGTGCTGGATGCCAAGAACAAGGGCTATACCGAGCCCGATCCCCGCGATGACCTTTCCGGGCTGGACGTGGCGCGCAAGCTCATCATCCTGGGCCGCGAGATGGGCCTGAAGCTCGAGATGGCCGACGTGAAGGTCGAGGGCCTCGTGCCCAAGGCGCTCGAAGGCAGCAGCATCGAGGAGTTCCTGCGCCGCCTGCCCGAATTCGATGCCGACATGGCCAATCTGCTGCAATCCGCAAAGAAGGCGGGGCAGGTGCTGCGCTATGTGGGCCGCGTCACCGCCGAAGGCAGCGCCACCGTGGGGCTTACGCGCCTGGACGGCAGCCATGCATTTGCACACATCGCGCTCACCGACAACGTGGTGCGCTACGCAACGCGCCGCTACTGCCACAATCCGCTGATCGTGCAGGGTCCGGGGGCCGGCCCCGAAGTCACGGCGGGCGGCGTGTTTTCCGACCTGTTGCGCCTGTCGGCCTATCTCGGCGCGAACCTCTAGGAGAACCCCTTGCTGTCAGACGTCACCGCCTTTGCGCCGGCCACTGTTGCCAATGTCGGCATCGGCTTCGACATCCTCGGACACACCGTCGAGGCGCTGGGCGATCGCGTGCGCATCCGCCGCATCGAGGAGCCGACGGTGCGCATCAACAGCATCACGGGGATTGCCGGGCAATTGCCGGTGGTGCCTGCGCAAAACACCGCGGGTCGCGCCGTGCAGGCCATGCATGAGTCGCTGAAACTCAAATTCGGCTTCGAGATCGACATCGAAAAGGGCATCCCGTTGGGTTCCGGCATGGGTGGCTCGGCCGCCTCGGCCGTCGCCGCGGTGGTGGCCGCGAATGCCCTGCTCGAAGACCCGGTGGCCCGCATCAACCTGCTGCGTTTCGCCATGGAAGGAGAGGTGGTGGCCAGCGGCTCGGTGCACGTGGACAACATCGCGCCCTGCCTGTTCGGCGGACTGACGCTCACCGTGGGCATCGACAACCCGCGGGTCAAGTCCATCCCGGTGCCGCCTTCGCTGCGATGTGTCATCGTGCACCCGCACATGTACCTGGGGACGCGCGAGGCGCGCGCCGTGCTCAAGACCGACATCTCGCGCTCGGATTTCGTCTGGCAGACCGCCAATCTCGCCGGGTTCATCAGCGGCTGCTATTCCAACGACCTGGACATGATCCGCGACTCCTTCAACGACGTGATCATCGAGCCGCAGCGTTCCTCGCTGATTCCCGGCTTCAAGGACGTCAAGCGCGCCGCGATGTCCGCCGGCGCGTTGGGCTGCTCCATTTCAGGCGCCGGCCCGACGGTGTTTGCCTGGGTGGAATTCCAATACGCGGAGGCCGTTCGCGGCGCCATGGTGGCGGCATTTGCGCGCCACGAGCTGAAGTCGGATCATTGGATTTCCTCGATTGAGAATTACGGGGCCCGCGTGGTGAAGGCCTAGATGCCGCTGACCTTTCACAGCACCCGCGGTCAATCGCCGGGCGTTTCCTTGAGCGCCGCCATCGAGACGGGTTTGGCCCCGGACGGCGGCCTGTTCCTGCCCGCGCGCATGCCCTCGGTGGATCATTCCCGGACCTGCGAACCCGCGAGCCTGCCGAGCGTGGCCCGGGTGGCGCTGGCCGGTTTCTTCGAAGGCGACCGGCTCGAGTCCAGTTTCGGCGAGATAGCCGACGCCGCATTGGCGATCCCGGCGCCCACCACGCCGGTGCAGGGAAGCGATGCGCCGCTGCACGTGCTGGAGTTGTTCCATGGACCCACCGCCGCGTTCAAGGATTTCGGCGCGCGCTTCCTGGCGGAGTGCCTGCAGCGCCTGCAGCCCCCGGACGCAAAGCCCACCACCATCCTGGTTGCCACCTCGGGCGACACCGGGGGTGCAGTGGCGGCTGCCTTTCACCGGCGCCCTTGGGCGCGCGTGGTCATCCTGTTTCCGAAGAACCTGGTCAGCGCCCGCCAGGAACAACAGCTGACCTGCTGGGGCGATAACGTCAGTGCCCTGCGCGTCAGCGGCACCTTCGATGATTGCCAGCGCATGGTGAAGGAGGCGTTCCTGGACGAACGCCTGCGCGCCGAGCACCGCTTCAGTTCCGCCAACAGCATCAACATCGGCCGGCTGCTGCCGCAGCTGGTGTACTACGCCGCCTCCAGCCTGCAGTTGCACCGGCAGACGGGGCAGAAGCCTTGCTACATCGTGCCCTCCGGCAACCTTGGCAATGTGTCGGCGGCCGTGTGGGCGCGGCTCCTGGGCTTTCCGATGGGGCGGCTGGTGCTGGCGCACAATGCCAACCGCACCGTGCCCGACTACTTGTCGAGCGGCCAATGGCAGCCGCGCGCCAGCATCGCCACGCTGGCCTCCGCCATGGACGTGGGGAACCCGAGCAACATGGAGCGGCTGCGCGGCCAGTTTGCGGATGTGCAGGCCCTGCGCGAGCAGATCAGCGCCGATACGGTGGACGACGCCACGATTCGCGCGCGCATTGCCGAGGACTACCGGGCGTTCGGCCGCATCTGGTGCCCGCATACCGCCACGGCGGCCGAAGTCTACCGGCGCCTGCCTGCCGAGGAGCGCCGCCGGCCGTGGGTGCTGGTGGCCACCGCGCATCCCGCCAAGTTCAACGATGTGGTCGAACCGCTGATCAAGGCGCAGGTGCCGGTTCCCGACAGCCTCGCGCGGCTCCTGAGCCTGCCGGCGCATTGCACGGATGTGGCGCCGCAGCTGGCCGCATTGAGCGAGGCATTGCGATGATCCCGGCGGAACTGCAATTGCGCCTGGCGCTGATCGCCGCCGTGCTGGCCGCGATCGGCGCGGCCATCTATTTCGGCGTGCGCCTGTGGCAGCGGCATTCCCGCCGCAAGGCGCTGCTCCTGCGCCTGGAACGCATCGCCTACGATGCGGCGCACCAGGTGTTGGTGCCCGATGGCATGGGCGGCTTCATTCACATCGACCACCTGTTGCTCACCCAGAAGGGCCTGGTGGTACTGGATACCCGCCGCGTGGTCGGCGTGATCTTCGGCGGCGATCAAATGAGCGAGTGGACGGTCATGTCACGCAAGCAACGGTTCACCTTCGACAATCCGCAGCCCTCGCTGTACGACCGCGTTGCCGCGGTGAAGATGCTGGCTGGGGATGCGCCGGTGGAGGGAAGGCTGGTGTTCTCCAACCAGGGCAAGTTCACCAAGGGCATGCCCAAGTGGGTGCTGATGTTGGATGACCTGGAGGTCGAATTCCCGTTGGTCAATCGCAGCGCGCGCTCCGCGCCACAGTTCGAGAAGCTCAATGAATCCTGGGCGCGGGTGAAGTCGCAACTGCGCCCGAGTCCGCACGCTTTCACCAGCCTCTGAGCATCGCCGCCCCGGCCATGGCGCGGGGCTCCTCAGCCGGGCCCTGCACCCAAGCCGAAAAATGCACGCGCATTCGCGGTGGTCATGGACGCCACGGCCTCGAAGCTTTCCCCGCGCAGCGCGGCGATGGCGCGCACCACATGCGGCAGGTAGCGGGGCTCGTTGCGGCGCGACGATGGCATCGGCCGCAGGTCGCGCGGCAACAGATAGGGCGCATCGGTCTCCACCATCAACCGCGCCGCTGGAATCAGCGGCACTGCCTCGCGCAGGCGTTGCCCGCGGCGCTCATCGCACACCCAGCCGGTGACGCCGATGGCGCATCCCAGCCGCAGGTATTCCTCGAGTTCCCGCGGGCCTTCGGTGAAGCAATGCGCCACGGCGCCTGAAAGCTGCGGCGCGTACTCCGCCAGCACTGCCACGAAGTCATCATGCGCATCGCGCTGATGCAGGAACACGGGCTTGCCGGCGGCAACCGCCCATTCGAGCTGGCGCCGGAAGGCGGCAAGCTGCGCCTCGCGCGGCGAGAAGTTGCGGAAGTAATCCAGTCCGCATTCCCCGGCGGCAACCACCTGCGGCCGGCGCAGCAGCGCCTGGAACTGGTCCCATTGATGCGCCTGCAGCTGCGCTGCATGATGCGGGTGGACGCCGGCCGTGCTCCATAGCAGGCCGGGGTGGCTGCCGGCGAGTTCGAACGCCTTGAGCGAGCTGTCGAGATCCGCCCCGGTGACCACCTGCGCGATCACCCCAGCGTGCGCGGCGGCGGCGAGCACCTCATCGAGATCGGCTGCGAAGCTTGCATGCGTGAGATTGGCGCCTATGTCGATCAGTTCCGGTGGTGACATGGCACTATGCTATCGTCAAACGGTGAAGGCTTCGAAGTCATCGGCATGGAAGTCGCGCTGCGCGGCGTTCGGTCTCGTGCTGGCGGGCGTTATGTCCGTCCCGGCCGCGGCGCAGGAGGGCGGCGATCTGCAGGCACAGATCACCTATGCCTACCAGACCGAGGACTTGGGGCGGCTGCGCTCGCTGCGCCAGTCGCTCGCCGATCAGGTGCGGGGCGAACATGCCACTACCGCCGCCCGTTACCACCTTGCCCACGCTGACTACCGGCTCGGATTGTTGCTGCGAAGCCGGCGCCAGGCAGCCGCGCAACCGCTGCAGGAATGCGCCTCGCAATTGTCCGAGCTGGACCAGGGGGAGGCGGTGTCGGCGGAGGTCCTGGCCCTGCAGGCCATCTGCTGGATGGAGCTGGCCGGAGAGCGCAAGCTGCAGGCGGTGTTCCTGCGGTCGCGCGCCGTCGAGGCGCTGCAGCGTGCCGCGCGCGCCGATGCGCGCAATCCGCGCGTGAAGCTGGGCCAGGCACTGCAACAACTCGCGGTGGCAGGCGACGCGGGTCCGGTGCCACCGGAGTTGGAGAGGGCGGCCGAATTGTTCGAGCATTCGCCGGCCACGAACGAGGAAGCGCCCGGATGGGGCCATGCGGAGTGCTACCTGCTCATGGGGCATGCGCTGCGCGTGCGCGGCGATGAACTCGGGGCGCGCAACTGGCTGGAGAAGGCCTTGATCATCGCCCCGGATTACAAGGCCGCGCAGGCGGAAATCGCGCAACTCAACCGTTAAGTGCGGGCAGAGAACGGCGGCCAAAATTGCTATCATGCGCGCGCATGTCCGGCACACCGCAATTGTCCCTGTTCGATGCGCGCAGCGCCGCAGAACCCTTCGCCGTCCGCGTCAGTCCGCGGGCGCGGCGGCTCACCGTGCGCGTGCACATCGGCGGCCATGTCGAGGTGGTCGTGCCGCGCGGCGTGGCGCCGGGCACGGTGCGGGCCTTCGTCAACCGCAACACCACCTGGATCGACCGCAAGATCGCTGAAATGGGCGCGCGGGTCGTGCCCGCACCGGCCGTTCCTCCGGCGGTGCATTTTCCGTCCACCGGTGAACGCTTCGAAGTGCGATGGTCGTGCGATGAGCGCCGCCGTCTGCGCCATGAGACGGACACGGTCCGGCTGCAGGCCCGTGATGTGCCGGCCGCCCTGGCTTTGCTGCGCGCGTGGCTGGTGCAGTCGGCGCAGCGCAGGTTGGTTCCGCAGATATGGGATCTGTCCCGGGAACTGGGCTTTGCCATGACGGGTGCCACCATTCGCCGCCAGCGCACGCGCTGGGGTTCCTGTTCGTCGCGCGGCAAGATCAGCCTGAACTGTTCGCTTTTGTTCATGCCACCCGAGGTCGTGCGTTATCTCATGGTGCATGAGTTGTCGCACCTGCAGCACCTGAACCACTCGGCCGCCTTCTGGCGCACGGTGGAATTGCACGAACCGGATTTCCGCCGGCTGGACCGGCAATTGACAGCCGGCTGGCGGGCCGTGCCCGACTGGGTGTTCAAGGGCTGATGGCCACGCCGCCGCCTTCGGCTTCCAAGCCCTTCGTCGATCTCAGCGATGAGGGCGTTCATTGGGACCTGAGCAAGTCGCTGAGCTACGGCCAGTACTTGAAGCTGGACCTTTTGCTCGGCGCGCAGCAACCGCTGTCGCATCATCACGACGAGATGCTGTTCATCACGCTGCACCAGACTTCCGAGCTGTGGATGAAGCTCTGCCTGCACGAACTCAACGGCGTCATCGATTGCGTGCGGCGCGACGATCTCGACCCTTCCTTCAAGATGCTGACGCGGGTGTCGCTCATCCAGCAGCAATTGCTGCAATCCTGGGAGGTGCTGGCCACCATCACCCCGTCGGATTATTCGGCCTTCCGCAACACCCTCGGCACCTCCTCGGGGTTTCAGTCGCATCAGTACCGCATGCTCGAGTTCCTCATCGGCAACAAGAACGCCCGCATGATCGAGGTGTTCCGCACCGAGCCTGCCGTGTACGAGGCGCTGCAGCGCCTGCTGCATGCGCCGAGCCTGTACGATGAGACGCTGCGCCTGCTGAGCCGTCGTGGCATCGATATCCCCGCAGGCGCGATCGACCGCGATTTCTCGCAGCCGTATGTCGCCAGCAAGCAGGTCACCGCGGCGTGGCTCAGCGTCTATCACAACTCCGACAAGGAGTGGGATTTGTACGAGTTGGCCGAACGGCTGGTCGACCTGGACTACAAATTCCAGATCTGGCGCTTCAGCCACATGAAAACCGTCGAGCGTATCATCGGCTACAAACCCGGCACCGGTGGCACCGGTGGGGTGTCGTACCTGAACAAGGCGCTGGAACTGCGCTTCTTTCCTGAATTATGGTCCGTCAGAACATCGATGTAGGCATACCGTGAGCACGAGCAAAGATCTTTACAACGTCAACGTCATCTCCAGCGACCTGTTGGCGACGCCCGAGGAAATCAAGAACCGGCTGCCGCAGACCGACAAGATCGCGCAGTTCGTGTTCGAATCGCGCGAGACGGTGCGCGCCATCCTCGACCGGCGCGATCCGCGCCTGTTCGTGGTGGTGGGGCCGTGCTCCATTCACGATACGCGGGCGGCGCGCGAGTACGCGCAGCGGTTGCGCGAGCTCGCCAAGCGCGTGGAGAGCACGCTGTTCCTCGTCATGCGGGTGTATTTCGAGAAGCCGCGCACCACCGTGGGTTGGAAGGGGTTGATCAACGATCCGGACATGGATGATTCCTTCCATATCGAGAAGGGCATCATGCTGGCGCGCGAATTGCTGTTGAACGTGGCGGAGCTGGGGCTGCCGGCGGGCACCGAGGCGCTCGATCCCATCATGCCGCAGTATTTGTCGGAACTGATCACCTGGACGGCCATCGGTGCGCGCACCACGGAGTCCCAGACCCACCGCGAGATGGCGAGCGGCTTGTCCACGCCCGTGGGTTTCAAGAACGGCACGGATGGCTCACTCGCGGCCTCGATCAATGCGCTGCAGTCGGTGCGCCGTCCGCATCATTTCCTCGGCATCACCCAGCAGGGGCAATCCGCGGTGTTTCGCACGCGCGGCAATCCGTATGCCCACGTGGTGCTGCGCGGTGGCGGCGGGCGCTCCAATTTCGACGCCGTCAGCGTGGCCATGGCTGAGCGCGAACTGCGCACCGCCGGGCTGCCGGCCAACATCGTGGTGGATTGCAGCCACGGCAATTCCAACAAGGACCCCAATCTGCAGCCGCTGGTGGCCGAGAACTGCGTGCACCAGATCCTGGAGGGAAACCAGTCCATCGTCGGCCTGATGCTGGAAAGCCACTTGAAGGCGGGCAATCAGCCCATCCCGAAGGACCTGTCCGAGCTCGAGTACGGCGTGTCGATCACGGACCCCTGCATCGATTGGGATACCACCGAGCGGCTGATGCTGAAGCTGCACGAGATCCTGTTGACCAGCGAACGGGTGCGCCGGCCGGCGCCGCGGGCGGTGGGGACCTGATCAGGCCCAGTCGGCCGTCTTGATTCCCAAGCGCGACGCTTCACGGCGCGCCGCCGCATTCGCGTTCACCAGAAGCGGTGCGTCGGTGCGAGCCAGATGGGCAAGGTCCGAGGCCGCGTTGCCGTAGGCGGCAAAGCGGCTGTGCGGGAATTCGCGGCGCAGCGTTTCCAGGACGCGCAGCTTTTCTTCACCGCGCCGGTTGGCGGTGAGCAGTTGGCCGTCAAGCCTGTTGCCCTCGAAGCGCACTTCAGTGCAGATCACGCGCTCCGCGCGCAGCCTCGATCCCAGTATCGGCACGTACAGATCCGGGCTGGCGGACAGCAGCACCATGACATCGCCCTGCGCCTGGTGTTGGTGCCATGCGGCGAGCGCCTCGCGCCGCATCCCGCTCTTCTCCAGCGCTGCGACGAACTCGTGGGCCCAGGCGTAGATCTCGGCGCGGGCGTCGCCACCCATGAAAACCTGGATGATGCGCTGCTTGAGCAGGCCGCGGTCGCGGCGCAGCGCAAAATGCAGCAGGGGGGGCAGCAGGCGCCAAGCGCGCAGCCAGCGCGCCGGACGCCTGCGCAGATAGCCGGTAAGGAAGCCCAGGAAAGAATCGCCCCAGGTCAGCGTGCCATCGAGATCGAACACGGCCACCTGCGGGGCCGGAGGCGCCACCGCAGTCAGCCCATGTGCAGGCCGCCATTGAGGGAGAAATCCGCGCCGGTCGCGAATGCCGCCTCATCGGACGCCAGCCAGGCCACGATCGAGGCAATCTCTTCGGGTTCCCCGAGGCGTTTGACCGGAATGGTGGATACGATCTGCTCCAGCACCTCGGGCTTCACCGCGCGAACCATGTCCGTGCCGATGTAGCCGGGGGAGACGGTGTTGACCGTCACGCCGCGCGAGGCGAGCTCCTGCGCAAGCGCCATGGTGAAGCCGTGGATGCCAGCCTTGGCGGTGGAATAATTCGTCTGGCCGAATTGCCCTTTCTGGCCATTGACCGAGGAGATGTTGATGATCCGGCCCCAACGCCGGTCGAGCATGCCGTCGACGACCTGCTTGGTGACGTTGAACAGGGAATTCAGGTTGGTGTTGATCACGGCATCCCAGTCATCCTTGCTCATCTTGCGGAAAGTGCCATCGCGCGTGATGCCGGCATTGTTGACCAGGATGTCGATCTCGCCGACCTCCTGCCGGACCTTGGCGAAGGCCTCGGCGGTGGAGTTCCAGTCGGCGACGTTGCCCTCCGAGGCATGCACGTCGCAGCCCGCGGACCGCATGTCCGCCAGCCATTTCTCACGCCGCTTGGAGCCGGGGCCGCAGCCGGCAACCACGATGTGGCCTTCGCGGCACAGCCGCTTGCTGATGGCCGTTCCGATGCCGCCCATCCCGCCTGTCACATATGCGATCTTCTTCTTTCCCTGCATCGTCATCCCCTTGGTCTCATTGCGGTGATCATCGCGCGCGGACGTATTCTCCGGGAGCATCCGTCACGATGCCATAGCCGGCCGCCGGATTTCCCATTCCGGGCGCTGCCGCATCATTGCGGCTGGAGTGCGCCGACAGCCATTGCTGCCACCACGGCCACCAGGAGCCCGCATGCGCCTGTGAGGCATCCATCCATTGTTCAGGCGACAATTGCGTCTGCGCGTCGTGAAAGGTCGATTCGCGGAAACGGCGCTTGGGATGCACCGGGCCGCTGACGATGCCGGCATTGTGGCCGCCGCTGGTGAGCAGGAAGGTATAGTCCGAAGAGCGCGTCAGGCCGCGCACCTTGTATACCGAGCGCCAGGGCGCGACGTGGTCGGTTTCGGTGCCGACGACGAACATCGGCGTCTGGATGGTGCTCAGGTCCACCGGAACGCCGCCCACCTTGAATTCGCCGCGCGCCAGGTCGTTCTGCAGGTACAAGAAGCGCAGGTAATCGGTGTGCATGCGCCAGGGCATGCGCGTGCCATCCGCGTTCCAGGCCATCAAGTCGTTAGGATTGTCGCGCTTGCCCTTGATGTAGTTGTTGATGGCCGGCGTCCACAGCAGGTCGTTGGCGCGCAGCAGGGCGAACGCACCCGCCATCTTGTCGGAACTGAGCACGCCGGCCTTGCGCATCACCGCTTCGAGCATGTCCAGCTGGCTGGGGCTGATGAACAGCGACAGTTCACCGGGTTCGCTGAAGTCGGTCTGGGCCGCGAGCAGGGTGATCGACGCCAGGCGCTGGTCGTGATTCTGCGCCATCACCGCGGCGGCAATGCTCAGCAACGTGCCGCCGATGCAATACCCCACGGCATGCACCTTGGCGCGTGGAACGATCGAGCTCACCGCATTGAGGGCCGCGAGGAATCCCTGATGCACGTAGTCGTCCATTCCCAGGTTTCGGTCGGATTCATTGGGATTCTTCCAGGAGATCATGAACACCGTGTGACCCTTCTCCACCAAGTAGCGCACCAGGGAGTTGGCGGGCGAGAGGTCCAGGATGTAGTACTTCATGATCCAGGCCGGCGCGATCAGGATGGGCTCGGCGTGCACCTGCGGCGTTTGCGGCAGGTACTGGATGAGCTCCATCAAGTCGTTGCGCAGCACCACCTTGCCGGGGGTGACCGCCAGCGTTTCGCCCACCTTGAACTTCTCCGCTCCGGCGGGCGGCTTCTTGGTCAGGGTGCGGTCGATGTCCTCCAGCCAGTGATTGAAGCCGCGCACCAGGTTTTGTCCGGATTCGGCGCGCGTGGCCTCCAGCAGTTCCGGATTGCAGGCGAGGTGATTGGCGGGATTCACCGCATCCAGGCTCTGCTTGCCGAGGAACTGCATGAGTTGCTCGGAACGCGGGGCGATCCCCGGCACGTTGGAAACGGCCTCTTGCATCAGCGCCGACCAGTTGAGGAAGCTGCGCGCATAGACATTGAAGGGCCATTGATTCCACGCCGCAGCCGCAAAACGCTTGTCCTCCGGGGCGGGCGGCAGCGTCTGGCCGGTGGCCGCCTGCATGGCGAAGGAGACGTTATCCACCATGGCCTTGGCAGCGCTTTGCATCAGGGCGGTCTGCTTGTCCGGGCCGGCGGCCAGGCGCAGGTACCAGTCCCAGAACGCTTGGATGTAATCCTCGGGCGCGAGGCCGCCGGTGACGGCGGCAAGCTGGGTGCGCATGACCTGCTGCAGGTCCTGCGCGGCGGGTAGTGTGGCGGGCGATGTCATCGAGACCTCACGGCTGCAGCCATGGCCGCATGATCGCACGCGGCCACGCATTGCAAATCAAAAAAAAGGGAGCAAGTTGACCTTGCTCCCTGGATTGGTTCACTTGAGGTGAACCGGGGGATATGGTTGATCGCGGAAGGGGCAGCCTTAGGCGGCCTTCTTGACGCTCTCATTCACGTTCTGGGCAGCCTTGGCGCTGGCATCGAACCACTGCGTGACGGCGCCCTGGGTCTCGGTGGCGATCTTGCTGAATTCCTCGGCGCGGGTGCGCAGCTTGTCGCCCAGCTTGGTGTTCAGCTCGGTCTGCTGGCCAACCAGGTCGGCGACCGACTTGGTGTGCACGGCGGCGCCGGCATGGGCCAAGGACCAGTCGAGGTAGTCACCGGCGACGGCGAACTGATAACGGGCCAGGCGCTCTAGGGTCTTGAAACCTTCCTGCTGGGCGCGCAGTACGGGCGCGAAAGCATCGCGGTAGACGTCGAACATCGTGCTCAAGTCGAAACTACGGTCGGCCATGTCTGCTCCTGGGCAAAGGTTGATTGAACTCAATGGGGAGCAGTATACACTGAAAAGTATGCAATGCAAAAGGTTTTTTCGAAGATCGAAAGAACCGGCAATGATTTCTATATCCTATTGTTTTATATGATAACAATCGAAGTTCTATTGAACAATATCTGCCGCTGCATGTAGAAAATACTGCGCCGCGTAGTGCGGCCGTGGTAGCGCGCGCTACAGGCGCAGCCCGCCGTCGAGGTCTATGCAGCGCCCGGTGAAGAAGTCGTTTTCGATGATGAACTGCGCCGCTTGGGCGATCTCCTCGGGTTCACCCAGGCGTTTCAATGGCACGGGCGCGACCACCTTTTCGAGCACCTCGGGCTTCATGCTGGAGAGGATGTCCGTGCGGGTGAAGCCCGGTGCAATCGATCCCACGCGAATGCCGAACCGGGCCAGTTCCTTGGCCCAAGTGACGGTCATCGCCGCCACGCCGGCCTTGGCGGCGGTGTAGTTGGTCTGGCCGACATTGCCGTGACGCGAAATGCTGGAGATGTTGACGATGACTCCGCCATTGCCCAGGGCGACCATCCGTTCCGCAGCCTCCCGGGCGCACAGGAAGACACCGGTGAGGTTGACGTTGATCACCGCCTGCCACTGGTCCAGGCTCATCTTGCCGATGACAGCGCCATCCTTGACCTTGAGCAGCATGGCGTCCTTGACGATGCCGGCGTTGTTCACCAGCACATCCAACCTCCCGAAATCAGCCGCCACCCGGTTCAGGGTGTCGATCACCTGCGTTTCCGCTGAAACGTCCAGCGCATAGGGGCGCGCGGCCACGCCGTGCGCTTCGCACAACGAGCGGCTGACCTCCAGGTCGGCGGCGTTCAGGTCGAGCAAGGCGATATTGGCGCCGTGACGCGCGAAGCGTTGCGCCAATGCGCGGCCAATACCACGGCCCGCGCCGGTGATCACGACAGTCTTGGATTGCAGTTGCATGGGAAACTCGAGTGGAGGGAAAGGGATCGCTCTCAGCCGCGCGGCTCATCGGCGGGCGGCGTGCCTGCGGGCGAACCGGCCTCGGGGGAGGAATCGGGAGCGGACGCGGTTTGGTTGCCGGTGGCGCTCGCGGGCGCGGGCTTTTTCGGCACGAAGGCCGACAACATCGTGGATTGCAGTTTGCTCCACTGCTCCATGTTCTGGCGGGCGAACTCGGCGAGCGGCGCCATCGGCCCTTCCAGGGCCTTGGCCATTTCCGCGCGCATGGTCTGCTGTTGACGCAGCAACGCGCCCACGCTGTGTTCCATGTAGCGGGTGAGCATCTCCTGCACGGGGTTGCCGTAGAAGCGGATGATGGCTTCGAGCAGTTCCGTGCTCAGCACGGGCGTGCCGAATTGCTCCTGCTCGGCGATCACCTGCAGCAGGACGGCGCGGGTGAGGTCTTCGCCGGACTTGTCGTCCACGATCCGTACCTTCTCGCCGCCGACGATCATCTTGCGGATGTCCTCGAGCGTCACGTGCCGGCTGCCGGTGGAATCGTACAGGCGCCGGTTGGCGTATTTCTTGATGACTCGTTCAGCCGCCATGGCAGTACACTTGCAACAACGATGTTCCAGCATAGCCGCAAAAGTATGCGGCGCACAATAGGGCCAGCAGCGTCACATCAGTCCGTTCATCACACTTTTACTGCGGCGCAAATAAATACGGAGAGGCATGCATCATTATGACCAACGCACACGATCGGCCGGCGGGTGACCTGGAATCGGAGCTGCACCGGCGCTACAGCCAGGCCTTTGAGCAATACGCCAACCTCACCAAGGCCTTCATGAGCCAATGGCAGGGCGCCGCCGCAGGCACGCCGCCGGCGGTTCCAGTCATGCCCGACATCTCCAAGACCTTGAGCGACTGGTTCCAGGCATCCATCCTTGGGTCGGGCGCCGATATGTCGCAGGCCTGGGCGCGATTCGCGGGAGTCGGCATGGCCAATCCGGGCGCGCCCCCGGGGCCCGCGGCCGGCGCCTCGCCGTTGGAACAGTTGTTGAAGCAGCAGGAACAGATTGCGCGGCGCTTGTTCGAGCTGGCCGCGCAATGCCAGCGGCTGCAATCGCAACTCTCCGCGCACTGGGCGGCGGTGGGACAAAGTGCGGCGCAAAACTTCATTGGCAGCATGCAGGCCGGGGCGGCGCCGCCGTCGGATCCGTCGCAGTGGACTCAGAAGCTGTACTCGGCGTGGATCGACAATGCCGAGAAGGCGTATGCACAGGCCGCGCGCGGCGCGGAATACGTGCAATTGCTGGGTGCGCTCACCAACGCGGCGAATGCGTTCAAGTCCGAACAGAACGCGCTGATGGAGCTATGGGCGAAGTTTTTCGATCACCCGACGCGCACCGAGCTGGACGCCTTGAACCAGCAACTACGTGAGTTGCGCGAGCAGGTGAGCGAATTGCGGCGGAAGCAGGGAATTTGAGCCAGGACGGCACGGCCGCTGGCGGTCCTGTGGACGCCGATCTGCGCGCACGGCTGCGTGCCGCGGCGCAGCGCGTGGGCGATCCCGGGGATGCGGCAGGGGCTGCACGCACCGAAGTCTGGCGCGATGGCAAATGCGTGCTGTACCGCTACATCCCAACAGCCGCCCCGCGCGTGCGCACGCCCGTGCTCATCTGCTATGCGCTGGTTAATCGCCCGACGATGCTCGACCTGCAGCCCGGCCATTCGCTGATCCGCAACCTGCTCGATGCGGGCGTGGACGTATACCTGATCGATTGGGGCTATCCGGACGCCGCCGACCGTTTCCTGGAATTGAGCGATTACCTGCATCGCTGGCTGCACGAATGCGTCAGGCGCGTGGCGGCTGCGGCGGCGGGTCGCGTCAACCTGCTGGGCGTTTGCCAGGGCGGTACCTTGAGCCTGTGCTACGCGGCGCAGCGCCCGCAAGGCATCGCCAATCTCATCACCATGGTGACACCGGTGGACTTCCAGACCCCCGATAATCTCCTGTCGGCGTGGGCGCGGGGTGTGGATGTGGAGTTGATGACGCGCTCGGGCAATGTGCCTGGGTCCCTGCTCAATGCGGTGTACCTGTCGCTGATGCCCTTCCGGCTGACACAGCAGAAATATCTGGCCCTGGGCGAGGCCGCACAGGATGCGGCGGGACTCGAGTATTTCCTGCGCATGGAGCGCTGGATCGAGGACAGCCCGGACCAGGCGGCGCGCGCCTTCGCGCAATTCATGACCTGGTTCTTCAAGGAAAACCGCCTGCTGCGAGGTGGCCTCGTCATCGGCGGGGAAGCCGTGGACCTGCGGCACATCCGTTGCCCGGTGCTCAATCTATACGCGCTGCGCGATCACCTGGTGCCGCCAGATGCGAGCCGGGCGCTGCGCGGCCTGACCGGCAGTGGCGACTACGAGGAAAAGGCGGTCGATGTGGGGCACATCGGGATGTATGTCAGCAGCCGCGCCCAAACCGAGGTGGGACCTGCCATCGCGCGGTGGTTGCTCGCGCGAGACGGCTGAAGGCGACCAGCGCGCAACGTTGGGAAACGAGGCAGGCGATGTCCTCCACCTTGCGGTGGAGGACATCGGATGTCGAACTTAAATCCCTTTAGGCCGCGGCCCCGGATTGCGCCAGCTGGCGCAGCACGTATTGCAGGATGCCACCGTGCCGGTAGTACTCGAGCTCCTTCGGCGTGTCGATGCGCAGGCGCACGTCGAACTCCGTCTTCTTGCCCGTGTCCGCCGTCGCGATCACGCGAACCTGCTTGGCGGCGCCCTGGTTCAGGCCCACGAATTCGAAGCTCTCCTTGCCGCTGAGGCCGAGCGACTGCGCGTTCTGGCCATTGAGGAACTGGAACGGCAGCACGCCCATGCCGATGAGATTGGAGCGATGGATGCGCTCGAAGCTCTCGGCGATCACCGCCTTGACGCCCAGCAGCATGGTGCCCTTGGCCGCCCAGTCGCGCGAGCTGCCGGTGCCGTATTCCTTGCCGGCGAGGATCACCAGCGGAATGCCCGCCGCCTTGTACTTGACCGACGCATCGTAGATGGACATCTGCTCGCCGCTGGGCACATGCACCGTGACGCCGCCTTCCGTGCCGGGCGCCAGCAGGTTGCGCAGGCGGATGTTGGCAAAGGTGCCGCGCATCATCACTTCGTGATTGCCGCGGCGCGCGCCGTAGGAGTTGAAGTCCACCGGTTGCACGCCTTGCTCGATCAGATAACGCGCCGCAGGGCTGGATTTCGAGATGTTGCCGGCGGGGGAGATGTGGTCGGTGGTGACGGAATCGCCGAGCAACGCCAGTGCGCGCGCGCCCTTGATGTCGCCCAGCGGCGCCGGCTGCATGGTCATGCCGTCGAAGTAGGGCGGATTCTTCACGTAGGTGGAACGCGCATCCCAGGTGTAGATCTTGCCGGCCGGCACCTTGATGCCGCTCCAATTCGCATCACCCTCGAACACGTTCGCATAGCCCTTCTTGAACATGGCCGTGTCGACCGCGCCGCCCATGGCATCGGCAACTTCCTGCGCGCTGGGCCAGATGTCCTTGAGGTACACCGGCTTGCCGTCCTTGCCGGTGCCGAGCGCTTCGGTGGTGATATCCATGTCCAGCGTGCCCGCCAGTGCGTAGGCCACCACCAGGGGTGGGGAGGCAAGGAAATTCATCTTGATCTCCGGATGCACGCGGCCTTCGAAGTTGCGATTGCCGGAGAGCACCGAGCAGGCGATCACATCACCGGCCTTCACCGCATCGGAAATCTCCTGCTTCAAGGGCCCGGAGTTGCCGATGCAGGTGGTGCAGCCGTAGCCGACGGTGTAGAAGCCCAAGGCTTCCAGGTCGGGCATGAGCCCGGCCTTGTTGAGGTAATCCGTGACCACGCGCGAGCCGGGGGCGAGCGAGGTCTTCACCCAGGGCTTGGAGGTGAGGCCACGGGCATTCGCCTTGCGGGCCAGCAAGCCTGCCCCGACCAGAACGGCGGGGTTGGAGGTGTTGGTGCAGCTGGTGATGGCGGCGATGAGCACGGCGCCGTCCTTCACCTCGAAGTTCTTGCCGTCTACCGTCGCGGGGGCCACGCCCTTGGCGCCCGGGTTCTTCTGCGTACGCTCCTCGGCCATCTTCTTCTGGGCCGCCGCGTACGTGGTACGCGCGGAACGCAGCGGCACGCGATCCTGCGGGCGCTTCGGGCCGGCGAGCGAGGGCTCGACGGTTCCCAAGTCCAGTTCCAGCACGTCGGTGTAATCGGCCTGGGGGGCGCCGTCGATGCGCCACAACCCCTGCGCACGCGCATAGGCTTCCACCAGCGCGATCTGCGATTCGCTGCGGCCGGTGAGGCGCAGGTAGCGGGTGGTCTCTTCATCGATGGGGAAAATGCCGCAGGTCGAACCGAATTCCGGCGCCATGTTGGCGATGGTGGCGCGGTCCGCCAGCGGCAGGCCCTTCAGGCCATCGCCGAAGAATTCCACGAACTTATCCACCACGCCTTTCTTGCGCAGGATCTCGGTGACCGTGAGCACCAGATCGGTGGCCGTGGTGCCGGCCGGCAAGCTGCCGGTGAGCTTGAAGCCGATGACCTGCGGGATCAGCATGGTGACGGGCTGGCCGAGCATGGCGGCTTCCGCCTCGATGCCGCCCACGCCCCAACCGAGCACGCCCAGGCCGTTGACCATGGTGGTGTGCGAGTCCGTGCCCACCAGCGTGTCCGGATACGCCACGCCGGATTCGTTCTCGAACACCACGCGCGCCAGATGCTCGATGTTGACCTGGTGCACGATGCCGGTGTTGGGCGGCACCACCTTGAAGTTGCTGAAGGCGGTCTGGCCCCAGCGCAGGAAGCTGTAGCGCTCGCCGTTGCGGGAGAATTCGATGGCGTTGTTGCGCTTCAGCGAATCCGCCGCGCCGTATTCGTCCACCTGCACGGAGTGGTCGATGACGAGCTCGGCCGGGGCGAGCGGATTGACGCGCTGCGGGTCGCCACCCAGACGCACGATGGCCTCGCGCATGGCGGCAAGGTCCACCACGCAGGGCACGCCGGTGAAATCCTGCATGATGACGCGCGCCGGTGTGAAGGCGATCTCATGGCTGGGCGTTGCCTTCGGGTCCCACTTGAGAAGTGCGAGGATGTCATCGCGGGTGACGTTCACGCCGTCTTCGAAGCGCAGCAGATTCTCCAGCAGGATCTTCAGCGAGAACGGCAGCCGGTCGACGTTGTGCGACTTCAGGGCAGGCAAGCTGAAATACTGAACCTTGCGACCGCCCGCCTCGAGTGTCGCCCGCGCCTTGAAGCTGTCCGTCATGAAACCTCCCGCAAAAGCCCATTATTATAAGCGATTGTGCGCGTCAGGGCGCGCTCCTGAATGATCCCGCCGCCCAGGCACCGCTCGCCGGCGTAGAACACGGCGAACTGCCCCGGCGTGACCGCCCGCGCCGGTGTGTCGAGCTGCACCCGCACTTCGCCAAATTCATCGCGGACCAGCGTGCAGGGAAGGTCCCGCTGGCGGTAGCGGGTCTTCACTCCACAGCGCAGTTCACCGCCGGGCACCGGGGCCAGCCAGTGAAGTTGCGTAACGGTGAAGCTATCCGACAGGAGCAGGGGGTGGTCAGGGTCCTGCACCACCACCAGTGCATTGCGCGCCAGGTCCTTGGAGGCGACGTACCAGGGAGCCTCCGCGGCGCCACGCTTGCCGCCGAGACCCAGGCCGGAGCGTTGTCCCAGGGTGTAGAACGCCAGACCCTGATGCTCTCCCAGGACAGCGCCATCGGCCGCTTCGATGGGCCCGGGCCGGGTCGCCACATAACGCCCCAGGAAATCGCGGAACGGCCGCTCACCGATGAAGCAAATGCCGGTGCTGTCGGCCTTGTCGAACACCGGCAGGCCGTGTGCGTGCGCCATCTCGCGCACCTCGGATTTGCGCAGCTCACCCAGCGGAAACAGCGTCATGGCGAGCGCATCGCGTTGCACCGCGTGCAGGAAATAGGATTGATCCTTGGCGGGGTCGGCGCCCTTCAATAACGCCGGGCCGGAATCGGAGTCCTGCGCCACACGCGCGTAGTGACCGGTGGCGATGCGCTGCGCGCCCAGGCGGCGCATGTAGGTCAGGCAGACGCCGAATTTGATGTCGCGATTGCACAGCACGTCCGGATTGGGGGTTCTGCCGGAACGATATTCGTTCAGGAAGTAGGCAAACACCCGGTCCCGGTAGTCGGCGGCAAAGCTGACGCGGTGCAGGGGAATCTGCAGGCGTTCGCAGACGCGGCGCGCATCCTGGAAATCATCGGCGATGGTGCAGTAGGCGTCGTCCTCGTCCCAATTGGACATGAACAGGCCTTGGACGTCGTAGCCTTGCTGCTTGAGCAGCAGGGCGGCCACGGCGGAGTCCACACCGCCCGAAATGCCTACGATGACGGTCTCGACCATCAACGCATTATAACGAGGGGGAGCCGGCCGCGGACGGCGGGATTACATCTGCATCTGGCGCAGCTGCGCATCGGGCGCGCTGGCCTGCCAGACTTCATCGAAGAAATTCAGGTAGCGGCGCGCGACGGCCGGGTCGTTCATGTCGGAGATGCCGTCCCAGCGCGAGGCCTGCAGGCGATACACGGTGGCGCGATCGTCCGCGATGATGAACGCACCGGCGCTGCCCGGATTCTGCGTGTTGATCGAGCGCATGTCGATGCAGCTTGTCAGCCGGCGGGCGAGGATCAGGAATTTGTTGTTGTCCACCACCGCGCGCGAGGGGTCGGCCAGCAGCACGCGCACCTTGGCATACGAGCGCGCCAGCACCAGCCGCTTGATGGCCTCGAGGAAGGGCTCCTCGCCATAGACGAGCGGCTCCAGGTCCTGGGTATAGATGGACAATTGCCGCTGTGCCGAACGGGCGACCGCAAGGCTGGCCTCACGGACCTCCGCCAGCGTGGTCAGGATGGAACGGGTGCTGGCGACGGGCGTACCGTGTGAGGCGTGCTTGAGTTCCGCCGGGTCCGGTTGTAGGTCCGTAGTCGCCATGCTGCCTCGGGTAAGGGAAATTCTGCGAGATGGATCATATCCCGTTGGCTTTGAATGCCTTGCCAACTACGTCACGTTTCATTCCCGGGCAAGCGCGGGGGCGAGCCCCAGGTACCCCGCAGGTGTCAGCGCCAGCAGACGCTCGCGCTCCGCAGCCGGCAATTCCAGGCTTCGAATGAACGAATGCAGCGATTCCCGGTCCACGGGCTGGCCGCGGCTGAAATCCTTGAGCCGGTCATAACCGTCCGGAATGCCATTGGCCCGCATCACGGTCTGGACGGCTTCCGCCAGCACTTCCCAGGCCTGGTCCAGGTCGGCGCGCAGCCGCTCGGCATGCAACTCGATCTTTCCCAGGCCCTTGGCGAGGGCATTCAACGCCAGCTGCGCGTGGCCCAGCGCCACGCCCAGGTTGCGCAGGACTGTGGAATCCGACAGGTCGCGTTGCCAGCGCGACACGGGCAGCTTCTGCGCCAGGTGCGCAAGCAACGCGTTCGCAAGTCCCAGGTTGCCTTCGGCATTCTCGAAATCGATGGGATTGACCTTGTGCGGCATGGTGGAGGAACCCACCTCACCCGCAATCGTCCGCTGGCGGAAGTAGCCGATGGAAATGTAGGCCCACATGTCGCGGGAAAAATCCAACAGCACGGTGTCGATGCGCTCCAGCGCGTGACAG
This sequence comes from Steroidobacteraceae bacterium, assembly GCA_044226865.1. GTDB lineage: Bacteria > Pseudomonadota > Gammaproteobacteria > Steroidobacterales > Steroidobacteraceae > TMP-86. Next base: position 201,835 of record JBGAGE010000008.1, on the reverse strand, counting down.
TATTCGGCGATCCAATCGTGGGGCTCGATCTGCGTGGTGTGGCGGTTCAATGCCAGCCCCAATGAATCCACGAAGCGCTCGCTGAGCTCGGGCCAGGCAATCTTCGGCAGGGATGCCACGTGCGCGTTGTAGTTGCCGACCGCGCCATTCATCTTTCCCAGCACCTGCACCGCACGCAGGTGTTCCATCTGGCGCTGCAGGCGCGCCGCGACATTGGCGAATTCCTTGCCGACCGTGGTGGGCGTGGCCGTCTGGCCATGCGTGCGCGATAACATCGGCACCTCCGCCCAGCCGGCAGCGCGCTCGCGCAGCGTGCGCAGGATCGACTCCAATGCCGGCATGAGCACGCGCTCGCGCGCCTCGCTCATCATGATGGCGTAGGCGAGGTTGTTGATGTCTTCGGACGTGCAGCCGAAATGCACCCACTCCAATTGGGCGGGGGTGGCGCCGCGCAACTGGAGTTCGGCGCGCAGCCAGTATTCCACCGCCTTCACGTCGTGGTTGGTCTTGCGCTCGATGGCCTTGATGGCGGCGACATCGGTGGCGCTGGGGTCCTGTGCGAGGCCGCGAAACCAGGCGGCCGCCGCGGGCGGCCATTGCGCCAGCGACTCTGCGGCGGCAGCCCCGGTCAGGGCCATGAGCCAGGCGCATTCCACGCGCACGCGGGCGCGCATCAAGCCGGCTTCGCTGAAAATCCTGCGCAGTTCCTGCAATTGCGCGGCGTAGCGTCCATCCAGCGGGGAAAGGGCGTCGATAGGTTCCAGCGGCATCGGTGGGCGTCTGCGTTGAGGTGATAGAATCAGGCATATTACCGGACTTCGTGATGAATACTAATGGACCGCGTTGAAGCCGAGGCCGCGCCGTTTCGCATCGAGCGCGACAGCATGGGCGAGGTAAAGGTGCCGGCCGCGGCGCGCTGGGGCGCGCAGACCCAGCGCGCGCTGCAGAACTTTCCCGCCAGCGGGCTCACCATGCCGGCTCCACTCCTGCGTGCGCTTGGGCTCGTCAAGTACGCGGCCGCACGCGCCAACGCGCAGCTGGGCGATTTGCCGCAAGCGTTGGCCGAAGCCATCGCCGCCGCCGCGCTCGAGATCGCCGATGGCGCCTACCACGATCAATTCCCAATCGACCTGTTCCAGACCGGCTCCGGCACGTCCACCAACATGAACGTCAACGAGGTCATCGCGCATGTGGTCTCGCAACGCCTGGCCAGTGCGGTGAGTGCCAATGACGATGTGAACCGCAGCCAGAGCAGCAACGATGTCATTCCCACCGCGATTCACGTCGCGGCCGCCCTGATGATCCGGCGTGAACTGCTGCCGGCCATGCGCCTGTTGTCGAACGCCTTGGCGGCGCGCGCGGCCGAGTTTGCCACGCTCGTCAAGACCGGCCGGACGCATTTGATGGATGCCATGCCGGTGACGCTGGGCCAGGAAATCGGCGCCTGGCAGGCGCAGATCGACGCGGCGATCGCGCGCTTCGAGGCAATGGCGCCGCGCCTGCAGGCATTGGCGCAGGGCGGCACGGCGGTGGGCACTGGCATCAATGCGCGCCCGGAGTTTGCGCCGCTGTTCGCGCGCTGCCTGAGCGAGCGGACCGGCATCGAATTCCACCCCAACTCCAATCTCCTGGCGGCCTTATCCAGCCAGGACACGGCGGTCGAGGTGTCGGGGAACGCAAAGACGCTGGCCGTCAGCCTCACCAAGATCTGCAACGATTTGCGTTGGATGAACAGCGGTCCCTTGTCGGGCCTGGGTGAGATCAGCCTGCCGGCGCTGCAGCCGGGCAGCAGCATCATGCCGGGCAAGGTCAATCCGGTGATTCCGGAAGCGGTGGCGATGATGGCCGCGCAGATCGTGGGCAATGATGCGGTTGTCACGTTGGCGGCACAGTCCGGCAATTTCCAGCTCAACGTCATGTTGCCGGTGATCGCGCACAATTTGTTGCAGAGCCTGCAGCTCGCGTCGCTGGGCTGCCACTCGCTGGCACAGAAAGCCATCGCGGGATTCCAGGTGAACCGCGAGCAAATGGCGGCGCAGCTCGAACGCAATCCCATCCTGGTGACGGCGCTGAACCCGCTGATCGGATACGAGAAGGGCGCGGCGATCGCCAAGCGCGCCTACGAACAGCGGCGTCCCATTCTGGATGTGGCCGTGGAGATGACCGGCATGGATCGCGCCAGCCTGTCCGCCGCGCTCGATGCCTACCAGCTGACGCGCGGCGGATTGCATTCGGGGTCGGGCCCGACTTGACGCGCGATACGATGTCCACCCGTTACCCAGCCGCGCTCATCCGCTCGGTGCTGATGCCCGTACCTTCGCCGCCGGAGTTCGAACCCCTGTGGCCGGCGAAGTTGCCGCGCGAAGTCACGCCCAGCCTGAATTCCTGGCTGCCGCAGAAGCGGCGGCCCGCCGCCGTGCTGGTGCCGGTCATCGAGCGCGAGGCGGGCTTGAACATCCTGTTGACGCAACGCGCCGCCAACCTGCGCGAACATGCCGGGCAGGTGAGCTTCCCCGGTGGCCGGATGGAGAAGCACGACGCCAGTCCCTGGCACGCCGCGCTGCGCGAAAGCCAGGAGGAGATCGGCCTGGATCCGCGCACCATCGAATTCGGTGGCTATCTGCCCGATCATCTGGTCGGCACGGGATTTCGAGTGACGCCGGTGGTGGGTTTCGTGCAGGCACCGGTGCGCCTGGCGCTGGCTTATGAGGAAGTCGAAGAAGTGTTCGAAGTGCCGTTGGATCATCTGTTCGACGCCGCCAACCATTCCGTGCGGCAACGCCGCTTCGGCGAGACCGAGGTTCATTTCCACGACATCCGCTACCAGCATCGCAGCATCTGGGGCGCCACGGCCGGCATGTTGATGACCTGGCAGCGCCTGATCGAGGCGAGCAGGAGCAGCAGCGGATGAGCGCCGCGCTGGATGAACTGTTGCGGATCATGCGCAAGCTGCGCGATGAGCAGCACGGTTGCCCGTGGGACCGCGAGCAGGATTTCCGCAGCATAGCCCCCAGCACCCTGGAAGAAGCCTACGAGGTGGTGGACGCCATCGAGCGCGCGGACACTGCACAACTGAAGGATGAGCTCGGCGACCTGTTGTTCCAGGTCGTCTTCCACGCACAAATGGCGAGCGAGCTCGGGCACTTCGATTTCGACGATGTCGCCGCTGCCATCAATGACAAGCTGATCCGCCGCCATCCCCATGTGTTCGGTGATGGCGCGGCCGCGGATGCCAAGACGCAGTCGCTGCAATGGGAGGCATTGAAGGCGCAGGAGCGCGCCGCCGCAGCGCAGGGCACGCCCAGCGAACTGGATGGCGTGGCGCGCTCGCTGCCCGCGCTGACTCGCGCCATCAAGCTGAGCAAGCGGGCGGCGCGCGTGGGCTTCGATTGGGACCAGCCGCAGCAGACCGCCGCCAAGGTGGCCGAGGAACTGGAGGAAGTGCTGCAGGCCATCGGGGAAGCGGATATCCCGGAGGCTTCCGAACACGTGTTCGAGGAAATCGGCGATTTGTTGTTCGCCGCGGCCAATCTCGCCCGCAAGGTGCACGTGGACGCGGAGAGCGCCTTGCGCGCCGCCAACAGCAAGTTCGAGCGCCGCTTCCGCCACATCGAGCAGGCGCTGGCACGGATGGGGGCGGACATCCGCCAGGTGCGGCTCGAGGAGTTGGAGGCCCTGTGGAACGAGGCCAAGCGCCTGGAGGGCGCCCAGGCGGCTGGCCCGGCGGGCGAACCGAAGGCGATTCCGCCAGCCTGAACCGCGGCTGAACGCAGCGCCTCGCAGGGCGTTCAGGTGGCATTCACGGGCCTGCCGTTAGCCTGTCTCCAAGCTCAGGAATCGTCCTGGGCGATGTCCAAGGAGATACGCATATGTCCCGCAACTACCTCATCGGCAGCATCCTCGGCGGCGCCGTGCTGATGGCGTCCGCGGCCCACGCCGATCCCGGCTACCGCAACCGCGAGGAGGGCAATCAGTTCGACTACGCACGCGTGATCGATGTGGATCCGATCGCGCGGCAGGTACGTGTCGACACGCCCCGTCGCGAGTGCTTCCAGGAAACGGCGTATCGCGAGGACTACCCGCCGCCTCGCCGGGGCACCGCCGGCGCCACCGTCCTGGGTGCGCTGATTGGCGCGGGCATCGGCAACACCATCGGCAGCGGTGATGGCCGGCGCGCGGCGACCGTGGCCGGCGCCATCATCGGTGGCGCGGTGGGGCACGACGTGGGTGAGCGCCGCCGCGACCGGGAGGCCTACTATCGCCCCGAGCCCACGGCCTACGGCCGCGAGCACTGCGAGGTGCGCTACGAGACCTCCTACCAGCAGCGGATCGAAGGCTACCGGGTCACCTACGAATACAACGGCCAGCGCTACGTGACACGGCTGCCGTACGATCCTGGCCGGCAGCTGCGGGTTCACGTCAGCGTCGAACCGGCCGAAGGTTGAAGCATCCCTCAAACCATGCAAGCGGGCCCGCAAGGGCCCGCTTCATTTAGTAGAATGCCTGCATGAAGCGTTTCCGCGCCCGCGTGTTGCTTGCGTTGCTGGCCGGCATGGCCGGCTCAGGCGCGTTCGCGGGTTCGGCGGATGCACCGTTTCCATCCCCCGTATTACGCCTGGCATTCGGCGCCATCAGCCTCGATCAGGCCGTGCAGATGGCGCAGGCCCGCTACGGTGCGCGCGTGGTGCGCGCCGATACCGAACGCAGCGGTGACCGCGTCTATTATCGCCTGCGCCTGCTGTCGCCCGATGGCCGCGTATTCTCGGTGCGGGTGGACGCGCAGACCGGCAGCATGCAGTAGCCGGCGAAGCTCCCATGCGCATCCTGATCGTCGAGGACGAACCCGCGCTGCTGAAGTCTCTCAGCGAGGCCTGCCAGCAGCAGGGGTTTACCGTCAGCACCGCCAGCGATGGCGAGGAGGGTGCGTTCGCCGGCACCGAGTATCCCGTCGATGTGGCCATCATCGACCTCGGCTTGCCCAAGCTCCCGGGCCTCGACCTGATCCGCAAGCTGCGCGCCGCCGGCAAGACCTTCCCCATGCTCATCCTCACGGCGCGCGATCGCTGGCAGGACAAGGTCGAGGGATTGAGCGCGGGCGCCGATGACTACGTGGTCAAGCCCTTCCAGATCGAGGAAGTCATGGCGCGCGTGGGCGCGCTGCTGCGCCGCTCCGGCGGCTGGGCGCAGCCGGTGCTGCGCTGTGGCGACATCGCGCTGGACACGCGCACCCAGAGCGTAACCGTGGCGGATGCACCGGTGGAGCTCACTGGTTTCGAGTACCGGATCCTGGAGCTCCTGATGCTGCGCGCGGGTGAGGTCATCTCCAAGACCGAATTGACCGAAAAGCTCTACGACCAGGACTTCGAGCGGGACAGCAATGTCATCGAGGTGTTCGTCGGCCGCCTGCGCAAGAAGCTCGACCCGGACAACGTACGCCAGCCGATCGAGACGCTGCGCGGACGCGGCTACCGCATCGCCCTGCCGCGGCAATGACCTCCTCGCTGTCGGGCCGCCTGCTTGGCGGCCTGTTCGTGCTCCTGATCCTGTTCTTCGGCGTCACGGTGTTCGCCCTCGACGCCTTGTTCCACCGGCTTTCCGAGCAGGCCATGCACAATCGCCTGGAAGGACAGCTCGTGGCGTTGATTGCGGCATCGGATCCGGACGAGGAGGGCAACGTACACCCGACGGCGCCGCTCGCGGAGCCGCGGCTCGAGACACCGGGCTCCGGTCTGTTCGGAACCATCCAGAACGATTCCGGGCAGGTAATCTGGCGTTCACGCTCGGCCATCGCTGTTCCGGTCGAACCGGCGGAGACCGCACATGGACTGAATCAACCCACCGGCGTGCGGCGTTTCGAGCGGATCAGCGCCGGCGGCGGTGTGGAGTGGGAGATGGTGCATTTGACGGTGGCGTGGGAACTGGCCGCCGACTCGCATCGCCGCTTCACCTTTACGGTGGCGGAGAACCTGCAGGCCTTCCGTGCCCAATTGCGCCTGTTCCGCGTGCAATTGCTGGGCTGGTTCGGCGCGCTGACGCTGCTGTTGCTGATCGCCGTGTCGGTGCTGCTGCGCACCACACTGCAGCCGTTGCGCCAGATGGAAAGCGAGATCGGCGACATTGAGCGGGGTGGACGCAGCCGCCTGAGCGAGCAATACCCGCGTGAACTTGCCGGGGTGTCCAAGAACCTGAACGCGCTGCTGGACAGCGAGCGCAATCGCGCCGAGCGTTACCGCCAGACCCTGGGCAATCTCGCGCACGAGTTGAAGACGCCGCTCGCCATCCTGCGCACCCAGCCCGGGACGGATGCGGCGCTGGTGGAACGCATGGACCAGATCGTCGCGCATCAATTGCGGCGTGCGCGCATCTCAGCCGGCTCCACGCTGGGACAGACGCCGCTGGAGGTTCGCGGCGCAACCGATGAGCTCATCGCCACTTTGAAGAAGGTGTATTACTCGAAGAACCTGCAGGTGAGCGTGGCGGGCCAGGCGCCGTTCGCCGGCGATCGCGGCGATGTGCTCGAGCTGTTGGGTAACCTCCTGGACAACGCCTGCAAGTGGGCGCGCTCGCGCGTGGCCATCAAGATCGGCACGGCGTTCAACGCCGCGCAGGGACGGCCCATGATCAGCATCCTCATCGATGATGATGGCCCCGGTTGGAGCAAAGAAAATCCCGGCAGCCTGTTCGAGCGCGGTGTGCGCGCCGACGAGTCGCGGCCGGGCCATGGGCTGGGTTTGTCCATCGTGCGCGACCTGGTCGAGGCCTACGATGGCGAGGTGTCCGCGTCGGGCAATGATTGGGGTGGCGCCCGCATCGAATTGAGGCTTCCGGCCCCCAAAGATTTGCCGGCATCGTGAACCAGCCCCCTCAGGTCCCCGGCGCCGCTCCCGACGCAGCGGCCATCGCTGCGTTGCCCATCAGCGAGCATCGCGAACGCATCGTCCGCCTGATCGCGGAGCATCCGGTGCTGGTGCTCGCGGGCGAAACCGGATCGGGCAAGAGCACTCAATTGCCGCGCTATTGCCTCGAGTCCGGCCGGGGGCAACTGGGCCGCATCGCGCACACACAGCCGCGGCGCTTGGCGGCGCGCGCGCTGGCCGCGCGCATCGCCGCGGAGCGGGGCGAGGCGGTGGGCGCGACGGTGGGCTTCCGCGTGCGATTTGCCGACGAGGTGTCGGAGCAATCGCGCCTGATCCTGATGACCGACGGCCTGTTGCTCGCCGAGGTGGCGCGCGATCCCGAGCTTCGCCGCTACGATACCTTGATCATCGACGAGGCCCACGAACGCTCGCTGAACATCGACCTGCTGCTGGGCGTCGCCAAGCGCGTGCTGGCCGTGCGGCCGGAGTTCCGCCTCATCATCGCCTCCGCCACGCTCGATGTGGCGCGCGTGGCCGAATTCTTCGGCGGCGCACCGGTGCTCGAAGTGGGCGGTCGCATGCATGCGGTGGAGGTGCGCTACCGCCCCCCGCTCGATGCCGACGAGGAGGAGACCGACCTTCCCTCCAATATCGCCGCGGCGTACCGCGAGATCCTGGAGGATCCTGGTGAAGGTGGCCATGGCGATGTGCTGGTGTTTCTCCCGGGCGAACGCGAGATTCGCGACGTGGGTGAGGTGCTCGCCAAGGAAATTCCGCCCGACACCGAAGTGCTTCCCTTGTATTCGCGGCTGGCCTGGGAACAACAACGGCGCATCTTCGATGCCGGCACGCGGCGGCGGGTGATCCTGTGCACCAATGTCGCGGAGACCTCGATCACCGTGCCGCGCGTGCGCTTCGTCATCGATTCCGGACTCGCACGCGTCAGCCGCTACAGCCCGTCCAGCCGCATGCAGCGGCTGCCCATCGAGCCCGTCCCGCGGGCCAGCGCCGAGCAGCGCAAGGGACGTTGCGGCCGCGTCGGTCCCGGCGTCTGCGTCCGCCTGTACTCGCTGGAGGATTTTGAATCCCGGCCCGCGTTCGCGGAACCCGAGGTGCTGCGCACCAACCTGTCTGCCTTGCTGCTGCGCCTGGCGGCGGATGACCTGGGTAATGCCGAGGAATTCCCCTTCCTCGATCCACCCGACCGGCGGGCGCTGAACGATGGCTACCGGACGCTCATGGAGCTCGGCGCGCTGGATGAGGAACGACGCATCACAGCACGCGGCCGTGCCATCGCGCGGTTGCCGCTCGATCCCCGACTCGGGCGCGCCGTGCTGGAGAGCAAGCGCTTCCGCGCGGTGTCCGAATTGCTCGCCATCGCCTCGGGCTTGAGCGTGCCGGACCCGGTGATCCGCGTGCCCGTCGGCGCCAATCAGGCCGCGGAGGGCGCGGCTGCTCCCACACCCACCGAGTCCCCGGGAATGGATGACCAGCGTTCGGAATTCTCCTCGATGGTGCGGCTGTGGCGCGCCTATCGCGGCGCCCGCAAGCGCTCGCGCCGCGAGCTGCGGCAATGGTGCAAGGAGCGCCGCCTGTCGCTGCTGCGCCTGTCCGAGTGGGAAGACGTCTACCATCAGCTCGTGGATCGCGCACGCGAGATCGGCATCCACGAAACCAACGGCGTCGCGAGCTATACGGCGGTGCATCGCTCACTGCTGGCGGGGTTCACCTCGCAAGTGGGCGTGCACGAAGGCCGGGGCACGTACCTGGGTGTGCGTGGACTGAAGTTCTCCATCTTTCCAGGTTCGCCATTGAAGCGGCGTCAACCGCGCTGGCTCCTCGCCGCGAACATCGTCGAGACGACGCGCGTGTTCGCGCGCACGGTTGCGCAGATCGAGCCTTCCTGGATAGAGCCCGCGGCCCGGCATTTGATCAAGCGCGAGTACTTCGACGCGGATTGGAGCGAAGCGCGCGAGCAGGTGGTGGCGCGCGAACGTGTCACGCTCCTGGGGTTGACGTTGGCCAGCGGCAGGCAGGTCAACTTCGGCCCGGTCTCGCCGGAGGAATCGCGCCGGATATTCGCGCGCGAGGCCATCGTCTTCCGCCGCATGCGACGCCGTCCGGATTGGCTGGCGCGCAATGATGCACAATTGGACGAGGCCAGGCGCGTGGAGGATCGGCTGCGGGTGAGGGGGCTCCTGGCGTCCTCCGAGTCCCTGGCGGAGCATTACGAGCGGGTGTTGCCGCGGCAGGTGTCCAGTGCCGACGCGTTGGAAGCGTGGACGCGCAGGCTCTCGCCGGCGGAAATCGATGCGCTGACGCTTGCGCCTGAGATGCTGTTCCTGCGGTTGCCGGATCCAGACGCGCTGGCGCAATTCCCGGAGCACATCCGCCTGCACGGTCATGAGCTCCACATCAGCTATCGCTTCGATCCCGATCGTGACGACGATGGCGCGACGATCCACGTGCCATTGCTGCTGGCGCCCGCATTGTCGCGCGCCAGCCTGGATCACGCCGTGCCCGGATTCGAGCGGCTGCGTACCGAGAGTTGGATGCGTGCGTTGCCCAAACATGCGCGCCGCTCCCTGATTCCCATCCCCGAGTCGGTACACGCCTTTTTCGATGCGCGCGCCGGCGATGCGACACTGGACCTCGCGGATTGGCTGCAGCAGGGGCGCGGCGTGGACGTGCAGGACATTGCGGTGGCCCGCCGTTCCTTGCCCGCGTACCTCACGCCCCTGATCGTCATCGAGGACGCGGAGCGCCGCATGGCCGGCGGCCGGGATTGGACGGCCTTGAGGTGCAACGCCATGCCGCGGGCGCATATCGCCCTCCAGGAAATTGCAAGCGTCATGTTTCCGGCGCCGTGGCGGCGATTCGAGCAACCGGCGCTCCCCGACAGTCTCTCGATCGCGATATCCAGCGGCGCATTGACCCTGTACCCGGCCCTGACCCGGACCGACGAATCGCTCATGGTGCGGCTCTATTTGAGCGCGGAGGAGGCCGCGCACGCCCATGCCGAGGGCATCGCCGCGCTCGCACGGCACGTGCTGGCAGCGCAGTCGAAGGACCTCGCCCGGCGCCTATCGACGGACACGATGCTCCTGCTGTCGGTGAGCGCGCATGCCCGCGCCGGGGAATTCTCCGACGCGCTCCTTCAACAGGTGTTCGCGCAGGCGTTGGGTGGTGCAGCGGGCGCGTTGCGGGACCGCGCCGGATTCGAAGCGGCGCTGCTCGCCGGCCGCGAGAATCTCTACCCCACATTCGACCGGCTGGTCGAATTCACACGCCAGCTGTTCAAGTCGGCGGCGGAGGTGCGCATGCTCGTGGCACAGGCGCCGGTCGCCGAGGAGTTGAAGCTGGAAGCGAACTCACATCTGCAGGAGTTGCTGCAGCCTTCCCGCTGGCAGGCGGTGGATGCCGCCCGGTGGCAGCAGTGGCCGCGCTTTCTCAAGGCGGCGCAAGTGCGTTGGCGGCGCCTGAACACCCGCGCCGTGGAAGCGCCGGGCGTGCTGCTGGAGTTGCAGCGCTGGCGAGCGGAGGCCAGGCGCCTGGAGGCCGCGTACCTGCAACAGCATCGCTGGAGCGAGCCGTTGCAACACTTCGGCTCGATGGTGGAGGAATACCGCGCCTCGCTCAGCGCACAGGAACTGAAAACCGCGGAGCCGGTTTCCGAGCCACGCCTGCGCGCGCGTCTGGCCGCGGCGCAGGCGTGGCTGGATCGCTGAAGGCGCTCAGCCCACGTCGAAGCGGATGCCCTGTGCCAGCGGCAGCACCGAGCCCCAGTTGATGGTGGTGGTCTGGCGCCGCATGTAGGCGCGCCAGGAATCCGAGCCCGCCTCGCGGCCGCCGCCCGTTTCCTTCTCACCGCCAAACGCGCCGCCGATCTCGGCGCCGGAAGTGCCGAGATTCACGTTGGCAATGCCGCAATCGCTGCCGGCATCGCTCAGGAACTTCTCGGCGGTCTGCAACCGGTCGGTGAAGATGGCGGAAGAAAGGCCCTGCGGCACCGAGTTCTGGATCTCGATGGCCTCATCCACGCTGTCGTATGGGATCACGTACAGGATGGGCGCGAAGGTCTCGTGGCGCACGATGGCCATGTCGGCGTGCGCGCGCACGATCGCCGGCTCCACGAAATTGCCCGGGCGATCGAGCTTGCGCCCGCCGCACAACAGCACACCGCCCTGTGCCTTGGCGGTCTCGATGGTGTCGAGATAGCGCTTGACCGCGCCGGTATCGATCAGCGGACCCATCAAGGTGCCGGCATCCAGCGGATCGCCGATGCGAACCTGGCCGTACGCAGCCACCAGCTTCTTCTCCAGTTCGCCGACCAGCGAGCGGTGCGCCAGGACGCGCCGCGTCGTGGTGCAGCGCTGCCCGGCGGTGCCGACGGCGCCGAAGACGATGGCCGGCACCGCAAGCTTCAAGTTGGCCGTCTCGTCCACGATCAGCGCATTGTTGCCGCCGAGCTCCAGCAGCACCTTGCCCATGCGTTGCGCCACTCGCACGCCCACCTGGCGTCCAACCTGCGTGGAGCCGGTGAACGACACCAGCGCCACCCGCGGATCCTCCACGAAGCGCGTCGCGAGCTCGGTGCCTGAATCGATGAACATCTGGAAGATCGCCGGCAGGCCTTCGCGCTGCATCACGCGATTGCAGATGGTTTGCACCGCGATCGAGCACAGCGAGGTCTTGGGGGAGGGCTTCCACACCGTGACATTGCCGCAGATGGCGGCAAGGAACGCGTTCCAGGACCACACGGCCACGGGAAAATTGAACGCGGAGATCACGCCTACGATGCCCAGGGGATGCCAGTGCTCGTACATGCGATGTGCGGGACGCTCGGATTGCATGGTCAAGCCGTACAACATGCGCGACTGGCCGACCGCAAAGTCGGCAATGTCGATCATCTCCTGAACTTCGCCCTCGCCCTCGGCCTTGATCTTGCCGTTCTCGAGCGACACGAGGCTGCCGAGCTGCTGCTTGTACTTGCGCAGTTCCTCGCCGATCAGGCGCACGGCCTCGCCACGCTTCGGCGCCGGCACGTCGCGCCACTTGGCGGCGGCGGCAACGGCGCTGGCCATGACCTTGTCGTAATCCGCCGCCGTTGCCGAGCGCACCTGTGCCAGCACCGCGCCGGTCGTCGGATTGACCGAGTCGAACAGGGCGCCGCCCGAGTCCAGCCAGCCATCACCCGAGCAGCTGCCGGCATTGATCGCCTTGAGTTCCAGAGCCTGGAAGATGTCCTTCATGATCACGCCCTCGCGCGCGTGCGCTGCGAGCCGCCGCGGCCTTCCACCACCACCTGGCCGGAGATTTCCTTGCCCGCGCCGCCCGAATACAGGCGGCCGAAGCGGTTGGCGAGGATCTCGGGCAGGCGGAACTTCTCCTGCGGCACGAAGCCAGGGTATTGCGCTGGCTTCGCCAGCACGAGGTCGATGACCGAGGTGATGCCCGCGGCGGTGGTCACCTGGATGGCGGACCACAGCCTGCCGGCGATGACCTGCGGGTAGACCTTGTTGACGTAGTTTTCCTCGCGCAGCTCGCCGTCCTGCGTGCCGGTGACGGCCGCATACACGATCACCACGTCCTGCAGGGTCTGCGGCACGGCATTTTCGAGAATGCGCTTGAGCGTGGCGCGATCGTGATTGAGCTTCAGGTCATTCATGAGCAGGCGCATCTGCTCGCAATGCCCGGGATAGCGCATGGTCTTGTAATTCATGATCTGCGCATTCGCCCCGTAGGTCTCGGCAAGCGAACCCAGCCCGCCGGAGGTGTTGAACGCCTCGTACAGGGTGCCGTCGATCTCGATCTCCTCCAGGCCTTCCAGGGGAGCGGACTCGACGATGCGGCCATCGACGATGGCCTGGCAGGGGTTGCCGTACTCGTTGATCAGCCCTTCGGTGGACCAGGTGAGCGAATACTTGAGCACGTTGTTGGGATGCTGGGGCAGGGCGCCGACGCGCAGCTTGACGGTGCGGATGGAATCGAAGTGGGTGATCAGCTCGTTCGCGGCGATGCTGATGAAGCCCGGCGCGAGTCCGCACTGGGGCACGAACGCGGTATTGGCGCCCTGTGCGATCTTGCGCACCTCACGCGTGACCTCGACGTCTTCGGTGAGGTCGAAGTAATGGCAGCCCGCCGCACGCGCGGCACGGGCCACGCCCGGGTTGCAGTAGTACGGGAGGCTGGAGACCACCGCATCCACCGGGTTCTTGGCCAGATGCTCGCTGAGGGCGGCTTCGTTCGATGCGTCGACCCCGAAACTGCGCATGCCCGGTATGCCATGCGCCTTGACCACGGCCGCGGCCGTGGGCGCGCTGACGTCGGCGACATCGACGCGATAGCTCTTGGATTCGGCCAACAAACCGGAGATCAGGGCGCCGATCTTTCCGGCTCCCAGGACGAGTACACGATGCATGATGAAACCCTCGACAGTATGGGCGGCGCGGGATGACCCGGGCCTGATGGCGCGGCATTGTGCCTATCGCATGGCGTTTATGCCACTTTCTGGTGCACGGTGCTTTTGCGGCGTTCGAAGGCTATGTGTAGCATCTGTGCACTATGTCCAGTTCCACCGCATTGACCCCCTGGCACCCTTCCAGCTGGCGCAGCCGGCCGGCGACCCAGCAGCCCACGTATTCCGACACCGCGGCGCTCGAACGGGTGGTCGCTTCGCTGGCGCGCCTGCCACCGCTGGTCGTGAGCTGGGAGGTCGAAGCCCTGCGCAAGCAGCTGGCGCAGGCGCAGCGCGGCGAGCGTTTCCTGCTGCAGGGCGGGGACTGCGCCGAGAGCTTCGAGGAGTGCGAATCGGACCGGATCGCCAAGAAGCTCAAGGTTCTCCTGCAAATGAGCCTGGTTCTGCTGCAGGGATTGCGGCGCCCCGTCATACGCATCGGCCGCTTCGCGGGGCAATATGCCAAGCCGCGCTCCACCGATACCGAGACACGCGATGGCATCACGCTGCCCAGCTTTCGCGGCGACAACGTCAACCGTCCTGGTTTCACCGCCGAGGAACGCGAACCCGATCCGCAGCTCCTGCTGCGTGGCTACGAACGCGCGGCGCTTACCTTGAATTTCATCCGTGCCTTGATCGATGGCGGGTTCACCGACCTGCATCACCCGGAATATTGGGACCTGGCATTCCTGCGGCATTCCCCGCTCCAGGCCGAGTATCAAAAGATCGCCGATTCCATCGCGGAATCGCTCGATTTCTTCGAGTCGATGAGCGGTCAGCGGGTGCACGACGCCAACCGCGTGGATTTCTACGCCAGCCACGAAGGCCTGCATCTGCTCTCCGAGCAGGCGCAGACCCGCTACATCGAGCGGCAGCGCGCCTGGTACAACCTGTCCACGCATATGCCCTGGATCGGCATGCGCACCGCGAACCTGGACGGCGCGCACATCGAATATTTCCGCGGCATCGCCAATCCCATCGGTGTGAAGGTCGGCGCCGGCATGAGCGAGGAGTGGCTTCAAGGACTGGTGCAGGCCTTGAATCCGCAGAACCAACCGGGACGATTGACGCTGATCCACCGCTTCGGCGCCAGGGAAATCGAGAAGCGCCTGCCGGACATGATCCGCGCGGTCCAGGCGACGGGCTCCGCCGTGCTCTGGGTCTGCGATCCCATGCATGGCAACACCGAAACCACCTCGGGTGGGGTGAAGACGCGGCGCTTCGACAACATTCTCAAAGAGGTCGAAGAGGCGTTCCGGATCCACGAGGAATGTGGCACCCGCTTGGGCGGCGTGCATGTGGAATTGACCGGGGAGGACGTCACCGAGTGCATTGGCGGCGCGCGCGGGCTGGCGGAGGCGGACCTCGCCCGGGCCTACCGGAGCGCCGTGGATCCGCGCCTGAATGCCGAGCAATCCCTCGAGCTGGCGATGCTGATCGCGCGCCGCGCTCGCGCAAAACAGGCCGGAACAACTCGATAACAATCAGGTAATTATATTAATTACCGGATATCGTTTCTAGATTATTTTCCCGCCCGCTTTAGTTAAAGTCTGCTTGCCTGAGGGCGGGCAGGTGCTATCCTTTCCCCCATCCTCCCCGCCGCCCTCGCGTGAAGCCAACTGGCCTTCCTCTATTGTTCTGGCGCGAGGCCCGGATTGGATTCTTTTAGATACCCGCACGAGGGTTCGGTTGCGCTCGGGTTAGTCCAAAGTCCAGCGCGATCAACGGCGGGCTACGCGAGCAGTCGCGTAGCCCGTTTTTTTTTGCTTCCATAGCCCCATGACCACCGCATTCGACCCGAATTGCCGCCTATGTCCCCGCCTGGCGGGATTCCTCGATACGGTGAAGGCCGGCCATCCGGGCTATTACTGCCGCCCGGTGCCACCGTTCGGGGACGATAGGCCGGGGCTCCTCATCGTCGGCCTCGCACCGGGCATGCACGGCGCCAACCGTACGGGCCGGCCCTTCACCGGGGACTACGCCGGTATTCTTTTGTACGAGACCCTGCACAAGTTCGATCTGGCCACGGGACCCGTGTCCATTGCCGCCGATGATGGCTTGCGCCTGACCGGCGCGCGCATCACGAATGCGGTCAAATGCCTGCCGCCCGACAACAAGCCGGAAACCCGCGAGATTGCCACCTGCAATGCCTATTTGAAGGCCGAGTTGGCGCGCCTTGAGTCCGTGAGGGTGGTATTGGCCCTCGGACTCATCGCCCATGGCGCCTTGCTCAAGGCCTGCGGCCTGCGCGCAGCGGACTTCAAGTTTGCGCATGGCGCCGAACATGCGTTGCCGGAGGGACGAATCCTGGTCGATTCGTATCATTGCAGCCGCTACAACACGCAGACCCGCCGGCTCACTGCCGCGATGTTCGAAGCCGTGGTGGGGCGCGCCCGCCAACTTGCCGGCTGAAGATTCGCGATGAGCGGCACGGACTTCGACTCCAAGTCTTTCGTGGACTCCCTGCCGGGCAAGCCCGGCGTGTACCGCATGCTGGATGCGGGAGGAGCGGTGATCTACGTAGGCAAGGCACGCAACCTCAAGAGCCGCGTCTCCTCGTATTTCCAGCCCAGCAATGTGGCGCCCAAGGTACAGGCCCTGGTGCGCACCACCGCCAACATGGAAGTGACCATCACGCGTTCGGACACCGAGGCGCTGCTGCTCGAATACAATTTGATCAAGAAGCACCGCCCGCGTTTCAACGTGGTGCTGCGCGACGACAAGAGCTTTCCCTACCTGCGGCTCACCACCGGGCAGGAGTTCCCGCGCCTGTCGTTGTACCGCGGTTCGCGCAAGGAGCCGGGCCGCTACTTCGGGCCGTACCCCTCGGCCGGCGCGGTGCGGCAGACACTGCACCAACTGCAGAAGCTGTTCCGGTTACGCAATTGCGAGGACACTTTTTTCGCCAACCGCTCGCGCCCCTGCCTGCAGTTCCAGATACAGCGCTGCACGGCGCCGTGCGTCGGACAGATTTCGGCCGGGGATTACGCGCGCGATGTCGACACCGCGGTCAAGGTGCTCGAGGGGCGCAGCCAGGACGTGAACCAGGAACTCGCCCGCCGGATGGAAGAGGCGGCGCAGAACCTGGAATTCGAGCGCGCCGCGCGCCTGCGCGACCAGTTGGCGAGCCTCAAGGCGGTGCAGGCGCAGCAGGCCATCACCGCGGAGGATCGCCACGATGCCGACATCGTCGCGCTCGCCCATGCCAACGGCGATTACGCCGTCGCGCTGTTGTTCGTGCGGGCGGGTCAGAGCCTGGGCAGCACCACATTCTTCCCGGCCGCGGCCTTCGCCGAGGCGCCGGAGGTCCTGCACGGCTTCCTCACGCAGTATTACCTGGAGCGTGAAGCCCCAGCAGAGATCATCGTCGAGATGGCCATGGAGGAGGCGCCCCTGCTCGAAGCCACCTTCAGCGAGCGCTCCGGCCACAAGGTGCGCATCGCATCGAGTGTGCGTGGCATCCGCGCGCGCTGGCTGCAGATCGCGCAGACCAACGCGGCGGAAAGCCTGAAGATGCGCTCGCTGGCGCGCAGCAACCTGGACGAATCATTCGAAGACCTGCGCGCGGCGTTGGATTTGCCCGAGGCTCCCAGGCGCATCGAATGCTTCGACATCAGCCACACCGGCGGGACCGACACCGTGGCTTCCTGCGTGGTATTCGGCCCCGATGGGGCGCAGAAATCCGATTACCGTCGGTTCAACATTTCGGGCATCGAGCCGGGAGATGACTACGCCGCCATGCATCAAGCCCTGACGCGGCGCTACAAGCGCATCAAGGAAGGCGAGATCGAGCCGCCGGACCTGCTGCTCATCGACGGTGGCAAGGGGCAGCTGGCGCAGGCGCAGGATGTGCTGCAGGAACTCGACGTCCGCGAGGTGTTGCTGGTGGGTGTTGCCAAAGGCGCCGACCGCCGGCCGGGACAGGAGCGGCTTTTCTTGTTGGAGAAGGACCTGCCCATTATACTGGCGGGAGACTCGCGGGCCTTGCATCTCATCCAGCGCGTGCGCGATGAGGCACATCGTTTCGCGATCGCCGGCCATCGCCGCAAGCGGGCGAAACGGCACAACCAGTCGATATTGGAAACCATTCCCGGGCTGGGTCCGGTCAAGCGCCGCGAGTTGCTCAAGCAATTCGGCGGCATGCAGGGCATATTGCGCGCCGGTACGCACGACCTGTCCGGTGTTCGCGGTGTGGGGCCGGAGTTGGCGCAAGTGATCTATGAACACCTCCACCCCGGCAGCTAACGCAAAATCTCACTTCAACCTGCCCAATGCGCTGACCTGGCTGCGCATCTTCATGGTGCCCGCCATCATCGCATTGTTTTACTTGCCGTATTCCTGGGCCGATCCGGCGGCCTGCGCCGGATTCGCGCTCGCCGGCATCACCGATACGCTGGATGGCTACTACGCCCGTAAATGGCACCAGACCTCGCGGCTCGGCGCCTTCCTCGACCCGGTGGCCGACAAGCTCATCGTCGCCGCCGCACTGGTTCTCATCGTCAGCAAGGACACCCGCTGGTTCGTGGTCATGATGGCCATCGTCATCATCGGCCGCGAAATAGCTGTCTCCGCGCTGCGCGAGTGGATGGCCGAGATTGGCGCGCGCGCCCGGATAGCGGTGTCGGGGTGGGGGAAGATCAAGACCATCGTGCAGATCGTCGGGTTGTCCATGATGCTGTTCCGGCAGGACCTCTTCGGATTGCCCATTTATCGCATGGGACTTGCCTTGAGCATGGTTGCCATGGTCCTGACCCTCTGGTCCATGTTCCTGTACTTGCAGGCTGCATGGCCGGAATTGCGGGCCAGTTCAAGGCTTTAGCCGCCATTTGCGGCGGTTTTTTCTTGACTCCGCCATGGTTGGCCCTACAATTGCGGCTCGCTTTGATGCGCGGGAATAGCTCAGTTGGTAGAGCGCAACCTTGCCAAGGTTGAGGTCGCGAGTTCGAGCCTCGTTTCCCGCTCCAATTCAAGCTTGAATCAGGCTCCCTCGGGCCTGGTTTCGCCGGGTCGGTCACGGCGGCTAGGTGGCAGAGTGGTCATGCAGCGGACTGCAAATCCGTGTACGCCGGTTCGATCCCGACCCTAGCCTCCAATACCCCTTCTTACCCCATCCGTTCCCCCGCGCCTCGAAGCGAAATTGGCCGTCTAGGCCGCTGGTTGGTCAATTAGCTCTCTTCTCCGGTCCGACCCCATCCGCGCCACCATAATGCCCCTGGGGGTATTGGCTGGGGCATCGACGGAGGGTGGGGGTATGAAGCTGACCGACACTGCGATTCGTGCGCTGAAACCGCCTAGGAAGCCGCGCAAGCTGTTTGATGGCGAGGGTCTATATCTGCTTGCCCAACCCAACGGCACCCGCCTGTGGCGTCTCAAGTACCGATACCAGCAACGCGAGAAGACACTCAGCATCGGCCAATACCCGGAGGTGTCGCTGCGCCTCGCACGCGACCGGCGGCACGATGCGCGCAAGCTACTCGCCGAAGGCATCGACCCATCCCAACAGAAGCAGCTCGACCGCGCGGCCGACAGCAACACTTTCGAGCATGTCGCCAATGAATGGCTCGACAAGCAAGAGCAGTTGTCCGCCGACACCCGCGCCCGGATTCGTGCCCGGCTCAAGACCTGGGCCTTCCCGGCATTTGGTCGCAAGTCCTGCGACAAGATCGAGCCAACCGACGTCCTGGGCGCGCTCAGTCGAGTAGAGCGACTCGGGACGGGCGACACCGCACACCGTACCAGGGCCGATATCGGCCGCGTCATGCGGTACGCGGTTGCGACTTCCAGGGCATCGAGCGACGTTACCCGCGACCTGAAAGACGCTCTGAAACCCATCAAGGGCGGTCACTTCGCGGCGATCACCACGCCGAAGGAAGCGGGCGAGCTGCTGCGCGCAATTGAGGCTTACGCAGGGCAACCTTCCACGCAGTTCGCGCTCAAGCTCGCGCCTCACGTGTTCTTGCGCCCTGGCGAGCTTCGCGGCGGCAAGTGGTCGGAGATCGACTTCGACGCGGCGGAATGGCGTGTGCCGAAGGAACGAATGAAGGGCAGGCGTCCCCATTTGGTTCCGCTGTCGCGTCAGGTCATCGAGCTACTGCGCGACCTGAAGGCGATCACCGGAGACGGCGAGCTGATGTTCCCCAGCGTCGGATACAAGTCGCGCCCGATCAGCGACAACACCATGAACGGCGCGTTGCGACGCATGGGCTACGATAAAAAGCAGATGACCGCGCACGGCTTTCGCAGCATGGCATCGAGTCTGTTAAACGAGCGCGGCGAATCTGCGGACGTCATCGAGCTGCAACTCGCGCATAAACCCGCCAACCGTACGCGCGCCATCTACAACCGATCAGAAAAGCTCGATGATCGACGCGCTCTAATGCAACGCTGGAGCGACAAGTTGGACTCGCTGAGGGCGTCGCGGTAACGAAATCGGCGCGAAAAACTATCGCGTCAAGGCTCATCCTTCACTGACTTTCGCTGAGTCGTTATGGCTCTAAGTTTCGCAGCGTTTCTGCGAAAAATTCTCGTCTTTCAGCCGCTCAATTGATCGATTTTCCGTGACGCATTTTTCGCGTGCAGTGCGTTCAATATTTTCTCTTGCCATTCGTTTTTGTGCCAGTTAAATGGGTATCGCCTCTGAGGCCATGGCATGCAGTCGCATCCATGAATCCGATCAGGAGACGATACAGTGGAAAGAGAAAGATTTCTTCGCTTGCCCCAAGTCGAGCAAACGGTTGGCCTGCGGCGAGACACGATCTATCGCGGTGCCCGCGAAGGTTGGTTTCCCCGGCCTGTCACCATCACGCCGAACGGCACTGCACGCGGCTGGCGCGAATCCGAAGTCCAAGCGTACGTGCAGGAACGCATCAAGCAATCTGAAGTCGGGCCGCAACGACTCACCGGCGCTGTCGCGAAAAGGCTGGGGCAATGAAAAGCTCGACACCGAAGTGGAGGCGGCAGCGGCAGACCTGCGCTGACCGCTTTCCAAATGACGATGACGCGACCATGTTCTTAGTGCAGCTCGAAGAGGCGGACAAACTTCACCGTCGAGCTACGCAATTGCGAATCGACGCATGGCGCATGTATCGGGAAAAGGCAAACCATGAATTTGCCTGAGACAGCAGCGGCGGCAGTCGAGTACGTGCGCCACGGATGGGCGCTCACGGCGTTCAATCGTGGCGAAAAAGGCCCGAACTGGACGGGCTGGAATGCGCCTGAGAGCGCCATCACCACGGAAGGCCGTTGCAAGAACTTGCACGCCAACATTGGTTTGCTGCATGCATACAGCGGCACGTGCACCCTCGACTTGGACGACATCGAGGCCGCGCGTCCGTGGTTCAAGGAACGCGGCATAGACCTCGATGCGTTGATCAATGCGCCCGATGCGGTGCGCATTGATCGCGGCCATCCGAACAAGACAAAACTGGTCTATCAACTGGAGAGGCCGCTGCCGTCCTGCATGCTGAACAAGCACGGCTTCGAGCTGCGCTGCGCCAGCTCGACGGGGCGCTCGATGCAATGCTGCCTGCCGCCGTCCGTGCATCCCGACGGTTCGCAATATCGATGGATAGGCGATTGGAGATCACTTCCACTGCTGCCCGCCAGCCTTTGCGCATTGTGGGATGGACTCAAATCAAAACCGGATCATGGTGACGCTAAGCCGCTGGGCGTTGGCAACGGCGAGCTGGAAGAGCTGCTCGAAAGCTATGACCCTTCATCGCTCGAATATGATGAATGGCTCGCTGTGGGCATGGCCCTCCACCACGAAACAGGCGGCGGCCCGGATGGGCTGGCACTGTGGGATGCATGGTCAAGTCGGTCACCGAAATACCAGAACGGTTACCAGGAGCCTAAGTACCAAAGCTTCGACGCGGGCCATGCGAACCCGATCACGCTCAAGTCGATTGTCGCCAAGGCTCGCCGACAGCTCGATGCGACGCGTGAGTTCACCGCTTCGCCTACTGCAACACCGCCACCGGCTTCGCGGTTTGCCTTCCGTCGCGACGCCGAGTTGATGGATAGGCCCCCAATGCGATGGTGGATCGCGGGGGTATTGCCGAAGGCGGAGATTGCAATGGTGTACGGCGCCAGTGGCAGCGGGAAATCGTTCCTCGTTTACGACATGGCCGCTGCTATCGCGCAAGGGCTGGAGTGGTGCGGGCGTAAGACAGTACGCGGGCGAGTCGCGCGAATCGTCGCCGAAGGCAGTGCGGGAGATCGCAACCGAAAGGCGGCATACGCGAAAGGCAACGGCGGGGCGCTGCCCGGGATGATCGAGCTG
Source organism: Steroidobacteraceae bacterium (assembly GCA_044226865.1). GTDB lineage: Bacteria > Pseudomonadota > Gammaproteobacteria > Steroidobacterales > Steroidobacteraceae > TMP-86. The sequence continues at coordinate 180,240 of JBGAGE010000008.1, read as the reverse complement.
CATGCTCCCATCGACCTCCAGGGCAATGACCATGTGGAAATCGCGCGGCAGATTGAGATAGCAGGCGGCGCCGACATCATCGTCATCGACACGCTGACCGCCGCTGCGCCTCATGCCGACGAAACGCGAAAGGATATGGGGAGTGTCATCGACCATTGCCGGAAGCTGGCAGCGGCTACCAGGGCAACCATCATCTGGGTACACCACGCGGGGAAAAATCCCGAACTCGGTGCACGTGGAACGAGTTCCCTCAAAGCGGCCGTCGATCAGGAGATCGAGGTGACGGCCAACGGCGCTGTACGGTTCGCGGAGATCACCAAGAGCCGCGACGGTGAAACCGGGACGCGGTTCGCCTTCAAGCTGATCCCTGTGGACCTTGGGCATGACCTGGACGGCAATCTCATGTCGAGTTGCGTAGTCGAGCACGTCGCACCACCGGCACCGAAGGTGGCGCCGCCTCGACGGCCGAAGGGCGACCTGCAGGAGCTGATATGGGACGCGCTGCCAGACCTCTGGGGGTTGACAGGAACGACCACAATCGCGGCGCTTGTCGAAAGCGTGCTGCCGTCCGTCGCTTCATCTCCAGGGGGGCGTGATACGCGTAAGCAGAAAATCCTTGCTGCTCTGCAAAAGCTCAACCGACAGAAATTTGTCGAAATCGACGGATTGAACGTCCGATGCGCCTGATCGCACCCATGCAACCTGCAACCAGTGCAACCAACATAAAGAGTTGGTTGCACTGGTTGCATGGTTGCAGTGATGAGGGTCTGCAATCGAGATGCAACTGGTTGCATTGGTTGCACCCGATTGCACTGGTTGCACCCGACTGGCAGACGTCCACGCCGTGGAAATATCCAAACGATCTTTTGGCCGCGCGTTTCAAGGGTGATTCGAGCCACGATGGTGTTCTAGGGGCGGCGCAGCAAAAAGTTTTTTCCTTGTCACATTGGAGTATCGATGAAAGCTAAGAAGACAAAGCCGGTCGCCCCGACGAAGGACATCCGCACCGACGCGGCCGGGATCGCCCACGCGCTTGGGTTGAGCGCTGCGCGAGTCCATCAGATGAAGCGCGAAGGACTGCTGAAGGCTGGCGATGATGGAAAGTTCTCAATCGTGGAGAGCCTACGGGCACATTTTTGGTACGACTCTCCCAAAGGTGAAAACCTTCGCGCCCGAACGGCCGCACTGGAAGCCGCTACCGCGCGCCATTCCATGCGGGCAAAGCAAGAGTTGCGCCAGCTCGTCACGGTGGAGGAGGCGGCCCGGATCGGCTTCGACCTCTTCGAAGTCATGACCCTACACCGGCAGCGCTCGACGCAGGCCATCTATCTGGCGCTCGCTGGAGTCGTAGGAGCCGCGAAGGCGAAGGAGATCACTCACGGCATTGACCTGGACCTCAACGGCCGCTGTCGGCAGTTCCAAGCGGGCTGGCGGGAATGCATGGAGATCATCCGCAAGGGTCTGGGTAACGGCCAGCGGATTGACACGATCTACAAACACCTTTCGGGCTTGGGCGGCCCGCTGCGCGTGGAAGGCGACCCCGATGCCTGATGTCCGCATCCCGCTCAGCATCGAGGACATCCTTGCCGCCGTTCGTATGCGGCAGGGATTCCTCAAGGGACGCCAGCGGGCGCACGCGCAAGCCCGTGCAGACGCCGCGCCACGTGAGACCGCCATACGCCGCGCCTGGGACAAGGACGTCCTGGCGGGCTTCCCAGAGCGCGGTAGAGCTGCCCGCATCGCGAAGGCGACGCGCATACCGGCGCGCACCGTTTCGAGAGTGATCGGCCGCCTTCTCCTACGCGGCCGAAAGTAACGCGCAAGCTCCCGTCCATCGTTCAACAGCCGATGGAATCTCGACATGCCGAAGACCCCCGAATTTTCCCTCGCCGCGATGGTGGCCGCCGTGGCCGCCGACACGTGGCATTCAAAGAACTCCCTGGAGCGCGAAGTCGTTCGCGACTTAGAGCGGCGCTACGGGCCGCGCGAGTCCGGCAACCTCTTGCCGGCCGATTCTCTGCGCGACCTGAACGTTGCATCCGCACCGAATCTCACCAGCACCGCGAACGTCGGCTACATCGAGGCGCTGCAACCCGCGTCCCGCGTGGTGCAGTTGGGCGCAACCCCCGCGAAGATGGGACCGGGCAGCACCGTCTATCCGCGTGGCGTCACCGCCGTCTCGACGTCCTGGCTGTCAACCGAGTCAACGCAGACGACCGAAGCTAACCCGACCTTCGAGCAGATCGCATTCACGCGCCATGAGTTGAGCGCATACGTCGAAGTGAGCCGCACAATGCTCTTGCAGGTGGACGCCGAAAACGTACTGCGCCGGGAAATCCGAAACGCGCTTGGCGCGGCAGCCGATGCCGCATGGATCGGAGGCACCGGACTGAGTGGCCAGCCTACCGGCATCGCCAGCCAAGCGGGTCTTTCGATCACCGGCACCACGCTGAGCTACAGCGCACTGATGGACGGCGCGCAGTCGGTGGCGGATGCCAACGCCGTGATCGACGTCAACAGCTTGGGCTACTTGACCACGCCAGCGGTGGCGCGATTGCTGAAGGGCCGCTTCGTCAACACGAACTACGCGCCCATTTGGCAGGGACAGCTTGCAGCCGGGAGTATCGAGGACGCGCCAGCGTTCGCGAGCAAGAACGTGCCAACGGCGACGCTGCTATATGGCGACTGGTCGCAAGTTCTCATCGCAGAATGGGCGGACGGGCTAACGATGGCCGTTGACCCCTTTACGAAGTTCAACACCGGACTTGTCGGCATTCGCGCCATCATGTCCACGGACGTGGCACTCGCGCATACCGACGCGCTGGCGGCAGCGACAGGAGTGACCTGAGATGCTGACCAACTACGAAAGCAAGCTCTTGCTGTTGCGCGATGTCGGCAACCCCGATGCTGCGCCAAACTGGCGGCCGACGCTGCCCTCGCACGGACTGCCGCCGCAGCTCAAGCGACATGACCCGCACAAGGTGACGGCGGTGCGCGTACTGCGGCCCTTCCTCCTCGGCGGCGGACGTGTGGCCGAAGAGGGCGATGTCCTCGACCTGCCGAGCGCGGATGTCGCCGCCGCCGTCGACGCGGGACAGGTGGAGATTCTGAGTTAACTCGACGCGGAGTCCTTACCTCCGCACGCGTGCAGCTGATCGACACGCGGATTGATGAAACATCGACAGCAGTTTGCGACAGACGGCCTTTCGCTCACGTGGCGAGACCCCTCCACTGGACGCAGACCGTTTTGCCGTACAGCGAGAAAACGGCAATTAGATTTCAGGCATTCGACCGCAGGGGGCGTCATCTCCCTACCTCGGCGCGACGCCGCCCCGCGCTGCGGATCGATGGGCGGCACTAATTTTTCGGAGTCATGTCGATGCAGAAGCCAAGGTTTTTCGAAGTGTCACTCCAGGTGGCCGACCGGACCGTCATCTATCGCGCCTATGCGCCAAGTCGCCAGATTGCTGAACAGCAGGCGCGCGATTGGGCGGAGAAGTGTGTTCGGCCTGATGACCGGCAACGCAACCTGCAACACCGCCATGTTTAAGTTCTTCGAATATCAGTACCGCGATGAACCGCGCGAGCTGGACCAGCATCCACTGCCTTTGCTCTGCCACGTGTTCAGTCGCGCTCAATACGTTGAGGTTGATGGTGTCCGGCAAGGAAAGCGACCCAATTTATATATGTGTGACAGGAACTCGCGTGGGTTATCATGACGTCGTCGATCTCAAAACCTTTCGATCACCTGATCGATGTGCTCCTGCCAACTGGCGGATTCGTAGTGGCGCTTTACGACTTCTACATCGACGAAAGCTATGGCGGAGATTCGATGATTCTCGCTATCGGCGGGTATTTGATCCGTTCCGACCAAGCGAAAATCATGGCCGCCGCTTGGAACGAGGTGCTGACGCGTTACTCCGTTCCTTACTTTCATATGGTTGACGTTGCGCATTGCACTGAAAATCACTGCGCAGAGATTTATCGTCACTTGGGGCCAACCGGCTGCGACAAGTTGGCGAGAGAGATGATCGAATTAGTAAAGACCCATACTGCTCGCGGCTTTGTATCGTTGATGAATCCGAACCTTTTCCGACCGCCCGCAGTGCCATATGTTTGGGGTCTTCAAGAGTGTTTGACGGCGGTTACGGCGTTTGCCTCGAATATTGATCCGGCTTGCAAGGTGGGGTTTATATTTGAAAGCGGACATAAACATGGTCAGCTGGCCTTGCAGACCATCACCAAAGATTTTCAAGAAGGAAAGATTGAGGGTACAGACGATGTTGGTCAATTTTTGAACCCAGTTGCTCCGATAGCATTCAGTACCAAGACTGGGAATTGTCTATTGCAAGCGGCCGACATTTTGGTTTGGCAAGCTAGAAAATATTGTGAAGACAAAATAAAAAAGAAGCGCGGCGTGCGTGGAGATTTTCGAAGTCTCGTAAGCGAGCGTCATGTATTCACATACATCCTTAGCAATAGCCCCAATTTGACGATACACGTCGATGGGCAGGATAGGAATCAACTGCTAGACGCGAAGCCGCATCTGCCGTGGACCGGGCGAGACATCTTTCTGGAAGCTATGTTCGTAGATCCGGTAATTCGGCCGCGGCTAAAAGTTCGATACCGTACGATTGAATTGTAATCGTGGGCTTCATACGCAAGTCATGCGCAACTGAGTGCGTGCGTCATCCCCTTGTCGGTTAACTAGGTGATTTGTGCACGGCGCACCGGCCGCCACAAGATGTGTGTAACCGATTGATGTATCGATTTCGTACGCAATGAGTGGGGGCGGGCAGGGTGTGACGGCAACGTGCCAAGGCAGCAGTAACGGAAGTTGAGAGTGGGAACACTAGGGCCGGATTTGCGTTCGCAAGTTTCTCATCGGGGTTTTGTGACTCGATGCGCTGATACTCGCCGTCGCTGTCTGGGTCGTGTGGTTTTCCCGCCGTCGGGAGTGGTGCGCTTTCGGTGGATCCGTGCTAATCGCAGGTGGCGGCTGTTCTGCGAATGTTCCAGCGCTACGGAAATGGGTTAACAATTGTGTCGATGATGAGAGGCCGCCGCCGGGGTCGTTCCTTTATCGAACGTGCTTGCGGTAGTGCTTTGACGGTAGACCCAGTACCGAGTGGTGAGCGTCAGCTCGAATGGGGAAAATGTGAGGAGATGTCCACGGACATGTGCGTCAATTGAGACATCTTCCGCGTCTCAGCGGCGGAATTGTTGGACGTTGCCGCCATCTGGACGAAAGTCAGCGGGCGCTGGTGGCGGCTCGACTGGCGACGCTGCCGAATGGCGTTAGAGTGGATCGAGCTGCGTCAATTGACGCACCTACCCTGTCTCAGTCAGATGCGGCCGAGATGTTGAACGTGAGTCGCAAGTTCGTACAGCGTGCCCGCCAAGTGTTGGAGCGCGCCACCCCGGCCGGCTGGAAGTGCGTCAATTGACGCACTTTCGGTCAGCCAGAACAAGGCGGCGAACCTGCCGCTGGTGGGCGAATCAGCACCGTGAGGGTGCGCCAATTGGCGCACCCTCGATCACTCCGGACAAGGCTGCGAAGCTGGCGAACTTGCCGAAAGGGGTCCGGGCAGATGCCTCAATTGATGCATCTGCCGTCACTCAGGTTAAGGCGGCGAACCTGCCGAAAGGTAGGCCGGAATCAAATGCATCAATTGATGCATTTTCGGTCAGTCAGGACAAGGCGGCGAAGCTGGCGAATTTGCCGAAAGGGGTCCGGGCAGATGCGTCAATTGGCGCACTTTCGGTCAGCCAGGACAAGGCGGCGAACATGCCGCATGACAGTGATCGGAGCAAAGCGTCAAATGACGCTTTGAACGTCACTCAGGACAGGGCGGCGAAGCTGGCGAACATGCCGCAAGGGACTCGCACCGACCTTGCGTCAATTGACGCAAGGTCGATAAGTCAGGACAAGGCGGCCGAGATGCTGAATGTGAGTCGCAAGTCGGTGCAGCGCGCCAAGCAAGTGCTGGAGCGCGCCACACCGGCCGCGATTCGCGCAGTCGAACGCGGGGACGTTTCTGTCTCGCACGCGGGCACCGCCAGTGTGGAGGATGAGTCGCTCCACACTGGCGTAGTTACTCATACCGGACGCTTCGAGAAATCCGTTTCTATTTTCTTGATCTCCGCTGACGTCAGCGTGCGGAACGGATCGATTTTTCCGCGTGCATCTAAACGCGGCTTCTGTCCTAGATCACGCGCCTTCAGCCAAGCTGCTGCCTGACATAGACGGTAAAGTTCCGCGCACGCTTTGTCTGTGCGTTCGATGGTGAGAGTGTTTGATTGAGTCATCGCAAGTACCTCCAAACAAGATCAGTGGTGAGGGGGCACTGCTGCCCCCTCTGTTTTGTCACTGAGCGTTGGACGCTGGATGCTCGACGCTGGCCGCTATGGGCGCTGGTCACTGATCACTGGTCGCTGACAGCTACCGACGGGAGAATCCTCGCACGGCCAACGGGCGCGAACAAGGGCAAAACTTAATGCTTTACCCTTCAAGGATTGCAAGCTGTTGATGTGGCGAAAGTACGTTACCGAAAATAGACGAGATTGTTACCTGTAGGTCAATTCACGCCGTTGACGAAGCTGGTAGCGTCCAACATCCACCACCTGGAGCGCTGACCATGACCGACATCGAGACCCTGTCCGCTGAGCTGGCCGAACAATTGCCCGATACCTACGCACCCGCGCTGCTGCGCGAGATCGCGCGCGTGATCTTGCATCCCACCGTGGCCGACATCGAGGCGATGGAGCGCATGATGGAAGCGGTGGAGGGGATGCCTAAGTCGCGAACGCACTGACGCCATTCCGACAGGATGGGGGTATCGGTGGGGGTATTGGCGTCAACAGGCATGCTTTTCCCTTGAAACCGATCAACTAATCGATCCCGACCCTAGCCTCCAATCGATCACATTCTGGTCAATTCCACCGCCTGGCCGTCGTGACAATTCGCCTGCACACAGCAATCGATCCGGGCCTTGCAGTTCCGTGACGATGCGAGCCCGAAACCAGACTCTCGGAGTGCTCTACGAACGCATCAAGTGATCCGCCAGCCGCAGGCTCAGCGCTGCAATCGTGAGCGTCGGCTGGGCCGCGCCCGAGGTCGGAAACACACTGCTGCCGACCACGTATAGATTGGATGCTTCATGCACCCGCAGGTGCTGGTCGACGACACCTTTGTCCGGATCGCTACTCATGCGGCAGGTGCCCATCTGATGCCCGGCGAAGAAGAAGCCAAGGCCTCCGTTCTGCTCGATTTCGCGGGCGCCGATGCTTGAAAGGATTTCCGCGCCGATTGCCTTTGCGCGCGCTTGCGTATGAAGGTCCACCTTATTGAACTTCATGTGAACGTGCGGCACGGGATCTCCGAACACATCGCGTTTTCTTTCGTCCAACGTAATGCGGCTATCGGGATTCGCCTGCATCTCGGTTTCACAGTCGATGCCCAGCCAATGGCCAAACCGCTCCTTGTCCCGTCTGGCCAGCGCAAGTCCCCAAAGCCGGTGGCGATGCATTTCCTGGAGTGGATTCTCTTGGAAGACGAATTCGAGTTTGATGGCGCCACGCTCATGGCGCTCGGGGCCGTCGTAGAAAGACAGGCTCTCCAATTTCTCGTACCCCACGCGCCCCGGGAAGAAGCGCTGCCCCAGGAAATATCCGCCTGCTCTCGTGTACACATGCTCCATGAAATGTCGTCCGACGTGACCGGAGCGATTCCCGCATTTCGACAGCAGCAGGAGGCGAGCGGACTCGACTGCGTGGGCGGCGATGACGAATTGGCGGGCTTTGAACTCCAGATCCTTCCCCGCCATCGTGGTCGCGTGGACTGCGCGGACCTCGCCGGCCGCGTTCATCTCGACTCGACGCGCCACGCATTCGGCGACCACGTCGCACAGACCGCTCGCTTCCGCTTCATCCAGATGAAAATCGGCGCTGTAACGCGCGCCGCTCGGGCACTGGTGGCATGCTGCAAATGCCTTGCACTCGGATCTGCCCGCAAAGGCAGTGGAGTTGATTGCAAAGGCGGATGCATGTACCTCGATTCCGAGCAAATCTGCCCGAGGCAGCCAGAATTGCTCGTCTACCGAAAGAGGGAACGCGGGCATGGGATAGGCGCGGCTGCGCCGTGGTTGCGATTCATGGTGCGATCCGGCCACACCCATTCTCCAATCAGCTTCGCTGTAATAAGGCTCCAAGTCTTCGTAGCTCAGCGGCCAATCGGTTCCCATTCCATAAACTGAAGCATTGCGAAAATCGGAGGGCATCAGGCGTTGGATCCGCGCGCCCCAATGCAGGGTGGTGCCACCGACCGCCTTCATCCGCTTGGATTCCAGCGGGTAGGGGATGCCGATCGCATGCGCGGAACTGTCTTCGTATGCGTCCCGGCCGGGAATCTCCCACGGAAAGTAGTTGCCGCCCATGGTCTGATAACGGCGCAGGAATTCCAGACGATCTTGGAATTTCATTCGCGATCCGGCCTCGATTATCGCCACAGTGCGCCCGCGGCGCGTGGCCTCGGCGGCCAGCAACGCTCCTGCCACACCCGACCCGATGATGCACAGGTCATAACGCGCCCTCATGGCAAAGACTTGCCAGGCGCAAGTACCTCTCTCCAGTCGCCGGGTATTCCTTGCCACCGTTCGTATCCGCGTGCCCGCCAGGTGACGCCGGAATTTGCGTACAGCCAGGACAGTCCGGGAATGATGACGGTTACGATTCGATGATATCGTCCGGCACGGCCCGGAAATTCGCGCAACAGCTCCACCTGCCACCGGCTGAATCGGGCAGTCATCAATTTGTCGAGTATCGCGTCCTGATCGTCGGAGCCGGATGTCAGGAAATCGACTGCACCTCGTTCACGCGCGCGATCGTCCAGGTATCGCTTGAGATCCGCATAATCCCACAGGCGCTTGGGCTCGTGCGCCACGGCGAATTCGAGGCGCTCCAACAACTCGTGTCGATCTTCGGCCGTCAGTTGGTGTCCGAATAGGCGCGACATGAACTTGATCGCGGCATCCATAACCTGTTCCCGGGCAGCCGGCGACCCATCACGGCTGCCCTTCTCCGCCTTGGGAAACTGACTGCGAAGTTTCGCCAGCAATCCCGCCGCGGTGGCGGTGGCGCCGAATGCAATCGAGATCAATAGACGTCGCCTGAATGATCGATCCAAAGTTGCTTTCATCATCGGATGATGCTTGATGATGTCGCGGCGTAAATCAGCGTCCTTTCTGAAATTTAATGTGCTGTGCGAGGCGCAGTGGCCTCGCGCCGCTGCCGGGCTCTCCCGCGCTGTAACGATTACAATTCGCCCGCCTGCAGCGCCCGCAGGGCAAGGTGCAGCAGCTGCTCGTTCGGCGTCAGAGGTGTCGGCCGGAGAGAAGGGCCCCAGCCGAGGGTGCCCACGACCAGCACCTTCTGGGCATCAACCGCGGAGCCCCAGGCATTCCACGAGTTCCAGCCCATCGGGGAGTCAGCGCCAAGGCCCTCGCTGAAGCTGCGATCCGCAGTTCCCGGAAGGTTGCCGAGCCCACACCGGTCGTCACCGCGTCATCGATACCGACCGAGAGGTTGAGCGTCAGCCTCCCAGCGCCTGAATCGACTGCGCGAAGGAGCGCCAAAGCGCAGTGTCGGCGAACGGCACGATGGCGAGCGTCACGAGCACCACCGTCAGTCCGCCGATCAGCGACGCCCAATGGATCTTTCCAATCGTGCGCCAGTCATGTACCCAGCCCACGGCGATGAAGATGGCGGCTATGAGCGTGGGTGCCACCACGACGACGGGCGGCGGCGGCCCGCTTTCGGCCGCTCCCGGCGGAGCCAGTAAGATGAGGCAAACTCGCGCGAACGCGGGGATCATCAGGCCGCACATGACGGTGTACATCAAACGCTTGTGCACCTCGGGCTTGCGCACGTTGGCAATCGCGGCGGTGAACAGCACGACCAGCGTCGGGACCGAGCACAGCGCGACGGCGGAGAATCGCCGGCCGGCCTCGCCGAAACCGCGGGCCTCATCCAGGCGCATCAGCACCACCTTGGTGACCAGGATCGAGCAGATCATCGCGGTGAACAACGCGATGCCCGCAGTGCCCCAGGCGCGGTGCGTGGCGGTGCGGCCCGATGCGATCCACGCCGTCTGCGCGAAATACAACAGACACCAGCTGAAGAGCAAGGCTCCGTGGATGTGGATGATGGGCGGTGCGTGGAACGTCCCACCCGCCACCTTGATCCAATACGTGGGCACGAAACCACCGAATGCGCATACGACGAATACGCCGGCCATCCACACATGAAAGCGCTGGCCGACCGTGCGCTGGGAGTAGTCGTTGGTGAACGTGGCATCCATGGATGTTCCCTCAATTCTTCGCGGCGCGGAGTATGGCATCGTCGGGTACGGTGACGGCACTGCGCAACCACCGCTCGGTTGCACGACACGCGTGGGACGATCAGGTGGGTGGCCGGCTGTAAGAATTACAAACTCCGCCGGAATCTCGTCGCCGCCACCCACCTGCCATCGAACAATGGAATCGAGACACCGCTTGCGTGCGCACGCTCCCGTGGAGACATCGAACCGGGCCCATGCCGGTGCCACGCGACCGCCACTGCAATCGCGCGTCCATCAGCTGCGGGTGATGACGATTTCCAGGTATTCGCTCGGCACGACCAGCGAGGCGGTACCGCCCCTATTGGCGGAGTCGAGTAATTCCGTCAAGTCGCGCTCGAGACCTGCGGCCTTGTCGGCGGGGAGCGCGCCGAAGGCCTTGTGCATGGGGCCATACCAGTTGCGAAACACCTCGATGAAGTGCGCGGCGGAACGGAAGCGGAAATGATGGAAGCGGCGGGTGATGGCCAGGTGCCCGATCCGCCCGTCGAAGAGCTGCTTCAAATGCGATTCCGTGCCCCAGAGAGAGGGCGGCTGCGTTCCCGGCGCCGGCGGAATGTATCGGCCCAGAGTTTTGAAGACCTGACCGATGAAGCCTTCCGGCGTCCAGTTGGCGAGCCCGATTCGCCCGCGCGGACGGCACACGCGCGTCAGTTCCGCCGCGGCCTTGGCCTGGTCCGGCGCGAACATCACACCGAAGGTCGAGAGCACCGCATCGAAGCTCGAGTCCGCGAATGGCAGGTTTTCGGCATCCGCGACCTTGAATCCGACTTCGAGCCGATCGGCTCGTGCGCGCTCAGCGCCGAATTTCAGCAGGCTGTCCACGTAGTCGGTGGAGGTGACACGGCAGCCGCGGCGTGCGGCTGCCAGGGTGGCATTGCCGTTGCCGGCGGCCACGTCGAGTACGCGTTCGTCGAAGCGCACGTCGCACGCTTCCGCCAGCAACTCGCCGACGAGTTGCAGGGTGATGCCGATGACACCGTAGTCACCGCTGGCCCATGCGGCCTGCTGGCGGTTCTTCACGGCGTTCAGATCATTGGTGACGTCGACGGCAGCATTCATGATGATCTCCTTGGGGATGGATGAAGCGAAGGTGGCCATTGCAGCAGCGCGCCGCTGCAGCGTCTTGTCCCGGCGTCGCGGATTGTTGGCCGCGCGTCCGTCATCGCTGGCGCAGCTATCCAATCGTCCGCGGATGCTGCCGGATCGTCCTGCGGCGCCGCATGATAAGGATGGGTACGCTTGGCGCGCCCGCGCCGGCGCGATGGACAGGCGGCCTGCAAGTCGTATCCAGTCATCCGAATGGTGTGCAGGTGGTGAGCGACATGCGGGCGGAATTCGGTGGCACAGGATCGAAGGTGACGCCAGGCTGGCTGTTCTGCGCCGGCCTTGCGTCCTGCGCCGCCACAGTCATCGCGATCCACGCCGCGGAGCAGGGAATCGAGTTGACCGACCTGGAAGTGCAGGCCGTCAGCCGCCCGGATAGCCGCGGCGTGTCTGGCTTGACCGAAACGGACGTCAGTGCCGTCTGCGCGGGTCCGCGTGATGTGGCGTTGAAAGTGCGCATCGCGGCTCGCGGCGTATCGATGGACACGCTGTCCGAAACACTGCGCGTCGTACGCCTGGTGGGTTACAAGACCGATACCGCCCTCATGCGCGCCTCGCCGCGCGAGTTCGGGGAACCGCCGGCATCGTGGCGCCGCACCCGTGCGCTTGCGGATTCGCGCGCCAGGACGGCTCGAGGTCATCTGAGCACCACGATCGCAGGATGCAAAGACACTGCGGCAACCGTCCTCTATACTGCGCTGCGTGCGGTCCGGGTGTTGAGCGGCGCGTACTGCCCTTCGGGCCCTCGTGGCGAAATTGGTAGACGCAACGGACTTAAAATCCGTCGGCCCTAACAGGCCATGCCCGTTCGAGTCGGGCCGAGGGCACCAGCCACCACACTGTCGCAATCTTGCGAATTTACTTCGGCGATTGGCGTCAACTGTCTGATTTCGCTAAAATCTCTTTGTGAATAATACCCCCATGTTGCTGCGCGTCGACGGTGTACACGTCTGGCGCGGCGACCGCCACGTCCTGCAAGGCGTCAGTTTCGACCTGGCTGCCGGACAATTGCTACACGTCGTAGGCTCCAATGGGGCCGGCAAGACCACCTTGTTGCGCGTGGTTTGCGGGTTGATCGCACCGGAGGACGGCCGTGTTCTTTGGAACGGAGCCGACATCCGCAGCGACCGTCCGGCGTATCAGTCGGTCCTGGCCTTCGCGGCCCATGAAGCCGCGCTAAAGGCCGATCTGACGGCCTTGGAGAACCTCACCTTCAGCGTCGGCCTCAAGCGGCGCAGCAGGCGTGATGAGTTGCTGGCGAGCCTGGCGCGCACGGGCGCGGATGGCTATGCCGATCTGCCGGCGCGGGTGCTCTCCGCCGGACAGCGGCGCCGTGTCGCCATGGCCCGCGTCATCGCCTCGAAATCGCCGCTGTGGCTGCTCGATGAGCCGTTCTCGAATCTCGACGATGCGGGCATGCAGGTCATCGCCGGCCTGATCCGCGAGCACGTCGCCGCCGGCGGGGCCGCGCTGGTCGTGGCGCATCATGGGTTGGAAATGGGGCAGGCGCGTCAATTGAGGTTGGCCGCTTGAGCGTCTCCAGCCTGTCGGCCGTACAACTGATCCTGCGACGTGAGATGCGCCTGAGTTTCCGGCGGCCTGACCAATTGGTGCAGCCTTTGGTGTTTTTCTTGATCGTGACCACGCTGTTCCCGCTGGCCATGAGCCCACAATTGTCGGTGCTGCGGCAGATCGCGCCGGGGGTGCTGTGGGTGGGGGCGCTGCTGGCCTCGCTCCTCGCCGTGGAAGGCATGTTCCGGGCGGACGCGGAGGATGGAACGCTCGAGCAGATGCTGCTGTCTGGTCATGCGTTGAGCGTGATCGTGATGGCCAAGACCGTGGCGCACTGGTTGTTGAGCGGGCTGGCTTTGGTGCTGATCGCGCCGCTCATGGCCACCGCCCTGAGCGTGCCATCGGATTCCTTCGGACTCATCATGCTGAGCCTGGCGCTGGGCACGTTCACCTTGAGCTGGCTCGGGGCGATTGGCGCGGCGCTCACCGTGGGTCTCAAACGTGGAAGTGTGATGTTATCGCTGATCGTATTGCCGCTGGCCATGCCCTTGCTGATTTTCGGCGCGAGCGCCACGGACCGTGCCATCCATGGTGACAGCGCCGCGGGGCCCTTGTACCTGCTGGCGGCGCTGTGCGTGTTTACCACCACTCTGGCGCCGTTTGCGGCCAGCGCTGCGTTGCGCATCACCTTGGAATAGAGAAGTTCCTGACATGAACTGGACGTGGTTTCACAAACTGGCTTCTCCTCCCTACATCTACCGGGTGGCGGCGGCGTGCGCTCCCTGGCTGTATGGGCTGGCCGTGATCACCATCGGCTACGGTGTGGTGGCCGGCCTGTTCCTGGCGCCGCCGGATTACCAACAGGGCGATGCCTTCCGCATCATCTATGTGCACGCGCCCAGTGCCTGGATGTCCCTGTCGGCGTACACCACCATGGCGTTGGCGGGGGCGGTGGCGTTGATCTGGCGCATCAAGATAGGCCATGCCGTGGCCGCGGCGTGCGCTCCGGTGGGCGCCTCGTTCACCTTTGCCGCGCTGGTCACCGGCTCCTTGTGGGGCAGGCCGATGTGGGGCACCTACTGGGCCTGGGATCCCCGATTGACCTCGGAATTGATCCTGCTGTTCCTGTATTTCGGCGTGCTGTCGCTGCGCCAGGCCTTCGACGATCCGGCGCGGGGAGACCGCGCCGCAGCAGTGCTGGCCATCGTTGGGGTGGTCAACGTGCCGATCATCCATTATTCGGTGCAATGGTGGAATTCGCTGCACCAGGGTGCCACTGTCGCCAAATTCGCTAAACCCTCGATGCCGCCCAGCATGCTGGTACCGTTGCTGTCGGTGTTGCTGGGGTTCATGCTGTTCTTCGGCGCGGTGTTGTGCACCCGGTTGATGGCGGAAATCCTCAGTCGCGAGCGCCAGGCAAGTTGGATCAAAGAGGTGGTGTCCAAACCATGAACGACGTCTTCGCGATGGGCGGTTATGCCGCTTATGTGTGGCCGTGCGTCGGCCTGGTGGTCGGCGTGCTGGTCTGGAACGTGTGGTCGGCACGACGCCTGCTCGCGGCGGCACGGCTGCGCGCTAGCCGCCAGCTTGCGATCAAGGCGGGTGCCTCATGACGCCGCGCCGCAAACGCCTGTTGTTGGTGATCGGCATCCTCGTGGGCGTCGGAGCGTCGGTGGCGCTGGCCGTGATGGCCTCGCGCGAGAACATCATGTTCTATTTCGACCCCACCCAGATCGCCGCGGGCAAGGCGCCGGCGGACAAGCGCTTCCGGGTCGGCGGCATGGTGGTCAAGGGCAGTGTGCAGAAGTCTGCAAGCCAGGACCATCCCGGTGAGATCGACGTGCGCTTCGTGCTGAGCGACTTCGCGCATGACGTGCCGGTCAAGTATTCGGGCATCCTGCCCGACCTGTTCCGTGAGGGGCAGGGCATCATCGCCCACGGCCAGTTGGACAAGAGCGGCACGTTCGTGGCCGACGAAGTGCTGGCCAAGCACGATGAAAAATACATGCCGCCCGAAGTGGCCGCATCGTTGAAGAACAAGCAGGCGGCGGCCGCTCCGGCCGCTGCGGCAACCGCGAGCAAACCCACCACATGATTCCCGAGCTTGGACAATTCGCACTGATTCTGGCGCTGCTGTTGAGCGTTTCACAGGCGTTTTTCGGTTTGGCCGGCGCCTGGCGCGGCAATACCACCTGGATGATGGTCAGCCGGCCGGCGGTGACCGGGCAATTCGTGTTCGTGGTGCTGGCGTTCGCCTCGCTGGTGTACGCCTTCGCCACCAACGATTTCTCGGTGACCTATGTGGCAACCAACTCCAACAGCCAGCTGCCATTGTTCTTTCGCATAGCCGCGGTGTGGGGCGCGCACGAAGGCTCCCTGCTGTTGTGGATTCTGATCCTGTCGATCTGGAGCGTGGCGGTTGCCGGCTTCAGCCGGCGCCTGCCGCTGACCTTTTCCAGCCGCGTCCTCGGCGTCATGGGGTTAGTGAGCACGGGATTCATGGTCTTCACGTTGTGGACCTCCAGTCCCTTCCTGCGATTGATGCCCGCGGCCCGCGACGGCGCTGATCTCAATCCCGTGCTGCAGGACTTTGCGCTCGCCATCCATCCGCCCATGCTCTACACGGGCTACGTGGGTTTTTCCGTCGCCTTCGCCTTCGCCATCGCCGCGATGCTGGAGGGCAAGCTCGACCAGACCTGGGCCAAGTGGACCAGGCCTTGGACCATTGCTGCCTGGTTGTTCCAGACCATCGGCATCGCACTGGGTAGCTGGTGGGCGTACTACGAACTCGGCTGGGGCGGCTGGTGGTTCTGGGACCCTGTGGAGAACGCCTCCTTCATGCCCTGGCTCGTCGGCACGGCATTGATCCATTCCCTGGCGGTGACCGAGAGACGCGGCATCTTCAAGAGCTGGACGCTGCTGCTGGCCATTTTCGCGTTCTCGCTCTCGCTCGTGGGTACCTTCCTGGTGCGCTCGGGCGTGCTGGTGTCGGTGCATTCCTTCGCCACGGATCCGACCCGCGGCTATTACATCCTGGGTTTCCTGCTCGTCACCATCGGCGGCTCGCTCGGCCTGTACGCCTGGCGCGCGCCCAAGCTGTATGCGCCCGGCGGGTTCGAATTGTGGTCGCGGGAGTTCTTCCTGCTCGCGAACAACGTGCTGTTGGTGATCGTGGCGGCGCTCGTGCTGTGGGGCACGCTCTCGCCGCTGATCTACGAGATGCTCGACATCGGCAAGATCTCGGTCGGCCCGCCGGTGTTCACGCTCATGTTCCTGGTGCCGATGATCCCGCTGTTGTTCCTGCTCGGCCCCGGCATGCACGCGGCCTGGAAGCGCGGGCGGCTCACCAGCGTGGCGCGGCCGCTGTGGTGGATGCTGGGTGTGTCGGTGGTGTCGTCCGTTGTCGTGATGCTGGCCGGCTACGGTGGCATCCACTGGGTCGGCTTGCTGGGGTTCATCGCCGGTTTCTGGATCATGGCTTCTTCGCTCCTGGACCCGCTGCAGCGCTGGCGCCAGGGCACGCGCCCCACGGCCGGTCTACTGGGCATGGCGATCGCCCACTTTGGCATCGGCATGTTCGCCATCGGCATCAGCGGAGTGGAGAGCTACAAGGTGGAAAAGGACGTGGCTCTCAAGCCCGGCGGCAGCTTCACCATCTCCGGGTACACCTTCAAGTACCTGGACAGCAAGCAAGTGCAGGGACCCAACTTCGACGCCCTGCAGGCACGCGTGGACATCTCGCGCGACGGCAAGCCCGTGGCCACGTTGAATCCGCAAAAGCGCCGCTATTGGGTGAAGGAAAGCGACATGAGCGAGGCGGCCATCGATGTGGGTTGGGGCCGCGACCTGTTCGTCGCCATGGGCGATGACCTGGGGCAGGGCGCCTGGAGCATGCGCATCCAGTACAAGCCGCTCATCCGCCTGATCTGGCTGGGCGCGCTGGTGATGGCCATCGGCGGCGTGGTGGCCGCTTCCGATCGCCGCTATCGTCAACGCGTCGCGCAACAGGAACCGGCAGCCGCCCCACCCGCGGGTCAACCGGGCGAGCCATCCGCTGATCCGGCCACGAGGTCCGCCTGATGTGGAAATTCCTGCTGCCCATCGTCGCATTCATCGCCCTGGTGGTGTTCTTTGCGATGGGCCTGAACCCCAAGCGCGACATTCGTGAGATTCCCTCGCCGCTGATCGGCAAGACGGCGCCGGTGTTCACGCTCCCCGATGTGCTGAGCCCGGACAAATCCGTCGGCAATGCAGCATTGGCCGGACAGGTATACCTGCTCAATGTCTGGGCCACCTGGTGCGTGGGTTGTCGCGAAGAGCATGAAACCATGATGGCCATATCCCGGCAGAAGACCGTACCCATCCTGGGCCTGGACTGGAAGGACGAGCGCGACAAGGCGCAGGCGTGGCTGACCCAATTGGGCAATCCGTATGATGTCGTTGCCTTCGACGACAGGGGCCGCACGGCGATCGACTGGGGCGTGTATGGCGCGCCGGAAACCTTCCTCGTCGACAAGAAGGGCCGCGTGGTGTTCAAGCACATCGCGCCCATGACGATGGAAGTGTGGCAGAAGGAATTCCTGCCGCGCATCGCCGCGGCGCAACGGGAAGCCTCATGATGCTGCGGCGGTCATGGCTGCTGGTCTTGTCGATGCTACTGATGCTGCCGCTTGCGCACGCGGTGGATGAGCATGGACAACTCGAAGACCCGGTGCTGCAGTCCCGCTACGAGCGCTTGACCAAGGAACTGCGCTGCCTGGTGTGCCAGAACGAGTCGATCGCGGATTCCGGCGCGTTTCTCGCCCGTGACCTGCGCACGCAGGTGCAGGAGATGCTCGCCGCCGGCAAGAGCGATGATGAGATCCTGAACTTCATGACCGCCCGCTACGGCGAGTTCGTGCGCTACAACCCGCCGCTGGATGGCAAGACCGTGCTGCTGTGGGGAGCACCGTTTTTCATGCTGGCCCTCGGGGTGATCATCATCTGGCGCATCACGCGCCGCCGTGCGTCCATGCCCCTGGACGATGACCCCGCTCCCAACACCTGAAGAGTCCATGAACACGTTCATCGCCATCGCCGCCCTCATGGCGGTTGCCGCAGGTGCGGTCGTCGCCTGGCCACTGCTGCGCCAAGGTGGCCGCAAGCTCATGCCCGCCGCCGCCGTCCTGTTCATCGTGCTCGCCTCGGGGTTCCTGTATACGCGCTGGTCGAATTGGGATTGGAGTGGCGCAAAGCAGGTTCCCCCTGAAGGCGCGCAGATCGAGGCCATGGTGGGCCGGCTGGAACAGAAGCTCGCGGCCAATCCCAATGACCTGCAGGGTTGGTTGATGCTGGGCCGCTCGTACCTGACGCTCGAGCGTTTCGAAGATGCGATGGCCGCCTATGACCACGCCATCAAGCTCGGAGGCGGAAACGATGCAGAAGCCGCGCTCGGAATGGGCGAGGCCATTTCGATGCGTGCGGGCGGACAGATCATTCCGCCGGCCGCGGAGTTGTTCGAGACCGCGTTGAAGCTGGCACCGCAAAACCCCAAGGCGCTGCTGTTCGGCGGGTTCGTCGCCGCCAACCGCGGCGACAAGGCGCTGGCGCGCAGCCGCTGGGAAGCGCTCAAGGCGATGAATCCGCCGCCGCAATTGGTGCAGATGCTCGATGCGCGGATGGCAGCCTTGGATTCGGCGCCTGCTGCCGCTGGATCCCCGGCACAGGACTCGGGCCAGGCAACGGACGCATCGCCGGCGGCCAACGATCAAGGCGCGCAGGCTACCGTTGCGATCAAGCTCGCGCCCGACATTGGCAACCGCGCAAAGGCGGCGGCCGCATTGTTCGTATTTGCCAGCGAACCGGGCGTCCGTGGGCCACCGCTGGCGGTAAAACGCTTGAGCCTCGCGGATATCGGGGCGCCGATCACACTGTCCGCGGCGGACTCCATGATGCCCAGCCGGACATTGAAAAGCGGACAGTCGGTGACCATCACCGCACGCATCTCATTCAGCGGTCAGCCGACGTCCTCGGCTGGCGATCTATACGGCGAACTGACGTACAATGTAGGCCATGATGGCACGCGGGAACTCATCATCGATCGCGTGGCCCAATAGCAACTCGCGCGCCAAATCGGCGCGTTCGACTAGGATGGCCGTTTTCCATGAGCATTTCGATCGAGCATGATCCCAGCACCGGTAGCTGGGTGACGGCCAGGAACATTCGTTTGGCGTTTGGCGCGATTCTGGGGCTCGTGGTCCTGGTGCTCGCCTTTCGCCTGATCAGCTGGTTCGTCAGCCGCAATGCGCCACCGGAGACCCCGGTCATTCCGTTGGTGACGGTGGCGAGAGTGGGCGTGAGCGCGGCGCCAACGCTCGTCTCCATCACCGGCACCATCAGCGCGCGTTATGACATTCCCATCGGCGTGGAAGGAGACGGCGGTCGCGTGGCCAAGGTGTTCGTCGAGGCGGGTGACAAGGTCAAGCGCGGCCAGGTGCTCGCCAAGCTCGACAATTCCGTCGTCGCCCCGCAGGTGGCAAGTTTGAGTGCAGCGCTCGAGCAGGCGCGCGCTGAAGCAGAGCTTGCCCAGGCGGAATACCGCCGGGCCGAGGGCGTCAGCGCCTCGGGCGCCTTGTCCGCGGAAGAAACGCAGCGCCGAAAGTCGGCTTCCGTTACCGCGCAGGCCAAAGTCAAACTTGCTGCGGCGCAGCTCGCCGAGGCCCAGGCGCGATTGGGAAGGACGGACGTGCGGGCGCCCGCGGACGGCGTGGTGCTTACCCGCACCGTCGAGGTCGGCCAGACCGCCATGCCCGGCGGCCCCGCGCTGTTCCGGTTGTCGGAAGGAGGAGAAGTGGAATTGCGCGGGCAGGTGGCGGAGCAGGATCTGCCGTTGCTGCAAGTGGGCCAGAAGGCGGAGGTTCGGCTGACCGGTCTCGACAAACCCTATGAGGGCGAGATTCGCCTGCTCGGCGCCGTGATCGATCCGCAGACACGCCTTGGCAGCGTTCGCGTCGCGTTGAAGTCCGATCCCAATCTTCGGCCCGGCGCCTTCGCGCGCGCCGACGTCACCGTCAGCCGCAAGGAGCGGGCCATCCTGCCGCAGAGCGCGGTGCTGACCGACGCCAACGGCCCCTACGTGATGGTCGTGGACTCGACCGACAAGGTGCGTCGCCGGACTGTTCGCCTCGCCGGCACCAGTTCGGATGGTGTGCTCATCGCCAGCGGGCTTGGCGCCAATGATCGGGTGGTAACCACCGCCGGATCCTTCCTGCAGGAAGGCGAGCCGGTGAACGTCACCGAAGGCAAGAGCAACGACAGATGAAGAACATATCCGCATGGGCGATCCGGCACCCCATCATTCCGATGGTGCTGTTCGCCGTGCTGTTCTGCGTGGGCTGCATTTCGTTCGTGTTCTTGCCCATCAACCTGAACCCAGACATCTCCTTCCCGCTCGTGACCGTGGTTGTGAACCAGCCCGGTGCCGCGCCGTCGGAAATGGAAACGCAGATCACGCAGAAGATCGAAGGGCAGATTGCCAGCATCGGCAATATCCATACGATCAACTCGCGCGTCACGGAAGGCAGCTCGCTGACCTTCGTCGAGTTCCAGATCGGTACGCCGGTGGACCGTGCCGTCAACGACGTGCGCGATGCCGTGGCCAAGGTCCGCGCGCAGCTGCCGCAGGGGATCGATGAACCGCGAGTGCAACGCGAGGACGTGGACGGCGGGCCGATCTCCTACTTTGCGGTGACCACCACCGACATGACGCTCGAGCAGCTCAGCTGGTTCGTCGACAACACCATCAACAAGCGCCTGCTGGGCGTGCCGGGTGTCGCCCAAGTCTTTCGGTATGGCGGACTGGATCGCGAGATTCGCGTGGACCTGGATCCGGCGCGCATGCAGGCGCTCGGGTTGACGGCCGTGGCCGTGAATCAGCAGTTGCGGCAAATCAATCTCGATGCGCCCGGCGGCAGGGCGCAATTGGGGGGCGGGGAGCAGTCGATCCGCGTGCGCGGCGGAGCCCGGTCGGCGGCCGACCTGGGCAATGCGCATATCTACATCAGCGGCGACCGCTACGTGCGCCTGAATGAAATCGCGAACGTGCGCGACGGCGTGGCCGAGATCCGCACCATTGCCCTGTTCAACGGCCGGCAGGCCGTCACCTTCGGCGTGGCCAAGGCCAAGGGAGCGTCCGATGTGACGGTGTCCGATGCCGTGGATGCCGAGCTGAAGAAAATCCTCGACGACAATCCGCAGGTGAAGCTGACCAAGAATTTCACGACCGTGGATCACACCCGCTCCTCGTATCACTCCGCGATCAGTACGCTGATCGAGGGGTCGGTGCTGGCCGTCATCGTCGTCTGGCTGTTCCTGCGAGACAACCGCGCCACCGCGATCTCCGCGCTCGCCATCCCATTGTCGGCCATACCCACGTTCTGGTTCATGGAGATAATGGGCTTCACGTTGAATGGCATCACGCTGTTGTCCCTGTCGCTGGTGGCCGGCGTCCTGGTGGACGATGCCATCGTGGAAATCGAGAACATCGTGCGCCACATGCGTATGGGCAAGACCGCCTACCAGGCCGCGTTGGATGCCGCGGATGAAATCGGCCTGGCCGTGGTCGCCACCTCGTTCACCATCATCGCGGTGTTTCTGCCGGTGAGCTTCATGGGAGGCGTGTCGGGTCAGTTCTTCAAGCAGTTTGGCTTGACGGTGGCCGTGGCCGTGTTCATTTCGCTCCTGGTGGCGCGGTTGCTGACGCCGGTGATCGCCGCTTTCACGCTGCGGGCGGATTCGGCGCACGCCGAGAAGGACGGCCCGTTCATGCAGATGTACCTGCAGGCGCTGACCTGGTGCGTCAAGCACCGTTGGCGGGCGATTGCCGGCGGTGTGTTGTTCTTCATCTGTTCCGTGGCATTGATGGCCATCATCCCGCAATCCTTCGTGCCACCCGAGGATTTTTCCGCCTCGCAACTGAGCATCGAGATGCCGCCGGGCGTGCAGATCGAGGACACGATGCGTGTGTCGGCCGCGGCCACGGCATTGATTCGGCGCCAGCCGGAGGTGCTGACGGTCACCGAAACCATCGGCGATGACGATGACATTCGCAAGGCCTCGCTCTACATCCAGATGGTCGACCCCAAGGACCGCAAGCTCTCGCAGAAGGAATGGGAGCAGAAGATGGCGCCGCTCCTGGGGCAGATTCCCGACGGCCGGCTCAATTTCGCCGCGCAGAATGGCGGGCCGGGGAGCAATCGCGACATCCTCTTGTACTTGACGGGGGATGACCCCATCAAGGTCCAGCAGACGGCGGAAAAGGTCGTCGAAGGCATGCGTGGCCTGAAGGTGCTGCGCGGACCGCGCATCAATGGCGATCTGCCGCGTCCGGAGATCGTGGTGCATCCGCGGCTCGACATCGCCGCGCAATTGGGTGTGACGGTGGAGAGCATCAGCGAGACCATCCGCATTGCAACCCTGGGAGACCTGCCGCAATTTGGCGCCAAGTTCTCCCTCTCCGACCGGCAGATCCCGATCCGCGTCAGCTTGATCGAAAGCGCGCGTCGCGACTTGGGAACGCTCGAGAATCTCCCGGTGCCCACTGCCGGTGGCGGCAGCATCCCGTTGAAATCAGTAGCGGATGTCACCTTCGGCCAAGGTCCCTCCACGGTGCGCCGCTACAACCAGACCCGCCGCGTGGCCGTGGAAGCTGACCTCGCCCCCGGCGTCGAGTTGGGCGATGGCATGAAGGCGGTGCAGAACCTCCCTGCGATGAAGAACCTGCCCCATGGGGTCAAGCTCGTGCCCACCGGCAATGCGGAGTTCATGACCGAGCTGTTCCAGAATTTCATGTTGGCCATCGGCGCCGGCGTGTTGATGGTATTCGCCGTGCTGGTCTTGTTGTTCGCGCGGGTCTTCCAGCCCATCACCATTCTCTCGGCACTGCCCCTGTCGTTGGGTGGAGCGGCGCTGGCTATGGTCATGACGCGCACGCCCTTCTCGCTGCCCGTGGTGATCGGCGTGATCATGCTCATGGGCATCGTCGCCAAGAATTCCATCCTGCTGGTGGATTTCGCCATCGAGGAAATGCGCGCCGGCAGGCCGCGATTGGAAGCCATCATGGAGTCCGGCCACAAGCGCGCCCGGCCCATCGTGATGACCACCGTGGCCATGGTGGCGGGCATGCTGCCGGTGGCGCTGGGCATCGGCGGCGATAGCTCCTTCCGCTCGCCCATGGCCATTGCCGTGATCGGCGGGTTGATCACTTCCACCATGCTGACGCTGGTGATCGTACCGGCGGTGTTCACAGTCATCGACGACATCGAAAGCTGGGTGGGCCCGAAGGCCAAGAAGCTCATTTCCGGGGACCACCGCCCGCCGTTGCAGGCCCAGACCCAGCCCTGATGAGAGGGTTTGCCGGCCTGGCATTGGCGCTGGGTTTCAGCGCGGCGCATGCCGGGATCATCGATACACTCAATTCGGTGCGTGCGCACGAGTGTTCCGCAAACAGCGTGGCGAGATTTCGTAGCGACCGCCGTCTCAATGCCGCCGCTTCATGGTTGAGCCGGGACGTGTCCCTGCACGATGCTCTGGAGGCAGGCCGGTATCGCGCCGATGAGGTAACGGCCATCCACGTTTCCGGCATCCGCTCGTCGATGGAATTTCGTCGCGCGTTGGCGTCCGGCTTCTGCAAGACGTTGAACAGCGCTCGATACACGGACGCGGGGTGGCACCAGCGCGATGACAGGTATTGGATCATCCTGGCAGCGCCGTTCGCGCCGCCCGAGCCGGGCAGGGCGGAGGAGGTACAGGAACAGGTACTCGCCTTGGTAAACCGCGCCCGGGCCGCTGGACGCCGCTGCGGCCGCACCTGGTATTCACCGGCGGCATCGCTGCGGATCGAGCCGCTGCTGCATCGGGCGGCGTTGGCGCATGCGCGTGAGATGGCTGCTCACTCGCGCCTGGAGCATGAAGGCCTCGACGGCAGTTCGCCGGCGGCGCGTGTGCGCCGCACCGGACTCGAACTCCCGGCCGAGGTTGGTGAGAACATTGCAGGCGGGCCCTTGAGTGCGCAGGAAGCGGTGGAGGGATGGTTGAACAGCCCGGGGCATTGTGCCAACCTCATGAACGCGACATACGCCTGGATGGGCGTGGCCTTCGCGGTCGATGAACGCAGCGAGTTGGGCATCTACTGGGCTCAGGACTTCGCCGCGCTGCATGGGGACCGCGCAGGGGGCGCGCGCTGACGACCGGCTGGAGAACACTGGCGTGGATTGCGATGCCGGACAGTAGCCAGTCGCGCGTCTGCCGCAACAAAATCCAGGGGCTTCCCGTCGCACCTTGCTCGAACGACTCCATGAGGAATGCCATGAGCCCTGGACATCGCCCCACGCTGACCGAGCCACTGAGCTCCGTCGATCACGTCAAGGGGCCGGACCACGCCCCCGTCACCTTGATTGAGTACGGGGACTTCGAATGTCCCATTTGCAAGGTGGCGGTACCAACCGTGGCCCTGTTGATGCAGCAGTATCCCAATCGCCTGCGGATGGTGTTCCGGCATTTTCCCCTCGAGCTTGCCCATCCCCAGGCGCTGGTGGCGGCGGAAGCGGCCGAGTGCGCCGCCGCGCAGGGCCGGTTCTGGGAGATGCATGATCTGCTGTTCGAGCATCAGCCGCACTTCAAGCCGGCCGACTTGATGCGCCATGCGGCGGCCATCGGGTTGGATCTCACGCGCTTTTCAGCCGAGTTGGACGATCACCTCTACCTGCAACGCATCCGGGAGCAGATCGACGGTGCGCATCGCAGCCATGTGCGCGCCACGCCGACGTTCTTCGTCAACGGCGTGGTCCACGATGTGTCATTCGGCATGAAACCGCTGCACGACCACATCGCCGCGCTGTTGCGAGGCTGACCTCACTCGCCCTCGCGCTCACCCGGCTGTGGCGTCAGTCCATAAGGCTTCACCAGCGCCCAGACGTGCGCCGGAACCATGCTCTTGAGGCGCCGCGGCATTTCGCGCCGCAGGTGAACGATGGTCTCCACGGCCTTCATTTCCACGCGTGCCCGTGCGAATTCCAGTCCGCGCGGACCGATACGCGGCATCAACCAGCCGACGATGGGCCGCACCCAGTTGGGCATGCGCCGCAACGGCAGGCCGCCGGCTGCGCGCACGGTGTTGGCGAGAAATCCCTTCACCGGTCCCGCGCGCTTGCCGGCACTGCCCGGCTCGCCGCTCACAAGCTCATCGCCCAGCGCCGCCAGCAACTCTTCACCACGTTGATTGCGCACCAGCAGCCATTGCTCCCCCTGTCCACCCATGTAGCCGACGGTGATGTCAGAGAGGACATTGGTGTAGTCCACGCAGGTGCGGCAGGTGAGCGGGAAGAAATCGCCCGGCAACTGCGAGAGCGGAAGCTGCAGGAAGGGAATGGCGCGCCTGCTGCCATCGTTGAAGCGCAATTCCACATGATAGTCGGCGCGGAACTCCAGATAGGTGATCGTGGAAGGATCGGCGGCCAGCATGCCGAGAAAATCGTGGAAGTTGGCCGTCGTCGTGTTGTCGGAGCAGGGCGTGCCGATCACGTAGATGCGCTCGAACTGCAGCTCCCGTTCCAGGGCGCGCAACGCGTACACCTGGCATGGTATGCCAATGATCGCTATGCGCCGGTAGCCGCGCTCGCGCGCCGGCTCGAGCAGCGCGAGCAGTGGGGCGTAGCCCATGCGCATGCCGCGCACGGCAGCCATGTCCGACGCCTGCGTCACGATCACCGGCACGGGGCGCCAGCGGTCGTCCGGATCGGGCGCCATGGTGAGCACCGCGTCGACCTGGTTCGTTGACAACAGCATCTCGCCGAGACGCGTGACGATTCCCGTCCATTGTGCGCCGGGAAGGGCGGGATTCAGGCGCGCGCGCAGCATGCGGCGGAACGGCCCGAAAAATGCCTCGTCGGGCTTGCCGGGATCGCGGCTGCGACCCTGTACCTGCAGTTCCATTGCCGGGTAGTCGGGCTTGATGAACTGGCAGGCGGTGTTGCAGCGCTTGGGCTCCGCGCTGCGCGACACCCCGCAGTCGGTGCACAGCTTGCGCGGCGGTGCAGGGCGAAGATCGGGGCGCCACGGACCGTGGCCGCCGTTCGATGAAGCCTGCAGGGTCAAAGCGCGGCTACGTCCACGAGGCAATCGTAGAAGGTCGCGGCGCGGCCGATGTCGGTGAGCCGCTGGTGCGTCAGCTCATTGGGATTCGTGCCATCGGGTCCGAGCTTGCGCCACCAGATGCCCAGGGCAACCACCACCCCGGGGCGGGCGCGATCGGTGACGCTCGCCTTGCAGCGATATTCGCCGCGGCCATTGAAGGTGCGCACCAGTTCGCCATCGCGGATGCCGCGGCTCGCCGCGTCCAGCGGGTGAATTTCCAGCAGTGGTTCGCCTTCGATGCCGCGCAGGCTCACCACATTGACGAAAGTTGAATTCATGAAATGGCGGGCCGGCGGGGAGATCATCGCCAATGGATAGGTCGACGCCAACTGCGGCGCGGACTGTACCGATTCGTACGGCGCCACGAAATCCGCGGCGCCGAGCCCCGCGGGCGCCAGCTGCGCACGCCCGTTCGGCGTGGGAAACCTGCCTTGCGCGAACGGCGCTTCGGGCACCGGCAGGCGTACCCAGCCCTTGGCCCGCAACTCGGCCACGTCGATGTCATCGAAGGCATGCGTCGCCATCTGCTCGTCCGTCTCCGCGAAGCAGGCATCGGTGAATCCCATGCGCGCGGCGAGGGCACGGAAGATGTCGCTGTTGCTGCGCGCCTGTCCTTGCGGCGCGATCGCCGGTTCGTTCACCAGTACGTAGGTGTGACCGTAGCTGGTGTGCACGTCGAAGTGCTCGAGCTGGGTGGTCGCGGGCAGCAGGTAATCCGCATAGTCGGCGGTGTCGGTGCGAAAATGCTCGATCACCACCGTGAACAGGTCCTCGCGAGCCAGCCCCTGCTGCACCTTCGAGGAGTCCGGCGCGACCGCCAGCGGATTGGAGTTGTAGACCAACAGCGCCTCGATTCGCGGGTCGAATGCCGGCGATGCATCGCGCAGCAGATCATCACCGATGGTGTTCATGTTGATGATGCGCGGCGCGGGCGAGGGCAGCAGGTCGTGGCGCTCCAAAGCAGCGCGTCGGATCTTGGGCCAGCCCGAGGAGGAGAGCAGCAACCCCCCCGCCCTGTCGCGCCAGGCGCCGGTGAGGCAGGGCAGGGCGGCGATCAGCCGCACGGCGCTGCCTCCGCCCCGCACGCGCTGCATGCCGTAGTTCAAGCGGATGGCTGCAGGGCGCGTGGTGCCGAATTCGCGCGCAAGCTGGCGAACCTCCGCGGCGCTGATGCCGCAGGTTTCCGCCGTGCGCTCGGCGCTCCACTGCGAGGCCCGTTGCCGCAGTTCAGTCCAGCCATCGGTGTGCCGCTCGATGTAGTCGTGATCGAGCAGATCCTGCTCCACCAATTGCCGGATCAATCCGAGGGCCAGCGCCCCATCGGTCCCCGGCAGCAGCGCGATATGCTGGTGACACTTGTCGGCCGTCTCGGTGCGGCGCGGGTCGATGCAAATCAGCTTCGCACCCTTACGCTTGGCGGCCTGGGCGAAGCTCCAGAAATGCAGGTTGGAGGCGATGCTGTTGCTGCCCCAAATCAGGATCAAGCGGCTGTCGGCAAAATTTTCAACGTGCATGCCGACGCGGCTGCCGTAGGTGGCATTGAGCGCGGCCGCGCCGGCGCTGGCGCAGATGGTGCGATCCAAGCGGGAGGCGCCGAGGCGGTTGAAGAAGCGCGCGGCCATGCCCTCGCTTTGGATCAGGCCCAGCGTACCCGAATAGCTGTAGGGCACGATGCCCTGCGGGTCACGGGCGGCGATGGCCTTCAGGCGTGCGCTGATGTCGTCGAGGGCCTCATCCCAGCTTACCTCGGCAAAGGCACCGCTTCCCTTCGGTCCGCAGCGCCGCAGCGGCTTCAACAGGCGTTCCGGATGATAGGTGCGTTCCGGATATCGCGCGACCTTGGTGCACAACGCGCCATGCGTGGGCGGGTGATCCGGATCCCCCTGCACGCGCACCGCAACGCCATCTTCGACGGTGACCAGCATGGCGCAGGTATCGGGGCAATCGTGCGGGCAGGCGGCACGTACGCGGCGGGTAGCCATGCGGATAGAATACATCCGAACGGCGCCGCGAGGCGCACCACAGGCATCCTGGGGGATGGAGATGCGAAAAGCATGAGCCATTCTCATGGAGCGCGGCGGCAGCCACGTCAGGCTACCGTCAGCATGCGACGCAAACGGAGGGCGACTATCGGGCATTCGGCCCGAGGTGCTAGTATTCAGGTCACATAAGCAATCCGGGATCGGATCGAGCACGCTCCTTAGCGCCTCGAGACCGACAGCGGCAGGGGATGGATCATTCGGGCGGAGCAGGGCGGCGCACAGCGTCTCCCTATCCCGTGGTGAGGCGCCCCTGGTATCGACTTGAACGCAAGAATGGAGACTCGCCAATGAACCTGACCCTGTCGCGCACCATTGCCGCCATCCTGAGCGGCGCATCCGTGGGCATGTCGGCCGTTGCCATGGCCGCCCCGGAAGATTCGCAGTCGGAGGCCCTGGGCGAAATCGTGGTCACCGCGCAGCGCCGCTCGGAAAGCATGCAGAATGTGCCGATCTCGATGCAGGCCTTCACCGCCAAGAGCTTGAGCGAGTTGAACGTCTCGACCTTCGACGACTACATCAAGTACCTGCCCAACGTCACCTCCGCCAACAATGGTCCCGGCCAGAACGAAGTGTTCATGCGGGGCTTGAGCGCCGGCGCGCAGCCCAGCCAGGGCAGCGGCACCACCGCGGCGTTTCCCAACGTCGCCATCTTCCTCGACAACCAATCGGGACAGCTGCCAGGCCGCAACCTCGACATCTACGCGGCCGACTTGAATCGCATCGAGATCCTCGAAGGTCCTCAGGGCACGCTGTTCGGCTCGGGTGCCGAGGCCGGCATGATTCGTTACATCACGAACGAGCCGAAGCTGAATGTGACCGAGGGCAGCATCAAGGCGAGCTACGGCACGACCGCGGGTGGCGAAAGCAATTCGGATCTCGAGGCCGTGCTCAACCTGCCGCTGATCGCGGACCGCCTGGCCGTGCGCGGCGTGATCTTCAATGACCAGCGCGGCGGTTATATCGACAACGTGCCGGCGACCTTCACGCGCAGGAACACGGATGTGGGCATTCACTATGCCGGCTACCCGGCCGATGCCGGTGGCAACTGTCCCAACGGCCTGCCCAACGCGGGCTGGTGCGTGCCGCCCAATGCCAGGAGCGTCAACAACAATGCCATCGCGGCCAACGACATCAACCCGGTGACCTACAAGGGTATCCGCGTCGAGGCGCTGATCAAATTCAACGACGATTGGGACCTGCTGCTGTCGCAGATGTACCAGAAAATGGATTCGCAAGGGGTGTTCTACCAGCAGCCCAAGGGCTCGGACGGTGAGACGCTGCAACCGCTGCAGGTGACCTTGTTCAATCCTTCCTACAACCGTGACAAGTTCACCAATACGGCCTGGACCCTGAACGGCAAGATCGGGCCGCTCAAGGCCGTGTACACCGGCGGTTACCTGTCGCGCAAGGTGGATCAGGTCAACGACTACACCAACTACTCGCGCGGCGTGTACGCGGATTATTACCAGTGCCACGGCGCTTCGGCGCTGAATCCCGCGACCTGCTACTCCCCCCAGGTCATCTGGCGGGCAAAGGAGCAGAACGAGCACACTCAACACGAATTCCGTATCTCGACGCCGGACGATTGGCGCGCGCGCGCCATTGCCGGTGTGTATCTCGAGAAGAACAAGCTCTATGATCAAAGCGATTGGCGCTACAAGACTGTCCCGCCATGCACCTCCAACGGTACGCCGGGAGTGGATCCCGGCAACACGGATTGCTTCACGCCTACCGGGCAGTTCCCGGGAACGACCGTCAAGGAACCCGGTGTGCGTGACGTCAACAGCTCGTTTTTTCAGGATGACGTGCGCGAGGTAAAGCAGACTGCATTTTTCGCGTCGTTCGATTACGACATCGTTCCCAAGGTTCTTTCTCTCACCGTGGGTACGCGACACTTCAAGTTCAAGAACTCGCTGAAAGGGAATGTAGCCATCAGCTTTTTTTGTTTCCAAGGTGGCGTACCGGCGGGCGGATGCGTTCAGGGGTACAACCTCGACAACCCGGCGGATGGCATTCCGCTGAAGGACACCGAATCGGGCTGGAAGAGCAGGGCCAACCTCTCATGGCACATCACCCCCGACGTGATGCTGTACTACACCTACTCGCAGGGATTCCGCCCCGGCGGGTTCAATCAAAATGGCGGCACACTTCATGCCTTCGGTACCGACGGAGTGGAGCAGTACGCGGTTCCGCGCAGCTACCAATCCGACAAGTTGACCAATAATGAACTCGGATGGAAAGCGGAACTGTTCGATCATCGTGTGCAATGGAACGGTGCCGTGTACCAGGAGAAGTGGGAAAACGTCCAGGTTGCGTTCTTCAACCCCGGGCTCGTCGGGAACATCTTCTACAACACCAATGGACAGAACTTCGATCTCAAGGGGATCGAGACGTCGTTCATATTTCGATTGTTGCCCGGACTGACGCTGCAGGCAGCCGGATCGTGGAATCGCAGCAAGCAGACTAATTCTCCGGCGCTGATCACCAATAATCCCGCGAGCAACAACTTCGGCAACCCGATCACCCAGAACTGCGACAGCACGGGCGCGAACTGCGTGGCGGTGACCAATCCGTTCGGACCCGTCGGCTCGCCGACGGCCAATTCACCGCCGGTGCAGTTCTCGTTCCGCGCGCGTTACCAGTGGTCGATCGGAGACTATGAGGCCTTCGTGCAGGCGGGCGCATCGCACGTCGGGCACTCGTTCACCCAGGCCGGCTCCAACCCCCCGATTGCCGCGGACGGCATCATCACCACGGGCCGCCTGCGTTTCGAGAACGACGCGTACTCGACCTACGATGCGTCCTTTGGCGTCTCGAAGGATCAGTGGAACGTGGCGGTGTTCGGCGAGAACCTGTCGAACTCCCACGCCGCCGTGTTCACCAGCACGCAGCAGTTCATCGTGGCGCAGACGCCGCTGCGGCCGCGGGTGCTGGGCGTCACCGTGGGCTACAAGTTCTAAAGCACGTGTGTGCCGGCGGTGCGATACCCGCCGGCACACATGATTTCTGCGGGGAGCGCGGGCCGAACGTCAGTTGGCTTTACGATGATTCGCCAGCAAGGCCTGAAGCGGAGCGGAATCCACGAAGATCCGGTAATCCGCAATCTTCCCGTCGCGGATTTGAATCACATTGATCCACGATACGTTCGCCGTGCTGGCGCCAACACGGTATTCGGCTTGGCCATGGACGATCAACGCATCCTGATGCCTGATCTGCCAGTGGAGCACATGGGTGATGCCATCGAGGCTGCCGAAGAAGGCTTGCAGATAAGCAACGGTCGCCGCACGGCCGATCGTTGCGGGCTGGCCGACGAATTCGAATCGAACATCGTCGGCCATGAAAGCGGTGAAGGTCCCGACATCCATGGCATCCACCGATTCGAAAACCGCACGCGTCCAGGCATCCGGCGGGTCACCGGGCATCGGCATCGGGCGGGCGGCTTCGGAGTGCTGTGCCTGCATGGGAACCTCCAATATTTAACATAATATACATTATGCGAAGTAAGACTTGGCCATGGGGACCAATTCGAGGTGGATTCCGGGCATGGCCTCGTAGTTGACCGCCACCCCTGCCTGATAGCCGCGGGCTGCGTAGAACGGCACGCCCGTGAGCGTGGCCATCAACTCCAGCGAGTCGAACCCGGCCTTGCGCGCCGCCGATTCGCATTGCGCGAGTACCAGGCTGGCAAGACCCTGGCGTGCATACGCCGGATGCACGAAGAACGCCCGTATCTTCGCGGCTTCGGTCCTGGGATCGAGTTCACCGGGTTCCCGGTCCACCCGTTGATCGCCGCCGAACAGCGTCCTGCGGCGGCTCCAGCCGCCACAGGCGGCCAGCTCTCCGGATGGCGCCTGAACCACGTAGTACGTCTGGTCGCGGACCAGCTGGCTGTCGACGCCGAAGGTGCCGTGCAGCGCAGCTTCCATTTGGACAGCTGTGTAACGATGCAGGCCCAGGCTGCGGGCAGAAATGGCGATGAGATTGGCAATGGCTGGAATGTCGCCCAGCGTGGCGTTGCGCAGCTCCGGCGGTGCGCGATTCAGCACGTCAGGGCCGCCGCCGGGTGGCGGCGGCCCCTTTGCTGGAAGGATCCGTCTCTAGAACAAGCCGACGATGGTGCCATCGGGCTGGATGTCGATGTTGACGGCCGAGGGTACCCGCGGCAGGCCCGGCATGGTCATGACATCGCCGCAGATCATGACGATGAATTGCGCGCCGGCGCACAAGCGCACCTCACGCACGTTCACGATGTGCCCGCTGGGTGCGCCCCGCGCGGACGGATCCGTGGAGAACGAATACTGCGTCTTGGCCACGCACACGGGGTAATGCCCGTAGCCCGCCTCCTGGAGCTTCTTGATCTGATCGCGCACGCTCTTGTCGGCGCTGATGTCGGCCGCGTGATAAATCGTGCGTGCGACAGTCTGCATCTTCTCCCACAACGTGGCCTTGTCCTCGTAGACGAACTTGAAGTTGGACTTCTGTTCGCACAACTTGACCACTTCGTGCGCGACTTCCGTGGCGCCCTTGCCGCCCTCGGCAAAATGACGCGCCAGGATCACCTTCACGCCCTTCTTGGCCATGGTTTCGATCAGGAGTTTCACCTCGGCGTCGGTGTCCTCGGCGCGGTGGTTGATCGATACCACGCACGGGATGCCGTAGTGATTCTTCACGTTATCGACATGCCGCTCGAGGTTCACCAGGCCATCCTTCAGGGCCTGCAGGTTTTCCTTGCCGACATCCGCCACGGCGACGCCGCCGTGGAATTTCAGCGCGCGCACCGTGGCGACGATCACCGCGGCGGACGGCGCGAGGCCAGCCTTGCGGCACTTGATGTCGACGAACTTCTCGGCGCCCAGGTCGGCGCCGAAGCCGGCCTCGGTGACGACGTAATCAGCGAGTTTCAACGCCGTCTTGGTGGCGATGACCGAGTTGCAGCCATGGGCGATGTTGGCGAACGGCCCGCCGTGGATGAACGCCGGATTGTTTTCCAGCGTCTGCACCAGGTTCGGCGCCAGCGCCTGCTTGAGCAGCACCGTCATGGCGCCGTGGGCATTGAGCTGTTTCGCCAGGATCGGCTCGCCGCTCATCGAGGTGCCGACGACGATATTGCCGATACGCTCCTTCAGGTCATTCAGGCTGGTGGCCAGGCAGAAGATCGCCATGATCTCCGAGGCGACGACGATGTCGAAGCCATCCTGCCGCGTGAAGCCGTTGGCCGGTCCGCCCATGCCCACCATGATGCTGCGCAAGGCGCGGTCGTTCATGTCGACCACGCGGCGCCACGCGATGCGGCGCGTGTCGAACTTGAGCTCGTTGCCGAAATGTATGTGGTTGTCGATCAATGCGGAGAGCAGGTTGTGCGCCAGCGAGATGGCGGAGAAATCGCCGGTGAAATGCAGGTTGATGTCTTCCATCGGCACCACCTGCGAGTAGCCACCGCCCGCCGCCCCGCCCTTCACGCCGAACACCGGCCCCAGCGCCGGTTCACGCAGGCAGATGATGGCCTTCTTGCCGATGTGGTTCAGCGCATCGCCGAGGCCGACGGTGGTCGTGGTCTTGCCCTCGCCGGCCGGCGTCGGTGATACGGCGGTCACCAGGATGAGCTTGCCGTCGGGCCGGCCCTGCAACTGGTTGACGTAGTCGAGCGATACCTTGGCCTTGAAGCGGCCGTATGCGTCGAGCGATTCCTCGGGAATGCCGAGGCGATCCGCGGCCACCTGCAAGATGGGCTTCATCTTCGCGCGCTGCGCGATCTCGATGTTGCTCATCATGATGCGCACCCCACGGGAGTGCGGCGGACTTCGAGTATGATTTCTTGCATGAAACGCCCTATCTTATTGGTGCCAATACTTGCGGCCGCCGTGCTGCTCGCCGCCTGCGGACCAGGCGGTGGCGGAGCAACACCGGCGGCATCCCCCTCGCCCACTGCGTCCTCAGCGTCGCCGGCTTCGGGCCAGCCCGCTGCATCCGTTCCAGTGGCTACGAATCCGCCCATTCTAGCAAGCGGCGTCAATCCGGATTGGTCGATCCTGATCGATTCGAGCGTGGTGGCGGTGAGGGATGCCGACGGCACGCAACGGATGTTTCCAGCGGTGCATTCCATTTCCGCCGGGCGCTCAGCGAATTTCTCGATGGGTGGCGCGGGTCGAAGCGCATCGCTGCGGTTGGATCCGGGCCCATGCGCGCAGGATGCTCAGGCCATGTCGGCGCAGGCGACCCTCGACGGACGGACGGTCATCGGTTGCGCCAAACATCAGGATCAGGGCGGCGATGCGGCGGACTGGACCGGCTCGTTGTTCGATTTTTTCCCCGCCATGCAAACGTGCCTGTCGCGCGCCCAGGTGGAAGGAGCCAGCGCAACCAGCGTTGCAGCACAGGCCGACGGCACCGTACTGGTCGTGGTGCGTGACGTGGATGGCTCGCGCTTCAATTGCAAGACATCCGCTGCCGGCGCCGCATTGTCGAGCTTCGAGGCGGCACCGGCCGATGACCCGGCGGGCGCGGTCGCGCCGGCCTTCGCGCGCGCTGCCAGCGCGTTTTCCCGTCTGGGCTGTGACGATCCACCCACGGAGGTGGTCTCCAACGGGGGAGAATTGCTGGGCTACCTGCAGCGAGGCCATTGCAGCAATGGTGGGGCGGCGCCGTTGCCCGCGGCCGAATCCGGTCCGACGCCGAATTAAACAAATGTCTATCTATTGACGCCGCGTCAGTGTGCTTGCTACGATGCACCCATGTCCGGAATAGAAGCCCGCCGCATCGAGGAAAAGGAGCGCCGCCGCCGCGAAATCATCGACGCGGCCGAGCAGGTGTTCGGCGAAGTCGGCTTCGATGCCGCCACCATGCAGCAGATCGCGCGCCGCGCCCGGCTGTCGCGTGCCCTGGTCTACATCTATTTCAAGGACAAGTCCGACCTGCAGTTCGCCATCGCCGAGCGCGCCGGCCAGCACCTGACCCAGCGCTTCAACGAGGCCGTGGCGCGCAACCGCAAGGGCCTGGACCAGATCGAGGCCATCGGCCGCGCCTACCTGGCGTTCGCCCAGGAATTCCCGGTCTATTTCAATGCGATCGCATTGTTCGAATCGCTCATCACCGATGCCAAGGTGGATAGCGCCTATCTCGATGCCTGCATGCAGGGCCAGAACGAGAAGATGGCCATCATGGTCGGCGCCATCCGCCGTGGCATCGAGGATGAATCCATCCGCGCCGACATCGGTGACCCATTGATGACCTCCATCACCCTGTGGGGATTCATGCACGGCATCATCCAGTTGAGCACCTCCAAGGCGGATGCCTTCGCGCGCGATGGCATCAACACGCAACAACTCAGCCGGCACGCCTTGCACATGGCGCGCAACTCATTGAAGGGACCCAAGGCCTGATTTTTTTCGCCCAGGGAAAGACAGATGTCTAGTTGCTATATGAATGCCCAGTCAATTCCCGTTGGCCTGTTGCTTGCCTTGTCAGCGTGGGCGGCGCACGCCGCGGACGTTCCGCCCATGCCGACAACCACCCCCGCGGCCGCCGGGCGATCCCTGCCGGCCGGCGAGCGCAGCTTGCAGCAAGTGGTTTCGGACTACATCCGTGCCGGGCTGGAAGCCAACCTGGCGCTGCAATCCCAGGAAATCACCTATGAGCGCAGCGTCGCGGCCCTGGCGGAGGCGCGCGGCGCCTTCCTGCCCTCCCTCTCCCTCGAGGGGCGTTACACCCGCGCCGATGGGGGGCGCCAAATCACCATTCCCGTTGGCAGCCTCGTCAATCCGATCTACGCCACGTTGAATCAGTTGACCCAGAACTCGACGAGCCCCACGCAATTCCAGCCCCTCGCCGATCAACGGATCGACATCCAGCGGCAGCGCGAACAGCAGACGGCGCTGAAGATCGTGCAGCCCCTGTATGCGCCGAAGCTTGCCGCCGGATATCGCGCGCAGCGCGCCGGCACCGACAGCGCCGCCTATTCGCGTGATGCCTTCGCGGCGACGCTGGTCCGGGACATCGGAGTCGCCTACCTCGATTGGTGCAAGGCGAACCAGGCACTGCGCATCGTGGATGCCAACCTCGAAACCTTGAATGAAAACGTGCGCATCAGTTCCAAGCTGTTCGAAGCCGGCAAGGTCACCGAGGACCAGGTCCTGCGTGCGCGCGCAGAGCTGCTGGCGGTGCAACAGCAACAGCTGAATGCGCAGAACGGCATCAGCCGTGCGCAACGCTATTTCAACTTCCTGCTGAACCGCGACCACGAAGCGCCGATCGAACCGGCGGCCTTGCCGCTGGTCGACACCCTGGCGCCGATTCCATTGGAGACCCTGCTGGAGCGGTCCATGTCACGGCGCGCGGAGCTCAAGCAGCTGAACGCTCTGCAATCGGCGGCCGAGGCCGGCGTGGATGCGGCGCGCGCCGATTACAAGCCCACGCTTGCGCTGGCGCTCGAAGGCGGCACGCAGGGCGAAAATTACGGCTTTGGCCGCGATCAACGCTACGCGCTCGGCTCGGTCGTGTTCAGCTGGAGCCTGTTTTCCGGCAACCAGACGCGCGCCCGCGTCAATCAAGCGAAGTGGGCCGCCAAGGCCAGCAGCGTGCAGATCGAGCAGACCCGCCGCCAGATCAGCCTGCAGGTGCAACAGGCGCACGAGGACCTGCTGACGGCCTTGAGTGCGTTGCGCACCGCGCAGGCGCGCGATGAAGTGGCGCGCGCCGCGTTTCGCATCGCCGCGCGCAAGCGCGACGCGGGCGTGATACCGCAAGTGGAATTTCTGGATTCGCGCAGTTCGCTGGCGGACGCGCAATCGAACCTCAACCTGGTGCGCTTCGATGTGTTCGCGCGCGCTGTCGAATTGGATTATGCGGCGGGCACCCCGGCCTCGCACCTGGAGTCACCATGAAGCGCGCGACCCTCCTCGTCCTGGCGATCCTCATTGCCGCCTGTGGCCGGCCGGATGCCGGCATCACGCCTGCGCCACAGCGGGTCACGCTGACAGCGGCTCGCAGTGGCGCAGGGCTGCCGGCTATCCGGGTCACCGGCACCCTGTCGCCCAAGGATCAGGTGCCGATGTCCTTCAAGGTAGGCGGCGTCATCGCCCGCTTCAACGTCGATGAGGGCAGCCGCGTCACGGGCGGCCAGGTGCTGGCGGAGTTGCAGCGCACGGAAGTCGATTCGGGCGTCCGCCAGGCCAGTGAACTGGCCGCCAAGGCCGACCGCGACCTGGCACGGGCAGAAAGCCTGTTCGCGGACAAGGTGATCACACGTGAGCAGGCGGAGGATGCGCGTACGCAGGCCGAAGTGGCCCGTGCCGCGCTGGCCACCGCGCGCTTCAATGCCGGCTATGCGGTGATTCGCGCACCCGGGCCAGGAATCGTCCTGCACAGGCTCGCCGAGGCCGGCCAACTGGTGCAGGCGGGTGCGCCGGTCCTGGAGCTCGCGAACGAAGCCCGCGGCTGGGTGATGCGCGCATCCGTCGCCGATCGCGACGTCGTCAACCTGCGGCTCGGCGATGCCGCGCAGGCGCGCCTCGATGCCTTTCCCGGCAAGGTCTTCAACGGACGCATCACGCAGATCACGCACGCAGCGGATCCGCGTACCGGGACCTTCGACCTGGAAGTGGGCATCGATGCGGCGGATTTGACGACCCCTGTCGCGGGCCTGCTGGCGAAACTCGATATCTCACCGGGCGCGCCCGCTCCCGCCCTGGTGCATTTGCCGATCGAGTGCCTGATCGAGGGCGATCATCTGCGCGCCTGGGTGTTCGTCTACGACCGCGCCACGCGCCGGGTGCACCGCCGCGCGGTGGACGTGGCTTTCATCGACGCTGGCGGCGACGTGGCGTTGCGCTCCGGCGTCTCCCCGGGTGAAACGCTGGTGAATGCCGGCATCGCGTACCTGCGCGATGGTGACCAGGTCGAGGTGCACGCCTCATGACCGCGCTGGAGTTCCCCATCCGGCGATGGCAGTTCACCGTGGTGGCATTCGCCCTGCTGACGGCGCTCGGCGTGGCGTCGCTCCTGTCGATCCCA
This sequence comes from Steroidobacteraceae bacterium, assembly GCA_044226865.1. Classification (GTDB taxonomy): domain Bacteria; phylum Pseudomonadota; class Gammaproteobacteria; order Steroidobacterales; family Steroidobacteraceae; genus TMP-86. The sequence goes on along the minus strand of JBGAGE010000008.1, from coordinate 142,008 downwards.
CGATCCGAAGACCCAAACTTTCCGATCTCCGCCTTCCTGATTTCCGCCGTGTATCCCGGCGCCGACGCGGTGGAGATGGAGCGCCTGGTGGCCAAGCCCATCGAGGACCGGCTGAACGAAATCGATGATCTGAAGAAAACCATCACCACGGTGTCGGACAGCGTCGCCATCATCACCGTGGAATTCGAAGCCTACGTGGACACGGAGAAAAAGTACGACGAGGTGACACGGGAGATCAACGCCATCAGGCCGGAATTGCCGCCGGGCCTGACCAAGGTGGAGATCCGCAAGATCAATCCGGGGCTGGTGAACATCGTGCAGATGGCGCTGGTGTCGGAGGATGCGCCCTACCGGCAGCTCGAGGACCTGGCCCGTGATTTGAAGGACCGCATCAAGGGCGTGGCCGGTGTGCGCCAGTCCGAATTCTGGGCCGTTCCCAAGCGTGAATTGCGCGTGGCGGTGGATTCCAAGCGCCTGGCGCAACTCGGGATTGCGCCGGACGCCATCGTGCAGGCGCTGCAGGCCGAGAACGCCACCATCCCCGGCGGACGGGTGGAGATCGGCACGCGCAGCTTCAGCATCAAGTCCGCGGCGAACGTCGAGAACCTCGACGATGTGCGCAACGCCGTGGTGAGCGCCACCGGCGGCCGGCTGGTGCGCGTGGCCGATGTGGCGGAAGTGAGCTGGAATACGCAGGAATTGACCTACCTCGGCCGCTACAACGGCCGGCGCGCCGTGTTCGTCACCGCCAACCAGAAGGACGGCTACAACGTCTTCGATACCCGCAAGGGCATCATGCAGGCCGTCGATGAGTTCGAGCGCGACCTGCCGGCGAACGTGAAGCTCGAGCGCGGATTCGATCAGTCGCGCAACGTGTCGGCCCGGCTCACGCGCTTGAGCATCGATTTCTGCCTGGCCATCGTGCTGGTCGCCCTCACGCTCCTGCCTTTGGGTTTCCGCGCCGCGGGCGTGGTGATGATCTCCATTCCCCTGTGCCTGTCCATCGGCATTGCCGCCCTGCATTTCTTCGGTTTTTCGCTCAACCAGCTCTCCATCGCCGGCTTCATCGTGGCGCTGGGCCTGCTGGTGGACGACTCGGTGGTCGTGGTGGAGAACATCGCGCGCCACGTGCGCGAGGGACAGGACCGGGTCAGCGCGGCCATTGCCGGCACCCGGCAGATCTTCGTGGCAATCCTCGGCTGCACGGTTTGCTTGTGCCTCGCGTTCCTGCCGTTGATGTTCCTGCCGGGAAATGCCGGGAAGTTCATCCGCGTGCTGCCCACGGCCGTTCTGTCGGCGGTGGTCGCTTCGTTGTTGGTTTCGCTCACCATCATCCCGTTCCTGGCGAGCCGGCTGTTCGCCGCGCACGAGCGGCCCGAAGGAAGCCCGCTGTTGCAACGTGTGCAGGCAGCGATCCACCGCACCTATACGCCCCTGCTGCATCGTGCCCTGGCACGGCCCAATCTCACCTTGATCGGCGTGGTGGCGCTCAGCGGCCTGTTGGCCTTGGGCTTCCTGCTGATCCCCAAGGCGCTGTTCCCCAAGGCCGACACGCCGCAGTTCCTGGTATCGATCAAGACACCCGATGGCTCCAGCCTGAGCGAGACCGCCAAGGCCCTGCAATTCGTCGAGAGCGCCCTGGCGGCGGATGACCAGGTGGCGAGCTATTTCTCCAATCTCGGCAACAACAACCCGAAGGTGTACTACAACGTCATCCCGTTCGATGAAGCACCGAATGTGGCCGATGTGTTCGTGCAACTGAAGAGCTATTCCACGCGCAGCACGCCCGCCCACCTCGATGCCTTGCGGCGGCGGCTCGGCGTCTACCCCAACGCGGAAATTCGCTTGCTCGAATTCGAAAACGGTCCGCCCCTGGATGCGCCCATCGCGGTGCGCGTCATCGGGCCAGACATCGGTCAGCTGGCGCAGCTGTCGGGGCAGATCGAGGCGCTGATGAAAGCAACGCCGGGCACACGCGACGTGGTCAATCCGCTGCGCCTTGCCCGCACCGATCTCAAGCTGACGGTGGATTCCCAAAAGCTGGCACTGCTGGGAGTGTCGCGCCTGGATGTGAACCGCGCCGTGAGGTTGGCGGTGGCGGGCGTCAACGCCGGCGAGTACAAGGATCCGAACGGCGAGCAATACGACATCATCGTGCGCACGCCCATGCAGGCCCGGCCTGGGCTCGATGCCCTGCAAAACGTGCATGTACCCAGCCGCAACGGCGCGCTGATCCCGTTGTCGCAGCTGGCGCGGGTGGAGTTCTCCACCTCCCCCACCCAGATTACGCGCTACAACCGCCAGCGCGAGTCCACCATCACGGCGTTTGCGCTCAACGGGTTCAATACCGACCAGGTCACCCAAGCTGTTCAGAAGAAGCTCGATGCCATGTCATGGCCGCGCGGCTACCGCTACATGCTCGCCGGCGAGATCGAGAGCCGGCAGGAGAGCCTGGGCGGCATGGGCACGGCCATCCTGATCGCCACGTTCGGCATCTTCTGCGTGCTGGTGTTGGAATTCGGCAATTTCAAATCGGTGCTGATCGTGCTGACCGTGATCCCGCTGGGCGCCCTCGGTGGCCTGGTGGCGTTGTTCGTCACCGGCAATGCGCTTTCCTTCACCGCGACGATCGGCTTCATCGCGCTCATCGGCATCGAGATCAAGAATTCCATCTTGCTGGTGGACTTCACCAACCAGCTGCGCGAACAGGGCATGCCGCTGGATGAGGCGATCGAGCGCGGCGGGGAGATCCGCTTCCTGCCCATCCTGCTCACCTCGGCCACCGCCATCGGTGGCTTGTTGCCGTTGGCCCTGCAGAACTCGGCGTTCTATTCGCCCATGGCCTGGGTGATCATCGGCGGTCTGCTGTCATCGACGCTGCTGGCGCGGGTGGTAACCCCGGTTATGTATAAAATCATTCCACCTGATGTTAATAATCATCGAGAAGACATGAGGTTAAGGGCAATTTCACCAAATCAATAGATGAATGTGCCGTAAGCCACTAATTGTTTCTTCATCTGAAAATTTTGGAATAAACCCGCATTGTCTTTTGTCATTTCTCTTGTATATTCACCTTGCAGTGCGTTGATTTAACAAGACAGAATTTTCGAAATTTTCCTCGAAACCACTTTAAGGTTTCCCGATATGACCACCGCTTGGGAATGCTTTCATTCGGCCACGCTAGAGTTGGTCCGATCCTCTCCTATCAAGAATCGTCTCGCCGGTGCGTATCGCCGCTACCTGGCGGACGTCAAAGAAGAACAGCTTCCGCGCGAACTGCGCGACGATTTTTCCAAGGTGGTGCGCTCGATGAGCTGTGTTCGTCCGCAGCCGGGCGAGGATCGCGTCACCGCCTCGGTACGCAAGATGTCGAACACCGAAGCGGACGAATGCGCGGTGATGATCGTGGAGATTTTCGGCAATCTGAGCACCGCCATGGGCAGTGCGCCGCAGGCCCAGGCAACCCGCTCTTCAGCGTCGGTGGTGGTGCCGATCCATCCGGAGATCGACATTCCCGCCACCATCGCGAGCGTCAATCGAGCTTGAACTCGATGGTATCCCAGCGCGTCGTATCTTCGTGACGCGCCTGCCGGCGTAGTGCATCCGTCAGTTGCCGGTCGTTCCAACCGACCACCTCGTCCGCAAAATCCGTGATGCCCTTGGGCAGTTTTTCCATGGAACCGAAGTACTCCAACGCCACCACCGGCTTGTCTGCGGCCTTCGCGAAGGTGAGCTGAAAACCGACGATTTCCGGCTGCGCCTGGAAGACTCCGGGCGTGACGAGCACCACTTCGGCTGGCGCGATCTGGCGGCGCAGGTCTTCACGCTGCGCCTCGCGGTCGATGGGCCGTTTCAGGTGTGGCTCGCTGGTATTGCGGTAGTAGAAGGTGCCGGGCGCCTCCAGGTACTCGAACACGCGCGTGTAGTCATCGCTCTCCGCCCACGCGTGGCAGACGAACAACCGGATAGGATCTTTTGGCGCAGACATGGCCGTAGTTTAACCCGACGATGGTCATGCGCAACCCGGGGCGCATCGATACAATCGGGGCGGTGAGATTGCTTATCTATAACATCCGATATGCGACGGGCATAGGTCCCGCATTTCACCTGCCGGTGCCCGGTGCCGGCTACCTGCGCTCCAATCCGCTCGTGCTGCGCCAGATCACCGACTTCATCAAGCAACAGAATCCCGACGTCGTCGGATTGATCGAAGTGGACACGGGCTCGATCCGCTCCGGCATGGTGAACCAGGCGGACGTCATTGCGCGGACGCTCGGCCATTATTCGACCTACGAGTGCAAGTACGGCGTGCAGTCGCTCAATCAGCTCGTACCCATCGTGCGCAAACAATCCAACGCCTTCCTGGCCGCCCCGAGCGTGCGCGGCGAGCGATTCCACTACTTCGACACCGGCATCAAGCGGCTGATCATCGAGCTCGAGCTGGATGATGTCGCCATCTTCCTCGTGCACCTGTCATTGAAATTCCGACACCGCCAATACCAGCTTCGCTACCTGCACGAACTGGTCAGCAAGACCAGCAAGCCCGTGATCGTCGCGGGCGACTTCAATGCCTACTGGGGAGAACACGAGATCTACCTGTTCATGCGCGCCTCCGGCCTGAGCAGCGCCAATCGCGACAAGCTTCCCTCCTACCCCAGCCGGAATCCGCGCAAGGAGCTGGATTTCATCCTGCACAGCAAGCAGATCCGCATCGACCGCTTCAGCATTCCCGATGTGCGATTGTCGGACCACCTGCCGCTGTTGTGCGATTTCACCATCGAGAGCGAGGCGGCCTGAAGTCCGCGTCATTTGGAGCATCCCATGTCCTCCTCCACCGATTGCTGGCAACTACGATTCGACGACAGCTCCCTCGCCTGGCTCACCATGGACAAGCCCAACACGGGCGCGAACGTGTTGTCGCGCTCGGTGCTGGAGGAGCTTGACGCACGCTTGACCGAGATCGCGGCAAGGCGCCCGCGCGGGTTGATCGTCACCTCCGCCAAGAGGAGCGGTTTCATTGCCGGCGCCGACATCAAGGAATTCACCACGCTCAAGACCCCGGCGGAAAGCTATGACCTGATCCGCGCGGGCCAGGTCGTGCTCGACCATCTCGAGGAACTGCCGTGCCCGAGCGTGGCGGTGATCCAGGGTTTTGCACTCGGTGGCGGCCTCGAATTGGCGCTGGCGTGCACCTATCGCATCGGCGTGGACGACGGCAAGCTCAGCCTGGGATTTCCCGAGGTGCAGCTGGGCATTCATCCCGGCTTCGGCGGCACCGTTCGCAGCGTACGGCTCATCGGCGTGCGCCCGGCCATGGACATGATGCTGACGGGCAAGCCGGTCAAGGCGGACCGGGCTTTGGCGCTGGGGCTGATCGACCAATTGTTGCCGGCGGACAAGGCGGTGGATGCCGCCCGCGAACTGGTCTCGAAGGCGCCGCCGAAAAGGAGCGCGCCGTTCGCCGAGAAGGTGCTGAGTCTGAGCTTCGTCCGGCCGTTCATTGCCAAGCAGATCGAGGCCGGCGTACGCCAGAAGGTGCGGCGCGAGCACTATCCGGCGCCGTACGCCATCGTCGATCTGTGGCGCGAACACGGCGCCGCGGGAGCCGCCAGTTACGAAGCCGAGGCCCGGTCCATCGGCGAGCTCATGGTCTCCCCCACGGCGCGCAACCTGGTGCGGGTGTTCATGCTGCAGGACCGCCTCAAGGGCCTTGCCGGCAAGACCAAGCTGGAGTTCAAGCATGTCCACGTGGTCGGCGCCGGCGTGATGGGCGGGGACATCGCGGCCTGGGCCGCGTTCCGCGGCATGACGGTCACGCTGCAGGATCGCAGCGAGGAGCAGATCAAGCCCGCGCTGGAGCGCGCCCGTGGTTTCTTCGACAAGCGGCTGAAGGATCCCGCCGCGGCGGCGCAGGCCCTCAGCCGCCTGCGGGCGGACGTCGAGGGAAGCGGGGTCCGGGATGCGGATGTGGTGATCGAAGCCATCTTCGAGAACGCCGAGGCCAAGCGTGCCCTGTACGCGCAACTCGAGGCGGTGATGAAGCCCACCGCCCTGCTCGCCACCAACACCTCCAGCATCATGATCGAAACGCTGGCCGAGCGGCTTGGGGATCCACAACGTCTCGTGGGCATCCATTTCTTCAATCCCGTGGCCCAGATGCAGTTGATCGAGGTGGTGCGCGGCAGCCAGACCCGGCCGGAGGTGGAGGCGGCGGGCCTGGCGTTCGTGCGCAAGCTCGATAAGCTCCCCCTTCCCTGCCGCAGCGCGCCCGGCTTCGTCGTCAACCGCATCCTCATGCCCTACATCAATGAGGCGCTGTTTGCGCTCGACGAGGGTATTCCGGCCGGGGTCATCGACCAGACCTGCGTGAATTTCGGCATGCCCATGGGCCCGATCGAACTGGCCGATGTCGTGGGACTGGACGTTTGCCTGTCCGTAGGCAAGGTGCTGACGCAGGCGTTCGGACGCTCGGCCCCGAACTCGCTGCAGGCCAAGGTCGAGTCCAAGAACCTGGGCCGCAAGACCGGCCAGGGGTTTTATCGCTGGGAGAACGGCAAGGCCGTGCGGCCACCGGCGGCTGCCGAGGCGGCCCCGGCCGATCTCGAGGATCGCCTGATCCTCACCATGGTCAACGAAGCGGTGGCGATCTTGCGCGAAAAGATTGCGCAGGATCACGATTTGCTGGATGCAGGCGTGATTTTTGCGACCGGGTTTGCGCCCTTCCGCGGCGGTCCCATGCAATATGCAAAGGCCCGCGGGATCGCGGCCGTTCGACGTCGGCTACAAGAACTCGAACAGCTTCATGGCGAACGTTTCCGCCCGGATTCGGGTTGGGACGGATTGACCGAATGAGCGGTCAAGCCACGCCGATCATCCCGCTGTGATAGGATTCGCGCGCTAAATCATAGGGTTGTGATGGAAGACAAGCCGGTAGAAGTAGGCATTCTGAAGGTTTTTTCCCCCTTGGACGGTCTCAAGGCGGAGAACGTGCAGGCGCTCGCCCGCAAGACCCAGCTCAAGGATATCTCGGCGGGGCGGATTCTCTTCAAGGAAGGCGACACCGACAAGCGTACCTTCTACATCGTGACCGGGACCGTGGAGCTGCGGGCCAACGACCGCACCGTTGGCACCATCAAGGGCGGCACTCCCGAAGCGCGCTCCGCGCTCACCCCCGCGCTGCCCCGCAAGTACACGGCGCGGGCCATGGACAATGTCCAGTACATCAGCATCGACAGCGACCTGCTCGACGTGCTGCTCACCTGGGACCAGACCGGCCAGTACGAGGTGGGCGAGCTCGGACGCACCGGCGTGCATGAAAGCGCGGATTGGATGACCACGCTCCTGCAGACCAAGGCCTTCCACCGTATCCCGCCCGCCAATATCCAGGCCATCTTCATGCGCATGCAGCGCATCAATTACCGCGCCGGCGATGTGGTCATCAAGCAGGGAACCGAAGGCGATTTCTTCTACGTGGTGATGACCGGCAAGTGCATCGTCACGCGCGAAACACCGCTCAACAAGGAAGGAATCAAGCTCGCCGAGCTGGGGCCTGGCGACAGTTTCGGCGAAGAGGCATTGATTGCGGAAGCCAAGCGCAATGCGACGGTGGTGATGCAGTCCGAAGGGAGCCTCATGCGCCTGGGCAAGCAGGATTTCCAGACCCTGCTGAATGAGCCCTTGCTGCAGTGGGTGGAATACGAGGACGCCAAGAAGCTCATCGCCAAGGGCGGCAAGTGGCTCGATGTACGCCTGCCCAGCGAGTTCCAGAATTTCCGCATCGACGACGCGATGAACATCCCGCTGTATTTCATCCGCCTGAAGATCAACGCGCTCGACAAGAAGACGCCGTACGTCGTCTGTTGCGACACGGGTCGCCGCAGCTCGGCGGGCGCCTATATTCTCAGCGAGCGGGGCTTCGAGGCCTATGTCCTCAAGGGTGGGCTGGCCGGAACCGAAGCGGTGCGCAGCAAGCGCTGATCAACGGCCACAGGGGTGGCTCGTTGCAGCTGGTCTACATCGTGTGCGTCGGTTTGTCTCCGCCGAGCGCGCCGGCGAGATAATTTTCGATCTTCTTCTGGGTGTTGCCGCGATCCTGGTCGCTGAACTGAACGCCGATGCCGGCCGTGCGGCGTGACGAAGCGCCCTTGGGGGTCATCCAGATCACCCGCCCTGCCACGGGGAGTTTCTCTTCCTCTCCCATGAGGTTCAGCAGCATGAATACTTCATCGCCGAGGCGATAGTTGCTGTTGGTGGGAATGAACAAACCGCCATTCTTGACGAAGGGCATGTACGCCAGGTACAGGGCGCTCTTGTCCTTGATGGTCAGCGTCAGAAGGCCCGGCTTGTTACTGGGGTTTCGCAATTCATCGATCCTGAACGAAATGTCTGATCAGCATGCTCTCCAACGCCAGTTGCAGGTTCACGCTGGTTCCCGTCAGCCGTTTGAGCTCGCGGGTGTCATCCAGCAGCTCGAACAGCCGGCGTATCTTCGCCTTAAGTAAAGAAGCAGGCAAGACGACTGCGTCCACAGTTTTGAGGTTCGCAGGCGCCGGTTGCGACAGCGTACGCACCCGCTCTGTGATCCAGTTCTCAAGCCAGGCCAGCCGCAGCCCCAGGTCCGATTTCAGCCAGCGCTCCGCCACGAGGCTGACATCCGAGCGCGCCGCCTCCAGGTGGCCGAGGGCCTGCGCCATCTCCTGATCGAGGCTCTGTGCGGCGGCCGCCTCCACCTGCAGGGCTCCAATGGGCGCTCCCTGGCTAAGACGCAGGCGGGCGGCGGCCTCGGCGGCGCCGATGCCCTGCCCGTGCAGCCACTCGATGCTCAGCGCCTCGTCGGGCAGCGACAGCGTGACGCGGCGGCAGCGGCTCGCAATGGTCGCGGGCAATCGGTGATTGGGGGTCGCCAGCAACATCAGCAGCGTGTTTGCCGGCGGCTCTTCGAGCGTCTTTAGAAAGGCATTGGCGCCGGCCGCGTTCAGCTTGTCCGCGCCGATCAGCATGCCCACCTTGAAACCGCCGCGGTAACTGGTGAGCGAGATCGACTCGATCAGCTCGCGCACCTGCTCGACCTTCAATTGCTGCGCATCTTCTTCGCGCTCCACGCGATACAAGTCCGGATGATTGCCGGCGAGCAGCAATCTGCACGAAGGGCATTCGCCACAGGGAACCCCGTAGGGCACCCCGTAGGGTGCCCCGTCGGTCGGGGCGGATGCCTCCTTGCCGCGCGACTCGCACAGGGCTGCCGCAGCGATCCAGTCGGCCAGGGCTTCAGTTCCCAGTCCGTCCTTCGCCAGGATCAGCAGCGCGTGCGGCAGGCGCCCCGTGCGAATGAGCCGCAACATGTCCTCGCGCACGGGCGTGAGCCACGGCACGGATTCGGCGCGGCGAAAATCCAGCACCTCAGACATGCTTGCTCCGCAGCAACTCCAGCGCCGCCGACACCCCGGCCTGCACCTGTTGCAGCGGTGCCGCCGCATTCAGGATGCGAAAGCGGGCCGCATCAGCCCTGGCGCGTTGCAGGTATCCTTGCCGCACACGCTCGAAGAATTCGACGCGCTCGGACTCGAACCGGTCCAATTCATTGCCCCGCCGCTGCACGCGCTGCATGCCCTGCGCTGCCGGCATGTCCAGCAACAGCGTAAGGTCCGGCTGCAGGCCACCCTGGACGAGGCGTTCCAGCTCCGCGATGCGATCCATGCTGACGCCCCGCCCCGCACCCTGGTAGGCGAAGGTGGCATCGGTGAAACGGTCGCACAGCACCCAGCGTCCGGACTGCAACGCCGGCTTGATCAGCGCCTCCAGGTGCACCGACCGGGCGGCGAACATGAGCAGGAGTTCGGCCTGCGCTGGCAGCTTTTCCGTGCGCGCATTCAAGACCAATTCGCGGATTTCCTCGGCCAGCGGCGTGCCGCCGGGTTCGCGGGTCGTCACCACATCCACGCCCTGGGCGCGCAGCCACTGCGCCGCCAACTGCACTTGCGTGCTCTTGCCCACGCCCTCGATGCCCTCGAAGGTGATGAACCTGCCACGCGCCGGGCTCATGGCGTGGCCGCGGCACTGCGCCGCTTGAGAATCTGCAGATAGCGGGCCACGGCCCGCGAGTGCTCCTCGTAGGTCTTGGAGAACACGTGGCTGCCATCGCCTTTGCCCGAGGCGACGAAATACACGGCGCCGGTGATGTCGGGTTTGGCGCTGGCCTGGATGGCCGCGGCACCCGGCAGTGCGATCGGTGTGGGCGGCAGGCCTGCGCGCGTGTAGGTGTTGTAGGGACCATCGGTGCGCAGGTCGGCCGTGCGGATATCACCGTCGTAACGCTCACCCAGGCCGTAGATGACGGTGGGATCGGCCTGCAGGCGCATGCCGGTGAGCAGGCGCTGCACGTACACGCCTGCGATCTTGGCCCGCTCCTCCGGTTGCCCGGTTTCCTTCTCCACGATGGAGGCGAGCGTCAGCAGTTCCTGCGGCGTGCGCAATGGCAGGCGTGCGTCGCGATCCGCCCACGCCGTCTCCAATTCCTTCTCCAGGGCGGCGTGCGCCAGGTTCAAGAGCATCACGTCGGTCGTGCCGGCGGGAAACTTATAGGTCTCGGGCAGGAACTGCCCTTCCGGGTGACCCGCGGGATGACCCAGCCGTACCATGAGGTCGGCGGGATGGTCGGGCAGCGTGCTGCGCACCTCCGGGCTACGGCGCAAGGCATCCAGCAATTCGCGCACCTGCCAGCCATCGACGATGGTGAAGGCGTGCAGCACCACCTGGCCCTGGATCAATTGCTGGAGCAAACGGCGCGGCGTGATTCCGGGCGCGATGGAGTACTCGCCCGCCTTGATCGACGCCGCCTTGCCCTGCCAGCGCGCGTACCAGCGCCAGATGCGCGGATGAGCGATGACGCCACGCGCGTTCAACTCCGCCGCCACCTGCGCGAACCTGGCGTGCGCCGGAACCTGGTAGATCAGCGGCGTTGCCAGCGAGGAGGGCTGATCCAGCGTGGCCATGGCCGCCCGTACGCCGATGGCGGCGGCGATTCCCGCGAGCATGATGAGAACGGCTGCCAACCGCAGTGCCTTCATGCGCGGCGCTTCCTTGCGGCGTCTTGTTCCAGAAATCTCTGGAAGCCGGCCTTGAGCGCGGTCGCGGCTTCATGGCCTTGTGGCCTTACGCAGCGGCTGGGAAGCACGAGGGCTGCCACCGGCCAGATACCGACCACGGCGTTGGTCAGGAAAATCTCATCGGCTTTCTGGAGGTCGGATATTGCCAAGCGGCCCTCGGCGACGTTCAAACCTAAATCGCGCGCGTGCTGCAACACCCAGCGGCGCATGACGCCGTTCACGCCACCGCGATCGAGCGCCGGCGTGATCAAGCGGCCGCGAAGACTGGCGAACACATTGGTCATGGTACCGCAAACGATCATTCCGGCGTGATCGCGCATCAGGCCTTCCTGGATGCGCGGGTCGCGCCATTCACTGCGCGCCAACACCGAATCGAGCCGGTTCAGGGTCTTCAGGCCGGCGAGCGCCGGGTTCTCCGATACGCGCGTGGCGCACACGCGAACCCGCACGGCTGCGGGCTGCGGCGCGGCCGGATACGGCTCGCCGATGAGCAAGCGCGCCGGCCGGCAGGCCGCAGGTGCACGGTAGCCGCGAGGACCCACGCCGCGGGTGACGATCAGCTTCAGTACCGCATCGGGCCAGCGGCGGCACGCTTGCCGGATTTCCCGGCGCAGCGTGGCACCTGCCGGCAATGGCAGCGCGAGACGACCGCAACCTTCCGCGAGCCGTTGCAGATGCAGCTCGAGCAAGGCAATGCGATGGGCGCGCACGCGCATGGTTTCGAACAGGCCATCGCCGTACTGCAGGCCGCGATCCAGGGCCGGAACATTCGTGGACGAACGGCCGTTGCGGCGGATCTCGCTCATGCGGGCTGCAGGGCCCGGCGCAGGCCTTCCGCCTTGGCGCGGGTCTCCGCCAGTTCGCGGCCGCTGTCGGAGTCGGCGACGATTCCGGCGCCGGCGCGAAAATGCAGTTTCGCTCCGCTGACCGTCATGGTCCGGATCAGGATGTTGAAATCCGCGCTGCCATCGGTATTGATGTAGCCGAGCGAGCCGGTGTACGCGCCGCGCCCCCGCCCTTCCAGCTCGGCGATGATCTGCATGCAGCGGAACTTGGGGCAGCCGGTGATGGTGCCGCCGGGGAACACCGCGCGCAGCACATCGACGATGCCGGTGCCCGGCCGCAGCACGCCGCTCACATTGGAGACGATGTGATGCACGTGCGCGTAGCTTTCGACGATCATGAATTCGTCCACGACCACGCTGCCGCCCACGCACACCCTGCCCAGGTCATTTCGCTCCAGATCGATCAGCATGACGTGCTCCGCCCGCTCCTTCTCGTTGTCCAGGAGTTGGCGCACGAGCTCGGCGTCGGCTTGCGGATCAGCGCCACGTGGGCGCGTGCCGGCGATGGGACGCGAACACACACGTTCCCCATCGCTCATCACCAGGCGCTCGGGAGAGGAGCTGACCACGGCGAAGTCGCCATGGCGCAGCAGCGCACAGAAGGGACCCGGATTGGCGCCGCGCAGGCGGCGGTAGACCACCACCGGATCGATGCGCCCGGCGGCGCTGGCGGTCCAGCCGCGTGACAGGTTCGCCTGGTAGATGTCCCCCGCCGCAATGTAATCGAGCGAACGCTGTACGCGGCCGATGAAGCGGGCGGGGTCTTCCTCCTCGATCCGCAGCGCCGGAAGCACGGCGGGAGGCAAGGGTGAGGCGGCCTGCAGGTGTGCCTCGAAGCGATCGAGCAAGGCTTCGTGGCCCGGCTCGGCAATGAGCCACGCCTCGCCCGTGCGCCGGTCGCGTATCCAGGCTGCCGGGGCGCGCAGGGCCATGGCCACCGTGTCGTCGCCACTGGATGGGAGTTTCAGGTTCGGTTCCACCTCGCCTGCGATCTCGTAACCGAGGTATACGAGCCAGCCGCCGCGGAAAGGCAACATGCCAGGAGCGCGCCTGGCCGGCGGTATGGCGAGCTCCTGGCACCAGGCATCCAGGGCAGCCAGGAACCCCGGCCCGGCTCCTGCGCGGCCGGAGAGCCGCCCCTGCCCGTCGAGGCGCAGGAACTCGCCGTTGGCGATGGGCAGGATGTCGAAGCGCGAGTCGTCGTCGAGGCGGGCCTCGCCACCGACGGTGGACTTGCGCGATCCGCTTTCGAGAATGCCGGGGTAGCAGTCCGGAAACCGCGCGATCAGCCCAAGCGGGTCAAACTCGGCGGAAGATGAGCGAACCGTTGGTGCCACCGAAACCGAAGGAATTGGACAGGACGTTCGTCAGGGACATGGATCGTGCCGTGTTGGGAACGTAGTCCAAATCGCAGCCCTCGCCCGGCTCATGCAGGTTGATGGTGGGTGGCGCTACTTGATCACGCAGGGCCAGGATGGAAAAGATGGCCTCCACGGCGCCGGCGGCACCCAGGAGGTGGCCGGTCATGGACTTGGTGGAACTGACCGCGAGCTTGTCCGCGGCGCTGCCGAAGGCCCGGCGGATGGCCAGGGTCTCCGCTTTGTCGCCCAATCCCGTGGACGTGGCGTGCGCGTTGACGTACTGCACCTGGTCCGGTGAAAGTTGCGCATCTTTCAGCGCATTGCTCATGGCCTTGCGCGCGCCCTCGCCGTCTTCGGGCGGGGCGGTGACGTGGAAGGCATCGCCGCTCATGCCAAAGCCGATGAACTCGGCATAGATGCGTGCGCCGCGCGCCTTCGCATGTTCGTACTCTTCGAGCATCATGGCGCCCGCGCCATCGCCCATGACGAAACCGTCCCGGTCCTTATCCCAAGGCCGGCTGGCGCCCTGCGGGTCGTCATTGCGCAGCGAGAGCGCCTTGGCCTGGGCAAAGCCGCTGACGCCCGTGTAACAGGTGGCCATTTCGGACCCGCCGGCGAGCATTGCATCCGCCTCGCCGTATTGGATCAATCGTGCAGCCAGCCCGATGGCGTGCGTGGAAGTGGTGCAGGCCGTGGCCACCGCGAGGTTGGGTCCGGTGAGCTTGAACTCGATGGACAGATGCCCGCTCACCAGGTTGATGATGCTGGCCGGGATGAAGAACGGCGAGACCTTCTTGGGTGACTTGGTCTCGAGGTATTTGTCGTAGGTTTCCTCGATGGATTCGAGGCCACCCATGCCGGCGCCCATGAGCACGCCGATGCGCTCGGAGTTCTGCTCGGTGACGGTGAGCCCGGAATCACGCATGGCCTGCATGCCGGCGACGACGCCGTATTGCATGAAGGCGTCCATGCGGCGCGCTTCCTTGGGCGTGATGTAGGGCTCGAGGTTGAGATCGCGGATTTCTCCGCCGAAATGTACCGGGAAATTGGTGGTGTCGAACCGCGTGATGGTCCCGATGCCGCTCTTGCCCGCCACGATGGAGGCCCAAGCGCTTGCCACGTCGTGACCGACGGGGGATACGATCCCTAGACCGGTGACGACCACTCGCCGCTTGCTCACCATCGACTCCTGGAAAAAAAGATCTTGGGAGCCGTCCGTGGCCCGTCAATACGTGAACCGATGATCAGGCCTTCGCCTTGTGCGAATTGATGTAATCAATGGCCTGCTGCACGGTGGTGATCTTTTCCGCGTCTTCGTCCGGAATCTCGGTCTCGAACTCTTCTTCCAGCGCCATCACCAATTCGACGGTGTCCAGCGAGTCTGCGCCCAGATCGTCGACGAACGAGGCGTCATTGGTGACTTCTTCTTCTTTTACCCCCAATTGCTCTGCCACGATCTTCTTAACCTGTTGTTCAACAGTACTCATCGTTGGTGTCCTCTAGCCATTTTCGTTTCGTGCCCATTCGGCAGGGCGCACATTTTATGTGAATGGCGCGTTTCAAGCTACCGTGGCGCATTTAATTAAAATCCCCACCCCCCGCTACCCGGTGGGCCGGTCTTGACAAATGCCCCCAAAAGGAGGCTGTTCTCATGCCATGTGCATGCCGCCGTTCACGTGCAGGGTCTCGCCGGTGATGTAGCCACCGGCGGGCGATGCCAGGAACAGCACCGCGGCCGCCACATCCTGCGGCGCGCCCAGGCGCCCGAGCGGTATCTGGTTGAGCAACGCGCCGCGCTGCTCCTCGTTGAGCGCGCGGGTCATGTCGGTGTCGATGAACCCCGGCGCAATCACATTGGCGGTGATGCCGCGCGAGCCCACCTCGCGCGCCAGCGACTTGCTGAAGCCGACGATGCCGGCCTTCGCCGCCGCATAATTCGCCTGCCCGGCATTGCCGATGGCGCCCACCACCGAGGCGATGCTGATGATGCGTCCCTTGCGAGCCTTCATCATGCCGCGCAGCACGGCCTTGGAGAGCCGGAACACCGAACTCAGGTTGGTGTTGAGCACCGCGTCCCAGTCGTCCTGCTTCATGCGCAGGAGGAGCGTGTCGCGGGTGATGCCCGCATTGTTGCACAGGATGGTGATGGCGCCTTCCTTGGATTCGATGTCGGCCAGCAGCGCATCGATGGATGCCTGGTCGGCCACGTTGAGGACCGCGCCCCGCCCGCCCGCCGCCGCGAGTTTCTCCGTGATGCGCGCCGCCCCGTCGGCGGTGGTTGCCGTGCCGATCACCTTGGCGCCCGCGCCCGCGAGTTGCGCCGCGATCTCCGCGCCGATTCCACGCGATGCGCCCGTTACCAGCGCCACTTCGTCTTTGAGCATCATGGTCATCCCTTGAGCGCGTTCAGCGCGTCTTCCAGGCCAGCCGGGTCTTCCAACGCCAGCATTTTCAAATCGCGGTTCTTGTCGATGCGACGGTTCAATCCGGTGAGCACCTTGCCGGGCCCGCATTCGACGAACTGGCGGAAACCGGCGCCGATCAGGGTGCGGATCGTGGAACCCCAATAGACTGCCGTGGCGAGTTGCTTGACCAGCGCGGCGCGGATCTCATCCGGCGTCCGGTGCACGCGGATGTCCACCCCGTAGAACGCGATGCCGCCGGTGGGTTTGATCGGCACGCTTGCCAGCCGCGCAGCCAGTTGCTCCGAGGCCGGCTTCATGAGGGAGCTGTGGCAGGGTGCGCTGACCGGCAGGAGCAAGGCGCGCTTGGCGCCCCGGGCCTTGGCGGCCTCCAAGGCGCGCTGCACCGCGGTCGCATGGCCAGCGATGACCACCTGCCCGGGAGAATTGAAGTTCGCCGTCTCGACCACCTCGGAGCCGGCGGCTTCGCGGCAGGCGGCCTCCACGTCGGCGTCTTCGAGCCCGAGCACCGCGGCCATGGCCCCCTGCCCGGCCGGCAGGGCCGCCTGCATGATCTCGCCTCGATACTTCACCAGCGCCACGGCATCCTTGAAATCCATGCAACCCGCGGCCACCACGGCCGAAAACTCCCCCAGGCTGTGCCCGGCCACGGCGTCCGGGCGCCGGCCGCGCTTTTCCACCCATAGGCGGAACGTGGCCACACCGGCCGCCACCATGGCGGGCTGGGTGCGCTCGGTGGCGTTCAACAGCTCCTCAGGACCTTTCTGGCACAGCTCCCAGAGGTCGTATCCCAGGACCGAAGAGGCCTCGGCAAAGGTTGACTGGATGATGGGAGAGTACGCAGCGAGGGCGGACATCATGCCCACCGATTGCGACCCCTGGCCCGGAAAGACGAACGCTAACGACATGCGTGACCCTTGAAATGGTGATGCGATCAGCGGCGGATTATAGCCATCCGGGCACAGAGCGCAGCGGCGATTAGGCCACCGCCCACCGCGCCGAACAAATGGGCGTCGACTATGACCGGGGTCAGCGTCGCCTCGGCATGGGCCACCTGCTCCCAGGCAAGCTTGATCACGAGCCCGCCGGCGAGAATGTAGCGGTCCCATTGCCGATCGGCGATCCGCTTGACGCAACCCGCGGCCATCACCGAGTGCAGGACGCCGGAGGCGCCCACATACCACTGCACCTGCGGATCGAAGCACCACAATCCCAGGCTGATGCACAGCGCGCCCCCGGTGATGATCAATGCCCAGCCGGCGGCGCGGTACTCGCGCGCGAACAGCGCCCAAACCAGCACCAGGCCGAGCGCGTTCAAGGCGAAATGGTGAGCATCGAGGTGCACGGCATGTGCGCTGAGCAGGCGCCACCATTCGCCCGCCCCGATCGCGGCGCGTTCATAGCGCAGCGCCATCCGCGCACTGTCGCCAAGACCCAACAATCCAGCGCCCGCGAGCAGCATGAGTGTGAGCCACATCCAACGACGGCCATCCCATTGCAAGGAGTGGCTGAGATTCGTCATGTGTTTGGCGTATGATCGGCGCTGCATCGAGGGTAATTTATGCGCAATGTTTCATCGGTTCAAAGTTTGCGGGCCATGCGGGGCTTCACGCTCATCGAAATCATGGTCGTGGTGGTCATCCTGGCCGTGCTCGGCGCCCTGGTGGTGCCGAAGATCCTGGAGAACGTCGACAAGGCACGCGTGACCCGTGCGCAGAGCGACATCCGCGCCATCGAGACCGCGCTGGATCTCTACCGGCTCGACAACTTCAAGTACCCGACCACGGAACAGGGATTGGCCGCGCTGGTCAAACAACCGGCGGACTCGACCATCACCAATTACCGGGCCGGCGGATACCTGAAGGCCGTCCCGAAGGACCCGTGGCAAAACCCGTATCAGTACCAGACGCCCGGCCGCGATGGTGCGGAATATGAAATCCGCTCCTTCGGCCGCGATGGCAAGGAAGGCGGCGAAGGCTACGATGCCGACATCGGCACGGCCAACCTGGACCAGAAGTAACCTGGAGGCCTGCGCGCGGCGCGGGCCCGGGCCGGATACCGACATGTCCCGCGCCGGTCCTGTCCGCCTTGGCGGGTTCACGCTGATTGAAATCCTGGTGGTGCTGGTCATCGTCAGCATCGTCATCTCCTTCGCGGTGCTGAAGATCGGTGTCACGGGCAAGGACAGCGCCATCGAAGATGAGCAGCGGCGCATCCAGGGACTCATGGGCCTGCTTCAGGAACGCGCCGTGCTCGAGGGCCGTGACTTCGGCCTGCTCATCGAACCCACTTCCTATCAGTTCGTGGTGTATCAGAACCGCCGCCAACGCTGGGAGAATTTCAACGAGGAACGTGAGTACCGGCGGCGCGAACTGCCCAAAGGCTTGAATTTCGAACTGCAGATGGATTCGCGCCAGATCATCCTCAAGCCGCGCAACGAGAGCATCAAGAGCGACGAACCGCAGGTGGCGCCCCAGCTCATCATTGCCGCCAGCGGCGAAGGCACCCCCTTCAAGCTCATCCTGGTGCGCCCGGGCACGGACAATCGTGGCGCGGTCAATGCCGACTCCTTCGGCAAGGTCACGCTGGAGTCCCCGAACACCGCAAGGCCCCGCACATGAAGCGCAGCAGCCGCGGCTTTACCCTGGTCGAGGTGCTGGTGGCGCTGATGGTGGTGGCGCTGGCGCTGGCCGCGCTGATGAACTCGGTGAGCAGCTCGGCGCGCAGCAGCGAGCACCTGCGCGACAAGACCGAGGCGCAGTGGATCGCCATGAACCGCATCGCCGAGGTGCGGCTCAATGTGCAGAAATTCGGTGATTCGGGAGACAAGGGGCAGATCGAGTTTGCAAATCGCAAGTGGCGCTATGACACGCGTTACTTCGAAACCAACAACGCCAACATCCGCCGCGTCGTGGTCCGCGTCTGGCCAGCGGCGGCGAAACCCGATGCCGGCGCCCTGGCGGAGGCCGCGAGCTTCCTGGTGCAAGGCTCGATCCTCGCGCAACCGGGGAGCGCGAACACCAACGTGAATTGGGCGGTGGATACGCCTGCCCCGGGCACGCGCACCGGAGCGAATGGCGCCACCAACGGCACCGGTGGCAACAACAACGGTGGTAAACCGGGAAGGCCGCGCGGATGAGACCACCACCTTCGCGCGGATTCACGTTGGTCGAGGTGCTCGTTGCCATGCTGCTGCTGAGCATCATGACCGCCATGGGTTATGGCACCTACCGCCAGGCCCGGATTTCGGCGGAACGGACCTCGGACTCCCAACAGCGCACGCGTGAAATCGAGTTCGGCATGCGGGTGATGGTGCAGGACCTGACACAATGCGCGCCGCGCCCGATCCGGGATCAGCTGGGTTCGAACCGGTTGCCGGCCTTGCGAGCGGGTCCCGGCGCACCCACGCTCATGGACCTGACCCGCATGGGCTGGTCCAACTCCGCAGGCGCACAGCGCGGGACGTTGCAGCGGGTCTCCTACCGGCTCGACAAGGAGACGCTGAAACGCGCCTACATGCCCGTGCTCGATCCCACGCTCAACAATCGACCCATCGAGCAGGACCTGCTGACCAAGGTCAAGACCATCCAGTTTCGCTTTCTCGACCAGAACCGGCAGTGGATCGACCTCTGGCCCATGCCTGGGCTCACTGCGGACCAGGCCTTGGTTTACCGGCCCATTGCCGTCGAGGTGATCGTCGAGTTCAAGGATTGGGGCAAGGTGCGCCGGCTCGTCGAGGTGTCCGGATGAGCCCGGCAAGCAGCGCATCCCGACAGCGCGGCGTGGCGCTGATCATCGCATTGGTATTGATGGCATTGGCCACGATCCTCGCGGTTAAGATCGGTTTCGGCGGCTATGTGGAGCGGAAGCGGACCGTCTCCATTCTCGCCGCCGAACAATCGTTTCAATTCGCCATGGGAGCGGAAGCTCTCGCCGCCGATGTGCTGAATCAGAACACCAGCAACACCGACGACTTCTCCCAGCCCTGGGCACAGGTTCCCCAACCCATTCCGCTGCGGCCACCGAATGATCCGGAAGGCGAGCCGCTCGGCACGTTGGAAGGATCACTCGAGGATCTTTCCGGCCGCTTCAACATCAACAACCTGTTGCGGCTGGATAAAGATAACAACCCCGACAAGCAGCCGTTGGAACAATTCGAGGCATTGCTCGAATCGCTGGGCTTGGAACAAAAATGGGCGGAGCTTGCCCGGGATTGGATCGATGCCAACAACAACGCCGGTTTTCCCAACGGCGCGGAGGACTCTGTGTACACCTCGCAGACACCGCCGTACCGGACCGGCAACTGGCCGATGCTCTCCCCGGCCGAATTGATGAACCTTCCCGGATTCGGCATGGAGCGCTACCAGAAACTGGCGCCGTACATCACGGCGTTGCCGATCAGCGACGCCAAGGTCAATGTCTGCACAGCCTCGGGTTTGGTGCTGGACAGCCTGACGCCGGGCTTCAAGACTTTCAGCAATGACCCGGAAGGTCTGGCGAAGGCCCGCAAAACAGGCTGTTTTCCGACCAAGACCGGCTTTCTCAACGGCGTGCCGCCGGCGCAGAAGCAGATGCTGACGGACCGGGTCGATGAAAAGTCGAGCTACTTCCGCTTGACCACCATCGTCACGCTTGGCAGCACGGAGTTCACCTTGTACAGTCTTTTGTGGCGCGATCAAAAAAAGCGGATCACGCCAATTTTGCGCAGCTTCGGTACACCCTGACATCCATGGCAAACACCCTGCTCATCAGAATGCCCGCACCCGGCTCGGACGAAACCGAGTGGCTGGTCGTGGACGAGGCCGGCTCACGAGCCGGTCCGCGCCAGCGTGGGCCTCTGTCCCTCGCTGCCGCGGTGGCGCAGCAGCATCGCGTGGTGGCGCTGGTGCCGGCTACCGAGGTCATGCTGGCTGAACCTGAACTCCCTCCGGGAAGCGGCGCCAAGCTGGCGCGCGCCGTGCCCTTCGCACTCGAAGAGCTCGTCACCGATGACATCGACACCCTGCATTTTGCCATCGGCCGGCGTGGCGAGGGCAACACCACGGCGGTGGCCGTCGTGGGACGCACGTTGCTGGAATCCTGGCTGGCCACGCTCAAGGCCGCCGGACTGAATCCGCACGCCATCCACGCGGACGTGAGCCTGCTGCCGGACAATCCCGGGCAGACGGTGTTGTGGATCGAAGCAGGACGGCTGTCGGTGCGGCGCGCCACGGGACCCGCGTTCACCGTGGAGGTCTCGCCCATCGAAGAAGCCTTGGCCGTTGCGGGCGTCATTCATGATGCGCCGGCGGAGGAAGGGGTGGAACCGCCGCCCTTGGAAAGCGCCGTCCTGTACACCACGCCCGAAGACTGGGCCCGGGTGCAGGATACCTTCGATACGCTCATCAATCGCTTTGCCTCGCTCAACGTGCAACTGCTGCCGGAAGGACCGTTGGTGTGGTTGGCGAGGGAGCTGCCGACTGCGCCGGCGATCAACCTGCTGCAAGGCGAATATGCCCAGGCAGACGATTACGGTTCGCAATGGCGCCGCTGGCGCATCGCGGCGATCCTGGGCGTGGCCTGGCTGGGCGCGCACATCGCCGCGGAAAGCCTGGCGCTGCATCAAGCCAGGAAGCAAAGCGCCGAATTGCAGACCAGCATCGACGCCCTCTTCGCCCAGACCATGCCGGGTACCACGCCCACCGATCCGCGCCGGCAGATGCAGACCCGCCTGATGCAGGTTCGAGGCGGCGGCGGGCCGGAATATTTCCTCACCGCCCTGCGCAACGTCGCGGGTGCGGCGACGCAGCAGCGCGGCACGGTCATCGATGCGATGAGTTATCGCGACGCCACCTTGGATTTGAAGATCACGGCGCCGAACGTGGCCGAACTTTCGCAATTTTCCCAGCTCATCGGCAAGGATGGCCTCACCGCCGACCTGCAATCCTCCAACCCGGTTGGCGCCGGCGTCGAAGGCCGTCTGCAGATCCGCGCGCCGCGGACGGGCCGGCCATGAACGCGTTGAGGGCCTGGTTTGCCGGTCTGAAGGATCGCGAGCGCAGGATGGTGCTTGGCGGTGCTCTGCTGCTTACCGCACTGATCCTCGTCGGCGGCATCCTCATTCCCTTGCACACGAGCGTCAGCAACGCGCGCGCCAAGGTGGACACGCAGCGCGAGGATCTCGCCTGGATGCAGCAGAACGCCGCGGAAATCCAGGCCGGCGCCGGCAGCATCGTGTCGCATGGCAACGAGTCCGCCATCGTGCTGATCGACCGCACCGGCCGTGAGGCCGGCCTCAGCGCCGCGCTGCGCGGCACCCAGCCCAACGGCGAAAGCGGCGTGCGCGTGCAACTCGAAGCCGCTCCCTTCGATGCGTTGATCGGCTGGCTCGCCGTTTTGGAGCAACGTTACGGCGTGAACATCGAGTCCATCACCGTCGACCGCGCCGCCAAGCCCGGTCTGGTCAATGCCAGCGTCTCCCTCACGCAAGCCAAGCACTGAAGCTCCGCGCCGCTCGCTCGCGTGGCCCGTGGCCATCGTGGTGCTGACCGTGCTGGGCTTCGTCGTGGCTTTCCTGCCCGCCTCCCTCACGCAACGCTTCCTGCCGCCGGACGTCCAGGCCGGCGATGCGAGCGGCACCATCTGGCATGGATCCTTCGCCCGCATCAGCGCGCGCGGCCACGACTTCGGAGCTGTGGAGTGGCGGCTGCATCCTCTTTCGCTGTTAGGCGGCAAGCTCGGCGCCACGGTGCGCTGGGTGAAGCAGGATTTCGTGCTCGATGCCGAAGTGGAAGTGGCCAGCAACGCCGTTGCGGCACGACAGGTGCACGGGGCCGGTTCGCTGGAGTCGCTGGCCGACCTGGGCTTCACGCACGGCTGGAGCGGCGCCGGCAAGGTGGACATCAACTCCTTCGCCCTGAAGGACAAGAAGATCACGGCGGCATCCGGCACGGTGAGCATGAGCGGATTGAAGTCGGCGCAATTCGAATCCGCCGACCTGGGCGGCTTCGAGATGAGCTTTCCCGACGATGCCTTGCAACCCGACGGTACCGCGACCGCACAGGTGCGCGATACGGGCGGGCCGTTGCAACTGCAGGGCACGGTGAGCCTGGCGCCGGCGCAGGGCATTGCCACGTTCACCGGTGCCATCAAGGAGCGCGGGGATCTCCCCGCATCCTTGCGCCAGCAGCTGGTGAACCTGATCCAGATGCGTGGCCGGGATCCGCAAGGGCGCATCCCGCTGGACATCGAGTTTTCGCTGTAGGCGTCGGCTATCCGCGCCACTCGCGGAAGGCACGCATCAACGGAAAATACAATCCGACACGCACCGGCTCGGGGCCGAGCCAGGCGGCGATGCGCGCATAGCGCCGCAGCTGGTCGCCGTAGCGTTCCAATTCGCTTTGCAGGAAGGCCTCTAGCTGACCGCCGCCATGATGGCTGGTCTTGTAGTCGATCACCCAGCGCTCGCCCTCGTGCACGAAGGTACGATCAAGGACGATGTTGGTGACTCGCCCGCCGAGGTTGGCCGACAACGCCAATTCGCGGGCATCGTGCGCCGGATACTGCGCCAGGATCCACTGCCCTTTTTCGTCCTCTAGCACGGCCAGCAACGCCTCCGTGACGCGCGCGACTGCCGTGTCGATCTGCCCGGCGGGCACGCCGCGCGCGGCGAACCAGGCTTCATACGCCTCGCGCTGGGCGTGCACGCGAGCTGCCGAGCGGTCATCGCAACGCAGGTCCTGCAGGCAAGCATGCACCAGGATGCCGATCTGACGCGCCGTTTCCCCGGCCCAGTCGAACGGAGGAGAAGCTTCCGCGCGCGGCGCGGGTACCGGCAGTCCATCCGAAACTGCCAGCGGTGGCGCGCGCCACGCCGCCGGAAGACGCCGCAACACGCGCGTGGACGCCTGCACCGCCTCGGGCAAGGGCTGTTCGATGAACTGGAAGCTCGTACCCGTGCCCGGCCACAACACCTTCAGCAGACTCCCCGACGGCGGATTGAAATCTCCAGCGACGCCGGCGCGCTTTTCGTCCACGGCGGTGAGATACAGCTCCTGCTTGGCGCGCGTGCATGCCACGTACAACAGGCGTTGCGCCTCGAGGCGATCGGCGTCCTTGTCGCAGGCGCGCAGGAACGCGAGCAGTTCATCATCGTCCTGGCCGATTTCCGCCGCCGCCGCCAACACGAAGCCGGGGCGATCGGTGCGCGAAAACGAATACGAACGCAGGAACTCGCCGCCCGAATTGACGGGCCTGCCTTGCAGGCTCGGAACCGCCACGAGCTCGAATTCCAGTCCCTTGGATTTGTGGATGGTCATGATTTCGATGGGCTGCTCGCCTTCATCGGCGGGGAACAGGTTTGCGAAGGCGCGCTCGAACTCGCCGCCGTCGATCAGGTCTTGTTGGTCGAGCTCCTCCAACCGAACGAAAGCTGCGCGCGCGCAGCCCACATCGGTGGCGGTCAACCCCGTGCTGGCGCCTCCGAGCGCCATCCAGGTGCGCTCGACCCAGCGCGCAAAGCCGGATTGGTCACGCGCCGCAAATGCCTGGTCGATGGTGGCCGCGCAGCGCCGTGCCCGTTCTGCTCCGGGCGGGCTCAGGCGGGCGAGGCAATCGGCATCGTGCAGCGATTGCCACAAGGTGTGTGGGTGCCGGCGCAGCAGCCACAAATCGTCCAGGCCCAACCCCACGAATGGCGCACGCAGGATGGCCAGCCAGGCCACGCGGTCCTCCAAGTGCAGCAGTGCGCGGCTCAACATGACGATGTCGCGGACCACCGGCTCATCCTGCAGGCGGCCGATATCGAGCGCGCGGAACGGCAGCTGGCGCGCGCGCAACGCCTCGGCGATGGCCAGGGCCTGGCGCTTGTAGCGGACGAGGATGGCGGCGCGCCACCGGGGATGCTGGCCCAGGCGTTCGGACAATGCCTGCGCAATGCCGGCCGCTTCCGCTTGCGCCGATTCGTACAGGTGCAGGCTCACGCCGGCCGGCCCCGCTTCCGGCTGCGCACACGCCTGTGCGGCCGAGAAGGCGATCGCGCCACGATGGCGGTCGTCACTGCGCGGAAAGATCCGCTCGAAGGCACGGTTCGTCCAGTCCACCAATGGCGGCTGCGCGCGATAGTTGCTGCTCAGGCGCACGGCACGCAAGCGGATGTCACCCAGCCCATCCTGCGCCAGCTCCAGGAAGGCCCGCACCTCGGCTTCACGGAATCCGTAGATGGATTGCATGGGATCGCCCACGCAGAAGAACGTGCGGCCATCACCGTCCTGCCAGCCCGCCGTGAGCAGCTTGAACAAGTCGAGCTGTGCATTGGAGGTATCCTGGAATTCATCCACCAGGATGTGCTCGATGCGGTGATCCAACAGCAGCGCGAGATCCGTGGGCTCATCCGAAGTGCCCAAGGCCTGCATTGCGGCCAGGAACACGGCCGAAAAATCCCCTGCCCCGCGTCGCCGGAACACCTGGTTCAATTGCGCCGCCGCGAGCACCAGCGTGCGCGCCAGCGCGCCCACCCGTTCCCAATGGCTGTCGTCGTAGGCGGGCGCAGGAAGCGCTTTCAACCCCGCCAATGCTTCCAGCATCTCGGGATACCGGCCGATCTCTTCGATGATCTCCTTGATGCGCCGCGTATCCGGCTGGCCGGATAGGAAACCCTTGGTCTTATTGATACCGACGCGCGGCTCGCCTTTGCCGGTGAGCAGCACCTCCGCCATCTCACGCCAGCGCACCGCGTGCGCCGCCACCGGCGCGAGCGGCTCGCCGGCATCGCGCCAGTTCCTCAGGGTCTGCGAATCGCTCTGCAGGCGCTGCGCCGCGGCCCGCAGCAGGGGCTCCAGTGCCTGCAGGCGTTCGCCGCCCAGCGCGATGGCCGCGCGTTCGAGGTGTCGCTCGATCAACAGGGCGAGATCCTCGTCCATGACACGGCGTGTTTCCCGGTCGCGGTCTGCGTCCGGCAGCGCCGCCGCCTGCAATCGGCCCGCCAGCAAGGACAGCCAACTGCTGCGGGAGTTGAGCATGCCGGCAATGCGGTCGCGGGCGATCCACCAACGCTCGTCGTTCAGTTCGAGCACGCGGTCGACGGAGGCATGAAAGGGATCCTGGCCTTCCGCGGTCAACGACTCCGCGGCCGCTTCCTCATAGAAGCGCATCGCGTCCTCGGTGACCTCGATCCGGCCACCCGCGCCGGCCGTCACCGGGAGTTGCGCAGCAAGCCAGGCACAGAAGCTGTCGATGGTTTCGATGCGCAGGCGCGTCGGATGACGTTGCAGGTCGATGCCCTGCTCGAGCATGTGCGTTCGTGCCGCACGCGCCAATTGCCACGTCTTGGCATTGAATCCGGCGGGACACGCGGTGAATTGCGCCTGCTCCAGCGCGTTCAGGACCCGCGCACGCATCTCGGCGGCAGCCTTGCGGGTGAAGGTCAATGCCAGAATCCGTTCCGGACCCGATACCCGCTGCAGCAATGCCAGCAGCCGCTGCGTCAAGAGCGTGGTCTTGCCGGATCCCGCGGGAGCCTGCACCAGCACCGACAGCGACGGATCGATGGCGACTTCGCGTTCGGCGGCGTCGAGCATGGCGTTGGGCATCTAGGATTCCCCGCCCGTGCCATATTCCTCATCGCCGTCTTCAGCCGCGGCCGCATCGATGCGGCACAAGCCCGGCAACGGACAGTCACGGCATGCATGTCGGGTGGGCGTGACCGTCGCCACACCGTTGCGCAATTCGTCTGCGATCACCACGAGCCGCTCACGCCAGAGATGCAATTGCCCGGCCATGTCGCTGCCTTCCGCCTTGGGCTTGCCGAATTCTGGCAGGAGCTTCGGGTCGTGGCTCACGCCGCGAAAATTGCTCTCGGCAGCAGCGACCCTTGCGTAGGCAACCGCCGCCACCGGTCCATCCACGCACAGCGCATACACCGGAAGCTGTGGATTGTCGGGACGATCGCCCTTCCAGTCCGAATTCACCTGGCCGGTCTTGTAGTCCAGCAGAAGCAGCCTGCCATCGGCGAGCCGGTCGATGCGGTCGATGCGAACGTCGAAGTCGATGCCGCCCAATTGCACGCGATGCGCCGCCTCGAGCGCCTGGATGTGAAACTCGGCGCGCTGCGCTTCGAGCGCCAGCCATTGCGGCAGCAATTTCTGCAACCGGCGCAACTCGCGCCGTCGCCACACCCTGCCCGGATCGCGCTTGCCGGCGGCCTCGGCGATCGCCGCAAGTGCGGCGCGCTGGACCAGTTCGTCCCGCGCTGACTCGTCCAGTGCCTGCAACGCGCGCGAGCCACCCAGTTCCCGCCAGATGATTTCCAGCGCCGCATGCAGGATGTTGCCGCGTTCCATGGGATTGAAGCCCGGCTGTGGTTCCTCCAGCTCGCGGGTCTGCAGGCGAGTGGCGGCAAATCCCTGGAATGGGCAGCGCGACTGATGCTTGAGCGAGGTGACGCCGCCGGTGACTTCGTCGTGCTGGAGCGCGGGACCGGCTTCGTCGGTGAAGGTTTCCAACCGAGGCCCCTGCGTACCGAGCCACCGCCAATGGGGTTCCAGGGGGGCGTCGGCCCCGGCCTGCGCCGGCACGGCATCGAGCAAGGGACTGATGCGTGGACTTTGGGCCGCGTCGGCGCAGCAACTGAATTGCAACGCGCCAGCCCGCAGGCGCCAGTGTTGCAACAGATCTGAGGCCTCCCGGGCCTGGTCCGCGGCAGAAGCTGCGATGACGCCGTAGCGCCTTTGCAGCGGCACGGGAAGGAGCGGCAGCGGTTGTGCTGGTGCCGGCCATTCATGCGCGCCTGCGCCGCTCATCCACAGGCCCTCGAAGCTCAGCCACGGATCGAATCCCTGGTTGCTGATCCAGATCGGTGCGACGCCGGTCTGCGGTTGGAATGGCGTGTCGCGAGCTGCGCCATTCACGGCGCCCAGGGCGCCTGCCAAATCCAACGGCCCGTAGGTACTGCTGGCCCGCGCCAGCGTGTGCAGCAATTCCCGCAGGCGCTGCGCCGATTGGAAGGCAATGCTCGACCAGGCAGCGCGCCCCGCCCAGGCGCCCGCCTCCAGCGCCGTCACCAGGAGGCTCGCCCATTGACTCATGAGCAGGCGGCCGCGAGCCGGCAGATGCGCCTGCTGCGCCGTCAGGCGCTGCACGGTGGCCGGTTCGGCCACTCCGAGGCGATGCGCCAGCTCGCGGGCCAGCGTCAACCAGTGCGCGAGGTCCGCCTCGTATGGCGCGACCCGGCGCAACTCACGATCGAGCCGGGCGGTATGGCCCGAATCGTCCACACCGTCCGACAGCGCCGGTGTGCGCAGCAGGCGGCTGAACATCTTGAAGGGAATCCGGCCCACGGCTGCCTGCAAGGTCAGCATCGCGAGGCGCACAGGTTCGAATTCCACCAGGGGTGTGCCGCCGGCGATGGCGTACAGAGGCGCCGCGCCGGGGTCGCGCAATTCGAAGCGCTCACGCGCCAGCGCCGCATCGAAGATGTCGGTCACCCGCGCCCGTTCCAGCGCGGCGTTGGGAATCACGATGAAGGCGCGAAAGTCCGGATCGGCGGCGAGGCACGCTTGCGCCCAGTGTGCGCATGCGGCGATTTCCGCATCGAAGGAGTTGAACACGCGCACACTTGCAGCGGCCTCGCCTGCGCCGTACCGCATGGGCGCCAACGCGGGCATTGCATGCGCCTGCAGCCATGAACGCACCTGCGGCTGCCAACCGTGATGTGCCAACGGCACCGGCACATCCGGGGGCGGTGCCAGGGAGACGAGCAATTCGCAGCGGGCCAGCGCGCCCAGGTCCTGGCAGCGTGCCCGGAAATCGCTCACCCACTGCGACAGCGCCTGCGCCTCGGCACCGGGATGGCCGGCAAGTTCGCGCGGGGCAATCCCATATTCGTGCAGGGCGCGGAAGGCCTGGCGGGCTGCGCGCGCGGCGCCGCCCGGATCCGTGAAAGCATCCGCCAGCCCGCTGTCGCTGACGACCTGGCGCCAGATTTCACGCTCCTCGGGATCTTCCAGCACGCGCGGCGCCTTTCCTGTGGCGAAGTTCTGTTGCTCATACCGTTCCACCACCCAGCCGGCGAAATCCCGTATCCGCGGTGTGGGCCAGATGTCGCGTCCCTGTGCGAGGTGATGCCGCGCAATCCGATCGGTCAGGAGCGCAGCGATCTGCGCATTGGGCGCGAGCACCGTGCGGCCTGCGCCGACGGCGGCGAGCAGCGCGGCAAATTCATCGCCACCGGTTTTCAGCGGCGGGCTGCCTTGGCCGGTGCATCCACCACGGCCAGGTCGGGCGATGCCGACGCCAGGCCCTCGAGCGTGCCCTCGATGCGCTCGAACACGGTCTTCAGCACGGCAGGCTCGGGAAGATTGGTGATGCGGAAGGCATTGCGGTAGGGAACGTTGAAGCTCACGCCCGGCGCCACGAGCACGTGCTTATTTTCCAGGAGTTCCAGTGCGAAGGCGCGGTCATCGAAGCCGGGCAGCACGTCCTCGCGCACCTGGATGAACGAGTACAAGGCGCCCATGGGCTTTGCCAGCTTGAGGAAGCGGCTGTTCGCCACGCCATCGAGAATGGCCTGGCGCGATTCGTACAGCCGGCCGCCGGGGCGCGTCAATTCACGAATGCTCTGATAGCCGCCGAGCGCCGTCTGTACCGCCCATTGCCCGGGCACGTTGCTGCACAGGCGCAGCGAGCTGAGCAATTCCAGGGCCGCCAGGTAATCACCGGCATGTTCGATGTCGCCGGAAAAAGATGCCCATCCGACCCGATAGCCGCAGGCCCGGTACACCTTGGACAAGCCACTGAGCGTGCAGCACAAGGTGTGGTTCACGAGCGTGGCCATCGGCACGAACTGTGCGCCGTCGTAGAGGATCTGGTCGTAGATCTCATCGCTCAACACCACCAGCCTGTGATCTTCCGCGAGGCGTGCAATGGCCTGCAGTACTTCGCGCGGATAGACTGCACCGGTCGGATTGTTGGGATTGACGATGACGATGGCACGGGTTCGCTTGGTGACCAGCGTCGCCAGTTCGGCCGGATCGGGCACGAAGCCGCGCTCGGGACGGCAGGCATAATGCACGGCGCGCCCGGTGTTGAGATTCACCGCCGCGGTCCACAACGGGTAGTCGGGGCTGGGTACCAGCACTTCGTCGCCGGGATTGAGCAAAGCGCGCAAGGTCAGGTCGATGAGCTCGCTCACGCCATTGCCGATGAACACCTCATCGGCGCTGACGCCACGCACGCCGCGTTCCTGCTGCTGCATGACCACGGCCTCGCGCGCCGGGAAGATGCCCTTCTGATGACCATAGCCCTCGCTATGGCGCAGGTTTTCGATCATCGCCAGGCGCATGGTCTCCGGCGTGCGGAAGCCGAACGCATACGGGTTGCCGATGTTGAGGGAGATGATGTCGTAGCCGCGCCGCTCCAATTCCTGCGCGCGTGCCGCGAGCTTGCCGCGGATCTCGTAGCGGACGTTGCTCAAACCTTCGCTAGCCGAGAATGGCTTACGTTGCTTCATGGGCCAGAGAATAGCGGATTCGGGCACGCCCGTGGGCCGACGCAGTGATCAGATTTGCGCCAGTCGCAGGCAGGCGGCCCAGCGCCCGGGGCCCGCCGGCTGCAGCGGTGGTGAGCGCTCAGCGCAGGCGGGCGCAGCATGCGGGCAGCGGTGCCGGTAGGCGCAGCCCGGACCGGGTTCGGATTCCCACGCCGCAGCACTGGCGCGGTCCGGCGCCGACGACACGGCAGCCGACGAAGCGGGCGGCGCAATTCGCGCCGCAAGGTCACCCTCGGGCGCAAAATGCGGGACCGCCGCCAGCAATTCGCGCGTATAGGGATGCCGCGGCGTGGCAAACAAGGCATCCCCGGGAGCCTGTTCCACGATGCGCCCGCGAAACATCACGTACACCCGGTGCGACACATGCCGCACGATGCCCAGGTTGTGGCTGATGAAAATCATCGCCGTGCCTGCGGTGCGCTGCAGGTCGAGCAGCAGGTTGACGATCTGCCCCTGGATGGACACATCCAGCGCGCTTACCGCCTCGTCACAGATCAGCAGCCGTGGCGCGGGCATCATGGCGCGTGCGATGCCGATGCGTTGGCACTGCCCGCCACTGAACTGACGCGGATAGCGGCGGGCATCCTCGGGTGCCAGTCCCACGCGCACCAGCATGCTCTCCACCGCCTGCCGGCGCGCTGCCGCATCCATCCCCGGTTGAAAGATTTTCAGCGGCTCCTGCAGCGTCTCACCCACGCTCAGGCGGGGATTCAACGAGGCAAGCGGGTCCTGGAATATCAACTGCAAGTCACGTCGCCGGGCGCGCAATTGCGCCGGCGGCAGGGATGACCACTCCTCCCCTTGAAACCGGACGGTGCCGCCGGAGGTCGGGACCAACTGGGCGATGCCGCGCGCGAGGGTGGACTTGCCCGAGCCCGACTCCCCTACCAGGCCCACCGTTTCGCCGGGTGCAACGGTGATATCGACTCCATCCACGGCCTGCACCCGGCGTTGCTGCCAAAGACCGGAGGGAATGGCGAAGCTCACCCGCAGGCCGGCGACCTCGAGGAGTGCTGCGGCGCGCTGGGAGGCGGATTCAGTCATGTGGGAAATGGCAGGCGACGAGGCGCCCCTGCGTTGCGGGCCGCAGCGCCGGGCGCTGCTCCCCGCAGCGCGCGGCCGCACGTGGACAACGCGGGGCGAAAGCACACCCGGACGGATGCGCGCCGGCGTGCGGTGGCTGGCCGGCGATGCTGGGCAGCCGCTCCAGCCGCCCACCGGGCCAGCGCGGCACGCAGGCCAACAATCCGTGCGTGTACGGGTGCAGCGGGCGCGAAAACAATTCACCGGCGGCAGCGCTCTCGACGATCCGTCCCGCGTACATCACGATCACCCGGTCCGCCATCCCGGCGAGCAAGGCGAAGTCGTGGGTCACGAGCATCAAGGCCATGTGCATGTCGGCGCGCAGCGCATGCAGCAACGCCATCACCTGCGCCTGCACCGTGGCATCCAGCGCCGTGGTGGGCTCATCGGCGATCAACAGCGACGGCCGGCACAAGCATCCCATGGCGAGCATGACGCGCTGGCGCATGCCGCCGGACAGCTCGTGCGGATACTGACGCATGCGCCGCGGTGCATCATCGATGTGCACCCGCTCGAGCATCTCGACGGCACGCGCCTGCGCCTGCGGCGCCGACAGTTGCAGATGCGTTCTCAAAACTTCGCTGAGCTGAGCGCCGATTCGCAGATGCGGCGTGAGCGAGGTCATGGGATCCTGGAACACCATCGACATGTCCCGTCCACGCACGGCGCGCAGCCGGGCAGCGTCCGTGCCCAGCAGTTCATGGCCGCGGAAACGCACACTGCCCGACACCTGCGCCTCGGGCGGCAACAGGCCCATGACGGCGAGGCAGGTCTGGCTTTTTCCCGAGCCGGATTCTCCCACGACCCCCAGGCACTCGCCCTCGTTGACCTGCAGGTCGATGTCGATGGCAACGCCGGCCGTACCGGGGGTCCCATAGCCGATGCTCAGGTTGCGCACCTCGAGGCAGGCGCCGGACGGCTCAGCGGATACGGTCGGGTTCATCCAATGCATCCCGCAGGCCATCGCCGACGATGTTCAGGCAGAGCAGCAGCAGCGTGAGGTACGCGCCGGGAATCAGCAGCATCCACGCCGCTGATTCCATCTCGGCAGCGCCTTCGGCGATCAACGTGCCGAGGCTGGCGCGTGGCTCCTGGACGCCGAGGCCGAGAAAACTCAGGAAGCTCTCGAACAACACCACCTGGGGAACGGTCATCGTGGCGTAGACGATGACGGGGCCGATGAGGTTGGGCAGCACGTGGCGCAGCAGGATCCGCGGCACGCCCGCCCCGCCGGCACGCGCCGCCTCGATGTATTCCTTCTGGCGGATGCTCAAGGCCTGGCCGCGCACGATGCGCGCCATGGTGAGCCAACCCACCGCCCCGATCGCGGCGAACAGCAGGAACAGGCTCCTGCCCAGGATCACGGTCAGGAAGATCACGAAGAAGATCAGCGGCAGGCCGCTCAGGATTTCCACGATGCGCATCATGGCCTGATCGGTCCGTCCACCGAGATAGCCGCAGATGGCGCCGTAGGTCACCCCGATGCCGACACTCACGGCAGTGGCGATGAGGCCGATTCCCAGCGACAGGCGCGCACCCGCCAGTGTTCGTACGAACAGATCGCGCCCGAGGCGGTCGGTGCCGAACCAATGCGCTTGCGCCAAGGTCGGCGCGGCGGCGATGTGCGACCAATCCAGCCGTTCGGCATCATTGGGATTGAGCAGGCCGCCCAAGATCGCCAGCAGCACCAACAGGCCGATGATCACCGCGGCGCCCGCTGCCATGCGGTTCGCGGCGAAGCGCCGCGCGGCCTCCGACCACCAGGTTGCGCTCACGGACGGTACCGCACGCGCGGATCGAGCCACGCATAGAGCAGATCGACCAGCAATCCCATGCCGATGAGCAGGGCCGAATAGACGACCACCATGCCGAGCACCAGGGTGTAGTCGCGGTTCAAGGCGCCCTGCACCAGGTAACGGCCGATGCCGGGCAGGCCCGAAATGCTCTCCACCACCAGCGATCCGGTCATGATGGCGGCCACCGCCGGCGCGAGATATCCCGTCACCGGGATCAAGGCGGGACGCAACGCGTGACGCCAGATCACCGCACCCTCCGGCAATCCCTTGGCGCGGGCGGTACGGATGAAGGGACTGCGCAACACCTCGATCATGCCGGCGCGCGTCAGGCGCGAGATCACCGCCATGGGCGGCAGCGCGAGTGCGATCACCGGCAGTACATAATGCCGTGCGGACCCCGGCTCCCAGCCCGCCACGGGCAGCCAGCGCCAGTACACACCCACGACCAGTGCCAGGAATGGCAGCAACACGAAGGTGGGCACGGTGATACCCAGAACCGCGGCCACCATGGCGATGCGGTCCGCGGCGCGGTGCTGTCGCAGGGCCGCGTACACGCCCAGCGATACGCCGCCGAACAAGGCCAACAGGATGGCGGCGGCGCCGAGCGTGGCGCTCACCGGCAACCCCTGGGCGATGAGTTCGGTGACCGTGAAGTCCTTGTACTTGAACGAGGGGCCGAAATCCCCATGCAGGACCCCCGTCAGATAGCGGCCGTACTGCACCCACAGGGGCTGGTCAAGGCCGTAAGCGGCATTCAAGTTGCGCTTGATCTCGGCGGGGAGCGCCTGCTCCTCGTCGAAGGGTCCGCCGGGCGCGGTCCGGATCAGGAAAAACGTCAACGTCAGAATGGCCAGGAGGGTGGGCAAGGCCCAGGCGAGGCGTGCGGCGACGTAGCGCATCATGGAGGCGCATACTGCCAGCAAACCTCCTTTCCAGGCGAGTAGCGGGCGGTCAAAAGGCGCGGAATTCCTGTGTATAATGCCGGGATGGTTCGCCGCAGCGAACGTACACGAATCTTCGAGGTTCCATGGATTCCACCCGCCCCATCCGCGCGCTGACGCGCGGCCTAGAAGCCCTTACGGTCCTGAACCTGCGCAACGGCGCCACGGTGTCCGAAGTGGCGCAGGAAATCCGCCTGCCCCGCACCACCGTCTACCGGATCCTGGAGACCCTGTGCGAGTCGGGCTTTGCCTTTCGCGACAGCGCAGATGACCGCTACCGCCTCGCCGAAGCCGTCAAGACACTGAGCGATGGCTTCGAGGACGAGGATTGGGTGTGCCAGGTGGCCGCTCCCCTCATCAAGGATCTGTGCCGCGAGGTGGTATGGCCCGTCGCCATCTCCACCCTCGCCGGCACCAGCATGATGGTGCGCGAGACCACCGATCACTTGAGCCCGCTGGCGATGGAGCGGTACTCCCCCGGGTTCCGTTATCCCCTGCTCACCTCCGCCAGCGGCCGGCTGTACCTGGCATTCTGCGCCGACGGCGAGCGCGTCGAGTTGCTGGATGCGCTGGGCAAGTCCAACCGGCCCGAGGCCAAGCTCGCTCGCAATGCGGTGGAGGTCGAGCGGATCCTTGCTGAGATACGCGCTCAGGGTTATGCCACCGCGGCCACCTCGCGGCGCATCTCCGATGACCTGAGCATCGCGGTGCCGGTGCTGGCCGATGGACGCATCCTCGCCGGCCTGACCATCCGCATCGCCGCCATGGCCATGCCGGCCAAGGCCGCAGTCGAGAGATTCCTGCCCCGATTGCGCGATACCTCGCAACGCATTTCGGCGCGTATCGCCGAGCACCGGGCCGCCCCCGGCGAGGCCGTGGCCTGAGCGGGACAAAGGTTTTTCCAGAAGTAGATCGAAGCGGGAGCTGTTGATGAAGAAGATCATGGTCTGTGTGAAGCGCGTCGTGGACTACAACGTTCGCGTGCGCGTGAAGCCTGACGGCAGTGGCGTGATGCTCGATGGCGTCAAGATGAGCATCAACCCATTCGATGAAATCGCGCTGGAAGAAGCGCTGCGCATCAAGGAGCGCGGCACCAACGCCGAGGTGGTGGCCGTGAGCCTGGGCGTTGCGGACACGCAGCAGCAATTGCGAACCGCACTTGCCATGGGCGCCGACCGCGCCATCCTGATCCAATCCGACACCGCCGTGGAACCCCTGGTTGCCGCGCAGGCCTTCCTCGCGCTGGCCAAGAAGGAAAATCCGGACCTCGTGATCCTGGGCAAACAGGCCATCGACGATGACGCAAACCAGACCGCGCAGATGCTGGCCGCGCTGTGGGACCGTCCCCAGGCCACTTTCGCCTCGAAGGTCGAGTTGGAGCCCGGCAAGGCCAAGATCACCCGTGAAGTGGACGCAGGCCTCGAGACCATCGAGATCGACCTGCCCGCCGTCATCAGCGTGGACCTGCGCCTGAACGAGCCGCGCTACGTGAAACTCCCCGACATCATGAAGGCCAAGAAAAAGCCGCTCGATGTCACCAACCTCGGCGACCTCGGCGTCACCGCAGGCCAGTCTCTCAAGACCGTGAAGACCGAGCCGCCGGCTTCGCGTCAGAAGGGCATCATCGTCAAAGACGTGGCGGAACTCGCCGACGTCCTCAAGAAGAAAGGGTTGATCTAATGTCCAAGATACTCATCATCGGCGAGCACGATGGCGGCAAGCTGAACCCCGCGGTCGCCAAGTGCGTCACCTGCGCAAGTGCAATTCCCGGCCATGAGATCACGGTTGCCCTCCTGGGCGCCGACACCGCCGCGGTGGCCGTCCAGGCCGCCGCCATTGCCGGCGTGAAGCATGTGGTACGGATGGATCGCCCCGAGAACGCCAACCCGCTGGCGGCCATCTACGCGCCGCAGATCGTTGCGCTTGCGGCCGATTACACCCATGTGTTCGGCCCCTCCACCGCCTTCGGCAAGGACCTGACGCCGCGGGTGGCGGGCCTACTGGGAGTGGCGCAGATCAGCGACCTGATGGCCGTGGAATCGGCACATCGGTTCCGCCGTCCGATCTATGCCGGCAACGCCATCATCACCATCGAAGCGGATGCCGCCAGGAAAGTGGTCGCCACCGTGCGTATCGCCTCCTTCGAGGCGGCCGCGGACGGCGGCAGCGCCGACATCCAGAGCAAGTCTCTGGACGTCACCCTGCCCACGCACACGCGTTTCGTCGGCACCAAGACCGGCTCGAGCGATCGCCCGGACCTGCAGACGGCAGCCAAGGTGGTGTCGGGCGGCCGGGCCCTGGCCAGCGCCGACAACTTCAAGATACTGGCCAGCCTCGCCGACAAGATCGGCGCCGCCATGGGCGCCTCGCGCGCCGCGGTGGATGCCGGCTATGCGCCCAACGAAATGCAGGTGGGCCAGACCGGCAAGATCATCTCGCCGGAACTCTACATCGCAGTCGGCATCTCGGGCGCCATTCAGCACCTCACGGGCATCAAGGACGCACGCACCATCGTCGCCATCAACAAGGACCCCGAAGCTCCGATCTTCGAAGTGGCGGACGTGGGGCTGGTAGGAGATCTGTTCACGGTCGTGCCGGAACTGGAGAAGTTGATCGGCGCCTGAGCGCCATCAGATCCCGGCCTGCTCTCCTCCGATTCCCAGCTGACCTCGCAGCGGTCGGAGCGGGAGCGGCCGGTAGTCTCTGGAAATCGTGTCTGAGCGCCGCCTTGCCCGCTCCGACCGCCACGAGACGGCCGAAAAGCGGGTTGAGCAGCTCAGATCTGATTGAGCACGTAGTCCGCAGCAGAGACCTTGAACTCTCCGGGCGCTTCGACGTCCACGACCTTGGCCACGCCGTCCTTCACCACGATGGCGAAGCGTTGCCCACGGACGCCCATTCCAAAGCCGGTAGCGTTCAATTCGAGGCCCAACGCCTTCGCATAGTCGCCGTTGCCGTCGGCCAGCATCAGCACCTTGTCGCCGACGTTGCTGGCCTTGCCCCAGGCATTCATGACGAACACGTCGTTCACAGCCATGCAGGCGATGGTGTCCACGCCCTTGGCCTTGAACTTGTCGGCGTGCTCGACGAAGCCCGGCAGGTGCTTGGCGTCGCAGGTGGGTGTGAAGGCGCCGGGCACCGAGAACAGCACCACGGTCTTGCCCTTGAACAATTGATCGGCGGTGACTTTCTGCGGGCCGTCCTTGGTCATGTGGGTCAAGGTTCCCGCAGGCATCTTCTCGCCGGCTTTGATGGTCATGATCAGCTCCTGTTGCGAATAACAATCATTGAGCGCGCATTATACGGATTGCGCGAGCCGGCGGCTGCGCAAGTAGGCGCCGCGGCCGGCCAGGATGTGCGCGCGCATGACACCCTGGGCCCACACCGGGTCGCGTGCTTCCAATGCCTGCACCAATTCCACGTGCTGGTCGGCACTGCGCTGCAGTTCGCCGGCCGAATACTGGCCGAAGGTGCGCAGGATCAGTGGGGCCTCGATCAGGCCTGCCAGGGCCTTCTCCAGCCGCGGGCTGGCGGCGGCGTGCTGCAGCAAACGGTGGAAGCGGTCATTGAGCTCGCCGATCCGCAGCAGATGTCCGCGCCGACGGCGGCGCGACTCCAGCGCCTGGCGTTGCGCCAGCGCGCGCAGCTCGGCGATCTGCTCGTCGCTGGCGAGTTGCGCGGCGCGCTGGGCGCAGATCGGCTCCAGCACCGAGCGTAATTCGAATATCTCCTCCGCGTCCTTCAATTCGAAGGCGGCCACCACCGCGCCATGATTGGGCGCGACGCTGACCAACCCTTCGGATTCCAGGCGGCGCAGCGCCTCGCGCACCGGCGTGCGGGACACGCCCGCATCCAGCGCGAGGTCCTGCTCGGTGATGCGCGATCCGGCCGGATAGGTGCCGCGCAGGATCCCGTCCCTCACGGTGGCATAGGCTTTGTCCACGGCGCGCATGCCGATCAGGCCGCCAGGCGCGCGGGCTGGGATTGCCGCGGGGATTTGCTAAGATGTCCGGACAAATCATGCCAATCGCCAGTATCAACGGTCACGACATGTACTACGAAGTCCACGGCAGCGGCGAGCCGCTGCTGGTCATGGGCGGTTGGGGTACGTATTGCCATGGCGGCGAGAAGAACCTCGCCCGCGGCCTCACCGAGCGCTACTCGGTGGTGATCTTCGACTATCGCGGCATCGGCGATTCGAGCGATGACACCTCGATTCCGGCGACGATGGAACTGCATGCGGCGGACGCCATCGGATTGCTCGACCACCTGGGGCTGAAGCGCGTCCATCTCGTGGGATTGGTGGGAATTGGCGCCTGCATCTGCCAGGAAATCGCCATCACCCGCCCCGACCTCGCACGTACGCTGGTCAACATGGGCGCCTGGTGCCGTGTGGATGACTTCCTGCGCGATCAATTGGAAATGTTCCGCTGGCTGCATCGCGATGCGGGTTTTCTCGCATTCCAGAAGGCGGTCACGCTCATGTCCTTCGACCCCGATTTCTACAACGAAAACAAATCGCGCCTGCTCGGCGAGAACGGCGGCTGGAAGGAACTCAACGGCCGCTACACCACGCATTCGCGCCTGATCGATGCCTGCGTCGGGTACGAGTCCCGCGACCGCCTGCATCACATCCAATGCCCCTCTCTGATCATCCATGCCGGCCAGGACCAGGTGACCGGTCCCCGCGTCACGCTGCCCATCGAAAAGGGCATTCCCAACGCCATCGGCGCGACCATGCAGGACGTCGCCCATGTGGTGGCCGGCCGTGACCAGAAGCGCCGCTTCTGCGACATCCTGCTGCCTTTCCTGGCGGCCAACTGACCGCCGAATATCCCGCGGGCTACAGCGCCTGCAGGTAATGTTTGATCGCCGCGAGATTCGTGACCTCGCAATAACGCCGCCCGCAATCGCGCAGGTTGTCCTCATGCGGCCCGCGATCGGCATCGCCGCAGCAATCCTCCGGCACCGCGATGCGAAAGCCGAAGGAAAATGCATCGATGATCGAGGCGCGCACGCACCCCGATGTGGTGCAGCCCGTGATGATCACGGTGTCCACCTGATGCTTGGCCAGAAAGGTGACCAGCGGCGTGAGGAAGAAGATCGACGGCGCGTTCTTGCAGAACACGAAATCCGAGGGTGCGACGATGCGCGGGTCCATCGCCGTGCAGGGATGGCCGTAGATGAACTCCTCGCGCACGGCCTTGACCTTCCAACGTGGCATGTCCGCAACGCTGCCGTAGGCCGTATAGCAGGAAGCCACCGGCACCTGCTTGCTGCGCGCCACCTTCAAGAGTTCCGCCGTCTTGTCGACGGCGGAATGGATCATCGGCAACCCGCCGAGCGGAAACTTCGGATCGGTGAACGCGACCTGGAAGTCGACCACCAGCACGGCTGGCCGGCTGCCCAGCCCGTCGCTTACCGCGCTATAGCCGACGCTGGTGTACGAATCGCTCACGCAGCCTTGCCCTTGGCGGCCTTGATGGCCCACTTGGTGAACTTGGGCTGCTGCGGCGGCGCAAGCCCGGTCTCGGCCTGGCAACGCGCCTTCAATTCCTCGAGCGAATCGAAGCCGCGATCGAACAGCTTCACCGCGCCGCGCTCTTGCGCCATCTTCGCGCGCAGCGCCTCGGTCCCCGCCTTGTCCACCGCTCCCCTGTCATCCAGCACCACACCGTAGCGCAGCGCGCCCTGGCAGGTAACGAGGCCCGCCTCGACGTCGAAGCGCACCTTTTCGGGATCGCGTTCCAGCGGATCGCCGCAGCCACCGCCACCCCAGGTATCGGAGAGCAGCAGATCGCCCGCCTCCACCTTGATGTGGTCGATCTTCGAGGGCATGAGTTCCTGCGTGCCATCCACGCGGATCAACGTCTTCTTGCTGCGCGCGCCCGGCAGGCCGCCATTCACGCCCCAGGGATAGGTCAGCCAGCGGTCGTCGTGGATGGAGATTTCGCCGGGCTCGAGGAAGCGATAGCCGATCCGCAGGCCATTGCCGCCGCGGTTCTTGCCCGGACCGCCCGTGTCGGGAATGGTCTCGTAGATGTCGATGCGCAGCGGGAAATAGCTTTCCAGGAACTCGTTCGGCACGTTGGTGAAGGCCGGCCAGAGCGAGTGGCCATCGGGTCCATCGCCGAAGGGCTTGCCGGGAATGCCGCCGAAGGTGATCTGGTAGAGCTGGTACCAGTCGCCGTTCTTGTCGTGGCCCGAGTACATGAAGTGCGGCGAATCGGAGAACCCGGCCGCGCACATGAACTGCGGATTGCCCTGGCCAAGCAGGCCGCCCAGGATGTCGAAGATGCGGCCCAGGGCATGCGTGCGGCAGGACAGGGCCGCCGGCTTCAGGGGCTTCAACAGCGTGCCGGGCGGGATGCGCACGTCCATGAGGTCGTAGAAGCCGTCGTTGAACAGGATCTGCGGGTCGAACACCATGATCATGTACACGCCCGCGAACATCTTGAACATTTCCTCGTTCAGCAGGAAATTGATCGAGGAAATGGACTGCGGGTCGGTGCCGGTGAAATCGAAGATGCACTTATCGCCTTCGCGCCACATGGAGCAGGCGATCTTGTACGGACCCATCCCCAGGCCGTCGTCGCAGATGTAATCCTCGAAGTACTGCTTCTTCTCGGGGACCGTGCGCTTGATGAGCTCGCGCATGGCGCGCTTGTTGCGCTCCAGCATCTCGTGCATGGCCGAGTAGAACACGTCATCGCCGAAGCGCTCGCTGATCTCGATGCAGCGGGTGGCAGCGGTGCGCAGGGCCGCGGTGATGGCGTTGAAGTCCGAGAGATTCCAATGCGGCAGGCGGCAGTTGTGCAGCATGATCTTGAGGACGTCCTCGTTCAGGACGCCCGTCTTGTAGATCTTCACCGGCGGCACCGTGACGCCCTCCTCGTAGATGGTGCGCGCATCGGTGGGCAGGGAGCCCGGCACCTTGCCGCCCACGTCGGTCATGTGCCCGAACATGGCTGACCAGGCGATGAGCCGGCCGGCGCGGTAGATGGGCATGAGCATGAGCCAGTCGTTGGCGTGGCTGATCGCGCCGCGCACCGAATAGGGGTCATTGGTGAGGAAGATGTCGCCTTCCTCGATGGTGCCGTCATACCCCTGCATGAAGCCCCAGATGAAGGAGCCGAACTGGCCCACAACCATCTTGCCCTCGACATTGGCGATCATGGGGAATTCGTCGTGCTGCTCGCGGATGCCCGGCGACATGGCGGTGCGGAACAGCACCGTGTCCATTTCGAAGCGGGCGTTGCGCAGGGCGCTCTCGATGATATCGATGCTGACGGTATCGACCTTCACCTTCTTCAAGCGCTTCTTGTTGCGTTGAATGATCGTGGCTGGCATCGGTGCGCTCCTGCTTACTGCTTGTCCGGATAGATGAGAATGTTGCCGTGCTTGTCGACCTTGCCGTGGTGCTTGGGCAGGATCACGGTGGTGGAATCCATCTCCATGACGATGGCAGGACCCCTCACCTTGTTGCCGGCCTTGAGCTTGGCGCGGTCATAGACCAGCGCCGACACCTTCTTGCCGTCCATGTAGCTCTGCTGCTTGCCCACCACCGCGGCCTTGGCATCCGGGCCGCCTTTGGCGATGGCCGGGCGCTTGAACTTGATGCCCTTGCCCTGGACGGCGGCGCGCAGTGTCACGAGCTCATGTTCGAGTTCCAGCGCAAAGGTGAACAGGCGCTTGTGCTCGGCGTCGAACTGATCGGAAATGGCTTTCAGGCCCTTCTTCTCCAGGTCCGCCAGCGGCACATTGATGGTCAGGCGCAGGCCCTGGCCGTGATAGCGCAGGTCCACCTGGTAGGTGGTGGTGATCTCGGCCTTGGGCACGCCCTCGCGCTCCAGCGAGCGCGCCGCGTCCGCCGCAAGCTCCTTGAGGATCCCGGCGATCTCGCGCGCATTCGTGTCGGAGAATTTCTTGACGAAGGTGCGGGCGCGTTCATCGCGCACGGCCGTCGTGGCATCGCCCAACGCACACAGCACGCCCGGCCCCGGCGGAATGATCGAGGGCCAGGAGCCCAGGAGGCGGGAGAGCGCATTGGCATGCAGGGGACCGGCGCCGCCGAAGGCGATCAAGGCGTAGTCGCGCGGATCGTAGCCCTGTTCCACCGACACCAGGCGCAGTGCACCTACCATGTTCTCATTCACGATGTTGTAGATACCCAGTGCCGCATCGTGCAGCGAGAGCTTGAGGGCATCGGCCACCTTCTTCACCGCCTTGGCCGACAGCTCCCGGTTCAGCGACATGTCGCCGCCAAGCTTCTGCATCTCCGGCAGGTAGCCCAGCACCACGTTGGCGTCGGTCACGGTGGGTTCGGTGCCGCCCTTGCCATAGGCAGCGGGACCCGGATCGGCGCCCGCGGATTGCGGGCCCACGCGCAGCGCCTTGGTGAGTTCGGGTACGTGCGCGATGGAACCACCGCCCGCGCCGACCGTGCGGATGTCCACCGAGGAGGCGCGCACCGTGACATCGCCCACCGTGGTTTCACGGCGCAGCCGCGGCTCGCCGTCCTGGATCAGCGCCACGTCGGTGGATGTGCCGCCGACGTCCACGGTCAACAGATTGGGGAACCCCGCCTGCACGGCACCCCACAAGGCACCGGTCACGCCGCCCGCGGGACCCGACATGAGCAGGTTGACCGGATATTCCTCGGCCGACTCGGCACCGGCGAGGCCGCCATCCGAGCGCAGGATGTGGAGTTTCACGTTCTTGGCGGTCTTCTCGATCTTGGTCTTCAGGTTGCTGATGTAGCGCGATACGCGCGGCCGCACGTACGAATTGGCCACCGTGGTGACGGTGCGCTCGTATTCCTGCATCTCCGGCACGACGTCGGAGGACAACGAGACCGGAATGCCGGGCAATTCTTCGGCGGAGATGGCGCGCACGCGCTTTTCGTGCGCGGGGTTCGCGAAGGAATTGATGAGCGAGACGGTCAGCGCCTCGATTTTCTGTTGCTTCAGGCCCTTGAGGTCGTTGCGCAACTGGGCTTCATCCAGGGCATGGACCACCTCGCCCTTGGCGCTCACACGCTCGTTTGCCTCGATGGTGCAGGCCAGCGGTGCCATGGGGAGCGATTTGTTGTAGATCACCCAGCCGCCCAAGCCGCCGGGCACGTAGGAGCGCGCGATCTGCAGCACCTGGCGGTAGCCCTTGGTGGTGACCAGGCCACAACGGGCCCCGGTGCCGGTGAGCACGGTGTTGGTGGCGACGGTGGTGCCGTGCATGACGTGGTCGATGGCCTCGGCGCTGATGCCCGCCTTCTGGCACACGCGCTCGATGCCGTTGAGTACCCCCACGGATTGATCGGCCGGCGTGCTGGGCACCTTGGCCGTGAACACCTTGCCGGATTTCTCGTCGACCAAGAACAGGTCGGTGAATGTACCGCCGACGTCTACGCCCAATCTGTATGACATGCGTCCACCTTGTTGAGATTAACCCTTGTTGAGCGCGCCGGGCGCTTCGCCGTAGGGCGCGGCGCGGGGCGGAAAGCCGCCGGCCTTCATCAGCATTCCCGGAATTGTCTTGCCCATGACATCCTGCAGCCACTTGCCCGTCTCGATCATGCGATCGAGATTCACACCGGTGGATACTCCCATCCGCTCGAGCATGTACAGCAAATCCTCGGTGGGAATATTGCCGGTCGCCGCGGGGGCGAACGGGCATCCCCCCACCCCGCCCACGCTGGCATCCAGGCTCTGCACGCCGGCCCGTACGGCGGCGTAGGCATTGGCTATACCGGTATTGCGGGTATTGTGGAAATGCGCGCGCAGCGGCAGTCCGGGAAGCGCCTCGCGCAGGCGCTCCGCAATCTCGGTGACCTGGGAGGGAACGCCGACGCCGATGGTGTCGGCAAACGCCATTTCGACCGGATTGCCTTGCGCGCAACGCACCGCGATCTCGACCACCCGCCGCGGATCGACCTCGCCCTCGAACGGGCAACCGCAGGCAGCGGACACCATGATGCTGGGCTTGATGCCGGCGGCGTGCGCAGCGGCGGCAATCTTGAGCCATTCGGCGATGGATTCTTCCGTGCTCATGCCCTGGTTGCGGCGACTGAACGTATCGCTGGCCACCACGGCCATGCCGACCTCATGGCAGCCCGCCGCCAGGGCACGCTCGAAGCCTTTCTGATTCAGCACCAGCCCGATGTAGGAGACGCCGGCCGTTCTCGGCACGGCCGCCATGAGCTGTTCCGCGTCCGCCATCTGGGGCACCTTCTTCGGGTTCACGAAGGCCGTCGCTTCCAGGCGGCGCACGCCGGCGGCAACCAGGCGGGTGATCAATTCGACCTTGGCGGCGGTGCCGACGGGCTTGCTCTCGCTCTGCAGGCCATCGCGCGG
This sequence comes from Steroidobacteraceae bacterium, assembly GCA_044226865.1. GTDB lineage: Bacteria > Pseudomonadota > Gammaproteobacteria > Steroidobacterales > Steroidobacteraceae > TMP-86. The sequence continues at coordinate 97,581 of JBGAGE010000008.1, read as the reverse complement.
ACCGACTTCGACGATGTTGATGCGCATGGAGGCCATTGTATACAACCACGACGGTACGCAAGGGGGCGGAGCCGATCATAAGCGAGATGAATGCGAAAAGGACAGACAATTTCGGTAACATCTTCGTGGGTGTGCCGCGGCCAGCAGGCACGCGCGCAGCTCGATTGTATACAGCCCGGCCCTGCCGGCTCACGAGGACAGCATGATCAATCCGGTCGAATTCAAGAATGGCGCATTGTCGGACCTTCGCGTCCTCGAATTGGGCACGTTGCTGGCGGGTCCATTTTGCGGGCAATTGCTCGGCGACATGGGCGCGGAAGTGATCAAGATCGAGCCGCCGGGCCAGGGCGACCCGATGCGCATGTGGGGCCGGCAGAAGCAAGGCGACCCGTCCCTGTGGTGGCCGGTGATCGCACGCAACAAGAAGGCGATAACGCTGGACCTGCGCCAGGCGGAAGGCCAGCAGTTGCTGAAGGACTTGGTCGCCAAGACGGATTTCCTGCTCGAGAACTTCCGGCCCGGCACCTTGGAGAAATGGGGCCTGGGGTACGAGCAACTGAGCGCTGTCAACCCGCGCCTCATCATGATCCGGGTCTCGGGCTATGGCCAGACGGGACCGTATTCGCATCAAGCCGGATTCGGCGCGATCGGCGAGGCCATGGGCGGCTTGCGTTATGTTGTGGGCGATCCGAGCACTCCGCCCTCCCGCATGGGCATCAGCATCGGTGACTCGCTCGCCGCCACGTTTGCGTGCGTGGGCGCATTGTCCGCCCTGCACTACCGTGAAAAGACAGGACGCGGGCAGGTGGTGGACTCCGCCATCTATGAAGCCGTGCTCAACATGATGGAATCCTTGATCACCGAGTACGACAAGACAGGCTTCATCCGCGAGCGCACGGGTGCCATCCTCCCCAACGTGGCGCCGTCCAATGTCTACCCCACCGCCGACAGCCTGGTGCTCATTGCCGCCAATCAGGACACCGTATTCGGCCGGCTATGTGAGGCCATGGGACGGCCGGAACTGGCCAAGGACCCGCGATACATCAGCCATCAGTCCCGCGGCAGCAACCAACAGGAGCTCGATGCTCTGGTAGGCCGCTGGACATCCACCCTCTCAACCCGCGCCGTGCTCGACCTCATGGACAAGCACGGTGTGCCGGCGGGCCTGATCTACCGGGCCCCGGACATGCTGCAGGACCCGCATTTCATCGATCGCAAGGCAATCGTCACCGTGCAGCATCCGCAGTTCGGCGACTTGAAGATGCAAAACATCGCGCCGAAGCTGTCGGAGACGCCGGGCTGCATCCGCAGCAGCTCGCCCGCGCTGGGCCAGCACAACGAGGAGATCTACACCGGCTTGCTGCAGCTGAGCGCTCAACGCCTGGCTGAATTGCACGCCCGCAAGGTCATCTGAAGAGGACGATCTGCATGTCGACAGCGCTTGAGGAAAATTACGCAAAAGGCGGATTTACAAAGAAAATAGATTATGGAAAGACGCCGGCCCTCCTGCTCATCGACTTCGTCAATGCCTACCTGATGGAGTCCTCGCCGTTGTACGCCGGCGTCGAGCCCGCTCGTGCCGCCAGCCAATCGCTATTGGAATCGGCCCGCAAGGCCGGCATTCCCGTGCTTCACACCAATGTGGCTTACCAGCGTGGAGGCCGCAATGGGGGGATCTTTTTTCGTAAGGTGCCCGCTCTGGCCTGCTTCGAAGAAGGGGCCGATCCCCATCTGAGCGCCTTCGGCCCCGGACTTGAGCCCGTGCCGGGTGAGACCGTCATCACCAAGCAGTATGCCAGCGCCTTCTTCGGCACTTCCCTGGCATCCACCTTGACCGCCCTGGGGGTGGACACGGTACTCATTGCGGGCGTCAGTACCTCGGGGTGCATCCGGGCAAGCGCGGTGGATGCCTGTCAGCATGGATTCATCCCCATCGTGGTGCGGGAGGCCGTTGGCGACCGGGCGGCAGCTCCCCATGAGGCCAATCTATTCGACCTGCAGGCAAAATATGCGGAAGTTCGCACCCTCTCAGAAGTAACGCATTACTTGAGCCGCCTGCCGTAAGGGGCCGGGATTCTCGCGCGGCGCGGCGCGGCGGCCCGGAGGCCGGGGATGGGGTGGGTGATGTTGAAGGACCGGATCGCGCCCTGCAGCCTCGCCAGGGCCGGTGGACGAACAAGCAACGACCGCGATGGCCCAAAAGAAAACGGCGGCCCTTCCGGGCCGCCGCTCGTGTCATCAACCTCGCGTCCAGGGACTTGCATCCTGGAAACGCGAGCGGTCCTCAAGTCTGCTTGTCGGCGTAGAGGTCCCACAGCTTCAGCACGCGCGGGCTCATGTTCGGCACGTTCTTCAAGCCGGCGAAGGCCTTGCGCGCCTCCGATCCATTCTTAAGCGCAGCCTGCGACAGGCCCAGGTACACGTAGGCCTCGTCAAGATGCTTGACCTGACCCTTGTCCATGCCGCGCTGGATGGTCTTTACGGCGTTCTGGTAGTCGCCAAAGCCGTAATAAACCTCGCCCATCTTCACATCGGCCTCGCCAGCCTTGTTCTTGGCGGCTTCGGCGTCGAACTTGGCGAGATCCTTGCGATCGTTGTCCGCGCGCGTCTTGGCTGAATTGAGCAGGCGGCTGAAGCGGTCCTTTTGCTGATCGGTCACGAGGCCGGCCGACTGTGCCTTCTCCAGCACGGTCTGGGCTTCACCCGGCAGGGCCGCATCGAGCAGAAGCTGCGCCATTTCGGTGTAGTCGGAAATGGCATTCATGGAATTCGTGTTGAACATCACGCGATAGATGTGCAGCAGGCTCCGATCTTCCTTCTCGTCCTGACGCATCAGGCGGATCAGGTTGTTCCAGTAGTCGGTCTTGTTGGTGGCGCGCACGAGATCTTCGAGGGCCGCGATGATGGCCTGGTTGTCCCCGCCCTTCGAGGCGCAGCTGAGCTTGAACTGGTACAACTGCTCCTTGGGAGACTCGCCAGCCTTGCGGGCGGCCGAAATCGCCTTATCAGCCCAAGCGCCCGAGCTCTTGCAATCGTTGGTGAGATAGTACAACTGCGCCATCGTGGCCAGGTCGGTATTGGCCAGGGAGCCCGAATCGGAGAGCTTCTTGCCAAATTCGATGGCCTTGGAGTACTGCTGCGAGCTGGCGGCCAGGGTGAACAGCGTGCGATAGGTCTTGTTGGTCTCTTCCGGGGTGTACACACCGGTGGCCAATGCATCCTCGTACGCGCCCATCGCGGCCTTGTAGTTGCCCTGCTTGATATAGGCGAACCCGCGGAATTCGGCAATCTTGGACTTATCGAAGGCATTGATGCCCGACTTGGATGAGGCGGCTTCCAGGTTCTTCAGCGCCTCGGCCCACTGCTGGGCCTGGATGGCCTTCTGCGCCGCGGACATTTCCTTGCCGATCACGCGGCTGATCTGCTTCTCGGCGGCAAACGTATTGGCCGAAAAGGACGTAAGAGCGGCGGCTGCGAACAAGGCCATGGTCATCGCGCGCAACGCTGTTTTGATCTGACTCATTCTGGATCCTCGTGAAAGAAGCTTGTAGTGCATTTGAATCTTGTCGACCTGAACAAAGCCTGAACCGGAAGCGTACTGGCTCCCCGCCCCGGGAAGCGTTACAGCTTTTTAACGTCAGCTCCGCTTGAAGGGGTTCCGACGCGGGCTTGTTGCAGCAGGCGATCAGGAACCAGCTCGAGCCGGGCGGGCATTGATACCCGCCGGCCCGACGAAAGACCTAAAACAATTCGTTGTTGACGAAGCCGATCTTCTTCAAGCCGTGGCTCTGCAGATCCGCCAGGGTCTGCGCAACGATTTCATACTTGGCGAACTTGTCGACCTTGATGTGGACTTCCGGCTGCGGCGAATTGCCCGCCTCCTGGATGATGTACCCACGCATGGTCGCGCGATCCACCGCGGTGCCATTCCACAACAGCGTACCGTCGAAATCGATGCCGATGTTCACCACCACCGGATCGACCGGAGGCGGATTGTTGTTGGGCGGCGGATTGTCGATCTTGACCGCGTGCGTCATCACCGGGATGGTGATGATGAAGATGATCAACAGCACGAGCATGATGTCGATCAGCGGCGTCATGTTGATGTCGGAATAGGCTTCGCCTTCTCCGCTACCGCCTACATTCATTGCCATTTCGCAAAATCTCCTAGATCAGCCGCCGCCACCCGGACGATCGGGTTCCGTGATGAACCCGACCTTCCGAATGCCGATTCTTTGAGCAGCCACGAGCACCAGACCCACGTGCATGTAGCGCGCATTGGAATCACCCCGAATGTGAACCTCGGGCTGAGGGTCCTGGCGGGCCACACCCCGTAGCTCCGTGAGCAGCGCGTCCTGGTTGGCCAGCAATTTGCCGTTCCAGTACACGTTGCCTTCCTTGTCCACGGCGATGGTGATGTTTTCCGGCTTGGTCGTCGTGGGCACGTTGGTTGCCTTCGGCAACTGCACGGGCACCTGCTGGATGATGACGGGAATGGTGATGATGAAGATGATCAGCAACACCAACATCACGTCCACGAGGGGCGTGACGTTGATGTCGGACATCACCGCACCGTCTTCTTTTCCACCGATGTTCATCGCCATGGATGTGCTCGTCCTGCCTTAACGCGCCGCCGCGGCGGGCTTGGCGCCGCCTGCCGGAGCCTTCTCCAAGCCCAGACCCATCTTGGCGCCCGAGATCAGGTAGGCATGCAGTTCGTGCGCGAAGTGCGTGACGCGTTCCTGCACCACCTTGTTACGGCGCAGCAGCACGTTGTAACCCAGCACCGCCGGCACGGCGACCGCGAGGCCGATGGCCGTCATGATGAGCGCTTCACCGACGGGACCCGCCACCTTGTCGATGGATGCCTGGCCGGCCAAGCTGATGGCGATCAGCGCGTGGTAGATGCCCCACACCGTGCCGAACAGACCGACGAACGGCGCGGTGGAGCCCACCGAGGCCAGAACCGGCAGGCCGGACTGCATGCGGCCGATGATGGAATCACCGGTACGCTCCAGGGACTGCGTGATCCACTCGCTGGTGTCGATGGCGCCAGCCAGACGGGCCTTGTTGGTTTCATGATGCTCGAAGGCCTGCTTGCCGGTTTCGGCCAGCGCCTTGAACGGATTGCCCTGGCCCTTCAGCTTGCCCAGCGCGTCCGTAAGGCTGGTGGAGGTCCAGAATTCCTTTTCTGCTTCGGCGGCCTGGGCGCGCATTTTGCGCTGATCGAAGAACTTGGTGATCATGATGAACCACGTCAACAAGGACATGACCACCAGGATGAGCAAGGTGCCCTTGGCGACGAAATCGCCTTGGGCCCAAAGCGCTTCAATGCCATATGGGTTATCAACAACAACGGGATCTGCCATGAGCCGACTTCCTCTAGATATTCGATTAAATGAAAAAAACTGGTTCTTCGAGAATCAACGATCCGATCTTAGCTTCCAGGTAATTGGAAGCACGGCGACGGTATCAATGGGCTTACCGTCTTCGGTTGCCGGCAGCATCCGCTGGCCTTTCACTGCCTTGAGGCAGGCTTCATCCAGGCGCGGAAAACCCGACGTCTGTTGAATCGTTGCTTCCGTGATCATGCCGCTGGCAGCCACCTTGAGCTGGACGCGGCACGTGCCTTCCTCGTTGTTACGCTTGGAGGCGTCGGGGTAGTAGTCCTCGCCGATCTTCAGGGGATGGCGCGGATCCATTTTGATGTTGGTGCGGGCGACGGCCTTGGGAGCCGCGACGGGCGGCGGCGGCGGACGGTTGACTGTCGTCGTCGAGGTGATGGCGTTGGTCGGCGCAATGTCGGCCTGGATGTCCACCACCTCGGGCGGGGGCACGAAGGGCTTGATCTCTTCGATCTTGGGCGGCGGGGGCGGCGGTTTGTCGTCGACCTTGGGCTTGTCGATCTGCGCGATCTCCACCGGCGGGATGATGACCTGCACGATCTTGGCGCCGAGGCCAGTCTTCAGTGCGTAGCCCAAGCCGATGTGGAAAATGATGACCAGGACAAACACGATGCCGCGTTTGCCCGAAAATAATGATGGTTCTTCGTACCTGTACATAAACCTGTTGTGATCCCCTCAATAGCTAAGAAGCGTGCCACATCTGCCGCCATCACTGCAAGGGTGATGAGGACTTAAAAACGCCGATACGAGTCGAAAGTATGTGTCGAACAAATCTGAAAATGTTGTCGATCACTTCTGACTGTTTCCAGCATATTTGTCAGGTTTACTTAACCCTCGAGATCGGTTACAGCGCCCAATGATGCACTACTGACACAGCGCGCATACTTTGCTAACGCGCCACGGCGTGCATAGGGTTTTTTCGGCTTCCAATCCTTTGCGCGACGTTTCAGTTCTGTCGCACTGATATGCAAGGTTATTTTGCGCGAGCTTGCGTCGATGGAAATGCGGTCACCGGTTTTGATCAGGGCGATGGGCCCGCCCAGCGCCGCCTCCGGCGAGACATGCCCCACCACGAATCCATGGCTGCCGCCGGAGAACCGGCCATCGGTGATCAGCGCCACCGACTGCCCCAGCCCCTTGCCCATGATGGCGCCGGTCGGACTCAACATCTCGCGCATGCCGGGTCCGCCCCGGGGGCCTTCGTAGCGGATCACCACCACATCCCCCGCCTTCACCTTGCCGCCGAGAATTCCCTGTAAAGATTGCTCTTCGGAGTCGAAAACCCGGGCCGTTCCGGAAAACTGCAGGCCTTCCTTGCCGGTGATCTTTGCAACCGCGCCCTCCGGCGCCAGATTGCCGTACAACACGACCAGATGGCTGTCGCGCTTGATGGGCTCATCCAGGGCATGGACGATGTCCTGGCCGGCAGGGTAGGCCCCCACGCCCGCCAGGTTTTCGGCCAGGGTCTTGCCGGTGACGGTCAGGCAACCGCCGTGCAGCAGACCCGCATCGAGCAGCATCTTCATGAGGGGTTGGATGCCGCCGATGGCCACCAGTTCCGACATCGAATAGCGGCCGCTGGGACGCAGATCGGCCAGCACCGGCACCTTTTTCCCGATGCGGGTGAAATCGTCCAATTCCAACTTCACACCCATGGCATGTGCGATCGCAAGCAGGTGCAGCACGGCGTTGGTGGAGCCACCCAGCGCGATGACCACCACGATGGCATTCTCGAAGGCCTTGCGCGTCATGATGTCGGCCGGCTTGATGCCGCGCCGGATCAGCTCGACCACCGCCGCCCCGGCGCGCGCGCAGTCATCGCGCTTCTGATCCGACACCGCCTCCTGCGCCGAGGAATTGGGCAGGCTCATACCCAGGGCCTCGATGGCAGAGGCCATGGTGTTGGCGGTGTACATGCCGCTGCAGGAGCCCGGCCCGGGAATGGCCGTGCGCTCGACGAACTTCAGTTGTTGCTCGCTCACCACGCCGCTGGCGTAGCCGCCCACCGCCTCGAACACGGACACGACGTCGCGCTTGTCGGCACCCGGCTTGATGGTGCCGCCATAGACGAACACCGCCGGCCGGTTGAGCCGCGCCAGCGCAATCAGGCATCCCGGCATGTTCTTGTCGCAGCCGCCGATCGCCACCACGCCATCGAACCCCTGGGCTCCCACCACGGTTTCGATGGAATCGGCAATGACCTCGCGCGACACCAGCGAATAACGCATGCCGGGCGAGCCCATGGAAATGCCATCCGCCACGGTGATGGTGTTGAAGGTCACGGGCTTTGCGCCGGCCGCGTCCACCCCCGCCGCCGCGCGCCGCGCCAGTTCGTCGATATGGGTGTTGCAGGGCGTGAGGTTGCTCCAGGTGGAAGCGATTCCCACCTGCGGCTTCTCGAAATCCGCATCGGTGAAGCCGACGGCGCGCAACATGGCGCGGCTGGGGGTCTGCTTGACACCGTCCACGACCAGGCGTGAATACGGACGCGGATCGACAGGCTTTGGTTTCTTCATGGGGAACTCGTCAACATCTCCAGGTTAACTTCCAGTATCTGCAAATTTCTGCTCACGCAGGGAAATGATCAACACACCGGCCAGCGTCACCAATCCCCCGCCGACCAGGCGCGGGGTGAGCGCCGTGCCCAATAAGGTGATGGAGAACATCACCGAGAACAGCGGCGAGAGCACGGTGAGCGGTGCCACGCTGCTGACCGGGTAACGCTGGATCAAATGATAATACCCGGTATGGGCCACCAGGCTGGATAGAAACGTGACGTACCCCACTGCGAGCCAGGACTGCACTCCGGCTTGGCGCACCGCCTCGAGCTGGCCTTTTTCCAGCCATAGCGTCAGCAGCAGCAAGGCGGGCCAGCTCGCCATCGCAAACCACGCCTGCAATTCGAGCGCACGTATGCCCTGCAGGCGTTTCACCGCGATGGTGCCGAGTGCACCGACGAACGACGCCGCAATCACCAGCACCAGCGCGGCGCCCTGATGCACCAGCCGCGGATCGAACCCCATGATCACGACGCCCGAGAATGCGAGCACGATGCCGAGCCAGCGCCGCCAGCGCACCACCTCGCCCAGCAGGGCGATCGACAGGAGCGTGGTGAAGGGCACGCCCAGCTGCGATGCGATGGCCACCGCGGCGACGTTGTCGGTCAGGGACATGCCGTAGAACAGCACCCCGAAATTCAAGCCCCCGCACAGCAGCGCGGCGATCACCAGCGGGCCCATCTGCGCACGGTGCAGCCTTAAGACGGGCGCGAGCACCAGCGCCAGCATCGCGAAGCGCAGGAAGGCGAACAGGATGGGCGGGAAGCCGCGCAGCCCGGCGTGCACCGCGATGAGGTTGAACCCCCACAGCAGGCAGATGAACACCAGGAACCACAGGTCCTTGGGCCGCAGGGCCTTCACGAATCCAGGCCGTAGCGGCGCGCCAGGTACCCGAAGAACGCCCTCACCCCCTGCAATTCCGCCCCCACCGGCCGGCCGGGGCGTTCCTTCGGGTTCCAGGCGTACAGATCGACGTGCAGCCAACGGGAATTGGCGGTGACGAAACGCTTCAGGAACAGCGCTCCGAAGATGGCCCCGGCAAATGCCGAGGAGGAAACGTTGTTGAGATCGGCCACCTTGCTGGACAGCTCATCGTCGTAGCCGGCCCACAGCGGCAGGGGCCAAAGCGGATCGGCCTCGCGCTCGCCAGACTCGAGCAGCTCTTTGATGACCACCGGATCGGTGCCGAACAGGGCCGGCAGGTCCGGACCCAGCGCGACGCGGGCGGCACCGGTCAGGGTGGCGAAATCGATGATCAGGTCGCAGGGCTCTTCGTCCGCTGCCGCCAGCGCATCGCACAATACCAGGCGGCCTTCCGCGTCGGTATTGCCCACCTCGACGCTGAGTCCCTTGCGGGTCGCCAGGACGTCTCCCGGCCGGAAGGCATTGCCACTGACGGCATTCTCCACCGCGGGCACCAGCACGCGCAGTTGCACCTGGGCGCGGGCACTCATCAACAGATGCGCCAACGCCATGGCGGCGGCCGCCCCGCCCATGTCCTTTTTCATCAGTTGCATGCCGGCTGCCGGCTTCAGGTCCAAACCGCCGCTGTCGAAGCAGACGCCCTTGCCGATCAGCGCGAGCCGGGGGAGCGCCGCATCGCCGGGGCGCGGCGACCAGCGTAATTCCCCCAACCCCGGAGCGGCAGTGGCGGCCCGCCCCACGGCGTGCACGGCGGGGAAATTGCCCGACAGCAACTCCCCTGCCTGCCATTGCCGGTAGGACCCGCCGTGACGATGCGCCAGGCGCTGCAGCTCGCTCAGCAATTCGGGCGGTCCGAAATCGCTGGCCGGGGTATTGATGACATCGCGTCCCCATCTCAAGGCCTCATCCAGGCGCTGCACCTGCGCCATGTCCGCGGTGGCGGGCAGCTGCAGGGTGGCGGGACGCGCCGCGGTGGATTTGCGATAGCGCTCGAAGCGATAGCAGCCGTAGGAAAATCCGGCGGCGAAGGCGGTGGCCTGGGCCGCGGGCAAGGCATTGACCAGGCGATAGCGCCGCGACGGCAATTTATCCGGCAGGGCGGCGCCATGCCAGAAGCAGATCTCTGCCTGGCGCTTGCCAAGGCCCATGGCGGCGGCATCGAGGTTGCCGTGCGCATCGGGAATCAGCAGCACGCGGTTTTTCTCCGCGCCCCACCCCTGCGCCCGTATCCATGCTTGTGCCGCCGCGTCTTGCTGCTCACGCCACGCAATCAGGTCCTCCTCGAAGACCAGGTGCAATGGTGTTGCGGCCGATTCCTCCGCCTGCATCCGCCTTGAACTCCCGCGAAAACGCCCCGTCCGGCAATCTTGCATGATAAGGGATTCTGTGGTGCTATGACCGGCTTCTTAGAGCCCGCCCATCAGGAGAGATTCATGCGTTTGTACTCGCAGAAAGACGTCGATAAGAAAGCACTGCAAGGTGCTCGCATTGCGGTTCTTGGCTATGGCAGCCAGGGTCGTGCACATGCGTTGAATCTGCGCGACAGCGGTTTCGATGTGGTAGTCGGCGTGCGCCGTGGCGACAGCTGGAAGAAGGCGAAGAAAGATGGCCTCGCCGTCATGGAACCCGCGCAGGCGGTCAAGGGCGCATCGCTCGTGGCCATGCTCGTGCCGGACCTGACGCAGAAGCCCCTGTACCAGGAAATCAAGTCGCTCCTGGAAAAGGGCGCGACGCTCCTGTTCGCACACGGCTTCAACATCCACTTCAACCAGATCAAGCCGCGCAAGGACCTGGACGTGGTGCTGATCGCCCCCAAGGGACCCGGTGACCTCGTGCGCCGTCAATATCAACAGGGGCGCGGCGTGCCCTGCCTGCTGGCGGTTTCGCAGAATGCCAGCCGCAAGGCCAAGGCCAAGGCGCTGGCGTACGCCCACGGCATCGGCGGCACGCGTGGCGGTGTCATCGAGACGACGTTCGCGGAAGAGACCGAGACCGACCTGTTCGGCGAACAGGCCGTGCTGTGCGGCGGCGCAACCGAACTGGTGGTCAAGGGTTACGAAACCCTGGTCGAGGCCGGTTACCAGCCCGCCGTCGCCTACTACGAGTGCCTGCATGAGCTGAAACTCATCGTCGACCTGCTGCACGAAGGCGGCATCACCAAGATGCATCGCTTCATCAGCGAAACCGCCAAGTACGGAGACCTCACCCGCGGTCCGCGCGTGGTCAACAAGGCCACCAAGAAGGAAATGCGCAAGATCCTCACGGAAATCCAGGAGGGCAAGTTCGCCCGCCAGTGGATCTCGGAAAACAAGGCCGGCCGCCGCAAGTACAACAAGCTCATGAAGGCCGACCTCACCCACTCCATCGAAAAGGTGGGTGCACAGCTTCGGGCCCGCATGCCCTGGCTCGAGGCCGGCAAGAACTGAGCGGCGCGGAAGGACTTAGGCGATGACGGCGAGAACGCTTTTCGACAAGGTGTGGAGCGCGCATGAAGTGGTGCCGGAAACGGCGGACACTCCCGCGGTCCTGTACATCGACCTGCACCTGACACACGAGGTCACCTCGCCGCAGGCGTTCTCGCTGTTGAAGTCCATGGGCCTGCCGGTGCGGCGCCCGGACCGCACGCTGGCCACGCTCGACCACTCCACGCCGACGCGCACCGAGCAGGTGTTCGGCAATGTGCCCATCGTCATGGACGATGCCGCGAAGCAGGTCAAGGCGATGGAGCAGAACTGCGCCGAATTCGGCGTCGAGCTGTTCGGCATGCGCGATGCACGGCGCGGCATCGTGCACATCATCGGGCCGGAACAAGGCGTCTCGCAGCCGGGCACCACCATCGTCTGCGGTGACAGCCATACCAGCACGCACGGCGCCTTCGGCGCCCTCGCCTTCGGCATCGGATCCACCGAGGTGGGCCATGTGTTCGCCACGCAGTGCCTGCTGCAACGCAAGCCCAGGACCTTCGCGGTGAACGTGGAGGGCAAGCTCGCACCCGGCGTCACAGCCAAGGACCTGATCCTCGCCATCATCGGCAAGATCGGCGTCTCCGGCGGCACGGGACACGTGCTCGAGTATCGCGGTTCCACCATCCGCGCATTGTCGATGGATGAGCGCATGACGGTGTGCAACATGTCGATCGAAGCCGGTGCGCGCGCCGGGATGATCGCCCCCGACGAAACCACCTTTGCCTACCTGAAGGACCGGCCGCGATCGCCCAAGGGCGCAGCGTGGGATGCCGCCCTTGCGCGTTGGAAATCGCTCGCCAGCGATCCCGGCGCCCGCTTCGATGCGCAAGTGGACATCGATGCCGCCGCGCTCACGCCCATGATCACCTACGGAACCAATCCCGGCATGGTCCTGCCCATCGGCGGCACCATTCCGCAGAAGGCCGGGGATGCCGTGTTCGACAAGGCCATGGCCTACATGGGCTTCAAGGCCGGTGATGCCATGCTGGGCAAGCCCATCGACGTCGCCTTCATCGGCAGCTGCACGAACGGCCGGCTGGAGGACCTGCACGCGGCGGCACGCGTGCTCAAGGGCCGCAAGGTGGCGGCGGGCGTCAAGCTCCTGATCGTGCCCGGCTCACAAGCCGTCAAGCGTGAGGCCGAAGCGGCGGGACTGGCGCAGATCTTCACCGATGCGGGCGCCGAGTGGCGCGAGTCCGGCTGCTCCATGTGCCTGGGGATGAACGGCGACCTGGTGGACAAGGGCAAGTACTCGGTCAGCACCAGCAACCGCAATTTCGAAGGCCGCCAGGGCGTGGGCGCGCGCACCCTGCTCGCCAGCCCGTACGTCGCCGCTGCCAGCGCGGTGAGCGGACGCATCGCCGATCCGCGGGAGATGCTGTGATGGAAGCCTTCAAGATCATCCGCTCCAAGACCGTGGTATTGCCATCCACCAACATCGATACAGACCAGATCATTCCGGCGCGTTTTCTCACCGTGACCACCAAGAGCGGCTTGGGAAAGCAATTGTTCGCAGATTGGCGCTACGACGCCGCGGGCAACCCCAAGCCGGATTTCGTTCTCAACAAGCCCGAGAACGCCGGCGCGCAGGTGCTGGTGGCCGGCCGGAATTTCGGTTGTGGCTCTTCGCGCGAGCATGCTCCCTGGGCGCTGGCGGATTACGGCTTCCGTGCGGTGATCAGCAGCGAAATCGCCGACATCTTCCGCAACAACTCCCTGAAGAACGGGCTGTTGCCGCTGGTGGTGGATGAGCTCACGCATGCCTGGCTCCTGGCGAATCCGGGTGCGCAGGTGGTCATCGACCTGCAGTCCAATGTCCTTACGCTGCCCGATGGCCGCAGCGTTGCCTTCAATATCGAGGCCTTCGCGCGCTATTGCCTGCTCAATGGCGTGGATGAAATGGGCTACCTGCGCAAGCAGCTGCCAGCCATCGAGCGTTACGAAGCCGCGCGCGGCTGGTAGCCCATGAAAGCCCTGATCGCCGTTCTGCCGGGCGATGGCATTGGCCCGGAAGTCACCGCGGAAGCCGTGCGCGCCCTGGGCGCCATCGCGAAGCGCTTCGGCCACGAGCTTCGATTCGAAACCGCGCTGCTCGGTGGCGCCGCCATCGACGCCACCGGCGAGGCGCTGCCGGCCGCCACCTTGCAATTGTGCCGCTCGGCCGATGCAGTGCTGATGGGCGCCGTGGGCGGACCCAAGTGGTCACAGCCGGATGCCAAGGTCCGGCCCGAACAGGGCCTGTTGCAGCTGCGCAAGGCGCTGGGACTGTTTGCGAACCTGCGTCCCGTAGTACCCCACCCCGCCGTTCTTGACGCCTCGCCGATCAAAGCCGAGCTCCTGCGCGGCGTGGACATCATGGTCGTGCGTGAGCTCACCGGTGGCATCTATTTCGGCGACAAGCATCGCACCGCCACCGAAGCCGTGGACGTGTGCCGCTACAGCGTCGAGGAAATCGAGCGCGTGGTGCGCCTCGCCGCGCGCCTCGCCGGCGAACGCCGCGGCAAGCTCGCCTCCATCGACAAGGCCAACGTGCTGGAGACCTCCCGCCTGTGGCGCTCGGTCGTGGACAGGATCCTGCCCGCGGAGTTTCCCGCCGTTCGCTACGAGCACATGCTGGTCGACTCGGCCGCCATGCACCTGATCAGGAAGCCCGCCGATTTCGACGTGATCGTCACCGAGAACATGTTCGGCGACATCCTCACCGATGAAGCCTCCATGCTCGCGGGTTCGCTGGGCCTGCTGCCCTCGGCATCGCTCGGGGCGGATCCGCGCGGCGGCCTGTACGAGCCGATTCACGGCTCGGCCCCCGACATCGCGGGACGCGGCATCGCCAATCCTTATGCCACCATCATGAGCGCGGCCATGCTGCTGAAGCTGTCGCTGGGGCTCGCGACCGAAGCTGCCACCTTGGAAGCCGCCGTGTCGAACGCCATCGATGCGGGCGTGCGTCCCGCCGATATCGCGGTCAAGGGCGCAGCAGCCGCGGATACCCGCGCGGCCGGTGACGCCGTGCTGCGCTTGCTCGCTTAAGCAGCGGCCGCCAAGGCGCGGTCCAGTCCCGCACCCAGGTCGGCGATCAGATCGCGCGCATCCTCGATCCCTACCGACACACGCAGCAGCCCCGCGCCGATGCCGGCACGCTCCTGCGAGGCCTGGTCCATGGCGGCGTGCGTCATGGTGCTGGGATGGGCAATCAAGCTCTCCACCCCGCCCAGTGATTCCGCCAACGTGAAATGATGCAGGCCATCGAGCAGCGCCTCCACGGCACGCTCCCCGCCCTCCAATTCGAAACTCAACATGGCGCCGAACCCGGCTTGCTGTGCCTTCGCGATCGCATGTCCCGGATGGCTGGGAAGACCCGGATAATAGACGTGCTTCACCGCCCGGTGCTTCTGCAGGGCCTCGATCAGCGCGGCGGTGTTTTCCGCATGGACGCGCATGCGGGCATGCAGGCTGCGCAATCCGCGCAGGGTGAGAAAGCTGTCGAAGGGCGAGCCGGTCAGCCCCAGCGCATTGGCCCACCAGCCATAGGTCTCGTGCTGCTCCCGGGTATTGCAGATGAGCGCGCCGCCGACGATGTCGCTGTGACCGTTGAGATACTTGGTGGTCGAATGCATCACGAGGTCGGCGCCCAGGCTCAACGGCTGTTGCCAGAGCGGTGAAAGAAAGGTGTTGTCGGCCAGCACCAGCGCGCCCACGGCATGTGCTGCGGCCGACACGGCCTTGATGTCCACGATACGCAGCAGCGGATTGCTGGGTGTTTCGATCCACAACAGATCGGGCTCCTTGGCAAGCGCCTCGCGCAGCGCCGCCGGATCGCCCTGGTCGATGAAGTCCACCAGCAAGGTGCCTTGGCGCGCGAAGGCGCTCAACAGCCGGAAGGTGCCGCCGTAGCAATCGTGCGGGGCGATGACATGCGCGCCGCTGGGCAGGCTCGACAGCACCAGGGTGATGGCCGCAAGGCCGGTGCAGGTGATGATTCCACCGGCGCCGCCTTCGAGGGCGGCCACCGCCGCGCCCAATTGATCGCGCGTAGGATTGCCCGAACGTGTGTAGTCGTAGCGGCTGCGGGGCTTGCGCAGGCCGTCGAACGCGAAATTCGTGCTCAGGTACAACGGTGGGACGACGGCGCCGAATTGGGTATCGGATTCCAGGCCCGCGCGGACGGTGAGGGTCGCAGAACGGGGTTTACTCGGCTCTTTCAACGGCTGATCTCCTCGAGGGCCTGGCGGATGATGGGATTGATGACGGCGCTCTCCTTGAGGAAGGCGTCATGCCCATACAGGGAATTGAGTTCGACGATCCGGCAGGGTCCGGCCAGGCCCTGTGCCAGGCGGCGCATGTCCTCCAAGGGCACCAACTGGTCCTCCCGCACGGCGATCAGCGTGCTCGGCACGCGCACTTGCGCGGGGTCGATGCGATGCAGGTCGATGGATTCGCTCAGGCACAGGAAGGATTCCGGCCGGTAATTCTGCGCGTAGTGATCGCCACGGGCGAACAGGTAGTCTTCCACCGGAAACCGGAAACGGCCGCCATCGCGCACCGGCTCGCCGCCGAATCGCTGCGCGAATTCGGCGCGGCTGCGGTAGGTGGTCATGGCCAAAGCCCGCGCAATGCGCAGACCGGCGGCGCCATCGCCGCGGGCGATCGCTTCGCGGACCACCTGCCGCTGCACGCTGCGCCAGGCGGTGGACAAGGGGCTGGCGCGGTCCGCCGCGCTCAGGATCACGAGATGGCGCACTCGCCGCGGATAATCCCGTGCGAACACCAGCGCTACCATGCCGCCGTAGGAAGACCCGACGATGGCATGCAAGGCCGGCAATTGCAGGTGCTCGATCACGGCATGCAGCGCCCGCGCCTGATCCACGGGACTGACCGGCGGAAACGCATGCCCCGGCGCGGGTGCGGAACTGTTACCGCTGCCGCCGATGAAATCGATGCCCAGCACCGCGTATCGCCGCGTATCGACGCCGCCACCGGGCGCCACCACCTCCTGCCACCAGCCGCCCTTGGAGCAGGCGGAGACGAAACGGTGCGAGGAAATGCCGCCGAGCACCGCCACCACGGGCGCACCAGCGGGACCCACCAGGCGGTAGCACACCTGCGCATCGGGCAAGACGTCGCCGGCGTGCAGGCGCAGTTGCGCGCCGAGCGGGATGACGCCTTCGGCCAGCGCCGGTTCTTCGATGATCGGGGGAGAAGTTGCCACCGTTCCTACACCTTGTCTCAAGCCTTGTTGCCGCCCAGAGGTACACCCAACCCCTGAAAGCTCATCGCTTGCGACGGTGCGGCGCCTGCGGGCGCCACGAACCAGCGGCTCATCTACCGGCCGGAAGACCCGGCCGCAGGAGTTGGCACCATTCCGGCAGCGGATTTTGTGAAAAACCCCGCGCGGCGGTTGCCCCGGCTTCTAAGGGCCTTTCCCTCAGCCGGTCTAGATGAACGCGGGAATTGTAGGGTTTCGGCGGGCGTGGCGTCAAGCCAACGGGACTTGCGCGCGCTCATCCAATGCATTAATGTATTAACACGTTAATACAGCGATGAGCCGATGAAGAACAACCGTCCGATCACGCCGCGCCAGGAGCAGCTGCACGAGCGCGCCTTGTGCAACGCGATCCTGGCATTGCGCAGCGTGGAGGAATGCCGCAGCTTCTTCCGCGACCTGTGCACCCCGGCGGAGATGCAGGCCATGGCAGACCGCTGGGCGGTGGTGGAGCTGCTGGAGCGCGGCCTGCCCTACCGTGAGATCCATCGCCAGACCGGCGTCAGCGTCACCACCATCGGGCGCGTCGCCCGCTACCTCGTGTCGGGCAATGGCGGCTACCGCGCCGTGATGCAGCGATTGAGCGAAGCCCGCAGCGCCTGAACCGATACGACAAGAGCGTCCCGATGACCATGAGACTGAAGATCGCCATCCAGAAGAGCGGCCGTTTGACCGAGCATTCCCTGGACCTGTTGTCGCGCTGCGGCCTGAAGTACAGCCGCGGCAAGGACCAGCTGATGTGCTATGGCGAGAACATGCCGCTCGACCTGTTGTTCGTGCGCGATGACGACATCCCGGACCTGGTGCAGGAGGATGTCTGCGACCTGGGGCTCGTGGGCCTGAACGTCATCGAGGAGAAGCGCCTGGCGTTCAAGGCGCGCGGCATCGCACCCCTGTTCGAGCAGGTGCAGGCACTGGACTTCGGCCGCTGTCGCCTGGGGCTGGCCGTGCCGGATGGGTTCCAGTATTCCGGCGCGCAATCCCTTCAGGGCCGCCGCATCGCCACCACCTATCCGAACATCCTGCAGCGTTTCCTTGCCGAGCGCGGCGTCACCGCCGAGGTCGTGGTGCTCTCGGGTGCGGTGGAAATTGCGCCGCGATTGGGCAGGGCCGACGTGGTCTGCGACCTGATCTCCACCGGTTCCACGCTCGCCGCCAATCACCTGCGTGAAGTCGAGACGGTCATGGAGAGCCAGGCGGTGCTGATCCGTACACCCGTTCCCATCCCGCCGGAGAAGCAGGATTGGACGCGACGCTTGTTGATGCGTATCGATGGCGTGGAGCAGGTCAAGGGCAGCAAATACATCATGCTGCACGCGCCGCGTTCGGCGCTGCCGCAGATCGCGCAACTGCTGCCGGGCAGCGAGGCGCCCACCGTGATTCCGCTCGAGGGACGCGGCGATCGCGTCGCCGTGCACGCCGTGTGCCGCGAAAACGTGTTCTGGGAGACGCTGGAAAAGCTCAAGGCCGTCGGCGCCAGTTCCGTGCTCGTGCTGCCGGTCGAGAAAATGCTGGCCTGAGCAATGCAGATACTCGAATGGCAGCAGATGGACGCGGCGGCACGCCGCCAGGCGCTGGCGCGGCCGGCGCAACGGGACCAACCCCAGGTGCGCGAGCAGGTCCGCCGCATCATCGCCGATGTGCGCGGCCGCGGCGATGCGGCGCTGTTCGACTTCACCCGTCAGTTCGACCGCGTCGATCTGCAGGCACTGCAGGTCGGCGCGGATGAGATTCGCGCCGCCACACAACGACTGAACTCCGCCCAGGTCGAGGCCATCGATGTGGCGATCGGCCACGTGCGGGCCTTCCATGAGGCGCAGCGCGCCGCGGATGTCACGGTCGAGCCGGCACCCGGGGTGCGGTGCGAGCGGGTGCTGCGTCCCATCGGTGCCGTCGGCCTGTACGTACCGGCAGGCTCGGCTCCCCTGCCCTCCACTGCCATCATGCTGGCCGTGCCCGCGAGCATCGCCCGTTGCGCGCAGCGTATTGTCTGCACGCCACCGAACGGCGCCGGGGACGCCGACCCCGCCGTGCTGGTCGCGGCCATCCGCGCCGGCGCCACGCAGGTGTTCAAGGTGGGCGGAGCGCAGGCGGTGGCCGCCATGGCCTATGGAACCCGCACCATCCCCAAGTGCGACAAGATCTTCGGCCCGGGCAACGCCTGGGTCACGGCCGCCAAGCAACTGGTGGCCGAGGATGCGGCCGGCGCTGCGTTCGATCTGCCTGCCGGCCCGTCCGAGGTGCTGGTCATCGCGGATGCAGCGGCCGAAGCCGCGTTCGTCGCCGCGGACCTGCTGGCGCAGGCCGAGCACAGCCCCGATGCGCAGGCACTGCTGGTGACCGACGATGCGGCGCTGGCGGCGCGCGTGGGCCGGGAAATCGCCATGCAGGTCGCCCACCTGTCGCGGCGCGACATCCTCGCCGCCTCCGTCGCCAACATGCGTCTGATCATCGCCGCCGATCTTGCCGAGGCATTCCGGATCTCCAACGCCTATGCCCCTGAACACCTCATCGTGCAGGTGCGCGACGCACGTTCCTGGCTGCCGTGCGTGGAGCACGCCGGCGCCGTATTTCTTGGCGCCTGGTCGCCGGAATCGGTCGGCGATTATTGCAGCGGTCCCAACCACACCCTGCCCACCTACGGCTATGCGCGCAGCTATAGCGGGCTGGGGCTCGAGGACTTCCAGAAGCGCATCAGCGTGCAGGAACTGAGCGTCGCGGGCTTGCGCGGGCTTGCCGCCGCCACCACTACGCTGGCGGCGCTGGAAGGCCTGGACGCGCATGCGCGCGCCGTCAGCCTGCGCCTGGAGCGCGCATCCGCATGAGCGTGCTTACGCAATTGGCCCGGCCCGAGATCCTGGCGCTGAAGCCTTACTCACACGCCCTCTGGCTGCCGCACCTGGTCCGCCTGCATGCCAATGAAGCGCCGTGGCGTCCCGCCGGCGATGACACCCATGCCGGACTCAACCGCTATCCGGAGCCCCAGCCCGCCGCGCTGGTGCAACGCCTGGAGCAGGTCTTCGAGGCGCAGCCGGGACAGCTGCTGGTGACGCGCGGCAGCGATGAGGCCATCGACCTGTTGTCGCGGATCTTCCTGCGCGCCGGCGTCGATGCCATCCTGCAATTGACGCCCACCTTCGGCATGTACCAGGTGGCCGCGCGCATCCAGGGCGCGCAGGTGATCGAAGTGCCGCTGCTGCGCGAGCAGGACTGGCAATTGGATGTGCCGCGCTTGCTCGCCGCCTGGACTCCGCAGGCGCGCCTGGTCTACCTGTGCTCACCGAACAATCCCACCGCCAACCTGCTGAGCGAGGAATCGCTGCACGCGGTGTGCGAGGCGCTGAGCGGCAAGGCGGTGGTCGTCATCGACGAGGCCTACATCGAATGGACCGAGCGCAAGAGCTTCGCGCGCTTCCTGTCCCGCTACCCGACACTGGCCCTGCTGCGTACCCTGTCCAAGGCGCACGCACTGGCCGGCGCGCGCTGCGGCGCGCTGGTCGCGCCCCCGGAACTGATCGACCTGGCACGCAAGATCATTCCGCCCTACGCCATCGCCCAATCGACGGTGGAGGCGGCGCTGCGCGCGCTCGAGCCCGATCAGGTCCGCCAGTCGCGCGCGCGGATGGATGAGTTGCTGCGGCAGCGGCGTTTGCTGCAGTCCGCGCTGGCGGAGACTCCCGGCGTCATCAAGGTCTGGCCCAGCGACACCAACTTCGTGATGGCGGAATTCGCCGACCCGCAGGCCATGTTCGATCGCGCCACCCGCGGCGGGCTGATCGTCCGCGACCTGCGCGGAAATCCCGCCCTGCCGCAGGCTCTGCGGATTTCGATTGGCGATGCCGAACACAACCAACGATTGCTGAGGAGCCTTGCCACATCATGATCGGCCGCCATCTCCTGTTCATCGACCGCGACGGCACGCTGGTGGAAGAACCGCCCGACGAGCAGGTCGATCGCCTGGACAAGATCCGCCTGCTGCCGGCGGTCATCCCCTCGTTGCTGCAATTGAAGGCGGCCGGATTCGGCTTCGTGATGGTCACGAACCAGGACGGCCTGGGCACCGCGAGTTTTCCGCTGGAGGATTACAACACCACCCAGGATTTCATCCTGCGGTTGTTCGCCTCGCAGGGCATCGAATTCGAGGCGGTGCTGGTCTGCCCGCATTTCAAGCAGGATGGCTGCGCGTGCCGCAAGCCGGGGCTGGCGCTGATCACGCCCTTCCTGGCCCAGAACCCGATCGACACGGCACGCAGCTTCGTGCTCGGGGATCGCGACACGGACATGCAGCTCGCGCATAACATGGGCATCGCCGGCCTGCGCGTGCGCGCGGGCGGTGAACCTTCCGAGACCTGGCCGGCCGTGACGGCGCGCATCCTGCGCAGTGCGCGCCAGGCCCGCGTGACGCGCAAGACCCGCGAGACCGACATCAGCGTGCAGGTGGATTTATCGCACGCGGAAGGCTCCGCGATCCATACCGGCATCGGCTTCTTCGATCACATGCTCGAGCAGGTCGCGCGCCACGGCGGCTTTTCGCTTGCGTTGCGCTGCCAGGGCGACCTGCAGGTGGACGAACACCACACCGTGGAGGACTGCGCGCTGGCATTGGGCGCCGCGCTGCGCGAGGCCCTGGGCGACAAGCGCGGCATCGGCCGCTACGGCTTCCTGCTCGCCATGGACGAGGCCGAGGCGCAGGTCGCGCTGGACCTGTCCGGCCGGCCGTATTTCGTCTGGCAGGGCAGTTTCGGCCGCGAACGCATCGGCGAACTGCCGACCGAACTGGTGCCGCACTTCTTCCGCTCGCTGTCGGATTCGCTCGGCGCGGCGCTGCACATCAGCGTGCGCGGGGACAACTCGCATCACATGGTGGAATCCTGCTTCAAGGGCGTGGGCCGCGCCCTGCGCCAGGCCATCCGGCTCGAGGGCACCGAACTGCCCTCCACCAAGGGCAGCCTGTGAGCAGCCGCGGCGCGGTGATCATTGCCAGTGGCGGCGCCAATATCGCCTCCCTGCAGTTCGCATTGCAGCGGCTGGGGGTGCCGGCGCAACTCAGCGCCGATCCCGCACAGATCCGCGCCGCCAGCCACGTATTGCTGCCCGGCGTGGGCGCCGCCGGCGATGCGATGCAGCGCTTGCGCAGCGCGGGCCTGGATACGCTCATTCCCACGCTGACCCAACCGGTGCTGGGCATCTGCCTGGGGATGCAGCTGCTGTTCGACTCTTCCGAGGAGAACGATGCGCGGGGCCTTGGCATCCTGCGCGGCCGCGCGGCACGCCTGCCCCGCTCGAAGGACCTGCCCGTGCCGCACATGGGCTGGAATACGGTCACCGCCAGCGGCAACTCGCCGCTCCTGAAGGGCATCGAAAAGCATGGTTCCTATGCCTATTTCGTGCACAGCTACGCGGTCGGCGTATCCGCCTGCACCGCCGGAACCTGCGAATACGGAGTGCAGTTCAGCGCCGCCGTGCAGCAGGATAATTTCTTCGGTACCCAGTTTCATCCCGAGCGATCCGCCAAGGTTGGCGCCCAGGTGCTCGAGAATTTCTTTTCCGTGAGATGACCATGCGATTGATCCCCGCCATCGACTTGAAATCCGGCCGCTGTGTGCGGCTCTACCAGGGAGACTTCGACGCCGAGACACGTTACCCGGTGGAACCGCTGGCGCTGGCGCAGCGTTATCTGGCGGCCGGTGCGGACTGGCTGCATGTCGTCGACCTCGACGGCGCGCGCGATGGTGTCGCGGGCAATGCCGCCATCATTGCGCAACTCGCGCAACTGCCCGGCCTCAAGCTGCAGGTGGGTGGCGGGTTGCGGGACGCGCGCGCCATCGAGGGCATCCTGAAGGCCGGCGTCTCCCGTGTGGTGATAGGCAGCGCGGCGGTGACGAACCCTGCCGATGTGGCCGGCTGGATGAAGCGCTTCCAGCCCGAACGCATCACCCTGGCATTCGACGTGCGCTTCGACGCCGATGCGGTGCCACGAGTGGCCACGCATGGCTGGCGCTCGCAGTCGCAGGTGGAATTGTGGGATGCCGTGCAGGGGTTCGTCGGCCACGGGCTCAAGCATGTGCTGTGCACCGACGTGAGCCGCGATGGCGCGTTGAATGGGCCGAACCTGGATCTGTACGCCGAAGCCGTGAAGCGCTTCCCCGGCGTCGAATGGCAGGCCTCCGGCGGCATCCGCGACATCGGCGATCTGCAGGCGCTCGCCGATACCGGTGCCCAGGCCGCCATCAGCGGCAAGGCGCTGCTGGAGGAGCGCATGCCACTGCAGGAGCTCAAGCCATTCTTGCCAAACGCATAATCCCCTGCCTGGACGTGCGCGACGGCCGCGTCGTCAAAGGCGTGCGCTTCCGCGACCATCGCGTCGTCGGCGACATCCTCGAATTGTCCGCGCGCTATCGCGACGAGGGCGCTGATGAATTGGTGTTCTACGACATCACGGCGAGCCCTGACGGACGCCGCGTGGATCGCTCCTGGGTGAACCGTGTCGCGCAACTGCTCGACATTCCCTTTTGCGTCGCCGGCGGCATCAGTTCCGTCGCCGATGCGGAAAGCGTGCTGGGTGGCGGAGCGGAGAAGATCTCGGTCAACTCGCCGGCCCTGTCCAATCCCTCGCTCATCGATGAGCTGGCGAAGCGCTTCGGCTCGCAATGCGTGGTGGTGGGCATCGACAGCCAGGCGCGCGAGAACGACTACTTCGTGCAGCAGTTCACCGGCGATGCCGCCCGCACCCGCGACACGCAGCGCCGCACGCTCGAGTGGGTGCGCGAGGCGCAGGCGCGTGGCGCGGGCGAACTGGTGCTGAACTGCATGTCGAGCGATGGCGTGCGCCAGGGCTACGACCTGGCGCAGTTGGCCGCGGTGCGCGAGGTTTGCGGCGTGCCGCTGGTGGCCTCGGGCGGCGCCGGTGCACCGGCGCATTTCGCGCAGGTCTTCCTGCGCGCCGGCGTGGATGCGGCATTGGCCGCCAGCGTTTTCCATTCCGGCGAGATCGCCATTCCCGACTTGAAGCAATTCCTGCGCGCGGAAGGCATCGAGGTGAGGACATGAACGGACGTCAGATCGATTGGAACAGCGGCGATGGCCTGGTACCGGCCATCGTGCAGGATGCCCGCAGCGGCGCCGTGCTGATGCTCGGCTACATGAACCGCGAGGCGTTCGAGCTCACGCGCTCCACCGGCCGGGTCACCTTCTTCAGCCGCAGCCGCGGCCGTTTGTGGGTGAAGGGCGAAACCTCCGGTCATTTTCTGGAACTCAAGAGCATGGCGGTGGATTGCGATGCGGATGCCTTGCTGGTGCTCGCGCACCCCCAGGGGCCCACCTGCCATCTCAACACCACCACCTGCTGGGGCGAGGACGCGCCACGCAGTGCGGCCCAGGGGCTGCAGTTTCTCGATTCGCTCGAGGGCCTGCTGGAAAACCGCATCGCGGAGCGCCCGGAGGGCAGCTACACCACGCGACTCCTGTCCGAAGGCACACGCCGCATCGCGCAGAAGGTGGGCGAGGAAGGACTGGAGGTGGCGCTCGCGGCGGTGTCGCAAACCGATGAAGAACTCCTCGGCGAGGCAGCTGACCTCATTTTCCATCTGATGCTGCTGTTGAAGGTGCGGCAGTTGTCGCTGCCGCAGGTGGTGGATGAACTCCGCCGGCGGCATCAGAACCGCACGGCCGGCGCGGAAAACTGAGCACCGCTGCGGGCGCCGGCCAGCGTTGCGTGGGTGCGCGTCAGTCGGTCAGGCACGCCGGATCGAATTGATACTCCCCGCGCAGCCAGTTCAGCATGTCCACCGCCACCGCATTGCCCGGGTGGGCGGCGAAGCGTTGCGCCCACGCCTCGCGGCCCCCGGCATCGAGGCTACCCAGACCTTCCGTTTGCCACAGCGTGAGGTTCTCCCGCAGGAGCCGCCCCACCTCCGGCCCCGCATCCGCGCAACAGTCCGCCGCCGCCACGCCGCGCAATTGCAGCAGCCGCCGGTACTCACACAGCGCGATCTGCGATAACGCCGGCTGGTTCATCGGATTGATCGCAATGCCGGCTGCGAGTTCCGTGCGCAACTCCCAGCGTCCGGAGTCGGGCTGCAGGAAAATCCGCGCGCAGCGGCTCTTGGCGTCGTTGGCGATATTGTTGTCCCATAGAAATGGCTTGCGCCGCAGGATCCGCGCCACTTCTTCCAGGTGCGGCGCCGGGTAGCAATCCGAACAGACTGCCTGCCCGGTCCAGAATGCCTCGACGCGCGTGTCCAGCCCGCGCCCGACGTCCTCGAGATACCCGGCCGGTGGTTCGCCGAACACCCGCGCCAGCAGCGGATCGGTGGAGTAATAAGTGGGACAGAAGAGGAAGCGCGACGCACGGCTCCAGCCGGCGATATCCTCGACGATGGCGCATTGCAGACGGGCGAGACCCGGGGTGTCGCCGCGCATGTCATCGAACAGGATGCACAACAGGTCGGCGCCCAGTTGGTCGAGTTGCCGCACCTTGGCGCGCAATTGCGAACGCGCCTGCGCATCATTGTCGCGCCAGATCTCGAACGGACTCAGACCCACCCCGAAGGTGATGCCCGCCGCGCGGCAATGACCCGCGAGCGCGGCCAGTGACTGCATGGAATCGTCCGGAATCGGCTCGCGCCAGCGTCGCCGCAGGAAGGCGTCGGATTTCGGCGCGTAGATGTAGAAGCCGAAACCGGAGCGCCCGAGGAAGGACACCATCTCGCGCCGCGCCTGCCAGCTCCATACCTTGCCGAAGAACCCTTCGATGACTCCCGCGAACAATGAATCACCCATGCGCCGGCTGCAGCCGCGTCAGGCGCCCTGCGCCTTGGCGAGATCAGCGTCGATGGCGGCCACCCGCGCCACGCTCGGCCGCGCCTTCCAACGCTCGACATAGGCCTTGACCGGCGGCACGGCTTCGACCAGACCAAAGCCGGTCATCCAGGTGAGCGCGGTGCCCCAGAGCACGTCGGCGGCGGTGAAACGCTCTCCCAACAGCCACGGACCCCGACTGAGTTGTTCGACCACCGACTTGACGGTGGTGTCGGCATCGCCGTAGGGCATCATGGCCAGCGGTCCCGGCTCGCGCTTCAATGCCCGGTCCACCATGGCGGGTTCGAAGCAGGCCGCATAGAACACGTACCAACGCAGGTAGGGGCCGCGCAGCGGATCGCCGATGGCGGGCGTGATGCCGGCCTGTGGAAACAGGTCGGCCAGGTAGATGCCGATGGCCACCTGCTCGGTGACCAAGGCCTCGCCGTGCCGGATGGCGGGTACCTTGCCCATCGGGTTGATGGCGAGAAAGGCCGGTTGCCGCTGTTCGCCCGCCTTGAGGTTGACCGCGTGAATGCGATAGGGCGCGCGCAATTCCTCCAGCAACGCGATGGTGCCGCTGGAGCGGGTTTGTGGCGCATGGAATACCGTGATCGGCTTGCTCTCGGACATGGGTACACCTCCTGTGGGAGTGCGCATCCTGCCAAACGCGATGCTCGCGGTCCATCCAGTTTGCGGAGCTCGCAACTACTGTACGAAGTGTCGCCTGCGCGCGAAGACGCGATCTGCTCAGGCGCGGCTGCGCAATCCGGCGGCGTCGCGCGCCAGTGCCTCCACGCCCTTCCAATCCCGCGCCTCCAGCAGATTCCGTGGCGCGATCCACGAGCCGCCCACGCAGGCTACATTGGGCAGCGCCAGGTATTCCGGCGCGGTGATGCGGGTGATGCCACCGGTGGGACAGAAGGTGACGTCGGGGAATGGCGAGCCGAGTGCCTTCAGCATGCTGATGCCGCCGGCCTGCTGCGCGGGAAACAATTTCAGCGCGCGAAACCCGGCATTGCGCGCCATGATGACCTCCGTCGGCGTCATGACACCGGGCAGCAGCGGCAACGATTGCCCGCGCGCCGCCTCGACGATCTCGGGTGTCAGTCCCGGGCTGACGCCGAACTGCGCGCCCGCGGCAACCGCGGCCTGCACGTCGCTCGTGCGCGTGAGGGTGCCGGCGCCGACCAGCGCGTCGGGCAGTGCCTTGCGCAGCATCTCGAGGGCCGGTAGCGCGGCAGGCGTGCGCAATGTCACTTCGAGCACCATCAGGCCGCCATCGACCAGCGCCCTGCCGAGCGGCACGGCCGTCTCCAGGTGCTCGATGATCAGCACCGGAATCACCGGCGAAATCTTCAACAAGTCGGCAGTTTCCATCGGGCGCACGATCCGGTCCTGGGCAGCAGTCCGCCGGCATGATATCGCGGCGGGACGGATTTACCAGCAGCGAAAACCGCGCACGACCCGTAGGGTTCCCGCCGGGCTCCCGCAGGGTTCCCACAGGGCGACCGGAAGGCTCAGCCGGGGCGGTAAAACCTCGGCAAATCTGCGACACTTGCGGCCCGGGCGCGCCAATTCAAAGGACCGTTGTGAACGTACTTCCGAGTTTCGACATGCTCCTGTTCGGTGGCACGGGCGACCTGGTGACGCGCAAGCTCCTGCCGGCGCTGTACCGGCGGCACGCGGCCGGCCAGGTCAACAACGAGTCGCGCATCTTCGGCATCGCACGCTCCGCCTTGTCTCGGGATCAGTACCTGGCGACGGCCAAGCAGGCGTGCGTCGCCTTCCTGGGCAAGGAGTTCGACGAGGCGCGCTGGGCGGCCTTCAGCTCACAATTGTTCTACCTGAGCATCGACGCCGACGTCGCCGAGCATTACGCCAGCCTGGCCTCCACCCTCCGCGGCCGTGAACAGCTGGTGCGGGTCTTCTTCTTTTCGACGGCCTCCAACCTGTTCGCGCCGATCTGCGCGCAACTCGCCAAGGCCGACCTGATCACGCCCGCCTCGCGCGTGGTGCTGGAGAAACCGCTGGGTCATGATCTTGCCTCCGCGGATGAGATCAACCAATCCATCGCCTCGGTGTTTCGCGAACGGCAGATCTACCGCATCGACCATTACCTGGGGAAGGAAGCGGTACAGAACCTGCTGGCGCTGCGCTTCGGCAACGCCCTGTTCGAGCCCTTGTGGCGCCGTGGCCGCGTCCGCCACGTGCAGATCACCGTGGCGGAGGAACTGGGCGTCGAACGCCGCGGCCAGTTCTACGACCAGACCGGGGCGCTGCGCGACATGGTTCAGAACCATCTGCTGCAATTGTTGTGCATCATGGCCATGGAGCCGCCCGCCAGCAATGATCCCGACGCCGTGCGCGATGAGAAGCTGAAGGTGTTGCGCGCGTTGCGGCCCATCAAGGGGGCTGACGTCACCGCCAAGACCGTGCGTGGCCAATACAAATCCGGCGCCTCCAATGGCGCGCCGGTGCCGGGCTACCTGGACGAAAAGGACATCGCACCCAACAGCACCACCGAGACCTACGTCGCCATCAAGGCGGAGATCGACTCCTGGCGCTGGGCGGGCGTGCCTTTCTACCTGCGCACCGGCAAGCGCCTGCAGGAGCGGCTCACCGAACTGGTGGTCACCTTCGATGACGTGCCGCATTCGATTTTCGAGGTGCCGCCGGTTTCCGAATCCGCCAACCAGCTGGTCATCCAGCTGCAGCCCGAGGACAGCATCATGCTCACCATCCTCGCCAAGAACCCGGGCGAAGGCATGCGCCTGAAGCCGGTGAAACTCAACCTCGATCTCGGTGAGACCTTCCGGGTAAAGATCCTGGATGCGTACGAACGCCTCCTCATGGATATCGTCAAGGGCAACCTGACCCTGTTCATGCGGCGCGACGAACTCGACGCCGCCTGGCGCTGGATCGACCCCATCCGTGAGGGTTGGGCGGAATTCGAGGACAAACCCAAGCTCTACACGGCGGGCAGCTGGGGGCCGGCCGCGGCCAGCTCACTGCTCGGCCGTGATGGATTCGCCTGGCATGATGAGCAATAAGCCATGACCACCACCTCCAATCCCACGCTGCACCGTTTCGAAGACCCCGAGCGCCTCGCCGATGAACTTTCGGAGCGCCTCGTCGATAGGCTGCGCGCCGCCGTCAGCGAACGCGGCACGGCGACGCTGATCGTCTCCGGTGGCCGCACGCCACTGCCGCTGTTTGAACGCCTGGCGGTCACCGACCTGGGCTGGAGCAATGTGCAGATCGCCCTCGCCGATGAGCGCTGGGTGGCGCTGGAAGACCCGGGCAGCAACGAACGCTTCGTGCGCGAGCACCTGTTGCATGGTCATGCGGCGGCAGCCACTTTCACCGGCCTCAAGAATGACGCCGCGACCGCCGCACGCGGCGCGGCCGCGGCCTGGCGCGCCCTGTCCAAGCTCCCGCGGCCCTTCGATGTGGTGCTGCTGGGCATGGGCGATGATGGCCACACGGCCTCGCTGTTCCCCGACAATCCCCAGCTTGCCAAGGCACTGGATGCGGATGCGGCACCGGGATGCGTGGCCACGCGCGCGCCGGTGGCCCCGCAGGAACGCCTCACGCTGAATTGCGCCGCCCTGATCGACGCGCGTGAAATCATCGTCTCGAGTGCGGGCGAAGCCAAATGGCAGGTGTATGAATCCGCCATCGGCAGCGGACCGGTGGAAGACATGCCGATCCGCGCCATCTTCCGGCAGCGGCGCACGCCGGTGGAGTTCTTCTGGGCGCCGTGAGAACCGGGCGCGCAACCGCCGCGCAGCGCCGCGCGGCCTCGTAGGCGCGATTCAGCTGATCAGGAAGCGCAACGTGCGGCGCAACGGTTCGGCCGCGCCCCACAACAGCTGATCGCCCACGGTGAACGCGGACCAATACTGCGGTCCCATCGCCAGCTGACGCAGCCGCCCGATCGGAATGGTGAGCTTGCCGCTCACCGCCGCCGGCGAAAGCTCCCGGATCGAGGTTTCACGATCATTGGGTATGACGCGCACCCAGGCGTTGCCCGAGGTGATCACGCGCGCCACTTCTTCCGCCGGCAGGTCGCGCTTGAGCTTGATGGTCAGCGCCTGGCTGTGGCAGCGCATGGCGCTCACGCGCACGCACACGCCTTCCACCGCCAGCGTGCCCGGCGCCAGCCCCAGGATTTTGTTGGCCTCCGCCGTGGCCTTCCATTCCTCGCGGCTCTGCCCATTGCCCAGGTCCTTGTCGATCCAGGGGATGAGGCTGGCGGCCAGCGGCGCGCCGAAATGCTCGCGCGGCAACGAGGGACCGTTCAAGGCCTCATTGACACGCCGGTCGATCTCCAAAATGGAGCTGTTGGGATCGGCCAGCAACGGCTTGGCGGCCTCGTACAACACGCCCATCTGCGCGAGCAATTCGCGCATGTTCTGCGCCCCGGCGCCGGAGGCGGACTGGTAGGTCATCGCCGACACCCATTCCACCAGGCCTTCGGTGACCAGGCCGCCGAGCGCCATCAGCATCAGCGAGACCGTGCAATTGCCACCGATGAAGTCCTTGGTGCCCTGCGACTTCGCGGCCTGCATCACCTTGAGATTGACCGGATCCAGCACCACGACCGAATCGCCCGCCATGCGCAACGTGCTGGCCGCATCGATCCAATAGCCCTGCCAGCCCGCGGCGCGCAGTTTGCCGTGCACGGCCTGGGTGTAGTCACCGCCCTGGCAGGAAATCAAGATGGGCAGCTTCTTCAGCGCCTCGATGTCGTACGCATCCTGGACGGCTGCCGCGGCGCGGCCGATGGATGGCGCCGCGGCGCCGGCCTGCGAGGTGCTGAAGAACGTGGGTTGCACGTGATCGAAGTCGCCTTCCTGGCGCATGCGCTCCAGCAGCACCGAACCCACCATGCCTCGCCATCCGATCAATCCGACTTGATTCATATCAGCACTTCAGGCGCCGGAGGGCGCAGGTTGTAATGGGAACTCATGGCGCGGCCATACGCGCCCGTGGTGGCGATCAATAGTACATCGCCCTCGAGCGTGCGCGGCAGCCAGCGATCCTGGCCCAGTTGATCGGCGGACTCGCAGATGGGGCCCACCACATTGACGAACTGGTCGGCCGGCTCATCGCAACGCGTCAAGTTGACGATGTCGTGATGCGATCCATACAGCGCCGGCCGGATCAGCGAATTCATGCCGGTGGCCACGCCCACGTACTGAACCTCACCCTTGCCTTTCAACTGCGTGACCTGCGCGACCAGCACTCCGGCCTGCGCCACGAGGAAACGCCCCGGCTCCATCCAGAATTCGAAGCGCGGAAATTGCCCGCGCAGCTTGGCAACGCCTTCATCCAGCGCCGACAGGTCAACCTGCGCCTGGCCCTGATGCTCGGGCACGCCGAGCCCGCCGCCGAGGTCGACGATGCGCACGTCATCGAATTGCTGCGCCAGCTGCGACAGGATGGCGCCGGTCTCGGTCCAGTTGTCGACATTGAAAATGCCGCTGCCGGTGTGCGCATGCAGACCGACCACGCGCACGCCCGCCTGCCGGGCCAGCGCCGCAACCTCGTCCATCTCGAACAGCGGGATGCCGAATTTCGAATGCACGCCGGCGGTGCGCACATGCTGGTGATGGCCGCGGCCGAAGCCAGGATCCACCCGCACGAAGATCTCCCGCCCCTTGAACAACTCCGGCCAGCACTTGAGCGGATGCAGGTTGTCGAGGGTCACGCGCACGCCGCGCTCGAAGGCGAAGGCATATTCGCTGCGTGGCGCGAAGTTCGGCGTGAAGATCACGTCCGGCGGAGCGATGCCGGGGACATGGGCGAAGGTGTGCTCGAGCTCGGGCTGCGATACGCATTCCAGCATCAGCCCGGCGGCGGCGAAGCGCTGCAGGATCTCCGCATGCCAGTTGGCCTTCATCGCATAGGCCCAGCGGCTCACCGACTTGACGGACTTGAGCGAGGCCACTGCGGCAGCCAGCACCGCGCGGTCGTACACGAACGCGGCCTTTTCGCGGGCGGCGATCTGCAGCAATTGCTGCCGCTTGCCCGGCTCCAGCCACCACGGCCTGGCCGCGGGCTTGGCCGGCTCGCCGGTGGCAAACAGCTGCGCCCAGGTGGGACCCAGCACATCGTCCGAGCCGATGCTCTGGATGAGCCGCTCGTGCAATTGATGCACCAGCTTGTCACCCTGGGCCTCGTCGATCACGAAGGTGAAATTCAGGTCGTTCGCCGCCTGGCTCACCAGGTAGATCTTCTGGTCTTCGAACAGTTCGAAGGCCTCACCCAGTTCGGGCAGGATGGCGCGGATGTTGTGGCCGAGCAGGCTCAACGAGGCGCAGGGACCGATGACCTGCACGCGGCACAGCTCCTGCAGCGAATCGGTCAGGCCCTTGATGGCCGCGGCATCCAGCGAATTGGCCGCCGGGTCCAGTGACACGGTCACGGTGGTCTCGGAGGTCGAGATCAAGTCGACCGACAAGCCATGTTGCTTGAACACCTGGAAGGCATCGGCCAGGAAGCCCACCTGATGCCACATGCCCGGGCTTTCCATCGACACCAGCGTGATGCCCTTCTTGATGGCAATGGCCTTCACCTGTGCGGCGCTGTCTGCGACGCTCGCGGAGATGACCGTGCCGGGCATGTGCGGCGCCTGTGTGGCGAACACGTGCAACGGGATACGGTGCTGACGCACCGGAAGGATGCAGCGTGGATGCAGCACCTTCGCGCCGTTGCTGGCGATCTCCTGCGCCTCATCGTAATGCAGCGATCGCAGCAGCCGGGCGGAAGGGACATCGCGCGGATTGGCGCTGAACATGCCGGGCACATCGGTCCAGATTTCCAGCCGCCGCGCCGCGAGCTTGGCGGCAATGTAGGCCGAGGAGGTGTCCGATCCGCCGCGGCCCAGCAACACGGTCTCGCCCTCCTCGTTGGAAGCGATGAAACCCTGTGTGATCAAGATGCCCGGCGTGGCCAGCCATTGTGACTGCAGCGCGGCGTCCGGCGCGAAATCGCAGGTGGCATTGAGGAGGCTCGCCTTGGCACTGGCATTCAAGCGGCGCTCGGCCTTGAGCGCGAGCCGCGCATCCATCCAGCAGGTTTGAAGTCCCTGTGAATTCAGGTACTGCGCGCCGAGCGCGGTGGACAGCAATTCTCCAGCCGCCATGATGCGCGCCCGCAATCGGTCGTCGGGGGCGATGCCCTGCTGCAATGCTTGCGCATGCGTCGACAATTCATCGAAGTGGCGCTGGTAGATCGGCCCGGGCTCCACTGCGAGCGAGGCGGCGAGATCCAGATGGCGGGTCTTGATCTGTTCGAGCACGGCCGCCACGGCCGAGGTGCTCAGCAGGGACTCGAGACGATCGGTGATACCTGACAGCGCCGAGTGCACCACCACCGGCCGGACACCGTCGGCAAGGCGCTCGCGCAGGATCTGCGCAATGCGCTGCCAGTTGGCAGCCGTGGAGACGCTCGTACCGCCAAACTTGAGTACGACCCAGGGGGAAGTTGATTGCGACACGGACGCGCGGGTCGGCTATTCGTCTTCGAAGACTTCGCGCAGCTCTCTTTCCAACTCGCGCTCGGCAATCACATCTTCCACACGGCTCCACGCAGCCTTGCCGCGCTTACTCGGTGCGGCGGCCTTGGGGCGGCGTTCAGAGCGTTCCACGATAGGTTCGAAGTCGGAAGATTCTTCAGCCTCGCCTAGAAACTCATCGTCGATGTCGAAATGGTCGTCGTCGCGTTCACTCATCTTTGAAGAAAAGCTCTTGAAATCAATGGGATCTAACTTTAGGCAGCGAACTATAACGGATTTGCCGGGGCATTCAACTGCGTCTTTTGCGCTGCAGGGTGCGATGCTGGCGGCCCCCGCGGCGAGCCCTGGTGAACCAGCCACGCGAGCATCGAGAACTCCGGCAAAACATGGGCTTACAGCCGTTACCCAAATTCAGTCTAGGTAACGATCGGCCTCCTGCGCCGGTTCTTGCCGACAGCCCGACGGGGCGGGAACCGGTATAGGGCCGGCCCCGCCCCGGGCAGGAGGGCGGATCAGGTGCCGGTACGGGCTGGAAGGTCGCGCGCCTGCAGGTGCCCCAACTTGATGGCCCGGTTCACCGCCGACAGCACCGCAAGGAGCGAGGCGGTGATGATGTTGTGGTG
This sequence comes from Steroidobacteraceae bacterium, assembly GCA_044226865.1. Taxonomy (GTDB): domain Bacteria; phylum Pseudomonadota; class Gammaproteobacteria; order Steroidobacterales; family Steroidobacteraceae; genus TMP-86. Next base: position 64,019 of record JBGAGE010000008.1, on the reverse strand, counting down.
AATTCCGGCTCCGAACAGCGTCCGCCGCGCCGGGGTCGTGATCTCGATGTACGAAATCGCCTTGGCATCGCTGCCAAGCCCGGTGGAATGCTCTTCGTAGGACAGCACATCGAAGGGCAGGCCCACCGCCTTCACCATGGCGTCGATCGGCCCGGAGCCCTGGCCATGCCAGGTCTCGGTGCGGCCGCCGCGATCCACCTGCACCACGATGCGCTCGCTGTCCGCGCCGTCGGTGCTGGCCGCGAGTTGGTGGGAACGATAGGCGAACGTCTGCTGCGCCTTCAGGTACTCGCTGTTGAACAGATCGAATAATTCCTGCGAGGTGAGTTCCTTGCCGGAGGCATCCGCCGCCGCCTGCACCACCTGGCTGAACTCGATTTGCAGCCGGCGCGGCAGCACCAGTTGGTAGTCGCGCTCGAGCAGGTAAGCCACCCCGCCCTTGCCCGACTGGCTGTTGACCCGGATGATGGAATCGTAGGAGCGGCCCACATCCGACGGATCGATGGGCAGGTAGGGCACATCCCAGGCCCCGGCTTCGCCGCGCGCGGCCAGTCCCTTCTTGATCGCATCCTGGTGCGAACCCGAGAACGCCGTGAATACCAGGTCGCCCACGTAGGGGTGTCGGGGATGGATGGGCAGCTGATTGCAGGCCTCTGCACAGCGCGCGACTTCGTTGATGTTGGAGAAGTCGAGCTTCGGATCGACGCCCTGCGTGTACAGGTTCAAGGCCAGCGTCACGACGTCGACGTTGCCGGTGCGCTCGCCATTGCCGAACAACGTGCCTTCGACGCGCTCGGCGCCCGCCAGCATGCCCAGTTCCGCGGCTGCCACGCCCGTGCCGCGGTCATTGTGTGGATGCACGCTGATGATGACCGAATCGCGCTTGGCCACGTGCCGGCCGAACCATTCGATCTGGTCCGCGTACACGTTTGGCGTGGCCATTTCCACCGTCGCCGGGAGGTTCAGGATGGTCTTGCGGCGCGGGGTGGGTTCCCACACGGCGTTCACTGCATCGCAGATTTCCACTGCGAATTCCAGCTCGGTGCCGGTGAAGCTTTCCGGGCTGTACTGGAACACCCAATCGGTGTCGCGCTGCTTTTCCGCGTGCTCGCGCACCCAGGTGGCGCCCTTGCGCGCGATGTCGATGATCCCGGCGCGGTCCAGGCGGAACACCACGCGGCGCTGAACCGTGGAGGTGGAGTTGTACAGGTGCATGATGGCGCGGCGCACGCCCTTCAACGCCTCGAAGGAACGGGCGATCAGGTCGGGACGCGCCTGCGTCAACACCTGCACGGTGACATCGTCCGGGATGAGCTTTTTGTCGATCAGTTCACGCACGAAGTCGTAGTCGGTTTGCGAGGCGGCCGGGAAGCCCACCTCGATTTCCTTGAAACCGGTCTTCACCAGCATGTCGAACATGCGTCGCTTGCGTGCCGCATCCATGGGCTCGATCAGCGCTTGGTTGCCATCGCGCAGGTCCACCGAGCACCAGGTGGGTGCGGCGCGCAGCACGCGATTGGGCCAGGTGCGGTCGGCGATCTGGATGGGTTCGAAGGGGCGATACTTGGTCAATGAATCGTGCAACATGCGGCGTCTTCCACTCGCCATGGGCGAGACTTTGGTGTCTTGGTTTGGATCTCGTTTCCCGGTCTTGTCAGCGCCGACCGTTGGCGCATATGAAGTGGCGCCTAGCGGCGCAGCAGCAGCAGAGCCGGAAGCAGGTCCGCCCGCAGGTTGCGGGTCTGGAGAGCTTTTGAGCCGGCGCCGGAGATCATGCCCTGGAATCTAGCATTGCCGGCGGCGGCCATGCAAGTGCCTACACCCAGCCGTGCAGATGCTGCCCGATGACCTCCAGCATCACCTCGACATGGGCATCGCTGTCATTGAGCGCGGGTACCATCTCGAGCTTGCCGCCGAGCTTGTCGAAGGTGTCACGGTACTCCACCGCGATCTCCTCCAGGGTTTCCAGGCAATCCACCGCGAACGAGGGTGAGGCCACGCTCACCTCGCGCACACCGCGGGCCGCCAGCGCCTTGAGGCTGTCTTCGGTATACGGCTGCAGCCACAGCACCGGCCCAAAGCGGGATTGATAGGCCAGGGTCGCCTCGTCGGCAGCAAGGCCAAGCTCCTTGCACACCAGTTCCGCCGTGCCTTCCGAATGGGCCTTGTAGGGGTCCCCTTGCGCGACGTACACCTGCGGGATGCCGTGAAAGGACAGCAGCAGGTGCGAACGCGCGCCCGCCTTCGCCCAATGCGCCCGGATGCTGTCCGCGACCGCCTTGACGTATACCGGATTGGAGTAATAGTCGTTGACGAAGCGCATCTCGGGAATCCAGCGCCAGCGCTCCAATGCCTTGCACACGCGGTCGAACACCGCGCCCGTGGTACTCGAGCAATACTGCGGATACAACGGCACCACCAGCACCTTGCGCACGTTGCGCTCGATCATGCTGCTGACCACCGAATCGATCGAGGGACTGCCGTAGGTCATGGCCAGTTCCACGCACACCTTCTCGCCATGTGCCTCGTTGATGCGCAGGGCCACTTTCTTCACCAGCGCGGCGGACAGCACGGCCAAGGGGGATCCCTCGCGCATCCACACCTTGCGGTAATTGCGCACGGTGCGCAGGGAACGCAGCGTCAGGATGAAGCCGTACAGCACCGGAAACCAGATGATGCGCGGCGCGTCGATCACGCGCCGGTCGCCGAGGAACTCGCGCAAATAGCGCCACACCGAAAAATACGAGGGATGCGCCGGCGTTCCCAGGTTCACGAGCAGGATACCGATGCGCTCAGGTGTGCCGGCGGGCAACGGGCGCGCGATCCGGTAATAAGCCATTCATCCCATCCGGTAAAGAGAAATCATCCCACAGTATACTGCCTGAATGCGGCCAACCTCCGATTCCCTTGCTCCCTCATCCTCATGTCGGGCTTGAGCGCCGCGGAATGGCAGGCGCTGGGATTGAGCCTGCAGGTGGCGGCCATGAGCGTGGCCTGCAACCTTCCCCTCGCCATCCTGCTGGCCTGGGCGCTCGCCCGGCGGCGATTTGCCGGGCGCCAGGTGCTCGATGCCGTTGTGCACTTGCCGCTGGTACTGCCGCCGGTGGCCGTCGGCTACTTGTTGCTGGTCCTGTTCGGAAGCCGGGGGCCGGTGGGGCACCTGCTGCAGTCGGTCTTCGGCATCCACCTCATCTTCACTCGCGAAGGCGCGGCGCTGGCAACGGCGGTGATGTCGCTGCCGCTCATGATCCGCGCAATGCGCGTGTCGCTCGAGCATGTCGACCCCGGCCTCGAGGACGCGGCGCGCACGCTCGGCGCCGGCGCGTTCGATCGCTTTCTCACCATCACCCTGCCGCTGATGTTGCCCGGCATCCTCGCCGGGGCCATCACGGCCTTCGCCGCCGGGCTGGGTGAATTCGGCGCCGTCATCACCTTCGTGTCGAACATCCCGGGAGAAACCCGCACGCTGCCGCTGGCCTTGTATTCCGCCCTGCAGACGCCGGATGGCGATACGGCTGCGGCGCGCCTGGCCGGCTTGAGCGTGGGCCTCGGGGTGGCGGGACTGCTGCTGTCCGAATACCTGTCGCGCGCCGTGGCGCGCTACCTGGGACGCTGATCGTGCTGCGTGTGGAACTGAGCAAGCGGCGCGGCTCGTTCCGGCTCGAGGCGGGCTTCACCCTGCCTCGCGCCGGCGTGCTGGCGTTGTTCGGACCTTCAGGCTGCGGCAAGAGCACGCTGATCCAATGCATCGCCGGGCTGGAAGATCCGGACGGCGGGCGGATCGAGCTTGACGGGGAATGCTTCTTCGATGCCGTGGCCCGCAGCTCCGTGCCCGCCGAGAAACGCGGCATCGGCTATGTGTTCCAGGACGCGCGCCTGTTTCCTCACCTGAGCGTTGCGGGCAACCTCGGCTACGGCGCATCGCGCAGCCGCCGCAAGCCCTTCGTCGGTTTCGACGAGGTCGTGGATTTGTTGAACCTGCGCTCGTTGCTGGCGCGCCGCCCGGGCCGGCTGTCAGGTGGCGAACGCCAGCGCGTCGCCATCGGGCGTGCGCTGCTCTCCCAGCCGCGCCTGCTGCTGCTGGACGAACCGCTGGCCTCGTTGGATGCCGCACGGCGCGAGGAAGTGCTGCCGTACCTGGAGCGCCTGCGCGACCGGCTGGCGCTGCGGATGGTGTACGTGAGCCATCAGTTCGACGAAGTGCTGCGCCTGGCCACGGATCTCGTCTTGATGCGCGATGGCAGCGTCATCGCCCAGGGAGACATCGCCACGGTGAGCCGCGGGCCCGCCTTGCGCTCGTTGATCAGCGCGGACATGGTCGGCGCCGTGCTCGAAGCGCGCCCGCTGGGTCCGGACGAGCGCAGCGGCCTGATGCGGCTGCAGGTGGGCAATGGCGAGCTGCAGGTTCCCGCCGATGGATTGGAGCCCGGCCGCACCGTGCGCGTGCAGTTGCTTGCGCGCGATATCATCATCGCCACCGAACCCGTGGCGCACCTGAGCGTGCGCAACAGCCTCGCCGGGGTGATCGATGAGGTCAGCCGTGAGGATGCGGGCGCGGACCTGCTCAGCATCGACATCGGGGGGGGCGAGCTGCTGCTGGCGCGGATCACTCCGGCCGCGACCGCCGCGCTGGGCCTGCAAGCCGGCCGCCGGGTGTGGGCGCTGATCAAGGCCGGCGCCATCCGCGGCCATTCGTTTGCGGCGCCTGCCGCCGCGCATGCACGCGGCGGTGAGATCCGCTTCAGCGATTGAGGCGCACCGCCCCGGGAGCGCTGCGCGCGCTTGCTCAGGCGCGCTTGACGCGGTCCTTGAGCTGCGGCGGCCGGATTGGATTCATCGCCTGCGGCGTTCCCACGTGCACGAAGGCAATGATGTGATCATGCGGCGCGAGGCCGAAGTAGCCCTTGACGTGCGCGTCATAGGCCGCGGGGCCGGTCTTCCATACCGCGCCGAAGCCCAGCGCATGCGCCGCCAGCAACAGGTTCTGCGTCGCCGCGCCGGCAGCCAATACCTGCTCGATTTCTGGAATTTTCGGATGCTGCGGCTGGGTGGCGCAGGCGACCACGATGATCAGCGGCGCACGCCGCACTTTCTGACGCTCGGCCTCCAGCGCATCCTCCGGCGCCGCCGGTTCGCGCAGGCGCCGCGCCTCGGCGACGACCTGCGCCAGTCGCTCGATGGCGACAGTATCGAGCACGAAGAACCGCCACGGCGCCAGGTGACCATGGTCCGGCGCGCGGCCGGCAGCCTCGAGGATGCGCTGCAATTGCGCCTCATCGGGCACCGGCGTGCCGAGTTTGGCGGCGGAAGAACGGCTGTCGATGGCGGTGAACAGATCCATGCGGGTAATATATATGCAATCGACGCTCGCCCGCGAGGGTGCGGGCGGTGATCAGGACCTTTCACCGTTTTTTCCATTCATTCCAGGAGATGACATGAACCGTTTGGCCGCTGCCGCATTGGGCAGTCTGTTTGCTGCGTCGGCGTTCGCCGCCCCCGTCACCTACACCATCGAACCCAGCCATACCTTCCCCAGCTTCGAGACCGATCATTTCGGCGGGCTTTCCGTGTGGCGCGGCAAATTCGCCGCCTCCTCCGGCAAGATCGTGCTGGATCGCGAGGCCAAGAGCGGCACGGTGGACATCAGCGTGGACACCTCCTCCGTTCTCACGGGCGTGCCCAAGCTCGATGAGCACGTGAAGTCCGATCAAATCCTCGATGTCGCCAAATATCCGACCGCGACCTACACCGGCAAGCTCGCCGGTTTCAAGGGCGATGTGCCCACCGAGGTGCACGGCACCTTCACGCTGCACGGCGTCAGCAAACCGCTCAATCTGAAGATCGCCTCCTTCACCTGCAAGCCGCACCCGATGCTGAAGAAGGAAGTTTGCGGCGCGGATGCCCATGGCACCTTCAGCCGCTTCGACTACGGCGTCACCTACGGCAAGGACTATGGATTCAAGGACTACGTGAATCTTGCCATCCAGGTGGAAGCGCTGCGCGCCGACTGATCGAGGGCGAAGGCGCGGTGCAACGCCTGCATCGCGTCTTCGCCATCCTTGCATTCACATGAATCCCGCCGTCCTGGATGAGCTTCGCGCCGCGCTCGGTGCCGGCGGCTACAGCGACGATCCGTCGCTGATCGAACCGCGTTTGTGGGATCACCGCCGCCGCTATCACGGTGCATCGGCATTCCTCGCGCAGCCGGCTACGCCGCAGCAAGTGGCCGCGGTGGTGGGCATATGTGCCAAGCATCGCGTCGGCATCGTGCCCCAGGGCGGCAACACGTCGTATTGCGGGGGAGCGACCCCGGACGCGAGCGGCACACAACTGTTGCTGTCTTTGCATCGCTTGAAGCGCATCCGTCGCGTCGACCCGCAAGGGTTCAACCTGATTGCCGAGGCCGGCTGCACGCTGCAGGAAGTCCAGGAAGCGGCTGCAGGCGTCGGCCTGCTGTTCCCCTTGAGCCTGGGTTCGCAAGGCAGCTGCCAGATCGGCGGCAACCTGTCCACCAACGCAGGCGGCACCGCCGTGCTGCGCTACGGCGTAATGCGCGACCTGACCCTCGGCGTCGAGGCGGTGCTTCCCGACGGTCGCATCGTCAACCAGCTCAACTCGCTGCGCAAGGACAACACCGGGTACGACATCAAGCAATGGTTCATCGGCGCGGAAGGGACGCTCGGCATCATCACGGCTGCCTGCCTGAAGTTGTTCCCGCAGCCTGCTGCCCACGCCACCGCGTTCGTGGCGGTGGCGGACCTGGATGCAGCGGTCGGTTTGCTGTCGGCGCTGCGCGCGCGCCTCGGGGACTCGCTGGTGGCCTTCGAGGTCATGCCGCGCGCGGCATTGGAACTGGCGTTGCAGCACATTTCCGGCGTATCGGACCCCCTGGGCGCGCCTCAACCCTGGTATGTGCTGTGCGAAACCGCCCTGTACGCGCGCGAAGCCGGTGGCGAGGAGGCCATGACCACCGCCCTGCATGAGTTGGTGCAACGGGGCGTGGTACTCGATGCGGTGCTGGCCGGTTCCGACAGCCAGCGCCTGGCGCTGTGGCATATCCGCGAGAACATTCCCGCCGCGCAGACGCGCGAGGGCGCATCCATCAAGCACGATGTGTCCTTGCCCATCGCCGCCATTCCCGCCTTCGTCCGCTCCGCTGGCGATGCCGTGCAAGGCCGGGTTCCGGGGGCACGCCTGATAGCCTACGGACATCTGGGCGATGGCAACCTGCACTTCAACTTCAGCCCGCCGCCGGGCGGAGATTCAGCCGCGTTCGCGGCGCGCAATGAAGAGGTAACGCGGCTGGTGCACGACGAGGTGGCCGCGCACGGTGGCAGCTTCAGCGCCGAGCACGGCGTGGGACAATCCAAGGTGGCGGACCTGCGCCGTTATGAGGACCCGGTGGCGCTGGATCTCATGCGCCAGTTGAAGCGCGCGCTCGATCCGCTGAACATCATGAATCCGGGCAAGGTCCTCTAGAAAATCAGGTGCCCGGCAGGCGCCCGGCCGCCGCCAGCACCGCTGCCGCGCGTTTCAACAAGGGCTCATCCACCATCCGCCCCTCGAAGTCGATGGCGCCACGGCCCTCTGCCTTGGCAGCCTCATAAGCCGAGATCAAGCGGCGGGCATGATCGACTTCCGCCGCGCTCGGCCCGAAGCAGGCATTGGCGAGTTCCACCTGCCGAGGCAGCAGGCACATCTTGCCGTGGTAGCCGAGGTTGCGGCCGGCATTGGCATCGCGCTTGAACTGCTCGTCGTCGCGCACTTCCACCACCACCTGGTCCAGCGCGATGATCCGCGCCGCGCGGGCGGCCAGCACGACCTTCGAGCGCGCGTACAACACCTCCGTGCCTTCGGCCGTGCGGCGCGCGCCCATGTCCGCCGCAAAATCCTCGGCGCCGAAGAACACGCCGGCGACGCCCGCCGCGGCGATGGCCTCGCAATTCAACACTCCCCGCACCGATTCGATGCCGGCGATCAACGGCAGGCGGCCTGGCTCGCCCAACTGCGACAGGCAATGCGCGATGTCTTGCGCGGATTCCGCTTTGGGAAGCACCACCCCATCGAGCCGGCAGCGCTTTAGAGCCTGCACATCCAACGCAAAATCCGTGCTGCGCACCTCGTTGACGCGCACGTAGATCGTGCGCGGGTTCCCGCCCTCGCGCGCGGCGGCGATTGCCTGCGGCAATTGCTCGCGGGTGGCAGGACGCGCCGCTGCGGGCACGGCATCCTCCAAGTCGAGAACGAACAGGTCGGCCGGAATGCGCGCGAATTTCGCCAGCATGTCGAGCCGGTTGGCGGGGGCGAATAACAAACTTCTCATGAGCATCCGCGCACTATATTAGGCATCATTGGCACGTGTCTAACGCCAACTCATCCGACTCCTTCGGCTTCCTGCGCGATCTCGCGACGCGCTGGGATGCCATGGCGGCCATCGTCATCATCGGCCTCATCGTCTGGGCCGGCGATGCCAGCCGGGGGCTGTTGGAGCCTCTGTCGCGGTTGCACGAAACACCCCTGTCACTTGACCCTGTCAACCTGCCCTTCTATGCGGCTCGCACCACCCTGCGCATGTTCTCCGCGTTGGGGTTGTCGCTCCTGTTCACGCTCACCTACGCCACCTGGGCGGCCAAGAGCGAGCGGGCCGGCCGCCTGCTGGTGCCCATCCTGGACATCCTGCAATCCGTGCCCATTCTCGGGTTCATTTCCATTACGGTGGTGTTCTTCATGTCGCTGGCGCCGGGCCGGGTGTTGGGCGCGGAGTTCGCGGCGATCTTTGCCATCTTCACGAGCCAAGCGTGGAACATGGCCTTCAGCTTCTACCAATCCTTGCGCACCGTGCCCGAGGAGCTCACCGAAGCCGCCAACTCATTCCGCCTGACGTCCTGGATGCGCTTCTGGCAACTCGAGGTACCCTTCGCCATGCCGGCGCTGGTGTGGAACATGATGATGTCCATGTCCGGCGGCTGGTTCTTCGTGGTCGCCTCCGAGTCCATCAGCGTGGGCACTACCAACGTCGCCCTGCCCGGCGTCGGCTCCTACATCGCCCTGGCCATTGCGCAACGCAATCTCACCGCCATCGGCTGGGCCATCGGCACCATGCTCATCGTCATCCTGATCTACGATCAGCTGTTGTTCAGGCCGTTGATCGCGTGGGTGGATCGCTTCAAGGTGGAGCAGGATGCCACCTCGCAGGCGCCCGACTCCTGGGCGCTGACCATGATGCGGCGCTCGCGCATCATTTCCGGGCTGACGTGGATTTTCTATGGGGCCCTCCGTTGGACGAGTTGGGCGCTGCCGCGGCGGCCCGAGCCCCGGTTCGCACCGCGCATCGTCAAGCGCCGCCTGGACAATTTCTGGATCGCGGCGCTGGCCGTCGTGGTCGCCGTCGCCCTGTGGCACATCGGCCGGGTGCTCATCGCCGGCACCTCCTGGGCCGAGCTGCGCGGCGTCTGCTGGCTGGCGCTGATCACCATGACCCGCGTGGTGGTGCTCATCGCGTTGGCCAGCCTCATCTGGGTGCCGGTGGGCGTGTGGGTGGGCCTGAGGCCGCGCGCCACCGCCGTGGTACAACCGGTGGCGCAATTCCTGGCGGCCTTCCCCGCGAATCTGCTGTTTCCGCTGGTGGTGTACCTGATCGTGCGCGGCGATCTGAATCCCGACTGGTGGCTGTCGCCCCTGATGATCCTCGGCACGCAGTGGTACATCCTGTTCAACGTCATTGCCGGCGCCTCGCAGATGCCGGGCGAGCTGCGCTATGTGGCGGAGAATTTCCGCGTCGGCGGCTGGCTGTGGTGGCGTAGGGTCGCCCTGCCAGGCGTGTTTCCGTTCTATGTCACCGGCGCCATCACCGCATCGGGCGGCTCCTGGAACGCGGCCATTGTCGCCGAGATCGCGAGCTGGGGCACCACACGCCTCAAGGCGCAAGGGCTGGGCTCATACATCGCCGAGGCCACCAGCGCGGGCAACTACCATCGCATCGTGCTCGGGATCGCGACCATGAGCCTGTTCGTGGTGATCATCAACCGCGTTTTCTGGCGGCCGCTGTATTATTACGCCGAACGCAAGTACCGGCTGACCTGAAGCACCCGCGCCGATGAATACCCCGCCACCGCTGTTGGAAGTGATCAATGTCCGCAAGGCCTTTCCCAAGGCCGACGGCAGCGAATTGCTGGTGTTGGAGGATGTAAACCTGCAGCTCACAGGCGGCCAGATCGTCGGGCTCCTGGGCCGCTCCGGCTCGGGCAAGTCGACGCTGCTGCGGCTGATCGCCGGCTTGTCCGAGCCGAGCGCAGGCGAAGTACGCTATCTCGGGCGCGAGGTCACCGGGCCCGCCGCCGGCATCTCCATGGTGTTCCAGAGCTTCGCGCTCTACCCCTGGCTCACGGTGTTCGAGAACGTCGCATTGGGCCTCGAGGCGCAACGCGTGCCCAAGGCCGAGATCCGCAAGCGCTCGCTCGCGGCCATCGACCTCATCGGTTTGGACGGTTTTGAATCCGCCTATCCGCGCGAGTTGTCCGGCGGCATGCGCCAGCGCGTGGGGTTCGCGCGCGCATTGGTGGTGCAGCCCAATATCCTGCTCATGGACGAGCCATTCTCCGCGCTGGATGTGCTCACCGCGGAGACCATGCGCACGGATTTCCTCGACCTGTGGTCGGACGGCCGCATGCCCATCCAGGGCGTGGTGCTGGTGACGCACAACATCGAAGAAGCGGTGCTGATGTGCGACCGCGTGCTGGTGTTCGGCAGCAACCCGGGGCGGGTGCTCAACGAGATCGCCGTCACCCTGCCGCAGCCGCGCAATCGCCTCGACCCGGCCTTCCGCGACATCGTCGAGCGCTTGTACGTGGCCATGACGGCGCGCAAGGTCACCAGCCCCTCGTTGCCTGCCAACCGCCTGCCGGGGCTGGGAATCGGCACTGAACTGCCAAACGTGTCCTCGAACCTTCTCGCCGGCCTTATGGAGGCCGTGGCCGCCGCACCCTTCAACGGTAATGCGGACCTGCCGAAGATCGCCTCCGACCTGCACATGGACGCCGACGAATTGTTCCCGGTGGCCGAGACGCTGCAGATGATGCGTTTCGCCGAGCTCGAGGGCGGCGATCTCAAGCTCACGGCTGAAGGCATCGCCTTTGCCAACGCCACGGTCGATGAGCGCAAGCGCATCTTCGCGCGCCATCTCCTCAACTACATTCCACTCGCCGCGCACGTGCGCCGTGTCCTCGATGAACGTACCTCGCATGTGGCGCGCAAGAGCCGCTTTCTCGATGAGATCGAGGACTACATGACCGATGAGGCGGCCGAGGCCACGCTGCGCACCATCGTCAGCTGGGGCCGCTATGCGGAGGCCTTTGCCTACGATGACGAGGGGGAGAAATTCAGCCTGGAAAACCCGGGCGAATCCGAAGCCTGAACGCGCAATCGCACGCCATCCCTGGATCAACGCTGCCCGGTCTTGAAACGCTGCCAGATGCGCGTCACCGTTCGCGCCCGTTGCGGAGAATTGCCCGCCTCCACGAACAGCCTGGCGCGCTCCTCGGCGGTCGGATAGACCAGGTTGTCCGCACGGATCGACGCATCCAACAGCGGCAGCGATTGCGGATTGCCATTGGCGCTGCCCATGAGGTTCGTGAAGTTGGCGCTGGTGCGGGCATCCAGGAGATGGTCGATGAAGCGATGGGCGTTGGCGACATGCGGCGCATCGGCCGGGATCGCCAGCCAGTTCATCCAGATGAGCGATCCTTCCTTCGGAATCACAAAGCCGATGTCGACACCGTTGCCGGCCTCGGCCGCGCGCCGGCGGTCCAGGAACGCATCGCTGTTGTAATCCAGGGCGATGCAGCCATCGCCGTTGGTCATGGTGTCGAGAATGGTGCCCGTGTCGATGGTGCGGACGAACGGCCGGATGGCGAGGAGCGTGGACTCCACGTCGGCGAAATCGGCATCGCTGGGTGAGTCCGGATTCCGGCCCAGATACTTCAACACCAGCTTCACAACGGCTGGCGCATCGTCGATGAAACTGATTCCGCAGCGCGACAAGTGAGCGGCGATGTTGGGATCGAACAGCGCGCCCCAGCTGTCGATGACCTTGCCTGGCAGCGCGTGACCCACCAGTTTGCGGTTGTAGAGAATACCCAGCGTGCCCCAGGCGTAAATGGCACCGTGACGGCCGCCGGGATCGATCGCGGCCGTTTTCTGTAACAGCTCGGGATCGAGCTGCGAGAGATTCGGAATCAGCCGCACATCCAATGGCCGGTAAGCCCCACCGTCGATCTGGCGCTTGAACGCGGTGGCGGAGGTCATGACCACATCGAAGCCGCTGTGCCCCGCCATCAGGCGTGCTTCCATCGTGTCGTTGTTGTCGAAATAGGAGACGCGCACGCGGACGCCCGTGGACTTCTCGAAATCCGCCACGGCCGTCGGCGCCATGAAGTCGGACCAGACGAACAGGTTGAGCTCGCCGGGATCAGGGCCGCGAGCAACACCTTCCGCGGCTGGTCGATCGCCGTTACCGCCACAGGCGCTCATCGAGGCTACCGCCAAGATCGGCAGAAACCAGGAGAGCAAAGCCAGGCGGCAGGCGGGAACAGGCATCCGCCTCAGGTTAGATCAATTTTTCTTGGTCTGCACCGGGCAGGTCGAGAATCCCAGCAACGTATACGCGGGGCAGAATCTGAACAACGCCGTTGCCAGCGGCACCACGCCGATGAAGCCCCAGGCGCCGATCTTTCCCATGGCGGCCAATGCGATCAGGACCGCGCCGGCGATGAAGCGCAGGGCCCGGTCGATCGTTCCAACATTTGCATTCATGTGCATCACTCCCGTTTCAGTAGGGTTACAGGATGAAGGATGCCCGCGACCCAGGTCAGTGACCTGGGTTACACAGGCCGGGCGCCGGTTCGCGCACTCATGGCGAGTGACCGCCGGCCAACGCCCGCAGCTTCGGCGCATCTAGGACCTCGATACGCTCGCGCCCGAGTTTAACCCAGCCGGAAGTCTCGAAGCGCTTCAGGATGCGCGTGACCATTTCCCGCACCGTCCCCAGTTCGTCGGCCAGCGCCTGGTGCGTGGTGCGCAGCTGCTGCCCGTGGCCGAGCAGATGCTGGGCCAGGCGGCGGTCCAGCCGCTGGAACGCAATCGCGTCGATCAGCGCCATCAGGTCGGTGAGTCGATCGGAAAACACCTGGAACACGAACTCGCGAAAGGCGCGATGCCCCGTCCACTTTTCGAACAGCTCCGGCGACAGGAGCAGCAGGCGGGTATCCGCGGCCGCCGCGCCGCGCGCATTGAGAGCACGATGCGACAGCAGGCAGGAGGTCGAGACCACGCAGATCTCGCCCGGGCTCACCCGGTACAGCTCCATCGAGCGCGCATGGTCCGCCGATTGGCGCGTGACGCATACCTCTCCCGTGATCACCAGCGGGAATCCCCGGCACGGCTGCCCCTCTTCGAACAGCGTCGTCCCGCAATTTGCATCGATCAGGCGGGCGTGCTGCCGGACGTCGGCGACGAGCTGATCAGGAGGCATCTCACGCAGGCTGGGGTAGCAATCACACAGCTGCGCCATGAAGCCGGCTTGGTTCTCCACGAAGGGTCAGGCCACTTCGGGCTCTGGACGGCGGGTCTCCGCGAGGGATTCCACGAATGCGCGTTCGACCACGTAGTCGCCGGGGACGCCCACGCCGGAGGAGCCTTGCAATCCGGCCTCATCGAGCAAGGCCGTCGCGTCCGCCAACATGCGCATGTTGCCGCAGATCATGAAGCGGTCGGTGGCAGGGTCCAGCGGTGCAATGCCCAGCCTGTCGAACAACTCACCGCTCTTCACCAGCGTGGTGACCCGGCCTTGATGCGGATAGGGTTCACGCGTAACGCAGGCGTAGTCGACGAGCTGCGCCTGGATCATCTCTCCCAGGAATGGGTGCTCGCGCAACGCCTTCAATGCAGTGTCGACATACGTGAGCCCATTGACCCACGCCGCTCCGCGGACCAGGTAAATGGTCTCGAATTGCTCGTAGGCTTGCGGATCCTTGATGATGGAGACGAACGGCGCGACGCCGGTGCCGGTGGCCAGCAGGAACAGGCGCTTGCCGGGCTTGAGATCGCGCAGCACCAGGGTGCCCGTCGGCTTGGCACTGACCAGCACGGAATCCCCCACCCTGATTTTCTGCAGCCTGGAGGTCAGCGGCCCATTGGGCACCTTGATGCTGTAGAACTCGAGATGTTCTTCGTGATTGGCGCTGGCCAGGCTGTAGGCGCGCACGATCTTGCGCCCCTCCCCCTGATCCAATCCCATCATCACGAATTGCCCGTTCTCGAACCGCAGGCCCGGGCTGCGGGTGGTGGAAAAGCTGAAGAGCCTATCGCTCCAGTGATGCACGTCGAGCACGCGCTCGGTGGTGTAGGTTGCCATGTGCAAATGTTGGAGTTTCTGGCTGGCTGCGCAAATAGGTACTATCCGCACCGGCGCCGCCGCGCCGCCTGCTATGTGACCAAAGTCACCCTCGTACCCGCACGCGCGCTGCCAACAAGACGGCCGCGACGAGCATGCCGGTGGCCACTCCGTACGACACGCGCAAGCCGCAGGCCACATCGGCGGGCGTCGCGGCCACCATCTCCGCCGCATTCACCGCGTGCGCGAATACCGTCCCCATCACGGCGACACCGGTGATCAATCCCAGGTTGCGTGACAGGCTCAACAGGCCCGCCACGAGGCCGCGCTGCTCCTTGCCGCCCATTCCCATGACCGAGGCATTGTTGGCCGTTTGGAACAATGCGTAGCCGGCGGTCATCACGGCGGTCGCCAAGAGATAGCCGGTGACGCCGGCCTGCGAGGGCATCAGGGCCAACGCACCGGCGCCACACGCCATGAGCATCAACCCCACGAGGGTGAGGCGCTTGGATCCAAACCGATCCACGAGCCGCCCCGCTGGCACGCCGGTCAGCGCGACAAACAGAGGCCCCACCGACAGCAGCAGCCCGGCATGGGAGGCATCGAATCCGAGGCCCCGCGAAAGATAGAAAGGTCCGACGACCAGGCTGGTCATCAAGACGCCCGCCACCAACGTGCTCATGACAAGACCGCGAGCCAGGCCTGGAATCTGGAACAGCGCCAGGTGAATCAGGGGATCAGCACTGCGGCGTTCCACACGCACGAATGACAGGATTCCGATGGCTGCCAGGGCCAGCAGCAACATGCCCACGACCGCGTGCGTCCCGCGATTCAGCGAGGTCATTCCCGCCGCATAGGCGATCAATGTCAGCGCCAACAACAGCGTGCCCTGCAAGTCGGTGGGGGTATGGCGCCAGCGCTTGGACGGATCGTCCGCAGGAAGAAACCGAAACGACAGATAGAAGTTCAAGATGCCCACCGGCACGTTCAGGAGGAACACCATGCGCCAACCCCAAGCGCCGGTGAGCGCGCCCCCCACCGACGGACCCAGTGTGGTTCCAAGCGCCGACATCGTGCCCAGCAACCCCAGCATGCTCCCCGTGCGCGCACCCGGCGCCACCGCGCCCGCCATCGACATCGTGAGTGCCAGCATGATGGCTGCGCCCACCCCCTGCACCGCCCGCGCCGCGAGCAACGACGGCAATGACGGCGCCGCCCCGCAGGCGAGCGAGGCCAGCGTGAACACGGCAATGCCGGCGAGCAACAACCGGCGGCGTCCGATCACATCGCCTGCCCGCCCGGCCACGACGATCAGGCTGGTCAGCATCAACAGATACGCGAGCATGATCCACTGCACCGTCGCAAAACTCCGGCCCCACTGAGCTGCCAATACCGGCAACACCGCATTGGCGCTGCTCGTGTCCAGCGAGGGCATCAGCATCGACAGCGAAAGTCCGGCGGCCGCGCCGCGCCTGGCAGTGTCGAGATGCGCTTGTTTCGTTCCAATTGTCATATCCATGTTGGCCACCCCGCTTGATTGCCGTCGATCAGTGTTGCTGGCACTATGCCACTTCAAGTTCACTTGAGGTCAAGGGGTCCGAGGTGGATATTTCCGAAGTTGCCCGCAGGTCCGGAGTGGCTGCCTCCGCCATCCGGTTCTACGAAGAGAAAGGACTGCTCCATTCGGTGGGCCGGCACGGCCTGCGCCGGGTGTTCGGCCAGGACATCCTGCAGCGATTGGCATTGATCGCCCTGGGGCGGGCTGCCGGATTCTCCCTGGAGGAATTGCGGCGCATGTTCTCGGCGGACCGCAAGCTTCGTATCGACCGGCGGGTTCTCTGCGCCAAGGCCGACGAACTGGATGCCAAGGTGCGCACCTTGAGCGCGATGAGCGAGGCGCTGCGGCACGTGGCCGCCTGCCGCGCGCCCAGTCATTTGGAGTGTCCGACTTTTCAGCGGCTGCTACGGGCGGCGTCCGCAGGGCTGCTCAAGGCTGCAGAGCGGGATTGAACCTGGGTTTCGCGGGTCGTGCTGGGCATTGCAATCGAATCCCTCACGTAGCCTGAGTTGCTGCCGCCGGCCGCTCGCCCCTTTCCGTCGCACGTCGGGCGTGTTCGGCCGGCATTGATAACAACCGTGCCGTATTGATCAATGCCATGTGCGTCAGTGCCTGCGGAAAGTTGCCGAGCATGCGCCTTGCGTGCGTGTCGTACTCCTCAGCAAGCAGCCCTACGTCATTGCGCAACGCCAGTAAGCGCTCGAACAGCGATTCCCCCTCCTCGCGCCGACCGGTCAGGATCAGCCCGTCTGCGAGCCAGAATGAACAGGGAAGGAAGGCGCCCTCACCGGGCGGCAGCGCATCCACTCGAGTATCGGTCGAGTAGCGCATGACCAGCCCATCGTGCAGCAATTCATCTTCTATGGCCTCGACGGTGCCGCGCACGCGGGCATCATCGTGCGGCAAAAAGCCGACTTGCGGGATCAGGAGGAGACTGGCGTCGAGGTGCGGTGATCCGTAGGACTGAACGAAGGTATTGCGACGCAAGTCGAACCCATTGCGGCAGACCTGTTCATGAATCTCCTCGCGCGTCTCGCGCCACCGCCCTATCGGCCCGTCCAGACCAAAGCACTCGATGTCCTTGACCGCACGATCGAATGCAACCCACGCCATCACCTTCGAGTGCGTGAAGTGCCTGCGCGGACCGCGAATCTCCCAGATTCCCTCGTCCGGATCATTCCAGTGTAAGGACAGAAACTCCAGCAGAGCGTGCTGGATCCTCCAGGCTGCGGGTTCCAGGTCGAGCCCCGCCGCCCGCGCAAGATGCAGGCTGTCCATCACCTCGCCATAGACATCCAACTGAAACTGCCTCGCAGCAGCATTGCCAACGCGAACCGGACCCGCGCCCTGATACCCCGGCAACCAGCGGATCTCGGCTTCATCCAAGCGTCGTTCGCCGGTGACGCTGTATAGAATCTGCATGTCCTTGGGACTTCCTGCCACGGCGCGCAACAGCCAATCACGCCACGCCATCGCCTCCTCGCGGAACCCCGCCAGCAGCAACGCGTTTAACGTGAAAGTTGCGTCGCGCAGCCAGCAATAGCGATAGTCCCAATTGCGCACGCCGCCCCATTGTTCGGGAAGGGATGTGGTGGGCGCCGCCACGATGCCGCCCGTCGGAGCATAGGTCAGCGCCTTGAGGGTGATGAGCGAGCGAACCACCGCCTCTTGCCAGCGTCCCTGGTAACGACTCTGCGAGGACCAGTGTCTCCAAGCCGCTTTGGTGGAGCGCAGCGACGCCTCTACATCGATCGGCGGCTCCATCGGCACGTGTGATGGCCGGTAGTTCAAGGTGAACGCTGTCCGTGTACCCGCATCGACATGGAACTCGGAGACTGTTTTTAGATTCTCCCCGTGCACGTCCGTCGTCGAATGCAGCTCCAGGGTATCCGGGCCTGCCGTCGCCAGCAGCACATCACCGGACCGCCGCACCCAGGGTACGATCGACCCGTAGTCGAACCGGATGATGAGCTCCCCGCGCATCCGCACCTGCCCACTCAGCCCCTCGACGATTCGAACCACATCCCAGCGCTCATTCGACAACGGCATGAAATCCAGAAGGCGCACCACTCCTTCTGACGTGTGGAACTCCGTCTCCAGGATGAGCGTTCCGGGCAGGTAGCGGCGATGCACGGACTCGACGTTGCCGGTTGGCGCGACCTGCCATCGCCCATGTTCCGAACTTCCCAACAAGGCGGCGAAGCAGGCAACCGAGTCGAATCGCGGCAGGCACAACCAGTCGATCGAACCGTCGCGGCCAACCAAGGCCCCGGCATGGCAGTCACCAATCAACGCATAGTCTTCAATGGGCAGCGGCAAGCGACGTCCCCGGCACAGCCCATCGATCGTCCGCGGCTATGAGGGCGTCCGCCTCACGCGGACCCCAGCTGCCTCGTTTATAGGGGTGCGCGCGACCATGCTTCTTGAGCACCGGTTCGACAGCCGCCCATGCTGCCTCTACCGCGTCTTCGCGGTTGAATAGCGCTCCATTGCCGGCCATTGCATCACCAATCAGCCGCTCGTACGGTGACCGTTCGGCCGGCTGCTCATCGGCCAGCCTCAATTCGCGTTGCCTCCCGACGAAAGAGTGGCCGAATCGTTTGACCCTGGCGCCAATGGCAATGGAGGAAGTCGGCGACAGCTGAAATCGCAGAAAATTGGCCTGATCCGAGCCAGTGCTCGAGTCGGCGAACAACGCTTGAGGCGGAGGCTTGAAACGCACGATCACTTCCGTGGCCGTCGTCGGTAGGCACTTGCCGGAGCGCAGGTACCACGGAACGCCCTGCCAGCGCCAGGAGTCGATGAACAGCCGGAGCGCACAGAAAGTCTCGACGTCCGACCGGCGCGCAATACCGCGCTCCTTGCGGTAGCCGACATACTGGCCTCTTACCAGATCCGACGGCTTGAGCGGCCGGATGGCACGAATCACATCGGTCGTTTCGCCGTGGACCGCGTCGAACCCGCGGATGCTCGGCGGCTCCATCGCCAACAGTGCGACGATCTGGAAAAGATGGTTCTCAACCACGTCCCGCAGGCACCCCGCCGATTCGTAGAATGACCCCCGGCCCGCCACGCCGAACGATTCGGCCAGGGTGATCTGCACGCTGTGGACGAAATTGCGGTCCCAGAGCGGCTCCAGAAATGAGTTGGCGAATCGGAAATACAGGATGTTCATGATCGCCTCCTTTGCCAGGAAGTGATCGATGCGAAAGATCGAGTCTTCCGGGAACACCGATCGCGCCACGCGATTCAGCGCCTTGGCCGACGCCAGATCCCTTCCGAAGGGCTTTTCGACAATGACCCGCGCGCGCTCGGCCAGGCCCGCCCCCGCCAAGGACCGGATGACGGTGGCAAACAGTGCGGGCGGAATGGCAAGGTAGTGGGCGGGACGGCGTGCACCATCGAGGGCCGACTTGAGAGCCGCGAACGTCGACGCGTCGTTATAGTCCCCCTGGACGTAGACCAGCTGTGAAACCAATCGCCGCAGCGCGCGTGGGTCGTCGATCTTGCAGGATTCGCGCACGCACTCCTGCGCATGCTTGCGAAACTGCGCATTGCTCATCGTCGAGGAGGCGACTCCGATGACAGGCAGCGTCAACCGGTCGCGCTTGACCAACGCGTAGAGCGCCGGAAAGATCATCTTGCGCGCGAGATCGCCAGTGGCGCCGAAGAGCACGAGAGCATCGGATTGACTCGCCATGTTGCCTCCATCTCCTGAACGACCGCGCCTCACGGCACGCGGCGCGCACTGCCGATGCGTGCACCACGACGATCGAGTCTACAGGGTCGCCGGCGATCGTGACTTTCGGCGCACAGAGAGATCAGACAACTTTCCAGGAAAATGCGTGCCATTCCTCCCATGCGCCGCCGCCGGCGTAGAGCACCGATTCTCGTGTAGGAGCAGTCCGACACACGCGCTCGTCCGCGTCGTTCGCTCACCACGGCGGATCAACCGATGAACATCAGCCTCATCGGCGCGTTACACTGACGATGGACGACCTGGGAGGAAACCTCATGCGTATTTTCCGTTGGGTACTGGGAGTGATGGCCGCGCTAATGATCCTTTTCATCGGCGTGAACTGGTCCGCGATGAATCGCCCCGTGCAATTGTCGTTCATCGTCACCACTGCAGACGCCCCCCTCGGCGTCCTGCTGCTGGGCATGGGTTTTGTAATTGTTTCAGTAGTCCTCGGATATGCGCTGCGTGTGCAGATGACGGCCTTCGGCGACAGCCGGCGGCAGGCTGCCGAATTGAAGGCACAACGAGCGCTCGCCGACCAGGCCGAGCAATCCCGATTCCTGGAACTGCGCAACGCCATCGAGGCCGAGTTCGCCGCCGTGCGCCAGCGTCAGTCCGAATCAGAATCGCGAATGCGCGAAGACCTGCGGGAATCGGTCAACAGCCTGGCGGCCTACCTGGGGGAGATCGATGACCGTCTGGAGCGTCGGTCGTCGTCGGTATCGTTGCCGTGATGCAAACGGAACCTGGTCTCACCAAGAACTGCATTACCGCTGCAATGGATCACCCTGGGTGACCACGCCAGCCCAGCACCAGCAACAGCGCGGCAAAGCCCGCCACATAACCGAATGAAACGAACCAGGAGTGCTTGATCCAGTTGACCGTGGAGCGCGCTTCCGGAAAGGAATTCGCGATGGCGACTCCGGCGGAGGATCCGAACCAGATCATCGATCCTCCGACCCCCACCGCGTACGCGAGATACCCCCAGTCATAGCCCCCCTGTTTGATGGCCACAGCCGTCAACGGGATATTGTCGAAGACCGCGGACACGAAACCCAGCATCAGGGTCGATGGCCACCCTGGCGGCGGCAGGCTCTGCACGGGCATCATGGACGCAGACCACACCAACGCCAGCAGAAAGGCGGCCCCTCTCGCCGCACCGGGAACGACTTCCCAGTCGGGGCGCCGGAAGCAGGCGCTGAGCAGCACCGCTATCCAGACGGCAACGCCTACGAATGGAAACCGGTTCGCGGCGGCCGGCGCGAGGATGTTGACCAGAAGGTTGGCCGCCAGCGCCGACATCAGCATCAAGGCGACAATGCCCACCCGGGTCCAGTCGATGGCTACGTGGTGGCGTGGCCCGTGAATGATGGGCGAATAGGCGTGCTGGAGCCTGGCGGCGAACAGGCCCGCAACTGCGGTGGCGACCATCGCCGGCAGGTAAGCAACCAATACTACTCGCGGCGAGATACCCGACAACCACATCATGGTGGTGGTGGTATCACCAATGACGCTTCCCGCTCCTCCGGCATTGGCGGCCGTGACGATCGCGGCCAGGTACCCCACATGCACCCTGCCCCGGAATAATTGATGCGCAGCGCCCCCTCCGATCAACGCGGCCGCGATGTTGTCCAGGATGCCGGAGAGCGCAAACACCAATGCCAACAGTACGAACCCGCCGCCCCACCCTTGCGGCAGCACCCGGGGAAGGAGCAAGGGAACGTGGGATTTTTCGAAATGCCGCGACAGGAGGGCAAATCCAGTCAGCAGGCACAGGAGGTTCGCCATCATCACCCATTCGTGCCCGAGATGATGAGCGAGCCCCGCCCATCCCTCACCGCCCGGGAACGAATGGTTCCAAATCTTCAACGCCATCACGGCGACGGCGCCGCAGACCGCCATCACCAAGGCCCGCCGGTGGAAGATCCCAACGCCGAGCAATGTCAGCCCGAAGAAAACGAATTCCAGCGGGATAGCCGGCGCCGTCACGCTGCCTGCGTCGTCCGTCGCGCCGCCTCCGGGCGCAACCGCTCCAACAACAGGCGTTGGGTCGGATACGCGAACTGGATGCTGCGACGCTCGAATTCCCGATGAATGCTCAAGATGATGCCCTGATGGATATCCATGTACCGATTGTAGTCCGCCGTCAGCACATAATAGACGGTCTCGAAATCCAGCGATGCCTCTCCGTGTTTGGCAAAATGACTGCGGTCGAACCGCACCCCCTGTTGTGCGGCGATGATCTTCTTGATCATGCCCGGAATTTGCTCGACCGTGTCGGCATCCGTCTCATAGGTGACGCCGGTCGAAAAGACGACCCGACGTTCGTTCATGCGGCCATAGTTTCGCAACCGGCTCTTCAACAGGTCGGCATTCGACGCGATGATCTGCTCACCTGAAAGGCTGCGCAGCCTCGTGCTGCGAATGCCGATGTTCTCGACACTGCCCATGAAATCGTCAAAGATCAGGAAGTCGCCAACGTAGAATGGCTTGTCGAAGGTGATGGACAGGGAAGCGAACAGATCGCCCAGCACATTCTGGAGGGCGAGCGCCACGGCCACGCCGCCGATCCCCAAGCCCGCCACCAATGCCGTGATGTTGACGCCCAGATTGTCGAGCGCCAACAAGATGATCAGGGACCAGACGACGACCTGCGAAATGACCCCGATGATGCCCAGCGACCCGACCGCCGAGCGGTCCGATTCGAGCGCACTGCGCCGCTTGCGTTCGATCCACCCTTTGATGCCGGCGCCACTCCACAGCCCCAATTGCCAGAACACGACGATGGTCAGTGCCGTCTCCAGGAGTGAACGGGTTTGCGCGGATTTCGCCAGCGTGTTGAGACCAATGAAGAGCGACAGCACCAGGATGAAAATATTGGACGTCCGGCTCAACGCCTCCATCGGTATTTCCGCGAACTCCACCCGTTCGGTCGACAGCAGGCGGCGGTGGTAAGCCCGGACCAGTCGCCTGGCCACGGCCAATGCCAGGAACGAGGTGGAGGCGGTAATGAGCGCGAGTGTCCATTCCGCCGCCGAATTCTGGAAAATTGGCAATGACAGAAGGTCGTTGACTGATTGCATGTGCGCTCCTTGGTGATGATTGGACCTGGTCTGCTGCAGGCACCTCCAGCAGAGATTGAGACAACGGCCAAAACACCGAATTCCGATGCAGGAACAATCCGCAGCCGAAAACGCGCCCGCGCATCGGTAACGATGCTCTGTCCTGCTAACATGGCATCCTGCACCACCTTACACGTTTGCTTCAACTGCGGGCCGGCGCCCCGATGAATTGCAATTTTTGAATTGGAACTGGACAGATGAGTGACCCTTCGGCAAGTTCTCGACGAGCCCTGCTCTCCGCTCATCACTGGCGTGGACGGCTGTTGTTGTGGGGTGCCGCCACTGCCGTCGGCTTGGCGGCCGTCGGCTTCGCCAAGCTGGCGGATGCCGCGCAATATGCACAAAGGATGCTGACCCACCTATCCCCGTGGTGGCCATGGGTTACTGCGCCGATCGGTTTTGCCGCCATCTCATGGCTGACCCGGCGCTACTTTCGAGGGGCTGAGGGCAGCGGCATTCCGCAAACCATCTTCGCCCTTCAGCCAAATGCCGGGGAGGCCGGTGTACGACTGCTGCGGCCGCATGTGGTCGTCGGACGAGTGCTGCTGGCGGCGGCCAGCTTGTTGTGCGGCGGGTCGATCGGTCGAGAAGGCCCGACCGTTCACATCGGCGCCGTGATCACCCATAGCATTCATCGCTGGATTCCGCACGGGGGAGTGGAGGCGCAACGCCGTGCGTTGATCCTGGCCGGTGGCGCCGCCGGCGTCGCGGCCGCGTTCAACACGCCCCTGGCCGGAATCGTATTTGCCATCGAAGAGCTGTCCCGATCGTTCGAGGAACGGGCCAGCGGCACGACGCTCACGGCGGTGATTCTTGCCGGCGTCGTGGCCATCGCGCTCGTCGGCGACTACTCCTACTTCGGCCAGCCGGTCTTATCGGCGTCCGCACATGCGGTGACCTGGATGACCGGTGTGGTCGCGATTGCCGCCGGCTTGGCGGGTGGCATTGTCAGCCGTGTAACCTTGCAATGCGTGAGACACCTGCCCTTCGGCATTCAGACATTTCGCACCCAGCGGCCCGTCATGTTTGCCGCCGTATGCGGCATCGTGGTCGCTGCGCTCGGCGCCGCATCGGGCGGTCTCACCTTTGGGACCGGCTACCAGGAGGCCCAATCGATCCTGGAGCACAACGCCCATCTCGCCTGGTATTACGCACCCGCACGGGCATTGGCCACGCTGGCCTCGTATTTGAGCGGAGTGCCCGCGGGTTTGCTGGCCCCGTCCTTGTCGGTCGGCGCCGGCCTCGGACAGTGGCTGGCCGACCTGTCGGGGCAAGGATCTGCGGTGCCTTTCGCCATCCTTGGTATGTGCGGATATCTGGCCGGCGTCACGCAGGCGCCGCTGACATCGCTGGTGATCGTGATGGAAATGACCGCACAGCACGCGATGATACTTCCGTTGATGGTCACTGCTGCCATTGCCACCGCCATCTCCCGGCTGACCACACCGCCGCTCTACCAGACCCTGGCGCGACGGTACGCCACACCGCCCGATTGATCCGCCGAGGCTCATGCCGCACCGGACCGCAAAATCACATTGCATTCATCCCCTTCAGTCCAACTCGGCGGCCCGCTTCACCCGGGTCTGCCACGGCGGCGGACGAATTTCGGACTGGGAAGGCTGACGTTTCGTTCGCGCAGCCAGCCAATCACCGATTTCACGCTCGAGAATCGGTATTGCGCACTCGAACTCGGGTTCATTCCCACTCTGATCGAAACGCCACCCATGCCGTTGACCGCCTCGAATCCGTCCTCATCGGTTTCGTCATCACCGATGAACACGGGCGTCCGCCCGAGAAACGGCGCATGGCCCATGAATGCCTCGATCGCCGTGCGCTTGGAGAAGCCCGCCAGCGAAAGCTCGACGACGCACTTGCCGGTGCGAAGCGTGTACCGGCCGTCCAGGGATTCTGCCATCCGACTCATGGTCTCCAACACGACCTCCGCGTAACCCGGGGCCAGGCGGTAATGCATCGCCAGCCCGCCGCCCTTGTCCTCCAATAGCAGGCCTGCGTGCCGCGCCTGGAGATGGGCCAGTTCCTGTCTCGCCGGACCCAGCAGATTCGGGTCGATATCCGGCGTGTGGACGATGCCATGAGCGTCGCGTCGCTCGACCCCATGCTGACCCGCAGCAGGGAACTTGTATGGTTGAAACAAGCGGTCCAGCTCTTCAATACGCCGCCCGCTGATCAGCGCCAACGCCCCGCTTTCATGCTGCATTGCCAATTGCAGTGTATTGCGCAACGCCGCCGGAACCCTGACCGCGTCAGGCGTCCTCGCAATCTCCAACAGGGTCCCGTCAACATCGAGAAAAATGGACAGCGGCCCCTTGCAAACAAAAGCGCCTCTTATCGTCATTGCAGTTGAAAGACCTCCCATTCGAAGCGTCTCATCGAGTCGGCAATCCAGCATTTTGCCTGCGAAACTACAACCGCAGAGTTTCGTTCGTCAGCGATTGGCGCTGCCTGATGCGCGCCACGTCCATCAGCATCCGGCCCGCCCAACGATAGACGTTCTTTTCCTTCACCGTCCTTCTCATCATGCTCATGCGCGTGCGGCGTTCCTCCCGCGACATGCTCATCGCGAGCTTTATTGCCGCCGCGGTCTCGGCAATATCGAAGGGATTGATCAAGATCGCCTCCGGCAATTCACGCGAAGCGCCGGCGAACGTGCTGAGGATGAGAACACCGTCGTGGTCCTCCCGGGCTGAAATGAACTCTTTTGCCACCAGATTCATGCCGTCATGCAGACTGTTGACGATGCAAAAATCCGCCGCCTGGAACAATTCGAATACTTCACGAGGCTCCTGGTGGTGTTCGATGAGCACCACCGGCACCCAGTCCGACGTCCGGAACTTCTCGTTGAGGTGATTGACCGCCTGCAACGTCGACTCCTGCAGCACCCGATATGCCGGAAGCTTGCTGCGCGAGGGAGCCGCCACCTGCAGAAGCGACACCTTGCCGACATACGCAGGGTATCTTTCGAACAAAACCTCGAGTGCCTGAATGCGCTCGACGATGCCCTTGGTGAAATCCCAACGCTCCACGCCGACTCCCAGGGACACATGCTGACCTATTCCATACCGCGCGCGAACGTTGGCGCGCGAGTCCGGAATTCGCGGCAATTGCTTCAGCCAACGAGGCGGCCACTCGATGGAAATGGGATAGGGCACCACCCGGCACACGTGCCCGCGCAAGGTAACCGTCATCTGTTCGTGGTTGATCTGGCATTCGACATACCGGTCGGCCGTATCCAGAAAATTCTGGCAGTGGTAGCGCGTGTGAAAGCCGACGATGTCCGCCGCCAGCATGTGAGTCAACATTTCCGCCTTCCACGGGCACACGCCGAATGTCTCGGAATTCGGCCAGGGTATGTGCCAGAACAGCGCGATCGTAGCCTTTGGCTTTGCCAGCCGTAACAGGCGCGGCAGCAAAGCAAAATGATAATCCTGGATCAACACCACCGGGTCCTGGGACTGCGACTCCTGCGCCACGACCTCCGCAAACCGTCGGTTGACGGCCTCGTACTGACGCCAATCCGATTCCCGAAATGCCGGCCTGACGTACGCCAGGTGGCACAAGGGCCATAGCCCCTCGTTGGAAAAGCCGTAATAGAAGCCCTCCTCCTCCTCCGCCGACAACCAGACGCGGCGCAGCGTGTAACTGGGATCGTCCGGAGGAACGCTGACATGATCGAAGCGGTCGACGACCTGGCGGTCCGCGCTTCCACTGCCGTGGGCAATCCAGGTGCCCGCGCACGCCCGCATGATCGGCTCGAGCGCCGTGACCATGCCGCTGGCCGGAACCTGCACCTGGACACCCTTGGGGCCCTCGTTGTGAATATAGGGCTCGCGATTGGAAACGATGTACATCTCGGGCGAGCGCAGATGATCCTTCACGACCTGCTTCAACGCCGGCGGAGTCCAATTCTCGCGAAAGTCGATTTCCAGCCGTTGGCTGACTTCCACTTCACGCAGGGCGTTGCGCACCTGCGTCAGGATGGGTCGCAGCGGCAATTCCGATTTCGCATCATCGAGAAAGCGCAAGGCACGGATGTCACCGAGTAGGTTCGACACCCAGCGCCTGAGCAGCAGCCAGAACACGAAGCCGACGATCATCGCGAGCAGCGAGGCGACGATGCCGCCGAACGCGATCACATAGCTGCGCGCCGCCGACTGCCGCCGATTGATGAAATTCAGGTCGTGGACGATGACGGTGCGGAAACTGCCGTGCGGCGGGACGGGATAACGGAACGATGACACTTCGACGGGTCCCGAGGCCAAGTCCAGTGCCTGGCTCTTGCCCAGAGCGATCTGCCGGGTCGTCGCGCAGGAAACCTCCGGAGGGGTTCGATCGGTCTCGAAGATGCGACGATCGTCGTCGGCGCACACCAGCACGGCCAGCAGCCGCTCGTCCGTTGTAATATTTGCAAGGTATTCGCGCAGCGCCTTGTCGTCTGGATGCGCCACCAGCTTTGAAAGCGTGTCCGCCATCGAGTTGGCCACCAGTTGCGCGCGCAGGTTGATATCCGCTTTAAACCAGCCCGCCAGCATGCGGTCTGCGACCGGGACGCCGACCAATGCGAGAATGCTGATGGCGATCAGCGTGGGAACGACGAAGCGAAGCAAAGTCCTGAGCAAATCGGCGCCTCCTGACGTTTGGGATCAACGTAGAACGGCTCCGCTTACTGCTGCCCGCCCCCAGCCCAAGAACCTAGTCGACTCGCCACTTCGAGTCAACCGCTGTGATCACGTACTTGAGTGGCATCCGCGCGCGATCCGCCTGCTGTGGTGCTCACGGCGCCGGCAGGCACCGCGCAACCAGGACTCCGTCAGCGTTGAAACTGCTCCAAAGACTTCGTCACTGCGGCGAAGCGTGTCTCGACGGCCAGAAGATCATCGGACTCCGCTACGGATTTCCGTGCGCCTCCGATGATCATCTCGGCATGCCGGCGCAGGCAATGTGCGTGCTCCCGGCATTGAATACGGGATGCGACCCGGGCGATCGCCTCGAGCATGCGAATCGCGATGGCGGGATTCGATTGGGAGTTCTGCCTGATTTGATTGAAGGCCGCGTCGACCACGCCCGGGAAGTCGGATCGCTGCAGCACCAGTCGCAACCGCCCTTGGGAATCGAAGCGAAGCGGCGAAGGTGCACGGCGCCCCGCCAGGAGGCATAGCGCCGATCCGATTCGGTCCACGCAAACGACGGCGGTGAACGGATCGTTGATCCCGGGAGACAATGCCCGCAGCGCGATCTCCACCAATTGGTGGAACGAGAACTCGACATCCTGCGTAGCAGTGCGCTGGTTGCCCACAACGACGGTGGCATTGATCCGGGCCGTCAGATTTTCATCGAGACGATCTGCGGGAAACGCCATCATCAACGGTTCATCCTTGACCAGAAAGTGCCCGGGCCGACACTCCAGCCTGAGCAGCAGGTCCTCACGGCATGCCAGATCGACCAGCGCCTCGACGTTGATCAATTGCAGATATCCGTCTGCGGACGCATTCACCGCGACCGCTGCTCGCGTGGTGAATGCCGCGAAATCGGCGTCGTTGAGCGCGGGCGTGCCGGCGACGGCAGGTGCTTCCACGCCGTCAGGAAACAGCCTGTCGATTCCCTCCTCGATCTCCCGGCCTACGCGGGCCACCACCTCGTCCGCCTGGATCGACACCGACACGTGATGAACAAAATAAATCAGGACGCCCATGCTGATGATTGCCAGCAGTACGCCGATGCTGACGGACAGATGCGGCACGAACACGCCTTCATCAGCGCGTCGAATGGTGCGCAGTACGAGCAGGCAATACACGAAGGTGGCAACGAACGTGCCCAGCACGACCTGATTGACGGAGTCGCGCATGAAGTTGCGCAGCAACCGGGGACCCAGTTGGGATGACGCCAGGGACAGCGCAACCAATGTCATCGAAAAGACCGTCCCCGCGATAGAAATCATCGATCCGGCGACGGTGCCCAGGAGCAGGCTGGCGCCTTCCGCGCCTCCGCTGTAGATCCAGTCCAAACCGCCGAGCAGCCGATCACCCCACGCACGATCAATGGCCACGGCCCCTGATGCCAGCGCCACCGCGACGAACGCCATCGCCGCCGGCACGAACCAGAGGCTGGACGTGAGCCGGTCCCAGTAATGCAGTAACAGTGCTTTCAGGGGAACCTCCCTCCCACCAACCGAGCGGCAGTCGTGGGTCAGTATAGTGCGGCGAGGGGCCGTCGCCCGCAATGACCAACCAGCTTCTTCAACGGCACGACTCTGCTGTAGTCTTGCGACAGGCCGCTCACCGGCCGAGTGAATGGAGACACCGAGTGTTCGATTTGGCTGCCACTTTCCTGGTCATCACGGCCCTTCTGGCCTACATCAACCACCGGTTCATCGGCCTTCCCACGACCATCGGGGTCATGAGCATCGCGCTGGCGCTGTCACTTGCGTTTGTCGGACTCGATCAATTCGGGTTTCATCAATTGGGCGACTACGAAGAGAGGCTCCTGGGCTCGATCGATTTCTCCGACGTCCTGATGCAAGGAATGTTGTCGCTGCTGCTGTTTGCCGGCGCGCTTCACGTCGACTTGAGCGAGTTGCGCGCCTACCGTTGGCAGGTGGGCATACTTGCCCTGTTGGGCACGGTGGTTTCCGCTGCCATCATCGGATTGTCGGCCTGGGCCGTCCTGCCGCGATTCGGCATCGAGCTGCCCCTGGCGTACTGCCTCGTGTTCGGCGCATTGATCTCCCCCACCGACCCCATCGCCGTCCTCGGCATCCTGAAGTCGGCAGGCGCACCCAAGAGCGTGGAGGTGGTGATCTCCGGTGAATCGCTTTTCAACGACGGAGTCGGCGTGGTGCTGTTCGCGATGGCGGCATCGATGCTGCACGGCGGCCAGGCACCGCACGCCGCAGAAGTGGGAGCTCTGCTGCTGAGAGAGGCAGGCGGCGGAATCGCGTTCGGGCTGGTACTGGGTTACGCGGTCTTCGTACTCCTGCGAAGCATCGATAGTTATCAGGAAGAAGTCCTCATCACTCTCGCCGCCGTCATGGGTGGATACGCGCTGGCCAGCTGGTTGCACATATCCGGTCCGCTGGCCATGGTGGTCGTCGGGCTGGTGGTAGGCAATCATGGCCGCGCAAGGGCCATGTCGAACGTGACGCAACAGCACCTGGACATGTTCTGGGAGCTGATCGACGCAATCCTGAATTCAGTGCTGTTCGTCCTGATAGGATTCGAAATCGTGCTGTTGAAATTCTCGACGCAGATCGTGCTGCCCGCGACGGCGGTAATTGTGATCACCCTGGCGGCTCGACTCATCACAGTTGCAGCGCCCATCGGGCTGTTCAGAAACTCCTTCGGACTGCCCCGCGGATCGTGGAAAATTCTGACCTGGGGCGGCCTGCGAGGCGGTATTTCGGTTGCACTCGCCCTCTCGCTGCCATTGGGACCGGAGCGGGATACCGTCGTCACATTGACCTATATGATCGTGATCTTTTCCATTCTGGTCCAAGGGCTGACCATCGGCCGCGTCGTCAAGCACTCCGTGCCGTGCACGGCTCCCGTGGAACGCGCGGCCTGACCCGACGGCCACGACGCCGGGAGATCACGTTTTTGCTGCTTGAAGCCAAGGGCCAATTGCATGGCGACGCAGGATGCGCATTCGGCGACATCATCGCGGAATGGCTTGCCTTGCACTCGCCTGCAGTAGCAGTGTCATTGAGACCCTGTGAACTATAATCACGCATCGTGGGCCATGACCAAGGAATTTCGATGACGATCAACCGGGGATTGACGCTGCTGTTGCTCCTAGCACTCTTCGGTCCGGGCACGCCCGCCGCTGCCGCCGCCCCCCATCTGGCAGAGTGCGGCCCACCCACGGATGCTCCACAGCAAATTGTTGGAACCATCAAGAAGATGTTCGCAGCGGCACGCGCGGACGATCTGCCCGCGCTATTGGACCTGACGACCCCGGATTTCTACGCCTTCGATGGCGGGGCGCGCTTGACCGCACGATCGTTGATGGAAATCATCCAGCGATTGCACGCCCAAGGAAAGCGTTACGAGTGGAACGTGACCAATCCTGACGTTCACGTTGCGTGCAATGTGGCGTGGGTCGCGTACGTCAATCACGGCTCCATTTCAGATGCGGTGAGCCGGGAGGACGTCACGTGGCTCGAATCGGTCGTACTCGAATATGGCAACGAGCAATGGCGGATTCGGTTTTTCCACTCGACACGAATTCCGGGTGCAAAGTAGAGCCCGTTTCATTACAACGAAAATCAATCACCCCGATAGGCCTCCTCGTACCTGACCTCGAAACCAAGCCAGGACCATGATCGCGGCCAAGATGACGATGCCCACTGCGGTAGCGTTGGCATGCCAATCAACAACCGGCGGTACAGATGGATATGTGCCGGATACCATCGATTCGAGACAGGTCATCTGCTTCCCATCCGCCTGGGGACCACACAAGTCAGAACAACGGCTCAAGGTATCAGGATCATTCCTGAACAAGACTCCGCAGAGTTGATCCGCCTGCCTCGCCGAATCCCTTGACCGCGGCAAGTTCAACTCGCAGGCGGGCGCCCAAATCCCTGCATCCCGGCAATCCCCTTCAGGATGCGTGAGCGACATATGGATCCTGCGCAGTCAAAAGCGGTCCAATGACGCCATTCCCAACCTCCTCAAACGAAGGGCAACGGGCAATGCCTCCGAAACACCGCTTCAAGCGTGGCGGCGCAGCATGCGCCTCCCTCAGCCTGATAATGCTCGAACTCGCGATGTAAGCAATACAATTTCAAAGCAGCTCCATTGAGTGGCGCCCGGCGCAATTTCGGACTCTCGATCAACCTGCAGCGATTCCCCGCAAGGCGGATTCGGACCCCGACCGGCAGGATGAGCTTGATTGCCGATGCGGGCATCTGATGCCCCTGAAGCAGGACATCCGCCCATGCAGTGCCTTTCGCACCGTGGACGATCGGCGCCACATTGCACACGACGAGTTGCAACGGCTTGGGGGCGCGAACATTTGCCGCCAGGAGGAGTGTGGCATGCGGGTCATCATAAACGGGGCGGGCATCGCTGGCTCCACCCTGGCCTATTGGCTGAGGAAGGCCAACCATGACGTGGTGCTGGTGGAGGAGTCACCGCAGCTCCGAACCGGCGGATACATCATCGACTTCTGGGGGGTTGGCTATGATGTCGCAGAGAAGATGGGCCTGATCGCTCGAATTCATGAGTCGAGCTACCCGGTGAAGGAAGTGCGCCTCGTTGACCGCCAGGGACGCAGGAATGGCGGCTTCACGTTCAATGCCTTCGGCCGCTTGACTCACGGCCGCTTCACGAGCCTGCAGCGCTCCGATCTCGCTACATCGATCTATCTTGCGCTGAATGGTCAGGTCGAGACGATCTTCGGTGACTCCGTCGCGGCCATCGAGGATCTGGGGCCCCGGGTGCGCGTCAGCTTCAAGCGATCCGCCCCTCGCGAGGCTGATCTGGTCATCGGTGCTGACGGCCTGCATTCGCGTGTCCGCCAACTCGCCTTTGGTCCCGACACTGAGTTTGAAGTACCGCTTGGATATCACGTCGCCGCGTTCGAGTCGCAAGGTTATCGGCCGCGAGACGAACTCGTCTACGTGAGTCATGGTGTCCCAGGGCGACAAGTGTCGAGATTCTGCATGCGCGATGACAAGACACTTTTCTTGTTCGTGTTTCGTGATGAGCACCTGCCATCCGGCAGCCTGACCTCAGTCCAGGAACGCAAAGCGACGCTGAAAAGCGTCTTTGCCGGCGTCGGCTGGGAATGCCCGGCGATTCTTGCAGCGCTGGATGATGCCGGCGGACTCTACTTTGATCGGGTCAGCCAAATCCGGATGCAGCGCTGGACGAAAGGCCGGACGGCTTTGCTGGGCGATGCCGCGGCCTGTGTCTCCCTCATGGGTGGGGAAGGCACGGGCCTTGCGATGGCTGGGGCTTACGTACTTGCCGGGGAGCTTGGCATCAGCAGGGGTGATCACCATGTTGCCTTTGCCCGCTATCAAGAACGCATGATGCCCTTCTTGAATCGCAAACAGTCCTCGGCAGCAAAATTCGCCTCCTCCTTCGCACCCAAAAGCGCCTTCGGTATCGCATTCCGCAACCTGGTGACCAGGTTCTTGCGAGTGCCGTTCGTGGCCGACACCTTGATTGGCCGCGCGCTACGGGACGATGTCGAGTTACCGGATTACGGGTTGTAAGCGCCCAGGAGCATTTGAGCGAATGGAAGGGGTGGCAGCGGTTCATGGCAGCCTGTATTAACGGAGGCGCGAATATGATTGAGTTTGGTGGGTCGTGCTGCTACGGGCCTCACTCGGAAGAGCTGGATTCCGCTGGCAATATTTCATTCAGGAAAACTCGAGGCACCCAATTAGGCCCCCGCGCCTTTTGCGAACGGAGATGAACCGCGGCGGACTGAACTTCGCGACATTCACTGTTAGTAGTCGGCGCGAAGCGGTGTCACCGTGCGATGGAAGGCGGGTCGGCCATTGGCGTCGGGATGAAATCCGGTGATGGTGTCGGGCGCCTTTCGATCCTCGACCCAGTGATCGAGAGCCGCCAACCAATCAACCTGAAAGGCGCCGTCTCCTCCCGAGCAATGATTCATCCCGGGCACCATGAATAAGCGGTAGAAGTCCTGGGTAGCCCGCCGGTTGCCGATCAGGCGCTCCACCGTCGAGTAGTAGTCGATCGTTTCACGAATCCCGCCGAGCGGATCGTTCCACCCCATGTAGGAAAGGAGCTTTCCGCCATTGTCGCGAAACCGTCGGATGTCCGGATTGTTGGCGGCAAGAATGGCATCGCTGCCGCCACTGCGCCGGACGTACTCGCCCAGCCGTGACTCATCAGGGCTGAATCCAGGACCCGCCGCCTCCCCACGGCACCGACATGGCCCCATGGCACCGACATGGAAAATATTGCTGTGATGACCGACCTTCTTGAGTCGCTCCGATACGCACATATCCGCGTGCAGTCGCGCAACGCTCAACGCCTTCACACCGGGGTAACGATGAGCCGCATTGTGTTTTTCTGGCTGATCTTGATGCTCCCGTTGGCGAATGATTTCTATGGCCACGAGATTGGCCTGTCAATTGAAATCATCCCGGAAACCAACCCCTACTCCCTGCACGCCGAACTCACATGGGCGAATTGAGGTGCCGCTGGCAGCAGCAGGCAAATGGCGTCTGCACGCACTGCTGATGCAACCTTGCGCAGACAGGAATATTGCCGATTGGGAGAGCTACTGGGCCAGCTTCACTTTCGAGTTGCGTTGAGTTGGACGCTCTCGAGGTAGCGCATCGCGGTCATCACCTGCGCGCGCACGCCCACTTCCATGCTGGCTTCATCGATGTCGAAAAGTGGCGAATGGTTGGTGCCCTTCGGAAAGCCAATTCCGAGCCAATAGTAGAATGATGGAATATCCTTGCCGTAAAAGGCGAAGTCCTCCGATCCGGGTGAATAGTCGACCTGATCGTTGGTATTCTCATGGCTTGCGCTCGCCAATGCCGGGGCCAGCGTAGCCGTCAGCGCCGGATCGTTGATGATCGCCGGTGTCGGCGCTTCCCATGTGAGCTTGCCTGAACCACCATAGCGGCTGGCGATCCCGGCCACGGCGGCCTCTGCCTTGGCCATGACGGACTTGCGCATCTGCGGGTCGAACGTTCGCAACGTCCCTATCAATGTCATGTCGTCTGGAATGACATTGAAGCGATTGCCACCATTGATTGCTGCGACCGTCAGAACGGTGGGACTATGAATGACATTCATCTGGCGCGCCGCAATCTGATTGAACGATATCACCACATCCGCCGCCATGGATGCGATGTCGATCCCCTCCCAGGGCTGCGCACCGTGCGTCTGCTTGCCCGTTAGGTGCACGGTCATCCGGTCGGACGCCGCGGTGAGAGGGCCTGGTCTCCACTCGATGCGCCCCGCCACGCCGGGCTGCACGTGCAGGCCAACGATCGCGCCGGGCTTAGGGTTGTTGAGGGCGCCCTCACTGATGACCAGTTCCGCGCCACTGGCTTCTCCAGGGGGCGTACCCTCCTCCGCCGGCTGAAACAAGAACACGATGGTTCCCGGAACCTCCGCCCGTAGTCCCGACAGCACCTGTGCCGCGCCCATCAGGATGGCCGTGTGCGCATCGTGACCGCAGGCGTGCATGACTGACGTCAGCTTTCCCTCGTAGGTCGTGGTTGCCTTGGATGCAAATGGCAAGCCAGTCTTTTCCTCCACCGGCAAGGCATCCAGGTCGGCGCGCAATGCGACCACGCCTCCGGTCTTGCCGCCTTTTAAAATTCCTATGACGCCGGTATTCGCAATCCCCGTGCGCACCTCCATGCCCAGCTTGCGCAAATGCTCTGCAACCAACGTTGCCGTACGGGTCTCGTGGTTGGCAAGCTCTGGATGCTGATGAATGTCCCGCCGCCAGGCAACGACGTGCGGTTGAACGAAGGCGGCGCCAGAGATGATGGCCGAATCAAGACTGGAGCTCTCAGTGGCCACCGGCGTCGCTGCAAATCCCATGAGCGAAATAGAGCAAATGGGAAACATCACGATGGCTCCCAATAGGTGTCGCACGCGGAGATCTCCTGTCGTCTTGGTGAACATTGCCTGATCGAGGGTCGCACGATACCGCTTGCGTCATCAATCAGCAAAGGAACCTCTCGCTGAAAATCTTCGAAGGCCCTGGGCAATTCGAGAGCACGATTGACGCGTGAATTGGCAATGCCAATAGAGGCGTCTAACGGCTATGCGCCGGGCGCCGGGAAAATACCGTCCCGACGTGAAAAGCAATTGCCGCGAAATACATCAGACAGATCCGTCAGCGCCATCTCCAGCGGACCCCCGCCCACACGGCGCGCGGCTGGGCTGGCGAAACGGAATCCTCCGGGGTCCAGTCATCCGGGTTTGCGCGAAAGCTCCCGTCTGCATTGAATGAATTGGCAGTTAGGAACCCTGCAGTCGCAAAATGCGTGTCGAACAGGTTGGCGATTCGCAGGAACACATCGAACGACTTGCGCAGATGGTATGTGCTTCGCAAGTTTACGACCGTGTAGCCACTGATCCATCCCGATCCGAGTACCGTTGCACCCTGGCCATTGACCGCACCCACTTGATTGGCGTTGTTTTCGTTGCCGTGAAGATAGATGCCCGCCGAGGCGATGAGGTTGGCGCCGACCTCCCATTGGTCGTTCACGGCGTAATCAAGCGTTAGCCGGCCCGTATGCCGTGGAATAAGCGGAATCCGGTTGCCGGCTCGGACCAGGATGGTGCCTTCGGCATTGGAGCTGCTGTTAGAGCTGGCACCCACGACAAAATCAGAACGATACGTCGCATCGACGAAGCTGTAGACCGCGCGCCACGAGAGCGCCGCAACCTTACCCCCGACGCCCAGGTCCACCCCCTGCCGCCGCGTGCCGCCGACGTTGGCGAAATACCCCTCGCTCGTGTTCGCAGCGACGAACTGGATGTCATCCCGATTCGACGTGCGAAAGACCGCCGCGCTCCAATTGAAGCTCCCGTCATCCGTCCTGCCCCGCGCACCCAGCTCGAAGGTTCTTGCCACGACCTGCGCCAGGTAAGGATCGCTGGCGAAAGCATTGGGCAATCCACAGGGGTTGTCGGGATCCGAACAGCCCAGCTCGATCACTGTGGGCGCACGGCTCGCCTCATTGTAGCTGGCGTACCCGGTGAATCGGGGACTGGGAGTAACCGTGAAGCCCACGGAAGGGTTCACCCGGCTGTACGTATGGTTCTCGACCAGGTGATTGGCTTCGTCGAAACCATCGCCGAAATCCCCCAGGCTGGTATTGAAGCTATCGCCATTGAGTATCACGGTATTGCGGTTGTATCGGGCGGACACGGTGATGTGCAACAACGCATTGGGCGAGAAGGTATCGGTGACATACAACCCGAAGATCTTGTTGCTGCCGGCGAGCGCGTTCACCACCCGTGCAGGATTGAAAGGATCCTCGATGGAGATGGCAGTGCGATCCGGCGTCAAGGACGCATACCGGAAGGTTTGCTCGTAATCGTCGATCGTCCGGTCGAAGGTGGCACCGATGACCAATTGGTTCGTAGCGCCAAACAGAGCGGCGGACTCGGTCAACTGCACCCCCACACCGGTGGAGCTCTGCGTCAGGCGCGAGGCGCGGTTGATCCCGGTGGCGCAGAACGCCACTTCCGCCAGAGAGGTGGGCGCTGTACCGCAGTCGATTTCCGGTCCCGGATACTCATCGGACTGGTAGTTATCGTCGTTGGCATCACCATTGAGCCCGACGGTAACCAATCGCCGATGGTAGGCGTTGCCCGAGAGCAGCAGGTCGTCGCTCAGGAATTGTGTCGCGGTGAGATTGAAAAAATGCAGCAGATTGTGCGTTCGGTCAGGCGCGGTGTAGATGATGCTACGGCGCGTGGCGAGAAGGCTGCTCGGCACCGGACCATTACCGATCAGCGCCGTATCCGCATAGGTGTAGCTCAGGTCGATGTCGGTCTTGTCGTTCTGCCAGCCCACCTTGCCAAAACCCTGATACACGCGCGTGGGTGAAAAGTCGCGCCAACCATTCTCGTCGAAGACGTTGCCGGTGATGAAATAATCGAGCACACCGACCTCCCCCCCGGTTTCGGCCTGGAAGGCGCGCCGGCCAAACGAACCGCCATAAACTTCGAGTTCCGTCCCGGCATTGTCGTGTCCGCTCTTTGTCTGGATCGACAACGCGCCCCCCAGCGTATTGAGTCCGAATACCGGATTGGACCCTGACATGAGAGTGACCGATGAGATGGCTGATTCGGGAATGAGATCCCAATTCACGGTGTCACCAAAGGATTCGTTCACGCGCACGCCATCCACGTAAACCGACAAACCTTCGGGCGTTCCCAGCAGTGGCGAAGCGGTGAAGCCGTGATAATTCACGTCAGGTTGGAACGGATTGTTCTGGCTTTCATTGACATTGATGCCACTGAAGCTGCTATTGAGAAAATCAGCGACGCCCAATGACTGCTGTCGACGCAGATCATCAGCACCAGCCGCTTGCACGTTGCTGGGAACCTCACCCAATGGCAGGCCCAGGCCGGGAAGTGGTGTCGTGCCAATGACCACGATCCTGTTGAGTTCGCGGGCGGTAGCCTGATTGCGAGGCAGTGCCGGGCCTGCGTCGTCGGCCGCCATTGCGCCTGCGTGAGCAAGGCAAAGCGCAACGCCCGCCGCCAACATGGAGCGGGTCCGAGTCGTGTTGAGCATCCGCGATCCCTATAGTCTCTTGTGCGCTTACCGCCTCCGCGTGGTTCGCAGTGGCTTTACGCAAGCGCTCATTCTGTTGGGCCTATAATTCCGCAGGTCGGGGATAGTGTCCATTGAGGAAATGTTCCCGGTGTAACCGGGAATTTTTCCTGAAAAGGCCTGCCTATGTCTCATCGAATCGCTGCGTCTGATTCGCCTTGGCGGGACGCCGCCATCGTCATGGGCGTCACCCTGCTTGGGCTGATGGTGTCGGTTCACTTCCAACTCAGCGAAGCGCTGTTCGTGGCGACGAGAGCCTTCGAGCATCTGGATCTCGACGAGTGGCCGGCCGCCCTCCTCGTGTTGTCGATGAGCCTGATCTGGATGTCGTGGAATCGTTATCGGCACGCATCCCTGGAATTGCAAGCGCGCCGCGCGGCGGAAGCGCGGCTCGAACAAGTGTTGTCCGAGAATCGCCGCCTCGCCGGAGAAGCCATCCGCCTGCAAGAAGCCGAGCGCAAGCATTTGGCGCGGGAGTTACACGATGAAATGGGCCAATATCTCAATGTCATCAAGATTGACGCCGTGGCAATCCAGGAAACGGTCCCCGGAGAAACCTCGTTCATCACCCATGCGGCGGGCGCGATCATTCGAAACGTCGATCATGTTCATCGAACCATCAGCGGCATGATCAGCCGGTTGCGACCCGTAGGGCTGGACGAATTGGGGTTGTCGGATGCCATCGAGCACTGCATCGACCTTTGGCGCGAGCGTACACCCGGGATCCATTGGTCGCTGAGGGTAGTTGGTCGCTTCGAGGATCTGGGCGAACCGTTGACGCTGACGGTCTATCGCCTCGTCCAGGAGGGACTTACCAACGCCTCCAAGCACTCTAAGGCCTCGGAAGTGCGCGTTATACTGCGGCGGTTGGCGGCAGGCCACTTGGAGGAGGACGAAGTGCTTCTCAGCGTGGCAGA
This sequence comes from Steroidobacteraceae bacterium, assembly GCA_044226865.1. Taxonomy (GTDB): domain Bacteria; phylum Pseudomonadota; class Gammaproteobacteria; order Steroidobacterales; family Steroidobacteraceae; genus TMP-86. The sequence continues at coordinate 24,979 of JBGAGE010000008.1, read as the reverse complement.
CGACGGTTGCGGCATGGACACGGCCGCAGCGGTCTCCGGTTTCGGGTTGAGCGGCATGCGGGAACGGACCCTCATGTCGGGCGGTGTGTTCAACCTGACCAGCGCCCCGGGCGGCGGCCTGGAAATCACCGCGAGGTTGCCGGCCAAGGGAGCCAGAATATGAATCGTCCGAGAAGCGAGCCGCTCACCGTGCTATTGGTGGACGATCATGCGGTGGTTCGAGAGGGTTACCGGCGACTGCTCGAAAGGCTCGGCGACATTGTCGTGGTTGGAGAGGCCGCCGATGCGGAAACTGCCCATGCGCTGCTGAGCCGGCTACAACCGCAAATCGTCGTCATGGACATTTCACTGCCGGGTACGAATGGCATTACGGCATTGCAGACGATGCTGGACTACGCCCCCGCCATTCGGGTGCTGATCTTCAGCATGCACGAGGACGTGATCTTTGCCAGGCGTGCCCTGCAATCGGGCGCGTATGGGTATGTCACGAAGGCGAGCGCACCCAACGTGCTGGTGGAGGCCATCCATGCCGTGGCCGGCGGACACAAGTATTTGAGCGCTGACATCGCCCGGAAGCTGGCGCTGAGCGGTATCACGCAAGATTCAGCCCCGAAGATGACGCCCCGCGAGGTCGAGGTTCTGAGGCTCCTTGCGCAAGGGCACTCCATCAAGGTGATCGCAGATTCCATGGGCTTGACGCCCAAGACCGTTTACAACCATCAATCAGCCATCAAGCACAAATTGGGCGTGGACACGACCATACAACTGGCGCGACAGGCCACGGCAATGGGGCTGGACACGGACTGATGTGTAAGAACTGCTGAACGGCGCGGACGGGGCAGTCGTACTCGCTGGGAAGGAGGTGCTGCCCAGCGCCAGTGGAGCGACGGATGGTGGGTCGTGCTGGGCTCGAACCAGCGACCAATTCCTTAAAAGCCGGGATTTTGACTACGCCAGAGCGCGCTTGAACACGCTCTACTACGCGAATCAAAGGCTTATTTTATAGGTACTTTGATGTTGTTCGCTCCACCACGCCGGAGTACTATTTTCCCTGGTCACTCTTTGGTCACTCCCGAGCCTGTTCGAATCGCCCATGCCCCGATTGAAGCTACGACAAGATTCGATCCGTTCCCTCGCATATCTTGGCGCCGGGCATGGCAAGTCACAATGTATCTACTGGGACGCGGGCCTCCCGGGTTTCGGCCTGCGCGTTTTCCCGAATGGACGTAGCAGTTACGTCTGCAGCTATCGGTATCAAATGCGCAAGAGGATGGCCGATCTGGGTCGTTCCGATGTGCTCACCCTAGACCAAGCCAGAAAAAAGGCGAAATCGTACTTTGCATCGGCGACAGACGGAAAGGATCCCAAATCCGGCATTGACCAGATGCGGCTCGCCGTGAGCGCGAAGGAGCTGGCTGCCCGTTACCTTGAACAACACGCAAAACTCAAGAAGCGAAGCTGGAAGGCGGATGAATCATTCCTCAACCGCTATTTCATTCCGCGATTGGGAACGCACTTGGCGGCCAGCGTTTCTCGAGCCGAGATATCAGCCATTCACGCCGAAATCGGCAAGGCACATCCTTACGCGGCAAATCACTACATCGGCGTCGTGCGCAAGATGTTTAACTTTGGGCGCAGAATCGGCTTGGTTCCTGAGGAAATGCGCAACCCAGGGTCTGAAATTGAGCGGTTTCCGGAGCACCGGCGACGTAGGTACGTCACCCCTGCCGAATTACCGGTCCTGGCTCAGGCGATCAACGCAGAACCCAATGAATTTGCCGCCCATGCGTTCTGGCTACTGCTTCTGACAGGATTGCGCCGAAACGAGATTTTGGGCGCGAAATGGGCAGACATCGACTGGGACGCGAAAACGCTTTTTATCGGGAAGACCAAGAACGGCGAACCCGTTTTGACACCCCTGAGCCGCGCTGCCATTGCGCGGCTTGATCAAATTCCGAAGATCAAAGACAACCCATACATCATCTGCGGCACCATGCCTAAACAGCCGCTGCGCTATCTCGACTCCATGTGGCGCCGGATCCGCGCGGAAACGGGCTTCAGGGACCTCAGAATCCACGACCTACGCAGAACCGTGGGTTCCTGGCTCGTGCAAGATGGGGCGTCGTTACATCTCGTGGGAGCCGTACTTAATCACAAAGATCAGAAGACCACGGCTGGCTACGCCTATTTCCAGACGGTCGACCGACACGCCGCTTTGGAACGACATGGCAACGCAATTTTGGAGATCGCGCATCGCCCGATTTCTCAACACCCGCAGGCTAGATTTCTCGATTCACCCCCGCCTAAAGGAACAAAACTGACGATTCGAAAAATTAAACGCCAGGAACTCTACGAATTGGTCTGGACCGAACCCTTGAGTACGTTGGCACCCCGGTTGGGAATTTCCGACGTCGGCCTTGCAAAAGTCTGCAAGCGCGCTGAAATCCCTGTTCCACCGCGCGGGCATTGGGCCAAGGCCGCGGCAGGCCATGTTATTCGCCGCACTGACCTCGCCGAGCGCCCCGAACTTGCATCACGACCGCTCAGATTCAAGACCCGCTCGACAGTGAATGGCGCCGTAGCCTAGTCGCCATGCTCATCGAGCGATTGGGCGGATATGAATACCTCGCTCAAATATCCCAGGACATTGCGAATAAACCATCCTAGAAGGTTCGGCATCACTTCGAAGACTCAGCCTTTGGAATCGAGCAGACGATCAAACTCTCCTAGATACGCCACTCGATTCAGTGGAGGCCCTCCCCTGCACCGCCCGCGTTCTCAATACGTGTTCCGAGCAAGCAAAGAATGGTGCGTCCGCCGTCACACACCCCCAAGCATTGCTTAGGGCAAACTTGAGCGATTGCGGGTGTATCAAAATGCGACCAATCATGTCGCTTCCACCATCGCCGGCCCGGCCGGCGATGGTGACGCCAACAAAGGTTCCAAATCCAACCCTCGAGCGCGCTCGCACATCGATGCTACATGCGTGCTCGGTCGCTACCCTTCGTCAGCCGATTGAATCGATTCGTGTCTTGTCAAAATCCGACAAAGAATGTCGCGTACGCCATCGACGGCCCAGCCGTCGATGGATGTCGAAGATCACGGGTTCGGGACGTATAGGTCGCAGGTTAAAATCCTGTCACCCCGACCATGTAAATCAAGTTACAGAGTTTTTCTCGGACACATCCGCTGCGCAGTTTGCACTGGTGAATCAAGCAAAGCTAACGTCACCATTTCCTTTCATTCACGACGTGCTACGGCTCGGAAAGCAAGCCGATCCTCGTGCAGCGGATCGGTCACGACTTTAGAGTAGAAGTGCTCGGTGACTAGGTCGTTGCGCACTTGGAAAGATTTGTCATTTGCGCCAGAGATCTGGAAAAACAATACGCCTAACCATGACAGCAGTCTCGCTGCTCTTGGATCGGGGGACAAGCGACCGATCCATAAGAACAAAACACGCAACAGTCGCCCGGTTTTGGCTTGAGCAGCGTCTTGCACTGAACGCATTCGTAAAAGTACTGACACGCATCCGTCGGCATGATCTCCAGCTGTGCGTGTGCACAGCTCGGGCAGGTCACCACGGACTCGAGGATGACCGTGCTCACGGCTTGGAGATGACCTTCGAGGGAAAGCCCGCCTCCGTCGTAGCCTGCGTGAGTTTCGCCGAGGTCGCTTTGTCCGGATCGAAGGTGACGGTTGCCGTCTTCTTGTCAAAATCTACTGACGTTGAGGTTACTCCGGGTACGCGCTCGAGCGCCTTTTTGACAACGATTGGGCAGGTGCCGCAGGTCATATTCTCTATCGCCAGGGTCGCGGTCTGCGGAGGAGCTGCAGAGGCGAGGCCGGCGGCGATTAGGGCCGCCAGAGATAAAGTACTGAGAGTGAAGCGACGCATGCCAGTTCTCCTTTAGCTGATCAGTAACGGGGCGTACCACGGGAATGCGATGAGCGCTGCAAGCCCGACGACAACGACCCAAAAAATTTGTCTCTGCCGCCGCTGCAGTCCCTGATTCGCGCAGGTCTCACCGGGCGCGCACCGGGCCGGAACGATGTAGAGCTGCCGGAACGCCAAGCCTACAAAGACTAGCATCACGCCAATGAAGATCGGCCGGTACGGCTCGAGGGCCGTCAACTGACTGATCCACGCACCGCTGATTCCGAGGGTCAGCAGGACCAACGGCGCGACGCAGCAGAGGGACCCCACGATAGCCGCCAGCACGCTCGCCCACAATTGCTTGGTTGCAGTATGCATGGGGTGTAGCCTACACCATGTACTTAGGTACGGAGTCAAGTATGACTGAGGCAAATCACACCATTGGTCACATTGCCCAGGCGGCGGGCGTGAATGTTGAAACGATACGCTACTACCAGCGTCGGGGACTCGTCAGCCTACCCCCGAAGCGTACGCGCGGATTTCGGTATTACACCCCTGAGACCGCGAGTCGAGTACGCTTTATCAAGCGCGCGCAAGCACTCGGAATGTCCCTCACGGAAGTGCAGCGATTAATCAAGATCGATGCCAAAGGCGCCTGCAAAGAAACCCGGACGCTCGCGGTAGCAAAATTGGCGCTCGTCGAGACCAAGCTCGTAGAGCTCGCCCGCCTACGCGACGTGTTGCAGGATTTGGTGGCCGCGTGCGATCAACCTCATGGTGCGAGCTGTCCGATCATCGAACGGCTAGAAGCTGAACTCGCTTAGTGCGACCACGGGAATATACGCACCCAACCTCGAAGCCGTAGACCTACGGTTCATGATGCCCGCCAAGGACTTCGCGACATCCAAAGCGTTCTACCCGGCTATTTGCTCTCGACTCCGGAGGGGGTTGTCGATACGACCTTCTCCAACATCTTGACGCCTGATGATGACCGTACCATCGGACGATTCCATCGAACCGTGTTTGCACAGAGGTTCGACCAGCGGGAGCTACCGGCGTACGACCGCCTTCTGCGCGACGAAGGGATTCAATTTCTGTTATGGCAAGATCAGTGTCTCAAGGCGCGTGAAGCGCTTTTATCCAGCAGCCGAAAGAGATTCGCGTATGTTGGATGCGGACTTTTTGGAATCCGCTCATTCTTATCCTCATAAGTCCAATGCAATCTATCAATAATCACAGCAGGCCTGCGGAGGATAAAGTCGACCAATTGGTGGGTCAGCCTAAGAAGCACCCCTCAGGGCACCGATGATCTTGCAGTCTCCGGTGGACCCGCCCGAACAACCTTTTATTGTGCGTTCCAATTCTTGGGCCATTCGACCTAGCTCCGCGATGCGCGTCCGTACGTCGGCCAGATGCCTCCGTGCCACGCGATCCGCCTCAGCGCACGACATACTGGAGTCGACCGTCAAGCGCAGGAGGCTTCGAATATCATCCAAACTGAAACCGAGGTCCCGGCCGCGGGTCACGAAGCGCATCCTCTGCACGTCTTCTGCAGTGTAGTCACGATAGCCGTTCGTCCTGCGCACATTCCTCGGCAGCAACCCTATTCGCTCGTAGTAGCGGATGGTTTCCAGATGGCAGCCGCTGGCCGCCGCCGCATCACCGATTTTCATGGCTTGACCCTGTAGTTACTACAGGCTTTACATTCCTCCAATTTACGAGTGAATTCAAGACCGTGAGCCAAAGCGATCTCCGCCTGCCAACGCGAACCTTTGCTAACAGGTGGCTGCTGGGCGGAACGTCGGCACTGCTGGTTGGGCTCGCACTCATCGGGCATGCGGCTGCTCCTGGGACGTCCGCTTCGGCGCCGAGCATGCATACGTCGACTGCCGACTCCAAGGAAAATTCTTTCATCTTGACCCTGGATCTAGCGATGGGGCGAACGCTCGACAAGCATCCCGACCTCAAGCTCTTTGACTACGAAGCAACGACGCTTCGGGCCGCGGCGGACATCGCCTCACAAAGCCCACCGCTCGATGCGGGCGTGCGAATACAAAATGCCCTCGGAACGAACGAGACGACCGGCTTGCGCAACGCGGAAATTGCTCTCACGCTGGCTTCGGTGCTCGAGCGTGGCGGTAAACGTGAAGCGCGCCAGTCGCTGGCAAGCGGCCAGTTGGATGCCCTTGGGAACGCTCGCGCGGCCAAACGCCTCGACTTGCTCGCGGAAGTGGCCCGGCGCTATCTGGACGTTGTCGCAGCGCAGGTCGCCGGCAGCATTGCGGAGCTTGACGTGGCGCAGCGCGAACGAACTGTCGCCGCCGCCGCCAAGCGCTTGGCCGCCGGCGCCTCACCTGAAGCCACCAAACTCGCAGCCGAGGCGCTCCTGGTGCGAGCGCAGATCGAACGTACGCGCTCGACTTACGCCATGGAGGCCGCCTATCGACGGCTTGCCATTCTGTGGAATGAGCGCGCCGGCCCGACCATGCGCGTGGCGGGCGATGCCCTTTCGCTTCCCGATGTGGCGGACTTCGCTGAACTGGCGGACCTTCTGGAGCGCACGCCGGACATGCAGCGATTCGCCGATGAGTCACGCATCCGGGAGGCTCGATTGCAATTGGCGCGCAGCGCCCGCTCCCCGGATCTCGCCTGGGAAGTGGGCATCCAGCGCCTGCAGGATTTTTCCTCGTGGGGGCTGCTTGCCGGTGTGAGCATTCCCCTGGGTGCCTCGCGTCGCGCCGAGCCCCAAGTGCGCGCAGCGGAGAGCGAAGTCCAGGCACTCGCGCTGGAGCGTGAATCGAGCGACTTCACGCTCTATGCAACCCTTGCCCAGGCCTACGGACAGTACGTGGCCGACAAAGTGGAGGTGCAAGGCCACCGCTCCGAGCTATTACCGAGACTCGTGCGCGCCGAGGCCGTCGCCGAACGCGCCTATCGCGCCGGCGCCCTCAGTTACCTGGAATGGGCGCAGGTTCAAGACGACACGATAGCCGCGCTCAGGAGCCAGCTTGCAGCCGCGACGCAGGCGCAGCGAGCGCTCATCGAGATACAGCGACTCACTGGCGAGCCTTTCGTCATCGCCACCGCTCACAAGGACACCGACCCATGATGCGTGCGTGCAGAGTAATCGTCATCGCCCTGGCGCTGACGGGCTGCGGCAAGTCTCCCGTGCCCACCGACAAGGCTGAAGCGCAGGATGCAGACGTGCGCGCGGGCGATGATCGAGTCCACATCGACGCCGCCATCGCGACGCAGTCCGGCCTGCGCACTGCGCCCGTGGGTCCCGGGGTGATCCGGGACGAGCACGACGTACAGGGGCTGCTCGTGCCCATCGATGCGCGCAATGCCCACGTCGTGGCGCGCTTTCCAGGCGCGGTGCGCGCCGTCAAGGTGGCCGTCGGCGATCGGGTCGCGGCCGGCCAGACGCTTGCCGTCATCGAAAGCAACGTGAGCTTGTCGAACTACGCGGTCGCCGCCCCACTCGCCGGAACCGTCCTGGCGCGCAACGTCGCGGTAGGAGATCGCGCTGGCGACAATCCCCTGTTCGAAATCGCTGACCTGTCGATTCTATGGGTCGATATCCACCTGTTCGGAGCCGACGCGGAGCACCTTCGTGCCGGTCTTCCAGTTGAGGTGATTCGACTCTCCGACAACGCGCAGGCCAAGACCCGAATCGAGCAAGTACTGCCCGGCATGGCCACCGCGAGTCAGAGCACTGTAGCCCGAGCACTCGTCAAGAACACGGACGGCAACTGGCGACCTGGCGCCTCCGTGCGCGTGCGCGTGAGTGTGTCGGAGTCCTCCGCGGAGCGGGTGGTGCCATTGGACGCCCTCCAGTCGCTGCATGGCCGGGATGTCGTCTTCGTCCGCGAAGGTCAGAACTACGAGGCCAGAGCAATCAAACTGGGTCGGCGCGATGGGCATCATGCCGAGGTTTTGGACGGCGTGTCGGTGGGCGATGAGATCGTCGTGGCCCAGAGCTACCTCATCAAGGCCGACATCGAGAAATCGTCGGCCGCGGACTCGGACTGAACACGATGCTCGATCGCATCGTTCGCGCCGCCATCGCGCACCGCTGGTTGACGTTGGTCCTCACGCTCGCAGTAGCCGGCCTGGGCGTGTGGAGCTTTTCGCGCCTGCCCATCGACGCCACACCGGACATCACGAACGTCCAGGTGCAGATCAACACGCGTGCGCCGGGCTACTCCGCGCTCGAGGCCGAACAACGGGTCACACTGCCGATTGAAACCGCGCTCGCCGGCCTCTCGCGCCTGGACAGCACCCGATCCCTCTCGCGTTACGGCCTGTCCCAGGTCACCGTCGTGTTCGAGGATGGGACCGACATCTATTTCGCGCGCCAGCAGGTGGCCGAACGGCTGCTGCAAGTTCGCGGTCAATTGTCCGAAGGACTGGAACCGGAATTGGGTCCGGTGGCCACCGGCCTCGGCGAGATCTTCGTCTACTCGGTTGAGGCCACTCCCGGCGCCCGCAGGCCCGATGGCCGGCCATGGTCGCCGACCGACTTGCGAACGCTTCAGGATTGGGTGATCCGGCCCCAGCTCCGTACCGTGCGGGGCGTGACTGACGTCAACACCATCGGCGGCTTCGAGCGGCAGATCCACGTCGCGCCCGATCCCGCCAAGCTGATTGCGCTCGGTCTGACGCTGCGCGATATGGTGGATGCCATTGCGCGAAACAATCAGAATCTCGGCGCCGGCTATATCGAACGCAACGGCGAACAGCTCCTCGTACGGGTGCCGGGACAAATTACGAGCCTCACCGACCTTGGCAATATCGTGCTCGACCGCCGCGACGGCGTACCCATCCGGGTCCGCGATGTGGCCACCATCGACGAGGGCAAGGAGCTGCGCAGCGGGGCTGCAACGCAGAACGGGCATGAAGTCGTGCTCGGTACGGCATTCATGTTGATCGGCGAGAACAGCCGTGCAGTGTCGCAACGCACGGCGCAACGGATCGCGGAGGTACAGAAGAGCCTGCCCGCCGGTGTCGTGATCAAGCCAGTCTACGATCGAACCGTACTGGTGGATCGCACCATAGCCACCATCTCAAAAAACCTGTTTGAGGGCGCCCTGTTGGTGATTGCCGTGCTTTTCGCACTGCTCGGCAACATTCGCGCCGCATTGATCACCGCTGCGGTGATTCCGCTGGCGATGCTGATGACGGTCACCGGCATGGTGCGCGGCGGCGTGTCCGGGAACCTGATGAGCCTGGGAGCGCTCGACTTCGGTCTCATCGTCGATGGCGCGGTGATCGTCATTGAGAACGCCTTGCGCCGCTTCGGAGAGGCACAAGTCGGCCGGCAGGAGCCGCTGACGCTCGCCGAGCGCGTCGAACTGACCGCCCTTGCCACCAGCGAGGTAATTCGGCCGAGCCTGTTCGGCGTGGGCATCATCACGGCGGTGTATCTGCCGATCTTTGCACTCTCGGGTGTCGAGGGAAAGATGTTCCACCCGATGGCCATCACGGTGGTACTCGCGCTGTCGAGCGCGATGTTGCTCTGCCTGACCTTTGTGCCGGCAGCGGTGGCCGTCGCGCTCGGAGGGTCGATGCGGCCTCATCGCAGCACCTTCATGGACACGTCCCGCCGCCTGTATGAGCCCGTGCTTCGATGGGCGCTGCGGCTGCGTTTATCGGTCGTGGTGGGTGCGGCGTTGCTCGTGCTGGTCATTGGCGTATTGGCGATGCGCTTGGGCACGGAGTTCATCCCGAGCCTCGATGAGGGAGACATTCTCGTCCAGCCGATGAGGATTCCGGGAACCAGCTTGAGCCAGTCGCTGGCAATGCAGGTGCTGCTCGAGAAGCGATTGCAGGGCTTCCCCGAAGTCGAGCGGGTATTCAGCAAGATCGGAACGGCGGAAATTGCCAGCGACCCCATGCCCCCCTCCATGGCCGACACCTACGTGATGCTGTGGCCACGCGATCGTTGGCCGAATCCGCGCAAACCCAAGGCGACGTTGGTTGCGGAGATCGAAAGCTCCATTCGAGCGCTGCCGGGCAACAATTACGAGTTCACTCAACCGATCCAGATGCGCACCAATGAACTGATTTCCGGGGTGCGCGCCGATGTGGCCATCAAGGTGTTCGGCGATGACATGGACACGTTGCTTGATATCGGTCGGCGCATCGACCGAGTGACGAGAAAGGTGGCGGGCGCAGCCGACGTCAAACTTGAACAAGTGAGCGGACTTCCAACCATCAACATCGTTCCGGACCGCGATGCGCTCGCTCGCTACGGGCTGAACGCCGGCGACGTACAGGCCACCGTGGGCACGGCCATCGGCGGGACCGTCGCCAGCAAGCTGGTGGACGGCGACCGCCGCTTCGACATCGTCGTGCGCTTACCCGAAGTCCTGCGCCAGGACCGTGGCGTATTGGGTGATCTCGCGGTGCCCCGACCGGATGCAACCACGCGGGACGAATCAAGTCGCGGCGCCAACTGGAACAGCGGCGCGCCTTCTTATGTGCCGCTGCGCGAGGTTGCCACCATTACCGACCAGATGGGGCCCAACCAGATCAATCGCGAAGACGGCAAGCGACGCGTTGTCGTGACCACCAATGTACGCGGACGTGACTTGGGGGGCTTCGTAGCAGAGCTTCAACGGCGCATCGACGCTGAGGTCAAGCCCCCGCCTGGCTATTGGATCGGCTTTGGCGGGACCTTCCAACAGCTCATTTCCGCCAGTCAGCGACTGACCATCGTCGTGCCGGTGACACTTGCCTTGATTTTCGGACTTCTGTTCCTGGCCTTCGGATCCGTCCGCGATGCGCTGATCGTTTTTAGCGGTGTGCCCCTTGCGCTTACCGGCGGTGTGGTCGCGCTGCTGCTTCGCGGAATACCGTTTTCGATTTCCGCCGGCGTTGGCTTCATCGCGCTTTCCGGCGTCGCTGTGTTGAACGGGTTGGTGATGATTACTTTCATTGACACACTGCGTAAGGACGGGCGCTCCTTGGACGAGGCAATTGTGCTGGGGGCGCTGGGTCGCTTGCGCCCGGTGTTGATGACTGCGCTGGTGGCCTCGCTGGGTTTCATTCCAATGGCCTTCAACGTAGGGGCTGGCTCGGAAGTGCAGCGACCACTCGCCACCGTGGTCATCGGCGGCATCGTCTCCTCTACCGTATTGACGCTAATCGTATTGCCAGCGCTCTACCGGCTGGCCTATCGACAACGTGCGCGCGAGACGCCGTCGGCGTCGCTGGCACCATAGGAGGCATTCGCCTTGACGTTACTCTTCCATCAGAGGGCGCTGCGCCTGTCGCATACCCGCCGCCTGCCGCCTGCCGCGTGCACCGTTCGCCACGATATGGGAGAAGCGCATGAGTCGTCACGGCGCGCGTGAGGCCTCGTGGGTGCCCCGATGATCACTCTCCTCGCTGATCTCCGCGTGTCCACGTTTTACATTGTCAACATGGATTGCCCTTCGGAAGAGGCCGAGATCCGCCGTGCGCTGGAGGGGATTCGAAGCATCGAGAGCCTGCGCTTTCAATTGGCGGCAAGGACGCTCACGGTCACGGCACCTGTCGGGGATATGGCGGCGGTGGAGTCAGCGATACGGGCCGCGGGTTTCGATCCAAAGTACGCCGAAGACCGTACGTCAGCTGCCGGTCATCATGCGCTGGATCCTATCCTTGCCGCCTCGCTGCTGCGCCCGACAGTTGCGCTCGTTCTGGCCGCAGCCGCGGAACTGACGTCTCTGGTGAGCAATGTCAGCTTGCTCACGCGTCTTGTGGTCATGGCGCTGGCGGCTGCAGCGATTGCTCTGGCCGGATTCGAGACCTATCGTAAGGGCATGACCGCACTCGTCCATGGGCGGCCGACCATCAACGCTCTGATGAGCGTGGCCGTGACCGGCGCATTCGTGATAGGCCAGTGGCCCGAAGCCGCCATGGTGATGGCGCTGTACGCCATCGCAGAACTCATCGAAGCACGGTCGCTGGATCGGGCGCGCAACGCCATTCGCGGTTTGCTCGACCTGGCGCCGCCACAGGCCGAGGTCCGGCAGCAGGACGGATCCTGGATGGAACAGCTCGCATCGGCAGTGCCGGTCGAGGCCATCGTGCGCGTGCGTCCAGGCGCGCGCATCGCCCTCGACGGCATCGTCTGCCGCGGCGCGAGTGCGGTGAATCAGGCACCGGTCACCGGCGAGAGCATCCCCGTCGACAAATCACCGGGTGACCCCGTCTTCGCAGGGACCATCAACCAGACCGGCGAACTCGAATTTCAGGTGACAGCCGCTGCCGGCAACACCACCTTGGCGCGGATCATCGAGGCGGTGGAGTCCGCGCAAGGTTCGCGGGCACGCACCCAGCAGTTCGTCGACCGGTTTGCAGCCTTCTACACACCGACAGTTCTCTTGATGGCGCTCGCGGTTGCCGTGCTGTGTCCCTGGCTCTTGGGCTGGACCTGGATGCAGTCGATCTACAAAGCACTTGTATTACTCGTCATCGGTTGCCCCTGTGCGCTTGTCATATCGACCCCAGTCGCTGTTGTGAGCGCGCTTGCAAGCTCGGCCCGACGCGGCATTCTCGTCAAGGGGGGCGCGTACCTGGAGCAAGCCCGGCGCATCCGCGTCATAGCACTCGACAAAACGGGAACCATCACCGAGGGCAAGCCGCGGCTCATCAGCTTCGAAGCCCTGCACGGCGCGCCGGACGAGGTTGCGAGTGAGGCGGCAAGCCTTGCCGGCCACTCTGATCATCCGGTCTCGCGCGCGATCGCGAGCGGCCTCGATGCCGCAGCGCGCCCAGTCTCTGACTTCAAGGCGCTCCCCGGTCGCGGCATCGAGGGCGTGGTTGGCGAGCGCACCCTTGTCCTGGGCAATCACCGCCTGATCGAGGACATGAACCTGTGCAGCGCTACGCTCGAAGCAAAACTCCGTGCGCACGAGGAACTGGGCCGGACGGTCACCTTGCTGGCCTCATCGCAGCGCGTGCTCGGCCTTTTCACGGTGGCCGATGCGATCAAGCCGAACTCGCGCGAAGCCGTTGTAGCCCTGCACGACCTCGGCATCCGCACGATCATGCTGACCGGCGATAACCAACGTACTGCCGACAGGATTGCGCAAGAAGCAGGCATGGGTGAGGCGCGCGGGGACCTGCTACCCGCCGACAAGCTCCAGGCCATTGGGGATCTCAGGGCTCGAAGCGGTGTGATTGCAATGGTGGGGGATGGCATCAACGATGCGCCGGCGCTGGCACGTGCCGACATCGGCATCGCCATGGGTGCTGCCGGCACCGACACTGCCATCGAAGCCGCGGACGTCGTAGTGATGAACGATGACCTGCGCCGCATCCCGGAACTCGTACGGCTGTCCCGACGAACCCAGGCAATCCTCGTTCAAAACATCACCTTGGCCCTGGGAGTCAAAGCGGCCTTCCTGGGCCTCGCCTTGTTTGCCGGTGCAACGATGTGGATGGCCGTCTTCGCCGATATGGGTGCCAGCCTGCTCGTGGTGGTCAACGGGCTGCGCTTGCTGCGCTCTACGGCCGATCCCGCCGCCACCCATTGATTGTAAGCCACTTCCTTTCTGCAACCCCGCAAAGCCAGCGTGACGCTGGTACTTGGACCAAATCGTCGTGAACATGACAAATGTCATAGGTGGAATCCCGTACTTGACCCTAGAGCAGCTACAGGGAGTAGCTTCAACAGCTCGCGCGAAGCATCCCGAGTTAAAGGAGACCGCCATCATGCTCAAATCCCAGATTCTGCAGGGTCATGCTTCTCGGGTGGCGCTATCTGCGCTCATTCTCTGCCTGTGCCCGATGGCGCACGCTGATGCGCCGGCGGCCGCGCAATCACCCACGACGGCCCAACTGCAGCAGCAAGTTGAGGAACTCGGCAAGCAACTGGCCTTGGTCCAAAATTCATCAGATCCTGCAGCCAGGCAACTAGCCATGCAACGACACTGGTCGATGATGCAGGAGCACGTGCGCAGCGCTCGCATGATGCCCGGCATGCGCACCCACGGATGCGTGGACTGGATGATGATGGATCCGCACATGTTGGGTCACGGAATGATGGGCCAGAGCAGTGATGAGGGCTGCCGTTGGATGGGTCACGGCATGATGGGAATGGGAAGCATGGGCACCGGAATGATGGGTTCTGGTCAGGAATGGTGGGGCATGCCTTCGGGAATGCAGCCGGAGCGTTACGGGCGCCAGATGCAAGGCATAATGCAGCAGATGCACCAGCAGATGGCGGGGATTGCCGCGGAAAAGGATCCAGCCAAGCGGCAAGCCTTGATTCGCGAGCACTACGAATCCATGTACCGTAGTATGCAGTCCATGCGTGGCATGGGCTGGATGTGGACGCCCAACTCAGCAGTTGCATTACCGGACGCGCAATCCCCGGGCGCGCAACTGGTGGCCAAATATTGTTCGCAGTGCCACGCCGCTCCATCGCCCACTCTGCATACCAACGCAGAATGGTCAGCAGTCACTTCGCGTATGCGCGAGCACATGCATGATATGTCGGTTGGCGCCAAGCCAGATTTAAAGATGCCGAGTGCTCCGGAACTCTATGCGATCACTGAGTATCTGGGTAAGCACGCGGCAGCAGCGCACTAAGCGGCGCAAAAGGAGGCATCCGATGTCCTACTATCTTGCCAAGACTGTGGCGCAGAATTTTGACGAGACCATCCAGCGTGTGATCGCGGCATTGAAACAGGAAGGCTTTGGTGTCCTCAGCGACATAGACGTGCAAGCGACCCTCAAGAGCAAGATCGGCGCCGATATGCCGAGATACCGGATCCTCGGGGCGTGCAATCCACACTTCGCGCATCAGGCCCTGCAACTCGAAAACAAGTTGGGCGTCCTCTTGCCGTGCAATGTCATCGTGCGCGAACAACAGCCCGGCCATATAGAGGTCGCCGCCGTCGATCCGGCGACATCAATGGGGCGGGTCGGCAATCCCCGACTGATAGAGGTGGCGGAAGAGGTGCGCTCCCGCTTGCAGCGGGTGATCGACAGTCTTTGAAGGGCCCGAAGGCCGTAGCCGCTTCTTGGGCTACCCGCGCCCGGCGGTTCTGTTGACCCGGCCAATTCGATTCACTGTTCCGCGGTGGCCACGCAGGACGGCCGCTCGATGCACACACTGCTCAACGCCTGCGCGGCCAGGATCAAGCCCGCCGCCGGCAATCATGTGCAGGCGACGGGGAGAGTGCTCAACGGTGTATCGAGTCCGAAAGGACCCGTAGCCGTTGCGAAAGTCGTTGTATTCACTGCGAGATATTGTCTTCGCCGCGCCAGCCATTAGTCGAGTGCGACCGAAAGAAATTTCAGACCGCTGATCTATCGATGGCGGGTTGCGCCTTGAGCGGATTGGCCGGCTTATTCCAGTCGGCAACCAAGCTGGCTTTACCTACGTGCGGCTTGATTTTCTTCAGGATCCCAGTGCCTCGTCCCACAATCGCGACCACCAAATACCGTGGCATCCGCCATCGACCGCCGCGCGTCGCGGCCAAACTATATAGCAACGTTGGCTGGGGCACAGACGGCAACCCGGAAGCGCAAATCCATCTTGGCACGAATGTTGCTCACATAAGCTCGATCACACATTATTGCGCTGTCACATGATGTCTCACCGTCCATCAACCTCGGTCATCGGTCTCATTCTCGTGGCCGCGTTTCAATCGGTGGCAGCACAGGTTGTCAATCGCGGTGATCGGTTTGATCTCACCGTGGAAGGCTATGCCAACCTGACGAAGGCG
This sequence comes from Steroidobacteraceae bacterium, assembly GCA_044226865.1. Classification (GTDB taxonomy): domain Bacteria; phylum Pseudomonadota; class Gammaproteobacteria; order Steroidobacterales; family Steroidobacteraceae; genus TMP-86. The sequence goes on along the minus strand of JBGAGE010000008.1, from coordinate 9,379 downwards.
CCGCTAAGTTCGGTCGACACACGGGACCATTCCCTCGCGAATGACCTGCGCGTCGATGCCGCGCTTCGAGGGCTTGCACGCTTGAATAACGCGGCTGGGCCGGAGCTGGGATTTCGACTTGTGCTTGAATCCTCCCCGAGGGATCACGCCAATCTCGCTGAAGCCAGCTTCCTCGTGTTCGGAAGTGCCGGTCGCCTGGAATTTGGCACACGTCCAGGACTTCCCGATGTCCTGACCGGCTATGCACCCAACAATTTCGCCTTCACCAGCGCAGAATTCGGTCCCGCGTCAGGGCTGAGTCTGGATCCGGGCGGGGGCTTGCAACATGCCTTCCTAAACAGCAGCCTGGCCTCGCAACTCGACGAGCTGGCAGCATTGGGCGCGAGCGCCTCCCTGGCCAATGATCGCTCGGCCAAGCTGGTCTACGTTTCTCCAAAGCGAAAGGGCTTCCTGGCGGGACTATCGTACGCACCCAATGCAGAGGATCCTCGATTCAGCCGGCTCCTGCAGGCGGGGCTTGTTCACGAGCGCTACTGGGACACCAACATCCTCCGTATCGGCGGATCGATCAGTCTGGCGCAGGCGAGCTCAGCCGCATCGACCCGGCGGTCGCTGAGCTCCGTGAACGCGGGGGTCACGCTCATTCTCGACAATGACTGGATGCTGGGCATCAGTGGCACTTGGAATGGAAGCAGCGGACTGAGCGGCGCCAACACGCAACCTGTTGCCAATGCCTACGGCGCCACGGCAAGCATCAACTACAACCATGGACACTGGACCGCCGGTGGTTACTATCAGCTGGCGACCTCGGAAGGCGACCCGGTCATCGCCGGCAAGGACCGGTTTTACGCCGCCAAATTGGGCGTGTCCTACCGCTTCACGACAAAAATGCGTGTATTTGGTGCTGTGTATTCGTTTGATCTTGACAATGAAGGCGGCTCGCGGCCCATCGATCGGCACCGCGCCACGATGCTGCTCATCGGTGCTCGAGCCACACTATGAACTTTCAATTCGGGAGACTGACATGAAAAGCACACCCATTCCCCTTCGCCCGCTCATCGCGGCCGTCGCCGCACTGTTCTCGAGTGCAGCCGGCGCCCAGGTCCATCCCGAGAAGCCTGATTACCCCTACGAGAAATGCTACGGCATCGTGAAAGCGGGATTCAATGACTGCTTCACCGCCAGCAATTCCTGCGCCGGGACTGTGGAGAAGGACAATGCAAGGGAAGCTTGGATCTACGTTCCTAAGGGCACTTGCCAGCGCACCACCGGCGGCACGACGGTTGCGCCGAATTGATCAGCGCATTGCAATACTTGACGCCGGTTACCGGTCTAGTTACGGATCCGACGCATTTCGTTGTGATCAAGCGATAGTCGAGCAACGTTCCTTCTTCAAGCAATTTGGAGTATTCGAGTCGTGAAACACTTCATTTCCTTAATCATTTTTGTGACTGCCATAGCCACGACCCACGTCTCGATGGCAACTTCTGGATCGCTGGCGGAACAGCGAGTCGTATGCTTCGCGATGCACAAGAATCTGATGGATAAGCCGGCCCTGCGCAACGCACAAGCTTGCTGGCGCGCCCATGCGTACTTGATGGCACGCGGCTGAATTCACCGCATGTTTTCCTCGAGCAAAACCAAACCGAGGAACCCGACGAAGAACATCGCGGTGATGAGCGGGCTATCCGGATGCTCGTGAGCTTCGATCAAAAGTTCTTCGGTAACCAAATAGAGCAACGCCATCAATCCGAAGGCAAGAAATGCCGTGATCATTACCGGCGATAAATGACCGACCGGCGTCGCGACCAGGGCGCCGAGCGGAAGCAGCAGTGCGACCATCCCGATGGTCAGCAGGATACGCAGGCGGCTGTTGACGGACCCTTGCTGCTCCGCCGTCAGGGTCAGCCCCAGGAAAAGAACCTCGAGCGTCAGTGCAATGGTCAACAAGAGACCCGCCTGCGCACCGGCAAGGAACGAAAGTCCCAAAACCAGCCCATCGATGAACATATCGATGCCGATGGCCGCCAGGAATGTCATTCGCCCGGCGGCCCGTCCTTCCAGGGACTTCAAGAACAACATGACGGCCACGCCAAGGGCTCCACCCAACATGGTGGCCCAGGCCGATGCGCCATGCAGCACCGGCGGGAGGACCTCTGTGGCAGCGGCCGCAAACACCACACCCGCCGCAAGATGCTGCATTCCGCTGACCAACGCAGCGTCCGGCTTTCGAATCAGCGCCACGGCGGCGCCGACCAGGACCGCAAGGACAGGGATCAGTGTGTAAGGGAGCGCGTTCATCCGTCAGCGATTAGAGGGGAACCGATTGACGGTGTTCATGGTCTTCAAGTTAACCCGCTATGTGATCGTCGCCTAAACTGCGATGACCGCCCGACGGTCCGAAGGGCATTCATAGAGGGCCATCACAGTAATGAACGTCTTTCTGGTTGATTATCATGCTTATCTGCCGGTAGTCTAGGAAGACATGCGGATCTTCAGGCAATGGTTGATGGTTCTGTTCGGGCTGGCGTTCTTGAACGCCAATGCCTTGGGCGCCCATTTGCACCTTTGCTTCGACGGCCAAGAGCCTGGAAGTTCGCTGCATATATTGGACGAGACCCAAGACCTCGACCACACCACCGCGTCCAGCCAGCACCACGATGTCGATGTAAAACTAACCGACAACGCGGTTTCCAAGCTATTAAAGTTCCAACTGTCGATTCCGGCAGTCCCAACACACTGGGCGATTCCACCCACCGATCGCGCCATTGTTTACTTCGTTGCACTCGACGGTGCGAGACCCCAAGGGTCGGGCATTCGTGAACTTCTACCGCCTCAGCGCGGCCCACCCGCCTAATTCCCACACCTGAGTTCTGATTTCTTGTTGCCCCCGACCTCGGGAGGCGACCTGCTTTGCCGTGGGAGAGGTTCGTGTCACCACTTTCTTTGCGCGCGTCAAGCGCATGTATGTATGCGGGATTTCTGCTCGTGGGTTGTGCGTCATTGCCGCAGGACCGGCACGTCGAGGCTCGCAGTTTTAAAACCACCTTGCTCGAGTGTCGAGTGGATCAGCCCCAAGCAGCGCGGGGCCTTCAGTTGCCGGCCACCCACCCCGCCGTGGCGGCTTGCTTGCTGCGCCATGGATGGAACACTGACGGCACACCGGCCGATCCAGCACGGGTGCCCAAGTGATCGGAGCGAGGACCAGCCGAATCGTCCTTGCACGCCGCGAGCCCGGAGTCTTGCCGATGGCTTGGGTTCTCTACACTCGCCGCGTCGCCACGGGAGTTCTGGCGATCATGCTGGGTGGCCCCGCCGCGACGGCACAGTCCACTGCAGGGGACGATTTATCTAGCTCAACCGGCGTCAACACGGCCCCGGCGCTTACCCTGCCGCAGGCGATTGATGCAACCCTGAGACGCAACCCGCGACTACAGTCATTCCAGTTTGCGCTGAAGGCGCAGGATTCGCGTATCGACCAAGCGAGACTACGGCCGGCCCCTACGTTCAACACCACCATGGAGAATGTGTTGGGTACAGGCCAGTTCAGCAACCTCGGTGGCAACGAGACCACGTTCGCTTTATCTCAGGTGATTGAGCTGGGTGACAAACGCCAGCATCGCACGACGGTCGCGGGGAGCGAGCGCGACAACATTTGGATTGATGAGCAAGCCGCTCAACTCGACGTGCTCGCCGAAGTCACGCGGCGCTTCATCCACGTGTCCGCCGACCAGGCACAGCTCGAACTGACACGAGGCGCCACCGTGCTCGTGCAGACAACCGTTGACGGGGTTACGCGCCGCGTACAAGCCGGGAAATCCCCCGAGGTTGAGCTGATTCGCGCGCGCGCGGCACTCACCCGTGCGCAGATCGATCAACGCCATGCCGAACACGAACTATTGGCATCACGCACGAAGCTGGCAGCTATGTGGGGGGACACCGAACCGCGGTTCGGGCCCGTCATGGCCGATTTGTACCGGTTACCAGTTCCCATACCTTTTGAGGCTTTGGCCGAGCGATTGCGTGGTAATCCGGATTTCCTGCGCTTCGCATCGCAGGCGCGGCTGCGGGATGCGGAGATCCGGCTGGCCGAATCCCGTCGCCGGCCGGACATCGAACTCTCCGCAGGCATCCGGCGCCTGCAGGCCAGCCATGATCAGGCGCTGGTCTTGGGATTCACCATCCCATTATTCGCGGCGCGACAGGCCGCACCCGCTATTGTCGAGGCGCGAGCCGTTCGCAGCCAGGTCGACGCCGAACAACGGGAGGCATTCATCAATGCGCGCTCGCAGGTGTTCGACCTTTACCAGGAACTGCTGCATTTCATCGACGAGACGGGAATCCTGCAGCGCGACGTACTGCCTGCAATGGAGAAGGCTCGCAAGCAAACCGAGTATGCCTACGAGCGAGGGCGATATAGCTACCTTGAATTGGTCGAAGGTCAGCGAGCTTACCTAGACACGCAAAGAGCCTTGGTCGAGTCCGCCGCGACCGTGCAAAACCTGCAGACGGAAATCGAAAGGCTGACTGGAGAACCGTTGCAACTACATTCCGTCGAGCGAAACCCATGAACAAGAATCCACTCTTAACAGCGCTGGTGCTCCTCGGACTGGCAGCGATGTCCGGTTGCAAACCCTCCACCCCACCGGACCAATTGGATTCGGAGACCGCAAGGCCCGCGCGATCCGCAGAACATGCCGAGCAACGCATTGACCTATCCGAGTCTCAGATTCGCGCCAGCGGTATCACCGTCATGCAAGCGGGTCAGGCCCGCATTCGTCAGACATTGACGCTTTACGGCAGCGTTGCGCCGAATGCCGAGCGGGTGCGCGAAGTCACGGCGCGCTATCCCGGGATCGTCCGCAGCATCGCCAAGCGCATCGGAGATTCGGTGAAGGAAGGCGAGACGCTCGCGACCGTGGAGAGCAATGAGAGCCTGCGAACCTACCCGGTCACGGCGCCCTTGACGGGCGTAATCACCCAACGAAGATCCAACCCCGGAGAGTACTCGGGCGAAGGTGTCATGTTCACCGTGGCCGATCTCTCCACCGTCTGGGTGGAGCTGTCGATCTTTCCCCGTGACGTCGCCAAGGTTCGGGTCGGGCAGAGCGTGCGCATCCAGAGTCCCGACTCCGGCCTGAGCGGGGAAGGCAAGGTGGTTTACGTCGCTCCCTTCGGCCAAAGTGCCAATCAGACGTTGACGGCGCGAGTGCTGGTCGACAATGCGGAGCGACATTGGGCGCCGGGCCTATACGTCACTGCCGAAGTAACCTTGGCCGAAACGTCAGTCGCCGTGGCGATTCGCAGCAATGCCATTCAGACCCTCGACGGCGGATCGGTCATCTTCGCACGAGACGCCACAGGCTTTCACCCCGTTCCTGTCACATTAGGACGCAGCGACAGCGAATTCACAGAAGTCACGGCAGGCTTGGCAACGGGCCAAGCTTACGCAGCGGCTAACAGCTTTATCCTCAAGGCCGAGCTCGGCAAGGCTTCGGCCGAGCACGAGGATTGAACCGGCCATGATCGACGCACTACTGAATTTCTCTCTCTCCCGGCGCTGGCTCATACTCGTTTTGGTAGCGGCCGTCGCCGGCCTTGGCGTGTGGAACTACCACCGCTTGGCCATCGATGCGGTCCCGGACATCACCAATGTGCAGGTCCAAATCAACACCCAGGCGGATGGTTACTCGCCACTGGAGATCGAACAGCGTGTGACCTATCTGGTGGAGACAGCACTTTCCGGCCTACCAAGGGTGGAATACACGCGCTCCCTGTCGCGTTACGGGCTGTCTCAGGTCACCGTCGTATTCAAGGATGGCACTGATATTTTCTTTGCACGAAATCTCATCAACGAGCGCCTGCAAACCGCCAAGAGTCAGCTACCACCCGGCATTGAGCCCACCATGGGTCCCATCGCCACCGGTCTCGGCGAGATATTCCTGTACGTCGTCAGTGCCACGCCGGAAGCGCGTCAGCCCGATGGACAGTCCTATGACGCCACCGCCTTGCGCACGCTGCAGGATTGGGTGATCCGTCCGCAATTGCGCCAAGTAGCGGGCGTGACGGAGGTGAACACGATCGGTGGATTCGAGAAGCAGTTTCACGTGACCCCCGACCCCGCCCGGTTGCTGGCCTACGGGCTAGGCTTCGAAGACGTGGTGAAGGCACTGGAGAAGAACAATGCCAATGTAGGCGCGGGCTATATCGAGAAGAACGGCGAACAGTATTTGATCCGTTCTCCGGGCCAGGTCAGCGACATCCCGGCGATTGAGCGCATCATCGTTGCCCACCGGGGCAGCGTTCCGGTGTCCATCCGCGATGTCGCGGAAGTGGGCTTTGGCAAGCAGCTTCGCACCGGCGCCGCCACCCATGATGGCCAGGAGACCGTCCTGGGCACCGCGGTCATGCTAATCGGTGAGAATAGTCGAACCGTCTCCAAAGCCGTGGCCAGCAAACTAGTCGAAGTCAACAAGAGTCTACCCGCGGGAGTGTCCGCAGTGCCGGTCTATGACCGGACCGTGCTCGTAGACAAGACCGTCGCAACCGTCCAGAAAAATCTTTTGGAAGGCGCGGTCCTGGTCGTCGTCGTGCTGTTGCTGTTGTTAGGCAACGTGCGGGCGGCATTGCTCACGGCGGCCGTCATTCCCCTGTCGATGCTGATGCTCGTGACGGGCATGATGGGAAGCAAGGTCAGCGCGAACCTCATGAGCCTCGGCGCACTCGACTTTGGATTGATCGTCGACGGCGCCGTCATCATCGTCGAAAACTGCATCTTAAGATTGGGAGAGCGGCAACATCATGTGAACCGCCTGCTGACCCGCGAAGAACGGTTGCAGACCGTTTTTCGCGCAACCCGAGAGGTGTTCACGCCCAGTCTCATCAGTGTGCTGGTGGTGATTCTGGTGAACTTACCGATCCTCGCGCTCACGGGTGTCGAGGGCAAGATGTTCCGGCCCATGGCCTTGGCGGTGATCATGGCGCTCCTCGCCGCATTGGCGTTGTCCTTGACCTTCGTCCCTGCTGCTGTCGCACTGGTCTTGCGAGGGAGGATCAAGGAAAAGGATAACGCTTTGATATTTGGCGCCAAGCGGATGTATGCGCCACTGCTGGAGCACGCACTTCGGTTCCGCATTTCATTCCTGGTTTCAGCCGTCGCGTTGGTATTGCTGTGCGGCTGGCTCGCCTCGCGGCTCGGTTCTGAATTCATTCCGAGCCTTGATGAAGGCGACCTGGCCGTGCAGGCACTGCGCATCCCAGGAACAAGTCTCTCCCAATCGTTGGACATGCAGTTCCAGCTTGAGAAGGCGGTCATGCAGATCCCTGAGGTCAAGACCTACTTTTCGCGCGTCGGCACCGCGGAAGTGGCGACCGACCCGATGCCACCAAACATCTCGGACGGCTACGTCATGCTCAAAGATCGTAAGGAATGGCCGGATCCGGGCAAATCAAAGGCCGATGTCGTCAAAAACATCGAGCAGGCGTTGGCGCAGGCACCCGGTAACGCGTATGAGATCAGTCAACCCATCCAGTTGCGCTTCAACGAGCTCATTTCCGGTGTCCGTTCCGATTTAGGTATCAAGGTCTACGGAGACGATCTGGAACAACTCCTCGCCACCGGCACCTCCCTCGCCAGAACTCTCAATGCCATACCAGGTGCGGAGGGAGTCAAGGTTGAACAAGTCGCCGGCCTGCCAGTTCTATCCATCAATCCCAATCGTGCTGCACTGTACCGTTACGGACTGAACGTCGTCGACGTACAGGAAGTGCTGGCATCGGCGGCCGGTGGCGAGGAAGCCGGACAGCTGTTTGAGGGCGACAGGCGATTCTCGCTGGTCGTCCGGCTGCCCGAGCACCTGCGCAATGATATCGGAGCGCTCGAGCGGCTGCCGGTGCCATTGCCACAAGGCGGCTACGTGCCGCTGGGTGAAGTCGCTTCCCTGAACCTGGCTCCGGGACCGAACCAGATCAGTCGCGAGAACGGGAAGCGCAGATTGGTGGTGTCCGCCAATGTTCGTGGCCGAGATCTGGGTAGCTTTGTCGAAGATGCTCAGCGATTGATCGAGCAGCAAGTCAAACTACCATCCGGATATTGGTTAGCCTACGGCGGCACGTTTGAGCAACTTCAATCGGCTACGCAGCGACTGACGGTTCTGGTGCCCCTGACTATGGCCCTGATTTTCGCCTTGCTACTGATGACGTTCGGGTCCGCCAAGGACGCGGCCTTGGTCTTCAGCGGTGTTCCATTGGCGCTGACAGGGGGAGTGATCGCCTTGTGGCTGCGTGACATCCCACTGTCCATCACTGCCGGCGTCGGATTCATTACCTTGTCGGGCGTAGCGGTTTTGACCGGCGTGGTCATGGTGTCAGCCATTCGCGATGGCCTGGCGAATGGGACCGATATCGACACGGCCATTCGTAAAGCCGCGATGCTTCGGCTGCGCCCCATTCTGATGGTTGCGCTGGTGGCGGCGCTTGGTTTCCTGCCCATGGCACTCAATACCGGCACAGGAGCCGAAGTGCAAAGGCCACTCGCGACCGTGGTCATCGGCGGAATCATTTCCTCTACCCTACTGACACTGCTGGTTCTGCCCGGCTTGTACCGCATGACCTACCGTGAACCTGCTGGCGAACGCATTTTGAATGGGTCCGCACAAGAAACGCCCGCCTGATGCGTTCCAAGCCTACAAAGCCTGGCCACTGAAGTGGGCGACCTTAGCGATCGCCGGTATTCCAATGCGGCTCAAGAGTCTCTAGTCCGATGTTGCGATCAGGGGCTTCGAGACAGCACGTCAGCCGAACTCTCTGGAGTAATCGGTCTGCAGTAGCTGCGTGCGAGCGGGCGTCCCCCAATGACCAGCAATCCAACGTGACCTAGGCGCCGGACTTGCATGCGCGCAGCGCTCAAATCGTGGCAATTCGGTGCAAACTGGTTCTTGCCGGCGTCCAGAAACAAATCGCTAGACTACCTTCACCCCAACCCCGAGCGGAGCGGTTTCGAAGAAGCAGCAACGCGTCACCCCCAACAACTTCGAAACTCTTATGAACTGTGGAGTTGCCCTGTTTCCGTGGACAGTTTGTCGTCTTCGTTCCTAACTTGATCTCCATCGATCTTACACCGCAATCGGGGTCTGCCGCTGCAAGCGGCAGAAGCTCTCTACCGCTTCGACTGAACGCTGGTGCGTACGCTCGAAGTTGACCGGGGAGCGATAACCGAGAGAGGAGTGCCGCCGATGCGGGTTGTACCAGCCCTCGATCCACTCGAACACGGCCATCTTGGCCTCCGCCTGGCTTTGGAAGCGGCGGCGATCGAGCACCTCGCGCTCGAGCGAGGCGAAGAAGCTCTCCGCCATCGCGTTGTCGTAGGCATCCCCGACCG
>JBGAGE010000001.1:0-1039370 GCA_044226865.1 Steroidobacteraceae bacterium | reverse complement strand
GTGATCCGGCGGCACTCGGGACTCAAGGGACACGTAGCTGAACATCCCAGCTTGCTGAACATCGGCTCCGCGCATCGCATCCATCCTCGCCGCTTGCCTAAGCAAACTTTGCCTGATGCGTAAAGTTTTTCAACAGCCTGATAAGTCTGTGCCCACCTGCGTGGCCGGCGGCGATCCGCTGTGCTTCCAGAACGTGCAGCCGGTGCCGGGCTCGCCCGTGCGCAATCCGAACCCGCGCAATGACGGCGTGGCCTTCTTCGAAGATACATTCCGCACGTACAAGCAGACGGCGTTCTTCGCCTCCGTCGACGTGGACATCATCCCCAAGGTCCTCACGTTGACGGCCGGCACCCGCCACTACGACTACAAGATGGATTTCGGCGGCACCGTGGTGAGCAGCTTCGGTTGCTTCAACTACTCCGGCGTGTCGGTCTCCGGCCCCTGCACCAACTTCACCTACAGCGCAGGCTGGAAGCCTTCGGATCCGGAGCGCAACTCCCACTACAAGGGCTTCAAGAGCCGCGTGAGCCTCGCCTGGCATGTCAACGATGACAACCTGGTGTATGCCACCTGGTCGCAGGGCTATCGTCCGGGCGGCTTCAACCGTTCCTCGGGCGCGCTGCTGAAAGACCCGACGGACTTGGATGCCAACGGCAATGCCATTCCGCAGTACTTCAAGCCGCTGACCGTGGCGCCGGACACCCTGACCAACAAGGAAATCGGCTTCAAGTCCGAGTTGTTCAACCGCCGCCTCCTCGTGAACGGCTCGATCTACCAGGAAGACTGGAAGAACGTGCAGCAGGGCCTGTTCAACCCGCAGCTGCTGGGCAACACCACCTTCGGTGTGAACGGCGCCGACTACCGCGTCCGCGGTCTCGAGTTGCAGTTGTCGGCTCGCGTCACCCAGAACCTGACCGTCACGGGATCGGGCTCCTGGAACGAGAGCAAGCAGGTGACCTCGCCGTTCCTCGTGAGCAACAACCCGGCGAGCAAGAACTACGGCAACCAGATCACCCAGGCGCTGGACGCCGCGGGCAACCTGGTGCAGGTGGTGAACACGTTCGGCGCCGCCGGGGTGCCGACCGCGTACTCGCCGCCGGTGCAGTTCAACCTGCGGGCGCGCTACGACTGGAATATCGGCGACTATGCGGCGTTCGCCCAGTTGGGCGTGGCGCACACCGCACATTCGTACAACAACTCCAACACGGACCCGAGCATCAACGGTGACCTGCCGCAGAACCAGAACCGGGCGGTGACCTCCACCACCTGGCGCTACGAAATGCCGGCATACAGCACCTGGGATGCGTCCTTCGGCTTCTCCAAGGACAACTGGAACGTGCAGGTGTTCGGCCAGAACCTGAGCAATGAGAACAAGTCGTTGGCCACCACCACGGCGCAGTTCATCAAGTCCGAAGTGCCGCTGCGCCCCCGGGTGATCGGCGTCAAGGTGGGCCTCAAGTTCTAAGCAACCTGCGGGTCGTCCCTCGAGAGGGCGGACGATTCCTGTAGACTCCAAAGGCGGGCAGCGATGCCCGCCTTTTTTTATGTCCCATAGATCATCCTATTTTCATCACGAGCCCACGGCCACGGAGCTCGAGATCAACCGCATCCGGGGCCTGATGGAAGCGGGTGGGTTCGCACCGGCACTCGATGCCCTCGAGCCGGTGCTGGGACGCCATCCGCGCAATCGTGACGCGCTGTACATGCGGGCCGCCTGCCAGCGCTACCTGCACCGCATCCCGGAGGCGCTCGCGACCCTGGAGCGCCTCGAAGGCTTCCATCCGGGCTTCAGCCGCCTGTTCCAGGAACGCGGCCATTGCTTCGTACAGCTGCGCGACGCGCCGCGTGCCATCGAAGCCTTCATCCGCGCCGTCAACCTGAATCCGGCATTGCCCTCGAGCTGGTCCCGCCTGGAGCTCCTGTATCGGATGGTGGGAGAAGAAGCGCAGGCGCGCACCGCGGCCGCGCACGTGACCACCTTGGGCCGGCTGTCTCCCGAAGTGGTGGTGGCGACCGGCCTTTTCTCGGATGGCGACTGGGCCCCGGCCGAGAACATCATCCGCCAATACCTGCAGCGCCACCCCAACGATGTGGAGGCGATGCGCCTGCTGGCGCGCATCGGCCTGGAGCTCGATGTGCTGGATGATGGCGAGGCACTGCTCGCCGCGGTGCTGCAGCTCGCGCCGGACTACCAGGCGGCTCGATTCGACTATGTGCGTGCGCTGCTGCAGCGGCACAAGCATGCACAAGCGGGTGAGCAGGTCGACAAGCTCCTGGCTGCCGACCCTGGAAACCGCAGCTACCGCATGTCCAAGGCCAGCGTGCTGGTCGGGCTGGGCGATCACGAGGGCGCCCTCGCCCTGTACAGGGCCTTGCTGGGGGAACTGCCCCCGAAGGAGCAGGACGTACCGGGTTCACCGCTGGCACGGGAACGCGCCTTGCTGCACATCTCCGTCGCGCATTCGCTCAAGACCTTGGGAAGGCAAGCCGAAGCGGTCGATGAGTACGTCGCCGCCGCCGCGGCGCGCCGCGACTTCGGCGATGCTTATTGGAGCCTGGCCAACCTCAAGACCTATCGCTTCGATGAAGCGCAGCTGTCGACCATGCGCCAGCTGGAAGCGGCGCCCACCACGCAGCCGGAGGACCGCTATCACCTGTGTTTCGCCCTGGGCAAGTGCCTGGAGGATGCCGAGCGGTACGCCGAATCCTTCGAGTACTACGCCCGCGGTAATGCGCTGAAGAAGGCCGAGAGCGGCTTTCGCATGGATGCCATCGAGCGCAATGCGCGCGACCAGCAGCGTGTGTGCACACCGGCGCTGTTCGAGCGCTTCAAGGGCAGCGGCTGCGCCGCGCCGGATCCCATTTTCATCGTCGGCCTGCCGCGCGCCGGCTCGACGCTCCTCGAGCAGATCCTGGCCTCGCATTCGCAGGTGGAGGGCACGGCCGAGCTGTCCGACATCCAACGCATCGTCCTCGAGTTGACGGGCCGCGCCATGACCGACGAGGCATCGCCCTACCCTGCGAACCTCGCCGACCAGGGCTTCGATTCGCTGCGCCGTTACGGTGAGCAATATCTGCGCGACACGCGCGCCTACCGCAGCGGCAAGCCGTTCTTCATCGACAAGATGCCGAACAATTTCCGCCACATCGGGCTGATCCACCTGATCCTGCCGAACGCGAAGATCATCGACGCGCGCCGCGAGCCCATGGCCTGCTGCTTCAGCAACTTCAAGCAACTGTTTGCCTCGGGGCAGGAGTTCACCTACAGCTTCGAGGACATCGCGCGCTACTACCGCAGCTACGTCGAACTCATGCGGCACTGGGACGCCGTGCTCCCGGGCAAGGTCCTGCGGGTACAGCACGAGGCAGTCGTGGAAGACCTGGAAGGCAACGTGCGGCGGATCCTCCAGTTCTGCGGGCTCGAATTCGAGCCGGCCTGCCTGGAATTCCACCGCACCCGGCGCAGCATCCGCACCGCCAGCTCCGAGCAGGTAAGACGGCCCATTTTCAAGGAGGGGTTGGACCAATGGCGGCACTTCGAGCCCTGGCTCGAGCCCTTGAAGCAAGCCCTTGGGCCTGAGCTCTGACGCGCGCGCGCCGCGGGCAATATGTCGCGCGCCTCACCGTCCTCGACATGGCGCCGGACGGCTCTAGTAGAATCAGCCATGCCCAGTTTTTCCAGGCCGACCATTGGATGATGCAGAACCCGAGCACCGCCGCCCCCGTTGCACCGCCTCCGGCCGACCCGGAGGCCGAAGTCGAGCAGATGCGCCGGCTGGTCCAGTCGAGCCGCTTTGCGGAGGCGCTGGAGGCGGCAGGAGCACGCGCCCGGCGCCACCCGTCCGATCGCGAGGCGCTGTACATGATGGCCGTCAGCCTGCGCTACCTGGGCAGGATCGATGAAGCCCTGGTCACGTTGCAGCAACTGGAAACCTACCATCGCCGCTTCAGCCTGTTGTTCCAGGAACGCGGCCATTGCCATGTAACCCGCAAGGATGCGCCGGCCGCCATCGAGGCTTATCTCAGGGCCGTCAATCTGAACCCGGCATTGCCGGCCAGCTGGAGCAAACTGCAGGTATTGTTCCGCATGACGGGGCGCATGCAGGACTCCGCGACCGCCGGGGAGCATGTGGCGACTCTGTCGAAGCTGCCGCCCGAGGTGGTCACGGCCACGGCCTTGTTCTCCGACGGCGATCTCGCACCGGCCGAGCAGATGATCCGCCAGTTCCTGCTGCGGCATGGCGATCACATCGAAGGCATGCGCCTGCTGGCGCGCATTGGGCTGGAGCTGGACGTGGCGGACGACGCCGTGCTGCTGCTCGAGGCCGTGCTGAAGGTCGCACCCGATTACCACGCGGCCCGCTACGACTACGCGCGCGCCTTGCTCAAGCAACACCGACATGTGGATGCGCTGCATGAGTTGGACACGCTGATCAAGGCGGATCCCGGCAACCGCACCTTCCTCACCACCTACGCCACTGCCGTGGTGGGCAAGGGTGACCATCGCAAGGCACTCGAGCTCTATCAACAGCTGCTCGCCGGCGTGGACCGCGCACCGGACCTGCACTTGTCGATTGCGCACACGTACAAGACGCTGGGGCGCAGCCAGGAGGCGATCGCCTCCTACCGCGAAGCGGCCCGGCAACGGCCCGACTTCGGCGATGCCTATTGGAGCCTCGCCAATCTCAAGACCTACCGCTTTTCCGACGAGGAAATCACGCGCATGCGCGAGGCTGAGCGCGCGTCGGGTACGGCGCTCGCCGACCGGTATCACCTGTGCTTCGCGCTGGGCAAGGCCTATGAGGACCGCTGCGAGTACGGCGAATCCTTCGCCTTCTACGAGCGCGGCAATGCGCTGAAGAAATCCGAGTCGCGCTACCGCCCGGAGACCACCGAGACCAACGCCCGGCTGCAGAGGCAGGTGTGCACCGCCGAATTCTTCGCGCAGCGCCGCGGCGTTGGCTGCGCCGCACCCGATCCGATCTTCATCGTGGGCCTGCCGCGCTCGGGCTCCACCCTGCTCGAGCAGATCCTGGCCTCGCATTCGCAGGTCGAGGGCACGATGGAGCTGGCCGACATTCCGCGCATCGTGCAGGAATTGCAGGGACGCGAGTCGATCACCGACGCGCCCGAGCGCCTGCGCTATCCGCGGATCCTCGCGCAGCTGGACGCGGGTGAGTTCACGCGCCTGGGCGAGAAGTACCTGCACGACACGCGCGCGTACCGCACGGGCAAGGCGTTCTTCATCGACAAGATGCCGAACAATTTCCGGCATATCGGCCTCATCCACCTGATGCTGCCAAATGCGAAGATCATCGACGCGAGGCGCGAGCCCATGGCCTGCTGCTTCAGCAACTTCAAGCAGCTGTTCGCCTCGGGGCAGGAATTCACCTATGGCATCGAGGACATCGCGCGCTACTATCGCTCCTACGTCGAGCTGATGGCCCATTGGGACACGGTGCTGCCGGGGCGGATCCTGCGCGTGCAGCACGAAGAGGTGGTGGATGACCTGGAAGGCAACGTGCGCCGGCTGCTGGATTTCTGCGGCCTGCCCTTCGAGTCCGCCTGCCTCGAGTTCCACAAGACCGAGCGCAGCATCCGCACGGCGAGCTCCGAGCAGGTGCGCCGGCCGATCTTCAAGGAGGGCCTGGACCAGTGGAAGCACTTCGAACCCTGGCTGGGCGCCCTGAAATCCGCACTGGGGCCGCTCACCGGATGAGGCCTGCGCTGAACACCGCCTGCGGGTACCGGCGTTGAGCGCGAACACCGCCCCACCCGCTTTGCGCATTCGTTGGCGCATTTTTGGATTCCTGTTCGGCTTCGGGCTGGTCGCGTATTTTCAGCAGAAGAGCATCACCATCGCGGCCGAGCGCATCATGCCCGAGCTGCACCTGACGCAGCTGCAGATCAGCTTCCTGTCGCAGGCCTTCGTCGTGGGCTATGCCCTGTTCCAGATTCCCGGCGGCTTTCTCGGGCAGAAGCTCGGCGCCCGCCATGCCTTCACGCTCATCAGCCTGGTGGCGTTCATCGCCATGATCAGCACGGCGCTGGCGCCGTTCGCGTTCGGCGGTGAGCGATTGTTCCTGATGATGCTGCTCGCGCAATTCCTGCTCGGCATTGCGCAGGGCGGCATTTTCCCGATGTCCGCCGGTGTCTTCGAAAGCTGGTTTCCACCGCGTCACTGGGCGCTGGTGCAGGGGCTGCAGTCCATGGGCCTGCAGCTCGGCGCGGCCATGACACCGCCGCTGATCGCCTCGCTGATGAAGAGCGGCGGATGGCAGAGCGCGCTGCTCATCACCACGGCGCCGGCACTGGCCTTGATAGGCGCCTGGGCCTGGTACGGCCGTAACACGCCGCGCGAACACCCGGCGGTGGTGCCGGCGGAGCTGGCGGAGATCGGCGACCGCAGCGCCGAGCACGCCGCAGCCGCCACGGCCGGCCGCCTCCTGCGGCTGTTCGCCGATCGCAATGTCGCCCTGCTGTTCATTTCCTACCTGTGCATGAACTACACCTTCTACCTGCTCTCCAATTGGGTATTCCTATACCTGGTGCAGGAACGCAAGTTCTCCATCCTCGAGAGCGGTTGGCTCGCGACCGTGCCGCCGTTGGCGGCCGGGCTCGGCGCGGGGCTAGGCGGGTACCTCGCGGGACTCGCGTGCCAACGGCTGGGCGCCCGCTGGGGATACCGCCTGATCCCGCTCATCGTCATGCCATCGGCCGGCATCGGGCTGTTGATGGCCGTGAGCACGGCGAACGCGTATCTCGCGGTGTTCCTGATGGCCCTGTGCTTTTGCCTGGTGGAACTCACCGAGGGCTCGTACTGGGCCGGCGCGATGAACGTGGGCAAGGGCGATACCATGATGGTGGGCGGGGTCATGAACACCGGCGGCAATCTCGGCGGCATCATCGGCATTCCCATCGTCGGCTATCTATCCGGCATTGGGCATTGGGACATCGCGTTCTGGATAGGCACGGCATTGGCCATGGTCAGCGCCGTCACCTGGTTGGGGATCGACACGGCCGCGCAGGTACACCCTGGCAAGGAGAATCTCGTGAAGCAGGCCCCGGCATGACGGCCCGTTCGGCGCGATTGCGTACTGCGGTTCTATGCTGGGGCGCAGCGGCTTTCTTCGGCGGGTTTGCGCCCGCGTGGTCCGCCGCAACGCCGGTCAACGCGGCTCCTGCGCCTGCACCGGCGGGCGTCAAGTCGCCGCTGCCGCCTGACACTGCCCCGCCGCTGCTCATTAACCTGGACCGCTTCGATGCGTCGAAGCGATCGGCGCATCTGGCCAACGGGATCGACCTGAGCTACATCGACACCGGCAATCCCAAAGGCCGGCCCGTGCTGCTGATCCACGGCTACACCGACAATGCGCGCGACTGGGTGCCGCTCATTCCTCATCTCGACAAGACCGACCGGCTGATCCTGGTCGACATCCGCGGCCACGGCGCTTCCGCGAAGCCGGATTGTTGCTACGCCCGGCTGGACTTCGCTTACGACTTGAAGCTGCTGCTCGATCACCTGCATGTGCAGCACGCGGATGTCGTGGGCCATTCCCTCGGCAGCATCATTGCGCAGACGCTGGCGGAGTACTGGCCGGAACGTGTGCGCCGCGTGGTATTGATCGCCTCCACCGGCGGTCCGCGCAAGGGTGCGCCCGCCAAGCCGCCCAGCTTCGATTTCGTCTCCGAGATCAAGAAACTAAAGGAGCCCATCGATCCGGATTCGCCCTTCATGATCGCCTGGTGGGATTCGCCCAAGCCGGTGAATGCCGAGTTCATCCGCCGCCAGCGGCGCGATGCGGCGGGCATTCCGCTGCGGGTCTGGCTGGCGGTGATCGACCAGGGGCTGACGGGCGATGACCTGCAGGCCACCCTTCCATGGTTGAAGGCGCCTGTGCTCCTGCTCTGGGGATCGGATGATCCCATCATGGAAGAAGGCGTGCGTCAGACGCTGCGTGAAGCGCTGCCCGCCGCGCAGGTGAAGATCTTTGCAGGACTCGGACACAATCCGTTTTGGGAAGACCCGCAACAGGTGGCCGCGGCCATCAATGGATTTCTGCATGAGCCACGCTGAGGCCGTACGCGCCGCTCCCACCCCCGCCCGCCATCGCATCAGCCTGGTCGAGCGCCGTTCGATCGACTACGTGCCCCTGGCGGAACGGCATGGCAAGGTGTGGCACCTGTGGCCGGTGTGGTTTTGCGGGGACGCGCACCTGGCGACGCTGGCCGCGGGCGTGGTCGGCATCGTGCTCGGCGGCAATCTGCTGTGGTCGTCGATCGCCGTGATCCTGGGCAGCGCACTCGGCACCTTCTTCATGGCCTTCCATTCCGCGCAAGGACCGCAACTCGGCCTGCCACAGATGATCCAGTCGCGCCCGCAATTCGGCTACCGCGGCGCCCTGCTCGTATGGCTGGTGGCATTGCTCGCCTATGTCGGCTACAACGCCTTCAACCAGATCCTGGCGGCGCAGGCCGTGCACCAACTGGTGAAGAGCATCCCCGCCGACTCCTATCTCACCATCACGGTGTTCAACATCATCGCCGTGGGTCTCGCCATGCTGGGATATGATCTCATCCATCTCGCGCAGCGCGGGATCGCGGCGATCATGATCGTCATGCTGGCCTTGTTCACCATCGGCATCGGCTTTCACCCCACCTGGCCGGCGAACGCCTTCGACTGGCAGGGCTTTCGCGGCGTCCCTTTCCTCGCGGCGCTGTTCGCCGCGGCGTCCTACCAGATCAGCTGGTCGATCTACGTCTCCGACTATTCGCGCTACTTGCCAAAGGACGTGTCGGTACGGGCCTCGTTCTGGTGGACCTATATCGGCGCCTTCATCGGCGGCTCGTGGATGATGCTGGTGGGCACGGTGGGCGCCGCCCTCAACCCTTCCATGAATGTCGCCGCCGCCATGGAAGCAGCGGCAGACGGTGCAATCCCCGGCCTCGGCGCACCACTGCTGGTGGCCTCGATGCTCGGCCTGGTCACCATGTCGTGCCTGAATTTCTACGGCGCCTCGCTCACCTTGCTGGGCATCGTGCAATCCTTCAGCGAGTTGCGCCTGACGGTGGCCAAGCGGGTGGGGAGCCTGATCGTGCTGGCCATCATTTCCACGGGACTTGCGCTGGTGGCGTCCGAGAATTTCGTGCGCTCGTTCGAAACCTGGCTGGCGGTGCTGTTGTACCTGTTCACGCCCTGGACCGCGGTGAACCTGGTCGATTTCTATTGGGTGCGCCGCGGGCATTACTCCGTGCGCGAGATCTTCAATCCCAACGGCATGTACGGCATGTGGAACTGGCGGGGGCTCACCGCCTACGCGGTAGGTTTCGTGTCGATGATTCCATTCTTCAGCACCGCGATCTATCGCGGCCCCGTGGCCAAGGCCCTCGGCGGCGCCGACATTGCGATGGTGGTCGGGCTCACCGTCTCCGCGCTCGTCTACATCTGGACTTGCCGCAGCATGGACCTCGACGAAGACCGGCGGCTCGCGGAAGCCGCAGACGCCGGCCTGGAATGAGCGGCAGCCCCTACATCGGCAATGCGTCGGCGTTCGCGTCCTTGCGGCCCGCCAGGGCGAATATCCGCTGCAGCTCGGGGTCGCCCGCTTCTCCGCAGACGCGTCCGGCCACGTAGTTTCCGATCACCGGACCATGCTTGTATCCATGGGCTGAGCCGCCGCCCGCGAGCCATACGTTGTCGTAGTCCGGGTGCTTGTCGATGATGAAGTGCTCGTCAGCGGTCATCTCGAACTGGCAGACTCGGTAGTCGACGATCGGTTGGTCCTTCATCGCCGGAACCCGCACCGCCAGCCAGTCCCGCGCACGCTTCACGTGCCCGGCCGTTGGCACGCGCTGCTGCTCGTCCGGATCGACGTTCGACCCGCCCACGGGAATCACCACTTTGAATCCGCCACCATCCAACACGGGATACGTGGACATGCCGTCGTTGACGTAGGGAAAATTCGGCCACGAAAAACGTTTGTCACCCGCAGGCTGTCCGAAGAATGCCACTTCACAACGAGGCGTTGCCATCTTCGTCCCGAGCAACTCGGGAAACAGCTTGCGCAGCCAAGGTCCGCAGGCAAAAACGAAGGAGTCGGCACTCACTTTCCCGCCATCGTCGAGGTTCAAGGCCTGCAAGCGCCGCCCCGACGCGCTTCCCGGCCGCGCCTGGCCGATCTGGTTCACACCTCCTTTGCGAGCGAAAACTTCCGCGATTTTCAGGATCGCGCTTTGCGCCTTGATCATCGCCGCATCGGGCTCCACGAATGCGGATTCGATGCCCTCGAAGCCGATTTGAGGGTACCGATGCCTGAGTTCATCGTGCTTGGCAATCTCGTAGGGAAGGTGCAGGCGGTCGAAGATATGGCGTTGCGCATCGAGGCTATGATCCCATCGCTCCGCCATTAGCAGGCGCGTGCCTGGAAACAACAGCTTCGCACCCCATTCCTTTTCGCGCGACTTCCAGATTCCCATGGCCTCCACGGCCCACCGCGTATAGATCTCTTGATCTCCATAGCCATACCGGATCAGCCTGTTCACGCCCGACGATGTGGCCCTGGGATTCCCCGGACCATAGGCATCGATCATCGTGACCTTCGCGCCGCGCTCCAGCAACGACAACGCGGTCCAGGCGCCGAACGCACCCGCACCGATGACGGCCACATCCGACGGCTTGCTGCCGACCACCGGTGCATTCGGCCCTGCCTGGACCCGGGGAACGAGGCCCAGCGACGATGCAACGACCATGGCGCCCGCACCGGTGAGAAATTCACGGCGCGCGCCCAACGGAATGCTGGACTTCTTCAATCAACCCCCTGTGCCGATGTCCAAATCAGCGGCGGTCACTCGGATCCAACCAAGCAGATGCTCCACATAAGCCCGGTCCAGCAACAACAACGTCTCGCCCGCCTTGATGCACAGGGCCAGCACCGTCAGCTCGGCGATGCGGCTGACATGAGCCTGCCCCGGCGACACGACCGAGGCGGCGTTGCCGATTCGCAGCAGCAAATCGGGCACGCGGGCGCCACTGAGCCGCAGCACCCACAGGCCGCCGCTTTGATCCACGCAGCAGCCGTCCTCGGTGGGCGAAAGTTCTGCGAGCAGGTTGGCATAAGCCTCGCCATCGCTCACCAACGCCAGCGTCTGCGTCGGTTGCCGCCACGCCAGGATGCATTGGTGACCGGCGGGCGCACCCGGTACCTCGACCGCGCGCAGTGCTTCCGGCAGCGCGACCCCGAAGGTGTTCTTGCATTGCCGGGCGAAGATGCCCTGGGTGTTCATGTGGCGCAAGGCCGCGACGCGCATGCGGCGGTCCACACGCACCTCGATGCCGGGCGCGGCGACATCCTCGTAGGGATTGCGGCGGTCATCCATGCAGGCGCTCTCCCTTGGGGTCGAAGAACGGCGGCTTGACCACTTCGGCCTCGATGGACGTCCCCATGTGGTGGATGAGCACGCGCTCGCCGGTGCGTTGCGCGCCGCGGGCCAGCATGGCCAGCGCCACGGGCGCGTTCAGGTTCGGACTCCAGTAGCTGGAAGTCACGTGTCCCTGCGTGGGCGCCGGCGCGGGTTGCGCGGCGATCTGTGCCCCGGAAGGAAGCTGCGTACGGCCATCCACCGGCTTCAGGCCCACCAAGGTGAAGCGGTCCGCATCGCGCGCCGCGGCGCGCAACAAGGAACGGCGGCCGACGAACTCCGTGGTCTTTTTCGCAAGGCCGGTGCCGAAACCCACATCGCCGGGGAGCGTCGTGCCGTCGGTGTCCGAGCCCACATGGATGTAGCCCTTTTCCACGCGCATGATCTCCAGCGCCTCGATCCCGTAGGGCGCGGCCCCGAACTCGCCTGCCTTCTCCCACAGCCGCGTCAACAGCGCGGAGGTGTGATCCACGGGCAGGTTGATTTCGTAGCCCAGTTCACCGGAGAAGCTGGCGCGCAGCACGCGCAGGGGAATGCCATCGAGAGCCGACTCACGCAGGGTCATGTGCTTCATGTTCGCAGGCGACAACGACGCATCGAAGCCCACCGACTCCAACCATTGCCAGGCCTTGGGACCCGCCACGGTGACATTGCCCCAGCGCGAACCGATGGGCGTGATGAGCACCTTCAGGTGAGGGTATTCACATTGCAGCCATTCTTCCCAGGCGGCGAGCGTGTGCTCCGCGCCGGAGCTCGTGGTGTTCACCCAGAAGTGATGGGGCCCCAGGCGGGCGGCAATGCCATCGTCGATCACCACGCCGTTTTCGCTCAACAGCAGGCCGTAGCGCGCCTGCCCCTCCGCCAGCGTGGACATGGTGCCCAGGTACATGAGATCAAGGAACCTGGCCGCATCCGCGCCGTAGACCTCGATCTTGCCCAGCGGCGAGCCATCGAAGATGCCGGCGTTCACGCGCGTGTTGCGCGCTTCGCGCTGCGCGGCGGCGTGCAGATCCTCGCCCGGCAAGGGGTAGGCCGCGGGCCGGCGCCAGGTGCCGAAGTCCTCCCACAACGCGCCACGCGCGTTGTGCCATTCATAGGCGGGCAAGCGGCGTCGCGGGCGATACCGATCGCCGGTCCGGCGTCCGACCAGCAAGCCCAGGCTCACCGGGGCGAACGGCGGGCGGAACTTGGTGGTGCCCACTTCCGGCGGCGCCCTGCCCGTAAGCTCGCCCATCAACGCCAGCGCGTTGATGTTGCTGGTCTTGCCCTGATCGGTGCCCATGCCGGTGGTGGTGTAGCGCTTCAGGTGCTCGACCGAGCGGTAGTTCTCGCGCGCGGCGAGTTCCACATCGCTCGCCGCCACATCGTTCTGCAGGTCGACGAATTGCTTGCCGGACACGCCACGCACCTGCGTGACCGCCAATGAGCGCCCCGCGCCGCCCAACGGCGCCGGCGGCACCGCGGTTCCGCGGGCGAGCGCAGCGCCCACCTCGGCCGCATGCACGATCGCAGCGGCACGCGCGAACACGCCGGCGCAGGCACCGACGCTGACGAGGCCGGGCGCCGGCCCATGCGGCACGAACATCGAGGAATCCTCGCGCCACGCCAGCTTGCCGCCGGCCTGCGAATGCAGATGCACAGCCGGCGCATGGCCGCCCGCGCTCAGGATCAGGTCGCAATCGATGCGCTCGCTGCCACCTTCCCGGGGGCGCACGCTGCAACCCTGTACCGAGCTTCCTCCATGTACCGCGGTGATGTGGGCTTCGTTCCATACCCGCGCGCCAGCGGCTTCGCCGTTGCTGAGCGCGGCCGGGCGCACATCGACGATACCCGCCACCTCGATGCCGGCGGCGCGCAGCGATGCAGCCACGGCAAACGCCGAATCGCTGTTGGCGGCGATCAGCGCGCGCCGGCCGCAGGCCACGCCGAACGCGTGCGCGTAGCGGACCGCCGCGCCGGCAAGCATGACGCCCGGCGTATCGTTGCCCGGGAACAGCAGCGGGCGCTCAAAGGCGCCGCAGGCGCTGATGATGTGCCGGGCGCGGATCTTCCACAGACGCTCGCGCAGTACCGGCGGCGAGCCCTCTCCGGCGTGCGCATCGGGCAGTCGCTCCGCCGCGCACACGAGCTGGTGGTCGTACGCGCCGAATGCCTGGGTGTTGAGCAGCACGCGCACGCCGGCCTGGCGCACCTTGGCAGTCAGATCCCGCAATTCCTGGTCCGGCTGCGGGCCGGCCGCGCCTCCGAGTTGCGCGGAGCTTGCCAGCAAGAGCGTGTCGGCACCCGCAGCGCGCGCCGCCAAGGCGGCACTCAGGCCAGCAGGGCCGCCGCCGACCACCAGCACATCGGCGCTGGCGGAGACTTCCTCGTAATGATCGGGATCTTTCGAGCTCGAGCCCTTTCCCAAACCAGCCATGCGCCGGATGCTGGGCTCGAACAGATGCCAGTCGGGCCATTTGAAGGTCTTGTAGTAGAAGCCCGCCGGCAGGAAGCGCGAAAACAGGTTGTTGACCGCGCCGAGATCGAACCCCACGCTGGGCCAGCAGTTCACGCTCTGCGCGGAAAGCCCCGCGCGCAGCGGCACCATCGTGGCTCGCAGATTGGGCGTGCGGCGCGCACCGCTCCCCACATCGACGAGGCCCGTGGGTTCCTCCACCCCGCAACTGAAGATGCCGCGCGGGCGGTGCAGCTTGAAGCTGCGGCCCACCAGGCGCACGCCATTGGCGAGCAGCGCCGAGGCCAGCGTGTCACCGCAGAAGCCGGCATAGCTCTTGCCATTGAACTCGAAGGCGATCGGCCGCGAGCGGTCGATGGCGCTGCCCATGGGCGCCGCCAGGCGATGCCCGCTCATGCGGGCTCCTTGGGCGTGACGGCGGGCGCCGGATCTCCCATCCGATACACCGCGGTGATCTCGTGCGTCACCGTGTCGCGCGCCACGTTGAACCATTGCCCGCAGCCCTGCGTGTGGCGCCAGCGCTCCAGGTGCAGGCCCTTGGGGTTGTCGCGGAAGAACAGATAGCGCCCCCACACCTCATCGCTGACATCGCTGGCCGGGCGGTTGATGTGTGAGGTGCCGCCGCAGTTGAACTCGTTCTCATCGCGCGGCCCGCACCAGGGACAGGGGATTCTCATCATGATCGTGTGCTCTGCGTCAATGCGCGATGCCGGAGGCGGCCGCTTCGTCGACCAGCCGGCCGGTGTGGAATCGCTGCAGTTGGAAAGGCTCGGCCAGCTCGTGGTTCTTGCCCGTGGCCAGCACATGCGCCAATGTCCAACCGCCGACCGGAATGGCCTTGAATCCGCCGGTGCCCCAGCCGCAGTTGATGTACACCTCGGGTACCGGCGTGGCGCCGATGATGGGGCTGGAGTCATGCACCACATCGACGATGCCGGCCCATTGCCGCAGCAACTGCAGGCGGCTGAAGGTGGGGAAGATCGCGAGCGTCGCTGCGAGAATGGTCTGCGTGATGGCAAAACTGCCGCGCTGCGCATACGAGGGCCACAGGTCGAGGCCCGCGCCGATCACCATCTCGCCCTTGTCCGACTGGCTGACGTAGGCGCCGGTGCCGGGTGAGAGCACTGCGGTGTCCAACATGGGCTTGATCGGCTCGCTCACCATGGCCTGCAACGCATAGCTCGTGACCGGCAACTCGAAGCCCGCCAACTTCGCCAGCACCGAACTATGCCCCGCCGCGGCAATGCCGATCCGATCCGCGCGAATGTCCCCGAGAGAGGTCTGCACGCCGGTGACCGCGCCGCCTTCGCGCAGGAAACCGCGCACCTCGCAGTTCTGGATGATGTCCACACCCAGCGCGGAAGCCGCACGCGCATAGCCCCAGGCCACCGCGTCGTGCCGCGCCGTGCCGCCGCGGCGCTGGATGATGCCGCCGAGCACCGGCAGGCGCGCATCGGGCGACATGTCGATCAGCGGCGCCAACGCGGCCACCTCATCGCGCGACAGCAGGTCGGCCTGCACGCCGTTCATGCGCATGGCATTGGCCCAGCGCGATTGCGAGTCCAGGTCGTGGCGGCTGTGCGCGAGGCCCATGATCCCGCGCTGGCTCAGCATGATGTTGAAGTTCAGGTCCTGCGAGAGGCCCTCGTACAGCTTCAAGGAGAAGTCATACAAGCGCGCGCTCTGCGGATAGAGGTAGTTGGAGCGCACGATGGTGGTGTTGCGGCCGGTATTGCCACCGCCGATCCAGCCACGCTCGATCACCGCCACATTCCGGATGCCATGGTTCTTGGCCAGGTAATACGCCGTGGCGAGGCCGTGCCCGCCGCCGCCGACCACGACCACGTCATAGGAGGGTTTGGGCGTGGCATCGCGCCATGCGGCGGACCAGCCGCGGTGACCGGACAAGGCTTCCCGCAGCAGCGACCAGGCAGAATATCGGCTCATCAGGACCGCACCAACCCATGAATCTTGCGAGCCGCGATCTTACACCACGGCACGCGCGGGATCAGCGTCCATCACCCGCCCGGTCCGCGGGAAAACCCGAAACCTTCACTCCCGCGTCGCAAATCGAAAAATCAGATCACGCCATGCGCTTTGGGCATCAAAAAATGCCGAGCTCCAGGCCGCCCGCGAGCGTTGCGCCCAACTCCCGGCAGCGTTCCAGGTCGGATGCGCAGATCTGCTTCTGACGGGCGATCGCCTCAGGGCTCTGCGCCTGCGTGCAGACGATCAGCGGCGGCGCCACGAGCTTGAGGCGCCAGCCGGTGGCAATGCGTTCGATCTGTCGCGCTGCATTGCTGCCATCGCTGCCCGCACAGATCAGCATGCCGTAGGGACGGGAGAGGATGCGATCCAGCACCGCATAGTAGGTGCGATCGAAGAAACTCTTCAGCTCCCCCGACATGGCAGCGAGATTCTCCGGCGTGGCGAACACATAGCCCTCCGCCTGCAACACCATGTCGGCGGTCGCCTGCCCGGCCGCCAGTACGCGGGGCTCGAGCGCGGTGGACGCCTCCCGCATGCCCTGCTCCGCTGCTCGGACCATCTGCCGGGTACCGCCGGTGGCCGAGTGATATACGATTAGGATCGTTCGGGCTGCCATGGGAGTTGATCATGCCTGCCAGATACCGGGCTTGGATAGTGGGAACGTTGGGCCTGTTGAGCGCTGCGAGTTTCGCAGCATCCCCTGGCACAGCGCCATCGCCATCGGGACCCTTGCCGGATATCGCGGTCCGGGCCCCGGCCATCGATCCGCAGGCGCTGCGCGCTCATATGCGGTTCCTGAGCGACGATCTGCTCGAAGGGCGCGGCACCGCCAGCCGCGGCCATGAGATCGCCGCGCGCTACATGGCGACGCAATTCGCGCTGCTGGGATTGAAACCAGGCGCTGGTTCGGGCGCGGGCAAATCCTTCCTGCAGCAGGTGCCGCTGCGTTCCATGCGCTTGACCGTCGCCGGTTCCACCTTGAGCTGGTCGCGCAATGGCCAGCGCACCGAGATCGAGGTCGGCAAGGATGCCCTGCTCAGGGCCGATGCGATGCGTGCGCAAACGGATGTCGAAGCACCGGTGGTGTTCGCCGGCTTCGGCATCACCGCACCCGCGCAGCAGCACGATGACTACAAGGACATCGATGCAAAAGGCAAGATCGTCGCCGTCATGCTCGGCGCGCCGGCGTGGGAATCCGCCCTCAAGGCGCACTATTCCAGCAGCCTGCAGAAACTGCGCATGGCGGTGGCGCATGGGGCGGTGGGTCTGATCATGATCAACGACCCCACGCTCGAGCGCATCTATCCCTTCACGCAGCGGGTGCGCGATCTGGTCACCCCCGCACTGCGTTGGCTCGACAGCGATGGCACGCCGCACAATCATTTCCCGCAACTGGGGGGCACGGCCGTGTTGAGCATGGAAGCCACGAAACACCTGTTCGAGGGTGCGCCCTACTCCGCCGAGCAGATCTACGCAACCGCGCAACGCGGCTCACCGCCCGCCTTCGCCCTGCCCGGCCTCACCGCCCGCCTGCACACCGTCACCCAGGCGAGGGATGCGACCAGTTCGAATGTCGTGGCCGTGCTCCCCGGCAGCGATCCGCGACTTGCGAGGGAATACGTGGTCTACAGCGCACATCTGGATCACATCGGCATCGGCGTGCCGGAAAACGGCGATGCCATCTACAACGGCACGCTCGACAATGCCTCGGGATCCGCCATCCTGCTGGAAATCGCCCGCGCATTCGCCGGCCAGAAGCCCGCGCCGCGCCGCTCGATCCTGTTCGTGGCGGTCACCGGCGAGGAGGCGGGCCTCATCGGCTCGGATTATTTCGCCAACAAACCGACGGTGGACAAATCGGCCATCATCGCCAATATCAACGTGGATGAGGATCAGATGCTCTGGCCCCTGCAGGACATCGTCGCCTACGGGGCGGAACATTCGAGCTTGGAGCGGGACGTGAAGTGGGCGGCCGGGCGGCTGCACTTGCAGATCAGCCCGGATCCGGAGCCCGAGCAGGTGACCTTCGTGCGCAGCGATCAATATTCCTTCGTGCAGCAGGGCGTGCCATCGGTGATGCCCTCTCCCGGATTGAAATCAGACGACCCGAGGATCAATCCGGCGGCATTGCTCGAGGAGTGGGAATCGCATCGCTACCACCATGCGGCAGACGACATGAACCAGCCCGGGCTGGATTTCGAATCCGCCGCGCGTTTTGCAACGCTCGCGCATTGGATCGGCGTCTCGGTTGCGCAGCGCGATGCGCGCCCGGCGTGGAAGAGCGGCGATTTCTTCGGCGAGCAGTTCGCGCGCCGCTCAGTCGCAGCCGGCGAGCCCGTTCACCCAGGAGGTCAGTAGCGCAACACCCGCGGTGTCGACCTGGGCGCTGCCCAGCGGCGGCATGGCTTGCGCGTCGCGCCGGTTCGTGCGCGCGATGATGATCGAGTTGTCCGCATCACCCGGGGCGAGCAGCCGGGCATTGGGCAGCCCCAGGTCGCCCGCCTGCGGCAACGCGCCGCAGGCGCCCGTCGCGTTCAAGACCGTGGAATAGCGCAAATCCATGGTCGATGGAGTGCCGCCGCCCGGACGATGGCAATGCGAACAGTTGGTGTGCAGATATGCGCGGGCACGCTCATCCAGGGTGCCGGCGGTTCCGTAGGGATCGGGCATCGAAGGCAGGGTGGCAGGGTCCGCCGTCACGGCCGGCGCGAGCATGCCGATGGCATTGAGCGTGGTGATTTGATTCGCCGTCTTGTTGCTGGCCGCATACAGCAGATCGCCGTTCAACTGTGCCGTTTCCACGCCCAGGCTCCGGCCAGCGGCAGAGGTGTGACAGGCAAGGCATTGTGCCTCGCTGGGGAAGATCCAGCTCTGCCCTGCCACCGTCGCGGTCTTGCCACCCTGCACGCGGACGGCATCCGTGCCCTGCGCATTCCACTCATAGGTGTAACCCGCCCACGTGCCGTCGTTGTGATGCATGAGAAGGCGCGTTTCCACACGTCGCCCGCCGAGGGAAAACTCCTTCATCAGGACACTGCCCACCGGCAGCTCCCAATCCTGATCGGCACCGACCGTGATCTTGGTGGCATCGGGTACGGCCAGGTAGCGGATCTTGTCCGCACCATCCGACCAGAACTGTGCAATGGGCTGATAGGGAATCAAGCCCGTGGCCGGCTTGGTGGGATCGGCGGCATCGACACATCCGGTCTGCGACAAGTTCGAGGCTGCGCTGCTGCCCGCGCCATTGCCGGCGATCAGCCGATGCAAACCGCCGCCGTAGTCGATGACCAGCAATTCGCCGTTGGCTTCCTGGGCGAAGGAGGAGATCGAAAGGCCACTGCTGAAGCCACCACGCAACGCGAGCGTGGGCGGCGTATCGCGCGCCACGCTCCAGATGTTGCCCGAGGCGAAATCGCCGAACACGAAACGGCCCGCCAACCCCGCAATCGCCGTGCCGCGATACACGAAGCCGCCCGTGATGGACTGCCCCTGTGAGTGCGAATATTCGGCCACCGGATCGATGAGATTCTGCGCCGGGCCGCACGAGGCATTGAAGGCATGAGCGCCCTCGCGGCAGCGCCAGCCATAGTTTCCGCCCAACACCAGCTTGTCCACTTCCTCCCAGGAATCCTGGCCGACGTCGGCAACCCACAGTTCGCCGCTCACCTTGTCGAAGCTCCAACGCCAGGGATTGCGCAAACCGTAGGCGAATATTTCCGGGCAATTCTGCGCGCCGTTCCCGGTGTTGCACCTCGGGTTGGCTGCATACGGATTGCCGGCTGGAATGCCATAGGGCGCACCCGCGGCAACGTTGTTCACATCGATGCGGATCATCTTGCCGAGGAGCGTCGCCAGGTCCTGGCCATTGCCGATCGACCCCCACGGATCCCCGCCACCGCCGCCATCGCCGAACCCCGCGTACAGGAATCCATCCGGGCCGAACACGATGTTGCCGCCGTTGTGATTGCCGGCCGGTTGATCGATGCTGAGCAGCACCTTCTCGCTCGCAGGGTCGAGCGTGGCGCCGCCATCATTGCTGCGGAATTCCGCTATGCGCGAGCGCAGGGCGGACCCGCCCGTCGTGTACGACAGATACACGCGCGGATCGGTGGGGAAATCCGGATGAAACGCCATGCCGAGCAGGCCCGTCTCCCCGCCGCTGGTGACCCGACCGGAGATGTCGATCACGACACCGCTGCTGGCCGCCGCAGCATCGTTTGGGAACGAGCGCACCGTGCCGCCCTGCTCCACCACATACCAACGCGACGCATCGCCGGGGCGCTGCAACGCAGCCACGGGCGCGTTGAAGGCGAGCGAGGCGAACGCCGGCTGCGTGGCCAAGGGCGCGGCCGAACCCGGCGCATCGCCCGCAAGGCAGGTTGCATTCGCCGGGCGCACCGTCAGCCCCGAGTTCACCGGTGTTGCTGGCGTCGCAGAATTGCCGCCGCCACCGCCGCAGCCGGACAACATCGCGGCCGCCACCATCACCAGGATCGATGCTCCTCGGACGTTGTTCAGCATGGCCCCTTCACTCGATGGCTCCGATTGCAACGCCATTCGCAAGATTAAAGTCAAATCCAAGCATAGCCCCAAGCCAATTTCGCCGTCACTGTCGCCGGCGGGCAACGCATCTGGATGCAACCTTTTTCAGGAGGCGTGGTACGCGATGAACGCGCCGCCGTCGGTGCCCGCCGACGCCATGAAATTTTCCCTTGCTTCACTACGATGGCCACGCATGACGAACGGTCATGAACGAAGGAGAAGCAACCATGCGATTGAGAAAACCGGCTGCCCAACCCCTCGCGAGCCGACTGCGCGATTGGCGAGCCGCGCCGCTGTGCGCCGTGCTGATCGCAGGCCTGTCCGCCTGCGGCGGCGGCGGGTCCACCGTCACCGCGCCCACCAACACCCCGCATGCCTGCACCAGTGCGACCTGCGGTTCGGCGGTCGTGACCCTGACCGATGCCGCCGGCGATTTCCTCTCCTACAAGGTCGACCTGGTCTCGCTGCAATTAAAACAGGCCGACGGAACGGTGGTGGAAACACTGCCCTCCACCACCACCGTCGACTTCGCGCAATTGGTCAATCTCGGCGAGATCCTCTCCAGCAAGCAGATCCCCAAGGGCAAATATGTGTCCGCGCGGGTCACGCTGGATTTCTCCGGCGCGGAAATCATGGTCGATGACGGCACCGGCACACCCGTGGCGGTGTCACCGGTGGATTCGACCGGCGCCGCGCTTGGCAAGCTCACGCTCGACGTGCAGCTCGACAAGAACAACGCGCTGTCGATCAACGAGGGCAAGCGCTCGCGCATCGCCTTCGATTTCAACCTGCTGGCATCCAACACCGTCGACCTGACCGCCAAGACGGTCACGGTCAATCCGGTGCTGGTCGCGAGCGTGATCGCGCCCGATCACAAGGAGCTTCGCGTTCGCGGCGCCCTGGTGAGCGTGGACACGGCGGCCAAGTCGTATGTGGTGAACGCCAAGCCCTTCGAGGAGCAGAGCGCCGACACCACCAGTCCGATGACTGTGCAGACCACCGATACCACCACCTTCGAGATCGACGGCACGCCCTCCACCGGCGCCCACGGACTCGCGGCGCTGGCCGCGTTGCCTTCGGACAGCGTGGTCGTGGCCTATGGCGCCTTGGGCGCAAACCAGGTTTTCACGGCCAAACGTGTGCGCGCCGGCACCAGCGTGGGCGGCGGCGGCATGGATCACCTCAAGGGCGATGTGATTGCACGCGATGGCAATACCCTGACCGTGCACGCAGCGCACCTCGAGGATGAGAACGGCGATGATTCCTTCCAGTCGAAGGATGCAACCGTCACCATCGCGGATGCCACGAGCGTGCTGGTCGAAGGCCAGGGCGGCGCCGATCCGGCGCACACCATTGCCGAGATCTCCGTGGGCTCGCGCATCGATGCGTTTGGCACTTCGAGCAAGGATGCGAACGGCCATGTGACCCTGGATGCCAGCGCCGGTCGCGTGCGCCTGGAGTTCACCCGCCTCGCCGGCATGCTGACCGAGGTGGGCGCGAACCAGGTCACGCTGAACTTGAGTTCGATCGACCGGATGCCCGTGACCTTGTTCAACTTCAAGGGAACGGGCGCCACCACCGACAGCGATCCCACCAAGTACGTGGTCGATACCGGCGCCCTTTCCCTCAATGCATTCACGGCGGGTTCGGGCGCGCAGAGCATCGGCTTCGTGGCCTCGTTCGGCTCGGCGCCGCCTGATTTCAAGGCGGTCACCTTGTCCAATGGAGCGGCGAGCGTGGGCGATGACGATGGCGGCGATGACAAGGGCGGCGGCGACGGCCAGGGCGGTGACGATCAGGGCGGTGGGAATGACGGCCATGACAGCGCCGAGCTGCAGATCGACTGGGGCAAGGCCGGGGCGACCGCGCCGTTCAAGGCCATCAGTGCCACGCACATCGACCTGGACATTGCCAATACCAGCATCGGCGAGCATCACAAGATCGAAGCGATGGACCAGGAGATCGACCTGACGACCCTGGCCACCGATCCGTCGATCGTGCCGGACGCCTCGAGCACGGCGTTGTTCGCCATCGCTCATGCCGCCGGCAACAAGGTGGACAACTTCAACGGCTACGCCGACTTCGAGGCGGCGCTCGCCACCGCGCTGAACGGCACGGTCACGGCGCTGCGCATGACCGCTGAGGGCTCCTATGACGCTACGTCCAACACCTTCACCGCCCGGCACCTGGTGGTGGTGTTGAACGACTGACGCGTCACCCGCGTTCACGACCCAAGGCCTCGAGGGGAGCCCACCCGGGCTCCCCTTTTTTTCTGCCCGCAAGAAGGCATACTGGCGGCGCCCGATCAACGACAAAGGCGCCCGACATGCCCGCATTTCAACGCGAAATACCCGTCCGCTTCGGCCATTGCGATCCCGCCACCATCGTCTTCTATCCGCGCTATTTCGAGATGATCAGCGCCCTGGTGGAGGATTGGTTCGAGGATGGCCTGGAGGCCAGCGCGCCGGGCATGATGTACCATCGTGGCATCGTCACCCCCACCGTGCATTTCACCGTGGATTTCCTCAATGCCGCCTGGTTCGGCGACCGGCTCACCTTCAACCTGTGGGTGAAGAAGATCGGCCGCACCTCCTGCGAGCTTCTGATCGAGGCGTCGCACCAGGGAAAGGTGGCGATGAGGGTCAAGCAGATCCTGGTGTTCATGGTCGAGCGAACGCGCAAGGCCACCCCGATAGCCCCCGACATCGTCCACCGCATGAAGCGCTACCTGCACACCAAGGACAAGCCTGTCGATCCGCGCGTGCCCATCGCACGCGTGACGCGCAAGCCCCCGCCCGACCGCTCCCGGCCCGGCAAGGCCATCAAGAAATCGATGAAGCGCAAATCCGCGGGTGCCCCCGCCCCGGGCGCAGCCGGTTGACGAGAACGCCGTGACCCTGGACACCGGCTACGGGTCGGACAAGAACGGCATCGTCTGGGCCTATGGCTTCCTGCCTGGGCAGGCAGCGCGTGAGATCGACTCCGCCACCGCACTGGAATTGATCGAGGCGAATCGCACCGCACAGGACGGCGGCTTCGTATGGATTCATCTATCCTCGTCCAATGTGGCCTCCGAGCCGTGGCTGCGGCGGCACCTGAACCTGCCGGACATCTTCTACGAAGCGCTGCATGCCGAGTCCGCCTCGACGCGCGTCGAGCAGGAAAGCGAGGGTTTGGTGTCGGTGGTGCACGATGTCGTGTTCGATTCCACCTTCGACTCCTCCGACGTGTCGACGGTCTGCCTGTGCATCGATCCGCGGCTCCTGGTGAGCGTGCGCCGCCGGCCGCTGCGCTCGATAGACCGGCTTCGCGGGGCCGTCAAGGCCGGCAATCCGTTCAGTTCCCCGGCGGGACTGCTAGGCCAATTGCTGCGTGACCAGGCGCACGTGCTGTCGGAAATCCTGCGTGACGCCACTCTTAAGGTGGACGCCGCCGAGGACCGGCTGCTGGAGAATCGGATCACGGTCAGCCGCCGTGAATTGGGCTCGTTGCGCCGCGTGTTGGTGCGGCTGCAACGGTTGCTGGTTCCGGAGCCGGCGGCGCTGTTCCGGCTGTTGAACCGCCCGCCGAGCTGGATCAACGCGGATGATCTGCAGGATCTGCGTCAGGCCGCCGAGGAATTCTCCTCGGCGTTGGTGGATTCGGGCACGCTGGTGGAGCGCATCAAGCTGCTGCAGGAAGAAATAGCGGCGTTGGTGAACGAGGACACGAGCCGCACGTTGTTCGTCCTGACCGTGGTCACCGTGCTGGCGCTGCCCATCAACCTGATTGCCGGGTTGTTCGGCATGAACGTCGGCGGCATTCCGCTGGCGAGCCATCCGCATGGCTTTTTGCTCATCGTGGGCCTCGTCGCCTCGATGACCGCCATCCTCGCCTGGCTCGCGTTGGGCCGCCGCCGCGACCGCTGAGGGGCCTTCAGCCGGGGGGCGGCGAGCCCCCTTCGGCGGTTCGCCGCGTGACGTATTCCTCCAGCGATTCGACCACGGCGGGGTCGCGCGCCGGCGCCACATAGCGATCGAGCGTGCTGCGCCAGATCTCGCCGGCGCGTTCGGTCGCCGACTTCGCGCCATCGTTGACCCAGGTTCCATAGTTGCGCCAATCCGAGACCAGCGGCGCATAAAAAGCGCTGCGATAACGCTCCATGGTGTGCGCGCAGCCGAAGAAATGCCCGCCCGCACCCACCTCCGCCACCGCATCGAGCGCGAAGTCGGTGGCATTCGCGCCGACGGGCTGGAAGATCTCCGCGAACATCTGCAGCTGCTCGATGTCGAGGATGAATTTCTCGTAGGAGGCCGTCAGCCCGCTTTCCAACCAGCCCGCCGCATGCAGGATGAAGTTCGCGCCGCCCATCAGCGCGCCCCACAGGCTCATCTGCGATTCATAGGCGGCCTGCGCATCCGGTATGTTGGACGCGGTGGCGTTGGACGAGCGCCACGGCAACTGCAGGAAGCGCGCAAGCTGGCCGGCGCCGAACGCCGCCTTCACGTACTCCGGCGTCCCGAACGCGGGCGAGCCCGACTTCATGTCCACGTTGCTGGTGAAACTGCCGTAGATCACCGGCGCGCCCGGCCGCACCAACTGCGTGAGTACGAGGCCAAACAGCGCCTCCGCGTGCGCCAGCGTCAGCGCACCCGCAATGGTCACCGGCGCCATGGCGCCGGCCAGTGTGAAGGGCGTGATGATCGAGGGTTGTCCCTCACGCGCGAAATCGATGAGCCCATCCGCCATGGGAATGTCCAGCGTAAGCGGCGAATTGGTGTTGATCACCGTCCACACGTAGGGACGCGAACGGAACTCCTCCGGCGACAGGCCGTACGCACGGCGCATCATCTCGAAGCAGTCGGCCACCTGGCCATGACCGCGAGAATAGATGAAGGGCACCTTGTCGGTGAGCATCAATTGCGCGCGCATCATTTCCAGGTGGCGCACGTTCACCGGTATGTCCTGCGGTTCGGTGGCCCCGCCCAAGGTGTGGATCACCTCGAAGCTATGGCACAGCTTCATCAGGTTGCGGAAATCCTCCATGGTGCCGGCGCGCCGGCCACCCTGGGCGTCCATGATGTTCGGCGGCCCCGAGGTGGGCGCGAATACCACATGGCCGGGTGAGAGCGGCATGTTGCGCTCCGCCTGACGGGCATGCAGGGTGAAATCCTTCGGGGCGGTGGCGAGGCACTGCGTCACCAGGCCGCGGTCCAGGCGCACGAACTGCGTGCCGTTATCGACCTGGCCGCCACCGGCCGCGTAGATCTTGCGCGCATCGGGGCACAGCACCTTCATGCCCTGTGTTTCGAGCAGCGTCAGCGCGGCGTTGTGCAGGGCCTCCACCTGGTCATCAGAGAAAACGCGCGGCGGCGTGAATGGGTTGCGCAGGTGCCGGTAGCTCGTGCTGCGATCGAAGACGGCATGCTTGTTCTCTGCCGGAGCGGGACGACGACGGCCCTGGCGGCGGCCGGATTGTTCGACGGGTTCGTTCATGACGGTTGCAAGCGCCCTCTGTCGCGCGGATGTGATCGAGCCGCCGCGCACCATAGCAAAGCGCGGTTCGGACGTCTGTGCTGCGCCTGCCCAATCGCAGGCGTCCTGGGAGTATCATCCTAGACCAAGCGACGATGCGGTTCGATCAAAAACCTTCTTCCCATCGAGGTCTTCAGTGAACGATCCACGAGCAGCCCGCGGGCTATGCCTTTTTGCGTTACCCCTATTCTTTATGGCATTTGCGGCCGCCCGCGCACTTGGTGCCGTTCCCACGGAATCTGCAGGTGCCGCCGCCGACCAGGCTGCCGCCGTCACGGCGATTCGCGCCGGCCACATGGTCGACGTGCTGGGCGGACGGGTGCTCGCCGATCAAGTGATACTGGTGAGGAACGGACGCATCGAGGCCATCGGCGCTGGCTTGAACATTCCCGCGCAGGCCGTGGTCATCGACCTGTCGGGCATGACGGTGCTGCCCGGACTCATCGACTGCCACACACACCTCGCCGACCTGGCCGAGGGCGAGCCCCTGAAAATGCTGCAGCGCTCAGCCGTCGAGGCGGCATTCGCCGCCATCCCCAATCCGCGCAAGACACTGCTCGCCGGATTCACCACGGTGCGCGATGTGGGCGTGTACCGCGCCTTCAACGATGTGGCCATGCGCGATGCCATCGCCCGCGGCATCATCGATGGCCCGCGCATGTACGTGGCCGGCGCGTACGTCACCATCAGCCAGGGAGCGGGCGCGATGACCGGGCTGTCACCGGACATCCAGCTGCCGCTGGACATGCGCTTCGGTGAAGCCAACAGCCCCTGGGAAGTACGCCAGCGCATCCGCGAACTGGCGCACCGCGGCGCCGACCACATCAAGGTGCTGTCCACCGGGGCAGTGCTGACCCATGGCAGCAATCCCAAGTCGGTGGAATTCACGCCGGAGGAGTTGCAGGCAGCCGTCGACGAAGCGCGCCATTTCGGCTTGAAGGTGGAAGCGCACGCGCACGATGCCGAAGGCATCAAGAATGCCATCCGCGCCGGCGTCGCTTCCATCGAACACGCGACGCTCATCGACGATGAGGGCATTGCGCTCGCCAAGAAGAACGGCACCTACCTGGACATGGACATCTACGACGAGGAGTGCATCCAGTCGAGCCCCGACACGCCCAAGGATTTCCTGGAGCACGACCGCGAACTCGCCGAAGCGCAGCGGCGCAATTTCACCAAGGCCGTGCGCGCCGGCGTGAAGATGAGCTACGGGACCGATGCCGGCGTCTGCCCGCACGGGCTCAACGGCAAGCAGCTGGCCTTCATGGTCAGATACGGCATGACGCCGATGCAGGCCATCCAGGCTGCCACGGTCAACTCCGCGGATTTGATCGGTCACCCGGAATTGTTCGGCTCGCTCACGGCCGGCAAGTCTGCCGACATCATCGCCGTCAAAGGCGACCCCATCGCCGACATCAGCCTGCTGGAAAACGTGAATTTCGTGATGAAGGAAGGCAAGGTATACAAGTTTCAGTGAGCGCGCGCCGCGCCATGCGCAAGATCCGCATGCCTGCGGCACGCCGAGCCGATGAACCGATGTTGCAACAAGAAGGATGATTCACCATGAGCAGAAGTCTGTCACTGTGCCTGTCCGTTCCCCTCCTCGCCCTGCTGTCCTCAGCCGCCATTGCCGACGCCACCCGCGACGGCATCGTCGCCTCGAATACGCAGTTTTCGGCGGCGGTCGCCAAGGGTGATGCAGCCGCGGTAGCCGCGCTCTACACCACCGACGGCATGGTGATGCCGGCCGGATCGGATAACGTGAAAGGCGCCGCTGCCATCCAGAAATTCTGGGCCGGTGCCATGGGGAGCGGGATCGCGGCGGCCAAACTCAATACCATCGAAGTGTTCGGCCGCGGCGCGAATGCCACCGAGGTGGGCGAGTACGAACTGATGGACAAGGCCGGCAAGAGCCTCGACCACGGCAAGTACATCGTCATCTGGCGGCGCGAGGACGGCAAGTGGAAGCTGCACCGCGACATGTTCTCCACCAACATCCCGCCCAAGCCAGCGAAGTAAGCAGTCGCGGCGCGGCCGGAGCCGTCGGGCGCTTCGGCCGCGCCGCGGTTCGCGACGCGCATTGCGCATGAGTCCCGGCGTATTGCTCGCCGTCCTGTTCGGCGCGTTGTTGCATGCCAGCTGGAATGTGCTGGTCAAGCGCACGCCGGACAAGCTCCTGGCCACCGCCGGGGTGTTCATCGGCTCCGGAGTGATCGCGGCGGTGATCGTTCCGTGGCTACCGCTTCCCGCGATCGCCGCGTGGCCCTACCTCGCCGCCTCCACCATCGCCGAGGTGCTGTACGCGGCGCTGTTGGCACGTGCCTATCACCTGGGTGATCTGAGCCACGCCTATCCGCTGATGCGCGGCACGCCGCCGCTGCTGGTGGCCGCCGGCAGCGTGCTGCTGGCGCATGAACCGCTGGCGTGGTGGACGGGCGCGGGGATCGCACTGGTGTGCGCAGGCATCCTCTCGCTGGTGCTCGCACCCGCCAACGGCTCGACGGCACCGCAGGGTCCGGCGACGCGCACCGCATTGATCAACGCCTGCGTCATCGCCAGCTACACGCTCATCGATGGCCTGGGCGTCCGCGCCTCGGGCCATCCCATCTCCTACATCCTGTGGTTGTTCCTGCTCACGGGCAGCGCATGGCTGCTGTGGGCGGTGTTCGCCGCCGGCCGCGCCAGGCAGCAGGCGCTGCTGAACGACGTATCGCGCGTACTGACGGGCGGCGCTTTTTCGCTCAGTTCCTACGGTATTGCCCTGTGGGCCATGACGCGCGCACCGATTGCGGCCGTGGCGGCGGTGCGCGAGACCTCCATCGTCTTCGGCGTCATCCTGGGCCGTGCGATGCTGGCCGAACGCATCACACCGGCGCGGGCGCTGGCGGTGCTGCTGGTCATGGCCGGCGTCTATCTGATTCGCAGCCACCGCTGATCGCGGTCTGCTCATCGAGCCGTTGTCGATCCCGCATTCGCGGCCGCCTCGTCGGCTGCCTCGTCCTCGGCGCAATACGGCGTGACCGCTTCGGCTTCCAGCGTGGGCAGGGTCTTGACGCTGCGCAGAACCGGCAGGCGCCAGGCGATCAACGCGATCAGCAACGCACCGCACCCGGCAATCACCAGCGTGGCGCGCAGGCCCCAGTGCTCACCGACCCATCCGCCGATCAGGGCGCCCGGACCTGCGGGAATGAGGATGAGGAAGCGCATGGTGGTGGTCATCCGGCCCAGCAGCGGTCCCGGCGTCACCGCCTGCCGCAGGGACAGGAAATTGATGAAGATGAACACCGCGCCCAGGCCATACAGGAACAACATCAGGGCGAAGCCGGCGATGCCGACTGCATTCGCGGGCATCATGGACAACATGAGCCAGCCGCCGCCGGAGATGGCAAACCCCATCACCAGGCACGGACCAGGCCCCAGCCATTTGGCGATGCGATGCCCAATGGCGCTGGCGCCGATGGTGCCGGCGCCGAGTGCCACGTAGCTCAAGCCGATTCCCCGCTCGGTCAGGCCGAGCTCATGCGTGGCGAACAGGATCTGCACCACCGTGGCGGCACTGGTGCAGGCATCCCAGGCGCCCACGCAGCAGGCCATGGTGAGGAGCAAGGGATGGTGGCGCACGAAGCTCAGGCCTGCGCGCATCGCCGGCCAGAAACGTTCGTGCGCAGCGCCGACGGCATGTTCGGTGACGCGCAACCCGCGCAGGATGAAGGCCGAGATCAGCAGCAGCACCGCATCCGCCACCAGCGCCAATGGCGCGCCGGTAACCTTGATCAGGGCGCCCGCGGCACCCGGCCCCGACACTTCCGCAGCCGAGGATGCCAGGGCATTCTTCGCATGCGCCTCGACCAGGCGCTCGCGCGGCACAATCTGCGTCAGCACGATCTGCGCCGCACTGCCGGCCACGGTGTTCACCATGCCGATCGCAAAGCCCACCACGTACAGCCACGGCATGGTCAGCACCTTCCACCACCAGGCCAGGGGCACCGAGGCAACCGCCGCCGCGATGGACAACTCTCCCGCCACATACACCGGGAGCTTGCGGATCCGGTCCAGCCACACGCCCGACGGCAGCGAGAACAACACGAAGGGAATGATTTCCATGGCCGTGAGCAAGCCCATTTGCGTGGGACTGGCGTGCAACAGCACCGCCGCCGTCAATGGCAGGGCCAGCAAGGTCACCTGCCCGCCGAACGAGGAGATCAGGATGGAAGACCACAGGCGGCGGTAAGTGGCATCGCGCAGCAGGTCGGTCGCGCCAAGGCGGAAGCCGAGCACACGGGAGGAACGCACGGTAGGCGCTGGCGCGCCCGCAGAAGAGGATGATGGCTCCATGGGAGCGGCTCATTGTGACGCCGCATGTCGCGCGTGGCCAGCGCCATGGTTCGCATGATCGCTGAGCAGATGTGGGACGTCGCGATACGCATCGAAGTGGCGCGCCGTAGACGCCCAAGATGCCCGGCTAAATATCTCGATATTACGTTAATAATGATTTATATACTATTGATTATAATATTTTTATTTGACCATCTCGGCGCGTCGGTCGTGCGCACGATCTGCCGCTCCCAGCCACGGCGATCCCCGACCGGCACGACTGCTTTCGGCGTCGCAACCGTTGCGCCAGGGGTCTGCGGTCCTCCGAGCCGGATCGAACCGCCGCACGGCCGGCCACGGCGGGCTACGTAACATCACCGACGGCGGCGATCCGCGTCGGTGCTAGAGTCGAAGACATGCAGCAGACGGTCCGCTATCCGCTGGCCCTTCTGACGGCGTTCGCCCTCATCTGGGCGGCGCTTGCCATCGCGCCGCTGTACCGGCAGGACTGGCTCCTCGAGAACCTGCTGGTCATGCTCCTCCTGCCATGGCTGATCTGGTCGCATCGAACCATGCGCTTTTCGAACGCAGCCTACACCTGCTTTTTCATCTTCCTGACACTGCACGCGGTGGGCGCGCACTACACGTATTCGCTGGTTCCCTATGCAAAATGGCTCGCGCGCATACCCGGCCTGTCAGTGTTCGTGGAGGTATCCGCCTCCCGCAATCATTACGATCGAGTCATGCACCTGCTGTACGGCCTGCTGATCTCGGTACCGGCGCGCGAATTGCTCCTGCGACGCACCCGGCCCCAGGGCCTCTGGTCGTTCCTGCTGCCATGGACGTTCATGTTGTCGCATGCGGTCATCTACGAGTTGATCGAATGGCTGGCCGCGCTCATCTTCGGTGGCCCGCTGGGCCAGGCCTATCTCGGCACGCAAGGAGACGTGTGGGATGCGCAGAAGGACATGAGCATGGCAGCGGCGGGAGCAACGATCACGCTGCTGTGGTTGGCCGCCCGCGACCGGTGGACTTAAGGCTTCTGTGCCGCCAATTGCGTCTTGAGCAGGCTCTCCAGCTGCACCAGATCCACCTCACCACGGTAGCGCGCCACGATGCGACCCGTGCGGTCGATGACGAAGGAACTGGGCAGTCCCGTCACGCCGCCAAACAGCCGGGCCAGCTTCGTGTCACCCATGATCACTGGATAGCTCACCCCGCGTTGGTTCAGGAGCCGCTTGACCGGCTCCACGGAGTCATCCATGGAAATCCCCAGGACCTGCAGGCCTTGTCCGGCGTATTGCCGTTGCCAGTCGGAAAACCTCGGCATCTCGATCAGACACGGCGCGCACCAGGTTGCCCAAAAATTGATCAGCACCACCTTGCCGCGCCAGTCGGCCATGCGAATGGGCGTGCCGTCGAGCGCGCTGCGCTCGAAATCGGCGGCAGTCCCCTCCACGGCACCCGGTCCGGCCGCGGCCGGCCTGGGCGCGTGGCCGCCCACACATAGTGCCAGCACCAGCATCCAACGAACCGCGACCGAACTCATGTGCAGGCCGCCTTCAGTCCGGCGCCGCAACCGGATAGCCATGATCCACCCAATCGGCGCCGAAGTTCTCCGCGATGTACAGCACGGAAACCCGGGTGAATTTCAGCGCCTGCAGTTCATCGAAGGCCGCGGCGATGTTGGGACAGCGGCTCCAGGGGCAACAACCGCAATAGATCAGGATGGGCGCATCCTTGGGAAGCTTCTCGACCGCCGATTTCAACACCGGCAGCCCCTCCGGTTGACCGGCAGGACCTGCGTACACCGCGCCGGGGATGTGCGCCTGGTCGAACAATGCCCTCGAGCCCACTTGCAGAATCACCACTGCCGGCTGCGCCTGCACCTTCAATTGGGCAGCCAGGGTTGCCGGCTGCACCAGCGCCGCGGCCGGGATGGAACTAGCCGGCTTGTGCTCGGCCCGGACCGTCACGGGAGCGAACGCGAGCGCAATCACCGCCGTCAACAACGCCGAACGAAAGGTTTCAGCTGTGGCATTCATGTTCAATCCCCGGTTGCCTACCCTTGAGTCTATCGCGACCCGGCAGGCAGCGGCGCACGGAGCGTGAATGCGCGTCCGCGCAGGGGTTTTGATTTCAGACCACCCTCGGATACGATGGATTTGCACCATTCATTTCGAAGGGATATTGACCATGCGCCGCGCCACCTTGAGCTTGTTCTGCCTGACCTTCGGCCTCGTGGCTGTTTCCAATGCCGCCGGGCCAGCTGCCATCCCGGTGACCGACAAGTCCTTTGGCTGCATCAGCAAGTTGACGCCGGTGCGCGGGTTCTTTGTCGGCAACCTCGAGGGGAACCTCGCGGAGACGCTCAAAGTGGCAACATCAACAACCGGCGGCGCGTACCCGCCGGGGTCGGTGGTGCAACTGGTTCCCACCGAGGTCATGGTCAAGCAGCCCAAGGGCTTCAACGAACTCACCCACGATTGGGAATTCTTCGATCTCGACGTGTCGAAGGAAGGCACCAAGATCCGCACGCGCGGGTTTGCCGAGACGGTCAACCGCTTCGGCGGCAATTGCTTCGGTTGCCACATCAAGGCCAAACCGCAATGGGATTTCATCTGTGAAACCGGACATGGTTGCGACCCGATTCCCCTGACCGAGTCGATGATCAAGGCGATCCAGCGCACCGATCCGCGTTGCCCGGGTTCGGACAAGGTCAGCGCCGAGGATGCGGCGGCGTTGAAGCAGCTGGAAGAAGTTTTGAAGCCGAAGTCGCCGGCGGCCGGAACGGCTAAGAACTGAAGGTAACAGACCGTCTGAAATTGGTAGCGGGGGTAGGATTTGAACCTACGACCTTCGGGTTATGAGCCCGACGAGCTGCCAGACTGCTCCACCCCGCACCGGTCTGAGCCGCGCATTTTACGCACTGCGGCGGGCAAAGCAAGCTGCAGGAAAAACGCCAGGCGGATCAAGGCTTGCCGCAATGCGGCCGCCCGGCCAACGGCAATTGCTTATGGAAACACTCGCTGACAGAGATCGAGCAATACCGCGGGCGCCACCCCCAGCACCAGCACCGCCAGCGCATTGGCGCTCAGCACCGCCTTGACGAGGCCCGAGCCGCCCAGTGGCGTGGTATCCAGCGGCTCATCGAAATACATCACCTTGATCATGCGCAGGTAGTAGAACGCGCCCACCACCGAGAACAGCACGGCGACGATGGCCACCCACATGAGGTCCACGCCCAGGACGGCCTGGATGACGCCCAGCTTGGCCCAGAAGCCCACGAACGGCGGCACGCCCGCCATGCTGAACATGAGCATGGCCATCATGCCGGCGAACCACGGACTGCGCGCATTCAGGCCCTTGAAGTCCTCGAGGCGATCGGCCTCGAAGCCCTGGCGCGACAGCAACAGGATCATGCCGAAGCCGCCGGCCGTCATGATGACGTAGACGATGGTGTAGAACAGCGCCGCGCGGTAGCCGCCCGCCGTTCCCGACAGCACGCCCATGAGCAGGAAACCGACATGCGAGATCGTCGAGTACGCCAGCATGCGCTT
Source organism: Steroidobacteraceae bacterium (assembly GCA_044226865.1). Taxonomy (GTDB): domain Bacteria; phylum Pseudomonadota; class Gammaproteobacteria; order Steroidobacterales; family Steroidobacteraceae; genus TMP-86. The sequence goes on along the minus strand of JBGAGE010000001.1, from coordinate 1,005,578 downwards.
CAGATTCGACTGCATGATCGCGATGAGGTTGCCGATGACCATCGACAGCACCGCGAGCACGGTCAGCATCTGCGACCAGTCATGTTGCGCGCCACCCAGCGCATCGGCCAGCAAGCGCATGGTCAACGCCAGTGACCCCACCATCGAGGCCGAACCGATGTACAGCGTCACGCTGGTGGGTGCGCCCTGGTACACATCGGGAATCCACATGTGGAAGGGCACGGCGCCGAACTTGAAGCCAACGCCGACCACGATGAAGGACATGCCGAACAGCAGGCCGACGTTGGCCGCCGCGCCACCCTGCAGCGCATGCGAAATCTGCGCAAGATCCAGGCTTCCGGTGACGCCGTAGACGATGGACATGCCGTACAACAGCGTGCCCGAGGACAGCGCGCTCAACACGAAGTACTTGATGGCCGATTCGGCGGCGACGCCGGAATCGCGGTCGAAGGCCACCATGGCATACAAGCTCAAGGAGAGCAGTTCGAGTCCCAGGTACACCGTGATGAGATTGGCCGCGGATGCGAGCACCAGGATGCCGAGCGTGGCGAACAGGCCGAGCACGTAGTACTCGCCGCGATAGATGGAGCGGTTCTTCAGGTACTCGCCCGAATAGAGGAACACCGCGGCAACGATGACCAGCGTCACCACCTTCAGCACCTGGGCCAGCGGGTCGAGGACGAACATCCCGCCCAGCGCAACCACATGCGGCGTCCAGGGCTGCGCCATGACCAGGCCCGCCGTGGCCAGCACCGTCAGGATGGACAGCCAGGCGGACACCGCGCGCTGCCCTGCCTTCAGGAACAGGTCGATCAACAGGATGGCGCAGGCGGCCACCGACAGGAAGATCTCGGGCCGCAACAGCACCAATTCGTTGATGAACGCAATCGGATGGAACGAGTTCATGGCGATCCCGGAATCAGCTTCGAGGCCAGCAATTGCTGCACCAGATGTTGTGTCGTGGCCTGCATCGCATCCAGCAACGGCGCCGGATACAGGCCCACCGCCAGCACGGCGACGGCCAGGATCCCCAGCACCAGGAATTCACGCGGATTCAGGTCGGTGAGCTCGGCCACGTGTTCGTTGGCCACCGCGCCGAAGAGCACGCGCTTGACCAGCCACAGCGTGTAGGCGGCGCCGAGCACCAGGGTGGTGGCCGCGAAGAATGCATACCAAGGGTTGGCCTTGAACGCCGACAGGATCACCAGGAACTCTCCGACGAACCCGGACGTGCCCGGCAGGCCGGCATTGGCCATGGCGAACAGGACCATGAAGGCGCCGAAATGCGGCATGGTGTTGATGACGCCGCCGTAGGCGCTGATCTCGCGGCTGTGCACACGGTCGTACATGACGCCCACGCACAGGAACATGGCCCCGGATACCAGGCCGTGCGAGATCATCTGCACCACCGCGCCATCCAGGCCCAGCGCAATGCCATTGGCGTGGCCGGTATTGGCGATGATGGTGTAGCCGAGGAAGGCGCCGAGCGTGACGAACCCCATGTGCGCGATCGACGAGTACGCGATCAGCTTCTTCATGTCCTGCTGCACCAGGGCCACGAGGCCGATGTACACCACGGCGATGAGCGACAGGCCGATGATCAGCCAATCGAGCGTGCGGCTGGCATCGGGCGCGATGGGGAGCGAGAAACGCAGGAAACCGTAACCGCCCATCTTCAGCATGATGGCGGCCAGCACCACCGAGCCTCCGGTGGGCGCCTCGACGTGCGCATCGGGCAACCAGGTATGCACCGGCCACATCGGCACCTTCACCGCAAAGGCGGTGAAGAACGCCAGGAAAATGAGGATCTGCTCCGACAGGCTCAGGGGCAGCTTCTGGAACACAGCGATTTCATAGCTGCCGCACTTCAGGTACAGGTAGATCAAGGCCACCAGCATGAGCACCGAGCCCAGGAAGGTGTAGAGGAAGAACTTGATGGTGGCGTACACGCGCCGCGCACCGCCCCAGATGCCGATGATGATGAACATCGGGATCAGCATGGCTTCCCAGAAAGCGTAGAACAGCAGCCCGTCCAGCGCACAGAACACGCCGACCATCAGGCCTTCGAGGATGAGGAACGCGGCGAAATACTGCGACACGCGTTTCTCGATGCTCCCCCAGCCGGCGATCACGATCAGCACGGTGGTGAACGTGGTGAGCACGATCAGCGGCATCGCAATGCCGTCCACGCCCAGGTAATACTGGGCATTGAGCATCGGGATCCACGGCGCCCGCTCGACGAACTGCATGTCGGCCGTGCCGGTGCGGAACCCCGTGGCCAGGGGAATGCTCAGCACGAATGCCGCGATCGATACGACGAGCGAGGCCCAGCGCGCCGCTGATGCGCGCGTCTGGCCCAGCGCCAGCACCACTGCACCGCCGGCGATGGGCAGCCAGATCAACCAACTCAACAGATTTGCGCTTGCGCCCATGTTCATGTGAATCCGATCAAACTCCGGCGCCGCGCCACAACAACCACAACAACAAGGATGCAAGGCCCAGGATCATCGCGAAGGCATAGTGGTACAGGTAACCCGACTGCGCGAAGCGCATGACGGAGGCCACCCAACCCACGCTGCGCGCGCTGCCGTTGACCAGGGCGCCATCGATCAGGGCCTGGTCTCCGCCCTTCCACAATGCACCGCCCAGCAAACGGCTGCCGGCCGCGATGATGTGTTCGTTGAACCAGTCGAATCCGTACTTGCGCACGAGGATCGAGTGCAGCCACTTGAGGGAACGCTCGGCGGCGTCGGCCCATTCCGGCTTCTTCAGGAAGAAGATCCAGGCGGCGGCCACGCCCAGCGCCGCGAGGTAGATCGCGGGACCCTGGAATGCATGCACGACGAACTCGCCGGAACCATGGAATTCGTGTCCGATTTCCGCGAGCACATCATGCTGCGGCAGTACGCTGATGGCGCCCTTGAAGAAGTCCCCGAACAACATGTTGCCGATACCGAACCAGCCGATGACGGCGGAGGGAATCGCCAGCAGCACGAGCGGCACGGTCACCACCCAGGGACTCTCGTGCAGATGTTCCTGCGTGTGATGATCCATCCGCTCCTTGCCATGGAAGGTCATGAAGAACATGCGGAAGGAATACAGCGCGGTGACGAACACCCCGGTGAGCACGCAGAAGTAGGCATAACCCGCGCCGGGCAGGTGTGACTCCTTCACAGCTTCGATCAGTGCATCCTTGGAAAAGAATCCCGAGGTGCCCGGAAAGCCGATGAGCGCCAGCGAGCCCACCAGGCAGGTCCAATACGTGATGGGCATGTACTTGCGCAGGCCGCCCATCTTGCGCATGTCCTGTTCATGGTGCATGGCCATGATCACCGAGCCCGCCGCCAGGAACAAAAGCGCCTTGAAAAAGGCATGTGTCATGAGGTGGAAGATGCCGCCGGCGTAATCGGACACTCCCAGCGCCACCGTCATGTAGCCCAACTGGGACAGCGTGGAATACGCCACCACCCGCTTGATGTCGTTGTTGACGATGCCGAGGAACCCCATGAACAGCGCCGTGGTGGAACCGATCACCAGCACGACGGTCAGCGCCGTCTCTGACAACTCGAACAGCGGCGACATGCGCGCCACCATGAAGATGCCCGCCGTCACCATGGTGGCGGCGTGGATCAACGCCGAGATGGGCGTGGGGCCTTCCATCGAATCCGGCAGCCAGACATGCAGCGGCACCTGCGCGGACTTGCCCATCGCACCCACGAACAAGGCGATGCAGGTGAAGGTGATGGCCGGCCAGGTCACCGTCTGGCTCACGTGAATCTGGCCGGCGACGATGTCCTGCGCCTTGGCGAACACCGTCATGTAGTCCAGCGAACCGGTGTAGTGCAGCACGGCCGCAATGCCCAGCACGAAGCCGAAGTCGCCCACGCGGTTGACGAGGAATGCCTTCATGTTGGCAAACACGGCCGTGGGCCGCGTGTACCAGAAGCCGATGAGCAGGTAGGAAACGAGGCCCACCGCTTCCCAGCCGAAGAACAGCTGCATGAAGTTGTTCGACATCACCAGCATGAGCATGGCGAAGGTGAACAGCGAGATGTAGGCAAAGAAGCGCTGGTAGCCGGGATCCTCGTGCATGTAGCCGATGGTGTAGATGTGCACCATCAGCGAGACGAAGGTGACCACCGCCATCATCATCGCGGACAGGTGATCGATGAGGAAACCCACTTCCATGTGGATGCCATCGCTCACCAGCCAGGTGTACACCGGCCCATTGAAGGTGGCCATGCCATCGACGATGAACAGCTTCAACACGTACAACGACAACGCACAGGAAACACCCACGCCGGCGATAGTGATGGTGTGGGCGCCGGCGCGGCCGATCAGCCGGCCGGCTAGCCCTGCGATGATGGCCGCTGCCAGCGGCGCCAGAGCGATCGTCAGGTAGACCGGTTCCATCGCGTTGCCTGCCTTATCCCTTGAGTGTGTCGAGGTCTTCGACGTTGATGCTGCGCCGCTCGCGGAACAACACGACCAGGATCGCCAACCCGATGGCGGCTTCCGCGGCCGCCACGGTCAGGATGAAGAACACGAATATCTGGCCGTCGATGTTGCCGAGGAAGCGCGAGAAGGCCACGAAGTTGAAGTTCACGGCCAGCAGCATGAGTTCGATGCACATCAGGAGCAGCAGGATGTTCTTGCGGTTCAGGAACACGCCCGCCACCGACACCGAGAACAGCATGGCGGACAGGGCCAGCACCTGGGTCAATGTGATCATGTGCGCTCCCCGTCCCGCTTCTCAGCCGCCATCTTCACCACGCGCAGGCGATCCTGCGCGCGCACCGCCACCTGCGCCGCCACGTCCTGCGGCCGGCCGCCCTTGCGCGAGCGCAGCGTGAGCACGATGGCGGCGACGCTGGCGACCAGCAGCACCACCGCGGCCAGCTGCGCGGGATAGGCGTAGCGCGTGAACAGCACCGTGCCGAGTGCGCGCGTATTGGAGGCAGGCAACGCCGCGGTCGAGGCATCGGCCAATCCCAGCCCGCCGAGCTTGCGGATGACGATGACGTTGATCATGGCGAAGACCACGAAGCCGGCCACGGCCGCCGCCAGCGGCCAGTAGTTCGCAAGCCCCTTGCGCAATTCCTCGATGTTCACATCGAGCATCATGACGACGAACAGGAAAAGCACCATCACCGCGCCGACGTAAACCAGCACCAGCGTGATGGCCAGGAACTCCGCATCCAGCAGCAGCCAGATCACCGCGCTGTTGAAGAAGCACAGCACCAGCAGGAGCGCCGAGTGCACGGGATTGCGCGCCAGCACGACGCCGAGCGCTGAAGCCATCAGCACCGTGCCGAAAACGTAGAACAGAATCGTCGCAAACACCGGGCGCTTCCCCTTGGAGTTCTTTCAGCGATACGGCGCGTCGGCCGCCTTGTCCTGGGCGATCATCGCTTCGTAGCGGTCACCGACCGCGAGCAGCTTGTCCTTGCTCATGATGTTCTCGCCGCGCGCTTCCATGTGGTATTCATGGATGCGGGTCTCGACGATGGCGTCCACCGGACAGGCTTCTTCGCAAAATCCGCAATAAATGCATTTGAACAGGTCGATGTCGTAGCGCGTGGTGCGCCGCGTGCCATCGTTCGACACGTCCGACTCGATGGTGATGGCGAGCGCGGGGCAGACGGCCTCGCACAGCTTGCAGGCGATGCAGCGTTCCTCGCCGTTCGGGTAGCGGCGCAGCGCATGCAATCCGCGATAGCGAAAGCTCTGCGGCGCCTTTTCCTCAGGGTAATTGATGGTGACCTTGGGCCGGAAGAAGGCCCTCAGGGTCACCCACATGCCGCCGAACAGTTCCAGCAGCAGGTAGGTCTTGAAGAAATTGCGGATGCCTTGCATGTCAGAGCCCCAAGTTTTTCCAAGGGCCGATCTGCAGCCAGGCCATGATGCCCTCGGCCAGCAGCCAGACCAGCGTGACGGGGATCAACGCCTTCCAGCCCAACCGCATGATCTGGTCATAGCGGTAACGGGGGAAGGTCGCGCGCAGCCATAGGAACGTGAACATCGGGAAAATGGTCTTCAGGCCGAACCAAAAGAAGCTTGGGGCGGCCAGCCACGAATCGGCCGGTACGAATGAGTAACCCTCGAACGGCGAGAGCCAGCCGCCGAAGAAGAAGATCACCGTCAGCGCCGACACCGTGATCATGTTCACGTACTCGGCGATGAAGAACAGTGCGAAGGCCATGCCGGAGTAGTCGACATGGAAGCCGGCCACGATTTCGGATTCGCCCTCGGCCACGTCGAAGGGCGCGCGGTTGGTCTCGGCGACGCCCGCGATGAAGTACACGAACAGCAACGGCATCAGCCAGAACCAGTTCCAGCTCAGCGCACCGCCCGATTGCGCGCGGATGATCTCGCCAATGTTCAGGCTGCGTGCCGCCATCAGCACACCCACCAGCGCAAAGCCCATGGCGATTTCGTAGGCCACGATCTGCGCCGCCGAACGCATGGCGCCCAGGAACGCGTACTTGGAGTTCGCCGCCCAGCCGGCGAGGATGATGCCGTACACACCCATCGAGGTCATGGCGAGGATGTACAGCAGCCCGGCATCGATGTTGGCGAACACGTGCTCGGGACCGAACGGAATCACCGCCCACAGCGCCAGCGCCGGGATCATGGCGAGGAACGGAGCGAGGCGGAACAGGAACTGGTTCGAGTCCGCCGGGATGATGATTTCCTTGAAGATGAGCTTGAAGACGTCCGCGAACGGCTGCAGCCCGCCCTTGATGAACAGCAGGTTCACGCGGTTCGGGCCGCGGCGCGCCTGCATGTAGCCGATGACCTTGCGCTCGGCCAGCGTGTAGAAGGCCATGACGAGGATCAGGCACACGAACGTGAGCAGCACCTGCACGGCGGTCAGGAGCGGCGTCGCCCAGTAAGGAGTGATCAGCTGCGACAGCAATTCGCGGATGGGAGCCCACTGCCACATGATCAGGCGGCCCCTCCGGCGCTGCCGCCGGCCGCCTTGGCCAGCGAGGCCGAGCGCCGCACCAGCGCATCGCCTTCATAGATGGGGATGCTCGTCCAGCCGCCGAGTCGAGCCGAGGCCGGAGGTTCGCTGCGCGGCGCACTGGCGTGCGCACCGGCGATGGCCTTGGCCTCCGACTGCGCCGCCTGGCGCGCGGCGTCGCGCACTTCCTCGGCCGTGTCGTAGTCGAAGCCGCCGAGCGCGAGCAGGTTGCCGAGCACGCGCAGCACCTTCCACCCCGGACGCGATTCGCCCACGGGCTTGACGGCGCCGGCCCAGCTCTGCCAGCGGCCCTCGCAATTCACATAGGTGCCGGCGCTCTCGGCAAAGCTGCCGATGGGCAGCACGACATGCGCCGTTTCATGCAGGCGTCCCGACACGTGCGGTGCGATGCTGACGATGAATTCGGCGGAAGCCAGCGCGGCGGTATCGCCGGCGAAATCCTGCGGCGCATCCAACGCGCCCACCAACACATAGGCCTTGAGTGCGCTCTCCAGCATGCTGCGCGCATTCAAGCCGGCGTGCAGCACGCCCTCACCGCCGGCGCGCCGATGCGGCACGGCGCCGACCAGGTACGCACCCGCGGCATTCGCGCCTTCCGACACCACGCCCAACGTGGCACCGCTGACGGCGGCCAGCGCCGTCGCGAGCTCGCGCACGCGACCGTAGGCGGGATGCCGCAATGCCAGCTGCCCCAGGAAAATGGCGCGGCGTTCGCCGTTGAGCAAGGCTGCCGCCAGCGCCCGATGCTGATCGCCCGCCTGCGCGGCAGCCGCCTCGGCCGGTACCGGCTTGCCCGCGGATTCCGCGGCGGCCCGCAGCACCCCCAGGAGCGCGGGCAGCGGATCGGCTCCGTCCAGGCTCGCCGCCACATGCGGGAACAGGAATTCGAAGGACTGCGGATTCAAGAACCCGACCTTCGCCCCGCCCTTCACCGCCGCCTTGCGAACGCGATGTGCAAGCAACGGCGCTTCGGCGCGCAGGTTCGATCCGATCACCAGCACACCCTGCAGGCGCTCGACATCCGCGAGGGCCACGCCGATGGATGGATACGCCGGGTCCGCATCCTGCGTGCTGAAATCCGCTTGCCGCAGGCGATGGTCGATGTTGTCCGAGCCCAGGCCGCGCGCGATGCCGGCGGTGAGGAACAGTTCTTCCACCGTGCACGAGGGGCTGGCGAGGAAACCGATGGACTTCGCGCCGTGCTGGTCGCGCACACGCCCCAGGCCATCGGCCACGGCGGCCAGCGCCGTTTCCCAGTCCACCGGCATCAGCACGCCGTTCTGCCGCAGCAACGGCTGCTGCACGCGATCCTCGGCGTAGATGCCTTCGAAGCCGAAACGATCGCGGTCGGCGATCCAGGTCTCGTTCACCTCATCGTTCTGGCGCGGCACGATGCGCATGAGCTTGCCGCGCAGGCTGTGGGCGTACAGGTTGGAACCGACGGCATCATGCGGGGAGACCAACGCATGCTGGGTCATCTCCCAGGCGCGGCCACGGAAGCGAAACGGTTTGTTGTTGAGCGCGCCGACCGGGCACAGGTCGATGATGTTGGCGGACAACTCGTGATCCACCGCCTGCTCCACGTAGGTGGTGATCTCCATGTGCTCGCCGCGGCCGACCGTGCCGAGCTGCGGAAAGCCCTGGATCTCCTGGCCGAAGCGCACGCAACGCGTGCACTGGATGCAGCGGGTCATGTCGGTGGAGACCAAGGGGCCCAGGTTCTTGTCCTTCACCACGCGCTTGCGCTCGCTGTAGCGCGAGATGTCCCGGCCGAAGCCCACGGCGAGATCCTGCAGCTCGCACTCCCCGCCCTGGTCGCAGATGGGGCAATCCAGCGGATGATTGATGAGCAGGAATTCCATGGTCGCCTTCTGCGCGGAGATGGCGCGCGGCGACTTGGTGAACACCTTCATGCCTTCGGTCACGGGCGTGGCGCAGGCCGGCAGCGGCTTGGGCGCCTTTTCAACCTCGACCAGGCACATGCGGCAGTTGGCCGCCACGCTCAGCTTGTCGTGGTAGCAGAAGCGCGGTATGTAGATGCCATTCGGATCCGTGGCCTGGATGATCATCTGGCCCTTGCGCGCCTTGATCGGCACGTCATCCACGACAATATTGACTACGTCATCGCTCATGTCATCGCCACTCTCAAGCCGCCGCCGCGGCTTGCGCCGTCACGATGGAGCGCCCGCGGTTCTGCACCATGTACTCGAACTCGTGGCGGAAATGCTTCATGAAGCTCTGCACCGGCCAGGCGGCCGCATCGCCCAGCGCGCAGATGGTGTGGCCCTCGATCTTGTTGGCCACGTCCACCAGCATGTTGAGATCCTCGATGCGGCCCTCGCCGGCGAGGATGCGCTTGAGCACGCGATTGAGCCAGCCCGTGCCTTCGCGGCAGGGCGTGCACTGACCGCAGGACTCGGACATGTAGAACCGGGACAGGCGTTCCAGCGCCTTCACCATGCAGGTGGTCTCGTCCATGACGATGACGGCGGCGGAGCCGATGGAGGAGCCGCCCTTCTTCACCGAGTCGTAGTCCATGTTCAGTTCGAGCATGGTGGCGGCCGGCACCACGGGGACGGACGAACCGCCCGGGATCACGGCCTTGAGCTTGCGCCCCTTCCACACGCCGCCCGCCAGCGCGAGCAGTTCCTTGAACGGAATGCCGAGCGGGACCTCGAAATTGCCAGCCTTGGCCACGTGCCCCGAGACCGAGAAGATGACCGTGCCGCCGGAGTTCGGGGGTCCCAATCCGGCAAACCATGCCGCGCCCTTGCGCATGATGGTGGGGACCGAGGCGAAGCTCTGGCAGTTGTTGATGGTGGTGGGCTTGCCGTACAGGCCGAAGTTGGCCGGAAACGGCGGCTTGAAGCGCGGCTTGCCCTGCTTGCCCTCGAGGGACTCGAGCATGGCGGTTTCCTCACCGCAGATGTAGGCGCCGGCGCCGACGAAGGTGTACAGGTCGAAGTCCACCCCGCTGCCGAGGATGTTCTTGCCGAGAAGCCCCGCGGCATAGGCCTCCTGCAGCGCGGCTTCGAAGCGCGGCACGGGTTCGCCCAGGAACTCCCCGCGGATGTAGTTGTAGCCGACGGTGGCCGTCATCGAATAACCGCCGATGGCCATGCCCTCGATGACGCTGTGCGGGTTGTAGCGCAGGATGTCGCGGTCGTGGCAGGTGCCGGGCTCGGATTCGTCCGAGTTGCACACCACGTACTTCTGGATGGGATTGCTGCGCGGCATGAAGCTCCATTTCACGCCGGTGGGGAAGGCGGCGCCGCCGCGGCCACGTAGCCCCGAGGCCTTCACTTCCTCGATGACCTTCTCGCACGGGGTCTTCTCGCGCAGGATCTTCTCCCACGCCGAGTAGCCGCCGAACTTGCGGTAATTCTCGAGCTTCCAGGGCTCCTCGTACTCGAGCGCCTCGAAGACGACCAGGTTCTGTTCGTACGCCATCATGCGCCCCGGCAGTTCATTTCAATTCGTCCAGGATCCGGTCGATCGAATCCGGCGTCAGGTGTTCGTGGTAGACGTGGTCCACCATCATCATCGGCGCGCCCGTGCAGGCGGCCAGGCACTCCTCTTCGCACTTGAGGAAGATGCGCATGTCCGGGGTGCTCTCCCCGGTCTTGATGCCCAGCTTTTTCTCGGTGTGCGCCACCAGGTCTTCCGCACCGCGCAGCATGCAGGCGATGTTGGTGCAGATGGAGACGTGATGGCGGCCAACCGGATGGGTCTCGAACATGGAGTAGAACGTGGCGACTTCGTACACCTGCACGGGCGGGAGCCCGAGGTAGGCGGCCACCGCATCCATGAGATCGGGCGTGAGAAAACCATTGTTCTCGTGCTGCGCCGCGCGCAGGCCGGCGATCACCGCCGAGCGCTTGCGATCCGGCGGGAACTTCTTGACCCAGTGGTCCAGTTCCTCACGCACATGTGCGGATAATTCGATGCTCATCGGTCGATCTCGCCGAAAACGATGTCCTGGGTGCCGATGACGGCCACCACGTCCGCCAGCATGTGCCCGCGGACCATTTCATCCAGTGCCGACAAATGCGCAAAGCCGGGCGCGCGCACCTTGAGGCGATAGGGCTTGTTGGCGCCGTCGGCCACCAGGTATACGCCCAACTCGCCCTTGGGCGCTTCGACGGCGGCGTAGGTCTCCCCTGCCGGCACGCTGAAGCCTTCGGTCATGAGCTTGAAGTGATGGATGAGCGATTCCATGTCGCCCTTCATCTCCTCGCGGCGCGGCGGACGCACCTTGCGGTCATCGAGCATCACCGGGCCCGGATTGGCCTTCAACCATTCCACGCATTGCTTGATGATGCGGTTGGATTGCCGCATCTCCTCCATGCGCACGAGGTATCGGTCGTAGCAATCGCCGTGCGTGCCCAGCGGGATGTCGAAGTCCATGCGATCGTAGACTTCGTAGGGCTGCTTCTTGCGCAGGTCCCAGGCAACGCCCGAACCGCGCAACATCGGACCGGTGAAGCCCAGTTGCAAGGCGCGCTCCGGGGTCACCACGCCGATGTTCACCGTGCGCTGCTTCCAGATGCGGTTATCGGTGAGCAGGGTCTCGTATTCGTCCACGCAGGCCGGGAAACGGTTGGCGAAATCGTCGATGAAATCGATCAGCCCGCCGGAGCGCCGCTCGTTGAGCTTGTCTACCTGGCGCTTGCTGCGAAACTGGGAAACCTGGTACTGCGGCATGCTCGAGGGCAGGTCGCGATACACCCCGCCCGGCCGGTAATACGTGGCATGCATGCGTGTGCCCGAGACGGCCTCGTAGCAATCCATGAGGTCTTCACGCTCACGGAAACAGTACAGGAACACGCTCATCGCGCCGATGTCCAGGCCATGCGCGCCCAGCCACATCAGGTGGTTCAGGATGCGGGTAATCTCATCGAACATCACGCGGATGTACTGCGCCCGCTCGGGCGGCTTGATGCCCAGCAGGTTTTCGATGGCAAGCACGTAGGCGTGCTCGTTGCACATCATGGACACGTAATCCAGGCGGTCCATGTAGCCGATGCTTTGATTGAAGGGCTTGGTTTCCGCGAGCTTTTCGGTACCGCGATGCAGCAGCCCCACGTGCGGATCCGCCTTCTGGATGACCTCGCCATCGAGTTCCAGCACCAGGCGCAGCACGCCGTGCGCGGCCGGATGCTGCGGCCCGAAGTTCATGGTGAAGTTGCGGATCTCAGCCATTGGGCTTGGCATCCTTCAAGGCGGCGGCATAGCGGTTGTCGCTGCGGATGACCTTGGGCACGAGGGTGCGCGGCTCGATGCTGACCGGTTGGTACACCACCCTGCCCTTTTCCGGGTCGTAGCGCACTTCCACATTGCCCGAGACCGGGAAATCCTTGCGGAACGGGTGGCCGATGAAGCCGTAGTCCGTGAGCAGGCGGCGCAGGTCCGGGTGCCCCTTGAACAGGATGCCGTACAGGTCGAAGGCCTCACGCTCGAACCAGTCCGCACCCGCCCAAACGCTGGTGACGGAGTCGAGGATGGGCGCTTCCGGATCCTCGCAGAATGCACGCAGCCGCAGCCGCTGGTTCAGGGCAACCGACAGCAGGTGATACACGGCTGCGAAGCGACGCGCTCCTGACGAGGCCTGGGATACCACATCCGGCTCGACGACTGCCAGGCGCGTGACGCCGCGGCTGAAGCCGCTGGAGGTGGCGCTGTGGGTTTTCCATTCCTCCACGCCGTGCTGCAGGTAGTCGATGCCGCACACGTCCACGCACATGTCGAATTTCAATCCATCGGCATCGCGCAGCGTGCGGGCGACATCCAGCAGATCCGCCGCCTTGACTTCGAAGGTGACCTCGCCGGTGCGTGAGGGCACCTCGACGACGCGCTCCCCAAGTTGGGCCCTGACCGCCGCCGCAAGGCTTTGCGCCTGCGTTGGCTGTGCCGCGCCAGGGACCGCAGCACCGTCCACGGCAGCGCCGCTCATCGCGTGATCGCCTTGTTGCGCTTGATCTTGTTCTGCAACTGGATGATGCCGTACATCAGCGCCTCGGCCGACGGTGGGCAGCCGGGCACATAGACATCCACCGGCACGATGCGGTCGCAGCCCCGCACCACGGAATAGGAATAGTGGTAGTAGCCGCCCCCGTTGGCGCATGAGCCCATGGAGATCACCCAGCGGGGCTCCGCCATCTGGTCATAGACCTTGCGCAGCGCCGGCGCCATCTTGTTCACCAGCGTGCCGGCGACGATCATCACATCCGATTGCCGGGGACTAGGGCGAAACACTACACCGAAGCGGTCGAGGTCGTAGCGCGCGGCGCCCGCGTGCATCATTTCGATGGCACAACAGGCAAGCCCGAAGGTCATGGGCCACAGCGATCCGGTGCGCGCCCAATTGATGAGATTGTCGAGGGTGGTGACCTCGAAACCCCGGCCGGCCGGCGCCACCGCCTGCTCTAATCCCATTCCAGTGCCCCTTTCTTGTAGTCATAGACCAAGGCGACCACGAGGATGAGCGCGAAGATCAACATGGCGATGAGGCCGAATGCGCCGGTCTCGTGCAGAGAGACCGCCCAGGGGAAAAAGAAGGCAATTTCCAGGTCGAAAACGATGAAGATGATGGCGACCAGGTAGTAGCGCACGTCGAAGCGCATGCGCGAATCTTCGAATGCTTCGAATCCGCATTCGTACGGGGAGAGTTTTTCCGCGTCGGGGCGGCTGGGGCCGGCAAGGGAGCCGATGGTGTACAACGCCAGGCCGAGTACGCCGGCGAGCCCGATGAAAATCAGGATCGGTAAATATTCACGAAGCATCACGTTGATCGCGAGGGCATTTCAATATGTGTAATTGTAGCAGGCCCGAAGCGATGCGTAACGTTCACGTCGAATTCAAATCCATCCAGGTGGTGCCGACGGCCGGACTCGAACCGGCACAGGTTGCCCCACTAGCCCCTCAAGCTAGCGCGTCTACCAATTTCGCCACGTCGGCAATCATCATCTCGAACATCAATGCCATTACTTCGGCGGCGCAGAGGCCGGTGCAGGCGTCGAAGCCGGAGCCTGCGCCGGTGCGGTCGTCGCCGCCGGTGCAACCGCTGGCGCAGCCTCGGGCGCTGCCGCCGGAGTCGCGGATTGCGTGGCCGCCGGTGCCGAAGACTGCGACTGAGCGGCGCGCTCCAACACCGAGGTGGGTTCCGCGCTTTGCCGTGAGCCCAGGAATGCGAGCGTCAGACTCGTCAGAAAAAACAGCGCGGCGAAAGCCGCGGTGAGCTTGGAAAACAACGTGCTCGTGCCGCGCGCGCCAAACACCGTTCCCGACGCGCCCGCACCGAAACCGGCGCCGGCTTCCGCGCCCTTGCCACGCTGCAGCAGCACGAGCCCGATGATCATCACCGCGAGCAGGATGTGGACGACCAGAATGAATCCATGAAACATGCTTGCAAATCTCAATTAAGAACGCTTCGCCTGGGCACCCGCCGCGGCGCAAATCTTCTCGAACTCATCGGCGCTCAAAGAGGCGCCCCCGATCAACCCGCCATCCACGTCGGCGTTGGCGAACAGCTCGGCCGCGTTGGCGGCCTTGACGCTCCCGCCGTACAGGATGCGCAGCTGGCCGGCTATCTTAGCATCTTGCGATGCGATCCGGCCTCGCAGGAATTGGTGCACCGCCTGCGCCTGCGCCGGCGTGGCATTGCGGCCCGTGCCGATGGCCCAAACCGGCTCGTAGGCGAGGATGGCCTTGCCCAGCGCCTGCACGCCGCTGACGCGCAGCACGGCATCGAGCTGCCGCGCCACCACTTGTTCGGTCTGATTCGCATCCCGCTCTTCGAGCGTCTCGCCCACGCACAGGATGGGCGTCATGCGCGCCGCCTGTACCGCCGCGAACTTACGGGCCACGAGGGCGTCGTCCTCGCCGTACAGCCGCCGGCGCTCGGAATGGCCGACGATGACGTGCGAGCAGCCGATGTCCGCGAGCATGGCGGCGGCGACCTCACCGGTGAAGGCGCCGGCTGCTTCGGCGCAGACGTTTTGCGCACCCACCCCGATTGCATCACCTTCCAGCAGGCGCATCACATCGACCAGGTACACGAAGGGCGGGCACACCGCCACGTCGATCTGCCAGTCTTCCGACACGCGACGCTGCAGTTCCTCGATCAACGCCTTGTTGGAGGCGCGCGTGCCGTGCATTTTCCAATTGCCGGCCACCATGGGTCGACGCATACGCACCTGCCTTGGGGTCTTTGGTCCCCGCCCGATGAAGGCGGCGAAGGTTAGCGGCGACCGGGCCTTACTGCAAGCACTGGTGGCAAAACCGCGGTTTTGACGGTCGCGGGAGTTTCAGGCCGCCGCGGGGGCGGCTGCCTCGACGGCAGAGGCAATCTCGCGGGCGCTGGCGGTCACGACGGCGGAGTCTTCCCCCTCCACCATCACCCGGATCACGGGCTCGGTACCGGATGGACGTAGGACGATGCGCCCACGGCCGCCGAAGCGCTCCTCGACCTTGCGCACCGCTGCCTGCACGCCGGGCGCGGCCGACGCGTCGAATTTGCGTGTCACCTTCACGTTCAGCAGCACCTGGGGGTACTTCTTCATGCCGGCGGCCAGTTCGGCCAGGCCCGCGCCGGTGCGCTTCATCACCGCCAACACCTGCAAGGCGCTGACCAGGCCATCGCCGGTGGTGGTCTTGTCGAGGCACAGAATATGTCCGCTGGTCTCACCGCCCAGGGTTCCGCCGCATTCCTTGAGCATGCTCATCACGTAGCGGTCACCCACCTGCGCGCGCAGCACGCTCACCCCGCGGGCGCTGAGGGCATGCTCCAGCCCCAGGTTGGTCATGACGGTGCCCACCACGGGCCCCTTGAGCTCGCCCCGCTCGATGCGGTCGTTGGCAATGATGTAAAGCAGCTGGTCGCCATCGAGCGTGCGGCCGAGGGCATCCACCATGACCAGGCGATCGCCATCGCCGTCCAGGGCAATGCCGACGTGGGCACGCACGCCGGGCACGGTGAGTTGCAGCAATTCGGGGGCGGTGGAACCGCAACCGTCGTTGATGTTGCGGCCGTTCGGCGAGCAGCCGATGGGCACGATCTCGGCGCCCAGATCCGCCAATACCCGCGGCGCCACCTTGTAGCCCGCGCCATTGGCGCAATCGATCACGATCTTGAAGCCGCGCAGGTCCATGCCGGCCGGAAGCGTGGAGGAGCAGAATTCCTGATACTGGGTGCGCAGGCGATCGATGCGCGTCGCCTTTCCCAGGCGCTGCGATTCCTGCGTGACCACGGGCGCATCGATCAACCGCTCGATCTCGGCCTCGGCCTCGTCCGACAGCTTGCTGCCCTGCCCGTCGAAGAACTTGATGCCGTTGTCCTCGTAGAGATTGTGCGAGGCGCTGATCACCACGCCGAAATTGCAGCCCGAGCGCTGTGCGAGATACGCGATGCCGGGAGTCGGCAGCGGGCCGATGAGCAGCACATCGACGCCGGCCGCCACGAAGCCGGCTTCCAGGGCGGATTCGAACATATAGCCCGACACGCGCGTGTCCTTGCCGATGAGCACGCGGCCGCCCTCGGGCGCCAACACGCGCGCCGCGGCGCTCGCCAACCGCAGGGCGAAATCCACCGTCAACGGCGCCTTGCCCACCCGTCCCCGAACGCCATCCGTCCCGAAGTATTTGCGACTCACGTTTCCGGTATCCCTCGTAGAACCGCGGCCACCGCGCCGATCGCATCGGCAGTGGCGGCCACATCATGGGTGCGAATGATACGCACCCCCTGACTCACCGCCAGTGCCGCCAATCCCAGTCCGCCATAGAGACGGTCGTGTACGGGCCGGCCCAGCATGTGCCCGACGAAACTCTTGCGCGACACGCCGATGAGCAACGGCGAGCCTAGCCGGGTGAGGGCCGCCATTTCCTTGAGCAACGTCATGTTATGTACAAATGTCTTGCCGAATCCCAGGCCGGGATCGAAGACCACGGCATCCGCGGGTATCCCGGCGGCCACGCACCGCGACCTCTGGTCGATCAGGAATTCGGTCACCTCCTGCAACACATTCCGGTAGTGCGGGTCGTTCTGCATGCTGCGCGGCTCGCCCAGCATATGCATCAGGCAGACGCCCACCCCGGCGGCGGCACAGGCCTCGCGCGCGCCCGGCAGGCGCAGCGCACTCACGTCATTGACGATGCAGGCGCCCGCCTCCACCGCCGCCCGCATGACCTCCGGGTCGCTGGTGTCGATGGAAATGGCGATGTCCAACTCGCGCGCCATGCGCTCGATCACCGGCGCGACACGGTCGATCTGCTCCTGGGCCGGCACGCGTTCAGACCCGGGGCGCGTGGATTCACCACCCACATCGACGATGGCTGCGCCTTCGGCCGCGATCTGAACGGCGCGGGCAAAGGCATGCTCGTGGGAATGGAAGCGGCCGCCGTCGGAGAAGGAATCCGGGGTGATGTTGAGGATGCCCATCACCAGCGGCCGTGACAGGTCGAGGGTTCTGCCCCTCGCACGCCAGATCATGCCCGTGGCCGACACCTCTTTCCCCTTAGGATCGGCCGGAGCGCAGCGCCAGCCGCGCCCCGGCCGGCGATCAATGCTGGCCGGCGGGGCTGGTCAACGGCGCGGGCGGGGTCTCCGCGGAAGGCCCGCGGGGAGTCGGTGAGGGAGTATCGTCCCAATCACGCGGCGGCTTGGGATCGCGGCCTGCCATGATGTCCTTGATCTGTTCCTCATCGATGGTCTCGTACTTCATCAGCGCCAGCGACATGGCCTGCAATTTGTCCATGTTGGTGGTGAGGATGTCCTTGGCCCGCTGGTAATTGCTGTCGATGACCCGGCGCACTTCTTCGTCGATCACATGCGCGGTGACGTCCGACACCTGCTTGTGCTGCGTCACGCTTCTCCCCAGGAACACCTCGCCCGATTCCTCGGCATAGGTCTGCGGACCCAGCCGGTCGGAAAGACCCCAGCGCGTCACCATGTTGCGCGCCAGCTCCGTGGCGCGCTCGATGTCATTGGAGGCCCCGGTGGTGACCGAGTCCAATCCGAATACCAGCTCTTCGGCAACGCGGCCGCCGAACAGGGTGGCGATGCTGCTTTCCAGGCGCCGCTTGCTGGTGCTGTAGCGGTCCATTTCAGGCAGGAACATGGTGACACCCAGCGCGCGGCCGCGCGGGATGATGGTCACCTTGTACACGGGGTCATGATCGGGAACACTCAAGCCTACGATGGCATGGCCGGCCTCGTGGTAGGCCGTCATGCGCTTCTCATCCTCGGTCATGACCAGCGAGCGGCGCTCCGCGCCCATCATGATCTTGTCCTTGGCCTTTTCGAACTCATCCATGGTCACGGAACGTTTGTTGGCACGCGCCGCGAACAGCGCCGCCTCGTTCACGAGATTGGCAAGGTCGGCGCCCGAAAATCCGGGCGTGCCGCGCGCGATGACCATGGGCTTGACGTTGTCGCCCAGGGGTACCTTGCGCATGTGGACTTTCAGGATCTGCTCTCGGCCGCGCACGTCCGGCAAGGACACCACGACCTGGCGGTCGAAGCGGCCGGGCCGCAGCAACGCCGGGTCGAGCACATCGGGACGGTTGGTGGCGGCGATGACGATGATGCCCTCGTTGCCTTCGAAACCGTCCATTTCCACCAGCAACTGGTTCAGCGTCTGCTCACGCTCGTCGTGGCCGCCGCCCAGGCCCGCGCCACGATGGCGGCCCACGGCGTCGATTTCGTCGATGAAGATGATGCACGGCGCGTGCTTCTTGGCCTGCTCGAACATGTCGCGCACGCGTGAGGCGCCCACGCCGACGAACATTTCCACGAAGTCCGAGCCGGAGATGGTGAAGAACGGCACCTTGGCCTCGCCCGCAATGGCGCGCGCCAGCAACGTCTTGCCGGTGCCCGGGGGGCCGACCATGAGCACGCCCTTGGGGATCTTGCCGCCGAGCTTCTGGAACTTGCCCGGGTCCTTCAGGAAGTCGACGATTTCCACGACCTCCTGCTTGGCTTCCTCGACGCCCGCCACATCGGCGAAGGTGACGTTGACCTGGTCTTCGCCCAGGAGCCGTGCGCGGCTCTTGCCAAAGGACATGGCGCCCCGCCCGCCGCTGGCCCCCTGCATCTGGCGCATGAAGTACGCCCAGAATCCGATGAGTATCAGGATGGGAAAGGCCGAAATCAGCAACTGCAGGAACACCGATTGCTGCTTGGGAGGTTCGCCGCGGAACTTCACTCCCTGCTTTTGCATGAGGTCGATCAATGCGCCGTTTTCGGTCTCCGGGTTGTAGGCGATGAAGGAATCACCCGAGCGGCGCTTGCCCTCGATGAGCTCGCCCTTCAGCGTGACCGAATCGATGTTGTTGCTTTTGACTTCCGAGAGGAATTGCGAGTAATCGATGGTCTGCGGCTGGCCGGTATGCATGCCGAACTGGCTGAAGATCGCCAACAGAATGACGGCCAACGCAACCCAAAGGAGAATCTGTTTCGTCAGATCATTCAAAGCGACCACCCAAACTCGCGACGGAGTCTAAGACAAGCAGGAAACAACACTTGTTCCCGACGTTACACCATCCGAAACGGGCGCGCCATCAACCAGCGGACAAACCTTCGGGCACGTGACGCCGTCCGCTTTTTTGCCGGCCAACCAGGCGTTTTGCCCGCCGCACTCGCTGGCGGAAACGCCGCATCCGAACCCTTGAAAAAGCTTCAACGGCAACCAAACCGACGGACCTTGCGGGGCGCCGTGATCAACCTGCGTGTCGTCTCGTTGCCTGAGATGGTGGGGGCCGTTTGCCCCAATACAAGCTCATCCATCCGGGGCCGATTGCCTATAATGCTGCGCATGCCCCTGAACGAAAAACAGCGCAAATACCTGCGACGCCTCGCACACCCCTTGAATCCCGTAGTCATGCTGGGCAATGCCGGCCTGACCGACGCCGTGGTGAAGGAGGCCGAGCGTGCGCTGCACGACCACGAATTGATCAAGATCAGCGCCCGGGTGGGCGATCGGGACGAGCGCGATGCCGCGCTGGAAACCCTCGCGCAGCGCACCGGCAGCGAACTCGTGCAGCGCATTGGCAACGTCGGGGTGCTCTACAAGCGCTCCGAGAAGCTAGCGAAAATCGTCATTCCAGACGGTTAAGGCGGCCGCCAGGCAGGCGCCGGCGTAAAGGGCGGCCGAGACGCCGTGCCAGCCGCCGAACCCTAAACCCAGAAGCTCACCTTTTTCTTTTACATAATTCATCAAGTATCTGATTATCCACTCGTTTACGGCGAGCAATGCAGCCGCCAGATAAATGGCGCGACAGCGCTGCCTGCCGTAGCGCCAGAGCGCCACCACCGCCACGGCGAGGGTCAGCCAGGTTTGTACCCGGAACAGGCCGCCGGCCATGACACCCGCCGCATGGCGGTCGGGCGCCAATTTGAACAGGAGGGGAGCCACCCACAGCGCCAGGGACCACAGGCTTCCCGCCCACAGGACCACGAGCAACCGGGAGGCCTTGGCGGCCAGTGCGCTCACTGATAG
The DNA here is from genome assembly GCA_044226865.1 of Steroidobacteraceae bacterium. Classification (GTDB taxonomy): domain Bacteria; phylum Pseudomonadota; class Gammaproteobacteria; order Steroidobacterales; family Steroidobacteraceae; genus TMP-86. The sequence continues at coordinate 985,097 of JBGAGE010000001.1, read as the reverse complement.
CGGACGGCGATGATCTCGTAGCTCTTGATGCCGCCGGGGGCGGACACTTCAGCCACATCGCCTTCGGACTTGCCGATCAGCGCGCGCGCAACCGGCGAGGAAAACGAGATCAGTCCCTTTTTGATGTCGGCTTCGTCCTCACCCACCAACTGGTAGACGAGCTTGGCGCCACTGTCCTCGTCCTGCAGCTCCACGGTGGAGCCGAACACCACCTTGCCGGAGGGAGGGAGCTTGGTGACGTCGATGATCTCGGCATTGCCCAGCCGGCCCTCGATCTCGGCGATGCGGCCTTCGATGAACCCCTGCTGTTCGCGCGCCGCGTGATACTCGGCATTCTCGCTCAGGTCACCGTGGCCCCTCGCCTCCGCGATGGCCTTGATGACATTGGGCCGGTCCTCGCTCTTGAGTTTCTTCAATTCCGTGCGCAGGCGTTCGGCGCCGCGCAGCGTCATGGGGGATCGTTTCACGTCAGCAATTCCTTGTGCAAATCCTGCAGGCGATGGACTTCGATGTCACCCAGGTGATCGAGCGCATCGCAGGTGGCGCGCGCCGCCGCCACGGTCGTGTAGTAGGTGACGCGCCGCGCCACCGCCTCGCGGCGGATGGAGCGTGACTCCTTGACCGCCAGTTTCCCTTCCGTCGTGTTCACGATCAACACCACCTCGTCATTCTTGATCATGTCCACCACGTGGGGCCGGCCCTCGCGCACCTTGTTGACCCGGCGGCAGGCGATGCCGGCATCCTCGATGATCTGCGCGGTGCCGCCGGTGGCCGCGAATTCGAAGCCACGAGCCATCAGCATCTTGGCCAGTTCCGCCACGGCAGGCTTGTCGCGGTCGCGAACGCTGATGAAGCAAAGTCCGCGCGTGGGCAACACCACTCCCGAGGCCGCCTGCGCCTTGGCGTACGCCTCACCGAAAGTATCGCCGGTGCCCATGACTTCGCCGGTGGATTTCATTTCCGGCCCGAGGATCGGATCGGCCTCGGGAAACTTGGCGAACGGAAACACCGCTTCCTTGACGCTGTAGTACGGCGGAATGCGCTCGCGCAACTGATCCTGGGCGGCGAGCGACTTGCCGGTCATGGCGCGCGCCGCCACCTTGGCGAGCGGTATTCCGGTGGCCTTGGACACGAAGGGCACCGTGCGCGAGGCGCGCGGGTTGACCTCGAGGATGTAGATCACGCCGCTCTGGATGGCGAACTGGATGTTCATCAGGCCGACGACGTTGAGCGCCTTGGCGAGCTTGCGCGCCTGCACGCGCAACTCCTCCTGCACGGTCAGCGACAGGGTCGAGGGTGGCAGCGAGCAGCCCGAGTCCCCCGAGTGCACGCCTGCCTGCTCGACATGCTCCATGATGCCGCCGATGAGCACATCCTGGCCGTCGCACACCGCATCCACGTCCACCTCGATGGCGAGGTCCAGGAAGCGATCGAGCAACACCGGACTGTCGTTGGACACCTTCACCGCGTCGGTCATGTACTGGCGCAGGTCGTCCTCGTTGAAGACCACTTCCATGGCGCGCCCGCCGAGCACGTAGCTGGGCCGCACCACCAGCGGAAAACCCACCTCGCGCGCCATCAGGATGGCCTGTTCCTCGGTGCGCGCCGTGGCATTGGCCGGCTGCTTGAGCTTCAGGTTGTTGACCAGGTTCTGGAAGCGCTCGCGATCCTCGGCGATGTCGATGCTGTCGGGCGTGGTGCCGATGATGGGCGCACCCGCGGCGGCGAGCGCGCGCGACAATTTCAGCGGCGTCTGCCCGCCGTACTGCACGATCACCCCTTCCGGCTTTTCCTTCTGGATGACTTCCATCACATCCTCGAAGGTCAGCGGTTCGAAGTACAACCGGTCGGAGGTGTCGTAGTCGGTGGACACGGTCTCCGGGTTGCAGTTGACCATGATGGTCTCGAAACCATCCTCGCGCAGCGCCATGGCGGCATGCACGCAGCAGTAGTCGAATTCGATGCCCTGGCCGATGCGGTTCGGCCCGCCGCCAAGGATCATGATCTTGCGGCGTGAGGTCGGCTGGGCCTCGCATTCCTCGTCGTAGGTCGAATACAGGTAGGCGGTGGAAGTGGCGAACTCCGCGGCGCAGGTATCCACGCGCTTGTACACCGGGTGCAGCCCCTGCTTGATGCGGCGCGCGCGGATGGCGGGCTCGTCCTTGCCGGTCAGGCGCGCGAGGCGCGCATCGGAGAAGCCCTTGCGCTTGAGACGGCGCAGCCGCTGCTCGGTGAGGCTGTCGAAGCCCTCGGCGCGCAGCACGCCCTCCTCGGCCACGATGTCCTGGATCTGCGCCAGGAACCAGGGGTCGATACGCGTGGCTTCGAACACCTGCTGCAGCGTCCAGCCCGCGCGGAAGGCGTCGCCCACGTACAGGATGCGGTTCGGCCCGGGCCAGCGCAGTTCCTGCATCAGCGTGCCGGAGGCCTCGTCGGTCAGCGGCAGGGTCAGAACTTCATCGAAGCCCTCGTAGCCGGTCTCCAGGCTCCGCAGCGCCTTCTGCATGGATTCCTGGAAGTTGCGGCCGATGGCCATGGCTTCGCCCACCGATTTCATCTGCGTGGTGAGGCGCTTGTCGGCGCCGGGGAATTTCTCGAAGGTGAACCGCGGGATCTTGGTGACCACGTAGTCGATCGCCGGTTCGAACGAGGCCGGCGTGGCGCCGCCGGTGATGTCGTTGCGCAACTCATCCAGCGTGTAGCCGATGGCAAGCTTGGCGGCGACCTTGGCGATCGGGAAACCGGTGGCCTTGGAGGCGAGCGCGGAGGAACGCGACACCCGCGGATTCATCTCGATCACCAACACCCGGCCATCGTCGGGATTCACGGCGAACTGCACGTTGGAGCCGCCCGTATCCACGCCGATCTTGCGCAGCACCGCGATGGAGGCATCGCGCAGGCGCTGGTACTCCTTGTCGGTGAGCGTCTGCGCCGGCGCCACGGTGATGGAGTCGCCGGTGTGAACACCCATCGGGTCGAGGTTTTCGATGGAGCAGATGATGATGCAGTTGTCCTCGCTGTCGCGGACCACCTCCATCTCGTATTCCTTCCAGCCGAGGACCGATTCCTCCAGCAGCACCTCATTGGTGGGTGAGGCATCGAGGCCGCGGGCCACGATGGCCTCGAATTCCTCGCGGTTGTAGGCGATGCCGCCACCGCTTCCACCCAGCGTGAAGGACGGGCGGATGACGGTGGGGAAGCCGATCTCGGCCTGCACCGCATGCGCATCCTCCATGCTGTGCGCCACGCGCGCGCGTGGCGTGGCGAGGCCAATGTCCGTCATCGCATGGCGGAACTGTTCGCGGTCCTCGGCCATGTCGATGGCGCGGCGCGAGGCGCCGATCATCTCGACGTTGAATTTCTCGAGCACGCCCTCGCGCACCAGGTCGAGTGCGGTGTTGAGTGCGGTCTGGCCGCCCATCGTGGGCAGCAGCGCGTCGGGGCGCTCCTTTTCGATGATGCGCGCCACCGTGCGCCAATTGACGGGCTCGATGTAGATGGCATCGGCCGTCTCGGGGTCGGTCATGATGGTGGCAGGGTTGGAGTTCACCAGGATGACCCGGAAACCCTCCTCCTTGAGCGCCTTGCAGGCCTGCGCGCCGGAGTAGTCGAACTCGCAGGCCTGGCCGATCACGATGGGGCCGGCGCCGATGATCAGGATGGACTTGATGTCTGTACGCTTGGGCACGGCGTCAGCCTTCCGCCGTCTTGGTCTTGGCGGCAGCCCTGCCGCGCACCGTCGTCTGCAGGCGTTTCAACATCAGGTACATGAAATGCTCGAATAGCTGGCGCAGGTCGTGCGGGCCGGGACTGGCCTCCGGGTGCCCCTGGAAACTGAATGCCGGGCGCGTGGTGTGGGCAATGCCCTGCAGCGAGCCGTCGAACAGCGAGCGGTGCGTGGGCCGCAGCGTCTCGGGCAGGCTGGCTTCATCCACGGCAAAGCCATGGTTCTGGCTGGAGATGAGCACGCGCTTGGAATCCAGTTCCTGCACCGGATGATTGGCGCCGTGATGCCCGAACTTCATTTTCATCGTCTTCGCACCGGCTGCCAGGCCGAGCAGCTGGTGGCCGAGGCAAATGCCGAACACGGGAATCTCGCCCTGGAGGAATTCGCGGATGGCGGCGATGGCGTAATCGCAGGGCTCGGGATCACCGGGACCGTTACTTAAGAAAATACCGTCAGGACTCATCGCAAGCACCTGATCTGCAGGCGTTTGCGCTGGCACCACCGTGATGCGACAACCATACTCGGCCAGCAGCCTGAGGATGTTGCGCTTGATGCCGAAGTCATAGGCCACCACGTGCAGGCGGCTCTGCGGCCGCGGCGGGGCGCGCTCAGCGATGCGCCAGGTCAGGCCCTCGTTCCATTGGTAGGTGCGCTTGGTCGACACCACCTTGGCCAGGTCCATCCCTTTCAGGCCCGGAAACTTCCTGGCAGCGCGGACGGCGGCGGCTTCATCGATGTTGTCGCCGGTCATGATGCAGCCCGCCTGCGCACCCTTTTCGCGCAGGATGCGGGTCAGCTTGCGGGTGTCGATGTCGGCAATCGCGACGATCTTGCCCTTGCTGAGGAAACTCGACAGCGACTCGGTGGCGCGCCAATTGGAATGCAGGAGCGGCAGGTCGCGGATGACGAGCCCGGCCGCGTAGACATGCGGGGACTCGAGGTCTTCGGGGGTGGTGCCGGTATTGCCGATGTGGGGATAGGTCAGCGTGACGATCTGGCGGCAATAGGAGGGGTCGGAAAGGATTTCCTGATAGCCCGTCATCGCGGTATTGAATACCACCTCGCCCGTCGTATTTCCCTTGGCGCCTACTGACAGGCCTCGAAATACGGTGCCATCTTCAAGAGCTAGCACTGCAGGTGTCGACACTTCCGGTTCCCCTCGCTGCGCGCATCTAAGGTCTTAGATGCGCAAAGCGGGAGGCGCTCGTGAAGAACAGCCTCCCGCTTGATATTCGGATCTGCGAACAGATTTTCCGGGCGCAAATGATAGCGACGCCCGTCTCCCCTGTCTATGGCAACGGCGAGAGAAAATCAAAAGCCAAGCACGTCTTCCATCCGGTACAGGCCCGCCGGGCGGCCGGCGAGCCAGTTCGCCGCCGCCAGCGCTCCGCGCGCAAAGCAGGAACGGTCGTTGGCGCGGTGCGTGATCTCGAGTGTCTCGTCGGCGCCGGCGTACAGCACCGTATGCGTACCCACGATGTCGCCCGCCCGCACCACTGAAAATCCCACTTGATCGGGCCGGCGCGGCTCGGAGGTCCCGTGGCGTGCGTATACCGCCACCTCGCCAAGCGTCCTGCCACGCGCAGCGGCGACGGCCTCGCCCAGCTTCAGCGCAGTACCGGAAGGCGCATCGCGTTTCATGCGGTGGTGCGCCTCGCTGATTTCGATCTCGAATCCGGCGAGGCTGGCGGCCGCGAGCGCCGCGAGGCGGCTCATCACGGCGACGCCGAGGCTGGTATTGGCGGCGTGCAGCACGGGAATCTGCCGCGCAGCGGCGTCGATGGCGGCGTGCGCCGGGGAATCCAGCCCGGTTACCGCAATCACCAACGGCACGCCCGCCGCGACGCACGCGGCAAGGTTCGCCGGCACCGCCTCGGCCCGGCTGAAATCCAAGGCCACCGATGCGCCCGTCAGCGCGGCGCCAGGATCGGCGCCGTAGCGCACCGCCGCCGCCGCAGCTACGGGCTGGCCAAGCTGCGTGCTGCCGGCCGAGGCCGTGGCGCCGCTCAAGGCCATGGCGGTGCTGCCTTCCAGCGTCCGCACCACTGCCTGCCCCATGCGCCCGGTGGCACCGAACAACGCCAGGCGTTTCACGAACGGCGGCCCGGTGAAATCGATAAGCGGATCACGCGCAACAGCCTCAGGTGGCGCCGGTGAAGAACTTCTTCACGCCGTCGAAAAACGACTGCTCGCGCGGCTTATGCCCGTCTTCATCGTTGAGCGAGGCCTCGAACTGGCGCAACAGGTCCTTCTGCTCCGCACTCAATCCCACGGGGGTTTCGATGACCACGCGGCAGAACAGGTCGCCGGTGGATCCGCCGCGCACGGGCTTCACGCCCTTGTCGCGCAAGCGGAACACGCGCCCGGATTGCGTCTCGGGCGGGATCTTCAGCTGCACCGCCGAATCCAGCGTGGGGACTTCGACGGTGCCGCCCAATGCCGCGGTGGCGAAACTGACGGGGACCTCGCAGGACAAGTGGCTGCCTTCGCGCTCGAAGATCTCGTGCTTGCGCACGGCGATCTCGACGTACAGATCGCCCTGAGGCCCGCCGTTACGCCCGGCCTCGCCCTGCCCCGTGAGGCGGATCCGGTCACCGGTGTCCACGCCCGCCGGCACGTTCACGGCGAGCGTCTTCTCCTCGCGTACCCGGCCCTGGCCGTAGCAGGTGTCGCACGGATTGGAGATGACCTTGCCGCGGCCCTTGCAACGCGGGCAGGGCTGCTGGATGGTGAAAATGGACTGCTGCACGCGCACCTGGCCCTGGCCATTGCAGGTGTCGCAGGTCTTGGGCGTGGAACCCTTGGCGGCGCCGGACCCGTGGCAGGTCTTGCACTCACCCAGCGTGGGGATGACGATTTCAGTATCGGTGCCGAACACCGCCTGCTCGAGGTCGAGTTCCAACTCATAGCGCAGGTCCGCGCCGCGGAATACCTGGGTGCCGCCGCCCCGCCGGCCGCCACCGAAGATGTCGCCGAACATCTCCCCGAAGATGTCGCTGAAGGCCCCGCCTCCATCGAATCCACCGCGGCCGTTGTTGTTGAGGCCTTCATGGCCGAACTGATCGTAGACGGCGCGTTTCTGCGGATCGGTGAGGATCTCGCAGGCTTCCTTGGCCTCCTTGAACTGCGCCTCGGCAGTGGGGTCGTCCGGATTGCGGTCCGGATGGAATTTCATGGCCAGGCGGCGATAGGCTTTCTTGATATCGGCTTCGGACGCATCCTTGGATACTCCGAGTACTTTGTAGAAATCCTGCTTTGCCATCGCCGACCCGTCTTGAAAAGACCGTCGGCGATATTAACCGCCGGCGGTCCGGGATTTCGAGCTAATTGGTCACAAACGCCCACCGCAGGGTTCGCCGGCGGCGTGGGCGAGAGGGATGCCCGCGGATCACCGCCGGCCCGGCGGATGCTGGATCCGCGGGCCGCCGGTGCACGGGGCTTCAACCCTTCTTGCGGTCGCCTTCCTTCACTTCCTCGAATTCCGCATCGAGGACATCGTCCTTCTTGTCCGCGCCGTCGGCCGGCGCCGAACCGCCCGCGGCGCCCGCCTGCTGCTCGTAGCTCTTCTGCAGGAGGGTCGAGGACGCCTGCACCAGGGCTTCGGTCTTGCGCTCGAGCTCTTCGCGGTCATCGCCCGCCATGGCGGCCTTGACCGCGTCCAGGGCTTCCTGGGCGGCGCGCTTCTCATCGTCGCCGAGCTTGTCGCCATGGTCCTTGAGCGCCTTTTCCACGGTGTGCGCCGTGGCATCGGCCTTGTTGCGGGCGCCGACGAGTTCGCGGAATTTCTTGTCCTCTTCCGCATGCGCCTCGGCGTCCGCCACCATGCGCTTGATCTCCGCTTCCGACAAACCGCTGGAGGCCTTGATGACGATGCGCTGCTCCTTGCCCGTCTTCACGTCCTTGGCGGAGACGTTGAGGATGCCGTTGGCGTCGATGTCGAAGGACACCTCGATCTGCGGCATGCCACGCGGTGCGGGCGCGATGTCCGTGAGGTCGAAACGGCCGAGGGACTTGTTGTCCACCGAACGCTCGCGCTCACCCTGCAGCACGTGGATGGTGACGCCCGTCTGGTTGTCCTCGGCGGTGGAGAAGGTCTGCGACGCCTTGGTCGGAATCGTGGTGTTCTTCTCGATCACCTTGGTCATGACGCCACCGAGCGTCTCGATGCCCAGTGACAGCGGGGTCACGTCGAGCAACAGCACGTCCTTGACGTCGCCGGCCAGCACGCCGCCCTGGATCGCGGCGCCCACGGCCACGGCCTCATCCGGGTTGACGTCCTTGCGCGGCTCCTTGCCGAAGAAGTCCTTCACGGCTTTCTGCACCAGCGGCATGCGGGTCTGGCCGCCGACGAGGATGACCTCGCTCACGTCCTTCATGGACAGGCCGGCATCCTTCATGGCCACCTTGCAGGGCTCGATGGTCCGCTGCACCAGTTCTTCCACCAGCGACTCGAGCTTGGCGCGCGTCAGCTTGATGTTGAGGTGCTTCGGGCCGCTCTGGTCCGCCGTGATGTACGGCAGGTTGATCTCGGTCTGCTGGCTGGAGGAGAGTTCGATCTTGGCCTTCTCGGCCGCTTCCTTCAGGCGCTGCAGCGCAAGCGGGTCCTTGCGTACGTCGACGCCGGATTCCTTTTTGAACTCATCGCCCAGGTAATTGATGATGCGCAGGTCGAAGTCCTCGCCGCCGAGGAAGGTGTCGCCATTGGTGGAGAGCACCTCGAACTGGCGCTCGCCGTCGACTTCCGCAATCTCGATGATGGAGATGTCGAAGGTGCCGCCGCCCAGGTCGTACACCGCGATCTTGCGGTCACCGCCGCCCTTGTCCAGGCCATAGGCCAACGCCGCCGCGGTAGGCTCGTTGATGATGCGCTTGACGTTCAAGCCCGCAATGCGACCGGCGTCCTTGGTGGCCTGGCGCTGCGAGTCGTTGAAGTACGCGGGCACCGTGATGACGGCCTCGGTGACGGTCTCACCCAAGTAATCTTCGGCGGTCTTCTTCATCTTCATGAGCACGCGCGCGGAAACTTCCGGCGGCGCCATCTTCTTGCCCTGCGCTTCCACCCAGGCATCGCCGTTGTCGGCCTTGACGATCTTGTAGGGGACCATGCCGGCGTCTTTCTTCACGACCTCATCGGTGAACTTGCGGCCGATGAGGCGCTTGACCGCGAACAAGGTATTGCTCGGGTTGGTGACGGCCTGCCGCTTGGCGGACTGGCCGACCAGGACTTCATCGTCCTTGGTGAACGCGACGATCGACGGCGTGGTGCGGTCGCCCTCGCTGTTTTCGATCACCTTGGGCTTGCCGCCCTCCATGATCGCGACACAGGAGTTGGTCGTGCCCAGATCGATGCCAATCACTTTAGCCATGTTGTTGAACCTCTAAGAATTCGAAATCGTGCCGTCAAGATGGGGCAAGGGTTGTATTTTTCAATTGCCGGTTGACGCAGGCGCCTTGGCGACGATGACCCGCGCCGGCCGCAACAAACGCCCATTCAGCGCATAGCCTTTCTGGATGACGGTGAGCACGGTGCCAGGCGCCTTGTCGGCGGCTTCCTGCGCCACCATGGCCTCATGCCAATTGGGATCGAAGGGCTTGTCAGCCGGATCCAACGTGAGGATGCCGGCCTTTTCGAAGGCGCGGTGCAGTTCCTTGAGAGTGGCCTTGGCGCCCTCCAGCAGCGCAGGGCCGGGGTTGGCGGCACCGGCTTGGATGCCCGCCTCGAGGGCATCGCCCACCGAGACGAGTTCCTGCGCGAAGCGCTCGATGGCGTACTTGCGGGCCTGCTCCACCTCGCGCTCGGCGCGCTTGCGGAAATTGTCCAATTCGGCGACGGCCCGCAGGTAGTTGTTGCGCTGCTCCTCGGCCCGGGCATTGGCGGCGGCCAACAGGGACTCGGGGGTGGGTGCGGCGTCGGCGGCTGGCGCTGCGGTATCGGTGGGGGTTGGCGAGGGATCGGATTGTGTCACGTGTTCTCTAGACCTCTGCTGCTCGTGCGTCCAGGGCGCGAGCCTTGCGGGCCTCCCCCGCGCGGCGCCCCGCCCCAACCCACCCCAAAATTGGGGCTACTTGCGGGCGTTCAAGGCCGAGCCGAGCAATTTGGCGGTCACATCGACGATGGGGATGACACGCTCGTAGGCCATCCGGGTAGGGCCGATGACCCCCAGGACGCCGACCACGTGATTGTCGATGGTGTAGGGAGCGGATACCACGCTGATGTCGTCAAGAATGCTGTAGCCCGATTCCTGGCCGATGAAGATCTGAACGCCATCGGCCCGCAGGCAGTGGTCCAGGATGTGCAGGATGTCGCGCTTTTCGTTGAAGGCCTCGAACAGCCGGCGCAGCCGTTCGACATTCGACAGCTCGGCAAACCCCATCAGGTTGGTCTCGCCGGCAATGACATATTCACGCTGATCCGCCGCCGGCGCATCGAACACCTTCTGCGCCATCTGGATGGCGTCCAGCATGAGGCGGTTCATGTGCTGGCGGGTCTCCTGCAGCTGCCCCACGATGTGGGCGCGCGCTTCGTGCAGCGAGCGCCCGCCGATGACCTCGTTGAGGTAGTTGGCGGCCCGCTTCAATTCCTCCGCCCCATACGGGCGATCCAGCTGCACCACCCGGTTCTGAACCTCGCGGTTGTTCATCACCATGATGGCGAGCACGCGATTGTCGGACAGCGCGATGAATTCGATTTGCGTGAGCGCCACGAATTGCGGCTTGGGCAGGGTGACCACCCCGGCCATGTGGGTGACGTTGGAGAGCATCTGCGAGGCGATCTGCACCAGCGAACGGCCGTTCTGCGCCTCGCCCACCAGGCCGCGCTGGATTTCCTCGATCTCGTTCGACTCCAGCGGCTTGACCTTCAGCAGCGAATCCACGAACAGGCGATAGCCCTTGTCCGTGGGAATGCGGCCCGCCGAGGTATGCGGGGACGCCACGAACCCCAGGCCTTCGAGGTCGGCCATGACGTTGCGGATGGTGGCCGAGGACAGGCTCAATCCCGAATCACGCGACAAGGTCCGCGAGCCAACCGGCTGACCATCGCGGATGTAATTCTCGATGAGCGCCTTGAGCAGGAGCTGTGCGCGCTCGCTCAACACCTCATCGGAATGATGCTCAGGAGTGACCCGATCCATTGCAGCGAAAACCTACCCAGTGGAGCTACGGCACGTCAAGATACCTCAATCTGGGCCAACAATGCAGTTTCAACCCGTGACCGCATTGCCGCGGCCGTGCTACAACGAGTCTTGAGAACCAGCGCATGAGCCATTCCTTTTCCACCATCGCCCTGATCGGCAACACCGCGGACCCGCGGGTGGCGGAATGCATGCTCAGCCTGGTGGAGCACCTGTCGCGCAGGCCAGGGCGGTTGCTGGTGGACGAAAAGGTCGACCTGGAGTTTGCCCGGGGCACGGTGGAACGATGCCCGGCGGCCACCTTCGCCACGCAAGCCGGCCTCATCATTGCCATCGGCGGCGACGGGACGCTGCTGTACGCCTCGCGCCTGGTCGCCGGTCACGACGTTCCGCTGCTGGGCGTCAATCGTGGCCGGCTCGGCTTCCTCACCGATGTCGGCGCACGCACCATGCTCGAGGATGTCGACACGGTGCTGGCCGGCCGCTTTTCCGAAGATCCCCGCTCCATGCTGCAGGCCCGCCTGGAACGCCCCGGCTCCCCCGCCATCACCGCACTGGCGCTGAACGATGTGGTCATCCAGAAGCGTGAGACCGGCCGCATGCTCGATTTCGAGACCGCCATCGACGGCAACCTGGTGAACTCGCATGGCGCGGATGGCCTGGTCGTGGCCACCGCCACGGGCTCCACCGCCTACGCGCTGTCCTGCGGCGGGCCCATCGTCGAACCGGAACTCGATGTGTTCGTGCTGGCGCCCGTCTGCCCGCACACGCTCAGCGACCGGCCCATCATCGTCAGCGCGCGCAGCCGCATCACCTTGAAGCTCATGGAGCGTCCGCACGGCCGCGCCCAGGTCACCTGCGATGGCGAGACGCTCGGAGACATGCAACTGCAGGATGAATTGCACGTCGAAAAGGCCGCCGCACGCATCACCCTGCTGCACCCGCCGGGTTACGATTACTACCGGGTGCTGCGCTCCAAGCTCCACTGGGGACGCGGCGGCTACGACAATCGCGCCACAGACTGACACGCCAGGGCCGCTCTCATGCTGACGCATCTGCAATTGCGTGATCTTGCCATCGTCGACAAGGTCGAACTGGAATTCAAGGCCGGCTTGAGCGCGCTCACCGGCGAAACCGGCGCCGGCAAATCCATCATCGTGGATGCGCTGCTGCTGGCCGCCGGCGGACGCGCCGGCACCGACGTGGTGCGCCATGGTGCTGAACGGGCCGAAGTCTCGGCGAGCTTCACGGTGCCCTCCGGACCCGCGGCGGACTGGCTGCAGGAGCAATCCATCGAACACCAGGGGGAGGTCATCCTGCGCCGCGTGGTCGGGGCGGATGGCCGCTCGCGCGCCTATCTGAACGGCCAGATGGTCTCGCTGCAGGCCCTGCGTGAGTTCTCCGACTTCGTGATCGAGATCCACGGCCAGCAGGAGTTCCAACACCTGGTCAAGCGCAGCGCGCAGCGCGCGCTGCTGGATGCGCACGGCGTGCCGCGCGAACTGCGCGAGGCGGTGAGCGCCGTATACGCCGACTACAGGCAATGCCGCGAGCAGCTCGATGCGCTCGAGACGGCGGCCGCGCAGCGCGAATCGCGCCTCGACTACCTGCAGTTCCAGCTGGCCGAGCTCAAGGCCGAGGTCGGCAATACGGCCGACATCGAGCAATTGTTCGCCGAACAGAAGCGCTTCGCCAACCGCGGCCGGCTTGCCGCCGCCGCGCGCGCCGCGCTGGAGCTGGCCGACGAATCCGAGATTGCCAATGCGCACGACCTGCTCGCCAAGGCGGGGGCTGCCATCCGCACGGCAGCGGAAAGCGATGCGGAACTCGCCACCGCCGCCGGCCTGCTGCAGGAAGCGCAGGTGGCCGCGCGCGAGGCCTCCTCCGCGCTGTCGCATTACCTGGAGGCGTTGGATATCGATCCTGCGCGGCTGGAAGACCTCGAACGCCGCGCCGCCAGCCTCGAGGCGCTGGCGCGCAAGCACCGCGTGGCCGTCACCGACCTGCCGCAAGTGCTCGAGCAGACGGCCAGGGAGCTGGGTTCGCTGCAATCGGCGGATGCCACCCTGGCGCAACTGCAGCAGCAACTCGGCGAGCTCACCGCGCGCTACCAGAAGGCGGCGGCCGCGCTCAGCAACGCCCGGCAACGTGCGGCGCGCGATCTCGGCGAGCAGATCAGCCGCCTGATGCAGGGCTTGGGGATGGTGGGCGGGCGGTTCGAAGCGCGGGTGGAAAGCAACCCGGCCACGTTCGGCCTGCAGGGCGTGGATGAAATCGATTTTCTGGTCAGCGCCAACCCCGGTCAGCCGCTGAAGGCCTTGGCAAAGGTCGCCTCGGGCGGCGAGCTCTCACGCATCAGCCTCGCCATCCAGGTGGCGGCGGCGGCGGATACTCCGGCGCTGTGCATGGTGTTCGATGAAGTCGACGCGGGCGTGGGCGGCGCCGTGGCCGAGATCGTCGGGCGGCAGCTGCGCGAACTGGGCAAGCGCGCGCAGGTGTTGTGCGTCACCCACCTGCCACAGGTGGCCTCGCAGGCACACGGTCAGTTCCGCGTGGTGAAACTGTCGGATGGCAAGACCACTCGCACCGCGGTGAACGCACTGACGGCCGAAGAACGCGTGGAGGAAATCGCCCGCATGCTGGGAGGCGTCTCCATTACCGGCACGGCCCGCGAACATGCGCGCGAAATGCTATCGCAAGGGGAGGCTCCGGCCGCGCCCCGCAAGGCGCGCCCGCGACGCGCTACTTGACGGGTTTGTGCGGGCAGGCTGCCTTGCGGCAATGCCCATAGAGGATCAACGCGTGGTCGGAGATCTCGAACCCGAGGCGCTGGGCAACCGCGTGCTGGCGTTCTTCGATGCCACCGTCCATGAACTCTTCCACCCGGCCGCAGTCCACACACACGATATGATCATGATGCGCACCGTGGTTGAGTTCGAACACGGCCATGCCGCCCTCGAAGTGGTGCCGCGTCACGAGACCGGCGGCCTCGAACTGCGTGAGCACGCGGTACACCGTGGCAAGCCCGATGTCTTCGTTCGATTCCAGCAGTTTCTTGTAGATATCTTCCGCGCTCATGTGCCGCGCGGTGCCCGCAGCCAGGATGTCGAGGATTTTCAGGCGCGGCAGCGTGACTTTCAGCCCCGCCTTGCGCAAATCCGTGCTTTCGTTGGTCGTCACGTCTTTCATTCGATGCGGCACTGGTGCGATTTCCGGTATGATCCTGGCACCGATTATCGTTCAATCGAGCTGATTGCACCACTGCCATGAACCGTTTCCGACTACGCACTTTCCCCATATTGGCATCCTTGCTGCTGGCCTCCGCCTGCGTGTATCGCATCAACGTCCAGCAGGGCAATTTCCTCGATCAGAACGCCGTGGAGCAGGTCAAGACCGGCATGACCCGCAGCCAGGTGCGCTACCTGCTGGGCACCCCGATGGTGGCGGATACCTTCGACAAGGAACGCTGGGACTACATCTACTACTTGAAGAAAGGCCGCTCCCGCAACGTGGATTCGCGCCGCGTCACGGTGTACTTCGATGCGGCGGACAAGGTCGCCAAGATCGACAAGCCCTCCGCGGCCGTCGCCGCCGCGCAGGATGCCTCCGCGGCCGCCGTGAAGGTGGACCGCCGGTTCTGATCCGCGTGCGTCAACCGCGCCGCGCCCGCCGCACCCGCTCCCGCCGCGCCGCCTTGGGGTCCTGCGGCAGCGGCTCGTAGATCTCCACCCGGTCGCCCGCTCGCAGGGGCTCATCGCCCTGCACCACGCGGCCGAAGATGCCCACGCGCCCCGGCTCCATCGCAAGGCCGCAGGCCCGCAACGCATCGTTCACGCGCGAGCCGGCGGGCAGACGGCATACCTGGATGCGCACGTCCGCGCCATCGCGCATGGCGAGCTCGATTTCCAGCACCTCAGCCATACACCGCCCTCGCCCGCTCGACGAACGCGCTCACCATCGTCGCGCACACGGATTCGAAGGCGGCATTCAGGGCGGCCGCCATCAGGCGATTGTCGAACTCGAAATTCACGCGGAAGCTCACGCGCGAGCCTTCGTCTCCGATGGGTTCGAACCTCCATTCCCCGGTGAGGCTGCGGAATGGACCCTCCTCCAGGTTCATGGTGATCGTGCGATCCTGGACCAATGTATTGCGCGTGGTGAAGCTGGTGCGCAGCACGCTGCGCGCGACCTTCACCGTGGCCACCACTTCCGTGTCCGACACCGGTTGCACGCTCGAGCCCACGCACCAGGGCAGGAACTGCGGGTAGCTCGCCACATCGCTCACCAGCGCGAACATTTGCGCGGGGGTGTAGCGGACCAGCCCGCTGCGTTCTACCGTTTGCATGAATTCGTACGCGCCTGTTTCTATGCGATGCCCGCGTATGGTAGGAGAATGCAGCTGATTCTCACAATATCGATGACCGAAGCCGGTAGAATTCCGCGCATGGCCAAGCCGCCGGAAAAAGCCCCGCCGATCGCCGTGAACCGCAAGGCGCGCTTCGATTATTTCATCGAGGAGCGCTTCGAGGCCGGCCTTGCGCTGCTGGGATGGGAAGTCAAGAGCATGCGCGCGGGCAAGGCGCAGATCACCGAAGGCTACGTCTACCTGCGCAATGGCGAGGCGTTCCTGCACGGTGCGCACATTTCACCGCTCACTTCCGCCTCCACGCATGTGGACACCGACCCCACGCGCACCCGCAAGCTTCTGTTGAACCGCCGGCAGCTCGATCACCTCGTCGGCGCGGTGGAGCGGCGCGGCCACACCATCGTGCCGTTGGAGCTGTACTGGAAGAACGGGCGCGCGAAGCTCGAGATTGGCCTCGCCAAGGGCAAGAAGCAGCACGACAAGCGCGCCACCGACAAGGACCGCGACTGGCAGCGCGACAAGAGCCGCATCATGAAGGCGGCCCGCCACTGATCAAGGGGCGTGGCGCAGAATTTACCGCCCTGGCGGGCCCCCATCATGGCCTCGTGCGTTGGCATCGCGAACCCCAGGATTTGAGCGTAAACTAACCCCTGCAATTGGGGCCGACCGGTTTCGACATGGGTCGCGAAACTCCAGGTGCGTACCGAGGTGCAGGTTCCTCGTTAAACCATTTGCAAACTTATAGTTGCCAATCAAGACAACTACGCTCTAGCCGCCTAATCGCGGCTGAACCTCGGCCGGCTCGTGCTGATGCGAACGGTTGAGGGTAGCGCTCATCAGATAGTGGGGCACACGGGCCTGGGGTGTGTTCAACGAAAAATTACCGGGCTGGCTGTTAGCTTTCCCTGCCCGTCGGGTAGCGAGCGGCGAGATCAATAGACGTGGCTACGTACGTAGGTCTTGGAACGTAGGGCTTGTGGACGGGGGTTCGATTGAGGCAAGGGAATGCAATGGTCGCCTGTGTTCGAAAGAGCGCAGTGCAAACGGGGCTCATTCGGTGAACCCTTAAGTCGCTGCAAGCGACATGGCAACGCCGAGGGGTGGAAAGAGGCCAACTCTTCCTGCCCTGTAGAGACTCATGGATTGGCCGACCCGGCAACGGCGGGGCCGACACCAGGATTCGCGCGACACGAGCGCGGATAACACGCCCCGCATCCGACTTCATCGCGCAGGCGATGGAAGGATGAAGGCATAGTCCAGCCCGGCTCGAAAGAGTTGGAACGCGCTGTCCCCCCGGCTCCACCAATGCGGGCGCTCCCCGGAAGCAATTCCGGGGAGCTTTTTCCTGCGTCGATGCAAGATGACTCGACCATGAACAATTACCGGGCCACCCGCCAACTGGACACGGCAGTAGCCGCTCATATCGCAGGTTTGATCGACGGTGAGGGAACCGTGACCCTTACGCGTCACCATGCGGGAGAAAACCGGCGCGGGGAAAGCAGCCATGCCGCCCTACGTCCCGCGGTAGCGGCATAGTAATCTGCGATTGCGTTTGGAATTCGACTTCCCGTGAATCCGCAGAGAACTCTCATCGCATCCTCATGAGCGCGCCCCATCGCGACACGCTCCGCCGCATGCCGGCCGGCGTCTGGGCACTCGGCATCGTGAGCCTATTGATGGATGTCTCCTCCGAGATGATCCACAGCCTGCTGCCGTTGTTCATGGTCGGCACCCTGGGCGCCAGCGCATTCGCGGTGGGGCTGATCGAGGGTGCCGCCGAATCCACCGCGCTGATCGTCAAGGTCTTTTCCGGCGTCCTCAGCGACTACCTGGGCCGGCGCAAGGGCCTCGCGCTGTTCGGCTATGCGCTCGGGGCCTTCACCAAGCCGCTGTTCGCCATCGCGGCAAGCCCGCTGATGGTCCTCGGCGCCCGCCTGCTCGACCGCGTGGGCAAGGGCGTGCGCGGCGCGCCGCGCGATGCACTGCTCGCTGACATCGCGCCGGCCGAGATCCGCGGAGCTGCCTTCGGTCTGCGGCAGTCGCTGGATACGGTGGGCGCCTTCCTCGGCCCCTTGCTGGCGGTGGCGTTGATGTTGCTGTGGGCGGACGACTACCGCCGGGTGTTCTGGATCGCCGTCATTCCCGGGATCCTGGCGGTGCTGGCGCTGCTCGTGGGTGTGCGCGAACCCGGCGCACCCCGCGGCCACGTACGGCGCAATCCGATTCAACGCGACAACCTGCGGCGCTTGCCCGCCGACTACTGGTGGGTGGTCGGCATCGGCGCCGCATTCACCCTGGCGCGCTTCAGCGAAGCCTTTCTCGTCCTGCGCGCGCATGATGCCGGAATTGCGGTGTCGCTCGTGCCCCTGGTCCTGGTCGCCATGAACGTCGTCTACGCCGTTTGCGCCTACCCATTCGGCAAGTTGTCGGATCGCCTCAGCCATCGCGCCCTGCTCGCCGCTGGACTGCTCGTACTGGCGGCGGCAGACGCGGTGCTGGCACTGAGCACGCAGTGGCCGGCGCTGCTGCTCGGCGTGGTGCTGTGGGGTGTGCACATGGGCATGACGCAGGGACTGCTCGCTGCGATGGTCGCCGCCACCGCCCCCGCGGACCTGCGCGGAACCGCCTTCGGATTCTTCAACCTCGTGAGCGGCCTTGCCATGCTCGCCGCCAGCGCCATCGCCGGGCTCCTGTGGGACCGCTACGGCGCCGCTTTCACCTTCCTGGGCGGCGCGGCATTCTGCGCACTCACGCTTGCCGGTCTAGGCCATCGATCGCGCCGCGACATCGACTTGTCCCCCACCCCGCCGGATGTATATTCTGTGCGCCCGCCGCCTCCATCCAAACAAGGTGAATCATGAGTACGCGCACCGCATTCCTGGGCCTCGCCGTTCTGTCATTGAGCGCAGGCGTCGCTGCCGCTGCCGGCGCGCCCGCCAAGTCGCTGTACGGTATCTACGACCAGCTGAGCACCAGGACCTTCGTCGACCTCACCCACAGCTTCGCGCCCGGCATTCCGCACTGGAAAGGCATGCCGAATGAGAAGGTGGACGTGCTGTACACCGTGAAGAAGGACGGCTTCATCATCCAGCAGTTCTGCCACGTGGGCCAATGGGGCACGCACATCGATGCGCCCGCCCATTTCCACGAGGGCAAGAAATCCGTCGACCAGGTGGACCCGAAGGAGATGCTGCTGCCGCTGGTGGTGCTCGACGTGCACGAGAAGGTGGCGAAGAATCCCGACTACACGCTGACGCTCGATGACATCAAGGAATGGGAATCCAGGCACGGGCGCATTCCGAAGAATGCCTTCGTCGCCATGCGCACGGACTGGAGCAAGCGCTGGCCCGACAACGACGCCATGGCCAACAAGGACGCCGCGGGCGTGGCGCATTACCCTGGCTGGAGCATGCCGGTGCTCAAGCTCCTGTATGGCGAGCGCGGCATCACCGCATCGGGCCATGAGACCACGGACACGGATCCCGGCATCGCCACCACCAAGGATGATTACTCGCTCGAATCCTACATCCTGAGCTTGAATCATTATCAGATCGAAATGCTGGCCAACCTGGACAAGGTGCCGGAAGCCGGCGCACTGGTCATGGTGACCTTCCCCAAGCCTGAAGGTGGCTCGGGATTCCCGGCGCGCGTCATCGCGATCCTTCCTTGAACCCCACGAGCAGTCACCCATGACCCAGCCCATCGAATATGCACAGGCCTCGGCCGAAGTTCGCGCCGTCTACGATGACATCATGGCGACGCGCAAGATCGACTGGGTGAACAATTTCTGGAAGGTGCTGGCGCATCACCCACCCACCCTGCGGCGCATCTGGGAGGCGGCGAAGGAAGTGATGGCGCCGGGCGCGTTGGACCCGCTCACCAAGGAGCTCATCTACGTGGCGGTGAGCGTCACCAACAATTGCAAGTACTGCATCGCCTCGCATTCGGCGGCGGCGCGCAAGAAGGGCATGACCGAGGAGCAATTCCAGGAGCTGCTGGCCATCGTCGGGCTCGCCAACGAGACGAACCGGCTGGTTTTCGGGCATGATGCGCCCATCGATCCGCAGTTCCTGAACCCCTGATTTCGCAGCGAGCAGCACCATGGCAGCAAACCCTGAGCAATCCGCGACACCTGCCAAGGACGGCCGCTCCGTATCGAACACGCCTTATCGCATCGCCCCGGGCTGCGCTGATGCGCTCGCGAATTTCAAGCTGCCGGCACAACTGGGCTTTGGCCTGGTGACCGCGCCGGTCATGTACAGCTGCGAATTCGACGGCAAGGAATGGGGCGCCCGCCAGTTGCTCAACTACGGCCCGCTGGAGATCTACCCGGGTGCGCGCGCGCTGCAATATGCGGAATTGGTGTTCGAAGGGATGAAGGCCTATCGCGTGGGCCACCCGCAACCCAACCTGTTCCGTCCGCATGCTCATTGGCAGCGGCTGGCGAATTCCTCCACCCGCCTGTCGATTCCCGTGCTGCCCGAAAGCCTGTTCATGGAAGGCGTGGAGGCCATGGTGCGCGCCTGCGCGCCATTCATTCCCCGCACCACCCGCCAGGCGCTGTACCTGCGGCCCTTCGTCTTCGGCACCGAGCCCGGCTACCTGATCCGCAATTCGAACACCCTGCGCTACGTGGTCATCGCCAATCCCAGCGAGGTGTACTCCGCGGGCGCGATGAGCGTGGCCATCGAGCGCCACGATGCACGCGCCGCCAATGGCGGCACCGGCGTGGCCAAGACCGGCGGCAATTACGCGGCATCGCTGCGGGCGAGCTCCGCGGCCGCGGCGCGCGGCCATCATGTGGTGTTGTGGCTGGACGCGCCCGAGCATCGCTACGTGCAGGAGCTGTCCGGCATGAACCTGTTTGCGGTGATCGACGGCGAACTGCATACGCCTGAGCTCGACGGCACCATTCTTCCCGGCATCACCCGCGATTCGCTCATCGCCATTGCCAAGCGCGACCGCATCCCGCTGCATGAGCGGCGCATCGCCGTCGATGAGCTGCTCGCGCAGATCGGCAGCGGCCGCTGCAGCGAGCTGTTCGCCTGCGGCACCGCCGCCATCGTCAGCCCCATCAAGCAATTGGTGGATGCGGACGGCAAGGTGTACGCGCCGGCGCAGGTGGACCAGAAGGCCGCTGTCATGCGCGAAGCGCTGTTGTCCATCCAGGAGCGGCGCGCCCCGGATACCTTCGGCTGGGTGCACGAGGTGCCGGTCACTTGAGCGCAGGCATGACGCAGGAGGTGAGCCCCCCGGCTCCGCGGCGCAAGGCGGGCCGCTGGGGCATCGCGTTTGGGGTGCTCATCGCCGTGGGCATCAGCCTCACGCTGTGGAGCTGGCTGGCGCTGGCCTGGTCGTACTCGGATGGCGAACGCGCCGGGGTGGTGCAGAAATTCTCGCGCCGCGGCTGGCTGTGCAAGACCTATGAAGGCGAGTTGGCGCAGTACGTGGTGGCGGGCGTGGCCCCGCAAATCTGGGATTTCAGCGTCCGCGACCCGGCGGTCGCCCTGCAGTTGAGCAAGGTGGTCGGCAAGCAGGTGCAATTGCACTACACCGAGCATCGCGGCCTGCCCACCAGCTGCTTCGCCGACACGGGCTACTTCGTCGATCGCGTCACCCTGGTGTCGGACCTCGGAGCCAAGACTCCCTGACAGGCCGCCCGGCGCCGACTCAGCGGCGAAAACGTTCGCGCGATTTCTTCACCTGATCGGTGATGTCCACCGCCGTCTTCAGCGCCAGCAGGCCATCCTCGCCGCTGACCAGCGGCGCCTCGCGGCTGGCGACAGACGCGAGGAAGGCCTGTATCTCATCGTTGAGCGCATCGCCCTGGTCGAAATTGCGCTCATCGATGGACACCGGCGGCATGCCCTCCGGCACGGGGCCCTCTGCCTTGCGGATGACGGTGAGTATCTTCTGGTGCAGGTCCACCGACAGATAGGCATCGTCCTCGAACACCCGCAACTTGCGCTCGGTCTTCAGGCTCACGCGGCTGGCGGTGGCGTTGGCCACGCAGCCGTTCTCGAAGCGCAGGCGCGCATTCGCAATGTCGATCTCGTTGGAGAATACGCTGCTGCCAATGGCATCCACGGAGATCACCGGGGAACGCACGATCGACAGGATCAGGTCGATGTCATGGATCATGAGATCGAGCACCACGTCGACGTCGGTGCCGCGCTGCTTGAAAGGCGCGAGGCGCGCGGACTCGATGAATCGCGGCGCCGTGAGCCGCGGTTGCACGGCCTGGATGACGGCGTTGAAACGCTCCAGGTGCCCGATCTGCAGGATTCGGCCGCCGGCGCGCGCGGCGGCCACCAGGTCCGCGCCCTCCTCCAACGTCACGGTGATGGGTTTCTCCAGCAGCACGTCGACGCCCGCGTCGAGAAAAAATCTTGCGATGGCATGGTGCGAGGGGGTGGGCGTGACGATGCTCACCGCATCGACCCGGCCCAGCAAGCCGCGGTAGTCGTCGACGCCCTCGACGCCCAGCTCGCGTTGCAGCGCTTCGCGCGCGGCGGTGTTCGGATCGGCGATGGCAACCAGCCGGGCCTGCTCGAGCGCGGCATACTTCTGGGCATGGAACCGGCCGAGGTAGCCGACGCCGACGACAGCGGTGCGGATCATCCGGTGCGGTCTTGGTCGCGGCGCCATTTGCTGCGGGCGCGGTAATTCTGGCGAAGCTGCAGGATGGCCCCGCCGACGATGGCGCCGGCCGCTCCGGCAAAACACAACAGGCCGCGCCACGGCGTCCAGCTGCCATCCCACCAGGACCAGGCCATCATGCCGATGGTCAGCAAGGCCCCCACGGACATGAATGCCCAGGGCTTGGCCCCGTACAGCGGGTCGGGTATCCAGCGCTTCATGCGGCGGATTCTACCGCCTTGCGGCGCATGGTTTACACTGTTGCGCATGTGGCTGCAAAACTTGCGCTCCCGTTATCGGTCCGCCCCGCCCGGGCGGCGCATGCTCTGGCTGCTCGGCGCCGGCGTGGCGGCGGGCTTGCTGTTGCTGCCGGCGGTGATCTATGTGGCAGGCGCGCTGCTGCTGGGCGGCTACGAGGGGGGGAGCGTGGCCGGTCAATATGGCTCGATCTACCGCGGGCTGGCAGGCGGCAACTGGTCCTCCTGGATCGTGGTCCTCGGGCCCTTCCTGCTGATCCTGCTGTACCGCGCGCTGCTCGCCTGGTGGCGCCGCAGCGCGTCGCTGGCGGGCTGAAAACCGCTCAAACCCCCTAAAGTTCCAGGGATTTGGGACGTTAACTCCTGGGTAGACCGTGCCCAGAGTTTGCGTGCATGACGCCCGAATTGGAACGACACATCCGCTCTTTCGTGAACTTCCCGACGCCACCCGGCGTCGCGGCTCACATCATCGAGCTCGCCCAGGATCCGGACATCGAGATGGGCAAGGTCGCGACCGCCGTCAGCATGGACCCGGCACTGACCACCAAGATCCTGCGCATCGCCAATTCCCCGCTGTACGCGCAGCGGCGCAAGAGCGAGAACCTGCGCCAGGCGCTGGTGGTATTGGGCTTGAACGCCACCTTGACCCTGGCGCTGAGTTTCACGCTGGTCCGCTCGCTGCGCGGCCGCAAGCCCAATGGCATCGATTACCCTTTCTACTGGCGCCGCGTGCTGATCGCCGCCATCTCTTCGCGCGCCTTGGGCGAGGCGCTGCGCCAGCCCCTGGCCGAGGAATTGTTCCTCGCCGGACTGTTGCAGGATGTGGGCATGCTCGCGCTCGACCAGGCCCTGCCCGAGTTGTACCGCAACGGCGCCACCCTGCAGCGCGACCATCGCGCCCTGGCGGAGCATGAGCGCAAGCAGGTCAAGGCCGACCATGCCGAGATCGGCGGCAGCCTGATGGCGGGCTGGCATTTGCCGGAACGCCTGCACAAGGCCATCAGCGCCTCGCACCAGGTCGAGCAGATCCGCAGCGATGTTACGGATGAGATCTTCAATCGCTGCGTGGCCCTGTCGGGGCTGATCGCGGACCTGTTCGTGCTCGGCTCCGAACAACGCGCCTTCGCCCGCACCGCGCAAGCGGTGGAGCGGAGCCTGGGATTGGACAAGCATGAATTCGGCCAGGTGCTGGGCACGATCAGCGGCCTGATTCCGGACACCGAAGCGATCTTCGACACCGACCTGCGCGCCGGCACGAATCCGGACCTGATCCTGGAGCAGGCACGCGACATCCTGATGATCCGCAACCTGCAGGCGCTGCGCGAGGTGAACACGCTCAAGGCCACCGCGCACAGCTTGTCGACGCGTGCGCTGGAATTGGAGGAGGAGGCGCAGCGCGATGCGCTCACCGGCGCCTACAACCGCCCCTTCCTGGATGCATATCTCGCACGCGAGTTCGAGCACGCCAGCCGCAACGAGTGGCCCTTGAGCATCGCCTTCGCCGACCTCGACAACTTCAAGAAGGTGAACGACACCTACGGACATCAAGCCGGCGACAAGGTGCTGCAGGCCACGGCGCGCATCCTCAAGAGCAACACCCGCGAGACGGATGTGGTGGCACGCTATGGTGGCGAGGAATTCGTGATCGCCTTTCCGGCCACCGATGCGGAAACCGCGCGCGCCATCTGCGAGCGCATCGTGATCGCCTTCCAGAATGCGCGCCACGACATCGGCGCCGCCCAGGCCACCGTGACCATTTCGATCGGCTGCGCCACGCACGGCGCGCTCACCCCGTTCCGTGGCGTCAACGATTTCGTGCGCGCCGCCGACCAGGCGCTCTATACCGCCAAATTGCAGGGCCGCAACCGCTCGGTCCGCTTCGACCACCAGGTTCCCTTCCAGCACGCCCGTTCGCTCTGAACGCAGGTACGAACGCCACCGGCACGACATAACGTGCGGGAGTTCGCGCGGATTCTCACAATTGGCAAGCCTCGCGTTGTACCGGCTGTCGCCAATTGGGAACATTCTCTCGAGGGGAATGAACTTGTCAGACCTTTGGCTCGAACACACATCCGACGATCTATTCAGCTTCGGGGTAGCTGAGCTCGCTCGCGCGGAAGCCTTGAAGACGCGGCCGGCGCCCACGCCGACGGTGCGCCCTGCGGCGCCGGCGAAACCCAGGAACGTGGGCTTCGATCCCTACAACAGCGGCGTCTTCGACAAGCGCAGGGCCTGGACCAGCGTGCGCAAGCGCTGAAGCGCTGCCGCGCCCAGCCTACACGCCGGTTCGCCCTCAATCCGCAGGCGGCGCCCGGCGCGCCGCATCCTCCGGCCGCTGCTGCTCGCGCAGGGGACGGTATTCGCTGCTCGGCGACCACTGCGGAAAGCGCCAGTCGCGCGCCAGTCGAATTCCGATCGAACGGTAAAGATCGAGGTCCTGGATCGCTCCGCGCACATCCCATTCCGCCGAGTACGTATCCGAGGGTTGGTGATAGCGGCGCAGCCAGAACTCCTCGTCCTGCGCACGGCCCCAGGCCGGTCCGCGTGCGCTGTCATCGACGCCCGCGCGGGCCAGCAGCACCGGCACACCCGCCCATGCAAACCGGTGCGCGTCGGCGCGATACCAACCGCCATCCCCTGCGCGGGGATCGGCATGTAACTCGCGCCCTTGCAGCAGCGCGCTCATACGCAGCAGGTTGTCCAATTCGGACAGTCCCAGGCCAGCTGCCGCCACGTCGCGCGTCGGGCCACCGGGACGCAAATGCTCCACCTCGATGAACGCCACCGTGTTCTTCAGCGGGTACACCGGATGATCCACATACCAGGCCGCACCGAGCTGGCCAGACTCGGCCGCGGTGCTGCACAGGAAGACGATGGAACGCTCGGGCCGCTGCGGCAGGCGGCTGATGGAGCGCGCCAGCGTGAGCACAGCCGCCACGCCCGATGCATCGTCGACGGCGCCCGGAAACAGCTGCTGCGCGCCGCCGGCGGCCGTGCGCGAGCCCAGGTGATCCCAATGCGCCGAATAGAACACGTACTCGCGCGGCCGCTCGCGGCCCGGGATCAACGCCAGCACATTGGCCGCGGTGACGGCGCGCGCCGCGCTGCGGATCTGCGCCTCGGCGCGCAGCGGCAGCGTGCGCGCATGGAAGCCACGCTGCACCGCAGCGACGAGCAATTGCCCGAAATCGGCGCCGGCAACTTTGAACGGCGCGCGCAGGGCATCGCCGCGCACCCAGCCCTCGATGACCGCCGTGTCATCGCCCCCGCCCGCGCCAGGCAGCAGCCGGGGACCCATGCCGTCAGCCTGCACGGCGCTCCAGGACGACCCCGTCGCCTGCTCGTCGTGCACCAACAATACCGCGCCCGCGCCGCGAGTGACGGCCTGTTGGACCTTATGGCGCCAATCGCCATATTTGGCGCCGGCGTGCCCCTTGAACGGCGCGACCGCGCCGGCGCCGGGCTGCCCGCTGAGCACGATCACGAGCTTGTCGCGCACGTCAGTCGTGCCGTAGTCATCCCAGCCGAATTCAGGCGCCACGATGCCGTAGCCGGCAAACACCACGCCACCATCCTGCAACTGCGCCAACGGCAGGCCGCGCCCGCTCCAGATGACGGCCTCGGCGCCGTAGGCCAAGGGCATACGCTGCCCGTGCGCAGTGAACGACAATTGCGGGGGTTCCTGCGGCGTGATCTCCAGCAAGGGCACGACCTGCGTGAACTCCGCGCCATTGCCCGGCTTCAGGCCGAGGGATTTAAAGGTTTCCGCGAGGTAGGCGACGGTGCGATCGGCGCCCGGGGTGCCGGGACGGCGGCCGTCGAATTCGCCGGACGAGAGCACGCGCACGTGCTCGCGATATACGTCCTCATCCAATTCCGCCGAGACGGGTTCCACTGGCCGGCCAGCGCAGCCGGCCAGCATCCAAAGGGGAACGAGGACGACAGCCGCGGCCCGCGCAACGCCGTACATCAGCCGTTGCCGCGCGGCCAATACAGCAGCACGATGACCGCCAGCACGAGGAGGGTGGCGGCGTGCGCCCAGCCGCGCCACGGACGGGATTTGACCTGTGCATTGAAACTGCCCGCGCTGGCGGCGGTCAGAAGGGAGAACCCTGCCAGGCTGGTCAGCAGATGCCGGTATTCCAGGCTCAATTCGGGGTGCGAGGGCGACAGAATCACGAAAACGGCCAATACGGCGGCCAAACCGAAGGTGATCGAGGCCGCCGACCCGAGCAGGATCCCGATCAAAAGGGTGAAGGGACGCATGGGGTATAGGTCGTATAAACTTGTATATTCAAAGCTTGCCCTAAGGTTCGCCCCAGGTGGGCAAAGCTTACAGGAGATCGGTTACGGTGTTGAATTCTCGGCCCTCAGGCTCGCTTACCCGTTGGATCGCGGGCTTCATCCTGTCGCTTGGCGCCGTCGGCCTCGTGGCGCTTCTCGGCGCGGCCAGCTCGCCTCCTCCCGCGGCCAAGGCGGCCACCGGTCTTGCCCCCACCGAACAACAAAACTACGTCGCCCGCCGCATCAGTGAAATCGTCGCCCGTGAGCATTACCGGCGCGCGCCGCTGGACGATCGCCTCTCCAGCCTGATCCTCGACCGCTACCTGGACGCCATCGACGGCAGCCGCAGCTATTTCTATGCCAGCGACATCGCCGAATTCGAACGCTATCGCTACGAGCTGGACGATGCCATCAAATCGGGAGACGTCGAGCCCGCGTTCACCATCTTCCGCCGCTTCCAGGACCGCTCGCGCGAGCGCATCGCCTACGCCACCTCCCTCCTGGCGACCAAGCCGGATTTCGACGTGGACGAGAGCTTCAATTTCGATCGCGAGAAGGAGCCCTGGCCGGCAAGCCAGGGCGAGATGAACGAGCTGTGGCGCAAGCGCGTGAAGAACGACGCGCTGTCGCTCATGCTCGCCGGCAAGGGCTGGCCCGATGTGGTGGAGACGCTGAAGAAACGCTATGACCGCGTCTCCAAGCGCCTGGACCAGAGCAAGAACGAGGACGTGTTCGAGGCGTTCATGAACGCCTACGTGCTGTCGCTCGACCCGCACTCCAATTATTTCTCGCCGCGCAACTCCGAGGAATACAACATCCAGATGAGCCTGTCCTACGAGGGCATCGGCGCATCCCTGCAGCTCACCGACGACTACGTGACGGTGATCGACGTCATCGCCGGCGGCCCGGCGGCCGTGAGCGGCAAGCTCTCCTCCAACGATCGCATTACCGCGGTGGGCGAAGGCAAGACGGGCGAACTCACCGACGTGATCGGCTGGCGCCTGGATGACGTGGTGCAGCGCATCCGCGGCCCCGGCGGCACGGTCGTGCGGCTGCAATTGCTGCCGGCGGGGGCGGCGCCCGGATCGGCGCAGCGCGTCGTCGAATTCACCCGCAACCGCGTGTCGCTCGAGGCGCAGGCCTCGCAGAAGAACATGCGCACCGTGACGCGCAACGGCAAGGAGATCAAGGTCGGCGTCATCACTGTGCCTAGCTTCTACCAGGACTACGATGCCAGCCGCGCGGGCGCCAAGGACTTCCGCAGCACCACCCGCGACGTGCAGCGCCTGATCGGCGAGTTGCGCAAGGATGGAGCGCAGGCACTGATCATGGACCTGCGTGCCAACGGCGGCGGCTACCTGCCCGAGGCCGAATCCCTCACCGGCCTGTTCATCGAGAAGGGCCCGGTCGTGCAACTGCGCGACACCACCGGCCATATCGAGGTGGATGACGATCCCGATCCGGCGCTGGTGTACGGCGGGCCGTTGATCGTGCTGGTGGACCGCTTCAGCGCCTCGGCCTCGGAGATCTTCTCCGGCGCCATCCAGGACTACGGCCGCGGCATCATCGTGGGCCAGCAGACCTACGGCAAGGGCACGGTGCAGAATGCGCACCCGTTGAACTACACGATTTTCGGCCGCAAGCCCGACCTCGGACAGCTCAACGTCACCATCGGCAAGTATTACCGGGTGACCGGCGAGAGCACCCAGGACCGCGGCGTCATACCCGACATCGCGCTTCCCTCGCTCATCAATGCCAATGAGGTGGGCGAAAGCACCCGCGACCGCGCCCTGCCCTGGGACCATATCGAGCCGGTGAGCTTCGAGCCCGCGAGCGACCTCAAGAACGACATCGCGCGCCTGACCAGGCTGCACGACGAACGCACCGCCAACAGCCCGGAGTTCAAGTACGTGCGCGACGACGTCGCCGCGGTCGACGCGATCCGCTCGCAGAAGACGGTGAGCCTGTCCATCAAGGTGCGCGAGGCGGAGCGCAAGCGCCAGGAAGCGGAGCGGTTGGCGCGCGAGAACACGCTGCGCGCCGTGCAGGGCAAGCCGCCGTACAAATCGCTCGAGGAGATCAAGGACGATTCCACCGCGACGCTCCTGCTCGAGGAGGCCACGCAGATCGCGGCCGACTACGCGCTCGCCAGCGCGGCCAAGCGCGCGCCGGCGCCCACGCAGGCGCTGCGCATCAACGACAAGTGATTTCCCCGGGCCGGCGGGGCATTCCCGCCGGCTGACGCGCGCCGCGGATCAGCGCAGCATCAGGGTGTAGAGATCCCAGTAGTCCTCGGCGAGCACGTTCCAGCTCATCCCGCCGGCCGGCTTCGCGGTCTTCTTCAGCACGTCTTCGAGTGATTGCTCGGCCAGCGAATCCGATGTCGGCACGGTGTCCGATTCATTGCGATAGGAGCACTGCACGCGGTAGCGCTCGATCTTCCCCTTGACGTGCACGGCCACGTCGCGCTCGCTGCGGGCGATCGCGAAGCCCTTCTGTATTTCCGCCATGAGCGCATCGCATTGCGCGCGTGCGCCGAAGTTCATCTCCTGCACCCGCCGGGCGATGACTTCCTTGGCGCGCGTGGCCAGTCCGATGGCGTGCAGGCGCTCGCACAGCACTTCGGCGTAACCGATGATGGCGAGGTTGATGGTGCGCCGGGCCTCGAGCGATATCCCGAGGAACTCGGGCAGAGGCTCGTTTTCGGCGGCGCTGCGCTCGGCATGCAGGTCACCCACCGCCGCATCCGCGGTCGCCATCTTCTGGCGCTGCTCGTCGATCTCGCGTTGCAGCTTGCGGCGCGTGAAGTAATGCCAGAAGGCCTTGAGCGAATCCAGGTGCTGCTGCAGGGAGGCCAGACGGATGCGTTCCTCGTCGGCCAGCGCGGAGGCCTCTTCCAGACGCCGGCCCACATCGGCGAGCAGTGCCTCGCGCCGGGCGCGCGAGTCGGCCTCGTGGCGCGCGCTTTCGCGGGCTTCCTGCTGGCGGGTGAGGTCGGTGGCAAAATTGGCGAGTTGCTGGTGGCACAGCTTCCACAGCGCACGCAACTGGAAGAACACCAGCGCGGAGAAGCCGGCCGCCGGATCGCCGAGCTGGTCGCCCAGGGCATCGAGTTGCTCCTGCACGCGGATCGTGGCGCCTTCCTGCTGCTTCAGGCGGTCGCGCAACAGATGAAACTCATCCTGCAAATCGGCGTAGGCCTTTTTCAGGCCCGCACGATTCTGGAAGAGCTGCATGAGCCGCTCTTCTTCAGCTTGCGCGGAATTGAATAATCCCAGCTTGTCGATCAAGGAGCCGCCTGTTCGCGATGTCTGCCCAATGCTGCGCGAAGCCGGCGAAGAGCCCTGCTCAGAATCGATGTCCCCGGTCAGCACAGTATTCAAGCCACTTGTTTAACATCATGTTCCTGCTCCAACGCTGATCCAGTTCACGCTTGAGCTGGGACTGAAGCTGGCGCAGGTGGGGGTGGCGCGCAACTTGCGCAAAACTGCGAACTTCCGCAAGACGGGCATCGTGATACACGCACACTTCGAGATCCGGATCGAGCACCAACCCGCCTTCGTGCTCGAACTCGTAGCTCAGCCGCAGGACGCTGGTATAGCGGCTGTGCTCGACCACTTTGAGATGCAGGTCACAGTCCGCATCCGTACGGGAAACGTGGTGACCCGAGAGTGATTTGATGTCGGCGGCGATCCACTTCAGGCGCACGAAATTGCTTTCGTAGAGCGTCATCAGGCTCACGAAACTGCCGGGCCGGGCCCGCCAACTGGTTGCGCACCATTGATCGGCGATCATCATTTGACTATAGCATGCGATACGCGGTGCCCTATGGGCGGACGCGTCTCTCAATTCCGGTGACATCCAGGATGCGGCTGGAAATTTCCTCGATCGAGCATTCCGTGGTGTCGATGAAGGGAATGTTGTGCTGGGTGAACAACGCCTCCGCCGCCCGCACCTCGAACGCCACCTGCTGTGCCGAGGAGTAGCGGCTCTCGGGGCGCCGCTCGTTGCGGATCTGTTGCAGGCGCTCCGGCTTGATGGTGAGGCCGAACAGCTTGCGCGGGGTGTTGGCGAGAGGCTTGGGCAGGCGCCGCGACTCGAGGTCATCCTCGGTCAGCGGGAAATTGGCGGCGAACACGCCGTATTGCATGGCCAGGTACAGGCAGGTGGGCGTCTTGCCCGAGCGCGACACACCGACCAGGATCACATCGGCCCGGTCATAGTTGTGCCGCGGCGAGCCATCGTCGTTGGCGAGCGCGAAGTTGGTGGCATCGATGCGCATGGCGTAGGCATGCGAATCCGCCATGCCATGCGCGCGGCCCGCCTTGTGCGAGGACTTCGCCTTGAGCTCGCCCTCGAGCGCGCCGAGGAAGGCATCGAAGAAGTCCATGAACAGGCCCGTGCTGCGCCGGACCACATTGCGAATCTCATCCTGCACGAGAGTGGAAAAAACAATCGGGCGGATGCCCTCTTCGGACGCCGTCAGGTCGATCTTGCGCACGGCTTCCAGCGCCTTGTCAACGGTGGATATAAATGGCAAAGTCACCGGCCTGAATTCGACCCCGTCGAACTGGGTCATCAAGCTGTGTCCCATCGTCTCCGCTGTGACGCCGGTCTGATCGGATACAAAAAAGACGGTTCGTTTGTTCACGTTGGGTCAAAATACCCACTTGTCGGATCAAGAACAAGCCACAGCATGAACCCATACGTCATCCCTTTCGAAAGCTTACGCATGAAGGATGTCGAACTGGTGGGCGGCAAGAATGCCTCCATCGGCGAGATGATCTCAGGGCTCGCCAACCTGGGCGTCAGCGTGCCCGGCGGATTCGCCACCACGGCGCATGCCTACCGCGACTTCCTCGCCCAGGGCGGTTTGGATGAAAAGATCCGCAAGGTGCTGGCGGAACTGGACGTCGACGACATCGAAAAGCTGGCCCACACCGGCGCGCAGATCCGCGGCTGGATGCTGGCCACGCCGTTCCCGGAACGCCTGCAGCGCGAGGTCCTGGAATCGTGGCGCGCCATGGGGAGCGGCGCCGAGTTCGCCGTGGCCGTGCGTTCTTCCGCCACGGCCGAAGACCTGCCAGAGGCGTCGTTCGCCGGCCAGCAGGAGACCTTCCTGAACGTGCGCGGCGAGGAGCAGCTGCTGAAGTGCATGCACGAGGTGTACGCGTCGTTGTTCAACGACCGCGCAATTGCCTATCGCGTGCACAATCGTTTCGATCATTCCGTGGTGGCGCTGTCGGTGGGCGTGCAGTACATGGTGCGCAGCGACCTGGGCAGCTCCGGTGTCATGTTCACGCTCGACACCGATTCGGGCTTTCGTGATACGGTGTTCATCACGGCGGCTTATGGGCTCGGCGAAACCGTCGTGCAGGGCGCGGTCAATCCCGATGAGTTCTACCTCTACAAGCCGGCACTGCGCGCCGGCAGGCCCGCCGTGCTCCGCCGCAATCTCGGCGGCAAGGCGATCAAAATGGTGTATGCCGCGGCGGGTGAAAAGGATCGCGTACGCACCGTCGATGTGCCCACCGCCGATCGCGACCGCTTCTGCCTGCAGGACGCCGACCTCGTGGAACTGGCGAAGCAGGCGCTGAGCATCGAAAAGCACTACGGCACGCCCATGGACATCGAGTGGGGCAAGGACGGCGCCACCGGCAAGATCTACATCCTGCAAGCCCGGCCGGAAACGGTGCAGAGCCGCGCCGGCCGCACCATCCAGCGCTTCACTCTCAAGGCGCGCTCCAAGGTGCTGATCACCGGACGCAGCATCGGCCAGCGCATCGGCGCGGGACCGGTGCGCATCATCACCGACGTGAAGGAAATGGCGCGCGTCCAGGCCGGCGACGTGCTCGTCGCCGACATGACCGACCCGGACTGGGAGCCGGTGATGAAGCGGGCCTCGGCCATCGTCACCAACCGCGGCGGCCGCACCTGCCATGCGGCCATCATCGCGCGCGAACTGGGCATCCCGGCCGTGGTCGGCAGCGGCAATGCCACCCAGATCCTGCGCGAGAACCAGGAGGTGACCGTGTCGTGCGCCGAAGGCGATACGGGTTTCGTGTACGAGGGCGCCCTGCCCTTCGACCACAAGAACATCGAGCTGGACGCGCTGCCCAAGATCCCGGTGCGCATCATGATGAACGTGGGCAATCCGGACCGCGCCTTCGATTTCGCCGGCATCCCGCATCGCGGCGTCGGCCTCGCCCGCCTCGAGTTCATCATCAACCGCATGATCGGCGTGCACCCGCGCGCCCTGCTCGAGTTCGACCGCCAGAGCGCCGAGCTCAAGGAGGCCATCCGGCGCCAGATGATCGGCTATGCGAGTCCGACGCGTTTCTACGTCGACAAGCTCGCCGAAGGCATTTCCCAGATCGCCGCCGCGTTCGCACCCGAGCCCGTGATCGTGCGCCTCTCGGACTTCAAGTCGAACGAGTACGCCAACCTGATCGGCGGCAAGCACTACGAACCGCATGAGGAAAACCCCATGCTGGGGTTCCGGGGAGCGTCCCGCTATGTGGACGAATCCTTCCGCCCCTGCTTCGAACTGGAATGCCAGGCGCTGCGCTACGTGCGCGAGCAGATGGGACTGACCAACGTGCAGGTGATGGTGCCGTTCGTGCGCACCGTGACCGAGGCGCGGCAGGTAAGCGAATTGCTGGCGGCCAACGGCCTCAAGCGCGGCGAGCACGACCTCAAGCTGATCATGATGTGCGAGCTGCCCACCAACGCCCTGCTCGCGGACCAGTACCTGGAATACTTCGACGGCATGTCCATCGGTTCCAACGACATGACGCAGCTCACCCTGGGGCTCGACCGTGACTCCGCCGTCATCGCCAAGCTCTTCGATGAGCGCGACGCGGCGGTGAAGGCCCTGCTGTCCATGGCCATCAAGGCCTGCAAGGCACGCGGCAAGTACGTGGGCATCTGCGGCCAGGGCCCCTCGGATCATCCCGACCTCGCGCGCTGGCTGGTGGATCAGGGCATCGACAGCATCTCCCTCAACCCGGACACGGTGGTGGAGACGTGGATGTTCCTCGCCGGCCAGTCGGCCGACTAGGA
Source organism: Steroidobacteraceae bacterium (assembly GCA_044226865.1). Lineage (GTDB taxonomy): Bacteria > Pseudomonadota > Gammaproteobacteria > Steroidobacterales > Steroidobacteraceae > TMP-86. The sequence continues at coordinate 951,629 of JBGAGE010000001.1, read as the reverse complement.
TTTTCCGGTGGCGGTCGGAATGCGCAACAAGTGTTCGCGGTAGAACACCAGCTCGCGGATCGAGTCCCGCACGTCGTCGAGCGCCAGGTGCGTGGATTGCTTCTTGAACTGGCGGCTGATGTCCGGCGCCCAGCGCAGCGCGAGCTCCTTCAACGTGCTCACATCCAGGTTGCGGTAATGGAAGAACCGTTCCAATTCCGGCATATGACGGGCAAGGAAACGCCGGTCCTGGCAGATGCTGTTGCCGCACATGGGCGAGCGGCCCTTTTCCACCCACTGCGACAGGAACTCGAGGGTGGCTGATTGAACGGCCGCCTCGTCGAGCCGGCTGTCGCGCACGCGCTGCAGGAGGCCGGAGCCGCCATGCTGCTTCTGGTTCCAATCGTCCATGGCGGCCAGCGCACTCTCGGCCTGATGCACCGCCAGCACCGGTCCTTCCGCCAGCACCTGCAGGTGATGATCGGTGACGATGGTGGCGATCTCGATGATGCGATCCGAGTCGGGATTCAAGCCCGTCATTTCCAGATCGATCCAGATGAGGTTGTCGGCGGATTTCACACACAGGATCCCGTGAATTGACCGGTCGCAGTGTATCAGCCGCAGGGCCAGCCCACAGCAGGGGGCAAGGCGTGGTGCTCGCTAACTTCGGGCGCAGCGCCCTGCTCGGCACGGAGGCGGGGGCGGTGCATTGCACGGTGCGCGGGCGGCAACTGCGCCTGGTGTGCGGCGATCGCGTGCAGTGGGGGGACGCCGCGGGCGGCGCCATGGTGGTGGCGGTGCTGGCGCGTGACAACGTGCTCGAACGCATCGACAACCGCGGCCGCGCGGAGGCCGTTGCCGCCAACATCACCCGTCTCGCGGTGGTGATCGCCCCCTCGCCCACGCCCGAGTGGTTCGTCATCGACCGCTTCCTGGCCGGCGCGCACCTCAAGGACATCCCGGCGCTGCTCATCGTCAACAAGTGCGATCTCGATCTCGAACCGCTGCGCGCCGACCTCGCCGTCTACCGCCGCATCGGCATCGCCTGCCACGAGATCTGCGCCAAGTCGCCCGCCACCCTGGCCTCGCTGCGCGCGCTCATCACCACCGGTGCCACCATGCTCGTCGGTCAATCGGGCGTGGGCAAATCCTCGCTCATCAACGCACTGCTGCCGGATGCCCAGGCGCAGACGGCGGCGCTGTCGCGCGATGCGGAAGGCCGTCATACCACCACCACCGCACGCCGCTACGAAATGCCGGGCGGCGCCGCGCTGATCGATGCGCCCGGTGTGCGCGATTTCGCCCCGCCCGCCGCCATCCAGCGCGCCGCGGAGCGCGGCTTCGTGGAGATTCACGCCACGGGCGTGGGCTGCCGCTTCAATGATTGCCGGCATTTCGACGAACCGGGGTGCGCGGTGCGCGCGGCGGTCGAGGCAGGCGCAGTGGATGCGCGGCGCTATGAAAGCTATCGCCGGCTGGCGCGCTTGTTCGAGTCATTCCGCGCCCACGACTGACGGCGGGCCGCCGCGAACCTGCTGCCGCTAGGACACCTGCGTACGCCCGGCCAGCGCATGCGCCAGGGTGCCGCCGTCGATGTATTCCAGTTCGCCACCCACCGGCACGCCGTGGGCGATGCGCGACACGCGCATGCCGCGCTTCAATCCCAGCTCACCGAGGTAATGCGCGGTCGCATCGCCTTCCACGGTCGGGTTGGTCGCGAGGATGACCTCGCGCACCTCGCCGCCCGCGATCAATTCCTCGAACCGGTCGAGCCCCAGTTCATCGGGGCCGATGCCATCCAGCGGCGAGAGGTGGCCCATCAGCACGAAATAACGGCCCTTGTAGCCACCGGATTGTTCCACCGCCACCACGTCGGCAGGCGACTCCACCACGCATAACTGCGATGCGTCGCGCTGGGGCGAGGAGCAGATGGCGCACAACGGGCCTTCGGTGAACATACGGCAACGGCTGCAATGGCCGATGTCGCTGAGCGCCGCGCCGATCGCCTCGCCCAGCCGCCCCGCCGAGTCACGGCCGCGTTCCAGCAGGTGAAAGGCCATGCGTTGCGCCGACTTCGGCCCGACGCCCGGCAGGCAGCGCAGCGCGTCGATCAAGCGGGCCAATGCGGGTGTGTACTTCAAGGAATCGGCGCCGCGTCAGAAAGGCAGCTTCATGCCCGGGGGAAGATTCATCCCCGACATGAGGCCGGAGTACTTTTCCGCCGTCTTGGCCTCGATCTTGCGTACCGCATCGTTGCACGCGGCGGCGAGCAGGTCCTCGAGCATGTCTTTGTCATCGGAGAGGAGCTGTGGCTCGATGCTCACCTTCTGGGTTTCGTGCTTGCCATTCATCGTCACCCGGACCATGCCGCCGCCGGCCTCGCCGGTCACTTCGATGGAGGCCAGCTCCGCCTGCGCCTTCTTCATGGTTTCCTGCATCTGCTGCGCCTGGCGCATCAGGTTTCCAAGTCCGCCTTTCATCATGGCTGCTCTCCAACTGTCATTGATTGGGCTTGACCGACGCGGCGTCCACGCTCGCGCCAAATCGCTCGCGCAGCGCGCGCACGGCCGGGTCCTTCTCGAAGGACTCCACCGCCTGTCCCGCGCGCTGCTGCTCCTCCAGGACACGTTGCCGCGCCGGCGTCATCACGTCCGCCTCGGTGACGTCGATTTGGATACGCAGCGGGCGCTGCAGGTATTTCGACAACCCCTGCACCAGGCGATCTTCCAGCTGCGGCGTACGGCGATCGGCCGCGGCCGCATCCAGCGCCAGCTTCAGTACCTGCTGATCGAAGGACAGCGGCACGCAATTGAGTGCGAACTGCCGCACCATGCCCGATAGTTGCGCGGCCTCGACGACCTGCGGCCAGGATGCGGCATCGATGTGGGCCGCAGCCGGCGCGGCTTCGAGGGGCGATGCCGCCGCCGCGGCGCGCACCGGTTGACCGTCCGCAGCGGCCGGGCCGCGGCGCGTGAGCGCGGATGGGGCGGTGCCTGGTGCGCTGGCAGTGGACGCTCCCGCCGGACGGGACGGCGGCGCAGCCGCCTGACCGCGCTCCTCCGGCTGGAAGGCCAGCATGCGCAGCAGGGTCATTTCGAATCCAATGCGAGGATCCGGCGCCAGCGGCAGATCCCGCCGCCCGCCGAGGGCGATCTGATAGAACAATTGCACGTCCTCGGGCGACAACGCCGAGGCCAGCTGCGCCGTCTCGGCAGCGGGGGATTCAGCCTCGTCCGCCGGCGCGCCGGGCACGACCTGCAGGATGGCGAGGCGCTGCAGGAGCGCGGCCAATTCGATCAGCGCGCGGTCATAGTCCGGCGCGTCGCGGTCCAGCTCGGCAGTCTGCGCCAGCACCGCCGCGCCGTCCCCGCGAGCCAGCGCCTCCAGGATGCGCAGGATGCGGCCGCGGTCGATGGTGCCGAGCATGGCACGCGCGTTCGCCTCGCTCAGGTCCGCGCCACCGAAGGCGATGAGCTGGTCCATGAGGCTCAACGCATCGCGCATGCTGCCATCGGCGGCGCGCGCCACCAGCGCCAGGGCCGGCGGCTCGAAGCGCAGGCTTTCCGCGGTGGCGATCTCGCTCATGCGCTGCGTGATCAGCGCGGCGGAAAGACGCTTCAGGCTGAACTGCAGGCAGCGCGACAACACGGTCATCGGCAGCTTCTGCGGGTCGGTCGTGGCGAGCAGGAACTTGACGTGCGGCGGCGGCTCTTCCAGCGTCTTCAGCAACGCGTTGAAGGAATGGTTGGACAGCATGTGCACCTCGTCGATGAGGTACACCTTGTAGCGCGCACGCGTGGGAGCGTATTGCACGTTGTCGAGCAGCTCGCGCGTATCATCGACCTTGGTGCGCGAAGCCGCGTCCACTTCGATCAGGTCGACGAACCGTCCTTCATCGATTTCGCGGCAGGCCGAACACACACCGCAGGGTTGGGAGGACACACCGGTCTCGCAATTCAGCGATTTCGCCAGGATGCGGGCGATGGTGGTCTTGCCCACGCCGCGCGTGCCGGTGAACAGGAACGCGTGGTGCACCTTGCCGCTGTCGAGCGCGTTGGCGAGGGCCTTCAACACGTGCTCCTGCCCGACCATCTCGGCAAATTTCTTCGGCCGCCACTTGCGGGCAAGTACCAGGTAGCTCATGGACGGATTTTATCCTAATGGCAGGACCGGCGAGGCCGGCACGGCGGTGCGCATCCGTGGCAAATGGAGGCGGCCCGCGCCCGCTTGACTTCGGCGCCCGATCAAATCCGCTACCGCTGCTCCCTTCCGGGCCTGACGGGGTTCGTGGCAGATCGTCGCGAAGCTGCGAACGCGAGCCACCATGGACCAACGGTGGAGTGGCGGAGAGGGAGGGATTCGAACCCTCGAACATCTTTTGGGATGTTACTCACTTTCCAGGCGAGCGCCTTCGACCACTCGGCCACCTCTCCGAAAGGATCGCCATTTCCGGCGTCCACTTAGACTTACGCGGGCGCAAGGGTACCGTAATGGGCATACCCGGGCAAATCGACAATGCCCCTGCCCGGCGTGATCTACGACTGCGGCAGGGGCTTGGCCGGGGTGGACGGACGGTATTGCGGCGGTTCTTCCAGGCATGCCTCGCGCGGGCCGCGCGCGGGGATGTCGGTGCGCACGTCCGGAATGACCAGCGCCGTGGCAGTGTTGGGCGCATCCAAGCCCGCCGGTACCTTCAACGGGGCCAGCTGCTGCGCATGCCGGTATTCCTGGTCCGCATGGCAACCGGTCCGGGATTTCAGAAAATGACAGCCACTGACCGCGCCCAGCGCCAGCGCAATCGCAAGCCATCGATACACTAGATTCATGCCGCTCTACCTTCCCGTTTCAATCCTGCAATTTGCATGGCGCGCCGCACGCTGTCACGGTGCGCCGCCGCCAATTCGACAAGCGGCAGGCGAATGCCGTTCCCGATCAGACCCAATTCGGCCAGGGCCCATTTCACCGGTATGGGATTGGCCTCGACGAACAAGTCGCGGTGGAGCGCCGCCAGGGTGGCGTCGATCGCACGCGCGGTTGCAAAATCCTGCGCCAGCGCCGCCGCGCAGGCGTCGTGCATCTGCCGGGGCGCGATGTTGGCGGTGACCGAAATGGTTCCCCTGGCGCCGATGCTCATCAGTTCGATGTTGCTGGCGTCATCGCCCGACAGCAGGGTGAACGACGCCGGGCAGGCCGCGATGAGTTGCTCGCCGCGCTCGCGCGTGCCCACCGCCTCCTTGATGGCGACGATGCGCGGATGGCGCGCCAGCCGCGCCACGGTGGCCGGCAGAAGGTCCACCGCCGTGCGCGACGGAACGTTATAGAGGATGACGGGCGCGGACGAGGCGTCCGCCGCGGCCCAGAAGTGCCGGAACAAGCCTTCCTGCGGCGGCTTATTGTAATACGGGGTCACCAGCAACACGCCGTCCACGCCCAGGCCCGACAACGCGCGCACCCGCTCCACGGTGCCGGCGGTGCTGTTGGTCCCCGCACCGACCACGACCCGCGTGCGGCCCTTGCAGCGCGCCACGGCCCGGCGGGTGAGCTCGGTCACCTCGGCGGGTTCCAACACGGCCGATTCGCCGGTGGTGCCGGCCACGACGATGCCGTCGGTGCCGGATTGCAGATGAAAATCCAGCAATCGGTCCCACCCGGTCCAGTCGATGCCGCCGTCGTCGCTCATGGGGGTCGCAATCGCGACCATGCTGCCGGAAAACATGCCATTTACCTATTTCTGGGGAACGCTACCTTAGATGCCAAGCGCACCCCAAGGCAAGCCTGCCGCAACCTTGCGGCATGCCGGCGGCGCGCCGCCGGCCCGCAACCTTCGCGCCCGCGGGTGAACCTACGGTAAACTGCGCGCCAGATGAAACAACATATCGTGATTTCCGCCGTCGGCAACGACCGCGTCGGCATGGTGCATGACCTGTCCAAGGCGGTGGCGGACTGCGGCGGCAGCATCAGCGAGAGCCGCATGACGGCGTTGGGCAGCGAGTTCGCCATGCTGCTGCTGGTCACCGGCAATTGGCACACCCTTGCCAAGCTCGAGGGCGAGTTCAAGAAGCTGGGCGATGCCACCGGCATGACCATCCAGCTGCGGCGCACCGAGGCGCGCGCGCCGCGCAACGACATGCTGCCCTATTCGGTGGACGTGGTGTGCCTGGATCAGATGGGAATCGTTTCCGGGCTGTCGGGCTTCTTCTCGCAGCGCGGCATCGAGATCGCCGAGCTGTCGACGCGCTCCTACGCGGCGGCCCACACCGGCGCGCCGATGTTCTCGGTGCAGATGATCGTCAATACGCCCGCCCGGGTGCACATCGGCGTGCTGCGCGAGGAATTCATGGACTTCTGCGACCACCTGAATCTCGACGCCATATTCGAGCCCTACAAGAACTGAACGAGGACGAGTTGACCATGGCTGGGATCAAGATCGGCAACAAGGCCCCCGCATTCAAGCTGATGAGCACGGCGGGCGAATGGTCGCTGGGCGCGCAATCGGGCGCCGTGGTGCTGTATTTCTACCCCAAGGACAACACCCCCGGGTGCACCGACGAGGGCAAGCAGTTCGCCGCCCTTCACAAGGAATTCAAGAAGGCCGGCGCGGCGATCGCCGGCATCTCGGCGGATTCGGTCAAGGCGCACGAGAACTTCAAGGCCAAGTTCGAATTTCCCTTCGAACTGCTCAGCGATCCGGATCGCAAGGTGTGCACGCTGTACGATGTCATCCAGGAAAAGAGCATGTACGGCAAGAAGTACATGGGCATCGAGCGCAGCACCTTCCTGATCGACGCCAAGGGCGTGCTGCGCGCCGAGTGGCGCAAGGTGAAGGTCAAGGATCACGCGCAAGCGGTGCTGGAGGCGCTCAAGTCGCTGTGACGGCAGCGCACCCCCGCTCCTCCAAGACCCGCCCGCCGCGCCCCCAGCGGCGGATCTTCGTGCTCGACACCAACGTGCTCATGCACGACCCCACCGCGATCTTCCGCTTCGAGGAACACGACATCTACATCCCGATGATCGTGCTGGAGGAACTCGACGCGGGCAAGAAGGGCCTGTCGGAACCTGCCCGCAACGTGCGGCAGGTGAGCCGCTTCCTCGATGAGATCATGAGCAGCGCCACCAAGGAGCAGATCGACGGCGGCCTGCCCCTGCCTGCATCGCCCATCAATCATGGCAAGGGCAAGCCCAGCGGCCGGCTGTTCTTCCAGACCCGCCCCGCACAGTCGGTGCTGCCCGACAGCCTGCCGGGCCACGGCGCCGACAATGCCATCCTCGCCACCACGCTCGCGCTCACGCGCGAAATCCGCGGCGCGCTGGTCACGCTGGTCTCCAAGGACATCAATCTTCGCATCAAGGCCGCGATCCTCGGCATCCATGCGGAGGACTACTCCAGCGACAAGACCATCGAGGACGTGGACCTCCTGCCCACCGGCGTGCAGCCCGTGCCCGCCAATTTCTGGCAGAAGCATGGCAAGAACATGGAGTCCTGGAAGCAGCAGAGCCGCACCTTCTACCGCGTGCGCGGTCCGCTGGTGCGCGAATGGCAGCCCAATCAGTTCATCTTCGATGCCGGCGAGAATGGCATGGAGGCCATCGTCCGCTCCCTCGAGAGCGACGCGGCGGTGCTGGAACTGACCACGGACTATCGCCACGAACGCAACAACGTCTGGGGTGTCACCGCGCGCAACCGCGAACAGAATCTGGCGCTGAACCTGTTGATGGACCCGGAGATCGACTTCGTCACCGTCCTGGGGCCCGCCGGCACCGGCAAGACCCTGCTGACCTTGGCGGCGGGCCTCGCGCAGACGCTGGACCACAACCGTTTCTCCGAGATCATCATGACGCGGGTCACCATCCCGCTGGGCGAGGACATCGGCTTCCTGCCGGGCACCGAGGAGGAAAAGATGGAACCGTGGATGGGGGCGCTGATGGACAATCTCGAGGTGCTCACGCAGGGCCAGCCCGGCGGCACCTGGGGACGCGCCGCCACCAATGACCTGCTGCGCCACCGCATCAAGATCCGCTCGTTGAATTTCATGCGCGGGCGCACCTTCCTGAACCGCTTCATCATCGTCGACGAGGCGCAGAACCTCACGCCCAAGCAGATGCGTGCCATCGTCACCCGCGCCGGCCCGGGCACCAAGATGGTCTGCCTGGGCAACATCGCGCAGATCGACACGCCCTACCTGACCGAGACCACCTCGGGACTCACCTTCGTCGTCACCCGATTTCGCGGCTGGCCGCATTCCGGGCATATCACGCTGCTGCGCGGCGAACGTTCACGACTGGCCGACCACGCGGCCGAAGTCCTGTAATTCGTACACCGATGCCGAACTTCCGGCCCGCAGATGCGGTCCAAACGCGCAGAACAGGAGGCCCGATGATCCGATTACGCCGGCCCGCGGTGGCCGCGTTCCTCGCCGTGTTGACTGCCTGGCAGAGCATCGCCGGGTACGCCTTGGCGGCCGAGCAGGACCTGCCGGAAATGGGCAGTGCCGCCAATGCGGCGGTATCGCTGGACGAGGAATACCGCGTCGGCCTCATGGTGGTGCGCGGCATGCGCGACTCCGGCCAGATCCTCGAAGACCCCGAGGTCAGCGAGTACATTCAAACCATCGGTCATCGCATCTCCAGCCATGCGGATGAAGGTGCGCACCAGTTCTATTATTTCGTGGTCCGCGACCCGACCATCAACGCCTTCGCCCTGCCGGGCGGCTTCATCGCCGTGCACAGCGGGCTGCTGCTCGCCACACGCAACGAAAACGAGCTCGCCGGCGTGCTGGCGCACGAAACCGCGCACGTCACGCAGCGCCACCTGGCCCGAAGCCTCGTCGACCAGTCGCACGCCAGCCTCATCTCCACGGCCGCGATGCTCGCCGCCATCCTGCTGGGCGCAACCGCCGGCGGCCGCAATTCTGGCGATTCCATGCAAGGCGCCATCGTGGCCGCGCAGGGCGCCGCGGTCCAGCATCAATTGAATTATTCGCGCGCCAATGAATATGAAGCGGACCGCATCGGCATCGGCACCATGGCAGCCGCCGGCTTCGACCCGCTGGGCATGCCGGCATTCTTCGAGACCATGGGACGCCTCGAGGGCAATCCCGCGTACAACAGTTTCGAGTTCCTGCAGAACCACCCGATCACCGGCAACCGCATCGCCGAATCGCGCAACCGCGCCGAGCAAATCGGCCGCATCCGCAGCACCGATTCGCAGAGCTACGGGCTGACGCGCGAGCGCCTGCGCACCCTCGTGGGCGATCCCAAGGCCGCACAGGCGTACTACGCCGGCCTCGTCAAGAACGGCAGCGGGCGCAGCGCCGAGCAGCGCTACGGCGCGGCGGTGGCGGCCATCGCCGCCGGCAGCGCGGGCCCCGCCATCTCCGAACTCAAGGCGCTGATCGCCGAGTATCCGCGCGTCACGCAGTACTACGGCGCGCTCGGCCAGGCATTGCTCGCCGACGGGCAGATCGGCGAATCCAGGACGCAGCTGGAAGGCGCCCTGCGGCTGTTCCCCCGCAATGTGCCCATCACCATCCGGCTGGCCGAAACGCTGATGCGCGCCGGCGACAACAAGCGTGCGCACACTGTGCTGCTCGACCTGTTCAACGTGGTCGCCCCCACGCCCGATCAGGCGCGGCTGATCGCCAATGCCGCCAATGCCGCCGGGGACGTGGCCGACTCGTACTACTACATGTCCGAGTACTACATCATGAGCGGCGAATTGATGCTGGCCTCGAACCAGTTGCAGATGGCCCTGTCACTCCCCGGCACGAATGCCATCCAGCGGGCGCGCTTTTCCGCTCGATTGGAGGAAATACAAGCCGCCATCCCCAAGGATCGGCGCACCACCTCCACGGATGATCGCGGCGGGGGCGATTCGGGCAGACGGCCCCGGCTTAATTGATACAATAACGCGAACGATTCTTGCGGAGACCTGCCTTGATGCCCATTACCGCGGCGCGGAGCGCCACGTTCTGCCTGATCATCGCCGGCCTGGCAGGCTGTGCTGCCAATCCAGCCAAGCATCCCGCGAGCCCGCATGATCCGCTGCAGGGCTTCAATCGCGGCGTGTTCAAATTCAACGACGCACTCGACCGCGGCGTTGCCAAGCCCGTGGCCAAGGCCTATCGCGCCGTCACCCCGCAGCCGGTGCGCACCGGCATCGGCAACTTCATCGCCAACCTGCGCATGCCGCTCACCCTGGTGAACGACCTCTTGCAGGGCAAGGTGCGCGCCGCGTGGTCGGACACCGGGCGGCTGTTGCTCAATACCACCATGGGCATCGGCGGATTGTTCGATGTGGCCACCAAGGCCGGCATCGACCACAACGATGAGGACTTCGGGCAGACGTTGGGTGCCTGGGGAGTTCCGGCCGGGCCGTTCCTGATGATTCCCTTCCTCGGCCCTTCGGACATGCGCGACGCACCCACCCGGGTGGCGGATGCATTCGCCAACCCCGCCACCTATGCCAACGCGGAGGCGCGCTGGGGTTACCGGGCGCTGGACCTGGTGAATACGCGCTACGAATTGCTGCCGCTGGATGCGACGCTGGACAAGGCATACGACAAGTACGCCTTCATGCGCGATGCCTATCTGCAGAACCGCGCCTTCAAGGTCAGCGACGGCAATGTGCCCGAGGAGACGCTGGAAGATCCCGAGGCGATGGACGCGCCGGAAGGATCGCCGCCCCCGAAGTAGCGCCTAGGGCGAAGCCTGGCCCGAAATCAGCGGCTCCACATCGCAGAGCCGCGCCAATTGCATGAGCTGGTTGGGAACGTTCAGGTAGTGCAGCGGCCGTCCTGCCGCCTGCGCGAGGCTCAGCCATTCCACCAGCAACGCAAGCCCGGCGCTGTCCGCCCCCTGCACGCCCGCCAGGTCGATGCTGTTGGCCTCACCGCCGGCGATGAAGCTGGCTCCGGGCTCCAGCAATGCGCCCGCCGTGGCGAAGCTCAAGGGGCCTGAAACGCCGGCCGCGCCCGGACCGCGCAATTCGAAGCTGGGAGCCTGCGTGGACACGCGCGTTACTTGGTCGACGTGCCGGCCGGCTTGGGGGCGGCCGCCTCGCGCTCCAATCGCGCAATGACCGCATCCAGGCCCTTCTGCTGTACCTCCGTGCCAAGGTCGGTGCGGAAGCTCTTCACGTAGGACACGCCTTCGATGGTGACGTCCCAGGCCTTCCAGCCCGCATCCGTCTTACGCATGGAATAGTTCACCGGCACCTTGCTGCCATTCTCGCGCTTGATCTCGGTGCGCACCGTCGCCGAATTGCCGCTGGCATCGCCGTGGAAGGGCAACATGGTCATGCGGTCGGCGGTGAAATCCACCAGCGCCGAGCCGTAGTTGCGCAGCAGCGAATGATAGAACGCGTCGATGAAGCGCTTGCGCTGCTCCTCGCTGGCGGCGCGCCAATGCTGTCCGAGCACCAGGCGCGCGGCGTACTCGCTGTCGAAGTACGGCAACAGCACGGTGGCGACGAGGTTGTCCAGTTTCGCGGGATCCTTGCGGTACGTTGCGCGGTTGGCATCGAGCTCCTGCAACATCTTCTTGGCGGACGCCTCGACCAGTTCCTGCGGGCCGGTGGTGGCGGCCGCGGCGGGATCCGGCGTGCCCGCGGGATCGAAGGCAACGGCTGCCCCTGCCCCGCCCAACAACAAGGCTGAACCCAGGATGAATATGCCGAACGAACGATGCTGCAAGTTCATTACTTTTTCTCCGTGGCCGGGGGCGCGTCGTCCGCATGGTCGGTGCTCTTGCCGCCCTTGCCGAAATTGGCCATGAATTGCCCGATCAGGTTCTCCAACACGATGGCCGACTGCGTGAATTCTATTCGATCCTTGTTCTTCAAATAAGTTTCCGACCCGCCGGCCGTCAGGCCGATGAACTTTCCGCCGAGCAAGCCCTGCGTGTAGATGGTGGCGTCGCTGTCGCTGGGAATCTTGTCGAACGCCGCGTTCATGCGCAGCGTCACCACCGCCTTGTATTCCGTCGAGTCGAAATCGATGGCGGCGACACGGCCGACCTCCACACCCGCCATGGTGATGGGAGCGCCCACCTTCAAGTCGCCGACATTGTCGAACTTGGCGGTGACGTCGTAGTGCGGCTTGCTCGAAAACGACAGCCCCTTGCTGGTGGTCTGCGTGGTGAGGAAGAAAAACGCCGCGAAGCCCAGCAGCACGAACAGGCCGGTGCCAAGGTCGGTGGTTCGAGATTTACGCATGCGATTGCATCCTCACAGAAATAGCGCCGTCAGCAGGTAGTCGAGGAACAGGGTCACCACGGCGGAGGTGACCACGGTGCGCGTGGTGGCCCGCCCCACGCCTTCGGCGGTGGGCACGGCATGATATCCCTCGTACACGGCAATCTGGCTGCAGGCGATGCCGAACACCAGGCTCTTCACGATGCCTTCGTTGATGTCCTTGAGGTCCACCGCGGAGCGCATCTGCGACCAGAAGCTGCCGGCATCCACGCCCATGAACTGCACGCCCACCACGTGCGCGCCGTACAGGCCCACCATGCTGAACACCGCGGCGAGCAGCGGCATGGCGACGATGCCGCCGATGAAGCGCGGCACCACCACGCGCCGGATCGGGTCCACCGCCATCATCTGCATGGCGGAGAGCTGGTCGGTGGCGCGCATCAGGCCGATTTCCGAGGCCAACGCGGTGCCGGCCCGGCCGGCGAACAGGAGCGCGGTGAGCACGGGGCCCAGTTCCTTCACCAGGCTGAGCGCGGCGGCCGTGCCCAGCGCCGACTCGGAGCCGAAGCGCTGCAACAGCGTGAAGCCCTGCAGCGCCAGCACCATGCCCACGAACAGTCCGCACAACATGATGATGACCAGCGACAAGGCGCCGCTGTTGTAGATCTGATCGGAGATCAGCCGGAACCGCAGGAACGCCGCCGGCGTGCGCCACAGCAGCAGCAGCAGGAAGCGCACCTGCGCGCCAACGCTGGTCAGTGCGTGCAGGAGGCTGGCCCACAGGTCGCCAAGCACCTTCATGCCGGCTCTCGCGCCAGCAGCGAGGGAAAATAATCCGGCGCGGGATAATGAAAGGGCACGGGGCCATCGGCCAGCCCGCCCATGAACTGATGAACGATCTCGGTGGGGTTGTCGTGCAATTCCTGCGGCGTGCCGCTGGCCACCACCCCGCCGCCCGAGAGTAGGTAAGACATGTCGGCGACCGCGGTGATCTCCTTCACATCGTGCGACACCACGATGCTGGTCAATCCCATGACATCGTTGAGACGGCGGATCAGGCGCAGCACAACGCCCATGGAAATCGGATCCAGTCCCACGAAAGGTTCGTCGTAGATGAGGATCTCGGGATCCATGACGATGGCGCGCGCCAACGCGACGCGCCGGGCCATGCCGCCGGAGAGCTCCGCGGGCATGAGTTGCGCCGCGCCACGCAGGCCCACCGCCTGCAGCTTCATCAACACCAGCTGGCGCAGCAGCCGCTCCGGCAGGCGCGTGTGTTCGCGCAAGGGGAAGGCAACGTTCTCGAACACGTCGATGTCCGTGAGCAGCGCGCCATTCTGGAACAACATGCCCATGCGGCGACGCAGCCGATAGATCTCATCCGTGCTCATCTGCCCGACGTCCTGGCCGTCGACCATGACGCTGCCGCGGTCGGCGAACAGCTGCCCGGTGATCAGCCGCAACAGCGTGGTCTTGCCGGTGCCGCTCGGACCCATGACGGCGGTGACCTTGCCCTTGGGTATGAGGACGTCCAGGTTTTTGAAGATGTCGCGGCCGTTGACTGCATAGTCAAGGCCGCGAATCTGGATGATGGAGTCGATCGGAGGAACCTTAGGCCGCGTTTTCGAGGTCGGCGCTGTACTTGCCCACCGCCGCCAAGCCGTTGAGTTTGACGCGCTTGAGATAGGCGCCTTGTGCCGCGGGCACGTTGGCCGCCTTGCCGGCCCAGGCCAGCAGCGCATTGTCCTGCAACGCACGGCCATAGCTGAAGGTGAGCGCCCACGGCAGCGGGCCGGCGGCGTTCATCAAATGCAGGTGCTCGGTAGCCTGGATCGGGCTCTGGCCGCCGGACAGGAACGCGATGCCGGGCACCGCGGACGGCACGTGCCGTTTCAGCGTGCGCAGGGTGGCTTCGGCCACTTCCGCGGCGCTCGCCTTCTGCGCGCACTTCTTGCCGGAGATGACCATGTTCGGCTTGAGCACGATGCCCTCGAGGTGGATGCGCGCCGCATGCAGGTGCGAGAACACGGACTGCAGCACCGCATTGGTGACTTCCTCGCAGCGTGCGAGCGTGTGGTCGCCATCCATCAGCACCTCGGGCTCGACGATCGGCACGATGCTGGCTTCCTGGCACAACGCTGCGTAGCGGGCCAGGGCCGCCGCATTCGCCTCGATGGCGTAGCCGGTGGGAATGCCGGCGCCGATGTCGATGACGGCGCGCCACTTGGCAAAGCGTGCGCCCATCTTGTAGTAATCCGCCAACCGCTCACGCAGGCCGTCGAGCCCTTCGGTGATGGTCTCCCCCGGAAACCCGCACAGGGGCTTCGCCCCCGTGTCCACCTTGATGCCCGGAAGCACGCCGGCCTTGGCGAGGAAACTGGTGAAGGGCGTGCCATCCGAGGTCTTCTGGCGGATGGTTTCGTCATACAGGATGACGCCGCTGACGTATTGGGCGGAACCGGCCGCCGTGAGCAGCATCTCGCGATACTGGCGCCGCGTTTCTTCGGTGCATTCGATCTTCAAGGCATCGAAGCGCTTCTTGCAGGTGGCATTGCTTTCGTCCGCCGCAAGGATTCCCCGGCCCTTCGAGACCATGGCTTTCGCGTTGGTTTCCAGTTCTCTGATACTCATGACAACCTTCCCGTGTTGTGCAAATACAGCGTAACCCCGCAGGGATCATAGCAAAACCGCCGAGGCATTTTCCCGCGGGGCTGGCAGGCCCGGCCAAATAGGACTAAAATTGTCCTGAATAGTTCCACAGCGCGAGCAGGGCTCGAACATGCTGCGAATCGGCAAGTTGACGGATTATGCCACGGTGGTGCTGGCCATCCTCGCCCAGGACCCCAGCCGGCATCGTGCGGCCAATGAATTGGCCGAGCGAACCCGGCTGTCCGCTCCCACCGTGAGCAAGGTATTGAAGGAATTGCAGCGTGCCGGCATGGTGGATTCCACCCGCGGCTCGCACGGCGGCTACCGCCTCGCACGCAGCGCCGATGAGATCACCGCCGCGCAGATCCTCGATGTATTCGAAGGCCCGATCGCACTCACTGAGTGCGCCGGCGCCATCAGCCGCTGTGGCATCGAACACTCCTGCCGCGTGGGCAACGCCTGGCAGCGGGTCAATGCGGCCATGCGCCTGGCCCTCGAGGATGTGACCTTGCGCCAACTGGCGGGACTGGACCACGCAACCTTGCGGGTGGCGGATCTCGCCTCCGACATGCGCGCGGGCCTGGCGCGCTGACGCGGCAACGATCGAAGGAAAGAGAACGTGTCCACCAAATCCCAAGACGTCGAAAACCTGGTCGGTCAAAAGTACCGGCACGGCTTCGTCACCGATATCGAGGCCGACAGCCTGCCGCCGGGCCTGGACGAGGATACGGTGCGCGCCATTTCGCGCATCAAGAAGGAACCCGAGTTCCTGCTGCAATGGCGCCTGAAGGCATTCCGGCATTGGCAGGGCATGCGCGAGCCCACCTGGGCGCATGTGCGCTACAACCCCATCGACTACCAGTCGATTTCCTACTACTCCGCGCCGCGCTCCCCCAAGGACGCGCCCAAGAGCCTCGACGAGGTGGACCCCAAGCTCCTGGCCACCTACGAGAAGCTCGGCATCCCGCTGCACGAGCGCGCCGCGCTGGCGGGCGTGGCGGTGGATGCCGTTTTCGACAGCGTTTCCGTGGCCACCACGTTCAAGGACAAGCTGCACAAGGCGGGCGTCATCTTCTGCTCCTTCTCCGAAGCCGTGCAGAACCACCCCGAATTGATCGAACAGTACCTGGGAAGCGTGGTGCCGCCGGCAGACAACTTCTTCGCCGCCTTGAATTCGGCGGTGTTCTCGGATGGCTCCTTCGTCTACGTGCCCAAGGGCGTGCGCTGCCCGATGGAATTGTCCACCTACTTCCGCATCAACGCGGCCAAGACCGGTCAGTTCGAGCGCACGCTGATCGTTGCCGCCGAGGGCGCCTCGGTGAGCTACCTGGAAGGCTGCACCGCGCCCATGCGCGATGAGAACCAGCTGCACGCCGCGGTGGTGGAGCTGATCGCGCTCGATGATGCGCAGATCAAGTACTCGACCGTGCAGAACTGGTACCCCGGCGATGAGAACGGCGTCGGTGGCATCTACAACTTCGTCACCAAGCGCGGCGAATGCCGCGGCGCGCGCTCCAAGATCTCCTGGACTCAAGTCGAGACCGGCTCGGCCATCACCTGGAAGTACCCGAGCTGCGTGCTCAAGGGCGATGATTCCACCGGCGAGTTCTACTCCGTGGCGCTTGCCAATCATTACCAGCAGGCCGATACCGGCACCAAGATGATCCACATCGGCGCCAATACGAAGAGCACCATCGTCTCCAAGGGCATCTCCGCCGGCAAGGCGCAGAATTCCTACCGCGGCCTCGTCAAGATCCTGCCGAGCGCGCGCGGCGCACGCAATTTCACGCAATGCGATTCGCTGCTGATGGGCGATCAATGCGGCGCGCACACCTTCCCGTACGTGGAGGTGAAGAACGACAGCGCCACCATCGAGCACGAGGCTAGCACCTCGAAGATCGGCGAGGATCAGCTGTTCTACTGCCTGCAGCGGGGAATTTCCGAGGAAGACGCCGTCAACATGATCGTGAGCGGCTTCTGCAAGGTGGTGTTCAAGGAACTGCCCATGGAGTTCGCCGTCGAGGCCCAGAACCTCCTCGCGGTCAGTCTGGAAGGCGCGGTGGGCTGATCGCCCGCCGCCACATCAAGAGGTGAATGTGTTGCTGAAGATCGAGAATTTGAGCGCGCGCATCGGCGAGAAGCCCATTCTCAACGGGCTGACGCTGGGCGTCGGCGCAGGTGAGGTCCATGCCATCATGGGCCCGAACGGCTCGGGCAAGAGCACGCTGGCCCAGGTGCTGGCCGGCCGCGAGGACTACACCGTCACCGGCGGCAGCGTCAGCTTCGAGGGCCGTGACCTGCTCGCCATGCCCATCGAGGAGCGCGCCCGCGCCGGGGTGTTCCTGGGCTTCCAATACCCGGTGGAAATCCCCGGCGTCAACAACGTCTACCTGCTCAAGGCCGCGCTCAACGCCAAGCGCAAGGCAGCGGGGCAGCCGGAAGTGGACGCCTACGAATTCCTGACCCTGGTCAAGGACAAAATGAAGCTCATGCAGATGAACGAGAGCTTCCTGTCGCGCGGGGTCAACCAGGGCTTCTCCGGCGGCGAGAAGAAGCGCAATGAGATCCTGCAGATGCTGGTGCTCGAGCCCAAGCTCGCCATCCTCGATGAAACCGATTCCGGCCTCGACATCGACGCGCTGAAGATCGTCGCCGCCGGCGTCAACAGCATGCGCGGCGCGGGCCGTGCCATCGTGCTGGTCACGCATTACCAGCGCCTGCTCGACTACATCGTGCCCGATCACGTGCACGTGCTGTCGGGGGGACGGATATTGAAGAGCGGCGATAAGAGCCTGGCGCTGGAGTTGGAAAAGCGCGGCTACGACTGGGTCAAGCAGGAGGCCGCGGTCGCATGAGCGCAAGCCCCGCCATGCAATCCTTCGAGCGCGCCTGGGCGGCTCGCGCAACGTCCACGGGTGGCGCGGGCGCGGACTCGCCCATGCAGGCGCTGCGCGCCGCGGCGATGGCGCGCTTCACGCACCTTGGGTTGCCCACGCCGCGCGATGAAAGTTGGCATTACAGCAACCTGCGGGCGCTGGGCCTGCGCAGCTTCCACGTTCCCGCGGCGGCGCCCGCCGCCGCTCCCGCTCGTTCCTGGCTGGAGGATGCCGGCGATTTCCAGGTGGTGCACCTCGTCAACGGCGTGCCGTTGGCGGCGGGGCTGATCGCACACGGGCCGCTGCAGCTGCAGTCGCTGCGCGCGCTGGAGCACAGCGATCCGGCCGGGCTCGCCGCCCTGTCGCCCGCGCCGTCCGATGCGGAAACGCAGCGCTGGCTGCTGCTGAACACCGCGGTTGGCGAGGATGGCCTGCTCGTGCGCATCGGCGGCGCCTGTCAGCGCCCGCTCCTGCTGGTGCACCATGCGGTGCCGGCGGAGCCGTCGGCATTGCTCTCGCCGCGGGTCATCATCGAGGTGCAGGCCCAGGGTTCGGGGGTGATCCTCGAACACCACCTCGGCGCGGGCGCCGGTGCCGCATTGCTGTGCAACTCCGCCGCGCATATCCGCCTGCAGGCCGGTGCCAAGCTCGAGCATTACCGCCTCTTCTCGCAAGCCGGCCACGCCACACAGATCGATCACCTGCAGGTGCGCCTGGCCGCCGATGCGCACCTGCTGCAGCACACCGCCGTGCTGGGCGGAGGGTTCGTGCGCGCCACGCTGGAGGCGGCGCTGGAAGCGCCGGGCGCCTCGCTCGACAGCCACACGCTGCTCACCGGCCATGAATCGCGCCATACCGACTGCGTGAACCTGGTGACGCACGCGGCACCGCATACGCAAAGCCGGCAGATGGCGCGCCTGATCGCCGCCGACAAGAGCCGCGCGATCTTCAACAGCAAGGTCACGGTGGCCAAGGGCGCGCAGAAGGCCGATTCGCTGCAATCCTGCCGCGGCCTGTTGTTGTCGGCCGGAGCCGAGATCGACACCCGTCCGCAGCTCGAGATCCACGCCGACGACGTGAAGTGCGCGCACGGGGCCACCACCGGGCGCCTCGACCCCGACATGCTGTTCTACCTGCTGTCCCGCGGCCTGGACCGGCGCGCGGCGCAGAGCCTGTTGGTATTCGCCTTCCTCGCCGACGTGCTCACGCCGATGTCGCGTCCGGCGGTGCGTGCCGTGATCGAATCGCAGCTCATCAACCTGTTACCCGATTCACACACCTTGCAGCAATTCCGATGAACTCCGTGCCCAAACCGCTTACCATTCCCTTCGACGTCGAGGGCGTGCGCCGCGACTTTCCCGTGCTGGCGCGCATCGTCAACGGTCATCCGCTCGCCTACCTGGACAACGGCGCCTCCGCGCAACGTCCCGCCAGCGTCATCGAGACGCTCGAGGACTACCAGCGCCGCCACCATGCCAACGTGCACCGCGGCGTGCACACGCTGAGCCAGGAAGCCACCACCCTGTTCGAGGGAGCGCGCGAGCGCCTGGTGCGGTTCGTCAATGCCGCGTCCACGCGCGAACTCATCTTCGTGCGCGGCACCACCGAGGCCATCAACCTGGTGGCGCAGAGCCACGGACGCGCCAGCTTGCGCGAGGGCGATGAAATCCTGATCACCGGCCTGGAACACCACGCCAACATCGTTCCCTGGCAGCTGCTGTGCGGGCAGACCGGGGCCAAGCTCGTGGTGGCGCCCATCGACCAGGACGGCGAGGTGCACCTGGCTGCCGTGGAGTCACGGATGACGGCGCGCACCCGGATCCTCGCCTTCGCGCACGCCTCCAACGCGTTGGGCACGGTGCTGCCGGCCGCGCAACTGATCGCCGCCGCGAAGGCACGCGGCATCGTCACCGTGGTGGATGGCGCACAGGCCGTGCCGCACCTGCGCGTCGACGTGCGCGCGCTGGGCTGCGACTTCTACGCGTTTTCCGGGCACAAGATGTTCGGACCCAGCGGCATCGGGGTGCTGTACGGACGCGAGGCCATGCTCGAGAAGATGCCTCCCTGGCAGGGCGGCGGGGACATGATCCTCACCGTCAGCTTCGAGAAGACCACCTACAACGCCCTGCCCTACAAGTTCGAAGCCGGCACGCCCAACATTGAAGGCGCGGTGGGACTGGGTGCGGCGGTGGATTACCTGGAGCGCATGGATGCGGCGGGCGCTCACGCCCACGAGGCGGCGTTGCTCGACTACGCCACCCGCGCGCTGACGGCGGTGCCCGGCGTGCGCATCATCGGCACGGCGCGCAACAAGCTCAGCCTCGTCTCCTTCGTGGTCGACGGCGTGCACCCGCACGACCTGGGAACCATCCTCGACGAACAGGGCATCGCCATCCGCACCGGGCATCATTGCGCCATGCCGGTGATGGAATTCTTCGATGTGCCCGCCACGGCACGTGCCTCGTTCGCCTTCTACAACACCTTTGCCGAAGCGGACCGCCTCGCCGCCGCCGTGGACGGCGCGCGCAAGCTGTTCGCCTGAGGCCCGCCGCAGGTCACCCATGGAACTTGCCGATCTTTATCGCGACGTGATCCTCGATCACAACCGCAAGCCCCGCAATTTCGGTCCGCTCGAGCCCGCGGATGCCACCGTGGAGGGATTCAACCCGCTGTGCGGCGACCGCCTGACGCTGCGCCTGCGCTTCGAGGGCGACCGCGTGAGCGATGTGCGCTTCGAAGGCAAGGGCTGCGCCATCTCGACGGCGTCCGCCTCGCTGATGACCGAGGCGATCAAGGGCCGCACCCGCGCCGAGATCGGCACGTTGTTCGAGCGCGTGCATCAATTGCTCACCAACGATGCCGCCCCGCCCGCCGACGACCTGGGCAAGCTGGCTGCCCTGTCCGGCGTGCGCGAATTTCCCGCGCGCGTCAAATGCGCCAGCCTCTGCTGGCACACGCTGGTGAAAGCACTGAATCCGGCCGATGGCGCGCCGGCAACGGTCTCAACGGAATAGATTCATGTCACACGAAAACGAACCCATCGTCGTGCAGCGCGCGGTCAAGGCCGTCGCCATCCCTGCCGGCGTCGAGGTGAACCTCAAGGTCGGATCGGTGGGCTACATCACCCAGGCGCTGGGCGGAAGCTTCACGGTCTATATCGACGGCAACCTGTTTCGCATCGCCGGCCGCGACGCCGATGCCATCGGCAAGGAAATGGCCAAGCCTCCCGAGGTGCTGCCGGATGCCTCGGAGGAAGAACTCAAGAGCGTGGTATGGAACCAGCTCAAGACCTGCTTCGATCCCGAGATTCCCATCAACATCGTGGACCTCGGGCTCATCTATGACTGCCAGATCTCCACCAATGCCGACAACACCCGCGACGTCGCCATCAAGATGACGCTCACCGCGCCCGGCTGCGGCATGGGGGAGATCCTCGTGCAGGACGTGAAGGAAAAGGTGGAGATCGTGCCCACGGTCGCCAAGGCCGATGTGGAATTGGTGTTCGACCCGCCGTGGAGCCAGTCCATGATGTCCGAGGCGGCGCGCCTGCAGACCGGGATGATGTGAGCGCACACATGGAGTGGATCGACGCGGCCGCGGACTCCGATATCGGCGAAGGCAAGTCGCTGTGCGTCCCCGCCGGGGCCGTGATCATCGCGCTGGTGCGCAGCGGTGGCCGGCTGTATGCCATCGAGGATGTCTGCACGCATGATGGCGAAGCGCTCACCGGCGGGCCCATCGATGACGGCGAGATCATCTGCCCGCGGCATGGCGCGCGGTTCTGCCTGCGCACGGGCGAGGCGCTCTCGCCACCGGCCTACGAACCGGTGAAGACCTTCGATGTCAAGGTGGAGGCTGGACGGGTATGGGTGCGCGCCGGCTGACCCTGCTGCGCCATGGCGCCGCCGAATCGCCCGACCTGTGGGCCGAGGACATCGATCGCCCACTCACCAAGCAAGGACGGGCGGAAGCCGCGGAAATGGCGCGGCGCCTGCAGGCGCGCGATTGGATTCCCACGCTGGTGCTGGTCAGCCCGGCGGAACGCACCTGGTCCACGGCGCAGATCCTGATGCACACGCTGGGACTGGAGGAAAAACAGGTGCGCGCCGAGCGCGAGCTGTACCTGGCCACACCCGAAACCATCTGGCAATTGATCGCGCGCCAGCCGGGCGGTGCGCAGCACCTGCTCATCTGCGCGCACAACCCGGGCCTGTCCGCCCTGGCGAGCCGCTTCGGCCGCAAGCCCCGGCGTCACGACCTGCCCACGGCCGGCCTCGCCATGGCGCAGTGGCCGGAAACCGCCTGGGAATCCTTGAGCCCGCGTTCCGCGCTGGCGTGCGACTTCGACGAACCCGAGATTCCCTTCACGCCCTAGTCCGCCGGATATTCCCAGCGCGTGTGCCGCGCGACGGGCGCCGCCCAGCTTTTCAGTCCGCTTCCATCGCGAGCAGGCTGGTGTTGCCGCCCACGGCGGCGGTGTTGATGGTCACCGTGCGTTCGGTTGCGAAGCGCGACAGGTAATGCGGGCCGCCGGCCTTCGGGCCAGTGCCCGACAGGCCGCAGCCGCCGAAGGGCTGCACGCCCACCACCGCGCCCACCATGTTGCGGTTGACGTACACGTTGCCGACGCGCGCACGCTCGGCAATGCGCCGCGCCGTGGACTCGATGCGTGAGTGCACGCCCAGCGTCAGCCCGAAACCCAGCGCATTCACCGCATCGATGATGGCGTCCAGGTCGCGCGCGCGGTAACGCATCACATGCATCACCGGGCCGAAGATCTCGCGCTCCAGTACATCCAGCGAACCGATCTCGATGGCGGCCGGCGCGAAGTAATATCCGGCCTCCGCCACCGACTTCTGCAGCGGTGCGCGGTGCACCCAGCGCGCCAGCGGCTGCATGCGCGCCAGGTGCGCCTCGAGCATGGAACGCGCGCCGGCGTCGATCACCGGCCCGACATCGGTGGCGAGCAGCGCCGGGTCGCCCACCTTGAGTTCGTCCATGTAGCCGCGCAGCAGCTCGATGACGCGTTCGGCGATGTCCTCCTGCACCAGCAGGATGCGCAATGCCGAGCAGCGCTGGCCGGCGCTGTTGAAGGCCGAGCCCACCGCGTCCAGCACCACCTGCTCGGGCAGCGCGGAGCTGTCCACCAGCATCGCGTTCTGGCCGCCGGTCTCGGCGATGAGCGCCGCGATGGCGCCCGGGCGCGCGGCGAGTTGGCGGTTGATGATCTGCGCAGTCTCGTTCGAACCGGTGAAGGCGACACCGGCAATGGCGGGATCCGCCAGCATGCGTTTGCCGATGGTGGCGCCATCGCCCGGCAACAACGCCAGGCACTGCGGCGGAATGCCCGCCTCGTGCAGGATCTTCACCGCGAGGCTCGCCACCAGCGGTGTCTGCTCCGCAGGTTTGGCGAGCACCGCGTTGCCGGCGGCCAGCGCCGCCGACACCTGTCCCGTGAAGATCGCCAGCGGGAAATTCCACGGGCTGATGCAGGCGAACACGCCGCGGCCATGCAGCGCCAGTTCATTGCTCTCGCCGGTGGGACCCGGCAGCACCAGCGGCGCACCGAAGTGCTGCTGCGCCTGGGCCGCGTAATAGCGCAGGAAATCCACCGCCTCGCGCACCTCGGCCAACGCATCCACCACGGTCTTGCCGGCCTCGCGCATGCACACGGCCATGAGCTCGGGTTGGCGCGCTTCGAACAGGTCGGCGGCCTTGCGCAGGGCGTCGGCGCGCGTACCCGCGCTGGTGGCATCCCAATCCGGCTGCGCTGCCACCGCCTGCTTCAACGCCGCCGCCACATCGGCATCTTCCGCATCACTCACCTCGCCGACGATGTCGGTGAGGTTTGCGGGATTGGCCTGCGCGCGCCCGCGCCCCGCCGCGCGGCGCTGGGCAACCAGGGGACCTGCGCTGAAACGGCGCTCGATCGCCGTCCCTGCCGCCTCCTTGAACGCCTCCAGCACCTGCGGATCGGCCAGGTTCATGCCCGCGGAGTTCGGGCGCTCCGCGCCGTACAGCTCGCGCGGCACGGTGATGCGCGGATGGGGCACCTCGCGCAGGCGGTCGACTTCCCCGATCGGGTCCTTCGCCACCTCCTCGGCCGGCAGGCGCTCATCGACGATGCGATTGACGAACGAGGTGTTGGCGCCGTTCTCGAGCAGGCGGCGCACGAGATAGGGCAGCAATTCCTCGTGCGAGCCCACCGGCGCGTACACGCGGCAGGGCGCCAGGCGCGATTCGCCGCCGACGATGTGCTCGTACAACTCCTCGCCCATGCCGTGCAGGCGCTGGAACTCGAAGGCCCGCGCCGGCGCCTCGCGCGCGAGCGTCAGCAGGTAGGCGACGGTGTGCGCGTTGTGGGTGGCGAACTGCGGATAGATCAGGCTGGGATCGCTGCCGAACAGCCGCCGCGCGCAGGCGAGGTAGGACACGTCGGTGTTCACCTTGCGCGTGAACACCGGATAGGACGGCAGGCCCCGCTCCTGCCCACGCTTGATCTCGCTGTCCCAATACGCACCCTTGACCAGGCGGATGTTCAAGCGCCGGCGCGTCTGCCGGGTGAGGGCCTCGAGCCAGTCCACCGCCGCCAGCGCGCGCCGCTGGTAGGCCTGCAGTGCAAGGCCGAAGCCCTCCCAGCCGTGCAGCTGCCGGGCCTGCATCACGGCCTCGATGATCTCCAGCGAGATCTCCAGCCGCTCGCTCTCCTCCGCATCGATGGTCAGCGCCACGCCGCGCTGCGCGGCCCGCTCCGCCAGCTCGATGATGCGCGGGGTGAGCTCGCGGTGCACCCGCTCGCGCTGGGTGCGCTCGTAGCGCGGGTGCAGCGCCGAGAGCTTCACCGAAATACTGGCGCGGTCCGCCCCGGCCGAGTCCGGATAACCGGCGGCCACCGCATCGATGGCATTGCAATAGGCCGTGAAATACCTTTCCGCGCCGGCCTGGGTGAGCGCGCCCTCGCCCAGCATGTCGAAGGAATGGCGATAGGCACGGTTCTCCGCATCGCGCGCGCGACGGATCGCCTCGTCGATGCTGCGGCCCATGACGAACTGCGCGCCCAGGATGCGCATGGCCTGGCGCAGCGCGGTGCGCACCACCGGTTCGCCGATGCGCGCCACCAGGCGCGACAGGAACGAGGCCGGATCGCGCGTGGTCTCCTCATCGGGGAGCACGATGCGCCCGGTGAGCATCAATCCCCAGGTGGAGGCGTTCACGAACAGCGAATCGCTGTCGCCCACGCGGCCCGCCCAGTCGCCCTCGCTGATCTTCTCCGCGATGAGCTTGTCCGCCGTCGAGGCATCCGGGATGCGCAGCAGCGCCTCGGCCAGGCACATGAGGATGACGCCTTCCCGGGAGCCCAGGTCGTATTCGCGCAGGAAGGCGTCCAGGCCCGATTGCGCGGTGCGCGCACTGCGCACCTGCGTCACCAGGCCACGCGCGGTATCCCCCACCTGCTGCGTCTGTTGCGGTGAGAGCCGCGCGAGGTCGGCACAGCGCCGCACGATCTGCGTCTCATCGGCGAGGTAGCCGGCATTGATCGCCTGCGACACCGGGGTCTGCAGGGCATCGCCCTCGAGAATCAGGAAGTTGGGCACGCTCATGTGAGGATCCTTGGAGTTGTCTTATTCACGGCGCGCTGGCGCCTTGGTTCGTCATTGTTGTCCGCGCTGGAGCTTCAACAGGATGCGCCGTTCACGCTTGTCGGGCCTTTCCTCCGAGCGTGGCCGGCTCAGGGAAGCGAGGCGATGCTGCTCGCGAAAGCGCTCGCGGCGCTCGCGGCTGGCATCCGTCTCCGCATAGGCAGCGGCCGCTTCGGCGGCGGGGCCACGCCGTGCGGGAAGCGCCAGCACCCGGTACTCGGCCACCACGCCATTGTGGACCACGCTGACCACATCGCCCACGCGCACCACGTGCGCCGGCTTGACGCGCTCGCCGTTCAAATGGGCCTTGCCGCCGCCCAGAGCCTGCGCCGCCAGCGAGCGTGTCTTGTAAAATCGCGCACACCACAACCACTTGTCGAGGCGCAAGCGCGCCGGATTGCCGGTGTCCTGCTCGTCCTCGTCATCATCGCCTGCAGCGCCCATGCGCCAGTATAATCGCTACAATCGACCCCGACATCCGCGCCGCAAAGGCGCGCCCCAGCCAACTTCGAACCCCCGGGAATCTTGAGCGTGCTCGACAGCTTTCGTGACCGTCTTCGACACGACGAACAGGCCCTGGAGGCCGAAGGGCTGTTGAAGCGCGAACGCCTGATCGCCTCCCCACAGGGCGCCACCGTGCGCCTGGCGGATGGCCGGGAAATGATCAACCTGTGCGCCAACAACTACCTGGGGCTTGCCAACCACCCCGCCCTGCGGGAAGCCGCACATCGCGCCATCGACCGCTACGGCTATGGCATGGCCTCGGTGCGCTTCATCTGCGGCACGCAGACCGTGCACCGCGAACTGGAGGAGCGCCTGAGCGCGTTCCTGGGCACGGATGACACCATCCTGTACTCCTCGTGCTTCGATGCCAACGGCGGCCTGTTCGAAACGCTGCTGGACGAGCAGGACGCGGTGATCAGCGATGCGCTGAATCATGCCAGCATCATCGACGGCATCCGCCTGTGCAAGGCGCGCCGGCTGCGATACGCCAACGACGACCTGAACGAACTGGAGCAAGCCTTGAAGGACTCGCAGGATGCGCGCGTGCGGCTGATCGCCACCGACGGCGTGTTCTCCATGGACGGTTCCATCGCCAGGCTGAAGGACATCTGCGACCTGGCGCAGAAGTATGCGGCGCTGGTGATGGTGGACGATTCACACGCCACCGGTTTCATGGGCGCCCGCGGCCGTGGCACCCATGAGCACCGCGGCGTGATCGATCGCGTGGACATCCTCACCGGCACGCTGGGCAAGGCCCTGGGCGGCGCGAGCGGCGGCTACGTGGCGGCGCGCAAGGAAATCGTGGCCTGGCTGCGGCAACGCTCCCGGCCCTACCTGTTTTCCAACACGGTGGCGCCGGTGGTGGCCGCCACCACGCTGCGCGTGCTCGACCTGCTGGACACTTCCGGCGACCTGCGCCAACGGCTCCACGCCAACGCGGCGCATTTCCGTGCCGGCATGCAGGCGCAGGGGTTCACGCTGCTTCCGGGCGAGCACCCCATCATTCCCATCATGCTGGGCGATGCGCGCGTGGCCGTCGCCCTTGCCGACCGGTTGCAGGCGCTGGGCGTGTACGTCATCGCCTTCTCCTTCCCCGTGGTGCCGCGGGGCAAGGCACGCATCCGCACGCAGATGAATGCCGCGCACAGCCTCGAACAACTGGACCGCGTGATCGCCGCCTTCGGGCAGGCGGCGCGCGACATCGGCTTGTCCACACGGGAATCACGATGAAAGCACTGGTCAAGGCAAGGGCGGAACCCGGCATCTGGTTGCAGGACGTGGCCGAGCCGGCGGTCGGGCACAACGACGTGCTGATCAAGACGCATCGCTCGGCCATCTGCGGCACCGACATGCACATCTACAACTGGGACGCCTGGGCGCAGAAGACGGTGCCGGTGCCCATGGCGGTGGGCCACGAGTATTCGGGTGAGATCGTCGACATGGGCGTGGAGGTGCGCGGGCTTGCGATCGGCGACCGCGTCTCCGGCGAAGGCCACATCACCTGCGGCCATTGCCGCAATTGCCGCGCCGGCCGGCGCCACCTGTGCCGCAACACGCAGGGCGTGGGCGTCAACCGGCCGGGCTCCTTCGCCGAATACCTGGCGCTGCCCGCCTCCAACGTATTCAAGCTGCCCGCGGCCATCGACGACGAGGTTGCCTCCATCCTCGATCCCTTCGGCAATGCGACGCACACGGCGCTGGCTTTCAACGTGGTCGGCGAGGACGTGTTGATCACCGGCGCCGGTCCAATCGGCATCATGGCGGTGGCCATCGCGCGGCATTGCGGCGCGCGCCACGTCGTGATCACGGACATCAACGATTTCCGCCTCGACCTGGCGCGGCGCATGGGCGCCTCGCGCGCCCTCAACGTGACGCGCGAATCGCTGGATTCGGCCATGAAGGACCTGGGGATGGAGGAAGGCTTCGATGTGGGTTTCGAGATGTCGGGAAATGCCACCGCGCTGCGCGAGATGCTGCGCACCATGAATCACGGCGGCAGCATCTCCCTCCTGGGGATTCCGCCCGGCGATACGGCCATCGACTGGAATCAGGTGATCTTCAAGGGTCTGGTCATCAAGGGCATCTACGGCCGCGAGATGTTCGAGACCTGGTACAAGATGTCGAGCATGCTGCAGAGCGGACTGGACGTGCGGCCGGTGATCACCCACCGCTTCGGCATCCGCGATTTCCAGGAAGGGTTCGAGGTGATGGCTTCCGGAAAATCCGGCAAGGTCATCTTGGACTGGTCAGCGCTTTGAGGGCACTCGCCGGTTCGCGGCACCAGCAATAGCTGTAGAGCCCGCGCGGATCCTTGAGCGCCGCGATGGTGCGCGCCTGCTCGAGCAGCGGGTCGATGGCGGCCTGCAGCGGCGTCTGGCTCACCAATCCCGCGCGCACCGCCAGCTGCACGCCCTGGGTGCGCAGCTGCGTCAGCAGCTCTTCCCGCAGGCTCAGGTCCTGCTGGAGATATTCCGTGTCGTAATCGGTGCCGAGGTCGGCGAGTTTCGCGGCCGCGTCGGTGGCGTCCTTCAAACCGCCCAGGTGATCCACGAGGCCGAGTCGCTGGGCGTCCACGCCCGCCCACACGCGGCCCTGCGCGATCCTGTCCACATCATCGACGCTCTTCTTGCGACCCTCCGCCACGCGCTGCAGGAATTGCGCGTAGGCGTGCTCCACGCCCGATTGCAGCAGCTGGCGGCTGGCGGGACCGATGGGACGGTCCAGGCGCAGATCGCCGGCCATGGGCGTCGTGCCCACCCCATCGATGGTGACGCCGAGCTTCTCCAGGGTGCGCTGGAAAGTGGGTATCACCGCAAACACGCCGATGGAACCCGTGATGGTGGTGGGACTGGCGAAGATCTGATTGGCCGCCGCCGCGATGTAGTAACCGCCGGACGCCGCGTAGGTGCTCATGGACACGACCACGGGCTTGCCCGCCTTGCGCAGCGCCTGCACCTCGCGCAGGATCTGCTCGGAGGCGAACATGCTGCCTCCGGGGCTGTCCACGCGCAGCACCACCGCCTTGATGGCCTTGTTGAAGCGCGCCTCGCGCAGCAGGTCGGAAGTGGAATCCCCGCCGATCTTGCCTGGTGCCTGGTGGCCATCGAGGATGTCGCCCGAGGCCACCACGATGCCCACGCGCGCATCCGCACCCGGCTTGAATTTTTTCTTGCCGCGCACCACCTGCAGGTACTCGTTCATCGGCACCTGGTTGAACGAGTGCGTGCTGGAATCCTCGCCCACCAGCGTCTTGAGATCATCCGAGACCTGGCGCCGGCTCTTCAACGCCGTCACCAGCCCTCGTTGCAGGGCGAGCTTGGCGGCATCCCCCTGCACCACCGCCAGCGCCGCCGGCGCCTGCGTGACGTAGTCCATCACGGCGCCAGGCTGCAGCGAGCGGGCGCGCGTGACATCCTGCTGGTAGGCATTCCACAGCGCCGCCAGCCAGATGGAAGTCTCCTCGCGCTCCGTGGGCGCCATGTCCGTGCGCGAGAACTGGTCGGTGAAGCTCTTGTAGGTGCCGACCTTGAACACATTGATGTCGACGCCGAGCTTGTCCACCGCGCCTTTCAGGAACATGCGGTAGTAGCTGTAACCATCGATGTAGATCAGGCCGAGGGGATCGAGGTAGACCTCGCTCGCCTGCGCGGCCAGGTAGTACTGGCCCTGGTCGAAGGAATCTCCCACCGATATCACACGCTTGCCCGAGGAGCGGAAATCGCGCAAAGCCGCGCCCACTTCCTGCAGCTTGGACAACCCGCTGGCATCGAGCGAACCGGTGTCGAGCAGGATGACCTTGATGCGCGGATCGTCCTTGGCGGCGGCGATGGCATCGAGCACGTCGGGAAGCAGGGTTTCCGGCGCGGGGCCTCCGGAGGCCTGGCCGATGGCGCGGCGCACCGCGTCGGTGGAGAGTTGTTCGACCAGCGCGCCCTCCGGCGCGATGATCAGCGCTGCCGTGGACGGCAGCACCGGCACCGCGTTATGCAGCAGCGCCAGCAGGAAGCCGAAGATGATCAGCAGCAGCGCGAGATGCAGAACCTTGCGGATCCCGTCGAGAATCTTCCAGACGAGGTGCGCAAGGCTCGACAGCGTCGCGCCGATGCCCAATCAGGTCAGACCTTTTCTTCGATGCGGGCGGCCTTGCCGGACAGGTCGCGCAGGTAGTACAGCTTGGCGCGGCGCACGTTGCCGCGGCGCTTGACGCTGACTTCCGTGATGGCCGGGCTATGCGTCTGGAACACGCGCTCCACGCCCTCGCCGTGCGAGATCTTGCGCACCGTGAACGAGGAGTTCAGGCCGCGGTTCTTGATGGCGATGACCACGCCTTCGTAGGCCTGCACGCGCTCGCGGTCGCCTTCGACCACCTTCACCTGCACCACCACCGTGTCGCCGGGCGCGAACTCCGGAAACTTGGCATTGGCACGCTCGGCGTTGAGTTCTTGGATGATCTTGTTCACTGTCTTTCCGTCCTCGATGGTCCCGATCTCTACCAGCGCACCGTCAATTGCGGCGCGCCTTGAATTCTTCCAGCAAAACCCTTTCTTCATCGCTCAACCGGCGCTGCTCCAGCAGATCCGGCCGCCGCTGCCAGGTCCGGCCCAGCGCTTCCCGCAACCGCCAGCGGCGGATCGCGGCATGATCGCCCGACAGCAGCACCTGCGGCACCCGCTGGCCTTCGATCTGCTCGGGCCGCGTGTAATGCGGCCAATCCAGGAGGCCATCGCTGTGCGATTCCTCCACCGCCGACTGCGCCGAGCCCAGCGTGCCCGGCAGCAACCGGGCGATGGCGTCGATCACCACCAGCGCCGGCAACTCACCGCCCGACAGCACGTAATCGCCTATCGACCAGGTCGCATCGATATGCGTATCCAGCAACCGCTGGTCCACGCCCTCGTAGCGCCCCGCCACCAGGATCAGGCCCGGCCACTGCAGCGCCTCGCGCGCCTTGGCCTGGTCGAACCGTTGCCCCTCCGCACCGAGGTAGATGCGCCGGCTGGCCGCCGGCATCCGCGCCTGCGCGCTCTGCAGCGCCGCCCGCATCGGCTCCACCTTCAGCACCATCCCGGGTCCACCGCCATACGGGCGGTCGTCCACGGTGCGATGCACGTCCTGGGTGAATTCGCGTGGGTCCACGCAATCCACCTGCAGCAACCCTTGCGTTACCGCCCGCCCCACCACGCCATGCGCGAGCGCCTCACGGATCATGGCAGGAAACAGCGTCACCACCGTGATGCGCATGCCGTCAGGCCCCGGCGCCTTCGTCCCAATCCACCACCACGGTGCGCGCCGCCAGGTCCACGCGCCGGATGTGCGCCGGAACCGCCGGCACCAACTGCGCCTGCCTGCCCTCGCCGACCATCATCAGCGCATGCGCCGGGGTCTCGACGAAATACTGCAGCGTGCCCAGCACGCGACCGTCCACCGTCTTCACCTCGAAGCCGATCAGATCGGCCCGATAAAACTCCCTTGCGGCCGGCGCCGGCAATTCGCTCCGCGGCACCATCACCGTGGCGCCGGTCAGGGCGGCGGCCGCATCGCGGTCGTTCACGCCGGCCAACTTCGCCGTCAACATGCCAGCGGATCGCCCGCTGCTTTCGACCTTGTGGATATCGCTGCGCTCGTTGCGCGCGACGCTCCACACGGGATAATCAAAAATGCGTTCGGGCGGTTCGATGTGAGACTGGATCTTCACCCAACCGCGCACGCCGAAGGGAGCGCCGATGGTGGCCAGAGCGATGAGCGCCGGTTTTGCGTCGCTCACGGGCGGCTCATGGCGCCGGCCTGTCTCTACCTCGCCGTCAGGCCGCCTGCTTGCGATACGTGGTCACGAGTTGCTTGACGCGATCGGACATGTGCGCGCCCTGCTTGACCCAATGGTCGATGCGCGCCAATTCCAGCCGCAGCTTGACTTCCGCACCCCGCGCTACGGGATTGAAGATCCCGACGCTCTCGAGGCTCGTGCCGCCCTGCCGCTTGCGGCTGTCCGTCACCACGACGTGATAGAAGGGGGTCTTCTTGCCGCCGCGGCGGGTCAAACGAATCGTCACCATCTGTGCGCACCTTGCAAAACTGAGCCGCGAATTCTATTTGAAAACAATGCACTTACGCAAATGCAAAGAGGCCTTGCGGGGACCGGCCCGGCGCGGGGCCGGATTGCAGGGCCCAAGGGGACCCCGAAAGGTTCCAAAGCCGGCGCGGGAGCCCACCCGGGGAGGTGGTTTTAGCCGCGAAACCCTGGCGGGAGGCGCCCGGCCATGCCCCGCATCATGTTCTTCATCATCCCGCCCTTCATGAATTTCTTCATGGTTTTCTGCATCTGGTCGAATTGCTTCAACAGGCGGTTGACGTCGGCGATCTGCACGCCGGCACCATTGGCGATACGCCGCTTGCGGGAATTGTCGATGATGTCGGGGCGGCGGCGTTCCCGCGGGGTCATGGAATCGATGATGCCCATCTGGCGGCGCATGGTCTTTTCGTTGACCTGGGAGGCTGCCGCGGCCGCGTTGGCCTGCAGGTGGGCCGGCAGCTTGTCCAGGAGCGAGGCCATGCCCCCCATTTGACCTATTTGGGCGAGTTGATCGCGCAGGTCGGAGAGGTCGAAGTTCTTGCCCTTCTGCAGCTTCTGGGCAAGTTTATCCGCCTTTTCCAGGTCCGCCTTTTCCTGCACCTGCTCCACCAGGGACAGGACATCGCCCATCCCCAGGATCCGCGAGGCGATGCGCTCGGGTTGGAACAATTCCAGGGCGTCGGATTTTTCGCCCGTGCCGATGAACAGGATGGGCTTGCCGGTGACCTGACGCACCGACAAGGCGGCACCGCCACGGGCATCGCCATCGGCCTTGGTCAGCACCACACCGGTCAGGCTCAGGGCCTCGTTGAACGCCTTGGCGGAATTCACCGCATCCTGGCCGGCCATGCTGTCCACCACGAACAGGCGCTCGTGCGGATGAATGCCCGCTTCCAGCTCGCGCACCTCGGCCATCATTTCCGCGTCGACGTGCAGCCGGCCGGCGGTGTCGAGCAGCATGACATCGTAGGCCTGCAGGGTGGCCTCGGTGAGCGCGCGCTTGGCGATGTCCAGCGGCTTCTCCGATTCGCTGGCGGCGGCGAAACCCGCCCCCACCTGCTGCGCCAGCGTCTGTAATTGCAGGATGGCGGCGGGCCGATAGACATCGGTGCTGCACATCAACACCTTCTTGCCCTGCTTCTCGATCAGCCAGCGCGCCAGCTTGCCCGCCGTGGTGGTCTTGCCGGCGCCCTGCAGGCCGGCCAGCAACACCACCACGGGCCGTTGCGCGCGCAGGTTCAAGCCCGTGCTGGCCTCGCCCATCAGGCGGGTGAGCTCCTCGTGCACGATCTTGATGAAGGCCTGGCCGGGCGTGAGGCTCTTGGTGACATCGGCGCCCAGCGCCCGGGCGCGCACGCCGTCGGTGAATTCCTTCACCACGGGCAGCGCGACGTCCGCTTCGAGCAGCGCCATGCGCACCTGGCGCACGGTCTCCGCGACGTTGTCTTCGGTGATCCGGCCACGGCCGGACAGGGCATTGACGGCTTGCGAGAGCCGTTCGGTGAGACGGTCGAACATGGCGCGATTATAAGCCGTTAGCGCGCGTTGCGGCGGTATGTCATGATCAATCGTGCCCTTCGTATTCGTTTCCGCCCTCCTCTATGCGCTCGCCGCGTGGGCGATGCTCAAGAGCGTCAACCGGCCGCGGGTGTCCGCGCTCGCCTGGGTGTGCGCCGCCTTTGCGCTGCTGGACCACAGCTTCTCGCTCGCGCATTCCTTGCGCACCTACGGTCCGTGGATGATCGACATGCGCACGGCCGCCTCGCTCCTCGGCTGGATCCTCGGCATGCTGGCCTGCGTGGTGGGCGTGGAACGGCGCGACCGCATGCTCACCACCATCCTGTTGCTGAGCGCGGGAGCAGGCGCCTTGTTCACCGGCGGCGAGCCGCGTTTCATCGCCAGCCAACCCCCGAGCTGGGAGCTGACCGCCCACGTGCTGCTGTCCATGGGTGCGGCGGCGCTGCTGTTCGGCGCCGCCGTCACCGCCATCCTCCTGTTCGTGCTGGATCGCCGCCTGCGTGCGCGCCGCATCAGCGACCTGTCATCCACGCTGCCGCCGGTGGACCAGCTCGAGCGCATCATGTTCCGCCTGATCGGCTCGGGCTTTGCGCTGCTGACGCTGGCGCTGTTCACCGGCTTCGTGTTCGTCACCGATCTGTTCGCGCAGCATCTCATCCACAAGACCGTGCTGTCGGTGATCGCGTGGATCCTGTTCGGCATCCTGCTCGCGGGCCGCGCGCGCTTCGGCTGGCGTGGGCGGCCCGCGGTGCGCTGGACGCTGGTCGGCTTCGTGCTGCTGGCCCTGGCGTACTTCGGGTCCAAGTTCGTGCTCGAGTCGGTGCTCGGACGGCACTGGGGCTAGAGGACCCGCGCGGTGGATGAAGTCTCGTTAGGTGCGTTGTTCTCCGCACTGGTGATATTGCTGCTGGTGTCGATCTTCATCAATGGCAGCGAGACGGCGCTGATGAGCTTGAACCGCTACCGGCTGCGCCACCGGGCGCAGGCGGGCCAGCGCGGCGCCAAGCTCGCCGACCGCCTGCTGCAACGTCCCGACCGCCTCATCGGCCTGATCCTGCTCTTGAGCACCATCGTCAACGTGATCGCGCCCATGCTCGCCAGCTTCATCGCCTTTCGCATGGGCGGAGACATCGGCGTGGCCATCGGGGCGGCGCTCCTGACGCTGGTGTCGCTGGTGCTGTGCGAGGTGGCGCCCAAGACCTACGGCGCACTGCATCCCGAGCGACTGGCCATTCCGGCGGCGTATGTGTATCGCGGCCTCCTCTGGCTGTTCATGCCGGCGGTCTGGGCCACGAACCTGCTCGCCAACGGCGTGCTGCGCCTGCTCGGCGTTTCCGAACGCCAGGCATCGCACGCCCTGAGCAGCGAGGAATTGCGCACCGTGGTGGCGGAGGCCGGCGCGATGATCCCGCGGCGCCACCAGCAGATGCTCGTCAGCATCCTCGACCTCGAAAAGGTGACCGTCGAGGACATCATGGTGCCGCGCAATGAAATCGTCGGCATCGACATCGAGGATGACTGGGACTCCATCCTCGACAAGCTGCGCCAGTCCCAACACACACGCATGCCGGTGTACGAGGGCGAGATCGACAAGATCATCGGCGTGACGCACATGAAGCGCGTCGCGCACGAGATGGCGCGCGGCCGCCTCACCCTGGATTCCCTGGTGGAAACCGCCGTGGCACGCGATGCCTACTTCGTGCCCGCGGGGACCACGCTCAATACGCAGCTGTTGAATTTCCAGCGCGACAAGCGCCGCATGGCCTTCGTGGTCGACGAATATGGCGACATCCTGGGCCTGGTGACGCTGGAGGACATCCTCGAGGAAATCGTCGGCGAATTCACCACCGACCCCGCCACCATGATGCATCGCGACGTGCATGCCGAGGGTGATGGCAGCTTCGTGGTCAATGGCAGCGCCAGCATCCGCGCGCTGAATCGCGCCATGCAATGGAACCTGCCTACCGACGGCCCCAAGACCCTGAGCGGGCTGATGGTGGAAGTGCTGGAGACCATCCCGGAGACGGGTACGTCGCTGAAGATCGCCGACTACGCGCTGGAAGTGCTGCAGACCGCGGACAATGCGGTAAAGACGGTGCGGGTGCGGCCGCCGGCGGGACTGCAGGAACGGGCAGCCGCCCTGCCGGGTGCGGCGGGCGGCGGCGAGTTTACCTGATCCGCGGCTGGACCCACTCCTGCTTCTCGATTCATCAGAAGATTCCCACCGCCTCGCTCAGTCGCGTGATGGCGTGTACCCGCATGCCCTCGGGGGCCTTCTTCGGCGCATTCGCGGCGGGTACCAACGCCGTCTTGAATCCGTGCTTGGCCGCCTCGCGCACGCGCTCTTCGCCGAACGGCACCGGGCGTATCTCACCCGCCAGGCCCACCTCACCGAACGCCACCACATCGTTGGGCACGGGCACGTTGATGAGGCTGGAGCGCGCCGCCAGCACGATGGCGAGGTCCGCCGCCGTCTCGGACAAGCGCACGCCGCCGACGATGTTGGCGAATACGTCCTGTCCATGCAGCGCGATCCCGCCGTGGCGGTGCGCCACCGCCAGCAGCATCGCCAGGCGATTGCCCTCGATGCCCACGGCGATGCGCCGTGGATTGGCGGCGTGCGATTCGTCGACCAGCAGTTGTACTTCGATCAATAGCGAGCGGCTGCCTTCGCGCAGGACGGTGATGACGCTGCCCGACACCGGTTGGTCGTGCCGCGACAGGAACATGGCGGATGGATTCTTCACCTCGCGCAGTCCTTCCTCGGCCATGGCGAACACGCCGATCTCGTTGGCGGCGCCGAAGCGATTCTTGACCGAGCGCAGCACGCGAAAGCGGCTGCCGGTGTCACTCTCGAAATACAGCACCGTGTCGACCATGTGCTCCAGCACCCTCGGACCCGCGATCTGGCCTTCCTTGGTCACGTGCCCGACCAGCAACACCGCGATGCCGCGGCTCTTGGCAAAGCGCACCAGCTCGGCCGTGCACTCGCGCAATTGTCCCACGGCGCCCGGGGCGGTCTCGACGCGATCGGTGTACATGGTCTGGATGGAGTCGATGATCAGCACCCGCGCCTTGAGGTTTTCCGCCTGCGCCAGCACGGATTCGACATGCGTCTCCGCCAGCAAATTGGCGGTGGCCTCGGTGAGGCCCAGGCGCCGCGCACGCAGCGCCACCTGGCTCAAGGACTCCTCGCCGGTGGCGTACAGCACGGGGCCAGCAGCCGCCAGCGAGGCAGCCGCCTGCAGCATCAGGGTGGACTTGCCGATGCCGGGGTCGCCCCCCACCAGCGTGACCGACCCTGTGACGAGGCCACCACCGAGCACCCGGTCCAATTCCGTGGACCCGGTCGCAAAACGGGCCTGGTCCGTGGAGGCTTCCGACGCCAGGCTCTTCACCCGGTTGGGGGCCGGCGCAGCCTTGGAGCCACCGCCGCGCGGGGCTGCCTCGGCGGCCAGAGTGTTCCATTCTCCACAATTGGCGCATTGTCCCTGCCATTTGGGGAATGCAGCGCCACAACTCTGGCAGACGTAGATCTCTTTTTGCTTGGCCAACGGCACTCCGCATGTCAATTTCGTGAGCTTAGCATTGCAGGAAATTGACCCCGATCCCCTATACTTCGCAATCGTTATGTTCAACCGCGGCCCTGCATGCGAACGTTTGGGATGATCGCCATGGCGGTCGGCGCCGTGCTGGTCGCCATCGACCTGGCTCTGCGAGCGCTATCCGCCTCCCTGGCTTGGGTCTGGGTGGTCGGGGTGCTATTCCTGACCGCCGGTGCCGCCGCCTTCCTGCGTGCCCGCCAGGGCTCGCCTGCGCCGCTCAGGGGCGTTCCGCCGGCTCCCAAGCCCCCGGGACTGGAGACCAGCCGGTTGCTGGATAACTTCGAGCAGCGGTTTGCGGAACTGAAGAAGCGCAATCCCAACGCGGCCGTCCTGGGTGAACTGTACGAACTGGGCTCGCAACTGGAACAGCGTAACCGGCAGGTTCACGCCACCGCCGTGTTCCGCCACCTGGCCCGCATCGATGGTGGATTTCGCGACGTCACCGCCCGCTTGAAGAAACTGGTGGATGCGCAGGCGGCACCGCCGCCAGCAGCTGCGGCGCCGGCGCAAAAAGCCCCGGCGCCGGCTCCGCGCAAACCCGCTGGTGTTCCCCCGCCCACCGCAACGCCGGCCTCGGCGGAAGGGGCCACCGGCATCCTGCAAAGCCTGGGGCGGTATCGGCTCGAGCGCGAGATCGGACGCGGCGCCATGGGCACGGTGTACCTGGGCCGGGACTCGGCCATCAACCGCCTCGTCGCCATCAAGGCCATTCCGTTGGCGCGCGAATTCAGCGACTCGGAACTGGCTGAAGCGCGCGCGCGTTTCTTCCGCGAAGCCGAGACCGCGGGCCGGCTCAATCACCCCAACATCGTCACGATCTACGATGTGGGCGAACAGGACGGCCTGGCCTACATCGCCATGGAGTACCTGAAGGGCAAGCACCTGAGCGACTTCGCCGGACCCAACTCTCTGCTCGAGCCGCGCAAGGTGGTCGAGCTGGTGGCGCGCACGGCCGATGCGCTGGGATTCGCCCACAAGCAGAACGTGGTGCACCGGGACATCAAGCCCGCCAATCTCATGTACGACGCCGCGGGCGATACGCTCAAGATCACGGATTTCGGCATCGCGCGCCTCACCGATTCGGGCAGCACGCGCACCGGCATCGTGCTGGGCACGCCCTCCTTCATGTCGCCCGAACAGCTCGAAGGGCGGAGTGTGACTGGCCACTCGGACTTGTTTTCCCTCGGTGTTACGCTATTCCAACTATTGACGGGTCAGCTGCCCTTCCGTGCCGACACCATGACCGGATTGATGCAGCAGATCGCCGAAGCACCGCACCCGCCCATCAAGGCCATACGGCCGGACCTGCCGGATTGCGTGCAGAAAGTGATCGACCGCGCTTTGGCCAAAACCCCGGAGAACCGCTTCGAGTCCGGCGCACAAATGGCGGCGGCGCTGGACGATTGCAGGACGAGAATTCCGAGCGGGCCGCCGTGATGATGATGCCGACGTACAAGTCCAGGGTTGAGTTTCCAGCATGAGCCTGCGCGGGAAAATCGCGAGCGTCGCGCTCACCGACACCGGCAAGGTGCGCGAGCACAATGAGGACATGATCGGCTCCGAAGCCGACATCGGCCTGTTCGTGCTGGCGGACGGCATGGGCGGCTACAACGCGGGGGAAGTGGCCAGCGGCATCGCGGTCAAGACCATCATCAGCCTCGTCAAGGATGCGGCCGCGCGCGAGGACATGAACCTCCCGGACCCGGAAACCGGCCTCACCCGCCCGAGCATCATCCTGCGGGATGCCATTCACCGGGCCAACAAGATCATCTACCACACCTCCAAGACCCAGCCCCAGTGCGAGGGCATGGGCACCACGGTGGTGGCCTGCCTGTTCCACGACAACAAGATCTCCATCGCCCATGTGGGCGATTCCCGCCTCTACCGGCTGCGCGACAACCGCTTCGAGCAATTGACCATGGACCACTCCCTGCTGCAGGAACTGGTGGACCGTGGCTTCTACTCCCAGGAGGAAGCACAGCGCGCCACGAACAAGAATTATGTTACGCGGGCGCTCGGAGTCGAGCAGAATGTGGATGTGGAGATCCACGAGGAGCCGGTACAGAAAAGCGACTATTACGTCCTGTGTTCGGATGGCCTGTCCGACATGATCGAGGACGAGGATATTCACTTAACTATCAGCACCTTTAATGCTAATCTTGATACGGTTGCTAAGCAGTTGATTCAATTGTCGAATGACAACGGTGGCCGGGACAACGTCTCGGTCATCATGGCGCATGTGGAAGAGCCTTTCCCCGCAAAGCGCCGTATATTTGACAAAATCTTGGGATGGTTCGGTTAAAGGGATAGGGGAACATCAATGGCACGCCTGATGCTTAGCTTGGACGGTCAAGTCCTCGCCGAATACAACATGAACAAGGAGCGCTATACGATCGGGCGCCTGCCGGATAACGATATCCGCATCGACAACCCTGCCGTCAGCGGCCACCACTCCCTGATCATCAACATCCTCAACGATTCCTTCCTCGAGGACTTGAACAGCACCAATGGCACCTACGTCAACGGCAAGCTGATCAAGAAACACGCCATGCAGCATGGCGATGTGATCACCGTCGGCCATCACCAGCTGCGTTTCGTCGATCAGCAGGATGGCGACAATTCCCAGGACGAATTCGAAAAGACCATGGTCATCACCTCGAGCTCCCAGGGCGAGGACCGCATCCGGCGCGTCGGCGCCGCCGTGGACCAGGCGGCCAAGGCCGTGGCTGCCAAGCGGCCGGTGATGGCCGAGGCGGCCACCGCCCTGCCCAAGGCAAAGCTCCAGGTGTTGAGCGGCGCCTTTGCCGGCCGCGAGTTGGAATTGAGCAAGGCGCTCACCACCCTGGGCCGTCCGGGCGTGCAGGTCGCGGCCATCACGCGCCGCTCGGAAGGCTATTTCATCGTGCACGTGGACAGCGGCAAGGAAGGCGACTATCCGCAGGTCAACGGCGTGCCCATCGGCCCGCAGGCTCGTCGCCTGAACGACAACGATGTCGTGCAGCTGGCCGGCGTGAAGATGGGATTCTTCGAAAGTTGATTCTTACGCGCGGCGCGCACCCGGCGCGCCGCGCCATGTCCTAGACGATGGTGACGGCGACGCGCTGGCTGATCCCGCACAAGAGCTCATAGGGAATCGTGCCGGCACAGGACGCAATGCGCTCCACCGGCAGGCCCTCTCCCCACAGCGTCACCTCATCCCCCACCCGCGCCTGCGGCAGGTCGGTGACATCGATCCCGATCATGTCCATGGACACCCGTCCGGCCAACGGCGCCTTTGCGCCGCCGACCAGTACCTGCGTATGGGGGAGCACGTTGCGCGGATAGCCATCGCCATAACCGACCGCTGCTATCGCCAGGCGCGTGCGGCGGCGCGCGGTCCACTGGCTGCCATAGCCCACCTGCTCGCCCGGCTCGAGCGTCTTGAGCGCGATCAGGCGTGAACTCAAGGTCATCACCGGCTTGAGCCCCAGGTCCGTGCCCAGTTCGTCAGCGAAGGGCGAGACGCCGAACAGCGCCAACCCGGGACGCACCCAGTCGCATTGGGTCTGCGGAAAGGCGAACAGCGAGGCCGAATTTGCCAGGCTCCGCTCACCGGGCAGGCCCTGGCAGACGCGCTCGAACAGCTGCAGCTGCTGCAACGTGCCCGGATG
Source organism: Steroidobacteraceae bacterium (assembly GCA_044226865.1). Taxonomy (GTDB): domain Bacteria; phylum Pseudomonadota; class Gammaproteobacteria; order Steroidobacterales; family Steroidobacteraceae; genus TMP-86. The sequence continues at coordinate 910,948 of JBGAGE010000001.1, read as the reverse complement.
CTCGGGCGTGTCGGCATTGGCCATGTGCGTGAACAGCCGCACGGGCTTTTGCACATTGGCGAGTTTCTGCAGGGACTCCAACACGGGCAGGAATTCATTGGGACGAAGCCCCAGTCGATTCATGCCGGTATCCAGCTTGAGCCAAACGGCGAACGGGAACGGCGTGCGCGCCTGCCGCAGGAGATCCACCTGCGGCTCGCCATGCACGAGCAATTCGAAGCGCGCTTCGGCTGCCGCGGCCAATTGCTCCGCGTCGAACACGCCCTCGAGCAACACGATGGGCTGGGTGATGCCGGCCTTGCGCAGCGTCAGGCCCTCCTCGATGCGCGCCACGGCGAAGGCATCGGCTTGGCCCAGCGCCTGCGCCACCGCCGCCAGCCCATGCCCATAGGCATTGGCCTTCACCACGGCCATGACCTTGGACTCGGGCGCGCGCTGCCGGATGATGGAGAGATTGTGACGAAGCGCCGCGCTGGAAATCGCCGCGCTGACCAGCGGCTTCACGAGGCGCGCATCCTCAACGGAACACACCGTCCGAGTAGGACTCGGGCGCGAAATTTTCGAACTTGGTGTACTGGCCGAGGAAGGTCAGCTGCACATCGCCGATGGGGCCGTTACGCTGCTTGGCGATGATGATGTCGGCGATGCCCTTGCGCGTGGTGTTGGGCTCGTAGACTTCTTCGCGGTAGATCAAGAGGATCAAATCTGCATCCTGTTCAATCGCCCCCGACTCACGAAGATCCGACATCACCGGCTTCTTCTCCACGCGCTGTTCCACGCCGCGGTTCAGCTGCGACAGCGCGATCACCGGCACGGACAATTCCTTGGCCAGTGCCTTGAGCGCACGCGAAATTTCCGAGATCTCCGTGGCGCGGTTTTCCTTGGTGCCGGCCACCTGCATGAGCTGCAGGTAGTCGATGACGATGAGATCCAGGCCCCGCTCGCGCTTCAGGCGGCGTGCACGCGCGCGCACTTCCGTGGGCGTGAGCGCGGGCGTTTCATCGACATAAATCTTGGCGTTGGAGAGTTGCGTCATGGCCGAGTCGATGCGCGGCCAGTCGTCTTCCGTCAAGCGCCCCGAGCGCAGGTTCGCCTGGTTGATGCGCCCCAGCGAGGAGATCATGCGCATGGTCAGCGACTCGGAGGACATTTCCATGCTGAAGATGGCGGCGGATTTGCCCGAGCCCAGCGCCGCGTTCTCCGCGATGTTCACCGCGAAGGTGGTCTTGCCCATCGAGGGCCGCCCCGCCACGACGATGAGATCGCCGGGCTGCAATCCTGAGGTCATGTCATCCAGCACCTTGAAGCCCGTCGACACGCCCGTGAGCTTGCCGTCCGAGTTGTACATGGTGTCGATGCGGTTCACGACCTCAGGGAGAATGCTCTTCACCGCCCGGAAGCCCACCTTGCCGCGCGAGCCGCGCTCGGCGATCTCGAACACCGCGCGCTCGGCCTCATCGACGATGTCGCGCGCGGCGCGGCCTTCGGGCTCGAGCGCCGAGCCCACGATGGTGTTGCCGGCAGTGATGAGCTGGCGCAGCACCGAGCGCTCCCGCACGATGTCGGCGTAGGCCTTGATGTTGGCGGCGGTGGGCGTGTCTCGCGCCAGCGCGCCGATGTAACCCAGCCCGCCCACCTGATCGAGCTGGCCCTTGCTCTCGAGAAACTCGGAGATGGTGACAGCATCGCAGGGCTGGCTGCGCTCGATGAGCGTGGCGACGGCCTCGAAAATCAGCTTGTGATCGTGCCGGTAGAAGTCGTCCGCATTGATGCGGTCGGCGATCTGGTCCCAGGCCGTGGCCTCGAGCATGAGGCCGCCGAGCAGGGACTGCTCGGCTTCCACGGAATGAGGGGGTAGCCGCAGATCACCTGCGGCATTACCTGGGCGTTGAAAGTCCCGGCTAGCCATGCGTGTCGCGGCGCGAACGCGGCTGCGCGTGCCTTTTAGTCTTCGGCGACGATGGTGACCGCGAGGGTCACGTCGACGTCGGTGTGCAGATGCAGCTGCACCTGGTGATCGCCCGCAATGCGGATCGGACCCGCCGGCAGGCGGACTTCACTGCGCGACAGCGCATGGCCTGCCGCGGTGGCAGCCTCGGCGATGTCGGCCGTGCCGATCGAGCCGAACAGCTTGCCTTCGGCACCGGCCTTGGCGCGCAGCTCCAGCTTGAAGCCGCCGAAGTCTTCCGCGCGCCGCTGCGCAGCGTTCAACTCTTCCGCAGCCTTGGCCTCGAGCTCATGGCGTTGCGCCTCGAACTTGGCGATGTTGGCCGGGGTGGCCATGGTGGCGCGGCCGGTGGGGACCAGGAAGTTACGGGCGTAGCCCGACTTTACCTTGACGCGATCGCCGATCTGGCCGAGGTTCGCGACTTTCTGCAACAGGATGACGTCCATCGTGGCTTTCCGGAATTAATGCTGGTCAGTGTACGGCAACAGGGCCAGGAAGCGGGCGCGCCGGATGGCGAGCTGCAACTGGCGCTGGTAATGCGCGCGCGTGCCGGTGATGCGGCTGGGGACGATCTTGCCCGTCTCGGTGATATAGCCCTTGAGGACGGCCAGATCCTTGTAGTCGATCTGCTTGACGTCGTCGGCGGTGAAACGGCAAAACTTCTTGCGTCGGAAAAAACGTGCCATGTGTGCTCCTTGATGCGGGACCCTTAACGGGACCCCATCGGCATATCGTCATCATCGCCATCCATGCCGTAATCGTCATGGCGGCGGGCATTTTCATCGGGCGGCCGGGACATGGGCGAAGGCTCGGTCACGGCTTCATCCATTTTCACAACCAAGTGACGTAACACCGCATCGCTGAAGCGAAAAGCGGCGGTCAATTCGGCCAGGACTTTTGCATCCGTCTCGATGTTCAGGAGCACGTAATGCGCCTTGTGGACCTTGGCGATGGGAAAAGTGAGCTGGCGACGGCCCCAGTCTTCGAAGCGATGCACCACGCCACCGCCGGCACTGATGATGCCTTTGTAGCGTTCCACCATGGCAGGGACTTGCTCGCTCTGGTCCGGATGGACCAGAAACACGATTTCATAATGCCGCATGTGATTCCTTACGGTTAAAGCCCCCCGTTGCGAGCGGTGGGGCAAGGATGAACGCCGGCTACCCGGCCAAAAGAGCGCGAATGGTACTTGGACGGCAGGCGTGGGTCAACCAAGCACTGCCTGCCCTGACCGCCCTGGCTGCCGGAGCCTCAAGGGCGCCGGTATGCGGGAAAGCGCGCCATGGCCTCCAGATCGGGGAGGTCCTGGTCATTGCGGATGTAGGCCCGGGTGGCATCCCGTACCGGCTGGAAGTCCCAGGGCGTGAACCGGCCCTGGCGCAGCGCGGAGTACACCAGATGGCGGCGACGCTGGCTGGCCAGCACCTCCTCGTGCAGCCGGCTCAAGTCCCAGCGCTGCGCCACTTCGCGGCGGAAGGCGGCAACCTGCGCCTGGTACAAGGGACTCGCCGCCAGGTTGCGCAATTCCAGGGGATCGGCGCTGACGTCGTAAAGCTGGTCGGGATCCACCGGTGAATGCACGAACTTGTAGCGATCGCGGCGGATCATCACCAGCGGCGCCACCGCGCCTTCGGCCAGGTATTCGCCGATCACTTCACCCTGCCCGCCGGCGCCCCGCAATTGGGGAACCAGGCTCTGGCCGTCGAGGGGAAAACGCCCCGCGGGCGCCGCCGCACCGGCCAGTTCGCACAGGGTCGGCAGCACATCGACGAGCGAGGCCGACTGCGCCACGCGCCGCGGCGCGAACCGGGACGGCGCATGCACGATGAGGGGAATACGGCAGGCAGGTTCGAAGAAGGTCATCTTGTACCAGAGCCCGCGCTCTCCCAGCATGTCGCCATGGTCGGCCAACACCAGCACCACGGTGTCGTCGGCAAAGCCGGCATCCTTCAGCGCCGCCAGCATCACGCCGAACTGGTCGTCCACATAGGACACCGCGCCGTAGTAGGCGCGGCGCGCATCGCGCACCTGGGTCTGAGTGATCTGCTGAAGGTTCAGGCCGATGACGTGGCGCACGCGCCGTGAATGCGGGTCGAGTTGCTCCGGCTGCATCTGCACCTTCGGCATGTCGATGGCCACGCCCTCGTACCGGTCCCAATAGGCTTGAGGCACCACATAGGGATCGTGCGGATGGGTCATCGACACCACCATGCAGAACGGGCGGCGGTCCTTGGAGCGCGCCAGGTCGAACAACTTCTGTTTGGCCGAATACACCACCTCGTCGTCGAAATCGATCTGGTTGGTGCGCGTGCACGGGCCCGCCTGGCTCACCGAGTTCATGTCGTGGTACCAGCTGGGACGATCCTCGAAGCGCTCCCAATCCGGCGTCCAGCCGAAATCCGCCGGATAGATGTCGGTGGTCAGGCGCTCCTCGAAGCCGTGCAGCTGATCCGGGCCGCAGAAATGCATCTTGCCGCTGAGGATGGTCTGGTAGCCCGCGCCGCGCAGATGATGCGCAAAGGTCGGCACCTGCGAACTGAATTCCGCGGCGTTGTCGTAGGCGCCGATGCGCGAGGGGAGCTGTCCGGCTAGGAAGGAAAAACGCGAGGGTGCGCACAGCGGGCTGTTGCAATAGAAGGACTCGAACACCACGCCCGCGCTCGCCAGCGCGTCGAGGTGGGGGGTCTTGGCCACGCTGTTGCCGTAGGCGGGGATAGCACCTGCCGTCATCTGGTCGGCCATCAGGATCAGCAGGTTCGGCTTGTCGTTCAACGTCGGGACCCCTCACATGAATCAGGGGCGCGATCATCCCATGCGCGCGGCGTGCACGACAAATGAGGAGGATGTTGCCGCGCCGTGGCCCGGCGCCCGGTGCCGCCGGTCAGCGCAGCGCGGTGATGCCCGACCTCGCCGCCTCGAGCTGCAGCGTCTTGATGTCGTTGAGGATCACCTGCGGCTGCAGGAAGGCGAGCGTGTAGATCTCGCGGACCTGGCCGCGGGCGTCGATCAGGAACATCTTCAGCATGTGATGCAGCGCGCGCGTGGGCTTGCCGTGCTCGTCCCGCTGCACACTCACGTCCTGCCCCAGGTCATCGAGCAGGGGCAACAGGTCGGGCACCGCGCGCGAGGTCAGCAATTGCCACTCGGGCGCGCCCCGCAGGTCCAAGCCGGCGGCGTAACGGGCCAATGCCGGCGGCGTGTCGTTGGATGGATCGAAGCTGATGCTGACGATGCGGGTGCCCGATGCGAGCCGCGTGTCCTTGCTCAATCCCTCCCGCACCTGGCGCAATGTCTCGCGCGCATAAGGGCAGCCGAGCGGATCCACGCAGTAGGTGTAGAAGAACGTCAGCAGCGTGATCTTGCCGTGCACCAGGGGATGCAGGCTGACCGCCCGCCCGGCGGCATCCAGCAGGCGCGCATCCGGAACGCGCTGGATGCGCTGCAGTTCGTAGGTGCCCGGGGCCAGCGGCACATACTCCAGGCGCGGCAGCGTGGCCGCGCCTGGATCCACCGCGGGCCACGCGGCGCCGCCCATCCCGAGGAGGATGAGCAGGCTCAGCGTCGCGCGCATCATGTGCCGGCGGTGAATTTCATGTGGTGCGGCCGGCCGAGCTTCGCCGCCGTGAAGTCGACCTCGAAGGCCGGCTTCAGGTCGTGACCATCCCAATTGAACGCGCGCAGGAATTGCTCGTTGTCCTTGCCCGCCTTATCCCACTTCGCCAGGAGGCTGGAGGTGATGTAGACGCGCTTGCCGTCCCAACTCTGCGAAACCATGTTGACCTGGCTTCCCGTCTTCTTCGAATAGGTCTCCTTCGGCGCCTCGGGATTGCTCAAGTCGAAGTAATGCGTGGTGCCGTCCATGAAGGTGTTCACCCACAGGCCCTTGCCATCGGCGGTGATGGAGATATCCACCGGCAACGGGATCTTCGCGGGATCACCGATGGTGGCCACGTCCTTGGCGCTCCAGCCGCCCTTCGCATCGGGTTTCACCAGCCAGATCTTCGAGGTGAGCGCCGTGGCCGTCACCGCCCAGTTCTGCCCGGGCGCAAGGCCCCAGCGGATTTCCAGCGGCGCTCCGGGAACGCTGAGCACCTGCGTGGGTTGCATGGATTTCAGGTTCCACACCACCATGGTGTTGCCGAAGCGCTTCATCGCCTCCGGATCCTTGACCACATCGCCGAGCCCGCGCATGTAGTTGTCACGGCCGGTGAAGCTCGAGGTGAGCATCACGTTCTTGGCGGGATTCACCGCCAGGTCATATCCATAGCCATCGCCCACGGCGGTACCCAGCTTGCCCGTCGGGATGGCGTACTTCTGGATCAAATCGCCCTTGTTGTTGTACAGCGCAAGGCCGGTGACGCCGCCGTTGTCCGCGGTGTTCGAGAGTGCGCCGATCAACATGCGCCCGGGCAGCGCATAAAAGGTGTGAGGACCGACATAGCCCGTCGCCTTGGGAAGATCGGTGATGGTCTTGACGAGCTTGGCCTTGCCAGGCGTGCTGCCCACATCGAACACGAAGATCTTGCTGTCATCCAGATTGCCCGCCCACAGGTAGCGCCGGTCATCCGTGAATCCCATGTGATGCGCCTCGCCCCGGCCGCCCACCGACACGCTGCCGATCACCTTGCCGTAGGATGTCGATTTCGGATCGGCATCGATGGTGACGAGCTTGTCGGAGCCATCGCCCAGGCCCTCCACGCCCAGCGTCCAGACGTGCACGAAGCCTTCCTGTCCCTTGATGAGATTGCTGATATAGGGCGAATTGCAGGTCTCGTCGGCGCCGGCGACGCCCGCCAGCCCACAGGCGAAGAAAAATGCTACCGCCGCCGCGGCCATGAAATGACGCGATGAGGTTTTCATCTTGGAGCCCCCTTGATTGACCAACCGGGTGGACGCGAGTGTAGACCCACGCGCGCACCGGCGGCCAGATCAAACCGGCATGTGAAAATTACCGGTGCGATGTGCGCTGCCGCACGGCTTCGAACAGGGCAATGCCCGCCGATACCGACACGTTCAGCGAGGCCACATGCCCGGCCATGGGAATGGCCAGCAGGTAATCGCAGCATTCCCGGGTCAAACGCCGCATGCCGGGCCCTTCCGCCCCGACCACCAGTGCGAGCGGACCGGTAAAATCTGCATCGAACACGCGCTTGTCCGCCTCACCGGCAAGGCCCGCGATCCACACGCCGTGCCGCTTCAGGGCCTCGAGCGTGCGCACCAGGTTGGTCACCGCCACCACCGGCACGAATTCCGCAGCGCCCACCGCCACCTTGCGCGCCACGGCATCCACGCCGGCGGACCGGTCCCTGGGCATGATGAGCGCATCGACCCCCGCCGCGTCCGCACTGCGCAGGCAGGCGCCGACATTGTGCGGGTCGGTGATGCCGTCCAATACCAACAGGAGCGGCGCGTGCATGAGCGTGTCCAGGTGTCGCAGCAACTGCGCCTCGTCCCAGGCGGGCAGCGGCCGCACGGCGGCGACGGCGCCCTGGTGCGACACCTCGCCCGCGAGCTTCTCCAGCAATGCCGGAGTTGCAGCTTGAATGCGCACACCGGCGAGCTGGGCGAGATCCCGCAGCGCGCGTGCGCGCCGGTCGGCGCGATCTTCCTTCAGCCACAGCTCGAGCACGCGCTCGGGCGCGCGCTCGAGCATGGCGTGCACCGCGTGCAGGCCATACACCAGGTGTCGCGCGGACTCAGCCACGACCCCCCCGCGGCCCGCGGTTCTTGCGATGGCTGGATCGATGCTTGCCGTTCGATCCGGAGGCGCGCGGCTGCGCCGGCCCCGCCCCGTCCGCCTCGACCAATTCGAAATCGATCTGCCGCTGCGCCAGGTCCACCCGCGCCAGGCGCACGCGCACCTCGTCACCCATGCGGAAGCGCCGGCCGGTGCGCCGCCCGACGAGGCCCAGGCCGCCACGGTCCAGCTCCCAATAATCACCCGGAATGTTCGAGATGTGCACCAGGCCGTCGATGGGCATGTGCGCCAATTGCACGAACAGGCCGAACTCCAGCGCGCTGGAAACGCTCGCCTCGAATTCCTCGCCGATGCGCGATTGCAGGTACAGGCACTTGAGGTAGGCCATGACATCGCGTGCGGCGTCGTCGGCGCGGCGCTCGCGTTGCGAAGTCTCCTGCCCGAGCACCTGCAACTCCTCGCTCTCGTAGCGATGCCCCGCGGCGCTCTTCGGCAGCAGCGCCGCCTTCAGCGCGCGATGCACGATCAAGTCCGGATAGCGGCGGATCGGCGAGGTGAAATGCGCATACTCCTCGAGCGCGAGGCCGAAATGGCCGATGTTGATGGACTGGTACACCGCCTGCGCCAGCGAGCGGATCACCAGGCCTTCCAGCAGGATGCCATCGGGGCGCGCCGCGAGGCGATCCACGAGCTGGCGATACTCGCGTGGCGTGGGTTCTTCCGAGAACTGCGCGCCGACGTTGAGCGCCGACAGCACCTTCTGCAGTTCGGCGACACGCTTGTCCTCGGGCAGGCCATGCACCCGGTACAAGCCGCCCGCCTTGGCGCGACGCAGCGCCGCCGCGGTCTCGACATTGGCGGCGATCATGCACTCCTCGATCAAGCGGTGCGCATCGTTGCGCTGTGGCGCATGGAAGCCGACGATCACGCCGTCGGCGCCGATGCGCGCCTTGGTCTCCGAGCCGCGGAAATCCAGCGCACCGCGTGCATCGCGCGCTTCCTTCAGCGCGTGGTAGATCTCCTGCAGCGCATCCAGCGAGGCGCGCACGTCACGCGCGATGGTGTCCTTGGCCGCCTGCGGGTTGCTTAGGTATTCCCAGGCCGACTCATACGTCAGCCGCGCGTGCGAACGGATCACCGCCTCATAGAAGCTCGAGCGGCTGAGCTTGCCCGTCTTGCTGACACGCATGTCGCACACGAAGGCCAGGCGTTCCACCTGCGGCATGAGCGAGCACAGGTGATTGGACAGGCGCTCGGGCAGCATGGGGATCACGCGGTCCGGGAAGTACACGGAAGTGGCGCGGCCGCGCGCCTCCTGGTCGAGTACGCTGCCGTAGCGCACGTAGTGGCTCACGTCGGCGATCGCCACCACCAGGCGCCAACCGCCGCCGCGCAGCGGCTCGCCGTACACGGCGTCGTCGAAATCGCGCGCATCCTCGCCATCGATCGTCACCAGCGGCAACTCGCGCAGGTCCTCGCGATGCGCACGGTCCTGGGCCCGCACCTCGGAGCCGAATTTCTCGGCGGCGCGGATCACCTCGTCGGGAAACTCACCCGGCAGGTCATGGCGCAGGATGGCGAAGCGCGCAGCCAGGTCGGAGGGCCGCATGTCGGTGAGGGATTCGACCACGCGACCATGCGCGGGCGTCTCGCCGTGCGGCCGTTTGGTGATGTCGACCACCACATAATCGCCATCCTGCGCGCCGTGACGATCGCGCGCGGCCACGTCCACGCCATACCAATGCCCGGGATCCTCGGGCTCGACCCGGCCCCGGCCATGTCCGGCGCGGAAAATGCCGGCCAGGCGCTGCGGGCCTTCGCCCAGGCGCCGAATCAGCCGCGCCACGCGCCGGCCGCGCTCATTGGTGCCGACCACGCGCACCTCGATCTGGTCCTGATGCATGAGCGTGGCCATGTCGGCCCGGACCAGCGCCAGCGGGGCGGAGCCATCCTCCGGCAGTACCATGGCCTCGCCATTGGCCCGGCCGCGAACCCGGCCGCGCAGCAATTCTTCCTCGCCGGCCGCGAAAAAGCCGCGATCATCGTGGTTGATCTGGCCGTCGCGCACCATGGCGCCGAGCCGTTTGGCAAGCGCCGAGCGCTGCGCGTCGGTGGCAAGGCCGAGGCGCTTGGCGATGCGCGCCGCGCTCAACGGTTCAGGCGCCCCGGACAAGTGCTGCAACAGCAATTCGCGGCTGGCGATGGGATCGGCATAGCGCGACTTCTCGCGCTCGAGTTGAGGGTCCTGGGATTGCCAGGTGGAGGCGCGCGAACGATCACGGCGCTTGGAACGGGACGGATGAGTCATGAAGAAAAGAAAGAGCCTTGGAATGAGTGGGTTGTGGGTGGTGGGCGTGGATTTGAAGTTGACAGTGAGGGAGTGTGTGCGTACATTCTGCGCCCCTTGAGAACCCCATCGAGCCCAGGTGGCGGAACTGGTAGACGCGCTGGTTTCAGGTACCAGTGGAGCAATTCGTGGAGGTTCGAGTCCTCTCCTGGGCACCAATGAAATCAAGGCATTATACGCCTGATTTCGGGAATGAGCTTAATATTCGGTTTACGTGCGGCGATCAAAGCCGCGGGGCGCAAGCATCATCCCTGCCGCCCTCTTCATGGGTGCCGCGGCGGTTGTTTCAAGCCAGCGTATCGGCAAGCCGGGCAAATTATCAAATTCGGACCTCTTAACGCCGGCGCGCGGCATTGAACATCAGATAGTAGGTTCGTCCCGGTGAAGGCTCGAAGAAGCGTGCATTGCTCTCATTGACGATGACGCTGCCCACGTAGGCGCGGTCGGCGAGATTATCCACCCGCAATGTTTCCGAGAATGTCCAGCGCGCCAGGGTTTGCGTAAGGCCCACCCGCGCATTCGCCACCCAGAATCCCGGCGCCGCATCGGTGTTGCGGTCATCGACGTAGATCTTGGCACGTCCCAGCGCCTCGACCGTGGCCGTCAGTCCCGCCGGCGCATACGACCAGGTCAGCCCGGCATACAGGGAGTTCGCGGGCACGGCGGGCAGGCGGTTGCCGGCCGCCACCTGCACCGGCGCGCAGGGCAGGCCTGCGCAGGTCGTGTAGGTGGCCTGGTTGACCGCGCGGATGTGCGTGAAGGCGATGCGGCTGCTCAACCCGGCGGGCAGGATCGCATCCACCGACAACTCCACTCCGCGCCGCTGGGTTTCGCCGATGTTCTGGAACACCGACCTGCCACCCGAGTTGGCCAGCACCGCCAACTCGTCCTCCGTCTTGATGTAGAAGCCGGCGAGGTTGGCGCGCCAGCTCTCGCCGGCAGCCTTGATGCCCACTTCCGCATTGTCGCTGCGGGCCGGCTTCAGCCCCAGGTTCAACCCGGTGATGCTGCCGTCGGTGGAGCGGTAGGCGATGTCGTTGAGCGTGGGTGTTTCGAAGCCACGGCCGTAGGAGGCGTAGAGATTGAGCTGTGGCGCCAGCCGGTAGGTGATGCCCGCCACCGGATTCGCGGCCGAATAGCTCACCGAACTGCTCGCACCCCCGAGCAGGCGGTTGGTGGAGCGCACGCGCACCTCGCTGTTGCGCACGCCGGCGATCAGGCGCCAGTGCGCGCCCGGATCCCATTGCACCTGCAGGTATTGGTCGAAATCGTAGACGTGATTGGAGTCATCGCGGCGCAATTCGCCCTGCACGCCCAGGGTGTCGCCGATGAAGTTCAGGTACCCGCGGCGCGCTTCCTGCAGGTCGTCGTAATTGACGCCGGCGGTGAGCAGGAACTCCCCGCCCAGCAATCGCCGGCGATCCTCGATGCGTGCGTCCAGGCCCCAGAAATTGCGGCCCAGATCGATGATGCCGCCCGGGTGTGTCGGACGGCCCTGCGCCGTGGAGAGGATGGCCTGAAATTGCGTGGTGCTGCGATGGCCTGCGTAGGCGTTCACTTGGAGCGTGTCCGACTCTCCCAGCGGCCGGCGGTAATTGGCGCCACCCTGGCCCTGGCGCAATGATTTGCGGGTGTTGTACTTGAGTGCATTGGCGCCGGCCTGACGGGGATCTTCGCTCCATTGATCACGCGTCAGGCCCAAGGGATCCTGCACCTCCGGCGTCTGCACGCCGTTGCCGACCAGCGTCAACTGCGATCCGCCGGCCAGTTCCCAGCGGAGCTTCGCGTTGAGGTTGTTGCGCTCGGCCTCGCTGTGCTCGCGGTAGCCGTCGGTCTTGAAATGCCCGGCATCGACGATGTAGTTGAACTGGCCGCTGTCGCCGCCAAATTTCAGACCATAGCGCTGCGTGCCGAGGCTCCCGCCGGCGGCGCTGCCATCGATCCTGCCGCCGGCCACGCCGTCCTCGGTGAAGATGGCGATGACGCCGCCGGAGGAATTCCCGTACAACGCCGAGAACGGCCCGCGCAGCACTTCCACGCCTTCGGCGGAACCGATGTCGAATTGCGAGAACTGGCCCTGCCCGTCCGGCATGGTGCCGGGTATGCCGTCCGCATACAGGCGCACGCCGCGCACGCCGAAGCTGGAGCGTGCGCCGAAGCCGCGCACCGACACCTGCAGGTCCTGCGCATAATTCTGCCGATTCTGCACCGACAGGCCGGGCACGGTGATCAGCGACTCGGACAGGTTCACCCGCAATTGCTGGTTCTGCAGCTGCTCCCGGCCGACCCGATCCACCGACACGGGCAGGTCGATGCTTGGTTGGGCGATCCGGGTGGCGGTGACGACCACCGGCGACAAAATGTCGGGATGCCCCTGACCCGATGGCGGCGCGTCCTGCGCACGTGCGAGCACGGCCGGCAGGGTGAGCAGGAGGACGGCGGCCGCCCGATGAGAGCAGGCGCGATGGCGGATCGGAGAACGGCTGCGGGTCATCGGCATGAAATCGGTATCTGGGGGAACCAGCCCTCAGTGTAACTTGGAACCGTGAGCGCGCGTGCCCGCCGCCGGATACGATTGCCGCGATTGGACAGCGTGGAGAGCCGATCCCGCCGTGTTCACGGGACGGCGACACCCCAAGGAAGCGATCCCACGCGAACCTCCGCGACGCCCTGGAGACTGGCCGTATCGATGATGCTGACGCTGTTGGAACGGCCGTTCGCCACCAGCAAGCGCTTGCCATCTCGCGTCAACGCCATGTTCCATGGGCGCTTGCCCACGGTGATCGTGGCAATCGCGCTGCGGGATGCGGTATCGATGACGCTGACGGTGCCATCGCCGCCGTTGGTAACGAACAATTTCTTGCCGTCCCTGCTCATGGTCGCGCCCGCTGGCCGCAAGCCTGTCTTGATGGCCTGCAGCACCTTGCGGGCCGGCACGTCGATCACATCCACACCGCCGGCCGTTTCCTGCGCCACGTAGGCGAGCTTGCCGTCGGTGGACCACGCGATGCCACGCGGATGACCCGCCGTGGCGATGCGCGCCACCGAGCGACCCTGTCGCACGTCTATCAGGTCCACGTCGTTGGAATTCTCATTGCTGGTCATGAGGAGCGAGGCGTCCGGGCTGAACACGCAATGCTCCGGGTTGCTCCCCTGGATGGCGATCTTGCGCATCGGCGCTTTGCCGGCCGGGTCGACCAGCGACACCGCATTGTCATCCTCGATGCAGACGGCGATCAGATTGCCAGACGGGGCCATCGAGGCGCCCTCGGGCCCCTTGCCCACTTCGATGCGCTCGAGTACCGCGCCGGAGCGCAGGTCGACCCGCAGCAGCACGTTGCCTGCCGCATCAGCGACGAACGCCTGCTTGCCGCGCCGGTCGGCAGCCACGGCCTGGATCTTCTCGCCGAGCTTTCCGGTTGCCGGCAATGTGCGCAGCACCGTTGCCGAATCCACATCCAGCACCGACAGCGTGCCATCGCCCTGATTGGGAACCAGCGCCACCTGCGCAGCCGGAGCGGCGCCGGCGAACAGCAGTACGGCCACCTTGAGAACATTCGACATCATGAAGACACCCGCATGACCCAGACGTGGATCGATGCTGCTCTGGCCCGCCGCCGCGCGTCAAGGCGCGAACGCCGCGCGTTCACGCCCCGAACGGGTCCTGGCGGATGATGGTGTGATCGCGGTCGGGGCCCGTGGAGATGATGCCGATGGGCACTCCCACGAGTTCCTGCAACCGGTCGAGGTAGCGTCGCGCCGCCGCCGGCAGGTCATCGTAGCGGGTGACGCCGGCCGTGCTCTGCGTCCAGCCCGGCCAGTCCTCGTACACGGCCGTGCACTCGGCCAATTGCTCCGGCAGCACGGGCGGTGACTCGATGCGCCGTCCCTGGTGCTCGTAGGCCACGCACACGCGCACGGTGGCCATGCCATCGAGCACGTCCAGCTTGGTGACGCACAGCGAGGAGCAGCTGCTGTGGATGACGGAGCGGCGCAAGGCCACCGCATCGAACCAGCCGCAGCGGCGCCGCCGCCCGGTGACCGAGCCGAATTCATTGCCCACGCGTGACAGATGTTCGCCGTCGGCATCGAACAGCTCGGTGGGGAACGGGCCCGCGCCGACGCGCGTGGCATACGCCTTGACGATGCCGATGACCTCGTCCAGGCAGCGAGGCCCCAATCCCGAACCCGGCGCGGCACCGCCCGCCGTGGTGTTGGAGGAGGTGACGAAGGGATAGGTCCCGAGGTCCACATCGAGCATGGCGCCCTGCGCACCCTCGAACATCACGCTGCGGCCGGAGCGATGCAGTGCATCGAGAATGCCGGTGACATCCGCCACCAGCGGCTTGAGGCGCTCACCGCAGGCCAGCGTGGAGTCGAGCACGCCCTGGAAATCCACGGCCGGCGCATCCAGGAAGCGCGTGAGGAGGAAATTGTGGTAATCGACCAGCGTGCGCAGCTTCTCGGCGAGCCGCTGCGGCTGGAACAGGTCGGACACGCGCACCGCGCGCCGCGCCACCTTGTCTTCGTACGCCGGGCCGATGCCGCGGCCGGTGGTGCCGATGGCGTTTGCGCCCTGCGCCTTCTCGCGCGCCTTGTCCAGCGCCACATGCGTGGGCAGGATCAGCGGACAGGCCGGGCTCACCTTCAGGCGCTCGAACACCGGCACGCCCTTGGCGATCAGGCCATCGGCTTCCTTGAAGAAGGCCTCCAGCGACAGCACCACCCCGTTGCCGATCAGGCATTGCACATGCGGATGCAGGATGCCCGAGGGAATGAGCGAGAGGATGGTCTTGTGGCCATCGATCACCAGCGTATGCCCGGCGTTGTGTCCTCCCTGGAAACGCACCACCGCATGCACGCGGTCGGTGAGCAGGTCCACCACCTTGCCCTTGCCTTCATCGCCCCATTGCAGGCCGATGACGACGACATTCTTACCCATTACGCGCCACCCACAGCAAACCCACCCCCACCGCCATGCTCACCAATCCTCCCCAGCGCAACTGGCTGGTCGACATCTGCGACATGCGCAGCATCAGCCGCTGCGCCGCGCCCGGATTGATGAACGGCAACACTCCTTCCAGCACCAGGTACAGGGCGAACGCGCCGCAGACGTAGCGCGCCAGTTCGTCCCAGCTGACTTGCATGATCGACATGGGCTGGCTTAACGGGCGCTTTCGCCCTTGTTCAAATACTTGAAGTATTCGCTGTCGGGCGAGATGACCAGCAGGTCGCTTTCCTTGCCGATGGCCTGGCGGTAGGACTGCATGCTGCGGAAGAAGCTGTAGAACTCCGCGTCCTTGGAATAGGACTTGCCGTACACCGCGCTCGCCGCGGCGTCGCCCTCGCCACGGATTTCATTCGCCTGGCGCGCGGCGTCGGCCAGGATCTGGGTCTGCTGCTTGTTGGCCTCGGCGCGGATCTTGTCGGAAGCCTCCACGCCCTCGGCACGGAGCTTCGCCGCCTGCGCCTTGAAGGACGCGCGCATGCGTTCGTAAACGGAATCCCGCACCTGTTGCGGCAGGTCGATCTTGGTGATGCGCACATCGATCAGCGCCACGCCCAGCTGCTCGGCCGAGGGACGCGCGTTCTTCATCATGGCGTTGGTGAATTCGGCGCGCTCGGCCGTGACCACCTGCTGCAAGGTGCGCTGCGTCACCACGCTCTTGATGCTGTCCTTGATGGTCTCGCCCAGGCGTGCGTTGGCGACTTCTTCCGTGCCGCCGGTGGACTCGTAGAAGCGGCGCAGGTTGTCGATGCGCCACTTGACGTAGAAATCCACGTTGAGCTGCTCCTGTTCGCGCGTCAGGAAGAGCTCGCCCGGGTACACCTGCGTGAGGATGCGCTTGTCGAAACGCTGCACGTCCTCGTACAGCGGTATGCGCATGTGCAGGCCGGGTTCGTACTGCGAGTCGACGATCTTGCCGCCGGCGGACTTGATGGCGAGCTGGCCTTCGCTGACGGTGAAGAAGCTGCCCTTCGCCAGCAGGATCAGCGTGACGATGACGATGAGGATGGTGAGTACGCGGTTGTGCATCAACGTACTCCCCGCGCGCGCGGATCATCCGCCGGTGGCGGTGGTGGTTCCACCGGCCGCAGGGGCGCCACCGTCATGGTATCGGCCGTACCACCCGTGTTCTGCGGCATCGCGGAGATGATCTTGTCGAGCGGCAGGTACATGACATTGCTGCCACCCTTGGTGTCGACGATCACCTTGCGCGAGTTCTTGTAGACGTTCTCCATGGCCTCGAGGTACATGCGTTCGCGCGTCACCTTGGGTGCCTTCTGGTACTGCGCCAGCACTTGATCGAAGCGCGAGGTCTCGCCCTGCGCAAGCGCCAGTACCTGCAGGCGGTAGGCTTCGGCCTCCTGCACGGCGATGGAAGCGGCACCACGGGCGCGCGGCAGCACATCGTTGCGATAGGTCTCGGCGTCCTGCGAGATCTTCTGGCGGTCCTTGTCCGCCTTGATCGCATCGCGCTGCGCGTCCTGCACGGCTTCCGGCACGTTCACGCTGGTGAGGTTGACGCTGAGGATGCGGATGCCGGTGTTGTAGCTGTCGAGCGTGCGCTGCAGGATGGTGCGCGCGCGGTCGGTGATCGACGGATCGAAGGCCAGCGCCTTGTCGAGCGAGGCCTGCCCCACCGCCTCGCGCATGGCGCTTTCTGAGACCAGCTTCAGCGTCTCGCCCACGTCCTTGACCCGGAACAGGAGCTTGATCGGATCGGGTTGCGTGTACTGCACCGCGGACTTCACCTCGACGAGGTTGGTGTCGGCGGTAAGCATGCTGTCATCACCCGTGACGCTGTACTGGCGCGACACATTGACGATGCGCTTGGTCTCGATTGGCCAGGGCAGGTGCCAGCTGTAGCCGGGACCGGTGGTTTGCACGTACTTGCCGAAGCGCAGGATGACGGCCTTTTCCTGGGCGTCCACCAGGTAGAAGCCGGAGGCCAGCCAGACGGCGAACAACAGGATCACGATGCCGCCGGCGCCGAATCCGAACCCCGGCGCCTTCTGGCCCGCGCCGTTGCCATTGCCGCCCCCGCGTCCGAAGATGGACGCCAGGCGCTTCTGGAAGTTGCGCACCACGTCATCGAGATCGTTTTCCCGCGGTTGCTGCCGGTTCCAGGGATTGCGCTTATCGCCGCCGGGTTCGTTCCACGCCATAGAGTTGATTGTTTCCGTCACTTGTCAAAGAAGGCGGCACCGCGCCACCGGGACCCGCGGCCGCAAACCGTGCCGCCGCGGCCGTCCGCGCAATCGGCGGGGGATTCTATCAGCCCTGCGGGGTGGCGGCACGAGCGCCGCGCAGCGTTCAGGCCACGCGCTTGCGCCGGGCGCCGCTTGCCGGCTGCAGCAATTCCACGCCCGGGCGGCCGGCGAGCTTGTCGAACTCGTGGGGCTCGAGTTCCACGTCGAGGTCCCAGCTGCCATCGTCACGGATACGCTCGGCGCGCACCGCATGACGCTCATACAACCCAGAGCGCAACGCGCCCGCACGTAATTCAAGGTGCACGGTGCGTTGCAGACGTCTTGGCCGCACGCACGCGGCGATCGCGGCACGCAAGCCATCCGCCCCGCTCCCCGTGCCCGCGGACACCCACGCCTGCACCGGCAGGCCATCGGGGCCCGCCTCGACCCGCGGCGCCTCGCCCAGAAGATCGATCTTGTTGAACACCAAAAGTTCACGCACCTCGCCCGCCCCGATGCCGCGTAGCACGCCGCGCACCTGCTCGATGCGTTCATCGCGCCGCGGATCGTGCGCATCCACGACGTGCAGCAGCAGGTCCGCATCACGGGCCTCCTGCAGCGTGGAATGGAAGGCGGCGATGAGTTCATGCGGCAATTCGCGCACGAAACCGACGGTATCGGCCAGCACCACCTCGCCCACATCCGGCAGCTCGACCCGGCGCACGGTGGGATCCAGCGTGGCGAACAGCTGATTGGCGACGTAGCTGTTGGCGCCGGTGATGCAATTGAACAGCGTGGATTTGCCGGCATTGGTATACCCGACCAGCGCCACCGTCGGCACGGGCACTTCACGCCTGACCTGGCGCCCCGTCTCGCGTTGGCGCTGCAGCTTGTCCAGGCGGCCCTGCAAGGTGCGGATGCGCTTGCCGATCAGCCGGCGGTCGGTTTCCAGCTGGGTTTCGCCGGGGCCGCGCAGGCCGATGCCGCCTTTCTGTCTCTCCAGGTGGGTCCACCCGCGCACCAACCGGGTGGCCATGTGCTTGAGCTGGGCGAGTTCCACTTGCAGCTTGCCCTCGAAGCTGCGAGCGCGTTGGGCAAATATGTCTAGAATCAGACCATTACGATCTAATACTCGACGGCCGCTCAGCTTCTCCAGGTTGCGTTCCTGGCTGGGACTCAAGGCATGGTCGACGAGCACGACGTCGGCCTGAAGGGCTTCAGCCGTGGCGCGGACTTCCTCGGCCTTTCCGGACCCCACGAAATATTTGGGATCGGGGTGGGCGCGGGAACCCGACAACGAAGCCACGGGAAGCGCGCCGGCGGATCGCGCCAGCGCATCGAATTCGGCAACATCTTCTGGATCGACCGGGCTGCCTAAGCCGATGCGGACCAGCACGGCCCGCTCACCCGACCGCGGACGTTCAAACAACGAGCGAACCTCGGCGTAATCCCCTGCCCGATGCCTTATTCGACAATGGCAGGTTCCGTCACCTCGCCGTCTTCACCCGTGGGCAGACGCACGTTGCGGGCGGGCACGACGGTGGAAATGGCGTGCTTATAGACCATTTGGCTGACGCTATTGCGCAGCAGGACCACGAATTGGTCGAAAGAATCGATTTGTCCCTGCAGCTTGATACCGTTGACCAGGTAGATCGAAACGGGGACGCGTTCTTTACGCAGGGCGTTTAAAAAAGGGTCCTGCAGAGATTGGCCACGGGCCATGGATGAAACTCCTTATTGTTCGTGTACGCAAGCAACCTGAACGCGCTGTGTCCATACCGCGCGCGTCCGCTCGAGCATTCCATATTGGGCGGTACGGGCGATATTCAAGATGCTAGCACAGCGCAATTAGCGCAAGTTAACAGCTTTTCGCTGAATTTTTCGTGCGCGAATCGAGTGCAAATATTACAGTTTGCGCGGCATCCCGGTGCGCAGGATCGACCCAGGTGGCGTGCTGCCGGCGGCGCAGCCAGGTCCATTGCCGCTTTGCCAGCTGGCGCGTGGCAATGATGGCACGCTGCACGCCCTCCTCCAGTGCATACTCGCCTTCCAGGTGCCGCCAGAGCTGCCGGTAACCCACGCAGCGGATGGACGGGTGCTCGATGGTCAAATCGCCGCGCCGCTTCAACGCCACCACCTCCTCCAGCAAGCCGGACTTCATCATCCGCCGGAAACGCAGATCGATGCGCTCGTTCAGGAGCACTCGCTGCGGCGGCGCGAGCGCGATCTCAACCGCCTCGACACCGGACAGCGGACTGCGCCTGCCCTGTTGCAGATCGGTGATCGGCGTGCCGGTGAGCCGATAAACCTCGAGTGCGCGTTGGATGCGCTGCGGGTCGTTCACGTGAATGCGGCGCGCGGCGGCCGGGTCCACCTCGGCCAGTTCCGCGTGCAGGGCCGCCCAGCCGCGCTCCGCCACCTCGCGCTCGATCTGCGCGCGCAGTTCGTCGCTCGCCCGCGGCAGCTCCGCGATCCCATGGGTGAGCGCGTGGAAATACATCATCGTGCCGCCCACCAGCAGCGGCACACGGCCGCGCGACCAGATCTCCTGCAGGGCCTGCGAGGCGTCGCGCAGGAACTCGCCTGCCGAGTAGCTTTGCGCCGGGTCGAGGATGTCGATGAGATGGTGCGCCACGCGGGCGCGTTCCTCCACGGAGGGCTTCGCGGTGCCGATGTCCATGCCGCGATACACCAGCGCCGAATCCACGCTGACGATCTCCACCGGGATACGCCCCGCCAACTCGAGGGCGAGATCGGACTTGCCCGCGCCGGTGGGCCCCATCAACAGAAGCACCGCGCGCTGCATCAGCGGCCGCGCAGGAACAGGCGGTCCATCTCACCCATGGACAAGCGCAGCCAGGTGGGACGTCCATGGTTGCACTGGTCCGCGCGCTCGGTGCGTTCCATCTCCCGCAACAGCGCATTCATCTCGGGGATGCTGAGCTGGCGCCGCGCGCGCACCGAGGTGTGGCAGGCCGAGGTCGCCAGCAGGTGGTCGATGGCGGCCTCGACGCGTCGCGAGGTGCCGTGCTCGACCAGGTCCGACAGCAAATCGCGCACCAGCCCGGCCGTATCCTCGGCGGCCAGCACCGCCGGCACCGCGCGCAGCAGCACCTCGTCCGGCGCCAGGCGCTGCAGGTCGAATCCCAATGCATCGAATTGCGCCGCGTGGGTTTCGGCCACGTCGGCCTGCGCCGGCGTGACGCGGATGGCGTGCGGCAGCAGCAGCGACTGCCGCGCCGCTTCTCCCGCCAGCAATTTCTTCATGCGCTCGTACAGGATGCGTTCGTGCGCCGCATGCATGTCCACCATGACCATGCCCTCGGGCGTCTGCGAGACGATGTAGATGCCGTGCAACTGCGCCACCGCATAGCCCAGCGGCGGCGCCTGCGGCACGGCGCCCTGCTCCATCGCGGCCGCAACCGGCACGTTTTCCTCGGCCGGCGACCCCGTGCGCGCGAGCAGCCCGCCGCCCGCCAGCGCATCACCCGCGCCGAATTCGCCGCGCTCATCGCGCACGGTGAAGCCGGTGCTGAAGAAACGCGCGCCGGCGCGCTGCCCATCCGCGGAACCTGCGAACTGCGCGGCGCCGGTGAGCCAGTCGGAGGGCGCACTGCCCGCCGCCTGTGCGGCCGGCCTGGTCTGCGCCAGCGCATCCTGGATCGTGCGGTGCACGAAGTCATGCACGCTGCGCGGATCGCGAAAACGCACCTCCAGCTTCTGCGGGTGCGCATTGACGTCAACCGCCATCGGGTCCAGGGTCAGGTACAACAGGTACGCGGCGAAGCGGCCGTGGAACATCACGTCCTGGTAGCCGAGGCGCGCAGCGCTGGTGAGCAGCTTGTCGCGCACGAAGCGGCCGTTCACGAACGCATATTGCAGGTCCGCCTGGCTGCGCGAAAAGGTGGGCAATCCCAGCCAACCGCGCAGATGCAGGTTCTCGATGCCGTGCTCGATGTGGATCACATGCGCGGCGAACTCGGCGCCACAGATCTTCTCCACCCGCGCCAGCATCTGCGTCTCGGTCAGCGCCGCCGGCAGCTTCCAGGACAGCTTGCCGTTATGCGTGAGGGACACGCCCACGTCGAAGCGCGACAACGCCAGCCGCTCCAGCATGCGCGCGATATGCTGCAGCTCGACCTGTTCGCTGCGCAGGAATTTGCGCCGCGCCGGCACGTTGAAGAAGATGTCGCGCACCTCCACGCAGGTGCCGGGCGGAGCCGCAGCCGGTTCCACCTCGCTGCCAGGCGCCTGGATGCGCATGGCATGCGCGGCATCGGCCACGCGCGAGGTCAGCGTCAGGCGCGACACGGATGCGATGCTGGCCAGCGCCTCGCCGCGGAATCCCAGGCTGGCGACGCGCTCCAGGTCCTGGAGCGAACTGATCTTGCTGGTGGCATGCGGAGCCAACGCCAGGGGCAGCTGCTCAGCCGGTATTCCACCACCGTCATCGCGCACACGGATGGACCCCAGGCCGCCGCGTTCCAATTCCACTTCGATGCGGCTGGCGCCGGCATCGAGCGCGTTTTCCACCAATTCCTTGATGACCGAGGCCGGGCGCTCGATCACCTCGCCGGCGGCGATCTGGTTGATGAGAGCGGTAGGCAGGACGCGGATGGGCACGGCCCGCGCATGGTAGCGCAAACCGTCACGCCATCGGCTACGCCATCGGCTACGCCATCGGCTACGCCATCGGTTACGCGATCTGCTGCGCTGTCGGCCGCGACGAAAGCTGCGCCACAGGCCACGCAGACGCCCCGGGCAGGAACCGGGCGCTTGGCGCCGTGCAGAAGCCTTACGTGCCGGCGCCGTTCAGCTTGCCGAGCAGCGCTGCGCTGGGAACGGATTTCTGCGCCGCCAATTGCGCAACGCGCGTGCCGGCAGGAGGATTGGAATAGAAGAAATCCTTGATGCCGCGGTGGATGGCCACCGCGAGGCGCCCCTGGTATCCACGGCTGCGCAGGCGCCGCTCCTCACCGGGATTGGATATGTAGGCCGTCTCCACCAGCATCGAGGGCACATCGGGGCTCTTCAACACGATGAACCTGGCCTGCTGCACCTGGCGCTTGCGCACCTCGCCGATCTGATCCAGCCGGTGCAGCACGCTGGAAGCGGCGGCCTGGCTCGCATTCAACGCCGCGGTCTGCGACAGGTCGAGCAGCACCGAGGCGAGCACGTCGTCCTTGTTCTCCAACGACACGCCGCCCACGAGATCTGCCGCGTTTTCACGCTCGGCCAGCCAGCGCGCCGCCTCGTCCGTCGCGCCGCGCGGCGAGAGGATGTACACCGAGGAACCGGTCACCGCACGGTTGCGGATGGAATCCGCATGCACGCTGACGAACAAATCCGCCTGTTTGCGCCGCGCGCGCTGCATGCGATCGCGCAGCGGCACGAACACATCGCCGTCGCGGATCATCACGGCGCGCATGCCGGGTTCGGCATTGACCTGCGCGGCCAGTTCGCGCGCGATGGCCAGCACCACGTCTTTTTCGCGGGTGCCATTCTTGCCGGTGGCACCGGGATCCTCGCCGCCATGACCGGCATCGATGGCGATCACCAGATCGCGCGCCTCGGCCGGCGCATGCTCGGCGCGGACGGCGGTTTCGCGCAACTTCGGATCGCGGGGGGCAAGGTCGCCTGCTGCCGAATCCCGCACCACCGGCGCGGCCGAAGATGCCGCCGCAGCCTCCGCAGTGGCTGCAGCAGGCACGGGCGCGGCGGCCGCGAGCACCGGCGCCGTCCCCGCTTCCCGCCATTCGATGACCAGACGGTAGCCCTCGCCGCCCTGGCGTTTCGCATCGCGAGGAGCAGGCGCCGACAGAAAGCTGCGCGCCCGCACATGATGAGTGAGATCGATGACCACGCGCAGGTCGGATTTGCCGCGCCGGCCGAACCGCAGGCTCTTCACGGCGCCGCTGGGTGCCACCGATGACAGGCGCGAGGCGGCGGCATGTGCGCCGCGGATGTCGATGACCAGCCGCTCGGGATTGGCGAGCTGCGAAAACCGATGCTCGACCCTGCCGGATAAATCGAGGATGACGCTGGAGGATTCCGGCCCGGTCGACACCCGGGCGTCACGCAACTCCACCGCCTGCGCGCTCACGGCAAACAACGACAGCAAAGCGAGGGCGCGGTACATGCCCGCAATTTAACGTATGCTTCGGCAGGAATTCAAGTTAAATGATGGACATAGGCGGACAATCTCAAGCCGTTGCTACTAAGCAACGTGCGCCGCCAGTGCCGCTCCCGCGGCACTGCGCGGCAGCAATTGCGCCACCCGGCCGGCAGGTGCGTAATCCAGCCCGATCTCCAGATCGGCCGGGGGGACCTCGCGGCCGCCCTTCTCCGGCCACTCGATCAACAGCACATGGGCCGGCGCCAGGTAATCGCGCAGTCCAAGATCGGCAAGATCGGCGGGATCGCGCAACCGATAGAGATCGACGTGAATACAGGTGAGCCCGGCCAGCGCATACGGCTCCACCAAGGTATAGGTGGGACTGCGAACCACGCCGGTCACGCCGAGCTCGCGCAGGAAGCCGCGGGTGAACGTCGTCTTGCCCACACCCAGGTCCCCGCGCAGGTGCAGGACCAGCGACGAGTTCGACAAATCCGGCAGCGCCGCGGCAAGGCTCGCGCCCAGCGCCTCGGTGGCGCCGGCATCGGGCAGCGTCAACGGTTCGGGTTCACGCACGCGCGCAATTCTGCGATGAGATCGGATGCCACCATCCCGCGCGGCTCCGCACCGGCGGCCCGGTCTCCCGCCAAGGCGTGCACGAACACGCCCAGGCGGGCGGCGGTGTCCAGATCGCGCAACTGGGCGAACAACGCGGCGATCACGCCGGTCAGCGCATCACCCATGCCGGGCGCTGCCATGCCCGGATTGCCGAGCGTGCAGACCGTCAGCCGCGGCGGCTCGCCCTCAGCACCCCGGCCGGCGACCAACGTGCCCGCGCCCTTCAATACCGCGACGCCGCCGTAGCGCTGCTGCAATTGGCTGACCGCCGCGAGGCGATCGCCCTGCACTGCGGCCGTCGGCAGGCCGATGAGCCGGCCGGCCTCGCCAGGATGCGGAGTCAACGCCCACGCCTGGCGGTTTTCCGGCTCGTCCGCGAGCAGGTTCAGGGCATCGGCATCCACCACCATCGGCAGGCCGGAGGACATGGCGGCGGACCAGAGACTACGCGCCCAGGCCGACTGGCCAAGGCCCGGCCCCACGGCAACGATATCCGCCCGCTGCAGCAAGGACATGAGTTGGGCGGAGTCGGTCACGCCGGAGACCATCAGTTCCGGACAGCTCGCCGCGACCTGCCCCGCGTGCTCCGCGGCAGTGGCGATGCTGACCAGGCCCGCGCCCGCGCGCAGCGCCGCCTCTCCGCACAAGCGTGCCGCGCCCGGCATGCCGGGACCGCCGCCAATCACCAACACATGGCCGAACTGGCCCTTGTTGGCGCCGCGCGAACGTGGCGGCAAGGCGCGCGTAAGCACATCGTGCCCGGGATTTTCCAACAGCGGCGCACCCAGATCCGAAGGCCAGCGTTCCAGCGCCAGATCCGCCAGCACCACCTCGCCCGCGTAGTCAGGCCCGCGCCCCAACCACAATCCGGGCTTGTGCGCGATGAAAGTCACGGTGCAATCCGCGCGCACGCAATCCCCGAATGGCAGACCCGAATCCGAATCCAGGCCGCTTGGCACATCCAGCGCGAGCACGCGCCGGCGGCGCTCATTGACGGCGATGACGGCGTCGAGAAAATCACCCCGCAGGCCGCGGCTCACGCCAATGCCCAACAAGGCGTCCACCACCACGGCGTCCTCGGCCTGCAGGGCTTCACGCCACGGAAGCGTCACGCCGCCCGCGGCCAGCCAATCCGCATGCGCGCGCGCGGCATCACCGTGCAGGAGCCCGGGATCGCTGACGGCGCCGACCTGCACCTCCAGCCCCTCGTGCTGCGCGAGCCGCGCCAGCACGTAACCGTCACCGCCATTGTTGCCGGCGCCGCATAGCACCCGCACCACCCGCGATGCCGGCCAGCGCCGCCGCAGCTCCGCCAGCGCGGCGGCAGCCGCGCGGTGCATCAACTCGTAACCGGGAATCTGCAGCCTGGCGATGGCGAACGCATCGATGGCGCGAACCTGTGCGCTGCTCCATACGGCCTGGGGGTTGGCTTGCATGGCTTCATTATACTGTGCGCACGATGCTGAAGAACCTGGCGAACGACATCAAGACCTGGAGCGCCGAGCTCGGCTTCGCCGCCGCCGGCATCGCCGGCATCGACCTGTCCGCGGATGAATCGCATTTTCTCGATTGGCTCGCGCGCGGGTTCCACGGCGAGATGCATTATATGCAGCGCCACGGGACACGCCGCTCACGGCCGACGGACCTGCTGCCGGGCACGGTGAGCTGCATCAGCGTGCGCATGGACTACTGGCCCCGCGATGCCGCTGCCGCCGCGGAGGTGCTGGCCGACCCCAACGCGGCCTATGTATCCCGCTATGCGCTGGGTCGCGACTATCACAAGGTGATGCGCCAGCGGCTGCAGAAGCTTGCCGAGCGCATCGAAGCCGCGGTCGGGCCGTTCGGTCATCGCGTGTTCACCGACAGCGCGCCGGTGCTGGAGAAGGCGCTGGCCCGCGACGCCGGGCTTGGCTGGATCGGCAAGCACACCAATCTCATCGACCGCTCTTCGGGATCGTATTTCTTCCTGGGCGAGATCTACGTGGACCTGGCGCTGCCACCCTCAGAGGGCGCGAGCGCCCATTGCGGCAGCTGTACTGCCTGCATTCCCGCCTGCCCCACGGGCGCCATCGTGGCTCCCTACCGCCTGGACGCGCGCCGCTGCATTTCCTATCTCACCATCGAATTGAAGGGCGTCATCCCATCCGACCTGCGCCCGCTCCTCGGCAACCGCATCTACGGTTGCGATGATTGCCAGCTGGTATGCCCGTGGAACAAGTTTGCGCGGCCATCGGCCGAAGAGGCCTTCGCGCCCCGCCACGGCCTGGATCGCGCCGAACTCACGCAGTTGTTCGCCTGGGATGAGGCGCAATTCCTGCGCAACACCGAGGGCAGCGCCATCCGCCGCATCGGCCATGAAAGCTGGTTGCGCAACATTGCCGTTGCGTTGGGGAATGCGCCGGGGTCTGCCGAGGTCATCGCGGCACTGCGCTTGCGCGAGCAGCATCCGTCTGCGATCGTGCGCGAACACGTGCGCTGGGCGCTCGAGCGTCAGGCGCTCAAGCGTTCGACAGCAGGCTTCGCCCCACCGGATTGAAGAAGTGGCGCCCGCGGCGCGGCTTCAAGATTTCCGCCAGCAGCACCTGGTAGTCCTCGTCGTTGTTCACCGGGTCGATGGCGGCGGAGTTCACGATCAACAGCGGCGCCGCGTCGTAGCTGTGGAAGAACCGCGCATACGCCTGCATCAGCTTCTCCAGGTAACCGCGCTCCAGATATTGCTCGTAGCGGATGCCGCGCTTGGCGATGCGATCCATGAGCACATCGAGCGGGGCCTGCAGGTACACCACCAGGTCGGGCTTGGGCGCATCCACGGCGACGCGCTCATATACCTTTTCATACAAGCCGTACTCGGCATCATCCAGCGTCACGCGCGCGAACAGCTGGTCTTTCTCCAGCAGGTAATCGGCCACGCGCACCGTCCCGAAAAGGTCTTCCTGGCGAACCTCCTCGAGCTGGCGGGCGCGTTGGAACAGGAAGAACAGCTGCGCCTGGAAAGCCGCCGCCCGGGGATTCTTGTAGAAGCGCTCGAGGAAGGGATTCTGCTCCGCCTGTTCGAGCACCATTTGCGCCGAGAGCGAATCGCCCAGCCGGCGCGCGAGGCTCGACTTGCCCACGCCGATGGGACCTTCGATCACGATGAAACGATGGGGATTGGCGCTCGTCACGTTGCAGTCCGTTGTTCCTGAATGCGTTGTATACCGGCCGGGTCCACCCGTGCCGCCAATTCCGCCACCCGTCCCGCTCCTGGGATGTGCAGATCCGGTGCGATCTCGGCCAGAGGATACAACACGAAATTTCGCGTCGATACACCGGGGTGCGGGAGAACGAGGCCCGGCTCATCGATGGGCGGCCCGCACATCCAGATGAGGTCGAGGTCGATGATGCGTGGGCCCCAGCGTTCGCGGCGTTCGCGGCCCATCCGAGCCTCCAGTTGCAGCATGGCATCGAGCAACGCTCGCGCCGGCAGCTGCGTCAACACGCCGGCCGCGGCATTGACGTAGTCGGGTTGATCGGCACCCCCCATCGGGCGCGTGCGGTACAACGAAGAACGCGAGAACACCTGGGTGAGCGGCATTTGCTCGAGGCCAGCCATGGCGTGCCTCACCTGCTCTTCAGGCCGATGCAGATTGGAACCGATGGCAAGGTAGGCCGGCCGCCAATGCACCCGGCTCATTCAGAGCTGGGTCCGCCCGCGGGCGCCCCACGCCGCCCCCGGCGACGACGCCGCGGACGCGGCGCTTCGAGCGAGGAATCGTATTGTTCGCGCGGCGTGGTTTCGCCGGGCCGCGCCGATACCATCTTCAGGCGCTCCTCCTGCGGCACGCTTTGCACCTGCGTCCACCACTGCGCCAAGGCCGGATCGGCCGCGCCGCAATCGGCGCGCAACAACAGGAAATCATAGGCTGCGCGAAAACG
Organism: Steroidobacteraceae bacterium; assembly: GCA_044226865.1. Taxonomy (GTDB): domain Bacteria; phylum Pseudomonadota; class Gammaproteobacteria; order Steroidobacterales; family Steroidobacteraceae; genus TMP-86. The sequence continues at coordinate 883,113 of JBGAGE010000001.1, read as the reverse complement.
CGGGTGCTGCAGCACGCTCAATGACTTGGCGCCGGTGCGGCGGTTGAAACGGGGCTGCAGCATCAACAGTTCACGCATCGGCATGCCAAAGCGGCGCGGGATGGACACGCGTGCTTGCTGGCGCTTGAGCACGGTATCGCAGGCATCGAGCAGCACGCCGGTGTCGGGCGAGGTGCCGGCCTGGCGCTCGTTCATCTCGCGCAGCACCGCGGCCCACAACAGGATGGCGAACAGGAAAGTCGGGGTCACCGGCTTGTCCTGGCGGATGCGTTCGTCGGTGTTCTCGAGACCCTTGACGAGCATCTCTTCCGCATACGCGTAGGGCTCGAGCGCAAACGCCGCCGCAGTGGCCGGAAACAAGTGCTCGAACAGGCCGTACTTCTTCAGCAGCCGGTAGGCGGGTGCGCCGAAGCCCGACAGGAACAGCTTCAGCGATTCATCGAACAAGCGCGCCGCGGGCACGCCATCGAGCAGGTTGGCGAGGCGCCGGATGGGTTCTTCGGTGGGCGCATCGATGCTGAAATTCAACTTGGCCGCGAAGCGCACGGCGCGCAGCATGCGCACCGGATCTTCGCGATAGCGATGCTCGGGATCACCGATCAGCCGCAGGCGCCGCTCACGCACGTCGGCGACGCCGCCCACGTAATCCCACACCGAGAAATCCGCGATGTTGTAGTACAGCGCATTGGCGGCGAAATCGCGCCGCCAGACGTCCTCGTCCACGGTGCCGTACATGTTGTCGCGCAGGATGCGGCCGCGGTCGTCCACGGCACGATGTTGGTTGTCCGAAGTTCCGCCGGCAGCCACGGGCGCCGCGGACGCGGATTCCTCCGCGTCATCCGCCTCGCTCTCCTCGCCCTCCACGCCATCGTCCTCGGCATCCTCGCGCTCGGGCGCGGCGGCTGCGCGGAAAGTGGCCACTTCGATGATTTCCTGCCCGAAGTGCACATGCGCCAACCGGAAGCGCCGGCCGATCAGCCGGCAATTGCGAAACAAATGGCGGACATCTTCGGGCAGCGCATCGGTCGCCACGTCGAAATCCTTGGGGGTGAGCCCGAGCAACAGGTCGCGCACCGCGCCGCCGACGAGGAAGGCCTGGTAACCGGCCTCGTGCAGGCGATACAGCACTTTCAACGCATTCGGCGAAATGTTCGCGCGCGAAATCGAGTGCTCGGTACGGGGAAGGATAAGGGGCGCGCCAGGCGCGACGGGATCGTTCAAAAAGCTTGGGTTCCGCTGGGTTTTCGAAAAATTGGGCCGTATACTACCAGCCCTTCAGCGGACCCGCTGCAAACGACGCTCCCTTCGTCTAGAGGCCTAGGACATTGCCCTCTCAAGGCAAGTACACCGGTTCGAATCCGGTAGGGAGCGCCATTTAATCAATAACTTAGCTCGGGCCTTCAACTCAGGGGGCCAGGTTTAGGGAAGTTTTAGGTCACTTCCCCTCGTTCAACTCCGCAGCCACGCCTTTCGGGCACCGAGCCTGGCCATGAAGATCAGCCCGATCGCGATGGCCAGAACGAGGCTCTGCAGCACCAATGGGGCCACGCCCACCTGGCCAACCGATCGGGACACCACGAAGATGCCAATGTCCTGCAGCACCAAACCGGCGAGCGACGCGTAGAACAGCACGAGCGCCCAGCGGCGCCTCAACAGCAGCGCGATGCAGCCCAAAGTCCCGCCGCCGACGGCGACCAGGCTGGCGATGATGGACCAGAGACTGCGCTGTGCGTACAGCGCCTGTTGTTCCGCCGGCAGCGCGGATACTTGAGCCGGCGTCATCATGAGATCAGCTACCACGGCGAATGCTCCCGCGAGGTTCCACAGCAACGCCACCACCGACAGCGACACGAACCATAGGGGAGGTTTCGATACACCAGGCTCCTGCATGACTCAAATCTCCTCGAGGATCGATCGAACTCAATTGAGGGTATCCGGTCCCCCATGCGTGGATATCTGCATGTTACCGGCGATTACGCGCGGCTCAACCATCCTTTGTGCGGCCACGGCGCCCGTCCATGCACCTTGCTCCCCCGCCAGCACCGCGGTCAGATCCTTGAGCAACTGCGCCAACTCCCCCGCCATCACCGCGAAATCGATGTCGAACTGCTCCGCCGGATCCACCGTATCCCCCTGGGCTTCATCCTTGTTCATGTCGAGGAAATCCAGGCGCTTCACCTGGATCTTGTCGGTGAGCACGAACGACACGCGGTCGTTCCAGGTGAGGCCCAGGCGGGTCGGATACTTGCCCGCATTGAGATGACCGCGAATCTCCTTGCCATCGAGCGGATGCCGCGTATAGCGGATGATGGCCTTGACCTTGTCCGCGCTTTGCAGCTCGAGATCGTCATCGATGCTGAAGCGTTGCGGTGCGTCGCCGTGGGCGAGCCACGACGCCATCGCGGCTTGAGGTGAACGTTCCGTCGGAATGGGAAGCGGCGCGAAGCTGCCGAGCGTTTCGCGCAATTCATCCACCACCATTTCGGCGCGCGGCAGGCCCGAGGCATCCACCGCGAACCATCCTGCAATCGGATCGATCCAGGCGCGCGTGACTCGGCGCCGCGTAAGTGCCCGCGCGCGCAGTTCATCGGCCACCCGGTGACGCAGGTCGCGCATCTGCTTGCGCCCGACCGGAAAGCCCTGCTCCTGAGCCAGCACATCGGCACGCTCCTGCGCAATCTGGCGGATGACGGAGGCCGGCAGGATCTTGTCATCCACGCCCAGTGCAATCATGTATTGCTGATTGACGGTGTGCAGCAGGCGCCCACCGTGCGTGACCGGCACCCAGCCGCGGCTGGTCATGTCGAACGGGCCGCAAGGCTGCAAGGTGCGCGCAGCGAGCATCTGCTCCAATTCTGCAGCGGAAATCGACCAGTCGCCGGGCAGGCGGTAAAAAACGAGATTCTTGAATATCACGGTGGACTCGCGCGAAGTGAGCGCGAATTATATTGACGCCGCCCGCGCGTGAATCTTTTTTTCTGCGCGCGGCAAAATTCTCACCGCGACATCTTGACTTCGCGCACGCGCTGACGCATCCCGGGCGATTACCGGGGAACGCCGCCGCGCGCGGCGCTGGCGCGCATACGCCCTCAGTGCAGGGTTCGCTCCGGCGCTGCGTCCTGCGTGCCCTGGGAGGCTGGCTCGCGCGCCGGGGCGGCGGCCGGCATGAACAGGCTGATCCGCGTGCCGTTGGGAACCTGTGCCTCGACCTGCATGCTGCCGCCGATCGAGCGCAGCCGGTCGCGGATGCCCAGCAGGCCCAACGATCCGCTCTTGCGCAGGGCTTCGGGCTTGATGCCGATGCCATCATCGCTGATCGACAGGTGCACGCCGTCATCCTGCGACCGCAGGATCATGCTCACGCGGCGCGCCTGCGCGTGCTTGGCCACATTGGTCAATATCTCCTGCGCCGCTCGGAACAACACCAGCTTGGTGGTCTCGTTCAATACCGGCAATTCGCCCTGCTCATCCAGCGTGATCGCGAGATTGGCGCGGCGCCCGAAATGTTCGGCGTGCTGCCTGAGGACCGGCGCCAGGCCGAGCACCTCCAAGCCCTCGGGACGCAGGTCGTTGGCCAGTTGCCGGGCGGAATCCATGCAACGGCGGATCGCCTCGGAGAGTTCCTCGCAGGCAGCCGTCGCACCCTTGCGGCCACGCGTCTGCAGCGCCAGGTGCTCCAGGCTCAGCTTGGTGGCAAACAACTCCTGTGCGATTCCCTCGTGCAGCGAGATCGAGATGGCGCGACGCTCCTTTTCGCGCACGGTTTCCAGCGTCTGTGCCAGGTCCTCCACTCGCCGGCCCGCTTCGTGCAGCGTGGTGACGTCCACCGCGAGCACGTACACACCCGTGACCACGCCCTCGTGCGTCTTCGGCACGTAATCCACCTGGTGATAGCGCACGCCGCCATCCGAACGGTGCAGCACCAGTTCCTGTCCGCGGCGCTCGCCGGCGAGAGCCGCATCGAGGAAGGGCTTCTTCTGCAGGAAGCGCTCTTCGCCCATCACCTCACGCATGGGCCGGCCGGTGGTCTGCTCCTGGTTGCGTCCGAAGTCCTGCAGCGCGGCGCGGTTGGCGAACAGGTTGGTGTAGTCGCGGTTCCAACAGGTGATCTGCGCGGGCACATTGTCCAGCACGGCGGCAAGATCGGCGCGCGATTGCTGCAATTCCTGGTCGAGCCGGCGCACGTCGGTCACGTCGGTGAAGCTGACGACCACCGCCTCGATCACATCGCCGGGCCCGTTGATGGGCTGGGAGTTGATGCTGAGCCAGCGCCGCTCGCCCGCACCGGTGGTCACGCCGAGCACCTGGCTGAGGACGGGCTTGCCGGTTTGAAGGGTGGTCCAGTCCTTCCAATCCCCCCATTCCACGGGGCGGCCGTCCTGATGGACCACCTGCCAGCGCGGATCCCACATGCTCGACCCGAGCAATCGTTCGCGTGGCATCCCCAGAATGCGGGTGGCGGCGCTGTTCACTTCGGTGATCTTGCCGTCCCTGTCGCCGATGACCAGTCCTTCCGCCATGGCAGCGAACACGCGGCACATCTGTTCGCCCTGCCGCGCCACGCGCTCGGCATTTTCCCTGCGGTCGGTGACGTCGACGAAGGTCCCCACGTGCTCGCATTCATCCTTGCTCAGGCTGGCGATGTTGGTCTCAAACCAGCCGACGGACCCGTCCTTGCGCACGCGGCGAACTTCGCCACGCACGATGCCGCCCTTCTTCAGCAGCGGGTGCGCATGTTCGCCCCAGCGGCTGTACTCCGCCTCGGTCTCGTACAGGATCCGGGTCGAGCAACCGATCAATTCCGAGGCCTGGTAGCCAAACATGCCGGCGAACGATTCGTTCACCCACACGATGCGTCGCTGCGAGACCCGGATCATGCCGATCAAGCGGCTTTCCACGATCGCCCGATGAACGTCCGCCATTCCCGCATTTTGGCGGGCCGCCGCACGCGCCACTTCCAAGAGCGCAGCCATGAACACGGCATAGACGCCGAACACCAGCAACAACACCTGGTGCCCCTGCTCGATGCGCCAGGTGCCGATGGGGTCGAGAAACATGAAATCCGCAGCCGTGGCACAAACGGCGAAAGTCAGGGCGGCTGGACCTGCGCCCAACAACACCGCGGCAATCGCCACCGCCGGATAAAAGGTGACGAAGACGAAGGGCGGGTGCACGGGCAGGATGAACAGGCGCAAGGCAACCGCCGCCAGCGCGATGACCACGCCGTAGAAATAACGGGTCGTGCGTGACAGGGAATCGAGGTCATCCCGCAGAAAGCGGGCGAACCACCTACCCCATCCATCGATCCGCCCGCTCGCCATCCCCTGGCCCACACCGAGGACCTGAAGTTCCGAATTATTCATGGCTCCTCCCGAGCTTTCGGGGGATCATAGTTGCGCATACACCCTTTTTACATACTGAGCGGTACATGCTCTTAACGGCAGGCGGCCTCTACGTACGGGCAATCCCTGGGAACCTGGACCGGCACTCAGGGTTTCTCTCATTCGCATGAACCCACATCCACATCAACCCACTGTCGACCGGAATGCGGCGGTGATACCCGTGGCCGTATCGGCGCGCCACGTACATCTCTGTCCCAAGACCGTGCAGGCATTGTTTGGCGCCGGTCACACCTTGCACGCGCGACGCGCCATCAGCCAGCCGGACCAGTTCGCGAGCGAGGAATGCGTAACCCTCGACGGTCCCAAAGGACGTCTCGAAGGCGTCCGGGTGGTCGGGCCGGCGCGTGCAGAGGATCAGGTGGAACTCTCACGCACCGACGCCATCGCCTTGGGGATCGATGCGCCGGTGCGCGAATCCGGTGACCTCGCGGCAACGCCAGGCATCACCTTGCGGGGCCCGGCCGGCAGCGTGGTGTTATCGCAGGGCGTGATCTGCTCGCTGCGCCACGTGCACATGAGTCCCGCGGACGCGGTCGTGCTCGACTTGAAGGATCAGGACCAGATCGAATTATCCGTGCTGAGCGGCGGCCGCCGGATGATCTTCGCGGATGTGCGCGTGCGCGTGTCACCGAGCTTTCGCCTGGAATTCCACGTCGACACCGACGAGGCCAATGCCGCGGGCCTGAAGGCTCACGACGTGGTGCATTACGCGGGCAAGGTGAGGATGGAGTGACGGCATCCTGGGACCCAGCCCAATACGCAAGGTACAGCGGCGCGCGACTGCGGCCCGCGCTCGACCTGCTGCAGCGTATTCCCGAACTTCAGCCGCGCATCATCTACGACCTGGGTTGCGGCAGCGGCGAGATCACACGCATGCTCGCTGCCCGCTGGCCCGAGGCGCTCACCTACGGCGTCGATGATTCGCAGGCCATGCTCGACGCGGCTCCCCGCGATGCTTGCGGGATCCGCTGGGTGAATCAGCCGCTGCAGGCATTCGCCACCGACGAGCCGGCCGACCTGATCTTTTCCAACGCGGCGTTGCACTGGTTGCCCTCGCACGCGACACTCTTTCCGCAGTTGGTGGGCGGGCTGCGGACCGGCGGCGTGCTGGCCGTGCAGATGCCGCGCAATTTCGATGCACCCTCGCACCTGCTGATCGCGGCGACGGCGCGCGAAGCGCCTTGGCGCGAGAAGCTTGAAACACTCATCAAGCCCGCGCCGGTCCACACTTGCGCCTTTTACCATCGGCTGCTGGCGCCGCTGGCAACGGAAATCGATGTCTGGGAAACCCGTTACCTGCACACGTTGCACGGGGACGACCCCGTCAAGGAATGGACCAAGGGGACCTGGCTGCGGCCGTTTCTAGCCGCCCTGCCGGAAGCCGACAGGCCGGCGTTCGAAGCAAGCTATGCCAAAAAGCTCCGCGAGGCGTACCCGAAAGGCGCAGACGACATCACCTTGTTCGAATTCAACCGATTGTTCCTGGTGATGCGCAGGCGATAATCATTCCCGCCAAGTGCTCAAAATCAGCTTCCCACCGACCTCAGCATGTGACGCGCATCACGTGCCGCAGCTCATGTAAATTTTTCCATAGCCGACAACTGAGGGGTGTGGAATACCAGCGATAAAGCCCGGATTTTGGTCGTCGACGACGACCCCTTGTACGGGATGCTGGCCATCGAAGCCCTGCAGCAAGCGGATTTCGATGCACAACTCCTGACCACCGGCGACGCGCTCCTGCGCTCCGTGGCGCAGAGTTGCCCGGACCTGGTGCTGCTCGATGTGGAATTGCCGGACGCGAATGGCTTCGAGTTGTGCGAGCGGCTGCGCACCCTGCCCTCGATGGCCGACGTACCCATCGTGATGGTCACCGGGCACGATGACACCTCCTCGATTGCCCGGGCCTATGAGGCCGGCGCCTCGGATTTCATCAACAAGCCCATCCTGTGGGCGATGCTGCCGCACCGGGTCGAGTTCCTGTTGCGCGCAAATGCCAACATGGATGCTCTGCGCATCAGTGAACAGCGCAACCGGGCGTTGCTGCAAGCCCTGCCCGATACGCTGTTCATCGTCGATGCCGCGGGCAGGATCCACGAACACATCATCGGCGACGAGGCCCGCTCGCAGCAATCGCAGGTGGGCAGGTCGCTCACGGATGTGTTTCCGGCGGATGCGGCCCGCGCGATCTGCGAGGGCCTGCGTTCGGCGCTCGAATCCGGCAACGCCACCACGCATGAGTTCGAGATCGGCGCGGGCGAGGCGCACCGCGCGTTCGAGGCCCGCATGCGCCCGCAATCCGACGGCCGCGTGCTGATCGTGCTGCGCGACGCCACCGAACGGCGGCGCATCGAGGCACGTATCCAGTACCTGGCCTACTACGACACACTCACCGGCCTTCCCAACCGGCAACTGTTCGTGCGCGAACTGCGCCGCGCCATCCGCCTGGCCGAGCGCACCGCCACGCAAGTCGCGCTCCTGTATCTCGACCTCGATCGCTTCAAGCGCATCAATGACAACCTCGGGCACTCGGTGGGCGATTCGCTGTTGCAGAGCGTCGCACGCAGGCTGGAAGGCGCCGTCCGGCCGGGCGATGCAATCGCCAATGCGCAGGCGCGGCCGCAATCGCAGCAATCCCGCATCGCCCGCCTCGGCGGGGATGAGTTCGTGATCCTGCTCACCGGCTTGACCGAGGAGCAGCAGGCGGCGCTCGTCGCCAACCGCGTGCGCCTGGCCTTGAGCGAGCCCTTCACCTGCAGCGGCCATCGCTTCGTGGTCACGCCCAGCATCGGCATCGCCATGTTCCCGCAGGACGGCAGCGACATCGAAGACCTGCTCATCAAGGCGGACCTCGCCATGTACCGCGCCAAGGAGCAGGGCCGCAACGGCCACGTGTTCTACGGCGAGTCGATGAGCATCCGTTCGCTCGGGCGTCTGGAACTGGAGGGCGAGCTGCGCAACGCGATCGACGCCAACGATTTCATGATCTACTACCAGCCGAAGCTCGACCTGCATACCTCGCAGATCATCGGCGTGGAGGCGCTGCTGCGCTGGAAGCACCGCACCCGCGGCTGGATACCGCCCGATACCTTCATTCCGATCGCCGAGGAAACCGGCCTGATCATCACCCTGGGCGAGTGGGTGATCCGCGAAGCCTGCCGCCAGCTGCGCACCTGGCGTTCGCAGGGAATATCCAACCTGGCCATCTCCGTGAACGTCGCCACCCAGCAATTCGAGCGCGAGGACTTCGTCGACTCCGTGTTGAGCAACATGCTGAAGTACGGCGTGGAACCGGGGCAGCTGGAGGTGGAAATCACCGAAAGCGCCTTGATGCGCCACATCGGCGACACCATCACCGCCCTGCAGAAATTGCGTGACGCGGGGGTGATCCTCTCCATCGACGACTTCGGCACGGGTTATTCGTCGCTCGGGTACCTGAAGCAATTCCCCGTGGACACGTTGAAGATCGACCGTTCCTTCGTGAAGGACCTGCACTCGAGCAGCGACGACGCCGCCATCTGCGCGGCCATCATCGCCATGGCGCGCGAGCTGCGCCTGAAGGTCGTCGCCGAGGGCGTGGAGGTGCAGGAGCAGCTCGACTTCCTGCGCCTGCACGGCTGCGACCAGATCCAGGGATTCCTGATCAGCAAGCCCGTACCGCTGACCGACCTGGACCGCCTGCTGCCGCAGCGGCGCATCGTTCCGGCCGCGCGATCGCGCGACTCCCAACCGCTTCTTAACTAGTTTTCGAATCCGTCGGCGCCTGCCGGCGCTCTCCCAAGGTGTCATCATGAATCCACCCCGTCCCTCCACTTCCCGCCGTCGCGCCGCCTTCACCGTGAGCACCGCCGTGCTCGGTGCGCTGCTGAGCGGTGCGCCCGCCAGGTCCGCCGACAACCGGCTGCTCGACCTGAGCCTGGAGGAGCTGCTGCACGTGGAGATCACCTCCGCAGCCAAGAAGGCGCAGACCGTCGCGGAGACAGCGGCCGCCGCGTTCGTGATCACCCGCGAGGACATCCGCCGCAGCGGTGCCCACAACATCCCTGAAGCGCTGCGGCTCGCGCCCGGCGTCGAGGTCGCGCAGATCGATGGCAACAAGTGGGCGGTGAGCGTACGCGGTTTCAACGGCCGGTTCGCGAACAAGCTGCTGGTGCTGATGGACGGCCGTGCGCTGTACACGCCTTCCTTCGGCGGTGTGTTCTGGGACGCCCAGGACACACTGATTCAGGACATCGAACGCATCGAGGTGATCCGGGGTCCCGGCGGGGCCATCTGGGGCGCGAATGCGGTCAACGGTGTCATCAACATCATCACCCGTTCATCGCGCGAGACCCAGGGAGCGGAGATGATCGCCGAGTCGGACGACAACCACTCGCGCACCATGAGCATGCGCCTCGGCACGATGCCGCGCGAGGACCTGTCCTACCGGCTGTACGGCAAGTACGGCGAAGGTGGTTCGAATGAATCCATCTCCGGCGTCCGCGCGGACCAATCCGACCAGTGGCGATTCGGGGCACGCGCGGACTTCAGCCCGCGAGCGGGCGAGGAATGGTCGCTGACAGCGGAGGGCTATCAGGGCCGCTCGGGCGATGCCCTGCACCTTCCCGTCCTGATGCCGCCGTACAGCGCGAGCAGTATCGCTACCGAACGGATCAGCGGTTTCTTCTCGGTGGGACGCTGGCAGAAGCGCCTGGACGATAACTCCGAGTTGCAGGCGCAGTTCTTCTTCGACGACACCAACCGGCGCACGCCGCTGTTCTCCGAATCCCGCGACACCACCAGCCTGGAACTGCAGTATCACTTCCAGGTGCGCGACTTGCACGACGTGGTGATTGGCGCGGGCGCGCGCCAAAACCGCTACTTCTTCGGCAGCACCCCCAGCGTGACGCTGCTGCCAAATAACCCCCGTGATTCGGTGCTGAACGTGTTCGCACAGGACGAGATCCAGCTGATCCCCTCCAAGCTGGCGCTCACGCTGGGGGTCGACCTGGAGCACAACGAACTGTCCGAGCATGGCGTGGACGCATTGCCCAGCGCACGCCTGCTCGGCTCCTTCAACGAGCACAACCACGCCTGGCTCGCGGCGACGCGCGCCATCAGCACGCCGACCTACGAGCAGACCGCGGCCAATGTCGACAATGCAGCGTCCATCATTCCGCCGGGAAGTCCCACCAATCCCTTCCCGGTTCCGGTGACCACCAGCGTGATCGCGAATCCCGCCATCAAGTCCGAGCGCATCACCGCCTACGAGGCCGGCTACCGCACGCAGATCGGCAGCACCTTGAGCATCGATGCGACCATTTTCCGGCACAACTACCGCTCGCTGCGCGGCGAGGCCTTCGTCGACGTGCAGTGCCAGCCCTCGGGAACCTCCGTGTTCCTCGATCCGAGCTGCCTGTTCGCATCCACCAGCGTGCGCAACGTCATCCAATTCCAGAACGTACTCGAAGGCCATTCGAGCGGCGCCGAGATCGCGGCAGACTGGGCACCGGTCAATGGCGCGCGCTTCACCGCCGCCTACAGCTACCTCAACCTCTCGGTGAGTTCCCCACGCCCCGACCCGAGCGCCTCCCAGATCGCCAACATGACGATCGGCCGCAGCCCGCGTCACCGCTTGCTGCTGCGCAGCGAGCTCTCCTTGGGACCATCGGTGGAGCTGTTCGTGGCGGCACGTCGCGTAGGAAAGCTTGCATCGGATGACATCGATTCGTACTGGTCGGCGGATGCGAACCTCATCTGGAAGATATCGGAGCACTGGCAGGTGTCGCTGTTCGCGAATGACCTGCTCAACGCCTCACACCTGGAGTTCACCTCGGAATTGCGCGACATCCCGCCGACACCCATCGAACGTTCGCTGGGGCTGCGCGTCCGCTGGTCCCACTGAACACGGCGCGACACACGGACCGCATGATGCTCACGCCTCGCACCTCCGCGCGGGTCCTGACGACGGTGGCCTTATGGCTGCTGTTGCATGCCGGCGTGGCTTCGCCGCAGGCCTTGGAGTACGACCTGAAGGCCGCGTTGCTGTTCAAGATCAGCAAGTTCATCCGCTGGCCGGAGGGAAGTTTTGGCGCCAACAATACGTTGCAACTGTGCATCATCGGGCGCGATGACTTTGGCGCCAGCGCCGATGCGCTGGTCGGCAAGCGGTTGTTGGGGCAATCCCTGTTGATTTCCCGGCTGCAGCCCGGCCAGGCCACCACCGGGTGCCACATCGTGTTCGTGGGTCGCAGCGAGAAGGACCGCCTCGGACCGCTCCTGGCAAGCCTCGCCCATCAGCCCGCCCTGACGGTGAGCGACATCGAGGGATTTGCCGCCCGCGGCGGCGTGGTCGGGTTCGCCACGCGCGATCACAAGATTAGCTTCGAGATCAATCCGGCCGCCGGCAAGCGCGCGGGCCTGGAGATCGGCGCCCAACTGCTGCAGTTGGCGACCATCGTCCCCGACTCGCACACGGAGGGCGCGCCGTGATGCAATGGATTTCCAACCGCCCGCTGGCGGTCAAGCTGCGTCTCATCATCATGTATGCGGCGGGCGTGGCCTTGCTGGTCGCCTCCGCCCTCTACATGGGTGGCGAAGCCCTGAGCCTGCGGCGCAGCCTCGCCGACCATCTGGTGACACTGGCCGCCACGGTAGGAAAAAACTCCACGGGCGCCCTCACCTTCTCCGACCGGAACCTCGCCGGCAACCTGCTCGACTCCCTGCAGGCCGACCCCAACGTCCGCACGGCCACCCTGTACGATGCCGCAGGCTCGGTGTTCGTCAGCGCCGACTTCGGCAGCGCTCGCCCGGCAGGTACGCCGCGAACCGCACGGCTGGCGGCATTGCGCAACCCCGGCGGCACGTCCAACCAGGCAGATCTGCAAGGCTTGACCCAGGCACACATCGAGGTGCCGGTGATGCTCGATGATGAGCGCATCGGCACCCTGTCCCTGGACGCCGAGCTGAGCCAGCTGTACACGCAGCTGCGCAGATCGCTGGTCATCATGCTGCTCAGCCTGGGCCTGTCGGGCCTGGTCGCCTACGTGCTCTCCACCCGCCTGCAGCGGCTGATCTCCGCCCCCGTGAACGGGCTGCTGAAAGTCACCGCATCGGTGCGCGAGTCGAACAACTTCTCGTTGCGCGGCGAGAAGCACGCCGACGATGAGATTGGCGCCTTGATCGATGGCTTCAACGAGATGTTGGGCGAGCTCGAGCGGCGCGACCAGCATCTGCACCGCTATCAATCCGAATTGGAGATGCGCGTGCGCGAGCGCACCGAGCGCCTGAACGCCGCGGTGGCGGCGGCCGAGATCGCAGCCGAGCGCGCCGAGGCCGCCAGCCGCGCCAAGAGCGAATTCCTCGCGCGCATGAGCCATGAGATCCGCACGCCGATGAACGCGGTGCTGGGCATGACCGAACTGCTGCGCCACTCGACCAAGCTGGACGACCGGCAGCGCCGTTACGCCGACACCATTCATCAATCGGGCAATGCCCTGCTCGGCGTCATCAACGACATCCTGGACTTCTCCAAGATCGAGGCCGGCAAGCTGGACCTGGACACCGCCCCCTTCAGCCTTCGCGATGTGATCGAGGATTCGGTCGACATCATGGCCGAGCGCGCCCACAGCAAGGGCCTGGAATTGCTGTGCGACATACCGCCGGATGTGGACAGCGCGGTGTGCGGCGACGGCGCACGCCTGCGGCAGGTGGTGGTGAACTTGGTCAGCAATGCCGTGAAGTTCACCGATCGCGGCGAAGTGCGTGTATCGGTGCGCCAGTTGCCGACCACGGCCGCCGGCCTGAATTTCCGCGTCGACGTGCGCGACAGCGGCATCGGCATCAAGCAGGAGAACCACGCCTCCATCTTCGAATCCTTCGCGCAGGAGGACAATTCCACCACGCGCAAGTACGGCGGCACGGGACTGGGGCTCGCCATCTGCAAGCAGCTGGTCACCCTCATGGGTGGCGAGATCAGCCTGTCGTCGGCACCCGGACAGGGCTCGACCTTCAGCTTCACCATCTGCCTCGCGCCCGACCCGGCCACCGCCAGCGGCTTGAAGCCCGCGCGCCTGGACGGCAAGCGGGTCCTGATCGTCGATGACAATGCCACCAATCGCGAAATCCTGGAACAACATCTGCATAGCTGGGGCATCAAGGTCACCAGCGCCTCCACTGGCGAGGCGGCCCTGCGCCTGCTGGAATCCGCCGGCGGGGGAAAAGCGCGCGAGTTCGATGCGCTGATGTTCGACATGCAGATGCCGGGATTGAACGGGCTGTCCCTTGCGCATGCGGTCCGCAAGCTTCCCGCGTATCGCAACGCGCCCTTGATCATGATGAGCTCGGTGTCGGCCTCCTTCGCCCTGGGCGACAATGCCTGCGGTTCGCCCACGGCCTGGTTGAGCAAGCCGGTGCGCCAGCCGCAATTGCACACCTGCCTCACCTCCATCCTCGCGGCAGAGCCCATGAGTGCGGCCACCACCAAGCCCGCGCCCGAGTCATCGCCCGGGCAGCTGCGCCAACAGCTTCCCCTGCCCCGGCATGTGCTGCTGGTCGAGGACAACCCGGTGAACCAGGAAGTGGCGCAGGCCATGCTGCGCGAGCTCGGCGTGAAGGTCAGCAGCGCATGGAATGGCCTGGAGGCGCTCGCCGCCTTGAGCGAGCGCAGCTTCGATGCGGTCCTGATGGACTGCCAGATGCCGGAACTGGACGGCTACCAGGCAACCCGCAACTTCCGCGCCTGGGAAATGCAGAACCGCCGGCCTCGAACGCCGGTGATCGCGCTCACCGCAAATGCGCTGAGCGGCGATGCGGCCCGCTGCCACGCGGCCGGGATGGACCATTACCTGAGCAAACCGTTTACCATGCAGCAACTACAGGAGATTCTTGGCATGTGCGCGCAAACCGCATCGACGCCGCCGGCGGCGGACGACAATCCCCGCGTTCTCGATCCGGCCGCGCTGGAGCAGATACGGGCCCTGAGCAAACCGGGCGCACCGAGCCTGCTGGAGAAGGTCATCGGGTTGTACTTGACCAACTCGCAGACGCTCATCGAAAAGCTGCATACGGCCCTCGCCGGCGGCGATCGCGATGGCGCGCGGCAGGCGGCGCACGCGTTGGCCTCCAGCAGCGGCAATGTGGGCGCATTGAACCTTGCATCGCTGTGCCGTCAATTCGAATCGGCGAGCGCGGGCGCGGAACAGGCCGCACTGCGGCAGCTCGGAGGCGAACTCGGCCGTGAACATGTGCGGGTGGTGCAGGCCTTGCGTGAGGTTTCGGCTGCCGCTTGATCGCGTTACCATCGGGGCATGAAAACCCTGATGACCGTGTTCCTCGGCTTGTTGATCGCGCCGTTCGGCGCGCCCGCCAATCCGCCCCCCGTCGATCTCGATGCCTTCGATGCGGGCATGAAGTCGGCGGCCCTGCCCAACGGCATCACGCTCGCCTATGCCGACCTCGGCCCACGCGATGGCATCCCCGTGGTGCTGATCCACGGCTTCACCAACAATGCACGTAACTGGGCTCCGCTCCTGCCCTACCTGGATCCGCACCTGCGGCTGATCCTGGTGGATGCGCGCGGGCACGGCCGCTCCAGCCGGCCGGAATGCTGCTACACGCGCCTGGACATGGCCTACGACGTCAAGCTCCTGCTGGATCACCTGCACGTCGAGTCGGCACACATCGTCGGCCACTCGATGGGCAGCATCATCACGCAGATGTTTGCGGAAACCTGGCCGCAACGCACACGGAACGTGGTGCTCATCGGCTCCTCGGGCGGCTCGCGCCCGGAATGCGGAACGCCCACCTCACCGCTGGGCGGCATGCGCGAGGCGCTGCTGCACATGCAGGATCCCATCGACCCTCATTCGAAGTTCATGAACGACTGGTACGGCAATGCGAATGCGCCCGAGCCCGATGTGACACGGCGTCAGCGCCGCGATGCGGCCGCCATCCCGGTGCGCGTGTGGCTGGCGTTGATAGACCAGGGTTTCACCGGCCTCGACCTGCAGGCCACCCTGCCGCGGCTGACGGCGCCCACCTTGTTGATCTGGGGCGACAAAGACGCGCTCATCTCCGAGCCCGCGCGCTGCGCATTGCGCAAGGGGCTGCCCACGGCGAAGGTCCACGTCTTCCCGGACTACGGCCACAACCCCTACTGGGATGACCCCGCTGCGGTCGCTGCCGTGGTGAATCCGTTTCTGCTGGAAGCTGCCCCGGCGAGCCCAAGCGCACGCTGACCCGTTACGCACGGACGGCGGTTCGAGCGTCACGTACCCCACGAGGCGCTTGACGCCCAAACGGCGAAGGAACATAGTTTTGCCGCGATGGTCCCGCGTGCCCGGTCGAAGGCCTGATCCAAGGAACGCCGATGATGCAGCAAAAGCCCTCATTCGCGTTTCCGGCCGCCGGCGTCGATGCTCGTGGCATGCCGGTATCGATGATGACCTGCCGCAGCCGTGCCGTCGTCCCCCCCACTGAATCCGAACTGAACCACCTGCGGCGCCAGGCGGAAACACGCAACCGCGCCGAATCCATCACCGGACTCCTCGTCTACGATCAAGGCCGCTTCTTTCAGTGGCTGGAAGGCCCCAGTGAGGCGCTCTCGCGGGTGTTCGAATCCATTCGCAGCGATCCCCGCCATTGCCAGGTCGAGGTGACGCGGGAGCAGTACATACCGCGGCGCCATTTCGGAAACTGGCATATGCGCGTGGCGCATCGCGGGTCCACACTGTCTTCGACGGAAGTGCTGGCGGATGAAAAAGCGGCCCTGCGATCCGCGCCCGAGACCGGGTCCGCCAGCCCCGCGCAATGGGAACAACTGCTGGGAGACATCGTCATTCCCCAGCTCAAGAGGAAGCACCCGGTGGATTCAGCCTCACCCCTGCTCTGGCATCCTCGCTCCGATGCGGTGGCGGAATTGGCCACGCTCCTGCGTGGCATCGATACCGCGGCCGCCACCGAGTTCATCCGCACGTTGATCGAAGCAGGCGCCTCGCTGGAATCGCTCTACCAGGAAATCTTCGAACCCACCGCGCGCTACCTGGGAAGCCTGTGGTACGAGGACCGCTGCGATGAGATGCAGATGACCCTGTCCCTGGGGCGGCTGAGCTGCGAGGCCCGGCGCGTGGGCGAGCAATTCGAGCCGCTGACCGCGGGCTGGCGCCCCAATCGCAGCGTGCTGGTGGCCCCGCAGCCGGGCGAACCGCACATGCTGGGTGCCGGGATGGCCTCGGAGTTGTTCTGGCACGCCGGCTGGCAGGTCACCTGCGAGTTCCCCCGCCATGATGCCGACCTGAGCGAATTGGTCCACGAGCATTGGTTCGACGTACTGGACCTCTCCATGAGCAATGCGCTGCGTCATGATCATCAGCTCCCCGCCATGGGTGAGAGCATCCGGGCGGCACACGAGGCCTCGGTCAATCCGCACCTGGCCATCATCGTCGACGGCCGCGTCTTCGCCGAGTGCCCGTCTTCTTCCATACAGGTGGGCGCGGATGCGGGTTGCGTCAGCGTCACAGACTCCGTGCCCGCGGCGGAACGGCTGGTCACTGCCGTGGCCTGCACCAGCGTCGGCCGTTGCGCCTGAACGTCTTCTGCGGGTCCACCCTTGGCTGATGTTCCCTTCGATGCCGGCGCGCGCGGTTGGCGCATACCGGGAGAATTCGAGCCGCACTCGGCCACCTGGATGGCCTGGCCCTGCCGCGACGAAATCTGGGGTGAACACCTGCAGGCAGTGCGGCAGGACTATGCGCGGCTCGCCCGCACCATCGCACAGTTCGAGCCCCTGCTGATGATTGCACCGCCTGCCCTGGCCGGCGAGGCCCAGCGCGAATGCGGTTGCTCGGTTCAGGTGCTGCCCCTGCCCATCGATGACTCCTGGACGCGGGACTCCGGTCCCACCTTCCTGGTGAACGGCGTCGGCGGCCTGATGGCCACGGCCTTCACCTTCAACGCCTGGGGCGGGAAATACCACCCGCACGACCAGGATGCGCAGCTCGCCGGGCGCATCGCCGAGCATCTGCAGGTACCCGTGGCGCGCTCGCCCCTGGTGCTGGAAGGCGGCGCCATCTTCAGCGACGGCGAAGGCACGCTGGTGACCACCGAGACCTGCCTGCTGAATCCCAACCGCAATCCGGGAATGAGCAAGCAGGAAGTCGAGCGTGAGCTCGTGCGCATGCTGGGGGTGCGCAAGGTCATCTGGTTGCCGGGCGATCCCACTGAACTCGAGACCAATGGACACATCGATGGCCTGATGGCCTTCACCGCGCCCGGCAAGGCCCTGGTGGAGACCCTGCAGGATCCCACCGATCCACGCCACGAAATCCTCGCCGAGAACCGGCGCGCCCTGGAACTGGCCACGGATGCAAAGGGCCGGCATCTGGAACTGCTGCCCATCGAGGAAGCCGACCACGCCTGCGCCGTGGGCGAGCGCTACTGCCGCTCGTACGTGAACTTCTACCTCACCAATGGCGCGGTGATCGCGCCGGCCTATGGCATTGCGGCGGATGCGCGGGTGGAGTCGCTCCTGCGCCGCGCCTTCCCCGGGCGGCGCATCATCATGCTACCGATCGGCGCCATCGCCATCGGCGGCGGCGGCTTTCATTGCATCACGCAGCAGCAGCCGCGGGCGGCAGCGTGAACGCGTCCGCCCTACGCGCAATCAACTGGCTGTTGCTGGCGTGCTTGTTGTTTGCCGCACACGCGGCGCCCGCGCAAGAGCGCGCCAAGGTGCTGAACCTGTATTCCTGGACGGATTATTTCCCCAAATCCCTGCGCGATCAGTTCCAGGCGCAGACGGGCATCCGCGTCAATTACTCCGTTTTCGACAGCCCGGACACGGTGGAAACCGTGCTCTCGGTCGGGCATTCGGGTTACGACCTGGTGATCGTCAATGCGGCACCGCACCTGGGTCGCGAGGCGCCCAGGGGCTTCTTCCGCAAGCTCGACAAGGCGCAACTGCCCAACCTGAAGAACGCCGATGCGCAGGTGATGCAGGTGCTGCAAGCGGTGGATCCCGGTAATCACCATGCCGTGCCGTGGATGTGGGGCACCGTCGGGATCATGTATGACCGGGACAAGGTCCGCTCGCTCCTGCCGAATTTCCCGGCCAATCCGCTGGACCTATTGTTCAAGAAGGAACTGGCGGCGAAGGTCACGGGCTGTGGCATCAGCATCCTGGACAACTGGCAGGACGTCCTGCCCATGGTAGCGCGCTACCTGGGCCAGCCCGACCTGTCCACCGACACCGCGGCGTTGGACGCCGTGGTCGCCAAGCTCCTGGAGGCCAAGCCCTTCCTGCGCCGCATCGCGAGCTCGGGCTACTTCGAGCAATTGGCCAATGGCGAGCTGTGCCTGGCGCTGGGCTACTCGGGCGATGCGATGATCGCGCGGCGCATGGTGCGCGAAGCCCAGGGCAAGCGCGTGGTGGAATACGCCTTCCCGCGCGAGCGCGTGCCCCTGTTCATCGACGCCATCGCCATCCCCGCGGATGCACCCAACCCAAACGGCGCGCAAGCCTTCATCGATTTCATCATGCGGCCGGAAGTGTCGGCGGCGGTGGTGCGCGACATCGGATTCGGTTCAGGCAATGGCGCAGCCGTGGGCCTGCTGGAACCCGCGGTGCGCAACAATCCGGCCGTGTTCCCGCCACCGGAGGTGCGCGCACGATTCGCGCTGGGCCGCCTCTACACGCCCCTGGAAACCCGAATCTTCAACCGTGCCTGGCAACGGTTCAAAACGGGAATCTGAGCGCGCCATAACCATGAGCATTCTTTCAACCATCCTGCCCTGCGGAAGCCGAAGCATGAAACACCCGGTCTGCGCCCTGCTGCTTTCCCTCTCGCCCGCCTGCGCCGTTTTCGGAGCCGGCCTCGATGGCCAGGTCAGCAGCCAGCTGCCCGGGCTCCTGGACACCTACAAGCATTTGCATGCGCATGCGGAACTGTCGCATCACGAGGAACAGACCTCCGCCTTGCTCGCGGCCGAACTGCGCAAGGCCGGCTACAGCGTCACCGAGCGCGTGGGCAAGTATCCGGATGGCTCGCAGGCCTACGGCGTGGTGGGCATTCTCAAGAACGGCAAGGGACCCACGCTATTGATCCGCGCCGACATGGACGGCCTGCCCATCGTCGAGGAGACCGGCCTCCCCTATGCGAGCCAGGTCCGCAGCAAGAACCAAGCCGGCCAGGACGTGGGCGTGATGCAGGCGTGCGGCCATGACGTGCACACCACCACGTTGATCGGCACGGCGCGCGCGCTCGCCGCGCTCAAGTCGCAATGGCATGGCACGCTGATGCTGGTGGGGCAGCCTTCCGAGGAAACCGTGGATGGCGCCAAGGCCATGCTGGCGGATGGATTGTATGCGCGCTTCGGCACGCCCGACATGGCCGTGGCGTTGCACGACACCAACGCCTATCCGGCCGGCACCGTGGCCGTGACCAGCGGCCCCGCGATGGCGGGCGGTGCGTCGGTGGACGTGCTCATCCGCGGCGTGGGCGGCCACGGCGCCGCTCCACAGCTGGTCAAGGATCCCATCGTGATGGCGGCGCAGTTCATCGACCAGATCCAGACCATCGTCAGCCGGCAGATGGACCCGCGCGAGCCGGCGGTGGTGACAGTGGGCAGCATCCACGGCGGCACCAAGCGCAACATCGTGCCGTATGAGGTGAAGCTCGAGCTCACGACGCGCTTCTTCAGCGAGCAGGCCAAGCAGACCATCCTCGAGGGCCTGCGGCGCGCCGCGCGCGGCGTGGCGCTGGCGGCAGGCGTGCCCGAGGACCGCATGCCCATCGTCGCGGTGAACGAAAACGAATCGCCTCCCGTCACCTACAATGATCCCGCCCTGACCGCCCGGGTGAAGGGTGCGTTGGTCAATGCCTTGGGCACGGCGCGGGTGGAGGATTCCCCGCCCATCATGGCGAGCGAGGACTTCGGCATCTTCGGCACCGAAGGCGTGAAGATTCCCACCGTGCTGTTCTGGCTGGGCGCCATCGACCCGGCCAAGTTTGCCGCGGCCAAGGCGGAAGGACGGATGGAGCCCGGCATGCACACCAGCCGCTTTGCACCCCTGCCCGAGCCCACGTTGAAGACGGGCGTGACCGGCATGACCGCCGTGGCCATGGCGCTGTTGCACTAGACCCGCATGGCCCACCGACCCTACGAACGGTGGGAAGAAATCGCGCACTCCGCCAGTCACGCGATCGGCGCGCTGGCGTGCGCGGCCGGGCTGGTGCTGTTGATCATCACGGCCTCCGTTCATGGAGATGCCTGGCGCATCGTCGGCGGCATCGCCTTCGGCAGCTCCGCCATCCTGTTGCTCACGACCTCAGCGCTGTATCACGGCGCCACCGGCATGCGTGCCAAGCTGATCCTGCAGCGCTTGGATCATTCGGCCATTTATCTCTTGATCGCAGGTACTTACACGGCATTCATCATGAGCAGCATGAGAGATGCCTGGGGGTGGGGATTGTTTGGCGTCGTGTGGCTTCTCGCGGTGGTGGGCATCGGCAACGAATTCCGCGAGCAGACTCGCCGGCCGGTGGTGTCCGCGAGCCTGTATTTGGGCATGGGGTGGCTCGGGATCGTGGGGACCAAGCAGTTCATGGCCAGCTTGAGCACCTCGCAACTTCATTGGATCCTGGCCGGCGGCATCATGTACACGTTGGGAATCCCGTTCTATGTGTGGAAGAGCCGGCCCTTCACGCACGTGGCCTGGCACTTCTTCGTGCTGGCCGGAGTGGCCTGCCACTTCGTGGCGGTTTTGAGTGTCATGCACCTGTGACGAGAATCGACATGACAAAAATCGTTTAATATATTGATTTAGCTTATCTTAAATAATGGGCGATCAAAATCAGAGGCTGTATGCTTGTACAGTCTTTCTGATTTACCTACTCTTCGTGCATGCCCCTGCATGCCGTCAACACCGACGCCTCCCTCCAGCAATTGCTGCAGCAATCCGCGCAGCTCTGGCGCGGCACGCACAACCCGCGCACCAAGACCTGGCTCAGCGGCCATGCGTCCTTGGATGCCGTGCTGCCCGGCGGCGGCTGGCCGGTGGGCGCGCTCATCGAGTTGCTCCCCACGCAGGCCGGCATCGGTGAATTGCAGATCGCCATCCCCGCCCTGCAGGCGCTGAGCCAGGCGCAGCGCCAGATCGTGTTCGTGCGCCCGCCGCACATGCCCTACCCGCCGGCGCTGCTGCGCGCGAAGCTATCGCTGCAGCACATCCTGCTCATCGATGCCCACAACGATGAAGACGCGCGCTGGGCGGCCGAGCAGACCCTGCGTGCCGGCGCCGCCGGCGCGGTGCTCTTGTGGAGCGACAGTGTGGATGATCGTCACCTGCGCCGCCTGCAGCTTGCCGCGGAAACGGGCCAGGCGCTGGCGTTCCTGTACCGCACGCCGTCCGTGCTGCGGCAGCCTTCGCCGGCGGCATTGCGCATCGTGCTGGAGCCGGACGATCATGGCCTGCGCGCCGAGATCGTGAAGGCGCGCGGCGGGCATCGGGCAGAAGTGAGGTTGGCGTTGGCGTCATGAATCCCTTGGTCAGCAAAGTCCACGGCAAGGAGCAGCACTGGAGCGCGGAGTTCGCCGCCCTGCGCAAGCTCTGCCTCGCCTCGGGCCTGAACGAATCGCT
This sequence comes from Steroidobacteraceae bacterium, assembly GCA_044226865.1. Taxonomy (GTDB): domain Bacteria; phylum Pseudomonadota; class Gammaproteobacteria; order Steroidobacterales; family Steroidobacteraceae; genus TMP-86. Next base: position 861,099 of record JBGAGE010000001.1, on the reverse strand, counting down.
GAAATGGGGCAAGGCCTGCTACGACCTGGACGGTGCCAACGTGGTGCTGATACAGGGCTTCAAGGCTTACTGCGCATTGCTGTTCATGAAAGGCGCCTTGCTCGAGGATCCCGCGGGCTTGCTCGTGCAGCAGACCCCGACCGTCCAGGCCGCGCGGCAACTGCGTTTCACTTCGCTGCCAGAGATCACCAAGCGCAAGGCCGCCATCAAGGCCTGCATTGCGCAGGCCATCGCCGTGGAGAAATCCGGCGCCAAGGTGCCGATGAAGAGCGTGGCGCAATTCACGGTGCCGGCGGAGTTCCAGGCGCGCCTGGATGCGGACAAGAAACTGGCCGCTGCGTTCAGCGCGCTGACGCCGGGACGGCAGAAGCAATACCTGCTGCACTTTGCCGGCGCCAAGCAACCGGCGACCCGGGCCGCGCGCGTCGCGAAACACTCCCCCCGGATACTCGCGGGCAAGGGCCTCGACGATTGATCCCGTCAAGGCACCGCGTGCAGCGTGGTGTTGAATAGATAGGGATCGTTGAACGGCGTGCGCTCCCCCGCCCTCCTGCCCGCCACCGGCTGCAGGCGCGCCGACAGCGGCTTCTTCCATTTCCACGCAAGCGCCGCCACATCCCCGTAAATACGTTCCATCTGCGCAACGCTGATATCACCCGGATAGGGAACGGTATCCAGGCCCGTGCCACAAACGGCGGAGTAAGCGAGCAGGTCATCGGTGTTGATGGCGCCTTCCGCCCAGCGCTGGGAGAGCAGCCCATCCTCCAACACGGGAACCATCAACCCGGAAAAGCCGATCTGTTTCACCGGCACGGCCTTCACCGCCGTGGTGATCACCAATGCAGCGGTCATCGTGCCGCTCGAGCCGAACTTGGCTCCCGTGTAGGTTTCGATGGCCGTGGCGATCGAATCATCACCCATCGGCGCCGGTGTGGGATCCACACCCATGAACTGCCAACCCGCCTTGGCCGCCACGCGTTCCCCCACGCTTTCCGCCACCTTGGCGTGCACCGCGAGCTGCCGGGTCAACTCCTGAACCGAGCGCTCGAAGTCGCCGTGGGTCTGCGCAAAGACATCCATGACCACGTTGGCGCTCTGCAAGCCGATTGAAAGCTGCTTGCCCGCGCCGGTGTGATAGGCGCCGGGATAGAACGGCCCATGGGGCCTCAACATGGCCGAGGCCGTGAAGCTGAAATTGGCCTGGCTGTTGGTGCTGCGCTGTGAGAGCTCGCGCACCAGCACGGCGGTCTCGTGGATCACCTTCCAGTGGATGCCATCCTCCCCGGCGATGATGCTGCTCGCCTGCAGGTGCGGCAGCTTCACCAACGCCGTCGCCAGCAAGCGCATGGTCCGTGGGTCGTCGGCATCCGTCATCATCGCGGGGCCGACATTGGGCGTGAAGTCCTCCCGCGCCGCCAGGTCATCCAGGGTCTTGAGGTAGGAGAGCGCCTGCTCCTCCGACTGCCCCGCCACCAGTTCGGCCAGAGGTTGGGTGACGATGCGCAGCGTCTGCGTCTCGTAGCCTGACTGGGTGAACTGCGCCTTGGCCGCGCGCAGCACGACCAGCGCCTCTTGGACCTGCGCCTGGTAGGTAGCAGGACTCAGGCGCACGAAGGCAGTGATGGCCCTGATCTTGGGCTTGGCGTGGTCCGCTGCCGGCGCCGGCTGGGACGCCAGCAACGCCAGCGAGCACGCCACTGCAAGACAAAGATACCTTCCCATCCCCTCGCCCCCTGGAATCTTCTTCAGCCGATTTTCAACAGCGCGTGCTTCTTCTTGCCCACCGACAACTTGATCACCCCATCGCTGACATCCGCCTGCGTCAGCGCGCGCTCGGCGGTGATGGCCTCATTGTTGACCTTGAGCGCATTCGCGCTCATGTGCCGCCGGCCCTCGCTCTTCGAGGCGATGAGCTGCACGGCCGTGAAGGCATCCAGCAGCGGATAACCCTTGGCCAACGTTTCCGCGGAAACGTTCACCGTCGGCAGGCCGCTGGCCGCATCGCCCTGCTCGAAGGTCTTGCGCGCGGTCTCCGCGGCGGCATCCGCCGCGGCACGCCCGTGCAGCCAGGTAGTGGCCTCGGTGGCGAGGATCTTCTTCGCTTCATTGATCTCCGCACCGCCCAGCGCGGCGAGCCGGCGCACCTCGCCCATGGGGAGCGTCGTGAAGCGCGCCAGCAGGGTGGCGACGTCCGCATCTTCGGTATTGCGCCAGAATTGCCAGTAATCGTACGGGCTGCACAAGTCTTCATTCAGCCACACGGCACCGGTCTCGGTCTTGCCCATCTTCCTGCCGGAGGATGTGGTCAGGAGCGGCGTGGTGAGGCCGAACACTTCCGCGCCATCCTTGCGGCGGCACAGCTCCACGCCGTTGACGATGTTGCCCCATTGATCCGAGCCGCCCATCTGCAGCCGGCAGTGGTGCCGGCGGTAGAGTTCGTGGAAGTCATAGGCCTGCATCAGCATGTAGTTGAACTCGAGGAAGGTCATGGGACTTTCGCGCTCGAGCCGGAGCTTGACGCTGTCGAAGCTCAACATGCGGTTGATGGTGAACTGCGTGCCGTAGTCGCGCAGGAACTCCACGTAGCCGAGCTTGGAGAGCCAATCGTCGTTGTTCACCATCAGCGCCTGCTTGGGCCCCGATCCGAAGGTGAGGAACTTGGCGAACACGCCCTTGATGCCCTCGATGTTGGCGTTGATGTCCGCATCGGTGAGCAGCGCGCGTTGGGTGTCCTTGCCGGTGGGATCGCCCACCTTGGTGGTGCCGCCGCCCATGAGCGCGATGGGCCGGTGGCCGGTCTGCTGCAGCCAGTACAGCATGACGATCTGGATCAGGCTCCCCACATGCAGCGAGCGCGCCGTGGCATCGAAGCCGATGTAGCCGGTGATCACCTCGCGCGCGGCGGCGGCGTCGAGTTCCTCGAGGCTGGTGCATTGGTGGATGAAACCGCGCTCATCGAGCACGCGCAGGAAATCAGACTTGAAATTCGACATATCGACTGGACCGCGGGCCGCCTCGAATGAATTGAACCTGCGCAGTATCGCTGATTTCAGCACTCGATTTCACGCGCGATCGCCGGGATATCGGCGAAGGATCAGTTCTTCCTGCACCGCTCCCATTCCGAGGCAAGGCTGCGTCTGCTGATTTCTCGATCGAGGAATGTCGAATCGACCGTCGTTGCGCCCAGGATATGGCGGATATCCCGCAGGTGCTTGTCGCTGTGGCCTTCCTTGAAGAATTCGAGCTTGCGAATGATGACGTACTCGGGGGGTGCCACCCAGATGGCCTCGCCTGCCACATCAATACGGCGTCGCTGCGCAAGCGCCCAATGTTGCAAGGGATCCTCGGCGGCCAGGTAGAAATCCGCCTCGAATTGGGTGGCGTGATGAATCACGTTGAACATCCCACGGGAGTGGCAACGCGCTTCGGTGATCGTCTCTTCTGGTGGAACGTAGTAGGTATCTGCGGGAAACGCCGCCACGAAGCGCCGAATGTCCACATCCTTCAACAGCAAGACCACATCTATATCCGCTGTCATGCGAGGCTCGCCATAGATGCTCGAGGCTACCGAGCCGGTGATGCAGTACGGCAGTTCGAGTCGTTCCAGCGGCGCAACGAAAGGTTGGAACAGGCTAGGTACCGGCATGACGCAGGGAGCGGCGGGCTTCGAACTCCAACTGGCTTTGAGTCCAGTCGGGGTGGCGCGTGCGCAAGCCGGCTACGCGTAAGGCGATACCGGTCTGGTACAGAGCTTCGACCATGCGGAGCTTGTCCGCCGGGGACATCCGGCGAAAGCCTTCCAATTGAACGGGGTGGAGAGGTTCGTGCATGGCGAGCCAAAGTATTGCATGGCGAACAGGCAGCTACAGCTTTAGTGCCCCGACAAAGAGGCAAAACTGATACTGTATACTTGTACAGTATCCCGCATTTGCCTACTCTTGGCAAATGCTCTGGCTCTGCCTCTCCCTCCCCCACCTACCCATCGAATTGCTGCAACCGGCACCGCCCGGCTGCGCCGCCATCACCGACCGCCGCGGCGCGCGGCGCGTGCTCATCGCCAGCAATGAGGCGGCGCGCGAGCAAGGTGTGTTCACGGGCATCGATGCCACGGTGGCGCTCGCGCGCGAACCCTCCTTGCGCCTCCTCGAGCGCGCCAAGTCCGCGGAGCTCCAGGCGCTCAAGGCATTGGCGGCCTGGGGGGAACAGTTCAGCAGCCAGGTGAGCTTCGATGCCAAACGCTGGCTGTTGTGGATGGAGATCGGCGCCAGCATCCGCTACTTCGGCAGCCTTGCCACCTTGCGCGCGCGCATCGGCGAGGGCATCGCGCTGTTGGGCTACACCGCGCATGTGGGCATCGCGGCCACGCCGGAAGCCGCGGCGCTGTTCGCGGTGAACCAGCGGCCGCTGTCGGTCACCTCGCTGTCGCAGTTGCACGAGGCCTTGAGCGAGTTGCCGCTGGAGAGCCTGGCGCTGGATGAGAAGGCGCACGCGGCCCTGCGCGCCAGCGGCCTGCGCAGCACCGGCGAGGTGCTGGACCTGCCCGCCGCGGCGCTGGCGCGCCGTTTCGGGCGCGAGGCCACGGAGTACCTGCAGCGCCTGCTCGGGCGCGCGCCCGACATCCGCACGCCGTTCCGTTCGCCGGCGAAATACCGGCGGCTGTTCGAGTTCGCCGACGGGGTGGACAGCGTGGAAGGCCTGCTGTTCACGCTGCGCCGGCTGCTGCAGGAATTCCAGGGCTACCTGCGCGGCCGCGACACCGCCATCCAGACCCTGCAGCTCGACCTGTGCCATCACGATGCGCCCGACACGCAGCTGCGCCTGTACACCAGCACGCCGCAACGCGATGCGCAGCGGTTGTTCGCGCTGCTGCGCGAGAAGCTGGAACGCACCACGCTGCCGGAGGCCGTGCTGCAGATGCGCCTGTCCGCGCAGGAGTTCGTGCCGCTGGGCCACACGCAGGGCGACCTGTTCGACGATGCGCCCCGCCACGATGCCGGCTGGGCAGACCTCCTGGACAAATTGCGCGCGCGCCTGGGCGAGCATTGCGTGCGCTACCTGGGGCTCATCGATGATCACCGTCCGGAGAAGGCCTGGTGCGTGCAGGACAGCGCCAGCGAGGCGCAGCTCGCGCCGGGCTTCCCGGACCGGCCGCTGTGGATACTGGACCCCAAGCCGCTGCACAAGCTCCCCACGCTCCTCGGCACGCCGGAGCGCATCGAGGCCGGCTGGTGGCAGCACGGGGATTCCAGCCGCGATTATTACCTCGCGCGCACGCCCGAGGGCGCGCGCTGGTGGCTGTATCGCGAGGCCGCCACGCAGCAATGGTTCCTGCAGGGGCTGTGGGGGTGAGATGGCCTACGCCGAGCTCCTCGCCTGCAGTAATTTCAGCTTCCAGCGCGGCGCCTCGCATGCGCTGGAGATGGTCAAGCGTGCCAAGGAGCTGGGCTATGCCGCCATCGCCATCACCGATGAGTGCAGCCTCGCGGGCATCGTGCGCGCGCACGAGGCGGCCTTGGAAGTGGACATCCCGCTCATCATCGGCAGCCAGTTCCGCTTCGGCGAAGGCGACCGCGTGGCGCTGCTCGCGCCCACGCAGGCAGCGTACTCGCAACTGTGCGAGCTCATCACGCGCGCGCGCCGCGCCTCGGAGAAGGGCCGCTACACACTGACGCGCGAGGATTTCACCCACTCGCTCGGCGAGCTCATCGGCTTGTGGGTGCCGGGCGAAGTATTGGAAGAACGCCAAGCGCAGTGGTTCGCGGGGCTCACACTGCGCTCCAAGCATCTGGCCTTCAACCACGCACTGGCGCAGGACAGCGAGCAGCGGCTGCAATGGCTCAAGGCGCAAGGCGTGCAATGGCAGTTGCCGCTGGTGGCGGTGGGCGATGCGCATTACCACATTCGCAACCGCCGGCCACTGCACGATGTCATCACCGCCATCCGCCTGAAGACCACGGTGGAGAAGATCGGCCGCCAGGGCTTCGCCAATGGCGAGCGGCACCTGCGGCCGCTGGTCACGCTGCGCAAGCTGTATCCGCCCGAACTGCTGCAGGCGAGCGTGGACATCGCGCAGGCCTGCCAATTTTCCTTGAAGACCCTGCATTACGAATACCCGGAAGAGCTGGTGCCCGCGGGCCTTTCCCCCAGCCAGCACCTGCGCCGCCTCACCGAGGAAGGCATACGGCGCCGCTGGCCGGCCGGCGTGCCCGATGCCGTGCGCACGCAGATCGAACGCGAGCTGGTGCTCATCAAGGAGCTCAAGTTCGAGCATTACTTCCTCACCGTGGAAGATATCGCGCGCTATGCGCGTTCCATCGGCATCCTCTGCCAGGGCCGCGGCAGCGCTGCCAACTCGGCCGTGTGCTATGCGCTGGGCGTGACGGCCGTGGACCCGGCGCGCGTGGCCATGCTGTTCGAGCGCTTCATTTCCAAGGAACGGCGCGAGCCGCCGGACATCGACATCGATTTCGAGCACCAGCGGCGCGAGGAAGTCATCCAGTACATCTATGACAAATACGGCCGGCATCGCGCCGCGCTCGCCGCCACCGTCATCACCTACCGCCGGCGCAGCGCCATCCGCGATGTGGGCAAGGCGCTGGGCCTGCCCATGGACGTGGTGGATGCGCTGTCCAAATCCTTGCAGTGGTTCGATGGCAGCGCCGAGATCCCCGCGCAGCTCGTGAAGCTCGGCTTCGATCCCGAGTCCTCCGTGGCCAAGCTGCTGGTGGCGCTGGTGGCGCAGATCGTCGGCTTCCCGCGGCACCTGTCGCAACACGTGGGCGGCTTCGTCATCTCGCAGCATCCGCTGTCCACGCTGGTGCCGGTGGAGAACGCCGCCATGCCCGACCGCACCATCATCCAATGGGATAAGGAAGATCTGGAATCGTTGGGCTTGTTGAAGGTGGACTGCCTCGCGCTCGGCATGCTCTCGGCCATCCGCCGCGCACTGGAATTGAAATCGCGCTTCGATGGCCGCGAATTCGAGCTCACCGACATCCCGGCCGAGGATCCGGCCACCTACGACATGCTCTGCCGCGGCGAATCCACCGGCGTGTTCCAGGTGGAATCGCGCGCGCAGATGAGCATGCTGCCGCGCCTGAAGCCCCGCACCTACTACGACATCGTCATCCAGGTGGCCATCATCCGCCCCGGCCCCATCCAGGGCGGCATGGTGCATCCCTTCCTGCGGCGGCGGCAGGGCCTCGAGCAGGTGAGCTACCCCAGCCCCGAACTCGAGCGCGTGTTGAAGCGCACCTGCGGCGTGCCCTTGTTCCAGGAACAGGTGATGGAGATCGCCATGGTGGCGGCGGGTTTCTCCGCCGGCGAAGCCGACAAGGTGCGCCGCTCGATGGCGGCCTGGCAGCGGCGTGGGGGCTTGACGCAGTTCCGCGATCAATTGCTCGCCGGCATGCGCGAGCGCGGCTATACATCAGAATTCGCCGAGCAGATCTACAACCAGATCCTCGGCTTCGGCAGCTATGGATTTCCCGAATCGCACGCCGCCTCCTTCGCCCTGCTCGCCTATGCCTCCTCGTGGCTGCGCTGTCATGAGCATCCGGCCTTCGTCGCAGGACTGCTCAACAGCTGGCCCATGGGCTTTTATGCGCCGGCGCAATTGGTCAACGATGCACGCCGCAACCAGGTGGTGTTCCGCCCGGTGGACGTGCAGGTAAGCGATTGGGATTGCACGCTGGAGCGCAACGAGCAGGGCCGGCCGGACGTGCGGCTGGGATTGCGCATGGTGGCGGGCCTGGCGGAAGAACAGGCGCGCACGCTGCTCAAGGCGCGCACCGCTGCCGCCTTCGCGGACATCGAGGATCTTGCGCACCGTGGCGGGCTCAACCGCCGCGCCATGCAGGCGCTCGCCCAGGCCGATGCGCTGCGCGGCCTCGCCGGCCACCGCCATGCCGCGCAGTGGAGCGCCATCGGCGTGGAGCAATTGCCAGGCGCACTGGCCGGCGCCTCCCGCCGCGAGGCGCGGCTCGCCTTGCCCGAGCCCACCGAGGGCGATGACATCGTCGCCGATTACCGCAGCGTCGGCCTGACCCTGAAGCGCCATCCGCTCGCCCTGCTGCGGCACAAGCTCGACAAGCTGCGCGTGACGCGCTCGGCCGAGCTCACGCAACTCACCACGGGCCGCAAGGTGCGCGTGGCCGGCATCATCACCCACCGCCAGCGGCCCGAGACCGCCTCGGGCGTGGTGTTCATGTCATTGGAAGATGAAACCGGCGTGAGCAATCTCATCGTCTGGCCACGCGTGCAAGCCGAGCAGCGCCAGGCCGTGTTCGCCTCCTCCATGATCGTGGTGCAGGGCGAGTTGCAGCATGAGCTGGGCGTGGTGCACGTGATCGCGCACCAGGTGCGTGATTACACCGGTTGGCTCGGGCGGCTGGAGAGCCGGTCGCGGGATTTCCGCTGACAACTGGCACGGAGTACACTCCCGTCATATGCGCGCCGTGAATCGCTCGAAAGTCGCGACGATCGCTGCTTCGATGGCCGCCGTGTCGGGTTGCGCGTTGGCGCCGCAGGTGAAATCCGAGCGATCGCATCCTACCGGTATTGCACGTGATCTGACGGTCGGAGCCATGGTGCTCTACCATGAACGTTGTGCCGAACACCGCGAGCGAACCGACGGCAATTGTGCCGCGCGGCAGGTCACGGCGCAGATCAATGCCGACTATGCGCGCTGCCTCGAGCGAGGCTTTCAACACCGACCCCACCGTGTGAAGGTGTTGCCGGGGGATGCAATACACACACGCTTTCTCGCCCAGGACGAACCCGACTACGCCAACATTACACCCGATCGCGCGGTCGATCTGTTGAGCCGCCAGCGGACGCAGGATGCGCTGACGAGTGCCAACATCGCGTACGTCGTGCTGTTGTCGGCAAAGACCGTGGACTCCAACCGGTCTACGCAAGTCGACGGAGGTATAGCGCCAGGTGGATTTTGGGGCATCGCGCGGAGTTCGACCCGGGTTTCGACTTTGCGGGGCACTGTCTTCAGCACCGCAGCAGGCGCGCGTGCCGGAACCCTCGAGCTAACGGTCGGCGGAAAGTCCGGCTGGGCTATGCCCATTTTACTGATCCTGCCGATGCCGCCGATCCCGTTCGGTTCACCAACGGAGAAAGCGGCCTGCAAGTCCATGGGCGATGCCATCGCTGAGTTCTTGTATTCGACGTCGACACCGGACATTCCTGGAAAGCCGCCGATCGACCTCGATAAGATGCATTGAAGCCGGCCGGAGGATCACATGCGGGAATCGATCATCGCCATCACCCTGTCCTTGTTCGCAGCGGCCACAGGAGCCACGCCAACCGACGACTTGCCGCGGGTGACACCCGAGTCGGTGAGCCTCGAACCTGCCGCCCTCGATGCGCTCGATGCCGAGTTCAGCAGCGGCGCCATCCCGTTGGTCGACAGCCTGCTCGTGCTCCGCTGCGGTTCGCTCGCCTACGAACGGCGTTACGCCCACGACTACGCGACGCTCTACGCCAAGGAATCCCGCGTCGTCGGACCGCTGAATCCGCATCTCACCGGGCCATACAATTATTTCGACCCGCAATGGCACCCCTTTTGGCATGGCGGCACCGCCCACACCATGCAGTCGGTCACGAAGTCCATCACCTCCGCCACCATCGGCGCAGCCATCCTGCGCGGCGACTTCAAGTCACCGCTCGACACGCCGGTGCTGCATTGGTTTGACCCCGCGCGCGTCAAGCATGTCGATGCCCGCAAGCGCCGCATGACGCTGCGCCATCTGTTGACCATGACCTCGGGCCTGGACTGGAACGAGGACCTGCCGTACGCGGATCCGAACAACGCCGCGGCGCTGATGGAGGCGACGCGCGACTGGGTCGGCTTCGTGATCAACCGGCCGATGGCGCACGAGCCAGGCACGCATTTCGCCTATTCGAGCGGTGTGAGTGAACTGCTGGCGCACGTCTTCCGGAAGGAGACCGGCCAGGACCTGGAGGACTATGCGCGCAACCACCTGTTCGAGCCGCTGGGCATCCACGAGTACCACTGGAAGCGCTCGCCGCTGGGTGAGGTCGACACCGAGGGCGGGTTGTTCCTGCCGGATGTGGGCCTGGCGAAGATCGGCGAGTTGTACCGCAACTTGGGCCGTTGGCAGGGCCAGCGGTTATTGAGTGAAGAGTGGGTACGAGAATCGGTCACGCCGCGCGTGGATGCCGGCGACCGCCTGCGCTACGGCTATCAATGGTGGCTCATCTCGTATAACGAGGGCGCACGCCTGGCATGGGCCGGCATGGGCTTCGGCGGGCAGTACGTGTTCGTGATGCCCGAGGATGGGGTCGTGGCGGTGACCACGGGCTGGAACATCCTCGATCCGAAGTACTACGAGAAGATCATCTTCGACAAGCTGCGCACGGCGGTGAAGCCGTTCAACTGCCCCACCACGAATTAAGAGGCGCCGCTCACGCGATGGAGTACAGCAACTCCACGAATGAGGACACCGCGCCATCCAGGCCCTGCAGGCTGGGCTTGGCCGAGTCGATCAGGTAGTACTCATCCGGCGCATGCGCGCCCGTTCCGTGGCCCATGCCGAACGAACCTGCCGGCAGGCTCAAGGGAGGATTCGTGAAACGATAGCCGGGCCAGGAACCCGGGCTGCGCGGCATGACCTGCGGGTCGATGCCCAGCTTCTTGTACGTGGCGAGCACCGACTTCATGAACTTGCTGTCGGGATCTGTCTGCGTGGGATCGTAGCCGCCGGTCATGTTGACTTCGATGTCGCCGAAGCCGTGCTTGGCAAGGTGCGCCTTCAACTTGGCCAACGTGTCGGCGGCCGTCATGTCCGGCACCAGGCGCATGTCGATCTTCGCGGTGGCGCGATGCGGCAACACGGTCTTGCCACCGGGCCCCGTGTAGCCACCGACCAGGCCCTCGATGTTGATCGTGGGCTGCGAGTACAGGCGCAGGAGCGATTCCTCCCAGCTCAGGTCATGCACCCAGCGTTGCACACTCAACTGCTTCTTGATGACATCCTCGGGCACGGTCTTGGCATACGCCAGCACCATTTGCTTCTGGGCTTCGCTCAAGGGCTTGGCATGTTCGAACAGGCCTTCCACCGCAGGCGTGTGGCCGTCCTTTTCCACCAGGGTGTTCAAGGCCTGCACCAGATGCCAGGACGGGGAATCCAGCTGCGCTTCCAGGCTCGAGTGCACATCCTTGCCCGGGCCGCGGCCCCACTTCTCACCGCTGGATACCAGTTCCAGCTCGATCACGCCCTTGGCGCCCAGTTCCACCTGGATGCTGCCATCCTCTTCCTGCGTGGCCGAGGGCAGCAGCACGCCGATACAGGTCTTGAGCTTGGCCATGACCTCAGGGTTGGTGACGATGTCACCGAAATTGGGCGAGCCGATTTCCTCCTCGCCTTCCGCCACCAGCACGAGATTCACCGGTGGCTTCTTGCCGGCCGCCTTGAAGGCCGCCAACGCGCCGAGGAACGAATTTTGCGGACCCTTCTGGTTCACCGCACCACGGCCCATGCACACGGCGCCGAGTCCCGGCTTCTGCACGAGCTTGGCCTCCAGCGGAGGCGAACTCCATTCGGAGGCCACGTACTGCTTCACGTCGTACATGAAGTACACCGCGACCGTGGTCTTGGCGCCGGCATCGAGATAGCCGAACACACCGGACTTGCCCGCGGTGGGGATGAGCTTCACACCACTGAAGCCCGCATCGCGCGCGAGCTGAGCCATGTACTCCGGGCCTTCCGGAAAGTTGCGATTCTCGGCGGCAATGGAGGGAAGCGCGATCCAGGCTTGCAGGCGCTTCAGGTTCTCTTCGTGCATCTTCGGCACTTGAGCGAGCACAGCAGCCTTGCCGGCGCCACCGCCCGCAAATGCGTCCGCCGCGCCGGGCAGCGCCACCAACAGCATGCCCGCGCCAGCGGTCTGAATGAACTCGCGGCGATCGAACTTATCCGATGATTGATTCATTCTCGTATTTCTCCGGTTGATGCACAGCAAACCCATGGCGCCAAGCAAGGCGCCAGTGTCGATTGGCGACCAGTCTAAGGCTGAGGGTAGCCGCAGGCAAAACGAAAAGTTCGGGATTCAGTTGCGAGGTGCGCTTGTCGGTGACGCGGGCAGCGATCCTCCGATCTTCTGGTCGATCTGCTCCGCCATCCGCTTGCCGATCTGCTGCGCGCCGGTGTCGAACGACCCGCGCACCTCATCGATCCTACCCATCACATCGTCAAACGTGGGAAAGGAGAACTTTGGATCTGGCGCGATACCCCAGGATTTTCCCTCCCGTGAATCAACTCCGTAATACAGGTCTTCTTCATACAGAAGATCCTCGTGGCCTTGCATGAAAAGACGCGCACTGGCGTTGACGCGGGGCAGGTACAGTGCCGACATCGGGGAAGAATAAATTCCGACCTCAGAAATCCAAATGTGCAATACAGCATCAGCGTCGGCGTGAACGCGCGAATAGTCTACATCGTCAGGCGGATCATCGGTCGTGCGCGAAATCCCTTCCAGGTCGTCCACCGTGTAACCACGCTCGCGCAGCGCCTCCATCACGTTTTGCGTGAGCACCGCGCCAAGACCCATTGGACTTGCCCGCAGCCGTTCGTTGAGTAGCCGTGCCTTCTTCTTGCTGTCCGCCTTGTTCACCCAGAATTGCATCGGGTAACCCAATGGCGGCGCAGCGTTCTTGAGGGTATACGTCGGTGGGTCCAAAGCCGCAATGATCGCAATTCGCTTGATTGCCGCGGGCGCCGCCCACGCATTGGCTACCGTTATCAGGCACACCCAAGACGCCGCCACCAGCGCCCGTAGAACTTTATGGGGCGTTCTTTTCACGTTCGAACTCCGTTTCCTTGAGACTCCCCATACTAGCCAATCGAGAACTCTCAGTGCTTTCCTTCCACCTTCTTCGACGCATCCTTGGCCTTCTGCTGTGCAGCCCGCGCCTTCCAATCCACCGGGCCCTTCTCGAAGCGCGAGCGCAGCTCGGCCAGGGTGTATGCATTGCCCCATTCGAAATGCTGGTAGAGCGTATCAAATCCCTCGCCCTTGCCATAGCCAGCATTGGTGAGAGTGACACGCGTGGAACCCGGCGACAGCGCCAAGAATTCGATCACCGTGGAGGTGCGCTGGAACAGCTCCGGATCGGCAAAACCCTTGGGCGCCTGCTCATTCTTGATGACGAGCACGCGATCCGGCACGTAGGCGAGGATCCGGTTACGGATATTGTTCGGATCGCCCGGCTTCGCGGCCGGGTCGTAGCTGGCTTCGATGTATCCGCCGATGCGAAAGTCCACGTGGGCGACCGGCACCGCCCAGCTCGAGAATCCCTCGCTGGTCGTGAAGGCCGCGAACACCTCGCGCGCCGATGCGGGTACCTCGATGGACAACTGCATGGCGCGATCGCCGCTGGCCTCGGTGAAGCCGCTGTTGCTCACCTGCGGAAACTCCCGCCACGAATGATTGAAGGGTGTGGCGGCAAGACTGGCGCCTGCCATCAGGCCGGCGGCGATCAAAAGCAATCCCCGATGTTTCATTTTCGAGCACTCCTGGGTTTGGACTGAAGTCGTTTGAGATAATCCCGCAGTGCCGCGACCGCGGCGTCAAAGGGTTCGATGCTGCGATGCGTGCGCGCCAGCATCACGCCCCCCTCCATGGTGGTGAGCACGAAGATCGCCAGGCGCCGGGTGTCCGTGCCGCGCGGCAGGCGCTTGCGGGCCGCGTCGAAGCAACCCTGCACATGCCGCACCCAGCCATCGAAATTCACCGCCAGCAGATCGCGTACCGGGGGATCGGGCTCGTGCAATTCGAGCGCCAGGGATCCGATCGGGCAGCCATAGGTGCAGGCGCTTTCCAGCAAAGCGCCGCGATAGACCGCCAGCAGCGCGAACACCTTCTCGATTGCGTCGGGTGTCGCGCGCCAGGCCGGCGCCAGCAGCATGGGCTCGATGCCGTCGCGGTAGCGCTCCAGCACCGCCAGCAGCAGGTGCTGCTTGGTGGGAAAGAAGTGATACAGGCTGCCCGAATGCGCGCCGGCCGCCTGCAGGATGTCGGCGATCGACGTGGACTGGAAGCCCTTGCCCGCGAACAACTGCATGGCCGCCATCAGCACACGGTCGCGGGTCTCATCCGGCAGGTCGACTTGATTGCTCACTCAAGTCGAGGCTACGCCGAGTTGAGTGAGCAATCAAGTCGCCGCGCATTAGGCTGTTCCCCTAACGCATTGCGGCACCCTGAGGGCTTGCGTAGCATGCGCCCATGCTAAAACTGTGGGATTCACTGAATCCGCTCACCGAATTCGCGATTGCGCTCATCGCCATCGCCGGCCTCGCCTTCCACATCCGCTGGTCGCGCCGCTCCACCGTCCTGGGTCCCACCCTGCTCACCACGCTCGGCATCTTCTTCTGCTTCGCCGGCATCGCCTGGGGCTTGCTGGATTTCGATCCGAACAACGTCAAGGCCGGCGTGCCGCATTTGCTGCAGGGCATCCGCACCTCGTTCTGGGCGTCGGTGGTGGGCATCGGCTTCGCACTCACCATCAAGGCGCGGCATATCCTGTTCGGCGATCCGGAAGCCGCGGCGGACGGCTCCGAGGGCGGCGCCACGGTGGACGACCTGGCCGATCAATTGGCCCGCCTCAATGCCACCCTGGCCGGCAAGGACGAAGGCGGGGTCATCGGGCAGCTCGCGCGCCTGCGCGAGGACAACAACCGCAAGCTCGATTCGCTCACCGCCTCGTTCGAGAAGTACGCACAGAAGGTGGCTGAATCCAACTCCAAGGCGCTGATCCAGGCGCTGCAGGAAGTCATCAAGGACTTCAACACCAAGATCAACGAGCAGTTCGGCGAGAACTTCAAGCAGCTGAACGCCGCCGTGGGCAAGCTGCTGCTGTGGCAGCAGCGCTACGAGTTGCAGTTGAACGCGCTGATCGAACAAGAGACGGTGACGCGCAAGAACATGAGCGAAGCTTCCCTGCGCTACGCCGACCTGGTCAACAAGGCCTCGGTCTTCAACAACGTGGCGCAGTCGCTGGCCGGCATCCTGCAGGGCATCGAGGGGCAGCGGGAGCGCATGGAAGGCTCGCTCCAGGCCTTCGCCACGCTCATCGACAAGGCTTCCACCGGCCTGCCGCAGATCGAGGACCGTATCCTGCAGATGACGCAGCAGCTGGAGGACGGCGTGAAGGCCAACAACGAGCGCGTGTCAGACGCGGTGAAGACCTCCGCGCACCTGCTCACCGCCACGTTGAAGACCGCCGGCGATCACCTCAACGACCAGGTGCGCCAGGCCACCGAGGAATCGCGCAAGCACATCATCCTGCTCGACAAGGCATTGGAAGAGGAATTGCGCCGCTCCATCGAATCCCTGGGACGGCAGCTCACGGCGCTGTCGCAGAAGTTCGTGCAGGACTACACCCCGCTGACGGCGCAGCTGCAGCGGGTGCTGCAGTCCTCGCGCGTATCCTAAACGATGGCCAGCCGCCGCCTGGACGTCTCGCAGCCGCTGTCGCAGGAGACGCACTGGATCCCCTTGAGCGACCTGATGACCGGCCTCATGGTCATCTTCCTGCTGATCGCCGTGATGTACATGTTGAAGGTGGAGGCCGACGCGGACCGCATCCGCAACGTCGCCATCGTCTACAACCAGATCCGCAATTCCCTCTACGATGACCTGAACCATGAGTTCCAGATCGACCTGCCGCGCTGGAAGGCGCAACTCATCCGCTCAGATCTCACCATCCGCTTCACCGAACCCGAAGTGCTGTTCGCCACCGGCAGCGCGGAATTGAAGCCCGAGTTCAAGGCCATCCTGGCGGATTTCTTTCCGCGCTACGTGCGCATCATGACCTCGCCCCGCTATCGCAGCTCGATCACCGAGCTGCGCATCGAAGGGCACACGTCTTCCGATTGGACCGGTTCGACCTCGCCGAAAGACGCCTACTTCCACAACATGGAATTGTCGCAGGCGCGCACCCGTTCCACCTTGAGCTATGTGTTGAGTCTGCCCACGGTGCAGGAACATCGGCCCTGGCTCACGCGATTTCTCACGGCGAACGGCCTTTCCTCCTCCCGGCCGATTCTCGACGCGGGCCGGCACGAGGATGCGCAACGCTCGCGCCGCGTGGAATTCCGCGTGCGCACCGATGCCGAGACGCGCATCGCCAACATCCTCGAGACCTCGCGCCAGGAGTGACATGCGCCTGCCGAATTTCCTCGAAGACCCGGCCCTGAACGACCTGCGCGCGCAGATGGGCGCGCGCGAGCTGGGGAGCTTCCGGTTGTCGGTGAATCCGTATCGCTTCACCGTGCGCGAGCTGGAGCAACTGATCCTCGATGGCATCGACATCCGCTACCTCGATGAGGTGCGCCCGTTGCCGGACAAGACCCTGTCCTACAAGGACCGCCGCGTGCTGCTGTTCACGCGCGATGCATTGATGCACGACCCGGGGCCCGATGGGAATGCGTTGCCGCCGTTTCATTTCTCCAATTGCAGCGACGTGCGTTCCTGGCGCGAACATCCAAATTTTTCGCGACATGCGGTGTCCGCGCGCGAGGACGGCCAATTCCAGGTGGACCTGGTGCATGGCACGGTGGTCAAGCGCACGCTGCAGCGCCTGCCGGCCTGCGAGTCCTGCCTGCACGAATTGTCCTTCGATGCAGCGCCCGCAACCTTCACCGTGCCGCGCTTTTTCGAGCGCTACCGGCGCAACCTCGCCATCGAGAACCAGGAATCGGGCGGCGACACGGGGCGATTTCCAAAGCTGTAACCGCTGCGGCCGTGAGGCCGGCTCAGGCGGTCAGGCCGGCCGAGACGGTCAAGCCAGCTTCGCCGCGGCCTGCACCAGGGCGTCCACCTCGACCTCGCGGGTGGCATAGGAGCAGACCAGGCGAATGGGCACTTCACCCGCGTTCACCGGGCACAGCGGCCAGCGATAAAAACCGAACCCGGCGGATTCGAGCGCCGTGGCCATGCGCTCCGGGAGAGACGCGAAGATCTCATTCGCCTGCACAGGCTGCAGCAGTCGCACGCCACGCAGCGCCGCCATCCCTTGCGACAGCTTCGTGGCCATGCCGTTGGCATGCCGCGCATTGCGCAGCCACAACTCGTTCTCGAAGCTCGCCAGCAACTGCGCACTGACGAAACGCATCTTCGACCACAGGTGCCCGGCCTGCTTGCGCCGGCGGTCGAAATCGCGCGCCAGGTCCTTGTCGAAGAAGACCACCGCTTCTGCGCACAGCGCACCGTTCTTGGTGGCGCCGTAGGAGAGCACCTGCACGCCGCTCTTCCAGGTGAGCTGCGCCGGCGAGCATCCCAGGTGGGCCACGGCGTTGGCGAAGCGCGCGCCATCCATGTGCAGGGCCAGGCCCGCCGCCCGCGCCGTCGCGGCGATGGCGGCGACGTCGGACGGGCTGTAGACGGTTCCGAATTCGGTGGCCTGGGTCAGGCTCACGGCGGCTGGCTTGACGTGGTGAACGCCCATGTCGGTGGCGAAGGCCACGCCGGCCTCGATCTGCTCGGGCCGGATGCGTCCGTCCGCCGACGCAAGGCCAATGAGCTTGGCGCCGCCGGCAAAGAACTCGGGCGCGCCGCATTCGTCCGTGACGATGTGCGCGGTCTCGTGGCAATACACCGCGCCGAAGGGAGGCACCAGTTGCGCCAGGGACAGCGCATTCGCCGCCGTGCCGGTGGTGACCGGAAACACCACGGCATCGGTTTCGAACACCTCCGCCACCTTCTGCGTGAGCCGCTGGGTGTACGGATCACCACCATAGGAGGAGACGTTACCGGCATTGGCCGCGTTGATCGCGGCCAATACTTCCTCGCAGACCGGGGTGATGTTATCGCTGGTGAAGTTCAATGATGGATGACGGTCTTTAACGGGCCTGCGCGGCGCGCAGCACCCGCAGCTTACTGTCGAAGTCCTCTTTGTTCAAATAGGCGCCGCACAGGCGGCGGAACCCGTGATAGGCGCGCCGGCCGTGGAGCGTGCGCCAGTTGTCGAACAACAGCGCGGTGCCGGGCGCCAGGCGGAACTCGATTTCGTAGGCGGGATCGTTCACCAGGCTGTCCCACAACTTCAGCGCCTTGTAGAAGGCATTCATGCGCGGCGTCGGCAGCCTGAACGGGGCGCGATCGTAGTTGTTGTAGGCCACCTGCTGATAGTCGCCGTTGTGATCCACCGCGATGATGGGATGCTCGGCGCGCAGGTGCACGCCATCGCCCAGGTACTGCGCCGGCACCTTGACCTGCGTGAGCACCTCGAAGGAGATGGGATCGGTGCGCTTGATCTGGTCGGCCACGCGGAAGCCGTCCACCAGCGTGCTCTCCCCGCCCACGCCGTCGAACTGCAGGCAGTGGAACATCTGGAAGCCCGGAGAATCCAGGCTATAGGTGCCGTCGGTGTGCGGGCCGATGGCCACCGGCGTATAGGCCGTGTCCTTGAACGCCAGGTTCGCGGTGAAATCCCACATGCCGCCGAAGATGGTGGAGCGCACGTAGCCCACGCGCTTGGCCAGCTGCTCGGTGGCCTCGACCGTGGCGGGCAGGCCGCTGGCAAGCGCGAAGCCGTATTCCTCCACCATGCCCAGCCAGCGCAGCAGGCCGGCGTCCTCGGACATGATCTGCTCGAAGGGCATGGTGGGAAATTTCTCGCCCATGGAGGCGCGATCCCACAGGCGCCGCTTGGGCGCAACCTCCCGCCCTTCCGTCTGCGCGATCTGCCAGAGGAAATCGGCGGGGAATTCGCTGCGCACGCCATCGTGCTTCCAGACGATGTGCAGCGCACGGCCGCCATCGACGATCTCGACCTGACCGGGCTGGATGTCCGTGGGGATGGTGAAGGTGTTCACCTGGCGCTGCAGCGTATCCGGGTGCAGGCTGTGCTTGGCATGGCAATGATCGCGCAGCCAGAACGGTGAAAAGCGGCTGGAGCTCACCTTGCCCTTCCATGTGACTTCAACTTCGCCATCGACCAGCTTGGCGGAATTCAACAACAGGGCCTGTTCCGTGGCGGGTTGGGTGGGATTCAACATGGGTGTGCTCCTGGGCAGAATGAACCTTGTTGAACGAGTGTAAAATAAGGCTCGCCGGGCGTCAATCGAAAGGTTGCCGAGAGACGCGATTGCACGCTTAATACCCGCCTGAACGGCTTAATTTCCCGGGGAATTCCTCTTGCGCCACCTTCTGCCTTCACGGCTCTTCCTGCCCTTCCTGGCCCTGCTGTGGGCCTGCGTCGCCCCGCCCGCTCGTGCGCAGAACCTCGAAGTAGGCAGCCTCACCTTGAGCCATTGTGCGGCCGTGAAAGACAGCCCTCCCCGGCGGTACTGCGGGCGCTTGGAACGCCCCTTGGATCCCCTGCAACCGCAAGGCGCCAAGATATCGGTGTATTTCGAGTACTACCGCCACACCGCGCCGGGACGCACCTTCGGCGTGATGGTGGCGGCCGAGGGTGGACCTGGCTATCCCAGCTCGCTGTCGCGCGATGATTACTACGCGCTGTATGCGCCGTTCAAGGATCGCAACGATTTGCTGTTGATGGACAACCGTGGCACCGGGCAGTCCGGCGCGGTCAGCTGCCCGCAACTGCAGGCGGCGGAGCGCGTGACCACGCAGATCATCGGTGAATGCGGGCGCTCCCTGGGCGAACGCGCCCCCTTGTACAGCACCGCGTACGCGGCGGACGACCTGGCCGCGATCCTCGATGCATTGCGCCTGCCAAAGGCCGACCTCTACGGCGACTCCTACGGCACGTACTTTGCGCAAGTATTCGCCGTGCGCCATGGCGATCTCCTGCGATCCATCGTGCTCGACGGCGCCTATCCGCTCAATGGCCCCGACTACGCGTGGTACCCCACCTACGCAGCGGCGATGCGCGAGAAATTCAACGTCGCCTGCGCACGCTCGCCGCAATGCGCGCGCCTGCCGGGCGATTCCATGGCGCACATCCTGCCGGCACTGCAACGCTTGCGCGCCGAACCCCATGCCGCCTCCGCCACGGATGCCGACGGCGTGCTCCAGCACTTCAATGCCGATCCCGCCATGCTGGCCACGGTGATGTTCGCGGCCGCACCGGCGTACGCCTCCTTGCGCGAAACGGACGCCGCCGCGCGCGCCTATGCGTCCGGCGATGCGGCGCCGCTCCTGAGGCTGATGGCCGAGACGCATGCCGGCGTGGATTCGCGCGATCCGTCGGGCGATATCACGCGCTGGAGCGCGGGGCTGGCCGCCGCGGTGATGTGCCAGGATCCTCCACAGGTGTTCGACATGACCCTGCCGGTCGAGGAACGCCGGGCACAGTTCGAGCAACGTGCGCGCGAACGCGCCGCGGCGCAGCCGCTGGCGTATGCGCCGTTCACGCTCGATGAATATCGCGGCGTGCCGCTGGACTATTCCTTCATCGAGCAATGCATCGAGTGGCCTGCGCCGGATGCGCAACACCCGGCAGGCAAGGCGGGACCGGCCGACGCCGCATATCCGGATGTGCCGGTGCTGGTGCTGTCCGGCGAGTTCGACAACATCACCACCGTGGCGGATGGCGCAGCCGCGGCGCGCGCGTTCCGGCGCGGCCATCAGGTCATCCTGGCGAACAGTTTCCACGTCAACGCATTGGGCCGCGCGCGCGCGGATTGCGCCGCGGGCATCGTGCGGCATTTCTGGCGCACGCTCGAGCGCGGCGACACGAGTTGCGCATGGCGCGTGGCGGAGGTGCCGCTGGCGCCGGATTTCGCGGCCACGGCCGCGCAGGTGCCGCCGGCCACGGCGCGCGCCGGCAGCCAGCCTGCCGAATCCGCGTTGCGTTGCGCGGCCGCGGCGGTCCAAACCGCGGCCGACGTGTTGACCCGCGTGCGCGCCAACAGCAGCGGCCAGGGCGTGGGACTGCGCGGCGGGAGCTTTCGCATCGAACATCAGGACGACGTCGCCCACGTGACCCTGACCGATGTTCGCTGGACCCAGGACCTGCCGGTGTCGGGAACCCTGGACTGGCACGGCGCGCGCGAATCCGTCAGCGGCACGTTGTCCTGGCACGCCGCCGGCACGCCCTGCGCTGATGGCGAGGTAAGCGTGAACTGGCCCCAGGTGACCTCGAACGGACTTGCGCGGATCAGCGGCACCGTCGCCGGCGCGTCCATCGAGGCGGAGTTGCCCGCGCCCTGATCGCATGCCACGCTAGGCTCATACCAATGACCGGGGGATGAGCCCATGCTGAGCATTCTGATGAGCGCGGCCATGGCCGCAGGCTTCGTGCATCCTGCGCCCACGCCTGCCGCCGACCTGCCGGCGTCGGTGTACCGCGAACGCCGCGAGCGGGTCATGAAGGAGATTGGCGACTGTGTCGCCGTGCTGGCCTCGCAAGGCCAGCTGTCCGGCATCACCGAAGACTATCGCCAGGACGGCGACTTCTACTGGCTCACCGGCATCAACGAACCCGATGCCTGGCTCGCGCTGACGCCCAAGCGGGCCCGCAACAAGACCATCCTGTACCTGAAATCGCGCGATCCGGAAGCCGAGCGCTGGACCGGGCCGCGTGAGGCCATCTCCCCCGACCTCATCGACAAATACGCCGTGGACAAGGTCAGGCGCGGCACGCCCGAGGGCCTGCTCGAGGCCATCGGCGCCGAACAGGACTGCGTGGCCATCATCGCACCGGCCGTGATGGGCAAGGAGGATCGCAATGACGCGGATCTCGCGCTGCGCATGGCCTCGCGCTTCGGGCTGAAGGTGGTGTACAAGCGCGACCTGCTCGGTGAGCTTCGCGCCGCGCATGGACCGGAGGAACTCGAACGCATGAAGCGCGCCATCGCCATCACGCGCCAGGGCCACGAAGCCATTGCGAAGGCGGTCGTGCCCGGCGTGTCGGAGCGCGACGTGCAGACGCAGCTCGAGTATGCGTTCTACGCCGCCGGTGCCACCGGCTTGTCATACCCCTCCATCGTCGGCTCGGGCCCGAACGGCGCCGTGCTGCATTGGGACAAGAATTCACGCCTCCTCAAGGACGGCGATCTGGTGGTCTCGGACGCCGCCGCGGAGTACGGCCGCTATGCCTCCGATGTCACCCGCACCTACCCGGTCTCCGGGCATTTCACGCCCGAGCAGGCCAAGGTGTATCGCGCCGTGTACCAGGCGCAGGAGGACATCTTCGCCGCCATCAAGCCGGGCGTGAGCATGGCCGACCTGCAGTTCGCGGCCGAGCAATCCCTGCGCCGCGCCGGCTACCTCGCCGATTTCATCCACAGCTTCGGTCATTTCGTCGGGCTGGATGTGCACGATGCGGGTTCGTACGACAAGCCGCTGCCCGTGGGCGCCGTCATCACCGTGGAGCCCGGCGTGTACCTGCCCTCGCAGGGATTCGGGGTGCGTATCGAAGACGAAGTGCTCATCACCAAGACCGGCTACCAGCTGCTCACCGGCGACTTTCCGCGCAAACTCGAGGACGTGGAGGCCTGGATCGCCAGTCACCGCCGGCCCTGACGCAACTGGGCAATCGCATGACGCAAAATGGCCAGCCCGGCCCAGTGCCGGTGCCATACTGCGGCATCGAAATTAGCGATGGGCCCATGTAAAGGGGCGGGAGCTGGCAATGACGGATCAAGCATTGGAAACGACTCGCGGCGCCCGCCGGCCCAGCGGCCGCGATGCCAAGCGAGCGGCGCGCACGGCGCGCGCCACCTCCTCGGTGCCCTACATCACCCGCAAGATCCCCTACTATGAAGTGTTGGGCGAGGAAGGCCTGGCGCTGATCGAACACAATGCCGACACCATCCTCGAAGAAATCGGCATCGAGTTCCGGGAAGACCCGGAAGCCATCAGCATCCTCAAGTCGAACGGCTGCGACATCCAGGGCGAGCGCGTGCGCTTCCCGCGCGGCATGTGCCGCAAGCTGATCCAAGCCACCGCCCTGCGGCAATTCACCCAGCATGCGCGCAATCCGGCGCGCACCGTGGAAATCGGCGGCAAGAACACGGTGTTCGCGCCCGCCTACGGCTCGCCGTTCATCAGAAGCCTGGACGAAGGACGCCGCTACGCGCGCATCGAGGACTTCCGCAATTTCGTGAAGCTGGCGTACATGGCCACCTCGCTCCACCACTCCGGCGGCACGATTTGCGAGCCCGTCGACCTGCCGGTGAACAAGCGTCACCTGGACATGGTGTACAGCCACATCAAGTACAGCGACAAGCCTTTCATGGGGTCGGTGACCGCGCCGGAGCGCGCCGCGGACTCGGTGGAGATGGCGAAGATCGTATTCGGGCCGGATTTTGTGGACCCGATCACCGGCAAGCCCAAGACCGTGCTGATCAACCTGATCAACGTGAATTCACCGATGACCTACGATGCGACCATGCTGGGCGCGTTGAAGGTGTACGCACGCGCAAACCAGGCCTGCATCGTCACGCCCTTCATTCTTGCCGGCGCGATGTCGCCCGTCACCGTGGCCGGCACCGCCACGCAGACTTTGGCGGAGGCGCTGGCCGGCATGGCCTTCATCCAGATGTTGAACCCCGGCGCCCCCATGGTGCTGGGCAGCTTCGCCTCCTCGATCTCCATGCAATCCGGCGCGCCCACCTTCGGCACGCCCGAACCCGCGCTCGTGCTGTACACCATGGCCGCACTCGCCCGCCGCCTCGGCGTGCCCTTCCGTTCCGGCGGCAGTTTGTGCGCCTCGAAGATCGCGGACGCGCAGGCCGCTTTCGAATCGGCGCAGACCCTGCTGCCCACCTGCATGGCCGGCGTGAACTTCGTGCTGCACACCGCAGGCTGGCTGGAAGGCGGCCTGTCCATGGGCTACGAGAAGTTCGTCATGGACGTGGACCAGGCAGGCATGATGCACACGCTGCTCGCCGGCGTGGACCTCTCCGACAACGGCCAGGCCATGGATGCAATCCGCGACGTGGGCCCCGGCAAGCATTTCCTCGGCTGTGCGCATACGCAGGCGAATTTTGAATCGGCGTTCTATCGCTCGCCCTTGGCCGACAACAACAGCTTCGAACAGTGGGAGGCCGACGGATCCACGGATCTGAACCAGCGCTCCAACACGAGCTGGAAGAAGCAGCTGGCGGAGTATCAGGCGCCGGCGCTTGATCCTGCTGTCGACGAAGAATTATTGGCGTTCATCAAGAAGAAGAAAGACGCCGTCCCGGATTCCAACGTCTAGGTATTCTTTGCGAGGCATAGGATCGCTGGCGCAGCCGCTTTCGCGCGGACCGCCTCCCGGCGGCTACGCCAACTTCGGCGCACGAGAAAGGCCGAAGAATCAGCGCCGAGACCGCCGCCCACGAGTAGCCGCCTGCGCCGCCGAATCCTTCGGCGGCGGCAATTCCACGACCTTGCGCAGGTTCGAACAATCCGCCGTCTTGTGGGGAATGGCCATGGCCTCCACGAAATGCTCCTGGAACTTGGGCTCGATCGCCGTCTCGATCTTCTCCACCCGCCGCACGATGTCCTCGATGGCCGTGCGCGAAGTGGAATCCAGCAGCGCGATGCGCGCGCCGGTGCCGGCGGCGTTGCCGGCCGAGCCCACCTTGGTGAGATCGCAGTCGGGGATCATGCCGAGGATCATCGCGTATTTGACGTCGATGTGGCTGCCGAAGGCACCGGCCAGGCGGATGCGGTCCACCTTTTCCACCTCGAGCTTCTCCATCAGCAGGCGCACGCCGGCGTACAGCGCGGCTTTGCCGAGCTGGATCGCGCGCACGTCGTTCTGGGTGATCTGCAAGGTCACCTCCCCGCGCTTCAACACATAGGCGAAGGTACGGCCGGAGGGGACGATGCGATCGCTGGTGGCGGCGAGCGCGCCGTCGATGACGCCGTCCTGGTTGATAACGCCGGACAGATACATCTCGGCGATGACTTCGATGATGCCCGAGCCGCACACACCGGTGACGTTGGCATCGCCGAAGCGCGGATCATCCGACCAGAACTCATTGCCGATGATCTTGTAGCGCGGTTCGAGCGTCTTGGGATCGATGCGCACACGCTCGATGGCGCCGGGCGCGGCGCGTTGGCCGCAGCTGATCTGCGCGCCCTCGAATGCGGGGCCCGTGGGGCTGGAGCAGGCCAGCATGCGCTCGCGGTTGCCGAGCACGATCTCGGCATTGGTGCCCACATCGACGAGCAGCGTCAGCTCCGAGGACAGGTCCGGCCGCTCGGCCAGGACCATGCCCGCGGTGTCCGCGCCGACGTGGCCTGCGATGCACGGCAGCAGATAGATGCGCGCATTGGGATGGATCTTGAGGTCGAGGGACTTCGCGCTCAGGTTCAGCGCCTGGTCCACCGCGAGCGCGAACGGCGCGCCGCCCAATTCCACCGGATCGATGCCCAGCACCAGATGATGCATGATGGGATTGCCGACGATGGTGGCCTCGAGGATATCCTCGACGGGAATGTTGGCGGAGGCCGCCACTTCCGCCGCAAGCTGGCTCAGCGCCTCGCGCACCGCGGTGGTCATCTGCACGAACCCGCCCGGGTTCATCATCGAATACGACACCCGGCTCATCAGGTCTTCGCCGAAGCGGATCTGCGGGTTCATGAGGCCGGCCGCGGCCACCAGTTCGCCGCTCAACAGGTCGCACAGGTGCGCAGCGATGGTGGTCGAGCCCACATCGATGGCCATGCCATAGGCGGACTCATGAAAACCCGGCCACACGGCAATGATCTGCTTGCCGGCGTGCACGGCCACCGTGACTTTCCACTCGCCCTTGCGCAGAGCGGGCTGCAGCATCTGCAGGACGGTGAGATCGCATTCCAGGCCCGACAAGCGCCATTCGAATTCCAAGGCATCGAGCAGGCGGCGCAGGTCGCCCGAAGGATCGTGCATGTCGGGCTGCTGCACCTCGACATAGTGCAGGCGCACCACCGGATGCAGCTTGATGTCGCGCGTGTCGGCTTCCTTGCGCACCACCTGCCGATGCACCTGGCTGCTGGACGGCACGTCGACCACCACGTCGGCCTCGATCTTCGCCGAACACGACAGGCGCCGGCCTTCGGCGAGGTTCTGGCGGCGCGAGAAGCGCTTCTCGGGCTCGCTGAAGGGCGACAGGCTCGTCGCCCGGGAACTGATGCCATGCTTGGCAAACTCGCCCTCCGCCACCAGCACCTGGCAGCGGCCACAGATGCCACGGCCGCCGCACACGGAATCGATGTCGACGCCGAGGGAGCGCGCGGCCTGCAGCACCGGCGTGCCCAGTGGGAAGCGCCCGCGCTTGCCGGAAGGCGTGAAGACGATCAGCGCGTCGGCGGTATCAGCCACGGCGGCGCAGGCCCCCCTCGCGGCGGCCGCGCGCCGCCGTGCCATCGGCGCTGGGCGGCGGCGCTTCGCGATACTTCATGATCCAGCGCGAGCAGTTCGGGTCATGTCCCATCATCACGTCGGCGCCCATGCAGGCCTGTACCGTGGCCGCATGCAACGGATTGGTGATGGCCGAGGTCAGCCCTGAGCCGATGGCCATGGTGAGGAACGCCGCATTGATGCCATCGCGATTGGGCAGGCCGAAGCTGACGTTGGAAGCCCCGCAGGTGGTGTTCACCTTGAGCTCGGTCTTGAGCCGGTGCAGCAGGCGCATCACCTGCACGCCCGCCTGGTTGATGGCGCCGATGGGCATGACCAGCGGGTCGACCACGACGTCCGCCACGGGAATGCCGTGATCCTGGGCGCGGTTGACGATCTTCTTCGCCACCTCGAAGCGCACATCCGGATCCTCGGAAATGCCGGTCTCATCGTTGGAGATGGCGACCACGGCGGCGCCGTACTTCTTCACCAGCGGCAGCACCTGTTCCAGGCGCTCCTCTTCACCGGTCACGGAGTTCACCAGCGCCTTGCCCTTGTACACCGCCAGGCCCGCCTCGAGCGCGGCGACGATGGAGGAATCGATGGACAGCGGCACATCGGTGATGCTCTGCACGAGCTGCACGGCCTTGGCCAGCAGCGCGGGTTCATCCGCGAGCGGGATGCCGGCATTGACGTCGAGCATGTGTGCACCCGCCTCCACCTGCGCGCGCGCGTCGGATTCGACACGGCTGAAATCACCGGCCACCATTTCGGCCGCCAGGATCTTGCGGCCCGTGGGATTGATGCGTTCGCCGATGATGCAGAACGGCCGATTGAAGCCGATCACGACTTCACGGGTGGCGGAGCTGAGAATGGTGTCGGTCATGATGCAGTCCTGCTTTCCAATGTGGGTTTATCGCGGTTGGGGTACCAGGGAACGCGGCCGGCGAGCACGCCCGAGCGCTGCACGATTTCCGCGACGGATTCTTCCTGCTTGAAGGCCATGACGTGCACGCCGTGCACGCCCTTCATCTCGCGAACCTCCTGGATGAGCTCCACGCAGATGTCGCGGCCGGCCTTGGCCTGGTCCTGCGAGCCGGCCAGGCGCTGGATGAGCGCATCGGGGATGTGAAGCCCGGGCACGTTGTCGCGCATCCAGGTGGCGGCCTTGGCCGAGCGCAGCGGGCCGACGCCGACGAGGATGTATACCTTGTCGAGCAGCCCGAGATCACCGGCCCGCGTCAGGAATTGGCGCATGCGGTCCAGGTCGTACACGTACTGCGTCTGGATGAACTGCGCGCCGGCTGCGATCTTCTTGGCCAGGCGCAACGGGCGCCAGTCCAGCGGCAGCGCGCAAGGATTCTCCGCGGCGCCGAAAAAAACGCGCGGTGCGAACGTGATCTTGCGGCCGCTCTGGAACTTGTGGTCATCGCGCAGGCCGCGCGCGATCCCCAGGAGCGATACGCAGTCGAGGTCGAACACGGGCTTGGCCTGCGGATGATCGCCGGCCTGCACGCCATCGCCCGTCAGGCACAGCATGTTGCACACGCCCATCGCGGCGCCGCCGAGGATGTCGCCCTGGATGGCGATGCGGTTCTTGTCGCGGCAGGAGATCTGCATGATGGGCGCGTAGCCCACGCGCGTCAGCAGCGAGCACACACCCATGCTGGACATGTGGCAATTGGCACCGCTCCCGTCGGTGGCGTTGATGGCGTCGACGTAGCCGTCGAACACGCGCGCGCGCTTGTACACGTCCTCCGGATCGGCGGAATCCGGCGGCGCGAGTTCACTGGTGACGGCGAAGCCACCGGCGCGCAGAACGCGCTCGAAACGGCCGGGCGACACATGACCGGGCAGGATGGGCAGCGGATACCCGGGGACTGGTTCGTCGTCGAATCTCACTTGGACTCACCTGCTTTCGCGCCCGCATCCGCCTTCGGGGCTGCGCTTGCCTTTGCCGCGGCGGGCGCATGTGGCGCGGCTGCCGGTGGCGCTGCTTCAGTCTTTTCGCGAACCACCTTCAGCCAGGAAGAGCGGCCCTGCAGGCGCCGGTCCACCGCGAACTGGATGTTGCTCATGGATTCCACGCCGCCCGGAATGCGCTGCGCGCCCTCGAAGCCGGCCGCCCATACGCAGCGCATCTCCGGCTTGACCTCGCAATGGCCGTTGTCGCGAACCCCGCCACAGGGTCCATTGCGCAGGTTCTTCGGACAATTCATCGGGCAGGACATGCCGGTGGAACTGAGCACGCATTGCCCGCACATCTGGCAATCGAACAGCAGGCCCTTCACCTGACGTTCGGCGAAGGCGAAGGGCTTCTCCAGGCGCTCGTGCCCGATGGCGCGCCACAAGCCCGCCAGGCTCACGAGGAAGGATTCGAAGCCGCGGTAGAAGGCATTCAAGCCGCGGGCGTGACGCACCGACCATTGACGTACGGCGTACATGACCTTAAGCGCTCAGGCCCTTGTTGCGGATCATGCGTTCCAGCTCTTCATCGGAAAAGCGCGCTTCGATCTTCTCCGCTTCGGCGCGCGCCTCGGCTTCCAGGTCATCGCCGACGGGGCGCGGCTCGCTGCGCTTCCAATCCGCGAGGTAGGCGTCCGAGCTGCCCTTGCCGGCGCGCATGGCCGCCCGGTCGATGGCCTCCTGGAAGCGCTGCGACAACTGCACCTTGGAAGTCTCCCGTCCACGCTTCACCAGCACCTGCGCCGGGATGTCACGCCAGGAAATGATGATCAATGACGCCATGTCACCACCTGTTCATCCGCCACGAATGCCGCCAAGCCGTTCTGCAAATCGCCATAGCCCGTCAGGCGATATTGAAAAGTCAGATTCAGACGCGCCGCAATGGCGATGGCTTCCTCGATGGCGCCACCCTCCGGCCGCTGCGCCAAGTACACCAGGCGCTTGTAATGGCGGAAATACACGTCCTGCAATTCCGGATTGCGGTCGATACCCAGGCCCTGGATCACCAGGCGCTCGAAGTGCCGCAGCAGGAAATCGGTGAGGTAGAAAGTGCCGGGTTCCTCGTCCGCCAACGCGGCGAAGGACTTCGAACCCGCAAAGAACTCATAGCAATGCGCGCCCGGGAGGCGCTCCACCTGTTCGGCCGCCAATACGCGATCGAGCTCGCCGCCCGTGCCGCAATCGGCATAGGCGACGAAGATGTGCGGGTAACGCTCGCGGTTCTCGCGGATCTTCTCACGCACGGCAGGCGCAATTTTTTCCGGGCGATTGTGCAGCTCCGGCGGCAGGCATTGGACATCGAAGGACGTCCAGCCATTGACGCGCTTCAACTCGCTGACCTCGTGCGCGAGCGCTCCACAGGCGATCACCAGTGCGCGCGCCTCGCGTAGCATGGCGGCTTTCAGGCCGGTCAGCGGGCGGCGCGTCGCGCCGCGATCAGGTTCTTGGCCGTCTCCACCGCGATGCCGGCGTCGCGGCAATAGGCGTCCGCGCCCACTGCCTTGCCGAATTCCTCGTTCAGCGGCGCACCGCCGACCAGCACGATGTAGTCATCGCGCAGGCCCTTCTGCTTGAGCGTGTCGATGACCACCTTCATGTAGGGCATGGTGGTGGTGAGCAACGCCGACATGCCGAGGAAATCCGGCTTGTGCTTCTCGAGCGCCTCGAGGTACTTCTCGACGGCGTTGTTGATGCCGAGGTCGACCACCTCGAAGCCCGCACCCTCGAGCATCATCGACACCAGGTTCTTGCCGATGTCATGGATGTCGCCCTTGACCGTGCCTATGACGATCTTGCCGATGGGCTCGACGCCGGTCTCCGCCAGCAGCGGGCGCAGGATTTCCATGCCGCCCTTCATCGCATTGGCGGCGAGCAGCACCTCGGGAACGAACAGGATGCCGTCCCGGAAATCGATGCCGACGATGCGCATGCCTTCGACCAGGGCGTCGTTCAGCGTCTTCTCGGCCGACCAGCCGCGCTCGAGGAAAATGCGGGTGGCTTCCTCCACCTCTTCCTTCAAGCCGTTGTACAAATCATCGTGCACCTGCTCGACCAATTCCTCGGTGCTCAACGACCGCAGATCGAACTCGCCTTCAGCTTGGTCAGACATATTTGCCTTATCGGTACGGCGTGCGAGAGATGCACGCGGCGACAATGGTATGTCGCAATCGGACACGTGACTAGCGGCTTCGCGACAGTCGCATGCCGAATGACGACATAGTATAAGAAGCATGCAATTCGACACGCAGCGACCGTACATTCTGACCGCCACCTGTGCCAGCCGCATGGGAACCACTGCAGCCGTGACGGGATTCCTCGCCTCGCACCGGCTTTACATCATGGAGATGCAGCAGTTCGACGATACCATGACCCAGCGGTTCTTCGTGCGGGTCACCTTCTGCGGCGTATTGGGTGAAAACCTGAATCTGCCGGCCCTGAAGGCGGATTTCCAACCCCTGGCCACCCGCGAGCAGATGCAATGGGATATCCACGACGGTGCGCAGCGCAGCCGCGTCATGATCCTGGTCTCCAATCTCGACCACTGCCTGGAAGACCTGCTCTACCGGCACCGCACGGGCGAGCTGAAAATGGACATCACCGGCGTGGTCTCGAACCACACCAAGCTCGAGCCGATCGCCCGCCAGAACGGCCTGCCCTTCACGCACCTGCCCATCACCGCAGAAACCAAGCTGGCACAGGAAGCGCGCTTGCTGGAGCTGATCGAGTCGACGCGCACGGATCTCGTGATCCTGGCGCGCTACATGCAGATTTTCACCGATGAGATGTGCAGGAAGCTGGCCGGCCGCGCCGTCAACATCCATCACTCCTTCCTGCCCGGCTTCAAGGGTGCCAAGCCCTATCACCAGGCGCATGCCCGCGGCGTGAAGCTGATCGGCGCCACCGCGCATTACGTCACCGGCGATCTGGACGAAGGTCCGATCATCGAGCAGGTGGTGGAGCGCGTCGATCACAGCTACACGCCGGAAATGCTCACCGACTCGGGCCGTGATTCGGAGCGGCGCGCGCTGTCCACCGCCGTGCGCCTGCTGCTCGAGCACCGCGTGTTCCTGGACGAGAACAAGACGGTGGTCTTCAAGTAAGAACGCCCGGCTGCGGCGGGCTCGCCGTCAGGGCGTGTTGGCGTTCTGGCGCTCGGCGCTGGGCGGGTGCCCGAACTGGTTGCGGTAGCACTTGGAAAAATGCGGCGGCGACTGGAATCCGCAGGCCGTGGTGATGTCCATGATGGGCATGGCGGTCTGCAGCAAGAGCTCGCGCGCGCGCCGCAGGCGCATCTCCAGGTAGTAGCGCTTGGGCACGCAGTTCAGGTGCCGCTTGAACAGCCGCTCGATCTGGCGGCGCGACAATCCCGTGGCCTTGGCGATGCGGTCCAGCGACATGGGCTTTTCGATATGCTCTTCCATGAGCTGCGCCACCTTGATCAGGCTCCGGTGCGAAGGCCCCACCTGCGCGCGCAACGGCACATATTGCCGGTCCTTGTCGCTGCGGACGCGCTCCACCATGAACTGCTCGGACACCAGCTGCGAGATGCGCACCCCCAGCTTCAGGCGAATGAGATTCAACATCAAATCCAGCGGCGCCGTCCCGCCCGAGCAGGTGTAGCGGTCCTTGTCGATGGTGAACAGCTGGTCGCTGATGCGCACGCGCGGAAATTCCTCGCGCAGCGCGGACAGGTTCTCCCAATGGATGGTGGCCTGCAGGTTGTCGAGGAGCCCGGCCTTGGCGAGTGCGTAGCCGCCCGTGCACAGCGCACCCAGGGGAATGCGGCGCTCCGCCAGCCGCCGCAGCGCGGAACACAGCGCGGGCGACACGGCTTCGCGCACGTTGATGCCACCGCAGACGAACACGATGTCGGGCGTGCCCACCTTTTCCAGCGGCAGCGTGGGCGTCAGCTCCAGGCCGCTGCTGGATTTCACCGGCTTGCCGTCCGTGCTGACGATGGACCATTCGTAGGGGTCCTGGCCCGCGATGCGGTTCGCCATGCGCAGCGGTTCCAGCGCGTTGGAGACGGCGATCAGCGAATAATTGGGGAGCGTGAGGAAGGCGTAGCGATGCTTGCGCGTGCTGGGGGACTCCATGGCTTCGATTATGCCACCGGAAGGCCCCCTGGCGCATTTTTGATAGCGTTTGTCGCAAACGGAGTTGTCAGCGCCCGTACGCTGGTTACACTGCCGCAGCACGAAAGATCAACGGCAAACAGGCTGGAAACGAATGAAGACACACGCTCGGGTCGTGGTGATTGGCGGCGGTGCGGTGGGCGTGAGCACGCTCTACCACCTGGCTCTCAAGGGCTGGTCCGACGTGGTGCTGCTGGAGCGCACCGAATTGACGGCCGGCTCCACCTGGCACGCCGCAGGTCTGCTGCCGCTGTTCAACATGAGCTACACCGTCGGCCAGCTGCACAAGTACTCGGTGGACCTGTACAAGCGCCTGCCCGCCGAGACCGGCCAGGACGTGAGCTTCCACGTGACCGGCAATCTGCGCCTGGCCACCTGCCGCGACCGCATGGACGAGTACCAGAAGTATTGCGGCACCGCCAACACCATCGGCGTGCCCTTCCAGGTCATCAGCGCCGCCGAGGTGAAGAAGCTTTGGCCGCTGGTCGAATTGGGAGGCAGCGCGGACACGCCCGCCATCATCGGCGCGCTGTATCACCCGGACGACGGCCACATCGCACCGGCCGATCTCACCATGGCGCTGCGCAAGGGCGCGCGCTCGCGCGGCGCGGAGATCTACGAGCAGACCGAGGTCACCGGCGCGTCGCGCACGCCGTCCGGCGAGTGGAAGCTCACCACCAGCAAGGGCGAGATCATCGCCGAGCACGTGGTGTGCGCCACCGGCAACTATGCGCGCCAGACAGGCCGCATGTTCGGCATCAACGTGCCCTCCATCCCGGTGGAGCACCAGTACATCGTGTACGACGAGTCGCCCGAACTCGTGGCCTACCGCAAGGCGGGTGGCAAGGAACTCGCCGTGCTGCGCGAATCCGACAAGTCCTACTACCTGCGCGAGGAGCGCGGCGGGTGGATCCTCGGACCGTACGAAGCCGGCGCGCCCGCGCGCTTCGCCGACGGCGTTCCCGAGTGGTTCGGCAAGAACCTGTTCGACGGCGACCTGGAACGGTTGCTGCCGCACGTGGAAGCCGCCAACCGCCGCGTGCCCGCGCTCGCCAACTGCGGCATCAAGGACATCGTCAACGGCCCCATCGCCTACACCCCGGATGGCAGCCCCTTGATCGGCCCGGCCTGGGGCCAGCACAACCTGTGGCTCAACGAAGGCCACAGCTTCGGCATCACCGCGGCCGGCGGCTCGGGCTGGCAGCTCGCCGAGTGGATTACCGAAGGCGAACCCGGCATCGACATGATGGCCACCGACCCGCGCCGCTTCGGCCCCTACACCAGCAAGCGCTACGTGGTGACGAAGAACGAAGAGACCTACCGCAACGTGTTCACCATCCATTACCCGGATGAGGAGCGCCATGATGCGCGGCCCGCGAAGACCAGCCCGGTGTACGACAAGCTCGACAAAATGGGCGCGGTGTTCGGCCAGCGCTACGGCTGGGAGCGCGCCAATTGGTTCGCTCCGCCCGGCGTTGCGCGCAAGGACGCGTGGAGCTTTCGCCGCACCAATTACTTCGAGCACGTGGGCAACGAGGTGCGCCTGATGCGCGAGAAGGTCGGCGTCATCGACCTCACGCCCTTCAGCAAATGGGATGTCTCGGGTCCCGGCGCCTCGGATTGGCTCGATCACCTGGTCGCGAACAAGGTGCCCACCAAGGTGGGCCGCATGTCCCTGTGCCATGCCCTGACCCCGAAGGGCGGCATCCGCTCCGAGTTCACCATCACCAAGATCGAGGAGCAGCGCTTCTACGTGGTGAGCGCCGGCGCGGCCGAGCGCTTCGATGGCGACTACCTGCAGAAGAAACTCCCCACCGACGGCAGCGTGCAGTTGCGCAACATCACCAGCAGCCGCGGCTGTTTCGTGGTGGCGGGCCCGCGCTCGCGCGAGGTGCTGGAACCCCTGGTGGATGCCAAGCTCGACAATGCCTCCTTCCCCTGGCTCACGAGCCAGGTGTGCGAAGTCGGCCTGGCCACGGACGTGTACCTGCTGCGCGTGAATTTCGTCGGCGCGCTGGGCTGGGAACTGCACTTCCCGATCGAATATGCGCATCACCTGTTCGATGCCATCTTCGCATCGGGCAGGCAGCACGGCATCGGCATGGTGGGCATGCGTGCCATGGAATCCCTGCGCATGGAGAAGTCCTACCGCATGTGGGGCTCGGACATGACGCGCGACTACACCCCGTTCGAGGCGGGCCTCGACCGGTTCGTGCGCATGAACAAGCCGGATTTCATCGGCAAGGCGGCGCTGGCCAAGCAGCAGGCGGCCGGCGTTCCGAATCGTTTCATCACCCTGGAAGTGCACGGCGTGACCGATGCGGATCCGCTGGGCAACGAGCCGCTGTTCGACGCCGCGGGCAAGCTGGTGGGGCGACTGACCTCCGGCTACTACGGTCATGCACTGAAAAAGAGCTTGGGGATAGGCTACGTCAAGCCCGAGCACGCCGCGGTGGGAACCAAGCTCCAGATCGAGATCCTGGGCGAGCGCAAGCAGGCCACGGTGCTGGTGGATTCGCCATTCGACCCGGAAAACACCGCGCTGAAGGCGTAAACTCAAGGGTATGACGCGGCAAAGATTCTCGGCCCTCTCACTGATCTTGAGGGGGCTGTCCCGGCATCGCAGCTGGCAGATCCAGTGGCGCAAGCCCAACCCCAAACCCGCCTACGATGCCGTCATCGTCGGCGGTGGCGGTCACGGCCTCGGTGCCGCCTATTACCTGGCGGCCGAGCACGGTATGACCAACATCGCCGTGCTGGAGAAGGGCTGGATCGGCGGCGGCAACACCGGCCGCAACACCACCATCATCCGCTCCAACTACCTGTTCGACGAGAGCGCGGCGCTGTACGACCACTCGGTCAAGCTGTGGGAGGACCTCTCCCAGGCGCTGAACTACAACGTCATGTTTTCCCCGCGCGGGGTCATGATGCTGGCGCACTCGGTGCACGACGTGCAATCCGCGCAGCGCCACATCCACGCCAACCGCTGCAATGGCGTGGACAACGAATGGCTCACGCCCGAGCAGGCCAAGGCCTTCTGCCCGCCGTTGAACATCGACTCCAACATCCGCTACCCCGTGCTGGGCGCCGCCTTGCAGCGCCGCGGCGGCACCGCGCGCCATGACGCGGTGGCCTGGGGCTACGCGCGCGCGGCCGATGCGCTGGGCGTGGACATCATCGAAAACTGCGAGGTCACCGGCATGACGCTCGATGCCAGCGGCGCCATCGCTTCGCTGACGACCACGCGCGGCGAGATCCGCACGCCCAAGGTGGGCGTCTCCGCTGCCGGCAACACCAGCGTGGTGCTGGGCCTTGCCGGCGTCAAGCTGCCGCTGGAGAGCTTCCCGCTGCAGGCGCTGGTGTCGGAACCGGTTAAGCCCGTTTTCCCCTGTGTGGTCATGTCGAACACCGTGCACGCCTACATCAGCCAATCCGACAAGGGTGAACTCGTGATCGGCGCCGGCACCGATGCCTACACCTCGTACACGCAGCGCGGCGCGTTGCACATCAACACGCACACGCTGGATGCCATCTGCGAACTGTTCCCGATGTTCCGTCGCATGCGCATGATGCGCAACTGGGGCGGCATCGTGGACGTCACGCCCGACCGCTCGCCCATCATCGCCAAGACCCCGGTGCCGGGGCTGTACGTGAATTGCGGCTGGGGCACGGGCGGCTTCAAGGCCACGCCGGGTTCGGCGCATGTGTTCGCGTGGACCATCGCGCGCGACGAACCGCACCCCATCAATGCGCCCTTCACCATCGAGCGCTTCCGCGAGGGCCGGCTGATCGACGAAGCCGCCGCCGCCGCGGTGGCGCATTGAGGACCTCGCCGTGCTGATCATCGACTGCCCCTATTGCGGCAAGCGTCCCGAGATCGAATTCGCGTACGGCGGCCAGGCGCACATCGCGCGGCCCGTGCAACCGGCCAGCTACGACGACGAGCAATGGACGGATTTCCTCTACATGCGCAACAACGAGCGCGGCATGCGCGCGGAGCGCTGGCGGCATGTGCGTGGCTGCGGCATGTTCTTCAATGCCCTGCGCGACACCACCACCGATCATTTCCACGGCACGTACAAAGTGGGTGAGCCGCGGCCGTGAGCGATCATCGTACCCAGACCGGCGGCCGCATCGACCGCACGCGCAAAGTGAATTTCGAGTTCGACGGCCAGGCCTACCAGGGCCTGCACGGCGACACGCTCGCCGCCGCCCTGCTCGCCAATGGCGTGCACCTGCTGGGTCGCTCCTTCAAGTATCACCGGCCACGCGGCATCCTGGCCGCGGGCTCGGAAGAGCCCAACGCACTGGTCGCGGTGTGGCGCGACGCGGCGCGCTACACGCCCAACCTGCGCGCCACGCAGGTGGAGATCTACGAGGGCCTGAAGGCGGCCAGCCAGAATCGCTGGCCCAGCCTCAACTGGGACGTCGGCCGCATCAATGACGCGTTGTCGCGGTTCTTTCCCGCGGGCTTTTACTACAAGACCTTCATGTGGCCCAAGCGCGCCTGGAAGTCGCTGTACGAACCCGTCATCCGCCGCGCGGCGGGCATTGGCCTTGCGCCCACCCTTCCCGACCCCGACCGTTACGCACAGCGCTATGCACACTGCGAAGTGCTGGTCGTCGGCGCCGGCCCCGCCGGCATCGCTGCGGCGCTGGAAGCCGCCCGCAGTGGCGTGCGCGTGATCCTGTGCGATGAGCAGGCGGAAATGGGTGGCTCGCTGCTGAGCGATCCGGACGTGCAGATCGATCATCTGCCCTCCGCCGACTGGCTGGCGAAGAGCCTGGCCGAGCTTGCCGCCAATCCGAAGGTGAAGCTCCTGCCGCGCACCACGGCCTTCGGCTATTTCCCGCACAATTTCCTCGGCCTCGCCGAACGCGTGACCGAGCACCTGGCCGATCCGGACGCCGACCTGGTGCGCGAACGGTTGTGGCAGGTGCGCGCGGGCCGCGTGATCCTGGCCACCGGCGCCATCGAGCGGCCGCTGGTGTTTCCGGGCAATGACCGTCCCGGCGTGATGCTGGCCGGCGCGGCGCTGACCTACCTGCACCGCTTCGGCGTGCGTGCGGGCACGCGCGCCGTGGTCGTGACCGCCGACGATGCGGCCTACCAGGCGGCGCTGGATCTCGGTGCCGCGGGCGTCACCATCGCCGCCGTCGTCGACGTGCGGCCCGATCCCAAGGGCGAGCTGCATGCCGCCGTGCAGCGGGCCGGCATCGAGATCATCCCGGCCGGCACCATCCTGTCCACGCGGGGCACGCGGCGCATCCGCGGCGCTCGCATCGGCCAGGTGGACGGCACCGGCGCCGTGCACTTCAAGCGCAGCGCCGCCTGCGATCTTCTGTTGATGTCGGGCGGGTTCACGCCGAGCGTGCACCTGTTCTCGCAATCGCGCGGCAAGCTGGAATGGCGCGAGGACCTGCAGGCCTTCGTGCCCGGCAAGGCGGCCGAGGCGCAAGTGTCGGTGGGCGCTTGCCGCGGCGTGTTCACGCTGCAACAGGTGCTGGAGGACGGCGCCGCCGCGATCCACGCGCGCCGCTATGAGGTGGCGCAGGCACGCACCTCCCCGCCTTCGGGCTGGCTGGGGGCACTGCCGCAACCGGTGGACGGCACCGCGCTGAAGGCCTTCATCGATTTTCAGCACGATGTGACCGTCAAGGACATCCAGCTCGCGACGCGCGAGGGGTTCCATTCCATCGAGCACATCAAGCGCTTCACCACCACGGGGATGGCCACCGACCAGGGCAAGACCTCCAACCTGAACGCGCTCGCGGTGGCCTCCGAACGCCTGCAAAAGCCCCTGGCCGAGATCGGCCTGACCACCTTCCGCATGCCGTTCACGCCGACCAGCTTCGGCAGTTTTGCCGGCACGTCGCGTGGCGACCTGTTCGACCCCGTGCGGCGCACGCCGAGCCACGCCTGGGCGCTGGGCCGCGGGGCGGTATTCGAGCCGGTGAGCCTGTGGATGCGCGCGCGTTACTTCCCGCAGGCTGGCGAGGACATGCACGCCGCCGTCAACCGCGAGTGCCTGGCGGTGCGCAGCGCCTGCGGCATGTTCGATGCCTCCACCCTGGGCAAGATCGAGATCGCGGGCCCCGATGCGGCGGAGTTCCTCAACCGCCTGTACGTGAACAATTGGACCAACCTCGCCGTCGGCCGCTGCCGCTACGGCATCCTGCTGCGCGATGACGGCTTCATCTACGATGACGGTGTCATCGCGCGCATCGCCGCGGATCGCTTCCATGTCACCACCACCACCGGCGGTGCGGCACGTGTGTTGGCGATGATGGAGGACTACCGCCAGACCGAGTGGCTCGACCTCAAGGTCTGGCTCACCTCCACCACCGAGCAATGGGCGGTGGTCGCCGTGCAGGGGCCGAATGCACGCCAGGTGGTCGAAGCCGTGGTGCGCGGCGTGGACCTCTCCGCCGCCGCCCTGCCGCACATGGCGCTGGCGCATGGTCATGTGGCGCTCGAGGGCGCCGGCAACGTCCCGGCCATGCTGTTCCGCGTGAGCTTCACCGGCGAATTGGGATTCGAGATCAACGTGCCTTGCGCGCATGGCGCCGCGTTGTGGGAAGCCGTGCATGCGGCCGGCCAGGCACACGGCATCGTGGTCTACGGCACCGAGACCATGCACGTGCTGCGCGCCGAGAAGGGCTACATCATCGTCGGCCAGGACACCGACGGCACGGTGACCCCGGATGATGCCGGCCTCACCTGGGCCATCGGCAAGAACAAGCCTGATTTCGTCGGCAAGCGCTCGCTGCAGCGCGCCTCGATGCGCGCCGCCGACCGCAAGCACCTGGTGGGCTTGAACGTCATCTCCAGCCAAGTGCCGCTGGAGGAAGGCGCGCAGATCGTCGCCACGCGCGGCCAGAGCGTGCCGATGAAGGTCATCGGGCATGTCACCTCCTCCTACTTCAGCGCCGTCCTGGGACGGCCCATTGCGCTGGCATTGGTGGCCGGTGGCCGGGCGCGCATGGGCGAGAAGTTGTTCGCCCCCATGCCGGGCGGGGAAGTCGAGGTCGAAGTCACCTCGCCGGTGTTCTACGACCCGAAGGGAGAGCGCCTGAATGGCTGACACGAGCGGTTTCCTGCGCCGGCTCGCGCCGGCCTCACGCTGGATCCTGCAGGGCGGCGCCGATGCGCTCACCGCGGCCGCCGGCGCCTGGAGCGCGGGACTGCCGCAGGCCTGCCGTTCGGCAAGCAAGGGCGATCATCACGCCCTGTGGCTCGGGCCGTCGGAGTTCCTGTTGTTGGCCCCGCCGGCCGCGGATATGGCACCGCTGCGGCAGGCCTTGGGCGGCGTGGCGCATTCGCTGGTGGATGTCAGCCATCGCCAGGTCGGATTGGAAATCAGCGGGCCGGATGGCGAGACGCTGCTCGCCGGCGGCTGCGCCCTGGATCTGGATGTCTCGCAGTTCCCGGTGGGCATGTGCACGCGCACGGTCTTCGCCAAGGCGGACGTGGTGCTGTGGCGCACCGCGCCGAAGGTTTTCCATCTCGAGGTGTGGCGATCCTTCGCCGACTACTGCACGCAGTTGCTCGAGGAAATCGCGCGCGGTTGATCGCCGCGGCGGATGGCGATCAACAGTCGCCCAGTGCCGCTCGCAGGCACTGGACCCGTTCGGGCAAGGCCGCGATCACGGCCTGCACTTCCACGGGCGGCAAATCGATGAACACCGAGGATGGCGCAGCATCGCGCGCCGGCGGCTCCAGCGGCAGGTCGTGGCCGGTATGGGCGGCCACTCGCGCCCCCAGGTCCACCAGCGCCGCCAATTCCTGAAAGCGCTGCGGCGCACCGGCCGGATCGTGATGATGCCCCGCGGCCGCGACCAGCGAGTCCGGCAATTGCCAGGCGCCGAAGATCTCCATCACGCATAGTTCATGGCCGACGCTGCAATGGCGGCCCTCGAGTTCGCGGATGCCGCACGCCTCGCCGCCGCCCCGCTCGCGCTCGGCGGCGCGCACGCGCAGCATCTGCGCCATGCCTTCCGGGTCCACCGCCGCCTGCACCGCCATCCCCAGGTGATGCAGAAGGCCCGCGATGAAGGCGTCGGGCGCAAGCCCGAAGCGCAGGATCTTCGCCAGCGACTCGGCTGCGACGGCCGTCGCCACGCTGTGTTCCAGCAGCCTGTTCATGTCGAGCAGCCCGCCGCCATTGCACACGCTCACGGTGCGCTCCAGGCAAGCCGCGGCGGCGATCCCGCGCACCGCATCCATGCCGAGGACGAAGAAGGCACGCTCGATGGTCTTCACGCCGCGCGGTTGCCCGTAATAGGGAGAATTCGCCACGCGCAGCACCCGCGCGCACAGCACCGGTTGCCGCTTGATCAGCGCAGACACCTCGCGTGATTCGACGTTGGGATTGCACAACATCGAGAGCATGCGCGCCGGCG
This sequence comes from Steroidobacteraceae bacterium, assembly GCA_044226865.1. GTDB lineage: Bacteria > Pseudomonadota > Gammaproteobacteria > Steroidobacterales > Steroidobacteraceae > TMP-86. The sequence goes on along the minus strand of JBGAGE010000001.1, from coordinate 820,335 downwards.
TGCCGTCGTTTCCGCCGAGCACGCCGAGCGAATCGGCGGCGCCGAGGATGCGCGTGCGCGGGTCCACCGCTGCTGCTTGGGGTTTTGCCTGCATATCCCTTTCGGATATCGGCCGCGGCCGGCAAATCATCGTGAACCAAGTCGCATTTTTGCTGGATTAAGGGCCGCCCTGCGGCCAGTCGGGCACCCCTCCGGCCGACAAGGAATGGGTGAACCCAGGGTTTGAATCGCGACTGTTCCGGGGCTGGACATGAACGCCGAGGCTCGGCTGCGCCGCCGCGCGCGCTGGGAATGCGTGAGCATGTCGGCCGCGGCGCTCATCATCATGGGCGCCGGCATCTTCGGCTTGCTGTCCACTTCGCTCGACTCCATCCGCGACAATTACCGGCACTACCTCATCAGCCTGGCGCAATCCGCGGCGACGCAGGTGGATCCGGCAGCACACGCGCTGATCCGGCGGCCCGAGCAGATCAACGATCCGGACTACCGCCGCGCCGTGGACCCGCTGCGGCGCCTGAAGCAGGCAGTGCCGGACATCCATTTCATTTATACCGTGGTGCGCGATGGCGATCAGGTGCGCTTCGTGCTCGATGCCGCCGATCCCCGTCTGAAGACGGGCAACGGCCTGAGCGAACAGGCGGGAGTCTGGCAGGTGTATACCGACACCGGGCCGGCGATGCACCGCGCCCTGGGCGATGATGCGCATCCGGGCGAGCCGGCCGCGACGGATTCGCCCACCACCGACAGCTGGGGCAGCTTCATGAGCGGACTCGCGCCGCTGCGCGACGAATCCGGCCGCATCTATGGCGCCGTCGGTGTCGACGTCGATGCGCATATCTATCTTGCGCGCATTGCCGCCGCCCGCAATGCCGCGCTACTGGGCCTGTTCCCCGCCGGTGCTTTGATCGCCATCCTTGGTGCGGCCTTCTATCGCGTGCGCCTCAACGGCCTGCTGGCCGCCTCCACGTTGCAGGAGAGCGAGACGCGCTTCCGCTCGCTGTTCGAACTCTCGCCGGTGGGCATCGCGCTCAACGATGCCACCGATGGCAGGTTCCTGCAGGTGAATGACGCGCTGCTGGCGACCACCGGCTACGAGCGCGCCGAACTGCTCGAAATGCAGTTCGGCGACATGGTGTATGGCGCGGCCTTGCGCAACTCGGCCGAGTCCGGCGAGGACGATGCCCAGCTGCGCGACCCGCGCGAGACCATCTGCGCCCGCAAGGACGGCCAGGGCTTTCCTGCGCTGCTCTCGGGCAGCCGCATCGTGGACGAGGAAGGACGCGCGCTCATCTGCTCGTTCATCCAGGACATCTCGCGCCGCAAGGCCATGGAAATGGAACTGGCGGAGGCTGCGCGCAACGACAAGCTCACGGGACTGCCGAACCGGCGCGTTTTCATGGAACGCCTGGAGCGGGCCGTGCGCCGGCAACGCAACGGCGAGCTGCCGCTGTTCGCGCTGTTGTTCCTGGATTTCGACCGCTTCAAGCAGGTCAATGACACGCTTGGCCACAATGCCGGCGACGAGTTGCTGCGGCAGATCGCGGCGCGGCTGCAGCGCTGCCTGCGCCGCGCCGACGGCCTCGCGGCCGACCCCAGCGCCACCCTCATCAGCCGCTTCGGCGGCGACGAATTCCTGGTGCTGATCGAGTCGCTGGGCGCGCCGGAGGACGCCGTTCGCTGCAGCGAACGGCTGCTGCAAGCGCTCGCGCCCGCCTACTCGTTGTTCGACAGCGAGGTGCATTCCTCCGCGAGCGTCGGCATCGTCATCAGCCGCGACGCGGAAGCCAGCGCCGAGGAACTGGTCCGCAACGCCGACCTCGCCATGTACGAGGCCAAGCGGGCCGGCCGCGCCTGCAGCGTCGTGTTCACCGAGGCGATGCATACGCGCCTGCTGCGCCACGTGGCCATCGAGACGGGGTTGCGGCGTGCGATCGGCACGCCGGAAATCTCGCTGTTGTACCAACCCATCATCGACCTGCGCACCGGCCGCGGCTTCTCGGTGGAAGCGCTGGCACGCTGGCACCACCCATCCATGGGTTCCATTTCCCCGGCGGAGTTCATTCCCATCGCCGAGGAATCCGGGCTGATCGGGGAACTGGGCAAGTGGGTATTGAACCGTGCCTGCGACGACATGGTCCGCTGGCAGCGCGAAGACCCGGCACGCGCGCCGGACACGGTCAGCATCAACGTGTCACGCGCGGAACTGGCGCTGGGACCGGGCCTGCGCGAGCAGATCCAGGCGGCGCTGCGGCGCACCGGCCTGCCGCCACGATGCCTGCAGTTGGAGATCACGGAACGCGAATTCATGCGCAACCCGCAGGCGGCGCTGGCGCTGCTGCAGGAGCTGCGCGATCTGGGCATCCAACTGGCCATGGATGACTTCGGCACCGGCACCTCTTCGCTGGCGCTGCTGCGCCAATATCCCTTCGACACCATCAAGATCGACCGCTCGTTCGTGCAGGACCTGGCCACGGACAAGGACGTGCTGGCGGTGATCCACGCGACCATCACGCTGGTGGAGAACCTGGGCATGAACAGCCTGGCCGAAGGCGTGGAAGAGCCCTCGCAGGTGGCCGTGCTGCAATCGCTGGGCTGCCGCTACGCGCAAGGCTATTTGTTCAGCGTGCCCGTGCCGGCGGGCCAGGTGCTGGATGCGTTGCAGCCGCCCATGGAAAGGCCGCGCGCGGCGGCCTCGTGACGCGCTGACGCGGCGCGCTGCGCGCACCCCTCAGCGCTGCTGCGCCTGCCAGTTCCCGGACCGGTAGGCCGGCGCATCCGACGGCGCCAGCAGCCCTGCACCCAGGATATGGTCGGCCGCCTTCTCCGCCAGCATGATGGTGGGGGCGTTCAGATTGCCGTTGGTGATCTGGGGCATGATCGAGGAATCGACCACCCGCAAGCCATCCAAGCCCATCACCTTGGCGTCGGGATCCACCACCGTCATCGGGTCCGACGCAGTGCCCATCTTGCAGGTGCACGAGGGGTGATAGGCGCTTTCCACCTTGGCGCGGATGAATTCATCGATGGCCTCATCGGATTGAACGTGCGCGCCGGGCTGGATCTCCCGGCCGCGGAACGCATCGAAGGCCGGCTGCGCGAAGATCTCCCGTGTCAGGCGCACACAGGCGCGCATCTCCTTCCAATCATCCGGGTGGCTCATGTAGTTGAAGCAGATGCGCGGCTTGTCGCGCGCATCCGCGCTGTTGAGACGCACCCAGCCGCGGCTCTTGGAGCGCATCGGGCCAACATGCGCCTGGAAGCCGTGTTCGTCCGCCAGCGAGTTGCCATCGTAGGCCACCGCCATGGGCAGGAAGTGAAACTGGATGTCCGGATACGGCACGCCCGCATCGCTGCGGATGAACCCGCAGCTCTCGAAATGGTTGGTGGCGCCCAGCCCATCCCGGCGCAGCAGCCAGCGCATGCCGATCAACGCCTTGCTCCAGGGATTGAGCACGCTGTACAAGCTCACCGGCTGCGTGCACGCCACCTGGAAATAAAACTCCAGGTGATCCTGCAGATTCTCTCCCACGCCCGGCAGGTCCGCGACCACCGGCAAGCCATGCTCGCGCAACTCGGCGGCGGCGCCCACGCCGGAGAGCTTGAGCAGTTGCGGTGAATTGATGGAGCCGGCGCAGACCAGCAGCTCGCGTCCCGCCTTCACCGTGCGCGACACGCCACCCTGCAGGTATTCCACGCCCACCGCACGGCGCCCGTCGAACAGGATGCGCGTGGCCAGCGCTCGCTCGCGCACGGTGAGATTCGCGCGGCGCATGGCCGGCCGCAGATAGGCATTGGCGGCGCTGCAGCGCACGCCGCCCCCGACCGTCATGTCCATGCGGCCGAAGCCCTCCTGCTGAAAGCCGTTGACGTCGGCGGTCATCGGATAGCCGGCATCGCGCGCCGCGCCCAGCCACGCCGCATGCAGCGGATTCTTGAGCGTGCCGTAGCAGGTCTTCAAGGGACCATCGGCGCCACGATACTCATCGCCACCCTCGAAGCGTCCTTCCGCGCGCTTGAAGTACGGCAGCACATCGCGATAACTCCAGCCCTTCGCTCCCAGCCGCTCCCAGCCATCGAAGTCCTGCGCATTGCCGCGGATGTAGACCAGGCCGTTGATGGAGGAGGATCCGCCGAGGACCTTGCCGCGGGGGGTGTGGATGCGGCGGTTGTTGAGGTTTGCCTCGGGTTCGGTGTAGTAGAACCAGTTGAAGCGCGGCATGTTCATCGGGATGGACAGGGCCGAGGGCATCTGCACCCAGATCGATCGGTCGGATCCGCCGTACTCCAGCAGCAGCACGCGGTGACGTCCGGACTCGGTCAGGCGATTGGCCAGCACGCAGCCGGCGGAGCCTGCGCCGACGATGACGTAATCGAAGCTCTCCTCGCTCATCAGTACGGCGCCTCCACATCCCCCATGGCGACGTACACGCTCTTCAGTTGCGTGTAGTGCTCGATCGCCGCGCGGCCATTCTCTCGTCCCAGGCCCGACAGCTTCACGCCGCCGAACGGCAACTCGATGGGCGTGACATTGTAGTGGTTGATCCAGCAGGTTCCGGCCTGCAGGTTCGCGATCACGCGGTGCGCGCGGGTCAGGTCGTTGGTGAACACGCCCGCGGACAAGCCGAACTCCGTCGCGTTGGCCCGGCTCACCACCTCCTCCTCGGTCTGGAACTCGAGCACCGACATCACCGGGCCGAAGATCTCTTCGCGCACGATGGCCATGTCATCGCGGCACCCGTCGAACACCGTCGGCGCAACGAAGAAGCCCTTCGCCAGTGCGCCCTTGGTGACGCGGCCACCACCGATGAGCACGCGCGCACCCTCGGCGCGCCCGCGCTCCAGGTAGCCCAGCACCTTGTGCATGTGCTGCTCGCTCACCAGCGGACCCACCTGGGTCTTGGGATCCAGAGGATCTCCCAACCGCATGCGCGCGACGCGCGTCTTCAGGCGTTCGAGGAACGCCTTGCGGATGGAGCGGTGCACGAACACACGCGTGCCATTGGAGCAGACCTGCCCGCTGGAATAGAAGTTGGCGAGCATCGCGCCGGACACGGCATTGTCGAGGTTCGCATCCTCGAACACGATCAGCGGGGATTTGCCGCCCAGTTCGAGCGTGACGTTCTTGAGCGTGGCGGCGGCATCGCCCATCACGGCCTTGCCGGTGCCGACTTCTCCGGTGATGGACACCTTGCGGATGTCGGGGTGTCGGGTCAACAGCCGGCCCGTGTCGGCAAAGCCCTGCACCACCTGGAAGATGCCGCGGGGCAGGCCGGCTTGCTCGAACACCTCGGCCAGCTTCGCGGCGGTCACCGGCGTGATCTCCGCCGGCTTGAACAACATGGCATTGCCGCAGGCCAGGGCCGGCGCCGCCTTCCAGCAGGCGATCTGCAACGGGTAATTCCACGCACCGATCCCGGCGACCACGCCCAGCGGTTCGCGGCGCGTGTAGCCGAAGGCCGTGGGACCCAGGTTCAGGTGCTCGCCCGCCAGCCCGTGCGCCATGCCCGCGAAATACTCCAGGCAGTCGGCACCGGAGAGCACGTCCACGACGCTGGTCTCCTGGATGGGCTTGCCGGTATCGCGGGTCTCCCATTCGGCGAGTTCGTCATTGCGTGCGCGCAGGATGGCGGCGGCGCGGTTCAGGATCTTGGCGCGGGCAGCACCGGTGAGCGCTCCCCATGCCGGCTGTGCGGTGCGCGCCGCGCTCACCGCCGCGTCCACCTCGGCAGGGCCTGCCACCGTAAAATGCCCGAGCACCTCGCCGGTCGCAGGGTTCACGGAGGCAAATCGCTCACCGAACCCCGGTGCGCCGGGAGTCTTGGAACCGGGTTTAGAGCGGGTGTTCAATCGCCGTTTGGTTGCCATTGCCGATCGCCTTGCAGAGCTTCGAGCCAGTCGGCATGCTGGTACGGACCCGCCGCTGACGGCTGATTATAAATACTTAAATTTCAAATAGTTATTTTAGAAACTTAAGCTGCTGCGTTACGTAAACGAAACGCGCAGCCAATTGTGTGGGATGCGCCGCCGGGTTGCAAACCTCGCGATGAACCGGGGATGGGAAATACGGTGCAACTGCTCAGATTGTCAGTCCTTTTTCTGCTGCTATTCGGCGCGGCCCGTACCCCTGCCGAACCCGCATCGTGCCGCGAAGTGCGCCTGTCAGACATCGGCTGGACCGATGTCACCGCCACCACCGCGCTCACCGCGCAATTGCTCACACGCCTGGGGTACGAGCCCCGGATCACCGTGCTGTCGGTGCCGGTGACGTTCGCGTCGATGCGCAACAAGGACATCGATGTGTTCCTGGGCAACTGGATGCCGGCGCAGGAAGCAGACCGGGCGCCGTTCCTGGCGGATGGCTCGATCGAGGTGGTGCGCGTCAACCTGCAAGGCGCCAAATACACCCTGGCAACGCTCACCCCCACTTACGAGGCGGGTCTGCGCAACTTCGCGGACATCGCCCGCTTTGGGCCACAACTCAAGCACACCGTCTATGGCATCGAGGCCGGCAACCCCGGCAACCTGCACGTGCTCGACATGATCGGCGCGAACACCTTCGGCCTTGGCTCCTTCAAGCTGATCGAATCCAGCGAACAAGGCATGCTCGCCGAAGTGGAGCGCGCCGCGCGCGGCCAGGCGCCGCTGGTGTTCCTCGCCTGGGAACCGCATCCGATGAACAAGCGGTTCTCGCTGCGCTACCTGAGCGGCGGGGATGCGATCTTCGGCCCCAACTTCGGCGGCGCCACCATCTATACCAACGTCCGCCGTGGTTACCTCAAGGAGTGCCCCAACGTCGGGCGGTTGCTGCAGAACCTGAGCTTTTCGCTGGATGCCGAAAACGAGATCATGGATGGCATCCTGAACGCGCATCTGCAGCCCGCCGCAGCCGCGGCTGCCTGGCTCGCCGCGCACCCGCAGGCGCTCGCTCCCTGGTTCGAAGGCGTGCTGACCGCCGAGGGCGAGCCGGTCGCGGGCGCGGACGCGGCGGCGGTCGCACCTGCGGCCGCACCACTCAGCTTCGAGCAGCGCGTCACGCAGCACAAGATTCCGCTGGGGGACAGCGTGGCCAGCGCCATCGAGTACGTCAAGCGCCATGGCACCTGGGTGTTCGACGGCATTTCCGTGCTGCTGCGCGGCCTGGTGAATGGCGTCACTGCGCTCCTGCACGCCATTCCCGCATGGCTCCTCATCGTGGCGACGGCCGCGCTGGCATGGCTGCTGCGACGCTCCTGGCCGCTGGCGGTGTTCGTCCTGCTGGCGCTGCTGTTCATCATGAACCAGGGGTATTGGCAGGCCACCCTGGAGACGCTGTCGCTGGTGCTGGTGGCCGCACTGGTGTCGACGCTGGTGGGCGTGCCCATCGGCATCGCGGCCGCGCATCACCCGCGCTTGTACGAATCGCTGCGGCCCGTGCTGGATCTGATGCAGACCCTGCCGACCTTCGTGTACCTGATTCCGACGTTGGTGTTGTTCGGCCTCGGCGTGGTGCCGGGGCTCATCTCCACCGTCATTTTTGCCCTGCCCGCTCCCATCCGGCTCACGCACCTGGGCGTTGCCTCGGTGCCCAAGCCGCTGCTGGAGGCCGGTGAAGCCTTTGGCGCCACGCGGCTGCAATTGCTGTGGAAGGTGGAACTGCCGAGCGCGGCACCCACCATCATCGCCGGCATCACCCAATGCATCATGCTGAGCCTGTCGATGGTGGTGATCGCCGCGTTGGTCGGCGCAGGCGGGCTGGGCGTGCCGGTGGTGCGCGCGCTCAACTCCGTGCAGGTGGGCATGGGCTTCGAAGCCGGATTTGCCATCGTGCTGCTGGCCATCGTGCTCGACCGCATCACGCGCCCGCGCGAGGAGCGGCGTTCATGAGCCGCACCGCCATCGAATTTCACGACGTCGACATCCTGTTCGCCCGCGAACCGGGACGTGCCGGCGCCAAGGCCGTGCGCGAGGCGCTTGCCCGGCTCGATGCCGGCGGCACCCGCGGCGACATCCTCAATCAATTGCAGGTAACCGTTGGCGTGGCGGGAGCCAACCTGCATGTGGCGCAGGGCGAGATCTCGGTGATGATGGGGCTGTCCGGCTCCGGCAAGTCCACCCTGCTACGCGCCGCCAATGGCCTGAACCGCGTCACGCGCGGCCAGGTGCTGCTGCGCGATGCCGACGCGCTGGTCGACGTGGCCACCGCGGATGCCGCGTTGCTGCGCCACCTGCGCCGCCGGCGGGTCGCCATGGTGTTCCAGCAGTTTGCGTTGCTGCCCTGGCGCACCGTGCGCGACAACGTCGGCTTCGGGCTCGAATTGCGCGGGGATTCGCCAGCGGAACGGCGCAGGGCCGTGGATGAGAAACTCGAGCTCGTCGGATTGACGCAATGGGCGGGCCGCCAGGTGGGCGAGCTGTCGGGCGGCATGCAACAGCGGGTGGGACTGGCGCGCGCTTTTGCCACCGATGCCGACATCCTGCTGATGGACGAGCCGTTCTCCGCGCTCGACCCGCTGATCCGCGGCAAGCTCCAGGACGAATTGCTGGCGCTGCAGGAACGGGTGAAAAAGACCATCCTGTTCGTGAGCCATGACCTGGATGAGGCGCTGCGCATCGGCGATACCATCTCCATCCTGCAGAATGGCCGTATCGTGCAGACCGGCGCCGCGCGCGACATCGTCATGCATCCTGCGGATGATTATGTCGCGGAGTTCGTGCGCCACATGAATCCGCTCAACGTGCTCAGCGGCGAGATGATCATGACGGCCCTGCCGGAAGGCGCGGCCCGCTACCAGTTGGAGTTGCAGGGCGCCGGCACCTGCCGGATCGCGGGTGCCGGATTCGACATCTTGGTGGTGGATCCCGCCGTGCCCGCAGCCGGCATCCACGGCCACGTGGCCGCGGCGCCCGCGTCCGCGTCCCTGCACGAGATCATCCGCCTGCACCAGGCCAGCGGCCATCCGGTGCTGCTCCTGGGCGGCGATGGCGTATGCGGCGTCTGCGGCGAACGCGAGATCCTGCGGGCGCTGGCCGGCAGGGGTTGAGGCCGCGGGCGGCGCCCGGCGGGCCGCCGGCGGTGGCTTAATTATTATCGCCGTTATAATATAACTGCCGCCCCATGGTAGGGTCCAAGAGGATTGCGCACATGAATCACGACGTCATCATCACCTGCGCCGTCACCGGCGATGACACCAAGGTGACCAAGAGCCCGCATTGCGCGGTCACCCCGGAGCAGATCGCGGCCACCGCCATCGAAGCGGCCAAGGCCGGCGCGGCCATCGTCCACATCCACGTGCGTGACCCGGAGACCGGTGGGTTTTCGATGGAGACCAAGTACTACCGTGAGGTGGTCAAGCGCATCCGCGAGAGCAAAACCGACGTCATCGTCAACCTCACTTGCGGCATGGGCGGGTATATCGTCGCCGGCGACAACGGCCTCGCCGACACGCCGGGCCCCGGCAGCGACTTCTGCTCGCAGGAAGACCGCATGCGGCACGTCATCGACCTGTGCCAGGAAGGCAAGTACAAGCCGGATATCGCCACCCTGGATTGCGGGAGCCTCAACTTCGGCGACGGCAACCGCGCCTATGTGTCCACGCCCAACTACCTGCGCAAGGGCATGCAGATCGCCAAGGACCTGGGCGTCAAGCCCGAGCTCGAGATCTTCGACACCGGCAACCTGTGGTTCGTCAAGACCTGCGTCAAGGAAGGCCTGCTGGAAGCACCGACCATGGTGCAGCTGTGCATGGGCATTCCATACGGCGTGCCGGCGGACGTGGGGCATCTCATGGCCATGGTGAACTCGCTCCCCGACAACTGCGTGTGGAGTTCCTTTGCCATCAGCCGCATGCAGATGCCCTGGGTGGCCCAGTCCATCCTGGCCGGCGGCAATGTGCGGGTGGGTCTGGAAGACAACCTGTATTTGAGCAAGGGCGTGTACGCCAGCAATGCGCAATTGGTGCAGAAGGCGCGGGTGATCATCGAGGCCATGGGCGCGCGCGTGCTCTCGGCCGCCGATGCCCGCGAAAAGCTCAAGTTGCGCTGAAGGCCCATCCATGCAGGAACTACCCGTCTATGTGCCGCGGATGCAGCCGGAGTGGATCGACTACAACGGGCATCTGCGCGATGCGTACTACGGGCTGATCTTCAGCCTCGCGACCGACGACGTGATGGACCGCGTGGGTATCGATGCCGCATATCGGGAACGTACCCGCAATACGCTCTACAGCCTCGAGATGCACGTGTACTTCCTGCGCGAAATCAAGCAGGACGATGAAATCCGCGTGGTCAGCTCCCTCATCGGGGCCGACAAGAAGCGCATGCACCTCGCCACGGCGCTGCATTGCAAGCGTTTCCCGGAAGCCGCCGCCACGGCGGAGTTCATGCTGCTGCACGTACACCAGGGCGAGACGGTGAAGAGCGAGGCGTTCCCGCCGGGCGTGCGCGAGCACGTGGACGCGTTCGCCGCCTTGTCGGCGCGCCTGCCGCCGCTGGGCGCGGCGTCGCGCAAGATCGAATTGCGATGACCCGCGACAACCTGGCGCGCCTGATCGCGCCGCGCAGCATCTGCCTGATCGGCGCCGGTGACTGGACCGATGCCGTGGCGGCCGGCAGCCGCAAGATCGGCTACACGGGCGAGCTCTGGCGCGTGCACCCCAAGCGCGCCTCGACTCCGGCGCAGCATTACTTCCGCAGCATCGACGAACTGCCCGGCGCACCGGATGCCACGTTCCTGGCGGTGCCGCGCCAGGAGGCACCGGCGGTGGCCGGAGCCCTGCGGCAGCGCGGTGCAGGCGGCTTCGTCTGCTTCGCGGCCGGCTTTTCCGAAACCGGCACCGAGCAGGGCCATGCGCTCACCGCGGACCTCGTACGGCAGGCGGGCACGCTCCCCTACTTCGGCCCGAACTGCTACGGCACCGTGAACTATTTCGACCGTGTCGCCCTCTGGCCCGACCAGGTGGTGGGCGAGCCGGTGCAGCGCGGCGTGGCGCTGATCTGCCAGAGCGGCACCATCGCGTTGACGCTGATGTTCAACGACCGCTCGCTGCCCGTCGGCTACATCTTCACGGTCGGCAACCAGACGCGCCTTGCGGTGGAGGACCTGATCGAACTGCTGTGCGAGGATGCGCGCGTCTCGGCCTTCGGGTTGTACGTCGAGGGCATCAAGGATGCCTCGCGCTTCGCGCACGCGGCCGCACGCGCCCGCCAGGCCGGCAAGCCCATCGCCATGATCAAGACCGGGCGCACCGCGGCGGCCGCGCGTACCGCGCACAGCCACACGGGTGCGTTGGCGGGTGAAGATGCGGTGTTCGACACCTTCTGCCGCGATGCCGGCATCGCGCGTTGCGACACGCTGGCCACGCTGTGCGAGACGCTCAAGGTGTTCCACACCGGAGGCGCGCTCACCGGCCGGCGCGTGCTGGTGATGGGCGCCTCCGGTGGCGACATGGCCATGACCGCCGACGTGGCGCGCTCGCTGCCGCTGGAGTTCGCGGCGATTCCGCCGACCGAGGCGCGGGCGCTGTCCCACATCCTCACCGACCGAGTCACCATCGCCAATCCCCTGGATATCCACACCTACCTGTGGTTCAACCCACCCGAATTGCAGAAGGCCTTTGCGGTAAGCCTGCGCAGCGGCTACGACGCCGTCGGGTTCATGCTCGACAACCCGCCGGAAGACAAGGCGGACACCGAGGCCTTCGCGGTGGTCATCGATGCCTTCATCGCCGCTGCGCAAGGCGCGCCCTCGCGTGCCGCGCTCATCGCCTCGCTCCCCGAGACCATCAGCCCCGGCACGCGCCATCGCTGCCTGTCGCAGGGCGTGGTGCCGTTGCAGGGGCAGCGCGAAGCGCTGGAAGCGCTGGCCTACGCCGGCGCCGTGGGCGAGACCTGGCGCGACGCGGCGCCGGTGCAACTCAACCTGCCGGCGCCATCCGCCTCCGGCGCTGCCGTGAGCCTCACCGAGGATGCAGGCAAGGCGGCGCTGGCGGCGTACGGCGTGAGCACCGCCAAGCGGCAGGTGGCGCCGGCGGCCGATGCCGTGCGTGCAGCGGCCGGCATCGGCTATCCGGTGGTCATGAAGGCCGTCGGCGCGCAGCTCGAGCACAAGAGCGAAGTCGGCGGCGTGATCCTCAACATCCGCAGCGATGCGGAATGCGCGGCGGCCGCCGCGCGGCTTGCGGCGATCTCGCCGGATATCCTGGTGGAAGAAATGATCGCCGACGGCGTGGCGGAGGTGCTGGTCGGCATCACCGTCGATGCGCAGTTCGGCCAGGTGCTGGTGCTGGGCACCGGCGGTGTCCTCACGGAAATCTGGCAGGACAGCGTCAGCCTCCTGCCCCCTTGGAATCGCGCACGCCTCGACGCGGCCTTGCAGACGCTCAAGGTGTCGCGCCTGTTGGGCGGCTTCCGCGGCAAGCCCGCGGGCGACCGCGAGGCGCTGCTCGCCAATGTGATGGCCGTGGCCGCGTACGCGCAGGCGAACGTGCAGCGGGTGCTCGAGATCGACGTCAATCCCCTCATCGTGCGGCCGGCCGGCCGCGGCGCCGTCGCCGTCGACGCGCTGATTCGTTTACGACAGGAGTAGCAGCATGAGCGATTCGGTCAAATTGGTGCGCGACAACGGCGTGCTGGAGATCACCCTAGACCGGCCCAAGGCCAATGCCATCGACCTGGCCACCAGCCGGCGGCTCAACGACGTGGTCAGCGAGTTCCGCGATGACAAGAGCCTGCGCATCGCCATCATCACCGGCGCGGGCGATCGCTTCTTCTCGCCGGGCTGGGATTTGAAGGCCGCGGCGGGCGGCGAGAAATCCGACGAGGACTGGGGCGTGGGCGGATTCGGCGGCTTCAACTATCCGCGCAACCTGAACAAGCCGGTGATCGCCGCCGTGAACGGAATCGCCTGCGGCGGCGGCTTCGAGATCGTGCTGGGCACCGACATCATCGTCATGGAAGAGCATGCGAAGTTCTCGCTGCCGGAGATCAACGTGGCCATCCTGCCCGACGCCGGCGCCATCAAGCTGCGCCGCCGCATTCCCTATCATGTGGCGGTGGAGTTCCTGATGACCGGCCGCTGGATGGATGCGCAGGAAGCCAAGCACTGGGGCCTCGCCAATCACGTCGTGCCCAAGGGCGAGGGAATGACCAAGGCGCGCGCGATCGCGCGCCAGCTGGCCGATGGCCCCCCGCTCCTGTTCCCCGCCATCAAGCAATTGCTGCGTCACACCGAGATGATTCCCGAGCACGAGGCTTTCGAATTGCACGATTCGCTCCATCTCGTGCAACAGGTGGTGAATTCCGAGGATCTCAAGGAAGGCGCGCGCGCCTTTGCGGAGAAGCGCGAGCCGGTGTGGAAGGGACGATGAACCGGCGTCGATGGCTGCGCGATGCGGCGGCCGGCGCGCTGGCAGCGTTCACGCTGGTGCGCGTGTCCGGCGCCGCTGCGCCCGCGGCGCTGCCGCTGCTGCCGGAGGATGATCCGAAGGCGCGTGCCCAGGCCTATGTCGAGGATGCCGCGAGGGCGCCCGACCCCACGCACACCTGCGCCAGTTGTGGACTCTACCAGGGCAGCAATGGATCGGCGCAGGGCCCCTGCATGCTGTTCCCGGCATATTCCGTGAAGGCGGCCGGCTCCTGCAAGGGCTGGGCGCCGCAGATGTAGGCGGCGCGTGTCCCCCGTCACTCCATCGCTCGCCGGCACCATCCTCGTCGTGCGCGAATCCGCAGCAGGCGCGGACGATGCGAGCGTGCTGATGCTGCGGCGGCGCGCCGAACTGCGCTTCATGGGCGGCTATTGGGTGTTTCCCGGCGGCGCCGCGGACCCGCAGGAAACGCGCGGCGCCGACGCCATCACGGCAGCCGCCGCGGCGGCCTGCCGCGAGTTGCAGGAAGAAGCCGGCCTCGAGCTGGAACCGCGCGCACTCACCCGCGTGGCACATTGGATCACCCCCAGCGCCATGAGCCGCCGCTTCGACACGCACTTCTTCCTCGCATGCGCGCCGGCGGGCCAGGAGCCGCGGCTGGATGAGGCGGAAGCCAGTGCCATGTGCTGGGTGAAGCCCGCCCACCAGGCCTTTACCCAGCAGCCGAATGCTGAATTTCCGATCACCGCTCCGACGCAGATGGTGTTGCGGGAGTTGGCGCAGGACCTGGCGGAGGCGCGCTCGCTGGCGCGGTTCATGCAAGCCAGCGCGCGCCGGCCCATCGTCACGGTATTGCCGAAGATGGACGGCGAGGACGTGGTATTCCCCTGGGATCCGCACTACCGCCGCATCGAGGGTGAGGGTCTCGACTGGGACGATGCGCTCATCGCCACGCGCGCCGGATGGCCTCCGCGCATGCCGGCACACGTTGCGCATCCAGGGCCGAAGCCGCGGTAGCGCCGGCGCGCGCGCTCAGCCGCCCAGCGGCCGCAGCAGCGAGCGCGAGATGATGTGACGCTGCACCTCGCTGGTGCCGTCCCAGATGCGCTCGATGCGCGCATCGCGCCAGATCCGCTCCAGCGGCAGGTCTTCCATCAAGCCCATGCCGCCGTGGATCTGCAGCGCTTCATCCGCCACCATGGCCAGCATCTCGGAGGCCTTGAGCTTGGCCATGGCCATGTCCATGTCGGTGCTGATCTTCTGGTCGTGCTTCCAGGCTGCTTCCAGCGTCAGCAGTTCCGCGGCCCGCAATTCCAGCGCCATGTCCGCCAGCTTGAAGCTCACACCCTGGAACTTGCCGATGGGCTGGCCGAACTGCACGCGGTCCACCGCCCATTGCTTGGCAAGCTCCAGCGCGCGCTCGGCGCGGCCGAGGCAACCCGCCGCCACCTGCAGGCGCGTGGCGCCCAGCCAGGTATTGGCCACATCGAATCCCTTGTGCACCTCGCCCAGCACCGCCGAGCGCGGCACGCGGCAATCGTTGAACTCGAGGATGCTGTTGGTGTAACCACGGTGCGAGACGTTCTTGTAGCCCTTGCGGATGGTGAGCCCGGGCTGGTTGCGGTCGACCAGGAAGGAAGTGATGCGCTTCTTCACGCCCTTGCCCGTGCCCTCCTCCCCGGAAGCAGCGAACAGGATGATGTAATCGGCATGATCCGCATGGCTGATGAAATGCTTGGTGCCGTTGATGACCCAATCCCCGCCCTTCTCGACCGCGCTGGTCTTCATGCCGCGCAGGTCCGAACCCGCGCCGGGCTCGGTCATGGCCAGGCATTCGGTGAGCTTGCCCTGCACCGTGGGCAACAGATAGCGCTCGCGCTGCTCGGCATTGCAGGCGAGCAGGATGTTCGAGGGCCGGGCCACGGTGAGGTAATGCAGGGCGTAACCGGTCTTGCTCAGTTCCTTCTCGAACAGCACCCAGGTGACCGTGTCGAGCCCGGCGCCGCCCACCTCCACCGGCATGTTCGCGGCATACAGGCCCGCGTCGATGGCCTTGGCCTTGAGCTCGGCCTGCAGTTCGGGACGCAGCTCGCCGCTGTCCTCGACCTCGCGCTCATGCGGCATCAACTCGTTGGCGACGAAGGCACGCGTGGTATCCAGGATGAGCTGCTGTTCTTCGTTCAGTGAAAAATCCATGACGGGATCCTCGGGTTGATGTCGGCTAGAGTTCGTTGGCCCAGCGCTTGAGCAGGTCGAGCTGCAGGCGCAGCTGTTCCATCTGGCGTTCCCGCGGCCAGTCGCCGCGGCTGGTCACCGCGCTGGCGGTGAGACCGTTGATGAAGACGGCAAATGATCCGAGCACCTTCTCGCGAACCTTGGGCGCCAGCGACGTCCATTCGGGCCAGCATTGCGCGAAGCAGCGCTCGTACAGCCGCTGGTATTCCTGGTGGACGGCGGCGTTGATGCGCTTCAACTTGGGATCCACGGTGACCTGGCCCCAGAACGCGGTCCAGAACGCGCATTCCGCGTAGCGCTGCGCATCGATGGCCAGGGATTCGGACAGCACCTTGAACAGGCTGGTCTCGCCCGCGCGCGACTGCACGTTCAAGCGCTGCTCCATGC
Organism: Steroidobacteraceae bacterium; assembly: GCA_044226865.1. GTDB lineage: Bacteria > Pseudomonadota > Gammaproteobacteria > Steroidobacterales > Steroidobacteraceae > TMP-86. The sequence continues at coordinate 804,373 of JBGAGE010000001.1, read as the reverse complement.
GCGTCAGGATCAGCCGCAACGCGGCGATCACGATCTGCTGCTTGCTCTCGAAGTAATGCGCCACCATGCCGGTGGTGAAACCGGCGGCGCGTGCGATGCGCGCCACCGTGGCCTGCTCGAAGCCGTGCTTGGCGATGACCTGGCAGGCCACGTGGGCGATGTCCTCGCGGCGCTGATCGTGGTCGACGATCTTGGGCATGGCGGGGGCGTCGCGCGGCCGGTGCGCGTCAGCGGGCGGGCATGCCGATGTGGCGGCCGGCCTGCATCGGAGCCGGAATCGTCGAATGCGCGTCACGGATCTTCTGCAACCGTTCGTGCACCGCCGGCCGGATCGGCGCCGCCTTGTGGGCCTGCGTATCCACGTGCAGGTGCATCTGTTCGCAGGTCGCCACCAGCTCGTCGTCACGCTCGCGCAGCAGGCGATGGAACACCTGCAGGCGCTTGGCGTCGAGGCCCAGGATCTGCGTGGTCACATAGATGGGCTCGTTCACCCGCGCCTCGGTGAGGTAGGAGATGTGGCTTTCCACGGTGTAGAACATATACCCGGCGTCGCGATAAGCCTCGTCCACGCCGACGCGGCGATACAGCACGTCCATGGCATCGCCGAACACCTGCATGTAGCGGGAGTCGGTCATGTGGCCGTTGTAGTCGATCCACTCCGGGCGGACGGACGTCGACACCAGCTTCAGGGGCGTGGTGGGTCCGGTGCCCGTGCCGTCGAAGGTGGCGTGTGCGGCATCGGTGTACAGGCGCGTTTCCAGCTGCTTGAGCGTGGAGCCTGCGCCGATGTCGAACTGCCGCAGCACCTGCTGGATGGCCACCAGGTAATCGTCGCGCAGCCGCTCGAGATCGCGGATGCTGCGCCCCGCCGCCTGCTCCTGCGTGCCCTCCACCATGCGATCGATGAGCTGCTCGGTGAGTTCCGGCGCCTCGAGCTTGGTCCATGGCCATTTCAGGCAGGGTCCGAACTGCGCCAGCATGTGGCGCATGCCGGGTTCACCGCCGGCCAGGTGATAGATGAGGTTGGTGCCCATCGCGGCCCAGCGCAGGCCCGGGCCGTAGATGATGGATTCGTCCAGCTCGCGCGTGGTGGCCACGCCGTCATTGATCATGTGCAGGATCTCGCGCCACAACGCCTCCTGCAGGCGGTCGGTGAGATGTCCCGGCACTTCGCGCCGCACGTGCAACGCATGCATGCCGATGTAGGTGTAGAAGCGGCTTGCGGCCTCGATGGTCTGGGCGGAAGTTCTCTGCCCGCCGACGATCTCCACCAGCGGCAGCAGGTACACCGGGTTGAACGGATGCCCCACGCACAGGCGCTCCGGCGCCACCATGTCCTTGGCGAGGTCGGTGGGCATGAGCCCGGACGTGCTGGAGGCGATGATCACATCGGCCGGCGCCACGCGGCTGACCTGCGCGATGATGCGCTGCTTCAACGGCAGCTGCTCCGGGATGTTCTCCTGGATGAAATCCACCTGCGAGGCCATGGCTTCGAGGTCGGTGGTGAAGGTGAGCTTGCCCTTGGGTGGCAGGGGAGCGAAGGTCAGGCGCGACAGCGCGGGCTCGGCGTTGGCCACGGCCCCGCGGATCCACTCCTCCATTTCCGGCTTGACGTCCGCGGCCACCACGTCGATGCCGAAATGCAGCGCCCGCGCCGCCCAGCCGCCGCCGATGACCCCGGTACCGAGCAACCCCAGCCGCTTCACTTCGCGCATATCGATGACATCCGTGGGCCCCGTGCCCTGTGTTTGTAATGTCACGATAATAATATAAAAAACCGGCGCACGCACCGGCGGCGGGCGCGCGGCCCGCGGCTGCGTCCCGGCGGCCTGGCATTCGGGCCGCGGCGCCCGGGCGGCGCCCCTCAATCGGCCGGCAGGACCTCGGCCAGGGGCGTGGCGGCCTGCGGAACCGACGCCGGATAGTCCTCCCCGAGGAGCGCGGCAATGGTGGCTGCGATCTGCGCCTGCGTCACCGGCGCGGCCTGGACGCGCTCGCCGCGCGCCGGCGTATCCGGACCCATCACGGCGATCCAGATGTTCTCCGAGCCCTTCTGCTTGACGCCGTGCTCCAGCCAGTCGATCGGCCCGCTGCCCCGGCCATGGTCGCAGGTGAAGATGAAGGTGGTCTTGCCGCGGTACTGCGGCATGGCCTGCATGGTCTCCCACAGCTCGCGCACGAAACCGTCGGTGCGATGGGCGGACTCGAGCACCAGGTCATAACGCCCCTGATGCGCCCAGTTGTCGGTCTCGCCATAGCCCACGAACAGCACGCGCGGACGCTCGCGCTTGACGTAATCGAGCAGCGGCACCTGCAACAGCGAATTGGAATTGTCCTCCTCGTCGAAGCGTGTGGTGGTGGTGAACAGGCGCTCGAGCAACTCGTCCTTGCCCGCCACCCCGCTCTTGCGCGGCAGGTCCCAGCCGGCCTGGATGGGCAGGTGGCTGCGCTTGACGTTGAAGATGTCGTGGTAGGCGGCCCAGGTGCCGAACACCGCCACCTTGCCGCGATAGCCGGGCTTGTCGTTCAACCATTCGAACACCGTCTTGTTCGGGTTGGGACCGTACTGATTGGTGGTGATGTAGGGATTGGGATACCCCGTGGTCATCTCGTTGTAGCCGGGATAGGAAAAGGCCTTGCCATTGGTGACCTGCGCGACGCTACCCTTCAGCTGGTTGCCGAACACCTGGCCGTCGCGCGCCATGGTCCCCCACAGGAATGGCATCACCTTCTGGCGGCGCTCCGCTGGATCGTCGCTCCACCACAGCTTGAGCAACTCGTCCTCCTTGGCCCAGTTGCCGCCCGGGCCCTCATCGACGAGCAGCGCGGCTTCCGCGCCGGTGAAGACCTCCTGCCAGCGCAGCCCGTCGCTCACGATGAGCACCACGTTCTCGGTCTTGTGCGCCGCCTGCGCCGCACCCGCCAACAGGCACAGGAGCGCGACCGCCCGAATCAACCCATTACCGGTCACTCTGTGGTTCATCGGCATCCCCCTCCCCTCACGATTGCAACAACACCGCGCCATTGGCGGTCCAACTGAGCCAGACCTCATCGCTCCAGTCGATCTGCAGTTCCGACTCGCGCCGCTCATTCTGCAGGAACACCGTGACGATCTTGCCGCTTTCGGTCTTGATGCGATAGGTGGAGCGGTTGCCCAGGTAACCCAGTTCCCACACCGTGCCCTTCAGGCGGTTGACGCGGCTGTCGGGTGGCGGCTCACGGCTCAGGCGGATCTTCTCGGGCCGCAGCGCCAGCCACACCCGTTGGCCGATGGCAAAGCGCCCGGCATCATCCACCAGCAGGTTGCCGCCGGTTTCCGCGCACTCCACGGTGATCATCCCCGGCTCACAGGCGCTCACCCGGCCCTCGAACAGGTTGGTGGTGCCGATGAAGTCGGCCACGAAGCGGTCACGGGGGAATTCGTAGATCCGGGCGGGCGTGTCCACCTGGATGGTCTGGCCCCGGTTCATGACCGCGATGCGCGTCGACAGCGCCATGGCCTCGTCCTGGTCATGGGTCACGAACACGAAGGTGATGCCCACCTTGTACTGGATGTTCATCAGCTCGAACTGCGTCTGCTCGCGCAGCTTCTTATCGAGCGCGCTCAGCGGCTCATCCAGCAGCAGCACCTTGGGACGGCGGATCAGGGCGCGCGCCAGCGCCACGCGCTGGCGTTGTCCCCCGGAGAGCTGGTGCGGCTTGCGCTTGCCGAGGGCGCCCAGCTGCACCATGTCGAGCGCTTCCTGGATGCGCTCGCGCTGCGTTTCGCGCGGCAGTTGCAGGGTGCGCAGCCCGTAGCCCACGTTCTGCTCCACCGTCATGTGCGGAAACAACGCGTAGGATTGGAACATCATGTTGACGGGCCGCTCGTACGGCGGCACGTCCGTCATGTCCACGCCATCGATGAGGATGCGGCCGGAACTGGGCCGGGCAAAGCCGGCCAGCATGCGCAGCAGCGTGGTCTTGCCGCAACCGGAAGCGCCGACCAGCGCGAACATCTCGCCCTTGTAGATACGCAAGGAAACGTTATCGACGGCGGTGAAGCCGCCAAAGGTCTTGCTCACACCCTCGATGACGATTTGCGGCGTGGCGTTGGGATCCAGCCACGGCCGGTCGGGATTTGCCTGGAGCTTGGAGGCGATCACCTGCGGATCAGAAGTCGGCGGGTGGTGTGGCCCGGCGCCTGGCGGGCGCGAAGAACGGCTTGTCCACCACGGTGGCCTTCACCATGCGGCGTTCCCACACCAGCTCGCGGTTCAGGTAGATCTCCGCCCACAGCACCGATCCTTTTCGAAAATGCGGCGCGTCGACCATAGCAAGTGCGATGTTGCGCTTGCAAGTCGGTGACCACATGGCAGAGGTCACGCTGCCCGCCTCCTGCCGCCCTTCCTTGTCCAGGTACAGCAATGCATTGGCGGCCGGCTTGTTGCCCTCGACATCCAGGCCCACCAGCATGCGCGCGAGGCCGCGGCGCTTCTCCGCCAGCAGCGCCCGCCGCCCGGTGAAATGCCCCTTGTCGAGGTCGACGAGCCATTCCAGTCCGAGTTCCAGCGGCGAGCGGTCACGGCCCAGGCGCAGCGTGTGCTCGGCGGACACGAAATCCACGTTGGGGCTGAGGAAACCGGCCTCCAGCCGCACCATGTTCAAAGCCAGCGAGCCGATGGCGCGGATGCCGCGCGTGCGGCCGGCCTGCATCAGGCGATTCCAGATGCTCTCGGCATGTTGGGGTTGCATCCAGATCTCATATCCGAGGTCGCCGGTGAAGCCGGTGCGCGAGGCCATGACCGGCATGCCGTCGACCTGGAACTCGGCGCACTCGAACGGCTTCATCGTTTCGATGCCGGCAAGCCCGGCGGACTTGAGCGTGGCGCAGGAGGTGGGGCCCTGTACCGCCAGCGCGGCGATCTGCTCGGTCACTTCCTCCACCGTCACCTCGAAACCGAAGGCGGAATCGAGCAGCCAGTCGAGCTGGCGCTCGGCGGTGCACAGCCGGAATTCCTGCGGGCCGAGGCGGAAGATCGTGCCATCGTCGATGATGTGGCCTTCATCGTTGCACCACACGCAGTACATGACGCGGCCGGTTTTGAGCTTGGCGACGTCACGCGTCACCAGGCGGTTCAAGTAGGCCTGCGCATCGGCGCCGCTGATCCTGTACTTGACCATGGGCGTCAGGTCGAACAGCGTCACGGCGTTGCGCACCGCGAAATATTCCTGGTCCACGCTCGTGAACACATCGACCGTGGTGTAGCCCGCCCAGGCCACGAAGCGATCCACCTGCGATAAGGATCGGGAAACCTCGTGGAAGGGAGACTTCAGCAGCGGCTGGCGGAAATGCGTGAGGCTGGCGGGATCATCGATCATGGTCAGGCCACTCCTTCCAACACGCGCCGCGCAGCCAGGCGGCCGGGCAGACCGGTGACGCCGCCGCCTGGATGCGAGCCCGCGCCGCACAGGTACAGGCCGTCCATGGGCGTGGCGTATTGCGTCGCGCCGGGCACGGGCCTGACCATGAAGAACTGGTCGAAGGCAAACTCGGCGTGATGCCAATGCCCGCCGCTGATGCGAAACTGGGCTTCGATATCCGCAGGCGTCAGCAATTCCACCGCCTCCACCTGCTGCGCCATTCCCGGCGCCACCCGTTCGATGCTGCCAAGGCAAGCATCGATGAATCGCCGCCGCGCGGCATCGTCCCATCCACCCTTGAGCGCGTGGGGCGCGTACTGCACCACGGCGGACAGCACATGCTTGCCCGCAGGCGCGAGCGTGGCATCGTGCGCGGTCGGCAGGTGCAGCTCGAGCACCGGGTCTTGCGAGAATTCGCCGTACTTGGAATGATTGAACGCAAGCTCCACATGATCCAGCGACGGCGCGATCAACAGCCGCGCACCCAGATCAGCGGCGGCCAGGCCCGTGAATGCCGGCGCCGAGGACAGTGCCAGGTGGAGCTTCGCCGCCAGTCCCTGCGTGCGCAGGTGCCGCACCGATCGCACGAAGCCGGTGTCCTGATGGCGCGCGCCGAGAAGTTGCAGGAACGTGGTCTTGGGGTCGGCACTGGAAATCACGCAGCCGGCGCTGATTTCCTCGCCATCCGCCAGGCGCACACCGACGGCGCGGTCGGCATCAACCATGATCGAGGCCACCGGCGCATTCACGCGCACCTCGGCGCCCGCCGCCTTTGCCGCGGCCGCCAATGCCTGCGACACGGCGCCGATACCACCCTGCACGGCCTGCACGGCGTTGCCGCCCGCCCCTTCGCATGCCAGTCGATACAGCAGCGTGAGCACGGTGCCGGGAGTGCGCGGGCCGGCATTTGCGCCCAGCGTCGCATCCAGCGCCAGGGCACCGCGCACGGCATCGCTGCGGAAATGCTCGTCGATGAGATCGTAGGCATTCATGCCGCCGATGCGCAGCAGCTCGCGCATGTCGCGCTTGCCCAGTTTGCGGATCTGCCAGCCGAGCCGCAGCAGGGCCAGCTTGTCCTTGGTCGCATCGGTGCCCAGCCGCGGCGGCGGCGCAGCCAACGCCGTGTACAGGACGGCGGCAAAGCGCCGCATCTGCGCCTGGAATGCGGCGAATGACGCGGCGTCCGGCGATCCGGCGGCCGCCAGCCCGGCCGCATCCAGCCGCAGCGGCGCGGCCGTGGCGCTCAAGGCCAGGCTCGGCAATGACGCGGCCGCGGTTTGCAAGCCATGGCGCGCGAGCTGCAGCTCGCGCAGGATGTCCACTGGGAACATGTGCAGCAGGTGGGCCACCGCCGGGGCCTTGAATCCCGGCGCAAACTCCCGCGTGACCGCCGCACCGCCCACCTGCGCGGCCGCCTCCAGCACCAGCACCGAGCGGCCGGCGCGCGCCAGGTAGGCCGCGCACACCAGGCCGTTGTGGCCGCCGCCGATGATCACGCAGTCGGTTTTCTTCGCCATGGTCAATGCCGTTGCGCGCCGGCGTCGCGCAGGATGACGCGCGCTGCATTGGCGCCGGGCGCGCCCATCACCCCGCCGCCGGGATGGGTGCTCGAGCCGCACATGTAGAGGTTCTTCACCGGCGCCCGGTACTGCGCATAGCCCGGAATCGGGCGGTTGAACAGCAATTGGTCGAGGGTGAGCTCGCCCTGGAAGATGTTGCCTTCGGTCAGGCCCACCTCGTTCTCGATGTCCCAGGGCGTGCGGATCTCGGCGTGCAGGATCAGCTTCTTGAAGTCGGGGCTGTGCTGCGCAATCGCATCGATGACGGTGTTGCCGAAAGCCTGGCGCTTCTCGGCCGTCCAGTCGCCACTGCTAAGCTTGTACGGGCAGTACTGCACGAACACCGACATGTAGTGCTTGCCGTTGGGCGTCATGGTCGGATCGATCTGCGTCGGGATCAGCATGTCGACATACGGCGCGCGCGACCAGCGGCCGGCCTTCCAGTCATCGTAGGCCCGCTCCACCATCTCGATGGTGTCGGTGACGTGCATGTCGCCACGGATGCAGGGCGAGCCGGGCGGAATGGCGGGGAAACTGGGCAGGCCGTCGAGCGCGATGTTGAGCTTGCCCGAGGAACCGCGGATCTTGAAGTTGCGCACTTGCCGCACGAAGTCGGACGGCAGGTCGGTCTCGTCCATCGCGCCCAGGAAGGTGCGCTTCACGTCCATGTTGGAGACGATGCGCGAGGCGAAGATCTCCTCGCCGTCGGCCAGGCGCACGCCCACGGCACGTTCGTTGCGCACCAGGATCTTCGCCACCGGCGAGGATACGCGGATGCTGCCGCCGCTTTCCTCGAACGAGGCGGCCAGCGCCTTGGTGATGGCGCCCATGCCGCCGCGGGCAAAGCCCCAGGCGCCGACGGTATCGTCGATGTCGCCCATGTAGTGATGCAGCAGCACGTAGGCCGAGCCCGGCGAGCGCGGGCCCAGGGCGGTGCCGATGATCGAACTGCCGGAGAAATGCGCCTTGACGATCTCGCTCTCGAAATACTCGTCGAGGAAATCAGCCGCGCTCATGGTCCAGAAGCGCAGCGTGTCGTACATGCGCTTCTCCCCCATGGAATGGAAGCGCTTGCCCAGGAACAACAGCTCCTGGATGTCGCGCGGCTTGAACGAGGTGGGATCGGGCGGCTCGCGCATCAGCAGCGGCTTGATGAACTTGCACTGCCGCATGACATCGCGCGAATAACGGCCATAGGCCTCCGCATCGCGCTTGGAGTGGCGTGCGATCTCGCGGCGGAAGGCATCGTGGTTGTCGTACACGGCCAGGTGCCCGCCACCCTGCATCATGGTGCAGCCGCCCTCGTACGGGATCACCTGCAACCCGAAGCGCGGCAATTCCAGGTAACGGATGATCTCCGGCCGCAGCAGGCTGCACACGTAGGAGCAGTTCGAGTAGGTGAAATCCGGATACAGCTGCCGGCTGACGGCCGCGCCGCCCACCATGTCGCTGCGCTCCAGCACCAGCACCTTGAGCCCTGCACGCGCGAGATAACAGGCCGTCACCAGCCCGTTATGGCCCGCGCCGACGACGATGACGTCCGCCTGCGTCAAGCGGAGGCTTTGTCGGACTTCACCCGGCCCGACTGCAGGGTCTGGTCCACCGCGATTTCAAACGCGCCCAGCGTATCCTTGAGGCAGGACTCATCGTGCGCCGCACAGATGAACCATGGCTCGCGCGAATCCGGCTCGCACAGGATCTTCTCATCGTGCAGCACCTTCGCCATGGCATCGTAGAAAGAGTAATCGCTGCCCTTCCACGCACGGTAATTGCGCGGCGGTTCGGCCGCGAAATACAACCCGCTCATTGAAGGGTGGCCGACGAAGCTGTGCGCGATGCCGCGCGCATTGAGCACCGCGCGCATGCCGGCGCGCAGGCGCGTGCCGTAATCCGCGATGCGCTCCAGCGCATCCGTGGTCTCGAGGATCTCCAGGGTCTTCTCGGCCGCCGCCAGCGACACGGCATGCGCCGTGTAGGTGCCGCCATGCGCCACGCCCTTGCCGAGCTTGCGCATGATGCGCTCCCGCCCGGCAAGAATCGAAATGGGGTAGCCGTTGGCCACCGCCTTGGCGAAGGTGCAGATGTCGGCATGCACGCCGTACAGCTCCTGCACACCGCCGCGGGCGACGCGAAAACCCGTCTTCACCTCGTCGATGAACAACAGCACGCCGTATTTGTCACACAGCTGGCGCGCCAGCTTGAGGTATTCGGGCTCCGCGGAAATCCCCAGGCAGTTGCCCATGATGGGCTCGATGAGCATGCAGGCGAGGCGGTCGCCCTTGCGCTTGAACACATCCTCGAGCTGGTTGGCATCGTTCGCCTGCACGAAGTGCGCGAAGCTCCGGGTGGCCAGCGGCACGCCTTCGCTGTAGGGCTTGACCTCGGGATCGCCGACGCTGCTCCACTGCTCCATTGGCGTGAACCACATCGCGGCATCGAACAAGCCGTGGTAACTGCCTTCCAGGATCACGTAATCGTCACGGCCGGTGTAGGCGCGCGCCAGGCGCAGCCCCGCCATCACGGCCTCGGTGCCGGAGTTGGAATAGCGCACCAGCTCGGCGGCCGGCACCATGCGCGAGATCTTCTCCGCGACGCTCAGCTCGCGCTCCGTGGACAGCGCGAACACACCGCCCACCTTCATGCCCTCGATGGCGGCCGCGTCCACGCGCGGGTCCGCGTAACCGAGGATGGCGGGGCCATATCCCAGCCGGTAGTCCACGTACACGTTGTCGTCGAGATCGGTGACGCGCGCGCCGCGGCCGTGCTTGACGTAGATGGTGCGGTCCTCGCCCCAGTAGCGGAAATTGGACGCCACGCCCAACGGCAGCTTCTTCAGCGCGCGCTGGAAATGCGCATGGCTCTTGGTGAGATCACGGGACATGGCGTCCTCCTAGGTTATTGTGCCGGTGACGCTACCACCGGGGAGCCCTGGAAGTCCACTGATTTATATGTTCATATAACATCAATGGGTTAGGCAATATTACTAAAAACATAGGCATTTTGGCAACTTCTGCGACTTGCCAAGCGATGCCGGTCGAGAGTAAATTGAATGACCATATAACACCGGCCCCGCAGCTGAGGAAAACCCCATGAGCCTGAGCGTCGTGCAAGACAACAGCGGCATCGCCTCCTCGCCACGGGCCCTGCCCGCCTGGGTATACAACAACGCCGACATGCATCGCCTGGAGATGCAGCGGATCCTGATGCCCAGCTGGCAGATCGTCTGCCACCTCAGCGACATCCCGCATGCCGGGGACTATGTGACGCTCGACATCGGCAACGAGAGCGTGTTCGCGGTGCGTGACCGTGACGGCGAGGTGCGTGCGTTCCACAATGTCTGCCGGCATCGCGGTGCGCGCATCGTGGACGAGCGCGGCAATTGCCCCGGCGCCATCACCTGCCCCTATCATGGCTGGTCGTACAAGCATGATGGCTCGTTGATCGGCCTTCCCTTGAAGGACACCTTCCCGAACCTGGACCGCTCCACGCATGGCCTGAAACCCGTGCGCGTGGAAAAGGCGCTGGGTTTCGTCTGGGTATGCCTCGCCGGCAACCCGCCACCGCCCGGCGAAATCTGGGGAGGTCTCGCCGCGGAACTGGCGCCCTACCAATTCGACAAGATGGTGCCCATCGCGCCCTTCTACTTCGAGGTTTGGGAGGCGGATTGGAAGATCGCCATGGACAACTACCTCGAGTCCTACCACGTGCCCATCGGGCACCCGGCGTTGAACCGCATGTTCACGCCGGATTTCGACGACACGGCTTCCGTGCCCGGCATCGCGCGCGGCACCAGCTGGCTGCGCGAGACGCCCTCGCCGCGCTGGTCGGAGCGCATGTACCACGGCCTGGTGCGCAAGACCGCCACTCACCTGCCGGAGAAGGATCGCGGCTGCTGGCGCTTCTACAGCATGCTGCCGAACCTCGGCATCGACGTGTTTCCCGAGCAGATGGACTTCTTCCAGTTGCTGCCCTTGAGTCCGGGCCGCTGCCAGATCCGTGGCGGCATCTACGGGCTTCCCGACGACCGGCGCGACATGAAGCTGCTGCGCTGGCTGGGAGCGCGCCTGAACATGGGGATCAACGCGGAAGACCGTCACTTGTGCGCGCGCGTGCAACGCGGTCTTGCCTCCAGCAGCTACCAGCCGGGACCATTGTCCACACTGGAATGCTGGATGCTCGAATTCCACAACCTGCTGCGGGAGAAGATCCCCGAAGTGAAGCTGGCCTCCCCGCCCGCGCGCTTCGCCTGAAGCCGGCGCGCGCAGGCGCGCGCCGTCAGCCGAGGTGAACCCAGGCTGATTTGGTCTGCGTGTAGGAGAGCAGGCTTTCCAGGCACTTGTCGCGTCCCTGGCCCGACTGCTTGTAGCCGCCGAACGGCTGCGTCATGTCGCCGTGGTCGAAGCAGTTCACCCAGATCACGCCGGCTTCCAGGTCGCGCACGGCCTTGTGCGCCGTCGCCAGATCGCGGGTCCACACGGAAGCCGCCAGGCCGTAGATGGAATCGTTGGCGATGGCCACGGCCTCTGCGATGCCGTCCACCTCGATGGCCGCCGCCACGGGGCCGAATATCTCCTCACGCGCGATGGTCATGCGGTTGGTGACGCCGGAGAACAACGCGGGCTGGATGAACGCGCCGGGGTTGTCCGGTGCGGCACCGCCAAACTCGAGCCGCGCGCCTTCGCTCTTGCCGCGCGCCACGTAATTCAGCACGCGCTTGCGATGCGAATCCGTGACCAGCGGGCCGAGATTGGTGGCAGGATCGAGCGGATCGCCGGGCACGTACGCCGTGCGGCCGCGCTCGACGAAGCGCGCCACGAATTCCTTGGAAATGGATTTGTCGATGAGCAGCCGGGACCCGGCATTGCACACCTCGCCCATGTTGCCGTAGATGCCGTTGATGGCGTAGGTGACCGCCACGTCCATGTCGGGCAGGTCGCCCAGGAAGATCTGCGGGGACTTGCCGCCGCATTCCAGCGCCACGCGCTTCATGTTCGACTGCCCGGCATAGATGAGCATCTGCTTGCCGATCTCGGTGGAGCCGGTGAAGGCGATCTTCATCACGTCCTGGTGCAGCGCCAGGGCGGCGCCCGCCTCCTCTCCCAGGCCGTTGACCACGTTGAGCGCGCCCGGCGGCCCGCCCGCGTCCACGAACAGCTTGCCCAACAGCAGCCCGGACAGCGGCGACTGCTCGGCCGGCTTCAACACCACGCAGTTGCCCGCGGCGAGCGCCGGCGCCACCTTCCACACCGCCATCAGCAGCGGGTAATTCCACGGCACGATGCACCCCACCACGCCCAGGGGCTCGCGCAGGATGTAGTGAAACGCATCGGCGGCGGTGGCGGTGACCGCGCCATCGATCTTGTCCACCAGCTCGCCGAAGTAGGCGAAATTCTGCGCCGCGGACGGGATGTCGATGGCGAGCATGTCGCGAATGGGCTTGCCCATGCACAACGTATCGAGCAGCGCGAACTGCTCCGCGTGCGCCTCGACCAGGCAGGAGAGCCGCGCCAGCACGCCCATGCGATCGCGCGGCGCCATCCGGCTCCAGGCGCGCGACTGGAAACAGCGTTTGGCGCTGGCCACCGCACGGTCCACGTCGGCGGCGGTGCCGGCGCTCACCTCGCACAGCGGCCTGCCGGTGGCGGGGTTGACGACTGTGAAACGCCCGCCCTTCACCGAATCGACGTATTCGCCATCGATGAAGTGACGCGTCTCGAACTTGAGTTTGGCGGCGCGATCGCGCCAATCCGCCAGGGTGAGATCCGACAGGCTCATGCAATTCTCCACGGATTTGATCGCCGAAGGAGCCGCTATTCTAGCGCATGCGTGGCACCGCGCAGAAACAGGAATCCGTCGCGCTCGCACACCTCGAGGGGCGTTGCACCGTCGCCATCGCCCCATCGCGCCCACAAACCACGCGCATCCCGTCCCACGCGAACGGCCCTGCCGTCCCAGTTCAACTGCAGCTCGCCACGTCCCGCCGGCAATTGCGCCACATGCCCGGCCAGCCACCAGGCTGCCGCCGGTGATACGGGCGGCGAGTTGGACGGCTCGGGAATTCCGCCGCCGGCGGTACTGCGCACCGAGGCGCGCTCACCGCCGAAGTGTCCCGGAAACACCGAGCGCAGATACGACATCGCGCGGCGTTTCACCTGCGGACGGTCGATGGATCGTTCGTCCTGGAAGGCGATGTCCTGCCATAGCACCTCGAGCACGCCGATCAGCCCCAGCGCCACCCCGTCGGGGTCGAGCTGCGCGGCGCCGGTGAAGCGGATCATGCGATCGATGAGATCGCGCGTGAGCGCGGTGAAGTTGGCGTCCTTCTGGCCGCACAGGTCGAAGTACTCCGCGCGCGAACTTGCCTCACCCCAGAACGAATACCATACCGACACCTTGCGTGGACTGGCGATCTGCGGGTCCAGGTACAAATCCACCAGCATGCTCAGGGCTGCCACCGGGTCCGCCTTCAGGCGCGACACGGGTATCAGCAGCTGCTGCTCGAATTCCTCGGCGAGGAAGCGCAGCGAAGCCAGCATCATCGCGTCCTTGGATTGAAAATAGAAACGCACGATGCCCGGCGACATGCGGGCAATGCCCGTGACCCGTTCCACGGTGGTCTTGGACGGGCCGTGCACGTGCAATGCGGAGATGCACGCCTCGATCAGGCGCTGCCGCTGGCGGTCGCGCGCGCTGCCGGGAGGGGCCGCGGGATCCTTGCGTGCCTTGGTGGTGCGGCGTACGGCCATGGGGGTCTCTCACGAAGTTGGTTCACGCGGCATATTACAGGAGCCGTGCCGTCCTCGGCGGCGGCCCGCCGCCGACGCAGGAATGAGAGATCACCGGCAGATTCGGTATGGCACGCCGGACGAAGCGGGGGAACTGCGATGCCGGTCACCCAATCACCCGGCGGCAAGGCAAGAATGCTTGCGTGCCGATTGATCGGCAAGTTGGCCCGCCCGGGAGTGAGCATGTGCAGGTTGTGGTGGTTGTCACTATTGGCGTGCGTCGCGGCCGCCGGCTCCGCTGGCGCCGCCACCACCTCCTCCACCTTCGGTGTCTCCGTCAACCTGCAATCCGCCTGTTCGGCGACGGCAGGCGACATCGCCTTCGGCGCCTACACACCCGGCCGGGGTGCGCGCAACGCCAATACCACGATCCGCGTGAAGTGCACGCGCAATACGGCGTTCACGGTGTCACTGAATGCCGGAACGACAACCGGTGCCAACCTGGCCCAGCGGCTCATGGCATCGGGCCCCAATACGCTGCAATACAACCTCTACACCAACGGTGCGCGCACCATCGTCTTCGGCGATGGCACCGGCGCCACAGCTACGCGCAGCGGGGTTGGGAATGGCCTGGGCGCCGCGCGAATCGTGAACGTCTTCGGCCGCTTGCCGGACACCGCGTTCAATCGAGCGGCGGTGCCGGGCAATTACCGCGACAGCATCACGGTCACGATCAGCTACTGACCTCCCCGCGGACCGGCTCCAATACGGTGTCGTTTATGCGAACTGCGTCGCCCCAATAACGTGATTCGCCCACCATAACGCCGACCGCCATTCAGCTACATTGCCGCTTCCCGTTGAACTGCGACAGGACGTGTGATGGCGGTGCTGACCGAGGAACAGGCGAAGGCCCATATTGTCAAATTGCTGACGGTGATGAGCCAGGCGGGAGGGTCCGACCTGTTCATCTCCAGGGATTTTCCTCCCAGCATGAAGATCCAGGGTGCAATGAAGCCCCTGACCGGCCAGAAGCTCAACGGCGACGTGACGCGCGAGCTCGCCAACGCCCTGATGAACGAGCGCCAGCGCGAGGAATTTGCGCGCGAGCTGGAATGCAATTTCGCGATCTCGGTCCCGGGCGTCTCGCGCTTTCGCGTAAACGTGTTCGTGCAGCAGCAGCATGTGGGCATGGTGATCCGCACCATCGCCAACGAGATCAAGGGACTGGACGCCCTCGGCCTGCCGGACACGCTCAAGGACATCGTGATGGCCAAGCGCGGCCTGGTGCTGGTGGTCGGCGCCACCGGCTCGGGCAAGTCCACGTCGCTTGCAGCCATGATCGATCATCGCAACCGCACCTCCGCCGGCCACATCGTCACCGTCGAGGATCCGGTCGAATTCGTGCATCAGTCGCGCCAATCGCTGGTCACGCACCGCGAGGTCGGCATCGACACCCATTCCTGGCACAACGCGCTGAAGAACACCCTGCGGCAGGCGCCCGACGTGATCCTCATCGGTGAAATCCGCGACACGGAAACCATGGAGCACGCGATCACCTTCGCCGAGACCGGGCACCTGTGCCTGGGGACGCTGCATTCCAACAGCGCCAACCAGACCCTGGATCGCATCGTGAATTTCTTCTCCGAGGAGCGCCGCAAGCAATTGCTCATGGACCTGTCCGCGAACCTCCGCGCCATCATCTCGCAGCGGCTGGTGCGCACCGCCGACGGCAAGGGCCGGCGCGCGGCCATCGAGATCCTGCTCAACACGCCCATCGTCGCCGACAAGCTGCTGAAGGGCGAATTCCACGAGATCAAGACCATCATGAGCAAGTCGCGCGAGCTCGGCATGCGCACCTTCGATGCCTCGTTGTTCGACCTGCACAACGAGGGCGCCATCACCTTCGAGGAGGCCATCCGCAATGCCGACTCGGCCAACGAGCTGCGCCTGAACATCAAGCTCAAGGGCGATCCCAAGGCGCGCGCCACCCCGGCCGCGGCCGGGGCCGCCGCGGCCGCACCCGCAGCGCTGTCGCTGACGCCGGAAGAGGAGCCCGAGTCCGACAGCGAGGCGGCTTAGGAGCCCGGCGCGGCGCAACCGCCGCTCCCGCATGGCAGGCGTCACCCGTAGCCGGCGGCGCATCCGGGGTGCCGGGCATTTTCCCGTTGCCAAAGCCGGGCGCCGCTGGTCACAATGCCGGCGGTGGATATCGCGCATCGCATTCCGGCAATGGACCGGCCCGGCTGGCTGCAGCGGCACAACCGCTGGCTGATCATCTTCCCGCCGTTCTTCTTCCTGCTGGTGTTCTTCCTGATCCCCTTCGGCTTTGCGCTGATGATCAGCTTTTCGCAGACGGCCATCCACGTCCCGCCGTACACCAACATCATCGACGTTGCCCCCGGCGGGCGCATCGACATCACGCTCCACCCCGACAACTACAAATACCTGTTCACCGACGAGGTGTACGCCATTGCGTATTTGTACTCGCTCAAGACCGCGTTCTTCTCCACGCTCATTTGTCTGGCGCTGGGTTTTCCGATGGCCTACGCCATCTCGCGCACCTCGAAGAGCACCCAGAACCTGCTGCTGCTGGTGATCATCCTGCCCTTCTGGACCTCCTTCCTGCTGCGCGTCTATGCGCTGGAGGGCATCATTCGTGAAAACGGGCTGATCAATTCGCTGCTGTTGTGGCTGGGGCTGATCCACCAGCCCCTGCAGATCATGCGCACGAGTCTCGCCGTCTATCTGGGCATCATCTACTCGTACCTGCCCTTCATGGTGCTGCCGCTGTTCGCCACTCTGGAAAAGCTCGATCATTCCCTGCTGGAAGCCGCGTCCGACCTGGGCAGCCGCCCATGGCGGGCGTTCGTCGATGTGACGTTGCCGCTGGCCATGCCCGGCATCATCGCGGGCTCCATGCTGGTCTTCATTCCCGCGGTGGGCGAATTCGTCATCCCCACGCTCCTCGGGGGACCTGACAACCTGATGATCGGCCGGGTGCTGTGGGATGAGTTCTTCGGCAATCGTGACTGGCCGGTGGCCTCCGCGGTTGCGATCGTGTTCCTGGTGTTGCTAGTCGGGCCGATTGCGCTGTACCAGCATTACAGCGCCAAGGACATGGAATGAAGGAAGGCCCGTCCGCATTCCTCATCACCATGCTGTGCCTGGGCATCGCCATCCTGTACGTGCCGATGGTGGTGCTCATCGTCTATTCCTTCAATGCCTCCGCGCTAGTCAGCGTCTGGGGTGGCTTCACCACCTCCTGGTACGCCACGCTACTGCATAACGACCAGATCCTGGATGCGGCCTGGCTGTCGTTGAAGGTGGGCGTGGTGGCCTCCACGCTGGCGGTGGCGCTGGGAACACTCGCCGCGATCTCGCTGGTGCGCTTCAAGGGTTTTCGCGGCCGCCTGCTGCTCACCGGCATGGTGAATGCGCCGCTGGTCATGCCGGAGATCATCACCGGCATCACCCAGCTGCTGTTGTTCGTGACCATGCTCAACCTGTTCGGCTGGCCGCACCGCGGCTTCACCACCATCGTGCTGTCGCATGTGGCCTTCTGCACGGCCTACGTCACCATCACCGTGCAATCGCGCCTGGCCAGTGCCGACCGCTCGCTGGAGGAAGCCGCCATGGACTTAGGGTCAGGTCCGGTGCGCGCGTTTCTCGACACCACCCTCCCCATCATCTCGCCGGCGCTGGCCTCGAGCTGGCTGTTGAGCTTCACGCTGTCGCTCGATGACCTGGTGATTTCGAGTTTCGTGTCGGGGCCTGGCGCCAGCACGCTGCCCATGGTGATCTTCTCCAAGGCGAAGCTCGGCATCAGCCCGGACGTGAACGCCCTCGCCAGCCTCATCATCCTGCTGGTGGGCGCCTGCGTGATCGTGGCCGGCGTGTACATGCGCCGGGCTGAGCGGCAGCGCCTGGCCGACCTGCAGCTGGCAGTGGATTGAAGCCGCCCGACGCACGGATTCTCAAGATCCTGCGGGCCCGGCCGATTCAAGGAGGATCACCGAGCCTCGGCGAATGAATCGTGCCCGAAATCCTCGATTGGAAGCAGAAATACCGCGACTCGGTCCTCGAAATGGAGGCCGAGGAGAAGCGCTGGCGGCAGATCGAAAAAGTGCTGCGGCTGATGATCAACCGCCTGTGCGCCGCCGGCATGGGGGTGAATGAGACCCTGGATACGGAACTCGCCGTCATCGCCGCCGCCAACCGCCGGCAGGCGGAAGTCGAGGAACTCGAAACCCTGGTGAACAATCTCACCACCGCGGTGACCGCGGTGGACCTCGTGGCGCCGGTGCTGCCCCGCGGCAGCGGCGACGGGCGCTGGGACGCCACCTGCGCCGCCACCGCCCTGCTGCTGGATCGCCTGGCGGGAAGCGATGCCGATACCGAGCCCAAGGCGGGAACGCTGCGCCAGGAATTGACCCGGGCGCGCAGCGATGCCGAGCTGGCGACGATCCTGGAGCGCACCGCGGACCTCGTGCGCGCGCGCGGCGAAGCAGCCGAGACCGAGCGCAAGCAGGCGGCCTCCGTCCTCGCCACCGTAAACTTGCGCCTGGCGGAGCTCACCCGCTACTTCTCGGATTCGGCCGACCTGGGCCGCAGCGGCCAGGAGGACTCGGCGCAATTCGATGCACGCATGGTGCGGCAGATGAGCGAGCTGTCCCTCGAATCGAGCAAGGCCACCAATCTTGCCGCGTTGCAATCGCTGGTGACCGCCGGGCTGGAAACGGTGCGGCAAAGCGTGCAGGAATTCCGCGAATCCGAGCAAAAGCGCCTGGCCGAGCAGATTGCGCAGGCGGAGCAGATGGGCAAGCGCGTGGCGGAGCTGGAGGCGGAAACGCGCGCCCTGAACGCCAGCCTCGTGGTCGAGCGCAATCGGGCGCGCATCGATCCGCTCACCGGCATCAACAATCGGAAGGCATTCGATGAGCGCATGGAACAGGAGCTCGCGCGCCGCGCCCACACCCTTGGACCGGTGACGCTGCTGGTCTGGGACGTCGATGACTTCAAGGCCATCAACGACACCTTCGGTCATCGCGCCGGTGATCGCGTGCTGCAGACGGTGGCGCGTTGCCTGGCGCAGGGAATCCGCTCGACCGACTTCGTCGCCCGCATCGGCGGGGAGGAATTCGCCATGGTCATGGTGGGGCTGTCCCTGCAGGCATCGCAGACGATCGCGGATGAGCTGCGCGAAACGGTACAGATGCTGCGCCTGCATTTCCGCGGCACACCGGTGAAGGTCACGCTGTCCTGCGGCATGGCGCTGCTGCAGGACAAGGACACGCCGGGGCTCGCGTTCGAACGCGCGGACGCGGCGCTCTACCAGGCAAAGAACGCCGGCAAGAACCGTTGCATTGCGGCGGGCATGGCTGCAACGCCGGGCGCAGCGACGCCCGCAGGCACGGCGCCCTCCCCACCGGCTTCAGGTTGATTTGACCCCTTCGCGCGTGAAGCGCGGGTCATGCGCCTTGCGCAGGAACACGCGCCGCACCGCCGGCTCGAAGGCCTCGAGCGGCAAGGTCGGGTAATCGGGGTCGAATGAGGACTGATCCCACTTGGCGCAGAAGCTCTCGCACAGTCCGTACCAGGGATGATCCTTGTAGCGGTCGCGGCCGTGGCGGTTGCCGCCCATGTGATGGGCGTAGTAATAGGACTGGAACAGCCCATGCTGCTCGACCACCCAGCTCACCTCGGCGCGCACGTAGGGCTTGAGGATCGCCGCCGCAATGTCCGCGTGATTGTACGGCGCCAGCACATCGCCGACGTCATGCACGAGCGCCGCCACCACCCAATCATCATCCGCGCCATCGTTCAACGCGCGGGTCGCCGACTGCGTCGAATGCATGAACCTGCTGATGGGGTAGCCTTCGAGCGAACTGCCGAGCTGCTTCACCGCCTCCAGCACCCGGTCGGGAAGCGTGGCGGCGAACTCCCGCTCGTAGCGATCGAGCAGTTCGTAGTCGGCCTTGGTGCCGTCCTGCATCTGCCGGAAACTGACCACTTGTGACATCAGCAAATCCTCTTGAAGAAATCTGGGTTGCCGGAACGCATCAGCGCGCCGTCTTGATCCGGGTCCACACGCGCGTACGGATGCGTTCGGTGGCCGAACTCACCTCGCTCGAGCGGTACAGGCGCGCTTCCATCTCCGGGGTCGGGTACAAGCTCGGATCGTTGAGGATCTCGGGCTTCACCAGCGCATTGGCGGCGAGATTGTCGTTGCCGTAGTAGATGTCGTTGGTGATATCGGCGATCACCTCGGGCCGCAGCAGGAAGGCCAGGAACTTATAGGCGGCGTCGGGGTGCGGCGCGCCGGTGGGTATGAGCAGGCCGGAGAAGGTCTGGTTGGCGCCCTCGCGCGGCACGGTGAAGGCCAGGTTCACCCGGATACCGGCGGCCCGTGCCCGCGCCAATGACTGCGCATAGTCGCTCGACCAGGACATGGCGATGCACAGTTCGCGATTGGCGAGCGCATTCATGAACTCCACCGAATCGAAAGAGCGCACGTAGGGCCGCACCGACAGCAACAGCTTCTGCGCCGCCAGGAAATCCTCGCGCCGCGTGGTGTTGGGGTCCAGACGCAGGTAGTTCAGCGCCAACTGCAGGTTGTCCTCGGCGGAATCCAGGAAGCTCACGCCGCAATCGGCGAATTTCGCGATGATCTCGGGCTTGAAGATCATATCCAGGCTGTCGACGGGCGCGTCCGGCAGGCGCTTCTTGATCATGTCGACGTTGTAGGCGAAGCCGTTGATCGAATGCAGGTAGGGAATCGCGTGACGATTGCCGGGATCATACTGCTCGAGGATGCGCATCACGCGGGGATTCAGGCGCTCCCAGCCGGGCAGCCGCGACCGGTCCAGCGGTTCGTAGACCCCCGCCTTGATCTCGCGGCTGAAGTAATTGGTGGATGCCGACACCACGTCATAACCCGAACCGCCCGCCAGCAGCCGGGCCTCCATGGTGTCCTCGGAATCATAGGTGTCGTACACCACCTTGATGCCGGTCTCGCGCTCGAAGGCGGCGATGGTGCGCGTACCGATGAAATCGGCCCAATTGTAGATGAACAGCCGCTCGGGCTCGGGCCTTGCGGACAAGCCCGTCGCCGCCAACGCGATGCCGGCCGCGAGCGCGACGGCATGCCAGCGCCAGCGCTTCCAATTCACCGCCCCGCCTCCGGTGTCGCCTCCGGAGCCGCAGGCGGCGGCGCCTTGCCGAGCGAACCCGCCTCCACCAGCGTCATGCGCTGCGGATCGAGGTGGCGGCGGATGGCGCCATTCACCTGCGCCAGCGTCAGATCGCGGATGAGTTGCGGATAGCGATCGAGCCAGGACAATTCCAGCCCGCGCTGCGTAGTCGACAGGAGTGCGGCGGCGATGCCGCCCGTGCTCGACAGGCCCACCTGGTAGGAACCCACGAGGCTCTGCTTGCGCTGCGCCAGTTCCTCCGCCGTGACGCCCTCCTGCCACCAGCGTTGCAGCTCGCGTCGCGTCGAGGCAATGCCCTTGTCGAGCAGCTGCGGTGCGAAGGTGGCCGAGATGCCGAAGGCGCCGTCGCTGTAGGTGTCATCGCTGACGCCCGCGCCGATGCCGTAGGTCAGGCCCTCGCGATCGCGCACGCTGGACATGAGACGGCCGGTGAAGCCCTGGCCGAGAATGGCGGTTCCCACGCGCAGCGCCAGCGCATCCGGATCGCGGTAACGCAGGCCGGTTGGCTGGCCGAGCAGGATGGAGACACTCGGCTTGCCCTCCAGGGTCACCACCTCGGTCCTGGCCTCGCCGGCCGCCACCGCACTGGCGGACAGGGGTTCCGCCCCGCCGTTCCAGCCGGCAAAGCCCGCCGCCACCGCCTTGCGCACCTTGGGCACGTCGATGGCGCCCACCAGCACCAAGGTGAAGCCGCGGGGACCGTAGAGCCTGTCGTGGAACGCACGCACCTGATCAAGACTGGCGGTGCGTGCGGACGCCAGCAGCATCTCGATGGACTGCGGGTGATTGGGATGCGAGGCCGGGAACAGTGCGCGGTTGAAAGCATCGCGCGCGCGATAGCCGCTGTTGTCGATGGAACTGCGCACGGCGCCGATGAATTGCTGGCGTACACGCTCGAATTCCGCCGCTTCGAAGGACGGCTGGCGCAGCTGCGCGGCCAGCAACTCGATCACCAGCGGCAGGTCCTTGGCGAGGCACTTCGCACGGATGTCGAGCGTCTGCGTGCCGACGTCGAAGCTGATCGCCGCGCCGACACTCTCCAGGCGCTTCGCAATCTCGTATTTGTCCAATGCCGTGGCGCCGCGCACCCCGCCGCGCACACCGCGATCGAGCATCATGCCGGTCAGCGTCGGCACGGCCGCCTGTCCCTCGGGAGCGAAGGCGTCTCCCGCGGGCAGCGAGCCCACGATGGTCACGACGTCCTTGATGGGCGTGGGATACAGGATGAGGTCGACACCACCCACGCGGCTGCGCACCACCTTGTCGGCCATGCCGGCTTGAGCCGTCATCACCGCGCAGCAGCTCATCAGGATCAGCAGCAAGGTCCTCATCGGCGTTCTCCGGCGGCAGTCGGGACGAACCATCCCGTGGTGCCCGTGTCCTCGGTGAAATATTGCTTCGCGACGCGCTGCACGTCGGCGGCGCCGACCTTCTGCACGAGCTCGGGGAAGCGCACGTAAAGCGTCCAATCGCCGATCGAGATGTATTCGTTGATCTCGCTCACGACACCCGCCGTTCCGTCGCGCTTATAGGCCACCTGCGCCAAGGTCTGGTTCTTGACGCGCTCGAGCTCCGCCGCGCTCACGCCCTTGTCCTGGATCTCCTTGACGGCGCTCCACAAAGCCTTCTCCACATCCTCATGCTTGGCCTCGGGCGCGAGGCTCGCATACATCATGTGGAGCGAAAGGTCGTGCGACACATTCACGCCCGCGCCTGCGTTCAATGCCAGGCCCTTGTCCACCAATTGGCGGTACAGGCGCCCGCTCTTGCCATCGCTCAGGATGGCATCGAGCACGGCCAGCGGCGCCTGGTCCGCGTCGCGCCCGACCGGCACCTTGTGCGCGATCAACACCGTGCCCAGTTCCCCCGGACGTTTCACCGTGACGCGACGCGCGCCGGTCTGTTCGGGCTCCTCGGTGTACATGGGCGGAATGGGCTTCGGCGAGGCGGTGAAGCCGCCGTAGTACTGCTTGATCCAGCCCAGGAGCTTGACCGCGTCGAAGTCCCCCGCCGCGGTGACCGTGGCATTGTTCGGCCAGTAGAAGGTGTCGTAGAACTCGCGCAGTTTCTCGATCGGCACGTGTTCGATGTCGCTGCGCCAGCCGATGGTGGAGTGGTGATACGGCAATGCCTGATAAGCGGCGGCGGTCACTTCCTCCACCAGCACGTTGTCGGGGTCGTTCTTGCCGCGCTCGAACTCGTTGCGCACCACGGTCATCTCGGATTGCCGGTCGGACTCCCGCAACCACAGGTTGCGCATGCGATCGGCCTCGACGCGCACGTAGCCTTCCAGCGCATCGCGGCCGACGGTGGCGTAATAATGCGTTCGATCCAGCGAAGTGGTGGCGTTGTAGTTGCCGCCCACCCCTTCCAGGTATTGCTTCAGGCTGTTGCCGGCCGCATCGTTGTGGTGCTCGGTGCCCTTGAACATCAGGTGCTCGAGCAGGTGCGTGGCGCCGGTGGTGCCGGTGACTTCGTTGCGCGAACCCACGAGGTAGGTGACGTTGAAGGTCACCACCGGTGCGGACGCATCGCGCGCCAGCAGCACGGTGAGCCCGTTGCCGTCGAGCCGGTACTCGTCGATGCCGCCAAGCGAGCGCACGAAGGTGAAGCCTGCCACGACGGGGGTAGTGGTGCGCGCTGCTGCGCGCGCAGCGGCGGGCGCGGCCGCCGTGGCCAGGGACCAGATTGCGGCCACGACGGCCGCCACGATTTTCGGGGTTGTCATTCCCGGATGTTAACCCGGAATCAAGCCCGGTACGGTACCCGGTACGGTACCCGGTACGGTACCCGGTACATACCGGGCAGGTACGCCATGGATAGCCGCTACGCGCTACCCGGCATCGCCTCTTCGCTCACCATGGTCAGCACATCGTAGGTGGCCACGGTCTCGCCGAGTTGATTGGTGATCTCCGTATCCCAGGCCACCTCGCCGTATCCCTTGTCCGCCCGCAGCGTCTTGTGCTTGCACGTCAGCCGCACCTGGATGCTGTCGCCCGCCTTCACCGGCTTCACGAAACGCAGGTTGTCGATGCCGTAGTTGGCCAGCACCGGGCCGAAATCCGGGTCCACGAACAGACCGGCCGCGGCCGAGATCAGGAAATATCCATGCGCCACGCGACCGCCGAAGAAGGGATTGCGCGCCGCGAGTTCCTCGCTCATGTGCGCGTAGAAGGTGTCGCCTGTCAGCGCGGCGAAGCGCTCGATGTCCTCGATGCCCACCGTGCGCGATCCGGACTTGAAGGTGTCGCCGATGGACAGCGTGTGGAAGGGCTTGCGGAAAGGATGCACGCCGGGGGCGCGCTCCGCGGCGCCCTTGATCCAGCGGCCGGTGATGCGCGCCAGGGTCTGCGGCGAGCCCTGCAGCGCCGTGCGCTGCAGGTAATGCATGACGCCGCGGATGCCGCCCATTTCCTCGCCGCCACCGGCGCGGCCCGGTCCGCCGTGCACCAGGTGCGGGAGCGGTGACCCATGGCCGGTGGATTCCTTGGCGCAGTCCCGATTGATGATGACCAGGCGGCCATGCAGGGGAGCAAGGCCGAGCGCCAGTCGCGCGGCGATTTCGTCATCGGCGGTGAAAATCGAGCCGGCCAGGCTCCCCTCCCCGCGTCGCGCCAGCGCGATCGCCTCCTGATCCGAGGCATAAGGCAGCACGGTGCACACCGGGCCGAAAGCCTCGGTGACATGAACGGCGTGCGCCGCGCCCGGCTGGCGGCACAGCAGCAGCATGGGTGGAACGAAGGCGCCGAGATCCGCGCTGGCACCGTCGACGTTGAATTGCTGCGGATTGCCTGCCACCAGCTCGGCTTCGGTCTGCAGCAGGCGCACCCGCTCGAGGATCTCGTTGCGCTGCGCGAGGCTCGCCAGCGGCCCCATGCGCACGTGCTCGAGGGCGGGGTTCCCCACCACCACCTGGGCGAGCTTGGCGCGCAAGGCATCGACGACTTCCTGCACCCGCGCCGCGGGCACGATGGCCTTGCGGATGGCCGTGCATTTCTGGCCCGCCTTGGAGGTCATCTCGCGCGCGACTTCGCGCACGAACAGATCGAACTCCGGCGTTCCCGCCGCGGCATCCGCGCCAAGGAGCGATGAATTGATGGAATCGGTCTCGGCGATGAAGCGCACCGATTGCGCCGTGATCACCGGATGCCGCCGCAAGGAGTTGGCGGTGCCGGCCGAGCCGGTGAAGGACACCACGTCCTGGCAGGTCAGGTGATCGAACAGGTTGCCCAGGCTCCCGCAGATCAGCTGAATCGCCCCCGCGGGCAGGATGTTCGACTCGACCATGCGCTTGAACACAGCCTGGGTGAGGTAGGACGTGGCCGTGGCGGGCTTGACCACCACCGGCACGCCGGCGAGCAGCGCCGGCGCCATCTTCTCGAGCATGCCCCACACGGGAAAATTGAAGGCATTGATGTGCACGGCCGCGCCTTCGAGCGGCACGCAGATGTGTTGCCCGGTGAAGGTGCCACCCTTGGAAATGGCCTCAGGGAAGCCATCGATGAACACGCGCTGATTGGGCAATTCGCGCGCGCCCTTGCTCGCGTAGACGAACAACGTGGAGATGCCGCCGTCGATGTCCACCCAGGAATCGGCCTTGGTGGCGCCGGTCAGCGTGGACAGCGCGTAGAACTCGTCCTTGTGCCCGCTCAACATCTTGGCCAGCGCCTTGAGCAACGCGGCGCGCTGATGGAAGGTCATCTCGCGCAACGCAGGTCCGCCCGTACCGCGGGCGTAGTCCAACACCTTGGCGAAATCCACCCCTTCGGAGGAGCTCTCGGCGACCACCGCACCGGTAGTGGCATCGCGCAGCGCGGCGGCCTTGCCGCGCCCCGCCAGCCATTGCGCATAGACGTAGCTGTGCAGTTGCATCACACCCTCTCGATGATCATGGCAATGCCCTGGCCGACGCCGATGCACATGGTGCACAATGCATAGCGGCCGCCGCTGCGCTGCAATTGGTACATGGCGGTGCCGACGAGCCGTGCGCCGCTGGCGCCGAGCGGATGGCCCAGGGCAATGGCGCCGCCATTGGGATTCACATGCGCCGCATCGTCGGGGAGCCCCAGTTCGCGCAGCACCGCGAGCGCCTGCCCCGCGAAGGCCTCGTTCAATTCGACGACATCCATCTGCGCAAGCTTCAAGCCCGCCAACTCCAGCACGCGGCGGCTGGCCGGAACGGGCCCCATGCCCATGATGCGCGGCGCCACGCCGGCCGTGGCGGCCGCGACCACGCGTGCCTTGGGCGTCAGCGAAAACTCGCGCGCCGCCGCTTCCGTGGCGAGCAGCAGGGCCGCGCTGCCGTCATTGATGCCCGAGGCATTGCCCGCCGTGACGCTGCCCTCGGGCCTGACCACGCCCTTGAGCTTGGCGAGACCCGCGAGCGTCACATCCGCGCGCGGATGCTCATCGGTATCCACCATGCGCGGTTCCCCCCGCCCCTGCGGCACCGCCACGCTGAGAAGTTCCGGCTTGAACAGGCCGGCGGCCTGCGCGCGCGTGCAGCGCTCCTGGCTGCGCAGCGCGAAGGCATCCTGGTCGGCACGCGAGATGTTGAACTGCGCCACCACGTTCTCGGCCGTTTCCGCCATGCTGTCGACGCCGAACTTCTGCTTGAACGCCGGATTGATGAAACGCCAGCCGAGGGTCGTGTCCTCGAGCTTGGCACCGCGTGCGAACGCGGCATCGGCCTTGCCCATCACGAACGGCGCCCGCGTCATCGACTCCGAGCCGCCGGCGATGCCCAGCGATACTTCCCCGGCCTTCATGGAGCGCGCCAGCAACGCAACCGCATCCATCCCCGAGCCGCACAGCCGGTTGACCGTGGCGGCCGGCACCGATTCGGGCAGCCCCGCCAGCAGCACCGCCATGCGCGCCAGGTTGCGGTTGTCCTCGCCCGCCTGGTTGGCGCAGCCGAAATAAACTTCCTCGATGCGCGCCGCGGGTACGCCGGCGTTGCGCTCGAGCAGCGCGCGGATGGGAAGTGCCGCCAGGTCATCGGCCCGCACGGTGGCGAGCGCACCACCATAGCGGCCGAAGGGCGTACGGACGGCATCGCAGATGAATGCATGGGTCATGTTCAGGCCTTGTTGCGCAGATCGAGCACACGGCGGGCCTTGCCCACCGAGCGCTCGATGTCATTCGGATTCATCAGCACCACCTCGACGCTGATGCCGACATAGGATTTCACGTGGTGCACCAGGGTGCGGGCGAGGTTGCGGCGCTCGGTGTCGCCAAGGCCCGCGTCGGGCTTGACCTCCACCTTCACGCACACCGCGTCGAGGTAGCCGGTGCGCGTCACCTCCAAGAGGTAATGCGGCGCCAGGAGCGGTTCGCGCAGGATCAGCTCCTCGATCTGCGAGGGGAACACGTTGACGCCGCGGATGATGAGCATGTCATCGCTGCGCCCGGTGATCTTGGCCATGCGCCGCATGCTGCGTGCCGTGGGCGGCAGGAGGCTGGTGAGATCGCGCGTGCGGTAGCGGATCATGGGCAGCGCCTCCTTGGTGAGCGTGGTGAACACCAATTCACCGGGCTGGCCATCGGGGACCGGCACGCCGGTGTTCGGGTCGATGATCTCCGGATAGAAATGATCCTCCCAGATGACCGGGCCGTCCTTGGTCTCGATGCATTCCTGCGCGACGCCGGGCCCCATCACCTCGGACAAGCCGTAGATGTCGGTGGCATCCAGGCCGACGCGCTTCTCGATTTCGGCGCGCATCCCTTCCGTCCAGGGCTCCGCGCCGAAGATGCCGATCTTGAGCGAGCAGGCGGCGGGATCGTAGCCCTGGCGCGTGAATTCCTCGGCGATGTTCAGCATGTAGGACGGCGTCACCATGATGATGGTGGGCTTGAAGTCCTGGATCAGCGCCACCTGCTTCTCGGTCTGTCCGCCCGACATGGGAATGACCGTGCAGCCCAGGCGCTCGGCGCCGTAGTGCGCGCCGAGCCCGCCGGTGAACAGGCCATAGCCATAGGCCACGTGCACCATGTCGCCCGGCCGGCCCCCAGCGGCGCGGATCGAGCGCGCCACGAGGTTGGCCCAGGTGTCGATGTCGCGCGCCGTGTAGCCGACCACCGTCGGCTTGCCGGTCGTGCCGCTGGAGGCATGGATGCGGATCACCTGCTCGCGCGGCACCGCGAACGAGCCGAACGGATAGGCATCGCGCAGGTCCTGCTTGGTGGTGAAGGGAAAACGCGCGAGGTCGGAGAAATCACGCAGGTCCGACGGATTCACACCGGCTGCCTGGCACTTGGCGCGGTAGCTGGCGACGTTGTCGAAGGCATGCGCCACCGACCATTTCAGGCGCGACAGCTGCAACGAGCGCAACTCGTCCTGGCTCGCCTTTTCGATGGGCTCTATCGCTGCTTGGGCGTTGGTCATGGGGATGGCGACTCCAGCACATTGTCATTGGTTTCATGCGAGCGGCCGCGAAACAGCGCGACCAGCTCGCCGCGCTGGTTGTGCACGCTGACATCGTAGACGCCGGTGCGCTTGCTGCGCGTGAGCTCCTGCGCCGTGGCCGTGAGCACATCACCCTCGCGCGAGGCCAGCAGGAACTCGATGCCCGCCTGCGCGGCCACCGTGACCTTGCCCTGCGCATTGCAGGCGTAGGCGAAGGCGGTATCGGCCAGCGTGAACACCATGCCGCCGTGGCAGATGGCGTGGCCGTTGAGCATGTCGGCGCGAACCGGCATGCGCACCTGCGCACGGCCGGGCCCGATGTCCGTCACCGTCATCCCCAGCGCGA
The DNA here is from genome assembly GCA_044226865.1 of Steroidobacteraceae bacterium. GTDB lineage: Bacteria > Pseudomonadota > Gammaproteobacteria > Steroidobacterales > Steroidobacteraceae > TMP-86. Next base: position 775,724 of record JBGAGE010000001.1, on the reverse strand, counting down.
TCACCGCCGTGTCGCGCGAGTACATGGCCTTGCCGACGGCTTGCGCCAGCGCGTCCGCATTCGTGTAGGCGTCGTTCATGCGCTAACGGCCGGTGAAGCGCGGCGCGCGCTTGCCGATGAACGAGGCAACGCCTTCGCGATAGTCCTCGCTTGCGCCGAGTTCGCGCTGGAAGTCGCGCTCCACATCCAATTGCTGCTCGAGCGTGGCGCCCCAGGATTGGTAGATGGCCTGCTTGGTGCGTGCAAACCCACGTGTCGGACCGCTGGCCAATTGACGGGCCAGCGCCGTAGCGGTGGACATCAATTGTTCGTCGGGCACGCAGCGCCAGATCAGTCCCCAGCTTTCCGCCTGCGCGGCCGGCAGCTTGTCCCCGAGCAGCGTCAGCCCGAGCGCGCGCGCGTTGCCGACCAGGCGCGGCAACAGCCAGGTGCCGCCGCAATCGGGCACCAACCCCAGCTTGCTGAAGGCCTGCACGAAGTTGGCGCTGGCCGCGGCAATCACCAGATCACAGGCCAGCGCAATGTTGGCGCCGGCGCCGGCCGCCACGCCGTTGACGGCGGCGATCACCGGCATGGGCAGCGCGCGCAGGGCCAGGATCAGCGGACGGTAGTTCTTTTCGATGGATTCGCCCAGGTCGACGGGCGCGCCGCCGGGCGCCACCGCGCGGTCGGCCAGGTCCTGCCCGGCGCAGAAGCCGCGGCCCGCGCCGGTGAGCAGCAACACGCGCGCCGCCCCCGGCTGCGCCAATTGCGCCAGCGCCGCGCGCACTTCCGCATGCATCTCGGTGTTGAAGGAATTGAGCTTGTCGGGCCGGTTCAACGTCAGCTGGGCGATGCCCTCGCTGATCTCGAAGGTGATGGTGTTCATCGTGATGCCGACCTCCCCGATCAGCCGGTGTCGTAATCCAGTTCCAGTTCGGCGCTGGTGGGAATCGCCTGGCAGGCAAGTACGAAGCCCGCCTCCACTTCCGATTCCTCCAGCGCATAGTTCTGCAGCATGTTGACCGAGCCCTTGGCCACGTGCGTGCGGCAGGTCGAGCACACGCCACCCTTGCACGAGAACGGCAGGTCGAGGCCGGCGCCTTCCGCGGCATCCAGCACCGCCACCTGCCCAGCCCGCGGCATGTCGAAACTCTTCACGCGTCCATCCATACGCACGGTGACGCGGGTCACGCCACTGTCGGGAGCGGCGCGGGAGGACGTGGCGGCAGCCGCGGCAGTCGCGGCGGGCCTGGCGGCCGCGGCCGCCGTGACGAAATGCTCGGCATGGATACGCGCGGCGTCGACGCCGAGCTCACGCAACAGCGTCGTGCATTCGTCCATCAATCCATCCGGTGCGCACAGGTACACGGCGTCCAGCGCAGCAGGATCGAAGCAGCGGCCGGCCATCTCGCGCAGCCGGCGCGAGTCGATCCGGCCGTCGTAGATGTCCAGGTCCTGGGGTTCGCGGCTCATGAAGAAATGCAGCGACAGCCGCTGCAGGTACCGATCCTTCAGCGCCTGCAATTCCTCGGCGAACAACACATTGTCGGTGTTGCGATTGCCGTACAGCAGCGTGACCTGCCCACCCGGCCGGCTGGCCAGCGCGGCCTCGAGGATGGCGATGACGGGGGTGATGCCGATGCCGGCGGCCACGGCCAGGATGTTCCCCGGCGCCTGCGCGGCGGCCGCGGGCAGCAGGAACCGTCCGGTCGGCGGCATCGCGTCGATGCACGCGCCGGGCTGCAGCCCACTGCTCAACCAGGACGACAGGCGCCCGCCTTCGTTGCGCACGCAGATGCTGAAGCCCTCGTCGCTGCGCGCGCAGATCGAGTAGGTGCGCCGCAATTCCTGCCCCTCCAGCGTGGCGCGCAGCACCACGTGCTGGCCCGGCTCACCGGCGAAGCTCTTCGCCAGCGCCGGCGGGACCTTGAAGGTCAGCAACATGGCGCGCGCGGTTTCCTCGCGGCGGCCTGACAACTCGACGGAATGGAATTGGCTCATCAGATGCACTTGAACCGTTCGAAGGGCTCCAGGCAGGCGAGGCAACGATGCGAGGCCTTGCACGGGGTGGACCCGAATTCGCTCACCTTCTCGGTGCGGGTGGACTCGCAGCGCGGACAGGCGGGCGGCAAGTCGTTGGCGGCAGACTTCAACGGCCGTGGCGGCGCGATCCCGAAGCGGTGCAAGGCGCGCGCGCCCTCGGCGCTGATCCAATCGCTGCTCCACGGCGGCGAGAGCACATCGGTGACCTTGCCACGGATGCCCGCGCGCTGCAGCGCCTCGAGGATCTGCCGGCGGATCACTTCGGTGGCCGGGCAGCCGGAGTACGTCGGCGACACGCCGATCTCCACGTCCCCTGCCGTCTCGCGCACATACCGGATGATGCCGAGGTCCACCACCGAGAGGACGGGGATCTCGGGATCGGGAACGCCGCGCAACACCTGCCAGGCTTGCTCCACGGGCGCAACGGGAACCGCGGCGCGGACCGGTGCGGCAGCGGGAGCCGCGATCACCAGGACGCTCCCGGGAAACTGCGCGGCAAGTGCTGCATCTCGGCGAGCAGGTAGCCGAACGGCTCGCTGTGCTCACCGCGCTTGCCGGCCGGGGCGCCGGGCGAGGCCTGCGGCAAGATCAACGTGGCCTGCTTCACGATGGCGGCCACCTCGGCCTGCCAGGCGGACTGCACCGCGCTCAAATCCGCACCGACGCCGGCCGCGAGGTTGGCGGAGTCGATCTCATCGGCCGCGAACATCTCCGGCGTGAAGCGCATCAGCGCATCCAGCGCGGCCTGCGCGCGGCGATGGCTTTCCTCGGTTCCATCGCCCATGCGCACCAGCCAATGCGAGCTGAAGCGCCGGTGATACAGCGCCTCCTTCAGCGACTTGGCGGCAATGGCGGCGAGTTGTGCGTCGGCGGATGACTGCAGTCCCTCGAACAACGGCACCTGCCAGGCATCGATGAAGAATTGCCGCACGATGCTCTGCGCGAAATCCCCATTGGGCTGCTCCACCAGCGTCAGGTTGCGGTATTCGCCCTCGGAGCGGAAGAACGCCAGGTCATCCTCGGAACGTCCGGCGCCCTCGATGCTGCCGGCATGCGTGAGCAACAGCCGCGCCTGGCCGAGGAAATCCAGCGCAAGGTTGCCCAGGCCCAGATCTTCCTCCAGCGCCGGCGCATGGCCGATCCACTCGCCCAGGCGCTGCGCAAGGATGAGGCTGGTGTCCGCCAGGCGCAGCACATAGGCAAGGTGCAGCGGCGCGGCCAGCGCCGGGGCGGCCGCGCGGGAAACCGGCGCGACGCTCACAGGTTCTTGACCTCGTCGGGAATGTCGTAGAAGGTCGGATGACGGTACACCTTGTCGCGCGCGGGCTCGAACAGGGCGCCGGCTTCGTCCGGATCCGCCGCCGTGATGTCCGCCGCGCGCACCACCCAGATGCTCACCCCTTCCTGGCGGCGGGTGTACACATCGCGCGCATGCTCGATGGCCATGTCGGCATCCGTGGCATGCACGCTGCCCACGTGCTTGTGGTCCAGGCCGCCCTTGGCGCGGATGAACACTTCATACAATGGCCAATGGCTCTTGTCGGCGGTGCTCATGTCAGGCCGCCTGCGCGCCGCTGCGCTCGCCCGCATGCTTGCGCGCATAGGCAATCGCGGCCTCGCGCACCCAGGCGCCCTCCTCGTGTGCGGCGCGCCGCGCCGCCAGGCGCTCGCGGTTGCACGGGCCATTGCCCTTGAGCACCTCGAAGAATTCGCTCCAGTCGATGGGACCAGTGACGTAGTGGCCGGTGGCCTCGTCCCAGCGCAGCTTCGGGTCCGGCACGGTGAGCCCGAGGAACTCCGCCTGCGGCACCGTGGCATCGACGAAGCGCTGTCGCAGGTCGTCGTTGCTGAAGCGCTTGATCTTCCAGCGCATGGACTGCGCGGAGTGCTTGGAATCCCCGTCGTTGGGGCCGAACATCATCAGCGAGGGCCACCACCAGCGGTTCAGCGCCGCCTGCGCCATGGCCTTTTGCGCCGGCGTGCCACGCGCCAGGGTGAGCATGATTTCGAAGCCCTGGCGCTGATGGAAGCTCTCTTCCTTGCAGACGCGTACCATGGCACGTGCGTACGGGCCATAGGAACAACGGCACAGGGGAATCTGGTTCATGATGGCGGCGCCATCTACGAGCCAGCCGATGGCGCCTACGTCCGCCCAGGTGGGGGTGGGATAATTGAAGATGCTGGAATACTTGGCGGCGCCGCTCAGCAGCTGGTCCAGGAGCTGTTCACGCGACACGCCGAGCGTTTCGGCGGCGCTGTACAGGTAGGCGCCATGGCCACCTTCGTCCTGCACCTTGGCGATCAGCACGGCCTTGCGCCGCAGTGAAGGCGCGCGGGTGATCCAGTTGCCCTCCGGCAGCATGCCGACGATTTCCGAATGGGCGTGCTGCGAGATCTGCCGGATGAGCGTCTGGCGGTAGGCATCTGGCATCCAGTCCTTCGCTTCGATACGCTCGTCCTGATCGACACGGGCCTGGAAACGCGCGAGCAGCGCGGCGTCGTCCAGGGCGGCGTCGATGGGCTTCTGGCCGTGACTGTCGAGACCTTGGGTGTACATGAGAATCACTCTGACACAAAAATGGTATCGTAGCAACGAATCCTGTGTCACGTCATTGAGTCCCTCCATCGCATGAACCAGCCCCGCTCCCGCGACTTCTCGGAAACCGTCCGCGGCCTGATGCGCAGCTTCCGCCAGCGCCGTCCACTGCGCGGTGGGTCGTTGATCACCACGGTTTTCGGCGACTCCCTGGCCGCGCGGCACTGCGAGGTCTCCCTTTCCGGCCTCATCGGGCTGCTCTCGCCCTTCGGCCTCACGGAGCGCCTGGTGCGGACCTCCATCGGGCGGCTGGCCCAGGATGATTGGGTGAGTGCGCAACGCATCGGCCGGCTGAGCTATTACCGGCTGAGTGCCGCCGGCGAGATCCGCTTCGCCGAGGCCACCCGGCGCATCTATGCCGCCCCGGGCGGCGAATGGCGCGGCTATTGGACCATGCTCATCCTCCCCGCCGGCGCGAACCGCGGCGAACGCGAACGCATCCGCGATGCCCTGCGCTGGTCGGGGTTCGGGCAATTGTCGGCGGACGTGCACCTGCATCCGGAAATCGACGCCGCCACCGCGGGCCGCCTGCTCGGCAGCACCGGCACCCGCATCCAGCCGCTGATCCTGCAGTCGCGCAGCGATTCGAGCGAGGGCGACCGGCGCATGATCGAACTGGGTTGGGACCTGGATGAGCTGGAGAGGCGCTATACGCGCTTCATCGCCAATTTCGCTCCCGCGTTGCAGGCGCTGAACCGCGAGCCCCATCCGGATCCGCAGCATTGCTTCCACATCCGTACGCTGCTGATCCACGAGTATCGCAAGGTGCATTTGCTCGATCCGCTGCTGCCACGGAGCCTCCTGCCGCAGGACTGGGCCGGCAGCGCAGCGTACGAGTTGTGCCGCCGCCTGTACCTGCGGATTGCGGAGGCCGCCGATCAGTACGTGCAGGGCATGCTCACCACGAGCGTTGGCCCGCTGCCGCCGCCCTCACCCGCCGTGCGGCTGCGCTTCGCGCCGGTCACGGCTCCGGCGGCCAGCACTCCAACGCCTTGACCCAGGCGCTCAGGAAGCCATTGGCCTGGAATCCATCCAGGGCACGATGATCGATGGTGAGGCTGGCGAAACACTGGGTGGCAATGCCCAGTTGCTCGCGGCCATCGATGTTCAACACGGCGGGGCGCCGTTCGATCTTGCCCACTCCCAGGATGGCCACTTGAGGCTGTTGAATGATGGGCGTGGCGATCAGGCTGCCGCTGACGCCGTGGTTGGTCAGCGTGAGCGTGCCGCCGCGCGTGTCGGCCGCGGTGAGCTTGCCGCTGCGCGCCTTCTCGAGCAATGGCGCCAACTGCTGCGCGATGCCGAACAGGTCCAGGTGCTGCACGCCACGCAGCACCGGCACCACGAGGCCCGCCGAGCCCAGCGCCGTGCCGATGCCCAGGTCCAGATCCTGGAAGATCTCCATCGCATCCGCATGGAAACGGCCATTGACCTCGGGAACGGCGCGCAGCGCCGGCACGCAGGCGGCGATGAAATAGGCGGTGAAGCTCAACGGCACGCCGCGCGCCTGGAAGGCGGCGCGGTGCCGCTCGCGATGCGCCACGACGGCGTCCAGGTTGACCTCGAACACCGCCGTCACATGCGGTGAGGTGGACACGCTGGCAAGCATGTTGGTGGCGATCCGGCGCCGCATGGCCGTGTGCGGCACGCGCTGGCTGCGCGCCGCCGCATTGATCGCTGCCTCCACATCGCGCGCCGTCAGCCTGCCGTCCCTGCCGGTCCCGGCTGGCATGGCGTTCGCGTCCGCACCACGCTCAGCCAGCAACGCGCGCACGGCGGGGCTCAGCCGCTGTTCGCGAGTCCCGCCGCCGGGCGCGGATTCAGCTGCGCCCGCGGCTGCCGCGACCGCCGGGGCGGCGCGCGCCGGCATTGTCCCGGCATCCGCGCCGCCTGCCGCGCTCACCGGGTCCGGCGCGGCCACGACGCCGGCGCGGACCTCCAGGGAGGTCTGGATGCGGCCGAGCACATCGCCGGTCTTGATCGTATCGTTGTCGCGTTTGAGCACCTGCTCGAGCCGCCCTGCCGCCGGCGCCGCGATTTCCACCGTGACCTTGTCGGTCTCCACTTCCACCAGCGGCTGATGATGCGCGACCTGCTCGCCGGGCGCGCACAGCCAGCGCATGACGCGCGCGTCATCGCCCTCGTAGGCTTCGGGCAGCAGTGCGATGTCGATCAGGCCCATGGCTAGAATTCCACCAGATCACGCATGCGTGCCGCAATGCGTTCGGTCGAGGGGAGCGCCGCGTCCAGCAGCAGCGGACTGTGCGGACTGGGGATGTCGGGCATGGCCATGCGCTCCACCGGCGCATCCAGGTCGAAGAAGGCGTCGCGCGCCAGGCGCGCGGCGATCTCCGCGCCGAACCCGGCCGTCATGGTGTCCTCGTGCACGATCAGGCAGCGTCGGGTTTTCCTGACCGATGCCAGCACCGCCTCGACATCCCACGGTACCAAGGTGCGCAGGTCGATCAGGTCCACGGCGAGGCCCGCCGCCACGGCCGCTGCTTCGCAGCGCTCGACCATCGCGCCCCAGCTCACCACCGTGAGCGCATCGCCCTCGCGCAGCCGCAGCGCACGCCCGAACGGCACGACGAAATCATCGCCGGGGTACGCGCGCCGCGCCCAGGCGCCATCCAGCATTGCGCGGTGCTCGAAGAAGATCACCGGCTCGTTGCCGCGTAGCGCGGCGCGCAGCAGGCCCACGGCATCCTGAGCATTCGAGGGCATGGCCACGCGCCAGCCGATCGCATGCACCCATTGCACCTCGTTGCACTGGCTGTGCCAGGGATCGCCGCACTTGAAGTAGCCGCCGGGCATGCGCACCACCATGGGCGCGGCAAAGCGGTTCATGGTGCGCCAACGCATCGTGCCGCAATCGTTCAACTGTTCGACGGCGGGGTCCGCATACTTGCGGAACTGGATTTCCGGCACGGGCAGCAATCCGGCCAGCGCCATGCCCACGGCGCGGCCGATGATGCCCTCCTCGGAGAGGCTGGTGTCAAACACACGCTCGCGGCCGAAGCGTTTCTGCAGGCCGAGCGTGGCCGCGTGCACGCCGCCCTTGGGTCCCACGTCCTCGCCGAACACCAGCATCCTGGGGTTCACCTCGAGCTCATGCTCGAGGGTGCGGCGGATGGCGCTGATCATGTTGATGCGAACGGCTTCGGGCTGTGCCTGTTCCGAGCCTTCCTCGAGGACATGGCCATCCGCCCACAGCCCGCCCTGCGCCTGCAGCACGGGCCTGCCGTGCGCATCGTACTCGGTGAATACGTGGCGCGTGACGGTGGCCGGATCGGGCAACTCGCCTTCGAGGGCCTGTGCCACCGCCGCCTCGACCTCCACGGCAGCGCGCGCTTCCATGTCGCGCCACTGCGCATCGCTCAGCGCCGCGGGCACGAGCTGCCTCCGCAGCGACTGCAGCGGATCGCGTGCCTGTTCCTCCTGCAGCTGCTGCACGGATTTGTACGACTGATTGTCCTGCCCGGAATGACCATTCAAGCGCGGCATGGTCAAGCGCAACAACACCGGACCGCTCCAATCACGGGCGGCGGCGACGGCTTGCGTCATCAGCGCATGCGCCGCGGGCGGATCGGAGGCATCGCCGGTGAAAATGCGCAATTGCCGGAAGGAGGCCAGGTTGGCGGCAATGTCACCGCCGGGCGTCTGCAGCGATGACGGCACGGAAATGCCGATGCCGTTGTCCTCGATGTAGAACAACAGCGGCAGCTTTTGCGTGGTGGCAACATTCAGCGCCGCCCAGAATCCGTTGCTCGCCGTCGACGCGTCCCCGCCATGTACCACGCCGATGGCGCCTGCATAGTCGCGCTCGCCCAGGACCTGGCAGCGATAGCGGACGGCCTGCGCCCAGCCGGCCGCCGGGGTGTACTGCGCGCCCACGCCCCCGCAGGATGGCATCACGGTGGGAATGCCATGCGGCAATTCCGATAGCGGGCAATTGCCGGGACGATTGAACACCACACCAATATCGCGTCCGGCGCTGAAGCCTTCGCGACGCGCCAAGGGACCGGCTGCCGCCTCCGCCAGCGGCACCCCCAACGCCAGCATCAGCGGCCGGGAACGGTAATAAAGCGCCAGGCCATCATGGGGGTGGTCCAACTGCAGGCCGAGCAGTGTCTGGCCCAATTCGTGACCGCGGGCGGAAAACTGATAAAGCACCTTGCGCTCGGGTACCAGCCGGGTTTCCTCGAGCTGATCCAGGCCGCGCGACAACAGCATCCGGTACGCCACCTGGACCCAGTCCACCGCGGGCGCGGGGTGGGGATCCGGGGTCGCATGCGACAGCACCGCCGTTGGGTTCATGGGCATCACCTGGTCCGGGCTCGAGGAGAGCCATCATATGGCGCGCAACGCGACTCATTTATTTCAATTTTTGCTGCCGATCACCTATTTTGAGCAATATTCTTCTAAAATATATCGATATGCGAAATAAATCAGAACCAGTGGCCTTGGATAAACTCGACCGCAGGATCCTCGAGGCGCTGCAATCCGAAGGACGCCTGTCGAACCAGGAATTGGCGGAAAAGATCGGCCTGTCGGCCGCGCCCTGCTGGCGGCGCGTCAAACGGCTGGAAGCGGAAGGGTTGATCGACGGCTACGTGGCGCAACTCAATGCGCAGAAACTGGGCCTCACGGTGACCGCCTTCACCTTCGTGTCGTTGGACAATCATCATCCGGGAAGCGTCGAGGCCTTCGACCGGGTGATCCGCGAATGCCCCGAAGTGATGGAGTGCTATTCGCTCAGCGGGCAGCAGGACTTCCTTCTGCGCATCGTCGCCGCGGACCTCGCCTCGTATGAGGAATTCCTGTCCAGGCATGTGCTGAGCATTGCATCGGTCCGCTCCGCCAGCACGAGCTTCGTCCTGAAAAGAAAAAAGTTCACGACGCGGATTCCATTACCGGCGCCGTGAACTCTTATCGGAATCGAACCGGCGGCGACGGCGGCCGCCGGTTTGAGGATTCGCCGTCGCCCGGCGGCAAGCCGGGCGTGCTGTCTCAGGTGCCCGGCTTCTTCGCCCAGACCTTGCACCAGCCGTTTGCGGCAACGGACTTGCCTGCGAAAATGTTGCAACCGCCGCTGGCATCGCCGGCCTTGCCCTGGAATTGCGCGCAGTTGCTGCACTTCTGTTCCGGCTTGTGCGTCGGATTGGCCTTGGCGTCCACCTTGGTGGTGTCGGCGACATAGCCCAGCGCCTTGGCTTGGGGATCTGCATCCGACAGCGCCGGCAGCGCAGCCGCTGCGGCGGTGTCGACCAGGCCCATGGCAGGAATGATGGCGCCCGCGGCGATGGCGCCCTTGACCAGCGTGCGACGTGAGATCTTCGTTTGCATCGTGTTGACCCTAGTTGAGTGAAAGACCAGTGCAGATTGTCACGTGTTTGCCGGGCCGAATTCCATAAGAAAATATTAAATTTCTGACCGCTTCGAAATTCAGGCAGCGTTCATGTGGAACGCCAGCGCACGGCAAGATCGGCCAGGTGCGCAGCCAATGCCAGCAGCAGCCATGCGGCCATCGCCTTCCACGGCGCCTGCAGCAACGCTGCACGCAGCGCCATCAGCAGCGAAAAGCCGGCCGCGAGCGAGATCAGGCATTGCCAGGCCGGCAAGCCTTTACCGGTTTTCTTGCGAACGATTATCAATACCATCAGCTCCAGCAGCATGAAGCCGACGATGAGATCGACGATGCGGGCGCTGGCGAAAAGCTCAGACACCGGCGAGCGGCGCGTTCAACTGCACGATGGTCCAATTCAGGAAGGCGGCAAAGCTGACCCACGCCAGGTACGGCGCGAGCATCCACGCCGCGCGCCGCGAGCCGCGGTACTGCAGCAACATCAACACGAGGATGGACAGCCACAACAGCCCCACCTCGTACAACGCCCAATCGGGACGCTTCAGCCTGAAGAACAGCAGGCTCCAGGACAAGTTGAAGAACGCATTGGCGGCGAAGGCCGCGAGCACTCGCATGCGGTCGTCGCGATGCGCATGATCATGCCAGTAGAAGATGGCGGACAGCGCACATAGCGCGAAGATCAGCGTCCACGCAGGGCCGAACAACCAGTCCGGCGGCTGCCATGCCGGCTTGCGCAGGGCGTAATACCAGGGCCCCAGTTCGGTGCTGAGCGCACCCAAGCCGGCCACGCCGGCCGCGGCAGCCGCCGCTGCCGCGATGATCGCGGGCCGGCTGCTCAAACGCGCGCGAATCCCAAGAGGTGCGCAACGTCCTTGAAGAAGATGCGCATGTGCGCCATGGGATCGGCGCGCACCAGCTTCTTGTGCATGTAGGCCTGCCAGGTCAGGCGCTGCACGTCCGGATCCTCGCACATCTTGACGAAGCGCTCGCGCCGCTTGTCGGTGGAATACCAGAACCATTGCATGACGCCGAGGATCCAGAACACTCGGCCATGCGCCTTCATGAAGCCGCGGCGCGCCTGCTTCAGGCAACGTGCGTCGGAGCTTGCGAGAAATGCCGCCACCGCGTCGGCGGCATAGCGGCCACCCGCCATGGCGTAATAGATACCCTCGCCCGAAGCGGGCGCCACCACGCCGGCGGCATCGCCGGCCAGCACCACGTTGTGGCCGTCGTCCCAGCGCGGCAGCGGTTTCATCGGGATCGGCGCGCCTTCGCGCCGGATCGTCTCCATGCCCGCCAGCTGCGAGATCTCACGCAAGTTCCCGACCGCATGCCGCAGGCTGAATCCCTTGTTCGCACTGCCCACGCCGACGCTCGCGGTGTCGCCGTGGGGGAAGATCCAGGCGTAGAAATCCGGCGACAACTTTCCCTGGTAATACACATCGCATCGATTGGCGGCGTAGTCACCCGCCGCGCCGCGCGGTGCGCGCACGATTTCATGATAGGCGGCGACATAACGGATCTTCTCGGCGCCGGGCACGCATTGGCGCGCCACGCCGGAACGCGCGCCGTCCGCGCCGATCACCGCGCGCGCGCGCAAGCCGGCAGGCTCGCCCTCCGCGCCCTTGATGCGATAACGCACCGTGACGTTGCCATCGGCATCACGATCGATGCGCTCGAAGTTGCCGGTGACGCGCGTGGCGCCACCGAGCGCGGCGCGCGCGCGCAGCCATTCATCGAAGCTCTCGCGGTCGACCATGCCGACGAATCCGCCCTCGATGGGCATGTCGACGCGCGAGTCCGCCGGGGAAATCATGCGGGCGGAGTTCACCCGCGCCACCAGCAGCGACTCCGGTATGTCGAACTCCTCGATCAGGCGCGGCGGAATGGCGCCGCCGCAGGGCTTGATGCGCCCGGCGCGATCCAGCAAGGCCACCTTGAAGCCTCGGCGCGCCAGGTCGTTCGCGGCCGTCGACCCCGAGGGTCCGCCGCCCACCACCACCACATCGAACATGTCTGATGCATTCATACGGTCACCGCGGATACGGGCGCGCCGGAGGAGCGCCGCTGCAAGGAATCGACGCGGCGCGCGAAATGCGCCGCGGCCAGGAACAAGCAAGCTTCGAAGCCGAACACGATGGCGAAGGCTGCGACCGGCGAACCGGACAGCCAGCGCACGCCATCGACGATGACGCCACCGAACAATCCGCCGCAGGCGAAGGCGATGGCCTGCGCTGCGCCCCACAACCCCATGCGCACGCCCGCAAGCCCGGGCCGGCCTTGATGCGCCAACGCCATCATCGAACCGATGGCCGACACGGCGAATGCGCCGTTGGCAAATCCCAGCGCGGCAACGCTGGCGCGCAGCGGCCAGCCGGGTCCTGCGAGGCTGGCGGCCAGCAGGCTGAACAACGCCAGCGCCGATGCGATGCATCCACCGATGGTCCAGGCGCGCAGGCTCCCCATCCGGGGACGCGCGCCGCTACAGGCCACGCCCACGCTGATCATGCCGCAGAACACCGAGGCATGCTGCAGGCCCGACAGGCGCGCCGAATCGCCCAGCGAATAGCCGAACACGAGGCCCGCGAACGGCTCGAGGATCAACTCCTGCGCGCTGTAGGCGAGCATCGAGATGAACACGAACAGCGTGAATCCGCGCGCCTGCGGCTCCGCCCACACCTGGCGCAAGGCTTCGCGGAACGGCGTATGCAGCGGACGGGCCGAGGCTTCGGCGGCCGACGCGGCCAGCTTCTCCTCCACGCCCCACACCGCCAGCACGGCGACCAGCAGTGCCACGGCGGACGCGGCCGCGGTGACCAGCACCAGCCGCGGCGCCGAGAAGGGATCGAGGAAATGACCCACGGCGCCGGAGGTGATGGCGAAGCCGGCGATCATCAACACCCACATGATGGTGGCGGCCGCGGCCCGCCGGCGTTCATCGGCTTGCTTCGCCAGCAGCACCAACAGCGAGGTGCCGGCGGCGCCCACCCCGAGGCCGGCCAACGCATAGGCGATCACCGCGAGCAGCAAGCCGAGTAGCGGTTGTGCATGCATCCACACCGTCGCGACCGCGCACAACACGCCGGCGCCCGCCAGCACGCACATGCCACCGATGATCCACGGCGTGCGCCGCCCGCCCACATCCGAGCCGAAGCCGAATCGCGGCCGCACCATCTGCACGCCATACTGCAGCGCCACGAGCAGGGCCGGCAGCACGGCCGGCAGCGCATACTCGACGATCATGACGCGGTTCAATGTGGAGGTGATCAACACCACCACCGCGCCGAGCGCGGACTGCACCAGCCCCAGGCGCACGATGGTGAGCCAGCGCAGCGTGGCGGGCGCGCCGCTCATCCCGCCAACCCGCGCAGCGCAAAGGCGCTGATCATCATGCCGGAGACGAACAGGCTGACGCCGGTGGCGTTGTACCAGGGCGCCAATCCCTTGGGATCCTTCAACAGGCGGACCATGCAGGCGAGCTGCGCCGCCAGCACACCCGACACCGCCAGCGCGTGCCAGGGCCGGTCCCAGTGAAACAACAATCCCACCACCACGGCCTGCGGCAGCGCCATGGCGGCGCAGGCCACCTTGCCCGCGGCTTCGGCGCCCAGGCGCACGGGCAGCGAGCCCACGCCGAGGCGGCGGTCGCCGTCGATGGATTTGAAATCGTTGAGCGTCATGATGCCGTGCGTGCCCAGGCTGTAGAGCGCCGCAATGCCGAAGATGCGCAGCGAGGGCCATTGTCCACCGGCCATCAGCGTCGCACCGGTCACCCAGGCGAATCCTTCGTAGCAGATGGCACACGCCGTGTTGCCCCACCAGCCGTTCTGCTTCAAGCGCACCGGCGGCATGCTGTACGCCCACGACAGCACCACACCCAGGCCTGCGGCCACGAACACCGGCGTGCCGAGCGCGGCGGCCCAGGCGAGTGCCATCAAGCTCCAGGCGATGGCCACGTACAATCCCCAGCGACCGGGCATGCGGCCCGAGGGAATGGGACGGTTGGGTTCGTTGATGGCATCGACATGCCGGTCGAACCAGTCGTTGACCGCCTGGCTCGAGGCGCACAGCAGCGGGCCGCACAGGATGACGCCCGCCAGGATCGTGAGCCAGCGCCCTTGCGCGGGCACGCCCGCGGATACCACGCCGCACCCGAATGCCCACATGGGCGGGAACCAGGTGATGGGCTTGAGCAGTTCCAGCACCACTCCCGGGGAGGGGTACTCCGGGTGCAAGGCAGAAGTGGCCGGCCGGGACATGGACGTCGAGAACCTATTCGAAATCGTGGCTCTCGGCGGGAGAGAGTTCGCCGAGGCCGTAGCGCCTCAGCTTGGCATACAGGCTCTGGCGGCTCAGGCCGAGGATTTCCGCAGCCGAGGCGCGATTATCACCGGTGATCTCGAGCGCCGCCTCGATGCAGAGCTTCTCGATCATGTCGGTGGACTCGCGCACCAGGTCCTTCAGCGGCACGCGGCCGACGAGTTCGGTGAGCTGCGCCACCGAGCGCGGCTTGTCGCGGCTGATCTGGCGGTCGAAGGTGACGCGCTGCCCGACGTCGCGGATGGTGAACCCGAAGCACGGCTCCTGGCCGTCGATGACCGACACCGCGCAGATTTCAACGTCGGTATTGGTGCCGTACTCGCCGCGCAATTGCGTGGCGAACAGCCGCAGCGAGCCATGTTCGCGCAGCTGCGCGGTGAGCAGGTTGAAATCCACGCCGGGCCGGCCGAGCCAGCGCTCGAGGGACTCGTTGCGTGCCTGTTCCTCGGTGGCGAGTTGCACGAGGTCGAGGAAGGCGCGATTGGCGAAGGCGATGCGGCCGTCGAGATCGGTGACGACGAAGCCCTCCGGCGCGCTCGCCACGATTTCCAGCACCTTGGAATGCTGCTTCGAGAGCGGCGTCGCCACCGTGCCCGCGGAGACGGCGGCGATGCGGATCAGGAAATACGAAGAACGCTCCTCGCGGAACAGCGAGGCGGACACCACGAACTCGCGCGCGCCGTCGATGGAGCGCACCGTGACGTCATCCGCGCGGCCGATGGCGCGCACGGCGCCGAGCAGGGATTGCAGCGACTGGTTGCTCTCCTCATCGAACCCTTCCGGAAACTGCCGGCCCACGAGGCGGCGTGAGCCTTCGCCGAGGAGCCTGCCGGCCGCCGGATTGGCCTCGATGATCTTGCGCGTGTTGACGTCCACGATCAGCACCGATTCGGCGGCGACCTGGAACAGCAGGCGGTGGCGCGCCTCTGCCTGCCGCAGCTTCAGGTATTCGCGCTCCATCGACTGCTGCGCGGTGACCAGCTGCTGCTGCAACATGGCCATGGGTCGCATGCTGCGGCCGAAGGCCACCACCTGGCCCTGATCGTTGACCTGCACGGCGGTGTACAGCACCGGCAGGTCGGCGCCTGCGGACAGCCGGTGATTGACCTGCCGCCAACGCGGCACGCCCTTGACGGAGGCCTCTTTCAGGAGTTGCTGCACCTTGGGAATGCTTTCGGGCGTGACGATGTCGGCCCAGGACTTGCCCACCCAACGTGCGGCCACGTCCGCATCCAGCTCATCGGAACCCAGCGCCACGTCGCGGATCACCGCCGAGGGCGAATCGGACATCACCAAGGCCACGTCGGCGGCAACCGTGACGAGCTTGGCGGCCGCTTCGGCGTCGAGCTGACTGAACCACTTGCTTGCGCCGCTGAACTGCTTCACGAACCCTCGACTTTTGCCGTCGGCCTAAAAAGGCCGGCAACTCCCCGTCGCCCTAATTGGACGCCGCCAATGAATTGATCACGTATTCGGCGCGCAGCACGGCCTGGGGACCGTCCGCCGCCGTTGCATCCGCACCCACCGAAAGCGCAAGCTCCGGCCGGCCGACCAGGACCGGGCCGCCTACGAGCACTCCGACCGCGCGATTGCGCGACACGCCGCGAATGGCGCGAATGGCGCGAATCATAGCCGAGACTTCCTCGAGCTGCGCCTCATTTCCCACCGACAATCCGACGACAGCCAGCCAATGGTTGCTGACGATTTCGAGGATATCGGCGCTCGCTGCCGGGAACTCGTGCCATACGTCCCACCCCGCCCTGCGCAGGAATTGCGCCACCAGCGAAATGCCGAAGGTGTGCTGGTCACCGGGACAGGGGACGAGCAGGATGCGCCGCAGATTGCGGTTCTGCGCGGCGGCCTCCTCGTCCTCGGTGCGGAATTCCGGGCTGAGCTCGCGCAGCAGCTGATGCAGCCGGCACAGGCCGACCGTCACCTGCATGAAATCGCATTCGTCGCGTTCCCACATGAGGCCCAGCAGGCGCGCCGCCGGCGCGAGCAATTCCAGGCACACCAGTTCGAGCGTCGCGCCACGCTGGCGCACGGTCTCGATGTAGGCCGAAGCGACGCTCACGTCGTGAGCCAGCAGCAGGCGCACGAGTTCGTTCACATCCAGGGAGTCCGGTCCGAGGTTTCCTTCCGGCCGTACCACTTCCGGCGCTCGCGGCACGCGCCGCGCCATCACCAGCCGCGGCACGATTTCACCCTCGATGGTGCGAACCAGCCGGTCCATGCGCTCGGGCGAGACTCCCGTTGGGCGGGCGATGACGGCAGCCGGTGTAGCCGGCGCGGGAACGGCCTCTGCTTTTGCGCCTTCCGAGCACAGCGAGTCCCAGTTGGAACGATTGGCCAGCTTCTCCGTTACGTCACCGATCGTCATGATCCGTACCCCCGGTGGGATTCGCGGGCATCGTGCCTGCCCCCGCAATCCGCGAAAGCCTCCGTTCAGCAGCCGGAGGTCGTTGTAGTCGTTGCAAGGAAGCATCCCCTCGAAACCATCCCGGCGTCAAATGGACAATCGCAATTCCCCCTGCGGTTGTCAAGGAGACTTTACGTACAGTTTTGTTGACAGCGAACAGAGGGGGGTCTAGGGTGGCGGTTGAAGGGATTTGAATAGCGTTTTGAGGGTGCCAACGGCCCTTACGGTTGCAACCCAAGACCTGTGCCCATGCCACTGTATACAAAAGAAGAACGCCGCCGCCGCGACCAGTCGCCCTGGACCCTGGTGCAAGGGATCCTCGCCCCCATCCAGTTCCTCGTATTCCTGGTCAGTCTCGCCCTGGTGCTGCGCTACCTGTTCACCGGTGCCGGGCTCGAAGCCGCCATTCTTTCCGTCGTGGTCAAGACCCTGGTGTTGTACACCATCATGATCACGGGGTGCATCTGGGAACGCGCCGTGTTCGGGCGTTACCTGTTTGCGCCCGCGTTTTTCTGGGAAGACTTCGTCAGCATGTTCGTGCTGGCGCTGCACACCTTATATCTGGCGGCCCTCCTGTTCGGCGTGGCCGGCGCGCGTTATCAACTCTACATCGCGCTCGCGGCCTACGCCTTGTACGTGCTCAACGCGACGCAGTTCGTGTTGAAGCTGCGTGCGGCACGCCTGGAAGAGGCGCGCGGCAATGCGCGTGCCGGCAGCGCCATCGCGGCGGGAGCGCGCAGTTGAGCGTGGGCGCCGAACCCTGCGCGACGCCCAAGAGCGCCGCCCTGCGCAGTGACCTGCGCTACTCCGCCGAGCGCGGCCAGCGCGAGGTGTTCTGCGGCCTCACCGGCATCATCTGGCTGCATCGCAAGATCCAGGACGCCTTCTTCCTGGTCGTGGGTTCGCGCACCTGCGCGCACCTGATCCAATCCGCTGCCGGCGTGATGATCTTCGCCGAGCCGCGCTTCGCCACCGCCATCATCGACGACCGCGATCTCGCGGGCCTCGCCGATGCCAACACCGAGCTGGATCGCGTGGTGACGCAGCTGCTGGAACGCCGCCCCGACATCAAGCTGTTGTTCCTGGTCGGCTCGTGCCCCTCGGAAGTCATCAAGCTGGACCTGTCGCGCGCAGCGCTGCGCCTGTCCGGACGTTTCTCGCCGCGGGTGCGCGTGCTCAATTACTCGGGCAGCGGCATCGAAACCACCTTCACCCAGGGCGAGGATGCCTGCCTCGCGTCGCTCGTTCCCTCGCTTCCGGCCCAGGGCCAGGATGACCCGCAGCGGCTGCTGGTGGTCGGGGCGTTGGCGGATGTGGTCGAGGACCAGATGCGGCGCTTGTTCGCCGAATTGTCCATCGACGTGCAATTCATGCCGCCGCGCCGTTCCACCGAATTGCCCAGCGTCGGCGCGGGCACGCGCTTCCTGCTGGCGCAACCCTTCCTCGCCGACACGGCGCGCGCGCTGGAGGAACGCGGTGCGCGCCACATTCCGGCGCCCTTCCCGCTCGGCGCGGACGGCACGCTGGCGTGGCTGCGTGCCGCGGCGCAGGTTTTCGGCATCGATGATGCGCTGTTTCGCCGCGTCACCCAGCCCGCGTACGAGCGCGCGCAGCGCTCGCTGGCGCGTTACCGCGAGCAACTGGCGGGCAAGCGCATTTTCTTCTTTCCCGACTCGCAGCTGGAAGTGCCGCTGGCGCGCTTCCTCGCCTCCGAAATGGCGATGGAACTGATCGAGGTGGGCACGCCGTATCTACATCGCGCGCACCTCGCGCCGGAGCTGGCGCTGCTGCCGCGCGGCACGGCCATCGTCGAGGGCCAGCACGTGGAGAACCAGCTCGACCGCTGTCACGCGGCCAAGCCCGACATCGTGGTCTGCGGCTTGGGACTGGCCAATCCGCTGGAAGCTGCCGGGCTCACCAGCAAATGGTCGATCGAACTGGTGTTCACGCCCATCCAGGGTTTCGATCAGGCCGCCGACCTGGCCGAGTTGTTCGCCCGCCCGCTGCTGCGGCGTACGCGGTTGGTGGCCTGACGTGCAGCTCACGGTCTGGACATACGAAGGACCGCCGCATGTCGGCGCCATGCGCATCGCGACCGCGATGAAAGATGTGCACTACGTGCTGCACGCGCCGCAGGGCGATACCTACGCCGACCTGTTGTTCACCATGATCGAGCGTCTGCCGCGCCGCCCGCCCGTGACCTACACCACCTTCCAGGCGCGCGACCTGGGCGGCGACACCGCCGGGCTGTTCCAGACCGCGGCGCGCGAGGCGTACGAGCGGTTCCGCCCGCAGGCCATGCTGGTGGGCGCGTCCTGCACCGCCGAGTTGATCCAGGACGATCCGGGCGGACTGGCGCGCGCGCTGTCGCTGCCAATTCCCGTCGTGCCCCTGGAACTGCCCTCCTATCAGCGCAAGGAAAACTGGGGCGCAGCCGAAACCTTCTACCACCTGGTCCGCGCGATGAATGCCTCGCAGGCGCCGGCACCGGGATTCAAGCGGCCGCCGCGCGAGCCCGGCACGCGCGCCAGCTGCAATGTGCTGGGCCCCACGGCGCTGGGATTCCGCCATCGCGACGACCTGCGCGCCATGCGCCAGCTGCTCGAGCAGATCGGCGTGGACGTGAACGTGGTGGCGCCGCTGGGCGCCACGCCCGCCGACCTCGCGCGCCTGGGCGAGGCGGATTTCAACGTGCTCATGTATCCGGAAACCGGCTTCCAGGCAGCGCAGTGGCTGAAGCGCACCTTCGATCAACCCATCGTCACCACGGTGCCGATTGGCTTGGGCGCCACGCGTGAATTCATCCATGAAGTCGCGACACTGGCGGGGACGGACCCGCAGGCCGCCCTGCACGGCGCGCCCTCGCACTCGAGCTGGTATTCGCATTCGGTGGACTCCACCTATCTCACCGGCAAGCGCGTGTTCGTGTTCGGCGATGCCACCCACGCCATCGCGGCGGCGCGCATCGCGGCGCAGGAACTGGGTTTCACGGTGGTGGGCTTGGGCACCTACAGCCGCGAGTTCGCGCGCGAGATCCGCGACGCGGCGAAGCTCTACGGGCTCGAAGCGCTGATCACCGACGACTACCTGCAGGTCGAGGAACGCGTGGCGCAACTGCAACCGGAACTGGTGCTGGGCACGCAGATGGAGCGGCACATCGCCAAGCGCCTGGGCATTCCATGCGCGGTCATCTCATCGCCCGTGCACGTGCAGGATTTTCCCGCGCGCTACTCGCCGCAGATGGGTTTCGAAGGCGCAAACGTCATCTTCGATACCTGGGTGCACCCGCTGATGATGGGCCTGGAAGAGCACCTGCTCACCATGTTCCGCGGCGACTTCGAGTTTCACGATGCGGCGCCCGCCTCCCACCTCGGCTCGGCGGCGACCAAGCCCGCGCCGGTGGCGCAGGTCCAGCCCGCCGGAACGGCCAGCTGGGCGCCCGATGCGGAGAAGGAACTGGGCAAGATTCCCTTCTTCGTGCGCGGCAAGGCGCGCCGCAATACCGAGAAATTTGCCGCCGAAAGATCCCTCGCCCTGATCACCGTGGAGACGCTGTACGATGCCAAAGCGCATTTCAGCCGCTGACCCGACGCCGATCCGTGTGGTCATCGTGACCATGGACAGTCACCTGTCCAGCGCCACGATGCGCGCACAGCAGCGCCTGCTGCGCGATCTGCCGGGCCTGCAACTCGCCGTGCATGCCGCCGATGAATGGGGAAGCGATGGTGCCGCGCTGCAACGCTGCCTCGATGCCATCGCGCAGGGCGACATCATCATCGTGACCATGCTGTTCCTCGAGGATCACTGGCGGCCGCTGGTGGACGCCCTCGCCGCCCGGCGCGAGCATTGCGATGCCATGGTGTGCGCCATGTCGGCCGCGGAAATCGTGCGCATGACGCGCATGGGCCGCTTCTCCATGGATGGCACGCAGAGCGGGCCCCTGGCGCTGCTCAAGCGCCTGCGCGGAGCCAAGAAGAAGAATGTCACCGCCGGTGCCGAGCAGATGAAGATGCTGCGGCGCGTGCCGCAATTGCTGCGCTTCATTCCCGGCACGGCGCAGGACGTGCGCGCCTATTTCCTCACCCTGCAATACTGGCTGGCGGGATCCGAGGACAACATCCTCAACATGGTGCGCTTCCTCATCGGGCGTTATGCCGGCGGCGCGCGCGCCGCGCTGCAGTCCTCCGCCAAGGTGCCCGCGCCCATCGCCTACCCCGAGGTCGGCGTGTACCACCCGCGCATGAAGCAGCGCTTCAGCGAGCACATGAGCGACCTGCCGGCCGGCGGCAAGAACGGCACGGTGGGCGTGTTGTTGCTGCGCTCCTACCTGCTGGCTGGCAACTGCGGCCACTACGACGGCGTGATCGCGGCGCTCGAAGCGCGCGGCTTGCGCGTGATTCCCGCCTTCGCCACGGGCCTGGACGCGCGCTGCGCCATCGACCGCTTCTTCGTCAAGGACGGGGTCCCGCAGATCGATGCGATGGTGTCGCTCACCGGCTTTTCGCTGGTCGGCGGGCCGGCCTACAACGACTCCAAGGCCGCCGAGGAAACCCTCGCGGCGCTGGACGTGCCGTACCTGTCGGCGCATCCGGTCGAATTCCAGACACTGCAGGACTGGGAAGGCTCGGATCGCGGCCTGCTGCCGGTGGAGGCCACCATCATGGTGGCCATCCCCGAGCTCGACGGTTCCACCGGGCCGATGGTGTTCGGCGGCCGCTCGAAGCTGGCGCAGGACACCCACGACATGGTGGCGCACGAAGAGCGCGCCGCGGCGCTCGCCGCACGTGTCGGCAAGCTCATCGACCTGCGCCGCGCCGAACGCGCGCAGCGCAAGGTGGCCATCGTGCTGTTCAACTTCCCGCCCAATGCCGGCAATGCGGGCACGGCGGCGCACCTGTCGGTGTTCGCCTCGCTCTACAACACGCTCAGCGCCATGCGCCAGCATGGTTATCAGGTGGAACTGCCGGATAGCGTCGATGCCCTGCGCACGCGCATCATCGAGGGCAATGCCACGCAGTTCGGCGCGCTCGCCAACGTGCACAAGCGCATTCCGGTGAACGAACACGTGCGCCGCGAACGCCACTTGAAGGAAATCGAGGCGCAGTGGGGACCGGCCCCCGGCAAGCAGCTCAGCGATGGCGCCACGCTCCACGTGCTGGGCGAACGCTTCGGCAACGTGTTCGTGGGCGTGCAGCCGGGCTTCGGCTACGAAGGCGACCCCATGCGCCTGCTGTTCGAGAAGGGCTTTGCCCCGACGCACGCCTTCTCGGCGTTCTATCGCTTCCTGCGCGAGGATTTCGGCGCACATGCGGTGCTGCATTTCGGCACGCACGGCGCATTGGAATTCATGCCCGGCAAGCAGACCGGCATGTCCGGCGCCTGCTGGCCCGACCGGCTCATCGGCGATCTGCCGAATCTGTATCTGTACGCCTCCAACAATCCGTCGGAAGGCACCATCGCCAAGCGCCGCAGCGGCGCCACGCTGATCAGCTACCTGACGCCGCCCATCGCCAACGCCGGCCTGTACAAGGGCCTGACGGAATTGAAGGCGTCGATCGAAAGCTGGCGCAGTGCGGTGTCGGAGAATCCCGAATCGCGCGCGCAGCTGGCGCAGACCATCCAGGCGCAGGCGGCGGCATTGGACCTGGCGCCGGCGGAGCCGGCGTGGAGCGATACCGACGCGCACATCGGCAAGTTGACCGCGCAGATGCTGGAGCTCGAATACACGCTGATTCCCCATGGACTGCACGTGGTGGGCAAGGCCGCAACGCTGCCCGAGCGTGTCGACTTCCTGTCCGCCATGTCGGACGGCGCGGCGGCGATGGACCAGCAGGCGGGCCTGCCGCGCGAGGTGCTGCAGGCGCTTTCCGAAGGCGTGGCGCCGGCCGCGGCGTTGAGCCACGCAGGACTGCCGGCGAGCGAGGCGCTGCTGGCGCGTTGCCGCGACCTGCAGGCCGCCGACCGCCTGCTCGCCGTGGACCACGAAATCGACTCCATCCTGCGCGCCCTCGAGGGACGCTTCCTGCGTCCCGCGCCGGGCGGCGATCTGGTACGCACCCCGGCGGTGCTGCCGACGGGCCGCAATCTGCACGGCTTCGATCCCTTCCGCATTCCGAGCGCTTTCGCCGTGCTGGACGGCACGCGCCAGGCGCAGCGCCTGATCGACCGGCACCTCGCCGACGGCCACGCCTTTCCCGAATCGATCGCGCTGGTGCTGTGGGGCACGGACAACCTCAAGACCGAGGGCGGCCCGATCGCGCAGGCGCTCGCGCTGCTCGGCGCGCGCCCGCGCTTCGACAGCTACGGCCGCATCGCCGGCGCCACGCTGATCCCGCTGGAGGAACTCGGCCGGCCGCGCATCGATGTGGTGCTGACGCTGTCGGGCATTTTCCGCGACCTGCTGCCGCTGCAGATCAAGCTGCTGGCGGAGGCCACCTTCCTTGCAGCCTCGGCCCACGAGCCCACCGACCGCAATTTCGTGCGCAAGCACGCCTTGCGCTACCAGGAAGAGCACGGCTGCGACATCGAGACCGCGGCGCTGCGCGTGTACGGCAATGCCGAGAGCACCTACGGCGCCAACGTCAATCACCTGATCGAGAACGGGCGCTGGAACGAGGCGGACGAACTGGCCGAGACCTACACGCGGCGCAAGAGCTTCGCCTATGGCCGCAGCGGGCGCGCGGTGCAGCACACCGCGCTCCTGACCAGCGTGCTCTCGGACGTGCAACTCACCTACCAGAACCTGGATTCGGTCGAGCTCGGCGTCACCACGGTCGACACCTATTTCGACACCCTGGGCGGCATCAACAGCGCCGTGCGCCGCGCGCGCGGCGGCACGGCGGCACCGGTCTACATCTCCGACCAGACCAGCGGCGCCGGCACGGTGCGCACGCTGTCGGAGCAGGTGGCGCTGGAGACGCGCACCCGCACGCTCAACCCCAAGTGGTACGAGGGCATGCTCGAGCACGGCTTCGAAGGCGTGCGCCAACTCGAGGCGCATGTCACGAACACGATGGGCTGGTCCGCCACCACCGGCGAGGTGCAGCCCTGGGTGTATCAGCAGATCACCCAGACCTTCATCCTCGACCCTGCCATGCGCGAGCGCTTGTCGAAACTGAATCCGGCCGCATCCGCCAAGGTGGCGAACCGCCTGATCGAGGCCTCCGAGCGCCGCTTCTGGCAGCCGGACGAGAAAACGCTGGCCGCGCTGCGCGCGGCCGGCGATGAGTTGGAAGATCGTTTGGAAGGTATTTACGAAGGGGTTGCCGCATGAATGTCGCCACGGTGCCGGTTTCGGCGCTCAAGAATCGCAAGTCTCCCGTGCCCGATGGCGAGGGCAGCGTGCAGGTGCCGCTGGATCCGAATCTCAAGATCGGCAATGCCAAGGTGTTCGCCATCTACGGCAAGGGAGGCATCGGCAAGAGCACCACCTCCTCCAACCTGTCGGTGGCCTTCTCCAAGCTGGGCAAGCGCGTGCTGCAGATCGGCTGCGATCCCAAGCACGATTCGACCTTCACGCTCACCAAGTCGCTGGTGCCGACGGTGATCGATGTGCTCGAGTCGGTGGACTTCCACCCCGAGGAATTGCGCATCGAGGACTTCGTCTATACCGGCTACAACGGCGTGATGTGCGTGGAGGCCGGCGGGCCGCCGGCGGGCACCGGCTGCGGCGGCTATGTCGTCGGCCAGACCGTGAAGCTGCTGAAGGAGCATCACCTGCTCGAGGACACCGATGTGGTGATCTTCGATGTGCTCGGCGACGTGGTGTGCGGCGGCTTTGCCGCCCCGCTGCAGCACGCCGACCGCGCGCTGATCGTCACCGCGAATGACTTCGACTCGATCTTCGCCATGAACCGCATCGTCGCGGCCATCCAGGCGAAATCGAAGAACTATGCGGTGCGCCTGGGCGGTGTGATCGCCAACCGCAGCGCCGGCACCGACCAGATCGACAAGTTCAACAACCGCGTGGGCCTGAAGACCATGGCGCGCTTCCCGGACCTGGACGTGATCCGCCGCAGCCGCCTGAAGAAGTCCACGTTGTTCGAGATGGAACCTTCACCCGAACTGGAGGCGGTGCAGAACGAATACCTGCGCCTGGCGCAGTCGCTCTGGGATGGCACCGACCCCCTGGTGGCAGGCCCCCTGAAAGATCGCGAGATCTTCGACCTGTTGGGATTCGATTGATGAGCAGCTTTTCCTATCAACAGCGCCGCGGGCAGCTGCAGACCTATTTCGACCGTACGGCGGTGGATGCCTGGGCGCGTCTCACCTCCACCGCACCGGTGGGGCGCATTCGCGCCACGGTGCGCGCCGGCCGCGACTCCATGCGCGAAACCCTGCTGAGCTACCTGCCCATGGACCTGCGCGGCCTGCGCGTGCTGGATGCGGGCTGCGGCACCGGTGCGTTCAGCGTGGCCGCCGCGCAGCGCGGCGCCGCGGTCACCGCCATCGACCTCTCCCCCACTCTGGTGGAATTGGCGCGCGAGCGCCTGCCCTCGCAGCTGGGCGAAGGCAGCATCGACTTCCGCGTCGGCGACATGTTCGATGCGGCCTTGGGAGAATTCGACTACGTGGTCGCGATGGATTCGCTCATCCACTATCGCGTGGCCGACGTGGTGCGGGTGCTGGACGGCTTTGCACAGCGCACGCACCGCTCCATCGTGTTCACCTTTGCGCCGAAGACACCGGCGCTGGCGGCCATGCACGCCGTGGGGCGGCTGTTCCCGCGCTCGGATCGCGCCCCTGCCATCGAACCCATCGCGGAGAGCTCCCTGCGCCAGCACCTGGCGCAGCACACGGCACTGCATCGCTGGCATCCGGCGCGCACGCGCCTGATCACCAGCGGCTTCTACAAATCGCAGGCCATGGAATTGAAGCGCACATGACGCGATTCGGCGCAACGCTGTCCCGCAAGTGGATGCGCATCGGCGCCGAGTTCATGCCGTTTGCCGACGTTGCCAGCGCCGAATTGCCGCTGGGCCGGCTGCTGCGGCTGGCCTTGTTCCAGGTGTCGGTGGGCATGGCCATGGTGCTGCTGATCGGCACCTTGAACCGCGTGCTCATCGTGGAGCTGGGCGTGCCGGCCTGGCTGGTTTCGCTGATGGTGGGATTGCCGCTGGTGTTCGCGCCCTTCCGCGCCTTCATCGGCTTCCGCTCCGACAATCACCGCTCCGCCCTGGGCTGGCGGCGCGTGCCCTACATCTGGATGGGCACGCTGCTGCAGTTCGGCGGCCTTGCCATCATGCCCTTCGCGCTGCTGATCCTCTCCGGCGACACGCACGGACCGATGTGGATCGGCCAGTTGGCCTCCGCCCTCGCCTTCCTGCTGGTGGGTGCGGGCCTGCAGATCACGCAGACCGCGGGCCTTGCGCTGGCCACCGACCTCGCCCCCGAAGCCGTTCGGCCGCGGGTGATCGCCTTGATGTACACGATGTTGCTGCTCGGCATGGTGGGCAGCGGCCTGCTGTTCGGCCGGCTGCTGGCGAGCTTCAGCGAGATGCGCCTGATCCAGGTCATCCAGGGAGCGGCCATGCTCACCATGGCGTTGAACATTGCCGCGCTGTGGAAGCAGGAAGCGCGCGGCAGCGCGCCGGCCACCGCTGCGGTGACGCAACGCTTCATCGATTCGTGGCGCCAGTTCCTCGCGCATCGCCGCGCCGTGCGTTTCCTGGTGGCCGTGGGCCTCGGTACGGCCGCCTTCAACATGCAGGACATCGTGCTCGAACCCTATGGCGGGGAAATCCTGCATCTGCCGGTGGCCGCCACGACCGCCCTCACCGCGATGCTGGCGGGCGGCGGACTTGCGGCCTTCTCGCTGTCGGCGCGCTTCCTGAGCCACGGCGCGGATCCCTACCGCCTGGCTGCGTACGGCGCGCTGATCGGCCTGATCGCCTTCGCCGCGGTCATCTTCGCCGCGCCGCTGAATTCCGCGCTGCTGTTCCGCTGCGGCACGCTGCTCATCGGCTTCGGCGGCGGGTTCTTCTCGGTCGGGACGCTGGCGGGCGCGATGGAGCGCGAGCGCAACGGTGAATCGGGCCTGGCGCTGGGCGCCTGGGGTGCCGTGCAGGCCACCTGCGCGGGCCTTGCCATCGCCGTCGGCGGCGCAGTCCGCGACCTGGTGGGGAGCCTTGCTGCACACGGCGCGCTGGGTACGGCCCTGAGCGGGCCGGCCACCGGCTACAGCGTGGTGTATCACATCGAGATTGCGTTCCTGTTCGCGACACTGATCGCGATCGGGCCGCTGGTGCGATCGGGCAAGGACCGGTCGCCCGAATTCGGGTTGGCGGAGTTTCCGGTTTGAACTTCAACTGAAGAAGAGGATTGCGTTATGAAGACGGGCGCCGTTACCGGCTATATCGACGTTGCTCAACTGGTCCTGTACGCGTTCTGGATTTTCTTCGCAGGATTGATCATCTACCTGCGCAAGGAGGACAAGCGCGAGGGCTACCCGCTCGAATCCGACCGCTCCGGCGGCCGCATCCGCGTGCAAGGGTTCCCCGCCATCCCCGCACCCAAGACCTTCCGCCTGTCCAACGGCGACAAGGTGATGGTCCCGGCCGAGGAGACCGACACGCGCGAGATCAAGGCGCGTCCCGCCGCCGCGCACCATGGCGCACCGCTGGTCCCCACGGGCGACCCCATGCTCGACGCCGTGGGACCCGCCTCCTACGTGCTGCGCGGCACGCATCCCGAGCACACCCTCGACGGCCGTCCCAACATCGTGCCGATGCGGCTCGAGCCCACCTTCAAGGTGGCGGACGGCGACCCCGATCCGCGCGGTTGGGACGTGATGGGCGCCGATGGCCGCGCCGGCGGCACGGTGAGCGAGCTGTGGGTGGACCGCGCCGAGCCGCAGATCCGCTACTTCGAGGTGCAGGTGGGCGCGCGGCGTGTGCTGCTGCCGGCCAACATGGCGACGGTGGACACGACGCTGCGGCACATCAACGTGGCCTCCATCCTCGGCAGTCAATTCGCCAACGTGCCGGCACACGCCAGTTCCGATCTCGTGACGCTGCGTGAGGAGGACCAGATCACGGCCTACTGGGCCAGCGGCCACCTGTACGCGACGCCGGCCCGTTCGGAGCCGCTGTTGTGAGCCACGACGATTTCGCCGGCGAGTACATGCGCGGCATCCCCGCCGCGCTGCCCGAAGGCGAACGGCTGCTGTGGCAGGGCGCGCCGGAATGGCGCGCGCTTGCCGTGCACGCCTTTCACGTGCGCAAGGTGCTGGTGTACTTCGCGCTGCTGTTGATCGTGCGCGCCGTCCTCGGTGCGCAGGATGGGCAGGGCGCGGCGGCAATCGTCGCCGCCTGTGCTTGGATCGCCACGCTTGGGCTGTGCGCCGCCGGCATCCTGTGCCTGCTCGCCTGGCTGACCGCGCGCGCCACCGTCTACAGCATCACCAGCGGGCGGTTGCTCATGCGCTTCGGCATCGCGGTACCCCTCACCATCAACTTCCCCTGCGCCCTCGTGCAGTCGGCCAACCTCAAGCGCTTTGCCGATGGCAGCGCCGAGCTGTCGGTGCGCCTGGACAAGCGGGTGCGCGTGGGCTGGTTCGTCACCTGGCCGCACGTGCGCCCCGGCCATTTCATGCAGCCGCAGCCCACCTTGCGCGGCCTGCGCAACGCGGACGAGCCTGCGGCCATCCTCGCCAAGGTCCTGGAAGCGGACGCGGGCCAACGCCCGGGCAGCGTGCCGAGCACGGATTCCGACGGATCCGCCGCCGGCGTCACGCATCGGGCGCCTCGCCATGCGCAAGCGTTCTAGGGAGCACGCATGAGCACCACCACCGCCGACAGTCCCCTGCCCCGCGGCCTGCTGGTTGGCGCGGGCGTGCTGGTGGCCACCGCCCTGACGCTGGTGATCACCGCACGCGTGACCGGATACCAACCAGACCGTCCCGCCCCAAGCCCCGTGGTCGCCAGCAGCGAACTGCGCTTCGAGGATCGCGCCGACGGCGCCGTGCTGGTGTATTCGAGTCCCGATAATCGCCTGGTGACGACTCTCGCGCCTGGAACGAACAATTTCGTGCGCGGCGTGCTGCGCGGCCTGGTGCGCGAGCGGCGCGCCGACCGGGTGGGCTCGCTGCCCGCCTTCCGCCTGACCCATTGGGCGGATGGCCGCCTGTCGCTGGATGATCCCTCCACCGGCCGCCACGTCGACCTGGAGGTCTTCGGTCCCACCAATGCCGGCTCCTTCGCCGACATCCTGAATGCAAGCATCGCTAACAAGGACAAATCATGATCGACCAAACCATGACCATCAGCAGTGCCGAGGATGCCACGCGCAAGGCCGAGACCAACACGCTGCTCAGCCCGCGCTTCTACCGGACGGACTACGCTGCGCTGGAGAAACTGGACGTGAGTTCGGTGCGCGCCGAGTGGGACCTGATGATGGCGGAGTTCAAGGGCGACAATAACCGCAATCATTTCGAGCGCGACGCCGCCTTCGCATCCGAGGTGAAGGCCCTGCCCCCGGAACTGCACCAGGAATTCCTGGATTTCCTCATCTCCTCGGTGACGGCGGAGTTCTCGGGGTGCGTGCTGTACAGCGAAATCAAGCGCAAGGTCGCAAACCCCGAGGTGAAGGACCTGATGGCCTTCATGGCGCGCGATGAAGCGCGGCATGCCGGCTTCATCAACCAGTCGCTGAAGGATTTCGGCCTGGGCGTGGACCTCGGGCTCTTGCGCAAGGACAAGAAGTACACCTACTTCGCTCCGAAGTTCATCTACTACGCCACGTACCTGTCGGAGAAGATCGGCTACGCGCGCTACATCATGATTTTCCGGCATCTGCAGAAGCACCCGGAGAAGCGCTTCCACCCGATCTTCCGGTGGTTCGAGCAGTGGTGCAACGACGAGTACCGGCATGGCGAGGCCTTCGCGCTGCTGATGCGCGCGCACCCGGAATTGCTGCAGGGGCGCAACCGGCTGTGGATCCGCTTCTTCCTGCTGGCGGTGTTCGCCACGATGTACGTGCGCGACCACACGCGCCCGGTCATGTACCAGGCGTTCGACATGGATCCCACGGAATACGACTACAAGGTGTTCCGCATCACCACCGACATCTCCAAGCAGGTGTTCCCCTTGAGCCTGGACATCGACAACCCGAAGTTCCGGCAGGGCCTGGAAAAACTGCGGCGGCTGTCGGTGAAGATCGAGGCGGCCAAGGCACAGGGCGGGCTGCTGGGCGGATTGAAGCGAGCCGTATTCGCCGGAGCCGCCACCCTCACGTTCGCGCGCCTGTACATGCTGCCGGCGATTTATCACGACTTGCCGCAAACCGTCCGCATGGCTCCGGCCTGGTGAATGGAGAGCGCCGCGGGATGACCCGCGGCGCGACTTGACGGCGGCGACAGGACCCACACCCGATGCCCGGCCCTCTCATGGCGGTCCTGTTCGCGGTCCTGACCTGGTGGTTCACCACCGGCATCATCCTCTACCTGGACAGCCTGCCGCCGCGCACCTTCCCCCGCAGCATGGCCGGCGCCACGCTGGTGACGCTGGCTGCCATGGCGGGCCTGCGCGCGGGCTCCTTGGACCCGACCGCGACCGGCTCCTACGCAGGCTTCATCTGCGCAGTGCTGATCTGGGGCTGGTTGGAGATGAGCTTCCTCATGGGCTTCATCACCGGCCCACGCAAGCGCGGCTGCCACGAGGGCTGCCGCGGCCTGCCCCACTTCCTGCATGCCACCGCCGCCATCCTCCACAACGAATTGATGACCCTCGGCGGCGGCGTGCTGGTGTGGGCGCTGAGCGCGCAGGGTGGCAATAAGACCGGCTTGTGGACCTTCGGCGTGCTGTGGACCATGCGCCTGTCGGCCAAGCTGAACCTGTTTCTGGGCGTGGCCAATAGCGGCGAGAACCTGCTGCCGCCCCATCTGCAATATCTCAAGAGTTTCTTCCGCAAGCGGCGCATGAATCCGCTGTTCCCGGTGTCGGTCACGGCGGGAGCCGCCGGTACGCTGATGCTGGCGCAGGAAGCCATGCTGGCGACGGCCGACCATGAACGCGTGGGCCTCACCCTGGTGGCAAGCCTCTTGGCATTGGCCACGCTGGAGCATTGGTTCATGGTGCTGCCCTGGGACACGGAACGCATGTGGACGTGGATGCAGGTATCGCGCGGCAAGCGCCGCAAGCCCGCATCGTTGGGTTCGCACTACAAGGCCGGGACTCCGGCGGCCAAGGTGCCGACGGCTAAGGCGCCTGGTTAGATCGCTGGCGCCCTGACCGAGGGCAAGCGGAAGGAAACCGACTCCCGAATCCCCACCATCTCGCGTTCGCTGTCCACACCGAGCGTGGCCAGGCGGCGGCGCACTCCGGTCACCAGCACTTCGGGGGCCGACGCACCCGCCGTGACGCCGACGCGCTTCACCCCTTCGAGCCAGATGGGATTGATCTCACCGGCGTTCTGCACCAGGTGGGCACGCACGCCCTTCTGGCTCGCGACTTCGCGCAGGCGGTTGGAATTGGAGCTGTTGCGCGCGCCCACGACCAGGATCAGATCCACCTCGGCCGCCATTTCACGCACGGCCGTCTGCCGGTTCATGGTGGCATAGCAGATGTCATCCAGTTCGGGACCCACGGCATCGGGGAAGCGGCGGCGCAGCGCCTCGATCAGTTCGCGCGTGTCGTCCATGCTCAGCGTGGTCTGGGTGACGTACGCCACCTTCGCTCCCTCGGCCATCGGCAACTTGTCGATGTCCGCCGCCACCGAGACCAGGTACACGGGCGAATCCACCGAGCCCATGGTGCCTTCGACTTCCTCATGACCTTCGTGGCCGATGACCACGATGGCATAGCCCAGCCGCGCATAGCGCTGCGCCTGGACGTGCACCTTCGCCACCAAGGGACAGGTGGCATCGATCACGCGCAGGCGGCGCTCCCGGGCGCGCTGGACCACGGCATTGGACACGCCATGGGCGCTGAATACCGTGACCGAGCCTTCCGGGATGGCATCGATGTCCTGCACGAATACCGCGCCGCGCTCGGCCAGCTCGTCGACCACGTGCCCGTTGTGCACGATCTCGTGGAAGACATAGACCGGACTGCCATGCAGCTTGAGCGCGCGCTCGACGGTCTCGATGGCGCGGCCCACGCCTGCGCAGAAGCCCCGCGGTGTCGCCAGCACGACTTCCATGGTCAGCGTCGCGCGATTCCCGGCGATGCCGGCGCCAGAACGTTGGAGGCCGTGGCCGCGGGCATCGCCTTGGCGGCGGGCGCTGCCGGAGTCGCGCCGGGCGCCGCCGCCGGTGCGGCCTCGGACGGCGCCTCCACGGCGCGCATCGGGCCTACCAGCTCGGGATAGTCCTTGGCCATGCTCTCGCCGTACAGCGGCTTGAACACGCCCTGGTGGCAGGTGGCGCAATTGACCTTCGCCACGTCGCCCTGCACACCGAGGCGGTGGCTGGGGAAGGTGGAAGTCAGCGGCACCATGAAGTTGTTGTTGAGGTCGCGTGCCATGCGGATGCCATACCAGGCGGTGGTGCGCTTGGGCGTGCTCAAATCCCAGACGGCAAACGAGCGCGAGTTGTGGCAGTAGGTGCAATTCACGCCCAGCGCCTGCGACACATGCATCATCAGCGCGTAGGAACCTTCCGCCTGCTTGATCGACACCCGGCTGGTGCCTGGCAACGCCTCGGCGGCGATGACGCGAACGTCCTTGTCCTCGAGCAACAGGCGCGTGAAGGGATCATAGGGCAGCGAGGTGAGGCCCACCTCGGGCGTCGCCAGGTTCTGCCCGGCGTTGCTGTTCAACAGGCCGGTGGTGACCTTGTCAGCCTGGCTGAACCAGACGTTCGCCGGCACCACGTTGCCGCGATGGCAGGTGTAGCAGGTGACGCCGGTGGCGGCGACATGGTTCTTCCAATCGGAGTTGATGTGCCGCGTCATCTCGAGCATGCGCCGCGCCACCACCTTGGTGTAGCGCTCATCGCTCGCCATGTCGGCGCCATGGCAGTAGTTGCAGCTCTGATCGGGCGGGGCCACCCACTGAGTCATCGCCAGCATGACACGCGAGAACTCCGCCACGTTGAGGTCTTTCAGCACCTGGATGTTCTGGTACACCGTGCTCGCCAGCGGCCCTTCGGCGGAGGCCGCGGGGATGACATCCGGCAGCGTGTTCTTCGCCGCCTTCTCGGCATCCAGCCGCGGATTGATGACCTGCTCCATGCCCAAACCGCGAAAACCGCCCTGCAGCGATTCCACCGGTGGGCGCTCGCAGCCGCTCAATGCGGCGGCCGCGGCAGCCGTCACGAACAGGCCTGGGAGCAGGCGCGTCATTCGATACCGTGCTGGATTCATTTTCCGGCTCCCGTCAGCGTTGCAGGATCGACGATGGGCGCGAACACGTGCGGGTACATCGGCGCCACGCCATGCTTCACCGCCCACAGATACCAGTTGTCCACCACGGTGCCGGTCAGCAGGATGCCGATGCCGCCGGTCAGCGGACACAGCACCGCGAACCACCAGGCCCAGCGATGGATGGATTCCGTGGTGGCGTTGAAGCCCATGGTCCAGCGCCAGAACAGCGCCGCGCGCTCCGAAGCCGTGCCGCGGTCCACGATCTGGTCGATCTCGCGCTCACCACCGAAGCGGCTCACGGAGAGAATCGTGCCGCCGTGCATGGCGAACAGCAGCGCCGAGCCATACAGGAAGGCGATCGACAGCGCGTGGAAGGGGTTGTAGAACAGGTTGCCGTAGCGGATGGAGAATGCCGCGGTCCAATCCAGGTGCGGGAAGATGCCGAAGGGCACCGCCTCGCCGAAGCTTCCCATCAGCACCGGGCGGATGATGCCCAGCACCAGGTACAGCCAGATGGCCGAGAGGAATGCCCAGGCCACGTGAGTGCCCATGCCCAGCGCGCGTGCGCGGCGGTACATGCGCACCCACCACAACAGGATCGACGTGGTGAGGAAGAACCCCGCCATCAGCCACCAGCCGCCGTTCTGCAGGCTGGGCAGGCGCAATCCGTTCGCGGGTGATGGCGGCTCCAGCGCAAGCCAGGGAAGCTGGCGGATGAACTGGATCGGGCTCCAATGGACCGAGGCCAGCATGTTGAGGCCGATGATCTCGATCGCGATGAAGCCACACAGGAGCGACAACACGCCCAGCGTGCCAAGGTAGATGGGTCCGATCTGCGCATCGCCGAAGTAACCCAGCCAGTGCAGGAAGAAGCCGCGTCCCTCGCGCTTGCCTGAACCGCCCGGCTTGAGCGGTGTGCCTTGGTAGGCCGGTGCCCGGATCTGAATGCGCGTAAATATGTTCTGGTTTTCAGCCATGTTAGTCCCCTAGGGCGCTTGCTGCTACGCTCGTGATCATTTCCAGATGGGCAGGTTGAGCCACCAGCCCCACCACTCTGGCCAGCCGCGCGTCCAGAACGGGCCGCTGATCAGGATGCAGACGGCGCTCCAGAACGCCGCGCTGATGGCCAGGAACAATCCCAGGCGGTGGATGCCCAGCGTGCCGATCGAGTAACCGACGGCATCGCGGAAATACGTGTTCTCGTGCTCACCCGTCTTGACCGGCTCGCCTTTCTTCGGGTTGACCGCCGACAGCACCAGGCCGCCATGCATGGACAGCGCCAGCGCGTTGGTGAAGAAGAAGGAGATCGCCAGCATGTGCGCCGGGTTGTAGTGGAAGTGCAGGTATTGGTAGCCCGTGTTCGACACCCAGTCGAGGTGGCTGAAGATGCCGTAGGGGAAGCCATGACCCCAGGCGCCCATCAGCACCGGGCGCACGATCTCGAGCACCACGTAGGCCAGGATCGCGAAGGCGAAGGCGAACGGCACGTGGAATCCGATGCCCAGCTTGCGGCAGATTTCCACTTCGCGCAGCGCCCACGAGACGAAGGAGATGGTGGCGCAGAAGGTCACCAGCTGCCACAACCCGCCCTCGCGCAACGGCGCCAGCCCCAGGCCATACTTCAGGTCGGGTGGCGCGATGTTGATCTGCCACAGGTTCCAGGTGGGCCCCATGGCCGCGCCCCACACCAGCAGCAGCGTGCCGAGCACGGCGAAGAACACCGTGGTCACCCCGAAGAAGCCGACATAGAACGGTCCGACCCAGAAGTCGAACAGATCCCCGCCCAGCAAGGTGCCGCCGCGAACCCGATACTTTCGTTCAAAACTGAGCATGGCCATGGTCAGGCCCTCCCCTCAATGCAAATCTCTCGTCGCTTCCGGCGGCGGACGTGAGGCCGACGTATTCACCCCGACCTCGCCGCCCGCCACCATCAGCGGACAGCGCGTTAGTTTGCCGCCGGTTCCGGCATGGTCGACATGTGCGCCGCGGCAGCCGAAGGCGCCGCGTGCCCGCCGACCCAATTGAACCGATCCGTGCTCAGCAGGATGAAGTGAATCAACAATGCCAGCACGAACAGGAACGAGAACAGAGCGACCAGCGCCCTGCGAGGATCGAAAAGAAGCCAAATTCGCCACATTTTTTAGTCTCCTATCAAGATTCGTGAAACCACGAGGCTTTCGACCTTGCGGTCACAGCCAGGGGCGCCACTGCCACACTAAAAAGTGGGCGACGATTGCAATCAGCGTGAAGGCAATGAAGCTCGTCACGAAGATCCCATGGAACTCCTTCGCTTCGCTCTCCGTTAGCCCCGACAGCGAGCCACGCTTTTCATCAGCCATACGTCTCACCTCCTCAAACAGGCCTTGCGGCCGACACCGCGCCTCTCGCGCGGCAAAAAACGTCGCCCCGGTGAAAGTCCCGTCACGACATGCTTTCCGTCCGATTCGCATCGGACAGATTTCTTGAAATTCGTTGCGGCGCTCATGCCGGTTCTCCCAGCGCGCGCAGGCCCGGCAACCGCTCCACGCTCACGTGGTCCGCGCCATCCGCGCGCGCGGATTTCTCCGCCGCATCGCGCAGGCGCTTGGCCGCGGAGATGCGCACCAGCACCGGTTCATTGGCCACCAGTTCATCCAGCGCCGCCTTGGCCTCGGGTGTCCACGGCAGCTCGCGATGCAGCCGCGAAGGCGTGGCATCCACCTTGTCCAGTTCGCTCGCGAGCGGCAGGATGTTGAACAGCGCATCGAACAGCGCGTTGCAGACTTCCTGCACCAGGTAGGTAGCGCCGCTGTAGCCCATGAAGGGCGTGCCCGTATGGCGCCGGATGATGGCGCCGGGGAAGGACGCAGGAATGTACACGCCGCGCGCGCCGGCCTCGGCCATGTACATGCGTTCGTTGAAGCTGCCGAACATGATCAAGGGTGGCGTGGCCTTGATGGCGTTGCGCACCGCTTCGTTGTCGGGCTTCACGCCCGCGCGCCGCGCGAACGAGAAGGTGCACGGCAGGCCCATTTCGGTTTCCAGGAAATGGCGCACGCCGCGCGCGTAGGTTTCGTTGGCCACGATGGCGAAGCTCGCCGTGCCGAAGAAATCCTGGGTGACCGAGCGCCACAGGTCCCACAACGGCTTGATGGTGGTGTGCTTTTCCCGCTCGATGAAGGGTTCGGGATCAAGGCCGAGCAGCTCGCCCAGCTTGCGCAGGAAGCGGGTGGTGCTGTGCAGACCGATGGGAGCCTGCAGGTAGGGACGCTCCAGCGTCTCGCACAGCTGCCGGCCGAACTCACGGTACATGCAGACGTTCACCTCGGCATCGACCAGCCGGGGCACGTCCTCGAGATGGCTCCCCAGCGGGAACACCAGGTTGATCTCCGCGCCGATGCCCTCGACCAGGCGGCGGATTTCGGCCACATCGCTCGGCGTATTGAAGGTGCCGTAGATCGGCCCGATGATGTTGACGCGCGGCTTCTCGCCTTCCTTGCGTGCCCTGGGGGGCGCGATCTTCTTCTTGCCGTATTCGGTCCATAGCCAGGTGAGCGCGCGGTTGGCGCTCTGCCACTGGTCTTCGTCGATGGTGCGCGGCAGGAAGCGTTGGATGTTGGTGCCCTCGGGTGTCACGCCGCCGCCGATCATCTCGGCGATGGAGCCCGTGACCACCACCGCGGGCTGGTCGGGATCCAGGGTCTTGTGGGCGCGCTTCATCGCGCCTTCGGTGCCGTGCTGGCCCAGTTCTTCTTCGGCGATGCCGGTCACGACGATGGGCAGCTCGTGCGGCGGCAGCGCATCGGTGTAATGCAGCACCGAAGTCACGGGCAGGTTCTCGCAGCCCACCGGCCCATCGATGATGACCTGCAGGCCCTTGATGGCGGTGAACACGTACACCGAACCCCAGTAGCCGCCGGCGCGATCATGATCGAGCACCAGCATCAGATCATCTCCTCGGACTTGCGCTTGGCCGCAGCCTTGGCAATCTGCGCCTTGTAGCGCTCGCGGAAGGCGGGACGATCCCGTGGCTCGTCCTGCCATACGCCGGCCGCATGTCCGGTGCCCACGCCTTCGAAGAAGGCCTTCATTTCATCGAAGCGCGCCTGGTTGCCGAGCGCGGCGTTCACCACCTGCGCGAGCGACCCTGCGCCGGCCGGTCCCATCAGCGGACGAGCCGAAATGAGGTTGGTGAAGTACAGCGCGGGAATGGCCATTTCCTTGGCCTTCTGCACCACCGGCGTGGTGCCCACCGCGAGGTTGGGCTTGAATTCATGCAGGGCGGCGAGGTCCTGCTCGAGCGAGGCGCGATATTGCACGTGCACGCCCTTGGCTTCCAGCCAATCCCGGTCAGCGGCCGACCACGGCGTGCGCGGGCAGGCGGTGCCGACATAGCGCACGTCGGCGCCGCTCTCCACCAGGAGCCGCGCCACCAGCAATTCCGAGCCTTCGTAGCCGGACAGCGTGATGCGTCCCTTGATGGGCGCCTTGGCCAGCGCCGCGCGGATGGAAGGCAAGGCGCGATTCTGCGCCGCCGCAATTTTCTCGCGCGACACGCCGCAGGCTTCGCCGATGGATTCGAGCCATTGCGCGGTGCCATCGTGACCCACCGGCGCAGAACCCACCACCCGCCGGCCCGCGGATTCGAACTCGCGCACCGAGGCGGTGTAGAACGGATGGATGGCCGCCACCGCG
This sequence comes from Steroidobacteraceae bacterium, assembly GCA_044226865.1. GTDB lineage: Bacteria > Pseudomonadota > Gammaproteobacteria > Steroidobacterales > Steroidobacteraceae > TMP-86. The sequence goes on along the minus strand of JBGAGE010000001.1, from coordinate 738,024 downwards.
GCGCAGTCCAGCGCGGCATACAGTTCGCGCCATTCGCGCGTCGGCACCACCGGCCCCGCCGCCAGGCCCATGGGCTCGAGCAGCATGCCGATGCCGACCGGGTCGGCCGGGAACATCTCGCCGAGCAAGGTGATCGTGGGACGCGAGGCGCGCCCGCCGCGCGGCGCCTGCACCGGGCCCTGCGCGGCTTCGTTGCGCGCGTATCCCAGCATCGCGCCGGCCAGCACGTCCTTGGCCTCGGCATGCGTGGGCACGCCGAATCCGGGTACGTCGATACCGATGATGCGCACGCCGTTGATGTCTTTCGGGAGCAGCCGCAACGGCACGCCCGAGGCCGTGGGTACGCACAGGTTGATGATCACCACCGCGTCGTAGGCGGCCGGATCCGCCAGCTTGAACACCGCCTCGCGGATGTCCTCGAACAGCTTGCCGGTGACCAGCGTCTCCGAATTGAAGGGCACGTAGCCGACCGTGCGGCGCGCACCGTAGAAATGCGAGGTGAAGGTCAGCCCATACACGCAGCACGCCGAACCCGACAGCACCGTGGCCGTGCGGCGCATGCGCAGGCCCACGCGCAGCGAACCGAATGCCGGGCACATGCTCTGTGGCTGGTCGTGCGGACCTTGCGGGTAATCGGCTGCGTAGCGGTCCAGCACTTCCGACTTGCCCGCCGCCACCGCCGCCTTGCGCATTTCATCGCGGCCGGAATGACAGCCCAACCCGTCCTTGCGGGTGGCGTCGAGGTTGATGGCGGGTTGTGCGCTCATGCTCGCGTCAGACGTTGTCGTACACCACTTCCAGCGACGGACGCGTGATGGCGGAAGCGCCACACATGTCCTCGATGGTGGCGGGTTGCAGCGTCACGCCGCGCCCCACCGCTTCACCCTTGAACAATCCCAACAGGCCATCCTGCGTCAGCGGCTTCGGCCGCAACGGCGGCGCATCGGCCACGCTGCTCGCGAGCTGCTCGAACAACGGCGCCCAGGGCGAACCCGGCTTGCCGACGATGTCGTAATTGGCGCTCTTGCGGCGGATGTCCTCGTTCGCCGGGATCGCGGCGAGGATGGGAATGCCGGCAGCTTCGGCGAAGGCCTGCGCCTCGCCCGTGCCGTCGTCCTTGTTGATCACGAGGCCCGCGACGCCGACGTTGCCGCCGAGTTTCCTGAAATACTCCACCGCCGAGCAGACATTGTTGGCCACGTACAGCGACTGCAGGTCGTTGGAACCGACCACGATCACCTTCTGGCACATGTCGCGTGCGATCGGCAGGCCGAAGCCGCCGCACACCACGTCGCCGAGGAAATCCAGCAGCACGTAGTCGAAGCCCCACTCGTGGAAGCCGAGCTTCTCGAGCAATTCGAAGCCGTGGATGATGCCGCGTCCGCCGCAGCCGCGGCCCACTTCGGGTCCGCCCAGTTCCATGGCGAACACGCCGTCGCGCTTGAAGCACACATCGCCGATCTGCACCGCTTCGCCGGCGAGCTTCTTCTTGGCGGATGTCTCGATGATGGTGGGACAGGCGCGCCCGCCGAACAGGAGCGAGGTGGTGTCGCTCTTGGGGTCGCAACCGATGAGCAGCACCTTCTTGCCCTGCTGCGCCATCATGTAGGAGAGGTTCGCGAGGGTGAAGGACTTGCCGATGCCGCCCTTGCCGTAGATGGCGATCACCTGCGTGGCCTTGGTGGCCGCCGTGGCGACGGGATCAGGCTCCTGCGCGGCCTCGGCCCGCAATGCCTGCAGGCGCTCCTGCTCGGAACGCAATGCCGCGGCGCTGGCCAGCGATGTGCTCATACCTGGTCTCTCCAGTCGAGGATCATTTTCAAACATGAGGAATCGGTGAACGCCGTGCGGTACGCGGCCTGCGCTTCGCCGGCGGCATGGCGGTGCGTGATCAGGCCGTCGAGGCTCAGCTCGCCCCGCTCCACCATCTGCTTGACGGCGGCAAGGTCGGCTTCGCGCCATTCAGCGGCGATGCGGATGCGCGCTTCGCGCATGAACGCCGGCGGGAAGGTGAAGGACAGCGGCTCGCTGTAGAAGCCGGCCAACACGATTTCCCCACGCGGCGCCAGCCGCGCGATCAAGGTATCCAGCAAGCCGGCATCCCCGCTGACATCGCAGATGGTGCGGTAGTCGCGCCGGGTATCCTCATCCGGGTGCACCACACGATAGCCCTGCGCGCCATCGGCACGGTTGGCATTGCGCTCCCACACGGTGGGCGGCTGCGGCGACAGATGCGTGGCGATGCGCGCGATCAAGCGGCCCAGCACGCCGTGACCGACGATGAGATCCGGGGCGTGCGCATGCGGTGCGACCACGGCGTGATACGCCGTCGCCGCCAGCGCCAGCAACACGCCCTGCTCGCCCAGGGTGTCGCCGATGGGCGTGGTGCGGGCGCCGGGAACCACGAGCTTGGCAGCAGCGCCGCCGAACAGGCCGCGCACTTCGCCGAAGCATCGCGCGCCGGGCACGAACACGCGCTCGCCCACGCGCCGTCCACACTGCGCGCCGGCATGCGCCACGCGGCCCACGGATTCATATCCCGGCACCAGCGGATAACCCATGCCGGGGAAAGGCGGCATGCGCCCGTTCCACAGGAGTTTTTCGGTGCCGGTGCTGATGCCGGACCATTCGATGTCGACGACCACGTCGTCATCACCGGGGGATGTGAGCTTGAGCCGGCTCAATACCAATTGCTCCGGCTTCTCCAGCACGACGGCGAGCGTTTGCAGATCGAGCGCGGAACCAGGCGAATTCATGCGTAGTGAACTGGCTTCTTATGAGGACTAGGTCCAGGTGTCACGATACTCTGACTGTTCAACATGTCAACACAGCTTCACACTTCCATCCGAACCGTCCATCAACTGGTCTTGCGCGCGGCCAGCAGGCGGCTCTGCAGGGGCTGGCGGGTGGCCAGCAGCTGTATGTGGGAAAACCCTACTGCCATCAGCATTTGTTGCAGGTCCTGCGGCGTGCGCGGCCGGCCCCGGCCCATGGCGAGGAGATAGAAGCCGAAGTAAGCGTCCCCCACCGGCTCGGCTCCCGGCGTGCCGGACATGGGCTCGGCCAGCAGCAGGACACCTTGCGGGGGCAGCGCCCGATGCGCAGCGCGCAGCAGCGTCATCACCGCTTCATCGTCGTGGTCGTGGACGACCCGGACCAGCGAGACCACGTCGGCGCCGGCGGGCAATGGATCCTTGAAGAAATCTCCGCCGACGGCGCGCGCGCGCTCGGCCAGGCCCGCGCTCTGCAGACGACGGCCCGCGCGCTCGGCCACCGGCGGCAGGTCGAACAACATGAGATCCAGGTGCGTGGCGCGGCGGCCTGCCTCGATCAGGAAATTGCCCTCACCGCCTCCCACGTCCAGCAGGCAGCGATGCTTGTCGAGCGGATAGGCATCGAGAATGTCCGCCGCGACCAGCGGCTGGGAATCCGACATCAGCGCGCTGTAGTCCGCGACCTGCGCCATCGCCAGGTTCGAGGGCCGGTCGGCGCGCGAGTACGCCCAGTACTTGGAGAGCTCGGTCTGGGGTCTTTCGCCGCGCAAAAGTCCAACTGGATCATCGAGATCCGAATACAACATGCGGTGATGCTCGACCATCGCGGCAAGCGCGGTATTGCCCGCCAACGGAGCACCGAGCGAGCCCAGGCCGAAGCGCTCGTTGGGACGGCGCTCCAGCAATTTGAGCGAGACGGCCGCATCCAGCAGGCGCTCCGTCGAATCGAGCGACAGGTTGAGCTTGTCGGCGATGACGACGGCGGTCAGCGGGCCCTCGGCCAACAGGTCGAACAACCGCAGCCGCACGCAGGCGAACAGGATCTGCGAGTAGACGAAGCCTGCGCACACGTCGAACAGTGCACGCGCGCGGCGCCGCGCCGTGGCGCGCGTCAGCGGAAAGGCCGCCGCCCAGCGCTGGAAACGGGGACTGGCGAGCCACCGGTCGCGGACCGCGAGATAGTGATCGAGCCAGGCCATGGGGACTGCCGCTGGCGGGACGCGAGCGGCGCCGGGTTCAAGCCGCCGGCCGCGCCAATTCGCGCGGCAGCAACCGGTTGGCTTCCGAGAGAATGTGCGCGCGCAAGTCGTTTGCCCCGGGGCACTTCGGAATGACCTCGATGGCGGATCGCACCAACTCCTCCAGGCGGCTCACGGCGGAACCGATGCCCAGGCGATGCACGGCATTGGGCCTTCCCAATGCCTGATCGCGGCCGATGGGCTTGCCCAGGTCGCGCTCGGTGGACACCACGTCACGAATGTCATCCGCGATCTGATAGGCCTCGCCGATGCGCTCGCCCAGCAGGTGCCAGTCGCGCGCCTCATCGCCGGCGGCACAGGCGCCCGCGGCGGTGGCGGCGGCAAACAAGGCGCCGGTCTTGGCCCGCTGGTAGTCGGCCAGCGGCACATCCCGCTCGCATTCCCAGGCCTGGCCCGCAATGATCCCGCCGGGCGCACCGACCGCGCGCGAGAGAATCTGGATCAGGGGACCGAGGCGGCGCGGCGCGGCAATGCCGGCCGCGGCCAGGGATTGATAGGCAAGGACGATGAGCGCATCGCCGGTGAGCACCGCGATGTTCTCGCCATAGGCCTTGTGCACCGAGGGCTTGCCACGGCGCAGCGGCGCATCGTCGAAACAAGGCAGATCGTCATGCACCAGCGAGGCACAGTGCATGAGTTCGATGGCGGCGGAGGCGGCGCCGGCGAGATTGGGCTGATCGTCACCGCAGGCACGGGCCACCGCCAGGCACAGGCGCGGACGGATGCGGGCACCGCCGGGAAACACGGCGTAGCGCATGGCGGCGTCCAGCTGTGGAGGCGCGGACTGCCCTTCGGACAGCCCCAGAGCGCGGGTCAACGACCGCTCGATTCGGCTCATCGAATCCACGAGGCCCCCTTCGCCGAGTGTCAGCGCAACTTGTCGCTCGAAACTGTAAGCTAATATAGACATCGATTTCAGACCGGTCAACGAATATTGGGAGCCCGCCTTCGGGCGCCGACCTTCGCTGGCCGATTTTTCGGGGGCGCATTTGCCGACTACGCGTGTTGCCATCATCGGGGCGGGTGTTGCAGGACTGTGCGCCGCGGCAGACCTGGCCCGTCAAGGCTGCGAGGTCATCCTGCTGGAACGCGGCAGCGCACCGGGCGGCAAGATGCGCAGCGTGCGCGTGTTCGATCAGCCGATGGACGCGGGCCCCACGGTGCTGACGATGCGCGGCGTGTTCGATGCGCTGTTCGAGGATGCCGGCCTGCGCATCGAGGAACATCTGTGCCTGCAGCGTGCACAGGTGCTGGCGCGGCACGCGTGGAGCGAACACGAACGGCTGGACCTGCACGCCGACCCCGTGCAATCCGCCGATGCCATCGGGGCATTCGCCGGCGCGCGCGCCGCCCGGCAGTTCCGCGAATTCGCGGCGCATGCGGCGGCGGTGCTGGCCACGCTGTCGGACAGCTACATGCTGGCGTCGCGCCCGACGCCGTTCGATCTCGTGCGCCGCGTCGGGCTGGCGGGCCTGCCCGGCCTCCTGAACATCCAGCCGTTTGCGACGTTGTGGCAATCCCTGGGCCGTCACTTCGACGACGCGCGGCTGCAGCAGCTGTTCGGCCGCTATGCCACGTATTGCGGATCCTCGCCCTTCGCCGCGCCGGCCACGCTGATGCTGATCGCGCAAGTCGAACAGGCCGGCGTCTGGTACGTGGAAGGCGGCATGCGCAGGCTGGCGGAAGGGCTCGCACAACTGGCCCGTTCGCAGGGTGCGACCCTGCGCTACGACACGCCCGTCGAGCGAATCGAAGTGGCCGCAGGCCGTGCCTGCGCCGTGCACACCACCGGCGCTGAGCGCATCGCCGCCGATGTGGTGCTGAGCAACGCCGACAACTCGGCGCTGGCCGCCGGCCTGTTCGGCGCCGAGGCCGCGCGCAGCGTCATCGCCATCCCGCGCGCGCAACGCTCGCTGTCTGCCATCACCTGGAACCTGCGCGCGGCCACCCGCGGTTTCGAATTGTGCCGCCACAATGTCTTCTTCAGCCGCGATTACCGTTCTGAATTCGACGACATCTTCGGCCGCGATTGCATTCCGGGCGAGCCCACCGTCTACGTCTGTGCGCAGGACCGCGCCGATGGCGGCAGCGCCGTCGATGGGCCCGAGTCGCTCCTATGTCTCATCAACGCGCCGGCCAGCGGCGATGTACGATCATTCGATGCTGCGGAGGTCGAGCAATGCGAGAGGCGGATGTTTCAAACCCTGCAACGCGCGAGCCTCGCGATCACGCGCACGCCGGGCGATGCCGTGATCACGACGCCGGCGCAGTTCAACCAGTTGTTTCCGGCGACGGGCGGGGCGCTGTACGGCCCGGCCTCGCACGGCTGGAAGGCCTCGTTCACGCGGCCGGGGTCGCGCAGCCGGCTGCCGGGACTGTACCTGGCGGGCGGCAGCACGCACCCGGGACCGGGCGTGCCGATGGCGGCGACCTCGGGGCGCCTGGCGGCGGCGTGCATCGTGGCGGACCTCGCTTCGATGTCGAGGTCGCGCCGGGCGGGTATGTCTGGTGGTACGTCGATGCATTGAGCGACGACGGCCGCCACGGCCTGACGCTCATCGCCTTCGTCGGCAGCGTGTTCTCGCCCTACTACGCCTGGGCGCGGCGGCGCGCGCCGGCGGACCCCGTGAATCATTGCGCCATCAACATCGCGCTGTACGGCGAGGCGGCGAACCGCTGGGCCATGACCGAGCGCGGCCGGGGACGCGTCAAGCGCGATGCCGCCTCGCTGGTGGTGGGTCCCAGTTCCATGCATTGGGATGGCCAGGTGCTCGAGATGAACGTGGATGAGGTCTGCGCACCGCTGCCCAGCCGCATCCGCGGCCGCATCCGCCTCGTGCCGAGCGTGCTGCGCGAGCTCGCCTACCCCCTCGATTCACGCGGCCGGCATCAGTGGACGCCGTTCGGGCCCGTGGCGCGCATCGACGTCGATCTCGTGCATCCGGACCTGCGCTGGCAGGGCGCCGGTTACTGGGATTCCAACACGGGCGTCGAACCGCTCGAGGATGGCTTCGAATACTGGACGTGGTCGCGCGCCAACCTCAACGCCTCGACCGTGGTGTTGTACGACCTGCGCGAACGCAATGCGGCCGCGCGCAACCTCGCGCTGCAATTTCCCGCGCGAGGCGAGGCTTGCGCGATCGCCGCCCCGCCCGCGCAGGAACTGGCCACCACACGCTGGCGCGTGCCGCGCAGCACCCGCTCGGACGATGGCCAGTCGGCGCTGGTGCAGAGTACGTTGGAGGATGCGCCTTTCTACAGCCGCTCGCTGCTGCGCACGCGGTTGCTCGGCGAGGATGCGCATGCCTTCCACGAAAGCCTGTCGCTGGATCGCTTTCGCTCGCGCTGGGTGCAATGCCTGCTGCCGTTCCGGATGCCGCGCGACTTCAGGGGATAGGAACGGGAAGGAGGAAACCCAGACGGGAGCAAGCACGCCGGCCGCGCGAATTCAGATGGCGGCGCGGCCCGCCGGTTCGTTGGCTTCCTGCCACTGTGCACGCTCGCGCCGCTCGAGGCGCTCGAACAAATCCACCAGCCACACCACCCGATCCTCGACCCGCGGCCAACGATTGCGCTCGCGCTCGGATTCGGGCGGCATGGGCGCCAGCTGGCCTTCTTCGAGCGCGGCCTCACCCACGAGGTAGCGCGCCTCCTCCAGCACGTCCGTGCCCACCACCGGCGCGGGCCGCGCCGCAGCCACCATGGCATCGCCGAGAATGCGCGCCTTGCGCTGCCAGGCCACCACCGCACGCTGGTTCACCGAGTCCAAGCCGCGGCGCTCGAGCTCGCGCCCGATCTCGGCGTACAACAGGCGCGCCGCGTACATGCCGGGGCGGCAGGCGGAGGGGAGATTCGCAAGCCCGATGTCGGCGCGCTGGTACAACTCCTCCGCGGCGGCGAGCAGGCGGGTGATCACCGTTGCCAGGCGCTCATCGAATACCGGCCGGCGCAGCCAGCCTTGCGCATCGATGCCGGCTTCGGCCAGCCAGTCCAGCGGCAGGTACAACCGGCCGGCGCGCGCATCCTCGCCCACGTCGCGTGCGATGTTGGTGAGCTGCATGGCGACGCCCAGGTCGCAGGCCCTTGCCAGCAGCGCGGGCGAACGCACCTGCATGACCATGGCCATCATCGCGCCGACCGTGCCGGCAACCCGCACGCCGTAGGCCTTGAGCTGCGACAGGTTGTCATAACGGCGGCAGGAGGAATCCCACTCGAAGCCTTCGAACAGCGCCTGCGGAAACGATTTTGGAATGCGATAGCGCGTGACCGTGTCGGCGAAGGCGCGGTCGGCCGCGATGTCGAGCGGATTGCCGGCGTAGATGCGGTCCAGGCGCGAGTGCAGGTCGGCAAGCGCGGCTTGCGGATCATCGCCCTGGTCGATGACATCGTCGGCCATGCGACAGAATGCGTACAGCCCGGTGGCGGGCTCGCGCACGCTCCTCGGCAGCACCAGCGAGGCGGCAAAGAACGACCGCGACCCGCCGCGCAGGGTCGAGCGACACGCCGCCACATCGACGGCGGACGCATACGGTTTATGCGTGGAGCGCGCTTGCATGAGGCACCACTGTATCAAGAACCCGGGCAGAAGATAAAACCCCCGGCACGCCGGCCCCCGGATGGGTGCCCGCGCCGACCAGGTACAACCGCTCGATATCCTCGCTGCGATTGTGCGGGCGGAAGGCGGCGCTCTGCAGCAGCAGCGGCTGCAGACCGAAGGCCGCGCCATGCACCGACAGCAGCCGGTCGCGGAAGTCCAACGGCGTCATCACGCGCGAACTGACCACGCTTGCGCCGAGTTCCGGCAGCAGCGTCTTCTGCAGGAAGGCCTCGATGCGCCGCCGGTAGGGTTCCGCCTGAACCGTCCAGTCGACGTCGGCCTGCAGATGCGGCACCGGCGAGAGCACGTAGAAGGCATCGCATCCGGGGGGCGCAAGCGTGGGGTCCGTGGCCGTGGGACGATGCAGGTAGACGCTGAAATCCTCTGCCAACACCCGGTGTTCGAAGATGTCGTCGATGAGTCCGCGATAACGCGGCCCGACCAGGATGGTGTGATGCGGCACTTCCGGGTATTGGCGCGAGGTGCCGAAGTACCAGACGAACAAGCTCATGGAATACTTGGCGCGCGCCAGCGCCCGATTGCTCCAGCGGCGGCGCGACTCCGGCGGCAGCAGGTCACGGTAGGTGGCGGCGGTGTCGGCGTTGGAGACCACGACATCCGCATCGATGATCTCACCGCCCGCCAGGCGCACCCCCGTGGCGCGGCGGCCCTGCAGCAGGATCTTCTCGACACGCGCGCCGCAGCGCACGCGGTTGCCCTGCCCTTCGATGAGGCTCACCAGGCCCTTGACCAGCGCACCGGTGCCGCCGTACGCAAAATGCACGCCCCAGCGCCTCTCCAGGAAGGAGATCAAGCCGTAGATGGACGTGGTGGTGAAGGGATTGCCGCCGACGAACAACGGGTGAAAGCTCAGGGCGAAGCGCAGCCGCTCGTCCTTCACGCAATGCGCCACCAGGCCGTGGATGGTGCGGAAGCTGTGCAGCCGGAACAGGTCGGGCACCAGCGGCAACATGTCGAGGATCGAATTGAATGGACGATGCGCCAATTGCTCGAAGGCAACCCGATAGATCGCCTCGCTGATCTTCAGGAAGCGTTTGTAGCCGGCGAGGTCCGCGGGCGCCAGGCGTTCGATCTGCGCATGCATCGCGTCATCGCCGGCGAAGCATTCGAAGATCTCGCCGTCGTGAAAACGGATGCGGTACAGCGGGTCCAGCGCCTGCAGCCGCATCTCGCGCGCGAACTCCCGCCCGCACAGCTTCCACAGGTCCTCGAACATGAAGGGCGCGGTGATGATGGTGGGCCCGGCATCGAAGGTGAAGCCGTCCTGGCGGAACACATAGGCCCGCCCGCCGGGCGCATCCAGGTTTTCCAGCACGGTCACTCGGTAACCGCGCGCGCCCAGCCGCACCGCCGCGGCAAGACCGCCGAAGCCGCTGCCAATGACCACGGCATGCGCTTTGCTTGAAGTCGTCATCTTGCATCCAGTGTATCAGGTGGACGCAACTTCATTTGTCTCCGGCCACGGTTCACGCTACCTTCATCCCTCATGCTTCCGCCCAATCATGCGCTGCGCAGCGAGCTCAATGACGAGGTGCACGCCCGGCCCTCGGATGCCATCGACACGCCGTCGCGCATCTCCTATCTGGCGTTGCTGTCGGATGGCGGGCCGCGCGAAGCCGATCTGCTGCACGCCGCCGCACTGGTGGAAAAGCTCGGCGGCCGGATACCGGCGGGCGCCGCCAATCATTTCTCCGTCCAGGCCGGCGGCATCAGCATCCGCTGGGAGCGCCACACCGAATTCGTGCGCTACACCTTCATCGCACCCGGCGGCGCCGGCGATCCCTTCGCCCGGCCCGCACTGACCGAATTGCCGGCCGACTGGGTGAGCAGCATACCGGGGCGTGTCATGGTGGCCTCGCATGGCGCCCTGCTGCGCGCGCCCGCGCAGGAACCGGACTACGAGGAGATTGCCGAGCGCTGGTTTGCCGGCAATGTGCTGGTGGGTTCCAAGGTGGGCGACGATGCCGCCATCGCGCTCACGGATTTCCGCGTGCGCGCCGATGGATTCAGCCGTTTCGTGCTGCTCGATTCGCAGCTCACGCGCCGCCAGGCCGGACGCACCGTGCAGCGCCTGCTCGAGATCGACACCTATCGCATGATGGCGCTGCTCGCCTTGCCGGTGGCGCGCGAGCTCGCGCCCTTCCTCACCCGTTGCGAGCAGGAGCTGTCGCAGGTGGCCACCACGCTCGAACACGTCAGCGATGACGACGAGGCCTCCCTGCTCGACCGGCTGACGCGCCTGGAAGCGCAGATCGAAGGACGCGAGGCCGACAATCATTACCGCTTCAGTGCGGCGGGCGCGTATTACGAACTGGTGCAACGGCGCATCGACGACCTGCGCGAGATCCGCATCCACGGCTTGCAGACCTTCGGTGAATTCACCGAGCGCCGGCTCGCGCCCGCCATGAACACCTGCCGGGCGGTGGCCGCACGGCAGGAATCGCTGTCGCAACGCGTGGCGCGCGCCAACCAGCTGCTCTCCACGCGCGTCGACATCACACGCGAAAGGCAGAACCAGGCGCTGCTGGAATCGATGAACCGCCGCGCCAAGGCGCAATTGAAACTGCAGCAGACGGTCGAAGGCCTGTCGGTGGCGGCGGTGACCTACTACGTCGTCGGACTGATCGGCTACATCGCCAAGGGCGCGAAAACCGCGGGCGCGATTCACGTCGAGCCCGAGCTCGTCATGGCCATCAGCATTCCGCTGGTCGTCCTGCTGTTTTCCGTCGGCATCCGCCGGATCCGCGGCGCCATCACGCGCAAGGCCGCATGAGCGCGGCGGCGCAGACCGGCGCCGATCCGGCCGCCTGGAGCCGATCGGTGGTCAAGGTGCGCGCCAGCGTACCGGACGATGCGTTCACGGCCTCGATCCTGGGCACCGAGCGCAGCGGCAACGGGTTCATCATCGGCGCAGACGGATTGGTGCTCACCATCGGCTATCTGATCACCGAAGCCAGCGACGTCTGGCTCACCGATCACGCCGGCCGCGAGCTGCCCGGACATGCGCTGGCCTACGACCCGGTGACCGGCTTCGGCTTGATCCTGCCGCTGGGCACGCTGGATGCGGCCCCGCTGCCGTTGGGCGATGGGCGCGCCTTGCGTACCGACCAGCCGTTGCATGTGCTCAGCCATCCAGATCTCGCCCCGCCGCTGGATGTGAAAGTGCTGTCGCTGCGGGAGTTTGCCGGCGCCTGGGAATATCTGCTGGACGAGGCCATCTTCACCGCCCCGGCACACACGCATTGGTCGGGCGCGGCGCTGGTCGATGCGCACGGCTCGGTGGTGGGGCTTGGTTCGCTCCTGGTGCGCGAGCTGTCCGGCGGCAAGGAAACCGACGCCAACATGTTCGTGCCGACGGATCTGCTCAAGCCGTTGCTGGCGGACCTGCGCCTGACCGGCAAGGTCGCTCGCCCTCCGCGGCCGTGGCTGGGGCTGTATGCGGCGGAGATCAAAGGCACCGTGGTCGTGGCCGGCGTTGCCGAGGGAGGTCCGGCGCAACGGGCGGATCTGCGTGAAGGCGATTTGATCCGCGAAGTGGGCGCACGCGAGGTGAGCTCCATGGCGGAATTGTACCGCGCCATCTGGAGCCAGGGTCCGGCGGGCAGCATCATCACGCTGACCACCACGCGCGGCGGCAAGCCCGCCATCGTCAAGGTGCAGTCCATCGACCGCAGCGATCTGCTGAAGCGGCCGCGCGCGCATTGAACCCTGCTGATCACCCGGATGCATCGTGAAACATGAGGCACGCACTGATGCACGAGCGTACTTTTCACTTGCCGCCTCCCATGCGCCGTGCGAACATCGGATGCACTGCCTTCCAGATTTCTCGAACAAGCGAGGAGATAACATGGCCAAGTCGACCGTAGTAAGCGCGATGGAAAAAGATACGGGCCGGGGACTGCTCTCGGAAGTGTTCTGCATCCCCATGCTGATCCGCGGCAGCCCGAGCACGACCCTGCTGAAGTCCAACATGTCCACCTCGTTCGGATTTCCCACCTTGTTGCGCAGCAAGCCGTTTTCCAATCTGACGAATGGTTCCACCACCTTCGGCGGATTCATGCCGGAGATCCAGCGCAAGTAAGACCGCGCCGCGGTCCCCGATGGCGGATGTGATTTCCATTCGCGATTGAGACAATCGGGGCATCCGATCGATCACAGGGGCGTGATACCTCAGGTATCGCGCCCCTTGCATTTGCGCACCCTAAAACGTGAGGCTTCCTCGTCCCAAAGACGAGCCCCCTGCCCGCTGCCGGCGCCGATTTCCCCCCGTGAATGATCGACTTGTTCGCCCGCGTGGCAGCTCGTAACCACCGAAAAACTCGACGCCGGTGTCAGGCAGGCCTGACATTCCGTATTGACAGACAAAATTTACATACTTAAGATCGGGGCGTTTTCCAGGCTTTCCGGTCGGAAGAACCACGCGGCTTTGGAGTCAAGTTCGGTGTCCTACAACAACAAGACCCTGGCCGAAGCGCATCCACTTTGCGATGCCAGCTGGGCGCGGACCGTTCCTCCCCTCCACCCTCGCGATATCGAGTTTTCGCCGCCTGCATCCTGCAGCGACGATCAACCCACGTGCGGGTCTCGCACGAAAATAAGAGTCTGTTGACTGAAGGAGAAATGGCAATGGCAGATGATGCAAACAGAGTATGGCCGACGGGCCTGACCGTGGGAGAAGCCGAAGAGCTTCATAAGCACGTGATCGACGGGGCGCGGGTGTTTTTCGCAATCGCCCTGGTCGCGCACATCCTGGCGTATATCTATACGCCGTGGCTGCATTAATTAAGGACTGCACATGAATCAAGCAAGAATTTGGCTGGTGGTCAAACCCACCGTCGGTCTGCCGCTGTTTCTGGGCACCGTCCTGGTTATCGCGCTGCTCGTTCACTTCGCTGTGCTGACGCACACCACGTGGTTCTCTGCGTACTGGCAGGGTGGCGCCAAGGCGAGTCATGTCGCCATGGTGGCACCGTCCAACGCGCAGTGACGCGAATCGATCTTTGATCGACTGTCGGGGGCGACGGTCTTCGGATCCTCGCCCCCGGTTTTCAAGTCAAGGCCGCTGCGCCACCCGATGAACCGCTACAGCCGCAAGCTCATCTACCTGTGGGCCGGTTACGGTCAACGCTTCCTGCCGTTCGCCGACGCGGCCACCGCGGACCTGCCATTGAGCCGGCTGCTGCGGCTCTCGCTCTTCCAGGTCTCGGTCGGCATGGCCGTGGTGCTGCTGATCGGCACGCTCAACCGCGTCATGATCGTCGAACTCGGCGTGCCGGCCTCGCTCGTCGCGGTGATGATTTCACTCCCCCTGATCTTCGCGCCCTTCCGCGCCCTGATCGGCTTCCGCTCCGACACCCATCGCTCCGTGCTGGGCTGGAAGCGCGTGCCCTTCATCTGGAAAGGCACGATGATCCAGTTCGGCGGATTGGCCATCATGCCGTTCGCCCTGCTGGTGCTGTCCGGCGGCGCCGAGGCCAGCCGCGCACCGGCGTGGATCGGCCAACTGGGCGCCGGCCTCGCCTTCCTGCTGGTGGGCGCGGGCTTGCACACCACGCAGACCATCGGGCTCGCGCTGGCCACCGACCTCGCGCCGGCCGAATCGCAGCCGAAGGTCGTCGGCCTCATGTACGTGATGCTGCTGGTGGGCATGATCGGCAGCGCGCTGTTCTTCGGCAACGCCTTGGTGGATTTCACGCCGGGCCGGCTGATCCAGGTGATCCAGGGCGCGGCGCTCGCCACCATGGTGTTGAACGTAATCGCGCTGTGGAAGCAGGAAGCCCGCCGGCCTGCGCGCGGCGCGCAGGCGCCGGTGCGCGAGCCGACCTTCGGCGAAGCCTGGCGCAGCTTCACCGGCGGTGAGCGCGCGCTGCGGCGGCTGGCGGCGGTGGGCCTTGGCACCATGGCGTTCAGCATGGAAGACGTGCTGCTCGAACCCTACGGCGGGCAGATCCTGCACCTGCCGGTGAGCGCCACCACCAAGCTCACGGCCACCTTCGCGCTCGGCGGACTGCTGGGCTTCGGCTACGCTTCGCGGGTGCTGAGCCGCGGCGCCGATCCGTTCCGCATGGCCATCGCCGGCGCCATCGCCGGCATTCCCGCCTTCGCCTGCGTCATAGCCTCGGCACCGCTGGGATCGCCCTGGCTGTTCGGCATCGGCACGCTGATGATCGGCTTCGGCGGCGGCTTGTTCGGTCACGGCACGCTCACCGCGACGATGAACCACGCGCCCGAGCAGCAGCGCGGCCTCGCATTGGGCGCCTGGGGCGCGGTGCAGGCCTCCGCCGCCGGCGTGGCCGTCGCACTGGGAGGCATCATCCGCGACCTGGTGGGCGCAGGCGCCGGCGTGATCTCGCTGCCCGCCAGCTGGCACAGTCCGGCGGCCGGCTACACGGTGGTGTACGCGCTGGAAATCCTGCTGCTGTTGATCACCATCATCGCAACGCTGCCGCTGCTGCGCAGGTTGCAGCCCGCCGCCAGCGGCGCGCTATCGCCCGGCTGAGGCGGCGCATGAGCTGCCTGACCATCCTCGAATACCCGGACCCGCGGCTGCGCCTCAAGGCAAAGCCCGTCACCGATTTCGACTCGACGCTCGCGCGCCAGATCGATGACCTGCTCGACACCCTGTACGCCACGAACGGCATCGGCCTCGCCGCCTCGCAGGTGAACCTGCACCGGCAACTGCTGGTGATCGACATGTCGGAAGGCCGCAACCAGCCGCAGGTGTTCGTGAATCCCCGCATCGTCTCGCGCCAGATGACCGCCATGGTCGAGGAAAGCTGCCTGTCCGTTCCCGGCGTCGCCGGCAATGTCGCGCGCTCGGCGCGCATCGACGTGCACTACCAGGACCGCCACGGCGTGGCGCATGCACTGAATGCGGATGGCGTGCTGGCGGTGTGCCTGCAGCACGAAATGGATCACCTCGACGGCAAGCTCTTCGTCGATCGGCTCTCGCTCTTCAAACGGCTGCGAATTCGCGTTTCTTCCCGGGCTCGCCTTTCTGGCTGAAACGATCTCCTTCCTCGTTCTTCACACCTTGTAGCGTGGCGGGCGGGGGCGGGCCGAAACCCTTGGGAACGTGGTCGCGCGTTGAAGGCACCGATTTGCCTTGGTGGGCCGCGAGCGCATCATTCGGTCAATTCAAGAGTCCAGCGTCGTACTCAGTGCGGCCCGCAAGGCAAATCGGACGCGCTCGGACACGTTCCCAAGGGTTTCGGCCCGCCCCCACCCGCCACGTCCGGCCTCTGCGCACGAAGATGGACATCGAATCGGCCTGATGACGGCCCGATGGAGCGCGAAAGCGAAGTTTGGAGCGAAGTCGCGGAGCGCAGAAGCGGCGCAGCCGTCGGCGTGCTCGGCATGTTCGGCGTGTCGGCGTGCTCGGCATGTTCGGCGTGAAGAGTTGAAGCAGTAACGCATCGTGCTGCGCCTGAACTCACCACTCATTCGCCGTGCTCACTCCCCCCGACACGCTGACGCATGCGGCTCGACGCCGCGGCGCCACGCGCTGCGCGCGCTCGAAGACGCCATTTCCGATTCTTCTACCCGCCGCCGCATCCGTGTTGCGGGCGGGCGGAGCAGGTGCCTTCGGGCGCGTGTCCGAGCGCGCCCGAATTGCCTTGCGGGCCGCACTGAGTACGACGCTGGACTCTTGAAGTAACCGAATGATGCGCTCGCGGCCCACCAAGGCAATTCGGTGCCTTTAGAGCGCGACCACGCGCCCGAAGGCACCTGCTCCGCCCGCTCGCAACACTCTTCGTCGACGAAAAGCAGAATCAGGAAGAAGGCTTCTTCGATCCGCCCCGCAGCAAAGTAAGCGCCAAGAGCGCCGAAGCCACCATGAGAAACAGCGAAACAGCATTGAGCACAGGCGAAGCCCCCTCCCGCATGCGCCCATACATCATCACCGTCAGCGGCGAATCCGCACCCACGAGCATGAGGGTGGTGTTGAAATCCGCAAACGACATGATGAACGAGATCGCGGCCGAACCGATCAGCGAGGGCGCCAGATACGGAACCAGGATGGTGCGGAATACAGCGGCGCGTGAGGCGCCGAGGTTCAGGGCGGCTTCCTCGAGCGTGCGGTCGAAACGCCGCAGACGCGCGCTGACGGTGAGCGTGGCGATGGTCGCCATGTAGGAAAACTGGCCGAGCACCACCAGCGGCAGGCCAGGTCGCAGGAAATCCGCCTCCCCGCCGGTCATGCTCTCGTACAGATCGGCGAGCCGGCTGGCGAAGGCGAGAATGGAAATACCGAGGATCACGCCCGGGATCACCAGGGGTGCGAGGATCATCACCGACATCAACTGCTGGCCGGGAAAGCGGCAACGCTCGAGCAGGAAGGCATTCGTCGTCCCCACCACCACCGACAGCAGCGTGACCCAGCAGGCCACCACCACGCTGGTCCAGATGCTGCCCAGCAGGTCCTCGTCCTGGAACAGGCCGGTGCGCTCCGCGCCGGTATTGCCCAGGAACCAATCCAAGGTGAAGCCATGCCACGGCGGCGCCGGATACGGCGCGTCGTTGAAGGCAAACACCGCCACCACGATCAGCGGCAGGAACAGAAAGATGAGGAACAGGCACAGGTACACGCCGGTGGCGGTGCGCAGCCAGGCGGGCCGTGGGAGCGAGGGAATCACGTGCGCCTCATGACATCGCTGAAGCGCTGGCCCGACAGGCGCAGGCCTATCATCACCATGGCGGTGGACAGGCCCAGCAGCAGGAAACCGAAAGCCGCGCCCTGCTCCCAATTGAAGCGCGTGATGAACTGCGTGTAGATCTGGTCGGTGAACCAGGCCGAATCCTTGCCGCCCAACAAGGCGGGCGTGAGGTAATTGCCGAGGGTCAGCATGAACACGATGATGGAACCGGCGGTGATGCCCGGCGCGGCATGCGGGATGACGATGGTGCGCAGGATGGAAAATCCGCTCGCGCCCAAGTCGTAAGCCGCCTCGATCAGCGAATCATCCAGGCTCTCCAGGCTCGACACCAGCGGCACCAGCATGAACAGCATCGAGGTATAGACCAGGCCGAGCAGGATGGTGGAGTCGCGATACAGCAGTTCCACCGGCACTTGCGTCAGCCCCAGGTGCATGAGCACGGCAGGCAGCACTCCCGACTCACGCAACAGGATCATCCATCCCAGGGTACGCACAGTCTCGCTCACCCAGAACGGCACCAGGCACACGATGAACAGCAGCGAGCCGGCGCGTCCGCGCAGGGTCTTGGCGATGATCCAGGCGATGGGAAAGGTGGCGAGCAAGGTGAACAGCGTGGCGATCACCGACATCACCGCCGTGCGCACGAACACGTGCCAATACAAGGGTTCGGTGAAGAACGTGCGGTACTGCGACAGGCTCGCCACGTATTGCTGCGGACCCTCGCGCTCGCGCAAGCTGAGGATGGCGAGGTCGACATGCGGCAGCACGATCAATGCGCCCAGCCACAACAGCGCCGGTGTGAGCAGCAGCGCGAGCACGCCCCTTGCGCGCCAGCGTCCCGGCATCAGGCATCCTGCCCGGCGGCGCCCGCCCGCGCCGGAAAGCACGCGGCGCGGTCAGGATCGAAGCTGAAGCAGACCTTCTCGCCCGGCTTCAAGTCCGAGAACTGCCCGGTCTGAGGCAGGGCGATGCGGAACTCGCGCCGCGTGTGTTCCTCCTCCAGCAGCACGGCCGAATTCGCACCGTCGAACAACAGGCTCTGCACCACGCCCGCGTGCGCGGGAAGGGATGCCGGCAGTTCGGCGGGTTGGCGGCCGAGGATGCAGCTCTCGGGGCGCACGAAGGCTTCGACCGCATCACCGGCGGCGATCGCGCCATGGCGATGCGCGCGGATGCGCCAGCCCTTGGCGGTGACGACGCCGACGGTGTCGCCATCGACGGCTTCCGCCTTGCCGACGATGCGGTTGTTGGCGCCGACGAACCCGGCAACGAATGGCGTCTGCGGCCGGTAATACAACTCCTGTGGCGTGCCGAGTTGCTCGAAGCGCCCCTGGTTCATCACGCCCACATGATCGGAGAGCACCAGCGCCTCGCTCTGGTCATGCGTGATGTACACGAAGGTGGTGCCGAAGGCGGCCTGCAGCTGCTTGAGCTCGATCTTCATGTGCTCGCGCAATTTCAGGTCGAGCGCGCCGAGCGGTTCGTCCAGCAACAGCAAGGTGGGCTCGAGGACCAGGCTCCGCGCGATGGCCACGCGCTGGCGCTGGCCGCCCGACAATTCATCCACGCGCTTGCCGGCGGCACTGGCCAGCCCCACCCGCTCCAGCATGGCCTGCGCCTTGCGCTGGCGCTCTGCTTTACCGACCCCGCGACGCGCGAGTCCGAAGGCCACGTTCTCGCCCACCGACATCATGGGGAACAGCGCCAGCTGCTGGAACACCATGTTGACGGGGCGGCGGTTGGGTGCGACATCGCGCATGCTGCGCCCGCCGATGGAAATGTCGCCGCCGTCGGGTTGGATGAAGCCCGCGATCATGCGCAACAGCGTGGTCTTGCCGCAGCCGGAGGGTCCGAGGATGGAAAAGAAGCTGCCACGGTTGACGCTGAAGGACAGCGCATCGACGGCCGTGTGGTCGGCGAAGCGCTTGACCACCGCGTCCGCGACGAGGTCCGGCGTGCTCAATGGGCAGCCTTGATGCGGTCCATCACCTTGCCTTCGATCTCCTCCAGCCCCGGCGGAATCGACGGATACCAGTGGATGCCCTTGAGCGACCCTTCCGGGAAGGATGCCGCGAACTGCGCCTTGAGCTTGGCGTCCACCAGCGGCAGCACGTTCTCCGCGGCGGAAAAACTGCCCACCGAACGCACCACGCGCACCGCATTCTCGGGCCGCATGCTGAAATTGATCCAGGCGTAGGCGGCGGCGTCGTTGCGGCCGCGCGCGGGCAGCGCGAAGGTGTCGAGCCAGCCCAGCGCGCCGGACTTCGGCACCACGAACTGGATGTCAGGATTCTGCCGGTTCAAGGTCCAGCCGCCCGTATCCCACATCATCGCCGCCGCCAGCTCACCGGAACGGAAGCCGTTGAGCAGTTGGTCCTTGTTGTCATAGAAGAACTTGAACACCGGCTTGCAGGCGGTGAGCTTGGCGCCGACCTGCTCCATCAACGCGGTGTACGCCTTGGTGTCGTTGTACAGCGCGAACGGGTCCTTGCCCATGGCGAAGGCGAAGGCCATGAGCGTTGGGCGGCGCAGCCGGATGGACGTCTTGCCCTTGAGCTCGGGGCGGCACAGGTCGGGGTAGTCGGCGATCTGCGCCTTCTTGGTATTGACCACCAGGCCATCGGTTCCCCACAGGTACGGCAGCGCGTACTGCTTGCCATCCAGCGTGGTGTTCTTGCGCACGATCTCCATGAGCGAGGGCTGGAACTGCTTGAGGTTGACCTTGGACAGATCGATGGGCTTGTAGATGCGGAAGTCGCGCTGCGGCCCGGTGATGCGGTCCTGCGAAGGCTGCGCCAGGTCGTAGCCCGCCCCGCCGGTGGCGCGCAGCTTGGAGATGATCTCCTCATTGTTCGACAGCGTCAGCTCCACCGTGATGCCGGTTTCCTTCTTGAACGCGGCAATGAGATCGGCGGGGACATAATCAGCCCAGCTGATGATGCGAAGTTTCTGTGCATCCGCTTGGGCGGCGCCGGCGCAGAACAATCCCAGGCACGAAAGAAGCGAGGCGCGCCGGGCGAAGCTGCCCAACGTGCGCGATGTGAAGCGCCATCCCATCATGTTCCCCCTGCCGCCGAAGCCGGCGTGCTGTTGCCCAAAGTATACCCAGTCAGCGCCCGGCGCGGACATCGTCCAACGCGCGGACCAGGAGCGCGGGCTGCTCTTCGTGCGCGAGGTGCCCCAGGCCCGGCCAACCGACCAGCCGCGCACCCGGCACCTGCATGGCAACATGGGCCGCCTGCGCCGGCGGAACGGTGCGGTCCTCGCTGGCCGCGATCAACCGCAGGGGGATGCCCAGGCCCGGCAGCGCGGCGGCAAGATCGCGCAGATTCCAATGCGCCATCATGTTGAGCGCGCCGGCCACATGACGCGGATCGCGCACCAGGCGCGCATACAGATCGATGCCCTGCTCGTCGAGCACCGAGCCCGTCCCCGCAATCAGGCGCGCCACCGCACGGCGGTCTCGCGCACGCCGCGCGACCAAACCGGGCACGACGCCGCTGGCGGCGAGAAAGCGGGCAATGGGCGCAAACAACAGCCCCGCCGCGCCGGAGAAAGGCTGCAGCGCGCCGTTAAGGCTGATGATCTCGCGCGGCGCCGCCACCTTCCTCTCGAGCGCCATCTGGCACAGGATGGCGGCGCCCGCCGAGTGCCCCACCCAAACCGTCGGGCTCACCTTCAATTGATCCAGCAGCGCCGCCAGCGAAGCGCTCATGCCCGGCAACGAACAGCGCGGCGGCGGCACGCTGTCGGTGAAGCCATGTCCCGGCAGATCCATGGCGATCACGGTGTGGTGCGCGGCGATCGGCGCGAGCACCTCGCGCCAGGAATGCGTGGAAGCGCCGGTGCCGTGCACCAGCAGCAATGCCGGCCCGCTGCCCATCTGCTGCACATGCCAGCGGATGCCGGCCGCGGTGACGAAGCGGCTGGCGCCGCTGTTGGGCCAGCTGCCGCGGTCGCGCTCCCACAGCAATGCGCCGCTCATGCGTCGCGCGCACCGCGCATGCCGAGCAACTGCGCACCATGCTCGACGACGAAGGACTTGAAGGCCGCCGCCATGGGCGAGAGGCGCTTGTTCGCCAGGTGCGCAACATTCCACTGGCGGATCATCGGCAGCCCGCGCACGTCCAGCACCGCGATGCGATGCGTCTGCAGCTCGAGGCCAATGGTGTGCTGGGAAATGAAGCTCAAGCCCATGCCCGCCATGATGGCCTGCTTGATGGTCTCGTTGCTCGCCATTTCCATGCCGACCTTCACGCTGACGCCGGCCTGTGTGAAGAACTGCTGCATGGCCAGGCGCGTGCCCGAGCCGGGTTCGCGCACCACGAACGTCTCTTGCGCGAGCTGCGCGACGGGAATGCGCCGCCGGCCCGCCAGCGGATGCTCAGGGGAGGCGATGATCACATGCGGATTGTCGGCGAAGGCCTCGGAGACCATGTCCACGGCCTGCGGCGCGCGACCCATGATGGCCAGATCGACTTCATTGCCCACCAGTTGCTCGATGACCGAATTGCGGTTGTTCACCGCCAACCTGATCTCCAATTCCGGATATTCCTTGCGGAAGCTGGCGAGCAGCTGCGGTACGAAATACTTGGCGGTGCTGACCACCGCCAGATTGATGCGGCCGCGGCGCAGGCCGCGTATGCCATCCAACGCCTCGTCCGCCGCCTTGATGGAGCGCAGGATCTCGCGCGAACGGGTGAGCAGCTCCTGCCCGGCCTCGGTGACGAACAGCTTCTTGCCGATGCGCTCGAACAGCGGCAGCCCGGCATTCTTTTCCAGTTCCTTGATGTGCATGGACACACCGGGCTGGGTCAGGTGCAGGAGCTCGGCCGCCTTGGAGAAGGAACGGTGGCTGGCCGCCGCCTCGAACACGCGCAGCTGGCGCAAGGAAACATATTGCATGGACATCTGCGCACTCCCTTATGCATAAGCAATAGCTTATCAAAAGGCTCAGAAGAATTGACTATCCCTTATGTGTGAACCGGCGCAACATTTTGGCCACGTTTCTCTCACACACACGACGGGGGCCTTCATGGGGAGCCAGGCAGATCGATATAAGTCCGGCGTCATGCCGTACGCGAAGATGGGTTATTGGGAGCCGGATTACGTTCCCAAGGATACGGATGTCATCGCGCTGTTTCGCATCACCCCACAGGATGGCGTCGACCCCATCGAGGCCGCCGCAGCCGTGGCGGGCGAATCCTCCACCGCCACCTGGACCGTGGTGTGGACCGACCGGTTGACCGCCTGCGAGAACTATCGCGCCAAGGCGTATCGCGTGGACCCGGTGCCGGGCACTGCTGGACAATACTTTGCATATATCGCGTATGACCTTGATCTCTTTGAAGAAGGCTCCATCGCAAATCTCACCGCCTCCATCATCGGGAACGTCTTCGGCTTCAAGCCGCTGAAGGCCCTGCGCCTGGAAGACATGCGCATCCCGGTGGCCTACATGAAGACCTTCCAGGGACCGGCCACCGGCATCGTGGTGGAACGTGAGCGCCTGGACAAGTTCGGCCGCCCCCTGCTCGGCGCCACCACCAAACCCAAACTTGGCTTGTCCGGCAAGAACTATGGGCGCGTCGTATACGAAGCGCTCAAGGGCGGCCTCGACTTCGTCAAGGACGATGAGAACATCAATTCGCAGCCATTCATGCACTGGCGCGACCGCTTCCTGTACGTGATGGAGGCCGTGAACAAGGCGGCCGCCGCTACCGGCGAGGTGAAGGGCCACTACCTGAACGTCACCGGCGCCACCATGGAAGACATGTACGAGCGCGCCGACTTCGCCAAGCAGCTCGGTTCGAACATCGTCATGATCGACCTGGTCATCGGTTACACCGCCATCCAGTCAATGGCCAAGTGGGCGCGCCGCAATGACATGATCCTGCACCTGCATCGCGCCGGCCACAGCACGTACACCCGTCAGAAGACCCATGGCGTGTCCTTCCGCGTCATCGCCAAGTGGATGCGCATGGCCGGCGTGGATCACATCCATGCCGGTACCGTGGTCGGAAAGCTGGAAGGCGACCCCAGCGTTATCAAAGGCATATACGCAACTTGTCGAGACTCTGTCACCAAGCAGAATCTCGAGCACGGCGTATTCTTCGACCAGCCGTGGGCGGGATTGCGCAAGCTCATGCCGGTGGCCTCGGGCGGCATCCATGCCGGCCAGATGCACCAGCTGCTCACCTACCTGGGCGAGGACGTCGTCCTGCAATTCGGCGGCGGCACCATCGGGCACCCACAGGGCATCCAGGCCGGCGCCACCGCCAACCGCGTCGCGCTGGAATGCATGATCAAGGCCCGCAACGAGGGCCGCGACATCTGGAACGAAGGACCGCAGATCCTGGCGGCGGCCGCCAAGTGGTGCTCACCGCTGCGCGCGGCGCTCGACACCTGGAAGGACGTCACCTTCGACTACGCCTCGACCGACACGGCCGACTTCGTCCCCACCGCGACCACCGCCTGAAGGAACCCATAAGGACACCGTCATGAGAATCACCCAAGGCACCTTTTCGTTTCTTCCCGACCTGACCGACGCCGAGATCAGCGCGCAGATTCAATACGCGCTCGACCAGGGCTGGGCGCTGAGCGTGGAGTACACGGACGACCCGCATCCCCGCAATTATTACTGGGAGATGTTCGGCAACCCGATGTTCGACCTGCGCGACGCGGCGGGCGTGCTCGGCGAGGTGAATGCCTGCCGCAAGGCTTTCCCGCGCCACTACGTCCGCGTCAATGCCTTCGATTCCACGCAGGGCTTCGAGACCACGCGGCTGTCGTTCATCGTCAACCGTCCCGCGACCGAACCGGGCTTTGGCCTGGTGCGCCAGGAAGTCGATGGACGGCAGATCCGCTACACCATCGAAAGCTATGCCGCGCAGTCGCCCGAAGGACAGCGCTACGAGTGATGCGCCATGAGCACCGACACTGCCGTGGCCGGGAGCGAGAGCCAGAGCGTCGATTTATCGGCGCTGCTGGCCGACTCCAAGGTCAATGAAGTCCTGGATGAGCTGGATGCCGAACTCATCGGCCTGAAGCCGGTGAAGGCGCGCATCCGCGACATCGCGGCGCTGCTGCTGGTGGAGCGCGCCCGCAAGCAGCTCGGGCTGTCGGCGGGCTCGCCCTCCCTGCACATGTCTTTCACCGGCAACCCGGGCACGGGCAAGACCACCGTGGCGTTGCGCATGGCGCAGATCCTGCATCGCCTGGGCTACGTGCGCAAAGGGCACCTGGTGGCGGTGACGCGCGATGACCTGGTGGGCCAGTACATCGGCCACACGGCGCCGAAGACCAAGGAAATCCTCAAGAAGGCCATGGGCGGCGTGCTGTTCATCGACGAGGCCTACTATCTCTACCGCCCCGAGAACGAACGCGATTATGGTCAAGAGGCCATCGAAATCCTGCTGCAGGTCATGGAGAATCAGCGCGACGACCTGGTGGTGATCCTTGCCGGCTACAAAGACCGCATGGATACGTTCTTCCGCTCCAATCCCGGCCTGTCCTCGCGCATCGCCCATCACCTGGATTTTCCGGACTACGCGCCCGACGAGCTGCTGCACATCGCGCACAAGATGCTCGACTCCATGCAGTACCGGCTGAGCGATTCGGCGCAAAGCGCCCTGCGCGAATACATCCCCTTGCGCATGAGCCAGCCCTACTTCGCCAATGCGCGCTCCATTCGCAATGCGCTCGACCGGGCGCGGCTGCGCCAGGCCAGCCGGCTGTTCGCGCATCGCGGCGCCCCGCTGACGCGCGATGCGCTCATGACCATCGAGGGAGAAGACCTGCGCGCCAGCCGCATCTTCGGCGAGACCGGCAAGCCCGCATGAGCCCGCGCGCCCTGATCTTCGACGTCGATGGCACCCTGGCGGACACCGAGGAACTGCACCGGCGCGCCTTCAACGAGGCCTTCATGCTGCATGGCCTGGATTGGAACTGGAGCCAGGAGCTCTACGCGCAGCTGCTGCGCACCGCCGGCGGCAAAGAGCGCATCGCCGCCTTCATCGACACCCTGGAGTTGAGCCCGCTGCGGCGCAGGCAACTGCTCGAGCAGGTTCCCGCCATCCACGGCACCAAGACCGCGCTGTATACGCGCCTCATCGACAACGGCGCCGCGCCGCTGCGCGATGGCGTGACGCGCCTCTTGGAAGAGGCGCATCGCGACGGCGTGCCGCTGGCCATCGCCACCACGACGACCTTCGCCAACATCGAGGCCCTGCTCACCGCCAGCCTCGGTCCGGACGCCCTGCAGCGCTTCGCGGCCATCGGCAGCGCGGAGTCGGTGCCGCGCAAGAAGCCTGCGCCCGACGTCTACCTGCACGTGCTGCAGGCCTTGTCGCTGCCGGCGGAGGACTGCGTGGCCTTCGAGGACTCGGCCAATGGGCTCAACGCCGCCAAGGCCGCCGGCGTATTCACCGTGGTCACACCCAGCTACTGGACGCGCGATGAGCCGCTGCAGGATGCGGACCTGCTGCTGCCCACGCTGGGCTCGCCCGATCAACCGCTGCCGCAGGACATCGCCCAGGCCATCGGCGCCCCGCAGATCAGCCTCAGCGTGCTGGGGGAACTGATGCAACGGAGCGCCCGAAGCGGGCGCGCATCGGCATAAGATTACAAACATCGGGACAAGGGGTTGGGCCATGAGCAATCGAGAAAAGACGATCACCGAATTCATGATCGAGGAGCAGCGCCGCTTTCCCGAGGCGACCGGCGATTTCACCGCGCTCCTCAACTACGTGCGCCTGGCCTGCAAGCGCATCAGCTTCATCGTCGGCCGCGGCGCGCTGGCCGGGGCGCATGGTTCGGCGCAGGCCACCAATGTGCAGGGCGAGACACAGATGAAGCTGGACGTCATGTCCAACGACATTTTCCTCAGCACCAGCGAATACGGCGGGCATCTCGCCGGCATGGTGTCGGAGGAACTGGACGAGCCCTACCACATCCCGGAGGAGTATCCGCGCGGGCATTACCTGCTGTCGTTCGATCCGCTGGATGGCTCGAGCAACATCGACATCAACGCGCCCGTGGGCAGCATCTTTTCGGTGTTGCGGGCGCCCAAGGGCAATGAGAAGCCCACCACCGAGGACTTCCTGCAGCCGGGCGCGAAGCAGGTGTGCGCGGGCTACGCCATCTATGGCGCCACCACGATGCTGGTGCTGACCATCGGCCGCGGCGTGCATGGCTTCACGCTCGACCGCGGGTTCGGCGAGTTCATCCTCACGCACCCGAACCTGCGCATCCCGGAGGAAACCAGCGAGTTCGCGATCAACGCCTCCAATGAACGCTTCTGGGAGCCGCCGGTGAAGCGTTACGTGGTGGAATGCCTCGCTGGCAAGGGTGGCGTGCGCGGCAAGGATTTCAACATGCGCTGGATCGCATCGCTGGTGGCCGAGGTGCACCGCATCCTGATCCGCGGCGGCCTGTTCATGTATCCCAAGGACACCAAGGACCCGAGCAAGGCCGGCCGGCTGCGCCTGCTGTACGAGGCCAATCCGATGGCAATGATCATCGAACAGGCGGGAGGCGCCTGTTCCACCGGCCGCGGCCGCATGATGGACCTGCAGCCCACCGACCTCCACCAGCGCGTGCCGGTGATCCTCGGCTGCAAGTCCGAGGTGGAACGCATCGAGCAATATCATTACGAGCACGACCAGGGGTTGGATCGCGCCTACAGTTCGCCACTGTTCAAGGAACGTTCGTTGTTCCTCTCCAATTAGGCAAAAATCGTTTCGAAGGAAAACTACAACATGTCAGCCAAGCATCCCATCATCGCCGTCACCGGCTCCAGCGGCGCGGGCACCACCTCGGTGTCGCGCACGTTCAACTGGATCTTCAACCGCGAAAAAATCAACGCCGTGTTCGTCGAGGGCGATTCCTTCCACCGTTACGACCGCAAGCAGATGAAGGTCAAGATGGCGGAGGCCGCGGCGGCGGGCGACCAGCATTTCAGCCACTTCGGCCCCGCCAACAACCTGTTCAACGAACTGGAGACGCTGTTCAAGAGCTATGGCGTGGACGGCAAGGGCCGCATCCGCCACTACCTGCACAATGAAAAAGAGGCCGCGCCGTACAAGCAGGAGCCCGGCACCTTCACCGAGTGGGAGGACATCCCCGAGAGGACCGACCTGATGTTCTATGAAGGCCTGCACGGCGCGGTGGTCACGCCCGAGGTCAACGTGGCGCAGCACGCCGACCTCATCATCGGCGTGGTGCCCATCATCAACCTGGAATGGATCCAGAAGCTCCACCGCGACAAGGACACGCGCGGCTATTCCACCGAAGCCGTGGTCGACACCATCCTGCGCCGCATGCCCGACTACGTGAACTACATCTGCCCGCAGTTCTCGCAGACGCACATCAACTTCCAGCGCGTGCCGACGGTCGACACGTCGAATCCATTCATCGCTCGCTACATCCCGGCCGCGGACGAAAGCTTCGTGGTGATCCGCTTCGCGAACCCGAAGGGCATCGACTTCCCCTACCTGCTGTCGATGATCCACGACTCCTTCATGTCACGTCCGAACATCATCGTCTGTCCGGGCGGCAAGATGGAACTGGCCATGCAGCTCATCCTCACGCCGCTGATCCTGAAGCTCATGGACACCAAGCGCCGCGCCCTGGGCGGAACACTGGCGCGCTGACCGGGCGGAATGATCCAAGCGGCGCAGGCGCGGCGGCTGCGCCGCGCCGTCACGCGCTGCGCGCGGGAATCGCGGTGGCCGCCTTCACCGCCTCACTCAAGGCCTGGGAACTCGCGAACGGCAACGGCAGGTAGCGCGCGTTCATGCGCCGTGCCAGTTCCTGCGCCTGCGGCTGCGGGCGCGGCGAGGTGTCCACGAACAAGGTGTTGATGCGCGCGGCGGCGATGGCGCCGGCGGTCTTCAAGGCCTCCACATGCGCCTGCTCGCGCCCGGGCGAGCCATCGCGCGACACGTTCGCCCTGCCATCGGTGAGCAGCACCAGCGTGGGCGTCTCACCGCGTCGTTGCGAGGCCGTCGCCAGCGCCGCGGCGGCTTCCAGCGCCGCCGCCATCGGCGTGCCGCCACCCCCGGGCAGGCCGGCCAAGCTCCGCTTGGCGCGGACCAGCGAGCGGGTCGGCGGCAGCAGCACTTGCGCGTCGCGGCCGCGGAAGGCGATCAGCGCCACCTGGTCGCGGCGGATGTAGCAGTCGGCCAGGAGCAATTCCACGGCGCCCTTGGCCTCGGCCAGGCGGTTCAGGGCTGAAGAGCCCGAGGCATCCACCGCGAAGATCGTCAGCGTGGGCGCGCGTTGCTTGTAGCGCGTGACACGCAGGTCCTCGGCGCTGACCTGCACGCGATTGGCCGCGCCGCCGGCGCGGGCGCGCAAGCGCTGCCAGGGAGCGGCGGCGCGCAGCGTCTCGATGAGATTCAGGCGCGCATCGCCGCGCGGCTTGCCGGCGCGAATGCCGGCCGGCCGGCCCCGCCCGCCGGATTTGCGCATGGCGCCGGCGCGGCCGCCGGCGGCGCGCGCCGCACGGCCGCGTAGCTGCGCATCGCTGCGCAGGCGCGCGAGGAGCCCTGCGGGAATGGCGGCCGCGGCGGCGGCAAGCAGGATGTCCTGCAGGTCGGCCGGATCGGGCGCCGGGTCGGACTCGCGGTCCTCAGCGGAATCGCGCGCCGCCTCGTCGGGCGGTGGCGGCTCGGGAGACGGCGGCTCGGCCGGCGGCTCTTCCGTTGCCGGTGCCAGCGTGGCGCGCGGCGCCAACACCAGCTTGCCCGCCAGCACGGCATGTTGCTCCGCCACCGCCTCGCATTCGTCCAGCGCCGCGGCCACGCGCGCGGCGCGTATCGCCAGGAGCGATGCGCGCGGCGACCACACGCCCAGCGACAGGGCGGTGGCGCACAGCGCCTTGATCCATTCGTCGGCGATGCCCACCCGCGATAGGCGCGCGCGCGCCGCGAGAATCTCCTCCTGCAGGTGCAACGGTGTCAGCGGCGTGCGCTGCGGCAAGCCATCGAGGTCGATGAGGAAGGCCAGGCGCTCGAGCAAGGCTGGCGGCGCACCCTCCTCCGCGCCGATACCCTCGTCCAATGCCACCACGCCGAGTTCCGCGGGATGGCGCAGTACCACGCCTTCGCGCGTCAGGTTCACTTCGCCGGCATCCAGCGCGGCGGTCAGCTTGGCGACCGTGGCGCCAGTGAGGCGCTCCGCCATGGCGAGCACGATCACCCCGCCATGCGATTCGGCCAGCACGCCGCGTTGTGAGACCGGGCGCGCCGCCTTCAGCGTGGCGGCGAGATCCAGCCCGCCGAGCAGGCGCTCATCGCCGATGTTGAACGGGACGCGCCGCCACGGCGCATCCGGCGGCAGCAGTTCGCGCAGGATCTGCAACCATTGATCGCGCGCCGGCTGCACCGCCGAGCGCAGGCACACCCCGCCGAGGCCCTGCGGATCCACCGCGAACAACGATGCAGCGAGCGATGCGTCCTGCGCCACGCTCAAGCGCCGAAGACCTCCTGCACCGCACGCTCCACGCGCTGTGTGGAGCCGGACTCGTCCAACGGATCGCGCCGCAAGCGGTGCCGCAGGGCCGGCGCCGCCACGCGCCGCACATGCGCCGCCTCGACGCTGCGCGCCTGCTCGTAGCTGGCGAGCGCGCGCGCCGCCCGCAACAGTGTCAGTTCGGCGCGCAGGCCGTCGGTCCCCAGCGCCATGCACAGCCTGGCCGCGATGGTCAGCACCTCGTCCGGCGCCTCGATGTTCGCCAAGCGCTTGCGCCCCGCGACCACCCGGCGCCGCAGCGCGTCCTCCTGTTTCTTCCAGGCGGCGACGAAGCCGGCACGGTCGCGATCGAAGGCATCGCGGCGTTTGACGACCTCGATGCGCTCGGCAAGATCCACCGGCGTCTTCACCTCCACCGACAAGCCGAAGCGATCCAGCAATTGCGGGCGCAGTTCGCCTTCCTCCGGATTGCCGCTGCCCACCAAAACGAAGCGCGCGGGGTGGCGCACGCTCAAGCCCTCGCGCTCCACCACGTTTTCGCCGGACGCGGCGACGTCGATCAGCAGGTCGACCAGGTGGTCCTCGAGCAGGTTGACCTCATCGATGTACAGGAAACCGCGATTGGCGCGCGCCAGGAGGCCAGGCTCGAAGGCCTTCACACCCTGTGTCAGGGCGCGTTCCAGGTCGAGTGCGCCGACCACGCGGTCCTCGGTCACACCCAGCGGCATGTCCACGACCGGTACCGGTGCGAGCCGGCTCTTCAACGCCCCTTTCGCGGCCTTCGCGCGGCATTCCTCGCACAGCGCGTCGCCGGCGCCGGGATCGCAGCCGTAGCGGCAACCCGTGACCACGCGCATGGGCGGCAGGAGCGCGGCCAGGGCGCGGACCGCCGTGGACTTGCCGGTGCCGCGATCGCCGAACACCAGCACGCCGCCGATCCCGGGATCCACCGCCGAACACAGCAGCGCAAGTTTCATTTCCTCCTGCGCGACGATGGCCGAGAAGGGAAACACGGGACGCGATGGGCTGCTCATAATCTGACCTTGGCGCGCTCTTGCACGGCGCTGATGCCACTACCTTGTCACAATCGGCAAAATCGCGCTACGCGGCACGCCAGGCACGGGCGCTCGAGGGCTGCCACGCCGACCACTCCGCGGGCCAAGGCGGCGCCTGTCGCACCTTGACAGTTCTTGACCCGGCTTTGTCCTTTCCCATCGGCAGGCGGCACGCCGCTGCGGTATCGTGGCCGCATGCAGACCCTGGAAAAAGCGCCGGTTTACCGCCGGCCTGGCGTGATCGCGGCCGCATTGGCACTGGTGCTCGCCGGCATCTGGTACTTCACCCATCGCGCACCGGCGGCCGGTGAAGAGGGCGAGCCCGGCGCGCCTAACGGCAAGCGTTTCGATCCCTCCAATCGCCCCTCTTCCGTGGGCGTCGCCACAGTCACGCTCGGCGATGTGAACGTCTATCAATCCGGGCTGGGCACGGCCGTGCCGCGCAACGTCGTCACGGTACGGCCGCGCGTTGACGGTGAACTCATCAAGGTGCTGTTCAAGGAAGGGCAGATGGTCAAGCAGGGGGACCTGCTCGCACAGATCGACCCGCGGCCGTACCAGGTGGCGCTGACCCAGGCGCAAGGCCAGCTGGCGCGCGACCAGGCACTGCTCAAGAACGCACAGATCGACCAGTCCCGCTACCAGACCCTGCTGTCGCAGGACTCCACCTCCCAGCAACAAGTGGATACGCAGGCGGCACTGGTGCGCCAGTACCAGGGCACCGTGCAGGCGGATCAAGGCCTGGTCGACAGCGCGGCACTGTCGCTCTCCTACACCCGCATCACCGCCCCCTTGAGCGGCCGCGTCGGATTGCGCCAGGTGGACCCAGGCAACGTGGTGCATGCGTCCGATGCCACCGGCATCGTGGTCATCACACAGGTACAACCCATGACCGTGGTGTTCGCGGTGCCGGAGACGCGCATCGGCCAGATCGTCAAGCGGCTGCATGGTCCGCAAGCCGTGCTGGTGGAAGCCTGGGATCGGGACAACCGCAACAAGATCGCCAGCGGGACTCTGGTCGCCGCCGACAACCAGGTGGACACCACCACCGGCACGGTGAAGCTCCGGGCGGAATTCAGCAACGAGGACCTCGCGTTGTTCGCCAATCAATTCGTGAACGCCCGCGCGCTGGTGGACACGCGCCGCCAGGTTCCGGTGGTGCCGGCGGCGGCGGTGCAGACGGGCAATGACGGCAGTTTCGTCTATGTCGTGCAGGGCGACGGCACGGTGAAGGTGCAATCCATCACCACCGGCATTGCGGATGCGGGCCGGGTGTCGGTGGAGGCCGGCCTGACGGCAGGCCAGACGGTGGTGGTCGATGGCGTCGACCGGCTGCGCGAAGGCAGCAAGGTGATGGTCAGCAATGCCGAGGGCCGGAGCGTCACGCCGGCGGCCGGCAATGCTGCACCCGGGGCAGCCGTGCAAGGTCCCGGCGCCGCGGGCCGCGATGGCAGCGGTGCGCACCCGCACCGGCGCCGGGCGGATGGAGCCGCCACGCAACCGGGGACTTGATGAACCCGTCGCGTCCCTTCATCCTGCGCCCGGTCGCCACCTCGCTCCTGATGGTGGCGCTGTTCCTCACCGGCCTGATCGCCTACCGCCTGCTGCCGCTGTCGGCCCTGCCGGAGGTGTCCTATCCGACGATCCAGATCGTCACCCTCTACCCAGGGGCGAGTCCTGAGGTGATGACCTCCTCGGTGACTGCGCCGCTGGAACGGCAGCTCGGGGAGATTCCCGGCCTGAATCAGATGTCCTCGGCAAGCTCCGGCGGCGCGTCGGTGATCACGTTGCAGTTCACGCTGGACTTGAGCCTCGACATTGCCGAACAGGAAGTGCAGGCCGCCTTGAACGCGGCATCGAACCTCTTGCCCTCAGACCTGCCGCAGCCGCCCGTGTACAGCAAGGTGAACCCGGCCGATGCGCCGGTGCTGACCCTGGCGGTCACCTCCCCCACCATGCCGCTGCCCAAGGTTCAGGAACTCATCGATACGCGCCTGGCGCAGAAGATCTCGCAATTGCCCGGCGTGGGCCTGGTGTCGATCACCGGCGGACAGCGCCCGGCCGTGCGCGTGCAGGCCAACCTGCCGGCCTTGACCGCGCTCGGCTTGTCGCTCGAGGATCTGCGGACCGCAATCGGCGCGGCCAATGTGAATACGCCCAAGGGCAGCTTCAACGGCCCCACCCGCGCCTCCACCATCGACGCCAACGATCAGCTCAAATCGGCAGCCGACTACGCGCGCGTGGTGATTGCCTACAAGGACGGCGCGCCGGTGCGCCTGGCCGATGTCGCCACCATCGTCGATGGCGCGGAGAACGCGCATCTGGCCGCCTGGGCCAACGACAAGGCAGCGTTGGTGATCAACATCCAGCGCCAGCCGGGCGCGAATGTGATCGAGGTGGTCGATCGAATCAAAAAGCTCCTGCCGCAGCTCACCTCCAGCCTCCCCGGTTCGATCGACGTGAACGTGCTCACCGACCGCACGGTGACGATCCGCGCATCGGTGGCGGACGTGCAGTTCGAACTCATGCTGTCGGTGGCATTGGTCGTGCTCGTGATCTTCGTGTTCCTGCAGAGCGCGCGCGCCACGGTGATCCCGGCCGTCGCCGTGCCATTGTCGCTGGTGGGCACCTTCGGCGTGATGTACCTGGCGGGTTTTTCGATCAACAACCTCTCGCTCATGGCCCTGACCATCGCCACCGGCTTCGTGGTCGACGATGCCATCGTGATGATCGAGAACATCGCGCGCTACATCGAGGAAGGCGAGACACCGCTGCAGGCAGCCTTGAAGGGATCGCGGCAGATCGGCTTCACCATCATCTCGCTCACCGTCTCGCTGATCGCCGTGCTCATTCCGCTGCTGTTCATGGGGGACGTGGTGGGCCGGCTCTTCTGGCAATTCGCCATCACGCTCACGGTGGCCATCCTGTTGTCCGCCGGCATCTCACTGAGCCTCACGCCGATGATGTGCGGCCGGCTGCTGCTGCCGAAATCGGAGCAGCGCCCGTCGCGTTTCGCCGTGCGCGCCACGCGCGTCATCGATGACATGATCGCCCGCTACGGCGTGCTGCTGCGCTGGGTGCTGGCACGCGAACGCCTCACCCTGGGCGTGGCCACCGCCACGGTGGTCCTCACCGCGCTGTTGTACGTGCTCATACCCAAGGGCTTTTTTCCGGTGCAGGACACGGGCGTAATCCAGGGCATCTCCGAGGCGCCGCAGACCATTTCCTTCAGCGCCATGGCCGAGCGCCAGCAGGCTCTCGCGCAGGTGCTGCTCACCGACCCCGCTGTCCAGAGCCTTTCCTCCTTCATCGGCGTGGACGGCACCAACACGACGCTCAACGCCGGGCGTTTCCTCATCAACTTGAAGCCCCTGTCGGAGCGCGAGCGCGCCCCCGCGGTGCTGCGCCGCCTGCAGCACGCCGCCGCCGGCCTCGGCGGCATCCGCCTGTACCTGCAGCCGGTGCAGGACCTGACCATCGAGGATCGCATCAGCCGCACGCAGTTCCAGTTCACGCTCGAGACGGCCGACCCGGCGGCGTTGTCCGCATGGACGGCGCGACTGGTGCAACGCCTGCAAACGGCGGCGCCGCTCCTGGACGTGGCCAGCGATCTGCAGGAGCAGGGCCTGCAGGCCTATGTCGACATCGACCGCGACGCCGCGGGGCGCCTCGGGGTGCAACCGGCCGCCATCGACACCGCGCTGTACAATGCCTTCGGGCAGCGGCTGATTTCCACCATCTTCACGCAGTCCAACCAATACCGGGTGGTGCTCGAAGCCGACCCGCGGCTGCCGGCGGGGCCCGCGCAGCTCGCCGACCTGTACGTCCCGTCGGCCACGGGCCAGAAGGTGCCGCTGTCCGCCGTCGCGCACATCGAGGAACGGCCCGCCTCGCTCCTGATCAATCACCTCGGCCAGTTCCCCGCCGCCACCGTGTCCTTCAACCTGGCGCCCGGATATGCGCTCGGTGATGCGGTGAAGGCCATACGGGCGGCGGAAACCGAGTTGCAGATTCCGGCGAGCGTGCAGACCAGCTTCCAGGGTGCCGCCCTCGCCTTCCAGTCCTCGCTCACCACCACCTTGCTGTTGATCCTGGCGGCCATCGTCACCGTGTACATCGTGCTCGGCGTGCTCTACGAGAGCTACGTGCACCCGCTGACCATCCTTTCCACGCTTCCGTCAGCCGGCGTGGGCGCATTGCTGTTCCTGCTGCTCACCGGCCACGACCTGGACATCATCGCGGTAATCGGCATCGTGCTGCTGATCGGCATCGTCAAGAAGAACGCCATCATGATCATCGATTTCGCGCTGCAGGCCGAGCGCGAGGAAGGCAAGCAGCCGCGCGAGGCCATCTATGAGGCCTGCCTGCTGCGCTTCCGGCCCATCATCATGACGACGCTGGCGGCACTCCTGGGCGCCCTGCCGCTGATGCTGAGCTTCGGCATGGGCGCCGAGCTGCGCCGACCGCTGGGCGTGGCCATGGTGGGCGGGTTGCTGGTGAGCCAGCTGCTCACGCTGTTCACCACGCCGGTGATCTATCTCGCCTTCGACCGGCTGTCGCGCCGCCTGCATGCGGCGCGCGGCACGGCGCCGGGCTCGACACCCGATGCGGTGCCCGGTCCATGAACCCCAGCCGTATCTTCATCGAGCGCCCGGTGGCGACCACGCTGTTGACGGCCGGCGTCGTGCTGGCCGGCGTGATCGCCTTCCGCCTGCTGCCGGTGGCCCCGCTGCCCTCGGTGGACATCCCCACCATCTCGGTGAGCGCGCAATTGCCGGGCGCGAGCCCGGAGACCATGGCCGCCACGGTGGCCACGCCCTTGGAGCGGGCGCTGGGGCAGATCGCCAACGTCACCGAGATGACCTCGAACAGCTGGTTGGGCCAGACGCGCATCGTCCTGCAATTCGAGCTGAGCCGCGACATCGACGGCGCCGCCCGCGATGTGCAATCGGCGATCAACAACGCGCGCACGCTGTTGCCCAGCGGCATGCCCGCCAATCCCCAGTACCGCAAGATCAACCCGGCCGACGCGCCCATCATCATCCTGGCGCTCACCTCCGACACCATGACCCGCGGCCAGCTCTACGATGTGGCCGACACCATCCTCGCGCAGAAGCTGGCGCAGGTCCCGGGCGTGGGCCAGGTGGATATCGGCGGATCGTCGCAACCGGCGGTGCGGGTGGAGTTGAATCCACCGGTGCTGGATGCGGCCGGCGTCAGCACCGAGCAGGTGCGCGCCGCCATCACCGGCACCAATGCGAACCGCCCCAAGGGCTTCATCGAGGCGGGCGAACGCCGCTGGCAGATCGGCGCGAATGACCAGGCGCGCAGCGCGCGCGAATACCGTCCCATCGTGGTCGCCTACCGCAATGGCGCCGCGATGCGGCTGGGCGATGTGGCCGAGGTGGTCGACTCGGTGAAGGACGTGCGCAATGCGGGCCTTGCCGACGGCAAGCCGGCGGTGCTGCTGATCCTCACGCGCCAGCCGAATGCCAACATCATCGAAACCGTGGACCGGGTGAAGGCCGCGCTGCCGCACCTGCGCGCCGAGATTCCGGCCGCCATCGACATGCGGGTCATGCTCGATCGCACGCTCACCATCCGCAGCTCGCTGCGCGAGGTGGAGCGCACGTTGCTCACCTCGGTGGCGTTGGTCATCCTCGTGGTGATGCTGTTCCTGCGGCGCGCGTCCGCGGCCTTGGTGCCCGCCGTCGCCGTCCCGGTCTCGCTGATCGGCACCTTCGGCGTCATGTACCTGGTGGGGTTCAGCCTCGACAACCTGTCGCTCATGGCGCTGACCATCGCCACCGGCTTCGTCGTGGACGATGCGGTGGTGGTGCTCGAGAACATCACGCGCCATGTCGAGTCCGGCATGGGGGTGCGCGAGGCGGCGCTGCGCGGCGCACGCGAGGTGGGCTTCACGGTGCTGTCGATGAGCCTGTCGCTGGTGGCCGTATTCATCCCCATCCTGTTGATGGGCGGCATCGTCGGCCGCTTGTTCCGCGAATTCGCGATGACCTTGTCCATCGCCATCCTGATCTCGCTCGTGGTGTCGCTCAGCACCACGGCGATGATGTGCGCGCATGTGCTCAAGGCGCCGCCGGTCGCACCGTCCGGGCGCTGGCAGCGCGCCGGCGATGCGTTGGGCCGGATCTTCGATTCGGCGCTGGGCGGCTACCGGCGCAGCCTCGCCTGGGCCATGGCGCACGGGCGCGTCATGATGTTCATCCTGCTGGGCGCGGTGTTCCTCAACGTGTACCTGTACATGAACATCGACAAGACCTTCTTCCCGCAGCAGGACACGGGCCGCATCGGCGGCAGCATCCAGGGCGACCAGAGCATCTCCTTCGAATCCATGCGGGACAAGCTCATCGCCTTCATGCGCATCGTGCGCGCCGACCCGGCGGTCGACACGGTGGTGGGATTCACCGGCGGCGGCAATTCGGGGCGCATGTTCATGATGTTGAAGCCGCGGCCGCAGCGCACCGAAACCTCCGAGCAGGTGATCGCGCGCCTGCGCAAGAACCTGGCGCACGAGCCCGGCGCCACCTTGTACCTGCAGGCCGCGCAGGATGTGGGCATCGGCGGACGCATGGGCAATGCACAGTTCCAGTACACCCTGCAGGCCGACGACCTTGATGAACTGCGGACGAGGGAACCGCAGGTGCGGCTGGCGATGAGCAGGATCCCCGGGCTCACGGATGTGAACACGGATGCGCAGGATCGCGGCAGTTCCACCTATATCGTGGTCGACAAGGACGCGGCGGCGCGACTGGGCGTGACGCAGGCCAGCATCGACACGGTGCTCAACAATCTGTTCGGCCAGCGGCAGGTGTCGACCATCTACAATCCGTTGAACCAGTACCGCGTGGTGATGGAGGCGGCGCCGGCATTCCTCACCTCTCCCGATTCGCTGCGCCACGTCTACGTGGCGGGCACGAACGCTGCCGGTGAGACCAGTGTGGTGCCACTGGCATCGATCGCACGGGTGGAATCGCAGCGCACGGCGTTGTCGGTGAATCACCAGGGGCCATTCGCCGCCTCGACGATTTCCTTCGGCCTGGCCGAAGGCGTCTCCTTGTCCCAGGCCACTGCACGAATCGAGGAGGCCATGAACGGATTGAAGCTGCCCGCCAGCGTGCATGGCGGATTCCAGGGAACCGCCAAGGCCTTCCAGGCATCGCTCGCGAGCCAACCCTTGCTGATATTGGCTGCGCTGGTGGCCGTCTACATCGTGCTCGGCATGCTGTACGAGAGCTACATCCATCCGCTGACCATCCTCTCCACCCTGCCCTCGGCCGGCGTCGGCGC
The DNA here is from genome assembly GCA_044226865.1 of Steroidobacteraceae bacterium. Classification (GTDB taxonomy): domain Bacteria; phylum Pseudomonadota; class Gammaproteobacteria; order Steroidobacterales; family Steroidobacteraceae; genus TMP-86. The sequence goes on along the minus strand of JBGAGE010000001.1, from coordinate 699,879 downwards.
GCTGCTGGCGCTCATGGCCACCGGCACAGAGTTCAGCATCATTGCGCTGATCGGCGTCATCCTGCTCATCGGCATCGTCAAGAAGAACGCCATCATGATGATCGACTTCGCCATCGAATCGCAGCGCCAGCACGGCACGCCGCCGGAAGCCGCCATCGTGGATGCCTGCGTGCACCGCTTCCGCCCCATCATGATGACCACCATGGCGGCCTTGTTCGGCGCCCTGCCGCTGGCGCTGGGTTCGGGCGATGGCGCGGAACTGCGGCATCCGCTCGGCATTTCGATCGCCGGCGGACTCATCGTCAGCCAGCTGCTGACCCTGTACACCACACCGCTGGTGTACGTGTACCTGGACCGCTTTCAATCCCGCCTGCGCGAACGGCGTGAAGCGCGGCGCCGGCGGCGCGGACAGCAAGCACCCGCGTTGCAGCCGGAGGCCGGCACATGAAACGCATCGTCGCCATGGCCGGACTTGCCTGGCTCGCAGGCTGCGCCGCCGGGCCCAACTATCACCGGCCCGACACCCCGTCCGCACCGGCGTACAAGGAAGCCGGCGAGTGGAAGCCCGCCACGCCCTCCGACCATCTGCCGCGCGGTGACTGGTGGGGCATCTACGCGGACCCAAAGCTGGATGAATTGCTCAACGCGGTGGCCGTGTCCAACCAGAACGTGCGCCAGGCCGAGGCGCAGTTCCGAGCGGCGCGCGCCCTGGTGCAATCGGCGCGCGCGGCCTATTTCCCCACGCTCGGCGCCAATGCCAGCGCCACCCGCAGCCGCGGCTCCACCTCGCGCTTCCAGCTCGGATCGGCCTCCGGCAACATTGCCAACACCTACAACCTGTCGCTCGATGCCGGTTGGGAACTGGATTTATGGGGACGGCTGCGGCGCGAGGCCGAGGGTGCGCGCGCCACTGCCGCCGCAGGCGCGGCCGACCTGGCTGCGGCCACCCTGAGCGCGCAGGCGGAACTTGCGCAAGACTACTTCCAGATCCGCGTGCTGGATGACGAACGCGCCTTCCTCGACGAGGAAATCGCCGGCTTCCAGCGCTCCTTGAAGATCACCCAGAATCAATACGCCGTCGGCGTAGCCAAGCGCTCCGACGTGCTGCAGGCACAGACGCAGCTGCAATCGACGCAGGCACAGGCTCTCGACCTGGACATCACGCGCGCGCAACTCGAACACGCGATCGCCGTGCTGGTGGGCAGCCATCCATCGACCTTCTCACTGCCGAAGCAACCCTTGAACGCGGCAATACCGGACATACCCGCGGGCCTGCCCTCCGACCTGCTCGAACGCCGGCCCGACATCGCGGCGGCCGAGCGCCGCGTGATCGCTGCCAATGCGCAGATCGGGGCCGCGCGTGCCGCCTGGTTCCCCACGCTGAGTCTTTCGGGCACGCTGGGCTACCAGAACTCGGCCGTCGAGCACCTGGTGTCCGCCGCGAACCGCGTATGGTCAGCCGGGCCGGCCGCGGCCCTGTCGCTGTTCGATGGCGGTGCGCGCCTCGCCGCGTCGCGCCAGGCGGCGGCGAACTACGATGCCGCGGTCGCCGCCTACCGGCAGGCGACGCTCGCGGCGTTCCGCGACGTCGAGGACAACCTCGCGGCGGTGCGCATCCTCACGCAGGAACGCGAGGTGCAGGACGCCGCCACGCGCGCGGCTCGCGAGGCGGAGAGCATTGCGCTCAATCAATACAAGGCCGGGACGGTCAGTTACCTGGAAGTGGTGGTGGCGCAGAGCACCGCGCTCAGCAATGCGCGCAGCTCACTCAACCTGCGCGGGCGGCATCTGGCGGCCAGCGTGGCCTTGATCAAGGCGCTCGGCGGCGGCTGGCGCGGCGCGCCGGCCGGCACCGACGCTGGCACCGGCACCGGCGCCGCGCAACCCGTCAAGCCCGCCGCTCAGTGAGCGGCGGTTGGTGCATGCGCGGCGGCGGCGCGGTGTTCGTACGCCAATTCGCCGGCATCGATGCGCAGTGACAACTGGTTCTGCGGCGGCGGCAGCGGACAGGTGGCAAAGGCGGTGAAGGCGCACGGCGGGTTGTAGGCGCGGTTGAAGTCCACGCGCACGCGCCCATCGCGCGGCAGCGGGATGTACAGATACCGCCCCGCCCCGTAGCTCTCGCGGCCGCTGGTGCCGTCGGAGAACATCAGGTACAGCTGCGTGGCGCCCGGTTCCTCCAGCAGCGTATCCAGCCGCCAGGTGCGCCCCTCTCGCTCGAACACGATGGCACCCGGCGAGCTCATCTTATCTTCCATCCCCAGGATGTTGATGATGGTCAACTGGTGCGCCGGCTCGTAGGGCTCGAAGCGAGCATCGATGCTCCAATCGGGCCGGTCGGGAAAATACTGGAGTCCCCGAAATTTCTCCCGCCCGGGGCTGACCGTATCGCGCACGCGGATCCCCAGGTGCCCGACGCGGTCAATCAAGGTGATATGCAAGCTGCCGGCGATCAATTCCGTCGGCTCGCCTTGCTTGTCCGATGCCAGTACGGCTACGCCCACCGGTTGCCCATCGAGCGTGACGCCGGAGCCCTGTGCCGCGCGAAAACGCACCTGCCCCTGCTGCAACTCGAATGCGCCGGCGCGAGCCGGCAGCGAGGGAGAATCGAGCATGAAGGCATTGTCCTTGGCGCGGCCGAAGCTGTTGCGGCCTTCCTTCAACCAATACAGCCCGACGGGCGTCAGCCATCCGGTGGGGCTGGTGAGCGAGGCCAGCCGGTGCGCCCGCCACGCGGCAAGTTCCGCCGCGAAGTCCGCGCCGCCCGCCGGCTCGGGCGCGATCACCGGGGCGGACGCATGCGAGCATCCTGCCAGCGCGCACAGCACGAGGCCAAGAACCCACATCGATATTCGCATCGCGCTCACCCTCCGGACGCCAGCACACCGATTCCAAACCGGTACACGTTTGCCGCGCCCAGATACGCAGTCACCGTTACGGCGGCCAGCGCCGCGACCGCCACGGCCAGGAAAACATTCGAGGGCGGCTCTTCGGCCGCCGCACCGGCCGCGCGCCACACCGCCAGCAGCAACACCACCAAGGTGGTGAAGAACGCCCACTTGACGTGGAGGGACACGGCGGCCCGCGCCGGAGCGGCCAATTGCACATCCCACACCGCGGCGATGCCCGACATGAGGGCGAGCAGGCAGAACAGCGCACCCATGCACAGGCTGAAGGTGCCGAACACCGCGCAACGGCGTGGGGCGATCTGCCCGGGCAGGAGGCGCGCGGCCAGCAAGGCGAGCACCCCGCTGATGCTGCCCGCGGTGGCGAAATGAACGATGATGGGATGCCAGCCGGGGATGATCTGCATGCACCGGCAAGCTTACCATCCGTCGCGGGCGCCGCAGCTTCCGGCCGCGGATCGCAAAGCTGCTACCATGCGCCGATGTCTGCCGCCCCCGCCGCCGGCAACCGCGTCCCGCGGCCCTTCCTCACCTTCTTCCGCGCCGGCGGCCGGTCGCTGCATGCGCGCCTGCTGGAGGAGGATCCGCACCGCAATTGGGATTGCTGCGTGAGCTGGTACGGCGAACCGCAGGAGGAACGCACGGCCGAGTTCGTCAGCATCGACGGCGACAACAAGCTGGAAGGCTTCCTCGCCTTCCGCCGCCAATGGCGCGGCGCCTTCCCCTACCGCTACATCCTGCTCGCCGACGATGACGTGTATTTCAAGCCGGGCGACATCTCGCGCCTGTTCGAACTGTGCGACAGCTACCAGACCTACCTGACGCAGCCGGCGTTGCGCTGGCGCACGCACTACAACCTCAACGTCACGCTGGCCAACCCCGCCTGCATCCTGCGGCGCGTATCGTTCGTGGAGATCATGGCGCCGTGCCTGTCCGCACAAGCGCTGGATGAACTGATCGACACCTTCGACGCCAGCCGCAGCACCTGGGGCGTGGACCTGGCCTGGGCCGGGCGCGCGCAGGGCAGCCGGCCGCTGCACGTGGTGGATGCGGTGCAGGTCGAGCACACCAAGCCCATGGACAAAATGGGCGGCGCGTTCTACCGCAAGATGCGGGCGCAGGGCGTGGTGCCGGAGGAGGAAGAAGCGGCGGCGCGGCGCCAATATCCTCACTTCGTCGGCATGCGCACCGAACATCGCGGGCACGTGTACCGCCCCGCCATTCCGCGTGTGCTGCGCCGTCCCGCGCTGACGCTGTTCGAGAAGATGAAATTCTTCGCGCGCCAGCGCAAGAAGTGGGTGCGTTGGCGGGCCGCATCGCGCTGATATACTGGCCGGGTGCGCACGCGCGCGCGAACCTTGCCGGACCTCGAGGAACCTTTGCATGCACCCGACCGCCCTGATGAACGGCAAGCGCTTTTTCGACACCTACGTGGCGCCGCTGGGCAACGTCAAGGTGGTCGACATCGGCGCGCAGGACGTGAATGGCAGCTTGAAGAGCGTATGCCCGCCGCAGGCGCAGTACATCGGTGTGGACTTCGTCGCAGCCAAGGGCGTGGACGTCGTGCTCACCGATCCCTATCACCTGCCCTTCGAGAGCAACTCGCTGGATGTGGTCGTGAGCTCGTCCTGCTTCGAGCATTCGGAAATGTTCTGGTTGCTGTTCCTGGAAATCATGCGGGTGCTGAAGCCCGAGGGACTCTTCTATTTCAACTCGCCGGCCAATGGGGAATTCCACCGCTATCCCGTGGACTGCTACCGCTTCTACCCCGACAGCGGCAATGCGCTGGCACGCTGGGCACAACGCAATGGCCTGCGCACCCTGTCGCTGGAGTCGTATGTATCGAACCAGGCGGGCGGGCATTGGAACGATTTCGTCAGCGTGTTCCTGAAGGACGAGGCCTTCCTCGGCCGGCATCGCGGCCGCATCCTGCAGCAATTCAATGACTTCACCAACGGCAGGATGCACCCGGTCGAGGGCGTCGAATCCGAAGTTGCGTTCGTGAACTACAGCAGCCGGCAGGAAGACCAGCGCGGAACCGGCGCGAAACTGCGGCGCAAGATCGCGCGCTTGTTCGGCGCCTGAGGCACGCGCACCGCGCACACCCGCCGCGGTTCAATGCATGAGCCGCTCCAGCGCCAGCACCGATGGGGACAGCGAATCCTTGACATCCAGGCGCGCGGCCGCCGCGCTCAATGACGCGCGCGCCGCCGCATCGGCCAGCAGGGTGCGCACCGCGGCCGCCATCGCGCCGGCGTCCACCCCCGCCTCGCGCGCCGCGCCGGCGCGCACCGCGGCGCGGATCCGCGCCGGTTGATCGCCGGCGATGGCCACCGCAACGGCCGGCCTTGCCAGCGCGATCGCCTGGATGAGCGTGTCACCGCCGTTGCTCAGCACCACGGCCGCACGCCGCAGCAGCACCAGCAACTCGGCCGCCGGCATCAATTCCAGGGCGGTGAGTCCGGGCACAGGCTCGAGTGCGGCGGCGCCCGGCGCAACCAGCACCACCGCCGTGCCCTCGCCCGCAAGACTCGCCGCCGCCGCCTGGAAGGCCGCGACCGCATGCCGTGCCCGCGGATGCCCGGTGCCGCCGCCGGGCACCATCAATACGAACGCGCCGGCTGCGGCCGGCACGCGCCGCAGGAGAGCGGCTTGCGCCTCCGGCGCCAGCTCGGGTAACACGCAGTCGAGATAGCGAACTGTCGGCCCGTCGGCCAGGCGGAGCTTCACACGTTCGAATGCGGTCAACGCCCCTGCCATGAAGCTCGGCCAGGCGATCCAATGCTCATCCAGCAGGCGCAGCCAACGCCACCGGAATGCCTTGCGGCGCTGTCGTGCCCGCGCGCTGATGTAGACCACGGCCGCGCCGGCGCGCCGCGCCGCAGCCAACTGGGCGGTCCGCCCGGCATTGTCGAAGACCACCACCGAGGGCTGGAATTGGTTGATCTCCGCCGTAACCTCGGCGGTGTGGAAGGTGGGAGATGACGGCAGCAGCACCGATTCGAACGGCAGGCCCTTGGCATAGGCGGCTTTCGCGCTCAACAGGAAGCGGATGCGCGCCTGTGGCCAGCGCGCGCGGCAGGCCAGCGCCAGGTTCAGGCAGCGGGCGAACTCTCCCATGCCAAAGGCGCCGCTGACCGGAATGAACATCATCCGCGGTACTCCGGTGGACGCCTCAGTTGGCGCGTCGGTGGCGGGCGGCGCGGGTGCGTTGGAATCTGGCGACATGGCGCCAGTCTAACGCAACGCTTGCTGGCCTTCGGGCGTCGCTTCGTTTAGGGTTTATGTCTGGAGCGACGCGACGACATGCCCACACCTGCCGATCAACGCCTGCTGGAACTGCTCGAGAAATGGCTGTCGAGCCTCGACCTGCACCTCAAGTATTCCTCGCTGGACGATGACACCTACTGGAGAATGCAGCCCTGGGTGGAGCACCAGCGCCCCAGCCGCTGGATCATCGACCTCGCCCGGCAGAAAACCCTGGCCCTGCGCAAGGAAGTGGAAAAACGCATCGAGGCGCAGGACAACGGCTTCTCCGATGCGCTGGAGCTCATGACCTTCCTGGCCAACCTGGTCGGCTCCCAGCACATCGAGCGCTTCATTCCGCTCGCCGATCCGCAGAGCGAGCGCTACGTGGCCAATGCCGCGGCCAAGATGGCGCCACCGCCCGCGTCCGAGGAGACGCGCGAAATGCCGCGTGCCGCCATCGTGGACCAGCCCACCGCCACTCAGGAAATGCTCAAGCTGGACCGCCCGAGCACCGCCGCGACGGCCACCCGCGAGATGCCCCGCTTCAACCTGGGGCCTGCGCCCGCGGACAAGCCACCGGTCACCACCTCGCAGGTGACGCGCGTGGAGCGACGGGAGGAAGACCGCCGCGCGGCCGACGACGACACGGCGGAAACCCCGGAGCTGCCGCCGCGCGCGGCCAAGGCCGCGGGAAAAACACCCGCCGGCGGCAAGCATCCGGCAAAGCACGGCTATCGCGCCTCGGGCAAGGGCGCGGCGGATACAGCTCCGCCCGTCAGCACCGAGATGTGCGAGACCATCATCGCCGATGCGGCCCGGCTGATGCAGTGGGGCCGCAAGTGGTATGAACTGGCCGAGCTCATCTCGCGCATGGCCGACCGCCCGCCCCTGCCCGATGTGCGCCGCGTGCTCAAGGACCAGAAGGCCAATATCGAGAAGCTTGCAGGTCGCTGACCTGGGCCTTCGGGAACTTTCCGCGTTCCCCACCACTCCGACCATGCTTCGTACGTCCACCCTGGTACGGGTGGACTTCGGCATGCTTCACGTTAAACTTTCGCGCCTATGATCAAGACCACCAGTCTTAGCAAGCGATACGGCGACAAGGTGGCGGTGGACGGCATCACGTTCAGCGTGTCGCCCGGCGAAATCCTCGGATTCCTCGGTCCGAACGGCGCCGGCAAGACCACCACCATGCGCATGATCGCCGGATTCATCACCCCCACCAGCGGCACGGCCAGTGTCTGCGGACACGATGTGCTCGCCGATCCGGTGCACGCCAAGGCCTGCATCGGCTACCTGCCGGAAGGCGCGCCCAGCTACGGCGAGATGACCGTGTCGGAGTTCCTGGATTTCGTCGCCGACGTGCGCGGCCTGTCCGGCGATGCGCGGCGCACCCGCAAGTCCACGGTCATCGACCGCCTGGCCTTGGGCCCGGTGGCCGGCCAGATGGTGGAAACGCTGTCCAAGGGCTTCCGGCGCCGCGTGGGCCTGGCGCAGGCGTTGATCCACGATCCGCAGGTGCTCATCCTGGATGAGCCCACCGACGGGCTAGATCCGAACCAGAAACACGAGGTGCGCCGGCTCATCAACGACCTGAGCAAGGACAAGATCGTGGTGGTCTCCACGCACATCCTGGAAGAAGTGCATGCGGTTTGCACGCGCGCCGTGATCATCGCCGGCGGCCGGTTGGTGGCGGATGAAACACCGCGCCAGCTGGAGGCGCGCTCGCGTTATCACAACGCCGTCACCTTGCGTTTCGATGCGGGGGATTCCTTTCAAGCGGCACGGCGCGACCTGGCCGCGCTCGCCGAGGTGCAGCAGGTGGAAGCCGACGAGCGTGCGCTGTCGCTGACGGCCGTCCCCAAGCCCGGCGCGATCGCACTGCCTGCGATCAGCGCGCTGGTGATGAAGAACGCCTGGCCGGTGGCGGAGCTGCACCTGGAGTCGGGACGATTGGATGAAGTGTTCCGCACCATCACCCAGACCGGCGCGGCGCCGCGAGTGCAGCCATGAGCCAGACGCTGATCGTATTCAAGCGCGAGTTGAGGAGCTATTTCGCCACGCCGCTCGCGTATGTGTTCATCGTCATCTTCCTGGTGCTGGCCGGCGTGTTCACCTTCCAGGTGGGCGGCTTCTTCGAACGCGGCCAGGCGGACCTGCAAGCCTTCTTCCGCTGGCATCCGTGGTTGTACCTCGTGCTCATCCCCGCCATCTCGATGCGGCTGTGGGCCGAAGAGCGCAACAGCGGCAGCATCGAACTGCTGATGACATTGCCCATCACGCTGGGCCAGGCAGTGGCGGGCAAGTTCCTCGCTGCCTGGGTATTCGCCGGCATCGCCCTGCTGCTCACCTTCCCCATCTGGATCACGGTGAACTACCTCGGCAGCCCCGACAATGGCGCCATCGTCGCCGCCTACATCGGCAGCTGGCTGATGGCCGGCGGATTCCTCGCGATCGGCACCTGCCTGTCGGCGGCCACGCGCAACCAGGTCATCGCGTTCATCACCGCGGCGCTGGTGTGCTTCGTGTTCCTGCTGGCGGGCTTTCCCTTCGTGCTCGACTTCGTCCGCGGCATCCTGCCGCAGGCCATCGTCGAGGCCATTGCCAGTTTGAGCTTCTTCACCCATTTCGACGCCATCTCCAAGGGCGTCATCGACCTGCGCGACCTCATCTACTTCGGCGCGCTCATCGGCTTCTGGCTCACCGCCACGGCGCTGGTGCTCGAAATGAAAAAGGCGGATTGACGCGATGAGTTCCGGAAAGCTGAACCGCATGACAGGGCTTGGCGGCCTCGCCGCGCTCGCCCTCCTGTTCCTCGGCGTGGTCATGTTGTCGAACCTGCTGGTGCGCGGCGTGCGCGTGGATCTCACGCAGAACCGCCTGTTCACCTTGAGCGAGGGCACGCGCCAGACCATCGATGAGATCAAGGAACCCATCAACCTGTATTTTTATTTCTCGCGCGAGGCTGCCGGCAAGCAGGCGCCGCTGGTGCTGCCCTACGCCAATCGAGTGGGCGAACTGCTCGAGGAGATCGCCGCACGCTCCAACGGCAAGATCCGCCTGCGAAGCATCGACCCCAAGCCGTTCTCGGATGACGAGGATCGCGCCGCCGAGTTCGGCCTGCAGTCGCTCACCCAGGGCGGGGATTCGCTGTATTTCGGGCTCGCCGGCACCAATTCCACGGATGGCCGCTCGGTCATCCCGAACTTCCAGCCCGATCGCGAGCAGTTCCTCGAATACGACATTGCGAAGACCCTGCACGAACTCGCCAATCCCAAGAAGCCGGTCATCGGCCTGCTGAGCTCGCTCCCCATGAGCGGCCAGTTCAATCCGCAGACCGGCCAGATGGGGGAATCGTGGACGGTGATCGCGCAGCTGGAACAGCTGTTCACCATTCGCACGCTCAGCGCCGATGCCGATCGCATCGAGAACGACGTGGACGTGCTGATGCTCGTGCATCCGAAGCACCTGCCGCCGAAGGCCTTGTACGCCATCGACCAATTCGTGCTGCGCGGCGGGCGCCTGCTCGCCTTCCTCGATCCGAGCGCCGGCGCCGACAGCAGCGGCCAGGACCCGCAAAACCCCATGGCCGCCGCGCTGGCGGATCATTCCTCGAATCTCGACCCGCTGCTGGCTGCATGGGGCGTGCAATACGACCCGCGCAAGGTGATCGGCGATGCGCAACTGGGCCTCGAGGTACGCTCCAGCGCCAATGGCGCGCCGGTGCGGCACATCGGCATCCTCGGCCTGCGCCACGCCAACATGGACCCGAAGGACGTGGTGACGGCTTCGCTCGACAACATCAATCTCGCCACCAGCGGATTCCTCGCGCCGGCACCGGGCGCGAAGAGCCATTTCGAACCGCTGCTGATGAGCTCGGATCAAGCGGCACCGCTGCCGGTGGAGCGTTTTGCGATGATGTCCGACCCCGCCACGCTGCGTGAAGGCTTCAAGCCCACGGGCCAGCGCTATGCGCTGGCGGCGCGCATCACCGGCACGCTCGCTTCCGCCTTTCCGGGCGGCCCACCGCCGGACATGCAGGCCGCTGCGGATGCGCCGAAGGGACCGCCGGCGGCACACCTGGCCGCCTCCAAGGTCCCGGCCAACGTGGTGGTCGCCGCGGATACCGACCTGCTCAACGATTTCCTGTGGGTGCAGACCCGCGAGCTGTTCGGCCAGCGCGTCGCCCAGGCCTTCGCCAACAACGGCGACTGGGTGGCCAATCTCCTCGACAACCTCGGCGGCAGCGGCGCATTGATCAGCATCCGGGGACGCGCCAGCTTCTCGCGCCCCTTCCAGCGCGTGGAGGAATTGAAGCGTCGTGCCGATGACCGGCTGCGGGTCAAGGCACAGCAGCTCGAGGCCGAGCTCAAGCAGACCGAAACCCGGCTCACCGAACTGCAGGCCAAGCGCAACGACCAATCCTCGCTGATGCTCACGCCCGAGCAGGAAGCCGAGCTCAAGCGCTTCACCGCGGAGAAGAACCGCGCACGCAAGGAACTGCGCGAGACGCAGCGCGGCCTGGATGTGGACATCGAGCGCCTGAGCGGCTGGCTCAAGGTCATCAACATCGGCCTCGTGCCGCTGCTGGTGGCCGTGGCTGGTTTCTTTACGCTTGCTGCGCGCCGCCGGCGGCGTTCGCTGGAGTCCGGCGCATGAGCCCGAGGCGTTTCGTGTCCCTGCTGGTGGCGGCGCTGGTCGCCATCGCCGGCGCCATGTACTTGAGTTCGCTGCGCCACCTCGATCGCGACGACGGTGGCAAGCCGTTGCTGCCGAACCTTGAAGCCAGCCTGGACGAGATCACCGACATCCGCTTGCGCAAGGCAGAGAGCAAGCCCTTCGCCACCCTTCACCGGCAATCGCCCGGTCATTGGGTGCTGGCGGAACGTGACGGTTACGCGGCGGACCTCGGCAAGATCCGTCGCCTGCTGCTGGCATTGGGTGAGGCCAAGGTGGTGGAGGGAAAAACCGCCAATCCCGCCAACTACGCCATCCTCGGCGTGGAAGACGTGGGACAGCCGAACGCGGGCGGCACCGAGGTGACGCTGGTTGCTCCCGCCAAGACCACGACGCTGATCGTCGGCCATTCCGCCGGCAACGGCAATTACGTGCGCCGCGCCGGCGAGGCACAGAGTCTTCTGATCGAACCGCCCGTGCCGCTGGACACCAACACACGCGATTGGATCGACGCACGCTTGCTCGACATCAGCCCGGAGAAAATCCAGCGCATCCGCATGCGCCTGGCCGATGGCGGCAGTTACGCCATCGCGCGCGTACCGCCACCCGCCGCCGCGCCGCCCCCCGCAGGCGCCGCGAAGCCGGCGATGGCGCCGGCGGCCGAGGGCGATGCGTTCAAGCTCGACGCGGTGCCGGCCGGACGCGAGGCGGCGGATCCCGCCAGCATCGCGCCCTCGCCCACCACCTACAATGGCGTTCCGGCGGACGATGTGGCTGCTGCCACCGGCATCGATTTCTCGAAGGCCAGCGTGGCGGAATTGGACCTGAGCGATGGTTCCACGCTCACCCTCACCGGCACCGTGGCCGGCGATAAGCATTGGATCAAGCTGCAGTCGAGCAAGGATGCGGACTTGAACGCGCGCCTGCAAGGCAGGGCCTTCGAAATCGCCAGCTATCGTTACGATGCCATCTACCGGCCGCTCGAGCAGTTGCTCAAGCCCAAGCCGTTGAAGGCGGCGCCCGCCACCAAGCCCGTGCCAAGCGGCAAGCTGCCCAACGGGCATCCGTGATACCGGGCTTCTGGCGGCGGCTGGCGGCGCTGGTGTATGACGCGCTGCTGGTCACCGCCTTCCTGCTCCTGTACACCTCGCTCGCCCTGTTCGCGAATGGCGGCAAGGCCGTCGTGCCGGAGACCGCCGGCGTTTGGGTGTATGCGTACTACGCGGGCGAAGTGGCGGTGATCGCGGGCTATTACGCGGTCTGCTGCCACCTGACCGGGCACACCTTGGGAATGCGGGCCTGGCGGCTGCGCGTGCAGGACGTGCAGGGACAACTGCTATCCTGGCCGCGTTGCCTTTTGAGATTTTGCTGCGGCGTGATGGCTTGGGCGCCCATGGGCCTTGGCGTCTTGTGGATGTATCTCGATAGCGAGCAGCTCACGCTTACTGAACGGTGGTCGGGTAGTCGGCTCGTGCAGCTTTCCTGATTTTGGCGGTCTGATTCGTTTTACGTCAGCGCAAGGACGGGGATCCCGCCAAAAAAGCTTTTCGCGCGTGGGGCTGCTGGCAAAGCCTCGCGTGCGGTGACAGGCCGGCGCGGCCGTGCCATTGCATGGCCGCTGCGGTGGGCGCGCGGGTCAGCTTCGATGCGTGTTGCCTTCTTCTTGGCCGCTGCCTGGTGCCTTCGATTGGGTTTGCCCCGCACGCAAAAAGGCTTTTTTGGCGTGCTCCCCGTCCTTTCGACGCGTCGTGGGGAATCAGAGCGTCAATTCAGGTCTGAGTCGCCAGTTCCTACGCGGCAATGAGCGTGTTCACGTGAGATTCAGTGCGCCGTCGACACTGCAGCTCACGCAGACCGTTCCTCGGCCACGATGCCTGGCTGTCCGCGCCTGGCCGGCCGCGCCTGGCCGGCCGCATGCGGCCAACCGCACGTGGCCACCGAGGGGTGCTACCGCCACGGCGTAAAGAGTCTTCACTTGCCTAAAAGCGCTCGAAGGCATCGGGTCCGGGCACTTCGATCTGAATCGGCACTCCGATTCTCCGCGACGCGTCGACAGGACGGGGAGCACGCCAAAAAAGCCTTTTTGCGTGCGGGGCAAACCCAATCGAAGGCGAAAGGCAGCGGCCAAGAAAAAGGCAACGTCCGCCGAAGCCAAGCGACGTGCCATACGCCGCGGCCATGAGACGGCACGGCCGCGCCGTCCCCTCCACGCCAGCCAGGCTTTGCGAGCAGCCCCGCGCGCGAAAAGCTTTTTTGGCGGGATCCCCGTCCGTGCGCTGAGGCTAGAGATGATCGCCGCGCTGTACAGTCCAGAAGTCATCCGACAAGTTGCGGTCCTCGAGATAGGCGTAAGGCATGCTGAAGTAGCCGCGCTTGCCCCAGGCGGTGCCCCAGGAATTGCGGCAGAGGAAGCGGCGGGTGGCGTCGTCGTAGCCTACGGCACAGACGGCGTGGCCGCCGAGCACCGCTTCGCCGCGCGCGGGCAGGTTCACGCGCCCGGACTTCGCGACCGCTGCGGATTCGAAGCTGTCGTAAACCGTGAAGCCGAACACGAACGGAAATCCCGATGCCAGGCAATTGCGCATGTCGGCAAGGCTCTGCAGGCGCGCATACGAGGTGATGCGGTGCGCGCGTGCCTGCGTGTAGCAGGCGGCGCTGGGACGCATGGCGAAGCGGGTGATCTTGTAGGGCCAGCGGCTCTCCGCGCATACCCCAAGCCGGGCCAGGGATTTGATGCCATCGCGCAGCATGGCGCCTGAATCCTGCGACACCGTGCCCTCGATGGCGCGCTCGTTGTAGTAGATGAACAGGCGGCTCAGGTCCGTGGGCGCGAGCCCATCCTTGATCTCCAGGAATTCCAGCGCACCCACCAGTGCATTCGCGGTGCAACTGCCAAGCGCGCCCTGATCTTCCACGGGCGAACAGCCGGCGCGCAGATCCACCGCACGCGGCAGGGCGCGGCGCGCCAGGCGGCGCAATTGATAAAGCTGGTCGCGGTGATCGGGAAGGTCGGGTAGCCAGCCATACCAGGCCATGGAACGATGGGTCGTCGCAGCAGTCCGTTTGCTCATGTCACTTCTCGCTTCTTCGAAGGGGACGAATCCCGCGCCCGGCGCGGCGCCATCAACGCGTGCGCGCCACCGCGATGAACGTTCCCAGGCCAATGACGGCGGTGGGCAACCACCCCACGAGCGCCGGGTTCAGGGCGAACAACTCGCCGCCATTCTCAATGGTGCGGTTGGCGAGGAAGAACGCAACGCCCAGCAGCACGCCGATCACCGTGCGCGTGCCGGCGCCCGAGGCACGCAGCGGGCCGAATACGAACGGCAGCGCCAGCATCACCACCACGATCACCGCCACCATGCGGGCGATGCGCGACCAGAAGCCGATCTCATAGGAGGCCGTATTCAGGTTGTTGCGTTGCAGGTGATCGATGTAGGTGGACAGCCCGCGCAACGTCAGCAGGCTGGGATCCAGCGCGGCGAGACCGAGGAATTCAGGATTGATGGTGGAGGAGATCATCACCTCGGGGCGCGTATAGGAGGCGATGCGGTAGGGGCCGAAGCTGGAACTGGCGACATTCTCCAGCCGCCAGCGGCCGCGGTCGGCGATCGACACGCTTTGCGCCCGCTGCACCTGCGCGAGGCGGCTCGGGCTCGCCAGTTCGAACACGTACACGCCGCCCATGACCTGCTCCATGTCGCCGGTCTGCACGCGCAGGATGCGATTGCCGTCCTTGATCCAGGCACCCTGCCCGCCGGCGAAGCTCACCCCGGCCATGGTGCTGGCCGCCTTTTCGCGCGTGGCGTACTGCGACATCGGCGGGGCGATGAATTCGCCCAGGGCGTACATGAACAGGGCCAGCGTCAGCCCCGCCAGCGACACCGGCCAGGCAACGCGCCAGATGGAAATGCCGGAGGCGCGCGTCACGATCAGCTCGCTGCTGGCGGCGAGATTGCCCAGTCCCATGAGCGCGCCGATCAGCGCACCGATGGGCAGCAATTCGAACGCCTGCTGCGGGAGGTTCAACATCGTGAACAGCAGGGCATCCGTGGTGGAATAGCCGCCGGCGCTGATGTCGGATTGCTGGCTGATGAACACGAACAAGGCGCCGAGGGTCATGAGCACCGCCATCACCATCAGCGTGTAGACGATGACCGTGCGATACAGGTAGCGGTCGATGATGTTCATGCGCTGCGCAATCCGCGGTTCAACCAGAAACGCGGCGGACTCTGGCGCAGCGCCAGGACCAGCCCTAGCCCCAGGGCCAGCAGGTGCACCCACCACACGCCCACCAACGGCGAGATCTCGCCCTTCTCCACCCAGATCTTGGCGGCGGTGAGCAGATTGGAATAAACGAAGTACACGAGAATCGCGAAGCCCACCCGGCCATAGCGGCCCTGCCGCGGCCGCAGCCGGCTCAAGGGAACGGCGATCACCGTGAGGATCAGCGCCATCAACGGGGTTGAGATGCGCGATTGGAGCTGTGCGATGTCCTCAGGCGCGCTCGAGCCGAGCAATTCCGCCGTGGGCTTGGTATCCGGGTCGACCTTGCGCGCCGTCGACACCGGCGCGACCACCGGGATGCCGTGCTCATGGAATTCGATGATGCGAAAGTCGCCCCGCCCCGGCACGCCCTCGTAGCGGCGTCCATTGAACAGCGTCACCAGGTGCGTGGCATCGGTGGGGCCGGCGGTGTAGGTGGCGGTCTCGGCCAGCGCCAGCTGCATGGTGCCGTGGTCATCGCGCTGCACGAACACATTGTGCAGCACGCCCTTGCCATCGATGCTCTCGGCGTAGAACACGGCATCGCCCTTGCTGAAACTGCGGAACCGGCCGGCATCCAGGCTCCCGAACTGCGCATTGCGGACCGCGGACTGCTTCAAGGCCTGGGCGTGCAGATCGGCCAGTGGCACCTGTACGAAGGACAGCCAGGCGAGGCCGAGCGCAATCAGCACGGCAAAGGCGAACAGCGGCTTCAACAGGCGCACCGGGCCATATCCGCAGGCCTGCAGCGCGGCGATCTCGCTGTCGTGATACAGCCGGCCGAGCGAGAGCACGATCGCCAGCAGCAGCCCCACCGGCACCACGATGGACAGATTCATGACGGAACCCAGCATGATGAGCTCGGCAACCACATGCCGGGCATAGGCGTTCTCGGTGGCCTGGCCGAGCACGCGCGAGAGCTGGTTGGACAGGATGATGGCCACCAGCACGCCGGTGACCGCCAGCCAGGTCTGGCCGACTTCACGCAGCACATAGCGCTCGATGGTCCATTTCATGGAGGAAGCTTAGAGCCGGAGACGTAATCGAGTAAACTGTCGTTTTATGCGCACGTCGCCTTCACTCGACGGAAAGCCGCGCGCCTTCTTGCCGGAGATTCGACAACATGCAGTTCAACGCCGTAGTGGACCCCAAGGCGCGAATCAAATCCCCCTGCGCCGTGGTGGGCATTTACGAAAATGGCGATCTGGGCGCCGCCGCGCGCCAGCTCGATGCGCAACTGGGCGCCCGGCTGCGGGCGGTATGCGACGGCGGGGACTTTGCCGCGAAGCTGGGCGATACGCTGCTGCTCCTCGGCCTGTCGGGGGCGCCGGTCGAGCGCATCCTGCTGGTGGGCCTGGGCTCGCGCGCGGGCTTCGGGCGCAAGCAGTATCGCAAAGCCGTGCAGGCCGCCGCCGCCGCGCTGGGCAAGACGGGCGCGGCCGAGGCCATCATCTACCTGCCGCTGGAGCCGGTCGCCGACCTGGACGTGCAGTACCGCAGCCGCATCGTCGCCGAATTGTTTAGTTCGCAAGCCTATCGGATTCCCGACCTGAAGACACCGCCCAAGCCCAAGGCGGCCCGCCTGTCCAAGGTCCACGCGGCCGTGGCCGATGCCCGCGCCCCGAAGACCGCCGCCGCGGGGCTGCACGCGGGAGTGGCGCTGGCGAACGGCATGGCCTTCGCGCGCGACCTCGCCAATCTCCCGCCCAATGTGTGCACGCCGCGCTACATCGCATCTCGAGCCCAAGCCCTGGCCAAGGAATTCCCCGCTGTCCATACCAAGATCCACGACGAGGACGCCATCAAGGCGCTGAAGATGGGCGCCTTCCTCGCCGTCACGCAGGGCTCGGAAGAGCCGCCGCGGCTGATCGTGTGCGAATACCATGGCGGGCGCAAGAATGCCGCGCCGGTGGTGCTCATCGGCAAGGGCATCACCTTCGACTCGGGCGGAATCTCGCTGAAGGACCCGCCGGGCATGGACGAAATGAAGTTCGACATGAGCGGCGCGGCCGCCGTGCTCGGCGTCATGCGCGCCGTGGCCGAGCTCAAGCTGCGCATCAACCTGGTGGTGATCGCCGCGGCCTGCGAGAACATGCCCAGCGGCCGGGCGGTCAAGCCCTCGGATATCGTCACCACCATGTCCGGACAGACGGTGGAGATCCTCAACACCGATGCCGAAGGCCGACTGGTGCTGTGCGACGCCCTCACCTTCTCGCGCCGCTTCAATCCCGACACGGTCATCGACGTGGCCACGCTCACCGGTGCCTGCGTCGTGGCGCTGGGCAATCACCTCTCGGGCTTGATGAGCAATGACGAAAACCTGGCGCGCGAATTGCTCAGCGCCGGCCAGCGCGCCGATGACCGTGCCTGGCACATGCCCATCGGCGACGAATACGCCGATCAGCTGAAGAGCAACTTCGCCGACATCGCCAACGTCGGCGGCCGCGAAGGCGGGGCCTGCACCGCGGCTTCGTTCCTGTCGAAGTTCGCCAAGGACCTGCGCTGGGCGCACCTGGACATCGCCGGTACGGCGTGGCTGGGCGGTGCGCAGAAGGGCAGCACCGGGCGGCCGGTGCCGCTGCTGGTCGACTTCCTGCTCAATCGCGCCCGCGCCAAGTGACCGAGCGGGTCGACTTCTACGTCCTGAAGAATGCCAACCCGCGGGCACGGCACGTGTTCGCTTGCCGGCTGACCGAAAAGGCCTATTCGAAGCAGCTGCGGGTGCTGCTGTTGGCGGCGGACGCGGCGCAGGCGCGCGAGCTGGACGAGTTGCTGTGGACCTTCGATGACGGCGCCTTCGTGCCGCACCAGGTGCTGGAGGCGGGCGCCGAGCCCGATCCGCTGACACCGGTGAACATCTGCCTGGATGTGCAGTCGCCGGTGGACGCCGCCCTGGTGCTGAATCTTGCGGGCCAAGATCCCGACTCGCTGACGCGTTTCGCGCGCATCGCCGAAATCGTGGATGAGGACCCGGAGCGGCGCCGGCTCGGGCGCGAGCGCTTCAAGGCCTACCGCGAACGGCAGATCACGCTCGAAACGCATCAGCTCAACGAATGAATACGCCCGGCGATCCCCGCGACATACCCGTGCTCACCGACGCCATCGAGGGCGCCGGCGCCCTGCCGGCGGAAGCGTTGCAAGCCGCACAGCTTGCCATCGTATCGGAAACCCTGAAGCTGGCCGACGCGCTGTTGCATCAAGCCACCCGCGACATGGAGGCCACCTTGTTCGAGCGGGTGTTCGACCGCCTCAAGGCGCAGCTGCCCGACCTGGTGGACAGGATCCTGTCAGAACACCTGCGCGCAGCCGTCCGCGAGGAAAAGCCCCGCCGCTGATCGCACCGGGCCGGCGGCCGCCGGCGGCGGCGAGTGCCCTGCGCTAGATCGCGGCCTGCAGCCAACGGCGCAACACCCGCTCCAGTTGTTCGCGCACGATGGGCTTGCCGAGGAAATCGCTCATGCCGGCCGCCATGCAGCGCTCACGCTCATCGTCCATCACGCCCGCCGTCAGGGCGATGATGGGCGTAGCCCGACCGGATGCCAGCTCGGCCCTGCGGATGGCGCGGGTTGCGTCGAAGCCATCCAAGCGCGGCATGTGGCAGTCCATGAAGACCGCCGCGTAGGGGCGTTGCGCGTGCAGGTGCACCGCCTCCTCGCCGTCCTGCGCCAGGACCACCTCATAGCCATAGCGCTTGAGTGTGTGCAGGCCCAGCTCACGGTTCACCGGATTGTCTTCCACCAGCAGCACGGCCTGGCCGATGGGCTGGGTCTTGAGGTGACTTGCCGCGGGCGGAGGTTCCGAGGCCGCCGCCGCCGCCCACATCGAGCCGCGCGCGCGTGCGATCAAGGCCTGCGACAGGGCATCGCGCAGGCGCAGCGGCTGCGTCAGCGGCTTTTGTACGAACGCATCGAAATCCCCGCTTCCCGCAGGAGCGGGTTGCCCGACCGAGGTGAACAGCACCAGGGTCATGGCGCACAGCGCCGGGTCGGCGCGAATGGCAGCGCCGAGCTGGGCTCCATCCATGTCGGGCATCATGTGATCGATCACGGCCGCCTGGTACGGCTCGCCGCGTTGCGCGGCGGCGCGCAGCAGCGCCAACGCCATGGGCGCATTCTCTGCCTCGGCAACCTGGATGCCCCAGCGCCGCGCGCAATGCTCGATGATGCGGCGATTGGTTTCGATGTCGTCCACCACGAGAAGCCGGCGCGGCAAGGGCGCATCGCCGTGGGGGCCGGCGGCCGGCACGCCATCGTCGGCGCAGGGCAATTCGAACCAGAACGTTGCACCTTCGCCCTCGACGCTGTGCAGGCCAAGACGGCCACCCATCAACTCCATCAGCTGCCGGCTGATCGCAAGACCCAGGCCGGTGCCGCCGAAGCGGCGGGTCGTGCTGGAATCGGCCTGCACGAATTTCTCGAACAACAGCGGCTGCACGGCTGCCGGGATGCCGATTCCGGTGTCGGTCACGCTGACACGCACCCAGCCGTCCTGCGCGGCACGCACGTCGATCAGCACATGTCCGGCGGCGGTGAACTTCAGCGCATTGCCGAGGATGTTGGTCAGCACCTGGCGGATGCGCGCCGGGTCGCCGCGCACGCCCTCGCCGCATCCCGGTTCGTAGCGGACGATGACTTCCAGGTGCTTTTCGCCGAACTTGGCGGCGAGCATGTTGGTCGCTTCCTCGATCACGGCGGTAAGCCGGACGTGCGCGCTGTCGACGGCCAGCATCCCCGCTTCGATCTTCGAGTAATCGAGGATGTCGTTGAGGAGCGCGGTGAGCGCCTGGCCGGAGTTGTCGATGGTCTGCACGTAGTTGCGCTGCTCGGGCGTGAGCGGTGTTTCCATGAGGATGCGCGCGAAGCCGAGCACACCATTCATCGGCGTGCGCAGCTCGTGGCTCATGGTGGCGAGGAATTCGCTCTTGGCGCGGCTGGCCGCCTCGGCCACCG
This sequence comes from Steroidobacteraceae bacterium, assembly GCA_044226865.1. Lineage (GTDB taxonomy): Bacteria > Pseudomonadota > Gammaproteobacteria > Steroidobacterales > Steroidobacteraceae > TMP-86. The sequence continues at coordinate 679,832 of JBGAGE010000001.1, read as the reverse complement.
CGATCGAGGCGGTCGCCGCGTTCAATTCGCCGCTGATGCGTGCGGACTCGGCGGCCATGCGTCCCAGATGGCGCAACAACAACACGAACAATGTCAGCAGCACCGCGGCGCCGAGCGCCAGCGAGGACAGCGAATACAGCTGCGTGCGGCGGCGGATGGCGGCGAAATCCCGGCGCGCCGCCTCGGTGATGCGGCGGGATTCGCCGACGGTGGCATCCACCGCCGCGCGGTGTGCGCGATAGAGCAAATCGGCGCCTTGCAACGCCCGCGCCGCGCCGGCCCGGTCACCCGCCGCCAGCCGTGGCACGACGTCGCGCTCGATGGCATCCAGCAACGCGCGTGCGGTGGCATCCTGCTCGCTGATCCGCGACGGGGACAGGCCGAGGCCCGGCGCGGCGCGCCAGAAGGCGGAGCGCTGTTCGTATTCGCGGCGCAGGCGTTGCAGTTGCTCGCGCGCCTGCGCCGGGCTGACCAGCCCCTCGCCCGCCTGCGATGCGAGCAGGCGCACCTCGATCAGGTACATCGGGGGTGGCAGGATGTCGGCGGTGAGGTTCTGCGCCGCATACAGGCGCTGCGCCTGATCCCCGAGCGAGCGCAGCGCGCCAAGGCCCGTGAGCGTCAGCGACAACGCCACCAGCAATGCGCCGGCCAGCAACAGCGTCAGCAATGTCTTGAACGATTTCAGGCCGGGCTCCCGGGGCGCAAGGCGTTCACGACCGGCCTTCATGCCAGGGCCGGCGGCCGCAAACAGGCGGATTCCATCGTCCGGTATCGGCTCCGCGACGCGCCGGTTGAGCGCCGGGGACCCCCGCGCGGCACCGTCCCCGCACGACTGCGACAAAGCGTGAACTGCGCACGCACACGCCCGCCCCGCCCTTCGAGCCCGGCGTCCGGCGCGAACCCGCTATACTTTGCGGCCCATGGACAAGTCATTCGCACCGCAAGACATCGAAAAGCGCCTGTACGCCGAATGGGAGCGCCTCGGCGCCTTTGCACCCAGCGGCACCGGCAAGCCCTACTCCATCGTCATCCCGCCGCCGAACGTCACGGGCACGCTGCACATGGGGCATGCGTTCCAGGACACCATCATGGACGCCCTGACCCGCTACCATCGCATGCGGGGATTCGACACCCTGTGGCAACCGGGAACCGATCACGCCGGCATCGCCACGCAGATGGTGGTCGAACGCCAGCTCAATGCCGAGGGCAAGTCCCGGCTGGACCTGGGGCGCGAGGGCTTCGTCGAGCGCGTGTGGCAATGGAAGGAGCAATCCGGCGGACTGATCTCCAACCAGCTGCGCCGGCTGGGCGCGTCGGTGGATTGGAGCCGCGACCGCTTCACCATGGACCCGCAGCTGTCGCGCGCGGTGACCGAGGTGTTCGTGCGCCTGTACCGCGAGGGCCTCATCTACCGCGGCAAGCGGCTGGTGAACTGGGACCCGAAGCTGAAAACCGCGCTGTCGGATCTCGAGGTGGCGGCGCAGGAGGAACAGGGACACCTGTGGCATCTGCGCTATCCGCTGAGCGATGGCTCCGGCTCGCTCACCGTCGCCACCACGCGCCCGGAAACCATGCTGGGCGACACGGCGGTGGCCGTGCACCCCGACGACGAGCGCTACCGTGCGTGGGTGGGCAAGCGCGTGCGCCTGCCGCTCACCGGGCGCGAGATCCCCATCATCGCCGATGCCTATGTCGACCCGGCCTTCGGCAGCGGCTGCGTGAAGATCACCCCCGCGCACGATTTCAACGACTACGAGGTCGGCCTGCGCCACGGCCTGCCGATGATCAACATCTTCACGCTGGACGCGGCGCTGAATGACGAGGTGCCGCCGGTGTACCGCGGCCTCGACCGCTTCGAGGCGCGCAAGCGCGTGCTCGCGGACCTGGAAACCGCCGGGTTCCTCGAGCGCATCGAGGATCACAAGCTGCAGCAGCCGCGCGGCGATCGCAGTGGCGTCGTGCTCGAGCCCCTGCTCACGGACCAATGGTTCGTGAAGATCCAGCCGCTGGCGGACCCCGCCATCCGCGCCGTCGAGGATGGTTCCATCCGCTTCGTGCCCGAGAACTGGTCGAAGGTGTACTTCGACTGGATGCGCAACATCAAGGATTGGTGCATCAGCCGCCAGTTGTGGTGGGGCCATCGCATCCCGGCCTGGTATGACGCCGAAGGCCGTCACTACGTGGGCCTCGACGAGGCCGATGCACGCCGGGCGCATTCGCTGCCCGCGGACCTTGCGCTGACGCGGGACGAGGACGTGCTCGACACCTGGTTCTCCTCGGCGTTGTGGCCCTTCTCCACGCAGGGCTGGCCGGAGGACACGCGCGACCTGCGCACCTACTACCCCACCTCGGTGCTGGTGACGGGGTTCGACATCATCTTCTTCTGGGTGGCCCGCATGATCATGATGGGCCTGAAATTCACCGGCGCGGTGCCGTTCCGCGAGGTGTACGTGCATGGCCTGATCCGCGACCACGACGGGCAGAAGATGTCGAAGTCGAAGGGCAATGTCATCGATCCGCTGGACATCGTCGATGGCATCACGCTCGAGGACCTGCTCGCCAAGCGCACCACCGGCCTGATGCAGCCGCAGATGAAGCCTGCGATCGAGAAGGCCACTCGCAAGCAATTCCCGCAAGGCATCTCCGCCTTCGGCACCGATGCGCTGCGCCTGACCTTCGCCTCGCTCGCCACGCAAAGCCGCGACCTGCGCTTCGACATGGCGCGGGTGGATTCCTACCGCAACTTCTGCAACAAGCTGTGGAATGCCACGCGCTACGTGATGATGAACGTCGAGGGCGCCGCACTGCAGCCGGAGGGCGCCGAATACAGCCTCGCCGACCGCTGGATCAGCGCGCAACTGGATGCCATGCTGGCGCGCGTGCAGGCGGGATTCACCGAATACCGCCTGGATGCCGTGGTGAGCGCACTGTACGAGTTCATCTGGAACGACTATTGCGATTGGTACCTCGAACTGTCCAAGGCCGCGCTCAACTCCGACCAGGCATCGGAAAGCGCCAAGCGCGGCGCGCGCCTGACCCTGGTGCGCACGCTGGAGACGGCGCTGCGCGCCCTGCATCCGCTCGCGCCGTTCATCACCGAAGAATTATGGCGCCGGGTCGCGCCCGCCGCCGGCCGCGGCGCACCCAGCATCATGCACGCCCCCTTCCCGCAGGGCAGCGGCGGTGAAGCCGACGCCACCGCCGTGCGCGACATGCGCTGGGTGATGGATTTCATCCTCGGCGTGCGCCAGATCCGCGGTGAAATGGACATCGCACCCTCGCTCAAGATCGAGGTCTTGCTGCAGAACGCGGACGAGGCCGACCGGCGGCGCCTGGCGCAGCATGCCGCCTATCTCACGCGCCTGGCGGGCGTGAATACGCCGCGCGTGCTGCAGCCCGGCGAAGCCGCGCCGATCTCGGCCATCGCCCTGGTGGGCCGGCTGGAGGTCCTGGTGCCGATGGCCGGCTTGATCGAGCCCGTGGCGGAACTCGGGCGCCTCGCGCGCCGGCGCAGCAAGGCCGAGAGCCAGCTCAAGCAGATCGCCGGCAAGCTGGGCAACGCGGAGTTCCGTGCCAACGCGCCGGCTGACGTGGTGGCCAAGGACGAGGCGCGCGCCGCCGAATTACGCAGTGAAATCCAGCAATTGGACGCGCAGCGCGGACGCGTCGAGGCGCTGCGCGGCGCATGAGCAGCGTGCAGACGGCGCTGGCCCCGGTGTTGCGCCAGATTTCCGGCATCGTGCTTGGCAAGGAGCGGCAGATCCGGCTGTGCATGGCCTGCCTGCTGGCGCGCGGCCACCTGCTGCTGGAGGACATCCCCGGCGTCGGCAAGACCACCTTGGCGCATGCCCTGGCACGCGCCTTGGGCCTGTCCTTCCAGCGCATCCAGTTCACCAGCGACCTGCTGCCGGCCGACGTGCTGGGTGTCTCCATCTTCGAGCGCGATTCCGGCCAGTTCCGCTTTCAGCGCGGGCCCATCTTCGCGCAGCTGGTGCTGGCGGATGAGATCAACCGCGCGCCGCCGAAGGCGCAAAGCGCCCTGCTCGAGGCCATGGAGGAGCAGCAGGTCACCATCGACGGCAATACCTTCGACCTGCCCGTGCCCTTCTTCGTGGTGGCGACGCAGAATCCGCAGGACCAGGCCGGCACCTATCCCCTGCCCGAGTCCCAGCTCGACCGCTTCCTGATGCGCGTCAACCTCGGCTTCCCGGACGGCGCAGTGGAGCGTGAATTGCTCGCAGGCGTGGACCGGCGCGAACTGCTCGAGGCGCTGGCCCCGCTGACCAGTCCCGCCGAACTGCTGCAATGGCAGCAATCGGTGCAGTCGGTGCATGCCGCGCCGGCGCTGCTCGACTACGTGCAGGCGCTGGTGGCTCATACCCGCGGCCAGCCCGGCTTCCGGCACGGGCTGTCACCGCGCGCCGCCATCGGCCTGCTGCGCGCGGCGCGCGCCTGGGCGCTGGTCGAAGGGCGCGATGCCGTGCTGCCCGATGATGTGCAGGCGGTGCTGGAGCCGGTGATCGAGCATCGCATCGGTCCCCGGCAGGACGGCGGCCGCGCCACGCCGGTGCTGCTCGAGGCCGTCGCGATTCCCTGATGCGCCTCAAACAGGCGTTCGCGTCGAGGTTGCGCCGCTGGGCCTCACGCCGCCATGGGGTGGACTCGCTGCCGCACATCGTGCAGCGCCGCCGCATCTACATCGTGCCCACGCGCTTCGGCGCGATGCTCTCGCTGATGCTGGTGGCGATGCTGGTCGCGGGCTTGAACTATGGCAGCAACCTCGCCCTGGGGTTTGCCTTCCTGCTGTCGAGCCTCGCCATCGTGGCCATGCATCACTGCCATCGCAATCTGCTGCAGTTGATCGTCGATGCGCCGGCGGACGGCGATGCCATCGCCGGCGCCGTCGCGCAATTGTGCTTCACGCTGCGCAGCGAAACCGGATATGACCGTTTCGACCTGGAACTGCTGTGCGATGCGGCCGAACCGGTGGTCTTTCATCTCGCCGGGACCGCCACGGCCTATGTGGAGGCGGCGCTCCCCTGTCCGCGCCGCGGCGTGATCGGTATCGCGCAGTGGGAATTGCGCACCCGTCATCCCTTCGGCTGGTTCCGCGCGTGGACCTACGTGCAGGCGCCCTTGCGGGTGTTCGTGGCGCCGGCGCCGGCCGGCGCATTGCGCGCGCCGGCGGACGCGGGCGGCGGGGATGCGTGCCACCCGGTGCGCGGCGGTGATGATGAATTCGATGGCCTGCGTGAATACCGCCCGGGCGATGCGCTCAAGCACATGGCCTGGAAGGTGATCGCGCGCGGGCAGGCGCCCGCGGTGCGCCAATACTCGGCGCCCCGCTCGGAAACCTCGTGGCTGGATTACCATGCACTCGAGGGCTTGTCCCCCGAGGCAAGGCTGTCGCAATTGTGCCGCTGGGTGATGGAGCGCGATGCGCGCGGCGCGCCCTACGGCCTGCGATTGCCGGGGACGCAGATCGCGCCGGCGGCCGGCGCCGCGCACCGTCGCGCCTGCCTGCGCGCATTGGCAGGCTTCACGCCATGAGCGCGCGACCCGCGGAACGCGAACACCTGGGCTTTGACCGGCTCGCCTGGACCGCGCTGTGCCTGGGCCTTGCGCTGCTGCCGCAGCTGACGCACCTGAAGTCCTGGATCAGCATCACCATCGCCGTGTCGGTGGGCATCCGGCTGCTGCTCGCACGGAGTTCGCGCGGCCTGCCGCCGGCCTACCTGCGCCTGGCGGTGTCAGGCACGGCCATCGCGCTGCTGTTCCTGCAATTTCGCACCTTCAACGGGATCGATGCCGGCAGCGCGTTGCTGGCATTGATGGCAGGCCTCAAGTTCCTCGAGGCTCGCACGCTGCGCGATGCGCGCATCATCATCCTGATCGTGTACTTCCTGAGCCTGGCCTCGCTCCTCGTCGGCACCTCGTTCGGATTGTTGTTCTATCTGCTCGGGGTGGGCTGGCTCACCACGGCGGTGCTGCTGCGATTCACCATCGCGCGGCCGGCGCCCGCCATGGGCGCAAGCGTAGCCCAAGCCGGGCGCCTCCTGGCGCTGGCCGCACCGCTGGCCGTGGCGCTGTGGTTGTTCTTTCCCCGCTTTGCCGGGCCCCTGTGGCAGCTGCCCTCGGCGGACTCGGGCGCGAAATCGGGCTTGAGCGAAAAGATGAGCCCCGGAGACCTGTCGGAGTTGTCGCTGTCCGACGAGGTGGCCATGCGGGTGAGATTCGTGGGCGCCGTGCCGGCGCCGAGCCAGCGTTACTGGCGTGGGCCGGTGTTGGATGATTTCGACGGCCGCAGCTGGACGCGAAGCGTATTCAACGAAGGCCACTACCTGGGCGCCACCACGGCAACGACCGGACCGTCCTATCGCTATTCGATCAGTCTCGAGCCGCATCAGCGCGCCTGGCTGCTTGCGCTCGAGCGACCGGTGAGCTGGGATGCGCCGCGCGCGTTCCTCAGCGCGGATGCCGTGCTCATGCAGACCGAGCCGGTGTCGCGACCCCTGGATTTCAACGCGGTGTCACGCACCGGCCCGCAGCCGGATGAACCCCTGGGAGCGCGCGAGCGCCGCCGCCAGACCCGCCTGCCGGCACAGCGCAATCCGCGCACGCTGGAACTGGCGCGGCAGATGCGCGCGACCGCGGGAAGCGATGCCGGGTTCGCACGCGCCGCGCTGCAGCTGTTCCGGGCCGGTGAGTTCTTCTACACCTTGACGCCGCCGCGCCTGTCGGACAATCCCGTGGATGAATTCCTGTTTCAGACGCGGCGCGGCTTCTGTGAGCACTACGCCTCGGCCTACGCCACGCTGATGCGCGCCGGCGGCGTGCCGGCGCGGGTGGTGACCGGCTACCAGGGCGGCGAATTCAACCGCTTCGCCGGCTATTGGATCGTGCGCCAAAGCGATGCGCACGCCTGGAACGAGATCTGGCTGGAGGGCCGCGGCTGGGTACGCGCCGATCCCACCGCCGCGATCGCGCCGGAGCGCATCGAGCGCGGCTCGGCGGGGTTCGGCCTTGCCGACGGGCCGTCACAGGACTGGTACGCACGCACGCCGTGGCTCGCCGACCTGCGCCTGCGCCTGGACGCGCTGCGCCAGCGCTGGCGCCAGGCCATCCTGCAATTCGACCAGCGCTCGCAGATCTCGATCCTGGAGACCTTGCATGTGCCGGAGCCGGACGCGGACAAGCTGGTGCTGTTCCTGGCGGCGGCGCTGGTGCTCACGAGCCTGTGGCTGACCTGGCAGCTCAAGCGCGATGCGCCGCTGCGCCGGCGCGACCCCGTCCTGGCCGCGTACCGCGAATTGACGCGCAAACTCGCCTGCCGGGGCGTGACGACGGCCACCGGGGACACGGCATTGACGCTGGCAGCGAAGGCGCGGCACGCGCTTCCGGCCGAAGCGCTCGCGGTACAGGCGCTGTGCGAGCGCTACAACGAACTGCGCTACGGACGCGCCGCCACGCAGGCTGGCGCGGAACGTGCCGCCGCCGACATCAGGCAATTCACCCGCGCGGTGCGGGCGCTGAAGCTGTAGGACCGAAGAGCGCGGCGCGCGCTCAATCGGCGGCGAGGTGATCGCGCGTCTCCATCAGCTGGACCTGCGGCCAGCGCTCGATGGTCAGCGACAGGTTCACCCGCGTCGGCGCCAGGTAGACGAGTTCGCCCGCGTGATCCAGCGACAGGTTCTCGTAGGCCTTGTCGCGGAATTCCGCCAGCTTCTTTTCGTCTGCGCAGCGTACCCAGCGCGCGGTGGCCACGTTGATCGCCTCGAACGCGCATTGCACGTTGTATTCGTCGGCGAGGCGGAAGGCCACCACCTCGAACTGCAACTGGCCGATGGCGCCGAGGATGAGGTCGTTGTTGCGCAGCGGCTTGAACAGCTGCGTGGCGCCCTCCTCGCACAGCTGCGACAGACCCTTCTGCAGCGCCTTCATGCGCAACGGATCCTTCAGCACCGCGCGCCGGAACAGCTCGGGAGCGAAATTCGGCACGCCGGTGAAATGCAGGTTCTCGCCTTCGGTGAAGGTATCGCCGATATTGATGGTGCCGTGGTTGTGCAGGCCGATGATGTCGCCCGCGAAGGCCTCGTCCGCCGCCGAGCGGTCCGCGGCCATGAAGGTGAGCGCATCGGCGACGCGGATTTCCTTCTTCAGGCGCACGTGATGCATGCGCATGCCGCGTGCATAACGGCCCGAGCACAGGCGCATGAAGGCAATGCGGTCGCGATGCCCCGGGTCCATGTTGGCCTGGATCTTGAAGACGAAGCCGGTGAGCTTCTGCTCGGCGGCTTCCACGCTGCGCTCGGTGGCGTTGCGGGACTGCGGCCCCGGAGCATGCGTGACGAAGGCATTGAGGAGCTCCGCCACGCCGAAGTTGTTCACCGCGGAGCCGAAGAACACCGGGGTCTGGCGCGCCGCGCGGTAGCGCGCCAGGTCGAAGGCCGGCGTCGCGCCGCGCACCAGTTCCACCTCGTCGCAATACGCGGCATAGCGGTCGCCGAGAAACTCCCGCGCCGCATCGCTGTCCAGGCCCTCGATGGTCTCGTGCGAACCGGCGCGCCCCTTGCCTTCCGAGACGTACACGTAGATGCGGTCCTCGACCAGGTGGTAGACACCGAGCAGGTCGCGGCCCATGCCGATGGGCCAGGTCACCGGCGCGCATTGGATCTTCAGCACGCTCTCGATTTCGTCCAGCAGCTCGATGGGCGCGCGGCCGTCGCGGTCCAGCTTGTTGACGAAGGTCATGATGGGCGTGTCGCGCAGGCGGCAGACATCCATGAGCTTGATGGTGCGCTCTTCCACGCCCTTGGCGCAGTCGATCACCATCAGCGCCGAATCCACCGCCGTCAACGTGCGGTAGGTGTCCTCGGAGAAGTCCTCGTGGCCCGGGGTATCCAGGAGATTGACGATGTGCTCGCGGTAGGGAAACTGCATCACCGAAGAGGTCACGGAAATGCCGCGCTGCTGCTCCAGGCGCATCCAGTCCGAGGTCGCGTGGCGCGTCGCCTTGCGGCCCTTGACCGTCCCCGCCATCTGGATGGCACCGCCGAACAACAGCAGCTTTTCGGTGAGCGTGGTCTTGCCCGCGTCAGGGTGGGAGATGATGGCAAAGGTTCGTCTCTTGCCGATCTCCCCGGCAATGGCAGCGCTCGACATCGGATGGGTTCCTCGAGGAAGCCGCGCATGATACCCCAAAAGGCGGCGCGGCCAGCCGCACGACGGCCATCGTCAGGGCAGCAGCACCCGCCGCAGCACGGAGGCATCCTCCCGCCCCACCGCCGCCTGGTAATAGCCGCGGCGCACGCCGACGGGCTCGAAGCCCACGGATTGGTACAAGCGGATGGCGGCGCTGTTGGACGGGCGAACCTCGAGAAAGGCCTCCTGCATGCCGGCGGCGCGCGCGCGGTCGAGCAGGAACAGCAGGAGCTTGCGGCCGAAGCCGCGGCATTGATACTCGGCGCGCACGCACACGTTGAGGATGTGCGCTTCGCCCGCGCCCATTGACATAATTCCATAGCCGGCGACGTCACCGCCGATGTCCAGCACCCGGCAGGTGTAGCCCACCCGCAGGCAGTCGCGGAAGATGCCCTCGCTCCAGGGAAACTGGTAGGCGGAGGATTCCACCGCCAGCACGAAGGGCACGTCGCTGTCGAGCATGGGGCGGATCTCCGCCGTGGCCGGATGCACCTCAGGTCGCGCGGCTGCCACTGTCCATCACCCTCTTCGCCAACTTCAAGTCCTCCCAAGCTTTGCGTTTTTCGCCCGGTGAGCGCAACAGGTAGGCCGGATGATAGGTGACGATCAGCGGCGTCTGTGCAGGACCGAAACGATGCACTTGTTGCCGCAATTTTCCCAGAGTCTCCTCCACCCCGAGCAGATTCTGGGCCGAGATCCGCCCCACGGCCAGGATCACCGCCGGCCGGATCAGCGCGATCTGGCGATGCAGGAACCCGGCACAGGCGCGTGCTTCCTCGGGCCGCGGATCGCGGTTCCCCGGCGGACGGCACTTCAGCACATTGGCGATGAACACCTGCTGGCGCGAAAGCCCGAGCGATCGCAGCATGGCATCGAGCAACTGGCCCGCACGGCCGACGAAGGGCTCGCCGCGCCGGTCCTCTTCCGCCCCGGGCGCCTCGCCGATGATGAGCCAGCGCGCCGCCGGGTCGCCGACACCAAACACGGTCTGCGTGCGGCTGGTGCTCAGCGAACAGGCGCTGCAGGCCGCCACGCGCGCCCGCAACGCCTCCCAGTCGAGGCCAGCCACATCCGGCGTGCCCGCAACCACCGCCGGGTCGCCACCTGGAGGTTGCGCCGCCTGGGTAAGCGGCGCAGCCCCGCGCAACCGCCAGGAGTCGATACCCATGGCATCCAGGTAATCGAGCCGCCGCGAGGCGCTCATGTGGGTGCGGGGCCGCCGCGCGGACGCCGCCGGAGCTTGCGATAGGCCCAGATCAACGGGCCGGACAAGGCATAACCGCCGAACAGGGTCAGCAGCGCCACCGGGGGGTGGGTGGCGATGACCGCGAAGGCCAACGGCACGAGGATGATGTAGGCGAACTTCACGCGCGCGCCCGCGTCCACCTTCTTGAAGCTGTTGAAGGCGAAGCGGCTTACCATCAGCGCGCCGGCGCAGGCCGTGACGACGAAGGCCACCACCAGCTCCGGCAGGCCGACCCGCATTTCCGCCTGGCTCACCAGCCAGATGAACGCCGCCACGATGGCGGCCGCCGAGGGACTGGGCAGGCCCTCGAAGTAATTCTTGTCCTGCACCGCGCTGCGCGAATTGAAGCGCGCCAGGCGCAACCCGGCCGCCGCGGCGTAGAAGAAGCACGCCAGCCAACCGAAGCGCCGCCACAGCGGCCCATACTCGGTGATGCGCGCCACGCCCCACTGATAGGTGACGATGGCGGGTGCGAGGCCGAAGGAGATCATGTCGGAAAGGCTGTCGTATTCCTTGCCGAAGGCGCTCTCGGTATGGGTCCAGCGCGCCACGCGGCCGTCCAGCCCATCGAACACCATGGCGACGAACACCGCCATCGCGGCCTTTTCGAAGTTGTAGTCGATGGCGGCGACGATGGCGTAGAAGCCGGAGAACAGCGCGGCGCTGGTCAAGAGGTTCGGCAACCAGTAGACCCCGCGCGGGCGCGCCTTGGTATCGTCTGAGGTGTCCTCGTCCTGGTTCATGCGTAGGTCCATGATAACAGGGCACCTCATGTAAGATAACGCCTCATGCGCTTAAGCCAATACCCCATCGCCACCCTCAAGGAAGTTCCCGCCGACGCGGAAGTTCTGAGCCATCAACTCATGCTGCGCGCCGGCCTGATCCGCCGACTGGCAGCCGGCATCTATACCTGGATGCCCATGGGCCTGCGCGTGCTGCGCAAGGTCGAGAACATCGTGCGCGAGGAAATGAACCGCGCCGGTGCCCTCGAACTGTGCATGCCCACCATCCAGCCGGCGGAGCTGTGGGCCGAGTCGCAGCGCCTGGGGGATTACGGGCCGGAACTGCTGCGGCTGAAGGACCGGCACGACCGTGCCTTCGTCTACGGCCCGACCCACGAGGAAGTGATCACCGACATCGCGCGCCGCGAGCTGCGCAGCTACAAGCAGCTGCCGGTGAACTTCTACCAGATCCAAAGCAAGTTCCGCGACGAGATCCGGCCCCGCTTCGGGGTGATGCGCTCGCGCGAATTCATCATGAAGGATGCCTACTCCTTCCATCTGGACGAGGCGGGGCTGGCGCAGGGCTACCAGCTCATGTTCGAAGCGTACACCCGCATCTTCACGCGCATGCAACTGAAGTTCCGTGCCGTGCACGCCGATGGCGGCAGCATCGGCGGCACCGCGTCGCAGGAATTCCACGTGCTGGCGGATTCCGGCGAGGACGCCATCGCGTTCTCGGATGCGGACGACTACGCGGCCAACGTGGAGCTCGCCCCGGTGGTGCCGTCCGCGGGCACGCGTGCGCCCGCGACCCAGGCCATGGCCAAGGTGCACACACCCAACGCCAAGACCATTGCGGATGTCGCCGCCATGCTGCAGGTGACGCCGCAGCAATGCGTGAAGACCCTGCTGGTGGATGGCAGCGATGGTGGCGTGGTGGCGCTGATCCTGCGCGGCGATCATGAATTGAACGCGGTGAAGGCGCAGAAGATTCCCGCCATCGCCTCTCCCCTGCGCATGGCCAGCGCGCAGCGCGTGCGCGAAGCCAGCGGCAGCGAGCCGGGCTCGATCGGGCCCGTGGGTTACCGCGGGCTGGTGCTGGTGGACCAGGCGGCCGCGCAGGTGGCGGATTTCGTCTGCGGCGCCAATGAAAAAGACTTTCACCTCACCGGCGTGAACTGGGGCCGCGATCTGCCCGAAGCGCAGGTGGCGGATCTGCGCAATGTCGTTGCCGGCGACCCGAGCCCCAGCGGCAAGGGTCATCTGCAGATCGCCCGCGGCATCGAGGTGGGCCACGTGTTCCAGTTGGGACGCAAGTACAGCCATTCCATGCAGGCCACCGTGCTCGACGAGCAGAGCCGCCCAACGGAGATGTTCATGGGCTGCTACGGCATCGGCATCACGCGCGTGGTGGCCGCCTCCATCGAACAGAACAACGACGCCGCCGGTATCATCTGGCCCGAGCCCATCGCCCCATTCCAGGTGGTGCTGGTGCCGATGGGGTACGACAAGTCGGCGACGGTGCGCGAAACCGCCGACCGCCTGTATGCCGAATGGACCGCGGCCGGGCTCGAAGTCCTGTTCGACGATCGTGACGCCCGTCCGGGCGTGAAATTCGCGGACGCGGAATTATTGGGCATCCCCCACCGGGTGGTGGTGGGCGAGCGCGGCCTGGCAGCCGGCAACCTGGAATACAGGCACCGGCGCGCCAGCGAATCGAGCGAGCTGCCCCTGCAGGGTGCCATCGACGCGCTGCGTGCCAAGATGGGAGCTTGACGGGCGGACGGACGGATAGCGTGCGACAGGACAGCGCCGGAAATTCGCGATGCTTGCTGCGGATGCGCGGGCCGCTGTTACTGGCCGTGTGCCTTGCCGTACCCGCCCTGCTGCCGGCGCACGCCGACCACCAACAGGACCCGGCGCTCAAGGGTGTCCTGGAGAAAGTGATCGGCGAGGCGGACTGCTTCACCGACAAGTACGAAGCCATCGTCTGGTACAAGGCCATGGAGCCCAGGCTCCAGCGCTTCGTGGCCTCGCACGCACGCCGCATCGAGATCCTGGATCACGTGTACTGCGAGGCCCGGCGCGACAGCAGCGTGAATCTTCCGCCCGACCTCGTCATGGCGCTGATCGAGGTGGAAAGCCGCTTCGATCCCTGGGCCGTATCGACCGCCGGCGCGGTGGGACTGATGCAGGTCATGCCGTTCTGGCCGCGGCAGCTGGGCGTGCAGAACAAGCTGGTGCAGGTCGCGCCCAACATCCGCATGGGCTGCGAAATCCTGCGATTCTACCTGCGCAAGGAACGCGGCGACTGGACGCGCGCATTGGCCCGCTACAACGGGAGCCTGGGCCGCAATACCTATCCGGACCTGGTGATGGCGCGCTGGCATCGCACCTGGCGGTTTTAAAAGGCCGGGCCGACCCGGGAATCAATTAGACGGGGTGGAAGTAGCGTCAGACTGTGAATTGGCGAGCGCGGCAGCGGCGCGGCGCTTGGCTTCCTGCGCCGCCAGGCGCGCGCGCGTGAAATGCGCCTGGTGCAGGTCCTGCTCGGCCTTGAGGATGGCGGCCTGCGCCGCATTCAAATCGGCGGGCGAACGTTCCGCAGCGCCGGCGGCACGCGCGGCCGCAATGGCCTGGCGCGCATCACTCATCTCCTGCACCGGCGGTCCCTTGCAACCGGCGAGCAAGGCGATAGAAGCGAATAAGGCGGTCTTCCACATGTTTGCGCCAGACACTAGCAACAGCACACCGCAGCCGTCAAACCGTCAATCCCTGTAGAATCCAGCCCACGCCGCCCGCAAGCCGTTGCGCGCACGCGTCACGCATAGGTCCTCCGAAGGTCCGCCGCAGGTCAACCGCCGATTTTTCACGAGCAAGATGCGCATGCCTGAAATCCTGGTTTTGTATTATTCACGCCATGGCAGCACCGCGGAGCTGGCACGCCAGGCCTGCCGCGGCGTGGAGTCCATCCCCGGGATGGCCGCCCGCCTGCGCACCGTTCCGCCGGTCAGCGCCACCACCGAGGCGCGCAGCGCCGCCGTCCCGGACCAAGGACCTCCCTTCGCCAGCCACGAAGACCTGGCGCAATGCGCGGGCCTGCTGCTGGGCAGCCCAACGCGCTTTGGCAACATGGCAGCGCCGCTGAAGTATTTCCTCGATGGCACCGCCTCGCTGTGGATGTCGGGGGCCCTTGCGGGCAAGCCCGCCGCAGTGTTCACCTCGACGCAGACCATGCATGGCGGCCAGGAATCCACGCTGCTCAGCATGATGCTGCCGCTGCTGCACCATGGCATGTACCTGGTCGGCTTGCCGTTCACCGAATCGCAACTGACGCACACCTCGAGCGGCGGCACGCCTTATGGCGCCAGTCACGTGGCTGGGCAGTCCAATCAAGGCTCGCTCACCAGCGCGGAAGCGGAACTTGCGCGCGCGCTGGGTGCGCGCGTGGCCGCCCTCGCCCAGCGCCTGCACGCTTCGCAACGATGAATGCGCAGCGCGCGCGCCGCATCAGCATCGGCATGTGGGCGCTGTTGAGCGCGAGCCTGTTGGCCTGGGGCTGGGCGGGCTATCCGTGGTGGCTGTGCGGGTTGGCGATCCTGCCGCTGCTGGCGCCGCTGTCGGGATTGATCCGCGGCCAGCGCCACACCTTTGCGTGGGCCAGCCTGTTCAGCGTGCCCTACCTTGCCTTCGCCATCACCGAACTGCTCGCCAACCCGCGCGCGCGCCTGGCCGCCGGCGCCACCCTGCTGCTGGTGTTCGGCTGGTTCTGTTCATTGGTGCTGTATTTGCGCGTGTCGCGCCAGTCAAGCGCGCGCTAGAGCTTGAGCGCATCGCGCACGAACGGGACCGTGAGGCGCCGCTGCGCGGCGAGCGCGGCCTCATCCAGCGCATCCACCAGGTCGAACAACGCGCGCTGATCGCGCGGCATTCGCTTCAACAGGTACTCGGCAGTCTCCAGCGGCAGCGACAGGCCGCGCGCATCGGCACGCATGCGCAACGCCTCGATGCGCTCCGCGTCATCCAGCAGGCGCAACTGGTACACCCGGCAAGAAGCGGCGCGCGAGGCCCAATCCGGCAATGCCCAGCGCGCGGCGGTGGGCGCGCCACGGGCTGCGAACACGAGCCGCGAGCGCTGCTCCGCCGCGGCATTGAACAGCGCGAACAGCGCACGCTCCCACGGCAACTCGCCGGCGATGCGGTCCACGTCGTCGAGGCAGATCAGGGACAGCGACTCCAGCCCTTCCAGCGCTTCCGGGGGCAATGCGCCATCGCCCAGGGGCAGGTAGGCGCCGGGCGCGGCATGGTCCGCGCACGCGGCCTGCAGCAGGTGGGTCTTGCCGGCGGCATCACCACCCCAAATCCACAGCGGATCGGTGGCTCCCGCGCGCAGCGCTTCCAGCGCCTCGAGATTGGGACCGGGCAGGAAATTGCCGAACACCGCGCTGGTGCGCAGGCGCACGCCCAGCGGCAGCTGCTTCATATGGCGGCGCGCCGCGCGAGTACCGCGGCACGCGCCCGGGAGCCGTAGGTCATCACGTAGTCGAGGCCGCTGATCACCGTCATGACCAGCGTGGCCGCACCCATGGACGTGGCCACCCACTGCGCCGGCAATGAAAATGCCTGCCGGCAGATCACCACCAGCACGAAGCCCAGCTGGCAGGCCGTGTTGATCTTGCTCGACACCCGCGGCTCCATCTTCACCGCGCCCACGACGAGCTTATAGGCCAGGGCACCGGCCACGATCACCACATCGCGCCCCACCGCGAACAACACCAGCCACATGGGCACGAGATCGAGCCAGGCGAGTGTCACGAACACCGTGACCAGCAGCACCTTATCCGCGAGCGGATCGAGAAAGGCGCCCAGATCGGTCTGCCAGCCGAAGCGCTTGGCCAGGAAACCGTCAGCGCCATCGGACACCGCGGCCGCGCCGAACAGCCACAAGGTGGCGGCCGGGTCATCGTGCAACAGCGTCCACGCCACCGGCACCACCAAGGCCAGGCGCATCAGGCAAATCGCGTTGGGGATCTGGCGCAGCATTCACTGACGCAGCATGGCGCTGCGGCCTCACGGACTGGCGCGGAACCGCGGCACACCGCCCGGGCCGGGCGCAGTGGCCTGCAGGCGCCCATCCTGCGCCAGCACGCGCTGCAGGGGCTCGAGCCCGCCGCGCGCCACCACCCGCAGGTGCAGGATGTCGTTGTCGAAGCCCACCACGCTCACCTTGGACAATTGGGTCAGCGACTCCAGATAGGTCTGCACGCTGGCGTAGCTCTGCAGGCTGCCGACGCCGGCGACCTCGATGTCGATGGGCGCGCTCTCGCCGCTGGCGGCGTAGATGCCGGCATAGGCATCGGCCACGCGATCGATGCCCTCGGCCGCTCCCGAATACTCCGCGCTGCGCCCTTGGAACAGGAACACCCAACGCACACTGGCGGCGCGCGCATCGGCGGCGCGGCCGATGAGCATGCCGGCGGCGCCGGCGCGCTTGGCGCTGTCCGCCAGCGAGCTGGCAGGCGCCTGCGACAGGGTCGCGAAACTCACGCCATAGCGTGTCACGTCGGCGGCGGTCGGCCAGATCAACGGAATGCCGCGGGCCGCTGCCTGCTGATCCAGCGAGCGCTTCAATTCCGTGGAATCCTCCCGGGTCAGGACCGAGCCGCCATTCTTGTCGCCCACGCCAATCCACATCAGGGTGGCGGGCCGGTCGCGTCCCCATAGCGGCAGGCCGCCCTGCGCCAGCCACCGCTCCAGTGCCGGACCATCGAAGGCCACCCAGATCTGGTTGCCGCTGCCGGCGCGGTATTGCTGCATGTAGCGGCGCGCATTGCCCAGGAGCGGTGCAAACGCCGCCTCCTGCGGCGCGCTGCGCCGCCCCGTCACCTTCACCACCACGACCCGCAGCGCCGCTTCGAATGCCGCCGCAAGGCCCGCTTCGCTGCGATCGGGCGCGTTCACCGCCGCCTGGTACAGATCGGGGACCACGACCGCGAGCGCATCGGTGGCGGCAAGCGCGGTCCAAAACGCCATGGCGGCCAAAACGGCGCGCACCAGGGCCTTGGGGGGTGCCGGCGGCAGGAGCTTCGAGGCTGTCAAAAGGATTAGCTTGATCATGGAGTTATCGGCATCTTGGACCCTCATGTAAAATACCATAGCTGCCCCCCTGCCGCCGCGCCGCGTCGAGCATCCAAGGCGGCCACATTCAAAGGCCAACGCATGACAACCAGCCCTTCCGTCACCTACCGCGATGCCGGAGTGGACATCGACGCCGGTGACGAACTCGTCGATCGCATCAAACCCTTGGTCAAGCGCAGTGCGCGACGCGAGGTCATCGGAGGCCTGGGTGGCTTTGGTGCATTGGTGGAGATCCCCATGGACCGCTACCGCCGCCCCGTGCTGGTGTCCGGAACCGACGGCGTGGGGACCAAGCTGCGGCTGGCCATCGACTACGCGGGACACGACACCGTCGGCATCGATCTCGTCGCCATGTGCGTCAACGATGTGCTGGTGCAGGGCGCCGAGCCGCTGTTCTTCCTCGATTACTTCGCCACCGGCAAGCTGGTCGTCGACATCGGCGAACGCCTGATCGCGGGCATCGTCGAAGGCTGCGTGCAGGCGGGCTGCGCCCTGGTGGGCGGCGAGACCGCGGAGATGCCGGGCATGTACCATGGCGATGACTACGATCTCGCCGGTTTCTGCGTCGGCGTGGTCGAAAAGGACTTGATCCTCGACGGCTCGCGCACGCAGGCAGGCGATGTGGTGCTGGGCCTGCCGTCCTCCGGCCCGCATTCCAACGGATTTTCGCTGGTGCGCAAGATCCTCGCCGTCTCCAAGGCAGACCCGCATGCGCCGTTGGATGGCATCCCGCTGATCCGCCGCTTGATGGCGCCCACGCGCATCTACGTCAAACCCGTGCTCGCGTTGATCGGTGCAGTGCCGGTGCACGGCATTGCGCACATCACCGGCGGCGGCCTGGTGGAGAACATCCCGCGCGTCATCCCCGACGGGCTGGAAGTGGTGTTGCAACGCAAGGCCTGGGGCGTCGACCCCGTATTCGAATGGCTCCAGCGGCAGGGAAACGTGGACCAGGCCGAGATGTACCGCGTGTTCAACTGCGGCATCGGCATGACCATCCAGGTGGCGGCGGCCGATGCGGACCGCAGCATCGCGTTGCTGCGCGAACATGGCCAGGCGGCCACGGTGATCGGTGACGTGCGGCGGGGCAGTCGCGGCGTCGTGATCGAGTGAGCGCGGCTGCGCCGGCGCCGCGCGCGCCCGTGGTGATCGTGATTTCCGGGCGCGGCAGCAACATGCGCGCCTTGATCGAGGCCAGCCTGCGTGCCGACGCGAACTACCAGGTGAGCCAGGTCCTGTCGGACAAGGCTGACGCCGGGGGCCTCGCGATTGCGCGCGAACTCGGCGTGCCGGCGCGCGCCATCCCGGCGCAGGGCATCACCGGGCGCGAGCGTTACGATGCGAGCCTGCGCGATGCCATCGAGGAGTCGCGCCCCCGTTTGGTCGCGCTGGCGGGCTTCATGCGCATCCTCAGCGGCAATTTCGTGCAGAATTTTTCCGGGCGGCTGTTGAACATCCACCCTTCCCTGCTGCCCAAGTACAAGGGGCTGCATACCCACCGCCGCGCGCTGGCGGCGGGGGATGCCGAGCACGGCGCCACGGTCCATTACGTCACCGAGGAATTGGACGGCGGTCCCGCGGTGCTGCAGGCGCGGGTGCCAGTGCTCCCTGGTGACGACGAATGCTCGCTTTCAGCCCGCGTTCAGCGGGTGGAGCACAGGATATTTCCGCTGGCCGCCGCCTGGCATTGCGCCGGGCGGCTGACTTGTCGCGAGGAGCGCGCCTGGCTCGACGGTGAATTGCTGGCGGCGCCGCTGCAGTGGAACGAATCGTTTCGATGAGGGGACAGGCAATGGTCGAGGGCAGACAGGGAAAGCATTGGACGGCGGCGGGAATGATGCTGCTGGGTGCGCTGGCGATGACGGCAGCCGCCGGCGCCACCGCGGCACCGGCCGGCCAGGGCCCGGCCGATCCTGCCGAAGCGGCACCCGCGCCCACCGAGCCGCCTGCCGCCGGGGCGGCCGCGCCCGCGCCGCAACCGTTCACCGCGCTCTACCAGGTGCAATGGCACGGCATCAACGTGGGCACCAGCGATCTGGAGCTGAAAGCCCCCGGCGCCGGCGGGCAGTACGAATACGTGTCGCGCTCGAATGCGCGCGGCATTTTTCACATCGTCTTCAGCGACGAGATCACGCAGGTCAGCCGCTTCATCCTGCATGACGGCCATGCACAGCCCCTGAAGTTCCGCGGCGATGACGGCTCGCCGGCCACGGACAAGGACGTAAGCCTGGATTTCGATTGGACGCGGAGCCGCGTCACCGGCGTGTCGGAGGACAAGCCCGTGGACCTCGCCTTGAAGCCTGGCACGCAGGATCCCATGTCGGTGCAGATCGAGTTGATGATGGCGCTGGCCCGCGGCCAGGCGCCCAAGCAGGTGTGGCTCGCCGACAAGGACGAGATCAAGGAATTCGTCTACACCAACGAGGGCGCGCAGCGGCTGAAGACCGCGCTGGGCGAGTTGGACACCATCGTGCTCGCCAGCCAGCGCCCCGGCGGGAACCGCATCACCCGCATGTGGTTTGCACCGTCGCTGGGATACGTGCCGGTGCAGGCGCAACGCACCCGCGACGGCAAGGTCGAGTTCACCATGAGCGTGAAGACGCTGCAGCGATGAGGCCGTGCGCGGCTTGACCGCGAGGTCCGGCCCCGCTCCAGCGCCGGCTCAGGCCTTGGGGAGCGTCACTCCGGTCTGGCCCTGGTACTTCCCGCCGCGATCACGGTAGGAGGTTTCGCACACGTCATCGCTTTCGAAGAACAGCATCTGCGCCACGCCTTCGAGCGCGTAGATCTTCGCCGGAAGCGGCGTGGTGTTGGAGAACTCCAGCGTGACATGCCCTTCCCACTCGGGCTCCAGCGGCGTCACATTCACGATGATGCCGCAGCGCGCATAGGTGGACTTGCCCAGGCAGACGGTGAGCACGCTGCGCGGAATGCGGAAGAATTCCACGGTGCGCGCCAGTGCGAACGAATTGGGCGGGATGATGCATACCGGCCCCTTGAAATCCACGAAGGACTTTTCGTCGAAGTTCTTCGGATCCACGATGGTGGAATTGATGTTGGTGAATATCTTGAATTCATCGGCGCAACGCACGTCGTAGCCGTAGCTCGAGGTGCCATAGGAAATGATCTTGCCCTCGCCATCCTGGCGCACCTGGCCGGGGCTGAAGGGTTCGATCATCCCGTGTTCGCGCGCCATGCGGCGGATCCATCGGTCGCTCTTGATGCTCATCAGGTAGATTCCACGCTGATCTTGGGAAATAGCCGGCTGTAATCCTTGTTGCGGGTGGCAAGGCCGGCGGCGGCGCGGCGCGCCATCAGGCGATAGGCCAGCGCACGCGGGCTGTCGGGCTCCGAGACCACCGTGGGCTTGCCGCCGTCGGCGTCTTCGCGGATGCGAAGGTCCAGGGGCAGCTCGCCGAGCAGCGGCACGCCGTATTGCCTGGCCATGGCGGCGCCGCCCCCGGCGCCGAAGATGTGTTCCACGTGCCCGCACTTCGAACACTGATGCAGGCTCATGTTCTCGACGATGCCGAGCACGCGCACGTTGACCTTCTCGAACATCTTGAGTCCCTTGCGCGCATCCAGCAGGGCGATATCCTGAGGCGTGGTGACGATGACGGCACCGCTGACCGGCACGCGCTGCGACAGGGTGAGCGCGATGTCGCCGGTGCCGGGCGGCATGTCCACCACCAGGTAATCGAGTTCGCCCCAGGTCGAATCGCCCAGCAACTGGGTCAGGGCCTGCGTCACCATCGGGCCACGCCACACCATCGGCTGCTCGGCATCGATCAGGAACCCGATCGACATGACCGCCACGCCGTACGCCTGCAGCGGGGTGAGGTGCTTGCCGTCGGGGCTGGTGGGGCGCTCGCCCGCCAGCCCCATGATGGTGGGCTGGCTGGGACCATAGATGTCGGCGTCCAGCAATCCGACGCGGGCGCCCTGCGCGGCCCAGGCCAGCGCCAGGTTGGCCGCCGTGGTCGACTTGCCCACGCCGCCCTTGCCCGATGCCACCGCGACCACGTTCTTGACGTTGTCCAGGGGCTTCAAGGTGGGCTGGACGGCATGCGCGGTGATCTGCGCGGCAAGCCGCAGCTCGAGCGGCGTGGCGCCGAGGAGCGCGGCCATGTGCTGGCGCAGACCGTGACGCAGTTCATCCTGGTAATCCGCGCAGGGAAATCCGAGCGTCAGATCCAGGCTCGCCACGCCCGCACCGACGCGCGCATCCGTGACGGCCTTGGCAGTGCCAAGGGTTTGTCCGAGATACGGATCGGGGTATGATTCGGCCGCGGCACGCAACTCGGCCGCGGAAAATACGGGTTGATTCATAGTGGTGGCGGCATTGTACTCTAGCCAGGGAACCGCATTGGCGGTGTGGCATAATTCCTACGAATGGCTCTGTTCGCAAACTATCGCGCCGACCGGCTGATTGCTGAAATCAAGGCCAGCGGCAACCCGGCCAGTCCGGACAGCCAGAAGGCGCTCGTGAAGCTCGCGTCGCTGGGATCCCAAGCCATCGATGCCATCGTCGCCGCGCTCACGACGGCGGACAAGAAGGAAACCCTCGCCTACGTCGAAGTGCTCGCCGCGCTCATCGACGCCAAGACCCTGCCGCAGGTGCTGCGCATCATGTCCGATGCCAACGGCCGGGCGGTGGCCGGCATCTCCTGGGCGCTGTCGTCCAGCCGCAACTACCCGGTGAGCAGCCTGCTCGATGCGTTGAGCAAGGCCGACATGCCCAAGCCCGCCATCCTCGATGTCATCGCCGCGCAGAAATCGCGCTTCACCGTGCGCGAGTTGCTGAACGCGGCGTATGCCCAGGAAGCAAACGAGAAATCCGGCTTGTTCAAGATCATCGGCGAGATCGCCGACGAGTCCTCCATCGAGGACCTGCTGGCGCGCATCGAGGGCAAGGATCCGGTGGCGCGCCTGCACATCATCAACGTGCTGTCGCGCTTCAACACCCCGCCGATGCAGAAGGCGATTCAGGGCCAGCTCAAGGATTCGAACAAATTCGTGCGCTCGGCCGCGCTCAGTGCGCTGGCCAAGATGGACGGCCCGGTCGACCTGGCCACGCTGTGCGGGATGCTGCGCGATCCCGAGATCGAGGTGCAGAACAAGGCCGTGGACGTGGTGGTGAAGGCCAACGACCCGGAGACGGTCAAGTACCTGGTCGAGGTGCTCAAGGACGAAAACGAATACGCACGGCGCGCGGCCGTCGAGGTGCTCAACGTCATCGGCAACTCGAAGTCGGTGAAGTACCTGCTGGAGGTCATCGCCGACAGCGACTGGTGGGTGCGCACCAGGGCCGCCGACGCACTCGGCAAGATCGGCGGGCCGAAGGTGGTGGAGGCGGTCCTCGAGCTGATCAAGGACGACAACCAGGACATCCGCCGCGCCGCCATCGAAATCCTCAACCAGACCAAGGACGAGCGCGCCGTGGCCTCGCTGATCGAGGCGACCAAGGACAACGATTGGTGGGTAAGCGAACGCGCGGTCGACGCGCTCGCCGAAATCGGCAGCACCAAGGCCCTGCCGCGCCTGCTGGAGATGCTGAAGAGCGCGCCGGCCAAATCCCTGCCCACGGTGGTGCGCGCCGTTTCTAAGCTGGGCGATCCCAGCAACGTGTCGCAGATCCTCCCGCTGTTGCAGCGGGGCGAGAACGAAATCAAGGTCGAGGTCATGGCGGCGCTGGGCAAGCTCGCCGACGACAAGCGCGCCGAGACCATCCGCGCCCAGTTGCAGGGCATGAGCCAATCGCCGGACGCCACGTTGAACCAGGCGGCCCTGCGCGCCATCGAGGAGCTGGACAATCGCTTCTCCAGCACCCAGGTCGCCGCCAACGAGCGCGCGCAGAAGCTGCAGGCGCCCAACAAGACGCTGCTCATCGACAACCAGGACCTGGCCGCGGTGGTGGCACAGGCGGAGGTGCAGACCGGCAAGCTCGACATCGCCTTGCTCAAGCCCGGCGAGATCATCGAAGGCCGCTACAAGTTCATCGAGAAGATCGGCAAGGGCGCCTTCGGCACCGTCTTGCTGATGGAAGACACGGTGGTCGAGGAACGGTTGATCCTCAAGTTCCTGAACCCGAATGTCGCGGCCGACGAAGAGATGATGAAGCGCTTCGTGCACGAGCTGCGCTACAGCCGCAAGATCACGCACCGCAACGTCATCCGCATCTACGACTTCCTGTTCATCCGCGGCCTGTACGCCATTTCCATGGAGTACTTCCCCTCGCACACGCTCGGCGGGGAGATCATCAACGAAAAGCCGGTGGAGATGAAGCGCGCGGTGAAGTTCGGCATCGACATCGCCACCGGCATGGCGGTGGCGCACCAGGCGGGCATCGTGCATCGCGACTTGAAGCCCGCCAACGTGCTGATCAACAACGAAGGCCTGCTGAAGATCGTGGACTTCGGCGTGGCCGCCGCGCAAAGCCAGGGTGACACCCAGCTGACCAAGACCGGCTATGTCATCGGTTCGCCGAAATACATGGCGCCCGAGCAGATCCTGGGCAAGAAGGTGGACGAGCGGGCCGACATCTACAGCCTGGGCGTCATCCTCTACGAACTGCTCACCGGCATCCCGCCCTACTCGCGCGGCGATCACATGTCGGTCATGTATCAGCACGTGCAGGGCAAGGCGAAGCCGCCCATCGAGATCAACAAGGCGCTGCCGCCCGGCCTCAACGAGGTGGTGCTGTCGTGCATGGCGCTGGACAAGACCAAGCGCTTCCAATCCATGGACGAGCTGCGCGTCGCCCTGGAGAAGTTCGCCTAAAACCCGTCCCTGCCGGGACGCGGAGCGACGCCTGTCACACCTGCGGCGTGGAATGGTTCACGTTTGGCGCAATTGCCCGTTAAGTTAACTCGAAAACCCGCGCCGATAGCGTTAGCCTTGGCGTTATGGCAAGAATTGACGCTTTCCTCAAGCTGGGGCTTGCCCAGGGCTGTTCGGACCTGCACCTGGCGGTGGGCATCCCCCCCATGCTGCGCATGCATGGCGATCTCATGCCCATCAAGTTCCGCGACCTGGGCGAGGCGGAACTCGAGTCCTACATCAACGAGGTCCTGACCAAATCGCAGCAGGACCATTTCCGCAAGGGTAATGACCTGGACTTCTCCTACGTGTCCGGCGAAGGCGGCCGCTTCCGCGTCAACGTCTTCCGCAAGGAAACCGGCATCGGCGCGGCGTTCCGCGCCATCCCGATGCAGATCCCCAGCATCGACCAGCTCGGGCTTCCCCCCATCGTGCGCAAGCTGTGCGACTACCACCAGGGCATGATCCTGGTCACCGGCTCCACCGGCACGGGCAAGTCCACCACGTTGGCCTCGATGATCGATTACCTCAACTCCACGCGCTCGGTGAACATCATCAGCCTGGAGGACCCGATCGAATTCGTCCATCGCAGCAAGACCGCGCAGGTGATCCAGCGCGAGCTGGGCACCCACCTGCCCACCTTCGCCGAAGGCGTGCGCGCGGCCATGCGCGAAGACCCCGACGTGATCCTGGTGGGCGAGCTGCGCGACGCCGAGACGATTTCCATGGCGATGACCGCGGCGGAGACCGGCCACCTGGTGCTGGGCACGCTGCACACCACCAGCGCCACCAAGACCATCGACCGCGTCATCGACGCGCTGCCCACCGAGGAGCGCGAACAGACCAAGAGCTTCCTGTCGCAGAGCCTGATCGCGGTCATCACCCAGGTGCTGATCAAGAGCCCCGACCAGCGAGGCCGCCGCGCGGTGTGCGAGGTCATGGTGGTCACCAAGGCCATCGGCAAGCTGATCATGACCGACCAGACGCACCAGATTCCCAGCCAGCTGCAGATGGGCAAGGACCTGGGGATGCAGCTCATGGACCAGGCGCTGCTGGCGGCCATCCAGGCCAAGGAAGTCGACCCGGAACATGCGGTGAGCTACGCATCGGACAAGCGCCAGTTCGCGCGCTTCACCACGGAAATGGCGGGCGCCCCGAAGCTCGACGAGGTCGGCAGCTGACATGGCCAAGATCGACGAGTATCTAAAGAAGATCCTCGACATGAACGGCTCGGACCTGCATTTCCTGGCAGGCGACCCGGCGCGCGTGCGCCAATTCGGCGAATTGAAGCCCCTGACTCCCGAGGCACTGCCCGCGGAATACGTCAAGGAGTGCCTGTACGAGATCATGCCGCGGCTGTCGGTGGAGCGTTTCGAGGCCAAGGACGGCACCGACTTCGCGCACAGCATCCCGGGCCTGGCGCGGTTTCGCGTCAACGTGATGCGCCAGCTCAATGGCATGGGCGCCGTGTTCCGCGCCATTCCGTCCAAGGCGCGCACCATGGACGAGCTCAACCTGCCGCAGGCCGTGCGCGATTTCGGCAAGGTCAACAATGGGCTGATTCTGGTCACGGGCAAGACCGGGTCGGGCAAGTCGACCACGCTGGCCGCCTTGATCGATGACATCAACATCCGCGAAAAAGGCCACATCCTCACCATCGAGGATCCGATCGAATTCGTGCACCCGCGCAAGAGCTGCCTGATCAGCCAACGCGAGATCGGCGTGCACTCGCCGTCGTTCTCGGCGGCACTGTTGTCGGCGTTGCGCGAAGACCCGGACGTCATCCTGGTCGGCGAGTTGCGCGACCTGGAGACCATGAGCATCGCGGTGACTGCGGCGGAAATGGGGATCCTGGTCATGGGCACGCTGCACACCAACGGCGCCGCCGCCACGGTGGACCGCATGGTCAACGCCTTCCCGGCCGACAAGCAGCCGCACGTGCGCACCATGCTCTCCACCAGCCTGCGGGGCGTCGTGTCGCAGCAACTCATCCAGAAGGCCGACAAGAACGGCCGCGTCGCGGCGCTCGAGATCCTGGTGAATACGCCCGCCGTGTCCAACCTGATCCGCCAGGGCAAGATGGATCAGCTGGAGAACGCGATGCAGAGCGGCGCCGCCAACGGCATGCGCACCATGGATACGGCCATCCAGACCCTGCTGGACCGCCGCGAAATCACCGGCAAGGAAGCCTACAAAAAGGCCATCAACAAGTCCCGCTTCGAGCAATACCGCGAAGCTTCTTGAACGCCGGACCCCGGCCGGCCTGCGCGGCCCGGCCTACGCGGCCCGGCCTACGCGGCCCGGCCTGACGTCATCTCGTCCCACGTGGCATACTTTGCGGTTTCGCGAAAGTCGCCATCAGAGTTCAAGCATGAGAGCCCGCCGTCGCATCCTGGTCACCAGCGCCCTGCCCTACGCCAATGGGCCCATCCATCTGGGCTATGCGCTCGAGGCCATCCAGACCGACGTCTGGGTCCGCTTCCAGCGGCTGCGCGGCCATGAATGTTATTACGTCTGCGCCGACGACACGCACGGCACGCCCATCATGCTCAAAGCGCAGGCGGAAGGGCTGACTCCGGAGGAACTGATTGCCTCGGTCAATGCCGACCACCAGCGCGACCTCGCGGCGTTGGGGATCAGCTTCGACAACTTCGGCTCGACCCATTCCGCCGAGAACAAGGCGGTGTGCGAGCGCATGTACCGCACCTTGCGCGAACGTGGCTTCATCGAGCGGCGCAGCGTGCGCCAGGCCTACGATGCCAAGGCGCAGATGTTCCTGCCCGACCGCTACGTGCGCGGCAATTGCCCCGTGTGCAACACGCCCGACCAATACGGCGATTCGTGCGAACATTGCGGCGCCACCTATTCACCGTCGGATCTCAAGAACCCGATCTCCACCGTCAGCGGCACCACGCCCATCGAGCGCGAGTCCGAGCATTACTTCTTCCGCCTCAGCGCCTTCGAACAGGCACTGCGGGAATGGGTGGGAAGCGGCGCGGTCGCGCCCGGTGTGGCCCGCAAGCTGGAGGAGTGGTTCACGCAGGGCTTGAAGGACTGGGACATCTCGCGCGATGCACCCTACTTCGGCTTCGAGATCCCGGATGCGCCGGGCAAGTACTTCTACGTCTGGTTCGACGCGCCGATCGGCTATCTGGGAAGCTTCACGCAATTGTGCGCGCGCACCGGGCTTGTCTTCGACGATTTCTTCGGCGTGGATTCCTTCGCCGAGCTCCATCATTTCATCGGCAAGGACATTCTTTACTTCCATACCCTGTTCTGGCCGGCGGTGCTCGAAGGCTCGCTGATGCGCCGGCCCACCGGCGTGCACGTGCACGGATTCGTCACCGTGAATGGCGTGAAGATGTCCAAGGCGCGCGGCACCTTCGTGACGCTGCGGCGCTACCTGGATGGATTCGCGCCCGAGTACCTGCGCTACTACTTCGCCGCCAAGCTGGGACCCGGCATGGACGACCTCGACATGAACTTCGAGGAATTCGCGGCGCGTTGCAATGCCGACATCGTCGGCAAGCTGGTGAACATCGCCAGCCGCTGCGCCGGGTTCATCACCCGCAATTTCGACGGGCGTTTGTCCGGGAACCTGGCCGAACCCCTGCTGCAGCAGGAATTCGCCGCCGCCGCACCACCGATTGCGGCGGCCTACGAGGCCTTGGACTACGCCGACGCCATCCGTCAGATCATGGCCCTGGCGGATCGCGCCAATCAATACATCGACCAGCGCAAGCCCTGGATCCTGGCCAAGGACCCGGCGCAAGCCGAGGAAGTGCAGCGCGTCTGCACGCAGGGGCTGAACCTGTTCCGGGTCCTCATGATCTATCTGCAACCCATCCTGCCGTTCATGGCGGAGAAGGCAAATCGCTTCTTCGGCGAACCCGCGTGGGAATGGTCGCACGCCTCGAAGCCGCTGCAGGGAAGCGTGATCGCCACCTATGAACCGCTGGCGACACGGCTGGATCCCAAGGCCGTCGCACAACTCATCGATGCGACGCCCGCGGCCGCGCCCACGAAAGCCGCAGCGGCAAAGGCTGCACAGGCGAAGGCTGCACCGGAAAAGACCCCGGCGGCCAAGGCGGCCGCAACAGCAACGGGTGCGGCGGCGGCAGCAACCGCCGCGGCTGCGCCGGCGACGACGGCGCCCATGTCCGCCGCGGAGCCGGTGTCCATCGACGAATTCGCGCGCATCGACCTGCGTGTGGCCCGGATCCTGTCCGCCGAGCAGGTCGAGGGCGCGGACAAGCTGCTCAAGCTCCGCGTCGATCTGGGCGAGTTGGGCGAGCGCCAGGTGTTCGCCGGCATCCGCTCGGCCTACGACCCTGCGGCCATCGTGGGCCGCCTCACCGTGGTGGTGGCGAACCTCGCGCCGCGCAAGATGCGCTTCGGCGTATCCGAGGGCATGATTCTCGCCGCGGGACCGGGAGGCAAGGACATCTTCATGCTCGCGCCGGATGCGGGCGCCGTGCCGGGCATGCGCGTGAAGTAAGGCCATGGCGCACCCCGATGCCGCCCGCATCGATGCGCTGCTGCCGCAGACGCAGTGCACGCGCTGCGGATACCCTGGCTGTGCCCCGTATGCCGAGGCCATCGCCGGCGGCGAGGCAGACATCAATCAATGCCCGCCGGGCGGCGGCGCCACCATCGAACGGCTCGCAGCGCTCCTGCGGCGCGAATCCAAGCCGCTGAATCCCGCGAACGGCGTGGAGAGCGCGCCCGCCGTGGCGGTGATCGACGCCGCCCGCTGCATCGGCTGCGCGCGCTGCCTGCCTCCGTGTCCCGTGGATGCCATCCTCGGCGCGGCCAAATTTCTTCATACGGTGATCAGCGAGCGCTGCACCGGCTGCGAACTATGCATCGCTCCCTGCCCGGTCGACTGCATCTCCATGCAGCCCGCTCCCGCGGCGCATCGCGGCAATGACGCGGACGCCAACCGGCGGCGCTTCGAGGCCCATCGCGCACGGGAAGCCGCGCATGCCGCGCAACGCGCGGCCGAGATTGCGCGCAAGAAGAGTTCGCTCGGACGCCCGGCATGAATCCCGCCAAGCGCCAGGCGATTTTCGAGCGCTTCCGCGCGGCCAATCCACATCCTGAGACCGAGCTGAAGTTTTCCTCACCCTTCGAATTGCTGGTGGCGGTGATCCTGTCCGCGCAGGCGACGGACAAGAGCGTGAACAAGGCGACCGAGGCATTGTTCAAGGACGCGCCGACCCCGCGCGCCATGCTGGCGCTGGGCGTCGCGGGATTGTCGCGGTACATCCGCACCATCGGCCTGTACAACGCCAAGGCGCGCAACGTGATCGCCACCTGCGCCGAGCTGCTCGACAAGCATGGCGGTCGCGTGCCCGCCGCGCGCGAGGCGCTGGAGGCTCTGCCGGGCGTGGGCCGCAAGACCGCCAACGTCGTGCTGAACGTGGCATTCGGCCAGCCCACCATGGCCGTGGATACGCACATCTTCCGCGTCAGCAACCGCATCGGGATCGCGCGCGGCGCCAACGAGCGCGCCGTGGAGGACGGACTGCTCAAGCACGTGCCGGCGGAGTTCCTGCAACATGCGCATCATTGGCTGATCCTGCACGGGCGCTACGTGTGCAAGGCGCGCAAGCCCGACTGCCCGCACTGCCTGATCGCGGATCTGTGCGAATTCAAGCCCAAGACGCGGGCGGAAGCGACGTGAGCGGCTTTGCCGGCATCAGCCGCGAGCAGCTGCGCGCGCAGTACGTCGAGGCCTGGCGCAAGGCGCAGGCGGGCCTGCCGCTGGCGCCGCTCGAGGCGCTGATCTGCGATGTGATCGCGCTGCACGGCGAGTACCAGGCGCTGCTCGGCGATGCGGAACGCGCTGCCGCATTCGAGCCCGACGCCACGCACGCGGCGCAGAATCCCTTCCTGCACATGGGCCTGCACCTCGCCATCCGGGAACAAATTTCAATCGACCGCCCCGCGGGCATCCGCCTCACCGCGGAACGCCTGCGCGCCCGATTCGGTGCGCACGAAGGCGAGCACGCCCTGATGCAGGTGCTGGGGGAGACGTTGTGGGAGGCGCAGCGCTCGGGGCGCGCGCCCGACGAGCGCGATTACCTCGACCGCGCGCGGCGGCTGCTCGAAGGTTAAGCAACCTTCATGCGCCGTTCACCTCGGCGCAGGGCGGACCCCGATAGGATTGCCGCTGGATTCCCCACGACGCGCGCCCGAGGTCTCATCGATGCGATTGTTCCGCGCAGCATGGCTGCCGCTGTGGTTGATGGCCGCGGGTGCCGCGCAAGCAGCCGGAACGGCTGATACGGCGAATCAACCAGCCGCAGCTGCCGCAGCGGCACCGTCCGCGACCCGCGCGTCACGCGGCGCCGCGACGCCCGCGGCGATCGCCGCACCGGCCTCACCCAAGGCTGCCGCCGCCGCGGCCGCGCGGCATGCCAAGCGCACCGCCTGCCGCCAACAGGCTGCCGCAATGAAGGTGAAGAAGGCCGAACTGACGGCCTTCATCCATCGATGCCTGGCCAAGCCCTAGCCGGCCTGTTTCTTCGGGATGTAGAGATCGGTCAACGTGCCCTCGAAGCCCTCGGCCGCCATGCCGATGGTTTCGGAGAGCGTGGGATGCGCATGGATGGTGAGCCCGATGTCGGCGCCGTCAGCACCCATCTCGATGGCAAGCCCGGCCTCGGCGATGAGTTCCCCGGCATTGCTGCCGACGATGCCGGCGCCGAGCAATTTGCGCGTGCTCCTGTCGAACAGGAGCTTGGTGAAGCCCTCGTCACGGTTGATGGCGAGCGAGCGGCCACTCGCCGCCCACGGAAACACCGATTTCACGTAGTCGACGCCGTGTTCCTTGGCCGCCGACTCGGTGAGACCCACCCACGCGATTTCAGGATCGGTGTACGCGACGGAGGGAATGCAGCGCGCATCGAAATGGCTCTTGTGCCCCGCGGCGGCTTCCGCCGCCACTTTCGCCTCGTGCGTGGCCTTGTGAGCCAGCATGGGCGCGCCCGCCACATCGCCGATGGCGAAGATGTGCGGCAGGTTGGTGCGCATCTGCTTGTCCACCGCGATGGTGCCACACCGGTCGACCGTGACGCCGGCGGCCGCCGCCGCGATGGCGTTGCCATTGGCCGAGCGACCCACGGCCACCAGCACCCGATCGTAGGTCTCGGGCGAGGACGCCGCAGCGCCCTCGAAGCTGACCCGGAGGCCATCGGCCTGCGGCTCGATGCGGCTCACCTTGGTGCCGAGCAGGATGCGCTCGTAGCGCTTCTCGATGCGCTTCTGCAGCGGCCGCAACAGGTCGCGGTCCGCCCCCGGCACGAGCGCGTCCGACAATTCCACCACCGTGACGCGCGCGCCGAGCGCATCGTACACGCAGGCCATCTCCAGGCCGATGATGCCGCCACCGATGACGAGCAGGCGTTTGACGCCGGCAGGCAGCTCGAGCGCTCCGCTGGAATCCATGATGCGCGGATCATCCGGCAGGCCGGGCAGGCGCGCGCTCTCCGAACCGGCGGCGATGATGCATTGCCTGAAATTCAGGTCGCGTACCGAACCGTCGGCGGCGGTGATGGCCAGGGTGTGCGGCCCTTTGAAACGGGCCGTGCCGTGGACCACTGTCACTTTGCGTTGCTTGGCCAGGGTGGCAAGGCCGCCGGTCAGGCGGCCAACGACACGGCCCTTCCAGGCGCGCAGCCGCTCCAGATCGATGCTCGGCTCGCCGAAGCTGATGCCGCAGTCGCGCATCTCATGCGCTTCTTCGATGACGCGCGCCGCATGCAGCAACGCCTTCGACGGAATGCAGCCCACGTTCAGGCATACGCCACCCAGCATCGGCCAGCGCTCCACCAAGGTGACCTTCATGCCAAGGTCGGCGGCGCGGAACGCGGCCGTGTAACCACCGGGCCCCGCACCCAGCACCACGAGCTCGACCGCATCGGCCGGCGCGGCGCTGGGGGACGGCGCCGCTGCCGCGGCCCGTGGCGGCACGGCGGCCACCGGCGAGGCTTGCGACGGTGCCGCCGGGGATGCATTCGCAGCCGACCGGGGCGTTGCCGCGGAATCCGCGGCGGGCGCGGGTGCAGGGGCTGCCGCGGCGGCGTCGATGGTGCCGATGAGCGCGCCCTTCGCCAGCCGTTCACCCTTCTTCACCGCGATGCTGCGGATCACGCCGGCCGCCACCGCCGGCACATCCATGGCCGCCTTGTCGGTTTCGAGCGTGACGAGCGGATCATTCACGTCCACCCGGTCGCCGGGCTTGACCAGCACCTCGACCACCAGCGCATCGGCGAAATCACCGAGGTCGGGAACGCGCAGTTCGGTACCAGGTGCCGTGCTCACATCAGCGCCTTTGCATCGCTCAGCAGCCTGCTCAGGAACACCACGAAGCGCGCGGCATCCGCACCATCGACGACGCGATGATCGTAGGACAGTGACAGCGGAAGCAGCAGCCGCGGCACGAAGGCCCCGCCCTGGTACACCGGCTTCATGGCCGAACGCGACACGCCCAGGATGGCCACCTCGGGTGCGTTGATGATGGGCGTGAAATACGTGCCACCGATGCCGCCCAGGCTCGAAATCGTGAAGGTGCCGCCCTGCATCTCGCCCGGCTTCAATTTGCCGGCGCGCGCCTTTTCCGACAGCTCTGCCAGCTGCCGCGCAATGTCGAACACGGATAGCTTGTCGGCACCATGGATCACCGGCACCACCAGTCCATTGGGCGTGTCGGCCGCGAAGCCCACGTTGTAGTACTTCTTGAAGATCAGGTTCTCGCCCTTCGCATCCAGCGAGGAGTTGAACTTCGGGTACTCCTGCAGTGCCAGCACGCAGGCCTTGACGATGAAAGCCAGGGGGGTGAGCTTCACGCCTTCTTGCGTCGCCTTGGATTTCAATGCCGTCCGCGCCACCTCGAGTTCGGTGATGTCGGCTTCGTCATGTTGGGTCACATGCGGCAGGTTCACCCAACTCGCCTGCAGGCGCGGCCCGGAAATCCTCTGGATGCGCGACAGCGGCTTGGTTTCCACCGCGCCGAATTGCGCGAAATCCACCTGCGGAACCTTCGGCAGCGCGGACACAGGCGCCAGCGCCGGCGCACTGAGCGTGCGCTTGACGAAGGCCTTCACATCCTCGTGCGTGATGCGCTGCTTCGGCGCCGTACCCTGCACGCGCGACAGGTCCACGCCCAGCTCGCGCGCGAACTTGCGCACCGAGGGACTGGCGTAGGCCCTGGAGAAACCGGCCTCGTCGACGCCGGGAAGGACCGCCGGCGGAACCGGACGCGAGGGTGGCGCCACCGGTGCGGCGACGGGCGCCGTTGCAAGTGGCGGCGCGGGCGGCGGCGGCGTCGCAACGGCGGCAGCCGCAGGCTTGGCCGCGGCAGCGGGAGAGGCAGCGACCGCGGCGCCTGCCGACCCGGCAGGCTCCAGGGTGAGAATGACCGAGCCTTCGGCCACCTTGTCGCCGCGCTTGAGCTTCACCTCGAGCACGCGTCCAGCCGCTGGCGAGGGCACATCCATCGTGGCCTTCTCGGTTTCCAGCGTCACGAGCGGCGTGTCCGCCTCGACGTTCTGGCCAGCGGCCACCAGCACCTCGATCACATCGACATTGGCGAAGCCGCCGATGTCGGGCACTTTCACCTCGATTGACTGCGCCACGTTCAGACCTTCACGGGATCGGGCTTGTCGGCATCGATGCCGAAGGCCTTCATGGCCTGCACCACGGTTTTGTGGTCGAGCTTGCCGTCATCCGCCAGCGATTTGAGCGCGGCGACGACGATGTAGTGCCGGTCCACTTCGAAATGCCGTCGCAGCTGTTCGCGTGAGTCGCTGCGGCCGAAGCCGTCCGTCCCCATCACCGAATAACGGCCGGGCACCCATTGCCGGATCTGATCGGGCACGGTCTTCATGTAATCGGACGCCGCGATGAACGGGCCGTCGCGGTCCGCCAGCGCCTGCTGCACATAGCAGCGGCGCGGCGGCTGGTCCGGATGCAACATGTTCCAGCGCTCGGTCTCGAGCGCGTTGCGGCGCAGCTCGCTGTAGCTGGTGACGGAGAACACATCCGCCGGCACGCCGAATTGATTTTCGAGGATTTCCGCCGCCGCCAGCACCTCGCGCAGGATGGTGCCCGAGCCGAACAACGACGCGCGCACCTTGCCGCGCCCACCGATCTGCAACAGGTACATGCCGGCGAGAATGCCCTGCGCAACGCCGGTGGGCATGGCGGGGTGCACGTAGTTCTCGTTCATGCAGGTGATGTAGTAGAAGACGCTTTCGCGC
Source organism: Steroidobacteraceae bacterium (assembly GCA_044226865.1). Lineage (GTDB taxonomy): Bacteria > Pseudomonadota > Gammaproteobacteria > Steroidobacterales > Steroidobacteraceae > TMP-86. The sequence goes on along the minus strand of JBGAGE010000001.1, from coordinate 645,441 downwards.
TCGGCGTACATGCGCCGCAAGCCGTCCTGCACGATCACCGCGAGCTCGTAGCCGAAGGCCGGATCGTAGGCAATGCAATTGGGCACCGTGGTGGCGAGCAATTGGCTGTGGCCATCCTGATGCTGCAGGCCTTCGCCGGCCAGCGTGGTGCGCCCCGCGGTGCCGCCCACGAGGAAGCCGCGCGCCTGGCTGTCGCCGGCCGCCCAGATGAAATCCCCGACGCGCTGGAAGCCGAACATGGAGTAATACACGTAGAAGGGAATCATGCTCACGCCATGATTCGAATAGGCGGTGGCGGCGGCGAGCCAGGAGCACAGGGCGCCGGCTTCGTTGATGCCTTCCTCCAGGATCTGCCCCTTCTTGTCCTCGCGGTAGAACATGAGCTGGTCGGCATCCTGCGGCGTGTACAACTGGCCCACCGAGGAATAAATGCCGATCTGGCGGAACAGGCCTTCCATGCCGAAGGTGCGCGCTTCGTCGGGCACGATGGGCACCACATGCTTGCCGACGTTCTTGTCCTTGAGCAGGACGCCGAGGATGCGCACCAGCGCCATGGTGGTGGAGATCTCGCGATCGCCCGTGCCCTGGAGCAGGCCTTCGAAGGCCTCCAGCGGCGGCACCACCAGCGGTGGCGCATCGTGGAAACGCGCGGGCAGGTAGCCGCCAAGGGCCTTGCGGCGCTCCTGCAGATAGCGCATCTCCTCGCTGTCCTCGGGCGGCTTGCGGAACGGCAGCCGCGCGATGTCCTCATCCGAGATCTGGATGTTGAAGCGGTCGCGGAACTCCTTCAGCGCGGACTCATCCAGCTTTTTCTGCTGATGGGTGGAGTTCAGGCCTTCGCCCGCCTTGCCCATGCCGAAGCCCTTGACGGTCTTGGCGAGGATGACGGTCGGGCTGCCCTTGTTCTCCATGGCCGCCGCGTACGCCGCGAACACCTTCTGCGGGTCGTGGCCGCCGCGATTCAGGCGCCAGATGTCATCGTCCGACATGTTGGCGACCATTTCCTTCAGGGCAGGATACTTGCCGAAGAAATTCTCGCGCGTGTACGCCCCGCCCTTGGCCTTGAAATTCTGGTACTCGCCGTCGACGCATTCTTCCATGACGCGCCGGAGCAGGCCCTGGTCATCGCGCGCCAGCAGCGGATCCCAGCGCGAGCCCCACAATACCTTGATGACGTTCCAGCCGGCGCCGAGAAAAGCGGCCTCCAGCTCCTGGATGATCTTGCCGTTGCCGCGCACCGGCCCATCCAGGCGCTGCAGGTTGCAGTTGATCACGAACACCAGGTTGTCGAGTTTCTCGCGCACGGGCATGGTGAGCGCGCCCATGGACTCGGGCTCGTCCATTTCACCGTCGCCGAGGAAGGCCCACACCTTGCGGTCGGAGGCGGGCACGATGCCGCGGTGCTCCAGGTAGCGAATGAAGCGCGCCTGGAAAATGGCCGTCATGGGCCCGAGGCCCATCGACACCGTGGGGAATTGCCAGAAATCCGGCATGAGCCAGGGATGCGGATAGGAGGAAAGCCCGCCGCCACCGACCTCCTGGCGGAAGCGCTTCAATTGCTCCTCGCTCAGGCGTCCTTCGAGATAGGCCCGGGCATAAATGCCGGGGCTGGAGTGCCCCTGCATGAACACCATGTCGCCGGGATGGGCGTCGTGCTTCGCGCGCCAGAAGTGGTTGAAGCCCACCTCATAAAGCGTGGCCGCCGATGCGTAGGTGGCGATATGCCCGCCATATTCGGAACTTGTGCGGTTGGCCTGCACCACCATCGCCATCGCATTCCAGCGGATGAAGGCCTCGATGCGCCGTTCCAATGCGCGGTCGCCCGGGTAATCCGGCTCCTGCAGCCGCGATATGGAATTCAAGTAGGCGGTGTTGGGCTTGAACGGCAGGTAGGTTCCCGCGCGGCGCGTGAAATCCACCAATTTTTCCAGGATGAAATGCGCGCGCTGCGGACCTTGGGCCTTGAGCACCGAATCGATGGACTCGAGCCACTCCTGCGTCTCGATCGGATCGATGTCTTCGAACGGCGATTGCTGTGTCATGGGTCCCTTGAGGTCTTGATTCACGCGGATGCAGACCATATCTCGTCCTGCTAGGATGCCGCTCGCGCAGCAACCCTCACGCGCAGGATTATAGCCCCTCAACCCCCCTGCTTCGACCCTTCCGATGCCCCAACTGCCGACACAGGATTCCCTGACAGTACCCGTGACGCTGCGCGCCCCGCGCATCACCGAGCGCACGCTTGCGCGCTTTCGCGCCAGCATCCTGCTGCTGCCGGCCGCCATGAGCGCGAAGGACTGGACCCAGGTGCCGCATGCGGCGAGCCTGCGCGCCTTGCATGAGCGCAAGGCGCGCAAGGACGGCGATGTGCTCACCATCAGCGTCGGCTCGAATGCCGGCACGTTGCTGGTGCTCGCCTACACCAGTGCGGGCGCAAGCACCTTCAAACGCCTGCAGCTCGCGCAGAAGTGCGCGCGGGCAGCGCTCGATAGTGAACCCGATCGCGTGTTGATCTGGCACCTGCTGCAGGATGCCGCCACGCAGGCGCCGGCCGCGCTCGCGTGCATCGCCGCGCTTCAGGCCGCAGCTTTCAGCCTGCCCTCCTTCAAGAGCAAGCCCAGCCGCCGCGTGCGCCTGCGCGGCATCGAGCTGGCGCACGGCGGAAAGTTGGCGGGCCTCGAGCAGGCGCTCGCCACCTGCGGCGGCAACAACCTTGCCCGCTGGCTCACGGCGCTGCCGCCGAACGAACTCGACGCGCGCGCCTATCGCCGCCACCTGCAGTCCTTCGCCGCGCGCCATGGCCTGGAATTCCAGTTCTATTCGGAAAGCGCCTTGCGGCGCATGGGGGCCGGCGCATTCCTGGCGGTGGCGCAAGGCAATCCGCGCCGCGATGCCGGCATCGCCCGCCTGTCCTACAAGCCGCGCGGCGCCCGTCGCCGGCTGGCGCTGGTGGGCAAGGGCATCTGCTTCGACACCGGCGGCACCAACCTGAAGCCCCACAAGTCCATGCTGGACATGCACACGGACATGGAGGGCTCGGCCGTCGCGCTCGGCAGCCTCGCCGCCTTGATCCAGACGGGTTCATCCACCGCGGTGGATTGCTGGCTCGCCATCACGGAGAACCGCATCGGCCCCAGCGCCTACAAACCGCAGGATGTGGTGCGCGCCCTGAACGGCACCACCATCCAGGTGATCCACACGGATGCGGAGGGCCGCATGGTGCTGGCGGACACCCTTGCCCTCGCCGCGCGCCGCAAGCCCGACGCCATCATCGATTACGCCACGCTCACCGGCGCCTGCGTGTACGCGCTCACCGAGCGCTACAGCGGCGCCTTCACCAACCGGCCCGACTCACGCGCGCTGATCGAGCAGGCCGGCGTGCGCAGCGGTGAGCGCGTGTGGTGCTTCCCGATGGACGAGGATTTCAACACCGACATCGACAGCAGCGTCGCTGATGTGGCGCAATGCGCGGTCGAGGGCAAGGGCGATCACATCCTCGCGGCCCTGTTCCTGCAGCGCTTCGTGCCCAAGGACATTCCCTGGCTGCACGTGGATCTGTCGGCCGGTTCGCGCCACGGCGGGCTTGCGCACATCGGCACCGACATCACCGGTTTTGGAGTGCGCTACACCCTGGAATTGCTGGCCAGCGGCTGGCCCGGGGGACGCGCCGCGGGAGCGCGCGCATGACCGACCAGATCACCCTGCGCCGGCCCGATGACTGGCACGTGCACCTGCGCGACGGCGCGGCGCTGCGCGCCGTGGCGCCGCTCACCGCGCGCCAATTCGGCCGCGCCATCGTCATGCCCAACCTCAAGGCACCGGTGACGACCACCCAGGCAGCCGCTGAATACCGGCAACGCATTCTCGATGCGCTGGCGATCGACTGCCGCTTCGAGCCGCTGATGACGCTGTATCTCACCGATGCCATGTCGCCGGCGGAGATCGATCGCGCCAAGGCCAGCGGTTTCGTCCATGGGGTAAAGCTCTACCCCGCCGGCGCCACCACGCATTCGGATGCCGGGGTGAGGCACCTGGACCGGCTCGCGCCCGTGTTCGAACGCATGCAGCAGGTCGGCATGATCCTGCAGGTGCATGGTGAGGTGACCGACCCGGGCGTGGATGTCTTCGATCGGGAAACCCGTTTCATCGATACGGTGCTTGCGCCGCTGGTGCAGCGCTTTGCCGGCTTGAAGGTGGTGTTCGAACACATCACCACCGCGGCGGCCGCGCAATTCGTGCAGGAAGCGCGCGCGGGCGTGGCGGCCACCATCACGCCCCAGCACCTGCTGCACAATCGCAATGCCATCTTCCAGGGCGGCATCCGGCCGCATTACTACTGCCTGCCCATCCTCAAGCGCGAGACCGACCGGCAAGCGCTGCTGCGTGCGGCCGGCAGCGGCAGCCCGAAGTTTTTCCTCGGGACGGACAGCGCGCCGCATGAGCGCATGACCAAGGAATCCGCGTGCGGTTGTGCCGGCATGTTCACTGCGCATGCGGCCATCGAACTGTACGCCGAGGCTTTCGACTCCATGGGTAAACTCGATAAATTAGAAGGGTTTGCAAGTATCTTTGGAAGTCGATTCTACGATTTGCCGACGCATCAAGACAGCATCGTGCTGCAACGTTCGGAGTGGCAGGTTCCGGCGCAGTATCCCTTCGGTGAAGGCACGCTGATTCCTTATCGGGCGGGTGAGAACATCGCCTGGCGGATGCTCACGGCGGGCCGCGCATGAGCTCGCTCCCTCCCATCACCATGGCGACCCGCTTTCGTGGCTTCCTGCCGGTGGTCATCGACGTCGAAACAGGCGGCTTCAATCACCAGACCGATGCCCTGTTGGAAATTGCCGCCGTGCTGCTGGAGATGCGCTCGGACGGGAGCCTGGCACGCGGCAATACCTACCGGCATCACGTGGTGCCGTTTCCGGGCTCGAACCTGGAACCCGCATCCCTGGCCGTCAATGGCATCGATCCCTATCACCCCTTCCGCCTCGCGATTCCGGAAGCCGATGCGCTGCAGGAGGTATTCAAGGAAGTGCGCCGGGCGGTGCGCGATGCAGACTGCAAGCGCGCCATCCTGGTGGGACACAATTCGTTCTTCGACCTGAACTTCCTCAATGCCGCGGTGGCGCGCAACGACATCAAGCGCAATCCCTTCCACCCGTTCTCGAGCTTCGATACCGCCACGCTCGGCGGCGTTGCCTTCGGCCAGACGGTGCTGATGCGCGCGACGCTGGCCTCGGGGCAGGAGTGGGATTCGTCCTCCGCGCACTCCGCCAGTTACGACGCCGAGCGCACGGCAGACCTTTTCTGCACGGTGTGCAACCAGTTCCAGGGCGTATTCGACGCCAGCCGCCGCCGCCTGGCCTCGATGGGACCTTTGGAAGTGGAAGCCGACGAAGGCGGCGACCCGCGGCAATGAGGCGGTCGCCCGCTGGGCCCCATGGGCTTCAAGCGGGAACGGTCGGCAAGGAAAGTTCGGCTCTTGACCGCGTGGCGGCCTTCAGGCCACCGCGCCGGCCTCGCTCAACAACTGCTTGAGCTCACCGCTCTTGTACATTTCCACGGTGATGTCGCAACCGCCAACGAGCTCGCCGTTGACGTACAACTGCGGGAAAGTGGGCCAATTCGAGTAGGACTTGAGCGCCTCGCGCACTTCGGGATCCTCGAAGATATTGATGGTGGCGAACTTGGCCTTGCAGGCCTTCAGTGCGCCCACGGCCTGCGCGGAGAACCCGCACTGCGGAAAATCCGGCGTGCCTTTCATGTACAAAAGCACGGGATTCGAAGACAACTGCTGTTTGATGCGTTCCACGGGCGTCATTTCGTCACTCCAACGGGGTTTGAGACTTCAGCCCGCCTGGCGCGGGCGGGAAGTTGATGAATGATGGCCCACTGCTGGACCGCCGACAAGCGGCTCCATCCCGCAATCTCGTCGATGGTCCGATGACAGCCCAGGCAAAACCCCTGCTCGTCCAGGGCGCAGATGTTGATGCAGGGCGAGGTGGGCGCAGGGATGCTCATCGTTGAATTATTGGGGCTCGTCCCCTATTCTTCCAGGGCTTTTTCAAGCCAGCGCTCCCACCGTTAGCGCCAATACCAACGAAGGACGAGACAATGAACCTGCTTATGACAGTCAAATGGCCCCTGATCATCGGATTTGCCATGGCGATTCTCATCGCCGCGCTGATCGGCGGCTTCGTACCTGCGGAACTGAGCCTCGCCCGCTGGCTGCACATCATCGCCGGCGTCTTCTGGATCGGACTGCTGTACTACTTCAATGCCGTGCAGATTCCCGGGCTTGCCGCAGCGGCCGCCGACAAGGGCGGTCCGGGCGGCGCCGGCATCGCCAAGTACATCGCTCCGCGGGCGCTGCTGTGGTTCCGTCACGCCGCGTTGGGCACCTGGTTCACCGGCGCCTGGCTCCTGGGTCGCAGCGGCCGTTTCGTCGGCGCGTTCGCCCTGGGGATGAATGAGACTCCCACCAACGAATCCAACCTCATCATCGGCATCGGCGCCTGGCTCGGCACCATCATGCTGTTCAACGTGTGGGTGCTGATCTGGCCGAACCAGAAGAAGGTGCTCGGCATCGTTCCCGCCACGGACGACGAAAAGGCCAAGGCCCGCAAGACCGCGACGCTGGCCTCGCGCACCAACTTCCTGCTCTCCATTCCGATGCTCATGTGCATGATCGGCCCCTCGCACGGGTTGCCGTTCTGAACACGCAACTGCCCGCCGACCTGCCCGCGCAGGTCGAGCGGGCATTGGCCGAGGACGTCGGCGCGCAGGACCTGACCGCCGCCCTCATCGACGAATCCCGCCAGGGGCGTGCGCGGGTGATTACGCGCGAAGATGCCATCATCTGTGGCCAGCCCTGGGTGAATGAAACCTTCCGGCGCGTCGACCCGCGCGTGAGGGTCAACTGGAAGATTGCCGAAGGCGCGCGAGCCTCGGCCGATCAGGTGCTGTTCGAACTCGCCGGCCCCGCGCGGGCCCTGCTTACCGGGGAAAGGACGGCGCTGAACTTCCTGCAGCTGTTGTCGGCTACCGCGACAGCCGCCGGCCGGTTCGTGGACGCCATCGCCGGCACGCGCTGCCGGATCCTCGATACGCGCAAGACCATCCCCGGGCTGCGCACGGCGCAGAAGTACGCCACGCACATCGGCGGCGCGCAAAACCACCGCATGGGCCTCTACGATGCCATCCTCATCAAGGAAAACCACATCATGGCGGCGGGGTCGATCGCCGCGGCGGTGGGAGCCGCCAAGGCCAGGTTTCCTGGCGTTTCCGTGGAAGTCGAGGTCGAGACCCTGGAGGAATTGCGGCAGGCCATCGACGCCCGCGCCGACATTGCCATGCTGGATGAGTTTTCGATGCCCGACATGCGCGAGGCCGTGCGGATGAATCGCGCGGCGACGTTACCGCTGAAACTTGAGGCATCTGGAAGCGTGGATATCCACAACGTCCGGGAAATCGCCATGACCGGCGTCGACTATGTCTCCATCGGCGCGATCACCAAACATGTGCGGGCGGTCGATCTGTCGATGAGATTCGAATGGGCCTGAGAAAATAGCCTTTAGCTAATCGGCAAGACCCATCACGAACGCCAGGGCAACGTTCAATCGGGAGATGTCCTTTTCATCGAGCCGGCCTACGCGTCGGCCAATGCGCTCTCGGCAGACCGTCACCGGCTTATCCGCCATGACCTGCGATCTCGCCCGTAAGCCGTTTTGCCGCGTTGGATCGATGGTCACCCTGAAATCCGGCGCATCGCTCCATTCCGAGGTCATTTGACAGACGACGACCGATGCGTGGGCAGCCGGCAAAGCGTCGGTCTGAGCGATCACCGCTGGCCGCGGCTTTCCGTAATCCCCGGCTGCCGCAACCGTGACGACGTCGCCGCGCTTCATGCGTCATCGAACTCCGAGACGGATTCGTTCCAACGGATGGCTTCAATCTCACGCGCGGGATCCAGGCCCGCGACCTGCCTGGCAACGCGCCTCTGAACGACCTTCGAACGTGCATCGGGCACGACGAGCCGCAATTCCCGCAACCCCCGCGCTCTCCGCCTTTCCCGCATCGCCTTCATCCTTTCCGCCGTCAGCGCCATCACCAGCCTCCCCACCGTAACGCGTTACAGCTGGGCGATCAACCGCCCTCCCCAACGCCGCGCACGAACGACGCCACTGGCGGCACGATCGAGCGGCTGCGATGGCGGGATCAGGATGCCTTGTACAACGGCTGTTGCGAACGTGCATATTCATCGTGAATGCACGGATTTGTAGTGAACCGTGCGTTCGAGGCGGGACCAACTCGATGGCAGGCAGCATCAGCCTCGGAAGGATCAAGCGATATTGGCAGCCTTCAACACACGCTGAGGCATCGAAATCCCATACCCTTGCGCATAGTCAACGCCCAGGCTGCGCAGCATCGTGATGATCTCCGCATTCTCCGCAAATTCCGCAATGGTCTGCTTGCCGGTGAGATGCCCGATCTCGTTGATCGAGCGCACCATCTCGCGGTCGATGGGGTCGTGCAGGATTTCCTTCACGAAGCTGCCGTCGATCTTGAGGAAATCGACAGGGAAATGCTTGAGGTAACCGAACGATGACAGGCCCGTGCCGAAGTCATCCAGCGCGAACTTGCAGCCCAATTCCTTCAACGCCTGGATGAAGCGGTTGGCCTGCGAGAAGCTGGCGATGGCCGCGGTCTCGGTGATCTCGAAGCAGATCTTGGTGGCATCCAGGCCGCTGCGGTGGAACTGATCGATGACGAAGGGCAGGAACTTGTCGTCGCCCAGGCTCTGCCCGGAGAGATTGATGGAGCACATGGCGAGCTTCTCGCGCTCGTCGGCCTCGGACACGAGCCAACGCAGCGCGTTCTCGATTACCCAGCGGTCGATGTTGGGCGTGATGCCGTAGCGCTCCGCCGCGGCGATGAAATTGTCCGGCGCCACGATCTTGCCCTGCTCGTCGCGCATGCGCAGCAGCAATTCATAGTGCGCACCGGTCTCGGCCACCTGCAGCGGCATGATGGTCTGGCGAAACAGCTCGAAGCGGCCCTCTTCCAATGCATTGTTGATGCGCGCGGCCCACTGCATCTCGCGGCGGCGGCGCATCAGGTCGATGTCGTTTTCCTCGAAGCTGTGCACGCGGTTGCGGCCGGCTTCCTTGGCGGCCTGGCAAGCGCTGTCGGCGGCGCTCAGCACCGAGGCCACGTCCGCGTTGTCGGCGGCGATGGGCACCACGCCCACACTGGCGCCGAGGCGGAAGGTGCGCTCTTCCCAGGTGAACTTGAAGTTGCGCACGGCCTCGCGCAGCGCCTCGGCGGTGCGCATGGCCTCATCCAGCGAGCAGCTCTCGAGCAGGATGCCGAACTCATCGCCACCCAAGCGGGCCAGCGTATCGCGCCAGCGCACCTTGGACTTCAGCAGCGCGCCCACCTGCCCCAGCAGCGCATCGCCGGCACTGTGGCCGCAGGTGTCGTTGATGATCTTGAACTGGTCGAGGTCCAGGTAGCACAACGCATACGAGGTCTCGCGCGCCTTGGCGCTCTTCAGCGCCCGCTCCATGCGGTTCTCGAACTCGCGGCGGTTGACGAGGCCGGTGAGCACGTCGTGGCTGGCGTGATAGGACAGGCGCCGGTTCAACTCGCGCGCCTCGCTCACGTCATGGAACACCAGCACGCCGCCTGAGACCGCCCCACTGCCGTCGCGGATGGGCGAGGCGGTGCTCTCCACGTAGATCTCATTGCCGTCGCGCCGGATCAGCAGCATGGGCCGCACCGACTTGATCGAGCGTGTGCGGCGGATGGCCACGGCGAGCGGATTCTCCAGCGGCTCGCAGGTTTCCTCGTGGAAGGCGCGGAAGATTTCCTCGATCGCCCTGCCCTGGCTGTCCTCCAGGCGCCAGCCGGTGAGAGATTCGGCCACCGGATTCAGGTAGTCCACCACGCCCGCGGAATCCGTGGTGATCACACCATCGCCGATGCTCTGCAGCGTGATCTGCGCGCTCTCCTTCTCGCGAAACAGCGCTTCCTCGTACAGCTTGCGCTCGGTGATGTCGAGCTCCACGCCGACCAGGCGTATCAGGCGGCCCTTGTCGTCCACCTTGGCCTTGGCGCGGCTGATCACCCAGCGCCATTCGCCGCTGGCGTGGCGCATGCGGTGCAGGCTCTCGAACAGCGGGGTCTTGCCGGCCACGTGGTCGCGGATCGCCGCCTGCACGCGCGACATGTCATCCGAGTGCACGAGCGTCCGCCAGTCCGGGGCGGTGCCCACTTCCTGCTCGTCGTAGCCCAGCATGGTCTTCCAGCGGGGCGACATGTAGACGCGATTGTTGAGCGTGTCGAAATCCCACAAGCCGTCGTTGGCGCTGTACAGCGCCAGGTCGTTGCGTTCCTCGAGGTCGTGCAGGCTGGCCTCGATCTGAATGCGGGTCATGCCGGCGGCCAGGCTCGACCCCAGGAGCTTGAGCAGCAGATGCAGCTGCACGTCCCAGGTCTCGCGCGGATGCGCCCAGGTTAGGCCGAGGAATCCGGCGGGTTTTTCCTGCACGTTGAAGGAGATCAGCAACGCGCAGCCCACGCCCATGGCAAGCCATGACTGCGCGTCGCGCGCCTGCTCACGCCGCGGATTGCCCGCATCGCGCAATTCGAACAGTCGCAGGTGCGCCAGGCGCGAGGCCAACCAGGGAAAATTTTCCAGGTTCTGGCCGTTCAGCTGCTCCGGGTTGCCGCCGCCGAGCATGGAACGCGCCACCTGCGCATCAGAAAGGTAATGGGTGTCCGGGTCCAGGCGAACCACGAAGGCGGCATCGGCCTGCGTGGCCTCGCGCAGCGCATCGAGGTTCGAGCGCACGCAGGCGGACGCGGTGGTCGCCGTAATTGTCTGAAAATCCACGGCAATTTTCGTGCACACCGCATCCAGCCCAAGCGCCATCCGACGCCCCGGCTTGGACCAAACCTGCGGGGACAGGATGTCCGAGGCGGTCAGGTCAGCCGAGGGGGGATCGCTGGGTGCAGTGGCCATGTTTGCCGGATTCTCGCATAGCCGATAAAGACAATCTAGTAAGTCTATGATGCCAAAGCAGTTACTGCCTTGTCGTGAAGGGCTTTCAGGATCGCCTCCATTTCGCCCTGATGACGCTCCAACGCTACCGCATCCAACCCCTTGGGAACGTAGACCGGTTCACCAACTACGATGCTGACGCGCGCAAACGGCTTGGGGATCACGAAGCGATCCCATTGGATCTGCCAAGATCGCGATGCGGCGAATGCCATGGGAATCATGGGGCGCTGCGACAATTGCGCCAGCAGCACCGCGCCGGGCTTGAACTTCCACAGCGGCCCCTTGGGGCCGTCGGGCGTGATCGACGGCGACACCTTTTCCTGCACCAGCGCCTGGTAATAGTCGCGCAAGGCCCGCGCGCCGGTATGCGAGGAGGAGCCGCGGATCACATGGCCCCCTATCCGCCGTACCGTGATGGCGCCGATTTCGCCATCCACCGACGGGCTGATCAGGAACCCCAGTTTCACTCCTTCGGCCCGCATCGCGAGCAGGAGCTTGACGCAGAAAAGTTGGTGCTGATGCCAGTAAACCGGAATGAACGAGGGTGCGCGCGCCAGCGCCGCGCGGATATGTTCCTCCCCCTCGATGTGAACGATTCGCGACCAACTCCACACCAGCTTGACCAGCGCAAGCCCCACCGGCACGAGCAGGTTGTAGAAGAACAGCCGCGAGCGGGTGAGCTTGCGCAGCGAGCGCGTGTGCTGCTCATACAGCGTATTGCGCAATTGGCCGTCGTCTTGATCGCTCACCCGCCGCATTGTGGGAGACGGTGGAGCGTTCGCGCAAGGATGGCGTCGGTTACAATGGGCGGATGCCAAGCACGAGCCAGCCGCCCGGCCCCGCGCAAGGGTTCGACCTGGGCGCCACCGATGAGTCCCTCGCCCTGATGCGCGCCTGTTTTCCCCAGTATGGCGACATCTACCGGGTGTTCTCGCCGGCCCGCGGCGCCTTCGACTTCGTCATCAACCATCCCGAAGACGTGAAGCGAGTGATGCTCTCCAACCACCGCAATTACACCAAGGGCGGCGGGATGGACCGGGTGAAGATCCTGCTCGGCAACGGCATCATGACCAGCGAAGGCGCGTTCTGGCGGCGGCAGCGGCGCATGATGCAGCCGGCCTTCCACCGCCGCATCATCAGCCAGTTCGCCGAACTCATCGGCGAGGTCAATGAAAAATATGCCGCCCGCTGGGCGGCCCTTGCCGCCCGCGGCGAGCCGGTCGACATCACCGACGAGACCAGCGAGCTCACCCTGGAGATCGTGCTGCGCTCCATTTTCGGTAACGACCTCGAGCGCCTGACGCAGGTTCACGGCGTCAACCCTTTCGAGGTAGTCCACAAGGAACCCTCGCGCGACCTGAAATTCGCCTTCCGGTTCCGATCGCTGGGAAAGCTCGTCTCCGAGGTCATGCAGTGGCGCCGAGCTGAAGGCACGCAGCATTTCGATTTCCTCGCCATGCTCATGGATGCGCGCGACCGCGAGACCGACCAGGCCATGGACGATCGCGAACTCATCGATGAGGTGCTGACGTTGGTGGTGGCGGGACACGAGACCACCGCGGCGGCGCTGACCTGGACCTGGTTCCTGCTGAGCCAGAATCCCGATGCCCAGGCGCGCCTGCAGGAAGAAGCGGACCGCGCGCCGGAAACAGCGGCGCCCAGCCTGGAACTGGCCGAATCGCAGATATACACGCACCAGGTCGCGCAGGAATCGCTGCGCCTGTATCCACCGGGATGGCTGCTGGTGCGCCGGACGATCGAGCCGGACACTCTCGGCGGTTTCGAGATTCCGGCGCGCTCCGAGGTGTTCCTGTGCCCCTACCTGCTGCACCGGCACCCCGAATATTGGCCCGATCCCGAAAAGTTCGATCCCGAGCGGTTCGCCGGCGGCGAAACCGACGAGCGGCATCGCTTCGCCTACGTGCCCTTCGCGGTCGGGCCGCGCCATTGCATCGGCGAGGGCATGGCCATGTACGAGATCCTGGTGCACCTGCAGCGCATGGCGCGCCGCTTCACCTTCACCCGGGCGGAAAATTCCCCCATCGAGCTCGAGGCCCAGGTGAACCTGCGTCCGCGCTCGAATCTCCTGATGCGAGTGACGACACGATGAGCTACGAAACCCTGGTCGACATCCTCGAGAACAACCGCAAAGTGGATCGCGCGGTCACCTATGTGCTGGGTGAAAACGAGGAACGGCGCGTCAGCTACGCCGACGTGCACGCGCGTGCGCTGGGCATCCTGTACCACCTGCAGGCCATGGGCGCGCAGCGCGGCGACACCATGATCATCTTCCTGTCGAACAACGAGCAGTTCATGGATGGCTACTGGGCCGCCGTGTGCGGCGGCGTGGTGCCGGTGCCGGTGGCCGTGGGCATCAGCGATGAACACCGCCACAAGCTGCTGCGCATCGCCGCCAAGCTCGGCAACCCGCTGCTGTACACCGACCGCAAGAGCCTGGAGCGCATCGCGCAATTGGCGGAAGGCTCCGGCCAGCAGGCGCTGTTCGACAAGCTCAAGGCGCGCACCTTCCTCGCCGACTCGATCACCGACATCTCCAAGCAGGGCAAGCTCCACCGTCCCGCCCCGTCGGACACCGCCTTCATCCAGTTTTCATCGGGATCGACCAGCGAGCCCAAGGGCGTGGTGCTGACGCACGCCAACCTCGTCGCCAACATCAAAAGCGCCTCCGGCCCCGCGAAGTTCAATACCGACGATGTCACCTTGAGCTGGATGCCGCTCACGCACGACATGGGCCTGATCGGGTTTTATCTCATGCACTTCACCGCCCGTGCGCACGTGAACATCATGCCCACGGACCTGTTCGTGCGCCGCCCGCTGCTGTGGCTGCAGACGGCCGCGAAGAAGCGCGTCACCATCACCTGCTCGCCGAACTTCGGTTACCGGCATCTGCTCAAGGTGCTGGGCGACCGCAAGCTCGAAGACGTGGACCTGTCCTCGATCCGCCTGATCTTCAATGGCGCCGAGCCCATTTCGGTGGAACTGTGCAATGAGTTCATGGACAAGCTCGCGTACACGGGCCTGAAGCGCAACGCCATGTTCCCGGTGTATGGCCTCGCGGAAGCCTCGCTGGCCATGACCTTCCCGCCGATGGGCGCCGACTACCGTTGGCTGCGCCTGAACCGCCACAAGCTCAATGTCGGCGATACGGTGGAGGCGAATCCGTTGCAGGCGCGCGACTCCCTGGAACTGATGTCGGTGGGACGGCCCATTCCCGACACCGAGGTGCGCATCGCGGATGATGCGCGCGCACCTCTCCCCGACGGCAAGTCCGGCCATATCCTGATCCGCGGCCCCAACGTCACCCGCGGCTATTACGGCGATGAGGCCGCGACGCGCCAGGCCATCGATGCGGAAGGGTGGCTGGACACCGGCGACCTGGGCGTCTATGTGCAGGGCGAGCTGTATATCACCGGCCGCGCCAAGGAAATCATCTTCATCAACGGCCAGAACTATTATCCCTACGACCTCGAGAACATCGCGCAGCGCGCGCCGGGGCTGGAACTGGGCAAGGTGGTGGCCGCCGGCGTACGCAGGCCGGGGGCGCAAACCGATGAGCTGACGATCTTCGTCCTGCATCGCACCGGCATGGACGAATTCCTGCCCACGGCCACCGCGGTGGCGCGGCTGGTCAACGAACATGCGGGCCTGGAAGTGGCGCAGGTGGTGCCGGTGAATCGCATCCCCAAGACCACCAGCGGCAAGGTGCAGCGGCACCTGCTCGAGGAGAGCTACATCGACGGGGAGTTCGATGCGCAGTTGGCGGAGCTGGAGCGCCTGCGCGCCGCCGCCAGCACCTCGGCCGCGCCGAGCGCTTCGGACCTCGAGAATCGCCTGCTCGCCATCTGCGAATCCGCGTTGCCCGGCAAGGGCGTGGGAGTGAACGACAACCTGTTCGAAATCGGCGCGAGCTCTTTGAAGCTGATCGAGATCCACGAGAACATCGATGCCGAGTTCCCCAATCTCATCGACCTCACCGAGCTGTTCGATCACCCCACGGTAACGCAGCTTGCGAAGCACCTGGAGTCGAAACTCAAGGCGGCCTGATCACTCCGCTGCTTCGTACAGCGGCTTCTGCAGCTTCCAGCGCCGGTAGGACCACAGCCAATCCGCAGGCGCGCGGTAGACTTCCGCTTCGCACAGCCGTGCATAACGTTCGGTGATCACGCCGGTCTCCAGGCGTTCCGCCCCGTCCCACAAGGGCTCCAGTTCCACCTCGTAGTAGCCGCGGCGGATGCGGCGCATGGCGAGGAAGATCATGGGCAGGCGCGTGCTGCGCGAGATCTGCTCGGCGCCCACGTAGAACGCGGTGTCCTGCCCCAGGAAGGTGGTCCAATGGCGGCGGTCGGTGGACACCGGCGCCTGGTCGGCATTCATGGCCAGCGCCCGGACCACACCGCGGCGCTTGAGGAAATCGGCCAGCAGGTCCTTGGCCGGGATCAGCCGCGCACCGAAGCGGGTGCGCAGCGCATACATCAGCCGTTCACCCCATTGATCGTGCAGCGGCTTGTACGCAGCATCGATGGGATAGCCCAACTGCAGCACCATCCCTTGCAGGAGCCATTCCCAATTGCACAGGTGCGAGGTGACCAGCATCACCGTCTTGCCGGCATCCAGGTACGCCTGCGCCACTTCCGGATTGCGGATGACCACCCGCTCGCGCAATTGGCCCTCGCTCATGCTCACCGAGGCGATCAGCTCGACGGCCACATCGCAAAAGCTGCGCAGGAACTGCTTGTGCAGGGCGATGCGTTCGGCCTCGCTCTTGCCCGGGAACACCTTGGCCAGTTGCTCGCGGATGACGCGGCTGCGATGGCGGACGATGTAGTACGCCAGCCAATACAGGAAGGTCGAGAAGGCATACAGGGCGGGCATGGGCACGCGGGACAACACCTTAAGCCACGCGGGGAATCGGTACCCCAAGATCTCGCTACCTCCGTTCAAGCGGTTGCTGACCGCGGAATTGACATAAATGCGGGTTGGAGCCAGGTTTACGCACTGCAATCGAGAAGCAATCGCCGGCATCCACCGGCATGCTATTCCTACCATGTGAGCCTGATGCAATGGTTGCAGGTGTCGGCTTCAGGGCTGGATTATGTCCAATCGAGGCCGCCTTTGCCGGAGTCTTTGACATGTGGAAATTATATCGTTGGGTGATGCTGGCGGTGGCCGGCTGCGGACTTTTGGGTCCACCCATGGTCAGGGCGGAACATCAGCACTCGTCGCGGGAATTCGATGTGTTCCTGTCGGCATTGGCCCTGAAGGCCTCGGGGGACGTCCACGGTGGCGACGATGACTCCTGGTTCAACGCCGACATCGTCTTCAGCCTCACCCATCGCCGCTTCCGGATTTTCGGCGAATATTTCGTCACCGCAGAGGAACATGACCTGGAGCGCCTCCAGTTGGGATTCGAGTTCGTCCCCGAGACCATGCTGTGGATCGGCCGCTTCCATCAACCCGCCAGCGCCTGGAACACCGAACACCATCACGGCCGCTACCTGCAGACGGCCATCACGCGGCCCTCGATCGAGCGCTGGGAAGACGAGCACGGCATCATCCCGCAGCACATCGTCGGCGCGCTGCTCGAGTCCCGCCAGGCCATCGGAAAGGACGGCGCGGTGCAGATCTCCGCCGGGGTGGGCGCAGGGCCTTCGATCGGGCGGCACGAGTTCGAACCCATCGAAATGCTCGACAACACGCCGGGCAGGCACCGGCTCTCGGTCACCGCCCGCCTCGCCTATCTTCCCGACTTCGCGGGCTCCACCAGCGCGGGCCTGCTGTTCGGCAACCATCGTCTGATCGCTCGCGACCCGCAGGCGCTGGCGGTGCTGCCCGCCGCGGAATTGCGCTTGAACCTCATCGGTGCATACGTGGATTGGAATTCGGAACCCTGGCGGGCGATCGCCACGGTGTATCACGTCAACGTCGCCTACCAGGGTGGCACTCCCTCCGAGAATTTCACCACCGGCTATGCCCAGGTGGAGCGGCAGCTTCCCTGGCGCCTGAGTGCGTTCGGCCGGATCGAAGCCTCGGATGGCATGCGCAGCTCGCGCTTCGTGCACTCGTTCAATGACTACGACGGTGACATCGACGTCGCCCTGCGACGCAACGCGCTGGGCGTGAGGTGGGATTTCGCCCGCCGGCAGGCCCTGAGCCTCGAGGTCTCGCATGTGGTCTCGCTCGACCGGCGGTCGGATGACGTCCGGTTGCAATGGAGTGCGGCCATCCCGTGATGCGCCTGGTTCGCCAACTCGGCCTGTTGTGGCTGTTGTTCGCAGCCATGGGCGCGCACGCGGGCGAAAAGCTGGTGCTGATCGCAAGCGCCGACAGCCAAGTCGATCGACTGGATTCACTCGAGGTGCGCAAGCTGTTCCTCGGCCTGACGGTCACGCATGAAGGCGTGCGGCTGCGGCCGCTGCTCAACGAATCCGACGAGCACATCAAGACGGTGTTCCTGCAGAACGTGGTCGCCATGTCCGAGATCGCCTACGATCGCCATCTGCTGGGAATGGCGCTGAAGCAGGGACGGCCTCAACCGGGCATGTACCGCGACCCCGCACAGCTGTACGCCGCCGTCGCGGCCGACCCCACCGCCTTCAGCGTCGCCTGGTTGCGGGACGTGGAGCGCAATCCCCGCCTCAAGGTATTGAGGGTGCTATGGCACGATTGAAGACGCCGATCTCCAGGCTCCTCGCCGGCTGGGTGGTGGCGCTGCACGTGGTCCTGCTGCCGGCGCTGTACTTCGGCCTTGGATATGTAGTGCGCTCCAGCCACGAGGCACTGTTCGTGCAGCACGCGCGCACCTTCGCACGGGTGATCGCCGATGAGTTCGAGCTGGGCGCCGCGCCCGAAAATCCCTCGCGCACGTCCGATCTCCTGGACCTCGCGGTGATCCACGGCGAAGGCAATTTCGCGGAAGTGACCTACCGCGGCAAGAACTACCGGAGCGATCTCAGCCAGGCGGGCCTGAACACCCCGAAGCAGCCGGACCTGGGATTCGTGCAAGGCGGTGATGACACGTACTTCATCGTGCTGCCAATCGTCCATGGCGGGGAAAGCGCCGAACTGCGGCTGGGTTTCGACGAGCGCCCGACGCGCGAGCGCATCGAACTGGCGCTGAACCGCATGCTGGCGATGCTTGCCGCGTATCTCGTGATCGCCATCGTCATCACGCTGGTGTTGAGCCACCGCCTGTCGCGCCCGATCCAGGCCTTGCAGAACGTATCGCGCGCGATCGCCTCCGGCCAATACGCTCAGACCTTGCATGCCAGCACGGGAATCCTCGAGGTACATCAACTCGCCGAGGACCTGGAAGACATGCGGCGCGAGCTGGTGGGAGTGAACCAACGCCTGCAGACGCAGATTCGGGAAAAGGAAGACCTCGAGGCCCGCCGCGAGGAATTACAGCGCCAGCTGCGGCAAAAGCAGAGGCTGGAGACGGTCGGAACGCTGGCCGGGGGCGTGGCGCACGAATTCAACAATGTGCTCGTGCCCATCATCCTGTTCACCCAATCCGCGCTGGATGACCTGCCGGCGGGCAGCGCCTCGCGCGCGGACCTGGAGCGGGTGCTGCAGGCCGCTCGCAGGGCCAAGGACGTGGTGCAGAAGATCCTCACCTTCAGCCGGGAACTCGGCGACACGGAACTTGGCCGCGTCGATCTGCGCGTGGTCGTCAAGGACGCCGTGCACCTGCTGTCGGCGCTGGCGCCGCCGAGCATCGAAGTGCGCACGGTGATCGAGGAGCCGGTTTCCACCACGCGTGGCGATGCAACCCTGGCATTGCAGTTGTTGATGAATCTCTGCACCAATGCCTACCAGGCCATGCGGGACCGCAATGGCCTGCTGACCATCGGCCTGCGGCAACACGGCCAGGAGGGCGATGCTTTCGCCCCGCGCGTGGAACTATGGGTGCAGGACACGGGCCACGGCATGGATGCCGCCACGGTCGAGCGCATATTCGAGCCCTTCTTCACCACCCGCTCGATCGGGGAAGGCACGGGCCTGGGACTGTCAGTGGTCCATGGCATCGTCGAGAGCTTCGGCGGCACCATCCGGCTGGAGACAAAGCCCGGCATGGGCACCACATTTAGAGTATTTTTCCCGGTGATGAGCCAGGCGGAGGGCACCCTCGCCGCGGCTGCAGGCGCATGAGGAGACTATGAGAAGCGTACTGGTCATTGACGACGAATTGGACGTCCGCGACGCCATCAAACGGGTGTTGGAGCGCGCGGGCTATGAGGTTCGCACGGTGGAAAGCGCCGAGGCGGCGATGGCCGCGCTGGAGGCGCGGCCCGCCACGGTGATCATCACCGACATCATCATGCCGAAGATCAACGGTGTCGAAGCGATTCACGGCATCCGCGCCAAGCATCCGCAGGTGCGCATCATCGCCATCTCGGGCGGCGGAAATTTCGGCATCAACGCCTATCAGCCCAACGCGATCACCACCACGGCCTACCTCGCGGCAGCGGACAAGGCCGGTGCAGATCTCACCTTGACCAAACCGTTCGAAACACAGGAACTGCTGGCGGCGCTGGCCAGGGTGACGGGGACCGGAACCGCCTGATCGGCCCGCGCCCTCCCTTGCTGCACTGCAGCGAGCGAGGCGGTGGGGTATTCGCCTACTGTGCCGGTGAGGCGCACAAGCGTTAAATCGCGCCCATGATGCGATCCCCGGGCACCACCCTGGCTGTTGCGCTGGCGTTCGCGGCCGTGCCTGGCCTCGCGAAGGCCGACATCTATTCCTATACCGATGCCCAAGGCACCGTGCACTTCAGCAATGTGCCGGCCAACCCGCAGTACCGCCTGCTGCTTTCCTCGCCTGCCGACCCCGCCGTGCCGGCGCAGCCGTCCGGTAAGTGGCTCGGAAAGTCCACCCAATACGACCCGCTCATCAAGGCCGCTGCCCGGACACACGCTGTGCATGCGGCATTGATCCGCGCGGTGATCCTGGTCGAATCCGGATTCAACCCGCGCGCGGTCTCCAAGCGCGGCGCCGTCGGCCTGATGCAACTGCTGCCAGAGACGGCGAAGCGCTACGGTGTTTCCGACATCTACGATCCCGAACAGAACATAAGAGCGGGCACGCACTATCTGAGCGACCTCATGGCCCGCTTCGGCAGCGACCTCAACCTGACCCTGGCCGCGTACAACGCGGGCGAAAACGCGGTGGACCGCTACGGCGGGCAAATTCCGCCGTTCAAGGAGACCCAGAAATATGTCCCCAACGTGCTGCGCATCTACCGCGCGCTGATGGCCCGGCGCGGCGAATCCGAGCACGGCTAACCTACAGTAAATCCCTACCACCTACCCACTACTCCGCTGTATCCCTGGGGCGCTCGCCCACTGTTGATCGCCTACGGGCTGATTGACCATGTCAGCCACGATCCACAGCGGAAACTCACGATGAATCGACCGGCCGTATCGCCCCGGCGAGTACAGCATCAGGCCATCGCGCGAGCGAAGAAGGAGTGGGAATGCATCGCCGATGCACTGCCCCAACTCCTGTGCCTGCTCAACCGCAACGGCGAAATCCTGCGCACCAATCTGGTGGTCGAACGCTGGTCCATCGGTAAGGTTCGTGCGGTCCTTGGACGCGACCTGCACGCCGCCCTGCACCCGAATTGCAATGCGCGCCGCTGCGCGCTGAAAAGCGCATTCGGCGTGGCGTGGGGCGCCCTGGCCAGGACGGATGGCAGCGAATTCGAGATCGACGATGCCACGCTCGGCCGGATCATCATGGTCCAGCTGAAGCGGATGCCGGATGAAATCGCCCTGGCCAACGGCGCCGACACCAACTTTGCGGTCTGCATCATCTCGGACGTCACGCAGTTGCGGACCTCGCAACGCGAGCAACAGGCCCTGCAGGCGGAACTGGAGCAGCGCGTCCTCGACCGGACGTCCGAGCTTTCTGGCGCCGTCGGACGGCTGGAAGCCGAAGTGACGCGCCGCGAACTGGCGGAGGGCTCGCTGCGGGACTCGCGCAACGAACTCAGCCGCTTGTCGAAGCAGCTGATGCGGGCGCAGGAAGACGAACGCAAGAGAATCGCCCAGGACCTGCACGATGCAGTCGGCCAGTCCCTGAGCGCCATCAAATACTCTCTCGAGCGGGCCATCCAGATGCAGGCCTCCCCGCAGCTCGGAGATCCGGTGAAGGTGATATCCAAGGCGGTGGAACACGTGCAGAACACCATCGACGAGGTACGAACGATTTCCGAGAACCTGCGACCCGCGATGCTGGACGGTCTCGGCGCGGTGTCGGCCATCCGCTGGCTGTGCCGCGAATGGAGCGAGGTTTTCACCGGCATCAAGGTCGACATGCAACTGCACATCACCGATGCCGACGTCGATGAGCCGCTTGGCACCGTGCTGTTCCGCACCGTGCAGGAATCTCTCAACAACGTCGCCCGGCACTCCAAGGCCACGCGCGTGTCTATTTCGGCGGGCCGCGACGCCAGCTTCCTGCGGCTGCACATCGCCGACGACGGCATCGGCTTCGAACCCGACAGCCGGGCCATGCGCCGCGGCTACGGGCTCGCGGGCATCCGCGAGCGCGCCGCCAGCACCGGCGGCCTGTTCTCCCTGATTTCCTATCCCGGCGGTGGCACGCAGCTGACGCTGCATTGGCCGCCCAAGCCAGTCGAACGCACACGCGAGGTCCGGTTATGCGCAAGCCCGTGAACACAGGCTCCCGATTCCATGCAGGCTTCACCCTGCTCGAGCTGCTGGTGGTGATGGTGATCATCGGACTGCTGGCGGGGTTCGTCGCGCCGCGCTATTTCGCGCAGGTGGGCAAGTCGCAGGTGAAGGCCGCCCGGTCGCAGATCGATGCACTGGAGAAGGCGCTCGACCAATACCGCATCGACATGGGTCGCTACCCCACCACCGAGGAAGGCATGGACGCACTGGTCGTGGCGCCCATCAACGAGCCCAATTGGGGCGGCCCGTACCTGAAGAAGGCCGTGCCGCTGGACCCCTGGGGCCATCCGTACGTCTACGGAAGTCCGGGCACGCATAACAATGACGTGGACCTGTTCTCCTATGGCAAGGACGGCCGTCCGGGCGGGACCGGCGAAAACACGGACCTGACCAACTGGTGACGGGCTGATGCAGTTCAAGGCCAAAGCGATGAGCGTCGACAACGCGGTCATGGTCCTCCCGGTGGAGGCCGTGGACGAGGCCGACGCGCGCCGCCAGCTGGGTGAGCGCGGCCTGCAGGTCATCACCATGAGCGCGACGCGCTCGTGGCGTCGCTCGAAAGTCGCCCGCATTCCGCTCATCAATTTCACCCAGGAACTGGTGGCGCTGCTCGATGCGGGTCTGTCGCTCACCGAGGCGATCGACACCCTGTCGGAGAAGGAAGCCGTGCCGGCGATCAAACGGTCGCTCGACCAGATCCGCAACCGGCTGTTCGAGGGGCAAACCCTGTCGGTTTGCATGAGCGAGATGCCGGCCAGCTTTCCGCCTCTGTACGTGGCCACGGTCCGCGCGAGCGAACGCACCGGCGCGCTGCGCGAAGCGCTGAGCCGCTACGTCACGTATCAGCAGCAGGTGGACGTCCTGCGTAAGAGCCTGGTGAACGCATCGATCTATCCGGCAGTGTTGGCGATCGCCGGCACGCTGGTCACCGTATTCCTCATGTGGTACGTGGTGCCGCGCTTCAGCGGCATCTACGAGGATCTCGGCAACGACTTGCCGTTCGCCTCACGCATGCTGATGCAGTGGGGCCAGCTGTTGCAGGCACATGGCACCGAGATCCTGGCGGTCCTGCTCGCCGGCGTTGGCGCAGGTGCCTACGTCATCTCGCGCCCCCGGACGCGCGTCGCCATCGGCAACTGGATCGCCAGCATCCCGGCTTTCGGCTCGCAACTACGCATCTACCAGCTGGCGCGCTTGTACCGCACCCTCGGCATGCTGCTGCGCGGCGGCACTCCGGCCGTGACCGCGCTGGAAATGTCGTCCGGCCTTCTCAACGCCAACATGCGCGCCGCACTGGCGAGTGCGACGCGGGCCATCCGCGAAGGCCAGTCCATCGCCAACTCCCTGCAAACCCACGGACTGACCACGCACGTGGCCGCGCGCATGCTGCGCGTGGGCGAGCGCGGCGGCAACATGGGCGAGATGATGGAGCGCATTGCCGCGTTCTACGACGAGGAACTGGGCCGTTGGGTGCAGTTCATGACGCGGCTGATCGAACCCGTCTTGATGACCGTCATCGGCTTGATCATCGGCGTGATCGTGGTGCTGATGTACTTTCCGATCTTCGAACTGGCGGGGAGCATCCGTTGAGCGCCGTATCCACCATCATCGAGGCGACCAAGGTCGATGAAGCGCAGATCTCCGCGGCCGTCGCGCGCGCGACGGCCGAGGGCCGCCCCGCCCTGGACGTGCTCGAGGAAACCTGCGGACTTGGCCCTCATGAACTGGCAACCGTGCTGGGCCGGCTGTTCGACTACCGCTGCCTGGGATCGCCAGAACTCAATGCGCTGGAACCCGCGTTCAACCTGTTGCCACCGGCCGAGGCGCGTCGACGCCATTGCGTCGTGGTCAACGGGAACGATGGTCTCGTCGCGGTCATCGCCGACCCCTTCGACAGCGATCTGCGCGCCTGGCTCGAAGTACGCATCTCGGCGCCCCTGCAATGGTCGATCGCGGCACGAACCGACATCCAGGCGTTCCTGTCGCGGCACGAAGCCGGAGTTCGCGCCATCGACTCGGCCGTGGCGGCCGCGCAGTCCGAGGCCGGTCTCGGCAGCGAGATCGAGAACCTCTCGCTCGCCTCCATCAATCAGGATTCGAGCCCCATCGTCAAGCTGGTGCACTCGACCATCTTCGATGCGCTGCGCACCGGCGCCAGCGACATCCACCTGGAGACGACCAGCGCCGGCCTCGTGGTGCGGTATCGCGTCGACGGCGTGCTGGTGAACGTCGCCACGGTCAGTGGCGCCGAGATCTCCGAGCAGGTCATCTCGCGCATCAAGGTCATGTCCGAGCTGGACATCGCCGAACGCCGCACGCCGCAAGACGGACGCTTCAAGACGGGCGTGAACGGCCGCCCGATCGACTTCCGCGTATCCATCATTCCGAGCGTGTTCGGCGAGGACGCGGTATTGCGTGTGCTAGACAAGCAGGCGCTGACCGATGAAATGCGCGGCTTGCGCCTCGATGCCCTGGGCTTCAACGCCGGTATCATCGCCAAGTTGCGCCGGCTCAGCGCCCAGCCCTATGGCATGCTGCTGGTCACCGGCCCGACGGGCAGCGGCAAGACCACGACCCTGTATGCCGCCATCTCGGAGACCCACTCCGGCAACGACAAATTCGTCACCATCGAAGATCCGGTGGAATACCAGCTCCCCGGCGTGCTTCAGATACCGGTCAACGAGAAGAAGGGACTGACCTTCGCCCGCGGCTTGCGCTCGATCCTGCGTCACGATCCCGACAAGATCATGGTGGGCGAAATCCGCGACCCGGAAACCGCGCAGATCGCCATTCAATCCGCGCTCACCGGCCACCTGGTATTCACCACGGTCCACGCCAACAACGTGTTCGACGTCATGGGCCGCTTCGTGCACATGGGCGTCGATGCGTACAGCTTCGTCTCCGCGCTCAGCGGCATCATGGCGCAACGGTTGGTGCGCGTGGTGTGCGAGCAATGCGCCGAGACGGCGCGGCCGTCGCGCCAACTGCTCGATGAATCCGGGTTGAGCGCCTCCGCCGCGGCCGCGTACAGCTTCCGCGCCGGCCGCGGCTGCATGCACTGCCGTGGCAGCGGCTACCGTGGCCGCAAGGCCATCGGCGAGTTGCTGGTGCTCAACGATGAGATCCGCGAGGCCTTCATCGCGCGCGTGCCGGTGCGCCAGCTCAAGGAGCTGGCCGTGGCCTCGGGCGTGCGCTTCATCCGCAATGCCGCGCTGGACCTGGTCCGCAATGGCGAAACCACGCTCGAGGAGGTCAATCGTGTCACCACTATGGCGTGATGAAGTGGGCGTGTTCGTGGCCCCGCGACGCATCCTGCTGGTCCGGATGAAGCGCGGCCTGCGACCGCAGCGTCTCGTCGAACGCAGCATCCTGATCGACGCGCGTGAGCCGGGCCGCTGGGAGCCGGCCCTCGATGCCCTGGACAACTGCCTGCGCGACGCGCAATGGCAGGGAGCGAATGCGCGCCTGATCATCGCCGACCACTGGGCCCGGTACGCCACCGTGCCCTGGACCGACCAGATCAGCGGCGAAACCGAGCGCCTGGCGCACGCCCGCATGTGCATGGCGAACACTTTCGGCGACCTGGTCGCGCAGTGGAACGTGACGGTGAGCGAATCGGCGCCGGGGAAACTGCAGGTGGCCTGCGGCATGCCCAACGACCTGCTCTCGCAACTGCGACTTTCCTGCGAGAGTGCACGGCTGCACATTCGATCCATCCAACCGTACCTGGTCGCGGCGTTCAATTCCTGGCGGAACGCCATGCCCGGCACGGGCGCCTGGTTCGTGACGCTCGATGAGGGATCGTTGGCGGCCGTGCACTTCACCAATACGGTCTGGGACTGTGTTCGCTCGGTACGCATCGGCGGCGACTGGGAAGTGGAACTCAAGCGGCTGCAGACCTTCGGCCGTCTGGCGCGGACCTCGGATGTTCCCTCTCCCGTGTATGTCGACGCGCCTCGCTGGTTGCGGGACAAGGCGCCGGGACGCGTGCGGGACTTCATATGGCTGGACGATGGCGTGGACGGGCCCGACGCTGACGGCATTTCCCTGATGCAGCGGATGTACGCATGAAGATTGAACCGATGCGCTTGGATTTTCAGACACCGGCGCGAAGTGGCGGACCCGTGGGCTTCGCGATCCTGGTGCTCGGTTGCCTCGCGCTGCTGGCGCTGGCGCTGCAATTCCGTGCTGCCAGCCTGCAGCGCGAGGGGCTGGAACTCAAGCTCGAGGCGCTGCAGGCCACGCACCGCGCGGGCATCGATGCGGGCGCCGGCCAGAATGCCGAGGACGCTGCACCCGTGGTCACCATGCTGGGCGCCCCCTGGGCGCTGCTGTTGCAGGAATTGGAATCAGCCAGTCACGACGAGGCCGACTCGGTTGCAGTGCTGGCGGTGGAACCCGACCGTGAGAAGGGCCGCATCCGCATCACCGCCGAGGCGCGCAATCTCGACACGGCGCTCGCCTACGTGCAGAGGCTGCAGAAGAGCCGCGCGTTGAAATACCCCATGCTCGACAGCCACGAGATTCGCGTCGAAGACCGCGATCAACCCGTGCGCTTCCAGCTGTCCGCGGATTGGAAGACCTGAGGCGTGAACGAGATCGAACCCATCACCGAGGTGACGAAGCCAGCCGCGACCGCGCTGGCCGTGGCGCGCACGGGAGCACCGGCGCGCTTTGGCGCGATTACCTCCGCCGCCAGGACGGCGTTGGTGCGCACCGGTCCGATGTTGATGTACCGCTTGAACCGGCTCGGCCACACCGGCACCGCCGGTGCCGGCCTGATCCTGTTCGCCATGGTCTTCCTCATGTCCGGCGTTTTGCCGCAGCAGCGCGAACTCAGCGAGCTGCAGAGCCAGATCCAGGCGGCCCGCAAGGCGGGGCCGGCCAGCGAACCAGCCCCGGTGCGGCTGAACCGGTTCATGGGGAGCCTGCCGAACCGCAGCGAATTGCCCGTGATCGTCGGCAAGGTATTTACCCTGGCGGGCGCCGCCCAGGTGACGCTGGACCGCGGCAAGTACGAGGTCGCGCCGATGCGCAGCGGCCAACTTGCGCAATACCGGATGACATTCCCCGTCAAAGGCAGCTATCCGAACATCCGCCAATTCATCGACAGCGTATTGATGACCGTTCCCAGCGCCGCACTCGAGGGCATGCGCGTGGAGCGCAAGTCCGTCGGCGAAGAGAGCGTCTCAGCCGACCTGCGCTTTGCCATCTTCGTGAGGAACAACCGATGAGCGGCATGTCACCGCGCCGCATGATGATCTATGGCGTGCTCGTGGCCGGGTCGCTAGCGCTGGTCGTTTTCGGGCAACCCAGTTCCGACACCAGCGCAGCCGCGCCGGATCGCGGCGGCCGGATGGCGTCCGAGAGGCGTGCGCCGGCCACGCGCTCCACCCTGAGCCCGGATGCCGCCGCCCTGCTGACACGGCTCGCGCATCGCGGCGCCAGCGCCAACGCCGCGCGCGAATTGTTCGCCGCGCATTCCTGGTTCGTGCCGCCACCACCGCCGCCGCCGCCCCCCCCGGCACCACCCGTCGCTCCGCCGAAGCCCACGCCCCCGCCCTTGCCCTTCGTGTTCCTCGGCAGTTACGCCGCGCAGGGCGATCCGGCCACCTATTTCCTCTCGCGCGGCGATCGCATCTATGACGTGAAGCTGGGCGATTCGATCGATGCCGAGTATTCACTCGACTCGTTGGATGGATCCAACCTGGTCTTCACCTATCTGCCTCTGAAAGCACATCAGAGCCTGTCCGTCGGAGGTTATCCGTGAGCTCCCCTTTCCAGCGCATTGGCGCAATGCTGGCCATCACCCTGTTGTCGTGTTCGTGTACCGGATCCCGGTTGCAACGCGAGGGCATGAACGCGTTCGAAAACGGCCGGTACGAGGAGGGCCTGGTCAAGCTGGAGCAGGCGTCGCAGGACAACCCCCGCAATCTCGAATACCGCCTCGCGCTGAAAGCACGCCATGAAGAAGCCGTGCTCAAGCTCCTGGGAGCGGGCGACCGCGCGCGCGGCGCCGGCAAGCTCGAAGAGGCCGAGAAGTCGTACCAGCGCGTGCTGGTGATCGAGCCGGGCAACGACCGCGCCCGCCGCGGCCTCGACGGGACGGCCGCCGACCGCCGGCACAACGCCATGGTCGATAACGCCGCACAGGCGGTGAAGACCGGCGACTACGACAAGGCGGAAGGCGCGCTGCGCGCCGTACTCGCCGAGGATCCGGGCTTTGCGCCCGCCAATGCCATGCAGGCGAAGATCGACGCGGCCCGCGGCCCCATCAAGATCACGCCCAAGCTCAAGACCCGCGAGAACCGCCCCGTGACCCTGCAGTTCCGCGACGCCAACACGAAAATGGTGTTCGAGGTGCTGTCGCGGCAGACCGGCATCAACTTCATCTTCGACAAGGATGTGAAGAGCGACGGCAAGACGACCATCTTCGTGCAAGCCGTGCCGGTCGAACAGGCCATCGAACTCGTGCTCGGTCAGAACCAGCTGGCCCGCCAGGTGCTCTCCGACAACATGGTGCTGATCTATCCGAACACCTCGGCGAAGCAGAAGGAATATCAGGATGAAATCGTCAAGAGCTTCTACCTGACCAACGCCGACCCCAAGAAGGCGCAGGAGATGCTCAAGACGGTGTTGAACACCAAGACGCTGTTCGTCGACGACAAGGCGAACGTGATCGTCATGCGCGACACGCCCGAAGCGGTGCGCATGGCCGAGAAGTTGATCGCCTCGCTCGACCTCGCCGAATCCGAGGTCATGCTGGAGGTGGAGGTGCTGGAAATCACGCGCAGCCGCCTGCAGCAGCTGGGCATCAACTATCCCACCAGCGGCAGCATCTCGACGCCCGACACGCTCACGCTCGACAACATCGGCCGCCTGGACAACGACTCGATCGCGATCTCGCAATTCAAGGTGTCGGTGGATGCGTTGAAGCAGGTGGGCGAGACGAACACCCTCGCCAGCCCGCGCATCCGCGCACGCAACCGCGAGAAGGCCAAGATCCTGATCGGCTCGCGGGTGCCGGTGATCACGAACTCCGTCACGCCCACCTCCAGCGGCACCGCGGTCGTGACCGGCAATGTGCAGTACCTCGACGTGGGCCTCACGCTCGAGGTGGAACCCACGGTGCACCTGGACAACCAGGTGTCCATCAAGATGAACCTCGAAGTGAGCTCGATCACCCGCCAGGTCACCGTCGGCTCATCAGGCACGCTTGCCTACGAGATCGGCACGCGCAATGCGCAGACGCTGCTCAGCCTGAAGGACGGCGAGACTCAGATCCTGGCCGGACTGATCCAGGACAGTGACACTCGCAATTCCGCGCACATTCCCGGTTTGGGCGACATTCCCCTCGTCGGCCGCCTGTTCGGGTCCAAGCGCCGCGACAAGGCCAAGACCGAGATTGTCCTGTCCATCACGCCACGTGTCATCCGCTCCGCCGCGCGCCCCTCGAGCGAGACGACGGAGTTCTGGTACGGCACGGAATCCAACATTCGCAGCGCACCGCTGGGATCGCAGTCGGATTCAGGCGCAACACGCGAAACCGGCATGGCGGCACCCGTTCTGTCCTTGCCTGCCGCCGCGACGCAAACGGCTACGCCGGCTGCCGGGTTCAACTCCGGCAGCAGCGCACTTCCTGCTTTCCGGGGCTCCAGCCGTCGCTCGGCCGCCTCAACCGCTGCGACCGCCGCCGCTTCAGCAGCCGCTGCCGGCGACACCGGAAGCGTCGACACCGATACCGGCCAAACGGGCGCAGATACTGAACCGGCGGCGTCGGACCCACCGGCCACCGACACCGGGAGCGATACGCCAACAGCGTCCACCGGCGCCCCGGCGCCATCGGCGCCGGGGCGCTCCAAACCGCAAGCGGATTCCGCCGGCGATCGGCCCGGCCTGTCCTGGTCGGCGCCAACGGCCGCAAAGCTCGGTGAGGAATTCGAGGTGGCGCTCAACGTTGCCGCGCAGCAGCCCCTCATCGGGGTCAAGTCGCAGCTGCGCTACGACAAGAAGGTTCTGCAGCTGCTGGCCGCAGAACCGGGTGGCATCGTACCGACGAACCTGGGCGACGCGCTTCCTCCGCGGGTCAATCACGCTGCGGGCGCCGTGCAATACGTCGTCCCGGCGACCAAGGAATCTCCGGTGCAGGGAAATGGCAGTTTCATCACCCTGCGCTTCAAGCCGATTGCCCCCTCTGCCTCCACCTCGATCAGCGTGCAATTCGCGGCCGCCAACGCCGACGGGATGATCGTGGCCGCCAAGCTTCCCGGCCCGCTGCAGATCGACGTCGAACCCTGAAATCACTCCATGCGCGCGCGCGGATTCACCTTGGTCGAGCTGGTGGTGGTCGTGGCAGTCGTCGGACTGCTGGCCACGGCCGCCCTGCCCTTGGGAAAGATGCTGACGCAACGGGCGAAGGAAACCGAATTGCGCATCGCCTTGCGCGACCTGCGGGCCGGCATCGATGCCTACAAGCGTGCGGCGATGGATGGCCGGATCCTGATGAAAGTGGATGGCAGCGGCTATCCTGCATCGCTGGACGTGCTGGTCGATGGCGCCGAGGACACCAAGGATCCCTTGAAGGCAAAGATCCACTTCCTGCGCCGGTTGCCGCGCGATCCATTCTTTCCAGACGCCACCGCCAAAGCCGCCGATACCTGGGGACTTCGCAGCTACAAGAGCTCCGCCACCGAGCCCCAAGCAGGCGAGGACGTGTACGACATCTACTCGCTGTCACGAGGAGTAGGCCTCAATGGCATACCGTATCGGCAGTGGTAGCCGCCGCAAGCGCGGATTCACGTTGATCGAGCTGATCGTGGTGATGAGCATCATCGCGACGTTGCTGACCATCGCCGTGCCTCGCTACTTCAAGAGCCTGCAGCGCTCGAAGGAAGCCGTGCTGCGGCAGGACCTTTCCGTCATGCGCGACGCGATCGACAAGTACAGCGCCGACCGGGGCCAGAACCCCGAGTCGCTGGCCAATCTCGTGGAGCACGGCTACCTGCGCCGGATTCCGGAGGATCCTTTCACGAAATCAGCGGAAGGCTGGGCGACCACGGCATCGGAAGACTCCGAGTCCCCGGGTATCGTCGACGTCCACAGCAACGCCGAGATGAATGCGTTGGATGGCACCGCGCTCACCACCTGGTAGGGATTATGTCAACCGTTGGGCGCTGGAGGCGCGGCCCGCGGAACGGCCGGCGGCACCGCCCGCCCCGGTGGGCACAGGAGCACCCTGCCATGCTGGTCGGCGTGATAATCGAGCGCATTACCGGCCGCCTGCAAGGTGATCCGGTAGCCCGCCACCAACGCCTGGGTATACATCTTGTCGGGCTCCGGACAGCCCAGGGCGGCGTCCCGCCAGGTCACCTGCTCGACGCCGACCACCGTGATCTGATCGGAGGGGAGCCCGGTACGCCCGGAGGCATCGTCCAATGCCGCCTTGACGTGCGGCGGCTGCTCGGCGGGTGCAGCGACGGGGGTTTGCGCGCAGCCCGAGGCCGCAAGGCCCAAGAGCAGGATTCCTGAGGCAAAGGAGCAAGCGTGACTCATGTCACGGACTCTACGGCACGATCCAATCGGAGGCCAGCGACAACCGCTCCGGATCGCCGCCCTCCACTTTCACGATATAGCTGCCCTTGGAGGCGAAACGCTGCCCCGGCCCCAGGCTCAAATGCGGATAGATGGACAATTCGAGCGAGGTGCCAAGGCGGTGCTCGAGCCTCTCGAGCAGGAAATCACGCGAATAGGTGTCCTTGCTGTGCATGACCAGCATGCCGGTGACGGTTGCGGCGAGATACGCATTGAACTGCAGCTGCTCGTCGATCAGCTCCAGGCGATTGTTGTGCATCCATCGCTTGACCACCGCGAGCCGTGCATCGCGCACGGCGGGCGGATCCTGCGGATAGATCAGCCGCAATCGGCCGTTCGGGTCGGGCAGGAGCGCCTCATGCTGCGTCCCCGTCAACGCGGCTGACAAATATACCGCCTTGAACGGCGAACCCGCTGCCGTCAGTGCCCGCGCCTGCTTCAGGTTCCCTGGCCTCAACCACAAGACCAGCGTCGCGCCCGGCGAATCGTGCGCGAGCCTTTTCCAGAATGCAGTATCCGGCGGAGAGCCGAGCACCTGTTCCTGCAAATCCGCGCGCCCGCCGGCCATCGCCTCACGAAATGCCTGTGCGGCGGTCTCGCCGACAGCATCATGCTGCAAGACTTGCACGATACGGCCACCTTCATCGGCATCGCGCAGAAACTTCGCCAGCGCCCGCGCCTCGAGGTTCATTCCCTCGGACAGGTACACCGTGTAGACGTTCTGACTCTCGACGACCGGCAGGTCGGTTTGCGGGAAAATGCACGGCAGCTCGCGGCGCTCGCTGAACTCGTGGATCGGCCGCCAGGTGTCGCGGCCCAAACCGCTGACCAACGCGAAAACCGGTTGCTTACGGTAATACTCCTCGAGCTGCGCATCCCACGTGCTGCTCGAACCCTTCAATTCCCAGACATCGAGCACCCATTCCCGGTAGGTGCGCCCCAGGCGCACCTGCCCGGCTAGTTCGCGGCGCAACTCGGCTCGCTGACCCAAGTTGCGGTCGTGGAAGAACGTGCGCAGCATGTCGACTAGCGCACGCTCGCGGGCTTCATCCACGCCCGGCTGAATCACGGTGCCGAAGTGCACGGTATCCTGCGCCACGCCGGGCGATGCGGAAATCGACAAGGTGTGCAGGTAAGCGCTCAGAGCGGCCAGCGCCGCATCGTCGAGCGCAAAGCGCGGCATGGTCGCATCCATGTTACGGCCGCTCACATCGATGCCGGCGCGAATGGCTCGCGCCAGCGTCGCTTCATCGTAGACCGGCCGCGGCCGCGTGCCGTCGAACCTGGCGGCACGCTCGGCCCGCAATGCCTGGGCACGCGCCCGCGCGGCCTCGGCAGCCGTAGTGGGTTTGCCTGATGCGTCAGCGGTCGCGGGCATGTGCGGCGCCATCATCGTGCTGGCAGGCGCGCGCGGCGCCATCCGATCACCGAACAGGGCCGGCCCGGTAATCGCCTTGACTTCGATGGGGCCTTCGCTCGACCCGTAACCGCTGCGGCGGTGGCAGGTGGCGCAGGCGGCAGCCTTCCCCGACAAGACCACGCCGGCCTGGCCAGCGCCGCGCAGCGATTCCCCCGAGGGCAGGATGCCCTCTCGGTAGATGCGTTGGCCGGCGGCGATTGGATCGGGCAGCAGGACGGCGGGCGTGCTCTGCGAGGTCGCGACGACCGGCAGCACCGCCAAGCACGCCAGCAGCAACGCGGCAGGCGTCTTCACGGCAAGGGCCCGTGCGACGAGCCACAACACTCATTTGCAGCCGCCGCGTCAGGGGGCGGCGGTACTCGATGCGCCATTCGTTACCGTCACGCTTACCGTGGCGCGGTTGGACACTGCGCCACGCCTATCCTTGACAGTATAGACGAAGGTTTCGACTCCGCTGAAGCCGCGGCGCGGCACGTAGGTCACGGTTCCGTTCGAATTCACCCTCACCGCGCCGTTGCGGTTGGGTTCGCGCACGATGCGCACGCTGGCGGGATTCAAATCGCCATCGAGATCAGTGTCGTTGGCAAGCACCGTCAACCGTTGCGAGGTGTAGGCCGGGCGGGTGCGCACCGGGGCCACGTACACGTCATTGTTCGCCACCGGCGGGTGCCGCTTGCTGTTGCTCACCTTCACGGTGATGGCGGCGTGCGTCACATTACCCGCAGCATCGGCTGCCGCGACGTCCAGGGTATGCACACCGTCGGTGGCAAGCTTGGTGTTCCAAGAAAACGCATAGGGCGATCCGGCATCGGTGCCGATGAGCGAACCGTCGACGTACAGGGCCACGTTGACGACGCCGATGTCATCCTGCGCGTTGGCGGTCACCGTCACGGCGCCGGACACGGTTGCGTTGGCGGCGGGCGCGGTGATGGACACGGTCGGCGGCGCCTTGTCGACCGGCGTGTTGGACACGTTCACCGACAGGACGCCGGAACTGCCGCTGTTGCCAGCGGCGTCGCTTGCCACGACCTGCAAGGTGTGCGCACCACTGGCCAGCGAGCTCACGTCCCACGCAAAGGAATATGGCGAGGAGTCATCGGTGGCGAAGTACACCCCGTCCACGAGCAAGTCGACCTTGACCACGCCGACGTTGTCGCTTGCCGACACGTCCACGATGACCGTCCCGCCGACCTTGGCGCCGCTGCCAGGCGCGCTGATGGCGACGGAGGGTGCCTTGGTGTCGGCCGGCGCCTGATAGTTGATGGCCGCCATCACGGCAGCCAGGGCGTCGACGCGGCCATAACCGAAGTCGGTGTCGTAGCCGGCGGAGCCCAGATCTTGCGCCGTGGTCTCGAGCAGTTCCGTGGCGGCCGCCGGTGTCAGCGTCGAATTCGCACCGAACATCACGGCGGCAACACCCGCCACCACGGGGCTGGCCAGCGAGGTTCCCGAATCGGGCAGATAGAGCCCGAACTTCGCTGTCGTCACGATGTTCGTGCCGGGAGCGGACAAGTCCACGTACGAGCCGGTGCTGGAGAAGTAGGCCAGCGCATCCGTCTCGTCGGTGGCGGAGACAGACAGGATGTACGGTGTTTCCACCTGCCCATCCAGGCAACCACAGTTGCCCGACGCGGCGACCACGAGCACACCGTGATTGGTGGCGTACTCGGCCGCGGCGGTGATCGTGGCATTGCCGACCACCCCATCGAAACTCAGGTTGATGACCCGGGCGCCATGATCCGCCGCCCAGATGATGCCGTTGGCAATGCTGGCGGACGTCGCCGCGCCGTTGGCATCGGTGACACGCACCGGCATGATGGGCGAGTCGCCGGCCACGCCGGCAACGCCGACGCCGTTGTTGGTGAGCGCGGCGGCGACCCCGGTGACTTCCGTCCCATGGCCGAAGGCATCGCTGGTATCGGTGGTGTTGTTGTACGTGTTATAGCCCGCGACCAACTTGCCGGCGAAGTCCGGCTGGGCGGCATCCACGCCGCTGTCGAGAATGGCGATGACGGCGTTGGTGCTGCCCTGGCCCAGGTCCCAGGCCTGGTCGGCGCCAATCAGCGGCAGGTGCCACTGCCCCAGGTATTCGGGATCATCAGGCGTCAGCGCCGGCGTGAACTCGATGTTCTTTTCCACGAACTTGACTTCGGGCTGACGCGCCAGCCGGCTCAACACCGCATCTTCGGTGCCGGCGGGCACGCGCAGCCTGACGATGCGCGCCTGCCGGCCGATGTCCTGCATGTGCTGCGCGCCATGCCTCTTGTACAGGCCCTGACGCCCGGTCGCATTGACGCCACCGCGGAATCCGACCAGCAGCTCGCCGCTCACCCAGCGGGACGCCCGTCCACCGCCGCGGTTCGCGCTCTGCGCATCGGCATCGCTGCTTGCCAGCAAGGCCGCGAGGCTCATGACGAGTGCGACGGCGAGTAAGCCGCGCGAAAGTCGGGCATTGGGCTTCGAGGAACGGAGCGTCAACATGATCTCACCGTCTAAGTTACTGCGCCGTCACAGGTCCGATGCGGACTGGCCCGAAGGCCACGCTGACGGGAGCGCCCGACCGTACGGCCTGGCGCATGTTGGGATACAGGACGACGAACACCTGATCCTTGGCGTAACGGCCACTCTTGATCGCGTGATGCGGCGCCATCAGCGGAGGAAGGTCGCCGGCGATCAGGGCCGGCGCATTCGCCATATTGCCGAGCAAGGTATTGGCCTTGGCCGGATCGAGCACGCGAAAGCGCGCATCCACCAGACCGCCCGACGCCGTCACCCCGATGTGGGTGACCTGGATGCCGGCCGCGACTTCCTGCGCGGTCGGGTCGGGTAGCTTCACCACCGCACCGCCGGCGGCATGCGCGGCCGCCGCCGGTCCCGGAGCCGCCGTGTGAGCCTGGAGGGTCACCGGCGTGGCGGGCTTGCCGCCGGCGGCGCCCGACGTCGCGCAACCAGCGAATCCCAGCGACAAGGCTCCCATCAACAATATCGCCCCTGGTGAACGCATGCCTTCAACTCCTCGCTTCATGCAGCAGCCTTACGGCAGCACCGTCAGCGACGCGCTGGCCGGGGCCGCGATGTTGAATGCGTTCGACGAGGTCACATCGTTCACATTGATGGTGTCGGTCAAGGTGTAACCCGCCGCATTTCCGGCGTTTTGCGACAGCACCACGGTGACGGTCACCGTACAGCTGCCATTGGCCGGGATCGAGTTGTTGTTGTTCACCGTGAAAATGCGGTTCTGGCTCGAACGGCTCACAGTCCCGCCGCAGGTGGACACCGGGTTGAACAACATGGACAGGGAACCGCCGCCAAATGGCTGCGGCAGCTGGTCGCTCAACCCAAGTCCGGTGATCGCCTCCGCATTCGGATTGGCGAAGGTGATGACGTAGGTGGTCGTCCTGCCGGCCGTGCTGCCGGACGACCGGGACACCGTGCCGCTGAACGCAGCCGTCACGCTCGGCGCCGGCAGCAGGATGCGCAGCGTCGCCTGGCGGGTCGCGGTGTTGCCCGCGTTGTCCGTGAGCAGCGCGCGCACCGTATAAGTGCCCGCGGCCATGCTCGCCGTATTGATGGACACGCTGGCCGTCGCGCCGGTGAGCGTGAACGCCGTACCGCCACCGGCCGGCGGCGTCGCCCCACCGATCCACCACACGGAGCTGGCGATGCCCGACGAAACCTGCTGACCGGGGGTCGGATTCGAGACGCCCGGGTCCGATGCACCGGTGACATTCATCGTCACCGATGCCGTTCCCGCCGCCACAGAGGTGGGCGTGACCGACATCGAGAAGACCGGCGAGGTCCTGTCAATCAGGTAGATGGCGCCGTTCAGGCTGACACCGTTCGAGTTGGCCCAGTTGTTGCCGGCCAGGTCGGTAATGGTCGCATTGTTGTTATTGCTGGTTCCCGGTGTGCGGAGCCTGAGCTGGATCGAATTGGTGGTGCCGTTGTAGCCCGACACCGTCACCGTCCGCGTCGCTCCCGTTCCGCTCACGTTCACCTGCGGCGCCTGGAAGCCGGTTGCGAGCACGCCATTGCGCAAGACCTGGAAGTCCTGGCCGCTGAGGCTGCTGAGTCCGCCGAAATTCGTGGCGGCGATCGACTCGGAGAATGTCAGGGTGTAAGAAACGCTGTTGCCATTGGTGAGCAGCGGACCGTTGGCAGTGAAGCTCACCAGAGCCGGCGCCGTGCGATCCACGATCAGAGCTGCTCCACGCACCGCGCTCCAGTTGCCTGCCGAGTCTCGAGCCCGGACGAACACCGTATGCGTACCTTCACTCAATGCGCCGAGCGTCGTCACTGAGATGGTCGCAAACAGGGTCGTCGTCGGTGAGTTGGAAGCCCGGTTCATCGCCACGCCGGAATTGACTGCTCCGACGGTGTCGATGAAGTACTCGCCGCCCGCGAT
Source organism: Steroidobacteraceae bacterium (assembly GCA_044226865.1). Taxonomy (GTDB): domain Bacteria; phylum Pseudomonadota; class Gammaproteobacteria; order Steroidobacterales; family Steroidobacteraceae; genus TMP-86. The sequence continues at coordinate 608,244 of JBGAGE010000001.1, read as the reverse complement.
GGGGTTGTTACCCGTCCGAGCGTCCGTGACATTGGCCGTCACCAACACGGGAATCGCACCTGCATTGGGCGCCTTGGTGTAGGACGGAGTCAGGTTCACGTTGGTGACCGTCGGCGCGCCGCGGTTCACGTTCAGCGTACCGGTAGCGAACACACCCCAATTGCCGGCGGAGTCGCGGCCATGCACGGAGATGGTGTAGTCACCATTCGCGAGGCCCGCGATCGTCGTCAGCGGAATGTCGGCGTAGCCACCTTCCGCAGCCGCGTTGAAGGATCCGTCACTGGCCACCATCGGAATACCCGAGCCGGCAGCACATCCGGTGGCGCAGGCGGAGAGGAAGGCCTCGCCACCGGCGACGGTGCCCGCGCTGGCGTTCATGGTGGTGATGACACGCACCGCAGGCGTGGAAGAATTGAAGCCCTGCACCCCATTGGTCGGGTTGGGCGAGATCGAATTGATCGTCGTCGTCGGACCGGCGGAGGTCACCGTCAAGGTCGCCGACGCATTGGAGCCGACATTGCCCAGCTCATCCACGCTGCGCACAAGAACCGTCGCGGTCGCAGCGGGTGCGGGGAAGCTCGCCGTGAGGCTCACATCCGGCGCGGGCACGCCGCCCAGCGTCATGGCCGTCCAGGTGGTTCCACCATCGAGGCTGTACTGCGCACCAGTGACCTTCAAGCCGCCGCTGGCCATATCGCTCGCGGAGGCACGCAGCGCCACATTGGCGCCGGGCTTGACCGGGTTCGGCGTCATGGTCAGCGCACTGCTCGTCGGGCCAACCTTGTCGAGATTCAGCGAGGTGAAGCTGTAGCCGCCCCAGCCATTCGCGTCCTGACCGTGCACGTAGATCGTGTGCACGCCCGAGGGCAAGGCGGCCAGCGTCGCAATATTGACGGTCGCGTCGTACGCAGTGGCTGCGCCGGCCGTCATCGCGGCTCCTGTCCCATCGCTGCCCTTGGTGTCGATGAAATACTCGACCGCTGTCACGGTGCCGGTGCTGGTGACCTGCGCGGCCAAAGCGACGTTGACATCGCCCCGTGTCGGGTTCGGATTCACCGTCACGCCGCTGGTCGTCGGACCGGTGGTGCCGGCCCCCGCGCCTGCATTGACGAAGGTCAGCATGCCGCCGAACTTGCTGTTGGGGTCGTCACGATTCTGCAGCTTCAGACTCGCATCATAGAGAGCGAATTGACTCGCAGTTGTCACCGCCGGGATCGTCACCAGCGCATCGCCGGTCTGGCCGGGGGCCAGGGTTTCCGCGGTCAACGCGACATCCGCTGTCGGCAGCTGGCTTCCGTCCTTGGCGATGAAGCGCTGCCGCAGGCCGAGCAGGCCCATGGAGTGATGCTGCGCGCCCGCATTCACGTAGCGAATCAACAACGTGTGGCCGGCCACACTGTCGATGGGAAGCGTCGCCGGATAGGACTTGCCGTTGATCAGGTAATACATCGGCACACCGCCCCGCTTGAGGGGGTTGCTGCCGTAGTCACGCATGTCGAAGGCGGCGGGATTTGCGCTGGTGTTGAGTCCCGTGTCGATTTCGCTGAGCACCACGATGGCTTCGTCGTCGAAAACCGAGGTCGCGCCGTAGGCAGTACCCTTGCGCGAGGTCAGGTCGACGGCGACTGTGGCCGCACCGTCACCCGCCGTCGCGGCCTGGTCGATCGTGTACGAAACGCCCGGGTCGACCGCCGTGATCTTCGCACCATCGGGAATTCCCACGCCGGCAGCGCCGAGAATGACGAGACCCTTATCCGTGGCAAGCGCGTCCACGGAAAGCAGGGTCTGGGAGCTGGCAGCCGGGGCAACATTCACGCCCGTGCGCATCGTCGTGTCGACATTGGCGGATCGCACGACCAATGCACCATACAGGCCCATGGCCACCTGGTGCTCGGCGTTCGCAAGCGGAGCGGCCTGGTACAGATAGGTGCCGGCCCTGGCCGCGGTGAAGGTATATGCCTTGGTCCCAGCAAAGGCGACGCCCGTGGAATCGGAGGCCAGGCCCTGTCCCTGGAAGGAAAGGCCCGTCGCTTCCGCCAGCGAGTTGTCCAAGGTAACCGTGACCACATCGCCGACATTCACGTCGATGACGGGGCCGCCTGGCGCGGTGGGTGCGACGGCCGAGGCGCACGCGCCCTGCACGTAGCCCCAGACCGGCACCGCGGGCGAGGACGATGTACCGGCTTTGGCGCACAAGGTGATGGCGACCGGGGCAGCCGATGCCGCTCCGCCCGCCGTCATCAGCAGCGCGGCCATCACGGCCTTGTAGCCCGCAGCCCGGTTAGAGTGTTTACGCAAGGTGTTCAACATGGTGGTCCCCTAATTCCTGCGGTGTCTAGCGGGTGGTCGGTACGCAGTTGGTCGGATCGACCCGCACGTACGTGATCGGTCCGGTCAGGTTCACACCCCACGAGGTGATCTGAAACAGCGCGTGGTTGTGCGAAATGATGTAGTACTCGCCGCAGGTGTTGAGCGTGGAAGCGCCGGGCGGCAACGTGCCGCTCTCGCCCAGATATGGGCTGCCGCTGTAGAAAATTCCGAATTCCTGGTTGTTGACCTGGGGTAACACCACCGGAATCGGATTGGTGCTCGAGTTGTAGCCCTCCGCATCCAGCCACTTGAAGAGCACGTCCCAGGTCTGGCCGGGGCCGATGTTGATGGCGAACTTCTCAAAGGACAGATCCTGACCCGCGGCGTTGGCCAACGGCGAGCCATCGCGGCCGATCACCGAGCCATTCTGGCCGTGCGGGTGGAACGGGAATTCCTCTGTACCGACGTTCAGATACCGGATCGCGCCCGGATCCGGATGCAGAGTCGGGTCGTAGGGATGAATGCGGGCGAGCGCACCATAAGGTTGATCGGGCAAGAAGGGTGAACCGTTATCCGAAATGGAGTCCGGGAAACCACGGCCGTTGATCAACCAGTAACGTGCCTGATAGCTGTCGAAATCGAAGCTGCCGCCTGTCTCCGCGGCCTGGTGCTGGTACGGATCGATTTCCGACAGCAACACCATGTATTCCTCGTTGGCGACATAGGTGGCGGCACCCTGCGAAGCGAACGTGGAATTCGTCGTGAACTTGCTGTCGGCGCGGCCGAACATGTGATCGGGCCCGAATCCAGATTGCGCGACGGTGGGCCGCACGATCAGGGCGCCGAACAAGCCCATGCGCACCTGCTTCTGCGGCGAGGTGCCGCTTTCATAGATGTAGGTGCCGGGCTTCGAGGCCACGAAGCTGTAGGTAACCGAGCCGCCGGGAACGGCGCTGTTGGTGAGCGAGGTGAGCGCAGCGCCACTGCCCTGCGGCTGCGCCGGCGCGCCGTTCGCCAGCACGTTCTCCTGGCCGGGGAACATGATGGAGACATCCTCGGTCAACGCGTTGTTGAGCACCACCGTGACGGTGTCGCCTTCGTTGACGCACAGCACCGGTCCCGGGTACTGGAACGCGCCGCCACCGTTGGCGTAGCTCCACATGTACATCGTGTTGCCGTCGGTCAATTGGATGTAACCGTCGGTCGCGGTCAACGCAAAGGTCGGGCTGGGGCTGGTCGACTCGGTGCAGGCAATGCCCGTGGCGGGCATGGCGGCTTGCGCAGCCGGCGTGTGCATCATGAGGCCGAGCGCCGAGGCCGCCACCGCGGCGCAACCGCGCGCGGAGAGCGCCATCCGGATCACGTTGGTCAATGAACTGTGCATGGGAAAACTCCTCACAAAACGTGCATGTCCGGGTTAGGTGTTCGGCAGAAGCTGTTGGCCCAGCGTGCCGGGGTAGACGCGCACTTCTGTCTGACGACCTCCATACGGCAGGCCCGTGCCCGTCGCCGCCAGGTTGTTGGTGCGTTCGTAGGCCCGGTCATAGAGCAGGTAGACGTCATAGCCCTGGCCAGACGTACCCAGTCCACCGCTGAATGCCGGCGCGACGAAAATGGCGTCGATGCTCTCGCCAGCGCCGAAGGACACGGTGCTGGCCTCGTAACTCGTATCGGCGCCATTGCGCGTCTTGTTATCGGGACCGATGCCGCGCATCGGCGTCGCGTCCTTGCCGACGACACGCATGCGCGGTCCGTCGAGCGTCATGGCGGATTCCTTGAAGCCCAGGTTCGCGAACCGCAGCAACACACGGTCGCCGGCGTTGCATGTCACCAGCGCCGACAGCGGCTGGTACTTGAGATATTCGTAGCCCGGCGTGGCCGTCAGGTCGCCCTCGGCATCGGTGATGACCGGCATGGCGTGAATGTTGGGTGACAGCGCACCCGGCATGGTCATCGGCGCGTTGGGGGCCAGCGTGTCCGGGTATACCCGCCCGTTCAACAGGCAGAAGTCCGCGCGATAATCGCTCCACTCCGGCAGCTGGATGTGCGCATCCGCCCAGTGCGAATCACCCCACACTTCGGAACAGAACAAGGCGAACTCGCGGTCATAGGCCGTGGAGCCATCACCGCAGTTGTAGGCGTACCCCATGGGACCGGTGGCCGCGCCGCCCAACCGGGAAACCGGCGCTGCGCCGCCGAACGGCGCGCCACCGGTGGAATTCTGCATCGCGCGCACGAACACCGGGCCAGTCATGCCCATCTGCACGTGCTCCACGTCCTCGACGTGGCAATGGAACATGTAGGTGCCCGGATCACGCGGCCGGTACACGTATTGAAACACGCGGCCTGCCGTCACCGCGATCGAGCCCGTGGGCTCGCCATCGAAGAAGGTGATGACGTTTCGAAATCCGTGCCAGTGGATGGTATGCGCGTCGAACAGGTCGGGACGCAGCGCGAGTCCGAGGTTGGTCAGATTGATGCGAAAGTCCTTGGGACTCGCCGGATTGAATTGATCCAGCCAGAACATCGGCGCGCTGTGCTGCGCGTGGTTCTTTTGAGCGGCACGTTGCGTATCGGACAAGCCCGTGACGTTGCGGAAGCCGAAGATGTAGGTGGTCAGTCCCTTGCCATCCGCGGTGTCTAGATCGATCGGCGCCAGATCATCCGGATGCGTCTTCACGCCGCCCAATGACGCGGAGCGGACTTCCGGATTCTTCGGCAGGCTGATCCAGCCATCCGTGCCGCCGAAGTACAGATCCGGTGGCGGGTTGACGGTGACGGCCTGGGCGCTCGCATCCGCCATGCTCAAGGGTCCGAGCAGGTTCTTGAACGGCAACAGGCCCATGCCGGCAGCGAACAGCGTGCTTCCGCCGGTCAGCTTGAAGAAGTGACGGCGGCTCAGAGCCTTGCCTTGTGATCGCTTAGTCATCTCAAATCTCCTGTTGCTTCCTGGGTCAGGCGGGTGTTACCACCCGCCGCCCGTTTCTTGCCCGGACTACCGCTGCCAAACCGGGCACCGCCCGGCCGGCACCACCGCTGCTCGGCTAACGCGTTGCGGTGATCGTGGTGCCATTGCTCGCCTGCGTGCCGGTGTCGGGATCGTGGTTCGACGACGACACATACACCGAGCCGTTGGCGGACAGCCCGCTGACCGTGAACACCATGCTGGTCCTCGAATTGCTCACGCCGCTGCGCGTCAACGTGCACCGGCCGGTATTGTTGGTGGTGCAGCGCGTACCGCCGTTGCCGCCACTGCCAGACCCCGGACCATTCGTCCAAGCGCCGTTCACCGTCACGTTGTTCACCGTGCCGTGCGTAGCGTTGTGCACCGTGATCGTGACCGACGCCGACCAGCTGCCGCCGTTCAGGCTCCGAGACCAGTCAAGGTCACCCACGTGAATGGGAGCGACGACCGTGTCCGAATCGCTGGCGCTGTTGTTACCCGTGGCCGGATCGGTCACACCGCTCGGCGCCGCGACAGCCGCGTTCACCGTGGCGCTGCCGTTACCGGTCGTCACGGTGCCGGTGAAGCTGAGAGTCACCGTACCGCCGGCGGGCACCGTCACCGTCGTATTGACGTTCCCGCTGCCGGAAATGGCCGCGCAGCCCGCGGCACAGGTCCAACTGAGCGTGTTCAGCCGGCTGACCGACGTGGTTACCGCAGCGCCCGTGACGCCGGACGGGCCGGCATTGGTGACGGTAATGGTGTAGGTCGAGACTTGGCCCACCACGACGCTGGTCTGGCCGTCGCTGATGCTGATGCCGAGATTGGCCGTGGGCGCCGGAACTTCATCTGCGCCGATATCGAATTGCCCGAAGGCCGGGCGGCCGTCGTTGTCAATGTCGGTCGTCGGCGAAGCCTGGGTCCCGCCACCCTGGTAGCCGGGACGCGCCTTGCCCGTCGCGCCCGCGTTGTAGGCAGGCGAGGTGTTGCTGGCGAGGTGGTAGTTACCCTGCAGATTCGGCGGCAAATCGGCCGAGATCATGATGGCACCGAGGAACGCCGGGTTGTTGCGCCAGGCGTTGAACGTCACGCCCACGTCATACAGGCTCGTGACATTCGGATCCGTGGTGCGATTGCTCGCACTGGTTACGTACGGGTGCTGACCGGCCGCCGCGCCGCTGACCTGCTGCACGATCGAATTCGTGGGCGACAGCACCGCCGTGGTGACACCAGGCATGTCCGCCACGCCCAGATCCCAGTGATCGCAGCCGGGCATCGACGTGCAAACACTCAGGTCCAGCGGGTTGTTACCGATGCCGGTAACGCCCGCTCCTGCGCGGGTTCCCGCCCGGTTGTCCCAGAAGATGTTGTTGAACACCAGCGGATTGCTGAACAACGGTGACCCGGCAGGCAGGGTAGCCTGCAACAGTGCGCTGTTCTGCGAAGTCGACAAGCCCGCCGGCGCCGGCGTTCCATCGCTGGTGATGGCCGTCGCGGTGGTGATGTTCTTCATGATCGTGTTGTTGTACACACGCACGTTCGGGGCATCGTTGATGCTGATGCCGCCACCCTCGTGGGTCGAGATGTTGTTCACGATGATGTTGTTGTAGACATTCATCGGGAAGTTGCCCGACATCAGGAAGCGCAGGCCGCCGCCGTCGTCATTGGCCAGGTTGGACTGGATCAGGTTGTTGAAGATGTCCACCGGCCCCGTGCCAGGCGACAGCGTGTTCGTGTTGGTCGGCAGGGCGCCGGCGATCATGATGCCGCCACCCTCATCGTACGAACGGTTGAAGTAGATGCGGTTGTCGTTGATGTGCCCGACCGTGCCCCCGGTCTGGTTGCTGCGGCCGACGACACTGATGCCGCCGCCGTACTCGGCCGAGAAGTTTCCGCAGATGTCGTTGCGCGCAACCGTGAAGTTGTCGGAACCGCGGAACAGGCCGATGCCGCCCGCCTGGTTGGTGCCGGCATTCGCAATGATGCGGTTGTAGGCAATGACGACGTTGTCGTTGTTGTTATCACCCTGGGTTCCATCCAGGTCGGGCGTGCCGATGCGGATGGTGCCGTAGGCGCCGCCGTTGTTCTGCACCACGTTGTTGGTGATCTGCAGGTTGTTGGCGTAGCCATTGGCGAAAATCGCCCCACCCTGCGTGACCAGCCCGCCCGGTTGCCCGGTGGGGCCACCGCCGATGACATTGATGTTGCCGGGGAAGCCCTGCTGGTCACCGCCGCGCAGATCGAAGCCGTCGATGGACGGCGCCGTATTGGCATTGTAGGAGCCGGTGGGGAACGCGGTCCGGCCGGTGCTCGGCAGGAACAGCGAGATCACAGCGCCGTCGTTGATGGTCTGATTGCCGCTCCAGGTGCGGGCGGTGAGCGTCGTATACCAGTCGGTGGCCACCGGGCTGTCGCCGGCGAACGCGCCGCCGTCGATGATGGAACCGCGCACCGAGCCATCGGGGCTACCCGGGCCCACGCCCTGCAGCTTGACCTTGGCGCTGATGATCAGGTTCTCGTAGTAGGCGCCGCGCGGGTTTTGGCGCGGGTTGGCCGACGGATTGTTGGGGAAGACCACCACCAGGGCACCGCGCGCCGCATTGGAGGTCGAAGCACCGACGTAACTTGCCGCAGCATCGAGCGCACGCTGAATGGCATGGTTCGCTGCCACCGGCAGGGTTTCAGCCGGAGCGTAGGTCCGTCCCGGACCGACCAAATACAGATTGGGGTTGTAGCCGCTGCTCGTGCTGCCGGACAGCGCATGCAACGTCAGCCCATTGACCGTCCGCTGGCCATTGGGGGCCACGATGGACAGCTGCTTGGGACCGGACGACGTGGTGCTCGGCACGACCACGTCGATCTGCGTCGCCGAAACCGGGGTCACTGCCGAGGCAGGAAGCGCCACGTTGTCCAGGAGCACCTGGCTGCCGGCACCGAAGGCCTTGCCGTAGATGGACACGGTGCGCGCAGCGGCCGAGCCGTTGAGCGTCACGTACGGAACGGATACCGCATACAGCTCAGGCGTCGCGACATCGAGCTGGCATTGCACGGGCGAGGTCGTTTGCCCGCCCGGCAACTGCACCGTCACACCCACCTGGGTCGGCGCCAGATCCGCCGGCACCAACAAGCCGGGCAGCGATTCGAACTCGGCGGCGATGGTGCGGAACGTCGGGTTGTAGCTGGGGTTCAGGCGGCCCGGCACACCCGGATCGTTGCCTACGTAGCGATACAGATTGCCGCACACACCCGAGGGCGTGGGGCAGTTGATGCGGTTGGTCGAGGGCAGCAGCACATCGGCCAGGCCGTTGTAGTCGGACTCGACCGTCTTCACCAGGCGATCGGTGTAGTCGTAGATGCCCACCGGCACGAACGGCATGCCCGCCTTCTCGCCGAAGGTGGTCGATTTCGGATTGCTCGAGAAATTCAGGTCATCGATGATGATGAACCAATGACGGCCGGGCAGCGGCACGTCGGTATAGATGTTGAAAGCCGGCGCTATCGACTTGCCGTTGGACAATGTCACCAGCTTCACATCGCACAGCGGCTTCTGCAGGTTCTCGTAGGGCGAGGTGCCGGGGCCGCCGGGGAAATTGGCGTTACCCGTGGAATCAACCGTATGCAGCGCACCCGCACACGCCGAGGGCGGCACGGCCGGCGGGATGAATTCATCACCATTGCCGATGTTGATGTCTTCTTCGCGCGTCACCTTAAAGATCGGCTCACCTGTCGCGAGATCCGGAAGCGACGCCAGATCCACCTGCACCAGGTAATCGCGCCCTCCGGGCAGCGGCGTGAAAGCATCCGTCACGCTGGAATCCGCCGCCGAGATGCACTTCGGGTCGGCCGGATCGGTCGCATCCAGCGTGTTGGGCGCGAAGCAACCATCGCCGAAGCCATAGTTGCCGTCGACCGCCACACCATCGTTCGCATCCAGCGCGCCGGCGAAGAACTGCACCCCCGTCAGCGGGGCTTCGATGCACTCCTTGTTATCATCGAGCGGCAACACCTGCTCATCGGTTCCATGGATCAGCGGCGTGCCATCAGCACCGCGGGCCACGCATCCGTTGGGACGCTGCCAGGTCTCGGTCACGTAGGTGTTCAACAACGCGCCGCGCTTGATGGCGTTCAGGTTGGCAGGTGATTTGTCCAACGCGTAGCGGCCGGACGCATCGCAAGTTGCCGCACTGGCGTTCGAGCCATCCGCGAGCAAACGCACGCAGGGAAGAATCGCAGGCGCCGGCAGGTAAAGATTGACGGTCAGGTCCGAAATGCTGGGTTGCCAGTCCTCGACCGCAGCGTAGCGCGGGTCGAGTTCGTTGCGGGTGGTGTCGTAGCTGACGGTGCCGACGATGCCGCCGTTGCGCGGATCAATGCCGTTGCGGCCCAACGCATCGTAGGCATGCTTGCCCCAATCGAGGCGGCCGCTGAGGCCGATGATGGGATGCACGCTGACGTCCACGCCCGGGCCCAGTAAGGTGGTCGGATCGGGTTGATTGTCGGCCTGATAGGTGACGCCCGTCGTGTAATGCAGGTCGTCGTAAGCCTCCATGACCAGGTACTGCGTCATGGGATAGGCGGCCTCGAACTTGTAGTAGCCGAACGCATCCGTGGTCGCGACGGTGGTGCCGCGGTCCATCAGCGAGTTCTCGCGCTTGCGCATGGTCAGCGTGTAGCCCGACAGGCCCTGCTCGCCGGCGTCCATCACACCGTTGCGGTTGGCGTCATTGAACACGTAGCCCTCGTACACCGTCCACCAGCCCGACAGCGGCAGGATGCCCATGTCGATGCTTTCGCCATCCGAGACCGTTACGTTGACGAGATCCAGGATTTGGTTCTGCGGTTCATCCCACCAGGTCAGCGTGTACGTCCCGGCGCGAACATTCGGAATGGTGAACTTGCCGTTCGCATCCCCCTGCCCGGCCCAAACGATGGTGTCGCCATTGGAGAGGTCGGTCAGCGTCACCCAAGGGTTCTCGATCGGCTTGTCGAGCTTGGCGCCCTGCATGCCGCCCCAGATCTCACCGGGCAAGCCGCCGAGGCCACCCGTCGTAGGAACGTAGATCTTGACTGCTTCGACGGTGCCGGTGATGGTCGCCGTGCCACCCAGCGTGGAGTTGACCGGGGTTCCGGCTGCTGACGGCGTGCCTGGTGCAGGCACGTAGCCGAAAATGATGGCGGGGAACGGTTCACCGGCAACGACGAATTCCGTATCGAGGCCTGTCGCGCCTTCCATCACCCAGGCATCCCAGTCGTGGTTGCCTTCGAGCGTCGTGGTCTGCACCCACCCGGAGCCATCCGGCGGAGTCACCGACAGCGCGTACCGGTTCGGTCCGAGATTGGGCAGCTTGACCTTGCCTTCGATCGCCGCGGTATCGGGCACATTGCCCGTGCGCGTGGTGCCATCCAAGCTGAACATCGGGATGGCCGGCGTGATCGTGCCAGTCGCGTCATCGATCGTCGGGATCGGGCAGCGGCCGAAGCCGCTGGCCGGAGGCGTGTTCGGATTGCTCCAACCAATCGGGGTAACGATGCCGATGTCGGCACCGTTGTTGACGACGTAGCACTTGCTGAGGCAGCGGCCCGAGCCGCACAGCGGAGCGCCATAGACGTCGGTGGTCACTTCGCCGAGGTAGTCGGTGATGTGTCCTTGGAAGCCCGCAAGACCGTGCTCGGCGGGAACGTCAGGTGCGCTATTGACCGGGGAAATGTCCTCGAACACAGCGGCCTGGATCTGCGCATCGGGCAGCGGCCAGGGCTGCATCTCGACCAGGACCTCGTCTGGGGCGTCACCGGGGCTCTTGCCCTCCCAGGTGACGGTGCTGCCGGCCACGGTGAAGTGGCGTCCGTCGAGCTTGTAGCCATCGGCCAGGACGGAAACCAGGTAACGTCCGTCAGGAAGACTGGCGAGCTTCGCCGCCATGTTCGAGCTGTCGCCCTGGGTATAGACGGGGCTGTGGCTGGGAGTGCCCGCGATGGACGTCCACTCGCAGCTCTTCGGATAATTCGGATCGGAGGGACTGCAGGGCCCGGTTGGAGATCGCGTGATGGTCTGCCCGGTGTTGTCCACGTTCACCAGGAACTTGTAGTCGGAGACGATGGTCGTGCCCTTGCATATCTGCGTGGCTGAGGGCGTACAGGTCCCTGCGAGCGCCGGTTGATTGCGTGCCGCAACCACCTTCAAGGTCACCGCTGCCGCCTGCGCCGCAGTCACTGTCGCGAGCGTCATCAACGCCGCGATGAAACCGCCCCGGAGAAGTCGTGTACTAACCATAAGAAGGCCTCCGTCCTGAACTTTCGGCGCGCGCAGCGCTCCAACAAATACCCCTAGTGGCATCGCCCGGCGGCTGCGTGACATCGTCATTTTCAAATTGACCACGCACCTTTCCCGCGCAAACCCTTTCTTCCACCTTGCAGACTGCCCACGCAGGCGCGCCGAACACAGTCGGGGGACACCTACCTTTCATGGGGAGATCACCGTAGTAACCCGCAGCCGTGTGACGCACGGCCGATCGGAGTCGAAATAAGACAGCGAGTCGATCACGTGTCCGGGCGCGCCCTTCTCGCCTTCAAGAAATCCGATGTCCATCACGGTTGCACCGTCACGACGCCGCCACCCGGATTGGATGGCAATTCGCGGCGCCGCCCGGCGCCGTTGCTCGCGATGAAGATGAATCGCCAGCCGCAGTAACACTCGGCTTTGCCGAATGAAGCGTCGGCGAGGCGGAATCCGGCCACCTTGAGCGGCTGCTGTTGCGAGGTGCTGGCCACGCCCATGATGCCGCCGTCACCGTCCCGGATGACCTCCCAGTCCGTCGCACCGGTGATCGGGTCCGGATAGAGCCGGCGCAGGAAGTGCCGCGGTACCGGCACGCGATGATCCTCGACCAGTTCCTCGAGCGCGCGTGGATACACGCCACCCATCTGCCAATAGCGGCCAATGGCCTGGCGATATTGATTGCCGACGAACAGCAACTGCTCCTCGCGGTCGCGCCGGGCCTGCAACGTCCAGATCACGCCCACCGACGACAACAGGATGCCGATGACCGCGACCGCGATCAGCAGTCCGATGTAGGTGAATCCCGCCTGCGATGCCCTCGCCGTCGCGCTCAAGTGACGCGCCTCACCAGTCACGGTAAGCCACCCCATCCAGGCCCTTGCCAGAAGCCCGCGAAAACACGTCGAAAACGTCCTCGCCGGACTGCGGGTTGTCGGCGCCGCTTGCGTAGCTGCGCAATCCCCAGGTGTTATCGGCCGGCGTATTCGCATCCCGCGAGAAAGGATCGCGCGGAACGCGCCGCAGGAAATAGATCAGCGCATTGTCCGGGCGGCTCGCATCGGGCACGCCCTCGACCAGGACCTTGAGATCCGGCGGATACCCGGACTTGTCGGCTTCCCGGGTGATGCGCCCCTGATCCGCCGCCTCCTTGTAGGCATCGATGGCGGTGCGTATCTCGCGCAAGGCGGCACGCAGCTCGCTCTCCTTTTCGCGCTGCAGGGTCATGCGCGCGAGCGGTGCTGCCGCGGTCGCCAGCAGTCCGACGATCGCGATGGTGATCACCAGTTCGATCAGCGTGAAACCGCGCCGCCGGTCACGACGTATGAGAGAGCGATTGATTTCGATTATGCGCATTCGCTTGGCGGCAGGCTGCCGTGGACGACAAGATGCACCGTTCCTGCGCGCAGCGGCATTCGCACATCACTGGCGAAGGTTTGCAGAAAACCCTCCAGCGACGGTAGGCAAACCCTGTAGACAGGCCCTGCCATGGAATATCGCGCGGAAGCTGCACGACATAATGCCGGCGGAACCGTGCATCCGCGCCCTACCTCGCGGGTGGGCATAGACCCCATTGAGCAGGCGCGCTCAGATCTCCGAGGATGGTGCTCATGCACCGTGCAGGAAGATCGCTCCCATGACCGACTTGATACGCCGATTTCGGCAAAGGGTTCCCGCTCTGCCGCGCGTGGTTCTCACGCTTGCCGCCATCTGCGCCGCCGGAACCGCATTGGCGCAGGACGCCTCCCCGGCGGCCGCTGCGGATCCGCATGCCGCGCATCGTCGCATGACGTCGAACACCGAAGTCCGGCGCAGCGTGGCCAATTACGTGGTGCCTCACCTGAACATGGTTCGTGATGACGGCGCCAAGGTGGCATTAGATAAGGAGCTGAACGACGGCCGTCCGGTCGTGGTGAGCTTCATCTTCACCACCTGCACGACGATCTGCCCGATGACCAGCCATGTGCTGAGCATGCTGCAGGACAAGCTGGGCGAGGATCGCGCCAAGGTCCACCTGGTCTCGATCTCCATCGATCCCGAGGAAGACACGCCGGCGCGGCTGCGCGACTACGCCGCGAGGTTCGAGGCCGGGCCCAACTGGCGCCACTACACAGGATCGCTGCGTGCCAGCATCGAGGCCCAGCAGGCATTCGATGTCTACCGGGGCGACAAAACCACTCACACACCGGTCACGTTGGTGCGGGCGGCACCTGCAAGCGAATGGGTGCGGTTGGAGGGATTTGCGACGGCTGACGCGCTGCTCGCGGAATTGCAGAGCCGCCGGACCGCCGCGCGGTAGCGGCGGGAATCGGCGCTCAGAGCGCGCCGATCTTCAATTCGATGGTGTCGATGGCCGGATCGAGTTGCGAGCGATCGTGCACCGGCTTGCCGCTGACGAGTCCATGCCTGACCGCGTACATGGTGATGGCGGCGGTGTTGTGCAACTGCAATTTGCGCATCAAATTGGAGCGGTGCTTCTCGATGGTCTTCACGCTCAGGTCGAGCGCGCGCGCGATGACCTTGTTGGACTCGCCCATGGAGATGCGCCGCATGACTTCGCGCTCGCGGCCGGTGATGGCGCGCGGATCCGGCGTGGGCCGCCGCGGATCGCCGCCGGCGAGGTACCCCGACAGAATCTTGTTGGCGATCGACTTGCACAGGAACTGCTGCCCCGCCGCCACCGTCCGGATCGCAAGGATCAATTCGGCGCGGTTCGCATCCTTCAGCACATAGCCGTCCGCGCCGGCATTCACGGCCGCGCGGATGTATTCCTCGCTGTTGTGCGCGGTCAACACCAGCTTGCGCGCCGTCGGACAAAACGCCTTGATGTCCCCCAGCAGGTCAAAACCACTGCGCCCGGGCAGGGCCAGGTCGGTCAACACGACGGAGGGTTGGAGTTCGCGAAGCTTTTCCAGCGTGTCCTCGACACAGCCAAAATCCCCGACGACCTCGAGATCCGGTTCGATCTCGATCAGCGCCTTGAGGCCTTCGCGCAGGATGGCGTGGTCTTCCACGAGCACCAGGCGAGTGCGCTTTCCAGCTTCTGGAGCCAACCCACGGGTGGCGTCAAGCATGCTTTGGCACCCGGTTGCAGCCATTAAGAGCCAATTCGAGCCATTGTTTGCCGGCCATAAGATGAAAGACAAACGCGGAAATTTCTACCGCACCGGCAATATACGGGGTTGAGCGGGCGGCCGGAACGTCATTTTTGACATAATCACGACGCCCTTGGGAATCATTTGCCCGGTCTGAGACGCCCATGGAGCCTCCGGCCGGTTAATGTCAAATCGTGCGACGAGGGCTCAGTCCAGTACGGGGCGGATCAGCCGCCCGTGAAAACTCAGCACCCGCGTGCCCGCCTCATCGGTGGAGGCGCCCTCCGGCGACAGCGTCATCGGGAAGAGCCTGGCGGCATCGCCCGCCGGAACACCCTCCACCCGCTCGAACACGAGCTTGTGGTCGCCCATCGACACCTCGTCCCCGTCCCGCAGCCGGTGCACGGAGACCCTGCGCCCGTCGATCACGATCCCGTTCTGGCTTTGCAGGTCCTCGATGACCGAGTACTGCGGGGTCGTGACCAAATGGCAATGGTGGCGGCTGATGAACTGGCTGTCGATCCGCACGTCGTTGTTTCGTGCGCGGCCGATGGAAACTTTGCCCACCGGGAGCTCGAATTCCGCCAGGACACAGCCCTGGCGTTCGATCCTGACCCGGCCCACCATCGGTTCGCGCACCACCGGCGGCGACGTGGCGTCGTGCACCGGTGCCGCCACCACGGGCTGGCGCGCGCTGAACTCCACCCATTGCAATTGATCCACCGCGCCGCGCACGTCGCCCGCGGACACTCGCGAGCGATTGCGGTTATACGCCGTCACCAGGGCCGCATCGGCAAGCGTGTTGATGAGTCGCGGAACACCACCGGCATATCGCTGCAACTCGACGTAACAATCCTCCTCGAACAGCGCATCCGCGTTACCGCCCGCGATCTCGATGCGATGGCGCACATAACGCCGCGTGTCCTTCGGCTCGAGCGGCTTGAGGCGCAGCTTCAGGGTGAGGTTGGCGGGGCGCGGCGCCGCCGCCTGTGCCACGGATTGCTCGAGCGATGGACGTCCGACAAGCACGATGCGCAGGTTGCCGACGCTCCCGGCACTGCGCCGGCTGAGCCTCAACAGTTCTTGCAGCAGATCAATCCCCGCCGATTCGGCACTGTCGATCACCGCGGCCACCACCAGACGAGCGGCGGCGAGCCGTTCGAGACATCCCTCGAATTCAGCCATCAGTCGACCGCGCTCCTCAGCCTGTGGTGACTCGCCCAATTGCTCCAGGGCAGCCCGGTAGAACTCGACCGCGGCGAGTTCCGGCAGCTTGATATGGATGACGCGGTAATGATCGGGCAGCACCGGCAACAGGTCTTCGAGCAGGATGCTCTTGCCGACACCCGCTTCCCCGGTCAGGAGCATGCAGCCGGCGCCATCTTCCAGCGATTGACGCAGCTCGGACTTCACGAGGTCCTGCATCACGCCAAGAAAATGAAACCGCGCATCGGCGCTCAACCGAAACGGCAGCTCCTTCAACTTGAAGTGTTCCAGATACATGGCCCGCCCCCGCGCGCTCAGCTATCCATGCCCGCGCCTACCGCGTACCGTACTTGGTGGCGACCTCGATTCCCGCGCTCTTCAGGAACTCCGTCGGCAGGATGCCCCCGGCGCTCACGATCACCGCATCGTTGGAGAATTTCACCACTTTACCCCGAAGATCCACCACCACGCTCTGGTCATCGATCTGCTGCACCTTCGATGACATGAGCACGTGCAGGCGGCCGCTCTTGGACGCCGCCGCCACGCGCTCGCGATTCTTCTGCTTGGCCCGGTCGAAGGCCTCACCGCGATACGACAGCGCCACCTTGGTTTCCGGCAGCTCGGCGATGCTGGCTGCGGCCTCCAGCGCGCTGTCACCACCGCCAACCACCAGCACGCTGCGGCCGCGGTATTGCTCGGGATCGAGCAGGCGATACACGACCTTCGGCAGTTCCTCGCCCGGCACGCCCAGCTTGCGCGGCGTGCCACGACGGCCGATGGCCAGCAGCACTGAACTCGCCCGATAGGTCTTCTTGCCGGTCTTCACCAGGAAAATGCCTTCCGCGTCGCGCTGGATGGTCTCCACGCGCTCATGATAATTGATCTTCAGCCCGGTCTTCTTCTCCGCATCCTGCCAGAACTTCAGCAGGTCTTCCTTGGAGGTGTGCTTGAACTGCATCTTGCCCACCAGCGGCAACTCCGCGGGCGATGTCATGACCAGCTTGGCGCGCGGATACTGGAACACGCAACCGCCGAGGGATTCCTGCTCCACGGTGACGAAATTCAATTTCTGCTGCATGGCGCCGAGTGATGCGGAGAACCCCGCGGGCCCCGCGCCCACGATCAACACATCCAGCACGCCCTTGCGCTTGGGCCGCGCCTTGGCGATGACTTCCATCGCCTGACGGCCCTGCTCGAGCGCGTTGCGGATCAAGCCCATGCCACCCAATTCGCCGGCGACGTAGATGCCGGGCACGGTGGTCTCGAACGCAGGCGTGAGCACGGGAATATCGACGCCGCGCTTCTCCGTTCCAAACACCAGCGTGATGGCATTCACGGGGCATGCGGTCTTGCACGCCCCATGGCCGATGCAATCCGTGGGGCTGACCAGATGCGCCTTGCCTTGGATCAAGCCGAGCACATGATGCTCCGGCTGCTCGGGACAGGCCTTCACACAGGACCCGCAGCCGATGCAGGTCTTCATATCGATGACGGGATGGAGCGAGGCGGGCTCGGTGAGCCCTGCCTGCACGGCCTCCCGCTGGACCTCGGCATTGCGCTTCTCCGCCTTGTGCCGCCCCAGCCAGTAGTAGCCGCAGATCAGGAGCGCGGGAATGCCGTAGATGAAATATTCGATCCTAAACATGGGGATACTACTTAACATGACAGTGCAATCTAATCTCTACGGTGAACTACGCATCCGGATCTTCGCGCCATTTCTCTGCAGCTTCTTAACTATTTTGTGACCCAATCAGCACTTGCAACTCGTCGGCAGGAAGCGACGTCATGAACTTGGACGTCAACAAAGTTAAAATCTACCGCACACATGGCGACCACTGCTGAATCACTGACCGCGCCGCCGGCGCGGCGACTGCGTTTACCCGCATCCTTCTGGTTCGGCGTAACCATCGTCGCCCTGTTGTATTTCGGCACGCACTTCCCGATTGCGCACTACATCTCGCCGCAACGGGGACTGGGTTACGCGCTGGGCATCATCGGCGGCAGCATGATGCTGGTGCTGTTGCTGTACCCCTTGCGCAAGCGTTTCCGCTGGCTGGCCTTCATGGGCAAGATGCAGCTCTGGTTCCGCGCTCACATGGTGTTGGGCATTCTCGGGCCGGTGCTCATCCTGTTCCACTCCAACTTCAAGACCGGTGCGACCAACAGCAACGTGGCGCTCGGGTGCATGCTGCTGGTGTCGGGCAGCGGACTGTTCGGGCGCTACTTCTACACCAAGATCCATCATGGCCTGTACGGCAACCGCGCCACGCTCAACGAACTGCGCACCGCCGCGGAACGCCTGCAAAACCAAGCGACCACCGTGCAATTCCTGCCCGACCTCGTGGCGCGCCTGACCGGCGAAGAGCGCCGCATGATGAAGGTGTCGGTCACGCCCGGGCTGAACCTGTTCAGCCCGCTGGTGCTTGCCCCGATGAACCTGGTGGCCAAGATCCGGCTGCGCAACTACATCTGGCATGAGCTTGCCAAGGCGGCGAAGACTTCGCTCACGCTGTCTCAACATCGCCGCCGCCTTACCTGGCTCGCCAACGACTACGTGTCGCGGCGCCTTGGCGCGGCCGGCCGCGTCGCCACCTTCCATGCCTACGAGCGGTTGTTCTCGCTCTGGCACGTACTGCACATGCCTCTGTTCTTCATGTTGATCATTGCCGGCATCGTGCACGTCATCGCCGTGCACGTGTACTAAGAGACGGCCTTTCCGGCAACGCGGCGGCGACGCCGCGCCCGCGCCCTCAGGCCGATTCCAGCAGCTTGATCACATCGGCCAGGCCCCGCGCCTTGGCGATGTCCAGTGCCGTCGCGCGGTTCGTATTGCGCAAGGACGCATTGGCGCCGGCCCTGAGCAACACCTCGCACACATCCGCATGGCCGCCACGGCTGGCCGCGATCAACGCCGTATCGCCGAAGGAATTCTGCTGGTTGAGATTGCGCGAGCCCTTCAGCAGCGCCTGCACGGTGGGGACTCGGCCCGCTTCGGCCGCCATCATCAGCGCGGTGGTGCCGTCCTTGGACTTGGCGTCCGCGGAGGCACCTGCGCCCAGCAATTGCGTGACCACCCCGGTGTGGCCGGCGGCGGCGGCCTTCATCATGGGAGTCACCCCCACGCGGTCGGCCTGGTCCACCGGCAGTCCGCGCTGCACGAGCAGATCGACGACCTCCGCCTGCCCGGAGGCGGCGGCAAACCACAACACGCTGTGCCCGTTGGCATCGCGCTCGCTGGTGGAGGCGCCGTGCCCGATGAGCATGATGGCGAGTTCACTTTGGCCCTGTTGCGCGGCGCGCATCAAGGGTGTCATCCCATGCGTATCGGTGACGCTCACGGAAGCCTTGGCGGCCAGCAAGGCGCCGGCGATGCGCGTCTGGCCGGTGTCCGCCGCCAACATCAACGGCGTGTCTTCATCCTTGGCGCGGGTGTCGGCGGGAACGCCGGCGGCCAGCAACTCGCGCACCATCGATTCGGCGCCGTTGCTCACCGCCACTGCCAGGGCTGTGCGGCCGCTGGCTCCAGGGGCCGCCGGGTCCGCGCCGCGCTTGAGCAAGGCCTTGGCGGCATTGACGGCGTTGGATTCGACGGCAATCAACAAGGCGCTGTCACCGGCCGGAGAAGCCGCCTTGGCGCTGGCGCCTGCATCGAGCATGCGGTTGATCGCATTGACGTCGTCGCGGCTCACCGCAATCAGGATCTCGGGCCAGCCGCGATACAGATTCCCGGGCCGGGCGTAGTCTGCATCCTTCGAGCCGTGCACGGCCAGCAACTCGGCCGACAATGCGGGCTTCGCGCCCTGTGCACGCAAGGACGCCGCGGCGGCATCGGCACCGGACTTGATGGCGATGTCCAGGGCCGACCACTTCTGAAGGTTCAAAGCGGTGTGCGACGCACCTGCCTTGCCGAGCGCCTCGACCTGCTCGGGCCGGTTGGCGCGCGCGGCGTACATCAGCGGCGTAAACCCGGCCTGGTCAGCAGACTCGAGACTTGCGCCCTTGGCCAGCAGAGCAGAGCTGACCTCCGTCCGCGGTTGCGTGGCCGCCCGCATCAACGCGGTGATGCCGAAGCGATTGGGCAGGTCCACCTTCGCATTTGCCTCCAGCAGCGCATTCAATGCATCCAGCGAACCCGCCGCGGCGGCGAACGCCAGGGCTGAAGTTCCGAATTCGTCCACGGCGTCGACATTCACGTTGCGCAGCAGGGAACGCACCAGCGCGGCGTCGTTCGCAGCCGCGGCCCACAGGAACAATTGCAGGCGCAGGGATTCCTCCTTCATCGCGAGCTTGCGTTCCGGCTCGAGCGGCGCGCGGTTCTCCTTGACGGCCGCCTGCGCGAGCGCATTGCCGCCTTGGGCTGCGCGGTTGAGCCAATCGCGAGCGGCGGGCAGGTCCGCCTTGTCGCCGCGGTACAGCAACGCGGACAAGGCAAATGCTGCGCCCGCATGATTCGCGGCCGCCGCCGTCTGCAGCCAGCGCTTCGCCTCCGCCACATCCGGTTCGCTGGTCAAGCCGTTCAGCAGCGCCAGCCCCAGCAGGTACTGCGCCTCAGCATTGCCACCCTGCGCCTGCCGGCGCAATTCCGTGAGGGCGGCATCGAATTGCTTGAGCCGCACGGCGCTGCGCGCGGATTCCAGGGGATCGGGAGTGGCCGCCGCGGCAGGCTGCTGGGCCATGAAGGCCGCCAGCAGCAAGCCCGCGCCCAGGGTCATTCGCATCCGTGATTCTTCGTTCATGAGCGTACCAGTATCACATTCCGTAGGGCTTCGAGCTGAGCGCCCGGCGACGACAAAATTTCGACGCTTGCGGTAGGGAAACACTGTAGTTTTCCAGCCCCGCGCTGTCGCCTCATACCGACGCGGTTACATGCCTGCGAACTGTGACTAAACTCCTCGCGCCGACTCAACATATGTCGAAGTATGCCGAACCATATGTGTCTGTCGACAGCGTGATCCGAGAAAAAGCAAAAACCGATGACCAGTGAACACATTTTCTGGTTTGCAGCGGGTGCCATGACCGGCGCGGGCGCCTTTGCCTTGTCGGCACCGGTGCTGCGGCAGTTGAGCCAGCGCCATGGAGCCGGACGCGCCCGTGTCGTCGCCATCGGCTCAATCGTGCTGCTTGCCGCCGTGGCGCTGGGCCTGTATCGGATGTGGGGAACCCCGGCCGCCATCAAGCTCGATGCCCGCGAAACCGCCTTGGTGGCCGACATGGGCCGCCCGGGGGCCGCTCCGATTGCGCCGAACTCCATGGGTGCCGCGTCGGGTGCTGGCAAGATTGGCTCGGTCGAAGAAGCCACCGCACGCCTGGCCAAGCGCCTGAACGAACAAGGTGGATCCGCTGCGGATTGGAACCTGTTGGCGCAATCCTACGAATTCATGGGACACAGCGCCGATGCGGCCGAGGCGCGCAAGCGCGCGGGCACCGCGCCCACCGCGGCGCCCGCAGCGGCAAGGCCTGCTCAGGCACCTGTCGTCTCCGCGGAAGCCGCTGCCGTGCTCGCGAAGGCGGAAAAAGCGCGGATCGCGCACGACACGAAGAAGGCACTGCAGTTCTACGCCAAGGCCGAGGCGATGAATGCGCTCACTGCCGATGCCTGGGCCAACTACGCCGATGCGGCAGCCTCTGCCGGCGGCGGGCACCTGAGCGGCAAGCCGGAACAATATCTGCAGCGCGCGCTGCAACTCGACCCCGATCACCCCAAGGCCCTCTGGTTGCAGGCCAGCCTGTATCACGAGCAGAAGGAATACGCGAAGGCCGTGGACGTCTGGCGGCACCTCGCCAGGATCATTCCGGCGGACTCCTCCGATGCCAAGATCATCGCCGCCAACATCGCGGAAGCGGCGCGGCTCTCGGGTGACACCTCCGGCGCATCGGCCACGCCAGCCAAGGCGGCTGCCGGTGGCGCGGCGCAGATCGATGGCGTGATCGACATCGATCCGAAGCTGCGCGCCAAGGCGCAAGCGGGCCAGGTGCTGTTCGTATTCGCCAAGGCGGTGAACTCGCCGGGTCCGCCGCTGGCGGTGGTACGCACCACCGTGGGGCAATGGCCGGTGAAATTTTCGTTGAATGATTCGCAGGCGATGATGCCGCAGCGGAAGTTGTCCGATTTCGGCGCGGTAACGGTGGAAGCCCGCATTTCGGCTTCCGGCCAGCCGCTGGCCCAGGCTGGCGACCTGCATGGGGTCACCGGCAGCGTCGATCCGCGCAGCAACAAGCCGTTGCGCGTGGTGATCAGCGAGGTCGTGGGCTCATGAGCACGGCCACGCCACAGCGCCTCCTCCGTTCGAGTGACACGCCGCCGTGCGCCGCCACCTAGGAGCGCTGCTCATCATGCTCGCGGCGACCCTCCTCTCGAGCCTTCCCTCCCAGCACGCGTGGTCCGCCAACGTGGAAACGCTGCTGATGCCGGGCAAGCTCTCCAAGGCGCATGCCAAGCTCGAGGAGTCCTGCGCCAACTGCCACGACAAGGCGGACCGGGACCGCCAAACGGGCCTGTGCCTGGACTGCCACAAGGAAACCCGCGCCGACATCGCGAACAAGCACGGCTTGCACGGCCACATCAGCAACGCGCAAGGCACCTCCTGCCGCGGCTGTCATACCGAGCACAAGGGGCGCGATGCCGACATCATCCACTTCACGCCGGGCGGCTTCGATCACGAACTCACCGGCTTCCCGCTCAAGGGTTCGCACGTCGGCATTGCGTGCGAGTCCTGCCATAAGCAGGGCCAGCCCTATCGCAAGGCCGAGGCCGACTGCGTGGCCTGCCACAAGGAACAGGACGTCCACAAGACCACGCTCGGCACCGCCTGCGCCAATTGCCACGAGCCTGCCGCCTGGTCGACGGTGAAGTTCGATCACGACAAGACCAACTTCCAGTTGCGCGATGCGCATACCAAGATTTCGTGCAACACCTGCCATTTCGGGCCGCGTTACAAGAACACGCCCAAGCGCTGCGCGGACTGCCACACCACCGATGACGTGCACCGCGGCGATCGGGGCGAGGATTGCGGCAAATGCCACACGCAGGTCAACTGGAAGAGCGCCAAGTTCGACCACGCGAAGGAAACGGGCTTTGCACTCAATGGCGTGCACAACGACATACCCTGCACGGCCTGCCACACCAGCGGCAACTACAAGGACAAGATCCCCAAGGACTGCATCGGCTGCCACCGTTCGCAGGACTCGCATGCCACGCGCTTCGGCACGGACTGCGCCTCCTGCCACGGCGAGACCCGCTGGAAGCCGGTGGAATACGATCATTTGAAGAGCGCGCATTTCGCCCTGGTGGGCGCGCATGCCAAGCTCTCCTGCCACACCTGCCATACGGCCGAGGTGAAGAAGCAGAAGCTGGGCGACAGCTGCATCGCATGCCATCGCGCGCAGGACCCGCACGGCGGTGAGCTGGGCAAGGATTGCGCGCAATGCCATGGCAACGAAACCTGGCGTGGCGGCGTGCGTTTCGATCACGATCTCACGGGCTTTCCCCTGCTTGGCCAGCACGTGCTGGCCTCTTGTTCCCAATGCCACGCCTCGCTCAGTTTCAAGGGCGCGGCCAAGAACTGCGTGGACTGCCACAAGCCGCAGGATGTGCACAAGGGCGGCTTGGGAGCGGAATGCCAGACCTGCCACTCCCCCAACGGCTGGAAGATCTGGGAGTTCGACCATGCCAAGGAAACGGGCTTCGCCCTGACCGGCGCGCACCGCAAGGTGACCTGCAACGATTGCCACCGCGAGCCGCCCAAGAAGGTCAAATTGTCGTCGGATTGTGCGTCCTGCCACGCCAAGGACGACATCCACATCGGAGAGTTCGGCCGGCAATGCCAACGGTGTCACACAACCGTCAGCTTCACCGCGGCGAGAATCCGCTAGGGATGGCCATGACACGCACTGCACAAATCGCTCTCGCGCTGCTGCTCTGCCTGCTCGGTTTCCGCGCGGGCGCGGCACAGATCGGCCCGACGAAATTCGATCACCTGACCACGGGGTTCGAACTCGTCGGCGCGCATTTGAACGTGCCCTGCGAATCCTGCCACGTGGGCGCCATCTTCAAGGGCACCTCGCGCGAGTGCGCCTCCTGCCACACGCGTGGCTCGCGCATTTCCGCAACCGTGAAGCCGCAGAACCACGTGCTCAGCACCGAGCGCTGCGATGCCTGCCACAACAGCGTGGCGTGGAAGCCGACCAGCCATTTCGATCACCAGGAAGTGCAGGGAAGCTGCGCCACCTGCCATAACGGCATCAACGCGCAGGGCAAGACCCTCAACCACATCGCCTCCACCATGGAATGCGAAGCCTGCCACTCGGTGTTTGGCTGGAAGCCGGTGATCCGCGTGGACCACCTGCAGGTGAACGGCACCTGCATCAACTGCCACGACGGCAAGAACGCCACCGGCAAGCCTTCCAACCACATCGCCACCACCGACAGCTGCGACAACTGCCACTCGACCTTCCAGTGGAAGCCGGCCAACGTCAAGCACACGGGTGATGTCAGCAATTGCGTGGCCTGCCACAACGGCCAGATCTCCACCGGCAAGACGCAGAACCACATCCGCAGCAGCGATCAATGCGCCGCCTGCCATACGGTGGTGGTGTGGAAGCCGGTCATCACCGTGGATCACACGCAGGTGAGCGGCACCTGCTTCTCCTGCCACGACGGCACCATCGCCAAGGGCAAGCCGACCAATCACCCGGCCACCGACAACAATTGCGAGAGCTGTCACGCGACCACGGCCTTCCGGCCCGCCAATGTCAGCCACACCGGCATCACCGACAATTGCGTGAGCTGCCACAACGGCAAGACGGCCACCGGCAAGACCGCCAATCACATCAACACCACCGATGCCTGCCAGGCCTGCCATTCGGTGATCGTGTGGAAGCCGCAGGTTACCGTGGACCACACGCAGGTGAACGGCGCCTGCGCCACCTGCCACAACGGCAGCATCGCCATGGGCCGAGCCGCCAACCACATCCCGGCTTCCGCCGACTGCGGCGTGTGCCATTTGTCCACGGTGGTGTTCGGACCCGGCACGGTGATGAACCACCTGGGCATCACCAGCGGTTGCTCCGCCTGCCACGAAGGCGGCAAGACCTGGCTCGGCGTCACCAACCTGGTGACGCGCCCGACCAAGGCGCAGGACGCCAATCACCCGACCACGGGGGATTGCTCGCAGTGCCACTCCTCCACCGTCTCCTTCACCGTGGACGTGAGCGGCGGCAAGCCGGTCAACCACATTCCGACTTCGCAGGCGTGCAACGTCTGCCATGCCGACTCCGGTGATTACTCCATTTTCAAGATGAATCACGTCGGTATCAGCAGCAATTGCGCGCAATGCCACGCGAAGGGCCTGTCCTTCGCCAACATCGTGCCCAAGCAGCCGCCTGCGAATCACATCCCGACCACCACCGCCTGCGAGAGCTGCCACTCGCCGACGAAGTTCGACACCTTTGCCGGTACGACGATGAATCACACCGGCATCAACAACAATTGCCAGGCCTGCCACGAGACCGGCATGAGCTGGTTCGGCGTCGCCATGGTGGACCGCCCCACGAAGGCGCAGGACCCGAATCACCCGACCACCGGCGATTGCGCGCAGTGCCATACCTCCACCACCTCGTTCGCCGTGGTGAGCGCCGGCAAGCCCGCCAATCACATCCCGACCACGCAGGCCTGCACGCTGTGCCACTCGAATGCCAGCGACTATTCCATCTACAAGATGGATCACACCGGCATCACCAGCGGCTGCGCCACCTGCCATGCGGCGGGGTTGAGCTTCGCCAACATCGTGCCCAAGCAGCCGCCGGCCAATCACATCCCGGTGACCGGCCTGCCGTGCGAGAACTGCCATTCGCCCACCAACTTCGGTGCGTTCGGGCCGGGCACGGCCATGAAGCACACCGGCATCACGGGCAATTGCGCCACCTGCCACGAGACCGGCATGACCTGGTATGGCGTGACCATGGTGGACCGCCCCACCAAGGCACAGGATCCGAACCACCCGGCGACCGGCGAGTGCGCGAATTGCCATACCTCGACGGTGGACTTCGCCAAGGGCGTGATCGCGGGAAACAAGCCCAGCAACCACATCCCGACGACGCAGGCCTGCGACCTGTGTCACTCGAATTCCAAGGATTATTCGGTCTACACGATGAGTCACACGGGCATCACCGGCAACTGCGCGCAATGCCACGCCGCCGGCCTGTCCTTTGCGAACATCGTGCCCAAGGCGCCGCCCAGCAATCACTTGCCGATCAATTCGAAGCCGTGCGAGACCTGCCATTCACCCACGAAGTTCACCAACTTCGCGGGTACGACCATGAACCACACGGGCATCACGCGCAATTGCGTCACCTGCCACGAGACCGGCATGACCTGGTTCGGCGTGACCATGGTGAATCGCCCCACCGCGGCGCAAGACCCGAACCACCCGAAAACCGGCGAGTGCTCGGATTGCCATAGCTCGACCGTGAGTTTCACGACAGGCCTGGCCAAGCCGCCCAATCACATTCCGACGACGCAGGCCTGCACGCTGTGTCATACGAATCCGAACAACTATGCCGTGTACACGATGAGCCACACGGGCATCACCAACAATTGCGCCCAGTGCCATGACACGGGCCTGTCGTTCGCCAACATCGTGCCCAAGCAGCCGCCGTCGAATCACATTCCGACGACCGGGCTTGCCTGCGAGAACTGCCACTCCCCGACCAAGTTCACGAACTTCGCCGGCGGCGTCATGAGCCACACCGGCATCGTCAGCAATTGCTCGACCTGCCATGAGACCGGCAAGACCTTCTTTGGCGTGACCATGGTGACCCGGCCGACCAAGGCCCAGGACCCCAATCACCCGACCACGGGCGATTGCCACGATTGCCACACCTCGACGGTGTCCTTCGCGCAGGGCATCACGGTGAAGCCGAGCAATCACATTCCGACGGCGCAGCCCTGCACCACCTGCCATACGAATCCGAACGATTACTCCGTGTACACGATGAACCACACGGGGATCACCAGTAATTGCGCGCAATGCCATGCCGCGGGCCTCTCCTTCGCCAACATCGTGCCGAAGGCGCCGCCCAGCAATCACATTCCGTTCGGCACCACGGCCTGCGAAACCTGTCACTCCCCCACGAAGTTCACCAACTTCGCCGGGACGGCGATGAATCACAGCGGCATCACCACGGGCTGCGCCACCTGCCACGAGACGGGCAAGAGCTTCTTCGGCGTGACGATGGTGACCCGCCCCACGGCCACGCAGGATCCGAACCATCCGAAGACCGGTGCCTGCGAAACCTGCCACGGTTCGACCGTGTCGTTCACCACCAACCTGCAAAAGCCGGCGAACCACATCCCGACCACGCAGGCCTGCACGCTCTGCCACACCACGCCGAACAACTATGCGGCGTATGTGATGAGCCACAACGGCATCACCAACAATTGCGCGCAATGCCACGCGGCGGGCTTGAGCTTTGCCAACATCGTGCCCAAGGCGCCGCCCAGCAATCACATTCCGATCTCGGGGCGTGCGTGCGAGAACTGCCACTCGCCCACGAAGTTCACCAATTTCGCCGGCACGGCCATGAACCACACCGGCATCAGCAACAATTGCCAGACCTGCCACGAGAAGGGCATGAGCTGGTTCGGCGTGACGATCGTGACGCGCCCGACCACGGCGCAGGACCCGAATCACGTGCAGACCGGCGACTGCGCCCAGTGCCATAGCTCGACGGTCTCGTTCGCGCAGGGCGTGACGCAGAAGCCGGCGAATCACATTCCGACGGTGCAGGCCTGCACGACCTGCCACTCGAACCCGAACGACTACTCCGTGTACTCGATGAACCACACGGGGATCACCAACAATTGCGCGCAGTGCCACGCGGCCGGCTTGAGCTTTGCGAACATCGTGCCCAAGGCACCGCCCAGCAACCACATACCCTTTGGCAGCACCGCGTGCGAAACCTGCCACTCGCCCACGAAGTTCACCAACTTCTCCGGCACGGCGATGAACCACAGCGGCATCACCACCGGCTGCGCCACCTGCCACGAGACGGGCAAGACCTTCTTCGGCGTCACGATGGTGACCCGCCCCACCGCCGCCCAGGATCCGAACCATCCCAAGACCGGCGCGTGCGAAGGCTGCCACGGCTCGACCGTGTCGTTCCTGACCAACCTGCAGAAGCCGTCGAACCACATCCCGACGACCAAGACGTGTACGACGTGTCACACGAACCCCAACAACTATGCCGTGTACACGATGAACCACACGGGGATCACCAACAATTGCGCGCAGTGCCACGCCGCCGGCTTGAGCTTTGCCAACATCGTGCCCAAGGCGCCGCCCAGCAACCACATTCCGCTGCTGGGCCGGGCCTGCGAGGCCTGCCACTCGCCCTCGAAGTTCACCAACTTCGCCGGCACGGCCATGAACCACACCGGCGTGAGCACGGGCTGCGCCAGCTGCCATGAAAAGGGCATGAGCTGGTTCGGCGTCTCCATCGTCGTGCGGCCCACCACCGCCCAGGATCCGAACCACGTGCAGACCGGCGCGTGCGAGGGTTGTCATTCTTCCACCACGTCGTTTGCTCAGGGCATCAGCACCAAGCCGAGCAATCACATCCCGACTTCGCAGACGTGCACCCTGTGTCATTCGAATGCGAATGACTACTCGGTCTACAAGATGAACCACCAGGGCATCACGACCAACTGCGCGCAGTGCCACGCGGCGGGCCTGAGCTTCGCCAACATCGTTCCGAAGCAGCCGCCTTCCAACCACATCCCGATCAAGACCGTCGCCTGCGAGAGCTGCCACTCGAAGACGAACTTCACGACCTTCGGCGGCACCGCCATGAAGCACACGGCGGTATCCTCGTTCACCTGCGTAACCTGCCACGAAACCGGCATGAGCTGGTATGGCGTCAAGATCAAGGTGAGGCCGAAGGGCCACCATGGAACCCAGGACTGCAAGGGTTGCCATGACACCGTCGACTGGGGGAACGCGGACGGCAAGATGGGGCGCACGGTGAAGGCCACCCCGGCCACTGCCACGACCACCACCACGAGCAAGGCTCCGGTCAACGGCGTGAACGCCACGGCCAACGGCAAGACTCCGCGCGGCGGTGCGGCCGATGCCGCCCTGCGGCAGGGCCGCGATCCGCATGACGTGGCGCCCGGCCGCTTCAACCTCGCCGGTCAAATGGCGCGCATGGCCGCCTTGCGCAATGGCGGCGTAGCACCCGGCGCCGCCCCAGGCATCGTGGGCAAGCCCTTCAACCACGCCGGCACCCTGCGCGCCTGCTCCACCTGTCACGACGGCCTGACCGCCGCCGGCAAGAGCCCGCGCCACATCCCGAGCAACAACACCTGCGACAACTGCCATACGGTCAACGCGTGGCTGCCCGCACGCTTCGAGCACATTGGCGTGGCCTCCAACTGCAGCCAGTGCCATGACTCGGTGCACACCACCGGCAAGCCGGCGAACCACGTGCAGACGCAGGCCGCCTGCAACAACTGCCATTCCACCATGGCCTGGTTGCCGGTGATATTCCGCCACTCCGGCATCAGCGGGGATTGCCAGAGCTGCCATGGCCGCGCCGGCGCCGCCGGCAAGCCGTTGGGCCACATGACCACGAGCCTGGACTGCTCCTCCTGCCACAACGTGAACCTGTGGACACCGGTGGCTTACCGGCACACCTCGCCCAACTACCCCGGCGAACACCGCGCCGAGCTCACCTGCGTGCAGTGCCACAGCACCAACACCGACAAGGTTCCGTGGACCAGCCCGGGCAATGCGCCCGCGTGCGCCGGTTGCCACGAGCGCAACTACAAGCCCGCTCCGCACACCAAGTACGGCACGGTGAAGTACACGGCGAGCGAACTGCGCAATTGCGCGGGCTCCTGCCACGTGTATTCGGATGAAACGCTCAAGGCTGTGACCAAGCCGCGCCCTGGGCCGCAACACCAGGTGAGCAGTGGTCAGTTCTGAGCATGTACCACCGCGCATCAGAAGGGGGATGAGACGCGGGGCACTGGCTCTCGCCCTCTTCTTCGGCTTGGGCGCGCACGCACAGATCGCGCCACGCATCGTCGACATCATCGATGCGAGCACGCGTGACGATCACACCAATCTCACCGTGCAGTTCAGCTGCACCATGCGCTACATCGCACACAACCCGGCCACGTCCGGCTCCGAAACGCTGGTCCGCTTCAGGCCGGGCACGGACTGCGGCCTGGGGTTGAATCCTTCTGGCCTCAACGAAATCCCCTCCGTGTCCGGCACCGATGGCCTCCTGAAGAATGCGCGGCTCGAGGACGGTGCGCCGGGCGAAATCAACCTGACGCTGCAATGGAGCAAGCCGACGACCTACGTCGTGGCGCCCACCGGCGATCAACGCGGCTTCTTGATCCGCGTCATCCGGTCGGCGCCGAAGGGACAGATCATCATCCAGGACGAGGTGCAGCCAAGTTCGGTGTACGCCGTCAACCTGGACTCCCGCACCAAGGACTACACACCTGAGGAAATCGCCGCTGCGAGTTCGCGCTTCGGCGCCCCCGCCTACGTCTCCTCCACCGTGCTGGATGGCGTCACCTGGTACCGGTTGCGAATCGGGCCGGTGGCCACGCGCAAGGATGCCGACCAATTATTGAGTACCGCGCAAGGCGTGTTCCCTCGAGCCTGGCTCGTGATCGGCGAGGAATCCAACGGCACGCCCACGGATGGGGCCGCCACCGTCACCTCGGCGGCGACCGCGGCATCCGACCCTCCGCTGCCGGATGCGGACCGCGCCAAGCTCATGAACGACGCCAAGGCGGCGCTCGCCAAGCGCAACTTCACCGCCGCCACCGAAAATCTCACACTGCTGGTGCGCCAGCCCGAATACCCGGAGCGCGAGCGCGCCCAGGAGCTGCTCGGATTGTCGCGCGAGCGCGCCGGCCAGCTCGCGCACGCCAAGGCCGAGTACGAGGAATACCTGCGCCGCTATCCGCAGGGCCAGGCGGCCGGCCGCGTCCGCACCCGCCTGAAGACGCTGGCCATCGCAGGCCGCAAGCCCCGCGCCACGCGCGGCGCCGGCGATGAACAGACCGGTTGGTTCTGGTCGGGCGGCTTTTCGCAGCTGTATCGCCGTGACCAGAACAAGGTCACCACCTCGGGGCAATCGTTCTCCTCCACCAGCCAGAACGCCTTGATCAACTACGGCGACCTGCTGGCGCGGCGCCGCGGCGAGCGTTTCGAATTCCTGAGCCGCGTGTACGCCGGCTACACCAAGAGCATGGTCAAGGGCATCGATGGCTCGGGTAACAGCCAGTCGCAGGTGAATGCCGCGTTCATCGAGCTGACCGACAAGAAGCTCGATCTCACCGGCCGTATCGGCCGGCAGTCGCGCGGCACCGGCGGCATCTTCGGCTCCTTCGATGGCGCGTGGCTCGCCTACCGGCTGACGCCGCGTTTCACCATCAATGCCACCTACGGGTATCCCGTGGACACCGTCACCGAGGGGCCGAAATCGGGACGCACCTTCACCGGCCTGTCGCTGGACTTCGGCACCTTCGCGCAGAGTTGGGATTTCTCCACCTACGTGGTGAACCAGAAATTCGAAGGCCAGGTGGACCGGCGCGCAGTGGGCCTGGAAACCCGCTACTTCCGTCCCGGGCGCTCGCTGATTGCATTGGTGGACTACGACACCTATTTCAAGAGCGTCAACAACATCACGCTGATCGGCTCGCTGGCGCTGCCCAAGAGCTGGCAATTGAGCGTGAACATGGATCGCCGCAACGCACCGCTCCTGACCATCCGCAACGCGCTGATCGGCCAGCCGGTGACCACGCTGGAAGACCTCGGCATCAATTTCACGCAGGCGGAGATCGATCAGCTGGCGCGCGATCGCACCGCGAAGTCCGATGTCTATGCACTGACGCTGTCGCGCCCCATCGGCGAGCGCTACCAGATCAGCACGGATTTCTTCGTCACCAAATCCGACGGCACCCCTGCTTCGGGCAACGTGCCGGAATCACCGCCCAGCGGTACCGACCGCACCGTGCAGTTCCAGGTGTTCGGCACCAGCTTATGGAAAGCCAGCGACCTGCACGTGCTGTCGCTGCGCTATCAGAAGAGCGACACGGGCACGACGCAATCGGTGTCCTTGAGCAGCCGCCTGCCCATTTACAAGAGCTGGCGCCTGGGGCCCCGGCTGCGGGTGGATCGCATCAAGTACGATTTCGACGACACCACCCAGACCACGCTGTCGCCCTCGTTGCGCCTGGAATACCTGCATTCGCGCACGCTGTTCGAGTTCGAGGCGGGCAGCGATTTCGGCTCGCGCGACATTCCGCTCGACAAGCAGAAGACCAACGCATTTTACTTCTCGCTGGGATATCGCCTCGGCTTCTAATCGGCTGGGCTTCCAGGCGCGGGGCGGTTAATATCGTCCGGGCATGCTGGCGCGATTTCTATTACCGTTGTTGCTCGTCATCGGCGCTGCCTCCGCAGGCGCGGCTGAGAAAGGCCCCACGCAATTCCTCGACGAGCGCACCGGCGCCACCATCACCGTGGTGCGCGAACCCCTGGTGTTCGCCATCGAGCGCTCCATCCTCGCCGCCAACGCGCGCGACTACGTCAACCTGACATCCGCCGAGATCGACCGCAGCGGCCACATCCAGCTGTACGTCATCGGCTACATCTGGTCGACCATCGACCGCCGCCACAACGGCGCACAGGAAGAATTGAGCCAACGGCCACTGGAGATCGCCGCCGATGGCCGCGTGATCCGGCTGACGCCCGAAGCGGTGTTCCCGAAGGACTTTCTCGACGACAAGCAATTGTTGGCGCCCAAGTGGTCGCAGCTGCAGCGCGCCGCCTATGTGGTGTCGCGCGAGCAATTGCGGTATATCGCCAACAGCAAGCACCTCACCTTGAGTTTTGCATCCGCTTCCGCGGATGCCGGCGGCGATCCGGCGGATCAAGACGCCAGCGACGAGGAACGCGAGACATACGAATCCTGGGACGACGGACGCAAGGCGCTCAAGGCCTTCGTCGAAGCCACCGGCGCCTACCAGTGACATCGGCGGCCCGCGCCGCAGTATGATCCCCGGGTCGAACCGACCGGGAAGTCTCCACATGATCCGCCACGCCTGCTGCGCCACGCTGGTGCTGCTGTTCGCCTCCTCCCTCCACGGCGCCCCGCAGGATTCGCTCACACCCGTAGTGAACGCCGGCGAGAAGCTCCTGCAGTTCGACTGGCCCGCCGTCCGCATCGGCACCGGCGAATACGAGGAAGGCCCCACCGGCGTCACCGTGTTCCATTTCCCGCAGCACGCGCTGGCCGCTGTCGATGTGCGCGGTGGCGGCCCGGGAACGGTGAACACCGATTGGCTGCGCCTGGGCTATGACGAAAACGCGCTCGACACCGTGGTGTTCTCCGGCGGCTCCTGGTACGGGCTGGAGAACGTCACCGCGGTGGCCACCGCGCTCAAGGACGATGGCCTGCGCAGCGGTGACTGGACCAACGTCGCCCTGTCGGTGGGCGCCATCATCTACGACTTCGGCGGACGGCGGTTGAACGAGATCTACCCGGACAAGCGCCTGGCGCAGGCGGCGTTCCGCGCGGCGCGCCCAGGCGTTTTCCCGCTCGGTGCGCAAGGCGCCGGCCGTTTCGCCATGAGCGGCGGCCTGTTCGGCTGCAATGCCTACTCCGGCCAGGGAGGCGCGTTCCGCCAGGCCGGCAAGCTCAAGATCGCGGCCTTCGTGGTGGTGAATGCGCTCGGCGTCATCAACACGCGCGAGGGGACGGTGGCCGCCTGTTATCGCGATGCGCAATGGCCATCGGAGCTGCGCACCTCGGACTTGTTGCACGACTATCCCGCCAGCCGCGAGCCCGGCTGGAATGGGCGGCGCAACACCACCATCAGCCTCGTGGTCGTGAACCAGAAGATGACGCCTGCGGAACTGCAGCGGCTCGCGGTGCAGGTGCACAGCTCCATGGGCCGTGCCATCCAGCCCTTCTCCACACAGTTCGATGGCGATGTGCTGTACGCCGTGTCCACCGGCGAGATCGAGGGCACCCCACAGCAGCCCTTCGCCACGCTGGATGTGGACGTGCTTGCGGATGAAGTGATGTGGGATGCGATTCTAGCCTCGGTACCCGGGCAGCCCGCGCCGGCCAAGGCCGAAGCGGCGGCTGCCGGCCCGGATGCGCGCACGCTGCAGCGCTATCGTGGGGATTACGTGTTCAGCCCGGATGTCACGCTGCGCATCTCCACGGCAGGCGGAAAGCTCCTGGCGCAGGCGGTGGGCGCCCGCAACGCCTATGCCATCACCCGCGAGGCGCCGACCGAGCTGCAACCCACGGCTCCCGACGCATTCTCCATCCCGGGCCGCTACCCCTTGCGCCTGCAGTTCACGCGCGGCGGCGAGCTGGTGATCAACCCCGGACATTGGCAACAGACCGGCCGCCGTCCCCGCCCATAGCCCCACGCCTTGAATTCCGACGCCGCCTGTATAACCATACAGGCGCGTCCACCCACAGGTAATTCCATGTCCAGCGGCTCGCCGGCCCCAGCGGCGCCAGCGGCGAGCGCCTCACCTTCAGCGCCCGCCGTTGGCTCTCCCCTCGAATCGCCCCAACCGGCCGCCGGCACCGCTGAGCGGCGCTATACGGTGGCCGTGCGCGCCCTGTGCGAATTCACCGCCAAGAGCGGTGATCTGGATTTTCGCTTCACCCCCTCGCCCACCGCCCAGGAGGGCACCGCCGGCCACGCCTGGGTCACCTCGGGCCGCCCTGCGCACTATCAGCGTGAAGTCACCCTGCGCGCCGATCATGGCCTGCTGCACGTGCGGGGCCGGGCCGACGGCTACGACCCGCAAGCCAACCGCCTGGAAGAGATCAAGACCTTTCGCGGCCGGCTCGATGCCATGCCCGCGAATCATCGCGCGCTGCATTGGGCGCAGCTCAAGATCTACGGCGCCATGTTGTGCCGTGAGCGCGGGCTTGCGCAGGTGGAATTGGCGCTGGTGTATTTCGACCTCGGCGAGCAACGCGAAACGGTGCTGGCGGAATGGCATGGTGCCGCAGAGCTCGAGCAGTACTTCGTCGAACACTGCGGCCGGTTCCTCGACTGGGCGCGGCGCGAACTGGACCACCGCACCGCACGCGATGAAGCGCTCACAGCGCTGGCATTTCCGCACGGCGACTTCCACGCCGGGCAACGCCAGCTGAGCCGCGCGGTGTTCAGCGGCGCGCGGCAATCACGCCCGCTCATGGCACAGGCGCCCACGGGCATCGGCAAGACCATCGCCACCCTCTACGCGCAACTGAAGGTCGCACCGCGCGAGCGGCTCGACAAGCTGTTCTTCCTGACGGCAAAGACCTCCGGGCGCGCGCCTGCCTTGCAGGCGCTGCAATCCCTGTACTCGGCCCGCGCCGCGCTGCCCTTGCGCACGCTGGAGTTCGCCTCGAAGGAAGCCGCCTGTGAATATCCAGGCCGCATCTGCAACGGCGCGGCCTGTCCGTTGGCGCGCGGCTTCTATGACCGCCTGCCCGCCGCGCGCGCGGCGGCGCTCGAGCAGGGCGCACTCACCCAACCCGAGGTGCGGCGCATCGCGCTCGGGCATCAGGTATGCCCGTATTACCTTTCGCAGGAATTGACGCGCTGGTCGGATGTGGTGGTGGGCGACTACAACCACTACTTCGATGCCAGCGCGCTGCTGTTCGCGCTCACCCTGGCCAACGACTGGCGCGTGGGCGTGCTGGTGGACGAGGCGCACAACCTGCTGGAGCGCGGCCGGCAGATGTATTCGGTGGAACTGACACCGGCGCTGTTCCAGGCGGCGCGCAGTGCCGCGCCGCGCTCCCTGCAGGCGGCGCTGCGCCGCGTGGAGACGGCATGGAGTGCGCTCAGCGCGGCCCAGGGAGAACCCTATCAGCCGCACGAGGGCGTGCCGGAGAGCCTGGATGTGGCGCTGCGGGCCGCGGTATCGGCGCTCACCGAGCATTTCGCCCACGCCACCGGCGATCCCGATGCGAACCTGCAGCGCCTGTATTTCGATGCGCTGTATTTCTGCCGCCTGGCCGAATCGATCGGACCGCATTCGGTGTTCGATGTCACGCTGTGCGAGCCGCCCGCTGGCAGCGCCCTGGATGCGGTGCTCACCCTGCGCAATGTCATCCCGGCGCCCTATCTGAAGCCCCGCTTCACCGCGGCGCGCGCCTGCGTGCTGTTCTCCGCCACGCTCACCCCGCACACGTTCTATCGCGACACGCTGGGATTGCCGCCGGACTGCGGCTTTCTCGATGTCGACTCGCCCTTCGACGCCACGCAACTCGAGGTGCGCATCGAAGCGCGCATTTCCACCCGTTACCGCGATCGCGCGGCGTCACTGGCGCCCATCGCCGACCTGATCGCGCATCAGTACGGCGCGGCGCCCGGCAATTACCTGGCATTTTTCTCTAGCTTCGAGTACCTGCAGAGCGCTCTGCGGTTGCTGCAAAGGCGCCATCCGCGGATTCCGGTGTGGGAGCAACTGCCGCGCATGCCGCCGCAGGATCGCCGCGAGTTCCTGTCGCGCTTCACCACGGACAGCCGCGGCGTGGGGTTTGCCGTGCTGGGCGGCGCGTTCTCCGAAGGCATCGACCTGCCACGCGAGCGGCTCATCGGCGCTTTCATCGCCACGCTCGGCCTGCCGCCGGTTAACCCCGTGAACGCCGAAATTGCGCGCCGCATGCAGCAGAGCTTCGGTGCGGCCTACGAGTACACCTACCTGTTTCCGGGCTTGCAGAAGGTGGTGCAGGCGGCGGGCCGGGTGATCCGCACGCCGCAGGATCGCGGCGTGGTGCATTTGATCGACGACCGCTTCCGCCGGCCGGAGGTGCTGGCGCTGCTGCCGCGCTGGTGGGCGGTGCAGCCGCGGGACTACCCGGAAGCGCCCTCGCCCAATTCGCCGGATGCGCTCTGGATGTAGTTGGGCAATCCCATCTTCTCGATCAGCCCGAGCTGCTCCTCGATGAAGTCGATGTGTTCTTCCTCGCTTGCCTGGATGTGCACCAGCAATTCACGCGTGACGTAATCCTTTACCGACTCGCAATGCGCGATCGCCGCCTTGTAGAGCGGATGCGCCTCCAGCTCGCGCTTGAGATCGCATTCCAGCACTTCCTTGACGTCCTCGCCGATGAATAGCTTGCCCAGGTCCTGCAGATTCGGCAGGCCTTCGAGAAACAGGATGCGCTTGACGATCTCGTCCGCATGCTTCATCTCATCGATGGATTCCTTGTACTCGATCTTTCCGAGGCGCTTCAAACCCCAGTTGTCGAGCATGCGGGCATGCAGGAAGTACTGGTTCACCGAAGTGAGTTCGTTCTTCAGTGCTTGATTGAGGTAATCGATGACGGTGGGGTCGCCCTTCACGGCCGGCTCCTGTTGGCGTGGACAATGTGCGGCAGTGTAGCCGCAATCGGCGGCGAGTTCAGGCGCTCTCGGAAACCGCCGGCGCAGCGCCCTTGAGCGCGCGCCGGTGCGCGGCGCCGCAGGCGGCCAGCTTTTCTTCCACGTAGGGCACGCAGCTGCCGCAGCAGGTGCCGACACCCAGCTCCTGGACGACCTGGCTCAGCGACACGGCGCCATTGTCGATGGCGGCCTGGAGGTGTTTCTCGGAGACGGCTTTGCAGACACAAACGATCATGGGGAGAACTTAGTCGAGAATAGGAATCATTGTCAATAAGGACTCTTCACGATTGCGAATTCGTTCGTCGGCCCGCCCCTCATCGCCCCTGCAAACTCAAGTCTGGACAGCCGAAGTTACCTGACAATCTATCGAGAATATCACCGTAACCATATGAAATAATTAAAACCACTCTTCCCGCATCTCCCGGCACACAGCATTGCGCTCGGATGCCACCTGCAGCCAAGCATCGATCTTGGGCAATTCGAAGTCGAAGAAATAGCGCATGGCCTGCCACTTGCCCTGGATGAAATCCTCGCGCTGCGCCCCCGATCCGCGCGCCGCAGCAGCGGCCAGCCCCAGTTCCAGCCACATCCACGCGATGACCACGTGGCCGAAGCCCTGCAGGTAGGGCGTGGCGTTCGCCAGCGCCTCCTCCGGCACCCCGGACTTCCATGCCGACTGCGTCGCCGCCATCAACTTCCGCCGCGCCTCATCGAGCAGCGTCGCCTGCGCTGCCGTTTCCGCGCAGGCCGAGCCACGCACGACCGCGTCGGCAAGGCGCGCATCGAACCATGCGTAGGCCGCCCCACCCTGCATCACCACCTTGCGCCCGAGCAGGTCCATGCCCTGGATGCCGTGTGTGCCCTCGTGAATCATGTTGAGCCGGTTGTCGCGCCATAGCTGTTCGACGATGAAATCGCGGGTGTAGCCGCAGCCACCATGCACCTGGATGGCGAGGCTGTTGGCCTCCAGGCACCATTCGCTCGGCCAGCTCTTGGCGATGGGTGTCAACACTTCCAGCAGCAGGCCCGCGCGCGCGGCGGCCTCGGGCTCACCGCCATGCTGCTCATCCACCAGCCGCGCGCAGAACAACTCCAGTGCCAGCGCGCCTTCCACGTACGATTTCTGCGCGAGCAACATGCGCCTGACATCGGTGTGCTCGATGATGCGCACGGGCGGCGCCGCCGCATCTTTGCCGCCGGGACCCACCGGCCGGCCCTGCTTGCGCGTGCGTGCGTAGTCGAGGCTGGCGACGTAGCCCGCGTGGCCAATGGCAGCCGCGCCCAGGCCCACGGCGATGCGCGCCTCGTTCATCATGTGGAACATGCAGCGCAGGCCCTCGCCCGCGGCGCCCACGCGATACCCCAGTGCACCCGCCTTGCCTTGCACCGGATAACGGCCCTCGCCGAAGTTCAGCAGCGTGTTGGGCAATCCGCGATAGCCGAGCTTGTGATTTAGCCCGGCGATCAGCACGTCGTTGCGCTCACCCGTGAGCTCACCGGCGGGATCGGCCAGGAACTTCGGCACGATGAACAGCGAGATGCCCTTGGTGCCCGGCGGCAGGCTGCCATCGGCCAGCGGCACCTTGGCCAGCACCAGGTGCACGATGTTCTCGGACATATCGTGATCGCCGCCGCTGATCCACATCTTGTTGCCGGTGATGCGATAGCGCGGCCCCAGCGGGTCGGATTCGAAATCCGGGCCGTCGGAGACGGCGCGCGTGGTGATGTCCGACAAGCTGGATCCGGCCTGCGGCTCGGACAGGCACATGGTGCCGAACCAGCGACCGGAAAACTCATTGTGCGCGAACGCGCGCTGCTGCGCTGGCGTGCCGTGCGCCATGATCAGGTTGGCATTGGCCACGGTGAGCAACGCGCCGCCACCCAGACCCACGCCGGCGGCCCCGAAGAACACGTTGGCCGCCATCTCCACGGTGCACGGCAGCTGCATGCCGCCGAGCTCGTAGTCCTGCGCGGCGGCGAGCATCCCGGATTCCACATAGGCGCGCGCCGCGTCGTACGCGCAAGCAGGCAGGACGACCTTCTCACCCTCGAGGCGCGGCTCCTGCGCATCGACGATGCGATTGAAGGGCGCGAATTTCTCCGCCGCGATGCGCTCGCAGGTGTCGAGCACGGATTCGAACGTGGCGCGGGAATGCTCGGCGAAGCGCTCGCGCCGGCAGAGATCCTGCACCTTCAACCAATCGAACAGGAGGAAATTCAAGCTGCCGCGCAGCAGGTCGCTGGAACTCATGGGTCCTTGGAACTTTGATGGCCGGAACCTGAGTTTACTATGCTGCAACGCTGCTAATATCCGCTTCATGCACTATCAAGCCCTGTCGATGCTCGCCATCGCCATCGCTTTCGAGCTGCTCGGCACCACCGCGCTGAAGCTCTCGGACGGCGGCGCGAAGCCACTGTGGTACGTTCCGGTGGGCTTGGGCTACACCGCCGCGTTTTACTTCTTCTCATTGGCGCTGAAGGAAATCCCGCTGGGCGTTTCCTATGCCATCTGGGCGGGCGTGGGCATCGTCGGCACGGCCATCATCGGCAAGTTCCTGTTTCATCAGACCCTGACGCCGCTGGCCATGGCGGGGATCGGCCTGATCCTCCTCGGTGCGGTCCTCGTGAACCTGGGACCGGAGCCGGCACATTGACCGCCGCCGGCGGCAGGAGCCGCACCTTTGGCCGCGGGCGCACGCCGCGGCAACCGCGGGCGGCCGCGTACGAGAAGGTGAACGAGCGCGACTGCACGGTGCGCACGGCGAATGTCTACCAGGGCAGCAAGGCGCTGGACATCGGTTACTACTTCCGCCGCAAGCGCGGCAGCGAGCCGGTGCTGCTGTTGACGTACAAGATTCCCCCGGGCGGCAGCGAGGGCATGCACACCCATCGGCGCGGCGATGCGCGGGCGGGATCCTACGATGAGTTCTACTACATCATTGCGGGCGCCGGCCGCATGAGCATCGGCGGCGAGGAGGTTCGCATCGCGGCCGGAGACTACATCCACGTGCCCAATGGCGTGGCCCACGACGTGCGTAACACCTCGCGGCGGCGGACGTTGAAACTGCACCTGGTGGCCATCGAGCGCTGAGCCGCGGACGTCAAATCAGGGTTTGCGGGCCTTCAGATGCGCGGGACGCAACTCGCCGCGTTCCAGCACCAGCACGAGCTGCCGCCAATTGACGACGAAGTGCTGCGCGCGTTCCTCCCCCAGGCGTTCGAGGAGCGTGGGATACCACTCACCGGCGAGCGAGGCCGCCTCACGGGTGGCGAGCTGCCGGTACCACTCGTTGCGGTCGCGGATCTGGATATCGACGAAGCCCGCCGCCTCGAGTGCGGCGCGGCTCTGCTCGATCGAAGCCATGTTGTAGGTGATGCCTTCGAGCCGGAAGTATTCGAGCATCTCCGGCGAATAGGCGCCCTCGCCACCACGCAGCCAATCGCTCATCACCAACAGCCCGCCGGGACGCAGCACACGCAGGACTTCGGCGAAGATGGCGCGCTTGTCGGGGATCTGCACCAGCGAATCCTTCGAAAACACCACATCGAAGCTGGCATCGGCGAAGCCGAAGGGCCCGGGCTCCACCACCTGCGCGTCGATGCTGCCGGCAAGGCCGGCAGCGGCGAACCGCTGGCGCGCCTGCCGCACCAGCTCCGGTTCCAGGTCGATGCCCACCACGGACGCGGCCCCGTGCTCACGCACCAGCAACACGTCGATGCCGCCCAACCCGCAGCCGATGTCCAGCACGCGCCGGCCGCGCAAGTCCACGCCTTCGAGCACGCGCGCGATCTCATCCGGCCCGCCGGGCGAGAGGAACCCATCGCCCCATACGAGCTGCAGCAGCGCCTGCATGCCCGCATCGTATTCACCGATTTCCGCCGGCTTGTCGATTTTCACGCCCACGCGATCACCGGTTCGCGCGGCGCCTGGCGCGCCGTCCCAGGGCCGTGAGCAATTCCTTCAATTCCTCGATGCGCAAGGCGGTGCCCACTGCCAGGAAGACGGTTCCCGCCACGCCGATCGTCGCCATCAGCATGACGAGCTGCCAGGCGAAGCCGTGCTGTGCCCACGCGCTCAGCAGCCAATGGAGCGAAGCGGCGCACACGGCCGCCATGGCGGCGCACGCGATCGCCACCTTGAGCACCAGCCCCGCCAGCCTGCGCGTTTCCAGCCGCTGCAGGTGCCGGTGCATCAGCGCATACAGGATGAGGAAATTGCAGGTCGCCACGCAGCCGGTGGAAAACGCCAGGCCGCGGTGCCCCCAGCCGAAATGCCGGGTGAAAGTCCAGTTGAGGGTGAGGTTCAAGGCCACGGCCACGAAGCTCACGAACATCGGCGTCAGGCGATGATCCAGCGCATAGAACGCGTTCACCAGCACCTTGAGCGCCGCGTACCCGGCAAGCCCGATGGCGTAGAAGCGCAGGGCGCCGGCGGCCTCGTGCGTCTGGAATGCATCGAACCGGCCATGCTCGTACAGCACGGAGATGATGGGGTCCGCCAGCAGCATGAGCCCCACCGTGCAGGGGATGGTCAGCAGGAATCCCAGGCGCATGCTGCGCGAGAGCTCACCGCGAAACGCGCCCATGTTGCCCGCCACCACCAGGCGCGACAGCAGCGGCAGGGTCACGGTGCCCAGCGCCACGCCGAACAACCCCAACGGCAGCTGCATCAGGCGAAAAGCGATGGCCAGCCAGAAGATCGCGCCATCACCGAGCTGCGAGGCGAAGATGGAGTTGATCAACACATTGAGCTGCGTGGTGCTGGCGGCGATGACCGAGGGACCCATGAGCATCAGCACCGCGCTCACGCCGGCATCGCGCCAGCCGAAATCCGCGCGGAAGCGATAACCCTGACGCCACAGCGCCGGCAACTGCACCGCCAATTGCAGCGCTCCGCCGATCAGGGTGCCGAGCGCCAGTCCAATGAGGGCCATGGGTCCGAAGTGCGGATCGAGCCAGTAGCCCAGCACCACGCCGCCGACGATGGAGCCGATGTTGAAGAAGCTCGAGGCCATGGCCGGAATGCCGAACACGCTCTTGGCATTGAGCATGCCCATGACCAGGGCGGCCAGGGACACCATGACGATGAACGGAAACATCACGCGGGTGAGCGTGACGGTGAGCGCCGCCTTGTCCGGTGCGAACCCGGGCGCGAGCGCCGCCACCAAGGCCGGCGAATACCAGATGCCGAGTACGCACAGCACGCCGAGGACCACGGCCGCCAGCGTCGTGACCTTGTTGGCCAGGCGCCATGCGGCGGCATCGCCATCGCGCGCACCGGTCTTGGTGAAGGTGGTGACGAAGGCGGTCGAGAGCGCGCCCTCGGCGAACAGGTCGCGCAGGAGATTGGGGATGCGGAACGCCGCGGTGAACGCATCCATGCCCCAGCCGCCACCGAACAGGGCCGCGCACACCTGTTCGCGAATCAGCCCGAGCACACGGCTGCACATGACGGCGATGCCGATGACGCCCGCGGCCCGGGTATTGAGCTGTTCGGCGCGCTTTTCCTTGGGCGGGAGCGGCGGGTCCTGGTGTGGATTCATGGGCGGCGAGGTCATTTCGTTGCGCGCAGTTTAGCGGGTCCGCGGCAGCGACGCCTTGCCCGAAGGGCTG
Source organism: Steroidobacteraceae bacterium (assembly GCA_044226865.1). Lineage (GTDB taxonomy): Bacteria > Pseudomonadota > Gammaproteobacteria > Steroidobacterales > Steroidobacteraceae > TMP-86. The sequence continues at coordinate 565,369 of JBGAGE010000001.1, read as the reverse complement.
GATCGCGGCGCCGGGCGCATATACTGTGACGCCGTCACGCTTCGACCATTGCGAGGTCCCACATGCTCACCCGCAGATCCCTGCTCGCCGGCGCTGCCGCCCTCACCGCCACGCCCGCTCTTGCCGGCCTGCGCAAGCGCCCGGTGAACCCGGCCTTTCCAGCAGGATTCCTGTGGGGCGCCGCCACGGCGGCCCACCAGGTCGAGGGAAACAACAGCAACTCGGACGTCTGGTTCGAGGAACACGTCACACCGACGGTATATTCGGAACCCTCCGGCGATGCGGCCAACAGCTTCAATCTCTGGCCCACGGATATGGACCTGGTGAAGGGCCTGGGCATGAACGCCTACCGCTTCAGCCTGGAATGGGCGCGCATCGAACCTGCGCCGGGCCTGTACTCGATCGCCATGCTGGATCACTACAAGGAGATGATTGCGGGCTGCCGTGCGCGCGGCTTGACGCCGGTGGTGACCTTCAATCATTTCACGGCGCCGCGCTGGTTCGCCGCCCGTGGTGGCTGGAGCAGGAGTGATGCGCCCGAGGTGTTTGCGCGTTACTGCGAAGCGGCCGCACAGCATCTGGCCGACGGTATTGGCTACGCGACGACGTTGAATGAACCCAACCTGTCCGGCAAGCTCCAGCACCTGTTGCCAGGGAACTTCCTGGACGCGGACAAGGCCATGGCGGAAGCGGCGGCGCGCGCCTGTGGCAGCGAGCACTTCGAGGCGGGCAACGGCCTGTACATCCGCGACCCGGATACGACGCAGGCCAATTTGATGCGCGGGCACACGCTGGGACGCGCTGCCATCAAGTCGGTGCGCGGCAATCTTCCCGTGGGCGTGAGCCTCGCCCTGCTGGATGACCAGGCGGTGGGCAAGGACAGCATGCGCGACAAGATGCGCGAGTACTTCTACGGCCCGTGGCTGCGACTGGCGAAGGGCGATGACTTCCTTGGCGTGCAGAACTATGAACGCAGCGTGTGGACGGCCACCGGCAAGTTACCGCCCCCGCCGGGCGCCGTCACCAACACCATGGGCTCGGAAGTTTACCCGCCCTCGCTCGCGGGCGTTGCGCGCTACGCGCATGCCGTCACCGGCAACCCCATCATGGTCACCGAGCACGGCGTCGGCACCGACGATGACCGCATCCGCGCCAACCTCATCCCCGCCGCACTCACCGAATTGAAGAAGGCGATGGATGAGGGCGTGCCGGTGCTCGGTTACCTGCACTGGTCGCTGGTGGACAACTACGAATGGGTGTTCGGGTACCGCATTCACTTCGGGCTGCACACGCTGGACCGCAAGACCTTCGAGCGCAAGGCCAAGCCCAGCGCGGCGGAGCTGGCGGGGATTGCCCGTGCGAACGCCCTGCCGGGTTGAGCGCACGGACGGGGCCTGGACCAGGCGTGACGCTCCACCAGCCCGTGCCGCTTTGTCGGGGAAAAGATGATCTCCGGTTGCGAAGGATGAGAAGAAGTTGCAAGCGGTTGCTGCAACGCAAATCCTTGGGAATTCCCTGATCCCGCAATGCTTCAGTTTCGCATCGCCATGCCGTCATGCAGGGTATGCGCGAAAATCTCCCCGTTACGCAGAACGAGCACCTGCTACCCGACGGCGCCATGCTGGTGTCGAAAACCGACTTGAAGGGCCGCATCACCTTCTGCAATGAGGCCTTCGTCGCCGCGAGCGGCTTCAGCGTCACCGAACTCATGGGCAAGGCGCACAACATCGTGCGCCATCCCGACATGCCCGAGGAGGCCTTCGCCGACCTCTGGACCACCCTGAAGGCCGGCAAGCCGTGGACGGCGCTGGTGAAGAACCGGCGCAAGAACGGCGACTTCTACTGGGTGCTGGCGAATGCCACGCCCGTGCGCCACAACGGCGTGGTGACCGAGTACATGTCGGTACGCTCCAAGCCCTCCCGTGAGCAGGTCGAGGCGGCGGGCGCACTGTACAAGCAGTTTCGCGAAAAGCGCGCCGCAGGCCTTCTGATCCGTGAAGGCAAACTGGAACGCGGCGGGCTGCGCGGCGCCACGCGCCTGTGGCGGGCGCTGACGCTGTTGCACAAGACCGGCCTGTTCGGCTCGATCGCCGCTGTGGCGCTCGTGTTGCAGGCAGCCTTGCCCGCAGCCGTTGGCGGAGCCTTCCACCATGCATTGATGATGAGCCTTGCAGGCCTGGGCCTCGTCGGACTTGCAGGTCTTGCGGCCATCATGGTCAATGCCGCTCGCACGCTGCGCGCCGCGGCGGTACAGGTGGACGAATTGGCGCAAGGCAATTTCGAGAGAATCTTCGATGCCACCGGCGAGGACGAGCTGTCCGCGTTGCAACGCTCGCTGCAATCCTTGCGCACCAAGGTGGGATTCGAGTTGGCCGACAGCCGCCGGCTGGCGGTCGAAGGCGCGCGTATCCGCCAGGCATTGGATGTGGCGGCGGCGAATGTGATGCTGGCGGATGCCAGCCACGACGTCATCTACGCCAATCAATCCCTGATGAGCATGCTGAAGACGGCCGAGACCGACATCCGCAGCAAGATTCCCGGATTCGATGCTTCCTCGGTGATCGGCTCGAACATCGACCGCTTCCACGCCAACCCCAATCACCAACGCTCGATGTTGCAGTCCCTCGCCGGCACTCACCGCACGCGGCTGGAAATGGGCAACCGCAAAATGGACCTCATCATCACGCCTATTCTCGATGACGCCAAGCTGCGCATCGGCACCGTGGTGGAATGGGCCGACCGCACACAGGAGCTGGGCACCGAGGCGCAGATCGCCCATATCGTCACCGCCGCGACGCGTGGCGATCTCACGCAGCGCGTAGCCACCGACGGCATGACCGGCTTCTTCGCCACGGTCGCCAACGGCCTGAACGCACTGCTCGAGAACATGACCAGCCTGGTCGCCAAGGTTCAGGATGCGGTGGCCGCGGTACGCGGCGGCGCGGACGAGATTTCCAAGGGGAACCTCGATCTCTCGCGGCGCACGGAGCAGCAGGCCGCGGCGCTCGAAGAGGCTGCCTCCTCGATGGAGCAGATGGCCTCCGCCGCGCAGCTCGGCGCGGAGCACGCCCAACAGACCGATCAACTTGCGCGCACCGCGCGCGAGCAGGCCGAAAGCGGCGGCCAGGTGGTGAGCGAGACCATCACCGCCATGCGCAGCATCGATGACTCCAGCAAGCGCATCGCCAACATCACCGGCGTCATCGACGAGATCGCCTTCCAGACCAACCTGCTCGCGCTGAACGCCGCCGTGGAAGCCGCGCGCGCCGGCGACCAAGGACGCAGCTTTGCCGTGGTGGCCTCTGAGGTGCGCGCCCTCGCCTCTCGCAGCGCGGCCGCCGCCAAGGAGATCAAGGAATTGATCGAGGACAGCGTCAAGAAGGTGGGCGAAGGGCGCGTGCTCGTCGACAAGTCCGGACACGCACTCACCGAGATCCTCACCTCCGTCACCAAGGTCACGAGCATCATCACCGAGATGTCGACCACCAGCCGCGAGCAGGCCACTGGCCTCGAGCAGGTCAACAAGGCGGTGATGTCGCTGGATGAAGTGACGCAGCAGAATGCCGCATTGGTGGAGCAGGCCTCGGCGGCCGCGCATTCGCTGCTGGAGCAGGCAGGCCAGCTCGATGACATGATGGCCAAGTACGTGGTGGCCCAAGACTCCCCCACGCCTTCGATGCTGCAAGCACGGGTTGCGTAACGCAAGGATCACGACTCTCGCGAGACCAGCGCCCGGCGGCTATACTCAGGCGCAAGATGGCGGCAATGAACCGCCACGACCACTGCCACACACCGCCGGAGAATTTCCTCGTGATGCCATCACCCCGCACGGCCGCATTGCCCGCCGGATTGCTGATTGCCGCCGCCTTGCTCCTGATCCAGACTTCTGTGGCCGGAACACGCCTGCCGAGCGAAGCGTTGGCGCCATCCCCCGCCTACGACGCCGGCGACCAGGTCCCCGGCCGTCAAGACTGGGCATTCGCCAACGGGCGCGCCGCCACCTTCCGCAACATCGAAGCCATCCTGCCAACCCGGCGCGTGGCGCCTCCCGACAAGGCGTTCCCGCTGCGCGAACCCACCAAGCCCTTCAACGTCAGCTATTCATTCGGCGGCGGCACGCACACGTTGGCGGACTTCGTCACGCGCACCGACACCACCGGCCTGTTGGTGTTGAAGCAGGACCAGGTCCTGTTCGAGGGCTATTACCTCGGCGCCGATCGACAGGACTTGTTCATGTCCTTTTCTTCGGGCAAATCCGTCACCTCCACGCTCGTGGGCCTGGCCGTCGAAGACGGCCGTATCGCCAGCATTCAGGATCCCATCATCAAGTACCTGCCGGAGCTCACCGGCTCCGCTTATGAAAAGGCGCGCATCGTCGATGTGCTGCAGATGTCCTCCGGCACGAGCTTCATCGAGGAGTACACCAATCCGCAGTCCGACATCGCGGGCATCGCGGCCATCTATGGCAATGGCAGCGGTGGCGCCTACGACTTCGCGCGCTCCTTCAAGCCCATCCGGCCGCCGGGACAGCAGTTCTACTACGCCAGCGCCGACACCGAGGTGCTGGGCGCGTTGGTGGCGCGGGTCACCGGCAAATCACTCTCGGCCTACATGTCCGAACGCCTGTGGAAGCCAATGGGAGCGCAGGCGCCGGCACGCTGGATCCTGGATCAGTCCGGTTCCAAGGGCCGCGAGATGGCCATGGGTGGCATGCAGGCGCAGCTGCGCGACTTCGGCCGCTTCGGCATGCTCTTCGCCAATGGCGGCAAGGCGGGCCAGCGCCAGGTGGTGCCGAAGAGTTGGGTGGAAGAAGCCACGGTGCCGCGCGCGCCGCACGTGCAGTATGGCAAGCTGATTCCCGACTATCCGCTGGGCTATGGCTACCAGTGGTGGTGCATCCCCGGCGAGCATCATCCGTTCACGGCCGAGGGAATTCACGGCCAATTCGTGATGGTGGATCCGGTCGAACACGTGGTCGTCGTCAAGCTCTCCAGCTGGGCCGATGCGTGGGACGACGCCAAGGATGCCGAGACCCGCGCCTTCTTCGCCGCGGCGGTCAAGGCCGCTCACTGATACCGCCACCGCGCAGGTTTCCTTCCATGTCCGTGAGAATCGGCGTCGACATCGGTGGCACGTTCACCGATCTGGTGATTTATGACGATGCCACCGGCGAGCTGCAGCTCGGCAAGGTGCCCACCACCCCGGCGGCGCCGGAAAGGGGTTCTACCGGAGCGGTCCGCGATCACGCCACCACTCAACAGTTGCGCGACTGCCAGCTGTTCCTGCACGGTACCACCGTGGGATTGAACGCGCTGCTCGAACGGCGCGGCGCCATCGTCGGGCTGTTGTGTACGCATGGCTTCCGCGACACGCTGGAGATCCGCCGCGGTTCGCGTCCCGAGGCTTACAACTTGTTCTGGCAGCCCCCCGCTCCCCTGGCGCCGCGATTCCTGCGCCTGCCGGTGAGCGGGCGCATCTCCGCCGACGGCGAGGTATTGGAGCCGCTGCAAACTTCGACGGTGCGCACCGCGCTGGCCACTTTCCAAGCCAATGGCGTGACGGCCATCGCGGTCTGCTTGATGAACGCCTATCGCAATCCCGTGCATGAGCTGGCGGTGCTCGAGGAGCTGCGGGCCGCCGGTTATGAAGGCGTGGTGTCGCTGTCGCATCGACTCTCGCGCGACTATCGTGAGTACGAGCGCACCAGCACCACCTGCATCGATGCCTTCGTGCATGCGCGCATGGCGAATTACCTGGACCTGGTGCAGTCGGGCCTGGGCGAACTGGGGTTCAAGGGGCGCTGCCTCATCACCCGTTCCGGTGGCGGCTCGATGACCTTCGAGGAAGCCCGCGACCGCACCTTCGAGACCGTGAATTCGGGCCCCGTGGCCGGCGCGGAAGGCGCCGCCGAACTGGCGCGCACGGCCAACCTCGGCGACCTGGTAACCGCCGATGTGGGTGGCACCAGCTTCGACACGTGCCTGATCGTCGATGGGCGCCCGCAAGTGCTGTACGAAGGCTCGGTGGGCGGCATGCCCATCCAGGCCTCGTGGGTGGACGTGCGCTCGATCGGCGCAGGCGGCGGATCCGTCGCCTATGTGGATGCGGGTGGCCTGCTGCAGGTAGGACCCCGCAGCGCGGGCGCGCAACCGGGCCCTGCCAGTTATGGCCGTGGCGGAACTGAGCCCACCGTGACCGACGCCGTATTTCATTTGGGCATCCTGGGCAGCGGCCAGCTTGCCGCGGGCCTCGTACTGGACGCCGCGCTCGCGGATGCAGCGCTGGCCTCGGTGGCAAGGCCGCTGGGACTCAACGCCACCGACGCGGCCGTGGGCATCGTGCAGATCGCCGCCGCCAACATGGCCAATGCCGTGCGCGAGATCACCATCGAACAAGGCCTGGATCCGCGCACCTTGAAGCTGCTGTCGTTCGGCGGCGCCGGCCCCATGCTGGCCACGCAGATCGCACGCGAGCTGCAGATGCCGCACGTCGTCGTGCCCCCGCATGCCGGAAACTTCTCCGCCTGGGGCCTGCTCGGCGCAGATCTCGTCCGCAGCGCCAGCCGCACCGGATGCATGCCGCTCAAGCCGGAAACGCTGGACAGCGTGAATGCCCGCATCGCCGAGATCATGGCCGAGCTGCACGCCCGCGGAGAACCGGGCGGTGCGGCGGAGGCGGAAAACGAGTTCTCGTTGGGAATGCGCTTCGTCGGCCAGGAGCACAGCCTCACGATTCCGGTGAAGGTGAGAGGCAGCAAGCTCGTCGACGATTCACAGGCGTTGCGCGCGCAATTCTGTGCCGCCTACCAACGCGACTTCGGCGTGCTGCTCGACAATCCCGTGGAAATCATTGCGGTGCGCTGCGCGCAGCGCAGAAGGTTGCCGCGCCGCACCCTCGCGCGCGCGACGCAAGTGCCGGCGGCGGGTGGCGCTTCGCAACGGGCACACACGCGCACGTACTCCTTCGTGAAAACCACGTTCGTACAGGCGGCCGCGTGGCAGCGTGCCGAAATCCAGCCGGGACGCTCCGTGCAAGGCCCCGCCATCATCTACGAGCCCACCGCCACCACCTACGTGGACGTGGATTTCCGCGCCTGCGTGGACAAGTTCGGCTGCATGCACCTGATCCAAGACGGCCACTCGCCGGCACTGGAGGCTTGAGATGGACCTGCACATATATCGCGGTGACGAGCGCCCACGTTTCGACGGCACCGAGGAGGCCAACCCGATCACCACGGAGATCATCCGCCGCGCGTTGAACTCCGCCGCGCGGCAGATGGCGCGCGCCACCGTGCGCACGGCGTTTTCGGTGCCGGTGTACGAAGGCTTGGATTTCGCGGCCGTGCTCTACGATCGACATCTGCGCCTGCTGGCGCAAGCGCCCACCAGCCCGCTGTTCATGGGCACGATGAGCTTCTGCATCGAGGCTGCTGTTGCCGCCGTGGGTGGCGAGGCCAAGCTGAATCCCGGTGATGTGCTGGTCTACAACAAGCCCTACGGTACCGGCTCGCACGCGCAGGACTGTGCCGTCATCATGCCCATCTTCCAGCCGGATGGCTCGCTTTTGGGCTACGCGGGCAACAAGGCGCATTGGACCGACATCGCCGCGCAGAGCATCTACTGCACCAATACCACGGATGTGTTCCAGGAGGGCCTGGTGATCCCGGGCGTGAAGCTCGTGAGCAAGGGCGAATGGAACGAGGACCTGCACCGCCTGATCCTCGCCAACAGCCGCGCGCCGTCGCTGATCAACGGCGACTTGAACGCGCAGATCGCCAGCTGCCACGTGGGCGCGCGGGAGTTGTTGCGCATCGTGGAGCGCGTCGGCGCCCAGGACTTCGCCCACTGCGTGGAACGCATGATCGCGCATGGCGAGGCCATCGTGCGCCGGTTCCTGGAGACCATTCCCGATGGGCGCTATACGGCCACCTGCCACATGGACGACAACGGCATCGACGATGATCCGATCCGCTTCGACATCGCGGTCGAAATCGCGGGCTCCAACGTCACGGTGGATTTCAGCCAGTGCCCGGACGCACAACGCGGGCCCATCAATTGCCCGCTGCCCACCACGGTGAGCGGCGCGCGGGTGGCGCTCGCCATGCTGGCTGGGGGCACGGGCAACGCTCACGAAATCCCCAACGAAGGCCATTTTCGGCCGCTGAGCATCATTACCAGGCCCGGATCCATGTTTCACCCGCGCGAACCGGCCCCCTGCTTCCTGTACGGCTGGCCCATCATGTCCGCCATGGAGGGTATATACGAGGCCCTCGGCGCCGCCTCCCCCACGTTGTCGCCGGCAGGCAGCGCCGCGGACCTGTGCGGCGTGCTGGTGTACGGCCTGAACGCGGATGGCGAGATATTCGCCATCGCATCGCCCATGCCGGTCGGCCAGGGTGGGCACCATCTGGGCGATGGCCACACGCTGATGGTGTCGGCGCTGGCGCAATCGACGCTGACGGGGGCGGAAATCCAGGAGGCGAAGTCACCCGTGCTGTTCGAGAAATGGGAGTTCACTCCGGACTCCGCCGGCCCCGGGCGTCATCGCGGCGGCCATGGCTGGGAATTCCGATACAAGGTTTTGCAGGACATCACCTTGATTTCGGTGGTCGAGCGCACGCGCACGCCGGGTTATGCGCAGCGCGGAGGCTTGTCGGGCAAGCCCAACCGCTTCCGCATCGAATTCCCCTCCGGTGAAGTGCGGGAACTGCGCAAGATCACCGACCTGAAGGCGCCGGCGGGCACGCGCATTCATGTATGGTGCGGTGGCGGTGGCGGCTATGGCGATCCGGCGCAGCGCGACGTGCAGGCCGTGAGGCGCGATGTGCGCGATGGCGTGGTGAGCGCGGAAGGCGCGCGCCGCCATTACCCGCAGGCGGACATCGCCTGACGCATCGGCCGCCGGCTAGACGGCCCGGGGCTTTCGCAGCAGGTCCACCCGCATCGGCTGCAGGAACATCGCGCCCTCGGCGGTGACATGCGCGGTAAATCGATGGCGAACCTCGGCGAGGATCTCCTCGGTGAGGTGAAAATGCGAGTGCGTCACGCCGATGACCCGGCTGTGGAACTCCTCGTAGTCTCGAAACCGCACCGGATGATCGAAGAACACCTGCTCGACGAGTTCCAGCGTTCCATCCGCGACGGCCTCGCGAACGGCCGCAAACGCTAACTCGCGCACCCGCTTTTCGTCATGGAACAGTCGCACGATGTCATTGAAGGACCCCGCGTAGCGAGGCTCTGAAATGTAGGCAAGACCGCCGGGCTTGAGCACCCGCCGGATTTCACGCAGGGCCTGCGGCATGCTTTCCGCCGGCACGTGGTGGAGCGATTTGAACATGAGCACCACGTCGATCGAATCGCTGGCCGCAGGGATGTCCTGCGCACCGCCGAAGGCGAAGCGTACGTTGGGCAAATCCGTGATCTTCTCGTTCTTGGCGAGTTGCTCGGTGTCGACCTCGAGAGCGAGGATGGAGCGGTTCGCCCCCCCGGTGGCGATCAATCTCGTAAGCTCCGCGGTCCCGCATCCGAGTTCGAGGATGTGTGCGCCGTCAAACGGCAGGAGACGCTCGAAGACCTCAGGCTCCGGACGGGCCTGCACGGGTGCGGACGGCGCGATATTCATTCATCAACTCCCAAACGTTGGACGATCCGGCTATCGCCAAACCGGTGTGATCGCCCCCCAGGGAGGGTGTTAGTCCCAGCCCTGCTTGCCGGGATCCTGCCGGGTCAGCTTTCTGAAATGGAAATACAAATATATCCCCATCACGATCATGAACGCTATGACCGCGAGGCTTGCCAAGCCCGCATCGCTCGTGAACAGCAACTTCATGATCTCCATAACCCCTCCCGTCCAGCCGACCCGGGGCCAACTTAGTACAGGTTGACACGCACGGCACTCGGCACTTCTACCGAGGGCATTTCGCTTAGCGCTAGAGGATTTTATTGCATAGTTTCGCAATTTTGCAATTATTAATGTGATTCATTGCGAATTCGTGCGATGATGCCGCATCGAACCCGAAGGATCGGACATGCCGGAAGTCTCACCGTCAAACGCATTACGAACCGACATTCTGCAGGCAATGCTCGTCAAGGGGCTGCTGCTTCTGGGTCTTTACCTCCTGTTCTTCGGTCCTGCCCACCGCCGCCCATCGGGCCCTGAAGCAACTGCAGATGCGATCCTCAACACGGTTCCCGCGGGATCCCGCCCATGACCGCGCTGACACTCATCGATCTGTCCAGGCTGCAGTTTGCGGCCACCGCGATGTACCACTTTCTGTTCGTACCCTTGACGCTCGGCCTGTCCCTGATCGTGGCGATCATGGAAAGCGTGTATGTCATGACCGGCCGCCCCATCTGGCGCGAGATGACCAGGTTCTGGGGCATCCTGTTTGGCATCAATTTTGCGATGGGGGTGGCGACGGGAATTACCATGGAGTTCCAGTTCGGGACCAACTGGGCGTATTACTCGCACTACGTGGGAGACATCTTCGGCGTGCCGCTGGCCATCGAAGGTTTGATGGCATTCTTTCTCGAAGGCACCTTCATTGGATTGTTCTTCTTCGGCTGGGATCGGCTGAGCCGCGGCCAACACCTGATCGTCACCTGGCTTGTAGCGGTCGGCAGCAACCTGTCGGCACTTTGGATTCTGATCGCCAATGCATGGATGCAGAATCCGACCGGCGCACATTTCAACGCCGCCACCATGCGTATGGAACTCGATTCCATCAGCGAGGTGATCTTCAACCCGGTGGCCCAGTCCAAGTTCGTGCACACGGTGAGCGCCGGCTATGTGACGGGCGCAGTGTTCGTGCTGGCGATCAGCGCGTGGTACCTCCTCAAAGGGCGTCACACGGAGTTCGCCAAGCGATCGGCGACGGTGGCCATCAGCTTTGGACTGGCCGCCAGTCTTTCCGTAGTGGTGCTCGGCGATGAGAGCGGGTACACGCTCACCGAGCACCAGAAAATGAAGCTTGCCGTGATGGAGAGCATGTGGCACACGGAGCCGGCGCCGGCCGCATTCACCGTGTTCGGCATTCCCGATTCAAAGCAGCGCGTGAATCATGCGCAGGTGCAGGTGCCTTGGATGTTGGGGCTCATAGCCACCAGATCAACCGACACGAAAGTTCCCGGCATTTTCGAACTGGTGGAACACGCCCGGCGGCGCATCATCAACGGCATCCCCGCTGAATCGGCGCTTCGCACCTTGCGTAGGAACCCGGAAGACGCAGTGGCACGCCAGACACTCAAGGAGCATGCGCAGGATCTGGGCTATGCGCTGCTGCTGCGCAAGTACGTGAAGGACCCGTCCATGGCCACGCCTTCGCAGATCGACCAGGCTGCCTGGGATACCGTACCAACCGTAGCGCCTATCTTCTGGTCATTCCGTGTCATGGTGGGCCTGGGTTTCACCTTCATCGGGCTATTTTCGTTCGGGTTCTATCTCGCGGCACGACGCAGGCTCGAGCAGAGTCGCAAGTACTTGCAGGCGGCGCTATGGGCGCTGCCGCTGCCATGGATCGCGGCGGAGTTGGGCTGGTTCGTGGCTGAACATGGGCGCCAGCCATGGGCCATCGAAGGAGTCCTGCCCACTTTCCTCGCGGTATCCCCCATTCCCCTATCGAGCGTCGCCGCCAGTCTGACGGGTTTCGTTCTGTTCTACACCGTGCTTGCGATCATCGATGTGTACTTGTTGAAGAAGTACGTAAAGATCGGCCCCGGAAGCTCCGGCGCAGGCCCGGACCCTGGCGGTGTTTTGCATCGACCCGCGGCTCCAACGCCACTGCAAGCTTAGGGACGCCATGCTCGAGTTCGCGACATTGAAGGTGATCTGGTGGCTGCTGCTCGGCACACTGCTGGCGGGTTTTGCCATCATGGACGGCTTTGACCTGGGCGCGGGCATGTTGTTGCCGTTCATCGGCCGCACCGACACGGAGCGGCGCGTTGTCATCAACACCATCGGACCCGTGTGGGAAGGCAACCAGGTGTGGCTGATCCTCGGCGGGGGAGCAATCTTTGCAGCGTGGCCTGCGCTCTATGCTGCGAGTTTTTCCGGCTTCTATCTGGCGATGATGCTGGTGCTCGCCGCACTCATTCTCCGGCCGGTCGGTTTCAAATTCCGCAGCAAAATGCCCAACCCCGGTTGGCGGGCCAATTGGGATCGGGCATTGTTCGTCGGCGGCACCGTCCCCTCGCTCGTGTTCGGTGTTGCCATGGGCAATCTCCTTCGAGGCGTTCCATTCAGCTTCGATCCTGAGCTGCGAGCCACCTATTCATTTGGTCTTCTCGACTTGTTGAACCCCTTTTCCCTGCTTTGCGGCATCGTCAGCATTGCGATGCTCCTCACGCATGGCGCGGTGTACCTTGCGTTGAAGACCGACGGCGTGATCGCCGAACGCGCGCGCAGGGCTTCCCGTGTCACCGCATTGGCGTGGATCCTGACCTTCTCGTTGGCGGGAATCTGGCTCTGGAAGAGCGGTTACGGATTCGTCATCATGCAGGGCGGCCTCCCGGATGGCTCCCCCGATCCCTTGCACAAGGCGGCAATTGCACTGGGCGGCGCGTGGTTTGCCAACTACGACCGCTGGCCGGCCACCATCGCTGCGCCCGTGCTGGGGTTGCTTGCGCCAGCGCTGGTTGCCCTCCTGGCAAACTCCGGACGACGTCTATTGGCATTTGCGGTCAGCAGTCTGGGTGTGGTTGCCGTCATCGCGACAGTAGGCGTGAGCCTGTTCCCCTTCCTGATGCCCTCCTCCTCGCACCCGTCGAGCAGCCTCACGGTATGGGACGCGTCCAGCAGCCAGAGAACGCTGCAGATCATGCTGATTGCGGTGATCATCTTCCTGCCATTGGTCCTTGCCTACACGAGTTGGGTATACCGGGTGATGCGCGGACCCGTCACCAGCGCCTATATCGATGCCAACCGCGACACCACCTATTGAGGAACGAGCATGTGGTATTTCAGCTGGATATTGGGCCTTGGACTGGCATGTGCGTTCGCGATCCTGAACGCGATGTGGTTCGAACTCGATGCCGACAAACACGCGGCGGACAAGCCCGCCGACATCACGAACATCTCCTGATCTTATGATGCACCTGCTCGACGCTCGGGACGATTCCGCCGAACGGGCGGCGGCATTCCTGAAAACTGTCGCCCATCCCGGCCGGTTGCGGATCGTCTGCGCGTTGATGGAGGGAGAATGTTCCGCCAGCGACTTGGCGGCGCACGCCCGGTTGCCGGCGCCGGCATTGTCCCAGCAGGCCGCCGTATTGGAATCCGAGGGCATCATCGCGCACCGGCGCATCGGACGGTCGATCCTCTACCGGCTGCTGGCGCCGGAAGCCAAGGCTCTCGCGCAATTCCTGTACCGCATGTTCTGTAAGACGTCCGCAACTTCAACCAAAAGGGCGAAGCGATACCCCGTAACGCCATTCACACGAGGGAATACCTGATGCAGGCTTATCCGCACATCTATCACGCTGCCGCCCGCGGGTCGGCGGCTGGTTCCGTCACCGTCACATCGGCAGACGTCGTTGACATCTCGTCCGCCCCACCACCTGAATTCGATGGTCCCGGAGGCGTCTGGTCGCCGGAAACATTGCTGATCGCAGCGATTGCAGATTGCTTCATTCTGACCTTTCGCGGTGTTTCCCGCGCCGCGCGATTCGAGTGGGAGGCACTGGAGGCGCGTGTCGAAGGCACGCTAGAGCGGGTGTCGGGCAGCCCGCAATTCACCCGGTATCTCACTCGAGCGACGCTCACCGTAAAGCAGGGGTCGGACCAATCGAAGGCGAAGGAACTCCTCGAACGCGCCGAAAAGGTATGTCTGGTCGCCAACTCTCTCAAGGGTGAACGGCATCTCGAGGCGAGCGTGAAGGAAGCGGGGACTTGATGCGGTTCGCTGACCGTGCGCTCCCGCCGGCACATGGCTGATCATGGCACCGGGCTCCTGGGTTCAATACGCGCTGCTCTTGCTCGCCGCCTTACTCCTCGGCTGGAAGATCTTCACCGGTCTTGCCGCCAAGCGCCGCATTCCCGCGCTGCTCGCGGAAGGAGCTGTGATCATCGACGTCAGGTCGCCGTCCGAATTCGCCGCGGCTCATGCCACAGGAAGCCGTAACATCCCTCTAAGCGAGATCGACCAGGCGGCGAAGAACTTCAATACCGATCAGTGGGTCATCGTCTGCTGCGCATCGGGTACGCGCAGCGGGATGGCACGCCGCAAGCTCATGGCGCGGGGCTTCGCGAAGGTTCTGAATGCGGGCTCTTGGCGCAATTTGCCTTGATCAGGCGCGGCTTCTGGGCGGGCACTTGGACTTTGCCGAGCCGCGACTCGGACGGCCCGGTTCGCAGAATGCCGAGTACAGTATTTCCATGACCTGCACTGCCGGCCCGGGCGTCAGTGTGTAATAGATGGTCTGCGCTTCGCGGTCGGTGGTGACCAAGCCAGCTTCACGAAGGACACTCAAGTGCTGCGACAGAGCGGATTGACTCAACTGAACGCGTTCGTTGATCTCGCCAACCGACAACCTGCCTCCCAGCAGCGAGCACAGCACCAATAAGCGCTGGTCATTGGCGAGCGCCTTGAGGAATCCCGCGGCCTCGGCGACATGACCTCGGACGGCGGCCAATTCAGGTTGTAGACGCACCGATGGAGTTCGAATCCGCGGGTCAGCCGACATGACATCTTCCTCGTGACAGGAGCAATTATTTCGACACTTGCTAATTTAGAATTATCTGATATAATGGTGCCAATTTCAACGGAAATTTCCGTTCGGCACAGGAGTAGATTCATGAGTATCGATCGCTGGGTGATGCGATTCGCCGGAACCGTGATCCTTGCCAGCCTGTTGCTGGCGCATTTCGTCAATCCCGGCTGGCTGTGGCTCACCGCATTCGTTGGAGCGAATCTGTTTCAGTCTTCTTTTACCGGCTTTTGCCCGCTCGCCATAGTCCTGAAAAAGCTTGGTGTTCCCGTTGGTCACGCGTTTTCCTGATAAATCGGCCATCCATTTGCCATCCGCCCCATTCCACCTCTAACAAAGGATACACATGGCACACGTCATCGTCATCGGCGCCGGGCTGGGAGGCATTCCCGCGGCCTTCGACCTGCGCAAGCACCTGCCCAAGGATCATCAGGTAACCCTGATCGGCGAGCGCCCCTATTTCGAGTTCACGCCCTCCAATCCGTGGATCGCCGTGGGCTGGCGGACTGAGAAGGAAACCCGGGTGACGCTGCAGCCCTCTCTGGAAAAAAAGGGAGTCCGGTGGCTCATCAACAAGGTAACCCGGATAGATGCCGAGAACTCCAAGCTCACCCTGGACGATGGCAAGGAATTGAGCTACGACTACCTGGTCATCGCCACCGGCCCGCGCCTCGCCTTCGAAGAAGTCCCCGGCCTGGGGCCGGCGGGGTTCACGCAATCCGTCTGCAGCCAGGATCACTCGTTGCAGGCTTGGGCAAAATACCAGGAATTCCTCAAGAACCCCGGCCCAATCATCGTCGGCGCGGCGCCGGGCGCCAGTTGCTTCGGGCCTGCCTACGAAACGGCGATGGTCATCGATGCCGACCTGCGCCGCCGAAAGCTGCGCGACCGCGTGCCCATGACCTATGTCACGAGCGAGCCCTACATTGGGCATATGGGCCTGGGCGGCGTCGGAGACAGCAAGGGCCTGATGGAATCCGAATTGCGCGAGCGTCACATCAAGTGGGTGTGCAACGCCAAGATGACCAACGTCAGCGCCAACGAGATGACCGTGCAGGAGCTCGACGAAAGTGGCGCCCTGAAGAAGGAACACAAGCTCCCCTTCAACTACGCCGCCGTGATTCCCGCGTTCAAGGGCGTCGATGCGGTCGCCGCCGTGCCTGGGTTGTGCAACCCCCGCGGCTTCGTGTTGATCGACAAGAACCAGCGCAATCCGAAGTATCGCAATATCTTTTCGGTGGGTGTCTGCGTGGCGATTCCGCCCGTGGAAGCGACGCCGGTACCCACGGGTGCCCCGAAGACGGGATACATGATCGAATCCATGGTATCCGCCACGGCCGCCAACATCGCCGCCGATATCGCGGGCAGACCGGCGGACGCGGAAGCCACCTGGAATGCCATTTGCCTCGCTGACTTCGGCGACACCGGTGCGGCGTTCGTAGCCCTGCCGCAGATTCCGCCGCGCAACGTCACCTGGTCCAGGAAAGGCAAATGGGTACACCTGGCCAAGATCGCCTTCGAGAAATACTTCCTGCGAAAGGTCAAGACCGGATCGCTGACACCCGTTTACGAGACCTATGTTCTCAAGGCCATCGGCATCGTATCGCTGAAGAACAGGATCACGTAGACGCCTACCCGCCGTGGGCGAAGGCCCAGTACAGCTCGCGCGCCTTCCGGGACAGGGGTCCGATGGGGAGCGTGCGCGCATCGATGCGCGTGATGGGCGACACCTTGCCGTAGTTGCCGACACCCCATAGCTCATCCGCGGTTTCGAAATCGGCATAGGTCAGGGATTTCTCGACGACCTGCACCCCGGCGCCGCGCAGCAATTCCATCACCCGGGCGCGCGTGATGCCCGCGAGGAATGTGCCGTTGGCGACGGGGGTATACACGATGCCATCCTTGCCCATGAAGATGTTCGCCGTCGCCAACTCCGCCACGTTACCCAGCATGTCACGCAGCAGGCAATTGTCGAAGCCGCGCTTGCCTGCCTCGACCAGCGCTCGTGCGTTGTTCGGATACAGGCAGCCCGCCTTCGCGTTCACCGGCATGCAATCCACCGTCGGGCGGCGAAATGGCGAAAGCGTGATCGAGAAGCCGTTGGGCGCAGGCATGGGCGCGTCATACATGGTCAGGCACCACTGCGTCGACTCCGGGTCCGGATCCACGGAGGTCGGACCGCCGCCTTCCGCCCAATACATGGGGCGGATGTAGAGTTCTGGCTTGTCGCCGAATTTCTTCACGCCCTCCTTGATGAGCCGCACCCAGGTCTCGACGCTGGTCACCGGCTTCAAGCCCATGGTGAGGGCGGAATTGTTGATGCGAGCCGAGTGCCTTTCGATGTCCGGAGTCACTCCCTCGAAGGCACGGGCGCCGTCGAACACCGAGGAACCCAGCCAGGCCGAATGCGTGCGCGGACCGA
The DNA here is from genome assembly GCA_044226865.1 of Steroidobacteraceae bacterium. Classification (GTDB taxonomy): domain Bacteria; phylum Pseudomonadota; class Gammaproteobacteria; order Steroidobacterales; family Steroidobacteraceae; genus TMP-86. The sequence goes on along the minus strand of JBGAGE010000001.1, from coordinate 548,245 downwards.
ACAGCGGGATGTTGCCTTCGTGCCAGGCGCCGTCGTAGTAGGTCCAGGTGCGGGTGGGAGCCTTGGGAAGTGCCATGGTCGCTGAATCTCGCTTGATGGTTTTGAGGCGTTGGATTTTACAGTGAACCTCCCGCCTCCGCTTGCTCCTGCTGCAGAACAGCAATGCGAATGGCGCCGGAGAGCGCCGCGCTGGAAAAAAATGAATTTTCGCCGACAATCGCCATCCAATGAATGACGTGCACGCCCTTCGAAGATTTCTCAAGCGCAGGTTCGTATCGGCGCTGGCGATCGCCGGTATGACCACCCTGCACGCCCCCGCCGCGCTGGCGGATGATGACTACGACGCAGGGTATGAATGGGCGGAGTATCAATCGGTCGATGATCCAGCCCGCTGTTACGAGATGGACGGGCGCAATATCAATAATTCCGCGGCGTTTACGGCAGGTTGTCTGCAATACTTGCAGGACCATGGCATCACCGAGCAGGATCCCGGGCAACAGCAGCACTCCGACGATCAAGACTCCTCTTCCTACGACGGCGGCTGATATTCGCACCACAGCGGCCAATCGAGGCCACCCGCCCCGCCTGCGCCCCAGCCACGCATGAACGCCAATTCAACCCTGGTGCGCGCGCCGCTGGCATTGTTCACCCGGCTGCGGCTCGTCCTGACCCGACACGAAGAACTCACCGGCATCGTCGTTTGGGCTGCCGCCATCGGTTTCGCGGGCGCCATTGCGAGCGTGGTGTTCCGCGAGGGAATCCGGCTCTTCGAACTGCTGATCACGGGATATTCAGGGAGCCTGGTGCACATTGCGGCCAGCCTTCCGTGGTGGCTGCGCATCGTCATTCCGGTTGCAGGCGGCGTGGCCGCCGGCCTGACCTTGCACTTTGGCATGCGGGCCCTGCGCGCCAAGCCGGCGATGGATTACATGGAAGCCATCGTCGTCGGCAGCGGCGTGATCGGCGCCCGCGCCACCTTTGTACGGAGCTTGTCATCGCTCCTGACCATTGCCTCCGGCGGATCGATCGGCCGCGAAGGCCCGATGGTGCAATTGGCGGCGTTGATCGGCTCGAAGCTCGGCGGCTTCGTGCGCGCGCCCGTTCCTCGGTTGCGGCTGATGGTGGCGTGCGGCGCCGCCGCCGGTATTGCTGCCGCCTATAACGCGCCGATTGCGGGGGCGCTGTTCGTGGCCGAGATCGTCATGGGGTCCATCGCGATGGAGAGCTTCGGACCCCTCCTGGTGGCGTCCGTCACCGCCAATGCGACCCTGCACAACATCCTGGGATATGGGCCGGTGTACCAGGTACCGGCCTTCAACCTGGTATCCAACTGGGAATTGGTTCTGTACGCCATCCTCGGCGTCGTGCTCGGGCATCTTGCTCCACCGTTCCTTGCCTTTCTCGCCTGGAGCAAGCAACAGTTCGCGAGGATCAACGCCCCAATCTACGTGCTGATGGCGCTCGGCGGACTGATGGTGGGCGGAATTTCGGTCGTCGCGCCACAAGTTTGGGGCAACGGCTATAGCGTCGTCAGTGACATCCTGAACGGCAAACTCGCCGGGCAACTGTTGCTGCTGATCCTCGCGGCCAAGGTGCTCAGTACGGCAGCCACCGTGGGCTCCGGCGCCGTGGGCGGCGTGTTCACACCCACGCTGTTCGTCGGCGCCGCGGTGGGCGCGCTGTTCGGAGAAGGGCTGCATTTCATGTTCCCCGCGACGGTTCCGCTCAGCAGCGCCTACGGCATCGTCGGAATGGGCGGCTTTCTCGCCGCCACCACGCACGCCCCGCTGACCTCCATCCTCATGATGTTCGAAATGACGCTCAACTATCAGGTGGTATTACCCTTGATGCTGGCCTGCGTCACCTCGCATTACACCGCCAAGGTCTACCGCCGCGGCGAATCCATTTATCACGATGCCTTGATGCCTGATCCCGCAGACCCGTCCGGGGCCGACGATGACTGGCGATTGTTCACCGTCTCCGAGTTGGTCAAGCCCTGCACCGCCGTCGTTCGGCGTGGCGCCACGGTCGAGCAGGTGCTCAATGGACTGCCGAAAAAACCCGTGCAGGCGGTTTACGTGATCAACGATGACAAGGAACTGGTGGCATCGGTGAGCCCCCACACCCTGCTCGAGGGCATCAAGACCGGGCAGTTTGCGCCCAGCACCGATATCGAAGCAGTCACATCACCGGTCACCTCGAGCCTGCGATCCGACATGCCGCTGGGCGCGGCTCTGGATGCATTCCTGCGCGCCAATGCGCGGGTGCTGCCCGTGACCTCAGGCCAGTGGCAGGCGATCCTGATCGGCGAGGTGTCGCGCCACGACCTGCTGCTCGCGGTGCAGGACAGGATGTCGAAGCGGCCACGCTGACGAGTTCAGGCGCAAAGGTAATTGCGTCGGGCCGAAGACCTGCAGCGTTAGCCTACACTGCACGCTGTTGTTCTCGAACGCCAACGGAATCTACCGGGCTTGTCTCAACGAGGAGTTGGTGCCGACTCGCGGAATCGAACCGCGGACCCACGCATTACGAATGCGTTGCTCTACCAGCTGAGCTAAGTCGGCAATCAGGGGCTTTTGACCAAGCGGCGCATTCTAGCGCGCTCAATTCAGGGACGAAAGGCTGCCGCGCTGTTTTGCGACACCGCGCAAGGGTTTGGGGAGGGAAAAGACCACATGTTCGGTCGCCCCTTCCAGTTCCTGGGCCAGTTTACCCCCCCAGGCCTGGAGCTTGTCGATCACGCCTTTGACCAGGACTTCCGGCGCCGAAGCACCGGCGGTCACGCCGACCACCTGGACCCCGTCAAACCAGCGGCGCTCCAGGTACTCCGCCCCGTCGATCAGATAGCCCGGTTTACCGGATTTCTCGGCGATCTCGCGCAGCCGGTTGGAATTGGAGCTGGTCTCGGACCCCACCACGATCAGCACGTCGCAGCGTTCGAGCAACTGCTTCACGGCGTCCTGCCGGTTCTGCGTGGCGTAGCAGATATCCTCGCGGCGCGGCGCCTGCAGCGCCGGAAAGCGCGCCCGCAACGCCGCCACCACCACGGCCGTGTCGTCCACCGACAACGTGGTCTGGGTGACGAAGGCTACGTTCTCCGGATTGTTCACCGGCACGCGCGCCACGTCCTCCACGGTTTCGATCAAATGGATCTTCCCGCCCTGCGAGGTATCGAACTGCCCCATGGTGCCTTCCACCTCCGGATGCCCATGGTGGCCGATGAGGAACACTTCACGCGCCTCGCGCGCATAGCGCGCCACCTCCATGTGCACCTTGGTCACCAACGGGCAGGTGGCATCGAACACGGTGAGCGTGCGGCGCTTGGCCTCCTCTTGCACCGCACGCGACACGCCATGCGCGCTGAAGATCACGGTGGCGCCATCGGGCACATCGGAGAGTTCGTCGACGAACACCGCGCCGATGCGCCGCAGCCGGTCGACCACGAATTTGTTGTGCACGACTTCATGGCGCACGTAGATGGGCGCGCCGAACAATTCGATGGCGCGCTCGACGATGTCGATGGCGCGATCCACGCCCGCACAGAATCCCCGTGGATTGGCGAGCAGGATTTCCATCAGGTCTTCGGCTCCGCGGCCTTGGACTCCGGCAGCTTGGGCTCCGCGGGCTTCCGCCCCGCATCCATCAACGCATCCAACAACAGGAAGACCGCGCCGACGGTGATGGCCGAATCGGCAACGTTGAAGGCGGGAAAGTACGCCCCCTCCCAATGCGCATGAATGAAGTCCACGACATATCCTAACCTCACCCGGTCGATGAGGTTGCCCAAAGCGCCGCCGAGCACCAAGGCAAGGCCGGGAGAGAGCATGCCATTGCCGCGCCGCGGCAACTGCAGCAGCCACACGAGGATGCCGAGGCTCACCGCCGAGGCCAGCGCGATGAAAAACGTACGCTGCCAGCCGGATTCATCCGCCAGGAAACTAAACGCGGCGCCCAGATTGTGCAGGCGCGTGATCTGCAGCACCGGCAGCACCGTGACGAACTCGAACTCGGTGAAGTGCTGCATGATGAATTGCTTGGTCCATTGGTCCAACGCAATCACCACCAGCGATATGCCAAGCCAACGCCAGGCCCCGCCGCGGTTATGGAGAATGTTCATGCGAAAAGGCGCTCCTCGCCGGGTCCGTCCACGTTGGTCACGCACCTTGCGCAAATGTCGGGATGCTTCGGGTCACTGCCCACGTCGCTGCGCAGATGCCAGCAGCGGATGCACTTGGGCGCGCTGGCGGCGGTCACTTCCACCTTGACCGGCTCATCGGCAGCGGCGCCCGGCGCATGCGGCGCAAGCTTGGCCTGGCTCGTGATCAGGATGAAGCGCAGCTCATCGCCCAACGGCGCGAACTTCTGCGCCTGCTCCTCGCTCACGCGCACCGTCACCTCGGCTTCCAATGGCGCACCGATGGTGCCGGCGGCGCGCACCCGCTCCAGCTCACCGGCCACCTGCTGCTTGAGCGCGATGACCGCATCCCAGTCGATCTCGCCGGGCCGTTCCGCACCGGCGGGGAACTGATGCCATTGATTGAGGAACACGGAGGAATTCGCCGTGCCGGGCGCGTACTTCCAGGTTTCCTCCGCCGTGAAACTCAACACCGGCGCAATCCAGCGCACCATGGCATGCAGGATGTGGAACATGGCGGTCTGCGCGGAATGCCGCGGCCGGCTGTCCCTGCCCGTGGTGTACAGGCGGTCCTTGATGATGTCGAGATAGATGCCGCTCAGGTCCACCACGCAGAAATTGTGGATCTTCTGGTAGATGTCGTGCAGCTCGTAGTTGCGGTACGCGGTGACCACTTCATTCTGCACGGCGAAGGCGCGCGACACGGCCCAGCGGTCCAGCGCCACCATCTCATCCCACGGCACCGGATGCCGCGCCGGATCGAACCCATGCAGGTTGCCGAGCAGGAAGCGCAGCGTGTTGCGGATGCGCCGGTAGGAATCCGCGATGCGCTTCAAGATCTCATCCGAGACCGTGATCTCCTTGGAATAGTCCGTGGCGGAAACCCACAGCCGCAGCACGTCCGCGCCGAGGTTCTTCATCACGGCCTGCGGCAGGATCACATTGCCCAGGGACTTGGACATCTTGCGGCCCTTCTCGTCCACCGTGAACCCGTGCGTGAGCACGGCATGGTACGGCGCGCGGCCATGCAGCGCGATGGATGTCAGGAGCGAGGAATGGAACCAGCCGCGATGCTGGTCGGACCCTTCCAGGTACAGATCCGCCGGCACCGTGGCCTCGGGGCGGATCTGCGACAGGCAGTGATGCATGACGCCGGAGTCCATCCACACGTCCATCACGTCCATGACCTTGTCGTAATCGGCCGCGTCAGCGCCGATCAACTCGCTCGGATCCGCATCGAACCAGGCATCGATGCCGTCCTTCTGCACGCGCTTGGCCACCGCCTCGATGACTTCCTGCGTCTTCGGGTGCAGCTCGCCCGTGACCTTGTGCACGAACAGCGGGATCGGCACGCCCCAGGTGCGCTGGCGCGAGATGCACCAATCGGGCCGGTTGGCGATCATGTTGCTGATGCGCTGCTCGCCCCAGTCCGGCATCCAGTCCACGTGCGCGATGGCCTCGAGCGCGCCCTTGCGTAAGTTGGCCTGTTCCATGCTGATGAACCATTGCGGCGTTGCGCGGAAGATGACCGGCGTCTTGTGGCGCCAGCAATGCGGGTAGGAATGCTGGTACGGCTCAGCCTTCAGCAGCTTGGCGCGTTCCTTCAACACCTCGATCACATGCGCATTCGCCTCGAACACCTGCTCGCCCGCGAACAGCGGCGTGCCGGGCAGGAAGCGCCCATCGCCCCCTACGGGGTTGTCCACTTCCAAACCGTATTTGCGTCCCACGACGTAGTCGTCCAGGCCATGGCCCGGCGCGGTGTGCACGGCGCCGGTGCCGGCATCCAGCGTGACGTGCTCGCCCAGCACCACCGGCACCTGCCGGTCGTAGAAGGGATGCGTGAGCATGAGCTTGTCGAGCTCGGAGCCCTTGATGGACGCCAGGCGCTTGAACGTGCCCACACCCAGCACGGCCGCGACCTTCTCCACCAATTCCGTGGCGAGCAGCAGCCGCTCCGGCACGCCGCCCAGGTCGAAATCGATGAGCGTGTAATCGAACTCCGGATGCAGCGCCACCGCGCGATTTGCGGGCAGCGTCCAGGGCGTGGTGGTCCAGATGGCGACCGAGGGCTGCGCGCCGCCATTGGGCACGCCCATGCGTTTGGCGAAATCCGCACCATCCGCCACCGTGAAGCGCACGTAGATGCTGGGGGAGGTCTTGTCCTCGTACTCGACTTCGGCTTCGGCCAGCGCGGAGCGGCAGTTCAAGCACCAGTGCACGGGCTTGTAGCCCTTGTACAAGTGCCCGTTCTTGATGATGCCGGCAAAGGCGCGCAGCTGTTCAGCCTCGTAGCGCGAGGCCATGGTCATGTAGGGATTTTCCCAATCACCCAGCACGCCGAGGCGCTTGAAGTCCGCCCTCTGCCCGTCGACCTGCTTCAGCGCATAGTCGCGGCAGGCGGCGCGGAAGGCCTTGGCATCGAGCTTCTGGCCGACGCGGCCGTGCGTCTTTTCCACCTGCATCTCGATGGGCAGGCCATGGCAATCCCAGCCGGGTATGTAGGGCGCGTCGTAGCCATCCAGCGTGCGCGACTTGACGATGACGTCCTTCAAGATCTTGTTGACGGCGTGGCCGAGGTGGATGGTGCCATTGGCATACGGCGGGCCATCGGGCAGGAAGAAGCCGGGACGGCCCTTGGCGGCGGCGCGGATCTTGGCGTACAGCCCTTCTTTTTCCCAAGCGGCAATCATCGCCGGTTCGCGATTGGCGAGGTCCGCCTTCATCGGAAAATCCGTCACCGGCAAATTGATCGTGTTCTTGTAATCAGCCACGGGTCACCTTCAACTCACATCCTCTATCAGCACGCCAACGCCGCGCGCGCCTGCGCCGCGTCCAGGTTCATCTGCGCGACCAGCGCATCCAGCGAGGCAAACTTCTCTTCGTCGCGCAATTTTTGCACGAACTCCACTTCCAGCGGCTTGCCGTACAGGTCGCCGGAGAAATCGAATACATGCACTTCGAGCAGCGGCTCCACGCCGTTCACCGTGGGCCGCGTGCCCAGGCTCGCCACCGCCGGCAGCGGACGTTTCTCGATGCCGTGCACGCGCACCGCGAGCACACCCCACACGGGGGACTTGCGCCGCTTCAACGGCAGGTTCGCCGTGGGGAAGCCCAGGTCGCGACCCAGCTTCTTGCCATGCGTGACGCGGCCCATCATGCCGTAGTTCCAGCCCAGCAACTGCGCCGCGACGGGATAATCCCCGCGCGCCAATTCCTCGCGCACGCCGGTGCTGCTGATGCGCCGCCCCTCGTGGGAAATCGCGCCGATCTGCTCGACCTCGAATCCGTACTGCCTGCCTGCCTCGCGCAGCGTGTGCACGGTGCCGGCGGCGCGACATCCGTAGCGGAAATCCGGACCCACCACCAGGTGCCGCACGCCCAGGCCCTCGACCAGCAATTCCTTGACGAACGCGTCCGGGGACATCTCGCGCATGCGCTCATCGAACCGCAGCGTGATGAAACGGTCGACGCCGGCGCGATTCAAATGCACGAACTTCTCGCGCCAACGCGTCAGGCGCGGCGGCGCGGCATCCGGATCGAGGAATTCCTTCGAGCTGGGTTCGAACGCGAGCACGGCCGCGGGACACCCCAGCGCGGCGGCACGCATCCTGACCACATCGATCATGGCGCGGTGCCCGCGGTGCACGCCATCGTAATTGCCGATGGTCAGCACGCAACCCTGGGATGCGGCGGACAGGTTGTGGATACCGCGAACCAGTTCCATGGACTTCTTAGGAACGCCGAGACGGCCGCATCCCGGCCGCGGACAAGGTAACAAAATACGCGCTCGCGCAGCGTCGCCATCCCGCATTGCGGGACGGGTTCCGGGGCGGTCCCACGGCGGCCGTGAGGTTGGCGGATGTTCCATTCATGGGTATCCGACACTATACCAAGGCTTCGCCAGCCTATTTTGCGTATGTCATTGACAGGCAGGGCTTGGCCACCCAAAATATGCGGCTGATTTTCAAGGAGCCTTCCCTTGGCCAATACCAAATCTGCAGAAAAAGCCGCACGCCAAGCGGTGGTTCACCGTGCCCGCAACGATGCGGCCACCTCGCGCCTGCGCAGCGCCATCCGCAAAGCCACCCAGGCCGTCAAAACCGGCAAGCACGCGGAAGCCGCCGCGGCCCTGAACGATGCCACCCCGATCATCGACAGCATGGTCAACAAGGGCATCATTCACCGCAACAAGGCTGCCCGGCACAAGAGCCGCCTGACCAAGCAGGTCGCCGCGCTCGCCAAGTAAGTGTCTGCGGCCGTTCGGGCCGCAGCCGATTCTCAAGAAAGCGCCGGGTTAATCCCCGGCGCTTTCGTTTTTGTCCCCGCCCTTTTCGCCCGCGCGCGGATGTTCATCCAGGTAGCGCATGATCTCCTGCTTGAGTTCCTGCGTGCCCTCGCCCGTGGCGCCCGAGATCAGGTACACCGGCCCCTTCCAGCGCAAACGCCGGACGATATCCTTGGCGCGCTTTTGGGCCTCCTTCGGCTCCAGCAGGTCGATCTTGTTGATCAGCAGCCAGCGCTCCTTGGCCGCCAGGTCCTTCGCGAACTTCTTTAATTCGGCGACGATGGTGCGGGCATCCTTGACCGGGTCGGCATCCGGGTCCGGCGGGCAGATGTCGACCAGGTGCAGCAGTACACGGGTGCGCTGCAGGTGCTTCAAGAACCGGATGCCCAGGCCCGCGCCTTCGGCCGCGCCCTCGATCACCCCGGGGATGTCGGCCATGACGAAGCTCTTGCCCATGCCCACGGACACCACGCCCAGGTTGGGGAACAGCGTGGTGAAGGGATAGTCCGCCACCTTGGGCCGGGCCGCCGAGACGGCGCGGATCAGCGTGGATTTGCCGGCATTGGGCAGGCCCAACAGGCCCACGTCCGCAATCAGCTTCAATTCCAGCGACAGCGTGCGCCCTTCACCGGGAAGCCCCATGCCCGCCTTGCGCGGCGCGCGGTTGGTGCTGGACTTGAACTTGGCATTGCCCCACCCCCCCTTGCCTCCCTTGCCCACCAGCAATTGCTGCCCATCGACGGTCAGGTCGCCGAGCTGCTCACCGGTGTCGATGTCGGTGATGACCGTGCCGATGGGCACGGGAATGAAGATGTCGGCGCCGCCGTGGCCCGCGCGGTCATTGCCGCTGCCGGCCTCACCGTTCTTCGCCTTGTAGGTGCGCTGCACGCGGAAATCGGCGAGCGTGTTCAGGCCTTCCACGGCCTTCATGTAGACGCTGCCGCCATCACCGCCATCGCCGCCGTCCGGGCCGCCAAAGGGCACGAACTTCTCGCGCCGGAAACTCACGCAGCCGCGACCACCGTTGCCGGCCTGGATCTTCAGCATCGCTTCGTCGATGAATTTCATCGCAGCCCCTTCGCGAACCGCGCGCCGCAACCGGCGCGCATAAAAAAAGGGACGGGTGTTGGCCCGTCCCCTCGAATCAAGCAGCGGACTTCCAAGAGCCCGCGCACGTCATGCTCAGTTGGAGACGACGCTCACATAGGTGCGCTTTTCCGCGCCCTTGACCTTGAATTCCACCTTGCCTTCGGCGGTGGCGAACAAGGTGTGGTCGGTGCCGATGCCGACATTGGCGCCGGGGCGGTACTGCGTGCCGCGCTGGCGGATGATGATGTTGCCGGCGAGCACGTGCTCACCGCCGAACTTCTTCACGCCGAGGCGCTTGGAATGGGAGTCGCGGCCGTTACGGGTACTGCCGCCTGCTTTTTTATGTGCCATGGATTGAGTCTCCTTGAGATCAGGCGACGATGGAGGTGATCTTGACGTCGGTGTAAGGCTGGCGATGCGTGCCTTCGCGCTTGTAGTGCTTGCGGCGGCGGAATTTCACGATGCGCACCTTATCGTTGCGGCCGTGCTTTTCCACGGTGCCCTTGACGACAGCGCTGGCCAGGAACGGGGTGCCCAGCTTCAGGTCCGCACCGGCGCCCACGAGCAGCACCTGCTTGAATTCAACAGCGGCGCCGGCTTCGGCGTCGAGCTTTTCCACGCGGACAATCCCGCCCTCTTGGACGCGGTATTGCTTACCGCCGGTGGCGATTACGGCATACATACTAGGAACTCCAGCAACCGGGCCGGTCGACCCGAAAAATAGCCGCGAAGTGTACTTCGGACCGGTGATTTGGTCAATTCTGGCGGGTTTTCGGCCCGTACGGGCCCTCACCCCTTGGGCACCCATCCTGACGGGAAAATGACATCCGCGGCATCGGGAAGGCGGTTTCTTCGGTAACATGTCGTATCGACATGAGCCGTTCATGAACTTAGAAAAAATTCGCGGCCTCGTCGCCTCCGATTTCAGCGAGGTCGACAAGGTCATACAACGCCGCCTGCACAGCCCCGTAGCCCTGGTCGACCAGGTGGCCACTTATATCATCCATTCGGGAGGTAAGCGCCTGCGCCCCCTGTTGGTGCTGGTGGCCGCCCGCGCCTGTGGGCACCGCGGCACCAAGCATATCGATGCGGCCGCCATCATCGAGTTCATCCATACCGCCACGCTCCTGCACGATGACGTGGTGGACGGATCGTCCATGCGCCGCGGGCGTGAGACGGCGAACGAAGTGTTCGGCAATGCCACCAGCGTGCTGGTCGGGGATTTCCTGTATTCGCGCGCCTTCCAGATGATGGTGGCGGTGGACCGCATGCGGATCATGAACATCATGGCGGATGCCACCAACGCGATCGCCGAGGGCGAGGTGCTGCAACTCATGAATGCGCGGGACCCTGAGACCACGGAAGCCCGCTATCTGGAAGTGATCTACCGCAAGACCGCGCGGCTGTTCGAAGCGGGTGCGCATATTGCCGCGGTGTTGAGCGATGCGCCGCCGGAGATCGAATCCGCCCTGGCGCGTTATGGCAAACACATCGGCACGGCCTTCCAGCTGGTCGACGATGCCCTGGATTACCAGGCCGACGAAGCGAGGCTGGGCAAGCACTTGGGCGACGACCTGGCCGAGGGCAAGCCCACCCTGCCCCTGATCTACGCGTTGCAACACGGCAATGCGCAGCAGCAGGAAATGATCAAATCCGCCATCCAGAACGGCAGCGTCGAGCGATTGGCTGAGATCACCAGCGCCGTTGCAAGCCTGGGGGGCCTTGCGTACACTGCCCGCCTCGCGCAAAGCGAGGTAGATCAGGCCCTTAGCGCTTTGGCACCGCTGCCTTCGAGCGCGTTCAAAGACGGCCTGCGGGAATTGGCCGAGTTTGCCGTCGCCCGCAAGCACTGATTCACGTCGATTTCGGGGTGTAGCTCAGCCTGGTAGAGCGCTACGTTCGGGACGTATAGGTCGCAGGTTCAAATCCTGTCACCCCGACCAATAAAATCAATAAGTTATGCCTTCATGATGTCGCTGGCACAGCGGTCGATTTGATCCGGTGACTCAGCGGTGACTCAGCATCCAGCTTTGCCAAAACACGTACGCGTCGGGCTGGACATTCACGGCGGCTGAAGCGATGAAGCAAGAAAATCAACGGCGAAGGCCACGAGAGAGATTGGCGACCACGGCTCCGGCACCGGCCGCGTCGGCTCAGTGAGACTCGCTCACACGTTCATACACAGCAGCGCCGTCGATATAGGTCGTTCGGACCTTCACTTCGTGGATGTCCGTCACTGGAATGCCGAAGGGATTTCGGTCCAGCACGATGAAATCGGCGTTCTTGCCCATTTCTATCGAACCAAGACGGCGTTCCATCCCCATGCGCTTGGCCGCATTGATGGTGAACATGTCGAGCGCCTGCTGGAGTGAAATTGCTTCTTGGGGGCCAAAGGCGGTGCCGCTTCCGCCCGGTGCCCGACGGGTAATGGCAGTTTCCATCGCATACCACGGATCGGGAGCGGGAACGACGGCCCAGTCGGAACCGGCAACGACCAGCGCGCCCGCATCGAAGCCTTCCTTGATCGGCCACACGCGTTCGATGCGATCGGGTCCGATGGCCTTGATGATGTCATCATTGATCGGCGAGGGTGCCCACAGATAGGGCGAGTATTCGATCGCGATATTCAACGGCCGAAAACGAAGTAGATCTGCCCGCGACACAAAGGTTGAATGCCCCACTTGGTGCCGGGGACCTCTCATGCCATTTTTCGTTCGCGCAAATTCGATGGCATCGATCGAAGCTCGCACCGACGCATCCCCTGCAGCATGGAACAACACTGTCAATCCCATGCGGTCCCATTGGGCAACCAACGGATTGACGACCGCCGGATCAAAAAGAAGGAGTCCCCGTGCCGGCGCGTTCGGCTGGCTGTCCGCATAGGGCTCGAGCATCGCCGCCGTGTGGCTTTCGGTCGGAACACCGTCGGCGAACACCTTCACACAATCAGGCCGGAATTTCGGCCGACTGAAACGCGATCGCTGGCGGATGAGAGCATCGAAATCGGGCACCGTCTTGCCGACGATGCTATAGGCGATGCACGCCTGCACGGTCTGCTTCAGCTCGCCGCTATCGGCAAGGGCGTCATAGGCGACTACCCCACCGCGTAGGACCATCGCGTCCGTCAGCGCGGTGATGCCGTAGGAAAGCATCAGCTTGAGGCCGTTCCTCAGCGCCATCAGATTCTCAGTTGCAGTAGGCGGTGGAAGATGGACCATCATCAGCTGACGAGCGGTCTCGCGCAGAATGCCCGTGGCAGCGCCAGAGGCGTCGCGCTCGATGATGCCGCCTTCAGGGTTAGGTGTATCGCGGCCGATCCCGGCGATCGTCAACGCCTTGGAGTTCACCCAGATGCTGTGACCGCTTATGTCGAACAGCAACACCGGATTGTTCATCGACACGGTGTCGAGTGTCGCCGCCGTGATCGGCGTAGCTCCCATCGACGCCGCCTGCCATTGCCCGCCCGTTACCCACTGACCGGGCGTGGCCGCACGCGTGCACGCCGCGACAACCTGCAGCAACTTCGTTGCGTCGACGCCTTGTGCGATCTTGCAAGCGCCCTCCTTGCCGTTGCCGCCCGACATCGGGTGGACATGCATGTCGAACAGGCCGGGAAGGACCGTGCGGCCGGCCAAATCCGTTACGCGAGTGTTCTTGGAGGCCAACCGCCGCATCTCTGCATCGCTGCCCAATGCAATGAATTTTCCGCCCTTTACCGCGAACGCCGAGCGCCAGCCGTCGGGAGTGTAGACGTTGGCGTTAACAAAAATCGCGTCGGCACGTTGCACGGGGGCGGCCACCGCGCCCCGAAGCGCAACCGCCGTGGCCTTGAACGGCTTCAACGGTACGTCCGGATTGTTCATCGCTTCGAACTGCGCTTCGACGACATAGGCCGTATTGCCCACGACGGTGACACCGGTTGGGCCGCCCGAGTAACCGGCATTGAGAGTGGTGACTTTGCCGGTATTGAGCTTCTCGCCACTCAGCGTCACGCGCATGAGCCGGCCGCCTTCGTCGCCATCGACGAGCAGGATGCCGTCCTCGCCGTAGCTGCGCTGCCCGTCGGGATACTTGAGGGACCGGTCAAGCTTCACCTCCGTAACCGCGCCCGACTTTCCGTCCGCCTCAATCGGAACGCTGTAGAGCTTGCCGGTCTGCAGCGTGTTGACGATCACCTTGCCTTGCACGATCGCGATGCCATCCAGGATGCCGCCCCTCGGGCCGAACGCACCATCTCCCGCCCAAATGCTGAGCGCCTTCGCACCGGGCGCGAGGCTCACGATCTCCATGTTTCCCGTATCAGAGACGTACGCCGTCCCATCGGCTCCGACGGCGATGTCGTTGCATTTCGCTCCCGCGTTGGGGAGCGGCCATTGGCCCCGGGGCGCTCCGGTTGCAAGATCGAACGCATACAGCGTGGACCGGGGTGGGGTCGAGCTCTCCGGCGCAGCGGCGGTGAACGAACAAGCCCAGAGCGTGCGCGCCTTGTCGTCGGCGAACACACCGAGAATGTTCGAGATCCCGGCCGTTCCCGGCGCGATCCAAGCTTCGGCGATGGTGGCGCCGGGCCGGGCGCGGAAAATGGCGCCGGTGCCAAGCCCTTTGCCCCTGGCACCGATGATGAGGGTGCCGTCTGCCGTCGATGTGATGCTCTCGGTATAAAGATTCTCGCCGGGAATGAGCACGTCGGCCGGTGGCGCGGCGAATGCGATGGAGCCGATGGATAAGGCCAATGCGATGGACAGAGAAGTTGCTTTCACGGAAGCCTCATGAGGGCTGTTGGCGTTGATCGCCTGGACGGCGACGTCGTGGGGGCGAAGCTGCTACTTATGTAGTCTTTCGATAGTCGAGCGGCGGCTTGCGATCTCCGATCATCGCCTTGTAGACGAAATCCTTGCCACGTTTGGATTCGAACTCAGCCTTGGCCGCGGCTACCTCCTCCGGACTGCGAAACAGTTCGGCTGCGGTGAGCGCCAGTGTCTTCGCCGCATTCACCCCAGCCTTTGCGGCGATCGACGAGCCTGCCGCCGCGACATTCTGCCAGCTGTGTCCGGCCGATCCTGGAATGAAGACGGCCGTGCGGAGGCCAACAGTAGGTGTGACCCAGGAGACATCGGAAACGTCAGTCGAGCCAAGGGCGCCGGCTTCGATCTTTGCATCGTCGACAGTTTGTGCGGTATCGACCGAAGGCGCGCCCGGCTCGAGCGTCTTGGAGAGTTCCACTGCGAACTTCCGTTCTTCGGACGTGTAGTGCACGCCGCCGACCTTGTGCAGATTCTCGTCCATCACCTTCATGAGAGTTGCATTGAGCAGCATGCTGTAGACGCCGCCGGTCTGTTCCCATTCCACCCGCGTTTCCGTACCCATGGCCGCGCCCTTGGCGGCCTCCTGCACCCGCGCCATCACCGACCGCACAACGTCTGGGTTCTCATCACGCACATACAGATAGACTTCGGCAAAATCGGGCACGACGTTGGGCGCCTTGCCACCGGCGGTAATCACATAGTGAATGCGCGTGCTCGGCAGGATGTGCTCACGCATGAGGTTGACCATGGCGTCGAGCGCTTCGACACCGTCGAGCGCAGACCGGCCTTTCCATGGCTCGGACGCAGCATGGGCCGAGCGGCCGTAAAAACGGAATTTGCCACTGATGTTCGCCATGCTGGGGGCCTGGGCGGCCGAATTCCTGTCGTCCGGATGCCAGTGGAGCGCAATATCGACATCCTTGAAAAATCCATCGCGCACGAAATAAGCCTTCGCCGAACCGCCCTCTTCGGCGGGCGTGCCGTACAGGCGAATCTCACCCTCGACCTTGTTCGCAACCATCCACCGCTTGACCGCGATCGCAGCTGCTACAGAGGCAGCGCCGAAGACGTTGTGGCCGCAGCCATGCCCCGCTGTCATGCCAGGCTCCGCCACCTTGACGGGTGAGGAGGCTTTTTGAGACAGGCCCGGCAACGCGTCGAATTCGGCAATGATGCCGATCACAGGCCCTTTACCGCTCTTGAAGCTTCCAATGAAGCCGGTAGGCATCCCGGCAACGCCAGCGGTGACCGTGAAACCCGCCTGCTTCAACTGCGCCTGCAGCAGGCCCGAGCTGCGCGTCTCCAGATATCCGAGCTCAGCGAACTTCCAGATCTGGAGCGCAGCGCTCTCAAGATTGGGCGCGTCCTTGTCAACGAGGGTCATGATCTGGGTTTGGTCGGCCTGCGGAAGCTCGGCGGCCGCCGAAGTGGAAATCGCAGCGGAAATCAGCAAGAAAGAGAAGAGATGACGCATGAAGACCCCTTTTCCGAATAGTGACTGCTCGCCCGCTGATCGTAGAGTCGAGGTCAGGCCCTTCATTCGCCTGGCTCGTCAACTTGAGATTGTTCGTCCGAATCCGGCAGCCCGAATACGTACATCACCCGGTTCGCCGCGATGGCCAGATATTGTCGGCCATCGATGGCATAGGTCATCGGATTGGCCCTGATCTCGCCGCCGAGCTGCACGTTCCAGAGCAACGCGCCATTGGTTGCATCAAGCGCGTAGAACACGCCCTCATCCGAGCCCGAGAACACCAAGTCGCTGGCGGTGGACAGTACTCCCGCCCAAGGCGGCGTGAGCAGTGTGTATTCCCATTTTAACGCGCCGGTTTCGGCGTCAAGCGCGCGAATGGCGCTCTTGTGCTCTTCGAACGGCAGCAGGTCCGCACCTCCGCCCGGAAAGAAGCTGCCTTCCTCGAATGGAGTGTCACGCTTGAAATAACGCGCGCTACTGTCTCGCGCAGAGACGTACACCATACGGGTCCGAGGGCTGAATGAGGGCGAGAGCCAGACCGTACCTCCGTTGTAATTGGGCGATACAACATTACCCTCCACGGTGGGCGCGCTGTTCGGCAGCACGACCGGCCGGCCCTTGGCATCGAAGCCGCCGTTCCAGGTCTGCTGCGCAAACTGCGTGGCGGAGATGAATGCGCCGTTCGTCCGGTCGAGCAAGTAATAGAATGCGTTTCGGTTCGCGACCGCGACCAGCTTGCGCTCGACGCCTCCAATCTTGGCGTCGAACAGCAGCGGCACATGATTGGAATCCCAGTCGTGAACGTCGTGCGGCGTGAATTGAAAATACCAGCGCAGCTTGCCTGTGGCGATGTCCAAGGCAAGCATCGAGCAAGTGTAGAGGTTGTCGCCGATTCGCTTGTCACCGTTCCAGTCCGGGCTGGGATTGCCCGTTCCCCAATAAAGCACATGGGTCTCAGGATCGAAGGAGCCCGTCACCCAGGTGGGACCGCCGCCGGTCTTCCAGCTCTCGCCCGCCCACGTTTCCACGCCCTTCTCGCCGGCGGCAGGGATGGTCTGGAATCGCCAGGCGCGCTTGCCGGTCTTCGCATCGTACGCATCGAGCAGACCACGGACGCCAGCCTCTCCACCGCTCACTCCGATGATCACCTTGCCGGCCGCCGCCAGCGGTGCAACGGTAATCGCATAGCCCTTGCGCCAGTCAGCCACAGGGGTGACCCAGCGCTCGCCGCCGCTCTTGAGATCGAGCGCGACGAGCGCGCCGTCGAGTGCGCCTACGTAGAGTGTGTCGTCGAGCACGGCCGCGCCCCGGTTCACCGGACCGAAGCCGTTGATCTTGAAGTTGTTCGGCAGCGGGCGGCGCCAGCTCCACACCTTGCGTCCAGTCCGTCCGTCCACGGCAAAAACAAAATTCGGCCCGGTGAGATACATGATCCCATCTACGACGATCGGTGACGTCTCCGTCCGCGTACTGGGCAGCTGCATCGCCCACACCATCTTCAAGGTGCCTACGTTGCGCCGGTCGACCTGCGTAAGCCGCGAATAACGATGACCCGCATAGCTGCCGGAGTACGTCAGCCAGTTCTGCGGCTCATCCTGTGCGGCTTTGACGATGCGCGCGTAGGGAACCTGCTGCGCGGACGCTGTCGCGCCAATGACAGCAACCAAAAGAGAAACCAACCCTTTCATCGGCGCAGCCTTTGCATTGCAAGATAGGACACCAAGTCATCAAGCTGCTTTTCGGACAACCTCTCGCCGAACGATGGCATCGGCGTTGTGCCACGCAACCGCTTGAGCGAGCGCAGCCGAGACTTCACCAGGCTGTGGTGCGCGCCGGTTGGATCTTGGACCTGGATCGTCATCGTGTCTTCGTTGCGCCGGATGCCTTGAATCGTTTGTCCCGCGGCGGTCACCACCTCGACGAGCAGGAATTCCGGGGAAAGCGATGACTTGGGATCGATCAATGTATGGCGCAGGCTCTCGGACCCACGGACGGCGCCAATGTTGGTCAGGTCGGGGCCGTAGCCGTGGCCGCGCCCACCCAACAAGTGACAGCCCAGACACCCACTCTGCTCGAATACCACCTGCCCACGGGCCGCATCGCCGGTCAACGGCGCCTGCGGTATCTGCCCCAGGCTGAATACATACTCCGATAGGTTGGCCAGGTCGACGTTAGAGAAGTACCAGCCGTCCGGCATGTCCGGAGCGATCCCGTTCTGGATGACCGCGGCAATCTCGGCGGCATTGGAGGCGTGCTGCAGCTCGGCCTGGCGCAGGTTGGGGCCGCGCCCTCCGCCGCCGTTCATGCCATGGCAGACCGAGCAGCGCTGCTCGAACAGGGCTTGACCGACGGCCGGATCTCCCTTGACGGCTGCGCTCGCTATCGCCGGTGGTTGGGCCTCGGTCGGAGCGTTGCCGCCCGCGATGACCGGCACCAACAAGGTGGCTGCCGCAAGCTGCAGCCGCGGACGTCTGCCGGTCAGACGAGAAGGGTTGACGTAAGGTGACGACCCGACCGGCAGCCCTGCAAGGGTGAGCAAACAAAAAAGCAAGTTTCTCAAGCTATCTCTCTGGTGCGACCGACGCTTTCACGCGCAGATGGCTCGCAACACCATCAATGTACGGGTGCCTGGGGATGACGCCGCTCATAATCGGTCCATGCCAGGTCTCTTAGATACGCATCGATGTCTTCGGCCTCACGGCGCGACAGGATGTCGCCGAAGCTACCCATGCCCTTGTTCGCACGGATCCCCTTGAGAACGATGTCGAAGAATTCCTCGTGCGTCTTCGCCGTCATCTTCCTCAGATCAGGAATGCTGCCGCTTGCCCCATTATTGGTGTGGCACAGGGAGCAATTACGCTGGAACAGCAGCCCGCCGCGGGAGACCTGATCGGCCGTTCCAATCCGCGCCTTCGTCGGCGGAAGATCCTGCGGTTCGCGTACGACCGCTGGTGGACGCGGCACCACGCCACCGCCGAGCTTGAACGCGACTATGCGTCCCTTGTTGCCATAGAGATAGGCGGCAGACTCCGGCGGGTAGGTTTTGCCGCGCGCACCGCCGATGCCCGCCATGATCGCCACGAATTGCTCGCCATCGATCAGGTAAGTCATCGGCGCCGCCATCATGCTGCTGCCGACGTCGATGCTCGCGACCTGCTGCCCCGTCCGCGCATCGAGAATCTCGAGCTGCCCAGTCCCGCGCCCCTGAAAAAGAAGATCGCTGGCGGTGGACATCACCCCACCACCATTCCAAGTCGAGAAGATCTGGCCTTGCCACGGACCAGACGTGTTGACCTCCCACACCACCTTCGCCTTGACCGGGTCCCATGCGCGCAGCCATCCGCGAACGGTGTAGTCAGGCTGGCCCTTGGCGAGCTTCTCGATGGGCGGCAGCAATTCCTTTGCCCAGCCCCTGTCAAAGCCCCAGCTGCCGGGGACCGGGTAGAGATACACCGAGGCTTCATTGTCACCGCCACGCTCGTACTGGAACGGCTCCGTGGGCATCGTGAAGATTGCGGCGGACTCCATGACCGGAATGTAGACGAGGCCGGTTTTCGGACTGTAGGACATGGGCTGCCAGTTGTGGCCGCCGCCCGCGCCCGGGAACACCATTTTGGGCTCCTTCGAATAGTCTCCCTGTCCAGTCTCGACCGGCTTACCGGTTTTCATATCGACATGGCTGGCCCAAGTCACCGTCGCATAGGGCTTGGCCGACAACAGTTCTCCCGTCCGGCGATCGAGGACGTAGAAAAACCCGTTCTTGGGAGCTTGCATGATCACCTGGCGCTTGCGACCGCCGATGTCGAGATCGGCCATGATCATCTTCTGTGTGGCCGTGTAGTCCCAATTGTCGGCCGGTGTGGTTTGATAATACCAAAGCATCCGTCCGGTTCTCGGCTTGATCGCCAGGATCGAGGCGAGGTAAAGATTGTCGCCGCCGGCAGGACTTCGAATTTGCCGCGCATGCGGAGCGCCATTGCCAGTGCCCACATAGAGGATGTCGAGGTTCGGATCGTAGGCGAAGGAATCCCACGCGGTACCGCCAAGACCGACGTCCCAGCGGCTGTGCGGATCCCAGGTTTTGGCCGCCACAGCGAGTTCGGCATGCTCGAACCCGTTCCTGGGATCCCCCGGAACGGTGAAAAAGCGCCACCTCTGTCGGCCTGTTTTGAGATCGAAGGCGGTCACGTAGCCGCGCGCGTCCAGTTCCGCACCGGCATTGCCGATGACGACCACGTCACCGGCAACCTGGGGGGCGCCTGTCACCGTATAGCCGCGCTCGTGATCCGCAACCGTATCCGCCCTCCAGAGCACATGTCCGTCAGCAGCGTCCAACGCATAAAGGAAACCATCGAGGGAGGCGACATACACAATCCCCTTCCAGACGGCTGCGCCGCGATTGACCGGCCCGCAGCACACCTTCCTTGCGATATTCGGGTCGAGGTCGGGCACGAATTTCCAGATTTCGCGCCCGGTCTTCGCATCGACGACGTAGACGGCGCCCCTGGGTCCTGTCGCATACATGACCCCATCGACGACAATGGGGGTCGCCTCCATCCCGTCCTCAGAATCGATCGCGTACTGCCACGCAAAGCCAAGTTTGCCCACATTGGCGGCATTGATGTCAGTCAGCGGCGAGAAATAAGTCTGCGCGAAATCGCGGCCATTCGTGAGCCAAGCACCCGGCTCATTTGCCGCTGCTTTGAGACGGAGATCGTCGATCCCGCGCTGCCCGCTCGCCGGTCCTGAGTTCGAGACCGTGGATGCGAAGGCGATGCTTGCCATCATCGCCACCACGCACCACCGATAGCGCTTCATGATCGAATCCCGCTTTGCAGCCATCCCCGCCATCCGCGAACCCTATTGCCGATTGGCAACGCACCGGTCATGCGTGCCGCAAACGCAGCGCAGCAGCGCGCCGATGCCCTTCCATGCCCTCCATCGCGCTCTGGCGGATCGCCGGCGGAGCAACGACCTCGACCGCGGATTGCTCCAACCACTGGTGGGTACAGATCTTGACGTACGAGCCAACCCACAATCCGCCCGTGTACCGGCCCGCTCCCAGGGTGGGCAGAGTATGATTCGTCCCGCAGCATTTGTCCGAATAGACGACGCTCGCAAGTTCGCCGATGAATATTGAGCCGTAATTGCGGAGCTTGGCCGCGGTGGCGTGCGGGTCTGCGGTATGAACTTGCAGATGCTCTGCGGCAATGTAGTCCGAGTAAGCAATCATCGCCTCCTCGCTCTCGCAAAAAACGATCTCGCCATAGTCGCGCCAGGCAACGCCGGCAACGTTTGCAGTGGGTAGAGACGGAAGCTGCCGTTCGACCGCCGCGAGCGTCGCATTGGCCAATGCAAGATCGGTTGTGATGAGGCCGACGCGAGTGCGGACATCATGCTCCGCCTGCGCAAGCAAGTCGGTGGCGATCATGTCGGGTTTGGCGGTGCGATCCGCGACCACGAAGATCTCGCTGGGGCCGGCAAGCTGGTCGATACCGACGGCTCCAAACACCTGCCGCTTCGCTTCATTCACGTAAGCATTGCCGGGGCCGACGATTTTATCGACCGGCGGAACCGACTCGGTGCCATAAGCCATCGCAGCGACAGCCTGCGCACCGCCAATACGAAATACCCGGTCGGCTCCGGACAGATGACATCCCGCTATCATTGCCGGGTGGGCGCCCGGGGGCAAGCAGGCAATCACTTGGTCGCAGCCCACGACTTTGGCGGGAACGATCGTCATGATCGGCGCCGAAAGAATCGGATATCGCCCGCCCGGCACATACGCCCCGACCCGCTCGATCGCAATGACGCGGTGGCCGAGATGCAACCCCGGCAGAGTTTCCACCTCGAGCGGCTGGATGGTGCGGAGTTGGGCCTGCGCGAATTCACGAACCCTGGCTATGGCAAATTCGGTGTCGGCGCGAGTTTTGGGATCCAAATTGGCAACCGCCCGCTCCCGATCGGCCAGGCTGACTTCGAGGGACACAACCTCCGCCTTGTCATATTCGAGCGAGTACTTGCGCACGGCAACGTCGCCGTGCGCTTTCACCTCGGACAGAATTGCTTTTACCGTCGTCTCGACGGGTGTCGTGTCGGCGATAGCATCGCGACTCGCAGGCTTGATGAATTGGATTGCGTCGTGTGCGGGAAAGCGGCGGGCTGACATTTGCGGGCTACCCCTATATGGCGGAATTTCGTGGCCTTCCTCGTAAAACTGGGCTCGCCACCCGCTCGAGAAGACGTGATCACCGCCTGCACCCGTGCAGGCGGTGATCACGGTCGATCCATTCAATCTACAAGGGCGGGCAGCTTGCCGTCATTTCAGTAGCGGTAGTTCGCCGTCAGCCCGATGGTACGCGGCCGAAACGTGTAGGTCTGATACAAGGCCGAATTACCGACTCCATCCCGCACCTGTCCAAGCTTCGGCTGTGTGTTGAACAGGTTCTGCGCGAACAGCGACACGTCGAAGCGGTTGTACTTCACGCCGAAACGGAGCGAGGTAAATGCATTGGCGGGCACGTTGAAGAAGCTGGTTGGACTGCCGCCATTCGCAGGATTTTGCGCGGGCGTCACTTTGTTGAGTGCCGCGCCATATTGGTAGTCCAGGCGCACATAGCCTTGCGTCGTGAGCAACGGGAAAGTGACCTGCGAGAACGCGGTCGCCGTCCAGGGCGAGGTGTAGTTGTGATCGCCGTCAGAGACAATGGGAAACAGCGCGTTCGCCGCCGCGTCCGGCGTGGCGAATGCCGTCTTGGTGTAACGGGCATCACTGTAGGCAAACGCCGCTCCAAGATCCACACCATCAACGGGTCGCACCTGAAGCTGAAAGTCGACCCCGGTGCTGCGGAGTTCACCAAGGTTCGAGGTGAACTGAAATCCGCAGTTGGTGAGGCCGACGTTCTGCTGGATGTTCTTCCACTTGATGAGATAGGCGCTCGCGTTGAATAGCACGCGCCGTTCCGCAAACTCGTTCTTCGAGCCAACTTCGTAGCTCCACAGACTGTCAGAACCATAAGTGTCCGGCACATCGTTCAAGCCGTAAGCGTTCAGATCGCCGACGCAGCTGGTAGCTACCTTGGGATTTGTGCCGCCAATACGGAAGCCCTTGGCGATGGTGAGATAGAGCATGTTCGCGGCACTCATCCGGTATTCGAGTCCAAAGCGCGGGGTAACCGGATGTTCAGTGAGAGAGCCCGAACTGACCACCGGCGGACCGAACAGCACGAAGCCGCTGTACGTCGCGTCGCCACGGTACTCGGCGCGTGATGCCCGCACCCCGGCGATCACCTTCAACTTCTCCGTGACCTTGTAGTCCAGGTTCGCATACAGCGCAGTCTGCTTGTCTACCGAGGAAAATGGATCCTGCCGATAGATGTAACCGTCACTGTTGGGGACGCCGAAAAATGCGAGGAGCGACGGATCGTAGACATTCTCGACCGTGTTTTCTTTGGCATGTTGGAAGAACACGCCAACTGTCCAGTTGAGCGCGGCGGCAGGATCGCTCGAAACCAGCCGGACCTCCTGCGTCCAGTTCTTCTGATTGTCTTCCCACTGAGTGGGCGCCACATTGGTTCCTGTGTCGGCGAACGGAGTGCCCAGAAAGATGGATCGATCGAACTGGGTGTAGTCGGACACCGCCGACTGGCGCCGATTGTAGTAAGAGGTGTTGGAAATGAGCTGCGCAAAGCCCAGGTTCCACTCCAGCTTCAATGCAGCCAATGTGAACTGATCCGAGTTGGGCGTGGCGATGGCATTGCCCGAGCGAAAGAAGGGCCCGAAGAGGCCCGCGGGCGGCCCTGGACTTGGGGGCGGTTCACTGGGAATGATCTGCCAAAAGGCCGATATGTCATCAACGGTGCGCTTCTGATAGTAAATGGACGGCGCCACTTGAAAGTTGTCCGTCACCGCCCACTTCAATGCTGCACGCGCCGTGACTGTCTTGTTCGAATTGGCGTTCTCTTCCGCCAGGGAATTGTTGCGCCAATCGTAGCGATCGATGAAGCCACCTTCACGCCGCCCCGACACGCTGGCACGAAGCGCGAGCTTATCTTCGATCAGGACCGTGCCGCCCGCCAGACCGAGCTCATAGCTGGGATCGCCACCCTTCGTACTCGAGCCTTCCGCCCGCCCATACACACTTGATGTCGTCAGGCTCGGCTCCGGTGTGATGAATCGCAGCGTGCCGCCTTCGGAGCCTGCGCCGAACAGCGTCCCCTGTGGACCGCGCAGAACCTCCACCCGGTCAATGTCAAACACCGCGGGGTATGCATTGAAGGTTCCGAAGGACAAGTGCCTGCTTTGAATGGGTGTGTCATCGATGTACAAACCGGTGGTGGCAGCACCAGCGTTGGACTGGATGCCGCGAATCGAGATGTCGGAAGCCTCGAAGTTGTTGTTGGTCGCGCCCCGCGAAAAGGAGATGCTGGGGCTCAAGCGCACCACATCGTCGATGTTGCGCACACCCTGTGCATCCATGGCGGCCTGGGTCAGCACCGAGACACTGATGGGAACGTCCTGCAGGCGCTCCGAGCGGCGCTGTGCCGTGACGATGATTTCGTCGAGAGCCCCTGCATCGCCGGGCGTCACGGTGCCTTCGGCAGCCCCGGCTTTCCCTGGCGGGCTCATCATTAGAACGGCCGCCAGAGCCGCGATCGAGAATGTGCGATCGAATTTGCGACTCATATTTCATACCTCCCCAAATAAAATCGGCTCGCGCTTCGGTACTCGCAAGCTCATTGCTGTGTCGATGTCGACTGGCGTTTTCTCGCGCACCGCATCGCGACCGCCGGTCATATGCCGCTGTTCCACCGATTGCGGAACCCCGTGACCGTATCGCACCGTCGCAACCACTGACAATTGTGCTGCCCCCGCGTGTTCAGTATATTGAACACTTGAAAGGGTCAGCCGCCGCCTCGAAACCGAGGTCAGTGCAATAGGAGCGTTATTGTGAAGAGCGTTGGACTTCGGCTTCGTGAGATGAGACGCCGGCGCGACCTTGGCCAGCGGGAACTGGCGATCAGGTCCGGGGTTGCCCATTCGACTATTTCATTGATCGAGCGAAATCAGATCAGCCCTTCTATCGACACGCTAAGGGCGATCGTTGACTCGCTCGGGACCACGCTTTCGGCATTTTTCATCGGCCTCGATTCCACTGGAAAGCGTTCACCGTTCTACTCCAGGGACGAGCAAGTTGAGATCGGTCATTTCGACCGGATTTCTTACAAGATGATTGGCGAGGGCTTTCCCAACCGTCAGCTCCTGATGCTCCATGAAAGCTATGCGCCGGGCTCCGACACCGGTAAGGCTTTCTCGCACGAGTCGCAGGAGGCCGGCGTAGTCATAAAAGGAGAAGTAGAAGTCACCGTTGGAACCGAGACTCGGATATTGAAGACTGGCGACGGCTATTATTTCGACAGTCGAGTACCCCATCGCTTCCGCAATGTGTCATCGGGCCCCAGCGAAATCATCAGCGCGGTCACTCCTCCATCCTATTGAACGCAACGAGAGGCGCCGCCGGAACCGCTCAACTTGCAGGTCACTATTTGCAACGCGTATATCGGCCGAGGGGCACGGTTCGTCGGAAAACGACAGCCACGCGCCAACTGCGGATCGGTGATGTATTTTCAGGCCGATTTCGGGACGTATAGGTCGCAGGTTCAAATCCTGTCACCCCGACCAATACAATCAATAAGTTACGATGATTCGCTGCGATGGCCAGCGCGCATGATTGTCACCGGTGACTCACTGGTGACTCAATCGTGACCGACGGATTCCTCGAGCCTAGCTTGCGACGCCCAACTGATCGGCTAGGAAGGCTCGCTATATAAGACCGTTTGGCCTGCGCTGCTCAGGAACTCGCGCCGCGCTCTCGTACCTACCTTTCTTATCTGAACTTAGAAGCCATGAATGCAATTGCCTGGATTGCCTGAGCATCAGCTCTTGATCTCGAAGTCGCGCAGCAATCGGCCTCCTTTCATGGGCAGCAATTGCGCATAAAGGGCGTCCTGAATTCGTCTAAAACGCCCCCCCCCCAATAATGCCTCACGCGCCGTACGCGCAGTCCCAAAAGGCGTGGCCGTGGAAGCGAAAGGCTCCCTGTCGGCAAAAATCTCCCGCGCGCAATAGAGTCCTAATGGGAAATTGGAACCGGAAGTGTAAATGCATACAACATATCCGCCGCCGCAACCAAGATGTACTGGCGCTGATCTATCGAGTAAGTTTCCGGCGCATTGGACACGACGGCGGCTAGCCGCGTCTGCCAAATCGGTGTACCCGATGCCGGATCTCGAGCAACGAAACTGCCGCCTGTATCGCCGGAAAAAAGTAGCCGCCCCGCTGTGGTCAAAACTCCGCCGGCAAGCGAGCCGCGCGAAGGATACTGAACTTGCCAAGCAATTCGACCCGTAATTGGGTCGATGGCCGTCAGATTGGAATCCGCATCCAGGAGCATCTCTTGTTTGCCAGACTCCGAGTTCACTCCAGTCCGGTCCGGTTCAATTTGGTAATACATCGAATATGACTCAGCGGTCGGCACATACAGGAGACCATAATCCGGGCTATAGCTACCCGGCATCCAGTTTGCCGCACCTTCGTTTGCTGGTGAAACCAGGACCCCAGCAAGATGAATATCCTTTAATGGATTTCGAACTGGCTGACCCAATCGATTCAACCTCGATTGCGCCCAATTCGCCGTACGCGAGAACTTGCTAGTCAAGAGGTGCTCGCCACTAACCCTATCAATCACGAAGAAATAGCCATTGCGAGCGGTTATGAGCGCCACCTTTCGCAGAGTGTCGTCAATTTTGATATCAGCGAGAACCGGAGTCAGTCCGGCGTCCCAATCGTGGGTATCGTTGGGAGACACCTGGTAATTCCACACCATCCTTCCTGTCTCAACGTTCACCGCGATAATCGCGCAGGTGAAAAGAGCCGCTCTGTCTCCCCTTTCCTTCGCAAAATACGATGGCGTCGGATTTCCGGTTCCGTAAATGTACAAATTGGTCTCGGGATCGAAGGAGCCAGGGATCCACACCATCCCACCACCACGCCGCGCCGCCTCCAAGTCCTTCCAGGTCTCCGCCCCCGGATCCCCCTTATTCAGGGGAACACTGTAGTGGACCCACTGGAGCTTGCCTGTATCCGCATCAAAAGACTTTAGGAAGCCTGTGGAATTCTGCGTGTTGGCACTTCCTACCAAAACGTGGTTTCCAACCACGATCGGAGCGGACGAAGACGAGAAATACTCCTGCTTGATATCGGCAATCTCGACATGCCAACGCTCATGCCCGGTGACTGCATCGATTGCTACCAGAAAGTTGTCCGGAGTCGAGAGATACAAGTTTCGCTTCCACATGCCCAGCCCCCGGTTTCCTGACCGCGGCGCGCCGCGAGTCTTCCAGAGGAAGTGCCACAAGGTATCGCCTGTACTCGCATCGACTGCCCACGCGTTGTCAGGAGTGGACAGGTAAAGAATGCCGTCGACTGAAAGCACCCCGCCCCGCACCTGGGTTGCAGCAGAATCTGAGCGCGCTCCTGGCCCCTCGCCGGCAACAATGAGTGGATGAGATCCAGCATCACGCCTTCCAGCCGTCAGCCGGGTAGCCCAAGCAAGAGTGAGCGACGCAACGTTCGATTGATTGATCGCGCTAAGGCGACTATAGCGACGTCCGCTGTAATCCCCCGAATATGTGGGCCACTCCCCAACTCTCGGGTTGAGAATCGCTGCCGGTGGCAACTCATGGCGAATATTCACGGGTGATTGATCTGCTAGCTCGTCGGACCCCACTTTTACAACGGCCCCATTTGGCTCGCTACGCGTGGGAGAAACAGGCCTCACAGTGGATAAGTATGCGGTGACGTCACGAATATCCTGATCCGTATACACTCCCAGCAATACGCGATGCGCGGAGATCGGATCGATGATCTTCACGTCCACGGTGCTGTCTTGGCGGTTGAACGACCGCCGAGTTCCGTCCGATAGCAGCACAAAGACTCGGAACTCATCTACTTTCAACACCCGGCCCTGGACCCGTTCTCCGCGAGAATTGGTAATCGTGGCCGAAAGCGAAGCGTCTTGAGGAATCAACCAACGGTTCTGGAGCTCCTTGCCGTCCGAATATCGATTTGCGATTCCTGACATCGCGGACTCTGCGGTATGACAGCGGGCGCACTGCCGATCGAAAAAGGCTCTCCCTGCGCCCCTCCTTCCAATAAAGGTTGAACGCGAGGATTTTGATTTATCAGACGAGAGTAATTCGCGCTGATCGTGCAGAAATGCAGCAAGATCGACCACCTCTGCATCTTGCAGCGAAAAGGCGGGCATAGACGTTCCCGGCCGTCCCTTCAAAATCACCTCCCCGATCGCTTCACCATTTTTATCTCGAGCGAGCGCCTGCGAACGCAATAGATCAGGCCCGCGATCTCCTCCCCGCGCATCGCTCCCATGACACGAGGTACATCCCATACTCTTGAAAAGAGTTTTGCCGCGCGATGCGGCGACCGCTCCTATTTGTTCATCGGGGGGCGAGTTTCTGCAGTTTGACATCATGTCGGCGCGCTGTTCCGGCGACGCATCGTTCAACATTCGTGGAACATCTGGAAAATCTAAACTATAGATCTTCATTAACTTCATCCAGCATTCAATGCTGACCTCTTGGAGATCCTGCATCGGCGCTGATGGTTCGGCCCCAATTGAAAAGCCGCATAGCATGAAGGTGAACAGACAACCGACCGCGCCGATCACCCCCCGCTTCTTCATTTACTGGCTCTCCTGAGTATCACCACACCCCTAATGAATCCACGCACGTCCGCCGGTCCTGCTGGGCCGGCCCCTTTCACGTCGGCGCGCCGGTGCGCCACCCTTCTTTGTACGTCTCGCGCGCGACGCGGCTGTAAGGAACCGGACTCACGATGGCGCGCACTTCGATCTGTTTGTGCGGTTCCACGGTCGTCTTCTTCGTGCCGCCACCCTCCTCGCCCCACACTACTTTGAGCTCGGTGCCGACGGCAATCGTCGGGTCGATCGTGGCCAGCGAGAGAGCCTGCTTCTCGTGGTAGCTGTAGCCCGTGAACATCGACACGCCCACCGTCCGCCCACCGGCATCGACCACGCGGTCGTAGTTAGAAGAGGCATAGTTGGCCAGGGGCACATCGAAAAACTTGTACTGCTCGCCGTCCGGATTGAACAGCGAGGACATGATTTTTGTCATGTCCTGTGGATTCCACGCGAGCGTGACCTTCTTGCGCTGCTTTTCCGGATTGAGGTTCTGCAGCGCCTCGCGCCCGTGAAACTCGTGGTCGAACTTAACGAACGACCCGTAGCCGATCTCCCAGGGGTTGACGTAGTAGTCCTCGACGTTATCCGAGACGAAGCTGCCACCGATCGAGCCGGTGGCTTCGTAGCTGTCCGCACCCAGCCACCGCCGGTAGGCCTCGAGCTTCTCACCGGTATAGATCGCTGGTAGCGGTGAGGGAATCCAGCCCGATTCCAATGTGTTCGACGGGTAGGCGCGGCTACCACAAGGAAGCAGGCCAAAATCCTTGCCCGCTTCGAGGATGGCCGCGCGGATCTCCTCCTGCTCGGCGTACGGCCCCCAAATCTCGAGGCCTGGCGCACCTGACATGCCATGACGCAGCGTGCGCACTGTCTTGCCGGCAATTTTCATGGTCGACATGTTGAAGAACTTGAGCTGCTCGAGCGGGCCGCCGTTGAGCTTCTCGATTACCGCCCAGGCATTCGGACCCTGGATCTGGAATCGCCATACGGACCGCGTGACGGGCTTGCCCATGGGCCGCATCGGCGAGCGGTCGTCGAGCTCGACCTTCACGTCGTAGCCGCCTGTGGCGGCCTGGAAACGCAACCAGTTGGAGGCCGGCGCGCGACCCACATAGACGAACTCCTCGGGCGCCAGATGGAAAATGATGCCATCGCCGATGACGTGCCCGTAGGGCGTGGTGGGAACGTATTGCTTGGCCTTGTTGACGCTGAATCCCGCCATCGAGTTGATGGCCGTATCCGACAAAAGCTTGAGCGCATCCCTGCCCCGCAAATACAGGTTCACCATGTGATGTGTTTGGTCGAACAGAACAGCGCCGTGCTGCCACGCCCACTGCTCGCTTCGCCAGTTGGAGAATTCAGGTGCCACCACCGGGTAGACGTATGCGCCGAGCTGCGAATTGCGCAGGAGCTTCACCGTATTGCCAGCGGCAGACAGCACTTCAGAAAGATTTCGAGAACTCATAAAGCTCCTTATCGCGTGTGCGCCAGACGATATGCAGGCGATTTAGTTTGTTGATAACACGTACAATCAGTAATGAAGACGAGGTCGCGCGGCAATTAAGGATGCTCATCCACCCTCTGCTGTCGACCCCATAAGAACCGCAGACTCCTGAGCGATCCGCGCCGACACGAGTTCTCTGAAATGCGAAAGCGCCGAATCGGAGCGCAATGCGACAAACTCCTTCGGATTTGAACTGTCGATTAGCTGCTGCTGCGACTCGATCATGACCTTATCTTCGTTAAAGGCCGCCACGACGCTGTTGAAAATGGATTCAGTGACGCTTGGGTCGTCGAGTGCAAACGCATGTGCTTGCATGAAGAAATAGTGCGTAGTTGATTCGGATTCCGGAGTAAGTGCTTGGCAACTCTTGAATCTCAGGCCATTACTGCCACTGTTCGGATCCGCATCATCCGCTCCAGAATCCATGAGCAGGACCCCGGGCACCATGAACTCGTAGATCCAATAACGATTCACCGGCCCCCGGAAATTTGCATAACGAGCCTGGTAGGGCGCGACAACGGTGTTGGTCACCCGCCTAGTTAAACGCACGCCTCCATTTAGCCTTTCCAGCGTCGGCTTCACCTCGGCAATCTGCTGCGTGCCACCCAAAGTGTCGGAATGGACGTATGACAAATGCGAGAAATCAAGCAAATTGTCGGAAATAAGAAGGTAATTGGCGTTGTAATGCATATAGCCGGGCTTCATTCGCCACTCCGGATGATCGAGCGCCGTGGTCTCGGGAATCATCCCTGGGTCAGCCAATTTGGGATCTCCCATCCAAACCCATACCCACCGGGTCTTCTCTACCACCGGATAGGATCGAATCTTCAGGCTACGAGGCAAAGCGCGCTGCCCCGGAATTTCGACACACTGACCGGTCTTGTCGAATTTCAGGCCGTGATAAAGGCATCGTATATCGTCGTTTTCTTTGCGACCCGACGACAGGGGCGCTTGTCGGTGGCTGCAACGATTATCAAGAGCGATCACCGTTCCGTCGGTAGTCCGGTAGAACAGAATGGTCTCCCCGAGAAGTCGGCGCGAGAAGAGCCCATCACGAGGAATCTCGAAGTCCCACGCCGCGACATACCAAGTGTTTCTTAGGAACATATGCCCTACCCGACCTAGGAATGGCTAGTGCTTCCTTTCAAATTCGGCCCACGCCTGGTCTACGATAAAGGCACGAAGCGCATCGAGCTGCTCAACCTGGATCTTGCCGGCGAAAGAAGGCATGCCCTTCTGCGCGCGGAGCCCGCCGATTACGATTGCTGCAAAGTCATTCGAAGTGACTGCAGTCGATCGTCGTAAGTCGGGAACACTTCCTCCTTCGGGGCCGATGGCCTCGAAACCATGACAAAGATCGCAGCCGGATGCGTAGTAAAGTTGTCGGCCATGGTCGACCAACTTGGAGTCGGGCTTTAAGACGGCAGGTTTCGCCATCCTTTCAACATACGTCGACGCTGCCGGTGGAAGCACTGCGTGTTCGCCCAGCGCAAATGCCAGCAATCGGGAGGGACCATGAGTGACGCCACCCATCTTTGCGTATGTAATGACCGAAGATGAGGTCCCAGAGCCACTGGGCACGATCACCATCTGCTTGCCATCCACTTGAACCGAGATGGGCGCCGCGTAAAAGCCGCCATCGCTGCGAAACTCCCACAGCGGCTTCCCATCGTTCGCACGATACGCGCGTAAAAATCCTGCGCTGGTACCCTGAAAGACCACATTGCCCGCGGTCGAAAGGACGCCGCCGTTTTGTGGCGGACCCACATCGTGCCGCCAGATCACCTTAGCCTTAACGGGGTCATAGGCCACAAGTCCGCCCTTGAACTGCTTCGGGTCCTTCAATGCGTTGTAGAAATCCACCTCGGCGCCGCCCACCAGTCCGTCGCCTGAACCTCGCGACATCTTCATGGGCTGTTCCATGGTCGGTATGTAGACAAGTCCCGTCAGCGGGCTAAAGCTCATCGGCTGCCAGTTGTGAGCTCCCAGCACAGTGGGAACTACCACGGTCGGCTCCTTGAACCGCCACCACTCCGCACTTGGGATGACCTTTGGGCGTCCCGTAGCAAGGTCGACTCCCGATGCCCAAGTGACCGGCACGAAATTATTGACCGTCAGCAACTTGCCGCTCTTTGCATCAAGAACGTAGAAGAAGCCATTCTTTGGGGCCTCCATCACGACGCGACGTCGTGAATTGCGAATGGTCAGTTCGCCCATCATGATGTGCATGGTTGCATCGTAATTCCAGCCATCGTGTGGCGTGGTCTGGAAATGCCAAATGTATCGCCCGGTCTCCGCATCTAAGGCGATGATGCTCGTAGTGAACAATTCATCTCCGCCTTCAGAGGCTCGATCATCCGGATTGCCCGGCGCAGCGCCATCCGTCCCGATATACACTTGTTTGAGTTCCGGATCGTAGGTAATCGCATCCCAAACCGATCCGCCGCCGACGCGCTTCCAGTATTCTTTTCCCCAAGTCTTGGCAGCGCGCGCCATCGCATCGTTCTCGAAGCCCTTCCCAGGATCGCCGGGAATCGTGTAGAAGCGCCATAGTTGCTTACCCGTTCGGGCATCATAGGCATCGGCGTATCCGCGATTGGCCCCCGTATCTGCGTTGGCGTTACCGATAAAGACCTTCCCGTCACCGACACGGGGCGCACCAGTAATCGTGTAGCCACGCGCAGGATCACAGGCTTGAGCTTCCCAGGCCTTGGTTCCTTTCCGGCGATCGACTGCGATCAGGCGGCAATCACCGGTTCCGACATAGAGGTAATCCTCCCATAGGGCCAAGCCTCGATTCACACGGTTTCCCCAAAACGCAATGACTCTTCCGGCAGGCGGCTTCACCTGTGGATCGAACGTCCAGAGGAGCTTTCCGGACTTAAGGTCATTCGCGTAGACGCGTGCTTGCGATCCACTCTGGTAGATTACCCCCTCTGCAACGAGCGGAACCCCAACCAGACCGTCCTTCGTCGGCAACTCCGTCGACCACAAAAGCCCGAGTCTTTTTACGTTTTGATCGGTGATCTCCTTGAGCGGAGCATAGTGATGCTGGTCTGCGTTGCGCCCAATCAGGCGCCACTCACTGTCCGAATCGGAGGCCAGGATTACACCCGAATTCAAAAGAGCAAAAAGTGCGGCGAGTCGAGCTCCGCTTTGCACCAAAAACCCAAGACTAATGCGCAACACGATCTCCCAGAATGATGACCACCGCAGGTGCGAGATGCCTTGTTTCAACTGATCGGCTCAACGGATCGCTAAAAACCTAGTGCCGCCTGGCGCTTTCCCGCAACATACCTTGGATGACCTTGGCCACGCCAAGTGCAGATGCAGGGTTCTGCCCGGTAATCAATTGCCCATCGATGACGACGTGCTCGTGCCAGTCTGCCGCTTTCGAATAGCTGGCGCCACGCACCACTAGCTCGTTCTCCACCACGTAAGGAACGTCCTTGTCGAAACCCACAGCAATCTCTTCGGCATCGCTGAATGCAGTCAGATTTCTACGACGAACGAGCGGAGAGCCGTCGGCCGCCTTGGCATCCAATAACACACAGCCGGCATGACAAATGGTGCCCACAGGCTTGCCCGCGCGCATGAATGATTCAATGGCGCGAATGGAATCCATATCGCTTCGTAGATCCCATAGGGGGCCATGACCGCCTGGATAAATCAGCGCCGCGTATTCGGCTAGGCAAACATCTGCCAACCGCTTGCAGCTACGGAGCTTCGCCAAGAGTTGCGTGTCGCTTTGGTACCTCGCGTATAGCGGATCCTCTTTGAACGCGTCGACGCTCAATGGATCGATGGGCGCCACTCCACCCTTCGGCGTGACCATTTCAACCGCGATACCCTGATCAACGAGGTAGTAATACGGACGCAACAATTCCTCGAGCCAGGTTCCTGTCTTCCGGCCTGTGCTTCCGAATTGATCGTGCGACGAAAGTACGATTAGCACAGTCACAGTGTTCCCCTCGTTATTGATTCTGATCGATGAAAATCCAGTCAAGCTCTGCTCAGGTGCATGCGACCGAGCACTCAGCGGAAATCCGCGTCAGCCGCTTCCTGCTCCGGTCTGCTCGGCCCACAGCTTCTGGGCATCCTGCCAAGTCATGATGACCCGTTCGCCTTGCTCCGACTCGAACTCCAGTGGGCCGAACATCATCATGAAGAACTCAGTCCCCTTCCTGAAGCACGTTGCTTCGTGGTTGGCGCCCGATGCCTCATAGCCGAAGGCAGTGCCATTGATTGTCTGGCCGTGCAGTAGCGTTTCACCCGCGTACTGATATACGTAGGCCGGACCGTGATGGATATGCGGGCGTGCGGTGACATCCTTGGTGGCTCGAAACAGCACTGTCCATGCGGGCGCTTCCGGTGCGATATGCAGTAGTTTCCACTCTAGCCCGCCGGTGTGGTAAGCGGCGGGAAATTCTTTCCACGGAAGCACGTCGACCATCACCCCTTCATCGGCTGCTCTTGCCTTGATCACTTGATTTCTCCTGCTATCTTGGATTAGATCGCTGTTAAGTCTTGATCGATGTCAGCCTGCAGAGCGCGCTGCCAAACAGTTTTGCGTTGCGTTCGACGATGCTTTCATCATTTAGAAATCTACGCCGATAGACGCACCGAAGGTTCTCGGCCGGCCACGCAACGTCTGCGTGTAGCCAAACAGCCCTTGGACGTTCAATGCGTAGGTAATGTACTTTTCGTCTGTGATGTTCTTACCCCACAGCCAAAAGTGGTAACGGCCGCGCTCGTAGCCGAGATTGGCATTGGTCAGCATCAGGGCACCCTGCCGTGCGGTCGGATCATTGAATGCGTCGAAGTAAGTCTCCGACTGATAGGAGCTGTCGGCGTGAAACTTGATCTTGCCCTCCGCCAGCGGCGCAACGATCCAATCCACCCCAACGACCGCCGTCCACTCCGACGCGCCGATCAGTTGGCTTCCATCGATCGACGCACCGTTGAGCGTGGCCTTTTTGTACTTCGGATCTATCCAAGTCACGTTAGCGTTGAGACCGATCCGATCGTTCGCCTCCCAGCGAAACTCACCCTCAAGACCCTTGATCGTTGATTTCTCCGCGCTCTTCAAGGTTTGCAGCCCGGTCACCGGATCTGCGTTCAAGAACTGCTGATTCTTATAGGTAAGATAGAACGCCGCCGCATTCAAAATCGCGCGGCCACCGAGGGGTTCGGACTTGAAGCCAATTTCGTAGGAATTGACCTCTTCGGGGGGAACAACGTTGATTTCGCTTACATCGAATAGCGCCTGAAGGTTGATGGCACCAGCGCGATACCCCTGCCTGAACGTTGCATACGCCAGTGCCGCTTGACGCACCTTCCATCGAACACCTGCCTCAAAGGTGGCCTTATGAAAGGAATCTTTCGAAGCATAGTTAGGAATGAGCTGGTTTTCGAACCCAGGCGCCTCCCCGGGAACCGTCTCCCCGAAAGAGGATCCGTAATTCCACACCTCCACGCGATCGTGACTGAATCGCCCGGATACAAACGTCGAAACGGTCGATGTGTTTTCGAAGTCCAATCGAAGGTAGGCAGCCGCTCCCTTGCGCTTCTGAGAAAAATAGTTCGAAAGATTGATGCCGCAGCACGGTGTACCGAATCCAAACGGGTCCTGGACACCCAAGCTTGGTTCGTTCCACCAGTATAGCTTCTGGCGAAAGTCCAATTTATCTTCGGCGTAGGACACACCCGCTTGCCAGTTCAGCTTCCCCGGCAGATCGCTTCTAACACGAAACTCTTGAGACAAGGCTCTGGCACCGTCGACGAACGTATCGGCTTCGAGATACGAAATTGGTAAACCGTCGTCATCTCCGATCGTTTTCCAGCTCCCGCGATCAAACGCCGTGATGGACTTCAATTCGACGTGTTCAGACGCTCGCCAGGTCAACTGAAGATTAGCCCCGTGATTTCGTAAGTCCTTTGAAGAACGGCGATTCGATTGCTGCTCATTGAAACTCAATCCCGACCTGTCCACACCGCCGGTAAAGGCAGGATTCAAATCGCGATCCAGTATCCCGTAGCCAGCTCCCGAATTGCGCGCGTAATTCAGGCGCAACAGTACATCCAAGTCGTCTCTGGGTTTCATGAGAAAGCTCAAGCGGGCAGCAAAGACGTCGGTCTGATCAGGATTGGGAAAGCCGCTGACGTCTTTGATAGCGCCATCATCGTGCGCGTAGGTGAACGCCGCCCGGACGGCAAGCCGGTCGGCCAGTACAGCGGTTTGAACTGCGCCCTGCGCCTCTCGACGAGACAGATTACCGACGCCGGCGGAAAAGTATCCGCCGGTATCGAAGCCGGGGGATGTCGAAATGACGTTGACCGCTCCACCAGTGGCGTTGCGGCCATACAGAGCACCTTGCGGCCCCTTCAAGACCTCAACGCGCTCGATGTCGAAGAGGGGTAGCGACTCGAAAACCCCGCCGGTTCTAATCGACTCATCCAGGTACAACGCGACAGGACGCGCCTGCGCCGGACTGAAGTCGTTCGCCGTCACGCCGCGGACGGTGAAAACGGCTGGCGTTCCCTCTCCATAGGGCACGGAGACGTTGACACCGGAAACCGCACTGACGAGTTGAGCCGGCGAATCGATTCGAAGTTCACGAATGACGTTGCCGGTCACCGCGGAAAGTGAAGCTGGCACGTCCTGAACGCTTTCTGCGCGCCGCTGGGCGGTAACGACGACCTCTTCCAACGCAGTACTCGAAGCGGCGGGTTGGTCAGCTGAGACGCCGAAGCTTGGGACCGACAGCATCAAAAAAGCGACGCAACCTACACGGCAGTCAAATTTCCACATAATCACAGTCCTATCCGGCAAGCAGGCTCTTGCGTAGCGCAATGCCAAAAAAGAGGTGCGTTTACGACGCGAAGCGTTGAAAAGGCGGATCAATCGCAACTCTATTCATAATCATTACTAATTGCCTATATATAGGTTATAAATGACATTTATGTATGAAGCTGGAGATTGGGTCATGGATACCGCCAAATTGGACCTCAACATCCTAAAGGTCCTGCAAGTGTTGTTTGAGGAGCGACATGTTTCTCGAACTGCTAAACGGCTGAACATCAGCCAACCGGCGGTGAGCGCTTCACTCGCACGATTACGCCGCTATTTTGACGATGAGCTCTTCTTCCGCGCCGGACAAGGATTGATGCCAACTGCCTATGCAGAGAGCCTGCGTCCCGCAGTCTGTGATGCCATGGAGATCATCGACTCAAAAGTTCTGCATTCACGTAGATTTGAACCGTCAAAGGCGACCTGCACGTTCACGTTCAGCACGTCCGATATCGGCGAAGCAGCGTGCATGCTCCCACTTCTCTTTCGCCTCCAGCAAGCCGCCCCGGCATGCACCCTCAGCTCTTCGGCAGCCCCTCCGAGGAAGCTCGCTGAGAAAATGGCAAACGGCGAGATAGACATTGCACTGGGCTACTTCCCGGACCTCGATGCAAAATGCTTTCATAGTGAGCTGCTCTGGTATGAACCCCTCATCTGCCTATTACGGCGAGATCACCCTGTAATCGGTGAAACTTTCTCTTTGGAGCAGTTCAAAAGCGTGGAGCATTTGGTCGTGACACACGAAGAACGCCGCCACGACGACTACGAAAGATTGATTGCTGAAAAGCGCATCCCACGCAAGGTACGCGCTCGGATCTGCCACTTCACAAATGCTCCTAGGCTACTGGCCAATACGGACTTGGTCGCCACCGTTCCCAGACACGTTGCGAGTCTGTACGCGGATCTCCATCAGCTCAAATGCATCAAACTTCCATTTCCTGTTCCGGACCTCGAGGTCAAACTGTATTGGCACCAGCGTGCGCATCAGGATGCCGCCAATTGTTGGCTGCGCAAGACAATCATCGCAATGTCGCGGGAGCGGCAGATTCCGCAGGTCGCTCGAGCTGTTCCAGGGGAGCAAGCAACCACTTCAGTAAGGTCACGCGCAAGACGATGAACGTCCGAGAAGCGTGCAATTATCTAACTTACCCCAAGTTGAGTGACTTCAGACTGAGTAATGTCATCCCAATTACGAATGACCCGGTTACTCATTGCCGCAATTTGAATTGAAGGCACGCGATAGTGTTCACGCCGCCTTTCTCACAATAACTGAACAGCGAGCAAGTGCCTCATCAATGTCTTCGCTCGGTACCAGGGCTTTGGGAGGAATTGTCATCGATAGGGTCCGAATCTCCAACTCAGAAGGGCAGTCTGTAAGCGGACGCTTCCTTATCGAAGCGGCGGTCAGAAGGTGTTCGGCCGCCCTGCACCTGGCAATCGCAAAGCATCGAACCTTCGTCCTCGAGGCTCAAGAAATTGGCTTTGACGGATCGGTCCGCAGAGACGGAGTGATCAAGGTAGATTTGCGACTGATGCATGGTGAGATGGGTGGCACCCTAGGCAGGGCCTTTGGAGAGCGGAGGCACAAGAAGCCGTTAGAACCACCTCAGTTTGAGTACTCGCTAATCGAGCAGCGCTAGATCCACCGGAAGCCAAGTGGCAAGTCACCTTGCGTTGATCGGTGAGAAGCCTCGGCCTAAATGAAGTCAATGAACGCACGAAGCAGTGGCATAATCGAGCTTCGAGTGTAGGAGTTCTGAGCGGCTCTGACGCGGCGATGGCCTTTGCTTGATCGTTGACTACTCACGAACAATGGCCCCAACGAATGCTGGATCGATATCCTATCCGCGAAACCCTGGACAGTCCGATCTCTGAAGGACCCCCAAACCACCAAGATCACAACGGCGTGGCGACTACTCAACCAAACGACGGCGGCGCCACCCCATCCCCATATGAGTGTTAGACGTAGACGCAAATCAATTAGTGACCCGCTGACCATTGCGTATGGCTCACCAAACTATAAATCGCTTTCATTCTAGGTTCAGAGTCCCATCTATGACGGCTGATTGGATTAAACCGATGGATAACCCCTGATGGTCGAACTTGACCTCAATCTTCTCTACGTGTTGGTTGCGCTCGACGACTGCCGCAGTGTCAGCGGAACCGCAGTCAAACTTCATCGTAGTCAGCCCAGCGTCAGCGTCGCCCTTTCCAGGCTGCGAGAGTTTTTTGGTGACCCCCTGTTCGTACGCACGGGTAATCGCATGCAACCGACTCCACGCGCCGTGAGCCTGATAAAGTCAGCGCGAGGAGTTCTGGCTCGAATTGGATCCGAGATTGTGGCCGAACCGCCATTCGATCCGGAGCATACCGATCGTCCTGTATGTATATTACTTTCGGACGTCGGCGAGCTCGTGTTTCTACCGCCATTGCTCGAGCGCTTGCGCAAGTCCATGCCAAAAGCCATGGTGCGCTCCGTAACACTTCCCGCCGACGTTGTAGAAAACCAATTGGAGACCGGAGAGGTCGACCTTGCAATCGGGTATTTTCCCGATCTCAAAAAGCAAACTTTTTATCAGCAAACTCTGTGCACAGAAACGTTTGCGGGGCTAATACGGTCCGATCACCCGATGCAAGACGAGCAGCTTAGCTTGAGTCAGTTCCAGCAACTCGATCACGCGGTAGTACGCGCTGAGAGCCGCACGCAAGAGGTCATTGAAAGCTACTTGGCCAGGCGACGGATCCAACGTCGAGTAGTAGTGGCGACCCCACATTTCGCCAGCGCTCCGATAATCGTAGAGAAATCGGACTTGATCGCAATAGTGCCCGTACCCCTTGCGCAGTATTTTCTAGCGGTATCGGCGGGCGTCCGAGTAGTTCGCCTGCCCTTCAAACCTCCTAGAATTGCGCTCAAGCAGTTCTGGCACCGAAAGGTGCACCGGGATGAAAGAAATCAATGGCTTCGCGCCTTGGTTTATGAGCTTTTCCACAACTATGGGCGAAATGCCCGTTAATTGGAATCAGGACATCGCGTCATTGCCAAGCATCGCTGACGCCATAATAGATGGCACAAAACAGAACGTCATCTTGCTCGACTTGGGGACCGAGAACCGGCGTTTGGATCGATGCATAGCACCTCTCCCATTCCGCCCTCCAAAACGGCTACTGGAACGGGATTATTAGAGCCACAAACGAATCCCTCCGGCGTCACAATTAAGTCACGTAAATAGCTACCTCTTGCTGGTAGCGGATAAGCAATAAATCGCTCCTCCTTCGGTAGAAACCGGAACACGCGATCCGACATGTTTGGTGTGATCCAGACCTCCTGCGTTTTTGGATCGACCGCAACCGCATAGGGAGCTTCAACTTCTCCCTTGGAAAGAGTAGGAATTGGGTAGGAAGTGTACTTCATCAATCGAGTGTCAAGCTTTACCAACTTTCCGCCACCGTAGTCCGGGATCCACAGAGTGCCATCTTTGTCGAATCGCAGGCGACGGGGCCCGACGGTCGGAGGTTTAAACGACTTGACACTATAAGTACGAGGATCAATTCGTCCAATGCGATTGGCCATCAGTGAGGAATACCACACGCTATCGTCGATCGGACTGATATCGATACCGTAGGGAAACCACATGGCTATCTGAGGTCGATCGGTGTCAGAGGGCAAATTGATGACACGCATTTCGTGGCTACGCGAATCAAACATTCCTATTTGATTTGACGCAGCAATCGTAAACCAGACACGGCCAAACCGATCAATGCGCAAGGTATGTGGATATTCGGCATTGTTTCCGACGTTATATCCCACGTAGGCGCGCTTCTTTGGATCGAATACGCCAATCTGATTGCTGACGCTGTTGGTAATGTAAAAATCGCCGTCGCCCCCTTCTTGCACGCTGTGAGGCGAATGCACCCCTGTAATGAAAAGGTTCGACGGTGTAGAAGGTAACGGCTTCGCACGCTTGGGCGCTGCTGATTCTGGAATTGTGTACACCTCCGTCGTGCCGGCCACCGGATCGGTGATGTAGATTGCGTCGTTACCTTGATCAACGGTGTAGAACTTTCGGTCGGCGACCCGATAGATTGTGTCATGAGGGTAGATGGATCCCGGAAGTTTCCACTCGATTATTCTCGCGGGCAGCGCCTCGTCGTATACTTCGTATTGTTGGCGTACCACCGTCGTCGGCGTTGTGTTGAATGTGCGCGCAAGGACATTTGCGTAGACCGCTTGTCGCGGATCATTCTTAAGTCCAAATTCCGAGAGCATTTGCTCAACGATTTGATGCCAGCGTTCAGTGGTCCGGGGCGCCCGCGTAAAGGCATTTCCAATCTGGTGGCAACTCAGGCAATCAACCTGGAACCACTCCTTGTCCAACGATCGCGGGAATTGCAGTGCAGCGAAATGCGCGCTGGCGGTTACACTATCTGCAATCGCCTGCGGATCCGTTAGAGGCATCAACACAAAGTTACGTGTTTCGGAGGGCGCCAACTTCACGTCAATCGCGACATCTGCAAAATAGGGCATCCGGACACGAATGGTCGCATTTCCCTCCTCGCGCGTCTGTAGAGAGTAGTGGCCACTACGTCCGACATAGACCGACTCCGCAATCATGCCGCCACGAGTAGTGATGGTGACGATAGCACCTGCGAGCGGGCGACCGTCTTTGCTATTTACCGTGCCAGCTATATCAGCGCCAAGGCTCCACGTAGGGATCAGGAGAGACGTTAAAAGCCACGCGCGACTTAGAACATTTCCCCTGTGCCTGCGAAATTGAGTAATCATACCCCCCCCCGATCCAATACCCTGAAAACGCAGTCCTGGTAAGTGTTCGCGCCCCAGCGATTCTCAGTTAGCCTCGACGAACGCACTTATGACTCTTCGGTTAATGCCCAAGCCGGCTCGAGGCCGAACGCTTTAGCTCACTACTCCACTGCAATCGCCGACACCACGGAGACTCACGGACTTGGACCGCTCAATCGCTGCCACTTCGCCGATACGCTGCCACTTCGGTAGGAGGTACGCCACCACACGAGCGATGCCTCGCCACGCGTAACCAGTCCTGCATTTCAGCTTCAGGGCAGCGGCTAGCGACTGGGCCCACATGTTTTGAGATCCGTCTTCGGCGCATCGGCTTCGCTTTCGGGTTTTGTGAACCTTTACCCGCACCAATGTCACATCGTTTCACAGTCTCTCGGTGTACTTGAACATTTGAACTATGCTCGTGCACTCAATGAAGGCCGGTAACTCTGGGCCTGCTTGGAATAGGGCCACGGATGAATCGTCGCGCGAATTTCCATCTGCACGTGCCGTTCAACGCCGGGCTTCTTGGATCCCCCATCAGGCTCGCCCCAGATTACGGTGACCTCATTGCCGAAGCCGGCCATCCCCTCATCGATCGTTGCGAGCGAAACCCATTGACGATCGACCGCCAGGTAACAGGGATATGTTGATATTCCGATCATCTTCCCTCCTGACATCACCATGTCATAGGGATGCGCGGCGTAGTGCGCATTCGGCATTTCCATAAATTTTCCGTTGTCGCAGCCGCCGCGCAGGATACTTCTTTCCACCGCCAGCACATCCTCTGCATTCCATTCCAGCGTGACCTTCTTGCGGTGCGGCACGTCCTTTATCTTGTTGAGTGCTGCGCGCCCGATGAACTCATGGTTAAAATCGATGAGCCGCCCGTAGTCGAGGTCCCACGGCGTCAGATAATAATCTTCGATGTTCTTGGACACGTAACTACCGCCGATCGATGCGACTGCCTCGAACGAAGTTCCAGGTAGCCACTCACGATACGGACGCATCTCTTCGCCGCTATAAACCGCTTGGAGGGGAGAAGGAATCCAACCTGCCTCGATCGCGCAGATACCATATGCTCTCCCCCCGACAAGGCGCAAATTGAAGTCTTCGCCAGCCTTCACAATCGCATTTCGGATGTCATCGCGTTCCTCCCATGGACCCCAAATTTCTAGGCCAGGCGCACCAGCAAATGAGTGTCCAAGAGCTCGCACTTGGCGGCCAGCGATATTCACCACCCCCATCTTGAAGAAGCCAATTCTTTCGATTGCCCCACCGTTCAGTCGCTCAAGCAGCGCCCATGCCTTTGGTCCTTGTAGCTCGAAGCGGTATGTCTTGCGAGGACGCGGATTGTTAACTGCACGCTCGTCGCGCTCAAACGTTACGTCGTACGTACCCCGCTCTATGTGGTACTGGATCCAATTGGCAACCACCGGGCGACCAACAATGTTGACCCTGTGGTCCTCGAGGCCGAAC
Source organism: Steroidobacteraceae bacterium (assembly GCA_044226865.1). Lineage (GTDB taxonomy): Bacteria > Pseudomonadota > Gammaproteobacteria > Steroidobacterales > Steroidobacteraceae > TMP-86. Next base: position 505,045 of record JBGAGE010000001.1, on the reverse strand, counting down.
AAGATCATGTCCCCAATAAGAAGTCCGCTTGGATTGCAACAGATCAGCTGCTTGGCTTTGTCTCGACCGTAGTTCTTGAATGAGTTGACACCCAATTCCGAAAGGAGGCGAAGAGTGTCGGGACCTTCGACGTAAAGGTCCGTCATGTGAAGCGATTGATCGAGAAGTCCGACGTCTTCGCGCCAGGATCGATTCTCCTCCCTCCAATTCGTGAATTGACTTTGAACAGGGTACTGATATGCGCCTACCGGAACGTCGCGCAGAAACTCGGCGGGGTTACCGACCTTGTCCAGCTTCTCTTGCAAACTCTTAAACATCTATTTCCCTCTAGCTAAGGAGCAAGATCGCGCTTAAGCGATACCCGTCCGACATTTTTCGCTAACAACTACCACACGACAGTGCGATCAATTCTTAGACAATTGAGCTAAAACGTCATTCCGACTTGAAGCCCGAACGTGCGCGGCATACCTCGAATTGCGTACGTCAATCCAAACAGCGACTGAAGATCCAACGCGTACGCGAAATACTCCGTTTTCGCGAGATTTCTACCCCATAAAGTTGCGAAATATTTACCATGCTCAAACGACAAGTGAGCATTAGCGACCGTATATGATCCCTGGCGAGTCGTCAGCGAATTGAAGGCATCGTAATAGACGGCTGATTGACTAGACGCATCGACGTGGAGGGTTACACTGCTTCCTTTGGTTGAGAGCACCTTCCAGTCCCCTGCAAGGTTCGCACTCACTTTACTTGCATCAATCAGTTGATTCCCATCAACCCGGACGCCGCTGAAGACCGCGTTCCCATACGTCGGGTTTAGCAAAGTAAGGCCACCTGACAACCGCAATTGGGGGTGCACTTGCCATTGAGCATCCCACTCAACGCCCTTGATCGTCGCTTTTTCTGCGTTTTGCAGTGACAGCAGCCCCGTCGCTGGATCCGCGTTCACAAACTGTTGATTTTTATAGTCGAGATAGAATGCTGCGACATCTACTTCCACTTTTTGTCCGAGGCGGGATTTGATTCCAACTTCGAAACCGTTTACCTCCTCCGGCCGCACGGCCCCCACCTCGCTAGGAGAGAAGAACGCCTGCGCATTGATGGCACCGGCCCTATAGCCCTGCTTGAAAGTTGCATAGGCTGAGACGTTAGACGAGGGGTGCCATCGAACGCCGGCCTCGAATGTTGTTTTACTAAAAGTGTCGCTGATAGCCTGATCGACAAGAAGCGCGTTGTCGAAGCCGGGACTCTGACCAGGTACGGTTGCTCCGTAATTGGAGTTGTATTTCGTCGCCGCCACTTTGTCCCGGCTATATCGAGCGGCCGCGAAGGTAGAGAGAGTCTCTGCATTCTCGAAATCGAACCGAATGTATCCCGCCGTCCCCTCACGCTTCTGTGTGAAAGAATTGCTCAAGTTGAGACCGCAACACGGCAAGCCCAAACCGAATGGATCCTGAATTCCTAACGCGGGGTCATTCCACCACGTGAGTCTCTGAGAAAAGTCCATGGCGTCCTCGACATAGGAAACGCCCGCCTGCCACTTCGCCTTCTGCAGTTGCGTTGATGCAATACGAAACTCCTGGGAAAGCGACTTTGAATTTCGAACTCCCTGAAACTGCTGAATAATGGAGACCGGCAGGCCATCATCGTCCCCTTCGCTGATCCAGCTGCCACGATCCAGCGCCGTGATGGACTTCACCTCGTACGAATCATTGAGATTCCAAGTGACCTGAAGGTTAATTCCTTTATCCCAGAGATTCTTCTGCCCGCGCCGTTCGGTTCGATTGTCAAAGAATCCCAACCCCGCCCGATCCACTCCTCCCGTATACAGGGTATTCACGTCCTTCGCATAAGAGCCATACCCAACACCTCCACTGCGGCTGTAAAAAACGCGCAACAAAGCCGACAATTCTTCGGCTGGCTGGTACAGGATTCCAACGCGCGCAGCAAAAACATCCGTCTGGTTTTGGTTCGGAAGTCCACTTAGCTCATGCACTGTTCCGTCATCTCTCACATAAGTGAACGCAGCTCGTACAGCCAACACGTTGTCGATAAGTCCATGTTGTGCGGCACCTTCCGCCTCGCGTCGCGAGTAGTTACCGACGCCCACTCTAATGTAGCCGTTAGTATCAAAGCCCGGCCGCGCAGTGATGATATTGATCGCTCCGCCACTGGCATTTCGACCATAAAGGGAACCTTGAGGCCCCCTAAGCACCTCCACACGCTCCAGGTCATAAAATGGCACCCATTCGAAAAGCGGAGCAGAGCGCACCGCTTCATCGAGATACATAGCGATAGGCCGACCCTGCGTCGGCGTAAAGTCGTTCGCCGAAACGCCCCTGACCGTGTAGACCGCGGGCGATCCTTGACCGTACGGCTCAGCGACTTCCAACCCGTGCACAACTGAGGCTAAGTCTTCCGGCGAGGCTATATTTTGTGCACGAAGGGTATCGCCACTGATGGCAGTTATCGACGCCGGAACCTCCAAAAGGCTCTCGCTACGACGTTGCGCGGTTACGATTACTTCCTCAAGTGCCGCCGCACCACTCTCATTAGCCTGCGCACAAGCTATGCCGCTGCCAGCGATACCGGCACTGATTATCAACACCCTCGTGAGGAATGCTCTATTTGCGATCATTGCATCCACCTCTTCATATCAGCTAGAAAGTCGCCGAGCGTTTGTTCGTTTAAGTTAAGGTCAATTCTTCCGCAACCCACATTGGAAGACCTTTTTCGACAACCCCCAAGCGCCTACTCGTGATCTTGCTATCCGCCTTCGAAGTCCGCCGAGACACCTTTTTTTTTCGCCAAATGCAAAAGCACGATTCCGGCTGCTCGACGAACTAAAACCTTTCGACACCGAGAAATATGTGCATCGGTGCATCGCTGCGTTTGACATTCCAGATCATCGCTGTTTCAACAACTTCGCGGTGGTTGTCAATTTATATTGACTTGAAAAGCTCTGATATTCCCCAACAACTCTACGCACAGCAGAGCCAGCGTATATCGGCGACTCGACCGTCCTTGCGCAGGAACACTCAGCGGTCCTCACAATCATTTGCTGTGTGAAAAGGTTCCGCAATCGAATAGTTCGAATACGCTGTATTAGTAATGCAAATACCGCCGAGTGCTATTGGCAGTCGACAATACATGCAAGCGCCCCGCGGTGCGCGGCGCGCGGCGCGCGGCGCGCGGCGCGCGGCGCGAAGCCACTTGAGCGGATCATTCGTGATGATGCAATTTGGACGCACCACCGCGACTACGCGAGTTCAATTGCTGATACGCGCGTCCAATGCGAGCGATGTGCTCGCGTCAGGCATTTTGCCAATGCACCGCAATTGTTGGACAGCAACAACGAAGTGGCCATCTCCAATGCTTCGATCCTATGTGCCACGTCTAAAACCTCGACGTAAATTGATATTGCCACTAGCGCATTCGCAAGAATGCGTTGGAATGCGTTTTGCGAATGGCAGCCCCTACAGTGTGTTAAGTGAGACCCATTCGACGGGAACGCCGATCATTGGTGAGTAAGCAATACGTGCCAAGCGAGAACTTGCGCGCATGGCGCGGACCTCTCGTTCGCGTGTTGGATGCAGAATTCCCCCTGGCCAGACATCCGATCTGCACGGTCAGTCCGAATTGGAATGACGTCGGTACTCATTGTCGTTTGCGTAAATCTCGGAGCAAGAGCATCAATATGCGACCACCGGTCTGGTGGACCATCGAGAGAACTTTGCCATCAACGCGCTAATCCGTTCCCACGGCTTATGGGAAGCGTCATCGCCACCCGCCCCATTATTTCCGCCGCTCTCTAGTGAGTTGGAGGCTGACGTAATCGTCGTCGGCGCAGGTTTCACAGGTTGTTCCGCTGCACTGCACCTCTCTATGGCAGGTCGGCGCACAGTGGTTCTTGAGGCCGAAGAGGTAGGCTTCGGCGCGTCTGGTCGAAACGTGGGGCTGGTCAATGCGGGCATGTGGGTAATGCCCGATGAAATGCCTGCCATCCTTGGCCCAATTTTCGGCGAACGGTTACTAAAGCATTTGGGCGATGCGCCTAACTTGGTATTTGATCTCATTGCACGGCACCGGATCAACTGCCAGGCCAAGCGAAATGGGACCTTGCATTGCGCCGTAGGAGCGCGTGGTCTGAAGGAGATCAGAGAACGCGCGCGGCAATGGCAGAATCGAGGGGCGGACGTTGAAGTTATAAATTCTGCTGAAACGTCCCGATTGGTTGGAAGCGACGCCTATGGGGGTTCTCTACTCGATAGTCGCGCTGGAACCATTCAGCCGCTTGCCTATGTCCGCGGTCTAGCTCGCGCCGCGGCAGAAGCCGGTGCTGCCTTTCACTGCCACTCCCCAGCGATCGAGCATCAGGACCTCGGAGATACCTGGAAAGTGTTCACAACGGGAGGCAGCGTTATCGCTCCGTGGGTAATCGTCGCCACCGACGCTTACTCATCTCACACTTTCGCGCATGTCTCCAGTGGTCAGGTCATGCTTCCATACTTCAACTTCGCCACCGCACCACTGCCCATGCACCTTCGAAAATCCATCCTTATTCACGGTCAAGGCGCTTGGGACACGAAGCAAATATTGTCTTCCATTCGATTGGATGACGACGGACGCCTCATATTTGGAAGCGTCGGCGCACTTCGCGGTCTCGGCAGCAACATTCATCGCAACTGGAGCCGACGCGAACTCAAGCGGTTGTTCCCACATCTTACAGGAATCCAATTCGAGCACGAATGGTACGGGACAATCGGCATGACGCACGATGCCCTACCCCGATTTCATCGTTATGCGCGGAACATCTACTCCATGGGCGCCTACAACGGCAGAGGAATTGCGCCCGGAACATCGTTCGGTCGAGACCTTGCACGTCTGGTCACAGGAGAGGTCAATTTGGAAGATCTACCGCTTCCGTTGACTCGATTAGTCGCGGCAAAGCTTAAAACAGTTAGATCCGCGTACTACGAAGCGGGCTCACAAATCGCGCATCTTGTTGGCGCGCGAGTTTAGACACATTGAAGGAGAGCATAAATGGCTGAGCACCTTCGCTTGTTGGTGGAAGCGATTCTACTCGACATGGGCGTCCCGAAATCGTCATTTCAAGGCGGGCCTCGGAAATGCCGATCGCCGATTGACGGATCTGTCATTGGAGCCGTTGCAGACACATCACCGGCAGCGGTGGAATCGCTTTTGCGCAAGGCACGCAATTCGTTCACGCTCTGGCGGGAGATCCCGGCACCACGCCGCGGCGAATTTATCCGACTGCTCGCCGATGAGCTTCGCGCGAATAAGCAGGCGATTGGGCAGCTTGTAGCCATCGAGGTCGGCAAGGCGCTGAGCGAGGGAACCGGCGAAGTTCAGGAGATGATCGATATATGCGATTTTGCGGTTGGGCTATCTCGCCAACTGTATGGACTATGCATGCCTTCCGAACGCCCCTCTCACAGGGTCACCGAGCAATGGCATCCCATTGGGCCTGTTGGAGTCATCTCCGCGTTCAATTTCCCAGTCGCAGTCTGGAGTTGGAACGCCGCGCTCGCCATTGTTTGCGGAAATAGCATCATCTGGAAACCATCGGAGAAAGCACCTTTAACAGCGCTCGCTATCAAGTCCATCTTCGAGCGTACCGCGGCTCGATTCGGGACGGACGCGCCCAAAGATCTTCTGACGCTGATCATCGGTGGGCGCGAGGCGGGAGAATTGCTGGTGAAGTCTTCTGTGGTACCGGTAATTTCAGCAACCGGATCAACGGCGATGGGAAGGCGGGTCGGTGAGCTTGTGGCAAGCCGATTCGGTCGATCAATTCTGGAGTTGGGAGGGAACAACGCGTCGATTGTGACACCTTCCGCCGACCTCGACATGACCCTGCGTGCGATTGCCTTTAGCGCGATGGGTACGGCCGGGCAGCGATGCACGACACTGCGCCGCATCATCGTTCACGCAGACATCTATGACAATTTGATACAGCGGATCCAAAACGTATACCGGGCGGTCAAAGTCGGAAACCCATTGGATCCGGATACCCTGGTAGGCCCGCTGATCGATGGTGAAGCATTCGATTCGATGCAGGCGACGCTACGTGACGCGTCACAAGACGGCGCCAAAGTTCACGGCGGTGAGCGACTTGACATCAATGGCTTGTCATCATTCTATGTCAGGCCAGCTCTGGTTGAAATCACCCGGCAATCGGAATACGTTCTTCGGGAAACCTTCGCCCCGATTCTTTATGCTCTCAAGTATCATGATCTTCAGGAAGCGATCAAAACCCAGAACGAAGTGCCCCAAGGCCTTTCATCTTCCATTTTCGCAACGGACATTAGGGAAGTAGAAGTATTCCTCTCAGCCAGCGGTTCGGATTGCGGTATTGCAAATGTAAACATGGGCACCTCCGGCGCAGAAATCGGGGGAGCTTTCGGCGGGGAGAAGGAGACTGGCGGAGGAAGAGAAAGTGGGTCAGACTGTTGGAAGGCCTACATGCGCCGACAGACGAACGCGATCAACTACGGCCGCGAACTGCCCCTCGCCCAAGGGGTCCGATTCGACATTGTCGGGTAAAGACGGATGTAAGCTCACCGATCAAATTCCTTCTTGCAGGCAAAGCAATCTCTACTTCTTGCGCGCGCCAGCGATCGATGTCATTTTTTCCGACTAGATGCCATCAATAATCGAGCGGCGCGTGAAGAAAAACAGGAAAAGTCAGAATCGAACTCCTTGTATCCCAGCCACGCGGGACCTGAGGCTTCCCCGACGATTCCTTCCGTCCATGGCCTCGTTAAGCGCGTTCGAGGCGGCATCACGCCTACAGAGCTTTACGGCCGCTGCCACTGAACTTCACCTCACACAAAGCGCCGTCAGCAGACGCGTACGGGCACTGGAACGTGCATTGGGCGCCGAAGTCTTCCATCGCAATAAACAGGCAATCTCTCTGACTCCTTCCGGGACTGTTTACGCCCGCGAGGTAGGCGAGGCGTTGAAACGCATCGCCAGCGCCACGTTGAACTTCCGCGGAAATCCACGAGGCCGATCATTGAACATCGCAGTTCCAGCACTGTTTGGTGCCCGGTGGCTAACGCCGCGCCTGCCCTCGTTTTTCGCTCGAAATAGCGACATTACAATCAACCTAGTAACGAGCCCTAGCGACAACGACACCCTAAGTGGCGTTGCAGATGCAACGATTCATTTGGGTGCGCCAGAAACACCCGACATTGCGCATGCACTGATGATGCCCGAATTCCTAGTCCCCACTTGCGCGCCTGCGCTCCTGTCAAAACATCGCTTCAAGGAACCTCTCGACCTCTTATCCGCGCCGCTCATCCACCTGGCCTCGATACCTGACTCTTGGGAGCGCTGGTTCAACGCTAATGGCGCGCAGGTGGACCTCGTCCACGGGATGCTGGTGGATCACCAGGAAATTGCGATCGAGGCAGCCGCAGCAGGGCTAGGCATCGCGTTGTTACCTTCCCATCTAATTCGACCGGAAATTGAGCGGAAAGCTCTTGCAGTAGCAATCGATCGCCCAATCACGATTTCCGGCTCATATTATCTCGTTTGGCCACCCAACCGCGGCGGGTATGCACCTCTCGACGCGTTTAGAAGATGGGTCCTCGATTGCGCGCGCATGGAGTCCAATGACACCGAGTGAGCAAAAGTGGACGCCAATCAGCGCATCGACTAGACCTTCAGTAGCGACTCGGCTGATTCAACCCTCAACCACGCCGCGAATTCACGAAGTGGGTAGTAATCTCTACGCCGCCTCGGAAATGCAAAGTAATAAGCTGCGTCGCCGGATATTGAGGGTCCAATACTCTTAAGTTTTCCCGCCGCGATCTCTGCGGCGACAAAAAAGCCTGGCAGGATCCCCGCGCAGACGCCGTTTAGTACCGCTTCAATTCCCATTGCGAAGGTTTCCACTTGAAGAATTGGGTCAATTGCCGAACCCGAAAGTTCAACTGACGCCAGCCAATCCTGCCAGGCGAACGCACGCGAAGTGATCTGAAGCAGTGGCAGGCCCAAAACGTCTGCCGGCGTTGCGCAACGTACCGCTAGCGCTGGTGCAGCGACTACCATCATTTGCTCTCGCACCAGAAAGTCAACCTCGGCGCCTGGCCAGTCCGGACCTCCGAAATGGATAGCACCATCTAGCTGTTCAATTTCAAAGTCAAAGGGTGCGAGTCGTGTGATCAACTCAAGTTTGATATGTGGTCGATTCGCACAAAACCGGACCAATCGCGGCATCAGCCATTTCGCGCCAAACGTAGGAAGCGTCGCAATACGAAGCGTGCCTCCACGCCCTTGACGCGACAGTAACGCTTCAGTGGCATCTTCTAATGAGCAGAGACCGCCCCGAACGTCATGCAAATAGCCCGCGCCGGCATCAGTCAACACTAGACGCATATTCACCCGAGTAAAGAGAACTATACCAAGACGCGACTCAAGTGCTTGAATCTGCCGAGTGACCGCACTTTGGGTCAAGGACAACTCCTCTGCCGCGCGCGACACGGTCCCGAGACGCGCAACCGACTCAAAGGCCTGCAGCGCGCCGAGTTTTGGAAGTGAACGCCTCGTCCTCATGCGGCAACTATATTCCATTTGTGAATATTCTGAATCCGATTTTTCAATTTGTATTCATTGATCTGCGCTCTATATTGAATTTGTATCCCACATGCCCAAGTGTTTATGACAAAACAGCAATCGTCCGTGCTCGAGCGCCTGCTCCATACGATCACGCGCCAAGATGCAGCACCCTGCCTACTAAATTGGGTACAAGTCCCGGCCGCCTTTCTTTTCAATGATGGAAATCGAGTATCCCGCGCAGAGTTGGCATCCGCCCTAACGTTGCGTTTATACGCAGACCTACTCGATCGCGTTTCGTCAGCACGAGATTACGTACTCGACGCAACGAAAGTGGGCAGGAAGCTTGTTTTTGATCACGGCGCGCTCCGCACCGTCGCACTCGAAGGCATGGGCCGTATGCCCGCGGGGCAGAAGGCAATTACTCGTGTGCTAGGACCTCTTGGCTACAAACTGCGCGAAACCTATCGCTTAGATCGGATTGGCATGACCGGTTACTCTTACGCCCACGACGACTTACCCGAGGAGCTCCCACAGTTTTTCGTTAGCGAATTGCATCCCGAGCAATTCTCAGTTCAGTTTCAGACCGCAGTTTTCCGCGTCACGGAATCGTCGCAAGATCCCCTGCCCTGCGATTCCCAGCAGCTTCTAGCTGAACTGGATAGCGCCGGATATCTTTCATTCGAGCAGGCCGAAGCAATATTGCCGAGCCTTGTCGCTTGCTTTCAGCGGCAGCACCGAATCCCATATCTCGCTGATTACCAAACATTGCTAACGGAATCCGCTGAAATGGCATGGATAGCAACTGAGGGCAACGCCTTCAACCATGCAACCAATCGGGTTTTCGATCTGCAGTCATTGGTCATTGAACAACGCTCGCTCGGGCGTCCAATCAAACAGGACATCGAGATCTCGAGGTCCGGACGTATTTGGCAGACTGCATTCAAAGCCGACTTGGTTAAGCGAGCATTCATTGAAAAGGACGAAACGCTAGTTTATCGCTTAGTACCTGGCTCCTTTTATGAATTCATCCAACGAGACCGCTTGCTTGACCCCAACACCGGACTGTACCGGCTCGACCTCAGCTTTGACAGCAGCAACGCGCAGAGCATATTCAAGATGACAGCGGCCGCATGAGTCAGCGATCAACGGCTGTCTTTAACGATCTCAAACGGATCCTCGGTGAGTCGACGGTGCATGAGAGCGGCTTCGAGAAATATCGATATGAGCGTGGATATCGGTACGGCGAGGGACGCGCCCTCGCAATCATTCGCCCAGGCAATAACACCGAACTGCGCACTCTCATCCGGTACTGCTTTTCGAACAGCATCAAGATCGTTATCCAAGGCGCAAATACGGGCCTGGTTGGCGCAAGCACCCCCGATTCATCTGGCGAGCAGCTTCTGATCAGCATGGAACGGATGCGCGGCATTGAGGCTTTGGACGTGAACGATCGTACAGCGACAGTGCTGTCAGGCACTCGACTATCAGCACTCAATGATGCAGTTAGCAGCCACCATCTTTGGTTTCCAATCGATCTCAGCGCAGATCCTTCGCTCGGGGGCATGGTGGCGACCAACACTGGGGGGTCTCGACTAATCAAATATGGTGACATGCAGCGCAATCTTGTAGGTCTCGAGGTCGTGTTGCCAGACAGTCAGGCCACCACCATCTCGGACCTCAATGGCTTACGCAAAGACAATTCGGGCGTGGACCTGAAGCAACTCTTCATCGGAACAAGCGGCACGTTCGGCGTTATCACCCGTGTTCAGGTGGAGTTGCAGTCTAAGCCCGCGCAGTGCGCGACCGCGCTCGTGATACCTACCGAGCATGCTGCAATCCCCAGCCTGCTTAAGCTTCTGGAGACACGCGCGGGTGAGTTTCTTACAGCATTCGAAGGAATGTCCTCCAATGCACTCCGAGCGGCATTCTCACATAACTCGCGACTGCGCAACCCATTCCCCGCCGATGAGCTGCCCGCATACGCACTCCTCCTTGAGCTTTGCTCAAGCCTTCCCCCCAGCATGATCGACTTGGAAGAATCCTTAGCTGGAATCCTCAACGAAGCCACCGAGTTGAGCGAACCCTTGATTAGCAACGCCTACATTGCGCGTCCCGAAGATTTGTGGCCCATACGTCACTCAATAAGCGATGGGATACGGCGGATGGGTACTGTCATCGGCATGGATATTGCCGTGCCGCGCTCCGCTCTCCCCTCGTTTCGAGCCAAGATTCTTGATGAATTGGCACGCGAGTGCCCCGGCCTACAGGTATTTGATTTCGGACACTGCGGAGATGGGGGCGACCATTTCAACCTAGTCTGGCCAAACTCGGCGGGACCGTGCAATTGGGAAACAATAGAGAAGGGACGCCAACTGGTCTATAACCGGGTCGTAGTGCAACACGGCGGATCATTCAGCGCCGAGCACGGGCTGGGACCGCACAACATCGACCAGTACAAACAATTCGCGAGCCGATCCGAACGAGGAATTGCCGCCTCGTTGAAGCAGATTTTCGACCCCAGGGAGTTGCTCGGCAGGGTTGCTCTTGGCTAGTTCGGGCCCCTTCGAATCGCCGCGTAGGATTCCGCTCCTGCGAATCCGGGCAATCGGCGCGCTTTTCCGAAGTAGCAAGGCCCCTCGTCTACTTTTCTTTCAATGTTTGAAAGCAACGGAAAACGATCGATCCAATAACGTGGCAAAAAAGGAAGTTTGATGGAGGCCCTTGTGAGCTCTGAAGATCGACCTACTTAGCAATAACGCATAAAGACTAACGCCGCTATGACCGAGCCCATTCGAATCATCCTGCACCAGCGGTGACTCAAGAGATGTCTGGCCGCTTAAGAACGAACAAGATCCTAAGAGCAATTGAGTAACCAATTGGAGACCGCGTGAGAACTGTGCGCCTCAGAAGGACCCGAAGAGTACCTCCAGTTACGCGTCATCGAAGTCGCGCAACCCCTGCACCGAATGAGGGACGACTATCGACGCTTATGAGATGTCCTGCCTGCGGCTCTCGCGATTCCACAGAATTTCAGAGAGGCGATTCGGTTCCGATTGAGGCGTTGGGGCCAGTCGAAACAACTAGCGACGCGAGTTGGACGCAACATTTAATCTTTATGGCTCGAGGATTGACGGCTACGCGCGAGCGATGGATTCATTCCGGCGGATGTCGCCGATGGTTCGTGATCGAGCGGGATCTTCGGACGTTTTCCTACCGGCGATCATATCTTCTTTGACTGCTCGTACGCATGCTCCAGACATCAGCCAAAGATGTTCATAAGGAACGGCCATCGAGGACTTTGATGCACAACGCAATCAATATGGGCGAATGAAGCCCCTCCCAATGCCACCGTCGCACTGGCCAGTCAAATAGCCACCGGCGAGGAAAGCGCGCTCAATCAACGATTTGGATTGCAATTGGCATTGTGGAGATTTCCCTCAGGACACTGCTTGCAAGGAACTGAGCCGGGCCTGACGCGATGATATTCACATTTCGCCTCGTCAATTCTCTAACCGCGACCTCCGTGAACATTCGCGCCATGTTCTGACCGGGACACGCATAGACGCCACCGCCGAATTCGGTTTGTTTATCGCGATTGTCGCGATCAAGCCTAAAAGAGTCGGGATCGATAAAGACGTGGGGATCTCGGTTGCTGATAAGCCAAAACGCTGAGAGAGTACTTCCTTTTGGGATGGCGATTCCGTCATATTCAAAATCGCGCAGTGCCTCTCTTTGCGTGAGAATGATCGCAGGGTTTAGGCGGAGTCCTTCCGCCACCGCCTTAGACGCCAAGCTAGGGTTAGCACGGACCTGCAAGAGCGCTTCTGGCGCCGAAAGCAGGGAGTGAGTTACGTTGGCGACTGCTGCACCGAACGTGTGATACCCTTCAATGATCGCGACAGCGAACGCCTCCCAAAGATTATCCGGGCGTCCGACAGCACCCATATTTGAGCAATCCTCCGCATATTCTTGCAAGATCGGTCGGCGACCGACCTGTGCTTCGCGTTCCAGCGCTGCAGAAAGAGTCGCAATGTATTTAAGCGAGCCCTCATTAGCGACTTTGAGTTCATCAGCGGTGGCGTTCAGCCTCTGCATGAGCTGAAACTGCCCGGCATATCGAACAAGGTCCCGACTCTCCTCCGACGTAACTCCGAGCACTTTACTCCAGAAAAGCGAAACAGCGGGCATAACGAAGTCTGGCAAAAACTCTATTTCGGATCCACTCACGACAACCAGCTGTTCCCGAATCGCCTCCTCTGCAGCGGATTTAAAGCGTCGGCAACTAACCTCACTCAGTCGTCGAACCACCAGCTGCTTGTTCGGCAGGTGTTCGGGCGGATTCCACGAGAATGTCGAGATCTTGAGCAATTCGGTCAAACCGTGCGCGTTGCCGTCAAGGATAGCCGCCGCATGTGCGCACATTTTTTCTGCCGAAGGATGACCGGCGCTTCTGCCGCGCGCCATGGCGCGCACGTCGCTATTGGTATAAAACACCGCACCACCATCGCTAGCCCGCATCACGCCGCGATACTGTTGAGCGAACAAGTCGGCTGCTAATCCCTCCAGATCAGATCCAAAGTCCGGGCGCTCCCAAGCGTCGAACAGCGGCAGGTCAGAAATCAACCGCAGCCCCGTCTGTTTTGAAATCGGTTTACACAGATCCTCTGGCCCAGCATCTAAGGACATCAACTACCCCCCCTTTATCCATCACAAGCCCCTAAGTGGCGCCAATTGCTGTGAAACTCGCCGCTGAGGAATTACAACCATCTCGGCCACGAGAAATCCGCTCTTAGCCTCGACGATATCCATGAACTCTACATATTTGGGTTATATGCAATATTCGTCACAGTGATATTGTGATCGGCGCTTCTCTTAAACATTTCAATCAAACGATTTGGGAGTTTATAGAGAGACGGGATTGATTGGTTTTTTCGTATGCTCGAGTAGATGGGCGTCATAATCTGGTCGACGGTGACGTTGCCTTCAATCCTCAATTTACTAACGCTTCACCCAGTACGACACGCCCCGCGATTGAGTTGCAAAACGGTATCGAGTCTAACCTGGGTCCGGCGGCTTTTTATCTCGAGGATCACTCGCATATTGTTTCAAGATGAAGTCTTTATTAATCAACACTCGCAATGGAAATCCCGGACGGATTGACAAAGTCGGTTGAATATTCAGATTGCGCCGCGTCAACTGTTGACCAACTTCGTTGATCGAATCCTGGGCGCTTTGACGACTGGCGACAATGAGCGTTCGCGAATTCCCATTCCTATCCGTATCAGCCAACTGCGCATTGATGCCAAGGAGGGTCGAAACGGCCGCTCCCGCAAACACCCGGTCCCAATGGTAGTCCACACGATCTTCGAGCCCAGCGTTCCCCGAAAGATCAGCAGCGGACAAGTGCCCCAACGAAATCGAATCGCCATTGGGCATCACCAAGCGAGTCCATACCAGCAGCACCCTTCTCTGACCAAAGCTCACCTGGCTGTCGTATTGTCCAATCAGTCGAGATCCTTGCGGTATCAGCAAGAAGCGCCCCGACACAGTGTCATAGACGTTCTCAGTCACACTGGCGATCGTCTGGCCTGGCAGGTCTGAGTTGATTCCAGTTACGAGGGCCGCCGGGATGATGGTTCCGGCCATCAACTGATAGGGAAACGAAGGCTCCTTCACCTGGCGCCCGGCGTCATCATCGCTACGGGGGTGCGTCGTCAGGAATTCGCCTTTCCGAACTTGGTCGTTTGATTCGGTCGAATTCGCGTTATTGGCAGCAATACCGATCTTTTCAAAATTCTCTGCTTCCGTCCTCGACGCGTTCGAGGTGCCCTCCCGTCTCTTTGCCGAAGCATGCGCCGACCGCAGTTGGACCAAGACATTCGACTTGACGGCTGCCTCGGCTTCATCTTGCAGCCGAAGCCGGGCGACGCGCTGAGCATCGACCTCGGGATCGGGCTTGAAGGAATCGATACCGCCTTGCTGTTCGGCATGGAGAACGGGCCTGCCCAATTCACCTGCCGGTGGACCCAGTTGCGGGATTGGTCGCCAGGCACCGTAGTCCTCCGGCAAGGTGGTGATCCCTTCAGGTCGGCTATTGGGCGGTGCCGGCGGGGAATCAGCGCTCACCGCGGGGGCTTTGGAACGGCCGCCAGCACCCAGGAATCCGACTGTCAATGCAATGGCACCCGCACCCACCGCCAGCACCGCGACCGCTTTGCGATTTAGCTGAACCGCCCGCCTCGGCTTGGCCCGGATCTGCAGATCTTCCGGAGGGACTTTCTGCGTTGGCTCGTTCACGACGAACGGCCCGCCTTGGACGCACGATGTTCGATTCGAACGCGGACCTCCTTCCGCCCGCCAAGCCTCAGTTCCGCCGCCTCAAACAAACGATCCACAATGTAGTAAGGGGATCGGACCCGGTAGTTCACCAGCTCCGATTGAGCATTTGGACCAACGATGAACAAAGGAGGCATCTCGGTCTGCGCAATGCTAGCTGGAAATTGGATATAGACCTTCTCTCCGTCATCGAAGGCACGGATCGGTCGCCAGGGTGCATGGGGCCCCGTAACCTCGTAATCAAAATTCAATTGTTCGAGGTTGACGCCGTCCGCAACGGGCGTCATCTTGTCCGCCGCCCTCTGCGCGGCCTTCAAATTCGCGAATTGGTCCAACGGGTATTGCCAAGAGACCGCCGCCATCCACGTCGTTGCAGTGGAGGTGAGTTCGAGGTGGTACGTACGTCGGTCGGTATTGATGAGAAGATTGGTGTGGAGTGCCGCACGAATCGGTTTGACCAAGATATGCACGCGCTGCCCCGCCTTCCCTCCGCTGCTCGTATCCCCGATTACCCAGCGAACGGTGTCGCCGGCAGAAACGGAGGTGAGTTCTTCGCCGACCTCGAGCGCAATGTCGGTCACTCGTTCGGGGCTGCAATACACCTGATACAAGGCATCGGGGTTGTAGGGCCACACCTGGTTGGCGTTGATGAAGTTCGACTTCGTCGGCTCGATGCGCGCAAGCGCATTGGCGGACTCTACGCGCTTCATCGGATCTGCCGGCTCGATGGGATCGAACCGGATGTCCGGAAAGGGTTTCAATTGCCCAGGAAGCGGCAACAGTTGCGGCACTTCCACGAGCTGTACAGGTTTCGTCGGTTCCACCCGCTGAGCCTGCACCTCTGTGACAGCGGATTTCTTGGGCGGGCTGTGAGCACACCCCGCCGTCACGATCACCACTCCAATCGACAACCAGATTCTCTTCATGGCATTTGCTCCCTACTTAGTGACCGATATCCGACAATTCACGTGTCCAGCTCAGCGAGTCCACATAGACCCCCAACGGGTTCTTGCGAAGTTGCAGCTCATCGACCGGCGGTTTGACTTGCAGCGTCAGAATCGCTGTCCAGTGCTCGGTGGCCGTGGGGGAGCTCTGCTGAAACTTGCGCTCGACCCAGCGCACCTGGAAGGACGTGGCAGAGGCCCGAACGACGCTGATGACCTCAACCGATGTGGACGCCTGCCCGACGTTCTTGAATGGCTCTGCGGCCCGGGCGTAATCATTCAGACTGGCTGCACAGCGGGCCGTGACATAGGCATACGCTTCCAGCCAGTTATCGCGCAGCACGATCGGATCAATCGGCACGGAGCGGACATCGCGCACGAAGCGCTCAAGGTGATGAGCGATCTGCGCATCGGTGGGCGTAGCAGACTGGACCGCCCCAATGCCCTTCACCTCTCCGCGCGAATCGATCTGCACGATGTAAGGAATGATGTGGGATCGGGTGGACTGCCACAGGAGTCCGGCACCGAGGCTCAATGACAGTCCGGCCAGCAGGGTTGCCATCACATACCAGCGGCGCGCCTGCGCACTAAGACTCCCCAGACGCCGATCCCAGATTTGCCCCGCTGCCTGATACGGCGTCTCGACCTCCGGCGTGGTGGAGTAACGGACCGATGATCGCTTGAACATACTATTCCTCGCTCTCAAGGGACGGGTTCGCACCCGATCCGCCCTTGTCGGCCTGGTGGATGGTGTGTGAGGCGGTGGTGATGGCGCGCTCGGTCTGTTGGCGGCGCGATAAGTCCTGTGCCCAGGCGGGCGGCTCTTCGGCCACCGCCGACTCTGCGGTTGTCGACGTCCGAGAGGTGAATGAGCGGACCTTCTCGCCGGCGGCCTTGGCCGCGGACCGCGCAACGCCGGCCAGTCCTGCCCCGACTCGGGCCGCGCCTTCGGCTTCGGATGAAGCAGCCGCGGCCTGATAGGCGCGTCGCGCGCTCCCTGCCAGGGTCGTGGCCGACCCGACGGCCGACGTGGCAACACCGCCGGCCGCGCGCCCTGCGGCCACGCCCACCGAACCTACCGCAACCGCCGCACCGGTCGCCGCGAGTGCCGTCCCGACGGCAGCACCTGCCCCAAGTTGTGGAGCTCCCGATACCAGACCGGTGGCAATCGCAGGCCCGAAGATCCCCAATCCCAAGAGCGCCATGGCGCCCAGCATCATGGCGAGTGCGGAATTGAGCGTCGCGTCCGTGCCGGCGGGGAGATTGAACTCCGTGAAGATTCCTCCGCCGATCCCCACGATCACCGCGAGAACCAGCACTTTGATACCAGAGGAGATCACATTGCCCAGCACGCGCTCCGCCAGGAACGCGGTCTTGTTCCACAGGGCAAACGGGACGAGCACGAAGCCCGCGAGGGTCGTCAGCTTGAACTCAATCAGCGTGACGAACAGTTGCACGGCCAGTAGAAAGAAGCTCAAGAGTACGATCAGCCAGCCGAGAAACAGCACGACGATCGTGTCGAGGTTCAAGAACACGTCGGGAAACCCCGCCAGCTGGCCAATCTGGGCCATCAGAGGGTGAGCGGCATCAACGCCGACGCTTGCGATGTGTCCCGGTTGCAGCAGCTGCGCCTGGGTCAGACCTGATCCGGTGGCTGTGAGCCCAAGGCCAGCAAATGACCGGAAGACAATGCCGGACAGAGCGTTGAAGTTCGTGATGATGTAGGCAAAGGTACCCACGTACAGGGTCTTGTAAATGAGCTTGGCGATGACCTCCTCGCGGTTGAGAGCCCAGAAGAGCCCCGCGAGGGTCATATCAATGACGATCAGCGTCGCCGTGAGGAAGGCGACTTCCCCATGCAGGAGTCCAAACCCGGTATCGATATACCGGGAGAAGACATCGGTGAATCGATCGATGACGGACAGGTTATCCATTTAGGGATTACCAAACCCGCCAACAGGAGCTGGGGTGTAGTTGGCCTTATCTGAGGTGAAGTTGCGCCGCACCTGGTGCGAGCGCTCCTCAGCGGCCACCCCACGCGCCTGCTCCATCGCGGTGGCGCGCGCGGCGGCGAGTTGGATCTGTTGGAACTGCACAGACTGCCGGGATTGCAGGGCGAGTAATTGGTTCGTGGCTTGAAGAGCCTGCAGCGCGCCCACCGCCGCTTGGCTGCGATCGACCAGATCGGTCAGAACGCCTTCATCAGCGGCCATGTTGTGCTCGGCCTGCGACTGTACCGTGATGGCCGTTCGCAAGGCTTCCAACGAATTGACCCAGCGAACCCGGGCATCCTCGGCGAGCTTCAGATTGCTGATGTCGTGTGCGTATTCGGCCGGGTATTGCTCCTCGAACTGCCCGATCGTCTGCTGCACCTCATATGACAGGCCCCTGCCCTGCGCAATCAAGGCATCGATAGTGGCGAGGGTATCGAGCAGCTGGTTCAGCGTGCTGAAGTCGAGGTTCTTCAAGTTCTTCGCCTCGTTCTCCAGCATCACTGCTTCGTTGGCGAGTTGTTGCACCTGGTTGTTAATCTCATCGATCATGCGCAGGACCGCGAGGGTGTTTTGGATCAGATTCGCCGGATCCACCACCACAAACTGCGCACGCGAAGCGCCCGAGAACAGAAAGCCGACGACCAACACCGTCACCGCGATCCCGTTTTTCATTTCGCCCCTCCTGCATTTGGAAATTGCCCCAGTAAGTCCGAAGCCCACGGCAGGCCTTTGATGCGCAGCCAGCGGGCCGCAAATGTCTCCTCACCTGACCGTTGCAGCAGCTCCTGCATCAGCCGGTGGTCCTCCGGGGAGCTCGATCCCGCAAACGCTCTGGCGATGGGCCCAAGATCCAATTCGAAAAGCCGAGCACCGGCGCGGGAGTGGTAGTAGTAATCGCGCTTCGGGATCGCCTGTCCGATGAGCTCGATCTGACGGGCATTGAGCCCAAAGCCCTCATACGTCGTTCGTAGCTGCGGCTCGAGCGCCTGGGCGGACGGCAGGAAGATCCGGCTGGCGCAGCTTTCCACGATCGCGGGTGCGATCGAGGATCGCTGGATATCGGCGAGGGATTGGGTGGCGAAGACGACCGACACATTGCGCTTGCGCAGAGTCTTCAGCCACTCCCGGATGCGCGAGGCAAACAACGGATGATCGAGGAACATCCACGCCTCATCCAGGATGAGCAAGGTGGGCGAGCCGTCGAATCGATCCTCCAGCCGATGGAAGAGATAGGTGAGGATGGCAAACACGGCCGCCGGCACGTGCATGAGGGAAGCCATTTCAAAACACTGGACACTCCCCTCCCCAAACTGCTCACTGTCGGCATCCAGGAGCCGTCCATGGGGACCGGCGAAGGTGTACGGCGTGAATGCCAGCCGCAGGGCGTTGGACTGCAGGAGAACCGATAACCCCGTGAGTGTTCGTTCATGCCGCGGCGCGCTCGCCAGATTCAACAGCGCCGACCACACGGCATCCTTCACATCCGGCGTTAGGTCGACGCGCTCCTGGGCAAGGAGTCCTTGCAGCCAGTCCGAGGCCCAGATGAGCTCGGATTCCTGCTCAAGGCGCGCGAGCGGCTGGAAAGCGATCAGTGCTTGTCCTAAATCGTGATGCTCACCTGCTAGCCCCAGCACGCTCGCGCGCAATGACCCGCCGACATCGAAGGCAAAGACCTGGGCGTTGGGATAGCGGCGAAACTGCAGCATCAACAATGCCAGCAGCACCGACTTTCCCGCACCCGTCGGTCCGACGATGAGCGTATGTCCGACATCTCCCAAGTGCGTCACCAGGCGGAACGGGGTGGAGCCATCGGTTCGGCCGGTGAGGATCGGTGGGCCGTTGAGATGCTCATTGCGCTCAGGCCCGGCCCACACGGCCGATAAGGGCAACAGGTGCGCGAGGTTCAAGGTCGAGACCATCGGCTGGCGCACATTGGCGTACACCTGACCGGGGACGGAGGACAGCCAGGCCTCTACCGCATTCAAGGACTCGGAGATCGTGATCAGTCCCCTTCCCTGGATCACGCGCTCGATCTGTTTGATCTTTTCTTGCGCCATCGACTCATCGGCATCCATGACAACCACGGTGCTGGTGAGGTATCCAAAGGCGATGGCTTCCGATCCCAACTCCGACAAAGCAGCATCCGCATCCGCCGACTGGTTGGTCGCATCCGGATCTACCAGCGGAGATTCCTGCTGCGTCAGGGTTTCGCGCAGCAGCGCGACGATGGACTTTCGCTTGGCGAACCATTGGCGCCGCAGCTTGATCAACTGCGCTTCGGCCTCAGTCTTGTCGAGTGCGATAAAGCGCGTCACCCAACGATAAGGAAAGGCAAGCCGATTAAGCTCATCGAGCATCCCTGGCCAGGTTGAACTTGGGAATCCTCGAACGCTTAGAACCTTTACGAACTGATCCCCAAGCTTCGGTGCGAGCCCTCCCGACAACGCGCAGTCCGACAGGAGTGCGTCCCAATGGAACAGACACTCAGGAGCCGTCACCGTCTGCTTTCGCGTGGACACGCAGGCGTGCAGGTGCGTCATCGTCTGCTCGTCGGTGAGCCAGAGGATTTCGGGCAAGAACCCCTGCAGGAGGGAGAAGAATCGGTCCGTGGCGACCTGGAAGCCGTCCAGTTGCTCCCGCCAATTGATCCCGGCCGGCGCGTCGCTGTTGATCAGCCACCGTCGCACCCGTTCCGCATGCTCCGGCGGGGGCAGAAACACGAGCGTCAGGTAGTAGTGGCTCTCAAAGTGCGGACTCGCCTCAAATTGCGAGGCACGTTCTTCGTCTATCAGCCAGGACAGCCCTTCCGGAAAGCGCGAACGCTGATAGGCCGTCGCCGGGGCGCGATCTGCTTCCACGAAGAGGGCCCAGCCTGAGCCCAGGCGTTTGAACGCGTTGTTCAGGCGCGCGGTGGTGGAGATGAGCTCGGCGGAGGTCGCACTCTCCAGGTCCGGTCCCCGGAACCGTGCCGTCCGCTGAAAGGAGCCGTCCTTGTTCAAGACGACCCCGGGGGCCACCAATCCCGCCCACGGCAGGTAGTCGGCGAGCTGCGCATGCGGTTGGCGGTAGGCGCGTAAAGACAGCATGGTCAAGGCGCCAGGTAGTGCCGGTGTTTCAGATGCCGGCCGATGACATCCAAGAACTGCGGGTCACGCTTGGCCGCCCACACGGCCAAGACGTGACCTGCAATGCCGACGACGATGCCCAGCACCCAGAGCTGCAAGCCCAGCGCCAACGCGGTGGCGAGAGTACCATTCACGATCGCGACGGTGCGCGGTGCGCCCCCCATCAGCAGGGGCTTCACGAGGGACGCATGCACGGTGGCTTCAAACCCGAGTTCGATCATGCGACCAGCGCTCCGCCCGCAAAGGTGAAGAAGGTCAGGAAGAAGCTCGAGGCAGCGAAGGCGATCGACAGACCAAAGACGATCTGGATGAGCTTGCGAAAGCCACCGCTCGTATCGCCGAAAGCCAGCGTCAGGCCCGTCGCGACGATGATGATCACCGCCACGATCCGCGCCACTGGTCCCTGGATGGATTCGAGGATCGCTTCGAGCGGTGCTTCCCAAGGCATGTTGGAACCCGCTGCCCAGGCGGGCACGGCGAGCAAAGCGCCCATTGCGGACAGCAGCAGCGTGCGGACAGTCGAGACGAGTCGTTCAGGCATTCTCATGGGGATCTCCGGCAGGGGTTTGGAAGGAAACAAGGTCGTATTGGTGATGGGTGAGGCCGGTGACCTGGACGATCTCGCGCACCCGGCGCTCCGCGCCGCGGCCATCGATGAAGACGATCACATCCAGGGTCTCGGCGATCAGGTTCCGGGGTGCCGTATCCACCACTTCTTGGATGAGTTGCTCCAGACGCGTGAGAGCCCCGACCGCAGAGCCTGCGTGGATGGTGGCGATGCCGCCCGGATGCCCGGTTCCCCAGGCTTTCAAAAGATCCAGTGCCTCCCCGCCCCGAACCTCACCAACAATGATCCGGTCGGGGCGCAAGCGAAGCGTTGAGCGAACGAGTTCCGCCATCGAGACGACGCCCGGCTTGGTGCGAAGCGGCACATGGTCCTCGGCCACACACTGCAGCTCGACGGTGTCCTCCAGCACGATCACTCGATCGCGGGTCTCGGCCACTTCCTGTAAGAGCGCATTGGCGAGGGTCGTCTTGCCGGTGGAGGTGCCGCCAGCGATCAGAATGTTGAGACGCGTGCGAACCGCGTGGCGAAGGAACTCCGCCTGCGGCTCGCTCAAGATGCCATCGCGCACGTAGCGGTCAAGCCGGATGATCCCGACAGCGCGCTTACGAATCGCGAACGTCGGTGCGCGAACGATGGGTGGTAATACGCCTTCGAATCGCTCCCCGGTTCCGGGAAGCTCCGCGGACACGATCGGCGCTGAGCGATGAACTTCAGTTCCTACGCATGCCGCGACCAGGCGGATGATCCGTTCGGAGGCCGCCTTGGGCAGCGTCAGCCCCGTGGGTGCACGCCCCGCCCGAAGTCGATCGATCCACAAGGACCCATCCGGGTTGAGCAGCACCTCCACTACGTCCGGGTCTTCGAGCGCAGCGATGATGTCGGGCCCCAAGGCGCTCCGGAGCATCGCCAGATGTCGACGCTGCACGATGTCGAGGTTCTCGCTCGCGGCAACGCTCACGGTGCACTCTCGGTCGGCGATCCCGCGCGCGCCCCGTGAAACTGATCGGCGTTAGGGTAAATCTCCTCCGAGATCTCCTTGAGGAGGCTCCCCCCGCGCTGGAGGTGGCGCCCCAGTTGCTCGATGAACTGGGTGAAGCGCGCCTTGCCCAGCGCTCGCGCTGCCTCTTGATGGGCTTCCGGTACTGCCGGATTGACCGACAGGAAGTAGCGGATGAACAAGGCGAGGGTCTCGATCTCGATGTGGTGGTCGCGCGCGATGCGTTCGAATTGGCTGGTCAGTTTGTCCAGGCGCTTGGCGATCGCCGCTTCGCGCCGATCTGCGCTGTCGGGCGACAGGAACGACCCGATGGCAGCGGCCGCCACTTCGGACTTGGCAAGTCCCCGCAAGGCCGACCACTCGGCAAGCCGCCGGTCGTGCTCACTGCTCAAATACACGGTGAGTTTCACCTTCATAATTCCATCCCATCCTGTTGATCAAGGCTCGCCAGCCGCGCCACCCGCCGAAGACTGCGGTGCTGGTCCGAATCGCTCAGTTGTGTCAGCACCCCATCCTTGAACGGTGCCTCGCCCCGCTCCGTCGGCAATACTTCGTCCGCCTCGTCAAATCGGTGTTCAATCTGCAGGCCTCCCTCATCGACAGATGACGGAAGTGGAGGGACTGCTGTACCGGCCGTGTCGGACACTTCCGCCATTGCGCTCCAGTCATCGGGACGCTGGGGCGGACGATCGGTGTAGCCATCGCCGCTTAAGGGGGGTGGATCGATGACCCGACCGCGGAAGTTCGGGTCGCTGTAGTAGACGAGCTTTCGCGCCTTGACCGGCGGATGCCCCGCCACCATCACGATTTCCTCATTCGGCGGCAGCTGCATCACCTCACCGGGGGTGAGAAGCGCGCGCGGAGACTCCTGACGACTGACCATGAGGTGTCCGAGCCAAGGCGAGAGCCGATGGCCCGCGTAGTTGCGCATCGCGCGAAGCTCGGTCGCCGTTCCCAGCGCATCGGAGATTCGCTTCGCGGTCTTCTCGTCGTTCGTCGCGTAGGCCACCCGAACGTGGCAGTTGTCCAGAATCGAGTGATTGGGCCCGTAAGCACGATCAATCTGGTTCAGAGACTGCGCAATGAGAACGGCCCGCAATCGATAACCAGCCATAAACGCGAGTGCACTTTCGAAAAAGTCCAGCCGCCCCAGCGCCGGGAACTCATCAAGCATCAGGAGCAACGGATGAGAATGGGCACGAGAAGTCTCGAGGGATTCAGTCAGTCGCCGGCCAATCTGGTTCAAGATCAAGCGGATCAAGGGTTTCGTGCGCGAGATGTCCGATGGGGGCACGACCAGGTACAGCGAGACGGGGGACTCGGCTTGCATCAGATCCTCGATGCGCCAATCACAGCGGGAGGTGACCGCCGCCACCGTGGGGTCGCGATACAACCCCAGAAAGCTCATGGCGGTGGATAGCACGCCCGAGCGCTCGTTCTCGCTCTTGTTGAGCACTTCGCGGGCGGCAGATGCCACGACCGGGTGCGGTCCTGAGGGCAGGTGCGAGGTGCGCATCATCGCCGTCAACGTTTGACCAAAGGCGCGCGCAGGATCGGACAGAAAATTGGCCACGCCCTGCAGCGTCTTGTCTTCACTTGCATACAGCACATGCAGGATCGTGCCGACGAGCAAGGCGTGGCCGGTCTTCTCCCAATGGTTACGACGCTCCAGCGCTCCTTCCGGATCCACCAGCATGTCGGCGATGTTCTGCACATCGCGGACCTCGTGGATGCCTTTGCGCACCTCAAGCAAGGGGTTGTAGGCGGCCGAACGAATATCGGTGGGGTTGAACAGCAGGCAGTGGGAAAAGCGGGAACGGAACCCGGCGGTCAATTGCCAGTTCTCGCCCTTGATGTCGTGAATGACAGCGGAATGCGGCCAACTCAGAAGCGTCGGAACGACCAGGCCCACGCCTTTGCCGCTTCGGGTCGGTGCAAACGCCAGGACATGCTCCGGCCCATCGTGGCGTAAATACTGATCACCGAGCCGCCCTAGAAATACACCTTTGGGATTCAACAGGCCCGCCGAACCTGCCTCTGCTGGCTTTGCCCAACGGGCGGTTCCATACGTGGTTGCGAGGCGCGACTGGCGGCCGCGCCAAGCGGATCCTGCAATCGCGGCGAGCGCCGCCACCAATCCTCCACCAGCGGCCATCATCCCGCCGCGATTGAAGACGGACGGCGCGTACGCCTCATACGCATACCACCACTGAAACAACCGCCACGGGTAGTAGACCGGGTGCCCCAGGACCGTGAACCAAGGAGCGCCCAATCGCGGCTGATAACCCAGCGCGGTCGCAGTCCACTGCGTTGCCACGACGAGACCGGTCGCAGTGATGGCAAAGACCATCACCACTTGCCCGACCAGGATCGTATTGGCTGAATTCGACATCGACGAAGCACTCGCAAGCCGCACTGTGGGGCGCGAGAATGTTCGTCAGTTCATGGCGCTGCAAGAGCCCTAATGCGCCGAAATTCCTAAGCGAATTCCAACTAAGGCGCAGTGGCGCAGGCTACGGCGTAATCAAGGGTAGTCAGGCGTACAAAAATTACGTAAAGATTATTTTCAAATATTTTTCGCGAATGGCTCAATGAGCACCCGTGCGGTCTCTCAGAGGGACAAGCCGCGCTGCCGGCCGAGTTCCCAACTGACTCGGCCCCCGCTGATCGTGGCTGATAGCGATTGCCCCATCCGATCAGCGATCACTGGACGCCAGGGGACCAAGGAGAATCCCACGCCATCATCGAGCATCGCGTATCGGCCACTGACGAGATCCACGTTGCGCCGATACGTTCCGGAGATCCGTTCACCCGAGGCGATCGGCCGGTGGATCAGTCCGTGCGTGGCCTCCAGTCGAGTCGCCGCATCCGAAATCTCGCGCTCCCGCAGTTGCTCCAGGAGATTGCGCGCAAGCACAAACCGTTGGCCTTGGCGTGATGCGTAACCTCGTGCGATCAGAAACTCACCGCGTTCGTGCAGCGCGCGGCGCAGTTCCTGGCCAAACGAGGACTCCGGCGGCATCGTGTTCTCAATCAGCTGGCGATCGAGCCAAGTGGGGCCCAAGGTGCGAACCTGACGCTCGATGGCAATCGAGCTTAAGACCTCGACCTGCATCCCGCCCAAGCGCCGGCGATCGTACGCGAGAGCTCGTTCGGCCATGTCGGAAGGGATCCTCCAAACCCCCTCTTCAACACGCTCCACGATCCCGGCACGCCGCAATGCCTCCAGCCGTCGGAGGTGGCTTTGAACGAACTCATCCGGATCCGTGATCGAGCGGTCATTGGATATCTTCTGTTGATGAACAGCAGGTCGATAGACCCCCTGGTCGGCCACCTTAACGACGGTTCGGTCGACAAATCGTGCTTCGACGGGCTTTACGCTTAAGATCGCACTTGCGGGCAGATCATTGGGGTCGATACGTGAGGGCAGCGCGACGTACTGTTGCCGGCCATCCAGGCTCTCGATCAGCACGTAACCGCGATCGCTCTCCTCGTGCCACCCACGGGCGGCCACGCGTCCCACGAGGCCAGCGCCTGCTTGATGGGGATCGAAGATCTCGTACTGACGTGCCGAATGCAGCCGCTGGAGCTCCCGAATGATATCGCCGCGCTCGCCCATGGCCTGCAAGGTGGTCCGGGCAGAGGGATCAATCATCCAGCCGGTTGGGGTTCGTTGCGCCAAACCCATCCCCTCGAGGACCGCTAATCGGGCGCGGCTGCGGGCCGCCATCGTGGCATCGAACCGCTCCTGCAACGCTACACGCTGGACGTGTCCGTCGTCGGATAGCCGACTGATCTGCGTGTCGAGGCCCGTCCAGCGTTCGGCGGAAACCTGGCGGTTAAAGTCGGCATCGATCTCCCCCGGTGTCCGGGGTCCCAGCCACCGGGTCGAAAGTTCGGAGGCTCGCATGCGCATGCCGTTCGAGATGTAGTCGCGCGAGATCACCAGGTCCTTGCCATCATCCCCCCGGCCCCGAATGATGAGGTGGGTATGGGGGTGCCCGGTATCGAAGTGATCGGCGGCCACCCAATCCAAGTGCGTTCCCAAGTCCCGTTCCACCTGACTCATCAGCGAGCGTGTGAACGCCCTCAAGTCCCCGATCTCCGCCCCCTCATCGGGACTGACGATCACGGCGAACTGGTGACGGTCACCGCGGCAGCGCCGTTCGAAATCCGAAGCCTCAGCCGCATCAAGGCTCGCGCTGTAGAGCTGGCCCTTCTCCCCGTCCGGTCTCACCCCATCGCGCTGCAGGTAGCGAAGCCGTGAGGCGACTTTGCCCGGGCCCGCATGTCGAAGGTTCACCAGGCGAAACTTGACCGTCACACGACGCGAGCTCAGACCAAAGCGCTGCCGTGCCTGGTGAGCCGCCACTCGGCCCCGACCCCGAACGGCCCCCTTGCCCTTGCGCTGCGTCGCGGGTGCTCCCAAGGCGGATGCCTGCTGACGTGAGAGGGATTTCAGAACCTTCGTTGTGAACTTTGCACCGCGTGGCGGCTTCGCTCGAGGCGGACTCAAGCGAGGATCGAAGCGATCATCCGGATGATCGGACATGGAAGCTCCTGTCGTAGCTCAGCGAAGTCGATCGTAGACGCGGCAGCGGAATATCAACCGCGTCAAATGCTTGGCGAATTCTTTGCGGTGCTCAAAATCAAAATCCGGCGCTCTAACCCCTTGTGCAGACATGAAAGACACAGCACGCACCGTGCGCGTTCTATCTTGCCCTGTCTTCTCCGGCCTCTTCGGTCCCCTCCCACGCCGTCGAAGACGGGCAAGCTCATCTGCACGGCGGGCGTGAACGCCTGCCAGCGTGGGTGCCCCGATCACGGCCAGGTCCACAGCGGACGGGCCACGCCTAGCACGGAAGCCGAGGGGATCGGGCCGAAATAGCGACTGTCGAAGGAGGCCCGATGCGTCGTGTTCAACAGGAACAACTCGCCGGGCATGAGGGCGCGGCACCCCTGCCAGGCCGGCAACGGGCGACCAGCGCCATCACGCTCAAGACGCTCGGCGACAATATGGGTGCCGATCT
This sequence comes from Steroidobacteraceae bacterium, assembly GCA_044226865.1. Lineage (GTDB taxonomy): Bacteria > Pseudomonadota > Gammaproteobacteria > Steroidobacterales > Steroidobacteraceae > TMP-86. Next base: position 477,465 of record JBGAGE010000001.1, on the reverse strand, counting down.
GGACCCACATCCCTCGGATGCACACGCGCTCAGGCTCGAGGGCCCCGACGCGCTTCAAGATCGGAACCGCCAGCGGCAGATAGTGCCGTGCGTCGGCCAAGTTCGCGATGTTCTGAGGCAGTGGTGCCAGCACCACATCGCCCACTCGGATCTCCAATGGGCGCGAAACCCAGTACCAACCGCGAGGGGCGCTGGCGCTGGCGTTGTACACCAACGCCTTGGCGCTGATTGGCGCCAGCGGACTCGCCAGCGATCCCAGCGCCGCGAGACTCAGGACCGCAATCCGTGACCTACTCATCCCATCAACCGCATGAAGGTCAGGTGGGCGGCATGCTCGCGCGGCCCATACTCCGAGACGAGCTCGCGACTCATCAGTCGATTCTGGACGGTGCGCCAATAGCTGTGGCTGACGGTGGTCGGATCGATGCCTTCGTGCTCGATTTTCTGGATGAGCCCCAAGACGCACTGGATGTTGGCTTTGCTTGAGACCCGCAGCAGCACTTCAGCGCCCGGATCGACATCGGTCACCTGGACGGCCTGCTCCCACGGCGCCACGGCACGTAACACCGACAGCTGCCACAGGGTCGTGCCGTATTCATTACCGTGCCAGCGCACCAGGGCAAAGACACTGTGAGGCGCGAAGAACACGAATTTCTGAAAACGGCTTTGGGGGCTTTCGGTCACCGGCGTACCAAATCGCAGCCACAAATGCCAGCGCTTGGGGACGGATAGCAGTCGAACGCGGGTGAGCGTTGGTTTCATTGGCCCGGATCCTCGTCGGCAAACATGAGCTCGAGCACTTCCCGAACCACGGCAGCCACCGTCACATGGTGTGACAGTGCATAGATCTTCAGCCGATGGCGCAGTTCAGGAGTGATATCAGTCGTCAAGCGAGCGGTATAGCGATCGCCCTTGCATCCTCGGTCTGCCTGGCCCGCCTCACTGCGGCCATAGACCCACTCCGAAGCTGGCGGCAATGATTTGATGGTCATCACGAGTTGCTTGTGGCTCACGAATAGAAGCTCCGAATTTCCTTCGCTAGGGATTCGACTTCCACCCGTGCAGTGGAGAGCCGATCCAACTCCCGCACCAACTGGCCATTGATGGCACTCTCCGCAAAAGCAATCCGCTGACCGATCGAGCTCTGCAGCACCGGCACATCAAACTGCTCGAGCGCGGAGGCCACTTCCCGACCGATCACGGTCCGTACGACCTTGCGGCTGATGACAAAGGCGGCGCGGAGCTTGGGCTTGTAGAGCGTCGCCTCCTGGATGAGCCGGACGATCTCACTGCAGGCCCACACATCGTACGGTGAGGGTTGGACCGGGATCAGCACCAGATCCGCCGCCAGGATGGCCGAGCGCGCCAACGCGGTTACCCGCGGCGGTCCATCGATGACAACGTGATGGACGCTGCGCGCGATCTCGGGCACTTCCTGGTGCAAGGTCTCGCGCGCCAGTCCCACCACACCGAAAAGCCTTGGCAGCCCTGCCTTCTGGCGCGCCTGCGCCCAATCCAGTGCCGAGCCTTGCGGATCGGCATCCACGACCATCACCTCTCGGTGTGGATCGGTCAATTCCGCTGCCAGGTGCATGGCGAGGGTCGTCTTGCCCACCCCGCCTTTCTGATTCAAGAGCGCAATGATCATGGCAAGGCCTCCGTGGCGGTCATCGATTCTTCGTTATCCACCGATCCGAGCGTTGCCTCGAACGTTAGAGAACGAGAGTTCGATTCTTGGTTAGAAGAGTTACGGGTGCGCATTTTGGGAATGCCCCCAATGAGATAGATCACTTGGACACGTGTGATAGAGCGATACCGGCACGTGTGATAGCGCGTGTCCTCGCACGAGTGATAGAGCGATAGAATTCACAGCTTCTCCACACATCGAAAGCGAGCGGCGAGTTCGCGAATGGATTTCTGTAAATCCGTATGTCGACGAGAATGAAATCGCAGCACTTCGGCGCCACCGCGGCGACGTTCCACGTGAAGCTCAAATCCGGGCAGGGATTGCGCGTGCGCGATACGACGCAAGTGAATCGCAAAATCCGCGAGCTTCATGGCGCTGCCTGATTTGACGTGCAGATGCCGGAATTCGAAACGCCAGCCTTGCCGCTGGCGGCCCGCATGCTTTCGCACCACGCGATACAGCCAGCGTTCGATGCCGCCGGTGAGGCGGAAATACACCGGATCGAGCGTCAGCACGAGACTCGAATCCATCAAGCCCGAATAAAACCAATCAGGGAGGATGAGGGAGATGCCTTGCGGGCGCCCGGTCTCATCGGCCTGCTCCTTCCATTCGTTGATCCAGGAGAACCGGTGCAGGCGCCGCGAGGAGACTTGCCGGATGGAGGTCGCGACCGTCGTCGACTGCAGTCGATCCAACGCCGCCTTCAGACGCGCATAGTTGTGATTGGTCGTGCCGCGGCCGACAAAGCGCAAGATCTCATAGGGCGTTGCCACCATGAGACGGGAGGTCGGAAGGCCCTTGTCGCGCGCCTCGACGATCTGCGAGGCCGCCCAGATCAGCACATCGGCATCCCAGATCGTCGCAATACCGTGTTCGTGGGTGCCCTCCACCACCAAGGAAACACTCTTGGTTGAGAATCGAATGGGTGAGGTGCGTTTGGATTTGGCGAGGGAGAAGAACGGATAGGCCATGAGGTCTTGCGAATCCCGAGCCGCCAGCTCGCCAGGAAGCGAGCGAAAGACGGCAAGCGCGGTTGAGGCCCCTTCCGGTCGATCACGCGGCGCAGGCGTGGCGCTCATGCGCAATTTCCGTAATTAGGGGCGGACGTATTGTCACAAATGCGCGAATTGGCCCAGGCATCCAAGTCCGACATCGCGTACACCACGCGGCGTCCGAGCTTTCGGAAGCGAGGACCACCGCCGTGTACGCGCCGCTTCTCCAGCGTGCGCGGGGAAAGATTCAAATAGGCGGCGGCCGCCTGGCTGTTCAGAAAGGTCTCCGGCTCCCTGGGTTCTCGTCCCTTCGTATGGCCCTTCACACGCCCACCCCGTCGCACTTCATCGCACGCCAGACAACCCGCGCGTGTTGGAGGCAGTCTTCACGTCGGCAGTCGATTTCGATAGGGAGAATCGGACGCATGGCAACTTTCTCCCTCAAGTCGACCGCAGCAATGCGCGATAGGCGCCATCGATGAGAGTCCTGCCGCGCTTCAGGCAATAGCGGACTTGCGCACGCATTTCCCCATCAGCGGACCAATCGCGCTCAGCGACCGACTCGCCGAAGACGGCAGCAGCAATGTCGCGGTGGGTCGCGCCCTCTGCGGCCGCATCGAGGGCCAGGAGCACTCGCATGTGTACCAACGCCGAGCGCGAAGGCCTGGGAGGCCATCCCTGAACTGCGCGGCCGGCATACACCGCGGCTTCATCGCACAGCTGACGACAGCGATCGGGTTCGTTGACCGGCACCACCACGGCGTAAGGCTCATCGACCGTCACATCTCGATCGAGCGCCGCGCGCGCGGTCCTACCCGCGCGTGCAGTCAGTTGGAGCTGCGACCCGTCATGCGTGATTGCCTTGGGGCCTCGGATCTTCCAGAAGGCGAAGGTAGCAGACGCGGAAAGGCGAGGATGCCAGGCGAGCTGAACGGCTGGGGATAGATCCCCCTGCCAGCACGGTGTTGCCGTGCGCGCATCGAGCGTCGGATCTTCCAGGAACATCAACCCGAAGGCGGTTGCGTCCACAAATCGCCCCTGCCGCTGCGCCTCGACCCACTGCGTCCGATAGCGCTCGTTGCGCCGCAGGTATTCCCAGGCGAGCTCCGGCCCATCGAGCCGCAACACATACAGATACGCCGCTGGGGGTGGGCAGGAGCGACGAATGCCAGCCACTTCTTGTTCTTCGATCACGGCAGTCCTCGTAATTCCGTAGGTGCGCGGATACGCCTCTTCTCAAATACTGATTATTTTTAATCAGTATTTGTGGATTATTGGGAATGCCAATCAAGAAAGTAAAGAGGGGGTTTGGCAGAGAGCGGCCGATTTGTCCGATGTATTTCTGCCTATTTCGTACAGTTATTCATTTATTTAACTTAATATACTGCCGAATCCAGGGTCGAGCTCGATCCTCTTGCTTGACTAAATATTGTCAGAGTAGGATGCCGCCATGAAATCACCTCTCACGAAATTCCTTCAACGATCCGCGCGTCCTTGGCGCCGCCCGGAGAACCGAAATGAGTGAGTCACTCAAGGCGGCTGTCTTGCGCGCGGTGATGCGATTGATGGTCCCGCTCGCGCGGCTCCTGCTCGAGGCGGGGGTGGGCGCGGGCGAGTTTCACCAACTGACGAAACGCGCCTATGTCCGAGCTGCGCTCGGCATGGATGGCGAGAGCAAGCTCAACATCTCCCGATTGTCGGTGCGGACGGGGATCATCCGGGCAGAAGTCGCCGCTATCCTCAAAGAAGGCGATGCCCCGCCGCCCCAGGTCGAGATCGGCACGCCGCGCGCCGCGCGCGTGTTACGTGGCTGGTGGAGCGATATCGAATTCCGCGGGACCGATGGATCCATGGTCATTCCCCTGCGAGGCCCTACCCGCTCCTTCTCGGCCCTGGTCATGCGTTACGGCGGGGGGCTCCATGCCCTGTCGATCCTGCGCGAGCTCCTACGGGTCAAGGCCGTCCGCAAGCTTCCCAATCAGCGGGTCGAGGCCTTGAGCCCCACGATCTCCAACGCCAAGTGGGAAGACAGCCAGGTCGAGCGGGCCGGAGAGTGTGTGCGCGACTTACTGAACACCCTACTCTTCAATTTGCAGCATCCCAGCCGCCCGAGGTACTCCCGGATCGTCGTCAATACGAATCTGGACCCCAAGTACCTGCCCATTCTGACCCGCGATATCGCCCAGTACTCGGAGAGCCTGGCGGACTCGCTCGAGCACACCTTGAATGATCCGAACAAGGTGCTCTCTCCGCGCAGTACGCCGCAGGAGGCGCATCGCGTCGGGGTGGGGATCTTCCTTGTCCATGATCAGATCGAGATCCCGGCGTTGAAGCCGGCGCTGGCGTCCACACAGCGAAAGAAGGGGCGTCGAAAGCCGTGACTCGAGCGTCCTCTGGCAAGAAGCCATCCTCGCCCGCACCGGCGTCCTTCCTCCAACTCGGACCGGAGGACATCGAGCGGCTCCTCGAGCAACTGTATCGCGTGGTGTTTGAGTTCTCGCAAAACTTGGGGATCACCGAATCCGCCGCGAAACGACTGCACCGCCGGGCGTTCGGCGCATCGCGCCGGGCGCCGTATCGGATATCCGAAGCGGTGAATTTCCAATCCATGCTGCAGCTATCAGACATCCTGGATGCCTGGCATCGTGATCCTGACTGGGTCACGGATACCGGAGATCCTCGACCGTTAAGCCTGGCAGGCCCAATGAGCTTTGAAACCCTGGCGCAGCGGTTCCTTCCCTCCATTCAGGTCAAGACTCTTGCGCCCGCGCTGATCGCAGAAGGCGTCCTCAACCAGCACCTCGACGGCACCGTCACCCCGGTCAGGCGCGCGGCAGCCTTTGCCCGCGCCAATCCCTGGATGCTCGATCGGATCCCGGTCCTGGTGAAAGCGCTCCTCGATACGTGCAGCCATAACCTGGATCCGGACACCCGCCGCACCGGCACCCGGTGCGACCGGGGGACGACGATCGAGGATTTGCCGGAGGAGATGGTGCCGATCTTCAACGGAATCGCCAAGGATCTGACCCAGGTCTTGCTCAACAAGGTCGATGCCTGGGCAGAGCCCTATCGAGTGCCGCAGGATCGGCGCGGCAAACACAAGCTCGCCCGCGTGGGAGTGCAGGTGTTCTCCTGGGTGGATGTCCCCGCACCTCGCCGGCGGCCCACCAAATGAGCACCGCCCGCCGCAAGCAACGCGCCGCCGTCCGTCGGTTCGATGGTGTACGGGATTGGCGCCGATCGTTGGATCAGCATCTGTGGCTCTTGCTGCGTGGCGGTGTCACCCCAAAGGAACTGCTGCGGGCGACGAAGGGAAGTCTTCGCAAACATCGCGCAGTACGAAGCCTCACCCTCCCGACCCCGGAGGTATTGGAATACGCCCGAATCTTGACCCACTGGCGCACGAGGCCACCGTTTGTCGATGAGAACGGGATGCCTCGCGTACTGTCGATGTCAGGACCCGGAACGAGCTTCACCGGCCTCGTGCGCCAGGCGCTGCCTGAGGCCCGGCCCGCCGATGTCCTGAAGGAGCTGAGCGGACATGGCCTGCTCACCCGCCGGCGAGATGGCAGTATCGAACTGCGCTCGAGCATGTTCGTGATGCGCCGGCAACTTCGGTCGCAATTCCTGGCGTATTCTTTGATGAGCGTGTCGGGCCTCTTGGATACCTGCCACAACAACCTCACCAACGACGATGCGACGAGGCGCCTGGGGCGCTTCCAGCGCACCGTGATTGGCGAGCGCTTCGATCGGGCGGACCTACCGGACTTCAATGCGTTCTTGCACGATCGCGGCGGCAAGATCCTCGAGGAGTTCGACGGATGGCTCAAAGAGCAGGAATTCAAGAAACCCACGCGACGCAAGCGGCGCGTGGGTTACGTCGGAGTTGGAATCTTCGGGTTTAGGACTCGCTGATCAGATCGTCCCCCGCCGGCGCCGGCTGCAACCCATGCAGATAATCCACGGCGCGCTGCGCCTGGGCAGCAGCCGTGAAGATCGCCCGATGATCATTCTGCAGGACCTGCAGCCAATCCCCGATGTAATCGGCATGATCGGCACGGGGCTCGGCGGAAACTCCCAAGGTTGCGCAAAGGAAGGCCGCGCCGAGCTCGGCGATGAGCTCTTCCCGGGCGTAGGCTTCATTGCCAAACCGAAGCGTCTCCTGCGTGCGGTTCAGCCGCGACGGGTGCAGAGTCCAGTGCGTCAATTCGTGCGCCTTGGTCGCTGCAAAGGCGTGAGGATCGGAAAACGCGGACAGGTGGGGCATCTGGATGTAGTCCAAGCGCGGTGAATAGAATGCCTTATCCCCGCCATACCGAAACTCGGCGCCGGTCGCCGCGAAGAACTGCTCGGCCTCCTCGGTCGGGGGGATAGGCTCGGCGGCTACCAGAACGGCTGGCGAGGCCCCCGGCAACCCCTCGATTTGCTCGGCATTGAACACGGAATAACTGCGGGTCAAAAAGACCTGGCCCGAAACTTTCTCGCCGGATTCATTGGTGTCGGTGGTATCGATCGCCTTGGCATACACCACCCCCGTGCTCCTCTCGCCCCGCTTGACCTGGCCACCGAGTGCTTGCGCCTGCCGGTAGGTCATCCACCGAGGTGAGCTGTAGCCCTTGGCCATGGCAGCCATCCACAAAATGACCACGTTGATGCCCCGGTAGGGTTCGCCGTTGTGGCGCACCGGCAAGCCTACGGGGCCGCAGGTCCAGGGCTTGGACCACGGCCGCACGCCTTTGGACAAGTCCGCCACAATCGCCTCGGTCACCTGAGCATAGATATCGGATCTGTGAATATTCGTCATGGGTCTGCCTCTTGGTAGTTGGCACGGGCCCGTGCCCCGCGCATGGGCCCTGCCCGTCGGCGAGACTGGGGAGGCAACGTGCCAGGGCGGCTCCGGCGGCAGGGGGATCACCCAACCTGCACAAGGCTGCCGCGGAAGGTTGGGGACACCGCCGGCAGCCGGCGTCAGCGAACCCTTGCACGGCGCCAGGGGCGAGGCCCCTTAGTCCAAATCCACCCGCGCGAAGCGCGCACGACCCAGTCGCGGGAATCGAAAGCCCGTTCCCTCCTCCCGCGACCGATTGGCTTTTCCCCAATCGACCCCAGGCCTCGAGCGCATATCCGTGATTCCGGAACTACGGAATTCCGCAAATCCCAAATTCCTTCCGAAAGTTCACAGCCAAAAAAGAGGGGCCCGAAGGCCCCTCAAAAATCATGGCTGCTGTCAGCTACTTCTGCGCATGTCCTTCCGACAGCTCCGGCGGCAGGATCACGAGCTTCCCGTCGAGGGGGAAGGCCTGCAGCTCGACGCTCAAGCCCGCCCCCTCCTTGTGCGGGAAGGCAACGCCGATCCGGGTCCAGCGCTTGGAGGTCTTGCCTTGAGACTCGAAGGCCTCGACGGTGAAGACATTGAGGTAGGTGGGCGCCGGGCTTGAGGGTTTGCGATTGTTCATAGATCTACTCCTGTTTGAGTGTTGAAGGGATATCGCCCGACGGTGATCGAGCGATGGTCGGGTGCCCGCTCACGCCACCGAAGGCCGGACGCCAGGGACCGTGGAATAAATCGCCGATGCACACGGCATGGCAGGCCTCGCGTGTGATCATGGGACGCCATGGGTCGCCACACGCGAGGCCTCGAGCGAGGAATCAAGAAGAAACTTTCATCTACCGGAGCGACCATCCGTGTCGAGGCGGCTTTATGCCGCGAAATGCCCTGGCGCCCGGCCGGGCGTGTACGAGCCTATCCCGATCCATGCTCCTTCACCGGTGGGCGATGAACCAGCAACGCGGCAATCGGGAAGTCACTCCCCAATCGCCAAGCCGCGGTCCCACAGAACGTCGAACCGAGGGCAAGCCCGACATCAACCGTCTCCCGTCTGCCGTCGATTGCGATCATCAATCAAAAAAAGGAAATCGGAGGAAGCGTTGCCGCCTCCTCCGAAGATGGATGAGCGCTAGAGAAAGCCGCGCTCCGCCATCGAGCAGGTTTCAGGTCCGGCCACGATGATGTGGTCCAGCACGCGGATGTCGACCAGCGCCAGCGCATCGCGCAGCTTCGCGGTGATCAGCTCATCCGCCCGGCTCGGTTCCGGATTCCCCGACGGATGGCAGTGCGCGAAGATCACTGCCGCGGCGTTCTGATAGAGCGCCTCCTTGACCACCTCGCGCGGATGCACCGATGCACCATCCACCGTGCCCCGGAACATTTCCTGATAGCTCAGGACGCAATGTCTTGAGTCAACGAAAACGCAGGCGAAAATCTCGTGCTCCAGCGGTGCCAACTGCAGGCGGAGGAAGTCCCTGGTCAGGTTCGGCGAGGTCAGCGAGGTGCCCCGGCGGAACCGCCGTGCAATCGCCCGACGCGCCGCCGAAATCACTTCCTCCCCCGTCGCCGGCCGATACTGGCCATTGACCTCGCGGATCGACAGCTCGAACGCCGCAAACTGCGAATCCGCTGCACCGGACTTGGACTTGAAGTTCGACATGATTTAAATCTCCGTACTCTTGTTTGGGCGGGATTGCCCGAGTCCGGAAGGCCCCCGCCGCAGCGCAAGCTGTCACAGGGTCAACGACGGCCCACGGCCGCCAGCGAGCAAGGCTCGCGCAGCCCTTGACAGCGAGAACGGCGGGATAGGATGAGAGGACTTAGGCAAGCCCTCCCCCCTATTCACGAAAGGAAACGGTCTTGAATTGGATTATTGCCGCGCGCGGGAGGCGCGCAAGCGAGAGGGATCTGCAGGGCATGTCCTGCCGAAGGCAGGATGAGCGATTAGCGAACCCGTAGGAGCCCGGTCGCGCCCAGCGCGACTCGCCCGTCCTGACTACTGATTTTCATCTTGCAGGCACTTGTGTGCCTACCGCGCGCTCCCCCGCTCCCCCACGTCGTTTGGGAACTTACATCGGCCCAAAGCCATTCAAACCCTGCACTGGTGTCTCTGAATCTTCGTCTGGTCGTCCTTCAGGGTGCGTATTCCGGTCCATGCCGGGCCATGATTCCGGAGCAAGCCGGGCCGGCATTCCGGTGCATGCCGGGCCACCGTTCCGGGGGATGCCGGGCCGGTTGAGGTGAAGCGGGTAGACCAGCCCTACTGTGCTCTTTTTGTTTTCGGACAAGGAGAGCGACGGTGGGGCAAGCGAGGTTACCCGTGCGCAAGATACGCGAGGTTTTGCGGCTCAAGGCCGAGGGGTTCAGCGACCGACAGGTAGCGGTGGCCATTGGCAGTGCGCGCTCGACGGTGCAGGAGTGCGTGAAGCGAGCGCGCGAGGCCGGCATCGCGTGGCCGCTGCCACCGCAGCTGGACGAGGCGTCGCTGCAGGAGCGACTGTACCGGCGCGTGGTGCCGCTCTCGCGCACTCCGCAACCGGACTTTGCGAGGCTCCATGCCGAGCTCGCTCGCCGCGGCGTCACCCGGCTGCTGCTGTGGGAGGAGTACAAGGCCGAGCATCCGGAGGGCTGGCAGTACAGCGTGTTCTGCGAGCAGTACCGGCGCTGGCGTTCACGCCAGGAGCTGGTGCTGCGCCAGGCACACGTCCCCGGCGACAAGCTGTTCGTCGACTACGCCGGGCAGACGGTGCCGATCACCGATCGGCACACCGGCGAGGTGCGATGCGCGCAGATCTTCGTCGCCGTGCTGGGCGCGAGCAACTACACCTTTGCCGAGGCGAGCTGGACGCAGTCGCTCCCGGACTGGCTGGGGAGCCACGTGCGCGCACTCGCGCATTTTGGCGGCGTACCGCGCGCCATCGTGCCGGACAACCTCAAGAGCGGGGTGACCAAGGCCAGGCGCTACGAGCCGGAGCTCAACCCCGCGTATCAGGACTTCGCCGAGCACTATGGCGTGGCCATTTTGCCGGCCCGCGTGCGCAAGCCCCGCGACAAGGCCAAGGTCGAGACCGGCGTCCTGGTGGTCGAGCGCTGGATACTGGCGCGGCTACGCCACCGCCTGTTCTTCTCCCTCGGGGAGTTGAACGGGGTCCTGCAGGGACTCCTGGAGCGACTCAACACCCGCGCGTTCAAGAAGATCGAAGGGGATCGGCGCTCACGCTTCCAGCAGCTCGAACGCGAGGCGCTGCGCCCGCTGCCGCTGCGGCCGTACGAGTTTGGCGAGTGGAAGAAGGCCAAGGTGCATCCCGATTATCACATCGAGGTCGGTCGCGCCTATTACTCGGTGCCCTATGCGCTGATCGGCCAGAGCGTCGATGTGCGAGTGACCGCCGGCGGCCTGGAGGTCTTCCACCAGGGCCGGCGCGTCGCGGTGCACGCGCGCGCCAGCGAACGCGGTCATCGTCACACCCGGCGCGAGCATCGCCCAGAGCGCCATCTCGCCGTCATCGACCGCTCACTCGCCTACACGCTGGAACAGGCGCGGCGGATCGGCACCGCCACCGCGGCGCTGATCCAGGCGCAGGCCAGCCGACGACGCCATCCCGAGGAGACGCTGCGCAGCGCGCAGGGGATCCTGCGTCTGGCCCGCGACTTCAGCCCCGAGCGGCTTGAGCAGGCCTGCGAGCGCGCCCTGTCCTTGCGCGTCTACACCTACCGCGCGGTGCGCACGCTCATCGAGACGCCGGCGGCGCCGCCGCTCCAGCCGGCCCTTGATCTCGCGCACGAGCATGTGCGCGGTGCTCAGTACTTCCACCCCACCGAAGGAGAGTTGTTCGATGCTCACTGAACCGCTGATCCAGCAGCTGCACATGCTGCGACTGAAGGGCATGGCCGATGCCCTGGAACGACAACTGGCCACCCCCAACCTCAAGGAGCGCTCGTTCGAGGATCGCCTCGCGCTGCTGATCCAGAACGAGGCCACCGAGCGCGCCAGCTTCCGTCTCGCCCAGCGCCTGCGCTGGGCGCGGCTGCCCATGCCCGCCTGTCTCGAGGATCTCGACACCCGCGCACCCCGCGGTCTCGATACCAGCCAGTTCGCGCAGCTCACCGACCTGGAGTGGATCCGCGAGCATCTGAACGTGCTGATCACCGGCCCCACCGGCGTCGGCAAGAGCTACCTCGCCGCTGCCCTGGCGCATGCCGCCTGCCGCGCCGACTTCGCGGTCCGGTGCTTCCGTCTCCCGCGACTGGTCGAGGAGCTGGCCCGCTACGGCGCCCTGCAGAAGCGCTCGCTCCTGCTCCGACAACTGGCCCGCGCCGACCTGATCGTGCTCGATGACTTTGGTCTGGCTCCCCTGGCCGATGAGACGGTACGGGATCTGCTCGAGATCCTTGACGATCGGTATGATCGGCGCGCTACGCTGATCACCAGTCAGTTGCCGATCGATCAGTGGCACGCCTATCTGGGCGATCGCACGGTCGCCGACGCCATCCTCGATCGGCTCGTGCACAACAGCTACCGCATCGTGCTCAAGGGCGAGTCCATGCGCCGAAACAAGAGCATCACCGCCAGGCCGGTGGCGACGCCAAAGTCCAAAGGCCATTGACGATCAGCTCGACAACAGCGACAGTGCCATCACCGCTTCACATCGGCCCGGCATGAATCGGAACGACCGCCGGCTTGGATCGGAACGGTGGCCCGGCTTGGGCGGAATACGCATTCAGGGTGGTCCGGCAGCAGCATCCCGCCCACCGTCGGCCGTTCTGTCATCTCAAGCCTTGCTCATCGCCCACGCGAATTTCCCTTCGAGGTAATCAAAAATCCGATGCCCAGAACACCGATCAGGATTCGGCACAGTGAAGCCACGAATCCACGGAAAGCCGGCACCAACACCAGCAACACCAGGATGGTCAACGTATACATGACGGTATCTCCTCCATTGGGCCCGCTCGAGCTCCAACGTCCTACTCCAAACAAATACACCTCACAACCAAACCGCCTCCATTTTGGTTGCACCCCAGGGATAGTAGCCCTGCAACCAAAATGGAGGCAAGCGATCATTGCGGTTCACTAGCCTGCATCCATTTTGGAGGCACGCGTTTGAAACAACTCCGAAGTTCCCGGCATCGGGCGCTGATCAACGTCCTGGTCACGGCTCGCCAGGAGGCGGGACTCACCCAGCGACAACTGGCAGCCCGCCTGAAGCGATCCAACTCCTTTGTATGGAAAATCGAAGCCGGTGAGCGACAGATCAACGTTCTGGAGTTCATGGAAATCGCGAAACTCCTCAACGTATCTGCCTCAGCGTTGATCGGCCAACTGGAACACCACTAGGGAATGGTCTTCAACGACCACAAGTCATACAGTGTTCGAGGCTCGACAATACTGTATGGCGATTTCGCAAGATTCTTCGAATCAGCCCGCTTTAATCTCCCGGGGTTCTCCTCCCGGATGTCGACATGCCGTCCATCACCGTTCAAACGTTCCGCGAAGCGTTGCAGGCGGGTTATCGCCTGCGCGCCGATTGCCACACGTGCAACCGAGGCATCGAGATCGACCTAGCTGCGATGGTAAAGACCGCCCAGGCGGACAAGACGTTCATCGGCGGCCGGTGGCGCTGCAGGGTCTGCGGCCACATTGGAGGCCTGACGGTGTGGCCGCCGTCTACTCCGCCGACGCGGCCCGCATTGCACGTCCATACTTAAGACAATCAAACGACACGTTCCACATTCGACCGGCTCCGCGCATAGCAATTACATGATTCAATTTTGGAGCGAAGACCTAGGTCGCAATAGCACTCACAATTGAGGGGAAGTCCGCCAAAATGGCCAACCTGCTCTTCAAGGAGCGAAGCGGGAATTATTTATCGATTCGACGAACCGAATAGAATCCCGCCTCATCCCTGTCCAAGAGCGTACCTTCGGCATCGACGATGGCCGAGCGAATAGCAAGCATCAGATCTGGGCCCGTTCGCAAGAATCCGAATCGCCGGGCCGTCGCCGCCACCAGGTCATCAACGTGCACTCTGACCGATTCGCGGACCACATCGGCTGCCGCCATTTGTATCTCGCCAGGTGGGAGATATTCCGCTTTGCGTAGGTTCACATTCGGGGTTTCAGATCGATCACGAACGCGAATCTCCTTACGCGGGTTCGAATACCAGAACTTGTCACTGGAGTCACATGTTCCAGCCTTTTTTAGCGAAGCAAGGGCGCGAAGCCCCACTTCTTGGATTCTGGATCCGGCCCGTTCAAGCCCCCAGACAGTCGCCAACCGACGGCACACCTCATCTTCGTGGACTGGCTCTTCGATTCCAACAATGCGCAGCACCGTATCTCTGACGACAGCCTCCGGAGCCTCATGAGGAGCCTGATCGGATTTCACCCGAAAGCGCGCTTCTTCATACGGCTCAATCCGATCGTACCCCTGCTTTCGGGATCCTGATAGAGCAAGCTCTTCTTGCTCGCCTTCCATCTGGAGAACCTCTGGCGACCGGGATGACACACGGCTATCAGGTTTGCTTGAGGCTCGCGTAAGTGCGTCGAGAATCTTCGATTCTTCTTGTGATCGTCTGTGAAACCAGTCTGTGCTCCAAATCCGATGAATCGTCCATCCTCTCGATTCCAGAATCTCCTGGCGTATGCGATCTCGATCTCGCGCAGATCGGGACGAATGATAGGTTGCACCGTCGCATTCAATGCCTAAAAGGTACCGACTCGGCTTTGCCGCGTCGATTACCCCGAGGTCAATATAGAACCCGGCCATACCGACCTGAGGGTGAACGACGAAACCACGAGACCGAAGAAACTGCGCTACCGACTCCTCGAAGTCGCTGTCGAAGGTCTTTTCGTTACGCTGCGGGACGTCAAAGTAGCCCTTCTCGGCGTATTGCAAGAACTCGCGTAAAGCCACTATTCCTGGCTTTCGATTGGACACGTCGATGTCGTCGGCCGTTATCGGAGAAAACACTTCGCAACGCTCGCGAGCACGCGAGATCAACACATTCAAGCGGCGCTCGCCGCCGTCGGCATTAATCGGGCCAAAATTTTGCGTCAGGCGGCCGTCCTTATCGCGACCGTAGCCGACGGATATGAAGATGACGTCGCGCTCATCGCCTTGAATACTTTCCAAATTCTTGACAAAGAACGGCGAGTCTCGGCTCGTGGCGAAAAACGGCTCCAGGTCGGGGTACTGACGGCGCCGCAAATCGATCCGATCTCTGATGGCATCGCGCTGCGCCACCGAAAAGGTACCCACACCAAGCGACTTCTTCGGATTGTCGCGCGCAAACTTGCACACCGCATCAGCGACGAGGTCCGCCTCGAGAATGTTTGTGGCACTCCTCCCACGGTCGTAACCGCCGGCCGGCGTCCGATGAAACATCACGCCGAATCCGTCTGCCGCTCTTTCGACGATGACAGACGGCGGCAACAGCAGTTTGTTATCGTAGAAATTTCGGTTTGAAACGGCGATTAGCGCTGGATGCTGACTCCGATAATGCCACGCCAACATTTCGCGCGATGTGAACGTGGCATCGCACAGACTCAAGATGCTTTCCATCGAGCCCAAGGGTGTCGATACGTCAGTTGTCGCACCGTCCGCAGAGGTATCGATTTCGTCTTCATCTGCGACCAACCGGTTGAAGAAGTTGGTGGGCGGCAATTGCTTGGCATCGCCGACTACCACTACTTGAGTCGCGCGCGCAACAGCGCCCAGCGCATCACCGGGGCGAACTTGGGAAGCTTCATCAATTAAAAGCAAATCAAACTTCGCTTGCCCGGGGGGCAGATATTGGGCAATTGATAGCGGGCTCATCAGAAACGCAGGCTTCAACTGCTGAACCGCGTGTCCCGCCCGCTCCATTAGCTTGCGCACCGGAAGATGCTTTCGGCTCTTGTTCAACTCTGCCCGAATGATCGCCATATGCCCAACGGTCCCCGTGGGTTTGTCTTCGTGGTGCTTTTTGGCGACCTCAACGGCGGCAGCTTTGACGCGGGTCCGGTCCAACGACCGAAACCGCCCCGCCGTATCATTCAGCATCCGACCGTCTGCTCGTGCCAGCTCTGGATCCTGGCTAGCCATCAACCCCCAAATCTGCTCGTAAATCGCCAACTGGATACGATCTGATACCTCTTGCGGGGGAACTGCCCCTGAATAGCACCGCTTTGCGAAGTCGCCTTCCGTCTTGGCCTGGAGCCAGCGCAATGCATCCCTGACCGGGGGCCATTCGTTATAGCGTTCTCCGCCGACCTTCCAAGCTGAAACGCGTTCCAACACCTTGCCGAGTGACCAATCGAGGCGGCGCTCCTCTGGCGGATTCTCGGCTACCTTCAGTTGAACGAACGCCGCCACTCCCAACAACGCTTCATGCGCCCGCTTGGACATCGACCGCAAGCGCTCCGCCCAGATCAGAGGCGCTTCCGACCAGCCCAGCAATCGTGGGTTCCGCACCGAAAGTGTTTTCTCCAACGCTGTGGCGCGATGTAGCCAGTCTGTCAACGCGGAAGCCCGCGGCAAGTCGCTCGGCAGTTGATCCACCACGACCCCGAGTACACCACGCAAATCCGCCGCCTGCGCCGACAATCGACGCTTCAACTCGATTCCCTCGATCAGGGAATCGAGTGCTGCCACTCGATCACGGGTCGTGGACGGGAATGACTTACATGACCCTCTTAACGTTCGTACCGCTTCACGATAAGGACCCCGGAAAACGCGAAAGATCGAATTCCCGGATCCCGCAATTTCGGTTCGAACTGCACTCCAATCACTCGACCACGCCCCGGGTGTAAAAATGGAATTGAGTGCGGTTTCGATTCTCGAGATATCGGTTGCAGTTGCCACGAATCCATCGAGCGCCCCGAGGTCGGTAGACCACCGCGCGTGACACAAGATGTCAATGGATTCACCGGGCTTCTTCGCCGCGACCTCCAGCGCCTGCGCGATCAACTCTAGATCATCAAACTTGAGTTCCCGGAAGTCCGTCCCTTCGGTGCGGCACACTTTGGGCCAAATGCTTCGCACGACCAAGGTGAGGCCGTCGAGCAGAGCCGACAGCTTGCCGATCGACTCTGACAGCCGCTGTTGGTCCAAAGGGCTTAGGGGCGCACGCTCACATGCACGCCAAGGGTGTCTGGCGGGCACCCCGCTTATTCGCATTCGTTCGCCTAGAGATGCCCCTCGATCGACAATCTGCCTAATTTCGGACTTTGATGCCTGCTCGGCGCCTCGTACCTTGAAGTCTGGCAGACCCACCCCGTGATCTTTCAAGCAACAAATACGGCCCATCACCTCGTACGGTGTCAGCCCCGACGGCTCCAATTGCTTGTGCAGACGATCGGAATGCTGCCACAACGAATCCGCCAACCCGTCTAGTGAGGACCCTAATTCGACCGGCACCTTCGGCGGAGTGGGAGTCTCCATCGCCTGCTTCAACTGCTGCAGCACCAATTGTTTGGACGCCTTCCGGCTGTGCAGTTCGAAGCACAAGTGCCCAAGTCCAACCGCCTTGAGCCGGTCAAAGACCACTTGCAGGGCCGCCAACTTCTCAGCCACGAACAGGACCGATTTTCCCTTCCCAATCGCCGCTGCAATAACGTTCGCAATCGTCTGCGACTTCCCCGTGCCAGGCGGCCCTTGGATGACCAGGTTACGGCCAGCTAATGCTGATTGAATGGCAGAAGTCTGAGAGCTATCCGCATCGAGCACATACTGGAGCTCCGACAGCTTGAAGAACTTATCCACCCGTGCATCCGGGGGAATGACCGGTGGTTCCGGCAGCGGCGCTTCCTCCGCCGGCACAAGTAACCGCTTCAGCACACCATGGTTCAACAACGAATCTTTCGTCGGCCAATTCTTCGGATCAAGATCTCGCCACAGAAGAAACTTATTGAACGAGAAAAAGCCAAGCAGAATCTCATCAGGAAGCACCTCCCACCGCGGCTCATTCGCGATCACCGGCGCGACCTGGGCAAAATAAGTAGAGGGCTTCCAATCATCCGTATCAGGCAGTTCCGGCAGCTGGATGGAGTGCTGCTCAGTCAGCCATACTTTCAACGAGACGTTCGTGTACAAGTCTTCGTCGCGAATCTTTAGCTTGAACCGATCGCGGGCCCCTTCTCGGGTGAGTTCGACCGGCAATAGTATGAGAGGCGCAAACCGCTCGACATCCGACTGAGCAGACTCAAACCATTTTATGAACCCCAGAGCAAGGTAGAGCACGTTGACACCCTGCTCTTCTTCAACCTCGCGTGATTCGTAGTAGAGAGACGTCAGCCGCTTCTGGAGACCCTCCGCGGTCAGTTGAGTCTGGAGCGAATTATCTCGATGCCGACTTGCCACCCCCTCACCCGAGTCCTCCTCGGGCGGGACCCAGCCTGCTATGTCCGAATCGGCTTCGTCCGAATCTTCATCCGCAACCCCGCGCCCGGCCGCAAACGTATATTGCCGTTTACCGCCCAACAGCCCGCTAAAAATCTCATCGGAGAGTTCATCCACTACATGGATTTGGCGTGATCGCCGCGAGGTCAACGGGCAATTCACAAGCTTGTTGCGAAGATTTCGTTCGATTAGTGTGAGACGCGCCTCCTCAAGCCTTCGCAGCATTAAGTCACCGATCGTGGGAATTACTTGTGATTCACTCATTGGAACTGTTGTACACCACGGCTTCTCGTCTCTCGAGGCGATCGCTCGGGGTCACCGAATCGCGCCCTTCGCTCGTCTTGAATACTCGCTATAAACCACGGAACAACTCTTGCATCACTTCCACCAGCTCAACGGGACGACCGTCTGCCAGGGCTACGCTAAGTGCCGCTGCTTCTTCTGCACACGTAACTAGCGACGCAGCTCGAAGCGACCTGTCCGGCTTTGAACCGCCCGCTGACATACCTACCGGGTAATATTCTTCAATTGCACCTTTGGAGAGAACGCATACTCCATCCTGACGAAGCGCATCGAGTAATGGAACGAGCGCCCGGGCGGCCGCCCCGTCGTTTCGACAGGCCAGTTCTCGAGCTAGGTCCTGCTCCCAGTCAAACAATCGGTCGAGAGCAGCGATCGTCCCTACATCGACAGGAGATCCTGACTGCACAGCCCGAAGAGCAGCCTTTGCCTCGTCATACCTCGATTTATAGGATTCTTGAACCAATTTGCGGCGTATCTGCCTAGAATTCGGCTGCCCGACAACATGGTTGCGAGCAACACATTCATCGATTTGTCGCAGCGCCAATTGTCGCGCCTCTGCAGCTGCGCGGCCGGCACCCAAATGCTGATACCCGTCAAATATGGCATCGAGATCTGCAACAATCTTTACCTCAATTCCGAATTTCGCAAAGAAGTCCCTGTACTTGGCAAAGTTGCCCTTCCCAGAAACGCGCACGAGCGCGACGTTCGATAGGTCGAAATCCCACGAAGGATTGAGAAGCCTTGAAATGTGCTTTACATAGGAATCATCAGACTCTCCTTCGAACAGAACCACTCGACCACTAAAAAATGCGGCATCGCAATTCTCGAATCTGGCAAGGTGGAACACCTCAGAGTTTTTGGCATCGAGGGAAAAATTCACTGGATTTAGAATACCAATTGGCTTTGGTACAGCGGCCCGCTTACACACGCGAACGAATGAAGCTGTTACGCCGGGCGCAAAGAATAATGGCGAGTGCGTGGTAACAACGACCTGGTGCAGCTCCGCGATTTTCGCCAGCGTATTGAACAACACACGTTGAGACCTGGGATGCAAATAAAGCTCCGGTTCTTCAAAAAGGAAGAGCAACGGCTTTATCGCCCGCACATTTCCCCCCTGCCCCTGACGCATAGCATTTAGTTGAAGAACGTAGGCCTGTAAAAGAGCAAACGCGAATGATCGCCGTAGGCCATCGCCCTTATTATCCACCAGGTCCCTGGAGCCATCGTCGACGTAAATCTGCGCGGCGTTAAGTATGGTCTTGAGCTCCGGTGGTGGAATATGCAGCTCTACTTTCGCCACCGGAAAATTGCGCCCCAAAAGCGCCTCTACGAGGCTCTCTAGGTCTCGGACCTTCCGATGCCTCCGGTCTTGTGCGCGCCCATCAACTGTAATTCTATTTAGCAATTGATTGAGCTGCGTCAGCGACTGCTCGATCAGCGCGAGATCCGGCTCCATGTCCTCAAGGAGCAATCCAAGTAGTCGGCCCAGTGGAGTGGATTGCGTCGCCTTTAAGTCATCCGAGAAGTTCTTCACCGCCGGAATATAGATTGCCTCAGGCAGCAGAGCTGAGATTGACGTACCGATACCAGATGGAAGCGGCGCCTCCGCCCACTCCAATTCATCTTTGGGCAGAGCACGAACGGCTGCGGCAATGAACTCCTTCGTTGCAGCCATATTCAAACCCTCCGGCATACCAACAACCAGCTGAGGAAAAACGGCCTGGCACGCTTCTCGAATCGCGCTCCCCCGCTTCCCCGCTAATGTCGCATCAGTGGCTTCCTGTCGATATAGAGGATTCTTGGGTATCCACTTCTTAGTCGCAACCTCCGCTTTCTGCTCTGGTTGGTAACGGACAATTATTGAGATTTGCCCATCGGCGACGAGCGGCGCAATACGTACACGGTGCTCCTCAGCAAGCCGCGCCAGATCGCTCGCTGTAATGCCTGTGAAGTCCAGCACGAACTCCACGGGCACAGTTGCATCGTGGAAGACCCCTAGCTGAAGCTGGGACGGCCTACCAAGAGCGACTACCACTGCCTGAAGAACGGATGATTTTCCCGCGTTATTTTCACCAACGAGACAACTGAATTCAGTTGGCTCAAAGATCGCGTTTCTAAATCCCTTAAAATTTGAGAGCTCGATTCTCTTGAGTTGCACTGATCTCCCCTAGAACTGTCGCCGACAATTCGGCTAATTCTATAGATTGACTACCATGAGCATCTCATTCGGCACACTTCGCTGAGCTAACGCCACCACGTGATGGTGATGCGTTAGAACAATCACCTGGCTTTCTCGAGAGAAGTCGGCGAGAGTCTTAAGCATTAGCGACGCCCGATGGTCATCCGACGTAGCCAGTACGTCGTCAAGAATGAGCGGCAAGTTTATTCCCGCCGTTCGGCGAACTTCGAGCGCAGCCAGCCGCAACGCGAGATACAGCTGATCGCGAGTACCCTCACTCAGCATTTCAACCGTCAATCGGGCCCCGCTTTGCCGCTCAGCAACAAGCACCACTGACTCCTCCGCACCTTCGCTAAGCAGCCTTCGAAATTCGCCACCAGTCATTCTTTCGAAATAGCTCGACGCCGATTTAAGCATTGGCCCCTGAGCCCGTTCCCTGAAGCGCCTCAATGCTTCAGCCAGCAACGCGTGCGCCAACTTCGACCTCATCCACGGCCCCAGATTGGCCCTGACGCTCGCGGCAGCAACCTCCATCGCTTCCCGCTGTCCCGCCGCGATATCGCTACTGTCAACCGCCTCGAGTGCTCTACGGGCTTCCACCTCTCGCGCACGCGCTTGGCTTTGCACACCCTGGAGCTCCTCCAACTCGGTTGAGCACCGTTCCTCCTCAGAACGCAACCGCGCTGCATCGTGCTTATTTAGAAGATCCTTCAACTCCGCAATCGTACGCCGTGAAACTTTTCCTATATAAATGTGACTTCGATCCCATTCCGATTGCGCCTCGCGCTTTCTACGCGACAATTCCTCTACTTCGGGAAGCCGCCCCGGATCGTCCACGCCCGATGCGACACAAAGCGAGGTCAGCACACGCGTCTGCTTTGTGGCCATCTCCAACTGCTCTTGGTGACGACTATTTGCGTTCTCCAGAGACTGATTTGCCAGCTCGAGTCGCCTTTCCAACGCCTTGGCTTCAACCAAGCGCGAAGTCATCCTGTCCACAAGCAGCCTGGCGTCTACTACGTCAGCTTCACCGCATGCTTTCGCTGCGGCTTCTGCCTGTCGCTCGAGACTGTTCGCTAGCTCACTCGCCCGCTTCTGCCTGCCTCTTGCCGCATCGAGTCTTCGCGACACGCCTAGGAGAATATCAAGTTCGTCCAAACGAGCTCTGATGACTGCAGATTCTGTTGTATCGGCAATGAATAATCTCTGAAGTATTGGGATTAGCCGCCCCTTGGATTCCAACAATTCTTGTTCTAGCTCTTTATCTCGAGCAATCCATAGCTGCTGCTGCCTGTCTCGCTCCGCTCGTTCGCCCTTAGTTGTATCGATTGCCTTTTCCCGTTGCTTTATTTCAGATTCGACCTCGACGCATATAGCCACCAGCGCGCTAAGCGACGCATCGGCCGTCGGGCTTGCGATCGTAGTACCCGCAATGGCGTTCAATAGCGTCTTAGCAAGCGTAGCTTCGACACGCGCGGCTCGCTCCAACTCATCCGACTTTGTTTGAAGGTTTTCGCTTACGCTTCTCGCCTCCTTTAAGAGCTGCTGCCATTCGGCTAGCGCTGCAGGGTGTCTTCGCGGCAGGCCGGCCGCGTCTAGGGACACATACCAGCGTGCCTCCAATTGGCGGTCTTCTTCCTGAAGGCTATCCAGCTGGCGCCTCAGCTTTGCCAAATCGTCTTCTAGATTCGCTATGTTCCTCATACACGCCTGCAATTGAGCGGCCCTCTCGGTATCACCTGCGAACCCGTCGACAAGCTCGTCCGCCCTTTTGACAGCGTTTTCATAAGCGTCCACCAATGAACCTTCAGCAACAAATTGGTCAACTGCTGGGTCCTTTGACTCAATATACTTTTCGCGGACCAACGACCATCCGAGTTCCCTATGTTTGCGAGCTGCGTACACATCATCTCGAGTTGGCACTTCGCCTTCCGCTAACAGCGTCAATCGGTCTGCATTGAACTTTTCTATAGCAACTCCAATTGCGGTCATTCTCTTTCGCAGCTCGCCTTGTCTCGTCGCGTTGTTTTCGCGGGCGCTCACTGCTGAACTTACTTCCGCATCACGCAATGGCCGCGCCAGGTGAAGTTCGGGAGTACCTTTGAGACCAAGATCGCTCAGCATCGTCGACAGGGTTCTTGTTAACGCATTAACTTCACCGGGCAGATCGGCCAGTCGCTTTAAGGTTGCTTCATTCCGCGAAACCTCGGTGTGCGCCGCGCGTAGGGCCATTCTTGCTTCTTGCGTTGGCAAAGCTCTTGCAACACCGCTGTCGTCGACGTTCGCGTCCCGTGGCTGAGCTTTTCGGTGCTGATTAAGCGCTAATTCTGAGCGCTCGAACTGACGAAGCTTTGAATCGATTTCGGCGCGATCGGCACCGGCGGGGATCTTTCGAATGATTTCTTCTGCAGTTAAAGAGGCGCAGATTCGCTCCGCTAACGCACTCAAGTTCCGTTGTTCTTCGTCCGCTTCCAATGCTGCGTCGGCATGATCTTTCCTAGCGCTATCTAACAGGTCTGCTGAGGCAGCCAAACGCTCGATTGCTGTAGCAATTGAAAGAATTCGAGCATCAGGACGTATCCCGTCTACTTCCAATTTTCTGCGTGCAACTTCCGCCGCCGCGGTGGCGGCGCCTTCCGTAGCCGCAGCCAACGCAGTACTTGCAACGGTGCGCTCCAGGGAGGCATTTTCGCCGAGGATGCGCGCATCCTTCAGCTCTTCAAGGACCCGTGCGGCTTGGTCGAGGGTCCCTAGCAGAGGAGCTACAGCTGTTAGTTCCTTAATAAGTAGAAGGTGACTATTCAACGCCAGTTTTCGTCTGTCCAATTGGTCAAGTTGCTCTAGCGCAGATTGATGTCGTCGGTAAAGATCGGTCCAATGGGCGGGCTTAACTAGGGACTTTCGGAGTGAAGCTTGAGCCTCTTCATATATCTTAAGTCCTACATTGATTGACGCATTTTTTCCCCTCGGCCCTGGCATGAAGAACTTTCTCGCGTGTTGGTCCATCCTCTCCAACAGTTCTGAGATACTTCTGACGCCGGCGCTTGCTTCAAACAACGCCGCACCAATTTCACCTTCGCCCTTCCGCAGCGCCTCGCCCCCGTCGCGTAGCCGCTGGTGATCCAATCCGTACATCTTCTCGTACTCGTCTCGACTAAGACTGGATGTAATGAGGGCCTCTACCTCCGCTGAAACCACACGATCCCCGGGTGCGTCTTTGTCGCCATCTATGTAGGTCAGTGTGGACGAGCGCCCCTTTCGACGCACCACTGGATATGGCCGCCCATCGCGATCAACGAACACACCTCCGATTCTCATATCAGAGTTCGCATGAACGAAATTGTCTGTACTTAGATGTGGGATACCGAATCGAAGATCCGAAATCGCGCGAAGTGTCGCTGACTTTCCTGCCTCATTAGGGCCGCTGATTAGCACCAAGCTCTTGTTCAATGCCCCGAAGTCAAGCTCTCTTCCCGTGAAGGGCCCGTAAGCTTGAAGCAGGAGTTTTGAGATTCTCATCTACCTGAGCTACCAGCCTGGATTACCGTCGACAATTGAGCCAGCACTGTTGCCTCTGCATCGAGGAGTGCCGCTCGCATTAAGGTTACAGGTAGCGTCGAGGGATCAACATCCACAAAAGCCTGGGGAAGTCTGCCAATTTCGCCAAGCTGTTCTCGCATCCATTCCGAAATTCGGTCGTCATTGCCCATGAGACCGTCCACGAGACGCACGACTTCTCCTACCGCATCTGGACGCTCTGCAATGGTCTTACGATCAATTGGAGATTGAAGATCCAAGCGAACTTCTTCTATCCAAATGTCTGCATCATCAAATCCCTGCGTGGCTGCCTGAATGGCTGCGACTAGTGAGCCGGGGTGTTCAGCTTCGACGTTACAGAGTTCTGTTTTCCCCGACAGAACCACACGAATTGCGTGCAATCGGTCCCTATCATCCTTGGATAGGTTCCTGGCACGTTCGATGAACGCATCGGCCAAGCTCTCGACAGAGCGAATATTCGAGACGTCGATAGCTGTTTGATGCCAACGCACTACGTCCAAAGCATGGAATTCAGAGCTTTCAACGCGACCGCCGGAAACTACTACCAGTTCGCATCCCTTTGGCCCGACTTCTCGCGCATTCCGACCCTGCAGGTTCCCTGGATATACGATCCTAGGATTGGAGTCGCTGACAACTTCGCGGGCGTGGACATGCCCCAGTGCAAAATAGTCATACCCCTTCTCCCTTAGAACCTCTACGGTGGTTGGGGCGTAGGGATCGTGGCCAACCCGGCCTGACAAACTCGTATGAAGCAATCCTATATTGAACTTCCCAGCAATTGGGTCGGGATAATCGGGCACCAAATCGTCCGGGACAGCGCCTTTGGGGAAGCTGCGACCATGTATGGCGACCGAGATTTCCTCGATGATGACGGTTTCGCTCTTCTTGGAACTAAAAACGTGAACACCCGGTACGGGAGGCAAAGGTCTTGTGATTATGCTTTCCGCGTCGTGATTCCCCTTTACGATGAATACGCGAATTCCGTGGTTTGTTAGACAAACCATTTGTTCCCTGAAAAACAATCCTGTCCGAAAGTCACTCCAATTTCCGTCGTAGATGTCGCCCGAGAGCACAACTAGATCAACCCGCTGCTCGACAGCCAAGTCGACCAATCCGATAAGAGCGTGACGAGTCGCGCCGCGGATTCGTTCGGCGGGAGCGCCAATGTATGAGTCAAGACCGCACAACGGACTGTCGATGTGCAAATCGGACGCGTGTATGAATTTCACGACGATTCCCTTAGCCGTTTAGCCTGATCCATTTCGTCCATTGTGTGCGCGACGCCAATTCGTGTTCGCGGTGGGCAAAGGCACACAGCCGCGAGTAGCGAGCCTTTGCCGCTTCGGAGCCGCATTGTCTAAACGCTCGTGCGATCCTCACCACCTCGACCTTGCGCGCTCGCAATTCGCGCGTGGTCTCCGAAGAATAGGCAATGAGGGGAGCTCGAACCGAGAATCCACATTGCGCGATGTCACCTGTCCAACGCTTCCGATCGATCGCCGGGGCGCGCCTTAGTGGCTCGCCTGACCTAAGGCGGTCACTCCGGGCTGCAGCTCCGAGAGCTGACTCTAACCTCTCCCGAACTCTGGGGTCGCCGAGGGCGCAAAAGTTAATAAGCGGGTTGACCCTGCCAGCTAACAGAGTAACACTTGAGCATTTGCACTTACGGTGCACTTATGGCAGTTTCGAATTTCAGAGCGCGCTCGTAAGTGCTTGAAAAGATGCTGGTGAGGGAGGGAGTTGAACCCTCGACCCTGGCGTTATGAACGCCACGGAGACAACTTGCAAATGGCGGCAGATCGAATTCGGAAGCCAGCCGAAGTTTGGCGCCGGTCACAAGCTGGACCGAACGCCGATAGCACGCCGCCGGCCGCACGAACAGGGCTGGACGATTCCCTCGTGGACCTGGCGTGTGGTGCTACCGCATTTGGTGCAGGGCTCGACGAGCGGCGACCAGGTAGACAAAAAACGAGTCCTCTTGCTTCGGTCGGCCGTATGCTTCTTTGCAGCCATAGGGAGCCCCGTCCTTCCTGATCTTAGGGTTGCCATTATGGCGCGAACGATCGCCTTCGGATACTAGGCGGCGGGGAACAAACCACGGCACCGACGACGGCGCCGCTATTTCTGATGCGACGCCTCATTTTCTTCGAGGGTAACCCCTTGTGTATCAGTTAGGGGTGGGCACCACCGTACCGCCCAGCGGCCGATTTTCAGTGAGGAAGTGAAACCTCCGAATTCTCCAATGGCTTTTCCTTCGGTGCACGGCGCTCGAGTCGGCGATTGCCAGACTTCGATTTCATACTTGGCACAGATCGGGCCACGTGCTCGACAGCCATGGTTAATCGATCCGGCGACAAGTGCGCATACCGGAGGACCATCGAAATATCGGCATGCCCCAAGAGTTCGCGAACCGTATTCAAATCAATCCCCGACTGAACAAGTCGACTCGCGAAGTGGTGGCGCAGATCATGAAACCGGAAGTCCTCGAGGTCTGCAGAGGACCTTAAGGTTCTCCAGGCCGTATTGATGGTCGTCAGATCGCCGTCAAGCCCCGGAAACACCTGCGGGCCTTCCTCCGATTTCGACGCAATCTCCTGCCAAGTCTTCAGAACCTCGACTGCCTCTGCATTCAGCGGGATCCGCCGCGTTTGGCCGTTCTTGGCATGCGCCCCGGCCACCGTGAGCCACTTGGCTTTCAGGTCCACATCCTTCCACCGGAGCTTGAACAATTCCCCGCGGCGAAGTCCTGTGTTCAGGGCGAGCAGGACCAGGGGCTGCAGATGATCGCAATAGGCCTCAGTTCGTTCTGGGAACTCAGGCCGACCGCGCACGCGCAACCAGAGATTGAAGTCCTTGCGCTCCTTGCGCAGTTTGTCTTCGCGCTTCAAGAGCTCTTCGCGAAGCCGGGTCTCCTCGGCCGCGCTCAAATACCGGACGATCCCTGTCTTATCGTGCCGAAGCGGTTTGATGCCAGCGAAGGGGTGACGTTCAATGATCTTCCACTCCACCGCCTTGCCGATGGCCGCATGCAGCCGCTGCAACTCGCGGTTGATCGTGACTGGTTGCTTGCCAGTGGATCGAATACGTTGACGCCAGTCTTCCACTACCCCGACGTTCAGCTCGTGGATCGGGCGGTCGAGCCAGCCCTTGAAGTCGACCCGGATCCGCTTCAACTGAAAACTCGCCGTTTTCAGGTGCGTCGTTGCCCAGGGCTCGTACCGCTTGTCGAGGAACGACTTCAACGTGGATTGTGCGGCCCGCACCTGCTCCACCCGATCCTGGCGCTTACGGGCCAACAGATCGACGCCTCGCGCGACATCTCCGGCCGCCGCAACCGCCCGCTGGCGGGCTTCGGCGGCACCGATGCCGGGATGCCGGCCCAGCACCAGGCGGTGCTGCCGGCCGCTGGTCGCGCGGTAGCGGTAGTACCAGATCTTGACGCCGGTGGGCCTTACTCGAAGAGTGAACCCGGGTAAGATCTCATCGACGATGGTGAGGTCGCGGGGTCCTGGGAGTGTGTTGACCAGGAGGGCTTGATTGATCTTCGCGTGCATGGACTCTTCCCTGACCATTTTTGCCGGTGACTCACTGGTGCCTCAGCCCAGCGGAAATTCAGGCGTAGTTGAGGCAAGCTGAGCGTAGCCAGGGGTAGCAATATTTCCTGACCGATCAAGAGGTTATGACTTTTCGCGTTGAGAATCAACGTCTTTCGGAACGTCAGGATTTGGTTTCGGGACGTATAGGTCGCAGGTTCAAGTCCTGTCACCCCGACCAATAAAATCAGGGTCCTAACCGGGCACATGGTACCCATTTTCTTCCGGAGACATGGGTAACAGCTTGGCACCGAACGGGTTCGGGGCGCATTCAACGCCGTAAGCTTCTCCGAATCGCATACATGTAGGTAATACACTTTCCCGGGGTACGACGTTGCCCCCGATTTCCGGATAGTTTGAGATTGGACTACGCCGCCTTTGAATGCTCCCCACGAGAGGAATCGAGGATCATGATGGGCAAGCGATTTGCCGAGGAGCCAATCACCTACGCGCTGCGCCGGGCGGAAGGCGGCGCGCCGGTCGCGGATGTGTGCAGCCAGCTCGGGGTAAGCGAGGCGAGCCTTTATTTGTGGAAGGAGAAGTACGGCAATTTGGGATGACCAAGATCCGTCAGGTGCGTCAGATGCGAAATGCGAACGCGCGTTTAAAATGCCTGGTGACGGAACTCACGCTCGATAAGCATATCCTGGGGGAAGTCGTTCGAAAAAAGCTATAAGGCCAGCGCGCAGGCGCGCGCTGGCCCGGTGGATTCGGGCGCGATACGCGGAGTACGTATAGCGACTGCGATCACGGTAGACGATCAACTGATGGGATGCCGCGGCTAACGGCGTGTGCAGGACGTGGCGGATGAGCAACGGATACTCATAGGAGTTACTTGCCCTGCGCGCAAGTCGAATCGGCAACGATCTTGCCCTAAATGAGTGGATGGGACCGCCAGCACTCCGACTGCCCTGCGGATCTGAGCTGCACCGACGTCGCCGACGTCGCCGACCCTCTTGCTGTTCTAATAGGTCTTCAAGATTTCGCCATACGGTAGTACGCAGTCCCATCGCATCAGCGTGCAGGAAATCATCCTGCGAACGGGAAGAGCAATCTCGGAAGGTTGATCGAAATTGACGTGCCCTGGTCCGGTGAAAATCTCCGCACGACCATCGCTGCTGACAATGGGTGAGGTCTTCACGCACACCTTCACGAGTTGCGCCAGCGACGGGACCATGCTCCCAGCAGCATCCGGAACGATCTTCAACACCACGAGAGGCATGTCCTTGAACGACGCCAAGGGTTGGTTATCAATCGGTCGCATCATTGCCGTCAAGAGCCGATAGCCCTCGAATCGATCCACGGTCACGCAAACATCACCCGCACCGGTGGTCTTGAATTCGATCTTTTGACACAACTTTTTCGGAAATCCGTAGATTTCCCGACCGATGAGTTGAGCATTCTCGGCCGTCTCGAACAGATTCGAGGAGTACAGCATCTCCTCACCCTGATAACGACAGAGGATATTGAGATAGCACTCGCTGTAGCGGCCTGCGACGGTTGAGAATTCATTCTCAGCGATGATCAACACGGCAGTCGCCGGCTCCACCAACTCCAATTCTGCCGGCAAGCGCGCAAGCGCCTCTTGCTCGTCGATCTCGTAGACGAAGGTCAAACCTTTGGAGTTACGGTAATAATACGGGGCCCGGGGATACAGTGGATGCGTGACCGGCATCGATTCGGAGAAGTCCCTGGGCGTCAATTTTCCACGCTTCCCAACCTTGCTCATTACTTCCCCTCCGATCAATATATTGCCGCGCGACGGCGAAGATTTGTTTCATCAACGATGGTAGTCAATAGCCATTGCGACGGCAGGTCAATCCGATACGCTATCCCCTCGGAGATCGAGCCAATATTGGCCGGATTCCGCATTGATCCCGCTATTCCATGAAGTTTTACGTCAATGACGTATTCTATGATTAAATGCGGTGCTGTCAAGCAGTGGCCGAGCCGTTGGGCTTGCTCCTCCTTCGAAGTTTTGGGGATCGCGAATTGATCAAATTGACCCCGATGATCGTGCTGGCCGTCGTCGGCAACAGTGTTTTGTATCTGGTGCCGCTCCTGCTCGGCGCCATGGTGACCGATCGTGGATTCTCCGAGGTACAAGCTGGATTTCTCGCATCGGCGGACCTGTGCGGCTTTGCGCTCTCGACGCTGTTGACGGCCGCCCTGGTCGATCGATGGCGACAGCGGGACATCGCCATCGCTGGCGCGCTCATCATGATCGTCGCCAATAGCCTCACCACTGGCGTCCACGCGTTGACGCCCTTCGCGGCCGTACGCTTCGTCAGCGGCTTTGGGTGCGGCTTTCTGGTCGCCATCTCATCGGTGGCGCTGGGTCGCGAGGAGAAGCCGGATCGAAATTTCGGCCTTTTCTATGCGGCATCCCTCCTGTTCTCAACGGTCGCTTTTTGGGTGCTGCCGCCAATCATCGATGTGTTCAAGCTCAACAGTGTTTATTGGCTGTTGGCAACGCTGGCATTGATCTCCATTCCTTTTGCGATGGCATTGCCTGAGCGCGGCCCGCCGCCGCGAAGCTCCGCGACCTTCTCCGGACAGCAGCGCTGGTTGCTTGCAGGCACGATGCTGGTCACCGTGGTGACGTTCCTGGCGCAGCAAGGCGCCCTATGGGCCTACTTGGAACGGATTGGGAATCGCGCTGGACTTTCCAGTGTGTTCATCGGATTCACGCTCGGCTGCGCCACCTTGACCGGGTTCGCCGGCGCCTCGATGGTCGCATGGGCGGGCAGTCGGTTCGATCGGCGAATGCTTTTGCTGGTCACCATGGTCGTCGAGATCCTTGCACTCGGCGCACTCTTCGGTCGGCCAGGTGCCGCGATGTTCCTGGTGGCCAATACCATCCTTGCGTTGTGCTGGAACATCGTCAATCCGTTACAGCTGGGCATACTCGCTGATGTCGACGCCACCGGCAAAGCACTGGCCCTCGCGGCCACGGCGACGGGAACTGGGATGGCCTTGGGGCCCTCCATTGGGGCGGTCACCTTGAATGGCCAGGGTTACGAAATGCTGCTGGTAACGGTCGGTGCCCTCACGGTACTGAGCGTGGGTCTAATGATTGCAGTTTTGCGTGCCGGCACGTTTCGGCGAGAAATGACGGCTCCCTGAGGTTCATCGGGTCCGCGCGAGGAGACAAGAAGTGAATATGCCTAACGGGCTGAGCGGTAAGATCGCGATCGTAACCGGAGCCGCCGGCGGCATTGGTGGTGCCATCGCACAGGCCTTCTGCGATGCAGGTCTGTGCGTGCTGGGCGTTGACCTTCCGGGCCGGCCCGCCAAGGCGTCCTCGGGACGGGGCCAAGTTTCCCCGATGGAGGTCGACATCGTTGGCGCCGACGCCCCCCGAGCCATCGTGAACCGCTGCGTGGCGGAGTTCGGGGGAATCGACGTCGTCGTCAACAACGCGGGGATCGTAATTCCGCAATCGATCGAGTTGATTGACGATGCCGCATGGGAGCAGACGCTGGCGATCAACGCGACCGCGGTCATGCGCCTGACGCGCGCGGCCGTACCGCATCTCAAACAGCGAGGCAGCGGCCGCATCATCAATATTGGATCGACCAGTTCCGCCTTCGCGGAAGCGGAGCATGCCAGCTACTGCGCCTCCAAGCACGCCGTGGCGGGCCTTAGCAAAGCCATGGCACTGGATCTTGGTAAATTCGGCATTACCGTCAACTATGTGATGCCGGGATTCATTGGAACGCCCATGGCGATGGATAACTATGATCCGGCGGTGATTGAAATCTGGCGCAACGGCACCGCGTTAGGCCGAATCGGCAGTCCCCAGGATATCGCCGGTGTGGTGCTGTTTCTCGTGTCCGAATGGTCTGCCTTCATGACAGGCGCGGGTCTAATCGTTGATGGCGGGCATTCTCTGCATGAATAGCCACTGACGACGGACAGAGTTTCTGCGACCGCCCGATCGGCGTGATATGCCGAATTCAGGTCCGGCGCTTCAGAAACTCGGTCACGTGTTCTGCAATTTCATAAAGATGGGTCTCGATCGCAAAGTGGCCGGCATCGTAGAAATGCACTTCCACATCGGGGACATCGGCTCGGAACGCCTCGGCGCCCTCCTTCGGATAGTACGGATCGTTGGCGCCCCAGATCGCGAGCACCGGCGGCTTGTGACGCCGCAAGTACTCCTGTGCCTCCGGGAAACGGCCCAGTATGAACTTCGCGTACGAAATCAGCAGTTCCACCTGAATTTCCAGCTGACCGGGACGCTGGAACAACGCGTAATCCAGCGTATACGTGTCCGGAGACACCAGGCTCAGATCACACGCGCCAGTCACATAGGTGAATTTCGTGTAGTCATACGACAAGGCGCTCGCCATCTCGCGTCGGCGCTCGGGAGTCGGGTCTTTCACCAGATCCACGGTCTTTTGCCATTCAGCATCGTCGGCCTTGATCACGCCCACATCGTAGGCAGCACCATTTTGCGAAATCACCGCGGTCACGCGATTCGCCGCCGCTCTCGCCATGATCCATCCGATGCAGGCGCCAAAATCGGTGATGTACAAGGCATATCGCTTCAATCCAATCGCATCAGCAAGGCCCAAAAGCGTCGTTGCGATGTTGTCAAAGCCGTAGTCGTACTGGGCCGGCGCCGGAGTCGCTGAGAATCCAAGCCCCGGGTAGTCTGGCGCGACCACCCGGAAGTTCTTCGCAAGGAGTGGTAACAGCTCGCGAAACTCGAAGGAGGACGACGGCCAACCGTGCAACAGGAGTATCGCCGGGGCATCGGGCCTACCGGCCTCGCGATAGAAAATCGAAACGCCATTGACGTCGACTTTCTTGTACTTCACACGCGTAATGTGGTCTTTTGGGCAACGCGGGATCAGGGCGCCTTTGCTGGTTTTCGACGATTCGCCACCGCAGGCATTCTTCCCGGTACTGCTCGCCGCCGCGGCCCGTCCGGCGAGCGTGGCGAGACTTGCGGCGACGGTGAGGCCCATGAAATTGCGCCGCGACACGCCCTCGGCGCCATCGTCATCCATTCCATTCTTCATATCAAAAGCCCCTCGCCCATCGGTGACACACCAGCGACGCTGAAATTCAAGGCAACCCCAGATACCGGTTCGCCAAAGAAACAACATGACCGACGATCAACGGACCCAAAGTCTGGGCAGTTTCGGTTTCCTTGCGCGTATGCAGCCAACTCAAGTAGGTAATGCCTCGCGCCAACAGGAACGGGAGGATCATCGAAACATGCGTATCAGACAAGCTCCGTTCAGTTTGGTATCCGCTCAAAATGGCCTGCTTCAGATCCTCGAAATATTCTTCGCCGAGGTGATAGAACAAGCTGGTGGCGATATCGAACATGTGCCAACCGAACCCTGCGTCATCGAAGTCGATCAGTCGAATGCCACCCTGGCTCACGATCATGTTTTCGGGGAGGAAATCCGCATGGATCAATCCGTAGCGGTCTCGGGCCTGACCGTAGGCTCCCAGTTGCCCGACCAACCGGTCGCGCGCCGCGAGCACGAGCTTCAGCTGGGGCTCCGAAAGAATGGCCAATTCCCAGAACCGGCCCCAAAAAGGCTCTTCACCCAGCATTCCCGGCACATCCCATGCGTGCCGGGCAAAACCCACCGGAAGCTCCCAGGCCGAGGATTGGTTATGCAGTTTGGCCTGGAGGGCGCCGACAATCCGATAGTTCTCCAAGAGAGATTTGACGTCGCTCGTGCCCCCACCCTCGATCGAGCCAAGAGGCGCTCCCTCGATCCACCTTTGCACGTCGCACTGTCGCGGCTCAGGAACCCCGGCACATTCCACTGTCTGGAACAGATCCCCGCGGAGCGTCGGAACAACTGTTGAGGTCAACACACCGTATTCAGTCAGTGCCCGCATCCAGGTGAGTTCGGAACGCAATTCGGCATCGGTGTGGTAGTGCGCGCGATGAATGCGGATCGCGTATTTTTCCGAATTCCGAGAATCTTCGACGTTGAAGACAGCATTCTCACGGTACTTGACCAACTGCAACCGGGACGTCTGGTCGAGGCCCCAATGCCGGAGCGCCTGCACCGCCATCTCTTGCAGACGTTGCGCCTGTAACTCGTGACCAAGCGAATAGAAATCGGTCATTGCCGCCCCCACGCAGAGAACCGTCGAGACACGAACGCGGGCGAAATCATGGCAGGACGCGATCCAGCACGCCGAGCAGTTGATCCGCGTTGTCCTTGCTGAACACGAGGGGCGGTCGCATCTTCAAGACATTCCCGTAACGACCCGCCAGTCCCAGCAGAATACCTTCTTCTTTCATCTTATCCGGGAGTTGACGAGCGATGGCCACGGCGGGCTCGCGCGTCTGCCGATCCAACACCAGCTCGATAGCTTGGTAGAGTCCCAAGCCCCGAACATTGCCTATGATCGGATGCGTCCGCGCCAAATCCTCCAGGCCCTTTCTCAGATAAGCGCCTGTCACCCTTGCATTCTCCACGAGCGCATCGCTTTCGATGCAATCGAGTACCGCCTTGCCAATTTCAGCCGACACGGGATTGCCGCCGAACGTATTGAAGTAGACAGTCGAAGCAGCGAACCGCTTTGCGATGGCGGGCGTCGTCACAACTGCCGCCATGGGATGCCCGTTTCCCAGCGGCTTGCCAAGAGTCACAATGTCGGGAACGACATCGTAGTGCTCGAATCCCCACATCTTGCCCGTCCGGCCCAACCCGGGCTGCACTTCGTCAGCAATGCACAGCCCCCCTGCCCGACGCACCTTCTCGTAGACTCGTTGGAAGTAGTCCGGAGGCGCTTCCAAGCCGCCCTGCGAATCGAAGATGGCATCGCATAAGAATGCGGCGGTCCGTTGTCCGCGCGACTCGAGTTCCGCGATCGCGGCATCCACAAGGCCCGCATATTTCTCACCAAGGGAGGCTTCGCCTCGCCGATACGGGCCGCGATAGGTGTTGGGCGGCTCCACTGCAATCACATGGGGAGGCCGCTTCGGCGCTTGGCTATCGAAAGTGGACAGCTCGCTGATCAAGGTGGTGTTGCCATGGTATGAGGATTCCATGACTATCCCGCCCCTGTTCCCAGTGATGGCGCGGGCTATGCGCACGGCGAGCTCATTCGCCTCGGATCCCGTGCACACGAACATGCACACCTTCAGATCTCCCGGCATCACACTGGTCAGTTGCTTGGCATACTCCACCACGGATCTATGCAAATAGCGTGTGTGGGTATTAAGCAGCGCTGCCTGATCGGTCATCGCCTTGACGACCCGCGGATTGCAATGACCGACGGAAGGAACGTTGTTGTAGCAGTCCAGATAGGCCCGGCCACTTTCATCAAAGAGCCACACGCCCTCACCACGCACGATGTGGATTGGATCATGGTAGAACAGAATGCTGTTTCCCAGGTGCCGTTGCCGGTCGCGGATGAGTGCTATGTTCTTGGAATCGTTGAACTCGGAATCGTCGATGTGCGTAGCACCCAGATTGGGCGGACGCGTCGAGGAAAGCGTGGTCATGAAGACACTCCATTCATCCTTACGCGCTAGTAGTTGGCGGGATCGCCCAGATCATCGGCGTTTCGATAAGCATCCCCTTCAATCACACAAAGCTCCCGATAGTCGTCGAGCAGCTGCCAGCTACCCAGAAAACCCTTGGGAAGCACAAATGAATCTCCAACGACAAATTCTTCAGCCTTTCCATCCTTACCGGTCAAAATGGTGCGACCGTTAAGCACTTGGATGAACTGGTCAAACGGATAGGGATCATCGATATGAAGCGTAAAGCTGCCCTCGTTTTCATAGACCAGGACGACAATCTCCTCGTTCCAAAGTATGCACTCGCGATGTGGAACACCTCCTGGCGGATCCATGCGAACCGGGAACGGCGGCAAGGCCTTCATTCCCTTCTTGCCAGCGGCAACTGCTGGATCCAGCCTGAAAACTGACATTCCTCTGCGAGCTTCCGTCATTGATAGTTACTCCCAATCGTGGTCATTGGCATCGCCGGCCCCATTCCGGAGCGCGCAGCCACCAACACAAGAAAGATTGGTGAATCAGCAATTTCCACTTTTTACGTCGTTGACGTATATTAGGGAAAGCGGACATGATGTCAAGCGCATGCAGGCGGTCCCCTCTCGCGCATGCGACCGTCTTGGTGAGTGCAGCAAGCAAGATTTATTTCAGGAAATCGATCCTGACGATTACGCTGTAGGGCGAGTCCCCCAACAAGTCGAGCATGCAGAGGTGCCTGCCATGGTTGTTTCCGATGTGCGTCAGTCGAGCTTTGCCAGGTATATGCCTGACGATTGGCGATTGCTGATATCGGCATTTTCGGCAGCCAACGGCATTGGCTGGCTCAGCTTGCTGGGCTTGCCCTTTTTGATCGGCTCGGCAATGACAAGCTTGAACTTGAACGAAGCCCAGGCCGGCCTCCTCGTCACACTTGAGTTTGTCGGCATCATGCTGGCGTCGCTGGCAACCGCCCCTTTCATGGGCCGAGCGGACAGACGTCAGTTGGCTGTAATCGCCGCTCTGATCGCGTTGTCGGCGAACGCCGTATCGATCTTCATTCAATCCTATGAAATTCTGCTGCTCATTCGTCCGTTGGCGGGCGTGGGCGCTGGCATCGCCATCGCCTGCGGAAATGCCGCCGTCTCCAATTCCAGCAATCCTGAACGCTTCGCAGGACACATGACGATCCTCAGTGTCATTTTGATGGTCGTGATCATGTTGAGCTTCTCCAGATTGGGGGCGTTCTGGGGGCTCAGAGGCGTATACGCAGGAATCACAACCATCATCGTGCTCATGTCCTTCGGACTGAGGCATCTCCCGCGCGGCCCTCTTGAAGCAGGCCCGGGTACGGCGCCAGCGCAGAGCACCAGTCACAACCGTGCGACCATCACCGCAGCGCTCATGCTCGCTGCTTTCTTCGCATTCTCCCTCCGAGATACCCTGGCATGGGCCTTCCTCGAGCGGATCGGATTGCAAGTCGGCTACAGCAGCGAGGAAATCGGCAACTTGCTCTCCATTCAGGCCATGTTCGGCATTGTCGGCCCCCTCGCCGCCTCGATTGTCGGATCGCGCTTCGGATTGAGGGCCCCCCTGACCATCGGAATCCTCCTTAGTGGAATCGTAACCTTCGCCATCAGCCGCTCCTCGGGGTCGCAGTGGACGTATACGTTGGCGACAACATTTCAGCCCTGCACGTACTTTTTCACCCTCGCCTATCTGACGGCACTGGCAGCGGAGTTGGATCCACTGGGCCGGGTGGTGGCCGGTTCTGGGAGCGCACTCATGGCGGGCGTGGCCATCGGACCCGCGGTCGGCGGCGCGTTGATCGTTTCATCCAACGGCTATACGTCGGTGGGGTGGGCAATCATCGCGTGCGTGAGTGCGACATTCCTATTTTCGCTCCTGCCAATCTTGGCAGCCCAACGGTCCAAGCGCGGCCAGCATTGACGATCCAGCGCCCATCGGCCTGTACCACGAAGCCTGGTACACCGACAGAAGCTGGACTCGGAGAGCGACTGGCGTGAAAATTTGAATCAAGGGAATGCACCAAGGATCCGTTAGAACTATGCCGATCAAAACCCCAACCCCTGCGAAATCCGAAAAGGGCGAACGCCGACGGGAGCAGATCGTCTCCGCGGCGCGGCGATGCTTCATGAAGAACGGCTATGAAGGCCTCAGCATGCGCCAGGTCGCCAGCCAGTGCGACATCAACCTGAAGAATCTCCAGTATTATTTTCCCACCAAAGAAGATTTGTTCGTCGCAATCATACAAAACTACTACGCAGACACGTTGACGGCGATGAAGTCCAACTCCGGTAACTCCAGAGGTTCATCCGGCAAGCTGGTGGAGTT
Organism: Steroidobacteraceae bacterium; assembly: GCA_044226865.1. GTDB lineage: Bacteria > Pseudomonadota > Gammaproteobacteria > Steroidobacterales > Steroidobacteraceae > TMP-86. The sequence goes on along the minus strand of JBGAGE010000001.1, from coordinate 440,109 downwards.
GGAAAAAATCATTCTCGACCACTGGGACGTCAGCTCGAGTGCGATATGGACTCAGCTGTACAGCATGGCCCACCACTCCACCAGAATGCGAGAGCTCAAGATTCAGCTGTACGAAGATTGGTGCACCGAATTGGCCGGGGTTCTCAAGGAATATTACCCCGACGCGACCGGTCGAAAATTGAGCAAAGTTGCCAGGATACTGACCGCGCTGATAGACGGAGTCGTTTTTGCCCGTACCGAAGGCTCCAAGAACTCACCTGACTTTGCCGCTCTCGAAAAGGACATACAAGCCGCGAGCAAATTGATTGTCGAATCGGAAATGGGAAGCCGGCCTTAAGTTTCCGCAGACGATGTTTGCACCCCGACCCAGCGGGCGACACATCACACATCCCCCGATGCAACGCCTTTGATGGACCTCGGCTTTTCTCCGTAACCTTCTCACGAAGCGAAGCGAATCCGCCTGGTCATGCGCAGCGCATTATCGCCTTCATTTCGCGCGTCGTTCCATCGAGCCTGATGAATACTGCTTGACTTGAGAATTTGTCTTGCATTAAATACGTCATCGACGTATTTTTGATGTGAAGGCCAGATAGCGAGAGTTTCGGTCGCTTCAGCAGCAGACAATCAAGTCGCTCCATCCAGCAGTTGTCGATCGGACTTTCCACTTGGTCGGTAGTACAAAGGTCAGAAAATCACGGCGTAATCGCTGAAAATGGGGTATTCGTATGTCGCGCGTTCGTAAGATCTCCGGCTGCTTGGTCGCCTTGATTTCGCTCGACCCGTTGATGGCAATTGCCGATGAGACTCTCGCTGAGGTTGTGGTGACAGCCCAAAAGCGCGAGCAGAACATGCAGGATATCGGAGTGGCGGTGACGGCTCTCACCGCCGAAGATGCCCGGAACTTGAACATCACCGACGGAAAGGACATCGCCAAGATTGTTCCGGGCGTGGTATTTGCCTCGACGGCAGGCGGATCCATTGCAGCCAATCTCACGATTCGCGGCGTCTCGCAGTCCGACTACTCCGCCACGCAGGAGTCCCCCAACTCGATCTACCTCGACGAAATCTATCTGGCGTCGCCCAACGCGGCCAATTTTCAACTCTACGATACGGACCGTGTCGAGGTGTTGCGCGGACCGCAAGGCACGTTGTTCGGTCGGTCCTCCAGCGGCGGCCTGGTCAACTACTTCACGAAGCGGCCAACCCGAGATTTTGAAGCGTATGCGGAGGCAGGCTTCGGTGCCTACCAGGATCAATACCTCGAAGCGGCCGCCGGCGGTCCGCTCTCGGACACCACGCGAGTGCGCCTTGCGACCCGAGTCGGGCAGGCGCACGGTTGGTTCAAAAATACGGCACCTGGCGGCCGCGATACCTTTGAAAACAGGTTTTTTGGGATCCGTGGACAGATTGAATCCGATCTGACCGACCGACTCAACGCGAGACTATCCGTAAGCCTGGACAACACCCCGCGCGAACGGGCGGGAACGTACGTCGTCTACCCCGCATATCTGGTGGACGGACATCCGGCGTTTCTGCCGCCGGATGTCGACGCCTATGGCACCGGCCCCGGCAACGATTTCTCTGGGTATCGGAACCGCGGAGACGACCCGCTGAAGGCACCGTTCAACAATGTTGGGTTCTTTAAATCCCGCAAATTTTCGCCGTCTTTGTATCTCAACTACGACGGCGGTGCATTCAAGATAGCTTCCATATCCAACTACACGAAGTTCACCTTGGACTACGTTGAAGATTGCGATGGCACTTCTGTCGATTTGTGCAATTTCCCAATCAAGCAGGATCTCAAGCAACTGTCGGAAGAATTGCGCGTGTATGGAACTGCCGGGAAACTCACTTGGACCGCCGGCGCCTATTTCCTGAGCGTCCAGCAGAATGTCCTGCAGTCATTCCTGTTTCCCGTCTACTCGGGAACTTCATTTGGATTCAGCGACAAAAATCTGCTCAACCAGAATTTATTCTCGTATTCTGCCTTTGGTCAGCTTGAATGGGCTTTCAGTCCGAAGCTGACCGGCATTCTCGGGCTGCGCTACACCCACGACCACAAAACAATCGACTCCAAGCTCTTCTTCACCGAACTCGGTTCAGCATCCGGCGGAGCCGGCGTCTATGACCCGCCCCTGCTCGTGTATGATTTCAGCGAATCCACGGTCGGCGCCGCTGCCCGTCAGTCGGTTGGGATGATCTCCGGCAAGGCCGAGCTCGATTATCGCCCGGTCGATAAGCTGTTGATCTATGGCAGCGTATCCCGTGGGGTCAAGGGACCTGGGTTCAACACCAATGTCGGCGCGACATTGACCAACGAAGCCACGCCCTTCAAGGATGAGTGGCTCATCGCCTACGAGCTCGGGTCCAAGTTGGAATTATTTGACCGACGCCTCCGGATCAATTCCAACGTGTATCAGTACGACCGTCACCGGGCACAGGAGTACACGTATTCAGGGTTTACCGCATTCGTTTCGAACTACGAGGGCAAGTTCAGAGGCGCGGAGATCGAAATTGCTGCAGTTCCAATGGACAAGCTGATCTTGGCGGTAAGCGCCTCCTTCATGGACACAGAGCTCTATAACGTCGGCACGGTCTACAGCGGTATTCAGACACAGGAAAGCGTAATGGCGCCACGGCGGATGTGGAACGGTTACATCCGCAAGGGGTTCTCGCTCGGAGAATCCGAGCTCAGCGTTCAGTGGTCTTTCGACTATATCGGCGACCGATATGCGTCCGTAGAAAATGACCTTGCCACGTTCGTCCCGGGATCATTCGAACACAATGCAAGAGTCGTGTACTCCATACCCAAGGCCGGGCTTGAAATTGCCGCCTATTGCAACAACCTCAGCGACAAGCGCCGGGTCAATTTCTCCTTCGACACCATCAGTTACCTCGGCAGCATCACCCCAAGCATGGATAAGCCTCGTTGGTGGGGAGTTTCCATAAGGAAATCGTTTGGAAACTAACCGTAGTCGCGAGCAGAAGGTGATCTTCTGAAGGGCAAGAACCGTGGGAACGGGGAGCGTTCAAACGGCCATCAAGATCTCGAATGGCGGTGCTTGAGCGCCGGGAGGATAATTGAAAAGATCCTCGCTGACCATCCTTACCTGGAACGCGAAGACATGTAGCATGCTACGGAGCAACACTAACATTCCAGACATCTCGCCGACGCATCACAACTCAACATTCCCACGCTGGAAGGAAATCAGCCCAGTCTCGTCGATATTGCCGGCGGCGAGCTGGAGAATCATTTGCGCGGCCGCGTCCTCGCTTGCGATAAAGCGGCCGCGATTGAGTTCGAGAAACAACACGCCGACCAAGAATCCCGTGCGCTTGTTGCCATCGACGAATAGATGGTTCTGGACGATGCCGGCGATGTACTTTCCGGCAAGCTGGACGATATCCGAATTATCGTATGCCCGGTGGTTCTGGCGCTCGACGAGCGCCCATCTGGGCAGGGGAAGGTCGCGTACACCCTCCGCGCCTCCATGTTCGGCTAGTTGTCGATCGTGGATGGCAAGGACCAGTTCTTCCTCGATCCAGACCGGTTCGCTCATTTCGCAAGTTCCTGCAAAGTATTCCGATAGCGCTTCATGATTTCTTCCGTCTTCTCCATCTTCGCCCGAAATGATGGATCGAACGCGGTGAGACGGTAACTGTTGTTGGGGCCTTCGACGAGAAAGACGTCCTGCCCTTCGTCGGCGCGCAGGTGCGCGAGAACTTCCTTCGGAAGCACCACCCCGAGAGAATTCCCTATCTTCCGGACTTTGACGGTGAGCATGAGCTTGCTCTCGCTGCTATGAATCAATGGCTCTAGTTGATCTTACGTTTACCGCTTATCCACCAGCATGAACTCGCCCCCGGGCTCCTGCGGATGCCATAGCGCGAAGGCCGTCAGCCATGACTCCGCCGGAACGGCCCTCGGTGTCAATCCATAAATACGGCAATTCCAACTGGGGCAGCCACGCGGCGCCCTGGCGCTCCTTGAGCAGCGCAATCGTGGAAGCGCTGCCTGCCATCACATACAGCTCCGCCGGCGATCACCAAAATTTCCGGCGTTTAGCCCTTTTCGGCGTTGAGACGACGGGTGCAACTTCGGCCTCGAATTCAGCACTTCGCCACACGCGTGTCGCCTCGATCGGCGGTCCGCGCTATCCTCGCCACGCCTTCCAGACCGATCTGTATTTTCATCAAGGATGTAGTCCACATGTACACGCCTGATGTTCGTCGACCCATGGCGCATGATTCCTCCGCCCTGTACCGTCCCACGCAGCCAGCCTGGCGCCTGCTCCTGACCATCGCTGCCTGCGCTGCAGCCTGCTTCTGGACACCTTCCATCCGTGCCGCCGGCACGGAGCGCCGTCCCAACATCATCCTGATCCTCGCCGACAATCTTGGCTGGGGCGAATTGGGGGTGTACGGAGGTGGCATCCTGCGCGGCGCGCCCACGCCACGTCTCGACACCTTTGCCATGCAGGGACTGCGGCTGCTCAATTTCAACGTGGAAGTCTCCTGCAGTCCGACGCGCTCGAACCTGATGACGGGACGCTTCGCGATCCGCGACGGCACGATTCGCTCCCCACTTCCCCTGGAGCGCTATGGCCTCGTCAACTGGGAGATCACCCTGCCACAACTGCTTGCGGAGCGTGGCTACTCCACGGCGATGTTCGGAAAGTGGCATCTCGGACATGAAGAGGGCCGATATCCCACGAATCGCGGCTTCGATGAGTGGTACGGCATCCCGAGGACCACGGATGAGGCGATGAACCGGCTCTCACCGGGGTATGACCCCGCCAAGGTACCGCCGGAGTTCATCCTCGAGGGCCGCAAGGGCGTTCCCACCCGGAAGGTTCGCGAATATGGCATGGAGGAACGCCGTGGCATCGATTCGGAGCTGGTGAAGCGATCGCAGCAATTCATCAGCGCCCGGGCGCACGACCGGCGGCCGTTTTTCCTGTACCTGGCGCTGACCCAGGTCCACTACCCCACGCTCCCGAGCCACGACTACGCCGGCCGCACCGGGCACGGTGATTTCGCCGACGCCGTCGTTGAAACGGACGCGCACGTTGGACAGCTATTGGATGCGCTGCAAAGCACCGGCGTCGCCAACGATACGATCGTGGTCTTCGCCAGTGACAACGGTCCGGAATATCGGCGGCCGTGGCAGGGCACATCAGGATACTGGCGCGGTGCCTATCACACCGTGCTGGAGGGCTCCCTGCGCGCGCCGTTCATGATCCGCTGGCCAAACCACATCTCACCGCGCGTCAGCAACGAGATGGTCCATGCCGTCGACGTGTTCTCCACGCTGGCCACCTTCGCCGGGGCGAGCGTGCCAACCGACAGGCCGATCGACGGCATCGATCAATCGGCGCTTTTCCTCGGCCGGCAGGCCACATCGAATCGCGACGGCTTCCCTGTGTACGTAGGCAGCGAGATCTATGCGGTCAAGTGGCGGGACTGGAAGTACCACCTCGTATGGATGCCGGACATGGAGCACGCACCGGTGAAGTTGCAGAATCCCTACTTGTTCAACATCCTGTGGGATCCGAAAGAAGAAACACCGAGGACTCAGCTCGAGGATGGTTGGGTCGAAGGCCCCCTGCGCGGGGTCATGGACGAGATGCAACAGAGCCTGCAGAAATTCCCGCCAATCCCACCGGGAGCGCCGAACGACTACGTGCCGACGTCCGCGCGATAGAGCGCGCATGGAGAGATGATGAGCAGGCCGTATCCGCCTCGTCGTAGCTTCAGGAGTTGCCACCCCCGCGGCCCGTCGGGTTGGTCGCGAGCGGTACGGCGGATTCTGCCGCTACAACCGACGTTTCACATCCAAGACCATCACCTGCACCCATTTCGCGTGGCGGTGCGCCGGTATCGTGCACCCAGCCAACATACGGAAATAGGCCGAACGGACATCGTGCGCGCCTTCGAACACGACGGCCTTCCATGGGCACGCCGTGCACCTGGACCCGCTCCCATCCAATGTTCCCGGAATGCACGTGCTTCACTGAAAAATCCGGCACGACGGAAACTCCACTTTCGGTTACACGGCGCTCAAGTCCTTCGACACAACCGGTTCCGGCGTGCCAACGACTATCGTCCCGCGGTCCCCGCAGCGCTCGATCTGGCTCAAGCAGCCGGTGGATAGCGCACGAGCTGCAGGATGATGCCCGCCGAAATCGCGCATCCCGCCGCCGACACGAGCAATCCAGCGCCATAACTGCCGGACCAGGCATACAAGCCGCCGACCAGCGCAGGCGCCAGGACGGCACCGCCGTTGAACACCGACACTGCGGCCCCGAACACGGCGCCCTGCCTGCCCACGTCGAAGTAGCGCGAGATCAGGAATGCCAGCAGATCAAGTTCGGCGCCGATGGTGAACCCGATCGCGAATGTCGAAACGCCGGCAATGGGCGCATATGCGCTGAACAATCCCACGCATCCCAGTGCCGCACCGCTGAAAATTGCCGCCGCCACCCCCGGCGGCCACAGCCGGTCCACCAACCAGCCGGCCGATAAACGAGCGGTGATGATCCCGATTCCCAGTACCGAGGCGATCCGCGCTGCAGCGGCGGCGGCGACGCCACGATCGGTCAGCAGTGGAATCAGATTGATGATCAGGCCGGTCACGGTCAGGGAGGCAAGAAAGAACGGAATCGCGATGATCCAGAAGGTGCCGCTGCGGAGCACCGGCATCATGGCTGCGGGGCGCCGCGCCACCGGGCTGCCCGCCCCGGCCTCTCCTCGCAACAGGAAAAAGGCGATGGGCCACTGCAGCAAGGTGACCAGGCTAAGGACTCTCATCGCCACGCGCCATCCGTGCTCCACGATCAGCGGCCGAAGCAGCAACGGCAGTGCGAAGGCGGCAAGGCCTGCGCCGGCAAAGGCGATGCCGAGCGCAAAGCCACGATGCCGATTGAAGCGCCGCACGATCGGGCCCGCATAGACGAACCCCAGGGTGCCCGCGCCGAGCGCCGTGCACAGCGCGAAGCTCAGATAGAACCACCACAGCGGCCCCTTGAACAGCGAGATCGCCAGCAACGCGACAGCGGCCGCCGGCAGCGAAACCAGCACGACCTTGCGGACGCCGAACTGATCGCAAGCGCGTCCCACGAACGGCGCTGCGAATGCGCCGACCAGCGTGATGCTCATCATGGCAAGGCCCAGGAGGCTGCGAGACCAGCCGAACTCCTGCTGCAGCGGCTGCAGGAAGGAGGACAGCGCGAAGAACAATGTCACGTTGACGGGAACGAAGTTGCCGCAGGCACCGGCGAGCACCGTGGGCCAACCCGTTTTCCATTCGCTTTCTTTATTCACACGCCAATCGTCTCATTTCCCGGATGGAAATTGCACCGTGTTCCGCGGCCACGAAGCATCGCGTGCGCCTGCTGCTAGAATTTCACGATGACCGGCCTCCCCACGCCGCGCCGCTACTGGGCGGTGATCGCACTCTGCCTTGGAACCTCGCTCGGCGTCCTGGATGGATACATCGTGGGCGTGGCGCTGCCCACCATGGCTGCGAGCCTCGCCGTGCGGCCTTCCGAAGCCGTTCTCGTCGTCACCATCTATCAATTGGTGCTGGTCATGACCATCCTGCCGTTCTCGGCGCTCGGAGAAAGGATCGGGCTGCGCCGCCTGTACCAGTACGGACAATGGTTGTTCCTGGTGGCGAGCGTGTTGTGCGTGTTCGCGCAGGAACTATCCTTCCTGCTGGTCACGCGGGCCCTGCAGGCCTTGGGCGCGGCGGCGGTGCTGAGCATGGCAACCGCCCTCATCCGGGAGACGTACCCTTCCCGGCAGTTGGGCCGCGGACTGGCCGTGAACAACGTGGTGGTGTCCACCTCCACCGCCATCGCCCCCGTGGTAGGCGGCGTCATCCTGCATTACTTCTCGTGGCGCTACATCTTCACGCTCACGCCACCGTTGGCATTCCTGTCCATCGTGCTGGGGCGGCGCAACCTCCCCGACCCCACCTTCCGGCCCAAGCCCTACGATGTGGCCGCTGCCGCGCTGTGCGCCGCCACGCTGGGATTCACCGTCGCCGGCATCGAGGCGGCCGTGCACGGCGGACATAGGGGGTGGTCCTTGCCTCTGGTCGCCGCGGGCCTGCTGCTCGGCATCACCTTCGTACGGCGCGAACTGAAGTCCGATGCGCCCATCCTACCCGTCGATCTGCTTGCCCGGCCCGTCATTGGCCTTGCGGTGCTGGCAGCGCAACTGACCTTCATCGGCTCCTCAGCCCTTATGCTCTCCCTGCCCTTTCGCCTGCAGACCAACTACGGCTTCACGCCGGCGCAGGTGGCCGCCGCCCTCTTGCCGTGGCCGCTGACCATGATCGTGGTGGCGCCTCTGTCCGCCGAGTTGTCGGATCGCTACCGGGCGCCCCTCCTCGGCAGCATCGGCATGGTGATCGCGGTGCTGGGGGTGGCCTCGCTCGCGTTGCTGCCCGCGACGCTCGATCACTGGCAGCTGATCTGGCGAACGATGCTGGTGGGCACGGGCTACGGGATGTTCTTCTCGCCCAACGCCAGGTCCATCGTGCAGGCCACCCCGGCACATCGAGTGGCGGCGGCGGGCGGGCTCATTTCCACCAATCGGCTGCTGGGACAGACGCTGGGGGCGACGCTGCTCGCGATCCTGCTGGCGCTCGGCGTCGGCACCAGCAGCACCACGGCCTGGGTGATCGTCGGCCTGACGCTGCTATCGCTCTCGTGCAACCTCTTCAGGTTGCGAATCTCCCCGCCGGCGCCCACGCCCTGACTTTCCGCCGGCGGCATGCTCCAATAGCACCATGGCGATGCTCAAATCCGTTCCGACGATCTCGCAGATCGATGAACTGCCGGTGTTGATGCGCAAGGTGATCCCGCCGGAGTGGAAAGACATCAACGGCCATCTGAACATTGCCTACTACATGCACCTGTTCAATGACGCGTTCATCCCGATGCTGCGCGCCTGGGGATTGGAGGTGGAATCCGGGTGGCCGCAACGCTGGGGAGTCTTCGACCTCGAGCATCACGTCTGGTATTTGCGCGAGGTGCATGTCGGTGACGAAGTCACCCTGCACTGCCGGCTGATCGCGCGCAATGCCAAGCGGTTTCACGCCACCTTGTTCCTGGTAAACCGCACACGCGGAGAGTTTTCGAGCGCATTGGAATTCATCTCGACCGGTGCGGATCTCGAGCGCCGCACCACCGCGGCCTTGCCCCCGCAAGTGACACAACCCTTCGATGCCATGCTGGAGGCGCACGACAAGCTTTCCTGGATCTGCCCGACCTCCGGATCGATGTCTCCGTAGCGATCCGCCTCGCATGGATTTCATCGTCAAGCCCCGCGCGGCCGCCACCCTGGTGCTGTTGCGGGACGGCGATGGCGGCATCGAGACCTTGCTGATGGAGCGTAATGCGCAGGCGAGCTTCATGCCTGGCGCGTATGTGTTTCCGGGCGGCGCGTTGGACGCGGCGGATGCGGATCTGACGTCGCAAACGGGCGTCGACGAGGCCGCCAGGGTAGCCGCGATCCGCGAGTGCTTCGAGGAATGCGGCATCCTCCTGGCAACATCGCATTCCGTTGGCGCACCCGAAGCGCCTCGCATCGATACCCGCGAATTGACCCGGTGGCGCAGCAAACTGATGACCCGCGCCGCGACGTTCGCCAGCTTCTGCCGCGAGTTCGAATTGAAGCCGCGCCACGATGCGCTCGTCTATCACAGCCGCTGGATCACCCCGCCGCCGGGCCCGAAACGCTTCGACACTCGTTTTTTCCTCGCCCGTTGCCCCGGTGATCAGGATGTCGAACTGGTCGGCACCGAACTGACGGATTTCATCTGGGTGACTCCACGCGAGGCGCTGCAACGCGCAGACCGAGGCGAGCTGTACCTGGTCACCGCAACCCGCGCGACGCTGGGCTCGTTGCTGCGCTTCAACGACGCCGAGGCGGCCCTTTCCTTCTGGAGATCCTCGACCCGGGTTCCGGAATTTCCTGCGCGCAGCTAACCGCCGGCCGGCGACGCCTGCCCGGCATCAGCACGCCGCGGGCAGCGCAACTACCACACTCTGCGCAGCCGCAAAGAACCTACGCGGCTTCCTGCACCACATGCTGATACGTGGACACGGCGCGATCCTCGAGGATGGCCTGAAGTTCCGCCGTGCTGCGCCCCTCGGGCTTCAACCAGGCTTCCACGTGCTGCGGCTGCAGATTGATGATGCAACGGTCATGACCGGCGGCCGCCACATCCGGCGGCGGTTCATCGGTGATGGCAGCGAAGCCTCGCAGCTCCGGTTCCTTAGGATCGGTCCAATGTGACCACAGGCAGGCGATGAACATGGGCTGCTGGGGTTCAGGGGTAAACTCCAGCACCACGTTCTTTTCCTCCTCGCCGGGCTTCAATTCGCGGTGCTCCATGGCGTGCAGCTGCACGTTCTCATAAAAGCGCTCGGCCACCATCAACGCGTGATCATGCCCGAACTGCTCACGCCAGAACTTCTCGAGATTGTCCCGCCGCGCGTTGTACAGCCCAGGGTATTTCTTGTCGTAGAAGGAGGGCTTGCCGGCCGGGCGGCAGGCATACCGCATGGGCGTGAGCCACTTGTCCCCGCCACGCTCGATGATCACCCCGGCGTACACATTGGGGAAGATGCGGTTGTCGCGCGACTTGGGCTCGGTGCGCCGCAGGTCGGACAACTTGCCCGTGAGCGTATCGATCTTGGCGGTGGCGATGCGCACATCCTCGCGCGCCTTCTTGGTCTCCTTGGTTTTCAGGGAGCGCTCGGCCGTCACCAGGCGGGTCTTCTGCGTGAACAAGTCCTTTTCGAGCTTGGTGGCCAGCCTGCTGCGGTGCTCATCGATGGCAGCCTTGATGCGCCTTCCCTGCTCGTTCGCAGGTTCCATGAAATTATCCTCGAAGCCGCGCGAGATGTTGATGGAGGGATCGGTGAGCCGGCGCAGGAAGAGCTTCTCGGCCTCCTCGTAATCGAGCCTCACGCTCCAATGGCGCTGCAGCTTGTGCAGGGTCTGGATGATGCGCGCGGAATAGCACATGTCTCCTATTCTAACCCACCGGCTCCGCCTTGGGCTCGAAGGCTGGCGCCTGCGGCCCATCCGTGACCACGGTGTGATTCAAGTCTCGCGAAAAACGGCCGATCACAGCGGAATGATCGTCGGCAATGTCATGAGCAAGCGGGTCGTCACCGTGGAAATGGACGATCAACTGCAGACGGTGAAGGAAATCTTCGATCGCCTGCACTTTCATCATCTTCCAGTGCTCTCGGACGGCAAGGTGGTCGGCGTGGTCTCCGACCGCGACCTGCTCAAGGCCATCAGCCCCAACGTGGGCACGGTGCGCGAGACGGAACGGGACGCGGCCACGCTGCACAAGCGCGTTCACCAGATCATGAGCCGCCAGCCGGTGACACTGCACCCCGACGCCACGGTCGCGCAGGCCATCGAGCTGTTCAACTCGCATCGTATCTCGTGCATTCCGGTGGTCGATCGCGAAGGGCGCCCGGCGGGGCTCCTGAGCTGGCGCGACTTGCTGCGCGCGCTGGCCGACAAGTTCAAGGATCTATAGCCGCCTCAAGCCGGCCGGTACGAGACCGCGAAGCGCTGGCGAATGGCATCCATTTCCGCCACCACGGTGGCAGGTAAATCCTCCACGCGATGCTCGGCGAGCACCCTGCGCAGGTCCGCATCGATGCGCTCGAGCAGATCCTGGTCGGGTAGTGAGCTCATGCGCGTGGGAATATGCGGCCCGAAATAGCGAGTGTTCCACAGCTGCTCGCGGCAATGGCTGGCCGTGTGATCCAGTGCGAGGTAATTGCCGCGCGGCCCCACGGCCCGTGCCTCGTTCAACGCCATCGAGTTGTCATCCACGGCAACCCCTTGCCACAGGCTGCGCAGCAGCCCGGCCAGGTCATTGCACAACAGCAGCGAGTGCAGGGAGAAGGTGATGCCTTCGTCGATGGAGCCGAGGTAGTCGCAGGTGGCGGGACGGCTGTAGAAGGCCTGCATCATGTTGGTGGAAATTTCCCACACAGCGTCCTGGTTGAAGCGGCGCGCCACCGCCTGCCCGCCCAGGCCGGTGAACGACGGAATGCCCAGTTCGCGGCGCACCTGGCACATCACCATGTCGGCAAGCGATGCCTGCACGAAGTTGCCGATGCCGCCCGTGGCCGGCTCCATGAAGCTCACATCCGAGCTGCCGATGACGAAGGCGCCGCGCCGCGCCAACTGGCCAAGCGTCATCCCGGCGAAATCCGTGGCCAGGCTCTGCGCGATGCAACCAGCGGCCGTGATGGGAGACGACGCGCCGCCGATGGGCAAGGTGCCCACGCTCACCGGCACGCCGGCGCGCGCCGCCTGGATCACCTGGTCGATGTGGGTGCGCGCATAGTTGAGCGGCAAGGGCGTGATGATCTGCAGGAAATAAGGCTTCTCGGCCAACGCCTCTCGGCTGCCGCGGATCACGGCCGCCATCTCGATCGCCACGCCGAGCGATTCGGCGTGTTCGCACAGGTATTCGAGCGGCTTGGTCGTATGACGCGCCATCACCGCGAACTCACCGATCTCACCATGGATGTCGGAATGCTCGACGTCCTTGCAGGCGACGCACACGGCATCGATGTCCACCAACGCATCCGCCACGCGCGTGATCGTCGCGAGATCGGCCGCTGTGCTCTGGCGCTGCTCGCCGCTGTCGAGATCGAAGACCTTGATGCACGTCATGCCTGGCAGGAACCAGGTATGGCGGTTGTCCAGCGTCAGGAAACGGGTGCCGCTGCGGTCCCAGAGCCGCGCCTCGCGCGGCACCGATTCCAGCGCGGACTGGACCAGCGTGCGCGGCAGGTACACCACGCCATCGGTTGTGACCCTGCAGCCTGCAGCCTCGAACAGGGCGATGGCCTCGGTGCCCGTTTCGAAGGCCACACCGCTTTCTTCCAGCAAGGTGAATGCGCCCTCGATCAGTTGCCGTGCCGACAGCGCGGGCAGCGGCTCGTACGGCGCGGTGGCGCCGGCGTTCAGTCCCGGATCCTCCGGGCGCGTGATGATGGATTGCGCTCGGCGCCGACGCTGGCTGGCAGATTCATGACGCACGTGTTCTCTCCCAATGCTTTAGAATTCGCCCATGACGGATGCATCGCGCTACGCCGCCCTGTTCGACAAGGTCAAGATCGGCCCGGTCACCGCGCCCAACCGCTTCTATCAAGTGCCCCACTGCACCGGCATGGGCCATGCGCTGCCGCAGACATTGGTGGCCATGCGGGGGATGAAGGCCGAAGGTGGTTGGGGGGTGGTTTGCACCGAATATTGTTCCATCCATCCGAGCTCCGATGATCATCCCTACCCGTATGCCTCCATGTGGGACGACGGCGATCTCGGCAATCTCGCCGCCATGGCCGACGCGGTGCATGCGCACGGCGCGCTCGCCGGCATCGAACTGTGGCATGGCGGCAGCTATGTGGCAAACCTGGGCAGCCGCACCCCCTCCATCGGCGTGCGCTCCGCGCCCTCGCGCAGCGATCCAATCCAGTCGCAGCGCATGAACCGGCGCGACATCGCCGAACTGCGCCGCTGGCACCGCGACGCGGCGCTGCGGGCACGCAAGGCCGGGTTCGACATCATCTACGTCTACCCCACGCACGGCTACCTGGTCTCGGAATTCCTCTCGCGCACCTATAACGAGCGCACGGATGAATACGGCGGAAGCCTCACCAACCGCATGCGGCTGATGCGTGAATTGCTGGAGGACACGCGCGCCGCCGTTGGCGATCGCTGTGCCGTGGCCGTGCGCTTTTCCGCCAACGGTCATGGCGAAGATCACCTGCCGGAAGAGGAGGCCCGCGAGGTCATCGGCACGCTCAAGGATCTGCCCGACCTGTGGGATGTGGTGATCGCCGATTACGACGAGGAAATGGGTTCCTCGCGCTTCGTGGAACAGGGCGCACTGGAAGACCGCGTCGCCTATGTGCGCAAGCTCACGGGCAAGCCGGTCGTGAGCGTCGGCCGCTTCACCTCGCCCGACGCCATGCTGGGCCAGTTCAAGCGCGGCATTCTGGATTTCATCGGCGCCGCGCGCCCCTCCATTGCCGATCCCTTCCTGCCGACCAAGATTCGCGAAGGCCGCCTGGAGGACATCCGCGAGTGCATCGGCTGCAACATCTGCTACGCGCATGATTTCCGCGGCTCGGCCCTGCGTTGCACCCAGAACCCCACGATGGGCGAGGAATGGCGTTCGAACTGGCATCCCGAGAAAGTGCCGGCCGATGGCTCCGGATCGGTGTTGATCGTCGGCGCGGGTCCTGCGGGCCTCGAGGCCGCGCATATCCTGGGCAAGCGCGGTTTCCAGGTGGCGCTGGCCGATGCGGCGCGCGAGGCCGGCGGCCGCCTCAACGGCGAGAGCCGGTTGCCGGGCCTCTCCCAATGGGCCCGAGTGCGCGACTACCGCCTGGGCCAGATCCGGCGCCTATCGAACGTGGCGCTGTACCTCGACAACCGCCTCGAGGCGGCGGACGTGCGCGGCTTTGGCGCCGATCATGTGTTGATCGCCACCGGCGCGCGCTGGCGCCGCGACGGCGTGGGCCGCTGGCATGTACGCCCCATCGCCCGCCTGCATGCGGCGGGTGTTTACACGCCTGAGGATATATTCGCCGGGCGTCAGCCGACCGGCGAGGTCCTGGTGTTCGATGATGATCATTACTATCTCGCCGCAGTGATTGCCGCCCGGCTTGCCGCCGACGGCGTCCGGGTGCGCTACGTCACCACCGAGGGGCGCGCCGCATCCTGGAGCCAGAACACGCAGGAACAGGAGCGTACGCAGCGCTCGCTGCTGGAACTCGGCGTCACCATCGACGTGAACCTGGCGCTGGCATCCTTCGACGGCACGCAGGCGGAACTGACCTGCGTGTTCACCGGTAACACGCGGGCGGTCGCCTCTGCCGCGGTGGTCCTGGTGACCTCGCGAGCACCGGACGATGCGTTGTTCGCATCCCTGGGCGGGGACGATGGCACACCGGGAAGCTCGATCCAACGCATCGGGGATTGCCTGCAGCCTGCGCCGATCGCCTGGGCGGTCCACTCCGGCCACCGCGCGGCCCGGGATTTGGGCAACCGCATCGTGCATCCGCGCAGAGATCGTGTGATCATTGGCCTAACCGAACAAAAATTGATCTAACGCAGTATTCCAAATCGCCCCGGGCCCTACACTTGCGGGCGGACCCAAACCAACGATGAGTATTCCACTGCCCACCCCTGATCGCGTCGGCCAGGAAACCCCTGGCGACACCAAGCGCGCGGCCCATCTGAAGCTGGCGGCCGTGCGCCCGTCCTCGGTGCACGAACTGACCATCAGCGAATTGCGCAATTCGCTCGACCCCTTCGCGCGCAAACGCAATGCCTTGGCACTGGCGCTGCTGGTGGCAGACCTCGGCCTGTTCGCCTTTGGCCAATGGCTGGCGATTGCCGCCGGCAATGGTTGGGCACGCCTCGCTGGCACGGTACTCACCTGGGGCGCCATCGTGCGCCTGTTCATCATCGGCCATGATGCCTGTCACCAGGCGCTCACCAGCAGCCGCCGGCTCAACATCGTCCTGGCCCGCATCGCCTTCGTCGTCTCGCTCACGCCGTATTCACTCTGGCGCACCGGCCACAACACCGTGCATCACGGCTTCAACAACCTGCGGGGCCGGGACTTCGTGTGGGAGCCCAAGAGCGAAGCGGAATACCGCGCGCTGCCGGCCTGGCGGCGATCGGTGGAACATCTGTACCGCAGCGCCCTGGGGCCCGCGATCTATTACTTCGTGGAAATCTGGTGGAAGCGCCTGTTTTTTCCGAACCGCCAGAACATGCCGGCCCGCCGGCTGGAATTCACGCTGGATTCCTCCCTGGCATTGGGCGTGGCCTGCGTGTGGGTGGCCGGCATCTTCTGGTATGCACAGGCGCATCAGCAATCTTTCGTGGCCGCCCTCCTGCTCGCCTTCGTCGCACCCTTCATCCTGTGGATCTGGACCGTCGGGATCGTGGTGTACCTGCATCACACCGATCCGGACGTGCGCTGGTTCGGCGACAAGGCCGAGTGGCAGCAGCACAAGGCGCAGGTGTCCGCCACCGCCCACATCATGGTGCCCTGGCCGCTGGGTACCTGGATGCACCACATCATGGAACATCCGGCGCACCACCTGAATGCCACGATCCCGCTCTACAACCTCAAGGCAGCGCAGCGCCACTTGTATGAGATGGGCGCGGTGTTCAAGCGCACGCCCTTGACCTTGCGGCACTACCTGGAATGCGTGCGCACCTGCAAATTGTACGACTACGGCGCCAAGCGCTGGATCCCCTTCCCCGAGGCTTGAGGGCGATTGCCGCATCGGTGGCTGCAACGGCGCAACTCACCGACGCCGTTGCTTCTACATAGCCTTCTACCGGAAAACCCGGATGCGCATGGCGCGCCGTCCTTTCATAGTCGGCGACGAACGCCTCACCACCCACGGTGAGCGGACGGAGACGAGAAGTGGCGGGCATCGATGGCAGCGCCGCGGGCGGGATCGCGCATGGATGAGCAGCTCCGCCCGGTGTGCAAGGCTTGTGGACTCAAGCGCATGTGTTTCCCCGGCAAGTTGGCTGGCCTGCGCGTCCGGCGCATCCGCGCCGAGCGTGGCATGCCGCTGTTCCGCTGCGGCGACCGCGTCGACAACCTGTACATGATCCGCAGCGGCTGCATCAAGGAAATCGAGGAAGGCGGCGAAGGCAACGCCAGCGTCGTGAATTTTGCGCTGGCCGGCGACATGCTGAGCCTGCAGGGGCTCGGTGCGGCCCCGAGCCGCACCAGCGCCATTGCGGTGGAACCCACTTCCGTATGCGTGGTGCCGTGGAATGACTTCAACCAGGCCTGCGCCACCTCGCCGGAGACCGCCGGCGAATTCATCCGCCTGATCGCCAAGGCCGGCGTTGCGGCGCGCGAGTCGCTGGCATTGGTGCGCGACAAGGAGGCATACCAGCGGGTCGCCGGGTTCCTGTTGAACATGCTGGGGCGCATGCAGGCGGGCTGCGAGCGCGTGCGCGATTTCCGCCTCGGCATGAATCGCGAGGACATCGCCAATTACCTCGGCATCCGCAGCGAGACCGTGAGCCGGTGCTTCACCGAATTGGCTCGGCGCCGGCTCATCGACGTGCGCGCCAAGCGCGTGCAGATCCTGCAGATGGGCGAATTGCGGAAACTCTATGCCGGCGCCTGAAACGCAAGACCTCGCCGCTCCGGACGCGGACGCCCTCATCATTGGGGCAGGTCCCGCCGGGCTGTGCTGCGCGCTGAGCCTGGCGCAAGCGGGCCTGCGGGTGGACCTGGTGGAACGCCAGCCGCGCCAGGCATTGGCCGACCCCGGCTTCGACGGCCGCGAAATCGCCCTCACCCACCGCTCGATCGGGATACTGAAGCGGCTTGGGGTGTGGGAGCGCATTCCCGCGGACGAAGTGTCACCCCTGAAGGACGCCGTCGTCATCACCGGGCAATCGCCGCAGCGCCTGCATTTCGACCATCGCGAGGCGCGTTGCGAGGCTTTGGGGCAACTGGTGGCGAACCACCTGATCCGCCGCGCCGCCTTCGAAGCGGCCGCAGCCACGCCCGGCATCCGCCTGTTCGATGCACGCCAGGTGAGTTCAATTCGCCTGGGGGCCGCCGCGGCCAGCGTCGACACCGGACCGGCCGAGACGTTGCGGGCGCGCCTGCTCATCGGCGCCGACAGCCGCTTTTCCGACACGCGCCGTGCGGCCGGCATTTCCGCCGACATGCTCGACTTCGGCAAGACCATGCTGGTGTGCCGCATGCGCCATACGGTTTCGCATGAGCAGACTGCTTGGGAGTGGTTCCAGGACACCTGTACCGTGGCATTGTTGCCGCTCAACGGCTCGGAGTCTTCCGTGGTGATCACGGTGAGCGCCGCCGAGGCACAACGGTTGGCGGCCATGGACGCCGCCGAATTCAACCGCGACATGCAGGCGCGCTACCAGGATCGCTTCGGCGCCATGACGTTGACCAGCACGCGCCACCTGTATCCGCTGGTCGCCGTACGATCCAATCGCTTCGTGGGATTGCGCCTGGCGCTGATCGGCGATGCCGCCGTCGGCATGCATCCGGTGACGGCCCACGGCTTCAACCTCGGCTTGCAGAGCGCGGAGTGCCTCGCGCAGGAATTGCGCCGGGCCAAAACCCAAGGCCGGGACATCGGTTCATTGAACGTGCTCAAGCGCTACGAGTCGGCCCACCGCCGTGCCGCCCTGCCCCTGTACCTGGGCACGAACGCGATCGTGCGGCTGTACACCGACTCGCGCCCACTGCATCAACTGGGACGCAAGCTGGGGCTGACACTGGCGGACCGCATCGCGCCGGTGAAGCGCCTGATGCTGGCCTCGCTGACCGCGCGCTGACGCGCCCTTCAGGCCCGCGCCAATTCCAGCCGCAAGGGACTGCGGAAGGTGGTCGAGGGCATCCAATCCAGCGTGGTGTGCACTCGCGAGAACTCAGGGATGGCCGCCAGGAATTCCTCGAACACGATCTGGATCGCCAGCCGCGCGATCATCGCGCCCAGGCAGCCGTGCACGCCGCCGCCGAATCCCAGGTGCGTCTTGGGTTTGCGGCGAATGTCGTAGAGATCGGGGGTCGGGAACTGGCGCTCGTCGCGGTTCGCCGATCCATAGGCCATGCAGACGAAATCACCCGCCCGCATCTTCTGGCCGTGCAAGTCGACGTCCCGGCCGAGGCAACGGCGGAAGCGCTGCGCCGAGGTGTTGAAGCGCAGCGACTCCTCCACCGCATCAGGGATCAGCGCCGGCTGCGCCGCCAGCTCGCGCCGGGCATCGGGGAAATCGGCGAGGTTGAGGGCGAACATGGTCATGAAGCCGCCCAATGACTCGATGCCGGCCATGATCAGGGTGGTGGTCGTCAGCAGCACCTCGCGCTCATCCAGGCGCCGGCCGTCGATCTCGGCGGCGACGAAATGCGACATCAGGTCATCGCGGGGATGGCGGCGGCGTTCGGCGATCACGCCCGCCGCATACGCCTGCATCCACTGATAAGCCGCAAGGTGCTCGGGTCCCTTCTGCCGCGTCTTGGGGTCGGTCTGAACCATGAGGACGGCGCGCTCGCGCACCTCATGGTCATCGTCAGGCGGCAGGCCGAGCATGCGGAACAGCACGTCGGTGGTGACGTGGCTGGAGAAATCGCCGATGAAATCGAATTGCCGGCGCCCCTCGAGCGCCGCCAGCCGCCCGCGGGCAATCTGCCGGATCGGCTCGCGCAAGCCTTCCAGGTTGCGCTTCATGAAAGCGGCCGAGATCAGCGCCCGCAATTCATCGTGGCGGGGCGGATCGGTGGTGCCCAGGGTGGACCCGGCCCGCTCGGGCAGCTCGTCCATGAGATTTCCCTTGGCGGAGGAGAACGTCTTCCAGTCCTTCAGGGCGGCGAAGATGTCGGCGTAGCGGGAGAGGATCCACATGCGCGCCTCCTCGCTCCAGAAGCAGGGGAATTCATCCCTCAGGCGCCGGTAGCCGGGAAAGGGGTCCGCGTCGGTCAGCGGGGAATAGGGATCAAAGCGGAACATGGCGAAGGCCTCTTGGCGCTGACAACTGGTATGGCCATCCACACTAGCGGCGCGCGGCGCGAGGTGAATGGACGCGCCGATCAATGAGTGGGACTTTATGAGCGGCGGGGCTCTATGCTTTGATTCCTGCCCGGGAACGGGCCGCGCGACGGCCTCCGGTGAGATCAAGCGCTTTTAAGGTAAGTAATTAGATAATACTTCTAGTTCGCTGTTTATTAATATAATTATAATCTTCAAAAACCACATCAACTGCGCCGCACCCGCCGCCCGACGTCATTTGCAGTGAATTCCGCCGCCACGCCTTCGTCCACCCAGGAGCACGCCGAGAAGACGGTCTACACCGTCATCTTCGCCATCGCCTTCTGCCACCTGCTCAACGACATGATGCAGTCGCTCCTGCCGGCGATTTATCCCAATCTCAAGTCCAGCTTCAATCTGGACTTCGGGCAGATCGGCGTGGTCTCGCTCGTGTACCAGATCACCGCCTCCCTGCTGCAGCCCATGGTGGGCCTGTACGCCGACCGCCGTCCGATGCCTTTTTCCCTGCCGGCCGGCACCCTGCTGACGCTCAGCGGCCTGGCCACGTTGGGGCTGGCGCGCAACTACCCATCGCTCCTGGTCGGCGCCTGCATGCTGGGCATGGGATCCTCGGTGTTCCACCCGGAGTCCTCGCGCGTCGCACGCATGGCCGCGGGCGGCAACCACGGCCTGGCGCAGTCCATGTTCCAGGTCGGCGGCAACACCGGCGCGGCCATCGGCCCCCTGTGCGCGGCCTTGGTGGTGGTTCGCTGGGGGCAGTCCAGCCTCGTGGCCTTCGCCATGCTGGCGCTGATCTCCACCGTGGTCCTGTGGAACGTGGGCCTGTGGTACCGGCGTCATGGCCTGGCGCGGCTGGCCACGGCCAAGGCGCGGCGCCGATCATCCCCCTCCCTGCCCCGGCGCGACGTAGTCCTGGGGATGACCATGTTGTTGCTGCTGATTTTTTCGAAGTACTTCTATCTCACCAATCTCACCAACTACTACACCTTCTACCTGATCCACAAGTTCAACGTCTCGGTGGTGAATGCGCAGATGCACCTGTTCGTCTTCCTGGCGGCGGTGGCGGTGGGCACTCTGGCCGGCGGGCCGCTGGGCGACCGTTTCGGCCGCAAGGCGGTGATCTGGTTTTCGATCCTCGGCATCCTGCCGTTTTCCCTGATGCTGCCGTATGTGAGCCTGTTCTGGACCGGCCCGCTCACCGTACTGATCGGCATGGTCCTGGCATCGGCCTTCCCGTCCATGGTCGTGTACGCGCAGGAACTCATGCCGGGCAAGGTGGGCATGGCGTCCGGGCTCATGTATGGGTTTTCCTTCGGCATGGGCGGCCTCGCCGCAGCGCTCCTGGGGCAGCTGGCCGACATCAAGGGCATCGAATACGTGTACTGGCTGACCTCCTTCCTGCCGCTGCTCGGCATGCTGGCCCGATGGCTGCCGGACGCCCACCCGGCGGGTTCTCCCCGCTGAAAACCGCGCCGGCGGGTGCCGCTGGCGCCTTATGTCGTGCGCCGGGTGACGCCCGTGACATTTTTCGGCACCGATTCAACCTCTTTCTGGACCGGCGGGACTCACGGAATAGGTGATTTTGAGTCTCTCGATGGGGGTCTACCGTGGATATGGGTGCCGACCGACCGGGTCAGGATGATGACAAGAGCAACTGGCTCAACGATACGCTGCGCAATTTCAACTTCGTGGCGGTGATGCGTGAACGGGTGCAGATCCGGCGTACCTGTAACCATTCGCTGCGGCTTTACCACCGGATCCGCGCGGAAATGCCCGATGCCCCGAAGATGGACATCTACGCCCAGGTGGTGAAGCAACGCGGGCACCACTCGGCGTCCGACATTCCCGGCATCTTGCGCCATGCCGAAGAGAGTTTCGCGCAATGGCCGGTGGATCGCGACCTTACCTTCCGCGACCTGGTCGCCTACCTCGCCGTGACGGATTGCATGCGCGCCAATCCCAGGTCCAAGGGCGTGCGCTCGGAAGTGCTCGGCGTGGTCGCGGATACCATCCCCGCGGACTTGTAATAGCCTTTATTGGCACCAGCCAGTCGCCGCCCGGCGTGAATGCTGGCCGCTGCGCAACGCCCGGCGTTACCATCGGCGCATGGCGACCCAGCCCCCCGATCGCGAATTCCCGGCAACCGCCGGCGTTCCCGACCCCACCACCTCGCTGTTCCGCGACCTGGGTCCGCAGGCGCCGGCGCAACGCGGCCGCGCCTGGGTGGGCCAACGCTCGCGCCGCTCGCGCATCTACGCCGCCGCCCGCGCGCTGCTGAAAAGCGCCGGCTACGAAGGCGTGCACATGCAGGACATCGCGGCGCGGTGCGAGATTTCCGCGCAGACCATCTACAACCTGGTGGGCTCCAAGGCGCAGGTGCTCGAGCAGGCGGCGGCCGATTGGGTGGAAGGCATTCACACAGTAGCCGTGGCGCGTGCGCGCGAACTGCAGGTCAACACGCCCTACCTGATGATCGAATTGTTCTGGGAGTCCGCGCTCAGCGAAGCGGATTGGGTGCGGGTTTCCTCCGCCTACAGTTCCGCGCCGCGCGATCCGCTGACGCGCGCCTTCTACCGGGCGTCGGAATCGGCACTGCGCGCCGACCTCGATGAGCTCAAGCGGCGCGGCGCGCTGCGGGCCGATGCGGATCCACCATCATTGGCGCGGCAATTGACCGCGCTTGCGCATGTCACCATCACGCGCTGGTGCGCGGAACCCGGCGATGTGGCGGCTTATCGCCGCGACCTCCACAGCGGCCCCGGCGCCATCCTGCGTGCATCGCTCCAGGGCGAGGAACTCACGCGCCTCGAGCGCTACATGGCCGATCATCGCGCGGCGCGGCCGGTTGGCGGCCGCGCCGGTTGAACGTCAGGCCGGCACCGCCACCCTGGCCGGGGCCATCTTCAGCACCTTGAACGTCACCGCCAGCGAGCCGGCGAAGGCCAGCGCGTAGATCAGCAGGTATTCGGGGCTGGCGAAGGGCTTGCCGAAGAACAGCATGAGCGCCGCGCTCCAGCACGTCACCACGCCCGTGTAGCAGATCCAGATCAACGGGCTGGTGCCGGCGAGATTCTTGCGGCGCGAGACCAGGTGCCAGTTGAACATCGGGCCGGCGAGATTCGCCAGGCAGAAGTAGTCGATGACCAGCGTATCGCCCATGCGCTCCTTGATGAAGTTATAGGCAAAGAACATCACCACCAGGGTGCCGAGAATGGTGGCAACGAACTGCGGCTGGCTCAGCTCCGGCGCGATCTCCTTGCGGCCGAAGCGCAAAATCGCAGACAGGAAGAACAACTCGAACAACACGGTCAGGCACAGCGCTCCCCAGAAGAATTTCATGTACCAGTGATTCAACACGTGGAACGCCAGGTCGTAGCTGAGCACCACCGAGGCATCGCCCGACAGCCAGAACAGCGTGGAAAACACACTGAAGGGATACACCTTGTCGCGCAGCGCGCGGCGCACGGCGTCGATGAAGAAGATGTAGTTGAAGATCATGGCCGCGCCGCACAGCAGCAGGATGTACACGGCGTTCTGGTCGATGGATGCCAGGACTTCCTTGGTGTCGTACATGTTTGCCCCCCTCTCGTGAACCAAGCCCCGCCAGCATGCCGCTTTCCGTCCAAAGCCGGTATGGCGCCGGGCCGCGGCATTTTGATTCCGGCAGCCGCCCGTTCCAATATCCGCCGCGGCGCTCCCCGGCCTTGCCTCGTCTCGTACACCAGTATACTAATTCGGCACCCGTTATCCCGAAGGAACCCGCCGCATGCCCGAATTTCCCCATGCCCCCACGCTGACCAGGGCGGACGACGCCAATCACGCCCCCGGCCCCGAGGCGCATTGGCAGGAAAGCACGCTCATTGCGCTGGTGGACCCGCTGCGCGGGCTTGCCGGTTTCCATCGTATCGGGGTCCACCCCAACCGCCAGGAAGCCAGCCTCTACAG
This sequence comes from Steroidobacteraceae bacterium, assembly GCA_044226865.1. Lineage (GTDB taxonomy): Bacteria > Pseudomonadota > Gammaproteobacteria > Steroidobacterales > Steroidobacteraceae > TMP-86. The sequence goes on along the minus strand of JBGAGE010000001.1, from coordinate 416,533 downwards.
CTGGACGCAGGTGGACGGCAAGATCCTCTCGCGCGCCAAGCGCACGGCACTGCCCATCCCTCCCGGCCAGCTCACCGGAACGGCGCTCGAGGGCGTGAGCTTCGAGACCCCCGATCCGTTGCGCACCTGCCGCGTGCGTGTGGACCGCGACGGCGTACAGACCGACGTCATGTTCGAATCCTTTACCGGGCCGGTGCAGATGAACATGGACGTGGCCGGCGCGCGCATCGGCGCAGGTCATTACGACTCGCTGGGCAGCGTCAAGGGACATATCACGGCGGGCGGCGTGCGCCGCGCCTTCGATGGCGTGGGCTTCCTCGATCACAGCTGGGGTCCGCGCGATGGCGGCAGCATTCTGGCGCATCGCTGGTTCATGGCCGTGCTCGACCGCGACAATCACATCAACGCCTTTCCCACCATCGGTCCCAAGGGCCGCATGATGCTGGGTTACGTGGTGCTGGATGGAGTCCTGTCCATGGTGGCGGACGTGCAGTCCGAATTGCACTTGTCGGACGATCATCTGGGCTTGAACGGCGTGCGCGCGCGCTTCACCGACAAGCTCGGACGCGAGGTGGAAATCCTCGGGCGCGCCGCCGGCGAGTACAACCTGCAGCCCTACGGCCAGGGATACTTCTGCGCGCACCGGCCGATGATCTATGAATGCCGTCAACGCGTCTGGCAGGGCATGGTCGAATGGAGCGCCATGCGCTTCATGCCACCCTGGCACCGCGATGCGCTCGGGCTCACCAGGGACAATGACTGGTTGCGCTGGGACGGGCGGCAACCATGAACGCGGACGGCCGGGCGCCGCTGCCGCTGCCGCGGCCCGACGATGCCACGCTGCGCGCCTACCTCCTGAATGTTGCCGAGGCCATCTGCCGCCAGGTCAACGACGGTCTTGCGGACGATGCGCCGCTGCGCCTGCGCGAGTGCGCGACCATCGTGGCGCGGGTGGCCCAGCACCTCGGCGAGGGACGCATCGCGGCCGACGTGCTCGAGGAGAGCGAGGCATTGAACCAAAGCGAGCCGGCCTTCGAGGCGGCGGAAGCGGCGCGCAGCGATGCGGGCCGGCAGGCAGCGGACGCCGCCCAACGGCACATCGACCGTGCGGCGTTGCAGTGCTATCTGCAGGCGCATGCGCTGGGCGGCCCCCGGCTGCAACTTACCGAAGCCCGCCTGATTCCAGGCGGGCGCTGCAAGGTCACCGCCATGATTTCGCAGACCGGCGCTGCGCAGCTGCCGGAACATTTCATCTTCCGGCAGGACTGGCAGGGCGGCGCCACCGACACCACGGTGGCGGGTGAATTCGCGTTGCTGCAACTGGTCTCCGCCAGCGGCATCCGCGCGCCGCGTCCGCTGTTGCTGGAGCCGGCACATGGCGCCGTGGGTGCGCCGTTCATCCTGCTCGAAAAACTGCCGGGGCGCCTGACCGGAAGCTTGTTCACGCCACCGCGCTCGCGCGAACTCGGCCTGCAATTGGCGCAGCAGATGGGGCTTCTGCATGGATTGCCGGCCGAGCGCAGCCGCGGGCTCGCGCCAGCCGCGCTGGCGCGGGAGGACCTGGCCCGCCAGATCGCAGGCTTCGCCGGCATGCAGCAGCACATCGGCATCCGCGCGCGCGTGATCGACGCCGCGATCACCTGGTTGTCGGCGCACGTCGAGGATGCCGGCAGCGAGATACGCCTGACCCACAATGACCTGGGCTTTCACAATTTCCTGGTCGAGGGCGACACCTTGAGCGCCGTCCTCGACTGGGAATTGGCCTCACAGGGTCACCCGGCCGCCGATCTCGGCTACGTGAAGCCCTTCGTCAGCCGCATGTTGCCCTGGCCGGATTTCGTGCAACAGTACGAGCAGTCGGGCGGCTGGAAGGTGGAGCTGCGCGAACTGCGCTTCCACACCATCTACAACGCGGTGCGGCTGTACGGTCTCATCATGCAGGCGCGCGCGGCGCTGGTGGCGGGATTCGTGAACGATGTCGAAATCGCCTTCGCCTGCGCCGATGCCACGCCGATGCTGCTGCAGGCGCTGGGCAACGAATTGCGCGAGGCCTCCGCCTAGCAGGCGGGTTTTACGCAAAGGGCCAAGGGTGTTGCATGGGCGGGCTATCATGCCCTTCCCGTGACCCATGCCCGCCGCCATGCTCGCTGAGTCCCTGTCCGCAGCGCTGTCGCGCCGTGGCCTGCATTACGCGTGGGTGATCGCGGCGGTGACCTTCTTCGCCATGCTGACCACCTCGGCTGCCCTCGGATTGCCGGGTGTGATGATGCCGCCGCTGCGTCAGCAATTCGGCTGGACGACGGACGAGCTGTCCGCCGTGTTCGCCGTGCGCTTCGCGTTGTTCGGCGTGCTGGGTCCGTTCGCGGCGCTGTTCATCGCCCGCTTCGGCCTGCGGCGCATCATGATCGTGGCGGCCACCCTCATCGGCATCTCGATGGCGCTCGCACCCGCCGTGACACAGCTCTGGCAATTGTTCGTGCTGTGGGGCCTGGTGCTGGGCTGCGGCACGGGACTCACGGCATTGGTGCTGGGCGCGATGGTGGCCAGCCGCTGGTTCACGGCGCATCGCGGCCTGGTGGTGGGCATCTTCGCCGCCAGCACCGCCACCGGGCAATTGATCTTCCTGCCCTCGGCCGCGTGGATCAACCAGCACCTGGGCTGGCGCTACACCATGATCCCGATGGTCCTGGCCTGCACCACGGTTGCGCTGCTGGCGGCGCTGTTGATGCGCGATCATCCGCACAGCCTCGGGCTCGCGCCTTACGGCGATGCGCAGGGCAGCACGCCTCCGCCGCCGCCACCGGCGAGGCTGAACCTGCTCACGCCCTTCGCAACGCTCGCCGAGATCTCGCGCAGCAACGTGTACTGGATCCTCGCGGCGAGCTTCTTCATCTGTGGACTGTCCACCAATGGCCTGGTGCAGACACATTTCGTCTCGCTGTGCGGCGACAACGGCATGAGCGCCGTGCCGGCCGCCTCGGTGCTGGCGATGATGGGCGCCTTCGACCTCGTCGGCACGACGTTGTCGGGCTACCTGTCAGACCGCTTCGACAACCGCAAGCTGCTGTTCTGGTATTACGGGCTGCGGGGGCTGTCGTTGTTCTGGCTGCCCTTCTCCACCTTCACCTTCCAGGGCCTGACGCTGTTCGCCATGTTCTACGGCCTGGATTGGATCGCAACCGTGCCGCCGACGGTGAAGCTGGCGGCACGGGAATTCGGCAGCGAGCGCGCCGGCCTGGTGTTCGGCTGGGTGTTCGCTGCGCACCAATTGGGCGCCGCCACGGCCGCCTATGGGGCGGGACTCACGCGCACCCTGTTGCTGACCTACACGCCGGCGCTGCTGGCCGCTGGGGCGGCCTGCCTGCTCGCCGCCGGCATGGTGATGCTGATCCGCCAGCGCGCCGCCTGACCGCCCGGCCCGAGAATATGCTAGCGTACCAATCTTGATGGTTGGCAGGCGTCCACCGGCGCCGGGAACGCACATGAGCAGCACGAGCACCGGCGCGCCGCGCGACGCGCGCATCACCTCCTTGCCGAATTACCAGGAAGTCGTCGCCGCGGATGTCCGCCCGGCCCCGCCGCTCGCCGCCGCCAGCGCGGGCGTGGATCCCGGCTTCGATGCCGTGCCGCGCTCACGCTATACGGACAAGGCGTTTTTCGACCGTGAAGCCGCGCTGCTGTGGCCGCGCGTGTGGCAGATCGCCTGCCGCGAGGAACAGATTCCCCAAGCGGGTGACTGCCTGGTGTACGAAAGCCCAGGCGCGTCCATCCTGGTGGTACGCGGCGAGTCGGGCGCCATCAAGGCCTACTACAACACCTGCATGCACCGCGGCATGAAATTGTGCATGGCCGACACCAGCGTGCGCCAGATCCGCTGTCCCTACCACGGCTTCACCTGGCATCTGGATGGGCGCATTGCGCAGGTTCCCGCGCGCGCCGACTTCCCCAAGGTGAAGGATGCCGAACTGTCATTGCGCGAAGTGAAGGTGGGCCGCTGGGGCGGCTTCGTGTTCATCAACCGCGATCCGGGCTCGCCTTCGCTGGAATCCTATCTGGGCAACCTGCCGGAGCACTTTGCACAATGGCCACGGGAAGATGCGTACCTGGCCATCCACATCCGCAAGGTGCTCAAGGCAAATTGGAAGGCCTGCATCGAGGGCTTCATCGAGGCCTTCCACGTGGCCGAGTTGCATTCGCAAGCCCTGCCCTTCTCCGGCGATTCGAGCACGCAGTACGATATCTGGCCGGGCAACGACAACATCAGCCGCTTCCTGGAACCCTCCGGCATCCAAAGCGAACAGATGCCCGGCAGGCTCAGCGAGCAGCAGGTGTACGACGCCATGATGCGCACCATGACCGGCACGGAGGGGGCGCCGCCGTTGCCGCCGGGCGTGAGCGCGAGAGCCGCCATGGCGGAGATGAGCCGGCAATACCTGTCGCAACTCGATGGCCGCGACTACAGCAAGCTATCCGATTCCGAAGCGCTGGACCCGTGGCAGTACTCGATATTCCCCAACATCGTCATCTTCCGCTCCCTCGGCTTTCCCTACCTGTACCGTTTCCTCCCGGTGCGCGACGATCCGCACAGCTCGACCTTCGATTTCATGATCTTCAAGCCCAAGCCGCTGGACGGCTCGCCGATTCCGGAGGTGCAGAAGATCGACCTGGGGCCGGATGACACCTACTCTGCGTGCGGCGCATTCCCGCCGTGGCTGGGGCAGATCTACGACCAGGACACGGTGGGCCTGGCCATGCTGCAGGAGGGGCTGCGCGCCGGTGGACCGGAGGTGATTCACTTGTCGCGTTACCAGGAAATCCGTATCCGTCATCTGCATCAGACGCTGACGAAATACGTCGGCACGACGTGAGCCGAAGCGGGATTCCAAGCCGCGACGCTGCGCTCGGAGTGCCGTGTTGCGCTGGAACTGCAGCGGCGCGCCGGGAACGCCGCCGATGTGTCAGCCCTTGCCCCAGTAGATCGAGGCCAGCGTCTCGCCGCCGTTCAGGCGGTTCTGTATCTCTTCCATGTTCTTCACGGTGAGCGGATCGGCGAACAGCGTCTGGCTGATGGCTTGATCGTTCGCCAGCGCCTGCGACAGGTGCAGGTCCTCGTCTTCGGTGAGCATGCGCTTCATGCCGGCCAGCGCCACCGGCGGGAGCTTGGCCATGTGCATCGCCATGTCCACCGCCGTGCGCACCGCCTCGCCCTTGCCCACCAGGCGATTCAATCCGCCGAGGGCATACAGCCGCTCGGCCGTGATCGGCGTGCCCATCAGCACCATCTCGGCCGTGACGGTGCGGCCGATCAATTGCATCAGGCGGCTGGTGCCGCCGATGCCCGTGCCGCAGCCGATGATGACCTCAGGCTGGCTGAAGCGCACGCCGGCCTCGGCCACGCGTAAATCGCAACCCCAGCCCAGTTCACACCCGCCACCGGAGGTGTCACCGGAAATCGCGGCGATGGTGACGACGTTCTGCCGGCTCACCTCGGTAAGCGAACGGAACCAACCCGCGGGGTCGCCGGTGGCGGCGCGACCGCCCACCAGGTTGCGGATATCGTCCAGGTAGGCATGCTCGTACCAGTGACCGGGCACGCCCGATGCCAGCACAGACACCCGCGCGCCTTCGGTGCGCGCCCGCTCGAGCGCATCAGCAAGCTGCGAGACACCTTTGCAGGTGAGGTTGAACTGGGGGACGGTCTCGGTAAGGGTGATGAGGGCCACGCCTTCGGCGGGCCATTCCAGCTTGACCAGGTCACGCATGATTCTTCATTCCCCCGCTCGCCCGGATGGGCGGCCCGCCCGAATTCGTACGCTACCTACCATTCTCCGGGCCGTCAATTCGGCTCGCGGACGACCATCGCCCGGGCGCGCGCGGCCAATCCTCGACCCCGCGCCGGCAGGACCGTATGGACTTCCCGGCCACGTTGGGCTTTTAATGCAGCGGTGAAAATCACCAAACCCAGATCGCCTGCCGAGAAGTCCGGCATCCGCATCGGCTTTCTCATCCACGACGTGTCGCGGCTGCGGCTGTCCGTCCTGAACCGCATCAACCCCCATCGCCAGATCACGCGCAGCGAGACCTGGGTGCTCACCGGCATCTCGCGCCGCGAGTCGGGCATCTCCCAGACGGAGTTGTCGCGGGTGTTGGGCATGGGCAAGGCGGCCACCGGCGAATTCGTGGAATCCCTGGAAAACAAGGGTTTCGTGCAACGCTCCCCGGACAGCAGGGACCGGCGCGCGCATTGCGTGCAACTCACGGCGAAGGGGTGGGCCATTCTGACTCAGGTGCAGGACGTGGTGTGCGAGATGAACGGGCGCGCTTTCCAGGGCTTCTCCTCGTCGGAGCTGGAGCAATTCGCCGATTACCTGCGGCGTGCCAAGTGGGCCTTGGACTCGATGTCGGTGGATCTGCCCGCCCGCCGGCAGCCCGGCCGCGCGACGGCGCGGATGAGTGCGCGCGCAGCGACGCGCGCGACGGGGCGGAACGCGGCGAAAAAGCAACGGATTTCTGCACAGCGTTAAGGCCGGCTACCACGATCGTATGGTAGTTTACGGTGCGCCTGTTTGGTGTTATGTTTCGAATAATACGGTAAGCGTACCGTTTCCGGTCCACCTGCAGCGCGCAAGCGGCACGGCCGGTCGATAACCAAGAATTTTCGGGCCGCCTTCCCGGTGGCCGCATAGCTGAGGGGGGATCGGAAGATGAGCAACAAGCGATCGATCATGGCGGCCGCGTTCTGCGCACCGCTCCTGGGCACCGCAAGCGCGGCACTGAGCGCGGAAACGGGCGCATCGGCGGCTCCCGCCGCTCTCGAGGAAATCGTGGTCAGCGCACGTAAGCGCGACGAAACATTGATCGCGGTGCCGGTGGTCATCACGGCCGTCAGCGGCACGCAGATGGAAATCCGCGGTATCAACAACCTGGACAGCCTGTCGCGCGTGGTGCCGCAACTGATGATCGGCAACCAGTCGGGCAGCGTGCAGGGTGGCAACATCTCCATCCGCGGCATCGCGGGTCCGGACTCCAACCCCTTCGGCGACCAGGCCGTGGCCTTCAACATCGACGGCGTGCAGGTGTCCAAGGCTTTCGTGCGCCGCATGACCGACACGGACATCGAACAGATCGAAGTGTTGAAGGGGCCGCAGGCCCTGTTCTTCGGCAAGAGCACGCCCGCCGGCATCGTTTCCTATCGCACCGCGGACCCAACCAAGACCTTCCGCAGCAAGCTCACCCTGGGCTACGAGAGCGAGGCAAAGGAAATGCGCGCGCAGGGTTATGTTTCGGGACCGCTCACGGACACCCTGGGCGGCCGCTTCGCGTTTGCTTATTCGCACATGGACGGCTACCTGGATGAGGCCACGCCGCGCAATTCGCTCTACGCCACCGATTGGGACAAGAACCCCAACTCCAAGGACTACGCCTTCCGCGGCACCTTGAAGTGGGAGCCCTCGGAGGCCTTCGATGCCAAGCTCAAGATCAATTTCGCCAAGACCGACAATAACGGTCCGGCTGCGGGAACACAGTTCATCTCCTGCCCGGCGGGCGTGCGCCAGACGGGTTCGGGCCTGCCCTGCGGACCGGGTGACTACAGCGTCAACTCCTCTTCCGGTTCCATCGTGGGCACCATCCCAGCCACGCTCAACCACTTCGGCGACGGCCAGAACTTCCAGCACCAGAAGCAATCCTTGAGTGTGTTGGAGATGAACTACCGGCCCAGCTCGGAAATCCAGCTCACCTCCGTCACCGGCCTTTATCACCTCGATCTCGACCAGTGCCAGAACTACGAGAACGACCCGGGCATCATCCTGCCGAGCTGCAACGTGCCCACCAGCGATCGTGAGTTCTCGCAGGAATTCCGCCTGACCACCAATTTCAGCGGCCCCCTGAACTGGTCCGGCGGTGTGTTCTTCGCGGACACCAATTCCAAGACCGGCTCCATCACGTATCTGTTCGGTGGCAGCTTCGACCTGCTCGGCCCCGGCTTCGGCGGCCGCACCAGCCCCGTCTTGGTCAACAACTATCACCTGACCCAGGACGGCAAGGCCTACTCCGCCTACCTGCAGGCCATCTATAAGCCCACCGACGTGGTGGAAATCGACATTGGCGGCCGCTACTCGCATGAGAAGAAGTCGCTCCCCGAGATGCGCGATGGCGGCGGCCTGTCCGAAGGCGGCTGCATCGGCATCCCCGGCACGGTCTGCACGACCATCCTGGACGACAGCACCATCGTGGCGAACTACCAGGGCCAGTCGAAGAGCTGGAACAACTTCTCCCCTGAAGTCACCGTATCCTACCGCCCCAGCAATACGCTGACCGTGTTCGGCGCCTACAAGCAGGGTTTCCTCTCCGGCGGCTTCAATTCCAGCTCGGTCAATTTCCGCGCCTCTCCGGCGGTGGACATTTCCTACAACCCAGAGAAGATCAAGGGTTTCGAATTGGGCGTGAAGAGCCTGCTGCTGGATGGCACGCTGGCCGTGAATGCCGCCGCCTACAGCTACAAGGTCACCGACCTACAGGTGACCAACTTCGTCAACGCCACCAACACCATCCGCAACGCCGGTGCGGTGAAGATCGACGGCGTGGAAGCCGACTTCAATTACAAGACGCCGCTGGAAGGGTTCGGCCTGCATGGCGCCGTCGCCTACAACAAGGGCAAGTACACGAGCTTCGTGGGCGCGCCCTGCTACAACGGCCAGACCATCGCACTGGGTTGCACCATCATCGGCGGCAATCCGCAGCAGGACCTGAGCGGAACGGAGCTGATCCGCGCTCCCAAGGTCAATGCAAGCTTCGGTATTGCCTATGACACGCCGATCGGCGCTGCGCTCAAGATCGGCCTCACCGCCGATGTCACCTACAGCGACAGCTATCTGACGGACGCCTCTTCGGCACCGCAGAGCCGCAACCCCTCGTACTCGCTCATCGATGCCGGCGTGCGCTTGGGCGACCAGAACGATATTTGGCAGGTGGCCTTCATCGGCCGCAACTTGTCGAACAAGCACTACTGGGTGGCCTCGCCCAACGTGCCCTTCACGGGTGGTGGCCAGGGCACGGCCAATGGCGTGCTGGGGGATCGCTTCGCGGGGGTGAGCCGAGGCCGGGAACTGCTGTTCCAGGTCAGCTATCAGTTCGGCAAGTAAGCGCAAGACTCACATCAGGCCTTACAAAAATGCAAAGACCGCGTCGCCGACGGTGACGCGGTCTTTTTTTTGTCGCGCACATCTCGTCTGGCGGCGGCCACGTGACGAGCGATCGGCGCCTCCGCCCGCGGCCTACTCCGCCACGCTCCCGCCATCCACGACCAGCGCATGCGCGTTCACGAAGCTCGATTTGCTCGAGCACAGCCAGATCGCGGCTTCCGCCATTTCCTCGGGCGTGGCCAACCGGCCCATGGGCGAGTGATTTTCCAGGGCCTGGCGGACTGCCGGCGAGGTGGCCATGACGCCTTCCACCATGGCGGTATGCGTCACGCCCGGGCAGAGCGCATTGACGCGAATGTTCTGGCGCACGTATTGCAGCGCAGCGGACTTGGTCAGCCCGATCACGGCATGTTTGCTCGCCGTGTACGCCGGCTGATACACGGTGCGCGAGCCGACGAAGCCGGCGAGTGAAGCCGTATTGACGATGGTCCCGCCCCCGTTGCGCAGCATGGCCGGCACCTCGTGCCGGATGCAGGCGTGCACGCCGAACAGGTTCACCTCCACCGTGCGGCGAGCGATCTCCTCGCTCCACTCGCCATCACCCGGCAGGGCCACGCCTGCGTTGTTGAAAGCGCAGTCCAAGCGACCGAATCTCTCCAGCGTGGCATCGATCATGCCCGCCACGGCGTCGTTGTCGGTGACATCCACGCCCAACGCCATCGCGGTGCCTCCAGTGCGGCCGATCAGCTCAGCCGTCTGCGCAGCGGTATCGGCGTTTCGGTCGGTCACCACCACGCGCGCCCCGCGACGGGCGAACAACAGCGACGCCGCGCGCCCGATGCCATCGCCGCCGCCGGTGACCAGCGCCACCAAGCCCTCGAACCAGGCTTCCATCGTTGCGGCCATGTCGAACCTAGAACGTCAGCAGCTTGTTGGATCCGTCCCAGCCGGCCGCGGCCGCCTTGATGGCGGCGAAAAGGCCAAGCGCAGCGGGCTGCAGGCAGGCGATCTCGAGGATCGAAGGCTCCGGCCCGCCCATCTCGAAGTAGGCGACACAAGAGCCATCCGGCAGCGTCCCGCCCTGCAGGCGCAGCGCACCGCCGGCGGTAAGCTCGCCTTCCGCCGCGGCCATGTCATCGGCGAAGGCGGCGAAGTGGTGCACGCCCTTGCGTCCCTCGTCCTGGAACTCCTTGAAGATGGACGGCCCACGCGGCCGGATCAGCTCGATCATGAGCTCACCCGAATAAGCGATGGCCGCGTCGAATTCCGGCAGGCTGGACTTGCCGCGATAGTCGCCCTTCACGAACTCGATCTTCGGAAACTTGAAGAATGGGCCCACGCCCATGACCGAGGTCCAATGATCGATGCCCGCATCGATGTCCGTCACGATGAAGGCGTTCTGGTTGATGGGGCCGTAGGTTTTCGCGCGCATCGTCCGCCCCCTATTTCAGATGTGCCGTGGCCGCGGCAAACGCGGCGCCGAGCTCGGCGAAGGTGGGATTGCGGCGCAGCGTCAGCCCGCCGTTCACCTGCAGGTTCTGCCCGGTCATGAAGCACTCGTCATCCGCCAGCCACAGCGCCGCGGCGGCAATGTCATCGATGCTGCCGATGCGGCCCAGCGGATAGCCCGCCTCGAAGGCCTTGAGCACGGCGGGAATGTTGAGCGAATCCCCCGCCATGGGCGTGCGCGTGACGCCGGGTGAGATGGAGTTGGCGCGGATGCCGCGGCTGCCGAATTCATTGGCCACGCAACGCACCACGTGATCGATGCCCGCCTTGGTGCCCATGTAGGCGGCATGCTGCTCGAGCATGATGGTGGCGGTGGCGGAGGAGATCTGGATGATCGACCCGCCCGGCCCCATGACCTTCACCAGCGCTTGCATGAACTGGAAGGGACCCTTGAACTGCAGGTCCATCATCTTGCACAGGTCGGCCTCGCTGGTCTTTTCGAAGGGACTGAGCAGCCCCCAGCCCGTGGCATTGATGCCCACGTCCACCTTGCCGTAACGGTCGAGCGTGAATTTGACGAGCGCTTCGATGTCAGCCTGGCGCGTGATGTCGCACAGGCACGAGGCACCGCCGATCTCCCTGGCCAGCGCAGCCAACGGTTCTTCATGCCTTCCGGCAACGACCACCTGCGCACCGGCTTGTGCAAATCGCCGCGCGATGCCCTGCCCCATGTTGCCGGCGCCCGCGGCTCCGAGGATGACGACAGCCTTGCCCCTGACCCCGCTCACGTAAGGCTACCGAGCGTATCGACGTCGTCCATGGCCGTAGTGATGCGGCGCAGGAATTCCAGGGTGATGTCGCGTGGCTGCATGTCGGGCAGGCCTTCTGGCGGCGTCAGCGTCACCGCCCACCACGTGAGCACCGTCATGAGTTGCTGGCGATAGTGCATCCAGGCTTCGTCGAAGGAAACCTGCGGCCCGCCGGCCGCGTGCAATTGCTTGAGATAGGACTGCAGCAGGTCCTTTTCCCAGGCGCGGCGGTCTTCGACCGGCAGTGCCGTGGTGATAGTGTAGCACACATCGCGTCCCCAATGACCGCGCGTGGCGCATTGCCAATCGCCCAGGCCCATCTCGCCGTTGCCGGCCACGTACCAGTTCTTCAGGTGCACATCGCCGTGCGACAGGGTGTGCGGCAGGTCGTTGTGCAGATCGACGGATTTGCACATGGCGGGCCAGATTTCCGGAAAGCGCGCGTACAGGCGCGGCGGCACCACTTCCTTGGCGGCGAGGAAGCCCTTGCTCGCGCCCGCCTCCATGCCGAAATTCAAGGTGTTGTAGAAAAAGCCCGGCCAGGTGTTCAGATCCTGCAGGCGACGCTGCATTTCCGGATCGCGGTAGCCGGTGCCGTGGAGCTTGGCCAGCAAGGTCATCTGGCTTTCCACCCGCTTGCGCGGCATCAGCGTCTTGTGCGAGCAGAACTCGGTGACGGTATGGCTGATGTCGCCGAGCATCACCAGCGAGTTGTAGGTCTGCGGATCGAAGCGGGCGAAAAACGACTGCGGCGCCTCGATGTCCAGGAGCGGGCGCAGGCGGTCGTAAAACACGACTTCCGCCAGCGCGCCGCCCGAGATCCCCAGCACCATGCGGTTCATGAGATCGAGCGTGGCCTTGCAGAAGATGCGCGCCGGCAGGCCCGCCCGTTGGCCGGCATCGTTGTAGGTGATCTGGAGCTTGCGGCGATTGGCCGAGCCATTGTCCGGCGCGTCCATCTGGAAGTGGGCTACGGCGGCGCCGGGATGGGCCTTGCACAGCACGGCTGTCAGCCACTCAGCCGTGATGGCCTCATAGCGGACGGGAAGCTGGTCGGGGCGCGTCACCTGCGCCGGCGCGCTGGCCATGTCGCGCTCATAGGCCGCCTGGATTCGAGCAGGAAGATCCGACATGCGCCAACCCCCGGGGAAATTGATAAACTAGCGTACGGAGATTGAGTTCCGGCGTCAATTCGCGGCGGCGCAGCGACGCCTCGCGATGCGGCTCTCACCTGGCGAAGGCACGCTTTTGCCTTGCCGCGGAACATGGTTCATATTACCCGACCAGTATCCTTTCAAATCGGAAAGCCCCCATGAGCGCAGCCGCCGGCACCCTCCAGGATTCCCCCTTCGTACAACATGAAGCCAAGGCCGGCATCGTGCGGTTGACGCTCAATCGTGGCAGCCGGTTCAATCCCCTATCACTCGAGATGATCCTGGCGTTGGACTCAGCGCTCACGGCGGTCGAAGCGGACGACCAGGCGCGCGTCATCGTGCTGGCAGCCGACGGCAAGGGATTCTGCGCGGGTCATGACCTGAAGGAAATGCGTGCGCACAGCCAGGATTCGGCCTGGCAGCAGCGGCTGTTCGATGCCTGCAACCAGCTCATGCTCCACATGACGCAGGTCCCGCAACCCATCATCGCGCGCGTGCATGGCATCGCAACGGCAGCCGGTTGCCAGCTCGTCTCCATGTGCGACCTGGCCATCGCCGCCGATACCGCATCATTCGCGCTGCCGGGCGTGAACATCGGCGTGTTCTGCTCCACTCCGGCGGTCGGCGTGGCGCGCAACATCGGCCGCAAGCGGGCGATGGAAATGCTGCTCACCGGCGAGATGTTCGGTGCCGCACAGGCCGAAAGCTGGGGCTTGATCAACCGCGCCGTTCCACCCGCCGAGCTCGACACCGTGGTAAACGCCCTCGCCGAGCGCATCGCCTCGCGCAGCCGCGCCGTCATCGGCATGGGCAAGAAGACATTTTACTCGCAGATCGACCAAGGGCTTCCCGGCGCGTACGAAACCGCGGGCGGTACGATGGTGTGCAACATCGCACTGCAGGATGCCGCGGAAGGCATGGATGCCTTCCTGCAGAAGCGCCCGCCGCAGTGGCGGCACTCTTGAGGCTCATTTGTCCGACCAGGTGACGGCGACACCGCCCTCCAAGCCCGGTATCGGCAGACCAGCCGCCTCCTCTTCGATGGCCTTGCGTGCCGTGCGATCGACCCGGCCCCAAGGCTGCAGTCGCAGTTCGCGATGGGCTCGACGCCACGTCCCGATGATCTCGCCGCCGGCGAGAATCGCCCCCGGCCAGACGCGGGACGTCCAGAGCGCACTCCGATGCTCCGCCCGCGGCAGGAGCAACCGCCGGTCATCCCCCTGCAGCAGATAATAGGCATCGCCACTGGGCAGCAAACGCACCGTCGCCGGCGATGGCGCCGGATGCGGCGCCTGCAACATGTCCAAATCCTCACTCAACATCCATGCCTCGCCGAGCGGCGTGCGAACGCGGGACAGGGATGCTTGGAGTTCACCGAAAACCGCTCTGGCGGCGGTGGCCGCGACCCCGGCCCAGGAGGAGAATGATCCGGGAGTCGCCGGCCCGAACACCCGCAAGTAACGCCGTGCAAGCTCGCGCCGCATCTGCTCGGTTGACTCTCGAGGCGTGGGTTCGGTCCAGATCTCCGGCTGTCGCGCGCCATCCCAGCGCATGAGAACCCGGCCAGTTGGAGCCGCATAACGCAGTTTGTTGGGCGAGCGCTCGCCAATGCCGCGCGCCACCGTACCGAACGGGAATCGCCGTCCGCGCAGATACGCATGGATGCGCTCCGCCATCTGCACAGCCTTGTCCTGCCCGCGCGCGTCGCTCGGCATGCGTCCGAGGGTGAAGACCGCACGATCCGCTGCTGCGACCGTATAGGCGCTGAATCGGGGACCCCATACCTGAATGAAGACGGCGTCCGAGCCGGCGCGCGGCGAACATGATCCAACCCTTGCATGCAACGACAACGAGGCGGCCCGCGGCATGCTGTCCTGCAGGCCCGCCCACGCTGCACGGCGGAGCGACGCAGCGCTGCCGGGCAAACGCGCATCCAGCAAACCGACGCGACGCCGGTACGCGAGGATTCGTGCCCTGGAAAATGAGAGCGCCTTGCCCGTCACGCGTCACCCTAGCGCTCTTGACTTCGGGTCATTAAAGCACGATGTTCCGCCGAGCGCTCAAGGGCCGGCGGGAATGGTGTGTCGATCCATCCTGGCCGACCTACGTTGCCTCGTGGCTGGAAGGTGAAGATCCGCCCACCTGGTCGGAGGGCTACCGTCGCTTCGATCTCATTCACCGCAATGGGCCAACTGCGGCGGCCTTCGATTTCAGGACGCCGTACACCGCCGACGGACGCCTGACCCAATGGGCCCGCCCGGCACGGTCGACGCGCTGAATACATCGCGGTTCGTGACGCGCATTCCTCGGACGCGCCGGGCGCAGAGACGCGCCCGGCGCTTGCATTCCCTTCTCTACGTACTTCCACGTAAACAGCGGTCATTCGTTGCCTTTTCTGACACATCTTTATTGACTGCATCATATTTTCTGTGTCACTTTAAATCATCGCGCGACAACAGCGCATGGTTCTCCTCACCAAGCTTCAAACCGCGAAGGATCCACATGGGACACGCCGTAGAAAAAATCGCAGCCAACATGGAATTGCCGCCTCCGACGCCGCAACCCAACGTCTATCCCTTGAGCTGGCATGCCAAGACCGGCAAGCTCGAGGAAGTCTGGGATGCCGCGCAGCGCGAGAACTGGGATCCGAAGAAACTGCCGTGGGAATCCTTCCGCCCGTCGAGCTATACCTGGGAGCAGCGTGAGTGCATGGCCTATTGGTTCACGCTGCTGAGCGTGTTCGATGCCTCCGCGCCGCCCGTGTTCGCCTCGGCCTTCATCAAGACCTATGAAGCCCACGAGGAAGATGCAGTGCGCCGCTGCTTCTTCTCGGTGACGCGCGATGAGCAGAACCACGAGCAGCTCTGTGGCCTCGCCATCACCAAGCTCCTGGAGCATCCGAGCCCCCTCACCTACCAGCCCAAGACCGAGCTGGGACGCAAGGCGCTCAAGAACGCTCACTGGCTCTACTACAACGGCGGCCGCTACTGGAATGGCTACAAGGCCGCGGTGCCCAAGTACAGCCTGGCCGTGTTGTTCAGTTCCTTCCTCATGGGCGAAATCGCCGCCGCCACCATCTTTCACCAGATGGCGGCCAAGTGTAAGGAACCGGTGTTCCAGGCGGGGTTCAAGAACGTCGGCCGCGATGAGGGACGCCACATGGCCATCTGCATGGCGCTGATGGAACGCGATTACCCCAAGATGGACCTGTCCGACAAGCCGCTGATCACCAAGCAGGTACGCGCGGGCTTCCTGTTCCTCTCCGGCGTGCTGTTCGAGCCACCGATGGATTTCTGGGACCTGCCCGCCGACTTCATCAGCAATCAGCGCGAAATCGAGGCCTGCGCGCGCTCCGCCGGATTCCATATCCCGGAATACGAGGCGAAGAAGGAGAACTGGCGTACCGCCATGCTCAATCTCAAGGGCGTGCTGGACAAGTACGGCATTCCCTTCCCCGCGATTCCCGAAGTGGGCATCAGCGGCCAGGAGGTCACCGACGTCGACATGAAGGACATCATTCCCGTCTTCTGACGGGAATGCAGCGCGCCGGATGAGCAAGGTACGGCTCGCGCCCTCCGGGCACATCGTGGAGTGCCAGGAGGGCGACACCGTGCTCGGCGCGCTGGAGCGCGCAGGCTTCGCCCTGCCCAACAATTGCCGCGCGGGTGCGTGCGGCGAATGCAAGGTCAAGGTGCTCTCCGGCACCTTCGACCAGGGCTTCGTGCTGGACATGGCATTGTCGCAGGAGGAGCGGCGCGCGGGCTTTGGCCTCATGTGCATGGCCAAGCCCATCTCGGAGGAATTGAGCATCGAGTGGGGCTCGAGCGATGCCAGGCCCCAGCTCTTTCCGCCGCAGAAGGACATGCCCTTCGTGCTCACGGATCGAATCCAGCGCACGCCCAGCATCCTGGAGATGCATCTACGGCCATTGGGATCGCCGATGCGCTTCTGGCCCGGCCAGTATGTCACCGTACACCGGCCGGGTGCGGCGCGACCGCGTGCGTACTCCTTGGCCTGCGCACCACGGCATGACGGGGAGATCATCCTGCAGGTGACTCGCCAGGAATTGGGTGAAACCAGCCCCTGGCTGCATGGCGAGGTGCGCACGGGCGATGTGGTGAGCGTGTCGGGCCCGTATGGAACCTTCGTCGGCGATCCGTCGGTGGAAACACCGGTTCTGTGCCTGGCGGCAGGGTCGGGCCTTGCGCCCATCCTTTCGCTCACCGAGGCCGCCCTGCGTCGCGGCTACTCGGCGCCGGTCACGCTGATGTTCTCCTCACGCAGCAAGGACGACCTCTACTGCGGTGGCCTCATCGACTTCTGGCGGGTGCGCTACCGCAACTTTCATTTCCTGCCCACACTCACGCGCGAGCAGCAGGAAGGCATCGAGCATGGCCGCATTCCCGACATCCTCGCGCGCCATTTCCCGGACCTGCACGAGTTCAGCGTGTTCGTCGCGGGGAGCCCTGCGTTCGTGGAATCCTGCGTGAACGAGGCCAGGCGGCTCGGCGCGCCGCCCGAGCGCATTCACACCGAAGGCTTCTTCTCCGTTCCCGTGAATTCGTGAAGGTTGTGCAAGCGCATCATTTTCCGATTCCGCTCCACGATGCGCGTTGGCAGGCCGCGCAGCCCGTATTGCGCGCAGCGCAGCGTACGCCGCGCGTACATACGGGATATCCGCAATAGCCGGCCCCCGTGGGCCGGCTATCTTGGCTTGCATGGAAGCAGCTGCAATCACGACCACCCCTTTCGAGCGCATGGGCGGTGAGCCCGCGGTCCGCCGCTTGGTGGACCATTTCTACCGCATCATGGACGAATCAGCCGAGGCCCGGCCCATCCGCGCCATGCACGCGAAGGACCTGAACCCGATGCGCGAGCGGCTCACCGAATACCTGACTGCATGGCTGGGCGGACCTCGCCACTACTTCGAGCGCGCCGATTCCAAGTGCATCATGAGCGCGCACAGCCCCTACGCCATCGGCGAAGCCGAACGCGACCAGTGGATGACCTGCATGCGCTCGGCACTCGACCAGGCCGCCATCGACGGCGAGGTGCGCGCCTTGGTGGAACCGGCGCTGGCCCGCGTCGCCGACGCGCTGCGCAACCGCTAGAAGATCCTTCAGGCGGCGCGCGGTGAGGCGCGCAGCCGCAGCCGGCCGTTGGCGTCCAGCGCCTCCTCGTTCGAAGGCTCGGGCACCAGCATATCCAGCTCGTTGAACGATCCCAGCCGCCGCAGCACCCGGATCAGCGTGGCCACCTGCGCGGACTCGCCCCGCTCGATGCGTTCCAGGGTGCGTTTACCGATGCCGGCTTCCTCCGCCAGCATGGCCTGGGTCATGCCGTAGCCGATGCGGCGGCGCGCGATACGCACCCCCATTTCGTGCAGGACGTCTTCATTGGTCAATTCGGGCGTGATCCTCATGGGCGTTCATTCCTCGTCGTCGGATTCATCTTCATCGTCATCATCGAATTCATTGTCGTCCTCATCGCCGAGGTCGTACAGTTCGGCGGCGCCGCTGGCATCATCGGTTTCATCCACCGGCGGCTCCTGGGTGCCGAGCGGCATGCCGTTCAGGGCATGATTCGAGTTCGCGGTAGGGCCTGGCATGGGTGCGTTCCTCTCGTTGCTGGGGCGATCATAGGTGCGGCCCGCGGGGGGACCGAGGCGACAATGGCCCCATCCTCTGTAGGCGCATGCCGCACGCTCGCCGGCAAACTTGCTTTGCGCGTAAACTGCGGCGCGTGCCCTCCGTCCAACCCTCGCAATTGCGTTCCATCGCCGCGGCGAACGATGGCGACGCCCTGCACTTCTGCAGCACCTGCGCATTCTCGGCGGCGTGCCTGGGCAGCGGCTTCGACAAGAGCCGCCTGGGCGAACTGCACGTGCTGGTGGAGCACGTGGGTCCGATCGCTGCGGGCGATTTCATCTTTCGCGAAGGCGATGCCTTCGAGGCCATCGCGGCGGTGCGCTCAGGCGCGGTGAAGACCTTCGTCACCGACGCCGCGGGGCGCGAGCAGGTGCAGGGCTTCTTCCTGCCGGGCGAGATCATCGGCCTGAATGCGATCTCGCAGTCGCGCTTCCCGTGCAACGCGATTGCGCTGGAGACCACGGGCTTGTGCCGCTTCTCCTTCCCGCGCATGGCCACCCTGGCCACGCGCATGCCCGGGCTGCAACGTGAACTGTTCCGCCTGCTGAGCGAGGACATCGGCAAGGCCGCGCTGCTCGGCGGCGACTACAGCGCGGATGAGCGCATGGCAGCGTTCTTCGTCACGCTGTCGCGCCGCTATGCGCAGCGGGGCTTCTCATCGACGCGCTTGCGCCTGCCCATGTCGCGCGCCGACATCGGCAACTATCTGCGCCTGGCGCCGGAGACGGTCAGCCGGGTGCTGCGCCGGCTGCAGGACACGGGACTGATCCGCATCGAGCGCCGCGAGGTCGAACTGCTGGCGGTGGCTCAATTGCGGGGGATGGCGCATGCCATCCTGCGCGATTGATTCGAACTAGGTAAAAGCCGCAATCGAGAATGCGTTTCACTTGATTTAGATCAAGGCGCCTCCGCCTCATCCCTTCGAACATGCCTCCAGAAGAATCATTGGAGGTATGTCATGAACGTCAACCGTCGTCTGTGGATCGCCCTGGGGGCGCTGCTGGCGCTGTCCTTTGCCGTGCTGCTATGGGTGGGAGGTGAAATCCACCGGCAGGCGCCGCCCGTGCCTGACCGATTGGTGGATGCCAACGGCGCCACGGTCTACTCGCGCGAGGACATCGAAACCGGCCGCCAGGTGTGGCAATCCATCGGTGGTCAGCAACTGGGATCCGTATGGGGTCATGGTGCCTATGTGGCCCCTGATTGGAGCGCGGATTGGTTGCACCGCGAGGCGGTGGCCCTGCTCGATGTCTGGGCGCAGCGCGAACATGGCGTGAATTACGCCGCCCTGGATGCGGGCACGCAGGCCTCGTTGCGCGAGCGATTGCAGCGCAGCATCCGCCGCAACAGCTATGACCCGGCCACCGGTCAGATCATCATCGATGCGGATCGCGCCGCGGCCATCCGCAAGGTGGCAGGGCACTACGAGAGTCTGTTCAGCGCGGACCCGGCCACTGCACGGTTGCGCTCCTCCTACGCGATGAAGGAGGACACGGTTCCCGATGCCGCGCACCGCCATGAGCTGACCGCCTTCTACTGGTGGACCGCCTGGGGCGCAGTCACGGAGCGGCCCGGCAAGCACATCACCTACACCAACAATTGGCCCGCCGACGAATTGGTGGGCAATCATGCGCCGGCCAGCGCATTCCTGTGGACGGTGTTCAGCATTCTCTTCCTGATCGCGGGCATTGGCCTGCTGGGCTGGCATCGCGCCCTCGACAAGGGCGAGGACAAGCCGCTCGCCCTGCCCGCCACCGACCCGCTGGCGATGATCCGCATCACGCCCTCGATGCGTGCGACCGCCAAGTATTTCTGGATCGTGATCGCCTTGTTCCTGACGCAGATCCTGCTCGGCGCCATCACGGCGCATTACCAGGTGGAAGGCCAGCAGCTGTACGGCATCGCGCTCTCCGACGTGCTGCCGTATTCGCTCACACGCACCTGGCACACGCAGCTCGCGGTGCTGTGGATCGCCACCGCGTGGTTGGGTACGGGGTTGTACATCGCACCCGCCATATCCGGGCATGAGCCGCGCTTCCAGCGCCTCGGCGTGAATGTGCTCTGGACATGCCTGCTCATCATCGTGGTCGGCGCCTTCGCCGGCCAATGGTTCGCCGTGATGCAGAAGCTCGGCCTGTCCCACAATTTCTGGTTCGGACACCAGGGCTGGGAGTACGTCGACCTCGGCCGCTTCTGGCAGATCTTCCTGTTCGCGGGCTTGGGCATCTGGCTCACCCTCGTGGGTCGTGCGCTGTGGCCCGCGATCAAGCACGGTGGTGAGTCCAAGCCCATCGTCTCGCTGCTGTTCCTGTCCACCGTGGCCATCGGGCTGTTCTACGGCGCGGGCTTGATGTGGGGCGAACGCACGCACCTGTCGATGGTGGAATACTGGCGCTGGTGGGTGGTGCATCTGTGGGTGGAGGGCTTCTTCGAAGTGTTCGCCACCGCGGTCATCGCCTTCCTGTTCACGCGCCTCGGCCTCGTGCGCACGGCCAGTGCAACGGTGGCCGTGCTGTTCGCCACCATCGTGTTCATGGCGGGCGGCGTGCTCGGCACGCTGCATCACCTGTACTTTACCGGCACGCCCACCGCGGTGATCGCGCTGGGCGCATCGTTCTCGGCACTGGAAGTGGCGCCGCTGGCCTTCATCGGCTTCGAGGCCTACCACACCTACTCGCTCAGCAAGGCCACGCCCTGGATGGCGCGCTACCGTTGGCCCATCCTGTTCTTCACTGCGGTGTCGTTCTGGAACCTGGTCGGCGCGGGCCTGTTCGGCTTCCTGATCAACCCGCCGCTGTCGCTGTACTACATGCAGGGCTTGAACCTCACCCCGCTCCATGGCCACACCGCGCTGTTCGGTGTGTACGGCATGCTCGGGATCGGCCTGATGCTGTTCTGCCTGCGAGGCCTGAAACCCGCCGCGGTGTGGGATGAGCGTGCGCTGCAGGGCGCCTTCTGGACCATGAACATCGGGCTGTCCTGCATGGCGCTCTTTACGCTGCTGCCCATGGGCATCCTGCAGGTGACGGCCGCGGTGGAGCACGGCTACTGGTTCGCGCGCTCGGCCGAGTTCATGCAGCGGCCCATCATTCACCTGCTGGTATGGATGCGCGTACCCGGCGACACCTTGTTCAGCATCGGCGCGCTCATCCTGGCCTGGTTCGTGGCGCGGTTGTGGATCGCGCCGCGGCGCGCGGAGCAACCCCTGCCCGGTGCCCCGGATGGGGCCAAGGGTTGAGGCGATGGAGCGGACCGCCGCCTCGTTGACCAGCGCCGGGCCCGTGCCGGCGCTGGCGTTTGCCGCCGCCCCGCATCGCTTGATGTTCCTGGCCGGTGCGTTCAACGTGCTTGCCGCCATGGCGTGGTGGACACTCTGGCTCACGGATACACGCTGGCACGTGCTGAATCTTCCGCCCTCGCCCATCCCGGCAGGCTGGATGCACGCCGTGGTCATGCAATACCTGGTGCTGCCGCCGTTCTTCTTCGGCTTCCTGTTCACCGTGTTTCCGCGGTGGATGAACCTGGCGCCGCTGCGGCGCGTGCACTACCTGCCGGTAGGCGCGTGTTTCCTCGCGGGACAACTCTTGACACTGGGCGGCACCGTGTCTGCGCCGGCGCTGCGCACCGGGATCCTCTTGACACTCGTGGCCTGGGGCACAGGCTCCGCCATCCTCGGCAGGCTGCTGCTGCAGGAAACGGGCCGCACCTGGCATGCCCGCTCCTGCTTCGCCGCGTTGTGCGCCGGTTTCCTCGGCCTGTTGATGTTCCTGCGCTTCCTGTTCACCTTCGATACCCGCTGGCTGTTCGCCGCGGTGCAACTAGGCGCCAGCAGCGTGTTGCTGCCGGTGTTCTTCACGGTCTGTCATCGCATGATTCCGTTCTTCGCGGGCGCCGTGATCCCTGGCTATCGCGCCTACCGGCCGATGTGGGCCTTGGCCCTCGCGTGGGCGCTGCTGCAATTGCACACGCTGCTGCTACTGATGCATGCCTATCACTGGAGTTGGCTGCCGGACGCGCCCCTCACCCTGCTTTGCGTCTGGCTGCTGTGGCAATGGTGGCATCCGGCCGCGCGCCGGACACCGCTCCTGCTGGTGCTGTTCGTGGGCTTTGCCTGGCTGCCCATCGCCATGGCACTGTTTTCAGCGCAAAGTATCGCATTCGTGCTAAGCGGAGAATTCCTCATGGGCCGCGCGCCGGTGCATGCGCTGTTCATCGGTTGCTTCGGGAGCCTGCTCGTGGCCATGGTCACGCGGGTCACGCAAGGTCATTCGGGGCGGCCGCTGGTGCTGGGGCGGACGGCCGCCGTGTGCTTCCTGCTGATCCAGGGCGTGGCGCTGCTGCGCATCGTGGCGGAGTTCATGCCCGATGCGGGCGGCTGGTACGCCTTCGCCGCGGCTGGATGGCTCGTGGCATTCGCGCCGTGGGTGGTTCGCTCGGTGTGGATTTATCTCACTCCGCGCGCCGACGGCGCGCCAGGCTGACACCGCCGCACGAATCATGCTCGAGTTCTACCTTCCCATCAAATGGGCGCACCTGCTGGCGGTGATGTGCAGTGGGAGCCTGTTCTTCCTGCGCGGCCTTGGCGTGCTGGCGGGACAGCGCTGGCCCATGCACGCCGTCATCCGCTATCTCAGCTACACTGTGGACACGATACTGCTCAGCGCCGCCTTGATGCTGGTGGGCATCCTGCCGCATGCCGTGTTCGCCAACGGCTGGCTGGCGGTGAAGGTCACGCTGGTGGTGGTGTACGTGGTGCTGGGAAGCCTGGCGCTCAAGCGCGCGCGTTCGCAGCATTGGCGCGTGGTGTGTTTCTGCGCTGCCGCATTGACCTTCACCGCTATCATCGCCATCGCCCGCAGCCATGATCCGCTCGGGCCGCTGCGCTGGATACGCGGCTGACCGACACGACACTTCGGGAGAAATCGTGCAACGAAGAATCATCGGCGTGCTCGCCGCAGCCGCGCTGCTGGCCGCCTGCGGCAAGCCACCCATCACCGCCGGCACGGAGAGCGCCGCCCTGCCGCGCGAGACCGGCGGTTCGCTGCGCGGCGACCTCGGGCCACCGCAAGGCGAGCCCATCATCGCCGTGCTCACCTCGCCACCGAATGTACCGCCGCCGATTCATCGCGATCATCCGGCCAAGGTCATCGTCAACCTGGAGGTGCGCGAACTACAGAAGCAGCTCGCGGAAGGCGTCGACTACACCTTCTGGACGTTCGGGGGCACCGTACCCGGCAGCTTCATCCGCGTGCGCCAGGGTGACACCGTGGAGTTTCACCTGCGCAATCACCCCACCTCCAAGATGCCGCACAACATCGACCTGCACGGCGTCACCGGCCCAGGCGGCGGCGCGGCTTCGAGCTTCACCGCGCCGGGCCATGAGTCGGTGTTCAGCTTCAAGGCGCTGAACCAGGGCCTGTACATTTACCACTGCGCCACGGCGCCGGTGGGCATGCACATCGCGAACGGCATGTATGGACTGATCCTGATCGAGCCTCCCGCGGGTATGCCCAAGGTGGACCACGAGTACTACGTGGTGCAGGGTGATTTCTACACGGTGGGCAAGTATCGCGAGAAGGGCCTGCAATCCTTCGACATGCAGAAGGCCATCGACGAACGGCCCACCTACGTGGTCTTCAACGGCGCGGAAGGCTCGCTCACCGCCGATCATGCGCTCACCGCGAAGACCGGTGAAACCGTGCGCCTGTACGTGGGCAATGGCGGCCCCAACCTCGTCAGCAGCTTTCACGTGATCGGGGAAATCTTCGACAAGGTGCAGTACGAGGGCGGCACGCACTACCAGGAGAACGTGCAGACCACGCTGATCCCTTCCGGCGGCGCGGCTATCGTGGATTTTCGCACCGAGGTGCCCGGCACCTACGTACTGGTGGATCACTCCATCTTCCGCGCCTTCAACAAAGGCGCGCTCGGCATGCTGCGCGTGACCGGCGAGGAGAACAAGGCGCTGTATTCGGGCAAGGAACTCGACAATGTGTACCTGGCCGATGCGGCCGTGAACACCCAGCCCGTGGCCGTAGCCGCGCAGTCGGCGGCTGCCGGCACGCTGACACTCGAGCAACAGGTCAAGGCCGGCGAAGCGCTGTTCAATGGCACCTGCTCGGTGTGCCACCAGAACGACGGCGCGGGCCTGCCCGGCGTGTTCCCGCCGCTGGCAGGCTCGGATTTCCTCACCGCCGACCGGCAACGCGCCATCGGCGTACCCATCAATGGCCTGAGCGGCAAGGTCACGGTGAACGGCAAGGTGTACGACTCGGTGATGCCGCCGATGAGCCAGCTCAACGATGACGAGATCGCCAACATCCTCACCTATGTGATGAACAGCTGGGGCAACCAGCTCGGGCGCGTCTCGGCGGCCGAGGTACACGCGGTACGCGCGACCACGCCGCGCCCGCCGGGGGCCGCGCATTGATGAACCCGCGTCGGCGGCGGCTGGCCGCAGCGCTGGCGCCGACGATGCTGTTCGGCGCCTGCCTTGCACAGGGAGCGGCGGGTGACTACGCGCGAATTCCGCGCGGCGAATTGCGCTCGGTTCTGCCCGCTGCCAGCGGACGCGCCACGCAGGCCGTGCCGGCGTTCCAGCTGCGTCGCTTGCCGGTCACCAACGGCGAATTCCTGCAGTTCGTGCGCGACCATCCGCGCTGGCAGCGGGGACGGGTGGACGGCAATCTGGCAGATCCGAACTACCTCGCGTCCTGGGCCGGTCCCGCCGAGCTAGGAACCGCGCTGAGATCCTCGCAGCCCGTCACCGAGGTCAGCTGGTTCGCCGCCCGTGCCTTCTGCGAATCACGCCATGCGCGCCTGCCACTGTGGAACGAATGGGAACGCGCGGCCGCGGCCGATGAACACCAAGCCGATGCCCGCCGCGACGCGGCCTGGCAGGCACGCATCCTGGGCTGGTACAGCCAACCGACACTCGCGCATCCCGGGCCAGTGGGACAGGGGAGGCCGAACGTCTTCGGCGTGTCCGATCTGCATGGCCTGATCTGGGAATGGGTGGAGGATTTCAACGGCTTGTTCGTGGCCGCGGACAATCGCGTGCAGGGCGATCCGGAACAATTGAAGTTCTGCGGTGCGGGTGCCTTGTCCATCGAGGACCGCGAGAACTACCCCAGCATGATGCGCCTCGCGCTCTTGTCCTCGCTCAAGGCCCGCTCCACCACCCTGAACCTGGGATTTCGCTGCACCTATGATCCGCAAGGGCGTGCCTCCGGGGCAATGAGCACGAAAGCCGCGATCGATTTGCAGGACCAGGACGGCAGGCACCTGTCGGTGGAACCTACGGGCTCTCCCCGGCTGCTGACCATGTTCTACGCAAGCTGCCCCATGGCCTGCCCGCTCACCATCGATACGCTCAGGGCCATCGAGCGGGCGCTGCCGGCGGCCGAGCGTGCACGCCTGAAGGTGCTGATGGTGAGCTTCGATTCACGCCGCGACTCGCCGCGCGCCTTGCGTGCGCTGGCGCAGGAGCGCCGGCTGGACCTGTCACGCTGGACGCTGGCCAGGGGTTCGCCCCACGAGGTGCGATCGCTGGCGGCCCTGCTCGACATTCCCTACCGGCCCTTGCCGAACGGCGGGTTCAATCACGCCAGCCGCCTGGTGCTGGTCGACGGTCATGGCGGGATCATCGCGCGCAGCGAACGTTTTGGCGTGCCCGACCCTGCCTTCATCGCCGCCATCCGGCGCGCGCTCAAGTCCGCTTCGTGATCACGGCCATCAATTCGCGCGACACGCGCTCGTCGATTTCCGCCGCATGTTCGAGGTGTACGGGATAGCGCACGTGCGCTTCCACGCCCTCGTTGGAGAACCGCAGGGTAACGTGTGGCTTTGCATCACCCGCCGCATCCGAGGCAGTGGTCTTACGGATCTCCTGGGTCTGCCGCTCGATCTCCACCTCGTATTGCTGGATCACGCGCGTGACGGCCGCCAGCATCTGCTCCTTGACGGCCTGCGGATCGCAGTCGGCGGGGAGCTTCACCGTGGTGTCGTGCCAGGCGATGTTCACGCCGGGTATCTGCTTGAACAGCCCGCCCGAGGCCTGGAACACGATGGAGTTGGCAAAGGCCACCACCCGGCCCGTCGGCCCCAACAAGCCGTGGTTGTTCATCTCCATCAGGTGCATGCGCACCAGGCCAAGCTCGATGACCTCGCCGGTGACGTTGCCGATCTGCACGCGATCGCCGACACGGATGCCGTACTTGCCGATGAGGAAGAAATAGCCCACCACCGACACCAGGATGCTCTGCATGGCCACGGCAAGCCCGGCCGTGATCAAGCCCGCGAAGGTCACGAGCGACCCGAGTTCGCTGGCGAAGGACATGCCGACGATGATCACCACCAGCGCCCACAGCACGATGCGCCGCACCAGCAACAGCTGCACGCGGCGGCGCGCCTCGTGCGCATAGCGGAAAACCGCACGGCGCCAGATCTCGGCGATGCCGAACACCGCGGCAAGCAGCAGCGCCAGCAGCGCCGCGCGCACGCCCAGCGCCTTGAGCGCCTCCGCATATTGCGCCTTGAGCGCCGCACGCCAGTTGGCGAGGTTGTGCCGGTACTGCGTGAGCAGCACGCTTTCCTTGGTCAACGGGATGAGGATGGAGGAGGTCTGCTTGACCAGCCATGCGAGCGTGTCGAACTGGTCGCGCACCGCGCGCAGCGCAGCGCCCGAGGCCGAGTTCGCCTGCGCCGCCAGCGCATCGCCCCGCGCCGTCAGTGCCTTCAACTGATCCTGCGGCGCGTTGCGGATCTGCTTGAAGGTCTCCTGCAGATCGGCCGTGCGCTTGTCGATGGCATCGATGGTGTGGATCTTGCGGGACAGCCGCAGCACGTTCGAGCCCAGCTCCCAGATGCCGGCCCGCGTCGGAGTGCCGGGCTCCGCGCTCAAGCCCAGCGGATTCACCGTGGCCGCGGCGGCGGTGGCGGGCGTGTTGCCGGGTTGCTGCTGGGGAGCAAGCGAGGGAATCGATGCCGCGATGGCGTCGATCTGCGACTTGAGCGCGGCAACCTTGGCGCCGCGCGAATCATTCACGGTGGTGAACTCCGACATGCTGTCGAGCAGGTTGCGGCGCGCGTTCACCATGTCGAGCTCGCCCTGCAGCTCCGCCAGCTTGTCCTGCACCTCGGACTTGGACTTCGCGCCCGCAAGCGCACGCTTGCGCTCCTCGAGCTCCCCCTGGATGCTTTGGCGCTGTGCGTCCAGGCGCTTCTGCAGGGCCTGCAGCGCGTGGGCGGGATTCGCCTCATCGCCCTGTTCCTTGGCGGTGTCCAGCTCGCTGCTGAGGAGCTCCGCGTTGGCGCGCGCGATCTCGAAAGCCAGAGCAATGACCTTCTCGGCGGTCTGCCGGTTGGCATACAGGATGAGCAGGTCGCTGGGCTGGTTGGCCGTCTGCTGTTGTGCGCCGAGCGTACGGTACCAATCCACGGTTTCATCGAGGATCTGCACCACCTGTTCCGCGGACAGCACCGCGCGGCGCGACGCCGCATCGGTGGCAGGTGCCGACGCGGGTTCGGCAGCAGCAGCGCCCGTCATGAGGGCGAGCGCTGCCGAGGTGGACAGGGCAAGGGCGCTCAGCGCGCGCAAGAGGGCCTTCGGCATGCCCGCATGCTAACCGATGTCGGCACCACCTGCCGCTGTCGCTCGGCGGCGATCAACGCGCGCAACGCATCGAGCCGGTCCGGCGGCAGCCGGGGCGCCGTGGCGGTCACATAGGCTCGCGCCGGGGCCGAGTGCGAGACCCCGCCCAACAGCACCCGCGCCAGCATCCATCCGCCCAACAGCCGCATACATCCTCGCGGATGAGTCAAAAGCGGCGGGTATATCCGGCGCCTTTTCGCTACACTGCTGCGCTTGTCCGTACCATTGACGTGCTGAGCCTTCCGTGACCGACGCCGCGTCCATTCCCGTCCGCCGCCCCCTAGACCTGCGGGCGACACTCATCATGCTGGCGCTGTGCGTATTCTGGGGTATCCAGCAGATCGCCATGAAGGCCATCGCGGAGGACATCGCTCCCACCATGCAGCTGGCCTTCCGCTTCGGTATTTCCGCCGTATTCTTCGGCATCTGGTGCCTCGCGCGCGAGGGGCGGCATTTGTTTTCGGACGGCACCTTGGGCAGCGGCCTGCTGCTCGGGGCCATGTTCTCGGGCGAGTTCATCCTGGTGGGTGAGGCGCTGCGCCACACCACGGCCGCGCATTCGGTCGTGTTCCTGTACACCTCGCCCATCTTCACCGCCCTCGGTGTGCAGTTCCTGCCCGAGGAACGCCTGAGCGTCGCGCAATGGGTGGGCATTGGTGTGGCCGTGCTCGGCGTGGCCATTGCCTTCCTCGGTCATGGCGACAGGCCGGCGCTCGAACTGATCAAGGGCGACCTGTTGGCGGTGAGCGCCGCCGCCATGTGGGGCGCCACAAACGTGGTCCTGCGGCGCACCCGCGTGGGCAATGCCACCACCACCAAGACCGTGTTCTACCAGGTCGGGATGGCAGCGCTGCTCATCGGTTCGTTTGCGGCCTGGTCGGGACAGACGCACATGGTGTGGTCGACACGCGCCATCATCTCCATGTCCTTCCAGACGATATTCATCGCCATCGCCAGCTATCTGATCTGGTTCTGGCTGTTGCGGCACTATCTCACCTCGCGCCTGATGCTGATGACGCTCTTGACACCGCTCCTGGGCGTGCTGTTCGGCGTGCTGCTGTTGAACGACCCTATCGAGACGCGCTTTGCGATCGGCACGGCGCTGGTGCTGGGCGGGGTGCTGATCGTCAACAACTGGCGGCCGCGCGCGAAGACCTAGGCGCGCGCGGGGCGTTCGTGCGCCACCGCCTCCCGCCGCCGCGGGGCGCTCTCACTCCAGGTCGAACACCTTGCCGGGATTGAGGATGTTCTGCGGATCGAATGCACGTTTCAGGCGGCGCATGGCATCGATCTCAGGCGGGGTGCGTGAGGACTGCAGCCAGCGCTTCTTTTCCAGTCCAATCCCATGCTCCGCCGACACCGCCCCGCCGATGGCCGCGAGCGGGCCGTATACGGCCTCATCGGCTGCCGCATGCTGCCCCTCGCCCTCGCATTGCGGGCAGACGAAGAAATGCAGGTTGCCATCGCCGATGTGGCCGAGCACGTAGAACAGGCACTCCGGCCAGTGCGCCAGCAAGCGCGCACGCACGGCTTCCACATACTCGAGCATGTGCCGCAACGGCACGCTGATGTCGTACAGGAACTGCGGCTTGAATTGCAGGATGGAGGAGAAGTCCTCGCGCACCGCCCACAGCCGATCGCGGTCCTTCAATGAATGTGCCAGCACGGCATCCGCCACCAGACCCTGCTCGAATGCTTCCGCGAGCGTGGATTCGAAACGGGCTGCATCCGCCGTTTCGTTTGCACCCTGCATTTCCAGCACCACATAGAAGGGATGCTCGCGCGCCAGCGGCGCCACATGCGCACCGGGCCGGGTCACGGCGCGATAGTAATCGCCCCACATGACCTCAAAGGAACTGAGCGCGCCACCCAACCCCCGATCCATGCGCTTCAGCAGAGCCAGCACCTGCGGCCCCTCCGCCACCGCCAGCAACGCGGACAGCGAACTCGACGGCTTTTCCTTCAGCGCCAGCACCACGCGCGTGACCACGCCCAGCGTGCCCTCGCTGCCGATGAACAGCTGCTTGAGGTCATAGCCGGAATTGTTCTTCAGCATGCGATTGAGCGAGGACAGCACGGTGCCATCGGCCAGCACCACCTCGAGCCCCAGGACCAGCGCGCGGGTCATGCCATGGCGGATCACGTTGATGCCGCCGGCATTGGTGGACACATTGCCGCCGATGGTGCACGAGCCGCGCGCGCCGAGGTCCAACGGCAGGAACAGGTCCCGTGCGGCCACCGCTTCCTGCAGCACCTGCAGGACACAACCCGCCTGCACACACACCGTGCGGCCCACCGGATCGATTTCCTCGATGCGGTTCATGGCCTCGAGCGAGAGCACCACATCGGTGGCCGAGGCACGGTCGCCGTCGCAAACGCCGGTGCGACCTCCCTGCGTGACCACGCTTTGCGCCCGACGATGGCAGATGGCCAGGATTTGCGAGACTTCCGCCGTGCTGCGCGGGCGCAGCAATGCGGCCGCCTCGAGCGGTGAGGCATCCCAGAAGTTCCGGGCGCGTCCCGCGAAGCGCTCGGGCGTCAGCACCACCTCAGGGGGCAGCGCTTCGAGCAGGTCGCGGACGGCGGGAGGCAATGGCGCGTTCATGCGCCATTATGGCGGCAACCTCAGCGCTCGCGAAAGCTCCGTGGCTTGACGATCAGCGCATTGCAGGGCAAGGCGTCGAGCACGCGCTCGGCGGTGTTGCCGATGAGCACGCGCGACACCGCAGAGCGGGATACCGCGCCCATCACCAGCGTATCGACCTTCAGGGAACGCACCAGCGTCGGCAGCACCAATCCCGGATCGCCCATGCGCAGGTGCAGGTTCTGCGGCGCGATCTCGAGCCGGCGCCCTTCCGCGCGGAAGCGCGCCCGCACGCCCGCCACATGGCGCTTTTGCTCCTGCGGCGGCACGGGAACCACCACCGGCGCCATGATGGAATCGGCCTCATATCGCATCAGCGGTGCATGCACATGCACGCCGTGCACCTTGGCGCTCAGGCCCCGCGCAATGCCATGCGCCACATCCGAGATATGCGCATCCAGCGCCGCCGGCTTGCCGCTCACATGCCAGGGGTCCAGCGCCGCCATGACGATGGGGCGCCCTTGCGGAATGGGAGCCGTCTTGACGATGAGGAGCGGCGCCGTACAGTGGCGAATGAGCTCGAAGTCGGTCTGCGAGAGCATCAGCCGTGCCAGCAGGTTGTGCTTGTGCGCCTCGATGACGACGAGGTCGGGCTTTGCCGTCTTGACGCGCCGCAGGATGGCCTCGGCTGCGGAATATTCGTGCTCGGCCTGGCAGGTGACCTTGATGCCGTCTTCGCGCAGGCGCTCGGCCACGCCTTCAAGTTCTTCCAGCTTGGCGTCCAGTCGTGCCCGCGACAGCTTCAACAACTGTGCCTTGCTCGCCGCCAGCCCACTCGCCGGGCGAACCGCGCTGAACAATTCGATCTGGGCGTTGGACTTGCGCGCAATCTGCGCGGCGCGGACGATGGCCTTCTTGGCGCCGGCGTCGGACACCGCCAGTAGAATCCGCTTGATCTTGTAACTCATGGAATGGCTCCTGCGAATGGGCGTCCCTTCAGGAGCAACGCATCGCCCCGAAGGACCGCGTATAGGGTCCCGCAATGATGCGCGTTTACGCATCAGGAAATCCACCTAAACCGTCGCAGCGGAGCTTTGAGCGCTACGCAGGCCTTCAGCGACGCTCAGCCAAAGGGGGCCTCAGCGCCGCGGTTCGGCCTTCAACAATTGCAGGCCCCCGGCGTGATTACGCTGGAAACCCTTCCACACCGTCACACCTTCTGCCGCCGCACTGTACGCGTCATACGACTTGGCCTGGTCCGCCGGCCACTGGCCGGCATCGGAATCCTGCACCGGGACATCCAGGTACGCCGCGCGCGCGGACTCGCCCTTCACATACAGGTCGAGAAAGGCGGTGATGAAATGCGCATTGATGCCGTTGATGCGGTCCTTGCGCCACACCGGGTCCTCGAACCAGTCCAGGTCCCACAGCTTCGAGCGCATGGCATCGGGAACCGGGTTCAAACCGATGGCGTGGCCGCCTTGCTTGAAGGTGAGCAGGTAACGGGTGGTGCGCGAGGCTGCATTGAAAAACGCGCGCGCGCCGGTGGCGTAGTTGACGGTGTGGTCCGAATCACCGGAGATAAGCAGCAGCGGGGCTTGTATGCCCTGCAGGCCGTTCGCACCCCACACACCCAACGACCCGCCTGCCGGCGCCATGGCCACGACCGCGCGCAGGTGCTTCACCACGATGCTGCCCTGCTCCGCGCCGCCGCGCACATAGGATTGCATCAAGCCACCGGGAAACTTCGCGCCGGCATCCGGATCGAGCACGGCGCCGCCAGCGGTCAGCACGCCGTAGCCGCCCATCGAATATCCAATCAGCGCGGTGCGCGCGGCGTCGATGTGAAACGGCGTGCCTGCCGCGGCTTGCAGCTGGCCCGCGACATAGGCGATATCCAGGGGACGGCGCAACCAGACCGCGGGCGATTTGGCACGGTCGGTGATGGGCGGGTCCTCGTGGCGGATGGCGGCCACCACATAACCCTTGGAGGCAAGGTTCTCCGTGAGCCAGGTAAGCGCCACGGTGGCATTGGAATAGCCGTGCGAGACGATCACCAAGGGAAAGGATCCCGCCAGCACCGGCGCATCGCGGCGCGCGATTCCCGGCACGGAGAAGGTGGCGGGTGGCGCCGGCGGCTCGCTCGGGAGCGATGCGCTGTAGGTGATGTTCACCTCGCCGCGGCGCGCGCGGCCGGCGGCCGGATACCACACGTCCACCACCAGTACGCGATCCTTGCGCGCAAACCCGGATGCCGCGTCCGGGGAGAGGAAATCCACCTGCTTCTCCTGCACCAGGCGCAGCGTCTTCACGCCCACCGCGGCCTCGCCGAGCGGCGCCAGCTCCGGCGCATCCACGCCGAACCGGCTCGGCACGGTTGCCGCCGCGGACATGAACGAGCAGAACACCAGTCCCGCCAACCACCATCGCGTTACGCGTTGCTGCATGTCAGGTCTCGAGCCTCAGGCTGACGGGGCAATGATCGCTGCCCAGGATATCGGGATGAATGTCCGCCGCCTTGACCGCAGCCTTCAACGGCGAGGACACCAGGAAGTAATCGATTCTCCAACCGATGTTGCGCGAGCGTGCATTGGCGAAGTGACTCCACCAGGTGTAGTAGCCATTGCCCTGCTTGAACATACGGAAGGTGTCGATGAAGCCGGCGTCCACCATGTTCTGGAAGCCTTCGCGCTCCTCGTCGGTGAAGCCCTTCTTGCCGCGGTTGGCCTTGGGATTGGCGAGGTCGAGCTCGGTGTGCGCCACGTTCAAATCGCCGCAGAACACCACCGGCTTTTTCTTCTCGAGCAAGCGCACGTAGGCGAGGAAGGCCGGATCCCAATGCTTGTGGCGCAGGGTCAGGCGGCTGAGGTCTTCCTTGGCGTTGGGGGTATAGACCGTGACGAGGAAGAATTTCTCGTACTCGGCGGTGATGACCCGGCCTTCCTCGGCGCTGTCGCGCTCGAGTTCATCGGCAAATTTGAAGCGCTGCGTGAACTCGTGCGGAAAGCCGTTGATCACGTTCAAGGGCGCGGACTTGGAAAAGATCGCGGTGCCCGAGTAGCCCTTCTTCACGGCGGAATTCCAGTATTCCTTGTAGTTGGGAAGGTCGATCTCCACCTGGCCACGCTCGGCCTTGGTTTCCTGCAGGCAGAGGATGTCCGGGTCATGCTGCTGCAGGAAGGATTGAAAAGTGCCTTTCTTCAGCACCGCGCGGATGCCATTGACGTTCCAGCAATACAGTTTCATTTCGCATCCGGCTCCGAAAGACGCGCGCGTTGCGCCGCCAGTTGCCGCGCGGGCACCAGCGGATGATGCTCGCGCAGAGTTTTGAGAATAATGGAGGTGGAGGTCACCGCCAGGCTGCAGAACTTGGACACCACGGCATCCAGGTGTTCGACATCGGTCACGGCGATCTCCAGCATC
Source organism: Steroidobacteraceae bacterium (assembly GCA_044226865.1). Lineage (GTDB taxonomy): Bacteria > Pseudomonadota > Gammaproteobacteria > Steroidobacterales > Steroidobacteraceae > TMP-86. Next base: position 382,671 of record JBGAGE010000001.1, on the reverse strand, counting down.
CAGGTGTCCTCTCCGGTGATGTTGAACGCCGTCACCACCTCCGGCGTCTTTGCAATCAGCCGTTCGATGCGCCCGGTATCGCAACGGCCGACGCGCATGATGGCGCGGATGCCATATCCCAGCAATCGCGAATCCAGGATGGTGCGAAACCCCTTGATGATGCCGCCCGATTCAAGCTTCTGCACACGCTCGCGCACCGCCGGCTGCGACAGGTGGATGCGGCGCGCCAACTCGGCCACGCTGATGCGCGCATCGCGCTGCAGTTCAGCGAGGATGTGGGCGTCGAATTGGTCGAGGGCATCCACGCTCATCAGGAAGGTTTCCAGCACTTTATCTTTATGAATCGAAAGCGTCGAGCGCAATATACCATCAAAAATGTATGGCTGGCGCTCCGCGACTTTATTAGATTGACGCCCATGAGCACCGATGCCGTCTCGCTTGCAAAGCCCGCCGCACTCTCGCCGCTGATCATCGCGTGCATGGCGGCGACGTGGCTGATCTGGGGGTCCACCTACCTCGCCATTCGCTTCGCACTGGAGGGTTTCGCGCCCTTCCACATGATGGCCACGCGTTTCCTGGTGGCAGGGGGCGCCCTGCTGTTGTGGCAGCGGCTGCGCGGGCAGCGGATGCCCACGCGGCGCGAGTGGCTGCACGCCAGCATCATCGGCACCTTGATGCTGGGCGGAGGCATGGGCGGCTCCGCCTATGCCGAACAAACCATCGCCTCGGGCCTGGTGGTGGCCTGCATCGCGGTGACGCCGCTCCTGTTGGTGCTCATCAACCTCGGCTTCGGCGTGAGCCCGAAGCGCGGTGAACTGCCGGCGGTGATCGTGGGCGTCACCGGCGTCATCATGCTGACCCGCGGCGCAGGCATCCATGCGTCCCCTGCCGGCCTGCTGGCCGTCACCATCGGCACGCTGGGCTGGTCATTGGGCAGCGTGTTGAGCCAGCGCAAATTCCCGCTTGCGCCCGGCGCCACGGGGTTTGCCAGCGAAATGCTCTGCGGCGGCCTCGCGCTGTCCCTGGTTTCGCTGCTGGCGGGCGAGCCATGGCAATGGCCTGCGCAACCCGGCCCATGGCTCGCGTGGGGGTATCTCGTGATCGCGGGATCGCTGATCGCCTTCAGCGCCTACATGCTGCTGCTGGCGCGCACCAGCACGAGCCTCGCCTCCAGCTATACCTTGGTCAACCCGCTGGTGGGACTGATGCTGGGTGTGTGGCTGGGCCACGAGATCGTGACGCCGTGGGAATGGGCATCGGTGGGCGTGGTGATGTGCGGCGTGGCCATTCTGTTCGCCGGGCGGCGCTGAGCACGCAGCACCGAGAGCGCGCTGCGGTGCCCGCAGCGCGCTCCGGCACGAGGCTTACGCCCGCTGAAACACCGTGCGTCCGCCCACCACGGTGCGCATCACGCGAATGTCCTTCAGCGTGAACGGATCCACCTTGTGAGGGTCCTTGTCGAGCAGTACGAAGTCCGCGAGCTTGCCCTGGCTGATCGAGCCTTTGTCCATCTCTTCGTAAGACGCGTACGCGCCGTGCAGCGTGCCGACGAGCAAGGCCTGCTCGATGCTGATGCGCTGCTCCAGGCCCCAGGGATGGCCGGTGTAATCGGTGCGGGTCACCATGCTCTGCAGGGCCATCATCGGATCGAACGGCCCCGGCGTGTAGTCGCTGGCGCCGGGCACGCGAATCCCGGCATCGAGGAAGGACTTGTGCGCGAACATCCAGCGCACCTTGTCCTCGCCGTAGTTCTTCCACTTCTCGCCGTGGTAGTACACATAGGTCCAGAACGGCGTGGGGATGGTGTTGCTCGCCTTGATGCGCTGGATCAGCGAGGAGTTCACCAGCGTGCAATGCTCGATGCGATGCCGCTGGTCGGCGCGCGGCCAGAGCTTGGCTACGCGCTCATAGGCATTCAACACCATGTCGATGGTCACATCGCCATTGGCATGGATGCCCACCTGCCAGCCGTGGCGATGCGCATCCTCGACCGCCTCGTGGATCTGTTTCTGATCCATGGTGAGGATGCCGAAGTCGTCAGGCTTGCCCACGTACGGCGTGCTCATGCGCATCGTGCGCTCGGAGGCGGAGCCGTCGGCCACGAACTTCACCGCGCCGATGCGCAGGTGCTCATTGCCCAGGCCGGTGTACACGCCCGCCTGCTTCATGCTCTCGAAGGGGCTGCCGCCCTTGGCGATACGGCCCATGTCGGGCACGCCGCTGGGCATGATGGTGGCGCGGTGGCGCAACTCTCCCGAGGCGAATGCATCCTGGTAGGCACGGATCTTGTCGCTGTCGGCGAACGCATCGTGCACGCTGGTGAGGCCGGCCTGCGTGAGGAGTTTCGACGCATAGGCCATGGAGGCGCGGCTGCGCTCGCGCATCTGTTCGGGCGTGTAGGTTTCCTGCGGACCCGCGCTCTCGATGCGGTTGCGCGCATTCTCGGCCACCTCGCCCTCCAGGTCGCCGTTCGCATCCCGGAAGAACCGCCCATCGGAAGGATCCGGCGTGTCGCGCGTGATGCCGGCCACTGCGAAGGCCTTGCTGTTGTACCAGGTGGTGTGGCCGCCGCGATGGCCCACGCCCACCAGATGATCCGGCGCCGCGGCGTCCAGATCCTGGCGCGTCAACGGGCGACCGTCCTTCAGCTTGGTGTCATCGAACTTGAAGCCGCGGATCCAATGCCCCGGCGGCGTCTGCGCGGCGCGCTTGCGCAACGCCTCCTGGATCTGGCCGATGCTCGGCAAGTCGCAATTGACGTCGTAGAGCTCCTCCTGCAACCCGGGGTGGCAATGCGAATCGATGAAGCCCGGCGTGACCGTCATGCCGCCCGCATCGATCACCTCGGTGCCGGCACCGATCAGCGCGCGGATGTCCGCATTGCTGCCGATGGCCAGGAATCTTCCATGCTTGATGGCGAAGGCCTGCGCCCGCGGCTGCAGCGCGTCGATGGTCAGTACATTGCCGTTGATCAGGACCAGGTCGGCGTTGACGCCACGCCCGGCATCACGTGCAGCAGCGCCGGTCGGCGACACCGCCAGCGGCGCGGCCGCCAATGCAGGCGCGCCCAGGAGGGCAAGGAATTCCCGACGATTGGACTTGGACATGTGGTGCTCCCGGATTGCTTATTGATCGCTGCGAATCGGCGAGTAGCCCACGGGCACCCACTCGTAGCCCTTGCCGGCGGGCCGGATGTGCCCGATGCCGGGGAAGGTGAGGTGCGCACCGGCGAGCAGGAATTTCTCCTTTGCCGCCTGTGCGAACAGCAACTGGCGCGAAGCGGCCGCCTTGGCGTTGTCGGTGTCGAACTGCACCACCACAGCAGGCCTTGCGAACTGTACCGCGCCGAAGTGAATCATATCGCCGAGCACCACCATCCTGGCGCCCTTGGACTCGATCACGTAGCTGCTGTGGCCCGGCGTATGCCCGGTGGCGAGCGAGGTGATCCCGGGAACGATGACGCTGTTGGGCTCGAAGGGCTGCCAATGTCCCAGCGCCTCGTAGGTCGCGGCGCTCTTCATCGCCAATTCGAACGTGGCCCGCCCTTCCTTGGGCATCTTCGCCATCTCCGCCTTGTCCTGCCAGTAGGCGCTCTCGGGCCGGCTCGGCGAGATCACCGCGTTGGGAAATACGGGCTTGCCATCCGGGGTGAGCAGGCCCCCCTGGTGATCGCCATGCAGGTGCGTGATCAGCACGCGGTCGACCTGCGCAGGATCGTAGCCGGAGGCCTTCAGGTTCTGCACCACCGTGCCGAGCGTGGGGCCGAACACGCCTCCGGTACCCGTGTCGATCAACACCAGCTGCGTTCCCGTATTCACGAGATAGGCATTCACGGAGGTTTGGATCTTGTCTCCCGCTGGCAGGAAATAGTGCGCCATGCCGGCCTCGACTTCGGCCGGTGTCGCGTTCTTCATGAGTTTGGTGTCGAGATCCAGGTAACCGTCGTACAGCGCCGTGATCTCGAAATCCCCGAGCATCATGCGGTACCAGCCCGGCACCTGGGTTTTCAATGCGGGTTGCGCCGCCTGCGCCCCCGCGCCCGTCAGGGCAATCGCCGCCCAGGCGGCCAGCACCCATCGAGCCCGAAACAAGATTGTCAGCATGGTCGATCTCGCTCCTCAAAGGAAATCCACAACCGTTGGGGTGGGGATTGACTCCCCGCATCGTGCGAGCATCATACCCGTTCGACGGGAAGGCCAGGGAGAGCCGCCACCCCCGGGCATCGAAAGAAGGACAAGGGGAGAGCCGTGTTCAAGAAGATCATCCTCAGCCTCGCCATGCTCATCAGCCTGCTGGCGGTCATCGGGCTGCTGCTGCCGCGCCATTCGCACATCGTGCGCTCCATCCGCATCGAGCGGCCCGCCAGCATGGTGTATGGCGTGGTCAATTCGTTCGCGCTGTTCCCGCGCTGGTCGCCCTGGCAGCACCTGGATCCGGACATGGTGCAGGCTGCTTCCGGCCCCACCGAAGGCGTGGGCGCCACCTTGAAATGGTCGGGCAACAAGAAGGTCGGCACCGGCACCCAGGTCATCACCGCCTCCACGCCCAACGAATCCGTGAGCAGCGATCTCACCTTCGGTGACATGGGCACCTCGAAGGCCGTGATTTTCATGAGCGCGGATGGCAAGGGCACTGACGTGCGCTGGACGCTGGATACCGACATGGGCGCTGGTCCCGTGGGGCGTTATTTCGGGCTGATGATGGACTCCATGGTGGGAGACGACTTCGAGACCGGATTGAAGAACCTGAAAACCTTGCTCGAATCCATGCCGAGCGCGGATCTCGCCGGCCTCGATGCGAAAGTGGTCGAGTTGCAGGCGCAGCCCGTGCTCCTGGTGAGCAAGTCCGTGCCCGCGGATCCTGCTGTCGTGAGCAAGGCCTATGCGGAAGCCTACGCCGCGATCGGTAAGTACATGACCGCTCACCACCTGAAGCAGGCCGGTGCGCCGTTCGGGATCGACCGGCAGATGGGCGGTGCGACCTCGAGCTTCGATGCCGGCATTCCGGTGGAAAGTGCTGCGCCCGAAACCGCATCGGACGGCGCGGTGCGCTCCGGCACCAGCTACGGCGGCAAGGCCGCGATGGCCGTGCACGTGGGCCCGTACGCGCAACTGCACACCACGTATGAACGATTGGCGGCCTACGTCGCGGTCCGGGGCCTTGTGGCCAACGGACCCACCTTCAGCCGCTACGTCGATGATCCCATGAAGACCCCGCTCGACAAGCTGCGCACGGAAATTTATTGGCCGGTGAAATAGCGGACTGCCCGGCGCCGCACACCGGCCCTGCTCAGGGGGGTGTGGCCTACTGACGCCGCTCGCGGCCACGGTAGGCAGCCAACCGCGCGAGTTGCCCTCGCAACTCCCCGATCCGCCCACCGGGTCGTGCATGCGCAATGATGAAGCGCGTGACATGCGCGGCGCCGATGCTGGCGCCGCGCGCTTGCTCCTCGCTGCCGACCCGCACGCACCCGCCGAACGCGGCGCTGCCCTCACCAAGCAGGGAAATCTCGTCTGCCTGGCAGCGTGCATCGCCGGTGGCGCTCAATACGCCGTCGTAGCCGGCCGGATAGGTCATCGCTCCGCGTGCCGGACACGCGGCCACGAGCAAGGCGCCCGCGTTCACCGCGGCGCCCACGGCAGCACGCAGCACTGCTCGATCCTGCGACAGGCCCAGGCTCATGTGCAGCAGGTGTGCGCCGCGCGCGACGGCCCATTCCACGGCGGCTGCCAGGGCCGCGGCGCTGGATAATCCCTTTGCATCCAGGACCTGGGCGATCAGCAGTTCCGGCCGGCAGGCGGCGGAAGCAATGATCTGCGCCACGCGCGTGCCGTGGCCGAGCACATCGTCGAGCGCCCGCTCACACCGCACGCCCGGCTCCAAGGCTTCGAAACGCGCAGACTCGCGCACCGGCAGCGCCGCCGTGGGGTCGAGGCCGGAGTCGAGGATGGCGACGCGCCAGCGCAGCTCAGGCGCCATCGGCCATGGCGCGCGTGACGGGTTGCAGCCTGCCGTTTTCCAGGCGAAAAACGCCGGCCGCGCGCGGCACCTGCCAGGGCGCATGCGAGATGACCAGGCGCGTGCAGCCGGCGAAATGCTCATCGAGCAGTTCGTGCATGGCCGCCACGGCCGCGGTATCCAGGTTGCTCGTCGCCTCGTCCAACACCAGCACGGCGGGGTCGCCCAGCAACGCGCGTGCGATGGCGATGCGCTGGCGCTGGCCGGTGGACAGGCCTGCACCGCCGGCGCCAACCTCGGTGCTGTAGCCACCGGGCAATTGCGCCACGAATTGATCCACGCCTGCGCGGCGCGCGGCCAGCAGCACCGCATCATCAGGCGCATCGAAATGCCCGTAGCGCAGGTTGTGGAGGATGCTGCCGCGGAACAGCGCGGGTTCGGTGTCGAGCACGGTGATGGCCCGGCGCAAGGCAGCCGGCACGAACTCATCCACCGGCACCTCGTCGATCAGGATGCGCCCGTGCTGGGCCTGCGCAAAGCGGCGCAGCAAGTCGACGAGGGTGGACTTGCCCGCGCCCGAGTCCCCGTGCAGCACAACCTTGTCCCCGCCCGGCAGCGTCCAATCGAGAGCACGCAGCACGGGCGCGGCGGCGCCGGGCGGCGTGTAGCTCACCTGCACGAATCGCAACGTGGGAGCACGAGGCACCTGCCGGCGCAACGCCGCCTGCACTGCGGCCGGTGGCGCGGCCTCCGGCGCGGCCGCCAGCAACTCACGCACACGCGACAGGCTCACCGCGGCGCGCTGGTAGGCAAGGTAGAGATTCATGAGCGACAACGCCGAGCCGCTGGTGCGGGTGAAATACGCGCTGAAGGCGACGAGCGTACCCACGGTGAGTCGCCCTTGCAGCACCTGGTAGCCGCCGATCATGAACACCGCCGCCGTCGTCAGGTGCGACAGGAGCGAGGACCCTGCCCCCACCCCGTAGCTGAACAATTGCTGCGACAGGAGCCGCGACAGGAATCCCTGGTTGAGATGCTGCAGGCGCCGCAGTTCGTGCTCCTCGGCTGCTGCAGCCTGTACCGCCTTGGCCGAACCCAGTGTCTCCATCAGGAACTGCGCGATGCTGCCCGATTGTTCGCGCACCGCGCGGGTGGTGCTCTGCACGCGGGGACGCGCGTAATGCCGTAGCGCGAGCTGCAGCGGCAGCGCCGCCGCGGCCACCAGGCTCAAGGAGGGCGACAGCCCGATCATGATGATGCCCGTGGCCGCCAGCAGCAGCACGGCATTCACCACGGCGAGCAGCGTGTCCGTGGAGAAGCGCTGGATCTCGGCCACATCGCCATCCAGGCGCGTCACCAGGTCTCCTACCGGCCGCGCGCGGAAGAACGCCGGCGGCAGTTGCATCAAGTGCTCGTAGATACGCTCGCGCAATTCGAACAGGATGCGCCCCGACAGACGCACATAGGCCCAGCGGTTCCAGGCGCCGAGCAAGGCCCCCACCACGGCAAGGCCGACGATGGCCACGCATAACCAACACAAGAGGTCGAAGCGCCGCTCGATGAGGCCATCGTCGATGATGAGCTTGGACAGGTAGGGCTGCGCCGTGGCGAGCCCGGAGATCAGGCTGGCAAGGGCCAGCACGCCGAGCAGCGCGCCGAGCCGTGGCCGCACGAACGGCCACAGCCAGCGCGCATGATCACTCAGCCGTTCGTCACCGGCGGACGACACGCAGCGTCGAGATCGACTGATCCGGGCAGCCGGGGAGCTTGAGGTTCGCCCGCTGCTGCAGCGTGTCCGGATCGTAGAAGGAGATGTCGCACATGGTGCCTCCGAGGAACACTTCCTTGCCGTCGGTGGCGACATTCACCGTATAGAACGTGTGTGCCAGGTCGACGCGCTTGGCGAGCACGCCCTTGTTGGTGTCGATCTTGGTGAGCTGGGTGTACACGCCGAAGGCCTCGCCCTTCACCGGGCTCATTACCGTGGAGAAGATCAGGGCGACGGTGTCCTCGAAATCCTGGTAGTTGAGCGCACCGCTCGTGAGATCCAGCGTCATGAGCGAGGTGCGCTGCACCGCGGGCTTGCCGCCGCCCGGTTCGTACATGGCGTAGGCCGGCGTGGCAAAGGTGCCCGTGGGCTCGGTCACCGGCCAGAATGCCAGCACATCCGGAATGCCATAGCCCTGGCGGCCCCAATCCCTGATACCGCGCTCGCTCAACTGCTTGCCGGTGGCCAGGTCGAACTCGAACAACTGGAAACCCAGCGCGTAGAAGCTCTTGCCATCCTTCTTGGGCAGGATCATGTGGACGCGGCGCGGCGCCGGAAACACACGCACGGGCTTGGCCGCAAGGCCGGCGGCGGTGTCGAAGATGGCGAAGCGCGGCTCCTGCACCTTGTACTCGTTGAGCTCACGCTTGGTCGGCAACTCGTACACGATCAGCTCTTTCCCATCGGGCGTCACGTTCAGGGCGAAGAAGGACTTCACCTGCTCGTTGCCCTGCGACAGGTCGGCGCGGAACACCTGCTTGCCAGTGGCCAGGTCGATGCCGGCCACGCTTTCCATGCGGTTGACCAGCACGTAGGCCATCTTGCCGTCGGGGCTGGTGGCCACGCTCCCCACCCAACCGTGGGTGTCGGGGATGCGGATGTCCTGGGCCACGCTGCGCGAGGCCGCATCGATCATGAACAGATGATCGGGCTTAGCGCCGGTGAGGATGTAGTCGCGCTTGGGCGCGGCCGGTGGCGCGGCCTGGCAACCCAGCAGCGCCAGCGACAGGACACCCAAGAGGATGGGACGGATCATGAGCTTCTCCACACTTGCGCGCTGCGCGTCATTTCTTCGGGAATACCGCATCGAGCTGGCGCCAGTCGTTCTGCGCGGAGGGCGCGCCGGCATCCCAGTTCGGATAGGTGTTCATGGTGTCGGGCACCTGAGCCGGCCACCAGCAGGGGTCCGAGCAGCCGTACAGGTCGGCTTCCATTGGCTGGCACAGCGAGGCGACGCCGCCGAAGGGATCGACCTCCCACCCGGGGTCGAAGGTGGTGGCGCAACCCGCCACGCTTTCCATCGCGACCACTTCCTTCACGTGGCCCTGATCGGCGGCTTCGAGCAGAAGCTCCGCCTTCTTGTTCGTGGGTTTGAAGCCGTTCATGCGATGGCCCTCCGCGGCTCGATATGTTGGCTGAAGAATTGGGGATTCTGGCTGAGGATGTCGGTGTAGATGCGCACGCCGAAGTCCACCCAGCTGCGCAGCAGGTCGCAGTAATGGTAGGTGCGGTGATGCGGATCGCCGTAGCGTGTGTAGGACTCGTGATAGCAGCCACCGGCGCACAGGTTGCGGATGCGGCAGGTCTCGCAATGCGTGCCTTCGCGGTCGGCCGCCTTCGTCAGGAAGGCGCCAAGCGACGCCGAGTCGATGCCCGATTCGACATTGCCGAAGGTGGGCATATCCGAGCCGGTGAAACGGTGACACAGGTTCAGTTCGCCGCTCTTGTCGACGGCCAGGAGACCCACGCCGGCGCCGCAGGGCAGCGCCTTGCGGCGGCCCTCGTGCAGGTCGGTCATGAGCTGGTGCAGGTTGGAAAAGCCGGTATTGCGGCCGCGCAGCGCCTGCACGCGGTATTCCTCGCCCATGCGCTCGAAGGCGGCGTACACCTGGTTGAGTTCGTCGACGGACAACCCATGCCCCGCATCCTCGGCGGCGGTGACCGGCGCGTAGCCGACTTCATGGAAACCCAACTCACCGCGCAGATGCGCATGAATCGCTTCCACCTCGACGGTGCCGGCAGTGAGCGTGACGCGCGCGCCCACGGGCTTGGCGCGATACCGCTGCAGCAGCATGCGCACCTTGCGCGCGACCACGTCATAGGTGCCGCGGCCACCGACGGTGCGGCGGTTGCGGTCATGGATGACCTTGGGCCCATCAATGCTCACCGAGATGCCGAAGCGGTGCTCGTTGAAATAGTCGATGATTTCTTCGGTGAGCAGCGTGGCATTGGTGGTGAGCGAGAAATCCACCTGCTTGCCCTGCTCGCGCCCGCGTTCTTCCGCGTATGCCACCACCTGCCGGATCAGCGGCATGTTGGTGAGCGGCTCGCCGCCGAAGAACACGATGCCCACCTTGCCGCGCTCGGCCGCCTGGGTCAGCAGGAGGTCCACGCTGCGCGACGCGGTGGCGAAATTCATCTTCTCGCCCTTCGCGGGCACGGCGAGATCTTCCTTGTAGCAGTACGTGCAGCCCAGGTTGCAGCCGGTGTTGACGTTCAGCACCAGCGTGCTCAAGGGATAGGTTTCCACCTTGATGCGATTCGGGTTCACCGGACGTTGCCGGCCTGGCGCCTGCAGGATGTCGAGCTGTTCGAGCCGCTCGAGGAAATCCTCGACGTCCGCGTGCGCAAAGCGCGCGGCGAGCTGTGCGGACATGCCCTCGCGGTCGAGGTTGCCCGCCTGCGACAGATCCACCGCCGCGCGTCCCAGTTCATCGAGCTCGAACAGCGCGGTGGTTGGCACGTGCAGCAGCATCGTGCGCCCGTCGAAGCGCACCACATGACCGTTGGCGTGATTGAATTTCATGATCGCGGCGCTGCTGACCTCAGTAGATGGGCGGCGTGTTCCAGCGTTGCACCGTCACGATCAGGTGCGAATCGGCCTTCACGGTCTTGCCGCCCTGGTCGATGCTGGCGATGATCGACAGATCCCCGGCATTGTTGCTCGCATACTTGCGGTCCGGATTCGGTCCGGCCGCGGCCGGCAGGAACTTGCCCTTCGCGTCCAGGGTGCCGGCAAACTTTACGTCCTCGGCCTTCACCGCCTCCTCGTTGCGGGGGGCGACGCGCCACTCGGCCGTCAACGGCCCCAGTGCCAGTGGTTCTTTCACGCTGCTGCCCGGACGCGGGTCGAGAAAGCCGTAGGCCTCGAATTGCGCCGGCACCGCCGGCGTCTTGCCGCCACCCACGCGGGCGATGGCATAGCCCGGCAGCACCTGTAATCGATCCACCTGGTCGTAGACAACCGCGAGCCCGGCGCCCTTGGCCTTGCCCACCGTCACACCACGCTCACCCACCGGTGCCTTAGCATCGACGCCAACGGCGGCACGCACCAGCGTGCCGCTGGCGGACAGCACCTTGGCGTGCGTGCCGGGACCAAAGCTCACCGCGCCTTTCATGCCGCGGCCGCTGATCAACACCTCGGTGGTGGTGCCGGCCTTCAGCGCACGCGGCGACACCGACAACACCGCGGGCGCACCGTTGATGCGCTCGGCGGTCAGTTCACCGCCGATTTCGGCGTGCTGCGCTTCGAACCAACGACCGGTCAAGCGTTGGCCGTCCTCCGACACCGCATACACCTCGCGGACATCGGTATCGCCCCATTGCGAGCTGCCGCGCCACTCGTAGCCGGTGTAGACCCGCACACCCGAGGTGGCGGTGGCGCTGGTGCCGTCGGAGAACTGCAGCGACCATTGCGCCGAATAGGCATCCGGGCCCGTGGACTTCACGCTGAGCGTGCCGGCGTAGCTGGCGCCGCCCTCCTGGCGTCCATGCACGGCCCATTCACCCGACAGATCGGCATGCGGGCGATCCTTCCAGGCGCGCCATTGCGGCGTATCCAACGGGAACAGCGCGCCGAGCTTGGCCGGCAGCACCTGGGTCGCCGTGTCCCACCAATAGCGATCGCGCGAGGAAGCCTGGTATTCCAGCGAGGGGAATTGGCCCACGTGCATGTGCATGTGCTTGAGCCATTCGTCCGCATCGCGACGCTGCAGCGCAACGCGCGCCAGCGTGTGGCAACGGCCGCACATCACCGGCAGGTCGTCACCCATCTGCAGGTCCTGCCAGTTCGGCCGGCGCTCCAGCGCGAAGCGCGCCGGCGCGGATTCGGACGGCGCCAGGCCCTGCACGTCGGACAGATACTTGACGATCGCATCGCGCGCATCGTCTGGCAGCGCCAGGCCATGCACGTTCTGCATGCGGAAAATGGTCATCACCCAGCCTTCGGGGGATTTGCGGATCACGCTCAGGCGCTGGAAGTGCGCCGCGGGAGATTCCGTGTGACAACCCGAGCAATAGGTGCGCACGGTGGCGAGCCCCACATCGGCAGCCGCGGCCGGTGCCTGCGCCCGTGCAATCCCGGGCGCTTGCAGCGCAACGCAGGCTGCGAACACCGCCAACATTGCGCGCGCCGCGCCTTGCAACGGCAGTGCCTGAAAGAGCCGCTTGCGGTCATAGCCAGATTGCATCACGTCGAACTCCTTGCCAACTGCGCACCGACCGTTTCGGTACGCCGGAAATTGAGCGTGCCGCCCGCGGGCAGCGCGCCTTGGTCGCGTAGCCACTGCAGGGCGTGTTGCACCTGCACGTGCGGCCGGTCCAGCCGCTGCGCGACGGACTCGAGCGGCAGGCCATCCCGCCCCCAACAGTCCATCAGATCGGCCAGATCGATGTCACCGAGGCGCCAGACACCGCGCGGCCAGCGCGGCGTCACCAGCACCCGCCGCAGCTCGATGCGTGTGCCGTCAAGCACCGGCCGACGCTGGATGCTCGCCGACGCATCATGCAACATCGCCTCGCCGGTGGCGAGTGCCGCATAGCCCTGCGCCGTCCGGGTCCAGAACGCCGAGGTGTAGCCGGCGTCGCGGTAGAACGCGTGCGCGGCCGCGAGCTTGCGGCTCCAGATTTCCTGGGCGCGCTCCCGCATGAAGGTACGCACCAACCCCCAGTCGCCGCCTTGCAGCCAGGTATTCACGGCAGCGACATTCGCCGGCGCACCGGCCAAGGCCTCGTAGATGCCATGACCGGACAGCGGGTCCACAGCCAGCGCCGCATCCCCCACGAGCAACCGTCCCGGCTCGCCGGCGGGTTCGCGGCACCAGGCGCCGGCTGCGCAGGCGCGCCAGGAACCGCCGGCATCCTCGACAGTGCCTGCCCGAGCCTCCCCCCGCGCGCGCGCCAGGCGCTCGGCAATCATGACCGGCATGGCGCCAGGTTCGAACAAGCGCCCCTGCAAGTCGGCCCGCGACGCAAGGCCCTGCGGCATGGTCACGGCCTGCACATCCAGGCGGCCCGCGCCATCATCGGCAAACCAATACCAGGCCGCTTCACCCGCCGCGATGCCGGAGGCCGGTGCCGCAGGCTTCACCTCGAAGCGGCGTACCACCGCCAACAGGCGCGGTCCACGCACGGCGGGCCCGCGACAACGACGGCCGCGCGCGTCGACCAGCGCCCGCGCCTGCAAGGTCACCTCGCCTGCCGTGACCCACCAGCCTTCGGCCAGCGCCCCGCATCGCTCCACCCGCCCATGCAGCAGGCGGACGCCGGCAGCCTGCGCATCGCGATGCAACGCAGCATCGAAGGCGGTGCGCCCGATCAGGTATTCATGCCCGCGGTACTCGCGCCGGCCTCCCCAGTCACCGATGCGATCGGCGCACACGCGAATGCTGGCGCGGGTATGCGTAAGGCCCGCCGATTGCAGGGCCTCCAGCACCCGCGGCGAACCGCCCTCGAGTGCAGCGCTCGGCCGAGCGCTGATCACCGCCACCGAATGTCCCAGGCGCGCAAGGCCCACCGCCACCGCAATGCCCGCGGGACCTGCGCCGATCACGGCCACATCCACGTGGGAACTGCCGGCGGACATCACGCGGTGGCCTCGGACTTGAGACCCAACTCGGTCGCAACGGCATCGCGGATCAGGAATTTCTGCACCTTGCCGGTCACCGTCATCGGGAACTCATCCACGAAGCGCACGTAGCGCGGCACCTTGTAGTGCGCGATCTGGCCCTGGCACCAGGCCTGGACATCGGCCTCCGTGGCCTGCATGCCCTCGCGCAGGCGCACCACGGCGCACACGGCCTCGCCGAAGCGGGGGTCGGGAACGCCGACCACCGCCACATCCAGGATGGCGGGGTGCTTGAACAGGAATTCCTCGATCTCGCGCGGGTACACGTTCTCGCCACCGCGGATGATCATGTCCTTGACGCGGCCGACGATGTTGCAATAGCCCTCCTCGTCCAGCACGGCCAGGTCACCGGTGTGCATCCAGCCCTCGCGGTCGATGGACTCGGCGGTCCGCTGCGGCTCGTCCCAATAGCCGCGCATGACGCTGTAGCCGCGGGTGCACAGTTCCCCGCCCACGCCGCGCGGCACCGTTCGCCCTTCGGTATCGATCACCTTCACTTCGACATGCGGGTGGATGCGCCCGACGGTGCTCACGCGCCGCTCCAGCGGGTCGTCGGTGTTGGACTGGAAACTCACCGGGCTGGTTTCGGTCATGCCGTAGCAGATGGTGATCTCGCGCATGTGCATCTGCTCCACCACCTTGCGCATGACCGCGATGGGACAGGGTGCACCGGCCATGATGCCGGTACGCAAGGAGGACAGGTCGAAGCTGCCGAAGCGCGGATGTTCGAGCTCGGCGATGAACATGGTGGGCACGCCGAGGAGCGCGGTGCAACGCTCATCGTGCACGCATTGCAGCACCTTCTCCGCATCGAAGCTGGGACAGGGGAACACGCAGGCGGCGCCGTGCGTCACGGCCGCGGTCACGCCCAGCACCATGCCGAAGCAGTGATACAGCGGCACCGGGATGCAGACCTTGTCGGCCTCGGTCAAGCGCATGCCCTCACCCACGAAGAAGCCGTTGTTGAGCAGGTTGAAATGCGTGAGGGTCGCACCCTTGGGCGTGCCGGTGGTGCCGCTGGTGAACTGGATGTTGATGGGGTCGTTGGGCGAGAGCGCCGCGGAAATTCGTTGCAGGTCGCGCGCATCGCACGCGCCGGCGCGGGCCATCAAGGCCTCGAAGGACATGAATCCCGGCTCGCGCGCGGCACCGAGATTGACCAGGTGGCGCAGGTCGGGGAATTCCTCGCTGAGCAGCAGTCCTTCACGCTGCAGGCCGAGCTCCGGCACGATCTCGCGCATCATGCCCAGGTAATCGCTGCTCTTGAAGGCATCGGCCAGCAGCAGCATGCGCACGCCGGTCTTGCGCAGGGCGAAGCGCAACTCCGAGGTGCGATAGGCAGGATTGATGTTGACGAGGATCAGGCCCGCCTGCGCGGTGGCGAACTGCGCCAGCACCCACTCCACGCAATTGGGCGACCAGATGCCCACGCGGTCGCCCGGCAGCAGCCCCGTGCCGAGGAAGGCGCGGGCCAGCTGCTCCACCTTGGCGGCGAATTCACGAAAGCTCCAGCGAATGCCCTGTTCGCTGACGATCAGCCCGACGCGGTCGGGCCAGCGGTCGGCGGCGGCCGCCAGCGCCGCTCCCACCGTGCGGTGCTGCAAGGGCACCGCGGTGGGACCGACGACATGGCTGAGGTTAGAAGCGGAAGGAGGCATCGACACCGTACATCCGCGGCAGGCCCCGGTGGCGGTAATCGAAACCGAAGCCCTGCACGTTGACAGCGTTGGTCAGGTAGAACTTGTCGGAGAGGTTGTTGCCCCAGAAGCCCACTTCCCACTTGCCATCCGGCGCATGCAGCGTCAGGCGCGAATTGAGCAGCGTATAGGCGCCCTGCGCGATGTTGGGATCGTTCGGCAGCGCCAGGTACTGCTTCGCCGCGTAGTTGGCATCCACGTGCAGCGACAGGGCCATCGAGTCCACGCGCCAGAAATCCCAGTCCGCGGCCAGCGTGCCGGAGACCTTGGGCGCATTGGGCAATTCGTTGCCGGAGATATCGCCAGAGGCCAGCGTGCCTTCCTGCACCTTGGTGTTGAGGAAGCCTAGGCCTGCGCGCAGCGTGAGCGCACGCACCGGCCGCGTCACCAGCTCGAGTTCGCCACCATCGATCTTCGACTTGCCCAGGTTGATCAGCGGTTGCTGGCCGGTGGGGAAGACATTGATGATCTGCTGGTTCTTGTACTGATAGTGGAACACCGCGCCGTTGAATTGCAGGCGATTGTCCAGCCAGTTGGTCTTGAAGCCGATCTCGGCCGCGTTCAGTTTCTCCGGCTTCACCGTGGTGAAGTCATCCGGGGAGAACAGGAACTGCGCATTGAAGGCCGCGCCGCGGTAGCCGCGGCTCAGGTTCACATAGACGAGCGTGTTGGCGTTGGGCGTCCAATCGAAACCCAGACGCCCGGTGAAATCCGTGTCATGCGTGAACTGGTTGCGCGAGGTGTTGACACCGGCGTCATATCCTGGCGATCCCGGCAAGAACAGCAGCGGGCACGCGGAAGGCGCCCCGGGCGAGCACGCGCCCAGGTTGAACAGGCTGGCGATGGGGACCTCGTCCGCGCCGCGCACCTGGTTGATGGCATTCTTCATCGCCGCGTTGTCATGGTTGTAGCGCAATCCGGCCCGCAGCTTGAACTGATCGTTGATGGCGTAGCTGCCATCCGAATACACCGCCCAGCTGTTCTTGATCTGGTCGAACTGGTTGTAGTAGTTGCAGGCCAGGTTGATGAACGCGCCGTTGGCATAACCGAAAGCCGCGGGATCGACGGGATTGGGAATATCGTAGGATGAGGCCGCGCAATCCTGATAGGTGACCGCGCCGTCACCGGTCAGGTCGAGGAGATTGAAAATCTTGTTCTCATTGGTGTTGAACACCACTTCGCGCTGATAGTAGGCGCCGAGGATGAAGCTCAGGGCATCATCGCCGGTGGTGGACAGGCGCAGATCCTGCGTGACCTGCCTGGTCTTGCCGAAATACGGGATCTTCCAGATGTCGAGCGGCGAGCCGTCGGTGCCCTCCGGGTTGAACAACTCACCCTGGTCCCAGGAGGTGATGGAGGTGAGCGCGTATTTGTCGGTCACATTCCACTTCGCCGTGAGCGAGGCGGACTTGTTCTCCTGGTGGCGGAGCGGCGTGTAGTTCTGCGCCACCTCGTCATCCTTGAGCGGCGTTCCGGTGGCGGTGCCATCGGAAGTGCGATAGTAGCCGGCGAAGCCGATGCCGGCTGGATTTACGCGGCCGGCGACGATGGCGTAGTTGGTGGGATTTTGCTTGCTGTAGGCCAGGCGCAAGGTGAAATCGAGGTTGTCGGTGGCCTTGTAGAGCATGCTCACGCGCATGGCCCATTGGTCGACGCCTTCCATGGGCTCCTTGCCGGGGAGCACGTTCTTGATGAAGCCGTCCGCGACGGTGGTGGTGAAGGCGGCGCGCACGGCGAACTTGTCGGGGATGAGCCCAAACTGCAGCGCGCCCTCCGCTTCCTTGCGCCGGTAGTTGCCGACGCCCACTTTCAAGTAGCCGTTGGTGTCGAAGCCGGGCTTCTTGGTGATGAAGTTGATGGCGCCGCCGGTGGTGTTCTTGCCATACAGCGTGCCTTGCGGGCCGCGCAACACCTCGACCCGCTCGAGGTCGAACATCTCGACGCCGAACAGCACGAAGTTACCCTTGTAGACCTCGTCCAGGTAGCTGGCGACCGGGCCTTCCTGGCTCAAGGAATAGTCGAACATGGAAATGCCGCGCAACGCGAACAGCGGCGAGCCCTGGCCGACGATGCCGTTCACCTGCAGATTCGGCACCTGCGCGGCAATGGATGACGGGCTGTCGAGTTTCATCGATCCCAATTGGCTGGCCGTGAGAGCAGTCACCGACACCGGCACGCGCTGCAGGCTCTCCTCGCGCTTCTGGGCAGTGACCACGACCTCTTCCAGCGTGGCGGAGTCCGCCGCCTCCTGCGCGAAAGCCGGCGCAACCGCACCGGCCGTCAACAGGCCGAGCAAACAGGTGGTGAATGTCGTCGAGCGCATGCGCTATCCCCTTGTGATTATCAATGGACCTGACACAAACCCAGGCACCTTCCCCGGGGCATTGTATCGCGTCGGATGGACAAAAATGATCCGGTTTTACGCGTACTGCCGCGTAAAAGCCCTGCACGCCCTCCCCGCGGTCAACGACAAGTCCTTGTTCGTGCCCACCGATTCGGGACGAAACCCGTTCGGATACACCGAGATGATGTTGGAACTGCTGTCCGGGTAGCGGAAGAACGTGGCGCCGATGGAGTTGCGGTGATCGTAGGTACCAAAGGCGTACGCTTCCGCCCCGTTGGACAGCGGCAGGCGCGAATTGAACCAGGCGTCCACGTCCAAGGCACTGCCATCACCGGCGGCGTAGTTGACCTTCCCCTCCGTGGCGAGATCGGCCGGTGTCGGGTCGGCCTGGAAGATGATGGTGTCGAAGCCCGAACGCACCGTCTTGCTGTGGTGGCGATACTCGGCGCCGACATTGAAGAATCCGCCCGCCCCGAGCTTGAAACCGTTCTTCAGCTGCGCCACGGTGGTGCCGCCATCGCGCAGGTCCTGATCCCTGGGCGCGCATCCGAGCCGTATTGTGCGCCCGCGCCATCACGCAGCACCTCGATGCGCTTGATGGCGTTCAGCGGAATCGAGTTGAAATCCACGGGCGTCGGGCCCTTGCCGGTCTTCGCCTCCAGGTTCACCAGGGCCGAGGTGTGCCGGCGCTTGCCATTGACCAGCACCAGCAACTGGTCGGGGCTCATGCCACGCAGTTGCGCGGCGCGCACGGGGTCGGCGCCGCCGGAATTGGACTGGCGGGAAAAGTTGAAGGACGGCGACAGCGATTGCAGGGCCTGGCCCAGTTCGCCGGACAAGGCACCGGCACCCGCAATGTCCTCGGCGCTGAGCACATCCACGGGCACAGGGGAATCGAGCACCGTCCGCCCTTTCAGGCGAGTGCCGGTGACGACGATTTCCTGCAACGAGCCCATATCGGTGGCATCGGCAGCCACGGCGGCGGCAGCAGACAAAAGCGCGGCCACGGCCGCGGCTGGCCCAGACATCTTCATCATGATTCTCATCCCCATTCAAAGGCTTGCGCCGGAAGGCGCCAGCCGTGACGATAAGAGGCCAAGAATGCCGGATCAGACCGGCCTTGCGGAAATGCCGGCGCGGCATGTGCTGCTGCCATTCCCGGATTCCCTTAACATGTTAAGCTAATGCTCATGCGCAGCAACGTCCGCCGCCTGGAAGCACCCGGCCCGCTTGGCCGCGCTCTGCGTCCGCTGGAGCATTCCCTGGCGATCAATCTGCTGAAAGCCCGCGAAGCCGTGATGACGCATTTCCGGCCACAGCTGCTGGAAAACGACCTGAGCGAGCAACAATGGCGCGTGATCCGCGCGCTGGCCGAGGGCGGCGCCATCGACGCCGGCACGGCCGCGCAGCGCAGTTGCGTGCATCCGGCCAGTTTCTCGCGCATCCTGCGCTCGCTGCAGAAGCGCGGGCTGTTGGCGGCGCAGCCCTGCACCGCCGATTCGCGCCGCCTGCTGGTGGAATTGACGCCGGCCGGGCGGGACCTGTTCGAGCACATGGCGCCGCTGTCCGAGGCGATCTACCGACGCCTCGAGCACAAGCTGGGAAAGGACACGATCGCAGATGCGGTGCGGATGACGCAGGCCATCAGCAACGCGCTGCGCGATTGAAGAAGCAGACTGCGGAAAGGGGGTTGGCAATGAGTGCATCATCCGCATTCATCAAGAACTGCTGGTACGTGGCCGCGTGGTCGCATGAGATCGGTGAGGACACGCTGCTCGGGCGCATCATCACCGGGATGCCGCTGCTGTTCTGGCGCGATGACAACGGCAAATTGGTGGCCTTCGAGGACCGCTGCTGCCACCGTGGCGCACCGCTCTCCCTCGGCCGCCGCGAGAACACCGGTGTGCGCTGCATGTATCACGGCATGCTGTTCGATGCCGCCGGCAAGTGCATCGAGATCCCGTCCCAGGACTTCATCCCGCCGGCGGCGCGCGTGCGCTCGTTCCCGGTGGTGGAGCGGCACCGCTGGATCTGGGTATGGATGGGAGACCCTGCGCGCGCGGATGCCGCGCTGATTCCCGACACTCATTACCTGGACAGCCCCCAGTGGCGCGGCACGCCGGGCTACATGCATTACCAGGCGAATTACCTGCTGATCGCGGACAACCTGCTGGATTTTTCGCACCTGGCCTACGTGCACGAGAAAACCCTGGGCGGCTCGGCCAAGTACGCGCAGATCCGGCCCAAGGTCAACCGCACGCCGCGCGGCATCCGCGTGGAGCGCTGGCTGCTGGATGACGAGCCCGCGCCGTTCCTGAAGAAGCTCAAGACCTGGCCCGGCAATGTCGATCGCTGGAACATCTACGACTTCGTGCTACCAGGTGTGCTGCTGATGGATTCGGGCAGCGCACCGATGAATACCGGCGCGCCGGAGGGCAAGCGCGTCGATGCCGCGGAATTCTTCGGCTGCCAGGCCATCACGCCGGAGACGACTTCGACCTCGCATTACTTCTTCCAGCAATCGCACAATTTCGCGCTGGATGACCCGAAGGTGACCGAGGGCCTGCGCGATGCCGTGCTGGCGGGCTTCAAGGAAGACCTCGACATGATCACCGCGCAGCAGCGCATGCTCGACCTCGACCCCGACTTCAAGATGCTGGGGCTGCGCATGGATACGGCCCTGGGGCATTTCCGGCTGCTGGTGGACAAGGTGCTGGCCGAGGAAGCGCGCGAAGCGGCGGCCGCGAAGGCCGGCGCCGCATCGGCCGCCTGACGAATTCATTTCCATTTTCGACAATCGCAAACGACAAGGTGACGCTATGGCTAACTATGCATTGATCATCGGCGGCAAGCGTGTGGAAACGCCGCAAACCTTCAAGGTCCTGAACCCGGTGGACGAGTCCGTGGTCGCCGAGGCCCCGCAGGGCACGGTGGAATTGCTCGACCAGGCCGTGGCGGCCGCGCGCAAGGCCTTCCCCGCCTGGTCCGCGCTGTCCTCCGAGGCGCGCTCGGCCAAGCTCATGGAAATCGCCGACATCATCGAAAAGCACCATCCCGAACTCGCCGAGCTCGTGACCCGCGAGCAGGGCAAGACTCAAAGCGGACCGGGTGCGAATCTCGAAGTGGGCGGCGCGGTGGCGTGGACCCGCGTCACCGCCGGCCTCAACCTGCCCGAGGAGACCATCCAGGACGACAAGCAGGGCAAGATCCTGCTGCGGCGCAAGCCCGTGGGCGTAGTCGGCTCCATCACGCCGTGGAACTGGCCGCTGATGATCGCCATCTGGCACATCATGCCGGCGCTGCGCATCGGCTGCACCGTGGTGATCAAGCCCTCACCGTACACCCCGCTCTCCACCCTGCGCGTGGTGGAACTGATGAACAGCGTGCTGCCACCCGGTGTGGTCAACGTGGTCACGGGGGATGCCGATGTGGGCAACCGCATGTCCTCGCACCCCGGCATCGACAAGATCGTGTTCACGGGCTCGATCAACACCGGCAAGAAAGTCATGGGCGGCGCAGCGACCACGCTCAAGCGCATCACGCTCGAGCTCGGCGGCAATGACGCCGGCATCATCCTGCCGGGCACCAAGATCGAACCGCTGCTCGAGAAGCTGTTCTGGGGCTGCTTCATCAACGCTGGCCAGACCTGCGCGGCGCTCAAACGCCTGTACGTGCACTCCTCGCAGTACGAGGAAGTGGTGAGCAAGTTCGCCGACTACATGTCGAAGATCCCGGTGGGCAATGGGCTGGATCCGAAAAACCTGATCGGGCCGTTGAACAACAAGATGCAGCTGGACAAGGTCGCTTCCTACGTGGATGAAGCCCGCGCCCGCGGCGCGCGCATCGTCATCGGCGGCGTGCGTCCCAAGGGCCCCGGCTTCTTCTATCCGCTGACGCTGATCGCCGATGTCACCGACGACATGCTCATCGTGAAGGAAGAGCAGTTCGGCACGGTCGTTCCCGTGATCAAGTACGAGACGGTGGATGAGGCCATCGCGCGCGCCAATTCGCTCAACGTGGGCCTGGGCGGTTCCGTGTGGGGCGATGATGCGGCCAAGGCCGCGGAGATCGCCTCGCGCCTGGAATGCGGCACGGCCTGGGTCAACCAGCACGGCGGCCTGCACCCCATGGCGCCGTTCGGCGGGGTGAAGTGTTCGGGGATCGGCGTCGAGTTCAACGTGGACGGCCTGAAGGAATACACCACGGTGCAAGTACTCAACATCGCGGTGTAGCGGACCGTGGAGCGGGTGGGGGCTGGCGCGCCCCGCCCGCTTCCGCCTTTGCGTGTGATCCCGGACATAAGCCTGACGGCCGCGCCCATTCAATCGGTGCGCCGGTTTCGGATAAAATCCAGGCTTGGTTCCAATCCATCTTTAGAGCAACAGCCATGCCCACCTACGAATACCGCTGCGAGGCCAATGGCCGCACCGTCGAAGTCAGCCACAAGATGGCCGAACTCATGCACACCTGGGGTGAACTGTGCGAGCGGGCCGGTATTGCACCGGGCCGCACCGACAAGAATGCGCCGGTGTCCAAATTGATGTCGGCGGGCTTCATCAGCATGGGTTCCTCCAGCAATACGATGACCTGTCCCGTCACCGGCAGCGAGGCGCCGGCCTGCGGCAACAGCGCCTGCGGCGCCGGCTTTTGCGCGGGATCGGGCAACTGAGCTCTTACCGGGACGGAAGCGCTACAGGAACATGCACGCCCTTCCCCCCATCCTGCTGCTGAGTGGCGCGGTCATCCTCGGCATCATTCTCGGACTCGACTACCTGCGACGCCGGCGCAGCACGCCCGCCGTGATCGGCTTCCACTTCCTGATGGGCGCGGGAGCGCTGGAAACCATTGCCATGATGATCCGCGGCGCACCGGATGGCGCCGCGACTCCCGCCGTCGCCACATTGAAAGTGGCCGCCGCGCTCCTGGCCTTCGCCCTGTTCTCGGGCTTGTTGGCGCCGATGGTGGGCCGGGGCTCGCGCGCCAGGATGAACGCAACGCTGCTGACGCACGTCAGCGCGGCCGCGGGAGGTTTCCTGCTGTGCATCGTCTGGCTGTTTCGCATCCGCGGATGAACGCGTGACCGGCACTATCCGGCGGGGCGCCGGCGGCTGGCTGGCATGGCTGGCGCTGGCGTGGATCGCGCCGGCACCCGCGGCACCGCCCGCCGACCTCGTGTTCCTCGATGGCGCCGTCTATACCGGCGATGCGGCACGCAGCTGGGCGGAGGCACTGGCGGTCAACGGCGCGCGCATCAGCTATGTCGGCCCCACGGCCGGCGCGCGCCGCTTGATCGGGCCGCGCACGCGAGTGATCGATCTGCATCAGCGCACGCTGATGCCGGGGTTCCAGGACTCGCACGTGCACCCGGGCATGGTGCTCGATCCGGCCGTGTCGTTGAATCTTGCCGGACTGAACAGTCGCACGGAAATCGCCGACGCCGTCCGGCGTTTTGCCGCCGGCCATCCGCGCAGCGCCTGGATCGTCGGGGACGGCTGGGACAAGGTCGCCTTCCTCCCCTCGGGCATGCCCACCCGCGCGATGCTGGACGAACTCGTGCCCGGGCGCCCGGCCTTCATCACCGACAATTCCGGGCACAGCGCGTGGGTGAATTCCAGGGCACTGACGCTTGCAGGCATCACCGACCAAACGCCCGATCCGCCGAACGGCCGTATCGAACGCGACGCCTCCGGCCACGCCACCGGCATGCTGCACGAGGATACGGCGATGGACCTGGTGCAACGGAAGATCCCCCCGCCCACCGCTGCGCAGACCGTGCGTCAACTCAGCGTCGCGCTGCAACGCATGCGCGAAGCCGGCTTCACCGCGCTCGAAGACGCCATGGCCACCGATCCGATCGCCGCCGCGTTCAAACGCATGGACGATGCCGGCACCTTGGACATGCGGGTGAACCTATGCCTGCCGCACGACCCTGCCCGCAACGACGATGCGCAGATCGCGCGATTCCAGTCGCAGCGCCAGCATCTCGCCGGCCGGCTGTTGAGCGCGACTTGCGTGAAGATCTTCGTCGATGGCGCCATCGCGGGCCATGGCCTTGCGCTGCTGCAGCCCTACAGCGATGACGCGCGCTTCGGCCGCGGCCGGTTGTTCGTGGAGCCCGGCCGCTTGGCCGCCCTGACCACGCGCCTCGATGCCGCCGGATTCCAGGTGCACATGCATGCGCAGGGCGACTGGGCCGTGCGCGCCGCGCTCGATGCCTACGAAGCGGCGCTGCGCCACAACGGGCGCACGGATCATCGCCACACCATCGCGCACCTGTGGGTGGTAGACCCGGCTGACATCCCGCGCTTCCGGGCTCTGGGCGTGATCGCCAACATGACGCCGCGCTGGAGCCTGGGCGATACCTGGCAAACGGTGGACGCGCCCCGTCACTTCGGCCCCGAGCGCATGCAGCACCTCTTCCCCAGCCGCTCGCTGCTGGATGCCGGCGCCCTGCTGGTCTGGGGCTCGGATTGGCCCGTCACCGGCGTCTCGCCCATGGAAGGCCTCGAGGTGGCCATCACGCATCGCTATCCGGGCGGCCGCGACCCCCAGGGTAACGAGGCGATCACGCTGATTCCGCATGAGCGGGTCAACCTGACACAGGCCATCGCCGCCTACACCAGCGCAGGGGCCTATTTCATGCACGACGAAGCCAAGCGCGGGACGCTGGCGGCCGGAAAGCTCGCCGATCTCGTGGTGTTGGATCGCAACCCATTCGAGGTGCGCGCCGACGAGATTCACGACATCAAGGTCGACCTGACCGCGCTCGGAGGGAAAATCGTTTTCCTGCGGCAAACACGATAAGCGGCGTCCGCGAACCGCGATCAGGGCGTAGCCGCGGACCCAGCCAGTAATCCACCGTCGATGTTCAATTCCGTGCCTGTGACGTACGGCGCCTCGTCACTGGCCAGCAGTACCGCGATCGCCGCCACTTCCTCCGGCGCTCCGAAGCGACGCAGCGGCGTATCCTTGACGAGCTCGGCCATGCGCGCCTCACGATCGGGACCACTGCCGAGCATGGGCTCCCACATCGGCGTGAGAATGGCAGCGGGGTGGATCGAATTGCAGCGGATCTTGAGGCCCTGCTGCGCGCACCACAGCGCCACGCTTTTCGTGTGATTGCGGATGGCGGCTTTCGAGGATGCATAGGCCGAGGCTCCCGGCATGCCGACGAGGCCGGAGCGCGACGAAATATTGATGATGGATCCCGCGCCCGCCGCGCGCATCGCCCGGATGCCGTGTTTGCAGCCGAGGAACACGCCATCCAGGTTCGTGCGGTGCACGGCGCGCCAGTCCTCGAGGCTTGCATGTTCGGGGTCGTGCGCCAGCAGCCCCGCCTCGAAGCCGGTGATCCCGGCGTTGTTGACGAGCACGTCGAGCCGGCCGTGCGCCTGCAGGACTTCCGCGCAAACGTGCTCCCAATCCGATTCCTCGCGCACATCCAGGCGGCGGAATACGGCTCGAGCCCCAAGCTCCCGCGCCAGCGACTCGCCCTTCGGCTCGTCGATGTCGGTCAGATAGACGTGCGCACCTTCAGCGAGGAAAGCCCGCGCAATCGCCTCACCGATCCCGCGCGCGGCACCTGAAATCAAGCTGATCTTGCCAGCCATTCTCGCCATCGATCGCTCTCCCGTGGCCCTTTCCCGCAGTCGATCTCACGCCTCCGGGTTCACCAGCACGACCGCATTGACGCAGGTGAGCTGCAACAGCTTGCGCCGGATGGAATCCGCCGTTGCGGCGCTGATGCCATCCAATTCGATCCTCACGTGCACTTCGGCGGCCCTGCGCTCGTAATTGACGCGCACCGGGCTGACGTTCGCGAGGTTGCAGATGCCAGCCACGCGCGTGAGCACATCCGGCTCGACGTCCGCGCGGATGTCGTAGGCAAAAACGGCTCCCGGCGCTTCGCGCTTGGCCGCCGCGGTGTCGCCCGCATACACATCTGCGATGGCGGGAGTTCGGGTGTCGCTCATATCGCGCTATTCTAGTCGCCGACGTCCGGTCTGTCGCCGGGCTGGACTTCGCCCGACATGGATCATCGCGCCCTCCTGAAAAGCGCCTTTGCTGCCGCCGTCGACGCCGCGGACCCGGCGCGCATCGTGCCGGCGCACATCGCCCCGCCCCATCGCGGTCCCGCGTGGGTGCTGGGCGCGGGCAAGGCCGCCGCAGCGATGGCGGCGGCGGTGGAAGATGCCTGGGACCCTTCATCCGATCTTCGAGGCACCGTGGTGACGCGCCACGGCCATGACTGCGCCACGCGCCGCATCGAGGTCCTGCAGGCGGGACATCCGCTCCCCGACCAGGCGGCGCTGGACGCGGCGGAGCAGATTCTGGGCATCGCGCGCAGTCTCACCACCGCCGACCGTCTGCTGGTGCTGCTGTCCGGCGGCGGTTCCAGCCTGCTGAGCCTGCCGGTGGCAGGTGTCAGCCTGGACGATTACCGTCAGCTCACAGGCTTGCTGCTGCGAGGCGGCGTGCCCATCGACGAGATGAACGTGTTGCGCAAGCATCTCTCGCTCACCCAGGGCGGACGCCTGGCCGCAGCCTGTCGTGCGGGCATCGAAGCGCTGGTCATCTCCGATGTGCCGGGAGATGACCTGAGCGCCATCGCCTCGGGACCTTGCAGTCCCGATGCCAGCACTTATGCGGACGCGCTCGACATCCTGCGCCGCCGGCGCATCGATCCACCGGCCAGCATCGCGGCGCACCTCGCGGCGGGTCTGAACGGTGAAATCGAGGACACCCCCAAGCCGGGAGATCCCCGCTTCGCGCGCACCCAGGCCCGCATCATCGCCAGCGCGCGCTTGAGCCTGGATGCGGCGGCAGCGCTGTTGCAGAAGGCAGGCGTCACCGTCATCGACCTGGGTGATGCGATCACCGGCGAGGCCGTCGAGGCCGCGCAGGCACAGGCGCGCCGGGTCCGGCAACTGCGGCGGGAACGGGCCGCCGGCGGTGCTCCGCTCGCGCTGCTGTCGGGTGGTGAATGCACGGTCACCGTGCGCGGCGCGGGCCGCGGCGGGCGTTGTGCGGAATTCCTGCTGGCGCTGTATCGGGAACTGAACGACGTGCCCGGTGTGTTCGCCCTGGCCTGCGACACCGATGGCATCGACGGCACCGAGGACAATGCGGGCGCGATGTTCGGCCCCGACACCCTCGCGCGCGCCACGGCCTGCGGCGCCGATGCCGGCGCATACCTTGCGAACAACGATTCGTATGGATTCTTTGCGGCCCTCGACGAACTGATCGTCACCGGCCCCACGCGCACCAACGTGAACGACTTCCGCTGCGTGCTGTTGACCTGACCGGTACCGCGCAAAGACGCGGGCCTCTCAGCGCAACATCGAGGCCACGGCGATGCCGACGAAGTTTCCCACCACATGGCACAGGATGCCGGTCATGACCGCCGGCGTGACCATGGAATGCCAGCCCTTGCCTGCCACCACCGCCACCGTGGCCACCGGCCCGACGATGGCCGCCCCACACCCGGTGATGGATTCGGCCAGGTTCAAGCGCAGGAAGCGGCACAGAAGCATGGTCACGGCGATGCCGATGGCGAGCAGCATGATCACGTAGAAGAACAGGCTCACCGCATGATCCAAAAAGGTGGTGATGTCCGTGCCCAGCCCGATCATGGCGAAGAACAGGTACATGAAGATCATGCCCAGTTCGAATTCGCCGCGCAGCCGCTGCAACTGCTTCGGGAAGATGTTCGCCACCACCACGGTGAGCACCGTGACGTACAGGATGCGGTACTGGCCCTGGTCGTGTCCGATCCAGGCGCCCACCGCATCGG
Organism: Steroidobacteraceae bacterium; assembly: GCA_044226865.1. Classification (GTDB taxonomy): domain Bacteria; phylum Pseudomonadota; class Gammaproteobacteria; order Steroidobacterales; family Steroidobacteraceae; genus TMP-86. The sequence continues at coordinate 355,206 of JBGAGE010000001.1, read as the reverse complement.
CGATCAGGCGTGCACCGGCGCACACGCAGAAGCTCAAGGCCAGCGCACCGCTGATGTGCGTCAGGCGAAATTCAGGCACGGCCGTCAACGCCGCCACCGCGTCGGCATCGCCCGCGCCTTCGGGTCCCGATTGCCGCGGAAACAGGCGCTTGATGATGGCAAGGCCGGGGAGCGAGACCAGCGTCATCAGCCCGAGCACGCTGGGAATCATGCTGGCGCCGGTGGCCACCGACAGGTCGGTGGCGCTCATGCCCACCGCATTGGCCACCGCCACCAGGCTGATGGTGCCGCCGATGAATCCGCCGGCATACACGCCGGCCACCTGCGGCGTGACATGCCAGGGCTGCAGCAGGAAATAACCGACGAGCACGCCGATCACGATGCCCACGCAGGCGGCCGCGAAAGCCAGCATCACGCGGCCGCTCTCGATGAAGATGCGCTTCAGGTCGGCCTTGATCATCAGCAGCGGAATCGCCGCCGACACCACGTACTGCCCGATGAAATCCGCAACCGAGGAGGAAAACGGTGTGATGCGCAGGTTCGACAGCAGCGTGCCCAGCGACAGCACCACCACCACGCCGGGGATCATCTTGCCGTAGCGCGAGGCATCGGTGAAAAAGCCCATCCACACCATGCTCAAGACGATGGCGCCCATGGCCAGCACATCGTTCGGCGCAATTTGACTCATCGCATCCCCTTGTCGTCAATTGCGCCCGTGGGCGCTGCGCCGATACTAACGCATCGGCGCGAGGGGGAAAGCCCGGCGCGCATCCGCAAGATTGCTTATGCGAGGCATTAGCTGCGGTGATCCGAGGCATGCTTGCAGCGCGCGCGGTGAGCGAATAGCCTAAAATCCGCCCATGAGCACCATCGTCTGTTTCGGGGAGATCCTGCTGCGGCTGGCGGCGCCGGGGCTCGAACCGCTGCTGCGCTCGGGACGGCTGGATGCGCAGTTCGGCGGCGCCGAAGCCAACACCGGCATCTCCCTGGCCTACTTCGGTCATCGTGCGCGGCTCGTCAGCACGCTGCCCGACAACGACATCGGCAGGGTCTGCCTGGGCGAATTGCGTCGTCATGGCGCGGATGTCTCGGGCATCGCCCTGCAGCCCGGCCGCATGGGGCTGTATTTCTACACGGCGCCGGCACAGTTGCGCCCTGCGCAGGTCCTGTACGATCGCGCCGGTTCAGCCTTCGCTGCCGCGGACCCGGCGGCCTACGACTGGAATTCCCTGCTGGCGGGCGCGGATTGGCTGCACATCAGCGGCATCACCCCCGCCCTGGGCCAGCGTGCGGCGGACGCATTGCAACGGGCGGTGACCGCGGCGCGCGCATCGAACGTGCGGATTTCCTTCGACTGCAACATCCGCCCCTCGCTATGGGCGGGCCGCGAATCCGAAGCGCCTGCCATCATCGGCACGTTTGCACGCTCCGCCCAACTCCTGTTCGGCAACTGCACCGACATTGCAGTCCTGTTCGGCGGGAATTATGCGGGCCTCGCGCCGCAGGAGGCGCAGATGCGCGCGGCGGCCCGGGCCTTCGAGGCCTGCCCCGCGCTCGACTACGTGACGGCAACGCACCGGCAGGTGCACAGCGCCGATCATCACGGCCTGTGCGCCTTCTTGAGCTCGCGCCACGGCAATGCCGCCAGCACCGTGCACGAACTGAACCCCATCATCGAACGCATCGGCGGCGGGGATGCGTTCGCGGCCGGCATCCTGCATGGCCTGTGCAGCGGCTGGGATCTCAAGCCCTGCGTGGATTTCGCCGCAGCTGCCACCGCGCTCAAGCACACGCTGCCCGGCGATTTCAATACCCTGAGCGCCGCGGATGTCGCCCATCTGCGCGACGGCGGGCGCCTGGATGTGCGCCGCTGATGCCCGCCGCACCGGGCCATGAGCAGGATTGATCGGCCGCATGAAGAATGATCAGGTCCAAATCCCGCCCGCTGCGGTTGGCTAATCGCGGTCGAATGGCCATCATGCCGCCATGAGTTCAGAGCATGTCGTGGATGTGGCCATCGCCGGCGGCGGGGTCAATGGCCTGGCCTGCGCCACCACCCTGGCGCGCGAGGGGTTGAGCGTGTGCGTGGTCGAGCGCAATCCGTGGGTGGGCGGCGGCGCCATCACCCGTGAAGTCACCCTGCCCGGCTTCAAACACGACCTGTTCGGCTCCTCGCATGTGTGGATCCATTGCAATCCCGACTTCCAGGCGATCCGCCCCGAGCTCGAGCAATATGGACTGAAGTACCTATGGGCTCAGGATCACATCACCGGCCATCCGGACAAGGCCGGCGGTCCCGGCATCATCATCTACAAATCCATCGACAAGACCTGCGAGACCATCGCCCGCTATTCGCGCGCGGACGCCGCGCGCTACCGGCAGATCCACGATGACTTCGCGCTGGTGAAGGATGGGTTTTTGAAGGCCTTCTTCTCCCCGCCCTCCCCGCCCTCGACATTGGCGCGCGCGCTGGAGACCACGCATCAAGGCCTGCGCCGCCTGCAGGAGTTCTCGCTCTCGGCCCGCGCCTGGGTTGAGATGAACTTCGAGAATAATTTCGTCAAAGCCGTGATGCTCAACTGGGCGCTGGCGCCTCAGGTGCTGCCCGAGCAGGAAGGCGCGGGTCAATCCTTCTACATCATGATTCCCGCCATTCACGTCTACGGCCAGGCCATTCCAGAAGGCGGCAGCCAGGGCTTGCCCAATGCCATGGTGCGGTATGTGGAGGCACATGGCGGCCAGGTGCTCACCGGCACCGCCATCGACAAGATCCTGCTCGACGGCGGCCGCGCCGCGGGCCTGCAACTCGCCGACGGGCGTGTGATCAAGGCCAGGCGTGCGGTGGTCTCCGCACTGGAGCCCAAGCAGACCTTCCTGAAGTTCGTGGGCACCGAACACCTGCAGCCCGACTTCACACGCATGGTGCAACGATTCTCCTTCGGCAAGATCAGCATCTGCCGCCTGCACCTGGCGCTGTCGGAAGCACCGGCCTTCAACAACGGCGCGGACATGAGCGCCTGCCTGTTCCATCGCATCGTCGATTCGACGGAGCAGATGCTGAAGTTCTACGCCGAGATCGCCATGGGCGTGCCGCCCACGGATCCTTTCCTGTGGTGCGCCTGCTGGACGCTGATGGACCCGACCCGCGCGCCGCCCGGCAAGCACACGTTGATCCTCGATACCTTCGTCTCCAACTGGCTGGCCGACGGCCGCAGCTGGACCGACATCGGGGAGGATTACGCGCGCAACACGCTGCTGAAGAAATTGCAGCAGTACGCGCCGAACGTCGACGACTCCACCATCCTCGGGATGTACGTGGAGACACGCGAGACCCTGGAAGCCGCCAACCCCAGTTTCGTCGACGGCACCACCAATGGCGGTGAGCGCATCGCGGCGCAGCTCGGCTACTTTCGTCCCTTTCCGGGCTACGCGCATTACCGCTCGCCCATCAAGCATTTGTACATGACCGGACCGCACTGCCACCCGGGCGGCGGCATCTCGGCCATGGGCACCATCACCGCGCGCGTCATGCTGGATGACTTCGGCATCAAGCGCGCGCAATTCTGAGAAGAGGCGACATCGCCTGGAGACCATATGAGCAAGAAGATCGACAAGTACACCGCCCTGGTCATGCAGCCGCACGTGCACGTGGCCGAGGACCGTGCCGGCATCCAGAAGAACCTGACCCGCGCGCTGCAGATGATCGACTTCGGCGTGGGATATGCGTGGGAGCTGCCGGCGAAGCTGGTGGTGTTCCCCGAATACTTCCTGCAAGGCGTGACCACGCCCGGCAAGGGCGAGCATGGCATCGATTCCTTCATGAAGAAGGCCATCACCTTCGACGGCCCGGAATTCAAGACGCTCGCCGACAAGGCAAGAGAATATAGGATCTATATCTGCGGCGGCGGCGTGGTGGAAAAGGTGCCGCAATTCCCCGACCGCTGGTTCAACACGGCCTTCATCATCGGCCCCGATGGCGAGCTCGCGCTGCGCTATCACAAGTGGCACATCCCCGCCTCCATTGGCCTCGGCACGAGCCCGCACGACCTGTTCGACGAGTACAAGCAGGTGTTCGGCGGCGACATCAAGACCCTGTTCCCGGTCATCGATACGCCCATCGGCAAGCTGGGCACCATGACCTGCCATGATGGCTGCACACCGGAGGTGTCGCGTGCCCTGGGCTACAACGGCTGCGAGGTCATCTGCCATCCGGTGGCGCTGCAGGAGATCGAGGGTGTATCCCCGCCCTGGGACTTCTGGATGTTCACGCGCCGCACGCGCGCGCACGACAACATGGCCTACGTGCTGGGCTCCAACTGGGGCACGGTGGACTATGCCTACTATCCCAGCGCCTTCTGCTCCGGCAATTCCTTCGCCATCGACTACACCGGCATGGTGATGCGGCATGCGCCCTACCCGCAGGAGCAGGTGCTGGCCGCCACCATCGACATCGAATCCTTGCGCGAGCACCGTTCGCGCTGCAATCACAATACCTGGGTGGACTTGCGCACCGAAGGCTTCCGCCAGATCTACGACAAGCCCATCTATCCGGCCAACCAATTCCCCACCGGCAAGCCGCCACGCACACTGGCCGACAAGATGGGCCCGGTGAAGGAAGTATTCCGCGACCTGTACGGCCGCGGCCAGTTCACCCCGCCCGCGGGAATGAGCGTGGACGACATGCCCAGCCTGCACGAGAAGCGCGTGGCGCGGGCGCAGGAACTGGGCACGCTGAAGAAGAGCTGACCATGAAGGTGCAATCCCCGCTTGCCAACATGGACATCCGCATCGGCGCGGTGCACCGCGCCGGCAATGAGCTGCTGCTGCAATCCGCCGAAGGCTCCTCCGTGCAGACCACCATAGCCGTGTCGGCGCGCGAGGCGCTGGGCATCCTCGGGCGCGTCCTCGGCAGCGCCGGCGGCTTGAGCTTCGTGCTCGGGCTGCCCTTCTTCTGGCTGCGGCAGGTGCTGTCGGGAGATCAGCCGGCGAACGTCGCCGGTTCACCCACGGCCGGCCCCTCGGCCGCTCCCGGCAACGACATCAACAAGCCCTGGTGAAGCCGGGCTGACCTGAATCTCCCGGCCGCTACGCGGCCATTACGCTGAGGCCGCCCCAAAGCCGCCTCGGCAAGGCGATCGCCGCTACCGGGACGCCGCCCAACAGCCGAAAGGCCTTTCGCATCATCAGCATTAAACTGATGATGATTGAATTTTTTTCTGCTTTTCCCTGTGCACCTCCGGCCCCATGATTCCCGCCAAGTACCAATCGGAGGTGAATGTCGATGAAGCGCATCCTGTGGTTCCTGGCGACCAACCTGGCCGTGATGCTCATGCTGACCGGCATCGTGCAGCTGTTCGGGCTGGACCGGCTGCTGGCCCCGACAGGAGGCCTGGCGGGCCTGCTGGCCTTCGCCGCCGTGTTCGGATTCGGCGGTGCGATCATCTCCCTGCTGCTGTCGAAATGGATGGCCAAGCGCGCGATGGGCGTGCGCCTCATCGAGAAACCGGCGGATGCCACCGAGTCATGGCTCGTCGACACCGTCCGCGCCCAAGCGCAGCGCGCAGGCATCGGCATGCCGGAAGTCGGCGTCTTCGAGTCCGATGAACCGAACGCCTTCGCCACCGGCGCCAACCGCGACAACGCGCTGGTAGCCGTCAGCACCGGCCTGTTGCGGCGCATGCAGCGCCGCGAGGTGGAAGCGGTGCTCGGCCACGAGGTGTCGCACGTGGCCAACGGTGACATGGTCACGCTGACCCTGCTGCAAGGCGTGGTCAACACCTTCGTCATCTTCCTCGCGCGCATCATCGGCAGCACGCTCGACCGCCTGGTGTTCCGCAGCGAGGACGGCCGCGGCATGGCCTACTTCGCAAGCGTGATCGTGGCCGAGCTCGTGCTGGGTGTGCTGGCGAGCATGCTGGTCATGGCCTACTCGCGTCGTCGTGAATTCCGCGCCGACGCGGGCGGCGCCGAGCTCGCCGGCCGCGGCGCGATGATCGGCGCGTTGCAGGCGCTGCAGCGCGCCCAGCAGGGTGAAGGGCTTCCCGAAGGGCTCGCCGCCTTCGGCATCCGCAGCGGCAGCGCTCCCGGCGGCCTGCGCCGGTTGTTCATGAGCCATCCGCCGCTCGAAGAGCGCATCGAAGCCCTGCGCGCCGCGCCCGTGGGCGGCACTGTGAGGGTGTGACGGCGTCAGCGGTGGTGATACTCGCGCAGGAAGCCGTACAGGTCGGAGATTTCGCCTTCGTCGAAATGCACCTGCGCCATCCAGCTCATGTCCGGGATGGCGCGCCCGCCGATGGCTAGTCCGGTTCGCAGCAATCTCTGGAACTCGGCGGGTCCGTAGGCCGCCACCACCGCGAGCGACGGCCCCCCCTGTACGAGATTACCGCGAAAGTCGGTGCCGTGACACTCGGCACAGACCACGCTCGCGAGGTACCTGCCCCGCTCGAATATCGAGCGCCGTGGCAGGTCTCCCCAACGCGGGATCCTCCGATCCACTTCATCCGCGGACACCTTCCATTTCCCCCGGGCAAGCGCGAGGCGCGCGCGGAACGGCAGATCGAGCCGGCGCTGCATGACGGGCGCCGCAGGTTGTGCGCGCACGAAGGCGACGATGTTGCGCAAGTCTTCGCCGCCCAATGTCCAAAACGTGTAGGAGCTCATGCCGATGGCGCTCGTCCCATCGCGTTTGACGCCATAGCGGATCAACCGCACGAGCTGCTCATCGCTGTACGCCGGCAACGCCTGGGCAAGTGCGGGCGCAGTGATCTGCACCCAATCTTTGATGGTGACGGTGCCGCCGCCACCCTCCCTGCCGTGGCACCCGGCCCAGCAACCGACAAGTTCCGCCATGTGCCGGCCGGCGGCCAGGTCGGTGGGGCCTGGCGCAAGGCTTTCCAGGGGGGCATCGTGAGTCCGGCGCAATCGCCATTCGGAAGCCACATACACCGATGCGGCGAACAAAGTCCCTGCACAGGCGATGGATGCCGCGACGGCCACTGGGGCCTTCCAACGCTCCGTCAACAGCGACACGGCACGCGGGAACGGCGGCGCGTTCTCAGATTCGCACCATCACGGACTTCGGCTCCAGGTACAGCCGCAGGCCTTCCAGCCCGTGCTCGCGCCCCCACCCCGACTGCTTCATGCCGCCGATGGGCATGGCGAGCTCCGGGATGCCGTGCGCGTTCACCCACACGATGCCCGACTTGATGTCCGCGGCGACGCGGTGCGCGCGGGAGAGGTCGCGCGTCCAGACGCTGGCCGCGAGGCCATAGATGGAATCGTTCGCGTGCCGAACGGCCTGCGCGTCGTCGTCGAAGGGCATGACGGTGACCACGGGCCCGAAAATTTCCTCGCGCACCGCTGCGACCTCGCCATGCTCGCACGCGAGTACCGTTGGGGGATAGAAGAACCCGGCCCCCGGTGAGGGCGCACCGCCGCTCAACAGGGTGACCGCGGGGCCGCGGCTGCGCTCGACGATATCCTGCACGCTGGCGCGATGTGCCGCGGATACCAGCGGCCCCATCTCGCTCGCCGCATCCAGCCCAGATCCCAGGCGCATGCCCTTGCCGACGGCCGCGAGGCGCTCACAAACGGTCGCATGCACCGAGCGGTGCGCATACACGCGCGAGCCGGCAACGCATACCTGCCCGGCGTTGGAGAAGATCGCGCCGGCGGCGGCCGGCAGCGTCTGCTCCAGGTCGGCATCCTCGAAGATGATCGTGGGTGACTTGCCGCCCAACTCCAGCGACAGTCGCTTCAAATTCCCCGCGGCGGCGGCCAGCAACTGCTTGCCCACCGCGGTGGAACCGGTGAAGGCCACCTTGTCGACATCAGGATGCGCGGCCAGCGCCTGGCCGACCAGGCGCCCACGCCCGCTGAGCACGCTGACCGTGCCGGCGGGTATGCCCGCCTCCAGCAGCAACTCCGCCAGGCGCAGCACCGACAGCGTCGACCATTCGGCGGGCTTGAGCACGATGCTGCAACCGGCGGCCAGTGCCGGCGCCAGCTTCCACGAAGCCGCCACCAGCGCGCCGTTCCAAGGAATGATCTGCGCCACGACACCCACGGGCTCCTCGCGCACGTAGCCGAGGAACTGTGCGCCCGGCACCGAAGGCTCGAACGTATGGCCGGGCATCTTGGTGCACCAGCCGGCGTAGTAGCGGAAGGTCTCGGCCGCGTGCGGCACTTCGTATTGCAGCGTGGGGGCGTACAGCTTGCCGCCATCCAGGCATTCCAGTTCCGCCAGCATCTGCGCATTCGCATCGATGAGCTCCGCCACGCGCCACAGGATCTGCTGGCGTTGCGCCGGTGTCAGGTGGCGCCAGCGGCCGTCCTCGAAGCTGCGGCGCGCCAGTGCCACGGCGGCCTGAACGTCAGTCTCATCGGCCAGGTGGAAACGCCCAATGGCGGCGCCGGTGGCGGGGTCGATGGCCTCGGCGCATTCGCGAGAACCAGCGGCGGGCTGATCACCGATGAAAAACGGCCGCGGGGTCGACAGGTAACGCAGTGTCGCGGCGGACACGGCATGCAGGCTCTTCATGCGCCTATGTTGTCATGTATCGGGCCAGCACATCGAGCACGGCGTCATTTTCGTGCGCAAGACCGACGGTGATGCGCAAGGCACGCTCCGGGCCGCCCGCCCCCACGGGACGCGGGATGATGCCGGCGGCCTCCAGCGCGGCCGCCGCGCCGGCCGGGGTGTGCACGCGATCGACGAATCGCAGCAGGTAGAAATTGGCGGCGCTGGTGACGAATTCCACGCCCTTCAGGCGCGCCTTCACCGCCGTGCCGATCTTGGCGAGCTCGCGCGCGTTGTAATCGCGCACGTAGGCGGCGTACGCCACATCGCGCACGGCCGCTGCCGCGGCCGCCATGGCATCGGCGGAGGCGTTGAAGGGCGTGCGGATGCGTTGCACGGCATCGAGCACGTTGGCGGGCGCGTAGGCCCAGCCGATGCGCAAGCCGGCGAGGCCATAGAGCTTGGAGAAGGTGCGCGTCATGACCGCATTGCCACCGGCTTCCACCAGCGCCGCGCCGGCCTCGAAATCATTCGCCGTCACGTAGTCCGCATAGGCGGCATCCACCACCAGCAGCACCTGCGGCGGCAGCGCCTTGTACAGGCGCCACAGTTCCGCGGCGGGCAGGTACCGGCCCACCGGGTTGTTGGGCGAGGCCAGGAACACCATGCGCGTCTTCGGCGTCACGGCGGCCAGCAGTTGATCCGTGTCGGGGCGCAGCGCAGGCTCTTCCGCGAACACCAGCTTCGCCCCTTCCGCCGTGGCATGCACCATGGCCATGGCGAAACTGTAGCGGCTGAACACCACTTCATCGCCCGGGCGCACGAAGGCGCGAATCAGCAATTGCAGCAGTTCGTCCGAGCCATTGCCGCAGACGATGCCATTTACGTCGAGCTGGAAAGTCTCGGCAATGGCCTCGCGCAGCGCGCGTTGGCTACCGTCGGGATATTCGTTGAGCGCCCCCGACATGCGCCGGTAGGCCTCCAGCGCGCGTGGCGATGGCCCCAGGTGCGATTCGTTGGCGGACAGCTTGATCGGCCGCTCGCAGCCGGCAAGATCGCCCTTGCCTTGCTGGAAAGGCGATAACTGCGCCAGCTCCGCACGCGGCGCTGGCAGGACGATGCGTTGTTCGGGGCGCGCGTTCATGAGGCCGGCTGCGCCGCATGCGCCGGCGGCTTGATGATGTGGCGCCAGGGCGTGGACATATCCTCGCACGGCACCTCGATGAGGGCCGGCGCATTGGTCTCCAGGGCCGCGCGGATCGCGGGCCCGAGCTGCTGCGGCGAGTTCACGCGCTGCGCGCGCATGCCAAAGCTCTCGGCATACTTGACGAAATCCGGGTTGCGCAGGTCGGAGCCGATGTGCCGCCCGCCGAACCAGTCGTTCTGCTGGCGCTGCACGTTCTGGAACTTGTTGTTATTGAACAGCACGGTGACCAGCGCAATGTTGTATTGCATGGCCGTGGCCATTTCGTTCGAGGTGAACAGGAAGCCGCCGTCTCCGGCGATGTTGACCACGGCCTTGTCCGGATGCGCCACCTTCACGCCCAACGCGGTGGCATAGCCGTAGCCCAGCGTCCCCTGGTAGCCACAATTCACATGATGCCGGGGCTCGTACACGGGGAAGCCATACCAGGAGGCGTAGCCCACCTGCGTGATCTCATCGACGAAGTAGCCATCCTCGGGCAGCGCTGCGCGGATCGCGTGCAGGTAGCTCAACTGCGGCTGCACCAGCTCGATCTCCGCCTGCACACGCGCCTTGAGCGCGAGCAGCTCGGACTCGCGCGAGGCGCGCGACCGCTGGCGGCGGCCCACGGCCGCGAGCAACGCGGTGATGGCCTCGCGCGCATCCGCGTGCACGGCGACCGCCGGTGCTTCGATGCGCGCCAACTCGGCCGCGTCGATGTCGACGCGGATCACCTGCATCTGCGGCGAGGTCTTCCAATACAAGAGCTGCTGCTCCATGCGCGTGCCGATGGCGAGCACCACATCGGCACTTTTCCACAGCTCGTACCCCGCGGGGAACACCTGCGACAGGTAGTGGCGGTCGGAGATGATGCCGCGGCCGCTGCGGAAGGCCACCACCGGCGCCTGCAGCAGTTGCGCCAGTTCCAGCAATTCCGCCGGCGCATCCGCGGCACCGCCGCCGACGACGATCATCGGGCGTTGCGCGCCCGCCAGCAACGCGGCGGCCTGGTCGATGCGGTCCGTGTCCAACGGCGGCGCCGCTTGCGGCAAGGCCTGCGCCAGTGGCACGACCTCGGCCTGCTGTCCCATGATGTCCATGGGCATCTCGAGCGCCACGGGACCACGGCGCCCACCGTTGAGCCGCGCAAAGGCCTCGTTGACGATGGGCGGCGCGGCCTGCGGGCTGCCGATGCGCTCGGCCCAGCGCGTCAGGGAACGCAGCGTGGCGAGCTGGTCGGGCAGCTCGTGCAGGTAGCCGATGCCGCGGCCGATGGCCTCGCTCGGGATCTGCCCGGTGAGGCACAGGAGCGGCGCATTGGTGGCATAGGCCGAGCAGATCGCGGCGGTGGAATTGAGCACGCCGGGTCCCGGCACCACCGTGTACACGCCGGGCTTGCCGGTGGAGCGCGCGTAACCGAAGGCCATGTAGCCGGCCCCCTGTTCGTGGCGTGCGCCGACGAAGCGCACCGCGTCCGAGCGGCGGTACATGGAATCGAAGAAATGGTCCAGTTGCCCGCCAGGCAATCCGAAGATGGTATCGACGCCATTGCGCAGGAACTGCTCGAGTATTGCGTCCGCGCCGCTCATCCGCGCCATAGGAACCAAACCACCAGGTTGATCGGGAAGGTCATTAACTCGCGACCCGGTGGCGCAATGCAATTCATTCCTTTTCATTGCTTCATTAGCAAGCCTAATTTGGGCGCCACCGGGCCCATGCTAGGCTTCAAAGCATGGAGGGACCGCCGATGGCATCCAGATTTTTCTGTGAAATCCGGCCCTCCTGCACCAGCCAGTCGCGGAAGGCCGCGACCACCGGGTCGCTGAGCGAGCCATACGAACACACGGCGTGATAGGAGAATTTACAAGGCAGGGTCAGATCGAAGGGCTTCACCAGCAGTCCCTTCTGGATGGCATCCGCCACCAGCGCTCCGCGGCCCAATGCCACCCCGTCGCCGTTGATGGCCGCCGCCGTCACCAAGTGCGAGTGATTGAAGCCAGGCCCCCGCTCGGCGTCCACGTCGTTCACGCCGGCGGCCGCCAGCCACGTGCGCCAATCGGTGACCATCACATCGTGCAGCAGCGTGTGATGCTTGAGGTCGGCCGGGACGCGCAAGGGCTTATCCGCGGTGATGATGCCGGGGCTGCACACCGGGAAGATGGTCTCGCTCAGGAAGCGCGTCACCTCCACGCCGGTCCAATCGCCTTCGCCGTAGCGGATGTCGATGTTCACCGCGCCCTTGGCCAGCGCGTCCGCATCGAGGTCCGCGGCCAGGATGCGCACGTCGATCCCCGGATGCGCGCGCAGGAACTGCCCCAGCCGCGGCAGCAGCCACAACAGGCCGAAGGAATCCAGCGTGGCCACGTTCAGCACGCGCTGGCGGCGCGCGTCCATGACCGAGCTGGTGGCGGCGCGGATGGCATCGAAAGCGCCGCTGACGCGCGGCAGGTAATCGCGCCCGGCTTCCGTCAACGCCAGGCCCTGCCCGCGGCCGATGCGATGGAACAGCGCCACGCCCAGCCATTCCTCCAGCGCCTTGATCTGGTGGCTGACGGCGGCCTGCGTGACGTGCAGCGACTCGGCGGCGCGCGTGAAGCTCAAATGGCGCGCGGCCGCCTCGAACACGACCAGGGCGTTGAGGGGTGGCAGGCGGCGCGACATAAATGATCCTACAATCTTGAAAGCCGGCATGGTAAGCCAGGCAGGGAGTCAGTCTAGATGAAAATCATCGATGCGCGGGTGATCATCACCTGCCCGGGCCGCAACTTCGTCACCTTGAAGATCCTCACCGACCAGGGCCTGCACGGGCTGGGCGACGCCACGCTCAATGGCCGCGAATTGTCGGTGGCGGCCTACCTCACCGAGCACGTCATCCCCTGCCTCATCGGCCGCGATGCGCACCAGATCGAGGACATCTGGCAATACCTGTACCGCGGTGCGTACTGGCGCCGGGGGCCGGTCACCATGAGCGCCATTTCCGCGGTGGACACCGCGCTGTGGGACATCAAGGCCAAGGCCGCGGGCATGCCGCTGTACCAATTGCTCGGCGGACGCAGCCGCGTGGGCGTGATGGTGTACGGCCATGCCAATGGCCGCGACATCACCGAAACCAGCGATGAAGTGCAGCGTTATGTCGAGATGGGATACCTCGCCATCCGCGCGCAGTGCGGCATCCCCGGCATGGCCAGCACCTACGGCGTGTCCGGCGACAAGATGTACTACGAGCCGGCGGACGCCAACCTGCCCACCGAGAACCTGTGGTCCACGGAAAAGTACCTGGCGCACGTGCCCCGGTTGTTCGAGGCGCTGCGCGTGCGCTTCGGCAACGGCCCGCACCTGCTGCACGACGTGCATCATCGCCTGACGCCCATCGAGGCGGCGCGACTTGGCAAGCAACTCGAGCCCTATGCGATGTTCTGGATGGAGGATGCGACGCCCGCGGAAAATCAGGCCAATTTCCGGCTCATCCGCCAGCACACGGTCACCCCGCTCGCGGTGGGGGAGGTGTTCAACACCATCTGGGATTGCAAGCAGTTGGTGGAGGAGCAGCTCATCGATTACATCCGGACCACGGTGGTGCATGCCGGCGGCATCACGCACTTGCGGCGCATCGCGGATTTCGCCGCCCTCAACAACGTCCGCATGGGTTGCCACGGCGCCACGGATCTTTCACCCGTGTGCATGGGCGCCTCGCTCCACCTGAATACCGCGCTGCCGAATTTCGGCGTGCAGGAATACATGCGGCACACGGCTGAGACCGACGCTGTCTTCCCGCACGACTATCACTACGACAAGGGCCGCCTGCACGCGGGCGAAACCCCGGGCCATGGCGTGGACATCGACGAGAAGCTGGCGGCGAAGTATCCGTACAAGCGCGCCTACCTGCCGGTGAACCGGCTGGAGGATGGCACGCTGTGGAACTGGTGAGGAGCGGCTGAGCGGCGCGCGCCGGCGCAACACGCCGGCGCAACACGCCGGCGCAACACGCCGCCTCAAGCCAGTGGCCGGATGGGATCGCGCCCGTCCCAGTTGCGCCCCGCCTCCTCCACCATGCCGAAGAAGCCGCGAATCGAAGGCTTGTCCTCCAGCAATTCGAGCACGCAACCCAGGTCACGATGGGTGTCGAGGTAGGCGAAGCGGATGTCACCGAAGGTGCCCGCCGTCGTCACCGCATGGCCCAGCGCCTGGTAATGCGCCAGTTCCCGGTCGTAGTCGCGGCAGATCACGGCCACATGATGGAAGGCGCTGGCGCCGCGCGGCACGTAATCCCGGTAGATGGACGGGTTGTCGCAACGCTGTTCGATCAATTCGATCTGCGTGCGGCCCGCCTGCGCGATGCCAATGGTGCAATCGATGCGCGCCGGCTTGCCGCGGTAGGTGAGATTCTCCATCGCCACTTTCTCGATCACGAAGAACGGGCCCACGCCGCAGATCTCGATCCAATGGCGCATGGCAGTGGCGAGGTCAGCCACCACCCAGGCCTGCTGCAGATGATCCCGGCCGGCGAAAACAGGTGGTTTGTTCATATGGCCCAGTATGCACGCGGCCCGGTGCCGTCACACCTGGGCAAACCAACAGGCGCAAGCCGCGCCGCTCCGCGGCATTGGAAGCGCCAAAGAAAAGGCCCGCGGCATCACTGCCGCGGGCCTTGATCGAAGGCCGTCAGGTCCGGCGGTCAGAACTTGAACGTCACATCTGCACCGATGGTGCGCGGATGCGGACGCAGGCGGATACCGCTCAGGCCGAAGTTCTCCTGCGTACCCGTGTAGTACTTCGCATTGGCGAGGTTCTGCACGTACAGCGACACCGCGGCGCGATCCCAATCGAAGCCGCCGCGCAGGTTGTACACGGTGAACGCCGGCACCTTATAGGGGAACTCGCCGTTGGGCAGCAAGCGGGTCAACCCCTGGTTGGGCGAAGGCCCGGTGGTCTGCTGGTTGGTGAGCGCCTCGATGTCCGAGTACTGGCTATCGCGATGCTGCAGTTCGCCGCGGATCCAGGCAGAGTTGCCCATCACCGGGATGCGGTATTCGGCGAACAGGTTCACCGTGGTCTTGGGCGACTTCGGAATCGGCAAGCCCTTTAGGAATACCTTGAATCCGCCGGTGATCTCCGAAGGCTTGTGGCCGTCCACGCAGTCCGGATCCAGAGCGCTGACCGCGCAAGCCTGGTCTTCCATGATCTCCGTATCGAGGAAGCCGATTGAACCGCCCAACGTCAACCGGTCGGTGGTGCGGGCCGTGATTTCGAACTCCGCACCCTTCGCCACCGCCCTCGGAACATTGATGGTCTGCTCGAAGTTCGAGGAGAGATCACCCGGCGTGAGGAAGCGGAAAGCCTCCATCTGCAGGTCCTTCCACTTCATGTAGAACACCGATGCGTTCATGCGCACGCGATGATCGAGGAACTCCGTCTTGACGCCCGCCTCGTAGTTCCACAACGTCTCCTTGTTGAAGGGCACGCGGATGGCGGGCGAACCCGGCGCGTTGGTGTTGTTACCGGTGCTGGCGCCGCCGGCCTTGTAGCCCTTGGACACCAACGCGTAGAAGTTCACGTTATCGGAGGCCTTCAGGCGCACGCCCACGCGCGGCGTGACCGCACTGAACTTGTCCTTCGAGATCGCATCCGGACGCGCGAAGTTGATGAAGGTCGGCGGGCCACCGCCATTCGGACGCAGGCCATAGGAGGTACGGCCATTGGTCACATCGTCATTGGTGTAGCGCGCACCGGCGAACAGATCCCAGTAGGCATTGGCATGCCAGGTGACGTCCGCGAAGGCTGCGAAGCTGTCCACCTTGAACACCTTGGAGTTCTTGGCCAGGCCCAAACCCTCAGGGAACGGCGGCAGGAAACCGTAGGTAATGCCATCGCGCACGATCGAGGCGGTGGGATCGCTGGACACGGCGACATTGTTGTCCTGGTCCTGCTTGTCCTTGGCGTACATGGCGCCACCGGTCAGGTCCATCGCCTCGGTGCGCCACTCCAGGCGCGATTCCAGGCTGTAGGACTTCCCCTTGTACTTGTTGGTGCGCTTGAGGATGTCGGCGCCGCCGATCAGGTCGTTGTCGAACAGGCGATCCTGCTTGGAATCGATGATGCCGGCCACCGTCTTCCAGGTGAGCGTGTCGGAGAAGCTGTGCGCCACGTTGACGATGCCGATGAAGGTCTTCAGCTTGTTCTTTTCCTGCAGGTCATGGCTGAACTTGGTGGTGTTGTTCGGCCAGAAGCCGGTGCCCGGATTGAAGCCGACGCCCGGCTGGTACGCGAAGGTGTCGATGGTGTCGAGGTCGTTCACGCCCGAGGGTACGGTTTCGTCGGCGCCCTGGTCCTGGTTGCTGTACATCAGGGTGAGGTTGATGCGCGTGGCATCCGAGGGTGTCCACAGTCCGCGGACGCGCAAGTCCACCCAATCGTGGCCCGCGTCGTTGCCGGACGGATTGATGTTCTCGACCATGCCGGTGCTGTGCTCGTAGAACACCGTGCCGCGCAGCTTGAAGCTGTCGGTCAGCGGCGCGTTGTAGATGGCGGTGATGTTTTCCGCATTGCCGTAGCCGGCAAACTTCTGCCCACCCACCTTGATCTCGCCTTCGTACTTGTCCGTCGGCGCCTTGGAGGTGAGGTTGAGTGCGCCGCCCAGCGAGTTGCGGCCGAAATACGTGCCCTGCGGGCCGCGCAGCACTTCGACGCGTTCCATGTCGGGCAGAAGCGGGTTGGCGAAGCCGTTGGGCACGGAGGCGATGCTGAACTCATCGAGGTACACGCCCACCGAGTTCACGAAGGCATTTTCGCCGGACACCAGGTTGTTGATGCCGCGGATCGCGACGCCCACGCCGCGCGCGCCGGACTGTGCGTCTTCGGTGAAGCTCACGTTGGGCGTCTGCACCATGTAGTCCGTGGCACCCAGCACGTGCGTCCTTTCGAGCGCTTCGGCCGAGAAGGCCGTGATGCTGATGGGGACATTCTGCAGATTTTCAGTGCGGCGCTGCGCGGTGACCACGATTTCCTCGAGGGCGCCGCTGTCTTGCGCCTGCGCGTTGCCGGGCAACGCGGAGCCTGCGAACGGCGAAGCCGCCAGCAGGGTGACAGCGAAAGGATGAAGTCTTTTCATTACGTACCCCATGTTGATTCGATTCTCGAGCACGCCGGCGGGCTTCTCCCTCCCGCCAGGTGCGATTTTTAGAATAAGGCACCGCCCGGGGGCAACAAGCAATCGTTTCTAATTCACCACATGACGATAAGTAATCACCGTGGCTAATGTGTTCACACACATCCGCCACTAATGCCATGAATTAGAACTTGTCATCCCGCCGGCCACCGCATCGGTGCCGTACATCAATTATGCTGCCGGAAAGCACTTTGTGGGACAAGATTGAGAGACATCGAACGATGCAGCCGATTCGCTGGGGGATGATCGGGACGGGGCGCATGGCTGCATCGATGGCCACTGAGTTCGCCGCGCTCGAGCCCACCGAAGCCCTGCTGTGCGCGGTGGCGTCGCGTACGCGCCACAAGGCGCAGGCGTTCGCCGAGGCGCACCGTATCCCCCAGAGCCACGCCGGCACCGCCGATCTGTTGGCCGACCCCGGCATCGATGCGGTCTACATCGCCTCGCCCCACCCGCAGCACGCCGCCGACATGCTCGCGGCGATCGCCGCCGGCAAGGCAGTGCTTTGCGAAAAGCCTTTTACGATCAACGCAGTGCAGGCGAAGGACGTGATCGCGGCGGCACGCGAACGGCGCTGCCTGGTGATGGAGGCCATGTGGACCCGCTTCCTGCCGGCGGTAATCGCCACCCGCGCCTGGGTGACCGAAGGCCGAATCGGCGCAGTCCGCATGGTCATCGGTGGCGGCGCCTTCCTGCCGGACCGGCAGTCTGATCACTATGTCCTCGACCCTGGTCGCGGCGGCGGCGTGCTGCTGGATGCCGGGGTGTACCTCGTATCGATGGCCTCGATGTTGCTCGGGCCGCCCTCGCGCATCCAGGTGTCCGCGCAACTGGGTCCCACCGGCGTCGATGAGCAGACCGCCCTGCTCCTGGATCATGCCGGCGGCGCCACCGCCTGCCTGTACGTGTCCATGCAGGCGCGTCGCCCGCCGGATCTCGAGATACTGGGTAGCCTGGGCCGCATACGCCTGGCGGCACCGGTCTTTCGCCCCGCCCGCCTGACGCTGTGCGGCGCCGATGGGACGGAAGTCGTGCACGACTTTCCGATCACGGGCAGCGGCTACGGCTACCAGGTGCGGGCCATGAACCGCGCGCTGCGCGAGGGCCGCACGGAATGCCCGGAAATGACCCTGGACGAATCCTTGTCCATCATGCGCACGCTGGATGCAGCGCGCGCGCAAATGGGCCTTATCTACCCGGTGGAAAGCGCCGTGACGAACCAAAGGAGAGATTGAATGGCAGTGGTATTGATCACAGGCGCCAACAGCGGCTTCGGCGCGAGCGCCGCCCGGCATTTCGCGCGCGCCGGCGATACGGTGTACGCGTCCATGCGAGATCGCTCCAAGGGCAGGGCGCTCGAGGCGCTGGCGCTGCGGGAATCTCTCGACATCCGCTGTGTCGAGCTGGACGTGACGCGCCCGCAGACGTTCGCACCGCTCATCGCGCACGTCGTGGCCGAGAGTGGGCGGCTCGACGTGCTGTTGAACAATGCCGGCATCCTGCGCGCCGGTGCGCTGGAGGATGTGAGCGAGACCGACCTGCGCGCCGTCATGGAGACGAACTTCTTTGCTCCCATGCTGCTGACGCGCGCCGTGTTGCCGCAGATGCGGGCGCAACGCGCGGGCTACATCATCATGATCAGCTCTCTGTCCGGCATCGCGGGGCTCCCCGGCGATGTGTCCTACACGGGCAGCAAATTTGCCCTCGAAGGCGCCACCGAGGCGCTACGCCACGAAGTTGACCGCTGGAACATCAAGGTGGCCCTGGTCCAGGGCGGGATGTACGCCACGCAGATCTTCGCGCCAAGCTTTCCGCCCGCCTCGCACCTGCCTGCCTCGTATCCCAAGGACTCGCCCTACCGCGCCTTCATCGAGCACCGCCAACGCGAGCTCGCCAAGCGCCTGCCGCAGGCCTTCGATCCGGATGTCATCGGCAAGCTGGTGGTGGAAATTTCGCGCTCCGACGGGCGGCAATTGCGCTGGCCGGCGGATGATGTCGCCAGGCGCGTGCTGAAGACGATGTTCGCGCAGGACGACGCTGCCCGCGATGAGTTCCTGCGCAACGTCGCCGGCACGCCGTGGTGGAGCGCCGGCGGCGACCCGCCGGGCGACACCCTGCCCGCCGGAGGAGCCTCGTAAGCACATGCCGCAACGGATCATCTTTCCGCAGCCGGGCGAGGCGCGCCTCGTGGGCTTCGACTCGCGCGCCCCGGGCGCGGGCGAGATCCGAGTCTGCACGCTCTACAGCCTCATGAGCATCGGCACGGAAACCACCATCCTGCACGCGCGCTACGAGCCCGGCTCGCATTTCGCGGCGCGCTTTTCGTTTCCGCAGATCAAGACAGGCGTGCAGGCCATCGGCGTGGTGGCGGAATTGGGCGCGGGCGTGACGGAGTTCCACGCCGGTGATCGCGTCTACATGCGCATGGCGCATACCGCAGAAGCCACGCTCGCGGCTGCGACCTGTTCGCCGGTACCCGCGGACCTCGATCCCAAGGCCGCCTGCTGGTGCGGGCTCGCCAAGACCGCTTTCCGCGCCGCGCACGCGGCGCCGTTCGCGCTCGGCGGACAGGCGCTGATCATCGGCGCCGGACCGGTCGGGCAGATGACCGTGCGCTGGGCCGCCTGCGCCGGCATGCACGAGATCACCGTGGCGGACATTTCCGCATTGCGCCTGGCAGCGGCCGCGCGCGGCGGCGCCACGCGCTGCTTCGAGGGCAGCATCGAGGACCTGCGCGCGCCGCTGCTGGCGCATGCCGCGAACGCCGGCTTCGACATCGTCGTGGATACCACCGGCAACCCGGCGGTGTTGGGTTCCGCACTCGGCCTCGCCGCGCCCTTCGGCAAGGTGGTGCTGCTCGGGGACACGGGGTATCCCAGCCGGCAAACCTTGAGCTCGGATGTCATGACCAAGGGCCTGACCATCGTGGCCACGCATGATCATCAGGATCGCGGCGGCTTCACGCAGCGGCGCATCGATGCACTGTTCTTCCACTTGATGCGCGCCGGATCGTTCAAGCTCGACGGCCTGATCACACATGACTTCTCACCGCGCGACTGTGCCGCTGCCTATGCGCTGGCCGGCGAGCGGCGCCACGAGGCATTGGGCATCCTGTTCGACTGGACTGCTATGGGAGCATCCGCCGCATGATCAAGCTCGCGCATGTGTGCATCGAAAGCGCCGACCTCGATGCCACCGAGCGCTTCTACGCCTGCCTGGGCCTGACGCGGCAATTCGAATTCCGTAACCCGCAAGGCCTGCTGGTCGGCTTCTACCTGAAATTCGACGATGTCACCTTCCTCGAGGTGATCGCCGTGCAACGCGTGCGCGAGGAAGGCGGCGTCCGGCATTTCGCCATGGAGACCGACGATGTGGATGAGTTGTGTCGCGCCCTGCGCGCAGCGGGATACGAGGTGAGCGAACCGTACCAGGCCGGCGATCACAACCGCATGGCCACCTGCCGCGATCCCAACGGCATCTTCATCGAGCTGCAGCAATATGGTCCGGCGAGCCTGCAGCGGCACGGCGGCGTGTGTGAAGTGAACTACGTGCCGAGGCCGGCATGAGCGCGCCGCATCGCGTGTGCCTGGTGACCGGCGGTGGCGCCGGCATCGGCAAGGCCTGCGTGTTGCAGTTCGCACAGGCTGGATTCCACGTGGTGGCTGCGGACATGGACGCGGCCGCGGCGCAGGCCGCGGCGGCCGAGGCGCAGGCCCGGCACGGCATCGCGGCGCTCGGCGTGCGCTGCGATGTGGCCGACATGCGCGATTGCGCCGCCGCAGCCGCCGAGGCGCTGGCGCGCTGGGGGCGTATCGACGGGCTCGTCGCCAATGCCGGCGTGCAAATGGCGGGAAAATTCCTGGAGACGGACCAGGCGCATTGGGACCGGCTGGTGTCCGTCAACCTGCAGGGAGTGGCCAACAGTTGCCGGGCGGTTCTGCCGCGCATGGTGAAGCAACACGACGGGCGCATCGTGCTGGTGTCCTCCATCAATGCCTTGCGCTCCCCGCCCGGCATGACGGTATATGACATGACCAAGACCGGCGTCATCGGCCTCGCACGGAGCCTCGCGGTGGATCACGGCGGCGACGGCGTCCGCGTCAATGCCGTCTGCCCGGGCGCGACGCTCACCGACCATCATCTGCGCCTGGCCGCGCAGCGCGGCCAGACCGAAGCCGACCTGCGCGCCCGCACGCAAGGCTATGGCTTGCTGGGCCGCGTCGCCGAGCCCGCCGAGATCGCGGCCGCGATCCACTTCCTGATCAGCGATGCGGCCTCGTTCGTCACCGGCGCGACGCTGGTGGTCGACGGCGGCTTTACCGTAAAGGGCTGAAGGCTACGTCCTGGCGGCGTGGCGGCCCGCCTGCGCAAAGGCATGGCCACCGGCCACGCCGACGAGCAGCACCGCGGCGATGGCATAGCGCAGCGTGTCATCGCCGAAACGCGGCGACCAGACATCGCTGAGCGCGCCCACGGCCCAGGGCCCGAGGAACCCGATGAGGAGCGAGGAGCAGGCGAACACCGCGGCGGCGGTGGCGCGGCTGCCCGCATCGATCAGGTCCTGCAGCGTCGCTTGGACCGGCACGAGCCATGCACCATTGGCAAGGCCCGCCGGCACCAACAGGGCGAGCGCCGCCGCGACCCCGGGCGCGAAGCACACCGCGGCCATGAAGGCGAGCGTCACCGGTCCGGCAATCGCGGCAATGCGCAACGCGCCGCCGGCGCGCACTTGGCCGAGATGATTGCCGAGCCTGCCGGCGAGCAAGGCGCCCGCCATCGAGGACAGGCCGAACACGAGGCCGTATTGCCAGCCCACCTGTGCACGCGTCATGTGATGCACACGCATGAAGAACACGGGCGCCCAGTACGCAAAGCCCATGCCGGCGAAGGTGGTGAGCGCCGCACCGGCCACCAATCGCGGAAAGGCGGGGCGTGCGAACAAGGCGCGGGCGGTCGCAAGGAAGGTGGCGGCGGCCGGCAGGCTCCCCGCACCGTCCAACGCGCCACGGCGCGGCTCGCGCACGAGGATGCGGAACAACAAGGCGATGAGGAGCCCGGGCGCGCCGATGTACCAATACATGCGCCGCCATCCCATCTGCGCCGCCAGCCCGCCGCCCAGCCACAGGCCGGTAATCTGCCCCAGGTACACGCTCACATTGAAGAAGCCCACCGGCAGCGCACGCCGCCGCGGCGGAAAGTAATCCGACAACAACGAGTACGCCGGCGCGAGGCAAGCGGCTTCGCCCAGGCCCACGCCCAGGCGGGCAATGGTGAAGCCAAGCTTGGTTTGCGCAAACGCACAGGCCAGCGTAAACGCGCTCCAGGTGGCGCACCCGAGGGCCAGGATGTTCACCCGTGAATGACGGTCGGCGAGCCGCGCCACCGGCAGGCTTGCCAGCGTGAAGAACAGCGCGAAGGCGGGGCCTGCGAGGAATCCCATGTAGGTATCGCTGGCCTGGAAGCTGAGCTTCACCTGATCGAGCACGATGGTGAGCGCGTAGCGGTCGATGTAGCCGCAGGTGTACACCAGCATCAGCAGCGCCACGACCATCCACGGATGGGTCAGGCGCGGCGGCGCAGCGGCGGAGCCGGCCAAGGTCAGCGGCCGAGCAAGCGAACTTCGACCTGCGGGAGGGGAATGGCGATGTCGCGGCCCCGGAGCGCGGCCACCAGCGCGGCATTCAGTTCACCCGGCGCGGCCCCGAAATCGTCCACCGCCACCCACGGCTTCACGTCGATGCCGATCGCGGACTCGCCCAGCACCGACACGCCGATCACCGGCGCGGGATCGGCCAGCACCCGCGGATTTGCGCGCACCACCTCACCGATCACGGTCAGCGCCCGCGGCAGGTCCGTCCCGTAGGCCACCCCCACGCGCAGCTCGCATTGGCGGATACGGCCGTAGTTGTGCAGGATCTCGCCGACGATCTTGCGGTTGGGAATCACCACGCGCGAGCGGTCGGCATGCGTGAGCTGGGTGTTGAACAAGTGGATGGCCTCCACCCTGCCCTCCACGCCGACGATGGCGATGTACTCGCCCACGCGGTAGGGCTTGGTGAAGATGATGGACAGCCCGGCCACCACGTTGCTGAGCACGCCTTGCGTGGCGAGCGCGACGCCCGCGCCCGCCACGCCGAGGCCCGCGAGCAACGGCAGCAGCTCCACGCCCAGGTTCTGCAGCGCCATGATGACGAACAGGCCCATCGACAGCACGTAGACCAGGCGCGCGAACAGCTGCCGGACCGGCGGCTCCAGCTCGAAGCGATGCAGCCCGGCCGCCACGCGCCGTGCCACCGCGCGGCTGATCATCGCGCCGGCGACCAGGATGAGGATGGCGACCAGGAGCTTCGGACCGAAGCGGATCGCCAGGTCGATCAAGGTCGCGCGCACGTGGTCCAGGGTTTGTACGTCCATGGTCATCCTTCCGTATTCGCAGGATCCGATTCCGGCGCCTGCAGCTCCAATTCCGGCAACTCCTGCTTGGCCAGCCCCTGCACGTTGCCGGCGATGCCGATCAACTCGCTCATCGCAAGCGTGATCTGCTTTTCACGGCGCGCCCAGCGCTGCAGGGTGGTGGTCTTCTCCGATTCGAGCTCCTCGCGCATGCGGCGGAAGGAGTCCGCGACGGCCTTGATCTTCTGCGCGAACTGCACGCTGGTGACGTAGTCGTACACCGCTTCCATGCTCTCGCCCTTGCCGGCGCTGACCACGCGCTGCTTGTGCACGTCGAGCACGCCGGCGCGCAGTGCCTGCGCCAACGGCAAGGCGCAGCCCCAGATCGTGACCCACACCTCCTCGTGCAGCCCGAAGGGCTGCGCCGGCGGAAACTCCTTCGGGCACGCCATGGTGACGATCACGCCGAGATCCGCGCCGCAGGCGCGCATGTCGTCCTTGAGCTTGGCCGTCCACGGCGCGCTCCAATCCTTGGCGCGCTTGATCTCCCACAGGATGGTGCCGGCCGTCTGGCCGGTGCGCGTCATCACGCGGTGGATGATGTCGCCGCCGCGCGCGCCCTTCTTGACCTCCTCGAAGGCATCGATGGGGAAGGCGCGGCGCAGCGCATCCTCCACCGCCAATTCCAGCACCTCGCCCTGCAGCTGTTGCGAGCCCTGCTCCATCTTGCGCTGGGCCGCGGCCAGCTGCTCGCCGGCATCATCGAGCTTCTTCTGCAGGTCGGCCTTTTCCAGCGCCGCGCGCTCCTGCTCCTGTTGGCGCACGCGTGCCTCGATGGCGGCGCGCTCGGCATCGAGCTTGCGCGCGGTCTCCACTTCGAGCCCGGCGGCGCGGTCGGCGATCTGTTGCTTGTCGCGCCGCAGCTCCAGCTCCTGCGCGCGCAGCGCCTGCAATTGCTCGCTCTGCTCCTGCAGGCGCTTCTCCAGGTCCTGGCGCGCCTGTTCGGCCTGCGTGGCCTGGCGTCGGCGCTCGGCCTCCACCGTCTCGCGCAGCAGCGCTTCGCTGCGCGCGGCCTGCTCGGCCTGCAGCTTCTTGAGCTGGGCCAGCTGCGTTTCGTAGTCCTTCTTGCTGGCCGCCAGCACCGCATCGATGCGCCGCTGCTCGGCCTGACGCTCGGCATCGCGCAGGCCGGCGAGCGCCGCATCGCTCTCCTGCTCCAGTCCTTCGAGCGCGCGGCGCGCAAAGCCCTGTTCCAGGCTGAATTCGTGCTCGCATTTCGGGCAGGTTACCGGCGTGTCGGGCGCGACGAACAGGCGGTGCGGAGGGGGCGTACCGGTATTCATGCGTCAGCTCCGCACCGTCGCCCAGCGCGTCAGGCGCGGGCGCCACACCGCCAGCACGATGTTGACCACGGCCACGCTCATCAAGACCCAGGTGCCGCCCCGTTCGGTGTGCAGCACCTGCGCAAGTTCGGCCGGGTCGCCGTGGCCGCTCACCGCTGCTTGCGACAACTCGGCGGCGCGGCGCGCGGTGGCCGCCACCGTGAGCAACGTGCCTTCGAACATGCTGATGCCGAGCAGCGCCTTGACCCAGGCCCAGCCGGCATTGTGGAAGGCGCGGTTCACCGCGATGGCCAGAAGCCCCGTGATGAGCACGAGCGCGAGCGAGGGAACCAGGAGCCACTTGGCAATGGCGGCGATGCCGGCGCGCACCGCGGCGTAGGCCACGAGCGAATTCGCCGGCGCCGTGGCCGCGAGCAGGAGGCTGGCGGCGAACGCGCCGATGACGCCGACCGCCGCCACTTCGTGCAGGAATTTCAGCAAACGCCTCATGGGAACAAGCCTAGCACGCGCCGCGCGGAGTGGCCTTCAGCGGCCCGCGGCCACCCGGACCGTGAGCCCGGACTGCAGCGAGTCGGCCGGATTGAGGATCACGCGGTCGGTGGCCGACAACCCCTGCAGCACCTCGACCTCCTTGCCGAAATCGCGCCCCAGGGTGAGCTGCCGTACCGTCACCTTGCCCTGCGCATCGACCACCGCCGCGCTCAGCCCCTCGGAGCGGAACAGCAGGCAATTCGCCGGGATGCGCAGGTTGGCGCCGAGCCCCGGGACTTCGAACCGGACCTCGCCGTACGAGCCCGGCCGCACCGAGGACTGCGCGTTGTCGACCTCGAGCTGGGTGAGCAGCGTGCGGGAGGCCGCATCCAGCGATTCGGCGGTGCTGACGATGCGCGCATCGAAAGCCTTGCCCGGCAGCTCCGCGATGTGCAGCTGGGCGCGGCCGCCGACGTGGATGAAGGGCGTGAACGCCTGCGGGGTGTTCACGTAGACCCGCAAATGACTCACGTCCTGGATGTGGAACAGCTCAGCGCCGGCGCTCGGGCCGCTGCCGGCCGTGACCAGCGCGCCCACGTCGGTGTTGCGCGCGGTGATCACGCCATCGAAGGGCGCGACGATGCGCTGGAACTCGCCCAGCTGCCGCAAACGGTTGAGATTGGCCTGCGCCGCGGCGAGGTCCGCATGCCGGGCGGCCGCGTCCGCCAGCTTCTCGTCCACGTCCTGCTTCGACACCGAATCCGTGGCCAGCATCGAGGACCAGCGTGCCGCGGTCGACTGCGCCAGCCGGTCCGCTGCCTGCGCGGTGGCGAGCTGCGCCTCGGCCTGCGCGATCTGCTGCGTCACCTCGGGCGTGTCGATCTCCGCCAGGAGCTGGCCACGCTTGACGCGGCTCCCGATGTCCACCAGCCGGCGGCGCAGGTAGCCGTTGGTGCGCGCGTAGATGGGTGCATCGGACCAGGCCTGGATGTTGGCCGGGAGTTCCAGCACGTCGGCCTGCGAGGAAGCGGTGGGCGTGATCACGCTGACCAGCGGCACGGCCGTGGCGGCGGCTTCACGCGCCAGCGCGCTGCGCGTCTGCAGCCGCGAAAAGATACCCCAGCCTGCCAGCACCAGCACCACGGTCAGCGCCAGCCAGACAGCGCGCGCCCGCCCGCCCGTATGCACCCCATCGCTCATCCCATTTCTCCATCCTGTTCGAGCGCCGGCACGGCCGACGGCGCGGGGGTTGGCCGTTTCGACCAGCGCCCATGTATCAGGCTGAACACGGCCGGCACGAAGAACAGAGTCGCCACGGTGGCCAGCAACAATCCGCCGATCACCGCGCGGCCCAGCGGCGCATTCTGCTCTCCTCCCTCGCCCAAGCCCAGCGCCATCGGCACCATGCCGATGATCATCGCCATCGCCGTCATGATCACCGGCCGCATGCGCGCCACCCCGGCCTCCACCGCCGCTTGGTTCGCCGCGACGCCGGCATCGAAGCGCGCGCGCGCGAAGCTCACCACGAGGATGGAGTTGGCCGTGGCCACGCCCATGCACATGATGGCGCCGATCAGCGCCGGCACGCTCACGGTGGTGTGCGTGAGGAACAGCATCCAGACGATGCCCGCGAGTGCCGCGGGGAGCCCGGTGATGATGATGAAGGGATCCAGCCACGACTGGAAATTCACGACGATGAGCAGGTAGACGAGGATCACGGCGCCCAACAGGCCCAGCAGAAGGCCGTTGAAGGAGTTCGTCATGGTCTCGGCCTGGCCGCGGATGATCACCGTGCTGCCCTTGGGGATCTGCGCCGAGGATTGCGCCACCAGCTCGCGCACCCGCCCGGCGACGTAACCGAGGTCGGTGCCCTGCACCGACGCCAGCACATCCACCGTGGTGCGGGAATTGTAATGGCTGACCACCGAGGGGCCGACGCTGCGGCTGAACTGCGCCACGTTGCCCAGCACCTGTGGGGTGCCCTCGCCCGCGCCATTGCTCGACACCGGCGTGAGCTTCAGGTCGCCGAGCGAATCGAGCCGGTATTGCGGCGTCTGTACCACCACCGAATAGGAACTGCCGGTCTTCGTATCCAGCCAGTACGAGGGCTGGGTCTGGAAGCTGCCCGACAGCGACACCAGCAGGTCGCTCGCGATCATCTGCTGCGTGAGGCCGAGCTCCTGAGCCTTGTTGCGGTCCACGTCGACGTTGAGTTGCGGCGAATCGAACAATTGGTGCAGGTGCACGTCGGCGGCGCCGGGGATGAGCTGCATCTTCTGCCTGAGCGCGTTCGCATACTCGCGGTTCGCGGCCACGTTGCCGCCTGCGATCTGCACGTCGATGGGCGCCGGCAGTCCGAAGTTGAGGATCTGGTTGACCACGTCGGCCGGCAGGAAGGAAAAGTCCACCCCCGGGAACTCCGTGCGTAGCCCGGCGCGCAGCCGCGCGATGTGCGCGGCGGTGCTGCCGTGCTTCTCGGTGAGGGAAATCAGCACGTCGGCGTCTGAAGGCCCCACCGGAAAGGAGGTGCTGTAGGACAGGTTGATGCCGCTGTAGGGCACGCCGATGTTGTCGGCGATGCTGGCCAGTTCGTCGGACGGGATGATCTCGCGCACCTTGGCCTCCACCTCGTCGGTCAGCGCCGCGGTCTCCTCGATGCGCATGCCGGCATGCGCGCGCAGGTGCAGCTTGATCTGGCCGGCATCCACGGTGGGAAAGAAATCCTGCCCAAGGCCCGGCAGCGGCCCCAGCGGGAAAGCCAGCAACGCAGACGCGGCGGTTGCCGCCAGGAACTTCCCCACGAAGCGCGGGCCCGCCGCCACCGCAGCCTCGAGCGCCTTCGAATAGCGCTCGCGCACGCCCGCGAACCACACCTCGAACCCGTGCTGCCAGCGCGCCCAGGCGCCGCGATCGCCGGCGTGCTCCTGCGCGTGCGGTTTGAGCCAGTACTTCGCCAGAGTAGGCACCAGGGTGCGCGACAGCACGTAGGAAGCCAGCATGGCGAACACCACGGCCTCGGCCAGCGGCACGAACAGGTACTTGGCGATCCCGGTGAGGAAGAACATCGGGATGAACACGATGCAGATGGCGAGCGTGGAGACGAAGGCCGGCAGCGCGATCTGCTGCGCGCCATCCATGATGGCGGTCTCCACGTCCTTGCCCATTTCCAGGTGGGTGTTGATGTTCTCGATGGTCACGGTCGCATCATCGACCAGGATGCCCACCGCCAGGGCAAGGCCACCTAGGGTCATGATGTTCATGGTCTCGCCCAGCGCCGACAGGCAGACGATGGAGGTGAGCGCCGCCAGCGGAATGGAAATGGTGATGATCAGCGTGCTGCGCCAGCTGCCCAGGAACAAGAGGATCATCACCGCGGTGAGCGCGGCCGCGACCAGGCCCTCGCGGATCACGCCCTGCACCGCGGCGCGCACGAAGATGGACTGGTCCCCCACCGGCTTGATCGACAGGTCCGCGGGCAGGCTGTCGCGCAGTTCGGCCAGCTTCTTGAGCACACCGTCGATGACATCCAGGGTGGACGCATTGCCGGTCTTGAGCACGTTCATGAGCACGGCGCGCTGGCCGCCCAGGCGCACGATGTTGGTCTGCGGCCCGGAGCCGTCGCGCACGTGCGCCACATCGCGCACCCGCAGCACATGGCCGCGGGTGTTGCGCACCGGCAGGTCGTTGATTTCTTCGATGGTGCGCGTGCCGGAATTGAGCTTGATGAAATACTCGGTGGGACCGATTTTCTGGGTTCCGGCGGGCAGGATCAGGTTCTGCGCGGCGATGGCATTGGATACATCCAGCGCGGACAGGCCGTTGGCGCGCAAGGCCCGCGGGTCCAGGTCCACCTGCACCTGGCGCTGCCGGCCGCCGTAGGGGTACGGCATGGCAGCCCCCTGCACCGTTCCCAGGGCCGGTCGCACCACGCTCAGCGCCAGGTCGTTGAGGGCGGTCTCCGACAGCGTCGAACTGGACAACGCGATCTGCAGCACCGGCACCGTCGAGGCATCGTAGGCCAGGATGAAGGGCGGATTGGTGCCCGGCGGCATCTGCCGCAGCTGCGAGGAGGACACCGCGGTGATCTGTGCGTACGCCAGTTCCTCATTTACCGTGGGCTGGAAGAAGGCCTTGACCACCGAGATGCCGTTCAGCGACTGCGACTCGGTGTGCTCGATGTCGGTGACCAGCGTCTGGGCATTGCGCTCGGTATTGAGCACGATGCGGTTGGCCATCTCCTCCGGGGGGAGTCCCGTGTAGTACCAGATGATGCCGACGATGGGGATGCGGATGCTGGGGAAGATGTCGGTGGCGGTGCGCGCCAGGGTGAAGGCGCCCAGCAGCAGGATGAGCAAGCTCAACGCAATGAAGGTCAGGGGGCGCTGCAGCGCTACGCGAACGATCCACATGGAGCAACGATACCTAAGGAACCCTGCGGGTGCGCAGGGTGCGCGTGGAGCGGCGCGAGTTCAAATCGTGCTGTAGTCGGTGGAGCGCCTTCCCCGCAGGGTGCGCTTGTCAGCGTTGGGCCAATAACGGGCCGGGCGGAAATTCTCGACCGCGCGCCGCGGTCCCTTGCGGCGGTCGGGGAAATGACGGTAGCGGCAGCGGCAGCGCATGGGATCGCTGCAACCCTCCAATGGCAGGCGCGGCGCTTCCTGCGACAGGAAGCGCATCTCGCCCAAGTCTTGCGCATGTTGACAGGCCGTGCCATCGGCGATCACGCTCACGGCATGCCAGCGGCGGGAGGTTTCCATTCTGCCGGTTCCAATGTCCACGTCGGTTGACGCCGTGAATGATATGCCTCGCGGGAGAGCTGTTCAATTCAGCGAACGAATTCCGTTGCGCCCGCGGGGTCAGCCAGGGGGCGTGGACTGCCGCGCAACGGCGCGAGTTCGACGCTGCGACGCAGGTGATGTGGTTTCTAAATCTAGTCTCCCAACCTTCTGTATAAAAACAAATTTACGAGGCGCGACAACATGACTCAGCTGCTCGTGCGCGAGGCCGGCCCGGCGGATGTCGAGGCGGCGGCAGCGCTCTTCGATGGCTACCGGCAGTTCTATCAATTTCCCTCCGACATCGAGGCCTGCCGCGCTTTCCTGCGCGAACGGCTAGCTCACGGAGAATCGCGGGTGTTCCTGGCGATGGAAGGAGCGCGGGCCGTCGGGTTCATGCAGCTATACCCCTCGTTCAGCTCGCTATCGCTGCGCCGGGTATGGATTCTGTATGACCTGTTCGTGGCGCCCGCGGCGCGCCGACGGGGGGTGGCCCGGCTGCTGCTGCAGCGCGCTCACGCCCTGGGTGTGGACACCGGCGCCAGCGAAGTCAGCCTTGCGACCGCGATCGACAATCAGGCTGCGCAGCGTGCCTACGAGCGCATGGGCTGGGTCCGCGACGACGCGTTCTACTACTACAACCTGGTGATTTGAGGCCGGCGCCCCTGGGGGTCCCGCCGGCCCTGCACGACGCGCCGTCGCGGCGGCCCGCGGCTCCCGCGCCTACACGCGCTCGAGCAAGGCTGCGCCCACGGAGTAGCCCCCGCCGAAGGACAACAATAGCGCGCGTCCACCGGCCGGAATGCGCGATTGATGGCGATGCAGGGTGATCGGCACGCTGGCGCTGCCGGTATTGCCCAATTGATCGATGGTCACCGCGACTCGTTCCAGCGGGATCTTCAGCTTCTCTCCCACGACCTGCAGGATGCGCAGGTTGGCCTGGTGCGGCACCAACAGCGAGACGTTCTCGACGGGAACACCGGCCACCGCCAGGATTTCGTGCCCGATGCGCTCCATCTCCTCACAGGCATGATGAAAGACTTCCTTGCCGTAGGGCATCTCCAGGCCGCCGGCACGCGGCTGCATGCGCACGGCCTCAGGCCCGCGTCCCACGTCGGCCCGCCCGCGGGTGATCGTCGACACCACTTTCAAGGCGCCGCCCGGCGCCAGCAGCACCGCCGCCGCGCCATCGCCCCACAGGTGATTGCTGTCTTCATCGCTGTAGTGGCTGTTGTGCTCCGTGGCCACGATCAACGCGCAACGCACGCGGCCCGCCTCGATGAATGTGGACGCGACTTCGAGCGCATTCAGGAATGAGGAGCAGGCCGAGGACAACTCGAACACCTTGGCATCGCGCAGCGCGAATTCACGCTGCACCTGGTGAGCGGTGGTGCCGATGGTGTCATGCGGAGTGTAGGAAGCCGAGACGACGAGATCGACGCTTTCGGGCCAGTGACCGATGCGCGAGAGCAGGTCGCGAACCGCGGCGATGGCCATGGTGGCGGTGTTTTCATCGGCCCCGGCGCGGCGCCGTTCGCGGATGCCGGTCCTGCGCACGAACCATTCCGCGGGCTTGCCGGTCTGAAGCGCGAAGTGCGCGTTATCCAGCACGTTGGAGGGGACGTATTCGCCGGTGGCGAATATGTGAGCGGATCGCACCTGGTTTTTTCTCGACCCACCGTGGGTTACGTGCACTTGGCCGGTGCGCACGATAGGGGCTAGGCGGGCCGGTGTCAACCGTCCGCCCGCGCTGCCAGGGCCGCACGGCGCATCGCCCGCGCCAGGATTCGCAGCGATTTGGGAGGGATCGTGGCGTCAGGAGGCCACGATCCCATCCTTCACGGCTTTTCGAACGCGGCGAGGACCGGCTGGCCGGTGATGTTGCCGCAGTCCAGGCCCAACAGATAGCAGATGGTCGCCGCGCTGTCCTCGGTATGAATCTCGAGGTCACGCTTGCGGGTCAGGTCGAATCCGCGACGCACGCCGGGGCCGGACAGGATCCAGGGAATGTGGCGACTGCGCGGATCGTCCGCGCCATGCGTCAGGCCTGCGCCACCATGATCGGCGCTGACCAGGACAGCCGTGCTGCCGCGGATGCCGGCCGCATCGAGCGCGGCGAGAATGCGACCCAATTGCGCGTCCACGCCTTCGGCCGCCCGCAATTGCGCGGGCGTTCCCCAGCCCACCGTGTGCCCGGCGATATCGACACCCGGCAGATGCACGAATAGCAACGTGGGGCGCGCGCGCGCGATCATCTCCACCGCATGGTCCCCCACCGTCGCGTCGTCGATGAAGCTCTGGGTCGGCACGAACACCTGCGCGATGGTGCCCGGCTTGTTCAGCACCGAGAACTTGGATTTTCCGGCCGCCATGGCGCTGGTCTTGCCAGCGCGCGTCGCCAGCTCCATCACCGTCGGATACGACGGATACACCGGCGAACTGAACGGCATGTCGCGGTTCCATTCGATCTCGTGCTCATCGGGCGGCACGCCGGTGACCATGCTGGTATGCGAGGGCAACGTCACCGACACCGCCGTGGTGCGCGCCCAGAAGGAAAATGCGCCCGCATCCATGAGCGCGCGCAGGTTCTTCATGTTGGCGCGCAGGGCCACGTCGGGACGCAAGCCGTCCATGCTCACCAGCACCACGTGCTCGACGCGCGCGGCGCGCGGCGCGGCATCCGCAGCCAGTGCGGGCACGGCACCCGCCGCGAACAGGCATGCCGCTGCCAGCAAGGCGCGCAAGATCACCATACCCGCACCCGCTCCGCCGGCGGCAGGTACAGAGGATCGGTGGGCGCGACCTGGAAAGCGTCATACCAGGCATCCAGGTTGCGCACCACACCCAGCACCCGGTAGCGCGCGGGGCTGTGTGGATCGCTCATGACCTGCGTGCGCACGCTCTCGTCACGATCCAGGCTACGCCACACCTGCGCCCAGGACAGGAAGAAGCGCTGGTCACCGGAGAGGCCGTCGAGCACCGGCGCTGGTTTGTCCTTGAGAGACACATGGTACGCGGCGTAGGCCACGGTCAATCCATTCACATCACCCAGGTTTTCGCCCAGCGTCAATCGTCCGTTGATCTTCAACCCCTCGATGGGGGAAAACTGGTCGTATTGATGCGCGAGTTTGTCGCCCAGTGCCTTGAAGGCGGCCTCGTCCTCGGGCTTCCACCAGTTGCGCAGCACACCACGTTCATCGGATTTCGCGCCCTGGTCGTCGAAGCCGTGGCTCATCTCGTGGCCGATGACGCCACCGATGCCGCCATAATTGACGGCGGCATCGGCCTTGGGATCGAAGAACGGCGGCTGCAGGATGGCCGCGGGGAACACGATCTCGTTGAAGGTGGGGTTGTAGTAGGCGTTGACGGTCTGCGGCGGCAACTCCCATTCATCGCGGTC
The DNA here is from genome assembly GCA_044226865.1 of Steroidobacteraceae bacterium. Taxonomy (GTDB): domain Bacteria; phylum Pseudomonadota; class Gammaproteobacteria; order Steroidobacterales; family Steroidobacteraceae; genus TMP-86. The sequence continues at coordinate 321,958 of JBGAGE010000001.1, read as the reverse complement.
GGTGGGCAGGTGCAGGCGCTTCAACTGGCGTTGCCATTCGTACACGGCCGAGCGCGTCAGGTTGCCGAACGCATCGGCCGGCTTGACGGTGAAGTCGGAGTAGTCGCGCCATTTGTCGGGGTAGGCAATCTTCGGGCGGAAGGTCTCCAGCTTCTTCATGGCGCTTTGCTTGGTGTCCGCCGTCATCCAGGACGCGGCCTGGATGCGCTGCCGGTAGGCGGTGCGCAGGTTCTCCACCAGCTCCAGCATCTGCGCCTTGGCACTGGCCGGAAAATAGCGCTCCACATAGATCTGGCCCACCGCCTCGCCCAGGGCGCCGTTGGTGGCCTGCACCGCGCGCTTCCAGCGATCGCGCTGCTGTGGTTGGCCGTTCAACACCTTGCCGTAGAACTCGAAACGCTCGTCATCGAATGCCTTGGGCAGGACCGCCGCCATCGCCACGAGATAGTGATACTTGAGGTAGGGCTTCCAGCTGGCAACCGGCACCTGCGTGAACTGCTTGGCGAGTTTCTCCACGGCATCGACTTCCGACACCACGTATTCCTTCTCCCCCGCCACGCCCGCGGCCCCCAGCAGCGATTGCCATGGGAACGTCGGCGCGGCGCCCCGCAGGGCATCGCGCGTGCGCAGGTTATAGGTCAGCTCGCGCTCGCGCTGCTTCTCGATGGGCCAATGCAGCAACGCAATGCCCGACTCCACATCGAGCACGGCTTGCGCGTCGCCGGGCGCCGCGGCATCACCCGCGAGCGCCAGCATGCGCTGCACGTGCGCGAGGTACTGCGAGCGGATGCGCGCGAATTGCGCGTCCTTGCTGAGGTAGTACTCGCGCTGCGGCATTCCCAATCCGCCCTGGCCGATGACCACCACGTACCGGTCTGGATTCTTCTCATCCAGCGTGATCCCGAAATTGATGGGCGAGGCAAGCTGGAGGTCGGGCCGGCCGAGAAGCGTGGCCACCTGTTCGTGAGTCTTCACCTGATCGATCTCGTGCAGCACCGGCCGGGCGGGCTCGAGCCCATCATGGTCGATCTGCGTGGTGTCGAGAAAGGCGCGGTAGTAATCGCCGATCTTGCGTTGCAGGGAACCGGCGGGCGCATCCACGGGGAGGTTCTGGATGATGTCCTGCACCTTCTTTTCAGCATCCACCACCAGCGAGGAGAAGCCGTTCCAACTCGCCCTGTCCGGCGGAATCACGTTGGTGGCGATCCAGTGTCCGTTCGCAAACTTGTAGAAGTCCACACCCGGACGCACGCTCGCATCGCGCGCGGTGAGATCCAGGCCCCAGGGCCCGAAATCGCTGCTGGGCAGGGCTGGCGCGGCGACCGGTGCCGCAGCGGGCGCGGCCGCTGGCGCAACGGAAGTGTCCGCGGCGGACACCGCGGTGGCGAGCGTCGCAGCCGCACCGATGCAGGCGCACGCCACGAGAAGCAGATTCGATCGATGCATGATCATCATCCTTGTTGCACGAAGGCGAAGAAGTGCAAGACTTTAGTGGGCGCGCGCGCGGTTCGCAATCATGGCGGCTGGAGACAACCGCGCCCGCCGCGAGTTCACCCGCGCGGCTTCTGCTGCCAGGGTAATAAATTCAAATCGAGGTTGCCGCCGGTGAGCACCACGCCGATTCGCTGGCGCGGGCGCAGGCGCGCCAATTGCGCCACCACCGCGTAGCCCACGGCGCCGGAAGGCTCGACGATCACCTTGAGCACCTCCCACAGGCGCCGCATGGATTCAACGATGAGCGAGTCCGGCACGACGAGGATGTCGTCCACGAGACGCGTGATGCAAGCGAAGGGAAGCGCACCGACGGTGGCCAGCAGCCCATCGGCGATGCTGCGCGGCTCGGCGGACGGGATGATGCGCCCGGCCTTGAAGGACAGCGCCGCATCATCGGCGCCGGCAGGCTCCGCACCGACCACCAGCATCTTCGGATTGATGGCCTTGGCCGCCACCGCGATGCCGGCGAGATGCCCGCCGCCGCCGATGGGACAGACGATGGCATCGAGGTCCGGCACCTGTTCCAGGAACTCCAGTGCGGTGGTGCCCTGTCCAGCCATCACCCGCCAGTCGTTGTACGGATGCACCATCACCGCGCCGGTGCGCTCCTGCAATTCGGCGGCAGCCGCCTCGCGTGCCGCCTGCGTCGCCTCGCACAGCACGATCTGCCCGCCGAAGCGGCGCACCGACTCCTGCTTTGCCTGCGGCGCGGTGCGCGGCATGACGATGTGCGCCGGGATCTGCCGCAGCGAGGCGGCGCGCGCCAGCGCCGCGGCATGATTGCCCGAGGAATGCGTCAGCACGCCGCGCGCCGCCTCGGCCGCGCTCAACTCGAACACCGCATTGGTGGCGCCGCGCGCCTTGAAGGCGCCGGCTTTCTGCATGTTCTCGCATTTGAAGAACAGCGATGCGCCAGCGGCGGCATCCAAGGTGGCACTGGTCAACACCGGCGTCTCGTGGACGTGCGCGGCGATGCGCCGCCGCGCGGCGCGAATGATGGTCAACGTGAGTTCCTGATGCGCGCTCATGGACGGTTACACCTCGAAGCCCAGCATGCCGGCGAGTTCGCGGTACGCGAATGGATCGGTGACCGCGACGAACACGAGTCCGGTGATCGCACCGGCAATGTGCGCGTCGTGGTTGATGCGGTCCCTCGCCTTGCGCGCCGACCAATAGCTGTAGGCGAGGTAGCCCACCGCAAACAGCGGCGCCGGGATCGGCACCGGGATGGGGAAGATGAACAGGCGCTGATGGGGGAAATACACGATGGCCGCGAACATCACTGCGAGGATGGCGCCGGAGGCGCCGAGCGAGGCATACGCCGGATCATTCCGGTGCTTGAACCAGGTGCCGACGTTGGCGCAGATCAAACCTGCGAAATACAACAGCAGGAAGCGCGTCGTGCCGATGTAGCGTTCGATGGAGAAGGCGAAGAAATAGAACGTGAACATGTTGAACAGCAGATGTGGCAGGTCGGCATGCACGAAGCCGCTGGACACGAGCCGGTAATATTCCCCCCGGCGTTGCATCTGGCAGGGCCGCAGGATGCATCTGTCGATGATCTCCTGAGAGGCATACAGCCCCGCCAGGCTCACCGCGATGGTCATGCCGAAGACGACAGGTGCGCCGATCAAAGCCGTACATCTCCCTCGTGGGCGCGCCGATACAACCACAGCGCCGCAATGCCCACGAACACGCAGGCGGCGCTCAAACCCAGCGACCAATGAATACCCATGCTCTCACCCAACAGGCCCACGCTCAAGCCGCTGAAGGCGCGCATGCCCAAGCCCGCCATGGTGAACACACCGATCACACGGCCGCGCATGTCCGGCGGCGCATACAACTGAACCAAGGTCTGCGACATGGCGTTGAAAACGAGTTCCGCAAAGCCGGCGCAGAACAGCAGCGATACCGACAACCAATAGGTGTGGGACATCGCGAAACCCATCAGCAGCAGCGACCAGGCCAGGGCGAATTGAAAGGCGGTCCGCACCCGGGCGCGACCTGCGCGGCTTTCCATGACGATGGCGCCGATCAGTCCACCCGCGGCATCGGCCGCCAGCAGGAGGCTGTAGAGGAAATCCGCGCGGCCGTGCCCGAGCGAGGTGGCAAATCCGGGCATCTGCGCCTGATAGGCATTGCCGACGAACGAACTGGCGATGGCGATCAGCCCGGTCATGGACAACAACACGGGTTCGCGCCCCACCACCTTGGCGCCCTGCAGCAGATCCGCAAGGCCGCTCACCGCCGCCCGCGCCGTGCTGTGCACCCGGCGCGGCACTCCGGCCACCCACAGCAACATCGGTACGTAGATCAAGGCATTGGCCCAGATCCCGTGGATGGGACCCAGCGCCAGCAGCAAGCCCGCACCGACGGCGGGCCCGATCAGGAAGCCCACGTAGCGGCTCGAGGCATTCAGCCGCACGGCGCTGGGCAAGGCCTGGTCATCCACCAATTGGTGGATCATCACCTGCGCGGCCGGCAGCCAGATGACGCCCGCCGAGCCGTGCACCACCAGCAGCACCATCACCTTCCACACCTCGACCGAGTCATCCCGGAACACGAGTCCCCAGCCGATGGAGACGCTCAACAACATGAGCATGCCCACCTGGATCAGGCGCCGCAGGTCGAGCCGGTCGGCGAGCACACCCGAATAGGCGGCGAACAGCAGGTGCGGCACCCAATGCGAAATGACGGCAAACGCACCCAGGGCGGGCGAATGGAATTTCTGGAAGACCACCCAGTAGCTGATCACGTGCTCGATGTTGTCGCCCATGATGGCGGCGGTGGCGAGCAGGAAGTACCAGCGGAAGGGCCGGCTCTGTAGAGCCACGAAGCCGCGTGCGGGCTGCGTCATGGAACTGCCGGAGGGCCGCGGCGCACAGGCTCAGGAAGGCGGAATACGGTCATGGACGTTCGACAGGGGGCGGAAATAAAAAAGGTGCCCCGCCTTGCGACGGGGCACCTTTGCAGTCAACGAGCGATGACGCCCGGCTTCAACTCCGGATCAGAACTTCTGACCGAACTTGACGCCGAAGTTCATCGGCTTGATGGCGTAGGCGCGGGTGTTGGCGTGGCAGTAATCGGTTCCGCATTCGGACACGCGGCCGGTGATGCCGCGCTTGTCGAACACGTTCTCGATGTAGGCCTCCAACCTCCAGTTGCCCTTGCCCGTTCCAGCGGACAGATCAAAGCTGGTGAACGAGGGGATATCGCCCACGATCGCATTGTCACCCGCCTCGAGGCTGAAGGTCTTCGAGCCCTGGTGGATGAGTGCGCCCTGCACGAAGCTGTCGAAATCGCCGACGGTGAATTTATAACGCGCCAGCGCGTTCATCTTCAGCTTCGGCGTCACCGGCAACTGCGTCCCCGAGGGAGCAATCAGCACCGGATCGGGCTTCTGCGATGCGGCCGTGCAATTCTGAGTCACCTGGCCATTCGGCGCGGAGCAGAAATTCGTGGTCAGCTTCGCCTTCACGTACGTGCCGGAAGCGGACAGGGTCAACGAATCGGTCGCCGCCCAGGTCACCTCACCTTCGATGCCCTTCGACTCGGCATTACCCGCGTTGAGAATGGAGGTGATGCCGTTCTGGCCCTGGATGCCGTACTGAGCGCCCTTCCACTTCTCGAAGAACACGGCGCCGTTGAATCGCACACGGCGATCGAACCACGCGGTCTTCCAGCCGACCTCATAATTGCTCAGGCGATCAGCCTGGTAAGGCACGATTTCCACGCGGCGGTTGTTGCCGCCCGGGCGGAAGCCCGTGGAGTACGTGGCGTACACCATGCGGTCAGGATCGATCTGCCATTGCGCATTGAGCTTGTGCGTTTCGCCGTTCTCCGTCTTCCGCTTGTCCGTGTTGATGCACGGACGGTTGGGATCGTCGGTGGCCGGGGCGAAGCAGTTCTTCTCGCCGGACAACGGCCCGTTGCCCGGGACGATTTCGTTCGCGCCGTAGCCGAAGAAACCATACAGGGTGTTGTCGGAATAGAATTTGCGGATACCTCCGGTGAGCTTGATCGTATCGGTCAGATCGAAGTTCAACTCGGTGAACACCGCCTTGTCACGATCGATGCGATCCTGGTCGGAGAGGTACAACACATTGCGCTGGCCGGTTACCCAGTTGTTGGCCGGCAATCCGTCCACAGTGAATTCCACGCGGATGTCGTCGGTCTGCCTCTGGTAGAAGGCGCCCACCACCGCGCGCAGGCGGTAATCCTGGGGGGTGGAGAGGCGAATTTCATGGCTCAGCTTGGTGTACTTGTCCTTGTTGACCGTGTACTGCGTGGGGTCGGCCACGTAGGTGTCCGAGGGGTTCGCAAAATGCGTGTAACCCGACCCGTAAAGATCGTACGCCACGGTGTAGTCGGCGTAGTCGACCACGTTGGACACGCGGCGCTCGAAATATCCGCCCGAGTACAACAGATCGAAATTGCCGATCTTGCCTTCCACCGTCAACGCCGTCTGATACCACTGGTCAACGTTGCGGCCGAAGGTGAAGTCACCGACCTTCAGATCCCCTTTCGCTGGAGCAAAGGAGAAGTTGCCATTGGCCTTCTGGTGCTGGTAAATCACTGTCGGGGTCACCGACCAGGAGTCGTTGAGGTTGACGCGCAAGGCTGCACGGCCACCCGTGCTCGTCACGTCGTTCGCGCGCTTCTTGGTCACATCCGGGTAGGGCACGGCAGAGCAGGGATCGGCGACCGCGCCGCCGAAATTGTTACGCGAACAAGGCACCGAGAGGCCGGTCCCGCCGGAAGTGCGCTGATACACATTCGTAACGGGAATGTTGTCGATGTAACCACCATCGTGCTCCACATAACCGACGAGGCGCACCGCCACGTTATCCGACAGCGGGATGTTGACGAAACCTTCGAAGCCACCGCCGGCATCACCCTTGCCGAACTTGGTCCCCTTCACGTCATAACCGGCCGCAAACTTCGACGGATCAGGCTTGTTGGTGATGATACGCAACGTGCCCGACAGCGAACTGGCGCCGTACAAGGTGCCCTGCGGACCCGCCAAGGCCTCGACACGGGCAATGTCATAGACATGCATGTCGAGCGAACCGGCGATGGTGGTGACGGGAATTTCATCGACGTACAAGCCGGTCGCCGGCAGCGAACCCGCGTGCAAACCGTCGCCCGCGGTCGCAATACCGCGGAAATAGATCTGTGCCTGACCGGGACCCGTGGATTCGAAGCTCATGCTGGGCACGAACTTCGCGTAGTCATCAAAGCTGGCGACCTGAAGCTGCTCGAGCTTCTCGCCACCCAGAACCGTCAAACTGATGGGCACCTTCTGAAGGTCTTCGGAGCGCTTCTGCGCAGTCACGACCACCTCTTCCAGTACGCCCTGGTCCGTCTGTTGCGCTTGAGCAACGCCGGCGCTCAGCACGGCCGAAGCCAGCGGCATTCCCGCCAGATAAGCCCCCGAACGCTTCAATTTACGCTTGCGAGAACGCGTCATCGATATCCCCTTTGTTTACTCATGCCTTCCCCGACCGTGGAGTGTAAGCCACAGTTGTAAACAATAACACTATCGCAAAAGCTCGGGCACTGCGGGATAACGGTCGAGCACCTCGCCCAATGCAGCCTTGAGCGGCTCCAGCCAAGGCTCGAAGTGCCGCCAATGATCTATACCTTCACGGAAGATAGGCTTCCTAACCTGTTGAGCGCTGGCGGTTTTCACTGCGCGATCGTTCTCATAAAAGCGCAGGCATCCTGCTTCGAATTCCAACCCGCAATACGCCAGAAGCCGTCGCACCTCGGCCTCCGTGTCTTCAACCATGCGTTCATAGATGACGCGGTGGATGCGCCCGGGGAGAACGGCATCCATATGCGCCATCATGACTACATAATCGTGGTAGTACCGGCCAATGTCCGTCAGGCCATAGGAAAAATTCTGGCCGCGGGCGAAATGCTGCTTGAACACCGAATATCCGCACGCCAACGGATGGCGTCGCGCATCGATGATTTTTGCTCGCGGGAACAACAGGTGAATCAGCCCGACGTGCATACAGTTGTTGGGCATTTTGTCGATGAACAACGGCTTGCTGGTATGCCGGTGGATGCGCGTTTCCTGCAGATACTGATCGCCCAGCCGCTTGAATTCGGAAGCCGGCATGTGCGCCAGCATGTCGGGATATCGCAAATCATCCTCGCGCCCCCTTCTGCCGGTCAGCGCAACGACGATCTTGAGCAGGTTGGGCAATTCCATTGTGCCCTCGACCTGCGAGTGACTGGAGAGTATCTGCTCCACCAGTGTGGAACCCGCGCGCGGCATGCCGAGGATGAAAATCGGATCGGGATCATTCGCACCGAAGCCCCGCCGTTCGGTGAAGAACTCCGCCGTGTAGAGCCGCCGCGAGCGATCCAGCAAGGCTGTCGTCTGCTCTGGCCGGTATTCCAATTGGCGGCGACGGATCTCGTTGCCTGCGGCGTATTGACTGAAACTCGATGCGTAGTCGCGCGTATCCTCCAGTGCCTTGCCCAACGCAAAATGAAAGTGAAGCCGATCGGTGTCTTCAAGATCGGAACGTTCGAGCTGAATCCGCATGGCGGCCACTTCGGCGTCATCGAAGCGAAATGTCTTCAGATTGGCAAGGCTCCAATACGCCTCGCCGAAATGCGGCGCGAGACCGATCGATTTGCGATAGGCGGCGATGCTGTCGGCTTCGCGGCCGGCCGTGCTCAATGCATGGCCGTAGCTCATCCACACCTTGGCGTTGTTGCCGTAGTACTGCAACAGGTTCGCATAGATGTCGATGGATTCGCGATACTCGCCAATGCGCGCCAGCACCACGGCCTTGAGATTGCGGAATGCAGGATTCCGCGGTTCGGCGCGGAGCAGCATCTCGATTTGCTGCAGCGCCTCGGCCGGCTTGTTCTGGCGGCTGAGGATGATGGCGTAATTTTGGCGCGCCGGGTGAAAACTCGGCGCGAGTTCCAGGCAGCGTTCGAGCAATGCAGCCGCGTCGTCATTTCGCCCCAGCCTGCCCGCCACTTCGGCCAGCATGCGCAGCGCCGGCACGTCGGTGGGAAATTCCTGCAGGTGCGCCTTCAGCAGCGCTTCGGCCTCGGGTATGCGGTTTTCATGCAGCGCCGCCGCCGGCGCCAGCAGCCGCGGGTCGCGCGTGGAGATGCGGATGTGCGCGGCGTAGGCCTGGTCCGCACCGGCCGCATCGCCGGTGGCGGTGAGGAAATCGCCGAGCGTGCGCATGGCATTGGGCAAGTCGGGCTTCAGCTCCACCGCGCGGCGCACGGCTTTCGCCGCTTCCGGCATCCGATCCGCATCCGCCAGCGCCAGTGAATATTCGAAATGCGCCTGCGCCCAGCGATGCTGCGCGTCGGTGAGATCGCCAAGGACCTGCAGCGCGGTGGCGGGATCCCCGAGCAACCGATGCGCGACACCGCGGATCAGCGTCGCCACCGGATGATTGGGCGCCACTTTCAGTATCTCGTCCGCCTGCTCCAGAGCCATCTGCGGCTGCTGCAGCAGCAGCCGGCCGGCATGCTCCAGCGCAACGGCCAGGCTTCCGGTGGGTTCAGCCGTGCTGCTCATGCGGCTCCTGTTGTCGCGGGGCCAACGACGGGCAATCCGACAGAAATGCCAGCACGGCGGCGTTGAAGGCATCGTTGCGATCGCCGGCGATCATGTGTCCCGCACCGGACACGTCGGCGACCTGCAGCTGCGGCAGCACGTCGCGCAGCTCATCGATGCCCGCCTCGCTGAGGATGTCGCTATGCATGCCGCGCACCAGCAGGGCGGGCTCCTTGAAATGGCGGCAAGCCGCGAGCATGTCGTCGGTATCGACCATGCCCTCCGAGAGGACCTCGCTGACGAATTGCGGGTCCCAATGCCAGCGCAGCCGGCCGTGGTCGTCACGGCGCAGGTTCTTCATGAGGCCTTCCGAGCTGGCGGGGCGCGGCCGGTGCGGGTTGTAGGCCGCCACGGCCGCCGCGGCCTCCTCGATGCTGCCGAAGCCGTCGGGATGAGCGCTCATGAAGTCGAGCACCCGGCGCGCGCCGGCGATCTCCACCCGCGGCACCACATCGACGAGGACCAACGCCGCCGCCACGCGGCGCCGCGGATGGCGGCCGATGGCATGCAAGGCCGTCAGCCCGCCCATCGAGGCGCCGACGAGCACCGGCGGAGTGGGCAACCCTTCGACGATCTGCATCAGGTCCTGCGCCAGTTGGTCCAGGCCGTATTGGGCGGGCGCGGGCGCCCATTGGCTGTCGCCATGACCGCGCGCATCCAGGTTGATCACGTCATACCCGCGCGCCGCCAGCTCGCGGACGGCCCGGCGCCAGGAATGACGTGTCTGCCCGCCGCCGTGCATGAGGATGACCGTTTGTGCGCCGCGCTCGCCCGCACGCTCGCCAGCCAACATCAGGCCATCGGCGGATGGGAATGTGAAAGGACGGGCGGCCCAGCTCATGGCGCCAATCCTACCGGAGAGGCGCGCGCCGATCAGTCGCATTTTGACAAGCTGCGCCTGCAATTACCCGCGAGCGCTTGTAATTGCACCCGTCGCACCCCATGTGCTGCCCTCTGACGCACCCCAGCAACCCATCAACGAAAACCCCCAAGGAATTCCATGAAGCTCTACCTGACCCCCGGCGCCTGCTCGCTCTCCCCCAACATCGTGGCGCATGAAGCCGGTATTCCGCTCGATTTGAAGAAGGTAGACCTGAAGTCCAAGACCATCAGTGGCGGGGGCGACTATAACCAGGTCGCCGCCAAGGGCAGCGTCCCCCTGCTGGTGCTCGACAATGGCGAGACTCTGACCGAAGGCCCGGCCATCGTGCAGTACCTGGCGGATCAGAAACCGCAGAGCAAGCTGATGCCGGCGGCAGGGAGCCTCGAGCGCTACCGCGTGCTCGAGTGGCTGAACTTCATCACCTCGGAACTGCACAAGTCCTTTTCGCCGCTGTTCAACCCGGCCGCCGCCCAGGCCTGGAAGGACGCGGCCATCGCCAACCTGAATCGGCGTTTCGATTACACCGCGCAGCAGCTGGCCAACCGGCAATACCTCATCGGTGATCAGTTCACGGTGGCGGATGCCTACCTGTTCACGGTGCTGGGCTGGAGCCAGTACGTGGGCATCGATCTTGCGAAGTGGCCGGCGCTCAAGGCCTACGTGGACCGGGTCGGCACGCGGCCCAAGGTGCAGGAAGCAATCAAGGCGGAACGCTCGCTGGCCTGATGCTGGACCGGCGTGGCGGTTCGCACCGCCACGCCGTCATTGCGCGCCGATCAACGGTGCGAGTTGCGAGAACTCATCCAGGGCCGCAAGGCAGGGGATGTCCGTCACCGCGCCGCGGCGGTAGCCGTAGGTCATGAGCGCGAACGGCACCTGCGCCGCGTGGGCGGTCGCCGCATCGACTTCACTGTCGCCGACCATGAGCGTGCGCGGCGCCGCGACACCGTATTGCTCCAGCAGCAGCGTCAACATGCGCGGATCGGGCTTGCGGAAGGCATGCGTGTCCCCGCCCACGACGGCGGAGAAATGCCCGGCCACGCCAAGGCGCTCGAGAATGACGCGCGCCGGACCCTGCGGCTTGTTGGTGCACACGGCCATGTCGAATCCGCGGCGCGCAGCCGCCACCAGCGTGTCACGCACGCCATCGTAGAGAATGGTGTTGGCCGTGGGATCGGCCTCGTAGAAGCGGAAGAAACGCTGCAGGGCGGCCTGCGGATCGCGCAACTCCAGCGAGCGCGCCGCGAAGGCGCGCGCCACCAATTGCGCGGCGCCATCGCCGATCATCTTGCGGATGTCGTTCAGCGGCAGCGGTTCCGCACCCTGCTCGGCCAGCACCTGGTTTACCGCGTGCTGGAGATCGGGGGCGCTGTCCACCAGCGTGCCGTCAAGATCGAAGATCAACAGATCATAGTGCATGCTCAATTCTCGCCTGGATTGCGCCCCGCATGCGCGGCCTGCGTCACGGTCGCCGGCGCCGCATCGCCCCCGGGCGCCAATCTGGCACAGGTTTCCTTCACGCGCTTGTCGATCAGCTGCGCCAGAAGGCGTGCGCCGGGGCCCGCGGCGTCACGGTCGGCAAACATCAGGTACAGCGTCACGAGGCGCTCGCCGCCCTCGCGCAATGGCAGGGGCTTCAACACGCCACGCCGCAATTCGTCCGAGATATTGTTGAACGGATACCAGGCAAAACCCATGCCCATGACACAGGCATGGATGGATGTGGCCTTGTTGGACACCGTCCAGCGGCGCTCACTCAGCCAGCCGCCACTGCGCGCACGCGCCGCACCGGAATCGCGCACCACGAGGTGCCGATGCTGGCCCAGGTCATCGCGCGTGATGTCGCGGCCGAGCGCATGCAGGGCGTGGCCCGGCGCCGCCACGCAGACGAAGCGCTCCACCATCAACACATCGCCGAGGATGCCCGCCGGCACTACCGGGCCGATGGCCAAGTCCACCCGCCCTTGCTGGAGGGCCTCTTCGGTGCCGGCCAGCACACTTTCTTCCAGGTCGATGCGGGTGTCGGGACGTTGGCCCGCAAAATCGGCAAAGCACTCCAGCAGCAGCCAGGTGGGAAACACCAGGTCGACCGCGATACGCACCTGCGGTTCCCACCCGCGGGCGAGATCCGCCGCGGCGCGTTCCAGGCGTGCCGCCTCCTCCAGCAAGCCCTTGCCACGCCGGTACAAGACCTGTCCTGCCGCGGTGAGTTGCGCCTTGCGTCCTTGGATCTCGAAGACCTGCACGCCGAGCAGACTTTCGAGCTTTTGGATGTTGTAGGTCACCGTGGACTGAGTGCGCGCCAGCTTCTCCGCTGCCTGGGCATAACCACCTGATTCCACGACGGAAACCAGGGCGCTCCATTGTTCCAAGGCAATCCGTGGGCCGGCCATTTCATCGATCCAATCGATTAATTTTAGCGATATTACCGTCTTTTATATTTATACAGCAAATATAAATTGATCTCGCCCCCTGACCAAGACGGAGACCATCATGAAGCGATTACTGCAGATCAATACCAGCCTGTTTGCCGGTGAAGGCCAGTCGAGCAAGCTGGCCCAGGCGCTTGTGGAACGTTGGCGGCGCGCGCATCCCGATGGCGTGGTAGACCGCCTCGACCTCGCGCAGGACCCGGTGCCGCACCTGACGGCGGAGAGTTTCCAGGCCTTCCTCACACCGCCTGAACAGCGCAGCCACCGGCAGCAGGAATTGGCGCACGTGTCGGACGCTTTGATCGAGCAATTGCGCTCGGCGGACGTGGTGGCGCTGGGATTGCCCATGTACAACTTCGGCGTGCCCTCCACGCTCAAGTCCTATTTCGATCACATCGCGCGCGCCGGCATTACCTTCCGCTACACGGCCACGGGTCCTGTCGGATTGCTTGGCGGCAAGAAGGTCTACGTGTTCGCGGCGCGCGGCGGGCTGTATCGCGGCACGCCGGCCGACACGCAGACGCAATACGTGAAGGACTTCTTCAAGTTCATCGGCATCGAGGACGTGGAATTCATCTACGCTGAGGGCCTCGCGTTGGATCCGGACAAGCGCCAGGCGGCGGTGGCCGGCGCGCTGGCGCAGATTCCCTCGCTCGCGGCCTAGGAGACAGACATGAGCCAGCCATCGTTACGCGAACTAGCAGCCGTGATTCCTTCGGTGCCCGCCTCCGACGGCGCGGGGGTGAAGTTGCGGCGGAGCCTGGGCTCGCGCCAGGATCTGCGCGTCGACCCGTACCTGATGCTCGATGAATTTTTCTCCGATGATCCCAACGATTATCTCGCCGGCTTTCCGGCGCATCCGCATCGCGGCTTCGAGACCATCACCTACATGCTCGACGGCCACATGCGTCACGAGGACAGCCACGGTAATCGTGGCGACCTCGGCCCAGGCGATGCGCAATGGATGACGGCGGCGCGCGGCATCATCCACTCGGAAATGCCGCAGCAGACCGCGGGCCGCATGCGCGGCTTCCAGATCTGGCTCAACCTGCCGGCGGCTGAAAAGATGAAACCCGCCTCCTACCGCGACATCGCGGCCGCGCAGATTCCCACCGTCGCCGTCGACGGTGGCAGCGTGCGCGCGATCGCCGGCGAGTTCGTGCAGGGCGCGGTGCGCACCGCCGGACCCATCGGCGGCGTGAGCACGCAGCCGTTGTTCCTCGACCTGCGTTTGCAGCCGCATGGCACGCTCGATGTGCCGGTGGACGCCGCACACAATGCCTTTGCCTACGTTTACGAAGGCGAGGTGAGCGTCGGTGCGCAGCGCGCCACCCTGCCCTTTCGCGCCGCGGGCATCCTCGGCGCGGGCGGCGTGGCCCGATTCGAAGCGGGCCCGAATGGCGCTAGCTTGCTGCTGCTCGCCGGCAGGCCCTTGCATGAACCGGTGGTACAGTACGGCCCGTTCGTCATGAATTCGCGCGAGCAGATCGAAGCGGCCATCCGCGACTACCAGAGCGGCACGCTCGGCGCGCAGCGCGCCACCGCCGGATGAGCCGCGCGCCGCGGCGGCGCCGGACATAAAACAAACCGGACTGACTGTTTGTTAATTGCCGGCGGCGGTGCTAAGGTCTGGCGCCTGCCGTGGCGGCAGTTGGCATACGTCGGGGGCGGTCGGTGAGCGAAAAATCCAAGGGCTTCGTTCCGTACGCAGGCGAGGATCTGGCGCGCCTGCGCATCCATGTCACCACCATGGGAGATCTGCTGCTCGAAGCAGCCGACCGTTATCCGGACACACTTGCGCTCGTCCTGCCCGACCAGGAAATCACCTACGCGGAACTCGCACGCCGCGCCCTGCATCGCGCGCGCAGCCTGCAGGCCCTTGGCGTCAAGCCGCGCGACCACGTCGGCATCCTCATGCCCACCTGCGCGGAATTCGCAGAAGTGTTCTTCGCCATCGTGCTGTGCGGCGGCGTCGCCGTGCCCATCAATGCGCGCTACAAGGCGAGCGAGCTCGCGTATGTGATCGAGAACGGCGACCTCGTCACCGTGGTCACCACCGAGACCATCGCCGAACAGGTGAATTTCATCGAGCGCCTGTACGTGGCGCTTCCCGGCCTGGAGAAGAGCAAGAAGCCCCGCACGCTGAAGCTTTCGATCGCGCCCAAGCTGCGCAACATCGTACTGATGGGCAAGGCCTCACCGCCGGGCTTCATCACGCAGCGGGAGTTCGAAGACGGCGCCGGGGGCGTGGACGATAATGAGGTGCACCGCGCGCGCCTGAGGGTGCGCGTGCGCGATGTGGGCATGATGCTGTACACCTCGGGGACCACCGCCAACCCCAAGGGTTGTCTGATCACGCACGAAGCGCAGGTGCGCAACAGCATCGCGCTCGGCCGGCATCGCTACCGGCTCACGCATGCGGACAAGCTGTGGTCGCCGTTGCCGATGTTCCATATCGCCTCGGTGCTGCCCATGCTCGCGATCTTCGACGTCGGCGGCACCTACCTGACCATGGGTTACTTCGATCCCGGCGTGGCGCTGCAGATGCTCGCGAAATACAAGGTGACTGCCACCTACCCGAGTTTCGTCACCATCATGCAGGGGCTGGTGTACCACCCGGACTTCGCCAAGACCGATCTGTCGCGCATCAAGCTCATGAACAGCAACTTCGCCGTGCAGCCGCCCGGTGTCGCCACCCCCATCATGAAAGCCATGCCGCAGGCACTGCAGGTGGGCAGCTTCGGCATGACCGAGGCCGCCGGCACGGTATGCACGGGCTCGTGGGACGAGCCCGAGAGCTTGCGCATCTCGCGCCTGGGCAAGCCCCTGCCCGGATTGGAACTGCGCATCATCGATCCCGAGAGCGGCGAGGACCTGCCCACCGGCATGCGCGGCGAGGTGCTGGTACGCGGCTACAGCATCTTCGAGGGTTACTATCGCGATGCCGAGAAGACGGCACAGGCACTGGATGCGCAAGGCTGGTTCCACACCGGTGACATCGGCTCGCTCGATGACAACGGCACCATCATGTTCCACGGCCGCTTCAAGGACATGCTGAAGGTAGGCGGCGAAAACGTGGCCGCCGCCGAGATCGAAGCACTGCTCGCACGTCATCCAAGCGTGAAACTCGCGCAGGTGGTGGGCATCCCGGATGCCAAGTACGTGGAAGTCCCCGCGGCGTTCGTCGAACTGCAGCCGGGCAAGAGCGCAAGCGACCAGGAGTTGATCGAGTTCTGCCGCAAGGAAATTGCGAGCTTCAAGGTTCCACGGGTCGTACGGTTCGTTTCCGAGTGGCCGATGTCCACCAGCAAGATCCAGAAGTTTCGGCTTCGTAGTGCTTTAGTTGAAGAGCTCGGCCTCTGACGTCTCTACAGCTGACTTTGAGGCGGGCGGGGAGACTGACCGTCGAGCGCGTGGGCGCGCGTGAAAGGCACCGTCCCGGCGCGCCGGCCGCGCTGATCGCAGGGGTGGAATTAAAAGTTGAGCGAACAGGGCGATAGCGGCCGACCGCGCCGGAGCGGTGCCTTTAGCGAGCGCCCACGCGCCGAACAGACTTCCGCCCCCCGCCCTCAGCGTCGCGGCATGAAGCAAGAATAAGCCGGGAAGAAAAGGTCAGTGCCCGCCCATTCCACCGCGGCTGCCAAAAGGAGGCTTGGCGAGCCAAACCAGGGGCACGAGAAAGACGAACATGACCGTGAACAGGCGGAACAGATCGTTGGCGCCCAGCGTTTGCGCCTGCTGCGAGATGAGCTGGTCCACGTATTGAAACGCGCCGGCACCTTCGACGTGCAGGTTGGCGAGGCTTTCCTGGAACTGCGTCCAGCCGTAGTTGCCGTCGCGCACGTGCTCGGAGAGTACCGTGTGGTGGAAATCCGTGCGCCGGTTCCACAGCCAGACGGTGACGGCGGTGGCGATGCTGCCGGACATGGTGCGGAAGAAACTGGCGATGCCGGTGGCGGAGGCGAGCTCATCCGGCCGTACCGATGACAGCGTGATCTGGTTCAGCGCCAGGAAGAACCCCGCCACGCCCAGGCCCTGCCAGAAGCGCGGCGCCGCCAGTTGCAGGAAATCCGCCGACTGGTTCAGGGTCGACATCCAATACATCGTGCCGGTGAACACGCAGAACGCGCCGCTCACCACCACGCGCAGATCGATGCGATGCATGTTCTTGCCGAGGATGGGCGAGACGAACAGCGACAGGATGCCCACCGGCGCCACCGCGAGTCCCGCCCAGGTGGCGGTGTAGCCGAGATTGGTCTGCAGCCACAGCGGGAAGATGATGTTCGAGCCCATGAAAGCGAAGTACGCCACCGCCACGCACAAGGTGCCGACCCGGAAATTGCGGCGCTCGAAGAAATGCAGGTCGACGATGGGGTGCGGGTCCTTCAGTTCCCACGGAATGAGGAAGGTCAGGCACAGCGTGGACACCACCGCAGCGGTCACGATGACGGGCGAGCCGAACCAATCCAGTTCATTGCCGTTGTCCAGCATGTACTGCAGCGAACCCACGCCGACCACCAGCAGGGCCATGCCCACGGCATCGATCGGCAGCTTCACGGTCTTCGATTCGCGGCCCTTGAGGGTGCCGCTCAGGATGATCACGGCGAGGATGCCCACCGGGATGTTGATGTAGAACAGCCAGGGCCAGGTCAGATGATCGGTGATCACGCCGCCGAGGATGGGGCCGAAGATGGGCGCGAGGATCACCACCATGCCCCACAGCCCGAGCGCCACGCCGCGCTTCTTCACCGGATAGTTGCGCAGCAGCAGCGCCTGCCCCAGCGCCATGATGGGTCCGGACACCAGTCCCTGCGCGAGGCGGCAGAACACCAGCATCGGCATGTTGATGGCAAGGCCGCACAGCGCCGAGAACACCATGAACAGGACGATGGACCAGATGAAGGTGCGCACCTCGCCGAAGCGCCGCCCGATCCAGCCCGTCAGCGGTTGCATCACCGCCGAGGCGAGCTGGTAGGAACTCACCGTCCAGGTCCCTTCCGTGGTGCTGACGCCAAGGCTTCCGGAAATCGCCGGCACCGACACGTTGACGATGGTCATATCGAGGATTTCCATGAACGTCGCCATGGAAACCGCGATCGTCAGCAAGATCAGCGGCGTGCCCTGCAACGGCGGAAGTTCGCCGTCGGCGCCGGCTTTGGGCTGCTCGCTCATGCGACCGGAATCAGCGCGGCGTACGCAGGTTGCGCGCGATGATGGCGTCGGCCGCGCCCGTGGCCTGCGTCAGGTCGCGCGTGTACACATCGGTGCCGGCGGCCGGCAGCGCACTGGGCGTGGCGGCGAGCACGGGGCCGGAGCGGTCGTGCGTGTCCACGAACACGGTGGTGGACAAGCCGACGCGCAAGGGATGCTGCTGCAGGTCGCGCGCATCGATCTCGATGCGCACCGGCACGCGCTGCACGACCTTGATCCAGTTGCCCGAGGCATTCTGCGCGGGCAGGAGCGAGAACGCCGCGCCGGTGCCGGCGGCCATGCCGACCACCCGCCCGCGGAATTCCACCCCGCCGCCGTACAGATCGCTCTCGATGCGCGCCGGCTGGCCGATGCGCAGATCGCGCAGCTGGCCTTCCTTGAAATTCGCATCCACCCACAGCGCGTTCAGCGGCACCACCGTCATCAGCGCCTGCCCCGGCGCCACGCGCTGGCCGAGCTGCACGCTGCGCTCGGCGACGTAGCCGGTGACGGGTGCGACGATGGCGCTGCGGCGCGAATTGATCCAGGCATCCACGTAGGAGGCGCGCGCCTGCAGCACGGCCGGATTGTCGGCGACGTCCACGCCTTCGACCAGCGAGCGCGCCGCCTGCGACTGGCGCACCGCCTGCTCGAGCGCGGCGCGCGCCAGTTCCACGGCATCGCGCGCGTGCCGCACCTCTTCCGGTGCGATGGCCTGCTCCACCAGGAGGGGTTCGCGCTTGGCGAGGTCGGCTTGCGCACGCGCAAGCTCCCGCCGGCGTGCATCGATCAACGCGCCGTATTGATCCGCCGTGGCCGATTGCTGATGCACCTGCCGCACCGCCTGCGCCAGCGCACTCGCCGCGCGCTCCAGCTGCTGCGCGGCATCGGTGGGATCCAGTTGCACGAGCACCTGTCCCGCCTTCACCAGCTGCGTGTTCTCGGCCGCGATGCCGACCACCGTGCCGGGCACCTGCGAGGAAATCAGCACCTTGTCACCGCCCACGTAGGCATCATCGGTCTTCTCGCGCACCGACAGCACCAGCCACCAGTACACGCCCCACGCCGCGAACAACAACGCGAACACGGCGGCGATGCGCCACATGATGCGGGCTCGCGAGCCGTTGCCATTGCCGTTCCCGTTGCTCACGGGTGCAGGCGGTGAAGAGTTTTCGACGGTGGCGTTCATGGCGTTGACTTCAAGTTGGATGAGCGGGGTGGCGGATCGTCCGCCAGGGAGGTCGAATCGAATCCGCCGCCCAGCGCGCGGCGCAGCGCGATGTCGGCGGACAGCGCAGCGCCCTGCAACTGCAGGGCGGCGTCGAGTTGGCTCAGGCGCAGTTGATTGGCATCGATCTGGGGACGCAGGTCGGTGACGCCGGCGCCGACGCGCAGCTGTGCCGAGCGCACCGCGCCCTGCGCGGAGGCCACCGCGGCGGCGCGTTCCAGCCGCTGCTGCGCGAGCTGGTTGCGCAGGGTGGCCTGCGTTGCGACTTCCCGGGCCGCGCCGACCACGGCATCGTCATAGTCCGCCACTGCCGATTGCAGCTGCGATTGCGAGGCGCCGTAACGCGCCCGTAACCGGCCGGCATCGAACAGGGGCAGGTGCACAGCCGCGGTGATCGAGGGCACGCCGCTCTCGACCCGCAACAGGCGGCTCAACTCCAGGCTCTGCACGCCCACCAGCGCGCGCAGCGACACATCCGGATAGAACTCGGCGCGAACCGCTTGCACGCCGCGCAGCGCCGCCTCCACGCGCCAGCGGCTGGCCACGATGTCGGGCCGCCGCGCCAACAGGTCGATGCCCACAGCGTCGGGGATGCCGGCCGACACCTCGGGCAACGGCCGCGGCGTGAGCGCGGGCAATTCCTCGGGCGCCTTGCCCGCCAGGGCGGCGATGGCCACCACACGCAAGCGAGCCGAGCCTTCCAGTCCCGCCACCTGCTCCCGCGCCATCGCGGCGTTGCCTTCGGCTGCATGCAATACATCGGGCGGATCGATGTCCGCCTTGACGCGCGCAGCGGCAATGGCCTGGGCCTTGGCCGCATCGGCGGCGCGCTCGCGCGCCAGCGCCAATCGCGCCTGGTCGACCTGCCAGCCGAAATAAGCATCGGCGATCGAACTTGCCAGGGTGAGTTGGGCGGCAGCGCTTTCCGCCTGCCGCGCCCGCAGCTGGTCCAGGGCGGACTCGATGGCCGAGCGCTGCCGGCCCCACCAATCGAAGGTGTAGCTCGCCTGTACACCCAGGTCGGCCTGGTTGTACCAATTGAAGCCGAGGAACTCCGGCGGGAACAAACCGTTCTCGCTCAGCCGTTGGCGTTCGAAGCTGGCCTGCAGATCGACGCGCGCACCGACGTTTGCGCCAATTTCACGCACCGAGGCCCGCGCCGCCTGGAAGCGCGCCTGCGCCACATTGAGCGAAGGCGCGGACTGCACCGCCTGGTCGATCAGCGCATCCAGGGCGGGATCGCCATAGTGCTTCCACCATTGGGCTTCCGGCCAGTTCGCACCTGCGGCGCCGGGTTGGACGGCATCCAATGGCGCGCTCGTGCGCAGGTTGGCTGGCGAGGGCTTCGGTGGCACGCTCATGCAGCCGCCAAGCAAGGCGAACGCCGCCAGGATCAGCACGGCGCGCTTCATGACGCCACCGCAGGGTCGTCCTGCGCATCGCTGCGATCGAGCGCTTCGGCCACGCGCCGCAATTGCGCGGTGAGCTGACGCACCTCTTCCTGCGAAAGCACGGCGAAGGCGCCACGAGCCAGTTCGGTGGTGCACGGCAGGCAATCGTGCAACAGCTCGGTGCCGTGCGGCGTGATCTGCAGGACCATCCGGCGGCGGTCCTGCTCGCTCGCGATGCGGGTGATCAGTCCGCGTTCGACCAACGCGTCGGCGATGCGCGTGATGTTGGCGGGGCTCTGGGCCATCGAGGCGCAAAGATCGCTGGGAAAGGCGCTGCCTTGTTGATGCGAGAACAGGGCCGCCAGCACGCGGAAATCCGCCTCGGTAAGGCCTCGCGGCCGCAACAGCCGGTCGTATCGTGCCGAATATTCACGCCCCAGCAGCACGATGAGGCGGCTCAACAGGATTTCCTCGGCGGGCAACGCGGGCAGGCGGCGCTTCACGCGCGCCAGGCCCTCTTCCATCCGGTCGATTTGCGATTTAACCATAATGTCGGTATTTATTTCAGCGGTTGATAATTTACCACTGAAATAATTTCGCGCAAGCGGGCGCACGCGAACTGTCCGCTAGCCGATCAAGCGGAATCCGGTGCCATGCACGGTCTGCAGGAGTTTTACCGAATGGGGGCCGTCGATGGCCTTGCGCAGCATCGACATGTGGGAACGGAGCAGGTCGCGCTGTGGCGGCGAGTCGCCCCAGACGGCCAACTCCAGCCGGCGCCGCGTCACCACCCCGGGCGCCTCGCTCATCAATACGTGCAGGATCTGACGTCCGATCCTGCCAATCGATACCGGCTGCCCGGCGCGGCGCACCTCGCAGGTTC
Organism: Steroidobacteraceae bacterium; assembly: GCA_044226865.1. Classification (GTDB taxonomy): domain Bacteria; phylum Pseudomonadota; class Gammaproteobacteria; order Steroidobacterales; family Steroidobacteraceae; genus TMP-86. The sequence continues at coordinate 300,854 of JBGAGE010000001.1, read as the reverse complement.
GCGGGTCGAAACGCAGGTCGGCGACCTGCAGCGGCCCAGCGCCGTCCCGCCGGCAACGGCGGCGCGCCAAGGCCTTGAGGCGTGCAATCAATTCGGCACGCTCGAAGGGCCGCGCCAGGTAGTCATCCACGCCGGCCTCGAAGGCATCGAGCTTGGCCTGCAGCCCCGGGTCATCGCCGATCAACAGGATGGGCGCTTCGCTGCGCAAGCCTTCATCGAGCCGGCGGCACAGGGCCAGCACGGCGCCCCGGGAGGAAAAATGCGCAGCGTCCAGCACCACCGCCGCGGCGGCGGCCAGCGCGCCGGCATCGAGCGGCGCCTCGGAATGCGCGCCGATAACGTTGAATTCGGGATATCCCCAGTCGCCCGACGCCGCCTGCGGCATGGCCGGATTTTCATGAACGAACAACAAGTGCATTACCGCGTTGGACTTGGAGTGCGGCGACTATCAATCGCCGCCCCGCCGATTGACATCCAAAATGATGCTTTTGTCCCATCCCCGATTGGTGGTGAGGGTATCCTGCGTCAAAGGGATCGTGAACAACCGCCTTGCTGCCAGGACCTGCGCCTACATGCTGAATGTCCAAGTTGGAACCTGCAGCCGCAATGGCAAAACGGGCCCCAACGAGTCGCTTGGGAAGTACTGGTCGCCCCGCTATTGGCACACCTGGGCCGGCCTTGGGGTCATGTGGTTGATCCACCTCCTGCCGGCGCGCGCGCAGCGCGCCTGCGGGCGCATATTGGGCGCCTTGGTTCGCAACCTGCCCTTTTCCTATGTGCGCATCGCGCGGCGCAACCTGGCGCTGTGTTTCCCGGACCTGTCGGCGGCAGACCGGGAAGCGTTGCTCAAGCGACACTTCGCCAGCATCGGCATGGGCGTGTGTGAGACCGCCAATACCTGGTGGGCATCCGATGAGGAGATCGAGTCCGTCACCGAAGTGGTCGGGCGCGAGCACATCGCCACGGCGCTGGCGGCGGGGCGCGGCGTGATCATGGTCGGAGCGCATTTCACCACCATCGAGATTGCGACCCGCATCCTCGGCACCCTGGCGCCGCTGAACGTGCTGTACCGTCCCACGAAGAACAAGCTCCTGGCGCAGTTCCTGCTGAACAACACGGCACGGCATGCGCGCCGCGCCATTCCCTACGATGCGATCCGCACGCTGGTGAGCGCGCTGCGCGCCAACGAGGTGGTGTGGTACGCACCGGACCAGAGCTATCGCAACAAGGGCGCGGCGATGGTGCCGTTCTTCGGCATTCCGGCAGCCAGCACCACCGCGACCTCGCGGCTCGCCAAGATGTCGGGTGCCAAGGTGCTCACCTACCTGCCCGAGCGCCTGCCCTCCGGGCGCTATCGCGTCACCATCAGCCCGCCGCTCGACAATTATCCGAGCGTGGATCCGGTCGCCGACGTGGTGCGCTTTCACGCCTTGATCGAGGCGCACATCCGCCGCATCCCTGAGCAATACCTGTGGATCCACCGGCGCTTCAAGGGCCTGGACGCCGACTACCCCCATTACTATGGGCGCGATCAGCGCATTCGAGCGCCGCGCCCCAGCGCGTGAGCGGTCGTGCATCGGGACGACATGCAATTGGCGCAACGCCTGCTGGGGGGCGATCAGGCGGCGTTCACCCGGTTTTTCGAAGACTATTTCCCGCGGCTGTTCCGTTTCATCCTGCGCCGCACCGACCGGGATCCTGAAACCGCCCGCGATATCGTGCAATCGGCGCTGCTCAAGGGCATCCGCCACCTGGACTCCTACCGCGGCGAAGCCTCCCTGTTCACCTGGTTCTGCCAGATCGCCCGCAACGAACACGCCGATCAGCGCGCCCGCCAGCAGGCCTCCGACCGGACGGTGGTGGCGCTGGAGAACGACCCGTCGGTGCGCGCAGCGCTCGAGTCGCTCGAATGGGCGGAGGACGCGCAGCCGCAGCGCGTGATGGAGCGCGAACAAAGCCGCGAACTGGTGCACGCCGCGCTGGATTACCTGCCGCCCCGCTACGCCCGCGTGCTGGAAATGAAGTACGTCGAAGAACTGCCGGTGGAGCACATCGCACAACGGCTGGGAGTGACTGCCATCGCGGTGCAATCGCTGCTGGCGCGGGCGCGCAACGCGTTCCGTGACGCGCACGAGGCACTCAACGAGGGCATGGACCGGCTGTGCGGCCATCCGCCGGGCACCGGCAAGGCGGAATCATGAGCGACGACCCGCTGGCACGGATATTGGCGGACGCCGGACCGCGGATGGCACCGCCGGCCGGCATCGAGGCCGGCGTACGCGAGGCGGTACATCAGGCGTGGTTGCAGGAACTATCTCAACGCCGCCGTCGCGAAAAGCGCCGACGCTGGCTGGCCGCGGCCGGCGTGCTGATCGCGACCGGCGCGGTGCTGGCGCTGGGCTTGAAGCTGCGAACGCCGGCGCCGGATGCCGGCATCTTCGTCGCCTCGAGGGGCGCGGTCGACATCACCGCCAACGACAGGCACGCCATCGCCACCGGCGGCAGCGCCCTGCCGGCCGGCACGCGCATCCGCACCGGCGCGGATGGTGGCGCGCTGCTGGCCATGGGCGGCGCATCGCTGCGCGTCGGAGCCGACAGCGAACTGTCACTGACCGACCGCAACCGCTTGGAACTGCGCCGCGGGCGGATCTTCCTGGATTTCGGCGTGCAGGCGGAAGTGCGGCAGGACCTGCTTCTGCAGACTTCGCTCGGGCGCGTGGAACACCTGGGCACGCAATATCAGGCGCAACTCGAGGCGGGACAGATGCGTGTGATGGTGCGCGAGGGACGCGTGCGCATCACCACCGCCGATGGCGAGCAACTGCTCGGTGCGAGCGAGGCAGCGGACGTGGACGCCGCCGGCCGCACACACGTTCACGCCGCGCCGGCCTCCGGCCCGGCCTGGACCTGGGTCAGCGACCTGCATCCGGATTTTCCCATCGACGGGGTGACCCTCGCCGATTTCCTGGAGTGGTATGGGCGCGAGACCGGCAGGCCCGTGCAGTACGCTTCCGCCGCGGTTCGTACGCTGGCCCAAGCCACGCGCCTGAGCGGCAGCATCGCGGGCCTGTCACCGCCGGATGCCTTGAGCGCGGTCATCGCATCGACGCAGTTCAAATTGGAAAAATCAGCCGATGGCGATGTACGCGTCGGGCTGCGCGCCACGGCGGGCAGCGTACCGCATGCTAAGCTTGGCGCAGATGACGGGGAATTGCTCACACCGCGGATGGCATCCTCGCAGTGATGTTCCGCGAGCGGTCGGCCGCCTGCTGGCCGCGCTGCTGCTCGCATGCAACGCCGCCGCAGCAGCAGGCGCTGGCGAGCGTCTCGCCGATGTGCTGCGCGACTACCAGGCCCGCGGTACACGCCTGATCTGGTCCAGCCAGGTGGTCGATGAGGGCATGCGGATCGCGGCCGCCCCCACCGGATCGAACACCGAGCAACAGCTGCTCTCCATCCTGAAACCACTTGGCCTCGGCCTGCAGCCGCTCTCCTCCGGCGGATGGGTCATCATCGCCAGGCCCGCGGTGGGTGACGCCAGGGCAGCGCCCGAGGCCACGGCGCACGTGACGCCGCAATCCCTGAACGCCATCGTCGTGCAGACCAGCCGCTACGGCGTGGAACGCCGCGCCGCCGGCGATGCGCTGCATCTGGCCCGTATCCGCGTGGAGGAACTCCCCGGCACCCACGAGGACATGGCCCGCTCGCTGCAACAATTGCCGGGATCCGCCGCGGGCGATTACTCGGCGCGCACCAACGTGCGCGGCAGCCGCGATGACGAGACCGTATTCCGTTTCGATGGCGTGACCCTGATCGATCCGTTCCACCTGAAGAATTTCCAGGCGTTGTTCAGCGCCATCGACCCGGCGGTGACCGAAGCGGTGGACATCTACACCGGGGATTTCCCGATCGAGTTCGGCGGCAGCATCGGTGCGGTGGCCGACATCACCCCGCGCCAGCCCACGCGCCTGATCGCCGAGGCCGGTGTCTCGGTGCTCAACGACAGCATTCTGTTCGGCATGCCGTTCGCCGGCGATCGCGCCAGCGTGCTCATCAATGCGCGCGCCAGCAACCTCTCGCGCATGGCGCGACTCCTCGATCGCAACGTGGGTGAGCCGGATTTCCGCGATCTCACCATGCGCCTGACCTGGTCACCGCGCAGCGCGCTGCACCTCAGCGCCGGCGTCATGGCGCTGGATGACGACCTGACGCTGGCCACGCAGGAACCGGCACAGCAGGCGGAAGCCGCCTACCGCGACATCTATGCGTGGACGCGCGGCGAGTACCGCCTGGCGCAGAACCTGAGCGGCGAGACCCTGCTGTCGACGGCAAGCCTGGATGCAAATCGCGAGGCGCAGGTGGACCGGCCCTCCATCAATCGCGGCAGCTTGTCCGAGATCCGCAACTCCTCGCTGTTCACGCTGCGGCAGGAATTGCGCGGCACGCAGGGCGGCCGAATCAGTTGGCGCTCCGGCATCGAATACACGAATGCCTCGAGCCGCGCGGCGGTCGACAGAGCTGCCAGCTTCAGCGCGCCGTTCTTCCCCGGCATCCAGCCGCTGCAAGAGGTGACCCGCAACCTGGACGTGCGCGCCGAATACACCACCTTCGCCGTGCATGGAGCGGTGCGTTGGCAATGGCGTCCAGACCTGGTCCTGGAAACCGGCCTGCGGCGCGACAGCCAGCATTTCCAGTCAGAGCGCGAGCGATCGCAATGGAATGCGCGCATCAATCTGTGGCGGCAGTTGCCAGGAGGACTCACGTTGCGCGCGGCGTGGGGACAATACACACAACCGCAGGCGCTCAGCAGGCTGGACGTGGCCGACGGCCTCACCACGCTTGAGGACGCACGGCGCGCGCACCAGACCAGTTTGAGCCTGGAAAAGCAATGGGCCTGCGGCTGGTCGCTGCGGCTCGGCGCCTACGACAAGCGCGAGACCAGTTCGCTGAACAGCTTCGACAACGTGTTTTCCATCTTGGTGCTCACGCCCGAGATCGAGGTCGATCGCGTTGCCTACGCCGCAGAAGGAGCGGTGATGCGTGGCGTCGAAGCGACGCTGCGCAGCGATCCCGCCCGTGCATTCAACGGCTGGCTGTCCTACACCTACTCCAGCGCACGCGAGAAGATCGGCGGGCGCGAGGTGCGACGCAGCTGGGACCAGCCGCATGCAGCGCAGGCGGGGTTGGAATGGCGGCGTGGCGCCTGGCAATTCGCCGCGACGCTCAACTGGCACACGGGCTGGCCCTTCACCCCGTTCCAGGCGTCGAACCTTTCCTGGTCGGACCCGTCGGATGTCACCCTGTCGCTCGGGCAGCGCAATGGCATGCGGCAGAAGAACTTCCGCTCGCTGAATCTGCGCGTGAGCTGGAGCCACCCGTTGCCGCGCGGCACCCTGGAGGCGAGCCTGGAATTGCGCAATGCCTTCAATTCCGACAACGAATGCTGCCGCAGCTACCAGGTGGCGCAGGTGAACGGACGCTCCACGCTGGTGGAGAGTTCGCGCGACTGGCTGCCGGTGACGCCGCTGTTGGGCGTGCGCTGGCGCCTGTAGAGCGCCGTGTCAGCGGCGGCTGATCAACCGCCATTGCCCCGAACGGACCAGCAGCCGATATTCGAACTGCGTTGCGGTCAAGGCATCCCACGCACTGTCGACGACCCAGGCATGCGCCTGCGGCAACGACTCCCACCGGCGCGAGAAGTCCGGCAATGTCTGCACGCCGCGCCAGGGTTCCTGCGACAGGCCCAGGTCGAATTCACCGCGATAAGCCGCGAGCGTCACCGGGCGGCCCAGGTAGAACGGGATGGTCTGGTCATAGCCGCCCACGGCGAACACCGGGTCGGATGGCGCAATTTCGCGCCTGAGCAACAGCGCCGTGTCGCGGCTGTTGAACTGCGCATCGCCGGCCACACTGCCGCTGAGCACGGCCGAAATGCCCAGGAACCACCCCACGCACAGCGTCATCGATGCGCGTGCCGGCCGGCGGTGCAGCAACTGCCGGCCCGCCAGCGAACCCGCCACACCCAATGCGAGCGCCAGCCACGCCAGCGGCATGCGAAAGGCTTCCATGGCGAGCAACGCGGCAGGCGGTTGCCGCGCATGGGCCGCCAGGATCAGGGCGATCGCCAACGCCACGCCCGCCACCAGCGTGAGCACCACACCCACGCTCACCGCGCCGGGCTCGCTCGCGGGATTGCGACGTGCACACAGCAGCGCGAGTGCCGGAACGGCCGGTAGAACGTAGGGAATAAGCTTCGAGTCCGAGGCGGAGAAGAAGACCAGGATGAATACCGACCAGACCCATAGCAGGCGCACCACGTCGAATTGCCCGGCCGGCAGGCGGCGCCTGCCATCCAGTGCAAGCGCACGCGCGGCCCGCCAGGCCCAAGGCAAGAGCCCGAGCAACATGACCGCGCTGAAGAACCACCAGGGTTGAACCCGATGCTCGATGGGCGTGAGGTAGCGCTCGAGATGTTCGCGGATGAAGAAGAATTCCAGGAATGCCGGGTTTTGGCGCGCGGCCGCCACGAACCAGGGAGCCGCGATGGCGGCGAAAACCGGCAGGCCCCACCGCAGGTTCAAGCAGTCATACATCCGATGATCGCGCTGCAGGAGCGAATACATGATCAACGTCATCGCCGGAATGAGCGCGCCGATCAGGCCCTTGGTGAGCACCGCCAGGGCCATGGCAGCCCAGCATGCCAGCATCCAACGGCGGTTGAGCACGCGATCCTCGCGCGCCAACTGCGCCCGGATGAAACACGCCAGCGCCGCGGTGAGCCACAGCGTGAGCAGCATGTCGAGCGTGAGTTGATGCGACAGCAGCACGAACAGCGAGGCGCCGCACAGCGACAACGCCGCGTCGCGCGCGGCGCGCACGCCCCACAAGCGACGTGCCATCGCATACACCAAGAGCAGCGTGAGGAGCCCGGCCACACCGGTGACCAATCGCGCCGCGAATTCCGATGGCCCCATGAGCCGCATGGCGCCAGCCGTCAGCCAGTATTGCAGCGGCGGCTTCTCCAGATAGACGAGGCCGTTGAGGCGCGGGATGATCCAGCCCGTTCCGGTGAGCATCTCGCGGGGAATTTCCGCGTAGCGTCCTTCGTCGGGATCGAACAGCGGCCGCGCGCCGAGCAGCATGAACCAGATGATGCCGGCAGTGGTGGCCGCCGCGAGCGCAAACACCTTGAGCCGCGACCGCGGCGCGCTCGCCACCAGGATGGAATCGACCGACATGGGGCATAAGACCACGCCCCACAGCGACGCGTTCGCGCAGCGCTCAAAATAATTCCCTCAGCGGCGCAGCGGATGTCGTAAATTTGTAGTGCAACGAAAGCATCCTCCAGCAACGAGTGGAACGAAGTAGCAATGGTCAGGCGAAAATCCCCGCAAGATGACATCGCGACGACCCATGCGGCAGCCGGCCTCGCCCTCGCCATCCTCACGCTCATCAACCTGTTCAATTACCTCGACCGATATCTGGTCTCCGCCCTCGCGCAGTCCCTGAAGACATCTTCGCTGGCGCTAACCGATTTCGAACTGGGACTGCTGATGACAGGCTTCCTCGTGGTGTACATGCTGGCGGCGCCGGTGTTTGGCGCGATGGGCGACGCGCGCTCGAGGCCGCGCCTGATTGCCGCGGGCATTGCCTGCTGGAGCCTGGCCACCGGCCTGTCCGGCGCCGTCAATTCGTTTCTTGCCTTGATGCTCGCGCGCGCCGCCGTCGGCGTGGGCGAAGCGGCCTATGGCACCATCGCTCCAGGGCTGTTGGCCGACTTCTTCCGGCGCAACCAGCGCGGACGCATCATGGCGGTGTTCTTCTGCGCCATCCCGGTGGGTTCGGCGCTGGGATACATCGTCGGCGGCTGGGTCGACAAGCATTTCGGCTGGCGCATGGCCTTTTTCATGGCGGGTTTTCCCGGCTTGCTGCTGGCCTTGGCTGCGTGGTTCCTGCCGGACCCGCCGCGCGGCGCAACCGAATCGCAAAATGAGCCGGCGGGATTGATGACGCCCGGGGCGCAGTTCTGGCAGCGGCTGCGGCACATCACCTCGCGCAGTTCCTACAATCTCACCGTGCTGGGCTACGCCGCCTACACCTTCGCGGTGGGGGCGCTAGGATTCTGGATGCCCTCGTTCCTGGAGAGGGTGCGCGGCATGCCGCGCATCGAGGCAACGGTGAGCTTCGGCGCCATCGTCGCGGCATGCGGATTCGCCGGCACGCTCGCCGGGGGATGGCTGGGCGATTACCTGGCGCGATATTCGCGCCAGGCCTTCCTGTGGCTGTCATCCATCGCCACGCTCATCGCCGCGCCATTGGTGTGGATCGCGCTTACCACGCCATCGAACCTCGTGTACTGGATCACCATGGTCAGCGCGCAATTGTGCCTGTGGCTGTCCGCCGGACCCGTCAACGCCACCATCCTGAACCTGTCTTCTCCCGCCGAACGTGCCACCGCCTTTGCACTCAGCATCCTGACGATTCACCTCCTCGGCGATGTGATCTCACCGCCGCTCATCGGCCTGTTGTCCGATGTTTCCTCGCTGGACCAGGCCATTCAGATCGTGCCGCTGGCCATCGTGGTGGCGGCTTTGCTGTGGATGCTGGGCGCACGTTCGCAACGGCATGAACACCTGTCCGAGGCGGCCCCTGCCTGATGCCCTCCCCTCCCATGGACAGCGGCCGGGGCATCGCTCATCCTTCGCCATCGAGTTCGCGGGAGGCACGGCATTGATCAAGGCAATGGGGCTGGCAGGTCTGCTGCTATTGATGGCGGATGTCAGCTGCGCTTCGGGGTTTTTCGGCGCGGAACAGGACGCCGTGCGCGCCGACCTTGAATACCTGGTGAACGAGCGCGTACTGCAATTGCCGCTGTCGACCTGGCCCATGCCCATCGATGAGATTCACGACGCCGTCGCGGCGGTAGATCCGCAAACCCTGTCTGCCGCGCCGCAGGCAGCGGTCGAGCGGCTACGCCGGCTGCTCGATGTCTATGACACGCCCGAGGATGACGAGGTGCGCGCCGGCATCGCGGTGCATCCCACCCGGTTTCGACAGAATGAACCGCTGCCACGCGAAGACGCCGGCATCGGCGTGAACGCCGGCCGCGATCACGGACGACTCACCGCGCACCTCTCCTTGAGCCTGAACAGCCGCCCGCCGGCGTCCGGCATCCCCGTCGACCGGCAAATGGTGCGCCTGGATGGGTCGTACCTATCGCTCACCACCGGCAACTGGATCTGGAGCGTCGGCGCATTGGCCCGCTCCTGGGGCCCGAGCCAGAACGACAGCCTGATCCTGTCCACGAATGCGCGGCCCATCATGTCGGTGGGCCTGGACCGGCTGTCCGCGCGCCCGCCGGAATGGCGTTTCATGCGCTGGCTGGGACCCTGGCGCTTCAGCATTTTCCTGGGGCGCATGGACAGCGAGCGCACGGACATCCAAAGCCCGTTGTTCGGCGGCGCACGCTTCACCTTCAAGCCCACGAAGAAGCTGGAGATCGGGCTGTCGCGCACCTCGCAATTCTGTGGACGTGGCCGGCCCTGCAATTTCACCACCTTCAAGAACCTGCTTCTTGGCAACACCAATACCGGCACTTCCGCCAATATCACCACGGCGAACGACCCCGGCAACGACATGGCGGGCTTCGATGTGCGCTTGAGTTCACCCATCGGCCACCTTCCCTACGCGATCTACGCGCAGATGATCGGCGAGGACCAGCAGGGCGGCGTGCCCTTCAAATACCTGGGCGAAGCAGGTGTGGATGTCTGGCACAACTTCGCCTCCGGCGACCGGCTGCAGTTCAACGTGGAATATGCCAACACCGCCTGCTCGTTCACCCGCTCCCCGCCCATCTACGACTGCGCCTACCGGCACTACCTGTTCAACAAGGATGGCTATCGCTACCGCGGCCGAATCGTCGGATCGACCTGGGAGGCGGATGCCGAAGTGGTGACGGCGCACGTGAAATGGACCCGCCGCTCCGGCGATGAATGGCGGCTGCAGGCGCGCCACGGTACGCTCAACCGTGGCGCCATCACCGATGTGTTCAATGCGGACGCGCCGCTGAAGCGCAAACTGGACGGCATCGACCTCGAATATCGCGTCGATGCCGGCGAATGGGGAAATTTTCGCAGCGGCGTGGGAATGGACCGGCTGAGCGATCCGGCGGCGGGCAAGACCACTCGAACGGGGCGCTGGTTCCTGCAATGGAGCCACAAGATCTGAACATGTCGGCCGACATCGAGGTGCGCGATGCGCGCCGCGAGGACCTGCCGGCGATCCTCGACATCTACAACCAGGTGATCGCCAGCACCACGGCCGTCTACAGCGAATCGCCGGTGGACCTGGCCGATCGTGAAGCCTGGTGGCAGGCGCGCATGGCGCGGCGATTCCCCGTGCTGGTCGCGCACTCCTCGCATGGGATTCTCGGGTTTTCCTCGTTCGGCGACTTCCGCGCCTGGCCCTGCTACCACACCACGGTGGAGCACAGCGTGCACGTGCGCGAGGGCCATCGCGGCCGCGGGCTGGGCACGCTGCTGCTGCGCCCGCTGTTCGCGCGGGCGGCCGCGCTCGGCAAGCACCGCATGATCGCCGCGATCGATGCACAGAATGCCGCATCGCTGGCCCTGCACACGCGCCTGGGGTTCACCCATGCGGGGCATTTCACCGAGGTGGGGTTCAAGTTCGGACGTTGGCTGGACCTGGTCTTCCTGCAACGAAGCCTGGGTCCGGCGGATGCCGCCGACGCAGCCCGGCCGCCGTCCACGACGGCCCACCCCGCTTCGCGTTAGCCGTCGCGGCGCGCGGCCGCGACGCGCGCCAGCGCGGCGGCCACATCGGCGCGTGCGGCGATGTCCGTCAGCGTCGCGCTGAGTTTGCGCCGCCAATTCGGATACTCCCAATACGTGCCCGGAACGTTCACGGGTTCGGTCATGCCCAACAGGTCCTCGATCTGCACCGCGACCAGCGCGGAAGCGGAACGCGCCAGGTATTCATGGATGGCCATGGCCAGCTCAGCCGTGAACGGTTCACCGCCCTGTTGCGGCCGTTGGGGGGCAAGTCCCGCGCCGCGCAGCGCCGTCAAGAGCGCCGTGCGATCGCGCTCGCGCTCCGCCAGCACGTGATCGCGCGTGGCATCGTCGGGGTAGAGATTGAGCCGGGATCGAAGCTCGATATCCCTGCCATCCCACCAGCTGCGCAAGGTGGGCATGTCGTGCGTGCTGGGAGTGGCCAACGCCCGCGGTTCGAATTCCCCGGGCGAGCGAAACCGGTCGCCCAGCTTCTCGAACAGCAGGACCTTGTAATGCAAGAGCCGGTGCGCTTGCATCCCCTCGCGGATCTCCGGCGGCACCACGCCCAGGTCCTCGCCGACGACCAGGCAGCGGTGCCGGTTGCTGGCCAGGCTGAGCACCGACATCAATTGCTGCATGGGATAGTGCACGTAGGCACCGTTGGCGGGCGACTGGCCGGCGGGGACCCACCATTGGCGGAACAGCGCCATCACGTGATCGAAGCGCAGTGCGCCGTAGTAGCGCATGTTGCTGTTCATGAGCGTCACGAAGGGCCGCAGACGCTCGGCCAGCAGCGCCTGCGGATCCTGCGGCGGGATGCCCCAGCCCTGGCCCTTCAACGCCATCGGATCCGGTGGCGCACCGATCTCCGCGCCGAGGCGAAACACGCGTTGCTCCGACCAGACCTCCGACCCTGATGGGTGGGCACCCACGGCCAGGTCACCATACAAGCCGATGCGCATGCCCAGCTCGCGGGCCAAGGACTGGCAGCCGATCAATTGCTCGTGCGCCAGCCATTGCGCATATAGATGAAACTCGACCAGGTCCTCGTGATCGCGTGCAAAGCGGAGTGTTCCTTCCGCTTCGGGTGAGGCCATGTCGGACGGCCAGTTCTGCCAGCCGGACTCCCCGCCGCGCTGTCGCAACTCGTTTTCATCCAGCGCATCGAACAGCGCATGCGCCCGCAGCAAGTGGCCGCCATCGTGCACGAACTTGCGGAACTGTGCCGCGCGCGCGGAGTCGCGGTCGAGGTGCTGCAGCTGGAAATGGCCGTGCAGCGTCTTGAGCAGCGGCAACTTCAAGGCGGCCACACCCCGATAGTCCACGAGATCAGCCGCACGCAGTTCGCCCAGGCGGTTCTGGAAGTCCTCCGCCGCACAGCGCGCCTGCGCAGCGGGGCATTCGGCAAATTCCGGGACGTCCGGCACGCTGACGTAGAAGATGTTGAGGAAATGGCGGTTCGACGCACTGTAGGGGCTGCAGCGCTGAGGATCGCCCGGCGCGAGCGCATGCAGGGGATTCAAGGCGATGAAATCCGCACCCTGCGCCGCCAGCCAGCCAACGGCCTCACGCAAGTCACCGAAGTCGCCGATCCCCCAGTTGCGTTCGCTGCGCAGCGTATACAGCTGCAGCGCCACGCCCCATGAGCGCCCGCCGCTTTCCAGGCCCTGCGGCAGGTGACACTGCGGCGGCGCGACCACGATCCGGCAATGCTGTTCCGCGCCACCGGACAGGCGCATCTGGAGATCGTGCAGACCCAGGGGCAGATCCTGCGGAATGGCGAAGCGGCGGCGCGTCATCCAGGTGCCGTCGACCTCGCAGCGCCCGATTTCAGGAAGCGCCGAGGTCGAGATCACGCCGTCCGAGCTGCTGCCATCTTCGAGCTGCAGCCGCCAAAGCAGGCTGCTGCCGAACTCGCGCACCGAGAGATTGACGTCGAGCTCCACACGCCCGGTGTGGGCGATCGCAAGCGGCGGCAGCAGGCAGCGCTCGCGACCGGCGCGCAGCGCGTCCGCCTGGGCCTGGAGCGCCGCGGCATCCGCCACGTTGCAACCCATCGCTCGCAGCAATTGGGTCTTGGTGTCCAGGCTGAAGTGCCGCAGCTCGCCGCGATAGTCGTGATAGGCATCGCCGATGCCGCGCAGACGGGCAAGTTGCTCGAGCAATTCAACGTTCAACGTTCAGTCCTCCAGCAACACGGTCGAATGGGATTCGAGCCGATAGACGCCCTGTATGCAAGCCTGGGCGTCACGTCCTTCACCGCGTGCTTCGCTCGCCGTGTCGAACACCAGGCGCCAGCCTGCCGCGGGGCTCGCCGGCAGCGCGAAATCCGCGGTGTCCTGCCCCGCATTCATCAACAGCAGGACCCGCGTGCCGGCGCCCTCCGGATTGGCGAACTTGATGCCGATGGTGCGCAAGTGAGCCTGCTGCCAATCCTCATCCCTCATCTCACCGCCGGCGGCGCGCAGCCAGGTCACATCCTTGTAGCCCGCCCGCTGCACGCCCTTGAGGAAGGTCTCCCGCCGGAACACCCGCAGGCGGCGGCGGATGCGCGTGAGGCGCTGCACGAAGCGCAACAAGGGCTGGTAGGAGGGCAGCAGCGCCCAATCCACCCAGGAGATTGCGTTGTCCTGGCAATAGGCATTGTTGTTGCCCGCCTGCGTGCGGCCCAACTCATCTCCCGCCTGCAGCATCGGCACGCCTTGCGAGAGCAGCAGCGTTGCCAGGAAGTTCATCATCATGCGCAGCCGCAAGCCGGTCACGGCGGCATCGCCGGTCTCGCCCTCCGCGCCGCAATTCCAGCTGAGGTTGTGGCTATGGCCGTCGCGATTGTCTTCCAGGTTCGCCTCGTTGCGGCGGTGGTTGTAGCTCACCAGGTCACGCAGCGTGAAACCATCATGCGCGGTGATGAAATTGATGCCGGCCGAGGGCTTGCGGCCGCGATGCCTGAACACGTCACTGGACCCGGCGACACGTTCGGCCAGGTCGCCGACACGGCCTGCGTCGGTGTTCCAGAATGCCCGCACCTGGTCGCGGTAGCGGTCATTCCATTCCGACCAGCCGGCTGGAAACTGGCCCAGCTGATAGCCGCCGAGGCCGATGTCCCAGGGCTCGGCGATGAGCTTGACGTAGGCGAGACTGGGTTCGGCGCGCAGCGCATCGAACAATGGCGAGCGGCCGTTGAACCCGCCGTCATCGCGCGCCAGCACCGTGGCGAGGTCGAAGCGGAAGCCATCCACGTGCATGTCCTCGACCCAGTAGCGCAGGCAATCGATGATCAAATGGCGCACCGCCGGGTCCGCGCAGTTCACGGTGTTGCCGCAGCCGGTGAGGTTTTCGTAGAAGCGCTTGTCCTCGCGCAGCAAGCGGTAGTACACGGCGTTGTCCAGGCCCTTGAGGCTCAAAGTGGGACCTTCCTCATTGCCCTCGGCCGTGTGGTTGAACACCATGTCGAGAATCACCTCGATGCCCGCGCCGTGCAGCGCCTTGACCATGAGCTTGAACTCGGTCAGCGGGTCCTCGAACGCATACTGCGGCGCCGGCGCAAACCAGGCGAGCGGGTTATAGCCCCAGTAGTTGCTGAGGCCCCTGGCCTCGAGGAATGGCTCGCTGATGAAGCCATGCACCGGCAGCAGTTCCACCGCTGTCACGCCGAGCTCGCGCAGGTGCCCGAGCACCGCTGGACAGGTCAACCCCAGGTAGGTGCCGCGCCACTCGGGAGGCACCTGCGGATGCAGCCGCGTGAATCCCTTGACGTGCAGTTCGTAGATGAGCGTCTCGCGCCACGGCACGGAAGGTGGGCGGTCCCCATCCCAATCGAATTCGGTTCCCCGGATCCGGCCATGCGGCGCCCCGCCGGGCGGCAGCACGAGCTCGCGCGCGAAGGGATCCAGCAGCAGCCGCCCGCCGTCGAAGCGATGCCCGTGCTGCGGCTCGAATGGCCCGTGTGCGCGCAGCGCATAACGCGTGCCTTCCACGGCACTCGATGGCGGCAACAGGCCATGCCAGATGTCACCGGTGCGGCCGGGCAGGACGTGGCAGGCAGGCTCATCGCCGGGTGACTGCCAGGTGCAGACCTCGATACGTTCGGCGTGGCGCGAGAAAACGGCAACATTGACGCCGCGGGCCGTGGGCGTGGCGCCGAGGGGATGCGGCGATCCCGGCAGGAGTTCGGCCATGCGCCCGCCTTAGGGCCGGTAGAACAGCGCGCCCAACGGCGGCAGGTCTAGCCTCAGGCGGATACGCCCCGGCTCGTGCACGGCCACCGCCCGCTGCTGTTGATTGAATTGCGAGCCGCCGTAGCGGGCATCGTCGGAATCAAGGAGCTTGTGCCAGTCACCGGCGTGCGAGACGCTCAAGCCGTAGTCGCGTCGCGGCACCGGCGTGCCGTTGAAGACGCACAGGAGCGGTGGCGAGCCTTCCGCGCGGCGCTCGAACGCCCAGACGCTCTCCGGCGCATTGTCCACCTCCACCCAATGAAAGCCGTGCGGGTCGGCATCCGAGCGGAACAACGGGGTCGCGCCGCGGTACAGGCGATTGAGATCGCGCGCGTAGTCCTGCAGGCCCCGGTGCACGTCCGAGGCCAGCAGATGCCAGTCCAGCGCTTCGTGGTCACGCCACTCGTGCCACTGGCCGAACTCCGAACCCATGAAGGTGAGCTTCTTGCCCGGATGCGCCAGCTGGTAGGCAAGCAACAGGCGCAAGTTGGCGCGCTTCTGCCATTCATCGCCGGGCATCTTCGACAGGAGCGAGGCCTTGCCGTGCACGACCTCGTCGTGCGAGATGGGCAGGACGAAATTCTCGGACCATGCGTAAACGAAGGAGAAGGTCAGCAGGTGATGATGATGGCGGCGATGCACCGGATCATGCGCAAAATAGCGCAGCGTGTCGTTCATCCAGCCCATGTTCCATTTGAGCGTGAACCCGAGCCCGCCGTGCTGCACCGGTCGTGTCACGCCGGCAAAGGCCGTGGACTCCTCCGCGATGGTCATGACCCCGGGAAACTCCGCGGCGATCGTGCCGTTCACTTCTTTCAGGAATTCGATGGCCTCGAGGTTCTCGCGTCCGCCGTACCGGTTGGGGAGCCATTCCCCGGGCTGCCGGCTGTAGTCGAGGTAGAGCATCGAGGCCACGGCGTCCACACGCAGCCCATCGACGTGAAAACGGTCGATCCAGAACAGCGCATTCGCCACCAGGAAATTGCGCACCTCGTGCCGGCCGAAGTTGAAGATCTTGGTGCCCCAGTCGCGATGCTCGCCCAGGCGGGTGTCGGCGTGCTCATACAGCGCTGTGCCATCGAACCAGGACAGGCCGTGATCGTCGCGCGGGAAATGCGCCGGCACCCAGTCGAGGATCACGCCGATGCCGGCGCGATGGCAGGCATCGACGAAATGCATGAAATCCTGGGGCGAGCCGTAGCGCGCGGTGGCCGCGTAATAGCCGGTGACCTGGTATCCCCAGGATTCGTCCAAGGGGTGCTCCGCCACGCCCATCAACTCCAGGTGCGTGTAGCCCATGTCGAGCACGTACGGGATCAGTTGCTCCTCGGCCTCACGCCAGCTCATGAAAGGCGGCGTGCGCGAATCCCACGGCCGCTTCCAGGAGCCGAGGTGCACCTCGTAGATCCACATGGGCTCGCTGCGCGCGTCACGCCGCGCGCGCGCCTCCAGCCAGTCGGCATCGCCCCAGGCGAACCCTTCGAGGCGGGCCACGCGCGAGCAATTCTCGGGGCGCAGCTGCATGGCCACCCCGTATGGATCGGACTTCAACAACAGGTTGCCATCGCGGGTGCGGATCTCGTACTTATATAGGGTGCCCTCTCCCACACGGGGAACGAAGCCTTCCCATATCCCTGAGCTTCCCGCGGGCCGCAGGGGATGACGCCTTCCGTCCCAGTCGTTGAAAGGACCGACCACCGATGCGCCGGCGGCATTGGGAGCCCACACCGCAAAATGCGTGCCCTGCCCGCCTTCGCGCATCGCGGGATGCGCACCGAGCTTGTCGTAGATGCGCCGGTGCCGCCCCTCGCCGAACAAGTACAGGTCGAATTCGGTGAGTGCGGCGTCGCTCATCAAATGACCGGCCGGATGGACCAGATCCTGTCGGCGTATTCGCGGATGCTGCGATCGCTGGAGAAGGTCCCCATCGACAGGCAGTTGATCACCGACTTGCGGGTCCATTCGTCGCTCTGCCGGAACAGCACATCGACGCGCTCCTGCGCCGCCGCGTACGCGGCAAAGTCGGCGCACACCAGGAAGTGCTCGTTGTGGGAGCGCAGGCGCTCGACGATGCCGCGCGCTTCGCCGGCGGCATTGCCGGAGAAATGTCCCGATTCGATCAAATCCAGCGCGCGCTTCAAATCGGGGCTGGCGCCGATGAACTCGCCCGGCACGTAGCCCTGTGCGCGCTGCGTCGTCACCTGTTCGGCGGTCATGCCGAAGATGAAGATGTTGTCCGCGCCGACACGGTCGCGGATCTCGATGTTGGCGCCGTCCAAAGTGCCGATGGTGAGCGCGCCATTGAGCGCGAGCTTCATGTTGCCCGTGCCCGAGGCCTCCATGCCGGCCGTGGAGATCTGCTCGGACAGGTCGGCGGCCGGCATGATCTTCTGCGCGAGCGACACATCGTAATCGGGCAGGAACACCACACGCAGCTTGCCGCGCACGATGGGATCCTTGTCGATGGTGGCCGCCACGTTGTTGATCAAGCGGATCACCGCCTTGGCCATGACGTAGCCCGGCGCCGCCTTGCCGGCGAAGAACACGGTGCGCGGCACGATGTCGAGGCCGGGATTGTCGCGGATGCGGTTGTAGCGCGACACCACGTACAACAGGTTCAGCAGCTGGCGCTTGTACTCGTGGATGCGCTTGACCTGTACGTCGAACAGCGAGTTCACGTCCACGGCGATGCCGGTCCGGCGCAGGGTTTCATCCACCAGGCGCTGCTTGTTTTGCTGCTTGATCAGGCGGAAGCGCCGGCGGAAGTCCGCATCGGCGGACGCGCCGCTGAGGCGCTCGATTTCCTCGAGGTCGTTTTCCCATGCCGATCCCAGTTTCTCGGTGAGCAGCGCCGAGAGCCCCGGATTGGACTGCTTCAACCAGCGGCGCGAGGCAATGCCATTGGTGACGTTGGTGAAGCGGTCGGGGAACATCTGCGCAAAGTCGGCAAAAATGGTCTTGCGCATCAGCTCCGAGTGGAGCTTCGCCACGCCATTGACGCAGTGGCTGCCGATCACCGCCAGATGCGACATGCGCACGCGCCGGTCGAAACCTTCGGCGATGATGGACAGCGACTGCTGCCGGTGCATGTCGCCGGGGTAGGCCTGCGCCACCTGCGCCAGGAAATCCTTGTTGATGAGATAGATGATCTCCAGGTGCCGCGGCAGCAGGCGCTCGAAGAAACCCACCGGCCAGGTCTCCAACGCTTCGGGCAGCAGGGTATGGTTGGTGTAGGAGAATATCCGCTGCGTCATCTCCCAGGCATCGACCCAGGGGATGTCCTGCTCGTCCACCAGCAGGCGCATGAGCTCGGGGATGGCCATGGTGGGATGAGTGTCATTGAGCTGCAGCGACACCGATTCGGGCAGCGTGGACAGCGGCCGGCCCTCGCCCAGGTGCGTGGCCAGGATGTCCTGCAGGCTCGCGCTGACGAAGAAATATTGCTGCTTGAAGCGCAGCTCACGCCCCTGCGGCGTGGAATCGTCCGGATAAAGCACGCGCGAGAGGTTCTTGGCATCCACCTGTTCCTGCACGGCGGCCGCGTAGTCGCCTGCATTGAAGGCCTCGATGTGGAAGGGCATGATGCCGCGCCCGGACCACAGCCGCAGGTGATTGACCGTGTTCACCCGGTTGCCGGGAATCAACTGGTCGAAGCCGATGGCGTAGATGTCGCGGGTCTCCACCCAGCTGTGCGGCTGGCGGCCATCGCCGGGGCCCGTGGGCACGCTGCGGCCGGCGAAGCGCACGGTGTAGCGCACATTGCCGCGCGGGGTTTCCCACACGTTACGCTGCGTGAGCCAACTGCTGGCGACTTCGCGCTGCGCGCCCTGCGCATCGATGACCTGCGTGAAGATGCCGTAGTCATATCGGATGCCATAGCCGGTGGCCGGATACTGCAGCGTCGCCAGCGAATCGAGGAAGCACGCGGCGAGGCGCCCGAGGCCGCCGTTGCCGAGGCCCGGGTCCACTTCCTGCGCGGCCACTTCGTCGAGGTCCTTGCCCATTTCCTTGAGCATCTCACGCGCTTCCTGCACGAAATCGCCCTCCAGGCTCGACAATGCATTCAGCAGCGAACGGCCCGGCAGGTACTCCACGGAGAGATAGCACACGCGCTTCACCCGTGCCTGCGCCACACGCCTCTGCGTGGCGTGCCAGCGCAGCGTGAGTTCCTCGCGCACCGCCAACGAGAGTGCGTCGTACAGGTCACGCAGGGTGGCGGTTTCGGTGTCCTTGCCCAAGGCTCGCGTGAGGCGATCGAGGAATGCGGCACGCAGCATGCCGGGCTGCAGGACGGTTCGGCGGCGGGAGTCGGGCTGGGACGGGTTGGCGCTCATGGGGCTTTTGCGGGTCGGTCGTGAATCACCGGATGGAGTTTACCGGTATCATAACGACCCGCACACCTTTGAGGACGGGACCGCTTGTGAATCAACCTTCTCTTGGCATCGGGGTGGACGTCGGCGGCTCGTCGATCAAGAGCGCGGTAGTCGACCTGCGCACGGGCAACTTTACAGTTACGCGGCGCAGCGTCCCAACGCCGGCGCAAGGCACCACCGCGCAGATGCTCGATGCCATCGCGGAGGTGATCGCGGAGTTCGATCGTGCACTGCCAGTGGGCATCGCCTTTCCCAGCGTGATCCGTTCTGGTGTGGTGGAGACGGCCGCCAACATCAGCAAGAGCTGGATCGGCCAGCCGCTGGCCGCCCTGGCGCGTGAGCGCCTGTCGCGCCCCGTCGTCGCCATCAACGATGCCGATGCCGCCGGACTCGCCGAGGTGCGCTGTGGCGCCGCGCACGGCATCAATGGCGTGGTCCTGGTGTTGACGCTGGGCACGGGCATCGGCAGCGCGCTGTTCGTCGACGGACGCCTGGTGGGCAATACCGAGCTCGGCCATCTGCAGGTGGACGGCCAGGAGGCCGAGCAGCGCGCTGCAGGCCGCGTACGCACGGAAAAACACTTGAGCTGGGATGCGTGGTCGGCGCAGTTGAGCCGCGTGCTGCAGGAGTATCAAGCGTTGTTGTGGCCGGATCTGATCGTGCTGTGCGGTGGCATCACCGAGGACGCGCCGCAGTTCCTCGACAAGCTCCAGTGCCGGGCGCCGCTGCGCATCGGCAAGTTGCGCGCCGATGCGGGCATCGTGGGTGCGGCCATGGCGACGGAGCCGGCGCCGCGTTGAGGCCTTCAGGCGCCGCGCCGGCCGTGCTCGCCCTGCTTGCACTGGGTGGGTGCGTCACGCGCCCACCGCCGGCGGTCCCGGAACCGGCGGTGCCCGTCGCACCGGAACCGCCGCCGAAATCGCCTCGCGATGTTTTCGTGGAAGCGGCGCTGGCAGCGCAGGGCACGCCGTATCGCTACGGCGGCTCGGGTCCGGACGCCTTCGATTGCAGCGGCCTGGTGGACTTCGCCGCGCGCCGGGCGGGCATCAGCGTACCGCGCACCGCGGCGGAGCAATTCCGGGCGGGAGCGGCGGTGAAACGCGAGGCGCTGCAAGCCGGCGACCTGGTGTTCATGCGCCTGAAGCGCGAACTGCACGTGGGCATCATGATCTCGGCCGATCGCTTCGTGCATGCACCATCATCGGGCGGGCGCGTGCGCATCGACCAGCTCGATGCGGCGCCCTATGCCCGCGCCTACAAGGGTGCACGCCGCCTCAGGCCTTGAGGGCCATCAGGCGGCCGCGACGACAGCGATCTCGACCTTGAATTCCGGCGCCGCCAGGCGCGCCTCGACGGTGGCACGCGCCGGCGTATGGCCGGCCGGCACCCACTGATCCCACACCGCATTCATCTGCGAAAAGGTGCCGATGTCGGCCAGCCAGATGTTGACGGACAGGATGCGAGTCTTGTTGCTGCCGGCCTGCGCCAGCAAATGGTCGATCTTGGTGAGAATGGCTGCCGTCTGCTCGCCCACGCTGCCGCCGTGATCGGCCACCTGGCCGGCCAGGAACACCAGCGATCCAGCCTTCACGGCCTGGCTCATCCGCGGTCCCACACCCATGCGTTCGATGTTCATCATCATCCCCTGGTCGATTGACCGCGCCATGATACTGCGAACAAAATGCCCGATGAAGAAAACTTGGACCCGCACTCGCCCCGCTCGCGCGGTGCCGCACACACGATGACCAGCGCAACGCCGCAACGCCTGCGTGTGATCGATTCGCACACGGGTGGTGAGCCCACGAGAATCGTCATCGACGGCGCACCCGCGCTTGCGGGGAGCTTGGCGGAGCAACTGCGGCAACTGCGCGGCGAGCATGATTGGCTGCGGTCCAGCGTGATCAACGAACCGCGCGGCTCCGACGTCCTGGTCGGGGGATTGCTCACCGCGCCGGTCACCCCGGGCGCAACGGCGGGCATCATTTTCTTCAACAACGTGGGTTACCTCGGCATGTGCGGGCACGGCACCATCGGCCTGGTCGCAACGCTTGCGCACCTGGCGCGCCTGCAGCCCGGCGAGCACCTGATCGACACGCCGGTGGGCACGGTGCGCGCGGTGCTGCACCCCACCGGGCAGGTGAGCGTTCATAACGTGCCCGCCTACCGCCACGCCAAAGGCTGCCGTGTGCAGGTGCCGGGCCTGGGCGGCGTCAGCGGCGATGTGGCCTGGGGCGGCAACTGGTTCTTCATCTGCGAAGATCACGGCCTCGCGCTGACGCGCACCAACATTCCCCAATTGCTGCAGGCTAGCCTCGCGATCCAGGAGGCCATCAACGCCGCCGGCCTGCGCGGCGCCGACGGCGCGATGATCGATCACGTCGAACTGTGCGGCCCCAGCGATCAGGCCGACAGCCGCAACTTCGTGCTCTGCCCCGGAGGCGCCTATGACCGCTCGCCCTGCGGTACCGGCACCAGCGCCAAGCTCGCGTGCCTGGCCGCGGAGGGTCATCTTCGAGCTGGCGACACCTGGCGCCAGGAGAGCATCATCGGCAGCGTGTTCGAGGCAAGCTTCGTCCCGGGCGATGGCACGGTGCAGCCCACCATCACCGGGCGCGCCTTCGTCACCGGCGATGCCACGGTCATCATCGATCCGCAGGATCCGTTCGCACACGGCATCCCGGCGCACTGAGCCGCCAGCATGGACTCCCCGGACATCATCATCGTCGGCGCCGGCGTCATCGGCACGTCCGCCGCACGGGAACTGCAGGCGCGCGGCCTGAACTGCCTGCTGTTGGATGCGGACGAACCCGGGCACGGGACCTCCTTCGGCAACGCCGGCATCATCGCCACCGAGCAGGTCGAGCCGCTGGCGCTGCCCGGTTCCTGGAGACAGGTGCCCAACCTGTTGCTGGACCGCGGACCGGCGAGCCTGGTGTGGCGGGACATCGCCACGGTGCTGCCGTGGAGCCTCGCCTTCCTCAAGGCCTGCCGCCGGGAAACCTTCGAGCCGAACAACAAGGCGTTCCATGCACTGACGGCGCCGGTGGGCGCCGACTGGCGCGCGCTCGGCGAGGCGGTGCCGGCGGTCGGCGCGCTCACGCAGTTCGTGGGGCATGACGAGGTCTTCGAATCAGCGCAGGCGCGAAGCCTGGCGCAACCCGCCTTGCTCGCACAGCGCGCCGATGGCGTGCGCTGGCGCGACCTGGATGGAGAGGAACTGGCGGACATCCGCACGCGCACGCCGGCGGTGGTGGCCGGGGTGCGCTATCTCGACAGCGGCCATGTGAGATCGCCGGTGGGCATCGTGCAGGCACTGCTGCAGGACTTCACCCGCCGCGGCGGACGGCAGATGCGCGCGCGAATCGATCGTATCGAGCCGCGCAATGGCGGTTTCGACCTGCACACGCGCTCGGCCGTGCTGCACTCCGCGCGCGTGCTGGTCAGCGCCGGCTCACGCGGCGCCCGCCTGCTCGCGCCCCTGGGGCTGCGCGCGCCGTTGATTGCCGAGCGCGGCTATCATTTCTCCTTCAACCGCCACCTTCCCGGACTGCAACGTGCCGTGCTGCTGCGCGAGCGCTCGGTGGTGATGACTCCCATGCAATTCGGGTTCCGCAGCACCAGTTTCGTCGAGTTTGCCGCGCCGGGCAGCGCCCCCAACCCCGCGAAATGGCGCCGGCTGCAACGCCACCTGCAGGAGGCCGGCGTCTGGACGCGGGAGGATGCACCCGACGCCTGGATGGGCGAGCGCCCCACTCTGCCCGACTACCTCCCCGGTCTGGGCGCCAGCGGCCGCCGCCCCGGGCTGTTTTATGCCCTCGGCCACCAGCACCTGGGACTGACCTTGAGTGCCACCACGGCGCGGCTCATGGCAGACTTAATCGCGTCGGACAAGCGGGCGTCGTTTTTGGATGCATTCGACCTGGGCCGCTTTGGCTAGAATGCCGGCATGTCCCTGAGCGTATTCGACATCTTCAAGATCGGCATCGGCCCGTCGAGTTCGCACACCATGGGCCCGATGAACGCCGCACGCGCCTTCGTGGAATTGCTGGCGGCACGCGGCGTGCTGACGCGCACCGCGCAGGTGTCGGCGCAATTGTATGGCTCGCTGGCCCTGACTGGCCGCGGCCACTGCACCGATCGCGCCATTCTCCTGGGTCTGACCGGCGCAAGCCCGGACACCATCGATCCTCGCAACATCGAGCCCACCCTCGCCCGCATCCGCTCCACCGGACGCATCCAACTGCTCGGCCAGCACGAGGTCGCGTTCGATGAACCGCTGAACCTGCTGTTCCATCACGACCAGATCCTCCCCGGCCATTCCAACGGCATGCGCTTCAGCGCCCATGATGCGCACGGCGAGTTGCTGGCGCGCGAGGAGTACTACAGCATCGGCGGCGGCTTCGTGGTGCAGGCCGGCCAGGAAGGCAGCGGCGCCGATGCCCGCGCCCCCGCGCCGCATGAATTCGACTCGGCGCAAAGCCTGCTCGAACTGGCGCGCAAGAACGGCCTGGAAATCCACGAATTGATGCTGGCACGCGAGCGCGTCTGGAAGAGTGATGCCGAGATCCGCGCCGGACTGTTGCGCATCTGGACGGTGATGAAAGACTGCGTCGCCCGGGGCTTCGAGGCCAGCGGCCTCTTGCCCGGCGTGCTCGCGGTGCGACGGCGGGCACCGAAGCTGCACCGCGTCCTGCAAAGCGGCAATCCCAGCGATCCGATGACGGCCCTGGACTGGGTCAACGCCTTCGCCCTCGCCGTCAACGAGGAAAA
This sequence comes from Steroidobacteraceae bacterium, assembly GCA_044226865.1. Lineage (GTDB taxonomy): Bacteria > Pseudomonadota > Gammaproteobacteria > Steroidobacterales > Steroidobacteraceae > TMP-86. Next base: position 276,701 of record JBGAGE010000001.1, on the reverse strand, counting down.
CGCCGCCGGCGGCCAGGTGGTCACCGCCCCCACCAACGGCGCCGCCGGCATCGTGCCCGCGGTGCTGCATTACTACATGCGGTTCGAAAGCGGCGCGAATGACGACGGCGTCATCCGCTTCCTGCTCAGTGCCGCCGCCATCGGCATCCTGTACAAAAAGAACGCCTCGATTTCAGGCGCCGAGATGGGCTGCCAGGGCGAAGTGGGCGTGGCCTGTTCCATGGCCGCCGCCGGCCTGGTCTCCGCCCTCAACGGCACCAACGAACAGATCGAAAACGCCGCCGAGATCGGCATGGAACACAACCTCGGCCTCACCTGCGACCCGGTCGCCGGTCTCGTGCAGATTCCCTGCATCGAACGCAACGCCATGGGCTCGGTGAAGGCGATCAATGCTGCGCGCCTGGCGATGCGGGGGGATGGATCGCACAAGGTGTCGCTCGATCAGGTCATTGCCACCATGCGGCAGACTGGGCATGACATGTCGGTCATCTACAAAGAGACTTCGCAGGGCGGGCTTGCTGTCAACGTGCCCGAGTGCTGACTTCTCGCTACTGCGGCTACATGCCGCAGCGCGAGAGCGGCGGGGGGAGGCCGAATGCTTTGAGCGCGTGGGCGCGCGTGAAAGGCACCGAATTGACGCGGACGGCCGCTATCGCCCTGTTCGCTCAACTATAAAGTCCACCCCTGCGATCAGCGCGGCCGGCGCGCCAATTCGGACGCGCTTGAACACGCGCTCAAAGCATTCGGCCTCCCCCCGCCGCTCTCGATCAGGCGTCTGAAGACTCAGTATTGACGGTCGCGCTCTGGTCCGTTCAAAGCACGCAGCATCCGCAAAGTTCATTGAGTCTCAAGTTGTGCCGATGAGTTGCGAGTCACGCGCGCGGCGAAACTCCAAGCACATCGTCGATCTGCAGCGTAACGGGAGAGTCGTGCCCGAGCCTGCGAGTGTAGTCGCCGCTCGCTTACCCTCTTTGAACTCGCACGCCGCATCTACGACGGAGAGATATCTGCTTCGCCTCCGCTCCGATTCCCCACGAGGCATCGAAGGGACGGGGAGCACGCCAAAAAAGCCTTTTCGTGTGCAGGGCAACCCCAATCGAAGGCGCCAGGCAGCGGTATAGAAAAAAAGTTGACGTCCAGCGAAGAGAAGACGTTGGGCGGTCGCTGAGCAACTGGATGGCACGGCCGCGCCGACATCTCACCCCATGCGAGGCCATGCGAGCAGCCCCGCGCACGAAAAGCTTTTTTGGCGGGATCCCCGTCCCCGCGCCACCGCATGAAGAACCAAAGGAGACGCAAGAAGAAAGCGTCTCTCAGCCCGTAGCTTGCAGCCCCTGGGCGATGCCGCTGATGGTGGAAAGAAGCGCCGAGAACAAAGCAGGATCCGAGCGCCCGCCCTCCCGCCAGCGCTGCAGCAGATCGACCTGCATCAGATGCATGGGATCGACGTAGGGATTGCGCAGCTTGATCGAACGCTGCAGCGTGGGATCGCTGTCCAGGAGCCGCGCGCTGCCGCGCAATTTGAGGACGCCCTGCACGGTGAGGTCGTACTCGGCGCGGATGGGTTCGGCGAAGCGCCGCAATTCCGGCGGCACGAGCTCATCGTAGAGTGCGCCTATCTGCAGGTCCGTGCGCGCGAGCATGGACTCCACGTCATCGAACAGGTAGCCGAAGAACGGCCACCGCACCAACATGTCGCTGATCAACGCCTCGCCATGCCGCTCCACCGCCGCCGCGAGGCCGCTGCCCATGCCGTACCAGCCCGGCAGGGTGTGGCGGCTTTGCGTCCAGGCAAACACCCAGGGCAACGCACGCAGGGCCTGCAGGCCTTCGGCGTCCTCGCGCGCGGCCGCGCGTGAGCCGATGTGCATGCGCTCGATCACGTCGATGGGTGTGACGCCCCGGAAGTAAGCGAAGAAGTCCGGCGGCTCGAACACCAGCTCGCGATACGCAACGAGGCTCCGTTCGGCCATCAGCGACATCGCGGCCTGCTGTTCCGCGTTGGGCGAAAACCGGTCGTCCACGTGCGCGGTGGCGCGCGCCAGCGCCGCGAAGGAGCGTTCCAGGGTGCGCATGGCGATGGGCCGCAGGCTGTAGTTCTGGCTCACCACCTCGCCCTGCTCGGTGAGGCGCAGCACGTTGCGTATCGCACCCTTGGGTGTGCTCTCGACCAATTGCTCGGTCTGGCCGCCGCCGCGCGCCGGCGTGCCGCCGCGCCCGTGGAAGATGACGGCGTCGACGCCGCGCTCGCGCGCCGCCTCGATGATCTGGCTTTGCGCGACCTGCAGCGACCAGCGCGAGGCCACGATGCCGCCTTCCTTGTTGCCGTCGGAATAGCCGATCAGCACCACCTGGCGCTGCCCGCGCGCGGCCAGATGGTCGCGATACACCTCGTCACTGAGCAATTCGCGCAGGATCGCGCCTGCGCCGTTCAACGCCTCGATGCTCTCGAACAACGGCGCAAAATCCAGCGGGCATTGATTGGTACGCTTGTCGGTGATGTCTGCCCAGCGCGCCAGCAACAGCACCGCGAGCACATCCTCGGCGCCCGCGGCACCACTGATGATGTAATGACGCATGGCGCGCTCGCCGTACTTGTGGCGCGCCTGCGCGATGGCCTCGAATACCCACAGGGTCCGCCGGCCCACCGCATCGAGCGGCACGATCGGGCCCTGGTCTCGGCGCAGCCAATCGCGCAATTGCTCCAATCGTTGCGCGCCGGGCAGCCGCACCCAGTCGGGCCGGCCCATGCCCTGCCCGATCACCTCGTCATGCACATGCGCATGCTGGCGTACGTCGAGCGTGGCGAGATGGAAGCCGAAGGTGCGGATGCGCCGGATCAAGCGCCGCACCAGGAAGTAGCCGCCGTGCCGGCTATGGTTGGCGAGCAGGCTGTCCGCCACCAATTGCACGTCGGCCAGGAGTTCGGCGGGTCCCTCGTAACCGTTGGGCCGGCCGTCGTAGGTGGTCTTCAGGCGCTCGGCCACCTGGCCGAAGAACACCCGGTACGGCATGCGATCGTGGCGCGCCGGGGTGATGGCCTGCGCGCCCGGCAGGAGCGACGCGTACTGCTCGACCCGCCGCATCAGCGCGGGGTCGATGCCGACCCGGCTGGCGCTCTGGCTCAACACTTCCGCCAATTGCTGCACTTCCGAGTAATAAGTGGAAATGATCAGGCGCTGCTGGCGGGAAAGCGTCTCCTTGATGCTCTTGGCGTGTACATCGGGATTACCGTCCATGTCCCCGCCCACCCACGAGCCGAAATGCAGGATGTTGGGCAGGTCCAGGGAATCCACGTCCACATCGAAGATCTGCGCCAAGGCCGCCTCGATCTCCTCGTAGAAGAGCGGCACGATGCGGTACAGAACTTCGGCAAGGTAAAAAAGCACATGTTCGCGTTCGTCGGCGACGGTGAGGCGTTCACGCGGGTGGTCCTCGGTCTGCCAGATCGTGGTGAACTCGAGGTGGACCTTGGCCCACAACGTGCGCAACTCGCCCGGGGTCATGGCCGGGTTGAGGCGGCGCAGCAAATCCTGCGCGATGCGCTGGTGCTTGCGCAGGATGGTGCGGCGCGTGGATTCGGTGGGGTGGGCCGTGAACACGGGTTCGATGGACAGGCTGCTGATAAGCGCAATCACCTGCTGCAGGTCCCGGCCCTCGCGCTTCAAGCGCGCCAAGCAGTCGACGATGCCGCCGGGTTGCACGGTGCTGGAATCGTTGAGGTATTGCCGGCGGCGGCGCACACGGTGCACCTTCTCGGCGGTATTCACCGCCTGGAACCAGATGGAAAACGCGCGGGTCAGGTCGCGGGCGGCCTCGGGGGAGCGGCCCCGGGTACGACGACGCAATTCTTCATCACCGGCGGCATCTCCCTCGCGGCGCAGGATGGCCGCGTGCCGGTCACCCTCCACCCATTCGAAGAACTCTTCCCCGCCCTGTTCGCGGATGACATTGCCCACCGCCGTGCCGAGCGCATGGACGTCCTCGCGCAGGGCGGAGTCCTTGGCGGGGAACTGGATGCTTTGGCGGTACATCGACACGGGGCGCGATGGTAGCAAACCGCGCTCGGGACCGCCGCCCCGCCATTTGTATCGCGGATACAACAAATGAGAGTGAATTGCGGCTGTCTCGTTTAGAATGCTATCGTTGTCCGGACAATACAAATTCCTCTAGGGGTGCTCATGACGTATTTCACACGCGGTATTTCCCTGCTTGCGGCTGCCGGTGCCATCCCTTTGCAACTGGGCGCAGCGCATGCCCTGGCGGCCGACACGTCGGTCGCAGAAATCAGTGAAATCGTTGTAACGGCTCGACAACGCTCGGAAAAAATCTCCGACGTGCCGGCCACCGTGCAGGCCTTCGGCCTGCAGGAGATCCGGGACGCCGGCATCCAACGCCCGCAGGACTTCATCTCGCTGACCCCCGGCGTGTCGGCGGTGAGCAGCGCCGAATTCGGTGACATGCAGGTCAACATCCGCGGCATCAACACCAGCCGCGACGCCGAAACGAACTTCGGCTTGATCATCGACGGCGTGTTGCTCACCAACCGCACGGCCTTCAACCAGGAATTTGCCGACATCGAGCAGATCGAAGTGCTGAAGGGCCCGCAGAGCGCCGTGTACGGCCGCAATGCATCGGCCGGCGCCATCATCATCACCACGCCCAAGCCTTCCAACGAATTCAAGGCGCAGGTGCGCGGCGGATTCGCGAACAACAACTCCTTCCGTGCGAGCGGCTTCATCAGCGGCCCGCTGTCGGACACCGTGTCCGCGCGTCTTGGCGGCTATACCTACAAGACGGACGGCTTCTACACCAACCGCTACCTGGGCAACAAGAACGTCGATGCGGTGAAGGAATCGGGTGCCGAGGCACGCGTGGTCTGGCAGCTCTCGGAGAAGAACTCCCTGGACTTCAAGGCGCGCTACAGCAAGGCTGACTCCTCAGCCATCTCCTTCAACGCGGCCTTTGCGCTGCCGGTGCTGGCGGGCGCCACCGGGTTGTCTGACTTCTACCAGAACGTCAACGACCACAAGTTCGACTACATCAACAACATCGACTCGAAGAATGCGCAGGACAACGTCAACGTGTCCGCCAAGGGTGACTTCGACGTCGGGATCGGCACGCTGACCTCGGTCCTCTCCTACAACAACCAGAAGAACTACCTGCTCGCCGATGGCACCAGCGGCGCCTTCTTCATCTACGCCGCCGAGCCCACCTGCATTGCCTCGCGCGCGGCCCAGCCTGCGGCACCGCTCGGCTCGCCCTTCGGCTATGGCCCGGGACAGTTCACACCGCCCTACGGCGCCGACACCTGCGACGGCTTCCAGTACCAGCAGCGCGACCAGAAGGACACCAGCCTCGAGATCCGCCTGACCTCGCCGGGCGACCAGGCCTTCCGCTGGATCGCGGGCGTGTATGGCGTGGACATCCGCCGCCGTGCCGTAGTCGAGCAGGGCGCCGACCTCGGGCGACCCATCGTGCTGCAGGCGTACAACGCGCCGGGTTCGGCCAGCCCGACCGACCTGCTGTATGACGACAGCTACAAGAGCAAGGTGCTGGCCGGATTCGGGCAGGTCGCATTCGACCTGCCGGGCAACGTCGAGTTGGCGCTCGCGCTGCGCTACGACCGCGAGAAACGCGACGTGAGCAACAACGTGCCGCGCGCCGTTGCGCCCTTCCTGCAAACCTGCAGCCTGGCGCCCAACTGCTTCATCAATCCGTACTACAACGTGAATCCGACCGCGACCTCCATCCCGGATCGCAGCAAGACCTACAGCCAGTTCCAGCCCAAGCTGACGGTGAACTGGAAGCCTTCGGATACGTTCTCGGCGTACGCGAGCTACGGCTACGGCTTCCGCTCCGGCGGTTTCAACTCGCTGGGCAGCGCCGCCACCATCCAGTCCTTCTACATCGGCAGCGGCATCAACAGCGCGTTGAACGTGCAGGACGAATACAAGAAGGAAGTGGCCAAGGCAGCGGAAATCGGCTTCAAGAGCACGTTCTTCGACCGTCGTGTGTCGGTGAATGCGGCGATCTTCCATACCAAGGTCGACAACATGCAGTTCTTCGAATTCTTCGCCGGTCCCTTCGGCCTGCTACGCGTCGTCACCAACATCGACGAGGTGACCCTGAAGGGCGCGGAGATCGATGCGAAGTACCGCGCCACCGAGTGGCTCACCTTGGGCCTTGGCGCCGCCGTCACCAAGGGCAACATCGACCGCAACACGAACCGCCCGTATACAGTGGGCAACGAGGTGCCCTACGCACCCAAGGCCACCGGCAACGCCACCGCGGAGCTCAAGCTCCCGATGGGCGGTTCGGGCTGGAACTGGCTGACCCGTGTGGAAGCCTCCTACACGGGCAAGACCTGGTTCCACACCGTGCAGAACAACACCATCGCACCGACCCTGTTCAGCGGGTTCGCTCCGCCGCAGTTCCCGATCCTGTTCGATGCGAACTTCGGCAACACCCAGCGGGACGCGTTCACGCTCATCAACGGCCGCATCGGCATCAGCAACGACAACTTCTCCATCGCCGCCTATGGCCGCAACCTCGCCAACAAGCGTTACCTTGCTGAAGTCATTCCGGCGCCCGAGTTCGGCGGCTCGTTCATCCACGACGCGCCCGGCCGCAGCTATGGCATGGAAGTCAGCTACTCGTTCAAGTAAGAGGTGCCGCCGGCGCCTGCGGCCGCGCACCGTTTGGGCTTAAGATGAGCGGGCGGAAGGTCACCTTCCGCCCGCTTTTTTTCCAAGGGCCGATCATGTTCCAGCCTACGATCTTCGACGACTTCGGCCGCGCCGCCTGAACCGGCCCGCGCGCATGTCGAAATCGTCGAATTGGAGCGGCGTCCTGTTCGCCGCCGGCGGCGCCCTGGGCTTTGCGAGCAAGGGCATCTTCGCCAAGTACCTGTACGCGCGCGGCATGTCCTTCGAGACACTGCTGACCCTGCGCTCCCTGCTCTCGCTGCCCATCATGTGGGCTTGGGTCCTGTGGCTACGGGGCTGGGAGTCCATCCGTGTGGCCTCGCCACGCGCCATCATCGGCGCCGCCGTCGGTGGCGTCCTGTGCTACTGCATCGGCGCGCTGCTGGATTTCTATGCGCTCATCTCCCTGGACGCCAGCGTCGAGCGCGTGGTGCTGTTCAGCTATCCGGCGATGGTGGTGCTGGCCGGCATGGGCATGGGCCGCGGCAGGCCCTCGGCGCGAATCGTCCTGGCGCTCGCCATCACGTATTGCGGCATCTTTCTCACCGTCGGCGGCTTCGACGCTCACCTGCTGCGCCAGAACGCCGGCGGCACGCTGCTGGTATTGATCTGCGCCGCGACGTTCGCAGCCTACTTCCTGATCAGCGAGCGCTACGTCGGCCGCCTCGGCAGCCAGCAATTCGCGCTGTTCGCCATGACGGCCGCGGCGGCAGCGCTCTGCGTCTACTTCAGCGTACGCATCGGCTGGCACCGCATCCGCCTCGACGCCACCGAGTGGGCGCTGATGGCGGGCATCGTCATGTTCGCCACGGTGCTGCCCATGTTCCTCGCCGCCGAAGGCGTGCGACGCATCGGCGCGCAACGCTCGGCGCTTGCCGGCACGGTCGGGCCCATCGCCACCATGATCCTTGCCGCCCTCCTCCTGGACGAACGCCTGCATGCATTGCAAATCGCAGGCTCGCTCTTGATCGTCGCCGGCATTCTCGTGCTGGAACTTCGGCGGGCCGTCATCCCCAAGGACGCTGACGCCTGAATTCCGCTTCCGTTGCTCTCCGCGCAGAGGGGCTTCAGCGGCATCGCGCGAGTTCCAAGCTCGTTCAGCACGAACGGCACGCCCGAGCACACGCCATCGCATGATTTACCAGTGAGCCCCGGATTGCCACCCCCGAGTGAGCTGCAAAGAATAGATGTATCGATCGGCAGGATGCTCAGAAACGGACACGAGAAACAGCCTCTTGGCATCGCTCACATACCGGCGAACGATGGTGAGCGAAGGAGTCCCCGCTTCGACACGCAGCGCTTCCTGCATCCCGTGCGGGATCAGGCTGGCGCGGATGTCCATGGCCACGCGGGCGACGCTGATGCCGAAGTGCGACTGGATCAACTCGTACACGCGCCCGCCGCGCTTGCCGATGGATGGCACGATGCTGGCGAACTCGGGCAACAGGTAGACATCCACCCAACTGATGGGCAGGCGGTCGTCCTTGAAGCGCCGCAAGGCGCCCACCTTCAGCCAGCGGCTGCCGCCGCGGCAACCGAGCAGGCGCGCCAGGCTCCGCGAGGCACTGACCTCCGCGGTTGCCACCACATGCAGCCTTGCATCCGGCGGATAGGCCATGAGTTCCGAGGGCGTGGTCACCGTCTGCACGTAGCCGCTGGTGGTCTTGTTCGACCGCACCACGGTGCCGATGCCCTGGCGGCGGTCGATGAGATGCAGGTCCTCCAGCACCCGCAGCGCCTCGCGCACCGTGTGGCGGCTGACGCCGAATTTCTCCGTCATTTCGATCTCGCCCGGCAGGACTTCGCCCACCGCGAATTGACCGTCGCGGATGCCCTCGATCAGGCGGTCGGCCAGCTCCCGATAGCGCGGCATGGCCTTGGATTTGCTGCGGCCAGGCATGGATCAGCGAATTGACAGTGGCGCTTCGTGGCGCATACTGTTGTCCGTACATTTAGTGGAATTTGGTAACCGAGCGTACAGGCATATGGTACAAACTTTCAAACAAATCGGCCCGCAGCGTTTTCGGGAAAGCTTCGGCCGCTACTTCGAGGATTTCCAGGTGGGCGACGTGTACGAGCACCGTCCCGGGCGCACCATCACCGAGACCGACAACACCTGGTTCACCCTGCTCACCATGAACACCCATCCCCTGCATTTCGATGCGCGCTACGGCGCGGCCAGTGAATTCGGCCGCTGCCTGGTCTGCAGCCCGCTCACCGTCTCCATCCTGGTGGGCATGAGCGTGTCGGACGTCAGCCAGAAGGCCATCGCCAACCTGGGCTGGAAGGAAATCCGCATGCCTCATCCGGTATTCGCAGGCGATACGCTGTACGGCGAATCGGAAGTGCTGGACAAGCGAGAGTCGCAGTCACGGCCCAACGCCGGCATCGTCGGGGTGCGTACCACGGGCAAGAACCAGGACGGCAAGATCGTGTGCGTGTTCGACCGCAGCATCCTGATCGCCAAGACCGGCCATGGCGTCGAAGACCGCATCGACTATTAGAACCATGTCCGCACGTGAAGCACCCGGCGCCACGGCGGCCGAAGAAGCGCAGATCCTCGAGACCATCGAGAAATGGACAGCACGCGAGGTCAAGCCCATCGCACGCAAGTTCGACCACGCGGATGAATACCCGCAGGAACTGGTCGAGCAGATGAAGGAGCTGGGCCTGTTCGGCGCCACCATCAGCCAGGAATATGGCGGCCTCGGCCTTTCCGCCGCGACGTATGCACGCGTGGTCACCCTGATCTCCACCGCGTGGATGGCACCCACGGGCATCTTCAACTCGCACCTCATCATGGCCGCGTGCGTACAGCGCCACGGCACCGAGGAGCAGAAGCAGCGCTACCTGCCCAGGTTTGCAAGCGGCGAATGGCGCGGTGGCATCGGCTTGACCGAACCCAATGCCGGCACCGACCTGCAAGGCATCCGCACCCTCGCCCGCCGCGATGGGGACGGCTATCGGCTCAAGGGAACCAAGACCTGGATCAGCAACGGCGTCTACGGCACGCATTTCGCCGTGCTGACCAAGACCAATCCGCAGGCCGAGCCTCGCCATACGGGCATGAGCATGTTCCTGTGCGAGAAGGGGCCCGGCTTCACGGTGGGCAAGAAGATCAAGAAGCTCGGCTACAAGTCCATCGACAGCGCCGAGCTGATCCTCGACGATTTCTTCGTGTCCGCCGACCAGCTTATTGGCGGCGTGGAAGGCCACGGCTTCAAGCACGCGGTGGGCGGCCTGGAACTGGGCCGCATCAACGTGGCGGCGCGCGGTGTCGGCATTGCGCGCGCGGCCTTGCAGGATGCGCTGCGCTACGCCCAGGAGCGCAAGACGTTCGGCAAGGCCATTGCCCAGCATCAGGCCATTCAACTGAAGCTCGCCGACATGGCCACGCGGGTGGAGGCGGCGCGCCTGCTGGTCGAGCAGGCGGCGAACAAATACGACACGGGCGAGCGCTGTGACCTCGAGGCCGGCATGGCCAAGCTGTATGCCTCGGAGGCGGCGCTCTCGAACGCCACCGACGCAATGCGTGTGTTCGGCGGCTACAGCTACTCGGTGGACTTCGACGTGGAGCGCTACTACCGCGACGCACCCCTGATGTGCATTGGCGAGGGCACCAACGAAATGCAGCGCATCATCATCGCGCGCCAATTGGTCGAGAGAAATCCCATCTGACATGCTGCCCCTGACCGGCATCCGCATCCTGACCTTCGAGAATTTCGGCGCGGGGCCGTTCGGCTCCATGTACCTGGCGGATCTCGGCGCGGAAGTGATCAAGATCGAGAACCGCGAGTCGGGCGGGGACGCCACCCGCAACATGGGTCCGCATTTCCTCGGCGAGAACGACAGCCACTTCTTCCAGACCTTCAATCTCAACAAGAAGAGCGTCACGCTGAACCTCAAGCTGCCGCAGGGCCAGGAACTGTTCCGCCGCCTGGTGGCAACCTCGGATGCGGTGATGAACAACCTGCGGGGCGACCAGCCGGAAAAGCTCGGCCTAACCTATGCGGCCTTGTCGGCGGCAAATCCGAAAATCGTCTGTGCGCATCTGTCGGCCTATGGACGCGACAACGAGCGCCGCGGCTGGCCGGGCTATGACTACCTGATGCAGGCAGAGGCAGGGTTCCTGCACCTGTCGGGCGAGCCCGGCGGCCCTCCCGCCCGCATGGGCCTGTCGATCATCGATTACATGACCGGCATCACCACCGGGCTGGCACTGCTGGCCGCACTCATCGGAGTGGGAAAGACCGGCAAGGGTCGTGACATCGACGTTTGCCTGTTCGACGTCGCGCTGCATCAACTCAGCTACCCCGGCTCCTGGTACCTGAACGAGAAACAGGTGACCGAGCGGCTGCCGCGCAGCGCACATCCGTCGGCCGTGCCGGTGCAATTGTTCAAGACCGCCGATGGCTGGATCTTCATCATGTGCATGCTGGACAAATTCTGGCTGGCCATGTTGCAGGTGATGGGCCGCGAGGACCTGGCGCAGGATGCCCGCTTCGCCACCCCCGAGGCTCGCCGCGCCCATCGCGATGCGCTCACCCAGGAGCTGGATGCGGTCTTCATGACGGCGGCCACCGAGGCGTGGCTGGCCCGTTTGCAAGGCGTGCTGCCCGTGGCGCCGGTCTACGATATGGGCCAGGCGCTGGACAACCCGTTCGTCAGTGCCATCGGCATGCTGCGCAATACGCCGCATCCGCAGCGCGCGGATTTCCGCAGCCTGGCGAACCCCATCAAGCTGGACGGCGCGCGGCTCGCCGGCAAGGTATGTTCACCCCTGGGTGCCGACAACGAGAGCGTGCTCGCAGCGCTGGGCGTGAGCGCGGCGGAGCTGGAGCAATTGAAGCGGAACCAGGTGATATGAAGCTCGAAGGCGTGCGTGTCGTCGACATGTCGCAGTTCCTGCCCGGCCCCTTCCTGTCCAACATGATGGCGGATCACGGCGCCAGCGTGATCAAGATCGAGCCGCCGGGCGGCGATCCGGGGCGGGAGATCGGCCTGGGCGAGAACGGCACCAGCGTGTTCTTCCGCAACATGAATCGCGGCAAGCGCAGCGTATGCCTGGATTTGAAGAAGCCGGCCGAATTGGCCGCGATGCTCGCCCTGTGCGACCAAGCCGACGTGTTCATCGAATCTTCGCGCCCGGGCGTGGCACAGCGCCTGGGTATCGGACAGGAAACCCTGCGCGCGCGCAATCCGCGCCTCGTGTACTGCTCCATCTCCGCGTTCGGGCAGGACGGACCCTATCGCCAACGGCCCGCGCACGACCTCGCCGTGGAAGCCATGGCCGGCGCGGTGAGCTGCAACCTGGGCGCCGATGGCCTGCCCGCCATCCCCGGCATTCCGGTGGCGGACATCGCCGGCTCGGCGTTTGCGCTGGCGGGAGTGCTGATGGCGCTATACCGCCGCCATACCACCGGGCGCGGTGACTACATCGACATGTCCATGCACGATGCGGTGCTCGCGAGCTTTCCCAACGTGCTCGGAACCACGTTCGTGCAGAAGCGGCCGCCGGACCACAAGCTGGAGCGCAGCTGGGGCGGCGCCGCGTTCTACCAGGTCTATGCCACACGCGACGGCCGGCACATCGTACTCGGGGGACAGGAACACAAGTTCGTGCGCAACCTGCTGGGTGCGCTCGGGCGCGAAGACCTGATTCCGCCCTGTGAGCGCGGCCCCGGTGCGCACCAACGCGTGGTCATCGAATATTTCCGCGACCTGTTCAAGACGCGGACACAGGCGGAGTGGGTGGAGTGGCTGGCAACGCTGGATGTGTGTTTTGCACCGGTGAACAACCTGCGCGAGGCATTCGACGATCCGCACGCGCGCGCACGCGGCATGCGCCTGCTCGATGAGCATGGCGCCGAGCATGTCGGTCCGCCGATCAAATTCGCATCGGAACCGGCCAGGCCCTCCCTGCACGTGCCCACGCTGGGCGAACACAACGTCGAAGTGTTAGGCTCCCTCCTCCCCTGACGAGGTAGCCATGGGACTTCTGAACCAGATCGCGGTGTTCCTCGCCGCGGCCGTCATCGCCATTCCCGTCTTCCGCCGCTTCAAGCTGGGCTCGGTCCTGGGCTACCTGGCCGCCGGAATCATCATCGGGCCATCGGGACTGGCGCTGATGACGACGGCGGAGACCACGCTGCATGTGGCCGAATTCGGCATCGTGCTGCTCATGTTCGTCATCGGCCTGGAACTTCAGCCTTCGCGTCTGTGGGTACTGCGAAAATCCGTGTTCGGGCTCGGCGCGGCGCAGGTGCTCGGCACCACGGCGGCGATCGGGGCCGGCGCGCTGCTGCTGTTCGGGCAGACCTGGCAATGCGCGCTGGTGATCGGGTTCGGGCTGTCCATGTCTTCCACCGCGCTGGCATTGCAATTGCTGGCCGAGCGCGGGCAATTGAAGACCCAGCATGGGCGCTCCTCCTTCAGCATCCTGTTGTTCCAGGACATCGCGGTGCTCCCCGCCCTGGCATTGTTGCCGCTGCTCGCGGGCGGTGCGCAGGCCGGCGGCAGCGGTGGATGGCTGGTGCTGAAAGTAGCCGCGGTGCTCGCCGCGGTGGTGTTCGGGGGACGCCACCTGCTGCGGCCGGTGCTGCGCATCGTCGCCGAAACCCGCGTGACTGAAGCCTTTACGGCGGCGGGCCTGCTCGTGGTCATCATCACCGCGCTGCTGGTCAATCAAGTCGGCCTGTCGATGTCATTGGGCGCCTTTCTCGCCGGCGTGCTGCTGGCCGACAGCGAATTTCGCCACGAGTTGGAGGCGAGCATCGAGCCGTTCAAGGGCCTGCTGCTGGGGCTGTTCTTCATTACCGTGGGCATGTCGGCCAATCTGTCGCTGGTGGCACAGCAGCCGTTGTTGATCCTCGGCGTCATCGCCGCTTTCATGCTGGTCAAGGTGGCCATCCTGTGGGCCATCGGCCAGCTGACCGGCCATTCCCGCAGCGCCAGCCATGGCCTGGGATTCACCCTGCCATCCGGCGGCGAGTTCGCCTTCGTGCTGTTCGGGCTCGCGGCTTCACTCGGCATCATGGATGCCGAGGTGGCCGAAGTCCTGGTCCTCGCAGTCACCGGTTCGATGGTGCTGAGCCCACTGCTGCTCATCCTGCACGATCGCCTGTTCAACGCCGAGGAAGAACCGGCCCGCCCGTTCGATACTCCCGAGGACCTGCACCCCAAGGTGATCGTTGCCGGCTTCGGCCGTTTCGGGCAGATCGTCGGCCGCATCCTGCGCGCCCGGCGCATCCGCTTCACGGCCCTGGAGATCAGCCAGACGCAGGTCGATTTCATCCGCCGCTTCGGCAACCAGATCTTCTATGGAGATGCCTCCCGGCTGGAACTGCTGCGCGCTGCGCACGCGGAGAACGCCGAGGTCTTCGTCATCGCCATCGACGACCCGGAAGCTTCGGTGCGCACCGCGGAGATCGTGAGCAAGCATTTCCCTCACTTGAAGATCTATGCCCGCGCCCGTAATCGCCAACACGCCTTTCGCTTGATGGACCTCGGCGTCCGCTTCCTGATCCGCGAAACCTACGCCTCGAGCATCGAACTTTCCGTGCAGGTACTCGAATCTCTCGGCCTGTCGAAGCACGAAGCGGTGGAAACGGCGCGCCGGTTCCGCGCGCATGATGAAGCTACAATGCAGCGGCAGTACGCTGTCAAAGACGACGAAAAGAAGCTGATCGAAAGCGCCAAGGAATCGGCGCAGCAACTCGAGCACCTGTTCGAAACGGACACCGCGGAATCTCCTGCTGTGGCCGATCCAGTCTCTTCTGCCACATGAGCTGACGTTCGCGATCGCGCGCGGCGCGAAAATCTCGCGGTTCGCGTTCGATCATGGGCGAACGAGAGAGCTGCCGGCTGGTATCATTTCGCGTATGTGTCCAGTTCCCGCTGTCCCTTCGCCCGTTACAGATCCTGTGCTCGAGACATTGCGGGAGACATTCGGACACCGTGAATTCCGGGGCTCGCAACGCCAGATCGTGGAGCATGTCGCCGGCGGCGGCGATGCACTGGTGCTGATGCCCACGGGCGGCGGGAAGTCGCTTTGTTATCAGGTGCCGGCGCTGCTGCGACCGGGAACGGCGGTCGTGATCTCGCCCCTCATCGCCCTCATGCAGGATCAGGTAGCGGCGCTTACGCAGCTCGGCGTGCGTGCGGCGTTCCTGAATTCGAGCCTGACCGCCTCGCAGGCCTGGGCGACCGAGCAGGCCCTGTTGCGCGGGGAGCTGCAGTTGCTGTACGTGGCGCCGGAGCGGTTGACGACGCCGCGCTGCCTCGAGCTGCTGGATCAGATGCGGATTTCGTTGTTCGCCATCGACGAGGCCCATTGCGTGTCGCAATGGGGCCATGATTTCCGCCCGGAATACCTCGAGCTCAAGCTCCTGCACGAGCGCTACCCGGCCGTGCCGCGCATCGCGCTCACGGCCACGGCCGATCCGCAGACACGCGCGGAGATCATTGCCAGGTTGTCGCTGGGCGATGCGCAGGTGTTCGTCTCCAGCTTCGACCGGCCCAAAATCCGCTACACCATCGTCGACAAGGCGGACGCGCGCTCGCAGCTCCTGCATTTCATCCACGCCTCGCACCGCGGCGATGCGGGCATCGTGTACTGCCTGTCGCGCAAGCGCGTGGAGGAAACGGCCGCGTGGCTGGCGCGCCAGGGCATCGAGGCCCTGCCCTACCATGCTGGCATGGATGCCGCGAAGCGCCAGCAGCACCAGGCCCGTTTCCAGCGCGAGGACGGCATCGTCATGGTCGCCACCATCGCCTTCGGCATGGGAATCGACAAGCCCGATGTGCGCTTTGTCGCGCACCTGGACCTGCCCAAGAGCATCGAGGGCTATTACCAGGAAACCGGGCGTGCGGGCCGCGACGGCGAGCCGGCGGATGCGTGGATGGCGTATGGATTGGCCGACGTGGTCCAGCAGCGCCGCATGATCGACACCTCCGAGGCGAGCGAGGCGTACAAGCGGCTTTCCACGGCCAAGCTCAACGTGCTGCTCGGCCTGTGCGAATCGGCGCATTGCCGGCGGGTCCAACTACTGGCGTATTTCGGCGAGAGTTCCACACCCTGCGGCAATTGCGACAATTGCCTGAATCCGCCCCAGACCTGGGACGCCAGCACGGCAGCGCGCCAGGCACTGTCGGCGGTCTACCGGACCGGGCAGCGCTTCGGCGTCATGCACCTCATCGACGTGCTGCGGGGCAAGGACGGCGATCGAGTCGCGGACTGGTCGCACGACAAGCTGACCGTATTCGGCATCGGGCGCGAGGTCAGCGAGGCAGAGTGGCGCAATGTCTTCCGCCAGCTGGTGGCCATGGGTTATCTGAGCGTGGACCACGACGCCTTCGGAGCCCTCAAGCTGACCACGGCCTCGCGGCCCGTATTGCGCGGCGAGGTCAGCGTTCACATGAAACGGGCGCGCGCGCCCGATGGCTCCCGGCGGTCAAAGGGTTCGCGTCGCACGGACACACCGCCTGCGGCCACCGGGCAAAGCGCCGGTGTGCTCGCACGCCTGAAGGCGTGGCGAATGGAAGAGGCTCAGCGACAAACCGTGCCTGCCTTCGTGATCTTCCACGATTCCACGCTGGCGGAAATTGCCCAGCGCAACCCTTCGGACCTGGACGCCTTGGGCGGCATCGCCGGCATCGGCAAGCGCAAGCTGGAGAGATACGGCGAGGCGTTGCTCGCGTTGCTGGCGCAGCCCTGAGGGGCGGCTCAAGTGGCGTTCAGCAACACCGTGGTGTCGTGGCTTTCGAAGCTGGTAACCACGCGGCTGTAGGCCTTGTGCATCAACCGCTCGGTGTTCTTGTCGGCGCGGCTGCTGAGCAGCATGCGAATCACCACATCGTCCTGCGGCCGCGCCAGGTCCTCGCTCAGGATCTGATACACCAACCGCGCCAGCCGCTGGTTGATCTCCACCGCAAAACGGTAGCGCGACAGGTCGTTGCCATCGCCGCCCACCTTTACTTCTTCTGAAACCTCTCCCATGAGCTTCGACAGGAATCGCGCCTTGTCGACCGGCCCAAGCTCACTGAAGAAGTCGATCTCAGACTGGATGTTCATGACGGCTTGCGCATCATTGCGGGAAGAAGTCGATGGGCTTGGTGGTGGTCAGGGCAGCGACGTCCTTGGCCTCGAACTTGAACAGCTTGACGCGCGCAATCAGCTTGCGCTCGAACTCCGGATCGTTCAACTCACTGGACACCACGCGCGCGGCGGCGATGTCGCCCGAGGGCGCGATGGTCAGTTCCAGCACCACCTTGCCCTGCATGGCCGGGTTGTCGCGCAAGGCACGGGTGTACAAGGCATAGATCGCACCCTTGTTGCGGTCGAACACCAGCGCCACTTCCTCGGCGCTGCGCGAGGCCTTGCCGCTGCCGCCGCCGCGCGTGGCCGCGCGGCCGCCCGCGCCCAGGTTCGGGTCCTTGACCTGCGTGGTGGATATGCCATGCAACGAGCCTGAGCCGGCTGCGAGACCGCTGCTGATGCTGCTGGTGGAAATACCGCCGCTGGTACCGCCGGCCTTGGAGGAGATGAGCGAGCGCTGCACCACGGCCACATCGCCCGGGTCCGGGGTCTTGTCCTGGTTCTTGGAGAACTTGTCGAGGTCCACCTTGTCGCGCAGGTCCTTCAACTGGTCCTCGAATGCGAGCAGGCCGCTGTTCCTGGCCTTCACCTTCGGGTCGACCGGCTTGGTCACCGGCGTCGGCTTCTCCGCGACCGGGAGCTTCTCCGGCTTCGGTGGCGGTGGCGGGGGCGGTGGCTTCGGCGGTTCGATGACGAGTTGCACCACCCGCTCCGGCAGGGATTCGGTGTTGGACACCTTTTCCGGCGCCGGCAGGAAAGTAATGATGATCGCCAGGAGGACGAAGGCGATGGAGCAATTGCGGAATATCTTCCGGAAGCGCTGCTCCATCTCCTCGCTCGGAGACCAGGGCAGTTCGTAGCGGCGGAAGAACGGCGCCAGGCCGAGCGCGGAAGTCATGCTTGGATTTGCGGTAGCCATCAGGTGCTCGCCTTGCCTTCACGCTCGACCACGGCGAGGGACACCTTGCCGTAATCGGCCTCGGTGCAGGTCGCCATGATGCGCTTCAGCACCGAGAACGGCGTGGTCTTGTCGCCCATGATGGTGACTTCGCGCTTGGTGATGTCGGCCTTCTGCGCCTTGCTGAGGATCCGGTCGTTCTGCGCGATCAACGCATCCTTCAGCGGCGTGATCACGAGGCCCGGCATGGCGGCAACTTCCGCCAGCGTGCCGACCAGCCGGCCGTCGACGAACAGCGAATCGCGGGTCACCATCACCACCACCGTCTGGCTCGGCTTGCGCTCGGAGATGGACTGCGGAATGGCGATGCTCTTGGAATTGGGCAGGATGTCCACATCCGCGGTGTGCACCAGCAGGAACACGACCAGGATGGTCATCATGTCGATGAACGGCACCAGCGCGAAATGGCTGGCGCCGTGGAAGCGCTTGCGATGCCGCTTCAGCCGATAGGAGGTCATGTCGGGGCATCTCCAACGGAAATATCCGGGAACAATTCGGCCTTGGAAAACGGCGCCGTGGGCAGTTCATACACCCGCACGGTATCCATCACCTGCACCAGCGTGTCGTAGGCGATGTCCGGACCCAGCAGCACGGTGGCATCCATCTTCGCCGGGAACTGGGATTTCACCCGGCGGATGAATTCCGACAAGCCGTTCAGGTCGTAGCCCGTGGCCACGTTCGGCAAAACCTTCAGCGGCCCCGAGTTGCGGTCGTTCACCACCAGCTCGTTCGCGTGCACGATCACTTCCAGCTGCAAATCCTTCGGCAAGTCAACAGGAGTGGATTGACTCGACGGCAGGTTCAGCGACAGGACGTTGGTGCGCGAGAACACGGCGGTGAAGATCAGGAAGAACACCAGGATCACCATCATGTCGATCATCGGCACGATGTTGAGGTCGTCCCGTCCCTGATGGTAACGGGCGTGGTTCCGCCGGACGAACTTCGCCGATTTGGACTTCATGGCGCGGTGACCCTCGGTGCCGTCACCTTAGACCGGGCTGCGTGCCGCGGCAGCCCGCGGCGCCATGGCCGGCGCGGCCGGGGCAGCCGGCGCCTCGGTGCTGCGCTCGGTCACCGAGTTCAGGAACTTGACCGAGGCGATCTCGAGGCTGTCGATCAGCGCCGTGGTCTTGGCTTCCAGGAACATGTGCGACAGCAGCAGCGTGATCGCGACGAACAGACCGGAGGCGGTGTTGTTCATGGCCACCGAGATGGCCTGCGCGAGCAGCGTCGCCTTTTCGGCCGGGTTGGCCGTGGCCACCGCGGCGAACGCGCCGATCAGACCGATGATGGTGCCCAACAGACCGATGAGCATGCCGATATTGGCGAGCGAGGACAGGAAATGCGTGCGCTTTTCCAGGCGCGGAATGATCTCCAGGAGGCTTTCGTCCATCGCCTTCTCGATGTCATCGCGGCGGCGCGCGGTGGCCACGCGGGCAATGCCATAGTTCAGGA
Source organism: Steroidobacteraceae bacterium (assembly GCA_044226865.1). GTDB lineage: Bacteria > Pseudomonadota > Gammaproteobacteria > Steroidobacterales > Steroidobacteraceae > TMP-86. Next base: position 257,485 of record JBGAGE010000001.1, on the reverse strand, counting down.
TGGTGGCGATCGACGCCTTGGAGTTCTGCGTGAGGCCCACCGCCTGCTTGAAATTGCCCGAGCTCAAGGACGGCACGAGTTCGTCCCACAGGCCGCGGTTGCGCAGGGTTTCGCGTGTCAGGTACACGTAGCGCTCGACCGCGATCGAGACGCCGATGACGAAGATCAAGGCCAACGGATACAGGAAGAACCCGCCGTCCTTGAAGAAGTTGATTGCCGTGTTAATGAAATTCATTGCAAATGCACTCCTAAAAATCCATCAAGCCATTCAATGCCCAGATTCAACCAGATTCCGTAAAATCGACTACGACTTACTTCTCAACTTGCGGAGCCGCTGCCGGCGCGGCCTGACCGGGGGCGGCAGCGGTGTCAGGCTTCAAGGCCTGGTAGTACTGCACCTCGCGGCGGAACACATTCCGGTCCACCGGGGCCAGCACCTCGTCCAGGAGGCTGTTGGCCGGCCGGCCGATCAAATCGCCGATATCAGAACGTTTCCACGGCACCACGTACATGACCTTGGGCAGTTCCCGGTTGCCGGTCACGGTGGTGGTGTCGAGATCGACGCGGTCGGCGGCAGCCTTGCCCCGTTTCGGTGCGCCAGGCTTGGCTGCACCAGCCTGCGCTGCTGCCGTCGAGGTGGAGGCGCGCGGTTCGCCGGCCTCGCTTTGCGCCGTCGCGGGCTGTGGGGAAACCGTGGGCGCCGCCGGTGCCGCATCGACGGGCGCCGGCGCCGCGGAGGTGACGGACTTCACATCCTGGGCCTGCGCCAGGCAACTGCTACCCGCCGCAACGGCGAGCGCGAGCATGAATCGCGGGATGGAGGGGGTCATGCGCGTGGCTCCTTCGTTGACGTGGCCGCCGGCGCAGCGGGTGCCGTCGCAGCCGGATCCGACGGCGCAGCAGCCGGTGCGCCGGCCGGATCGGCAGGCGCCTTCGCCGGCGCTGCCACACCCAGTCGCTTGCGCAGTTCGGCCACCCAGCCGTTCACCTGTTTGTGCTCACCGGCGAGGCTCAGGTATTGCTCGAACTGATCCAGCGCCTTCTGCGGCTCATTCAAATAGAGATCGTACAGAATGCCCAGGTTCAATCGAGCCGGCGCATAGCCGGGGTCGGCGCTGATCGCGCGTTGGTAATCCTGCTCGGCATCGGTAAATTTTCCCAACCGCCGGTTCACCACGCCCAACTCCGTGTTGGCCAGGGCATTGTTGGGCGCCAGCGCCAAGGCCGCCTTGAACGCGCCTTGCGCCTCCGGCAGCCGTCCGCTGTGTGCCAGCACCAGGCCCAGGTTGATCTGCGGACCGGCGAGATCCGGATAGGCCAGCGCCAATTGCTTGAGTTCGAGCTCGGCGTCGGTGGCGCGCCCGGACTTGATCAAGGCCAGCGCCTGCGCGAATTGCTGCGCGGCACGCTCGGGCACAGGGGCCGGCGCAGCGGGCGCGCCAGCGGACGATGGGGCCGGCGGCGCCGACGCCTTGTCGGACGCCGACTGCTGCGCCTGCGCGGCGCCGGACAGGACCAGAAGGACGGCGAGGCTAGCGAATGGCTTCGACGACATTTTCGCTCACCTCCGTCTTGGCGTAACGGCCGGGATTCAACTTCGCCAGCGCATCGAAGCTCTTCTGCACCCACTCGTCGTAGATGCCCTGCTGCGTGCGCGCGGCGTTCACCTCGTGCAGCTTGATGGACTTTTCCTCGAACGGGAATGCCTGCTCTTCCAGCAGCACCTCGTATTGTTCGAGCTCGTCCTTGGAAAGCTTCTTCGGCCGCTCCGAGGCCATCAGGTCCTTGCCCAACTGACGATACAACTCGGCGCTGTGGAAAGTCGCGGCCGTGGTGACATCGGCCACCTGGTAATCCGCGGCCTGCGTATAGCCCTTGAGCGCGGCCTCCATGGCCTTGCGCTTCTCCGCCAGCGATTTCTTCAATGGCGCTACCAGGCGGATGCGATTGAACTCTTCCTGCAGCGGTGTGGCGAAGGTCAACGTCGCATGCGCGGCGAGGCTCCGGCTGCGGTCGGTGCGCTGCGGACCGGCATTGCGGTCCGCGGCGATGATCTCGCGCAGCCATGCGTTGCGTGCGTTCAGGTCGCCCGACTTCTGCGCCATGCCGGCGAGCTTGTCGCGCGCCTCCATTGCAGGATCCAGCGGCATGGGGAAGCGCTTCACGAAATTCTCGAGCATGCCGCGCGCCTTCGCCGCATTGCCGCCCTTGCCGTACAACTCGGCCGCCTGCAGGATGGCCTCGCGCTGCACCTCGGGGGTTTCCTTCGGCGAGGCGGCAATCTGCTCGAACTCCGCGGCCGCCTGCCCGGGGTGACCGCCCTCTGAATAGGCCACCGCCAGTTTGCGGGTCACGTCCGCCTGCAGCGGGCTCTGCGGGAAATTGCGGCGGAAGCCCTCGAGCACGCCGATGGCCCGCTCCCATTGCTTCTGGCTGATCAGCAACGCCGCGGCATCGAAGTCGGCATTGGAGCGGATCTTCGAGCCGGGCGCGAGTGTGGAGACGCGCAGGAAATCCTCGACTGCGCCGGCGCCGTCGCCCGCCGCATTCTTCGCCTCACCCTGCTTGTAGATGGAGGCGGCCAGGCGCTCCACGATCGCCCCGCGTTCCGGATCGTTCGCCGGCATCAGCGCCTGGGCCTTGGCGTAGGCGGCCTCGGCCGGCCCGTACTGCTGTTGATCGAAGCTGGAGTTGGCGATCACCGTCCAGGCCACGCGCTGCTTGGTGACATCGACCGGCGGCTGGCGCGCCAAGAGTGTCTGCGCCACCGAGGCCGCGCGCCCGAGGTCCTTGGCGGCGTACAGGTCGGTGGCCGCGCGCGTCAACACCTGCGGCACCTCGGGGTGCTGCGGATAGGTGGAGGCGAACTTCAGCGAGCTTTCGAGCGACTGCGCATGAATCGCCAGCTTCTGTTCGGCGCTTGCCGACTCCTCCTGCTTGCCGTAGGCGACGATGGCGGCATACCCGGCCGCCATGGCCTTTTCGCCCGGGCCGTAGGTGTAGGCCGTGCGCTCATACTCCTGCGCCGCATCCAGGTATTGCTTGCTCTCGAACAAGGTGTCCGCGAGCAGGTAGTTGGTATTCGCCGATTCCGGATCGTCCGGGAAGGAAGTCAGGTAGTCGCGATACCATCTCGCCGCTTCCTGGTAATCCGCGGTGCTCTTGGTACGCTGCGCCTGCGCGTGGTAGTACTGGGCCACATCCTTCAGATTGGTCTTCAACTGCGCGGTGACCGCGGTGAGCTTCTTCGGATCGCGACCCTTCCAGAACGCGCCTTTCAGGCCGTAGTTCTCCACGAACTCCTTCTTGCCCTCCAGCACCAGCTCGGGGAACCCGCCGGCCTTGTAGGCCTCGATCGCCTGCATCTGCAGGAGTGGCGCCTTGTCGTGATTGGGCTGGCGCGTGGCGAAAGAGCGGTAGGTATCCGCTGCGTCCGTATAGCGCTGCTTTTCCATGTATAGGTCACCGAGGCGCGCGTACAGCAGGTAGGCGTACGGCTTGCCCTGGCGGCTCTTCATGAACTCATCGATCGTCTTCGGACCTTCGCCATAGGAGAAGGTGATGCTCATGACGCGGAAGCTGTCCTCGACGAGCTCGCGGTCGGGCCGACTGAGCGTGTCGATCTCCACCACCTTGCGCGGGTTGCGGGAAGACACCAGCACCGAATCCAGGACCCCGGCGAATGAGTTCAGGCTGGTTTCGTTGTCGCCCTGCTTGAACAACGCCCAACCATGCTTGTAGAGGCTCTGACGATAGAATTGCGAGACCCGGCCCACCTTGATGACCGACTCGTAGGCCTTTTGCGCGCCGGCATAGTTGGCGGCCGAAAACAGCAGTTCGCCGCGGCGGAATTGGGCCTCGTCGATGTAGCGGCTGGCCGGATGCGTGGCCACGAGCTGATCCAGCGTCGCCAGCGCCTTCTCGGGCTGCACATTCAATTCATAGGCGCGCGCCAGCTGGTACAGCACGGCATCGTTGCGCTCGTACTTGGGATAGGCCTTGAGCAACGCGCCATACAGAGTGATGGCTTCGGTGGCGCGCAACCCTTCGTTGCTGACCAGTTCCTTCTCGATGCGCTCGGATTCGGATGACTCGAGATTCAAGTCGCCCAGGCGCCGCAGCGCCTCGGCGCGCAACTGTGCATCACCGGCGTTCAAGTCGAGGAAGCGCCGGTAACTCTCCATGGTCTTTTCGGCGTTGGCGTTGGAAGGACCGTCCTTTTTCACCTCGACCGCCCGGTTCTCCAGATCCTTGATCGTGGGCGCATTCTTGGGCGCAGCCTGTGCCACGGTGGCGGCGAGGCCGAGCAGCAACAGCGGCAGGCTCACGGGCTTCATGGCTGCTTCTCCGCCGCGGCCGGTTGGTCCGGCGGCGTGGCGTCGCCTGGCGTGGGTTCGCCGGGCGACGTTTCGCCGGGCGACGGTTCGCCGGGCGACGGTTCGCCGGGCGACGGTTCGCCGGGCGACGGTTCGCCGGACTCCGGTGCGTCCGTCGCAGGTTCATCGGCGCCCGCAGCATCGGCATCAGGCGCCGCATCCGCGGGGGACGCATTTGGGTGCGCGGGTGCCGGCTTGGAAGGATCGGGTGCGTTGATGGCGCGGTCGTAGATCGAGGCAAGCGCGAAGCGCGCCTGCACCTGATAGGTGGCGATGCGCTCTTTCTGCGCATTCAAGGTCTCGATGGCGATCGCCTGCAGGTGCCGGTTCTGGCGCTCGGCGGCGGTGTCGAGCTTGGCCTGCAACTCGTCCATCCGCGCGCGCACGTCAGCAACGCGCTTGCCGTAGGAACTGGCATCGCTGGGCACGTTCTTTCGGGCCTGCTCGACCAGCAGAGAACGCTTCTGCGTTTCCTTGAGATTGGCCTCGAGTTCCTTGATGGAGCGGCGTTGATTCCACAGTCGCGCCTTGAATCCCTCCGACATGCGCCAGAGCATCACGCCCTTCATCAGGCGGTGCTTGTCGCGCATGTCGGCGAGGTCCGGGTCGTTGGGGTGCGCGGCGAGGTATTCGTCGATGCGCTTCAAGCGCGCCCAGGTCTTCTGTTCTTCCGGCGTGCCCAACGCGGCGACGTCTCCGGACTTGTCGATTTCGTTCAGGCGGGATTCGAAGTCCACTCGCTTTTGCGTCAGCGCACCGACGTCGGTGGACTGCATCAAGGCGTCGGCCTTGGGCAGGCGTTCCGCATAGGCCCGTTCGCGCGTCTGGATCATGTCATCGAATGCGGCGACGGAATCCCGCCAGCCCTCGATGTTGCGGCGCATGTACTGCAGGTCGCGGTAATTCTTCAGGCCTTCCTGGAATTCGTTGCCCGCCAGCATTTCATAGAGGTAGCGCGACTCGGGCGCATCGGGAAGGTTCTTCAGCTGCCAGAACCAGCCCACCGTGTCCTTCTTTTCCTCGCCCAGGATGCGGTCCAGGAGCTTGCCGTCGCGGATCATCTCGATGGAGTCATCCAGCCGCCGGGTTTCGGCATCGAAGGATTGAATGGCGGAGTTGTAGTACTCGGCGGCCTGGCCGTTGGCAGCCAGCTTGGTGAACGCATACGGCACCGCGAGGTACGACTCCTGTACGGCGGCGTCAAGGAGATTCCGGTCATGCAGCGCCATCCAGGGCGACAGTGCCTTCTGGTACTCGCCGAGCTGCGCCTCCGCCCAGCCCACACCGAGCAGCGCCTTGCTCGAGAACGGCCCTTCGAGGCGGACGCGCTGCAGCGCGAGCTTGGCATCGGCGGGGCGTTGCCCCTGCAGCAAGGCAAAGCCCAGCGCCAGGTTCGCCTTGTCGCGCAGCGAGAGCATTTCCTCGTTGGCGGAATTCAAGGTGCCGACCTGCGTCAGGAACGGCGTCGCATCGGCGAGCCGGTCCTTGCGCACCAGCGCCACACCGAGGTTGAACTTGGAATAGGCGGTCCAATCCGGCGGGCCCTTGTAGGTGTTGAGCGCGGCGATCGCATCGTCATACCGGCCCTGCAGCATCAGCACCTGCGCCAGCAGCATGAAGCGTTCGGCATCCAGCCGCGGATCCATGGCACCCGAGATCTGGCCGAGCGCCTTTTCCGATTCCTGCAGATAACCGCGCTGATACCAAACCTTGCCGAGGTAGTACCACGCCCGATTACGCACCGGGAGCGGCGCATTGGTCGCGAGCAATGCCTGAAAAATGCGCCCCGCCTCGACGTGTTCACCGAGCGAGAGATACAACCCGCCCAAGAGCAGCTCGGCCTCATCGCGATGATGGGGAACGCGGTCGAGCTGGCGGGCGGCGAGCAGCCGGGTGATGGCTGCGAAGTAGTCGTCCTGGTAGAAATAGAACAGCACGTCGCCGTAGTGCAGATCGTTGATCTCGTGCGGCGCCAGCTTGTCGGGATCAGCCTTCACGTATTGCGTGCGCGCACGAGCGTGCACCGCACCGGCGGCACCCGCCAGAAGCGACGCGCTGACGAGGAGCGTCAGAAAGCGATCATGCACCCGGGCCACCCGTCACTCCCAATCTTTGACCAGGAACTCGGGCTGATGCGAGGGAACCTTGTCGCTGATCTTGAACTCGAGATACTTGGCGCCCACGCCCTTGTCGAAATTGATGGTGGCGCCGCGCTTGTAGTCGCGCTCGTGCGGGCCCTTGCCCGTGAAGAAGCCGACGATCTCGTGTTTGCCGACCTTGAGGTTGCCCAGGTAGATGCGATGCACGCCGCCCTTGAGCAACGCCTCGGCTTCGCGCGCGGTGTACAGGTAATTGGTGACTTCCTTGTTGTCGATCTTGATGGTCACGGAATCCAGCGCAAAGAAGGAGCCCACGTCCATCGACAGGAACACCGCCACCTGCGTGTTCGCCGGGAACAGCAGTTCTTCTTCCAACACGAACAGATCCTTGTTCAGGTCGATCACGTCCTTCTTCAGACCCTGCACTTCCTGATCCAGGGTCTTGAAATCGGGCGCGGACGCATCGGCGGCCGGCGCGGCGGCGCCATCGGCCGGCGCAGCCGGAACCGCGGGCGCCGCTGTGGTGCCGGCGGGAGCCACGGCGGGCGCTGCCGTTGCACCGGCAGCCGCTGAGGCGGAAGGAACGTTGGCGCCGGTCGCCCCCGGCGTCGCGGCGGCAGCGGGCGCAGCGGCTGATGAAGTCGCCACCGCAGGCTGCAAGTTCTTCGCGGCATCGGCTTGAGCTGACGATGGCGCGGTGGTGGTCGCGGCCGCAGTTGCCGTGGCCGGCGTGGCGGCGCCCGCCAGGCCACAAGCCAATGCGCCGAGCGCGGTCATCAACAAGGCGCACAGTGAGGTCGAGGAGGCACGGGGTATGAAAGTCATGATTGCCAGGTATCCATTCATTCTCGGAGCAGTTCGCGGATTTGTTCGAGGTAGGCTTTTTCATCGCCCCGTTTGAATCCGACGTTGGAATAGCGGACGGTGCCACCGCGGTCGATGAGCAGAGTCAGCGGCAGCTTCTCGATGCCGTACGGACTGCCGGTGACATCACCGGTGTCGAACAGCATCGGATAGGACACATGCATGGAGGCGCCGAATTCCTTCGCGCGCGCCAGGTCCTCATCGATCGACACGCCGAGGATCACGAGTCCGGCGCGCTGGTAAGTGTTGTAGATCTGCTCCAGGGCGGGCATTTCCTGCCGGGCGGGACCGGCCCAGCGAGCCCAGAAATTCACCAGCACCACCTGGCCGCGGAACTCGGACAGCCGCATGTTGTGCCCGTCGAGCCCCTTCAAGGCGAAATCGGGCGCGGGCTTTCCCAGCAGGGACGAGGACTTGGCCGCGTGAGCGGATTGCAGAGCAACAAAAGCCAGGCAGGCGGCGAGAAGGACGCGAAAGTTAAGCATACGGTGCCATTCTCACCGCATTATGTCTAAAGCCGCGTCGTGCGGCATCGAAACGTTCATCGCTGGTAACCCCGCTGTCATAGGAAACGACCCGTAGACCGGAAGCTTTGCGCCCCCGCCTTTCGGCGAGTTTGCCCTTGTCAGACTCAAGATCCTTGCGCTTAACGATAACACTGCACGCCGACGGGTCGCCATTGAAATTACTAGGTTTTTTTATGACTTGGCGCACATTCATGAAAGACTTTCGGAAGTTGATCGGCGATGGACTCCAACCGCCCACCAAGCCACCTGCTGAAAACGCGAGTGACCCATCCGTTGAATACAGAGCAATCGCCATGCCATGCAGCCGGTGATCGCTGACAATCAAGCACTTGCGCCGGAAGCCGCGACCGCGACTGTCGCGGCGCCTGGCCGACTGCCAGCGCGGCGTCTGGTGGCACCGACAGGAATCCGGCATGAAGAGTTAACCCATTGATTCAAAAGAAGCGGCCCCTGTCGCCAGTTGGCGACTGGGGCCGTCGATCAGCGCGCATCCAAGGGCAAAGACCCCGGCGTGCCTACACCGGATTGGTGATCGTCCCGTTCACGATGGGCGCGAACGCAGTCATGTTGTCCAGCGCGGCGCCGTTGCCCAGGCCGCTCCAGTTGGGTCCGAACAGATTGGCAAAGTTGCCCTGCTCGCCATGCAGCGCCATGTAGTTCAGCACGACGGTGGCAGCCAGCTGGTTGACGGCGTTGCCGGCCGGGCTGGACCCGGTGTTGATCGAGCCGTCGGAATTGAACCAGCCGATCTGGATGCGGCCGTCGGCGCCCTGGTTGGCATCCGCCAGATGCGTCGGACGCTTGGTCGGGTTGAAGACCAGGAAGAACGTGGCGGCGGTGGACTGGTTGTCGCCGGTCCATTGTCCCTTGCCGCGGCCGTCGGTGGAGTTGTCGACCATGCCGTTGCTGGCGAGCGAGCCATCGCTGAACAAGTAGATCATCAGCGGCACGCCCAGGCGCGCGGCGTATTCCAGGCAGGCGCCGATGCACACGCCGGCGCGGAAATCCCGCAACTCGCCGGTGGAACGGTCGCCCGTGTGATAATCGAACCCGCCCATGGTGATGGTGCCGGCGCCTGCATTGCCGCCGATCACCATCTTCATCACCGCCGCGGTCTTGCGGAATTCGGAATCGCCGTCGTACTCAGCCTGCGTGAAAATGCCGGTGGGACCGACGATCAACGGGTCGATGTTCGGGTTCAGCGCCGCCGGGTTGTTGAACTTGTCGGTCAGGTAGGCCGCCTTGGTGTAGCTGCATTGGGCCAGCTTCTTGCTTGCCGCGTCCTGCGTGCCGTTGGCGTAGGCCTGCACCTTGGCCAGCTTGCCATCGCTGATGCGCTTCATGGACTCCATGACCTCGGTAACGTCCTGCGGCGAGGGCAGCAACGTGCCGAGCTGCCCGGTATCGACCAGGCCGGTCACGTCGCTGGCGCGGTCTACCTTGGTCGGCTGCGCAGTCACGTCCATCATGACCGCCGGCGCCATCGAATTGCCGCCCGACATGGAACTCTCTGACCCGATGAGGCCCAGCAATTCGCCCTTGGCGCCGGCCTTGTAGATGCCGTACATCGGATTATGCGGGTTGTTGCCGGTGTCGTTTTCCGAACGTGCGGCGATCACGCTGCCGCTGGTGTTGGTTGCCGCCAGCGAGCCGGCCTTCGCGCGGGTCAGCATGCCGCGCAGAAAGGCGCTGTCGGAATGAAAGCGCAGGCCGAAGGTGGCATCGATGAAATTACCGGTCAGGCTGGGATTGGGGATCATGTTGCCCGGCAGACCCAGCTTGCTGTAGCCGGCCGTACTGAGGAAGTCCAGCTGCCCGCCCTGACCACCGACCAGGACGTTCGAGCCGGCGACATTGGCGCCGCCCGCCAGGTCGAAGGCGATGAAGGGTATCTTGCCGGCACCGCCGGTGATCTGGCAGATCGAGTTTGCAAAGGTCTGCACGTCGGGCGAGAGGGTGGCATTCGCCAGCCGCGGCGTGAACAGCCCGCTGATTACCGAGGGAATCATCACGGTGGCCGCGCCGGTGGCAAAGCCCTGCGCAATGAACTCGCGACGGGTGCGTGGACGCGGGTGGTCCGGATGGCGCAGCGGATCGTTCAGACCGATGGATTTGGGTTTCTTACGCATAAAGTTCCTCGTTGATCCTTTCGCGCTTACTTAGTTGACCAGAACGCCGGCGCTGCCGACGGCGGCCGCACAGACGGCCTTGGTGACGACCTGCTCGCGCGCCGCGTCACAACTGCTGCCATCGCCGCAGCCCAGCTTGTCCATCAGGGAATTGAGCTCTGTGGTCAGGCCCGCCGTGTCCTGGCTGTTGAGGCTGGTGCCCAGTGACGCATTGGCGATCGGCGTGATCACCGAGTTGCGTCCCGTCGGCGTGCTGAACTTGGACCCGGCGCTGAAGTTCACTCCCGGGAAGAAGCTGCTGCGCTTGGACGAATCGTTGACCAACTCGTTGCAGTACTGAATCGAGAGTTGCGCGATGCCCACCTGGTGCGAGGGCAGGAATCCCTCGAGTGTCGGCGCGGTCGGCAACTGCTGCTTGACGGTCTGAAACGTCGACTTCACATTGGCGTTGTTCGCCGGCACCGTGGTGATGGCCGACAGGCTCGCATTGATTCGGTCGAAGGTTCGCAGGCCGATGTCGGAGACGATCGTGCCGTCCACCGGCTGCGGTGTCACCGGCACCGGCTCCGTAACCACATGCGTATTGCTGCCCAGCTGATCGAAGCTGAGGAAGAAGGTGTCGAGCTGCACGCCCTTGTCGGCGCCGATGATGGTGCCGATGGCGGAGAGCAACTGACCCTGGCCCGCAAAGTAGTTCGATGCCGATACGGTCGTGTTGAGCGGGATGTAGGCCTGTCCCACGTTCGGCACCACGCCGTTCACGCCGATGCGGATGCCCTTGACGGCGATGCCGTCCGGCTTGGCAGCCGGATCCAGCGAGATGAAGGTCGGCTTGCTGAACAGATACGCGTAGCTGTCGTACTGGCTGACCTCGAAAAACACGTAGGCCTTGGAGACGCCCGTGGCCGCTTCGACGTTGAACAGCAGGAAGTACTTCTCGCCCACGCCGGCCGAGAAGTTCTGCTTGATCTGCACATCGCTGAGCACGCGGTTGTGGATGGCGACGAACTTGATCACGCCCGCCCAGGAACGGTTGCTCGAGACTTCGTTGCCCAGCACCAGGGCAAAGGTGTTGTCCCAGTTGGCGATGCTGCCACCGGTCTGCTGATCGGCATCGCCGGTGAACTCCCCGTTCACGTAGATGCGCCGTCCGTTGACCGGGTCATAGGTGACGACCACATGCTGCAGCGAAGCCTGCAGGCGCCGCGCCGCGTCGGCGGTCGAAAGCGCCGGCATGCCGTTGGCATCCGTGGCGGAGGATCGCAACATGGCGTCGTAGTTGTACTTGGTCTGTCCCAGCGTGAAATTGCGCGCCGCGGTGCCGCCGGAATAGCTGACCATATAGGCCTCTTCCTGCGTCACGTTGGCGGGTGCCACCCACGCCTCGATCGAGAATTCGCCCGTCGCCAGGATCATGTCGTGCAGCTTCTTGCTGGCCTGGGTCGACGCTTGCGCCTTGCCGCCCGGTGCGAACTTCAGGCCCCAGCCGCCCACCCAGCTGACATCGCCGCTGGTGGTGAGGTCGGCCGCCGGATCCACGCCGCTCGTGTCGAATGCGGTGGAACCCGAGCCGGTCTTGAATTCGTACTTCGCGATGGCATTGGAATCGAAGCGGCTGCCGCCGCTGGCGACGGTGCCGTCATAGAGAGAAAGTGCCTTGCTGATGACCAGCTGCGGATCGACATTGGTCACGGGCACCTGGTTCGCGAACGCGGTGATCGCGTCCTGCATTTCCTGCGAAGACGTGGTGCAGTTGCCGTTCCAGCAGTTGTGGAATTCCTGGCGCAGGCGCAGCACGAAGCGCGACTGGGCGGGGTTGTCCAGGTTCATCTTCGTGCGGGCAGCGGCGTAGGCTTCCTCGGGAAGGCCATTCGTCAGGGTACCCGAGGCGAAGTACGGCGACTGCGGGATCGATGCCGAAGGCGAATGGCACTTCGAGCAGTATTGCTGCAGCAGCGGGTACACGGTGGTCGAGAACGCCGTGGCATCCGCTGGGAAATTCTTGCTGCCTCCCACGTCCTTCGACACCGGCGCGGTGAGCTGGATCTGCGTGCCGCCGCCTGCGGACGAGCCGGCCCAATTGGTGATCCAGGTGGTGAGAATGGTGCCGCAGGCCGCCGGGTCCGACAGCCAGCAGTTGTGGCCGCCCGCGACCTTGGCGACGATGCGCGAGGTGGCCGGGTCGGACAGGTTCACGACGGTGTTGGCCTGCGTGTACGCCAGGTTCACATCGTCGTTGCGCGCGAAGTTGGGCATCTGCCCAGGCGAACCGGCGTTGTGGCATTGACCGCAACGGTTGGTGGAACGGACATTGTCCCAGAAATTGATCTTGAAGGCCTGCACGTCCGCGGTGGAAGGCGCGGGACCGGTGTAGTCCGACCCCGAGGTCACCGGCACCACGGGATTGGGGGTGACCTGCGCGCCGCCGCCGCCGCAGGCGCTCAACGCCAGCGAGGCCGTGATCACCAACCACATACCGACTTGCGACAATTTCATAGTGAATGCCTTGTTCATGGTGGTGCCCTCACGAGCCCATGCAGTAGACGGCCGCGTCCGCGAAGACCTGCTTGAGCTTGTAGCCGCCGCTCTTGAAGCTGCTGATCATCGAATTGACCTTGCTGCGGTCGGTCGCGTCGGTGGGCACGCGGTAGCAGACGTTCTTGAACACCTTCTCGACCTGGCAGCGCGCGAAGGCATCACTCTTGGCCAGTTCCTGGCCCATGGACTTCGCGCCCGATCCCGTGTGGGTGGAGGCGGAATCCCAGCCGAGGATCTGGTTGGGGCCGGCAGTCCAGCGGTTGTCCCAATGATCATCCGGGGTGACGTAGCCGGCCTTGAAATTGTCCGAGTTGATCAGGTACTTCGGTTGGACCTGGCCGGCCGTGTAGACGATCCTGCCGGCGGTCTCATCGAAGTTGTAGTAAGCGTAGGCCTGGGCCAGAGGATCCATGCCGCTGTGGCAGCCGATGCAGTTGTTGAGGAACAACCGGCTATCGCCGCCGGGGGAACGGCTCACGTCCTGGCGGATGCGATCGGGCGGACGAGTCACGTCGTGGACCGCTTCCAGGTCACGGCACAGGTGGTTCAGCAAGGTGAAGCGGAACATGGCGCGATTCGTGCCGGCGATGAAGAACGCCTCCGCGGCGGCACGCGTGGTGACGACGCCGGCGGTCGCGGCAGCCGGCAATCCGTTCACCGCGCTTTGCGCGCTGGACTGCAAGTTCGCCTTCAGATCGGCGCCACTGGACTCGAGCTGGTCGTACATGTCGTTGTTGGCCGGCGAGTAAGTGGCGGTGACACCAGGCGTGCCGGGCTTGGCCACGTAGACGAGGTCGGCCGACAGCAGCGTGCTGAAGTCCACGTCGTCGCGCACCATGCCGATCACCGTGGCGGTGTAATCGTTCAGCGGCGCGAACACGGTCTGCGCGCGGTTGGTCCACGGCGTCGCCATGTTCTTGAGGGTGACGTTGTAGAAATTGGGATTGTTCATCGCCTCGAAGGCGGCGGCGTCGGCGCTCATGCCCGCCATGGCGGTGAGCACGCTGTCGGAGGGCGGCACGCCTGCCAGCCGGTCATGAATGCGCTTGGCCTGGTCGCGCGTGATCGCGCCGGCACCGGCACTCGCCAGCACCAGACTCGCCGCGATGGCGGCGCACAGCACCTTGCCCGTTCGCGGCCGCGAGGAGCGTGCAGGCGTGGTGTCGATCAATGCAGTCGGCATCCCGTTGTTCATATGCTCGTCCAAGTTGGCGTGTATGAAAGATTCCACTGGCAGCGAATATACGCAGCCAATCTGCGTGCAGGAATGTCTCAGCCAAACGACGTCGGCATTCAGAGACAGTAACGACCCACTTCGCACGGCTATATGCTCTTCGCACAGTGAGAGTTCTTCTGTGAGTGTGTTAACAGAATCAAGACGCACATCGAACGAAGATGTGGTCATGCAACACACCCGCGGACTTTCGCCTTTACATCATCATGGCCGAACAAGGCCGTTGGGTGCTTCAGCTATGCGTAATGAACGGACATGTGACTCTGCGCACACTCACGTTGGGCGCGCGCGCAACACGCGTGGATTGAGCATCGCGTCACGCTATGCGGCACGCTACGCGATACGCCTCGCGGCATTGCTCGCGCCGATCGCGATGATCGCGGCCTGCGCCAGCGGCAACAGCGGCCACGCGCCCGGCCTTGCCGGCGGCCAGATTCCAGACCCCGTGACGCTCGACTTCCCGCTGGCCTATGTGAAGCGGCCGCCTCCGCGGCGGGACATCGACGTACGCGACCTCATCACCTCCACCGCCGGCGGCGATCTGTACGTGCGCGACAAGGCGAGCGCAAGCGGCCTCGAGACCAACGTCACCAAGGACATCACCGGCGGCCAGGGCGACGTGCGCGACCTCGACGTCTCGCCCGATGGCACCAAGGTGGTGTTTGCGCTGCGCCTGCCGCTGCTCGACAACGTCGATCCGGAGGACCAGCCCACCTGGAACATCTGGGAGTACGACGGCAAGGCCAAGACCGTGCGCCGCGTGATCGCCGACGACATCATCGCCGAGAAGGGACACGACCTCAGCCCGCACTACCTGCCGGACGGGCGCATCGTCTTCACATCGACGCGCCAGAACACCTCACGCGCCATCCTGCTGGACGAAGGCCGGCCGCAATACGCCGCGCAGACCGACAATCGCCAGCAACCGGCCTTCCTGCTGCACGTGATGAATACCGATGGATCGGACATCCATCAGATTTCCTACAACACCAATCACGACTTCGCCCCCTCGGTGTTGAACAACGGGCAGATCGTGTTCTCGCGCTGGGAGCGCGTGAACGGCAGCGATCGCATCAATCTCTACCGTGCCAATCCTGATGGAACCGGCCTCGAGCTCTATTACGGGCAGTACAGCCACGCCACCGGCACCAACAACACGCTGGTGCAGTTCGTCAACGCGCGCACGCGCCCCGACAACAAGCTGACGACGCTGGTGCGCCCCTTCCTCGGCACGCAGCTGGGCGGCGATGTGTCGCTCATCGATGCCGAGCAGTTCGTCGAGATCAACCAGACCACGCTGGCGGCTGCCGGCGCGCCGGGACCCGGGCAGTCCCCGGCAACCACGTTGAATGTCACCACGCTCCCCGACAGCCCTTCGCTCGGCGGCCGGTTCGCCTCGGTGTTCCCGTTGTTCGACGGCACCAACCGCATGCTGGTGAGCTGGGCGCCCTGCCTGATCCTCGACACCAGCGTGACGCCCGCTGCGACCAAGGTGTGCACGGAAGAGAACACCGCTGACCCGGCAGTGCAGCTCGCCCCGCCCGAATACACGCTCTGGGTGTACGACCTCGACACCAACACGCTGCGGCCCATGCTGGCCGCCGAGCCTGGCCTGATGACGGTGGACCCGGTGATCCTGCAGCAACGCACGCCGGCGCCGCCCGTGATCCGCGACAAGGTGCCCGGAGTGGACGTGGACAAGAACCTCGCCGGCGAAGGCGCGGGACTGCTGGTCATCAAGAGCGTGTACGACTTCGACGGCATCGACACGGCACGCCCCAACATCGCCACCATGGCCGATCCCAAGCAGACCACGGCCGATCAGCGTCCGGATCGTTTCGTGCGCATCGAGAAGCCGGTCTCCATTCCCGATCGCCGCACGCGCGATGTGCCCGGCTTTGCCTTCGGACCCGCTGGACTGGGGATGCGCGAAATCCTCGCCTATGCACCGGTCGAGCCGGATGGCTCCATCAAGATCAAGGTGCCGGCAAACGTGCCCTTCGCCATCAGCGTGCTGGACAAGAACGGCCGCCGGGTGGGCGCGCGGCACGGCTCATGGCTGCAATTGATTCCGGGTGAGGTTCGCACCTGCAATGGCTGCCACGATGGCACCAGGAACACGGCTCATGGCCGCGACAACCTGACGACCCCTGTGAACCAGGGTGCGACCACCACCGGCCAGCCCTTCCCCAACACCGACCCGGCCATGTTCGCTGACTTCGGCGAAATCATGGCCGAGACGCGCGCGCGGATCAGCTGCGGCAATCCCACCGGGTGCTCGACCATTCCGAGCGCCAACCTCATCTATGACGATGTGTGGACGGATCCCGTGGCCGCGGCAAGGCCGGCGGACGCGAGCTTCTCTTATCTGTATTCGGACCTGACCACCCCGGCACCGCTCAACGGCAACTGCCTGCCCGCCTGGAGCAACCGCTGCCGAATCACCATTCATTATCTGCAGCACATCCAGCCCCTATGGAACCTGCCGCGCCAGACCCTGGCGGCGGACAATGTCACGGTGCTGTCGGATCACACCTGCATCCTGTGCCACAACACGCGCGACGCGGCGGCCACGGTGCAGGTACCCGCGGGCCAGCTCGATCTCACCGACGGCGTTTCCAACGCAGATCCCAATGTTGTGACTTCGTACTCACAACTCTTGTTTGCGCATAACCAGCAAGAGCTTATTATGGGCGCGCTGCAGGATGTTATGGTAAACGGACCGATTGATCCGGCCACCGGTTTGCCCACCCAGGTTCCGGTCGTGTTGCCGGGTCCGATGAGCGCCGGCAGCGCCAATGCCTCAACGGCATTTTTCAGCCGCTTCGACACGGGCGGCAGTCATGCGGGTTGGCTGTCGCCCGCCGAACTGAAGATGATCGCTGAATGGCTAGACATCGGAGCCCAGTACTACAACGATCCCTTCGTCGCACCAGCGAACTGACCTGATGCGGCGTCTGCTCCCGTTGTTGCTGTTGGTGCAGGCGTTGCTGGCGATGACCGCACCGTCTGAGGCGCGCACGCCGAAGAAACCGCTCGAAGTGATGGTCACCGAGGCGTACGTCGAGATGCATTCGGGCCCGGGCCGCGGCTATCCCGTGACCTATGTGGTGGGACGTGGCGAGCCGATCCAGGTGCTGTACAAGCGCACGGACTGGTTCAAGGTGCGGGCGCAGCGCGGCCAGGAGGGCTGGGTCAAGCGCGAAGAACTCGCCCGCACGCAACTCGCCTCCGGTGAGCCTGCGCCGATTCCCCCGTACCCGGATTTCGCCACGCATCACTGGGAGCTGGGCGCGGGATACGGCGTCTACAATCACCAGAACCTGGTGGCGGCCTACGTGGACTACGCCATCACGGAAAGCCTGGACGCCGAATTCGTGCTGCAGCAGGCGCTCGGCACCATCGACAACCGCTACATGGCGAGCGTCGGGCTGCGGCACAC
This sequence comes from Steroidobacteraceae bacterium, assembly GCA_044226865.1. Lineage (GTDB taxonomy): Bacteria > Pseudomonadota > Gammaproteobacteria > Steroidobacterales > Steroidobacteraceae > TMP-86. The sequence goes on along the minus strand of JBGAGE010000001.1, from coordinate 240,276 downwards.
GTTCGTGCCCGAGTGGAAATGGATCTCGCCCACGGCCGGCATCGGCACCGGCATCCAGTACATCGACAAGAGCACACCGCCGCAGCCGCTGGACAAGACCAACCAGGTGGCCTACGTCAGCCTCGGCCTGCGCGGCTTCCTCACCAAGAAATTCATGTGGCGCCTCGATTGGCGCAATTACGTAGTTTTCACCAAAGAAAACGACAACAAGGAACCGGAAGAATGGAAATTCGCCTTGGCAGTGTTCTTCTAATCGCCGCGCTCCTGTCGGGGTGCAGCTGGTTCCATCGCGGCCCCAAGCCGCAGGAACAGCCTGAGATCGTGGCCGAAACGCCCGACGCGGATCCGTCCATCATCGATCCGCAGGTGCAGCGCCGCAAGATCAAGACGCCGAAGATCAAGGCCAAGGACTTCGAGATCGGTGGAAACTTCGGCGCGCTCAGCATCCAGGATTTCGGCACCAATCCCATCTATGGCGTACGCCTCGCGTATCACGTCACCGAGGACATCTTTCTCGAGGGCAACGTGGCGCGTTCCAAGGCCGGCACCACCAGCCTGCAGGACGTTTTCCCCAACATCACGGTGTTGAGCGAGTCTGGGAGACGTTTCACTTACTACGACCTGGACCTGGGTTACAACGTGTTGCCGGGAGAGGTATTCCTCGGGCGCGGACGCGCGTTCAACACGGCCTTGTACGCGGTCGTGGGCATGGGCGCGGTGAAGTTCGCCGACCAGGACAAGTTCGCGCTGAACTTCGGCGTGGGCAGCCGCATCCTGCTGACCGACTGGCTGGCCATGCACCTGGACGTCAAGGACCATGTATTCGAGACCGATATCACCGGACGGACCAAGAACGTCCACAACATAGAAGCCACACTGGGCTTCACCTATTTCTTCTGAGAGTCGAGGTGTCCATGCAACGCTCCACATTCTCTCTGCTCAAACACGCCGCGCTCGGACTGTTGATCGCGGGCACCGCCAGCTTCGCGCTGGCGGGAGAAGCCAATGCCCCGGCCACCGAGTTTTCGCTCAGTTCGCTCGCCGGACAGCCCGTGTCCCTGAGCCAGTACAAGGGCAACGTGGTGTTGGTGAATTTCTGGGCGACATGGTGCGGCCCGTGCCAGCAGGAGATGCCGCTGCTTGACCAGATGTACAAGAAGTACAAGCCCGCGGGTTTCACCCTGCTCGGCGTGAACGTCGACAAGGAAGCACCGGCGGTGAAGGAACTGCTGGCGCGCAAGCCGGTGAGCTTCCCGGTGCTGCTCGACCCGGAGAACTCCGTGAGCCGCGCCTACCATGTGGCTGACATGCCCAGCTCGGTCATCATCGACCGCAAGGGCATCGTCCGCTACGTGCATCGCGGCTACCGGCCCGGCGATGAGAACGAATACCAGGATCGCATCCGGCAGCTGATCCGGGAATGACCATGCGCGCGCTCAAGATCACCGTGCTGGCTTCGATCGTGCTCGGCGCTTCCGCCTGCAGCAGCATCAAGCCGTGGGTAAAGCCTTACGAGCGCGATCGCCTCGCCGATCCCATCATGTCCTGGGAGCGCGACGCGGTGTCGGGTGCCTATCTCGATCACATCTACGAATCGCGCGAGGGCTCGCGCGGCGCCACCGGCACGGCCGGCGGCGGCTGTGGCTGCAACTGAACATGAAACCATCGCGCGTTCACTGGCTGGGACTGTGCGTGATGCTGCTCGCGGGCACGCTGCGGGCGGCCGTACTGCCGGATGACCGCGCCGACCTGTTCTACAGCACCTACAAGGGCGGCGGCATGGACATCAAGGTCAAGTCCGTGCTGGTGCGCAAGAAGTTCGCCGAGAACTTTTCCGTCCAGGCCGGCTACACCGTCGATACGGTCAGCGGCGCGTCCATCGACGTGCTCAGCAATGCCAGCACCATCCACGACGAGCGCAAGCAGAAGAACATCGGCGTGGATTACATCCGGGGCAAGACCTCGTATTCCCTCGGCTACACCAACAGCAAGGAAACCGACTACATCTCCGATACCTGGCATGCCTCGCTCAGCCAGGACATGTTCGGCGATCTGACCACCGTCACCATGGGCTTCTCACGCGGCTGGGACAAGGTGAGCGCGCGCTCAGGCGCCACGATCACACCGGTCGGACAAGCCGACCGCCGCAGCTACGATGTGGGCCTGTCACAAGTGATCACCAAGAACCTGATTGCCTCCACCACGGTGGAAGTGATCACCGACGAGGGTTTCCTCAACAACCCGTATCGTTTCACACGCTACGCGGATGCCACGGCGGGCGCGGGCTGGGCCACGCAACCGGAGGTTTATCCGCGCACGCGTACCAGCACGGCGGTCACCGCCAAGGCCCGCTATTACCTGTGGTATCGCGCGGCGGCGAGCGCCTCCTACCGGTTCTTCACCGACACCTGGGGCATCCGCGGCAACACCTTCGAGCTGGGCTACACACACCCGCTGTCCAACCGCTGGATCCTCGAGGGCCGGGTACGCCTGTACAAGCAAGGCGCCGCCAGTTTCTACAGCGACCTGTTCCCAAGGCGCGATGCGCAGAACTTCATCGGCCGCGACAAGGACCTCGCCGCTTCCAAGAACACCACGCTCGGCGTGAAGGCCACGTATGCCTTCCTTCCGGACGGTTGGAAATTCTTCAAGCGCGGCACGGTCACGGCGGATTTCAGCCGCATCCAGTTCAAGTACGACGATTTCCGCAACATCAAGGACTACGGGATCGCCAACGGATTCACGCCGGGGTCCGAACCGCTTTACAAGTTCAACGCCAACGTGATGCAGGTCTACTTCTCGATGTTCTTCTAGGCGGATGTCGCGCCGGCGGCGCGCGTGAGCCTAACAAAAGGGCGGGACCGGCCACGCCGGCCCCGCCACAACTGCAACACGATCAACGCGGCGGGGCCGCGCGGACTTCTCCGACCTCGAAAGCCGACATGGGAATGTCGCTTCCGGGCCGCCATTTGCTCACGACAGTAGCGATTTCCAGATCATCGCTGTCTTCATTCCCCGCGCGTTGCGCGGCGAACGCGACCCCGAAAACCAGAATGGCCACGCCTGTCATGATGAGTTTACGTCGTTGCATGTTAACTCCTTGCATTTTCAGAACGCGCGCGGAGGATGCGAGGGATGCAGGTCCTGAACCTCAAACCGCGGCGGGTGCGAGGGATGCAGGTCCTGAACCCCAAGCCGCGGCGGGTGCGAGGGATGCAGGTCCTGAACCCCGAGCCGCGGCGGGTGCGAGGGATGCAGGTCCTGAACCCCAAGCCGCGGCGGGTGCGAGGGATGCAGATCATAGGTTGTGGCGCCCGCACTGGCGCCGGACGCAAATGCTGCGCAAGATAGCGCTGCGGTCGCGGCAAGAGGGATGATTTTGAATTTCATGTGGTTTTCTCCAAGCGTTGTTTGAGGATTGATGGTTGTCAGTCACGCATCGCATTTCTGCGGCGCTTGGTATAAAGCGCCAACCGGGTGTGATGGCCCTCACATCCCGGCGAAATTCCGTTATGATCGTCCGCCAGGTGGAGTTTACGACGGCCCGATACGGAGATCGGCTGCGTTGGAGCGCAGGGATAGCATGAACAGGATCGTCATGCCCTGGATGAAGCGGCAGGCGGGCTGATGGCAGCTCCCAAGGGCAAGTTCACGCAATTGCTGGCGGATTGGCGCACCGGGCAGGAGCAGGCGCTGAGCGAACTCACGCCCTTGGTGTACGAGGAACTGCGCCGCCTGGCACACCGCTACATGCGCAGCGAACGCGGCAGCCATACGCTGCAGGCCACCGCCGTGGTGCACGAGGCGTTCCTGCGGCTGATCCAGAGCGAAGTCCCGATGCAGGACCGCGCGCATTTCTTCGCCCTCGCCTCACGCCTCATGCGCCGCGTCCTGGTCGACCACGCCCGTGGCCGCCTGCGCGACAAGCGCTTTGGCGGAGCACGCCAAGTCACACTGTCGGAGGACCTGCCGGTCAAGTTCGAGCCCAGCTTCGACATCGTCGACCTGGACGCCGCATTGGAGCAATTGTCGCAGCTCGAACCGCGCCTGGCACAGGCGCTGGAACTGCATTATTTCGGCGATCTCACCTACGACCAGATCGCCTTGGCAATGGGTTCCTCGGCGGCCACTGTTCATCGCGACATCCGTCTGGCACGCGCCTGGCTGCTCGACTACCTGGCAGGACGGCGCATATGAACGTGTCGCGCGCCCGCTGGCAGGAAATACGAGCCCTGTTCGAAGAAGTGGTGGAGGCGAGTCCAGGGGATCGCAGCCAGCGCCTGGAGCAGATCGGCTTGCACGATCCCCAGCTGCGCACCTCGGTCGAGGCGCTCCTGAGCATGGACAAGGTCGCCGACGATCCGTTGCAGGGTGCCATCGGGGCGGCCGCCGGCGACCTGCTGGAGCAGCACGCCGACCGCATGATCGGCGCGCGCGTCGGCCCCTATCGCATCGTGTCGGTGCTCGGGCATGGCGGCACCAGCACGGTGTACTCGGCCGAGCGCGCCGATGCTCAGTTCCAGCAGATCGTGGCCATCAAGGTGCTGCACCACGCCACCCTGCACCCGCGCATGCGCAATCGCCTGCACAGCGAGCGGCACATCCTCGCCAAGCTCGAGCATCCTTGCATCGCGCGCCTGATCGACAGCGGTGATCTCGAGGACGGCACGCCCTACATCGTAATGGAGCATGTCGATGGCGAGGACGTGCTCGAGTATTGCGACAGCCGCACCCTGTTCGTGCGCGAACGGCTCGAGCTGTTCATCAAGATCTGCGAAGCCGTGCAGTTCGCGCATCGCAACCTCATCGTTCATCGCGACTTGAAGCCCGGCAACATCCTCGTCAATCACGAAGGGGGTCCCAAGCTCCTGGACTTCGGCATCGCGAAGCTCCTGGCGCCGGAAAGCATCTCCCATACCCTGCCCGTCACCCGCCTGCAGGAACGGGTCCTGACACCGGAGAACGCCGCGCCGGAGCAGGTGCTGGGCCGGCCGATCACCACCGCCACCGACATTTACGCCCTCGGCGTGCTGTTGTACCAGCTCCTGTCGGGCCGGCCGCCCTACCGGCTGACCAGCTACAGCCAGCTGCAACTCGAGCGGGCCATCTGCATGGATGATCCGGTGCGCGCCAGCCAGGCGGTGACGGCCAGACTTGCCGGCGAGACCGAACTGGACCGGCAGAAGATCTCCGACCGCCGTGGCCTTTCGCCGGAGCGGCTGCGCGCCCGCCTGGCCGGCGATCTCGACTCCATCATCGCCATGGCGATGCGCAAGGAGCCCGAGCGGCGCTATGCCTCCGCGCAGGCCCTGGCGGATGACGTCGCGCGCCACCTGCAGGCGCAACCGGTGCTCGCGCGGCACGGCGATTGGCGCTACAACTCGTCCAAATTCGTGCGCCGGCACTTCCTCGCGGTCACCGGCGTCGCTGCCCTGGTGGTGGGCATGGCGGCGGTGGCCGGCATTACCCTCTGGCAGAACCACCGCATCGAACTGGCGCGCGAAGCCACGGCACGCGAGCGTGACCGCGCACAGCAGGTGTCGCGCTTCCTGGTCGATGTGTTTTCGCAGGCCGATCCGTTCAATGCGCAGGGCCGCGAAGCCACGGCCAAGGATCTGCTCGACCGGGGCGCGGCCAAGATCATGGAGAACCTGGACGAGCAGCCGGAAGTCCGCGCGCAATTGCTCGAGAGCATCGGCCTCGCCTACCGCCGCCAGGGCTTGAGTCCGCGCGCCGTTCCCCTGTTCGAGCAGGCGCTCGCCATCCGGCGCGCCGCCAAGCCCGCCAACCCAGCGCAGGTGGCCGTGGCCTTGGCCAATCTTGCCGAGGCACTCTCCGACGCCGGCAACCTCACGTCCGCGGAAGCTTATCTAAACCAGGCGCTGGCTCTGTCGCGCACGCCCGGGCAACCCGCCACGCGCCAGACGGCCGCCATCCTCATGCAACTGGGCGGTATGGCACGCGATGCCCGCAGCAATCCTGATCAGGCCGCCACGTACTTCCGCCAGGCCCTGGGCCTGTATCGCAATATCCTCGGCGAGGAACGGCCGGAAGTGGCCACGGCGCTGTCCGAACTCGCCGGCGTTGCCGAGTGGCATGACGACCTGGCGCTCGCTGAGAAATATCAGCGCGATGCGCTGGACATCTACCAGAACACCGTCAGCCGGAACCATCCCGACCACGCGGTGGCACTGGCCAATCTCGGCAACATCCTCACCCGCCGCGGCAAGCTCACGGAAGCCGAGCCGATGTTGAACGAGGCCCTGGAAGTGGAGCGCCGCGTGTTTGGCGCCACCCATCAACGGGTGGCGCAGACGCTGGAAAATCTCGCCATGCTGTACGACCGGCGCGGCGAATACCGGCGCGCCATCGACACCCTGAACCAGTCCCTGGACCTGACACGCCAACGCCTGGGCGGGGATCACTACCTGGTCGGATACCGCCTCGACTACCTGGCCAATCTGTACCTCAAGTTGGGAGATGCGGCCACGGCGGAAAGGAAGGCGCGCGAGGCGCTCGAAGTCTATGGCAGGAGCCTTCCCGCGGAACACTTGTACGTGGCCTCCACCCGCCAGTTGCTGGGCGACATCCTCATCGCCCGCGGACAATACAAACCCGCGGCGAATGAACTACGGGCGTCGGCGGACCTGAATCGGCGCCTGGCGGGAGCGGACAGCTGGCGTGCCGCGCGCTCCGAAGCCAGCCTTGCGTGGACCCAGGTGAAGCTCGGGGACGATGCGAGCGGCGGGCCGGCGCTCATCGATGCGCAGGCGCGGTTGGTGAAATCACGGGGCGCGCAAGACCCTGCCGTACGCCAGGCATCGACCTACCTGGCGGAGTACTATCGCCTGCATCATCGCGACGCCGATGCGACGCGGGTTCTCGCCACCCTCGGCTCGCGCTAAGCTAGCGGAACTAAACCGCGCGCAAGACAGTCCTGTTGTAGGACCGGTGACGCCGGCAGGAGATTCGATGCGCAATTCAATTCGTTCTTGGTCGGGTGCGATGTTGCTGGCCGCCGGCCTCACGTTGGCAAGTGCCGGCGCGCAGGCAGGCGCGCGCGAAGAAGGCAAGCTGCTGACCGCAACCGAAGTCCTGGAAGAAGTCCAGGGCATGCCTGATCAACGCCTTCCCGACCTGCTGCTCTCGCGCGCCTATGGCATCGCCATCATCCCGGATGTGGTCAAGATCGGCCTGACGCCGGTGGGCGGCAGCCGCGGTCACGGCGTGCTCATCATCCGCGACAAGCTCACCTCCGCCTGGAGCAATCCTTCGTTCATCACGCTGACAGGCGGCAATCTTGGCTTCATGATCGGCGTGCAAACCTCGGACATCGTGCTGGTGTTCACCACGAAAACGGGCATCGAGGGCATCACCGGAGGCAAAATGACGCTCGGCGCCAATGCGTCGGTCGCGGCCGGCCCGGTCGGACGCTCGGGCACGGCGGGCACGGACCTGAATTTCGACGCAGAAGTCTATTCGTACGCGCGCGCGCGCGGCCTGTTCGCCGGCGCCGCGCTCGATGGCACCGTCATCAGCATCGACAAGAAATCCAATGCCGCCTTCTATGGCAAGCGTGGCGTGACGGCCAGCGAGATCTTCTCCGGCCAGTCGCCCTCGCCTCCGCCGGCGGGCCAGCGATTCCTGGAGCGGTTGTCGCAGAGCACCCGCACGGTCACGCGCCCCTCGCCGGCGCCCCAGGCCGAGGTCCCCGCCGGAACCGAAGCAGCCCCCGCCGCCACGTCGGCGGATGCTCCCGCGGCAGCGCCCGCCGCGCCGCCCGCTCCCGCGCAGACCTTCCCCATGGAAGACTCCAACGCAGGCCAGGAACCTCCCAAGTAGAACCCTGACCTGGACAAGCGCCGGCAGCTCCGCGCCGGCGCAACTCGAGTCTGAGCTGAGACTCTCCGCTCTGCTTGTCACTGCCGCTGGACCTTCTCGTGTTGGTACTACCGACAAATGACGGTCGATTGAGCTTTTCGCTGCTTGGGCATTCCGATCTCCGCGACGCCTCGAGGGCTGGCGCGGGCGCCAAAAAAGCCTTTTGGGGTGGGTGCCCTGACAATCGAAATCACAAGGCGCGGCGTCAAGCCGAGGTGTTTTGAAGAGAAGGCACCCGGCATGCAAACCGATGCATCATGAGACGGCACGGCTGCGCCTTCCCTCGCACTCCAGTCATCCACGCCGCGGCGCACCCGCCCCAAAGGTTTTTTCGGCGTCCGCGCCAGCCCGTCAAGCGCCAACGCAAAAAATCAGATCTCGCATCCTGTAATAATTAACATGAGTTTTATATGTTAATTATCTGTTTTTAATACAATTATATGCAATAAAAAGATTGAGAAGAGAGTCGTCTGCCAGCGACCATTGCGCACACGAGTGCGGCGGTGCAATGTAGCCCCCCGTCATGCAGGCCAGCTCCATACTCAAGACGCCCGGCATCCGGGAGATCACGTTCCTGCCCACTTCCGCGGCCGGGCGCCGCGTGGCGGCCCTGTTCAAATTCGGCGAAAGCGGATCCCTCGCCAGTTTCCTGCTGAGCTTCACCCTCGCCACGCTGTGCGGCGTGATCGAGCGTCAACTATGGATGCCCTCCCCCATGAGCGCACCCATCTTCACCCTGTTGCCGGGTCTGGGCGCGGCACTGTTCGCGGTGCTGCCGGTGCGCGCATTCGCCGGCATCGTCATCGGCTGCTGGGCGGGCGATTGGCTGGGGTGGTCGTTGCCCGTACCGATCGTGGGACTGGCGGCGGGTTCATCCCTTCCGGACACGCTGGCGCACGCCACGGCCGCCACAGCGGCCGGCTGCGTGAGCGGGGTGCTGCTGCATCTGGTGTATCAACGCTTCAATCCGCAGCTGGAACGGCGCATGTTCGCCGCGGGTATCCCTGCCCTGTGCGGCGCCGCCGCCGGCGCGCTTTCGATGTGGCTGCTGGTGCCCGCACCGCTGACGCCCGCGCTGCCCATCTGGCTGGGCATGCAGTTTTCTTCGCAACTGATCGGGCTGCCGCTGTTGTCCCTGCCCATCGTGATCTGGTGGATGCACAGCCACGGCTGTGTGTTGTCGCACCATGCCGGCTACCGCGAGTTCGCGGTGCTCGCGGCGGCATTGATCGCCGCCACGGTGTTCGGGCTACAGCGGGTATTTCCCCTGCAGGGCCTGATCGGCATGTTCCTGGTGCTGGCGCTGCTCGCGACCATCGCCATCCGTTTCCCCGTGCGCGTGGCGGCGCTGGTGGCCACCGGGCACTTCGTGCTTACCGGCGCCTGGTGCGTGACGGCCTTCCGCGCCTCCAATTCGCTGGTGCCCTCCGACCTGACCGAGGTGGTGAGCGTGCAGGTGACGGCGCTGCTGGCGCTGTACGCCGTCATCCTGCTGTCGATCGCCTTCAACTCGCGACGGCTGGTCGAGGAGCAATTGCGCCGCTATGCGCGGCAACTGGCGGCCGGCGAGGAAGACCGGCGCGACCGGTCGGCCAGCACGCTGCGCGAGAGCATCGCGCAATCCATGGTGGGGGTGCGATTCGCGCTGAATTCTCTCGATCGCAGCATCCTTCCGGCCGCCGCGGACGAGGCATTGAACAGCGCCCTGCAAACCGTGCATGAGGCAGAGGCCTATGCGGACCGCGCCCTGCGGGACCTCGGGCCCCAGGGCCTGGAAGACCGCGGCCTGGAGCCGGTGATCGAGTCCTATCTTGCGCACCTGGGGCGCGGCGCGAACGCGCGGTTGCAGTTCGAACGCAGCGGGCCCCTGGATGACCTCGCACTGCCGGCGCGTCGCCTCGCCTTTCGCGTCATCTCCGAACTGGTGCGCAACGCCCTGCAGCACGGCGCGCCGCGCGAAGTGCGCGTCATGGTGTGCGCGGCGGGCAGGATCCTGCAGATCACGGTCAGCGACGACGGCCTCGGCTTCACACCGGAGTCCATTTTCGAGAAATCACCCAGCAGCTTCGGCCTGCTCGGGATCCGCGAGCGGGTCGCGCTCGAAGGCGGGGTATTCAGCGTGCGCTCCTCCAACGGGGCGGGCTGCGATGTGGACGTGAGATTGCCGCTGGCGAGCTGAGCACGCCACGCAGCCGCGGGCGCTTCAGAAGAAGTTGCGCGGCAGCAGGCCGCGCACCCGCGCCTCGCGCGACAGCTCGTCGCGAAAGTCAGGGTGCGCAAGGCCGATCAGCGCCTGGGCACGCTCCGGTACCGAACGGCCCTTGAGATTGGCGATCCCATATTCGGTCACCACGAACATCATGTCGGAGCGCGGCGTGGTCACCACGTTGCCGGGCGTGAGTTCCAGCACGATGCGGCTCTTGCGCACGCCCTTGCGCTCGTACGTGGACGACAGGCAGACGAAGGACTTCCCGCCCTTGGAGGCGTAGGCGCCGCGCACGAACTGCAGCTGGCCGCCCGTGCCGCTGATATGGCGATGCCCCGAGGATTCGGAAGCGGCCTGACCCTGCAGGTCCATCTGCGTGGTGTTGTTGATGGCCACCACATCGTCATTGCGCATGATGTGGTGCGGCAGGTTGGTGTACTCCACCGGACGGCAGAGAAAGTCGGGATTGCGGTGGATCACCTTGTAGCGCGCGGCCGACCCGAAACCAAAGCTGCAGACGATCCTGCCCGGATCCATCCGTTTGCGCGCGCCGGTGATCACCCCGCCGGTATACAGGTCGACGATGCCATCGGTGAGCATTTCCGTGTGCACGCCGAGATTCTTCACCCCGCTCTCCAGCAGCAACGAGCAAACCGCGTTGGGCATGGCGCCGATGCCCACCTGCACGCAGGCGCCATCGCCAATCTCGGCGGCGATCAGGCGCGCGACCGCGCGGTCGGCCTCCCCCGGCGGCGGATTGGGCAATTCCGGCGTAGGACTCGCATCGCCCTCGATCACGTAATCGACCTGGCTGACGTGCAATCCGTTGTGGTCATCGCCCGGTTCACCGCACAGGTAGGGCATGTCGGCGCTGGTCTCCACGATGACGGTTCGCGCACGCGACGCCACCACCCCATGCCAGAGGCTGGAGGGGCCGAAATTGAAATACCCGTCAGCGTCCATGGGGCAGGTCTTGAGCACCAGGATGTCGGGCGGGTCGATGAAGCGGCGGTAGTAGTCGGAGATCTCGCCCAGGTTGCAGGGGATGTAATGACACAGGCCGGCATCATGCTGGCGGCGCTCATAGCCGCTGAAATGCCAGCTGTACCACTGGAAGTGCTCGCGGCCGGGATCCGCCTCCAGGACGGCCAGCGGCCGGATGGCGAGGCAGCCGCGGATCTTCACCTCGCGCAACTCGGCGGCGCGCGCGGCGAGCGCGCGATCGAAACCGTCGGGCAGGGACAAGGCCGCGCCGAAGTCCAGCCAGTCGCCCGAGCGCACGAGCCCGGCCGCCTCCGCAGCGCTCACCCGTCGAGCGCCCTTGCGCCTTTCGTGCCCCATGGTATGTCCGTCGTTCCCGTCGAAGGCGCCGATGCTAAAGCACCGGCGCCCGTGCCGCCAAGGACCATGAGGCGCGCCGGCACGGGTCCAGCCGCCGGCCAACCGCTTACTTCGCGTTGTACCGAGGGTGTACTTGCCGGTGACCGGCGCGGGCCAGCTGGCGATGATCGTCGCGCCGCTCACCGAGAACCCCATCCCCGGGGGGGGGGGCACGCCGGCGATGATGACGCTGTAGACGCCCCGCCCGCTCAAGCCGGTCTTGCTGTCCTTGGCGGTCACCGTCACCGTGTACGCGCCCTGCAACGGATCGGACCAGGGCAGGATGCCGGTGCTTCCCAGGCTCATGCCCACGGGCGACGCCCAGCTCACGAGACCACTGGCATTCACGCTCAGCCCGCGGGCGCGCCGAGGAGCGAGTAGCTCATCGCGTTGGCGGCAGCCGCGGAGACCATGAACGACAGGGATACACCGGCGGTCCCATTCACCGTGGCCGGGGCCACCACCGGCGCAACCGGCGCGCTCGTCGCGCCCGTCATCAGCGGCAGGAGCGCCGCCGCATTGGGCGTGCCCAACCCGGCGGGGATGTCATAGCCCGCCACGGCGCTGCAGCCGGTGCAGGTGCCGTTTGAACCGGTGCGGATATCGGCAAATGCGGTGCCGTAGTTGGCGGACGACGCGGCGATCGTGCCGTAGAGCTGCGCATGCGGCGCGCCCAGCAGCGATTGCGCGGCTCGCGCGCGCATTCCGATGCGCCATCATGCGTGCATGCATGCACGCGCTGTGATTTTCAGGCGGCGAGCGAGCGCAGAAATCCGGCGGTTTCAACCAGGCCCGCCGCGGTGATGGAATGATCGTTGGCGTAGCCGATGCGCACGCAGCCCTCCACCTCGAAGGCTGAGCCCGGCGTGAACAGCACGCCCGTCTGCTCGATCAGGCGCACGCAGAAATCACGCGAAGGCAGGTCGAAGTCGTACTCCAGCAAGGCGATGGTGCCCGCGCTGGGTTTCACGTAGGACATCGACGGTTGCGCCGCCATCCATGCATCGAGCAACGCCAGGTTCTCGCGCACGATCCGGCGGCTGCGCGCCAGGATCTTGTCGTGATGTTCCAGCGCGATGCAGGAGAAATGATCGTCGAGCATGCCGACGCTGATGGTGTTGTAGTCGCGATGCACCTCTGCCGCGCGCAGCACCTCGTGCGGACCGCATATCCAACCCAGGCGCAGTCCCGCGAGCGAGAAAGCCTTGGACATGCTGCCCGTGCTGATGCCGCGCGGATACAGATCTGCGATCGAGGCAGGCATCGAATCCTGCCCCTGCTCGGTTCCCCGGTACACCTCATCACTCAACACGTAGGCGCCGGCGGCATCGGCGATGCGCACGACCTCCTCGAGCATCGCGCGGCTCATCTGCGAACCGGTGGGATTGTTGGGATTGGAAAAGGCGATCAGCCGGACACCGCCCCGGGCCAGGCGGCGCAACTCATCCAGGTCGGGCAGGTAGCGGTCTTCGCGGCGCAGCGTGAGCTTCGACACCTGCGCGCCCAGGCTTTCCGGGATTGAATAATGCTGCTGATACGTGGGCACGATGCTGATCACACGGTCCCCCGCGCCCACCAGCGCCTGGTAAACCAGTGCATTGGCGCCGATGGCGCCGTGGGTGACCAACACATTCGCCGGCGGCTGCGACGCATACAAGCCGGCGATGGCGCACCGCAGCCGCTCGCTACCCTCGATCGCGCCGTAAGTCATTTTCAGCGGTAGCAACTGGTCGAGGATGGCGTTCTTTTCCCCGGCCAGCTCGAGCAACTCGGACACCGTCAGCGAGGCGACGCAGGTTTCCGCCAGGTTGTAGCGGCACCTGGTCTCGTACGCATTCATCCATTGCTCGACCGCAAACGGCGTGATCTTCATCGTTCAGCTCCGGGAGGGTTCGTGGGCCGGGCGCAGTGTAGCGCAGCACGGCGCCGGGCATGCCCGGCGGCTGATGCGACCGCACGCAAGCGCCGGCCGCAGCGCGCGGCCGAAGCAGGTGGGAGTTCTAGTTGCTGGCGGTCGGCGGAGCGGAATGGCTCTCCACCGGTGGAACCAGCGGCAGCGTGTACGGATCCACGCGCCGCGCTTCTTCCTGCTGGCGCTGCAGGGCTTCCTGCTGCAGGCGCAGCCGTTCGCGGTTACGCTCGAAATCGGCCTGGCGCTTGGCCACCTCGTCGGCTTCCCGTTGCCGCGCGAGGCGATCCACCGCGATGCGCGCGTGCTTGCACTCCACGCTTGCGCGTTGCTCGCTGCTGGCGGCGCCATTGCATTTCATCAGAACGCCATCGAGCATCACGGGGTCTTCCATCAGTTCCTCCGCGGTGCGCGCAGGCAGAGGAGCGGAGTTGCAGCCGCCGAGGACGAGCGCCGCAACGCAGCACAGCACATGCGCAACCGGGAATTTGAGGGCTTTGGTGGAGTACATCTTGGGCGAGAATGGTACCCAAATTCCCTGCATCTGCCGCCCGCCCCTATGTGACGCGCCTCACGGGTTGGCAAGGCCGATTTGCACCGGCCGGACCAGCGGTGGATTTCGCCGGATTACCGGCGTTTGACGTAATCAGCCCAGATCGCGCAGCAGGCTGGCGCGTACCGCCGCGGACACCGGACTGACATCGTACCGGTACTGCGGATGATCCACTCCCAGGCTCAACGGCGCGCCGCCCTGCAACGCCTGAACCATCCCCTGCGTCAACTCGAAGCGCAGGAAATGCACGGAAGAAGTCTTCTCTTCGTTTTCGCGCTCCAGGTCCTCATCGGCGATGGCGAATACCCGCGCCAATTCGCTCACGCGCACCCAGCAGCGATCCTCCACGCCCTTGAGCCCGGCCAGGGCCAGCGCGCGTTCGGTGGGATCCGGGTATTCGATCAGCATGGTGACCTTCCAATTGCTGCCGTCCGGAATCAACGGATTGTAGGCGTCCAGTTCGGACTGGATTCCCTCGCCTTCGAAGATGCGTTCCGCGCGCAACATCTCCTGGATCTGGTAGCGGATGGTGAGACGGTCCTCGAAGCACCAGCTCATGTGCGGGCCGACGGCGACGTGCCGGGTGCGCTTGTGGGCGATGATCTCCTCGCGCAGGCGCTTACGCTCCTGCGCGTACTGTTCCAGGCTCATCAATTCGCCCCGGGTGATCTTTTGCATGATTGCAGCCTACAGTCCGTAGGCCATGCGCAGCAATTTCAGCGGATGCTCGGGCGTGGTCTCGGTGGGCAGGCCGCTTTGGATCTGGTGCCCCGCCATCGGGCAATCGCTGGCGTAGTGCGCCGCGCCCCCCGACTGCACCCGCTGCACCACCGGCCGCGCGATCTTCATCGAGGCCTCGCGGAAGCGGCTTTTGACCCCGTAGGTGCCGTTGTGGCCCGAACAGCGCTCGATGGGCTCGACCGAGGTGCCGGGGATCAGCTGCAGGATGTCGCGGGTCTTCAGCCCGATGTTCTGCACGCGCAGGTGGCACGCGACGTGGTAGGAGATCTTGCCCAACTCGGCCTTGAAATCGGTCCGCAGCAAGCCTGCCTTGTGGCGCAGCATCAGGTATTCGAAGGGATCGAACATGCGCCGCTTGATCTTTGCCACCCGCGGATCGTCGGCGAACAGCAGCGGCAATTCCTGCTTGAACATCAGCACGCAGGAGGGAATGGGCGCGAGGATGTCGAAGCCCGCGTCGATGGCGGCCGCCAGCATGGGCACGTTGTAATCCTTGAGCGCGGCAACGGCATTCAAGTCGCCCAGTTCGAGCTTGGGCATGCCGCAGCATTTCTCGCCCGGCGTGAGCTCCACCTCGATGCCGTTGTGCTCGAGGATGGCGACCAGGTCCTCACCCAATTCGGGCTCGTTGCGGTTGCCGTAGCAGGTTCCGAACAACATCACCTTGCCGGTGGTCTCCGCCGTGGGCGTCACCTTCGCCGGCGCGCGGCTGCGGCCACGCAGGCGCGACCGCATGGTCTTCGAGTGGTAACGGGGCACCGGGGCGGTCGGATGCACGCCCAGCACCGCATCCAATGCCTTGCGGCCCAGGCTGGTCTTGTTCACCGCATTGACGATCTCGGACACCACCGGAATGCCGGCGATGCTGCCCACCACCTCGGTCGCGCTCAGGATCTTGTCCGTCAGACCCACCTCGCCGCGCGCGAGCTTCTGCGCCTTGCCGCGCAGCATCAAGTGCGGGAAATCGATGTTCCAGGGATGCGGCGGCACGTAGGGACACTTGCTCATGTAGCACATGTCGCACAGGTAGCAGTGATCCACCACCTGCCAGTAGACGGGCTTTTCCAGGCCGTCGACTTCACCCGTGGAGGACGCATCCACCGCATCGAACAGCGTGGGGAAGGAATTGCACAGGCTGAAGCAGCGCCGGCAGCCATGGCAAATGTCGAAGACGCGCTCCATCTCCTTGTGGAGCGCGTCCTCGTCGTAGAACTCGGGCTTCTGCCAATCGATGCGATGGCGGGTGGGCGCCTCGAGACTACCTTCGGACTTCACAGGCTATCGAGCGCCTTCTGGAAGCGGTTGGCATGCGAGCGCTCCGCCTTGGCCAGCGTCTCGAACCAGTCGGCAATTTCGCTGAAGCCTTCATCGCGCGCCGTCTTCGCCATGCCCGGATACATATCCGTGTATTCGTGCGTTTCGCCGGCGATGGCCGCTTTCAGGTTGGACGCGGTGGGGCCGATGGGGAGACCCGTGGCCGGATCACCCGAGGCCTCCAGGTATTCCAGGTGCCCGTGCGCATGTCCGGTCTCGCCTTCGGCGGTCGAACGGAACACGGTGGACACGTCGTTGAAACCTTCCACGTCCGCCTTGGCGGCGAAGTACAGATAACGGCGGTTCGCCTGCGATTCGCCGGCAAACGCGTCCTTCAGATTCTTTTCGGTCTTGCTGCCCTTGAGATTCATTCCTCACTCCTTCATCGACGTTGGAAACCAAGGCGGTACGCTATTCCCGCGCGCGCCCGGAAGTCAATCTCGACAGGCCGCGAGTTGCCCGCGCGCGGCGCCGGTTTGACCCGCAGCGGAGGCCTGTGTAACGTCTTGCGACATGCCGAAAGCCAGCACACCCGCCGCTCCGCCCGCCGTCGATTTCGAGGCGGCCATGGCCGAACTCGAAAGCCTGGTCGAACGCCTCGAAACCGGCGATTTGCCGCTGGATGAATCCCTGCACGCCTTCGAGCGCGGCGTGGCCCTCACCCGCTCGTGCCAGGGCGCCCTGAAGGATGCGGAGCAAAAGGTGGAGGTGCTGTTGAAGAAAGCAGGAGCACCCGCCGGCCAGCCCGTCGTGGAAGAATTCAAAGAAGCGGACTCCGACGAACCATGAAGCGTCCTCCGCCCGCGCGTCCATGACCCACATGGCTGATTCCGTCGCGCAACGGGTTCAGCAACTACAGGAACGCATCGAGGGGGTGCTGGCGGCTGCACTGCCGCCCGCCTCGCAATCCCCCGAACGGCTGCACGAGGCACAACGCTATTCCGTGCTCGGCGGCGGCAAGCGACTGCGCCCCTTGCTCGTGTACGCGGCCGGGGAATGCCTTGCCGTTCCCCTGTCCGTGCTGGATGCCCCCGCCGCGGCGGTGGAACTCATCCATGCCTATTCCCTCGTGCATGACGACCTGCCCGCCATGGACGACGACGACCTGCGCCGCGGCCGGCCCACCACGCATCGCGCGTTCGACGAGGCCACCGCCATCCTGGCCGGTGATGCGCTGCAGGTGCTGGCGTTTTCGCTGCTGGCCGCGGATTCTGCACACGCGGTCGAACCGGCCGGCCGTTTGAAGATGATCCGTATCCTGGCGGATGCCAGCGGTACGGCCGGCATGGCGGGCGGCCAGGCGCTGGACCTGGGTGCCGTGGGCCACACCCTGACGCTTTCGCAATTGGAGACCATGCACGCCCTGAAGACCGGCGCGCTGATCCGCGCCAGCGTGCTGCTGGCCGCCGCGTGCTGCGCCTCGCTCCCCGCAGCGGCATGGACGGCGCTGGATGGCTATGCCCAGGACATCGGACTGGCTTTCCAGATCCAGGACGACATCCTGGACGTCGAGGGCGAAACCGCCGACCTGGGCAAGCAGACAGGGGCGGACGCGGCGCGTTCCAAGCCCACTTACCCCAGCCTCATGGGCATGGCGGAGGCCAAAAAACGCGCCCAGGGCCTCAAGGAACGCGCCTTGGACCGGCTGAGGGCCCTGCCCGGGGACGCCTCCCTGCTCGCCTGGCTTGCTTGTTATGCGGTGGACCGTCGAGTTTAATGGGCCACCGGCGATGACGTCCGGTTAGAATGAATAAGAGCCATGAACAGCCCGGATGAGAATTTTCCGCTCCTGTCGCGCATCGACTCCCCCGCCGACCTGCGCAAGATTGCCCGTTCCGACCTGCAGGCGCTGAACGATGAGTTGCGCCGCTACCTGATCACCACAGTGAGCCAGATGGGCGGGCATTTCGCCGCCGGGTTGGGCACCGTGGAGCTTACGGTCGCCATGCACTACGTGTTCGACACCCCGGAGGACCGGTTGGTGTGGGATGTGGGCCACCAAGCCTATCCGCACAAGGTACTGACCGGGCGCCGCGACCGGCTGCGTACCATCAAGCAGACCGGTGGACTTGCGCCCTTCCCCCTGCGCGAGGAAAGCGCCTTCGACACCTTCGGCGTCGGCCATTCCAGCACCTCGATCAGTGCCGCGCTCGGGATGGCCATTGCCGCCGCCTCCAAGGGCGAGCGCCGCCGGGTGATCGCGGTGATCGGTGACGGCGCGATGAGCGCGGGCATGGCCTTCGAGGCGCTGAACCACGCCGGCAGCCTCAATGTCGACCTGCTCGTCATCCTCAACGACAACGACATGTCGATTTCCGAGAACGTCGGCGCCATGTCGAATTACTTCGCCAAGGTGCTCTCCGGCAAGCTTTACGCCAACCTGCGCGAGGGCGGCAAGAAGGTACTGCGGCAGATGCCCACGGTGTGGGAATTGGCGCGTCGCTCCGAAGCGCACATGAAGGGCATGATCCTGCCCGGCACGATTTTCGAGGAAATGGGCCTGAACTACATCGGGCCGGTCGACGGGCACGATCTCAACAGCCTGGTGCGCACGCTGGAAAACATGCGCGACCTCAAGGGTCCGCAATTCCTGCATGTGGTGACCCGCAAGGGCAAGGGATATGCGGCGGCGGAAGCGGACCCCATCAAATGGCACGGCCCGGGCCCCTTCGATGCCGTCAGCGCCACCATCTTCAAGGAAAAGGCCAGCGGCCCGTCCTATTCGCAGATTTTCGGCCAATGGTTGTGCGACATGGCCGAACGCGACCCGCGCATCATGGGCATCACGCCGGCGATGCGCGAAGGGTCGGGCATGGTGGAGTTCGAGAAGCGCTTTCCCGACCGCTACTTCGATGTGGCCATCGCGGAACAGCACGCCGTGACCTTCGCTGCGGGCCTTGCCTGCGAAGGCGCGCGCCCGGTGGTGGCCATCTACTCGACCTTCCTGCAGCGCGCTTACGACCAGTTGATCCACGATGTGGCGTTGCAAAAGCTGCCCGTGTTGTTCGCCATCGACCGCGCCGGCCTCGTGGGCGGAGACGGCGCCACCCACCAGGGCGCCTTCGACCTGAGTTTCATGCGATGCATCCCGAACCTCGTGATCATGGCGCCGAGCGATGAGAACGAATGCCGGCAGATGCTCTATACGGGCACCACCCTGGATGGCCCCTCGGCGGTGCGTTATCCGCGTGGCACGGGGCCCGGAGTGCCCCTGCAGACCGAGATGACCGCCCTGCCCGTGGGTAAGGCGCAGATGCGCCGTGAAGGCCGCAGCGGCCTTGCCTTGCTGGCCTTCGGTGGGATGCTGGCGACAGCTGAAAAGCTGGCCGAACTGCACGATGCCACGGTGGTGAACATGCGATATGTCAAGCCGCTGGACGAGGAGCTGATCAGCCGAGTCGCCCTCAAATCGTCCGCCATCGTCACCCTGGAGGAAAACGTGGTGGCGGGCGGGGCCGGCAGCGCCGTCGCCGAAGTGCTGAGCGCCTCGGGCTTTGCCCTTCCCATGCTGCACGTGGGCATCCCCGACCGCTTCATCGTGCATGGTTCGCGTGAAGACTGTCTGGTGGATGCGGGCCTGGATTTCGCGTCGGTCAAGGCCCAGGTCGAGGCCTGGTGGCGGCCGGCGCGGCGCCTGGCGGCCGAGGCGACCTGAAAATCGTCTAAGCTGTGTGCATTGCAAAGCCCCTCTGCGGCCCCCATTGCTGCGGACCGGCTTGTC
Organism: Steroidobacteraceae bacterium; assembly: GCA_044226865.1. Classification (GTDB taxonomy): domain Bacteria; phylum Pseudomonadota; class Gammaproteobacteria; order Steroidobacterales; family Steroidobacteraceae; genus TMP-86. The sequence continues at coordinate 220,571 of JBGAGE010000001.1, read as the reverse complement.
CATCCGAGGAATCATGAGCGTCGAAGCCCCCGTGAAGAAACCGCCCGCCACCGCCAGCATCGAGGACGTCCAAGGGCGGGCCGACCTGCGGCAGATACCGATCAACAAGGTGGGCATCAAGGACATTTTCCACCCCGTGCGCGTGCGCGACCGCTCCGGCGGTGACCAGCACACCGTCGCCAACTTCAACATGTACGTGAACCTGCCGCACGATTTCAAAGGCACGCACATGTCGCGCTTCGTGGAGATCCTGCATCGCGGCGAACGCGAGATCTCGGTGGACTCCTTCAGCAAGATGCTCTCGGACATGACCGAGCACCTGGATGCGAGTGCGGGGCACATCGAGATGTCATTCCCGTATTTCGTGATGAAGAAGGCGCCGGTGTCGGGCGTGGAAAGCCTGATGGACTACAAGGTTTCCATGCACGGCGAGCACCGCGAGGGCAAGACCCGCGTGTGGGTGAAGGTGGCGGTCGCGGCGACCAGCCTTTGCCCCTGCTCGAAGAAGATCTCGGAATACGGTGCGCACAACCAGCGCTCGCAGATCAGCATCACCGCGCGCATCGCCGAGCACATGTGGATCGAGGAATTGATCGACATCGCCGAAGGCCAGGCCTCCTGCGAGGTCTACGGCATCCTGAAGCGTCCCGATGAAAAATTCGTCACCGAGCGCGCCTACGACAATCCGAAGTTCGTGGAGGACATCGTGCGCGATGTCGCCATGGCTTTGAACCGCGAGCCGCGCGTGCGCGCTTATTCGGTGGAATGCGAGAACTTCGAGTCCATCCACAACCACTCGGCCTACGCGCTCATCGAGCACGACAAGGACGAAGCGGCGGGTTGACCCTGCGGTCGCCCTGCTAGGCGCTGCCCGCCTCGGCGCGCTGCAGGCGGCCGATCATGTTGCGCAGGAAGACCTGGTTGAAGCGCAGCTGGCACTCCGCCGACACCTGCTCGAGCAGCGTGGAGCTGACCTTCATCACGGTCACCTGGTCGGAGGCCTTGATGGTGGCGGTGCGCTTGGCGCCGCGCACGTAGGAGGTTTCGCCGAAGCAATCACCGCTGTCGAGATGCCCGAGCGCGCGGCCGTTGCGTTCCACCGCCACCCTGCCCTGCACGATGATGTAGAAGCGGTCGTCCATCTCGCCTTCCTTGACGATCTCCTCGCCGTCGGCGTAGTCCTGCCAGCTGCTGGCGCGCAGCACTTCCCAGATCTCCTCGTGCGAGAAGTCGTGGAAGAACTTCAGCTTGCGCAGCAGGCCGAACTGTTCCTGCTGGTCGATGCGCTTGTACTGCGCACGCAGCTTCTGGTGCACGCGCGTGAGCTCGGCGGCGAAATCCAGGCCCGTCTTGTAGCGCTTGGCCGGGTCCTTCTGCAGCGCCATGGCCGTGACGTTCTCGAGGTCCTCGGGAATCTCCGGGCGCAGCGTATGGATGGGCGGGGGCGTGGCGAACACGATCTGGTGCAGGAGCTTCTGCAGGTTGCCGGCGCGGAACGGGCGCGTGCCCGTGAGCAACTCGTACATCACCGCACCGAGCGAATACAGGTCGGAGCGGTTGGTGAGCTCGATGGACTGCACCTGCTCGGGCGACATGTAAGAAGGGCTGCCGGCAATGCCCTCGATGCGCGAGATCTCCGAGTCCGCCACCAGCGCGATGCCGAAGTCGATGATGCGCACGTCGCTGTCGAGGGTGAGCATGATGTTGCTGGGCTTGATGTCGCGATGGATCACGCCGCGCGAATGCGCGTAGTGCAGCGCGCGCGCCGCCTTGAAGATGATCTCCACCACGTCATCGACGCGCAACAGGTTGTCGGGCCGGCAGTAGGCGGAAAGGGTGCGCGCGCCATGCACGTGCTCGGTGACGATGTAGCAGCGGCCGTTCTCCTCGCCCGCATCGTAGATGGGCAGGATGTTCGGATGCTGCAGCATGCCCACCATGTGGGCTTCGGACAGGAACATCTTGCGCGCGATGCGGCGCCGATCCTCATCGCCGCTGGCGTCGATGTTGTAGACCTTGATGGCGACGTCGCGGCCGTAATAGGGATCGTGCGACAGATACACGATGCCGGTGCTGCCGCGGCCGACTTCATTGATGATGACGTACTTGCCGATTTTTTCCGGCATGGCCTGGCGCGGCGCGCCGGGCTTGGGAGAATTGATGGAACGCAGATTGCTCACGGTCGTCGGGCGCCAACTGGTCGGTTCACTAGTTGCCGGGCAGCATACTTAACTCAGGGTGGGACGGACTGTGACTCAAGTCCGCCCGTCAACGAAAGTGATCGTACCCGGCGGCCGGGGCGGCAGCCGCTGCTCCATCTATGGACCAGGTCACACCGGCCCCCTCGCGGCATTCCCCAATGACGGTCAGGCGAAGCCCTAACGTGTCCGCCTCGTGCACGAGCGCCGCCAGGCTCGCGGGCGGCACTGCGAGCAGCAATTCGTAGTCATCGCCGCCGCTCACGGCCCAGTCGCGCGCCTGTTGCCGGGCCGCGAATCCCTGCAACGCCGCCGACAAGGGCAACCGGCCGATGTCGATGCGGGCGGCGACGCCGCTGGCCTGCGCCAGCTTGGGTGCATCACCGCTCAGGCCATCGGACAGATCCATGGCGGCGCTGGCGTAACGCCGCGCCACACGCCCGAACGCGACACGCGGCTCGGGATAATCGAAACGGCGTCGCAATTCGGCGGCCGCGGCGGAGGATGCCCCGGCACCGCGCGCGATGCGCGCCAGTTCCAGTCCGGCGGCCGCATCGCCCAGCGTGCCGGTAACCACCAGCACATCGCCGGGACGGGCGCCCGAGCGGCGCAGCGCCGTGCCCCGCTCCACGTAACCGGACAATTGCACGCTGATGGTCAGCGGGCCCTGTGTCGTGTCACCGCCGACGAGTTCCACCGCGAATCGATCCGCGAGCGCGAACCAGCCGCGCGCGAAGCCTTCGAGCCACTGCGCCTGCGCCTCTGGAATCGTCAGCGCCAGCAGCGCCCAGGCGGGCGTTGCGCCCATCGCCGCCAGGTCGCTCAGGTTCACCGCGAGCGCGCGATGTGCGATGGCAGCCGGATCGGCGCCGCGCAGGAAATGCCGGTCCTCGACGATGGTGTCGAGCGCGGCCACCAGCTCGCATCCCGCCGGCACCTCGAGCAAGGCGGCATCATCGCCGATGCCGAGCGTGACGCCCGCGGCGGCACGCGGCATACGCGTGAAGTAGCGGTCGATCAGCGTGAATTCGTCGAGACTCATGCGGAGGCTCATGCGCCGTGCGCGCGGCAGGTTCAGGCGGCCGGGCCGTACTCGGCAGCGCGCAGCTCGCGCGCGGCGCGGTCGAGCACCGCGTTCACGTACTTGTGGCCGTCGGTTCCACCGAAGCGCTTGGCGAGTTGCACGGCTTCGGACAACACGACCTTGTAGGGCAGCTCGGGATGATCCTGGAGCTCGTGCAGGCCCAGCCAGAGGCTCGCGTGTTCGATGGGATCCAGCTCGTGCGGCGGGATCTGGCCGAGGCGCGCGATCACCGCATCCAGTTGTTCACGCTGCCGCGCGACGTCCATGAGCAGCGCACGGAAATAGTCGCGATCGACGCGTTCGGCCTCGGGATCGGCGGCGTACTGCTGGTGTGCATCCTGCCAGGTGCCAGGGTTGATCTGCAGCTGGTACAACGCCTGCAAGGCCAGGCGCCGGGCGAGGCTGCGGGCGTGATTCGCGGCGCGGGCGTTCATGTCCTGCGCGCGCGGCGCGGCGCGGCCGGACGGCCGGTGGCCTTGCGCGACGTGCCGCCCGGCATCCCGCGCAGCAGGTGCACCATGTCGATGGCGGTCATCGCCGCCTCGGCGCCCTTGTTGCCCAGCTTGCCGCCGGCCCGATCGCGCGCCTGCCGTTCCGTGTCGGTGGTGAGCACGCCGAAGATCACCGGCACCCCGGTATCCAGCGCGACCCGGGTGAGACCCGCGGCGCATTCGCCGGCCACGTAGTCGAAATGCGGTGTGTCACCGCGGATGACCGCGCCCAACGCGACGACCGCGTCGAAGTGCCCGCCCGCGGCGAGCTTCTGCGCCGCCAACGGCAGTTCAAATGCGCCGGGCACCCGCCACACCTGCACATCCTTGGCCAGCGCGCCCTGCTCGGCCAGCTGGCCCACGGCGCCGTCGATCAACGGAGCGACGATGAAGTCGTTGAAACGCCCCGCGACGATGCCGACGCGCAGGCCGCGCGCACGCGGTTTGCCGGACGCTGACTGCCGCTGCGCGGCCATGGGGGAATGTCGGGACATGCGCGATTATAGTCCGTTGCCGTTGACGTAGTCGGCCACTTCCAGGTCGAAGGCCGAAATGCCCTGCAGCTGCTTGGGTGCGCTCAACACGCGCATCTTCTTCAAGCCGAGGTCCTTCAGGATCTGCGCGCCGATGCCATAGGTGCGCACCACCGTGGCGCCGGCACTGTGCGAGGCGCCCGCGCCTGGCCGGTGCTCCGCCGCCTTCGGCTCGTGCGAGCGCGAGTCGAGCTGGCGCACGGCGGCCATGAGATCGCGCGGGTTTTCCTCGGGCTGAAGGATGACCACCACACCCGAGGGCTCGCGCGCCACGCGCGCGATCGCGGCGCGCAGCGGCCAGCCGAGGGTGTCGGATTGCACACCGACGAGATCGCGGAAGGTGTCCTTCAGGTGCACGCGCACCAGCGGGGGAACTTCCGAATTCAGGTCGCCCTTGACCAGCACGATATGCACGTTGCGGTGCACGTGGTCCTCGTAGCAGCACAGGCGGAATTCCCCGAATTCGGTGTCCACGCTGCCGTCGTAGATGCGCTCCACCGAGCGCTCGTTCTTCAAGCGATAGCGGATGAGGTCCGCGATGGTGCCGATCTTGAGCGAATGCTGGCGCGCGAAGGATTCGAGGTCGGCGCGGCGCGCCATGCTGCCATCGTCATTGAGGATTTCCACGATCACCGCGGCGGGCTCGAAGCCTGCCAGCCGGGCAAGATCGCAGCCGGCCTCGGTGTGGCCGGCGCGCGTCAATACCCCGCCGGGCTGGGCCATGAGCGGAAAGATATGCCCCGGCTGACGCAGGTTTTCGGGCGTGGCGCCCGGTGCCACCGCGGTGCGCACCGTGTGCGCGCGATCGTAGGCCGAGATGCCGGTGGTGACGCCCTCCGCCGCCTCGATCGACACCGTGAAATTGGTGCTGTGGAATTCGTCCGTTTCCGAGACCATCAGCGGCAGGCGCAGCTGCCGGCAGCGCTCCTTGGTGAGCGTCAGGCAGATCAACCCGCGCCCGTAGCGCGCCATGAAATTGATGTCCTCGGGGCGCACCAGGCTGGCGGCCATGATGAGATCGCCTTCGTTCTCGCGATCCTCATCGTCCATGATGACGACCATCTTGCCCTGGCGCAGGTCTTCGAGAATCTCATCGATGCTGTTGAAACCGGACATAACCTCTTCTTTGCCTCAAGTCTTGGCGATCAGCCGGTCAAGGTAGCGCGCAATCAGGTCGATTTCCACATTGACCGCATCGCCGGCCTTGCGCTTTCCCATGGAAGTCACGCTGAAGGTGTGCGGAATGATGTTGACGTCGAAGCGCCCTCCGGACGGGGCAGCGCGCACCTCGTTGACGGTGAGGCTGACGCCGTCCAGGCAGATCGAACCCTTCGGGGCGACGAAGCGTGCCAGATGCGCAGGCAATTCGAATTCCATGCGCCACGAGCGCGCGTCTTCGCGCATCGCGACGAGCCTGCCCACGGCATCCACATGGCCGCTGACCAGATGCCCGCCCAGGGGATCACCGGCGCGCAGCGCGGGTTCGAGGTTCACCGCATCGCCGGGCTTCAGACCGGACAACGTGGTCTTGTCCAGCGTTTCGCGCGACACGTCGGCATCGAAACAACCCGATTCCAGTTGCGTGACGGTCAAGCACACGCCCTGCACGCTGATGCTGTCACCGATGTGCGCCCGGGCGAGATCGAGCGCGCCGGCATCGATCCGAAAACGCGCATCGCCACCGCGCTGCTCGATGGAATGGACGCGCCCGAGGGCGACGATGATGCCGGTGAACATGCTGTCAGACCCGCTTCGGTTGCAATATCAGCCGCACATCTTCGCCGATTTTGCGCACGTCGGCATACTCGAATTGACGCGCGTCGGCGATGGAAGCCAGGCCCGCGAACTGCGCCAGCGGCCGTGCGTCCGCGCCCAGGAACTTCGGTGCGGCGTACACGATCAGCTCATCGACCAGGCCGCTGTCCAGCCAGGAGGCGGCCAGGCGCGGGCCGCATTCCACCAGCACTTCGTTGACCTCGCGCGCTGCCAGTTCGCGCAGGACGGCGGCCAGGTCCAGCCTGCCGTCGCGCGCCGGCACCGTGCACACCCCGGCCGCCAGTTCGGCGGGAACGACGGTGCCTGCGGCCGCGAACACCAATGCTGCATCGCCCTCGAACAGATGCGCACTGCGCGGCACCGACAGGCGCGCATCCAGCAGCACGCGCAGCGGCTGGCGCACCCACGGTCCGTAGGCCCAACGAACGGTCAGACGCGGATCATCGGCGCGCGCGGTGCCGGCACCGGTGAGGACGGCGGAGCTGCGCGCGCGCCAGCGCTGCACGTCGGCGCGGGCGGCCTCGCCGGTGATCCACTGGCTGCGGCCATCGGCGAGCGCGGCGCGGCCATCCAGGCTCATCGCCAGCTTCAGGCGCACCCACGGACGGCCGCGCTCGTGACGCGAAAAGAAGCCGGGGTTCAGGGCGCGCGCCTCGCGCTCCAGGAGGCCGACCTGCACCTCGACGCCGGCCGCGCGCAGCCGCGCCAATCCTCCGCCGGCGACCCTGGGATTCGGGTCCGTGCAGGCGGCCACCACGCGCCGGATGCCGGCGGCGAGGAGAGCATCGGCGCACGGCGGCGTGCGCCCCGTGTGTGCGCACGGCTCGAGCGTGACGTAGGCGGTTGCGCCGGCGGCGTCCGCACCCGCAGCCGCCAGCGCGGCGCGCTCCGCATGCGCCTGGCCGGCGCGCTCGTGCCAGCCTTCCGCGATCACCTGTCCATTCCGGCTCAGCACACAGCCCACACGCGGATTCGGATCGGTGGTATACAGCCCGCGCTCGGCGAGCTCGAGCGCGCGTGCCATGTGTGCGAGGTCGGCGTGCACGTCGTTCATTTGGGAGTGCGCTCCTTCGGCGCGGGCGGCGCGGGTTCTTCGCGCGTTTCACCCGGCAGGAGCGTGAGCTGTCCCTTGCTGGGCTCGCGGCGCCGTCGATGATGGCGCAACTGGTCGATCTCGGTGCGGAAGGCCTCGAGGTCCTGGAAGCTCCGGTACACCGATGCGAACCTCACATAGCCCACTTCGTCCAGGTGCCGCAGCTCATCCATCACCAGCTCGCCCACGGCGCGCGAGGACACCTCGCGCTCGCCCAGGCTCAACAGGTGATGACAGATGCGCGCCACCGCCTCCTCGATGGCCTCGCTCGACACCGGGCGCTTCTGCAGCGCGCGCTGCATGCCGGCGCGCAGCTTGTGCTCGTCGAACGGCTCGCGGCTCTTGTCGCTCTTGACCACCGCCGGCAACAGGAGCTCGGCCACCTCGAAGGTGGTGAAACGCTCGGCGCAGGCCAGGCACTCCCGCCGGCGCCGGATCTGCCGCCCCTCGCCTGCCAGGCGCGAATCGATCACCTTGGTGTCGGCATGGTTGCAGAAGGGGCAATGCATCTGGATCCCTCGTGGCTCGCACGGCGAGCCTTACGGCGAGCCGTACGGCAAGCCTTACGGCCCGCCATGCGGCGGATCAACGCCCTCTCATCCGTACACGGGGAAGCGCTTGCACAAGGCCACCACGTCGTTCTTGACGCGCGCGTGCACCTTGGCATCGCCCATGTTGTCGAGCAGGTCCGCGATCCAGCCGGACAATTGTGCGCTCTCGGCCTCCTTGAAGCCGCGCGTGGTGATGGCCGGCGTGCCAATGCGCAAGCCGCTGGAAATCGCCGGCGGCCGCGGATCGTTGGGCACCGCGTTCTTGTTCACCGTGATGTGCGCGCTGCCGAGGGCGGCGTCCGCATCCTTGCCGGTGACGTTCTTGTCGATCAGGTCGAGCAGGAACAGGTGATTGTCGGTGCCGCCCGAGACGATCTTGTAGCCGCGCTGCTGCAGCACCTGGGTCATGGCGCGCGCATTGGCCAACACCTGCGCCGAATACGCCTTGAACTCCGGCTGCAGTGCTTCCAGGAAGGCCACCGCCTTGGCGGCGATCACGTGCATCAACGGGCCGCCCTGGGTGCCGGGGAACACCAGCGAGTTCAGCTTCTTGTGGATCTCCTCGTTGGGGCGCGCGAGGATGATGCCGCCGCGCGGGCCGCGCAGCGTCTTGTGAGTGGTGGAGGTGACGACATCCGCAAACGGCACCGGGTTCGGATAGTGGCCGGTGGCCACCAGGCCCGCCACGTGCGCCATGTCGACCAGGAAGTAGGCACCCACGGCATCGGCGATGGCGCGGAAGCGCGCCCAGTCGATCTGGCGCGAATAGGCGGAGAAACCCGCGATGATCAGCCGCGGCTTGTGCTCGTGCGCCAACCGCTCGACCTGCTCGTAGTCGATCTGCCCGGTGTCGGGCTTCAGGCCGTACTGCACGGCCTTGAACACCTTGCCTGAGAAATTCACCTTGGCGCCATGCGTGAGGTGACCGCCGTGATCCAGGCTCATGCCCAGGATGGTGTCGCCCGGATTCACCAGCGCAAGATACGCAGCCGCGTTGGCCTGCGAACCCGAGTGAGGTTGCACGTTGGCATAGGCCGCACCGAACAATTGCTTGGCGCGGTCGATGGCGAGCTTCTCGGCGATGTCCACGAACTCGCAGCCGCCGTAATAGCGCTTGCCGGGATAGCCTTCCGCGTACTTGTTGGTGAGCACCGAGCCCTGGGCCTCGAGCACGCGCGGGCTGGTGTAGTTCTCGGAGGCGATCAGCTCGATGTGATCCTCCTGGCGCTGCCTTTCCTGGGCAATCGAGGCGGCAAGCTCAGGATCGAATCCGGCGATGGTCATCTGCGAGCTGAACATGAAGCAAGTCTCCAGGCACGGGGATTGGGGAAAAACGCACGAAATTGTAGCCCAAACAGGCCCGGCGGACCGCGCCGCCGCGAGCCGCGCCAGCGTTTACGCGATGGTTCAGGTCGCTTCCAGGAAGGCGCGCACCACACGCGTCCAGGCACGGGCCAGGTTGCGGCGGTTGTAGCCGCCACCCCCCAGGCCCAGCACCCTGCCATGGCCCTGCGCCTGCGCGATGGCGCAAAGCCGTGCCGCCGCGTGCGCATGTGCTTCCTCGGAAAATCGCAGGTGGGTGATCGGATCACCCTCCAGGCTGTCGGCGCCACACTGCAGGATGATGAACTCGGCCGGCGCCTGCGCCAGGTAGCGCTCCACCCGTTCCCAGGCGGCGAAGAATTCCTCATCGCCGGCGCCCGCCGGCAGCGGCAGATTGAGCTTGGTACCGGCTCCCGCGCCCGTGCCGGTCTCGGATTCCGCGCCGGTGCCCGGATACAGCGTGCGGCCGTCCTCGTGGATATCGGCGAATGCCAGCAGCGGGTCGCTCTCATAGGCGTAGTACACGCCATCGCCGTGATGCGCATCGATGTCGACGTAGGCAATGCGCCGCAAGCCGTGATGACTGCGCAGGTGCTCGATCACCACGCCGATGTCGTTGAACACGCAGAAGCCCGCCGCATGATCACGCCCCGCATGGTGGAGCCCGGCAATGGGCACGAAGGCGCGGCGCGCGGCACCGTTCATGATCGCCTCGGCAGCATTCAAACTGGCGCCGGCCACGCTGCCCGCGGCCTCGAACACGCCGTTGAAGGCCGGCGTATCCCCATTGTCCAGAAACCCCTCCCCCAGCGCGGACTTGCGCCGCACCAGCGAGACATAGGCAGGGGTGTGAAAAGCCAGCAGCTCGGCATCGCTCGCCAGCCGCGGCGCCAGGTGCTGCACCTGGCCCGCAAGCCCGTCGCGCGTCATTTCGGTCATGAAATGTTCATGGCGATCCGGGCCGAAGGGATGGCCATTGGGGAAGCCATAACGGGCGATCTGACTGCCGCTGACCAGGGCGACGGATTCGGGCATGATCCAAGACTATCACAGCGCCTGCCGTGACAATGCCGGCCGCCTGCCGGATAATTGCCTCCACATTCTTCCGCGGTCTTTCGACCTCCAAGGTTTCAAGCATGGCTCAGTTCATCTACACCATGAACCGGGTGGGCAAGGTTGTGCCCCCCAAGCGCATCATCCTGCGCGACATCTCCTTGAGTTTCTTCCCCGGCGCCAAGATCGGCGTGCTCGGATTGAACGGTTCGGGCAAGTCTTCGCTCCTGAAGATCATGTCCGGCATGGACAAGGAGATCGAGGGCGAGGCGCGTCCCCAGCCCGGCATCAAGGTGGGCTACCTGCCGCAGGAACCGCAACTGGATGAGAGCAAGACCGTACGCCAGATCGTGGGCGAAGGCGTCGGGGATGTGCAGAGCCTGATCGACCGCTTCAACGAGGTGAGCGACAAGTTCGCGGAAGAAATGTCCGATGAGGCCATGAACAAGCTCATGGAAGAGCAGGCCAAGCTGCAGGACAAGATCGATGCGGTCGGCGGTTGGGAACTGGAACGCAAGCTCGAGATCGCGGCCGACGCCTTGCGCCTGCCACCCTGGGATGCCATCGTGGGCAAGCTCTCCGGCGGCGAGAAGCGCCGCGTCGCGCTGTGCCGGCTGCTCTTGTCCAAGCCAGACATGCTGCTGCTGGATGAGCCCACCAACCACCTGGACGCGGAATCCGTCGCCTGGCTGGAGCGCTTCCTGGAGGAATATCCGAGCACCATGGTGGCCGTCACCCACGACCGCTACTTCCTCGACAACGTCGCCAAGTGGATCCTGGAACTCGACCGCGGCCACGGCATTCCGTGGGAAGGCAATTACTCGTCCTGGCTGGAACAGAAGGAGGCGCGCCTGGCGCAGGAGCAGCGGCAGCAGGACGCTCTCGCCAAGACGCTGAAACGCGAATTGGAATGGGTGCGCACCAACCCCAAGGCCCGTCAGGCCAAGTCCAAGGCACGCCTGCAGCGCTACGAGGAATTGGCCTCGCAGGAATTCCAGAAGCGCAACGAGACCAACGAAATCTACATCCCGCCCGGCGAGCGGCTCGGCGATCTCGTCGTCGAGGCGAAGAACTTGCGCAAGGGCTTCGGCGAGCGGCTGCTGATCGATTCGTTGAGCTTCAACCTGCCGGCCGGCGGCATCGTCGGCATCATCGGCCCGAATGGCGCCGGCAAGACCACGCTGTTTCGCATGCTGGCGGGACTGGAAAAGGCCGACGGCGGGGAGATCCGCATGGGCCCCACCGTGAAGCTTGCGTACGTGGACCAGTCACGCCAGGCGCTGAACGACAAGAACACGGTGTGGCAGGAGATCTCCAACGGGCTCGACCTCATCAAGGTGGGCAACTACGAAACCTCCTCGCGCGGTTACGTCGGGCGCTTCAATTTCAAGGGCGTGCAGCAGCAGCAACTCATCGGCGATCTGTCCGGTGGCGAGCGCAACCGCGTGCACCTGGCCAAGGTGTTGAAGTCCGGCGGCAACGTGCTGCTGCTGGACGAGCCCACCAATGACCTGGACATCGAAACGCTGCGCGCGCTGGAGGAAGCCCTGCTGGCCTTCCCCGGATGCGCCGTGGTGATCTCGCACGACCGCTGGTTCCTCGACCGCATCGCCACGCACATCCTGGCTTTCGAGGGTGATTCGCAGGTGGTATGGTTCGAAGGCAACTATCAGGAATACACTGAAGATTACAAGCGGCGCAAGGGCGACGCCGCCGCCCAGCCGCACCGCATCCGTTACAAGCCGCTGACAGGTTGAGAGCATGGCCATCTACATCGACCCGAACAACGAACTGCACACGGACTACCAGGGCATCGCGCTCACCTGCCCGCATTGCCAAACCCTCTCGCACGTCACCGCCACCGGCGTGCCCACCTTCGATTCGCTCACGCGCATGAAGCCCAAGCAGATCGGCCTCGTGTTCCGCTGCGATGCCTGCGGCGAGCCGGTATTCCTGAAATTTCCGGTGAAGGCGTACACCGAGCTGCGCGTCGAGCTCGGCAGCAACTTCACGGAAATCGAGCGGGCGCGCGAATCCTTCCCCCTCACCTACCTGCCCGAGCAGACCGAGAGCCTGTTCAAGGAAGCGCTGCAATGCTACGCGGCCGGTTTCCTGCAAGGCTTTGCGGCGCTGTGCCGGCGCACCGCGCAGTCGCTGTTCCACGAACTGGGCGAGTTGGGCAAGCTCGAGCTGTTCGACACCCTGCAGGACATCCGCCTGCTCGCCGAACTCGATGATGAGACCTTCGGCGTGCTGCGCGGGGTGATCTTCGGCAGCGATTCGGACCCCTGGACGCATCAGCCCACGGTGGATTCGCAAACCGCCGGCGTGCTGCTCGAGGTGATGAAGGACCTGCTCTACCAGACCTTCGTGCGCAAGAGCCGCCTGCAGCAGGCGATGACGGTGCGCCGCTACCTCACGCCGCTGACGCCGGGCTCGGCCGTCAAGGCCATCAGCTGAGGAACACGCGCGCGTTGCGGAACAGGCGCATCCAGCCGCCGTCCTCGCCCCACTCGCGCGGGCGCCAGGAATTCTGCACGCTGCGGAACACCCGCTCCGGGTGAGGCATGATGGCCGTGACGCGGCCGTCCATGCTGGTCACGCCGGCCACTCCCAGCGGCGAGCCATTGGGATTGGCGGGGTAGCCCTCGGTCGGCACGCCCCGGTTGTCGACGAACTTCAGGCAGGTGATCCCCAGGCGATTGAGCACCTGGATCTCCTCGCGGCTCATGTCCGCACGTCCTTCGCCATGCGCCACCACCACGGGCAGCAACGAGCCGTGCATGCCGGCCATCAGCACCGAGCGTGAGCGCGGGATCTCCACCAGCGACAGGCGTGCCTCGTAGCGCTCCGATGCGTTCGTGACGAATCGCGGCCAGCTCTCGGCGCCGGGAATCAATTCCTTCAGCGCGGCCAGCATCTGGCAGCCATTGCAGACGCCGAGCGTGAAGGTGTCGCCGCGGTCGAAGTAGGCACTGAATTCATCGCGCGCGCGCGAATGATAAAGGATGGACTTGGCCCAGCCCTCGCCCGCACCGAGCACATCGCCGAAGGAGAAACCTCCGCAGGCCACGAGGCCCGCGAAATCCGACAGGCGCGCAGCCCCGCTCAGGATGTCGGTCATGTGCACATCGTAGGCATCGAATCCGGCGCGGGTGAACACCGCGGCCATCTCCACCTGGCTGTTCACGCCCTGCTCCCGCAGGATAGCGACGCGCGGACGCGCGCCGCGCGCGATGAACGGCGCCGCCACGTCCTCCGCCGGGTCGTAGGACAGGCGGGCCTGCAGGCCGGGATCGTCGGCATCGAGAATGCGGTCGAATTCCTGGCGCGCGCACTCGGGGTTGTCGCGCAATTCCTGGATGCGGAACGAGGTCTCGCTCCACAGGCGTTGCAGCTCGGCGCGCGGCCGCTGCAGCAGCGGCTTGCCAGCGGCCTGCACCGCGATGATCGAATCGGCGCGCGGCCGAGCCACCTCGCGATGACAGCCCGTCAGCCCATGACGGTCGAGGATTTCGCACACCGTGCCCAGCTGATCCTCGCGCACCTGGATCACCGCGCCGAGTTCCTCGGCGAATGCCGCGGCGATCGCATCCCCCGCGCCGAGATCGACATCGAGCCCTGCATGCGAGGCAAAGGCCATTTCCAACAGCGTGACGATCAGCCCGCCATCGGAGCGATCGTGATAGGCGAGCGCCAGGTCGAGATCCTTGATTTCGCGCAGCGCGGAGAACATCGCCTGCAGCAATTGCGGGGACTCCAGGTCCGGCGCCACGCCACCGGTTTCGCCGTGCACCTGCGCCCAGCAGGAGGCTCCGAGGCGGTTGGCGCCGCGGCCCAGGTCGATGAGCACCAGGCTCGAGTCCACGCCCATGCGCAATTCCGGAGTCAGCGTGGCGCGCGCATCGGCGATCGGCGCGAACGCCGAGATGATGGCCGAGACCGGCGCCACCACCGAGTGCGCACCCGCCCCATCGCGCCAGCGCGTGGTCATGGACAGGGAGTCCTTGCCCACGGGAATGGTGATCCCGAGCTTGGCGCACAACTCCACGCCGACGGCGCGCACGGTGTCGTACAGATCCGCATCCTCACCCGGCTCGCCGCAGGCCGCCATCCAGTTGGCGGAGAGCCGGACATCGCTCAAGTGCTTGACGTCGGCCGCCATGATGTTGGTGACGGCCTCGGCCACGGCCAGCCGGCCGGAGGCCGCGGCATCGAGCAAGGCCACCGGCGCCCGCTCGCCCATCGCCATCGCCTCACCGCCATAAGCCGAGTAATCGCTCAACGTGACGCCCACGTCGGCGACGGGTACCTGCCACGGGCCCACCATCTGATCGCGCGCGATCAGGCCACCGACGCTGCGATCGCCGATGCTGATGAGAAAGGACTTGTCCGCCACGGTGGGCAGGCGCAGTACGCGCTCGATCGATGCCGCCAGATCCACACCGGCGGTGCGCAGCGGCAGGGCTTGCTTGGGCACGCGGCGCACGTCGCGGTGCATGCGCGGCGGCTTTCCGAGCAGCACCTCGATGGGCATGTCCACCGGATAATTGCCGGCCTTGGCATCGATCACCAGCAGGCGTCCGTCACCCGTGACATGGCCCACCACGGCAAACGGGCAGCGCTCGCGCTCGCACATCTCCTCGAACAGCGGCAGCGCGCCGGGCGCCAGCGCGATCACGTAGCGTTCCTGCGCCTCGTTGCACCACAGTTCCAGCGGCGACAATGCGCTCTCGGCCGAGGGGATGCGGCGCAGGTCGATGGTGCCGCCGCGATGACTGTGGGCGATGGCCTCGGGCAATGCATTGGACAGGCCGCCGGCACCGACGTCGTGGATCAGCAGGATGGGGTTGTCATCGCCCAGCGCCCAGCAGCGGTCCAGCACTTCCTGCGCACGGCGCTGGATCTCCGGATTGCCGCGTTGCACGGACGCGAAGTCCAGTTCCGAGGAGCTTTGCCCGCTGCCCACGGAGGATGCGGCGCCGCCGCCCAGGCCGATGAGCATGGCAGGTCCCCCGAGGACGATGAGCTCCGCGCCCACCACGACGTCCTTCTTCTCGACGTGCGGCCGGCGGATGTTCCCGAGTCCGCCGGCGATCATGATGGGCTTGTGATAGCCGCGCACGCGCTCGCCCGCGCCCTGCTCGAAGGTGCGGAAATAACCGCAGATGTTGGGGCGTCCGAATTCATTGTTGAAGGCTGCCGCGCCCAGCGGGCCGTGGATCATGATGTCCAGCGGCGATGCAATGCGCGCGGGCGAACTGGCCGGCCCCTCCCAGGGCAGCGGCATGGCCGGTATGCGCAGGTTCGACACCGAGAATCCGCACAGCCCGGCCTTGGGCTTGGCGCCGATGCCGGTGGCGCCCTCGTCGCGGATCTCGCCGCCGGCGCCGGTGGCGGCACCGGCGAACGGCGCAATCGCGGTGGGGTGATTGTGCGTCTCCACCTTGATCAGCATGTCCACGGGCTCTTCGCTTCCGGCGTAGCGGCGCGAGCGCGGATCGGGGAAAAAGCGTTGTGCGATGCCACCCTCGACCACCGCGGCATTGTCGCGGTAAGCCGAGAGTATGCCGCGCGCATTCGCCTTGTGCGTGGCGCGGATCATCGCGAACAGCGATTCCGGCATCGCCTCGCCATCGATGGTGAATTGCGCGTTGAAGATCTTGTGGCGGCAGTGCTCGGAGTTCGCCTGCGCGAACATCATCAACTCCACGTCCGTGGGATCGCGGCGCATGGCCATGAAGGCATCGAGCAGGTAGTCGATCTCATCCTCCGACAGCGCCAGGCCCCACTCGGCGTTGGCCTGCTGCAGCGCGCCCCTGCCGCCCTGCAGTACCGGCACGCTGCGCAACGCACGCGCCTCCTCCGCTTCGAACAGCCGGCGCGGATCCAGGTGATCCACCCACACCGATTCGGTCATGCGGTCATGGAACAGCGGAGCGATGCGCGACAGTGCGCCGGCATCGAGCGGCGTGGCGGAATCGATGAAATAGATGATGCCGCGCTCGATGCGATGCACCATGGAAAGGCCGCAGACGCTCGCAATGTCGGTGGCCTTGCTCGACCAGGGGGAGATGGTGCCCACCCGCGGCGTCACCGTCAGGTGCACCCCGCGCTCGTGCCCCACCGCCGCACGGGGACCATAGCTCAGCAGGCGGTTCAACAGCAGCAGCTGCGGCTCGCCCAATTGCTCGGACGCGTCGACGAAATGCACGAAGCGCGAGGCCAGTGCCGCAACCTGCGGCTCGATCTCGCGCACCCTGCGCAGCAGGCCCTCCAGCCGGAACTGCGACAGCGCCGGGGTTCCCAACAGGCTCAGCATCGGCGCGAGCCCCGGCTATTTGCGCGCGTTGGAGTCTCCACCGGGTGTGTACAGGGGAACCGGGAACTGGGCGACGTTGCCCCCTTCGAGCGCGGTGATCTTGCTGACTCCCTGTTTCTTGACTTCATCGATCCTCAACACTGAATGCATGGGCAGGTAGGTGCGCTTGACGCCGGTGAATTCCGACTTGATCTTCTCCTCGGCCGGGTCCACCACCACGGTCGAGCGCTCTCCAAATACCAGTTCCTCGACCTCGATGAAGCCGAACAGGGTGCCGTGGCCCACCTTGCGGGCATAAATCTCGTAGACCTTGCCCTGATTGACAAAAAGAACCTTGAAAATGTGACTCGCGGCCATCAAGACGGCTCCCAACTGGGTACTCTGAACCCATTATACGAGGCCCAAGGTCCTCGCGTCAGACCCTGCAGGAGAGATACGGTATGGCTTTGCGCTTGCGCATCGTGAGCGAACATGCCCGTCGCCTGGGAACCCGGGCCACCAAGGTCTTCGGCGTCCACGGCGGCAGCATCGGCCGCGGCACCGACAACGACTGGATTCTCCCCGATCCCGAGCGTTTTCTGTCGGGAAAGCACGCCGCCATCGAATTCCGTGCCGGCACCTTCTTCATCGTCGATGCCAGTTCCAATGGCACCTACGTCAATGGCGCGCACACGCCACTGGGCAAGTCCAACGACCGGCAATTGAAGGACGGCGACTACCTGCGGCTGGGCGAGTACGAGATGCTGGTCAGCATCGACGAAAGCAACGACTTCCCGCCCGACGAAAGCGCCATCGTCGCCTATGATGGCGGCACGCCGTCCGCGGCCGTCAGCAAGTCGACCGCCAACGACATCGGCGCCAAACTCGACCTGAGCGAATTGCTCGAGCCCAGCGATGAGCTGGATCTGCCCAAGGCCGCGCCAAAGAAGAGCGCGCCGCCCCCGGTACAGACCCCCGCGCCGGCTGCCGCGGCCGCCCCGCCGGCGCCCGCGTTGCCGGCACACGATGCCTACGGCCAGTCCTTGCTCGAGACGGAGGAATCCACCCCCTGGCACATGATGACCCGTCCCCTGAAGGTGGAACGCACGCCGGCGGCGGAAGCGCGCCTGGCCGAACCGCTGGCCGTGCCGCCCGGTCGCACCAAGGCCACGACGATCATCGATGGCGACATCGATTCGGGCGTGATGGAACTGTGCCGCGGCGCGGGCCTCGACCCCGAATCCGTGGCGCCGGAGAATCGCGCGGCCATGCTGCAACTGTGTGGCCGGCTGCTGCGCGAGGTCGTGGTCGGCCTGTTGGACGTGTCGCAGGCATCGAATGAATTCCGCAACCGCTTCCGCATCACCCCGCCATCTGCCGAGGAGGGACCGAGCTTCTTCGGGCGCGGCGTGGATGAGTCGGTGCGGCGCCTGCTCACCACCACGTCGGTGCGCAACGGTTCCGTCGATGCGATCCGCGAGAGTTTCCAGGAACTGAAGACCCAACAGTCCGCCGTGATGATGGCGATGCATGCCGCCTTCGAGGAATGTCTCGGACGGCTGGACCCGAAGGAGCTCACCGAACGCTTCGAACGCGCGGGCAAACGCGGCGTGTTCGGCTCGCAGAACAAGAACCGCTACTGGGAACTGTACGCCGAGATGTACGCCACGCTGGCGCAGCGTCCCAAGGATGGCTTTCCGCATCTGTTCGTGGAGACCTTCGCGCGCACGTTCGAGGAAAAAATCGCGAACGCGAAGGCCGGGCGCCGCAGCGCTTTCGGCGCCGACCGCGACGAATGGGGCAACGGGCGGGATTCGAGGGCGGTCGGAGAAACCTGAAACGCCCTCAGGTGCGCCGCGACGCCGCCGCCGGCAGGCGGCTGATGATGGCATCGTCGGCCGCGAAACTACCGGGATCGCGGTTGAACTGCAGCGCCATGTCGGTGCTGTCCTGGCCCCAGAACAAGTGATTGCCGATGGCGATGGTCGGCACGCCGAATACGCCCGCGGCGATGGCCCGATCGGTGTTCGCGGCCAGCCTCGTCTTGACGCCGGGATCATCCAGCACCGCCAGGTCCGTCACCCCCAATTCCATCGCCACCGAGCGCAGAGCCGGCGCATCATCCGGTATGCAGCCGTCCCGCCACACGAAATCGAACAGGCGTGACACCGCCGGCATGCTCACCTCCAGGTGCAACGCCAGGCGCAGCAACTTCAGGGGATTGAAGGGATGCGCGGCGGGAAGCATGAAGGGAACCTGCTGGCGGCGCGCGAGCCAGCACACCTGGCGATAGGTGAATTCGCGCTTGCCGGGAATCTCGGCGGGACCACGCTGCCCGAGCGATTTCAGGATGCCCGCAAACAGGATCGGCGTCATCTGGAACTCGCCGATCACGCCGAGGGCCTGCAGGCGCTTGAACTGCAGGTAGGCGTATGGAGAGATGAAATCGAAGTACCAGATCATGCCCGGGGGCATGCCAAGACGCCGGCGCGGCCAACCGCCGGCGCGCGTGTGATCACTCGCCCTTACCCTTGCCCGGACAGGTGAAGGGCTCTTCCTTGCCCGGCTTGACTTCGATCTTCTTCCAGTCGGCCGGCACTTCGAAGCGCTCGGCCGGCACCGCACCCGGTGTCACCGCCGTGGTCTCGGTCGAGAATTTCAGCATCGTCACCATGGTGGGGTCGACCGGCGCCGCCGCCTTTTCCGCGGGTGCATCGGCGGCCTCAGCCTTCTTTTTCTTGGAGAACAATCCGGACAGGAGCTTGCCACCCACCGAGGACAGGGTGCGCGAGGCCACGGTACCGCCGACGCTGCCGTCGGCGACGCGCGCGGCGGCGGCCTCCGCCGCGCCTTGCGCGGCGGCATCCTTGGCAGCGGAGCCCACGTCGGTGGGTGCGCCGGCATTGGCGGCGGCGGCATCCCTGGCCTTGGAGCATTGCGCGCCGCCGTAGGACACATGGAAGGCCGTGCGCAGCGACAAACCCTTGAGGTCGGCCGACTTGGCCTGCAACTGCTTCATCTGTTCGGCGTAGGGCGCGAGCATCTGCTGGACCTGCTTGGCCATCGCGGCGTTGCCCTCGGCGCTCAAGCCCATCTTCTGCATGTACGTCTTCATGAAGGCATCACGCTCTTCAAGTCCCGGCACCTTGTCGCCGGTCTGCCAGACATCGAACCCGAACTGCATGTCGCAAACTTCGTGCGTTTCACGATCCGTGCAACTGGAAGTGAGGGTCACGGCGGTATGGCGCACATCGTGGCCGAGGATCTGGCCGTCGGGCCCGAGGTTCTTGACGTCGACCTTGGCGGGCGACATCTCGCACTTGGAGGTATCGACGGCGGCGGGCTGCGGCTGCTGAGCGGCGCACTGCTTCATCTTTTCCAACGCCTCCGCCATGCGCTTCTGCATCTCTTTGCGCTCCGCCTCGGTGGGCAGCGGATGTTCGCGGTAGCGCTTCTTGGCGGGTTCGAGGTCGTAGGTCATGTTCTTGTCGAGGCGGACGATTTCGCCGCTGCCCGCCTTTCCGCAGAACATGGACATCATGCCTTCGCAATGCAGCTCGGTGTCATGGCGCTTCTTGTCACCGGCGTAGTTCTCGGTGGAATTGCCATGCGCCTTGAAGATGGCGGCTTCGATCGAGGACTTCTCCTCGATGGTGACGTCGGCGCCGGCGGCGCCCGCGAACCCGGCCAATACGAATCCGGTCAACACCGCGACACGCGGCAGCGAATGCATTGCAGACATGAAGACCCCCTTGGAACTTGGCGCACGCGGCGCCGCGATGGCGCGAGCGCGCATTATATCGCCTTTGCGCCGGCGAAAGAGATGGCGACCCGGCCAGCCCGGTGCCTAGAGCTTGTGCGTGGAGAGCAGCAGGCTGGTCTCGGTGCGCGTGATGCCATCGATGCGACGGATGCGGCTGATGACCTGGTCGAGCGACTCGAGGCTGGCGGCGCTGATCTCGGCGATCAGGTCCCAGCGCCCATTGGTGGTATGCAGGGTGTGGACCTCGGGGTCACCCCGCAGGGTTCGCAGCACGCGCTCCAGGTGATTTCCCTCCACCTCGATGGTCATCATGGCGGCGACGCGATGCGTGTCGGTGTGCGGCTTCAGGCGCACGCCGTAGCCCGCAATGATGCCGGAACGCTCCAGCTTGGCGATACGGTTCTGCACCGTGCCACGCGCCACCTTGAGCGACTTTGCCAGGGAAGCCACCGTGGCACGGGCATTGGTGCGCAGCAGGGCGATCAGCTCCCGGTCGATGTCATCCATGGGACCTCCATATCGATCATAATGACATTTAATAGTGACATTTTGATCAATTTATATCACATTTTTAGCACTTTGCTGCCTTCTTGTTAGCACGCAAACCCCGGATCATGGGCTTTGATTTCGGGAGACTGACATGGTCCATTACATCGGCGTCAGCGACGTGGCGCGCATGATCAATGACATCGGCGCAGGCGAATTCATCGAACGCCTGGCCGCCGAGATCGAGGCGGACTACCGCCGCTGGAGCCAGTTCGAGAAGTCCGCCCGCTTGGCCAGCCATTCTCCCGTGGGCGTGATCGAGCTCATGCCCACGAGCGACGGACAGCTGTACTCCTTCAAGTACGTCAACGGCCACCCGAAGAACACCTCGGAAGGCCTGCTCACGGTCACGGCATTCGGCGTGCTCGCCGATGTGGCCACCGGCTACCCCCTGCTGCTGTCCGAGCTCACCGTCACCACCGCCTTGCGCACCGCCGCCATGTCGGCGTTGGCCGCCAAGTGGCTGGCGCGGCCCGACGCGCGCGTAATGGCGCTGATCGGCAACGGCGCGCAGAGCGAGTTCCAGGCCATTGCCTTCGAGCGCCTGCTCCGCGTGCGCGAACTCCGCCTGTTCGACGTGGACCCCCTCGCCACCGCCAAGCTGGAGCGCAACCTGCGCGCGATGCCACACCTCGCCGACATGAAGATCGTGAAGGCGGCTTCCTCGGCCGATGCCTGCCGCGGCGCCGACATCATCACCACTGTCACCGCGGACAAGCGCAACGCCGTGATCCTCACCCCGCCAATGGTGCGCCCGGGCGTGCACATCAATGCCGTGGGCGGGGATTGCCCCGGCAAGACCGAGCTGCACGCCGACGTGCTGCGCATGCCCGAGGCACGCGTGTTCGTGGAATACGAACCGCAATCGCGCATCGAGGGCGAGATCCAGCAGATGCCGGCGGACTTCCCGGTGACCGAGTTCGCCCGCGTGTGCGCAGGCGAGGCGCCGGCCCGTAGCAGCGCGAGCGACATCACGATCTTCGACTCGGTGGGCTTTGCGCTCGAGGATTACTCGGCGCTGCGCTTCCTGCACGCGCTGCTCGAGGAGCGCAAGGGCGGCCGCGACATCGACCTGGTCCCCACCCTGGAGGACCCCAAGGACTTGTTCGGCGGCACGCTCGGCGGCGGCGGACGCGCGCGCCTGCGCAAGGTGTCCTGAAAACCCATGCGCCAGCGCGTATCGCTGATCGGCGCGCCCACCGACATCGGGGCGGGCATGCGCGGCGCATCCATGGGCCCCGAAGCACTGCGCGTCGCGCGCATCCGGGCGACGCTCGAGTCGCAGGGCGCCGAGGTTCGCGACCGCGGTGACCTGGTCGGCCCGGCCAACCCCGAGGCCGCGCCCGAGGGCGGCTATCGTCACTTGCCGCAGGTGCTGGCGTGGTCTACCGCCGTACACGATGCGGTCCATGCCGAATTGCGCGAGGAGCGGTTGCCGATCCTGCTCGGTGGCGATCACGCGCTGGCCATCGGCTCCATCAGCGCGGTGGCGCGCCATTGCCGCGAACGCGGCCAGCCGTTGCGCGTGCTGTGGCTGGACGCGCACGCGGATTTCAACACCAGCGTGCTCACACCCAGCGGCAACCTGCATGGCATGCCAGTGTCGTGCCTGTGCGGCCATGGGCCTGCGGAACTGACGCGCATGAGCGGCGCGGCGCCGGCGCTGCAATCCTCCTGGATCCGCGAGATCGGCATCCGCAGCGTCGACCAGGGCGAGAAGCGCTTCGTGCACGAGGCGGGGCTCGAAGTGTTCGACATGCGCTACATCGATGAGGTGGGCATGCGGCGCACCTTGGAAGTGGCGCTCGAATCCCTGCCCGCGGATGCACACCTGCACGTGAGTTTCGATGTGGACTTCCTCGATCCCGACATCGCGCCGGGCGTGGGCACCACGGTTCCCGGCGGCCCGTCCTATCGCGAAGCGCAGTTGTGCATGGAGATGATCGCCGATACCGGGCGCATGCGCTCGCTGGATGTCATGGAATTGAATCCGGCGCTGGATGTGCGCAATCGCACCGCCGAGGTCGCCGTCGACCTCGTGGCCTCGCTGTTCGGCAAGAGCACGTTGATGCGCCGCTGAGCCGCAGCTTTGACAGGATGACACCATGCCCCTGGATGCCGACTCGCAGGCGCTGCTCAAGCGCATCGCCAACTCCACCATTCCCGCCTACGAACTGCTGAGCGCGCCGATCGCGCGCCAGTTCTACGATGCCGGCCGGCCCTTGCTCACCCCGGATCCCGAGGACGTGGCGGAGGTTCGCGACTTCAACATCCCAGGACCCAACGGCCCCATTCCCCTGCGCCTGTACCGTCCCGCCTCGACGCCACGGCGCTTGCCGGTGCTGGTCTACCTGCACGGCGGAGGCTGGGTGCTGGGAAACCTGCAATCGGTGGATTCGCTGTGCCGCGCGCTGGCCAATGCCTCGGGCTTCCTGTTGGTCTCCGTCGACTACCGCCTTGCGCCCGAGCACCCCTTTCCGCAAGGCCTGAACGATGCCTACGCGGCGGTGTGCTGGGTAGCGGAACACGCCGCCACGCTCGGCGCAAACCCCGCGCACATCGCGGTGGGCGGCGACAGCGCCGGCGGCAATTTTGCGGCGGTAACGGCCTTGCGCGCGCGCGATGAGCGCGGACCGCGCATTGCCCAGCAGATACTGATCTACCCCGCCACGGACTTCACCATGGCCTGCGAATCACAACGCGCTTTCGCAGAGGGCTACCTGCTGACGCGCGCCAACCAGGCATGGTTCCACCGTCACTATCTCGACGGCTACGCCGACCTCACCGACTGGCGGCTGTCACCGGCGCATGCCGCGGACTTTACCGGACTTCCACCGGCCTATGTATTGACGGCTCAATTCGATCCGCTGCGAGATGAAGGCGAGCAGTATGCGATGAAGTTGCTGCAAGCCGGCGTGCCGGTCACGGCCTGGCGTGTGCCGGGGCAGATTCATGGATTCATCACCATGGGGCGCGTGATCCCTGCTGCGCGAGTGGCCATCGATGCAGTGGCGCATGCGCTCAGGGCTTCAGCGTCATGAACAAGATTGCGGAGAGAACATGAGCGAACCGGTCAAGATCTATCTCGCCAACGCGCGCCTCGATGATGCTTCCGCCCTGGCCAAACTCCTTGCCCCATTTGCCGATCCAGCCGCCGTGTCGACTGCACTGCACTCGGGCGCCGGGCTCGGCGTGGCCTACGACGGGCCCGCCCAGACTGCGCGCTTCGTGATGACCGACGGGGAAATCGTCTCCGCGTTCAGCGTGGTCGGCGTCAGCGCCAGCGAGGCGCGCGCCATCGCCGATGCGTGCCGCGAACAACCGGACTTTGAGCTGAATGCATTCCAATCACTGGTAGCGCGGACTCTTGGCGGCACGACGTCCAAGCCCAACTAGCCGTCGGCGGTGGTGTTGTGGCCGCCCCAACACCACCGCCAACCTCATCTCAAAAGAGCCGAATCATTCCATCGACACAGCCCCGGTGTAGAAAGCCAAGGCGTAGGCCCGGATGCCGCCATCAGCCTGTGGCACTCCATACACCTTGACGACCGCCCCACTCACCAACCCGGCATTCAAGGCATCCAATCCAGCGGCAGTGCTGACATCCAGCGGACTGACGCTGACGACGCCGCCGCTGCGGTCCACCTGATACGCAAGGGTCGCGGAACCGGGCGTGGTGGACACAGCGACGGACAGCGCCACGGCTCCGCCGGGCAGGTTCATCGTGAACGCGCCATCCGCGAACGGATTCACCACCGTTCCGAGTGGCAGCCGCGTGGGCATGAGGATGGTGTTGGCAGCGGCCCAACCACCGCTCGTTGCATCCCAGCGCGCAAAGCTCGCGCTCCAGGGTGTGAGCCTGCCGAGCGTGCCGCCTGCATCGGCGCTGCCGTTGGCGATGGCGACGAACTCGTCGACGCCCGTCGCACCCGTGTGCAGCTGCGTGGGATACGCAAAGTTCCACCACTTGAATCCGCTGATGTCATTGCCATTCGCGTCGATGCCGTTGGGCTGGTCGGCGCCGAGGTAGGTCAGGGCGTGGCTGTAATCGTCGAGCGAGTTACGGAAATGACGCGTCTGGGTGAATCCGGACGCATCGGCCGCCGTGAGCCTGCCATCGTAAGTGGCGGTCTCGATATCGATCGATTGCGCCACCAGTTCCGCCGCGAGCGGATCGACCACGCTGGCGTGAACCTTGAATCCACGCACCAGGTTGCCGGCGGCGAGGAAGGCGGGACCCGTGCCGATGGGCGTGGCGTCGGCTCCGGCGTTCTCCGGCGTGCGGAAGAAGAACTGCGTGTCGGCATCGACCTTCAGGGTAACCGGCCTTCCCGTTTCGTTGGCGACCTGGATGCGTGCGTTCGCGGCATCCACGTGGTACACGTGACCTTCCGGGCTCAGCCACACGGAATTGAACTGGCTGGAACTCCAGATGCGCGTGGCCACCAGCGTGCCGTCCTGCTGGTAACGCGCGGCAACGCGCACGAACCGGCCGGGGAGACTCTGCGCCTGCGCGGCGAAATCCCTCACCAACACACGCGTGTGCGCATCGACATCGTAGAACAGCGTGCCATTGGCGGCATCGGCCTGGATCCGCAACACCTGCGCCGTCGACACCGAGGTCTCCGGAGTCTGCACGGGCAGCGCCGGCAGTTCCTTCTCGATGGTGATCGACGCCGCATCGTCTGCCACCGCGGTCACATGGCCATAGGTGTGACGCAGCACCAGCCGGCGCAGGTCGCGCGCGGCACGGTGACGCACCGGGCCGTCGAAGCGCACGGCCCAGACGGTCGCGCCACCGCCGGTGGGACGATGGCCGACGATGAAGGCCGGATGCGCCAGGTCCACTTCCAGGTCCAATGCACCCGCATTCGAACCACCGGCCGTCCATGGCGAATCGAAGTCGATCTTCACCGGTACGCTGAGCGCCGGCGCGCTGCCGCGAGCACCCTGGATCTGGATCTGGTCGGCCGGGATGCTGCTGCCGGGAACGCCATCGAAGCCCGCCTGTGGATCCGCCGCCACGGTGAGCAGCACATCTCCGGGATTGGCGGCAACGGTGAGCGTGGCGCCGGTGTAGGTGCCCTGCGGCACGCTCGCCTGCCCCAGCAATTCCCCGATCTGATCGAGCTGCGCCAGGTTGATCATGGGCGCGGGATCCGCCGCGCTGAAGATGCGCACGGGACTGCCACCATCCTGCGGCTGCAGGTCGATGCTCAGCACCTTCACGCCGATCAGGCTCCAATCCTCGCTCGAGGCGTCGCTGAGCAGCAGCGGTACCTGCACGGCTTGCGGTGGTGTCGGCGCCTGCACGGGCACGGAAGAACCGCCTCCGCAGGCTGCGAGCAGCAGCGCCAAGGCGCTGGCGGACAATGAACCGGTGATTCTCGACATGCGGGCTACTCCCATTGGCTGATAAGAGGGCTGCGCGCCGGCGGTGAAGCGGACGGGCGGCTTTGTCATCAGCAACGAGAGAGATGGCCAGGCGTTGACAGCGGCAGGCAGTCCGCGGCGCCGTCGGGCATGTAAGGCCGCCGCGGCCTTTCACATCTGTGAACCATGCACGGTCAGGCTATGATGTCGGCGCATCATTTGACAGTGGGATGGGCAACGATGGGACCATTGGCTGGCATCAAGATCCTGGATTTGAGCCGCATTCTGGCGGGGCCCTGGGCCACGCAATGCCTGGCCGATTTCGGCGCGACGGTGTGGAAGATCGAGAAGCCCGGCGCCGGCGATGACACCCGCCAATGGGGACCGCCCTGGCTCAACGACCGCTGTGGCCGCGCCAGCAACGAGTCCGCGTACTACCTCAGCGCCAACCGCGGCAAGCATTCGATCGCGATCGACATCGCGCAGCCGGACGGGCAGGAATTGATCCGCAAGCTCGCGCAATCGGCCGATGTGTTCATCGAGAACTTCAAGGTAGGTGGCCTTGCCAAGTACGGCCTGGATTGGCCGAGCCTGCAGAAATCAAATCCGCAGCTCATCTACTGCTCGATCTCCGCCTACGGCCAGGATGGGCCCGAGGCCGCCGAACCCGGCTACGATGCCATGATCCAGGGCAAGGGCGGCTTGATGAGCCTCACCGGCAATCCCGAGGACGAGCCGGGCGGCAACCCGCAGAAGGCGGGCGTGGCCGTCGCGGACCTGATGACGGGCATGTACGCGGTGGCCGCCATCACCGCCGCCCTGTACGAGCGGCGGGGTTCCCATCGCGGGCAGCACATCGACCTCGCGCTGCTGGACACGCAGGTGGCCATGCTGGCCAATCAGAATCTGAATTTTCTTTTTACCGGACGCGCGCCGCGGCGCATGGGCACGGCGCACCCGAATCTCGTGCCATACCAAGCCGTGCCCGCGGCCGATGGGGACTTCATGCTGGCCGTGGGCAACGACCGGCAATTCGCGGACTTTTGCCGCGTGGCCGGCCATGCGGAGGCTGCGACGGATGCGCGCTACGCCACCAATGCCGCGCGCATCGCCAACCGGCGCGAACTGCTGGAGCAGATCAAACAATGGTGCCGGCAGCAACCGCGCGCGCACTGGCTTTCCCAGCTCACGCGCGCCAATGTGCCCTGCGGACCCATCAACGACCTGGCGGCGGTGTTCGAGGAGCCGCAGGTCAAGCACCGCGGCATGCGGATGGACCTGCCACACCCGCTGGCCGGGTCGCTGCCGCAGGTGCGCAACCCCATCGTGTATTCGCGCACGCAGTTGGAGTATCTCGTGCCGCCGCCCTTGCTGGGCCAGCACACCGCGCAGGTTTTGAATGCGGAAGCCGGCATCGCGCCTGCGGACCTCGCCGCGCTGCGAGCACGCGGGGTGATTGGTTGACTACCGAGCCGACTTCTTGCGCGCCGCTTTGGTCTTGGGCTTGGCCTTGGCCTTGGATCTGGCGACGGGATTGGCATTGCCCGCTGCGGCCGTTGCGCTCTGCTCCGCGACGATCTTAAGGTTGGCGGCAATGCGATCGCGCTTCTTGACCTCGGCCACTTCCTCGCGATCCACCGCCATGTCCGCGGGCACATCGAACCCCAGGCGCACCGAGCCCCCGCGAATGCGCTGCACCGACAGCACGATATCATCACCAATGCGCAGTTTCTGACCGGCGCGCCGCGTGAAACAGAACATGCTCGATCTGACTTGCCACTCGATTAAAACCAAAGCCTACACGCTGGCGCGCATCCGTGCTACCTAGGATCACATGACGAACGCCCACATCGACGCCTTCATCGACGCCTCGCCCGTGAGCCGCTTCCAGTGGCAGGCGATCGGCGTGTGCCTCGCCATCGGCCTGCTCGACGGCCTCGACATCCAATTGCTGGGCGTCGCGGCTCCCGCGCTGATCCGCGAATGGGGATTGAAGCCCGAGGTGATGGGACCCGTGTTCATGGCGGCGCCTGCCGGCATGATCCTCGGCGCCTTGAGCTTCGGTCCATTGGCCGATCGCTTCGGGCGACGCCGGTTGATCATCTTCGGCACGCTGGCGTTCGGATTGCTCACGCTGCTCACCGGGCACGCGCAGTCACTGCAGGAATTGAAAATTTTACGCTTCCTCGCCGGCATCGGCCTCGGCGGTGTGCTGCCCAATCTCATTGCCCTGGTGAACGAGTACTCACCGCAGCGTCTGCGCGGCACCATCACCGCCGTGGCGTTTTGCGGCTTGCCGCTGGGGTCGCTGTTCGGCGGGCTGCTCGCCAGCTGGATCATTCCCATCTGGGGATGGCCCACGCTGTTCTACGCCGGCGGCGCAGTGCCCGCGTTGGTGGCATTGCTGGCCATCGTGATGCTGCCGGAGTCCATCCGCTACCTGCTGCTGGATCCCGCCAACAGGACGCGCGTCGATCAATTGTTGCGGCGGATCTCGCCGCACGCGCGGCCACTGGATCCGCCGGCCGCGCCCGCCGCGCGCATCCAGTCCTCCGCCCTGGACGTGTTCGGGCCGGGACGCACCCCCACCACGCTGCTGCTGGCGCTGAGCACGGGCATGAACATGTTCATGCTGTATTTCTTCATCAACTGGACGCCCACGTTGATGCACGCCGCGGGCATGTCACCCGCCGAGGCGCTGTGGGCCTCCGCCTGCGTCAACACCGGCGGCACCCTGGGGGCTCTCTCCTGGGGGGTGCTCATGGACCGCTTCGGTACCTTTCGCGTGATGAGCGTCGTCGGCCTGACCGCGGCGGCGGCGATCGTGCTGGTGGGGGTTGGAAACGATTCGCGACTGCTGTTGCTGGGCGCGCTGTTCGTCACGGGCTTTTGCGTGCTCGGTGCGCAGATCGGCAATTATGCGTTGATCGGCTCCGTGTACCCGACGCAGCTGCGTTCCACCGGCGTGGGAACGGTGCTCGGAATCGGGCGCATCGGCTCGGTACTGGGCCCGCTGGCAGGCGGTTGGATGCTGCACAGCGGCTGGCCGATTCCGCTGATCTTCGCGGTCGTCGCCGTGCCCGGCGTACTCTCCGCCGCCGGCATCTGGCTCACCGGGCGCCTGCCGCGCCGATTCGATTGAGGGAATCAGTCGGCGGCGGCGAAACAGGGCGATGGCCCAACCTAGGGTGGAACCAGCCGCCGCTTGCCGTCGGCTGAACGCATGATGCCTGGCTCATCCAGCGCATCACGGTCCCACAACTCGCAAGTGACTTCGCGGTGCCGCTGATCCAGCGCCTCGCAGTAATTCGTGTACAGGCACAGCCGCACCGAGGCGCCCCGCCCGGTGCGCACCTTTTCGAACCAATCCGGATCGGCCAGCGCCTGGCGCGCGAGGCCAATGATGTCGGCCTCCCCGGCACGCAGTGATCCTTCCGCCTGGTTGAAATGATGCACCCCGCCCGCCAGCACCGTGGGGGTGGTGAATCCGGCGGCGCGGATGGCGGCGCGTATGTGCGCCGCCGGCTCGCGATTGCGCCCGAACGGGCCCTTCGCATCCGAGTAGTACGAGGGCATGCACTCGTAGCCGCTGCGCCCCGTGTAAGGATAGACGGCCTCGCCCACCTTGGGCTGCGAGGCATCCTCGAACTTGCCGCCGCGCGACAACGAAATGAAATCCATCCCGGCGGCGGCAAAGCGGGTGGCGAAATACGCCGCGTCCTCGACGCTGCTGCCGCCTTCGATGCAATCCTCGGTCAACATGCGGCATCCCAACGCGATGCGGTTGCCGACCGCGGCGCGCACCGCGGCATACACCTCCAGCGGCAGGCGCACGCGCGACTCGCGCGCACCGCCGTAGCCGTCGGCGCGCGTGTTCAGCGCCGACAAGAACGAGGACATGGTGTAGGCATGGGCGTAATGCAATTCGACGCCGTCGAAACCGGCATTGGCCGCGCGCAAGGCCGCGGCGGCAAACGTGCCGGGAAGCGTGTGCGGCAGCTCGCGCACCGCGGCCGTCTCCATGTCCGTCACCCGCTCACGGAATCCTTGCTGCAGGGACTCCCAGTCGCGCGGGCTGAGCACGGCCTGCAGCGCGGCGTCATCAAGCGCGTTGAGCCGCGCGCGCACCTCGGATTCGTCCGCGCCCGCCATTTGCAGCGCGTCTCTCAGCCGCGCATCGATGCGCAGGTGCTGTTGCAGGAATTTCTCCCGCGGCGGGCGGCGGCGCACGGTGAGGAAATCGATAATTTGAATAAACAGCTTGGTGTGCCCGCCGCTGGCGCGGCGCACCGTCTCCACCAGCGAGGCAAGGCCAGGGATGTAGCGATCATCACCGATGCGCAGCAGCGGACCGCTGGCGATGTCGCGCACGCCGGTGGCTTCCACCACCAACGCGCCCGGCCGGCCGCGTGCGAAACGCTCATACCATTGCAGGACGGCCGGCGTGACCTCGCCGTCCGCCGAAGCCCTCCACGGCACCATGGCAGGCACCCAGGTACGCGAGGCCAGCGTCAGCGGGCCGACGGGAACCTGCGAGAACAGCAGCGAATCCGCCGCCGCCTGCGCGTCGGGCCAGGGGTCGCGCAGCGGCGCGAACTTGATGCGCTCAGGCGGACGCCAGGTGGCCATGCGCGGGCAACTTTACGGTGGCATCGGAGGCTTCATCGGCGATCACCGCCGTGGCCTCGATCTCGACCAATGCTTCGGCTTCCATCAATCCACTGACCTGCACCACCGACATGGTGGGAAAGTGCTTACCCAGCACGGCGACGTACGCGGCGCCGATGTCCTTCAATTCGCGATGATAGGCATCGCGGCTGAGCACGAACCAGGTCAGGCGCACGAGGTCCGTGGGCCGGCCGCCGGCCGACTCCAGCACCGCCACGATGTTCGCCAGCGACTGGCGCACCTGGCCGGCCAGCGTGCCGCTCGGAAACTTACCTTGCGCATCCCAGCCGATCTGGCCGGCGATGAACACCGTGCGCCCGCGCGCCGCCATGCCATTGGCATAGCCCTTGGGTCGTGGCCAGCCGGCCGGTTGCAGCACTTCATGAGTCATGGTCGTTTTTCCTGGAGCAAATCGCGTCCGATGATGAGTTGTTGTACTTCGCTCGCGCCCTCGTAGATGCGCAGCGCGCGGATCTCGCGGTACAGGCGCTCGAGCACCTCACCGCGCACCACGCCACGCCCGCCGAACATCTGCAGGGCGCGATCGATGATCCATTGCGCCGACTCGGTGGCCGTGAGCTTGGCCATCGCCGCCTCGCGCGTCACGCTCTCGCCGCGGTCGCGCATCCACGCCGCGCGATAGGTGAGCAGCGCCGCCGCATCGATCTGGGTCGCCATGTCGGCCAGCGCCGCCTGCGTGAGCTGGAAATCGGCGAGCGTGCCGCCGAACATGCGCCGCTCGCGCGCCTGGCGCAGGGCTTCGGCCAGCGCTCGCCGCGCAAAGCCGATGGCCGCCGCGGCCACGGTGCTGCGAAACACATCCAGCGTGCGCATGGCGATCTTGAACCCCTGCCCTTCATCGCCGATGCGCTGGCCTTCGGCGACGCGGCAGCCATCGAAGGCCAGCCGGCCCATCGGGTGCGGGGCGATGAGATCGATGCGCGAGGCAACGGTGAGCCCCGGCGCATCCGCATCCACCACGAAGGCGGAAATGCCCTGTGCGCCGACGCTGCCGTTCGGACGGCGCTCGCCGTCCGCGGTACGCGCGAACACGCAGTAGAAATCGGCGATACCGCCGTTGGAGATCCAGGTCTTCTCGCCATCCAGCCGGTAGCCGCCGCCCTCGCGCCGCGCCCGCAACTGCATGGCAGCGACATCCGAGCCGGCGTCGGGCTCGGACAGGGCGAAGGCCGCGATGGCCTCGCCGCGCGCCACGCGCGGCAGGTAGCGGCGCTGCAATTCCGCACCTCCCGCCAGGGTGATGGCGCCGCTTCCCAAGCCCTGCATGGCGAAGGCAAAGTCGGCCAGGCCGTCGTGATACGCGAGGGTCTCGCGGATCAGGCCGATGGCGCGCGCATCGAACTCCGCCAGCGCGCCGCCGAAATCCCCGCGCACGCAGTAGCGCGTGAAGCCGGCGGCGCCGAGGCGGCGCACCAGGTCCTTGCAATGCGCATCCACCGCATCGCAATCCTCCGGGTGGTGTCCGCCGAGCTCTGACGCGGTCCAGGCGCCGATCTGATGGGCAAGTTGGCGATGTACGTCGTCGAAGAAGGGCCAGTCCGTGTGTGAAGCGAGCCGCATGTCAGTTACCTGCGAATTCCGGACGCCGCTTGGCGGCGAACGCCTCGTAGGCACGCCGGAAATCCTCGGTCTTCATGCACAGCGCCTGCGCCTGCGCCTCGGACTCGATGGCCTGGTCCAGTCCCATGTTCCATTCCTGGTTGAGCATGGTCTTGGTGATGCCATGCGCGAAGGTCGGGCCTTCGGCCAGCATCCGCGCCAGCTCGGCGGCGGCCTCCTGCAACTGCGGCGCCGGCACCAGGCGGCTGTAAAAGCCGCAGCCCAGCGCTTCCTCCGCCGGCACACCGCGGCCCGACAACAGCCACTCGGTGGCGCGGCCGTGGCCGATGATGCGCGGCAGGATGGCGCAGGCGCCCATGTCGCAGCCCGCCAGCCCCACGCGCGTGAACAGGAAGGCGGTCTTTGATTCGGGCGTCGACAAGCGGATGTCCGAGCACATGGCGAGGATGGCGCCGGCACCGGCGCACACGCCCTCGACGGCGGCGATCACCGGCTGCGGGCAGGACCGGATCGCCCTCACCAGATCGCCGGTCATGCGTGTGAAATCCAGGAGCTCCGGCATGCTCATTCGCGTCAACGGCCCGATGATCTCGTGCACGTCTCCGCCGGAGCAGAAATTTCCGCCCGAGCCGCGCAGCACCACCACCTTCACGTCGGTGGCGTAGGCCAGGCGGCGGAACAGGTCGCGCAGCTCGGCGTAGCTGTCGAAGGTCAGCGGATTCTTGCGCTCGGGCCGGTTGAGCGTGATCCAGGCGGTACGGTCGCGCACCTCCCACAGAAAATGCCTGGCTTGGTAGTCCGCCAGCGCCAGCTTGCCCACATCCATTTCATTCACATCAATTCTCCACCCGCCACGACGATGCTCTGGCCCGTGATCGATTCGGTGCCCGGCAGGCACAGCCACGCGACGGTGTGCGCGACCTCATCCGGCTGCACCAGCCGTCCCTGCGGGTTGGTCTTGGTCATGGCCTGCACGGCATCATCCTGCGAGCGGCCGGTCACCGCGGCGATCTTGCGCGCCGCGCTCTGCACGATGTCCGTGTCGGTGTAGCCCGGGCACACGGCGTTGATGGTGATGTTGCGCGTGGCCACCTCGCGCGCCACGGCGCGCGTCAATCCGACCACGCCGTGCTTCGCCGCGCAGTAGGCGGCCACGTAGGCGTAACCGGTGAGGCCCGCGGTGCTGGCCACGTTGACGATGCGCCCGTAGTTGGCCTTGATCATCTCCGGCAGCGCCGCCTGCAGGCAGTAATAGGTGCCGCTCAGGTTCACGCCCAGCATGTCATTCCAGACCTGGTCGTCGCGCTTGGTGACCGGGCTGCTGGCCGCCTGGCCCGCGTTGTTGATGAGGATGTCGACGCGGCCGAAGCCGGCGCGCGCGCTGGCGAACGCCGCATCCACGGCCTCCCGCCGCGAGATGTCGGCGGCCGCGCATTGCACCTGCGTTCCCGCGGCACGCAATTCCTCCGCCAACGCCTGCAGCGCGGAATCCGTGCGGCCCACCAGCGTGAGCTTGGCGCCTGCACGCGCCAAGCGGCGCGCGATGCTGGTGCCGATGCCGCGACCCGCCCCCGTCACCAGCGCATGGCGCCCTTCCAGTTGCTTCTCGCTCATACCGGCCCCACCGCGGCTGCAGCGCGCTCGGCATTCCGTTCCATCTGCCCCTTGGCGGACAGGTACGGCGCGGGCAAGCGCTGCGCCGTGTAGCCCTGCGCCGCCGCCTCCTGCAGCGTCCATGACGGATTGGCGAGGTGCGGCCGCGCCAGCGCGCACAGGTCCGCGCGCCCCGAGGCGATGATGGAATTCACATGATCGGCTTCGTAGATGTTGCCCACGGCGATGGTGGGAACCTGCAGCGTGTTGCGCACCAGGTCGGAAAATGGCGTCTGGTACATGCGCCCGTACACCGGCTGCTGGGTCGGCACCGTCTGTCCGGTGGAGATGTCGAGGATGTCGGCCCCTGCGGCCGTCAATGCGCGCGCAATATCGAGCAGATCGGCTTCGTTCAGCCCGCCTTCGGCCCAATCGCAGGCCGACAACCGCACGCTCAGCGGCTTGTCCGCCGGCCAGGCGGCACGCACCGCCGCGAGAACCTGCAGGGGAAAGCGCAGCCGGTTCTGCACACTGCCGCCGAACTCGTCGCTGCGGCGGTTGGTGAGCGGCGAGAGGAAACTGGCCAGCAGGTAGCCGTGCGCCATGTGCAACTCCAGCATGTCGAAGCCGGCCTGCGCACCGCGCCGCGCGGCGCCGACGAAGTCCTGCAGCACCTGTTGCATGTCGGCCTTGCTCATTTCCTTCGGCGCCTGGCTGATGCCCGGCAGGTAGGGAATGGGCGATGCCGACAACAGCGGCCAATTGCCCTGCGGCAGCGGATGATCCGCCCGTTCCCAACCCAGTTGCGTGGAGCCCTTGCGCCCCGCGTGACCCAGCTGCAGGCAGAAACGCGCGGCGGATTCCGCGTGCACGAAATCCACGATGCGCTTCCACGCCTTCTCCTGCTGGTCATTCCACAGGCCGGTACAGCCGAGGCTGATGCGTGCATCGGCAGACGTGCAGGTCATCTCGGTGAACAGCAGGCCCGCGCCACCAGCGGCACGGCCGCCGTAGTGCACCAGGTGCCAGTCGCCGGGCACGCCATCCACCGCGCGGTACTGCGCCATGGGCGAGACCACCACGCGATTCTCCAGCGACATGCCGCGCAACTTGAACGGCAGGAACATCGGCGGCCGCGGCTTTGCCACCTCGCTGCGGCGCGCGAGCTCGGTCTCGATCCCGGTGATGAACCCCGGATCGCGCAACTTGAGGTTGGCGTGGCCGATGCGTTGCGAACCGGACAACAGGCTGTAGGTGAACTGCAGCGGGTCCAGGTGTTCGTAGCGCGCGACGTTCTCGAACCACTCCATGCGGTTGCGCGCGGAGTTCTGCAGCTTCAGCGCCTCGATGCTGCGCTCGCTCTGGTAGCTGGCGAGTCCCGCCGGCACGTCGCGGGCATTCGCCACGTGATGCACCACCGAGATGGCATCCTCCATCGCAAGCTTTGTGCCCGAGCCGATGGAAAAATGCGCAGTGTGCGCGGCATCGCCGATCAGCACCGTCTTGCCGTCGTGCCATTGCCTGCAGACGATGCGGTTGAAGTTCAGCCAGGCCGAGCCGCGCAGGTGGCGCGCATTGGACATCAACGCCTCGCCGCCGAGATAGCGCGCGAACAGCTTCTCGCAGAAGGCCACGGATTGCTGCGTGTCGGCCTTGTCCAGGCCATGCGCGAGCCAGGTCTCCTCGCGCGTCTCCACGATCATGGTCGAGAGGTCCTTGCTGAATTGGTACGCGTGAATCTGGAACCAGCCGTGCTCGGTCTTCTCGAAGGCGAAGGTGAAGGCCGGGAATTTCTGGCGCGTGCCCAGCCAGATGTAGCGGCACTTGCGCACGTCGATGTCAGGCTGGAAAACGGCGGCGTGGCGCGTGCGCGTCTTGCTGTTCACGCCCTCGGACACCACCACCAGGTCCGCATCGCGGAACTGCTCGTCCTCATCCAGTTCCACCTGGAAATGCTGCTGCACGCCGAGCGAGGCGGCACGCTCCTGCAGGATGTTCAGGAGCTTCTTGCGCGCGATGCCGGCAAAACCATGACCGCCGGTGCGGACCATGCGGCCCTTGAAGTGCACGTCGATGTCGTCCCAGTGATAGAACTCCTCGACGATGCGCGCATGCGAGGGGGGGTCCGCCTGCTCGAAATTGCCCATGGTCTTGTCGGAGAACACCACGCCCCAGCCGAAGGTATCGTCGGGCTGGTTGCGCTCGAACACCTCCACCTGCGCAGCGGGCAATGCCTTCTTGAACAGGATGGCCGAATACAGCCCGGCAGGGCCGCCGCCCATGCAAACGATTTTCTTCATGCAGGTCCCGCCAGTTTCAATTCCGCGATGCGGCGCCCCAATTGTTCGCCGCTCTCATCCGCCAGCGCCGCCGCGCGCAGGGCACGCACTTGCGCCGCGCCCCGGCCGGTTCCCGCCAGCGCATTGGCCAGCGAGCAGATCTCCCCGAAGGAGCGCCAGCCCCGCTCGTGCGTGCTGCCGTAGCCTTTCACCAGGTTCTGGCATTCGGCAATCTCCACCGCCAGCTCGTAGTCGGTGGCCGCCAATGTCTTGATCTGCTCCAGCCACTGTTCGATGCGGGCGTTCTCGGTCACGTAGCGCAGCGTGCCCCGGCGCAAGCGCCGGAATACCGACAGGCTCCGCAGCAGCAGGAAGCCGCCGACCTTGGAGGTGGATATCTGCCGGCCGGCGGTGAAGCGCGCCAACAATCCCTGCGCGCGCGCCGACTGCTGCATCCGCCGGCCGAGGCCGGCAGGCAGCGTTGCGCAGATCTCTTCCACGCGCGGTTTGACGAATTCGTTGACCACGACGATCTCGCCGGGCGCCGCGCGCACCTCACGCCGCACCTGTTCCTGGCGTCCGGGACGCGTCTTCAATTGAGCCACGCGCAACACGTCCTCGAAGCTCATCCACAGCGCCAGCGAGCGGGCGGTGACGGCGGCAAGCCGCGCCGCAGCGCGCGGCGCCGGCTCCAGCGCCAATATGTCCGACACGCGTTGCAGGTACAGCCCGGCGTAGCGCTCATCCTGGTAGTCGACCAGGCGCAGCACGCAGCGCGCCAGCAGCAGCTGCATGGCTGGCGGGAAGTCGCTCTGCAGGCGCGCGCGCAAGGCCGTCGGTATGGACGCCAGCAGCGCCGCGGGCGCGGGACCCTCGAGTTGCGGCGGCTGTGAGGCATCTGCCGCGCCCGCCTGTGCGCTGCCTGCGGCCGCCATCGCCGCCTCACGGCCCGCCTCGAAAGCCACGAGGCTGGGACCCACGCCGACGCCCGACTCGCGGATGGCCGCCTCGAAATGTTCCGTGGACCACGGCAGCACGCCGCTCCCCGAGATGGCGCCGAAGATCACCGCACTGATGTGCCCGCGGCTCTTCTCGGCCACCGCCGCCATGTCGAAGGCCACGAAGCGCGCCGCGGCCTTGGCGGCGGCACGCTTGAGCTCGCCGCTGTCCGCACGGCCATCACCCAGCGAAGATTTTTCGCTGATGGTGTAATCGCGGTGCATGGAGGCGATCAGCGTAGTGCGGTTCGGCGTGACGAGCCCGCGGTTGATGGCGCGCCCCGCCTCCAGCAATTCCGACGCCACGACCACATCCACATCGCCCGGGCTCGGCATCAGCGCCATCACCGGTTCACGGCCATCGGCACGCAGGGCCGAGCGCGGAAAGAACTCCAGGTAATAAATGGTGGCGCCGGTGCGCTGCGCGACGCCGGGAACGGACGTGGCCTGCGCGAGGTAGCCGGCGCTGCGGGCGGCGAGCACCAGCCAGTCGGTGATGACACCGCCACCCTGCCCACCCAGAGCCGCGATGCTGAAGGTGATGGGCCGGGACGGCGCGCTCAACTCAGCGCTCCCGTCGGCGCAGGCTTGCCGCTGAACACGCGCACCACCACGGCGCGAAACGCATGCACGATGCGGTCCCACGCGCTGGGGTTGACGATGACGTCCGCGCGGTAGAAGGACGGGCACAGCACGGCCGCATGCGCCACCTCGCCGCACACACCACAACCCACGCAACTGTTGTCCACGTGCGCGATGGGATCGCGGCGCAACGGATCCGGATGCGACTTGATGGTGAGCGAAGGGCAACCCGACAGGCGCACGCAGGAATGATCCCCGGTGCACACTTCCGCATCGATGCCGAAGCGCTGGCGCACCACGCGCTTGCCCTCGCCCATCATCTTCTTCAGCAGCGGAGCAATGCGGCGCTGGCGGTTCAGCTGGCACTCGCCCTCGGCAATGATGATCTTCGGACCCATGAAGCCGGACTGCAGCGCTTCCCTGATCACCGTCATCGCCTGCTTCATGTCGTAGGTGCGGATGGTGCGCACCCACTCCACGCCCACGCCGCGCACCGCGGTCTCGATGCGGTTCTGCGCGCGCCGGCCCTTGATGGTGGCGCTGGATGAGGGAATGTACTGTCCGCCGGTGGCGGCGGAGTAGCCGTTGTCGACGATGATGGTCACGCCGTCATGCCGGTTGTACACGGCGTTGCCGATGCCGCTGGTCAGACCGTTGTGCCAGAAACCGCCATCTCCCATCATCGACAGCGCGCGGCGGCGGTTGGGAATGTTGAAGGAGGCGCCGCTGGCGGCGCCCAGGCCGTAGCCCATGATGCTGCCGCCGATGTCGAACGGCGGGAGCGTTGCAAAGGAATGGCAACCGATGTCGGCGCTGACCTGCATCGGCCCGAGCTCGCGCGCGAGCAGCTTCATCGAGGCGAACAATGGCCGCTCCGGGCAGCCGGTGCACAGGCCGGAGGGGCGCATGGGCACGTTGGCGACGGGCGGTGCGCCGGGTTGCGGCATCGGCAACAGCGGCTTCGCCTGTTCGGGCAGCATGCCGAATTCGCCCAGGAATTTGCGCAGGCCTTCCAGCACCACGGCGCCGGTGTATTCACCCGCCATGGGCAATGGACCCTTGCCGAGGATGCGCGTCTGCAGGTCGGCCTTGCGCAGGAACAGGCTGGCGGCCTGTTCGATGAACTCCGGCTGGCCTTCCTCCACGATCAAGATGGCGCGCTTGCCGGTGGCGAACCGCACGAACTCGTCGCCGACCAGCGGATAGGTCACGTTCAACACGTACAGCGGGATCTGCGACTCGCCGAAAACGTCGGCCAGGCCGAGCCGCTCCAGCGCGCGCAGCACCGTGTTGTACAGGCCACCCTGCAGCACGATGCCAACGTCCTGGCGCTTTTCGGACAGGAAATCGTTCATGCCGCGCTCACGGATGAATTTTTCCGCCGCCGGCCAGCGCTGCTCGATCTTGGCGCGCTCCTGCGCATAGGTCGAGGGCGGCAGGATGATGCGATCGAAGGTGCGCACCGGATGGTCCATGGCCTGCTGCAGCGTGAAGGGCGGGCGGCGGTTGTCGCGCGTCTTGAAGCGCCCCACCACGTGGCAGGCGCGGATGCGCATCATCAGCATGACCGGCGTGCTGCTCGCCTCCGACAACTCGAAGCCATCCTCGACCGCCTGCACGATGCTCGGCAGGTTCGGCCGCGGGTCCAGCAGCCACATCTGCGACTTCATGGCGAAGGCGTGGGTGCGCTCCTGCATGATGCTGGCGCCTTCGCCATAAT
Source organism: Steroidobacteraceae bacterium (assembly GCA_044226865.1). Classification (GTDB taxonomy): domain Bacteria; phylum Pseudomonadota; class Gammaproteobacteria; order Steroidobacterales; family Steroidobacteraceae; genus TMP-86. The sequence goes on along the minus strand of JBGAGE010000001.1, from coordinate 181,065 downwards.
CCTCGCCCAGCACGATCAGTGCGCCGCCGACCACGCCGGCGGAGGCGAGGTTCGACAAAGCGTCCGAGGCCACGTTGGTGCCGACGGTGGATTTCCAGGTGACGGCGCCGCGGATCGGGTAGTTCACCGATGCGGCGAGCATGGCGGCCGCGGTGGCCTCGCTGGCGGAGGACTCGAAGCGCACGCCGAGCTCGGCCAGGATGTCGTTGGCGTCGGCCAGCACGTCCATCAGGTGCGAAACGGGTGCGCCCTGGTAGCCGCCGACGTAGCCGACGCCGGACTGCAGCAGCGCCTTGGTGACGGCGAGGATGCCCTCGCCTTCGAATACCTCGCCATGCCCCAGGCGCAGCGATTCCACTTCTTTTGCAAATGAACGCTCAGCCATGGCTGCAAACCTCCGCCCCGCGCACGGCGCGCGATGTCCGCGACCACCCTATTGTATTCACGTGAAAAGTCAAGTAATCGCCCCGCCGCAGCGCTATGCGCGCGCCGCAAAAAATGTCAGTATCCGCGCCATGACTTCCAAGCCCCGCGCAGCCAGATCGCGCCGCCTCGTGGATGCCAAGCGCCTGGCGGATCCCGCCTTCGACCGCTTCCGGCTCGACGACTCGCCGTTCTATCTGATCGCCCGCACCAGCGGCCGCTACGCGCTCGACATGCAGCGCATCCTGAAATCCGTCGGCATGGACATCCCGCGCTGGCGCGCGCTGATGATCCTGCGCGAACAAAACCCTTCCAGCGTGTCCGAGATCGCCGAGCGCGCCGTCATCCAGCTCTCCACCGTGACACGCGTGGTGCAGCGCCTGGAAAAGCAGGGCCTGGTCACCCTCGCAAGCCGCAAGACCGATGGCCGCAAGACCGATGTCACGCTGACGCGCAAGGGACACGCCGCCGTGGAGCGCGTCCGTGACTGCGCCAGCCGCATCTACCGGCTGGCATTCCACGACTTCTCCGCCCGCGAAATCGAAACACTGAACACGCTGCTCAAGCGCGCCTTCGCCAATCTCGACTTCAGCGCCTGATTGCCGCGCGCGGCGCAAGTGCCGCGCTACGCCGGCACCAGCGCCAGCACGCGCAAGGGGCTTCCCGAGCCATTCACGATCTTCAACGGCGGCGCGATCACCACCGCGCCCGTGGGCGGCAGCTGGTCCAGATTCGTCAAGCTCGCGAGGCCGAACTTGTTGCTGCCGTGCATGAGCGTATGGCAGGGGAACATGGGATCGAATCCCGGCGCCTGGCCGGCATCGGTGCCCACCGTCTCCACGCCCACGCCGAGCACATCGCGCTCCTTGGCAAGGAACTCCACCGCCGACTTGTGGAAGCCGGGCGTGTGCGCACCGTCTTCCTGCATGTTGAGATAAGCCTCGGCGCTGGGCCGGCGGCTCCAATCCGTGCGCACCAGCACCCAGGACTTCGCCGGGATGCGGCCGTGGCGCTTTTCCCAGGACAGCACGCCGTCCTTGTCGAGCAGGAAGTCCGCATTGGCCGCGGCTTCCTTGGCCACGTCGATGACGCAGGCCGGACCGATGAACCGCTCCACGGGGATGTTGTGCGTGGCGTTGTTGGGGTAGTCCTTGCCCGTCACCCAGTGGATGGGCGCATCGAAATGCGTGCCGGTGTGCTCGCCGCAGGCGATGTTGTTCCAGTACCAGGCGGGACCGCGTTCGTCGTAGCGCGAGATCTCCTGCATGGTGAAGGGATTGGAGACGGCGAAGACGGGCGGGAGCTTCAGGATGGGAGTGGATGGCTGCAAAGGCTGGGTGAGATCGACCACCCGCACCAATCCGCTGCCCAATGCCTGCATCAAGACTTCCAATGCGCTGCTGGCCATGCTCGATTCTCCGAAGGTGTTGGTGCGCCTGATGCTAAACCCGCCGCCATCGCGTGTCATCACGAGCGGGAGGTGCGGCAGGCTGCCCACGTCTGCGATATTCTACCCGTACCGCCAACCATTTCAAACCTAAAGGATTCGCCATGCCGTCGCGCCTGTTTTCCCTGATGCTGCTGCTGCTGGCCGCGCTCCCCGCCCTCGCGGCCCCCGCCGGTGACGACCTGGACGCCCGCCTCGATCGCCTGGTCCGCCAGACCCCGCTCATCGACGGTCACAACGACCTGCCATGGGCGCTGCGCGAGAACTACGGCGCGGACAGCTTGAAGGTCGATCTTGCCGCCGGTACCGCCCGGCTGGCCAAGCCCCTGCAAACCGACCTGCCGCGCCTGAAGGCCGGCAAGGTCGGTGGGCAGTTCTGGTCGGTGTGGATTCCGGTCAGCATCCAGGGCGCACCGGCGGTACAGACCACCATCGAGCAGATCGACCTGGTCAAAAGCCTCGCCGCCCGCTACCCGGCCAACCTGGAGATCGCCGTGAGCAGCGCCGACATCCGCAGGATCCACCGCCAGGGCCGCATCGCCTCGCTGATCGGCATCGAAGGCGGCCACCAGATCAACGATTCCATGAGCGTGCTGCGCCAGATGTATGCCCTCGGCGCGCGCTACATGACGCTTACGCACACCACCAATACCCGCTGGGCGGATTCGGCCACGGACAATCCCGCGCACAATGGGCTCACGCCCTTCGGCAAGGCGGTGGTACGCGAGATGAACCGCATGGGGATGCTCGTGGATATCAGCCATGTGTCCGAGAAGACCATGAACGACGTGCTCGACGTCGCGCAGGCGCCGGTGATCTTCTCGCATTCGTCCGCCCGGGCCCTCAGCGATCACCCCCGCAATGTCAGCGATGCGGTATTGAAGCGCGTGGCCGCTAACGGCGGCGTGGTGATGGTGAACTTCTACCCGGGTTACGTATCCGAAGCGCGCGGACATTGGCTGGCGGATCGCGCGGCCGAGCAAACCCGCTATTCCAGCCCTCCCTACGATGGCATCTACATCGGGCAACCGGAGCGCGCGGCGGCGGCGCTGAAACAATGGGAGGCCGCACATCCCATGCCGGCTGTGTCACTCGCGGAACTGGCCGATCACGTCGATCACATCCGCAAGATCGCGGGCATCGAGCATGTGGGCCTCGGTTCGGACATGGACGGGGTGGAAGACCTGCCCGGCGGCATGACCGGCGTGGATGGATTTCCCTTGTTGCTCAAGGAACTGATGCGCCGCGGTTGGCCGGATGCGGATCTGCGCGCGCTGCTCGGCGCGAACCTGCTGCGCGTGATGGCGGGGAACGAGGATTTTGCCCGCAGCAGGAGCAACGAACTGCCCTCGACAGCCAGCATCGAGGAATTGGACCGGGTGCCCGCCGCGCACTAGCGGCGCGGCAGAGGTGCGCTACCGCGGCACCGATTCCTGCGCCGGCATGGATTCGATCGGCTGTTGCTGCGCATCCGTGGTCAACGCGGGCTTTGCCTTGACCACGGCGGCGCCGACATTCAAACGCGCACCTTGCGCACGGGTCTGCGAGGCCGCGCCCGAACGCAAGGTGGCGAGCACGTTCAGGAAATACTCACCATCGCCCGAGGCCGTCACACTCACCGTCTGTAGATAACTCCGGCCTTTTACCGGTGAGGTGATGACGGTGGGATTAGGCGTGGCGCCGAGTACGAGACCCGCGCTGGGCAGCCACTGCAATTGCAGTTCATCGGCGTCCACGGCGCTGATGACCTGCACAGTCACCGTCAGGGGAACCCCGGCCGCGAGCTTGGAAGGCAACTCGAAGCGCAGGGCCACGGGCGCCGCCGGCTTGCCACCGGAGCCGCGAAGGATGGCGGATGGTGCCGCGTCGGGTCCCGACGCGCATCCCGCCAGCATCAACGCCGCCAGCGCCACGGGAAAGCGCCGCTTCTTACCGGCTGCCGCGAATGCCGAAACTTTGTCGATCATTGGAAGTCCACCTTGAAACAGGTCTTGCCCGCCGGAGTGGTGGTGGTGTTCTTGTATTCGTACACCTCCAGCACATAGGTGCCCGCCGGCAGATTGGTCTCCGTAAACGTTTCCGTATTGGCAACCGAGGAATCACCGGTGTTGATGAAGCCGGCACCGTACAGATCCATGTCCGGGTCGGCGCCCGCACCGGAAGTCTTGGTGGCCTTGAAAGTCACGTTGGTGGCGGCCGCCAGCGTGAACTTCAGGAACTTGCCGATACCGATCTTGTTGCCATCGCCGGTCGGATCGAAATTCGAATCGCTGCACACATTGTTCACGGTCCCCGGCACCGTCGCGGCCCCATAGATGGGCAGGATGGACGTATCGCCGGCGTCGTTCGTCTCACCCGTGCCCCACTCGTCGTTCACCACCATCGACTGTCCCGCCAGGAGGGCGGTGATGCCGGCGGCCGAGGCGGGATTACGCGCTTTCAACGCCGCCGCGAACGGATAGATGCTGGTCACTGCGCGGGTGGTTTTCATCTCGTTGGACATGACGGTGTAGATGGGTCCGAAGCCGAGGCTGACGTTATCGGGGCCATCGTTCACCGAATCGTAGAAATCCCACAGCACCCGCAGGATCGAGACCTCGTTGTACCAGCCCGGATTGGAAGCCACGCCGCAGTTGCCGTTCTGCGCGTCGCTCTCGAGGCCCGTGCAACTGCCGCTGCTCTGCGAGCCGCCCTGCGCGTCCTGGTAGATGTTCTTACCCGTGGCCATGCCGGAGAACGCATCCCCCCAGCCCTCGCTGAAGGCTACGCGTATGTCCAGACGATCGGACAGCGCATGAATGCCGCCTAAACTGTCATCGCGCGAGAAGGCATCCTGAAAATAATGACCCCATTCGTGCGCAATCACGCTGTCGTCGAATTCGTCGGTGTCGACATCGGCATCGCCCAGCACGTAGATGGCGTCCTGCGTGCCATTGCCCGGGTCGGCGGGATTGAACAGCGTGGTCTCGATGTCGCCGTTGGCGGCATTGAACGGCGAGACCGCCCGGTTGTTCACGCTCCAGAAGAAATCCAGGTCCGGGAAGATGGCCGAGGCGTTGGCACCGGTGACGAGGGACGCCGCCTTGTAGGCCACATCGAGGATGGCAAAGGGAGCCGAGGCACGCGTGGCCGTGTAGCTCGACCCGCCCCAGCCCGAGGGTGCATTCAGGTTGCGCTGCAGATTGACCGCGCCGCTGTTGAAGTTGGCGCCGTCGAGCGCGTACAGCGCATTGGAATTGGTATTGTTCAGCACGCGGAAATGCCACGCGGGCGTGCCGGTCTTCAGCAATTCGGCCTTGGCGCGGATGAACACCACCGTGTTCGAGGGAACCTGCAGGCTGTAGTTGCCGCTGGCGTCGGTGGTGGTGCTGTCCAACGTGCTGCGATCAGCCAGTTTCACCGCCTCGACCACCACGCCGCGCGCCGCGGCCTGCGTGACGCCCGCGTAGTTGAGCCCGATGCCATTGCTGTTACTGGGCACCCTGTCGAAAGTGATCTTGCCGCTCACGGTGACCGTCGCCGGCACGGTGACGACGTAATGGGTGTTCACCACCAGAGGGCTGTTGGTGAGCGGCTGGGTACAGGCGACGTCCGCGCACACAGTCAGCGTGACGGTGTCGTCGTAGGTGCCGGCGGCCAGCGAGGCCGGCGTCTTGAAAGCGATATTCACGGTGGCGCTGGAGGCTCCGTTCACCGTGCGCGTCACCGAGGCGATGCCTGCCGTCGTGTTGGTGAGGTTGACGGTGGGCGTCCCGGCGGCTGCCAGCGTGATGGTGAGATGCACCTGCCCGGTGGGTGCGCTGTCGGTTTTGGCGGCGCTGACCGTGATGGACTGGGTGTCGGCGCTGACCGACCCCGGCGACCCGCCTTGAGGGGCGGTGATGGTGTAGTGCACGGCGATGCTGGCCGGGCTGCCGGCGAGCGGGCGCGTGCAGCCGGCATCGGCGCAGACATTCAAGGTGACGGTATCGTCGTAGGTGCCGGCGGCGAGACCCGATGGCGGCTGGTAGTTGATGGTGAGCGTCGCACTCGTGGCGCTGTTGACCGTGGTGGCCACCGAGGCCACGCCGTTGGTGGTGGTGGTGGCGGAGACCGTCGGCGTACCTGCCGCCGCCAGCGCGATCGAGACGCCCACATTGCTGACGGGCGTGGCAGCATCCGAGGGCACCGACATGTTCACCGTGGAGGTGTCGGTGGAGAACGTGCCGGCGGGCGTGCTGACCGTGTAGTGCGTGGCGACGGTGGCGGGACTTCCGCTCAGTGCCGTGCCGCAGCCCGAATCCGTGCAAGCCTTGATGGTGACCGTGTCATCGTAGGTACCGTCGGCGAGCGAACCGGGCGACTTGAAGGTGATGGTGACGGTGGCCTTGGTGGCGCTGTTCACCACGGCGGATACCGACGCGATGCCGCTCGAGGTGCTGGTGGCGGTGACGCTGGGGGAACTCGCGCCGCTCAGGCTGATGGTGACGTCGACCGTGCCGGAAGGGGCGGTGCCGGAGGATTCGGCGGCGACGTCGATGGACGTCTTATCCAAGGTGATGGAGCCCGATGGCGCAGGCGTGCCCGAACCTCCTCCGCCACCGCCACCACAGGCGCTCAACGCAAGCGCCGCCATCAACATCCACGCGCGATTTCCTTGCATGGGAAGTGACCCTAGCACAAACCCCCGTCGGCGCAAGTGTTGCCAGTTGGCGGCGTGATCAATTGCCCATCTTGCGCAAAACCAGCACGAATTTGTCGGTTTTGCCCAGCATGGGCGGCTTGTAGGAAACCTGGTCGCGGGCATCCTCGGGGTGGCGCAGCACGTCGCTCCTGGCCGACAACTTGAATCCGTGCCGCTCCAGGTCCGCCAGCGCGAACGGCTCCTCGATGCGATGCAGGTCCGAGGCCTGCGCATTGCCGCGGCCGGCCTGCGCCGCATGATCCACCACCAGCAGCACGCCGCCACGCTTGAGCGCCCGGCCGATCTGGTCGAGCACGGCACCCGCGTCGACCTTGGGCCACACCCCTTCCGGATCGGTCCAATACAGGTCGTGATACACCTTGATGAGCAGCACCGCATCCAGAGAATGCGGCTTGAGATTCATCTGGTTCAGGTCGACCGTGCGGTGCTCGACGTTGTGCAAACGCCCGCCCTCCAGCCGTTTCTGTAGATCCGGGTCGCTCCAATGATCGAAGGCCGCATTGTTGATCAGCAGCACGTGGCCTTTCGGCCCGACCACATTGCCGAGCAACTCGCTGTAATAGCCGTCGCCGCCAAGGATGTCCGCCACCTGCATGCCCGGCTTGATGCCGGTGAGGCGCAGCACCTCGGCGGGATGATCGATGGCATCACGCTTGAGGTCGGCGGCACTGCGGCCGGGCTTGGCGACCGCGGCATCGAAGCGGTCCGGCGCGGCGGCTTTGGCGGCGGGCGCCGGCGCGGCGCTGGTGTCGCTTGCGTTGGCGGCGCCTGCCAGCAACATCAAGATCAATCCCAGCCGGATGATGACGGAATTCTTGCTCATGACATGAAACTCCCCGTGGTGGTGAGATCGATGGACCTATGGTACGCCACGCGCATCAGGATGCAGGCGTCCTGCCCGCCCGGTGGCCCAGTGCCCACAGGGCGAGCAAGCTGAGGAGGCCTACCCCGGACAAGTACAGCCCGACGCTGCCGATGCCATGCCGTCCCGCGAGCCAGGTGGCGATGGATGGCGCCAACGAAGCCCCGAGGATGCCGGCCAGATTGAAGGCCAGCGACGTGCCGGTGTAGCGCACCGCGGTGGGAAAGATGCCGGCGAGGAAGCTGCCGAGCGGGCCATAGGTGAGACCCATGAAGGCCAAACCCAGGCACAGGAACAGCAGCACCTGCGGTGTCGAACCTTGCGAGAACAGCGGCGCGAACGCGAACCCAAACGCGATCACCCCGATCTTGGAGAGCATGAGCATGCGCCGCGCGCCGATGCGGTCCGCAGCCAGCGCGGACAGCGGTATGCACAGCGCGAAGCATGCGACGCCGATCATCTGCAGGGTGAGGAACGCCTGCCGCTCATACCCCAGTTTCGCCGTAGCCCAGAACAAGGTGAATACCGTCATCAGGTAGAACACGGCGAACGTGGTGGTGGCGGCGAGCGTCCCCAGCAACAACGTGACGCCGTGCTGCCGCAACACCGTGAGCAAGGGCACGCGTTCGCGCTCGCCGCGCTCGAGGCTGCGGCGGAAGGCGGGCGTCTCCACCAACTGCAGGCGCACGTACAGCCCGAGCGCCACCAGCACGGCGCTGGCCAGGAACGGAATGCGCCATCCCCAGGCCATCAATTGGTCATTGCCGAGCGACTGCGTGAGCAGCAGGAACACCCCCGTGCTGCACCAGAAACCCAGCGGCGCGCCCAATTGCGGAAAGCAGCCGAACCAGGCCTGGCGGCCGGGCGGCGCATTCTCCGTCGCCAGCAGCACCGCACCGCCCCATTCGCCTCCCAGGCCGATTCCCTGCCCCAGCCGGCACAGGGCCAGCAGCAGCGGCGCGGCGATGCCGACGCTTGCGTACGTGGGAAGCACGCCGATCAGCACCGTGGACAGGCCCATGGTCAACAGCGCGGTGACGAGCGTTGCCTTGCGGCCGATGCGATCCCCGAAATGCCCGAACAGCGCCGAACCCACCGGGCGCGCGAAAAACGCCAGTGCAAACGTGGCGAGTGATTGCAGCGTGGCGGTGGCCGGATCGCCGGCGGGGAAGAACAGCTGGGGAAACACCAACACCGCAGCCGTGGCGTAGATGTAGAAGTCGAAGAACTCGATGCCGGTCCCGGCCAGGCTCGCCAGCAGAATGCGCCGCACCGGCACCTGGGTGCCGGAATCATCGGTGGTCAACGCCATCCCCCTTATGTTCCACAGAGCCGGCGTGCTGCAGGCGCTGACCTGTTTTGGACAAGTTCCCGCAATATACGGCCTCGCACGCCGACATTCACCGCCGGATCATCCCGCGAGCCGCGCCCGCGCCCCGCCTTTCCGCGTGCTGCCGGTGATGGCTGAATTTGACGACCCGCCGGTTTTGATGCAAGTTAGCGCCCGCGCGACAAGTTCCCCCTCGTGGGGATTCAAAGGGAACCGGGTGTGATGCCCGGGCTGCCCCCGCAACTGTGAGCGGTGTGCCCCGCGTCAACAGCCACTGGACCCCAGAAGGTCCGGGAAGGCGACGCAAAGGGGAGTGAGCCGCAAGCCAGGAGACCTGCTTGCCGTCGTCGTCCATCGATCAGCCGGGGTGTGCTGATAGAGCGGGTTCCCCCGAGCGGCGACAGGTACATGGGTCGTGCGCTGTCGAAGCACCCTTCCCATGCGGTTGCGGTCTCGACAATGGGGTTTCTAAGCTCATGCGCGTTCTGTCCACACTTCCTTTCGCCTTGCTTGCTTTCCAGTCCATCGCCTGCGCCGCCGATGACGATTCGCTCGACTCGGTGGTCGTTACCGCCAATCGCTACGAGCAGCCCGTGTCGCGCATCGGCAATTCGGTCACGCTGCTGAGCGCCGATGACGTGCGTGACTCGCAGAAGACCGCCCTGTCCGACCTGCTGGCGGCGACCCCCGGCGTGACGGTGACCCGCAACGGCGGCCTCGGCGGCACCACCTTCCTGCGCATCCGCGGCGCGGAAACCGACCAGACCGTGGTGTTGTTCGATGGCGTGAAGCTCAACGACCCCTCCTCGCCCGGCGGCGGGTATGACTTCGCGAATCTCATGACCAACGACTTTGCGCGCGTGGAGGTGCTGCGCGGGCCGCAGTCCACGTTGTGGGGCAGCCAGGCCATCGGCGGCGTGGTCAACATCGTCACGCCGGAGCCGCGCGGACCCCTGTCCGGCGCGTTCAGCGCCGAGGGCGGCCAGCTCGGCACCGGCATGGCACGCGCCCGGCTCGAAGCCGGCGGTGAGCATCTCTCCTGGCGCATCGGCGGCAATTACCTGAGCAGCAGCGGCGTTTCGGCCTTCGACCGCGCTCTCGGCGGACGCGAGGCGGACGGTTTCCGCAACCTCGGCCTCAACGCACGGGCTACCTATCGATTGAGCGATGCGGTAAGCGCCGAGGTGCGCTCGATCTGGTCGAAAAGCCGCTTCGACTTCGACGGCTACGCACCGCCGCTCTATAACTTCGGCGACACCAACGACTACGGCAATGTCGAGGAACTGGTGACCTACGCCGGCATCAACGTGGCGGGGTTCGAGGGCCGCTGGAAGAACCGCGTTGGCTATTCCTACACCAACACCGACCGGCGCGACTTCAATCCGGACTACGCCGCGCGCGAAACCTTCAACGCCGTGGGCCGCAATCGCCGCGCCGAATGGCAGAGCACGCTGCAGTTCTCGCAACGCTACCAGGCCGTGTTCGGCCTGGAATCCGAGCGCTCCAACTTCCGCACGGCCTCGCCCTCCGACTTCGATCCGAATCCCGTGCCGCTGGCGGCCGACACGCGCATCGACAGCGTGTACGGTGAGTTGCAGGCCACTCCGGTGAATGCGCTGTCGCTCACGCTCGGCCTGCGCCACGACGACCACGCCACCTTCGGCGGACACACCTCACCGCGCGCCGCGCTGGCCTACAGCGTGTCGCCCGACACCATCCTGCGGGCCAGCTTCGGTGACGGCTTCAAGGCGCCGACCCTGTATCAGCTGTACAGCCCATACGGCAACCTGCAGCTGCGGCCCGAGGAAGCCAGCGGCTGGGACGCCGGCGTGCAACATAAATTCGCGGGCGGCCGCGTCGACGTCACCGCGACGTACTTCCACCGCAACACGCGCAACATGATCGACTTCGTGGACTGTTTCGCCACCGCCGATCCGCGTTGCGCCGCGCAGCCCTTCGGCTTCTACGACAACCTGCAACGCACCGCGGCCAAGGGCGTGGAGTTGAGCGCGGTGGCGCGCGCCGGCGAGAGCGCCCGCCTGTCGCTCAATTACACCCGCACCGATGCGAAGAACGAGTCGCCGGGGAGCCTCAACAACGGACGCGAATTGCCGCGGCGTGCGCGCGACACGTTCAATGCAGGTGTCGATTACCGCTGGCCGGTGGGGTTGACGACGTCGGTGTCGGCGCAATACGTCGGGCGCACCTACAACGATGCGGCCAACAGCGTGACGCTCAGCTCCTACACGCTGCTCGACCTGCGCGCCACGTATCCGGTTTCCAAGTCGTTGAGTGTCTACGCGCGCGTCGAGAACACCCTGGACAAGCAGTACGAGACCACCGCCGGCTACGGCAACATCGGCCGCAGTTTCTCGGCCGGCGTGCGCACCACGTTCTAGCGATGCGCCGTGGTCAAAGGACCCGGCGAAACGTCAGGTTGATGCGTTGCGCACCAAACACGGCGTGCCGGCCGGCAGGCAGCGGCAGCACGCCGTGGAAGCGCAGGCGCGCAGGCCCTCCCCACACAACCACATCGCCATGCTGCAGCGGCAGCCGCAGGACGCGGTCCGCGCGGCGTGCGCCGCCGAATACGAAAGTGGCGGGAAGACCCAGCGAGACGGACACGATGGGTTGGGAAAAATCGCGTTCGTTGCGGTCCTGGTGCAGGCTCATGCGCGCTCCGGGCTCGTAGCGGTTCACCAGGCACGCATCGGGTTCGAAACCCGCGAAACCGCATTGCCCCGCCGCGGCGCGCGCCAGTTGGCGCCACGACACCGGCAAGGCCGGCCAAGGCCGGCGCGATTCAGGATCCAGCCGATCGTATCGGTAACCGGACCGGTCGCTCACCCAGCCGTGCTCCCCGCAATTGCTCATCGCGACGGACATGCGAAAACCGCCGGGAGTGGTCATGTGCCGCGGCGGCGAGGCATCGTAGATCGACTGCACCTGCGCCAGCAGCACATCGGCCGGTTCGGTCATCCACCCCTTGAGCAGGAAAGCCCCGGGAAGGAACTCCTGCAGGGTGGGCGCCTGCGCTTCGAACAGATCAGGGGTCATGCACCCGTGGGCTTCGCAGCGCCCGCCTCCAGCGCCAGGAGCGAGCGCTTGCGTTCCACGCCCCAGCGGTAACCCGACAGCGCCCCATCACTGCGCACCACCCGGTGGCAGGGAATCGCCACCGCCAGCGCATTTGCCGCGCAGGCGCCCGCCACGGCGCGCACGGCCGCCGGCGAGCCGATGCGGCGCGCCAATTGCGCGTAGCTCAAGGTGCGGCCGGCGGGGATCCGCCGCAATGCCTGCCACACGCGCTGCTGGAAAGCGGTGCCGCGCACGTCCAGCGGCAGGTCCAGGCCAACGCGGGGATCATCGATGAATCCCACCACCTGCGCCACGGTGCGTTCGAAGCCGCGGTCCCCGCCGATCAAGCGCGCACGGGGAAATCGGTCCTGCAGGTCGCGCGCGAGCGCTTCGGCGTCATCGCCCAGCAGGATGGCGCACACGCCGCGCGTGCTCATGGCCACCAGCACCGAACCCAGCGAGCATTCACCCACGGCGAAGCGGATCTCGACATCGGCACCGCCCTTGCGGAACTGGCCCGGCGTCATGCCGAGCATGCCGGGCGCCGCTTCGTAGAAGCGCCCGTTGGAGTTGTAACCGGCATCGAGCATCGCGTCGGTCACGGTGGCGTCGCGCTGCAAACCGCTGCGCACGCGCCGGCTGCGCTGCGCCAACGCATATGCACGTGGAGTCAGGCCGGTCATCTGCTTGAACAGCCGGTGGAAATGATACGCGCTCAGGTTCACCTGCTTGGCCAGCTGCGCAAGCTTCAACGGCTGGCCGGCCGCTTCTATCAGGCGGCAGGCGCGCTGGATGCTGCGTGCCTGCCGCCGGTCCATCGGCCGTTGATCGGGCCGGCAGCGCTTGCAGGGGCGAAAGCCGGCCTGGATTGCCTCCTCGCGCGTGCCATGAAAGCGCACATTCTCGGGACGCGCCCGCCGCGACGGGCAGGACGGGCGGCAAAATACGCCCGTGGTTCGCACGGAATAAAAAAATCGTTCATCCGCTTTCGGATCGCGGGCCACCACGGCGGCCCAGCGGGGATCGGCGCTGATCGAGGCCGCGCGGCGGCTGGGTTCGAGGGCGTTCATGCATTCACCTTGCTTTCCATGATGACGAAGCGCATCAAATTATCAACGTTCAAAACGGCCCGCACTCCGTCTCTTGCTGTCAAATTGGACCAAGGCCGAGTGCCTATCCGCCCCTCGGAATGCTATCGTTGCGACCCGATGATCGCGGTTCTAGAAGCCCATAGGGCGAATCTGTTCAAACGCCAGTTCCTGGCATCCAACCTCATTGCAGGGCTCATCGTCGGCATTGTCGCCCTACCCTTGGCCATGGCCTTTGCCATCGCCTCGGGCGTCAAGCCCGAGCAGGGCATCTACAGCGCCATCATTGCGGGCCTCATCGTCTCGCTGTTCGGCGGCAGCCGCATCCAGATCGCAGGACCCACCGGGGCGTTTATCGTCATCCTGGCGGGCATCACCGCCAAGCACGGCGTGGACGGATTGCTCGCCGCCACCCTGATGGCCGGCGTCATCCTGATCCTGCTGGGCGCGGCCAAGTTCGGCGGGGTGATCCGCTTCATACCCGACCCCGTGATCGTCGGCTTTACGGCCGGCATCGGCGTCATCATCTGGGTGGGACAGTGGCGGGATTTCTTCGGGCTGCCCAAGCCCGCGGGTGAGCAATTCTATGCCAAGCTCGTGCACCTGCTGCTGTCGCTGCCGCAGTTGCATGTGGCCACCACCGTGATCGCGCTCGGAAGCCTGGCCCTCACCATCCTCGCGCCGCGGCTTCCGCTGCTCAAACGCGTGCCCGGACCGCTGGTGGCCATGGTCGCAGCCACCGCGGCCCAGGCCATCGGGCACTTCGACGGCGTCGCCACCGTCGGCAGCGCCTTCGGCGGAATTCCCCAAAGCCTGCCAAGCCTGTCGATCCCCCTCATCAGCTTCGATCGCATGATGATCCTGCTGCCCTCGGCCTTCACCATCGCGATGCTGGGCGCAATCGAGTCCCTGCTGTCCGCGGTGGTCGCCGACGGCATGGCCGGCACGCAGCACGACTCCAACCAGGAATTGATCGGCCAGGGCATCGCCAACGTGGTGGCGCCGCTGTTCGGCGGCATCGCCGTCACCGGTGCAATCGCGCGCACCGCCACCAACTTCCGCAACGGCGCCAACAGCCCGCTGGCGGGGGTGGTGCACGCGCTGACCCTGGTGCTCGTGCTGCTGGCCGCGGCGCCGCTGGCGGCACGCATCCCGCTGTGCTCGCTCGCCGCCATCCTGTTCTTCGTCGCCTGGAACATGAGCGATGTGAAGCGCTTCGCGCGCATGGTCCGCACCGCCCCGCGCGCCGACGTCATCATCCTGTTGATCACGTTCACGCTGACCATCTTCACCGACCTCGTGGTGGCGGTGAACATCGGCGTGATCCTATCCATGCTGCACTTCCTGCGCCGCATGTCCTCCTCGGTGGAGGTGGTGGCGCAGTCGGAACAGCAATTGCACGGTGAACTGGGCAAGCCCGGCGGCGGGCAGGTGCCCAAGGGCGTGCTGGTGTATGCGGTGGAAGGGCCGCTGTTCTTCGGCGCGGTCGAGAATTTCGAGCGCGCGCTGCAGCAGACCCACACCGACCCGCGCTACGTCATCATCCGCTTGAGCCGCGTGCCATTCATGGATATCACCGGCATCCAGGCGCTGGAGCTCGCCATGCAGAACCTCACGCGTCGCGGCGTGCGGGTGCTGATCTGCGAGGCCACCGAACGCGTGCTGGGCAAGCTGCAACGCGCGGAGATCCTGCCGGCCGCGCAGTCGGATCGATATTTCCCGGACCTGGAATCGGCGCTGGCGTATTGCCGCGCGCAGTGAGGCGCGTCAGCCGTCAGGGCGCGCCGCCGGCCTTCGCCGCGGCGGACACCGGGCGCCCCGAGCGTCGCAGCGCACGGCGCACGCCCGTGGATGCGGATTCGAAGCTCTCGCTGGAGATGCGCACCACATCGCGCCCGTTGCTCTTGGCCTCATACAGCGCGACATCCGCCTGCGCGATGACGTCATCCAGTGTCTTGATGCCCGAGTCGATGGTGGCGAGGCCTGCGCTGAAGCTCACACGCATCGATTCCGGACCCTCGGGCAGCTTGATGGTCAGGGCCGCGGCGCGCAGCCGCTCGATGCTCAACATCGCCACATCCAACGGCATGTCAGGCAGCACCACGATGAATTCCTCGCCGCCCCAGCGGCCGAAGAAATCCGAGGTGCGCAGCAACTCGCGCCCGATGCGCGCGAAATCCTTCAGCACCGCATCACCCGCCGCGTGGCCATGGCGGTCGTTGATCATCTTGAAATAATCCAGATCGATGAGCCCGACGGTGAGGGGGCGATGTTCCGCCACCGCCTGCTGCAGCGCCGCCGTCGCAGCCTCGACGCTGCGGCGGCGATTGGGAAGGCCGGTGAGGCCGTCGTGGCTGGCCAGGTCGACCAGCTGCCGCTTGTGACGCTGGCCGGCCAGCAGGATGTACGTCAGCAACGCAATGACGCAGACGCCGGCGAGAATCGCGGCGACCGTCCAGCGCAGCTGGTCGTTGCGGCGTTGCACCCGTTCCTTTTCCAGCGCCAGCTGGCTTTTCAACGACTGGTTGCGTTCCACTTCACGGTCGATGTCGAAGCGCGCGCGCAGCGCCGCGCTCTGCTTGATCCGCTCGGTATCCGCTTCACGCGCATTGCGCTGCGCGAATTCGTCCAGGTCGGCGAACGCCTCCTGGTAGCGGTTCAGCGCGGCGAGGGTGCGCGCCCGCAGTTCGAACAGCGCAGCCGCGCGCCGCGGCGGCACATCGGCACCATGATCGCTCAGCACCTCGTTCAAGGACTGCAGGGCGCGCGCCGCGTGTCCCTGCGCCAGGTCGATACGCGCCAGCGCCGCCTGCGCCTCCTTCTGCACGTCGCGCGACTGCGATGCCGTGAACACCCGCAGCGCGTCATGGCAGCGCCCGCGCGCCGCGTTCCATTGGCGCAGCTCGATCCGCGCCTGGCAGGTGCGAAGATCGGAGAAAGCCATGCCCTGCACGTCGCGCAGGGAATCACTGATGCGCCGCGCCGCCTCATACTGGGCGATCGAGGCTTCGGAGCGCCCCATGCCGAGCAGGATCTCGCCGCGCATGTACAGCGCAACCGACTCTTCGAGGAACTGCCGGTGCGACTTAGACCAATCGATGACCTCCTGGTTCAGGGACAGCGCCTGTTCGAACTCACCGGAGTTGCGGAACACGTGCGACAGCCCCTCCGCCGCCAGCACGCGCTGCTGCGACCAGCCGGCCTTGGCGCTGACGCGGTAGGCATTGGTCAACTCCTGCGTCGCCAGGTCGTCGCGGTCCTGGCGGTAGTGCAGATTGCCGAGCGTGATCTGCAGGCACACATCGGCCTGCGAGCCGCGCTCGGCGCCGGCACGCGCATTCTCGATCATCGAGGTGGCGTCCTTCAGCCCCTGCACGTCGTAGATGTTCGCGGCCAGCGCATTCAGCAGGTCGATGCGCACCGCCTCTTCCGCGCGCACGGCGTACTTCAGGCCCTCCGCTGCGGCGGCGCGCGCGTCGCGGTCGAGCTCCAGCGCTTCCTTGGCGTCCGCCAGCACCGAGTACAACGCCGCGGCCCGGGGCGCATCTTCCAGCTCGTGGCCCCTGGACGCCTGCAGCATGCCGTCGACCAGCTGCACCGTCCTGGTGGGCTCGGCACGGGCCATGGCCTGCAGGGCGCGGATGCCTTCATCCGCCACGCTCAGGCAGGCGGCGCGCAACTGCAGGGGCAGGCAGCACAAAACCGCCAGCACCAGGCGCACGGCCGGGGAACCTGCCGGGCGCGAGGAAGCGGAGCTGTGGTGTGCTGATTTGCACATGATCGTCCGGCAGGATAGCCAGGTTGACAAGGCCGCCGCGCCCATCGCAGTCACGCTTTTTACAGTGCGTGGCGCGCGTTCGGCGGACAAAACTGCGACCTGGTTCCTCAAGGGCGGATGACTGCAGGCCGAATGCCCTTATTCCGCAGGCGGGTACTCCCGTATGATCGGTACGCATGCACGGCCAGAGCACCCGCCGCCCGCGATTCCGGGCCTTCTCAGCCACCATATGCATGGCATTGCTGGCTGCATGGCGGACATGCTTGGCGGCCGATCCGGCGGATGCCTGCGGGCGGCTGCGCGGCGTGCAACTGAAGCACGGCAACATCGAAGTGGCGCAAAGCGTCGCCGCCGGCGATATGCCGCTGCGCGCGGCGCCGGAGAAAAAGCTTGCGACGCCGGCGCATTGCCGCATCGCCGGCATCCTCCGGCCGGGCCCTCATTCGGAGGTGGCCTTCGAAGTCTGGCTCCCACAGCAGGGTTGGAACGGCCGCTACGAAGCCAGCGGCAACGGTGGCTTTGCCGGACGCCTCAACCTCGACGGACTGGCCGGCGCCATCGCGCGCGGCAGCGTCGGCTCCACCACGGATACGGGACATGTCGATGAAGGCCGCCCCAACAGCGAACCCATGCGCTGGGCGTACGATGATGACCGCGTTGCCGACTATGGCCATCGCGCCATTCACGCCACCGCGGTAGCCGCCAAGGCGCTCATTCGCGCCTACTACGGGCGCCCCGAACGCAAGGCCTATTTTGCCTCCTGCTCCAACGGCGGCCGCCAGGCACTGATGGAGGCGCAGCGCTATCCGGCCGATTTCGAAGGCATCATCGCCGGTGCGCCCGCCTATGCTTTCACCCGGCTGCTGACCGGCGCGGCACTGTCGCAACAACGCCTGGAACTGCAACCGGCCGCACGCCTGCGGGCGGCGCAGATCGGCCTGGTGAGGCGCGCCACGCTGGCAGCCTGCGACGCGCGCGATGGCATCGCGGACGGCGTGGTGAACGATCCACGCCAATGCGCGTTCGATCCGGCATCGCTGGCTTGCACGTCCAGCACCTCGACCGGCGATTGCCTGGTACCGGCGCAAGAGCAAACGCTGCAACTGCTGTATGGCCGCGCGGATCCATCCACGCCTCACTTCGAACCCGGCACCGAAACCGATACCTGGATGGATTGGATCAGCGGACGCGGCGAAGAGCCCGCCTGGCAGGTGTACTTCGCGCTGCGGGTGTATCGCGACATGCTGCATCGAAACCCGCAGTGGACGCTGCGGGATTTCGATGCCGCGCGCGATCCCGCGTTGCTGTCCCAGCGCCTCGGGCCGGTGCTCGACGCCGCCGATGCTGATCTCGCGGCGTTCGCCGCGCGCGGCGGCAAGCTCATCCTGTATCACGGCTGGGCCGACGCGGCGATTCCCGCGGGCGAATCGATCCGATATTTCGAGGCCCTAGGCCGGAAGATGGGCGCCGCCCGCCGCGATGACTTCACCCGCCTGTACCTGGTACCCGGCATGACGCATTGCGCCGGCGGCGACGGCTACGTCGATTTCGGCCAATTCGAGCATGCGCCGGCCGCCGGCGGCATCCGCGCGAGCCTCACCGACTGGGTCGAGCAGCATCGTGCGCCGCAAGCCGTTCTTGCACATCGTGCCGACGGGACGGGAAGCCGGCCGCTGTGCGCGCATCCATTGCTCGCCCGCTGGAATGGCCAGGGCAGCAGCGACGAGCCGGGAAATTTCCAATGCGTTGCGCCCGCGGCCGCGCAGGATACGACCGACGCTCAGTGAGGATGCGGAACCGTGTCTTTTGCATCGCACAACGCGCGTGGATGAAAACGCGCGCCCATTGGGGCATGCTTGACGCGGTCGCAGCACGGCTCATGGAAACACCTCGTTAACCTGCGGCAAGGGAGTGCAAAGATTCGCAAGGCCAGCAAAACTGCCCGCGTAGAGCCACCGCAGCCCGCCGCCGACAGCCGGACGGTGTTGACCGAACAGGCGCGGCTGCTGGAGTTGCTGGTCTCGCAACACTCCATCCACGCGCTGCTCGATGCCATCGCGCGTTTCGTCGAACGATTCGAACCCAGTCTGTTGTGCAGCATCCTGCTGGCCGATGATGGCGGCGCACAGCTGCACCTTGGCGCCGCTCCCAGCCTGCCGGTGCCCTACAGCACCGCTATCAATCCCCTGCCCATCCGCGAGGGCGTGGGTTCGTGCGGCACCGCCGCGGCCCGGCGCGAGATCGTCATCGTCGAGGACATCCGCACCTCGCCGCTGTGGAAGCGCTACCGGCGGCTGGCGTCCGCCAACGGACTGGCGGCTTGCTGGTCGGTGCCGCTGCTGAACGACCGGCAGGAATTGCTGGGCACCTGCGCGATGTATTATCGCGAGCCCTGCGCCCCCGATGCAGCGCAACTGGACCTCATCCGCGTCGCCGGCGGACTTGCCGCGATCGCCATCCAACGCTTTCGCGACCAGGGCCGGCTGCAGGCCAGCGAGGCGCGTTACCGCGAACTCATCGACAATTGTCCCGACGGCATGATCGCGCATCGCCAGGGAGAATTGTTGTATGCGAACTCCGCGGCGCGGCGCATGCTGAAACTCGGCGCGAACGAATCCGTCGCGGGCCGGCACCTGTCGGAGTTCAAGCCGGCCGGCATCCCGCTGCATGACCTGATGCAGCATCGCAAGGGATTGCTCAACACCCACGTGCGCAGTAGCGATGGCTCCACCGTGTTCGTGGAGGCGGTGGCCACCGAGATGCGCATGGATTCGAAGAATGCCACCCTGTTGGTGCTGCATGACGTCACCACGCGCAACACGCTGGAGAAGGAACTGCTCGATGCAGCCAATCGCGAGCAACAGCACCTGGCATTCGACCTGCACGATGGGTTGGGGCAGCAACTGACGGGCATTTCGCTGCTGCTGTCGAGCATCCGTGCGCGCCTGCGCAGCGCGCCGCAGGACCTCGGCGCCGATCTGGACCTGATCGGTGAACTGGTGGCGAAGTCCATCAACGACACGCGCCTGCTCGCCGCGAGCATGTCACCGGTGACGGTGGAGCGCGCCGGCATCAGCGGCGCCTTGCAGACGCTGCGCGACAAGGCGCGCGACATCTACCGCCTCAAGGCGAGCCTCACCATCGAGGACTGGCCGGATGCCGCCATCGACCCCTACGTGGCCAATCACATTTATCGCATCGTGCAGGAGGCGGTCGGCAACGTGGCGCGGCATGCGAAGGCGAGCGCCGTGTTCATCGATGCGCGCACCGCCGGTTCGAACCTCGCGATCACCGTCGGCGATGACGGCTGCGGCATTCCTCCCTCCGCCCGGCTGGCCACTGGCCTGGGATTGCGCAGCATGCGCTATCGCGCCGAGCGCATCGGCGGCTCGGTGCAGATCGAGCCGCGCGCGCCGAAAGGCACGCAGATGCGCCTGCTGTGCCCGGTGTCGCGCGCCCTCAAGCCCGCCTGAAATCCGCCCCGGCGCTAATCGCGGTCGCGGTCATGTCCGTGCCCGTGATCCCCACCATGCCCGTGCTCCGCGCCGTGTCCGCGGCCACGATCATCGGCGTGGCCACGCCCGGCATCACGTGCGCGTTCGCGCCGCGCCGGCACGTACACATCGTTGTACCAGCGCTCCTGCACGAAATAGACGGGGCGTCCGCACGCGTCGTATTCGTGGCAATGCCGGCGCCAGTGGCGCGCGTGCCCGGGCGGAACGTGCAGGTACAGCGGCTCCTGCACCACCACCGTGGGCGCCGGACGGACGATCACCACCGGGCGCGGATAGACGAGGACCGGGGGCGGCACGTTGCCGATATCGACGCGTCCGTATAACCCCGGCTGGTCGATGGTCACCGACAATCCCACGCCGATGTCTCCGCCCATGGCGGGCGCGCTGGCGCCGATGGCGGCCAGCATCAAACCGAATTTCATATTGCGCATGTGACGCTCCAGGCAGAATGACCGGGAAGAAGTTAAACGCCTCTGCCCGCCGGCCGTGAGTGGCGCTTCACATTTCGCGATTTCGCTGCACTGCGATGGCGCGCTGCCGGATGCGCTGCGAGGTCTCACCCTCCCCGTCCGCCCGCCAACCGGGTGCGCCGAAGGTGACGCCGGCGACCTCGCGCAAGCTGCGTGCCGCCAGCAGGTCCCGGCCCATCGCCTGCCATTCGTGCATCGCAATGCGCAGCGGGTTGTAGGTGTGGATGTTCTTCACGATGCCAAAGCGCACCGGCTCATCCGCCGACTCCGCCACGAAGGTGCCGAACAAGCGGTCCCACACGATGAGGATGCCGCCGTAGTTGCGATCGAGGTAACGCGGATTGGACGCATGATGCACACGATGGTGCGAGGGCGTGTTGAACACGGCTTCGAACCAGGCCGGCAGCCGCTGCACGGCCTGGGTGTGGATCCAGAACTGGTAGAACAAGCTCACCGTCTGTTGCGCGAGGATCATCCACGGCGGGAATCCCAGCAAGGCCAGCAGCACCCATGGCAGCCAGGTGCCGGCCATCAGGCCGGTCCAGTTCTGGCGCACCGCCGTGGAAAAATTATAGAGCTGCGAGGAATGGTGATTGACGTGCGCCGCCCACCAGAACCGGCGTTCGTGCGAGAGGCGGTGAAACCAGTAGTACACGAAGTCATCGAGCAGGAAGATCGCGAGCCAGGCGAGCGGCGATGTCGCGGACACATCCCACGCGCGATAGCGGTAGGCCAGCCCCAGGCCCGCCAACACCACGCCGGACATCAGCAATCCGACCAGGAAATTTCCCCAGCCCATCGCGATATTGGCCAGCGTATCGCGCCATTCATAGCGCGCGCGCAGCACGCGGCGCCGGGCCAGGCCCGCCTCGAGCGCAATCGCCGCCGTATACACGGCCGGCAATCCGAAATTGGTGAGCTGCTGCAGAGTCATGCGTATTCCCGCCCGGCGGCGCCGCACGCGCGGCGCGCCTGCTATATTAGCCGCAAAGGCTGAGCCCATCACCGCAGGAGACATCCATGCGCCCCCTTCTACTTCTTGCTCCGGTCCTCCTCGTTTGCACCGCCTGCAGCAAGTTCGGCAGCGAAGACGGCTTGACGAGGGTCAACGGTTCGGTGCGCGTCACCGCAACCCAACCCAATGGCGATGCGGCCACCGTCAACGGCGCCATCAGCATCGATGACAAGGCCGTTTTCGGCAGCGCCGACACGGTCAACGGCGATATCTGGATGGGCGCCGGCGCCAGCGGCGCGTCCACCAAGACCGTCAACGGCAACATCACCCTGGACACGGACGCGCGCCTCAAGGGCGAGGCCACCTCGGTGAACGGCGCCATCACCATGAACAAGGGCGCGGAGGCAGGCGGCCCGCTGTCGACCGTCAACGGCAATCTGTTCCTGAACGATGCCCATGTGGCGGGCGGACTCGCCACCGTCACCGGGGACATCTTCGTCAATGGCCAATCGCGCGTGGAAGGCGGAATCCGGGTGCACAAGTTGCCCGCGGGCATCCTGTTGCAGGGTGAACATCCGCCACCGCGCATCGTGATCGGCCCGGGCGCCACCGTGCAGGGCGCCTTGACCTTCGAGCGCCCGGTCAAGCTCTACGTGAGCGACAAGGCCAGCATCGGGCCGGTCAGCGGCGCCACGCCCATCAGCTTCAGCGGCGACAAGCCGCCGCTGTGAGGTACGCGTGCCGGGAACCGCGGTGAGGGACGCGCACGGCCTGCGCCCGGCGGGCCTCCTGCTGCTCCTGCTGCTGGCGGCCGCCGCCCCCGCGCAGGTGCGCCTGCTCACGGGGCCCACGCCCATCCCGCGCGGCAATGCACTCGCTGCCCGCGATCTGACGCTGGTGAATGAAAAGCTGGCGGTGGCGATCGCCGTGGAATCGGCGATGCCGTATGGCGTGCCGCGAGGCGCGATCATCGATGCGGCGCCGGTGAGCGCGGGCCGCATCGGCCGCGACCGCGTGGTGTTCGCCGACTTCATTCCCAATGACTGGTCGGCCTGGCCCAACACCTATCAACGCGTGACCGTGCTGGAGGAGACCCCGCAACGCGTGCGCGTGCGGGCGGAACGCGATTGGGGGAAGGTGCGGATCCGCACGGAGTACTCCCTCGCCGCCCAGTCGGACACGCTCGACATCCTCACCACGATGACCAATGAGTCCGATGCGCAGGTCGTTGACCTGCTGTCGGGCATGACGTTGTGGCAGAACTCGGGCTACTTCTTCAGCGTGCCGGGGCTTGCGGGCGTGGAGCAAGGTCCGGCAACCAATGCCCTTTCCGACCGGATCAGCGCCTACGATGAGGATTGGAGCATCACGCTGCACGCCGGCTATCTCGAGCACGTGGGCTCGGGCGGCTACGACCTGTTCCGCCGCCATTCGCTCGCAGCGGGCGCCAGCGCCAGCTTCCGCGCGCAATTGCAGATCGGCAATCGTGGCGACCTCGCGCCGGTAATGGCCGCGGAAATCGAGCGCAAGCAACTGGCCTCGGGCAGCGTGACGGGCAACGTGCGCGCGACCGGCAGGGGCGTGCTGGCAGCGCCGGTGGTGGTGTTCGAAAAGCAAGGATCCCCCTTCGGCTGGGTGCTGGGCAAGGAAGGCCGGTTCAGCGTGCGCCTGCCGGCCGGCGACTACGAGGCATACGCGGCCGCTGCCGGACATTCGCAGTCCCGGCGCGCGCATGTGCGAATCGATGCCGGATCGGCCACGCACCTTGATTTCGAGGACCTGCAGCCACCGGCGCAACTGCAACTCACCATCGGGGATTCGCGCGGCGGCGAGCGCGGCGGCGAGCGCGGCGGCGAGCGCGGCGGCGAGCGCGGCGGCCAGCCGCTGGACGCGCGCGTGGTCATCGAGTCCGGGCAGAAAAACCTGGTGCAGTTCCTGGGCCGCTCGGTGTTCTTCACCGAATTGGCGCCGCGCGGCACGTTGCGCGTGCCGCTAGCGCCCGGGCGATACGACCTGCGGGTATCGAGCGGCGGCGGGTTCACCACGCCGAGCCGGCTGATCGAGGTCGAGTTGGCGCCGGGCAAGCTCACGGCCCAGCGCGTGCTGCTCACGCCACGATTCGAGCCGCGCGCGCGCGGCTGGTACGCCGCCGACCTGCATCACCATGCGGACCAGGCAGAGGCGGTGACACCGCCTGCCGATGTGGCGCGCTCGCAGCTGGCGGCAGGACTCGACCTGCTGTTCGTGAGCGATCACGACTCCACTGTCAACCATCAGCCTCTGCAGCGTATTGCCGCTGACCGCGGCATGCCCTTCCTGCCCGGCATGGAGATCTCGCCCTCCTGGGGACATTTCAACGCCTTTCCACTGCAACTCGGAGCGCCGCTCGGCATCGACACCGCCACGGCGAGCGTGGACGAGGTGCTGGGCGAAGCACGGCGCCTGGGCGCACTGGCGGTACAGGTCAATCATCCTTTCATTCCCTACGGCTACCTGACCAGCGTCGCCGCCGGTACTGCCCCCGGCGGATTCAATCCGGGGTTCGACCTGCTCGAAATCAATGCCGGCGAGCCTGGCGATGACAAGGTATTGCAACGGCTCTGGTCCTATTGGAATGCCCGTCAGCGGATTTTCCTCTCGGCCGGCACCGACACGCACGATGTGTGGAAGAGCGTGTCGGGACGCGTGCGGATATTCGCGCACCTGGACGGGCCGCTCAGCGCCGCGGGCTTCACGCAGGCCATGCGCGAAGGGCATGGCTACGTGAGCTTCGGCCCCCTGCTGTTCCCGCAGCCGGGATTCGGCGAAAGCGTGCGCCTGCGCAGCAAGGACAGCACGCGGCTTGCCGTCGATCTGCAATCGCTCACCGGCCTGAAATCGGCGCAATGGATCGGTGGCGGCAAGGTCGTGGACACGCAGTCCTTCGCGGGACGCCCACAGGCCGGGCGCACGGAGCTGCAGGTGGACGGTGCCCACGCGGCGGCGTGGTATGCGCTGGTGGTGGAAGACGCCGAGGGCAGGAAGGCCTACTCCGATCCCATCTGGATCGATTTGTTCGACCCTTGAGTTCGACCCGTGCGCGCGCATCGCTCCTGGATTGCCTACGCCGCCTTCCTCGGGATGGCCTGCGCGGCCGCCGCGCCGCCACCATCATCATCGATTGCCTCGCCTGCCGACATCTTCGATGGCCTGTACGCGGCTGCGCAGGCCTCGGGCGCCTTCGCTGACAGCAAGACGCTGGCGGACGCCGTCCCGCTGCAGGCGCCGCCGGCGATCCTCGACGCCTGGCGCCGCGCGCAGCCGCAGGATGCTCGCCAATGGCAGGCATTCCTATCGCAGCACTTCGATTTGCCGCAACCGCTGCCGGGCGCGCACCCTGCGCAAGGCGCCACGCTGCGGCGACACATCGCGGAACTCTGGCCGCTGCTGACGCGCCAACCCTCGGCCCCGCGCCGCTACGATTCGCTGCTGAGCGTGCCGCATCGCTACGTCGTGCCCGGCGGCCGCTTCCGCGAGTTCTACTATTGGGACTCGTACTTCACCATGCTGGGCCTGGTGCGCGATGGCGAGAGCGGCTCCGCCGCGGCCATGCTGAAGAATTTCGAATTCCTCCTGCAAGACCATGGCCGCATACCGAACGGCAACCGCAGCTACTATCTGTCGCGCTCGCAGCCGCCATTCTTCGCTTTCATGGTGGCGCTGGTATGCGGCGGGGACATGCGCTGCGCGCTTACCCATCTACCGGCGTTGCGCCGCGAGCACGCCTTTTGGATGCGCGGGGCTGCGGACTTGCGCCGCGGAAGCGCGTTCGCTCGCGTGGTGCGCATGCCGGACGGTGCGCTGCTGAACCGGTATTGGGATGACAAGGACACCCCGCGCGACGAGGCGTATCGCGAGGATGTTGCCGTGGCGAAATCGTCGGGAGGCGACCAGCGGATCGTGTTTCGCGATCTGCGCGCGGCGGCCGAGAGCGGCTGGGATTTCAGTTCGCGCTGGCTGGGTGATGGCCGGACGCTCGCCAGCATCCGCACGACGCGCATCGTGCCGGCGGATTTGAACAGCCTCCTGTATGGCATGGAATCCTACATCGCAACTCTCTGCGGCGCCGCCCATGATCGCAGCTGTCAACGGCATTACCTGGATATCGCAGCTCGACGCCAGGCCGCGGTGAACCATTACCTATGGGACGACGCGGCCGGGAGATTCGCCGACTACGACCTGCAGCACGCGGTGCGCACGCCTTTCGCCAGCGCGGCCACGGTTTATCCGCTGTTCGTGGGACTGGCCTCCTCGTCGCAGGCGCGGCGCGTGGATGCATACGTACGCGCGACGCTGCTGCGGCCAGGCGGACTCGCCGCCACTGCAACGGTCACCGGCCAGCAATGGGACGCGCCCAACGGCTGGGCGCCGCATCAGTGGCTGGCCATCGAGGGATTCGACCGCTACGGCCTGCGGCAGACCGCCGATGAGATCGCGCGCCGCTGGCTGTCGAGCGTGGAGCGCGTTTATGCCGGCACCGGCAAGCTCCTGGAAAAGTACGACGTGGTCGACATACGGCCCGGCGGCGGCGGCGAGTACCCCCTGCAGGATGGATTCGGCTGGACCAATGGCGTGACGCGCGCGCTGCTCGACCGGCCGCTGCAGTGAGCGGCGGCTTCGCTGGCAGTATGCCCTGCCATGCAACCCGCCCAAGCCGCCGCGCCCCGCGCGACCTCACTCCTGCATCGAGGCTGCGTAGCGTTGCAGGTGCGCCTGCGCCGAGCCGCAGCGGATTTCCGCGGCAAGCAGGCGCTTGAAGTAATGGCTGATGGCGGATTCGTCCGCCACACCCATGCCGCCATGCAATTGCACGGCCTGCTGGCCGACGAAGCGCGCGGCCTCGGCCACCAGCACCTTGGCGGCGGACACCGCGGATTCGCGCTCACCCGGCTCGCCCCCATCGCAGCGCGAGGCGGCGAGGTACACGAGGGACCGCGCCATCTCGATGCGCATGAGCATGTCCACCATGCGATGTTGCAACACCTGGAAGCGCCCGATCGGGCCGCCGAACTGCTGGCGAGTGCGGGTGTAGTCGACGGTCAGGGCCAGGGCCTTGTCCAGTACGCCGAGGGTCTCGGCGCAAAGCGCCATGACGGCGATATCGACGCCGGCGGCCAGCGCCTGGGACACGGCGGCGCCCGCCCCGCCCAGGCGAGAAGCCGCGTCGGCCTGCACGCCCTCGAGGATCACATCGCCGGCCAGTTGCGCATCGACGCTGCGGAACGGCGCCACGGTCAAGCCTGGCGCGCCCGCCTCGATCACGAAGATGGCATCACAGGCGTTGGAACCCGGCGTGCTGGCCGCGGGCACCAGCAGCACATCGGCCGCCGGCGCGTGATACACCGCATCGATCCGGCCCTGCAGCCGCCACCCGCCGCCGTGCGCAGTGGCACGCACCGGCGCATCCCCGGCGGACGCCGGCGCCAGCGGATGCGCCAGCACCGCCAGCCGATCGCCATCGCTCAATGCCGGCAGGAGCGAGCTGCGCTGTGCGGGGTTGGCGAGCGTCGCGATCACATGACTGGCGCTGACGGCGCTGGACAGGAAGGGCTCGAGCGCCAATGCCTCTCCCAGGACTCCCGCCACCAGCAGGGTCTCCACCGCGCCACCGCCCAGGCCGCCGTCCTGCGCCGGCACGTTCAAACCCAGCAAGCCGAGGCCGGCGAAATCCTTCCACACCTCGCGCGAGAAGCCGTCGGCGGAGGCGATGACCTGCTTGCGCCGCTCGAAGCCGTAATGGTCGGCCACGTAGCGCCGCAAGGTGTCCTGCAGCAATTGCTGTTCTTCGGAAAATGAAAAGTCCATATGGATTACAGCCCGATGAGCGTCTGCGCGATGATGTTTTTCTGGATCTCGTTCGAACCGCCGAAGATGCTCAGCTTGCGCAAATTGAGATACGCAGCGGTGAGACCGGCCTCGTCCGGCGCCAGGGCAGGAGCCGGCGCGCCCGGGCCGTGCGCACCGAATTTCAACGCATCCACACCCATGCACTCCACCAGGAGCTCCGAGAGTGACTGGCGGATCTCGGAGCCGCGAACTTTCAGGATCGAGGCCTGGATGCCCGCAGAAGCTGCATCCGGCGCGGACAGCACGCGCAGGTTGGTGTACTCCAGCGCCAACAGGTCGATCTCCACCCGCGCCAGGCGCCGGCGGAATTCAGGATCGTCGATCACGCGCACGCCGCCGCGCGAGCGCGCCGCCGCGACGCGCTTCAAGCGCAGCAATTCCACTTTCGAGGCGCCCACACCGGCAATGTTGGTGCGCTCATGGCCGAGCAGGTATTTGGCATAGGTCCAGCCCATGTTCTCCTCGCCTACGCGGTTGGCGACCGGCACGCGCACCTCCTCGAACCACACCTCGTTGACCTCGGGCGTGCCATCGAGCAGCACCGTGGGGCGCACGCTGATGCCCGGCGATTTCATGTCGATGAGCAGCATCGAAATGCCCCGCTGCGGCTTCGCGGCGGAATCCGTGCGCACCAGGCAGAAAATCCAGTCGGCGAACTGTCCGAGCGTGTTCCAGCACTTCTGGCCATTGACGCGGTAGTGATCGCCCTCGAGCACGGCGCTGGTCTTGAGCGAGGCAAGGTCCGAACCGGCGCCCGGTTCGGAATAGCCCTGGCACCACCAATGCTCGCCGGACAGGATGCGCGGCAGAAAATGTTGCTGATGAGCCGCGCTGCCGAACTTCATCAGCACCGGGCCCAGCATGCGCAGTCCAAAGGCCAGCTGCACGGGCGCGCCTGCCATGGCGCATTCGAGTTCGAAGAGGTATTGCTGCAGAGGGGTGGCGGCCTTGCCGCCGAATTCCACCGGCCAATGGATGGCGCCCCACCCATGCTTGTGGAGAATCCCCTGCCAGCGCCGGATGTCGTCCACCTCGGTGCGTGCCCGTAGCGTGCGGCGGCGCATGTCCTCGGGCAGGTGCGCATCGAGAAAGGCTCTTACTTCGTCACGATAGGCGCGCTCCGCCGGCGATAGCGTCAAGTCCAAGGGTATCTCCAGGTGCAGGAATGGCGGCCAGCACTCCGGCCGGACGAGCAGGATAATCGCTTCGCCGCCGCGCCGCCATCGTCGCTTCCCCGGTGCGTATGCGCGGCGGCGGGGGAGTATCATCGATGGCGGTACTCGCCGCCGGAGAATTGCATGAGCAAGGAAAAAATTCAGGATCTGCTGCAACAGTTGCGCGAGGAACTGGGCAGCACGGATCTGGATCCCGCCACCCGCACCCTGCTGCGTGAATTCGACTCAACGCTGCACGATGCCGCCGCGCCGGGGCCTCTTCAAAGCCTCGCCGATCGCGCCCGCGACCTGGAAGCCCGTTTCGCAGCCCGGCACGAGGGCGCCGAGAAGATCCTGCGCCAGGTCGTGGATGTGCTTGGGAAGATGGGCGTCTAGCCAGTCAGCCGCGGCGTGTGCCGCGCGCACTCCAGGCATCCAGCAGCCGGTAGTATTGAATCATGGCGCTGACGCCCCAGCGGCTGAAGCGGTGCAGCCGGATGGGCTTCAACCCGCTCACCGGGAATCCGAGATCCGCTGCCGGAGTGCCGTTCAGCCATCGCGCCAGCACGCCGCCCATGGTGATCGACAAGGCCACGCCGCGGCCGTTGTAGCCCAGCGCTGCCACCATGCCGGGTTGCAGCTCGTGCAGGTGCGGCAGGTGATCGGGCGTCATGGCGACGAATCCGCTCCAATGATGCTCGAAGGGCACGCCCGCCAGCTGCGGGTAGATCTCGGTCACGGCGCGGTAATGCGGCCGGGCCGCGCGAGCCGCGTCTGGATCACCATACAGGCCGCGCGTTCCCATCACCAATCGGCCGCCGGCGTCCAGGCGGAAATAGCGCAGCAGGCGCCAGGTGTCGGACACCGACTGTCGCCGCGGCAGGATGTCGCTCAGGAACGCGGCGGACAACGGAGCGGTGGCCACCTGCATCGACGGCACCGGCACCACGCTGCGCCGCAGGGGCGCGCATAATCCATCGCCATACCCGTTGATGGCAAGCACGACCCGCGCGCTGCGCACCTGGCCGCGCGCCGTGCGCACGCACCAGCCTGCGCCCTCGCGCACCATCGCCACGGCGGCGCTGTGCGTGAACACGCGCACCCCGCATTCGCGAGCGGCCCGTGCTATGCCGTGCAACAGCTTCAATGGCTGCACGGTGCCGCCTCGGCGATCGATCCATCCCCCGACATAGCGACGTGAGCCGGTCAGGGCCGCGATCTCCGCAGCATTCAGCAACTGCACATCGGCGCCGCGGCTGGACCATTGACGCACCCGGCTCTCGATGACGCGCATGGCCTCAGCGGAGGTCGCGGCCTGGATCCAACCGCTACGCACGGCATCGCATTCGATGCCCTGCCGGTCGATCAGCTCGAAAACCTTGGCAGGCCCGCCCGCCACCAGGTTCACGAGCCCCTCGCCGAAGTGCTGCGCCAATTCATCGGGATCGGATTTCAGTCCCGGGATCACTTGCCCGCCATTGCGGCCCGAGGCGGCATCGCCCAGCCCGCGCGCATCGAGCACGACCACCGCGCGTCCGCTCTGCGCCAGGTGCAGCGCCGCCGACAGGCCGGTGTAGCCGGCGCCGATCACCGTCACCTCGGCGCTCTCGTCCCTGCACAACTGCCCGTCGTCGGCAGCGGTGCCGGCCGTCGCCGACCAGAGCGAGGCCGCCGTCAGCAGCCGCGAGCTCATGACTTGAAGCCGCGCGCCACCAGGTAGACCTCGCGCGACCGCGAGCGCGAGGCATCGGGCTTGCGAACCGACAGCTTGGTGAAATGCTGCCGCACGTCCTTCAGGTATTGATCCGAGCCTTCGCCCTGGAACACCTTGGCCACGAAATCACCATTGGCTTTCAGCACTTTGCAGGCCATGTCCAACGCCAGTTCGACCAGGTAGATGGAGGCGGCTTGATCCGCCGAATCCACGCCGCTGATGTTGGGCGAGATATCGCAGATGACGATGTCGGCCTTGCGCCCGCCGAGCAGCGCGAGGATCTCATCGAACACGCCCTGGTCGGTGAAATCCCCCTGCACGAAGTCCACTTGGTTGAGCCCATCCATCGGCAGGATGTCGCTCGCCACCACCCTGCCCTTCGCACCCACGATGCGTCCCGCCACCTGCGACCAACCGCCCGGCGCTGCGCCCAGGTCCACCACCAGCATGCCGGGCCGCAGCAGCCGGTCGCGCTCGTTCAGCTGGATGAGCTTGTAGGCGGAGCGCGAACGATAGCCTTCCTTCTGCGCCTGTTTGACGTAAGGATCATTGACATGTTCTTGCAGCCAGCGGCTGCTGGTCTTGGAGCGCGCCATCGGGACCGTTTCTTGTATAGGCAGGTATAATGCGCCGCCATTCTAGCAGCTTCGCCCCTTTCCTCTGCCGGCATCACCGGCCAGGACGCTTGCGTTGATCAGGATCACCGAACTTACACTTCCCATCGACCACCCTGCAGAGGCGCTGCGCAGCGCCATCGTGCAACGCCTCGGTATCGATGCCGCGGGGCTGCTCGGCTTCGAGGTCTTCAAGCGCAGCTACGATGCCCGGCGCCGCAGCAGCGCCATCCTGTTCGTCTACATCATCGACGCCACGGTGCGCGACGAAGCCGCCGTGTTGCAGCGGCTGGCGCGCGATCCGCACGTCAAAGCTGCGCCGGACACGAGCTACCACATGGTGACGCGCGCACCGGCCGGGTCGCACGAGCGGCCACTGGTGGTGGGCTTCGGCCCCTGCGGCCTGTTCGCAAGCCTGCTGCTCGCGCAGATGGGCTTTCGACCCATCGTGCTGGAGCGCGGCCGCGACGTGCGCCGCCGCACCCAGGACACCTGGGCGCTGTGGCGCAAGCACACGCTCACGCCGGAATCCAACGTGCAGTTCGGCGAGGGCGGCGCCGGCCTGTTCTCCGACGGCAAGCTTTACAGCCAGATCAAGGATCCCAAGTTCTACGGCCGCAAGGTGATGTCTGAATTCGTGCGCGCCGGCGCGCCGCCCGAGATTCTCTACATCAACAAGCCGCACATCGGCACCTTCCGCTTGACCGGCGTGGTGGCGGCGATGCGCGCGGAGATCATCGCGCTGGGCGGCGAGGTTCGCTTCGAAACGCGCGTGAGCGAATTGCTGATCGAGGATGGCGCCGTCGCCGGCGTGCGGCTCGCCAATGGCGAAACGCTGGCGAGCCGGCACGTGGTGCTGGCTCCCGGCCACAGCGCGCGCGACCTGTTCCGCGCGCTGCACGCGCAGGGTGTGTTCATGGAACCCAAGCCCTTTTCCATCGGCTTTCGCATCGAGCATCCGCAATCGCTGATCGACCGCGCACGCCTGGGCCGCTACGCCGGCCATCCGTCCCTCGGCGCCGCCGATTACAAGCTCGTGCATCACGCGCGCAATGGCCGCGACGTGTACAGCTTCTGCATGTGCCCGGGAGGAACCGTGGTGGCGGCCACCTCGGAGCCGCATCGCGTGGTCACCAATGGCATGAGCCAGTATTCGCGCAACGAACGCAACGCCAACGCCGGCATCGTGGTGGGCATCGATCCCGGACGCGACTTTCCGGGCGGACCGCTGGCCGGCATCGAACTGCAGGAGCGCCTGGAATCACGCGCCTTCGAGCTCGGCGGCGGGGACTATTGCGCACCCGCGCAATTGGTGGGCGATTTCCTCCAGGGAGTGCCCTCGACCCAACTCGGCGAGGTGCAACCCTCCTATACGCCGGGGGTAAAGCTCGGTGACTTGTCGCAGGCGCTGCCGGACTTCGCCATTGAAGCCATCCGTGAAGCCCTGCCAAAGTTCGCGCGCGAGATCCGCGGCTTCGACCGCGCCGACGCGGTGCTCACCGGCGTGGAAACGCGCACCTCCTCGCCGCTGCGCATCACCCGTGACGCGCACAGCCTGCAGAGCCTGAACGTGCGCGGGCTGTACCCCGGCGGTGAAGGCGCGGGATACGCGGGCGGGATCCTCTCGGCCGGCGTGGATGGCATCAAGCTCGCCGAGCGTGTGGCCCTGGACATGAACGGCGAGCACACCGCCGCGGTGGTGAACGCATGAAACTCGATGAGATCAAGAAACTGCATCGCCGCAAGCATCGCGAAGAGGCCGGGCTGTTCCTGGTCGAGGGCGAGCACCCGGTGCTGGAACTGCAACGCGCCGCCGAGCGCAATCCGCTGCTGGCGGGCTGCAAGCTGTACGTCACGCGCGAGCATGAACACTGGCGTGGCCCCTTCGAAATCCACGTCATCTCCTCGCTGCAGATGGCGAAGATTTCCGACACGCAGTCGCCGCAAGGCATCATCGCCGTCGCACCCTTCCTGCCAGCCTCCGAACCCGCGGCGAACGAACGTTGCATCTATCTGCACGAGGTCCAGGACCCGGGCAACCTCGGCACCATCCTGCGCACGCTGGCATGGTTCGGCAATTTCCGCTGCCTGCTGGGGCCGGGCAGCGTCGACCCCTACAACGCCAAGGCGGTGCGCGCCAGCGCCGGCGGCATTTTCCACGTGCCGTTCGAGCAGGAAGTGGATTTCGCGAGCCTGCCCGCACGCTTCAAGAGCATCGGCGTCATGGACGTCAGCGGTGAACCGCTGCAATCGCCGGCGTTCAAGGCCCTGGACTGCCATGTGTTCGGCAACGAGGCACGCGGCCTGCCGCCCGACCTGCGCGCGGCGCTGGGCGCGCGCAGCTTCAGCATCGCCGGCTGCGGCGCGGTGGAATCGCTGAACCTGGCCGCCGCGGTCAACATGTGTGTGTACGAATTGTGCCGCTGAGGAGGATCCAACCATGTCCCTTCCCTTGTCGCGCCGTGATGTCCTGTTGGGCGCCACCCTCGTTGCGGCCAGCGGCGAGCCGGTGAGCGCCGCCACCACCGGCGGCCGGCGCGCCCTCCCCGACGAATTGCTGGACCTGAGCGCCGCCGAAGCCGTGGGCCGCATGGCCCGCGGCGACTTGAGCGTGGAGCGCTATGCGAAGGCATTGCTGGAGCAATGCGCCCGGCATGCAGCGCTCAACGCCTTCATCAGCCTGGATGCCGCGCAGGTGCTGGAACGCGCGCGGGCGCTGGATCTCGAGCGCGCACGCGGCGGCACGCCGGGGCCCTTGTTCGGCCTGCCGATCCCGGTGAAGGACAGCGTCAACTCGCGTGACTATCCCACCACCGCCGGCACACCCGCCCTGCGCCACTTCCGGCCCGCCGAGGATGCGCCCACCCTGAAGCGCCTGCGCGATGCCGGCGCAATCGTGCTGGGCAAGACCAACCTGCACGAGTTGTCCTTCGGCTGGACCAGCAACAATCACGCCTTCGGGGCCGTGCACAATCCTTTCGATCCCACGCGCATTCCCGGTGGCAGCAGCGGCGGCACGGCGGCGGCGGTCGCGGCGCGCATGGCGCCGTTGGGCGTCGCCGAGGATACGCAAGGCTCCATCCGCGTGCCGGCCGCCTGCTGCGGCATCGCCGGCTTCCGCCCGACGACCGGCCGCTATCCGACCACCGGCTGTGCGCCGATCTCATCGCTGTTCGATCAAATCGGACCGCACGCACGCTGCGTCCCGGATCTTGCATTGTTCGATGCCGTCGCGGCGCAGGATGCGCGCGCGTTGCCCGCGCGGCCCGTGCGCGGTGCGCGCCTCGCCGTCGTGCGCGAGCACTTCTTCAGCGACCTCGACCCCGAAGTCGCGCGCATCACGCAAGAGGTGATGCGCAAGCTCGAGGACGCCGGCGCGGTGCTGGTGGAAGCGGACATGCCGGGGTTGAAGCCCTTGCTCGCGCGCACCACCGATCAGGTGCAGTACCACGACGCGCGTCCGGCGCTGATGTCGTACTTGCAGGACTACGGCAGCGGCGTGAGCTTCGAGCAACTGCTGGCGCAGGCCAGCGGCGACATCCGCGAGACCTTCGCCGGTTATGTGCTGCCCGGCGCACCGCATGCCGTGTCCGATGCCGAATATGCGGCTGCCCGCGATGAGCACCTGCCGGCCTTGCGCAAGCTGTATCGGGATTTCTTCACGCAGCACCGCGTCGATGCACTGGTGTTCCCCACCCTGATGGTGCCGCCGCCGCGCATCGGCGAGGAAACCACCGTGGACATCGGCGGACGCACGATTCCCTTCGAGATCGCCATCGCCCGGAACATCTCTCCCGGCAGCACGGCCGGCATACCCGGATTGGTGTTGCCTGCGGGCCTGACGCAGGGCGGACTTCCGCTGAGCATCGAACTGGATGGCCCGGCCGGCGCGGACCGCGCCCTGCTCGCACTCGGCGCGAGCATCGAAGCCGTGCTGGGCAGGATCCCGCCACCGGTTTGAGTCGGCTCGCCTTCGCGTGTAGGCTTTTGATCGATTCAATGGTCAGCGGAACATTCACATGACGCAGTCACGGCGGCAGTTCTTCCTCCAGTCTTCCCTGGGCTTGATGGGCACCGCGCTGGCGCCGCCGCTGCTGGCGCGATCCGCGGGCAACGCATCGCCAACGGATACGGGCGACCGGTCCGCCGGCATCGCTGCGGCGCATACCGGCCCGGTGTTGCGCTGGACGCCCAAGCATGAGGAACTCGTCTATACCTTCGGCGGCGCCGCCGCACGCCAGCGTATCGCCTCGGGCACGCGCATCATCACTTGGACCGAGGATTGTTTCGACGGTGCGGTCAAGACTTCCGCCGATGTTGCTTCCAAGCTGGTGAAACCCGGCCATGACAATCCTCAGACCGGACCCTTTCACATCGAAGGTGCCGAGCCCGGCGACACGGTCGCGGTGCACCTGATGAGCGTGACACCGGCGCGCGACTACGCGATTTCCGCCTCGCTTCCCGGATTCGGCGCGATGGTGGGCACCGAGCAGACAGCCATGCTTGGCACCTTCCTACCGGAAGCCACCTGGCGCTACGACCTGGATGCCACGCGCAAGGTGGCGCGCACCGTCTCGAGCGACGGCAAGTTCACCTGGGAAGTGCCGTTGGCGCCCTACCTCGGGTGCCTGGGCGTGGCGCCGGCCGGCGGTGAAGTCCGCTCCACCATCGTGCCCGGCAATTTCGGCGGCAACATGGACTGCACCGAAGTGCGCGCCGGCAACACCGTGTACCTCGGGGTGAACATGCCCGGCGCACTGCTGTCCTTCGGCGATGGCCACTATGCCATGGGCGATGGCGAGATCATGGGCGCCGCCATCGAGGGCGCGATGAACGTCGATGTGATCGTCGAGTTGATCAAGGGCGTGAGCACACCGATTCCGCGCATCGAGAACGAGCGCGAGGTGATGTTCGTGGGATCGGGGCGGCCTTTGGAGGATGCGGCGCGCGTGGCGTTCAAGGCCATGATCGGCTGGGTGCGCAACGCGACGGGACTGTCGGAACTGGACGCCTATCAATTCGTATCGCAGAACGCGCGCGCACCCATCATTCAGCTGGTGGACCCCGAGTACACCGTGCTGGTCAAGCTGGATCGCAGCCGGCTGCCGGTCAAGCGCTGAGCGCGAAGCGCGCGAATACCTCGACCACTAGGCGCACTGCTTCTTCGGTCACATCGAGATGGGTGACGAGCCGGGTGCGCGGCGCCACGGATGCGAGGATGCCCGCCGCCGCGAGATGCTCTTGCAGCGGTTGGACGTGCGCGGGCGCGACGTCCACGAACACCATGTTGGTATCCGGCTCCTCGGCTGCAAATCCGGCCGCGCGCAAGCCCGCAGCGAGCCGCTGCGCGTGTGCGTGGTCGTCGGCCAGGCGCCGCACGTGATGCTCGAGCGCATATAAGCCCGCAGCGGCCAGCACGCCGGCCTGGCGCATGCCGCCGCCCAATGCCTTGCGCCAGCGCCGCGCGGCGCCGATCAACTCCGCGGACCCGAGCAATACGCTTCCCGCCGGTGCGCCCAATCCTTTCGACAGGCACACCGAGGCGGAGTCGAAGCCTTCCAGCGCTGTGCGCTCATCCATGCCCGCCTTGACGATGGCGTTGAACAGCCGCGCGCCATCCAGGTGCGTGGCCAGCCCGCGCGAATGCGCCAGCGCCGTGGCCTCCCGCAGGTAGGCCCGGGGCAGCACGCGCCCGCCGATGGTGTTCTCCAGCGCCAGCAGCCGCGTGCGCGCGAAATGCACGTCATCGGGCTTGATGGCTGCGGCGATGCGCGCCAGTGCAATGCTGCCGTCTGGCTCGTTCTCGAGAGGTTGCGGCTGGATGCTACCGAGCACCGCGGCGCCGCCCTGTTCGAATCTATACGTATGGGCCGCCTGGCCCACCAGATACTCATCGCCCCGGCCGCAATGGGACATGAGCGCGGCCAGGTTGCATTGCGTGCCCGTCGGAAAGAACAATGCGCGCGCAGTGCCGAAGCGCTCCGCCGCCATGCTCTCCAACCGGTTCACCGTGGGATCATCGCCATAGACATCATCGCCCACCTCTGCCGCGGCCATGGCGGCACGCATGCCAGTCGTCGGACGGGTGACGGTGTCGCTGCGCAGGTCGATTCGAGGTTCGCTGTTCATGCGCCCAGTGTAACCGCCGATGGGAATGACACGCATCACTTGCGCCGTGCCCCAGGCAGGGCATTGCATTGCGCCGCTTGCGGCTTTGCCCTTACCATTTGCCCGGCGGTCGCGCATGAAGCGCAAGACACCGGCACACGAACAACATCCAAGAAGCCTTTTCCATGGACGCCGACAATTCAGCCACCCTCGACAGCCCCCGCCCGCGCAGCGCCGCCCTGGAGTGGGATCTCGAGTCGGCGCCGTGGCCGTTGCGTGTGAAGGAACTGAGCCTGTTCGCAGCGCTCTACACGCTGTTGGTCACGATGGGGCACGTCCTGCGCGAAAATCCGGCGCAACTCACCATCATGTGGCCGGCGGCCGGCCTGTTGCTGTGCGCGCTGTGGCTGGCGCCGCCACGCAACTGGCCATGGCTGCTGGCCGTACAGTTCGCGATCGACATCGGCGCGCATCGTGCATACGCCCCGGCCCACGTTGCAGCCGGATCTGCCCTGTTCGCGCTGGCGGATACGCTCGCTGCCGTCACCGGGGCGTTGATCCTGCGCCACCTCGTCCGCCATCCCGACAGACCCTCCATCGGCAGCGTCGTGCGTTTCTTCCTTGCGGCGGCGGCGGGCGCTGCGGTCGGTGCATTCGCCGGCGCCTATGGCGCGGCGCGCTTCGTGGCGGATGCCGATTACGCGTTGGGGTGGCAGCTATGGTGGGCCGGCGCCTGGGTGGGGACGCTGTGCACATTGCCGGTCACCCTGATGTGCGCCATCGGACTGCGCACGCCTGCGCTGCTGGAGGAGCCCATCTCCTGGACCGAGAGATTGCTTTGGGTAGCGGTGCTGTTCGGGCTCATCATCTGGATCTTCATGGCGCGCAGCGGCGGCTTCAGCTCGCTCCTGGACATGCCCGTGGTGGTGTTGGCGGTGCTGGTTGCCGTGGCTTTCCGTCTGCCGCCGCGCTGGGCCGTTGGCATGGCCGCGGCCGCGGCCCTGCTGATTGCAGCCTTTTCCAGCGCCGGGCTGGGTCCTTACGCCGCGGCGCCGGAACTGCTGGCGCGGGTGGGCCGCGTGCAGATCTACCTGTCCGCGCTCCTGTCGGTCAACCTCATGCTGGCCGTGGCGTTGCGGCAGATGCGCGACAACATCAGGCGCCTGCACCTGAGCGAAGAACGCTACCGCAATTTCATCGAGCATTCTTCGGAAGCCGTGTGGCGCGTCGAGTTGGAGGTGGCCATGCCGGCCGGGCTGTCATCCTTCGAACAGCGCGAGTGGCTGCAAAAGCACGCCTACATCGCCGAATGCAACCTGCAATACCGGCGCCTGAACGATCGCGCCACCGGGCGTGCCGACCCGGCGCCGCGCGCCTGGCGCGCCGATGTGCCGTGGTCGGCGATCTACCTGGAGCACCTGGAAACCTCCGCCAGGCGCGGATTCTCCATGCAGGGCCTGCGGTTCGAGATGGAGATCGACGGCAAATCGCGCACATTTCTAACTGATTTCACCGGCCACAACGTCGAGGGCAAGCTGCAGCGCATCTGGGGCGTGGCGCGCGATGTCACCGAACTGACGGAGCTGAACGCCAGCCTGCGCCGCAAGCAGGAACGGCTGCACTCGTACGCCGTGCAGCTCACCGGCGCGGAGGAGCGCGCGCGGCGCGCCATCGCCGTGGACCTGCATGACGGGATTGGACAGCAACTCGCGGGCCTGGGCATGACGCTCGATGCCGCACACGCACGCGCGCCGGCGGACGTGCGCGCATTGATCGGCGAAGCGGCCACGCTGCTGCGCGACGTGCAATCCGCCACGCAGAAGGTGATCGCGGACCTGAGCCCCCCTGGACTGTACGACCTGGGCCTGGCTTCCGCATTGCAATGGTTGTGCGTACAGATGCGCGGCAAGGACGATCTCCAGGTGGAACTGAAGACCTCGGTGGACGATTCGAAATACGACCTTGACCAGCGAGTGCTCGCCTACAAGATCGTGCGCGAACTGCTGCGCAATGTGGTCAAGCATGCGGGCGTCAAGCAGGCGCGCGTGGTGGTTACGCAGAGTCCGGGCGAGTTGCGCCTCGAGGTCAGCGATGCCGGCGTCGGCTTCGAATGGCAGCTCGACCTGTTCGAGTCACGCGATCGGGGCTTCGGCTTGTGGAGCGTGGTGGATCGCGTGAAGGACGCCAAGGGCGAGGTCACCGTGGACACGGCGCCGGGCAAGGGATGCCGGGTACGCGTGCTGCTGCCGCTGGCGCCGGCCGCCTCGGCTGCTTAGGGCGCGACGATCTCGCGGCCGTTCTTGCAGCGCGTGGCCCCGAGCCCAGCCGCCCACGCGATCCCGTTTTCCAGCACGGCGAGGCTTTGCGCTTCTGCGTAGTTCTCCGGGCGGTGCCCGATGGCCGTGTAGAACGAGCGGCCATTGCCGATGCATGAGGTCCAGGCGATGGGGTGATCGCCCATCCGGATGTCGGCTCCGCCCAACCCAACGGGTGAATAGCTGGATTCGTCAAGCCGCAGCAGCACGTGCACCCCGTGCGCGCACGGACTCTTCTGGAACGAATACCACTCCTCCGTCATGCGCCAACCGCTGCCGAGTCCGGCGGTGATGGGGTTGCGCGCGTCCTCGACCACCACGGCCGCCTCCTGGAACTGCGGCGCCATGGGATGGCCAGAAAAACGCGCGCCGATGAGTACATCGGCGTACCAATCCCACAGATAGAGGGGATCGCCGCCCGACCCATGGATGCCGGTGAAGCCGCCTCCCGCCTCGATCCAGCGCCGCAGCGATGCCCGCTGCGACTGCGTGAGCACATCGCCGCTGACGTTGTTCCACACCACGGCATCGAATCGCGCCAGGTCGCGTGCATTGAACACCGCACCGTTGTCGGAGGAAACCAAGGCCCAGCCGTGCCGCCGGGCCATGGCACGCAGTGCGGCCGCCGCCGCATCCACGGAAGGTCCATCGCGGAAGCCGTTGCTCTTGTCGAACACGAGGATGGCGGGGCGCGCGATACCGCGCGGTAGGCGCGGCGGCCGCGCATCGTAGCGCGCGCAGCGTGCCAGCACGGCCGCGCGAGTCAACGGCACGCGCGCCAGCGCGGCATCCAAGGCCGGCAGGAGCGGTGCGACATCGGGTTTCAACTGCACGAGCGTTCGCGGGCTGATGATCGCTGCGAAAGTCGGCGGCTGAGTAGGCCATGCCCTTTCGCCGAACGGGGGCACCGCCACTTGCGGCGCGGTGCGCAGCAACGCGTCACGCGCGGCCGGGTCGATCAGCAGGTCAAGCAATACGGTGTTCGAGGAATACGGCTCTTGGCCCGACGGGCAATCGGGCGGCGGCCTCGCCGACGCAGTTCCCGCGCCGACCACGGCGACCATCAACGCCAGCAGAAGGCCCGGCGTGCAGCCATACCGGCCGTGAAGTTGAGATCGCCACCACACGGCGCGCTCCTTGCTGGGTTGCATCGACAGCGGCTTTCAGCGCCGCCGCGCCAGCCGATCCGCCGCGAATGCCAACACGATCGACGCGGCACTCGCCAGCACGACCACCGGCAGGAGCTTGTACAGCAATTGCGTGGTGTCGAGGCCCGCCGCCTTCCAGGCGCCACCGAGCTTCGGTCCCACCACCGCGCCGAGCCGGCCCATGGCCACTGCAATGCCGACGCCCAGCCCGCGAACCCATGCGGGGTAGATCATGGGAGCGGAAGCATTGAGGAATGCCTGCAGCGCAAGCACGGCGCAACCCAGCGCCAGCACGATGGCGACCACGGTCGCGCCCTGCGAGGTGGTCGCAGCCAACATCCACACCAGCAATGGCATCGACACGGCGATGAAGATGATGGCGCGCACCCGGTGCGCGCCGTCGAGGAAGCGCCCCAGCCAGACGGCGGCGATGGCGCCACCGGCATTGAAGGCAATCTGAGCGGCCGCCGCGGCGCCGGGCGTCATGCCCCGACCGATCATCAGGGTGGGCAACCAGTTGAGCAGCAGGTAGAGGATCAGGAGCCCGGAGAAGAAGCTCACCCACAGCAACAACGTGGGCACTGCCCGGCCGTGCGCCAGCAGCTGCGCAAATCCGCCGCCGGACGCGGGCTCGGGTTGGACGACCTGGACACCGCGCGCGGTGAACACGCTGGATTCCTGCAGGTACAAGGCCATGAGTGGCGCCGTGATCAGCGGCAGCACGCCGCCCGCGATGAACATCCAGCGCCAGCCGCTGGGCGGGACCAGCATGGCGAGCAGGCTGACCAGCGCGCCACCCAAGGGCATGGCGGCATACACGATGGTGAGGTTGGCGCGCTTGGATTGCTCCGGTGACAGTTCGGTGACCAGCGCCAGCAGGTTAGGCAGGGTGCCGCCGAGACCGAAGCCCGTGAACAGCCGCGCCCAGGTCAACTGCGTGATGTCGTGCGAGTAAGCGGTGAGGATCGAAAACGCGCCAAAGGCGGCCACCGAGATCACCAGGATGCTCTTGCGGCCGTGGCGATCCGACAACCAGCCACCCAGCAACGCGCCCAGCAACAAGCCGAAGGTGCTGGCGCTGAAAAAGGTGCCCAGTTGCGCGGGCTGCGGCTTGAATTCAGCCGCAATTCCCGCGGCGGCGACCCCCGCCGCCTGTAGATCGATGCCCTCGCATACGGCCGCCAGGACGCACAACAGGGCCGTCATCCCGGCCCATCCTGGTTTGCTCATGAATTCCCCCGCGCCAGATATTGAGATTCTTTAAAAAGGCAGGCCCACGTAGTTCTCCGCCACCGCCGCGGAACCCGCCGCCGATCCGGCAAGATACTCCAATTCGGCCAGCTGCAGCTTGTGCGCGAAGGCATCGTCCGAAAATTGATGCATGAGCGTGGTGAACCACCAGGAGAAGCGCGTGGCCTTCCATACGCGGCGCAGGGCGCGCGCCGAGTATTCGTCCAGGAGCGTGCCGCGGCCGTGGCGGAAGTGTTCGATCAACCCTTCCGACAACACGCGCACGTCGGCGGCCGCCAGGTTCAGGCCTTTCGCACCGGTCGGCGGCACGATGTGCGCTGCATCGCCCACCAGGAACAGCGAGCCGAAGCGCATGGGCTCGGTGACGAAGCTGCGCAACGGCGCGATGCTCTTTTCGATCGACGCGCCGGTGACGAGACGCGCCGCGTGATGCGCAGGCAGACGTGCGCGCAGTTCCTCCCAGAAGCGCTTGTCCGGCCACTGCTCCACCGTATCCGTCAGCGGGCATTGGACATAGTAGCGGCTGCGCTGCAGCGATCGCATGCTGCACAGGGCGAAGCCGCGCGCGTGATTCGCGTACACCAGTTCCTCCGCCAGGGGCGGCACATCGGCCAACACACCGAGCCACCCGAACGGATAGATCTTCTCGTACTCGGTGATCGCATCGCGCGCGACGCTCGCGCGCGACACGCCGTGGTAGCCGTCGCACCCGGCGATGAACTCGCACTCGATTTCCTCGCGGCGCCCGTCCCGCACATAGCTCACACGGGGACGCGGGCCCGAAAAGTCATGCAACGCCACGTCCGCGGCCTGCCACACCACTGCACCGGGATCACGCTCGCGTGCATCGGCGAGATCCTTCTGGATCTCGGTCTGGCCGTACACCAGCACGCTCTTGCCGGCGTGCCCCTTCAGGTCGATGCGATGATGGCGGCCGGCGAACGCGAGTTCGAACCCATCGTGCACCAACCCTTCGCGCATCATGCGTGCGCCGACACCGGCTTCCTTCAGCAACTCCACGGTGGTCCATTCCAGCAGGCCCGCGCGGATGCGCGCCTCGACGTAGGCTCGCGATTGGCGCTCGAGCACGATGGAGGACACGCCGTGCCGCTGCAGCAGGAGTGAGAGCATCAGGCCCGAGGGACCTGCGCCGATGATGACCACCTGGGTTCTTTTCATGAATGCCTCTCGTTCGCAAAGAGTGCCTTACGCAGGCGGCGGATCGGAATGGACGGGAATGGCAAATACTTGTATTTTTCCGCCATGCCCGCGGCGCCACTTTCCGACAAAAGTCCAAGGAATATCGCCGGGGCGGCCCCGATTCCGGCATTTTTCCTCTACGGGGAGCCCCTGCAGGCGCCGGATGAGCGCCTGGTGCACGTCGAGACCATCGCCGCGCGCAGCAGCATCAACGACTGGAACATCCGCCCGCACCGCCACCGCGACCTGCACCAGGTGCTGATCACCCGCCGCGGCCGCGTGCAGGTGCAACTGGACGGCGGCACGGTCGCCATCGACGCGCCCGGCCTCGTCATCGTGCCGCCGGGTTGTGTGCATGCATTTTCCTTCGACCACGGCACCGTGGGGCTGGTGATCTCCTTCGCACCCGGCCTGCTCGCCGAATTGGCCGCGACGCATCCCGCGCTGCCCGCGCATTTGGATCATCCGCAGGCGTTGTCACTATCCCGCCCGGCGGTGAGGGAGACCGACCTGCACGCCCTGGGCGAGATGCTGCTGCGGGAATTCCTGCGCGCGGCGCCGGGCCGTCACGCGGCGCTGCGCGGCCTGCTCGCCGCGCTCCTGTCCAACATCATCCGCCTGACGCGCATCCCGCGGGGCGGCAGCGATGACGGCGCGGAGGCCGAACGCGAACTCGTGGCCAGGTTCCGCCATCTCATCGAGCAACACTTCCGCTCGCACCGCGGCGTGGCGGACTACGCGGCGGAACTGGGAGTGTCCGAGTCACGGCTGCGACG
The DNA here is from genome assembly GCA_044226865.1 of Steroidobacteraceae bacterium. Classification (GTDB taxonomy): domain Bacteria; phylum Pseudomonadota; class Gammaproteobacteria; order Steroidobacterales; family Steroidobacteraceae; genus TMP-86. Next base: position 137,269 of record JBGAGE010000001.1, on the reverse strand, counting down.
CGCATGCGCGGCCAGCACGGGGCAATCGCCCGTGGAAGTCGTGCACCTGCGCGTGCTGGTGGAAGCCGAGCGCCTGTTGCGCTACACCACGATGTCGATCGCGGAAGTGGCGTATCACCTCGGCTTCGACGATCCGGCCTATTTCAGCCGCTTCTTCGCACGCTTCCAGCGCCGCTCGCCACGCGACTTTCGCGCCGGTGACGGCGCCGCCGGCCGTCTCGAGCGTTGAGGCGGCAAGACCCCCGCAACGCCTTCTTCCCTCGCCGCGCGGCGCAGGAGATCGAGCAGGCGCGACTGCGCCGGCGTCGGATGCCAATCCCTGCGCAGGGTGAGGCCGATCGGGCGCGATACCAGGCCCAGGGGATGCGGCCGGGCGACCAATAACCCGGCCCTTACCTCATGGCGCACCTGGTGCGCCGACAGCAGCATCAGGCGATCGCTCTCCAGCAGCAGCGCCCGCGCCGCGACCAGCGAGTTGCATTCGATCGGCGCGGCGCGGCCATCGGTGTCGAGGCGCGCGTGCAACTCCTCGAAGTGCCGGCGTAGCGGTGACTCGGGCCGGGGAGCGATCCATGCGAACCTGGCCAGCGACGCGTCATCCAGCAGGCGGCGACCGGCCAGGGGGTGACCGGCACGCATGATGAGCGCCAGGGGATCATCGAACAGGTGCTCCTGCGCCACGTCGTCGGCCGGCAGCGGATCGCGCAAGGCTCCCACCAGCACGTCCGCCTCGCCCCGGCGCAGCGCCGTGAGCAGCATGTCGTAGGGCCCGTCGAGGATCGACAGGGCGTGGCGCGGCTCATCCGCGGCGAAGGCGAGCATGGCGCGCGGCACGACCAGGGTGCGCGCCAACGGCATGGCGCCGATCACGCTACGGCCACCGCCAGCGCCGCGCGCCTGCGCAAGCTCATCGCAGGCCTGGCGCATTTCGGCAGCCGCCAGGCGAGCCCCTTGCGCGAGGCGCTCTCCCTCGCGCGTGAGCAGCAGCCTGCCCGCCGCCGGCCGCGCCATGGCGACGCCCGCAGTCGTTTCGAGCTGGCGCACCGCACGATGCAGCGCCGCGCGGGTGCAGCCGGCGCGCTGCGCCGCGGCCGCGAACGACCCCTGCTCTCCCACGCCGACCAATGCATCGAGTTGCGCTGCGGTTATACCCCGCAGCGCGCCGCGCAGGGCACCCCGGGGCCCCGTGTCGCGCCCGCGCAGGGCGGCGAGGGGTTCCTCCAACAGCGCGAGGGCCCGGCCCACACGTGCCGCGACGGCCTCGCCCGCCGAGTTGACCTGCAGACCCGCTGGGCTTCGGATGAGCAGATCCCCGCCCATGTGCGCCTCGATGGAGGCCAGCGCCTGGCTGACCGCCGGCTGCGACAGATGCATGCCGCGCGCCGCGCCGCTGACGCTGCCCCGGCGCACCACCTCGAGGAACAGCTGCAGATGCTTCAGGTTTGGCAATGACAGCTTCATGTCAACAATTTCTTATATCCCCGCAGCAATTGCAATTGGCGTCCGCGGCCGCGCAGGTTCACAATCCGCAGCATCATGAGCACCGTCTACACGAACATCCGCCGCGCCGATCCGTCCGTGGTCGACAAACTTGCCGCCTTCGGCGTCGCCACCATCCACGAGGCGCAAGGCCGCACCGGGCTCCTCGGCCCGAACCTGCGGCCCATCTATGCCGGCGCGCGCATCGCCGGCAGCGCCGTCACCGTCAGTCTCGCGCCTTGCGATAACTGGATGATCCATGTCGCCGTGGAGCAATGCCGCAGCGGCGACATCCTGGTCGTGGCGCCCACGTCCTATTCCGATGCGGGGTATTTCGGCGAACTGCTGGCCTGTTCGCTGATGGCGCGCGGTGTGCGCGGCCTCATCATCGATGCCGGCGTGCGCGACGTGCGCGACCTGACTGCCATCGGCTTTCCCGTGTGGTCGAAGGCGGTGCACGCGCAAGGCACGGTCAAGGAAACGCTCGGCTCGGTGAACGTACCCGTGGTCGTCGGCTCCGGCTTCGTCAATCCCGGGGATGTGATCATCGCCGACGATGATGGCGTTTGCGTGGTGCCGCGCCGTGCTGCTGCGCAGGTCGCCAAGGACAGCGAGGCGCGCGAAGCCAAGGAAGCCAAGGTGCGCGAGCGCCTGAAAGCCGGTGAGCTCGGCCTCGACATCTATGGCATGCGCGCCAAGCTCGCCGAACGCGGCCTGCGCTACCTCGATCAACCGGCGGAGGATTGAGCGCCCATGCTGCGCGCCATTGCCTGCACACTGATGCGTGGCGGCACGTCGAAGGGCCTGTATTTTCACGCCCATGACCTACCGTCCGAGCGGGCGGCGCGCGATCGTGTGCTGCTCGCCGCCATGGGCTCCCCTGATCCGCGGCAAATCGACGGCGCGGGCGGCGCCCATCCACTCACCAGCAAGGTGGCGGTGATCGCGCCGTCCACGCGAGCCGATGCCGACGTGGACTACCTGTTCCTGCAGGTCGTCGTGGACAAGGCCGAGGTGAGCGATTCGCAGAACTGCGGCAACATCCTCGCCGGCGTGGGTCCCTGGGCCATCGAACAGAGCCTGGTCAAGGCGGCCGGCAAGGTAACGCCGGTGCGCATCCACATGGTCAATACCGCCAGCATCGCCGTGGCGCATGTGCCCACGCCCGGCGGCGTCGTCGAGTACGAAGGCGACGCGCGGATCGACGGTGTGCCCGGCACCGCCGCCGGCATCAGCATCGATTTCCTGGATGTCGCCGGTTCCTCCTGCGGTTCCCTATTCCCCACCGGCGCTGCCGTCGACGTGATCGAAGGCATCGAGGTCACCTGCATCGACAACGGCATGCCGGTGGTACTGATGCGCGCCGCCGACCTGGGCAAGACCGGCGGCGAATCACCGGAAGAGCTGGAAGCGGATGCCGAGTTGAAGGCGCGCGTGGAAGCCATCCGCCTGGCCGCGGGTTTGCGCATGAACCTCGGTGACGTGAAGAAGAAGACCGTTCCGAAGATGTGCCTGATATCGCCCGCGCGTCATGGCGGCGCTCTCGATACGCGCACCTTCATCCCGCATCGTGTGCACGAGGCCATCGGCGTGCTCGGGGCCGTCAGCGTGGCCACCGCCTGCGTGGCGCCGGGCTCGGTAGCCGCCGGCGTGTTCGACGGCGCGGGACGCCTGCCCGCCCGCGGCGGCGCGACGCAATTGGACATCGAGCACCCCACCGGCTTCTTCACCGTCGACATGGACGTCACTCTCGATGGCGGCATCGTCAAGGTGAACCGCTCGGCGCTGCTGCGCACGGCGCGCAAACTGATGCAGGGCGAGGTTTTCGTGCCCGCCCGCTGCTGGAACACGACATGAGCGGGCATGCGGCGCGCATCGCCATCATCGGGTTCGGCGAGGTGGGACAGATCCTCGCGGCGGACCTAGGCCGTCACGCCGGCGTCACCTCGAGCGCCTGGGACCGCCAATTCCCGGATGCCGGCAGCGCGCCGCGGCGCGGACTGCGCGAGCAGGCGGCGGTGCGCGGTGCGGACTCGCTGCGCGAGGCGCTGGAGGGCGCGCAGCTCATCATCAGCGCGGTAACGGCCGGCGAATGCGTCGCGGTAGCGCGCGAGGCAGCCCCAAGCTTGCCGGCCGGCGCCTTCTTCCTGGATTTGAATTCGGTGTCGCCCGCCGCCAAGTCCGAGGCAGCCGCCATCGTGGAGCTGGCCGGCGGCCGCTTCGTGGAAGCCGCGGTCATGTCGCCCATCGGGCCGCAACGCATTGCCTCGCTTATGCTGCTGGGCGGCCCGCATGCGCAACACGCGCTGCCATGGCTCCACGAGTTGGGCTTCGGCGGCGCGCAGGTCTACGCAGCGCAGGTCGGGCGCGCTTCGGCCGCCAAGATGTGCCGCAGCATCATGATCAAGGGAATGGAAGCGCTCCTGACCGAATCGTTGCTCAGCGCACGTCATCACGGCGTGGAGCAGACGGTGCTCGACTCGCTCAAGGACCTGTTCCCGCGCACCGACTGGCAGCAGCTCGCCCGCTACATGCTGTCGCGCTCCGTGCAGCACGGCGCGCGCCGCGCGGAAGAAATGCGCGAAGCGGCGCAGACCGCGGCGGAAGCCGGCGTCACGCCGTGGATGAGCCGCGCCTGCGTGGAGCGGCAGGCCTGGGCCGCCACGCACCAGGAGGCACTGCGCCGCGAGGATTTATCGGCCATGCTCGACACCCTGCTGGAGGAGAGACAGAGCGCATGATCATCGACTGCCACGGGCACTACACCACCGCTCCCGCCGCGCATCAGAGCTTTCGCGACGCGCAGCTGGCCGGAATCAAGAATCCCGCCGCCATGCCGGCGAAGCCCGCCGCGATCTCCGACGACGAGATCCGCGAGACCATCGAAACCAATCAACTGAAACTGCAGAAAGCGCGAGGCGCGGACCTCACCATCTTCTCGCCGCGCGCCTCCGCCATGGGCCACCATGTGGGCGATGAGAAAATCTCCACCGCCTGGACACGCGCCTGCAACGACCTGATCGCGCGCGTGGTCGGCCTGTATCCCGACAATTTCATCGGTGTGTGCCAGCTGCCGCAGTTCCCCGGCACGCCGCTCGATGGCTCCATCCGCGAGCTCGAGCGCAGCGTGCGCGAACTGGGCTTCGTCGGCTGCAACCTGAATCCCGACCCCTCCGGCGGGCACTGGACGGCGCCGCCCCTGACGGACCGGCACTGGTATCCGTTCTACGAAAAGATGGTGGAGCTGGACGTGCCGGCCATGATCCACGTGTCCGCCTCGTGCAATCCCAATTTCCACGCCACCGGCGCCCACTACATCAATGCCGACACCACCGCCTTCATGCAATTCATCGAAGGCGACCTGTTCAAGGACTTCCCCACCCTGCGCTTCATCATTCCGCACGGAGGTGGTGCCGTGCCTTATCACTGGGGCCGGTATCGGGGACTTGCCGACATGTTGAAGCGCCCGCCCTTGCGCGAGCACGTAATGCGCAATGTGTTCTTCGATACCTGCGTGTACCATCAACCGGGCATCGACCTGCTGGTGAAGGTGATCGACAACCAGAACATCCTGTTCGGCTCGGAGATGGTGGGCGCGGTGCGCGGCATCGATCCGCAGACCGGCCATTATTTCGACGACACCAAGCGCTATATCGATGCCCTGGGCGTTCCGGCGGCGGACAAGCAGAACATCTTCGAACGCAATGCCCGCCGCGTTTTCCCGCGGCTGGATGCCGTACTCAAAAGGAAGGGCCTGTGAGCACCACACAGCGCATCGTTCCCGGCGCGCCCGGCTGGGCCTCGACCTCGGCCTCCGGTTCCTTCCAGATGGATCGCAATTGGCTGTCCTTCCATCCGGCGCCGAGCAAGCCCACGTACGTGCCGCCGCCGGGCGCGGTGGACGCGCATTGCCATGTATTCGGGCCCGGCGCGCAATTCCCCTACGCTCTGGAGCGTAAGTACACGCCCTGCGATGCGCCCAAGGAAAAGCTCTGGGCCTTGCGCGACCACCTGGGCTTTTCGCGCAACGTCATCGTGCAGGCCACCTGCCACGGCGCCGACAATCGCGCGGTGGTGGACGCGTTGCACGATGCGCAAGGCGCCGCGCGCGGCGTCGCGACGGTGAAGGCCGACATCAGCGATGCGCAATTGCGCGAGCTGGATGCCGCCGGCGTGCGCGGCGTGCGTTTCAATTTCGTCAAGCGCCTGGTGGATACCACGCCGCGCGAGGTACTGCTGCAGATCGCGCAGCGCATCGCGCCGCTGGGCTGGCACATCGTCATCTACTTCGAGGCGGCGGAACTGCCTGAGCTGTACGGATTCTTCGCCTCCCTGCCCACCACCGTGGTGGTCGATCACATGGGCCGGCCGGATGTGGGCAAGCCGGTGGACGGCCCCGAGTTCGAGCTGTTCGTGAAGCTCATGCGCGAACACCCCAACTTCTGGTCCAAGGTCAGCTGCCCGGATCGCCTGTCGCAAAGCGGCGCTCCCTCGTATGCGGACGTGGTGCCCTTCGCGCGGCGACTGGTGGAGAGCTTTCCCGACCGTGTGCTATGGGGAACCGACTGGCCGCACCCCAATCTCAAATCCCACATGCCCGACGATGGGCACCTGGTGAACTTCATTCCGCATATCGCGACCACCCCGGCACTGCAGCACCAGTTGCTGGTGGACAACCCCATGCGCCTGTACTGGGCGCGCTGAAAGGACCCGCATGGCGCTGCACAAGCCCTATCTCGATATCCCCGGCACCACCATCTTCGATGCCGACCAGGCGCGCAAGGGATATCACCTGAACCAGTTCTGCATGTCGCTGATGCGCCCCGAAAACCGCGCGCGCTTCAAGGCGAACGAGCGCGCCTACCTGGAAGAATGGCCGATGACGCCCGAGCAGCGCGCGGGCGTGCTGGCGCGCGACTACAACAAGCTCATCTCCCTCGGCGGCAACGTGTATTTCCTCGCCAAGATTTTCTCCACCGATGGCCTGAGTTTCCAGCAGGCCGTGTCCACCATGACCGGCATGACGACGGAGGACTACGTGCAGATGATGATCAAGGGCGGCCGGTCACCGGAGGGCAATCGCCGCATCGGGGAGAAATCCTGATGGCACGCATCACGGCAGGCATCAGCACCTCGCACGTGCCCGCCATCGGCGCGGCGCTCGACCTGGGCAAGACGCAGGAACCGTACTGGAAGCCCGTGTTCGCCGGCTACGAGTTCTCCAAGCGTTGGATGGCGGAGAACCAGCCCGACGTGGTGATCCTCGTCTTCAACGATCACGCCAGCGCCTTCAGCCTGGACATCGTGCCCACCTTCGCCATCGGTTGCGCACCAAGCTTCGCGCCGGCGGATGAAGGCTGGGGCCCGCGCCCGGTACCGGTGGTGCAGGGTCACCCGGAACTCGCCGCGCATGTCGCGCAATCGGTGATCCAGCAGGATTTCGATCTCACCGTCATCAACCGCATGGACGTCGACCACGGTCTCACCGTGCCGCTGTCGCTGATGTTCGGGCAGCCGCATGCGTGGCCGGTGAAGGTCATCCCCTTCGCCGTGAACGTGGTGCTGTATCCGCCGCCCTCGGGTCGGCGCTGCTATGAACTGGGCAAGGCCCTGCGCCGCGCGGTGGACTCCTTCGATGAGGATCTCAAGGTGCAGGTGTGGGGCACGGGCGGCATGAGCCATCAATTGCAGGGCCCGCGCGCCGGGCTCATCAACCAGCCCTGGGACAATGCCTTTCTCGACCGGCTCATCGCGGATCCGGAGGGACTGTCGCGGGTGCCGCACATCGACTACGTGCGCGAGGCCGGTTCCGAGGGCATCGAGCTCGTGATGTGGCTGATCATGCGCGGTGCGCTGGATGCGCGCGTGCGCCCCGTGCACCGCTTTTATCATGTGCCCGCGTCCAACACGGCGGTGGGCCATCTGATCCTGGAGAATGCATAAATGAAAGTCATCCTGGCCGGTGTCGGCGCCTTCGGGCAGAAGCACCTGGATGCCATCAAGGCGATCGGCGGCATCGAGGTGGTGTCACTGGTGGGGCGCGACATCGAGGCGACGCGCAACGCGGCCGAGAAGTATGGCGTGCCTCATCACACCACCGACCTGCAGGCGGCGCTGGCGCAGCCCGGCGTGGACGCAGCCATCCTGTGCACGCCCACGCAAATGCATGCCGAGCAGGCGATGCAGTGCATGGAGGCCGGCAAGCACGTGCAGGTGGAGATTCCGCTGGCCGACAGCTGGGCCGGCGCCGAAGGCGTGCAGCGCATGCAGCAGCGCACCGGGCTCGTGTGCATGGTGGGGCACACCCGCCGCTTCAATCCCTCTCACCAATGGGTGCACCAACGCATCCGCCGCGGCGAGATGAAGATCCAGCAAATGGACGTGCAGACCTATTTCTTCCGCCGCACCAACATGAATGCGCTGGGCCAGCCGCGCTCCTGGACCGATCACCTGCTCTGGCACCACGCCGCGCACACCGTCGACCTGTTCGCCTACCAGACCGGCGAACCGGTCACCGTGGCCAACGCCATCCAGGGGCCGAAGCATCCGGCGCTCGGCATCGCCATGGACATGTCCATCCAGTTGAAGAGCGCCTCGGGCGCCATCTGCACGCTATCGCTGTCCTTCAACAACGACGGGCCCTTGGGCACTTTCTTCCGCTACATCTGCGACAACGGCACCTACATCGCGCGCTACGACGATCTCGTGGACGGCAAGGACGCCAAGATCGACGTCTCCAAGGTGGATGTATCCATGAATGGCATCGAGTTGCAGGACCGGGAGTTCTTCGCCGCCATCCGCGACAAGCGCGAGCCGAACGCCAGCGTGGGCAAGGTGCTGGATTGCTACCGCGTGCTCGACCAGCTGGAGCGGCAGCTCGAGTAAGGGAACGTTCAGGCGACGATCACGCGCACGCCGACGTCCGCCAGCATCCTGCGCGCCGCTTCCGGCAATCCCGCGTCGGTCACCACGACGTCGACTTCTTCGAGGCCGCACACGATGGCGCCGGAGGAGGAGGCGAACTTGGAACTGTCCACGAGCAGGATGAGCTGTTCGGCCTGATCCAGGAATCGCCGCTCGGAGGCCACCAGCACCACATCCTGTTGCATCACGCCCTGCGCGCCCACGGCCGCCGCGCCCATGAACAGCTTGGGCGCATGGAATCGCGGCATGGACTGCTCCCCCGCCGGCGCCAGGATGATGTTCTGCTCGCGGAACACCGAGCCCGAGGGCAACAGGATGCGCGTGCCGGCCTGGGGCAGCAGCGCATTGACGATGTGCAGCGAATTGGTGAGCACCTGCAGATCCAGTCCCGCCAGATGCGGGCACATCTGCAACGTGGTCGTGCCGCCATCGATCATGATGCCCTCCCCCGGTTCGCACAGCGCCGCGGCGGCACGGCCGATGGCCTTCTTGGCAGCGAGGTTGCGGGTGATGGACTCGGAAAAGGGCACGCCCGCCAGCGCCGTGGCACGCTGCTCGGGCCCGCCGTCCGCCGCGGCGATCCTGGCACCGCCATGCACGCGTACGATGCGCCCCTCGCCTTCCAGGCGTGCGAGGTCGCGGCGGATGGTGGCGGGCGATGCGTCGAGCCGCGCCTCGAGATCGCGATAGCTCACGAACCCGGTGCGCCGGGCGGCATCGAGTATCAGCAATTGGCGTTCGGAGGCATGCATGGCGCGCCCGGCATCATAGCTCACGGCGGCGCTCCGCCTCGATCTGCTCCAGGGACTTGCCCTGATTGCGCGGCGCCCACAGCGCGCCGATGAAGCCGCTCACCACGAGAAAGCCGGTGAGGATCCACGCCAGCTTGGTGAAGCCCACCGCCGACAGCGCCGGCACGAAGAAGCTGAAAATCCCCAACCCGATGCGCACGATGGCGAAACACAGGCCCTGCGCCGTGGAGCGCAGGAGCGTGGGAAAGGCTTCCGCGCTCCACAATTGAAAGAAGCTCTGCGCGCCGAAGCCACCGCCGAATTGCATCAGGAACACATACAGCAGCGCGAGCGGCACGGTGAGCGGGAACAACGCGAGCAGGGCCATGCCAGCCACCTGGATCAGGGCCGAGGCGATGAACAGCGACCTTTGATTGACGCGATCGGCCAGGCGCATGAACACGAGGCCGATGCTCGCCATGCCGATGGCGAACGACAGCGCCTGGATGGCCACGGCGGTTGCCTGCGTGGTCGACCCCACGGTGCGCAGGATGTAGGGAAAGAAGAACCCATTGGTGCCGGCCCACAGGTTCCAGAAGCCATACATGCCGACCAGCCCCAGCACCGCGTGCAGGTAGCGCGGCTGGAGCAGGGTCTTGAGCGGCGGCCGGCTTACCTTGCTTTTCTGCGCCGCCTCCCAGCGCTGCGATTCCTGCATGCGCGAGCGCAGCAGGGTGAGCCCGATGGCCACCAGCAGCAGGTGCGCGAACACGATGCGCGCGCCGAGGATGCCCAGGTTGGTAAGCGCCAGGCTCATCAGCAACACCACCACCGGGCCCAGGTACCACAACACCTGCGCCACGCCGGAGTGCTGTCCGCGTCGATCGTCCGGCGCGTTCTCCGCGATCAATGACCAACTCGCCGGAATGTCAGCACCGACGGCGAGCCCGACGATGAGAAAGCCCGTGACGATCATCCACGGCGCATGGGCGAACACCAGCATGGCCATGCCCACGGCATAGATGAGCATGTCCCACTGGTAGATCTTCTTGCGGCCCAGGCGATCGCACAACCAGCCGCCGATCAGGGCGCCGGTGCCCGCGCCGATGGCGTTGGGACCGAAGGCGCCGATCAGGCCGACGAAATCGTTCGACAAGCCGAATTGCTCCTTCCACAGCGACAGCGCCACCGAGCCGGCCACGATGGAGCCGGCGTCGATGTAATTCGCAAGTCCGGCCAGGATCGTGTCACGCCAGCGGCGCGCCTCATCCACCCGTGCAGTCATCTGGAGTCTCCTTGAACACTGGTCGCGGCCAGCGCGCGCCAACGCTCGCGTGCCGGTTGAAGATCGACCTCCAGCGCGGGCACCGCGCGCAGGCCGCCGGGAGGCGACAGTGCGGGATTCACCAGCCGCAGGGCGCCCAGCGGCACATCGTCATGCACCTCGGCGGTGAATACCCGCGTGTCGCGCCGCAATCCGGCCAGCGAGCGCACGAAGGCCTCGCAGCGCGCGAAGCGGCCTTCGATGAGCAGGATGCCGCGCGAGCCGATCAAGTCGAGGGATGCATCGACGGTGAGCGCCGCGTATAGCGCCGCAGCGGCGCCGCGCTCCATGCGACCCTGCGGCTGGTTCAACCAGCGCCCCACGCCATGCGGATAGGGACCGGTGCCGGGCGCGAGCGTGGGCAGCACCATGGCTGCGCTCTGCACCACGCGCGGCAGGGCCGCAAGCAGCTCTGCCTGTGCCGATTCGCGATCGAGCAGCCGTGACTCCTCACCCAGGAGGAGTTCGAGCTCACGTCCGCCCATGAAGCGCGCGGAGGGAACGGCGTGGCCGCGCACATCCACGTTCAACAAGCAGTCGCGGCCTTCCGGCAGCGGGACCGGCTCGTCCGCATCCGCATCGCGCAGCGAGCGCAAGCCGATGAACCAGGTACCGGTGGACAGCACCGTCGCCTCATGCCCGGCGATCTCGCGAAAGCCGCGCGCCGCGAGCAGCGCAGCATTCGAATCGTGCAGTCCGCATAACACGCTCAATGCCGGATCCAGGCCGGTCGCATGGGCAAGTTCGGGCCGCAGCGTGCCGACCACGGCAGCCGCATCGATCAACGGCGCAAAGCGTTGATCCCAACCGCGCCGCCGCGCCAGCGGCGAGAAGGCGCGCTGCCTGGGATTCCACACATCGGTGTGGCAACCGAGGCTGGTGACTTCGCTGCGGGCCGTGCCGGTCAGGAACCAACTCCAATATTGGGCCCACGGCACCAGCGTCGAGCGCCGCATGGCGTGCGCATCCATTCGTTCCAGCCAGTACAACTGCGCACCCAGGTTCAAGCCCGCGGGCAAGGCAGGCGAACCGGTGACGGGGAAGGCATCGCGCTCGGCGCGATAGGCCTCGAGCACCTCGGCCGGGGGCGATTGTTCGTAGTCCAACGGCGCCGCCAACAGTTGGCCGTCGGCCAACTGCGCCACGCCGGCTCCATGGGCGACGGGCACGAGCGCCGAGGGTTCATACGTGGCGAGGGCCGCGAGACGATCGAGCAGCCAGGCGCCAATCCCGTCGATATCCAGGCGGCGGATGCCCGATACCTCCCGCACCAAATTGGGGCGCTCCACCCGCTCCAGCAGCCGCCCGTCGGGTGACCAAAAACTGAGCTTGCTCAGAGTCTTACCCACATCCAGGACGGCGATGTTGCCCCGCTGCACTGACTCCCCCGATGAACCCGTACCAATCGATCTTAAGCATAATCGATCAATATCGATTATTATTGATCTATTCCAGTCTAAAGGCTGGACGCGCCGTTGACCAGTTTTTAATCACTTGCGGGAGCCCCGTGAACGCCAGCGCTTCTTCTTCACCTTCCTCATTCGCCGTGCCCGCCAGCCGCTGGGACGACCGCATCGCCGCGGGAAAGTCGCCCGCCGAATTGCTGCTGTACCGCTCCAACCTCCTCGGCGCCGATCTCTCGGTGACCAATTTCGGCGGCGGCAACACCTCGGCCAAGCTCGAAGGCACCGACCCGCTCTCCGGCAAGCCGGTGCAGGTCCTTTGGGTGAAGGGCTCGGGTGGCGACTTGGGATCGATGAAGCTCGATGGCTTTGCCACGCTCTATCAGGACAAGCTACAGGCCATCCACGCGCATTACGCCGGCCCCGCGGATGACGACAAGATGGTGGGTTACCTGCCGCATTGCACCTTCAACTTGAATCCGCGCGCGGCGTCCATCGACACCCCGCTGCATTCGCTGTTGCCCTTCGCGCATGTGGATCATGTGCACCCCGACGCCCTCATCGCACTCGCCGCCTCCGGCGGCGGCGAAGCGGCGACGCGCGAGATCTGGGGCGGGCGCATCGGCTGGCTGCCGTGGAAGCGGCCCGGCTACACGCTGGGCGTGCAGCTGCGCGACTACGTCGCCGCGCATCCCGGCAGCGAGGGCGTGATGCTCGCTGGTCACGGCATCATCTGCTGGGCCGATACGGCCAAGGGTTGCTACGAACGTACGCTCGCACTCATCGCCGACGCGGCGGAGTATCTCAATCGGCGTATCGCAGCACACGCGGTGTTCGGCGGACAACGCATCGCACCGCGCACGGACCGCGCGGCCATCGCCGCCGCGCTCATGCCGCGGCTGCGCGGCCTGATGAGCGGCGCGCGCCGCAAGCTGGGGCACTTCACCGACGATGCGGCGACGCTGGAATTCGTGTGCTCCGCCGATTGCGAGCGCCTCGCCGCCATCGGCACCTCCTGCCCGGATCACTTCCTGCGTACCAAGATTGCGCCGCTCACGCTCGACCCCGCGCGGCTCGACGATGATGCCTATCTTGCCGCCAGCATCGCCGCGTATCGCCAGGGTTACGCGGCGTACTACGAGCGCTGCAAGCGCCCGAATTCGCCGGCCATGCGCGATGCCAATCCGGTGATCGTGCTGGTGCCCGGCGTGGGGCGCATCGCCTTCGCCACCGACCGCACCACCGCGCGGCTGGCGAGCGAGTTCTACGGCAATGCGATCAACGTCATGCGCGGCGCGCAAGCGCTCGGCGAGTACATCGGCCTCGACGAGCAGGAAGCGTTCGACATCGAGTACTGGCTGCTCGAGGAAGCAAAGCTCCAGCGCATGCCGCCGCCGAAGCCCCTGGTGGGGCGCATCGCACTGGTGACGGGCGGCGCCGGCGGCATCGGCAGCGCCACCGCGGCGCGCCTCATGTCCGAGGGGGCATGTGTGCTGCTGGCCGACCGCGATGGCGCGGTGCTCGAGCAGGTGCGGGCCGGATTCGCCAAGCGCTTCGGTGCGGACGTGGTGCGCGCCGCCGTGTGCGATGTCACCGATGAATCCCAGGTGCAGGCGGCCTTCGACGCCTGTGCCCGCGAATTCGGCGGGCTCGATATCCTCGTCGCCAATGCGGGCATCGCCTCGGCCGCGCCCATCGAGGAGACCACGGTCGCGCTGTGGCGGCGCAATCATGACGTGCTTGCCGAAGGCTATTTCCTCACGGCGCGCGCCGCCTTCCCGCTGATGAAGCGCATGAAGGACCAGGGCGGCACTTCCATCGTGTTCATCGGCTCGAAGAATGGGGTCGCAGCGGCCACCAATGCCAGCGCCTATGCCTCGGCCAAGGCCGCCGCCAATCACCTGGCGCGGTGCCTCGCACTCGAGGGCGCCGCGTCGGGCATCCGCGTCAACGTGGTCAATCCCGATGCCGTGATCCGCGGCTCGCGCATCTGGGACGGCGACTGGCGGCGCGAGCGTGCCGGCGCGCACGGGATCGACCCCGGCGCGGAACTGGAGGAACATTACCGCCAGCGCTCGATGCTGAAGCGGGATGTGTTGCCGGAGGACATCGCCGAGGCGGTGTATTTCTTCGCGGGCGATGCTTCCGCCAAGTCCACCGGCAACATGCTCAATGTGGATGCCGGCAACGCACAAGCGTTCACGCGCTGAGGATCGGACGTAGAAGGAAGCCCCATGACCACGAAGCTCCCCCTGTCGCAGGACCAGATCGCAAGCGCCAACTCCGCCGGCCTCGCAGCGTTGGAAGAAGACTATGCCGCGCTGGGCCGCCAGCTGGCGCGCCGCGGCATCGACATCGAGGCGGTCAAGGCGCGCGTGGCGCGCTTCTCTGTGGCGGTACCCACCTGGGGCGCGGGCCGCGGCGGCACGCGCTTTGCGAAGTTCTCACTCGCCGGCCAACCCACCAACATCCATGAAAAGCTCGAGGACTGCGCGCTCATCCATCAGCTCTGCCGCATCACCCCGCGTGTCTCCCCGCATTTTCCCTGGGATGAGGTCAGCGACTACAAGGCGTTGCGCGCCGAAGCCGCCGCGCTCGGGCTGGGCTTTGATGCAGTGAACTCCAACACCTTCCAGGACCAGACCGCGCAGGCGCACACCTACGCGACGGGATCGCTCGCCGCCACCGACCCGCTGACCCGCAGCCAGGCCGTGGACCACAACATCGAGTGCATCCGCATCGGCGTCGAGCTCGGCTCGAAGGACATCACCGTGTGGGTGGGCGATGGCACCAATTTCCCGGGCCAGCAGGACCTGGCGCGCAGCCTGGACCGCTACCTGGAATCGGCATCGAAGATCTACGCCGCGCTGCCCGAGGGCTGGCGCATGCTGCTCGAGCACAAGCTGTACGAGCCGGCGTTCTACTCCACCGTCATCGCCGACTGGGGCAGTTCCATCCTCGCGGCGCAGACGCTGGGCCCGAAGGCCAAATGCCTCGTCGACCTGGGCCACCATGCGCCCAACACCAACATCGAACAAATCGTGGCGCGGCTGCATCGCTTCGGCAAGCTCGGCGGGTTTCATTTCAACGACAGCAAGTACGGCGATGACGATCTGGATTCCGGCGCCATCAATCCGCACCAGCTGTTCCTGATCTTCAACGAACTGGTCGAGGCCGAGCTGAATCCGCGTGACGGCTTCAACCCCAGCTACATGATCGACCAGTCGCACAATGTCACCGACCCGATCGAGTCCATGCTGAGCTCCGCGGAGGCCATCGCCGCCAGCTTCGCCAAGGCGCTGCTGGTGGACCGGGCCGCGTTGCGCGCGGCGCAGGATGGGAACGATACGATGATGGCCTTCCAGGCGCTGCGCCGTGCATACAATGTGGACGTGACGCCATTGCTCGCCAAGGCGCGCGTCGAGGCCGGCGGTGCGCTCGACGTGCTGGCGACTTACCGTGCCAGTGGTTACCGGGCGTTGAAGGCACGCCAGCGGCGCATGGTGGGGCCCGGCGTCGGCATCGTATAGCGACGCTGCGGAGCCGCTCCGTCCGGCGCGTCACATCATCCGCTGACGCAGGCAGCGCCTGCGATCAACTCGCCCGCGCCCACTCCATGATGCGCTTTACCGAGGCGGCAGATGAGGTCTGCGGCCGATACTCGAGGCCGATCGGGCCTCGGTAGCCCACGCTCTTCAATAATTGAAAGCAACCCGGCCAGTCGATCGCCCCGCTACCCGGTTCCGCGCGCCCGGGCGCATCGGCGAACTGCACATAGTCGAGCACGTCCACCGCACCCGGCAGCGTCGTCGCAGGGTCTTCTCCTTCGACGACCGAGTGATAGAAATCGTAGAGAAGACGCAGCTTGGGCGAGCCCACCGCGCGGATGACGCTGAGCGCATCGGCGGTGCGGTCGACCAACACGCCGGGATGATCCACGCGGGTGTTGACCGGTTCATGCAGGATGGTGACATCGGCCGTTCCCACGCGCTCCAGCACCTTTGAGTACACGCCGATCAGCTTCTCGAGATTGCGTTGGCGGTTCATGCCGGGAAAGCCGAGCCCGGGGGAAATCACCATGCGGTGGCAACCGAGTTGTTGCGCGTGTTCGAGGCTGCGCGCCAGTCCGTCGAAGAAGGGCGCGTAGTCGGTGTCGGGGAACACGAGATTCGCGCGCGGCTCCACCACCATGGACGTCAACGTGAGGCCCAGGTCACGCAGCGCGGCTGCGAGCGCCTGGACGTCCTTGTTGGTCGTTCCCCAGATCTCGACGGCATCGAACCCCGCCGCGGCGGCGGCCCTGGCGCGCTCGATGTAGTCGGCACCGGCCTCGTTGAAGATCAATTCCAGATTGGCTGACAGCTGAAACATCGGTCACCTCCGCTCCCGGTCATGCGGACAGGAATACCGGCCCACTCATTGACAACACGCTGCAATCAGATTTAATCACCGATCAGATCAAAGTCAATCTCTCAGAGACGAGACTCCCGATGCCCAAGAAGAAGACCTACCACAAAGAGAATCTGCGCCAGGACCTGGTCGATGCCGGCCGGGAGTACGTCGAAAAGCATGGGCACCTGACCCTGTCCGTGCGTACGCTGGCGCAAAAGGTGGGGGTGTCGCCGGGAGCCCCCTATCATCATTTCGCGGACCGCCGGCTATTGTTGCTCGCCATCGCGGCGGAAGGTTTCAAGACCCTGACGGAGCAGGCCACGACCATCGCCGGCTCCAACCTCAACGGCCGCGACACGTTGATCGCCCTGGGCCTGCATTTCATCGACTTCGCGGACCGCTCACCGCGCATGTTCGAGCTCATGTACGAAAGCGAGCTTTCCGTGCCCAGGCACGAAAAGGAACTCGAGACCTATCATCAAGTGGGGCAGCTCTTGATCCGCAACGCCGTGGCGTCGGGGCTGAAGCGGCCATCCCCGAAGGACGTGGAAGTCAGGGCGATGGCATTCTGGGCCTTCGTCTATGGGTTCGCCGCACTGCGGCGCATGTATTCGCTGCATTCATTCGATCGGTTCAACATGTCGCGCGAGGCGGTCGCCCGTTCCGTCGTCACCCAGGCGGCGACGGCGGCCGTGTCGGCCTAGGCCTGCTTCGCCCGCGCCGGCCGGTCCCGCTGAGCTCGGCGGCAAATTCGGGTGATTCTCCGGTGCGACGAAAGCCTTGCGTCTAATCTAATCATCGATTAGATTGCAGGAAGATGCGGCAGTCCGCAGGCGGGAGGGGTGAAAATGGCCGCATTGAAATACGGCGTATCGACGTACAGCTACGTCGAAGACTACGGCTCGGTGATGACGCTGGAGGATGCCTTCGATCACATTGCGGATACCGGCGCTACCGGCATCGAGATCCTGGGAGAGGCGCAGGTCGACGGGTATCCCAACCCGAGCAGTGCCTGGCTCGATGAGTGGTTTCGTCTTCTCGACAAGTACAAGCTGGAACCCACCAACATCTGTTCGTGGGTGGATATGCGCCTGACGGTGTCGCACAACCTCACCGTCGAGGAAGGCGCCGCGGAATTGGCGCGCGACCTGCACCTCGCCCACCGGCTGGGCTTCAAGTTCCTGCGCCCGAAATTCGGCGTGCTGTCGCATGACCTGGTCCCGGAGCCGAATTGGGAGGCCTATACCGAGCGCAACCTGGACCTTGCGCACAAGTACGGCATCGTCATCTGCCCGGAAATCCACTCGCCCACGCCCATCAAGCACGTCGTGGTCGACGGCTACATCAATTTCATCGAGCGCACGGGCACCAAGAATTTCGGACTGATGATCGATACCGGCATCTTCCAGGATCGCCCCCTCGTCCACTGGGGCTCGCATCAGATCAACGAGGAGGCACGCAAGCACATGCCCTTCCTCAACGGTATCCGCGTGAACCCGGAGGAATTCCTGGACATCGTGAAGTACGTGGTGTTCATCCAGGCAAAATTCCATGACATCAACGACGACCTCGAGGACCAGAACATCCCGTGGCGGCCGGTGATCTCGGCCATCAAGCGCTCGGGGTATTCAGGATACCTGTCGAGCGAGTACGAGGGCCTGCGTGCGCCGTGGCGTGCGATCGACCAGGTACGCCGCCAGCACGTGCTGCTGCGGCGACTGGAGAAGGAATTCGACGAAGGCCGGCTGTCCTGAAACGCCGGCACGGATTGCCCTGTCATCATGATCGAGCGGAGCGAACATGCTTGAGTATCAACTGATCCAAAGCACGGGATTTCGGAACTTCGGGCCGGTGGGTGCGCGGCAGGGCTTCGAGGTGCGCCTGCGCCTGCCCAACTACCACGGCACGCGTCTGTCGATCTTCGATGGCGCGGACGTGACGGTGGACGGCGAGTTCTTCCCGCGCGAGAAGAACCGCTTCCGCATCCGCGACGAGGTGTATACGCTGGACGAGATGCGCCAGCAGACCCAGTCACGCTGGGGCATGTTCGAGCATGGGACCGTGCTCGTCGACAAGCCGGGCGGACTTAACCCCGGTGTTCACAAGGTCGGGGTCATCACCCGCATCCGCTACTCCTATTTTCCGCCCGACGTGCACGTGTTCCCGACCCGCGCGGAGCGAATGGCCACCATCGTGATGCCGTGACGGCTGTGGTGACCGCTCTACCCTTGCGTCTGGCGTGAGGCAAGCCCGCCGAGCACGAGCGCCACGGCAGCGCAGATCACACCCACACCGGCCACCGCGGACAAGAACGATCCTGTGTAGTGCTGGATCAAGGAAACGAAGGGCGGGCTGAGGAAGGTTCCCGCGAAAAATCCCGCCGCCCAGGTTCCCATGCCGCTGCCACGATCCTGCGCATCGAAGCGCGACAATGCCCAGCCGATCATCACCGGAATCCCCAACCCGTTGCCAAACTGCGCCACGACGGCCGCGGCGAGGGCCGTGGCGATGGAACCCGCCAGGCCCAAGCCCACGTAACCCAGCGCGTAGGACAGCAGAACGGCGGCGAATTGGAATGCAAACGCCGCCTTCGCCAGCTTGGGATAGAGCGCACCGCCCAGCATCACGCCCACCGACGCGAGTGTGACGTACAAGCCAATGCGCGCAGGATCGGCGATGCCGTGCTCACCGAAGATGCGCCCCAGCTGCACGGCCTGCACGTAGTACAGGACGGATACGCCCAGCGTCACCAAGGCCACCAGTGCGGAAGTCTTCCATGGAAAGCCGCGGGCGACCGCAGCACCCGCACCCGCCGCCGCGCCTTGCCTCGCGGGCTCGAACAAACTGACGAACGACCAGATGAGCATCGGCAGCCCGACGAGATACAACAGGAAAGGCAAATGCCAGCTCGCGGCGCCGAGCACGCCACCCGCCAGCACGAAGGCACCGGCCAGGATGGGGTTCACCAGGCTCACCACCCCCAGCCAGCGCTCACGCGCCTGGCCTTCGAAGTAATCGCCCAGCATCGCATTCTGCGTGGCGATGATGCCGGCTTCGGCGATGCCCACCGGCAGCCGCGTCAGGAGCACGGCCGTCAGATCGTTCATGAAGACGGGCAGCAATCCCACCGTCATGAAGATGGCGAGCGATACCAGCAACACCGGCCGGCGTCCGATGCGGTCGGACAGCGCACCGATGGCCGTGGACAGCAGTGCGATACACAAGGAGGGGATGGTCAAGACCATGGGAACGAGCAATCCGGCATGGGGTAATTGACCGAAGCGCTGGAAGAGCTGCGGAAGATTGGGCACCAATGACACGATGGCCATGGCCGGCAATCCGGACAGGAACACCAATGCCCAGCCTTGCGCGGCGCCTGCTACCCGATTCTGCATGTCGATTCCTCTCCCGGACTGATCATCCATCGTACCAGCGATTGTCACGCGGCCGAACGGCGGCAGCACCCGATGGCGCACGTCACTCCGGTAATCGATACACCACGACGGTCACGCCCGGCGCCGCGGCCGGAATCTCCTGCACCAGCCCATGTCCGTCGGAGTCCCAGGCGCCGCCGCCGCCGGTGACCACCGCGACATACTGGACATTGCCCACCTGGTAGGTGACGGGCGAGGAATTCGGGGACGCGTTCAACGGCGCGGTCCACAGCACCTTGCCGGTCGCCGCGTCGTACGCGCTCAGCGTCCGGTCAATGGATCCCACGAATACCAGCCCCCCGGCGGTCGCCAGGGCTGAGCTCGAGGTGGCCGGCCGCTGACGCACGCTCCACACCACCTTGCGTGACTGAAGATCGATAGCCTCGATGCGGCCGATCTTGCCGTCGGAGTCGGGTGGCGTGAGATAGGGAAACACGATATCCAACCCACCAGCCTCCACATCCGTGGCGCCGCGCGGCATGATCTGATGATTCATGCAGGACTCGATCGCCGGCACGTAGACGATGTGCGTGCGCGGATCCATCGCAGTCGCGGGCCATGCGCGAAAGCCGGTGACACCAGGACAAATGAGCTTGGGCTTGCCGGCCTCCGGCTCCAACGCCGGATTCGTGGTCTTGCGCCCGGTCGCTGGATCGATGGAAGTGACAAGATTCTGGAAGCCGACGTCCTTCGAGAACAGGTAGTGACCGGTGGCGCGATCCAGCACATCGGCGATGCCAAGTTTGCCCATGGTGACGACCACATCGCGCGGCTTGCCGCCGATCGGCAATGTGGTCAGCGTGCGTTCGAAGGCCCAATCCAGGTCCCACACATCGCGCTGCATGTGCTGGTAGTACCAGACCAGCTTTCCGCTGTCGGGGTCGAGCGCGAGCGTGGAAGCCGTGTAGAGCCCGTCGTTGCTCTCCTCCTTCTTGCGTTGATGCGGCTGGAGCAGCGTCCCGGCGCTGTAGGTATTTCCAACACCGAAGAACAGCAGATGCCTGGCCGGGTCATAGCTGCCCGAGGTCCATATGCCCCCGCCAAAGCGTTGATGCACCGGCGCACCGTTCCAGCTATCGCCCCCTGGTTGTCCCGGGCGGGCCACGGTGTTGAAGCGCCACACTTCCTCGCCGGTGCCGGCATCGAGTGCAACGATGAAGCAGCCTCCCGGCGAGTTCATTCCCATGCTGACGCCCATGACGACCTTGCCGCGCGCCACGATGGGGCCGCCGTCCAAGGTGAGCGCAAGGAAATCGGGTTGTCCCTTCAATTCGAGGGCGCTGGGCGGCACGATCTGCCGGTCCCACAACAACGCACCGGTGCGGATGTCCAACGCGATGAGGTGGCGGTCGGCCGTGGGCACGAACAGCTTGTTCTCGTACAGCGCCAGGGTCTTGATGCGACCCGCCCGTCCGCCGTCGTAGACGCCGGCGAGCGGGCGGATGTATTGCCAGAGCCGATCCCCGGTCGCGGCATCCAGGGCCTGCACGGCATTGCCGCTCTGCACGAACATGACCCCGTCGTGGACGAGCGGCGTCATCTGGTTCTGGCTCACCGGCAGGTTCCAGCTCCAGGCCTCGCGCAGGCCCGCGACGTTGCCCGCGTTGATCTGCTGCAGCGGGCTTGCACCGTCCGCTGCATAGCTTCGCCGCCACATGAGCCAATCGCCGTCAGCCGGGCTCTCGAGCATGGAGATGGTGACGGGTCGGATCGCATCGAGCTTGGCCTGGCGGGCCGCGATTACGGCCCTGGCCACGGGGTCCGCGGGCGGCGGCGGCCGCCAAGAGCGCTCTTCGGCCAATGGTGCCAGTGAGCGCGCGGGCCGGTCGGCCTTGCCGGGCGAGGCGCCGCTGCTCTTGAGTAAGAAGGCGGTGACATCGCTGTAATCGTCGGCGCTCAGCGAACCGGGAGCCGCGGGCGGCATCCTGGTCCGAATGTAGTTCTCGAGCGTGGCCGCGTCCTTTCCCTGCCAGTGAGCCTCGAATCCCGCGCCCTTCAACGCAGGCCCGAAGGGCCCGCTCGACAGATCCGCTGCATGGCAATTCGAACAATGGCGGGCAAAGGCCAGTTCTCCGCGCGCCGCCGCCGCGTTCGCGAAACTTTCGGCGCCGAACACGGCCGCTCCCGCCGCCTGCTGGCTGATGCCGGTAGCGAAGCTGAGCGCCAACACCCGAACCAGGGTACGCAGGATCCTTGGGCAATCGATCTTCACGTACCACCCTGTCTTGTTGGATCTTGAACATCGCCTCGTACGTAGGGCCAGTTCGGCGCCACGAACAAGCCGCCGTCCACGCCGAGCGTCTGTCCGGTGATGAATTCACTTTCGTCTCCGGCGAGGAAGGCGACTGCCTTGGCCACATCCTCAGGCACGCCGATCCGGCGCAAGGGAGTCACCGCCCCCCACGTCCGCGCGTAGTCCGGCGATTCGCGCCGCGTACGCTCGATCTCGATGGCACCGGGCGCGATGCAATTGACGCGTACGCCCAAGGGGCCCAGTTCGATGGCACTTACCTTGGTCAACATCTCGATGCCGCCCTTGGAAGCCGTATACGCCACCAACTTGGGAAAGGGCACCTTGTTGCAGCCAGACCCGATATTGACGATCGACCCCTTGAGGCCGGCGGCAGCCACGCGCCGCGCCATGGCTTGGGTGTTCAGGAAGTACCCGCGCATGTTCACGCGGATGTCGCGGTCCCAGTCGGCCGCGGCGAGTTCCAGGAGCGGCGCCCAGGTTTGCGCACCGGCGTTGTTGACGAGGAGCGTCGGCACGTTGCCGAATTGCGCTTCGATCAGCTCGAATAGCGCGGCGATATCCGCTTCACTTGCCGCATCGCTGCGCACCGCGAGTGCGCTGCCGCCCACGCCTTCGATGGCGGTGACCACCGACCTGGCGGCATCTTGATCATCGATATAGGTCAGGACCACGCGCCATCCATCACGCGCAAGCCGCAGGCTGATCGCCGAACCCAGTCCGCCCCCGCCACCGGTGACGAGCGCGATCTTCTGCAGCGGGTTCAGCGGTGTGCTCACGGCGCGTCAGCGGCCACTACGACCTGCCGCTGCTCACCCAGTCCCGCGATCCCCAGCCGCACCTCATCGCCCGGCCCGAGAAACTGCGGCGGCTTGAAACCCATGCCGACGCCCGCCGGCGTGCCCGTGCTGATCAGATCGCCAGGCATCAGCGTCATGAACCGGGACACGTACGCCACCAGGTGCGGCACGTCGAAGATCATGTGGCGCGTGGAGCCGCGCTGTTTCGCCGTGCCATTCACATCCAGCCACAGGTCGAGGTTACCCGCGTCGAGTTCATCCGGCGTCACCAGCCAGGGACCGGCGGGACCGAAGGTGTCGCAACTCTTTCCCTTCACCCACTGGCCGCCGCGCTCGAGCTGGAAAGCGCGCTCCGACAGATCGTTTACCACACAGAATCCAGCCACATGGGCGAGCGCGTCTTCGCGGGCGACGTAGCGCGCGATCTTGCCGATGACCACACCAAGCTCCACTTCCCAGTCCACCTTGGTGGCGCCGCGCGGCATGCGAATGGCATCGTTCGGCCCGCACAACGCGGTGGTGGATTTCATGAACAGAACCGGTTCGCCTGGCTCCTGCATGCCGGCCTCGCGCGCGTGATCGCGATAGTTGAGGCCGATGCACAGCACCTTGCCGCATCCCGTCCATGGCATCCCATGACGGCCAACGGCATTCACGCGCGGCAGACCCTGGGGAACGCCATTGGCGAGCAACTGCTGCAACCCCTCTGACAGGAAGGTTGGCGTGATGTCGGCGGTGATGGGGCTCAAGTCAAACATCGAGCCGTCCGCAGCGAGCAGCGCGGGCCGCTCTTGGCCTGCCGGTCCCAATCGACACAACTTCATCTTGGAGTATTCCTATAGTGAAAAGCCGCCGTCGATGACGACGTCGGACCCGGTCATGTAGGCCGCGTCATCTCCGGCCATGAGTATGGCCACCTGCGCGATTTCGCCTGCCCTGCCGAGACGGCCCACGGGCTGACGCGCCAGGAATGCCTTGGCCGCGACTGCTGGATCCGCGGCGCCACGGATGCGTTCCTGCAAGGAAGGGCTGTCCACCGTTCCCGGACTGATGCAATTGCAACGCACGCCAGTATTGGCGTAGTCGAGTGCGACCGAGCGCGTCATGGCGACCACTGCCGCCTTGCTGGCGCTGTAGGCGAATCGCTCGACCGCCGCCTTGCGATGCGAGACCACGGAGGCGATGTTGATGATCGACCCGGCGCGGCGCGCGATCATGCCGGGCAGCACCGCCTTCATCATGTTGAAGGTGCCGCCGACATTCACGCGATGGACACGTTCGAAGTCGGCCGCGGACGTCGAGAGCAGCGAGCCCGAGACGACGATGCCGGCCGCATTCACCAACACATCGATAGCGCCTGCCTGCGCGATCACGCGGACAATGGCAGGCTCGTCCGTGATGTCGGCCTGGTGCGCCTGCACACGACCCGCGTGGTCGCGCTGCAAGGCCGTGACATCGCGATCCAGTCCCATCACGGTGGCGCCCTCCTGCAGGAACGCATCCAGGATGGCCCGGCCGATGCCCTGGCTCGCGCCGGTAATCAGCACGGTCTTGCCCTTGAGACGCTCACCCATGATGCCACTCAATGCGAATCACGTGGAATCTCCGCCCCGCTCCCGCCGGCCAACACGTCGAGGTCCGCACCCAAGTGCGCCTGCTGTACGTGGTCGTGGTAAATCCTGGCCCAACCGCGCGCAGGCGGTGCCGGCGCCTTCCAAGCGGCGCGACGGCGCGCCAGCTCTTCATCCGAGACTTCCAGAGTCAGATGCCGCCCGGGTACATCGAGATCGATGATGTCGCCATCGCGCACCAAGGCCAACGGGCCGCCGACCGCCGCTTCAGGCGATACATGCAATACTGCCGCGCCGAAGGCGGTGCCGCTCATGCGCGCATCGGAGATGCGCACCATGTCGGTGATGCCCTGCTTCAGGAGTTTGGACGGGAGCGGCATGTTGCCGACTTCCGCCATGCCGGGATAGCCGCGCGGCCCGCAATTCTTGAGCACCATCACGCAGGACGCATCGATTTCCAGCGACTCATCGTCGATGCGGCGGTGGAAGTCCTCGATATCCTCGAACACCACGGCGCGGCCGCGATGCGTGAGCAGGGAGGGGTCTGCCGCGGAGGGCTTGATGACGGCGCCATCGGGCGCCAGATTCCCGCGCAAAACGACGATGCCGGCCTGGGGTTTGAACGGCGTTTGCAGCGGGGTGATCACCGCGCGATTCCAGCACGGCGCCTGCGCGATGTTCTCGCCGAGGGACTTGCCGTTGGCCGTGCGTGCATCCAGGTGCAGCAGGTGCTGGATTTCTCGCAAGACCGCCGGCAGCCCACCGGCGTAGTAGAAGTCTTCCATCAGGAATTCGCCGGAGGGCTGCAGGTTCACGAGGCAAGGCACGTTCGAGCCCAAACGGTCCCAATCCGCCAATTCCAGCGGCACACCCAGTCGCCGCGCCAGCGCCAGCAGGTGAATGACGGCATTGGTCGAGCCACCGATCGCGGCGTTGGTGCGAATGGCGTTTTCGAACGCAGCGCGCGTGAGGATGGCGGACATGCGCAGGTCCTCTTCCACCATCCGCACGATACGCCGCCCGGTCAGCTGCGCCAGGCGGTTGCGGCGCGTATCCGCCGCGGGTATGGCGGCATTCTCCGGCAGCGATATCCCCAACGATTCCACCATGCAGGCCATGGTCGAGGCTGTCCCCATGGTCATGCAATGCCCGCGAGAGCGATGCATGCAGGATTCGGTCTCGCGAAACTCCTGCTCCGCCATTTCGCCCTTGCGCACCAGTTCCGACATGCGCCACACGCCGGTTCCCGAGCCGATGTCCTCACCGCGAAACTTGCCGTTGAGCATGGGTCCGCCGGACAAACCGATGGTGGGCAGGTCGCAACTGGCTGCGCCCATGAGGAGCGAAGGCGTGGTCTTGTCGCAACCCATGAGCAACACCACGCCGTCCAGCGGGTTGCCGCGGATGGATTCCTCCACGTCCATGCTCGCCAGGTTCCGAAAAAGCATGGCGGTGGGGCGGACCAGGGTTTCGCCGAGGGACATCACCGGAAACTCCAGCGGAAAGCCGCCGGCCTCATAAACACCGCGTTTGACAAACTCGGCAAGCTCGCGGAAATGACCATTGCAGGGTGTCAATTCGGACCACGTGTTGCAGATGCCGATCACCGGCCGGCCATCGAACAAGTCGTGGGGGTAGCCCTGATTCTTGATCCAGCTGCGGTGGATGAAACCGGATTTGCCCGGCGCGTCGAACCACGCCTGGCTGCGGCGTGGTTTTTTTTCAGGCCCGGACACGGGAGACCGCCTGCACGTGTTGCCGCGACGTCTTCATGGCCGGCATGCGGCCGGCGCGGATATCCACGATCTCGGGCGCATGCCCGCGAGCCAGACGCCGGAACTCCGTCGGCGTCATGCCCTTGCGGGCGTGGAACTGGCGGTTGAAATTGGACAAGTTGCCGTAGCCGCACTCCAATGCGGTCGCGGTGATGCTCAACGCGGTCGAACTCAGCAGCCGGCACGCCCGCCCTACCCTCACCAGGTTGACGAAGCAGACGAAGGTCCGACCCGTGGCAGCCTTGAAGAAGCGGCTGAAGGCCGGTGGACTCAGGCCCACCTTGCGCGCCACTTCCGTCTGGCAGATCTCGCCCGCCAGTTGCGCATGCACATGATCGTAGACGATCTCGATGCGGCGGCGATGCAGGGGATTGATGTCCTTCTCGAATTGATACTCCAGGCGGGCCAGGCGGGTGGTATCGACCGCGTGGGAAAGCACATGCAGGACCTGCAGGAACTCGATCAACCGCTGCATGCCGGTATGGGCCGCCATGCCGCGCAACAAATCTCCGATCCGGCGCACCGTCTCCGGCGTGAACTGCAAACCGCAAGCCGACCGCTCCAGCAGGTACCGGACAGCAGAAGCTTCCGGCAGGTCGAGGAAGTTTGCTCCCAGGCAGCCGGCATCGAACTGCACGACGATGAGCTCGGACGCCTCGGCATCGACGGACGGATCGTCGCACCACCGATGCGGCACGTTCGGCCCCACCAGCACGAGGTCTCCGCTGTCGTAGGGCGCGACGCTGTCGCCGATGAAGCGCGTGCCGCTGCTGCGAATGATCCAGGTGAGCTCGAACTCCGGGTGGTAGTGCCAGGTGTGGTCCGAGGTCAGGCTATTGCAGGTGAAATGATGGCAGCGCAGACCGCTATCGGCATCGCGTTGCACGGACTCGAATTTGGCTTCCATCTCCACCCCTCCGACCGGCCGATCGGATGACGATTCAAGTCCCTTCGGGGACGATTTCCAGCTCGTTGCCTTCACAGTCGTAGAACAAAAACGTGCGCACCTGCGCGGGCTTGGGACCATGCGTCGCCACGCGCACCCCCTTCGCACTCAACTCGCGATATAGCTTGTCCGGATCCGCCACCGAGAACACCGGATGGACCCAGGACGGCACCACGCCGACACCAGCCGGCGCGGGCACGGAAGGCGCGTCCAATTGTACGAAGCTGATCGCGTATCCGGGCATGCCCAGCGTCGCGAATTTCATGGCGCCGTTGAAGCGCTCGCCCTGGTCCACGGCCTGCAATCCCAGATGGTCGCGATACCAGGCGACCACCGTGGCCACGTCCCGGACGCGAGCCGTAATGTGATGAGGCTTGAGGCCCAATGGATTGTTCACTCGTGTCACCTTTGACAGGTCAAGAGCTGCCGCGGATCGGCAGGCCCGCCCTGCGGTAGATATCATCGATGGCGCTCATGTTGAGCACGCCGTCATCCGCGCTGGTGAGAACCGGAGCGCCGCCTCGAACGCAGCGAACCAGCTCTTTCAATTGAAAGACATAGCTGGGCGTGGGATCGGCGGACTCGGCGTAGGTCCGGTCCGCCCACTGCATGCGCAGGCTGCCGCCCCATTGCGGCACGTACAGCGATTCGACCATGAGCGAACCCGCCTCGCCCGTGATGGTGATCGTCGTCACCGCCTTTTCCTCGGCCAGGAAGGAGGCGATCAGCCGGCCCGTGCGGCCGCCGCGAAACTCCAGCGTCGCGCGCATGCCCAGGTCCACCTGCGAATCGTGGGGATCGATATCGGCCTGAGCATCCTTCACCTGGGTCGGTTCGCCCAGGATGCTGCGAATGGCCCGCAGCGCATAGCAGCCGGCGTCCATCAGGGCGCCTCCCGCAAGCAGGTACTTGCGACGGATATTCTCGGGCTTGATGAACTGCCCCGGGATCTGGAAGTTCGCCTCCACGCTCGTGATCGAACCGATGGCCTTCGTATCGAGCAGGTCGCGCACCCGCTTGGCAAAGGGGTGATAGGGATAATGGAAGGCTTCCATGTACACACGATCGCTTTGCCGCACCGCAGCCGCCACCTCGCGCGCCTCGGCCGCATTGGCCGCCATCGGCTTTTCGCACAGCACATGCTTGCCGGCGCGCAGCGCGTTGATGGACCACTCTGCATGCATCGACGGCGGCAGCGTGATGTACACGACGTCGACGACAGGGTCGGCGACCAGTTCCTCATACGAAAGCGCGCGCGCGATGCCGTTGGCCTGCGCGTAACTACGGCCGCGCTCCTGCGTCCGCGAGCCCACGGCGACCACCGTCACCTCCGGGACGTCCTTGGCAGGGGTGATGAGGGCCCGCCCGGCGATGTTGCCCGTGCCCAGGATTCCGATGCGAAGCGGTTGATTCATCCCGGCAATCCCCTCTGCTCAAACGGCGCCGATGCGGCCCATACTAGAATGCGCATACTGATTTGCACAAGCGATACGCGGCCGCGCGCGACCGCACCGCCAATCAGCGCGACACGTCGATCACCGGCAAGTGATCGATCGGCTCAATCGTCAAATGGCGGAAATAGGTTTCAGCGCCCTCCGATTGCAGTTGGATGCGCCCCGAGGTCAGCGGCCGGGTGCGGCCGTCGTCCGCCGTGTACTTCAAATCCTGTGCGGCCAGCACCGGCACCCCGTTTACCACGTGCACCGACCTATCGCCGAAGGTGTACAGATCGAGCGAATTCCATTCGCCGGGAGGCTTCTCCGCATCGACCGCCGCGTCGGCGTTGTAGGCGGGGAATTCGATGGAAATGAGCTTTCCATCCGGCATGTAGCGGCGATGGGGATACACGATGGATGCGTCGTGACCCACGCGCACGCGCGCCGCCACGTTCCAGGCAATGTTGTCGAAACCGCGGGACCGGCGCGAATCGCCCACTGTCAGGAGCATGCCCACGGTGTGCGGGACGATTTCGAACTCGACCGCCTGCATCCAGGTCCCGAACCATGCGCCGTAGCTGCCGGAGGAGTGATACAGGATGCCGTTGTTGCGTGGCATCGGCGTCCACCGATGCTCGCCCCATTTGAATTCCGCGTGCAGGTGATAGTTGCGGAATTTTTCCTTCGTCAACAATCCGCCGAAGGTCTTGCCGCTCACGAACAGCGCGGGCTCCCCGTCGACGGTGACCACGCTGAAGACGCCCGTGGTGTCATGATTGAGGCCGATCGGCTTTCCCGGATCAGGCGCGTAGGTCTTCGACGGGTCCTGATATCCCAACCAACTGTCCCAGCCCGACAGGTTCCACCCATTGAAGAGGCTGCGCGGCCGCTTGGAAGGCGCCGGTACGCTGACGAGGGTCAATGGCCTGGCGATGAAGGGTGGATCGGCGGCGATGACCGCCTGTTGCTCAGGGGTGGATCCGTCCGGCAGGCCTGCCGCCAGCGCCATACCGATGCTCCCCGTCGCCACCGCGGCTACAGCCGCCGCCTTTCGAATCGGCACCATTGTTCAACTCCCGGGACCGCTGATCATCGCCACGAGCACGCCGCTGGCGGGCATGCGCCTCGACCGCATCGCCACAGCGGATGATTCTCCTCAAGAATGGGCACCCAAATCCAAGCCCGCAATGCGCAGGTTTGCATACTTTTTTGACCATGCTGGACATCGCCGTGGCGGACGCACGGCCACCTACCTGCAACCACGCGCGGCACTCACCTGCGGGGAAGCAGTCCGCGCAGGTAAATGTCGACCACCCGGTCGACATGCCTGTCGATGGCGGCGCGTGACGGGGAATCCATCACCCCATAGAGCCGCCGGCTGACCATGCCGCTGATGGCCACGTCGAGGAAGACCTCGGCTCCCTTGCGAGCTTCGCGGCAGTCCACCAGCCCCGCCTTGTGCCAGGCGCGCAATCGCGACGCGATGATTGTCTGCATCGGAACGCTGACCAGGCGGCGGTAGATGTCGGCCGTGTGGGGGACGATATGCCTCTCCGCAATACCCAGGCGGCCCAGGAACAGGCTTTCTTCACTGAGGATCCAAACCAGGAGGCGCGCTGCGAACACCCGCAGCCAGCGAGCTGGATCCTCCACCGGTATGTCCCGCCAATGGAGTTGATCGCTCCAGCGCGAGGCGATGCGGGTGATCACGGCATCGAGCATGTCGGTCTTGGTCGGGAAATAACGGAACACCGTCGGCTTGGACCTTCCGCACCGCACCACGATCCGGTTGGTGCTCGCGGCGAAGAATCCCACCTCCATGAATTCCGCCTGCGCGGCATCCAGGATGGCTGCCCGCACCACATCGGCCTTCCTGCTCAACCTTGCTTTGACTCTGGCCGGCATTTTGATAACTTTACCACCTGGTCACTTTAATGGATCGACCCATGAAACCTTTCGTCCGCAATGTCTGGTATCTCGCCGCGTGGACCCATGAGGTCCCGGCGGGCGATATGTTATCGCGAAAGCTGCTGGGCACTCCGCGGGTGATCTTCCAGCGCAGCGACGGTGGATGGACCATGCTCGCGGACCGCTGTCCGCATCGCTTCGCACCGCTGAGCATGGGCAAGCGCGTCGGCGATACCATCCGCTGCGGCTATCACGGACTGGGCTTCGACAGCACCGGTGCCTGCGTGCACAACGCATTCCCCGGCGGCATTCCCAAGGGTGCGGCAGTGGAATCGCTGCGCGTCGTCGAGCGTCACGGCGGCCTGTGGTTCTGGCCGGGCGATCCCGCGAAGGCCGATCCGGCGGCCATCCCCGATTTCAAGTTCCTGGAAGGCACCACGAACGTGTTCGCCAGGATGACGATGAGCGCCCACTACGAATTGCTGACCGACAATCTCATGGACTTGAGCCACGCGGAATTCCTGCACGTCAAGAGCTTCGGAACCAACGGCTCTCTCCTGCATCACGGCAAGCAGACCGTGGAGACGGACGACAGCGGCGCGGTCTGGAACAAGTGGGACATGGACCAGGTGGAAGCGCCCGGCTGGGCGCAACCCATGCTGCAGCCCGGAGAACGGGTCGACCAGTGGATTCACATGCGCTGGCACGCCCCGGCAGCCATGGCGTTGGAAATCGGCCTCGCCAAGGCAGGCACCGGTCGGCGCCAGCTCGTCATCCCCACCATGCTGGATCCGCACATCCTGACGCCTGAAACCCACTCGAGCACCCACTACTTCTTCTGGCATCAACCCACGGCGGACGCGCAGGCCATGGCGGAGCAGGTGTTTCGCCAGGAAGACGAGCCGATGATTCGCGCCGTATTCGAAGCGATGGAAGGTGAAGACTTCTGGGACATGAAGCCCCTGATCCTGCCCTCCGACGGTGGCGCGCTGCGCGCGCGCCGGCGCCTGATGAAGCTGAGGGCCGACGAGGAAGCCGGAACGGCGCCTGCCTGATCAGGCCAACCGGACGGGCGGTACGGCCCTCCCCGGCGCCGGCGCATCGAATTGAAACAGGCTGCCGGCCAGCGGCTGCGCCGCGCACTGTTCCGGCGTCAGACCGAACTTCGCCGTGGTGACGAACGCGGTCTTCAGATCCGGCCCGCCGAACGCCAGCTTCGTGACGCGCGCGCAGGGAAACGACACTGTCTGCAGCAGAGCCCCTGCGGGCGAATAGCGCCGTACCGACCATCCATCCCACAAGGCAACCCAGAGGCAGCCCTCGCTGTCGACAACGATCCCATCAGGGTAACCGTCCGCAGCCGTCAATTGCAGGAAAGGAAGACGATTACGCAGCGCACCGTCAGCATCGATGCGTGATCGGAAGATCGTGTGGTTGGTCGAATCGACGTGATACAAGAGCTCGCGTTCATCATCTACCGCGGGCCCATTGGTGATGACCGCCCGTTCCTGCGTGCGTCGCAGCTTGCAGCGGTCCAGGCACCAGATCGTCCCCAACGGCTCGGACTCCGCTTCGTCCATGCATCCGAACCACAGCCGTCCGCCATCGTCCACGGTGGCATCGTTGGTGCGGTTGCCCGCCGGCATCGGAATCTCAATGAACACGGAGGCTAGCTTTCCTTCCCTGAAGCGGTGCACGGCATGGTGCGACCCCACAAGCAGGCCTCCGTCCGCGCTGGTCACGATGAAGCTAGGCGCGCCGCCCGTCTCGAAGCGGGCACCCGCACCCGTCCTCGGATGCCACCGGTAAATGCCACCATCCTTGATGTCGACGAAATAGAGCGCCTCTTCCGATGCGACCCAGATAGGTCCCTCGCCCAGCAGGGCTCCCGCTTGCCAGGCGACTTCGACCGTCGTCGTCCCCGGCGACCCAGGTTCGTGTGGCACATTCATCCCTTTACTCACGCAGCGCAACTGTCCCGCCGATGTGCAACTCCTGCATTTGATTTTGCCATGCCAGAACTCGCCAGACTCGAATTGCCTCGCGCGCGAGGGATGCGATGCATCGGCGCCCCCGCTATGATGCGGCACACTCCATCCTAGGACCAGCAATTGAGATCGCCTTGATGAAAATCGATCCATCAGATCTACCTGCGGTAGCGTTGGGCACATTCGCGCCCATCAGTGGCGGCGGCGCTCCCTTTCCAGCCCTCGTCACGCATGGCGAGGTCCATGCTCTGGCGGAGATTCCCGGGCTGGCGGCATTGCGCGGGGCTGGCCTGCGCGATGTCTTCGATCAATGGGACGATGTCTGGCCGCGATTGCGTGCGCTGCTTCCGGAGCTTGAGGCAAGGCAAGGACGGGAGGCGGCGACACTGGAGCCGCGGCTGCCGTTGGAGCCGCGCCAGATCATCTGTGCCGGTGCCAACTATCGGCGCCACGTGATCGAGCTCATGACCGACCACGACGTCTCGAGCCCTATGGGATTGAATCGTTCCGAACGGCAACGCCGCGCCACGCAAATGATGGATCACCGCGCAGCGCATGGGCAGCCCTTCGCCTTCGTCAAGCCGGTCTCCTCGCTGCTCGGGCCGGGCGAGGAATTGATCGTGCCCGCAGACAGCCACCAGCCCGACTGGGAACTGGAACTTGCGGTGGTCATCGGGCGTCCCTGCTACCGCGTTTCGCAGGGGGAAGCGCTGGACTACGTTGCCGGCTATACCATCGCAAACGACATCAGCGCACGTGACCGTCTGTCGCGCCGCGACATTCCCGCCATGGGGCTGGATTTCATTGCGGGCAAAGGCGCACCGGGTTTCTTCCCACTGGGACCGCTAATCGTACCGGCCGCCTTCGTGCCGGATCCGCAGGCCTTGGAGATTCAATTGAAGTTGAACGGGCGCGTGATGCAACAGGAAAGCACCGCGGACATGATCTTCTCCGTCAGACGCCTGATCGAATTCCTGTCCACGTACATGCGCCTGCTACCCGGTGACATCCTGAGCACCGGCTCTCCCGCCGGCAACGGCACGCACTACAACCGGTTCCTTCAGGGCGGCGATGTCATGGAGGGACGCATCACGGGGCTCGGCGTGCAGGTCGTGCGCTGCGTGGCGGAATCCTGCGCACCCGGCGCGCCCCATCACCGGCCCTTCGTTCCACTGCCCGCGCTGGAGAATGCATGAGCAATTCCCCTTCGCCTGCGATGCTGCATCGCTGCTCACATCACAGCTTCGTGCCGGTGGGAACTCGCGTGCAGCGTGCCCCGTGCCGCACCGTCGATGTGCACTGTCATCTGCTGACGCCGGCCGTGGAAGCCCTGCTCGCCCCGCATCCCACGTGGCAGGCCAGCAAGGCCGAGGAGGCCGCGGCCCTGGGCGAGGCCTCCCGCCAGACCAACGAGGCGCAAATCGCCTTGCTGCGTCCCCGGCTGACCTCCGTCGAGACGCGTCTCGCCGACATGGATGCCATGGGCGTGGACGTGCAACTGGTCAGCCCTGCTCCCACGCAGTATCACTACTGGGCCGAGCCCGACCTGGCCCGGCAGGTGGTCGACCTGCAGAACGACAATCTCTCCGCCCTGTGCGCTGCACATCCGGATCGCTTTCGCGCACTGGGCATGGTGGCCATGCAGGATCCCAAGCTCGCGGCCCGGCAGCTCGAAGGCTTGATGCGAGATCGCGGCTTCAAGGGCGTGGAGGTGTCATCGCTGGTGAACGGCCGCGATCTCGCCGATCGCTTCTTCGATCCGTTCTGGGAAGCGGCGAACCGCCTGCAGGCCGTGGTCTTCATCCACCCCTGGGGCACCACGCTGGGCACGCGGCTGGCCGAGCACTATTTGATGAACACCATCGGCCAGCCGTTGGAAACCACCATCTGCCTGTCCAAGCTCCTGTACGGCGGCACGCTGGATCGGCATCCGCAGCTGCGCATCATCGCTGCGCATGGTGGCGGCTTTCTGCCTATGTATTCGGGCCGCACCGAGCATGCCTACGCGGCGCGCCCCGAGGTCGGTAAGGACGCGAGCCCACCCTGCGAGTCGCTGCGAAGACTGTGGTTCGACAGCGTGGTGCACGATACTGCGCAGTTGCGTCAGCTCATCGAGCGAGTCGGCGCAGACCGGGTACTGCTGGGCACGGACTATCCCTTCGACATGGGGCATTACGATCCCGCAGGCTTGGTGGCTGCACTGCCGGTGGAGCAGCAGCGCATGCTGCTCGGCGAGAACGCCGCCGGTCTTTTGCAGCTTTAAGCGTCGGCTGTCTGGCGCCTTAAGCGGGTTCCGCCAATCGCGCGAGCGCCTGGGCGTACACGGCGCCTTGTTCCTGCGGCGAGGCACCCGCCAGTTCCATCTCACCCAGGCGCACGGAACTTTCCACCACATGCCGGCAGCGATCGAAGCGGCGCTCGGTGAAGGCGCGAAACGCCTCCTCGATCGCGGGGGTAACCGACAGATACTCGGCGAGGAGGATGCCATCCTCGAAAGCCGAACCGGCGCCGGAGGCGAGTTGCGGAGTGGTCGCATGCACGGCGTCACCGATCAGCATGATGCGCCCGCGATGCCAGGGCCGCTGCAGGAAAATCGATTCGAGCGGGCGGTACACCAACTGGCTGTGCTCACCCATCTGATCGCGGATGGCACCCACCAATCCGCCGAACCCCTGCAAGGCCTCACGCAAGCGCGCGATCCCGCGCGCACCCGACAGGTGCTCATCGCGCGGCTCCGGCGTGAGCGTAAACATGTATAGATGATCCTGCGAGATCGGGGTAACTCCGGCCTTGATCGGATTGCCGAGATACACCTCGATCATGTCGAGATCCGGTGGCCGCGGTGCGATCACGCGAAACGCTCCCTGCCCGGTAAAACGCGGCCGCGGCGCCTGTGGGAACAGCGCCTGACGCGTGGCGGAATAAATGCCATCGGCCCCTACCATCAGGTCGAAGCGATCCGCACTGCCATCGGTGAACGCCACCTGGACGCCGCCGGCTACTTCCTCGAATTTCTGTGCGGTAAGGCCGAGCCGCACGTTCACGCCCTGACGGCGCACCTCTTCGGCTAGCAGCACATGCAGCACCGGCCGCAGGATGCCGCCCGATGCAGGCAAACCCGGCTCCGGATCATCCTCGACCACCTCATTGATGCAGGTGCCGTCTGCAAGGCGGACCCGCGTTCCGCGCCCCGGGAAACTGGACTCCATTACCGGTCCGAGCAGGCCGAGCTTTCGCAGCGCGCGAAACGTCGGCGCCTGGATGGTGATGCCGGCGCCATAGGCCCGCCAATCGCGGTCCTGGTCGACCAAGTGCACGGCATGCCCCGACTTGGCGAGTGAAATCGCACACGACATGCCGGCGAGCCCACCGCCGACGATCAGGATCTTGTACGACATCGACGCGACCTCGCCTCAATCGTTCCAATGCACCATCGGCAGTCCCGCCACCGGGCTGCGGAAATAGGGAATGCGGTTGGCGCGCAATCCGCCGAGATAGACGGTCTTCAAGTCCGGGCCACCGAAAGTGACCGACGCCAGCCAAGGACACAGCGAACCACCGGTGGCCAGCAAGGTATCGAAATCGGGGGGCTGCCCGCCGGCCACCACCTGCTCGAGCCGCGCCAACGCCGGCGTATCGCCATCGTTCAGTAGCTCGAGTACATCGCCTTCCGGCGTGATGACGACCAGCCGGTCGGCGAACACCATCGTCGCCCACAGATTGCCATGGGCATCGAAGGCGATGCCGTCGATGTATCCCGTCCCAAGGCTCGAAGGCCCGTAGATTTCCCGCCGTGACAGGCTCCCATCCGGCGCCACGCGCAGGCGGCTGACGCGGCGCGCCGTGGTCTCTGCGACGTACAGCCACTCTTCGTTGGCGTCGAGGCGAATTTCATTGGTGAAGGCGAAGCCGTCGGCGACGATGCGCATGCCCTTGTGGTCGAGCAATGCGATGTAGCCGTCCGCGAGCGATGGCGTGAGCGCCTTGTTCCAGGGATTCACGCGCGTGGAAATCGTGACCCAAAGACGATCCTTCGAATCGCGCAGCACGAAGTTCACCTTGCCCATGGGCACGCCGTCGATGCTATCGGCGATCACCGAGGTGCGGCCTTCGCGGGTCATGCGTTCCAGCCGGTCGGTGCCGAAATTCGAAATGATGATGTCGCCATTGCGGGCAAACGCCAGGCCGTTGGGCAAGGTCCCGGTCAACAGGCTCTTCTCCGGCATGGCGGACAGATCGAAATGCGCATCCACCGTCTGGGTGATGAGCTGCTGGGTGCCATCATGGCGCAGGCGCATCACCCCGCCGCGCGCATCCGCACTCCACAGCGTGCCGTCGCGCTCGGCGAGGATGCATTCGGGACGTTGCAGGTCCTTGCCGAGGAACTGGATGCTGTCGCGCTCGAGGTGCCAGCCTTTCAGAGGATTGGCCATGCGGGACTCCTAGGGTGCGGCGAAGCGGTCAGCGATCCAATCCGCGATGTAGCTGCGCACGGGCTCGATGTTGTCCGCGCTCACGTGCTCCACCCCGCCCTCGCGCTCGGTGAAGAATTTGAGCTCGCGGTTCGGGCTATTCACCGCCTGGTCGTAGGACTGATGCGCGTACTCCTGCGGTATCTGCCGATCGTTGGCACCATGCGTGATGAGGAAGGGCACGGTGATGCGCTCGACGACGCCGTTCAGGGACACCACCGGCGTGAACGCCATGAACTCCTCCAACGTCTTCTTCCCCCACACCCACATCACGTGATCCCAGTAATGCGGCACCGGACGGTCGCCCTCGCGCGCCAGGCGGCGCTTCTGCAATTCGCCCCAGTTGTGGTTGGCGCCCCAGGCCACGCATAGCGCGAACCGTTTCTCGAAGGCCGCGGCGCGTGGCGAGTAATAGCCACCCAGGGACCAACCCATCATGCCGATGCGCTTCTTGTCCACGTCAGCGCGGGTCTCCAGGTAATCCACCGCGGCGCCGGCCCATCGCTCGGCCTCAGGGATCGCCGTCATGCCCTTGAGCCGCAGGGCTTCGCCTACGCCGGGATGATCGATCATCAGGCAAGAGATGCCGCGTACCGCAAGCGTATCGCGCATGGTGAGGTAGATCATCTCCTTGACGCTGTCCAGGCCGTTGCAGAACACCATGCAGGGGCGCGGCCCCGCACCATGGCCGGGGACGAACAGGCCAGGGAAACTGCTGCCCTCGTAAGGTATTTCCACGCGTTGCACGTTGAGGTTGCCGGCTGCAATCGCGCGCGCCATGGTGTCCAGCATGGTGCGATACACGCGCCAGCGCGGCTCGTAATGCCGGCTTTGCATGCGCTCGGCGGTCATGTAATACGCGGTGGCGCGACAATACTTCTCGGCCGCACTGCGCCCGTGGCCAGCGGCCTCTGCTTCCTCGCCCAACGCCACGAGACGATCACCCATCCGGGTCCAGGCGTTGAAGAAGGCTTCCGTGCCGGCATCCTCTCCCTGGCGCGCGATCTGCCGCACTTCCTCGTTGGCCTTGTCCATCTCCCCCATCGCACCGCCCATGCCGATGCAGATGTTCACGGACAGGTTCCAGACGTAATTTCCGGGGAAGGGTTCGTACACGATGGCGTCTCAGTGGCGAAGGGAGGATACGGACCCACGCATGAGCATGGGGTCAGTTATCGAAGATGGCGACGGCGCGCGTCCAGCCGGCGGAAGCGGCACGGATCTTCACCGGAAAGCAGCTGACGGTGAAGCCGTCTGCGGGCAATGCCTCGAGGTTGTGAAGCTTCTCGAGATGGCAGTAACCAATGTCCCGGCCCGCCCGGTGGCCTTCCCAGATCAGGCCGGCGTTCTGGGTCTGCGCGTACTTCTTGGCGGTGTACACGAAGGGCGCATCCCAGCTCCACGCATCGGTCCCGGTAAGGCGCACTCCACGCTCCAACAGGTACATGGTGGCCTCGCGGCCCATCCCGCAACCCGCGCCGACATAGTCATCGTATCCATAACGCGAGCCCGCGCGCGTGTTCACCACCACGATCTCCAGCGGCTGCAATTGATGCCCGATCCGCTTGAGTTCCGCCTCGACGTCCTGGGCCGTGGCGACATAGCCGTCCGGCAAATGACGGAAGTCGAGTTTCACCCCCGGCTGCAGGCACCAGTCCAGCGGCACCTCGTCAATGGTGCTGGCGCGCTCTCCCTTGTTCATCGTGGAGGCAAAGTGATATGGGGCATCCAGATGCGTGCCGTTGTGCGTGATGAGCTCGATGCGCTCCAGTGCCCAGCCTTCTTCGTCGGGCAGGTCCGCGGCAGTGAGGCCGGGAAAGAACGAGGTCATCTCCTCGACCGACATCTGGTGATCGACGTACTGGATGCGTGGCCGGTACACCGGCGGGTCCGAGACCACATCGTTCTCGAGAAATATGGACAGATCGATGATGCGTCGCGCCATGCTACAACCTCTCTCCCGCGACCCCGCGCAGGCCGAGGATCTGGCGGGCTTCCGCCGGTGTCGCCACCTCCCGTCCCATTTCGGCGAGGATCCGTCGGGCCTTCGCGACCTGCTCGGCATTCGATACTGCCAGCCGGCCGCGCTCGATGAACAGGCTGTCTTCCAATCCCACGCGCACATGGCCGCCCATCAGGGCCGCCTGCGTGATGAAGGGCATTTGATGCCGGCCCGCGGCCAGCACAGACCATTGATAACTGCCCTTGTCGAACAGGCGATCGGCGGTCTGCTTCAGGAACATGAGGTTCTCGAGATCCGCGCCCATGCCGCCCATGATGCCGAACACCATCTGGATGAAGAACGGCGGCTTGACCAGGCCTTTGTCGACGAAATAAGCAAGGTTATACAGATGGCCGAGATCGTAGCACTCATGCTCGAACTTCGTACCCGATTCGCTCATGGCCTGCAGGATGTACGCGATGTCGCGGAAGGTATTGCGGAAGATGTAGTCATCGCTCCCCATCACATAGTCGCGCTCCCAGGGCTGCTTCCAGTTATCGATCCGCGCGCCGGCGCCAAAGAACGAGAAGTTGAGGCTACCCATGTTGAGGGAGCACACCTCGGGGCGGAAGCACACGGCGGCGGCCAGGCGTTCCTCAACCTTCATGGTCACGGAACCACCGGTGGTGATGTTCAACACCGCATCGGTGCGCTGGCGGATCACTTTGAGGAACTGCGCATACACGTCCGGCGACCCCGTCGGCCTGCCATCCTGGGGATCGCGCGCGTGCAGGTGAATGATGGCCGCGCCCGCCTCCGCCGCGGCGATCGACTGCTCGGCGATCTGCTGCGGCGTGATTGGCAGGTTGTCCGACATGGTGGGCGTGTGCACCGAGCCGGTGACCGCGCAGGAAATGATGACCTTGCTCACGGTGACGCTAGTAATCCTTCATCAATGACATGGTCGCCTCATGCAGCAGCAGCCCCGGGTTCGCCTGCGGATTGTGGCGACCGGCGAACTCGTCCATCTCCCAGGCCGCCAACTGCAGCGAACAATCCACCACATACTTGACCCGCTCGAATCGACGTTGCATGAACTCCTCGAACACCGCGTCGAGGTGGGAGCGTGTGCGCACCAGTTCTGCGAGCAACACGGCGTCCTCGATGGCCATGGCCGCACCCTGGGCCAGGTGCGGGGTGGTGGTGTGCGCCGCATCGCCGATGACGATGGTGCGGCCCTTGTTCCACGGCGAGGGCAGCAGCACCGTATCCATCGGCCGGTAGACGACACCGGCAGGATCCACGATCTGTTCGCGCAGGTCAGCCATGAAGCCGGTGAAAGCGCGCAATCGGTGGCGCAGTTCGGAGGCCAGCTTGGCGCCGTCCAGCCGCTGGTGCTCGGGTTCTGCCGTCACCACGAACATGTACATTTGCGTGGGCGACATCGGCACCAGCCCCGCCTTGGAATGGGGCCCGAAATGGATCTCGCCCCATTCAACGCGCGGCGGTCGTTGGAAGTTGTAGCGCCAGACGGCGAGTCCCGTGTACTTGGGCTCGTGAGCGTGACCAAACATCATGGTGCGCATGGCCGAACGCAACCCATCGCACGCCACCACCAGCGGATAGCGATCGCGGCGACCGTCGGTAAACTCGACGTCCTCGACTGCTCCATCATGGCGCATTTGCCGCACTGTCACGCCGTTGCGAAACGACACACCCGCTTCGATCGCCGCGTCGGTGAGCACCTTTTGCAACATGGGCCGGGTGATGCCGTTGATGGGCGGATGCCGCGGCGACGCATCGCTGGTGTTCGGCGCATCCATGAGATGCTTTCCCGTGGCATCGAAGATCTTCCAGCCCGGATACGCACCGCCCACCTCTACGCAGGTGTCGGCCAGGCCGATACGATCCAACGCGCGCAGGGTGTTGTTAGGCTGGATGATGCCGACGCCGTATACGGTGGGCTTTTCCTGGATCTCGACGAGATCTACCGCAACGCCGGCACGGCGCAACGCCACGCCAGCCGTCAGGCCCCCGATGCCCCCGCCCACCACCAGCGCACGATCGACAGCACCCATCAGTGACCGCCCTCATCCGCCGGCGCCACGCCATCGGTGATGAAACGCACGTTCCATTCCGGCGGCTTCATCAGGAAAGGTGGCAGGTTGTGCACGAAATGCGCATAGCCAAAAAGCGGCGATACCCAATCGCGCGGCACCCAACTATCGTCGACATAATCGGCATCCGCACCATACTCCGCCTCGCCACCGGCGGGACAGGGCAGGTAATAGAACAAAGCAGAGTCGATTCGATGACGACCCAGCCCCATATGCGAAGGCTCCCAACCTTGCCGCACCATGTAATTGACGCCGACCATGATCTCGTCGATGTCTTCCACGCCGAAGTTCGCGTGATGAAACCTCGTCTTGCCATCGAGCCCGTCGAATGGCGCGCTGGCATTGAGCAACAGCAGGTTGTGATGATTGTTCGAGCCATCGGCCCTGAGGTACTTGCCAACGCCGCGCTGCGAGTCGGACAAGCGGAAATTCAGGCGCTCGAGCATCCATTGATATCCCGCCTCGTAATCCGGCACCGCGAAAACTACGTGCGATATCACCTTGGGCGTCGCGCGTTGCCGCCACTTCCGATGCTGATTGAATCGAGAGATGTTGTTGGGAGCATTCAATGGATCGGGCGCGTTGGTAACCGCCAGGCGCGGCGCCACTTTCAAGCCCATGGCCAATCCCACATTGCTGAGGAAATGCGCGGTACCATCGGCGTCGCGCCTGACGGGAACATCCAGGCCCTTCACCAATGTCTCGAGCGACTCCTGTGTATCGACCCGCCAGATCACCTCGCGAACGCCGAACCCCACCAAGCTGGAAGACGGCAGCGCCGGGTCGTCATGGCGCCTGACGATCACCTGGGATCCTTCCGCGAGGCGGAAATATCCGCACGTGGCGTCGGCCTGGAGCAACGGCAAGCCAAAATCCTTGAAGAAGCGCGTGCAGACGTCCACGCTCTCCACGCCATAAATGAGACTTTCAATACCCGTGATAGCCACGACAGCCTCCGATCAGAGCTTCTTCATGCATTAGGTAGGCGCGCGGATGGCGCCGGCGCCCGAAAATTTCACCGCCAGGCCACGCGCCTCCAAATCCTCCGCCACCCGCCTGCTTGCGGCAAGCGCCCGCATGACCGAAGGCCGGCGCTTCAGTTCTTCGTCATGTCGAACCAGATTCGGGAATCCGGAGGGGTCGAACCCCGCGCCGGTGATTCTGAACCACACCCAATTGATGTAAGCATCCAGGATCGACCAGTCCCGTCCGTACCACCATGGCTGCCTGCCCAGACGCTCCTCCACCCAGCCCAGGTTGAGCTTCATCGCTGCGGTGGCCAGTTCGACCACGCGCGCCATGCCATCCGTGGTGTCGCAGAAAAATTGCGGAACCCGAATCCGGGTGACGATGGGATGCAAACCCGAGGCGCAAAAGCTGAGATCGGCCATCTGCCGCGCACGCGCCAGCGGATCCAGGACGCGTGGTAGAAGCGCCGAATCCGGATACTGGCTGTTGAGCCAGCTCAAGATGGCAACATTTTCGGTCAGAGGCTCGCCGTCCACCAACAGTGTCGGGACCTTTCCCTTGGGATTCAGTGACAGATATGCCGGCGCGCGATGCTCACCTTTGACGAAGGCCACCACTTCCAAGGCATAAGGCTTCCCGATTTCCTCGAGCGC
The DNA here is from genome assembly GCA_044226865.1 of Steroidobacteraceae bacterium. Taxonomy (GTDB): domain Bacteria; phylum Pseudomonadota; class Gammaproteobacteria; order Steroidobacterales; family Steroidobacteraceae; genus TMP-86. Next base: position 94,754 of record JBGAGE010000001.1, on the reverse strand, counting down.
GATCAGCGTCACCCGGGCGCAACTGTCGGGGGCGAAAAAGAGCTTCAACTCAGGCACTCAACCTCCTAGAACTTGTAGACGCCGCGGACGCCGAAGGTGCGTGGTGCGCCTACGCCGGCGCCGATGATGCCCATCACCGAATTGTAATAGGCGGTTCCGTACGGTCGCTCGTCGCCGAGATTATTGCCAAACAGCGTCAGCGACCATTTCTCGCTCGCGGGCACCAAGGCCAGCGACACGTTGGTGATCGTGTAGGCCTTTTGTGTCTCCACGTCGATCATTTCGAAGCCCACCACGCTTTCGGACTGAAGATGCGCGTTCACGTCGCCGATCAGGGAATAGCTGCCAACGCTGAAAGTCTGCTGCACACCGACGTTTCCGGCCCATTTCGGCGACTGCTGCGCGGTGCGTCCGGCACAGTTGACTGTGTAATGCGTCGGATCGGTCTGGCTGAACGGGCAGCCGGTCAGTGGCGGCGCGTTGGTTCCGCCCGCCGGAGTCTGGAACGTGAAAGCGTCGTACACGGCACTCAGATACTGCACTTCGGCGTTGAACATCGTGTGCGAGGCAGCCAGGAACTTGACCGACAGCTCGGCACCCTTGATGGTCGATGAGCCGGCGTTGTCGGTGTAGAACACGTAGGCGCCGTCGGAATCCGCGCCGCCGTGCGGAATCTGCTGATCCGTATACTTCCAGTAGAAGGCTTCCGCATTCAACTGGAGGCGGCCATTCAGGAAGCGGTTCTTCGATCCGATCGCATACGCGCTGATGTACTCGGGCGCGTAGGTGGGCTTGATTTCGGCAAACGCAAAGCCGCCGGCGTGATAGCCGGAATCCCAACTCGCATACAGCAGCGAGTCCTTCGCCACGTCATATTCCAGGCCCAGATGCCAGGTGACGCGCGTGGTCTTCGCCTCCTTGTCGATGGCCTTGGTGATCAGCGGAAACACGTTGCCCGCGGCACCCGGCAGCGTCGACCCATACAACGCGTTCGGGATGATCGGAAACAGCTGCAACTGCGCGATGAGCGAGTCGATGGAGTTCGCCTTGGGCGTCAACGGTCCGCCGGGACAAGCCGGAGGCGCCGCCGGGACCACGCATGCGCTGATCAGAATCCGCGATGCGCCGTTCAATTCCTTCTTGTCGTCTGTGTAACGGACACCGCCGGAGATACGAAAGTTGTCCAAGGGTGCCAGTGTCAGGCGCAGGAATCCGGCATTCGACTTGGTGCCGGTGTCGAAATCCTGGATGGGCGACAAGGCCTGCTGATTGAACTGGTAGTTCGCCCTGATCTTTTCATCGAAATAGTAGGCGCCGACCAACCAACGGAAAAACCCGGTGTCCTCGCTGGCGAAACGCGCCTCGATACTGGTCTGGCGGTCCGTCTCGTCCGCGCTGCTGCCGAATGCAAACCCGGTGGTCATGGCGTCGAGCTTGGAGTGCCGATAGGCCGGCAATACGGTGAGGGTGCCAAGGCTCGTGTGCCAGTTGATCTCGCTGCTGACGCCCCAGAAGTCATTGTCGACTTGAGGTGCTCCCTGGATCCCCTCGTAGAACCGTCCAGAAATGAAGCTGTATTGCCCGGCGATGATGGCCGTGGCACGCGGATCGATCGTCCCCACATCCCGCGATAGCGGCGAGGCGGTCACCGCGCCGGTGAAGGGATTTTGACTCGCCATGATGGTGCCACCGGGACCGCGGCCGCCATCGTGTGCGAAATCCGCCGACAGGCGAATACTGAAGTCCTCACTGGGCTTGTACAAGTACTGGGCACGCAGGCCATAGCCCTTGGCGTCACCGGTTTCATCGCTCTGATAGCCGTCGTGCCGGTTGTAGGTGAACGCCACGCGCGCAGCCGAGGATTCACCAAGGGCGACATTGACATACCCTTCCGGGTGCACGGCGCTGTAGTTGCCCACACTCAGGGCGATCTCCGCCGACGTATCGCCAAGTTTCGGCGGATTGGGAATGACGTTGATCGCGCCGCCCGTCGCATTGCGTCCGTAGAGAGTGCCCTGCGGCCCCTTCAGCACTTCGACGCGGCCAAGATCGTACATAACTCCGGTCATGGAACTGGGCCGCCCGATCGCGACACCGTCGACGTTGAAGGAAATCGCCGGGTCCGAGTAGGCGTTGGCGGAGAACGTGCCGACGCTGCGCAGGTACAGCGACTGCTGGGAATTGCCGCTTTCGCTGATCTGCAGCGAGGGAACCGCGGCAGCAATATCCGAGGCTCGCGAGGCACTCGTCAGGCTGAGCGCTTGCTGCGAGAGAACGTCGATGTTCAATGCGGCGCGTTGGACGTCCTCTGAACGGCGTTGCGCCGTCACGATGACTTCCTCGAGCGCCTCACCACCCTGCGCGGGCGTCGTTTGCGCAATCGAAGCCCCGCTCAATCCGCTGAAACCGGCCATTGCCCAGATACATACTTTGAAGTTCATGGATTCCCCCACTGAGCCTACGAATGCCGCCACGCCGGGCGGACGAGTTCGCTACGTTGGCGTACTCGTCGGGGAGCGTAGGCTTCGGCCCTACGGGTCGGGAAATCGTTTTGGCCAATTTTTGATATCGGCCGTGCCTATTGAACCGGAATCGATACGAGATTGAGGCAGGTTACTGCCCGCGGAGATGCGCGGCCGCCTCGGCAAAGACGCCGCGCATGAACTCATGCCCGGGATCGAACTCGTTGCGGGCATGCCAAAGGAGGGCCTCGTCCAATGTAGGCACGGCCACCGGGCACGGGACCATTTTCAAGGGAAGCGATTGGGCCAACAACTGCGCCAGGCGCTTTTGAGTGGTCGCCACCACGGGCGTGCCCGGGATCAAACAGACACATAACAGAAAGCTGCTGGTGGTCGCGGCCACCTTTATGTCCAATTCCGCCACCTTCCAGGCATGCTCGATCAACGATTCGGTGCCGGGTCCCAGCCGCACCAGTTGATGCGGCAACCGGCGGTACTCGCACAATGAAAGGGTGTCGGTCACGGACGGGTGATTGCGGTCGACCACACAAACGAAGCTGTCCGAAAACAACAACTCACTGCGGATTTCAGCGCCGGGCGCAGGCCCGCCAAATAGGCGCCAGTTACCCCCGGCCACGACGAAATCCGTGTCACCGGAGGCGAGATTGTTGTAAATGGCCTCCGTCAGCGGCTGGACATCGCATGAGATATACGGCGCCAACTGCGCCAACCGTTGTAGCACGGAGGGCATCAGGATCACGGCGGCGTAATCGGTCATCGCCAGGCGAAACACTCGCTTGACCGTGGCGGGGTCAAAGCTTGGCCGGATTTCGAGGGTGGCCTGGATGTTCTGCAAGACTTCATGAACCGGCCCGGCAAGCGACTTTGCCAGCGGCGTCAGTTCCATCTCGCGTCCCACGCGAATGAGGAGTTGGTCCGCAAAATACTCCCGCAAACGCTGCAAGGCGCCGCTCATGGTGGGTTGCGACACGAACACGCGATCCGCAGCCCGCGTGACGCTGCGCTCGGACAGCAGGGCATCCAGCGAGCGCAACAGGTTGAGATCAAAGCCCCTCAGGTTCATGGCTCATTATAGTGCCACTTTTGGCGCTCACGTCCCTGATGACCCCACCGGCACGGCCGAAGATTGCGATTGCCTATTACTGCCATCGACAAATCCAATGCCAATCCAGTCGAGTGGGTGGCTAGAATCGCCCGACAAATCAAGGTCGCTTTCGTGGGCACCCGCCCTGGACCCAGGCGATGTACCACTCATACAAGAAGGACACGACATGGCCAGCGCAAATCCGGTTCAACTTCGCCCAGGCATGGAAAACACGCCTTTCAACCAATGGTACGTGGTGGCCGGGCGGGTGGAGATTGGCCGGCAATTGTTGGCACGCCGGCTGCTCGATCAGCCATTGGTGCTATACCGGACCGAGAGCGGTCAACCCGTTGCCCTTCCGGACTATTGCCCACACCGATTCATGGAGCTGTCGAAGGGCAAATTGATCGGCGATGACGTGCAATGCCCCTACCACGGCATGCAGTTCGGGCCGGACGGCAAGTGCACCAAGATTCCCACACAGAACAGCATTCCCAGTGCGATGCAGGTGCGCAGCTTTCCACTGGTCGAAAAGGGCCTGTGGACCTGGATCTGGATGGGAGATGAGAAGAAGGCCGATCCCTCCCTGATACCCGACACGGGATATGTCAAGGAGCATTACACCAAGGGATTCCAGTTCATGTATCCATGCAAGGGCAATTTCGTGCGGCTGCACGAGAACCTGCTGGATACCAGTCATCCCAGTTTCCTGCACGCCGGCGCCTTCGATGACGGCGACCTGGCCGAATCCACGTTCAAGATCGAATACAAGGACCAGATGGTGCGGGTCGTGCGCAAGTCACGCCAACCGGTGCTGCCCGGACCCGGCACGATACGAACCTTCAACCTGGTGCCCGGCCAGCGCGTCCTTCGTACGCTCGTCACCGAAACGCACGCACCCTGCCTGAACACCATCATGAACACGTTCGAGTACGTCGATGAACCCAACCGGCCCAACGCGGTCATGGTGAACGAATTTCCGATCTCCCCGGGCGGACCCAAGCTGTGCTATCAGTTCTGGTCGACGTGCACATCCTGGCCCATGGTGTTCGAGAAAAGCCTGTCGGACTACTTCTGGAACATCATGACGCAAGACGACCAGGCGCTGCAGTCCATCGAGGATCACCTGGCCGCCTATCCCAACGCAGAAGAAGTCAGCGTGAAGGCGGACGAAGGCGCCGTGAGATTGCGCCGATTGCTCGCCAGCATGGCGGCGGCCGAAAGAGCGTGTTGAATCGCCGCGTGCTCGGAAGCGATGGCGACGTTTCCGTGGAAACGTCGCCTCAGTATGGCTGAACCAACACGGCGCTCGCTTCTCGTATCCTGGCGGCGGCGTCGAAGCCGACTCGATGTTCGGCCTCGGCCTGCGCAACTTCGCAGGACACTTCGACCACGAGCTTAGCCCGGTCGAATCGACGATTCATGAATCTCTGCAGCGCCTCCTGCAGATCATCACATCGGGACAATTCTTCCGTCAGCACGACGGCGTCCTCGATGCCCATGGCTGCGCCTTGCGCAAGGTTCGGAGGATTGGCGTGGGCCGCGTCCCCCATCAGCACCACCCGTCCGCGATGCCAGGGCTTCGGTACCAGCAGCCATTCCAAGGGCCGATAGCTGACCAACCTGGGATCGCGGATGGCCGCTGCAAGCGGGGGAATCAGGCCGCCATAGTCACGCAGCTTTTCGCGCAACAACTCGGGGCCCTGCTCAGGCTCGACCCGCTCGCCGGCGGTGGTGTTGTGCAGGCAGTACACATAGCACCCCTCCTGGCTGATCGGGCAGATGCCCACAAGCCCTTGGGTGCCTCCAAAGTGCATCTGAGTGGTCGTGATATCGCGCGGTCGCGGCGCATAGGCCCGCCAGATGGCCTGCCCGGTAAGCTTCGGCGCCGGCGCTTCCGGGAAGACCAGCTTGCGAACATGAGAGTACAAGCCATCGGCGCCAACGATGAGATCGAATTCACCGGAGCTGCCGTCGCTGAATCGAACACACGCGGATTCACCTTCTTGAATCGACTCGATCGATACGCCACAGCGGATCGACGCGCCGGCCGCACGTGCCGCAGACAACAAGATGTCATGAAACACGGATCGGGAAATCCCTATTTGCGACGGCCATGAAGGCTTGCCCAGATCCGGCCAGGGCGGGGTGGCGACGATGTCGCCGCGCGGCGTGCGTACCGTCAGGGAATCCGCCGGCATACCGGCGGCCACGCACTGCTCTGCCACCCCAATGGTGGCGAGCGCCTTGGACGCATTGCCCATGATGGAAAGGCCGATGCCGCCTTGATCCTGGATCGTCGGCTTGATTTCAACCACCTCCACGCCCACACCGCGACGGCCGAGGCTTGCCGCCAGCGTCAAGCCGGTGATCCCGGCGCCGGAGATGAGAACCCTGCCCGACCAACTCATCATGCACCTGCCGCCGCCGCCGAAGCCGGCGCGACTTTACGCTCATCCACGATCATCTTCTCGATGATGCGTCGTGTGCGTATCCCGGGCGCATCCGCGGCAATGCTGATCTCCGTTCTACGCTGGTCCAGCGGCAGGGAGTCGAACAGAGCCTGGATGTCGCCGAGCGCGACGACGTCCTCCACGAGAAACGAGCGTAATCCTTCCCACAGGTGCGTCGTGTCGACGGGCACATTTCGCACCACCGCCACGAATTGATAGCAGGTCGTGGTCGTTGCTGGCGTCACCGGCACCACCAATCGCGCAATCAGATCTTTCGGGTCGGGAATTCCCTTTTCATGATAGTGCTCGTTGATGACCGTCAGGCTCGGCGCGTGCGATGACAGCGTCAGTTCGCGGTCGACGATGTCGCATCGAAGGCCATAGGACATTTTCTGAAAAGGAGCCACCGGTTCATCCTTGAATCGCCGCACAGTCCTGACGGTGCGGCCATCGATTTCCGTGGTGAATGGATGGGCAGCCACATTGCCGCTGTCCACGACGCCATGATGCAGGTAGGTGATGTGCGTGGCGTCGACGAGATTTTCATGTGCGTACAAGTAGTTCGCGTCCATCTCGAGCAACAAGCCCGAATAGGCGTGGAAAGCAGGATCCGTGAGCCCCAGCGCGTGATGATCGGGAATCAAGGATTCGTCCGCCTTGGCCGGATCGCCAGGCCAAATCCAGATCCAGTCCCAAATTTCGACCACCGGATACGAATGGACGCGCATGACCTGCGGCACCGCGCCGCCCGAGGGCACTTTGACGCAGCGCCCGTCGGGTCCGAACTGAAGCCCGTGATAATTGCATTGGATGGCATCGCCGATGACCGCGCCGCCGTTGGACAAGCGCATACCCCGATGCGGACAGCGGTCGAACAACGCGCGGGGCGATCCTGATTCAGTCCGATACAGGACGATCGGATCTCCCAGGATGGACCGTCGAAACGGCGTGCGCGTGACGTCCTTGCTGAAGGCGATCACATACCACTGGTTGCGCGGCGCCTCGGCTTCGCCGGGCAATGTCGTTACTTGCGGATTCATGGCACCCCCCTCGAGTCTTAGCCTGCTGGAACGGTACCTGCGTTGCCTGCGGACGAAAAGTGCTCTATCGTCCGGAAATCCAACTTTGCGTCCATTTCAGAGGGTTGGCATCTGGACGTCTTGAGCAACATCCTGTCGCTGGCGCGGATCAGCGGCTCACTGATCGCGGACATCCGCTGTCGTGGCCATTCAGGCCTCAGCTTCGGCGTCGGTCACGGCGCGCCGTTTCACTATGTCCTGAAAGGACGTTGCTGGCTCATCACCGAGCATGATTCGTTCGAAGTCCGGGCCGGCGATCTGCTGCTCGTGCCGCAATGGATCCAGCATGGGGTAGGCGTTACGCGACGCGCCCCTTTGCAGGAAGTCACGGCGGTCGTGAAGGCGCACGGACTTCCCGTCTGGACCCATGGAACGCTTCGACAGCCCCTGGTCTTCGGCGTCGGCCGCGGCGACGAGACGTTGCACTTTCTGTCCGGTTTGTTCACCTTCGAAGGCCGCGGCTCGATGCGATTGCTGGAGCAGTTGCCACCCGTCGTGCATCTGGATGCCGAGACCGCGCGCATCGGCCCACAACTTCAAATGGCGCTCTCATTCGTTTCCCAGGAAAGCGGAGTCGTTCAACCGGGTTACGAGGCAGTGGCGTCCAGGCTCATGGACTTGTTGTTCATCCAGATCCTGCGGGCTGTCATGCTGCAACGGATTTCGCTGACGGGCGACCTGGCGGGACTTGCGGACCCCAAGCTATCGCGTGCGCTGGCGGCCATTCATTCATTCCCGGACCGGCGCTGGTCAGTGGCGGGACTCGCAGCCGAAGCACAATTGTCGAGAACCCTGTTTGCCGACACCTTCCGCAACACCCTGGGGGTGACGCCGATGCAGTATGTATCCGAATGGCGGCTGCAACTGGCGGAGAGGGCGTTGATCGACACCCGTTCATCGGTCGATTCCATCCGGTCGCAACTCGGATTTCGCAGCCCGTTCGCTTTTTCGCGCGCGTTCAAGCGATTTACAGGCTCATCGCCCCGGGAGTATCGACGCCTGCATCAGCAACAGGCTCGGGCACCGACCGCATGAAGAGATGGAGGCGCCGACGCATTGGAATTGGCGATACCATGAATAGGCAACGCCGATTGTAAACTTCCGCACCGGTTGCCCTATTCTTAGGAAGCACCGCCCATCACCGAGAGAGTTCTGCCATGGCATTCCTGCGCAACTGTTGGTACGTCGTTGGTTGGGGAGAGAACCTGACGCCAGGTCCGCTGCGTATCAAGGTCTTGGGGCAAACAGTGGCCATTTATCGACTGGACAGCGGCGAGGCGGTCGCGCTCGAGGACCGCTGCCCGCACCGTTCCGCTTCACTGGGCGACGGCAAGGTGATCGACGACGCCTTGCAGTGCCCTTATCACGGATTGCGGTTCGACAAGACCGGCGCCTGTGTGCACAACCCCCATGGCAACGGGGCGATTCCGCCGCGCGCGCACGTCAAGAGCTTTCCGCTGGTGGAGCGGCACCATGCCTTGTGGATCTGGATGGGAGACCGCAGCAAGGCCGACGCAAGCCTGATACCCGATTTTTCCCTCTACGACGGATCGACATTCGTCAGCTCGCGCGGCTACCTGCGTATCAACGCAAACTATGAGCTCATCAACGACAACCTGCTCGATTTGAGCCACGCCGCATTCATCCATCCGTTTCTCACGAATGAGGGCTACGCCGCGCGCTCGCGCTCCGATGTCAAGCAGGAAGGTTCCACGGTCTGGTCATACCTGTGGAACGACAACGAATCCCTGACGCCCCTGTTCCGCCTCGTGTGGGACGGCGAAGGCGATCGATGCGACATGCGAGCGCACATGCGCTGGTCGGCGCCGTCCTCGCTGTTTCTCGATGTGGGCGTCACCACGGTGGGAGCACCCCCGGAAGCAGGCCCCGCCCTGCCCAGCGCTCATTTGCTGACGCCTGAAACCGAGACCAGTACGCATTATTTCTGGATGGTGGGCCGCAATCGCAAGCGCGAGGATGCCGAACTCGGCAAGGCCATCCATGCCGGCATCGAGCGCGCCTTCACGACGGAGGACGAGCCGATGATTGCGCGCATCGCCGAGAACATGGACGGCGCGGAATTCTGGTCGCTTCGCCCGGCCATCCTTCCCGGCGATGCCGCAGCGTTGAGGGCGCGCCGCGTATTGGCGGATCTCCTTGCGAGCGAAGCAGCACAGCAGGTTTCGCAGGCCAGCTAGCCTTGACACCAAGCGCCGGGGACATTCGGCGCTGCGAAAGGCCCAAGACTTATGGGCCAAGCTGGTCGACGCCGAGCGCGCGCAGCCGACGCCAATTGCCGACCGCCAGCGCGCAAGCCACGCAGATCACCCCGAGCACCTGGAATCCGCGTGCCGTCCCGCCCGTGTTCCCTGCGATCACGGCAAACACCATGGGACTCAAGAAAATGCCGGCCACCAGGAAGGTGCTCCACAGACCCATTCCCCTGCCCCGGTGTTCCACCGGCAGGCAGGCCAAGGTCCAGGTGACGATGGCCGCGCCGGCGATGCCATTACCCAGCTGCTCGAGAAAGCCGAAGGCGCAGGCCACGCGATAGTCCTGCGTGAAGCCGATGCCCAGAAATCCCACGCCGATGCAGCCCAACGCAATCGCAATGAGGACGGGACTGCTGCGCAGCGGAGAGCGCGCGTACAGGAATGCGCCGAGCGGCGTGCCGATGCTGGCGATGGCCGTCAATACGCCGATCCGCGTGGAGGAATCCACTCCGAGCTCGCGCAACATCTTCGAGATGTTCACGGGATAGGAGAAGTACATGAGGCTGGTGAGAAGGGTCACGCCGAACACGATGCCCATGACGCGCCAGGGAAATGGAGTGGACGGCAATGCACGCGCGGCCTGGACATCCTTCGGCCGTTCCGGCTCCCACAGCAGCAGCAAGACCGCAAAGAACAACGGCACCGACACCGTGTACAGCAGGAACGGCCCACGCCAGCTGCCCGAGGCGAGCATGCCGCCGAGCAGCCAGGTGAGCGAGCCTAGAATGGCATCGATGCCGCCCTGATAGCCCACCCACTGCTGGCGGCGTTCACCGGAGAAATAATCTCCGATCAGCGTCTTGCCCACCGTCATGAGCATGCCCTCGGAAATGCCCACGCCGACGCGGCTGGCAAGCAATGCGTATAAATCATCCAGGAATAGCGGCGCCATGCCGCAAACGCCGTACAGCACCATCGCCGCGAGCAAAAGGCGCTTGCGCCCGACCGCATCGCTGAAGGCGCCGGCGAAGGGCGATCCGATGGCGATCAGCACCGCCGGGATGGTGATCAACATGGGCACGAGCGTGTGCACGTGCGGCACGTCCTTGAAGTGTTCGAGGAACAGGGGGATCCCCGGCGCCAGGGACACGGTGGCCATGATGGGCAGGAAAGTGACCAGGGAGAGCACGAGGCCCTGCACGATTCCCGCTTGCCGCTGCATCGACACCCCTCTCCCGCCGGCCGCCCGCTGGGTCCATTTTAGAATTCTCGTTCTATCCCGCAGCGTAACGAGGCGGCGCCATGGCCGTCAAACCACGCGCACCGGGCTTGACCGCCCCGGCAAAACCCCCTACGCTTTCCCTAATTAGAATGTCTGTTCTATTTCCAGGGGGAATCTGGAAATCGAGCCCTCACCCACCGGAGAGCCTTCCATGAAATTCGGCATCGCCAACGCCATCCGCAATCACCCGGACCGTCCCTACGATCTAGCGCAGGTGTATCGCGACTACATCGGGGATGCCCTCCTGGCGGAGGAACTGGGGTTCGATTTCTCCTGGTATGGCGAGCACCGCATGACGCCCTGCCAGTGGACGCCCTCCCCGCTCACCGTGTGCGCCTGGGTCGCCGCGAAGACCCAGCGCTTGCGGGTGGGCCCACAGGTGCTGTGCCTGCCCTTCCACAATCCCTTGCGCGTGGCTGAAGACGTGGCCGTCATCGACCTCATGTCCAATGGCCGCTTCGATTTCGGCGTGGGTGTGGGCTCGCAGTTCGAGGAATTCCGCACCTTCAAGGTGGACCCCAAGGAGCGCAATGGCCGCACCTGGGAGGCCATCGACCTGATCCGCCGTTGCTTCACGGAAAAGGACACCTTCAGCCACAAGGGCAAGTACTTCGACATGCCCGAGATCAGCTTCACGACCAAGCCGGTGCAGAAGGACATGCCCATCTGGTGGGGCGGCATGGGCCCTCAGAACCTAGCCAAGGCGGCCGAGCGTGGCTTTCATCTCATGGCGGGCGGCTCCAAAGACGCCTCGGATGCCTTCGATGGCGCGTTGCGCGCCGCGGGTCGCGACCCCGCCCAGCATCACATCGGACCCATGACCTTCACCTGCATCGCCGACACCGAGGAAGAGGCCTGGGAGGCCAGCATCGAGGGCATCCATTACTTCATCAACTTCTACATGCTGCGCCGCAATCTCGAAGGCAAGCTGCCGGGCCCGCAAGCCGAGATCACGCGCAAGACGCTCAAGGAAAACAACCTCAAGATCACCGGCCACTTCGCCTTGGCGGTGGGAAACCCCGACCAGGTGGCGCGGCATTTCGAGCGCATGAAGAACGGCGAAGCCGGCCGCATCACGCACATGGTGTGTTCGCCGCGCCATGCCGGCATGAGCACCGAGGCGGCGCACCGCACCCTGCGCTATTTCGCCAAGTACGTGATGCCGATCTTTCGGTAACGGGGCGCACTCATGACTGAACCGAACCGCAAGCTGCGCTTTGCCTACATGGATCACTGGCGCATCGACGGGCCGCAGGGCTACGTCTCGCAGTACTCCTCGGTGAAATTGTTCGACAGCTTCCTGAAGCAGGTGTCGGCGCTGGGCTTCGAGGCCATCGAAACCTTCGACTTTCACCTGGGCGTGCTCATCGACCTGTTCGGCTCGCTCGCCAATGCGCGCGCGTTCATGCAGGAGCGCGGCATCGATCGCGTGCTGGGATTGTTCCATGCCGTCATGTACCGCAACGGGGTGAGCCAGGCGCACGAACCCGCCACGCACGACGGGCTTTTCAACCACGCGCTGCACACGGTGAAATCCGCGGAAGGATTGGGCGTGCAGAACCTCATCGTCATGCCCGCCGGGCAATACCACGATGTGGAACCGGTGACGGATGAGCGCATCCGCGCCTGCGCGGACCTGTGGAGCCGAGTCGGCAAGATGACACTCGATTACGGCATCAAGGTGTGCTGCCATCACGAGTTCTATTGCGGCATCCATCACGCCGAGGAGCTGCGCAAGTTCTACGAGTGGAGCGACCCGCGCTATGTGTTCTGGTACTGCGATACCGCGCAGCACATGATCTCCGGCGTCGACCCCGTGGACCTGTACCTGAAGCTGCACGATCGCTGCGGCGGCTTTCACCTGAAGGACACGCATCATGTGGACCGGGTCGGGGATTACCGCCAGCGGCCCGAATCCGAAGTGACCGCCAAGACCACGACGCGCTGGTTCTGGGAAATGGGCACCGAAGGCGGCCTCGTCGACTTCCCCAACCTGTTCAAGGCCATGAAGCACTACGGCTACGAAGGTTGGGTGAGCGTGGAGCACGACAAGGCCGACGTGGGCGGCGGCAACTATCCCGCCAGCACTGCAATCGCCGCCTGGTACATCCGCAACGTGCTGCAGAAGGTGTACGCATGAGGCCGCAGAACATCAGCGCGGGCGGGCGCATCAAGTGGGGCTACGGCTTCAATCAATGGCGCATGGGCTGGCAGGGTTTCGCGCGCGTGGATGACAACGTACGCGCGCTGAAAGTGACCTCCGGCGCGGGCTTTCGAAATGTGGAACTCAGCGCCGGTACCGGCCCGTGGGACCCACTGGGACGGCCCGAGAGCATCGCCATGAACTTCGGCTCCATCGCGAAATTCGCCGCGCAGCTGGGCGACTGGGGCATCGACCGCATTCCGGGCGTGTTCCTCGATCCCGGCGCGATGAGCTTCGAGGAAGGCCACTTCGGCCTGAAGACCACCGCAGCCGCCGATCATCCCGTGATCCTGACTCAGGCTGCGGTGCACGCGCGCTTCGTCGCCGCCATCGGCGGTGAATACCTGGTGCTGCAAGCCATCCCGGCCCACGGCAAGCAAGGCGCGTTGACGGCCGAAGCGCTGCGCACGGCCGCTGAGCTCATCAACAAGCTAGGCGAGGCCAACCGCGCGCTGGGACTGAATACCTACCTGCACCTCGACGCGCTCTCGGCACTGCGCACCGCGGATGAGATCGAGCAATTGCTGGCGCTCTGCCCTGCTTCGCACATCGGACTCGCCATTGACACGGCGGAGCTCACCATCGCCGGACACGACGTGGTCAAGTTGTATCGCCGCTTTCATACGCGCGTAAAGCACTTTCATTTCAAGGACGCGCTGGCGGTGGACAGCCTGGGTGAATACCAACTGCCGAATGCCGAGCGCGCGATGATCCTCGCCGGCGGCAGCCGGGAGATCCCGCGATGGTTCGGTGAGCTCGGCACCGGCCTCGTCGACTTCAAGGCGCTCATGGCCGCCATGCGTGAGCTGGACTATGAGGGCTGGGTCATCGTCGAGAGCGACAAGGGCCCGCAGCCGGTGGCGAGCAGCGTGCTGCTCAACAGCTGGTACGTGCAGAACGTCCTGAACAAGCCGGCTTGAGCGCAGCGCCGGCAGCGGCGCTCACATCACGGACAGCAATCCGCCGGCCGCGACGAATTTGGCGAACGCGGCCTGGCGCTCCGGGGTGGACACGGGCGCAACCGGTTTCTCCACATCGCCCAATTGCATGAGTTCGTGTGCGCCCGCGTGCACTGGACGCCACACCGGCAACCCTGCACCGTTCGGGTCACGCGAGCGGATGAATCCCAGCCAGCGCGCTTGCAACGCCGCCGACACCTTCGAATCTGCCTCACCGTAAGCGCGGCGCTTCGGGTCGAGATTACCGAACACATACGGCACCTCGGAGGTGTGGAAGCTGCCCCACGACGGCGTGCCCGCGGCGGGCGCGGGAACAGGCGGCGGAGCGGGATGCTCGAACACATAGGCATACACCGGCGCACCACGCTGGGCGACCCGGCGCTGCGTCCACAACCAGACGGAAGCCAGATACGTGTCGCGCGCCAGGATCTTGTCCGATGCCGTGGCCTGCTCGGCATCGGCATGCGGATACAGGCCCAGGAACTCATCCGCATGCGCACCGAAGCGCCGCCGCACGTTCGCCTCGAATTCGGCCGGCGTGCGTGGCCCCGGCATGACGAAGTCATCCCGCGTGAATCCCGTCATCAGAGGCACCGCCGAGAGCGGCGGCACCGCGCCATCGACGGGATCGACCCGCAGCCAACGGCCATCGAGGACGGGACGGAACGGGATGCGCTTCTGCGGCATGCCATTAGGCCCGAAGAAGGTCGGGATGCCGGCCTGGATCTTCTCCGGCGGCAGGGCGCGCAGCTGCGCCAGCGTCTTCACGCCGAGCTGCTCAGCGAAGGTCGAACCATTGCCCTCGGCCTCGCGCAATGGAATGCTCGGAATGCCCATGCCAGAGCCGCTCTGCGCGATGGCGGCCGTGAACAGGCCGCGCGCCTGTTCCATGCACAGCAGGTCGTTGACCGCCACCGCGCCGGCGGACTGACCGGCGATGGTGACGCGCTGCGGATCGCCACCGAAGGCGCGGATGTTCGCCTGCACCCAGCGCAGCGCAGCCACCATGTCCTGCAGGCCGTAATTGCCGGAGGCGCCGGCTTCCTTGGTCAGTTCCGGATGCGCCATGAAGCCGAAGGGCCCGACGCGGTAGTTGATCGAGACCACGACGATGCCGCGAGCGGCGAGACGCGTGCCATCATAGATCTCGACTGCGCCGGAGCCGCCACCGAACCCGCCGCCGTGGATCCACACCAGCACCGGCAGCGCATCCGCTGGCTTCGCCGGCTTCCAGATATTCAGGAACAGGCAATCCTCGGACACGGGCGGCGTGTCGACGAACTCGGCCGTGAACGGACCGAAGGGCTTGGCCGGCCATTCCTGGTAGCAGCTCGCGCCGAAGGCCTGCGCCTTGCGAGTGCCGCTCCAGCGCGGCAAAGGTTGCGGCTCCTTCCAGCGTCGTTCGCGCAACGGGGATTGCGCAAAGGGCACACCAAGAAATGACTGCACGCCGCCCTGCGCCATGCCTGCGACCTTCCCCGCCGGCGCATCGACGATGACAGGAGGCATCGCTCCAGCCGACGCTGAATGCGCGGCGGCGGGTGCCGCCGTCCCTGCATGTGCCTGCGCCACAAGGACGCCCAATGCACCCAACACCGCCACCGTCTTCGTTCGCATCGCCAGCACCACATTCATCAAGTGAAAAGAAAAGGGCCTGCCGATTGGCAGGCCCTGGTACATCAGCGCAACCGTAAGCCGGTCATGCGCGCCGATCAGAAGGTCGCGTCGAACTGCAGACCGATGATCTTGCGGCCACTGGCGTCGTACACCTGCCATAGGCCGCCCGGCTGGAACGGCGTGGGGAACAAGTCACGGGGGAAGTGCTTGTTGCCGAGGTTGCGGCCGAACAGGTACACGCCCCAGTTCTCGCCCGAGCGCAGGCCAATGCGCGCGTTGTAGATGGTGCCGCCCTTGACGACGAACATCTGGTCAGCCGACGGATAGATCGACTGCTTGGAGCGATGCGTGGCATCGGCACCGATCACCCAATCCGTGTTGCCGGTCAACGCATGCGAGTATTCGCCGGAGAAAGTCACCTTGGACTTGGAGGAACGAGTCAACTGCGTGCCGCCCAAGTCGGTGGAGTCGGAGGCCAGGTAGCCGCCGGGGTACTTGGCCGGGTTGTAGATGCCGGACAGGTTCAAGGTCAGGCCCGCGAACGGCCGGCCGAAGATGTCCAACTCGACGCCCTTGGTGATGACCTTGTCCACATTGCCGGGAACGCAGGTAATGGTGCCCTGGTTGTTCGGTTGGCAAAGCTGGCCCTGGTAATCCTTGACGCGCGTGTAGAACACGTCGGCGTCGATGGCCAGGCGGTTGTCGAAGGCGGAGTACTTCACGCCGATTTCCGCGCTGGTGGGGATCTCGGGACGCACACCCGCCACATGTCCACCGCCCGGGTCAGCCGCTTCACCGGAGATGTCGTTGGCGATCTGCGGACCCTTGTAGCCGGTGGAGAGGGTTACGTAGCCCATGAAGTGAGGTGTGAAATCCATCTGCACGCCAGCGCGGTAGTTGAACTTGCTGGCGCTCACCGACAGATCCATCGTGTTATTGGGCGGCGCAACGCTGATGTCGTTGCCCACCTCGCTAACCTTGCTGTGCGTGTAGCGCGCGCCGAGGATGCCGCGGAACGTATCGGTGAAGTGATAGGTCAAGGTGCCGAACGCAGCGTAGTCGGTCGTCTTGATCTTGGCGAAGTGACCCGTGTCGCCGAAGAAGCCGCCGGTGAAGAAGCCATTGATCAGGCCGCCCTCATCCACGTCGTTCTTGTAGTCCTGGTAGAACACACCCGCCACCCAGTCGATCTTGCCGGGATGCGACGAGGCCAAGCGCAGTTCCTCGGAAATCTGCTTGGCGTCGCGCACTTGGGGACCTGCGCTGCTGTAGCCCGGGAGAATCGCGTAAATGCCCAGGCAGTTGAAGAAGAAGCAATTGGTAAACTGGCCCAGGCGGTTCTGGGTGATCGCCAGCGGAATGCTCTGGATGTCGGTGCGCGAGGAGGACTTGCGGCCACGCCACGCGGTGATGGAGGTCAACGTGATGTCATCGTTGAGTTTGTAATCGATCTGCCCTGACAGGCCGCGGACCAGATCGGAGCTGCGGTCGTCGTGTTCGCTGCAGTAGTCGAAATTATCCTCGCCTGCCGTGATGCCGCAATCGGACAGCGCCAGCGCCAGGTTGTTGAACGGCGGATTCGTCGGCACCGACCGGTAGGTGAGAGTCGGCAAGTAGTGCGTCGACGCTTTGTTCCAGTCGCCAATCACATTGATGGTCAGCGCATCGGTGGGCTGCGCCATGTAACGGATGCGCACGCCGTCGTCGGGCGCCTGACCATCCTTGCCCAGCCAGATGTTGCGGCCCACGCCGCGGTTCTGCTCCGAGTGCGCAGAGATGCGCAGCGCAGAGGTGTCAGTGATCGGAAGATTCGCAACAGCGCGCACCACATAGCGCGAGTAATCGGAGCCCAGGCCGTCATCGGCGAATTCACCGCTGACCTGGAAGCTGCGCTTGCTGGGATCGGGGGCCTTGGTGGTGATGTTGATCACGCCGGCCGACACCGAATTGCCGAACAACGTGCCCTGCGGTCCCTTCAGGATTTCCACGCGCTGCAGGTCGAAGAGGCTCAACAGGTTGGCATTTCCCATCACCACGCCATCGAGAACGATGCCCACCGAGGCTTGTGCGGAATAGCCGAAGGAGTTGGTGCCGATGCCGCGAACGAAACCGCCGCCGCCCGGGGACGAAGTGCCCGGCGCGCCAAATTCGAGCGATGCGCTGGAGCGCGACAGGTCTGCGATGTTGGTGACGCCCTGGCGTTCGAGCTGCTCGGCTGACACCACGGTGATGGACACCGGCACGTCCTGCACGCTTTCCGTGCGCTTTTGCGCGGTGACGACGATCTCGGCAAGGCTGCCTGCTTCATCGCCCTCCGCCGCCATGGCCGCCATGCCGGGCAGGAGCCCCGCAACCAATCCAAGGCCAACGAATCCCAGTTTACGCAACATCAATCCCCCCATGGCGCGGATGCGCCAGTCGCCTGTGACCCAACCATTCCCCATCTTGCCGGCGGGTTCGACCCGCCTGGCGTTCATCTTGATCCGGGTCCTGCGCAGCCGACACCAAAACCCGAATCCGCATTCTATATTTGATTTGCTCAGATTTCAATTTGCCTGTCAAGCATTGCGGCAAAGAAACAACAACCGCAATTGAGGAGTCATTTTTGCCGGTCATCGGCTGCCGGCTCCCGACAACAATCACTCAAGCCATTTGTAGAATCCGCATACTGAAAATTGATAGGTATTGCCACGCCGATGCAATTACCAGAACCAGACGGGGCGCCCCGCACGTTCCCACGGGGCGCCCACCCGGATTACCACGAATACTGGAAGCGAACTCCAAATGTCCGCGGCGGCGCGAATTGCGTTTCCTGGGCATTCGCAATGGTGTTGCGGCGCAGGTTCGCGAACACGAGCTCGTCGGTGAAGTTCCTGACATAACCCTGCACGTTCCACTTGCCACTATCCGGTCCATAGGTGAGCGACGCATTGCCCACCGTCGTCGACGGCGACTTCGTATCCGGGAAATTGAAGAACGAGTAGTAGTAAGCACCCGAGTACTTGCCATCGATGCGGGCCGTCAATGCGCCCGAACCGATCTTGAAGGCATGCTCGAAGCCTGCGCTCATGGCGAAGGTGGGCGCGTTCGGAAGCTTGTTTCCCGCGAGGTCGACCGTGGACAGGCCATCCGCGCTCACTGCAAGGAAGTTGTCGAATTTCGAATCCAGGACGCTGGCCTGAAGATTGAACCGGCCCACCGAACCCAACGCGATGAACTCGACTTCCGCGCCCTTGATGGTTGCATCACCGGCATTCTGGATGCCGGGGCCGCCGCCCAGGGCCGGCGTGAACTGCGAGGCTTGATATCCGGCGTACTTCTGATGGAACAGAGCCGCATTCAACTGGATGTGGTTATCCATGAAGCGGTTCTTGGAACCCAGCTCGACCGCCTTGACCGTTTCCGGTCCATACGGAACCGATGGCGCCGACCCGTTCGAATTGAATCCACCGGATTTATAGCCGGTGTCGTACTTGACGTACAGCAGGTTGGCATCCGACAGCGACCAATCGACGCCCAAGTGATACGTGGTCTTGGAATCATCGAGGTTGCCATTGCCCGGCGTGGGAATCACGATGTGCTGACAGGCTGAAGGGTCCGGACCGAAATAGCATCCGTTGAACGGAATCGACAGGAAGCCGCCCGACGCGATCGTCAGGTCGAGATTGGCGATGCCGGTGCGGATCTTCGAGTCCTTGGTGTACCGGACGCCGCCGGACAATTTCAGTGCGTCGGTGACGTTGAACGCCACCTGTCCGAAGCCCGCCTTGGAGGTGGTCTCCACCGCGTAGTCGAACTTGATAAGGTATTGATCGGCGAACAACCCATCGCGCAGGATCAGCCCCGAGCTCAGCGGATCGTTCTTCTCCTTGAAATAGAACACGCCGGCCTGCCAGAAAAGCCGGCCGCCCGGCGCCGAGGAGATGCGGAATTCATGGTTGGTCGTGGTCGGGCTTTCCGATTGCAGGAATTGCTGCTTGGGGGCGCCAACGGGATTGCCATCCAGCGCGTGATCCCAGGTCGATTTTTCGCGGCCGCCCAGGTAGGTGAACACGGCGCCGGGAAGTCCCGCATAGTTGAATTCCCAGCGCACGCGCGTGGCGTCCAGGTTGGTGAAGGTGTTGGTCTCCTTGGGGAAACGGCGCTCATCGAAGTTCGACGGGAACGTACCCACCGGCGCGGTCAACAGGGCGATGTCGCCAACACCACGTGTGCGGTCGCGCTGCACCGACACCCAGCCGTTGAAGCCCTCGAAGGGTTGGAACGACAATTGCACCCGCGCCGATGCCACGCGCTCGTCATCGCCGTCGGCCTGCGGCGCGTTGTCGCGGTAACCATCATGTCGGCGCGAAACGCCCGACACCCGCAATTGAACCTTATCGCCCAGCGGCGCGTTCAGCGCGGCTTCGAAATTGCGGGCGCTGTAGTTCCCCAGGTCGACCGCGACGAACCCGCCGAATTCCTTGCCCGGCTTGCGCGTGATGATGTTGATGGCGCCGCCCGTCGAATTGCGCCCGAACAGGGTCCCCTGCGGGCCTTTCAACACCTCGATGCGCTCGACGTCGTACATCGAGGAATACAGCCCATAACTGCGGTTGGTGAAGAATCCGTCGCGGGAAATCGCCACTGCGGGGTCGCCGATTTCGGTGACGTCGGTGCTGGCGATGCCGCGTACCGCGACATAACCGGCGCCATTGGAGGTGGTGAGGTTGATCGAAGGATCGGCGGTGGCCAGCGAGCTGATGTCATGGATGCCCGCCGCGACGATATCCTCCGCGGAATACACCGTCATCGAGATGGCCGTCTTCTGCGCCGTTTCCTCGCGCTTTTGCGCGGTCACGACAATTTCCTCCAACTGCGCGCCGGCCTCCTGCGACATCGCCACGGGTGCAGCCGCCGCCAGCGCCGCCGCCGTGAATGCCACCGCATATCCTGATGATTCTCGTCTACTCGACATTGCCAACTCTCCTCGCGCCTGTAGCGCACCGTCACTTGTGATGAAAGCTTTCCTGAGTACGAATGATGGCGACCGGCCCGATGAGCCCTGACGGCAGCAATTCCGAATCTGCCTTGTAGAGCGCCGGCACGGAGAACGTGTACTTCGGCTCCGCGTTCGCCTGCCGGTCACCGATCAACCGGTTCACCCATAGATTGGTGACCTCGACCTGCAGATCGTTGGCGCCGGGGCGCAGCACGTCGGTCACCTCCGCCTTGAAGGGCGGCTTCCAGAGCACGCCAAGATCGCGCCCGTTCAATCTGACCGAGGCGAGATTCTTCACGTCCCCGAGGTCGAGCCACAAGCGCGCACCCGGCTTGAACCAGTCGCGAGGAGCCTTCAGGGTCGACACATAGCGCGCGGATCCCGAAAAGTACCTCACGCCGGCATCGTCACTATGGCTCCATGAATCGAGCGCATCGACGGTCAGTGTCGGTGGCGCGCCGCGATCCGGTTGGAACGAAACTTTCCACGGACCATGCACGGCGGCCAATGTCTGCTGCGCGACTGCCTGCTGCTCGCGAGCCTGGAAGTTGGTGGTCCGGCGGAACACGACGAACACCGCGCCCCAGGCGTCGAGTTGCAATGGCACCGTGGTCCGCCCCCCGCCGCGCTGGAATCCGGCGGGCTCGCGCCGGCCCGAATCCGCGTGCCAGAGTTCGGGTTCGCGTCCGTCCACACGAAAGGTGGTCGCAACCGACACGGCGTGTGCGCTGCGATTGTTGACGAAGTAAATATCTCCATCCTCGAGCACACGATGGACGTAAAGGAGTTCCGGGTCTTTTTCCGCCTTGCCGAACTCGACATCGGGCGCAATCCCCGACTGCTGCAACACGGTGGCGATGGCTTGCCCCGCGTACACGCGCCCCTTGCCGAACCCGTGCATCCCGGACCCCTGCCACAGCTCGGCGACGACTCGAGCGAACTCGCCCGTATCGTCAGCCAGGCTGGGCGTCGATACCGGCGCGTCGCCCACCAGCGTCGCACCCTGCGACACCAGCTCCCGGATGCTCTTCAGCACGGGCAATGACATGCGCGCGGCGCGTGGGTCCAGCACCAACAGTCGATAACGCATGCCGCTGGGCGTCACCAGCTCACCATCCTTCACCCGCAACAGGTGCTGCAGCGCGTCCGCATTCACGTAATCGAAGTTGTAGCCGGCGGGAATCGCCGGCGCTGCCTTGCCAAACAGCGCGGTGATGTTGCTGTCCTCGCCGTAGAAGTAGGCGATGTCCGCCGCGAAGCGGCCTTGCTGAAGCAGGAATGAACTGCGCGCAAGGTAATCGACCCAGGCTTTGGCGGGCGCTTCCGCCCAGGTCTCATTGCGGTTGAACCACTGCCCGATGGGACCCAGCCCCAGGCCGGGTGCCTTGCCCATCAGCGGCTGGTGCACGGATGTGTGGATGACAAAGCGGTTCAGTCCCATCGCCAATTCCTTGTCCGCGGTGGGCTTGAGCGTCTCGGGCGACCACGCATAGGGCGCCGCGCCGGCGGTGAACGATTCCGCCGCTACCAGGTTCTGGCCGTACAGATGCGCGACCGATGCGGACTCGCGAATATCCGCGTTGTACCCCGGTTGATCGCCGTACACGCCGGGCACCTGCGTCCACATCGCCGCCATGGGCACATCGTTGCTGCGCTTGGCCTCCATGCCATCGCCGATGAAGGCGCGGCCGTTCTCATGCGACTCGCCGTAATGGCCCATGCCACGTTCGTGCAGCATCTGCGTGATGAGCGCGTAGTGGTTCTCGGCGATCAGGTCGGCCAGCGTGCGGCGGTAGTCCCACAAGAAGCGGTCGCTGGCGGCAGCGGACTCCATGACCCGACCGGTGAGCACCGGAAACCACGGCGTCGGATCATAGCCCCTGCGCTTGCGGAACTGTTCGATCAGGTCATCCGTCCAGTTGGCCGGCCCCGCCTCGTAGCTGTCGCTGATGAGGTACTGCAATCCCCGCTTGCCCATCAGCGGCCCGACGGTCGACTGGTACGAATCCAGGTAATGCGTCATGTAGCTGCGCACGTGCGCCGCGCTCAGCTTGTCCACCTCGAGCCCCGTCCCTTCAGGCGATGCCGGGTGATTGGTGATGCCAGTCGGCGAATAGCCGAAGCGCAGCACCACCCATTGCCCGGGCGGAGGCGTCCAGTCGAGCGCACCACCCGGCCGCATGCGGGAGGTCAGATCGACGACCGATGCCTTGGCAACCGCGAACTCACTCGCAGCCTCCGGCGTCGCCAGCGCGGACAGGTCGGCGTTCAACATGAAGCCCGCCTTCTCTTCGGCGTGATGCACACGCGCGCCGGCGCGCAGCGCCAATTCGCTGATCTGGTAATTCCTGGAGGGCGGTGGCACCTTTACGCCCAGGCTCTCGAAATCGATGCCGAAGGCCGGCGGCGGCGGCGCGGTCTTGAATCGCGCGCGGAAATACCGCGCGGTGACCGCCGGAAAGCTCACGGTCATCTGCGCAGCATTGACGCCGGCGGGCACCACCACCACGCTGCGCCAATTCCTGCCATCGTCGCTCGCCAGCAGTTCGGGGCCTGGCGGCGCACCATGGAACATTTCCAGGACACCGTGATCGTTGCGCGCATAACTCAGCGCGCGCACGGCATGTGGGGTGCCGTAATCGAACTGAATCCACGCCTCTTCTCCCACCGGCGCGATGGGCAGCGGTACGACCCGGCCCAGATCCCCATCGTCGAGAATGCCTGCGTCGATCGGGCCTGCGCTCGAGGACACGGACATCGCCGGCTTGCCAGAACGTACTTCGGCATCGGGCACGCGAATCGCGATGGCCACCGAATCGGCATAGAACGACGGCGGCGTGTACTCGGCTTCACCAATGCTGTGGATGAACGGCGCGCCTTGGAACGGTCCGCCATTGTCCGGCGGCTGCGCGAGCATGCCCTGGAAGCGCTTGCCGCCCGTGATCCGCGTCTCGCTCCACACCACCTTCTTCATGGCCTGCGCGGGCGTCACCCACGGCCCGCCGGACTCGCTCCAACCCGGTGAACCGGCAATCGCCTCTTCCAGGCCAAGCTCATCGGCGAGACGCGTCGCAAAGGCAAAAGCATCTCTCCAAGCCGGCGTCATATATACCAATCGCTGGTCGACCACCTGCGGCGTACCGAGCGCCGCGTCGAAGGTCTGGAAGCCACCGAGCCCCACGCGCTTCATCCAATGCAGGTCCGCATCGATGCCCTCGCGCGTGATGTTGCCGTTCATCCAATGCCACCAGACACGCGGCCGCGCCGAGGCAGGTGGATCATCGAATCCGTGTTGCAAGGGATCGGCGTCGGCGCCAACCGCCGACTGAGATAGGGCGAGCGCCAGCGCAACTCCCGCCAGGCAGCGCATCGCGTCAGCCATTCAGGCGCCTCCGCCGCGGCATCGAGGCCGTCTTGGAGCCCGTCACCGCGTGAAACTGCGCGCGCAGCCACTGCAGGCCGTCATCGGCGCGCCGCGAGGGGTGGTACGCCATTACTTCCTGGAGCCTGGGTATCTGCAGCGGCAGCGGCACGATGCGAATGGGGAAGTAGCGCGCCATGGAGCGGGCGAGGCGCTCATGCATGACGCTGATGCGCGCCGTATTCAGCAGCAGCCAGGGAACGGAGGCGAACGACGGGGCGAACACCTCGATGCGGCGCGGCTTGTTCATCGCGTTGAGCGCCTTGTCCGCAAATACCAGCTCCCGATGCGCGCCGAGCGCCACGCCCACATGTCCCGCAGCGAAGAACCGATCCTCGGTGAGCGGCTTCTTGAAAATGGGATTGTCCTTCCAGCCGACCACGACATGATCTTCCTCGAACAACAGCTCGTTCGGGGTTTCCGGCGGCAGCAGCGCCAGCGGCGAGATGAGCAGGTCCACCTTTCCGTCGCGCAGTTGCACATAGGCTTCGTCGCTGGGGAACGCGATGTCGAGCCTGACCTGCGGCGCCAGCTGCGCCAGCCGCTCCACCAGCGGCACGATGGTCACGGCGGTAATGTAGTCCGAAGCCACCACGTGGAACGTGCGCTGCGCGGTGGCCGGATCGAAACCGCGTTTGGCGCGGATCACGGCCTCGGCATTGCCGAGGCATTCTTTCACCAGGGGCGCGAGTTGCTCCGCGTAAGGCGTGGGGAACATCTTCTTGCCTTGCAACACCAGCAACTCGTCCTGGAAGTATTCGCGCAGGCGCGACAACGCCGCGCTCATCGCCGGCTGGCTCAAGTTGAGGCGTTCGGCCGCACGGGACACCGAGCGCGATGACAGGAGTTCGTCGAGCGCCACGAGCAAGTTCAGGTCCAGGCCGTTGAGATGCATGGGGAGACCACCGCGTCAGGCATCGAATGATGCGAGGCGGAGAATATCATCGGCATCGAGGACACGACGCGCGGCACGAATGCGCACGGCATGCGGCGGCACGTCCTCGCCACAGCCATCTTTGCGCCTGCAACCATCATGACTCCCCCAGCGGCGCGCCGTGAGACGCCCGTCATTTAGTCGTTGGATTGCGTGGTTCGAGAGGTAGAATACGCCGCCTGCTCGCATCAGCTAAATTGATCTTTTGGATGATTTTGATTTATGCGACAAATACATAAATCCAACCGATGGTTCCGGCCCGACGCAGATTTTGCGCTGCAGGGGCGGCGTGCACGGCAGCAACCGGGCGCGCCCACATTGGCGCGCACTGGACGCGGCGCCATCGCCAAATTAGAATCTCGGTTCTTTTTCGAACAACTGATTCCCGGCGGACTCCAGTCCGGGAACGCGCCCGGGGGAGCATAACCGCGTGTTCAAGTATTTCCCGACCAACTATGTGTGGAACCTGTCCGTCGACCTCGCCATCGAAATGGGCGCGCGCATCGGCGAGATCGAGGCCATGTGCGCGCCACTGCAGGAAGCGGCCAAGCAGCCCGATGCCGCCGGCACCAAGGCATTCCGCGAGACCTGGTCGAAGATGGCCGACAAGCTGTGCGAACTCGCCGCCGAAGACGAATCCCGCGGGCGATTGATATCCGCCGGCGACAAGTACGGCCGCGCCGCCACCTACCTGCTCACCGCAGAGCGCCTGCAGGCGCACGGCGCGGAAGGTCGCGCCGCGTTGTACCAGCGCTTCCGCGAGGTGTTCGCCAAGGGCATCCGGCTCGCCGGGGAGAACTGCGAGCGCGTGGAGATTCCCTACGGCAATGCCCACATCGCGGGTCTCCTGGTGCGCGCCGAAGGCGTCACCGGCCGGGCGCCCATACTGGTGCAGCTCAACGGCCTGGATTCCACCAAGGAGATGAAATATCGCGTCGGACTGCCACGCTGGCTGGCACAACGCGGCGTGTCCTCGCTCATCATCGACCAGCCCGGCACGGGTGAAGCGCTACGCCTGCACGGCATGCATGCGGTGTACAACGCGGAAGTCTGGGCGAGCAAGGTGGTGGACTGGCTGCAGGCTCGCTCCGATGTGGACCCCCAGCGCATCGGCTGCGAAGGCGTCTCGCTCGGCGGATATTACTGCCCGCGAGCCGTGGCCTTCGAGCCGCGCTTTGCCTGCGGCGTGGTGTGGGGCGCCAATCACGACTGGCGCGACGTGCAGAAGAAGCGCCTCGCCAAGGAAGGCAACTTCCCGGTGCCGCATTACTGGGCGCACGTGCAATGGGTGTGGGGCGCCAAGGACATGGACGAATTCATGCGCATCGCCGAGAACGTGCACCTGGACGGCGTGGTGGAGCGCATCAAGGTGCCCTTCCTGGTCACGCATGGCGAGAAGGACTCGCAGATTCCGTTGCATTGGGCGCAACGCACGTACGAGCAGCTCATCAACAGCCCGAAGCGGGAGCTGAAGATCTTCACCGAGCGCGAGGGCGGCGTGCAGCATTCCAGTTTCGACAATTCCGCCAACGCGGGCGCCTACATCGCCGACTGGGTCGCCGAGACCCTCGGCGGGCGCACCGCCCTTTAATCTTCACTCAAATCATGCAAGCGAGAGTCATATGAACATCCTGGGTCCCGATGCACTGGTTTTCGGAGTCGACGATGTCGCGGCCTGCGCGCAGTACCTCACCGACTACGGGCTCGATCCCGTGGGCGTCACCGCCAAAGGCGGACGCTTCGAGGCGCTGGATGGCACCAGCATCGTCATCGCGCACAAGGACGACGCCTCCCTGCCGCCGTCCCTGGGCACTTCCAGCATGCTGCGCAAGACCATCTACGGCGTCGCCGACAAGGCCGCGCTCGATGCCATTGCCGCGGATCTGGGCCGCGACCGCGAGGTGCGCAAGCTCGCCGACGGCTCCATCGAAGCCGCCGACGACATGGGCTTCGTGCTGGGCTTCCAGGTGTCGGTGCGGCGCAAGCTGAACCTGCCGGCGGAAGCCATCAACTCGCCGGGCGCTCCCGCGCAGCGCGGGCCCAACAGCATTGCCACCGACGAAAATGCGGTGATCAAGGCGCGCACGCTCTCGCACGTGGTGTACTTCGTGCCCGATGCCGCCAAGGCCGAGGCCTTCTACAAGAGGTTGGGCTTCCGCTGCACCGACCGCTTCACCGGCGTCGGTCCGTTCCTGCGACCGGCCGGCACGCTGGACCATCACACGCTGTTCATGATCCAGACCCCACCCTTCATGAAGGGCATCGAACACTTCACCTTCCACATGGCCGGACCCAGCGAATTGATGCAGGCCGGCACGCGCTTCGTGAACAAGGGCTACCAATCCTTCTGGGGTCCCGGCCGGCACAAGTTCGGCTCGAACTGGTTCTGGTATTTCAACAGCCCGCTGGGTTGCCACGTGGAATACGACGCCGACATGGACCTGCACGATGATGCATGGAAGGCGCGCGAGGTGCCGATGAGCGCAGACGCGTCGCAGCTGTTCCTGTTCCAGCACCGCGAGAAGTGGGCGCCTTCCGGTCCGCCTCCGGGTGCGGGCGCAGGTCCCGGCGGACCGCAGCACTAGGTTGCGGCGGCGCGCAGATGGGTCGTCGTTTTCTGTGCCGCCTGCAAGACCTGCCCGATGGCGATTCGCGCGGGTTCGATCCGCTGCAGCGCGGTCAGGACAGCGTGCTCGTGGTACGCCGCGGCAAACAGGTGCGCGTGTACCTCGACGCCTGCCCGCACCATGGCACCACGCCCATGGCCTGGCGCAAGGACGCCTACCTGAATGCGCAGCGCGACCGCATCGTGTGCAGCGCACACGGCGCCCAATTCGACATCGACAGCGGCTTGTGCCTGTTGGGCCCCTGTCTGGGGCAATCGCTCACCGCGCTGCCCCATACCCTCGATGATCGCGACGACATTCACCTGATCGACGATTCGAACCTGGAGAATCAACCATGACTGCGCCCATCAACAACATCCTCATCATCGGCGGCGGCTTTTCCGGCATGTCCGCCGCCATCGAATTGCGCAAGCTCGGCAAGAACGTGGATCTCGTGGAGATCGACGCGGGCTGGCGTTCGTACGGTGCCGGCATCAGCCTGGGACCCGCCACCCTGCGCGCCTTCGACACGCTGGGTGTGCTGGATGCTTTTCTCAAGGAGGGCGCCGCCACCGATGGCGTCGATCTGCTCACGCCCGCGGGCCAACCCATCGCCACGTTGCCGACGCCGCGGATCGCGCGCCCGGACGTTCCCGGCGGCGGCGCCATCATGCGGCCGGTCCTGGCGAAAATCCTGGCGGATGCCACGCGCAAGTCCGGCGCGAACGTGCGGCTCGGCTGCACCTTCACCTCGATCACCCAGGACGCTGACGGCGTGGACGTGGTGTTCACCGACAGCCAGCGCCGCCGCTACGACATGGTGATCGGCGCCGACGGCTTGTTTTCCAAGGTACGCGAGGCGGTGCTGCCGGACGCGCCGAAGCCGCGTTATACACACCAGGCCGTGTGGCGCGCCGTGCTGCCGCGCCCCGCGGAAATCCAGCGCGCCACCATGTGGCTGGGCCTGCCGAAGATCAAGCCGGGTGTGAACCCCGTCTCAGCCACCGAGATGTACATGTTCATCACCGAAGACCGGCCGACCAACGACTACATCGAGCCCGCCAATTTCGTCTCGCTCTTCAAGCAACTCCTCGCGCCCTTCCCTGCGCCGCTCCTGCAATCCATCCGCGCCAACATCAGCGAGTCCTCGCAGATCGTGTACCGGCCGCTGGAAGGCATGCTGGTGAAGCAGCCCTGGTATAAGGGCCGGGTGGTGCTGATCGGCGATACCGTGCATGCAACCACGCCGCACCTGGCTTCCGGCGCCTGCATCGGAATCGAGGATGCGATTGTCCTGGCGGACGAATTGAAGAAGGCATCCTCGGTACCAGGAGCCTTCGAGGCGTTCCAGAAGCGCCGCTGGGAGCGTTGCCGCATGGTGGTCGAGAACTCCGGCCGCCTGGGAGAATTGGAAGTGACGGGTGGCGACAAGGCCGAGCAGCAGCGCATCATGGGCATGTCGATGGCGGCATTGAACGAGCCCATTTGAGCAGGAGGGTCATCGCATGAGCAGCGCCCGCGTCCAACGACGATTCGTCGACCTGTCGATCTTCCTGGAGAACGACGTGCTCTCCGACCCGCCGCCATTGGCGCCGAAGATCACCTACCAGAAGCACGCCGATACCCTGCCCGAGTTCCTGCAGATGTTGCCCGGCACCAAGGCGGAGGATTTTCCAGAAGGCGAAGCCGCCGCGGCGGAATGGGTGACACTCACCACCCACAATGGCACGCACCTCGATGCGCCCTACCACTTCCACTCCACCATGGATGCCAAACTCGGCGGCAAAAAACCCTCGATCACCATCGACCAGGTCCCGTTGGAGTGGTGCTTCCAGCCGGGCGTGAAGCTCGATTTCCGCCACTTTCCCGACGGCTACGTCGCCACCGCCGCCGACGTGCAGGCGGAACTCGCCCGCATCGGCCATACGCTGCAGCCGTTGGAGATCGTGGTGGTCAACACGCGTGCGGGTTCACGCTACGGCCACAAGGATTTCGTCAGTGCGGGTTGCGGCATGGGTTATGAGGCCACCATGTATCTGTTGGAACGCGGAGTGCGGCTCACCGGCACCGACGCCTGGAGCTGGGACGCGCCGTTCTCCTACACCGCGAAGAAGGTCGCCGCCACCGGTGACACCTCGCTGATCTGGGAAGGACATAAGGCCGGCCGCGACATCGGCTATTGCCACCTGGAGAAGCTCCACAACCTCGAAGCGTTGCCGGCGGATGGATTCATGATCAGCTGCTTTCCGCACAAGATCCGCGGTGCTTCCGCCGGCTGGACGCGCGCCGTGGCGATCTTCGA
Organism: Steroidobacteraceae bacterium; assembly: GCA_044226865.1. Classification (GTDB taxonomy): domain Bacteria; phylum Pseudomonadota; class Gammaproteobacteria; order Steroidobacterales; family Steroidobacteraceae; genus TMP-86. The sequence goes on along the minus strand of JBGAGE010000001.1, from coordinate 65,137 downwards.
AGAGGTCGCCGCATGACCCTGCCGCGCATCCATCGCGTGGTCACGGGTCACGATGCCAACGGCAAGGCCGTCGTGGCCTCCAATGGCCCATTGCCCACCGTGGTCGAGGTGGCCGCGATTCCGGGCACGATCTTCCACGAGGTGTGGAGCACCAGCGGCACGCCCGCGGCCGTCGACAACGGCCCGGATCCTTCGCTCGGCGGCTTGCGCCTGCCGCCACCGAAGCATGGCACGCGCATCCGCTTCGTCGACATTCCACCGGATACGAGTGAATTCATCGCGCAGGGTGCGGCCAGGATGAAGGACGCCTTCACCCAGATCGGTGATGCGGCCGCCTCGACGGTCAAGCAAGACTCGCCGCATCCGCTCATGCATCGCACCGAGTCCGTCGACTACGGCATCGTGATCGAGGGGGAGATGACGCTGGTGCTGGATGATTCCGAGGTACCGCTCAAGCAGGGAAGCGTCGTGATCCAGCGCGGCACCAATCACGCCTGGGCCAATCGCTCGGGCAAGGTATGCCGCATGCTGTTCGTGCTGGTCGATGGAGCATACGACCCGGCCATCGCCGCGGCGCTGGCGCGGCGCTGAGCATGCCCGCTTCGTTGTTCGACCTGGCGGAACGCGTGGCACTGGTGACCGGCGCCACGGGCGGCCTCGGGAGCAGCATCGTCGAACAACTCTCCGCCCACGGCGCCACGGTCCTGTTATCGGATTTGCAGGCGGCGCCATGCGAACGATCCGCGCAGCGCCTGCGCGAATCCGGCAATGTGGCGCATGCCCTGCCCTGCGACGTCTCGCAGCGTTCATCGGTGGACGCCCTTGCCGCGGCGGCACGACAGCTCACGGGCGGCATCGACATCCTGGTGTGCAATGCGGGCGTGCAAGGTCCTGCCGGGCCCATCGGCGCGCGTACCGACGAAGACTGGCAACAAGTGATGGACACCAACTTGCGCAGCGCCCTGTGGCTGACCAGCGCCTTGCTTCCCGGCATGGCGCAGCGCGGTGGCGGCAGCGTCGTGCTGTTGTCGAGCATCGCCGGCATCCGCGGCAACAAGGCCATCGGCCTGTATGGCCTGTCGAAGGCGGCGCTGGCGCAACTGGCGCGCAACCTGGCGGTGGAATGGGGACCGAAGAACATCCGCGTGAATGCGATTTCACCGGGATTGATCCGCACACCGCTCGCCGCGGGCCTCATGGCCGACGACGCCTTCATGCAGCGGCGCCTGTCGCTCACGCCGCTGCGACGCGTCGGCGAGCCGGAGGAGATCGCCGGCGCCGTGGTGATGCTGGCGGGCCGCGCCGGAGGCTTCATCAGCGGCCATAACCTGGTGATCGACGGCGGCACCACCATCAGCGACGGCAATTGAGAACGAGGAACCCACACGAATGAAATTGGCGAGCTTGAAGGATGGAACGCGCGACGGACGGCTGCTGGTCGTCTCCACGGACTTATCCATGGCGGTGGACGCCGGCGTCATCGCACCCACGCTGCTGAACGCGATCGAGAACTGGAGCGAGACCGCGCCGCGACTGGCGGAACTCTACCGGGCGTTGAACGAAGGCACCGCGCCCAACAGCTTCGCCTTGGATCCCTGCAACCTGCATGCGCCCCTGCCGCGCACCTGGCAATGGCTGGACGGGTCCACCTTCCACAGCCACGGCGACCTCATGGAGAAGGTGTTCGGCACGTCGCCACCACCGGACAAACACAGCGTCCCGCTGGTGTACCAGGGGGCGGGCGATGATTTCCTGGGACCCTGCGATGACGTGCCCTTGCCCAGCGAAGAAGACGGCATGGATTTCGAGGCGGAAGTGGCCGTCATCACCGGCCGCGTCCCCATGGGCACGAAAGCGGCCGATGCCTCCGCCCTCATCCGGTTGCTGATGATCGTGAACGACGTCAGCCTGCGAAAGATTGCCGCGCGCGAAATCCGTACGGGTTTCGGCTTCGGTCAATGCAAGCCGGCGAGCAGCTTTGGCCCCGTGGCGGTCACGCCGGACGAGTTGGGTCCTGGCGGTTGGCGCGAGGGCCGGGTGCAATTGCCCATCCGCGTCGAGTGGAACGGCCGTGAGTTCGGCCACCCGCATTGCGGCGCCATGGGCTTTTCCTTCGAGCAACTCATCGAACACAATGCGCGCACGCGCAACCTGAGCGCCGGCACCGTGATCGGTTCGGGCACCGTGTCCAACGAGAACTATCGCGAGGTGGGGTCGGGCTGCATCGCCGAACGACGCGGCATCGAGTTGCTCGATCAAGGCAAGCCCATCACCGACTTCATGAAATTCGGCGATCGCGTGCGCATCGAAATCCTTGATGCGGCGGGCCGCAGCGTATTCGGCGCCATCGACCAGCGCTACGTGCGCGCCGGCGGCGGTTGACGCGAACCAATGCGCGTCCTCGTCATCGGTTCCGAAGGCTTCATCGGGCGCTCGTTGCTGCGGCGCCTGCGCGCCGGTGTAAGCTTAGGCGCACGCGGCGCAGCGGCTACTCACATCGTACGCCTCGATGTGCACATGCCGCCGGACACTGTCAGCGACGACGAACGCGAGCGCTGCATCGCCGGCGACATCACCGACCCCGCCGTGCTCGAGTCCGCGCTCGACGGCGGCATCGATTGCGTGTTCCACCTGGCCAGCGTCCCCGGGGGCGCGGCCGAGCGGGATTTCGCCCTCGGCCTGCGCGTGAACCTGCAGTCGGGCATCAGCTTGCTCGAGGCGCTGCGCCAGGCGGGCAATCGGCCGCTGGTCGTTTTCGCCAGCACCATCGGCGTGTACGGCGTGCCACTGCCGGCGGTGATCGACGAAGACACCGTACCCGCACCGTCCTTGAGCTACGGTGCGCACAAGTACGTGAGCGAGGTCCTGCTCGCGGACTACTCGCGGCGGGGCTATCTCGACGGGCGTTCGCTGCGGCTGCCTGGCATCGTGGCGCGCCCGCCCACCACCGGCATGCTGTCGATCTTCCTGAGCGATGTGATCCGCGAACTCAGCGCCGGCCGCCCGGTAGTGTGCCCGGTGGCGCCGGATGCGCCATCGTGGTGGATGAGCCGATCCTGCGCGGTCGACAACCTCCTGCATGCCACCACACTGGATGCCGGCCAATGGCCGCCGACGCGCAGCTTCCTGTTGCCCGTTCAGCGCCTGACCATGGCGGAAGTGGTGCAAGCCATTGCGGCGTTGCACGGTTCTCAAGTCCTGGATCGCGTGAGCTACCGGCCGGATGCGGCCCTGCAACAGCAATTTGCGAATTATCCGCCACTGCGGGCGCCGCGCGCGCTGGCCGCCGGCTTTCGGCATGATGGCGATGCGCTGACACTGGTGCGACGCGCGCTGCTGGAAGATTGATCATCGACACCTCGGGGGGAGAACCGACATGACCAAGACCGTCCTGGCCGCACTTGCGTTGCTCATGGCCGGCATCGCGGCACACGCCGCGGATGCCCCGTTTCAATTCAAGATCTCGCGCATCGATCCTCCGGCCGAACCCGGCGCCATCGCCCTCGACACCGGCGGCGTCGACGGCATGCCGCGCGAGAGTTGGTTCTCCGACGGCACGCAGCGCGCCGCCCGCAATGTCTCGCACGCCACCCTCACGCCGGTCATTCCGGCCAAGAACGTGAAGGCCACGGGCGCCGCGGTGATCGTGCTGCCGGGCGGCGGCTTCAAGATGATGTCGATGGACAACGAGGGCTGGCCGTTGGCGCGCTGGTTCGCCGACCACGGCGTGGCGGCCTTCATCCTCAAGTACCGGCTCACGCCATCGCCCGCCGACGAAAAGGCATTCCAGGATGAAATGAACGCCACTATCCGCAAGGTGATGTCGGGCGGGCCGGTGGAGAAGCTCGAAACGCCACCGCAGTCCCTGGCCGACGCGCACGCCGCGCTGCGCTGGGTGCGGGCGAACGCCACCCGCTATGGCGTCGATCCAAAACGCGTCGGCATGATGGGATTTTCCGCCGGCGCCATGACCACCTTGAGTGCGGTGCTTACCTCAACTCCTGCCGAGCAGCCCGCCTTCGCGGCACTCATCTACGGGCCGATGACGGCGGTGGACGTACCGGCATCCGCCCCGCCGCTGTTCGCCTCGCTGGCCGCGGATGATCCGCTGTTCAGCAAGCAGGGTTATGGCCTCATGGACAGCTGGCAGCGCGCCGGCAAGCCGGCGGAGTTGCACGTGTACCAGAGCGGTGGCCATGGTTATGGCATGGGACGTCCCGGAACGACCACCGTGGACTGGAAGGACTCGATGTTGCATTGGCTGAAGGTCAATCATTTCCTCGGCAAGCAGCCGTGAGCGCCACGCGCCGTGCATTCCTGGGCGGCGCCGGCGCAGCGCTCGCTGCAGCATGCCTGCCGCACACCACGCAGGCCGCTGCAGCGCGCCGCTGGATCGACGTACACCACCATTTCATCCCGGACGGCTACGCGGAATTCTTCCGGTCGGCACGCACCCCGAGTGGCCAACCGGCAGTGGTCCCTCCCACGAACTGGGATCTGGCGCATGATCTCGCCGACATGGACGCCGGCGGCACGGGCACGGCGCTGCTGTCCATGTTCGTGCCGCCGCAACTGGGCACTCCGCAGAGCCGCGCGCAGCTCGCACGCCGCATCAACGACGGCGCCGCGCAACTTCGCGCCGCCCACCCCGGCCGATTTGGCGTGCTGGCGGCGTTGCCACTGCCGGACGTCGACACGAGCCTTGCGGAAATCGCGTACGCCGCCGACACGCTGAAAGCCGAAGGATTCTCCGCATACACCAACACCGGCGACCGTTGGCTGGGTGATGCCGCCTTCGAGCCGGTGTTCGAGGAATTGAACCGCCGCCGTGCCGTGCTGTTCGTGCATCCCACCACGGCGAATTGCTGCCACGCGCTGCTGGAGCGCGTGCCCGACAACATCATCGAGTATGGCACCGACACCACGCGCGCCATCGCCAGCGTGATTTTCAATGGCATCACCACGCGCCATCCGAACGTCCGCTTCGTCTTCTCGCATGGCGGGGGCACCATGCCGTTCCTGATCGAACGCTTTCTCGGTGGCACGGCGGCCGAGATCGTGCCGGGCGTTCGCACCGCCGGCCAGCAGGGACCCTATGTGCCACCCGCTCCACCGGCTGGCACGCTCACCGAGCTGCGCAAGCTCCACTACGACACCGCGCAATGCGCCAATCCGGTGGCCATGCGCGCGCTGCGGCAGGTGGTAGGCGTATCGCAGGTGCTGTACGGCACCGATCATTTCTATCGTGGCTCGGCAGAGACCGCGGCCGCCCTGCGCGATTGTGGCGTATTCAACCGTACGGAGTTGGACGCCATCGGGCATCGCAACGCCGCGGCGCTGTGGCCGGGGCTGTTGCCGGCGTGAGCGCGCGGGCAAAACCCTTCTGAGGAGACACGGCATGACGTCGCGGCGTGAGGCCTTGTTGCTTGGGCTCTCGGGTGTCCTGACCAAGGGATCAGCCGCGGGCAAGACTGCCGGCTGCGCCGATGCGGCCGCACAGGAGCCACGCTGGGCGCGCGGCGTGGACGGCCAGCGCAAAGCCGACCTCGGCAACGGCCATTACTTGAATCCCATCCTCGCTGGCGATCATCCCGATCCGTCCATCCTGAAGGACGGCGATGACTACTATCTGACGCATTCGTCCTTCGATGCGAGTCCGGGCCTTCTCATCTGGCACTCACGCGACCTCGTGAACTGGACGCCATTGGGTCCAGCGCTCGCCAAGCCGTTGGGCACCGTGTTCGCCGTGGACCTGGTGAAGCACGACGGCCGCTACTTCATCTACATCCCCTTCATGGCGGCGCCATGGTCGAAGGGATTGAAGAGCTTTGCCAACATCTACGTGATCCACGCCGATAGCATGTCGGGCCCGTGGAGCGAGCCGGTGGATCTTGGCATCGGCGGACTGATCGACCCCGGGCATGCGGTGGATTCGAACGGCGATCGCTACTTGTTCCTCTCGGGCGTGAACCGGGTCCGCCTGCGAGCCGATGGCCTCGCCACTGCCGGTCCGATCGAAAAGGTGTACGACGGCTGGCGGTATCCTGACGAGTGGATCACCGAGGCCTACGCGCTGGAGGGACCCAAGCTCCTGCAACGCAATGGCTGGCACTATTTGATCTGCGCCGTGGGTGGCACCGGCGGACCGGCCACCGGCCACATGGTCATCGCCGCGCGCGCCCGCAGCTTGAAAGGGCCGTGGGAGAACTGCCCGCACAACCCCATCGTGCGCACGCGATGCGCTGGGGAGCGCTGGTGGTCGCGCGGTCATGCCACGGCGGTGGAAGGACCCGGCGGCCGTTGGTGCCTCGTGTATCACGGCTATGAGAACGGGTATCGCACACTCGGGCGACAGACGTTGCTCGAACCGATCGAATGGACCGCGGACGGTTGGCCGCGCGCGCTGGGCGGTGATCTCTCCGCGCCACTGCCGATATCCGCACCGGCGCTGGCGCCGGCTCCCGGGCACGGCCTGGCGGCATCCGATGATTTCTCGCAACGCTCGTTGGGCACGCGCTGGAGCTTCTACGGCGCGGCTCCGGGCGAGGCGCAGCGCATCAGCTACGAGGACGGCGCGATGCAGATGGCAGCCAAGGGAAGCGGCCCGCACGACTGCTCACCGCTCACACAAATGGTGGGTGATCACGCCTTTGAAATCAGCGTGCAGATGGACATCATCGGCGAGGCCCAAGGCGGACTGCTGTTGTTCTACTGCGATCGCCTGTTCCTGGGCATGGGGCACGATGGCGCGAAGATGACCACCTATCGCGGCGGCAAGGCCAGCTACTGGCCGGAGCCCGCGCCGGCGGTACGCACGCTGCACCTGAAAATCGTCAATGACCGCCACATCGTCACGTTCTTTTACGGCACCGATGGCGTGCACTGGGTCCGGCACGGGGTGCGCAGCGAAACCTCGGGCTACCACGCCAACACCGTCGATGACCTGGCGAGTCTGCGGCCCGCCTTGTTCGCAGCCGGCAAGGGAGTGGTCCGATTCAGGAATTTCCGTTACCAGGCGAAGACCTGAAGGTTCGGGCCCTGGCCTGAAGCCTCCGCCCACCAATCCCGCCGCTTTCTTGACAGGCGTTCGCGGCGCGCCGGATAATCAGAATCACCATTCTATTATTGTCGACCTCGCGGCGCCGCTGACGGCCCTCGCGCCGTTCCAGGAGCATGCTGCATGAGCGTATCCGATCTCCCGCGGTTGTCACGCCGCGATGCCCTCGCCGGCGCCGTCGCGACGCTGGCCTCGCTCCTGCTGCAATTACCGGCGCACGCCAAGGCCAAGGACCATCGCCACGATCCGCGCTGGCCGCTCACCGACCGCCTCTGCGACCTGGTAATTCCCGACACCGACACGCCGGGTGCCTCCAAGGCGGGCGTGGCCGCATTCGTCCTGCTGGCCATGGATCACGGGTTGCGCCCGCTGGATGCGGCGTTGCATGCGCAGGTGAAGAGCATACTGGATGCGGCTGCGGACGGGAATTTCATGGGCCAGACGCGCGCGCGGCAATTCGTGTTGCTGGCCGAGCTCGATCGCCGCAGCTTCGCCAGCCCGCCACCGCCGCCCGGGACTCCGGCGCCCCGCACGTCCGAGTCCGCCTGGCAGGCCTTCAAGACCGGCATCATCGCCGGCTACTACACCAGCGAAATCGGCGCCAGCAAGGAGCTGGTATGGGAGCCCGTTCCCGGCAGCTGCGAGAACTTCACGCTCACGGATGACTTTCGCATGCCCGCCAACCTCACCATCGCGAGCGCGTTGTGATGAGCGACTTCGATGCCATCGTCTGTGGTTCCGGCATCACCGGCGGCTGGGCGGCCAAGGAATTGACCGAACGCGGCCTGAAGGTGCTGATGGTGGAGCGTGGCCCGCATCTGGAACACCGCAAGGACTACAAGACCGAGTTCACGCCGCCCTGGCAGCTGCCGTATCGTGGCTTCGGCGATCCGCAGGAAATGGCCACGAAGAAGCGCATCCAGCGCTCGGGCCGCGTCGACGAATGGAACAAGGACATGTACGTCGACGATACGCAGGAGATCTACGAATCCCCGCCCGAAAGCAATTTCCAGTGGGTCCGCGGCTATCACCTCGGCGGCCGCTCGCTCATGTGGGGCCGCCACAGCTATCGCATGGGCGAGCACAATTTCGCCGCCAATGCGCAGGATGGGCATGGGTCGCCCTGGCCGGTGCGCTACGCCGACATCGCACCCTGGTATGACCATGTGGAGCAGTTCATCGGCGTGAATGGATCGGCCGACGGGGTGGCCTCGCTCCCCGATGGCCGCTATCAACCCACCATGGGGTTCAACGCCGGCGAGCAGCGCCTGGCCGACCTCGTGAAGCAACACTATCCCGACCGGCGTGTGATCCCCGGCCGTACCGCCAATCTCACCGAAGCCATCGGCGATCGCAGCGCCTGCCAGAACCGCGATCAATGCGCGCGCGGCTGCTCATTCGGCGCATATTTCAGCACGCAGAGCTCGACACTGCCGGCAGCGCGCGCCACCGGCAGGCTCACGTTGCTCACGGACAGCATCGTGGACTCCATCGAGTACGATGCAAAGACGCGCCGCGCCAGCGGCGTGCGCCTCATCGATGCGCGAACCGGCGCGCGATCGGTGCAGCGAGCGCGCATCGTGTTCCTGTGCACGGGCTCGATCAACAGCGTCAGCGTGCTGTTGCGCTCGGCGTCCGAGGCCATGCCTCGCGGCCTCGGCAATTCAAGTGGCCTTCTGGGCTGCTACATCATGGACCACACCTTCGGCGGGCTGGTGTTCGCCGACGTGCCGGGCCTCGCCGACCAGATGTACCGCGGCCGCAAGCCCAATGGAATCATCATTCCGCGCTTCGTCAACATGGGCGGGCAGGAAACGGATTTCGTGCGCGGCTATTCCTACCAAGGCATGGGATTGCGGGAAAACTGGACCGCCGCACCACACACCCCCGGCATCGGCGCGGATTTCAAGCACGCGCTGCGCAAGCCCGGCCCCTGGAAGATGATCCTGGGCATTTCCGTGGAATGCCTGCCGCGCAAGGAAAATGCGGTGAGCCTCAACATGGCCAGGCGCGACCGACATGGCCTGCCGCTGACGCGGATCGACGTGCGCTGGAGCGAGAACGAGACCAAGGCCGTGCAGCACGCGCGCCAGGAAGCCGAGCGGATGCTGGGCCTGTTGGGAGGCGCGATCGACCGGAGCGCCTATTTCATCGGGCCGCCAGGCATGTCCATCCACGAAATGGGCGGCGCCTGCATGGGAGAGGACCCACGGACCTCAGTGACCAACGCACACAACCAGCTGCACGATGCGCCTAACGTGTTCGTCACCGACGGTGCGTTCATGAGTTCGTGCGGGGATCGCAACCCGTCCCTGTCCTACATGGCATTCACGGCCCGTGCCGCGGACGCGGCCGTCGCCCTGCTCAAGCAGGGAACGCTGTAGGGCGTCAGCCGAAGGTTTTCTTCAAGAGCGGCAGCAGTCGTTCCGAGAAGTACTTGAGGAAACGCGCCTGGTCATGCCCGGGCGCATGGAAAACCAGGTGATTGAACCCCATGTCCACGTAGGGACGGATGCGCTCGATCGCCTGCGCTGCGTCGCTCGTCACGATCCAGCGGGTCGCCACGCGCTCGATGGGCAGCGCGTCCGCCATCTTCTCCATCTGCAGCGGGTCCTCGACGTTCATCTTTTCTTCCGGCGACAGCGCGAGAGCGCCCCAGAAGCGCGTGTCCTGCAAGGCGCGATCGGCATCGGGGTCGAAGGATAGCTTGATCTCGATCATGCGGTCGACGGCGTCCATCGAGCGCCCCGCCTTTTCGAGGCCCGCCTTGAGATTGGGCATCAGCGTCTCGGTGTACAGGTCCCACTTCTTGCCGCTGGTGCAGATGAAGCCATCGGCCTTCTCGCCCGCGAACTTCGCCATCACGGGACCCGCGCCGGCCACGTAGATGGGCACTTCGTCGCGCGGGCGGTCGTAGATGGTGGCCTCCACGGTCTTGTAATACTGACCCTCGTAGCTGACGCGCTCCTCGCGCCACAGGCGCCGGATCAGGTCCACCGACTCCTTGAAGCGCGCGGTGCGTTCCTTCTGCTCCGGCCAGGCCATGCCCGTGGGCGGCACTTCGTTCAAGGATTCACCCGTGCCGATGCCGAGCACCACGCGCTTGGGGAACAAAGTGCCGAGCGTGGCAAAGGCGTGGGCGACGACGGAGGGGTGATAGCGGAACGTCGGCGTCAGGACGCTGGTGCCCATGACGATGCGCGAGGTGCGCGCGCCGAGCGCGCCCATCCAGGACAGCGAGAACGGCGCCTGCCCGCCCGTGTGCCGCCAGGGTTGGAAATGATCGCTGACCCAGACCGAGTCCAGGCCCGACTGCTCGGCGAGCACCGAGAATTCCAGCAATTGCACCGATCCGAATTGCTCGGCGGAGGCCTTGTATCCGTATTTCATCATGAGTTGAGGTGATCCGAGGTGGTGAGCGCCGCACAGGCCGGCGGGGCAAACAGTGAATGATCCCGCGCGGTGCGCGGTTCCAGTGAAGCGTAGAGCGTGCTGCGCTGATACGGTTCGCGCCCGGCGGACTCGATCAGCGCGCGCATGCGCTCCGGCGTGAATTCCTGTCCGTGCTTGGCGCCGGCCGCGCGGCTGATGCTCTCGTTCATGAGCGTGCCGCCCAGGTCATCGGCACCGGCCGCGAGGCAGCGGCGCGCGCCCTCCTCGCCCATCTTCACCCACGAGGTCTGCACGTGCTTGAACGCCGGGTGCAGCGTGAGGCGGGCGACGGCATGCATGAGCACTGCCTCGCGGAAGGTGGGTCCGGGCCGCGCGCGGCCGCGGCGGAAGATCGGCGCGCCTTCGGCGACGAACGGCAGCGGCACGAACTCGGTGAACCCGCCGCTGCGTTCCTGCAGCGCGCGCAGGCGTAGCAGATGGCGCGCCCAATGGAGCGGGGTTTCCACATGGCCGTACATGATGGTGGCCGTGGACTTCAAGCCCAGGGAATGCGCATCGGCCATCACGCCCAGCCACTCTTCGGTGTTGAGCTTGTCCGGGCAGATGATGGCGCGGATCTCATCGTCCAGGATTTCCGCCGCCGTGCCGGGCAGCGTACTCAAGCCCGCGCGTTGCAGGCGCGCGAGAAATTCCTTGACGCTCAGCCCCAGCGTGGAGGCGCCGTGGCGAACTTCCAGGGGCGAGAAGGCATGAATGTGCATGCGCGGCACGGCCTCGCGCACGGCGCGACAGATCGACAGGTACGTCTCGCCGGTGAACTCGGGATGGATGCCGCCTTGCAGACACACTTCGGTGGCGCCCTTCGCAGCCGCCTCCACCACCCGGCGCGCCACTTCCTCGAGATCGAGCCGGTACGGCGACTCGCGCATCTTCAAGGCCACCTTGCCGGTCGAGAAGGCGCAGAAGCCACAATGGTAGGTGCATTGATTGGTGTAGTTGATGTTGCGGTTGACGACATAGCCCACCGCATCGCCGTTCACCCGTTGGCGCAGCTGATCGGCGGCTTCCAGTACCGCGGCGTAGTCTTCGCCGCGCGCGCCGAACAGCCGCACGATGTCGGACTCGGCCGGCGGCGCGCCGCGCAGCACTGACTCCAGCAGCCCCTCCAGCGTGCTGCGGCGGTTGCCGCGCACCGGGGGCGGTGGTGACTCCGTGCTGATGCCGGCACGCCAGTCGTCATCGCGCGCAAGGCCGGTGGCATCGGCCTGCAGCAGCACCTTGGGCCGCACGTCCGCATGCATCCAACGCTCGCCCGCCGCAATATAGCGCGGGTAGGCGGTGAGACGTTCGCGCAAATGAAATCCCGCCGCTCGCAATACCGCCCGCAAGCGGGTGACGTGCGGCCAGGGCGCTTCCGGATTCACGAAGTCCGGCGTCAGCGGCGAGATGCCGCCGAGGTCGTCGATGCCCGCCTCGAGCAAGGCCGACCAGCCGGCTTCTTCGGTGAGATTGGGCGGCGCCTGCACGCTGACCTCGCCGCCGAAGATCAGGCGCGCCGCCGCGATGGTCCATTGCAGTTCCTGGAGGTCCGGCTCCGGTGCTGAGGCCATGCGAGTGCCGGGCTTGGCGCGGAAATTCTGGATGATGACTTCCTGCAGGTGACCGTAACGCGCATGCAACTCGCGCAGCGCCAGCAGCGCCTGCAGGCGCTCGGCGCGAGTTTCACCGATACCGATCAGGATGCCGGAGGTGAATGGCACGCCCGCTTCGCCCGCGCGGCGCAGCGCAGCCAGGCGCACGACGGGATGCTTGTCGGGCGAACCGTGATGCGGCATGCCGCGCTCGCTCAAGCGCGGTGCGACGGTCTCGAGCATCAATCCCATCGAGGCCGACACGCCGCGCATGCCCGCCAGTTCCTGCGCGCTCATCACCCCCGCGTTGATGTGCGGCAGGAGCCCGGTCTCGCGCAGCACGCGCCGCGCCAGGTGTTGCACATAGGCCAGTGTCGAGGGGAATCCCAGAGCCTCGAGCGCGCGCCGCGCGGCCGGGTAGCGATCCTCGGGACGATCCCCCAGCGTGAACAGCGCTTCGCGGCAGCCCATCTCCGCTCCGCGGCGCGCGACCTCGAGCACGGCCTGCTCGCTCATGTAGGGCTCGCTCACGTTGCGTGGCGTCTTGGCGAAGGTGCAGTAATGGCACACGTCGCGGCACAGGTGCGTGATGGGCAGGAACACCTTGGGGGAATAGGTGATCTGGTGGCCGAAGGCGCGGTCGCGGACCGCGGCGGCGAGCGGCATCAATTCCGCCAACGGCACATCCACGAACCCGGCCACACGCGCGGCTTCCGGCAGGTCCGGCTGCGCCAGGCCCAACGCCTTGCGCGTGTGCGGCGCAAGATCGGGGCTGCGCACCAAGGCCGCCCGCAGTTCGACCAGATCCGCAGGCGTATCCACATCGGGCACCATCGCCGCCTCGTCGACGCTCACACCGGCGGCGCCATACGCGCTGCGATGCGCGCCGAAGCTGTTCTCGCCGAAGCGCGGCAGCAAGGGCACGCCGTGCGGCAGCCACTTGAGGTTGGTGCCCTGGTAAGCCTGGCAAGGCGCGAGGCGCACGCTACCCGGCGAGCGCGGCAGCGTCGCCGCGGCCAGCAGGAAATCGTCTATTTCAGCCGCCGTGAGCAGAGGAAGGTCCGCGTGCGCGATGAGCACGCCCGCCGCGCCGGCTGCGATGGCCTGTGCATGCGCCGCTGCGATGGCCTCGTTCAGGGCCGCGTTGCTCGGCAACACCCGCAGCTTATCCAGATGGGATGGCAATGCGGGCACGTCGCCCACCAGCCAGATACGCGCGATGTGCGAGGACGCCTGCAGCGCCTCCAACACATCCACCAGCATGGCCAGCGCCAGTGCGCGCCGCTCGGTGACGCCCAGCTCCGAGCCCAGGCGGCTCTTGGCTTCGGGCGATTCGCGGAAAGCCACCACGGCATCCGAGGGTTGGACATCGGCCGCCGTCGTCGGCGTGGTCATGGTCGGGGTCTCAATGGCTGGCGGCATCACCGCTAAGTGGAGCATGTTTGCCCCGAACCAGCAATCCTAGGGCCGCCGCGGCCAGTACCAGGCATACGCCACCGAGCACGGCCACCGAGGCGAGGAAGGTGAGTTCGCCATGCGCGATCAGCGTCATCACCGGCGGGCTCAGGAACTGGCCAAGGAAAAAGCTGGCGGCCCACACGCCCATGCCCCGGCCGCGATGCTCGTAGCCATACTTGCTCAGGGCCCACATGATCAGCGTGGGCAGCACGAAGCCGCCGCCGAACTGGCCCACGGCGTCGAATACCAGCCCATACCAGTAATTGGGCGACAAGCCGACGCCGACATAGGAAATGCCGTAGGCCGCGAAGGAAATCGCCAACAGGAATGCCACCGGGCGCGGCGGCAGGAGCTTGAAGGTGAATCCGCCCACGACCGTCCCCATGCTGGCGAGCGAGACGATCATGCCGATGCGCGCCGGTGAATCCACGCCGAGGTCGGCGAAGATCCGGCCATGCTGCACTGCCTGCAGGAAATAGATGATGGACACGACCAGGGTGATGCCACTGACGAGAAAGGTGGCGCTCCAAGGAAAAGGCGTTTTCACCGTTGGCTTGGCATCTGCCGGCTGGCGCGCAACCGGCTCGTACAGGTAGAGCACCGCCACCGCCAGCACCAGGAAGCCGATCAGGTACATGAGGAAGGGACCGCGCCACGACCACGACCCCAACTGGCCGCCGAGGAGAATGTACGACGTGGCGACGAAGGGGCCGATCGACATCTGCACGCCCAGCCAATGCCGGCGGCGCTCGCCATCAAAGTAATCGCCCATCAGCGCATTGCCGACGGTCAGGATCGCCGCCTCCGCCAGGCCCACCGCCACGCGGCTGGCGATGATGGAATACAGGTCATCGAACAGCATCGGCAGCGCACCGAATACCGAGAACATCAGCAGCGCCAGCAACAGCACCGTGCGGCGGCCCCAACGGTCCGCGGCCGCGCCGATGGGCGAGGAAAACAACGCGACGCACAATGAGGGCACGGTGAGGACCATCGGCACCAGCAATTCCTTGTTGGGTACCGACTGGAAATGAGCGAACAAGGCCGGCAATACCGGCACCAGCGAGGCGATCGCCATGGTGGGCAGCGTGCCGAGCACGATCAACGACACGGCCTGCGCCCTGCCCGCCTCGCGTACCGGCGCACCCATTTGCTGCTGCATCATTCCAACGCCTCCTGGGCCGTCGCGTTGCGACGGCGGCCGGCATCATCCATGCGGATGAATACCACGCCGATCAACGACAACACGGCGCTCACCACGAAGGGCGCGCCCGGAAACACCCAGCCGAAGCGGCCGGTGGAAAACACTCCGAAGATCCACGGCATGGCCAGCGGCGTCAATACCGCGGACACGCCGTTGATGCTGGCGACCACACCTTGCAGCGTTCCCTGCAGGTCGGGTTTCACTTTCACCGACAGCATGCTCACCAGCGCCGGGCCTGCCGTGAAGCCCATGGTGGTCAAGGGGATGCAAGTGAGCACCACCCAGGTGCCGCGGCCGAAGGCAAAACCCACGAACCCGAGCGCCAACAACGACAATCCCAGCAACGCCACCTTGCGCGTGCCCACCTTCGCATCCAACCAACGCAGGAATCCCGCCTGCATCACCACCGTGGCCGCGCCGTAGGCGGCGAGCGAGTATCCCACCTGGCGCGGGCTCCAGCCATATTCCTGCATGGTGAAATAAGGCCAGGTGGCGGGCAAGGCATTGGTGGCCACGCGCTGGAAGAACACGGCGACCAGCAGCATCGTGACATGGCTGGTGCGGGTGAGCACGCTGGTGGCGCCGATGGGATTGGCGCGGCGCCATGAGAAAGGCCGTCGTCTTTCCGGCGGCAGGGATTCGCGCAGCACCAGCACGCCATAGGTCACGGTGGCGAAGCTCAACAGCGCGGCCACGAAGAACGGCACGCGCGTGCCGTAGGTGGCGAGGATCCCGCCCAATGCGGGCCCCAGGATCAAGCCCAGGCCGAAAGCTGCCGCGATCGAACCGAAATGCCGCGTGCGGTCCTTCTCCGGTGTGACGTCGGCAATGTACGCGCCCGCCGTCGCCGGCGTGGCGCCGAACAAGCCGGTGAGCAATTGCGCCGCGAACACCCAGATGAGCGTGGGAGCGAAGCCCATGAGCACGTAGCTCAAACCGAAGGCCGCCAGCGAGGCCAGCAACACCGGACGCCGGCCCACGTGGTCGCTGACCGATCCCAGGATGGGCCCCGCCATGAACTGCATGGCAGCGAAGGCAGCCGTCAACCATCCGCCGTACAGCGCCGCCTTCGCCAGTCCCTCGCCGCTCAACTCGAGGATGAGCTTGGGCGTCACCGGCACGAGGATGCCCATGCCCATCGAATCCAGCGTCACGGTGAGCAGGATGAAGGTCAATGCGCGGCGGCTGGCCTGGGTTTCGAACGACATGGGATGGGGCGTCTACGCAGGCGGGGCCGGGCGCGCGCAGCGCACGCCCGGCCCGGTGATGCATTGATGAATCAGGCCTTGGGCTTTCCCTTGGTCCATTCCATCGACTTGATGTCGGCGATGTCGAAAAACTCCACGCCGCCCGGCATCAGCGCCGAGACATGCACGTGCTTTTCCGCAAGGTCGAGCAGCAGTGCCACATGGATGTTGCCCATGGTGGGTGAGCGCACCAGCCAATGCACCAGGTACATATCCTTGCGGATGCGGCGCGCCAGGTAATGCAGCGAGCCCGGCGTGAACTTGGTGCCCGGCGCGGCATGCGGATCCTTGTGCGGCAGAAAGGTCACCGTGTCGGCATCGAAGGTCAGTTCGTATTCCTTGCCGGTGGTGTAGTTATAGAACAGTTTCAGGCCGGCCAGCTCCTTGGTGGTCGGACCGCCAATATCCGCCGGCGGCGCGCCGTCCGTTTTGTTGGGCACCATGTCGGCGTGCGCGGCCGGCGCGGCTGTCGCCATGACGGCGAAGGACAGGATCAAGCTCAGCAAGGCCAGCGGTTTCTTCATGTTGAATGCTCCCCAGGAGTGAAAGGTTGGTGAACGGCGGTGACGCGCGTCAGATGCCGAAAGCGCGGCGCGTCTGCTCGATGGTCGCGAGGCTCTCGCCGACCGGCCGGTATTCCAGGCCAATGGCGCCGCGGTAGCCGCGCTCGCGCAGCATGCCCAAAGATCCGCGCCAGTCGATGCCGCCGCTGCCCGGCTGGTTGCGGCCCGGCAGGTCCGCCGCCTGCACGTGCCCGATGAGCGCAGCGCGCTTGCCGATCACCTGCGCGGCGTCCTCCTGCATGGCGGCCGAGTGATACAGGTCGAACAGCAGGCGCACCGATGGATGGCCCACCGCCTCGATCACGTCCAGGCCTTCCGCATTGCTGTCGAGGAAGACGCCAGGGTGGTCCACCTTGGTGTTCACCGGCTCGAGCAGCAGAGTCACGCCGCGCTCGGCCACGATGGGCGCGAGCATCTTCAGGTTAGCGATCATGGCATCGATCTGCTGGCGGCGGCTGACGTCCGCGATGGTGAGCCCGGAAGCCATGACGATGGCGCGCGCGCCGAGGCGCCGCGCGGCATCCGCTGATTCGGTCACTGCCGTGATCAACGCCTCGCGCCCGTCGAACGTGAGCAGCGAGCAGCGCGGCTCGACCAGGCAGCTGGTAATGATGAGGCCAGTTTCATCGGCCGCGCGCTTCACCTCATCCAGCGGCTTGTTGCGCCACATATGGAACTCGATGCCCGGCAGACCCGCCTTGGCCGCGGCGCGCATGCGATCGCAGAAGTCGGCGTGCTCTTCCTTGAAAATCCATTCGATGCAGGGCGAGAGGAACCAGGCGGCGCTGGGCGTGGGCGAAAGAGCTGGGGATGTAGTCATTGGGACTCCGGAAGATAGGCCTTGGTTTTTTCCTTGAGCGGCACGGTCACGGCGCCCGAGGCCGCCCATTCGGTGCCGCGCGTCAACAGGCTCACCACGCCGTCGAATTGCAGGGACTCTGGGCCGTGGCCCAGCGTGAAACCGAACACCCGGCCCTTGCCGAATTGTGAAGTCCAGACCAGCGGGTGTTCCTGCCCCATGCCGGCCATCTGCTTGAGCTTGTCGGGTGAGAACTTCGAGGCCGGGTACTTGGGGCCCGCAACGCGCTCATCGTAAGCGGCCGGGTCATCGCGCCCGCTCACCAGCACATGCACGGGCGCTTCGCGGTCCCAGCGCATGTTGGTGTACATGTCGTCCATGAAGGTCCACACGTACTCGCGCATGCCGGCGGTGATCGGGTGCTGCCGATCGACCACATGCACGAGGAATGCATCGGCCGGGTTGCGGCGGCTGGGCGTGGGCTCGGTGCGCAGAGTGCCGCCGGCGAGACGCTCGAATTCCGGCCAGCTCGGCGCGCCCATGATGAACGATGCGTGATACACGACGATGCCGTGGCCGGCGCGCACATAGTCGAACAACGCGGACTCGGCCGGCTCACCCCAGCGCAGCTCCATGGCGTCGCCGTAATTCCAACGGCCCAGGTAATTGAGCAACACCACATCGTAAGGTTCGAGCGTCTTGGCGGACGCGCCGCGGAATTCCTCGGTGACGTGCACCTCGAACCGTCCCGAGTCCTCGAGCATGCGCCGGATGGCCTGCGTGGTGCCGCGCCAATCGTGCTCGAAGCTGTTGCGGCCCGTGATGATGAGTACCTGCAAGCGCCCGTTGCCCGGCGGCAGCGGCACGGGGATGGGCTGGATGCTCTGTGGCGGAACGTAAGGCGCGGGGGCCGCGGGCTCAGCCGCGTAGATACCCGTAGCTGCCGCCAGCGCGAACAGCATCGCAGCAGGCGTCCAGACACGTGCCGAGCGCAGGGGGCGCCCCGCGAAGCAACTTCGCCATCGATGCAGCATGCCAACCCCCACCCGCGACAGGAACGGCGGTACCTGCGCTTACTAGAACTGTGATTCTAGTTTGCAGCATACGGACGTCCACGGGGTCGGTCAACCTGGAGTGCGGGGAAGCACCAGCGGGCAGCTATTTCGGCGCGCAAAACCCCCCGTGTCGGTCTAGAATCGCCATTCTATTACTGCCGGACCGTACGGGGGATCAGCATGCAGACGGCTTCCGCGGCGCCCAAGCGCGCCGGTGCCTGGCAGGCCATCGGCCTGTTGGTCGCCTTGCAGATTCCCATCGTCCCCATCATCTCGCTTGCCCCCAACCTGCCCCTGCTGTTCCGTCACTTCGCGGACGTGCCGCACCGCGAACTGCTGGTGCCCCTGATCATGACCATTCCGTCCATGGGCATCGTGTTGCTCGGTCCGCTTTTCGGCGCCCTGGCCGACCGCTTGGGCAGGCGGCGCTTGTTGCTGATCGCCCTGGCGCTGTTCGGCACCGCGGGCCTTTTCCCCGTGTTCCTGGAGGACATCCACGCCATCCTCGGCGCGCAGGTGGCGGTCGGCGCGGGCTCAGCCATCATCATGACCACTGCGAATGCGCTGCTCGGCGATCTGTTCCTCCCCACCGATCGCAACAAATGGCTCGGCGTGCAGAGCATCATCGGCCCGTTCATGGCGGCGTCGGTGCAGATCACCGCCGGCATCCTGGGTACGCTGAGCTGGCATGGCCCGTTCGCCACGAATGTCGTCGCGCTGATCGCCTTCGTGTGGGTGCTCTTGACTACCTGGGAGCCGCGGGCGCAGCCGGCGGCGGGCAGCGATGCACAACGCGCCGTGGACACGGTTGCCAGCGCGCCGCCCGCCTTTCCCTGGTCGGCCGTGCTGCCGGTGCTCGCGGTCACCCTGCTGACGGGGCTGATCTTCTACGCGCCCACGATCCACATGGGCATCATGTACGATCAACTGGGTGCGCATTCGTCCGCACTGATCGGCCTCCTGACCACGCTCGCCACCGTGGGCTCGCTCCTGGGCGGGTATCACTTCCGCCGGCAGAAATTCTCCATCAGCGCCAACCTCGCGCTGCTGTACTTCTGCTTCGGCGCCGGCATGCTTGGCATGGGGATGGCTGGCTCCTATCTCGCTGGCATGGCCTTCGCCGTGCTCATCAACGTCGGCATCGGATTGACCCTGCCCTGCCTCGTCGCCTGGAACCTGAACTCGCTGCCGCCCAACCATCGTGGCAGCGGCATGGGATTGTGGATGTCGGTGTTCTTCCTCACGCAGCTGTTGTGCCCGCCGCTGTTCAGCCTGCTGATGCGCACGCCGCAGCAAGTCGGGTCGTCGTTCATCAAGGTGGGCGCGGCCTGCGTGTTGCTGTCGGTGGCGACGCTGCTGTTTTCACGCCTGCGGGGCGCACCGCTGGCCGGTTCCGCTCAATCCTGAGCCGCGGCGGACGCGGCGATGATCGTCGGCAACCGGTCGATCCGTTCGATGTACACGTCGCGGAAGTAGACGTCCGTTCCCTCCGATTCGAGTTGGATGCGGCCATGCGTGAGCGGGCGCGCTGCGGCGCGGCGATGCGGTGCCCACTTCATGTCCCTGGCTTCGAGCACCGGCACGCCGTTCACGACGTGTACCGCGCGATCACCGAAGGCATACAGATCAACCTCGTTCCACTGCCCTGCCGGGCGTTCCCTGTTGCTGTGCGCATCCACCGTGTAGGCCTCGAAAGCGATGGGTCGCAAGGGGCCGCCGGGCATGTAACGCCGCCAGGGATAGGCAATGGCCTTGTCCTGGCCCACCTGAACGCTGGCGTGCATGTTCCAGTAGGCGCCATCGATGGAGCGGCCCGGCGTCGAACGGCCCACCGGAATCAACATTCCAAGGGCGTGTTCCTGGAACTGGAACTCCATGGATTCCATGACCGTGCCGAACCAGGCGCCGTATCCACCGCGTGAGTGATACAGCAGGCCGCTGTTGCGTGGCATGGGCGTCCATTGGTGCACGCCCCACTTGAATTGCAGGTGCAGGTGATAGTTGCCGGCATCGCGCTTCGAGATCAGCGCGCCGAAGATCTTGCCGGTGGAAAAGATGGCCGGAGCACCTTCCTCCGTCACCACGCTGAAAACCTGGGTGGCATCGCGGTTCAGGCCGATGGGTTGCCACTTCACCGGCGCATAGGTCTGCTGCCAGTCCGCCGCGCCCAGCCACACATCCCACCCCTGCAGGTCGCGGCCGTTGAACAGCGACTCACGGTGTGTCGCTGCCGGCAGGTCGCGAAGCGACAATGTCGCGGCCTTGAAGGGTGGGTCGCCCGCGACCAGGGCCTGCTGCTGCGCCGTTGAG
This sequence comes from Steroidobacteraceae bacterium, assembly GCA_044226865.1. GTDB lineage: Bacteria > Pseudomonadota > Gammaproteobacteria > Steroidobacterales > Steroidobacteraceae > TMP-86. Next base: position 44,420 of record JBGAGE010000001.1, on the reverse strand, counting down.
CCGTCCGGCGGACCCACGGCGGCGTGTACGGAACACGCGATGAGGCAGAGCAACGCCGTCGCCACGTTTGCCTCGAAAGCCAGCCGCGAACCCACCTGCGGGGCGCACATCACATCGCATCCGCGATGATGGCTTCGCATCGTTCCTGCAATCCCGAGCGCGGCTGCGGATTCAAATCCTTCTGTACGGCCTCCTGCACCAGCGCATCGAGGCTGAGCTTTCCATCGAGTATCCGCCGGCCGAATTCGCCGCGCCAGCCGGCATAGCGTGCCGCCTTGATCTCGCCCAGGCGCTTCTCCTCGATCACCTTGGCGGCAGCCGTGAGCGCACGGGCCAACGTATCCATGCCGGCGATGTGCGCACGATACAAATCGTGCGGATCCACGGACTGGCGCCGGATCTTGGCATCGAAGTTGAAGCCGCCGGTGGTGAAGCCGCCAGCCTCGATCAGGCTGATCATGGCGGGCACGAGATCCTGCGCATTGTTCGGGAACTGATCGGTATCCCAGCCATTGCGCGGATCGCCGCGATTCATGTCAATGGAGCCGAAGATGCCGTGCGCGATGGCGGCCGCCACCTCGTGCTCGAAATCCAGGCCCGCGAGCGTCGCGTGGTTGACTTCGATGTTCACCGCGACTTCCTTGGTGAGGCCGTAGCGCTGCAGGAAGGCGTACACCGCCGCGACGTCGCGATCGTATTGATGCTTGGTGGGCTCGAAGGGCTTGGGCTCGATCAGGATGGTGCCCTTGAAGCCGATGCGATGCTTGTGCTCGACCACCATGCACAAGAAACGGCCGAACTGGTCCATCTCCTGGCGCAGGTCGGTGTTGAGCAGCGTGTCATAGCCTTCGCGCCCGCCCCACAACACGTAATTGGCGCCGCCCAGCCGATGCGTCGCCTCCAGGCACCACTTCACCTGCGCGGCGGCCCAGGCGAACACTTCCGGGTCAGGATTGGTGGAGGCGCCCGCGGCATAGCGCGGATGGCTGAACAGGTTCGCCGTGCCCCATAACAGGCGCATGCCGCCGGCTTGCATGCGCTGCGCGAGCTTGGCCTCGATGAGCTTGAGGTTGCGGTCATGCTCGGCCAGCGTGGTGGCGGTGGCCATGGCATCCACGTCGTGGAAGGCGAAGAACGGCACGCCCAGCCTTTCCATGAAATCGAAGGCCGCCTCGAGCTTGGTTTCGGCCATCGGCTGCGTGATCACCGGCCCCAGCCAGGGCCGCGGCAGCGTGCCGGCGCCGAAGATGTCGTTGCCCGGCCAGTTGAAGGAATGCCAATAGCACACCGCGCAGCGCAGCCACTCGGCCATGCGGCGACCGAGGACGACGCGCTGCGCGTCGTAGGCGCGGAATTGGAATTCATCGCGCGTGTCGGGCCCGCCGTAGCGGATGGCTGGCATGTCGGAGAACAGGCTCATGATGGAATTTCCTCGAACGATGATTTCAGGGTGCAATACAGTTTCTGGAAGCGTGGGCGCAGGTCGCGCAATTGACGCGCGAGGGAGGGATCTGGTTCGAACACGCGCTCGACGGGTGGCGCGGGGAACAACGCCGCCTCGCAGCGGCCCGCGGCCGCGGCACGGCCCAGCAGGGCCGCGCCGAGCGCGGCGCCCACCTCGCTCCCCTGCCGCCGCAGCAGCGGTCGGTCCAACGCAGCCGCGAGCAGGCTCACCCAATGATCCAGGCGTGAACCACCGCCGCAGACCGTGGGCCCAGCCACGGTCGCGCCGGTATCCAGCAACACCTCGAACCCATCGGCGAAGGCCAGCGCCACCCCGGTGAGCGCAGCCGAGACGAGATCGGCGGACGTGGTATCCGCGTCCATGCCGAAGAACACGCCGCGCGCCTTTGCATCGTTGTGCGGCGTGCGCTCGCCACTCAGGTACGGCAGGAACAAGGGCGTGGAAGCGCCGATGCCTCGGCGCTGCGCGGCGGCGACCGCAGCCGGCAGGTCGGTCGAACCCGTGACGGCCACTGCCCATTCCAGCGCACCGCCCGCACTGAGCAGCACCGACATCTGGTGCCAGCTGTGCGGCAGGCAATGACAGAAGGCGTGGGCCGCGCGGCGAGGATTGGGGCGGAAGGCATCGTTCACCACGAACAGCACGCCCGAGGTACCCAGCGAGAGGAAGGCATCGCCCGCGCGCACCACGCCGAGGCCCGCGGCGCTGGCGGCATTGTCACCGCCGCCGCCGGCCACCGGCACACGCGGCACGCCCAGCGCGGTGGCCGCCTCGGCGGTGAGTGTGCCGGCCACATCCGTGCCCTCGCAAAGCTGCGGCATCTGGCGCCGGTTCAATCCGCACGCATCGAGCATGGCATCCGACCAATCGCGCCGCGCCACGTCCAACCACAGCGTACCCGCGGCGTCGGACACATCGCTCCACTTCTCGCCCGTCAGGCGCAAGCGCACATAGTCCTTGGGCAACAGCACGCTGGCGATGCGCGCGAATACCTCCGGTTCGTGCCGCGCCACCCACAAGAGCTTCGGCGCCGTGAACCCCGGCATGGCGAGATTGCCGGTGATGTCGCGGCTGCGCGGCTCGCGCGCCTCGAGTTCGGCGCATTGCGTGCTGCTGCGGCCGTCATTCCACAGGATGGCGGAGCGTAACGGCCGGTCGGCCGCATCGAGGAGCGTGGCCCCATGCATCTGGCCCGACAAGCCCACGCCGCGCACCGCGCTCCGCTGGGCCGCGGGCAAAGCGCGCACGGCGGCGAGCGTGGCATGCCACCAGGAATGGGGATCTTGCTCCGACCAACCCGGATGCGGCCGTTGCACCGTCAAGGGCGCGGAGGCCTGCGATACCGGCGCGCCTTGCTCATCAGCGATCAGCGCCTTGACGCCCGAAGTGCCGACGTCGATGCCGAGGTACATGGCTGGTTACGCGCGCTGCCGGCGTGCGACGCGGCGCACTACAAGCGCCCGGCCTTGAGCTCGGTGGCAGCGAAGTCCGCGGCGCGCGCCGTCAACGCCATGTAGGTGAGCGAGGGATTCACGCACGCGGAAGAAGCCATGCAGGCGCCGTCGGTGACGAACAGGTTGGGCACCTCGTGCGCGCGGTTGTGCGCATCGAGCACCGCTTGGGAAGGATCTGCGCCCATGCGCGCCCCGCCCATTTCATGAATGGCGGTGCCCGGCACGCCCGGCTCCTCGAAGGAAAGATCGGTGCTGCCACCCATGGCCGCCATCATCTTGCGGGCCTCGGCCGCGCCGTCCTTGATGGCCGCGCGCTCGTTTTCGCCGTAACGCAGGCGGATGCGCAATTGCGCGAAGCCGTCGCTGTCCTTGGCCTTTCGGTCGAGCGTGATGCGGTTGTCCGCGTTGGGCAGGCATTCGGCGAACACCACCATCGCGAAATGCCACGGGCCGGGCTTGCGCAGCGTCGCCTTGAGTTCGGCGCCGAGGCCGGGCGCGGCCGCGCCGCGCGTGAACCCGCGCTGGAAGGCGCCACCCTGGTAGGAATAGCCCCGCACGAAATTCGGCGCGTCACTGTCGACATTGCGGAAACGCGGCACGACGATGCCCGTGGGCCGGTTGCCGAAGCTGGTGCGGTCCTCGAACCCGGGCACCGGCCCCACCGCGGCCAGCGTGTTCGCATGGTCCATGATGTAGCGGCCGAGCGTGCCCGAACCGTTGGCAAGACCCTGCGGATGGCGCTCATCGGCGGAGCGCATGAGCACCGCCACGCTGTTGAAGGAACCGGCGCACAGGAATACCGCGCGCGCCGTGTACTGCGTGCCGCGCTTGGTCTTGGAATCGTAGCTGGCAACGCCCGTGGCGCGGCCGGTGCGCGGATCGGTCAGTATCTTCTCCACCACCTGCCCTGTGACGAGCGTGAGATTGCCGGTGGCGCGGGCCGCGGGGAGCGTCGAGCTCTGCGTGCTGAAATAGGCACCATAGGAACAGCCGCGCGCGCAGATGCTGCGGTTCTGGCAGACGCCACGCCCTTCCTTGGCCTCGGTGAGGTTGGCCACGCGGCCGATGATCATCTTGCGATCCGGCAGCGCCGCCTCGATCTTGCGCTTGGCGTGCTGCTCCACCACATTGAGCTGCATGGGCGGCTGGAATTGCCCATCGGGCAATTGCATCAGCCCTTCCTGCGAGCCCGACACGCCGATGAAATTCTCCACGTAGTCGTACCAGGGCGCGATGTCACGATAGCGGATGGGCCAGTCGACGCCGTGCCCGTCCTTCTTGTTCGCGCCGAAGTCGAGATCGCTCCAGCGGTAACACTGGCGGCCCCACACCAGCGAGCGCCCGCCGAGTTGATAGGCACGGATCCAGTTGAAGGGCGCATCGGGGTCGGTCTGGTAGGGAAACTGGCTGTCATTGACGAAGTGATCCATGGACCATTCGTCGAAATCATGCGCATGACGTTGCGCCTTGTAGTCGCGGGCGACCATGCGGGGATCGCCCCAGCCGCGGAACGGCATCTGCCACGGCGCCTTGGTCTCATTCGTATAGCCGGTGATGTGCTCGATGGCGCGGCCGCGCTCGATCATCAGCACCTTGAAGCCCTTCTGCGTGAGCTCCTTGGCCGCCCAGCCACCGGTGACGCCGGAACCGACGACGATGACGTCGAATTGCGTGTTCTTGCTCAAAAGTGCAACCCCACCCAGTCGTTCGAGAGCGCGCGCGTTTCGGCCGTGACGGGCAGGTCCGGCTCGTATTTGCCCGGCGTGAGCTCGTATCGCAGCTCCTGCGAACCGCCGATCTCGGAGGTGTAATAGCCGATGATCAGCACTTTCTTCAGCCGCGCCCAATACGATCCGCGCGTCTCGAAGGCCTTGGCGTCGATGGCGGCGACGGCATCGTGCAGCTGCCGCGCGTCGAGCTCGTGCGCCTCGCGACCCGCACCGAGGTTCACGTCTTTCAGGAGCTGATCGAGATCGGCGGGCGAACTGTCTTCGAGGCCATGCGCGAGCGCGAGAGCGAAGAACGCGGGCACGCCCGCGCGCCGCGCACCCGGCGTATCCGTATCGGGGATGACGATGTCGCACAGGCGCTCGACGAAGGCGCGCTTCGCCGGCGTCTCGCCCGGCAACAGCGCAGCCGGTGCCACCTTGCGCACGGCGGCCCACACGGCGCCTGCTGCCAGGAGCGACGCGGCACCCCCCAGCACCTCGCGGCGCTTCATCAGACGCTCTCCCATTGCGCACCGCGCGCTGAGCTGTTCACGGCGGCGCTGATGAAGCGCATGCCACGCAGGCCATCGCGCGCGGAAGGGTAATCGCGCAATGGCGGCAGGCCTTCCAGGCGGCGCCGGATGTCGGCGAGAAACAGGCGATAGATCGTGGCGAAGGCCTCGAGATAGCCTTCGGGGTGACCCGTGGGCGTGCGCGTCACGGCGCGCGAGGCATCGCTCAGGTAGCCATGCGCGGTGCGCAGGATCTGCCGCGGCGAGCCGGCCGGCTTGTAGATGAGCGTATTGGGTTCTTGCTGCGCCCATTCCAGCCCGCCCTTCGAGCCATAGATGCGGATGGCGAGGTTGTTCTCCTCGCCACAGGCGATCTGCGAACACACCAGCGTGCCCTTGCCGCCGCCTTCGAGCCGCAGCAGGATGTTGGCGTCATCATCCAGTTCGCGACCCGGCACGAAGGTGCTCAAGTCGGCGCACACGGATTCAATGGGCTTGCCGGTGATGAACTCCAGGAGGTTGGCCGCGTGCGTGCCGATGTCGCCCACGCAGCAGCTGATGCCGGCGCGCTTGGGATCGGTGCGCCAGCCAGCCTGCTTGTTGCCGCCCTCCTCCAGGCGCGACATGAGCCAGTCCTGGTTGTATTCCACCAGCACCTTGCGCACATCGCCGATCTGACCCTGGCGCACCATCTCGCGCGCCTGGCGCACCAGCGGATAGCCCGTGTAATTGTGGGTGAGCGCGAACAGCGGCTTGCCGCTTTCCACGAGGTCCACGAACTCCTGGGCCTCGCTCACCGAGAAGGCCAGCGGCTTGTCGCAGATGACGTTGATGCCGGACTTCAGGAAAGCCCGCGCCACGGGAAAATGCAGATGATTGGGCGTGGCCACGATGACGAAATCGATGCCATCGGAGCGCCGCGCCTCCTCCACCGCCATCCTCTCGTATGAATCGTAGGAGCGGTCCAGGCACCAGGATGCGGCGCTCTCGCGCGCGTTGGCCGGGTCCGAGGACATGGCGCCCGCCACCACCTGCGCCTCGCCGTCGAGCTCCGCCGCGATACGATGCACGGCGCCGATGAAGGCACCGCGACCGCCACCGACGATGCCGGCGCGCAAGCGGCGCTTGGGTGCGGCGCTCATGAACGGTAAGCCTCGCGGCCGACGCCCTGCACGGGAATGCCCTGCGCCTTCAGCACCTCCGACTGCAGTGCATACATGGCGGCCGCCGCTTCATCGATGGCCTTGGTGAAGGCCAGCGAGCCCTGCAGGATGGGCGCCAGGAGCTTCTTGTCCTGGATGCGTGCGCGCGGATACTCGTGCTCCACCACCAGGAAGGTGTTGGCGGGATCGATGTCGAGCAGCTCGCGCGCCGCGAGTTGATGATCCAGCCAGTCCACGCTGCGATTCTGAAGGTAGGCCAGCGGATCGTGGCGCGCCGTGCCCGGCAGCTCGTGCTCGCACAGCACCACCTGCTTTTTCCAGGCATTGACCTGGTCTGCGGGATTGGGACTGGGCTTGCCCTGTTTCCAATCGCCACGTTCCATGGTCTGCCCGCCGTAACCCCAGGCGGACACTCCGCGCGCATCCACCACCTGTCCCTTCACGTGGAAACCGGCAATGATGAAGCCATAGCCCTGATCCTTGAGGTACTGGAACAGCGAACGCGTGTCCTGGCCCATGAGGATGGCGTGCGAGGGATCGTAGTGGATGCGGAACTGATCGCCCACGCCGTGCTTCTCGCAGATGCGGTGCAAGGCGATCCACGGGCCCGGTGCATACGCGATGTTGTTGTGCCAGCGATCGAGGGTGTTCCAGCCCGGCATGGGGCATTGCTCTACGCGATAGGTGAGCCCGCGTGCCTTGGCCTCGCGCAGCAGCGGGATGAACACTTCCTCGAACATGACGAGGTTCTCGTCCATTTCGAGCCGGGGATTGCGGCCGACGAAGCCGCACACCGCGTCCACGCCGAGCAGCGCTGCTGCATCGAACACGCGCAGCATGAAATCGTGCTTCACCTTGCGCGCGGCCGGATCGGCAACCAGCATGTTGTCGAAGAAGGCCAGGTCCGACATGCCCACACCCGTCTGCCGCATGGCAGCGCTCACGCGGGCCGCGCGGCTCTTGTCGAAGGGTTGGCGAAGATCGAGGGTATTGGCCACCGGATCCAGCATGGCCTCGGCCGGCACATCGCTCACGCTGGGATGCAGCGCCGACGACAACTGGATGTAAGGGCAATGCAGGTCACGCGCGAAGGACAACCATTCCTCGATGGCGAGGTCGGGATCCGGATCGCGCTTCTCCCGTGGCGTGAGCTCCTGCAGCGCGGCGGTGAGCACGCTGAGCTTCATCGGACGCGGTTCGAATGCCTTGAACGCCATGACTCAACCCCTGGCCGCGACGGTGTCGCGAATGATACGCCGGCACAACACATGATGCTGCTTCACATAGTCGAATCCATGGTCGAGCGAGAAGATGTGTCCCTCCCATTCGCTCGACATGAACCCGTTGTACCCGCCCCTGATGAACACCGGAAGCAGGCTCTCGTACGGGATGCTGGTCTCGCTGCCAGAGGCATCGAAGTCATAGAACTTGCCGTGGATGTGGATCACCTGCGGCATGATCTCCGCCCAGCTTTCCGGCGGCTGCGGGCTCAACATGCTGAACATCACGGACAGGGCACTGGCTGCCGAGGGATCCGCCTTCATCTCGGTGGCGCGACGGTTGAATTCGTCGCGCTTCTTCGCTGCTTCACCGGGTCCGGGCCAGATGTCCAGCGCCAGCTTCAACAGCGCTTCGGGCGCTCCGCGTTCGCGCAGCATGTTCAGGTAGGAGACCGGCAGGGTACGGGCCGAGGCGCCGAAATCAGGGACGAAACCCAGGTACGGCGAATTGACGCGGGCGTACATCTCGCGATACGCCAGCACCGGCGGCGAATGCACACCCAGCGGCGCATGCAGCTCGGGTCCGATCTTGATGCCGAGCTTTTCCACCAGCGGCACCAGGCGTTCGATGGCTTCCACCGGCGCGGCGAATTGCGAGCGCACCACCTTGAAGCCGAGCTTGGCCGCGGCGCGGATCTGCGGCTCGAGATAGGCGGCCGCTTCCGCAGGCGTCTGCATCTTGCCGCGGCGGATGCCCGCGTCGGCATTGATGGACAGCGCCGAGGGCACGAGCTTGTGCTGCGCCATCAACTCGCGGAAGCGCTCGGCAAAGGCGTCGGACACATCGGGAAAGCCGCGGATGCTCTGGAAGCCGACGACTTCCACGCCAGGTCCCGTGCCCATATCCGCCACCTTGGCGATCAGCTGCTCGAAGCTGAAGCGGCGCGAATGATACGCATGCGTGAAGCTGTACAGCGTGGTGCCGAGTTGCAAACCCGATGGCGCGGCCGAGGCGTTCATGCGGCCACCCGCACGGCGCCCAGTGTTCGTCGACCCCGGGTGACCCAGGTGAGCCCCGGGATGTAGGGCGGATAGAGATTCAAGTGCAGTGCGACTTCATGCGGCACAGCCAGGTCGAGCGGAATCCGCGCCGTGATGATGGCGGAGTCGAGCACAAACCAGACCTCGCCGGTCAGATCGGGCAATTGGTCGAGCGTGAAGGTCTTGCCATTGATGCCGAAGCGGATGTCAGCGGCAGGCACCGCCCGCCCGTCCACGGACACCTCGGCCACCTCGACCACCGACACGGGCAGCGATCGATACCACGGCAGCCGCACGCCGAGCTCGACGCCCTGCGCGGACGCGCGTGATTCGGGTTCGCAGATCAGGCTCTGACTGAAGATGTTTTCCATGTGCCCCGCCGGCAAAACTAGAATGATAGTTCTTATTTTAGAGGATAAAACCTTGGCGGGAGCGCGTCAATCCATGCATGTTGACGCACTGCTCCGGCACGGGTAGGCTTTTTATCAGAATTTCCATTCTGTTTTAGAACCCAACGCATTCTACGAGGAGCTCTGCATGGCTGGCGAATCCCGGGTTCCTTTCGGCACCCTCATGTCCTTGTCGGTACTGTTGCTATCCGTACTGCCCGCCAGCGCCGGCAATACCGACGACCGCAGTGCTGCGCTCGAGGCCCGGATCGCCAAGCTGGAGGCGCAGCTGGACGCCGCCAATCACAAGGCCGACCTGGCCCTGGATCGCGCGGCCGTCGAGAACCTGTTCTCCAACTACATGTTTTTGCACAACTCCTTCCAGGACGAGAAGATCAAGTCGCTGTGGGCCAAGCGCGGCACGCCGGGCATGAGCGCGCAGTACAGCAATGTGGGCGTTTACACCTCCTATGACAGCATCATGGCCTACCACAGCAACCGCCCCAGCCCCGTGGGCAAGCTCATCCTGCATTACGCCGCCAATCCGTCCATCCAGGTGGCGGACGACCGCCAAACGGCCAAGGGTGCGTGGATCGCGGCGGGGGTCGAATCCGGATTGAGTTCTCCGGCAGAAGCCGCCTCCGCACCCGCTTTCCTGTTCCAGAAATCCGGTGACGGCACCGAGGTGCATGGCAAGAAGGTGTGGGCGCATTGGGTGCAGATGAAATATGGCGTGGACTTCATCCGCCAGGACGGACAATGGAAGATCTGGCATTTCCGCTGCTATGAGGTGAGCCGCGCCCGCTTCGACAAGAACTGGATCGCCATGGCAGCCGAGGTGCAGGACAATGCCGGCAATGACAAATTCAATGCCGACCTCATGTACCTGGGCGAGGACGGCAAGCCCGTGTTCATGCCCAAGGCGGACGGGCCGCCGAAGTCCCTCGCCTACCCCTACCGACCGGATCATTCCATGACCCTGGACCCGGTGCCGCCGGCGCCCTACAAGACCTTCAAAGATACCTTCGAATACTGAGCACGACAGGTACGCACCATGCGATGGGAATCATTGATGAAGGACCTCGGCTCGCCGGCGCCCGCGTTCGATCTGCCCGACGGCCATGGCAAGCGCTTCACGCTGCGCGACTTCGAAGCATCCCAAGGCCTGCTGGTGGCCTTCATCTGCAATCACTGTCCGGCCGTGCAGCACATCATCGACGAATTCGTGGCGATGGCAGCGGAGTTCGCGCCGCAGGGCCTCGCCACGGTGGCCATCAGCTCGAATGACATCGAGGCCCATCCCGAGGATGGCCCTGATCTCATGGTGCGCTTCGCGGCCGAGCATCGCTTTGGATTTCCCTACTTGTACGATGCCGATCAATCGGTGGCGCTGTCCTATGGCGCGGTGTGCACGCCGGACTTCTTCATCTTCGACCGGCAGCGAAGGCTCTACTACCGGGGGCAGTTCGATGGCACACGGCCGATGATGGTGCATACGAAGAACCATCCGCTTGCCGGCGCCAAACCCACAGGTGCCGACATGCGCGCCGCGGTGAAGGCCTTGCTGGCGAATCAGCCGCCCCCCGTGGAGCAAAAGCCCAGCATGGGCTGCAGCTTGAAATGGAAGCCGGGCAACGACCCCGACGAGAAATGAACGAGAACCCTCGCGGTCAGCGCGAGTTCTTCGAGGCCGACGTGGCGTGCTTCAGATCGACCACGAGGAAGGCCAGGGCCATCAACCCGAGGTCCTCGATCAACTGATTCCAGTCCCCTTCTTCCGACCCTGGCGCGCCCAAACCCAGATAACGCGCCAAGCAGCCGTACACGACCGTGAAACACATGGCCGCCGCGTGCTCCGGATCCTCATGTTGGAACTCCGAGTGCCGGTCGAGCAGGATCAACTTGAAGTCCAGCGCCGTTTGCTGGAAGGACTTCTTGCCCACCGCTTCGAGGACCGGGTCCACCGGCGCCTGCTGCATGAACGCGCGCAGGAGCGGCGCATGCCGGCGCAGGTACAGCGCCAGTTCACGCACGACGGTGGGCACCAGCGAGCGCAGTGGCAAACTCTTGCGCCGCACGCGGTTCACCAGCATGGCGAACTCATGGTCCATTTCCTTCAAGGCCCGCGCCTGCACGGCGCGCACCAGATCTTCCTTGCTCTCGACCCGGCAGTAGATGGAGCCGATCGACACGCGCGACTGGCGGCTGACCTGGGTGAGGGTCAGTCCGGCGAAGCCGCGCTCGGCGAGTATCTGCGTGGCCGCGTCGAGCACGCGATCGAATGACTGGCGGCTGCGCGTCTGCTTGGGGGCTCTGGCGTGTTCCAAAGGCATGTCCGGGTCGGCGGTGCTAGGCAAGAGTGAAAATCTGCTTGGCATTCTAGAGGCAGCCATTTGCGCCTGCATCACTGATTTTATCAATACGGAAAAGCCGCTCCGGCAGCGCAAATGCGTGCTGTTGGCGCCTTGACGCCGCCCCATCCGCAGGCGTAGCTTGATTTTATTAGAATTATCGTTTTGATTTCCATGAACGGACGCGCGCACTCGACACTCATCGGGTTGAATCCATGATCGCTGCCTCCCGCCTCGGCGTGCAGGCCCATTGCCTGCGCTTCGAGATTCAGCAGGGCTTGGAGCCGGCGCTCGCGCGCATGGCCGGCCGCGGCCTCGCGTCGATCGAACTGGTACGCTTCCCCGGCTGCCGAGGCAATCGTTGGGGAGACTTCGGTGCCGCCACCGACCGCTCCCCCGCCGACATCGGCGCGGCGATCCGCGCCGCGGGCCTCACCTGCCCGAGCGTCATGATCTCCCCCCCGGAAGCGCAAGCATCGACACTCGATGCCAGCATCGACTGGGTACGCGGCGTGGGCGCGGATCACCTGGTGTTGACCTCCCTGCCCACGCCCGGCAGCGGGAGCCTCGCGCAATGGAGCGCGGCCTTCGCGCAATTGAATGAACTCGGGCAACGCGTGAAGGCCGGCGGCTTGAATTTCGCCATCCATACCCAACCGGGCCTGTGGGCATCCGTCGAAGGCGTGCGCCTGGCCGATCGCCTGCTGCAGATGATCGACCCCGCCTTCTGCAGAATCGAATTCGACCCCTCCGGCGCCATCGTCTACGGCACCGATCCGGCCCGGTACGTCCGCCAGCGTCCCGAGGCTTTCTATTCGCTGCATCTGCGTGATGGGTTGCAACCCCCGGAACCGGTCTTCTATCTCGCCTCCGAGCCGTTGGGGCAACGCTACATCGACTGGCCTGAGCTGCTGGACGCCGCCGCCGCTAGCAGCATCGAATGGTATTTTCTCGAAATGGAAGTCACCGAACCCGCGGACACCGTACCGGCCATCGACGCGAGCCTCGAGTTTCTCCGCGCGCATGATTTGATCACCCGCAACGCCAGGACACCCGCATGAGCAGCCGCAATCGCCAGATCGTCACCACGTTCGCAGACCTGTTCTACAACCAGCGCAAGGTGCGGGATGCCTTCGAAGGCTTCGTCGCGGAGCACTACACGCAGCACAATCCGAACATCGCCGACGGGCGGGAAGCCGCCATCGCGGCGCTGACGCCGTTGTTCAGCCGCACCGACATTCAGTTCAAGATCCGGCGCATCCTGGTCGACGGCGACCACGCCGCCATTCACCTGCACGCGATTTCACCGGACACGCCGCGCGGCACCTCGGTGGTGGACATGTTCCGGCTGGAAGGCGGGCACATCGTCGAACACTGGGACGTGCTGCAGCCGGTGCCGGCCGAGTCCAAGAACCCCCACCCCATGTTCTGAAGAGAGACACCAGATGACGCGCATCGCCCGGCGCGCGTTCGGCAAAACCGCAATTCCCGCCGCCAGCATGAGTCCAGCAGAGCCGGACGGCGGGAATCGCAATGCCCGAGAAAGTCGGTTCTCTCAAAGGGCGAGGACATCGTACCTCAGCAAGGCGTGATGCGCGCGTCGTCGCGCGCTCAGGCGCTTTTCGGAATCACCCCACCCGGTGTGAGCTTGTCGATCGCGGTGGGCAACACATGCGCGAGCTTCTGCTTCAACTCATCGATCGACAATCCTGATTTCGCCGCGAGTTGATTCAACAGGTCGGAACCCAGGACCGAATGCACCTGATCCGGTGAGATGGGCTGATTGGGTCCGGTACTCACCCAGGACTTGACCGTCTCCCCCAACCCCTTGGTCTCGAATTCCTTGACGATGCCCTGCACCCCGCCGTGCTTTTCGATCAAGCCATTGACGACATTGACCATCGCCGCACCGACCACACCACCCAAGACTCCATCCAGTAATCCCATGTGAACCTCCTGTCGCGTTGAATAGCACTGACCGATGGGAGTGTGATCCCAAAACGGGAGCGGGTGCAATCCAGGACCACCATCAGCGAACCGCTTGCGGATGTTGGCGTGATGGAAACCGCTCTACCCGCCGTGGATACGATCGAGCCCTATGTTGTCATCGTCACCGACACCTGTAGTATCGTGAACGAATATGTATTGGACCAGACGAGCGGTGCGTTGACGCCCCACGACACTGCGTCCCTGTCGGGCCGGTGCGCCTCCTCCATGGCCCTCGCGCAATGACGAAAATCTTGCGCACGCTGGGTATTGCAGCGCTCTCCCTGTGGACCGGCTTGGGTGTCGCGGACGTGCCCACTGCACAGCAGGAATGCGTGCAGCGGAACCTTGCGGTGTGCCGGTTTCCATCGGGTGTGCGGACCACGCAGCCAGGCCCGTGCCCGTCGGGTTCCCAGACGCTGAAGCCACAAGGTGCCGAGGATTGCGGCGTTGTCAGGGCCTCCACTCCGGCCACCCCAGCCTATGCGCCGCCTTCCGCTCAGATCCAAACCCGGGCCGTTCATCTCTCCTCCCCGGCAGGTGTAGAGCGCTGGCTGACTACCGCGTTGATGTGTGGCGTGGCCGGCATCGTGCTGCTGTGGACCTTGTGGCGCATGAACAGGCGCCCAAAACGGGAAGACGTCGCGCCGCGCAGCGGCGCGTTGACGTGGTGCGTATGCGCAACTGCTGGCGCCGTGGTGGGTTGGAAGGCTGCGTCGGTCTCCTTCCGGCAGGCGTTCGATTCCTATGACAATCACGACAGCGCTGGGCCGCTGTTGCTCGCAGCGCCGGTGTGGCTGATCGTCTTCACGGCGGTGAGCTCAGCCGTATGCGCCTTGCTATTGCTGGGGGTCCGTTATTTCAAGCGGCGAGCCGCCGCGTGAGCATCAAGCCGCGCGCCGCTGGAACATGCGCGAGCGCTCCGCGGCAGCGATGAAAGCAAAGGCCATCAAGCCGCAACAGAACGCACCTGCCGGCAGGAAGAACACCGAGCCCGACCATTGGTGCCCGATCAGGGAACCCACTCCGGCAGCTCCCATGGTGGAAATGACGCCCTGAACCGAGGCGGCGCTGCCCGCGATCTTTGCCATGGGTTGCATGGCGATGGCGCCGAAATTCGACACCGACAGTCCCATGCAGGCCATGGTGGCCGCCTGGAACAAGGCGAAGGTGACCACGCCCTCATCCGTGAACCACGCCGTCAGCGCATGCATGCCGGTCACCGCGACGAAGGCCAGCAGCGCGAGGTGCGACACCCGATGCATGCCGATGCGCTCGACGATGCGCGTGTTGAAATACGAGGCCACGCCCATCGCGCCGGCCACCGCGGCGAAAGTGATGGCCATCAGGTGCGGCTGATGAAACGCGCCCTCGAAGATCTGCGGCACCGTGCTCACATACGCCAGCAGCGAGCCAAACAACACCGTCATCGCCAGCGTGTAGAGAATCGAGGAAGGTTCGGTGACGACGAACCACGCGGCCTGCGCCAGGTGCGATGAGCTCAATGGCCGCCGATGTTCCGGCGCCAGTGTCTCCGGCAGGCGCAGCAGCAACCAGCCCGACACGCCCAGCCCGCACAGCGCCAGGAAGCCGAAGATCCCGCGCCAGTTCACCACCGTGAGCAGGAGCTGCCCGATGGCGGGCGCCAGCATCGGCACCAGCAGGAACACGATGAAGATGGTCGACATCACCCGCGCCATGGTCGAGCCGGCGAAGCGGTCGCGCACGATGGAGCGCGCGACCACGCTCGCAGCCGCCACGACGAACCCCTGAATCGCCCGTGTCGCCAGCAGCGCCGGCAGGCTATGCGCGAAGGTGGCGCCGATCGAGGCCACGGTATACATCAACAGGCTGGACATCAGCACCCGCCGGCGCCCGAATCGGTCCGACAAGGGCCCGAACACCAATTGCCCGGCGCCGGTTCCCAGCATGAAGACCATCACCACCCATTGCAGCTGGTTGGCGTTGGTCACGGCAAACGTCCTGCCAATCTGCGGCAGCGCGGGCAGCATGGCATCGATCGCCAGGGCCTGGAGGGCCATGGTCGCGGCCATCATGGCCACGAATTCGGCAAAGGAAGGTTCGGGGCGACCGAGGACCGGCCGCTGGACGGATTCAGAACTCAATGGAAAAGGCCTGTCGGATTGCAACGGCCGCGGCTGGCCATCATGATGGCGTACCGCGGTCAAGCCGCCATGATAGATTGCCTTCGTCCGCCGCGCAGGCCCATTCGCGACCCATCGCGCGCCACGGACGCCATCAACCGGACGAGTGTGGAGATATGTCGATGATCAACCTGAACATCAACGGCAAGCCCCTGTCAGTGGACGTGCCGCCCGATACCCCCCTGCTGTGGGTGCTGAGGGACTCGCTGGGCCTCACCGGGACCAAGTTCGGCTGCGGCCAAGCCCTGTGCGGCGCCTGCACTGTGCACATCGACGGTGCAGCCACGCGGTCCTGCGTGCTGCCGGTCAGCGCCGTCGCGAATCGCAAGATCACCACTATCGAGGGGCTCTCGGCCCATTCCGATCACCCCGTGCAACGCGCCTGGCTGCAGCACGACGTGCCGCAATGCGGCTATTGCCAATCGGGGCAGATCATGAGCGCCGCCGCCCTGCTGGCGCAGAACAAATCGCCGAGCGATGCCGACATCGACACGGCCATGTCGGGCAACATCTGCCGCTGCGGCACCTACAATGACATCCGCGCCGCCATCCATACGGCCGCGGGCCTCATGAAGAAGGGAGCCTGAGCATGAGCGCCGTCATCAACACCTCGCGCCGCTCCTTCCTGCAAACCGCCGCCGCAGCCGCGGGCGGCGTGATGATCGGTTTCCATATTCCGGGCGCGGCGCGCGCCGCAGCCGGCAGCGCCGGCGCAGCGGAGACCTTCAAGCCCAATGCCTTCATCCGAATCGCGCCCAACGATGAAATCACCTTGATCATCGCCATGGCGGAGATGGGACAGGGCGTGCACACCTCCTTGTCGCAGTTGCTCGCGGAGGACCTGGAAGCCGATTGGCGCAAGGTGCGCGTCGAGCAGGCGCCGGTGGACCCGGCGTACAACAATCCGGTTTTCGGCATGCAGGGCACGGGCGGCTCCACCTCGGTGCGCGCTTTGTGGGACCCGTTGCGCCAGGCCGGCGCCACGGCGCGCGAGATGCTGATCACCGCCGCTGCACAGACCTGGGGCGTGGATCGCGCCACCTGCACGGCGAGCCAGGGCTTCGTGCATCACCAGGGCAAGAAACTCTCGTACGGCTCGCTCGCAGCCGCGGCGGCGAAAGTCGCCGTGCCGGCGGATGCGCCGCTGAAGGACGCGAAGGACTTCAAGCTCATCGGCAAGCCGTTGTTGCGCCTGGATTCACCGCAGAAGGTCAACGGCACGGCGCGCTTCGGGCTGGATGTGAAGGTGGACGGGCTGCTCACCGCGGTCGTCGCCTTCCCGCCGGTGATCGGCGCCAAGGTGGTCAGCTTCGATGCCGCAGCCGCCAAGGCCATCGCCGGCGTCAAGGATGTGGTGCAGATCAATGCGGGCGTGGCCGTGGTCGCCACCGGGTATTGGGCAGCGAAGACCGCGCGCGATGCGCTGCAGATCAATTGGGACGTGGATGCGAAGCCCGAACTGTCGAGCGCGCAGATGCGCACCGCGATGGGCGATGCGCTCAAGGCGCCGGGCGTCAAGGCGCGCCATGAGGGGGATGTGAACGCAGCCGCCGCAGCCAAGTCCGTCGATGCCGTGTATGAAGCGCCCTATCTCGCCCACGCCTGCATGGAACCCATGAACTGCACTGCCTCGGTGACCGCCAACGGCATCGACATCTGGGCGCCCACGCAGGCCTCCGGCGTCAACCGCGCCGTCATCGCGCAGATCATGGGCGTGAAGCCCGAGAACATCAGCGTCACCACCACCTTGCTCGGCGGCGGCTTCGGCCGGCGCTTCGGACAAGACTTCGTGATCGCGGCCGTGCAGGCATCCAAAGCCGTGTCCGCGCCGGTCAAGCTGGTATACACGCGCGAGGACGACATGCGCGGGCAGTTCTACCGGCCTGCCGCGGTGGCGCAGCTGCGTGCCGGGCTGGACGGCGCCGGTCATCCGGTGTCCTTCGAGGCCAGCACCGCCTGCGACTCGGTGAACAAGGCCGGCGGCTTCCCGCTGCAGGATGGACTGGACACGGCTGCCGTGGAAGGCCTGTCCGATTGGCCATATGCCACGCCCAACGTGCACGTGGAATGGAAGCCGTATGAGCCGGGGGTGGGTGTGTGGTTCTGGCGATCGGTGGGCAGCTCGCAGAATGGCTTCTTCTCCGAGAGCTTCATCGACGAATTGGCGCATGCGGCCAGGCAGGATCCTTACGAGTATCGGCGCAAACTGCTCAAGGCCGATGACCGGCGCAAGGCCGTGTTGGAGCTGGCGGCAGCCAAGGCCGGCTGGGGCAAGCCCTTGCCCGCGGGCCGCGCGCGCGGCATTGCCGTGTGCGAGAGCTTCGGCACTTACGTGGCCGAAGTCGTCGAGGCGTCACTGAACAAAGACGGCACGCCGCGCGTGCACCGCGTGGTCTGCGCAGTGGACTGCGGCGCCACCGTGAATCCCGGCATCATCCGCCGGCAGATCCAAAGCGCGGTGATCTTCGGTTTGTCGGCGGCCCTGCACGGGGAGATCACGTTGCAGGACGGCCATGTGCAGCAGAAGAATTTCGACGATTACCCGGTGGTACGCATGGACGAAGCGCCGTTCATCGAGGTTCACATCCTGCCGAGCACGGAAAAGCCGGGCGGCATCGGCGAGCCCGGCACGCCGCCGCTGGCGCCGGCGCTGGCCAACGCACTGTTCGCGCTCACCGGCAAACGCGTGCGCAAGCTGCCGCTGAAGGCGGAGGCGTTCAAGGCTTGAAATGAAATGGCGCGCCCGCGGGGGTGGGCGCGCCATGGCTCGATACAACTCACATAAGAAGAACGAAACGCATGAAGCAATCGACGACGCCGGACTCTCCCTCCATCAACCGGCTGGCCTTGCTGAGCCTCGCGGGCGCGAGCATCGAGTGGTACGACTTCTTCCTGTACGGCGTGGGCGCCGCGCTGGTGTTCCCCGCCCTGTTCTTCCCCAAGACCCTGCCGCACAACATCGCGCTGATCGCCTCCTTCAGCACCTTCGCAGTGGGATTCATGGCGCGGCCCATCGGCGCGCTCGTCTTCGGTCACGTGGGCGATCGCGTCGGCCGCAAGAGTGCGCTCGCCATCGCGATGATCATGATGGGCACGGCCACCACCCTGATCGCCTGTCTGCCCTCCTATGCCAGCATCGGCGTCGCCGCACCCTTGGCCTTGGTGGTGCTGCGCTTCGTGCAGGGCCTTGCCATCGGCGGCCAGTGGGGCGGCGCGATGTTGCTGCTGGTGGAAAGCGCGCCGCCGGGCAAGCGCGGTTTCTACGGAAGCATCGCGCAAACGGGCGTACCCATTGGCGTGGTGACGGCGAATGTGGCCTTTCTGCTGGTGGGAAACATGACGACGCCCGAGGAATTCCAGGCCTGGGGCTGGCGCCTGCCGTTTCTGTTCAGTGTGGCGCTGGTGGCGCTGGGCGTGTATCTGCACCGCCGCGTGTCGGATACGCCGGTGTACCGGGAACTCATGGAAAAGAGCCAGGCGGGGAAAGCGCAACGCAGTTCCTCACCGGTGCTGCAGGCGCTTCGCGAACATCCCCGCGAAGTGATTCTGGCGGCCATCTCACACATCGCCGTGAACCTGTGCTTCTACATCTGCATCACCTACACGATTTCCTACGCCACCGACCCCAACGGCCTGCAGCTGCCGAAGCCCCTGATCCTGGGCGCGGTGGTGCTGTCGAGCGCATTGATGGCACCGCTCCTGCTGTTCGCCGGCGCGCTATCGGACCGCTTCGGGCGCCGGCGGCTGTACATGGGTGGCGCACTGGGCACCATCGTCGGCGCGTTCCTCATGTTCCCGCTCATCGACACGAAATCCCTGCCGTTGATGGCTCTTGGCATCGCCCTGGCGCAAGGCGCGAGCTCTTTCATGTACGGACCGCAAGCCGCACTGTTCGGTGAGCTGTTCAAAACTCATGTGAGGTATTCCGGCGCTTCCTTTGCGTATCAGTGCGGCGCGATTCTTGGTGGCGGGTTTGCACCGCTCATCGCCACTGAACTGACCACACGGATGCACTCAACGATCGGCGTATCGATCTACATGGCCGTGGCATGCGCGATGGCGTTTATCGCGGTTTGGAACATGCGCGAGACCTCCAAATCGAGTCTTTCTGAAGACAGTTGAGTTACGCGACGCGCTTCATCAGGTGAATGCGTAAGGCGCATACCGCCCGGCAATGAAGAGCTCGATCTGAGAAGCCCCCATGCTCACCGCACCGTCCGGCGCAAGCGTCGTGACGCGCGCGAGATACTCCGGTCCATGGATCATCGCACCCTCGGCAGATCCCAGATTGAACGTGTGCGCCGCCGCTGCGCCGGTTACCTTGTACGGCGTGTACTTGAACGGTTGCACCGAGAAATCGAAATCGTCCCATTCGAGGAACAGCTCTTCGCTGCCGTGGTAGGTGTGAAAGGTGCCGCCGTCCTTGAAGCTGCCCGGCGTGGCGCCCATGGTCTGGATCACCCAGGGCGGACTGGCGACGTCGAATTGCTGCTTCCAGGTGCGGCCCTGCTTGTCCGTCAGGGTAAAGAGGGCCTGGCGCAGGATGCGTGTGCCGGGCTGGAAGGCCATTTGATGAGTGCCCGAGACGAGCTCGATGTCTTCCTCGCCCCAACCCTTGAAGATGCGGCCGCCGAAAGGCGTGCCGAACACGTCGTTCATCTTGGTTTGCACGCCGTCGGCGGTTTCGTGCACGTGGAAGAAGCCGCTGTAGGGTTCGGTGCGGAAGCAGGTCCAGAAGCGCAACGCGCGCTGCGGCCCTGAACTCGTGTCGCGCGGCGGCAGGAGCGAGGCCACGGGCGCCAAGGGCGGGCGCTCGGCGTACAGGCCCCAGCTGTGGTCGCGCGAACCCGACCACTTGTCCGCGGTGACCTCCCAGCGCTTTCCCTGCAGGTCGATCCAGCCGCTGCACTTGCCCGGCTGCGAGTAGCGCGTCTGGTCCGTGGTGCGGCGGCCGCGGTTGGTGGCCACGTGATGATCCTCGAGGAAGGCGGGCGAGGTACCTTCCCAGAGGATGTCGAAACTAAAGCCGCAATCGTTGGGATCCAGTACCAGGCGGATCTTCTTCAAGGGCTCCTCGAAGCGAATGTGGATGGGGCCCACCTCGGTGTTGAAATTGCGGCGCCAGCAGCGGCTGAAACGCAGCGTGAATTGCCGCCCCGCCACGTTGATGAGCGCGCAGCCGCCGATCATGTCGCTGTTGGGGTTGATGCGCATGTACACGCCCATGAACACCTTCTCGTCCGGATTGAACACCCCGAACCAGTAGCCATCGTCCCAGTTGTAATCCGTGGAGGGGATGTAGCTGAAGGGATGCGGTGCCTGGTGGACGGGAAATTCGTCGTAGGGTGTCAGCATGGAGATGCTCCGGAAAAGTGATCGGCGGACTGAAGGCCCGCCGCAGCATATGATACGCCAGCGTATGTTGGTATGCTGGCTGGCGAACGGGAGCGGCACATGAGCGATCAAATCCTGGGGCGTCTGCAGGCCTTCTACGAGGGCCTGGTCAAGGGCGACCTGTCACCGGGCGATGCCCTGTTCGATTACGACCACCTGGTCATGCGCGAACCGGCCGGCCTGCCCTATGGCGGGGAATTCCACGGGCGCGAGGGCTTGCAGCGTGCCATCGGCGCCATCGCCGGCACTTGGACGCGGATACGCTTCACCGATCTCCGCTACGCCATGGGCGATGACATGGCGGTGGTCAACTTCACCATGCACGGCATCAGCCGTACCACGGAAGGCGTGCTGGCCATGCCGGTCTGCGAGGTGTGGACATTCCGGGATGGGCGTGCCGTGGAGGTGTCCCCGTACTACTGGGATACCCATGAGGTGCGCAGGATTCTGCGCCTGGATGTGCAGCGCAGCGAGATTTAGGGCGATAATCGCTGCGAACGACAGGAGTTTGCAGCATGGCACCCCCTAGGCTGTCTGACGGAGCGACCTTGGCCCAACGTATCACGACGTTGGCATCGTCTTTGATCCTCGGGTTGATCAGCGGCACGGTCGCCGCGCGTGAGGCAGCGGTCACCACCAACCCTTTCAGCGGCGACCCCGCCGCCATCCGGGCGGGCGCGGCGAGCTTTCGCGTCAATTGCGGCGTCTGCCATGGCTTGAAAGCCGGCGGCGGCGCGCGCGGGCCGTCACTCACCAGCAACCGCTGGTCCCATGGCGGGTCGGACGCGGACATCTTTCGAACCATCACCCATGGGGTGCCGGGCACGCAAATGCCGGCGAACGATCTGGAAAATGAGGAGGTGTGGAAGATCATCGCCTATGTGCGTTCCCTCGCGGCCTCCCCGGAACTCACCGCCGGTGATGCCGGCAACGGGCGCGCCTTGTACGAATCCAAGGGTTGCCCCACCTGTCACATGATCAACGGCAAGGGAGGCGTGCTGGGCCCCGAGCTTTCCCGGGTAGGCACCGCCCGATCGGCCGCCTATTTGATCGAATCCGTCCGCGATCCCAGCCGGCAACTCAGCGAGACGGCGTCGGACCCCAACGATCACTTCGGGCTGCCACCGCCGCTCGACACCGTGACCGTCATCACCCGCGACGGTGAGCGCATCTCCGGCATTTCCAAGAACGAAGACGCGTTCTCCGTGCAATTGCTCGACAGCGCGCAACGCCTGCGATTCTTCGACAAGGCCGACGTGGCGGACGTGGTGCATGAACACCGCTCGTTGATGCCCGCCTTCACCGCGGAGGTGCTCGATGACGCGCAATTGCAGGACCTGGTCGCCTACCTGAGGAGCCTGAAGTGAAGCGCTTCGGCTGCATGATGCTGATGGGCCTGGCGTCGGCGAGCGCACACGCGCAGGTGTCCTACGAGCGGCTGCTGAAGGCCGGCGACGAACCGCAGAACTGGCTGACCTACTCCGGCCAATACAAGAGCTGGCGCTACAGCACCTTGAAGCAGATCGACACCGGCAATGCCGCCAGGCTCGACATGAAATGGGCCTTCCAGGTGGCCGATCTCGGGCAATTCGAGACGTCGGTGCTCGCGGTGGACGGCGTGCTGTACGGCACCGGCCAGAACAACCGCGCCTTCGCGTTGGACGCACGCACCGGGCGCGCCATCTGGCGTTATCAGCGATCGCTCCCGGGCAAGCTGCGCGCCTGCTGCGGCACCGTGAACCGCGGCTTTGCCATCCTGGGCGACCGCCTCTTCATGGCCACGCTGGATGCGCATGTCGTGGCATTGGACACGCGCTCGGGACAGGTGATCTGGGACGTCGAGGCCGCGGACTACCGGCGCGGCTATGCCATGACCGGCGCGCCGCTGGCCGTGAAGAACCTGATCATCGTGGGATCGGCGGGTGGCGAATATGGCGCGCGCGGCTTCATCGACGCCTACGATGCCGCCACCGGCAAGCGCGTATGGCGCTTCGACACCGTGCCCGCACCCGGCCAACCGGGCAGCGATACCTGGCCGGCCGAGGCGTGGAAGGTCGGCGGCGCGCCGGCGTGGATCACCGGCTCCTACGATCCCGAACTGAACACCTTGTATTGGCCCACGGGCAACCCGTCCCCCGCCACGTATGGCGGCAGCCGCAAGGGCGACAATCTCTACAGCAACTCGATGCTGGCTCTGGACCCGGACACGGGCAAATTGAAGTGGCATTTCCAGTTCACGCCGCATGACCTGCACGACTACGACGCCACGCAGATTCCGGTGCTGGTCGACCGTGACTGGCAGGGTCAACCGCGCAAGCTCCTGCTGCAGGCCAACCGCAATGGCTTCGTGTACGTGCTCGATCGCAGCAGCGGCGCGTTCTTGAGCGCGGCGCCATTCGGCAAGGTGACCTGGGCCAGCGGCATCGATGCGCGCGGCAGGCCCATCGAGAATCCCGCCGCCGTGCCCAATGAAACCGGCGCCACGGTGTGCCCCGGCGCGCTGGGACTCACGAATTGGTACTCACCTGCCTACAGCCCCACGACGCAGTGGATGTACCTGGCCACCTCCAATGAATGCGACGTGTTCACCGGCGCGCCGCAGAAGTATCGCGCGGGCCACGACTACAACGGCAGCATCTACATGCCGCAGAGCGAGACACGCGTCACGGGCGCGCTGATCGCGCTCGATCCTTTCACCGGCCAGCGTAAGTGGGAGTTCAAGTACGTGAACAATCCCAACGCCGGCGCGCTGGCCACCGCGGGCGGCATCGTGTTCACCGGGGATTCCAGCGGCAATGTCATCGCGCTGGACGCGGTGACGGGCAAGGATCTCTGGCACCGGCAATTGGGCGCCGCCATCTATGCATCACCGGTGACGTTCGAGGTTGGGGGCGAGCAGTACGTCGTCATTCCTTCCGGAGCCGCCCTCTTCGCCTTTGCGTTGCCGCGCCCATGATCAAACACAGGAGCATCGCCTTGCGCAGGATTGCTTTCCTCTCATTGCTCGTCAGCCTCTCCTGCACGGCCGTTGCCGCGCAGGCTCCCTTGCCGGTTGCCAAGCTGCCCATCGAGGCACGCATTCCGGTACCCGCCGGCCCCGGTTGGCTGGGCGTCGGCTTCGGCTCCGTGTGGGTGTCAAAGTCCCAGCAACATCGCCTGTACCGGATCGATCCCGCGAGCAACAAGGTGATCGCCACCACTCCCTTGGGCCCCGATCCTGAGCTGGGCATCGGCTTCGGCCTGGGTTCGGTATGGATCGCGGACACCAAGGAACACACCATCCGGCGCATCGATCCCGTTTCCAACAAGGTGGTGAACACCTTCGCGGTCAACATCTCCAACGAACCGGAAGGATCGATCGACGTCGGCCATGGGAGCTTGTGGGTGCTCACCAACGAGAACAAAACGGATTCGGGCACGCTCTCGCGCCTGGATCCCGAGAGCGGCAAGGTCATCGCCAACATTCCGGTCAAGCCGCATTCCTATGCGGTGGCGCTGTATCAAGACTCCGCGTGGGTGACGAACTCATCCGATGCTTCGGTGACGCGAATCGATGTGAAGACGAACACAGTGACGGCGAGCATCCCCGTGCATGCGGGGCCGCGCTTCATCGCCGCGGGTGAAGGCGGCATCTGGGTGTTGAGCCAGAGCGATGGATCGCTGGCGCGCATCGATCCGGCGAGCAATCGCGTGGTGGCGACGCTGGCGCTCGGCGGCCCGGGACCGGGCGGGGATTTGTGGGTGGAGGACGGCATCGTCTGGGCGAGCGCGAACACGCTGCCGATCTCGGTGGTGGATCCGAAAAGGAACGAACTCATCCGGCAGTTCAAGAGCCCCGAAAACATCGATACGCTGCGCGCGGCGTACGGCGCGGTGTGGGTGATCGACGCACCGGCGGGCACGGTCTGGAAAGTCAGCATCGACAAGCTGAAGACAGGAGCAGCTCATCATCAATAAGTACGACCGCGACCTGGGCATGACCCGGGACATCTCCCGCCGCGACTTCATCAACGGCATGGCGGCAACGGCCGGGACACTGGCCACGCTGGATGTCGCGCGCGCCGCGGAGGCGCTGAGCGCAACGCCGGACGGGAACTACCCGCCCGAGCGCATGGGGCTGCGTGGCTCGCATCCCGGATCGTTCGAGCTGGCACACGAATTGCGCGATGGCCGCCCGCCGTCGCTGGGTTCCGCCATCCGCACCGGGGAGACCTACGATCTGATCGTAGTCGGCGGCGGCCTGAGCGGCCTTGCGAGCGCGCACCTGTTCCTCAAGAACGCGGGCGGCGATGCGCGCGTGCTGATCCTGGACAATCACGATGACTTCGGCGGCCACGCCAAGCGCAACGAACTGCACTACCAGGGGCGCACCGTCGTGCTCAACGGCGGTACGCTGGAGCTCGAATCGCCGGAGCGCTACAACCAATGGGCGCACGGAGTGCTCACCGACATCGGCGTCGATCTGGACCGCTACACGTCCTCCAACGCCGGTATCGGCAAACTATATTCTTCGTTGGGGATGGGCAGCGGCTTCTTCTTCGACAAGCAGACCTTCGGGCGCGATCGCCTGTTGGTGGCGCCCGAAGCCGATCACGGCGCGTTGTTCACGGAAGAGTTCGTGCGCAACATGCCCATTTCCCCGAAGGCCAAGCGCGACCTGGTGCGGCTCTTCGACCCGAATCAGCCGGACTATTTGGCAGGCAAAACCCACGAGGAGAAAATCTCCCTGCTGGCACGCACCAGCTACCGCGACTACCTGCTGAGCATCGCCAAGGTCGACGAGCAGGCGTACTGGTTCTTCTCGGCCATGGGACGCGGCGTGTTCTGCGTCGGCGCCGATGCGCTGCCCGCGCTGTTCGCATGGCAGATGACGGAGGGCATGGGCGCCGGTTTCGCAGGCCTACGTCTCGGTCCGTCGGCCGACACCTTGCTGTCCGACCTGCCGGGCGGGCAGCATGGCCGGCAGAAGCCGGGCGCAAGCACCATTCACTTTCCGGACGGCAATGCCACCCTGGCAAGGCTCCTGGTACGCAAGCTGATTCCCGGTGCGATGCCGGGTAAAACCCAGGAAGACATGGGCACGGCGCGGGTCGATTATGCGGCGCTGGACAGGGCCCAGAACGCAGCGCGCATCCGCCTGAACAGCCTGGTGCTCAACGTGCGGCATGACGGCGACGCATCCACCGCCAAGGACGTCATCGTCGACTACAACCGTTCGGGACAGCTCTACGAGGCGCGCGGCCGGGCCTGCATCATGGCCTGCTGGAACATGGTGATCCCCTACCTGGTTCCCGAGCTGCCGAAGGAACAGAAGGAAGCGTTGGCGGATAACGTCAAGGGACCCATCGTCTACACCAACGTGTTCCTGAACAACTGGAAGGCGTTCGAGCGCCTGAAAGTGAGCGACATCGAATGTCCCACCATGTATCACCACAGTGCGGGACTCGCCGAGGCCTGCGACCTCGGCGATCTGCGCCACCCGCGCAGCCCGGCCGAGCCCGTGGCCGTGCGCCTCGAGCGCACGCCAGGCGCGCCCGGCCGGCCGCGCAAGGAGCAGCACCGCATCGGCAGGGCCGAACTTCTCGCGACCTCCTTCGAAACCTTCGAGCGCAACATCCGCGACCAGATGGCGCGCATGCTCGGCGGCGGTGGTTTCGATCCGGCGCGCGACATCATCGGCATTGCGGTCAACCGCTGGCCGCACGGCTTTTCGTACACCTACAACAGCCTGTACGACCCTCTCGAGTGGGTATTCACCGAGACGGATGCTCGGCCCTGCGTGCGCGCGCGGCGGCCGTTCGGGCGCATCTCCATTGCCAATGCCGATGCTGCGGCAAGCCCGCATACCGACGCGGCGCTGCTGGAGGCGCACCGGGCGGTGGAAGAAGTGCTGGAGCGGCGGACCTATCCCTTCCTGCTGGGCGGATGACCCAGCCGCGGATCACGGCGCGGCGCGATACACGATCTCGCCGTTGATCACCGTCATCATCACGCGTGTCTCGTGCACCTGCGTGATGGGAATCCTGAAGGGATTGCGATCCAGCACCAGCACGTCCGCCAGCAGGCCGCGCGCGATGCGGCCCGTGCGCCCGGCATTGCCCATCTGCTTGGCGGCATTGACGGTGAACAGATCGAATGCCTGCTCCAGCGTGATGCGCTGCGAGGGGCTCAGCGGCTCTGCCCCGCCGCCCGGCGGCTGGCGGGTCACCAGGGTCTCGAGGGCAATCCACGGATTCACCGACGGCACCACCGACCAGTCCGAGCCGGGAACCACAAGGGCGCCCGCATCGAGCGCATCCTTCACCGGCGTGAAGCGCTGCATGCGCTCGGGGCCGATGGCCTTGAAGACGTCCGGCATGATGGGATTGGCGAACCAGATGTAGGGCGACATCTCGAGCGTGGCGCCGATGCCGCGCGCACGGCGGATGTCCGCCATGTTCACGAAGCTGTTGTGCGCTACGTTGTGGAAGGAGCCACTGAAGCCGTTGGCCTCACGCGCCGCCTGGATGGCATCCAGCGCCTCGCGCACCGCGGCGTCGCCGGCCGCGTGGAGCTTGACGGTCAGGCCGCGCCGGTCGAGATCGACCAGTGTCGCATTGAGTTCGGAGGGCGGCACCAGCAGCGGCCCCTTCTCGCGCGGGCCATCAGCCGCGGTGGCATTTGCGTAAGGCTCCAGCATGGCGGCGGTGCGGGCGTCCGTGGGTACGCCGTCGAGCACCATCTTCACGCAATCGGGCTTGAACCTCTCGCGCTCGTACTTCAGGCGCTGCACGATGTAGTCATTGCCGCTGCTGCTGCGCCCCGTGAGGCTGACTGGGCGCCACCACATGCAGCCGCGCACGCGCTGCTTGAGCTGCCCCGAATCCGCCAAGGCGGCGTAGGCGGCCATGTCGGAGCCATCGACGCCCGCGTCCGTGTACGAGGTGATGCCCACAGCCAGCATGGTCGACAGCGACCAGGCCAGATCGTGCGCATTCTGCTCGTCCGTGAACGGCGGAATGACATTGCGCACCAAGGCCGTGGCCGTTTCGCGCAGCACGCCGGTGGGCTCGCCCTTCGCATCGCGCTCGATGAAGCCACCGGGCGGGTTGGGAGTGGCCGCCGTGATCCCCGCGGCCTTGAGCGCGAGGCTATTGGCCCAGACACCGTGGTAGCTGATGTCGGTGAGTGCCACCGGATTATCGGGCGATACGGCATCCAGCATGGAGCGATGCATGGGCCGGCCCTTGAAGACCGACGCCTCCCATTGGCCGCCCACCACCCATTCGCCCTTGGCGCGGCCGGACACGCATTTGCGCACGGCAGCGATCATCTGTGGCGGCGTCGAGCCCTGCGGGAACCGGCAACCCGATTCCGCGTGACCGGCCGACATGGGATGCACGTGCATGTCCTGCAAGCCCGGCACTACGGTGGCGCCTTTCAGGTCGATGACTCGCGTGTCCGGCGTCCGGTAACGCGCGATGGCGGCGTCATCGCCGACATCGAGAATGATGCCCTTTTGGACGGCCATGGCATGCGCCCAGCCCGTGTCGGTGCGGATCTCACCGTTGGTGAAGATCAGGTCGGCGGATTCGGTGGCGGCGGATGCGGCCTGAGCAGCAAGCATCAGGCAGGCAGGGGTGAGCAACGAGGCAAGAACGCGGTTAAGTATGTTCATGATTGATGATACGGATGAGCGGCTGGCAGCCGCCAACTCCGGGGCTCCTGGTGGGCTACGACGGCAACGCCAGACCGCCGGACAGCAATTGCGGATACACTGCCCGGCAGCATGTCGGATGCATTATCCAGGGAGCACACATGAAATTCACCTCGTTCAGCACGCCGATCCGCCGCAGCGATTAAGGTTATCCGATGGCTGATCAACCCAATCCCTATGCCCCGCCCGAGGCGCGAACCGCAGACCCCGCCGTGCCGTCACCCGATGAATCGCGGCCTAGAGACGTTGATGTCGCAAGATTCCTGATCATCGCCTCGATCGTCATCGCATTCACACGCGCGATGTTGAGTCCGCCGCCGGCCAACAATGTTCTGCCACAGGGGTTCATGATCATGGGAGCCTGCGTCAGCGCGCTCATCTGGTCTCTGCTCGCCTACAAGATTCATGACGGCCGCCATTGGGCTCGCGTGGTCGTCATTGTTTTGACCGCACTGGGGATCATGGGCTGGCTGTTTCCAGCCTATCGAGGCCTGATGATGAAGATTCCGACCATTCGCCTGGTGCTGGTGATCGTCAATTCCTGCATCCTGGCGGCCACGAGCCTGATGCTGCTGTCGCCCGCAAGCAATCGCTGGTTTCGGGAGCTCAAGTTGTCGCGGGCTTGAGAGCCGACTCACCTATCACGAAGCCAGCTGCCAAAGATAGATCGCGGCGCCCAGGAGGCTGAGCAGCGTTCGCACCGCGTGCAGCCGCCCCCATTGCTTCAGCAATTCACGGGTCTCTCCACTGGCCAGATCACGCCCCGCCTCCAGCAGCTTGTGATTGGTGGGCATGATGACGATGAAGGTGAATGGCACGACCGCCCCCACGAGCACGGCAGCCAACAACCACTCCCCGCCGGCGCCGAGCCACCATGCCGCAACGCCACAGACCGCACTGAGAACCGCCAATGGCGCTTGCAACCACGTGGCGCGTTTATAGCTGGGAGCCCACTGGATCGCAGCTGCCTTCGTGTCCAAGCACAACCGGGCGGGATGTTCGGCGAGATTGATGTAAAGGGCGGCGCCCGCAAACAGGCTTGCGGCGAAAGCGGCAGCGAAGGTGAGTACCGACATCAGCATCGAGGACACTGTATCAGCCGTGTTGGCATTGAGCGACAGCGTGTTGGCGATGGCCGACACGTTGAAAACGCAGCCTCACCGATTAGCATGTCCCCCATGTCAACCAAACGGGCGAGGACACGTTCCTGTACGACCGGGGGAATCCACGATGCTGTTAATGGTCAGATGCCCGATCTGCGGGTCGAAATCGCAAATGCGCCGGTCCATTTCCGGGATCGCCGAGGCATTGCTCTTGAAGAACGTCATCCGGCTGCATGCGCAGTGCCATGATTTGTGGTGGGACGCGAGCTTTTCCGAGCGGCAGGAGATCCGCAAGGTGCTGATCGAGATCGGCCGTCAGGAATCCGTCGAGCAATCCCATATGCGCGCGTCGATGTAGGCGCGCGCAAGGTTACCCGTTACCAGAAAATCGACGCCACCTTCCCGGGTGGTAAGATCGTGGCCGGAAGCTGATGCGCTGACGAGATCCACGTGTACTACGAACCCGGCAAGACCCCCTCCAACCTGCCCTTCGACCCGTTCAAGTCCTGCGTCGTCCCGCGTCCGATCGGGTGGATATCGACCCAAAGCCCTACCGGTGTCGACAATCTCGCGCCCTACAGCCAATTCCAGAACATCACCTTCGATCCTCCCACGGTGATGTTCTCGGCCAATCAGCGTGGCGCCGGAGGATCCAAGGACACCGTCGTGAATGCGCTGGCGAGCGGCGAGTTCGTCTGGAACATGGCCACCTACGACCTGCGCGAGGCCGTCAACATCACCTCCGAGGAATTCGACCCGGGTGTCGATGAATTCGAGCGCGCCAAATTGACCAAGGTTGCATCGACCCGGGTCAAGCCTCCTCGGGTGGCGCAGTCGCCCATCCAATTCGAATGCCGTTTGTTGCAAGCGCTGAGCCTGCCCGGGGACAGCCCGATGGGCACGGTGGACGTGGTCTTCGGCCGCGTGATCGGCATCCATATTGCGGACCACGCGCTCAAGAATGGCCGCATCGATATCGCAAGGCTCCGGCCGTTGGCAAGGCTCGGCTATTACGAGTATTGCTGTGTGGATTCGGTTTTCGAGATGCGGCCACCCGGCGGCACGGCATCACTGCTGAGCGCGGGGCTGGAGGGGTCGCCCGCGCGGACTCGCGCCATCCAGGACGCGAAGCGCTGAAGGGAAACAAGAGGGGATTTTTGCCGGCTGAGGGATTCGAATTCGTGCCTTTGAGCGCTATAAATGAGCGGATTCATTCGCTGTCGACTTTAATATACCCACACTCGTACCCACACCAGGCCTTGTGCATCAGGATTCGAGTCCCCCGCTGCACCCCTACTGATTCCGCGGGATCGGCAGCGCGGATCCCGTGTGGGTTCTGGTTCAATTAGAAATTACCAGACCTACCCTGTCATCGGCTAAGGCACCGAAACTCTTGCTCTGAGTGCTACGAAAAAGGGACCGACCTCACGCGCCCTTAGACTCTAGATCGAAACGCGACTCTAAATAGGGGGACGTCGACACGCGGTGAAATGAAGCTTCCCTTCCTCTCGCTTGCAATCGAAACGCGCGTTAGCAACAAAGAATCGCGATCTAAGTCCCATCCAACACCGCACTTCGCAAATCTCTCCAAAGTTCCAACGCACTAGCGGTTCGATATTGAACTCGGCGTCGAAGCGCCTTCTCCAAAGCCAGAGAGTACGGCGCCGGAAGTTTAAGAGCCAACTCTCTCGGCTTACCGGACAATATTTCCACTGCAGTAAATTCAAGTCTCTTCGACATTGCGAGCTGAAGCAATAGCAAGCCGCAATGATAGATATCGATGCGATGATCTATAGGCCCGAATTGACCGGTGTCGAGCAACTCCGGAGGCATTATTGAGACCTTTCGAAGCTCAGTTGCTGCCAATTCTGTATGAAGGCGGGCGACACCGAGATCACAAAGTTTGAAGTGCCAAGTACCGTCTGCACTTTTCAGCAATTCGTCCTTGTGTATCGCAGACATTACATTACCGGGATGAATGTCCTGATGCACAATCCCCATGGTGTGTAGCGAATGGACTGCCTGAAGTAGACACCTTGCGATCGGCATCAGCCAAGTCATTCCATCGAGTCTCTGCATCTGAAACAAACTCTCAATCGAGCCCAGACATCGCTCAGTGACGATAAAGAACGCCGAGTTAAACTCAAACGCATCATAGATATGTGTCACATGAGGGTGTCTCACCGTCAGCAACGTTTGAAATTCACGAACGCAAGCTTCTCGCAACGAATCTAACGGCAGCAAAGGCTTAAGCACCTTAACTGCAAGATCGTTGTCCCACACATCGCGGCACGAATACACATCGCTAAAAAAACCCTCGCCAATCTTTTCGCCAAACGTGTAAGTATTTTGTGTCGTGGAACTTGTAATTTGTGTGCCGGCGAGCGGAACAAAAATCGGCGGAAACGATCCAGCTAGCAGCTTTGGAGCCGGTGGCACTGGATTTACATCGAGAATCGTCGAATCGCTGGGAGTTTCAGGCATATGTTGATATTTCGCTCAGATTTCCGCACTCAGAAACACTTCAATTTTGAATCCAGTACATGGCCGGCATTGGCTCTTAGAATTGCCTTTTCGGAACTGGAGCCACCCACTGTCTGCGGCAACTTCAGAGCAATTGACTAGTCGTCGGAATCTCTCTCCCATCCAGCTCGTCCATCGCAAACGCTACAACCCGACCAAGATGAGCCGTCCATGTCTCCATTATTGAACTCACTACACCATCCACACTGCTCAACATCTTCAGACAGCGAGAAACAATTCACGCAAAGATATCTTTCCGAATACTGGATAACCGTCTGGTACCCGCTACAGTCAGAGCAGTTTGCTGGAGTTCTTGCGTCCACCTCATCTTTGCTTGTAGCCCCTTCCTCGTTAAGAATAGCAACGATCACATCCTCGTTTGTCTCTGCAAGGCAGTGACGACACCGGAAGATGCCGCCCTCCTCAAGGCGTCCTTCATTACCGCAATTAGGGCATTCCAAAATCAGCCAATTGAATCGATTTCGACATACCAAACATGCCGATTCATGAAGGCCGGCAAACACTAAGGAAATTTGGGAC
Source organism: Steroidobacteraceae bacterium (assembly GCA_044226865.1). Classification (GTDB taxonomy): domain Bacteria; phylum Pseudomonadota; class Gammaproteobacteria; order Steroidobacterales; family Steroidobacteraceae; genus TMP-86. Next base: position 11,709 of record JBGAGE010000001.1, on the reverse strand, counting down.
GCTTCGAACTGACAAGATCCACACTCTTCAAAGACAACGCCATTTTCTCTTTGTTTGCAAATAGATTGCCTTAAGTCATCGTACTTCGCCTTCAAATAATCGCGATGCCTGTGTAGCTGCCTTTCAATTGAAGCTAACTGGTCGTGATACCCAGTAAAGACGGCGCCCCAATGCACTGTGAGCAAATGATTCAACCCGTACCAAGCCCGCAGTTGCTCGCTCACAATTTCTCGAATGCCGTCAGGCGTATTTTCCTCCTTCGGGCTATACAAATGCACCGCACGGTTGCGATGCTTTCTTATGACATTGAAGATCTTCTTCGTGTCGTCTGGAACTGGACTTCCAACCACCCTTTTCAGCCTAGATATAGCTTCCTCAAAGCTTACTGATACGAAGTCGCCCTCTTCGAATTGTGTCCTGTCGGGATCCTTGTTGACCACAAGAGACCAATGTTCATGAAGTAGTCGAGCCTTCAAGAAGAGTTCAACAGCAGTGTAGAAATTGATGATTGAATATTTGGGATCAGATTCAATCTGTACTACAGCGTGATGTAAGAAATCCAACGCGTTGCAGACCAGCAGATCCATTTCCGCCGATTTCTTGCTCATGCGCTTGCACCTCCCCGCACTTGGCTCCCAACAATAGCTACGCAGCGATACGCATACGCGCACTGTTCGCCGACTCCCAAATCACCGTCAGAGCCCTGCGCCGACGACGCCCCCTAAGGCTTCCGCCACTTGTCGGGCTTTCCTCCCGCGGTATACCGAACCCTCTCGACATGGATTGCCGCTTGAGGCGCAATTTCCCTCGCGCGCTCAATTGCCTTCGCCTGCGTTGGTTGCACATCGCTTGCCCTCGCAGACGAAGGCTTTCGAACCGCATAGTCGCCCTCCGACCGACGCTCAACGTAGATTCGCCTGTCACTCATGATTTCTAACTCCTTAAAGCACTTAGCCCATTTACCCGCCGAACGAGTTCGCCAATATTGGTGGCAAGTCGGCACCTCGGGTGATAAAGTCCGATCGGATTAACCAATCCGGTTAATTAATTATAGACTCTCGAGCGGACCTTGGATATACTGTTCGCGTCAAAAAAGCTGGAGGAGATGTGCCATGACGACAAGCTCGCCAAGCGCACCGTTGGCGCTCCATCGGCGCGCAAGCTTCGCAGTCGGCTAGACGACTTGGCTGCGGCCCCGTGCCTAGACTATGCATACAATCTGCCAGGCCGATTCCACGGCCTTACGGGTGACCGGTCAGGCCAATACGCAATCAGCTTACATGACGGTTGCCGCTTAGTTCTTGAGCCAGCCGATTACTCATCGCCGACCCGAACGGACGGCTACTCGGATCTGTCGAAAGTAACCGCCATTAGAGTGGTTTATATCGGTGACTACCATGACTGAAATGCAAACCAATCAATATCGGCCAATAACGGTAACACCGCCTGGATCAACGTTAGCGGATATCCTGGAGGAACGGGGCATCAGGCAAACAGAACTGGCCGCCAGAATGGAGGTCACGCCAAAATTTATCAATGAGCTAGTAGGCGGCAAGGCTTCAATCTCGCCCGTCACTGCGCTTGCGCTTGAGCGCGCACTTGATGTACCCGCTGATTTCTGGCTTGCACGCGACGCAAGATATCAAGAGCAGTTGGCAAGGGAACAGGCTCGAGGCCAGCTTGAGTCACAGATACCGTGGCTTAAAGAACTTCCAGTCAAGGATATGCGAAGGTTTGGTTGGCTACCTGAATGCTCGACAAAGGCAGAGGTTGTTTCCGCCTGCCTTCAATACTTCGGTGTTGTATCGGTGGAGGCATGGCGTACACAGTACGTAGATAGGACGTCTGCTTTGGCTGCGTACCGAATGTCCAAGTCGACAAATGCTGCACAAGGCGCGATTGCGGCCTGGCTACGTCAAGGAGAGCTTGAGGCGGCGAAGATTGTCTGTAAAAGTTTTGACCGCGCAGAGTTTATGGTCGCGGTTGATGCAGTAAGGGCTTTAACATGTCAACACGACCCAAAGGTTTTTGTACCACAGTTGGAGAGGCAGTTTTCGCAGTGCGGCGTCGCAGTTGTCTTTGTCAGGGCACCAATGGGATGCCCAATTAGTGGCGCCGTTCGATGGCTGACGTCCAAGAAGGCTCTCATTCAACTGAGCTTCCGGTATATGAGGAACGACAGTCTTTGGTTTACTTTCTTCCATGAGTGCGGGCACATCTATCTTCATGGAAAGAAGATGATGTTTCTGGAGGACGGGGAAATCTCCAATCAAGAGGAGAACGAGGCCAACCGCTTTGCGGCAGACAAATTGATACCGGCGCACGACTGGGAGTATTTTCGCTCAACGCCGCACACAGAAATAGCCATTAGGCAGTTTGCCGCGAAGCTAGGCATCCATCCGGGCATCGTCGTTGGGCGCCTGCAGAATGAGAACCTGCTCGATTGGAATCGATTCTCTCACCTCAAGGTGCGTTACAGATGGAAGGAGCCCGAGTAGTGGCCAACTTTTTACTCGCTAGCGTTCGGCCGACGCTCAACAATTTTGAATTCTTAGGTTCAACTTAGATGCCCACGCTATCCTGGCTTGGCGACGCCGCCGCCCGAACCGCCGCACAACGAGTACCCTACCGAATCATCGAGCCAGTTGAAACAATTGGCGATCCGGCCTCCGAAAATCTCCTAATTCAAGGCGACAATCTCGAAGCGCTCAGGTCTCTACTGCCAATCTACGCAGGACGCGTGAAGTGCATTTTCATTGACCCCCCTTACAACACGAAGAGCGCGTTTGAGCACTACGACGACAATCTCGAACACAGTCAATGGCTGTCGATGATGTACCCGCGTTTGGAACTCCTACGGGAGTTACTGTCGGAAGAGGGCAGCCTGTTTATCACGATAGACGACAATGAAGCTCATTACTTGAAGGCGATCGCCGACGAGGTTTTTGGTCGCCGCAATTTTGTGAATTCAATTATATGGCGCAAGAATTACTCTCCCAAGTCAAGTGCTCGTCATTTTTCCGAGGATCACGACTATGTCCTGGTATATGCAAAACATGCCGCCACCTGGACACCAAAGGCAATGCCACGAACCGAGAAGCAAGATAAGGCATACAAAAATCCTGACAATGATCCACGAGGTCGATGGAAGCCTGGCGACTTATCAGCACGCAATCCATACAGCTTGGGCATCTATAGCATTACCTGCCCATCAGGCCGAGTTATTGAAGGCCCACCCGGCGGCATGTACTGGCGCGTATCAAGAGAGAAGCTCCGCGAGATGGACCGGGACCGTCGAATTTGGTGGGGGAAGGATGGCAACAATGTTCCTGCAATCAAGCGATTCCTTTCTGAAGTAAAGCAAGGTTTGGTACCTCAGACGTTCTGGTCTCACGAGGAAGTTGGGCATACTCAAGATGCGAAACGTGAGGTTTTAGCTCTGTTTCCCAATAGCCCGTTTGCCACTCCGAAGCCGGAACGACTCCTCCAGCGGATAATCGATATTGCAAGCAATCCCAACGACATCGTGCTGGATTCGTATCTCGGATCAGGAACAACCGCCGCCGTGGCTCACAAAATGGGCAGGCGATGGATTGGAATAGAAATGGGTGAACACGCCCTTACGCATTGCGTCCCTCGATTGAATAAGGTGATCGAAGGCGAACAAGGCGGAATATCTAAAGCCGTCGACTGGAAGGGCGGCGGTGGCTTTCGCTTCGCAAAGTTAGGCGTCAAAGCCTTCTTCGAAGACGGATCCCTGAACGCCAATATCAAAGTTCGAGATCTTGCAGCCTATATATGGTTCTCCGAGACCAAGCGGCCTCACGACATCGGCCAAATAAGCACCCCCTACTTGGGGTCACACAATGGTATCGCTTACGTGCTCCTTTACAACGGACTGCTGGGTAACATTCGACCTGACGCAGGGAATATTTTGACGCAAAGCGTTTGGATCGGCGTCAAGAGTGAACTTCCGTCCGATCGCCGAGAAACTATAGTCTATGGCCAAGCCTGCCGACTTGCCCCCACCCGATTAAAGGAACTGGGAATCACGTTCAAGCAGATACCATACGACATAGGGATCCGCTGATCATGCCACTAACACTTAAGAGCTATCAGATCAACGCTTTGGGGGCACTCGAAGCCTTCTTCGTTAGGGCACGCGGTACGCGAGACGAATTGAAGACAGCCGCGGCATTTAGTGCTGCCCGTACCGAAGTATTGGGCGATTCGGCGCCTCGTTCGCTCTATCGCCGATTCTGCGCCGAACAACCCGAAGTTCCGATTGCCTGTATTCGTATTCCCACAGGGGGAGGCAAGACGCTGTTGGCCGCCCATGCGATAGAACGTGCTGCGCGCTTGTACGTCGGGACCAATTCCCCTATTGCGTTGTGGCTGGTTCCAAGTAACACAATAAGAGTGCAGACACTCGAGGCGCTTCAACAAACGGGCCACCCTTATCGGGAAGCACTCGAGCAGCACTTCCCGGCTGATCGACTCTGCGTGATCGATATTGAGGATTGCGAACAACTTCGCGCAGAGGATTTTACGGGAAGGGCCATCGTCATTGTCGCCACCCTTCAGACTCTGCGTGTCGGCAACACAGCAAGCCGAAAGGTCTATTCGTACAAGGAGGCTTTTGAACCACACTTCGTTCGCATGCCAAGCGAAGTACCGTATTTTGAGCGGGTAACCCAGGCGGACCTAGACGAGCAGCCTTACCTCCAGACTAGAGACATAGGTCGAGTCAAATATAGCTTCGCCAATCTCCTTGCATTCTACCGCCCGATAGTCATAGTCGATGAGGCTCACAACGCGAACACGACGCTATCCTCCGAAGCCCTTGCGAGAATTCGTCCGGCTTGCATTATTGAATGGACAGCAACGCCTGCGACAGAGCAAAACGTCCTCTACACAGTTTCCGCCCAAGAGCTCAAAGCGGAAAACATGATCAAGTTACCGATCGTGCTCAAGGGACATCCGAATTGGCAAGAAGCTGTCCAGGACGCAATTCTCACCAGGGACAGGCTACTAAAGGAGTGCGAAGGAGAATCAGAATATATTCGCCCAATCATTCTTTTCCAGGCTGACCCGTCGAACGGGGAAGTACCTGTCGATGTGCTTATGAAGCACTTAATCGAAGATCGTCACATCGAAGATCGCCGAATAGCCGTCGCAACTGGTGATCAACGCGGACTAAGCGGCATCAATCTCTTCGACCGGTCTTGCCCAATCGATTTTGTCATAACTGTTGAAGCGCTGAAGGAGGGGTGGGATTGCTCCTTCGCTTACGTCTTCTCGACGGTTCAACGAATCCGATCAACCAAAGACTTGGAACAACTATTGGGACGCGTATTGCGTCTCCCTTATGCAACACGGTGCAACAGTGAACATCTGAATCGCGCGTACGCCCACGTATCAGAGCAGGCCACTCTGGATACGGCCGACAAGCTGGTTGACCTGCTCGTAGGCATGGGATTTGAAGATTTCGAAGCAGCGTCAGCGGTAGTACCGCAATCAGCGGATCTTTTCTCCGACTCAGGCCGGATTCCTCCACCACCTAATCAAGTTCAATCAACGGTGGTGATGCCGGCCGCTGCGGCAGATCAGTTGCTCGCTGCTGGAGGCGGCGCCGTGCATCTTGAGCGTACAGGAGATGCCTACACGGCAACAATTACTGGCATCTTGTCCCAGGCCGCGATTGACCAAGCTATATCCGCGACTCCTAAGCGCGAGCAAGACGAATTGCGGCGTAAACTTGTTCACCATCGTACACGCGCCCTATTGGCGGCGTCACCCCGGGACCGAGGCGCTCACTTTCGCGCCGTTCCGCAACTTTCGTTGCTTGTTCAGGGCGAAATTGTGCTTTTTGATCCTGCAATCCTCCTTGATCTTACTAACTTCTCTTTGGCAGGACGGGATGCCTCCATTTCCGACCTCCCGGACCGACCGGACGCAGCAGCCTACCTCATTGACGTCGACGGGGATCGTGTTCGAATTGGACTGGAACAGTCGGAGGCTCAATTGAACTTGGACCGGGCAACCGAAGGAATCCGCCGCGAGGACATCATCCGCACACTAGACCGAAAGCTGCATCGAATCGACCTGCTGCAAGCAGACGTGATTGCGTGGCTGGGCCGCGCGATTGACGATCTAATTCGACGGGGAAAGTCACTTACGTGGTTGGCCCGCCATATCAACTACGTGTCTGACGCTTTCGCTGCAAAACTTTCAGCGCTACAAGCGACTGCCCAGCGCGAGACATTTCAAAGCGCTCTCGGCTTTGCTGAAGAAGCAAAAAGGCCCCGAATCGATGCCAGATTCGAGTTTAGATTTCCAGAGAGCAACTACCCCGCGAAAACGCGTTACAACGGTCGCTACACGTTCACAAAGCATTTCTACGGCCCCCCCGGTGACCTTCAGGACGACAACGACAGCGAAGAGACGCGGTGCGCGATCGCACTTGACCAGTCCCCCGATGTAAAGCAATGGATCCGCAATCTAGAGCGGCAACCGGCCACCTCGTTTTGGCTACCTACTTCCACAGATAGATTCTATCCAGACTTCGTTGCAGAACTGAATGACGGTCGCTTGTTGGTGATCGAATATAAGGGAGCGCACTTACTCTCCAATGATGATTCTCGAGAGAAGCGCGACATCGGCCTGGTTTGGGCCTTGGCTTCGGGAGGGCAATGCGTTTTTGCGATGATTACTTCTCCCGAGGCGGCAAGCAACAAATCACTCGCCGATCAAATTCACGAAGCGGTAGGATAGGTAAGTTTAGTCAGATATTCACGCGCGATCGCCAGGAGACTAGCTGACGGAGAGTGAATTCTAGACGCTGATCGCGCCTCTTCCCATCTTGTACTTCGCGTACGGCGTTTGGGGCGCCCTACCGACTATAAGGCTCCGGTACCCGCGCACGAACTTGCGTTCGCACATGATCGCCCCTGCTGGAATGAAGTTCCGTGGTTTGCATCCAGTCTTTGCGCATTGGACTCAGATATTTCGCGAATTGACGAGCCTTTGTCGCTAGATCACCGTGCCCTTCGTCGACCAATCTCGTTGCTAAGACTTTCCAACCCTCTTCCGCGGTCTTGCGTCTTGTATCCACGGCGATCCGGGCGGAATGGCCAGCCCGACTGGCCGACAGGACGACCGCCCTACGTTCCATCAGACGATAAGTTCCGTCAGGAATGCCAGATCGAGATTGACCTCGGACCGAACGCGCAGTAGCGTTAGCGTCCAATCCCAACGCGCGCAGATTCGTTGCAAACTGTTGCCTCCATTGTCGAAGCGTAGCTTTCCGTATATTTAGACGGGCCCCCTGCTCGCTACGCGCTTTCAGGACAACGTGAACATGGGGATGCGGCTCATCGGTGTGCAGCACCATCGCATATCGATGCTTCAATGCCCATTCCTCCTGCGCAAGCTTCTTGACGGCTTTGAGCACCTTGTCCGCCGGCGTCCCCGCCGGCATCGAGAAGATCAAGTTGTGCACAAGTTTCGGACCCTTCGCCGGCTTCTTGATGCCCCTTGCTGATGGGGTGATCACCTCAATGTCCAGATCCCAGTCCCGAATCAGCCCCTTCAGCCCATCCTTGTCGCGGATGGCGCCGCCCTCGTCAGTCTCGAGATCAAGCGACGCCTGCCGACTGATGTATTTAAAGTGAGCCGCCGCCCCACTAAGGCTCCGGGCGCCACCTGACACCTTAACCATGACCTCAGTCGCCCGGCTCACCGTTCGCGCGATCAATTCCAGCTGCTCCTTGGTGAAGCGCCCCGACCCGCCACGACGACCATAGGAGACGATATCGAGGAGCGGTGCCCTGCCGCCCCTCAGATCAACCGACCGCTTTTTCATGTCCGTCCCTCCAGCTGTTCAGATTGGCCGCGAGTACCGCTTTGATCTGATCCTTGAGGTTGTTCAATCCACGCAACAGCGTATGGATCTCCGCCCGGGTAGGTCCGTTGGGAATCAACCCTTGGTTCACCGCCCGCGCGATTTGGTTCAAGTTCCGACTGATCGCGCCGACCTCGGCGATGCTGCGCCGGAGCGCCTCGAACTCCGCCGTGGGCAATGGCGCCACAGCCCGAAGATGAGAGCGGACCAGGAGCGATACATAGCGGCTGGTGGGCACGCCCCTCGCCCTGGCGCGCTCTCGCAACAGCTGAACGTCGTCGATTCGCAAGGTGACGGACATGCGCTCCTTTGCCGATACGGGCGCCAAGATGTCTAGGGGCTTCGCCTCGTGGATCCCCGCGCCGGCGAGCGCGACCTCGATCAGTTGTTTCAGGAGCGCGGATTCTGAGAGCTCTCGGTTGCGCGCCAGGAGCGTAAAGCGCTCTTTCGTCTCGCGCGTGACCCAGGCCATGAGATGTGTGTTGTCCTTCATGGGATGTACTTTGAAGCAAGCCGCTGCTCGTCAGCTATCCGGCAAATGACCTGAGATAGCGGCCAAACTCTGCACCTGACACTCCACCGGCCGCTCCCCTCGACCTCCTCCCCCTCCCCACTCCGGCCATAAAAAAGGGAAGAGGCACCAAAGCACCTCTCCCCTCGATGACCTACCAGGTTAGCTGACGAGTCCAACCGCAATCTGCCACAAACCCGTGTTGATCTCCACGTCTCTGGCAATGGCCCGGATGGGACGAGACCGAAGCTGCCGACCTGAAGCCGACTGCCTCACCTGATCACCCTGGATCACGTTCTCCTGGATGGTGTTGTAAACCCGCCATACATCATCCCCTGCATCCTCAGACCGACGAGCCTCCAACAGCTGGCCAGCCTGCATCCCTGCATGCTGACCAGAAGGGTATCGAAGCAACAAGGCACGAGAGGCAAAGGAGAGCCGCTGATCACTGTCCAACCGTGTCTGCTCCATGCGCTCCACCCAACGCCCGATCTCTGAGAACTGCTCGGCCTGCTGGACCACCGCCGCAATGGCCTGGTCGAACACATCCCCCCGATGTGGCACCCTCCACACTGGCAAGGCCTCACTGCAGACGATCAATCCGTTAGTGCAGATGGGACGGTACAAGGCCAACCGAAACTGCAACGCTGTCCGTCCATTGTGAGAGTTCAAGCAGAGGATCTCCGGAATGGAATCCCTCAGCTGAACCGTCTCGTAGCGCCGCCGGAACCGGATCACGTGGGGCGCAAAGCGAGGACTCATGCGACGGCTCCTCACCTGGGAGGCCTGGACCGGCAAGAACCCCACCGACCGCAGAGCCTCGATGATCCGCTCGGTGGATAGGAACTTATAGCTCGGACTGGTGCGTGGATCCGCCTCCCCCGACAGCGCCGCCGGCGTGCTCCGCTGCAAGTCCTCTCCCACCAGGGTGCGCGCAAAGGCATTGCCACGACCACTGGACTCGTCCATCAACGTCTGAAGATTGTTCATGTGATTCTCCTCATTTCATCTCTCGGGCGGGATTGCCCAGGAGCGAGGCACCATCGCGCGCGCAGGGGGTCCAGACTCGTGCGGGTTCCTCCCGCGCGACTCGCCGAGCACGGCAGGCTCCTCCTGCCGCGCGCAGGGTCTGGACGCCTGAGCACGGGGTGGTAAGGTGCCCGCGGACAGCAATCCCGCCCTCTTCTGCCGGGATCTCCATCGCCTCGAACAGAAAAAGGGGAGCCCGATGCGAGCCGATGCCCGCACCGGAACTCCCCCAACGCCCTTTTAGGACGGCGTGCGCAGGACCTCGGGCAACCAGCCCGAGTCCTTCAAGAGCTTCTCGGCCTCCTGGGCGAGCAACCCCTTGGTGAGCTTTCCAAGCGGCGCCGCTACCTCCGGAGAAATCACGGTGGCTACGATCTCGAGGATCCGCGCTTTGGGGATGCTCCCGAAGTAGCTCGCCGCCGTCGGCTGCCACCAGCGGCGCATGTCGAGCTGCGCCAGGCGTGCCAGGGGATCCAAATCACTCTCCCGCTCTTCGGCCTGGACGCCATCGACGGTGGTCGCCACGCAGTACGCCAGAAGCTCTTGAACCTCTGCGGCAGGTCTCGCGGCCAGCCAGGACAACAGGTCACTGGCCTGCTTGGGCAAGGTGCTCTGGATCGCCTCTCGGCGCGCTTTCAGCGCCTGCTGCGCGGCTGAGCCCTCCAAGTCCACCTCATGCTGGGCGACCATCAACGTAGGTTTCTGGAGCTTCACCGGCTCTTTCAGGAACTCGTAGGGATAGAAGTTCCACAGCAACATGCGATGCGTCAGCGCGATCAACGCAATCGACGGCTGGATCGCGAGTTCCGCCTGCAGCGCCAGCGTCCGATGTGCGGTGAGCCGGCGCAGAAGCGCGGCGGAGTGACCCTTCGTGTCGGACGCAGATTCATCGGCTTTCCGCGGCCGTCCGGCACGCGCAAAGCGCGCCGCGTCCTCGGACTTCAGCAGATCCCGCACGATCTCGATCCGGCCATCCCGTCCGACGGAGACGATCGCGCCGGCGAGCGCCTGCTGCTCGGGATCGGGTACGTGGAGCTTCTCGCGCAGCTCATCCAATTCGTCGCACGCCGCGCACCAAGCCTTCTCCCGCTCAGCGTCCTCCTCGTTCGAGGCCTCATCCTGAGCCTCCTGCAAGGCGTCGATCTTGGACTCCAGATCGTTGATCGCCGCCTCTTCCTCCGCCGTCGGTGCGCGCCGCGTCGTGCTGACGCGCCCGAACTGGGAGCGAACGGCGTATTCGAGGGTCGGATGCACCTCGACCCAGGGAAGGCCTTCGGCGCGGAGCTTCGCGGCCTGCTTCTCGAGCTTCGTGCTTGCCAGTTGCCGCACCAGTGCCGCATCGAGGTAGGCCTCATCGTCCTCACTGAACAGATCCCGCCGAACGACCCCGCCGGCCTTCTGGTAGGCAACCAGGCCCACATAGCGGGCCAGCGGATCGGTGAGCATGATTTCGTCCTGGGTCAGCCGCTCGCGGATGCGCTCCGCGGTGCGCTCGTAGGGCTTCAAACCCTCCCATACCTCGACCTGGCGCGCGTGATCCTCGCAGAGGGCGAATGCCATCAAGTGCTCCAAGGTCAGCGATCCCTCCCGATAGGCCTTGATCAGCGATGGCGCAACGTTGGCGAGCTTCAGACGCCGCTGGACAACGAGGGGGCTTACCCCAAAGCGCGCCGCGACGTCTTCGATCGAGGCGCCGGCATCGATGAGCTGCCGGAATGCCTCGAACTCATCGGCCGGGTGCATGGGCTCGCGCCCGGAGTTCTCGCTCAGGCTGATCTGCTGCGCACGATCCCGCGTGACGATCATGCAGGGCACGGGATGATCCGCTTTGAGCTTCTTTGCACGGATCAATTGCTGCAGGGCCCGAAGCCGGCGGCCACCGGCGACGACGCCGAACGGCGCCCGGTCGTCGTCTTTCAAGGCGTGCACATTGAGGTTTTGCAGCACGCCTTCGGCGAGGATCAATTGCGCCAGCTGCTCGATGCCGGCCTCGGTGCCGGTCTTGCGGACGTTCAACGGTGAGACCTGCAGGTCTTTCGCCGGGATGAATCGGAATTGCGCGGAAATTGATTGAGTGGTCATGAATCTCTCCTTCTTGGGCGGGATTGCCCAGGAAGCGGATCACCGCCGCGCGCGCAGCGTGTCCAGACTCGCGCGTTCCTCGCGCGACTCGCCGAGCACGGCTGGCTCCTCCTGCCGCGCGCTGGGTCGGGCCACGCGCGCACGCGGTGGTAGCGTGCCCGCGACCTCGAATCCCGCCCTCTTT
>JBGAGE010000007.1:0-378795 GCA_044226865.1 Steroidobacteraceae bacterium | reverse complement strand
CGCTTGAGTCCGACCAGAGCGGCCGATGAGCGAGAAAAAGGCTTAAAAACAGCCGACTCCGGACTTTCTCGCCAATCATTTTCGTCGACTTGGTCCATCATTTTGATCGCTCGCAGCAGTTTTGCATCAGGCTGCTAGGGCATCACGCCACCGATTCCGCCACGGTGCACGACCGGCAGGCATGGTTCGCCGCACTGCACCGCGAGGCGGTGGAATATCTACAACTCAACGAGGTTGCTCACGCCGGCGTGCACGATGTGCCCGCCTGGCACATATATCCGCACGTGGCCGTATGGGCGGCGGAGAGCGTGGAATCGCCGGGCTATGTCGGCTGGTGGGTGTTGTGCGGGGATTGCCCCACGGACTATGCGCCCTGCACCGGGGACCGCACGCCGCGCGCGGCGGTGGAAGAAATTGCCGCGCGTTGGCGCGAGGCGGCGGCTTTCCTGGCGGACGGGCACCAGCATCCGGATTTCGACGTCGAGGGCAGCACGCGCGCGGTCGAGGTGGCGCCGTTGCTCGACGCGCGCGCCCGCGTGCTGGAGAAGTACCTGGCCGACGACAGCGTCTGGGGTTGAGCGCGGCCCATGGACATCCGTGCGCAGGGCTGGCCCATCGCGGAGGCGGAATTCAAGCGCCGCAGCCATGCCTATGACCGGCAGCGCTCCCTCGTCGCGGCCTGCGGCTATACGCCTTTCCTGCTGCTGTACCTGCTGGTGCACACCAAGTACCTGCGTCCCTACGTGCCGGAGAACAAGCAGGCGGCCGTGGGGCTGCTGATCCTGCTGCCGGGCGCCTGGTTCGGCGCCGTCATGCTGCTGCACACCTGGCTGGGGCCCGTTCTGCAACGGCTGAAATGCCCGCATTGCGGCGCGGCGCTGGTGGGAAGCTTACGGCAACACGCCCTGCAGGAAGGCAGCTGCAGCCGCTGTGGAACGGCAGTGATCGATCAAACCACCGCGGGGCGCGATGCCAGCACCGACTGAATGCCCTGCACCAGCCCGCTCCACGCGCGCGAGCGGCGCAACGGCGCGCTGAGTTCGATCTGCACGCCCATGCCACTGCGGCTGCGATTGCAGATGTTGCGCGGATCCAGGCCCGGATAGGAGTGGCCCTCGAGCCGAACCGACAGGCCCCGCACATGCAAGGCGGGCGCCAGCCGGCGCTTGAGCGCATGATCGCGCCCGCCCAGCAGTACATCCGCGCCGGCCGCGGCATAGCCATGCACCGCAACCACGGTCTCGCAAGCGGAGATCAAGTCCAGGCAGCGGGGCTCGTCGAAACAATGGCTGGTCAGGTGCAGGCGCTCGAAATTGTCGCCGCCGCTGCGCATGCCTTCGAACAGGTACAGCGCGTGATTCTCGCCGGCGATCAGCCTGGCGATGTCGGAGGTGCCGCCCTCGATGCGCCCGCCGTGCGGCGCCACCACGGCGATGCGCGCGCCGGCCTTGGGGCGCACGTGGATCGCGTAGTCGATTCCCTCGATGTGATCGCGCGCCAGATCCTCGTAGCTCAGGTATTCATCGGCAGGAACGGGCATGCGCATGCGCACCGAGTCTAGCGCAAGCTGCGGTGCGGCAGGGAATGCCGGCTTGCGCGGCGATGGTGCGCGAGACTATCGTGGCCCGCCTCTCACGGAGAACGACGATGCGCCCCGGCATACTGGTATTCGCCGCCCTGATGATCCCGCCAGGCCTAGCCGCGCATGCCGCCGGCACAGACGCGACGGCGCCCGCTGCCGCCGCCATGCCACCGATGGACATGGGCGGGCAGCTGCCACAGAGCGTCGAGGACTGGGCGCATGGCGCGCAGTTGTACGAAGGACTGGGTGCCTTTCACCGCCGTATCACCACGCGATCCGCGCAGGCGCAGCGCTTCTTCGACCAGGGCATGCGGTTGATGTTCGCCTTCAATCACGACGAGGCCACACGCTCGTTCGCGCGTGCGCTCGCCCTCGATCCCACCTGCGCCATGTGTGCCTGGGGCGTGGCGTACACCGTGGGGCCCAACTACAACATGCCGATGCTGGCCGCGCCGCGCGCGCGCACCGCCTTCGATGCCACCGGCCGCGCACTGCGCCAGGCGCGACACGCCAGCGCGGTGGAGAAGGCGTTGATCGGCGCGCTGCCGCTGCGCTATCCGAATGCCGAGCCGCTCGATCCCACCACGGTGATGCCCGTGCTCACCGCGTTCTCGGGACGGATGCGTGAGGTGGCGCAGCGGTTTCCCCAGGACCTGGACGTGCAGACGCTGTACGCCGAGTCGTTGATGAACCTGCATGCATGGAAACTATGGGGGCTGGACGGCACCCCCACGCCGGGAACGCCCGAGATCGTGAAGACACTCGAGGGCGTGCTGGCGCGCGACCCGCAGCACGTCGGCGCGCTGCATTTCTACGTGCACACCATGGAAGCCTCGCCCCATCCCGAACTGGCCGTGCCGGCGGCTGAACGCCTGCGCGGCATGGCGCCGGCGGCCGGGCACCTGGAGCACATGCCGGCGCACATCCTGCACCGCGTGGGGCGCTTCGAGGATTCGGCCGAGGCCAACCGCAAGGGCGTCGCCGCCGACATCCGCTACCTGGCCGCCACCCGACCGTTGGATTACTACCCCATGTACTTCAGCCACAACTACCAGTTCCTGGCGTTCTCCGCGGCGGCGGAGGGCCGCGACGCGGAGACCATCGACGCGGTGAAGGCATCCCGCGCCAGCATTTCGGATGAGTTGCTCAAGACCATGCCGGGCGTGGATTGGTACGTGGCCGAGTTGTACTTCGCGTACGTGCGCTTCGGACATTGGGACGCGCTGCTGGCGGAAGCAGCGCCCGACCGCGCGTTGCCGGGCCTGTACGGCGCGTGGCTGTACGCTACGTCGGTGGCCAACGCCGCCGGCGGGCAGGTGCCGCAAGCGAAGGCGCGCCTGGCCGAGCTGGACGCCTTCCTGCCCACGGTGCCGGCCGACATGCCGGCGGGCCAGGTCTTGTTGCGCAACGCATTGGGGATCGCACGCAAGGTGGCCGCCGCGCGCATCGCCTCCGCCGAAGGGCGCACGGATGAAGCCATCGCGGACTTGCGCGCCGCCGCGGGCCTGGAAGATACGTTGGGCTACGATGAGCCCGCGGGCTGGTTCTTCCCCGTTCGCCATGTGCTGGGCGCCGAGTTGCTGAAGGCCGGCCGCGCCGCCGAGGCCGAGGCCGCGTACCGCGAATCCCTGCTCCGCCAGAAAGGCGACGGTTGGGCGCTGCTGGGCCTGAGCCAGGCGCTGCGGGCGCAGGGCCGCGCCGCCGATGCGCAGGCGGTGCAGGGCGAATTCGAGCAAGCCTGGCGCCACGCCACCGTGCAGATCAGCGCCTCGGCTTACTGACCCCGTTGCGGCCGGGCCGGCGGCGGCGCCGCTCCCGCCGCCCGCGTCCGCAGGAAGGACCCCGGCGCAAGCCGCCCCTGCCGGCGCTTGGCACGCGTTATAGTCGGACAGCAACAGGCCCTGTGCGGGTGCTGCGGCGGACATGAATCGCTGTGAGCGTTCCAAAGTTTGATTTCGATCTGGATCCGGAACGGCTGGAAGCCTTGCGGGCCAGCGAAGCCTGCCTGCGCGGCGTGTTCTCCGCCATGGCTGAGGGCCTCATCATCTACGACGCCGCCGGCAGGGTGGTCGAGGCTAATCGCAGCGCCGAGCGCATCCTCGGCTTGAGCCGCGAGCAGATCTTCGACCCCGCCCTGCGCGAACCCGGCTGGCGGTTGGTGCGTGAGGACGGCACCGACCTGCCGCGGCAGGAGCAATTGGGAATGATCACGCTGCGCACCGGGGTGCCAGGCAGCAATCATGTGGCGGGCGTGCGCCTGCCGGGCGGCGCCCTCCGCTGGATCCGCCTGAATTCACAGCCGGTCACTCTCGGCTCCGCGCGCAAGCCGGATTTCGTGGTGCTGAGCTTCGATGACATCACCGAGGCGTTGGCCATGACCGCGGAGGTGCGGCGCGCGCGCGCGGACTTCGAGGCCATCCTCCACAACGTGCCGGCGCACATCACCTCCTGGCGGCGCGATCGCACCCTGCGTTTCGCCAACCGCGCCGCCCTCGAGCATTTCGGGCTCGAGGCCGGGCAGGTCCAGGACATGAGCATGCGCGAGATGTTCGGCGGGCAGCGCTTCGCGCAGATCGAATCCTTCATCGAGGCCGCCTTGAGCGGCTACCGGCAATCGCATGACCGCGCACTGCGCCTGGGCGAGAGCGCGCCGCGCCACTTCCACGTGCAGTACGTCCCCGACATCCAGGACGATGTCGTCGTCGGCCTCTACATCCTGGCGGTGGACATCACCGAGCTGCGCAATTCCTACGAGCGCGTGCGCGAGCTGGCGCAAAGCCTGGAGACGGTGCGCGAGGACCTGCGCCGTTCGGTGGCGGTGTCGCTGCACGAGGGCATCGCGCAGGACTTGTTCGCCGCCAAGCTGAGCCTGGAGCACCTGATGACGCACACGCGCCATGTGCCGCAGGCCGCGCCCGCCTGTGACGAGCTCGCCGCCGCGATCCAGGCCTGCATGAATTCCATCCGCCAGCTCGCGAATGACCTGCGCCCGGAAGGGTTGGCGCACAACCGGCTCGCCGCCGTGTTGTCACAGCACGTGCATTACTTCGGCGCGCGCGCGGGCCTGGAGATCGACATCGCGGAAGCGCCGGGCTTCCCGCCGCTGGATGAGGCGACGCGACTGGTGCTGTTCCGCGCCGCGCAGGAAATCCTCACCAACGTGGCCAAGCACGCGAGCGCCCGCTCGGTGGCCATCCTGCTGCGCGCCGATGCGCAGCGCGTCACCATGCAGATCAGCGATGACGGCGTGGGAATCGAAGCGCAATCCTTGAAGAAGCTCGGATCGCTGGGCTTGTTGGGCATCCGCGAGCGCATGACGGCGCTGGGCGGCGGCATGAGCGTGCGCCGCGACCAGCCGCGCGGCACCACCGTCACGGTGTACCTGCCGCTGTCCTCTCCTTGAGAGCCGCCCTCAGGTCGAGGCGGGCTCCTCCAGGCTCTTGTCATCGCGGGGCGTCGTGCCCGAGGAGCTCACCAGCGCCACGCCCACCAACACCACCAGCATGCCGATGAATTGCACGCTCAGGAGCTTCTCGTGCAGGAACAACCAACCCACCAGGGTGGCGATGGCGGGATTGACGTAGCTGAAGGTGCCGATGATGGCGGGGGAGGTGTTGCGCGTCAGCCAGCCATAGGAGGTGTAGGCGATTCCCGAACTGAACACCACCAGGTACGACAGCGCCAACAATCCGGGCACGCTCATGCTCCACTGCTGCCATTGCCCCATCGCGGTGGCGATGACCATTTGCATGAGCCCGCCGGTGAGCAGCTGCAGGCCGACGAACATCAGCGACCCGACTTCCGTGTCGGCATTGCGGTAATACAGGGTGGCGATGGACCAGGCGAGCGAGGAAAGCAGGGTGAGGAGGTAGGGCACGGCGACGCCCGGCCCCAGGCCCAAGCGCGGACTCAAGGTCAGCGCCGTGCCGAGCACACCCAATACCACGCCGCTCCAGGCCATGCGATTGAGCGGATGGCCGCGGCGGCCGAAGCTGCCGAACAACGCAATCCACAGCGCGATGGTGCTGGCGAGCAGCGCGGATTCACTGCTGGAGATGTACTGCAACGCCCAGATCGACAGGCCGTTGCTCAGCACCACCATGAAAAATCCGGTGACCGCGATGTCGCGCCAGTCGCGCGCGAGCCTGGGCCAGGCATTCTTGCGCCACAGGCGCGCGAGCAGGGTGAGCCCCGCTCCCGCCACGATGAAGCGCAGGGCGCTGAACAGGGTCGAGGGCAGGTGCGACACGCCGATCTTGCTGAACATGAAGCTCGTCCCCCAGATCAGGTAGACGGCGCTGAGCGCGGCGGTGAGCCGGGATTTGCGGCGCGCGGCCGCGCGTGTCGCATCCATGGGAGGCGAGCGGCGGGGAGCGGCGACGGTCACGGCGCCGCGGTCGAGAAATCCTGCCTCGTCCTCACTTGTCCCGGCCCCGTCATGCGCGCCGCGGCGTGCCGGCGCGGAACATGCGGACGCAGATGCCGATCAGCACCACGGCGGCCAGCCACTGACCGCCCGGGATCTCGCTCATGGCGAGCACATCCGCATTCTTGGTGGCGGAGATGGCGATGGCGATCAGGATGCCGATCAGCGCCTCGCCGGTGATCAGCCCCGCCGCGAACAGCATGCCGTTCTGTTTGCGCTGCTCGAGCTCGGATTCCGGCGTGCCACGGCGCCGGTGCCAGGCGTCCACCAGCTCGGCGACGATGCCACCGGCGAGGATGGGCGTGGACACGTCCAGCGGCAGGTAGATGCCCACGGCCACGGCCAGGACCGGCGCGCTCCAGCGCGACTTGCGGCTCTTCAGGTACAGGTCGATGCCGATGATGATCGCGCCGATGATGGCGCCGAGCGCGATCATCTTCGTGGGCAGCTGGCCGCCGAACATGCCCTCGGCCACGGATTTCACCAGGGTGGCTTGCGGTGCCGAGAGCGGCTTCACGCCCGGATGCGCCGGCTCGCCGATGCCGTACGCATCCAGCAGCACATTCAGCACCGGCGCCATCACCGCCGCGCCGGCGAGTGAGCCAATGGCGAGCATCACCTGCTGCCGCCAAGGTGTCGCGCCCACGAGCTGGCCGGCTTTGAGGTCCTGCAAATTGTCCCCGGCCACGGAGGCTGCGCTGCACACCACCGCACCGATCAGCACCACGGCCACCGCGCCGATGCGCGCCTGCTCCGCGCCCAGCATCCACAGCAGCACCAGCGAGGCGAACAGGATGGTGCAGATGGTGATGCCCGAGACGGGATTGTTGGACGAACCGACCAGGCCCGCCATGTAGCCGCTGACCGAGGAAAACAGGAAACCCGCGATGATCATGATGACCGCCATGGCCAGGCTCACGCCGAGCTGGCCGACCACGGCGTAGTACAAGAAGAACAAGGGCACCACCAGCGCGGCGATGCCCACCAGCACGCCCGCCATGGGCAGGTCGCGCTCGGTGTGCGCCACCGCCTGCCCCTGCGAACCCGCGGCCAGGCCGGAGCGCACCGCGCGCCACAGCGATTTGCGCAGGCTCCACAGCGCCCAGAACGCGCCGGTGAGCATGCAGCCCACGCCGATGTAGCGGATCTGCGCGCGCCAGATCGCCACCGCCGCTTCCTCGGGCCCGAGGCCGACGAGCTTCGTGGCGAGCGTGGGGTCCATGTCGTGGAAATAGACGTTGTAGAGCGGAATCGCCAGCCACCAGGAGAAGAAACCACCGAGCGCCACCAGGATGGCGACGTTCAGGCCGACGATGTAGCCCACTGCCAGCAGTGCCGGCGAGAAGCCGTAGCCGAAGAAGGCGATGCCGCGCTCGCCGATGAAGCCCTTGAGCGTGAACGACTCCGGCATCCAGCGCGCGCCCGAGGTCACGTACTTGAAGATGCCGCCGGCCAGGGCGGCGAGACCCAGCACCTTGACGCTTTCGCCGGGGTTGGCGCTGACCTTCAGCACCTCGGCGGCCGCCACGCCTTCGGGGAACAGCAGTTTCTGGTCGATGATGAGGGTGCGGCGCAGCGGCACCGAGAACAGCACGCCGAGCACGCCGCCCAGGCCCACGATGGCCACCGTCCACCAATAGTCGAAGCGTTGCCAGTGATGCAGCAGGATCAGCGCCGGCAGCGTGAAGATCGCGCCGGAGGCGATCGATGAGCCGGCCGAGGCGCCGGTGGCGACGATGTTGTTCTCGAGGATGTTGGGCGGCCCGAACAGCCGCAGCACGGCCATGGCGATGACCGCGGCGGGAATGGCCGTTGCCACGGTGAGCCCGGCGAACAGGCCGACGTAGCAATTGGCGGCGGCGAGGATGACGGTGAGGATCACCGACAGCGTGATGGCCTTGAAGGTCAGTTGCGGCGCGGGCTGTTGCATCGTTGGGCCTTTCTTATTGCTGTCATGGCAGTGAACTCGAGTCGAACCTTACTCCACCTGTCCCATCAGTTTCTTCACCGGCCGGCTCAACACCAGCAGCACCGCGCCCAGCCCCACCGAAAAATACACGATGTGCAGGTACTGGCCCGGCATCGCCGCCAGGTTGCTGGCATCGAACTCACCGGCGATCAGGCCCGCGAACAGATTGCCGAGCGACAGCGACAGGAAGAAGATGCCCATCATCTGGCCCGCGAAGCGCTTCGGGGTGAGCTTGGTGAAGTATGACAAGCCCACCGGCGACAGGCACATCTCGCCCATGGTGTGCAGCAGGTAGGTCATCACCAGCCAGTTGGGCGATACCTTGTTGCCCTGCGCCACCAGGTGCGAGGCCGCCACCATGATGAGGAACCCCACGCCCATCAACAGCACGCCGAGCGCAAACTTGGCGGGCACGGACGGATCCAGCTGGCGCCGTCCCAGGTTCACCCACAGGCTCGCGAACACGGGCGCGAGCAGCAGGATGAACAGGGGGTTCAGGGTCTGGAACCATTCGGTGGGGATGGTCACGCCGAGCATGCCGATGACGCGGTCGGTGTAGCGCTCGGCGAACAGGTTGAGCGAGGAACCCGCCTGCTCGTATCCCGACCAGAACAGCGCGCTGCCGAAGAACAGCACCACCATCACCACGCCACGCAGGCGGTCCTCGCGGCTCAGGCCGGCGAAGCCGATGTAATAAATGAAATAGCCGATGGCCATGCTGAGGATCACGTAGCTGGTGGCTTGAGCCAGGCTTACCGGGCTCACCGGGATGAGGCCCGCCACCACGCAGGCGAGAATCACCGCCACCACCGCGACGCCGATCAGCAGCTGCCGCCAGCCGCGCCGCTGCTGCGCCGCCATGTCCTCGCCGGACCGCACGTGCGGCAGGCGGCCCGAATCCCCCAGGTGATGCCGGGTGGCGAGGAATTGCAGCACGCCCAGGGCCATGAACAGGCCGGCCGCGCCGAAGCCGCCGCGCTCGCCGAAACGCGCCCGCGCCCACGCCGTGACGATGGGGCCGATGAGCGCGCCGAGGTTGATGCCCACGTAGAAGATGCTGAAGCCCGCATCGCGGCGGGCGCCGCCCTCCGGGTACAGATCCGCCACGATGGTGCTGACATTGGGCTTGAGCAGGCCGACGCCGCAGATGATCACGATCAGGCCCAGGTAGAACACCTGCGGCGTGGGCGCCATCGCCAGCACGGCATTGCCCACGGCGATCAACACGCCGCCGGCGATGACTGCGCGCTGCGCGCCGATCAAGCGGTCGGCGATCCAGCCACCGGGCAGGGCGGCCAGGTAGGCTGAGGCGGTGTACAGGCCGTAGATGGCGGTGGCGGTCTTGTCATCGATGCCGAATCCGCCATTGGCCACGGCCGCGACCAGGAACAGCACCAGCACGGCGCGCATGCCGTAGTAGGTGAAGCGCTCCCACATCTCGGTGAAAAACAGCGTGGCGAGTCCGCGCGGATGACCGAACATCTGCGACTGTTGCGGGCTCGCCGGGTTTTCCATCACGTGGTGGTGGCTTCTCGTTCTGCGATCTTGTCTTTGAGCAGGAGCTTGGACATGACGATGCCCAGCTCATAGAGAATATACATGGGAATGGCCATGAAGCTCTGCGACACGGCATCGGGCGGGGTGAGGAAGGCGGCCACGATGAAGATGCCGAGCAGCACGAAGCCGCGGTTTTTGGTGAGGCTGGAAAACTTGACGAGGCCGGTCCACACCAGCAGCACCGTGGCCACCGGCACCTCGAAGGCGGCGCCGAAGGCCAGCATCAGCACCATGATGAAATCCAGGTAGCTGGAGATGTCCGTCATCATCGATACGCCGGCGGGCGTGGTGGCGACGAAGAAGCTGACCATCACCGGAAACACCACGTAATAGGCGAAGGCCGCGCCCGCGTAGAACAGCACCACGCTGGAGAGGAGCAGCGGGATGGCGAATTTGCGTTCGTGCCGGTAAAGGCCGGGCGCGACGAAAGCCCAGGCCTGGTACAGCACATAGGGCATGGCGATCCCGACGGCCGCCACCAGCGCGAGCTTGAAGGGAACGGTGAACGGCGCCACCACCGAGGTGGCGATGAGCGTGCCGCCGGTGGGGAGTTTTGCGATCAGCGGCTTGGCGACGAAGGTGAACAGCTCGTTCATGTAGGTCGCGGTGGGCACGAAGCAGATACCCACGGCCAGCATGGCCTTGAGCAGCCGGTCGCGCAGCTCCAGCAGATGCGAGATCAGCGTGCCTTCGGCAAGGCTCTCGGAATCGGGCGGCTGGCCCCCAACCTCATTCATGCCCGGGCTTCGAAGGATCAGGCGCGGGTGAAGGATCCGCGGAGGTCGAGGCCGCGGTCGGCGCTGCCGTGGCTGGTTCCGAAGCGGCGGGCATGGCGGCTACGATGGGCGCATGCGATTGGGCGGCCAGGCTGGCACCCGAGGCCGGAGAGGCGCCGGCCACCGTCACCGTTTCCGGCGGCAATGGCGGGGGAATGGGCGAGGGGGCCTGCGGATCGAAAGAGGTCTTGATGGCCGCCTGCGCCTTGGCCACCTCGCGTGAGATGTCGGCGGCCGCCACCTCGCGATCCAATTGTTCGGTCAGCTGCCGGGCCATGGCCCGGGCCCTGCCGACCCAATTGCCCACCTGACGGGCCACCCGCGGCAGGCGTTCGGGACCCAGCACCACCAGGGCAATGGCCGAGGTCAGCAGGATCTCCGAAAAGCCGATATCCAGCATGGGTCAATCAGGCGTTGGTCTTGGCCTTGGCGTCCGCTTCGCGCTTGGCGGCGTCGAAATCGGCGTCCTTTTCCTGCTTGATCTGCTTCACCGACTCCTCGCTCTCACCGTCGTTCATGGCTTGCTTGAAGCCCTTGACCGCGGCGCCCAGGTCCGAGCCGATGGTGCGAAGCCGCTTGGTGCCGAACACAACCAGGGCGATCGCCAGGATGACCAACAGCATTTTCGAGTCAAACATGTCGCTTCTCCGCTAGTCCCTTAATAGAAGGGACTCATAATGATACGCCAAAGAGATTGCCCGGCCTAAACGAGAGCGCCCCAATTGCGCGCCGCGTCGCAATTGCACATCCCCGGATCGGCGTGTCAGGCCTGCCTGCCGGGGCGCCTTGCGGGTACCGTACCGGGTACCTTACCGGGTACCGTACCGGGTACCGTACCGGCTACCTTACCGGGTATTCCAGCCAGAAAGTCGCCGGACCGTCGTTCGTCAGCGACAGCTGCATGTTGGCACCGAATACGCCGGTTTGCACCCGCCCATGGCGTTGGAGTGCAACGGCGGCCAGATGTTCAAACAGCCGCTTCCCCTGCTCCGGCGGCGCGGCTCCCGAGAACCCGGGCCGCAGTCCCTTGCGCGTATCCGCCGCCAGGGTGAACTGCGGGACCAGCAGCAAATCGCCCTGGGTGTCGGTCAGGCTGAGGTTCATGCGGTCGCTCGCGTCCGCAAAGATGCGGTACTGCAGCATCCGGGTCAGCAGGCTGTCGGCGTCTTCGGCGGTATCGGCGGGCAGCACGCCCACCAGTACCACCATCCCTGCCCCGATCCGCGCCTTTTCGACCCCGTCGACGTGGACGGCCGCCTGCGTCACGCGTTGGATCAAGCCGATCATGCCGGCCCGGCGCCGGGATGGAAGCGTCGCGCTATTTGCGCCATAGCGCAGGGGTGAACAGCACCAGCAGGGTGAAGATCTCCAACCGTCCGAGCAGCATGGCCGCCGAGCATACCCAGGTCTGAAAATCGTTGAGCACGCCATAGTTGCTGCCCGGACTCACGAGGCCCAGCCCCGGACCCGAGTTGTTGACGCAGGCCAGGATGGCGGACAAGGCGGTGATGAAATCGAGGCCGCTGGCCAGCTGCACGAACACCAGCATGGCGATGCTCTGGAAATACAGGAACACGAAGGCGAGCACCGCGAACACGACGCGGTTCTCGATGACCGCGCCGCCCACCTTCAAGGGCCGGACCATGTTCGGGTGCACCAGGTGATTGAGCTCGCGATGCGCCTGCTTCGCCAGCACCAGGGTGCGGATCATCTTCACGCCGCCACCGGTGGAGCCTGAGCTTGCCACGATGCAGGCCAGAAACAGCATCCACATGGGCGCAAAAATGGGCCAGCGACTGAAGTCCTGGGTGTGCAGGCCACCGCCCGCGGCGATCGACACCACATTGAACAGCGAATGACGCACGGCGCTGCCAACGTCCGGATACACGTGATGGACGTACAAAAAGCCGGCGATCACCGTGCAGCTCACCAGCAGCACGCCGAGGATGGCTTTGGCCTCGGAGTCCACCGCATAGGCCGTCAACCCGCGCTGGCTCCAGGCGAGATAATGCGTGGCGAAATTCATGGCGGCCATGATTTGAAAACCGGTCAGCACCAGTTCGATGGGCAGCGAATTGAAATGGCCGATGCTGGCATCGTAGGTGGAGAAGCCACCGAGGGACAGCGCGGAGAAGCCATGGCACACCGCGTCGAACCAATCCATCCCGGCCAGTCGCAAGGACACCACGCACGCGCCGGTGAGGCCCGCATACACGGCCCACAGGAGTTTCGCCGTATGGCCAATGCGCGGCGTGAGCTTGCTGTCCTTCATGGGACCGGGCATTTCCGCGCGGTACATCTGCATGCCGCCCACGCCCAGCAGCGGCAGGATGGCCACGGCCAGCACGATGATGCCCATGCCGCCGAGCCAGGACAGCAGGTGACGCCACAGGTTGATGCTGCGCGGCAGGTATTCCAGCCCGGAGAGCACCGTGCCGCCGGTGGTGGTGAGCCCGGACGTGGCTTCGAAATAGGCGTCGGTGAAATCGATGGGCAGGTAATGCCACAGCGGGAAACCTGCCACCGCCGGCAACGCCACCCAGGTCAGCGCCACCAGCATCAGGCCATCGCGAGTCTTCAGCTCGCGCTTGTAGCGGCGGGTGGCCATCCACAACAGCGCCCCGATCACGAAGGTGGCGAAGGCGGAGACCACGAAGGAGGCCAGTGCGGGGTCCAGGCCCCAGACCGCCAGCACGAGGGGCGCCAGCATGGTGCCGGCAAACACCATCAACACCAGGGAGAAGACGTGCGCGACGGGAAGAAGAATGTCTTTCACCGGCGGGCCTTCGTCACAGGAAGGAGGCGGATCCTTGGAAGATTTTCTCCACCGCCTCGATGTGGCGGCGGTCCGTGGAGAACAGGATCAGGTGGTCGTCCGCCTGGATGGTGGTGTCGTGGTGTGCGATCACCACATCCTCGCCGCGCACCACCGCGCCGAGCGTCGTGCCCTCGGGAAGAGAGATGTCCTCGATGCGCCGGCCGATGACCTTGGAGCTGTCGGCATCGCCGTGTACCACGGCCTCGAGCGCCTCGGCGGCGCCGCGCCGCAAGCTGTGCACGCGCACCACATCGCCGCGCCGCACGTGGGTGAGGAGCGAACCGATGGTGACGGTCTGCGGCGAGATGGCGATGTCGATGGCGCCGTTCTCGATGAGGTCCGCATAGGCGGGCTTGTTGATCAGCGCCATGGCCTTGTGCGCACCCAGGCGCTTGGCCAGCATCGCCGAGAGGATGTTGGCTTCCTCTGAATTGGTCAGCGCGGCGAACACGTCGGTGCTGTCGATGTTCTCCTCGAGCAGCAATTCCTCATCCGCCGCATCGCCCGACAGCACGATGGCGTTCTGCAGGCGCTCGGCGATCTTGCGGGCGCGCTTGCTGTCGCGCTCGATGAGCTTCACCTGGTTCTTGGCTTCCAGTTCGCGCGCCAGGCGGAAGCCGATGTTGCCGCCGCCGGCGATCACCACGCGCCGCGCCGGGCGCTCCTCGCGCCGCAGCTCGTTCATCACGGTGCGGATGTCCTTGCGCGCGGCGAGGAAGAACACCTCGTCGCCTTCCTCGATGATGGTGTCGCCCTCGGGCTTGATGCTGCGGCCGGCGCGGTAGATGGCGGCCACGCGCGCATCGGTGCGCGGCATGTGCTCGCGCAGGTTGCGCAGCTGCTGGCCCACCAGCAATCCGCTCTTCAAGGCGCGGACACCGACCAGGCGCACGCGGCCGTCCGCGAAATCCAGCACCTGCAGCGCGCCCGGGTAGCGGATCAAGCGCGCGACGTACTCCGTGACCAGCTGCTCGGGGCTGATCCACACGTCCACCGCGACGCCGCTCTCGCCGAACAGGTTGCCGCGTTCGGTGTAGTCCGAGGAGCGCACGCGCGCGATCTTCTTCGGGGTCTTGTACAGCGTCCAGGCCACCTGGCAGGCCAGCATGTTGACCTCGTCGCTGTTGGTGAGCGCGACCAGGATGTCGGTGCTGGTGATGCCGGCGGCTTCCAGCGTGGCGGGACTGCCGGCGTTGCCGGCGACGGTGCGGATGTCGAGGCGGTCCTGGAGATCCCGTAAGGCGGCCTCATCGGTGTCGATGACCGTGACTTCGTTGGCCTCTTCGCGGGACAGGTGATAGGCGGCGGTGCGACCCACCTGCCCGGCACCCAGGATGATGATTTTCACAGTGGGAGTATTTTACACCACCTCGAGATTGGCGTAGGACAGCATCAGCCATTTCGTGCCCTGGCGCTCGAAATTCACCTGGATGCGCGCCTGCGGGCCATTGCCTTCGAAATTCAGCACCACGCCATCGCCGAACTTGGAATGGCGCACGCGGCTTCCCATGCGCATGCCGGCAGGCGTGGATTCTTCCACCGGCCGCCCCTGGTGCCCGCCAGGGTAGCGCGCCGCGAACACCGGCCGCGACACCTGCACGCGCGGCCGAACCTCGTCGATGAGCTCGGCGGGCAGCTCGCCGATGAAGCGCGAGGCCATCCCGAAGGTATCCACGCCGTGCAGGCGGCGTTGTTCGGCATAGGTCAAATACAGATGTTGCATGGCGCGGGTGGCGCCCACATAGCACAGGCGGCGCTCCTCCTCGAGGCTTGCGATCTCGCCGATGGAGCGCTGGTGCGGGAACAGCCCATCTTCCATGCCGGTCATGAACACCACCGGGAATTCCAGTCCCTTGGCCGAATGCAGGGTCATCATCTGCACGCAGTCATCGAAAGCCCCGCCCTGCGCTTCGCCGGATTCGAGCACGGCATGTGCCAGGAACGAATCCAGCGGCGACAGGCCGGTGTCGGCTTCCGAGGTGAAGCCGCGCGCCGCGCTCACGAGCTCGGCCAGGTTGTCCAGGCGCGCCTCGCCGCGGTCGCCCTTTTCCTTCTTGAAATGCTCGACCAGGCCCGAGGCCTGCACCACGTGATCCACCTGCTCGTGCAGTTCCAAACCTTGCGTCTCGACTTGCAGCCTGTCGATGAGCGACAGGAAGGCCTGCAGCGATTGCGCCGCCTTCTGCGCCAGCTCGCCATGCACGCAGGCGCTGGCCGCTTGCCACAACGAGATGCCGTGCGCGCGCGCATGCGCGCGAACCGTGTCCAGGGTCTTGGCGCCGATGCCGCGCGTGGGCAGGTTGACCACGCGCTCGAAGGAGGTGTCGTCGTTGCGGCTGGAAATCAGCCGCAGGTAGGCGAGCGCATCCTTGATCTCGGCGCGCTCGAAGAAACGCAGGCCACCGTACACGCGATACGGCATGCGCGCGTTGATCAGCGCCTCTTCCAGCACGCGCGACTGCGCGTTCGAGCGATACAGGATGGCCACGTCCTTGCGCTCGCCGCCCTCGCGCTGCCACTCGCGGATGCGGTTGACCACGAAATCCGCCTCATCGCGCTCGTTGAAGGCCGCGTACACGCGCACCTTCTCGCCGTCGGCGCCGCTGGTCCACAACGTCTTGCCCATGCGCCCGGAGTTGTTGGCGATGAGCGCGTTGGCCACTTTCAGGATGGTGCCGGTGGAGCGGTAGTTCTGCTCCAGGCGGAACAGCTGCGTGGCGGGGAAATCGCGGCGGAACTGCAGCAGGTTTTCCACCTTGGCGCCGCGCCAGCGATAGATGCTCTGGTCGTCGTCTCCCACCACGAAGGGCACGCCGGTGCTGCCCGCCAGGAGCTTGAGCCACTTGTACTGGATGGTGTTGGTGTCCTGGAACTCATCGACCAGGATGTGGCGGAAGCGCCCGCGGTAATGCTCCAGGAGCCCCGGGTGATCGCGCCACATTTCGTAGGCGCGCAGCAGGAGCTCGGCGAAGTCCACCACGTTGGCGCGTTGGCAGGCCTCCTCGTAGGACTGGTAGACCTTGATCTGCTGGCGGCGCGTCGGGTCGCCACCGTCCTTCAGGTCCTTGGGGCGCAGGCCTTCGTCCTTCTGCGCATTGATGAACCACTGCAGTTCGCGCGGCACCCAACGGGTCTCGTCGAGGTCCATCGCCCGCAGCACTTTTTTCAATATCCGCGATTGATCGTCGGCATCCAGGATCTGGAAGGTCTGCGCCAATCCCGCCTCGCGCCAATGCATGCGCAGCAGGCGGTGCGCGAGTCCGTGGAAGGTGCCGATCCACAACGAAGAAGTGGGAATGCGCAGCAGCGATTCCACCCGGCCGCGCATCTCGGCGGCCGCCTTGTTGGTGAAGGTCACCGACAGGATGCCGTGCGGGGAGACGCCCTCTACCTGGATCAGCCAGGCTATGCGGTGCACCAGCACGCGGGTCTTGCCGCTGCCTGCGCCGGCCAGCACCAATGCCGGCGCCAAGGGCGCGCCTACGGCTTGGCGCTGGGCGTCGTTTAATGAATCGAGCAGGTGGGAGACTTCCATTAGGGCGCGGATTGTAATTCTTCGTGCGTTGGCGTGGGTGTCGATCTGGAGGAGGGGGTTACTCCTGGGCGCGTGGTCGCGCGTGAAAGGCACCGATTTGCCGCGGAGGGCCGCGAGCGCATCATTCGGTCAACTCAAGAGTCCACCGTCGTACTCAGTGCGGCCCGCGCGGCAAATCGGACGCGCTCGGACACGCGCCCAAGAGTAACCCCCTCCTCCAGATCGACACGTTCGGCGTCGCGGAGAGAAGAATCCGATGCCTTCGTGATCGTTCGCGCCAACTCGCGATCAGGCCTCGGCATCGAGCAGCGGAGACTGCTAGCCGTGCGACTCTTCGGTGAATTCGAGCAGGACAAGGGCGAGGGAGAGGATCACGGGGCCGAGGATGATGCCCAGGGGGCCGAAGGCGGCGATGCCGCCCAGGACGCCGATGAATACGGCCAGGGAGGAGATTTTGGCGCGGCCGGAGATGAGCATGGGGCGGACGACGTTGTCGATGCTGGAAGAGAGGACGCCCCAGATGACCATGAAGATGCCGAAGCCCCAGCGGCCTTGGATGAACAGGGCAATGGCGGCAGGGACCCAGATGAGTGCGGTGCCGCCCACGGGGAGCATGGACAGGAGCGCCGCCACCACGCCGAACACCACGGGTGAAGGCAGGCTGCAGATGGCGAAGCCGATGCCCACCATGAAGCCTTGCAGGATCGCGGTGATGACCGTGCCGAAGACGATGGCGCGGGTGAGGTCACTGACGTGCGAGAGCAGGTGCTGCTTGCGGCGCTCCGCCAGCGGGATGAGCGAACGGGCGCGCGCGAACATGGCGTCCCCGTCGCGCAGGAAGAAGAACAGCAGGAACAGCATCAGCACGAAGGCCGCCACGGTGTTCATGGTGCCCAGGAACAGCGAGCTGCCCACATTGGCGGCGCCCTGCAGGAGCTCCTGCGCGCCGCTCACTGCCCAGCCCTGGATCTGTTCGGCGCTGACCGAGAACTGCGACTGCACCCAGGCGTTGAGCCGGGCGATCCAGGGAAATTGCGCCACGTCCTGCAGGCTGTGGATGTCGAATTTCTTTGCAGCATGCTGCACTTGCAACAACAGCCAGGAAACCTGCGACACGAACTGCACCGACAGCGCCGACAGGGGGAGCAGGATGGCCAGCGGCGTCAGGGCGGTGAGCAGGCCGGCGGCGGCGCCCGCCCCGCCCAGTTTGCGCCTGGCGTACAGGTTGAGCGGATGCAGGATGAAGGCCAGGAAGATTGCCCAGGTGAGCGGGCCGATGAAGGGGGTGAGGATGCGGATGACGGCATAGCCGACCAGCATGAACACCGCCACGGCAAAGCCGCGTGCATACAAGCTTGGGCTTCCCGGGCCACCGGCGGATGGGGTGGACGGGGTGGATGGCGGCGGCCGCGCGTCCTTGATGCCAGTAGGCTCCATCGGCGTTATATTACCTGCGATCGATTCGCATATGAGGGGGGTTTTCGATGGTCAATCTATCCGTCAACGGTCAGTCCGTCTCCACCGATGCGGCGCCCGATACGCCTTTGCTATGGGTGCTGCGCGATCACCTGAACATGACGGGCACCAAATTCGGCTGTGGCGCCGGCCTCTGCGGAGCCTGCACCGTGCACATCGACGGCGTGGCCACCCGCTCCTGCCAGACGAAGCTCGCGGACGCGACCGGCAAGTCCATCACCACGATCGAAGGCCTTTCCCAGGATCGCAGCCATGCCGTGCAGAAGGCATGGATGGAAATCGACGTCCCCCAATGCGGTTATTGCCAGTCCGGCCAGATCATGTCGGCCGCGGCGCTGCTCAAGACCAACCCCAACCCCAGCGATGCCGACATCGACACGGCCATGTCCGGCAACATCTGCCGTTGCGGCACCTACCCGCGCATCCGCAAGGCCATTCACCGCGCGGCTGACATTCTCAAGAACGGCGCCTGACGCATCAACCGGGGGACACATACATGAGTGCACGCGCTGATGATTTGACACGCCGCGGCTTTCTGAAAGCCTCGGCCACCATGGGCGGCGGATTGCTGATCGCGCTGACGCTGCCGGGCTGCGATTCCAAGCCCACCGGCAAGGCCGGCCCGGCGGTCGGCGGCCAGCCCAACGCGTGGTTGAAGATCGGCGGCGACAATTCCGTCACCATCCTGGTGGACCGCTCGGAAATGGGCCAGGGCGTCTACACGGCCATGCCCATGCTGATCGCCGAAGAACTCGATTACCCCTTGGAGAAGATGAAGATCGAGGCGGCGCCGGTCGGCGATGCCTACATCAACAAGCTCCTTGGCGGCCAATTGACCGGCGGCAGCACCAGCGTGCGTGACGCCTGGGAAAAGCTGCGCATGGCCGGCGCGCAGGCCCGCCAGATGCTGATTGCCGCGGCGGCGCAAGCCTGGGACGTTCCCGCCTCGCAATGCCGTACCAACGGCGGCAGCGTCGTCAACGCGCACGGCAAGTCGATGACCTACGGCGAATTGGCGGAAGCCGCCGCCAAGCTCCCCGCTCCCAAGGACGTCAAGCTCAAGTCTGCTTCGGATTTCAAGATCGTCGGACAACGCCTGCCTCGCCTCGACACCCCCTCCAAGGTGGACGGCAGCGCCGGATACGGCATCGACGTGAAGCTGCCGGGCATGCTGCACGCCTCGCTGGCGCAATCCCCCGTGCTGGGCGGCAAGGTCAAGTCCTTCGATGCGGCCGCGGCTGAAAAGATGCCGGGCGTCGTCAAGGTGCTGGCCACGTCCTCCGGCGTCGTCGTCGTGGCCGATCATTTCTGGCAGGCCCGGCAGGCGCGCGATGCCGTCAAGATCGAATGGGACGCCGGACCCAACGCCAAGCTGAACAACGCCGCCATCCGCGCGCAGTTGAAGAAAGCGATTGCCGCGGATGCGGGCCAGTCCGCGCTGGCCGTGGGCGATGCCGCGGCGGCGCTCAAGTCCGCGCCGAAGAAGATCAACGCGGTGTACGAACTGCCCATGCTCGCGCATGCCACACTCGAGCCGCAGAACTGCACGGCCGATGTGAAGGCCGACGGTTGCGATCTGTATGCGCCCACGCAGGTGCAGGCGGCGGCGCAGGCCACGGCGGCTACGGCTGCCGGCCTCAAGCCCGAGCAAGTGCGCGTGCACACCACGCTCCTGGGCGGTGGCTTCGGCCGGCGTCTGGAAGTGGACTTCATCCCCGCGGCGGTGGAAGCCTCGAAGGCCGTGGGCAAGCCGGTCAAGGTGATCTGGACGCGCGAGGACGACACCACCCACGATGCCTATCGTCCGCCCGCTTATCATGAAATGGCCGGCGGCTTCGATGCGTCCGGCGCGCTCACCGCCTGGAAATTCCACATCTCCAGCCCCTCGATCACCGCGCGCATGTTCCCGGGATTGGGCGGCCTGGATCCCTTCGCCGTGGAGGCCGCCGCCAACTATCCCTACGATGTGCCCAATGTGGCGGTGAACTACACGCGCCAGGAAATCGGCATCAATGTCGGCTACCTGCGCTCGGTTAGCCATGCGCTGAATTGCTTCAGCGCCGAGAGCTTCATGGACGAGCTGGCGCATTCGGCCGGCAAGGACCCGTTCGCCTTCCGTAACGAATTGCTGGGCAAGAAGCCGCGCCACAAGCGGGTGCTGGAAGAGGCCGCCAAACGCGCCGGCTGGGGCAGGGCCGAGAAGGGCCGCTACCAGGGCATTGCGCTGATGGAGGGCTATGGCACCTACCTGGCGCAGGTCGCGGAGATTTCCGTGGACGGCGGCAAGCTCAAGATCCACAAGATCGTATGCGTGGTGGACTGCGGCCACATGGTCAACCCGACCATCGTCGAGGCGCAGATCTTCAGCTCCATCGTGTTCGGCCTGACTTCCGCGCTGTGGGGCGACATCACCCTGGCGGACGGCAAGGTGCAGCAGACCAGCTTCAACAACTATCGGTTGTTGCGTTCCAACGAAGCGCCCGAAATCGACGTGCACCTGCTGGAAAGCGATGAAGCGCCGGGTGGGGTGGGCGAGCCGGCCACCGCGCTGGTGGCGCCGGCGCTATGCAATGCGTTGTTCGCTGCCACGGGCAAGCGCGTGCGTGCCCTGCCGTTGGCGGCGCAAAAGGCGGTCTCCATCTGAAAACCGCGCCGGTTGCATTGGAGCGGCTGCGCAGCGACCTGCTCGATGCGCAGTTCGCCCTGCAGCGGGAGCGCGCGTTTTCCGTCATCATCATCGCCACCGGCCTCGTGGCGGCGGGCCGCACCGAGGCGCTCGCCTCCTTGCGCGATTGGCTGGATCCCAAGCGGCTCACCACGCATGCATGGGCGGCGCGCGATGATGCGGCGAGCACCCACCCCTGGGCCTACCGCTACTGGCAGGTGATGCCACGCAAGGGCGAGATCTCGATCTGGTTCGACGGCTGGTACGGAGAACTGGTCCAGCTCGCGCTCGGCAAGGTGAAGGACAAGGCCTTGCAGCGGCGCGCCGCGGAGATCACCGCGCTCGAGCACATGCTGGCGCGCGACGGGGTGCGGATCATCAAATGGCATTTCGACATCGATGCCGGCACGCAACGCAAGCGTGTCAAGAAACTGCGCGCCGATGCATTGACGCGCTGGCGGGTTACGCAGGAAGACCTGCGCAATTGCCGGCGCCACGCCCGCGTTGCGCGTGCGCACGCGCGCTGCCAGGAACTCACCGAGCACCTGGTGGCGCCGTGGAATCTCATCCAGGATGCGCACGAGGGACGTCAGGCGCCGCGGCTGGCGCGCGATCTGCTCGATGTGCTCGAGGCCGCGCCCGGTGGCCTGGTCGCAGGCGGCGAACAGCCCGGCTCCCAGGATTCCAAGGTGGCCGCTTTGCGCTGGAAGGCGCCCCGCGGCCGCGCGGCCGGCGCCGCCCGTTTGCGCTCGGCGGCTGACGGGCGCGATGGCGAAGATGAGGAGAAGGAACTCGAGCGCCAGCAATCCAAGCTGGCTATCGCGCTGCAGGGCAAGCGCTTCCGCAAGAGCTCGCTGCTGGTGGTGCTCGAAGGCATGGATGCCGCGGGCAAGAGCAGCGCCACCAAGCGCGTCATCGTCACCATGGACCCGCGCCAATACCGCATCGTGCCCATCGGCGCGCCCAGCCCCGAGGAGCTGGCGCATCCCTATCTATGGCGTTTCTGGGACGGCGTCCCCGCGCGCGGCCAGGTGAGCATCTTCGACCGCTCCTGGTATGGCCGCGTGCTGGTGGAACGCGTGCGCGGCTTCGCGCAAACCCCTGACTGGTCGCGCGCCTATGCCGAGATCGTCGAGTTCGAACGGCAATTGACCGAAAATCGCGTGATCCTCGCGAAATTCTGGTTCGCCCTGTCAAAAGCGGAGCAGGGCCGCCGCTTCGAGGAGCGCAAGAACACGCCGCTGAAGCGCTTCAAAGTAGACCCCGAGGATTGGGAGAACCGCAAGCACTGGGACGAATTCCAGACGGCCGCGGCGGACATGCTGGCGCTGACGGATTGGGAAGGGGCACCTTGGATGCTCCTGCATGCTGATGACAAGAAAGCGGCGCGGTTGGGGCTTTTGCGGGGCATCAACACGCGCTTGCAGGAATGTTTGTCTTAACATCTGCCGCTTCAGCATCTCCAGTTTACTCCGGGCATCGCAGGTGTTGGTCTGGGGGACGGGTACCCTGCGGTGCCTGGTCGCGCGTTGAAGGCACCGAATTGCCTTGGTGGGCCGCGAGCGCATCATTCGGTCACTTCAAGAGTCCAGCGTCGTACTCAGTGCGGCCCGCAAGGCAATTCGGACGCGCTCGGACACGCACCGCAGGGTACCCGTCCCCCAGACCAACACACTCGGTGTCGCTGGGAAATTGGAATGCGGCGTTGGAGACGACACGACCCGTTCCTGCGGGCTCGGAGTCACGCAGCAATCATTCGCGCCGATCCTGGTGATGGTGGGGTGCCGGAGTGGTGCGGAGCTTTTCAGCAGCCGGTGGCGACGCAGGCGCCGTGGACCATCAACACGTCCGCACGCAGGGAACCCGCAAAGTTGGTCACCACGGCAGTCCGGGCGGATGCAGAAGAGATTTCGCATCTGCTGATGCGCCGAGGGGCGCATGAGCGCCCCCCAGCTTCTGTCCATCAACCCATATAGAAGATGGCCAGCTTGTTGCCGTCCATGTCGCGGAAGTAACCGGCGTAGAAGTCATCGCCGCGCGGGCCAGCCGGACCTTCGTCCTTGCTGCCGAGCGAGATCGCCTTGTTGTACACCGCATCCACCTGGGCCTTGTCCTTGGCGGCCAGAGCAACCATGGTGCCATTGCCGACCGTAGCGGCCTTGCCATCGGCCGGCTTGATGATGAACAACATAGGTGCATTGGGCGCGTTGCCCCAAGCGATGAATTTTTCCGTTTCCATGGTGCGCTTCGCGCCCATGACCGCCAGCAGCTGGTCATAGAACTTGGCCGCACGGTCCTTGTCGTTGGTGCCGACGCAAACGTATCCGATCATCTCGATGTCCCCCGGGTGGTTGTTGAGCGTCGCATTATACTGCGTGGCATGAACAACCCATTGCAGCCCTTTCACCTGGCCATCCCGGTGAACGACCTCGACGCCGCGCGCCGCTTCTACGGCGGCGTGCTCGAATGCCCGGAAGGGCGCAGTTCAAACGAATGGATCGATTTCGATCTCTTTGGCCATCAGCTCGTGGTGCACCTGGACCCCGCGCCGCCGCGGCCTCGTCATACCAACGAAGTGGACGGCCACGACGTGCCCGTCCCCCATTTCGGCGTGGTGCTGGAATGGAACCATTGGCATCAGTTCGCGGACGGGCTGAAAGCCAAGGGCGTCGCCTTCGGCATAGAACCCCACATCCGCTTCCGCGGCCAGCCTGGTGAACAGGCCACGCTTTTCTTCCAGGACCCGGCAGGCAATGCGCTGGAGTTCAAGGCATTCCGCAACCTCTCCAGCCTCTTCGCCAAGTAAGACCGGCTGATCCCGCAGACGTCTGGCGCGAGTGCCGCGCGCCAGACTCAGCGAGCCGTCATCGCCTTGAGATACTGATAGAAGAACTCGTTCCCCGTATAAAACGACTGCACCCCAACCCGCTCGTCCCGTCCATGCGCACGAACGTCGTTGCGGTCGACGTCGATGCCGGCAATGACGTAGGTCGGAATGCCGACCTTATTTAGATACACACCATCGGTGGCGCCCGAGGATTGCGAGGGAACCACGTTGAGGCCGGGCCAGAACTGCGTCACCACCTTCTGCAGGGGCTTCATGATGACGGGGTTGAGCGGCGGTGGCGGATAGGCCTTGCGATCGGGTGCCGTGTCGCTGACCTCGAAGTTGTCGGCGACGAACTGCACCTTGATGCCGGGATCGTCGATGACCTTGATGATTTCCTGGCGGATGCTTTCGGGTGGGTGGCCCGGGAGAATGCGGCAATTGACGTTGGCAGAGGCCATCTGCGGCAACGCGTTGTTGGCGTGGCCGCCCTTCAGGCCGGTCGGCACGCAGGTGGTGTGCAGGATGGAGTGATCCAGCGGATCCTTGGACAAGCGCGCCACCGCCCCCATGTCCGGGGGATCGGCGAGGATGGCGCGCATGTCGGCGGCGCGCTCGCCGCCTTCCACCTTGGCCATTTGCTCGTAGTAGCCACGGGTCACCGCGTTCAGCTCGAACGGGAACTCGTACTTCTGCAGGCGCGCCAGCGCATCCACCAATTGATAGATGGCGTTGTCGGGCGTGGGTTCGGAGCTGTGGCCGCCCTTGTTCACCGCGGTCAGGCGGTAGTCTCCGTACACCTTCTCGGTGGAGGTCATGTCGAAGAACTGCGGTTTGCCCTCGCTCGAGATCACCGACCAGCCGTCATGATTGATCGCGAATTCGGCATCGATGAGGTCTCGGTGATTCTGCAGCAACCAGTCCACGCCATTGGACTTGCCGCCCTCTTCATCGGCGGTGAGGATGAGGATGATGTCGCGGCTGGGCTTGAAGCCTTCCTTCTTCAGGCGTGCCAGTGCGGTCACCATGATGGCATCGCCGCTCTTCATGTCCTGGGTACCGCGGCCGTAGAAATAGCCGTCCTTCTCCACGAACTTGAAAGGGTTGGTGGTCCAGTCCTCGGGACGCGCTTCCACCACATCGGTGTGGCCGAACAGCAGCACCGGCTTGTGCTTACCCGTGCCCTTCAACCGCACGACGAGATTGCGCTTGCGATCATTGGGCCCGAGGATCTGCATGTCGGCGTCGCTGAAACCGGCATCGCGCAGGCGCTTGGCCATGGCCTCGGAAGCGGTGGTGATGTTGCCCACCGAATCCGTGGTGTTGATCTCGATCAGTTCCTTGAAGATGTCGTGGGCGAGCGCGTCCGTGGGATAGGCTTGTGCGGCAGTCCAGGCGCCGCAGGTGGACAGCAACGCGAATGCGAGAACTTCTTTGTGCATGTGCAAGGATCCAGGAAAGCGCGGGGCGCGGATGCTTGAAGGTTAAGCTTTTTCGCGGCGTCGCGCGAGATGTGGCCATGCGAATGCACGGCCGTGACGCACCGGCGCTAACGGGCGAGCGAAAAGTTCACGAATCCAACCCGGCAGACAATTTCAAATCGGCGGCGGCCTTGGCCAACGCCTGATCCCGCGTCCAGAGCCAGCAGCCACTGATGGCGGCGGACGCCAACAGATGTGCATCGACAAAGCCCAGCCCGCGCCCGAACAGCCGGCGTTGCTGGATGAACCCCAGCACCTCTTGGTCGCCGGCCACCGCCGCGCCTTGCAGACGCTGCAAGAGCTGCAGCGTTTGCTCGCGTCTTGCGAGGTGCCCACAGGCGAGTTCCCCCACGATGAAGGGATGCATCAGGATTTGGCCTGCTTCGAGCAACTGCGCCAGCCGCGGAACACCCGCACGGAAATGCTCGACCCAGACGGACGTATCCGCCAGGATCTTGTTCATCTCGTGGAGCGCCGGCGCCGGATAACGGGAAGGGCGGGCTGGCTGCCGCCGAGCCGTGCCAGGCGGCGGGCGCTTTCGCGCTCGATCAGCACGCGCAAGCCCGCATGCAGCAGGGTGCCCCGGTCGTCGATTCCCGTAAGCTTCATTGCCTGGGCCAGCAGCTCATCGTCGAGAGTGACCGTCGTGCGCATGCGAGTGGCCTCGTTCATGAATCAATCATGACATCATTTGATGCGCCAAATCATGCACAAATCCGGCGTGAATGTCGACAAACGAAGCCGCATTGGGCGAAGGAAAGCACCTGAAGCGATCAGCGCCCGCCCTGCGCCGCCGTCACGCGCCACACCACGCCGCCCACATCGTCAGCCACCAGCAGCGCGCCCTGTGCATCCATGGCTACGCCCACCGGGCGTCCGCGCGCATCGCCGTCGGGCGTCAGGAACCCATCGAGCACCGCCAGTGGCGCCCCGCCGGGCTTGCCTTGCGTGAATGGCACGAACAGCACACGGTAGCCGCTGAAGGGACGACGATTCCACGAACCGTGCTGGCCGATGAATGCCCCATCGCGATACTGCTCCGGCATGGCTGCCGCGCCGCGGGCGAAGGCCAGGCCAAGGCTGGCGGTATGCGGGCCCAGCGCATACTCCGGAACGACGGCGCGCGCCACGAGGTCAGGCCGCGGCGGCTGCACGCGCACATCGACGTGCGCGCCGAAGTAGCTGTACGGCCAGCCGTAGAAGGCGCCCTCGCGCACCGCCGTCAGGTAATCCGGTGGCACATCGCTGCCCAATTCGTCGCGCTCGTTGACCACCGTCCACAAGACGCCGGACTGCGGCTCGACGTCGAGCCCCACGGGATTGCGCAGGCCCGAGGCGTAGACGCGATGCCTGCCGTTCGAAGGGTCCACCTCCCAGATGCAGGCGCGCTCGAATTCGGCGGCCATGCCATTCTCCGCCACATTGCTGTTGGACCCGACGGCCACGAACAGCCGTTTGCCGTCCCGGCCGGCGAGCACGTTCTTGGTCCAGTGATGATTGCGAGGGCCGCCGGGCAGGTCGGTGACCTTCACACCGGGCGTGTCGATGCGCCCGGCGCCCTCGGTGTAGGCGAATCGCAGCAGGGCATCGGCATTGGCCACGTAGAAATCGCGCCCGACCAACGCCATGCCGATGGGCGAATGCAGCCCGCCCAGGAACACCGAGCGTTGCGCGGCGGCGCCGTCCGCCCTCACTCCGCGCAGCAGGGTGATGCGCTCGGCGCTCGGGCCGCCCGCCCCCACCTTCTTCATCATGTGCCTGCTGATGAAGCCCGTCAGCCCCTGCTCGTCCTCGGGGCGCGCCGGTGCCTGGGCTTCGGCCACCAGCACATCGCCATTGGGCAGCACATACAACCAACGCGGATGATCCAGCCCACGCGCGTACGCGCTCACCTGCAGCCCGGGCGCCGCGGAGGGCGTGGATCCGGGCGGCCAGCCGACCGCAGGCGTGAGCGCGACCGTGGGAATCAGCGTCTTCACCGGCGCGGCAATCGTGGGGTTCGATCCGGTGGTAGCCTCGAGGGGAAGGCGGGCGGACTCGCCGCACGCGCTGAGCAGGCACGCGCCGAGCAGGGCGGCTCCGCCCCTGCAGGCGTGAATGACAGAAGGCGAGCGCGCGGGCGCGCAGCCTGCCATGGGGCTTACACCTTGATCAGCAGGTAATGATCGACGATCAGCGCGGCGAACAGCAGCATCAGGTAGGTGA
Organism: Steroidobacteraceae bacterium; assembly: GCA_044226865.1. Classification (GTDB taxonomy): domain Bacteria; phylum Pseudomonadota; class Gammaproteobacteria; order Steroidobacterales; family Steroidobacteraceae; genus TMP-86. Next base: position 351,478 of record JBGAGE010000007.1, on the reverse strand, counting down.
TCGAATACTTGAAGGTGCGCATCGGCAGTTCGGCGCGGGTGCCGCTCTGCATGGCGATGGCGAGATAGACGAAGCGCGAGTTCAAGGCGATGGCGGCCGCCAGGTAGATGAAGCCGCACATCCCGGTGAGATACGGCAGCAAGGTCACCAGCACCATGAGGATGGTGTACAAGAGGATCTGCAGGCGCGTGTAGGCGACGCCGTGCGTAACGGGAAGCATCGGGATGCCCACCTTGGCGTACTCGTCGCGGCGAGCGATGGCGAGCGCCCAGAAATGCGGCGGCGTCCAGGTGAATACGATCAGGAACAGCAACAACGCGTGCGGGTCGATGGTGTTGGTGACCGCCGCCCAGCCGAGCACGGGCGGCGCCGCGCCGGCCGCCCCGCCAATGACGATGTTCTGCGGCGTGGCGCGCTTCAGGAATTGCGTGTAGATCACCGCGTAGCCGATGAGCGAGGCGAAGGTGAGCACGGCGGTAAGCGCATTCACGCCCAGCGCCAGCACCAGCATCGATACCATGCCCAGCACCGCCGCGAATGCCAGCGCGTTTTTCTGGTCCATGTGCCCGGTGGGCAGCGGGCGGTGGCGCGTGCGCGCCATCTGGATGTCGATGCGCTGATCGAGGATGTGGTTGAACGCCGCCGCCGAGCCGGAAGCCAGCGCGATGCCCAGCGTGCCGAACACCAGCGCATTCAACGGCACCATGCCGGGCGTTGCCAGCAGCATGCCCACGACGGCGGTGAACACGATCAGCAACGATACCTTGGGCTTGGTGAGCTCGAGGTAATCGCGCCAGCCGGCGGTGACGGCGGCGGCGGCGAGAACGGGGCTGTCGGGGGTGGCGGACATCGGCCTAGTTTACACGAGCGGGAGGCCGGCCTTCAGGCCGTGCGCACGGAAGCCTGCGGGAACAGCGCGCGCAGCAGGCTTACCATGGCGATGACCAGCAAGGCGGCGCCGGCATTATGTGCGGTTGCAACCGCCAGCGGCACGCCCTTGAGGACGGTGGAAATTCCCAGGGAGATCTGCAAGATCACCGCCAGCAACAATGCGGCGCCCGCCAACTTGACTCGCCGGGTGGTGCCACCGCTGAGCGACAGCAGGGCCAGCGTGATCAATACGCCGCCGGCGAGGACGGCGCCGACGCGGTGCGTCACGTGGATCGCCACGCGGGCGGGGGCGCTGAGGACGCCGCCTTCATAGTCGATGCCCAGGCCCCGCCACAACACGAAGGCATCGCGAAAATCCATCTCGGGCCAGAAACTGCGCTGGCAGGTGGGAAAGTCGGGGCAGGCCATCGACGCATAGTTGGTGCTGGTCCAGCCGCCCAGGGAAATCTGCAGCGCCAGCACCGCAAGCCCGATCAGCGCGAAGCGTTGCAGGCGGCCCTCCGCCGGCCGCAGTGCGCGGCGTTCCGGGCGCCAGGCCAGCCAGGTGAGAATGCCCAGCGTGGTCAGTCCGCCGATCAAATGACTGGTGACGATCAGCGGCTTCAACAGCAGCGTGACGGTGAACGCGCCCAACGCGGCCTGCGCGATGAACAGCACGAACAGCGCACCCACCGGCAGCAAGGGCTGCTGCGGATCGCGGCGATTCCACAGCGCAACCGCCGCCAGTGCCATGACCAGGAGAGACAGCCCGCCCACCGCGTAGCGATGGATCATCTCGTGCATGGCCTTGCCGTAGTCGAAGGCGCGGTTCGGGTATTGCGCGTTGATCTGCGCGGCCTCGCCCGCCGCCTGCGCAGGGTGCAGATGGCCATAGCAGCCCGGCCAATCGGGACAACCCAGTCCCGCATCGGTGAGCCGCACCCAGGCGCCCAGCACCACCACGATGGCGGCCACGCAGGCGGCCGCGACAGCAAGGCGGCGGAAAACGTCCAGACGCTGCGTGCTCATGCCATCACCCGATCTGCGAGAGTTTCAACAGGCGCTTCATGTCCTCGAGCAAGCCCTTGGCGGGCGCGTCGTTGCCATAGCGCATCACCAGGTTCGACAGCGGGTCGATCAGGAACACATCGCCGGGGCCGCCGGGAAGCTGCGCCAGCAGCGCATCGTTGTGCGCGGCGGCGCGTACCACGACGAGATCGGGATGCTCGCGCTTGAGTTCGGCCAGGTCGCAGCAATCACCGTTGATGAGCAGCACGCGCTGCACGCGGATCATGTCCCGGTCGAGCGCCAGGCGCACCTGGCGAGTGTCGTACAGCTTCTGCTTGCACAGCTCATCGCAGGGGTTGGATGCCACCAGCAACAGGTTCCAATGACGGCGGAACAACTCACCGCCCGCATCCCCGCCGGCGGCGAAGGTCAAGCCGTGCACGCTGAGGGGCCGCACCGGGCTGAGCAATTCGCCGTGATTGAGGCCCTTGCCGCCGGCGCTGCCGCCGTGGCCGTAATAGACGAGGAAGGCGATGGCCAGCGGCGCCATGAACAGCGCCGCGAGGCCGACCAGGGTTCGTTGTCCGCGATTCATGATTTGAGACTGCTCACGATGTAGAGAATGATCAGCGCGGCCGCGAGGCCGAACCATTGCACGGCATAGGCCACGTGGCGCATGGGCGGAAAGCCCGGCGCCGCCCATTGCCGCAGGAAGCCGTCGGGTTCGCCCGCATCCAGGAGAATGACCTCGGCGCGGCCGGACCAGCGCCGCGGACTCAACACCGCGTGGATCTCGGCCGGTGTCGGATACGTGGCACGGATGGGAAACGGTGGCGACAGCGGCTGCGGTGTGCCCATGCGGATACCCGGCTCGGGCAAATGATCGACGCGACCCTGGATGCGACGCTCGCCCGCGGGCGCCGGCACGGCGGGCAACACCGCTCGATCGCCCATCGGCACCCAGCCGCGGTTGACCAGCAGCCAGGCACCGCTCGTGGTCTGGAACGGCGTGATCACATGGTAGCCGGCGCGGCCATCGGCGGCCGTCATGTTGTCCACCAGCACCTGCGCGCCCGCATCGTAGTGGCCGGTGGCGGCGACGTGTTGGAAGCGCGCCAGCGCGCCGCCCGGCTCATCGATGCCCAGCGTACTGCCGCCGCCGGCGGCAAACGCGTCGTACACCAGTTGCTTGGCGGAGGCGCGATGCAGCTGCCAGCGGCCCAGGGACAGCAGCACCGCCAGCATCGCGAGCATCAGCAGCGTGCCCAACACGCTGGGCGCGAACTGCCGCGAACCGATCTTGAGCGGCACGCTATACTGGCCTCGAGGGAAAGATGTCACGCATGGAATTCAAATACCTGATCGTCGTCATCCTGGCGCTGATCGTCATCAGCCTGGGCAAGGCGTTGTTCCATCTGTCCAACGGCAAGGGCGACTCCAAGGCCCTGGCGCGCTCTCTGAGCTGGCGCATCGGGCTGTCGGTGGCGCTGTTCTTGATGCTGATCCTGGCCTATAGCCAGGGTTGGATCCAACCCAACTAGCGCCATCCGGCGCCTTGTCCTAATGACGAGGGCCCTTGCGGGCCCTCGTGTGCGAACTTGCCGTCGCCGCCGGCCGCTACAACCAGTAGACGAACACGAACAGCCCGAGCCACACCACGTCGACGAAGTGCCAGTACCAGGCCACGGCTTCGAAGGCGAAGTGCCGTTGCGGGGTGAAATGACCCTTCATGACGCGCAGCCAGATCACCGTGAGCATGATGGCCCCCAAGGTGACGTGCATGCCGTGGAAGCCCGTGAGCATGAAGAAGGTGGAGCCGTAGATGCCGGTGCCCAGCTGCAGGCCGAGCTCGGTGTAGGCCTCGTGGTACTCCTTGCCCTGCAGGAACACGAAGGTGAAGCCCAACAGGAAGGTGAGCGCCAGGAACAGCTTCAGCGTGCCGCGCTTGCCGGCGATCAGTGCATGGTGCGCGATGGTCACCGTGATGCTGCTGGTGAGCAGGATGGCGGTGTTGATGGCGGGCAGCCCCAGCGCCGAGATGGTTTCGAAGCTGCCGTCTGCCTTCGGGCCCAGCGTGGCGGGACCGTTGGACGGCCAGGCACCCTTGAAGCCATCCCACAGCAGCATGTGCGTGAAGCCCTTGGTGCCGATGCCGCCGAGCCAGGGCACCGAGAACTGCCGGGCATACAGCAGCGCGCCGAAGAAGGCGGCGAAGAACATGACCTCGGAGAAGATGAACCACATCATGCCCATGCGGAAGGAGCGGTCCACTGCCATGTTGTACATGCCGCGCTGGTTCTCGCCGATGACGGTGCCGAACCAGAAGAAGAACAGCGAGAACAACATGACGAAGCCCGGCACCAGCGACCAGGCGGGCAGCCAGCTGTTGAGCGCCGAGATCGCGCCGAACATCAAGGTGAACAGGGTCACCGAACCGTAGATGGGCCAGGGGCTGCCGTGCGGGACGTAGTAGGAACCGGCGTCGTGCGCGTGTGCTTCAGACATGGTGTGCAATCTTCCTATGCGGCCGTGTCAGCGCGCCGCGGTTTGGGTCAAATCAAAGAAGGCATAGGCCAGGGTCATTTTATCGACATTGGCCGGTAATTGCGGGTCGACGATGAAACGCACCGGCATCTCGCGCCCCTCGCCGGCCTTGAAGTGCTGCTGCGTGAAGCAGAAGCACTCGGTCTTGCGGAAATACCTGGCCGAGGCGCCGGGTGAAATGCTGGGCACGGCCTGCGCTACGCTTGCAACATTGGTGAGGTTCTTCGCAAAGAACTTCACGTCGTAGAGCTTGCCCGGGTGGATCTGCATCGATTGCACGTCGGGGCGGAATTCATAGCTGCCCACGGAAGCCGGGTTGGCGATGAACTCCAGCGTGATGGTGCGGTTCGGATCCACGTGCTCCTGCACCACGGCAGGGCCTGCCTTGGCCTCGGCATTGCCGATGCCGGCCACCTTGCACAGCACGTCGTACAGCGGCACCAGCGCAAAGCCGAAAGCGAAGCTGCAGCCAGTGAACAGCAACAGGCGGCGCGTGAGGCTCTTGTTGGCCTCGCGCTGCTCGGCGGGACTCAGCCCGTCGCCTCTGTTGTGGTCGTACGCCATCGGTCGCGATTACCGTGGGGCCATCAATGCGAGCTGCGGTAGATGGTGAGCGCGATGAAGCCGACGTAGAACGCCAGCGCCACCAGGGCGATCCCGATGGCGCCGTTGCGGATCCGGCGCCGCTGATCGACCTCGGCGCTCACGTTCACTTGACCTCGGGCGCGGTCTGGAAGCTGTGGTACGGGGCCGGCGAGGGCAGCGTCCACTCCAGGCCGCGCGGGTTGGCGTCCCACACCTGCGCGCTCGCTTTCGCGCCGCCGCGGGCGCACTGGATGATGACGATGGCGAACAGGATCTGCGACAGGCCGAAGCCGAACGCGCCAATCGAGGACACCATGTTCCAGTCGGCGAACTGCACGGCGTAGTCCGGGATGCGGCGCGGCATGCCAGCCAACCCCAAGAAGTGCTGCGGGAAAAACAACACGTTGACGAAGATGGTCGACAGCCAGAAGTGCGCCTTGGCCAGGGTCATGTTGTACATGTGGCCGGTCCACTTCGGCAGCCAGTAGTACACGGCGGCCATGATGGAGAACACCGCGCCCGGCACCAGCACGTAGTGGAAATGCGCCACCACGAAGTAGGTGTCCTGGTATTGGAAGTCGGCCGGCACCAGCGCGAGCATGAGGCCGGAGAAGCCGCCGATGGTGAATAGGAACAGGAAGGACAGCGCGAACAGCATGGGCGGCTCGAAGCTCAGCGAGCCCTTCCACATGGTGGCGGTCCAGTTGAACACCTTCACGCCCGTGGGCACGGCGATGAGCATGGTGGAGAGCATGAAGAACATCTGCGCCGCCAGCGGCATGCCGGTGGTGAACATGTGGTGCGCCCACACGATGAACGACAGGAAGGCGATCGATGCGGTCGCGTACACCATGGAGTCGAAGCCGAACAGCGGCTTGCGCGAGAAGGTGGGGATGATCTCCGAGACCACGCCGAAGGCGGGCAGGATCATGATGTACACCTCGGGGTGCCCGAAGAACCAGAAGATGTGCTGGAACATCACGGGGTCACCGCCGCCGGCGGCATTGAAGAAGCTGGTCTTGAAGAAGTGGTCGGTGAGCAGCATGGTCACCGAACCCGCCAGCACCGGCATCACGGCGATCAACAGGTACGCGGTGATCAGCCAGGTCCAGCAGAACAGCGGCATCTTCAACAGCGTCATGCCCGGCGCGCGCATGTTCATGATGGTGACGATGACGTTGATGGCGCCCATGATCGAGGAGGCGCCCATCATGTGGACCGCGAAGATCAGCATGGGGAAACTATCGCCGCCCTGAAGTGAAAGCGGGGGGTATAAGGTCCAGCCGCCTGCAGCAGCGCCACCCGGCACGACGAACGTCAGGATCATCAGCGTGAAGGCGAAGGGCAGGATCCAGAAGCTGAAGTTGTTCATGCGCGGCAGCGCCATGTCGGGCGCGCCGATCTGCATGGGCACCATCCAATTGGCCAGGCCGACGAAAGCCGGCATGACGGCGCCGAAGATCATGACCAACGCATGATTGGTGGTCATGGCGTTGAAGAACAGCGGATCGACCAGCTGCAGGCCCGGCTTGAACAGTTCGGCGCGGATCACCATGGCCATGGCGCCGCCGAGGAAGAACATGATCAGGCTGAACACCAGGTACATCGTGCCGATGTCCTTGTGGTTGGTGGTGAACAGCCAGCGCTTGATGCCCTTGGCGGGCTCGTCGTGGTGGTCGTGGGCGTGATCGGCGGTTGCGTGGGCCATGTCGATTGCTCTCTAAAGTATCTGTCTTGCGATGATGTTCGTGGGAATCAGCGGGCCAGGACCTGGGCGGTCTTGACGGCGGGGGCTTCTGCCGCTGCCGGCGTGGCAGCCTGCTTGGCCTGGGCCTTCTGGTCATCCACCCATTTCTTGAAGTCCGCGGCGGACTTGACCTCGACCACGATGGGCATGAAGCCATGGTCCTGGCCGCAAAGCTCCGCGCATTGGCCACGGTACGTGCCTTCCTTGCCGGCCGGCACTCGGATCCACATTTCGTTGACGAAGCCGGGGATGGCATCGCGCTTCATGCCGAAATCCGGCACCCACCAGGCATGGATGACGTCCTGGGAGGTGAGCAGCAGGCGGACCTTGGCGCCGCTGGGAATGACCAGCGGGTGGTCGACCGACAGCAGGTAGTTGGGAACGCTGTTGGGATCGATGCCCGACCCCACCTGACGGGCCTCATTGGAGTCCTGCGACAGCGTGGAATAGAAGCTCACGCCCTCGGCGGCGTCCATGTACTGGTACTGCCACTTCCACTGGTAACCGGTGACGCGAACCGTCAGCTCGGAATTGCGGGTATCTTCGATCTTGATGAGGGTTTCGGCGGCGGGAATCGCCATGAACACCAGGATGACCACCGGGATGACCGTCCAGATGATCTCCGCCTTGGTGCTATGCACCATGGTGGTGTCGGGCACGGCGCCCTGGGAATGCCGGAATTTCAGCAGCGAGAAGATCATGGCGCCGAACACGGCCACCGCGATGGCCACGCACACCCACAGGGCGATCATGTGGACATGGTGGATTTCCTGGCTGAGGTCGCTGACCCCCACCGGCAGGTTGTAACCATCCGAGGTATTCGGTGCCCCGGCTTGCGCCATGCCGGCCAGCCACACCAGCGCGCTGGTTCCCAATCCTGCGATTCGACTCATGCGACTCATCTCGACAATTCCCCTTAAACCTTCAATGCGACCATTCCAATGGCGGTGACTGATTCAACGGCCCCACCATTGCGTGCAGACGCCGCGCCAGACTGCGCCTTTCCTCCTCGGTCAGGAAGCTGCCGATCTCAAGCGCTCGCCCATGCGATTCGATTGTCAGCCGGCTGGGATGCAGGTTGGTGCGGGGACTGCGTAGTCTAACCTTGGCCCAATGCCGAGAGAACTCCTGTTTTGTCTCGCCGGCGGGGGAAAGAGTAATGATTCTGATTTCCGCATCCGTGAGCAGCAGCTCCTGGCGATAATGCCGGCGCTTCAGGCTCAGGTGCAGGGCAACCCCTAACGCCAGCATCTCCAGTCCCCAGAATGGCAGTACCGGCCACAGGCCCTTGAACACGAAAAACAGCGCAAAGGTCAGGGAGACGCCGAACAGTCCCAAAAAGAAGAACAGCGCCGAGCGCGGCGTGAGCGAGCAATTGGGGACCAGGACGATGCGGGTTTGCACTCGATGCTCCACGGATGCGCAGCATCGTAAAAGAACCCGTTTATTCAGGCAACACAAACACTTGCGAGCTGACCGGCGGGCGCGATAGGGGCGTTGCGGCGAGGGCCCTTTGGATTGCGCAAACCGTGCGCGGCCCGCCGCCCGGGATGTGAACCCCGTCACTGTTTATTGTCGCAACGCAACCATTCATCGGTCGCCGAAAACCGCTTGTCGCAAAGCCTTTGATCGCCCCGGAAAGCCCACGCAAAGTGCCCCCCATGCAAAAGAACGGCTTCACCCTCATCGAGATGATGGTCACCCTGACCATCGCCGGCATTCTCGCGGGCATCGCCATCCCCAACATGCGCACGTTCCTGTGGAACAACCGCATCGCGTCCACCGGCAATGACCTGCTGCATTCCATCGGCGTGGCACGCACCGAGGCCATCAAGCAGCAGCTGACCGCGCCGGGCGCCGTCACCGTCTGTGCCACCACCAACTCCGCCGCCGCCGACAACGCCATCGCCTGCTCCTACGGCAATTTCTCGCAGTGGTTCGTGTTCGTGGACACCAACGGCAATGGCCAGCACGACAATGGCGAGGTCGTGCTCGATCGCGGCGCCGCCGCCACCACCAACACGGTGAAGAGCAACCAGAACGGCATCATCTGCTACGGCCCGACCGGCTTTGCCAACTTGGCCTGCAGCACCCGCGTCCCCACCACGGCGGTGGTGATCTGCGATTCGCGCGGCAATACGGCGATCGGCGCCAATTCCACCGCCCGCGCCCTGTTCGTCGCCAATACCGGCCGCGCGCGGATTTCCCAGCTTTATACGGACGTCGGTACCGCCCTGTCCACGATTGGTGGCACCTGCCCATGATCCACCCAGCCACGCAGCGCCGCAGCCGCGGCTTCACCATGGTCGAAGCGCTGGTCGCGCTGGTCGTCCTCGCCGTCGGCATGCTCGGCATCGCCGGTCTGTACGTCACCACGCTCCGCTCGGGCAGCAGCGCCATCTTCCGCATGCAGGCCGTGAACCTGGCCACCGACATGGCCGATCGCATCCGCGCCAATCGCAACGCCAACCTGTTCTACAACGATGCGCCGGCCGACAACAGCTGCTTCGGCACGGCGGCGGTCGATTGCACGCCGGAGCAGATGGCGCAGAACGACCTGTTCCTGTGGAACACGCAGCTCGCGCAGATCCTGCCCAGCGGCACCGGCACCGTCACGGTCAACGGCGCCAGCGCGCCGTTCGCCTACACCATCACCGTCACCTGGTTCGAACAGGGCAGTGATGCGAACACCGCCGGCACGGCGCAAACCTACACCTTGCAGATGCAGATATGAGCGCACCCATGAACCGCATGCGGGGCTTGTCCCTGGTCGAATTGATGGTGGCGATGACCATCAGCCTGGTGCTCATCTTCGGTGCCACGCAGGTGTATGTGGACAGCCGCAACGCCTACAACGTCAACGAAAGCGTGGCGCGCCTGCAGGAGAACGCGCGCTATGCCATGGGCGTGATCGAGCCCGACATCCGCATGGCCAATTACTGGGGGCTGATAAAGGGCGCCACGCTGGTCGGCGGCCAGGCCGCTCAGACCGCCGGCGCCGCGGCCATCGCCAACAACGCGCAGGTGCTGGTGTGCGGCACCAACTTCGCCGTCGACCTCATGACCACGCTGCAGGGCGACAACAATCAATACGTGCTCAGCGCCACGCGCGGCGCGGGCTGCAACACCGTGAGCAGCTGGACCACCAGCGCGCAGGCGAGCTCGGACACGATGACCGTGCGCCGCGCATCCACGGTGGCCAGTGTCGACGGCACTGGCCAGCCCCTTTCCACCGCCAACGTGCTGCAGATCTGCTCCACGCGCCTCGCGGCGCGGGTGTACAGCGACGGCTCGGCCTGCGGCACCGCGCCCTCTTCGCAGGTGAACAACCTCATCGTCAATGCGTACTACGTCGACAACAACTCCTCCACCGCGGCCGGGCTTCCCTCGCTGCGCCGCAAGTCGCTGACCACCGTCGCCGGCGTCAAGCAGTTCATCGACCAGGAAATCATGCCCGGCGTGGAAGACATGCAGGTGCAGTTCGGTATCGATGCTTCCGGCGTGAGCGGTGTCGCCACGCGCTACGTCAACCCCAACGCGGTGCCCGCGGGCGCTGCCGTGGTGGCCGTGCGGGTGTGGCTGTTGTTGCGCTCGGAAACGCCGGAGCCCGGTTTCATCGATAACCGCACCTACGTGTACGGCGACCGGGTGGTGGCCAACGGCACCGTGTCGACCCTGAATGCTGCCGGCAGCGCCGCCAAGGCCTACGTGCCCTCGGGTGCGGCGAGCAATGCCCTGACCTCGATCAAGCGCTTCCGGCGCCTGCTGGTGTGCCGCACCTTCCAGATCCGCAATTCGCTGGGAACGTGAGCCCATGAAACCTACGCGCACTCCTCCCCGGGCACGAACGCAACGCGGCGCGGCGCTGGTCGTCGGCCTGATCCTGCTGCTGGTGCTGACGGTGCTGGCGATTTCCGGCGTCAATTCGGCGAGCCTGGAGTTTTTCATGGCCGGCAACGAGCAATTCCACCAGAACGCCTTTCAGGCGGCGGAAACCGGCATCGAGCGCGCGCTGGCCGTGGGCACCTACAATCCGGGCGCCGGGGCGCAGACCATCAACGGAACTAACACTGCCACGGATGCCTACACCGCGACCATCACCCCGCAGCTCGGCGGCGCGCCGCAGCCTGCCATCTGGGGCAACAGCTGGAACAGCTTTTCCACCTATCACTTCGAGGTCGGCAGCATCGGCACGGCCACGCGCAATGCGCGCTCGGTCAATACCCAGGGCGTGGCCGTGATCGCACCCTCCGACCCGACGGTGACGCCGCAGAACGGCTTGAACGCGCAGCTCACCGGCCCGTAAGAATTTTGCAGGAGACACTCATGAACGTATCCAAGGGAATCATTCTGGCGGGGCTTGTCGCATTCGGCCTGCCGCTGGCCGCTTCGTCCGCACGCGTGCCCGTAACCCTGATCGAGGCCTCGGTGGAAACCCGCGCCAGCGACCTGGGCCTGCCCGCCGACGACCGCGGCATCATCACCGCACGGGCCTGTCCCGCCTGCAGCGCGCAGACCTTCTATTTTTCCAAGGAACCCGCGCTGCTCGTGAACGGCCGCAAGGTGGACCTGGCGCAGCTGAAGAGCGCACTGCAGCGCGCCGGCAATGCGCCCGTCAGCGTCTACTACCGCCGCGCGGACTCATTGGTCACGCGCATCGTGTTCATGAACCTCAACGCCGATGCCTCGCGCTGATCGACCGGGAGCACCGACCATGACAACCAAACACCTGTTTCACTCGTTCGCCACCCTGCTGCTGCTGGTGTTCGCCAGCGCCGGCGCGCGCGCGGACGACACCGAAATCTTCTTCAACCAGAACAGCTCGAATGCCACGGCGAACGTGCTGCTCGTCCTCGACACCTCGGGCTCGATGGATGACGAGGTGACCTCCGGCCCGGACTACGATGCCACCATCACCTATCCGGTCTCGGGTACCTGCGATCCCCAGTATGTGTACTACGCTTCCGCCGGGGTGCCCACCTGTGGCAACAACAACCGCGTGCTGGTGACGCAATTCAAGTGCGCCTCGGCGCAGACGCAGCTCGGCAATTCGGCCGGCGCCTCGGGTCAGTACGGCGACGCCTTCATCCGCTGGGGCAGCGTGACCACCCGTGTGAACCGGGTGAACACCACGGTCTTCAAGTGGACCAACAACATGCGCGTCAACAATGGCACGGACGTGGAGTGCTTGAACGATGCCGGCGTGGACGGGAATGGCACGGACCTAACGAACGTGTATCCCACCAAGGTGTCCGACCCCACCTCGACCACCGGCATCTGGACCACTGCCGGCAATTCCTGGTGGACCGTGTTCGGCAACACCGGTGTCTCGCTCACCTTCTACAGCGCCAACTACATCAACTACGTCAACGACGCCTCGCTGTACGTGACGCAGGCCAAGATGAAGATCATGCAGGATGCCGTGAAGAACCTGCTGCTCTCCGTGCAGGGCGTGAACGTGGGCCTGATACGCTACGACTGGCGCGGCAATGGTGGCATGGTGATGCAGGCCATGGGCCCGATCGCGGCCAATGCCACGCCCATCACCAACGTGGTGAATTCGTGGATCGCCTCTGGCAACACGCCGCTGGTGAAGACGCTGTACGAGGCGTACCTGTATTACGCGGGTGGCGCGGTCAACTACGGCAACGGCTCGTGGAGTACCACCTGTACCTCCACCTACACCAGCGGTACCGGCGCCCTCCACTGCGGCAGCGGCATTGCCTTCACCTATCCCAGCGTGGCTGCCTCACGCACCGGCGGCTCGGCCGCCAGCAACACCTATGACAGCCCCGCCGACCTCAGCTGCCAGAAGAACTACATCATCTTCCTGACGGACGGCCAATCGAACAACGACGACAGCTCCATCAATACCACCATCCGCGCGTTGCCGAACTTCGCATCCCTGGCCGGCAGCTGCGATGCCTCGCCGATGCCGGGCGCCAATGGCGGCCAGTGCCTCGGCGCATTGTCCCAGTACATGAACCGCAGCGACCTGCGTGCGGACATCGGCAGCAAGCAGAACGTGTCGACGTACTACATCGGCTTCGGCGACACCTTCCGCACCGATCCGAACGCCACGGCGTATTTCAACTACCTCGACGATGCGGCGACGCGCGGCGGCGGCAAGGCCTTCACGGCCACCAGCCTGTCCGAGCTCACCGCGGTGTTCAACCAGATCTTCGGCGAAGTGCAGAACATCAATACCAGCTTCTCCGCGCCGGCCGTCGCCGTGAACGCGTTCAATCGCACGCAGACGCTGGATGACCTGTACGTCTCGGTATTCAAGCCCAAGGGTTCCTACCACTGGCCGGGCAACGTGAAAAAGTACAAGGTGACGCGCGGCGTCATCACGGACAGCAACACAGCGTCGGCGGTCGATGCGTCCACCGGCTTCTTCAAGGACACCGCGCAGAGCTTCTGGAGCGCCGTGGTCGACGGGCCGGATGTGACCAAGGGAGGCGCCGCCTCCAACCTGCCGACGCCGATCAACCGCGTCCTGTACACCTACCTGGGCAGCAATCCCTCATCGCCGGCATCGATGGTGCCGCTGACGTCGGCGTCGGACAGCGACTTCGCCATCGGCAACCCCGGTGATCCGTCGCGCACCGACCTCATCAACTGGGCCAAGGGCCAGGACGTGCTCGACGACAACGATGACGGCAGTGTCACCGACCAGCGCTTCGTCATGGGCGATCCCATCCACACCCAGCCGGCCGTGGTCATCTATGGCACCGGCCCGGATGACACCATCCTGTACACGCCCACCAACGACGGCTACCTGCATGCCTTCAACGGCCGCAACGGTGTGGAGAAGTGGGCGTACCTGCCGCTCGAAATGCTGAACAAGCTGAAGCTCCTCTTCGATGATGCCGATTCCACCACCAAGCACTACGGCATCGACGGCCAGATCACGTTGATCAAGTACGACATCAACGGTAATGGCGTCATCGAATCGGCCTCGGGCGACAAGGTGCTGCTGTACTTCGGCACCGGCCGCAATGCCGACGTGCAGGCCTACTACGCGCTGGATGTCACCGATCCGGACAGCCCGCGCTTCATGTGGAAGGCGGACAGCAGCGAGCTGCCCGACCTGGGCCAGGCCTGGTCCACGCCGACGGTGGCACGCGTCAACATCGGCGGGGGCGCCAACCAGAACTCGCAGAAACTGGTGCTGGTCATGGGCGGCGGCTACGACCCGGTCGAGGATGGCTACACCTACGTGACCGGCGATTCCGTGGGCAACCACATCTACATGGTGGATGCGCTCAGCGGCCAGCTGTTGTGGTCGGCGGGAGGTAACAGCAGCAGTTCGGAGTTCCGCTCCGCGCGCATGACCCACTCCATTCCCAGCCCGATCACCGTGCTCGACACCAACGGTGACGGCTATGCCGACCGCATGTACGTGGGTGACATGGCCGGCCAGGTGTGGCGCTTCGACATCGTCAATGGCGTGTCGCAGTCCAACCTCGTGGTCGGTGGCGTCATCGCCTCGCTCGGGTCCAAGGAAGAAACCGTGCATACGGCCGCCAACACCCGCCGCTTCTACAGCGCGCCGGACATCGCCGCGGTGTTGAAGCCGGGGCAGCCGACGTTCCTGAACATCGCTATCGGCTCTGGGTACCGCGGCCATCCGTTGGATTCCAACACGGTCGACCGCCTGTACTCGCTGCGCGACTACAATCCGTTCCTGGCGCTGACGCAGGCGACCTACGATTCGATGATGCTGGCGGCGAATCTGACCGTGGACTCGACCCTGACCGACATCACTTCGCTCCCCAACGCGGTCATCCCGGCCGGCTCCAAGGGCTGGAAGCTGGTGCTCAATACCCATGGGTCGGGCGAGAAGGTGCTGGTGCCGGCGCGTACCTTCAACGACCAGATCTTCTTCACGACCTATTCGCCCACCATCCAGCCGAGTCCGGACCCCTGCACCGGCGTGGGCTCGGGCGTGAACCGCAGCTACATCATCAGCGTGTATAACGGCATGGCCACGATCGACCGCGATAACAATGGCACCTTGGACACCAATGAGCGCAGCTCGGACTTGAGCCAGGGCGGCATCGCGCCGGAAACGACCTTCCTGTTCCCGCCGCCGGATGACCCGTACTCGGATCCGAACGATCCCAACGATCCGCCCCCCGACAACGGCGGCGGCCGCGGCCCGGTGGTCTGTCTGCAGGGCGTGGAAGTGCTCAACGCCTGCACCAACTTCGACCGCCGCAAGAAGACCTACTGGCGCGAGGGCACCGCTCAATAGCGGTGCCTTCCTTTTCCACGCACGAGTGAGACAACCATGACTACGCAGCGAAAATCCCACCGCCCGCATCGCATGCACGGCGTGTCGCTGATCGAACTGCTGACGGTGCTGACCATCGTCGCGATCCTCGGATCCCTGGCGGTGGGAGCCTACGGGCGATACTCGCTGCGCGCCAACCGCACCGAGGCAACCGCGGCGCTGCTGCGTATCCAGGTGGCTGAGGAGAAGTTCTTCCTCGGCAACAATACCTACACGACCGACTTCACCGCCGCGCCGCCCACTGGCCTGGGCACCCAGGCCAGCGCCAACACCAACACCAATCGCTACACCATCACGCTGGCCGCGGGCGCCTCGGGCAACATCGCGACGTCCTTTCTTGCCACCGCCACCGCCATCAACGGCCAGTTGAACGATGATTCGAACTGCCAGGTGTTCACCATCAACGACCGCGGCGACCGCACGCCCGCCGACAGCACCGGCTGTTGGAAATAGACACGGGCGCTGCATGGCGATGGTCGGCGCCGCGTCCGGCGCACGGCGCCTAGCCTGAGAGCAGCTCCACTGCCAGTCGCGCCGCGCTGGCCGCCGGCGTCTCCGACGGCGCGAAGGGCAACCGGCCCAGGCAGGGCGCACCCAGGCGCGCGCGCAAGGTCGCCAGGTTCTCTTCCGCGACCGGCATGTCCGGCTCGATGTGATTGGCCACCCAGCCGGCGAACCTCGCATCGCGATGGCGCATCGAGTCCTGCGTCAGCAGTGCATGGTTGAGGCAGCCCAGCCGCATCCCCACCACCAGGATCACCTCCAGCTCCCAACCCTGCGCCAGGTCCGCAAAGGTGCGCCGCTCATCCAGCGGCGCCAGCCATCCACCGGCGCCTTCGACGATCATCACCTCGCTCTGCATCGCCAGCCGCTCGAAGCTGCGATCGAGCACCGCCTGCTCGATGTGCACGCCGGCCTGGCGCGCGGCGATGTGCGGCGCGATGGCGGGTGCGAAGGCATAGGGGTTCACGTCCGAGTACGCGGCGCGCACGTTCATGGCCGCCAGCAACCTTTCTGCATCCTCGTTGCGAAGTCCCTGAGCCCCGTGCGCGCATCCCGAGGCCAAAGGCTTCATGGCGGCCACGCGCAGGTTCCTGGCGGCGAAGGCATGGCACAGCGCGGCCGCGACGCGCGTCTTGCCCACGCCGGTATCCGTGCCGGTGATGAAATAGCCGCGCCGCCTCATGCGCCGCGCGCCCGCCTTCCCGGCAATTGCGACAGCACGCGCGCCAGCGGCACCTTCGTTTCGGGCGCGGCGCCGCGATGCGGTGCGGCGCCGCCCGCCCAGGCATGCGCGAACACGATTTCACAGGTGGCGGGAATGCGGCCGTCGATGCGCTGCTGTTCGTAGGCGCGCGTCATCGCGGCGAAACGCCGCGGCCCGGTCAGGCCGCGGCGCCGTCCCAGCAGCGGGTTGCAGGCACCGCCGGCCTTGAGGTCGGCGAACGCCGCTCCCACGTCCGCATAATTGAGCACGTAGCGCTCCACATCGAGCACCGGTGAGGCGAACCCCGTGCGCACCAGCGCATCGCCCAGGTCATGCATGTCGACGAAGGGCAGCACATGCGGGAGCTCATCGGCTGCCGCCCAGGCCGTGCGCAATTCGCGCAGCGTGTCCGGACCGCAGGTCGACAAGGCCAACAGGCCACCCGGCTTGAGCACGCGACGGCACTCGCCCAGCACCTCGTCGGGCCAGCACCACGGCAGCATCAGGTTGCTGAACACCAGGTCGACGCTCGCGTCGGGCAGCGGCAGTTGTGCGCCGTCGGCGCAGATGCGCTCGAAATGCCGGCGCCAGCGCTGCCGGCGGCGTGCCTCGTGCAGCATGCCGTGCGCGGCGTCCAGCGCGAGCACGCGCGCCTGTGGATAGCGGCGGTGCAGCGCGAGGCTCGCATGCCCGGTGCCGGCGCCCGCATCCAGAATCAGTGCTGGCGTGATCGCGGTGAGTTCGAGCCGCGACAGCAGTTCTTCGCGCACCCTGGCTTGCAGCACCGCGACGGCATCGTAGCCGGCGCCGGCGCGCGAAAAGGCGCGGCGCACCACACGCGCCTCGATGGCAAAGGCCTCCTCGGGAGCGCTGGGCGTGGCCGCGTTCAATGCGCGGGCGGGCGCGGGCTTTCCGGCCGTAGACCGAGGCGCTCGAACAGGCGTTGATCGTGCGCGGTGTCCGGGTTGCCGGTGGTCAGGAGCTTCTCGCCGTAGAAGATCGAATTGGCGCCGGCCAGGAAGCACAGGGCCTGCAACTCATCGCTCATCTCACTGCGGCCCGCCGACAGGCGCACGTGCGAGCGCGGCATGAGGATGCGCGCCACCGCGATGGTGCGCACGAAGTCGAAGCCATCCAGCGCCTGCGTGCCCGCCAGCGGCGTGCCGGCCACCTGCACCAGCTGATTGATGGGCACGCTCTGCGGATGCTCGGGTAGCGTGGCGAGGATGTGCAGCAATTCGGCGCGATCGGCCGGCTCTTCGCCCATGCCGACGATGCCGCCGCAGCACACGTTCATGCCGGCTTCGCGCACCGCGGCCAGCGTGTCCAGCCGGTCCTGGTAGGTGCGGGTGCTGATGATCTTCTCGTAGTAGCCGGGCGAGGTGTCCAGATTGTGGTTGTAGTAGTCCAGGCCCGCCTCCTTCAGTTCCTGCGCCTGCGCCTGCGTGAGCATGCCCAGCGTGGCGCAGCTCTCCAGGCCCAGCGCCTTCACTTCGCGGATCATGGCGATGACCTTGCGCAGGTCCTTCGGCTTCGGTGAACGGTAGGCCGCGCCCATGCAGAAACGCGTGGCGCCGGCCTCGCGCGCCTTGCGCGCCGCTTGTGCCACGTCGGTCACTTCCATCAATTCCTCGGCCGGCAGCCCCGTGTCGTGGCGGATGCTCTGCGGGCAGTAGGCGCAGTCCTCGGGACAAGCGCCGGTCTTGATGCTGAGCAGCGTGCTCACCTGCACTTCGTTGGCGGGATGGAATTGGCGGTGCACGCCCTGGGCGCGGAACAGGAGGTCCATGAAGGGCAGCGCGAACAGCGAGTGCACCTCGGCCAATGTCCAGTCGTGGCGCGGGGCGGGCGGGCGGATGCTCAAGAATCACCTCGTTTACGCAGGATTTGCGCGCTCCCGGCGCGGCAGGCGGCCAGTATTCTGTGGCTCTGTTGCTTAGTCAACCTGGACGGGCCGATGTGGTTAACGACCCTGCTCGGGGGCGTGGAGAATTGGGCGTTCCCGCCCGTGTGCGTGGCATGCGGCGGCGCGGGCGCCGCGCCGCGCTTCGATTTTTGCGCCGGCTGCGAGGGCGACCTGCCGCCCTGGCCGCCGACAACCTCCCTCATCGCCGGCGCACCGGCATTGGCCGGTGGCAACGGGCCGCTGGATGCGCTCTGGTCCGCCTTCGCCTACGAATTTCCCGTCGATGCCCTGATCCGGGACTGCAAATTCCATGGAAGGCTCGCCTATGCCGCGGTGCTGGGGCAGGCCGCCGCGCGCCGCTGGCAGCGGCTGCATCATTTGCCGGTGCAATTCGATGGCCTGCTGCCCGTGCCGCTGCATCCCTCACGGCTGCGCGAACGCGGCTTCAACCAGGCGTATGAAATGTCGCGGCCCTTTGCGCACGCGCTGGGCTTGCCGCTGCTCGAGGGAGTGGCGGTGCGGCTCATCGCCACGCCGCCGCAAAGCGCGCTCGATGCCGGGCAGCGCTTGCAAAACCTGCGCGGCGCGTTCAAGTTGCGGCGCCCGGTGAACGGCATGCGCATCGCGGTGTTCGATGACGTTCTCACCACCGGCGCGACATTGGCCGAACTCGCACGCGTCCTGCGCGAGGCCGGCGCGGCGCAGGTGACCGGCTTCAGCGTTGCGCGCGTTCCCTGAAGCCCGTACGTCTTCAGGGATGGAACAGGTAGTCCAGTGCGATGCCGACGAATACCGACATGCCGAAGTAATGATTGTCGAGGAAGGCGCGAAAGCATGCTTCCCGGTCGCGCTGGCGGATCATGTACAGATGGCGCACGAAGAACAGCGCACCTGCCGTCAACCCGCAGGCATACCAGCCGCCCATGTCCTCGCTCTTGCCGACGAGATACAGCGCCAGCAGCGTGATGCCCTGCAGGACGGCGATGATGTGCCGGTCGGCCTCGCCGAACAGGATGGCCGTGGAGCGCACGCCGATCTGCAGGTCATCCTCGCGGTCCACCATGGCGTAGATGGTGTCGTACACCGCGCACCAGGCCACGTTCGCCAGCAGCAACAACCAGGCCACGCGCGGCACGCTTTCCAGATGCGCGGCGAAGGCCATGGGGATTCCCCAGCCGAAGGAAATGCCCAGGTACAGCTGCGGCAGCGAGAAGAAGCGCTTCATGAACGGATAGGTGACCGTGAGCGCGGCGCCAGCCACCGCCAGCAGCAGCGTCAGCCGGTTCAAGCGCATCACCAGCATGAGTGCGGTCAGGCTCAACACCGCGAACAGCACCAGCGCCTCCACCGGAGACACCCTGCCTGCTGCCAGCGGCCGCTCGCGTGTGCGGCGCACCTTGGGATCGAAGTTGCGGTCGGCGTAGTCGTTGATCACGCAGCCGGCCGAGCGCATCAGCACCGTGCCCACGACGAACACCAGGAACACTTTCGGATCCGGCACGCCTTCGCCCGAAATCCAAACCGCCCACAGCGTGGGCCACAACAACAGCCAGATGCCGATGGGCTTGTCCAGGCGCATGAGCTTGGCGTAGTCCGTCAGCGTCGCCACCACCTTGGGCAGCACCTGCGTGGTGAGCGGATGGAAGCGCACGCGGTACATGAACCAGCGCCAGCGCTGCATCGCCAATTGCGCAAGTTCATCGCCGGAACGGGGCATGCGCATGAGCGGTGCGGGAACTCAGGTCTGACCGATGGCCGGGAAGAACAATTCCTGCACCAACAGCGGTGCGCCATGCAGGGTGTAGCGGTAACGGCGCGCCCATAGTCCCGCCGGTTTGATGTCCGCATCGCCGAGAGCGCGCGCCGTCAAGGGATGATCCACGGCGAGCCAGGCGTATTCATAGGGACTGCGCTCCACCCCCGACACGCCCGCGAGGGTCTCGCCCAGCGCCGCATCGCCGAGTTCGGCCAGCCACGAATGCGCCGTGAGCGTGGAATCGGGAACGATGGATTGCTCGTACACCCAGACGGTCTCGCGGCAAAACATCTTGGCCTCGCGGATGAGGCCGGCGGAATCGTTGTTGAGCATGGCGCGCTGCTGCGGGTTCAGCAGGCCGCTGGACAGATCCACGAGGCGCAGCGTGAACGAGCGCCCGCACACTTCCTTGAGCCGGTGGGTCAGGAGGCCCTTGCCGATCATGTAGGAGCGCACGTTGCCGGCGATGCTGGCCTGGCCGAGTCTCTCGGCAGGCAGCCATTCGGCGCGCGTGGCGGTGGTTTCGGGTTCGTTCAACATCCGCGCATTCTACCCGACCCGGCCGTATTGCTCGGCGGTTCCAATCCAACGAACGATCAAGGGTTGCACATGCGAGGGCCATTGCGCCAGCAGCTCTTCCGCCGCGCGCTGCACGCCCGGGAGCAGGTCGGCATCGCGGGCCAGGTCCGCGACGCGCATTTGCGACAGGCCGGTCTGGCGGGTGCCGAGCAACTCCCCCGGACCGCGCAGCTCCAGGTCGCGGCGCGCCACCTCGAAGCCATCGTTGGTGTCGCGCATCACCGCCAGGCGCTCGCGCCCGAGCGCCGACATGGGCGAGGAATACAGGAGCAGGCAGGTACTCTCGTGCGTGCCGCGGCCGACGCGTCCGCGCAGCTGATGGAGCTGCGCCAGTCCCATGCGCTCGGCGTTCTCGATCACCATCAGGCTGGCATTGGGCACATCCACGCCCACTTCGATGACCGTGGTGGCTACGAGCAGCTGGATCTCGCCCTGCTTGAAGGCTTGCATGGTGCGTTCCTTGGCTGCGCCGGGCATGCGGCCGTGGACCAGGCCTACGCGCAATTCAGGCAGCGCCTCAGCCAGCGTTTGCGCCGTTTCCTCAGCCGCGCTGTAGGGCATCTCCTCCGACTCGTCGATGAGCGGGCACACCCAGTAGGCCTGGCGGCCGGCAACACAGGCATTGCGGATCCGCTGCACCACTTCATCGCGCCGGCCTTCAGGCAGCGCGACGGTCTTCACCGGTGTGCGGCCGGGCGGGAGCTCGTCGATCACCGACACGTCGAGGTCGGCGTAGGCCGTCATGGCCAAGGTGCGGGGGATGGGCGTCGCCGTCATGATGAGCTGATGCGGCTGGCGCCCGTCCCGCGCGCCCTTTTCCCGCAGGGCGAGGCGCTGGTGCACGCCGAAGCGGTGCTGCTCATCGATGATGGCCAATGCCAGTGCCGCAAAGCTCACGCCTTCCTGGAACAGCGCATGCGTGCCGATGACGATGGGCGCATGGCCCTCGCGCACGCCCTCGAGAATCGACTGCCGCGCCTTGCCGGTCTGCCGGCCGGTGAGCAGGGCGACGGGTACGTTCAGCGGCGAGAACCAGCGCTGGAAATTCTGCGCATGCTGGTCGGCCAGCAACTCGGTTGGCGCCATCAGCGCGACCTGCTTGCCGGCCTGCACGGCACGCGCCGCCGCCGCTGCCGCCACCAGCGTCTTGCCGCATCCCACATCACCCTGCACCAGGCGCAGCATGGGGCGTTCGCGCACGATATCCGCTTCGATCTCCGCCAGGGCGCGCTGTTGGGCGGCGGTCAGCTTGAAGGGCAGCGCTGCGAGCAACTGCTGCTTGAGGGAGTCCGGCCCTTCCAGCGCCCATCCCGGTTCGCTCTGGATCTTCTGCCGGAGCTGGCGCAGTGAGAGTTGATGCGCCAGCAGTTCCTCGAATGCCAGCCGTCGCTGCGCCGGATGGCGGCGGCTCATGAGCTCCTCGACCGGGCAATCCGCCGGTGGCTGGTGCACGAGGAAAAGCGCGTCGCGAAGCGAGGGGAGCTCGGCGTTGCGCAACAAGTCGGGCGGCAACCAGTCGCGCAATTCCTGCGCCGTCACCTGTTGCAGCGCCAACCCGACCAACATGCGCAGGCGGCCCTGGGTCACGCCTTCCGTTGCGGGGTAGATGGGCGTGAGCCGGTCCTCAGCGGGCGCATCCGGGCTGGCGCGGCGGTATTCGGGGTGCACGATCTCGAGTCCCGCGCTGCCGCGGCGTACCTCGCCGAAGCAGCGGATGCGCGTGCCGCGCGCCAGGCCCTGCTGTTGCTGCGAGGTGAAATGAAAGAAGCGCAGGGTGAGGGAACCCGAGCCGTCGTTGATGCGTGAGAGCAGCTGGCGGCGGCCGCGAAAGGCGACTTCCGTGAGTTGCACCTCGCCTTCCACCGCCACCCGCATGCCATGGCGCAGCTCGCCCAGCGGCACGACGCGCGTGCGGTCCTCGTAGCGTTGCGGCAGCAGGAACAGGAGGTCGAGGGCGGTGTGCACGCCGAGCACGGCGAGGCGTGCGGCGAGGGCATCTCCCACGCCGCGCAGCGTCGTCACCGGGCGCGGCGCCGGCGCCTCACCCGTGGCGGGCGTCACAGCGCGACGATGCACTCCATTTCAACCTGGGCGCCGCGCGGCAGCGACGCGACCCCCACGGCGGCGCGCGCCGGATAAGGTTCGCGGAAGTACTCCGCCATGATCTTGTTCACCAGCGCGAAGTGCCCGAGGTCCACCAGGAACACCGTGACCTTGACCACGTCATCGAAGCTGGCGCCGGCCGCCGTGACGATGGCCTTCAAGTTCTCGAACACGCGGCGCACCTGCGCCTCCATGTCGCCGCCGACCAGTTCCTTGGTGGCGGGGTCGAGCGGGATCTGGCCCGACACCCACAGCGTGTTGCCGGCGCGGACGGCTTGCGAATACGTGCCGATGGCCGCGGGGGCGTTGGTCGTTGCGATGATCTGTTTCTTGCTCATGCGCGCATGTTAGCCGTTTTTGCCGGCGATGGAGCGCGAGACGCGCAGCACGTCCGGCATCCGCCGCACGGTGCGCAGGATGCGCGCCAGGTGCTTGCGGTCACGCACCTGCAGCTCGAACTTGAGCGAGGAGCTGTCGCCATCCCGCTCCAGCAGCGAGACGTGATCGATGTTGGTCTGCGTGCCCGCGATGCTCGAGGCCACCGCCGCCAGCACGCCCATCTTGTTGGTGACCTGCACGGTGATCTCCGAGGCGAACAGCCGGTCGCCCGAATTCTGCCAGGCCACCGATACCCACTTTTCCGGCTGCTTGCGGTACTCGTCCAGGTTGCGGCAGTTCTGGCGATGGATCATCACGCCACGGCCCGCGCTCAGGTACGCCATGATGGGATCGTTGGGGATGGGGAAGCAGCAACGTGCATAGGTCACCAGCAAGCCTTCGGTGCCGGCGATCATCAGCGGCTCCGCCGCGGCAGGCCCCGCTTCCGCACCCAAGCCGGATTCGCCCGGCAGCAGGCTCCTCGCCACCAAGGGCGCCAGCCGCTCGCCCAGGCCGATCTTCTCGTACAGTTCCTGCGCGTCCATGAGCTTGAGTTCGGTGACCACCGCGTCGATGCGCGCCGGCGGGATCTTCTTCAGGCTGACCGAGAATTCATCCAGCGCCTGGCCCAGCAGCCGCTTGCCCAGTTCGGCGGCCTCGCCGCGCTTCAGGTTCTTCAGGTACTGGCGGATGGCGGCGCGCGCCTTGGCCGTGACCACGAAGTTCGACCACGATGGGTTGGGCGTGGCGCCCTTGGCGGTGATGATCTCCACCGTCTGGCCATTGCGCAGGGGCGTGCGCAGCGGCACGAGGCGCCGGTCCACCTTGGCGGCCACGCAGCGATTGCCTACGTCGGTGTGAATGGCGTAGGCGAAGTCCACGGCCGTGGCGCCGCTGGCCAGGCGCAGGATCTCACCGCGCGGGGTGAACACGTACACCTTGTCGGGGAACAGGTCGACCTTGACGCTTTCCAGGAATTCCTCGGAGGAACCGCCCTCCTGGATCTGCACCAGGTTCGCCAGCCACTCGCGCGCGCGATCGTGCTCTTCCTTGCCGGATGTATCCTCGCCGGTCTTGTATTTCCAATGCGCGGCAATGCCCGACTCGGCGACACGATGCATGTCCTCCGTGCGGATCTGCACCTCGATGGGAATGCCGTTCGGCCCGAACAGCGTGGTGTGCAGGGATTGATAGCCGTTGACGCGCGGGATGGCGATGTAATCCTTGAACCGCCCCGGCATGGGCTTGTACAGGCTGTGCACCAGCCCGAGTGCGCGATAGCAGGTGTCCTGCGTGTCGACGATGATGCGAAAGCCATACACGTCCACCATCTCGTTGATGGAGATGCCCTTGTTCTGCATCTTCTTGTAGATGCTGTACAGGTGCTTCTCGCGCCCTTCCGCGCGGCCGTTGATGGCGGCCTTGGTCAACGCTTTCTTGAAGGTGTCGAGTATCTTGCCGATGAATTCCTTCTGGTTGCCGCGCGCGCGCTTGAGCTCCCGCTCCAGCACCTTGTAGCGGTGCGGATAGAGCGCGCGGAAGCCCAGGTCTTCCAGTTCCAGCTTGACGGTGTACAGGCCGAGGCGCTCGGCGATCGGCGCGTAGATCTCGAGCGTCTCGCGCGCGGTGCGGCGCCGCTTGACCGGCGGCATGACGCCCACGGTGCGCATGTTGTGCATGCGGTCGGCGAGCTTCACCATGATGACGCGGATGTCGCGCACCATGGCGAGCAGCATCTTGCGAAAAGACTCGGCCTGCGCCTCCTGGCGGTTCTTGAATTGAATCTGGTCCAGCTTGCTGACGCCGTCGACCAGCTCCGCCACCACATGGCCGAACATGCCCGCGATGTCGGCCTTGGCCGTGGGCGTGTCCTCGATGACATCGTGCAGGATGGCGGCGGTGATGGTGTCGGCGTCCAGGCGCAGGTCGGCGAGGATGTCGGCCACCGCGACGGGGTGGGTGATGTAGGGTTCGCCGGAGACGCGCTTCTGGCCTTCGTGGCGCGCGGCGCCGAATTCATAGGCCTCGCGCACCCGCTCCACCTGGGCGGGCGGGAGGTAGGCTTCGAGCTTTTCGAGGAGCTGGCTGATCCCCGTGGCGCGTCTTCCACCCGGGAGGAAACCCAGAATGGAAGAGGCGTAGTTCACGGGGTTCACGCCGGGGAGGTGAGCGTCAGTCCCCGAGCCCGAGCTGCGGTGCGCGGAAGTCGGACGGGATGTCCATCTCGCTCACGGGCTCCACCACGGGCTCTTCGGGTTCGTTGAGCATGTCCATGGTGACGGTGCCACTGGCGATTTCGCGCAGGGCCACCACCGTGGGCTTGTCGTTCTCCCAGTCCACCGTGGCCTCGGCGCCATTGGCCAGCCGGCGCGCGCGCTTGGCGGCGAGCAGCACCAGGTTGAACAGGTTGGGTTCGTTTTGCAGACAGTCTTCGACGGTGATTCGGGCCATGGCTACTTTCCAATAAAGGGTTGAAAAGAATAGCAGAAACGCTGCGCTTCAGGCCAATAACCGGGCGGCGAGCGCCTGGATATCCGGTAATTGTGGGGAACTCGCCACAGGACGGCCCTCGACGATGGCTTCCAGCATGGCCAACGCGTGCTGGAAATCGTCGTTCACGACCACGTGGTCGAATTCGCTCCAATGGGACAGCTCCGTGACCGAGTCCTGCAGCCGGCGGCGGATCACGGCGTCCGAATCGGTGCTGCGGGCGCGCAGCCGCTCTTCCAGCGCTGCGCGCGAGGGTGGCAGGATGAAGATGCTCCGCCCCTCCGGGAGGCGCTTGCGCACCTGCTGCGCACCCTGCCAGTCGATCTCCAGCAGCAGGTGCTGGCCGCCGGCCAGCGCATCCTGCACGGCCTGTACGCCGGTACCGTAGAAATTGTCGAACACCTGCGCGTGTTCCAGGAATTCGCCGGCCGCCACCATGCCTTGGAACGCGTCCTTGGTGACGAAGTGGTAGTCGACGCCGTCGCGCTCGTTCTGGCGTGGCGGACGTGTGGTGTAGGAAACGGAAAAACGCAGCTGCGGCTGGCGCTGCATCAGCGCCTTCACCAGGCTGGTCTTGCCCGTCCCCGACGGCGCCGCAATGACGAATAGCTTTCCGCGATCTGGCATGCAGGGAAGTCTAGATCAAACCGCGGCGCGTGGCGGGCGCGGCGCCAGAAGCGCGGCGGCGATCACATCCTCGAGAACGCCCCATTTGATGACGCGCTCCCGGAACAGGCCCTCCTGGAAGAACCCCAGGCTGTCGAGCAGCCGGCCCGAGGCCTGGTTGCGCACCATGTAATAAGCCACCAAGCGCCGGATGCCCGCCTCGTTGAACGCGTACTCGACCACGCGGGCGGCGGCCTCGCGCGCATAACCCTTGCCCCACACGGCCGGGTCGAACCAGAAGGACAGTTCGGCCTGGCGGTGCTCCGCCTCGATGTGCTTGAGCGCAACGAACCCGAGCATCGGCCCGCCGGCCGGGAGCGTGGCCACGTAGGGCACCTGCTCCGCCAGCGGAACGGCGAGATGCTCGCGGATCCAGTCGCGCGCGCCCGTTTCATCCAATGGATGCGGCACTGAAATGGTGGTGTCGGCGATGGCGCGCTGGCCGCCGATGCGCGCGATCTCCGCGGCGTCGCTCATGCGCAGCGGGCGCAGCAGCAGGCGTGCCGTGCGCAGCTCGGGCGGCTCGGCAGAAGGCTGCGGCAGCGTTTTATGGGTCCGGTGCATCGGGGCGGGATTTCCTTGATGGCGCATCCATTTTCGTTCACCGCCGTGGGCGCCGTCGCGAGAATTCTAGGGGGAGCGGGCGGTCGATAACAGCCTCTCCGATCATGTATATACATCGTAGACACAAGCGGCGTGAGCTGGTAGGTTTCCCGGCGAACGAGGTGGAGGTACGGGAAATGCGCGGAATCATCAAGAAATGGGGCAACAGCGCCGCCGTGCGCATTCCCAGCGGCATACTCAAGGCCGCTCGCCTGGAGGTCGAAGACATGGTCGATGTGCGTGAGGAAGGTGGTCAAATCATCATCAAGCCCGTGAGGCCAGCCAAGCTCGAGCTTGCGCAAATGCTCGCCGAGATCAAACCCGACAACCTGCACCCTGGTGTGGATGCCGGCGCG
This sequence comes from Steroidobacteraceae bacterium, assembly GCA_044226865.1. GTDB lineage: Bacteria > Pseudomonadota > Gammaproteobacteria > Steroidobacterales > Steroidobacteraceae > TMP-86. Next base: position 324,381 of record JBGAGE010000007.1, on the reverse strand, counting down.
CCCGTCGGCAAGGAGTCCCTGTAAATGGGCACGCGCTATGTGCCCGACGCGGGCGACATCGTCTGGCTGCGCTTTTCAACGCAAGCGGGTCACGAGCAGGCGGGGCATAGGCCCGCATTGGTGGTCAGTCCCGCCGCCTACAATTCGAAAACGAGTTTGATGCTGTGCTGCCCCATGACCACCCAGATCAAGGGCTATCCTTTCGAAGTCCCCGTCGCCACCGCGCGAGCAGGAGCAGTGCTTGCGGACCAGGTGAAAAGCCTGGACTGGGTGGAACGTCGCGCGAAATTCAAAGGTCGTGCATCGCCAGCGGAATTGGCGGCTGTTCGTGCGCGCATCATCGCGCTCGTGTCCGGCTGAATGCTCAGCGCTTCTGCCCGGGCCGGAACAGCAGGGTCAGCAGGAACAGCAGCGTCTTGAAATCCAGGAGCTTCAACGCCGCGCGCGCCTGATCGGGCGTGAGCACCGCCCGCACCGGCATGGCGCCCATGATCTTGCCCTCGATGAGCAGGTTGTTGCCCTCGGCCCGGAGGGTCTTCACGCTCATCAATGAATCGCGGTCTACCGTATACAGTTCCATGCTCGTCCTTTACCAATCGATGAAGCCGACGGACAAATCGATGCCGAAATCCTCGTACATGGTCATGGCGGGTGCGCGGCCGCCGAGCGTGACCGTGCCGCCCGGGTGCGTGGTGCAGCCCGTCAGATACAAGGACTGCACGCCCGGCACGCGGTAGCTGGCCAGGTCCTTGGTGGGGCGCGCGCCCAGCAGTTGATCCGCGGTCATCGCGATGCCCATGATGTCGCCGTTGCGCATGATGCGGCTGTGCTTGTGATGATCCTCGGGGCACTCGATCAGCCGGCCGAGGATCTTGGACTTGTCGATGTTGCGCGTGAACGTGCTGAACCATTCGAAGATGGCATCCGCCACGGGCTGCTTGTTCGCCGCCCAGCCGCCCTCGATCTGCAGGGGCGCAAAGCTGTACAGGTACAGCGCGCATTGGCCGGGCGGGGCGCGCGTGGGATCGAAATTGCTTTGTGGCCCGGCCAATGGCCCGAGGCAATCGAGCAGCATCTGGTTGCGACGGAAGCCGTGGTAGGGCTTCAAGAACTTGTCCCAGTCCGGCAGCAGGCATTCCACCAGCGTGGCCTTGGAATACGCCTCCCCGCCGATCCATTGTGGGGGCTCGGACAGGGCGATCTGCTGGTTGATGGCGCCGAACTCGCTCAATTTCACGGCGCGCGCGCGCGCGGCCACGTCCGCCGGCACACCCGGCACCATGTCGCCGATATCCCAGGGATGGATGTTGGCCACCACGGCCTTGCTGGCGGTGAGCGTCTCGCCCGTATCCAGTACGACGCCGCTGCATCGCCCTCCCGACACCGTGAGGCGCTCCACCGTGGCGCCGGTGCGCAGCTCGCCGCCATGCGATTTCAAGCAGGCGATGAGCGCGTTGGTGAGGCTCTTGGCCCCGCCCACCACCGTGCCCATCTGCACGCGATGGCCCATGCCGAGGATCAGGTACATGGTCAGCCCGGTGCCGGGCAGATCGGGGGTGGACATCAGCTCGGCCGCCCACTTGGCCATGTGCACCTTGACGTGCGTCGATTCGAATTTCTCGTTGAGAAAATCGACTACGCTCCCCTGCAGCACCTTCATGAGGCCGCGGCCGCGCTCGGAGGACTGCAGGAGCTTCATGAAGGCGTCATAGGGAAGCGGTGGCGCGAAGAACGAACGCTGCAGGATGGGCAGGATCTCCAGCGCATCCTCCACCAATTGCGTATAGGTGCGCGCGTCCTTCTCGGAGAACTTCGCGATCTCCTTCACCGCGCGATCGAAGTCGGTGTAGGAGATCAGCCCGTTGCCATCCGGGTAGAGCGAGGCGAACGGCGCTTCGCCGAAGCCGAATTTAAGCCCGAAGCGCGAATGCAGGCCCAGCTCGTCGTTCTTGAGCACGGGATTGGCGCGGCACACGAGGTAGCCCATGGCATGCGGATCGTGCGTGAAGCCCGGCGCCGTGGATACCGACACCACGCCGCCGCCGCATTGCTCTTCGCGCTCCAGCACCAGCACCTTGAGGCCCGCTTTGGCGAGATAGCAGGCCGTGGTCAGCGAATTGCTGCCCGCGCCAACGACGATGACCTCTGCGTTCAAGCGACCCCCCGGGGAATGCTACGACCGAAAGCCGTTCGCATGCGTACGGCTTGACACAGCCTAGGCCGCCTGCGAAAGTCGGTCAAGACCGTCTGGACGGTTTTTCCATATTCGAACCCTTTTCCGGTGCCCACGAACTTGCCCAGGACGTTCGCAAAATCCGCCGCCAGGCCTTCGCAAGCCCCCATGGCGGCCAAACGCTCCGTGCGCAGCCTGGTGCTGGCCGCGGCGGTGGCCCTGATCGAATCCGACGGCGTGGCCACGCTCACGTTGGAGGCCGTGGCCGCAAAGGCGGGCGTCAGCAAGGGCGGCTTGCTGCACTACTTCCGCAGCAAGGAGGCGCTGCTCACGGCTGTGATCCAGCATCATGTCGAGACGCACGAGGCGGGATGGCGCAGCGCCGCGATGACGCCGGGTGGTGGTGTGGAGGCCGAGGCGGATCTCATCAAAGGCTACCTGCAGCGCAGCTTCGATGGCACGGCCACGGCTTCCTTGAGTGCGCGTGCCCTGTTCGGGATCGCCGCCTTTCATCCCGCGCTGCTGCAGCCGGTGAAGGATTACTTCAAGCGACGCGCGCAGCAGGTGCGGCGCATGCGGCATCCACGTCAGGTGCTGGCGTTCATGCTCATGGCCGATGGCTTGTCGCTGTTCGATGCGCTGGGCACGCCGCCCGTGACCGGTACGCTGCGCGCGGCGGTGCGCGACCTGGCGCAGGACCTGGCGCGCGCGGCGCTCGCGAATGGCGCGGCTTCCGCAGCCGGAGTACCCGCGACCGGCGGCACATCCAATAGAAGGCCGCGCGCACCGCGCCGCGGCTCACTGCAGGGGAGAACATGAGCATGCCGGTGAACATCTCCACGCGCGCGCAGATCGCGCTGATCTGGTGGGCTTGGATCTTCATGATTGCGTTCGGGCTTGCCTACTATTTCCTCATCGGCATGCTTCCCCTGCCGCCCGCCAACTGGAGCGCGCAGCAGGTGGCGGATTTCTACGCCGACCACAGCCTGCGCATCCGCCTGGGCGCCGCGATCTGCTCCTGGACCGGCGCCTTCATGGTGCCGCTGGCCACCGTCATCGCCGCGCAGATGTCGCGCCTGGAAAAGGGCTTCCCCATCTGGTCTCTGCTGCAATTCGGCGGCGGCCTGATGATGTCGATCTTCCTGGTGCTGCCGCCGTTGTTCTGGGGCACCGCCGCGTTCAGTCCGGGGCGGCCGATCGAAGTGACCCTCCTCATGCACGAGTACGCCAACCTCACGCTGGTCACCACCGACCAGTATTTCATCTTCCAGAACGTCGCCATCGGCGTGGTCAGCCTCACGCAGAAGGTGGACCCGAAGTCACCGTTCCCGCGCTGGCTGGGCTATTTCACCCTGTGGGCCGCGCTCATCTACGAAGTGGGCGTAGCCGGCTTCATTCCCAAGAGCGGACCCTTTTCCTGGAACGGCTTGTTCGTGTACTGGTTTCCGCTCGTGACCTTTGGCACCTGGATGACGGTCATGTCCTTCAACTTGCTGGCGCATGTGAAGCGCCAGGCGGCCGAGGCGCGCTGACTCGCGTGCCTCCGTCGCGCCCATGACATCCGGCCACGCCCACGATTCCTCGCCGCGCCTGCCCGGCGAGCCCGGCGTCTGGGTGCTGATCGGCGGCGACATGCTGGTGTTCAGCGCATTCTTCCTCACTTTTCTGTTCTACCGCGGGGATGCGCCCGCGGCTTATGCGCACTCCGCAGCGACCCTGAACCTGCTGTTCGGCACCTTGAATACGCTGCTGCTGCTCACCAGTTCCTGGTACGTGGCCAATGCCGCCGAGGCCGCCCGCCAGCAGCAATCGACGCGCGCGGCGCGGTTGCTTGCCTTTGGCATGCTCTGCGGCGCCGGCTTCGTCGTGGTGAAGTTCTTCGAATACCGCGACAAGATCCTGGCCGGACACGGCCTCGTGGGCGATGACTTCTTCATGTTCTATTACATGTTCACCGGCATCCATCTGGTGCACGTGTTGATCGGCCTCGCCGTGCTGGGGTGGTTGCGCCGGCGCACGCGTCAACGCCCGGCCGCAACCTCGCAAGACATCGTCATCCTGGAATGCGGCGCGAGCTTCTGGCACCTGGTCGACATCCTGTGGATCGTGCTGTTCGCGCTGTTCTACCTGGTGCGCTGACGCGGATGTTGCGCCACCGCCTGACCCTGTTCTGGATGCTGTTGATCGCCGCCACGGTGGTGTCGGTGGAATCGGTACGCGGCTGGCTCGCCGCTTCCGGTGAAACGGCCGCCGCGATGGCGGTGCTCATCATCGCCTTCGTCAAGGTGCGGATCGTCGGCCGCGAGTTCATGGAATTGCGCCGGGCCCCCCGGGCGGCGCGGCTCGCCTTCGATGCCTGGGTGCTGGTGATGTGCGTGACGCTGATTCTTCTATACCGCCGCAGCGCGGGGTGAGGTCGGGCGCGGGCCTGGTCGATGGCCCCGGGCGCCCGACCGTCGGCCGCACCCGGTACCCGCGCGGCCGGCGTCCCGGGCCTTTTGCGCTGTCCTCCTGCTTGAGTTACAAGATGCCGATGCCGTCGTCGCATGCGCCGCCGTAATGTTCCTCGAACGCGAATCGAGCCTGGCCGAATTGCGCTCCTGTTGGGAAGGCGCGTGCAGCACCGCCGGCTGCATCGTCCTCGTGGGTGGAGAGGCCGGCATCGGCAAGACCACCCTGCTGCAGGCCTTCGCGGGCTCGCTCGCCAAGGCCCGGGTGTTGTGGGGCGGCTGCGATGCCCTGTTCACACCGCGGCCGTTCGCACCGCTGCATGACATGGCGCGTCAGTCCTCCCCTGCCTTGGGAAAGGCGCTGGGCAGCGGTGCGGGTAGGGATGTCGTCTTCTCCGCCATGCTCGATGAATTGGAAACGCCATCGACCCTGGCGATCTTCGAGGACATGCATTGGGCGGACGAGGCGACGCTCGACCTGGTGAAGTACGTCGGCCGGCGCATCCAGCGCAGCCGTTCCATGATCATCATCAGCTATCGCCACGACGAAGTCGGGGCGCAACATCCGCTGCGGCTGTTGATCGGCGATCTGCCGCGGGCGGGCACGCGCCGCATGATGGTGTCGCCCTTGTCGGAAGCGGCGGTGCGCGCGATGGCGGAGGCGGCGGGCAGGCCCGCCGAGGGCCTGCATGGCATGACGGCGGGCAATGCCCTGTTCGTCACAGAGGTGCTTGCCGCGGACGCCGACGCGGTGCCGCCCTCGGTCAAGGATGCGGTTCTGGCACGCGCCGCGCGGCTGGGGGCGCAGCCGCGCTCCTTCCTCGAATACCTGAGCGTGATTCCAGGCCGCGTGGAAATCTGGCTGGCGGAGGCCGCGGAACCGGTGGCCGGCGTCATCGATGCCTGCGTGGACACCGGGCTGGTCCGGCACGACCAGGGATTTCTGTCGTTCCGGCACGAATTGGTGCGACGGGCGCTGGAGGATTCGCTCTCTCCGGGCCGGCTGCGAGCGTTGCACGCGCAGGTGCTGGCCGCGCTGTCCGGCCGCGAGGGCATCTCGCCTGCGCGACTGTCGCATCACGCCAGCGCTGCCGGCGATGCGCCGCAGACCTTGCACCATGCGCCGCTGGCAGCGGCGCAGGCGGCGCAGCTGGGCGCGCATCGACAGGCGGTGTCGCACCTGCAATCGGCCCTGGCATTCGCGCCGCTACTGCCGCCGGAACCGCGGGCGCGGCTGCACGAGTCCTTGGCCTATGAATGCTATCTGACCGATCAGATGGAGCGCGCGGTGGAGCAGCGCCGTGCGGCGCTGGCCATCTGGCAGAGCCTGGGTTCGCGTTTGCAGGAAGGCGATGCGTTGCGCTGGCTGTCGCGCCTGAGCTGGTTCATCGGCCGGAGAGCCGACGCGATTCGCTACAGCAGCGAAGCCGTGGCGGCGCTCGAATGCCTGCCACCGGGGCCGGAACTCGCCATGGCCTACAGCAATCGCGCCCAGCTGCACATGCTGGCGCATGAATGCGCAGCGGCGAAGACCTGGGCGCGCCGCGCCATCGACCTTGCGAAGCAGCTCGGCAACCAGGAGATCCTCTGTCATGCCCTGAACAATTTGGGCACGGCGCAGCTGCTCGACGACGATGCTGCCGGCTGGCCCGATCTCGAGGCGAGCCTGGCCATTGGCCTCGCACATGGGTTCCAGGAACACGTGGCGCGCGCGTATACCAACCTGTGTTCGACCGCGATGGAGCTACGCGAGTACGCGCGAGCCACGCAGGCGGTGGAGGCGGGCATCGCCTACTGCCGCGAGCGCGATCTGGACTCCTGGTTCCTGTACATGCTGGCCTGCCGGGCGCGCCTGCATCTGGAACAGGGGCGCTGGGAGGCGGCGGCCACCGACGCCGATGCCGTGCTGCGGCATCGGCAGGCCGCGCCGGTCTCCCGGGTGCCAGCCTTGATTGCGCTGGGACATCTGCGTGTGCGGCGCGGTGATCCCGACGCGCTTACGGCGCTGGAGGAGGCGCGCAAGCTGGCCGGTCCCATCGACGAGGTGCAGCGATCGGCGCCGCTGGCCGTGGCGATGGCCGAGTTCGCCTGGCTCGCGGGCGACCTGTCCGCTATGCGGCGCGAACTGGCGCCGGTGCTGGAGGCTGCGCGCTCGCGATCGAACCAATGGATGCGCGGTGAGTTGTCGGTGTGGATGTGGCGCGCGCAGGCCCTCGAATCTCCCACTGCGCGCATGGCGCCGCCGTACGTTCTGGAGATCAACGGTGATTGGCGCGGTGCCGCGTCGGCTTGGCAAGCGCTCGGCTGCCCTTACGAGCACGCCCTCGTGCTGGGCTGGTACGGCGGCGAAGCCGACCAGCGGCAGGCGCTGGAGAGCTTCGCAGAACTCGGGGCGGTGCCGGCGGCCGAAGCGCTGCGGCGCCACATGCGTGCCCAGGGCGTGCGCAGCGTGCCGCGGGGTGCGCGGGTCACCACGCAGCAACATCCGCAAGGCCTGACGAAGCGCGAAGCGCAGATCCTGCAATTGATGAAGGAAGGTCATCGCAACGCGGCCATCGCCAAGCACCTGTTCCTGTCGACGCGCACCGTGGATCACCATGTGTCGGCGATCCTGGCCAAGCTCGGCGTGTCATCGCGCACCGAGGCGGTCGCACAGGCGGCTGAACCGCCGGAGAGGTCCGGCTGAATGCCAGGCCGGGCCGCGGCGTGCCGCGGCCCGGCAACCGTCTCACCGCGGCAGCAGGGTGACCGGCACTTCCATGATGCTGTCCACGGGCAGCTTGTTAAGTTCCGCCGCCTTGCGCACGGCGGCTTCGCTGGGCGCTTCGTACAGGCAGAAGGTCTTCGTCTCATCCGCGTTGGCGAAGGACTTGATCCACCGCACGCCCACCGACTTGTTGCTGGTGTTGACCTTCGCCTTGGTCGCGGCGTCCAGTCCTTGCAGGGCGCCGGCGGGAAAGGTGCGCTCGATCAGATAGCGATGCATGACGGGCTTGGTTGCGGGCGCAGCTGCGGGCGCAGCCGCGGGCGCGGGCTCGGCGGCGAAGGCGGGGGTCATGGACATCAGGCACAGAAGGGTCGTCAGCTTCTTCATGGGTTTCTCCGTTCAGGTGTAGAAATAGGGATTCAGGACACGGACCTCGGTCACCTTCGAAATTGGCAGCTTGTTGCGCGCCGCGGCGTGGCGCACCGATTCGGGCGACGGGCCGTCGTAGATGCAGAAGGTGTGCTTGCGATCGGGGGTGACGTAGGAGTGCACCCAGGTCACGCCGTCCTCGGCATTGTTGTCGATGACCCCGCGGCAGGCGGCTGCGCCGTCATCGTTGGTGGGGATATGCAGGCCTTCGGGAAACTCCCGTTCGATCAGGTAACGCGGCATGGTTCGATCCTCTTGGTGGCGCCGGGATGGCGTGGGGGACATGCTGCGCCGGCCGGCCGCGCCGCAAATCGGGGGCATTGCCCATGTTGCGCGGACGGGTTGCCTATTTTTGGCCATCGAGCAACCGGTGGCCTCTGATTGCGCTTGAACTCCTCCGCGGGGCTGCGTCAGTATCGTGGGCAGTCAGTACCGATTTTGCGAAGGACCTCCCCATGAGATACCGAAGCCAGGCTTCCGGCCGCACCGGGCATGCAGCCCCAGTTAGCACCACCGTGGAGGGCGTCCCCGACGCGCAGCGCCGGCAGCTCCTGCAGTTGCTGGGGGCGGGCGGCCTGCTGCTGGCCGCGGGCGTGGGCGGTGTGCGCCGCCTGCAGGCGGCGGAGGCCGAAACGCCGTCCGCGGGCCCAGGTACCCCCGATTGGAACCCACTGGCCTATGTGGTGGTGCATGAGGATGGCCGCGTCACCATCATCTGCCATCGCTCCGAAATGGGCCAGGGCATCCGCACCACCATGCCCATGATCATCGCCGATGAGATGGAAGCCGACTGGAAGCAGTGCAGCGTGCAGCAGGCCACCGGCGAGGAAAAGATCTACGGCTCGCAGAACACGGACGGCTCCACCAGCATCCGCAATTTCCTGCCGCGCTATCGTGAGACCGGCGCGACCGTGCGCGCGCTGTTCGAGGACGCCGCTGCCAAGCAATGGGGCGTGGATGCTTCACAAGTGAAGGCGGTTCAGCACACCGTGGTGCACGAGGCCAGCGGACGGAGCCTGCCGTTCGCGGCGCTGGTGGCCACCGCGCGTGCGCTTCCCATGCCCAAGCCTGAACGCATCCGCATCAAGAGTCCTGCCGAGCGTCGCTGGCAGGGCAAGGACATGCCCTCCATCGATCTGGCGAACATGGTCAGCGGCCAGGCGATGTACGGCGCCGATGTGAAGTTGCCGGGCATGCTCATCGCTGCGCTGGTGCGGCCGCCGGTGTGGGGCGCCAAGATCGTTTCGGTGGACGACCGCGCCGCGCTCAAGGTGCCGGGCGTGAAGAAAGTGCTGCGCGTACCGGCCGCGCCGCTTCCCGGCGGCTACCTGCCGCTGGGCGGGGTGGCGGTGCTGGCCACCGACACCTGGTCCGCCATCAAGGGCCGCGATGCGCTGGTGGTGAAATGGGCCGACGGCGCCAACGCCGTGTACGACTCAAAATCCTACAAGGCGCTGCTGAAGGCCTCCGTGCGTGTGCCCGGCAAGCCCGGCCGCAAGGTCGGCCGCGCTGCCGCGGCGCTGGCGGCGGCCGGCACCCAACGGCACACCGCCGAGTACTACATGCCGCATCTGTCGCATGCGCAGATGGAGCCGATGGTGGCGATCGCGCAGGTGAAAGATGGCGTCATCGAGGCCTGGGCCCCGACGCAGTCGCCTTGGGATGCGCGCAAGAGCGTTGCCGAGTACCTGAAGGTGGGCACGGACAAGGTTGCCGTGCACGTCACGCTCCTGGGCGGCGCCTTCGGCCGCAAGTCCAAGCCCGATTACATCTGCGAGGCGGCGTTCCTGGCACGCGAGGCCGGCGTGCCGGTGCGCGTGCAATGGACGCGGCAGGATGATTTGCAGCACAGTTATTACCACAGCGTGGCGGCGCACCGGCTCGAAGCAGCCATGGAGCCTTCCGGCAAGGTGACGGCGTGGCGCCATCGCTCGGCCTATCCGCCGATCTCAGCGACCTTTGCGCCGGGAGTGAATGGTCCAGACCCCGACGATCTCACCAATGGCGCCAGCGACCTGCCCTTCGCCATCCCCAACATCAGCGTCGAGGCCTGCCCCGCGCCGACGTATGCGCGCATCGGCTGGTTCCGGTCGGTGAACGCCATTCATCATGGATTTGCGATCGGCTCGTTCGTCGATGAGCTGGCGCACTCCGCCGGCAAGGATCCGGCGCAGTTCTGGCTGGACCTGCTCGGGCCCGACCGCAAGGTCGACCTGTCCAAGAATGGCCTGGCCGCGCCGGCCAGCAACTATGACGGCAGCTGGGACGATCACCCGCTCGACAGCGCGCGTGCCAAGCAGGTGCTGCGCGTGGTCACCGAAAAATCAGGCTGGGGCGCGCCGCTCCCCCAGGGGCGCGGTCGTGGCATCGCCATGATGCGCAGCTTCCTGTCCTACGTGGCCTGGGTGGTGGAGGTGGAGGTGAGCGACGAAGGCGTGGTCTCCGTGCCGCGCGCCACGGTGGCCATCGACGCCGGCTACGTGGCCAATCCCGATCGCACTCGCGCCCAGATGGAAGGTGCGCTGGTCATGGCCATGAGCAACGTCCTGTACAGCGAAGTGTCCTTTGCCAAGGGTCGTGTCGTGCAGAGCAATTACCACGACTACAACGTGGCGCGTCTTGCCGGATCGCCGCGCGAGGTGGACGTGCACATCATCCCCAGCGAAGGCCTGCCGGGCGGTGTGGGCGAGCCGGGCGTGCCGCCGGCCGGGCCTGCGATCATGAATGCTATCTACGCCGCCACCGGCGTGCGCGTGCGCACGCTGCCGGTGGCGGGGCAATTGGCGGGTTGGCGGGAGCGGAAGAATGCCTGAGCGTTGCAGAGTATTGTCACTGCCAGGCGGGCGACAATAGCTCGTCGAGCGCTGCCGTGATGGTTTGGCTGGACTTCTCGAGCGACCCGACCTTCGGGCCCAGCTGCTCCGTCGGAATCGACACGATCTCGAGCGGATGCAGGACCACGCGCGCGCTCTTGATCGTGAATGGTGGATTGAAGGCGTTGTAGCGGACAGGTTTGATCAAGTCCGCGCGAACCAAAGGCACAACGACCCTGCGCCGGTAATCACCGAACGAAGACGATTGCACCACGACGACGTAGGGAATCGCCGTGCTGTTGCGCCCGATGTGCTCAATAAATTTGCGATGCCCAGGTAGTGCCGAGCATCTCCCGGCTCCGCGTCACTCCGCCGGCACGAATATCCACAGCAGCAGGTAGATCACGAGCCCCGCTCCGCCGCAGGCCAGCAGCAGGCAGAACAACAGGCGCACCAGCCAGGATTCCATCCCCGTGCTGCGTGCAATGCCGCCGCACACGCCGGCAAGCCAGGCATCGCCGCGGCTGCGCCGCAGGGAGTTGGCCGCCGCGATGGCGCGCGGCGGAATGGGTGGGTCACCCAACAGTCGCGACTTGGCGCGCGCGAATTCTTCTTCGCTCAATGCGCCGCGCTGGCGCAGTTCGTCGAGTTTCGCAATTTCGTCGCTGATGGACATGGCGCGAGCTCCTGACGGATGTATGCGCCAGTGTACATCGGAGCGAGGTAACGGGTACCGCAGGGCGGAGCGCATTCGCATCTCCGCCCTGCAGCGCGCAGGTCAGGCAAAACGGATGCGATTGGCCGCGCACACGGTTGCCACCCGTTGCGGTGAGGGCTGGCCAGGCTCAGCGCGCGCAAGCCGGTCGAGATCCACGAACAGCCGTCCCAGGTTGCCGCTGGGCGTGGTGAAAGCCAGCATGCGCGTGGGCTTGTCCGTGACGTTGGCAAAACCGTGCTTCACGCCGCGCGGCAGGTGGACGAAACTGCCCGGCCCCGCCGTGGCCTCGCCGTCATCGGACACCAGCAGAAGCTCGCCCTCGAGGATGTAGAACAATTCGTCCTCGTCATCATGCACGTGCGGCGGCACGGCGTAGCCGGGCGGCACTGGATGGTCGGCGATGAACATGCGGTCCTCGCCCATGGACTTCAGCAGGACCGGCGCGCCCAGCACGTTCAGGGGTGTGCCGTCCTGCGGCTTGATGACTTCGACGCGATTCATGGCAGTGGACATGGTGATCTCCCGTTGTGTGTTGAAGCTGGCGACATGGTCGGGCAGCAGCCGCCCCCGCGGCCGTCGGGATCTGGACAGACTGTTCGGAAATGCCGAACAATGGGCCATGCGCACCTTCGATGGCCTGGAAGTCTTCGCGGCGGTGGTGGATGCGGGGAGCTTCACCCGCGCCGCCGCGCGCCTGAAGCTCACCAAGTCCACGGTGAGCGAATCCGTGCGGGCACTCGAGCAGCGCCTCGGCGTGCGCCTGCTCGACCGCACCACGCGCAGCCTGCGCCCTACGCAGGCGGGACGGGTGGTGCATGCGCGTGCCATGCGCGCCATCGCGGAGGCGAATGCCGCCGCCGACGAGGCGCAGCAGCACCAGACCCAGGCCACGGGCCTGTTGCGCGTGGCCGTCCCCGAAGGCTTCGCGCGCCTGCATATGGTGCCGAGCCTGCCGGTGTTCCTCGACAGGAATCCCGCGCTGCGCGTCGAGCTGATCGAGTCGGTGCAATACGTGGACCTGATCGACAGCGGCGTGGATCTTGCGGTGCGCATTTCGGCATCGCTGGATCCGCGCACCATCACCCGCCGCATCGGGCATTCGCGCGTCATCATCGTGGCCTCGCCTGGCTATCTCGCGGCGCATGGCCGGCCGCACAAGCCTGCCGACGTGCGTCGCCATCGCTGCGTGGGCTTTTCGCCGCGCCACTGGGGCCATGAATGGCATTTCCTCGTCGGCGGCGACACCTTGAAGATTCCCATCGAGGCCGTGATGCTCGCCGACAGCTCGGAATCCGTGCGCGCGGCCGCGGTGGCCGGCATAGGCCTGGTCGCGCTGCCGCATTGGCTCGTCACGGACCTGTTGGCCTCGGGGACGATCACGCGCGTGCTCGATGAATACGAAACGCCGGAGAGCGGCATTTACGCGGTGTATCCCACGGCGCGGCTGGTCCCCGCGAAGGTGAAGCGCTTCGTCGAGCACACGGCACAGGTGCTCAAGTCAAAAGGGTTGTGAGCGAGTCGAAAGCTTCCCGGCCGGCGTCCGCCGCTGCGCCGCACCCGATTGCCCCGTACGCAGCCGGGGCCTGTCGCCGGAGGCTAGCCGCCGCCCGTTTTCGCGATCTTGTCCTGTGTGCGCGTATCGAAATCACCGGCATCGTGCCGCTCGTGCAATTGATCCGCCGGGTCGCCATTGATGCGGTTGACCTTGCGGCCGCGCTGCACCGCGGGCCGCTGCGCAATCTGGTCGGTCCAGCGCCGCACGTGTGTGTATTCGTGCACCTGCAGGAATTCCCCGGCCTCGTACACCAGTCCCTTCACCAGTGCGCCGTACCAGGGCCACACCGCCATGTCGGCAATGGTGTAGTCGCCGCCCGCCAGGTACTCGGATTCCGCCAACCGGCGGTTGAGGACATCGAGCTGCCGCTTGACCTCCATGGCGAAGCGGTCGATGGCGTATTCGATCTTGAAGGGCGCGTAGGCGTAGAAATGCCCGAAGCCGCCACCGAGGTATGGGGTTGCGCCCATCTGCCAGAACAACCATGACAGGCACTCCGCGCGGGCGGCGCCGGAGGCGGGCAGGAAGGCGCCGAATTTCTCCGCGAGGTACATGAGGATGGCGCCGGACTCGAACACGCGCACGGGCGTAGGCCCGCTGCGGTCCATCAACGCCGGGATCTTGGAGTTGGGATTGACGCCGACGAAGCCGCTGCCGAACTGGTCGCCATCGTAGATGCGGATCAGCCAGGCATCGTACTCGGCGCCGCGGTGGCCGAGAGTGAGCAACTCTTCCAGCATCACCGTCACCTTCACGCCATTCGGCGTCGCCAGCGAATACAGCTGCAGCGGGTGCCGGCCGACTGGAAGCTCCTTCTCGTGCGTTGGGCCGGCAACCGGACGATTGATGTTGGCGAACTTGCCGCCACTGGGCTTGTTCCAGGTCCAGATCTTGGGTGGCGTGTAGCCGGCAGGTTCGTTCAAGCGCGTCTCCTTCGGGTCGTGGCGCTCGAAGCTTATCCCGTCGCAGCGGGTGAGTCGAAGAGGGATGCTCCGCCATGCGGCCGGCAAATCCCCTGGAATGGCCAGGGGTTCGCGCCGGAAAGGTTCACCAGACATCGTCCTCGCGCCAATCGGCGATGAGGTCTAGTCGAATATCCAAGGCCGGCACCCGGTCCGTCAGGAGAATCATCACGCTGTCGTCATCCTCGGCGGTGCGGTGGCGGCCGCCGGCCCCGGATACGTGGTTGCCGCCGAGCGCGTTTGTACCTGCAGCGTCATGATCCGGTGACCTCGTGTGCGTCGTGCCGGCCGTCAGCCAATGTGTCCCAACATCATCATTTCGTGACCCCCGCCACACCCGGGCCGGATTATGCCCGCGGCACCAGCCAGGCGGCACGAATGAGCGCGCGGACCCAGCGCACGTCGCGCTGGAGAGGTACACTTGGCGGCCTCAAGCAAGGTGATCGTTTCGAGGAAATCCATGAGCCATTTCGAACAACAGAAGACAAAATTTCGCACCCAAACCGGCTTCATCGCGGCGCTCGACCAGAGCGGCGGCAGCACGCCCAAGGCGCTGAAGCTCTACGGCGTTCCCGAGACCGCGTACTCGGGCGAGGCGCAGATGATGGACATGGTGCACGCCATGCGCACGCGCATCGTCGCCAGCCCCGCCTTCAACGGTGATCGCATCCTCGGCGCGATCCTGTTCGAGGCCACCATGGACCGTGACATGCAAGGCATGCCCACCGCCGACTACCTGTGGAAGGGCAAGCGCGTGGTGCCGTTCCTGAAGATCGACAAGGGCCTGGCCGACGAAGCCGACGGCGTGCAGGTGATGAAGCCCAACCCGGGCCTGGATGCGCTGCTCAAGAAGGCGAAGTCCAAGGGCATCTTCGGCACCAAGGAGCGCTCGGTCATCAAGCAGGCGAATGCCGCCGGCATCCAGAAAGTGGTGGACCAGCAGTTCGAGGTGGCGCGGCAGGTCATCGGCGCGGGCCTCGTGCCCATCGTCGAGCCCGAGGTGGATATCCACTGCCCCGACAAGGCCGGCGCGGAGAAGATCCTGAAAGTGGCGCTCAAGAAGGGCCTGGATGCGCTGTCCGCCGGACAGGACGTGATCCTCAAGCTCACGCTGCCCAATGAAGACGACCTGTACGCCGACTTCGTCAAGCACCCGCGCGTGCTCAAGGTGGTGGCGCTGTCCGGCGGCTACTCCCGCGCCGAGGCCAACAAGAAACTCGCCAAGCAGCACGGCATGGTGGCCAGCTTCTCGCGTGCATTGGCCGAAGGCCTGAGCGCGCAGCAGACCGATGCGCAATTCGATGCGGCGCTGAACGACTCGATCCAGAGCATCTACGAGGCGTCGATCACCTGATGCGTTGCAACGGCTGATCGCGCGAGTCTCGCGCGGTCAGCCGGTGGCTTCCAGCCAGGCCGGCGCCACCCAGCTCTCGGGCACCATGCCGATGATGCCATGCCGCAGCCCCGGCAGAAGCACCAGCGCGCACAGCGCGCTCCATTCGGTTGGCAGGTCATGCATGCGTCGAGTCCCTCAGGCGCCCCACACCTCGCGCGCATAGCGCAGGAAATTCCCTCCAAGGATCTTCTCGATGCGTCGCGTCGTGTGGCCGCGCGCGTGCAGCGCCTGGGCCAGGGTGCGCATTTGTTCGGGCCCGATCAGGCCCACCGCAAAGGGCATGATGCCCGGCGCCTCGCCGGGTGCGGCAATGCCGGCCGCCTTGCGTTGCGCATGCTCCTCGGCAAGATGCCGCTGGTAGCGCTCCATGTCGTCGATGCCGGAGAAGGGCCCGTCGGTGCCAATGCCCACGTGGTCCTCGCCGCAGACCGACACGGCGTGCTCGACATGACTCACCACGTCCTCGACCGTGGCGTTGCGTCCCTTGGCGAGGAAGGGCATGAAGTAGATGCCCACGTAACCGCCCCTGGAGGCGACCAGCTTCAATTCCTCGTCGGTCTTGTTGCGCGGCAGGTCGATGAGCGCACGGCAACCCGTGTGGGTGATGGCGATGGGCCGGCGTGAGGCTCGCGCCGCGTCGAGGCAGATCTGCCGTCCGCTGTGGGAAAGATCCACGATCACCCGCTGCGCGTTGAGGCGCTCGACCACTTCATGCCCGAACGGCGTCAATCCGGTACCTGCGGGATCCATCGATCCGCCGCCCAAGGCGTTGGCCGGGTTGTACGTGAGCTGGATGATGCGCACGCCGAGCTCGGCGAAGAAATCCACGCGCACCGCCTTGTCGCCCAGCATGGCCGCGTTCTGGAAGCCATAGATGATGCCGAGCTTTTTCTGCGTCTTGGCGCGGTGGATGTCGGCGGTGGTGAGCACTTTCAGCAGATCACCGGGATGCGCGGCGATGACCTTGTTCCACTCCTCGATGGCGCGGACGGTTTGCGTGAAGGGGTCGCCCTTGCCGAACACGTAGCCGATGGTCTGGTTGACCGCGGTGATGCCCGAGCGATGTGCATCGGCGATCATGCGCGCGGTGACGACGGGGGCTTCATCACCGGGATTGGCGCTCGCGGGCTCATTCGGGTCTGCCAAGCCGCCCAGCGTGTTGATCACGATCCAGTCATCGATGGCGGGCGGTTTGCCTGGATCGGCCTTGGCGGCCGCACTCAGCGCGGGACGGCAGGCGGCAGCGGCGGCCAGGAGCAAGCAGGAGCGGCGTGTGATGTTCATGCGCCATGATGGCTGAAGGGGATGGCGTTGGGAATCCCGCAGGGACACCCGCCGGGCACGCGCTCGAGGTGACGCTTCCCCGGCGGCGCTTCGGGGCATGCTCAGCGTGCCTGCACCTCAGCCTGCGGCTTCACATCCGGCCGGCCAACTTCGGGCAGCAGCCCTAGCTGCTGCATCATGCCGATGTCATCGCGCGTGGCGTAATGGTCGGTGATCCTGCCGTCGCGCAATTTGAACCAGTGGATGTGCTGCACCTCGAAATGCCTACCGGTGGGCTGCACGCCCACGAGCAGTCCGCCGTTGATCGGAAGCCGGCCCACGCCTCGATGGGTGGCCGACACCTGGGCGCGCAAGATCACCGAGTCTCCCGTGGCCACCAGGTCCACGATCTCCATCTTCCAATCCGGGAATGTGGTGTAGATGTCATCCCATACCCGCCGATACCCCTCACGCCCGACGGTGCGCCCGAAATTGCGCGTGTCCTCGCTCAAGAACTGTTCCGCCCCGATGCGATCGCCCCGTTCCAGGGCTTCCGCCCAGGCCTTGACGATCTGGACGTTGCGCGCCGACGTACCGGACTTCTCGGAACTACCCATCGCCGTTGTCCCCATGGCCAGGCATGCCAAAACGAGCATCCATTTCATAAGACTCCCGTTCGTTGCGAAACGGAGGGTCTCAGTATTCGCGCGCGTAGGCGAGGGTGTCTTGAACCTTTCCGACACGCCGCGCAACGTTACCGGGGTTCGTGCCCATGAAGGTGCGCACGTCGCGCGTGAAATGCGCCTGGTCGGCATAGCCGGCTGCGGCCGATGCGCCCGCGAGACTCTCACCGGCGGCGATATCCTGTAGCGCGGCTCGCAACCGCAGGATGCGACGGTAGAGACGCGGTGAAATCCCCAGTTGATCATCAAACAGGCGCTCGAGTTGTCGCCCCGACAATCCCACTTGCGACGCCGCGGATTCGAGCGAAATGCCGCGGCGGATCGCCTGCGCCGCCGTTGCGATGCGCGCAGGCGGGGACTGATGTGCGAGCGTCGCGTCCACGAGGCCACCGGCCATGCCGGCGTGAAACAGCTCCTCGAGCGGTGGCGCGCGCGCCGCGTCGATGTCGCGCAGTTCGATGCGGTGATCCACCAGGTGCTTCATCGGCACACCCAGCCAGTCGCGGGCCACGAGGGGATCGATGTTCAGAAGGGTTACTTCCTCCCCGGGCCAACTGATGGGCTGGCCACGAGTGGCGGGACCCGAGACGTACAGCTTCTCGCGAACCCAGACCAGGTCGCAGCACACATCCGGCATCGCGAGCCGGCTGGCTTCGGGCTTGAAGCGAACGTACATGACGCCGCGAAGCCCGGCCTGAGTGGAAAGGAGCAGGTTGGCGGCTGGCATCTCAGCGGACCTCGATTCCTCCTGGTTCGTGGCGTGACCATAGCACCGTGCGTATCGCGCCGGTGATGTGGCCGCGTGGTACGGGCAACCCAGTGCGCATCAGTGGGCACGAGGATAGGATAATCGAACCGGATGGCCTGATCGCCGAGTCCAAGGGGCATTATGATGCGCAGGAGTGGGACCGGCAGGTGCATCGTGGCTGACGCGCAGGCATGAATCAATTCTCCATCCAGATCCTGATGGCCGCCGCCGCCGGCGCCCTGTTCGTCACTGCCCTGTGGCGTGCTCCCTGGCGCGCCTGGCTCGAGGGACACCCTGACCGGCAACACGTCTGGGGCGTGAGCCTGCTGGTGACGGCGCTCATTACCTGGCTGCGCATCGATGCCGCGCCGGGCCTGCCCCTGCAACTCCTGATCGTCGCGGCCATGACGCTGATGCATGGCTGGGCGCTCGCCCTCATTGCCAACGGCATCGCCATTGGAATCGCCTGCCTGTTCCACGGTTCGAATCAATGGATGAATTGGCCGGACTACTTCCTGTTCGATGTAGCGTTGCCAGCAGGATTCATCACGCTGTTGCATCGTGAGCTGGCGCGCCGCTTGCCGCGGCACTTCGCCATCTATTTCTTCGGCACGGTCTTCGCGGGCTCCATCCTCGCCTTCCTGCTGTCGGGCGCGGGCCGGCTCGCGCTGCTCGCTGCCCTGGGCAGCCTGCCCGCGGCCGCAGTCGTGCGCGACTATGCGGTCCTGCTGCTCATGCTGGGATTTGCACAGGGCACCATCAACGGCATGGTCATGTCGACCGCGGTGATCTTCCGGCCAGAGTGGGTGGCGAGCTTCGATGCGGGGGCGTACTTCCGGCGATGAGCGCCGCATGGCGGCCGCCTCGGTTGCCCGGCCAGTGCCTCAACCCGGCCGCGCGCGGCGTACCGCCACGTGCCGCGACAGGTTCGCGAACATCAGCCCCACCGCCATGGCTCCAACGGTCGCCGCCAACAGGCTGAGCAACCCCAGGCCACCGTAGGGCACCATCATCGCCGGCATCATGTAGATGGCGGACCCGATGGTCCCGCCGACGACCAATGCCCAGCAGCGCCAGGGGCCGAGTGTTCGATTCATGGATGCAGCTTCGATCATGTGCGATGGCAGCGCAACCTTTCGTGGTTGCGGCACTCATGCGCGTGGCATTCGCTCACCGGGCGCGTCGCTGCCGTGGGAGGGAATACCCGTTGCATGAACGACCTTGGACAATGGTTGGCGTCGCTTGAGAACCCGCGGCACGTTGAAAAGGTGGATGGACGTTCGCGGCTTCGGCTACATCGAACCGGCCGGGGGCGGAGCGGAACTCATCGTTCACATTTCCGCATTTCCGCGCGGTGGGAACCGGCCGCAGGTGGGTGAACTCATCTCCTTCGAGATCGAGCCCGGGCCGGATGGACGGCGACCACGACGGCGTACCTTGCGAAAGCCAATGGTGCAATTGAGCCGCCAGGGCGGTTTAATGGCGCATCATGGTTTGACCCAGTCACAGGAGTATTCATGAAATTCAACGTTGCCTGCATGGCTTGTCTCATTCTCAACACCAGCGCCGCCGTCGCCGCCGACCACGCGTCAGCCCCGCAGGTGCAATACCTGGCCTCCGAACAAACCATCAAGCAGAAGTTGCCGTTCTCGGAAGCCGTGCGCGTCGGGTCCATGCTCTATCTGTCGGGCAACATTGGCGTGAAGCCGGACACGCTCGAGCTGGTGCCGGGTGGCATCGAGCCAGAGACCAAGCAGGCCATGGAGAACATCAAGTCCGTGCTCGAGGCCAATGGGTCCTCGCTGGACAACGTGGTGAAGTGCACCGTGATGATGGCGCGCATGTCGGAGTGGAGCAAAATGAATGCCGTCTATGCGCCGTACTTCACCAAGCATTTCCCCGCGCGCAGCGCCATGGGCGCCACCGGCCTTGCGCTGGGTGCGAGTGTCGAAATCGAGTGCATCGCGACGTTGAAGTGATCAGCGCAACTGGCGCAGCGAGAGCCGGCAGGCCAGCACACCCAGGCCGCCGGCGGCCAGGGCAAACAGGATGATGGGCAAGAGCTGCGTGCCGACGAACGACGAGTCGACGGCGCGCAGCGCCACTCCGCGCACGATGCGCAGGTAATGCGTGAGCGGCAGCCATTCTCCGATGGACTGAGCCCAGCCCGGCATGGCGGCGAATGGGAACATGAAGCCCGACAGCAAAGCCGAGGGCAGGAAATAAAAGAACGACAGCTGCATGGCCTGCATCTGCTGCCGGGCGAGCGCCGAGAAGGCAAACCCGAGCGACAGGTTCGCCGCTGCGAACACCAAGGTTGCCAGCGTGAGCAGGACCAGTGATCCGTGCTGCGGCACGCGAAATCCGAAATAGGTCACCGCCAGCACCAAAGCCGCCTGCAGGATGGCGAGCAACAGGTACGGCGCCAGCTTTCCCACCGCCAACTCCAGCGCCGTCGTGCGCAGCACCAGCAGGTTTTCCAGCGTGCCGCGTTCGCGCTCCCGCGCCAGGCTCAACGCACTCATCGCGATCAACGTCATGGTGAGGATGAGCCCCAGGAGCCCGGTGAGAATGAAGGGTTGCGTGCGCGCCCCCGGGTTGTAGAGATCCTCGATATGCACGGGCGGCGGCGCCTCGTCGGTCCCTGACAACGGATCACCCAGGGAGCGCACGAAGCTCTCGATCTGCGCGCGCGCATGCGAGGCGAGTATAGGATCGGTGGCGTCCAGGTAGACGTGCACCGGGCGCGCATCGAGGTCGATCACGAGCAGTGCCTCGCCGCGCCACTGCGCGGCGCGTGCCTCGGCCAGCGTGGCGCGGCGTTGCACCTCGAGCGACAGTCCGGCGCCGCGCATCATGGAACTCACGCGCTGCACGACGCGCTCGTTGTTGCCCACCAGTTCCACACTGACATGACTGGGATTGAGCTCGATGGCACAGCCGAACAGCACGATCTGCAGCAGCGGAATGCCGAGCAGCATCGCCAGGGTGGCGCGGTCCCGGAGCAGCTGCAGCACTTCCTTCCAGGCCAGCATGGCCAGGCGCGAGGTCACGTCGATTTGCCCTCGGCCATCACGGTGGCGGTCGCGCAGCGGTCCGCATCGTCCTGTTCATGCGTCGTCAACACCACGGCCGTGCCGCGTGAGGTCAATTGCGCCAGCAGCGTCCACAGGCCCGCCCGCGCCGTCCGGTCCAGCGCCACGGTGGGCTCATCCAGCAATACCAGCCGCGGCACATGCAACAGCGCCGCCGCCAGCATGAGGCGTTGCCGCTCGCCGCCGGACAGTTGCGCGGCCCGCCGCCGCGCCAACGCCGTCAGCGAAAATTCCTGCGAGGCGGCGTTGATCGCATTGCCCGCGTTGGGAAGCCGGCGCATTCCCGCCTGGAACTGCAGGTTCTCCATGACGGTGAGTTCATCGTAGAGGCAGAACTGCTGCGGCACATAGCCGATCTCCGTCTCGCCCACATCGCGAATGATGGCGCCGCCGTCGGCATCGATGAGGCCCGCGAGGATCCGCAGCAGCGTGGACTTGCCGCTGCCATTGGGGCCGAGCAAGGCGTGGCAGGCGCCATAGGGAACCTGGAGCGACACGCCATCGAGGACACGTCGGGAGCCATAGCGCTTGCTGACGCCGGACAATTCGATCGCGGGCCTAGCTGCTGCCATGAGTGTAGACAAACCCCCCGAACATGAATTTACTGGCCTCCGCGCCCAACACCAGCACACGCTCACCGGGGCGCAGCCGGCCCGAACGGCGCAGCCGGTCGAAGCTCACCCAGATCGCCGCGCTGCCGAGGTTCCCCAATTCATGGGCGTCGCACACGATGCGTTCGGCGGGCAGGCCCAGCCGGCTGTGGCAGATCTCGCGCATGCGGCCATTGGCCTGGTGCGGAATGATCCACGCGAAGTCATCGAATGAGTACCCGGCTGCGCCTATTGTGATCATGCCTTCGCGCAAAAGTTCGAGGCCGTCGCGCCTGACCGCTGCGAAGTCGTGGCGAAACAGGGGTACGGATGCCTTGCTCAGCGCCGGGCTGCCTGATCCGCCTTCCGGCAGGCCGATGCCGGGCTGGGTGTCCAGTCCGCGGCATCCGAAGAAGGCGAATTCGATTCGCGATTGCCGTGGGCCGGTGAGCGGACCGAGGACGATGGCGCCCGCGCCGTCGCCCATCTGCACGAGATTTACCCATTGGCTGCGATCCTCTGCCAGGGCCCCGAAGTCGAACAGCGTCGAGCCCAGTTCGCTGCCGACGATGGCGACGACACCGCGCAGCTGCTCCACATGCGGTGACATCATCAGCAGGGCGGAAGCAAAGCCGGTGCACGCCTGGCGCAGCTCGGCATGCGCGCCGGCGAAGGCGAGCTCGTCGGCCACCCATGCGGTGTTCGATGGCAGGCAGGTGTGCGGCGTGGTGGTATGCCCCACCAGCCAGGACAGTGCCGCCGGCTCCAGTTGCGCGCCGGCCAGCGCGTGGCGCAGGGCGGCGGCCGCCAGGGCCGGCGCCCGATCCGCCGCGCGCGGTGCCTCGATCGCAGCAGCGAGCGGACGGGCCAGGTGGCGGCGGTGGATGCCCAAGCGCTTCGCGATCGCTGCGGCGGTGGCCGTCGATGCCGTTCCGCTCAGCCGCTGCGCGTGCGCGAGCAATTCATCCGTGGTCAGCGGATTACCCGGCAGCTTGCAGCCGGTGCCCAGCACCTGCAGCTGGACATGCCGCGCCAGATCAGGCGACGTCATGGCGGCGGATGCGCCGGGTCAGCGCCTCGGTGTCGATGGCCATGGCATCGAAGGATGCGCGGTAGTGTTCTAGCACGCGCGCAAACGAATGGCGTGTCTCGCCGTCGAGCTCCACCATCCGCTCATGGGACACGCCGAGCTGGCGGGCGAGCGCGCGTGCGACGGCAACATGGTGAGCCTCGTCGCGGCGGATGGACTGCAGAAGATGGCCCAGTGTCGAGTCGCGCGTGGCGTCCGGGCGCAACACCTGGCCTAATGTCTGGCACACGCAACCATCGAGCGCGGCGATTCGCGCCAGGTGCACCGCCAGGTCGCCGCCGGCCAATGATGCGAAGAATCGCCGGACGGGGCGGGGTGGCGCGAGAGTCACCACGGCTTGACGCTCACAGAAATCGATCAGCCAGCGCTCATGCTTGCGCTCATCGGCGGCCACCGGCGCCAGGGAGTCGACGATCTTGTCGCTGGTATGCGCCGATCGTCCGCGCAGCATGCGGCCGAAGGACGCCGCCGCGGACAGCTCGCCGAACCGCAGCAGTCCGAGCAGGGCGTCCCAGCCCGCGGTCCTGTTCATGATTCCTCGAGGCGGCCCCCGACGATCTTGACGCACGTGCCCTGGGGTACGTAGACGAAGGCGCCGGGATCACGCTCCTGCCGGGCCCAGCCCGCACATATATGTGCATGCGTCCGGCAGTCGTTCTTGCCGGCACGGGCGATGCCGAAGCAGGGTTCGGTGGCCCCGCGGCGGGCCGCGGCCTCCTGCTTGGCGCGCGCCACCTGCGATGCGCAGCCGGACGCCATGCTGGCGCAGAGGGTCAATACCCAGGCAAATCGTGCATGGTTCGTGGACATGATGAACCTCCTGTTCATCAGACCGGGGATCGCGCGCAATTATTGCGCCGTCAGCCGCTACGCCCCATCCGGATGTCCAGCCACACCGCCAGGGCCAGCACGATGCCGCGCGCCATGTACTTGACCTCGGGAGACACCGCCATCAGTGTCATGCCGTTGAGCAGGCTCGCCATGATCAGCGCGCCGAACAGCACGCCGAGGACCGTGCCACGCCCGCCGCGCAGGCTGGTGCCGCCGATCACGCAGGCGGCGACCGCGTCCAGCTCCATGAGCGAACCGACGGTGGTGGTGGACGCGCCGGAGTAGGCCGTTTGCATGAATCCCGTGAGCGCCACGATGAATCCCATGAGCGCGAATGCGCCGATGATGGCGGCGCGCACCGGCACGCCCGAGACCAGCGCCGCGTCCTCGTTGCCACCGATGGCATACAGGTAGCGGCCGAAGGGGGTGTGCTGCGTGATCACCTGCACCAGCAGCGCCACGGTTGCCAGGATCACCAGCGCCAACGGGATGCCGCGGTAGCCATTCGCCACGATCACCACCAGCAGGGTCACCTGCGCGGCGATGAACAGGCCCATGAACCAATGCTCGGAATCCGGCACCGGCAGCCCAAGCTGCCGCCGGCTGGCGCGGCTGCGCAGGCTGATCCATGCCATCAAGCCGATCACCACCGCCGCCAGCACGTAGCCGGCGGCCGGCGGCAGGAACCAGGTGGTGAGCACGGAGTACGCATTCGACTCTCCACCCACCGCGACCGGCACGGTCTGGCTCTTGATCACCAGCCAGTGCAGGCCCTTGAACACCAGCAGGCCGCCGAGGGTGATGATGAACGCAGGCACGCGCTCGATCACCACCAGCGCGCCCATCAACGACCAGATCACCAGCGCCACCGCGGTGGCGATCAACAGGGCGATCGGCGCCGGCACCTGGTGCCAGAACACGAGGACGGCGGCGATCGCACCGGTCAGGCCGACACCGCTTCCGGCTGACAGGTCGATCTGTCCCGGCAGCAGCACCAGCAGCATCCCCAGCGCCAGCGTGGCGGTGACGGCGAGCTCGATCGACAGCAAGGAGAGGTTGCGCGGCGAGAGGAACACCGGTTGTTGCCAGGCGAAGAACGCCCAGATCGCCACCAGTGCGATCAACATGCTCCATTCGCGGGTGAAGGCCTGCTTCATCAGGCGGCCCTCGCGTCGGACCGGCCCATTGCGGCGGCCAGCAGCCGCTCCTGCGTCGCGCTGGCGCGGTCGAACAGCCCACCGACTCGGCCTTCGTGCAGCATGAGGATGCGATCGCTCATGCCGAGCAGTTCCGGCAGCTCGCTCGACACCATCACGATCGCCTTGCCCTGCGCCGTCAGGCGATTGATGAGTTCGTATACTTCGACCTTCGCGCCCACATCGATCCCGCGCGTGGGCTCATCCAGCAGCAGCACCTGCGGGGCGGTGAGCAGCGCCTTGCCGATCACGACCTTTTGCTGGTTGCCGCCGGAGAGCGTCATGACCGGCACTTCCAGCGTCGCCGCCTTGACCCGCAGCTCCTGGGCGACGGCGCCGGCGGTGCGCACCTCGCCGGCTGCGTCGATCAGGCCGGCGCGCGTGATCTGCGCCAGCGAGGATAGGGTCAGGTTGAACGCCACGCCCGCGCCGAGCACCAGGCCCAGGCGCTTGCGATCCTCCGTCACCACGGCGAGGCCGGCGCGCATCGCCCCGCGCACGTCATCCGCCACAAGCGCGGTGCCGTTCACGCTGATGCTGCCGGCTGTGCGCACGCCCCACAGGCCCATCATATGCATGATGAGTTCCGAACGCCCCGCACCCATCAATCCGCCGATGCCCAGAACTTCGCCGGCGCGCACCGCAAGGCTGATTTCCCGCAGCAACGGCGGCTGCCCGGCATGACGCGCCACGCTGAGCCCCTTCACCGACAACAATTCCTTCCCCGGCGCGGCTTGCCGGCGGGGATAGAGGTCCTCGATGCGCCGGCCCACCATGAGTGCGATCACGCCATCCGCGTCCGTGGCCGATGCCGCGAGCGTGCCCTGCGCGGCGCCATCGCGCAGCACGGTGATACGGTCGGCAATCGCAAACACCTCATCGAGCTTGTGCGAGATGTAGATGCACGCCACGCCCTGCGCCTTCAGGCGCTTCACCAGTGCCAGCAACACGTCGATTTCCTGCCGCGCCAGCGCCGCCGTCGGCTCGTCCAGCACGAGGATCCGTGGCTTGCGCGACAAGGCCTTGGCGATCTCCACCAATTGCTGCTGGCCGATGCCCAGGTCGCCAAGCCGCGCGGCCGGATCGACATTCAGCCCCACCTCCGCAAGCAAGGCGCGGGCGCGGGTGTGGACGGCATTCCAATCCACGAGACCGAGACGGCGGGGCAGGCTCCCGAGCAGCAGGTTCTCCGCCACCGACAAATCCGGGAACAGCGCCAATTCCTGGTGGATGACACCGATGCCGGCGGCCTCCGCATCGCGTGTGGAACGAAATTGCGCCTCGGCCCCGTTCACCACGATGCTGCCCTCGTAGCTGCCATGAGGATGTACGCCGGCCAGCAGCTTGATCAGCGTGGACTTGCCCGCGCCGTTCTCGCCGCACAGCGCATGCACTTCGCCGGCCGCCAGCTCGAAGCTCACGCCGCGCAAGGCAATGACGCCGCCAAAGCGTTTGGCCACTGCGCGCGCCTCGAGCACCTTGCTCATCGATAGACGTCTTCGCGCTTGTACAGGCCGTCCTTGATCACGGTGGCGTCGATGTTGTCGCGCGTCACCGTCACCACGTCGAACAGCACGGCCGGCACGTCGATGGCGCCGTTGTTGACGCTCTGCCGGGCGATCAGCGGCTTGCCGGTTCCCAGCTTCACGGCGATGTCCGCTGCGCCTTGTGCGAGCGTGTGCAGCGGCTTGTAGATGGTCATGGTCTGCGTGCCGGCCACGATACGCTGTATCGCCACGAGGTCCGCATCCTGGCCGGTCACCAGCTTCTTGCCGGCGAGGCCTTCTTCCGACAAGGCCTGTATGGCGCCGCCGGCCGTGCCATCGTTGCTCGCCAGCACGGCATCGAAGCCATCACCGTGCGCGGTGATGGCGGCATTGACGATGCGTTTTGCGTTCTCCGGCTTCCAGTCTTCGGCCCAATCCTCGTGCACTATTTTGATGGTGCCCTGGTCGATCAGCGGCTGCAGCACCCGGTCCTGCCCGGCCTTGAACATGACCGCGTTGTTGTCGGTCTTGGCTCCATAAATGCGCACGACCCGACCCTTGCCCGGCGTGGGCAGGTGATCGACGAGATAGCGCGCCTGCAGCTCACCGACGCGCACGTTGTCGAAGCTGACGTACAAATCGAGGTCCGAGTCGCGGATGATGCGATCGTAGGCCAGCACCGGAATGCCGGCTTCGTGTGCCAGCTTCACGGCCTTGGCCATGGCCTTGCCGTCGTGCGGCACGATCACCAGGACATTCACCTTGGCGGTGATGAGCTTCTCCACATCGCCGACCTGCACGGTGTCATCGCTGTTGGCCGAGAGTACGCGCACCTCCGCGCCGAGTTCGCCCGCCCGCTTGACGAACATGTCGCGGTCGGCCTGCCAGCGGGCTTCCTTCAGGGTGTCGAGCGAGAGGCCGATGACGACCTTGTGCGCGCCGCCGGTGCTTGCGGCATCGCCATGTCCGCGGCTGAGCGACAGCCCGATCAGCACGCTGACCGCCAGCGATACCACCACGAGCAGCATTCTTGCTTTCATGTTGCCGATGTCCCCCGCTTGGACTGCCGCTCGACATCGCCTTCTATCCAGAAGCCCGAAGGTGCATGATGCGGCCGATGTTCCTCGTTCATCCTATCAAAGTTGCCAGCGGCCCGACCCGGGAAGCGCCTTGACAACGCAAGCGGCGGGCTGGGGTCGACGCCATACCATCATCGCGATGTGCTTCGCCGGGATCGTTCTGGCGTACACCGACCGGGTCAACATCGCGGTGGCGGCGGTGGCCATGGGCGAGCATTTCGGCTGGAGCCAAAGCGTCAAGGGCTTGGTGCTATCGGCATTCTTCGTCGGCTATCTGCTGTTCATGGTACCGAGCGGCGTGCTGGCGGCGCGCTTCGGCGGGCGGCGTGTGCTGGCGGTGGCCGTGGTGTGGTGGTCGGTGCTCACCCTTCTCACGCCATTGGCAGCGGGAACATCGTTGACGATGTTGATCCTCGCGCGCGTGGCGCTCGGGCTGGGAGAGGCGGCGGTGCTGCCCGCAAGTTACGAACTGTTCGGTCGCTGGGTGCCAGCTTCGGAACGCAGTCGCGCAGTGGCTTGGTTCCTGAGCGGTACGGCTTTAGGGCAGGTGGCAGGGCTGTCCGGCAGCGGCTGGCTGACGGCGAACCTGGGCTGGCCCTTCTGCTTCTACGTGTTCGGGTCGATGGGGTTTGTGTGGGTTGCCGTGTGGTTGTGGAAAGTGAAGCAGGATCCCGCGAACGATGCGGGCTTGTCTGCACAGGAGCGATCCTTGTTGGGGTCGCATGCCGATGCAGCGGCCAAGCCGGTTCCTCGGACTCCTTGGCTGCTGCTGTTGCGCTCGCCGGCGCTTTGGGCCATTGCCGCTGGAGTGTTTTGCGCCAACTGGGGTTTGTACCTGCTGCTCGCCTGGCTGCCCAGCTATTTCCGCGACGTGTACCACGTGAGCCTCGCGAACACAGGGTTCTATTCGGCGGCTCCCTGGATCGCCTCATTCCTGGGCATGCAGATCGCCGGCGTCGTCAGTGACGCGGCCATCACGCGTGGCACGCGCGTCATTACCGTCCGCCGGCTCATGACAGGTATCGCCTTGCTGGGCTCCGCCACTTGCCTGCTGGCACTTCAGTATGTCCAGGAACCCCTCATCGCGCTGGTCCTGATGTGTGTCGCGACCGCCAGCGGCGCTGCCGGAGTGTCCGGCTATTACGCAGGACCCCTGGACATCGCACCGCGCCATGCGGGCTCGGTCATCGGCGTGGTGAACACCATCGGTACCATTCCCGGTGTGGCGGGGGTGGCCATCACGGGATGGCTGCTGGATGTGACACATGGTTACCACGCTACATTCCTGATCACCGCGTGCCTCAATGTCGCGGGAACGCTGTTTTATTGGAAGTTTGCGCGCACGGAGCCGGTGGCCGCATGATCGCAGCGGAGCCGCAGCGGAAAACGAGACCGCGTTCATAGGCGAGCCACCCGGGTTGCCTGCTTCAATGCACTCCAGGAAGGAAGCCTATGAATCCCCCACGATTTCTCCAATTCAAGCACGGCCCCTGTCACCGCGCATCCCGCATGGGTCTACACCTGTGGCGAGTGCAACTGGTCCCAGGTCATTGCCACTGAAGGGGCGCCCCCGGTCAAGCAGTGCGCGTGGTGCGATCATATGATTGCAAAGCACGAGGTCGACGAATTGCCGGATTATCTGTTTGAGCTGTCGCGATTCGATGAGTACCCCGTCAAGCTCACCCGTACCATCGGATTCGAGGCGGGTTGGCGGGGCAGCAGGTCGCAGGAGCATGCGCTGATGGATGCGCGGCCGATGAAGCGGCGGTGCGGCTCGCCGAGCAATCGTTGGGATATTCACTGCCTCCGCTGTTGATCGCTCTACTGCGCGTGTGCAATGGCTTCATGCTTGACGACGGGACGAAACTGTTCCCGACGGACGAGATCGTCGAGCGTAACGTCACTCTCGAGGTCCGCGAATACATGCCAGGCTACGTGGCATTCGCTGACGACAGCGGCGATCAGGCCTACATCCTGTGTCTCGATCCCCAGAATTCACGCGTCTATCAAGTGGGCGTCGGGGTCATGATGGAAGATGAGTTGAAGGAGGTGGCGCCGGATCTGGCCTCATGGTTGAAGAGCGAACTGCTGGGCGTGATGTGGGAGGATGGCGAAGAGTAGGCCAATGGGCTCGTATAGTTGCGGGTAGCCAGCATGGAGCGGCTTGCCCGGGAGTGGTGCTCATTCCACGTTTTGCACCTGCTTACGCAGTTGAAAGCTAAGCAATTGATTTGTCGAAAATTTGCAAGACAGAAATCTTACCAGCTACAACTTTAGCTACAACGCTATTCCGATCAACGCGACAATCTGTCTCAGATCGGCCAGAAGCGGCCTGTTGGCCCAACGAGTAGACTCCCGATGATGCCAACAACTTCACGAACTATTTAGGTGCGCGGAAAATCGTACATGCGATATTTTGGCCTCGCATTTGGCCTGTTTCTCGCCAGTTTGATCTTCGCCTTCGGGGCCGTGACGCAAAAGATGCCTTCGTTTCGTTGGGCGGCAGCCAGCCTCCTTATCGCCGCTGGCTGCGTATCTCTGATTCTCCAACTGAAGATTGGATTTGCGCTAGACCGCAGATGGGTAGCGCGCTACGGACGAACTACCGAACCAGTACGGTATTGGACGTCTGTGCTGCTTGCCGTAGCCCTAGTGGTCTTCTGGGTATGGATCGCCAAACTGTTCATCCAATCGTAAGTCCGCTTCGGGTCACGAGCGGCATCGATACTTTGTGGGCCGGGGCCTAGGTGTGCTCAGATAATGGATTCAAGAGCACTCCGCATCGAATGCCAATCAATGGGACGGTGCCGACCTCGCTCCTCAATCGAGGTAAATTGCCAACCATTCGGACGTGGCTCAATTCGAAGCATTCCGATTTCTTCGCCGTGCCCGTCTTGCGGGTAAACAAACGTTGAAGGGTTTGCGTCGGATGTTCGCTCAAGCCACCGCCGTAACTCGATTTTCAGGCGTTCAACTGGGCAGCGGTCCCAAGAGAGAAGGATCTGCGAGCCGGCTTCGACGATTAAGGTTCCGTACGGGCCATTGCCTGGGAGTTCCACAATACGGAGGCGCAGGGTTTCCATTGGCTTTCACTAAAGCACTTGGTGAAACATTGGTCAATTTCGCGGGCCTCTAAAGCGGTAATTCTCCACCGACCGTTTGGGGGCATCATTGCTCCTTGGCGTATCCAAGGCAATTCGTGCAAACCGATGCATTCTGTTGCACTTGTCGCGCTCGCTTTGACCCCTCCCAGAGTTTGACTGCCATTTCAGTTCAAACTCCCTCTGCAGCTCACCGTTTCTCGTCCTCTACTGTGTAGGCCTGTTCCGATCCTGTCGCATCCCGACGGTCCGGCTGGCTTGCAGAGGAGGATGACAATGACTGACGCCTTGTTCTCGATCGAGGAGGCCCGCATTCGGTTGGGCCGCATTTCACGCAACAGTCTCTACGCGCTTCTTCGTTCCGGTGCTTTACCCAGTGTGACGATTGGTTGTCGCAGGTTCGTGTCGGGCAGCGCCATCGATGCTTTGATCCAGGAGTCGAGCACCACGACCAGCCCATCGACTGATCGGGTTCGCTCGCATCGGCCACTTCAGGTTGGGTTGGTCGGCGTTGCGGGTGCTTCGGTTGTGAGGCGCAAGCGACAGGCCTCAGGTGAATCATGATTCCAGCCAGCTGCGTTTCGGCGTTGATGAGAGCTTTCGCCTGTGACCTTTCAGATGCTCTCTGGGTCGGCTTTGGTTGGTTGATGGCAGGATAGCGAGATGTCCGCATCATGCAGCACCGACACCACGGTGACGGCGGACGTCGAGCTCCCCACGCCGCTTGAAACTATCACCGTTCGCCTTTCCGCGGCGGAGAAGCAACACTTCCGGGCGGTCGCTGCTTCGTGGGGGATGTCCGAAGCGCGCTTGGCGCTGATTGCCATTCGTAGCCTTCTGGACGACGCCGTGTTGCCGCGATCGTCGAGCCCCACAGCGGTCGAACCGGCTTCGGAGCGCATCACCATCCGGCTGCGGCCTGGTGACCGCCAGAGCATCCGTACGCGGGCAGCCGAGCGGGGCATGAAAGATGCCGGCTATCTCGCGGCGCTGGTGCGCGCGCACGTCGTGGCGAGTCCGCCGATCCCGACGGCGGAGATTCGGGAACTCAAACGTGCCGTGGCGGCCTTGGTGCGGGCAATCGCGGATTTGTCCGCGAACGCCCGGGAGTTGGCACGGACCCCTGAGTATGTGAATACCCTCTGGGACGATCTACGCAAGACTCGCGCACGGGTCATCGCCCTGGAAGGTCAATTCCACGCCTACACGAAGGCGGCGATCATCGCCTGGGAGTCGACGAGTGGGTAAGTTCCCTGCGCAACTCACCGGCAAGCCGCGAGAGTTCGAGATCGTGAGTCGCGGTCGTCGTGCGCCCCCGCATCTGCGCTGGTTCACGCCCGCCGAAGTCTCGCTGATTGCCCACACGGTTCGCCGCGCGCCCGAGGTCATGGTCAAGGTGACCGGCGGCGGCGTGAATAGGGGCGCCGTATCGGCGCACCTGACTTACATCAGTCGGCGAGGAGAGTTGGAGGTCGAGAACGATGACGGCCGGCGGTTGAAGGATCGCACGGAACTGAATGCGCTCATCGAGGATTGGCGCCTGGACCTGACTTCCGGCCAATACCGGCCCAAGAACCAAGGTCGCGTCACTCGCTCCTCCAAGCTTGTGCACAATATCGTCCTATCGATGCCCTCCCGGACGCCACCGGACATGGTGCTCAGTGCCGCCAAGAAGTTCGCCCGCGAGAGATTCGCGTTGCAACATCGCTACGCCCTGGTGCTGCACGACGATCAGGCCAATCCCCACGTGCACCTGGTCGTGAAGGCCGAAAGCGAGTCGGGCAAACGGCTGCACATCGACAAGGCCATGCTCCGCGACTGGCGCGAGCAGTTCGCGGCGCTGATGCGGGAGCAGGGTATCGCCGCCAACGCCACGCCTAGGGCCGTGAGGGGGAAGAATCCGCGCAAGATGCTCAAGGGGCTGTTCGGAGCCCGCCAGTACGGAGAGTCCGCCCTCGACCGCAGGAGAGTCGAAGGAGTTGCGCGGGATGCGCATGACCCGAGGTCGTTCGCCGATCCCGCGCGGAGGCGGTTGCTCGAAACACGCAAGGCCCTAATTGAGGGATGGGACAGAGTGGTGAAGACGCTCGAGGACCAAGGCGAGCCGGGCTTGGCGGCGGAGGTACGCACGTTCGTCGAGCAGTTGCCGGTGGTGGCCACGGACAGGCAGAAGCTGGCGATTCGGTTCCTGCAGTTCAAGAAGGATCAGGAGCGTGAGAAGGAGCGCCATGGAATGCGCCGCGATGCTATGGAGCGCGGCCGCGGTAGGGAGGACGAACTGACGCGCTGATGAAGCGTGTTGGGTGCGAACCTTCCAACGAATGGATTCGATGCATCTTCCCAGTGATTGATTGGATCAGCTTTGCGGATACAACCGCGGAAAGAGGATCTCAAGTGCGTCCGCGGGGAAGCGGAGCGACACCGGACCTTTGGGTGTATCGGAACCCAGCAGGCCCAATTCCGTCAGGTCATTGAGTACGCGCCGTGCGGTTCGCTCTGGCAGGCCGGTAATGCGCACGATCTCGCCGCGATCGTATTCGCCCCGAATCAACGCCTCCTGCAGCAAGCCGTTGGATCCTGGCTTGAGCCGTTCGCTGCGATCCACGTACGTCTTCAGGCGCCGCGACAATGCATCGAGCTCGAACAGCTCTGTCATGAATCGCGCCTGATCGAGGGCGACCTTCAGGAACCAGAGCACGAAATCCGCCAGCGCGCGATGCGACAGATTGCCGCGGCCGTCGAGGTCGCCCTGCCGGGGCATGTCGGCGTGGTCCATCATCTGCTTGTACTCATTCCGGCTCTCTAGACCGCGCGCCAGACCCCTGGAGATCGACCACAAGCCGTGAGCACCAATACCGGCCGTGTGTGCCATGGCGTGGCTCATCAGTCGGCTGACCCGTCCGTTGCCGTCCGGAAACGGATGGATGTAGTTGAAGCGATGGTGCGCGGTGGCCATCGCCAGGATGCGCCCCGCCTTGCCTAAAGGCTCCAGGCGGAAACGATCGGCAAAATAGCGCATGAACTCCGGAACGCGTTCGCTCGACGGTGGAGTGTGCCGGCCGACGGCTACATCGTGATCCGGCGATGACCGCCATGCTCCCGGATGCATCAGGAACTCGCGCCCTTCGCCGCGGATTCGCAGCGTCGCCTCAGGCGCATCACGATAGAACTCATGATGCAGCCAGGCGATGAACTCCGTGGACGCGGGTTCTGACAGTCGGCCTGCTGCTGCCAATGCATCGACTTCGGCCTGCACGCGCACGTGTGCGGCGGCTTCCAGTTGCAGGTTGCGCCGGGTTGCGTCGGCGTCGAACTCGCCCGCCAACGCACGCTCGATGTCACGAGGGCGCGTATTGTGGCCCTCGATGAGGTTGCTGTAGTAAGCGTTCATGATGCGCGTGAGTTGCGCTAGATTCGCGGCCGTGCGGGGATGAAGGGCCTTGCCCAAAGTGGCAGTCGCCGCCGACAGCTCGGCGACCAGATCCAAGATCGGCTCGCCGGGTTCTTCCAGACGCGCAGGTTCGATGCGCTGGGTGGATTCAGGGGCGACGCTCACTTTTGGCCGATCCTTGTCGCGGATAACAGGCTGATTATACTGATAAACGATCTGCAGAACAGGGTGATTTGGCCGATCTTTTGGCCGATCTTAAACCGGCTGGGGCCTGCCGGGACGCCCAGTCGGGGTTAGAGGCGCCGAGATCCAGAGCTTAGGCGTCATGCCACCTTATTAGATGACATGACCCGGTGAATGGGCGTCACCTTCCTTACGCCGTTCTCGATGTCCAACAGCAGGTTCGTCCAAGCGTTAAGTGCCGAACGCCGCTCCTCGAAATAGTCGTGGGTGTTGTAGACGCCTTCGACTCCACGCAGCTGGTGGTTCAAGCAACGCTCGGCGACTTCGCTTCGAACGCCCAGCGCGGCGAGATGCGTCCGCATCGTGCGCCGCAGATCATGCACCGTGAAGTGCTCAAGGCCATGATCGAGCTGAGCGAGCGCCGCGTTGATCGTGTCCATGCCCACGTGCTGATACCGTTGATGCGGATCGCGGCGCCGCTGCGGCAATACGTACTGGCTACTGCCCGCAACCATTCGCAGTGCTTTTAACCACTCCACCACGGCCGGTACCAGCGGTACCCGGATACCGCGCTTCATCTTGCTGCGCGTCGACGGCAGGTGCCAAGTAGGCGAGGGGCCGTCCAAATCGAACTCATCCCATGTCGCCTTGATCAACTCCCCCTTGCGCACGCCGAGCGCCAGCAGGAGTTTCACGACCAAATAGTTCTGCCCGCCAAACGAATCGGATTTCCGCATCGCCTCGAGGAACTTCACCAATTCATCCTGGCTCAACGCACGGTCGCGATGCCGCTCAACCCCGCCGGCGTCTCGCGAATTGAAATCGCAGACCGGGCTGACCGTCAGTCGTCGCCGGCGGACACCGAAGCGGAAGATCCGCTTCATGTAGCGCAGCAGATCATTCGCCGCCGTTGGCGCATCTCGGCTGACGCGCCCGAGGAGGCGCGCCGCTTCTTCGGGTGTGATATCCGCCGGATGCTTGGAACCAAACTCCGGCACCAGGTACTTGTCGATGTAGCGGCGCGGCGCATGAGAATTCTTCACGCGCCCTTCAATTTCCAAGTTGAACCAGTCTTCCGCCAATGACTTGAAATGGCTTCGCTCGCGCTCTTCGCTCTTGCGTTTCGCCAGGAGCTCTTCGTTGCGTGCATCGAGCGGATCCTGCTTTTTGTCGATGAGCAGCCGCTTGGTCCGAGCCTCGACCCGCGCATCCGCAAGGCTCATGTCGGGATAATTGCCCAGCGTCATCCACCGATCACGCTCGAGGAACCGGTATCGCAATGTCCACGATGCGCCGGAGTTCGCCTGCTTCCGCAGGTAAAGTCCTTGCCCGTCATTCAGCAGGAACCGCTGCCGCGTGCGGCACGCGCGCTCAACCGAAATCGCCGTGAGTTGGGAATAGGGCATCGAGTCCTCCCGCGGAACCTCGAATCAATCGATATTCCGTTTAGCTACAATCTAGCTACAACTCTAGCTACAACAATGGGGGCAATGCCAGTCGGGACGAGCGAAGACGGCTCGCGACGTGTTGGATCACCAAACCCTATGTTTTAGGAGGTTTGGTCGCGCTTTTAGTGACAATGGAAGACGGCAGCAGATGCCCGAAAACATCACTCAATATTCTGCACCTGCTCACGCATCTGCTCGATCAGCACCTTCATATCCACCGCCGCCTTGGTCGTCTCGATATCCTGCGACTTTGACGACAAGGTATTCACCTCGCGATTCAACTCCTGCATCAGGAAGTCCAGGCGCCGCCCGGCAGGTTCCGACCCCTCGAATGTCTTGCGTACCTCGATCAGATGCCCGCGCAGGCGGTCGATCTCCTCATCCACATCCAGGCGTTGCGCGATGATCACCAGCTCCTGTTCGAGGCGGTTCCGGTCGACTTCCTTCACCAGCGAGGCGATGCGCTCTTCGAGCTTCGTGCGGATACGGGCGCGGACCTCAGGCAGGCGCGCTTCCACCCGCTGCGACAATTCCAGCATCTGCTGCGCCCGCAGCTCCAGCGCCTCGCGCAGCCGGCCGCCTTCGCTGTCGCGGAAGCGGGCCAGCTCCGCCAGCGCGCGCTCCAGCAGTTCGTTGGCCGCCGCGTGCATCGGTTCCACATCCTTGTTCGTATCGCGCACGATGCCGGGCCAGCGCAGCACGTCCACCACATCGATGCGAGCGCGCTCGCCGGCACGGTCGGCCGTCTGCTTCACGGTGCGCATCAGGGATTCCAGCAATTCCGTGTCGACCTCCATGGCGGAGGCGGCGATCATCGGCCGGAAGTGCAGGCCGCATTCGATCTTGCCGCGGCGCACCGATTTGCCGATGATTTGACGAAAAGCCGACTCGACGGCACGGAAATCCTCGGGCAGCCGGAAGCTCATCTCGAGGTAGCGATGGTTCACGGTTTTGAGTTCCCAGGCGAGCTGCCCCCATGGAAACTGCTGCTCCTGGCGCGCAAAACCGGTCATGCTACGAATCATGGTTCAGTCCATTCACGATGTTTTGAGAGGCGCTGCGTTGACTCGCCGGTCTTCCGGGCGATAATTCGTCGCGCGACGCGGGATAATAAAGTCTAGCAGAGCCTACGGAGCCTCCTTTGCAAATAGAAACAGCCGATGTCAGCCTCATCGGCCACCGCGACGAGAACCAGGACCGGGTGGCCGTCGCCGCCAGTGATCACGCCGCCATGCTGGTGGTGATCGATGGCATGGGCGGCCATGCCGAGGGCGCGCGCGCGGCGGAAACAGCCCGTGCCAGCATTCTCGAATCCTTCTGGCAGGTCCCGCATCCGGTGTTCGATCCGCTGGGTTTTCTGCATCTGGCGCTGGGCAAGGCCCACGAAGACGTGGTGAAACTCGGTGCGGGGTTGTCGGTTGAAACCCGGCCGCGCGCCACCTGTGCCGTGGCCCTGGTGCAGGAGGCCGCAGCCTATTGGGCGCATATTGGCGATTCACGCATCTACCAGATCCGCCAGACTCAGGTGCACCAGCGCACCCGCGACCACAGCCACGTGGAAGTGCTGTTGCGTGAGGGCTTGATCCGCGAGGAAGAAGTGCAGACCCACCCGATGCGAAATTATGTCGAATGTTGCCTGGGCGGAGATGCGGCCCTGCCGGAGATGAGCATTTCCGCGCGCCGTAAATTGAAGCCCGGCGACGTGCTGCTGCTGTGCACGGATGGCATGTGGGCCAACCTCAAGGACTTGGATTTCGCGCAATTCGCAGGCCCCCCCGGCAAGCCGCTGCGTGATTCGCTGCGGGAGCTGGGCGAGCGGGCCGTGCAGGCCTCCGCTCCCTACAGCGACAACACCAGCGGCGCGGCGCTGCGCTGGCGGGGCCCATGAAGCGGCCCAGCGGCCGCGCGCCGGACCAGATGCGCCGCGTCTCGTTCGAACGCAGCTTCACGCGCCATGCGGAAGGCTCCGTGCTGGTCAGCTTCGGCGACACGCGCGTGCTGTGCACGGCAACGGTGGAAGAAGGCGTCCCCGGTTTCCTGCGCGGCAAGGGCCAGGGCTGGGTCACGGCCGAATACGGCATGCTGCCGCGCGCCACCCACACCCGCAGCCCGCGCGAAGCGGCGCGCGGCAAGCAAAGCGGCCGCACACAGGAAATCCAGCGGCTGATCGGCCGTTCCTTGCGCGCCGTCGTGGACCTCAAGGCTCTGGGTGAACGCACCGTCACGCTGGACTGCGATGTGCTGCAGGCCGACGGCGGCACGCGCACGGCCGCCATCACCGGCGGCTTCGTGGCGCTCTCGGATGCCGTGGATGCGCTGATGAAAAGGCGCTCGCTGGCCAGCAATCCCCTGCATGGGCAGGTGGCAGCGGTGTCGGTGGGCATCTACGACGGCGTACCGGTTCTCGACCTTGATTACTCCGAGGATTCCAGCGCCGAGACCGACATGAACGTGGTCATGAACAGTGGCGGCGGCTTCATCGAAGTGCAGGGCACGGCCGAGGGCCACGCCTTTCGCCGGCATGAGCTGGATGGCCTGCTCGATCTCGCCGCCAAAGGTATCGAAGGCCTGCATGCGGCGCAGCTGGCCGCACGCCAGCCCTGACTGCACGGCGCGGCCGGGCTCATCCATGCGGGTGGTCGTCGCCACGGGCAATGCCGGCAAGCTGCGTGAACTGACCGCGCTCCTGGCAGGCCTCGACCTGCAGCTCGTCGCTCAGACCGAGCTGGGCGTTGCATCCGTGGAGGAAACCGGTGCCACCTTTGCCGACAACGCGCTGCTCAAGGCCCGTCATGCGGCGCGCAGCACCGGCCTTGCCGCCATCGCCGACGATTCGGGCCTGGAAGTGGACGCCCTCGGCGGTGCGCCCGGGCTGTATTCCGCACGCTATGCCGGTCCCAATGCCGACGATGCCGCCAACAATGCCAAGCTCATTACCGCGCTGGATGGCGTTCCCGGGGAGCGGCGCGGCGCACGCTATCGATGCGTGCTCGCTTTCGTGCGCCATGCCGATGATCCCGCGCCGCTGCTGGCGCAGGGCAGCTGGGAGGGCCGAATCGTCGATGTGCCGCAAGGCTCCGGTGGCTTCGGCTACGACCCGCATTTCTGGCTGCCGGACCGGCAATGCACGGCCGCTGAACTCGATGCGGCCGTGAAGAACCGCATCAGCCATCGCGGCCAGGCCATGCGCGCGTTACGCGCGGCGCTGGAGAAAGCGTGAACCTTCCGCCGTTGGCCCTGTACGTGCACCTGCCCTGGTGCGTGCGCAAGTGCCCGTACTGCGACTTCAACTCGCATCAATTGAAGTCCGCGCAACCGGATGGCGCCTACATCGATGCGTTGTTGCGCGATTTCGAGTTGGAATGGCCGCAGGCGGCGGGCCGGCGCATCGACAGCATCTTCTTCGGCGGCGGGACGCCCAGCCTGTTCTCGCCGCAAGAATTGCAGAAGCTGCTCGATGGTGTGCGTGGCATCGCACCGCTGGCGGAGGACGTGGAGATCACGCTCGAAGCCAACCCCGGGGCGATCGAGCATGGCGCGTTCGCGGGCTACGCCCGGGCCGGGATCAACCGCATCTCGCTCGGCGCGCAGAGCTTTTCGCCGGCGGCGCTGCAGGCATTGGGCCGAATCCATGCGGCAGGTGACACGGTCGATGCGGTGCGCGAACTGCGTGCGGCGGGCTTCAGCAACTTCAATCTCGATCTCATGTACGCACTGCCCGGCCAGGTACCCGCCGGCGCATTGGACGATCTGCGCCGTGCCCTGGACCTCGGCCCTTCGCATCTGTCCCATTACCAGCTCACGCTCGAACCCGGCACGGTGTTCGCCACGCGTCCGCCCTCCTTGCCCGATGAAGACGCGGCCTACGAGATGCAGATCCAATCGCAACAAATGCTGGCGCATGCCGGCTTCGAGCAATACGAAACCTCCGCCTATGCGCATCAGGGCGCGCGTTGCCGCCACAATCTCAACTATTGGCGATTCGGCGATTACATCGGCATTGGCGCCGGTGCGCATGGCAAGCTCACGCTGCCCAACGAGGTAGCGGCCCGGGTATCTCTCCCGCCGGGCACGATCCTGCGCACCGCCAAGCCCAAGCAACCGCGCGACTATCAGCAGCAGGCGTGCGTTGCGCAGGCACCCTTTGGTGAACGCGTGCCGGTGCCACGCGGCGAGCTGCCGTTCGAGTACATGCTCAATGCCCTGCGCCTGAATGAGGGCTTCGACCGTGCGGAATTCGAGGCCCGGACAGGTCTTTCGATCGAGGATATCCGGGCGCCGCTTGGGCGGGCCGAAGCACGCCAATTGCTGCAGCGAACATCGGTCGGGTTCCGCCCCACGGCGCTCGGAAGGCAGTTCCTCAACGATCTACAGGGCGAATTCCTCGCATGAGCTTATGCACACGCCATGTTTCATCCCGAAGAAGGG
Source organism: Steroidobacteraceae bacterium (assembly GCA_044226865.1). Classification (GTDB taxonomy): domain Bacteria; phylum Pseudomonadota; class Gammaproteobacteria; order Steroidobacterales; family Steroidobacteraceae; genus TMP-86. The sequence continues at coordinate 284,565 of JBGAGE010000007.1, read as the reverse complement.
GGTACCTACAGTACATTGCGCCAGCGATATGTAAGGTCACCTTCGTAACCTAATGATTTTGTTTGTGAAAATGCCTTGCTTATTTTTTGACCACGTTCACAATTATGCGAATTTTCAGCAGCGGCAATAATGCGCATGGTTGAAATCCACAGACTTATCCACAGTATTTGTGGACAACCCGGCAAGGCATTTTGAAAGAAGGGCTTACGGCGCAAAGCTTGTGAAGGAGCCATGTGCGGGATACACTTCGCGCCCTTTTTCGATTCGTCGCGACGTCGATTTAACTCTCTATATAGCCGCGTGGCCGCCGGCGGGCATGTTGCCCCCCGCAGCGGATTCTGCAGCCAGGCAAAGGTCCATCATGAAAGCTGACATTCATCCCGAGTACAAGGCCATCAAGGTGACGTGCACCTGTGGCAACACCTTCGAGACGCGTTCCACGGTCGCGAACGACCTGAACATCGAAGTGTGCTCGAACTGCCATCCGTTCTACACCGGCAAGCAGAAGATCGTCGACTCCGGCGGACGCGTGGACAAGTTCCGCAAGAAGTACGGCGCCGCCGCCGCCAAGTAAGCCACGGCGAGGCCTGTGCGAAGCGTCGTAAAGCCAGCTTTCGCGCTTGTTTTGGCCGCTTGTGCGGGCCTCACCGGCAGCTGCGCGCGCAATCCCGTCACGGGCGAGCACGATGTCACCTTCGTTTCCGAAAAGGGTGAGATCGAGCAGGGCCGGCGCGCGCACGAGCAGGTCATCCGCATCTACGGCGTCTATGAAGACCAGGCGCTGCAAGACTATGTGAACGGCATCGGGCAGCGGTTGGCCAAGCTCAGCCACCGCCCCGAACTGCAGTTCCATTTCACCGTCATCGACAGCGATGAGATCAACGCCTTCGCGATTCCCGGCGGCTACATCTACATCACCCGCGGCATCATGGCCTACCTCAATTCCGAGGCTGAGCTTGCGGGCGTGATCGGCCATGAAATCGGCCACGTGACCGCCCGCCACTCGGTCAAGCAGCAGAGCCAGAGCGCCATCACCAACATCCTGGGGATGGGTGCGGCCATCTTCACCGGCAGCGGCGCCGTGGCGGACCTCGCGGGCATCGGCGGCGAGGCATTGCTGCGCGGCTACGGCCGCGACATGGAGCTGCAGGCCGACAGCCTGGGTGCGGAATACATCGCGCGTGCCGGCTATGACCCGCAGGCCATGATCTGGGTCGTGGGTACGCTCAAGAACCAGGAAACCTTCGAGCGCGACCGGGCCAAGGCCGAAGGCCGCGAACCGAACATCTATCACGGCGTGTTCGCCACCCACCCGGATAACGACACCCGCCTGCAGCAGGCCATCGTGGCTTCGGGCAAGGCCGGTGCGCAGCTTGCCGGCAACTCCGGCGAGATCAAGCAGGACGAATACTTCAAGCACATCGATGGCCTGCCCTTCGGCAGCAGCCGCCAGCAGGGCCTGGTGCGCGACAATCGCTTCTATCACGCGGATCTCGGCATCACGATGGCCTTCCCGCGCGGCTGGCGCGTGCAGAACGAGCGCGAGATGCTGCTGGCGGTATCGCGCCCCAAGGACGCGCTGATCCGCATGACCACGGAAGAGATGAAGGACAACGAGACGCCGCAGGACTTCCTGCGCCGCGCGCTCAAGGGCAACTCCGGCGGCATGGATCACGGCGAGTTCCTGAACCTCGCCGGCGGATTGCAGGGCTACACCGCGGTGGTCCGCAGCGGCAACACGCCTTTCGGCAATGCGCCCATCCGCGCCGGCGTCATCGCCGTGGGCAAGTCCGCCTACCTGTTCCTGGCGGCGAGCCGCTCCAATGAGAACGGCCTGCCGGCGCAGGACCGGGTGTTCGTCTCGGTGATGGAGACCTTCCGCAAGATGCGCACGGCCGAGTTCCCGTTGGCCGAGCCTTATCGCTTGAAGATCCAGAAGGCCGATCAGAACACCCGCATCGCGGACGTGGCCAGGAATTCTCCGCTGGCTGAATATCCGGTGCAGCAATTGCGCCTGATCAACGACCTCTATCCGTCCAAGGAACCCAAGCCAGGCACTCCGTTCAAGACCGTCGAGTAATCCTCCGCCGGCCATTCCGACACACGCGCGGCCCTCGCATGACCCTTCTTACGGGGTCTTCATATCCCAACTGGGCGTTCCGTCACGCTAACCGCTCGCAGTTGTGGTAGCGGCCCTTGATTTTCACTAGAGGCCCATGCAACGCTGCCGATAATTTAAATACGAAGCAACTGACTCGAGTTGAAGACGCGCATGAGCACGAAGTACGAACTGAAAAACCTCGCCACCGGCAAGACCTCCCAGATGGACGCACGTTCGGGGACGATCGGACCCGATGTGATCAACATTGCCAACCTGACCAAGGACCAGGGGGTTTTCACCTTCGATCCCGGGTTCATGGCCACTGCCAGCACCGAGAGCAAGATCACCTACATCGACGGCGAGGCCGGGGTGCTCCTGCATCGCGGCTATCCCATCGAGCAGCTGGCGGAGAAATCCAGCTTCCTGGAGGTCGCCAATCTGCTCATCTACGGTGAGCTGCCCACCAAGGACCAGCTGTCCGCGTTCCTGAACTCGATCATGCGCCACACCATGGTGAACGAGCAGCTGCTGCGGTTCTTCCAGGGGTTCCACCACAATGCGCACCCCATGGCCATGGTCTCGGCCGTGGTGGCCTCGATGGCCGCCTTCTACCACGACACCACGGACATCGATGACCCGCGGCACCGCGAGATCTTCGCCCACCGCATCATCGCCAAGATCCCGACCATCGCCGCGGCGGCCTACAAGCATTCGCTCGGCCAGCCCTTCGTGTACCCGCGCAACGACCTGCGCTACTGCTCGAACATGCTCAACATGTTCTTTGCCGTGCCATGCGAGCCGTACATGATCGATCCGGTGTGCGCAGAAGCGTTGGACCTGTTGTTCATCCTGCACGCCGACCACGAACAGAACGCCAGCACCTCCACGGTTCGCCTGGCCGGCAGCACCGGCGCCAATCCCTACGCCGCCATTTCCGCGGGCGTCTCGGCCCTGTGGGGCCCGGCGCACGGCGGTGCCAACGAAGCCGTGTTGGAGATGCTGGATGAGATCGGCAGCGTCGCCGACATCCCGAAGTTCCTCGCACGCGTGAAGGACAAGAACGACAACGTGCGCCTGATGGGCTTCGGCCATCGCGTGTACAAGAACTTCGACCCGCGCGCCAAGATCATCCGTGGCATGTGCCATCGCGTGTTGGAAAAACTCGGCCGGCAGAACGATCCGCTGTTCGAGCTCGCCCTGAAACTCGAGGAAATCGCGCTGAAGGACGAGTACTTCGTCGCCCGCAAGCTCTACCCGAATGTGGATTTCTACTCCGGCATCATCTACAGCGCCCTGGGCATTCCCCGCTCGATGTTCACGGTGATGTTCGCCATCGCCCGCACCGCCGGCTGGGTGGCACATTGGCAGGAGATGGTATCCGATCCTGGCATGAAGATCGGGAGGCCGCGGCAGCTTTATACGGGGCCTAAGCAGCGCGAATACCGCAAGATCACGGATCGCTAGTTCTTCCTCGGTTCCATTGACGCTCGAAAGCCCGCTTTTGCGGGCTTTCTTGCTTTAAGACCTGCTGCTTTCCCCTCCCGCGCGCGCGACGGCGACAAAGCGAGTCTTGGAGCAATGATCGCGCAGCGGCTTGCGGCAGCACGGGAGCGGAGGGAACTGCGTAGGTGTCCGCGTAACGAGTTTCAGAGCGGACAAAAACAGCGATCGCCCCGTCTTCAGGTTTGCCGAGTCAAGAAGTTGATGTTCATGCTCCTGGGCGGAGTGGGTGCCTCACTCGGGTGGTGACAGCCGTCCCTGGGTGCGTCACTACATCGGAGGTGAATCGTTCTACGCCCCGCGGCCGTTCATCCGGCCTCGATGAGCTCTGAAACCTCGCGGGCGTCCGCGCGCCGCATGGGCTTGCCGTCTACCGGCGAATAGGGGGCCTGGCGGATTCCGTCGACCGGAAACACGGTCGCGTCGACCAGCCACTCTTCGGCATGAAACCGCAGCGACGGGTAATTCAGCGTGCGCTCCGAATCCATGCGCACGCGGCGTTCGTGCAGTTCGTGTGGCACACCGACATCCAGCAGCTTCATGGCCACCGATTCGGCGGGCTCCGCGAACACGTGCAGATTGATCTCGCTGTTGCCGGTGGCGGTGCCCGACAAGACGGGCCCGACCAGCCGGGGCTGGAATTCGCGCAGCATCTGCATGGCGGAAAGCGCGGTCCTGCGCAGCTCCTTGAGCGTCTGGTCGTGTGCGGAGCCGCCGAACAACCGCTGGTATTCACGCAGCGCCGCCTCGATCTCGGTGTTCTTGGGCAGGACGGCGGCATCGTCCACACCCAGGCGCTCCGCGGCCTTGCGCTTGGCCAGCAGGAAATCCTCGATGCCGCCCGTTGCCATGACGCGCGCCGCTTCCTGCGCCAGCGCGCGGCGCAGATCGTCGGCTCGTTGGGAAAATCGCTTCGGCATCGGTGAGCTCGCTGTGGGTGTCACCCTTAGAACAACGGTTTGTCCCCGTCGTTCATTGGATTTTCGCCGGCCTGGCCCTCGTAGCTCTCGGCTCGCGGCAGGCTTCCTTCGATGAACGTCTCCATGATGCCGTTGGGGTTGTCGGCACTGGCCAGCAGGCCGGTGTCTGGCGAGATGCGCACCGTCACCAGGCCGTCGGGCATCGGAATGGGATGCTGCGGCACGCCCTCCAGGGCATCGTGCATGAAATACACCCAGATCGGCACCGCGACGCGCGCGCCTTCCTCGCCATCGCCGAGGGTACGCAGCTGGTCGAAGCCCACCCACACGGTGGCGACGAGGTCGCTGTTGAAGCCGGAGAACCAGCCGTCGAGGTGATCGTTGGTGGTGCCGGTCTTGCCGGCGATGTCGGGGCGATTCAGCGACAGCGCCCGCCGGCCCGTGCCGCGCTTGATCACATCGGCCATCATGTCGGTGAGCAGATAGGCCACCTGCGGCTTGATGGCCTGCGGCGCGAGTTCCTTGCCGGGCAGCGTGCCGTGGCCGCCGCGCAGCTTGTCGGGACCGATCATGTTCTTGAGCGCGGCCGGCACGTCGTCGTTCACCGCTCCGTTGTCGTGCTTGACCTGGTCGATGCATTCGAAGCAGGCGAACTTGGGCTGTGCCTGCGACAGCACCTTGCCGGCCGCATCCTCGACACGCTCGATGTAGTAGGAGCTGACGCGGAAGCCGCCGTTGGCGAAGGCCGAGTAGCTGGTGGCGAGTTGCAGCGGCGTCAGCGCGCCCGTGCCCAGCGCCAGCGTCAGGTTGTCGGGAAGCTGCGATTTATCGAATCCGAAGCGTGGCAGGTAGTTGAGCGCGTAGCCCACGCCTATCTCACGCAGCAATCGCACCGACACGAGATTGCGCGAGCGGATCAGCGCCTCGCGCAGGCGGGTGGGGCCGTAGAATTTCTTCGAATCGTTTCCGGGGCGCCACTGCTTGTCGCTGTTCGGATCGTCGTACACGATGGGCGCATCGAGGATCACGCTCGCCGGCGTAAAGCCCTTGTCGAACGCGGCTGCGTAGATGAAGGGCTTGAAGGCCGAACCCGGCTGGCGGCGCGCCTGCGTGACGCGGTTGAACTTGCTCTGGAAGAAATCGAAGCCGCCGACGATGCAGGCCACGGCGCCGTCCTTCGGATCCACCGCCACCAGCGCGCTCTGCGCCTCCGGCACCTGCACGAACTGCAGCGAATCGGCGCTGTTGCCCACGGTGTAGATCACATCGCCGCGCTTCAAGATCTCCGCCGCCGTGGTCGGCGCCGCGCCCACCTTGGCTTCCGGGAGCTGGCGGCGCGCCCAGGACATCTTCTCCCACGGCAGTGTCATGAAGCCGAGGTCGTGCACGAAGATGCGCGCGCTCTTGGCCTCCACATCGCGCACCAGCGCCGGTCGCAGCCCGCCGATGACCGGGAAATCCTCGAGTGCCGTTTCCCAATCCGTGCTGCGCGTGGACTTGGGCGCATTGACCTTGGCCACCGGACCGCGATAGCCATGGCGCCGGTCGTATTCCAGCAGCCCCGTGCGCAGCGCGATGATGCCGGCGCGTTGCAGGCGGCTGTCGATGGTGGTGAACACCTTGTAGCCGGCGGTGTACACCGAGTCGCCATAGCGGTTCAGCATCTCCGCGCGCGCCATTTCGGCTACATAGGGGGCGTCCACCTCGACCGAGGGACCATGCAGCCGGGATTCGATCGGCTCGGCATTGGCCGCGTCATGCTCGGCAGGGGTGATGAATCCCAGGTCCTGCATGCGACGCAGCACGTAGGTGCGGCGGTTGCGGGCCCCCTCGATGCTGGCCACGGGGTTCCATTTGGAGGGCGCCTGGGGAATACCGGCCAGGATGGCCATTTCGCTGACCGTCAGTTGGTCAAGGGTCTTGCCGAAATACACCTCCGCCGCGGCTGCCACCCCATAGGCGCGTTGCCCCAGGAAGGTCTTGTTGGCGAACAGGGTGAAGATCTGCTCCTTGCTGAACTCGGTCTCCATCAGCAGGGAGAGGTAGATTTCGCTGACCTTGCGCTTCAAGCTCCGGCGGGAGTCCAGGAACATGTCCCGCGCCACCTGCTGGGTGATGGTGCTGCCGCCCTGGCGCACCCCACCAGCCTTCAGGTTCGCCACCATGGCGCGCAAAATCCCTTGCCAATCAACACCATGGTGCGTGAAGAAGCGGTCGTCCTCGGCGGCCAGGAAGGCATGCACCAGCTGCTTGGGGATCTGCTCGTAGGTCACCGGAATGCGCCGCTGCTCGCCGATCGCCGCGATCAGCCGCCCATCGCGCGTGTAAATGCGCAAGGGCACCTGTAGCGGAACGTCCAACAGGGTGCCCACTTCGGGCAACGCGGGCCTCAAATAGGCGTAGGCACAGACATTGGCGAAGACTGCCAACGCGATCACGCCGACCAGGATCACGCAAATTCGAGATATGAGAACTAGGTAACGTCGGGACACTTCAAGGGGCTCTAACTTAATGCGCCTGTACGGAGGGCATATTACAGCCCTCTCGTTTGGGGTGGGACGGAATGAGTGATTTAACAGTTTCTTGCTATTTGTTCGTCCTAAAGTTTAATCTTGCGCGGCTGATTCCGCTCTAACGTACTGACCGAAAAGGAAAACCCGTGTGGTCATTCGGTAAACGATATCGCCCTTTGCTGGGTCTCGATATTACGACGTCCTCGGTCAAGCTCATTGAGCTCGCCATGTCGGGCGGACAGTATCGCGTGGAGTCTTACGCGGCCGAGCCCACGCCGCACAATGCGATCAACGAAAAGGCCATCGTCGATGCCGAAGCTGTCGGCGAGGCGATCCGGCGCGCTGTAAAACGTTCCGGTGCTCGTGCCCGCGAGGCCGCCATCGCCATCAGCGGCGACGCAGCGATCACCAAGGTCATCCAGATGCCCAAGAGCCTGGGTGAGAACGAACTGGAAGGCCAGGTGGAAATGCAGGCCGACCAGTACATCCCCTTCCCGATGGAGGAAGTCAGCTACGACTTCCAGGTCATCGGCCCTTCGGAAAAAGATCCCGAAATGCTCGACGTGCTGCTGGTCGCCACTCGCACCGAGAACGTCGAGCAACGCCAGGCGGCCGTGCGCGCCTCCGGCCTTACCGCCCGCATCGTCGACGTGGAAGCTTTTGCACTGGAAAATGCCTGTTCGCTGATGCGTCACCAGATGCCGGACGGCGGCGCCGACCGCACCGTCGCGGTGGTCGACTTCGGCGCCAGCAGCACCACGTTCTCGGTCCTCAAGGATTTGAAAGTGGTGTACACGCGTGACTTCGCCTTCGGCGGGCAGCAGCTCACCGAGGAGATCATGCGCACCTACGGCCTTTCCATGGAGGAAGCGGGGCGCGCCAAGAAGGAAGGCGGGTTGCCGAGCAACTACCAGCCGGAAGTGCTCGATCCCTTCATCGATGACATGACGCAGCAGGTGAGCCGCTCGCTGCAGTTCTATCTCGCATCCGGCAGTGGCCGCGCGCAGCCCGACCAGATCCTCATCTGCGGCGGCTGTGCAAATATTTCCGGTGTGGCGGAGGTCATCTCCAGCCGCGTCGGCATCTCGGCCGAGCGCGGTGATCCGCTCGGCAACATGAAAGTTTCCTCGAAAGCCAAGGCGCAAGCGGTGGGACGCGACGCCACGGCCTTGCTGACCGCATGCGGCCTGGCGCTGCGCAGTTTTGATTAAGGGGCCCTAATGCCGCGTATCAACCTACTTCCGTGGCGCGAACAAGAACGCAAGGATCGCCGCCGTCAATTCTTCGTCGCCGCGGGCGGCGCGGTGGCGGCGGGCTTCGCCGTTCTCGGCCTGGGCAAGCTGATGTATTCGGGCTGGATCGACTCCCAGACCGAGAAGAACATCTACCTCAAGAAGGAGATCGGCAAGCTCGACGAGCAGATCACCGACATCCTCGATCTCGAGAACCGCAAGCAGCGCCTGGTGGCGCGCATGGCCATCATCGAAAAGCTGCAGCGCAGCCGGCCCGAGGTGGTGCACCTGTTCGATGAAGTCGTGAAGACTGTTCCGGATGGTGTGTATCTCACCTCCGTGAAGCAGACGGGCAAGAAACTGGAAATCCATGGCATCGCGCAGTCGAGCACGCGCGTGTCGACGTTCATGCGCAGCATCGATGCCTCGCAGTGGCTCAACAACCCGGTGCTGGAAGTGGTCGAGACCGCGCAGAACTCGCCCACCGGCGGTTCCAGCTTCACGCTCTACGCCGACACCATTGGCGTGGATCTGGATGCGCCCGACGCCAATACCAAGAAGGTGGCCGCCAAATGAATTTCGTCGAGCAATTAAAGACGATCGACCCGAAGGATCCGGGGCGCTGGCCGCTGCCGGTGCGCGGGTTCTTCATCGCGGTGATCTTCGCTGCCGTCTCCGGCATCCTGTGGTATGCGGTGCTGTGGAGCGATGACCGCCCCATCCTGCAGAAGGCGGAACAGGAGGAGCAGGATCTGCGCCAGCAGTTCGAGACCAAGCAGCAGCGCGCGGCGAACCTCGAGGCCTACAAGGCGCAGCTCGCCGAGATGGAGAAATCCTTCGGCGCCATGTTGCGCCAGCTCCCCGGCAAGACCGAGGTGCCGAATCTTCTCGTCGACATCTCGCAGACGGGCCTCGCGGCCGGCCTGACGGAAAAGCTGTTCCAGCCCTCGAGCGAGCAGAGCAAGGGCTTCTATGCGGAACTGCCGATCAAGATCCGCCTGGTCGGCTCCTACCACGAGTTCGGCACCTTCGTCAGCGGCATCGCGGCACTGCCGCGCATCGTCACGTTGCACGACATCGAGATCAAGCCGGTCGACAAGGGCGCGTTCGACCAGCTGACCATGGAGCTCACCGCCAAGACCTACCGTTATCTCGACGATGACAGCGGCGGTGGCGCCGAGCAGAAGGCGCCGCGCAAGAAAGTGGGGTCCACATGAGCCGACTGTCCCGCGTCATCGCCCTGAGCGCCGTCGCCGGTGCGGCGTTGAGCCTCGCCGCCTGTGGTGGCGGGCGCTCGGATCTCGAACAATGGGTGACGCAAACCAAGGCAAGGCCGGGCGGCAAGATCGAGCCGGTGCCTGAGATCAAGCCCTACGAAACCTTCGTCTATGACGTGGGCGCCAAGCGCTCGCCGTTCCAGCCACAGGGTGCCAATGCCGCCAATGGCGGGCCCTCGCTGCGTCCGAACTCGCGCCGCAATCGCGAATTCCTCGAGGGCATCTCCCTCGACACGATGAAGATGGTGGGCACCTTGAAGGTCGGCGGCGGTTTTTACGGCCTGGTGCAATCCAAGGACGGGCTGGTGCACAAGGTGCAGCCCGGCAATTACCTGGGACAGAACGATGGGAAGATCACCGAGATCACGCCCAGCAAAATCAGTCTGATCGAAATCGTTCCGGACGGTCTCGGCGGCTATATCGAGCGACCCGCCTCGTTGGCGCTTACTGACTAAGGCAAAGGCCGACAAAGGCATTAGGGAGAGGATTCATGACAACGATGTTCACACGGGCGGCGAAACTTGGCGCACTGGCGTTGGCCGCATTCCTTGCGATTCAGCCCGCAGCCCGCGCGGCAGACCCCGTCAAGCTCGAGAAGGTCGACGTTCAGACCTTGCCGGGTAACCAGGTGCAATTGAAATTGCAGCTGAGCGGTCCGGCCCCCCAGCCCTTGCCCTTCACCATCGACAAGCCCGCGCGCATCGCGTTCGACCTCCCCGACACGCAGCTCGCGCTGGCCTCGCGCCGCATCGACGTGCGCTCCGGCGGTGTGGACACCGTGCTCGCCGCGGAAGCCAACGGCCGCACGCGACTGGTGGTGAACGTGGATTCGCTGATGCCCTACACCACCGCGGTCGAGGGCAACTCCATCACCGTCACGCTGGGCACGAAGCCCGGTGATTCGATCTCCCGCACCGCCGCCCGCAACACCGCCTCCGAGGGTGTGGAGCGCGCCCTCAAGACCATCGACTTCCGCCGCGGCAACGATGGCACCGGCCGCGTGATCGTGCAGCTCACCGATCCGCGCACGCCCGTCAACCTGCGCCAGGAAGGCAACCAGATCGTGGTCGATTTCGCCGGCGCGCAGATGCCGAAGAACCTGCTGCGCCGCTACGACGTCATGGACTTCGCGACGCCGGTGCAGACGGTGGACGCGCTGCGCGTGGACAACAGCTCGCGCCTGGTCATCTCGGCGCAGGGTGAGTTCGACCAGCTCGCGTACCAGTCCGACAACCAGTACACCATCGAGATCAAGCCCGCCGCCAAGCGTGGCGCGCTGGAAGACAAGAAGGAATACACGGGCGAGCGCCTGACCCTGAACTTCCAGGACATCGACGTGCGCTCGGTGCTGCAGCTGCTGGCGGACACCAGCGGCCAGAACATCGTGGTCAGCGACTCGGTGGCCGGCAATCTGACGCTGCGCCTGCAGAACGTTCCGTGGGATCAGGCCCTGGACATCGTGCTGCGCACCAAGGGCCTGGACAAGCGCCGCCAGGACAACGTGATCATCATCGGGCCCACCGAGGAGTTGGCCGCCCGCGAGAAGGCCGAGCTGGCCGCCCGCAAGGACCTCTCGGAACTTGCGCCGCTGCGCACCGAGTTCATGCAGGTCAACTACGCCAAGGTGGCGGACCTGGCCAAGCTGATCAAGACCACGGGCGGCAAGGACTCCATGCTGTCGCCGCGCGGCACGCTGTCGATCGACGAGCGCACCAACACGCTGCTGGTGCAGGACACGGCCGACCGCCTGACCGACATCCGCCGCCTGGTGCAGACGCTGGACGTGCCGGTGAAGCAGGTGCTCATCGAGGCCCGCATCGTCATCGTCAATGACGACTTCGAGCGCGACCTGGGTGTGCGCGCCGGCATGACCTCCGTGCGCACCAATGGCAGCAACGGCCTGTTCGCGGTAACGGGTGCGGGCTCGCAGGCCGGCACCGGCACCATCATCGACTCGGGCCTGAACAACCTGGCCAACAATGGCTCGCCGTTCCCGGTCCGCACGCCGACGGTGGACAACCGCTACCAGGTGAACCTGCCGGTGGCGAACCCCGCCGGGCGCCTGGCGATGTCGCTCCTCGGTTCCAACTACATCGTCGACCTCGAGTTGTCGGCGGCGCAGAACGAGGGCCGTGGCGAGATCGTCTCGGCGCCGCGCGTGATCACGGCGAACCAGAAGGAGGCCAACATCGCGCAGGGTGTCGAAATCCCCTACGTCGAGTCCGCCTCGAGCGGTGCCACCACGGTGTCGTTCAAGAAGGCGGTGTTGTCGCTGAAGGTGACGCCGCTGATCACGCCCGACAGCCGCGTGATCCTCGACCTGAACATCACCAAGGACTCGGTGGGCCAGTTGGTGCCGACCGCCAACGGTGGCACGGTGCCCTCGATCGATACACGCTCGATCATCACGCAGGTGCTGGTGAACGACGGCCAGACCGTGGTGCTGGGCGGCATCCTCGAGACCACCAGGACCGAATCCTCGAACAAGGTGCCGCTGCTCGGTGACATCCCCTTGCTCGGACATCTTTTCAAGGCTGACAAGAACGTCAACAAGAAGACCGAGCTGCTGATATTCATCACGCCGAAGATTCTGCGTGAAGGTTCCAATCTTTATTAATGCATTGCTCGGAACGCACTGCGGACGTTTGAGGGATTCAAATTATGCGTAAATTCAAGATCGTTGCCTGGCTGAGCGCCGCCTTGTTGGCGGCTTGCGGTGGAGGCAATACGCTTTCCGGGTCGAAGACACCCGTTGGCAACACCACGGTTGCGACCATCACGGTCACGGCCAGCGCTGCGTCGATCGCGGCGGATGGCAGTGATTCCGCGACGATCACGGCGGTTGCGAAGGATGCGAACAACAATTTCGTGCAGGATGTCGCGATCAGCTTCGGCGCCTCCGCCGGCGGCTTGACCGTCACCCAGGGCACCACTGACGCCAGCGGGCGCGCCACGGCCACGCTCGTGGCCACGGGTGCCACTGCCGGAACGGCTATCACCGTCACCGCATCGTCCGGGAGCATTGCGGGCACAGTCGTCGTGAACGTCGTCAACACGCAGCAGACGATCAGCTTGATCACCAGCTCGTCGCAGATCCCTTCGGATGGTTCATCGAACGCGACCATCACCGCGCTGGTGCGCGGCGCCAACAATCAGTTCCTGCCGAACGTCGACGTTTCGTTCCAGGCCACCTCCGGCGGCCTGACCGTGACGCAGGGGACCACCGATGCCAATGGCGAGGCCAAGGCCACGCTCACCTCGGCCGGCGATCCCACCAATCGTCAGATCACCGTGACCGCGACGGCAGGTTCCACCAATGCCACGGTCAATGTGGATGTCACCGGAACGCGCCTGGCGGTGACGGGTCCGGCGAGCCTCGTGCTCGGCGCGACGGGCACCTACACCGTCTCGTTGAGCGATGCCGGCAACAATGGCATTCCGAACCAGTCCATTTCGCTTTCATCTGCGCTGGGGAACACCTTGAGCGCGGCGTCCGTGACCACCGGCAGCACCGGACAGGCGACGTTCACCGTCACCGCGAGCAATAGCGGCGCGGATACGATCACCGTCACCGCGCTGGGCCTGCAATCTTCGCAGGCGGTGTCGGTCAGCGGCCAGAGCTTCCAATTCACCGCGCCCGTGGCCAATGCCAAGGTCAATCTCGGCGCGTCGCAGGTGGTGTCCGTCACCTGGACATCGAACGGTGTCGCTCAAGCAGGTCAGACGGTTTCGTTTTCCACCACGCGTGGCGCGCTCAGCGCGGCCACGGCCGTCACCAACGGCAGTGGTGTGGCGACGGTGAGCATCACCTCCAGCGTCTCGGGCCCGGCGATCATCACCGCCACGGCGACGGGCGTATCGGCGCAGGTGCCGATCGACTTTCTCGCCACGACGCCTGCGACCATCGAAGTGCAGGCGAGCCCATCGACCATTCCGACGCAAGGTCAGAGCACCATCTCGGCGGTGGTGCGCGATGCGGCGAACAACCTCGTCGAAGGCAAGACGGTGGACTTCCAGACGGTCAACGACATCACCGGCGGCACGCTGACGGTGGCTTCCGGCGTGACCGATTCCGAAGGCCGCGCGCAGACCACGTACCAGGCGAGCGGCACGCCGAGCTCCAGCAATGGCGTGGTCGTGAAGGCGACGGTCAGCGGAACGGCGATCAACAACACCGCGGCACTCACCGTCGGCGGCCGCACCGTGTTCCTCAGCATGGGAACCGGCAACAAGCTGCGAGAGAACGACCCCAAGACCGTCTTCATTCAGGACTGGACGGTTCAGGCCCTCGATTCGTCGGGCGCCGCGCTCACCAATACCACCATCAACCTGACGATTCATTCCGCTGCACCCAGCCCGCTGTTGGCTTACAGCAAGGGTGGCTGGGTCATCGCGGTCAATCGCTGGGTACAGACCGGAACGCCCGCTCTGGGTACGGTGACGCCGATCACCTCTTGCCCGAACGAGGATGCCAACCTGAACGGTGTGCTCGATGTTGCCCTTGGCGAAGACGTTTCAGGCCAGGGCAATAACAACGGCGTGTTGGATCCGGGTGACATTGCCGCGGTCCAACCGGGAACGGTGACCACGGATTCACAGGGCCGCGCCGATTTCACGGTGGTCTATCCGGAAGATCATGCGATGTGGGTGCAGGTCAAGCTGACCGCGACGGCGACGGTGCAGGGCACCGAGACCTCGACCAGCTCCATTTTCGTGCTGCCGATCCTGGCCGACTACGTGACGAAGACCGATTCGTCGCCGCCGGGTCTCCTCAGCCCGTACGGTACCGCCACCACCTGTACCGATCCGAATTGATCCGGCAGGGAAATTGAATCAAAGGGCCGCCGGATGGCGGCCCTTTTTTTTGCGATCGCCGCGGGCAGGGAGTTGACGGGCTGCCAATCGCACGTAGGCTGTGTGCGTCCATGACCGCAACGTCGAACATCTTCCTCATAGGCCCCATGGGCTCCGGCAAGACCGCCGTCGGCCGCCACCTGTCGCGGATGCTCAAGCTCTCCTTCCACGACAGCGACGTCGACATCGAGAAGCGCACGGGCGTGGACATCCCTTACATTTTCGAGAAGGAAGGCGAGACCGGTTTCCGGGTGCGGGAGTCGGAATCCATCGACCGTCTGACGCAGATGCAGGGAGTCGTGCTGGCCACGGGCGGGGGCGCCATCATCCGGCCCGAGAACCGGCGCTGGCTGGCCGAGCGGGGTACGGTCGTGTACCTCAAGACCTCCATCGCGCAGCAACTGGCCCGCACCCGCCATGGCCATCACCGGCCGCTCCTGAACGACACCGACCCCGAGGCCCGCCTGCGCCTGCTGATGAGCCAGCGCGCAGCGCTTTATGAGGAGATTGCCGACATCACCGTCAGCACGGACGAACGCAAGGCGCAGGCGGTGGCGCAGGAGATCCAGCAGGCGATTCGGCGGGCGAAGGAGCGTTAAGCTTCGTATACTGTCCGGCGTGCAAACGATCAGCGTCGATCTGGGACACGTCCGCTATCCGATCCACATCGGCCCGGGCCTGCTCGCCGACACGTCGGTCTGGAACCGCGGCATCGCCGGCGATTCACTCCTGGTGGTGAGCAGCAACACCATTGCTCCCCTGTATCTCGACAAGCTCAAGGCCGGCCTGGGCGGCCGCAAGGTAGCCCAGTGCATCCTGCCCGATGGCGAGCAGCACAAGACCCTGTCCACGGCGAGCTGGGTGCTGGATGCCCTGGTCGGCAACAAGGTCAACCGGGACGGCCTGGTGATCGCACTGGGCGGCGGGGTGGTGGGGGATGTCACCGGATTTGCCGCCGCCTGTTACCAGCGGGGTATCCATTTCGCCCAGGCCCCGACCACGCTCCTGGCCCAGGTGGATTCCTCCGTGGGCGGCAAGACGGGGGTCAATCATCCGGGCGGGAAGAACCTGATCGGCGCCTTCCACCAACCCATCGCCGTGGTCACGGATACCGATACCCTGGCGACGCTCCCCGAACGCGAACTGCGGGCCGGCCTGGCCGAGGTCATCAAGTACGGCTGCGTCTGGGACCCGCTGTTCTTCGATTGGCTGCTGCTGAACATGTCGGCGCTACTGGCGCGCGATGCCGAGGCGCTCAGCTACGCCATCGCGCGTTCCTGCGAGATCAAGGCCAAGGTCGTGGGGCAGGACGAGCGTGAACAGGGTGTGCGCGCCATCCTCAACTTCGGCCATACCTTCGGCCATGCCATCGAGGCCGCCACCCACTACAAGCAATACCTGCATGGCGAGGCCGTGGCGCTGGGCATGATCATGGCGGCAGAGCTCTCGCAGCGCCTGTCGCTGGTCGATGCCGAGTGCAGCGCGCGCGTGCGCGAACTGGTGGCGAGCGCCGGGTTGCCCGTCGACGCACCGCGCATCGGCGCCGAACGCGCGCTCGAACTCATGCGCATGGACAAGAAGGTGCTGGCCGGCAATGTGCGCCTGGTGCTGCTGGAGAAGCTCGGGAGGGCGGTGGTGATGGGCAATTATGATCAGGACGCGCTCCTCGCCACGCTCGAGGAGCATGTGGGATGAGAAATCTCGCGTCGTACGCGGCGCACGACGACCAGTCCCGCGGCCGCCGCTATGCCGAGGCCCCACCTGCCTACCGCTCCGAGTTCCAGCGCGACCGGGACCGCATCGTGCATTCCACCGCGTTCCGGCGCCTGGTGTACAAAACGCAGGTCTTCGTCAACCATGAGGGCGATCTGTACCGCACGCGGCTGACGCACTCGCTCGAGGTGGCGCAGATCGCGCGCACGATTGCGCGCGCCATGCAGTTGAACGAGGAGCTCTCCGAGGCCATTTGCCTGGCGCACGATGTCGGGCACACACCTTTCGGGCATGCCGGCCAGGATGCCCTGCATGAATGCATGCGCGACCTGGGCGGCTTCGAGCACAACCTGCAATCCCTGCGCATCGTCGATGAGCTCGAAGAGCAATACGCGGAGTTCGCGGGCCTCAACCTGAGCTTCGAATGCCGCGAGGGCATTCTCAAGCATTGCTCGGCGGCGAACGCGCGGCTCCTGGGCGATGTGGGCGAGCGTTTCCTGAAGCGCGGGCAACCGGGGCTCGAGGCGCAGCTGGCGAATTTTGCCGATGAAATCGCCTACAACAATCACGATATCGATGATGGCATCCGCGCCGGGCTGATCACCGTGGAGCAGCTGGATACCGTGCCGCTGTTCGCGCATTTCCACGAGCAGGTGCGCGGCCTGTATCCCAACCTCGCCGGCCGGCGGCTGGTGTATGAAGTGGTCCGCCGCATGATCAACCTGCTGGTGACGGACCTCATCAATGCATCCAAGGCGCGCATCAAGGCCGCGGCTATCGACACCATCGAGGACGTGCGCCGCCACGCCGCGCCGTTGATCGGCTTCAGCGATGAGACCCATGTGTTCAACCGGCAGTTGAAGCTGTTCCTGCGCGAGCAGGTGTACAAGCACTACAAGGTGCAGCGCATGACCTCCAAGGCGCGGCGCACCCTGATGGCCTTGTTCAACGCCTTCTTCAACGATCCCGGCCTGTTGCCGGACGAGCACCGAGCCGCCGCCGACCGGGGTGAATCGCTGGCCGGCAAGCCGGGGAGGGCGCGGGCCGTGTCGGACTATATTGCCGGCATGACCGACCGATACGCTATCCTTGAGCATCGACGTTTATTCGATCCTGCCGAGAGAACATGAACCAGCCCCTGACCAACGACATTTTCCTGCGTGCGTTGCTGCGTGAGCCGACTCCCCGCCGTCCCATCTGGGTGATGCGGCAAGCGGGCCGCTACCTGCCCGAATACCGCGCCACGCGCCAGAAGGCCGGCAATTTCCTCAAGCTGTGCATGACGCCCGAGTACGCCTGCGAAGTCACGCTGCAACCCATCGACCGCTACAAGCTGGATGCCTCCATCCTGTTCTCGGACATCCTCACCATCCCGCACGCGATGAACCTCGGTCTGGAATTCGAGACCGGCGAGGGCCCCACGTTTGCGCGCCCCATCCGCAGTGCCGCGGACATCGACAGGCTCGGCGTGCCCGACCCGAACAGCGATCTCAAGTACGTCATCGATGCGGTGTCGCTGATCCGCCGCGAGCTGCGCGGGCGCGTGCCGTTGATCGGCTTTGCCGGCAGCCCGTGGACCGTGGGTACCTACATGGTGGAGGGCGGCGGCAGCAAGACCTTCGAGCGCGTCAAGCGCATGATGTACGAGGCGCCGCGCGACCTGCATCGCTTGCTGGACGTGCTCACGCGCTCCACCATCGCTTATCTGAATGCGCAGATCGCTGCCGGCGCGCAGGCAGCGATGGTATTCGACACCTGGGGTGGCATCCTCACGCCCGCGCAGTACGAGGAATTTTCACTCAACTACATGGCGCAGATCGTCGCGGCACTCACCAAGAATGCGGAAGGGCGCCGTGTACCCAGCATCGTGTTCACCAAGGGTGGCGGGCCGTGGTTGTCGAAAATCGCGGCCATTGGTTGCGATGCAGCGGGCGTGGACTGGTGCACCGACCTTGCCACCGCGCGCCAGGCCGTGAATGGCAAGGTGGCGCTGCAGGGCAATCTCGACCCCGCCGCGTTGTTCGCGCCGCCCGAGGTGCTGCGCGCCGAGGCGCGGCGCGTGTTGGACAGCTTCGGCAAGGGGCCGGGGCATGTGTTCAACCTCGGCCATGGCATCACCCCGGGCGTGAATCCCGAACAGGTGAGCGTGCTGATCGACGAGGTGCACGCCTTCAAGCCCGATTGAAGGCGGCGGCTACGCCGTCTTCTTCAACTCATCCCGCAACGCCCGCCGCAGGATCTTCCCCACATTGGTCTTGGGGAGTTCGGTGCGGAAGTAGATGTGCTTGGGCACCTTGTAGCCCGTGAGATCCTTGCGGCAATGCTCGATGATGCTCTCTGCGGTGACCGCCGGATCCTTCTTGACCACGAAAAGCGCGACCACTTCGCCGGCGCGCTCGTCCGCCTGCGCGACGGCGGCCACTTCCAGCACGCCGGGATGCGAGGCGGCGGCGTCCTCCACTTCATTCGGGTACACGTTGAAGCCGGACACGATGATCATGTCCTTCTTGCGGTCCTGGATATAGAAGAATCCTTCCGCATCCATGCGGCCGATGTCGCCGGTGCGCAGCCAGCCGCCCATCAGCACCTTCGCGGTTTCGTCGGGCCGGTTCCAGTAACCGCGCATCACCTGCGGGCCGCGCACGCATAGCTCTCCCACGCCGCCCACCGGCAGTTCATTGCCGGCATCATCCGCCACGGCCACGTCGGTGGAGGGCACGGGCACGCCGATCGAGCCGTTGTAGTCCATGCCGGGCGGGAAGGCGGTGACCACCGGCGAGGTCTCGGTGAGACCCCAGCCCTGCGACACGACGCATCCGGTGGCCTTCTTCCAGCTTTCGGCCACCGTGCCGGTCAAGGCCATGCCGCCCGCCAGCGTGCGGCGCAGGACGCTGAAGTCGATGCCATCGAAGCCCGGCGTATGCAGGAGCGCGTTGAACAACGTGTTTACACCGCTGATGAAGTGGAACTTGTACTTGCGCAGCTCGGCCACGAAGCCGGCGAAATCGCGCGGATTGGTGATCAACAGGTTGCAGCCGCCGATATGTGCGAACAGCAGCGCATTCACCGTGAGCGAGAAGATGTGATAGAGCGGCAGGGCGGTGACGATGATGGTGCCGCGCACCGGCAGCGGGTCGTTCAACAGGAAGGCGCCGGCCTGAAGGACATTCACCACCATGTTGCCGTGCGTGAGGACGGCTCCCTTGGACACTCCGGTGGTCCCGCCCGTGTATTGCAGGAAGGCGATGTCCTCGTGGCCGAGCTCCACCGGCTTCATCGCAAGGCCCAGCCCCGTCCCGAGCGCATCCTTGAAGCGAATGGCCTTGGGGATGCTCCAGGCCGGCACCTGCTTGCGCACGTGGCGCAGAACCAGGTTCACGATCAGGCCCTTCGGAAAGCTGAGCAAGTCGCCCACGCCCGTCACCAGCACGTGCTTGATGTCCGTCTTCGGCAGCACCTGCTGCAGCACATGGGCAAAATTTTCAAGAATGACGATGGCCTTGGCGCCGGAATCGGTGAGCTGATGCTCCAGCTCATGCGCCGTGTACAGCGGATTGGTATTGACGATGACGAGGCCGGCGCGCAGGGCGCCGAATAACGCGACGGGGTATTGCAGGATGTTGGGCATCATCAGGGCGATGCGATCGCCCGGCACCAGGCCCTTGTGCTGCAGCCAGGCCGCGAACGCGCGGGACAGCTCCTCGAGCTGCGCAAACTGGAGCTTGGTCCCCATGTTGATGTACGCGGTCTCGTTGCCGAACTTGTCGGCGCCGGTCTCGAACAGGTGCTTCAGGGAGGTATAGACGCTGGCATCGACCTCCAGCGGCGCGCCCTGCGGATAGTGCTTGGTCCAGATTCGCTCCACGTCGCCATCCCCTTAGTTCTTGTCAGCCGCGTGTATAGCATAATAGCGCCATGGACATTCCGCGCGCGCTGAACAGGGTTTGCCTCGGCTTGGTTTCCGCCGCCGCCCTGCAGGGCTGCGTGCTGGGTTACGGTGGCTGCAAGCTCACCGATCCGGTCAAGACGTCACTCACCGGCCACGTGCATTTCCGCGATTATCGCGACGAGACCACCTTCGACCGGGCGCCCATCCTGGTGCTGGATCGCACCGAGTACATCTACGCGCCGGCGGCGGGCAAGCAGTGCCAGTCGGCCATGGAAATGCAGCTCCTGCCCCTGACCGACCTGCCCGACAACATCGCCGAAGGCGCCCATGTACGGGTCCAGGGCAGCATCGTGCAGGCCAATCAGCGGGGGCAGCACACCCGTTACGTGTTCAACATGGCGACCGTGCAACTGCTGAAGTAGGCGGCGCGGCGGGCTTTTTTGTGTCGCAGCCGGGAACTTCCCAGCCGGTCGCGCCGTCTCCAGGTGCAGACATTCGCGCACCCCGCCGCCATCCGGCATCATGCCCCCATCCACTTTTGACAGGAGAACATTCATGGGCTCCGCATCCCCGTCCATCACCCGCCACCCCGTCCCCGATCCCGTCGTGCCACCCACCCTCGACTTCCAATGGGCGGGCGCCTTGGCCCGCGCGCAGGTCGCGCGCGACAGCATCGTCGAGCAAACGCACGCCCCGGCCACCAGCCGGGAAGAATCCAGCGAGCTGATCGATTTCCAATACCAAGGGCTGAATGCCCGGCTGGAAATGGAAGCCGTGTTCGCCGAGGGCATCATCGGCGGCTGAGGCGGCAGGGCTGTTATGATCCGCGCACGCCATTTTGGGGTGTGCAATGCGGACATTCCTGCTGATATTGGCCGCCACGGCCTTGTGTTCCTGTTCCAGGCAGCCGGCCGACCCGGCGCCGGCCGCGTCTGCTGCCGACGCCAAGCAGCTCAACCTGTACATCTGGGCAGACTACCTCGCGCCCGACACCTTGAAGAACTTCGAGGCGCGCACGGGCATCCAGGTGAAGGTGTCCTTCTTCGACACCAACGAGACGCTGGAAACCAAGGTGCTGACCGGCAACAGCGGCTTCGATGTGGTGGTGCCCACCGCGCCCTACCTGGAGCGCCAGATCGCGGCCGGCGCCTATCAGCCGCTGGATAAATCCAAGCTCCCGAACCTGCGCAACCTGGACCCCGCGCTCATGCGCATGGTCGCCCGCCATGATCCTGACAATCGCCATGCGGTCATCTACATCCGTGGCACGGAAGGGATCGGCTTCAACGAAGAGGCGGTGAAGAAGCTCCTGCCCAACCACCCGCTGGACAGCTGGAGCCTGATCTTCGACCCCGCCAATGCCTCGAAGCTGGCGTCCTGCGGTATTCAGATCATGGACAACCCGGGCGGGGTGATCCGCCTCGTGCTCGCGTACCTGCACCGGGATCCGAATGCGCCCACGCCCGAGGACCTACAGGCGGCCGAGCAGACCCTGCTCAAGATCCGGCCCTACGTCCGTACCATCGACTCGTTCAATTCCACCGAGGCGCTCGCCAATGCCGATGTATGCGCGTTGGTGGGCTACAACGGCGATGTGTCGCTCGCCAAGGCGCGGCTGCGCGATCGCAAGAGCCCGTTGAAGCTGGGCTACATCATCCCTGCGGAAGGTTCGATCATGTGGTTCGACATGCTGGCCATCCCGAAGGACGCGCCGCATGTGGCGGCCGCGCATGCCTTCATCGACTATGTGCTCGAACCCGCGGTGATGGCCGAGGTGTCCAACCACATGGCCTATGCGAATGCCAACACCGCATCCACGCCGCTCGTCAATCCCGCCGTGTTGAGCGACCCCGTGATCTACCCGAGCGAGGCGGAGACGCAGCGGCTGTTCGTGCAGCTCGCGGACACGCCGGACAAGGCGCGCGCGCTGACGCGCATCTGGCAGCGCTTCAAGACGGGTCAGTAACGCCGACGCCGCCTACTTGGCGGCATACACCCGCCGGCCCTGGAACCAGGTCTCCCGTACCTTGGTGCCGGCAATGTCCTGCGCCCTGCCCAGCTTCGCCAGCTTGACGATGTCGCGGTCCAGCACGATGAAATCCGCGCTCTTGCCCACTTCGATCGAGCCTGCATCCTTGTCGATACCCAGCCAGCGCGCGCCGTTGATGGTATAGGCATCGATGGCCTCGTCGATGCCGAGGCTTTGCTTCGGATTCAGCGCCGGCGCATTGCCCGAGCGGCGCGTGATGGCCATGGACATGTTCACGAAAGGTCGCGGATCGCGCGTCTCCACCGGCGCATCCGAACCTGCCGCCGGGATGCCGCCCGCTTCCTTCACGGTGCGCACCGGGTAGGCGTTGGTTTCGTAGTAACCGTTGGGCTTGTGCATCGCCGCGTACGAATTGCCGGTGACCGGCTCCAGGAAGGGGATGACGGTGATGTCGTAGCCAGTGCCGGTGGACATCCAGGAATAGGTGAAGGCCACGTACAGATGATCGCGGCCAATGCGCAGCGCATCGTCCGGGTGCGCCAGCTGCACATGCGCCAGGCCATCGCGGCTGCTGGCATCGCCATTGGCGGCGCGCGCGAGCTCGATGGCGTCCACGGCGGTGCGCACGGCACGGTCGCCGATGGCGTGGATGTGCAGGTTGAACCCCGCGGCGTGGAATTGCCGTGCGAATTCCAGGATGACGGCGCGTGTGTGCTGCAGCTGGCCGTCGGAGATCGTGCACTGCGCGGGGTGGAAGCCATGCGCCTTGACGAATTCCGCGGCTGCTTGCGCGTCCACATATTTGACCGCATCCAGGCGCGCCTGCGCGCAGGCCGGCGAAGCCGTGTCGACGTAGCCCGTCACCGTCGGCATGCCGTCCTTGTCGACGGCGAAGATGGGTTGCAGATAAGGCCGGAGCGAGGCCGAGTTCGGCAGGATGGGAGGATTGGCCAGCGGACTGCCCTCGAGTACGCCGTCCGCGAACAGCTTGACGAAATCGGCCCGGATCAGCGGATTGGTGGCATAGCGGGCGCGCACCTGCGTGGCGCTTTTCACCATGGTGTCGAAATCGACCCGGCCGTCGGCCAGCTTGAAGCGTTCGGGGTCGTAGAATTGCGCCAGCATCACGCGCATGGTCATGCCGCCGCGTGCCTGCATGGCGTCGTACACCGGGAGTGAGTCGGGCGTTGCCATCGCGTCCATGATGGCGGTGATGCCGACGCTGTTGAAGCGTTGCGCCACACGCTCCGGCGCCTTCGCCACTTCCGCCAGATCCGAGTTCAGCATGGCGTGCGGATCGATCAGCAGGCGCGCATCCTCGTTCACCGCGCCATTGGGTTCGCCGCTTTCGTCCACGCCGACGATCTTCTTGTACTGCGCGAACTCCTTGTTGAGGGTGGCCTTGGAGAGTCCGATCACCTGGCCGTCGAAACCCTTGGCGGACGCCAGCGCCAGGCTGTTGAACGCGCCATGATGGCCGTCATTGCCGAGCAGCTCGATCTGCACCGTGGTGGAGGCTTTGTCGAGCGCGGCGCGCAGCGTGGGATATTCCGCATCGGGCTGGTTGCCGACGGTGTAGTTCCATTGATGCACCACCAGCCGTGAACCGGCGGGTGTCTGGTACTTGTCCAGGCAGGCCCGCACGGTGGCCGACATCTCGCGCAGCGTCTTGGGTGCACTGCCCAGGTCGCAGACATCGAGGTCGACGATGTCCAGCGCATGCACGTGCGCGTCGACCAGCCCGGGCAGGATGCGCTGGCCGTTCATGTGCCGCACGATGGTGTTCGGACCCACCAGCTTCAGTGCTTCCACCGGGTTGCCCACGTAGATGATGCGATCCTTGCGGATGGCCATGGCGCGTGCCGGCACGCGCGAACCCCCGGCCGTGTAGATGCGCGCGTGGGTGAGCACCAGGTCGGCAGTGTCGCGGTCCTGGGCGATGGCGGTGCCGGCAGCCAGCCCCAGGGCGGCAAACCATGCGATGCGGCGGATGAGTGCAGTGGTCACGGGTTCTCCCGATGGTGTATTTTGCGAGGTGACTGCCGAAGAATACATAAACGAGGGGACCTTGTGCGCACGATTGCAGGCTTGCTGATCTCACTTGCCGCGGCGGCCGCCACCGCGGCTCCCGCCGATTCCGTTTATCGGCATGGTTACGTTTATACCGTGGATGCGAAGGATGGCATCGCCTCGGCGGTGGCGGTGAGCCAGGGGCGCATCGTGTACGTGGGTACCGATGCGGGCGCGGCGCGCTACATCGGCAAGAGCACGCAGGTGGTGGATCTGCAGGGACGCATGCTGATGCCCGGCCTGGTGGATGGCCACATGCATCCGCTGAGCGGGGGAGCCGCGCTGCTCAAGTGCAACCTCAACTACGAAGCGCTCACGATTGCGCAGTTCCAACAGCGCATCCAGGCGTGCCTGGACAAGACGCGCGAGCACGAGCCCGATGGCTGGCTGGAAGTGGTGGGCTGGTTCTCGCAGAACATGGTGCCCGCCGGTATCACCACCACGGCCGCCACCTTGGATGCGCTCAACACCAAGCGCCCCATCCTGGTGTCGAACACCTTCGGACATACCTCGCTGGCGAACAGCCGCGCGTTGCAGCTCGGCGGCATCACCGCGCAAACGCCTGACCCGCTCGGCGGCAAGATCGCCCGCGACCAACATGGCAACCCCACCGGCATCCTCGAGGATGCGGCGCAGGAGTTCGTGGACGGCAAGATCCCCAAGCCGTCGGCGGCGGATCAGCTCGCCGCCGCGCGCGCCACGCTCACGGCGCTGGCGCAGCAGGGTGTCACCACGTTCATGGACGCGGGCGCATCGGCCGATTCGATGACGGCCTACACCACGCTGCAGAAGGAAGGAGCGCTGACCGTGCGCGCGCATTTCGCGCCCGTCATCCCGCCGCCCGATGGCCGCGATCCGCCCAAGGCCATCGCCGCAGTCAAGGCGCTGGCCACGAAGTTCGACCAGGGCCCCATCGGCTCACAGCCCGGCATCACGGTGCGCAATACCAAGTTGTTTCTCGATGGCGTGATCACCGCGCCGGCCTTCACCGGTGCCATGGTCGAGCCATATTGGGTCAACCACGGCACCGAGCAGCATCCGAATTGGGGGCCCGGCACCGATCGCGGGCCGCCGGTGTATTTCCCGCCGCCCATCCTGTCGCAATTGCTGATCGGGCTGGCAGAAGCCGGCCTCGACCCACACATGCATGCCGACGGCGACGGTGCGGTGCGCGCGGGCCTGGACGCGGCAGCCGAATTGCGTCGCAAGCATCCTTCGCTCGATGCGCGCGTCGCCATCGCGCACAATGAATTGGTGCACCCGGCCGACTATCCGCGCTACGCGGCCCTGAACGTGAACCCGGTGCTGTCACTGCAGTGGGGCAAACCTGCGGCGGATACCATCGAAGGGGCGCGCGACATCCTTGGCCCGGCGCGCTTTCGTATCATGGAGCCCTCGGGCTTCCTGCAGGCGGCCGGGGCGCGCATCGCCTACGGCAGCGACTGGCCGGTGGATCCTTTGAATGAATGGTTCGCACTCAAGGTCGGCGTGACGCGCACCAATGTGCCGGGCTCACCGCCGCAGTGGTCGGGCCGCCTCGGCGATGACGTGGGCTTGTCGCGCCAGGCGGTCTTGCGCGCCATCACCATGAATTCTTCCTATCAGCTTCATCAGGAAGCGCTGACCGGTTCCATCGAGGCCGGCAAGCTCGCGGATTTCATCGTGCTGGACCGCAATGTGATGAAAATTCCCCCAGAGGACATCGCCAACGTGAAGGTGCTGCGCACCGTGGTGGGCGGCAAGACGGTCTACGAGGCCAAATGACACGCTCCTAATCCGGGCGGTCTTGTCTTCGTGCCTACAGTTTCCATGTCATTCAAACACGGGAACATGGCGATGAAGACCAGATTATTGATCGGACTGATGGCGGCTCCGTTGATGTTCATCGTGATGGCGGCGCCGGCGGTGGCCAAGAAGAAATCGGAAGTCACCTGCGCGGACGGATCCACCTCCACGGCCAAGTGCAAGGACGGGACGTACTCGCACGCGACCGGCCACAAGGGCGCCTGCTCGCGCCATGGTGGTGTCGAGGAGTGGATGAAGAAGTAAGTCTGCCGCGCTCAGCGCGTGGCCACGGCGATGGCAGCGCCTGCCATGGCGGCGCCGGTGCCGCGATTCATGATCTTCAGCGCGCGTGAGCTCTTGAACAGCTGGCGTGCACGCGCCGCCGCCACGGCGTAGGCGCCGAGCACGGTCGGCAAGACCACGAGGATCACAGCGGCGATTTCCAGGTAACCCGTGAGCTTGAGGTTCTGCAGATCCACCACCGTGGGCAGCAGCGCCAGGAAGAAGATGATGGTCTTGGGGTTCCCCAGCGTGAGTGCCAGGCTGCTCAGGAACAATCGAAACGGCTTCTCCGCCGACGTGGGCACGCGCGTTTCCATCGGCGTGGCCTCGGTGGTCCACAGCTTGTAGGCGAGGAACAGCAGGTACGCGGCGCCCGCGTACTTGATCATGAGGAACAAAGTGGCGGCGGTCTTCGCGATGGCGGCGAGCCCGAGCGCGGCGGTACCGAACCAGATGAAGTCGCCGATCAGGAAGCCCGCGATGAAGGCGGGCGCGCCCGCGAGGCCGCGCGACAGCGAGCGCGCGAGAATGGCCGCGACGCCCGGGCCCGGCGTGGCGACGGCGAGCGCATACACCGCCATGAATAATCCCAAACCATAAAGCGACATGCGAAAATCTCCCGCGGGAACCAGGCGCCTGCGGCTTGGTCGAACCCAACCGTAGCACGATGCTACCAAACCAGATCATTTCAGGGAGTTTCTCATGATTGTGATTCGTAATTCTGGCCTCGCCGGTGCCGCCGTCGCGGCATGTGTCCTGGCGTCACCCGCCGCGCATGCGGACTGGACCGGCAAAGGAGAGGCCGGCCTTCTGATCTCACGCGGCAATGCCGATTCCACTTCCGCCAATGCCAAGCTGGACATCGCGCGCGAAAGCGGCGACTGGAAGAATTCCGCCTTCCTCGGCTTCCTCTACGGCAAGAACGCCGCGTTTACGACCGCGCAGCGGATCGAGGCCAAGTACCAGCTCGACCGCAAGATCAGCGACCGCATGTTCTGGTTCGGCGCCTTGCGGGGCGAGCAGGACAAGTTCAGCGGCTTCGCCTACCAGGCCACGCTCGCCACCGGCATCGGCTACAAGTTCATCGACAACGAAGCAACCAAGCTCACCGGCACCTTCGGCATCGGCTATCGCCGGCTGCGTGTGGAGAACCTCACCAAGGACCCGGCCACCGGCCGCATCATCGCCCGCGACAAACTGGACGCCACCGGCGATGCCGTGGCCACGGCAGGGTTGGACTTCAGCCATGCGCTCACCAAGACCACGAAGATCGTGGACAAGCTGGCCATCGAGTCGGGCTCCAAGAACACGCTGGTGGTGAATGACATCGCGCTGCAGGTGAGCATGACCGACGCGCTTGCCTTGAGCGTCGGGTACGGCGTGCACTACAACACGGATCCGCCGGCGGGCGCGAAGAAATCCGACACGCTCACCACCATCAACCTGGTGTACAACATCAAATAGCGGTCACTTCTTCAACAGCTTCTGCAATTCAGGCCAGATGTTGTCGAGCAGCTTCGGCTGCCCGGCAACATTTGGATGAATGCCATCCGCCTGCATGAGATCCGCGTTCAAGGCGACCTCGTTGAGCAGGAAAGGCACCATCGGAATCTTGAAGTAGCGAGCCACCTCGTCGTAGGTGCGGTGGAATTGCTCGGTGTACCTTGCGCCGTAGTTGGGCGGCATGCGCATGCCCACGAGCAGCACCTTCGCACCGCTCGCCTCCGACATCGTCACCATGCGCATGAGGTTCGAGCGCATCTGCGTCACGGGCAACGCGCGCAGGCCGTCATTGCCGCCAAGTTCCAGTACCACCGCGGCAGGGCGGTGCACCTTGAGCGCGCGCGGCAGGCGTGCCAGCCCTCCGGCCGTGGTTTCACCACTGACGCTGGCGTTCACGACGCGGTATCCGTACCCTTGAGTTTTCAGCCGCTGCTCCAATAACGACACCCAGCCCTGTTCGGCGCGGATGCCGAAGGCGGCGCTGATGCTGTCCCCGAACACCAGGATCACCGGCGCCGCGGAGGTGTGGGGTGCTCCGGGTTTGACGGTAGGAGCCGCCGGCGCGGCGGTCAGGGCCTGGGTCGAGAGTCCGAGCAGCAATGTCCACAGTAGGCGTTTCACAAGCACCCCGAATGTCAGAATCCACCGTTCTCCAAGCCCAGGCCATCTCGAAAATCGTTCCCAGCCCGCCGGGCAGCACGGAAGGCCCGTTGACCATTCTCGCCGATGTCAGCCTGGAAGTGCGCGCCGGCGAATCCCTCGCCATCGTTGGCGCTTCCGGCGCGGGCAAATCCACGCTCCTGGCGCTGCTCGCGGGCCTGGATTCACCCTCAACCGGCCGGGTTCTGCTGGCCGGCCATGACTTGACCGGGCTGGATGAGGATGGCCGCGCCGCCGTGCGCGGGCGGCACGTCGGCTTCGTGTTCCAGTCGTTCCACCTCGTACCCTCGCTCACGGCGGTGGAGAACGTCATGCTGCCGCTGGAACTCTTGGGGCGCAACGATGCGCGCGCGGTGGCCATGCAAGTGCTGAAGCAGGTCGGCCTGGAATCACGCACGGCGCATTATCCGAAGCATTTGTCGGGCGGTGAACAGCAGCGCGTCGCCATCGCCCGCGCGTTCGTCACCCGTCCGGCCGTGCTGTTCGCCGATGAGCCCACCGGCAACCTGGACACGGCCACGGGGCAGAAGATCACCGACCTGCTGTTCGACCTGAACCGCACCACCGGCAGCACGCTGATTCTCGTCACCCACGACCGGCAGCTCGCCGCGCGCTGCCAGCGCGTGCTGCAGCTCGACGCCGGCCATACGGTGAGCTGATGGCGCCTTTGCGCTTCGCGCTGCGCAACCTGTGGCGCGATATCAAGTCCGGCGAGATCGCCGTGCTGCTGCTTGCGCTCATGGTGGCGGTGTTGTCGCTCACCGCCGTTGGCTTTTTCACCAATCGCATCGCGGCGGGCGTGCGCGCGCAGGCCACCGAGGTGCTGGCGGCGGACCTGCGCGTCGAGTCGGCTCAGCCACTGCCGCCCGCCTATGCGGCCGAGGCGGCGCGGCGTGGCTTGAAGACGGCGAACGTGGTGCAACTCGCCACCGCAATCTTCCATGGCGAGGCTTCGCAGCTCACCTCGCTCATTGCGGTCACGGCGGGTTACCCGCTGCGCGGCGCGGTGCGCATCGCCGACCGGCCCTTCGGCCAGGCGCGCGTCACGCACGACATCCCCGCGCCGGGCGAGGCTTGGGTCGATGCGCGCCTGATCGCACAGCTCGATGTGCAGGTGGGCGCCAGCGTGCAAGTCGGCGCGGCCACGTTCCGCATCGCGCGCATCCTGGATTACCGGCCCGATCAAGGCTCGGGCTTCGTCAACCTGGCACCGGCGGTGCTGGTGAACATCGCAGACCTTCCCGCCACGCAGCTCATCCAGCCTGGCAGCCGTGCGAACTACGCGGGCCTGTTTGCGGGATCCGCGGACTCGGTGGCGGCGTATCGCGAATGGCTGAAGCAGGTGAAGAAGGGCGGCGAACGCATCGAGGACGTGGATGAATCCTCCCGTCAGCTCAACGCTGCCATCGAGCGCTCCACGCGCTTCTTGAATCTGGCAAGCCTGGCCTCGGTGCTGCTGGCCGCGGTGGCGGTGGCCATGGGCGCCAGGCGCTACGTGGCGCGTCACCTGGACGCGGCGGCGCTGATGAAATGCATGGGTGCCTCGCAACGCTTCATTCTCAGCGTCTCGATGCTGGAATTGGCACTGGTGGGCATCGCCGCGGTGCTGCTGGGATCCGCGCTGGGCGCGCTGGCGCAATCCGGGCTCGCCTGGCTGCTGCGCGACTTGATCCGCGGCGAGTTGCCGCCGGCATCGTGGCAGCCGTTGTTGATGGCGGCCGCCACCGTGCTCGCCATGCTGGTGGGATTTGCGCTGCCGCCGCTCTTGTCGTTGAAGAACACGCCCCCCGCACGGGTGCTGCGCCGGAACATCGAGGCACCGCCGCTGCGCTATGGCTTGAGCTACGTCATCGCGCTCGGCGCGTTGCTCGCCATCGTATGGGTGCTGGTGCGGGATACCGATCTGGTGTTCGGCCTGTTCGCCGGCGTGCTCGGCGCCGGCGTGGTGCTGGCTGCGGCGGGCTTCGGCCTGGTGCGCGCGACGCGCCGCCTGCGCGGCGGCGTGGGCGTGTCGTGGCGATATGGATTGGCGAATGTGTCGCGCCGGGGCGGGGAGAGCGTGGTGCAGATCGTTGCCTTCGGCCTCGGGCTCATGGTGCTGCTGCTGCTCGCCGTGGTACGCGGCGACCTGCTCAAGGATTGGCAGCGGAGCCTGCCGGCGGATGTTCCCAACAACTTCATGATCAACATCCGCCCGGACGAGCGGGCGCCGCTGCTCGAGTATTTGCGCGAACGGGGCCTCGGCCAGCCAGCCTTGTTTCCCATGGTGCGGGCACGCATCGCCACCATCAACGGCGCGCCGGCGGACAAGCAGCCGAATCTCGACGACCGCGGCAAGGCCTTCGTGGAACGCGAGCAGAACCTGACCTGGTCGGAGGATCTCCCGGCCGACAATCAGATCATCGCCGGCCGCTGGTGGAGCGCAGCCGACGATGCCCAGCCGCGGGTGTCCATTTCCACCGAATACCAGGAGGCGCTGCACCTGCAGGTGGGCGATGTCATCGGATTCGATGTGGCGGGCGAACCGGTCGAGGCGCGCGTGAGCAGCATCCGCAAGGTCCGCTGGGACAGCTTCCGCCCGAATTTCTTTCTCGTATTGCCGCCCGGCGTGCTGGACGGCGCGGCCGGCACCTATATGACGAGTGTGTACCTGGA
The DNA here is from genome assembly GCA_044226865.1 of Steroidobacteraceae bacterium. Lineage (GTDB taxonomy): Bacteria > Pseudomonadota > Gammaproteobacteria > Steroidobacterales > Steroidobacteraceae > TMP-86. Next base: position 253,621 of record JBGAGE010000007.1, on the reverse strand, counting down.
CGCGCAGCAGCGGCCGGCGCTGGTGGGATTGGTGCGCAAGTTCCCCAGCGTGTCGGTGTTCGATGTGGATGCCATCCTGACCCAGATCCGCAGCGTCATCGACCGCGCGTCGCTGGCCGTGCAATACGTCTTCTTGTTCACGCTCGCAGCGGGCGTGGTGGTGTTGCTCGCGGCCGTGCAGTCCACGCGCGATGAACGCCGCTACGAAAGCGCCATGCTGCGCACACTCGGCGCGAGCCGCCGCACCGTGCTCGCCGGCGTGGCCGCTGAGTTTTCCGCGTTGGGGTTCTTATCGGGCGTGCTGGCTTCGAGCGGCGCCAGCATCATCGGCTGGCTGCTGGCGCGGCGCTTGTTTTCGGTGGACTACGGATTCGACCCGTGGCTGTGGAGCATCGGCCTCGTATGCGGCACGGTGCTGGTCGGAGTGTCAGGAACGTTGGCAACCCGGCGCGTGGTCAACACGCCGCCGATCGTCACGCTGCGTCAATGATGAACCAGGCCATGCCGATCGGATCGCCGCGGAAGGGCAGCCCTTCCACCCGCACGCGATATTGACCCGGCGTGAGGCCGGATGAATTGAAGGTAAAGCGCAGGTCACCGTTGGAGTCCTTGCTGAGATTGTCGATCACCAGCACGCGGCCCTGGCCCTTCTTCTCGATGGTCACCTTGAACAGCGTCAGCTTGGTGTAGCTCAGGTCGACCTTGAGATTGATCATGGCCGGCGCGGCGTGGTTGATCGAGACCTTGGCGCGGTCGATGTCGGGGATGCGATCCGGCTCCAGCCGCATGGACTGCGACTCGGTCGGCGGTGCAAGGCTTCCTTGCTTGGCGATGAGCTTGACGTCCTCGAGTTCGCCGCGCATCAACATGAACTTACCGAACAGCGCCAGGAAGCCGATCAGGCAGAGCACGGCGATACCGCCGAGCGCCACGTTCAGCCACGGCGTCTTCCACCACGGCAGCTTGGGCTCACCCAGGTCCTGTGGTTGGCCCGCGGCCTCGAGCAATTTCAGGCTTCCTTGCGCGCGGACGCCGAGTTGCAGCTCCTCCAGGTATTCGGGATGTGCGCGGCACCAGTTCTCCAGGTCGCGAGCCCCCTTGAGCGGCAGCTTGCCGGTGAGGTAGCGTTCCAGGAGCTGATGGTCTTCGATGAACTTGCGATCGAAGCGCGGCGATGGCTGCGCCGTGGGCGCGGCAGCCTTCGCAGGCGGCGAGGGTGCCGCTGCATCGGCACCGCTGGGTTGGAGCTGGGCATTCATGGACATACTTTCCTTGAGTGTCTATCGTGCCTGCGTTCTGGTCCAGAATATGTGAAATGAATCGCAAATGGGAGGGATGGAGGCTAAAAGGGCCGAACATCACCCCATTTTTGCGGCCCATCCGTTGCAGGTTTGAGAGCCTCCCGCCGGGAGGACATTGGAGTGCGATATGAAGAAGCGAATGCCCCGGGGTCCGACAGGCCGAGCCGTGACGGGCACGTTGCTGGCGATGTGTGCGAGCTCGCCGGCGCTGGCCGCCGACAGCGACACGGCGCTCACGATCTACAGCACCGCGCAACCTGGAGGCATCCCGGCGGACTACTACCGGCCGCTGCCGGGCCAGGGCGTGCCCAGCGCCGGCGGCATTCCCGGCTACGCCATGGTCCGCCAGGAGCGCAAGGTGGAGTTGAAGCAGGGGCGCACCTCGCTCCGTTTCAACGACGTGGCGGCGCTCATCGACCCCACCACCGTGCAGTTTGCATCGCTGACGGACCCCGATGACACGCGCGTGCTCGAGCAGAACTACCAGTTCGATCTCGTCAGCACGGACAAGCTCCTGTCCAAATACGTGGACCGGACCGTCGTGGCGCAACAGACGCTCGGCAACCAGGTGACCGAAACCTCGGGGACGCTGCTGTCGTCGATCGACGGCCTGGTGCTGCGCGGCGCGGATGGGCAGATCCACGCGCTGCGCCAGTATTCGAACCTGCGGTTTCCGGAGTTGCCCGGGGGGTTGATCACGCAGCCCACGCTGTTGTGGGATATCTCGGCGAAGAAGGCCGGTTCCCACACGGCGCGCGTCACCTACCAGACCGGCGGCATGACCTGGTGGACGGACTACAACCTCACCTTCACGCCGGGGGCGAATGCCAATGCGGGCTTCCTCGACGTGGGCGCGTGGGTGAGCATCATCAATCAATCCGGCGCGTCATTCGACAACGCCAAGCTCAAGCTGATCGCGGGCGATGTGCAGCGCGCGCAACCGGCGGCGGCGCCACGGATGGAAGTGACCATGATGGCCAAGCGCAGCGTTGCAGCCGATGAGGGATTCGCGGAGAAGGCATTCTTCGAATATCACCTGTACACGCTCGGGCGTCGCACCACGCTGCCCAACAATTCCACCAAGCAGGTGGAATTGTTCGACGCGGCCAAGCGCGTGCCGGCACGCAAGACCATGGTGTACTACGGCCAGGCGGGCCAGTACTTCGGCGAAGGCCTGGTCACCGACCGTGAGTACGGCGTCTCCGGCAATACCAAGGTGGACGTGTATCTCGAATTCAAGAACGAGGAGAAAGTGGGCCTTGGCGTGCCTCTGCCCAAGGGCCGCATCCGCGTCTCGCAGATGGACACCGCGGACCAGAGCCTGGAATTCATCGGCGAGGACATCATCGATCACACGCCGAAGAACGAGCGTGTGCTGGTCAAGCTCGGCTCCGCGTTCGATGTGGTGGGCGAGCGCAAGCAGGTGGATTTTGCCGTCGACACCAAGGGCCGCTGGATGGAGGAGGAGGTCGAGGTCAAGATCCGTAACCACAAGACCGAGCCCGTGGATGTGCTGGTGAAGGAAAATCTCTACCGCTGGACGAATTGGAAGATCAAGACCAGCTCGCAACCGTACGAGAAGGATGACGCCCGCACGATTTTCTTCCCGGTGAAGGTGGCCGCGGAGGGGCAGCAAGTCGTGAGGTACCGGGTCCGCTACACCTGGTGATGCCAGTGTCCAAGCATCGAATCTATGCGATGAGCTTTGCGAGCGTGTATCCGCTGTATGTGAAGAAGGCGGGGAAAAAGGCGCGTACCAAGGCGGAGGTGGATGAGATCGTGCGCTGGCTGACGGGATACAGCCAGAAGCAACTCGAGGCGCAGATCGAGGCCGGTACGGATTTCGAGACCTTCTTTGCGAAGGCGCCGCGCCCGAATCCTTTGCGGGCATTGATCAAGGGCGTGGTCTGCGGTGTGCGCGTGGAGGAGGTCGAAGAGCCGACGATGCGCGAGATCCGCTACCTGGATAAGTTGATCGATGAGCTGGCGAAGGGCAGGGCGATGGAGAAGATCTTGCGGTCGTAGGGCCATGCCTCGATTTGCGAGCAAATTGAACATAACACGGGGTGCCGCAGGGAGGCACCGAACGGGCGCAATGAGCCGCCGACCGTGGAAGAAACTTGCGAAGGGCACGCAGTCGGCGGATAATATGCCCTATTAATGGGGCAATAGAGCGGCGAATGGAATCATCAAGGCACCTTGCGATGCCCTCGGGGGTGATCTCATTGATCGACCCGGCTGGCCAGGTAGCGCCGGACCGGGTCGCAGAGACTTTCCGCATGTCCAAGGCGCAGCTTGCCCAGACATTGGGTCTATCGAGCGAATCCTTGTACAAGGCGCGACGAGCGGATGCGGCAAAGCCGCAGCGTCGGTTGAAAGAAATGTTGGAGATCATCGAGCGAATCAGCGCTTGGGCCGGTGGAAAAGAACAGGCAATGGCGTGGTATCGCGCGCAGCCGATTGCCGCCTTCGGTGGACGCACCGCTGAGGGCTTGGTCAAGACAGGGCATGCGGATGCCCTGCGCGACTATCTCGATCACCTCGCGCTGGGTAACTTTGCCTGAAGCAGGCGGATGCGGCTGATCCGGCTCAACGATACGTGGGGCCGGCTTTTCGCGCGCACGATCCGCGCTGGTCGTTCTCGCCACTCTCCGGCTCAGGCGCGGCCCTGTATGGTGGCAGGTTCAATCGTCGCGGCCGGCCTGCGCTGTATCTGTCGTTGCAGATCATCACTGCAATCAAAGAGATCTCACACGGCTTTGCGCATAAGATCGATCCGTGTGTGCTGTGTGAGTACGAGGTGGACTGCGCTCCCATCGCAGATTTGGTCACCGACGAAGCGCGCGCTCGGATGCAGGTGCAACTGGTGGAGCTCAACGGTGGCTGGTTTGAACAGTCGGCGTCAGGCGAAGAGCCCGCGTCTTGGCTGCTGAGTGAGGTCATGATCGCCCGAGGATATGCGGGTGCGATCGTGCCGAGCTTTGCACCGGGAGCCGGAGGCGCCGACCACAACCTCGTGCTTTGGAGTTGGGGTCCCGAGCTGCCGGCAAAGGTGCGAGTGCATGATCCACACAAGCGCCTGCCAAAAGATCAAACTTCATGGCAGTCAAGGAGGGATGAACCATCCGCATCCTGGAGTGGTTAGGAATTCTCGCATTGGTACTCTTTGGCGTTGCCGTGCTGGAGGTGGGTACGGTCCAACGCAAAGCGGCTCCCTGCACGCGAGTCATCCGGGTGGCGGAGAGCTTCGGCTCGCATGCGGGCCGGTATCCGAGCGGCGCCGAAATGGCGGCGCTGGAGCCAGAGCTATCGGTGGCGTGCGGCTATCAGGTGGCATCGGAAAACTTCACCCTGACCGTCAATGGTCATTGGTGGAACCTGCAATCGTACCAATACGATTCGCGGCGCAAGCGCTGGCGTTGGGAATGATGACCGCCGCCGCTTGGCGGCTGCGGTCATCCATCCGTTTCGATCAGCTCTTCTGTTTCGCCAGCCAGCTCTTGACGCCGGCGTGTTCCCCAACGGCGGCGTACAGCCGAATCAATTTGGGGCAATGATCAAGTACCGAGGTGGGCACGTGGTCCAGCACGCCTGACTTCAGCCAGCGGACCAACATGTAGAGCTTGAGATCGGATACCTGCAACGCCGCGCCGGCGACGAACGGTCCTTCACCGAGCTGGCGCTCGATCTGCATGCCCCAGGTATGGATCTCATTCGCCGCCAACGCTTCGCGCGCCTTGCGCTTCTGTTCCGGATCGCTGATGCGCAGCACCGGGGAAATCGTGTGGCGAAGCTCCTCGACCGCGCACATCAACTGCTCGTGCCGCGCGGCTTCGAAGCTATCGGCGGGATGCAGTCCATGCTGGCGCCCGATGAGCACCAGGATGGCATGCGAGTGGGCGAGCGGCGGCTTCCCCGGAATCTCGAGCACGGGTAGCGCGCCAAACGGCGTGCTCGCCTTCATTGCAGGCCAATCCTTCGATTGAATCCGTACATCCTCGAAATCGATGCCGGCCAGGTGCATGGCGATCCGGCATTCCTCGCCGCGGCTGCCGGCGAAATCGAAGTAGATCAGGCGGGGTTTGGTCATGCGGGTCCTCGGCTACTGGATGGGAACGGCGGCCATCATACATTGCCGCTTCCGCCCCTTTGGACCCCAAAACGATTGGGCTCAACCGATCAGGGCCTGGCCTTCGGGGTTGCGTCGATTCCGGCGAGTGCCGCCTCAGCGGCTTTGACCACCGTCGTGGCCGGCACGTCGGGGACGGGCGGTGCGGAGGTGCGCGGCGGGCGGCCGCGATCCTGGGCATTGGTAACCGGCTTGACCGGGATCGCCTTGTCCGGAACCGGCTCCACCGCGACGGGCTTTGCCGGAGCTGGCTCGGCAGGAGCAGACTTTGCGGGAGCTGCCTTTACCGGCCCCGGCTCGATCGAGGCCGGGTTGGCCGGTGCGGACTCGACCTCAGTCGTCTCGGCGGGAGCCGGAGCGGCCGCCGTCGGCGCATCGGGCGAGAGCGCGGTGTCCTCGGCACGCCGCGTCATGACGATGATGCTGATGCGGCGATTGATGGGGTTGAACGGCTCGTCCTTGACGAACAGCACTGAGGACGCAAGACCGACGACGCGCGCAATCTTCTTCTCGTCCAGTCCGCCGGCGATGAGCGCGCGGCGCGCGGCATTGGCGCGATCCGCCGATAGCTCCCAGTTCGAATAGCGCTTGATGTTCCCCGCGTAGGGCCGTGCGTCCGTGTGCCCCGAAATGCTGATGCGATTGGGGACCCCATTCAGGTTCTTGGCCAGCTCGACCAGGATTTTCTCCGTGTAGTCCTTGAGCGCCGCGCTGCCGTTATCGAACATGGGCCGGTTCTGCTTGTCGACGACCTGGACCCGCAAGCCATCCGAGGTGATGTCCAGCAAGAGCTGATCCTTGTAGGGTTCCAGGGCCTGGCCCGCCGAGATGGCCTTGCGCAGATCCTCATACAGCGATTCGAGCTTTTCCTTTTCCTTCGCATCGGTCGTGGTCGAGTCGCCTACGACGTTGTCGGTCGGCCCCTTTTGCTTATGCTGGATGGTGACGGTCTTTGGGGCATCGAGTCCGCCGCCCAATCTGATCAAGCTGGTGCTGGCGCCACCCGGCCCTGCCTGTCCCGGCGCGGCCTTGACGCTATGACCCTGCTCCATGCTCGGGTTGTGGAAGTACTCGAACATGGCCGCGCGTTGCTCCTTGGATACGGAGGCGACCAGCCACATGACCATGAAGAACGCCATCATGGCGGTGACGAAGTCGGCGTACGCAACCTTCCAGGCGCCGCCATGATGCCCGGCGGCCTTTTTCTTGCGCTTGATGACGATGATCGGGCGCGCGGCTTCTTCAGACATGATCGAAGACTTCCCTTAGGCCTTCTTGCCCCGGAGTTCCTTCTCGAGATCCTTGAAGTTCGGGCGCACGTTGCTGAACAACAATTTGCGCGCGAACTCGATGGAGATCGCCGGCGGATAACCGCGAACACTTGCCACCAGCGCCATCTTCACCACTTCGAACGCCTTGCCTTCTTCGTTCGCCCTGCCTTCCATGGCAGCCGCAATTGGGCCCACGATGCCGTAGGCAACGAGAATGCCGAGGAATGTGCCGACGAGCGCCGCGCCGACGTGGTGGCCGATCTCCGCGGTGCTTGCGCCTTCGATGCTGGCCATGGTGGTGACGATGCCCAACACCGCCGCGACGATGCCGAAGCCGGGAAGGGCGTCAGCGACCTTTTGCACCGCGTGCGCCGGTTCGGCGGCTTCGTGGTGATGCGTCTCCAGCTCGTATTCGAGCAGGCTTTCCAATTCGTGTGGATCCAGGGTGGTGCCCGAAATCAGGCGCAGACAGTCGGTGACGAATTCGATCATGTGATGATCGGCCATCACCACCGGATACTTCTTGAAGATGGCGCTCTTATTGGGCTCTTCGATGTGCTCTTCCAAGGCCAGGAAGCCATCCTTGCGCGCCAGCGCGAGGATGTCATAAATGAGCTTCAGGAGCTGGATGTACTCGTCGCGTCCATACCGGGTGCCCTTGACGAGCCCGATGGCGCCGCTGAACGCAGCCTTCACCACCTTCATCGGGTTGCTGATCAGGAAGGCGCCCAAGGCGGCGCCGCAGATGATGACCACTTCGAGCGGATGCCACAGCAGCAGTAGGCTGTTGCCGGTCGCGAGATAGCCTCCCAGTACGCTTGCCAGGACGACAATGGTACCGACGATCGCTAGCACGCAGTTCTCTCCGTTCGGGTCAAGTTAAAGGGCGTCACGCAAACTCCCCTGACCCGACTGGAGGCGGCCGCGCGCTGTAATTATTGTCGTCTCGGCGCGCGAAACCTGAAATCCAACGGGGTGTGGCGGGGCGCTGCGTGAGGCAAACCGAGACGCAGGTCACACTCGGGTAGAATGAGCCATGGATAACGACTCACTCGACGCGACCGCCGTAGCAGCCCTCGCCCGCGCGGCCGGCATTCCGATAACCGACCAGGCCATGGCCGAGCGCATCGCCGCCGGTGCCACCGCGGCCATCGCGGCGGTGCGCGGCCAGGTCACCGCGACGCTGTTCGACCACGAACCGGCTGATTACCTGGCTTTGCTCGAGCGGCTCGCGCGGTGAACCCGATTGCATCGCTGGGCCTGGTAGAGGTGGCTGACCAGATTCGACAGGGCAAGCTCAGCAGTGTTGCCGTCACCGAGGCCGTGCTGGCTGCCGCGCATACGGCGCAGGCGCGCACCAATTGCTTCATCGAGATCGACGCCGAAGGCGCACGCGCGGCTGCCCGCGCCGCCGATCTTGCCCGCGAAAGCGGCCGGCCACTCGGGCTGCTGCACGGCGTGCCCCTCGCGCACAAGGACATGTTCCCGCGCGCCGGCCAGCGCATTCGCTACGGATCGCGTGTTCGCGGCGAGTTCGTCGCCACGGAGACTTCCACGGTGGTGGAGCGGCTCGAGGCGGCCGGCGCGTTCAGCATCGGTGCCCTCAACATGGCCGAGTTCGCGCTCGGCGCAACCGGGCACAACCTCCACTTCGGCGATTGCCGCAATGCCATCGATCCGCAGTACATGGCTGGCGGATCCTCCAGCGGTTCCGGCGCAGCGGTCGCCGCGCATGCGGCCTATGCCAGCCTGGGCTCCGATACCGGCGGCTCGATCCGCATTCCCGCTGCCGCCAACGGCGTCGTCGGATTGAAGGCAACGTATGGCCGAATTTCGCGATTCGGCGCGATGAAGCTCTCGCCCTCGATGGATGTCGTGGGCCCGCTCACGCGCTCCGTCCGCGACTGCGCCCGCATGCTGACGGTGCTTGCCGGGCACGACGAGCGCGATCCGCAGTCCACGCGCTTGCCGCCCGCCGACTACGAGCGCGAAGTCGAGCGTGGCGTAGAAGGCTTGAGGATCGGAGTGCCACGCAACTATTTCCTCGCGGCTGCGACCGACGATGTGCGCGAGGCGATGGAGGCGAGCATCGCCGGACTCGAGGAACAGGGCGCTCATCGGGTGGAAGTCGATGTGCCCGGCGTCGAGGCTATGTCCGAGCTCAGCCGGGCGCTCGTTTACTCAGAAGCCACCGCGCTTCACGGCGCCTGGCTACGCAGCCGGCCGGAGGTGTACTCCGCCCAGGTGCGGGTGCGCGCTTCCACGGGTGTTGCCATTCCCGCCTCGATCTACGTCGAGGCGCTGCTGCTGCGGCTGCCGCTGCTGGAGCGCCTCGTTACCGAGGTGTTCGCTCGCTGCGATGTGCTGCACACGCCCACGCTGCCGATTCCCGTGCCACGCCTCGCCGATGTGGACGTCGGCGGCGGGGCGGCGATGTGGAAGACACTCGGTCAACTCGTGCACTGCACGGCTCCCTTCAACTACCTTGGGCTTCCGGCTATTTCCGTACCCGGGGCGCCGGCGCGAAACGGCTTGCGCTCGGGCGTGCAACTCGTGGGCCGGCCGTTTGCGGAAGGGATGCTGCTGCGGGTGGCGGCTGCGCATGAGCGGGCTGGCGCGGGGTAGGGCCTTTTCTTGAGCACTTTGACCCCAAGCCGGAATCCGCTAATGTCGACTCCGGGGACGGGCGATCTAACGCTACGGGCGGGCGGTGATGAGGTGGGTCTGCTCGCCTGTGTATGCGCGAGCTGCTTTGTCCACAGCCTCGCTGCGTTTATTTGCGCCACTAAGATCACGCTAAAGAGAAATGGAGACGACTGAGAAGCTTCGCTCGCCAGTTGCAACTACGCGTGGATCGGAACGCTTATTTTTTGCATGGCTATCGACGGCTATCCTTGGTGTGGCACTGCTCGGATTCCTCCATAACTACATCCTTGTCCCGTTCTTGGGGCTTCCCAACGGGGTTCTTCCGGCGACCGTGTGGGTGCATGTACACGCCGCGATCTTCTTCTCCTGGTGTCTTCTGCTCGCGCTCCAATCGTGGCTTGTCGTCTGGAATCGGATTGTGCCCCACCGCACACTCGGCCTGCTCGGGTTCTATCTGTTTCTCGGCATGGTGGTAACTGGTCCCATCGTTGCGGTTCGTTCGGTTGTGCGCCAAGGCAGTTCTTCGGACGAGCTGGCATTCCTCGCGGTGAGCTTGGGAAATGTGCTCGCATACACTCTCCTTCTGGGTGCAGCATTCCATTGGCGACATTACCCTTCGGTCCACAAGCGCCTGATCATGCTCGGCATGGTTGTACTGTTGACCGCACCGTTTGGCCGAGTGCTTGATTTGCCGTACCAACTAGCACATGTAGTGGGTCCTGGCTGCGTTGTGATCGCAATGGGCATTTGGGAATTTGTGTCGCTTCGCAGGCCTCATGCGATCACCCTGTACCTCGGCGCCGTCGTGCTGATATGGGAATTGGCCCCAAATGTCTACATGGATAGCGCCTGGTGGCTCGCTTTTGCGCGTTGGCTGACCCACCTCGCGGCGTAATGTTTGCTGAAGGGGCGGTGCAGGATGGTGTTCTTTTCGCGTGCGTCGGCGGACGGTGGCGCAACCGAACAGCTAATTCTGGCGGCACGATTGACCCATAGCGGCCAGAGCGAGTGGCAGCTATAGGCAATCGCGATTTTGACGCATAACGCCGCTGGTGATTTAGTAAGTTGGATTGCTTAAGGAGGAGTCGAATATGGTTATGGCACATGCGCCAGTCTTTGCAGGCGGCCGTGGTCGTCGCGGGTTCATCGACGGAATATGAAAGTCCATGCTCGCAGCTTAGTCGCACTTTCTCTCGGAGCCGGGGCGTGCTTCCTGCTAAGTGAACTTGCGTACAATGCTAACCTCGGGCGGTATGAGAATCTGGACCCTGCGCCGTTCTCGAAGCTAACTCCTCTTTGGGGCATCTTGGCTCTAATTGTTCCCGGGACCGTCATTGCAATCGTGTCCGAATACCGAGTGCCACTCCTAAGCGCTGCCGCCTACGTCATCGGTTTAGAGTCCAATTTTTGGCATCACTTCGACGAAGGAGACGCGCACCGGAGCGAATATATCCTCGACTTTTTCACTCGATATTGGCCGAAAATCGTTGCTGATTTGATCGCGGTAGCGGCTTGCGGTGCAATAGTCGGAATAGTTGCATTGATGTTGGTGCGCCGCCTTAAGCCCGTGGGGATCAACTTTTTGCGCCGGCTATCGGGCGAATAAATTGCAAGCCAACACTTCCGACTTTGCCGGCCGGGTCCCGGTGAGCCGTCGGGCGCCGCCGATGGGGAGGGAGTTGGCCCACAGCGGTCTACAGCCAACGACCGGTTTCGGGTCTGCACTTTGACGCTGCGCCGGATGCGTGGTTTAGTAAATCGAATATTCGTAATAGCGTGCCGATCCGATTCCGCGATGTGCACAAGCATTCGATGGATCGCGCTTGCGCGGGCTGTTCCCATTGATCAACCGAGGAACCAAAAGTATGAGCTGGTGGAACTCACAATCGCCGCAGATTGGACAAACCTTGTTCGGAAAGGTGAGTATCGCTTTAGTCGTGATTGGCGGAGTTGTCTTTTGTGCGGGCCAGATTATATTCGCGCGGGATCATAGCTACGCTCTTCTCCTTATTACGTCGTTTGTTCTTGGACTCGGACTTTGGCTTGCGGGTTTGACTGGGGCTGTTTTAATCCGCACTGACCAGTGGAAGCTAGTCCCTGAAAAATCGAGAATGCTGTCTGCTGGACGCTGGTCTGTCATCTTATTCAATGCTCTGTATGCCCTTTTCTCGGCATGGAGCACCTATTCTGCATTGGCCGACCGATAACGCGACAAATTGATGTCGGCTTTCGGGTAATTGATTCTGATTGCCGCACTTCCGCTTCTGGCCGATCAGGGCCCGATTCTCGCCCCGGAAGCCGTCATTCCGGCATGTTTAACACTTCGAATTCTGCCGACGACCGCGAAAGGGCAATGCTGACCCCAAGCCGACGAGCCTCAGAGTCAGCTTACGGGCAGCTAGGCGAGGGTCTACGAAGCCAGTGCTTTCAGTACTGCTTTTGGATCTGACTTAATCGCCCGTAATAGCGCCTTTGCTGGACCCGTCGGCTCCCGACGCCCCTGTTCCCAGTTGCGCAGAGTACCGACATCCACGTGCAGCAATCGAGCAAATCTAGGCTGGCTGAGGCCGGTCATTGCGCGAATCTCTTTGACCTTGGACGCATCGATAAAATACTCGCGTGAAGGTTCGCGCACGCCACGGACGATTTCGTCCATTTGGCCCATGCTGTCCACCAACCGCTTGAAAAGCTTCTTATCCATCGTTACCACTCCGCATTGATGCCCCTCAATATCCGCTTTTCAGCGGGCGTCAGGTCGTCCTTAATCCCCTTTTGATAGATCAAGATCATCCGGATTTGGGAGCGTGAGGACACATGAAAGTAGATCACCCTCGTACCACCTCGCTTCCCTCTGCCTGCCGCCTTCCAACTGATCTTACGCAAACCACCGGAGCCAACGATCAGATCACCAGCGTCGGGGTGCGCCACGAGATGCCATTGCAACGCAGAATGCTCGTCGTCACTGAGCAAACGGCGCACGTCTTCGGTGAATATTGGAGTCTCGACGAAGATCATGAACAATACTAAGTCAATGACGCAGTATGCGTCAATGGCGTACTATCGCGACATGACACTGGCCCCAGCGGCAAGCTCAACCGGAATGTCTGCTATCTGGCGAGCCGCTTCACGTAGCGAAGGACGGCTTCTGACCGATCAGGGCCCGATTCTCGCCCCGGAAGCCGTCATTCCGGCATGTTTAACACTTCGAATTCTGCCGACGACCGCGAAAGGGCAATGCTGACCCAGACCGGACGACAAGTTAGTTGTCGTTTTGCCACACCCTAGTCCGACGTATCACGCCGCCAGACTCCCGCGCAGAGGTACGCGGCTCCGATCAATGCTGCAGTCACAGCAACTGAAATGTGGATCGACGATAGCGCCAGCGAATTGGTAATCCAATCCAAATAAAAGGCGGCCGAAAAAGCGGTGATGATTGTTGCGAGTATCCCAAACACAATCACCGATACCTGACTCCGACCCTCAAGCAAGTGTCGTGAGACCAAGAACGAAATTACATATGGAAACCACGAAATCAGCGTTAAGACTACCGGCCTCGAATCTCGGATTTGGTAGATTGGAAGGTGTGGCGTGAACGTCCCTGGCCTCATCCAGTATATGCCAGCGGAGATAACACCAAGGCAAATGTGTACGAGCGCCAATCGACGCGGATTGACGATTAGTTCATCTACAACCAGTCCCGGCGATTTGTGGGATTCCTTCATTCAACACTGCATGCGGGCGCCTGATGCTGAGTCAAGAACGGGCCGATACATCAATCGCGATTACAATCCACGAGGTCTGCTTCTGGCCGAAGCCAGCGGCCCAGAACCCGCTCGAAGCGGTCATTGCCCGTGACTATGTCAATAAAGCAGTGCGCCCCTTCTCAAAGGCCCACGGTGTGAATGACGAATCTCAACGTTGGATCGAAGCGGGGAGGATCCTCGCCGCCGACCCGACGGCACAGGTGCCTTGTCCGCGCTGCCAGGCCGCGACGCTATCGGCAATCGACCAACCCATCGATGCGCGCCATATCGAACGGCATCTTCGTTGCCCGGCATGCGGTGCAAACAGCTCGGTACGGATGTGGGTCTAGCGGGGGGCGCTGAGTCGCGCCGATTCCGCCGAGTTCGGGCGAAACGTGCCCGCACTCTCACAGTTCAATTTATTCCGCGGGCCTCGCCGCGTCCACCGACATCCGCGGTGCGCCCCGCGCCGCTACGATCAACAACCCGCCGAAGATGGCCATGTTCTTGATGAAGTTCTGCAGTTCGTGCTGAACACTGCCCCCGGCGTAGGTGTTCCAGAAATCATGCATGAAGAAATTGATCAGCAGCGTCAGTCCCGCCAACATGAACGCTGCGGTCTTGGTCCGCCAGCCGGCGATCAATGCCAGGCCGCCACCAACCTCCAGCACGATGGTAATCAGCAGCAACGGCAGCGTGAGCGGCACCGAATGCTGGGTCATGTAAGCCAACATGCCGTCGAATCCGACGATCTTCATGATGCCAGGAATGAGGAAGTACAGGCCCAATAGCACGCGGCCAAGAACATCCATCGGCAGGCTCAACCTATTCATATTCTCCCTTCTTCTGTCATCTGCCGGCTCATCGCCATCCAATGCTCAAGGCGTCGATATCATACGATACAGCTACCGCACGCATTCGAGACAGTTGAGCTCCCTGTTCGATTCGGGGTTGCTAAATCGCTGCGGTACTGAACTGCAAGCTCTCCCTTCCGAGAGAAACAGGCCAGCGCAACTCATTCAGTAGTTGACCGAGACGACTACTACATGAGCGGCCATTGCGAATTTGGCCGAATCCGAGCAGGTGGAGCCTTATTCGGCGAATCTGGCTGCCAAGACCGCTGTTCACCCTGAGCAGTCTCTCGCAAGCGTCCGCTTTGGGGCGAGTCATTTGCTTTGTTCGAGCCAAACTCTAGCGCAGACCTGACAGCCAATTGATTATCGTGCTCTCAAGGGCAATGCGGTGATCGGACCAGCTATGGTCAGTCGCTACATGCATCGTCGTCACTTGCTTGCCTCCAGCGGCTTTGATCGCCTTCACGAGCGCATCGGTATGCTCTGCCAGTCCGTCATCCGAGGTCAGTGCTAGCAAAGGAATTCGTGCAAGGCCTGTTGCGGTATTCTTTAGGGCGAATTCCTGGGCGTTGACATGAATCTCGTCGACCATGCTTTCAGGCGTAACGCCAGCGAGGCTTTCCATGTTATCGGCCATCAGCGCTAGGAGCTTCTCGCGACCCCGTTCCTCCTGACGGCCAATATCTCCAGAGGAAATCATGACTGCACCGATCAGTCCTTGATCCCGAGAAGCGGTGTGCGCAGTCACCCACCCGCCCATGCTGTGACCCGCTATCGCCAGGCGTTGGGTATCGATCCCAAGTGCCGCCGCGTTCTTTGGATCGCGCAGGTAGGCAAGTACTGCAGCAGCGTCATCGATGTTCTGCGCAAATCGGTAGACTCCGGGACTTCCCCAAGAACCTCGATAGTTGAATGTTACTGCGTTCCATCCCGCTCGCCGAACGGCCTGCGCCAGATCGAGATTCTTCTCGTTGCCCGGTAGGCCATGGCAGATGACCAGAGTGGGGTGAGGCCCTGCACCAGGCGGTGAGTAAACAAGCCCATTAATCAGGACACCGTGAGAAGGGACGTGCAGGACTGTCATTGCGGCGGGATGCGCTGCGTCGGCCGGCGGATCAGTGAAGATCGCCGCGGGAACCAACTCTGCAGCCACCACAGGAGGCGCTCCGATCAGTGCACAAAACAGGAATAACAGAACTCGCATAGTGATTCTCAGCTCATAGGTTCGACGTTTGTAATGCGCGTGGCCTCGATGATAGGCGAATAGCCGCTTTCTGGCTGCCTCTCGGGAAGGTCAAGCCACCGGTTCTGGCCGCCAGCTGTCCGACTTCCCGCCCCTAAGCAGTCAGCCCGACCGAACACGGGCATTCGCTCGAAACGCATCTGATCTTCCCACGATCCTTTGCAGTCACTGCGCCCGCAGCATGCAGGCATAGTGAGCAA
The DNA here is from genome assembly GCA_044226865.1 of Steroidobacteraceae bacterium. Taxonomy (GTDB): domain Bacteria; phylum Pseudomonadota; class Gammaproteobacteria; order Steroidobacterales; family Steroidobacteraceae; genus TMP-86. The sequence continues at coordinate 238,234 of JBGAGE010000007.1, read as the reverse complement.
GGGACACCAATCCCAACGCTTTTCGACGCTGATCGACATGGGCCTTTTCTTCCATCGGCGAGGGTACCCATTCGCCACGTTGATTCTCAAACTGAGTGCCGTAACGCTGCCGCTTGCCTTGCGCCAGCAGGACCCGATCCGTCAGCATCGCAAATTGGTTCGCGTTTATCTCGCCGGTCGGCAGCCGGTGGCGGAGAACTTTAAGAATGTTTGCTTGGAAACCGGGATCCGAATCGGCATGTTGCACCAGGATGAATGCGGCCTTGACCCCGTCCACGCCCACCATCGCAACCGTCGGAAAGCCCGGCAATGAGAATCGCCAAATACCCGCATCTCGGCAATACCGAATTGAGCGGGATAACCAATAGCGCTTTGCAGCGCATCGAGTAACGAGTTGATTCGGCTTAGGGGAGGTAGCCCACCTCGCGTTGATGTCGAATTGCAAGAATTCGTACTTCATCACGAGCAATTACGAACCGATAAATTGCAACATAGCCAGAGTGGCCATAGGAGATGATCAATTCACGCAAGTCCCGCTCGATACGTCGACCAATCAACGGATGTGAAGCCAAGTTGTCGATCGCACTAGTTATCGCGCTGACGGCGTCGATAGCCGATGCGGTGTTCTTGCCTTGCAGGAAATCGAAAGCGCGCTGAATGTGCGCGAGGGAGCGCGCCGAATAGACTACCGTTGCCACGGCTTCGGACGCTTTGCCGCTGGGTCTTTGGCCAAGCGTTGCATCCATGCATGTACGTCATCGGCTCGGTAGACTTCGCCGGAGCTTTCGATCTCAGCGTCGGCTTCGATCGCTTCCCGGATCAAATCCCGCATTTGTTCTTCATACGCAGCATGCCGTTCGATCGCTTCGACAATCAGGCTGTGCGCTGAGCGTCCGGTTTGTTTGGCAAGTGCGCTTACCCGGGCGCGCAGCTTTGGTGGTAGGCGAATGGTGGTGGTGGCGGCCATGAGCACAACTTTGGGTAGAGGGGGTAGGCTACAAATGTAGCACAATCGCATCATTCGCGCAATTTTGCGCGTAATTGCGCAAGTCCCGAGCCGAATGACGATGGTGGGATGAGGCGCGATACTGACTGTGCGTCGGTCAGCGAGACTATGCCGTAGTTTGATTGGGGCGCCCATCATGACCCCTAGCTGGCGTTCGCGAGCGACCGCTAACCGGAAGTCCAGCGCAGGGACCACATCAACAATTTGGCAGAAATTCGCCCTCAGTTGCCTAAATGATCCCTCCTTACCAAAATGAATTTTGTAAGGATTCTGGAGAATGCCATGACCACGGATGCCACACTGACCAGCAAGGGTCAAACGACTATTCCCAAGTTGATTCGGGATAGTCTGGGAATGAAGGCGGGTGATCGAATGTCTTTTACGTTAATGCCTGATGGCGTCGTGCTCATGCGAGTAAAGAACAAGCGTGCCGTGAACCTGGCAGGGTTGCTGTTCAAGAAGGGCCGAAAGCCAGTTCCAGTCGAACAGCTATCGCGCTGATGCTCGGCATCGACACCAACGTGCTCATCCGGTACTTAATCCGGGATGATCAGCGTCAGTACGAGGCAGCGCGGCGATTGATTGAACACGAGGCCGGCGAAGGCGACCCGGTGTTGGTGAGCCTGATGGTTCTGCTGGAATCAGAGTGCGTATTGCGAAGCCGGTACGAATAGCCAAAATCGGAAATCCTTTCGGTCTTTTCGGCAATGCTGGACACTACTGATCTGCGATTCGAAGACGAGCAGTCAGTGGAACATGCGCTCTACCTGTGGAAAGACTCGGCCGCCGATTTTGCAGATTGTTTGATCGACGCACACAATCTCCGGCTCGGTTTTCGGGCCACCGCGACGTTCGATGGTCGCGCTCTCAAGCTCTCTGGATTCGTCGCGGTTTGACCCCTGGCTGTCGTCTGCCAACCTCGGCATTGGGATCTGGCTTTGATTGGCATTCTGCCGCAGCGAGCGCATCGACGTCGGCCGCTTATGGCAAGATCGGGAGCATTCGCGGCGCGCCGCTAGGGCTTAAGCGGCAGCGAGCGCCATAAGTCCGCCCGCTTAGCCGGTTGCAGCCACACGCGGTTCGCCAGTCTCTTCGCCAATCGATCCGTTGAATCACAGTCTTGGCATACAACAGACTTCACCAACTTGCCAATTGGCTCGGCAGTTGGTCGCTCCTCCCGCGCCAACAGAGCAAGGCGCGTTAGACTGACGGTCTCGGCGATTCCTTCCGCGAGATACGCCTGCAGGGTTGGCCGCGTGTCATCTATCCACTTCCCAAGCGCCGTGGCGGACGATGATTGTTTGAGATCCAAATTGAATGGAATGGACACCGAGTGATAGTCAAGATCAGCAATGTTGACTTGCCACGGCTCATCTTTGTCGCGGCCGAGATGCCATAGTCGAGTGTACAGGTTGAGGTAGACGGAGTGCTTTTCCAGTGCGAGCTTGGTTTCGACGCTCAGAGCCCATCCGTTGGAACAATGTCGTTCGGCCATTAGGGCATCAACCGCCTTATGATCGGTTTGAGTAGGCAGCATGATCATTTCTTGAAATTCTGCAGCAAGCGCTGAGTTGAGCGCTGCAGCAACATTCTGAGGTTGGAATTCCGGGGCAGCAGAATCCGGCGCCGCAAACGATACACCCTCATCCCCGGAGTCATGTGCAACGATCATGAACGTCCCTGCGGTGAGGGCAGTCAACGCCAGGGATTTGAGAATAGAGCGGGACATGGAGCTATGGCGGGGCGCACGTTCCACGGAAAGCCCGCTTTGGCCCATATAAACGAGAAGCGCTGAGCGATCACCGCATTCCAACTGATCGTCGTTGGTCTCCGCCAATCCCGGGGTTGCAATTGTCAGAAAGACGCAAGCCAACAATGCGCGCATTGGCGTTATCGAAAGAAACTCATCCATGTGCTTTCGCATAGTGACGCCCGGCGGAACCATGAACGGCCCTGTCGCTTGGTCGAACGGCATTGTACAACCCGGATGAAAACGGGCCAAACCGGTGGCCCAATCCCTCCGACATTGGCGGAAACGTTTACGGCGAGTAGAAGCCCCGTGAGTGGCTGCTATCGGGAAGACGGTGCGCAATCCCGCATCTCTAGTCCCCCGGATTCGGGGCCGGCGCGGTGGGTGCGGCCGTCTCGCCATCCATTCTCCAAATCCCGCCTGCGCTGAGCGCGCGCCAAGCCTGCGGCAACCACCGCACCAGCGCGAACGCCAGCCACAACGCCCACAGCAGCATGGCGAGCTTGTACCACCACAGCGACACCGACAGCACCCAAGGTGCCGGCAACGGGCCCGTGGACATGTCGTTGAACCAGGTCAACTGCGCGGCCGATTGATCGAAGCCCGCGATGCGCATGTCGGGCGTGGCCAACAAGCCGTTGGGAATGGCCGATACCAGCGACAACACGGCACTGGCCGACAACACGATCAACACCACTTGCATGGCATTGAATCGACGGCGGCTCCACGCCGACGCGTCCACTTCCGCCCGCCACCGCAGCGCGAATTGCCAGGCGGCGAACAGGAGCAGCACCACCCACGAGAAGGTGCTCAGGCCCAGGCCCAGCAGCAGCCATTCGTGCACCTTCAGCGGCGAGCGGGAACTGCGCGACAGCAGCACCGCGACGATCACGAACACCAGCAACTCGCCCCAATACAGGATGGCCGGCCCGACGCCGGCGCCGCCGGCGTACAACACCCAGCGGTCGGCGGGCAGACGCAGCACCGAGCGGATGTTGCTGCTCGGAGACTTCAGGTCCACCGCCGGCGCTTGCGTGTGCATGCCAACGCCGGCATTCTCCTGCCAGCGAATGTGCAGGCGGTGCGAGCCGGGCAGCACGGCGAGCGGCAGCTCGCCTTTTTCAGGACGCACCGGCACATTCGTGCCATCCACGTTCACCTCGGTGACCTGCGCAGACGGCGGCAGGGAAATGACATGCCGTCCTCCCTGCGTGCTGCGGTACGAGAGCTCCAGCGATACTTCGGTGGCCCGCTTGCCGACATCGGCGGTGAGAGAGGCGTTGTCGATCGCCAGGCTGTCGCCCTTGGCAGCGGCCGGGCGCGTCACCCCGATCTTCAGGCTCTCACCCGGCCGCGGGTGGTACTCGAAGGTCCAGTTCGACGCATCCACGTTCTCCGGCAATACGGCGGGCAACCCGGTGAAGTTGCCGCGCCACATGGGACTCACATTGAAGCTCCATACCTCGATCCAGGCCGCATCCTTCGGCGCCGTCAGTGTGAGAGCGTCCGACCGCTTGAGCGCCGATTGCCAGGCGACTGCCGGCGCGCTGCTGTCGAACCCGACGAGCACCTTGCCATCTTTCGCCTCGATGCCCGGCGTGAGCACCGACTCGCCGGGAAGCAGCGGCACGTGCAGGGTGAAGCCGCCTTTCTCGGGCGCAAGCCGTTGGATGGTGGTGCGCACCGCCCAATCCAGGTCCAGGGCCACTTGCCTATGCACGCGCACGAAAGGCGCGAACTGCGCGGAGGTCTCCGATGCTTCGCTGCCGATGGTGGCCTTGCGGCGCACGAGTTCGAGTGTGTTCGCCAGCAGCCTTCCTTGGTTGATGCCACTGACGTCCCAGCCGCTGCCATCGACGCTGATCGCGTGCGGTACCTGCGGGAACACGAGCTGGATGGACTCGGCCGGCGGCAGCCGCCCGGCGATGCGCACCTGGTGCACGCCCGGTTTGAGCGCGATCCAGTATTGCTGCGAGGAATCGCGATACACGCCGGCCACGGCGGCGCCATCGATGGTCACCGATTCGGGCTCGAAGCGGTTCGCCGCGGAGGGCAGCGCAACCGCAACGTTGGCGAGCGCGGTGACCTCGAGCTGTGCGTCCAGCGCGCCGGGCTCGAGGCTCACGCGAGCTGCCAGAATGTCCACGCAACTGGGCATGCATTCCGGCGGCCGAGTCAGGCGGGTCCGCAGTTCGCTCAGCAATTGCGGGTCAGGGGTGCCCTCGGCCCGCACCGGCTGCACGTGGCCGGCCGTCATGATGCAGGCAGCGATCATCGCCGCCGCCGCGCCGCGCGAAGCCATGAGCCTGCGCCATTGCGCGCGCAGGTCATCGCCGCTGCGCGCCAGCCCGAAGAATACCCAGGCGAGCAGGGCAACCCCCAGCACGCGCCACGCCGCCACCCAGCCGCTGGTCAGGATGACAAAGCGTACGCTTTCGGATGCCTCCACGGGGCCGTTCCAGGAATACGGATACGACACGAAACGCCATTGCGGCCGGCCGGGGCCGGCCTGCACCAGAGTGCCGGGCGCATAGTTCTGGATGTCGCGACCCGAATATCCACTGCCCCACATGGCATTCAGGCCATATGGATTGTCCACCACCACCGGGGTGCCTTGGGCCTGCGGAAGTTCCTCCTGCACCTCCTCGGCAGGCTCGGCCGGCGGCGCATTGACCGCTGCTGGCCGCGCGACCCGCTGTGCCGTGACCACCGTCTCTTCGAGCTTCGCCTGCTCGGGCGCGGCAGGCGCGGGTGTGTCGAGTTGCACCGGTATGAACGAGCCGTAGTCCGCGAGCTGCGGATACAGCGCATACCGCACCTGCGAAATGGCAAAGGGCACCAGCACCAGCAACAGGATGACGAGCAGCACGCTGCGCATTGCCGACACCACCGTCTGCACGCGGCCCGCGGGCGCCACGCGCAGCGCCACCAGCGACACCATCACCGCCAGCAGCAACCACACGATGCCGGAATTCTCCTGGTGGACCAGCGCCACGGCGGCGAGCGTGGTCAGCGCAAACACCACGCCGAACAAGCGCAGCGCGATCGCGGCGGTGATCAACAGCAGGAACAGGTCCATCAGTCCCCATTGCTCGATCCACGCGCCCGGTGAGGCGTCGGCGCCGAGCGCCGCCAGTAACCGATGCCCCGGCGGCAGGTTCAGCTCACCGGAGACGCTGTCGAAGCGTTGCTGCCAACCCGTGGCAGGCACGCGGCCGCCGTCGGCTTCGAGGCGCGCGAGCGTGGTTAGCTTGAGCTGCGGGCTGCGCAGCTCGACGCCGCTGGTTCCGCCTTGCTCGCCGTCGGTGACCAACAAGCTCTCGCTGCCGCGGGTGGCACTCGCCAGGCGATAGGGCTTGCTCATGTCGAGCCGCCATCCGGTACGCAACTGGCCGGTGATCTGGTCGGCCAGCGTGTAGCCCTGGTGGTCGAAATCCAGGTACAGCGAACGCCGCAGCGTCAGGCGATTGCCATCCTGCGCCGACAGTCCGCGGCTGCGCTCCGCCACCCGCAGCGAGCCGCCGGGCAACAACCGGAAGCTGGGGAATTGCCGCCACTCCGCCGGCACATTGGCTTGCGCGGGATCGATGCTCTGCGCGCCTTCGACCGCGGCCACCCGCAGCCGATCATTCGCGGCGAAGCCCCAGATCTCCTGCTTGGGCCACAGCCCATTCGCGGCCGGCACGTTGATGGTCTGTGCGCTGTCCGCGCCGCGCGCCACCAGCGTGATGTCCCAGCTGCCGGCGCGCGCCTGCACGCGTAGCCGGCCGTCGGCATCGATGCGCGCCGGCAAGGCGCTGTTGAGCGCCATCGGCGTGAAGCCCGCGGGCAGCACCGTGGACAACATCTCCTCGCGTGCATCGCCCGCCACCTGCAGCCGCAGCCGCGTGGTCAGGATCGCGGGCAGGTCATCCGAGAGCAGCCGGAACACCTGCACGTCGATGCCCTGCACCTGCTCGGTGCCGCGTCGCTTGCCCAACCACACCGCGCCGCTCGGCCGGTCGGCCTGCGCCACCGCGCGCCCGTCGAGCTGCAACGCGACCAGGCCGGTTTGTGCGGGAATCGGCAGCGATTCCGGCCGCGTCTCCCAGGCGAAGCTGCCGCTGATGGCGTAAGTGCCTGCGCCGAGGCGCAATTGCGGCGCGCCGTCGTGGGCAACGACGGCGCCGGGCTTGCCGTTGACGGTGACGTTGCGCGGCCAATGTTCCATGCTGCCGGGCAGGGTCACCCACGAGTCGTGGAACACCTCCCAGCTTTGCGCAAAGCGCCCGCCGCTGGCGGTCAGGTCCAGCGTCAGCCGGGACGGCCACGCGCAGACACGCGCCTGCGCATCGTTCGGATCGGTGTTCATGAACACCGGGCAGCGCCGGAACTCCTGCCCGTCCAGCACCCAGGATTGCCAGCCCTCGAGATCCTTGGGGATGGGCGCTTGTGCCTGCGCGAGCAGGGGCAACAGGAACAGGAGGGCGAAGCGGATCATTTTTTTCATTCTGGGTGGCTCCGAGGCAGGGCTGGTCACTCTATAGATCAAACGGCAGTCATGGGCTGGCGGGGTCGATCGCTGCCGCGTCGTTGCGGCGGCAGGTCACAGGATTGACATATTCGGCTCCTAGATTGTCGGCGCAACGGCTCAGAATGTGGACAGGCCGCTGGCTTCCATCATGCGGTACAGCCAGTAGCGCGCACGCGAGTCATCCCGGTATTGCGCCATCTCCCCGGTGTAATTGCCCGGGGTGGTGGCGCGGTTGCTCCATAACGAATCGAACCAATCCAGCGCCGTGACACTGAAATCGCCCTCCAATGGCGCATCGATGAGCACGTTCGCCTCCAGGTTGTAGTCGCCGAGATTGCGGCGCGTGAAATTGGCGGATCCCAGCGTCGCCCACAGCCGTTTGCCGCGGACCACGGCGATCTTGCTATGAAATTGCTCGCCATGGGTCAGGAACCAGCGGATCTGGATGGCGCCCTGGCTGCGACGCACGAGTTCCATCGCCACCGGCCGGTTGGGCAGGCCGTTCTTCTCGAAGCCGAACGCGTCCTTGTTCGGATCGAGGATGAGGCGCACGCGCGCGCCGCGCGCCGCCGCGCCGACCAGGCTGTCGATGACGCCGCGGTCCGAGAGGTAGAACATCGCGATGTCGATCTGTACGCCAGGTCCGGCAGCGTCCAGTTGCTGCAGGAGGCGCGCACGGATCGCACCCTCGGTCACGACCGCGGCTTGCGCCTGCGCATCCGGCGCAGCGGGGCGCGGCGGCGCAGCGGCGGGCCACCCGATGCGGCCGTTCCAACCCGAGAATCTCGCAATGTCCAATTCGCTCTGCAGCAGCGGCAGCAACGCCGCGCCGCCCAACATCACGGCCACGTTGCCATGTGCGCTGCTCGCATCGTGCGGATTCGCCGACCCGACGATGCCCAGGAGTGATCCGGCACCATCGCCGGTGATGACCAGCTTGCGATGATTGGCCTTGAAGTTGAGGAGGCGCAGCAACTGGGAAAGCGAGAGCTTCGGGCCGCCTTCATCGAGCAGGTTCGGCAACCAACCCTGGTTGGCCTCGCCCACCCACCACTTGAGCGCGAGCCGCCAGAACGAGGAATACATCGCATTGGGGTCGCGCAGCGGATCGAGCTGGGTGGTGACCACCTGGACGCCGGCGCGCTGCAATTCAACGAATTCGGGCGGCAGCTTCCCGCCGTAGTAGCTGTTGATCGGATCGACGAGCAACAGGATGGGCATCCCAGGGTCCGCCCGCCGCTTGTCCAGCAGCGCCTGCCGGAGCTGGCGGGCGATGGGGCGCAGGCCCTGCGCATAGTTCAATTCGCCGGCCGGGCCTCCCTGATCGTTGAAAAGGAAATAGTCCAACACCAGAAAGTCGCGCGATGCGGCAACGAGCGCGAGCGTGGCATCGAAGATCTCCCGGCGCTCGGTTGCACCGGCGCCCGCACCCCTGGCGGACACATCGGTGAGCAAGCGCATGACCGTCACCGGCTGCCAAGTGCCGTCCACGTGCAGGCCCGGTGGCAGGGGTTTGTGGGTTTGCCACCAGGCCATTCCCAGCCACGTGCACACGGCGAGCAGAAACAAGAGCCGACGCCAGCGGCGCCGGCGGCGTGGCCGTTGCGGAGGAATGTCCGGCATCTGCATTCGCGGCCGATTGTAGCGTGTCGCGCCCGGCGCCATGCGCGCGAATGTGTACCGCGCTTGAGGCCACTGCTACGATGCCCGCCAGCCGCGCACCCGGCGTGGTTCACCGCGAGGATCAGAGCATGACCACCCGTCGCCGTTTTCTTGCGCAGTCCGCCGCGGGAGCGGCCTTGGTGTTGGCGGGGCGTGCCGCCCCCGCCGCGGGCAATGCCGCGCCGGCAGGCGCCGCTGCGCCCGGTAGCAACACCTCGCCCGAGCTGCTGCGGCGTGCCGAATCCCTGCTGGCGCAGGCCCCGCTCGTGGACACCCACAATGACCTGCCCACCAGCATCCTGGAAGTCAGCGCCGGCGACCTGAGCAAGCTCGATCTCTCGCAGCCGCAACCCAAGCTGTGTGCCGACGTGCCCTCGCTGCGCGCCGGCAGGGTGGGCGTGCAGTACTGGTCGGTGTTCGTCGAATCGGCCACACAGAAAACGCACGTGTCCCTGCATGAGGCGCTGCGCGAATTCGATGTGGCCCTGCGCCTGATCCGCAGCACCCCGGCCTTCGAGCAGGCGCGCAGTGCCGATGACATCGAACGCATCCATCGCGCCGGGCGGATCGCCTGCCTCATGGGCGTGGAGGGCGGTCACATGATCGAGAACTCGCCGGCCGCCCTGCGCGTGTTCTACGAGCTCGGCGCGCGCTACATGACGCTCACGCATTGGGACAACATCGACTGGGCCGATGCCGCCACCGACCGCGCGCAGAATTTCGGCTTGAACGCGCTGGGCCGGCAGCTGATTGCCGAGATGAACCGGCTCGGCATGTTCGTGGACCTGTCGCACGTCAGCGCCGATTCCATGCGCAATGCCCTCAAGGTCACGCGCGCGCCGGTGATCTTCTCCCACTCCAATGCATTTGCTCTCAACCCGCACCCGCGCAATGCGCCAGACGACGTGTTGCGCCTCCTGCGCGACAACGGCGGGGTCATCCACGTGAACTTCATCCGGCCCTTCGTCTCGCGCGACGGGCATGCGTGGGAGGAGCGGCGCAACGCGGCGCTGCGCGAGATCAAGTCAAGGCTGACGGACGAGTCCGCCATCAAGAGCGCCATCGACGCCTGGGAGAAGAGCGAAGGATTGCCGCGTGCCACCATCGCCGATGTGGCCGATCACATCGATCACATCCGCGACGTCGCCGGCATCGATCATATCGGCATTGGCGCGGACTATTACGAGCCCGACCCTGCCCTGATGGTGGATGGCTTGCCCGATGTCAGCCGCTATCCCTATCTTTTCGCGGAATTGCTGCGTCGTGGCTACAGTGACTCAGATGTGCTGAAGATCGCCGGCCGCAATCACCTGCGGGCGCTGCGGGCGATGGAGCAGGTGGCGGTGGAATTGCGCAAGACCGCGGCGCCGCTGATCACCGAGGGCTTGAAGGGCACGTGAGTTGCTTCACGGCGCTCAGCGGCGCAGCTTGCTCAACTGCAGCACCAGCAAGGCGGCACGCTTGGTCTGCAAGGGAAGCTTGGAAAGATCGGTGGTCTCACCGGCCGTGTGGGCGCCATCGCCAGGCAGCCCTAAGCCATCCAATACATCTATATAAGGGGCGATGAACGAGGCATCGCCTGCGCCGCGCTTCATGGGATCCAGCGCCGGCATCTGCGGCACATTCAGTCGCGCGTTCACCTCGTTCAAGGCCTCGAGCAGCGCCGCATTGCCGGGCGTGGGGGACATCGGCGGGTAGTTGTTCGCGAACTCGAGCGTCGATTGCGTTCCGGGCAGGCTGGCCTTGACGATGGCGAGCATCTTCTCGTGCACGCGTGTGACCTGCTCCTGGGTCAGCGCGCGCAGGTCGCCCTTGGCGAAGCCTTCCGGCGGCACGATGTTGTCCTTGCCGAACACGCTGGCATCGCCATTGGGTTGCACGTTGATGCGCGCACCGGCGAGTACCAGGCCCGTGCTGTAGGTCATGTTGGGCTCGCGCAGCGTGTCATGGAACTGCGAGAGGATCCGCGCCAGTTCGTACGCGGCGCCATCGCCGGTGGTGCTGTTGAAGATGCTGCCGGAGTGTGCTGCCGTGGCCTTCACGTACAGTTTCCACTCGGCCGCGCCGCGGCGTGCGGTGGTGGCGTACTCGACGCCATCCACGTCCACCAAGCCCTCGAAGGACAGGGCCGCATCGGCGTTCTTGGCGGCGGCCACCAGATCGGCGCGGGCCTTCTCCACCGGATCACCCGCCGCCTCTTCATCACCGGTGAGGAATACGCTGACGTTAGTATCCCTGAGCGCGCCGGCCTGGTGCAGTGCCGAGAGCGCGCCGACGATCACCACCAGGCCTCCCTTCATGTCGTTCACGCCGGGACCCGCGGCCATGTCGCCTTGGCGGGTGAAGGCCTGGAAGGGATGTGTGGGCTCGAACACCGTATCCATGTGGCCGATGAGCAGCACGCGCTTGCCGCCGCGCTTGCCCTTGTGCGTCGCGAGGAGCGAGGGGGCGCGCTTGACCTCGTCCTGGCTCAGCCAGGTCACCTCGAACCCCATGCGCTTGAACTCGCGCTCCAGCTCCTGGCCCACCTTCTTCACACCCTCCGGGTTGAAGGTCCCGGAGTTGATGTTCACCAGCTTCTCCAGCAGCGCCACGCTCGCCGGACCGCCGGCCTCGGCCGCTGCCACCACGCGGCTCTCCGTGGAGGAAAGCCCCGCCGCCGCGGCCCCCGCCGCACAAGCCATCACCACCGACCCGCACACTATCCGATGGATCAACCGCATGAGTCTCAAGCCCCCTTGATCGCGAATTCGTGATTACCGTAATGCATGTAGTCCGCCCAATCGCAGGAATGCGCGCGGCGCACCGCGGAGCGGGCGCGGTTCACCGCCACGCCCAGCGGGTCGCCGGCGACGATGCCCGCGTACAGCACCGAAGAGAAGGCCAGCGCCGCTTCATCGCCCACGGGCCAGTACGTGCCCAGGTAATTGGCCACGCCGCCGCGCAGGAAGGCCTCGGCCAGGCCGTCCGTCACGGCCAGCGAGCGGCGCAAATGCCCATGCCGATGCGGCGCCGCGCCCCGCAGACGGCCGCTTTCGCAGGCATTGAAGAATACCAGCGCCGGCAGGCTCTCCAGCCGCGCCAGGTCCGCGCCGCTCAAGATCTCCCCGCCCGCGCAGAAGATGCCGCTGTGGCCGGGCTGGTTGGGATCGAAGTGCGCGTGGCCGGCGTAGTGCAGCACGTCGTAGGCGCCGGAGCGGAAATCGTTGATCAGGCGTGCGCGCGTGGCCTGCGCACCCTGCACCACGTGCAGGCGGATGTTCTCGTGTCCCGCGAACACCTGGATCAGGCGCTGTGCTTCGGCCTGCGCGCCGGGCAGGTCCTGCGTGGGGTTGGCCACCAGCAGCACGTCCAGCGTGTCGCCCAGGCGCCGCGATTCGCTCCAACGCGCCACGGCGAGGTTTTCCGCCGCATAGCGGCGCGACACGCCGGCGGTGAGCGCAGGCGTCCAGGTGTCGATCGACAACGTCTCCCACGGCAGCCGCGACAATTCCGCATCGTGCACGATGGCGAGGTGACTGCCGCGCGCCTGCAGCAGCGCATCGCGCATGTCCGCGTGCAGCAGCAGGCGGCCGAGCCGCTCGCCGTAGTTCTTGAGATAGCGCTCGCTGAAATCCCCGCCGTGCAGGTCGTCGAGCAATTCATCCACGGCCTCGCGCTTGAGGTTGCGGCGGCTGCTGAGCACGGCGGCGCGCGCTCCAGCGGAGAGGAGCGAGGCGCGCACGCACCATTCACCGCGCTGCTCGCCCGCCTCCTGCGACACGATGAGGTAGGCCGTGGGCGGGGCGGGGGCAACCGCGGGGGCGGCCGCGGTGCGTGCCGGTGCGGGTTGCGGCCGCGAGGCGAGGCGGGTTTCGGTGATGGTCGCATCCACTCCCGCGAGCACATCGCCATCCTTCAGGCCGCGCAGTGCCGCGCGCAATTGCTTCAGACGGGCATGGTCGTACACGCAGAAGGTGATGCGCTTGAGTTCATAGCCGGGATCGGCAGCCGCCATTGCGCGAAGGTAGCCGCGCAGCTGGTTGGCCACCGCGTCGGCCATCGGGATGCCCGATCCGGTGCCGAACAGCACGGTGGTGAAATCGCTTACCTGCGTGTGCGCCAGGGTCCGCACCACGTTCTCGCTGACGAACACCTGCGTATCGGCATTGAACTGGTCGAAGTCGCCCATGCCGGCGAACAGCACGGTCTTGGCGCGCAGCCGCCGCGTGCCTGCGGGCACGGTGAAGATCTGGCCGGTTTCGCCCGAGAACATGCGCCGCGCCGTGAACTCGCGCACCGCGCCGTTCAGGCGCTCGTCCACCGCCATGGCGGCGCCGCCCGGCGTCACATTGCGATAGATGCCCAGCACCAGCGCGCCGCCATCGGCGTCCGCGATGTTGCCGTAGGCGATGCGCAGTTCCAACTTGCGGCGCGGCTTGGGCTGAAACTTGGCGGTGCCATTGCCGCTGAACTGCAGCATCAGGCGCTCGCGCGCGGCCGAGTCCAGCTTGCGCCAATCGATGTCCGCCTCGAACTGCTGGCGCAGCTCCTTGTCGGTGAGCAGGCGGCGCTTGAGTGCGCGCTTGTTCCAGCGCGTGGGCAGGCGCTCGCTGTGGCCGCGGCGGATCAATTCGTGGATGCAGTGGATGACCTGGGAGTTGTTGGTGAGGCTTCCGTGGATTTCGGTGACGTAGTGCGCCGGCACGCCCGGCAGGCGCGCGGACGCGATCGGCACGGTGCCATCGCCGGCAGTCGACAGCTCATAGCCGAAGCCGCCCTCGGCCTTGCGGATGCCGACGATGGTCTCCTGCGCCACGCCGATGATCTGCCGGAAGCGCTCATCGGGCGGGGCGAGCGGGTCGCGCGCGTGTTCGGCTCGCGCCAGGAGCTTGGCGTCCGGATGAGAGGTGGCCCTGGGCCACACGCGCGGGTCGTAGACGTCCACGGCGGCGTGGCGATCGCGCGGTGGCAGCAGTTGGTACAGGCCCGGGAAGCTGCTGAACACCTGCTTCGCCAATTGCTCGGCGCTGTGCTTCAAGTCCAGCACGGCGATCTTGCGCACGGCCGGATAGGTGCCGCACAGCGCCTGTACCGGCGCGTAGGTGCCGCCATTGGGCGTGCCCACCAGGATCACGCGCTTCACCAGGCGCTTCGGCAGCAGCGCGGTGGCGGCACGCGCCACCAGGCCCCCCATGCTGTGGCCCACCAGTATCAGCGGCGTGTCCTCGCGCTCGATGCGCGCGGCCAGCTGCGCGCCGAGCTCGTTCAGGTCCAGGCGCCAGTCGTAGGCGTGAAAGCGCGCCTCGCAGCCGCCGATCTCCAGCGTGAGCTTGAGCTTGGCGTAGGTGAACAGCATGACCCCGAGCGGCGCCAGGGATTTGCCGCGCGGCAGGGTGAGCTGCGTCAATTGCCCGGCCGCGATGCGCAGCGGGTCGATCCACAACACGCTGCCGCGCCGGCCCTTGCTGCGCGGCCGGCCGATCTTCGAGCCCATGATGCCGGGCAGGATGAGCACTTGCGGCGCGGGCTTGGCGCGCTTGGCTGCTTGACGCTGCGCGCGCACCACCGCGGCCTGTTCGGCCAGGGCGGTGAGGTCGGTGTAGGCATCCAGCCCGAAGAACTCGCGCAGCGAATCCGCCTGCGCGCCGGTCTCGAGCGCGCGCAGGATCGCGGCATCATCGGCCTGGAAGGCCCAATGCGTGGGGTTCGGCGTGCGGGTCATCGAAGATTTTTCTCGATGACATTACACACGGCCTCGATGGCCGCGGCATTTGTCGTCGATTTGCGCCAGATGGCTCCCACGGTGCGCTTGGGTTGGGGCGATGCGAACGGGATGATGCTCATGCCCCGTTGTGCGCCGAACGGCGGTTCCACCGCCAGCGATGGCAGTAGCGTCACACCCAGGCCCGCCACCACCATCTGCCGCAGGGTCTCGAGGCTGGTGGCGCGGAAGTTCTCCGCCTCGCGGATGTCCACGCGCTGACACACCTCCAGCGCCTGGTCGCGCAGGCAATGGCCGTCCTCCAGCAGCAGCACGGTCTGCTGGTCGAGGTCCGCGACCTTCACGCGGGATTTCTTGGCGAGCGCATGGCCGTCCGGCACCGCCAGCACGAAGGTCTCCTCGTACAGCACGCGCGTGTGCACGTGCTCATCCGGCACCGGCAACGCCAGGATGCCGAGATCGATGTCGCCCGCCTGCAGCCGCTCGAGCAGGTTCTCGGTCTGGTGTTCGTACAGCATCAGCTTCAATTTCGGCAGTGCCTTGCGGATCTTCTGCGTGATGCGCGGCAGCAGGTAGGGCCCGATGGTGGGGATCAGCGCCATCTTGAGCCGCGCGGCCAGCGGGTCCGCATTGGCGCGGGCGATGGCGACGATCTCCTCGCTCTGCGCCAGCATGCGCCGGCTGCGCTCGGCCACCTCGCGGCCGATCTCGGTGAGCTTCACGTTGTTGGGCTGGCGCTCCACCAGCTGCACGCCCAGGGTCTGCTCCAGCTTCTTCAATTGCGCGGACAGGGTGGGCTGGCTGACGAAGCAACGCTCGGCCGCCTTGCCGAAGTGGCCGGTGTCGGCGATGGTCACCAGGTACTTGAGGTCTTTGAGGTTCAGCATACTCATAGAGATTATCTATGGATTGGCCGGCGACAATCAATTTGGTATCGGCCGGGCGCGAGGCGGCCGCGGGGCGCCCAAAGCCGCTACACTAGCGCCGCGCGTTCACCCTTACAGGACAACAACATGACCATGAAACGCCGGACCTTCCTCGCCAGCACCGTGGCCCTGGCGGCTGCGCCCAAGCGGCGCGCCCGCGCCGCCTCGCTCCCCACGCCCACCGACCTTTGCTACGCGGACGCCCATGAGCTGGTGAAGCTCATCACCGCCCGCAAGCTCTCGGCCAAGGAGTTGATGCAGGCGCACCTGAAGCGCATCGGCGAGGTGAACGGCAAGGTGAACGCGCTGGTGGCGAAGCTGCCCGATGAGGAATGCCTGGCGCGGGCGGCGGCGTTCGACGAGCAGCTCGCCAAGGGCAACCGGCCGTTCCTGCTCGGCGGGCTGCCCTGGGCCTTCAAGGACCTGGAAGAGGCGCAGGGCTTCGTGTGCAGCGAAGGCTCGCCCATCTTCAAGGACTACCGCCCCAACTTCGATACGCTGCTGGTGCAGCGGCTCAAGGCCGCGGGCGTGGTGCCCATCGCCAAGACCAATGTGCCCGAGTTCGGCATGGGCTCGCATTCCTATAATAAGGTGTACGGCACCACCCACAACCCGTACGACCTCTCCCGCAGTGCGGGTGGTTCCAGCGGCGGCGCGGGCGCAGGACTGGCCAGCGGCATGCTGCCCCTCGCCGATGGCAGTGACCTCGGCGGCTCGCTGCGCAACCCCGGCCACTTCAACAACATCGTCGGCTACCGGCCGAGCGTGGGATTGGTGCCGGATGCGCCGGATGCCATGCCGTTGGCGGGCTTTGGCGTGAAGGGTCCGCTGGGACGCAGCGTGACGGACGTGGGTCTCATGCTCTCGGTGATCGCAGGCGCCGATGCGCGTGCGCCATTGAGCTATCCCAGCGATCCGTCCTCCTTCCGCGCACCGCTGGCGCGCGAATTGAAAGGGTTGCGTGTCGCGTTCGCGCCCGATCTCGGCGGCCTGCCGGTGGAACCCGAGGTGCGTGCGGTCATCGATGCGCAACGCGGCGTGTTCGAAAAGCTCGGCTGGCATGTGGAGGAGGCGGTGCCGGATTTCAGCGGTGCGGAGGATGTGTTCCTCACCTTGCGCCGCTGGCGCACCTACGTGGGCATGCGCGACCTGCTGGCCAAACATCGCGATGAGCTCAAGCCCGAGGCCATCGGTGAGATTGAAGCGGGCTCGAAGATCACGGCCGATGACCTGGCGCGCGTATACGTGGAGCACGGCAAACTGCTCGAGCGCATGCGCGTGTTCCACGAGCGCTACGATCTCATCGCCTGCCCGGTGAACCAGGTGGCGGCCTTCGATGCCAGCTGGACCTGGCCGAAGAGCGTCAACGGCGCGCCCATGACGCATTACATCGAGTGGATGAAATCCGCGTGGCTGATCACCGCCACCTGGCAGCCGGCCGTGTCGATGCCGGCGGGCTTCACGCCGGGCGGATTGCCGGTGGGCATCCAGTTGGTGGCGCCGCTCCGCGCGGACCGGCGCCTGCTGGAAGCGGCGTTCGCGTTCGAGCAGGCCACGCAGGTGGCGAAGCGGCGGCCCAAGCTGACCTGAGGCGCTTCATTCCGCGCAGGCGGGTCCGTTGCCGGTGGCGCGGTCGAGGAAATCTCCGGCCAGGATCATGAACAGCCGGGGATCCTCCAGGTGGGGCGTGTGCGACGCATCGGCGAGCACATCGATGCGGCTGCGTGGCGTGCGGTCGGCGAAGTCGGAGACGATCTCGGGTGTCATGTGGTCATGCTCGCCACACACATACCAGGTGGGCGTGCGGATGTCCGGCAACCGCCACAGCAGGTCAAGCTCGGCCAGCGTGCCGGTGCAGGTGGGCTCCGAGGGTCCCCACATCTGCGTATAGGCATCGCGGGTGAACAAATCCATCGTGCGTTGCAGGCAGGCGGGCCAGGGTTGCCGGCGGCACACATGCCTTTCGGCCCAGAAGTGAAAGGCATCCTGGTAGTCGTAGGATTCCGTGGTGCCGTTGCGCTCGTGCGCGCTCAAGGTGTCGCGCACCGCCGCGGGCAATGCCTCCTTCAAGCGCATGGCCTCGCGACGGTACAGCGGGCCGGAGAGGAAAGGGCTGGCGAGGATCAAGGCGCGCAACCCCGGCGGTTGCCGCAGGGCATAGATGGCGGCCCAGGTGGCGCCGCGCCCGTGGCCGTAGAGCGCCAGCTCGGATAACCCCAGGCGATTACGGATCGCGTCGATCTCCATCACGAAGCGTTCGGTCTTCCAGTTCTCGCCGCGGCCGGGCCGCTCCGACTGGCCGCAGTCGAGCTGGTCGTACAGGATCACGGGACGGCTGTCGGCAAGCAGGGTGAGGGGCAGCAAATAATGATGCGTGGCGCCCGGTCCGGAATGGATGCAGATCAACGGCGTCTTGCCGCGGCAGAAATGCTCGCGCCCGTTGATCCGGTACCACACCGCTCCGCCACGGCAGGGGATCAGACCGCTCTCCTCGGGCTCGGGGATGAGATCGAATATCGAAGGGTCGGTGAAGAAGCTGTGGTCCATGGTTTGCCGACGGCAAGGCAAGGTGCCGCGTGAAGCGGCACACTGGCGATGACGTTACGGCAGCCCATTGGAGTGTTCCAGGGGATCGGGGGATAATTCACAATCTTTGACAATTGGAGGCGAGGACATGGGCGTGAATACCCGCGCGGACGATGACATCGATGAACGCGACGCCACGTACATTCCCGGTGTCATCGCCTTGGTCCTTGGCCTCGGCATCCTGGCCGGCATCGCCTGGATGATCTGGCACGCAATCGTGGTGGAATTCGCGCCGCCGCCGTTCTTCGCCATCGCCGCGGCCGTGCTCACCTTCATCCTGATGGCGCGGGGCATGACGGTGCTGGAGCCCAAGCAGGCGCTGGTGCTCACGTTCTTCGGCAAGTATGCGGGCACCATCCGCCGCGATGGCTTCTGGTGGTTCAACCCGTTGTGCACGCGCCACCGCATCTCCTTGCGCGTGGTGAACATGACCACGCCCACCATCAAGGTGAACGACTTCGCCGGCAACCCCATCGAGGTGGCGGCGGTGGTGGTGTGGGCGGTGCAGGACACCGCGCGCGCCGTGTTCTCCGTGGAAAACTACACGGGCTTCATCGCGCAGCAGGCCGAGTCTGCGCTACGGCAGGTAGCGGGCACGCATCCTTATGATGCGGACGACAAGGTCAAATCCTTGCGCGGAAACGTCGAAGCCGTGAGCAAGGAGCTGAAGGAGACCATCGGCGAGCATGTGTCGATTGCGGGCGTGGAGATCCTCGATGCGCGCCTGGCGCACCTGGCGTATGCGCATGAGATTGCCGGGGTGATGCTGCGGCGTCAGCAGGCGCAGGCGGTGCTGGCGGCGCGACGCATCATCGTGGAGGGTACGGTGGGGCTGGTGCAGCTTGCGATTGATGAGCTGCAGGCGGGGAAGGTGGCGCAGCTCAATGATTCACAGCGGGCGCAGCTCGTGACCAATCTCATGACGGTGCTGGTGTCGGATAAGGATGTGTCGCCGGTGGTGCAGATGCAGACGGGCGCTACCTAGGTAACCGCGTGCGAATATGGAGGTTTCCGTGAGATTCTAGGATTGGCATGCGTGATGGTGGGAGGCATCCTGCGCTTCCCATCACCGATCTCAGAGCCAAGGAGGGCTTATGAATCGTCATCACGCTGTTTCGAAGCAAGCCGGTCAGGGAATGACCGAGTATGTCATCATCGTCGCGCTCATCGCCATTGCGGCCATCGCCGTCTACCAGTTCTTTGGCAACACAGTTCGCGATCAGACCGCGGCCATCGCGCAGGAATTGGCAGGCGGTAGTGGCGCCGCCGCGCAAGCCAATGCGCAGGCAGCGGCCACTTCCGCGGAAGCGGACGCCAACACCAAGCGTAACCTTTCGAACTACACCGGCAACGCCGGCCGCTGATCATGCGTTCGCGGCAGCATGGGCAGATCCTGCCTTTGGCGGTCATCTGTCTGTTCATCGCCTCGCTGCTGTACTACTACGCCGTGTCGAGCGGGCATTTGGTGGACGAGAAAATTCGCATCACCAATGCCGCCGACGCGGCGGCGTACAGCGCTGCAACTGTAGAGGCACGTGCACTGAACTTCAGCGCCTACGCCAATCGAGCCATCATCGCCAACCAGGTGGCGTTGGCGCAGGCGTTATCGCTGGCGTCATGGACCAACTACTTTGCCGATTTGTGGATCAATCTCGATCACGCCACGGAACGCCTTGGGGACCTGATTCCGCCGGATGACTTGCTGCGCTGGGGCCAACTGCAGGCCACACTCGTGGGTGAAGCCTACGCCACCGTTTACGGCGGAGTCGATCCGCGGGAGATTGCTCAGTACGTCAACTATGCTGCTGGCGCGATCGTCACCGCTGCCGATCTTGCCAGCCAGGGGCTGCAACTGTCGGAGTCCGCTGTGCGCAATTCGTTGCGAGGCGCGGAATTCGGCGTGGATGCGCCCCAATTGCGCCTGGCGCGCGAAGCGGCACGAATCACCGATCCTCAGGTTTCCGTGGATATCGTGCCGGTCACGCACGGTTTCGACCGCTTCGTGACTCTATACGACGGCAACGAACGTGGACGGCTGGCGGACGTGGTGCTGCGCTCACGAGATGCGTTCACCCGGGAGCGGCAGTGGACGCTGCGCAATCTGTTGGGGCTATTCGGGTCGAAGCGATTTGAGCGCACCGGTGGCACGACGTTGGCAGATGTCGACCATTGGCAGTCGACCGACCTGCTGCAGTACCGCTCCAGCGGAGGGCTGTTCAGCGGCAGCACGCGCGAAACCCTGGCGGTTGGGTTCGCCAGGGTGGGAGATTCGCCGATCAGCGAATCCGGGTCTGCAAATTATGTGTTGCCCGGGCTGTTCACCGGGCTGCCGTCGATCTATGACCTGCAGGATCCACGTTCCGTCGACCCACGCAGTGGAATTTCGGTGATGGCTTCAAAACCATCCGCCGCTGCTCGCCTTCCATCAGCCCCCGGGGGGCGCCTGGCAGTGTTCGACGATTCACCACCGGGCGGAAATCTGGCGGCGCTGTCGCGTGCAGAAGTGTTCTTCGAACGCCCCGATGCTCGCGCCGATGGCAGGCAAGAGACGGGTAGCGCCTACGCTCCGTATTGGCACGTCCGATTGGTGCCACCCTTGAGGGCGGACCACGCCTTCGTCGCGAGCCGGCAATCGGGGGTGTCGGCGCCATGAGAAAGAAGAGACATTGGGGCCAGTCCGGCCAGGCGCTTGCTGAATTTTGCGTCTGCCTCCTGGCGTTCTTGCCCCTATTCCTGCTGATTCCGTTGCTGGGCAGGTTCCTGGATATGGCCCAAACGGCGCAGGTGGCGAGCCGCTACGTAGCGTTCGAGTCTGTGGCGCATGATCCGCTCAATGGCCGGCTGCTGGATGACCAAATCGCCGCCGATGTCGCCCGCCGCTTCTTCAACCGCAGCGACGCGCCGATCAGGACCGGAGAAAGGGCGGGTAGCTCCGATGAGGAGCGAAATCCTCTGTGGGTGGATCATCGCGGCGATGCGTTGCTGCCCGACCCGGCGGCCGCCGTGTCGGTCGCGACGCGCGCCGCCACACGCGATGTGTTTCCCGCCGCACGTCATTGGTGGAGTGACGCGTTCGACTTGCGTGGCCGCAACCTGATCACCGGCGCCGTCTCCATTCGACCCGCGGGAATGCCGATCATTCAGCGCCAGACCGGCTTGCTGGTCGATGACTGGGGTGCGCTCGGGACCGCCGACATCAAGAGAAAGATCGAGCATTCCGGGCCGAGCGTGTATCCCAGCGAGCAGATCGACACATTGCTCGAGTTCGCGGGTCAGTTCCCCAGGCTGTTGACTGACGATCCGCTGCATCCCGGACTACGGGACTGGGAAGTGGTGCCCTGTGACCGGCTATCCGGAGGGTGCTCGCCATGACGCTCGCGGTAGCCATGCTCGTCGGCGCGCTGTCGACGGGAATCTTCGATCCGGTGCCGGCCGGCTCGCAGCCAAGTGCCATGGACGAGGAAATGACGGTCAACGCGATACCGACGCGGGTACGAGAATGGACGTTGAACCTCGAGCTGGCGGAGGCGCAGGAATTCTATCGACATCTTCTCGGCGAACGACACGTGGAACTATCCCGAAACCGGGGATTCATCCTTGCAGCACCCACTGCGGGCGGATTTACCACAGTCGAATTGCTCTCGGTCGGCGAAGGCCGCACGAGGGCGCGGGTCAGCGAAGCGCGCCTTTCCGCGGGAGAAGGTTTCCCGCTACCCACCATGCCTTCGCAACGTGAGATGCCCATTCCCCTGCCACCGGACGCGCGCATCCTGAGCATCGTCGGCGGCGCGCGCGGTGCCGGGCAAGCACAGACGCTGGTTGCTCGGAGTGCGCTGGGTTTGAGATCGGTAGCCGGATTCTACGAACGCGAACTCTCGGCCAAGGGGTTACAACTCATCGAGCGCCGCGGCCTCGGGCACTTGCAGCACCCATCTGAGTTGCTGAGCTTTACCGGTGGCGGACGCCGCGTCGAAGTGGTGTTGACCCGGGGTGCAGCACAGACCTGGATCTCTGCCGTGCTCAGTGGGAGCGCGCCATGACAAGGCGGATGGCGCTCAACGGCCAGGCCACCACGGAATACCTGATCGGTTGCCTGGTCGTTCTTTCCCTCGTCTGGCTTGGTGGAAATGGCGCATCGCTGTTCACGTGGATCGCGGATGCCGTGCGCGAAGGATTCGCGCGCTTCTCAGCCGCTCTGTCAATCGCTTAGTTCATCAAAATCCAAGGAAGGAAATTACGTGAAGATATCGCCACGCTGGATTGTGTTGGGCTCTGCTGCCGTATTCGGCTTGTCCGCGGGAGCAGGTGTCCATTACTACATCCGTGAGCGCGTCAGCGCCATCGAGGCTGCCGCCGCGCACCATGATTTCGTCAAGCAGGTCGTTGCCAATCAGGATCTTCCGCGAGGCGCACGGCTGAACCCCGAGACCGTGTCGGTCCGCGCCATCCCCAAGGAATGGTCCTACGCCGATGCGCTCACGCCTGACCAGCTTCCGCGCTTCGACAATGCAGCACTGGAAGT
Source organism: Steroidobacteraceae bacterium (assembly GCA_044226865.1). Lineage (GTDB taxonomy): Bacteria > Pseudomonadota > Gammaproteobacteria > Steroidobacterales > Steroidobacteraceae > TMP-86. Next base: position 215,565 of record JBGAGE010000007.1, on the reverse strand, counting down.
TCCCGCGCGCCGCGGCCAACCCATCCTATGGGCGCAGCTCGCTTCGCAGGGACCTCGCGCCCTGTCCGATCGATTGGAGCCCGGGCGGCGCGCCGTCGCGGTTCCGGTGGACGACATCAGTTCAGTCGCAGGTCTCGTGAAGCCCGGTGACCGGATCGACCTGCTGGTATCGATCAAGAGAAGTACCCGAACCACGCTCATGCCGCTCCTGCAACGCGCGGCAGTTTTGGCGACCGGCATGAAAACGGACACCCGCGCACCGACGGATTCAGCGATCGAGGTGCGCGCCTATAACACCATCACGCTGGATGTGACACCGGAGGACGCGCGCCGCATCTTTGCTGCGCGCGAACTGGGCCGGCTCACCGCAGTTCTGCGCACCGCTGATGACGAAGACGAGACGCCCGCCCAGACGGCGGATGCGCAAGCCATTCTCGGGCTGGCACCGGCCGCGGCGGCAGCAAACGCGCGAACGGGCGGGGTGCAGGTGATCTACGCCGACAAGCTGGCAGTGGTAGCCAACGTCGGCGCATCGCTGCGGGTGATGCCATGAAGCGCGTGATGCTCGTATTGTTACTTTGGGCCGTCCATTCGCCTGCGCAGGGTGATGAAGCGCCGACGCCCTCACCGGCTGGAGAGCTCGAGCTCTTTGTCGGCGAAACCAGCGTCATGCCCCGGCCGACGGTGCAGCGCGTGATTGTGGGACGCAGCAATATCCTTACCGCTTCCGTGCTCGCCACCGGCGATGTGGTGCTGGTGGCTCGTTCACCTGGACACACTTCACTGAGCATGTTGGATGCCAACGGTAAAGCCGAGCGCTGGAGTATCCGCGTCGTGCCTGTCGACATGCAGCACCTGGCTCGGGAAATCAGCGGCTTCCTCGGCCAGATGCCAAACGTGAGTGTGCGTGTGCTCGGCGATAAGGTCATCGTCGATGGTACCGATTTGAGCGAGTCGCAATTGTTCAAGCTCGGGACGCTCGAGAAGCATTATCCGCAGGTCGTCAATCTCGCCGCGTTTCAGAAAGACCGGGCCTGGGAAAAGATGGTCCTCGTCGATGTCCGGGTCGTGGAAATCGCCCGCAATCGAACGCGTGACCTTGGAATCCGTTGGGAGCCGACGCTGCCAGGGCCTCAGGTCGAGCCATTCAAGGGACGGATCGGTGTGGCGAGCTCTATCGGGTCCACCATCAGCCTGCTCGAAACCGAAGGGGATGCGGTCGTGCTCGCCGATCCGCAGCTCTCCGCACGTAGCGGCAAGAAGGCCAGCTTCCTCGTTGGAGGCGAGATTCCTTACCAGGCCATCAACCAGGATGGGTCTGCACAGGTGACATTCAAGAAATTCGGAGTAGAAGTGGATGTCACGCCGGTGGCGATGGAATCCGGTTCCATCGTTTCCTCGGTTCGGGCCATGGTCAGTGAGCCAGACGCCAGCCTCAATCCGCTCTCGGGTGTCCCCGGGCTGCGCTCCCGCGAGGCGGAAACCTGGTTCAACGTCAAGTCTGGCCAGACCATGGTGATTGCCGGTCTCCTGCAGCGCAACGAATCCACGACGAACGACCGCGTACCGGGTGCCGCGCGGATTCCCATCCTGGGGCACTTGTTCAAAGGTCGTCGAACCCAGCGACGGGCAACCGAGTTGGTCATTCTGGTGACGGCACGAACGGTTGAGGCGGCGGATCCGCAGTTGCTTCAGAGCAGTGAGGAACTTCGGGGTCGCGCCCTGCAAAAAATGGGGCGAACAACGCCGCCATCGTCGGAGCAGTCCCATGCTCGCTGAAGCTGCTCAGTGGCGCACCCGTGTCCACGAGACTTTGCTGCAGACCATCGACCTGCGGCGACGTGACCTCACACGCATGAGCGATTCGGAATTGCGCACCGAGACGGGACGACTGGTGCGCGAGATCGTCGCAGACTTGAGCGACCTGCCCAACACGATCGATGCGCAACTCTTGATCCAGTCTGTTCTGGACGAGGCGATCGGCCTCGGGCCGCTGGAGGACCTGCTTCGTGACGACACCGTGTCGGAGATCATGGTCAATCGCCACGATGAGATATTCGTGGAGCGAGGGGGGCTGATTCAGCGGGAAAAGAGCTCATTTTCCAGCGACCGTGCCGTGCGCGGCATCATCGAGAGAATCGTCGCCCCGTTGGGTCGTCGGATCGACGAATCCTCGCCGATGGTGGATGCGCGGCTGCAGGATGGATCGCGGGTCAATGCCGTGATCCCGCCGCTTGCACTCAAGGGGCCGAGCCTGACGATCCGTAAGTTCTCGCGCCGGCGACTGAGCACGGGTGACCTCATCGAACTTGGGAGCCTGTCTTCGTCGATGGCACGCTTTCTCGAGCGCGCCGTGGCGCACCGCCAGAACATCGTGGTGTCAGGAGGAACCGGATCCGGCAAGACAACTTTCTTGAACGTGTTGTCCGCATGCATTCCGCCAAGCGAGCGCGTGGTGACCATCGAAGATGCGGCGGAGCTACAGCTGCACCACCCCAATCTGGTCTCCTTGGAAGCTCGCCCCGCAAACGCCGAAGGACGCGGCTTCGTCAGCATCCGGGACCTGGTGCGCAACGCTTTGCGCATGCGCCCCGATCGGATCGTGGTGGGGGAGTGCCGCGGCGGCGAGGCGCTGGACATGCTGCAGGCCATGAATACCGGCCACGAGGGGTCGTTGACCACCCTGCACGCGAATTCGCCGCGTGATGCGCTCAATCGCCTGGAAACGCTGGTGCTGATGTCGGGAGATTCCCTGCCGTTGACCGCCATCCGCGACCAGATCGCCTCTGCTGTGGACATCATTGTGCAACAAACCAGATTCGCGTGCGGCTCGCGCAAGATCACCAGCATCACGGAGATCTGCGGCATCGAAGGCGGCCGAATACAAGTCCAGGAGATTTTCAGGTTTGAAAGAGCGGGGCGTCGCGACACCGGACCCGTGCAGGGGCGCTTTACCGGTTGTGATTGCATCCCAGCGTTCTATGAATCGTTGCGCCAGCATGACGAGACAGTTTCGCTCGACGGCTTCCACAGGCAGTCCCCATGAACGACTCTCCCTTCGTCTTGGTGGCATTGTCGGCCACCGCGGTGATGTTGCTCGTGTCCTTCTCAATTGAAGTCGGGGTGAAGGCGTTGGCCCGGCATCGTGAACAGGCTACGGAGCGGGTTCGGCTGTCGATGCTCGAACTGTTTCTATTTCTCGACCCACATCTGCTCTGGGTATCGGCAGCCATCTTCTGCGTGGCGGTGGTATTGGCCACGTTGATGGCCACCCACAGCCCAGCGGCAGCCCTGCTGTCGGGCGCGGGCGCCGCGGCTTTGCCGGCGGTGGTGATCCGACTGCTTCGCCGGCGCAGGCGCCGCATGCTTCAGGAGCAGTTCCCCGATGCTCTCCTGATGTTGTCGGGGGCGCTTCGCGCCGGATGCTCGCTGAGCACCGCAATGCACCAGATCGGCCCTGAATTGCCGGCTCCCGTCTCTCAGGAGATAGGACTGGTATTGCGGGAACAGCGCCTTGGTGTGTCGCTGGATGCTGCACTCGAGGGCTTCTCGTTGCGCGCCTCCGTGCCCAGCGTCTCGCTGGCGGTAGCCGCCATGCGGATTGCACATGATTCCGGGGGAGGACTTGCCGAAGCACTGGAACGGGCTGCGGCAACATTGCGCAGTCAACTCGCAATCGAGTCCAAGATCCGGGCCTTGACCTCACAGGGCAAGCTCCAGGCATTGATAGTAGGCGCGTTGCCCGTGCTACTCGCAGTGATCCTGCTGCGCATGGAGCCTGCAGAGATGTCCCTCCTGTTCGTCACCCGCGCGGGCATGGCCGCCCTGGCGGTGATCGTCATTCTCGAAGCGCTGGGGGTGTACGTGATCCGCCGCATCGTGATGATCGACGTATGATCATCACGAACTTCTATGGTTGGATGGCGCTTGCGGCGGCCGCTTCTGCGGGGACCAGTGCCGCGTTGATTGGTGCGCTCAGCGCCAAAACCGTCGTCGAGCTTCCCCCCGAAGATCGCCAATACAAGGATCGTCCTCCGCTTGCATTCATCTGTCTTTGGATACCCATCCGGGTGTTGGCGGCGGCGCTTCTCCCGCTCATTCCCGCGGCCTGGCATCAGGGCCTGGAGCGTCGCCTCATGCACGCAGGGCTCCACTACGCCGTTACGCCCTCGCAATTCCTGGCGGGAGCTACCCTCCAGTCAGTATTGCTGGCCGGCCTGATCGCCTTCGCCGCCGCGAGCTGGCGCCTGAATGCGGCATTTTGGTTTGCGGGAACGCTGATCTGCGCGGCGGTGCTGCCGCTTCTGTGGCTGACGGATCGCATCAAGCGCCGCCGCCGGGATATTCATACTGCCCTCCCATATGTGCTGGACCTCATCACCCTATGCGTCGAAGCAGGCTTGACCTTGCAGAGTGCGATGGCGCATGCGGTGGCGAAAAGCCCGCCGGGACCTCTCCGCGATGAATTGGAGCGTGTACTTCGTGATCGCAGGGCCGGCAAAACACGCGTGACCGCCCTTCGGGATATGTCCATCAGGGCGAGCGAGCCTGCCGTAGCCAGCCTCGTGGCGGCGCTGGTGCAATCAGAATCACTGGGCATCGACCTCGGACCGGTATTGCGCGCGCAGGCGGAGCAACGCCGCACGGAGCGGTTTTCGCGAGCAGAAAAGCTGGCCATGGAGGCACCGGTCAAGATGCTGCTGCCGCTGATCGCATTCATCTTCCCCTGCACGTTCATCGTGCTGGGGTTTCCAATCGCAATCAAATTCCTAAGGATGGGACTATGAATCATCATGTCGTCGAGGTGTACACCGCGCGTTCCCTGCTAAGCCGAGCGCGTGGATTGATCCGCAAGCCACCCTTGCCCCGATTCGTTGCGCTGCACCTCAAGCCCTGTTGGTGCATACACACGGCGTGGATGCAGCGACCCATCGATGTGGTGTTTCTCGATGGCCGGCATGCTGTTATCAAGGTGGTGGACTGCCTGCATCCGTGGCGCCTTTCGGCGCATCGAAGCGCCAGCAGTGTTCTGGAACTCAATGCTGGCGAGGCCGGGCGCCTGCGATTCCGGACCGGTGATACGCTGGTTCTGAAGGAAGCTGCGCGTGATGCGCACGGCGGCTGAGCGGCGCGGCAACCGCTGCGTGCAGCGCGGCGCCTCGATCGTGGAATTCACCATCGCCGTACCGGTGATGCTCATGTTGTTCCTTGCGGCGGCGCAGGCAGCACTCGCCTTTCATGCCAAGAGCAACCTGAACTATGCGGCTTTTCAGGCCGCTCGTGCGGGCAGCCTCGAACATGCCCAGCCCGAAGCCATGTTTGCCGCACTGGCCAAATCGCTCGTGCCGTATTTCGGCGGCGGAACCAGTGACGCTGAGCTGGCTCAGAAGCTGGCGGCGGTGAATAGCGACTTCGCCCAAGGGTCCGCGAGGATCGAGATTTTGTCGCCGACCTCTCGAAGCTTCGATGACTATTACAGTCCAGAGCTCGCGGTTCGATTTGGCGGCGGCAAGCGAGTCATTCCCAACACTGGCATCTTGAACTTGCAGTGCCCGCGCGACCGGCCTTCTTGTCCCTCCGACCCCGGCAGGAATGCGTCGGGCCAGTCACTGCAGGATGCGAACCTGTTGGCGCTGAGAGTGACTTACGGCATTCCGATAGCCAAGCAAATTCCGCTGGCGGGGCGGTTCTACGTATCCGCGTTGAAGCGATTGGGAATTGGGCGCGACGACGGGTTCCTCGTGTCGCTGCTGGAGCAGGAACGGATTCCGATCGTCGCCCGCGCCGTGGTGCGTATGTCGAGCGAGGCCTTCGAGCGTACTTCCGTGCATATCAGCAGCGATGTGGCCGGCACGGCCGGCCCCGGGAGCACCGCGGGCGGAGGAACTCCCGGAAATTCGGGAAATGGCGGTCAGGAAGACCCAGGGACGGAATCTCCTGCGCCGGGCGATGGGAGTGGGCGTCCTCCAGGCTGCAGGCCCGGCGACCCTCGCTGTGATCCGGATTGTGGCACACGACTGTGCTGCGTTGTACCAACGTTTCCGACATGAACTCAGGGAAGAGTCCACATGATCAATCGATCTGCTGCCAACGCGGCTCGCAAAGCTGCGATCTTTTTTTGTTCGATTCCGTTACTGGTATTGGTGGTTGCAAATGCGGCGGTTGCGCAGCGAATACCCACCTGTGGCCCGAGCCCAGTTGGTGCAACCTGTGGAGGTGGTGGTCCCGCCAGTCTGGGTAACACGAGCGGGACAGATCAGGGTGCTGGAAATCCGATCAACATTCTCACGGGTAACAAGTATCAGCGCGAAACCGATATGGCTGCCCTGCCCGGTGAATTGGGCATTGAGATCGTGCGTCATTACAACTCGTTGGATCGGGGCGACGGTGGGTTCGGCATCGGCTGGAGACTGTCGTACGACACGGCGCTCGTGACGTTGGGAAACACCGTTCAAATCTCTGAGGCGGATGGCCATCGCATCACCTTTCTTCGCGATCCATCCACGCCTGCGCGGTGCGCCAGTGCGGATCCGCGCAATGGCAGCCTGCGGTTGCTTCGATCTGGCGGCGCATCGCGTTATGTTTGGACATGGCTGAACGGCAGGAAGCTGTCATTCGATTCCGCGGGTCGGCTGCTCGAAATCGACGATGGCCGAGGAGGACTCCTGACGTTGACCCGCGGATTGCAAGGAGAGCTGCTCGCGGTGACCGACCCTTTGGGGCGTCGACTGAGCATCCGCTATGAGAAAGGCAGCCACCGTATAGCTGCGATCGAATCTCCCCTCGGGTTGCATACCTATGCCTATGCGCCTTTCCCAGGGGATGCCGAATCCAAAGCACTGGCGTCTGTCACGATGCCCGACCAGCGCAGCCGCCGCCTCTATCATTATGAGCCTGAATTCCAGGCGGGCAACGCGCATGCATTGACAGGGATTTCCACGCAAGATGCCGTTGAAGACGGAGACTGGCAAACCGCGCAGCGGCTGTCGACGTATGCATACGAGCACAGCGGTCGCGCCGTTTGGTCCATGCGCGGTGCAGGCATTGAAACAGTCGCAGTGGGTAGGTCAGCGGGAACCGGTACGCGCGAAAAGCCCGCCATGGCCGAGGTGGTCAATGCGCGAGGCGAAAAGACTCTTTACTCCTTTGCAGTGATCGGGGATGGCTATCGGTTGCTTCACGTGGCTGGTGCCGGGTGCGCGCATTGTGGGCCCACCGGTCAGCGCTACGAGTACGATGGCGCGGGCCGATTGATTGCGCGGGCCGAGCGCGGTGCTGACGGAAAGCCGAGGCGGACGGAGTACGAATACGACCCTGATGGGCGGCTGGTGATGGTAAAGATGCCGAGCGTCGTCGCAGGGAAAGTCCACTCCATCGAGTTCATCTACGGCGCCAAGAACCAGGCATCGGGTATGCCGATAGCCAGGATCGAAGCTGGCTTCTCCATCAGTGGCGCGATCCGGCGTCGCATCGACTATGCATTTGATGGAAAGGGCCGCCTCATCGCTGATGGCACAACGCGCATCCGGTACGATTCCCGCGGGCGTATTGCGGAACGTCGCGATCGCAGCAATGCGGCCACACGCTATGAATACGATGAGTTGTCCCGGCCGTTGCGGATTTCCATGTTCGACGGCCGCAACGTCCGCTACGGTTATGACCGGCGGGGCAGATTGGCTTCTATCGATATCGACGGCCGCGTTGAGCATTATGAATACGATGGAGCGGATCGCCTGACGCGCGTCACGCGCCCCAACGGAGAGCGATTGGACTATCGATACGATGCTGCCAACCGCGTGTCTTCCATTACGGACGCCAATGGCGATCGGATCAGCTTCGGCAGAGACCGTGAGGGCGAGTTGCTGTGGCGGGAGTTCAGGGGCGCGCGTGGAGAGATATTGCAAAGCCGGGACGAGCGCTTCTCCGTTGCTTCCGACGCTGAGGCAGCGGTCGAGTTCGATGCGTCGGGTAGGGCCGTACGCCTTCAAGGCGCGAGCGAGAACTTCGGCAGCTACGAATATGATGATTTTGGTCGATTGACCAGCTACTCGGCATCTTCGGCCGGAAAGACCCGATTCGAATACGGTGATGACGAGCGCCCGTCCGCCAAGATCCTTCCAAACGGAGTGCGCATCGAGTTCTCATACGATTCATCCGGAAGGCGTATGGAGATGACGGCGCCGGAGGGCCGAACGGCCATTCTCATGGGAACGAACCGCAAGCCGTCCGAAGTGCGCTATCCAGGTGGTCGGGAGACCTTTCATTACGATCGTACCGGTCGGCTGCTGATGCACAGTCGAGAGCTTGGCGGCAGGTCCTTCACGACGCGCTATCGCTACGACTCGGCAGGCTTCATGACGGACAAGTGGCTGCCCGGCGGCCAAGTTCTGCACTTCGTCTACAGGCGCTCACCGTCCCGAAATGCCGGCCTGCTCGAGTCCATCGAATTGATCGATCACGGCGCGCGCCGCGCCCTCATTTCTCAACTCAATTCACCGAGTGACACCCTCAACCATCGCTCCTTCCGGCTCCTCGGAAAGGCGCTGTACGAGAAGGAATTCGACGTAGCGGGTCGGCTGCAAAGTATTGGCGCCGACGGGCTCTGGCGGCAATCCCTTGCGACCAATCTTGCGGGTGCTGCTGAAGTTCGCGGCAGGCCGATCGCAACCTCGGCAGCGGTGTGGCCATTACATGGACAAGTTCGCGATGCGTCCGGCGCGATGCTCGATGACGGGCGTCATCGCTTCGAATGGGACAGCAGTCTGCGGCTTGTCAGTGTGTCCAACCAAGGGCGGCGGGCGGCCAGCTTCGCCTATGATGCCGACGGTCAGCGCGTCAGCAAGACGATCTATGCCGCGGACGGCGTGCGGACCATGTACTTCATCTACGAACAGGGAAAGCTGATTGGGGAAACCGATTTCCGCGGAAACGTCTCGAAGCAATACGTGTGGCTCGACGAACAGCCAGTGGCGCTCATCGATGGCGATCACGTCTGGAGCCTCGTGGCAGACCAGCAATTCGCGCCGCGTGCTGCGTTCGACGGAGCGCAACGCATCGATCCTGCCCGCGTCACGAACCTGCGTGGTTCTCATCAGTACCTGGATCAGGAATCAGGGCTTTTGTACAACGGCCGGCGCTATTTCGACCCCACGTCGACAGCGTACCTGTCACCCGATCCCCTGGGACTGGCAGGTGGAGCCGATTCCTACGCCTTTGCAGGAGGCGATCCCGCGCGATTCGTGGACCTGCATGGTTTGCAGGCGCAGCCCGTCGGGGCAGAAAGCGCTTCCGTGGCCGACTGGTCACTCGAGCAAAAGCTCGGCTACATCTTTGAAGATGCCGCTCGCCAGATCAAAGATCACGAACTGGCGGCCGCGCTCAGGGAGTTGATCAGTCCTGCTGCCATTGCTACGACAGCAGTCATCTTCTCGACCTGGGCGGGCTCGCAGTTCACACCGTATGGGTGGGTTGCCGACATCGCCCTTACCGGTATCGGTGCTCTCTTCTTGGGCAAGTCGATATGGGACGTGATCGAGACAACTTATCAAGTGGCGCGAGGCTTGGTGACTGCACGATGCGAAGGCGACTTACGCGATGCTGCTGCCGTCCTTGCCAGGGGTTTGTCCCAGGCAGCGGCAACATTGGCGGCGGCGGGCGCCACGGGAGCAGCAGTCGGAGGTATCCGGATCGCCAGGCTTTTGCGAACCGTGTTTCGACGCGAACTTCCCCAAGTCCGGCGTTCGAGCACGCTGGCCGCCATCAACGAGCGCCGCTTCGGTACCTTCAACCCCGTGCGCGGGCCTTACTCCGGCAGGGCTGCCAATCAGGAGTGGGCGGCCCTGCAGCGCGCCAACGGGCGTAGTGATGCACATCCGCCCTGGGATCCGGCCAAGTCGGTCATTGATACCTGGTTGAATCCGGGAGATAAGGTTTACATTATTCAGGATCGGAGCGCCGGCCCGGGTGGATGGGCGACTCCGACCCAGTATCAGAGTTTGGAGCAAGCGCGAAATGAACTTTCTGTTCTGCTCGAGTTTAAGGGTGCGGATTCTGATCTGGTCGTGCAGGAATACACTGTGACTACAGCAATGCCGGTGCGTGAGGGGTATTCGGGGCCGCAAGTGTCGGGGTGGCCGGCGTCCGAGACTTACGTTGGCGGTGGCCAGCAGATCCAATTCCTCGTTGATCTTCGCGGCGCGGTTTGGGAGCGCTTCTTGGTTCCGACTCAAACGATCGAGTTGTCGAAATGATGCCGATACAAAATCTAGAGTACATCAGTAGGTCTGGCTTCCGCGCGAGCGTTGGCCATGCGACTGACGATCCCTATCTCGGAAAGCCCAAGTCAGACCTTGGGCTACTTGTGATGCGTGATGGCCCCGTTGGCGTCACGTGGACTTTTGATGGGCGGCGCGTGGAGAAAATTTTTCAAGCAAGAATACAGGCGGCACTGGATAAGCGATCCAACACTGTAGTTGTCATCGGTCATTGGGGCGCGCCCATCGAAGAATGTCATCCACCGAGCAATGGCTTGGTCTTGAAGGCGGATGGCTCGTTGATACGTGAGGTGGCTCTCCCATCCTACGTTTCGGATGCGATATCGGGTGAACATGGCTTTGCCGAGTCTTTGACTGTGGTCAAAAGCGTCAGCGATGGAATTGAAATCTGGATTGCCCACGATGATGGCCGCTGGCACGAGCGACGTATTTTCGATCCGGTGTCGGGGAAATGGGGCTCCACCGTGGGGCAGTACAGGGCCATCTAGCAGACGTTATCATTGGCTACACGACGCGTCCTCCAGGTTGTAGGCAATCGTTCGGCTGGCGCCGCGGCTTGAGCCACATCAAGACGGTCGGACATTCACAGAGCATCGTATACTCAGCGCCATGTCCGACGGCCCCGCGCTCAAGCCCGCCAAGACCCAACCCACGCGCATGTCGGCGGGTGTGGTGGTGGTGCGCGTCGTCGATCGCAAGCTGCGCTTCCTGCTCCTGCGCTCTTACCGTAACTGGGATTTCCCCAAGGGCATGGTAGAGCCAGGCGAAGAGCCCATCGACGCCGCCATGCGCGAGGTCACGGAAGAAACCACGCTGGATGACATCTCCTTCGACTGGGGCGTGGACTTCATCGAGACGGGTCCCTACAGCAAGGGCAAGATCGCGCGCTACTACGTCGCGCGCAGCAAGGCGGACCACATCCGCCTGCCCATCAATCCCGCCCTCGGCATGCCCGAGCATCACGAGGCCCGATGGTATGAACCCAAGGATGCCTACAACATCGTTTCGCCGCGCGTAAAGCCGGTGGTGCGTTGGGCCTACGAGACCATCACCGGCACGCAGCTCGTGCCGTTGGGGGAGGGCATATGATCGACTTCTACTTCTATCCATCGCCCAATGGTTTGAAGATTTCCATCATGCTGTGCGAGGCGGAGCTGCCTTTCAACTTGAAGCCGGTTGACATCACGCGCGGTGAGCAATTCAATCCGGAATTCCTGAAGATCAGCCCGAACAACAAGATCCCCGCCATCGTGGACCACGTGGCTCGGGGCGGCCCGTTGAGCCTGTTTGAATCCGGCGCCATCCTGTTGCACCTCGCTGAGCGCACCGAGCGCTTCATTCCCGAGGAGTACAACGCCCGCATGCGCTGCCTGCAATGGCTGTTCTGGCAGGTGGGCGGCTTGGGGCCGATGGCGGGGCAGGCGCACCATTTCCGCGCCTTCGCGCCGGAGAAGATCCCCTACGGCATCAAGCGTTACACGGACGAGTGCAACCGCCTGTACGGCGTCATGGATCGTCAGTTGGCTTTGAGCGAATACATCGCCGGCGAGTACACCATCGCGGACATGGCCTGCTGGCCGTGGATCGTGTTCCACGAGCGCCAGGGGCAATCATTGGATGATTTTCCGAACCTGAAACGCTGGTTCGAAACGGTAGGCGCGCGCAAGGCCGTGAAGGCGGGTTTCGCCATGGGCCACGAGAAGCACGCGGACCTGGAAGGCTACCAATACCTCTACGGTCAGACCTCGAAGCTTCCCTGACCCACTTCGATCACCTCGCCGCTGACCTTCACCACGCTATCTGCGCTGACATCGAGGTAGAGCGTCGAGGGCCGCTGCACGTACTCTCCCTGTGAGATGGTGAGCGAGCAGGGCAGCGCCTTGTTCATCGCCACCCACCAGCCGCCGAAGTTGGCGGTGGCGGAGCCGGTGGCGGGGTCTTCCAACATCACCGGGCCTTGCGGAAAGAAAAACCGCGCGAGCGCCTTGCCTGTCTTGCCGGCATGGAACACATACACCTTGGGCAAGTCGTCCTTGTTGCGGATGAGGGAGATCTTCTGCGTGTCGGGTATCGCGGCACGTACGGCGTTCTCGCTGGTCAGTGGCACCACCAATTGTTCGTTACCGGCGTCGATCCACAGTGGCCGTTCACCGATGTCCGACTCTTCGACGCCCAGCGCCGCCGCCAGGGCGGCGCGTGGCTCCTTCAACTCACGCGCCATGCCGGTCTTGGCCGTGAGCGTCCAGCGGTCCTTCGCGGCGGACACCGGGATCACCCCGGCCTCCATGCGCAGCGTAAGGGAATCACCCGCCAACCCCAGCGCCCGGCACACATGCGCGGTGCCCAGCGTGGGATGCCCGGCGAAGGGCATTTCATATGCCGGCGTGTAGATGCGCACCAGCGCCGTGGCATCGGGAGCGGGTGCCGCCGGCGCTTCCGCATCCGGCGGAAAGATGAACGTGGTCTCGGAGAGATTGAACTGCCGCGCGATGGCCTGCATGGTCACATCGTCCAGCCCGGCAGCATCCTCGAACACGCACAGCGGATTTCCGCTGAAACGGTCGCGGCCGCGGGTGAACACATTGACGATGCGAAACCGATAGCTCTTCATGATGCCATCCCGGCCCTCAAGGCCTCGATGTTGTGCGGCGTGGTGCGGCAGCAGCCGCCAATGAGCTGCGCACCCGCGCTGCGCCAGCCTTCCGCCTTCTGCGCAAACTCCATCGGCGTGGCGCAGCCGTGCCAGACCTTGGCCTGCGGATCGTATTGCTCGCCCGAATTCGGATACGCCAGCAGGTGCTTGCGCGTGGCCCCGCGCAATGCCTGCAACAGCGAATCGATGTACTGGGGTGCCGTGCAGTTCACGCCGATGGCCACCACCTGACCATACGCTTCCAGCTGCGCGGCGCAATCGGCGATCGCCTCGCCCTCGCTGTCATGTGCGCCGTCACGGCAGGAAAAGCTGATCCAGGCCGGCATGTGTGGAAATTCTTCCAACAGCCTTGCCAGCGCCCGCGCCTCGAGCGCGCAGGGAATGGTCTCGCAGGCGAACAGGTCAGCCCCGCTATCCGCCAGGACCTGCATTCGGGGGCGGTGAAAATCCATCAATGCCTGTTCGGTGAGCCCATAACGGCCGCGGTACTCCGAGCCGTCCGCCAGCATGGCGCCGTAGGGGCCGATCGACGCCGCCACCAGGGGCCGCACGCGTCCGGCCCGATTGGCCGGATCCGCCCAGAACTGCTCGCGCGCCTCGCAGGCGAGCTGCACGGATTTCCGCAGCAACGCGGCCGCGGCTTCGCGGTCGAAGCCGCGCCTGGCGAGTCCTTCGAAGGTGGCCTGGTAACTCGCCGTGGTCGCCACGTCGGCGCCCGCCTTGTAGTAGTCCAGGTGAACGGCGCGAATCAGCTCGGGCTGCTCGATCAGGAGCTTGGCCGACCACAAGGCATCGTTCAGGTCCGCACCACGTCGCTCGAGCTCGGTGGCCAACCCGCCATCGAGCACGACGAAGCGGTTGGCCTTCAGGAATGGGGCGAACGGATCATTCACGGAACACGATCTTCCCCTGGAACAGTGTCATCTGGCAGTGCAGGTCCTTGAGCTGAGCCGACGGGATGCTGTAAGGATCCTTGTCCCACACGGCGATGTCAGCATCCTTGCCGGCTTCCAGCGAGCCGGTACGCTGGTCAAGGAACAATTGCCGCGCGGCCCACGCGGTATAGGAGCGCAGCGCCGTGTGGATGTCGACGGACTCGGCCGTGCCGAACGGATGCTTGCCGTAGGTGCCCTTCATCGCTTCGCGCTCCACCGAGGACCACAGGCCATAGCGCGCCGGCAACGGGGTGACATCGAAGTCCGAGCCGCCGCCCCAGATCATGCCGGCCTTCAGCCAGGTCTTCAGCGGCACCAATCGCGCCGAGCGCTCCGGACCATAGTTGCCCGCATAGTTGTCACCGATATACCAGGTGAACGGCGCCTGCGCCTCGGGGTAGCCGGCATCGTAGGTCTTCTGCAGCATCGCCATGGTCTGGATGGCATGGTCGGTGGGAATATTGTCGTGGATGATGCTGTAGCGCATTCCTTGCTTCGGCTGCTCCTTCAACACCTTCGCATAGGTGTCCACCACCCAGTCAATGGCGCGGTCGCCGATGGCATGCGTGCCCACATGCACGCCGGCGGCATGCAGCAGCGCGATCTGCTTGCGGTACACCTCGGGGTCGGTGAGCGGATAGCCGGTGTTGCCCTTGTCCACGCCGGTGGAGTTCTTGTTCCACTCTTTATATAGCCATGCCGTGCGCGCGCCCCCACTGCCATCCATGTACAGCTTCACCCCGCAGGACAGCAGGCGGCCGTCACCCAAGGAGGCGGGCGGCTGGGGCGATGTCTGGATGTTGGCCAGCGCCGCCTTGGCGGAGTCCAGCGTGACACCGCCGGACCACAGCGCGCACACATGTGCGGTGAGCTTGCCTTCTTCGAGCACGGCCTTGTACGCAGCCCAGGTGTCCGGCCCGATGCCGGGATCCTTGGCGCCGGTCATGCCCTCGCTGTTGAGCACACCCATGATGTGCTCGATGCCCTTGCGCCGCTGTTCGGCGCTGGGCTCGGGCACCAGGTGCTCGATCAACTCCTTGGCGGACTCTTCCTTGAACACCCCGGTCGGGTTGCCTTGCGCGTCGCGGTCGATGGTGCCGGCCTTGGGATTGGGTGTGGCCTTGCTGACCTTGGCCATGCGCATGGCAACGCCGTTCGCGGCCGCGTAGTGGCCGGTGGTATGGGTGAGCCACACGGGATTGTTGGGAGAGACGGGGTCGAGGTCGGCCGCGAGCACGTAGCGATGCTCCTTGAGCTTGCCCTCATCCCAGCCCCGGCCGAGGATCCATTCGCCCGGCTTGGCTTTGGCCGCGGCGGCTTTGACGGCAGCCACGATGTCCGCCACCGATGCGGCATCGCCCAGCGGCAGCTCGTACAGATCGCTGAAGCCGCCGCCCGAGATGTGAGCGTGTGTATCGATGAGGCCCGGCGTGGCGGCGCGGCCCTTCAGGTCGATGACCTGGGTGTTCTTGTCGGCGAGCGCGAGCACCTCGGCATCGCTCCCCACCTTCATGATCTTGCCGTCCCGGATGGCCACGGCCTGCGCCACCGAGTCTGCCTTGTCCACGGTGATGACCTTGCCGTGAACCATCACGATTTGGGCGGTGAGCGCGGTGGCAACGATTGCAGTCAGCATGGTGATCTCCTTAAAGGCCCAGTTCGCTCAAAGAAGGATGTCCATCGGGCCGGCGCCCGAGCGGCCAGTGGTACTTGCGGTCGGCGGCGGCGATCGGCAGGTCGTTGATGCTGGCAATGCGCACGCGCATCAGGCCTTGGTCGTCGAATTCCCAGTTCTCGTTGCCGTAGCTGCGAAACCAGCTCCCGGAGTCGTCATGCCACTCGTACGCAAAGCGCACGGCGATGCGGTTGCCGTGGAAGGCCCACACCTCCTTGATGAGGCGGTAGTCGAGCTCGCGGGCCCACTTGCGGGTGAGGAACTCCACGATGGCGGGCCGGCCCTGCAGGAACTCCGCGCGATTGCGCCAGCGGCTGTCCTCGGTATACGCGAGCGCCACCTTGGCCGGGTCGCGATTGTTCCAGGCGTCCTCGGCCATGCGCGCTTTCTGCGCGGCGGTCTCCGCCGTGAACGGCGGGAAGGGCGGTCGGCTCATGTGGAATTCCTCGAAGGTTGATGATTAAATTAATCGTCGAAGATGAGGCAGAGAACAATTATATGAGCATGCAGGACGCACAGGCAGATTTCGACCGGCGCCCGGTCGGTGTGGTGCGTTTTCTCGATCGCCGTATCCTCTGGAGCAACGAGACGTTTGCGGAGATGTTCGGCTACGACCCTCCGGAACTGGTCGGCCGTTCCACTCGCATCCTCTACCCAAGTGATCAAGAGTATGAGCACTTCGGGAAACTGGTCTACCCATGTCTCATGCGCGGTGAGGTTTTCCGCACCGAGCGTGCCGGTGTACGCCGCGATGGAACCCTGCGATGGTTCGACGTCAACTTCGGCCTGCGCGACCAGCAGGATGCGAGTTTCCTGTCCACGTTCGTGGACATCACCGACAGACGCGACGCCGTCGTCCTGCTGGCACAGCAGCACGCCGAACTGCAGCGAAGTGAAGAGCAATTGCGCCGCATCTTCGCCACGGTGGCCGAAGGCGTGGTCTTTCATGACCAGGACGGGCGCGTGATCGAGGCGAATCCGGCGGCCACGGTCATGTTGGGCCTGACGCGTGACCAGATGCTCGCCCGCACGCCGATGGACCCGCGCTGGCACACCATCCGTGAGGATGGCAGCCCGTTGCCAGGGGACGAGCACCCCGCCATGGTGTCGCTGCGAACCGGCAAGCCGATGCGCGATCAGGTCATGGGCATACTCGCACCGGGCCGTGGCCTGCGCTGGATCAACATCAATTCCGAGCCTGTCTACCGCGACAGTGGTCCGCAGCCCACCGGCGTGGTCGCGAGCTTCATTGATTTCACGGAGAAGCGTGAATCCTTCGAACGCATCCGCCAGCTCGCCCAGCGCGTCGAGGTGGTGCGCGAGGATGAACGCCGTGTCATCGCCAGCCGTCTGCATGAGGGTGTCGCACAGGACCTGTTCGCCGCCCAGCTGGCCCTGAAACACCTGGAAACCCAGGCCAAAGGGCGCCAGGGCGTGATGCAGGCGTACCAGGAATTGTCGCTGGCGCTGACCAACTGCATGGAATCGGCCCGCATGCTTGCCAACGAGTTGCGCCCCGCGGGCTTGAATCACGAGCGGCTCAAGGATGCCTTGCAGCGCCACGCGGACCTGGTGGCGTTGCGCTGTGGGTTGAACATCACCGTAACGGAGTCGGAGTACTTTCCTGCGCTCGAGGAAAACACCCAATTGCTGTTCTTCCGGACTTTCCAGGAAGCCTTGACCAACATCGTGCGCCACGCACGCGCAAAGTCGGTGTCCGTGAACCTGCAATTCCAGGGCGATCGCATCGTGCTCACCGTCGAGGACGACGGCGTGGGCATCAAGGACGAGGACATGCGCAAGCCGGGGTCGTTGGGCCTGATCGGCCTGCGGGAACGATACCTGGCCGCCGGCGGCGAGTTCTCGGTCATCAAGCGCGACAGCGGCGGCACGCGGCTCTCGGCCTTCGTGTTCCGTTGCTGATCGCCGCTCAGACGCTGTCGAAGTACAGCCGGTAGTCCAGCTCGCTCACCACGCGGCTGACCTTCAGGTATTCCGCCTGCTTCACCGCCACGAAGCTGCGGTGCAAGCCTTCGCCCAGGGCGTCGCGCAGGAAGGCGGAGTTGCGCGCCCCCTCGGTGGCGGCGCGCCAATCCGGCGGCATGGAGCCGGCACGCGCCGCGGCGCCGGACTTCCTCGGCGATGAATGATTCCAAGCCCTTGCCCCGATCGGTTGCCCTATGTGCATGGCATTGTATCGCGCCCGCCTGCCGGCCACCGTAGCGGAAGCCCGCCGCGGTGCCTCGCGGCAAGGCAATGAGCTTCGAGGAACCGCGCGTCTTCCTACGCTAGTGCGGCCGAGCCGGCAGGGCAAACCGCTGCCGATAGGCAACCGGGCTCAGCCCCATGCGTTTGCGAAAGTGATGGCGCAACGTCGAGGGTGTTCCCAGCCCGGTGCGCATCGCGATGTCTTCGATGGACAAGCGCGTGCCCTCGAGCAACTCCCGCACGCGCTCGATTCGTGCGCGCGTGAGCCAATCGCCCGGGGTGGTGCCGGTGGCCGCTCGAAACCTGCGGATGAAGGTGCGTTCGCTCATGGCTGCCTGCCGCGCCAGCGACGCGATGGTCAGGGGCTCATGCAACTTGCGTTGCCAGCGTTCGAGCAACGCGCTCAGCGACCCGCGTTCGCGTTGGTCGATGGGTCGTTCCACATACTGTGCCTGGCCGCCTTCTCGGTGCGGCGGAATGATCAGCCGGCGTGCCACCTGATTGGCAACTGCCGCGCCATAGTCGCGGCGCACCAGGTGCAGGCAGAGATCCAGGCCTGAGGCGCTGCCTGCGGACGTCAGCAACGAGCCCTCGTCCACGTAGAGCACACGCGAGTCGACCTTCGTCCGCGGAAAGCGTCGTTGCACCTGCTCGGCGAACCGCCAATGGGTGGTCATGCGCTTGCCGTCCAGCAAGCCCGTTGCCGCCAGCACCACCGATCCCGAGCAAATGGACAGCAGGCGCGCGCCCCGCCGGTACGCGGACCGCAATGCATCGAGCAGTGCCGGGGGAACCGGCGCGTCGACGTCATGCCAGCCGGGAATGACGATGGTGCCCGCCTCGGGCAATAACTCCAGCCCGCCGTCCACCGCCATGCGAATACCATATTCACTGCGAATGGACTTGCCCGTGGGTGAGCAGGTGGAGAACTGGTACCACCCGGGGCCCACCTCGGGACGGGGCAGGCCGAAGATCTCCGTCGCGCAAGCAAAAGCGAACAACGTCAGCCCATCGTAAGCCACGGTCACGACGCGGGTATTCAGGCGGGGGCTTCGGGGTGTTGGCATGATTTGATCGTATATCGGCAGTGCTGCCAATTGTGGCGTGTACTGCCGCCGTCCACAATGCGCGCGTTGATTCGGGAGACACCATGAGCCGCCACATCATCTTCACCCATGACGCACCCGCGCCACCGGCCGCCTATAGCCAGGCGGTCAGGGCCGGCGGATTGATCTTCGTCTCCGGCATGGGCCCTTTCGATGCGCTGACCGGCAAGATTTGCGGCGATACCATCCAGGAGCAGGTACGCCAATGCCTGGCGAATATCTCAGCCGTGCTGCGGGCTGCGGGAAGTTCACTGGAGAAGGTCGCGAGTGCGACCTTCATCTTGCGCGACGAAGCGGACTTCGCCGGCTTGAACGAAGAATGGCTGGCGTGGTTTCCCACCGATCCACCTGCGCGGCAGGGCGCCAAGATGCCCGTGCAGTTGCCTCACATGCGGGTGTCGATCGCGGTCATTGCCGAGGCCTGAGCCCAATCGCCGGGCCGTCCCGGCTCGCAAACAAGTGGAGTCGACATGAATCCTGAATCGAAGGCAGCCATCTTGAAGCTGGCGCTGCGGGTGTTTGGTGTAATTTTCCTGCTGGTGTACCCGCTCGGTTGGCTATGGCCTGCGGGTTGGGTGTGGCACGGCGGCATGGGTGGCTATTACCTGCAGATGATCGCGGGAATCTATGCCGTGCTGGGAATATTCCTCATTCTCGCCGCCAGGGATCCTTCATCCCACCGCAGCTTGATCTCCTTCACCGCCTGGTCCTCGCTGGTGCACGCGTTGATCATGGGTGTCCAGTCGATTCGCGATCAGCACGAAACCGGGCACCTCTTGGGCGATGTGCCCGCGCTGGTGCTGGTGGCGGTGGTGCTTTGGTATTTTTCCGCGCCGGCTGAAGGCGGGCAGTCGACTCAAGCCAGGGTGTGAAACACCTTCTGCACGTCATCATCCTGCTCGAGCTTGTCGATCAGCCCCAGCACCTCGGTGGCCTGGTCTTCCGGCAACTCGGTGGGCATGTTGCAGATGTATTCATGCTCGGCCGAGAGCGGGGTGAGGCCGCGCTTTTCCAGGGCCTCCTGCAGCTTGCCGAAATCCGCGAAATTGCAGCGGATGACCAGCTGCGGTTCGCCTTTTTCGCCGGTGCTTTCGCCCATTTCTTCCAGGCCGTGGTCGATCAGGTCCAGTTCCAGTTCATCGTGGTCGCCCTTGACCGTGGCGGGATCCAGGCGGAAAACACCCATTTTCTTGAATAGGAACGACACGCTCCCCGTGGTGGCGAGGTTGCCGCCGTTCTTGGAAATGATGTTGCGAACGCTGCCCACGGTGCGGGTGGGGTTGTCCGTGGCGGTTTCCACCAGCAGCGCCACGCCGTGCGGGGCGTATGCTTCGTAAATGATTTCCTGGTAGTTGGCCGAATCCTTGCCCAACGCGCGCTTGATGGCGGCGTCGGTCTTGTCCTTGGGCATGTTCACGGCGCGCGCATTTTGTAAAACGCGCCGCAGTGCGGGGTTGGTGTTCGGATCGCCGCCGCCGGCCTTGACCGCGATGGTGATGTCCTTGGCCACGCGCGTGAACTGCTTGGCCATGCGGTTCCAGCGCGCGAACATCGCGTGCTTTCTGACTTCGAAAATTCTTCCCATAGCCGCCCATGTTAACCGGGGAGAGGCCAATTTTGGACTACAATCTCCCATGACCGACACTCCTTCGATTTCCTTTGCCGATCTCTCCCTTTCGCCCGCCGTGCTGGCGGCGCTGGCGGACGTTGGCTACGAAGCTCCTTCGCCCATCCAGGCAGCCACCATCCCCGTGCTGCTGAGCGGCGCCGACCTCGTCGGCCAGGCCCAAACCGGCACCGGCAAGACCGGCGCCTTTGCACTGCCGGTGCTGTCCCGCCTGGACCTGAAGGCCACCGATCCCCAGGTACTGGTGCTGGTGCCCACGCGGGAACTGGCGCTGCAGGTGGCGGAGGCCTTCCAGCGCTACGCGGCGCACATCAAGGGCTTTCACGTGCTGCCCATCTACGGCGGGCAGAGCTATGTGCCGCAGCTCTCCGCGCTGCGGCGCGGGGTGCATGTGGTGGTGGGCACGCCGGGCCGGGTCACCGATCATCTGTCGCGCGGCACCCTCAGGCTCTCCGGCCTGACTACCCTCATCCTGGATGAGGCGGATGAAATGCTGCGCATGGGCTTCATCGACGCGGTGGAAAGCATCCTGGAGCAGACCCCGCCGCAACGCCAGGTGGCGCTGTTCTCGGCCACCATGCCCGGGCCCATCCGCCGTATCGCGCAAAAGCACCTGCGCGAGCCGCGCGAAATCACCATCAAGAGCAAGACCACCACCGCCACCAACATCCGCCAGCGCTACTGGATGGTCAGCGGCATGCACAAGCTGGATGCGCTGACGCGCATTCTCGAGGCCGAAAGCTTCGATGCCATGCTCATCTTCACGCGCACCAAGCAGTCCACCGTGGAACTGGCGGAGAAGCTCGAGGCGCGCGGCTTTTCCGCCATCGCCCTCAACGGCGACATCCAGCAGCGCGAGCGCGAGCGCACGGTGGCGCGGCTCAAGGCCGGGCAGGTGGACATCGTGGTCGCCACGGACGTGGCGGCGCGCGGGCTCGATGTGGAGCGCATCAGCCACGTGGTCAATTTCGACGTGCCTTACGACCCCGAGTCCTACGTGCACCGCATCGGGCGCACGGGCCGGGCCGGACGTAGCGGCGAGGCCATTCTGTTCATCGCGCCGCGCGAGCGCAACATGCTGCGGGTGATCGAGCGCACCACGCGCCAGCCGATCGAGCCGATGAACCTGCCCAGCATCGATGCCGTGAATCAGCAGCGCGTGGGCAAGTTCAAGCAGAAGCTCCTGGACGCCCTGGAGCGCGGCGACGGTGCTGCCTACCGGCCGTTGGTGGAACAGTTGGAGCGGGAGCTGGAATCCCCGTTGATCGACATTGCCGCCACGCTCATGAGCATGGCCCAGGGCAAGACCCCTTTGCTGTTGCAGGGCAGGGATGAGGCTGCACCGCGAGAACGGCCCACCGAACGGCCCACCGAACGGCCCACCGAACGGCCCACCGAAAGGTCCTTCGAAGGGTCCGCGGAAAAGCCGGCAGCCCGCCGCGCCCGGCCCCACGCTGACCGTGCCGCTGACGCCGAAACCCCGAGGCCGGGCAAACGGTTCGACCGGGAGGACGCGCCCGCAGGCCCGCGGTCGGAGCCGACTGTCGCCGAAGAGCGCCCGCGGCGCGCACCTGGAATGGAGACCTTTCGCCTGGAGATCGGCCTCGTACATGGCGTGAAGCCCGGCAACATCGTCGGCGCCATCGCCAACGAAGCGGGCTTGGACGGCGCGCATATCGGCCGTGTCGACATCCGCGACGATCACACGCTGGTCGACCTGCCCGAGGGCATGCCCAAGCCGATATTCAAGGATTTGCAGAAGGTAAAAGTGCTGGGGCGCGAATTGCAGATCTCGCGCACCGCGGCGAAGAAGCCCAAGCGGCGAACTTGATTTAATCCGGCGCCGGCGTAGGTTATATGGACCCGATCACTGCTTTTCCCTGGAGATCCGCATGAGCAAAGGTATGGACCGCAAGAAGGAAGACAAGAAAAAGCCCTCCAAGACGCTGAAGGAAAAGCGCGCCGCCAAGCGCGAAAAGAAGAACGCGGGCTAGCCGAGGTCGGCGCGCGGCGTATACGCCCGGCGCCGCCGGCCACCGCGCCGGCCCGAAGGCCAGGCGCTTGCCATGGGGATGGTATCGAGGATCACGCCACGCCTTGCAGCGTTGGCCGGGTGTTTGCTGGGCCTGCTGCCCGGCATGCACCTGTACGCCAGTTGCATTCCCCTTCCCGATCCAACCTTGCACGCCCTGGATGATCGCATCATCGTCAACCCGGTGAGCGTGATCGAGGCATCGCAGGCCGAACTCGCCCGAACCGATCCCAACGATGCGCAGCGCCGCGCCGCGCTGCATGCGATCTTGAGCGAAAGCTACTATCAGGTCGAACGCGACGCCGAGGCGCAGAAGGCGGCGGCCGATGGCCTCGCCTATCTCGCGCAACGGCCGGATGCAGATCTGCTCAAGGTGCGGCTCATCCTGTCGCGCGTCGTGCCCAATGACAGTGAGGCGCAGGTGGAGGAGGGGCTACGCGAATCCAACCGGATTCTCGAGACGCTTCCCTCCGCAACGCTTCCCTATGCCTGCGCACTGCTGGTTCGGGCCCGCCTGTACCAGGCCCAGAATCGCCTGGATCTGGCGGTGGCGGATGCGCTCACCATGTATCGCATCACCGGTGCGAATCGCTGGGAGGAAGCGCATGCCTTGGCGGCCGAGGCCTTTGGCTCCTTCTACGCGGACACCGGCGACCTGGACGAGGCGCGGCGCTTCCTGCATGAGGCCATTGCCTACGCGGAAAGCCTGCACGCCACCAACTGGCTGTCGGTGACGCATTATTTCCTCGGCCGGCTGAATCTCCGCGCTGAGCGTTACGCCGATGCGGTGCAGGAAATGCGCGAAGCGGCCGGCTTCAGCGCCTCCGTGGGCGACCAGCGCAGCGTGGCCATGAGCCGCGAGGTGATTTGCCTGGCTTTGACCCGGGACGGCAAGTTGCGCGAGGCCAGGCCGGAGTGCGATGCGGCCGAACGCTACCTGCGCACCACCGACCGCATCGATCTGTTCAAGTCGGCGATGGCGGCGCGCGCCGACCTGGATCTCGCCCTGGGCGATGCGCCGCATGCGTTGGAGCGCCTCAACAAGGTCTTGGAGCAGGATGGCCGGGATATCGAGCCGCGCACGGTTCCGGGCCATTACCTCAGCCGCGCCCGTGCCCTGGCCAAGCTGGGGCAGTATCAACTGGCGTACCAGGACCTGACGCGCTACACCGAGCTGCACGATGCGGCCAATGCCCTCGACCGGCGGCGCGCCATCGCGGTGCTGCGCACGCGGTTCGAGACCGAGCGCGCGTTGGAGCGCACCCGCACGCTGCAGCGCGAGAATGACGAGCAGCGCGAATTGCTGGCGCGCCGCGCCGAGATCACCCGCTTGTGGACCGCGGTGGCGGTGGTGGGCGTGGCGGTCATCGTCCTGTTGATCTTCCTGTTGCGCACGCGCCAGCGGCACGCGCAGACATTGGAGGCGCAGGCCATGATCCTGCATTCCATGAACGAAGGCGTCATGCTGCTGGAAAAGGGCGGTGGATTGCGGTGCGTGAACGCCGCGATGGAAAGAGCCTTCGGTTACGGACGCAGCGAGTACGAGGGGCTGACGCTGCAGGCGCTGGGCATCGATGCCGATCCCCGCGCAGGGTCGGTGCCCGCCACTCTCGAGTGCCTGCTGCGGCGCAAGGATGGCAGCGAGTTCCCGGGCCTGGTCGCCTTCACCTCGCTGGCGCCCGAGACTCCCGGCCGGTTCATCTGCGTCATCCAGGACATCACCGAGCGCAAGCGCCTCGAACGTGAGCTGTTGGATGTCAGCGTGCGCGAGCAGCGTCATCTGGGCCAGGAATTGCACGATGGCCTGGGCCAGGAATTGACCGGCCTGTCGCTGCTGGCGCGCGGCCTCGCCGGAGAGGCCCGCAAGCGCAGCCTTCCCAATGCCGAGGATCTGGAAAACCTGTCGCAGATCGCGAGCCGCGCCATCGAGACCTGTCGTGGCATGGCGCGCGGACTGTCGCCGGCTGGCGAGGTGCAGGGTGGCCTGGTACAGGCGCTGCAGGATCTCACGCAGCGCGTCGGCCAGTCGCAGAGCGCGACCGTGGAGTTCCATCTGGATTCGGGCGCGCCGCTGACGCTCACGCCCGAGGCAAGCGATCATGTCTATCGCATCGTGCAGGAGGCGTTGAACAATGCGGTCAAGCACGCGGGCGCCACGCGGATCGAGGTCGATCTCGAGGTGAACGATTCGAAGGCGCGCTTGGAAATCCGCGACAATGGCGCCGGACTGAACGCGGGCGCACCGCCCACCCAAGGGCTGGGCCTGCGCACGATGCGCTATCGCGCCAATCTCATCGGCGCGCGCCTGAGCATCGGGGCGGGCAGCCCATCGGGTACGGTGATCGTGTGTGAGTGGCCGCAGCTGCGAGGGGTTTGAGCGTGCATAGGGTGGTGATCGTGGGGGGTGGCGCGGGTGGACTCGCCCTGGCCACGCAATTGGGGCGGCGCCTGGGAAGGCGCGGTCTTGCCGACATCACGCTGGTGGACTCCGCGCGCACGCATGTGTGGAAGCCGCTGCTGCATCAGCTGGCGGCTGGCAGCTTCGATACCCACGCTGAGGAAATCGAATACCTGGCGCAGGCGCGCTGGAGCGGCTTCAGTTTCCGTCTCGGCGCGCTCACGGGCATCGATCGGCGCGCCAAGACGCTGCAGCTCGCCGCCAGCTTCGATGACGAGGGCGGGGAGATCACGCCGGCGCAGACGCTGTCCTACGACACGCTGGTGATCGCGGTGGGCAGCCAGACCAACGACTTCGGCACGCCGGGTGCTGCCGCGCACACCATCAAGCTCGACAGTCCGCAGGCGGCCAAGCGATTCAACACCCGGCTCATCAATGCGTGCTTCCGGGCGCAGAGCGTGCCGCGCGCCGCCGGCATGGGCCGGCTGACGGTGTGCATCGTCGGCGGTGGTGCGACGGGCGTGGAACTGGCGGCGGAGTTGCATGCGGCAGCGCGGGTGCTCAGCAATTTCGGCCTGGACAACGTGCACCCGGAAAAGGACCTGCAGATCGTGCTGGTGGAAGCGGCGCCGCGCCTTCTGTCGCAACTGCCCGAGCGCCTGAGCAACGCGGCATTGCGCGAACTGCGCAAGCTCGCCATCGAGGTGCACACCAACGAAAAGGTGGTCGAAGTCACGCCCGAAGCCGTCAAGATGGCCAGCGGCAAGGTGATCGCCTCCACCATCACGGTCTGGGCGGCCGGCGTGAAGGCGGCCGATTTCTTGAAGGACCTGGGCAGCCCCGAGCCGCTGGAGACCAATCGCCTGAATCAGTTGGTGGTGAACGGCCGCATGCAGACCACGCGCGATCCGGATGTCTTCGCCTTCGGTGACTGCGCGGCCTGCCCGCAGCCGGGCGGCAAGTGGGTTCCGCCGCGTGCCCAGTCGGCCTATCAGCAGGCCATGTACCTGGTCCGGTTCCTCACGCACCGCGTGCGTAACGGCGGCGATGAACCGAATGCGCCGGACTACCTGTATGCGGACCGCGGCTCACTGGTCTCGCTGGCGGAATATTCCTCGGTGGGGAGCCTGATGGGGAGCCTGACGCGCGGGAGCCTGTTCGTCGAAGGCCAGATCGCCAAGATGATGTACTGGGGCTTGCACAAGCAGCATCAGGTGGCCTTGAGCGGCTGGCTCAAGACCATCCTGATCACGTTGTCGGAGTGGCTGGACCGGACGCACCGTCCGCGCATCAAGCTGTATTGAGCGACGAAGGGGCCGTTCAGGGCTTGCCGACGATGCGCTTGATCCTGCCGTCGACGATGGTGACCACCATGGCGAAGGCATGCGAGCCCCGCTCGTAGGTCCAGGTCTCGGTGATCGTGGTGCCCACCTTGCGGCTGCCACCGCCGGCGTTGGCGGCGCGCACGTCTTCCTCCACCGAGGTTCTCGAATCCGGCTCGCCGCACTTGGCCACCAGATCGGTGAGGCTCGTGTCCTTGTCGACGATGGAACTGCCACAGCGGAAGGCATCGTCGGCCTGCGCGAGTCCCGAAAGGCTCATCATCAGCGCGGTGGCGGTCAGGCGTTGCATGGGTTGCTCCTGGGGTGTTCGTGGCAGGCTGCAAAAATCATAGGTTCAGGCGCCCGCGCTGTCCACCGGCGTAGAAATCGCGGATATTCGCCGCCATTTCCGCCAGGCACCGTTGCCGCGCCTCGCGCGCCGACCAGGCGATGTGGGGCGTGAGCAGCAGGTTGGGAATGCCGGCATCGAGCAGGGGATCGCCGTTCACCGGCGGTTCCTGGTTGAGCACGTCGATGGCGGCGCCGCCGATCGTCCCGGCGCGCAGCGCATCGGCCAGCGCCCGGCTGTCCACCAAGCCGCCGCGCGCGGTGTTGATGAGCAGCGCGTCGCGCTTCATCAGGGCGAATTGCTCGCGCCCGATCAACCCGCGCGTGGCGTCGTTGAGCGGACAATGCAGGCTCACGATGTCCGCCGCGCGCAGCAGGTCTGGCAGGTCCAACCGGCCGGGAAGTGCCGCACTCCCCGCGCGATTGGCGATGAGAATGCGCATGCCGAAGGCCTCGCCCAACCGCGCCACCGCTGCACCGAGCGCGCCCCAGCCGATGATGGCGAGGTTCCGGCCGCGCAACTCGCGCACCGGGTAATCCAGCATGGTGAAATGCGCGTGGCGCGCCCAGGCCCCGTTGCGGGCCAGTTGTGCGTACTCGCCCAAATGATGCGTCAGGGTCAGGATGGCGCCCCATACATGCTGGGCCACGGAGTCCGTGCAGTAATCGCGGATGTTGCACACGGCGATGCCGCGCTCGCGCGCGCACCGATGGTCGATGTTGTTGCTGCCGGTGGCGGCCAGCGCGATCAACTCCAGGCGCGGCGCATGCTCCATCACCTCGCGGCCGATGAGCGCCTTGTTGACACAGATCACCCGCGCATCGGCGCTGCGCTCGCGCACCTGTTGCGGGTCGGAGGTGCCGTGGAACACCAGGTCCGGCAACGCATCCTGCAGGACCTGCGGATCCAAATCGCCCCGGCTGACGGTGTCATAGTCGAGAAAAACGCTGGGCATGACGGGTAGACTAGCAGCGTGAAAACCTCGGCGGTGAAATGGCTGATCGGCATCAATGTGGCGGTGTTCCTGTTGCAGGGGATGGCGCCGGCCTTTTTCGAGGTGAACTTCGCGCTTTGGCCGCTGCAACCCCTGGACGGAGAGGTGCTTTTCCGCCCCTGGCAGGTGCTGAGCTACGCCTTCCTGCATGGCGCGGTGGTCCACATCATGTTCAACATGTGGGGCCTGTGGCTGTTTGGCAGCGAGATCGAACACTACCTGGGCGCGCGCCGTTTCTGCACCTTGTACTTTGCCTCGGTGCTGACCGCGGCGGCCACCCAATTGTTCGCGCCGGCGCTGTTCGGGGCGGAACCTGCGCCGACCGTGGGAGCCTCGGGCGGTGTATTCGGCCTGCTGCTGTGCTACGCGTTCATGTTCCCGCATCGCAAGATCGTCCTGCTGATTCCGCCCATTCCCATGCCGGCCTGGCTGTTCGCCACGTTGTATGCCGGACTCGAATTGTTCATGGGCATTACCGGCGCGCAAAGCAATGTCGCGCATTTCGCGCACCTGGGCGGCATGATCGGCGGCGGACTGCTGCTCGCCTACTGGGGCAGGCGCTACACCGACTCGTAGTAATCCAATTCGCGGTGGAAGGTTTCTTCCAGCATCCAGGTGGCGATGATCGCGATGGCCAGCACCGTGAAGCCCACGGCGAGGCCTGAGCCGATCACGCCCATGCCCGGAATCAGGCCTTTGAATGCCATGGTCATCGGGATGGTGGAACCGCGTACCAGGTTCGGCACGCTGGTGGTGACGGTGGCGCGGAAATTCGTGCCGAACTGCTCCGCCGCGATCTGCACGAACATGGCCCAGTAGCCGGCGCACACACCGAAGCTGAAGCACACGGCGTAGTACGCCTGCATCGAGGCACCGGCCAGCGGCCGATAGAAGGCCAGCAGGATCGCGGTGGCGATCAGCGAGGCGAGCAGCGCATGGCGGCGGCTCTTCAGCCATTGACTGAGCAGGCCGATGGCCGCGCCGCCCACGGACAATCCGAGGTACAGGAACATGATGGCGCTGGTGACCGTGGGTTGTTCGCCGGGAATGGTCAACGCCTTGGCGAACTCCGGCGTGAAGGTGACCAGCACGCCGATGACGAACCAGATGGGCACGCCGGTGAGCACCACCAGGCCGGCGCGCCGGATCATGTCGGGGCGGCGCAGGAACGCGCCGAGCTCGCCGCGCGACACGCTGGTGTGCTTGAGCTTGTCGAACAACGAGGATTCGCGGATGCCCAGCCGTAATCCCAGCAGCAACAGGCCAAGCCCGCCGCCCAGGATGTAGGCATGGCGCCAGCTCACGGACGTGGCCACCACCGCCGCGCCCACCGCGCCGAACACGCCGATGGCGGTGATGATGGTGCTGCCGTAGCCGCGGATCTTCTGCGGCAGCAGCTCCGACACGATGGTCACGCCGGCGCCGAGCTCACCCGCGAGGCCGATTCCTGCGATGAAGCGCAGCACCGCGTACTGCGGCACGGTGGTGACGAAGCCGTTGAGGATGTTGGCCACCGAGTACAGCAGGATCGAGCCCAGCAGCACCGACAGCCGGCCGCGCTTGTCGCCCAGCACGCCCCAGAAGATGCCGCCCACCATCAGCCCCGCCATCTGCGCATTGATGAGATTGACGCCCACGCCGGTGATGTCGGTGACGTTCAGGTCCTTGAGGGACTGTACGCGCAGCAGTGAGAAGAGGATGAGATCGAACAAGTCCACGGCATAGCCGAGGGTGGCGATCAAGATAGTCAGCGTGGTGCGGCTTTTCTGCGAAAGCGTCAGGCTCAAATCGTCCCCCCATGGCGCCTCTGCGGTGGCTGGCGCGCGGCAAAGTTTACTATAGGCCGGGCCGCGTAGGCCGGGCCGCGTAGGCCGGGCCGCGTAGGCCGGGGGCGCGCCGGGATCGTTCACGCTGCCGGCGGGGCGGCCCCGTTAGCGCCGCCCGGGAGGAATGTCGCGCAGCTTGAGCGAGAACGCCTCGATCTCTTGCGCGGTATATGACAGATGCACGCGTTCGGTCGACGCCGGCCGCTTGGCGATGCTCAGTCCCGGGCGCCACTCATGGCTGGGACGGATGGGCCTGGGTGCAAAGCCGCCGCCGCAATTCGGGCAGACGTCATGCAGCCGGGTCTGCACGCATTCCTCGCAGAAGGTGCATTCGTACGTGCAGATGCGCGCATCCGGTGCATCGAAGGGCAGGTCTTTGTCGCAGTATTCGCAATTGGGGCGAAGCTGTAATGCCATGGGGAACTCCCGCGCGGCGGCGGTGATCAATGGGCAAGCATTGTCGCAAATCCCGCTCGTGTCCCGCGCATCTGCTGCCGCCTCGTCCAAAAACCGCTAGGCTATTGTCATGAAACCAATTTCCAGGAATGGCTGGCTGACCGCACTGTTGTTGTGCGCCGCCGGCACCGGCGCCCATGCCGAATGGGTCAAGCGCATCGACGATGGCATCATGGGCACGCGTATCACCGTGGAACTCTGGTCGGAGGACCGCGCCAAGGCGGACGAGGCCATCGAGGCGGTGCTGGCGGAAATGCGCCACATCGATGATGCCATGAGCACCTACAAGCCTGAGAGCGAGGTTTCGCAGGTGAATGCCCACGCGGCCGACGGCCCGATGAAGATCAGCCAGGAATTGTTCGATCTCCTTGTCACCGCCAATGAATACTCGCGCATCACCGATGGCGCGTTCGACATCACCTATGCCAGCGTCGGCTACCTGTACGACTTCCGCAAGCGTGTGCGGCCCACCGAGGCTGCCATCGGCAAGGCACTGCCGGCGGTGAATTACGAGCACGTGATCCTGGATGAGAAGAACCGCACCGTGCGCTTCTCGCGCAAGGGTGTGCGCATCGACCTCGGCGGCATCGCCAAGGGCCATGCGGTGGACGGCGGCATTGCGGTGTTGCAGGCGCGTGGCATCACCCGCGCCTATGTTTCCGCGGGCGGTGACAGCCGCATCATCGGCGACCGCTTCGGCAAGCCCTGGATGGTGGGCATCCGCGATCCGCGTGCCCCGCCCGGCACGGTGATCACGCGCATCCCGCTCACCGATGCCGCCATGTCCACCTCGGGCGACTACGAACGCTTCTTCGAGGAGGGTGGCGTGCGCTTCCATCACATTATCGATCCGCACACCGGCCACTCGGCCAGCAAGGTGCGCAGCGCCACCGTCATCGGGCCCACGGCCGTGCGCACCGATGGGTTGTCGAAGACGGCATTCGTGCTGGGCCCCGAGAAGGCGATGGAGATCTACAACCGCATCGATGACATCGACGCCATCATCGTCAAGATCGACGGCTCGGTGATCTATTCCAAGGGCCTCGAACAGATGCCGGTGAAGTGAGCAGCTACACGGTCCGCCGCCTGGATGAGTTGGACGAGGCCGCCATCCAAGGCCTTGCGGACGTGCTCATCGATTGCGTGGAGGGCGGCGCATCGGTGAGCTTCCTGTGGCCGATGACGCGCGACAAGGCGGAGACATTCTGGCGTGATTCGGCCGTGTCATTGGCGCGCGGCGAACGGCTGGTGCTCGCCGCCTTCGATGCACAGGACGCCATCGTCGGCACCATCACCGTGGTCCTGCAGCAACCGGAGAACCAGCCGCATCGCGCCGACGTGGCGAAGATGCTGGTGCATCGCCGCGCGCGCCGCGCCGGCGTGGCCAGCCGGTTGCTGGCGGCCGCCGAAGCCCAGGCCGCGCTGGCCGGCAAGACCCTGTTGGTGCTGGATACGGTGACGGGAACCGATGCCGACCGCCTGTACAGCGCCAGTGGCTGGCAGCGCGTGGGGGAGATTCCCGATTACGCCTTGTGGCCCGATGGACGGCCGTGTCCCACCACCGTGTTCTGCAAGAAGCTGCGCCACCTGCGTCCCTATACGGCCGCGGATCGTGCCGCGTGCCTGGCATTGTTCGATGCCAATGTGCCCGATTTCTTTGCGCCCAATGAGCGCGCGGACTACGCCGCCTTCCTCGAGTCCGTGCCGGGCGACTATCGCGTATGCGTGGAAGGCGCCCAGGTGCTGGGCGCATTCGGTGTGTTCAAGCATGACGGTGAGGGAAGCCTGCGCTGGATACTGATCGACCCGCGGCGCCAAAAAGCGGGGCTGGGATCCTGGATCATGGCGGATGTGCTGCGCCAGATGCGTGAGTTGCCGTTGGCGTGCGTGCACATCGCGGCCAGCCACAAATCCGCACCGTTCTTCGCGCGTTTCGGCGCGCAGCGCGTGCGCGAAACGCCTGACGGTTGGGGCCCTGGGATGCACCGCATCGACATGGAGTTGAAGGCGGGGCGGGCCTGACGCCCCGCCTTCGATTGCGTCAGGCCTTCGGCGCGAAGACGCTGCACCAGCCGTTGGCATTCACCTGCTTGCCGGCGAAGATATTGCAGGCACCCCACGCGTCGCCGGCATTGCCCCTGAACTGCACGCACTTCTGGCAAGCCTGGCCCGCGGCATGCCGCGGATACTTGGCCGCATCGACCTTGGAGGAATCCTCGCGATAGCCCAGGGCCTTGGCGGTGGGGTCGTTCTCATCCAGGTGCGGCAGCGAGCCGCCGGCGAGAGCCTGCGGTGCCGGTGTCGCTGGGGTGGCAGGCGCCGCGGGTGGCGTGGATTGTGCGGCGGGAGCGGATGCGGGAGCCGATTCTGCGGCGGGCGTGGCGGAGGGTGCCGATTCCGCTGCCGGAGGCGTGGGCTCCGCGGCCGGTGCCGGTTCCGAAGCTGCGGGCGCAGGCGCTTCTGCTTTCTTCGCGCAGCCGCTCAAACCCGCCAATGGCAGCAGGAGGGCACTGCCGCCGATGAGCTTCAGCAAGGCGCGGCGGTTGGTGGTGGTCTCTGGTCTCATCGATGCACACTCCCTTCGGACGTTGTTGATGACCCGGGTGGAACCGAGGCGGAGTCCCGGGAGGATTCGACCGGTGCCGCCTATGCGCGGAACTCGGCGCCGCCGCCGGAACATTAACATCGCGACCTGCCGTGCGCACGTGGGAGAAATGCCCGCGCGGCCACCGGTGCAACCCATATACTTCCGCATCGCCAACCGGAGTGTGTCGCATGCCCCCATCCCAGCCCGATTTGCGCGAGCCATATCAGGCACTCCTGGAGGGCAGGTTGAGCCGGCGCGAATTCGTGCAGATCGCGCTGGGCCTGGGCATGACGGCGGCCGCGGCCTCCAACATGGCGGGAGCGTCCGCCCCGGCACTTGAAGATGCGCCGCGGCGCCGGCCCAATATCCTGTTGATCCTGGCCGACGACCTGGGCTTCGGCGATCTCGGCATCATGGGATCGGAGATCCGCACCCCGCACATCGACAGCATCGCGCGCAACGGAACCTTGCTCACCTCCATGTACAACGCTGCCCGTTGCTGCCCGACGCGGGCAGCGTTGCTCACCGGCTTGTATCCGCACCGCGCCGGCATTGGCCACATGGCGACCAACCTGGGCTCGCCGGCGTATCAAGGCTATCTGCGCGAAGATGCGGCGACGATCGCCGAAATCCTGCGCGCCGACGGGTACCGCACACTGATGGCCGGCAAGTGGCACGTCGGCGGAGATTTGTGGGCGACTCGGATTCCGTCCTGGCGGCTGGGCGATCCAGACCGCCCAACGCCCATGCAACGCGGGTTCGACCGCTTCTATGGAATGGTCGACGGCGTCATGCATTACTTCTCCCCTTGGTACCTGCGCGAGGACGACAAGCGTGCCGAGATACCGCCGGATTTCTATCTCACCGATGCGATCACGGACAAGGCCGTGGCCATGTTGGAGGAGACGGCGCACACCGGCCAGCCGTTCTTCATGTACCTGGCGCATCACGCACCGCACTGGCCGTTGCATGCGCGCCCGGAAGACATCGAGCGCTATGCGGGCAGCTACGCGCGCGGCTGGGACGCGTTGCGGGGCGCGCGCTACGAGGAAATGCTGAGCCGCGGGGTGCTGCAGCACAAATGGTCGCTATCGACTCGGGATCCGGATGCTCCCGCCTGGGCGGACGCGCCTCACCGGCAATGGGAGGCGCAGCGCATGGCGGTGTATGCGGCACAGGTGGATCGCATGGACCAGCAGATCGGCCGGGTGCTCGAAACGCTGCGACGCCTGGGCAAGCTCGATGACACGCTGGTGTTGTTCTTCTCCGACAATGGCGGGTGCGCGGAGACGATGCGCGCGGAAGGATGGGCGAAGTTCTATCCCGACACCACCCAGGATGGGCGCAAGATCACATTGGGGAATGATCCGGGCCTCACGCCGGGCGGCCCCACCACCTTCATGAGCTACGACCTGCCCTGGGCCAATGCGTCCAACACGCCGTTTCGCCTGTTCAAGCATTTCGTGCATGAGGGTGGCATTTCCACGCCCCTCGCGGTGCAATGGCCGGCGGTGATGCGCCCGGGCGGCATCGACCATACCCCGTGCCACGCCATCGACATTCTTCCCACCATTCTCGATGCCGCCGGCATCGTGGCGGCGCGTGAGTTGCAGGGGCGCACGGTGCAACTACCGGACGGCGAGAGCCTGATGCCGCTCCTGCTCGGGCGCCGATGGAAGCGTCAACAGGCGATGGCCTGGGAGCACGAGGGCAACAGGGCGCTGCGCGCCGACCAACTCAAATTGGTGAGGCGATTCGAGGGTGATTGGGAGCTGTACGACATGGAAGTCGACCGCACCGAGTTGCGTAACCTCGCGCCGCGCAACCGGCGGCTCGTGGATCGGCTGGCGCGCCAACACGCGCAATGGTCGCAAAGAGTGGGCGTGATCGACTGGGCGGTGCAGCAGCCCAAGCTCAAGGCCGCCTGGGGCCTGCAGGACATCCGCGGCTGATATCGCCGCGCCGTGGCCGCTAGTCGCGGAAATTGTTGAACTGCAGCGGCAGTCCCACGTCCGACTTGCGCAGGAAGGCGATGGCCTCCTGCAGGTCATCGCGCTTCTTGCCGGTGACGCGCACCTTGTCACCTTGGATTTGCGCCTGCACCTTGAGCTTGGATTCCTTGATGAGCTTGGACACCTTGCGGCCCGCGTCCGCATCGATGCCGTGCTTCAAGACCACGGCCTGCTTGGCGCGCGCCAGGTTCACTTCAGGATCCTGCACGTCCAGGCATGACACATCGATGCCGCGCTTGGCGATGCGCAGGCGCAGGATGTCGAGCATCTGCTTTAACTGAAACTCCGCCGGCGCGCTCATGGTGACGGTGGTGTCCTCGAGCTCGAACTTCGCATCGATGTTCTTGAAGTCGAATCGTTGCGAAAGCTCGCGCGAGGCCTGGTCCACCGCATTGGTGAGCTCGTGCGTGTCGATTTCGGAAACCACGTCGAAGGAAGGCATGGATGAATCCTGTTGTTGTCGTCAGTTCACGCGCGCAGCAGCTTCTCCACCCGCTCGGCCGTGGCGGGGTCGAGCTTGCTGCGCAGATGCTCCACGATCACCGGCACGAAGGCCTGCGCGTGGTCGGTGTTCATGCCGAGCTGGCCGAAGCCGCTGACCACGGTGGCGATCATGGCGGCGCGCTTGCCGCCCACGGCGGAAGCCGCACCGCCGAACAGGCGGCCCAGGCCCTTGGGCTTGGGCGCGGTTGCCAGCAAGGCCGCCATGCCGGGCAGGGCGCCGATGGATTGATCGAAGGTGGCGGCGCCCAGCTTGTCGCGCGCGGCCGTCATCAAGAGCGCTGCGCCGCCGCTGGCCTGCTGCTCGTTCACGCCCACCTGCGAGGCGATCTTGGCGACCAGGTCACGCATGGCTCAACGATACCCTCGCGCCTGCAAGGTGAACAGCTTGGCATACCGGCCATCCATCGCCATCAGCGCATCATGGTTGCCGCGCTCGACGATGTGACCCTCGTCCAGCACCAGGATCTGGTCGGTCATGCGCACCGTGGAAAAGCGGTGTGAGATGACGATGGCGATGCGATTACGGGTCAGCTCGCGGAAGTGCCCGAAGATCTCCGCCTCGGCGCCGGCATCGATGGCGGCCGTGGGCTCGTCCAGCACCAGGATGTCGGCATCGCTGCGCATGAAGGCGCGGGCCAGGGCGATTTTCTGCCACTGGCCGCCGGAGAGTTCGCGCCCATCCTGGAACCATTTGCCCAGCTGGGTCTTGTAACCATCGGGCAATTGCGCCACGAAATCGGCAGCGAGCCCCAGTTCCGCCGCCCGCCGCCAGCGTGCCTCGTCATCGAAGGCGCGCACGTCGCCGGCGCCGATGTTCTGGCCGACGATGAGCTGGTAGCGGGCGAAGTCCTGGAAGATCACACCGGTGCGGCGTCTCAGCGTTGCCACGTCCCAATCGGCCAGGTCCAGTCCGTCCAGCAGGATGCGGCCGGTCGTCGGGTGATACAGGCGTGTCAGCAGCTTGATCAGGGTGGTCTTCCCCGAGCCGTTCTCGCCCACGAGCGCGAGGCTCTGCCCCGGCTTGATGTGCAGGCTGATGTCGTGCAAGGCCGGCGAGCTCGCACCGGGATAGGTAAAGCTGACGTTCTCGAAGCGGATGCCATCCCCCGGATCGGGTCCCTGCGTGGCCGTGCCCCGCTGCGGCGGCACCGGCTGCTCGAGGTACTCGTAGAGGTTGGAGAGGTAGAGGTTGTCCTCGTACATGCCGCCCACGGCGGTCAGCGCCGCGGTCACGGCGCCCTGGCCTTGCCGCAGCAGCATCAGGTACATGGTCATCTGGCCCAGCGTCATGGCGCCGAGCACCGTGCGCACCGCGATCCAGGCGTAGCCGCCATACAGCGCGGCGGTGCCTACGAGGCCGAGTCCCAGGCCCCAGGTGTCGCGGCGGATGGTGAGGCTCCGGTCATCGGCATACAGCTTGTCGAAGATGTCGCGATAGCGCCCGAGGAGCGGCTCGCCCAGCTCGAACAGCTTCACTTCCTTGGCGTAGTCCTCGCGCGCCAGCACCGACTCGAGGTACAGCTGCATGCGCGATTCCGGCGCGCGCCAGCGCATCAGCTTGAACGCGGCGCCGGAAAACTTGGCCTCGGCGAAAAAAGCCGGCAGGCCCGCCAGCACCAGCAGCACCACCGCCCAGGGTGAAAATTGCACCAGCAAGCCGCCCACCGAGATCAGCGAGACGGCGTTCTGCAGCACGGTGAAGGTGCGCATGACCAGGCTCAGCGGCCTGCTGGAGGCTTCGCGGCGCGCGCGCGCCAGCTTGTCGTAGAACTCGGAATCCTCGAACTGCGTGAGGTCGAGGGTGAGCGCCTTCTCCAGGATCATGACGTTGACGCGTTGGCCGAGCTGCGCGCGCAACAGGTTCTGCGCCAGGGAAATGCCGCGCTGCGCAAAGGCCATCGCCGCCATCAGCAGGGCCTCGAAGCCCACGAACATCAGCACGCGCGACAAGTCCGTGCCGCCGCCATCGCGGTGCACCTGGGCGGCGTGCACCACGGCATCCACGATGATGGCGCCGACATAGGCGATACCCGCCGGCAGCAGGCCCACCAGCAGCGTGAGGACGGCGAGCGCGATGCTCAGGCCGCGATTGGTGGTCCAGACCAGTTCGAGCGCGCGCCGGCTGTAGGCGAAGACCGCAAGTGTTCGCAAACGCGGCCCTCTACTGCACGAGCCGCACGGCGAAGGGATAGCGATAGGGCTTGCCGTCGTTGACCTGGATGGCGGCGATGATCACCAGGATGGTGTTGACGATGCCCAGCGCCCACAGGATCAAGAAGCCGATGCCCACGATTGCCAGCATCCAGCCCGCCAGCGCGATCAAAAGTACCGTGATCTGGAAGTTCAGCGATTCCTTGGCCTGGCTCGCCACGAACGGCATGGAATCGCCCTTGGCCTTCCAGATGATGAAGGGCCCCAGCACCGTGAACAGCATGGGCATGCCCAGCAGCGGCACCAGCCAGCTGCCGCCCAGCAGCAACCACAACAGGCCGCACAGATGCGCCCCCATGGCCCAGCCGCGCTCCTCGGCGCTTGGCAGGCCGGAAGTGGTCGGAATCTGGGAATCGCTGCTCATTGCGGTGAACGCTTCTCGCTTATAATGCGGGCAGGGTGGAGATGGTGGTGAATGGACAAGTTTAAAGCACTGCTGGACGGCTGGAAGCAAAAAGCGGGTCCCGCGAAGACGCAGAACACCTACGCGGTCCAATTGCCGGTGGCCGATGCCGCGCGCCTGCATGCCTTGGCCGAGCTGTTCCCCGGCCGCCCCGTGGAAGACTTCATCACGGACCTTCTGCACGTTTCCCTGGACCAGATCGCGGAGGCCATGCCCTACGAGCGCGGCCCCAAGGTCATTTCTCAGGACGATCACGGCGATCCCGTCTACGAGGACGCGGGCCTCACGCCGCGCTTCATGGAACTGGCGCGCAAGTACAAGAAGAACCTGCAGACCAAATAGCGGCCGGCACGGGCGCGCACGTTCCTGGCTTGACGCTGCCGCGGCGCTGCGGCGATACTCCCCATCATGGTCTTCGCGCACCTCATTTCGCAGCCCCGTTGGTGGCGCCTCTCATGCCAGGAGAGGGTGCTCGCAGCCTGACGTTTTCTCGCTAAACGACAACCAAGGTACTTGAACGAACCCATCTCCGAGGCACTCGGTGATGGGTTTTTTATTGCCCATGCAAACACTGTTCGACATCGCAGCAGACTTGGACACGCCGGTTTCGGCCTACCTGAAGCTGGCGCCCTTCAAGCCGCGCTTTCTCCTGGAAAGCGTCGAAGGCGGGGAGCGGCTGGCCCGTTATTCCTTCATCGGCTTCGGTGATTGCCTGGACGTGCGGTTGGACGCCGGTGGGCTGCACGTGGGCGCAGAGCGCCGCGCGCGGCCGCGCAGCCGGGAGGAGTTGCTCGATGCGCTGCGCGGCGCGCTGGCGCTGGCGCCACGTCCCAGGCCGGAAATTCCCGGCGTGCCGCTGTCGGGTGGCCTCGTGGGCTACACCTCCTACGATGCCGTGCGCTACTTCGAACACCTGCCGGGCCGCTCGCTCGATGACACCGATACCCCGCATGCACATTATGTCGCCCCGCGCTCGTTGCTGGTGTTCGATCACCTGACGCGCGGGGTCGCGCTGCTGCACGATGGCAGC
This sequence comes from Steroidobacteraceae bacterium, assembly GCA_044226865.1. GTDB lineage: Bacteria > Pseudomonadota > Gammaproteobacteria > Steroidobacterales > Steroidobacteraceae > TMP-86. Next base: position 176,963 of record JBGAGE010000007.1, on the reverse strand, counting down.
GAAGACGAGCGCCAGGCGCTGCGGCGTGAGGTGATCCGCGCGCTGCGCGGGGCGGTTCCGGCGCCGCCCGCGGGTGGGAGGTTTTCCCCGGCGATCATGTCGCTGGATGAAGCTGCGCACGCGGCCGGCGTGCAGCGTGCGCAGGAGCACATCGCCGCGGGCGACGTGTACCAGCTGGTGCTGGCCTCGCGCTTCGAAGGCCGTCACTCGCTCTCGCCCTTCGAGGCTTATCGGGCGCTGCGGCTGCTCAACCCGTCGCCTTACATGTTCTTCTGCGAACTGGGTGACCTGACGGTGGTGGGCACCTCGCCGGAGGCGTTGGTGAAGCTGCATGCGGGCTTCGCCCAACTTCGGCCGATCGCCGGCTCGCGCCCGCGTGGAACCGACATGCCATCCGACCTGGCGCTGGAGGCGCAATTGCTGGCTGACCCCAAGGAAAATGCGGAGCACGTGATGCTGGTGGACCTGGCGCGCAACGACCTGGGCCGCGTCGCCACCGCCGGCTCGGTGAAGGTGGAGCCCTACCGCGTGATCGAACGCTACAGCCACATCATGCACATCGTCAGCGGCGTCACCGGCACGCTGGCGCCGGCGCGGGACGCCTTCGACCTGTTCGCCGCCACCTTTCCCGCCGGTACGCTGGTGGGTGCGCCCAAGGTGCGCGCCATGCAGATCATCGATGAGATCGAACCCGTGGGCCGGCGCCTGTACGGTGGCACGGTGGGCTATTTCGGCCGGCAGGGCGACATGGATCAGGCCATCACCATCCGCACCCTGGTGTTCCGCGGCGACACGTACAGTTACCAGGCCGGCGGCGGCATCGTGGCGGACTCAGTCCCGCAGGCGGAATTCGAGGAGGTCATGGCCAAGAGCGCGGTGCTGCGGCGGGCGCTGGCCATGGCGGCGGACGGACTATGAGCGTGCGATTGCTGTTGATCGACAACTACGATTCCTTCACCTACAACCTGGTGCAGGCCTTCCTGATGCTGGGCGCCGAGGTCGAGGTGTTCCGCAACGATGCCATCACCACGGCCGAGGCGCGGGCGCGCGCGCCCACCCATGTGGTGATCTCGCCGGGTCCAGGCAATCCACGGGAAGCCGGTGTTTCCATGGACATGATCCGCGCCTTCGCCGGGCGGGTGCCGGTGCTCGGCGTCTGCCTGGGCCATCAATCGCTGGTGGAGGTGTTCGGCGGCCGGGTCGTGCGCGCCGGACGGCTCATGCATGGCAAGGTATCCCCCGTGGTGCATGATGGTCGCGGCGTATTCACGGGACTGTCATCTCCCATGCAGGCGGGGCGCTATCATTCACTGCTGGCGGAGACCACGTCGATGCCGGCGGTGCTCGAGGTGAGCGCGCGCACCGCGGAAGGCGAAATCATGGGCGTGCGGCACCGGCAGCATGCCATCGAAGGCGTGCAGTTCCATCCCGAGAGCGTGCTGACGCCGGAAGGGCCTGCATTGATGGGGAATTTCTTGAAGATGACACAGCCATGAACGACGGCTTGCGGGCCATGCTGGAGCAGATCCTCGACGGTCGCGACCTGAGCGAGGAGCAAGCCGGCGTGTTGCTGCAAGTGCTGACGCATCCGGACCTGCCGCCGGCGTTGGGTGGCGCCTTTCTCGCCGGCCTGCGCAGCAAGGGTGTGGTGGCCGACGAAGTGCGCGGGTTTGCCAACGCCATGCGGCGCCTGGGCCGCACGCCCGATTTCGAGCCCGGGCTGCCGGCCATCGACATCGTGGGCACCGGCGGCGATGCCTCGGGCAGTTTGAATCTCTCCACCGGCGCGGCGCTGCTGACCGCCGCCTGCGGGCTGCCGGTGATCAAGCACGGCAACCGCTCCATCTCCAGCCGCAGCGGCAGCGCGGATTTGATCGAGCGGTTGGGACTGCCCATGCCGATGAACGAGGATGCGGCACGGCGCTGCCTGGAGGCCACCGGCTTCACCTTCCTGTTCGCCCCCTATTACCACCCCGCCATGAAGGCGCTGGCGCCGGTGCGCTCGGCGCTGGGGATCCGCACCGTGTTCAACCTGCTCGGCCCGCTGGCCAATCCCGGCGCGCCGCGCTTCTACCTGATCGGCGCGTTCAGCCACGACGCGGCGCACCTGATTGCGCAGGCGCTCAGCGGCATGCAGGTCGAACGCGCCTGGGTGGTGCACGGCGCGGAAGGATGGGATGAAGCCACGCCCATCGGCCCCTTCCAGGTGTTCGATGTGCGCCCCGGGCAGGTGAGTGAATTCGTCATCGACCCGCGCTCCTACGGCATCGCGCCGGTTTCCGCCGCGGCCCTTGCCGGCGGAGATGCGATCGCGAACCTGGCGGCCATGCGCGCGGTGTTCGAGCGCCGCGACACCGGCGCGCATCGCGATGCCCTGGCGCTGCAGGCGGGGCTGGCGCTGCACATCGCGGGTCACGCCAACAGCGTGCAGGCCGGCATCGACCGCGCGCGCGAGGTGCTCGACTCGGGCGAGGCCGCCCGCTGGTTACAGAACCTGCAACGCCAGCAGGCGGCGGTGACGGCATGAGCGGTTTCCTCGACAGCATGGCTGCTTCGAGTGCGGTGCGTGTCGAGCAGGCGCGCGCGCTGGAATCGCTGCAGCAATTGCAGGCGCGTGCGCGCGTGTTGCCGCCGCCGCCGCCCTTGCGCCTGTCCGCGCAGGGCTTCGACATCATTGCGGAATTGAAGCTGCGTTCGCCCGCCTATGGCGCGCTCGGCAGTGACAGTGATGACTGGCTGGGCCGGGTGCAGGCCTATGCCCGTGGTGGCGCGGCTGCCGTGTCGGTACTGACCGAGCCCTCGCGCTTCGACGGCTCGCTGCAACACCTGCTGGCCGCCGCCCGGGCGCTGGCGCCGCTGGGCGTGCCCGCCATGCGCAAGGATTTCCTGGTCGATCCCTATCAGGTGTGGGAGGCGCGCGCGTGCGGCGCCGGCGGCGTGCTGGTGATCGTGCGCATGCTGCAGCCCGCGCAGATTCTCGAACTGCTGGATTGCGCCGCCACCTGCGGTTTGTTCGTGCTGCTGGAAGCCTTCGATGCGCAGGACCTCGAACTCGCCGGCCGCCTGCTGCGGCAACGGACGAACGTGCGCGAGACCGTGCTGGTGGGGATCAACTGCCGCGACCTGCAGACCCTGCAGGTGGTGCCCGGCCGCTTCGATTCGCTGGCCTCGGCGTTGCCCGCTGGCTGGCCGGGCGTGGCGGAAAGCGGCGTGAACACGGTGGACGATGCGCGTCACATGGCGCGGCTCGGCTATCGCCTGGCGCTCATCGGCTCCGCGCTCATGTCACAGCCGCAACCCGAGTCGCTGATTGGCGGCATGCTGGCGGCCGCGCGGACAGTTCAACCCTAAATCGTTAGACTTCATGTCCATGTGGATCAAAATTTGTGGCCTGACGGGAGCGGACGGCGTCATAGCGGCAGCGGAAGCCAAGGTGGATGCGATCGGCTTCGTGTTCGCACCCAGTCCCCGGCAGGTGACGCCGGGCCAGGCCGCGCAGCTTGCGGCGCTCGCGCCGCCGGGCATCCTGCGCATCGCGGTGGCCCAGCATCCGCTGCAGATGAAGGTCGATGAGATCTGCAAGACCTTGAAGCCCGATTATTTCCAGACCGATGTCGAGGATCTGCGCGAACTGAAGATCCCGGCGCACGTCAAGGTGCTGCCGGTGGTGCGCTTCGGGCGCAAGACACCCGATCCACTTCCCAAGCGCATGCTGTTCGAAGGCCCCACCAGCGGCATCGGCGAGCTGGCGGATTGGGGCCGAGCCGCGGAATTGGCGCGGCAGACCGAAGTGATCCTCGCCGGCGGATTGTCCGCGGCGAATGTGGAGAAGGCCATCGAGGCCGTGCGGCCCTTCGGGGTCGATGTGAGCACTGGGGTGGAGGACCACCCGGGCGTCAAGTCCGCCAAGAAGATTGCGGAATTCGTTTCAATGGTGAGAGCGGCGGCAGCCCGCCTGGAGCGCGATACGTGAACACGCAACTCAAGTCCGTCTTCCCGGACTTCCATGCCTTTCCCGATGCCAAGGGCCGTTTTGGCGCCTTCGGCGGGCGCTATGTCCCCGAAACGCTCGTACCGGCCTTCGACCGGTTGATGGAAGGCGTACGCCGCTACCTGCCCGATCCGGACTTCCAGGCGGAGTTCGCGCAGGAATTGAAGAGCTGGGTGGGCCGGCCCACCGCGCTCACCAAGGCGCATGCCCTGAGCAAGCGCTGGGGTGCGGAGGTGTGGCTGAAGCGCGAGGACCTGGCGCACACCGGCGCGCACAAGATCAACAACGCCCTCGGCCAGACGCTGCTGGCGCGTCGCCTCGGCGCCAAGCGCATCATCGCCGAGACCGGCGCCGGCCAGCACGGCGTGGCGAGCGCAGCGGCGGCGGCGCGCGTGGGATTACCCTGCGTCGTGTACATGGGCGAGGTCGACGTCGAGCGCCAGGCGCCCAACGTGGGCCGCATGCGCCTGATGGGTGCGGAAGTGGTATCGGTGACCAGCGGCGATCGCACCCTGCGCGCCGCCATCGACGAAGCCTTCCGCGACTGGGTGGCGGACCCCACCCACACATTCTATGTGCTGGGCTCGGCGGTCGGCCCACATCCCTATCCCTACCTGGTGCGCGAACTGCAGTCCGTCATCGGGCGCGAGGCGCGCGCTCAATTCCAGGAGCAGGCCGGCGGCCTGCCGGACGTGGCGGTGGCCTGCGTGGGCGGTGGCTCGAACGCCATCGGTCTGTTTTATCCCTTCGTCGATGACACGCAGGTGCGCCTGCTCGGCATCGAGGCCGGCGGTCGCGGCAACGGCCTGGGCGACAACGCCGCTTCCTTGAGCTTCGGGCGGCCGGGCGTGCTGCACGGCACGTATTCCATGCTGCTGCAGGACAAGTTCGGGCAGGTGCAGGAAACGCATTCGGTGTCGGCGGGGCTCGATTATTCCGGCGTCGGTCCCGAACACGCCTTCCTGCAGAGCAGCGGCCGCGCCGTATACGAGTCCGCGCTGGACGACGAGGCGCTCGATGCCTTGATGGAGTGTGCGCGACACGAGGGCATCTTGTCGGCCATCGAAACCGCGCACGCGCTGGCGGGCGCCAAGCGCTATGCCAAGGCCAACCCGGGCTCACGCATTCTCGTGGGATTCTCCGGCCGCGGTGACAAGGACATGCCCATCCTGCAGCGTACCGTTCTCAAGGGGATCGCTTGATGGCCGCTGGGGCAGAGATCGGCACGGCGATCGGCGCGGCGCGCGCCGCCGGCCGTACCGCGCTGGTAGGGTTTCTCACCGCGGGCTTTCCCACGCGCAAGAGTTTCCGGGACAACCTGGCCGCGGTCACCGACTGCTGCGACGTGGTGGAAATCGGCGTGCCTTTTTCCGATCCCATGGCCGATGGCACCACCATCCAGCGTGCCAGCGCGGCCGCGCTGGCCGATGGCGTGACGCTGCCGTGGATACTCGATGAGCTGCGAGCTCTGCAGCCGCGCCCGGCGGCTCCGTTGCTGCTCATGAGCTATCTGAATCCGCTGCTGTCCTTCGGCATGGACAAGCTGCCCGCGGCGGCGCGTGCGGCCGGCGTCTGCGGATTCATCGTGCCCGACCTGCCGTTCGAGGAATCGGCGGACATCCGGCAATCGATGGAAGCGCAGGGGATTGCGCTGGTGCAGATGGTCACGCCGGTCACGCCGGCCGCGCGCCTGGCCACGCTGTGCGCCGGTGCGCAGGGCTTCGTGTATGCCGTCACCATGACGGGCACCACCGGCAAGCAGATGGAGGTGCCGCCGGATGCGCTCACCTACATGCAACGCGTGAAGTCCGCGTCCAGCATCCCGGTGTGCGCCGGATTCGGCATCCGTTCACGCGAGCAGGTGGAGCGGCTCGGTGCGCATGTCGACGGGGTCATCGTCGGCTCCGCGCTGGTGGAAATCCTCGAGCGCGGTGCGGATCCGCGCCCCTTCCTGCGCTCATTGACGGGAGGCGCCACCCGCTGAACGGCGTGCCGGCGCGGCGACCGGGTCCGGCGGCGCTGTTTCCGCGCCGCTGAACGAGCGGCGTAATTCTTCGCGCGCCTGACGCGCCGCCTGCAGCGTCCAGGCGTTGACGATCGCCAGGCGAAATCCCCCCGGCGGCATCGCGTGCACCGGGCCGTCGCGGTCCTCATGAAAGGTGATCTGGATGCTGCTGATGTGCGGCAATCGCAGCAGGCGCCCGATCAATTCCGGCGGCGGATGCGCGTAGCGGCGGCCATGCGGCGCGAACAGCGCGGCGCTGAAGCCATCGCGCCGGCCGGCGTCGTCGAACCGCCAGCGCGCATGCGCGTACAGGTCCACCATGGCTTCGAGCCAGGCGGCGCCGTAGAGATCGGGCCATTGGTCGGCGAAGCGCAGGTGTACTTCGATGAGGCGCCCGCCGATGCTCTCCAGGTTGAGAAAGCCGCAGTAGCCGGCGAGATTCGCGCGCACCCATTGCGAGCAATACGCCGACAACCCCGCGCGATCCGCTGCCTCCACCGTCCAATAGTCGAAAGTACCCGCACCGGCCGCGATGCCACAGGTGTGGCGTAACCATGCGGGCTCGCCGTGCACCACGGCGATGTCGGTGCTGACGTGATCGCCGCTGAACAGCGGCATCCAGAAATGACCGGGCACGCACCAGCGTGCGAAATCCCGCGCATCGTGCAGCACGTGGATGCCCACGCCCATTCCCAGGAGGTTGGTGATGGGTTTGCAGAAGACCGGATATTGCGGCGGAGGTTCTTCGTGCGTGCCGCAGGTCAAGCCCTGCGAGCACGCGATGCGCAGTTTGTCGTAGACCCAGCGGTGCTTGGGATACAGGTGCCAGGCAACCTCGTCATCGGTGGGTATGACGAGGCCGGGCGGGCAATGCACGCCCGCGAAATATTGCAACCGCCACGGATCCCTTTCGATGATGGGCATGGATGTCGTTGCGAGCCGGTTCGCACACAGTTTGCCCCCGAATGGCAGGTCGCACAATTGGCAGCGGCTTCGCCGCGCCGCCGCGCAAACGTCGCCCCCCGCCGACAGCGTTGTCGACACTCCATCGGCGCTCCCTGACAGCAACACGGGACTGCTGTGAGATGCCGGGTTGGCGCCATACCCGGCTTAATGGATCCTGGTTTTCCATCCATCAGGAGAGGTCATGAACAACATCATCACGAGCATCGCGGCAGCCAGCTTGCTGATGGTCGGCGCCGCTGCGACAGCCCAGGACAGCAACATGCAGTCCCCGTCGTCGCCATCGCCGTCTCAGTCCAGTCAATCCAGCTCCCGGATGAGCAAGAAGCAGATGATGAAGGAATGCATGGACCGGCAGGCCGCCAGGAACGACGGCTCGACCCACGCCCAGATGAAGAAGGCGTGCAAGGAAGAAATGAAGGGGTCGACTCCCGGCAGCAGCACCCAGGACAGCGCGATGCCGCGTTCCACCACGCCGGATTCGAGCTCACCCGATTCGGGCAAGACCGACAGTGGCACCGATGCTACTGCTCCGCGCTGATGCGCCGGGCGTTGCGTCGATCTCCGCGGTGACGACGGACCGGGCGCCGTTCCGCGGGGAACGGCGCCCATCCGCCCGGGGCGATGCAGTCATTGTCTGAGCCGTGGATGATGGCTGCGCTGCTGCAGTTTGCCAAGGCGAGCGCCTACTACTTCTTCCTCATCCTGCTCATGCGGCTTGCCGGCAAACGTCTCGCCGGCCAGACCACCACCTTCGATCTCATCGTGCTCATCACGCTCGGCGTGGTGGCACAGACCGCCGCCTTGCAGAAGGGAGCCGTGAATGCGGCGGTGTTCGTGCTCACGGTCTTTGCCTGGCATCGGGGCCTGGCGATGCTGGCCGCCCGCCACGCGCAGGTCCGCTACCTGCTGCGCGGCAAGCCGCGGGTGCTGGTGCGCGAGGGGCAGGTGTTGCAGGACGCGCTGGACGATGAGTCGATCGGGCACGCTGAATTGCTGGCCGGCCTGCGCAAGCTGGGGTTCGAATCCGCACGGCAGGTGAAGCTGGCCACGCTGGAGGAGACCGGGCACATATCCGCCGTGGCTTTGGACGAGGCGGGACGCTGAGCGAATCTGCCCTTGCGGAGGAGGGCGAGGGAATGGTCTGATGAGGCGGTGAAGGCCGTACTACTGATGGGACACGGCGGCTACGAGCAGCTTGCCTATCGCGACATCGCCGAGCCGGCGCCGCAACGTGGCGAGGTACTCATCCGCGTCGGCGCCGCCGGCGTCAACAACACCGACATCAACACGCGCACCGCCTGGTATTCCAAGGCCGTCACCGAGGGTACCACCGCGGCGGCGGCGGCTTCGGGTCACGCCTCGGCTGATCCCGCCGATCCGGGGTGGAGCGGCAAGGCCTTTCACTTTCCCCGCATCCAGGGCGCGGATGCCTGCGGCCGCATCGTTGCCGTGGGCCCGGATGTCTCCACGCAGCGCGTCGGCGAACGCGTGCTGGTCGAGCCGGTGTTCGTGCGGGATCGCGCGGCCGGCCCGGGCGATGCGATCTACTTCGGCTCCGAATGCGACGGCGCGTTCGCCGAGTTCACCTGCGTGCCGTCCGCGCATGCCCATCGCATCGAATCGCCGCTCACGGATGTCGAATTGGCGAGCTTTCCGTGCGCGTATTCAGCGGCTGAAAACATGCTCACCCGCGCAGGGGTGGGCGCCGCGGATCGTGTGCTGGTCACCGGCGCCTCGGGCGGGGTGGGTTCCGCCGCCGTGCAATTGGTGCGCGCCCGCGGCGCCGCCGTCGTGGCCGTGGCGGCGGCCGCCAAGGCGCGCGACATCCTCGACATCGGCGCCGCGCGGGTGCTGCCGCGCACGGCCGACCTCCTCGCCGAATTGGGTCCGGAGAGCGTGGACGTCGTGATCGACGTGGCCGGCGGTCCGCAGTTCCCCGCGTTGCTCGAGGTGTTGCGTCGTGGCGGACGGTATGCGGTCGCAGGCGCCATCGCCGGGCCGGTGGTTTCCCTGGACCTGCGCACGCTGTACTTGAAGGATCTGCGGATGTTCGGCTGTACCGTGCTCGAGGCGCAGGTGTTTCCCGCGTTGATACGCCACATCGAGGCCGGCCGCATCAAGCCACTGGTCGCCGCCGTCCATCCGCTGCACGACATCGTGGCGGCACAGCAGCAATTCCTGGCCAAGCAGCACATCGGCAAGATCGTGCTGGTGCCGGCCGGCTGACCGGCGTTCTAGAGCAGTCGCCGCACGACATGCCAGTAGAGCCCGAACGCGGCGTTGCAGATGTGCAGCGCGCCGCGCGCCAACGGCTCGTTGGTGAGCTCCATCTTGAAAGGCAGCGGTCCACCGCGCAGCAGTTCGCGATCTGGGATGCGGCGCGCCGCCTGCACCCGGCTGCGCTCGCGGCGCAGCTGCGGCCAGCATTGCCAGGTGTAGCGGCACGCTTCCGTCCAGTGTGGCAACCACCCCTTGAACAGCACCGCGCAGAACTGCGCGGCCTCATAGGCGAGCAAGGCCGGCGCCAGCAGCAGCAGTGTGCGCGCGGACATGTTCTTCACCAGGTGACGCCAACGTCCTTCGATCAGGGTGCGCACGCGCCGCGGCGCGTAGCTGCCGCCCGGCCGCATCGACAGGTTCGGGGTGCCTTCGCCGTGCAGCACCACGGCGCGCGGTACGGCCAGCAGCCGCCGGCCCGCCAGGCGCGCGCGCACGCCCACGTCGTGGTCCTCGTAGTAGAAGCGGTAGCCGGGGTCGAAGAATTCCGGCTCGGGCCAGCGTGATTTCACCGCCAGGAAGCAGGCGCTGATCATCGAATCGACGTCCACGGGTGCCTCGCCCCGCAGCGTCAGCGGGGCGTCCTCATGGCGCAGGATCATGTGCCCCAGCCAATGACAATGCGCGCCTTCATATTGGATGCGGTCGGGACGGCGGGTGAGCACCACGCGGGGCATGGCGATGACGCAATCCTCGTCCTCCATAACAGCCTGCGACAGCAACGAGACGGTCTGCCGGTTCAGGATGATGTCGTTGTCCGCGAACAGCACGAGGTCGTTTGCGGCGGCGGAGAAGCCGGCGCTGCGCGCAAGCCCCGGACTGCGATTCTCGCTGAGGCGCAGCACCCGGCCGCCCGCAATCTGGTGTGCGAAGAATTCGCGGCTGCCATCGGTGGAAGCGTTGTCAAGCAACATGATCTCTGCAAAGCATTCGTCCAGCGCCATGATCGCCGGCAGCGTCCTGCGCAGGTGCTCGATGCCGTTGTGATTGACGATGCAAAGGCTGACCGGGTGCATGTCATGGCACCGTGCGCGTACGTGCGCGGTCGATGGAGGTCGTGGCCTGCAGCGCCGCGCCAATGCAGCCGGAAGCGAGCATGTCCAGGAACAACAGCAGCGAAACCGCCACCGCCTGCCTGGGCTCGAACCCCAAGAGCTTGAACGCACCGATCAGCGTGAACTCGCGGACACCCAGTCCCGCCACCGACACCGGCAACAGGACCGCGCCGTAGACGGCGGCCGATATCCACACTGCGCTGGTCCAACTCATCGGCGCCTGTACGGAGTGCGCCAGTAGCGCAAGGCCCGCCGCCGCGACGAACACCTGCGCGGTGGCCGGCACGAATGCCCGCAATGCCACGACCGGCCCCAGAAGCAGCAGATGCCGCAGCACACCGACGATGCGCCCGCGCAGCCGCGACCCGCTTGCCTGAGCGGCATCGGCCGAATCGCGCGTCATTGGAGTGGGGGGCGCGACGGCGGAGGGCCTGCCTGCGGGCGACAGGGTTGCGCGATGTCGGCGATGCAGCGCCCACCATGCCAGGGCTGAGGCCGCCGTCAACGCGAATGCGGCGAGGCCCCACTGCAATGGCACCCGCGCCGCTGCGCCGTCCAGGCGTGCATCGAGCAGCGCCAGCATCACTCCCCAGGATACGAATGCCGCGGCCTCGACGGCGCGGCTGGCGAGGAGCGAGCTCACGCTGCCGGTGAGCGTGGCACCCAGGTGATGATAGCGATATACCGTGACCGCGCCGCTCAGCCAGGGGCCGGGTGACAGCAACGCATAGAAGTTGCTGATGAACAGCGTCACCACGTTCTGTGTGCGCGACACCTGGATGCCCAGCGCACCATTCATCCGATGCGTGCGTTCGGCCGCAGCAAAACGTGTCGCCACATTGAGACAGACGCCCACGACCAGCAGCCACGGATTCGCCGCCTGCAGCACGGCGAGCACGGTATGCAGCGGAGTCTGCGCGAAAATCCATGCCAGCGCAGTCACGCTCATGGCGATCCGCGCCCATTTCAACGCGAGGCGGTGTGTTTGCTGCGGTGTGCGCGCTTCAGTCATGCGTGCATCATCCGTGACGGCGCCGTGGTCCACAGTCGGTGCAATCCCACAATCAGCCGTGCGTGCCTTCCTATGCCGCCGGGAAAGCTTCATCGCCACACTGATCCATGTGTCATCTCCGCAAGCGGACCTCGCTATGTTGCAATCAACCTCGATAGGCGGTTCTGGACGCATCCTCATCGTCACCCCGCAGCCGTTCTATGAAGACCGCGGAACCCCGATCGCCGTGAAGTACGTTGCGCAGGCCTTGAGCGAGCTGGGTGCGCACGTAGACGTGCTGGCGTTCCCCATCGGCAGCGATGTGAACATTGCCAACGTGCACGTGACCCGCAGCGACAATCCGTTGCGATTGAACAGCGTGCCCGTGGGATTTTCGTTGCGGAAGCTGGCGCTGGATGCCAGCCTGTGGCAGCGCTTCACCGATCTCGTGCACGGTGGCAAGTACGAGTTGGTGCATGCCGTCGAAGAGGCGGCGTACATGGCATCGGTGATCTGCCCGCGTGCCGGCGTTCCCTTCATCTACGACATGGCATCGGCGATTCCCGTCGAGATGGCCCGCAAACCCTTGTTCGGAATTCGCCCGGTGCAGGCACTGCTGCGGCGGATGGAATTGCACGTGATGCGCTTTGCGAGCCGCATCGTTTGCAGCAGCGGTCTCACCGGCTACGTCAACCGGCAGGCGCCGGAGGCCAATGTGCGCGCCTGGTTGTACCCGGCCTTCTCGCAACGTGTGGATGCCGCGCGGGTGGCGGAGTTGCGCGCGGAACTTGCGATCGAGCCGGGGCGGCGCGTGCTGCTGTTCAGCGGCAATCTCGCCGGGTATCAGGGGCTGGACCTGCTGCTCGATGCCTTCGACCGCGCGCGGCGCATCCGCCCGGAATTGCTATTGGTGTGTGTGGGCGCCACGGCGCGCGACCTGAATGGCCGGACGCGCCGTGATTACCTTGGGCGCGAGAGCGTGCGCATCATCGAGCGCCAGCCGCGCTCCAAGATGCCCGCTTACCTCGCGATGGCGGACATGCTGGCGCTGCCGCGCAGCGCCGCCGACAACGTGCCTTTGAAGCTGTTCGACTACATGGCAGCGGGCAAGCCCATCATCGCGACGCGCGGACCCGCGCACGAACCCCTTCTGAATCAATCACGCTCCTTCATGGCCGATCCTGACCCGCAGAGCTTCGCCGGCGCGATCGTCAAGTCCTGCGAATCACCGGCGCGCGCCGCAGCCGTTGCGGGCGCGGCGCAGAACTACGCCCGCCAGAATTTCGGCTGGGACCGGTTCGTGGAGTTCGTGCGCATGACCTATTGCGATGCGCTCAACGAGGTGCAGGAACTGCGGCGCCTGGTTGCTTGAGCCGCGCAACCTCGTCTTCCTCATGCCGTCGCATCGCGTAGTGGCGCCGGGCATCTTCTGCCCATCGGCGGGCCGCGCCATGCCGAATACATTGTTGTCCCGCTGATTCGCGCGTAGGATTCGCCCGATCGTGCAGCGCCCGTTTGCGGGCGCTGCACGAGTACGCGCTGGCAGCGCACGTGGCGCAACGCCCCTGTAATTATTTCAACCAGTACCATGGACCAGATCGATCCGGAACGTCTGCAGGACCTGGCGTTGCGCAGCGCGGTGGTGCAGCGTTGCCGCCAAGCGTTCCTGCACGACATGCGCGGCGGGCTGCAGTCCATTTCGAGCGCGTTCGAGCTCCTGAACCGCGCGGCCAACGCTGCACCCTTCAACCAGGCGCTGGCGGGGAAGGCGTCGGAATTCTTCCGCCGCGCGATCGATTCGCACGAGCGGTTGTTGGATGCATCGCTGGAGGACATCTGCGGCGGCTCGCCGGCGCCGGGGACCATGCAGCTGGAGTCGATTGCGGACCTGGCACTGAGATTCCTGCAGAACGATGCGGCCGCGCGCCAGGTGAACCTGCGGGCTGCCGCGATGGAACCGGTGTCGGTGCACGGCAACGCCATGAACCTGCGCTTGCTGCTGTTGGCGCTGTTGACGCATGCCATCGATCTCGCGCCCGCCGGTTCGGCCATCGATCTGGGCGTCGAGCGTTCGCCGCGCGCTGCCGTGGTGGTATCTGCGCCCGCGTGGATGGCGCCCGGCAGTGCATTCGAGTTCATCTGCACGGTGGGGCGCCGATGGTTGTCCCTGGATGGCGGTGGGCTGGCTCATTCCGGCCCGGGCCGGGTGGAGTTGCATTGGTGATGGCGGCCGTGCAGGACGCGGGGGAGGCGCGCGCAATGCGCATCTTGTACGTGGAGGACAATGCGTTGATACGCGAGATGACCTGTGAGCTGCTGATGCGGCCCGAACGGGAGATCGCCGCCTTCGCCACTGCCGAGGAGGCGCTCGGGGAATTCCAGCGTCGGCCCTGCGATGTGCTCATCACCGACGTCAGCCTGCCGCGCATGTCCGGGCTCGATCTCGCGCGGCGCATTGCACGTTCGCGCCCGCAGACCGCCATCATCATCGCCACGGGCTACGAAATGCCCGGTGCCCTCGAGGGCTGGGAGGGTCATGCGGCGATGATCCACAAGCCCTTCGAGGCCGACGAAGTGGAGCCGCTCATCCAGCGCCTGCTGGCCGCCGCCAACGCGCGGTAATCGTCCTACAGCAAGGGCGCAATACGGCCTACTCCTGCGGCCGCGGATTGCGCGGAACATTCCGCTTTCTCGTCATCCACCCCCTCCACCGAGTTGCCATCATGTCGAATGCCGCACTGGATTTGAGCGTTCTTTCGAATGTGGAACAGGCCTGGACGGCCGAGTTGCAGGCGCAGCGTCCCTGGGTCCCGGCGCCGGGACGTCTGATCGTCGTGTCGGCCCATCCCGACGATGAGACCTTCGGCGCCGGTGGACTGATGTATTCGTGGGCCGGTATCGAGTATCCCGTCACCGTGGTCAGCGTCACCGACGGCGAGTCCGCGGACGCAGCGGCGCGGCGCCGCGAATTGCGCAGCGCGCTGCAGATCCTCGGGGCCGGCCGTATCGAGACCGAGCACCTGGGGTTGACGTACGGCGCCGTCGCTTCGCGGCGCGCGGTATTGGAAGACCATCTCGGCGATGCCATTACGCAGGGCTCGACTTTGCTGGCCCCGCTGGAAAGCGATGGCCATCCGGATCACGCCACGGTGGGTCGCGTATGCCGCCGCCTCGCGCGGTTGCGAAACGTACCCTTGGCCCGATACCCGATCCGTGGCTGGCGGCGGCTGAAGCCCGCGGCATTTCGCGGTGCTGCTTGGGGGCGCTTCGAATTGCCTGCCAGGGTGCTGGCGGTCAAGGGGCTGGCGATGCGCTGCTTCGCGGCGCCGCGTGCGCAGGCCATCGACTGGCGCTGCTTCGAGCGGCCCTACGAGGCCTTCCTGCTGTAAGACTGCACGCGTACGGCTACGGTGTCTGCAAGGCGCGCAAGGCCTGCAGATGCCGCTGCAGCACGGGCAGGGCTTGCGCCGCAAACTGCCGGAATTCCCGGTCCGTGCCATCGGCCGCCTCGCTCCTGTACAAGGCGATCGCATCCTCGTGCTGTTGGATCTGGGCGGCCACGAACTCGGCATCGGAAAAGCTTGCGGTGGGATTGGGGGAGGGCACCACCGCCGGTAGCGCCATTCCCTTGGCGCCGGCCAGCCCCAGCAGGCGCGCATTCGCGGCGCGGTGATCTTCGAGCAGCAGGCCGGCAAGCCGGCGTACGCCCTGCATCCGGCTGCGCGCGGCGGCGATGCCGGCGTCGTGGATTTCCTGCCGTCCCGCCTGCTCGGCCGCCATGACGAAGTCGCGATCGGATCCTTGCGCGGAGTCCGGATCTCCCGCCATGCCTGCCACGGGATTCGCGCTCAACAGCATCAACCAACCCGCCACGCAGAATCCGCGCATCCTATGTCTCCCGATGACCTCGCAGGAACCATCATGTCCGATTGGGGACGTGCGCACTGTCAGCGGGGGCCGCATCATTCGGGGCGTGCGCGCAATCCAGAATTTCTCCCACGGCGCCTTGCGGTGACGTCCGACACAGCGGCGCGCGGCGCCCCGGGACCATTCATGCATGAAAATCATCCCGGTACATGAGAACGAGGACGGCTCATGGTCCATCGGCAGCGGACGCACGCTGGCCCAGGGACCCTACCGCCGCCCGGCGCAATTGCTGGCTGTCGCCACGGATCTGCTGCAGGAACTGCCGGAGTGGCGTATCGACGTGTTCAACCGCCGAGGAGAGCAGGTGGCCTGCTACCACAGCACCACCCTGACGCAGTCCAACCTGGCGGCAGCGGACAACTGGAACCGCTGGCTGGAATTGCCGCGCCCTCCCGCTGACGGCAACGCGAACGCGCGGCCTTCGCCGTGAGGCGCCGCTGATGCCGCGCGCGGTGTGGCAGGGTGCGGTCTCCTTCGGGCTCATCCACGTGCCCGTGGAGATGTACGCCGCTGCTCGCGATGGCGCGCTGTCCCTGCACCTGCTCGACAGCCGCGATTTCGCACCCGTGGGCTATCACCGGGTGAACAAGTCCACGGGCGAGGAAGTAGCCTGGTCCGACATCGTCAAGGGCTATGAGTATGAAAAGGGCCGGTACGTGGCGTTGTCGGATGCGGACTTCAAGCACGCCAATGTGAAGGCGACGCAAACCATCGACATCGCCACCTTCACCGAGGCCGGCAACATAGACCCGGCGTTCTACGAGGCGCCCTACTATCTCGTGCCGGGGAAGGGAGGCGACAAGGTGTACGCGCTCCTGCGCGATGCCTTGGAGGTCAGTGGCAAGGTAGCGGTGGCCACGCTGGTGATGCGCGGCCGGCAACACCTGTGCGTGGTGGCGCCGCGCGCACGCGCATTGATGCTGATCACCCTGCGCTTTGCGGATGAGATCCTTCCTCCCGATACGATCAAATCACGCATGAGCGGTTCGCGCGGGCCGCGGGTTCAGCCCGCCGAGCTGTCGATGGCGCGCAAGCTCATCGAGGAGATGAGCGGGCCCTTCCGGCCCAATGAGTTCCACGATACGTATGGCGCGGATCTCATGCGCCGCATCCGCGACAAGATCCGCAAAGGCCAGACCCACAGCTTGGCGGCCGAGCCAAGAGAGCCGGTGGAGGCGCGTCCGAGCGCACAGGTCATCGACCTGGTGCAGGCGCTCAAGGACAGCTTGAAATCCGGACGCAAGGAGCGGCGCCGCTCCTGAACGGCCGGGTTCGCAGCAGTGCATTCCCAGAGCCGGACGAGAAATCGGCGCGCCACAGGCGCGCGCCAAGCGGTGCTGACGAGGTGAGAATCAGCGCGTATAGGAAGGGTTGTCCGTGCGCGACGCCGCACTGGTGCCGCCCTTGAACATCGCGGACAGGATCAACAACGTCGCGAACGGCGCACCTAGAATCCAGATCGGTATCCACGCCTGCATGAGAGCCTCCAGGGAAAGTCAGTGCGGTCAAGCCTGGGCGATCGCTCGCCATGCGCCGATCGGCGCAAGCCGCGTGACAGTGTCGGCGGCCGGCCACACACACGAAACCGGTCGCGTTCGAATTGCAGTTGCTCGATGCTCCCTGCGCGGATGTCGGCGTCCGCCGACCGGCGAACACGCCGCGGCGCCCTAGGTCGGCGTCGCATGCGGCTCGTAGACTGTCGCGAGAATCAACCAACAAGGCGGAACTCACATGGGCAAATACTTTCTGGCGTGGGTGCTGGGCGTGCCGGCGGGGATCCTGGTCCTCATCTACCTGATCATGCATTGACGCCTGCGGTGCGGCGTACGACGGTAATGGGAAAAATTCCTGGAGAGCAGATACCGTGAATACATCGACCCTGCTGTTGATCGTCCTCATTCTGCTGCTGATCGGCGCCGTGCCGGCGTGGCCTTACAGTCAGGGATGGGGCTACTTTCCGAGCGGCCTGCTCGGCGTGGTGCTCATCGTCGTGGTGATCATGCTGTTGACCGGCAGGCTGTAGCGCCGAGTCGGTTGCGCCGCAGCGGAACGTTGCCGCCGCGGCGCACCCTCCCCAATTCCTAGGGCGTCTTCACCGACAATTCGTTGTGGACGTTGCTCACGCCACCCACCTGCGCTGCAACCCGGCCGGCTTCGGCCTTTTCCGCCGCGTTGTCGACGAAGCCGCTGAGTTGCACCACGCCATCGTGGGTGTCCACGTTGATCTGACGGGCCTTTGTCACCGGGTTCGCGATGAGGGCGGTCTTCACCTTCGTGGTGATCACCGTGTCATCCAGCTTGGTGCCGACCGTGGTGCCCTGCGATTGGACCTCCAGGTTGTTCTTCACCGATTGCACCCCGCGGGTGTTGCGCGCGATGGTGGCGGCGCGCGTCCTTGCATCACTGCTGTCGACGAAGCCGCTGAGCTGCACCGCGCCACGAAAGGTCTCCACCTCGATCTGCCGCGCCTTGGTGACCGGGTCGGCCACCAGTGCCGACTTGACGCGCGTGGTGATCAGCGAGTCGTCGACGACTTCACCGGGGGCCTCCTGCGTCCGCGTGGCGGCACAGGCCGTCGTGACCAGGGCAAGAGTCAGGGTCATGAGGCGTCGGCGCCACGGCCCGCGGTTGAAGATTGTCATCGTTTCTATCTCCGAATTGATGGTTGATGTTGCAGGTAATACAGACAGCAACGGATATGCCACGCCACCCACGGGAATGCGGTGCACCAACCTGCAGCGCCCTGGTGCCGGAGGCGGACCTTCGCGATTTCAAGGGGTTGCCGGGTTGTGTAGGACAAACACCGACATGTTGCGACGCGATGTCCGAGCGCACGTTCAGTCGCGCTCGAATGGTTGCGGAACGCTGCGCAAGTAAGAATTGTTTGCCTACAATGTAATCATTACAGCGCGGTACAGCGCCGACAATAGGAGTCGAAAGTCGCATGAACGCCAGTGCACATGTCATCTCAACCGGAACGAACGAACTGCCACACGGCGCCGCCGTGGATGCTCCGCAGGCCATGCTGGGCGGGTCGCCCGCCATGAAGGAGGTGCGCCGGCTGATCGAGCGCGTCGGTCCGACGGAAGCCAGTGTCCTCATCACGGGTGAGAGCGGGTCGGGCAAGGAACTCGTGGCGCAGTTGATCCATGCCGCCAGTCCCCGGGCGCCCGGACCGTTCGTTGCCATCAATTGCGGCGCCATCCCCGCCGGGCTGATCGAGGCCGAGTTGTTCGGCTACGAAAAGGGGAGCTTCACGGGCGCCGGTCGTGCGCACGCCGGTGTATTCGAGCGCGCGGAAGGCGGCACGCTGTTCCTGGACGAAATCACCGAGATGCCGCTGGACATGCAGACGCGACTGCTGCGCGTCCTCGAGACGCACAAGTTCTACCGCGTGGGCGGCATCGCCGAGATCGCCTGCGACGTGCGCGTGATCGCCGCGTCGAATCGCTGCCCATTGAAGGCCGTACAAAAAGGGCATTTGCGCGAGGACATCCTGTATCGCCTGGCGGTGTTCCCGGTGGGTGTGCCGCCGCTGCGCGAGCGCGGCGAGGACATCGAATTGCTGGCCGATCACTTCCTGGCCGAACTCAATGCCCGAGGCAACACGCAGAAGGCCTTTTCCGCCGCGTCCCGTGCCATGCTTACCCAGCACAATTGGCCGGGAAACGTGCGCGAACTGAAGAACTGCGTGGAACGGGCCTTCATCCTGTGCGACGCCGAGCTCGAGCTTGCCCCGTTGATTTCGGAATCGAAGTCGGCGGAGAACAACTCCGGTCGGCTCGAAATCCGCGTCGGCGCCAGCATCGACGAAGTGGAACGGTCGCTGATCGAGGCAACCCTGCAGCATTTCCGCGGCAACAAGCGCCGCACCGCCGATACGCTGGGGTGCAGCTTGAAGACCCTGTACAACAAGCTTCACGTCTATGCGCAATCGGAGCAGGAGTTGGTGAACAGTTGAGCACGGACGAAGGCGTGCGGGGGGAAAGGCTAGTGCTGCGAATTCTCATAGCGGACGATCATGCGGTGGTGCGCGCGGGGCTGCGCCAATTCCTCGAGGGCGATCCCAAGCTCAAGGAGATCGGTGAAGCGGCAAGCGGCAGCGAGACGCTCGACAAGCTGCGCGCCAAGGAGTGGGATCTCGTCCTGCTCGACATCTTCATGCCGGATCGCAGCGGGCTCGACATCCTGCGTCACATCCAGCTCGGCTACCCGAAGGTGAAGGTGCTGGTGCTGAGCGGATTGCCGGAGCAACAGTATGCCGTCAACGTGTTGCGTGCCGGCGCAAGCGGATACCTGGCGAAGGACAGCGCGCCCGAGGAATTGCTCAAGGCCGTGCATACCGTGCTCGCGGGGCGGCGCTACGTCAGCGCCGCACTGGCGGAATTGCTGGTGGCGGATCTGGACGGGGATCCGGATAAGCCGCTGCATACGCGGCTGTCCACCCGGGAATTTCAGATCTTCTGCAAGCTTGCCGGCGGCAGGGGCGTGAGCGAGATTGCCAACGAGCTTTCGCTTAGCGTCAAGACGGTGAGCACCTACCGCAGCCGCATCCTGGAGAAGATGAGCTTCAAGTCGAATGCCGACGTGACCTCCTATGCACTGCGCAACGGCATCATTCAATGATGCCGCCTTTGGCGGTAGGAATCGGCTGACGCCCACCTGTGCGCCATCTCCCGGAAATGGCCCCCTAACAGTGACTAGAATTCCATGTACGACACGCAGGCTGATTCGCAACCCTTGTTACACACCATCGACATGTCCCGCACGCTGAAGGTTCTCCTGGTAGAGGATTCGAAGGTATTGACCGAGCGTCTATCCGAGGTGATCAGCCAGACCTCGGACGTCGACCTGATCGGTGCGGTGGACAATGAGAACGATGCGGTGTCGCGCGTGCGGCGTGATCCGGTCGACGTGATGATCCTCGACCTGCATCTGAAGCAGGGCACCGGATTTGGCGTATTGCGGGCGCTGGCGAAGTCGGCAACGCGGCCCAAGGTGATCATTCTCACCAATTACGATCTGCCGGAATACAAGAGCGCCGCCATGGCGCTCGGCGCGCGCTACTTCCTGGACAAGGCGCGCGACTACGATCGCATTCCCGAAGTGCTCAGCGAGATCTGCATCGACCAGCGCGCGGTGCGCTGAATCCTGCGAGCCGCGCGGCCTGCGCGGTCCCACCTTCCGCGCGCGCCAGCCGCTCGCCATTTGCGGCGCCGGCGTAATCTCTGCCGGTATCCGTATTCATTTCTACATGCGCGCGCCGCGGCGCGTGCGCGAATCGCGCCACCGCGGCGTCCCTTGGCCGAACTCGGTTGGCACGGCGCTTGCTCCACTCCCCAGGTACGCGCACACATCGACCGCGCACGAGGAGACGGACATGAATTGGGACCGGGTACAGGGCAATTGGAAGCAGTTGAAGGGACGGGTGCAGCAGCAGTGGGGAAAGCTGACCGATGACAACATCGATGTCATCAACGGCCAGCGTGAGATGCTCGCGGGCAAGCTGCAGGAATCCTACGGGATCACCAAGGACGAGGCCGAGCGTCAGATTCGTGATTGGGAACGCTCGGTGGGCGACACCGCCGAGGATCCCGTCGGCGACGTGCGCAAGAATGCGAAGAGCTGGTGATGGCATGAGCGTCACCAAGTTCTCCACGCTTCTGTTGGCGGCCGCGGCGGCGGGCTGTGCGAGTGCGCCACCTGCGACGGATACCATCGCGGTGGCGCGCAGCAGCATCGACCGCGCTGAGCAGGCAGGGGCGGCGCAGGCTGCACCCACCGAGTTGAGCCAGGCCCGCGGCAAGTTGGATGCCGCGGAGAAGGCTTCACGCGATCACGACAAGAAGGCCGCGCTGCGCCTCGCGCAGCAAGCGGAGGCCGACGGCAAGCTGGCCGAGGCCGCAGCCGGGGCGCGGCGCTCGCGTGAAGCGGTGGCGCAGCTCGATGCCAGCCTGAAGGCGCTGCGTGACGAAGCCACCCGCGGCGACCAGAGCGGCGCTCCCCCGCCGTCCAACCCATGAGCAGAGGTCAGTGCATGAACGCAAAATCGATGATCGCGCCGGCGTTGGCGCTCGCACTGGCGGCCTGTGCCACCGGCCCGCGGGACAACTCCGTGCTGGAAGGGGCGCGCAGCGCCGTACAGTCGGCCGAAGCCGATCCCAATGCAGCGCAATATGCGCCCTTGGACCTGACGCGCGCCAAGGACGAATTGCAGATGGCCGAGGCGGCGGCGTCCCGTCACAAGGAGGAGGAGACCGCCCAGCATGCCTATCTTGCGACCCAGAACGCGAAGATCGCGCAGCTCCATGGGCAGGCCAAGGCCGATGATGCGCGGGTGGCCAACGGCCAGGCGGAGCGCGACCGCATCCAGCTGCAAGCGCGCACCATGGAGGCGGAACGCGCCAAGGCGGAGGCCGAACGCGCCAATCAGCAACGCGATGAGATCAAGGCCGCGATGGAACAGCTCAAGGCCACCCAGACGCAGCGCGGCCTGATGATGACCTTGGGCGATGTGCTGTTCGACACGGGCAAGAGCCGCCTCAAGCCCGGGGCTGCCCGGAAGCTGGACCAGCTGGCGCAGTTCCTCAAGGAACATCCCGGGCGCCGCGTGCAGATCGATGGGTTCACCGACAGCGTGGGGTCGGACGAGCTCAATGAGCGGCTGTCGGAGCAACGCGCGGAATCGGTCAAGTACGAGTTGACCTCGCGCGGCATCGAGGAACAACGTATCGGCACACGCGGTTACGGCAAGGCCTTCCCCGTGGCCAGCAACGGTGCGCCGTCGGGGCGGCAGCTCAACCGGCGCGTCGAGGTCGTCATCAGCACCGCGGACAATTCGCCGGTTGCTCCACGCTCCGAGGCGCCCTGAGGCTGCACCGCCGGCGCCCGCATTTTACGTGCGCCGTGCGGTATCCAGGATCCTGTCGAGCGGAACCCGCGCTGCGACCAGCGCGCCGCCGCTCGGCAGGTTGCTGATCTTGAAGCGTCCGCCCAGGGATTCGATGCGGTGGCGCATGGCCGCCAGGCCGTGCGAGCCCAGGGATTTCAGCCGGTCCGCCGACAAGCCGCGGCCGTCATCGGAGATCTGCAGCACCAATTCGTGTTCATGCGTCTCCACCTCGACGTCGAAGCTGGTGGCACCGGCATGCTTGAGGATGTTGGTGAGCGCCTCCTGCACGGTGCGGAAGATGGCAATCGCGGCCTGCGGCAGCAGTTGCAGTTCTTCTTCGGGATAGCGTTCGGTGCATTTGAGCCCCGAGCGTGTGCAGGCTTCCTTCACCTGCCAGCGCAACGCGGCGAACAGGCCCATGTTGTCCAGGAGCGTGGGGCGCAACTCCTCCACCACCCGCCGCTTCAGGTTGACGCCGGCGGTGAGGGATTCCTGGATGCGACGGAAGCGTTGCGTCACTGCCGGGTCGTCGGTGGGCAGTTTTCGTTCGAGCCAGGACAGGTCCATGCGCGCGGAAACGAGCAATCCGCCCAGCTCATCGTGCAATTCGCGCGACAGGGCGTACTTTTCCTGCTCGGAGATTTCCTGCAGGTGCGTCGACAGCGCGGTGAGTTCCGCGGTGCGCTCGGCCACCTGCTCCTCCAGCAACGCCTTCTGCCGCTGCAACTCTGCCGCCTGCTCGGAGCGGCGGCGCATGTCGCGTAAAACGAGCCTGGCCGCCACCAGCACGAGGATGATGTTCAACAGCGCACCGGCCCCGCTGATCCAGCGCGACAACAGCAGATCGCTGCGCCAGCGCTCCGTGGCAGCCCGCCTTTCGGCTGCCTCGCCACTGCGCAACACGGCAATGTCGGCGCGGACATCCTCCATGTAACGCCGTCCGGCGCCCGTGCGCATCAAGTCCATGGCGGCGCCCGATCCCTGCGCCTTTACGAGGGCAAGAGAAGAATCGAGTTCGCCGAGCTTCTTGCCGACGCTGAGCCGCAGGTGACGCACCACGGCCAGGGACGCATCATCGCCGTGGTAATTGAGGCGGATTTCGTTGAGCAGTGAATCTGTGCGCGTCAGCGAACGGGCATAGGGACGCAAATCGTTGTCATTGCCGCTGATCAGGTAGCCGCGCTGCGCGCTTTCCGCATCCACCATCAAGGCAAGCAGTTCCCCCAGCTGCCGCTCACGCAAGTCTGAACGCTGGATGCGAACGTTTGCCATTTCCAGTCGTGATTGTCCCTGCGTGGCCAGCAGGAACAAACCGGCCAGGAATGCGATCAGAAGCAAGGGAGGCAGGGCCAGCGGCCAATGCCCGGGACCTTCGAAGTTGATCCCCAGTAGTCTCATCGGGGCAGTGTGGTTAGGCGGCTGGGCATTGTCCAGTGCAACTGCAACAATGCGCCATTGTCCTACAGGTGCGGGCGAGGCGTGCCGACTGTCGCCGGCGGGGGTTTTGAGCAAACTCTTGCGCCTTGCGTCGACGACCGTCGTTGCGCTTTGAGGAGAATTGATTATGCTTCATTACGCCGTCGTATTTTTCGTCATCGCCCTGATCGCAGCCGTGTTCGGCTTCGGCGGCATTGCTGCCGGGGCGGCTGGAATCGCCAAGATCCTGTTCATCGTGTTCCTGATCGGTGCGGTGATCACGTTTCTGCTCAGCATCACGCGCCGCGCCTGAAGCGGCGGCGCATCCTAGGATCCACATCAAACTGCAGGAGGTCCATACATGGACAACACGTACGAGTCGACCATGAACCAGGCGCAGAACGGCGCGCGCAACCTGAAAGAAGACATCGCCGAGCGGGCGGCCCGCTTGAAGGATTCGGCCAGCGGAGAATTCAAGAACTTGATCGATGATGTGGAAGATCTCATCTCCCGCGTGGCCGACGTCAAGGATCCCGAGATCGCGCGCCTGCGCGACAAGGTGAAGGCGGCCGTTTCCTCCACGCGCGAGGCGTTGAACGATGGTGCCGACAAGGTACGTCGCTCGGCGCAGCAGGTGGCCGGCGGCACGGACGACTACGTGCGCGAAAACCCGTGGCAGGCGTTGGGCATAGCGGCATTGGTTGGCATAGCCATCGGCTTTCTCGCTTCGTCCCGCCGGTCCTAGCGCCGGCCCATGAGCGCATGGTTGTCGCTTCCCCAAGCGGTACCCATCCTGCTGCGGCACCTGCTCGCGTACGCGGAGCTGGCCGAGGAGGATCTGCAACACTTCAGCCGGCGCGCCACTGGCCGGCTGTTGGCGTTGGCCGTGGCGTTGCTGGGCGCCATCTTCATGCTGTTCATGATCTGCGTGGCGGTGCTCGCCGCGGTGTGGGACACCCCGCACCGCATGGCCGCCGTCTTGTGGCTGCTGGGATTCTTCGTGCTGCTCACGGCCGGTGCGCTGTACGCGGCGCTGGGGCGCATGCGCGACGACACCTCGATGTTCTCCGGCGTGAAGAAGGAGTGGAGCCAGGACCGGGTCATCCTGGAACGCTTGCTCAACGGCCACCAGCCTCCGCAGCCGCCGGCGCCTGAGCAGGAAGCGCCACCGCCATGATCGACCAAGTTCCCACCCCGCCTGCAGAACCACCCTCAGTGCGTCTGGCGCGCAGCCGCGCTGAATTGCAGGAATTGTTCAAGCCGGAAGAGCCCGAGGCTTCCGGCGGTAGTTCCCATGCCGGCCGGCAACAAGGCGCCTTTCCCCGCAGCATGACCATGAAGTTGTTGACGAAGGGTTCGGGCGCCGGCGGCCTGGCCGTCATGGCGCTGGCCCTGTTCGCCACCTCTCCTGCCAAGGCGATGCGGTTGTTGCGCCTGCTGCCCATGAGTGCAATCACGAAAATCGTGGTTGCGCGATTCATCCAATCACGAGGAGAAGGAAAATGACATCGACGCCAGCCATCACGGCTATCCCTGATTCCTCCAAGCCCTTCCTGAGCGATGTCGCCGCGCTGCGCGAGCGGGCGCGGCAGCACATCGAGCAGGGCGCGGTGACGCCCAGCTACAGTGCCAACAAGCAGACGGTGCTGAATCTCCTGAATGAAGCCCTGGCCACCGAGTTGGTCTGCGTGCTGCGCTACCGGCGTCACTACTTCATGGCCGAGGGCCTGCTGGCCGAGGCCATCAAGAAGGAATTCCTCATGCATGCGCAGGAAGAGCAGGAGCATGCGGACAAGCTGGCCGAACGCATCGTGCAATTGGGGGGTGAGCCCAACTTCGATCCGCAGGGCCTGACCTCGCGTAGCCATTCGGAATACAAGGAGGGCGGGGACCTGAATTCGATGCTCGAGGAGAACCTGATCGCCGAGCGGGTGGCCATCGAGTCCTATCGGGAGATGATCAACTACATCAAGGACCATGATCACACCACCCGCCGCATTCTCGAGCACATTCTCTCGGTCGAGGAAGAGCACGCCGAGGAGTTGGCGAGCATGATGAAGAATCTCGGCACGCGGCCCCAGGCTCGCGGCAACGGGCCAAATTCGCCGAGGGCATGAGCGTGTCGGCCGTCCCGTCGCTGGGGGCGGCGCTTTTGCGTGAGCCGCCGCCGGCGCTCATCAAGTGCGATTTCGACCTGAGCGGCGTGCGCGGCCTGTCCGCGCGGGCGCTGGAGTTGCACCTGGGCTTGTATGAGGCCCATGTCCTCGAGACCAACCGCCTGTATGAACAGCTGGCGGAATTTCCACATGTCCACGGCCTGCCGCCGCAGGAGCGGCTGCAGCGTGACGGCTTGGTGCGCCGCATCAGCTACGAGCACAACGGCGCGCTGCTCCACGAGGCATTTTTCGAATCCTTGGGCCCGGGCCGCGGTGCGCCGCCCGCAAACGGCGCCTTCTCGGAGAGCCTGGACCTGAGCTTCGGCGGCTTACAGCCCTGGCAACAGGACGTGATCGAGATCGGCCAGACGCGCGGCGTGGGATGGGTGATCACATGCCGCTCACGCAGCGACAAGCGCCTGGTGAATCTGTGGCTCGATGATCACTCACGCGGCTTCATCACGGGGCTGGAGCCGGTGGCGGTCTTCGATCTGTGGGAGCACGCCTACCTGCTGGATTTCAAGCCCGGCCAGCGCGCCGACTACCTGCGGGTGCTGATGGACAACATGGACTGGGATGTGGTGGAGTCGCGCTGCGTCTGAAATACCGCTCAAGCCTGCTCGAGGAGATGTCACATGCGTTGGGAAACCATCGAGGTGCAATGGCCCGACTACCGCGTCCGCGCCAAGCGGCATTGGGTGGAGCTGAGCGAGGAGCAGCTCGACTCCATCCGCGGCAAGCGCGAGTTGCTGGCCGACAGTCTGCAGGAAAGCTACGGATTGCCGCGCGACCTCGCCGACGAGCAGATCCGCGACTGGTGCACCACCTTCGGCGAGGACGAGCAGACGTTCAGCCGAGGGTGATCTCGATGCGGTGAGTGGCGCCGTCTTCGAACAGCGGCAACACCGCGCCATCCGCCTCGACGTTTCGCGCCACCCCATCCACGAGCACCTTGCGCAAGCCGTGGCTCACGCCGTGCGGATTGTCGACGCGGATGCTGTGCAGGGTGCCGCGGTGCACATAGTCGATCTCGAACCCACGCCAGGCGCGCGGTATGCAGGGTGCCAGGCGCATCGTGTCCGCCTCGACGTTCAGGCCCAATAGCCCCTCCAGCGCCGCACGGTACATCCAGCCGGCCGATCCCGTGTACCAGGTCCAGCCGCCACGTCCCACGTGCCCGGGTGCGGTATAGATGTCCGCGCAGGCAACATACGGCTCCACCTTGTAGCGATAGATGCCGGCACGGCTGGAGGCGTGATGGATGGGATTGATGAGCGAGAAGAGTTCACCCGCACGATCGCCATCGCCGAGGCGTGCGAAGGCCAGCACGGACCAGATGGCGCCATGGGTATACTGCCCGCCGTTTTCACGCAGGCCGGCGGGATAGCCTTTCACATAGCCGGGGTCATGGCTGCTGCGGTCGAACGCCGGCGTGAACAGCCTGATCAAGGCATCGGCGCGGCTCACCAATTGTCCGTCGACCGCCGCCATCGCCCGCAGGCTTCGCTCCCGGTCGGCCGCGCCTGAGATCACCCCCCAGGATTGCGCGATCGAATCGATTCGGCATTCATCGCTGCTGATCGAGCCCAGCGGCGAGCCGTCGTCGAAGTAGCCGCGCCGGTACCAGTCGCCATCCCAGGCTTCGCGTTCCACGGCCTGCTGCAGGCGGAATGCATGATCGCGCCAGCGCTGCGCGCGCGCGGTCTCGCCGCGCGCCTCGGCCACGGGCGCAAAGGCCATGAGCGTGGCGTACAGGAACCAGGCCATCCACACGCTCTCGCCCCGTCCCTCCATGCCCACGCGGTTCATGCCGTCGTTCCAGTCCCCGGTGCCGAACAAGGGCAGTCCGTGCTCGCCGATCCCGAGGCTCACATCCAGCGCGCGTGCGCAATGCTCGAACAGGCTGGCGGACTGACCCGACGGCGGTGGAATCGTGACCTCTTCGTGCTGGTCGGGGCGCAACGGTGCACCACCGAGAAAGCCGATGTTCTCCTCCAGCACGCCGCGATCGCCGGTGACACGCATGTAATGCGTGGTGACGAAGGGCAGCCAGACGCGGTTGTCGACGATGCGCGTGCGCACGCCGAAGCCGGAGGAGGGCAGCCACCAATGCTGCACATCGCCCTCTTCGAACTGGCGCGATGCGGCCAGCACGATGTGGTCGCGTGTGAGCCTTGGTGAGTTCAGGCACAGCGTCATCACGTCCTGCAACTGGTCGCGGAAGCCGAAGGCGCCGCTCGCCTGGTAGAAGCCCGCGCGCGCCCACACGCGGCAGGCCAGCGTCTGGTACATGAGCCAGCGATTGAGCAGCAGGTCCATGGCCCGGTCGGGCGTGCGCACCTGCACCGTGCCGAGCGTGCGGCGCCAGAACTCGCGCACCGACCCGAACACCGCGTCGAGATCGGCCGCGCGATAACGCTGCACCAGTTCACGCGCCTGCGCTTCCGATGCGGCGTCACCCAACAGGAACACGAATTCGACGCTTTCTCCCGGCTGCAACCGCACCGTGCTTTGCAGAGCGCCGCAGGCGTCGAACCCTGCACCGGTGCGTCCCGACAGCGCCGTGCTGGCGCGCAACGCCAGCGGCGCGCTCTTCGCGCCGTGCCGGCCGAGGAATTCCGTGCGGTCGGTGGTGAAGGACTGCTGCCTTCCGAGCATGTCGAAAAAGGCCACGCGCTTCTCGAAGGCCATGTTCCACGGATTGCGGGCCGTCAGCGCGCCAAGCTCGGAATCGCTTCCGGTCACCAGGAAGAAGGCGGACTTCTGCCGCTGATCGCCCAGCACCCATTCCAGGTAACCGGTGACGGACAGGTGGCGCGGCCGGGCGGATTGATTGATGAGCTTGATGCGGGAAATCTTCACCGCATCATCGGGCGGCACGAACTGCAGCAGCTCACCCGCGATCTCGTGCGTACGATGCTCGAAGCGGGTATAGCCCTGGCCGTGCCAGCACAGGTAGGGGGAGGTGTCCTCGCGGATCGGCAGGGCCGTCAACGACCACAGCTGGCCGCCGTCGAGGTCCTTGACGTAGAACACCTCGCCCGGCGGCTCGCTCACAGGGTCGTTCGACCAGGGCGTTAGCTGGTATTCGCGCGAGTTCTGCGAATAGGTGTTGCCCGCACCCATGGCCGAGACCAGGAAGCCGAAATGCGGGTTGGCGATGACGTTGACCCATGGCGCCGGCGTGGTTTCGCGCTCATCCAGGATGGTCAGGTATTCCTCGCCATTCTTGGTGAAGCCGCCGAGCCCGTTGAAGAAGTCGAGATCCGGAATGGGCCGGTTCACGCGCTGTGGGATTTCCGCTTCGGGCGGGGTCAGCGGTGGCTTCGGGGTGGGCAGTTCACTGGCGCGGCTCACCTGCGACTTGAGGTCGCCGCGGCGCGCGATGATCACCACCCGCGCGGCCACCTGCAGGAGTTGCTGGTGCGCCGCGGGCACGAGATCACTGCGCAGCACGAAGATGCGGCCGCGGCTGCCGGCGCCCGCGCCGCTCTGCCCGGTGCGTGCCTGCGCCGCCCGCGCATCCGCTTCCAGCACCTGCTGCAGTTCGGAGATGTAGGAGGCGGCGCGTTCGTTCAGGATCACGAGGTCGACGTCCAGGCGCTTGGCGCGCCAGTACTCGTGCGCACGGATGAGCTGGCGGATCACCGGCAGCTCGGAATCCTCCGCGATGCGCGCCAGCACGATGGGCAGGTCGCCGGAGACGCCGTGCGCCCACAGCAGCCGCGGGCCGTCCTGGTTGGCGGCCAGGACCTCGGGCGGTGCGCGCAGTGAATCATCGGCATACAACACGCGGTTGGCCAGGCGCTGGAAGAGTTGCGCCTCCTCGAAATCGATGTCGAGGAAGCGCAGCTGCATCTGCGCCTGCGTCCAGGCCATGGTGCGCACGCGCTCGTGCGCGCCCGCATCGCGGTGCTTGTCGGCCAGCTGCAGTGCCGCCTCACGGGTCTCCGCCACCAGCGTCCACAGCGTGAAGGTGGCGGATTCGCCCGGCGGGATGCGCACCCGGCGCCGCAGGCTCAGGACGGGATCCAGCACGGTGCCGGCGCTGTTGGACAACGGCCGCGCGTCCATCACCGACACCGGCCGGCGCAGGCTCCTGCCGCGGCCTATGAATTGCGCGCGGTCGGATTCGAATTGTTGTGTGCCGATCGCGGGCCGGTCGGCGATGCACAGGTGCGCCGCCCACAGCGACACCTCCGCCGGATCGCGCGGCCGGCGGCGCGCCAGCAGCACACCGCCCTCGGCCACGTATTCGGTCTGTACGAACATCTTGGAAAAGGCGGGATGCGCGGCGTCTGCCCCGGGTGGGGCCAGCGCCAGCTCCTGGTAGGTGGTGATCTCGATGTCGATGCCGGTATCGCCGTGATTGCTGATGACGATGCGGCGCATTTCCGCATCGTCCTCCGGCGAGACGATGATTTCCTGGCTGGTGTGGAGATGGCCGTCGCGCCGTTCGATGATGGCGCGATCCTCGTGGAATTCCACGGCGTAGGAGTCGGGCTCGCGCCCGAGCGGCTGGAACCCGGCCGACCAGACCTCACCGCTCCCCACATCGCGCAGGTAGATGTAGGAGCCGAATTCGTCGCACACCGGATCCTCGCGCCAGCGGGTTACGGCGATGTCGCGCCAGCGCGAATAGCCGGAGCCGGCGGAGGTGAGCATCACGCTGTAGTTGCCGTTGGAGAGCAGGTGCGTGCGCGGATGCAGGAGATTGGCGGTGTCGAAGCGGCGGGCTACCACGTTGGTCAGCGGCCGGCCTCCCTGGGGCTTTGCCTGTGGATCGGTGAACATCTGGCGACGCGAAACCTCACGCGGAAACCGCTCCTGCAACAGCAGTTCCGTGGCTTTGATCATGGGCAGTGAATGAAAGCGCCGGCGCATGCGCCCGCGCTGCAGCACATCGGCGAAGGACAGTAACACCATCGCTTGGTGGTGCGCCATATAGGAGCGCACCAGGACCCACTTCTTGCCCTCGGGCACGCGCAGCGGTGTGAAGTCGATTGCCTCGTACCAGCCGTAGCGGCCGCGCGCGCCGAGGCGGGAGAGCGCCTGCAGGTTCTCCAGCGCGGCGCGCGGCTCGATCATGGCGGCCAGCGCCGTGGCGTAGGGCGCCACGACCGCATCCTCGTTGAGCCCGCGCTTCAGCCCGAGGCCAGGCACGCCGAAGGTGGAGTACTGATAAGTGAATTCCAGGTCGCGTGCATTGAAACCGGACTCCGATACACCCCACGGCAATCCTCGCTGCCGCCCGAATTCGATCTGCCGCCTCACCACCGCCCGCTCGGTGCGCTCCAGCAGGCTGTCCGGTGGTTCGGCCATGACCAGCACCGGCATCAGGTATTCGAACATCGAGCCCGACCAGGAAATCAGCGCCGCGCCGTCACCGGCCACGGTCATGGGCCGGCCGAGCAGGAACCAATGCTTGACGGGCAGGTCGCCCTTGGCGATGGCGACGAAGCTGCCGAGGCGGGCCTCGGACGCCAGCAGGTCGTAGCAGCTCGCATCCAGTTCACGCGCCTCGACGCGATAACCGATGCTGAGCAGCTGGCGGACGGGGTCGACCAGGAAGCTGAAATCCATGTCGCGCGCGAGGGCATGGGCTTCGCGGCCGATCGCGGTGAGGCGCGCCCGCTGCCTGCCGTCCTCGGCGCCCGCCGTGGCATCGGCCTGATGATCGAGGACGTTCCGTTGCAGCGCGCTGGCCCAGCGCAGGAGCGGTGCATGTTCGCCCTCGCCGCGCTCATCGGTGATGGCCTGCGACATGTCGAGAATGTGCATCGCTTCGGTGGCGGCATGCGCCAGCAGTGCCGCCGGATCGCCGCCCGCGGTGAGCAGGGCCTCGAGCGAATCCAACGCCTGTACCAGCCGCGCGGGTTGGGTGTGATAGCGGCGCGTCTCCTGTTCCAGGCTGCGCGCGAAATGGCGCGTCTGCGACAGCGTATCGAGAATGCCGGCGGCGAAGTCGGTGTGCAGCGCGGGGCCGGCGGCCTCCTCCTGCAGCCATTTCTCGCAGGCGCCCGCCAGGGTCAGCAGGTGCCCGGCCAGATTGCCGCTGTCGACCGAGGAAATGTACTTGGGGTCGAGTTCGCGCAGGTCTTGCGTGTCGTACCAGTTGTACAGATGTCCGCGGAATTTCCCCAGGCGGCGCACGGTGCCGAGCGTGGCCTCGAGCCTCGACAAGGTGGCATGGCGGCCCAGCCAGGCAAAATCCCGGGCCGCCACCACCGCCAGCAGGTACAGCCCGATGTTGGTGGGCGAGGTGCGGCCGGCCACCACGCCATGCGGTACTTCCTGGTAGTTGTCCGGCGGCAGGTGGTGGTGCTGCGCGGTGACGAAGGTGTCGAAGAAGCTCCAGGTTTGGCGCGCCATCGAGCGCAGCGATTGGCGTTCCCCGGAATCGAGCGGTTGCGGTTCGATCTGCCGGTGCGGCCGGCTGCAGCGCCACGCCACGGCGGGCGCCAGCGCCCACAGGGCAAGGAAAGGCAGCGACAGCACGGCCACCACGGGTTCCTGCAGCAGCATCAGCGGCGCCGCCGCCATGCACAGCAGGGGACCTGCGGCCATGGCCCGCCAATACGCGAGCAATCGGGTCGAGCCGCGCACCGCGGATTCCGCCGCGCTGGTCCATTGCAGCAGATGGCGCCGGGTCACGCACAAGCGCCACAACGTGCGCAAGACGGCATCCAGGGCATTGAGCGCGCGATCCAGCAGCAGGCAGATGCGCAACAGCAGGTTTCCCGCCGCCTGTCGCAGCTGCTCTCCCAGCCGCGCCAGGTAGTCGCGCGCATCGTCCTCGCCGACCGCGGCCGCGGCATCGACCAGCGGCAACGCCGACGACACGGCCAACGTGGCCAGGATGAAGGCCGTCCATGACCAGGAGGTGCCTGCCGCCCAGGCGACCAGCAGCGTCATCACGGCGGCGCCGGGCGTGAGCGAGCGCCGCAGGTTGTCGAGCATCTTCCAGCGCGCGAGCGCCGGCAGGTCAGCGCCGCGCCGGCCCGCGATCCACGGCAGCAGCTGCCAATCGCCGCGAATCCAGCGGTGTTCGCGTGCACTCGCCACATCGTAGCGCGCCGGAAAGTCCTCGATCACCTCCACATCGGAGGCGAAGCCGCTGCGCGTGTACACGCCCTCCAGCAGATCGTGGCTGAGCAGCGTGTTGTCGGGCACGCGCGCGGCGAGCGCCGCCTCGAAGGCCTGCACGTCGTAGATGCCCTTGCCCGCATACGAGCCTTCGTCGAACAAATCCTGGTAGACATCCGACACCGCGTGCGCGTACGGGTCCACGCCGCAGGGTCCGGAGAACGCCGCTTGATACGCGGTGCGGTCGCGCCCGAGCGGCAATGCGCAGGTCACGCGCGGCTGCAGGACGCCGTGGCCCTTCACCACGCGGCGGGCGTCCGGATCCAACTGCGCTTGGTTCAGCGGATGGGCCATCTTGCCGATCAGCGTGCGCACCGACCCGCGCGGCAGGCGTGTGTCGGCATCCAGGGTGATGACGTAGCGGATGCCGGTGGGCGGTTTCAGGGTTGCGCCATTCAACGCCACGAAGGTGGTCTGACCCGTGCCGAGCAGCAGTTGATTCAGTTCGTGCAGCTTGCCGCGCTTACGCTCCCAGCCCATCCAACACTTCTCGGCGGCATTCCATAACCTGCGCCGGTGCAGCAGGCGGAAGCGTGGCTGGCCTTCTATACCCGGATGGCGGCGGTTCAGGCCGTCGATGCCCTGGATCGCCAGTTGCAGGAGCGCGTCATCGTCGGCGCGGCTCTCATGCTCGGCGTCGGTCCAATCGCTCAACAATGCGAAGTGCACGTGGTCGTCGGGATTGGACAGGTAGTGCACCTCGAGCCGCTCCACCGCCTCGTCGATGGCCGCTGCCCGCGTCAGCAGGATGGGCATGACCACCATCGTGCTGAGGTTGGGCGGCACTCCATCCGCCAACTCCATCGCCGGCAGCGGGCGGGTGCCGCAGCGATGCGTCACCCAGTAATTGACGATGGCGACGGCCGCGTCGGCGGCGGGAAGCAGTGCCAGGCATCCCAACAGCCAGTGAAGCGTGGCGGTGAGCGGCGAGTTTGCCTGCGCCGTCAGCGGGACCAGCAGCAGCAGCGCGGTGAATCCTGCGATGCCGAGCACGTAGCCTGGTAGTCCGGCCTTGCCCAGCACGCGGCCGATGATTTCCCCGGGTGGCAGCTTCGCACGCACCGCCCGCTCCATCGCCACCCGGCCGCCGCCGAGCAGCAGGTAGCCGGGATCGCAATGCCGTGATGCCGCTTCGTCCAGCAGGATCTGCGTCACCTCGGTTTCCGAGAAGCGTGAGCGGCGCGACAAGGCCTCGATCACGTGCCGGTATTGATCGCGCGTCATGAAATCCATCCGGGCGAACTCGCTGCGCCCGGCGAGCATGGCGTCGACGACGGAGATGCTCTCCACGAACTTCGGCCAATCCATGTCGCCGATCAGCTTCAACGAGGTGATGACGTTGCGTACGCTGACGTTGATGGCACTCTGCCGCTGGTGCTCCTGGTGCACGACCTCTTCGGCATTGGCGTGTTGCGCCGCCAAGCGCGCGTGCAGCCAGTTCAATGAAGGCAGGTCGGCCGCGCCCTGGTCGCGCAATCGCTGGAACAACTGCGCCGCCAATGCGGGCGGCAGCGCGGCATTGCCAAGGCTCCGCAGCGCCGGCACCGCGGCCAGGCTCTCGTGCTGCGGCAGGGCATCCACGATCGCATCGGCCTTGCGGATCCATTCGCCGCGCGCGATGAGGCAAGCGCACAGCCGCCGCAGGTTCTCGATCAGGACGATGCGCAAGCTGATCGAAATGGCCCACAGCTCGCCGATTTGCAGCGGCTTGACGCGTTGGTAGGCGCGGCAGAAGCGCAGCAGCACCTCGCGCTCGAAGCGGCTGTCGGTGTGCGCCACTTCGTGCCACGCGAGGTCGAAGACCCGCGGCAATCCGCGCAGCTCTCCGTTGGCCAGTTTGGGTAGTTGCCGGTAATAGCCCGGCGGCAGGTCGCGGCGCACCGAGCGGATCTGCGCATCCACGATATGAAAATTGTCGACGAACCATTCGGACGCCGGGGTTACCGACGCCTCGTCGCGGGTGGCGGCCAGGGTGGCCATGGATTCGCGCAGGAGCGCTGCGTTCTGGGTCATGCGGCGATGCAGGGGTGCGCGCAACAATGGCGTACGCAGGGTGTCGTGCGAGGCCGCGAGCGTCGCCGCGAATTGCTCGAGGCGCTCGACGCTGAAGATTTCGGCGCAGATCGGCTGATCGGGATGGGGCAGGTCGCCGGCCGTGCTGCGGTTGAACACCACCGACTTCAAATTCATCAAGCCCGCTCCCGAATGGATCGCCGGCCACTATGCGGCGGCGCGGCGGCGGTGCACATCGGCGCGGGGCAGGTGAGCGTGTCGGCGGCGGACTACAGGCTCGGTGATGGGGTCCTACTCGCGCCGCAGGCGGCAGGGGGGCTGGTGAGGTCAGTTCAACGGATGCGCGGCAGCGGCGGCTTGCGCAGCAGGCGCACGGCTGCGATCACCGTGCCGGCCGCCATCAGGCCCACGCCCAACAGGTGGGCCCACGGGAACATGGCCAGGCAGGTCAGTCCGGCGAGCCAGAACACGAGGCCGAGCAATACGCCGTCGCGGCGCGCGTGGCCCTGGCGGATCTCCTCGCGCAGCGCATCGACCTCCAGCGTGTGCACCGACAGCGCGAAGCGGCCCTCGGCGGCCTCCCGCGTGACGTTCTGGAACACCTGCGGCAGGAGCTTGGCGCTCTGCACGAGGTCAGGGAGCTGACGGCGCAGGCGCTTGGCGAGCGTGATGGGGCTGATGCGCTCGCGCATCCAGGCGCGCAGCACCGGCTGCGCGGTCTTCCACAGGTCGAGCTGCGGATACAGCTGGCGGCCCAGGCCTTCGATGTTCAGCAGGGTCTTCTGCAGCAGGATGAGTTGCGGCTGCACCTGCATGTCGAAGCGGCGTGCGGTCTCGAACAGCCGCAGCAGCACCTGCGCGAAGGAGATCTCCGCCAGCGGCTTGTTGAAGATGGGCTCGCACACCGTGCGCACGGCGGATTCGAGCTCGTCGACCCGCGTGCCGCGCGGCACCCATCCGGATTCCACGTGCAGCGCGGCGATGCGGTGGTAGTCGCGGTCGAAGAAGGCGAGGAAGTTCTCCGCCAGGTAATGCTGGTCGCGTTCCTGCAGCGTGCCGACGATGCCGAAGTCCACGGCGGCGTAGCGCGGGTTTTCCGGGTCGTCCACCTGCACGAAGATGTTGCCCGGGTGCATGTCGGCGTGGAAGAAGTTGTGGCGGAACACCTGCGTGAAGAATATCTCCACGCCGTGCTCGGCGAGCTTGGCAAAATTGGTGCCGCGCGCCTTCAGTTCCTCGATCTGGCTGATGATGATGCCGTGGATGCGCTCCATCACCATGACGTTGCTGCGGCACAGGTCCCAGTACACGTGCGGCACGTATAGGAGCGGGGAGCCGGCGAAGTTGCGCTTCAGTTGCGCGGCATTGGCCGCCTCGCGCATCAGGTCGAGCTCATCGAAGATGGTCTTCTCGTACTCCACCACGACGGCGCGCGGCCGCAGCCGGTAGGCGCCGGCCCAATACCGCTCCGCAAGTTCGGCGAGCGCGTGCAGCACGTCGATGTCGCGGCGGATGATCTCGTGCATGCCGGGGCGCAGCACCTTCACCACCACCTCGGTGCCGTCCTTCAGCTTCGCCGTGTGCACCTGCGCGATCGACGCCGCGGCGATCGGGTTTTTGCGGAAATTATCGAAGAACTGCTCTACCGGGCCGCCGAGAGCCGCCTCTATTGCCGCCTGCGCCAGCTCGCCGGGGAACGGCGGCACCCGGTCCTGGAGCTTGGCCAGTTCATCGGCGATGTCCACGGGCAGCAGGTCGCGCCGCGTGGAGAGCGCCTGGCCGAATTTCACGAAGATGGGGCCGAGTTCTTCCAGCGCGAGGCGCAGGCGCTCGCCGCGCGACACGCCGCGGATGCGCTGGAACCAGGTCCAGGGAGACAGCAGCACGAGGAAGCGCACCGGTCGGAACAGGTGCGTCTCGCGCACGAATTCATCCAGCCCATGGCGCACCAGGGCGCGCTGGATCTGCAGCAGGCGCAAGCCCACGCGCAGGCGCATCAGGCGTTCACGCCGCGGCGGCGTTCCAGCAGCGCAAGCCGCGCTTCCGTGCGGTCCGCGGCTTCGCGTGCGAGGTCGACGCCGCGCAGGAATTCATCCATTTCGGTGCGGTTGACCAGGTCGCGGCTCTCCTCGACCAGGTATTCGGCGAGGTTGCGCCGGCCGCTGTCGAGGGCATGGCGTCCCCAGTCCAGCACCGCATTGGAAAAGCGTGCGATACCACGTGCGGGAACATCGCCGATGAGCCGCGCCAGCTGTCCTTCCGGATCGGGGCGCAGCATCCTGAACAGGTCGCGGAAGCGGTTGGCCGTGTCGGCGTCGCCGCGGATCTGGACGGAGGGTGAGCTGCCGGGGCTGACCGCGGTCGCGCTGAACAGGCCCAGCAAGGCGAAGGGCGGGCCGCTGATCTCGGCGTCGGCGGGAGCGTCAGCCGGCGCTGCACCGCCGCCCGTGGGGTCGGTGCCGGTCTGCGCAGCGGGGTTCGTGGTCAGCGATAATCGGCCGCCATGAACCGCCACGCGCAGGTCGAGCAACGACCCGGCGGCCACACGCAGCGAGCGCCCGTCGAGCTGGCGCGCCAATTCGGTGGCGCGCATGGATTCCTCCAGGTCACGGTTCATCATGGACTCGGCCAAGGCGAGCCAGGCGGGCGTGGCGCTCACATCACACCTTGTAGCCGCGGTGCACGGCGACGATGCCGCCGGAGAGATTGTGATAGCGCGCCTGGCCGAAGCCCGCGGTGCGCATCATCTCCAGCAACGTCTCCTGGTCCGGGTGCATGCGGATGGACTCGGCCAGGTATTGATAGCTGGCGGCATCGCGTGCCACGAGCTTGCCGATGAGCGGGAGCACCTTGAAGGAGTATTGATCGTAGATGGGGCCAAGGCCCGGCGCCACCGGCTTGGAGAACTCCAGCACCAGCAGTTGTCCACCCGGCTTCAACACGCGCAGCATCGAACGCAAGGCCGCCGGCTTGTCGGTGACGTTGCGCAGGCCGAAGCCGATGGTGACACAGTGGAAGGTGTCGTCCGGAAAAGGCAGGCACTCCGCATTGGCGATGGCGTACTGCAACGCGCAACCGGCATCGATGCTGCGATCCCGCCCGATCTCGAGCATCGCGGGATTGATGTCCGACAGCACCACCTGGCCGGTCTTGCCCACCTGGCGCGCCATGCCGATGGCGAGATCCCCGGTGCCGCCGGCGACGTCGAGGGCGCTTTGCCCGGGCCGCAGGCCGGTGATGGACAGCGTGAATCGCTTCCACAGCCGGTGCGCGCCCAACGACATCAGGTCGTTCATGATGTCGTACTTGCCCGCGACGGATTCGAACACCGAGCGCACCCTACCGGCCTTCTCGCGCCAGTCGACGGTTTGGAAGCCGAAATCAGTGGTGCGTGGGGGTTCGCTCATGGCGACAAGATTAACGTTTTCGGACCCGCCGCGCAGCAATGGCGACGCCGTTTGGTGTTGGATGGCGCACCAATGCGGCTTTGCGCCTTCAGCGCGTTACGCCGGCCTCTGCGCAGCGCTCCAGGTACCGATCCCAATTGACAGATTGTCGTTGGCCGAGTTCATACAGGAAACGCCAGGTGTACAGCCCGGTGTCATGCCCGTCATCGAAGATCAACCGCAGGGCGTAGTTGCCCATGGGCTCGACGCCCTTGATGCCCACATTCTGCTTGCCCACCTGCAGGATGCCTTCGCCGCCGCCGTGTCCCCGCACTTCCGCGGAAGGCGAGAACACCCGCAGGTATTCGAAGGGCAGCTCGAAATGCGCGCCATCGTCGAAGTCGACTTGCAGGAGGCGCGATTGGGTACGGAGTTTGATGTCGGTGGGGTTGGGGTCGGTCATTTGGGCTGGCGACGTATAGGTGTGTGGGAATTATAACCGCAGTCTCAACCTGGACTCGCTGCGCCCTTCCTATCGAGTGGGGTTTGGCTGCTGTCGGCCAACTGCGGTCATCAGGAAACTCAGATCAGATACCAGGAAGCAGACATTAACGCCGTGGGCCGCGGCTCAGTGGTCGTGTGCCGATCGAGGATCGAAAGTCCACATCGGTCGATAGGCGGCACGCACGTGCCAGGCGAGCAAAAGAAACACCACCAGGTTCGCCACGGCGACCACGTAGGCAGTATCCAGTATGGAATCCGTCAACGAGATCATCACCACCGCCGGGGCGAGAATAGCCAGTCCGAGCGGTGCGGTACGAATGAAGAACAGCGCAGCCCCTCCAGCAATATAGGTTGCAATGAGTATCGGCACGACAAAGCCAGTCGACGTTAGTGCTTGCTGGAATGCCGCAGAGCTGGCGCTGATGGCGAGCTTCGGAGGCTGCAGCATGCCAAGCAATGTCAGCGCGAAAACAATACCGACGGCAAAATAGTAGCCACCGAATAGTAATCGCAAAACTTTCCAAATCATTGCCGCATCCTTCTAAAGGCAGCGCCGAATCCTACGCCGTAAAGCGGCCACTCGCAAAATTCCACTCCGAGTCAATGACTATCGGTGCCGGCCCGGGCCCAGCGAGACGATACAGTCTGCTACGATATGCGAGGAGGGTTCGCGTATTCATGAGCAGCAACGCCGCAATAAGCCACTACGGGCAACCGCGTACCGACGAGCGATTCTTCCTGTTCGCGTCGATGGTAATGGTCGGTGTCATCGTCGCGGGCTTTACAAGGCTCTTCCTGCGGGGAATTACAACTTTCGCTGCGCCATGGCCCGTGCATGTGCATGCGCTCGCGTTCATGAGTTGGGTCGCATTGTTCATGATTCAGGTCTACGTCGCATGTACGGGTCGATTGCACCTGCACAGGCGTTTCGGCTGGATTGGCGCCGTTCTAATGCCGCTGCTGATCGTCATCGGGGCGGCGACGCTGTTCCGCATGATGCGGAATGCGGCGGTCCCGCCGTTCTGGACCTACGCGTACTTCCTCACAATGAACATGGTCGCGCTGATTGCCTTTGCGTTGCTCACGGTGGTGGCAATCCGCTTCCGCGCGGACACTCAATGGCACCGGCGGCTGATGTTCTGCGGCATGACCGCATTGGTGATTACGCCGGTCAATCGGCTGCTGCCGGACAGCGTGCTAGCCCAGCACATGAGCTTGGTTTCAGCTGCTGTCATTCTCCTCTTCCCACTCGCGGGAATGGCGGTCGACTGGTTACGAGTGCGACGTGTTCATCCGGCTTGGATTTCGGGTCTTAGTGTTTTGATTCTCGCAGGCCTGACCACGGAAATCGCCGGGCGCACGCATTTCGCCGGATCCATGGTTGGGCTCATCACGGCCGGGAGTCCTGGGGCGCTCGTCGATCCTTTCGTCCAGCACTTGCCGCCCCCACGTGATTGAAATAGGCATGCCCTGGAACGGACGGGGATGCAGTCTTACGTTGCCGGTTGCGCGATTCGTACTCCCCGAAAGCGGACGGATTAGATTGTCGGCTTCGGGTCAAGAGCGCTCAAATGGGCTGTACGGCTGTCTGCACCGACTTCATTGCGTGCGTACTATGTTCACAAGCGCCACAGTTCGCGGCAGAAGGCATTCCCAGCCAGAGGAGTCGCAGCAAACTCGCTCCGTTTGAACGGAAACCGTAGCTGGCAGCACTTTCGGGCACACCTCGACGCTGGGCGAACGCACGAACAAGCTACGAAGCTGTCCTTTCGACCAGTTCTGCCATCCATTCGTCGACCGATCGGAGGAGTCGGTCCAAACGAAATGGGATGCTTGGACCGACACGGTGATTAATGTCCCGGAAATGCTGTCGCCCTCTTTGTATAACGGCCACGGTTCGCCCGCGCCGACCTGGATCTTTGAGTGGCTTGCGGCAAATGAAGCGCCTACGCAGGCGTCCACGGTAACCGTGGCGCGAATTTCGGGGTGCTGAACGCACTTGGCCTCGGTGAAATTCGCGAGACAGAGCCCAATAAGGGAGACGAAGATTGGGTGACTAGCCATGTTTCGGTCGCTCCGTGACAAAGGATGGACTAAGCGAATCTATCGGACGCTACCCACTGACTAAATCACTTGTGGTTTGGCGCGTCAAATTGCTGCCCGTAAGCTGTCATTGGTGACCGACTGCTCCGGGTCAAGAGTTGTCTCCCCGCGGCCGGTGCCGAACACTGGAAGTCCTTCGACGACACTGGTCGGACGTTCGCACTTAGAAATCGACACGCATTCGCGGTAGAGTGCGCTGATGAACGGATTCGCACGTCAACTGGCCGCCACTTCGATTGCCCTCCTTGGTTCATTCGCGTCGGTTGGCGTCGCCGGCGATCTCAGGATGGCGGGCGGGGCGACCGTTGTGATCGCAACCCCGGGGGCGCCTCCGAAGCTTGTTTACGAAATAGACCCTGGTGGAATCAGGCCACTCACGGGCGCGGGATTGATCTTCGGAAACACAAAGCACGAATACGCAGATCAGATCACGGCTCGCCTGCACGACGCTGGTTTCGATGTAGCCGCGTGTCTTTCGAGCGGACTTAAAGATCAGCTGACAAAACGTGGTATGCATGTTCGTGAAGCAGGCGTCGATCATGGGTTGGTGTCGGGATATCCGCAGCGTCTCCCTCAGCAGCGTCGCCCCGTCATTGCGGACTCGGAATTTCTTCTTGACCCTGTCATTCAAGAATTCGGCTTCGTCGTTAAGCGGAACGAGCGAGTGCGCTTAACAATGGCTGTGTCGGCGTGGATCGACAGTGGTAGTCAAAGTTGGCGATCGCCGCTGCTCGCGGTGAATCCAACTCAAATGGCGCGAATGATGCGTAGCAAGCTGATCGAGATTCCGGGCCTGACGACTTGGCGCGATCGGATGGAGTTGGAGGTCAACGTAGAGGACGTCTCGAAGGGATTCGGCTTCGCCTGTCAGGAAATGGCACGTGCGTTGGTGGACGAATTCCCCTGGTGAGTGGGATCTGATTGTCGCCACCCTCTCGGTTGAGACTTTCCATCCACCCAATAGCGGACAGTTAGAAGCGACCGCTCTGGGTCAGGAGTGTCGGTTGACAGGCAACTCCCGAATCAGCAGCGTCAAATTCAGAGGAATGGCGACTTCGGAGCAACCGATTACGAGTCGGGCGCATAGCGAAACCCACATTTTGGGCAGCAAGGCGATCGGAGGGCCGTTTGCATCCACGTCATTGGCGTCGCAGTGGTCATCGCGTGAAAAATAACCCGCGATTGACACTTTGGGCACTTCACTGCGTAACTGACACAAGCAAGCGCGACAAGCGCGACTAAGGCCCCGAGATTTCCCAACAACTCGCTGACGTAGCGAGGAGTCGCCAGGCTTGCTATCCACAAGAAGGCACCCACGCATATAACGCCGAGTGCTAGTCGAATCTTCCAAGCTTGCCTGCTTACCAATGAATCGACGGGAATCATCGCCAGACAGAAGCGCAGTGTCGGCGGATCGACAAATTGTGCCTCCCGAAAACTGTCGCTCGTCATCGGCGAGAATGGGTCATCCCAGCTACTCGGACCTTCCCGCCGGCCAAGCGGGCATGAGCCACGCTTCTGCCCACGAGCGCGCCGCCACAATTTGCCAGTGGCGGCGCGATCTCCCATTTTCCTGGCGGCCAAAACGGGCGCCAGTGTCCCCGCAACCTTCGCAAAGGTCGTCTACTTCGATGGACTAACGGGCGGCGACGGCATCGCGCGTCCACGGCCCATGCCACCACCCATCCCGATCATCGGGCAGGTCTGAGCGCCGACAGTTTGATAACAGCTGGCCCTCATTTCCGTTCGGCATGCATCGATAGTCTTATCCGATCTCAAGCACGCCGCCATTTTCTCGTGGAGCGCAGCCATTTTTTCGCGAACCTCCTTCGATGGAGCAGCCTGCGCGCTTGGCGTTGGGGGAGGGGTGTCCTCGGCCAAAGCGTTCGCGCTTAGGAAGATCGCCGCTGCAAATGCGAAGCAAGCCGTCGTTACCACTTTTTGCATATGCATGACTTCACCTCAGGAATGTAGTTGACGCACACATAAGTAGCATTGGATTGCTTCCCGTGAAATAAGAGATTTCCGACACCCGCCAAACGTCGCGCAGCAGCGAGAGGAACAAACCCTGGTTGTATGGGCGATGAACTTGTCACTGAGGAGGATGCTTTCGGGCGGTTGGCGGCAATACGGTCGACGGTTTGACACGTCGCCGTCCCAGAAAATAGATTCCCACGAAGCTGCCGTTGCGGGAGTGAGCCGATGCTTCTCTACCAAACCACGGACCGCGATTTCCTGGAGACGGCGCTTGCGGCCTTGGACGACGCTCGCATCCGTTGCTATTCCACCGGCGGGGAAACACCGTATGGCCGATTGCATACGTACTGCATCTTCTTGGTGGACGATGCCGATGCATCCAAGGCGAACGCCATCCTCCTCGTATTGGGGGCTGCAGCCGAAACACCTATTCTCGTCCCGACGTCCTGGCAGTTCCGGGCGGCAGCGGGGGTCTTCCTCGTGCTGCTGATGGCGGCGATCGTCTGGGTATTCAAAACGTGGCCCGGTTTGGCGCGGTAGCCGCGCGGCCGTTTCGCCAGTCAGATCGCTCCGCCGCTGATTTCCTCGTCCGTCAGCGTCCCCAGCACACGCACCACCTCTTCCGCCTGCTGATCCGAATAGCCAGCGCGATCAACGATCGAGGGCGTCGAGACACCCAGGTAGTCGACAAGTTCGCCGGTCGAGCGACGGAGCGCCGCACCCTGCCGAAGATACCTGCAAAGCGCCGCTCGCAGATGTTGCGGTGATTTGGCATTTCGCAGATCGGCGGCGGCCTGATCGATCAGTTCCATCAGGCGCGAATCCTCCCGCTCGTCCGCTGCGCTCCATACGATGCTCAGGTCGCCATCAACGAAGCCGACGGCGACAGCCTGCGCCTGCTTCAGGGTGGCGGCGCCCGCAGATCCGGCGGCAAGGTATTGCGTGACCCAATTCGTCACCTGTTGCAGCGCGTCTTCCCAACGCGCCCCAGCGTCGGCTCTGGCGATTGCCAGCACGCTGTCACGCGGAGTGAAGCAGTAGGCAACGACTTCCGCGGGAATGTCGCGGGCAAGCACGCCGTCGAGCCATGGGGCGAAGGCCTCATTCCCGTTCACCGGATAACCTCCTTGGCTCATTGTGCCGCTTGCATTCCCTCGCCCTGGAAGACGACATCGCGCCGGCGAGGCTAGAGAATGTACCTCGACAAATCCTGGTTCTGCACCAACTCGCCCAGGCAGGCATCCACATAGGCGCGGTCCACCTGCACGCGCGTGCCACTCTTGTCCGCGGCATCGAAGGACACGCTTTCCAGCAGCCGCTCCATCACGGTATGCAGTCGGCGCGCGCCGATGTTCTCGGTACGTTCGTTCACTTCGAAGGCAGCCTCGGCCAGGCGTTGCACGCCATCCTCGCCGAACTCCACGGTTACGCCTTCGGTGGCCATGAGCGCCGTGTACTGTTTGCACAGCGAGGCATCGGGCTCGGTGAGGATGCGCACGAAATCCTTCACCGCCAGCGGCTCCAGCTCCACGCGGATGGGCAGGCGGCCCTGCAACTCCGGGATGAGGTCCGAGGGCTTGGACATGTGGAACGCGCCGGAGGCGATGAACAGCATGTGGTCGGTCTTGACCGTGCCGTACTTGGTGTTGACCGTGCAGCCTTCCACCAGCGGCAACAGGTCGCGCTGCACGCCTTCGCGCGACACATCCGCGCCCACGGTCTCCTGGCGGCGGGCAATCTTGTCGATCTCGTCGATGAACACGATGCCGTTCTGCTCGGCATTCTCCACCGCGCGGACCTTGAGTTCGTCCTCATTGATCATCTTGGCGGCTTCTTCGTCCACCAGCAGCTTCATGGCTTCCTTCACTTTGAGCTTCCTGGTGCGCGACCGGGATGACCCCAGGTTCTGGAACATGCTCTGCAATTGCTGCGACATTTCCTCCATGCCGGGCGGCGCCATGATCTCCACGCCCACGGGCATGGCCCGCACTTCGATCTCGATGTCGCGATCATCCAGCTGGCCTTCGCGAAGCATCTTGCGGAATCGCTGCCGGGTGTCGCC
Organism: Steroidobacteraceae bacterium; assembly: GCA_044226865.1. Taxonomy (GTDB): domain Bacteria; phylum Pseudomonadota; class Gammaproteobacteria; order Steroidobacterales; family Steroidobacteraceae; genus TMP-86. The sequence continues at coordinate 132,096 of JBGAGE010000007.1, read as the reverse complement.
ATCGCGCGCGGTATCGCTCATGTCCGAACGCGACCGCGGCAGCAGCGCATCGAGCGCGCGCTCCTCGGCGGCGTCGGCAGCGCGGTGGCGCACCTTTTCCATTTCCAGCTCGCGCGTCATCTTCACCGAGATGTCCACCAGGTCACGCACGATGGAGTCGACCTCGCGGCCGACATAGCCAACTTCCGTGAACTTGGTGGCCTCCACCTTTATGAAGGGCGCCTTGGCCAGGCGCGCCAGGCGCCGGGCAATCTCGGTCTTGCCCACGCCGGTGGGCCCGATCATGAGGATGTTCTTGGGCGTAATCTCTGCGCGCAGCGCTTCGGGCACCTGCTGGCGGCGCCAACGGTTGCGCAGGGCGATGGCGACCGCCCGCTTGGCGGCCTTCTGGCCGACGATGTGCTTGTCGAGCTCCTCGACGATCTCGCGCGGGGTCATCTGCGACATGGCGGCATGCAGCGCTGGTGCGCTACAGCTCCTCGATGGTCAAATTGCGGTTGGTGTAGATGCAGATGTCGGCGGCGATGTTGAGCGAACGCTCGACGATGTCGCGTGCGCTCAGCTCGGTGTTCTGCATCAATGCCAGCGCAGCGGCCTGGGCAAATCCACCGCCGGAACCGATGGCGATGAGATGATGCTCGGGCTCTATGACATCACCATTGCCGGAAATCACATACGTGTTGCCGGCATCGGCCACGCACAGCAGCGCTTCCAGGCGGCGCAAGCTTCTATCCGTGCGCCAATCCTTGGCGAGTTCGATGGCGGCACGGGTGAGATTGCCGAATTTCTCGAGCTTGCCTTCAAAACGCTCGAACAGGGTGAACGCGTCGGCGGTGCTGCCGGCAAAGCCCGCCAATACCTTGCCCTCGAACAGGCGGCGCACCTTGCGGGCATTGCCCTTCATGACACTTTGGCCGAGCGTGACCTGCCCGTCGCCACCCACGGCTACTTTACCGTTGCGGCGCACCGCCAGGATGGTGGTGCCGTAGATGCGGTCTGGATGATGCTGCATGGACGAAAGACAGGTGGGGTCGACGAAGGGCGGTTTCAAGCCTGGCGTTTGGCGCGGGGATGGGCGGCATCATACACCTTGGCCAGATGCTGAAAGTCCAGATGCGTGTAGATTTGCGTCGTGCCGATGTCGGAATGGCCGAGTAATTCCTGCACGCCGCGCAGGTTCTGGCTGGATTCCAACAGGTGCGAGGCGAAGGAATGGCGGAACATGTGCGGGTGGACGTGCACCTCGATCCCCTGGCGCCGTGCCCACGCATCCACACGCAATTGCACGGCTCTCGGCCCCAGGCGCCGGCCGCCGCGGCCGACGAACAGTGCCGTCTGCCCGGCACGCGCCACTGCGGCGCGCTCGTTCAACCAGGCGCGGATGGCCTGTACCGCGAGCCGGCCCACCGGCACGATGCGCGTCTTGCTGCCCTTGCCGGTGACGCGCACCGTGGCATCGGCCAGGTCGATGTCGGTGAGGTCGAGCGCCAGCAATTCCGCCAGGCGCAGGCCCGATGAATACAGCAGCTCCATCAGCGCCTTGTCGCGGCTGCCAAGCGAATCGCTGGCGCGGAATTCCAGGAGCCGCGCCATCTGGTCCGCATCCAGCGCCGCGGGCAGACGCTTCGCCGTCTTCGGCGCGCTCACGCCCTGCGCGGGATTGCGCGGCGCCAGTTTCTCGCGCCGCAAGTATTCGTAGAAGCTGCGGATGGCGGACAGCCGGCGCTGCACGCTGCGCGGATCGATGCCGCCGCGATGTTCGGCGGCGGCATATTCGCGGATGTGGCCGTGATCGAGCCGCGCCCAGTCGGCGAGGCCCTTGCGGGTGCAGTATTGCACGAGGGTCTGCAGGTCTCGGTGGTAGGCGAGAACCGTGTGCGGGCTCAGGCGCCGCTCGTTGCGCAGGTGTCCCAGGAAGCCGTCTATACCGCTGAACAGCGCGGAGTCAGCCTCGGACATGGGAGCCGCCGCAGCCTCAGCGCTGCAGCGCCACGCTGACGATTTCGCCGATACGGGTCAGGAACTCGGTGCTCATGCCCGGCGTGAAGCGCTGCGCATCGCTGGCGCCGATGGCGAGCACGCCGAGCGAACCCTTGATGCCCAGCGGGGTGAGCGCGGCCGAGCCGATCTCCACCGTATCCTTGCCGAAGAGATAGTCCCGTTGCGCATCCCGGATCTGGCCGCAGCGCGGCTTGCCGGACTGGAACAGCGACTCGAACATCTTCATCTGTTCATCGCCGCGGTCGATGCAGCGCAGGAAGCGGCCTTCCTCGCGCGTGAGTTCCGGCGTGCGCTCGAGGAACACGACCAGCACGGCGTGCATGGCCTCGAAATCCTCGCGCAGGGAGGTTTCGACGGCTTGCACGGTGGCGGCCTGGCCATGCGCCAGGATCAGCCGCTGCGACAGGCGGTGGATGCGCTCGGCCAGCGCGTCGTTGCCGCGCGCCACTTCCATGAAATCCTTCAATTTGCGTTCCAGCTGCACATTGCGTTCGCGCAGCACCTCGACCTGGCGTTCCACCAGGCTCACCGTGGCGCCGCCGGCACGCACGTGCGGCAGGCGCAATTTGTCGAGCAACTGGATGTTGCGCTCGAAGAATTCCGGATGGCGTTGCAGGTAATCAGCGACGCCGGCGTCATCGAGCGCCTGGGCGGGAAGGCCACGTGCGGTGCTGGTGCTCATTGCATGTCTCCCAATAAAAATTCTAGATATCGATGGTTCCGGAATAGACCCGGGCCGCGGGGCCGGTCATCCACAAATGCTGTCCCACGCCTGGCCAATGGATGACGACCTTGCCGCCCTTCAGCGCGACCTCCACCTGCTCGTCGAGCAGCCCGTGGCGCCGTCCGACCGCCACGGCCCCACAGGCGCCCGTGCCGCAGGCGCGGGTTTCGCCCACACCGCGCTCGTGTACGCGCAGGCGGATGTGCCCGCGATCGACGATCTGCATGAAGCCCACGTTGGTGCGGCGGGGGAATCGCGCATGGTGCTCGATGGCGGGCCCAAGCCGTTCCACCGGGGCGGCGTCGATGTCCGGAACCTGCAGCACGGCGTGTGGATTGCCCATCGACACCGCGCCGATTTCCACTTCCCGGCCATTCACGTTCAACGGATAGACATAGGCTTCGCCCGATGCCTCGAAGGGCAGGGCTTTGGGGTCGAAATTCGGCACGCCCATGTCCACGGATACCTGACCGTCCTCGCGTACTCGCGCCTGGATGCGGCCGCCGGGGCTTTCCAGCGAGAATTCGCGGCCGCGGGCGGGCTCGCGCGCAAACAGCAGGGCTGCCACGCAGCGCACGCCGTTGCCGCATTGCTCGACCTCGCTGCCGTCGGCGTTGAAAATGCGGTAGAAGGCGCGCGCATCGCCGGCGCGCGGCGGCTCGAGCATGAGTGCCTGGTCGAAGCCAATGCCGGTGTGGCGGTCAGCCAGCTGGCGGAAGGAATCGGCGGACAGCGGTGGGGCTGCGGGGGACGGCGCATCGAACACGATGAAATCGTTGCCCAAGCCGTGCATTTTCTGAAAATCGATCCGCATTTCACCCAGCATAACGCAGCGCTCAGCCTGCCGCGAGCATGGCGCGGTCGCGATACAGGCAGCGGTCCATGACGGTGAACATGCCGGCGGCTTGCGCTCGCAGCGCGGCGGCCTCGTCGATCACGCCATCCTGCAACCACAGCGCAGGAAGTTTCAGGCGCAGGCAGTCATTCACGATCTGCGCGACGAACTGCGGCAGCCGGAACACGTTCACGAGGTCGATGGGCTCGACCAGCGCTTCGGCGGCGGCATCGAGCGAGGGCCAGCAGCGCTCGCCGAGCACCGATTCCACCGTGGGGTTCACCGGCACCACTCGGTAGCCAAAGGCCTGCAGTGCGCGCGCGATCCGAAAACTGGGACGAGACGTATTCGCGGAGATGCCCACTACTGCGATGCTGCGAATTCGTCGCAGGAAATCATCGATCTCCGTGCGTGAGGGGTTGCGGAAGCGGCCCATGAGTCGTTACCTTACACCAAACTAGGAAGGGGGATGACCGGATGCGCCATGTGATGGTCCTGAACGCCAAGGGAGGCTGCGGCAAAAGCACGCTGGCGACCAATGTCGCCGTGCATTTCGCGCACGATGGCCAATCCGTTTGCATCGCCGACTACGATCCACAGCGCTCCAGCCTGGACTGGCTGGCGCAGCGGCCCGCCGATCTTCCCGCCATCAGCGGCGTTCCCGCCTATGAGGAAGGCCTGCGCAATGTGCCGCGTAACACCGATGTGCTGGTCATCGATGCCCCGGCGCGGGTGCACGGCACCGAATTGAACGAACTGGTGCGCCGCGCCGAAACCATCCTGGTGCCGGTACTGCCCTCGAGCATCGACATGAAGGCCTGCGGCCATTTCATGGCCGAGCTCCTGGAAATCGGCAAGGTGTCGCGCAAGCAGGCGCGGCTCGCGGTGGTCGCCAACCGCGTGCGCGAGCACACGCTGATCTTCGAGGAGCTCGATGCCTACTTGAAGAAGCTCAAGGTGCCGTACCTGGGGGTGCTGCGCGAGGCGCAGAACTACGTGCGTGCCTACGGCCGCGGCATGGGCGTGCTGGAACTGCCCGAATACCTCGCCTGGCCGGACTGGAAGCAATGGAAGCCCATCGCCGAATGGCTGGGCAGCAAGCGCAGCCAGCCCTCGGGCTGAATCGCCGCGGAATATGCGTCGGCGCCCGCCCGGGCGCGCTCAGCTGGCCCGTTTCCGGCCTCGCGCCTTGTCTTTCCTGGCGGCCGCCTGAGCCTTGGCTCGCTGCGAGATCAGCAACTGTTCGGGCGTCCGGCCGCGCGGCATCGAGAATTTCTCCTGGAACAACGGTGACCGGCCCTGGCCGCGATACCAGGTGATCAGCAAAGGCACCCCCGCGGCGCGGAACAACCCCAATTGCGGGCAGCGGCGGCTGGTCTCGCGCGCCAGCTGCTTGATCCGGAGCAGCGGCTCACGGGTGTCCACGCGCAGCTCGAAATTGACCTGCTCGTAGCGCGGCTGCAGGTGCAGGTCGAAGAAGAAGCCGCGGATGTCGATCAGCGACTTGATGCGCGTGGAAAGATTCGCGTACTTGAATCCCTGGTCACGCGCCACCACGGTGACGGTGATTGCCGTGCAGCCGGCGAGCGCCGCCAGCTGCGCGTGTACCGGGGTCCAGCCGCGTGATTGTCCCTGCAGGTCCGGCGGATCGCCGATGTCGAACCCCTTGGGCTCGTCGAACATGATCGAGGGTTGGCCCTCGAACTTCGCCTCCACCCGCATGTGCTCGAAAGACTGCGTGGTCACCTCGGAAACGCCGATGTAGTCGGGATAACGGTTAGCTTTCATGCTGTCCTCGTGGGCGGGGTGGAGGGAGGCTAGGATAGTCCCGAACGCCCGATGAGGAGAATGCGCGATTTGAACCTGCGAATCGACAACCTGCAGCGGGACTTGCCGCTGCTGCCAGGCCGCTCGCTGCTCGATGCGGCCCTGTCGGCCGGCCTGAACCTGCCGCATAGCTGCAAGGGCGGCAACTGCGGCTCCTGCGCGGCGCGCCTGATCAGCGGCGAGTATCGCTACCCCAACGGCTTGCCCCTGGGCCTGTCGGAGGAACAGCGTGCCGAGGGCCTGGTTTTGCTGTGCCAGGCTCATGCGCTGGGCGATGTGACGGTGGAAATCAACAGCGTTTCCCGGGCCGGCGAGATCCTCACCAAGCGCCTGCCGGCGCGCATCGAGAAGTGCGAGCCGGTGGCGCACGACGTCCTGCGCGTGCAATTGCGCCTGCCCGTGGCGGAAAGCTTCGATTTCCAGGCGGGGCAGTACCTGGACGTGCTCCTGCAGGGCGGGCGGCGCCGCAGCTTCTCCATCGCCTCCGCACCGCAATCGGCGCCACTCCTGGAGTTGCAGGTGCGGCATGTGCCGGGCGGGGAATTCACCGATGCCCTGTTCGCCGCGCCGGAGCAGAAACGCCTGTTGACCATCGAAGGGCCGCTGGGGCAGTTCGTGTATCGCGCTTCCGCCGCGCCGATGCTGCTGGTGGGTGGTGGCACGGGCCTTGCCCCGCTCCTGTCTTTGATCCGGCACGTGCTGCAGGCCGGCTTGCAGCGCCGCATGCGATTGTTCTGGGGATGCCGCGCGCAACGCGACTTGTACGAGGACGCCGCCCTGCGCGAGTGGGTGAGCCACGGCGTGCTCGAGGCCTATGTGCCCGTGTTGTCGGAGCCCGACGCGGGATGGCAGGGCGTCACGGGATTCGTGCACGAGGCGGTGTTGCGCCACGTGCCGGACCTGCCCGCACATGATGTATACGCGGCCGGGCCGCCCGCGATGATCGCCGCCGTACGCCGCGAGTTCGGTGCCCGCGGCGCGCAGCGGGTGTACTTCGATTCCTTCGACTACGCGCCCGATTCGGCGGCGCGCCAGCGCAGCAACTCGGCCAGCACCTCCTGATCATCGGCGGAAGGGGCGGTGAGGATGCGGCCGCGCACGCCGGCTGCCGCCAGCGCCTCGCTGACACGAGCGCTGGGGGTCACCCAGGAGGCCTCGAGGAAATGCGCGCGGAGCGGGCCGGGGGCCAGGGCCAACAATTGCTGCGCCACCTCGAGGCTGCTGGCGGTGACGAACTGGATCCGGCCCTCATCGAAGGCCTTCTGCAGATGCGCAAGCCGTTCCGGCGAGGGCTGCGCCGGGCGGCGCTCGTACACGGCGGCAATGCTCACCCGCGCGCCGCGCGCCGCCAGTTCGGTCTGCAGCAGATCGCGCCCGCCTTCGCCCTTGATCAGCAGCACGTGTGAGCCTTGCAATGACTTCAGGCGCGGATGCGCGAGCAGATGCTCGGAGGTGAAGCCTGCGGCCGGCGCGACGCCGACGCGATAGCCGGCCTGGTTCAAGGCGCGTGCGGTCGCCGGGCCGATGGCCGCCAACGTCAGGTCGCGGCGTTGTGCCAGAAGCGGTTCGCCGAAGCGCACGGCATTGGCGCTGGTGAAGATGATGAGGTCGAAATCCGGTTGCGATTTCAACGCGGCAAGGGTCTCGCGGCGGCGCGGATGTTCGACGATGGCGATCGCGGGCAGGCGCTCGACCTGTGCGCCGCGCGCTTCCAGCAGCCGGCACAGCGGGCCCGCCTGCTGCTCGGGCCGCGTCACCACCACGCCGATGCCGGTCAAGGGGAGCGGCGTGGTCATCGAGGCGTCAGTCGCGCAGGCGATCGAGCAGAGCGGCCGCCCCGGCCGCGAGCAATTGTTCGGCGAGTTGCGTGCCCAGCCGTTCGGCATCGCCCGGCGCTCCGCGCACCGAGTCACGCCACAGCTTCGAGCCATCGGGCTCGGCAACCATGCCGGTGACTTCCAGCATGCCCTGTTCGAGCTTCGCCAGCGCCGCGATCGGCGACTGGCAGCTGCCGCCCAGCCGCTTGGACAGCGCCCGCTCGGCGGTGACCGCGATGCGCGTGGGTGAATGTTCGAGCACGGCCAGGCGCTTGAGTGTGGCGGCATCGCCTTCGCGGCACTCGATGCCGATGGCGCCCTGGCCCACGGCCGGCAGGCAGAGGCTCGCCGGCACACGCTCGGTGATGCGCGACTCCCAGCCCAGGCGAATGAGGCCTGCACTGGCCAGCACGATGGCCTGCAGGCTGCCCTCATCCAGCTTGCGCAGGCGCGTGTCGACATTGCCGCGCAGCGGCTCGATCGACAGGTCCGGCCGGCGTGCCAGCAACTGCGCCTGGCGCCGCAGGCTGGAGGTGCCCACGCGCGCGCCCTTGGGCAGCGATTCGACCCCGGCGAATTGATTGGAGATCAGCGCATCGCGCGTATCGGCGCGCTCGAGCAGGGCGCCGAGGGACATTCCCGGCGGCATCTCCGCCGGTACGTCCTTCATGGAATGAACGGCGATGTCGGCGCGGCCCTCTTCCATCGCCACTTCGAGTTCCTTGATGAACAGCCCCTTGCCGCCGATGGCGGCGAGGCTCCGGTCCTGGATCTGGTCCCCGCGCGTGGTGATGGGCACCAGTTCCACGTGCAGATCAGGATGCGCGCGGCGCAGCCGTTCGGCCACGTGTTCGGCCTGCCATAGCGCCAGCTTGCTCTTGCGTGTGGCGATTCTTATTTGTTCGGACATGTTGTTATCGGTCCACCATCGACATCATTTTTTCGGTATAGCGCGGCCCCGCGGTGCCGCCGGCCGGCGCGGCTGCATTCAACGCATCCAGATCGGTGCGCGTCAAGGCGAGCTGGGCGCTCGCGCAATTCTCCTCCAGGAACGAGCGGCGCTTGGTGCCGGGTATGGGCACCACGTCATGGCCCTGGTGCAGCAGCCAGGCCAGCGCGACCTGCCCCGGCGTGGCCCGCAATCGCCGTGCGATGGCGCCGACGGCATCGACGATGCGCTGGTTGGCATCGTAGTTCGCGCCCTGGTAGCGCGGATCGTTGCGGCGGTAATCGCCTTCGGGAAAATCTTCCGCCCGCGGCGTGCGCCCCGTCAGGAAGCCGCGGCCCAGCGGGCTGAACGGCACGATTCCGATTCCCAAGCTGCGCGCGGCGGCGAGCACGCCGCTTTCGAGATTGCGCTCCCACAACGACCACTCACTCTGCAAGGCGCTGATCGGATGCACGCCATGGGCGCGCTTGAGCGTGCTCACGCCCACCTCGGACAGCCCGAGGAACCGCACCTTGCCGCGCGCCACGGCGTCGGCCATGGCCCCGACCGTGTCCTCGATGGGCACGCTGCGGTCCAGGCGGTGCAGGTACCACAGGTCGATGTGCTCCACGCCCAGCCGCGCAAGCGAGGCATCCAACGCCCGCCGCGCGTTGGCCGGCGTGCCGTTGGTGCCGTCGATGGCGCCATCGGCGCCAAAGCGGAAACCGAACTTGGTGGCGATCACCGCCTGAGAGCGCCGCCCGCGCAAGGCCTTGCCGAGGAGCTCCTCGTTCAGGTACGGGCCATAAGCTTCGGCGGTATCGAAGAAATTCACGCCCAGCTCGAGCGCCCGGTGGATGGTGAGGAGTGATTCGGCTTCGTCGGCCGGGCCGTACATGCCCGGCTTGCCGGGCTGCGAGCTCATGCCCATGGTGCCGAGCCCCAGTGCCGACACCGTCAACCCGCGGCTCCCCAATTTGCGCGTTTGCATCGCGCGAGATTACCTGATTAGCCGCGCAATTTCCGCATGGCCTCGGCTGCCAGCCGCCGGCTCACGGGCAGCCGGTCGCCCGATTTCTTGATGATCACGGTGAGTTGCCCGTCATCGCCGCGATGCACCGAGTCCACCGCACGCACGGCGACCAGGGCGTTGCGGTGCACGCGCACGAAATCCGGCTCGAACTCGTCCTCGAGCGTCTTCAGCGATTCCTCGATCAAGTCCTCGCCATGCGCGTGCTTGATGGTCACGTATTTCTGATCGGCCAGGAAATAGTCGATCTCGGCCACCGGAATCAGCTTGACCCGCTCGCGCACGCGCGCGGCGATCTGCTTGCGCGCACCGGCGGCGCCGGTCCTCGCGGCCAGGTCCGACAATTGCGCACGCGTCAGGCGCCGCGCCGACAGCAGCGCTTCGGCCAGCTTCTCGCGCCGGATGGGCTTGAGCAGATAGGCGCTCGCATGGGTTTCAAAGGCATCCAGGGCGTATTGGTCGTAGGCGGTGGTGAAGATCACCGCCGGCGGTTCGGGCAGCGCCGACAGGTGACGCGCGACTTCGATGCCGTCCATGGCGGGCATGCGGATGTCGAGCAGGACCACCTCGGCGCGCGTGGCCTGCGCCAGCTCCAGTGCCTGCACGCCATTGGCGGCCTCGCCGGCCACCTGCACGCCGTCGATCTCCGCGCACAAACGCTGCAGGCGCTCACGCGCCGGCGCTTCATCGTCGACGATCAGCACCTTCATGCCGGCAGTACCGAAGGAAAGCGCAGGATCACCTTGAAGCGGCCATCCGCCTGCTCGATGCGCACGCTGCCCACATCACCATACGCCAGGGCCAGGCGTTGCCGCACGTTGTCGAGGGCGATGCGATTGCCACTGCGGGGTTGCGCGACCGTGGCAGGCGCGATGGGGTTTTCGATGGACAGTTCGATCACGCCGTCCTCGACGGTGCCTTTCACCTGCACCGTGCCGCCCTCGGGCAGCGGCTCGATGCCATGATAAATCGCATTCTCCAGCAGCGGTTGGATCAACAGGCTCGGCACCTGCGAGCGCATGGGCAGGTCGGCCACCAGCCACTCCACCCGCAGGCGGTTTCCCAATCGCAGCTGCTCGATGCGCTGGTAGATGCGCGCCACCTCCAGCTCTTCCTTCAGCGAGATCTGCTGGCGCGTCTCGCTCAACGAGGCACGGAACAGGTCGGCAAGGTCTTCCACCGCTTCCTCGGCGCGTGCCGGGTCGCTGCGTGTGAGCGAGGCAATGGTATTCATGCTGTTGAAGAGAAAGTGCGGGCGGATGCGTGCCTGCAGTGCATCGATGCGCGAGCGCGCCTCGCGCTGCACGTTGCGCCGCCATTGATGTGTGACGTAGAAGTAGCGCAGCGCAAGGCCCGTGACGATGAAGGCGATGCCGGCCGAGCGCAGCATGAAGGAGCCGCGTTGCTTCGGGAACAACTGCAGAATCCCGGTGCCCACGCCGCCGGGCTGGCCGATGCGTATCGCGGCCTCGCACACCACCAAGGTCACCGCCACGGGCATCAGTAGTGCGATCACCGAGGCCTGGTGTTCGGGGAGCCTGGCCAACCGCGGCCGGCTCCAGCACAACGCGCCCGCGCTGGCGAGGCCGATCCACAGCAGGAAGAACGCGGTGGCGCCAAACTCCGGCCAGAATCCAAGGGGTGAGGCCGAGCGCGACAGGCTCAACAACGCGGCGAGCAGCGCCACGATGATCACGATGACGAAGGCGGCGCTGCTGGCGCAGAAATCCGGCAGGTAGAAATCGTCGTCGGCCGCGGCGATGACTTTGGTTTCAGTCACGGTGGAACAGGCTGGGCGTCAGCCGGAACACCGCGGAAATATCCTCATCGCCGAAGCCCTGCGCGATCAGCTGCTCGTACAGGGAGAGCGTGGTCTCCACCGCCGGCAACGTGGCGCCGCGCGCCGCCGCCATCTCGCGGCAGATGCGCAGGTCCTTGTCGTGCAGGCGCACGCGAAAGCCCGCCGGGTAGGCACCCCGCGCCATGAACGGTGCGCGGTTGACGAAATACCAGCTCGAGCCAGCACCCTTGCCGAGTGTTTCGATCAATGCGTCCAACGGCAGTCCTTCGGCCTTGGCGAAGGCCATGGCTTCGGCCACCACCTGGATGATCCCGGCGCACATGATCTGGTTGGTGGCCTTGGCGGCCTGACCCGATCCGCTGGGACCGAAATGCGTGATGGTCTTGCCCATCAATTCCAGCACCGGCCGGGCGCGCTCAAAGGCGCCGGCGTCGCCGCCCGCCATGATGGCAAGCGTCCCCAGGCGCGCGCCTTCCACGCCACCGCTGACCGGGCAGTCGAGGAAGGCCGACTGCTTCGCGGCGAATTGCGCGGCGAGATCGCGCGCCGTAGGTGCGCCGACGGTGGAGCAATCGATGACCAACGAGCCTTGCTGGATGGCCGGCAACAGCGCCTGCGCGACCGCGCGCAGGTCGGCGTCGGCGGACACGCAGATGACGATGACCTCGCACCGGCGCGCGAGGTCGGCAGGGGACGAGAAACATTCGACGGCGAGTTCGGCGGCGAGTGCCTGCGCTTTGGCGCTGGTGCGGTTCCACACGCCGGCAAGGTTGCCGCCGCGATGCAGATTGCGCGCCATGTGCGTTCCCATGGCGCCCAGTCCGATCATGCCGATTTTCATGCGGGCAAACGCCGCCTCAAGAGGCGCTGTTGCAGATGGAATCGACGTCGTTCTTGGCGTTCACGCGGGCGGTGTCGATTTCCTCGGAGCTCATGTACTGACGCTCGCCATCCTTGCCTTCCTTGTAGATGCGACGCCCCTCGATGAGCTTGCGGTAGCGCTCCTGCGCATCGGCGCATTGCTTGGCCTTGACCGCGGCGACATCCTGCTCGACGGTCTTGCGGGTCTCCGGCGCCGCCGCGGGCGCGGACTCGGAAGAGGAGCGCGGCGCGCGGGCCGTGTCGGGCCGGGCGCTGACCTGGGAGGGATTGCGGTTGCCGAGCAGGGTGACGAGTTCCGCCTTCACGCCATCGGGCGGGCGGTCGCCGTACTGGATCTTGCCCTGAGCGTCCGTCCACTTGTACACGGTGGCTGAAGCCAGGCCAGAAAATGCCAGCAGGGCTGCACACAACAACACGCGTTTCATAAGGAACGACCTTTCGATGTCTACAAAGCGCTCGAGCCTGATTCACCTGTGCGGATGCGAACAGCCTGGCCGAGGTCCATGACGAAGATCTTGCCATCGCCGATCTTGCTGGTCCGGGCCGACTCGGTGATGGCTTCCACCACCCGATCGACCTGCTCGTCATCCACCGCGAGCTCGAGTTTCACCTTGGGGAGAAAGTCCACCACGTACTCGGCGCCACGGTAGAGCTCAGTGTGGCCTTTTTGGCGCCCGAAACCTTTGACCTCGGTCACGGTAATGCCTTGAATACCCACTTCGGCCAGGGCGGAGCGGACATCGTCGAGTTTGAACGGTTTGATGATGGCAACTACCATTTTCATGCGCGCAAACTCCCTAAAATCTCCTAAGAAGGGCGCCAGTCTAACAGCCGCCCGGATGCCCGTGACCTAAGTATTGTGCGCTACGGGGACCGTGGCGGGCACCGTACCGGGGGGGCGTCCCGAGCAGCCTACCGGGTTACCTCGCAGGTACCGCGGCGGCCCGGGGCGCCCAACATTATGTCTCATCGAATCGTAGCATTCGCCAGCCGGATGAGGTATACAGGCCCGACATCTTGCGCCGGGCGCGCGCGACAATAAAAAACGGCGCGGGCTTTTTAAGGCCCACGCCGCCGGGATATCGCGCCGACGGGGGAGTTGGCTGGCTTGCCGGCGCGAGATGCTCCAAAACGTAAAACCCTACACGGCGTCCACTCCGGTCTCGCCGGTGCGTACGCGCACTGCGTGAGCAAGTTCCATGACCCAGACCTTGCCGTCGCCGATCTTGCCGGTGCGCGCCACGTTGCACACCGCTTCCATCACCTGCTCCGCGATCGAATCGTCCACCGCCAGTTCAACCTTTGCCTTGGGGAGGCTGTCCACTGCGTATTCCGCCCCCCGATAAAATTCCGAATGACCTTTCTGCCTGCCGAAGCCATGCACTTCGGTGACCGTCACTCCCTGGATGCCAATGTCTGCCACCGCCTGCCGGACCTCGTCGAGCTTGAAGGGCTTGATCACGGCGGTAATCAGTTTCATGCATTTGTCCTTGTTCCCACCCCTTATCGCCACCATCTTGGATGACGGGCCAGCTACTCTTGCCATGATGGATAGCAGATTCCGTGCCAACGGTGCTATCACGGAAAATCAGGTACTTACAGTTGGCCTGGGCGGCGCGGCGCACTGATGTGGCGCGGCGCGCTTACTGCGGTGCATTATCGAAGGGCGGCCTTCGCGGGGAAATGTCATGACAATTTTCGATGACCTGAAGCTGGATGATTTGTCCCGGAAGCTGGCGGAGTCCATGCCGGAATCCGTGCGCGCCTTTGGCCGTGAGGTCGAGGGCAATTTCAAGGCGGTGCTGCAAGCGCAGTTATCGAAGCTCGATCTCGTGAGCCGCCAGGAATTCGACGTGCAGGCCGCGCTGCTGGCCCGCACCCAGGCCCGGCTTGCCGACCTCGAATCGCGCCTGAAGCAATTGGAAGCCGAGGCTCAGTCCCCGCTGGCCTAGGCCAAAGCCGCAATCATTCGCTTATCGCCAGGGAGGGCGAACCATGCAGCCCGCCGCGCCTTCGTTGAGCACGGTGCTGAGCCGCGCGCCGGTGGGTCTGAACGCGCCCCTGGTGCGCGTGGAAACACACCTCGGCCCCGGTTTGCCGGCGTTCGTCATCGTGGGCTTGCCCGAGGCCGTGGTGCGCGAGAGCAAGGAGCGTGTGCGCTCGGCCATCGCCAACAGCGGTTTTCATTTTCCCGATGGCCGCATCACGGTGAATCTCGCTCCCGCCGACCTGCCCAAGGAAGGCGGGCGCTTCGACTTGCCGATTGCCATCGGCATTCTCGCCGCCGGGTCGCAGCTGGCGCACGCGCCACTCGCATGCGCGGAATTTTACGGCGAGCTGTCCTTGAGCGGCGAGTTGCGTGACACCGCCCGGCTGCTCCCCGCCCTGATCGAAGGCGCCCGCGGGCGCGCGCAATTGATCATCCCCGCCGCCAATCACGCCGATGCGGCATTGCTGGGGTGCGAGCGCGTGCGCCTGGGCATTTCGCTCCGCCAGGTGTGCGAGGCGCTCGAGTCCAGGTCCCATTGGGCTGCGCCCCCTGCCGTCGCGCAGCCCGTGGCGCCAATTCAGCCTGACTTGTGCGAGGTGCGCGGTCAGTTTGCCGCCAAGCGTGCCCTGGAGATTGCCGCCTGCGGGGCACACGCCCTGCTGATGATGGGGCCGCCGGGCGCAGGCAAAACCCTGTTGGCGCAGCGCCTGCCCGGCATCCTGCCGCTGCTCGATGCGTCGCAGGCGTTGGAGGTCGGCGCCATACATTCCGCCGCGGGCGCGCGTCCGAGCGGCAGCCGGCTGCCGCCGTTCCGCCATCCGCAGCACACCGCATCCGCCGCCGCCCTGGTGGGGGGCGGACTGCAAATGCGCCCGGGAGAAGTGTCGCTGGCGCATCACGGCGTGCTGTTTCTAGATGAATTTCCCGAGTTTTCACGCAATGCCCTGGAGGCGCTGCGTGAACCATTGGAATGCGGCGTCGCGGTGCTGTCACGCGCCAAGCGCGTCACGGAGTATCCGGCGCGCTTCCAGCTCGTGGCGGCGATGAATCCCTGTCCCTGCGGCCATCAAGGCAATACCGCGCGGCGGTGCCGCTGCACCGGCGAGCAAGTGCGCCGCTATCGCGCAAAGCTCTCTGGTCCGTTGCTCGACCGTATCGACATTCACCTGGAGCTGCAGTCGTTGCCTGCGGCTCACCTGCTTCAGGCGGATACGGGCGTTGCCGAGAGCTCAGCCGCCGTCGCGCAGCGCGTGATCGCCGCGCGAGCGCGTCAGTTGGAGCGCCAGGGAAAACTCAACGCGTACCTGAACGCCGCGGAACTGGCGCTGCATTGCGCGTTGGACCGGCGCAGCCGTGCGCTACTGCTGCAGGCCGTTGCGAAGCTGGGTCTATCGGCGAGAGGATTCGACCGGGTGCGCAAGCTGGCGCGTTCCTGCGCCGACAGCCAAGCAGAGGCGGACATCAGTGCGGCCCACGTTTCCGAGGCAATTTCCCTGCGAGCCTTGGACCGGGCCGCAGGAGAGGGCTGAGCTACTTGTCGAGCGAAACCATGTGGTCGACGGCGGCCTTGATCAGCTCATCAGGCCAGGTGGTGCCACCGCGCGCCGGCATGACGCCCTTGCCGCCCTGGTAGCCGCCGATGGCGTGCTTGTAGAGCGTTTCCTTGCCCTGGGCGATACGCGGCGCCCAAGCCGCCTTGTCGCCGGTCTTCGGGGCACCGGCAACGCCGGCCGCATGGCAGGCCGCGCAGATCTTGGTGTAGGCCGCTTCGCCGTTGGCGGGCAGGTCGGCGGCCGGCGTTGCCGCGGGAGCCTCGGCCTTGGCGAGGGCCGTGTTGTCCTGGCCCGCCAGCGCCAGTTTGGCCACCGGCTCGATGTTTTCCTTCACGCTCTTGTTCAGCAACGGGTCCGCCGCAATCGTCTGGGCTTGCAGGCTGCCGCCCAAGATCCGGGCCAGCACGAACAGTGCGATCGCAATCGCGACCAGGATCCCCAGCACCAGGCTGAAAGAATTGAAGAAATGGGTATCGGAGTCTTGTTTGTTGGCCACGAATGCTCGCCGGATGCTGGTTTAAAACGCGCGGCATTATAGCGGCTGGCGGAATCGCTGGGAAATGGGCTTTCCGGATGCGAATTCAGTGCGATAGGGGAGAGCCTGAGGGGCTTTTGATCCTTGCGGAGCATCCGAGAATGCAAAGCCCGGTCCGAACGGGGCGAGCAGGGTGGCCGGCGGTCCCTCCAGCCCGGAATTAATGTCTTATGGACGTACTCGAAGCCGCGCGGGTACTATCCTCGCCCCGCTCAACAATGCGCCCGTAGCTCAGCTGGATAGAGTGTCGGCCTCCGAAGCCGAAGGTCACTGGTTCGAATCCAGTCGGGCGCGCCAATTCTCGTTGGGTCCTAACCGGCTTTACCGCCCCGTCACGAACTCAGCGCTGGCCACTCCATCCGCGCCTCACGCCGCGGCAAAGCGCTCACGGCGGCAGCAGCCGGCGGATGTTCTCCGGCGGCCGCCCGATGATGGCTCGCTGCGCACCCACGACGATAGGCCGTTCGATCAGGATCGGGTGCGCCACCATGGCCTCGATCCATTGGGCGTCGCTCATTTCCTTGCCGGCATACTTTTCCTTGAATACCGCCTCGCCCCTGCGTACCAGATCTGCCGGAGCAAAGCCGAGCAATGCCACGATGCGCGCGAGTTCCTCCGCATCCGGGGGTGTCTTCAGATATTCAACTACCCGCAAGGGCACCCCCGCGGCGCGCGCCAGCTCCAGTGTGGCGCGGCTCTTGGTGCAACCAGGGTTGTGGTAGATGGTCAGCGGCGCGTCGGTCGGGCTTTGCGCAAATTCGTGGGCCGAACAGGCCGGTGAACTGTATTCGGGTGTCGAGGTCATGCCGCCAGTGTAGAACAGCGCGTAGCGGCGGGGCGGTGTGGAACGAAAGGACCCCCGCCTGGCCGGCGGGGGTCCGGGTGGTTGCGGCATTGCCGCCGCCGTCGATCAATTGTGCTTGTGGCGGAAGATGCGCCGGCTCTGGCGGTTTTCCGTGCGCTGAATGCTGCGCTGCTCAACCGCACCGACATGTCCGTCGGCACCGGCGCGAGCCTCCTTGCGGTCCACGTGCGCGCGCCCGCGTTCAAGACGCGCCGCTTCCTGTTCGCTGAGGCTGCCTGAGGCAAGACCCTGCTGGACGCGCGCTTCCTGGTTGGCATTGCGCTGCACGTTCGCCTGCATGCGCAGCGAGGACGCCGAGTTCGGATTGCCGGTCTGCTCATCGTGCTTTTCACGATAGATGTTGCGGCTCACCCGGTTCTGCGCAACGGCCAGCTTGGCCCGCTCGGCCGCTGACAGGTCGCCATCCTTGAGTGCCTTGGCCTGCATGTGGTCCACCACGGCTTCCTGGCGTTCCAGCCGCGCCGCTTCCTTGGTGTTGAGCTCGCCGCTCTTCAAACCCTGTTCGATGCGCTCCTGCTGGTTGACATCGCGCTGCACCGTGCCCGCACCCTCGGCGGCAAACGCGCCGGCTGCAGAAAACACCCCGATCACCAGACCAGCCTTGATTGCCATCTTCATGTCGATACTCCGTTTGAAGGCCAAAGTTGTATGTCAAACCATCCGGCAGGTGCGAAAAATTACACGTCTGTCCTGCCCTGTGATGAGAACGCGGTCGCGATCCGGTGGTTGACAGCCCCCGCAGGGCCATCTGTGGTGAAATGAGAACGGCGTCACAGGGGCGCCGACGCGAACTCGCGCGCCCAACCGCACTCTAAAGCCCGACATCCGCGGCACAGCCCAATACCTTGAACATGCGATATCCACGTTGGTTGACCTTCCTCGCCGCTCTCGTCGCGGTAGCCGCCCACGCGGCGCCCGCCCCCTTCGATCTTGCCGGACCCGCCCTGCAGATCCGGGTGACGCGCGGCGCGCTTACCCTGCCCGTGGGACAGGTGCCGAATCTGCTTGCCGGGGATGAGCTTTGGATCAAGGCCGATCTGCCCGCCACGCAATCCGTGCACTATCTGCTGGTGGCCGCCTTTCTCAGCGGGCCGACCAATCCGCCACCGAAGCAGTGGTTCAAGCGCTGCGAAACCTGGAAGGCACCGTGCGCACGCGATGGATTCAAGCTGACCGTGCCCGCGGGCGCCCAGCAGGCGCTGCTGTTCCTGGCGCCGCAAACCGGCGGTGATTTCAAGACCCTGGTGAATACCGTGCGCGGCCGGCCCGGTGCGTTCGTGCGCGCCTCGCAGGATCTCAACCAGGCGGCCCTCGACCGCGCGCGCCTGGACGTGTACCTGTCGGCCATCCGGCGCGCCGCGTCGAATGATCCGGCGGCGTTGAAGCAGACGGCGCCGCTCCTGGCGCGCAGCCTGGGTGTGCGCCTGGATGAGAAATGCCTGGATCGTCCCGTGGATCAGCAGGGCTCTTGCCTCATGCAGGGCCAGGACTCCCTCATCCTCGATGATGGTCACAGCGTGTCGGTGGTCGAAGCGCTCACCGGGGGCGCGGCGGCGGATCTTGCGATGGAAGCGAGTTTCACGCCGCAACTCGGATACGGCTATTACAGTCCCTATGTCGCCTCGGTGCTGGACATCGCGCGCATCTTCGATTCCTTCCGCACGGCGCGTTATCAATACATCCCCGCGCTCGGTGCCGCGCAGGGCGAGCGCTTGTCGTTGACGTTGAACGCGGCGCCGTCATTCCAGGATCCGCTGTCGGTGTTGGTGACGGGCCTGCCGGCCGTGCAGTCCGCCTCCCTGCCGCCGCTGCGGATGCCCGAGGCCAAGACCGTCTATTGCGCGGCCAGGCCTGCGTTACTGCTGCCCGCCGAGGGTGCGCCGTTGGTTTTCGCCAATGGCTTCGCACACGACCTCCGGCTGGCGGTGACCGATGCAGGGGGCAAGCTGCACGAGGCGCCGGTGCATGCCGATGCGGCCGCCGGTGGATTCGTGGTGGATACCGCCGAGTTGCGCGGCGTCGACCTGGAAGGCGAGGCTCGCGCCAGTTTGCGCGGCATGTGGGGATTCGACCGTTACGAGGGTCCCGTGTATGCACTGGTGGATGCGCG
The DNA here is from genome assembly GCA_044226865.1 of Steroidobacteraceae bacterium. Lineage (GTDB taxonomy): Bacteria > Pseudomonadota > Gammaproteobacteria > Steroidobacterales > Steroidobacteraceae > TMP-86. The sequence goes on along the minus strand of JBGAGE010000007.1, from coordinate 113,198 downwards.
CGAGCGTCACTGGGAAGTCGCGCCCGGGGATGAAGCCAGCCTGATCGTGGGACGAGCCGGGAGCGTTCGCCTGCGCGCGGACAACGTCGCCTGCGTACAGGCGGTTCAGATGCAGCAGCCGGGCGGGCGTCAGCGACCGCTGCAATGGAAGCCGACCAAGAAAGGCGAAATCGAGGTGCAGTTGCCGCTGCAGGACGCCGCCCCGGGTACGCTGGGGTTGCAGATCCTGCAGCCGGGCGCCGAGCCGCAGACACTGACGTTGCGTGCCTTCGCCGATGCGGGCCACATCGATCGCCTGCGTGTTCATGCCGGGGACAATGCCGGCGTGCTGCTGGGCAGCCGTCTGGACAAGGTGGTGCGCGTCGCCATCGGCAATGCCGCGCTCGTGCCCGGGAAGCTCTCCACGCAGCACGGCACGGATGCGTTGAGTTTGTCGGGCATTGACACCGCCGGTATCGGCAAGGAGGCGGGTTCGAGCGCACAGGTCACGCTGCAGGACGGCCGCAGCTTCAACGTTCCGGTGCAGGTGGATCCGCCGCGGCCGCGCATGACGTTGATCGGCAAGAGCGTGCGGCCCTCCGCCGCCAGCCTCGACAGCCACGTCCTGCTCACCAACCCGGATCAATTGCCACAAGGCTCGCAGTTGGTGTTCTCGGTGCGCGCGGAAGGCGGCGCCTCGCTGCAGCGCGACGCCATCATCGAGATCGCGGCGGACGTGGATGAGCCGCCGCTGGCTGCGATGAGCATCGCCGACGGCACGTTGACGCTCGAGAATCGCCAGGTGGCGGTGGCGACGCTGGACTCCGCCAAGGCGCTCGGCACCTCCGTGTTCGGTCCGCTGCAGTTTCGCCTCAACGCCGCCGGCATCTACAGCGATTGGCAACCGCTGGCCACGCTGGTGCGCCTGCCGTCGCTGCGCGATCTCAAGTGCGCGGCCGAGGGCGAGATGCCCTGTCTTCTATCCGGATCGAACCTGTTCCTGCTCGATGCCGTGTCGGCCTCGCCGCAGTTCGCCGAAACCGTGCAGGTGCCGCCGGGATTTCTCGGCGCGTCGCTGGCGGTCCCGCGCCCGTCCTCAGGCCGGCTGTTCGTGCGTCTGCGCGATGACCCGGACTCGGTCAATCCCCTGTCGCTGGCCCCGCAGGAACTGCCTCCCGCCACATCGGAGACGGCAGCCTCGCCACCGCCGGCGGCCAATTGATGCCCGCCATCCGGCCGAGGCGGTCCCGCGGCTGCGCCCACGCGCCCCTCAACGCCTGACTTCCAGCGCAGGGCCGGCAAAGCGTTGCGATTCCTCGACCAACCACGCGCGAAACTGTGCCACCTTGGGTAGCGTCAGGTAATTCTCGGGACAGACGAAGTAATACGATCGCGTATGCGCGACGCAGAAGTTCGCTGCCGGCACCAGCCGGCCGGCTTCGATGTCGCCGGCAACGAGGCTCCAGCGCGCCAGCGCCAAACCCTGTCCATGTTCCGCGGCGCTGATGATGGCCGCGGAATCATCCAGCGCCACGCCGCGCTCACTGAGCGCCGGCGCCGCGCCCAGCCGGGTCCATGCCGTCCACGGCTCGCTGTCCGAATGCAGCAACGTGTAGCGCGGCAGGTCTTCCGCCGATTTCAGCTTGCCCATCTTTTTCACGAGCGCCGGACTCCCCACCGGCACCAGCCAGTCATCCATCAGCTTCTCCGCCACGAGCCCCGGCCACGCGCCGCGCCCATGGCGGATCGCCACTTGGAAATCCGAGGCGGCGAAATCCACGAGGCCGACGGAGGTGTGGATGCGCAGGTCGATGTCCGGGTTCTTGAGCGAAAACCCTGGAAGCCGCGCCACGAACCAGCGCTGCAGGAAGGACGCAAGCATCGACACGTTCAGGGGGCCCGCACTGCGGTCCGCGCGCAGCCGCTGCACCGCCAGGCGCAACTCATCGAGCGCGCGGCGCACGGCCGGCAGCAGTTGCGCGCCTTCGGCCGTCAGCTCGATGGAACGCGCATTGCGCCTGAACAGCGGCACCTGCAGGTAATCCTCCAGCGACTTGATCTGCATGCTGACCGCGGCGGGCGTGACGCTGAGCGCCTCGGCGGCTTCGGAAAAACTCAGCGCGGTGGCGACGGCCTCGAACACGCGCAGGCTGTTGAGGGGCATGCGGTCAAATGCGGACACTTCAGCCTTCCTTATGGCGGCTTCAAATACTCGATTCGCTGCGCGCGCGCCGCGCGGGCACATTACTGCCACGCATCAAGGATGCGCCGCGGCGGACCGGGGTTCAAACCCTTTCGCCGCGGCCCGCATCTGACTTGCAGCCACGGCCAACAAATCATTTTGGAGACCCACATCATGAACAAGACAATCGCCCGAGGAAACACCTTCGACCGCGCGCTGATCGCGATCGCCGCCGGCGCCATCCTTGCCACCGGCCTTGCGCAGGCATCGGTCAGCAGCGAGGCGCGGCGCCGCGTCGATGTTCAATACTCAAAGCATGAGCTCGCCTCGCGCCAGGGTGTGCACAACTTGTACGCGCGCCTGAAGAGCGCCGCCCGCCAGGTCTGCCCGGACTTCGACGCGCGCGACCTCGGGCGCGCCGCACAGGCCCGCGCCTGCTACGAGCAGGCGTTGTCGGATGCGGTCAGCCAGATCAGCCTGCCGGCGCTCAGCCTCGTGCACGCCCGGCAGACCGGGCGCGGAGCCGGCTGAGCGCGGAGACGGGCCCGCGGCTCCCCACCACCCCGTTTGCCGTGACGCTTCGCGTTCGCGGTGAGCGGGGTGGCCTGCCCCCATCCGTCACGGCGGACTGCCCTTGCCGGCGGTTTTTCGACACAATGCGTGACACGAAGACGCTCTTGGGGGACCGCCGTGACTCACGCTGCCATCGTTGGCTGGGGCAAATGCCTGCCGCCGGCGATTTTGACCAATCAGGACCTGGCCACCTTCCTGCCCACGGATGATGAGTGGATCCGCACGCGCACCGGCATGAAGGAGCGGCGCATCTCCCACGTGCCCGGCATCGAGATGGCCATCACCGCGGCCCAGCGGGCGCTGGACTGCGCCGGCATGAGCGGCGAGGACATCGACCTCGTCATCTACGGCAGCTGCAGCAACGATGAGCTGGTGCCCAACAGCGCCTCGGCGGTGCAGGTGCGCCTCGGCGCGAAGCATGCGGCCGCCTTCGATGTGAACACCGCCTGCACCAGCTTCATGTACGGCCTGTCGATCGGCAGCTCGTTGATCAAGACCGGCGTCGCGCGCACGGCAGTGATCATCGGCGTCGAACTGATCTCGCGTTACATGGATTGGGAGAACCGCAACGTCGCGGTGCTGTTCGGCGACGGCGCCGCCGCCGTGGTGCTCAAGCGCTCCGAGCAGCCCATCGGCGTGATCGCCGAAAAGCTGCAGTGCTACGCCGATGCGCGCCAGATCCTGCGGGTGCGCGGCATGGGCACGGTGTATGCCAACCTGGGCGTGCAATACGGCCAGACGCGCTGGGACTTCGACGGCCAGGAGATCTTCCGCAAGGCCGTGCACGGCATGAGCGAGGCCAGCGTCGAGGTCATGCAGAAGGCCGGCGTGGCCATGAGCGACATCTCGGTCATCGTGCCGCACCAGGCCAACCTGCGCATCATCGAGTCGGTCGCCAAGCGCGCCGGCGCCGGCATGGACAAGGTGTTCCTCAACATCCACAAGTACGGCAACATGAGCGCCGCCACCGCGCCGGTGGCGCTGGTGGAAGCGGTGGAGGAGGGGCGGGTGCCGCCCGGCGGCCTCGTGCTCATGCCCGCCTTCGGCGGCGGGCTGACCATGTCCTCGCATCTGCTGCGTTGGGGCGAGCGCGTGGCGCCGCTGCGCGCCAGCGCCGCGGAACTCCCACCCTGCAACCGCACGGCATTGGAAATGGTCAATGAGATCCGCGCACTCAAGCAGCGCGGCGCGGCCGAGGTGCAGCGGATCGAGGAAGTGAAGCTGGCGGAAAGCGGACCATGTTCATTCTGAAGTCGATTTCGCGGCCGGCCGCCGCAGCGATGTTCTCGCTCCTGCTCTCGGCGGGAGCGGCGCGCGCGCAGGAGGAGGATTTCAGCAAGGCGACGGTGAAGGTGCTGCCGGTTGCGGGCAGCGTCTACCTGCTCGAAGGCGTCGGCGGCAACATCGCCGCTTCCGTGGGCGAAGACGGCATCGTGCTGGTGGACGATGAATTCGCCCCGCTGGCCGAGAAGATCGCCGCGGCCCTCAAGGGCATCGGCGTCACCGACAAGCCGGTGCGCTACGTGATCAACACGCACTATCACGGCGATCACACCGGCGGGAACCTGCCATTGGCCAGCGGTGGGTCCACGCTGATCGCACAGACGCACGTGCGCGAGCGCCTGGAGCGCGGCGGTGAGGGCGGCAATGGCGGTGCGATCAAGTTCGACAACAAGCCGGCGGAAAAGCTCGCGCTGCCGGTGATCACCTTCGATCACGACATGACCGTGCACCTGAACGGAGAGGACATCCGCGCGCTGCATTACCCCTCCGGCCACACCGATGGCGACTCGATCATCTTCTTTCCCAAGGCTAATGTGGTCCACATGGGGGATGACTACGTGCGCTACGGCTTCCCCTTCATCGACGTGGCCGGAGGCGGCAGCATCGACGGCATGATCGAGGCCTGCGAGTCGGTGATTGCTACGCTCCCCGCCGACGTGAAGGTGATCCCCGGCCACGGCGAGTTGTCCAACCTGGGCGAGATGCGCGAGTACGTGGCCATGCTCAAGGCCACGCGCTCTGCTGTCGCCAAGGCCATCAAGTCTGGTATGTCTTTGCAGCGCATGAAGGAGCGCAAGATTCTTGCTGCTTTCGATGCCAAGTATTCTGGTGATTTCGTCAATACGGATGCGTTCATCGAGACGCTCTATAACTCTTTGCGTGGTCGTAAGAGCGGGGCGTTCATTCGGCACAACTAGGCGTGGCCTTGCCGATGGGTGCAGGGCGGGCGGGAGGATTTGTCGCGTGGGCGCGCCTTAAAGGCACCGCTCCGGCGCGCCGGTTTTCCAGCACGGAGAGTTCGGAAGACTGCAAGATCAAACTCCAATCTCAAACTCGACAACAGAGAACGGTGGGTTGCGATTCCTCGCAGCGAAGTGCCGAGTCCTGAACTCCTTCGGCATCACGATTACCGAGTCGAGTGGCGGAGCCTCTCCCTGCGGACGTCGATGGTTGGAGCGGGAGCTGGGGGAAGTCCCTTGGGAGCGTGTCTGAGCGCCGCCTTGCCCGCTCGCGGGCCAACGCTGAGCGTTACAGTTGAATTTCCGCTGAGGCCATATGCGCTAGTGGCCCACCGAGCGGGCAAGGATGCCTTCGGCGCGATCACGCTCCCAAGGGACTTCCCCCAGCTCCCGCTCCAACCACCGCATCATCAGCAGCAGGAAAAGCTACAGCCAACCTTTGACGCGAAAATAGAGATAAGGCACCAGCATGGACGCGAGCATTAAGGATGCAGTGATCCAAAATCCTTCCGGCCTCTGCAACATCGGCATTTGATGAAAATTCATGCCGAAAATGCCGGCGATAAGCGAAGGCGGCAGCATGAATACGGTGACCACCGAGAAGATCTTCAGGATATTGTTCTGCTCGATGTTGATCATGCCGAGGGTGGCGTCGAGCAGGAAGGTGACCTTGTTGGCGAGGAACGAGGCGTGATCGCTCAAGGACAGCACGTCGCGTGAAATCGTGCGGCAGCGGTTGCGCTGCTCCTGCGGCAGCGTGACCACGGTGGACTGTTGCATGAACGCCAGCAACCGCCCCAGGCTCACCAGGCTCTCCCGAGCCTTGGAGATCACATCGCCGCTCGATCCCACGCGATCCAGGATGCGGTTGAAGTCCCGGCGCCCGGCCCGCTTGCGCAGCTGCGGGGTGAAGATGTCGGTGGATACGCCGTCCAGGTTGATGCCGATCTTCTCCAGTGACTCGGCCAGGCGATCCACGATGGATTCGAGGAGCCCGGTGAGGAGCGTGGCCGGCGAGGCGCAGGTGGCCGGGTGCGTCTCGGCGTAGGCGATGAAGCGGCGGAAGGGAATTGGATCGGCATAGCGGTTGGTGACCAGCCGGTCCTTGCTCAGGATGAAGGTGACCTGGGAATTCTGCGGCGTGTCGGTGTCCAGCTTGGTCACCAGCGTGGCCGTCATGAACAGCCAGTCATTTTCCTCGTAGAGGCGGGCGGAGGCCTCCAGCTCGCTCATTTCCTCGCGGGTGGGGACATCGATACCGAGAGCTTTCTCGACCGATTTTTCCTCCTCGGGCGTGGGCTCGAGCAGGTCGATCCAGGCGATGCGTGGATCGATCGCCGTCAACCCGCCGGACGGCTCATGCGCATGCTGCAGCCCGAGGGGGCCTGCGCTGTAGAGCGTGAGCATGGCCGCGTCGTCCCGCGGCAGCCGCTAGCGCTTGTGTTCCTGCGCCGCCAGCGTATCCACCATCGTGAACAACTGATCGGTGCCGCCAGCCTTGCCGACGTCGGTGATGTACTTGCCGTTGATGATGAAGGTGGGCACAGAAGCGACCGCATAGCGGATCGTGGTCTGCTCGGCGCGCTGCAGGTTGGTTTCCACGTTGAAGGAGTGATAGGAGTTCTTGAATTGCGCGTCGGTCACACCGAACTTCTTGAGGAAATCACGCTGCTTCTGCTCGGTCTCGGCCGGGTCCTGCGACACCAGCATGTTGCCGTTGGTATGGATTTCCTTGAACACCTCCGGGTGCAGCTGGTCCAGCTTGCCCAGGTCCTCAAGCGTGTAATACAGGCGCGCGTGCGAGCGGTGCACGTCGTTGTCCCACATCACGGGCACGCGTACGAACTTGATGTACGGCGCCTTGCGCTTTTTCCACGCTTCGACCAGCGGATCCAGCGCGTTGCAGTGGCCGCACCCGTACCAGAACATTTCGATGACTTCCACCTGGTCGGGTCCGGCAGACGTGGGCTGCCCGGGAACCAGGCGCGTGTAGTTCACGCCGTCCTTGTACGGGGTGGCGGGCGGCGTGGTGGCGGCGGAGGCGCTGCTGGCCACGGCGGCGAGCAGAGGGTTGTGCGCGCCGGTGTCGCCGGTGTTTTCCTCGATCGTCTCCGAGCCGTCCTCGTTGATGCGAGCCGAGCGCGTGGGCGCCGCGGCTTTGTCGGCCGGTTCCGCCGTTGGCGAGGCTGCCGGTGCCGTTTGGGCCGGAGAGGGCTTGGCGGCTTCGGCTGCCGGCTCCGTGGTGGCGGCCGGTTCGTTCTTGGCGCCGCCGCAGGCGGCGAGGAACGCCACGCTCAGGGCGAGGGCGAGCACACGACATTTCAGCATTTAGCGAATTCCTTGCAGATAGGAGGCCACGTTGCGCATGTCATCGGCGGTCAATTTCTTGGCAATGGTCTGCATGATGCCGTTCGGGCCCGTGGGACGCGCGCCGGAGGCGTAATCCTGCAGTTGCTTGACGGTATAGACCGAATGCTGGCCGCGAAGTGCCGGGAACTTGGCGGCTTCGTTGCCGCGGCCGGCAGGGCCATGGCAGGCCATGCAGGCCGGGATGCCGCGGGCCTTGTCACCGGCGCGGAACAGCTTCTGGCCGGCGGGCGCGGTGGCGGGGTCGGCCTCCAGGCCGGTGTTGTGCTGGCTGTTGAAGTAGGCCGCGAGGTCGGCCATGTCTTCCGGGCTCAACGCCATGGCATTGGGCATCATGATGGGGTTGGCGCGCTTGCCTTCCTTGAAATTGGTCAGCTGCGCGACGATGTAATCCGCCCCCAGGCCCGCAAGGCTGGGCCATTCAGGGTTGACGCTGTTGCCGTTGGCGCCGTGGCAGGCCGCGCAAACGGCTGATTTTGTGGCGCCGGCTTCCGGATTGCCGGCCGCTGCAGCCATGCCGCTCACCAACACTCCCGTAACCATCATCGCCGCCCAAGTCCGCTTCATCATCCGTCCGGTGCTCCGCTCATGATCGAACGCCAAAAGAGGGGAAATTGTACACTATGGCCTTGAAGCGGCTCTAGTTTAGGGCGCTTAACGTCCAAGGCCCCATGAGCGCATTCCCAGCCACATCCTTCCTGACCAGCGCCGCCGCCGCGGGACAGTTCGTGGCGGACACCGGCCAGGAAGTGGCCTTCGCCGGCCGGTCCAATGCCGGCAAGTCCAGCGCCCTGAACGCGATCACCCAGCGCAAGGCCCTGGCCCGGGTGTCCCGCACGCCGGGCCGGACCCAGCTCATCAATTTTTTCGCCGTGTCGGGGGCGGGCCGCCTGGTCGATTTGCCCGGCTACGGATTCGCCAAGGTCCCGGAGTCGGTTCGCATCGGCTGGCTGAACCTGATGCAGCATTACTTCAATACGCGCGAGTCGCTTACGGGCCTCGTGCTGATCGTGGATTCGCGCCGCGGGCTTTCGGCCGAGGATGCGGCCATGCTGGAGTGGATATTGGCGCGCGGCCGCCAGGCCCATGTGCTCCTGACCAAATCGGACAAGCTGACGCGCGCGCAGTCCACCCGGGTGCTCAAGGAAACATGCGAGGCCTGCGCGGATGCGGGTGTGAGCGTGCAGCTGTTTTCGGCACATGCGGGCCAAGGTGTGGACGAGGCGCGCGCCGTGGTGCGCAGGCTGATCGGCGCCGCTGCGTGAGGCCGGCACAAAAAAAAGCCCCGATGGGGCGTTAACCGCCATCGGGGCAGACCAACCCGGCATGGGGATGACAACCGGGTTTTCAGCCCGCTCAGGGAGAAGAGCGGGGAGCGTCCTAGCCGCTCAAAACATTAGATGGTGCGCCCTCCCAAAAGTTCAACATTCCAGATTCAAAATTATTCTTCTCTCGAGTGTCTTAAAATAGGTCAAATGGTTGCCGCTTGGCAATCGAAAACCCACTGTATTTTTCCCTTGTAAGCGGCGCTGCGTGAACGAAAAAACCGACCTTCTCAAACAGCTCAAGATCGACCGCAGCGCAGAACCTGAGGAGGAGTCCCGCAAGGGCCTGTGGATCGGAGTGGGCGCGGCATTGGTTGTTGCAGGCGCGCTGCTTTTCTTTTTCCTGCGTTCCGGCGCCATTCCGGTGACTGTTGCGGTGGCGCGTCAGGCGAGCGGCGGAAGCGAGGCGGCCGGGGCGTCGCTGCTGGACGCCTCGGGGTACGTGGTGGCGCGCCGCCAGGCCACCGTGTCGGCGAAGATTACCGGCAAGGTGACCGAGGTGCTGATCGAGGAAGGCCAGCATGTGGACAAGGGGGCGGTGGTCGGCCGCCTCGACGACACCAACATCCGAGCCTCGCTGCAGCAGGCCGCCGCGCAGCTGGCCTATTCGAAGGCCGCGCTCGAGCAGGTGCAGGTGAACCTCGCCAATGCGCAGCGCGACTACAACCGCAAAAACGAGCTGTTCGCCAAGAATTTCATCAGCCAGTCCGACCTCGACAATGCGCGCACTGCGCTCGACAGCCTGCGCGCCCAGGCCGTGACCGCCCAGCGCAGCGTGGAGTTGTCGAACCGCGGCGTGGATGCGGCGCAACGCAACCTGGATGACACCGTGGTGCGGGCGCCGTTCTCCGGCGTCATCACCGTGAAGGCGGCGCAACCCGGCGAAATCGTCTCGCCGATTTCCGCCGGCGGCGGCTTCACGCGCACCGGCATCGGCACCATCGTCGACATGGACTCCCTCGAGGTCGAGGTGGACGTGAACGAGAGCTTCATCTCGCGTGTGCACGCGGACCAGCCGGCCACGGTTAAGCTCAACGCCTATCCCGACTGGCAAATCCCCGCCTACGTCATCGCCATCATCCCCACCGCCGATCGCGCCAAGGCGACGGTGAAGGTACGCATCGGCTTCAAGGTACGCGATCCGCGCATCCTGCCGGACATGGGCGCGCGCGTTGCTTTCTTGAGCGAAGCCGCGCCCGCATCGGCGGGCGGTGTGTCGACGCCGGCCGGTGTCGAAGTGCCGGCCGAAGCCGTGCAGGCGCAAGGCGACGGCGGTGTGGTTTACGTCGTCAAGGATGACGTGCTGGAACGCCGCGCCGTCAAGCTGTTGGCGGGAGGCGGCGCCAACCGCAACATCAGTGCCGGGCTCGCCGCGGGTGAAAAGGTGGCGATCGGGGATTTTTCCAAGCTCGCCGACGGCGTGAAGATCAAGGAGCAATCGCCATGACCGCCATCGTCAGCCTGCGCAACGTGGTCAAGCGTTACAGCCGCGGCAAGCAGACCGTCGAGGTACTGCACGGCATCAACCTCGACATCGAGGGCGGGGATTTCGTGGCGCTGATGGGGCCTTCCGGCTCGGGCAAGACCACGTTGTTGAATCTCATCGGTGGCCTGGATACGGCGTCCGGCGGTGAAGTCAGGGTCGCCGGCGTGCGCATCGATTCCTTGAACGGCGGCCAGCTCGCCAAATGGCGCGCGCGCCACGTGGGATTCGTGTTCCAGTTCTACAACCTGCTGCCGCAGCTCTCGGCGGAAAGGAACGTGGAGCTGCCATTGCTGCTCACGTCGCTGTCGGCTGCACAGCGCCGCAAGAACGTGCAGACGGCGCTGGCCGTGGTCGGCCTGTCCGATCGCGCGCGGCACAAGCCCACGGAATTGTCGGGCGGCCAGGCGCAACGCGTGGCGATTGCGCGCGCATTGGTCTCCGATCCCACGCTGCTCGTATGCGATGAACCCACCGGCGATCTGGACCGCGCCACGGCCGATGAGATCCTGAGCCTGTTGCGTGCGCTCAACCGCGAGCAGGGCAAGACCATCGTCATGGTGACGCACGATCCCAAGGCGGCGGAATACGCCTCGCATCAACTCTACCTCGACAAGGGCGAACTCGTGAGCCAGGGGCCTGCCGCCGCGGCAGGCCATGCGCCGGACGCCGGTAGCGCGGTGCCGGCGTGAAATTCCTGCCGCTGATCTGGGCGGCGCTGTGGCGCAAGAAGGCGCGCACGGTGTTCACGCTGTTGTCCATCCTGGTCGCCTTCCTGCTCTTCGGCATGCTGCAGGGCGTGAACTCGGCGTTCAATGCCACCATCGACCGTGCGAACGTCAACCGGGTGATCGTCGCCAACAACATCTCCTTCACCGAATCGCTGCCGTTTTCCTACATTGCGCAGGTGGAAAGCGTGCCGGGCGTGTCGGCGGTCTCGCAGATGAGCTGGTTCGGCACCTATTACCAGGACCCGAAGAACTTCGTGTTCTCCTATCCGGTGGAACCCTTGCGCTGGCGACGGGTGGGCAGCGAATACAAATTGCCGGACGAGCAGTTCGACGCCTGGCAGCGCACGCGCACCGGCGCCGTCGTCGGCGCGCAGCTGGCCAGGCAATATGGCTGGAAACTGGGCGACCGCGTGCCGTTGCACTCGGTGATCTGGACCAAGGCCGGCGGCAGTTCGGATTGGGATTTCGACATCGTCGGCATCTATACCGCGCCGGATACTCCGGGCCGCGAGAATCAATTCTTCCTGCGCTACGATTATTTCGACGAGGCGCGCACTTTCGGCAAGGGCCGGGTGGGGTGGCTGCTGGTGCAGGTGAGCGACCCGCGCCAATCGGCGCAGGTCGCGGCCGCCATCGACAAGCTGTTCGCCAATTCCTCGGATGAGACCGAGACCAAGACCGAGAAGGAATTCCAGCAGTCCTTCCTCAAGCAGGTGGGCGACATCAATTTCATCGTCACCCGCATTCTGTTCGCGGTGTTCTTCGCGCTGCTGTTCGCCACCGGCAGCTCGTTGATGCAATCCATCCGCGAGCGCATCCCGGAACTGGCGGTATTGAAGACCCTGGGGTTCAGCGATGCCAGCGTGCTCACGCTGGTGCTGGCGGAATCGCTGCTGTTGTGCGTGCTCGCGGCACTGGCGGGACTGGGGGCCGCGGCCGTGCTGTTCCCGTTCCTGCGCGGCGCCATTGGCGTGGTGACCCTGCCGCCCGTGGTGTTGCTCGAGGGGGTGATCATCGCCATCCTGCTCGCGATCGCCACCGGCCTGTTGCCGGCCTGGCGCGCGCGCCAACTCAACATCGTCGACGCATTGGCGGGACGCTGACATGGCAAGCCTCGGCAGCCAGATCGCCGCCGTCACCGCCAACAACCTGCGCAGCATTCCGCAGCGCGCCGGCATCTCCGCCGTCATCGTCACCGGCATCGCGGTCACCGTCGCGGTGATGGTCTCGGTGCTGGCCATGGCGGCCGGCTTTGGCAAGACGCTGGCGAATACGGGGCGGGAGGATCGCGCCATGGTGTTACGCGGCGGCTCGCAGTCGGAACTGGCCAGCACCATCTCGCGCGACAATGCCCTGACCATCCTCGATGCCAAGGGCATCCGGCGCAGCGTCGATGGCAAGGTGGTGGGCTCGGCCGAAATGGTGGGCATCGTGAACCTCAAGCAGAAGAACACCGGCACCAAGGCGAACGTCACGCTGCGCGGCGTGGGCCCGAAGGCCCTCGAACTGCGGCCGGAGATCAAGATCGTGTCCGGGCGCATGTTCCGGCCCGCGGTGCGTGAGCTGATCGTCGGCAAATCGGCACTGGCGCAGTTCCAGGGGCTGGAGCTCGGCAATCACCTCAATTTCCGCGACGGTGAGTGGATCGTGGTGGGTGTGTTCGACAGCAATGGCGATTCCCACGAATCGGAATTGATGGGGGATGCCGAGACCGTGTTGTCCGCCTTCCGCCGCAACCTCTTCCAGAGTGTCACGGTGATGCTCGATTCCAAACGCGAGTTCGATGCCTTCAAGGACCAGCTCACCACCAATCCCACGCTGTCCGTCGAAGTGAAGCGCGAGACCGAATATTTTGCCGAGCAGTCCAAGCAGCTCTCCAAGCTCCTGTTCTTCGTGGCCTACATCGTCGGCGGCATCATGGCGGTGGGCGCGGTGTTCGGCGCGCTCAACACCATGTATTCGGCCGTGTCCTCGCGTTCGCTGGAAATCGCCACGCTGCGCGCCATCGGTTTCGGCGCGTTGCCGGTCGTCATCTCGGTATTCGTCGAATCGCTCCTGCTCGCGCTCATCGGCGGCGTGCTCGGCGCGGCGGTGGCCTGGCTGTTCTTCAACGGCAATTCCGTGAACACGCTGGGCTCGAACTTTACCCAAGTCGTGTTTCAGTTGACCGTAACGCCAAGCCTTGCGTTCGGGGGCATCGTCGTGGCGTGTATCGTTGGCCTGGTGGGCGGTTTGTTTCCCGCCATCCGGGCGGCGCGGCTCCCGATCGCCACGGCGCTTCGCGAGGCTTGATTGCGCATAACGGTCCGCGGGTCGTCAACATGATCGGTCTCTGCTGTTGGCCCAGGCAAACTTCGCCTGTTCAGTTTGGACCGCAAGCGAACGTGACGCGATGCGTTCAGTTTCGAGGCGCCGTGTATACCACGGCCACGGTCCTGGACTTTGCCGATTGATCGCAACCGCTGCCCGGTCCGGCCGCGTCGGCCGGGTCCGGCCCCGGTCCGCCGGGCGCGCCCCAGTAGGCCGCAATCTTGACTTCACTCGCGATACCCGACGTATTGATGACGCCGCAATTGCGACGTCCATCGGTGGACAGCCCCTGGTTTCCATAAATATCGCCATCGGTGAAGGTCAACGGTCCGGATGCCTCGACATGCAGACCGGCGCCAAGATTGAAGACCGACACGAGGTGATACATCCGATGGTGTTCGCCCCGGACCATGAAGCCATGCGAACGGTTGGCGATGGCCACGCTGGATGAGATCTGCAAATCGTGGCCGACAATCACGTAACCGACACCGTTCTCGATCGACTGCATTGAATCCACGATGAAAAATTCGTTGAACGCATCGGTTGCCGTGAAATGAAACAGCAGGAAGCCGTTTCCGTCGTTTCGGATTGCCTTGTTGTCCCTCGCGATGAACTTTCCGATGCCATTCGCCTGAAGATTGAACCCGTCACCATTGCCGATGGCCAGATTTCCGATCACGTTGGTGGGGCTATTGCCCGCGAATACCGTGAAGCCGGTGGTGAGGCAATTCCCTTCGCAGACGTTGTCGACGGCAATGTTGTTCAGCAGCTGCGCCTTGCCACCGCCATCGGAACTTACCATGACACCGCCGCGAGCAGCGTGAGTGATCGAGAATCCATCCAACGTGACTTCGCTGCCCGTCATCATCACCCCGTATAGCGGAATGGGCGAGGTGCCATCCAGGAAAGTGGCTCGTGCGCCGGACTTCGAGACGACGCGGATGCTCTTATCGACGCAAATCATGCAGCCGCGGACGAAGTCGGGCTGTTCATCTCCGGGATCGGCGAAGCTGCCGTTGCCGTTGAGATCCCCATATCTTCCGGGCCCCACCACCAATTGATCCCCGCTGGTGGCGTTTTCGAGTGCCTTGCCGAGGGACCGGCAAGGAGCCGAGGCGGCACCGCACGTCGAGCTGTCCTTGCCGGCGGATGAAACGTAAAAATTGCGGCCATCTGCCTGCGCGACCGCGCCGCACAGCAGGCCCGCGCCCGCCAGCAATAGCGCGTGGCCGCGCCAGCGCGAATGAAGGACTGTCATGGGTTTCGCCCCCGTTCCTGGATCGGATGCTGAATGCGTCCGATGCAACTTAGGGTAACGCCGCCGCTGCTGCGCTGCCATTCGGGATTGTGCGTACGGCCGGTTGGCGCCCGATGGCGTGCCGGCCTATCCCACGACGACGTGCACCGCCGTGCCGATCAATGCGGTCACCGACATTGCGACGGCGCCCCACCACGTGACCCGCAGGGCAGCCTTTGCCACGGGCGCACCTCCCATGTAGGCGGAAAGCGCCCCAAGTGCGGCGAGAAAAGCGAGTGAACAAGCGGCGATCACGGGAATGCGAAGCTGCCCGGGCGCCAACAATGCCGGCGCCAGCGGCAGGGCGGCGCCGGCCGCAAAGGTAACCGCCGAGGTGAGCGCCGCCTGCAACGGATTGACGGTGATGGTCTCGCTGATGCCGAGCTCATCGCGCATGTGCGCGGCGAGCGCGTCCTTCTGCATGAGCTGGACGGCCACCTGCCTGGCGAGCTGTTTATCCAGGCCGCGTCCCGCGTAGATTGCGGCGAGTTCCTCGTGCTCGTGATCGATGTCGGCGGCGAGTTCGCCGCGCTCACGATCGATGTCGGCTTGCTGGGTATCCTTCTGCGATGCCACCGATACGTATTCACCCGCCGCCATCGACATGGATCCCGCCACGAGGCCTGCGATTCCCGTGATCAACAGTTGCTCGTGCGAAGCCTGCGCGGCCGCGACGCCGATCAACAGGCTGGCGGTCGAGACGATGCCGTCGTTGGCCCCGAGTACTGCGGCTCGCAGCCAGCCAATGTGCTGGGTACGATGCGCCTCACGATGCTTGAAATACATGGGCGCATTCTAAACGCCCCGCCGTCATAAGAAAGTCCAGGTGACGCCCAAGGAGACCATCGAGGAGGTATTGGTACGGGGGAGGTTGAATCGTTCGTATTCAAGCCTGGCCCCCAGGCTGCGGAAATGCGCCTGCACGCCCACACCCCAGCTGAAGTCCGTGCTGTCGAGCTTCAAATCGCTGACGCCTTGTTCCTGGTAACGCGCTTTCGACCGGGCGATGCCGACCTTGCCGAAGATGTCGACGAAGGGCAGCGGGACGAAGCCCATCACCGAGGCATTGAACAATTGCGCCTTGGAGCGCAGTGCGCCACCGGTTCCTGAGCCATCGGTCTTGCCCAGGTCGACGTAGTTGATCTCGGCGCCCAGCACATCCAGGGGGCGGACGCCGGCGATCAGCTTATATCCCTGGTCCTTGTCGTCGTAGTTGAGGGCGGAGAAATTCAATTTGCTCTGATCGGGATCGAGCTTGCTCTGACCCAGCCCGGCGCCGAGATAGAAACCATGATCGACGGCGTGCGCAGTGCCGATTCCCGTCACGGTCAATGCCAAAGCGGCAGCGATGATCTTCATGCGGCTCCTCGTTTCCCAAAGAACACGAGAAAGTGACATGTCGGCGAGCGCGTGGGTTCCCGCATGCTCGCGATCTGTCGCCGGGTGGCGACTCGCGCCATTGAAAAAAATACGCCGAGCTTGCGACGCTCGCGCTAACCCGCACCATGGATGGGCGATGCCACGCGTTCCCGCCGCACGCCGAGCCCGATGATCCGCCCGGGTATCCGGCGCAAGGGTGGAAAGCGATCCAGCATGCGCAGCGCGAGCGGTGGCTGCGTCAATGGTTGCCGGCGCGCCAGCAGGACTCCGATCACATTGTCCTGCGCAAACTTCTGCCCGGCCTGGATGAGGCGAGTCGGCCATTCCCTGCGGCGCTGCACGGTTGCCAGGAGATCATCCACGCCGCGACCTTCGGCCAACGGCTGCGCCAGGATGTTCGCTGCCGCAACGGCATCCTGAATGGCCAGGTTGATGCCGATTCCGCCGATCGGTGACATGGCGTGCGCAGCATCGCCGATGGCGAGCACGCCCGGCCGATGCCAGTGGGCGAGGCGGTCCAGCGCAACTGTCAGCAGATGCAGTTGCCCCCAATCGGTCAATGCCGCATCGAGCGGCGCGAGATCCGGCGCCGCCTCTTCCAGGTCGTCGCGCAGCGCCGCCAGTCCGCGGGCGCGCACGGCATCGGCGCCGCCCTTGGGAAACAGGTAGGCGCATTGCCAATAGTCATGCCTGCCGATCATCACCAGGATGCGCCCCGGATCGAAGATGCCGCGCAGGCCCTCCTGATCGCCGGCTTTGCGCGGCACGCGGAACCAGAACACATCCATGGGCGCGCCGAGATTGCGCAACGGCAGAATACGGCGCGCCAACGAAGACCGCCCGTCGGCGCACAGCACGAGGCGGCCGGCTTCAAGGGTGTTGCCGTCTGCCAGGCGCACACCGCTGATTCGTCCATCCGTATCGAGAAGCTCCGTCACCTCGGCATTCATGCGCAACGCGAAGTTTGCAAGGCGCTGCGATTCCTCGCGCAGGAAGTCGAGGAAATCCCATTGCGGCATCATCGCAATGTATGGCGCGGGCGTATGCAGGAAGCGCAGGTCGCCGATGGTGAGAAACCGGCCGGCGACGCGCACCCGGGCCTGCTCGATGCGATCGTGTGGCCGTGTGAGGAAGCGCTCGAGCATGCCCAATTGATCGAGGACTTCCATGGTCGAGGGGTGCACGGTGTCGCCACGGAAGTCGCGCAGGAAATCGCCGTGCTTTTCCAGCACGATCACCGAAACGCCCGCGCGGGCGAACAAATGCCCGGCCATCATGCCTGCCGGGCCGCCACCGACGATGATCAGGTCGTATTGCATGGGCCGCTGCTGCGTGAAGGACTGCCCGCAGTAAAGCATCCGCGTCGCCGCGGTTCAAGGCAATCGGCGGCTCAGTGCGCCTCGTCCCAGTTCGCGCCCGTGCCCACATCCACGCGCAACGGCACCTTCAACTCCGCCGCACGCGACATGCGGGTTTGTAATTCCTGCACGATCCGCGGAACTGCTGCATCGGCCGCCTCCAGCACCAATTCGTCGTGCACCTGCATGATGAGGCAGGCGTCCACTCGCGAAGCGCGCAGCCAGGCGTCGACGTCGATCATCGCGCGCTTGATGATGTCGGCGGCCGTGCCCTGCATCGGCGCGTTGATGGCGCTGCGTTCGGCATATTGGCGCATGGCCTGGTTGCGCGATTCGATGTCGGGCAGGTACAGGCGCCGCCCGAACACCGTCTCGACATAGCCGTTCTCATGCGCGAGGCGCCGCGTCTCGTCCATGTAGCGCCGCACGCCCGGATAACGCTGGAAATACAGGTCGACGTAGGCCTGCGCCTGGCCGCGCGGAATGCCCAGTTGGCGCGCCAACCCGAAGGCCGACATTCCATAGATGAGCCCGAAATTGATCGCCTTGGCGGAACGGCGCTGGTCGGAGCTCACCGCCTCGAGCGGCACGGCGAAAACTTCCGCCGCCGTGGCCTGGTGCACGTCCAGGTCCTGCGCGAACGCGCGCAGCAGGCTCTCATCGTCCGACAAGTGCGCCATGATGCGCAGCTCGATCTGCGAATAGTCCGCGGCCACCAACTTCCTGCCCGGCGGGGCGACGAAGGCCTGGCGGATGCGCCTGCCCTCCT
Source organism: Steroidobacteraceae bacterium (assembly GCA_044226865.1). Classification (GTDB taxonomy): domain Bacteria; phylum Pseudomonadota; class Gammaproteobacteria; order Steroidobacterales; family Steroidobacteraceae; genus TMP-86. Next base: position 95,201 of record JBGAGE010000007.1, on the reverse strand, counting down.
GCGTGCGGATCGGGATGTTCTGCAGGTTGGGATCGGTGGAAGAAAGCCTGCCGGTGGCGGCGATGGCCTGGTGATAGGAGGTATGGATGCGCCCGGTGGTGGCATCGATTTCCTGCGGCAGCTTGTCCGTGTACGTGGACTTCAGCTTGGCGATGCCGCGGTATTCGAGGATGAGCTTGGGCAGCGGGTATTCCGCCGCCAGCTCCTCGAGCACGTCCTCGGCAGTGGAGGGTTGCCCCGTGGGCGTCTTGCGCATCACGGGAATCTTCAGGCGCTCGAACAGGATCTGCTGCAGTTGCTTGGGAGAGTCGAGATTGAACGCGCCGCCCGCGGCGGCGTGCGCGGCCTGTTCCAATTCCAGCATGCGATGCGCCAGTTCGCCGCTCTGCGTCTTCAGCTGCTCGCGATCCACCAGCACGCCGGTTCGTTCCATGCGGAACAGCACCGGCACCAGCGGCTGCTCGACGGTTTCGTACAGCTCCTTGAGGGCGGGCGTGGCGCAGATCTGTGGCCAGAGCGCCTGGTGCAACTGCAGGGTGACGTCGGCGTCCTCGGCGGAGTAGTCGGTGGCGCGCTGCACGTCCACCTGGTTGAAGGTGAGCTGCTTGGCTCCCTTGCCGGCCACGTCCTCGAAATGAATGGTGTTCACTCCCAGGTACTTGAGCGCGGTGGAGTCCATGTCGTGGCGCGTGGCCACGCTATTGAGCACGTAGGACTCGAGCATGGAATCGTATGCATGACCCTCGAGCCGGATACCGTAGTTGGCCAGCACGTGCATGTCGTATTTCAGGTGATGCCCGAGCTTGCGATGCGCGGGATCCTCGAGCAGCGGCTTGAGCGCGGCGAGCACCCGTCCACGGTCGAGTTGATCCGGCGCTCCGGGATAGTCGTGCGCCAACGGCACGTAGGCGGCCTTGCCCGCTTCCGCTGCGAACGACACGCCGACGATTCGCGCCTGCATGTAATCCAGGCTGTCCGTCTCGGTGTCGAAGGAGAACAAGGGCGCTTCGCGCAACATCCCGAGCCAGGCGTCGAACTGCGCCTGGGTGGTGACCATCTCGTATTGCCGGGGCGGCGCGGGCACGGTGGGCACGGTGAAGGACGTAGCATCGCCGGCCGTGGAGGCGGAGGTTGCGCCTGCCGTCTTCGCCGCCGTTGCGCCGGAAGCCGCGGCCGCGGATGGCGCTGCGGCATCGCCGCCATCCAGCGTCTTCAGCAGCATGCGCAACTCCAGGCGCGAGTAGATGTCGCGCAAGCGCGCGGTATCGGCCGGCTTGGGCTGCAATTCTTCCGGGGAAAGATCCAGCGTGACGTCGGTGTCGATCGTGGCGAGCTTGCGTGACAGCTCGAGAGTCGGCAATTCCGCCCGCAGATTCTCACCCACCTTGCCGGTGATCTCGGCGGCTTTGGCAATGAGCGCATCGAGGGTTTGATACTGCTTCAGCCACTTGGCCGCCGTCTTCGGTCCAACGCCGCTGACGCCGGGAATGTTGTCCGAGCTGTCGCCGACCAGTGCGAGGTAGTCGATCATCTGTTCGGGGTAGACGTCGAACTTCAGCTTGACGCCGTCGCGATCCAATCGCGTGTTGCTCATGGTGTTCACGAGGCCGATCCCGGGGCTCACCAGCTGCGCCATGTCCTTATCGCCGGTCGAGATGAGCACCTCAAAGCCGGCCGCCACGCCCCGCTTGGCGAGCGTGCCGATCACATCGTCGGCCTCCACGCCGCTGATGCGCAGCAGCGGCAGTCCCATGCCCTGTACCGCATCCAGGAGCGGCTGCAGTTGCGAGCGCAGCTCGTCGGGCATCGGCGGCCGGTGCGCCTTGTATTGATCGAACAGGTCGTCGCGAAAGGTGCGGCCGGGTGCGTCGAACACCACCGCGATGCGCTCCGGCGATTCCTCCTTCACCATCTTGTTGAGCATGTTGATCACGCCCAGCACCGCGCCGGTGGGCTCACCGCGAGAGTTCGATAATGGCGGCAGGGCGTGGAAGGCTCTGTACAAGTACGAGGAGCCATCCACCAGCACCAGCTTCTTGCTCGTCATGTCGGAGCTCGCAACTTCTCTGTTCCCATGCGCTTCATTATATCGGAGAGGGGTTCGCTTCCTGGTCTTTGTTCCTACCCGAGATTGGGAATAGGTCTGGAGCGGGAAGTTGGAGGTCGTACGCCCGCCTGGCGCACGATCTCCAACTTCCCGTTCCAGGCTTTTCAAACTCGGATGGGAGCAAGAGCGGATACGATCACCCCTCCGTCATTGCAGGCGTTGGACGGCGGTTCTTGATCCTCAAAGGAGCTATTGATGAGAGCCTGAGCGAAGGTTAGTCTGAAAGCATGAGACACATGACATTGATGGTGAGTGCACTGCTGTTGGCTGGAAAGGCCATGGCGGGCGATGTGGCCGTGCATGCGGGTACGCTGATCGACGGCACCGGGGCGCCGCCGCGGCATGAGGTGACCATCCTCATCCACGATGACCGCATCACCGGCGTGGAAAACGGCTATCAGCGTCCGGCGGGTGCGCAGGTGGTGGACCTGTCCTCGCGCACCGTGCTGCCTGGCTATATCGATTGCCACGTGCACGTCGGCGCCAAGCTTCCCACCCGCACCAATGCCACCGAGGATTGGCTGACGCACACCGACATCGACCGCGCCTTCGATGCGGCGGTGTTCGCGCGGCAGATGCTGCAGCAGGGCTTCACCAGCGTGCGGGATGTGGGCGGCGGTGACGAGACGGTCTCGCTGCGCAATGCCATTGCGGCAGGCAAGGTGGAAGGCCCGCGATTGTTCGTGTCGCTCGAAGCGCTGGGACCCACCGCCGGCCATGCGGACCGCCGCAGCGGGCTGGATTCGGCCCTGTCGCATCCCGGCTGGGACAATGGGCTGGTGGATTCCGCCGAGCAGGGCAAGTTGCGCGTGCGCGAGCATCAACGCCGCGGCGCCGACCTGATCAAGATCGTGGCCTCCGGCGGCATCGCCTCATCGGGCGATGACCCGCGCCGCCAGCTCATGACCAACGACGAGATGCGCGCGGTGGTGGAGACGGCGCACTCGCTGGGCATGAAGGTGGCCGCGCACATCTATCCGCCGCTGGCCATGGAGAATGCGGTGCGCGCCGGCGTGGATTCCATCGAGCATGGTTCCTTCGCCACCGCCGATACCTTCGCCCTGATGAAATCGCATGGCACCTACCTCGTGCCCACGCTGTCGGTGTTCGAGACTTTCTACGCGGCGGCGCGCGACCATCCCGAATTGCTCTCGCCGGGAACGGCGCAGAAGGAATTGGACAACGACCTCTTGCCCAAGCGCAACCTGCCGCTGGCGGTCAAGTCGGGGGTCAAGATTGCGCTCGGATCGGATCTGGGTGAGGGCGATCACCTGCAGGAGTTCGGGCTGATGACGGCCAACGGCATGAGCGCCGCGCAGGCGATCCAGGCGGCCACGCAGAATGCCGCGGATCTTCTCGGCGCGGCGGATCGCATCGGGTCGGTGCAGAAGGGACGCTACGCGGACCTGGTCGCGTTGCAGGGCGACCCGTTGCAGGATGCCGCGGCCCTGCAGCGCGTGGTGTTCGTCATGAAAGGTGGTGTGGTGTACCGCGAGCGCTAGGACGTCACTTCCGGCTTTTTCTTGTCTTTTGGCGTGGTGTCCGCCGGCGCCGGCATGGCCGCTGGACCGGCCGCAGGCCCATCGGCATCGCTTCCGTTGGGCGGAGGTACTGGAGCTGAAGGCGGCGACACCACCGGCGCCGCCGTGTGAGCGTCCGGGAGCACCAGCGGTCCCTTCTGACCGCAACCGCTCACGCTGACCAAGGCTGCCAGGCCCAACGACCGCAGGTGTTTCATCGAGTCATTATAGCAAGCCGCGCCCGCATGGCGGTCGCCGATGGGCCATGCGCCGGCGCACCAATCCGATTAAGCTCCCGCCGTGCCTGATGCAGCGCTCGAACCCGTGCAACCATTACCCGCCGGCTGCGAGGTCCTCGGGCACGTCTTTCGCTGGCTGCATACGGGAAGCGCGGCCTTCGCCGCCATGACGGACATGATCGACACCGCGCAATCGAGCGTGGACGTCGAGTTCTACACCATTGCGCGATGCGATGCGGCCGATCGCCTGGGCGCGGCGCTGCGCAACGCCGCTGCGCGCGGTGTGCGCGTACGGGTGCTCGTCGATGCCTTCGGGTCCTCGACATTGCCCGCAGATTGGAGCGCGCAGTTGCTCTCCTCCGGCGTCGACCTGCGTTGGTTCAATCCGCGTCCTTTGCTGCGCTGGTCATTCCGCAATCATCGCAAGCTGGTGGCCTGCGATGAGCGCTGCGCCATCGTCGGCGGATTCAACGTGGCGCAGGAATACGATGGTGACGGCATCGAGAGCGGCTGGCGCGATTTCGGCGTGCGCATCGAAGGACCGGTGGCGGCGGCCTTGAGCAGGAGCTTCGAGGCCATGTTCCATGCGGCTTCCCTGGGACACCGTGATTTGCCGGGCCTGGCGCGATTCCTGCGCAAGCAGCGCACGAATCTCCACAAGCCGGCGGCGCTGCTGGGCGGGCCCGGCACGGCGCGCGCGCTGATGCGCCAGACCCTGCATGCGGACCTGAAGACGGCGCGGCGCGTCGATGCCGTGGCGGCCTACTTCGTTCCCTCACGCAAGATCCGCAATCTGCTTCGACAGGTGAACCGGCGCGGCAGCGTGCGGGTGCTGCTCGCAGCCAAGAGCGATGTGCCGGTGTCTCGCTGGGCCAGCCAATGGTTGTATCCGCACCTGTTGGCGAGCGGTGCACGCGTGTTCGAATATCAACCGCAGATCCTGCACGCAAAGCTGCTGGTGATCGACGATGTGGTGTACGTCGGCTCGGCCAATCTCGACACCCGCAGCCTGCAATTGAACTTCGAACTGATGGTGCGGCTGCCCAATGCTGAACTTGCCGCCCAGGTGCGCGCGCGCATCGATGCCGACTGCGGCTTGTCCAAACCCGTGCCCGCGGACTGGGCCAAGCAACGCACGCTGCTGCAGCGCCTGATCCACAGCTGGTCGTATTTTCTGCTGACCAAGATCGATCCATACCTGGCGCGGCGGGAATTCAAGCACCTGTCCTAGGCCCCGAGGCGCCAGGGCCCGGCTTGCACATGTCCGTGCCGCTGGGCCGGCCCCTGTCAGCGTGCGGACCGGTGCGCGGCGTCCTTTTCCAATTCCGCCACCAGGGGATGCGCGCGCCGCGCGCGCGGACTGATGAGGTAAACCGCATGTCGCACCTCGGCGGCGCGGCCGATCACGCGCAAGCCGAACTGGCGAGTTACCTCGGTCTCGATCGACTGCGGCACGGCGATGAACCCCAGGCCCGCTTGCGCGAATCCCTTGAGCAATGCGCTGTCCTCGATGCGTCCGGCGATGTGCGGCTGCACGTCGTGCTTGGCGAACCAGGCCTCGATGGCTTGTGCAATCAGGGAGGCGGGGCCGGCGCCGGCGAGATACGGCGCCGCATTCAGGCTGGCGGGGAAATTCTTGTGCAACGTCGCCTGCAAGGCCGGAACGGCCATGAAGCTCACGCCTGATTCGGTGCAGACGCGCCCCTGCAGAGTACGCGCGAGGTTCGGCGGCACGGCGGAGTCGGCGAGCACCAGGTCCAACTCGCCGGCGGCGACGCGGCCCAGCAATTCTCCGAAGGATCCTTCGGAACAGGACAGATCCAGGCGCTTGCGATGCCGCTGGACCAGCGGTTGCAACGTGGTCACCGTGAGGAGCTTGGGCACGCTGTCGGTGATGCCCACCCGCAGGCTCTGGCGCTTGGGACTGGCGCCGCGGCGTAGCACTGCGCCCAGTTCGTCCCCGAGCGCGAAGATGGCGTTGGCGTAATCGAGGGCGGTCTCGCCCGCGCTGGTGAGCAGCAGCTTCTTGCCGGCGCGCTCGAACAGCGGCTGGCCGACGGAATCCTCCAATTCCTTCACCTGCGCGCTCACCGTTTGGGGCGCCACGAACAGGCGGCGCGCGGCCAGGCTCACCGAGCCGCCGCGGGCGACTTCAGCAAAGTAGCGCAAGTGCTTGAGATTCAGGGGTCTGGCGGCCATAAACAGGAAAAAACTGATAATGAGGTAACTATTATCTGCTTTTCCGGGAATCGGCGCCACCGTAACGTGGCAGCGTCGTCAACCAAACCTGGAGTTCAAGCCATGAAGACCGATGTTCAATCCCGTGGATTCAGCCTTACCCCCGCTTTGCGTGATGCCGTGGAGGTCCAGGCCGAGGGTTATGCCGCGCAGTTTGCCCGGCGGCTGCGGAGCCTGCAGGTGCGGCTGTTCGATGTGAACGGCACCCGCGGCGGCCTCGACAAGGGCTGCCTTGCCTACGCGCGCTTGGGCAACGGGCGAACCGTGGTGGTCGCCTCGGACGTGGATTCGGACCTGTATCGCGCCATCGCTTCCGCGTTCGCCAAGCTGGTGCGGGGCACGCGCACGGCAGTGGGCAGGCGCCGCGCTTCGCGGCGCACGGCCGGCGTGCGCGCAGGCACCGGCTTCGTCGTGGCGAACTGACGAAGTTCCAAGTCAATAAGGGAGCGATGACGCTTTGGACATGATTCACGCGGTGCTGGCGGCGGACTTCCTGGGCAAGCCAGCGTGGGCCTGGCTTGCCTTCCTCGGCATCGTGCTGGCGCTGTTGGTGTTCGACCTGACGTTGATGCACGGCAAGGATCGCAGCATCGGCGTGCGCGAGAGCCTGGTGTTCTCCGCGGGCTACGTGGGCATCGGCCTCGCCTTCGGTGCGTGGGTATGGTGGTACCTGGGAGCGGGCAGCGGCACCGAGTACCTCACGGCGTTCCTGATCGAGAAGACCTTGGCGATGGACAACGTGTTCGTCATCGCGATGATCTTCGGCTTCTTTGCCGTTCCCTCGCAGTACCAGCACCGCGTGCTGTTCTGGGGCATCCTCGGCGTGCTCGTGCTGCGCGCCATTCTCATCGGCCTGGGCACGGCCATCGTCACGCAGTTCTCGTGGATGCTGTATGTGTTCGGCGCCATCCTCATCTACACCGGCGTGAAGATGCTGAAGATGGTGCACACGCCATTCGACATCGCAGGCAATCCGGTGCTGCGCTTCCTGAAGCGCCACCTGCGGGTGACGGAGCAGCCGCACGGCAACCGCTTCTGGGTGAAGCTGCCGGCGCCGGACGTGCCGCAGGGTCCGCCTTCGGCGCGACCGGACGCCCCGGTGGTGTGGTGGGCCACGCCGCTGTTCCTGGCGTTGGTGTTGATCGAGGTGGTGGACCTCATCTTCGCGGTCGACTCGGTGCCGGCGGTGTTCGCGGTCTCCCAGGACCCGTTCATCGTCTACACGTCCAACATCTTCGCGGTGCTGGGATTGCGCGCGCTGTACTTCGCGCTGGCGGCCATGATCGAGCGCTTCAAATACCTGAAATACGCGCTGGCGCTCTTGCTGATGTTCATCGGCGGCAAGATCATCGCCGCGCACTTCATCGGCGGCGTGCCGGCGTGGCTGTCTCTGTCGGTGACCTTCGGTCTGCTGGGTGGCGGCATCGGTTACTCGCTCGTGCAGACGCGGCGCGAGGCGCAGGCCGCATGATCAGGGTGGCACCGGCGGTCTTCACGGTGGATGGGGCGCCTGCCGTACAATGGCGCGGCGCGGCAGGAGCGGCCGCGGATCCCACGCAGGAGGCCACCATCGATGGCGGACCGGTTCCGCTATTCGGGCATCGAAACGATTCTGCTGCTGACGGCCTTCGCCGCCGGTTCGGTGGACGTCGTCAGCTTCGCCGTGCTGGGCGGCGTTTTCGCCTCCGCGATGACCGGCAACTTTGCGCTGCTCGCGTGGTACGTCGCGCGCAGCGATTTCCAGTCGGCCATCGGCTCGGTGGTGGCCTTGAGCGGATTCGTGATGGGCTGTGCGGTGGGCATTCTGCAGCGCCGCGGGCGCCCCGCCGGCAATGCGGTATCGCTGCTGCTGATGAGCGAATGCGGCCTGCTGCTGTTCTTCGCGTTGCATGCGTTATGGGCGCCGCAGACACCGGCCGGTCCCGGCGGGCATTTGCAGATTGCGCTGTTATCGGTGGCCATGGGCCTGCAGGCCGTGCTCGCCCAGACGCTGAGCGTCACCAGTATCGTATTCACGACCACGCTCACGCGGCTGGTGGCCAGCGTGGCCGGTTCCCTGTCGAATGCCGAGCCCGCCGGGCTGCGTGAGCTGAAGATCCAAAGCTCGGTGGTGATGGCGTATCTGTTCGGTGCGCTGCTGGCGGGCGCGCTGGCGGTGCGCCAGGTGAGCCTGGTGATGCTGCTGCCGTTCGCGGGGGCGGCGGCGGCGTTGGCCGTCCACCGTTGGACGAACCCGCCGCCGCGCTGAAGGCATTTACTTTGGCTTGTTCACCGGTGCCTTGACCGGCGCATCGGCCGGCTTGGCGGCCGGCTGCACGCTCACCAATTCCACATCGAAGATCAGCAGCGAACCCGGCGGAATGCCCTGGCGGCCTTCCATGCCGTAGGCCAGCTCGGGCGGAATGAACAATTGGAACTGCGAGCCCGGCTTCATCAGCAACAGGGCTTCCTGCCAGCCCTTGATGACGCGGTTGGCGGGAAAGGTCACCGGCTGGCCCTTCGAGCTGTCGAACTCCGTGCCGTCGATCAGCTTGCCGGTGTACTTCACCGATACCTGGTCGTCGGCCTGGGGTGAGGCAGCCTTGGCATTGCCCGCGGCCACCACCTTGTATTGCAGCCCCGAGGCGGTGGCCGTGATGCCGTTCTGCTGCTTGTTCTTGTCGAGAAAGTCGCGCGCCGCCCCCGCATTGCGCACGCCGACGGCCTCACGAGCCGCGCGCACGTATTGACCCATCTGCTGGTTTTCGGCGCTGGTCAACGTCCTGCCGCCGATGCCGTCCTTCAGCCCGCGCAGGATGGCCTCGAGCGACAGATCCTGCGTCAGTGCCGCGCTCTTGAGCTGCTGGCCGAAGGTGATGCCGATCAGCACGCTGGCCTGCTCGGCGCTGATCGTTGCGGCGGCCGGGGCCGCAGGCGCTGCCGCTGCTGCGGGCGGGGCGGCGGGGGCCGCTGCGCCGGGCGCAGCCTTGCTGGCGGGCGGCGTCTCGCCGGCGGAAGCAGCCGTGGCTGCTGAGAGGGCGAGGGTGGCCACGAGGGCGTGCTGCAGGGCGGCTTTCATGTACGGCTTTCTCCGGATGATCCAAAAAAGTGGCGAACTCGGCCGTCTCGGCCGCGCGCCATGATAGCCGCCGCCGCTGCCGCTGGGCAGTCCTGCGTTCGCCGGCCTAGGGGGAGGGTTTGAAGCGGGCGCCGATGCGCCGATAGGCCTCGCGGAACGGGATGCCTTCCTTCACCACCAGCGCATTGGCGGCTTCCGCCGCGTGAATGCTCGGGTCCAACTCGATGTTGTCGGGTATGAAGCGCACCCCGTCGATGGCCACGGGAAGGATGTCGAGCGTTTGCGCGCAGGCGTCGATGCTGCGAAACAGCGGCTGCTTGATGAGCTGCAGGTCGCGGTGATACCCGGAGGTGAGCTTCTGGGTGACACCGAGGATTTCATTCAAGGCCGCCTGCGCCAGGCTCGACCGCCCGCGCATCAACTCGAACACATCGGCATTTCGCTTCTGCGGCATGATGGAAGAGCCGGTGGTGAAGCTCTCGGGCAGGCTGACGAACGCGAACTCCTGCGTATAGAACAGCAGCAGGTCGGCGGCCAGGCGCGCGATGTCCTGGGTGAGCAGCGTGATCTCGAAGGCGAGCTGCGCTTCGGCCTTGCCACGCGACAATTGCACCGCGGTGACCGGCTCCTGTACCTGCGCAAAGCCGAGGCGCTGGCGCGTGATGTCGCGGTTGACCGGCAGGCCGGGCGTACCGTAGCCGGCGGCCGACCCGAGCGGATTTTTGTCCATGCGCCGCTGCGCGGCGGTGAGCCCGTCCGCGTCGTCGCGGATCTCGGCGGCGAAGCCGCGGGCCCACAGCGCGACGCTCGAAGGCATGGCTTGCTGCATATGGGTGTAGCCTGGCAGCACGATCTCGCCCTGGCGTTCGGCCAGCCGGTCGAGGGCGGCCACCACCTGCAGCGCCGCTTCGCGCAACGCGGTGGCGGCCTGGCGCAGGTACAACCGCAGCGCCACCAGCACCTGGTCATTGCGTGAGCGCCCGGCATGCAGCCGTCCGCCCGCCTCGCCGATCTTCCGGGTCAGGAGATTCTCGATGGCCGTCTGCGAATCCTCCATCTCCAGTGTCACGCTCCATTCCCCGCGCGCGTGCGCGGCTCCGATCTCGAGCAAGGCCCCGGTGATGGCCGCCAGGTCATCGGCGCTCAACAGCCCCTGTGCCTGCAGCATATGGGCATGCGCGATGCTGGCCTCGATGTCATAAGGCACCAGGCGATTATCGAGCTGGTGGTCGTCCCCGGCCGTGTACGACAGCACGCGCGTGTCCAGCGGTGTGCCCTTGTCCCACAATCTGCTCATGGCCTTACGGGTTGCCTTGCTGTTCGGCAGGTGTCAGCGCGTTGAGGTCAGCAACCACCAGCGTGCCCGTGCCCTCGTTGGTGAAAACCTCCGCCAGCACGCTGTCGCGGGACTTGTAGGAGATCACATGCACGCGGCGCACGCCGCTGCGGATGGCGTTCTCGATGGCCGCCGCCTTCGGCAGCATGCCTTCCTTGAGGCTCCCCTGGTCGCGCAGCCGCTTCAGGCCCTTCAAGTCGGTGTAGGAAATCACCGAGCCGGGATCCTCGAGGCGCTCCAGGATGCCGTTGGCGCCCGTGCACAGAATCAGCTTTTCCGCCGCCAGCGCGCCGCCGATGGCGGCCGCCACGGTGTCGGCGTTGATGTTGAGCAGCGTGCCGGAGGAATCCGCCGACAGCGGGCTGACCACGGGCATCAGGCCATTGTCCAGGAGCTTCTCGATGACGTTGGTGTCCACCGAGTCCACATCGCCGACGAAACCGTAGTCGACGGTTTCATTGCTGGCATCGGACACGCGTACCGGGGCGCGCTTGTGCGCGCGGATCAGGCCCGCGTCCACGCCGCTGATGCCCACGGCCTCGATGTCGAGGTCACGGCAAATGGCGAGGATGCGCGTATTCAAGAGACCGTTGAGCACCATCGCCGTGACGTCGATGGATTTCTGGTCGGTGACGCGCCGCCCGTTCACCATCTGCGTCTGGATGCCGAGCTGGCTCTGCAGCAAATCCAGCTGCGGGCCGCCGCCGTGCACCAGCACGGTCTTGATGCCGACCTGGTGCAGGATGGCTACCTGTTCGATCAGGCCGCGGGTGGAGGCCTCGTCGTTGAACACGGCGCCGCCCGCCTTGATGATGAACACCTTGCCCTTGTACATGCGGATGTACGGCGCGGCGCTGCGCAACGCGCGAACGGCAACGGACGGATCGGGTCGGTTCTTCAGCATCGCAGTCTCCCTTGGAAAATCATCATCCGCGCAGCAATCGATGCAGCACGGCCATCTGCACCACCAGCCGGTTGAAGGCTTCGTGCTTCACCACGGCGCGCGGACCGTCGAGGATATGGTCGGCGACGGCCACGTTGCGCCGCACCGGCAGGCAGTGCATGAACTTTGCGGCGGGCAAAGCGTGCTCGAACCACGGCTCGCGCACGCACCAGTCGGTGAGATCGGCGCGCAGGCGCTGGTCGGCGTCGTTATCGCCGTAATAGGTGGTGGTGCCCCATTCCTTGGCGTACAGCACGTGCGCGCCCCGCATGGCGGCGCCGCGATCGGTGGTTTCCGTGACCGATCCGCCGGCGGCGGCGGCGGCACTGCGCGCCTTGTCCATGATGGGCGCCGGCAGCGCGTAGCCTTCCGGCCGCGCCACCACCACGTCCATGCCGCGCATCGCTGCCATGTGCAGCGCCGCGGCCGGCACGGCGAGTGGCAGGGCGCGCGGGTGATACACCCACGAGAGCACGAACTTCGCGCGTTGCGGCACGCGCAAGTCATCGAGCGTCTTCCAATCCGCCAGCGCCTGGCAGGGATGATTGGCGGCCGACTCGAGGTTGATGAGCGGCTTGTCGCACAGGCCGTCGATCATGCCGAACAGGTGCTCGCCCAGGTCCTGCTGCAGGTTCTTGCCTTCGGCGAACGCACGCACGCCGAGCGCATCGCAATAGGAGGCGAGCACGGGGATGCCTTCGCGGATGTGCTCCGCCGCGCCGCCGTTCATGATGGCGTTCAAGCGCGTCTCCAGCTGCCAGGTTCCCTGGCCGGGCGTGATCACGAACGAACTGCCGCCGAGCCTGGCCATGCCCGCCTGGAAGGACGACAGTGTGCGCAAGGACGGATTGAAGAACACGAGGCCGAGGATCTTGCCGGCCAGGGCCTGCGGCTCGGGGTGATCCTGCAGGCGCTGTGCGAGCGCGAGCAGGTCGCGGATTTCTTCCGCCTTGAAATCGGCGAGGTCGAGGAATTTCTTCATGCGGGAATCTTCGCCAGCGCGTCGCTCAACTGGTCGACGTGGCTTTCGTTCATGATGTAGGCCGGCAACAGGCGCAGCACGTTCGGGTCGCCGCTCGTGCCGGTGAGGATGTTCTTCTCCATCAACGCCGACTGCACCTCCTTGGCGGGCCGTGAGGTCTTCAGTCCCAGGAGAAACCCCGCTCCTTGCGTGCCCGTTACCGGACCCACCAGGCACGAGCTGCGGATGTAGTTGGAGACCTGCTGCACATTGGCCATCAGGAATTCCGACTCGATGGTGTCGATGACGGCCTCGGCCACGGCGCAGGCCATGGGGCCGCCGCCGAACGTGGTGCCCATGTCATCGTACTTGATCTGTGCGGCGATCTTCGGCGAGATCAGCAATGCGGAAACCGGGAAGCCGTTGCCCAGCGCCTTGGCGGTGGTGAGGATGTCGGGCGTGACACCGAAGTAGTTCGCGCCGAAGGCCTTGCCGGTGCGGCCCATGCCGGACTGCACTTCATCGAAGATCAGCACCGCGCCGGTGTCATCGCAGCGCTTGCGCAGCGCGCTGAGCATGGGCTTGCCCACATCGTAGGCGCCGCCCACGCCCTGCACCGGCTCGACGATGACCGCGGCGGTATGCTTGTCGATGACGTACTCGAGCGCGGATGGGTCGTTGCGCGGGGTGAAGCTGACATCGAAGGGCGTGCGCGGAAAGCCATACCACTTCTCCGCAGCGCCCCAGGTGACGGCGCCCGCCGCGGCGGTGCGGCCATGCCAGCCCTGTTCCAGCGCCACCACTTTCTCGCGCCGCGTGACCTTGAACGCAAGCTTCAGCGCATTCTCATTCGCCTCCGCGCCACTGTTGATCCAGAACACGGTATCGAGGCCCAACCCTGCGAACTTCACCAGCCGCGCCGCGGCGCGTTCGCGCACCAGCATGGGCAGGGCGTTGGTCTGGAAGGCCATCTGCCGCGCCTGGTGTTCGAGCGCCGACAGCCAGCGCGGGTGCCCGTAGCCGAGGCCCGCCACGGCGTGGCCACCGTAGAAATCCAGGATCTTGCGGCCATCGCGCGCGTACAGCCACACGCCTTCGCCACGCACCACATCGATGGGATATTGCGCGAACACCTTGGCCAGGTGTCCCGCATGCGTGCTTGCCACGGTGCTCATGTCCACCCCTGCGCGGGCGTTCGTAGCCCGAGAGTCTCGTCCCAGCCGAGGAGCCGGTTCATCCACTGCACCGCCCCGCCCGCGGCGCCCTTGTTGAGATTATCGATGGCGCACATGACGGCGATGCTGCGGCCATTGCTCACGGCGCTCAGGTGGGCGTAATTGCTGCCCGCGACGTCCTTGATGCGCGGAGCGCTTTCCGAAACGTGGATGAACGGGCTGTGCCGGTAGAAATCCGCGAACTCATGCACGGCTGCGGCGCTGCTGATGGATCCTGCCAGCGCCGCCTGCACGGTGACGTGGATGCCGCGCGCGAACGGACCCGAATGCGGCACGAAATTGATCTGCGCCTCGATGCCGCTGGCGGCGCGCGCGCAGGCCGTGATCTCCGGTTCGTGACGGTGCGCCAGCGCGCCGTAGGAATACAGGTCGCTGTGGCGCTGCGGGTGGTGAGTGCCTTCCACGGGCTTGCGGCCCGAGCCGGTGCTGCCCGTGATGCCGCTGACGAACAGCCGCGGCTCGGTCAGGCCGAGCTTGAGCAGCGGCACGGTGGCAAGCAGCGTCGCCGTGGCAAAACAGCCCGGGTGAGCCACGTGCGGGGTGGGCGCGTGCTTCAGGTGCTCGGGAACCGCGCAGGTGAAATCGCGGATGCGCGCCGGTGCCCCGTGCGGGTGCTTGTAGACGGCCTCGTAGGCCTGCGCGCTGGCGTAGCGATAGTCGGCCGAGATGTCCACGCAATGCACGCGGGTGCCTGCGGCTTGCGCCGCCGACAACAGCCCATCCACGAGCTTGGCGGAGACGCCATGCGGTGCCGCCGAGAACAGCGCCGTGAGCGGCGTGCGCGTGAGCAGCGCGGTGATGTCCTCCAGGCTGGCGAAGCGGGTATCCGGGTAGGCACTGCGCAGATGCGGGAAGGCCGCGGCCACGGAACCGCCGGGCTGGCTGTCGGACAGCACGCCCGTGAGCTGCAAGTGTGGATGCGCATCGATGAGCCGCAGCAGCTCGCCGGCCACATAGCCGGTGCCGCCCAGGACCACCGCGGGCGTGGGTGCGTTCATTCGGCGAGCGCCGGCTCGCGGGCCTGCGTCAGCCCCAGCTTGGCGATGATGTGATCGCCCAGCTCCGCCGGATTGCTGATGGCGTTGAAGGCCTCGACGCTCATCTGCTCGCGGATGATCTGCACGCCCACCTGGTTGTCGGTGGCGGGGCCGGTGACCGCGCAGGGCTCGATCTGGAAGCGCTCGCGCAGCAGCTTGACGCCGCCCCACGCGGCAACGGGATCATTCGCCGACAGGACCAGGGCGCTCAAGGCGGAGCGGATGTCCGGCTCGCGCAGGATGGACTCCACGCCATAGGTGCCGAGCAGGCCATCGCCGAGTTCGAACACGATGACGTCGGGCGTGCCGCCGCTGATCTCGGTGAGCATGGAACGCGTCAGCGCCGGACCGTTCTTCGCGGTGGTGGTGACGATGCCGAGGTCGGTGAAGATCATGGTGCGGCGCGCGCCGCAGTCCTCGAAGGCGAGGATGTCGCGGCGCAGGGACACGCCCGTGGCCTTGAAGGCATCCACGGTCAGCCCGCGATGTCGCATACGCGCGATGATGGCGGCCGCGGCGGCGGTCTTGCCGGCCTCCATGCAGGTGCCCGCCAGGGCCACCACGGGAACGCCGTGCACGTCCAGCGGCGCGGCATAGTCGAGTGGCTTGTATCCCACCTTGGCGGGCACGCCGATGCGTTCGCCCAGGTAGGGGAAAGTGAGCACGGTGCCCAGCACGCGGCAGTCGAAGGGCTTGCCCTTGTCGGGGGTGGCCGAATCGCAGATGCCGAGCACGCCGCCGATGTTCAGCATCTGGATCACATCGCCCGGCTTCAGCGAGGTGGGGATGTGCCCGGAATAGCCGAAAAGCGCCTTGCGATGGCCGAGCGCGCCGGCAACGACGTCGCCCTTGGTCACCTTGGCCATGCGGCCGCTGGTGAGCTCGAGCGTGTTGTAGGTGGATTTGTTGTTGAGCACTTCCACCACCACCACCACGCCTTCCTCGCAGGGGATGTCGGCAGCGATGCGCGCCTCGTGCGACAACCCGCAGGCCTGCGTGACGGAGGCGATCTTGTCGACGAACACGGTGCGCATGGCGTTCATGGCTTGCTGCCTTGCGCGAGCGAGCCCGCGCGCTTGTGGAAAATGCCGGTGAGCGCCAGCATCTTGGAGTAGCCCAGCGCATCCGCCGGGGTCCATTCACCCGCGGCCTCGCCGTACACGCCCTTGGAGGCGGCCATGAGCGAGTAGGGCGAGGTGACGCCCTCGATGAACACGCTGCCCGGCCGGAACAGCACGCTGACCTCACCGCTGACACGCGCCTGCGAGGACACCAGCAGTGCCTCGATGTCGCGGCACACGGGATCCAGGTGCTGGCCCTCGTGCACCATGTCGCCGTACGGCTGCGCCACGCCGTCCTTGATGCGCGCCTGCTTGCCGGTGAGCACCAGCTTTTCGAGCTCGCGATGCGAATTCAGGAGCACCTCCGCTGCCGGCGCCTCGAAGGCCACGCGGCCCTTGGTGCCGATGACGGTGTCGCCGAGGTGGATGCCGCGGCCGATGCCGAAGGGCCCGGCGAGCGATTCGAGCTTTTCGATGATGGCCACGGGCGGCAGCGCCACGCCATCGAGGCTGCAGGGCACGCCCTTGTCGAACCCGATGCGATGGCGCTCCTCGGGCTTGGGATGCGTGAACGCCTGCTTGGACAGCACCCAGGCTTCTTCCGGGATGCTGCCGCCGGAGGTGAGCGTTTCCTTGCCGCCGATGGTGACGCCCCACAACCCGCGATTGACCGAGTAGGCGGCGCCGTACGGCGGGATGGGCAGGTTGTGATCCTTCAGGTACTGCAGTTGCTCAGGCCGCTTGAAGGCGCGGTCGCGCACCGGCGCGAGGATCTCGAGATCCGGGGCAAGCGTGCGCAACGCCACTTCGAAGCGCACCTGGTCGTTGCCGGCGGCGGTGCAGCCATGCGCCACCATGCGCGTGCCCAGTTTCAGCGCCATTTGTGCAATGACCTGCGCCTGCAGCACCCGCTCGGCGCCCACGCACAGCGGATAGAGCTGGCCGCGGCGGATGTTGCCCATGACGAGGAACTTCAGCACCTTGTCGAAGTAGTCGGCCCGCGCATCGATGAGGTGATGCTCGAGCGCGCCCAGCTTGGCGGCGCGCTCCGCCAGGACCTGCGCGCCCGCGGCATCGATGCCGCCGGTGTCCACGCATACGGTGATCACGGGCCGGCCGTAGGTTTCCTGCAGCCAGGGCACGCAGAAGGACGTGTCCAGCCCGCCGGAAAAGGCCAGGAGAATGGGCTCGCCGCCCGTGGCTTTGGTGTTGCTCATGAGAAGGACTCTACGGAAGGATCAGACGCGGAAGATGGCGCGAAGACGGTCGCCGAGCTTTTTCTGCTCGCGCGCCCCCGCCGTGGCGATGAAGATGGTGTCGTCGCCTGAGATGGTGCCGATGACCTCGGGCCACTGCGCCTTGTCGATGGCCACGGCGACGCTTTGCGCCGCGCCCACGGTGGTCTTCAGGACCGAGAGATTGGTGCCGGCCGCCTGCAGGCTGCGCACGAATTGCCGCAAGGAAGCGAAGTCATCGCGCAGGGCCGAGGCCGGCTCGGGCAGCACGTAGCGGTCGCCGAGCTTGGCGACGCCGAGCTCGCGCAGGTCGCGGCTGATGCTCGACTGCGTCGCCTCGTGGCCCTGCTTGCGCAGGAGCTTCACCAGCTCGGACTGCCGCCCCACCGTCTCGCTGCGCAGGATGCGCGCGAGCGCGCTGCGGCGGGCGGGTGCGCTGCCGTCGTCGTTGCCGGTCAACATGAAAAATGGCTATGCATAAAATTGCGCGCATCGTGCATAAAAATGCACGGCCTGTCAATGCGGATCGTCACGGATGCTATGATCCGCATCGATCCCGCCACCGCAGGAGCCTGGCCGCCTTGCTCGACAGCATCGACATCGAAACCCGCCCCAAGCCCGACGCCGCCATCATCTGGCTGCATGGCCTGGGCGCCGACGCGCACGATTTCGAGCCGGTGGTGCCGGAAATCGCCGGCCGGGGAGCCGGCGCGCCCGCTTGGCGCTTCGTGTTCCCCAACGCGCCGGTACGTCCGGTCACCCTGAACGCTGGGCTGCCCATGCGTGCCTGGTACGACATCAAGAGCCTGGAGCGAGGCGGCGCCGAGGACATCGAGGGGTTCCGGACCTCCATGCGCCAGGTGCAGGAATTGATCGAGCGCGAGGGCCGCCGCGGCATCGAGCCGCAGCGGGTGGTGCTGGCCGGGTTTTCGCAGGGCGGGGCGGTGTCCTTATATACCTTGTCGCGTTGCGCGCAGCGGCTGGCGGGGGTGATGGCCCTGTCCTGCTACCTGCCGGCGGCGCGCACGCTCGAGACCGAGCGCCTGCCGGCCAACGACGGCACACCCATCTTCATGGCGCATGGCCAGCACGATCCCATCATCGCCGTCGCCGCGGGCCGCCAGTCGCGCGATCAGCTGACCGCGTTGGGCTACGCGGTGCAGTGGCATGAATACCCGATGCCACATTCGGTCTGCGCCGAGGAGATCGCCGACATCCGCCGGTTTCTCTTCAAGGTTCTGCCGTAGCCGCTACAATCCTTGGGACGGGCAAACCGGGGGAGTGTGGAGCATGACGATGCAGTGGCCGCGCGCGCGCGCAATCTGGGTACTGTTGCTGGGGTCGATGGTGTTGCCGGGGTCGGCGCAGGCGGCCTCCTCCGAGCCCACCACCAAGCTCCCGGGTGAAATGCTGTTCCTGCGGCGTTGCGCGCAATGCCACCTGGGCCAGGCGCCCAAGGCGCCCAGCAAGACCTTCCTGCAACTCATGCCCGCCGATGCCATTGCACAGGCGATGATCAGCGGCATCATGCAGCGCCAATCGGCGGGGCTGTCGAACGAGCAGAAGCAAAGCATCGCCCACTACCTGTCGGGCCAGAGCGTCGAAGATGCCGCGCAGTCACAGGATCCGCCCGCTTGCACGGCCGCCGCGCCGCCCGCGGTGGCACCGCCGGTGCCCAGCTGGGGTGTCGATGCCCGCGCCACGCGCTTGATCCCCGCGGCCGCCGCGCAGCTGCCGGTGCAGGACATCGCGCGGCTGAAGCTCAAATGGGCGCTGAATTTCCACGGCGCGATCCGTGCGCGCTCCCAGCCCACCTTCGGGCTGGGCATGATGTTCGTCGGCAGCCAGGACGGCAGCGTGTTCGCGCTGGATCCATCATCCGG
Organism: Steroidobacteraceae bacterium; assembly: GCA_044226865.1. Lineage (GTDB taxonomy): Bacteria > Pseudomonadota > Gammaproteobacteria > Steroidobacterales > Steroidobacteraceae > TMP-86. Next base: position 76,348 of record JBGAGE010000007.1, on the reverse strand, counting down.
TTGCCTGCGCTGGAAATTCCGCGCCGGCGCCGAGGTGCGCACGCCGGTGGTCCTCGGCGTGGAGCAGGGCGCTCAAGCGAACGCGGGCACGCTCGCCTACTTCGGCGACATCATCGGCCGCGTGTATGCGGTGCAGGCCGTCACTGGCAAGCTCAAATGGAAGCGCAAGGTGGATGATCACCCGAGCGCCACGCTGACGGGCGCGCCTGTATATCACGCGGGGCGGCTGTACGTGCCGGTATCCTCGCTGGAGGAGGCCGCCGTCGACCCCACGTATCCGTGCTGCAATTTCCGCGGATCGCTCATGGCGCTGAAGGCCGCCAGCGGCGCGGTGCTGTGGAAGACCTACACCATCGACAAGCCGGCCGTCGTGACGGGAAAGACGCCGGCGGGCGTCGCCACCCGCGGGCCCTCGGGGGCGCCGATCTGGAATTCGCCGTCGCTCGATATCAAGCGCGGCCTGCTCTACGTCGGCACCGGCAACAACTATTCATGGCCGGCGACGAGCCTGAGTGATTCGGTGGTGGCCTTCGACATGGCCACCGGCAAGGTGCGTTGGCATTGGCAATCCGTCAGCAATGACGCCTGGAACGTCGCCTGCATGACCAACATGGGCGGCTGCCCCGATGAGCCCGGCCCGGATTTCGACATCGGCGCCGGCACGCTGCTCATGAACCTCGACGGCAAGGATGTGATCGCGATTGGCCGCAAGGACGGCACCGTGTTCGCGCTCGACCCTGACAAGCATGACCAACCGCTGTGGCAGAACAAGCTGGGCCGCGGCAGCATCCAGGGCGGTGTGCAGTTCGCCATGGCCTGGGACCAGGCCCGGTTGTACGTGCCGATCGCGGACATGGGGAATGACAACAACAATGGCACCGTGTACGCAGGGCCGGCCAAGCCCGGCCTCTACGCCGTGAATCCCGCCACGGGCGCCTTGCTGTGGGCAACGCCAGCGGATGATGTCTGCGCCGGGCGCGCAGGGTGCGACCCCGGGATCCTTGCCGCCGTGACCGCCATTCCCGGCGCCGTGTTCGCCGGCCACATGGATGGGCGCCTGCGCGCCTACGACACCAACGACGGCAAGGTGCTGTGGTCCCACGACACCACGGCGGAAGTCACCACCGTGTCGGGAGCCAAGGCCCGCGGCGGCAGCATGGGCGGGCCCGGACCCATGGTGTACGGCGGCATGGTGTATGTGAATTCGGGATATGGGCTCTATAACCACATGCCGGGCAATGTGCTGTTGGCTTTCTCGGTGGATGGCCGGTAGCGGCGCTCTCCCAGCACCCTGCGGCCGACTCTTGCATCTTCGCTTGAATCTAAGAGAAGACTGAATACTTCGCGGCGGCTCGGTGCCGCCGCGGGCGACAAAAAGAGTTTGCGCGGGCGGCTCCTTTTGATTTCGGTTTTCAGCTTCGCGGCCGGCGCGGCCGTGCCAGTACCTGGTCGCTCGGTATTCGGCTCTCATCTCTTCGCTTGGAAATTGCGCGAGCTTGCGCCGCGCCTGCTGCCCTTCGATTGTGGGAGCCACCCGCACAAACTCTTTTTCTCACCCACGACGGCGCGGACGCTGCGGGTGTTCTGATCCGCTCTTCGTCATGTGACGTCGCGGAGTCTGGCGCGGGGAGTTGAATGGGGCGCGCCGGACGGGCTTCCAATCGAAGATGTGTAGGCGCAGCCAACATTCCAGGCGCGAGTGATCGAAGCTGGGCCGCTCGAATTAACGTCGACCAATATCCATGGCACGGCGCGCCGGGGTGTCGGCCTGGACCAGCTCCGTCAAACCAGCCCGCCCGCCGCACCCCATTCAATTCCCCGCGACGGACTCCACCGCCTTCGCCTGAGGGAAAGGGTTCAGTCAGCAGCAACAGTACGATCGTGTGCCCAAGACCGAAGTGAAGCAACCTGCTCCGCCATGACGACGGACAAGGGCCGCGTGGCCGCCATCTCGCGCGCGATGAGTTGCGCCGTGACCTCTTCGCGGCGTGCGTACGCGCCGTACTGCGCGGCGACGATGGCCTGCTCGATTTCCGCGCCGGTGAAGCCGCCGCATTGCTGCACCAGGTCGACCAATTGTTCGCGGCTCACGGAGATGCCGCGCTTCTTGACGTGGATCAGCAGGATTTCCGCGCGTGCCTGTGCATTGGGAAGATCGACGAAGAAGATCTCATCGAACCGGCCTTTGCGCACCAGTTCCGGCGGGAGCGAGGTGATGTCGTTGGCTGTGGCCACCACGAAGATGCGTTCGCGTTGTTCGGCCAGCCAGGTGAGAAAGCCGCCCAGCACGCGCCGCGAGGTGCCGTTGTCGCCATCGCCTGCGGACAGCGCTTTCTCGATTTCGTCCACCCATACCACGCAGGGTGCGAGGGCCGCCGCGGCGTCGAGCGATTCGCGCAGGTTGCGCTCGGATTCGCCGTGCCATTTGCTGTACAGCGCGCCAACATCCAGGCGCAGCAACGGCAGCCCGAAAACCCCGGCCACTGCCTTGGCGGCCAGGCTCTTGCCGCAGCCTTGCACGCCCAGCAGCAACACTCCCTTGGGCGGATCGAGTTGCGCGCCCTTGCCATCGTAGGCGCTGCGCCGCGCCAGCAACCAATCGCGCAGGCGGCGCATGCCGCCCAATTCGGCAAAGCGCGCGGTGTCCGGCTCGTAGCTCAGAACGCCGCCGCGGTTCAACAGCCGATGCTTGGCGCCGAACACCGCCGGCAGGTCCGATGCGTTCAGCGCGCCGTCATTGAACACGGCCTGGCGGGCGAGGCGCTCACAGTCGACGGCGGACACCCCGCGCAGGTTCTCAACCAGGGCTTCGAATGCCTGGGGGTCCACCTGCGCTGGCCGCGATACCCGCGCCTCGTTCCACTCCCGGATGACGCCCTCGACGATGGCGCGTCGTTCCTGTGCGGAAGGCAGCGTGATCTGCAACTCCGCGCTCAGGTGCGCAAGCTCCGGGGGAAGCTGCAGCGCATGCGATACCAGTACCAGGGTGCGTGCCAGCGCGTCGTATCCCAGTACGATGTCCTTGAGCAGACGCACGATCACCGGATTGTCCAGGTAGGGGTGGAAGTCCAGCAGCACGTAGATGCCGGCGATCGGTGTCGCCTTGATGTGCTTGAGCAATTCCTGCGGGTCGCTCAGGTGCTTCTGCGACCCGCCCAGGTCCACGTCCATGCGCGACAGCCCGGCCGTGACGCTCCATTGGAACACGCCCCAGCCCCGCGGCCGGTGGACCTTGAGGCTCGCGGCCCGCACCAATTCCAGCACCCGGTTCTCGTCCTTGCTCTGGATGACGATCAAGGCGGCGCGGGAGGCGAGCAGCGCCTCGAGCTCTGCCTGCGGTCCGGAAGGGGGTGAACCGCCGGGGCGGCTTGAGGATACGGCCATGGCCGAAGGGTAGCAAAAGTGGTTCGAAGCGCCTTGACGCGCTTCTTAAGTCTTGGGAACGCCCAGGCCCGCGCCCACCAGCAGAAGCACGACCACCGCCAGCGCCAATGCCACCACGAACTGGCCCAGAAGCCAGGTCCCGAAGGCTGCGCCGGTGCGTACCTGATGCATTTCCGACAGGCCCATGACCTGCAGGATGGTGCTCCACAGGGCGAGCAGGACGTAGGCCGCCGTCTGCAAGCCCATCAACAGGGTCACGAACAGGTCGGGTTCACCGATGGGATGATCGACAAAGGCTTGATTTCCGAGGATCAAAGCCGCCAGGCACCAGATCGCCAGCATGGCTGCCAGCGGGACGCTGCCGTAGGTCAGGACGTGGATGATCTGGGGCTTGCCGGCGACGCCGCCGGTATGCCGGCCAAGCCAGGCATACAGCCAGGCATAGATCCAGATGGCGGCAATGCCCATGACGCTGCCCTGGGCCACCGCCTTGAACAGGATGTCGCCGACTCCCTCGGTCAGGCCCCAGCCCTGCATGCGCCCGAGCACCATGGCGCTGGCCGCGCCCTGCGCGGCCGCCAGCAGGTAATCCGTGGCGCCGGCAGGTGTGCCTGCCAGCTCGCGGAACACCTTGCGGGGACGGATCCAGACTTCCTGCAGAGCATTCATTCGCCGCAAGGTTACGCAAATGAGGCAAGCCTCGCCAGCAGCGAAGCGCGCGTTCGTCGGTGCACTTTCCCGCACCGGATGCTAGTGACAGACGGCATTTTCAGGACTAATCTCGCTGCAAGGGTTCGGGACTTCATGAGGTAAAGGAAATGGCGAAGAAAGCTCGTTCGAAGACCGGTAAGAAGGCCAAAAAGTCCAAGGCGAAGAAGCCAAAGCGCGCTGCCGCCAAATCCGCCCCGCGCAAGGCCAAGAAAAAGGCCGCCCGGAAAGCTGCCAAGCCGGTCAAAAAGGCCGCCAAGAAGAAGTCCGCGCCAAAGAAAAAGGCTGCAGCCAGGAAGGCAGCACCGAAGAAGGCCGTAGCCAAGAAGGTCGCGCCTGCCAAGGCCGCCGCCCCCAAGAAGCCGGCCGTGGCGCCTGCCTATACCGCACCGAAGCCGGCGCCCGCGCCGGTCACCGGTTCGCTGTTCGAATCCCCCGCACCGGCACCGGCCGTAACGCCGGATGCCAATGCCGTGGGTGGCGAAGCCAAAAGCCCCACCGATTTCTAGATGCATTGAGAGTGGCGGCGCCGTCCTGGCGCCGCTCCTCCCTGTCGAGTACGCAGTCGCTTAACGCGGCGTCCGGCATTCAGTCCATCAGGGTCGCCGCGGAAGAGCCGGTGCGAAAAGGTCAGCCTATCGCGCGCATGGGGTGAATCACCGGACCGGTTCTCAACGCTCGATGGTGAACACCAGGTCGGTGCTGCGGTTCTCGCCGGCTTCGGTCTTGATGGTCCAATGATCATCCAGCGTATAGCGGAGCTTTACCGTGTTCAGCGACTCGGTGAGGCTGATGCCGTAGCTCACATACAGGCGCGGATTCAGGAATTTGCCGAGCACCAGCGAGGTCTGGTTGAACGTGTCGGATTCCAGGCCCACGTCCTCCACGCCCAGCCGCGCGCCCAGCTGTTGCGCGACGATGGCGCCTCCCTGCGCCAGCAATTCGTTGCGGGCCTGGCCCACCTGCTGCGTGCCGCTCTTCTGCAGCGACTCGATGGTGCCGCCGGCCACCAGCACCGAGACGATCTGCGATTGCGGGAGCGAGGGATTGGAAAAGAAGCTGATCTGCGGACTGCGCAGCTGGCCGCGCACGTTGACGCCCGCAGTGACGTCGGGGAATACCTTCTGCGCGCGCAGATCCACGGCCGGATCGCTCACCAGGCCGCCGTTGAAGATCAGCCGCCCGCGTTCGATGTCGAGCAGTCGCCCGTAGGCGGCGTACTTGCCTTCCTCGATCTTCAATTCGCCTGAGCCGCGCGCCGTGCCGCTGGGATCGCTGCTGGCGGAGACGCTGCCGGTGAGGCGTCCGGTCAGGCCATAGGTGTCGACGGTCACGTCGGGTCCCAGCACCAGCTTCACATCGGTGTACACCTGCAGGCGAGTGTCTTCCGAGCCCGGTTCCTCGCCCAGGATGATCTCATCGCCGGATGCCAGCTGTGCGCCGGTGAGATCGGCCGGCTTGATGCGCGCGTAGGGAATGGTCACGGTGCCGCCCACGTCGATACGCCGGCCGTCGATCTTGAAGGTGAGGTCGGGCGATGCATCGGCGCGCACTTCGGGGATGTTCACCAGCATCAGCTTCTCGCCGGTGAGTTTGATCTCTCCCACCGGCTTGCGGTCGTGCCAGGCCAGTTCGCCGGCGATGCTGGCCTTGCCGGCGCCGATCTGCGCGCTGCCGGCCATCGCCAGCTCGGTCCCCGCGATGTCGATGCGTGCGTTGATCGAACGCATCAGCAGATTGACCTGATAGATGTCCAGCTCGCCCTTCTGCAGCCGGACGGCGCCGTCGAGCCGCGGGGACGTGAGCGTGCCGCTGACGTAGAAGTCCGCATTCAACTCGCCGGAGGAGCGGTCGATCTGGTTCACCAGCAGCGACAGGAAGCCGAGCTCGTGCGCTTGCGTGTGGATCTCTCCGGTGATCGGCGTCTGCAGCGGATTCTGTGCGGCGGTGCGCGCGCCCGCGAGCTGCACGTCGAGGAAGCTCTGTTTGGTGGCGGCCAGGTGGAGCTTGGCGTTGATGCTGGCGGGCGTGGCGATGATCTCGCCATGGCCGCTGCCCAGGTGCACTTCGTCATCACGGCCGCTCGGCAGCTTGTAGCGCAGATTGCCCTCGGCCAGGTCCGCCGATATATGCCCGGTCACATCGTCCATCGAACGGCCGTGCGCTTCGGCATCGAAGGCGAGCATGCCCTGGTATTGCGGTTTGGTGGGCAGGTTCGCCCCGAAGGCGCGCAGCGGGATGCCCTTGCCATCGGCCTTGAGGTTGAAGGGGCCATTGCGCAGCCAATCGCCCTGCGCGCACACGCGCTCGTTGCTGCCCACCAGGCACAGCGGCGCCAATTGCGCGCGATCCCGCGCCACCTGCAGGGCCGCCGGCGCCTCCAGCTGCACATTCACGTCATCCTTCTTGTGCAGCGTCAGCGCCGTGATGTTGCCCTGCCATCCCTTTGGATCGTAGAAGCCATTGACCGTCGTGTGTACGTCGATCAGGCCACCGCCGGCATCCAGCGTGAATTGATGATCCGAAGCGCGGCCATCCAGCAGCGCGTTGACGGTGCCGAAGCTCCGCTCCATGAGCGAGACGTTCTTCGCCCGCAGGTCGAAATGCGAGCCGCGCTTGTCGGACAGGTCGATATCGGCGCCGGCGTAAACGTCGTCCGCCTTCAATGCCGCGAACACCAGGTCATGGCCGATCAGCGTGCCATTCAGGCGCGCCGTGGCCGGCGGCCCGGACAACCGTCCCTTGACGCTGATGCCGCCCTCGAGCCCAGGCACCACGCGGCCCAGATGCGGCGCGTCGAGATCCAGGCGGATGTCGCGCGGATTGCCGAAGGTGCCATCGACCTCGGCATGTGCATCGGCGAGCCGCGCGCTGAGGTGTTCGAAATGGAGGCTGTTGCCGCGGCGTTGGACTCGGCCCCGGGCATTGAATGGCTCGCCGCGCAAGGTACCGGCGGCGCGCTGCAGGTTCACATCCAGATCGGCCGCCGCATTCAAGCCTGCGCCGTTCACCTGGGCGGCGAATCCGATCTTCCCGGGCCAGCCCGGCGCCAGCCTGCCGGGGTCCAGGTGCTCGCCCTTGACCGCAAAGCTCCAGGCATTGCGGCCCGTCCAACTCAGCGTGCCGCCGGCCCCGATGCGCCCGCCCAGCCAGCCGGCATCACCCTTTTCCAGTTCCAGATGATCGGCGTGCAGCAGTCCCGCCGCCGTCGCGCCGAATGGAGGCAGGCGCGGAACGGTCACCGCGCCCTGGGCCGTGAAACGGTAGGGCAGGTGCGGACCCTCCAGGGTGAATGCGCCGGCCTTGGCAAACACCACCGGTTCGCCGTCGATGGGCCAGCGGAAATCGCTGACCGTGCCCCGCACCTGCAAGGCCGGACCACCCTCGATGAAATCCAGGGTCGCGGTGGCCTGGGCGCGCACGCCGTGGCCGCCCTCGATGCGCACCTCATCGAGTTGCACATGCCGCGTGGGGTAGGGTCCGCGCGCGCTGACGCGCAGCACGCCGGTGGGCAGGGTGGTGGGCCGCAGGGTTCCGGTGGTCTGCATGCCCTGCAGATCCCCGCTGACCTCCAGCGCGATGTCCGCCGCCGCGATCTTCGCGGACGGGTTCAAGGCGGTGAAGTCGATGAAGCGGCTGGTGACGCGCGCCTGCCAATGCGCCGCCTGCGTCAGGGTCAGCGCATGTCCCTCGACGCTGGCGTTGATGGGAAACACCTGCTGGCCGCTCACCTGCAGGTCGTTCAAATCGCCCTGGGCGCGCAGCTGGCCACGCCAGGCAGGCCGGTCGGCGAATTCCAGCGTCCATTGCAGGTCCGCGCCCAGCCCGATCGGATCGGCCGCGGCAAGTTCGAAACGGCCGGCAGCCGTGAAAAACCCGCCGTGCGCGAAGGCCTGCGTCAGGGTCAGGTGGTGGCTGGTCAGCAGCAGGCTGCCGCGCAGTGCATGCGCGTCGATCCGGTGTTGATTGGCCAGCACCACCAGCGCCTGATCGAGAGTCGCTGCGCGCGCCGAGATGCGCAGGAAGGAGGGCAGGAACTTCAGCGGCGTCTTGCTGGTGGGCGGATGCTGGCGGTGACGGATCTGCACGCTGGCCGCCGCGATGTGCGGTGATTGCACCTCCAAGGTCTGCAGCAGCAGCGCGCGCGGCACGATCGTGAACGACAACTTGTCGACCTTGATCAGCACCAGCTCCTGTTCCACCTCGACGTGCTCGATCAGCACGCCGCCCGCCAGGTTGCCGTGGACGCCGTCGACCCGGATGCGCACGATGTTCTTCAGGTGATCGAGCTGCGCCAGGGCAAAGCGCAGGCCGCTGTCGGTGTACAGCACCCAATATACGCCGGCCACGGGCAGCGCCACCAACACGGCGAGCACGGCGGCGGTGACGATGATGATCCTGCGTTTCATCTAGAACACCGGCTGGATGTTCAGGTGCAGCCGCGGACCCAGGTCGGTGCGCGACAGGGCCTGGGCCACGTCCACGCCGATGCTCACCGCGGGCAGCTTGAAGCGCACACCGAGGCCGGCGGAATATTCCAACGGCGTGCCGAAGGAGTTCATGGCATTGCCGGCGTCGAAGAAGGCCGCCACCGCGAAGTTGCGCGGCAGGTCGCGTTCGATTTCCACGCTCCCGACCAGCAGGTCGCGGCCGCCCACTTTCTGGCCATTCGCGTCCACCGGACTCAGGTCATTGAGCGCGAAGCCGCGCACGCTGCGGTCGCCGCCGGCGAAAAAGCGCTCGAACGCCGGCAGTTCCGAGAACTCCGACACCAGGCTGACGCCCAGCTGGCCGCGCAGCAGCAGATGCCATTTCTTCGACAAGTCGAAGCGCTGATCGTCCTGGATGAAGAAGCGCAGGAAGTTGGAATTCGAGCCGAGCGCGGCATGCGAGCCGGACAGTTCCACGTACAACCCGCGTCCCGCCACCGGCTGTCCGAAGATGCCGGGCGGGATGGATGCGTAGCTGATGCCGGGGATCAGCGAGAAATCGGACGTGCGTGTGAAGTCGGTGCGGCTGATGGTGCGGTTCACCTGCACGAAGAATACGCGCTGCCAGTTGCCCCGCACCTGGGTCAGTCCCGGCTTGACCACGAGGCCGGTGGTGGTGATGTCGCCGCGCGTGCTGCGGCCATAGGTGGACTCGACGCTGAATTTCTCCAGTGCCGGATCGCCCACCGGGATGATGTAGTTCGCGTCCAGCTCCTGGGTGATGGCCGAGGCCTTGATTTCCAGGTGCGCGCGATGTCCATGGCGGTTGACCAGCCGGTCGTCCCAGGCCAGCGTGCCGCGGAACTTGGTATCGGTGCCGTAGCCGGCGCCGATGCTGTAGCGGTTGCGGCGGTTGGCAGTGCCCTGGATGTCCACCGGCACCGTCAGCGTCTCGCCGTTGCGCGCACGCGGCAGCACTTCGATGCTGGAAAAATACTGGCTGTCGTCCAGCGAGAACTGGGTGCGCAACAACGAGGTCGTGTCGTAGTACTGGCCCTCCTGGTAACGCAGGTACTTGCGCATCAGCCCATCGTCGATCACATCCTGCTTGATGGTGGTCGCCCCGAAGCGGTAGCGCTGGCCGGTATCCAGCAGCAGGTGTGCGCTGGCCCCCAAGCCCTTCGGATCGACGATCAATTCATGCCGCTCGAGTTTCGCGTCCAGGTAGCCGAAGGCGGCTGCGCTGCGCTCCAGGTCGCCCTTCACCCGTTCGTAGTCGGCGTGGTTGAGCTGCTGGCCGACCTTCAGGGTGGAGCGCGCCAGCGCTGCCTTGAAGATGCGGTCGTTTTCGCCCGGTCCGGTGATCTGCAGGTCCACCTGCTTGACGATCACCGGTGCGCCCGGGTCTACCTCGATGCGGGCGCGCCAGCGGTTGCCCTCGCGGCTCAGCGTGGAAGTCACCTTGGGATCGTAGTAGCCGAAGGGCCGCAGCGCCGAGCGCACCTCGGAGGGGGCGCGCTGGCTGATGCGGTCGACGGTGTCGGCTTCCAGGTCGTCGCGCGCGGCATAGCGCTGCAGGCTCAGGAACGTGAGCACGTTGCGCTTCATGTCGCCGTCGATGCCGGTGACCTCGATGCTGATATCGGCGGCCGCCTGGTGGCTGAGCAAACCAGTGGCGCAGGCCAGCAATGCCAGGAACGTGCTCTTCAGCGCGGCGCGGGCCACGGACTGCTACCGCCGAAGTCGCGCAGCCGCCGTCCGCCGGCAGCATCGAACCAGTGTTCGATCAAGCTGAATGAGATGGATTGTTGTGGTGGCAGCAATGGGTGGCCGGCGAGGATGTCCGCGCGGCTGAACCAGCGGGCGTCCTCCAGTTCCTGGTCGCGCAGCACGATCTCGCGCGTGCGCGCCTGTGCCAGGAACCCGAGCATCAGCGAGGAAGGGAAAGGCCAGGGTTGCGAGGAGTGGTATTGCACGCCCTGCACCTCCACGCCGGTTTCCTCGGCGACTTCGCGTGCGACGGCGTCCTCGAGCGACTCCCCGGGCTCCACGAATCCCGCGATGGTGGAATAGCGGTTGGCCGGCCAGGACGCCTGGCGGCCGAGCAGCGCGTGCTCGCCATCGCTTACCAGCACGATGATGGCGGGGTCGAGGCGCGGGAAGGTTTCATGGCCGCAGGTGGGGTTGGTGCACTTCAGTACATGACCGCCCTTGTCGGGCGCGGTTCCCGCGCCGCATTTGCCGCAGAAGCGGTGGGTCCGGCGCCAGGACACCATGGCGCGGGCGTAAGCGAGAAGCCCGGCTTCATCCGCATCCAGGCGCGAGGAAATCATGCGCAGGTCCTGGAAGCGGGCGGTCGGGTGCAGCTCCGGGGGTTCGAGCGCGTCGACCTCGAAGGCGAAGTAATGCGCATCGCCGCGGCTGCCGAGGAAAATGAACTGCTCGGGCCGCGCCGGCGAGCCCAGCAGCGCGGGCGGGACGAAGGCGGCTCTCGCCAGGGCGCCCGCGCCCGGGGCGGGCGCAGCGATCAGTTCGCCAGTTGGCTCCTCGACCAGGCTCCGGGAGTTCCACACAGGGATGGCGCGGCTGCGTTCATCGGCCAGGGCGGCCGCCAGCCAGTCGGTGTCGTGCCGCAAATGAGCCACCCGGTCCAGGTACGGACCGGCAAACACATTTCTTCGGTGCATCCCCAGGATTCTAGCAGTCCCCCGCGGCCGCTCCCCAGCGGCGCTAGGGAGGGGGTGGCCCGGGGGAATCCGCCCCGCCGGCGGTTTGATCGGCCGGGTCCCCGAACGGCAATTCCAGGTTCCCCTGCTCGCAACGGTTGCAAGATGCGCCGCGGCGGGACAGGAGGTCCTTGAGCTTTACCCCGCCGCAGCGCGGGCAGGGCGACAAGCCGATCTCACGGCGCCGCGCCAGGGCCAACAACAGGAACCAGGCGTGCTCGAAGGACAGCCGTTCCGCCGCGGCATGCAACTCGACGTAGGTTTCATAGGCCTGGCACAACAACAGGCAGGCGGCGAGCGAGCGCGGCTCGCAGCGCGCTTCGATGCCCAGTGCCGAGAAGCGCAGCAATCCCAGCATGACGTAGAAACTGGCAAGCTGCGCCGCCTGGAAATGCCGGTCGGGGTTGCGGAAGAAGTAGGCGGTCTGGCGCGGGGACTTGCCGCGATGGCGCAGCACGCGTGCCCCCTGCGTGGCCACGTAGGTGCGGTACAGCTTGCGGATGCGGTCATCCGACAGCCCGGTCCATTGGCGGATGGTGAGCGTGCGCGCCTCGTGCCGGATCAGGCGAACGGCGATTTCCAGGTTCTGGCGGTCGCGGGTGTAGCGGTCATCGGAAATGCGCATGAATGCCCCTCCAAAGAATTTGACAGTTTTTGTTCACAAAGTTTAAAAAGCATAGTAGAGCATCTATTGCCCGATTTACTCGCCTGTTTGCATCGATTCACCGTTCAGGAGGACCTTCACCGTGCAGGAAGCCATGTTCATCAACCCGGGCCGGGAGGCCTTGCTGTCGGCGCCCGCCTTACGTTCGCTGGGCCAGCTCAATCGCCGCTTCCTGGATCTGGTGTGCGCCGAGGGCGGCGCGCAGGAGGAATGGAGCCTGCCGGTGCCATCCGCCCTGCGCAGCCGCTTGCTCTGCCTGGGCGGGGCACGGTGCGATGCACTGGCCCAAAGCCCGTACGCGTTGTTCGATATCCGGTTCTTCGATGACCCGCTGTGGGAGGCGGCCCTGCAGTCGCTGTCCCAATGGCGTGTCGAAGATGTGCCGGGGTCATACTCGCGCAGCGCGGAATTCCTGCAGCTCGCGCTGTTCTACGCCTGGCACCTGGCGCAGACCCAGCCGCTTTCCGCGCCGCTCATCCTCGGCATGTCCGAACACATCGCGCGCGCCCTGGCCAAGGTCACGCTCGACCGGCTCCCCGGCCTCATGTACACGCACCGGCATCACCTGGGCCTGCGTTGGCCGAACTGCCTTTCCTTCTGGCATCCACTCACCGCGGCGCAGCCGGGATCGCCGGCGTTTCGCAAGGCGCAGTTGTTCGGCTTTCAGGTCGCTGCGGCGGTTCGGATTTCTTCCTGAGCGTGTCGCGATGTCCGTCCCGGGAAATTCATTTGCGTGCGGCGGGCGGCCCGCGCTTGAAGGGTCGAATGCCTTTCGAAGCCCGGCTCTCCGTGTCATGGATATCGAAGTCGCAAGGCGCGGCTTTGAATACCATAGGTGCTCGGCGAAGGCGGAGCATTCGCAATTCTGCCGGACGACGACCATGGCACGGCCGCGCCGACCCCACGAATCTCCTTGATCAATCCAAAGGGAGCCGCTCGCGAAAGCATTTTTTCCCCCGCGGCAGCCACCCGCGCCTGAAAGTTTTCTTAAAGGCCGTGAAGAATCTGAAGATGCTCGAACATTGCCGTAACGCACGGCAAGCGTTAGGCTAATCGGCGATGAATCCCGCCCTGGTCCTGAAGAATCTCACCAAGACATACAAGAACGGCGTCCAAGCCCTGAAGGGCATCGACCTCGAGGTCCCGGAAGGCGAATTTTTCGCGCTCTTGGGTCCCAATGGCGCCGGCAAGACCACCGCCATCGGCATCGTGACCTCGCTCGTCAACAAGACCGGCGGCAGCGTGCAGGTGTTCGGGCACGACATCGACCGCGAGCTGGAGGTGGCGAAGTCCTGCATCGGCCTCGTGCCGCAGGAAATCAACTTCAACATGTTCGAGACCTGCATGACCATCGTGGTCAATCAGGCGGGCTTCTACGGAATTGCTCGTGCCGAAGCCAAGCGGCGCGCGGAAAAGTACCTGAAGCAGCTGCAGTTGTGGGAGAAGCGCAATTCCATCGCGCGCTCGCTCTCCGGCGGCATGAAGCGGCGCCTGATGATCGCGCGCGCGCTCATGCACGAGCCGCGCCTTCTGATCCTCGATGAGCCCACGGCGGGCGTCGACATCGAAATCCGCCGCAGCATGTGGGTGTTCCTGCGCGAGATCAACGACAGCGGCACCACCATCATTCTCACGACGCATTACCTCGAAGAGGCCGAGAACCTGTGCCGCCAGATCGCCATCATCGACGGCGGGCGCATCATCGAACGCGACACCATGGCCAACGTGCTGCGCAAGCTGCAGACCGAGACCTTCGTCTTCAACCTGCGCGTGCCGGTGGCAGCCGCGCCGGTGCTGCCCGGATTTGCGCTCAACCTCGTCGATGATCATACGCTGGAAGTGGAGCTCACCAAGGAGCAGAGCCTGAATCAGCTGTTCGAGCTGTTCTCGCAGGCCGGTCTGGTGGTGTCGAGCATGCGCAACAAGGTCAACCGCCTGGAAGAGTTGTTCATCCGCCTGGTCGATGCCAAGACTCGCGAACTGCCGCCGGTGAGTGCATGAAGCGCAGAGGCCTGACATGAGCACGCCCTCGCGCGCCCGCACCGAGTGGGTAGGATTCCAGACCATCATCATCCGCGAGTTCAACCGCATCGCGCGCATCTGGGGCCAGACGCTGGTCCCTCCTGCAGTCACCGCCACCCTGTATTTCATCATCTTCGGCAGCCTCATCGGCCGGCGCGTCGGCAGCGTGGGCGGGTTCGACTACATGCAGTACATCGCGCCGGGGCTCATCATGATGACGGTGATCACCAATTCCTATGCGAACGTGGTGTCTTCGTTCTTCGGCGCCAAGTTCGGCAAACACATCGAGGAATTGCTGGTCTCTCCGCTCCCCAATTGGCTGATCATCAGCGGCTACATCGGCGGCGGCGTGCTGCGCGGGCTGCTGGTGGGGAGCGTGGTGACGCTGGTGGCGCTGTTCTTCACGCACCTCACCATCCACAATTTCTTTGCCACCTTTTCGGCGGTGCTGCTCACCAGCGTGGTATTCGCGTTGGGCGGCTTCATCAATGCCATCTTCGCCAAGAACTTCGACCAGATCTCCTGGTTTCCAACCTTCGTGCTCACGCCGCTCACCTATCTCGGCGGTGTGTTCTACTCGATCAACATGCTGCCCGATTGGGCGCGCGCCGCCTCGCACGCCAATCCCATCCTGTACATGGTCAGCGCCTTCCGCTATGGCTTCCTGGGCGCGACCGACGTCGACCTGCGATTGGCCTACGGCATCATGATCGGCGCCGCCGCCGTGATGTTTTCCCTCGCCGTGTATCTGCTCAACCGGGGCAGCGGCATCCGCGATTGAACCAGGAGCGACCATGAAGATCGATCTACGGCGCGGCGGCAGCCGCGTGCTGGCCTGTCTGTTGGGATTGATTGCCGCCGGTGTCGGCGGCGAAGTTGCCGTGGGCGCCGAGTCCGGCGCTGCCGCGCATCTCACCGGCTTCGATGCCGCCGGCGCTTCCGCACAGCTGCGCCTCGAGCATGACTTCGATGCGCAATTGTCCGCGGCCGACCTGCGCGAGTGGATGAAGACGATGGCGGCCGCGCCGAATCACATCGGCAGCCCGCACGACAAGCAGAACGCCGAATTCGTGCGCGACCGCCTGCGGGCCTGGGGCTGGCAGGCCGAGATCGAGGAATTCTCGGTGCTGTATCCCACACCCAAGCGGGTGGCGGTGGAACTGCTCGCGCCCGCCCATTACCAGGCCAAGCTGCGCGAGCCGCCGCTGACCGAGGATGCCGCGTCGCTCCAGTGGCAGCAGCAATTGCCGCCGTACAACGTCTATGGCGCCGACGGCGATGTCACCGCGGAGCTGGTGTACGTCAACTACGGCATGCCTGCGGACTATCTCGAGCTGGACCGCCGTGGCATCAGCGTGCGCGGCAAGATCGTCATCGCACGCTATGGTGCGGGCTGGCGCGGCCTCAAGCCCAAGCTGGCGTACGAGCACGGCGCGGTGGGCTGCCTGATCTATTCCGATCCGCGCGATGACGGGTACGACAGCGGCGATGTGTATCCCAAGGGCGGCTTTCGACCCGCCGACGCCGTGCAGCGCGGCTCGGTGCAGGACATGGTGATCCAATCCGGTGATCCGCTCACGCCGGGCGAGGGCTCCACACCCAAGACGCGGCGTATTTCCATCGCGGATGCCAAGACCATTCTCAAGATTCCGGTGCTGCCGATGTCCTACGCGGATGCGCAGCCGCTGCTCGCGGCAATCGACGGGCCGTTGGCGCCTGCGGCGTGGCGCGGCGGCCTGCCGCTCACCTATCACCTCGGGCCGGGGCCTGCGAGGGTGCACATGGTGGTGGAATCGGATTGGAGCCAGAAGACGCTTTACGACGTCATCGGCCGGATGCGCGGGCACGAAGCGCCGGACCAATGGATCTTGCGCGGCAATCATCGCGATGGCTGGGTGTTCGGCGCTTCAGATCCTTTGTCGGGACATGTGGCGTGGCTGGCGGAGGCGAAGGCGCTGGGTGCGTTGGCCAAGGCCGGATGGAAGCCGCGGCGCACGCTGGTGTACGCGAGTTGGGACGGCGAGGAAGCGGGCCTGTTGGGCTCCACCGAATGGGTGGAGGCGCACGCCGGGGAATTGCGCGAGAAGGCGGCCCTGTACATCAACACCGACATGAGCACACGCGGCATCTTCTCCGCCGAGGGCAGCCAGGGACTGCGGCAGTTCGTCAGTGAAGCGGCCTCCGCCGTGCAGGACCCGGCGACCGGTGTCGACCTGGTGCGCCGCGCCCATGCGGCGGAGCAGGTGAAGGCGTACGAATCCAATGCAGCGAAACCAACCACCGGTGACCTGCTGCCATTAGGTGCGATGGGGTCGGGTTCGGACTACACGCCGTTCCTGCAGCACCTGGGCATCGCCTCGTTGAACGTGGAATTTTCCGGCGAGGAACAATACGGGGTGTACCACTCCGCCTACGATTCCTTCGATCATTTCAGCAGATTCGTCGATCCCAGCTTCGAGTACGGTGTGGCCACCGCCAAGGTGGCCGGGCGCCTGGTGCTGCGCGCGGCGCAGGCGCCACTTCTGCCGATACGGGCTCAGGATTTCGCGCAATCCGTGTCCGGCTATTTGCAAGAATTGCATCGCCTGGTCGACACGCAGCGCACCGCCGCGGAGTGGCAGCAGGCGCTTGTCAAGGACGATGCCTTCAAGATAGGCGCAGATCCGCGCGAGAAGCGCGGCGCGCCGGCTGTTGCGGCCGCGCCGCCCGCGTTGGGACTGGCGAAGCTGGATGCCGCCGTCGAGCGGCTGAGCGCGCGTGCGCGCGCCTTCGATGCGCAATATGATCGACTTTTGAATGCCGGGGATTCACAATCCCAGGCACGACGGGCGCGCTTGAATGCGCAGCTCACCCGTCTAGAGGCGCAGTTGACCGACCCGCGCGGTTTGCCGGGCCGCCCGTGGTTCGTGCATATGATCTATGCACCCGGATTCCATACCGGCTATGGCGTGAAGACCCTGCCCGGGGTGCGTGAGGCGATCGAAGAGTATCGCTGGGACGAGGCCAATCAATACATGGCCGTCATCGCCGGCGTGCTCGATGCGTATGGACAGGCATTGGAATCGGTCGTGGGGCGCGAGCCGCCGGCCGCCGTTAAACGTTAAGGAGCCGACATGACCGAAGACAAGCAACAGAAATTCACCTCCAAGGTGCGGCGCGGGCTGGTGTGGGTCTACAAGACCGCCAATGACGAACTGAACCGCCGCAAGGCGGAGTCCACCACCGTGCGCCTGGAAGGTTTCACCGCCGCTGATCTGCAGGATGTGGAAGCGGCACTGCTGTGGATCCAGCAGAACAAGGAAGAAAAGCCGGCCTGATGATTGAAGCGCGTGCCGGCGGGAACCCGCCGGCACGCGGCCGCTTTTCAGATTCGGCGGGCGGCTATTTCTGCTTCCACCCGCTGCCATCGTTGTAGTACCACCCCGGCTTGGCGTTCGCCACCCAGCGCTTGGCGAACGTGGCGCGAATGTCCGCCTCCCACTCCGGATGTCCATTGGCCTTGGCGATTTCCGCGTACAGCGCCGAGCGGTCGCGGTTCTCATCCGCCACGGACTTGCGCACGGAGTTGCGTTCCGCCAGCGCAATGCCGTTGGCATCGCGCACGTCGATGAGGCCGTTGGCGGTGTAGCCGATGGCGCCCGAGTCATAGTACTTGGCGAGCTGCGCATGCCGCGCCTTCATCGCATCGGTGATCTGGCGGATGGCGGCCGAGGAGACGTCGAGGTCAGGTGATGCGGCCTGCGCTGCCGGCACCAGCACGCTCAACACGCGATCCAGCCCGGCGACCAGCACGAGGCTCGCGCCGCCCGGCCGCACGCGGTGTTGATCGCGCCAATCCAAGGCCCCGGTGGGGGAGTCTTTGCTCTCGTTCGAAGCGCCGGCCGCCTTGCCGATGACATCGCCGATGATGCGGTCGGCGGCCTTCTCGGCGGCGGCGGCGGGGAAATATACGTTGATGGTGACGCAGGCGGCGACCAGCACGGCCAGCGCGACGCAGGGAAACAGGACGATTTTTCTCATGGGGTGCTCCTTCGAAGATGCCGCAACACCGCGAGCCTACGATGACAGCCCACGGATGAATGAACGCTGAACGGGTCGGGAGGGTTAGTCAAGGGGACTCGCCGATGGAGGCTTTCGATTCCGGCAGTTCCTTCAGCGTGGTCACCAGCCTTTGCCAGTCGACGCGGCGCGAGTTGCCGATGACGTCGATGCGCGGCAGCCCCCAGCCCTTCACCAGGTAGTAGCCGGGCGGATGTTCCTCCACGCCATCCATGTCGCACACGTCGTTCTGCAGACGGCAGGAAATGCCGAGCTTGGCGTAGTTGAATTCGTTGAAGAAGCGCAGGGCGCTGCGCTGCAGGGCCGCCGCCGCGCCGCCGCCCCCGCCGATGCTGGAAATGTTCTGCACCGCGCGCTGGCTGATGCGGCGGCGGCTGCGATCGCCCGGGGTCGAATACAAATGCGCATCGAATGCGATGGGCTCCCAGCCCACCAATTCCAGCCCCTCGATCCGCCCGTCGATGCGGCCGGTGATGCGGCCCACGGAGAATGCGCTGGTGATCGCTGCCAGGTCCAGGCGCGTGAAGCCGACGTTCGCCGTGAGCCGGGGCCGTGTGCCCAGGGCATCGCTGAGTTGCAGGTCCTTCACCGTCAGGTTGCCGTTGAACACCGCGGCCTGCAGCGCACCGCCGAGCGTCAGCACACCGGCATCGAGCGTGAGGTCGGGAATGCGGCCCGACAGCGTACCCGCGAATTCCGGCCAGCCGAAGGCCTTGCTCAATGGCGCAAGGCCGATCGGGTCGATGCTGGCGTCGAAGCGGATCGACATCGCGGGATCGCCGATGCGGCGCAATTGCAGCACTCGCACCGCCAGCGCTCCATCCAGGATGGGGATGCGCGTGGCCTCGGTCAGGCGCCAATCGCTGCTGGCGGTGGTGAAGCGCAGGGCGGCGGCGCCGATCCCCACGCCGTACAGCTGCCCGGCGCGCCAGCTCAGCTCGGACCGGGTATCGGCGCCGTCCTCCGCCAGCACCTGCTTGCGCCGCTCCAGGCTGTGCCAGCGCACCTTGCCCGACAGGCCATCGACACCGAGTCTCGCGCTCGTGTCGTTGAGGGTGATGCCCTCGAGGGTCAGGTCGGCCAAGGTGGGTGCATCGTTCTCGATCTGCACGCGGCCGCTCAGCTTACCGCTGCCCTGCAATTGCGCCACCGGGCTGCCGGCGAGCAAGCCATCGCGCGTCTGCGGAGGAAGCGAGGCGGCATCCAGCGATTCCAGGGAGAGGTCCAGGGTGCGCAGCAGGGTCGTGCCGGCCGGCGCGAGTTCGCCCACCGCGGCAGCGCTCAGGAAGGTGCCGAGCTTCCAATGTGAGGAATCCAGGACGAGCACACCATCGTCGCGCCACGCGCCGCGCCAGCTCGATGCCAGCGGTTGTTGCGTGAAGTTCCAATACCAGCGCCCGGCGAGCGCCTCGCCCTGGGAGGAGGACAGCTCGGCATCGATGCTCCATGCCTTGGGCAGGCGCACCGCCTGCAGCCGCCATTTCGCGGCGAGCTGATCGGTGGCGATGCTGCCGTCGGCATTGCCGATGGCGAGATTGCCGATGTCCACCGTGGCCTCGAGGCGGCCCACATCCTGCGCGCCGCTCGCCCTGGCGTGGATGCTCGCGACGTTCCCCTCGATGCTCCAACCGGGCAGCGGCGGCAGCTGCGCAGCCAGGAGCTTGCGCACCGATGCCAGCGCGAGTCCGGAAGCGTCGATGGTCGCTGCCCATCGATGCGGGGACCAGCTCCCCTGGACGGCGAGCTTGCCATTCGCGAGGTTCACGCCGGTTGCGTGGAAGGTCAGCTCGTGGCTGCGCTGGTTCCAGCTGACCGATGCAGCGATCTTCTGCGGGCCGAGGAGCTGCGAGCCGGCGCTGATGCGGGCGTCATCGCAGCGATAGATGAAATCCCGGGCGATGGGCCGGGCGCATTCGATGATGACGTGGCGGAACGCGCCCGCCTGCGGCAACCGGATCTCCTCGATGCGCACCACGGCCGCCGGTCCCGGCGTATCGGACAGCTTCCAACTGACCTCGATGCCGCGGGCCGTGATGCCCGCCTGCCGCCATTGCGCGACCTGCAGCTCCACCTGCTCCACGGCATCGCCGCGTGCGCACAGCAGCGTCGCAATGCAGAGGCCGGCAGCGAGTCGCATGCGCTGCGCGCCGCTACTCGTAGCGGTGGTTGCGGAACATCTCGAAGGCCGTCTGGTAATAGGCGATGGCCAGGTCCTCGAGCTCGGCATCGCGGGGCAGGAGCGTGAACGTGTTGTTGGCCTTGTCGTAGGCGTAGGTGGTGGACTTCTTCTGCAGCCCCAGCACCACCATCTTGCCGTCCCGATACAGCGCGATGTCATGGTTGTGGTTGAACAACGCGATGCGGGGTCCGGGATCCGGCGCGAGCACGTTCTGGCCGAAGAAGGGCGCCGTATACGGAATTCCCAGGAGTCCCAGGAGCGTCGGCGCGATGTCGATCTGGCCCGTCAGCACGTCCACCCGCTGGGGCTTGATGTGCGCCGGCGACCAGATCATGAAGGGGATCTCGTAGGTCTTGAGTGGAATTTCCACCTTGCCGTACACGCGCGCGCCGTGATCGGCCACCACCACGAACACCGTGTCCTTGAACCAGGAGTGTTTCTGCGCCTGTTCCAGGAAATAGCCCACCGCGAAGTCGGCGTAGCGCACGCCCGCCGCGCGGCCCCCGCCCTCCGGCGGCACCCCGGGTACCCCCGCGCGGAAGGTGAAGGGCTTGTGGTTGGAGGTGGTCATGATCTGGCCGAGGAAGGGCTGTCCCTTGGCTGCCAGGTCATCGAAGTGCTCCAGCGCGCGGTCGAAGAGGTCCTCATCGCTCACGCCCCAGATGTTCTCGAAACGGATCTTCTTGATGCTCTCGCGGTCGAGGATCTCGTAGCCGTTGGCGCTGAAGAAGGCGTTCATGTTGTCGAAATAGCCGTAGCCGCCGTACAGGAACGAGGTGTGATAGCCGGCCTGGCGCAGCACCTTGCCGAGCGTGGCCACATTGTCGTTGCCCGGCCGGCGCACGATGGATTCACTGGGCGTGGGAGGGAAGGAACTGGTGATGGCCTCCAGGCCCCGCACCGTGCGCGTGCCGGAGGAATAGGCATTCGCAAACCAGATGCCCTGCTGCGCATAGCGGTCGAAATTGGGCATCAGGTCGCGCTCGTTGCCGTAGAGCTTGCTGAATTCCGCGCCGAAGGATTCGTTCATGACGATGACGACGTTGAGCTTGCCCAGGCCCGCCGGGTTTGCGGGGAAGGAGCGATCCAGGCGCCCTTCGGCCAGCCGCGTGAATTGCCCGCCTCCCGTGCCCAGCTGGCGCACCAGCCGCTGGAAATTCTGCTGCGGATCGCGCGTACGGTAATACGCGTCGTAGTCGAGTTCCGAGGTGCGTAAGGCGCGGAAGAAGGATGAATGCCCGTTCTGCGCGATCTCGTTCGCGAGGCGATTGGAGGAGCGGGCGAGGAAGTTGCTCGGGAAGAAGGCGATGGCCACCGCCAGCAGCAGCACGTGCGCCAGGAACGGCCGCGCGCGGCGGCGGATGTCCACCGGTTGCGTGAACCCCGTCGCCAACTGGCGACGTACGACGACCGTCAGGATCAGCGCTAGGATCGCGGCGATGGCGACGAACTTCATCACCGGATAGGCTTCCCAGATGTCGGTGAAGACCTCGGTGGGGTACATGAGGTAGTTGACGGCCACGAGGTTGAAGCGGGCGTCGAACTCCTCGAAGAAGTAATATTCCGTGGGCAGCAGGTACAACAGGCCGAAGATGGTCACGGCGCTCATGCCAAGGATCAGCCAGCGATTGATGTGGGACCGGTACCAGCGATCGGGCAACAAGAAGATGTAAAGCGAAAATGGCAGCAGCAGATACAGCGCTTCGACGGCATCGGCGACGAGGCCAGCCGGAATCAGCCAGCCGAGCGCGGCGGCCGTCACGTCTTCGCCGCGACCGAACACCCACCACAGCGCAACTCGCAGGCACAAGCCAAATGCGATATAAAGCGCCGCCAGGATCAGGACTGGCCGGAATCGTTGCAAGGCAGATTCGTTATTCATGCGTCTTTAATATTACCGGTGCCCGCCCGTTCAACCTAGCGCCGCTCGAGAGTACGTTACAATGACAGCCATGGCCCGCAAACGTGCGTTGATCGTCGATGATTCCAAGTCCGCACGCATCATCCTGAGCCGGATGCTCGAAAAGTACGACATCGAAGTGGACATGTCGGAATCCGCGGAAGCCGCCATCCAGTACCTGCAGCAACATCGTCCCGATGCCATTTTCATGGATCATCTGATGCCCGGCATGGATGGCCTGCAGGCCGTGCAGGCGATCAAGGGAAATCCGCAGACCGCCACCATTCCCATCATGATGTACACCTCGCAGGAGGGAGAACTTTATGTCGGCCAGGCGCGGGCCCTGGGCGCGATGGGTGTGTTGCCCAAGCAGGTGCGACCGGTCGATGTGTCGAAAGTTCTGTACGAATTGAAGCTCCTGCCCGACCGCCGCGATTGGTCCGCGCCGGCGCTGGAGCCGGTGGAAATCGATCCCGCCTCCGGCGTGGCCAAGCTTCCGGATCCCGTGCGCCCGGAGAGCACGGCGCCCGCGGTGGATTGGGGTCGCCGCCTCGAACAGTCCATCAAGGACCAAGGCGTGGACCTGCGGCGTTTCGTCGTCGCCAGCCTAGACAGCTTCGCCACACGCATCATCAGCGATGTGCGGGATCTCGTGCCGGCTCCGGCACCCGTGCCGCTGGAGCAGCCGGCCGCGACCGCGCAAGGCCTCTCGCCCAACTGGCCGTGGCTCGCGGGCCTGGCCGCCGCGGGCATCGCCGCGGTCGTCTTCGCTTCGCTGTGGATCATGGGGCGCAACGACTTGAGCGCCGTGCAGCAACAGGTCGCGGCATTGACAGCCTCGAATGCCGAACTCAAGCGCAGCCAGCAGGACCTGACCGATTCGCTCAAGGAAATGAGCAGTTCCTTGAGCGCCGCGGCGCCGCTGGCCTCCGCCGGCCTCGGCGCGCCGGTGGCGGGGGCTTCGGGAACCGCCTCGACCGTCCGCACCGAGCCCGTTCCCTATGGCGAGGTGGCGCTGGACCGCTCGCGCCTGGACGTGCTGCGCGAAATGCTCGGCAAGCTCGAGGCGCAGGGCTTCCGGGGCACGGTGCGCATCACGAGTTTTGCCGGCAATTTCTGCCTGGCTGGCGCCCCCAACGATGGCTATACGCCGGCGCCGGCGGCGACGCCGATGGGCAAGTGCGACGTCGTGGGCAACCCCTTCGAGGAATCGCTCTCGACCTCGCAACGCCAGTCCGTCGCCTTCGCCAATCTGGTCAACGGGGTGCGCCTGCGCAGCAATGGCGCCATCACCGTGGCGGTGGACAATGCCGGCAACGCGCGCGCTGCGATGGCCTACCCCGCGCGCAACGATGCCACCACCGCCGCCGACTGGAATCGCGCGGCCGCGGCCAACAACCGTGTCGAGTTCTCGGTGGAGCCGAGTGCCGGCTGAGCCTGCGGCGCAGCGAGCGTTCCGACCCTCGTTCTGGCTGCGCAGCCCGCACGTTCAATCCGTCCTGCCGAGTCTGCCGCTGCGGCGGCCTGCCGTGCGCCGCCGCTGCGCAGCGCTCCTCGCGGCAAGCCAATCCGTGATCCTGGATTGCGGTGAAGGCGTGCGGCTGCAGGGCCAGGTGGCCGCATCACCGCGCGCCTCCCGCCCGCAGCTGGCGATCCTCCTGCATGGATGGGAAGGCAGCAGTGATTCCATGTACGTGCTCTCCCTCGGCCAATATCTGTTCGAGCATGGCTTCGACGTGTTTCGCCTCAATTTGCGCGATCACGGGGATTCGCATCACCTCAACCAGGGCATATTTCACTCCTGCCTGTTGCCCGAGGTGCTCGGCGCGGTGCTCGACCTGGCGCGCCGCTATCCATCGCACCGCCGCTGCATGGCCGGGTTCTCGCTCGGCGGAAATTTTGCGCTGCGCATCGGGGCCGCATGGCCGCCGGGCAGCGGGATGCTGTCGAAAATCGTGGCGGTGTCCCCGGTCCTGGATCCGCAGCAGACGTTGGTGGCGCTGGAGCAGGGCAACCCGCTGTACCGGCGCTACTTCATCGACAAGTGGCGGCGGAGCCTGATCAAGAAGCAGCAGGCGTGGCCGCAACACTACGACTTCGCGCACCTGCCGCAACTGACCAACCTCACGGTCATGACGGAACAGCTGGTGCTGCAGCACACGCGGTATCCGACGCTGGCGGATTACCTGCAAGGCTACGCGATCACGGGGGACGTGCTGCGGCATTTGCACGTACCGAGTCACATCGTGGCTTCCAGGGACGATCCGATCATTCCAGCCAAGGACCTGCCGCGTCTTCACTCCAATCCTTCGTTGAAGGTGACGCTGACTGACTACGGTGGTCACTGTGGCTTTCGCGAAAGTCTCTTTCGGTCCTCATGGCTGGATCGATTCGTTTCTGAGCATCTTTCCGTCGACTGAGTTTGAGGTCGTCAGCTCCGGAGTCCGTCCCCGGATATCAAAACGGGTGCGGCGGATGGCCACGTTGGATGGGACGGTACTCGCTTGCGATCCCGGCGCTGCGTGCCATGGATATAGGGCGCCACAATTGAATCAGACGCTTCTTCGCCGCAACTCCACGCGCAAACAAGGCCGCGCCTTGCTCGTCTTCGATTGGCTTGGCCATCCGGCGCGCCCGTTTTGACACCCGGTGCCGGACTCCGACGGTGAACTCTAACTCAGAGCCGGAAAAGAACTGACCCACGTTTGATCCGGCGTGGGGTACGAAAGCGTTTTTGCGGGGGGCGAGTCACAATCGAAGACGCAAGGCAGCGGCTCGAATTCAAGAATTATCCTGCCGAAGCTGCAGCGCCGGGCAAACCGAGCGCTACTTGATGGCACGGCCGCGCCGAGCTTGGGAGTTAAGACGAGCGGTCAGGCGCTCGCCGCGCGCGAAAACGATTTCGTGCCCCGCGTCGGCCTCGAGGCGTAAAGCCAGATTCTTATTCCGGACTCAAAAAGCAATTCGCACGAAGAGCTCCGGCCCCTTAGTGTCGAAGTCGAAGAACCCGGACTCCGTGGCCTTGGTCGAGGAAATCTTTACGCGTACCTTGGAGTAGCCCAAGCCCATGGATACGTTGGCGCGGTACCGGTAGAGAATGGCGGCTTCATAGAAGCCGAGCGAACCATCGAGTTCGGAAATGGAGAGCTTCAGGTATTGGAAGCGTGCGTCCAGGTACCAGCGCTTGCTCAACACCCAGGTGGTTTCCAAACCGAGGGTGGGGAAGGGGCCTGCCTGGTCCTCGCGCTGGTCGATGCGGCGGTTGGGTTGTTGCACGCGGGCGCGGGCGGAAAAATCCAGGAGGTTTACGCCGAAGGTGCCCGCCAACTCGAATTTGTCGCGCCGCACGAATGAGTAACCGTAGGTGATGCCCAGCGTACGCAGGGAGAGCTGCGAGTCCACTGGATCGCCGAGCAGATAGTTCTGGTTGCGGAAGGTGATGGGCCGCTCGAGCACCTTGGAGGCCTGGCGGTCGAGCGTGAAGTAGTCGAAACGCAGGCGGTGACGTTCGCCGACGCGGATCACCGCCTGGAACTTCGGGCCGATCTTGCTGCTGTCCAGTGCCAGGTCGTCCTCGGCATTGAAGGGCGTGCCGAGGTTGCCGTTGGTGGCATCGATGCGCGCGTTGGTGCTGGCCTTGCTGCTCAGTACGCCCAAGCTGATGCGCACGCGCTCGGTAGTGGGGCTGATGTACGGCCCGTCCTGCGCATGCACGGCGCCGGCGGCCAGCAGCACGAGGGCGGTCAACGCCAATGTCCCAATTCTCATTCGGTTCTCCTCAACGGCAGGTCCTCGGTGCTCCCCCGGCTGCGCCGTCGCGGCAGGGAAGTCTCGATCCGCTCCATGACCTGCTCGGCCGTGGCGCGCCAGGCCGTCAGTTTCCCGCCATAGATGCTCAAAAATCGCGGACGCTCATCACGATCGCCGATCAACATGGTTTCACGGGACCGTCCAAAAGCCTTGCCGTCGCCGGCTGGCAACACCCGCAGGCCCGCGAACCGGCCGGCGATGTCGTTCCGGGTGAGGCCCTTCAGGGCGGGAAAATATGCCTGCGCCACCTCCAGCAGGTACTGTTCCTCCTCGGGCAGCGGGCGGACCTGGTCAGGTTCGCCCCGGAAGACAGTTTCGGTGGTGCCGATCATCGTGGCACCCTTCCAGGGCATGATGAATACCGCGCGGCCATCGCTGGGCGCTTCCACGTAGTAGATGCCCGAGACCGTTGGCGGCGGCACCACGATATGCGTGCCCTGCACCAGGTCCACCCGCGGGATGTCGATGGCCGGCCGCACATCGCGGGCCACGTGGGTGGCCCATGGGCCGGCGGCATTGACGATGACGCGCGCGCGGCATTCGCGCATGGCGCTGCCTTCTTCGTAGTTCACCAGTGCACCCTCGGCATCCAGCTGCGCGCGTACGAAGCTGGCGGGCATGGCCAGCTGGGCGCCCAGGGATTGTGCGGACGCCACCACCGCACGCGTCAGCTCGGCATCGTCGGTCTGCGCATCGTAGTAGCGGATGACGGCATCGAGGTCACGCGTCTCCAGGCCATCCAGTGTGTGCCATTGGGAGCGCGGCACGCTGCCAAAGCTCGTGCCTTCGGAGAATCCGCCCAGCAGCGCATACGCAAACAGGCCGATGCGCAGTTGCCACGGGCGCCGGCGGGTCTTGCGATACACGGGAATGTAGAACGGCCGCAATTGCACCAGTTCGCGCGCGGTGCGCAGCATCACGGCGCGTTCGTGCAGGCTCTCGCGCACCAGCCGGAACTGCCCGGATTCCAGGTAGCGCAAGCCGCCATGAATGAGCTTGCTGGAGCGGCTGGAAGTGCCGCTGGCGAGTCCGCGGCGTTCGATCAGGAGGCTGGAATGGCCGGCTGCCGCGCAAGCCTGCAGCACGCCCGCGCCGTGAATGCCGCCGCCGATGATCACCACATCGAATTCGTTCATGAGCCCCTATGATCGACCGCCGCCAGCCCCCGCAGCAAGGATCGCACGGCCATGGTCTGGACGAACGCCACGCCACGGTCGGCCAGCGCGAGCGCGTCGGCCACCTGGTCGACCTCATGCACCACCCAATGCCAGGGCCCGCGCCACAGGCGCGTGGCTTGGCGCGGCAGGATGTACTGGTCGCAGAACAGGTAGTCGGGACGCAGGGCTTCGTACTTCAGGCGCGAATGCTCATCGTATTCGTCGAGCATCCAGCCCACGGCGATGGCGCCGGCCCGGCGGCACGCTTGCATGGCCGGCAGATCCGCCGAAATGAGCACGCATTGATCGCGCACCGGGCGCAGCGTTTCCATGACCTTGGAGACCATGGTGGCGGTGCCGAATTGCTTGAGGCTGGAGCGCCGCAATTGCACGAAGGCGGTGACCTCGGTGTGCGCGGCCAGGAGTTCCGTGGCCTGTTCGAGCGAGGGAATGCGGATGTCGCTGAAGCGGTCCTCGAAGCGCGTACGCTCGGCGGCCTCGATGCGGGTGAGTTCGCGGGCGGTGAGATCGAACACCGACTCGGGGCGGCCGGCGGTGCGCACCAGGGTGTCGTCGTGGATCACCACCGGCACCTCATCGGCTGCCAACTGCACGTCGAAGGCGATGAAGTCCAGCCCCAGTTCGATGGCCGAGCGCAACGAGGCGATGCTGTTTTCAGGGAATTCGCGCGCGTTTCCGCGGTGCGCGATCAACGTGGGGAAGGTGTGCGTGCCCCGCACCTCCCTGGCGTCACCGTCTTTTCCTGGCTGATTCGCGGCCATCTGAACTCATCATTGTAGGGGAGCGGCGCGGTATTACCCACACGAGTTTGGCGTTCATGGGACCGCAATGCCGCAGAGCAGGTTCCGAAAGACGCCGCCGACGGCGCCTGTGGTGCCGGCCGGGGTCCGGCGCCGGAATGCCGGACGCGCCGGTCAGTCCTGCGGGCCGTCGCCCTCGCGCTTTTCCTCGAATTGCTGGATCGGCGCGCCCGAGGTGGTGATGATTTCGCCATCGACGACCGCGCCCATGGCGATGGCGATGGAACTGGCGCTGACCTTGCCGTGAATCACCGCGGTGTAGCCGATTTCGAGCTTGCCCTCGACGATGAGGCTGCCCGTGAGATGGCCCGCCACCACGGCCTGCTGCGCATGCACGTCGCCGTGCCAGCTCGCCGATGCCGCGATGTTCAGGCTTCCCTGGATGTCACCGTCGCCGCGCACTTCGCCGTACACCACGAATGTGCCCTTGCCGCGGATGTCGCCGACGAAATTGGTCGAGGGTCCGAGAACGGTCGGTGTTCCCGCAACGCGATCGACGAAGCGGCGATTCAGATGCAGGGGCCTGGGCTCGGACTTTGCGACTGCGCTCATGCAATGGCCTCGTGGAAGGACGGGCTCATTATGCCCATGGGCCTTGCGCGCGCTGTGACGTGCTTGGCGGGGCCGAGAACGAATGTAAAATGTTAAGTAGAATGAGCGGGTTTCAAGCAAGGGTCGAACGAGGAGCACGAGTGAAAATCAGCGGGCAGGGGATGAAATGGGCGGGCTTGGTGCTGGGTGTGGCGCTGGCGGCCGCGGGTTGCAGCCGGCAACAGGGTGACTGGGACAAGGCGCGTACCGCCAACAATCTCGAGTCCTACGAACAGTTCGTGAAGAAGTATCCCAACGGTGATTTCACCGCGCAGGCGCAGGCGCGCATCAAGGAATTGGAGGAAGAGCGCGATTGGCAGAAGGCGCGCGACGCCGACACGCCCGATGCCTACCAGGCATTTCTCAAGCAATACCCGGAAGGCAAGTGGACCGAGGAAGCGCGGATCCGCATCGAGAATTTTTCGCTCGCGCAGACGCCTGCGGGCGCAGTGCCCGGCGCGGAAGGCGGTGCGCCACCCGCTGCTGCGGACGGGTCTTCGCCCGGCGCGGTGAATCCCGCCGTGGCGGACGCCGGCCAGGGTGCCGCCGCGCCGGCGGCGGCTGCAAAGCCTGCAAAGACCAGGAGCGCGGCTGAAAAGCCCGCGGCCCACGCCGCAGACGCCGGTGGCAACTACGCGGTGCAATTGGGCGCGTTCAGCGCCGGCAAATCCGCCGCCGAGCATGGCTGGACGAAGCTCGTGGCTGCGCACTCCTCGCTCAAGGGCCTGAAGCATCGCGTGGTCGCCGGCAAGGGCCCGAGCGGGCCGCTGTTCCGCCTGCAAGCCATCCAATTGAGCAAGGCGCATGCCGAGTCCCTGTGCGCAGGGCTCAAGGCCAAGAAACAAAGCTGCATGGTGATCGCGCCCTGACGCGCATCGCCGAACTGTGACCGCCGTCACAGGTGACGCTGCATTGCCACGCAGTTTGCGTCACCTGTGACAATTCTGGTCATCGGGACGACCACTCATCACGGGAGTTGGCGCGCTGCTTGGGCGATTTTCGACATCCCCCGCGTTGGCACGGCGGTTGCAAGTCTATAACCGGCGGCCTTTGGCCTTCCCCCCGGTTTCAAGGGCCGCCAGTTTTCTCCTAGGGTCTGATATTGGCGTCGCGAGTCCTCCCCCCGGTTCGCGACGCCTTTTTTTTCGCGCGTGCGTCCTGCACGCCCGCGATGCTCAACAAGAACGCGTATTCACGCGCGATGTCGCGATAGCGCTCGAACCGTCCCGATTTGCCGCCGTGGCCGGCGCGCATGTCCACGTGCAACAGCACCGGCTCCGGTCCCGTCTTCCTCTCCAGCAGCCTGGCCACCCATTTGGCGGGTTCGAAGTACTGCACCTGGCTGTCCCACAGTCCGGTGGTGATGTACATGGCCGGATAGGCCTGGGCGCCCACATTGTCGTAGGGTGAATAGGCGAGCATGTAGTCGTAGAAATCTTTTTTGCGCGGATCACCCCATTCATCATATTCGGTGGTGGTGAGCGGCAGCGATTCATCCAGCATGGTGGTGAGCACGTCGACGAAGGGTACCTGCGCCACGATGCCGCGGTATTGCGCCGGGGCCATGTTGGCGACCGCTCCCATCAGGAGCCCGCCGGCGCTTCCCCCCATGGCGAACACGCGATCCTGAGCCGCCACCTTGCGCGTGACCAGGTGCCGTGTGACGTCGATGAAATCGCAGAAGCTGTTCTGCTTGTGCAGGAGCCGGCCGGCGTCGTACCAGGCGCGCCCCAATTCCTGCCCGCCGCGCACGTGCGCCAGCGCGAACACGAAGCCGCGATCCAGGAGGCTCAAGCGCGCCGACGAGAACCCGGGGTCGAGCGAATGGCCGTAGGCGCCGTAGCCGTATTGCAGGAGCGGTGCGCTGCCATCGAGGGGCGTGTCCTTGCGGTACACCAGCGACACCGGGATCTGCGCACCATCGCGCGCCGGGGCGCGAATGAACTCGGTGACGTAGTCATCCGGGTCGAACGAGCCGAGCACGGGCTCACGCTTCTTCAAGGTGCGCGTATGGGTGATGAGGTCGTAGTCGAAGACACTCGGTGGCGTCTTGGGCGAGGTGTAGGAATAACGCAGCACGTCGGATTCGAGGCTGGGGTTGATGCCGAGTGACATGGTGTAGGCCGGTTCGTCGGCTTCGATGAAGAACTCGCGCGGCACGGCGGCGGCTGCCGGCGTGGCGGCTTCGAGAGTCTTCACGCGCAGGCGCCGCAGTCCGCCGGAACGCTCGGAGATGGCCACATGATGCGCCAGCACCTCGAAGTCGTGGATGAACACCGCTTCGTCGTGAGCCTGCAGCTCGCGCCAGCTGCTGCGCTCGCCGGCCTGCGCCAGCGGCGCGCGCACCAGCCGGAAATTCCGTGCCTGCCAGTTGCTGCGCAGGATGAACTCCCCGCCCCAGTGCTCGAGCTGGTATTCGTGATCGCGCTCGGCCGGCAGCACGGTGGTGAAGCGCAGCGCATCGTCCGAGGCTTCCGCGTACCGCCATTCCGAGGAGACGGTGTTCTCCATGCCGATGAACACGAAGCGCTCGGACTTGGACTTGACCACGGTGGTGTAGAAGGTGTCATCCGTTTGCTCGAACACCGGCTCGTCGTGCGCGGGGTCCGTGCCCAGCCGGTGGCGCCGCACGTACTTGCCCAGGAGCGTCACGGGGTCCTTGGCGACGTACAGAAGGCTCCTGCCATCGTTCATCCAGGCGATGTCGTTCTCGACCTTGTGGATGCTGGTGGCCAGCATCGTGCCGCTTTCGAGGTCCTTGACGCGCAGCGTATATTCACGCCTGCCGACATCGTCCTCGCAGTAGGCCAGCAAGCGCGCGTCGGGCGAGACTTCCATGGCGCCGATGTCGAAGTAGGCGTGGCCGGCGGCCAGCTGGTTCACATCCAGCATCACCTGCTCGGGCGCATCGAGGTTGCCCGCGCGGCGCGCGTAGATGGGGTATTCCTGGCCGCTGACATAGCGTGCGTAGTACCAGTGGCCGTTCTTGAAGTAGGGGACGCTGCTGTCGTCCTGCTGCAACCGCGCAATGATCTCCCGGTACAAGCGCTTTTCCCGGCCTCCGTGCTGCTTGAACCATTGCGCCGTGAAGCGATTGTGCGCGCGCAGGTAGCTCAGCACCTGCGGGTCCTTGCGGGCATCGTCCCGCAGCCAGTAGTAGGGGTCTTCGCGCTCGCCGTGCGGGCCGCGCACGCGATGATCGCGCCGTGGCGCCACGGGTTGGATCAACAGGGGAGGGGCGGGCTTTGCCTGCGGCATGCGATTGACGTCCGGCGCGAAAGAGCGCAAGTATAGACGCCACGAACGGGCATCCTGGAGGTCAAAGACCTGCGGGTATGTTCGGATTTCCAACGGCGCCGCCTTTGCCGGGTCTCGAGCAATGCCCGCAGGGCAACCAGACGCCGGCGCGGGGCGACATTGCGGGTCACGGGAGTGGGTCATGCAAACCGTCAAGCATCTGCTGGAACGAAAGTCCGCCGACGTCATCTCCGTCAAGCCAGAGGACTCCGTGCTGCACGCCATCGGCATCATGGCCGAGCGGCACGTCGGGGCCCTGCTGGTGATGCGCGAGAGGGAATTGCTGGGTGTGTTGTCCGAGCGGGATTACGCCCGCAAGGTCATCCTCAAGGGCCGGGCCTCGCACGACACCAAGGTATCCGAGATCATGAGCTCACCGGTGTTCACGGTGACACCCGCCGACACGGTGCATCGCTGCATGCAGATCATGACCGACAAGCGTATCCGCCACCTGCCGGTGGTGCGCGACTCGCGGGTGGTGGGCGTGCTGTCCATCGGCGACCTGGTCAAGGCGGTGATCGACGAGCAGCGCGAGGAAATCGAGCAACTGCAGCGCTACATCGCCGGGAGTTGACGCGAGGCGTTTGGAATTTGCCGTTGACGGGGTGCAAGGCCCCGGTATCATGAAGCCATATTTGGTGTGGCGGTGAGTCCGCGACCCTCCTTCGCGCGAAGCTTTCGAGCCGCGCAACGAACCGGTTTTAACTGACTGTTTTTATTAGGCTATGCGGCTCTACGCCCATGGCACGGTGCGTTATGGGCATTGACATTGAGGGTGGCAAAGGTGGTTCGGGCATGAGGGTGGAAGGCGATCCGCGTGCCACGGATTGGGGCTTGGTGCGCCGCGACTACGAGCGCGATGCCTGCGGCTTCGGACTGATCGCAAGCCTGGACGACCAGGCCTCGCACTGGGTGGTGCAGACGGCCATTTCCTCGTTGAACCGCCTGACCCATCGCGGCGCCATCGCCGCCGACGGCAAGACGGGCGACGGCTGCGGATTGCTGTTGAAGCGTCCTACCACGTTTCTGCGCGCCATCGCCAAGGAGCGCGGCTTCAAGTTGAAGCCCTTGTTCGCGGCCGGCAACCTGTTCCTCAACACCGATGCCGGCCTTGCCAGGGCGGCACGGGAGCGTCTCACCGCCGAGCTTGCGCGCGAGGACATCCAGGTGGCGGGATTCCGGCCGCTGGATGTGGATCCGAACGCCTGCGGGAGCGAGGCGCTGAAGTCACTCCCCCTGATCGAGCAGGTGTTCGTCACCACCACCGACGATATCGACGAGGCAGCCTTCAACCGCCGCCTGTTCCTGGCGCGGCGGCGCACCGAGAAGGCGCTGGAAGGGGCCGATCCGGTGTTCTACATGCCCTCGCTGTCGGCCTCGACGCTGGTCTACAAAGGCATGGTCATGCCCCAGCACCTCACCGAGTTCTACTCGGACCTGCGGGATCCGCGGCTGGAAACCTCGGTGTGCGTGTTCCACCAACGCTTCTCCACCAACACCCTGCCGCAGTGGCGCCTGGCGCATCCCTTCCGCTATCTCGCCCACAACGGCGAGATCAACACCATCCAGGGCAACCGCAACTGGGCGGTGGCGCGCGGGCCGCTGCTGCGCTCGCCGGTGCTGCCGGAGCTGGACGACATCCTGCCGGTGGTGTCGCTGAGTGGTTCTGATTCGCAGTCGCTCGACAACATGCTCGAGCTGCTGCTCATGGGGGGCCTCGACCCCATGCACGCCATGCGCCTGTTGATTCCGCCGGCCTGGCAGACCGTGGATACCATCGATGCGGACCTGAAGGCTTTCTACGAGTACTACGCCTCGCACATGGAGCCCTGGGACGGGCCGGCGGGCGTGGTGCTCACCGATGGCCGCTATGCCTGTTGCACGCTGGATCGCAATGGCCTGCGCCCGGCGCGCTGGGTCATCACCAAGAACCGGCACATCACCGTGGCCTCCGAGGCCGGCGTCTGGGATTACAAACCTGAGGACGTGGTCAAGAAGGGCAAGCTCGGCCCCGGCGAAATCCTGGCGCTGGACCTGCAGACCGCCGAGCTCATGGACACGCGCCGCGTCGACGAACTGCTCAAGAGCCGCCACCCGTACAAGACCTGGCTGAAGAAGGGCGTGCGCTACCTCGAGACCGACCTCATCGATCCGCGCCTCGCCGCCGAGCCCATGGATCGCGACACGCTGGCGCTGTTCCAGAAGCTGTTCAACGTCTCGGTGGAGGAGCGCGACGAGATCATCCGCGTGCTCGCCGAGGACGAAAGCGAGGCCGTGGGTTCCATGGGCGATGACACGCCCATGCCCGTGCTGTCCAAGAAGGTGCGCTCGCTGTACGACTACTTCCGCCAGCAATTCGCGCAGGTCACCAACCCGCCCATCGACAGCTTGCGCGAAAGCATCGTGATGTCGCTGCAGACCCAGATCGGGCCCGAGTGCAACATCTTCGTGCCCGTGCCGCAGCACGCGAACCAGATCGTGCTCAACTCGCCCATCCTCTCGCAGCGCAAGCTGCGGCAGATCGTGGGCCTGGCCGATGAGGGCATCACGCACGAGTTCATCGACCTGCATTACGAGGAGACGCTGGATCTCAAGAGCGCCATCCTCGCCGTGTGCGACAAGGCGGAAAAAGCGGTGCGCGACGGGAATCTGGTGCTGCTGCTCTCGGACCGCTATCCGCTCAAGGGCAAGCTTGCCATCCACGCGCTGCTTGCCACGGGCGCCGTGCATCACCGCCTGGTGCAGACCGGCCTGCGCTGCAAGTGCAACATCCTGGTGGAGACCGGGACGGCCCGCGATCCGCATCACTTCGCCTGCCTGATCGGCTACGGCGCCACCGCCATCTATCCGTACCTCGCCTACCAGACGCTGTTCGACCTGATGCGCAAGGGGGCGGTGAAGATGGATGCGGATACGCGCCTGGAACTGGGCCGCAGCTATCGCCGCGGCATCCGCAAGGGCCTGTTCAAGATCATGTCGAAGATGGGCATTTCGACGGTGGGCAGCTATCGCAGCGCGCAGCTGTTCGAGATCGTGGGCCTGTCCGATGAGGTGGTGAACCTGTGCTTCCCCGGCACCGACAGCCGCATCCAGGGTGCGGACTTCGACGACCTGCAGCAGGACGCGACATACCTGACGCAGCGTGCCTGGGATCCGGCGGTCAATCCGGAGCAGGGCGGGTTGCTCAAGTACATGCACGGCGGCGAGTACCACATGTACAACCCCGACGTGGTGGCGACGCTCCAGGCCGCGGTGATGACGGGCGACTATGAGCGCTACAAGCAGTTCGCGGAGCTGGTCAACGGCCGTCCCGCCTCCTGCATCCGCGATCTCCTCGCCTTGAAGTTCGCGCCGCAGCCCATTGCGATCGAGGAAGTCGAGCCGGTGGAAGCCATCCTCGCGCGCTTCGACGGCGCGGCCATGTCGCTGGGCGCGCTCTCGCCCGAGGCGCACGAGGCGCTGGCGATTGCGATGAACCGCCTGGGAGGCCGCTCCAATTCGGGCGAGGGGGGCGAGGATCCGCGCCGCTATGGCACGGAACGCAATTCCAAGATCAAGCAGGTGGCCTCGGCGCGTTTCGGCGTGACGCCCGAGTACCTGATCAATGCCGAGGTGCTGCAGATCAAGGTGGCGCAGGGCGCCAAGCCCGGCGAGGGCGGCCAGCTGCCCGGGCACAAGGTGAACGAGACCATCGCGCGCCTGCGTTTCGCGCGTCCCGGCGTGGGCCTGATTTCACCGCCGCCGCATCACGACATCTACTCCATCGAGGACCTGGCGCAGCTCATCTTCGATCTGAAGCAGATCAATCCACAGGCCCTGGTATCGGTAAAGCTGGTGGCCGAGCCCGGCGTGGGCACCGTCGCCGCGGGCGTGGCCAAGGCCTATGCCGATCTCATCACCGTCAGCGGCCACGACGGCGGCACGGGCGCGAGCCCCCTGTCATCCATCAAGTACGCCGGCACGCCGTGGGAGCTCGGCCTCGCCGAAACGCACCAGACCCTGCGCGCCAACGACCTGCGCCATCGCGTGCGCCTGCAGACCGACGGCGGCCTGAAGAGCGGCCTGGATGTAATCAAGGCGGCGCTGATCGGGGCGGAGAGCTTCGGTTTCGGTACCGCGCCCATGGTGGCCCTCGGCTGCAAGTACCTGCGCATCTGCCATCTGAACAACTGCGCCACGGGCATCGCGACCCAGCACCAGGTGCTGCGCAGCAAGTATTTCATCGGCCTGCCCGAGATGGTGATCAACTATTTCCGCTTCGTCGCGCAGGAATGCCGGGAGCTCATGGCGCAGATGGGCGTGCGCAGCATCGCCGAGATCATCGGCCACACGCAGCACCTGCGGATACTGCCCGGCGAGACCTCCAAGCAGCGCAAGCTGGATCTGGCGCCCATTCTCGCCAACGCCGGCCTGGTCACCGACAAGCCGCAGTACTGCATCGATCCGCACAACGAGCCCTTCGACAAGGGCGTGCTGGCGGAAGGCATGGTCAAGGACATGCGCGCGGCCATCGACGGCAAGCAGGGCGGGGAGTTCTCCTACGAGGTGCGCAATCATCATCGTTCCATCGGCGCGCGCATTTCCGGGGAAATCGCGCGGCGCTGGGGCAACAACGGCATGGCCGATGCGCCCATCCACGTGCGCCTGCGCGGCTCGGCCGGCCAGAGCTTCGGCGTGTGGAATGCGGGTGGCCTGCATCTCACGCTCGAAGGCGAGGCCAACGACTATGTCGGCAAGGGCATGGCAGGCGGGCGCATCATCATCAAGCCGCACGCGCACAGCACCTTCGTGGCGCGCGACACCATCATCATGGGCAACACCTGCCTGTACGGCGCCACCGGCGGCCAGTTGTACGCGGCCGGCATGAGCGGGGAGCGTTTCGCGGTGCGCAACTCCGGCGCCACCGCGGTCATCGAAGGCGCCGGCGATCATTGCTGCGAGTACATGACGGGCGGAGTGATCTGCGTGCTGGGTCGCACCGGCGTGAATTTCGGCGCGGGTTTCACCGGCGGCTTCGCTTACGTGCTCGACATGGAGCGCGACTTCGTCGACCGCTACAACCACGAGCTCATCGACATTCACCGTGTGTCGCCCGAGGGCATGGAATCGCATGTCCAGCACCTGCGCGGCCTGATCGCACAGCACGTGGACGCCACCGGCAGCGTCTGGGGCGATCAGATCCTGAATGACTTCCGCAGCTTCATCGGCAAGTTCTGGGTGGTGAAGCCGAAGGCGGCAGCCATCGATTCCTTGCTGGAAAACCTGCGGCGCGCCGCCTGAAGAGTCCATCCGTGGCCGACAAACATCTGCAATTTCTCGACGTTCCCCGCAAAGACCCGGAGAAGCTCCCGCTGGACGTGCGCGTGCGCGAGTTCCGCGAGATCTACACGCCGTACAGCCCGGAAGGCGCCGCGCAGCAGGCGGGCCGCTGCCTGTCCTGCGGAAACCCTTTTTGCGAATGGAAATGCCCGGTCCACAACTACATCCCGAACTGGTTGAAGCTGATCAATGACGGCAAGCTGTTCGAGGCGGCGGAGCTGTCGCACCAGACCAATTCGCTGCCCGAGATGTGCGGGCGCATCTGCCCGCAGGACCGGCTGTGCGAGGGCGCGTGCACGTTGAACGACGGCCTGGGCGCGGTGAGCATCGGCTCCATCGAAAAATACATCACCGATGAGGCCTTCAAGGCCGGCTGGCGCCCTGACATGTCGCATGTGCGGCGCACCGACAAGCGCGTGGCCGTGATCGGCGCGGGCCCGGCGGGCCTTGCCTGCGCCGACATTCTCGTGCGCAATGGCGTCACGCCCGTGGTGTTCGACCGTTATTCGCGCATTGGGGGTTTGCTGACCTTCGGCATCCCGCCCTTCAAGCTGGAAAAAGAGGTGGTCGACAAGCGCCACGAGATCATGACCGGCATGGGCGTGGAGTTCCGGCTGGGCGTGGAGGTGGGCCGCGACATCAGCTTCGAGCAGCTCGAGCGCGAGTTCGATGCCGTGTTCCTGGGGATGGGCACGTATCAATACGTCAAGGGTGGCTTTGCGGGCGAGGATCTTCCCGGCGTGTACGAGGCGCTCCCCTACCTCATCTCCAACATCAACCACGAACTGGGCCTGCCGGGCAGCGATGCCGGGTTCATCGACATGCGCGGCAAGAATGTTGTCGTGCTGGGGGGCGGCGATACCGGCATGGATTGCAACCGCACGGCCATCCGCCAGGGTGCGGAGAGCGTCACCTGCACCTACCGGCGCGATGAAGCGAACATGCCCGGCTCACGCCGCGACTACAAGAACAGCAAGGAGGAGGGCGTCACCTTCCTGTTCAACCGGCAGCCGGTGGAGATCGTCGGCTCCGACCGGGTCGAAGGCGTGAAAGTGGTGCAGACGCGCCTGGGTCCGCCTGGTCCGCGCGGCCGGCGGGTTCCCGAAGTGGTACCGGACACCGAGGAAACCATTCCGGCCGATGCGGTCATCATCGCCTTCGGATTCCTGCCCAACCCGCCGGAGTGGCTGGGACAACGCAACGTAGCGCTGCATCCCAATGGGCGTGTGCGCGTCAGCGCTTCGCCGCGGCCTTTCCAAACCACCAATCCCAAGATCTTCGCGGGCGGCGACATGGTGCGTGGCTCGGACCTGGTGGTGACCGCCGTGTTCGAGGGCCGCGAGGCGGCGAAAGGAATTCTCTCCTACCTGAACGTCAGCGCTTGAGCTCACGCGCGAGCGCGAGGAACGCGGGCAGCGTCATCGGGTCGTTCGCAGCACTCGTGGCGATGGGATGCGAGGCGAAGCGCGCGATCACCATTTCCGCCGCCGGCGCGATGTACAGCCGCTGGCCGTGGATGCCGCGTGCCTCGAACGCGCCGAATTCATTGTGTGATACCCACCACATGTTGCGGTAGGAATAGCCGGGCAACAGCGTGTAGCCGGCGGGCGTGAACTTGGCGGGATCCGCGCCGCGGCGGATGTCCTCGATCACGGCTGAGGGCAGCAGCTGCCGTCCCTGCCAGTCACCCTCGCGGCGCATGAGCTCGCCGAAGCGCGCCAGGTCGCGCAGGGATGCCGCCAGTCCGCCGCCGCCGCATTCCACGCCGATGGGATCGGTGAACAGGTAGGCATCCTGTTCGCAGCCCAGCTGCGACCACAGGCGTTGCGAGAGCATGTCGGCGAGCCCCATGCCGGTGGCGCGCTTCATCACCCAGCACAGTACCTCGGTGTTGACCGTTTTGTAGGTGAATTCGCGGCCGTGCTCGCCCTGCTTGCGCAGGCCTTTCAGGAATTCGTAGAAGTGGTCGGGCCCCGTGTAGTCGTGAGGCCGCGGGCGCCAGCCACCGGCGCGCGAGTAGTCCCAGATGCCCGCGGCCGGATCGGCATAGTCTTCGGAGTACTCCACGCCGATCTGCATGTCGAGCACCTGACGCAGTGTCGCATCGGCGTAGGCTGTGCCGCGCATCTCCGGCAGGTAATGCGGCACCAGTCGCGTCTCTTCGAGCACGCGTTCGTGCAGGAGCGTCGCCGCGAGCGTGGCGGCATAGGACTTGGTGATGGAGAAGCAGGCGTGCTGCCGTTCCGGCGCCAACGCGCCGACATAGCGCTCATACACGCGCCGGCCGCGATGCAGCACGAGGATGCCATCCGTGTACACCTCCGGCAGGGAATCCGCCCAGGTGCGCTGGCGGCCGTGCATGTCGGTGAAACGCAGCGCATCGATGCCGGCGGCATCGCCCGGGCCTGGTTGGCCCAACTCGCTCGGCGTACCGCCGATGCGCGGCACATTGGTGGTGGTCACCAGCATGCGCATGTTCGACAGCGACCAGCGCAGCTGCGGAAATTTCCAGAACGAGTCGTCATCGAAGCGGATGCGCTTGGCGGGCGGTGGCGGCGAGCCCTGCATGTAGCCCAGGGCCACCGGGTCGGAGGCCGCCGCGTCGGGGTACTGTCTGCCGTCGAATTCGCGCGTTCCGCTCATCTCACCGCCTCCCTGCCTTCATGGTAGCGCGCAACGCGAGCTTTGCGCTCAATGGCCGTGCGCCGGCCGTGCTGGTGCGTCGCCGCCGGCGATCAGGTGCGCGATCAGGCTGGTGAACACCTGATCGTATCAGGGCTCCTGGCCTTCCATACGGAACAGGCGGGACGGCGGAGGGCTGCCGAATCAGTCCGGCCGCCACAACCACTCGTCCAGGTTCACCCGCCAGCCATGGCAATCGAGATCGACTCGATGACCCTTGAACG
This sequence comes from Steroidobacteraceae bacterium, assembly GCA_044226865.1. Lineage (GTDB taxonomy): Bacteria > Pseudomonadota > Gammaproteobacteria > Steroidobacterales > Steroidobacteraceae > TMP-86. The sequence goes on along the minus strand of JBGAGE010000007.1, from coordinate 36,375 downwards.
TCACGCCTTCGGCTTCGAGCAGCCGGCGCTGTTGACGCGCCGATGCGCTGCCGGCGGGAAACGAGATCCGCCCCTGGGCATTGATGACGCGGTGCCAGGGCACCCGGCGGGCGGCGGGCAGGATGCGCAGGGCCCTTCCCACCCGCCGTGCGCCTCGAGCAATGCCTGCGCGCTCGGCCACCCAGCCGTAGGCGGCCACTTTGCCGCGGGGAATCCGCCGTACCACCGTGTAAATTTTTTCATCGAGATCGGCCGGTGAGGGTGAGGCAGCCGCCGCCCGGCCATTCGTGACCGGACTGCTTCGCCGGGTATGCCGTTGTCGCATGGGCGTAAAATCTAGCATGCTTGGCGTTGTCAGACCGGCCCGAGAATGTTTCACCAGGCCGCAGCTTCGAGTGATATCCGATGCCCTGCTTCACCGACATCGATAGTCCGATCGGCCTGTTGCGCCTCGTGGCCGAGGACGGCGCGCTCATCCAACTGCGCCTGCAACCCGCGCCGCGCTCCGCGGCATTGTCGCAGGGCTGGTGCGAAGAGGCGGCGGTGGCGCCGCTGCCGCAGGTGGCGGCACAGCTGGGCGAGTACTTCGCCGGTAAGCGGCGCGAGTTCGATGTGCCGCTGCAATTGGCGGGCTCGGGCTTCCAGCGGCAGGTATGGGCGGCCTTGTGCGCAATTCCTTACGGCGAAACGCGCGGCTACGGCCAGATCGCCACGCTCGTTGGCAGCCCCGGCGGCTCGCGCGCGGTGGGGCTCGCCAATCACCAGAATCCCATTCCCATCATCGTGCCCTGCCACCGGGTGATCAATGCCGACGGCTCTCTCGGCGGCTTCGGGGGTGGCGTGCGCCGGAAGCAGTGGCTGCTGCAACACGAAGGTGCGCCGGCCGGCGCGCAGCAATCCCTCGCGCTGTGAGCTTTACCGGGGGCTTCGCCATGATCCGCAACGAACCCCTTGCTGCCACCACCCTCGACGGCGACTCCGTCCCGTCATGACCGTGCGCATTCCGTCTTTCGTACTGTTGCTGGTCGCCAGCGCGAGCGCCGCCGCCGCGGTTCCTGACGTCGGCGCTCCCAACACCGACGTCCGCGCGGCCGCGGCGTTCACACGATTCTTCGATGAGACGATCGACTTGCCGATGACACAGCGCGTGGCTGCCTTCCAACGGCGTGTGGCGGTGCAATTCCCCACCTTCTATAATCCGCATCGTGCCGGTACGGCCGATGGTGCCGCGGACATGGATGCGCGCATCGCGGCGGCCATCGCACGATTTCCGGCCATTCGCAGCCGGTACATCCGCAAGGTTTCCGGTTTCGAGGCGGCGCTGGCACGCAACCTCGCCACGTTTCGACAGGCATTTCCGGATTTCGTGCCATCCACGCCCATCGCACTGGTGCACTCGCTCGGTGAGATGGATGGCGGGACCCGGGTGCTGCGCGCGGCGAATGGCAGGCCGGCCGTTTGGCTGATCTTCGGCGCCGATGTGATGGCGGAGATGCACGACTTCGGTGACGAGTCAGCGTTCTTTCATCACGAACTCTTTCATACCTACCATCATGCCGCCGACGGGTGTGCCAAAGTGATCTGCGCGCTCTGGCAGGAAGGGTTGGCCGTGTACGTGGCGAGCTTGCTGCACCCAAAGGCGGGCCTGCCCGAGCTCCTGCTCAGTGTTCCGACAGGGATGGTCGCCGCGACCGAGGCGAGACGGCGTGAGTCCTTCGCGCAGCTGGCCGGAGTGCTCGATTCGAGCGATGACACGTCGATGGGCGCGTTATTCATGTCAGGCGATGATCATTCCGGCCTGCCGGCGCGGCGGGGATACTACCTGGGTCTGCTGCTTGCGCGTGAGCTGGGCCGATCCCGCACCCTTTCCGAACTCGCCGGTATGCCGATGCACCAGGCGGAAGGGCTGCTGCGCGAGGCCATCGCACGAAACATGAGAGATTGAACGCATCGACAGGAAGGGAAGCCCCATGACCGACCAACGCTATGCCCCGCCCACCGCCCGCGTGGCCGACACCGCGCAGCCGGATATCGCCCCACCGCTGTGGAATCCCAATGCCGCCGCGAACTGGAGCCTGTTGTTCACACCGGCCTTCGGGGCCTACCTGCAGATGCGCAATTGGGAAGCGCTGGGTGATTCGCAGAAGGCGGCCGGCTCCCGGAATTGGATCTACGCAACGGTGGCGGTCCTCATCGCCTCCAGCGTGGCGCAATTGTTCACCGAGAACATTGGCATCGCCGCGGCCTCGCGCCTGACCGGCCTGGCGCTGTTGCTGGGATGGTATTTTTCCTCGGGCCGGGCGCAGGCCTCATACGTCAAGGTGCATTTCGGCAAGGACTATGAAAGGAAGGGATGGGGGAAGCCGCTGCTGGTGGCCTTCGGGGTACTGGTCAGCTTTTACTTCCTCGTCGGCCTGCTCGTGGGCGTCGCCGTGGGCATGCGCGGCCGAGTCTAGATCATCGGCAGCTCGATCCAGAAGCGCACGCCGCCGCCGTCCTCGCGGTTGGCCACGCTGGCCCGGCCGTCGTGGAATTCCGCGATCAGCCGTACGATGTACAGGCCCAGTCCGAAATGCGGCCTTTCGTCCGGCGCTTCGCGCAATTCGAACAGCGACTCGAACAGCCGCGGCAGCATGTCCTCGGGAATGCGCGGGCCATCGTTGCCCACCTCGACCACATAGCGCGCCGCATCCCGGCGCAGCGTCACGCTGATGCGCCCGCCCGCGGGTGTGAAATCCACGGCATTGTCGATGAGCTTGTCGAGCATCTGCACGATGAGCTCGGGCGCGCCGCGCCAATGTGCGGCCCCTTCCGGCAGTTTCGAGTCAATATGTGCCTGCGGGAAGGCGTCGCAATAACCGGCGAGCGCCGATTCCAGCACGGCGCGCAGGTCGAAGTTGACGCGCTCGGCCTGCCGGATGCTCTCCTCCACCCGTGCCGCGGCACCCAAAGCGGTGAGGATGGATTGCAGCCGTTCCGAGCCGCCACGCGCGCGCTGCAGATACACCCGCTGCGCGTCCGACACTCCCTCCGCCTCGAGATTGTCGAGCGATGACCGGACGATGGTCAGCGGTGTGCGCAATTCATGCGAGAGCTTGCCGCCCAGCGTGCGCAAATACTGCGTGTGCTCGGCCAGGCGCGTGAGCATGCGCGAGAAGCTGCGCGACAGGGCGCCGATCTCATCTCCCGACGAACCTTCCGGCATCTGCGTGTCGATGCGGCCATCGGCCCGCAGCGCGCCGTCCGCCGCCGCCTGCAGGCGGCGGATGCGCATGGAGAGCCAGGTGGCGAATCCCAGGACGAAAGCCATGGCGATGCCGGTCGCAAGCAACGTCAGGTTGAACAGCCGGCTCAAGGCGCGATCCCGCAATCCCAGCAACTGATCGCCTGCCTGTTCCAACACCACGGCACCCACCGTGGCGCCATTGACCACCACGGGTGCCGCGGCCGCCAGCAGGATTTCTTCGCGACGGCCGGCACGGAACCACTGCGCCTGCGGCCGGCCCTCGAGGGATGCCTGGACGAAGGTGCCGCGAATGCGGTCGGGCAGCGATTGCCACTGCGCGAGGTGCGACACATCCATGGCCTGGAATCGCCGGTACCAGGCCACATTGGCGGGTACTTCGCCGGGCTCTGCGTTGGCCTCGGCGGAACCGGCGGTGGCGAGCTTCAGGGCATTGGCATCGACGATGGTGGCGCGCGTGCCGTCGCGGATGAAGGGCGTGAGCCAGTCGAGCAGCGTGCCGGAGGAGAAGAAGAGGCTCCCTCCGCTCTGGCGTTGCGCACGCGCGAGTGTCCCGGCGCGTTTGGCCGGGACCGCGCCATCGATGGCCTCGATCCACAGCCTCGCACCCACCATGGCCAGCGGCACGCGGAACTCCAGCGAATAACCCCCCGCGCGCTCCAGCCAGAAGCCCTGGATGCGCGATTCGGGCGTGAGGCTGACGTTGCCATCCTCGGCGCGCACCGTGGCCTGAGCGGCCACCGGACCGGGGGCGGGCGTTGCGAATACATAGTCCTGCACAGAGCCTTCGGGTTCCTGGAGTGCGAACTCGATGCGGTCGGCGCCTGCCACGGTGCCGTCGGCTGCTTGCGGATTGACGCTGGTGTCATCGGCCTCCACGTATAGAAAGAGATAACGATCGGTGACACCGGCCTGAAGACGGGCGTGCATGCCGCCGGCAGCGGGCAGCATCGCGGCGGGGGCGAGCGGGACGTCCCAATCCTCGCGGTAACCGTCGAGGAGCGGCGTGGCGCGCAAGGGGAAGGCGTAGATGTCGCCGCTTTGCGCATCGAAGCGGCCCGACGCGGCACTGCTGTGGAACATGCGCTGCGGCTGCGCGGACAATGCATTGGCGATGGTGCCGCAGCTTGCGAGCAGTGCCTGCTCCTGGGAGGCGCGCAGCACGGTCTGCACTTCGCGCGCGTACTGGCAGCCGGCCCACGGCAGCACCAGCGTGGTCAGCGCCAACAACAGCAATTGCAGCCGGATGCTCACTCGACCCAGCGGTAGCCCATGCCGTACGCGGTCTGGATGGCATCGAAGGCCGGATCGACGGCCTGGAATTTGCGGCGCACGCGCTTGATGTGCGAAGTGATGGTGTTGTCGTCGAGCACCACGTTCGCCGCGTCCATGAGTTGCTGGCGATTCTTCACGTGCCCGGGATTTTTCGCCAGCGCATGCACGATCCAGAACTCGGTGAGCGAGAGCGTCACGGCCGCACCATTCCAGGTGGTCTGCATGGTCTCCGAATCGATCGACAACGCACCCCGGCGCAGCACCTGCGCCGCATCCTCGGGGCGGCGCAGGGCATCGATGCGCCGGAACAGCGCGGCTACCCGCGCGGCCAGGTGCGGCAGGCTCACATCCTTGGTGAGGAAATCATCCGCGCCCAGGCGCAGGCCCGACACCGCATCGAGCTCGCTGTCGCGCGCCGTGAGGAAGATGATGGGCACTTCCGCGGACATCGCGCGCAGGTCGCGGCACAGGTCGAAGCCGCCCTCGGCCTCGTCCTGCAGCGAGATGTCGATGATGACGAGGTCCGGCAGCCTCACGCCGAAGGCCTGTGTGGCGCTCTTGCGGTTGGCATAGGTCTTTACCTGATAGCCGAGGCGGGAGAAGGCCGCGGCATAGTTCTCGCGCAGGCCTTCCTCGTCCTCGACGATGGCGATGTGCTTTTTCATGGGGAAATCATAGCCCAAGCGGCTGCCCGGACGTCCGGCGGGTATCCGAATGCCATAATTCATCACAATTCGCCGCAGGGAAGCCCGGATTGCTCCGCCGCGGGCGCCGGTTTGAGCGGTGTACTGGCCCTCGAGGAAAGTCCTCGCAGGAGAACGCCATGACACATCGGACACCCGCCTTCACCTGGTTCGAGCCGCGCAGCGAAGGCGCGCGCAACTGGATTGCGCTTGGCCTGTTGCTCGCGGCGTGGAACTTCAGCGACAACGATGCGGTGCAGGCCGAGACCGGCAAGCCGGCGGCCTTGCAACATCATGCGTTGGTCACCGCACGCGCCGTGCGGGCGCAGTCAACGGATGTTCTTGCCAGCGTCATCAATCCGTAACGGGCCCAGGCCATCGTGTGCTGCGTCGATCGAACAATGCAGGGTCGCCCCTGCGGAGGTCTGAAAGATGTCGCACACGAATCCTCGTCGTTCCCGTCGCGCGTCGTGCCGCCCCCGTCAGCAGGCTTGCCGATGGCGTTCCTGGTTGCAAGGGGAGGCGGAGCGCTGCACGGCTAGTGCAGTCTCGCCTGCCGTGGTGTGGGCGCCACGCCTTAAAATCCGGTCGTCCTCAAAACGTCACATACCGCTGTCATCCTGAAGGCAGCTTTCCTTGATCATGAGGGCATGACATGAGCAGCCTTGATTTCGAATCGGACGGCATCGATCTGGTGCTGGAGCGGTCGCTCGCCGCGACCTATCACGCCTGCCTCGTGCAGCGGGAGAAATGCGTATTCATCCGCCAATCCCTCGACTTGGCGGAGCGTGCCTGGAAAGACGCGAACGAGCGATTGCTGGAGCTCGAACATTTGCGCGACGCGCTGCAATTGGAACTTGAGCGCGTCGAGGCGGCCGTGGCCTTGTCGGTCTACCGGGGCGAGGCGGCCAGCGCCGCTTGAGTCGCCGTCGCCGTACGCGTCAGTAGCCGCGCGCCGCCAGGTGCCGGACCACCGTATCGGTGAAATCGCTGAAAAGACCGTCGACCCGTACCTGGTCGAATAGCGCGTTCAGCACGCTGGTCGAATCCGGCGCGTGCGGGGGCAATGAGTCGATGCGGTGGGTGTAGGGATGCACCTTCAACCCACGCGCGTGGGCCAGGTGGGCGAGATCCTTGACGTCCAGGGTTCCCTCCGCGCGCCACTCCACGAGCTGTGAAATCTCGGGTCCGATCCCATCGGCGTAGGTGGCGACATCGTCCATGCCCGCGGCCGTGCGCATGGCATCGTAGTCGGTGCTGGATTCCTTCCAGGCGTTCTCGCCGATCAGTTGGATGAACTTGAGGTCATTACGCAATTCCGTGCGTGCGCGCTTGAGTTCCATCGCGTCGAAGCATTGGAAGTAGGCGTTGTCGCCACGGTTCCGGTATCCGTACCGGGCCATCAGGTCGAGCACCAACCGCAAGATGTCCTGGCCTTCGCTGCGATGCCAGGCCGGGTACTTCACCTCGGTATACAGGCCGACGTTCCTGCCGCTGCTGCGGTTCAGGCCCTGGACGAACTCAATTTCCTCCGCCAGCGTGATGACGTTGAAGTGCACGCAAGTGCGGGGAAAGCGGTTGGGAAACACCACGTGGCCGCGGTCGTCCGCCCGTTCGAAGCGGGTGAGCGTCTTGATCTCGGCCAGCGTGAAATCGATGGCGTAGAAGTGTCCGTCGGTGCGGCCGCGGCCGGGGAAACGGGCGGCGATATCGGTGACGTCCTCGAGGTAGATGTCATGCGTGACGATGGGCACGCCGTCGCGTGTGATCACGACATCCTGTTCGACGAAGTCCGCGCCCAGGCCCACGGCCAACGCCTTGGCCTCGAGCGTATGTTCCGGCAAGTAGCCGGATGCGCCGCGATGGGCAATGACGATGGGCTTGGCGCTCATCGGGATTTGGCAGGCGCCGAGCGCCGCAGTTCGTCCTTCACCACTGCCTCCAAGTCATCCACCGACACCGCGCCGTCGAGGAACCGGCCGTTGACGAGGCTGGCCGGCGTGCCGCCGATGCCCAGCGATTCACCGGCCTGGACATCGGCAGCCACGGCGGCCGCCGACTTCCCGCCGTCCAGGCAGTCATCGAATACGGCCGCGTCCAGCCCGATGCGGCGCGCCTTTGCCTTCAGGGAGGCGACGTCCAGTGCCGATTGCTCGGCGAACATCACATCGTGCATCTCCCAGAATTTCCCCTGGTTCTGCGCGCACACCGCCGCTTCCGCCGCCTTCTGCGCGTTGGGATGGATGCCGGTAAGGGGCATGTGGCGAAAGATCAGGCGTACATCGTTCGGATACTTGTCCATGAGCTGCTTGAGCACCGGTGCGAACCGGCCGCAATAAGGGCATTGGAAATCCGAGAACTCGACGATGGTTACCGGCGCGGATCCGGGGCCGCGCACGGGGCCGTTGGCCGACACCTGTTCGCGCAGCGGCGGCAGGTCGATGACCACGTGATGATTTGCACGCAGCGCGGTGATGAACGCGCTGCGCGCGTCGGCTTGGGCTTGCTTCTGCAGGTAGGAGCGAATGCGCTCTTGTACCGCCTCGAAGGGCTCGCTGATGCGCGCCTGATTCGCGTCGAAGAACTTGCGCACGTCGGCGTCGGTGACGGCGGGAACCGCAAGCTTGGCGAGCAGTGCTTCCGGCGTGGACTTGCTGGCCGCGGCCTCCAGGGCGAGCACGCGTTCCTCGATCAACTTGTCGAGGGCTTCCTCCCGCACGGCCTGTTGCTCGCGCGCCAGCTTCAGATTCAGGCGCAGAAGCGCTTTGTCGTAGGCTTGTTGTTGCTCGGCGAGGCCGGCGGCGGCGCGGGGTGCAAGTTCCTCGGCACCGATGGCCTTGCCATCGATGTGGGCCACGGGTTCGCTGCCGCCCGCCGCGAATGCGCAGGCGCTCAGCAGCATGCCCATCAGGATCGATGCCAACTGCCGGCGCTTGGCCATGCCGCTACCTCGAAAAAGCGAAGGAATGCCTAGAACGCCGAGATCCCCGTCAACTCCCGCCCGATGCTCAACTGGTGCACGGATTCCGTGCCCTCGTAGGTGATGACGCTTTCGAGGTTCAGCATGTGCCGCACCGGCACGTATTCCGCGCTGATGCCGGCGCCGCCCAGCATGTCGCGGCAATCACGCGCGATGTCGATGGCCATGCGGCAGTTGTTCCACTTGGCGAGCGACACCTGCGCCGGCGCCATCTTGCCCTCATCCTTCAGGCGGCCGAGCTGCAGGCACAGCAGCTGCGCGGTGGTGATGCGCCGTGCCATGTCGGCAAGGCGCGCCTGGATGAGTTGCGTGGCCGCCAGCGGCTTGCCGAACAGCACGCGCGTCTTGGTGTAGTCGATGAGCTGCGCAAGGCAGGCCTGCGCGGCGCCGATCACGCCCCAGGTGATGCCATAGCGCGCCTGCGTGAGGCAGCTCAAGGGGCCCTTCAAGCCGACCACGCCGGGCAACATGTTCTCCTCCGGGACGACCACGTTGTCGAAGAACAGGGCGGAGGTGACCGAGGCGCGCAGGGAGAACTTGTTCTTGATCTCCGGCGCGGAGAAGCCCTTCATGCCCTTCTCGACCACGAAGCCGCGCACGCCTTCGTCGGTCATGGCCCAGCACACGCATAGATCGGCGATGGCGCCATTGGTGATCCACATCTTCGAGCCGTTGATGACCCAGTCCTTGCCCTTCTTCTTCGCGTGGGTCTTCATGTTGCCGGGGTCCGAACCGCCGTGTGGCTCGGTCAGTCCGAAGCAGCCGATGATCTGACCCTGGGCCATGCCCGGCAGGAAGCGCTGTTTGATGGCCTCCGTGCCATAGGAATAGATGGGGTACATGCACAGGCTGGACTGCACGGAGACGAAGCTGCGGATGCCCGAATCGCCGCGCTCCAGTTCCTGGCAGATGAGGCCGTAGGACACGCCATTCATGCCGGCACAGCCGTAGCCTTCGAGCGAACTGCCGAGCAGGCCGAGTGCGGCCAGTTCCGGAATGAGTTCCTTCGGGAAGCGATGGTTCTCGAAGCATTCGCGCATGAGCGGAATGACTTTGTCGTCCACCAGGCGCGCAACGGAATCCTGGACCATTTGCTCGTCCTCGCTCAGCAGCGAGCGCACGTCGAACAAGTCCATGGGATTCAATGCAGGGGCGGATTTTTTCTTCGCGGCGGGACCGGTAGGATTGGCAGCCAAGGTGATTCTCCTGATGTCGTCTTCCCATTTTACCGAAACTTGCCTTCCACCCATAGCCCGATCTGTTCGTTTGAAGCTTAAAACGTTCAGTTTCACGTAATGAACTGCGCCTTTCACGACAATTACCGCGTATTGCTGCCGCCCAGCCACCCGTATCCGATGGGCAAGTACGTCCTGTTGAAGGATGCGCTGCTCGCGGAAGGGTTGATCGGACCGGAGAATCTCTTCCGGCCGGAGCCCGTCGACCGGTCCGCCATGGCGCTCGTCCACACGCCGGACTACCTGGACAAGCTGGAATCCGCGGGCCTGAGCGCGGTCGAGCTGCGGCGCCTGGGCATTCCCTGGAGCGATGCGCTGTGGCTGCGCTCGCGCCTGGCGGCCGGCGGCACGCTGCAGGCGGCGCGGCGCGCGCTGCGCGAGGGACTGTCCGGCAATCTCGCGGGCGGCACCCACCACGCCTTTGCCGATCATGGCGAGGGCTTCTGCGTGCTCAACGATGTCGCCATCGCCATCCGCTGCCTGCAGCGCGAGGGATCGTTGCAGCGTGCAGCGGTGATCGACCTGGACGTGCACCAGGGCAACGGCACGGCATCGATCTTCGAGCACGATCGGGACATCTTCACCTTCTCCATGCATGGGGAGAACAACTACCCGCTGCAGAAGATGCGTTCCACGCTGGATGTGGGGCTGCCCGCGGGCACCGGCGATGATGCCTACCTCGCAGCGCTCGAGCAGCACCTGCCCGCGGTGCTGGAATTCGCGCCGCAGCTCGTCTTCTATCTCGCCGGCGTCGATGTGCTGGCCGGCGACCGCTATGGCCGGCTTGCACTCAGCGAAGCTGGGCTACTGCGGCGCGAGCGCTGCGTGCTCCAGGCCGTGCGCGGCGCCGGGGTGCCGCTGGTCATCGTCCTGGGGGGTGGCTACGCCGTGGACACGCTGCGCACCGCGCAATTGCACATGCACGTTTTTCGCGAAGCCGTGGCCGTGGAACGCGCTTCACAAATTCGCGCCGCGTCGGGAAATGCCGACAGTCCCGGTGGCTAAACATCCTGCGCGACTCGTATATATTCGCGCCATCGACACAATCGCATCAGCGGGAGTTACATACACATGATGGTGAAATCCAAAGCCTTGGCGTGGACGGGCGTGGCGATGGCAGCGAGCATGGCGCTCACCGGCTGCTACGTCGAGAACGCCTATACCGGTGACCGCCAGGTCAGCAGCACGGCCAAGGGCGCCGGCATCGGCGCCGCGGTCGGTGCCGTGGTGGGCCTGCTCACGGGAGGCGATGCCGCGGCGCATCGCAAGAACGCCCTGATCCTCGCGGGCGTGGGCGCTCTCGCCGGCGGCGCGGTGGGCAACTACATGGACCGCCAGCAGGGCGAACTGCGCCAGCAATTGCGCGGCACCGGCGTGAGCGTCACGCGCATGGGTGACAACATCACCTTGAACATGCCGGGCAACATCACTTTCGCCACCGGCAGCTCGGACCTCAATCCGAGTTTCTTCCGTGTGCTCGATTCGGTGAATATGGTGGTGAAGAAGTACGACAAGACCGTGGTCGAGGTGGCCGGCCACACCGACAACGTGGGGTCGGATGCGGACAACCAGGCGCTGTCGGAACGCCGCGCCAACACCGTGGCGCAATACCTCGAGGCGCATGGCCTGCGCTCCGATCGCGTCATCACCGTGGGCGCCGGCGAAACGCGACCCGTGTCCAGCAACGATACGCCCGAAGGCAGGCAGGCCAATCGCCGCGTGGAGCTCACCCTTACGCCGCTGACCAAGCCGGCCGCCTGATATCGGTCCCCGGTGCGGTTCGCGTGGCGAGCCGCGACGCGCTGCGTTGCGCTACGCGGTACGCTACGCGGTACGCACCGGCACGCGCAGGAAGCCGCGGAAGCGGGCGCGTCCGCCACGAACGGGCGTACCCGCCAGCGAGTAATCGGGAAAGCGGGCGAGGAACCTGCCGATGGCGACGGCGCCCTCGAGCCTTGCCACGCCCATTCCGGCGCATTGATGGATGCCGCTGCCGAAGCCCAAGTGACGGTTAGGTGAGCGGCCCACGTCCAACGCATCGGGATCCTTGAACTCGTCAGGGTCGCGATTGGCGGCGCCGATGCACAGTGTCACCGGCGTCTGCGGGTCGAGCGGCACGCCGCCGATCTCCACGGCCTGCGTGGTGATGCGATTGCCCAGCTGATTGGAGCTTTCCAGCCGCAGGAATTCCTCCACCGCCGTCCTGATCAACGAGGGGTCCTCGATCAACCGCTGCCGTTCGCGCGGATGCTGCAGCAGCAGTACGAGGCCGTTGCCGATGAGATTGGTGGTGGTCTCGTGCCCGGCATTTAGCAGGAAGATGCAGTTGTGGATCAACTCCTGCGAACTCAGGCGCTCGCCGCCGGTTTCTCCCTGGATCAGCCGCGAGAGCAGGTCTTCGTCCGGATCGCGTTGCTCGCGACGGCGCCGCTCGATCAGGCCCTCCAGGTATTGCGCGAATTCGACCACGGCGGCGTTGCCGCGGGCCGCCTGCGCCGGGGTGAGCTGTGGTTCCAACGCGCCAAGGATGGCGAGCGACCATTCGCGCAGGGGGCTGCGCTCTTCCTGCGGTACCGCCAGCAGATTGCCGATCACCTCGATGGGAATGGCGGAGGCGAAATCCTCGATCAAATCCCCGCCGCCGCGCGCGGCCAGCCGTTGCAGCAACTCGTCGACCCAGCGCGCCAGGGCCGGCTCGATCGCGGCGATGGCCTTCGGTGTCAGCGGCGCGGCGATCAGCCGCCGCACGCGGGAATGCAGCGGTGGATCGTTGAAGACGAGGCTGGTGGTGTGATGGGTGAGCAGCGGGGAAGGGCCGAACTTGGCGCCGAACTCGCGCTGCTTGTCCGAACTGAACAGCTTGGGATTCTTGTAGACGAACTCGATGTCGCGATGCCGGGTCAGCAGCACCGATCCGTCGGGCATGCGCCGCACCGGTGAGGCGGCGCGCAATGCGGCATAGTAGGGAAACGGATTGTCGTAGAAGTCCGGCGGCAGTGCTCGCAGGTCGAAATGGTCGAGGGAGATGCTCACGTGGATATGCTAGCAGGCAAATGAAAAGGGCCGCGCCGGAAACCGGTGCAGCCCTTGAGGCCGAGTGCCCGCGCCAGGTTTCAGGCCATCAAGCCCCTGAGCTTCTTGATGGCATTCACCTCGATCTGCCGCACGCGTTCCGCGGAGACGTTGTACTCCGCCGCGAGCTCGTGAAGCGTGGCCTTGTCGTCCGTCATCCAGCGGCGCTGCAGGATGCTGCGGCTGCGCTCATCCAGCTTCTGCAAAGCCAGCCCAAGGCGATCGGCCGAGTCTTCTTCCCATTCCTCGCTTTCCGCCTGCACGGCCGGGTCGGCGTTCGCCGCAGGCAGGTACATGGCCGGCGAGTAGGACTCTTCGTCGTCCGAGTCCGGCGTGGGATCGAAGGACAGATCCCGCGCCGACAGGCGCTGCTCCATCTCGCGCACGTCGCTCACATCCACTTTCAGGTCGCGGGCCACGGCTTGCGTTTCGTCTTCCGACAGCCAGGCCAGGTTCTTCTTGCGCTTGCGCAGATTGAAGAACAGCTTGCGCTGGCTCTTGGTGGTGGCCACCTTGACCAGGCGCCAGTTACGCAGCACGTATTCGTGTATCTCCGCGCGGATCCAGTGCACGGCGAAGGACACGAGGCGCACACCCACGCCCGGGTCGAAACGCTTCACCGCCTTCATGAGGCCGATATTGCCTTCCTGGACGAGGTCGCCCATGGGCAGGCCGTAGCCGAGGTAGCCGCGGGCAATGTGCACGACGAACCGCAGGTGCGAGAGCACCAGCGTGCGCGCGGCATCGAGGTCGCCTTCAGCGCGGAACCGGCCCGCCAACGCGACTTCTTCCTCGCGGCTGAGCACGGGGATGCGCGCAACCCGGTCCATGTAGGAGTCGAGGCTCCCCATGGGACCCGAGAAGACGAGGTCCGATTGCTTGGCAACCAATGCAGTAGTCATTAGTAACCTCCCGGTTAAAACTTGAGGGCTATTCTAGCACTCCTGCGATTGGAGTGCTAAGGGGGCGGCAAGTTCCCGCGCTGCAAAATCTTCGTCAGATCAGCGGCTTATAAGCAAAGGCCGGAGTCGTATAAGCTGCCCACTGGATGGATGATCAGGTGGGGTCGATGCCGCGGATATGCCAGGTGGCGGCAGCCCAGGCGCCCAGCCATCCCAATGCCGATGACCCCGCCAATACGACCAGCGCCTGCTTCCATTCCATGCCAGTCAGACCGGCGGCGCTGCCGTAAGTTGCGGCCAGCTCGCGCACGGCGCCTTGCAGCAGCCGGTGGGCCAGGGCGACCAGCAGCAATGCAAGCAGGCCGCCCCCCAGGCCATACAGCAATCCGGTGTACAGGAAGGGCCGGCGGGCGAAGCCATCGGTTCCACCGACCAACTTCATGACCTCGATTTCGCCGCGCCGATTCGCCACCTCCTGTGCGGTGACGGTGCCGACGATGATGAGGATGCCGGCGATCAACAGCGCCGCCGTGAAACGCACCAGCCTGCCGAGCAGGTCGAGCAGCGCGTGCAGGCGCTTCACCCACGCCGTATCCAATTGCACTTGATCGACCCCGGCCAGGGCTGCCAGCTCCACGCGCAACGCCTCGAGTTCCCGCGCACCCCCGGCCTCGATGGAGGGGTGGACGACGATCACATGCGGCAGGGGATTCGAATCGAGCAGATCCAGCGCCGAGCCGAAGCCTGAGGTGGCCTTGAATTCCTCGAAGGCTTGCGCGGCGGTGACGAGTTGCACGCCGGCGATGCCCGCATGCGCGCGCAGCCGCGTGGTCAGTGCGCGCGCGGCCGCCTCGTCCACCTCGGGCTTCAAGTAGACCGAGAGTTCGACGCTTTGCTCCCACCCTCCCGACAGTCCGCGCGCGTTCTGGATCAACAGCTGCAGCAGCAGCGGCAGGGCCACCGCCACGCCGATGACGCTGATGATCATCAGCGAGGCGACCGGACGCTTGAGGAGCCGGCCGACGGCGCCGACCATCACCTGCGCGTGCCGTTCGAACCAGGCGCCCATGTTCATGCCGCGAGTTGCCCGTCGCGCAGGTCGATGCGGCGCGCACCCGCCGCGTCGATGAGGTGATGATCGTGGGTGGCGATCAGCACGGTGACGCCCACCTCATTGAAGCGCTTGAACAGCCGCATGATGTCCAGCGCCAGTTGCGGATCCAGGTTGCCGGTGGGCTCATCGGCGATGAGCAGCGGCGGCTTGGCCACCACCGCGCGCGCGATGCCCACGCGCTGTTGTTCTCCAGCGGATAACTCCAGTGGACGGTCGCGCTCGCGGCCCAACAGGCCCACCTGGTCCAGGGCGGCGCGCACGCGCTTGTCGATCTCGCGGCGCGGCAGCCCGGCGATCACCAGGGGCAGTGCCACGTTGTCCAGCACGGGACGATCCTCGAGCAGCTTGTGATCCTGGAACACCATGCCGATATCGCGGCGGAAGCGCGGAATGCGCCGCCGGCCGATGCCTGCGGTGTCGGTGCCAGCCACCCAGACCTGCCCGCGCGAGGGGCGCTCGATCAACGCGATGAGCTTCAGGATGGTGCTCTTGCCGGCGCCGGAAGGACCGGTGAGAAAGGCCATCTCGCCATCCCTCACGTCGAACGACAATCCGCCGAGCGCCTGCCGTCCGCTGGCATAGCGCTTGTGCACCTGCTCGAAGCGGATCATGCCGGGTCTGGTCCGCTCTTGAGGAGGGCCGACACGAACTCCTCGGCATTGAACTCGCCGAAATCCTCGATCTGCTCGCCGACGCCGACGAAGCGGATGGGGATCTTCAATTTCTCCGCGATGGCCAGCACCACGCCGCCCTTGGCCGAGCCGTCGAGCTTGGTAATGGCAAGGCCCGTCACCTTCAGGTGCTGGTTGAAGGTCTCCGCCTGTGCGACGGCATTCTGGCCGATGGTGCCGTCCAGGATCAGCAGCACCTCGTGCGGCGCGTCGGGATCGAGCTTGCTGATCACGCGCTTGACCTTCTTGAGTTCCTCCATGAGATGCCCCTGCGTGTGCAGGCGGCCTGCGGTATCGGCGATCAGCACGTCCATGCCGCGCGCGCGCGCGGCGTTCAGGCCATCGAAAATCACTGCCGCCGGGTCGGCGCCCTGGTGCTGCGCGATGATGGGAACCTGGTTGCGTTCGGCCCAGGTGATGAGCTGTTCGCGCGCCGCGGCGCGAAAGGTGTCTCCCGCCGCGAGCATCACCTGATGCCCCTGGGCGATCAGGCGGTGCGCGAGCTTGCCGATGCTGGTGGTCTTGCCCGCGCCGTTGATGCCGATGACCAGGATCACATAGGGTTTGAAGCGCGTATCGATGCTCAGGGGCTTCTGCACCGGCGCGAGAATTCCCACCATGGCCGCGTGCAACGCCTTGCGCAGCGCATCAACATCGTCGAGTTCCTTGCGGGCGACGCGCTTGCGCAAGTCCTCCAGGATCCTGTTGGTGGCGTCGATCCCCACGTCGGCGGCAATGAGTTGCGTTTCCAACTCGTCGAGGATCTCGGCGTCGATCTTGCGCCCCGGGACCAGATTCGCAAGGTCGTACGACAGCCAGGAATCTGCCGGATTGAGTTTGGTGCGCAGGCGCTTGAAGAAGCCGCGCACGCCGGAAGGGTTGGATTCATCGCTCATGCGCACAGCTTAGCAGCTATGATTCGTGGCGCCGCCGCGCCCTGGCGGCGGCCACAGACAGGCTTGGGGATCCTAGTGAATGGGAGCGGCAGGAATTCGGTGCGCATCATCGGTGGCCGCTGGCGCGGTCGCCGCGTGCCATTTGCGGCGGACCCCGGCATCCGGCCCACCCCCGACCGCGTACGCGAGACCCTGTTCAACTGGCTGCGCAATGACCTCGATGGTGCCCGCTGCCTCGATCTCTTCGCAGGGTCCGGAGCCCTGGGGTTGGAAAGCCTGTCGCGCGGCGCAGCCACCTGTACCTTCGTGGAACGGTCCGCTCCTGCCGCCGCGATGATTCGCAGCAACCTGACCGCCGTGGGCGGCGAGGGGCTGGTGCTGGAAGCTGACGCCCTGCAGTGGCTGGGCCGCACCGCCACGTCAGCCGCAGCACGCCGCGGGGACCGATTTGACTTAGTGTTTCTCGACCCGCCGTTTGGCAAGCAATGGCTGCCGCGGGTGCTCGCTGCACTGGATCAGGGCGCGTGGGTGAAGCCCGGCGGCCTCGTGTACCTCGAATGCGAGCGGCTCCTGGGTGAGCCTGCGTTGCCGGCGGGGTGGGTGCTGGTGAAATCGAAGTTCGCGGGCGAGGTGGGTTATCATCTGGCGCGCGCCGGGGAGCCTGACAAGCTGCCCGTGCCAGGGAGCAACGCAGACTTGAAGGCAACATGAACAAGAGAACCGCGGTATATCCCGGGACCTTCGATCCCATCACCAATGGCCATCATGACCTGGTGCGCCGCGCGGCCAGCATCTTCGACCGGCTGGTCGTTGCCATTGCTGCCAATCCCAACAAGGCGCCGATGTTCACGCTCGAACAGCGCGTCGACATGGCGCGGCGGGTGCTCGCCGACATCAAGAATGTCGAGGTGATGGGCTATGCGGGCCTGACCGTCGAATTCGCCCGCAAAAACGGGCTGTCGGTGGTGGTGCGCGGCCTGCGCGCGGTGTCGGATTTCGAGTTCGAATTCCAGCTCGCCAACATGAGCCGGCATCTGTCCTCCGAGGTCGAATCGGTGTTCATGACGCCGCAGGAACAGTACACCTTCATCTCCTCGACGTTGGTGCGGGAAATCGCCGTGCTCGGCGGCAATGTCTCGGAATTCGTGCACCCGCTGGTCGAGGCCGAGCTCAAGAAGCACCGCAAGGCGTGAACGCGTGACGCTCACGCGCCGCTCCTTCGCTTGTGCAGTTGCCGTTGCGCTGGCGCTCGCATCGCACGCGGCGTTGGCGTGGGACGTCGCCGCGGCGCCGGCCGGCGCGCCGCTCGCGTCGGTTGCTCCGCACAAGTCGGCCATCGCCAGCGCCCATCCGCTCGCGAGCAAGGCCGGCGAGGAAATCCTGCGCAAGGGCGGCAATGCGTTCGATGCCGCGGTCGCGATTTCCGCTGCGCTGGCGGTGGTCGAGCCGAGCAGTTCCGGCCTGGGTGGCGGCGGATTTTATCTGTTGCATCGCGCTTCCGACGGCTACGAGACCATGGTGGATGCGCGTGAGAAGGCGCCGGCCGCCGCCACCCGCGACATGTTCCTGGACAAGCAGGGCAAGCCGATTCCCGGCGCCTCGACGCTGGGGCCGCTCGCCGCGGCCATTCCCGGCGAACCGGCGGCGTTCGAGTACCTGGCGCTCAAGTACGGCCGCCTGCCGTTGAGCGTGAGCCTGCAGCCGGCGATCCGCCTGGCGCGCGACGGTTTCCCCATGAACGCCAGGCTGCAGGGCGGCATCAAGCGCAAAGTCGATGTGCTCAAGCGCTCGCCCGAATCCGCGCGCGTGTTCCTGCGGCACGGCGAGGCCGCGCCGCTGGGCGAGATCATCCGCCAACCGGAGCTGGCCGCCACGCTCGCGGCGTTGGCAGCGCAGGGCGCGAAGGGCTTCTATACGGGCAAGGTCGCGAAGGAACTGGTGCGCTCGGTCAAGGCCGGCGGTGGCATCTGGACGCTCGAGGATCTTGCCGCCTATGCGGTGGTGGAACGGCAACCCCTCGTCGGGGAATACCGCGGCGCGCGCATCGTCACGGCGCCGCCGCCCTCATCCGCGGTGGCCATCATCGATTCGCTCAACATTCTCTCCGGCGCCGATCTTGCCGCCGCGTCATCCGCGACGCGCAAGCATTGGATCATCGAGGCCATGCGCCGCGCCTATCGCGATCGCGCCATCTATCTCGGTGATCCGGATTTCGTGAAGGTGCCGCTCGAGCTGCTCACCAACCCCGCCTACGCGGCCGGCCAGCGCGCCTCGATCCGCCCCGACAAAGCCATGCCCAGCGACCTGTTGCCCGGCGTGACCGAGGCCCCCGGCGGCACCCAGACCACGCATTTCTCGGTGCTGGACCAGGACGGTAACCGTGTCGCCGCCACCATCTCCGTGAACCTGTGGCTGGGCACGGGCTACACGGCCGGGCGCACCGGTGTGCTGCTCAACAACACCATGGACGATTTCTCCAAGAAGCCCGGTGTCTCCAACGCCTTCGGCCTGATCGGCGCGGACGCCAATGCCATCGCGCCCAACAAGCGGAGTCTTTCGAGCATGTCGCCCACGTTCGTGGAAACGCCGAAGGGCCTGATGATCATCGGCAGCCCCGGCGGCAGCACGATCATCAGCATGGTGTTGCTGGGAACCTTGAATTACCTGGATGGCGCCAGTGCCATGGACGTGGTGAAGGCACCGCGCATCCATCACCAGTATTCGCCCGACGAAGTGGACTACGAGGCGAACGCGTTGACCGCGGACGAAATTGCCGCGTTACAGAAGATGGGCCACCAGCTCGAGCGCAGCGAGCGAGGCTGGGGCAACATGCAGGTCGTTACCTGGGACTACGCCAGCGGCAAGGTCGAGGCCGCCTCCGATCCGCGCGGGATCGGCGAGGGACTCGTCTACTAGCATTTTCTGACCTGCTGCTTAGCCGGCGCCTGCCAGGAGCGGCCCCAGGCTATCTTGGACCAGCTTGGTGTCCATGTACTCCTTCAGCCTGCAGACCTTGCCGTTGCGGATGAAGAACAGGAAGTGATACTGGTTGTTGTACGGCGTGCCGTTCACCAAGGTCGAGTAGCCCTCGGCTTCCACGGCGACGCGGTCGTCCTCGGCCGTCAAGTTCAGGAGCTTGAAGTCGATGCCGTTCTTCGTGGCCTGCTTGAGCATGCCGACGGCGCCGAGGATCTCCGCCGCGTTGCGGCTGCCGGATAGCAGGCAGGTGCCGGTGCACACGGCCACCATGTCGTCGGTCAGGAGAGGCTTCATGGCCTCCGCATCCCCCTTGCCGAGGGCCTGCATGAAGGCGGTGACGAGGTTCTTGTTGTCGGACATGCGAACTCCCGGGTGACGGGCGGCGATCCGCCCAGGTGCCATCGTAGCCGTTCGACCTGCCGCCGTCGCGGCGTTTTGGTATGGAAGCGTACTTCCCCGGCAAGCCTTGCCGGGAGGCAGGCGCCAGCCGCGGATGAACTTCCCGACAGGTACCCCCCCCGCCGCTGGCGAGAATTTGCGCTGATCTGCCATGATGGCGGGGCATTGGACCGATAACAATCGAGTGGGAGTGGGGAGTCTATGTTCAGTGGAAAGATGACCGGGGCGCGCCTCGGGATTCGGTCGCGCGCGTGGATTTTGCTGGGCGCTTGCCTGGTCAGTGCGGGGCTTCCGCGCATGGCACAGGCGCAGTCCGCAGACGCGGCACTGCGGGGCAGGGCGCCGGCGGCTGCCGTCGTCACGGCGCGCAACACCGCCACCGGCCTGACACGCAAGGTGCAGGTGAGCGGCGATGGGCGTTACGCGCTGGTCGGATTGCCGCCGGGAACCTATCAGGTCGATGCCGGCGCGGGCACCCAGAAGACGGTCATCCTGGCCGTTGCCACCACCGCCACCCTGGATTTCGCGGCGGAGTCCACCACGGCGGCGAACCTGGAGGAAGTGATCGTCACCGCCTCGCCGTTGCGCGAGGTGCGGACCTCGGAAATCGGCACGGGGATTTCGCGGCACCAGATCGAGACGACGCCGCAGATCACGCGCAACTTCCTCGAGTTTGCGGATGCGGTGCCGGGCATGGCCTTCCAGGTAGATTCGAAGGGGAATACTTCCATCCAGAGCGGCGCGCAGGGAATGGGTGCGACGAACGTCTACATCGATGGCGTGGGACAGAAGAACTACGTGCGAGACAGTGGCCCCACGGGGCAGGGCGGGGCGGACAACGGCAACAACCATGCCGTGGGTGACCCGGGCAATCCATTCCCGCAGTTGGCCATCGCCGAATACAAGGTGATCACCTCCAACTACAAGGCTGAATACGACCAACTCTCCGGCGCCGCCATCACCGCGGTCACCAGGTCGGGCACCAACAAATTCGAGGCTGAGGCGTTCGGGAGTTTCACGAACGGCAGCCTGCGTGCCCAGACACCGGCCGAACTCGCCTCCAACAAGGGCAAGGTGGGCGGGCCGAGCAAGGAGTTCGGCTTCGCGGTGGGCGGACCGATCATCCTCGACAAGATGCATTATTTCATCACCTACGAGGGCAAGCAGTTCACGACACCGAATGTGGTTCGAGCCCCCAACCTCGTCAATGACAATGGCGTCGCCCGCGATTGGGTGGGCGGTCTCACGCCGGAATTGCGCTCGAATTACGGGCCGGTTTCCAATCCGTTCAGGGAGAATCTGGTCTTCGCCAAGCTCGATTGGGAAGTGTCCGACATGGACCGGCTCGAGCTGTCCGGGAAGTTTCGCCGCGAGCGCCAGCAGTCTGGTTCGGCCGGCGTGATTGCCGCGTCGGCTGCGTCGTATTACGTGAACGATGACCACCGCTTCCAAATTCGCTGGGAGCACACCAGTGGTGACCGCTTCAATGAAGCAACGGTCACCTTCGAGAAGACCAAGGACACGCCGACGAGCCCGACCAACCAGGACAGCATCCAGTACGTCGCGGCCGGCACCGCGGGCAACGGCTTCGATCCCATCCTGACCATCAATGGCGTGCGCCCGCGCGATTACTTCTTCTCGGCGCAGCGGGGTTTTGGCCTCCAGGATGATTTCACCTTGAGCAACATTGCCTGGCATGGTGAGCATACGTTCAAGATGGGCGCCAAGTTCAAGGACGTGAAGCTCGAGGACCGGGATGCCTCCACCAACGCGCAGTATTCCTACTACGTCAATCCGGCTCCGGGCACAGTCGATCCGAACCCCTTCCAGGTGGAATTCGGCGCCTTGTCCGCCAACAAGTTCCCGGTGACCTCGACCTCCAAGAATCGCCAGTTCGGCGTCTATTTCCAGGATGACTGGGCCGTCAACGATCATGTTCTGCTGAACATCGGCTTGCGCTACGACTATGAGCAGACGCCGACGTACACGGGCTTCAAGACGCCGCAGAATTTCATCGATGCGTTGAACGCGCCTGACACCAATGGCTGCCCGCAACCCATCGACCCGGGCACCTGCGCCTACTTCTTCAACGGCGCCTACCGCGGGGCCAACCTGGAGGCGCGCCAGACGTACGCGCAGACGCTGGCCAAGGCGGGGATCAACATCAACGATTACATCAGCAATGGCCACAATCGTCGCAATCCCAGCAACGAATTCCAGCCGCGCATCGGAATCTCCTTCGACCTGGCGGGGGACCAGAAGCACGTGGTATTCGCCGGCGCCGGCCGCGCCTACGACCGCAATGTCTTCAGCATCCTGCAGCACGAGACGAACAAGGCCACGCTGTACGTGCCGACGATCCAGTTCAAGAATCCCAACAATCCGGGCTGCGATCTGAACGCTGCGGACCGCGCCGATTGCATTGCTTGGGATGACAGATACCTGACCGCCGCCGGGCTGCAGTCCATTGCACCGGAGCCCTTCGGCCAGATGCACCTGATGAACAACAATCTGAAGGCACCGTATTCGGATCAGATCAGCATCGGCATGCGCAACCGCCTGGGAAGCTGGAACACCAGTGTGACCGTCGCGCGCATACGCAGCCGCAACGGCATCATTGCGAGCCTGGCGAACTACTTCGGCGATGGCAGCTGGTATTGGTACGATTCCGGCCAATGGTCAGGCTACACGGGCCTGGTGCCAAATGCGGGTGGAGGAGCGCTTTATCTCTTCGACAATGCGAAGGAGAGCAAGAATACGCAGGTGCTGGTCTCCCTGGACAAGCCGTACACGGCCGAATCCGGATGGAGCGCCAGCATCGCCTACACCTTTGCCAACGGGCGCAATCGGCTCGACGGCACTGGGAATGGCGATTACCAGTTCGATTACCCGCGCGCCCAGTTCGTGCCCTTCACCTATACCGACCGTCAGCCCAAGCATCGGCTGGTCATGTTGGGCAGCGTGGACGTGCCATTCGGCTTCAACGTCGGCGCGAAGGTGGTGCTGGAGACGCCCCGTCCCGTCATCGGGTTTCCGTTCGACGATTCGCAGCCGGCAAACGGCTTCAACACGAACTACCCCCGCATCGCCGAATGGGTACGCGATTCCATCGGTTATCGCAGCGTGGATTTCCAGATAACCAAGACGTTCAAATTCGTGGGCGGGTCGGCGCTACAAACACGGGTCGATGTGCTGAACGCCTTCAACTCCAGGAACTTTTCCGACTACATCGACTTTTATTCGTACGGAACGCCGCCGGTCTACGACAAGAACGGCAATATCCGCGGGGTGCCGCGGACGGTCAAATTTGGAATGAACGTGAAGTTCTAAGAGCAGCTGATTCGGCCCGACCCATGCGGTAGGGCCGCATCCCTCAATCCCGCACCGCGCCGCGCATCGTCATGCGCTGCAGGACGGGCTCCTTGTCGATCCATTGGGCCTTGGCGGCGCCGATGAGGTGCAGGGCGAACAGGGCGTACAGCGCCCAGCCGAGCCATCCGTGGATCTCGCCGAACACATCGCCGAGGGCTTCCTTGCGCTCCAAAGGCCAACTCGACACCCACGGCAGGCGCGGCATCTCGAAAAGGCCCCAGAAGTCGATGGGATTGGCAGGCGCATCCTTCCAGGCCGAGTCGTAGATCCAGCCCGTCAGCGGCATGGCGATGATCAGGACGTACAGCAGGAAATAGATGACGCCGACGAAGCGGCGGTAGGAAGCGGGCTTGTTCATGTCCGCCGGGCGAGGTGGATGACTGACGCGCCACAGGATGCGCAATAGCGCCAGGCAGAGCACCAGGATCCCAAATGTCTTGTGCGTGTTGCCCACCCGCATGCCCAGCTCGTCGGGGAGGTGTTCCCAGAACCAGGTGATGACCAGGTTGGCGATCACCAGGAATGCGATCACCCAATGCAGGATGATGGCGATGGGTGTGTAGCGCGCATTCGCTTGCAGGTTCATGTTCTTGGCCTCCGTGGTCTTGCCCGCCGATGGTACCCAAGGCCCTGTCCAGGCGCCAATCACGCCCAGCGCCCGCGTTGCTCGCGGCCTCGAGCAACATTCAAGCCGGCCGGAATCTCAGCGTTGGCAGCGCGGACACCAGTAGGTGGA
The DNA here is from genome assembly GCA_044226865.1 of Steroidobacteraceae bacterium. GTDB lineage: Bacteria > Pseudomonadota > Gammaproteobacteria > Steroidobacterales > Steroidobacteraceae > TMP-86. Next base: position 12,817 of record JBGAGE010000007.1, on the reverse strand, counting down.
TCGCTGCCCCTGCGCCGCGTGCCGCACCGTCGTCCCACAACGCCGGCATGCTTCCCCACCGCGCTCGTACACGAACAGCTTCTGCGCGAAGTAGCCGGGTGCGCCGTCGGCGTTGACGTAATCCCGCAGCGTCGTGCCGCCGATGCGCACCGCCTCGCCGAGCACGTCCTTGATCGCCTGCACCAGCTTCGTGGATTGCTCGCGCGTCAGCCGGCCCGCCGCGCGGCGCGGCGAGAGGCCGGCGCGGAACAAGGCTTCGGAGGCGTAGATGTTGCCCACGCCCACCACCACGTGCGAGTTCATGATGAACAGCTTCAGCGCCACCTTGCGGCGGCGTGAGACGCAGTACAGATAGTCCGCGTCGAACTTGTCCGTCAGCGGCTCAGGCGCAAGCTTTGCCAGCAGCGGATGGGCGTGCGGGTCCTTGCGCGTGAAATGCAGGCTGCCGAAGCGGCGCGGATCGTGGAAGCGCAGCGCGCGGCCGCTGCCCAGGATGATGTCCCAGTGATCATGCACCAGGAGCGGCGCGGCCTGGTCGAGGATGCGCAGCGAGCCCGACATGCCCAGATGCAGGATGGCGGTGCCGGTGTCGAAACGGATCAGGATGTACTTGGCGCGGCGCTCGACGGCGCGCACGGTGGTGCCGCGGATGCTGGACTCGAAATCACGTGCGATGGGCCAGCGCAGGCGGCGCTCGCGCACGATGACCTCACGGACAGTCTGCCCGAGGAGGGCGGGCTCGATGCCGCTGCGGGTGGTTTCGACTTCGGGAAGTTCGGGCAAAACGCTCGCCCCAACGAAAAAGCCCGCGGGTTTCGCGGGCTTTTGGTTACTTGATCTTGGACTCTTTGTAGGCCACGTGCTTGCGCACCACCGGGTCGTACTTCTTGGTCTCCATCTTGTCCGGATGCAGACGCTTGTTCTTGGTGGTGGTGTAGTAGTGGCCGGTGCCGGCCGAGGAGACGAGCTTGATCTTGTCGCGCATGGGGATACTCCTTTAGACCTTCACGCCCTGCTTGCGCAGGTCGCTGACCACGACTTCCACGCCGCGCTTCTCGATGGTGCGCAGGCCGCGGGTGCTGACGCGCAGGGAGACCCAGCGCTTCTCGGACTCCAACCAGAAACGGTGGGAGTGGAGGTTGGGCAGGAAGCGCCGGCGCTTGCGATTGTTCGCATGCGACACCGTGTTTCCGACCTTGGGCCGTTTGCCCGTGACTTGGCAGACTCGCGACATGATGAAGACCTTGGAATTGGTTTGGACGCCGCCCCGGCCGGTTTAAAACCGGAAGCGAGCCGCGCTTTATACCAGCAAGACGGGGGTCGGGCAATAACCGAAACGATCTTACCTTTAAATTCAGTAAGTTAGGCCGCCTTCCGCCGGCCCGACATCGACCTGGGTTGGCAGCTCGTGGCGTTGCGTAAACACAGGCACGCAGACGACCGTCGAATACGCGGAATCGATCAGGGGCTGGCGGCTGACGACGACGAACATCCGCGCCGGCCGGGGATCTCCCGGCGACCTGGCGGGCCGCCCGGCGCGCAAGTTCACGCTGCTCCACGAAGTCCCGAAGGATGCTTTCGATGAACGCGGACCGTGACGTCGACGGACCCGCCAGCTTGTCGAGGCTGGCGAGGAGGTCCTCCGACAGGGTGAGCAATGTCTTGCTCTTCATCATACTTTTGTACTACCAAGGCAGGACAGGATCAATTAAACACCCGACTCCGTCTGTCGATGCCGGGAGCGTCCCGATACGCCCCTCACTTGGTGCAATTTGGAAGCCCGCTCAGATTCTCCATTCGGACAGCGACCTGATGCGTTTCCTGCGCGCGGCCTGGCCGAGGTACCGGTCGTCCGCCGTGATCAGCAAAGCACCTTCGGTTTCCAGTGCGACGGCATGGTAGAGGGTATCGAAAAGGTGCTGGCCGGTATCCAGAGCCAATTCAATCGCCCGCTCCAGCACCGCTGGATCGTCGGTGGTGGGAAATTCCATCGCTTGGAGCATCAGCGTGTCCTCGCTGGCGCGATCCGGGCTGAGACGCGTCAGGACACCCGCCACTTCAATCAACCAATGTACCGGTTGCAATATCCCCACCTCGCCCATGGCCACCGCCTCCATCAAGCTCGTAGCCGCGGCCGTATCAGGTTCGCGTGTGGGATCTGCAATCAGCCACTTAATGATGACACTTGCATCGACGACCGCGATCATGATCGTCCTGACTTGCGGGCCGCCTCGATCTGCCTCGCCGAAGCCAGGGGTCGCTCTCGCTTTGCACGGCTGAGTGCACGGAACAGTTTCTCACGGCGCCGTTGTTGCCTCGATTCCCGCACCGCGCGACGCATCAGTTCCGCCAGCACAGCGCTCTTGTTGCGGCCTGCGAATGTCTTGTCGAAGGCTTCCTTGACGTCGTCAGGAACGCTGAAATTCACTGTGGCCATGCCGCACCCCGTTGTTGAAGATTTCAACAATAGCATGTCAGAGCAAACCTCTCTCCGCCAGCGACACCGCCACCCCATCCCCCACCACGATGTGATCCAGCAGCCGGATGTCCACCAGCGCCAGCGCATCGCGGATCTTCAGGGTGATGAGCTCATCGGCGCGGCTGGGCTCGGCGATGCCGGACGGATGATTGTGCGCGACGATGACGGCCGCCGAATTGAACTGCAGCGCCTGCTTGACGATCTCGCGCGGGTGCACGCTGGCGCCGTCGATGGTGCCGCGGAACAGTTCGGTGAAGTGCAGAAGCCGGTGGCGGTTGTCGAGATAGAGGCAGCAGAACACCTCGTGCTCGAGGTCGCGGATCTGCGAGAACAGGAAATCCTGCGTGGCGCGCGGCGCGGTGAGCGCGGGGCCGGTGCGCAGGTTCTCGCTGTACTGCCGGCGCGCGATTTCCAGGATGGCCTGAAGTTCGGCGAACCGCGCCGGCCCGAGCCCCGGCTGCGCGCAGAAGCGCTGCCGGTCGGCAGCGATGAGCTTGCGCAGCGAAAGGAAGCTCTTGAGGATGCCGCGCGCCACATCCAGCGCCGATTGGCCAGCCGACCCCGTGCGCAGCAGGATCGCCAGCAGTTCCGCATCGGTCAGGGCCGCGGCACCGCGCGTGAGCAGTTTTTCCCGCGGCCGCTCATCGGCCGGCCAATCCCGGATTGCCATGGCTTCCAGCATGCCGCTGCGGCGCGGTGCGGCATAGCCGCATTTGCGGCGGGTTGTTGCAGATTTCCGTTGCCACCGATCACGCCATGCGTGTGGCTAGTGCAATGCGGCGTCCGCCGGCCCAGCATCGATTGCCGATTCTGGCGCAAAGCCGTTCGTCCGTGCCCTGTGCCGCCGGCGTTGCTTGCGCATCCAAAGATACACGCCTGTCGCCGACAATCCCGCCACCGCCAATCCAAGCACGGATACGAAGATGCGGCCGGGCAGTCCGGCGATGCGCCCCGAATGCAGCGGGAACTGTGCCTGCATGAACACATCGCCGGCGCTGCCCGCGCCGGGCTGTGTCGCGGTCAGGATGCGTCCGCTGCTGGCGTCCAGGTACAACCATGCATTGCCCAATCCGCCATCGCCATGTTCAGAACCGGCGTGGAAGAAGCCGACACCGTACAGCGAATATTCGGGCGAATAGAAAAGCCCGCCCGGCGGTGTCCGCCAACCGCGCCGGCGCGCGTCCGCTTGTGCCATCTGCACGGCCTGCGCCGCGTCGATGCCGGGCTCCGGCGCGCGCTCGATTGCCTGCGGCTCGATCAGCTCCGTCGGCGATGCAGTGAGCGTCGAGAATCGCGCTACCACCGGTCGCATGATTTCGTCCTCGAGATTCATGCCCACCGACGTGACCGCGATGATCAGGAGCGCAAGCCAGATCCACACGCCGCCTGAACGATGCGTGTCGTAGGTCAGTGCCGCACCGCCACGCCGCCACCTGAACCCGAACGACTTGCGCCAGGCGCTGCGCGTGGGGAAGGACAACAGCAGGGCAGCGAGACAGTCGATCACCCACAGCAGCCCGATGATGCCCATGAACAGGATGCCGATCCGTACCGGGCCGGCATCCGGCAGGTGCATCGAGTAATGCAGCTTGTACAGGAAGGGCAGCAGGTTCTCGCGCGACAGGGACACCGCGCCCCATAGGCGCCGCGCCAGCACCTGCCCGTTCACCGGGTCCACGGCGACCTGGTTGAAGTCCAGCACGGAGAGTCGGCCGCTGCCGATCATCATGCGTGGAACGACGGACATCAGTACCGCTTCGCCGGTGCGGGTGTGCAAGGGCAGGTAGCTGACGCGCACCCGTGGATCCGCGGCTTCCACCGTCCGGGCAAGTTCCAGGGCGGGGCGCGCCGCGCCGGCGCCGGGCGCGCGATAGAACTGCGGGTTGAGCCACGCATCCAACTCGTGGTCCCAGGAAATGACGGCGCCGGTGAGTCCCGCGACGAACAGGAACGCCGCCGCGGCCAGGCCGAACCATCGATGCCAACGCACCAGCGCCGCGCGCATACGGTTCTTCAGTACCGGTAGGCGAAGGAGACTTCGGCGTTACGTGGCGCTGCGTAATACCCGACCTGGTAGAGACTGGTCAGGTAGCGGCGGTCGGTCAGGTTGTTCACATTCACCTGCAAGTCCGCCTTTCGGGTGATCTCCCAGCGCGCAAACGCGTTCAGCGTGGCGTAGCCGCCTTGCCTGATCAGCACCGGGGTGTAGCCATCGACGGTGGAAATGCCGCTTTGCCAACGACCGCCGACGCCGATGCGCAGCGGCAGCGGACCGGGCAGCGATCCGATCAGCGACAGATTGGCAGTCTTGCGTGGCACCCACGGATAAATGCCCGATCCTTCCGCGCCGCGTAACTGCAGGGCCGTGAATCCCGCCACCACGTCGAGCCGCGGATGCACGCGGCCGGTGACTTCCGCCTCCACACCCTTGGAGCGCACATCCACGCCGGTGTAATAGTAGTTGCCATCCGTGGTCAGTCCGGCAAACGTGCCCAGGCCACGCTGGTCCGCGCCAAACCACGCAAGCGTTGCCAGCAGGCGTTTGTCCAGCCACTCGGATTTCAGCCCCACCTCCACGTTCACTCCCTTGGTGGGAGGCAGGTAGCGGCCGTTGATGTCCTGGTAGTCCTGCGGTTGATACAAATCGGAGTAGCTGGCATAGGCCTGTAGCGAATCGGTCAAGGCGTACGTCAGGCCAGCATAGGGACTGAGCTTCGCTTCGGCTTGCGAGAACGCCACGCCGGTCTGCTCGCCATCGCGGTGATAGCGCGCCCAGTTGAAGCCGGTCACGACTGCAAGCTTCGTGGTGAGACTGATGCGGGTCGCGCCGTAGCCCCGCTGCAAGCGTTGTCGCGTCACGCCGTAAAAGGTTTCCGGCCCCCACGCCGGTTCGGCGATGACGTCGCCCGCATACGGGAACGAAGGCAGCGCACCGAATGCAGGATCATTGGCCGCCACCGGCCGCCAATGTTGGGTGCGGCGTCCGTTGGATAAGGCAAGACCGAGCAGCACCTGCTGCTCCCGGCCGAGCCAATCGAAGCGGCCGGTCAGGTTCGCATCCAGCAAATGAGCATCGTCCTCGGTGGGCCAGCTGCCCGGCCAGCCGTACAGCCCGCGACCTTGCGCATCGAGACCCGTGCTCGAGTAGACGAAAAACAGCTTGCTGTCGTCACGAAACGAGCGGTAGCTGTAGTTGACCTTTCCGGTCCATCGCGGTGTGAAGGCGTGCGTCAATTCAGCGAATGCGTTCTGATTGCGTGTGTCCCAGCGCGTCCAGTCCATCGTGGTCGACACGCTGCGGTCGAAGCTGGCCTGTGTGCCATCCGCATTGGCCAGCACCAGCGCGCCCCACATGTTGCCGCGGGTGTGCGCGGACTGGAATGAATAGCCCAGTGTCAAGGTGGAATGCTCGGCGATCTGCCCGTCGAGCACGCCGTAGGCGAAGCCGCGCTTGTTGGACAGGCTGCGCAGGTAGGAATCCTTGTCCTCGCCCGCCGCCACCAGCCGTATCGCCCAGGAGCCGGTCTGGGTGAGCGGGGTGGAGTAATCGGCGCTGAGGCGTTTGAAGTTCCAGCTGCCGGCATTGGCCTGCACGTCGAGGAGCGCATCGTTGGTGGGGCGCTTGCGCACGTAGTTGAGGGTGCCGGCGGAACTGCCGACGCCGGTGAGCAATCCGTTGGCGCCGCGAATCACTTCGATCTTTTCATAGCCCGCGCTGTCCATGGCGCCGGTGACGATGCCCCAGTTGTTGGGCAGGCCCACGCCGTCCACCTGGGTGTTCTTGATGTCGAAGCCGCGCGACATGTAGTTGGTTCGATTGGTCTCCCACTCTTCCACATTCAGGCCAGTCGCCAACCGCAGCGCGCCGTTGACATCGTGCGCGCCGAAATCGCGCATCTGCCCGGACGTGACGATGCCGATGGATTGCGGCGTGTCGAACACATCGAGCGACAAGCCCGTGGCGCCCGTGCTGGTGCGAGAGGCGCGCTGCGCGGTGATGAGAATGGGCTCGAGCGAGGTGAGGTCTGGCGTGCCGGCGTCCTGCGCGGCGGAGATGGCGCTGGCGGCCAGCGCCGCGCAGCAACCGAACGAGCGGATCTTCGAAAGCATGCAAGTCTCCCAGGTCAGTGGTGATGAGTGGCTGGCTGACCGGGCAGACCCAAGGGTCCCCGAAATGGCTGGCTCGACGCCTGCGGGCGTCTATTTCGTCAGGATCAATTTGCCGTGACGCGTGATCCTCAATCGATACAAGGCGCCGGCGTGCTCAATCAGCAGTTCGCGCTCCCCGCCGAACAGCTCCAACGCGCGCACCGTGCGGCGCTCGCGCCCATCGGCCAACGCAGTGCGTCCAGCGTTGGGCGGAGGGGGAGGCACGGGAGCGTTTGAGGGCATAGATGGAAATGATAACCATTCGCATTAAAATAGCAAGCGGCTGCCCGGCGGATGGAAAACAGGGGGAGCGGAAAAGTCAGCTGCGTCCGGAACTGCCGAACCCGCCGCCGGCGCGTGCGGTTTGCTCGAAATCGGTGACCACATCGAACTGCGCCTGCACCACGGGCAGGATGACCATCTGCGCGATGCGATCGCCGGGATTGATGGTGAAGGCCGTCTGGCTGCGATTCCAGCAGGACACCATCAGCGGGCCCTGGTAGTCCGAGTCGATCAGCCCGACCAGATTGCCCAGCACCACGCCGTTCTTGTGGCCGAGCCCCGAGCGCGGCAGCAGCACGGCGGCGAGGCCCGGATCGTCGATGAATATTGAGATGCCGGTGGGAATGAGTTCCACCGCGCCGGCGGCCAGCGCCAGCGGTGCAGGGATGCATGCTCGCAGGTCCATGCCGGCGGAACCGTGCGTCGCATGTTGCGGCAGCGGAAACTCGCTGCCGATGCGCGGGTCCAGGATTTTCAGCTTGATGCGCTTCAACGGCGCGCGCGCCGGCTGCGTAATCGGTCGCGTGGCGCCGCCGCGCCAGCGGTGCGCCGCGGACGGGTGCTGCGGCGCGCTGGGCTGTCGCTCGGCGGCAGGTGCTTGGCGATCAACGCGATGAGCTCGCGCGCCACCTCGAGCTTGGGGCCGCGCGGCACGTCCACCTTGCCGCCCGGCCAGATGACGGTGAGCGCGTTGTCCTCGCAATCGAACGCAATGCCATCGCCCACGTGATTGGCGGCGATCATGTCCAGGCGCTTGCGCTTCAACTTGCTGCGCGCGTTCTGCTCCACGTCATTGGTCTCGGCGGCGAAGCCGACGACGAACGGCCGCTTGGCCAGGTCCGCCACGGACTTCACGATGTCCGGCGCGGGCTCGAGCTGCAAGGAAACCGGCTTGCCGTCCTTCTTGATCTTTTCCTTCGCCACCGTCGCCGGCTGGAAATCCGCCACGGCGGCCGCGGCGATGAAGACGTCGGTGGAGGCTATGTGGCGGTGCACCGCGGCGTGCATGTCGCGCGCGCTTTGCACGTCGATGCGCGTGATGGCGCCGGCGGGCGTGGCCAATTGCACCGGGCCGCTCACGAGCGTGACGTGCGCGCCAGCTTCGTGCGCCGCCGCAGCCACCGCGAAGCCCATCTTTCCGGAACTGCGGTTGGTGAGATAGCGCACCGGGTCGATGAGCTCGCGGGTGGGTCCGGCGGTGATCATCACGTTCAAGCCGGCCAGCAGATTGGAATTGGGCGGCGGTGAGAGCAGGCGGTCGGCGATCTCCACCGGCTCCAGCATGCGGCCCGCGCCGGTCTCCCCGCAGGCCTGGTCGCCCGTGCCTGGGCCGAGCACGCGCACGCCCCGGGACAACAGGGTGGCGACATTGGCCTGGGTGGCCTTGTTCGACCACATCAGCCGGTTCATGGCGGGGGCGACGACCAGCGGCGCCTCGGAGGCCAGGCACAGCGTCATCAGCAGGTCGTCTGCACGTCCCTGTGCCAGCCGCGCCAGGCAATCGGCGGTTGCGGGGGCGATGAGAATGATGTCAGCCCAGCGCGCCAGTTCGATATGGCCCATGGCCGCTTCGCCGGCCGGATCCCACAGGTCGCTGCGCACCGGGTGGCCGGACACGGCCTGGAAAGTGGTGGGCGTGACGAAGTGCTGGGCGCCGGCGCTCATCACCACCTGCACGTCGGCGCCGCGCTCCATGAGCCGGCGCACCAGGTCAGGGCTCTTGTAGGCGGCGATCCCGCCGCTGACCCCCAGCAATACTCGCTTCTTCGGCGTCAATGGATGGTCTTCAACTGCTTGAACCGCTCGATGTCGGAGGCGAAGGAGGCGCGGAGCGTGGCTTCCTCCTTGCGCTTTTGCCGCAGGTTCTGCTCCTGCGCGCGGATGTCATTGTTGGTGCGGACCAGGTTTTCGGCGATCTGGTCCGGCATGGGCGGCGCATCGGGCTTCGGGCTATAGGGCCGGAAATTCATGCTCTGTGCCCGCAGCTTCTTGAGGCGCGTCTGCAAGGTCTCGAGGAACTGGGAGGTCACCTTGATCTGCCCGGCCACCAGGGCGATGCGCTGGTCGCGCAGGCGCTCGATTTCCTGCACCGACACATAGGTGTTGAGCAGGTTGCGGTCGCGGTCGCGCTGCGACTGCTCTTCCTTCGCCTTTTGCTCGGCAAGGGCTTGCTGCTCGGGGGTCTTCTGCGCCTCGAGCTTGTCGATTTCCACGCCACGCGCGTTCATGACGTGGCGTTCCTGCTCGGCGAACTCCGGCGGCACCTGGTCGCCGTAGTGAACCTGGCCGGACTTGTCTGTCCATTTATACAGTTTGCGGCCCTCGCCGGGCGCGCCGTGGGCGGCCATGGCGACCAGCAGGGTCAACGTGACTAGGCAGAAGGATCGGATCACAGGCCTTCCTCGCTGTAGAGCGGCCCGTATTGTGACCATGCGCACGCCAGATTCCTAGGGCGCATTGCTCAAATTGCCGCCTTCAGTTGCTCCGTATTGGGTGCGATACGCCTGCATGGCGGCAAGTTCCCCGGGCATTCCCTGGCGGGCGGCATGCTCCATCAAATCCGTAAGGTTGACGATGGAAATCACCGGGACCTGGAACTCCCGCTGCACTTCCTGGACGGCGGAGGCGGTGCCTGCCTGGCCCCGTTCCTGCCGGTCCAGCGCGATCAGCACGCCCGCCGGCACCGCGCCGGCGCCGCGGATGATTTCGATGGACTCACGGATGGCCGTGCCGGCGGTGATCACATCGTCCACGATCAGCACTCGCCCCTGCAGCGCTCGCCCGACGATGTTGCCGCCCTCGCCATGGTCCTTCGCTTCCTTGCGGTTGAATGCAAAGGGCAGGTCCCGCCCGTGGTGCTCGGCCAGTGCCGCCGCCGTCACCGTGACCAACGGGATGCCCTTGTAGGCCGGCCCGAACAGCCGGTCGATCTGCAGGCGCGAGGCGACCAGCGCCGCCGCGTAGGCCCGGCCCAGTGCTGCGATGGCGGCGCCGTCGTTGAACAGGCCGGCATTGAAGAAGTAGGGGCTGTCGCGCCCGGACTTCAGTTTGAAACTGCCGAACTTGAGCGCACCGATGCGCGAGCACAGTTCGATGAACTCGGTCTTGTAGTTTGCGGACATGCGTCGAAGTCTGGCAAGAGCATGCGGGATGCGCAACCCGGTCGCTGCTATTATCGCGCGCGTGTCCCAAACGAACGAACCCAAGGCGCGATTCCGCGACATCATAGCCAGCCGCAAGATGCTCGTGATCATGGCGCTCGGTGCGGCCTCGGGCTTTCCCAACCAAATCACGGAAAGCACCTTGCAGGCTTGGCTGAAAGACGGCGGTACGAGCAACACGCAGATCGGTCTCTTGAGCTATGTGGCGATTCCTTATCTGCTTAAGTTTCTGTGGGCGCCGCTGCTCGACCGCTTTCCCTTGCCATTGCTGGGCCGGCGCCGCGGCTGGATGTTGGCAATCCAATTCGCGATTTCGGCATCCGTTGCCCTGTTGGCGGTGCAGAATCCTGCCGGATCCTTGTCCGCCGTGGCGGTTACCGCGCTCGTAATCGTGTTCTTCTCGGCATCGCAGGACATCGTCATCGATGCCTATCGTACCGATGTTGCCCAGCCCAATGAGCGCGGACTTGCCGCGGCAGCCAATAATCTTGGCTATCGGGCAAGCGCTTGGTTGGCCTTCTCAGCGGCCCTGGTCGTTGCCGATGCCGTTGGTTGGCGACCCGCCTTGTTCCTGCTGGCGGGCGTCATGTTGCTGTTTACCATCGCAACGTGGCGCGCACCGGAACCGGAGTATTCGGAACCGCCGCCGGCGAGCCTCGGGCAATCCGTGAAGGAGTCGCTGCGCGAGCTGATGGGCTCGCCTGGCGCGTGGGGGCTGATCGCCGTCATTGTCACCTTCAAGATCGGCGGAGCCATGGCTTTGAAATTGTTCACGCCATTCTTGATGGATGTTGGATTCACCAAAACCGAGATCGGGTTGGTTGCGAAAGCTGTGCTCACCACGAGTGCCATCGTAGGTGGCGTGCTCGGTGGCGTCTGGATGGTGCGGCTCGGATTGTTGCGCTCGATGCTTTTGTTCGGCGTGCTGCAAACCGTCACCATTCTGGCGTTCTACTTGCTGGCAATGACCGGCCGCAGTTTTCCGCTGATGATCACGGCTACGGCAGTGGAAAATCTGACGGCAGCGATGGGAAACATTGCCGAGGTTGCTTTGATCATGGCGATGTGCAGCGCGCGCTACAGTGCCTTTCAATATGCGTTGCTATCGGTTCTCGCCATGTCACCGCGCTATTTGCTGGGTGGGCCCGCCGGGTGGCTGGCCGATCATGGCGGCTGGCCTACCTATTACGTCGTAACGTTCGCGGTCTCCATACCGGGCGTCTTGCTCGTCTGGTTGATGCGTGATCGCATCGCCGCGCTCGATACGAAGCGATAAGCGAACCCTAGCTCGAACGAGTCGTAGTGCGCTTTGCCGATCTGGACGATCCCGGTTGCCGGCGTTTCATGCCGGGAAAATTGCTGATGGGAACCTCAGGCTTCGTGGTCGATGCCATCGGCTATGTGAATTTCTTCCTGTACACGGCTACCCTCAGCCTGCCAGGACTTGCGTTGCTGGGGCTGTTGCACAAGCGTGGAGTTTTCGCCAAACCCACGGCTGCATGATGACAGGGCGGGCGCGCCGCGCCCGCGATGGCCTCAGCGCAGGCGTGATCCGGCGCGCTGCTCCGGCGCCGACCACGGCGCCTGCGCGTTGTCTTCGAATTCCCGCCCGAGATCCTCGGTGTCCACGTCCACGGACCCCGACCAATCCTCCGGTGCGTCCGCTGCTTCCAGCGCATCGTCCAGGAGCATCTCGTTCCAGGAATCGAAATCCATCTCCTCGACCGTGCCGTCGAAATATTGGATCTCGATGGTCTGGTCTTCATCATCGATGGCGACGACTTCGAACAGCGCGTTGGTTGCGCCTCGATACCACTCGCCGATTTCCGGCTTGAGCACCTTCATGGCTGCCTCCGTCTGTTATGCTTCGCCTCCATCTAACGCCGATTGCCTGTCCGATGCAATCGGTAGTTTTCGCAAGCGCGGCCGTTGAGTTTGGCGGCGCAGCAACAACGGCCATGATCGAAACGCTCATCAAATTCTTCGTCGTGTTCTTCGTGGTCGTGGAACCCATTTCCCTGATCCCGCTGTTTGCGGGTCTCACCGAGGGATCAAGCGAAGGCTACAAGCGCAAGATGGCCTTCAAGGCCTGCCTCATCGCCCTGTGCATCTGTGTGCTGTTCGCAGTTGCGGGCGCGAAGTTCTTGCAGATCATGGGCATATCCTTGAGTTCGTTCCGCCTCGCCGGCGGCATCTTGCTCTTCCTCATTTCCCTGGAAATGGTTTTCGCCCGCACTTCCGGCTCCCGCACCACCGAGCCCGAAGCCGAGGAATGCGCGAAGCGGGCGGATATCTCCGTCTTTCCGCTGGCGTTTCCCTTCATCGCCGGCCCGGGCGCACTGGCGACGATCTTGCTGACAGCAGGGGAGGTGGGTGCCAGGCCGGTGCTTTTTGCGGGATTCCTTGCAGTCGTCGCCTTGGTTATGGCGGTATGCTGGGTAATTCTCCTGGCAACGCCGAAGCTCATGAAGGTTCTTGGCGTCACGGGTGCCAACGTCGCCAATCGAATCTCCGGCGTCATCCTGGCTGCGCTGGCCGTTCAATTCATCGTCGACGGAATCCGCGGCTCTTTCTTCTCCTGATCCTCTTTGCTCGCATATGCGTGTCGATTGGCGGCTGGGAAGGGCAGGTCCTTTGTGAGCGTGGTCGCGCGTTGAAGGCACCGATTTGCCGCGGACGGACGCTATCGCATCATTCGCTCAGCGCAAGAGTCCAACCGAACGATCAGCGCGTCCGGCGCGGCAAA
>JBGAGE010000014.1:0-98347 GCA_044226865.1 Steroidobacteraceae bacterium | reverse complement strand
GCGAATCTTGCCAATCGTTTCCACGCACAGCACCCCAGTCCACCCCGCACGACCCCTAAGGCCGTACAGGGTATGGGGTGGTCAATTTTGGACGCCGATTTCACCCCAACCCTGGTCAGAATTGCACGCCGGTTCACAGCACGGCTGGAAGCGCGCAGCGACTGGCAAACGTCTTGTGCGCATCAAAGTCAACACTGGCCAAATGTCCGAGGTGCGCGACGAACTTGTAAAGATCATGCCGGATGTAGTTAAAGCCGCTGGCATCTATCAGCACGATAAGAGTCTGGTCGTTCCGCATGCGGTGATGCGCGAAGGCTTCTTGCGTCCCGACGGCACTCCGGAAATGGTGCCAACGCTGGAATTCGGTGATGTGTCCCCTTCAAGGTTGGTTCTCGAAGTTGACCGCATTGCCGAGTTTTTTAAGGATCGAAAAGCGAAGGACGGCACATGGTACGAGCAAACGACGAATGCCCCCGCAAACGTTGTGAAGGCGATCCACACAAGTCCGGACCTGTGGCACGGTCTGCCGGTCGTTCATCGACTGGCGCAGGTTCCGCTGTACTTCGGCGACAAGCTCATTACTGCGACGGGACTTCACAACAATGTTTACGCGGCCCCGCCAGCGGGCGTCACGTTGCCATCTGAGCTTTCAAAGTCCGTCGCCACCTCTGCGCTCAAGCGCCTCAAGATTTGGCTTGAAGAATTTCCATTCGAAGTGAAAAAGCGCGATGAAACGGCAGCCCTTGCGCTCCTGCTGACCGCCGCAATGCGGCCGTCGCTGGGCCAAGCACCTATGTTCCGCATCACGAAGGTCAACAACGGATGCGGCGGCACGACGCTGGCTAAAGCAGCGGGCATCGTTCTCACCGGGCGAGCGCCGCCAGTTCTTGGCGCATCGAAGTCAAGGGAGGAAAGCGAAAAGCGGCTCGTCACTGCGCTCATGGCGGGTCGTGCAATTGTTGTTCTCGACAACCTTCCTGCGGGGGAAGTGTATGACTCAGAATTGCTCGCGCAAGCGCTGTCCGAACGTGAAGCACAATTGCGCGTGTTCGGCGAAACTCGGGACGTGACCGTAGACACGGGCCAGTTGTTCATCGCGACGGGCGTCAACATCGGGCTTAGTACGGAACTTGGTCGGCGCGCAGTTACGATCAGACTCAACCCACAAACTGAACACCCGGAAGAGCGCCCGTTTAAGCGGCCCGAGATGCTGGAGGAATTGAAGCGTACACGCTCGTCGGTGCTGTCGGACTTGTACACAATTGTCGCCTGCTACTTGGCCAGTGGCGAGCGCGCTAGCGTTTTGGGTCTGGCTGGCTACGACGCGTGGGCTCGCGCTTGTGTGGAGCCGCTGAAATGGCTTGGGTGCGGCGACGCTATCGAAGAAACACGGGAGCCGGAAGGCAAAGACGAGAAACGCGAAGCGCACGCGCGCATCTTGGAGGTTTGGCGCGACACCCAAGGTGACAGCGCAAAGGGTTTGACAGTGCGCGCAGCACTCGGCAGCAGCAAAGAACTGAAAATGCTGCTTGCGGACAACTTCTGCGATCACTGGGACGCGCCCGACGGAAATCCCGACGTTAGCCCGCGCGACGTCGGTCGCTGGTTGTCGCGCGTGGAAGGTACGCCCATTGCCGGTCTGCGGTTTGAGCGAGTTACCAACGCGCCAAACTCTAAAAACGGACTTCGCTGGATTGTGAAAATCTCCACGCCTGCCACGGATTGGCGCACTACCGAGAGGCGAATTCGCGTGGCAACCGGTAAGGGAGCCGGGCGCAGCCGTGATGGCGGACGCGGCAGTGTCTGCACTTTGCGCAAGCAAAAGGATTTACATCATGGCTAGCCTTTTTTCGAAGCAAGCAAACGGACTGCGCGCAGCGGCGCTTTGTGCAGCAAGAGAAAGCGGGGTTAACGGGGTTAACGGGGTCATTTACTCTAGCAGCTTGATGCAAAACACATAGTTGGAACGGATCGGCGTAAAATTCGTTGCATCGATTGAACGCGGAGCCGGATCTGATGCGCGGTGAAGTGGATCCCCAGAGCCAGATGTTCAGCTATTTCTCCCCCGAGTCGCGGGTGCCCGCGGAGCACCCGCTGCGCAATATCAAGGCGCACACGGATCGGGCGTTGAAGGAGATTTCCCGGCAGTTGGGCGAGCTGTATGCCAGCACCGGGCGTCCCTCGATCCCGCCCGAGCAGTTGCTCAAGGCGCAGCTCCTGATGGCGCTGTATTCGGTGCGCTCGGATCGGCTGTTCTGCCAGATGCTCGACTACAACATTTTGTTTCGTTGGTTCTTGGACATGAGCCTGGAGGACAAGGGGCTGGATCAGTCCAACTTCTCGCGCCTGCGTGAGCGGCTGGTGAACGAGGATCTGGCGCAGCGGTTCTTCGATGCCATCGTGAAGATTGCGCGCGAGCAGGACCTGTTGTCCTCCGAGCACCTGACCGTGGATGGCACGCTGATCGAGGCGTGGGCCAGTGCCAAGAGCTTCAAGCCCAAGGATGGACCGCCCCCGCCCAGCGATGGTCGCGGTGGGACAGATTTTCACGGCAGCACCCGCAGCAACGACACGCACGGTTCCACCACCGATCCGGAGGCGGTCTCGGCGCGCAAAGGTAAAGGCAAAGAGGCCAAGTTGTGTTTTGGCGGCCATGCGTTGATGGAGAACCGCAACGGGATGTGTCTGGACATGCGCGTAAGCTCCGCGCTGGAGACCGAGACGGTGGCGGCGACCTATCTTCTCGAGCGGCAGGCACGCAAGCATCTGCATCCGATCAGCGTTGGGGCTGACAAAGGCTATTGCACCAAAGGATTTGTCGCCTTCCTGCGCCGCAAAGGTATCCGCCCGCACATCGCGCAGATGGCCAGCCGCCACACCCCTGGCCTTGATGCGCGTACGACGCGCCATGCCAGCTATTGGGTAAGCCAGAAAAAGCGCAAGCGCGTGGAGGAGATCTTTGGCTGGATGAAGGCTTACGGAGGCCTGCGCAGGATGCGCATGCGCGGCATCGCGCGGGTGCAGTTGCATGCGCACCTGGTCGGTGCGGCCTACAACCTGCTGCGCTTGAGTCGGCTCTTGCCGGCTACAGGATAGGTGTCGCTTGAGTCCGACCAGAGCGGCCGATGAGCGAGAAAAAGGCTTAAAAACAGCCGACTCCGGACTTTCTCGCCAATCATTTTCGTCGACTTGGTCCATCATTTTGATCGCTCGCAGCAGTTTTGCATCAGGCTGCTAGGGAATTTGAAAGTTATCCGACTAAAAATATAACAATTGAAATCGTAAGGGGAAAAGACCCCGTTAACCCCGTTGACCCCGTTCTTGCCACAAGCTGCAAACCTACTGAAGTGCTGGAACGCGAGCCAAGCTACGCCGACTTGCGCAACACGCGCCGCAAAGGTCGCTGCCTCGACGACGGTTGCGCCAACTGTGCCGCTTCCTTTGAAAACCGCGCACGAAAAGGCGAGTCGCGTGACTAGATCAATCTCGAAGCGCGCCGAACGGAAATCGTCAAAGCTGCATTCGCGTGTTAGTGAGCGACGCTCAATTGATAAAAAAATCGCGGCGGTTCAATGCGATACCGCAAGGCGTACGGATGCTAAAGAGAAGAAAAGCGCGCCGCGCCCCTTCACAGCGTCAAACATTCTCATGCCCCCGGTTGTGAAGCTCGCGCGCGTGTGTCGCGACCTTAATTCCGCAGCGGGGTGGCTCAAAGAGTTGTCTTCGATCTATCGCAGCGCGCGGCGCGGCCAGCTGGATTCGAGCGAGGCGAGCCGCCTCGCCTATATCGCCAGCGTCGCGTCGAAGCTTGCACGTGACCTGGAAGAACTGCGGCATGTCGAGACGTTGCAGCGCCAGCTTGCGGAACTTAGAGGAACGCAACCGAATGCGTTGCAGTGGTCGCCGCCACCGGCAGACGACCACGACGAAGCCAACCGTGTTATCGAAGGCGCGGCTCTGAATGGTGGCGGGCCATGAGCCGCTTCATTCCGACCCTCGCGTGGCTTTTGCTGATGGCGTACGTAATCGCGGTCGTGACATTGCTACTGCCGCTCTTCACGACCAGGGCGCATGCGAATAGCCCATACCAAAATCCCCGTTACATTCCTGCGGCAACAGTCGAGCGGAGTCAGGCAGTTGCGAGAGCACATTGCGCCCATACCAAAACATTCCATTATGGTATGATTCAAGGAGGCAGAAATTGGAGCGCGGCATGGTCAGGAAGCAATTCCGAGTTGGCATGTACCTTCGAGTCAGCACCGGCAGTCAAACTGTCGAGAACCAGCGTATGGAATTGCAGCGGGTCGCCGAGCAACGCGGTTGGAATGTCGTCGAGACCTACATCGACCAGGGCATCTCAGGCGCAAAGAGCCGAGACCAGCGGCCAGCATTCGACCAGCTGTGTAAGGACGCCTCGCAAGGCAAGCTCGACCTCGTTGCCGCATGGTCAATCGACCGGGTTGGCCGGAGCCTGTCGCACGTTGCTGGATTCATGGACGAACTGCACCGGCAGAATGTGGCGCTCTACCTGCACCAGCAAGGCGTTGACGGTACAACGCCAGCCGGTCAGGCCATGCTCGGCATGGCAGCAGTGTTCGCTCAATTTGAGCGCTCCATGCTCATTGAGCGCGTCAACGCCGGTATTGCCCGCGCCCGCGCTCAAGGCAAGACGCTTGGCAGACCGACTAGCGTCACTCCGGAGACAGAAGCCAGCATTCGCGCCAAGCTTAAAAAGGGGGTTGGCATGCTCCGCATTGCCCGCGAGCTTGGCTGCGGCGTCAGCACCGTCCAACGGGTCAAAGCAGCCAAAGCCGCTTAGCGCGGCAACCACCGCAAACCGGCATACGGCGCACCAGGACGACCAGGGCGGGCCGATCCGGCTGGACCCGCCACCCAAGCTATGCCGACCCGCTCGGGAGCGTCTTATGACGTCTCCTTCCGCCGCTGTGTTGGCGGGTGTCACCCCGCGACTGCGCCTTTGCGAAATACCTTTAGGATTTGCCGCCCAAAGTTATTGGCTCATCGAGGCTCGCGCCGCATCGCGAACAGGTCGTCCGATCTGTGTCGGTGAACAGCTCTGCAGAGAGTCGTCCATTGCAACGCGGGCAACGTGTGCGCCAGCTAACTACGTAATTGAGCGCGATGGGTGGAGCGAGCAACAGCGCCGCAAGCCATACCGCATGTTTTCGAATCTCCGGCATGAACCAAGCCGCCCGAATCAACACCACTGCAATCCATGCATAGGTGAAGTAGCGGCAAAGCTTACTGCGCCGATCAACTACATCCTTGGTCGTCATGCGACGGCAGCTTACGCCTTTGAATTCGAATGCGGGAGCCTGCTGCATTACAGGCACCGTCGCGCCAACTCATTCACACACTTTTAGGAGCCTCACCAAATGAACGCCATTTTGAAACCCGCCTCGACCGAGCCGACCGCCTTGGAACGCGCCCTTGCCGCTCGCACTGCAAATTTGGCAAAGGACGCTGAGCTGACCGCCAAGGACCAGGCAGCACTCGCCGACATCGCCGCAGCTACCCAATCCGCAGCCGCCTTGGACGCCTTGCGGCATACCCGCACAGTTGCCCTGGCTGACATTCAGGTCGACGGCGCGACGCAGGCCGACCTGCCTTCCCTCGAATCCCAAATTGCCGACGCTGAGGCAAAGCACCGCCCCCTGGCCGACGCGGCAGCGGTCGCGGTTGTGGTTCGCGAACGGCTGGCGGCACAGCGCACCGCGTTGCGCGAAGAGCTTCAGGCCATCGACGCGGAGCTTCCGGCCCTGGCGCACAACCAACTGCGCGACGCGCTCGGCGTATCCGCAACCGACTTCCTGACGACGCGCGATTACTTCTTCGACCAAATCGTCGAATCTTTCGCGTACGCACGCGCCTGCGATCTTCTCATGCAGCGCGCCCCTGGTAGCGTGCCGAGCGCATCGCAACGCGTTTCGCAGCTGGTGATTCCGATGCCGCAGCATGAGGCTTTTGCGTCCGGCGGTGAGCCTCGCAATCTGGTGAAGGAAATTGAAGCCCGCGCACGCGAACTGCTGTCGGACCTGAGCGCGTGAGCATCGGACGGCCAACACTGACGGCGACCTTGCGCGAAGCGTACGCAGCGCTTTCGGTTGCGATGCCCGCACCCCTGACACCGCGACAAGAGCACGCGCGGCGTATGCCGCTGCGTGATTTCGTCGGTTGGTGTTGGCCGTTGTTGGAGCCGGGAACGCCGTTGGTGTGGAACTGGACGATGGACGCGATTTGCGACCACGTGCAGGCGCTGCTCGACGGCGAACTCGGCAAGCAAAATCTGCTGATTCTCGTGCCGCCGGGATTTTGCAAATCCACCGTCGTTGGCGTTGCTGCGCCGGTCTGGCGATGGATTAACCGACCCGCATGGCGCGGCATGTTTGCATCGGGTAACGAGCGCGTCAGCACGCGCGACAGCATCAAGCGCCGATTTCTGATCGAAGACTCCGCGTATCGGCAGACCTTCGGCCCGTCCTGGACTCTCGCGGCAGACGCGAACCTGAAAACCCGATACGAGAACTCCGCGCGCGGTTTTCATCAAGCGTTGTCCACCGGTCAGCGCGTGACCGGCGACCGGGCCGACGGCCTGTTTATCGACGATCCGCAAGACGCGGGCAACATCCATTCGGCATTAGAGCGCGAAGCGGTCGAACGCTGGTATTTCGAAGCCTTCGCAAACCGGCTGAATGACATGCAGACCGGCACGCGCTGCCTGATCATGCAACGACTGCACTCGCTCGACCTCGCAGGGCTGATCCTGGAACGCGAGCCGGATGCCTGGGAAGTCCTGACCATTCCGCAGCAATGGGACGAGACGCTTCGCCGTACGACCTCACTCGGTTGGACCGATCCGCGCACGACCGATGGCGAACTGGCGTTCCCACAACGCTATCCGTTGCATGTGGTCGAAGCGGAGCGCGTGCGCCTGGGGCGGTCTGCCTTTGCGAGCCAACACCAACAACGGCCCTTCGATGCAGCGGGCGAAATATTCCGCGCCGATGCGATCCAGCGATGGCCCGAAGGCGCGGCGCTGCCATCCTTCACGCGGCAAATTCTCAGCCTGGACACAGCTTTCAGCACCAAGACCACGGCGGACTACTCCGTGATTCTTGAAGTGGGCGAATTCGACCGGGGCTATTTCGTCCTGTCGTGCCTGCGGCAGCGGTTGGAATACCCGCAGCTGAAGGCTGCAGCCGTGCAGCTGGCGAGCGCGGGCGGCATCAGCGCCGTGATCGTAGAGGACAAGGCCAGCGGTCAAAGTCTCGTCCAAGACCTTCGACAGACAACATCCTTACCGGTGTTGCCGATCCGCGTCGATACGGACAAGGTCAGCCGCGCCCATGTGTGCGTCCCGACGGTCGAAGCGGGCCGCGTGTTCGTGCCAGCCGGTGCGCCGTGGGTGTCCGAATTCCTGGACGAACTGACGGCGTTTCCGAAGGGCGCGCACGATGATTGCGTTGATGCCTTTACACAGGCTGTGTCCTACCTCGTCGGCGCTGGAAGTCCAGCCATCCTCGAATATTTCCGGCAGGAAATCACCGCCGACAAGGCAAAGCCGTTGGCCCAACGCCCCGGAGTCATTGCGACTGACTTCGACCTATTTGGTCACGGCCATGGAACCTAGTTCATTCAAATCGCCGGTTTTCCACCTTCTCCCGACGCGCGGATTAGTCGGCACGGTGCCGTGTGACTCCAAAACTCCGAATGCCCGTGGGTGCGCCTCCAATTTCAATCTCTCCGCACACCGCGACGGGCACTCCTTTTTAGTCTTCCTTACATGAGGTTTTTAAGATGAGCAACAATCCTCCACTTGCAGTTGATACGTCGCCGTCTCTGTTCGCACGCCTGGCCGTCTACAACAACGACGGCAGCGCGATTTTCAGGCTGACCGCGCAGGGCCAATGCGACTTCGACACTTCGGCCGCAAAATTCGAGAATCGCCGGTTCAATCTGATCAGTGAATCGAACGACGTCGTCGGCCACATGGTCGATTCGGACGTTAACGACGAAGACGGGACAATGGACCTGCACTTCGAAGTGGATGATCCCGGCGCGCGCGCCAAGCTCGCGAGCGGCACGCTTCTCGGCATCCGCGTGCCGGTGAAATACGCCGGTCGCGAGCCGAAGGCGTCTGGGCAGTACACGGCGATTCCGGTCGGCGCGTGTCGGCTGACCGACAGTGCAACGCGAACGGTTGCAATGCCTCACGAAAAAATGTTCAAGGTTGTATGCGACGACGGCAAGGTCCAGACGCGGCGATTCGTCACGGGCAGCGGCGTCGGCTCCGATAGCCTCGCCATGATGAAAGCGATCCATGCGCGCGGCGCGCAACGCTTAGAGCCGGACATGCTGGCCAAGGCGGCGGCACCTTCGACGGTCCACCTGGACGCGGCGGCCATGGCTATCAAGAAAATCAACCAAGGCAACCCTGCGCCGTACCTGGGCGGACAACCAGCTATTTCGGCCAACGGTGCAAACGACAACACCCGCAAGCCGCCGAGGCAGCCGAACCAGCAATGGTCCGGCCAGGGGCTTCCGCCTGGGCATGCCGACCTGACGCGTCGGCCGGAATCGGATCCGACGATTGCGGCGATCATGCTGGCTCACACGCAACCGAAGTCGTTGCGGGGTTAGCGGTCGATGGGTGCCGCGCTCTACCACCACCGAGCGCGGTACAGTCCGAGCGGCCCGCCTGTGTCGTGATCGGACCGCGAAGCCGCTGCCGGTCTGTCTTCCCTCCTGTTGCACGGATCGGCGGCGGCGAAGCGATATACGGAGACTAAGGGCCCCGATATGGCTATGTTTCAGACAATACGCTGTCAACTTTGAAGAATTCAACGCCGTATGCGGCGAAGTCCAAAACTGCTAAATTTCAAGTTATCGTGCAGAACCATGGCAGTTAGACCCGATTTTGAATACAGGAAGTACCCATGTTCAAACTTTTTGGGCGCAAGAAATCAGTTACTGCAAAATCTCTCGATAAAACCGCCTTATATTTCAAGAGCGGCGCCGATGCGCTTGAATATTGCTGCAAGTACATGGATAACCCCGTAGCCCCTGGCGCTCACCTAATCGCGGTCGTGGAGGATGCTAGGTTCGTTTTCGATGCGCCTGCCGCCACAAGTGTTCAAAAGGATGGAATTCAAGTCGTGGCACTTCGCGTTGCATCCGATAACAATGACTTCCACGTTATGGCAACGACAGTCGGCCCGAAGGGGCCAACCCTGGTGCCTGGACAGCTTGTATTGTGGCGTGCTGGACAATTTTCGGAGGAAATGGCGCGACTGCTAAAGGACTCACGATTCGGGTGGGTCGGCCATGTAATCGGAACACTAAAGCCCGAGTATCGCAATGGTGGCTGGGTTGGCGATCAGCGTTTTTCGGCATAGCTTGAACGGCCGAAGGTCGTATCGGCGACTCGGTGCGAGAGAATTACCAGTGGCCGTGACCTAGAACCGACAAGATTTACTGACGGTTATACCCTTCCGCCGTCGCGCCAGCGAATACTTCCCATGAAAGCACTTGCCAGGAATCCGCGCGCCATTCCGTGTTCCAATAGTTGTTGCCGCCTTCGGGGTGATCGGGATGGGTAATAGTGACCTTCAAACCCAAGGCCCCGTGGGCTGGCCCCACGCACGCCGTGAACACTCGCGCAACTTCATGGAATACCCCCGGACGACAGTACAAGTCGAACCCGAAAAACGCGTCGTCGATTTTATTCTCGTTTGAATGGAGGCAGCCGCGTCCGTTATATACGGACGGCACTTTATCCCAAAGGTCGGAAGAGCTTCGCGGCAAGTCTTCCGGCTCCAATGCCTCAATCTCTCCTATTGCCAAGACCTGCTCAAAACCAGGCGCATGAACCCGACCTTGCCACTGGAAAATCCGGCGCGGAGGCCCGTCATGGGTCATGGTAGGAAAGAGCTTGTAGTCAAGGCTCTTAACCTGCACCCAAAGCTGCTGCGCACTGTCATTTTGCTTTTCCCAGCAGTAGGTCGGCCTGGATGCCAACGGCGGGACCGTCGGTGCCTTATTGCGTGAAAACATTAGTTACCTCAACAATGCTACTGCTGATACTTCCCACGCCGTCAACACAACGTGCCGCGAGGCAAACTCTCTTATGGAGTTGACCCGCTTTCGTAGACACCCCACTGTTAGTAATGGAGGTGTTGGAGATGGCGGCCAAGACGATCCGGTATACGCCGGAGTTTAAGCGGCAGATGGTGGAGCTGTTCCACTCGGGTAGGACTGCAAGGTCCTTATCGAAGGAGTACGGACCGACGCCCTGGACGATTGCGCTGTGGGTCCGGCAGGACAAGCGCGATGCCGGCAAAGGCGATGGCGGGTTGACCAGTTCAGAGCGAGAGGAGCTGTTGAGATTGCGGCGCGAGGTCCGCAAGCTCAAGGAGGAGCGGGAGATCCTGTCAAAAGCCGCGGCCTGGTTCGCAACGGAGAGCGGGACCTCGAAGCGCTCTTCGGGTTCGTGAAGGTGAACCAGGCCACCCATCCGGTGGGGATGATGTGCCGGCTGCTGCGGATTTCGAGGAGCGGTTACTACGCCTGGCTGGAACGGCCGATGTGCGCGCGGGCGCGCATGGATTTGGCGCTGACGGCGAGGATCGAGTCGATCTACCGGCGGTCCAAGGAGACCTACGGCTCGCCGAACATCCATGCGGAGCTCGCCGACGATCATGGCATTCGTGTGGGACGCAAGCGCGTGGCGCGACTGATGCGCGCGGCAGGCCTTCGCGGAGCGACGTTGCGCAAGTATGTGGTCACGACGTTGCGGGATCCGCAGCAAAAGCCCGAGCTCGATCTGGTCAAACGCCAGTTCTTCACCGACGGCCCGGACCGGTTGTGGGTGGCCGATATCACCTACATCCCAACCTGGTCGGGATTTTTGTATCTGGCGATGGTGATGGATGTGTTCTCGCGCCGCATCGTCGGTTGGGCGATGGAGAGCCACTTGCGCACCGAACTGATCCTCGCGGCGCTGAACATGGCGGTCACGCGGCGCCGGCCGCAGGCGGTCATCCATCACTCCGACCGCGGCTGCCAATACACGAGCTATGCGTTTGGTAAGCGATGCCGTGAAGCCGGAGTGATGCCTTCGATGGGATCGGTCGGGGATGCCTACGACAACGCGATGGCGGAGAGCTTCTTCGCCTCGCTCGAGCGCGAGGTGCTCGATCGCCGCCGCTTCCAAAGCCAGGCGGAGGCCAAGATGGCCGTGTTCGAGTGGATCGAGGGCTGGTACAACCCGCATCGGCGGCACTCCTCTCTCGGTTATCGCTCCCCGGTCAACTTCGAGCGTACGCACCAGCGTTCAGTCGAAGCGGTGGAGAGCTTCTGCCGCTTGCAGCGGCAGACCCCGATTGCGGTGTAAGATCGATGGAGATCAAGTTAGGAACGAAGACGACAAACTGTCCACGGAAACGGGGCAACTCCACTTAAGAAAAGATCGGGACAGTTGTGCGACGAAAGCACCCTTCCAGCGCCCTTTCTGTTGCCGAGTGCATTCGCCCCCCTAAGAACGTCGTAACAATTCAGAAATGCTGTCGAGCTTCGCGTTGGTTTCCTTGACTGCACCAAAAATTGCGCCGAGAAGTGCAATCCCTAGTATCGCGACCAAGTCCCAATGCGGCGAATTAAGCCAACTCCAAATGCCATTCATGTTCAGCCTCCTAATGATTTCGATCTTGCGCCCGAATATCTCCTTCACAACTCGTTGAATATCGGCACTAGCGCGCGGGGTCAAAATAGTCTTGAGGCACTGCAGCGCCCAGGCCGAGCCCTTGCTGCCATTCACACTTGGATATTGGCAGTGCATTTTCTATTGAGAATGAAATTGCTTCGTTCGCGGTCGTTCCCACTGCATCAATGGGAGTCAACCAAACCCATAACGGGACGTAAGCAATCCCGAATAGACGAGCATCGGCAAGATACTGGACGATTCGTCGCTGCACTTCCGAATCACCGAACAGAACAATTTCCAATATCGGCTTCCTCGGTCCGTCGTCGATCGCAACCTGCTGACTGAAGTACATCAATCCAACTGAATTGGGGGCTACCTTCACACTTCTCCCGAATGTTTCGCGAAGAGTAACTCTGATGTTTGCCCTCACGAACGCGAGCGGATTACCCTTCTTCGAAGCGACGCGGCCCAAAAGGCAAAACTCTTCTTCAAATGACGACTCAAGTTCCGACTGAAAGAGTTCGACCCGCCTTTCCAGTTCTTCAATCATGATCAATGCGTTGACTTGACCCTCAAGGTTACGACGACTCGCAAGAAGGAACTCCGAAATCATTTCATCAGTCCAACCATCGGGAGAATTTGCAGAGGGTTTAGCCATTAACTGTCACCTTACTGCACAACGGTGGACGTCACCCAGCCAGAGCGACCAAAGCTCGACCCATCCATGATTCGGACCTGCCGCTTTTCAAATCCAGAATCGATAACTCGCGCCTTGGTCCCGCTTGGCACACGAAATAGCCTGCCCGTCCCTTCCATTTTTCCCATGCCTAGATAGTCCTTCGCTAACGCGAGTTTAAGAAATTCACTGTACGCAGATTCATCGACGCATAAAACAACGTCTCCTGATTCAACGCGCAGAACCGCGTCGGAACCGACGTCACGCGAAGATGCCGCTTCACTTGACGGCTCAACTTGAGGTTCTCGTTGATATTGGGACTTCTGTGACAAGAGATATGCCAACACCCCAAACACAATAGCTGCGGAGACGAGCGAAACCACCCCTACTCCCTGCTTCGACCCTTTCGTCTGCACAGCGATAGGTGCGCCGCACTTTGGGCAGCTGTTAGCAGACGTGCTGACGGCGTTTCCGCACTCATGACATTTGATCAAAGCCATCGTTACCACCCACCCCTATTTCGATACTCACGACTCGTGCTTTCCAACACGCCGCTCGTTTATTCAACGCTACGGTTTGAACTGGAAAGTCTGAGTTGCGTGTTTGGACAATAGGTCATATAGGTTCATCGTACTAACCCCAAGGGAATTGGCCGCGTGAGGGATTAGAACTCGATTTACGCTATTAGTAGATTCGCCCTCGTGCGTCACGATGGTGTGTCCGTGCGCCATTCCAGCCGCTATCAAGAACGCATCCGCTTTCTTATGAGAAGAAAAATCTGCCAGGGCCTTCGGGTCAAATTGATTTTGATTGTATGCCCACTGAATCGCTCGCCCGTATTGCTGCATTACGCTCTTGTCCTTCGCATCCGGGAGCCAAAATGACTTCGGAACTTTCGAACCGACCCATTGCCGTAGCGGGCAGTTTGTTTTGCCCTGGGCAATCTCTCTGCGAACCTTGTCAATGCTGTAGACCACTTCAGCGTTGTGAGCATCTAGCACCCAACTCCAAAACGCACCGGCGAATTGAAAGCGGTATTCGCGATTTTTCGCTTGTATGAAGACGTCGCTATCGATTATGTACGTCGTCGTCACGCCGTCGCCCTATCTGTCCGCGATTCTCTTTTTTCGCATGGACTCGAAGAGCGCGACGACAGTGTCGGGTTTGACATTCAGCAGGGATGCCGCCTCCCGATATAGCGTTTCTCCGCGTGCTGCGCTATACACAAGTTCTCTCGTGAGTCGTCGGCTATTCCGAATCGGAATCATGGTCATCTGACTGACCGGCCCCTTTTTCTTAGCTGTGAGCTTTGTTTCAAGAACGCCATTCAACTCCTCTTGCGTGATGTACCCAGCGTGAACCAGATGAATTCCGGCAACAAAGCGACTCACGCGAAAGTGCTTCGCGACTGCGATCACGTCCTTTAGTGCAAGCCATACTCGCTTCAGGGCGGTTTCCGGCAATAAGATGCGGGCGGCAATTTGATTGCAGAACTGTTCCAAGCCCCGCGAGCGGATAAGGGTAACGTCCGACACTCCGCTTTGGCCGAGCCAGATATGGGCAAGCTCGTGCATAAGCGTGAACACAGTGGCAACCTCAGCGTCGCGCCCGTTGATAAGGATCAGCGGCGCGAGTTTGTCGGCAACAGCAAATCCACGGAACTCTTTTACAGATAAGGCACGGCGAGTCTGCGCCTTCACGTAACTCGCCTTCATGACGAGAACACCGGCATTTTCAGCTTTCATTGCGAGGCGCGAAAAATAAGCGTCGGCATTTTGGCTTTGCGAACGATCGGCGTCGGAAATATCCAGGGTTTTGAGAATATCGGTGGCGACTTCGTCAGCGCGGAGTCGTTGCCCGAAACGGAATTTCCCAACAAATGTTGGCGGGCGCGCATCCCGAGTAAGCAACTGCCTGCGATACCAATCGTGCTTAGCGAGCGCGTCGGTGTAGACCTCAACGAAGTCCTCGCTAAGCGGCGCAGGGTCAGGGGTCTGTCGAAGATCGGGAATATCTAAGCGAGGTGTGGTCGGCGGTTTTTCGAGGAAAAGAACGCCGAACGGTACACGCGCTTTTTGGGCAATCTTCTCAACCTGACTGACCGTCAGATGTCCGGCAGCAATTCGCTCCCGGTCTGCCTTCCTAGTCGCAATGGTTGCGGGAAGATCGTCGCGGCTGGTGCCGATACGGCTGGCCACCCAATCAAGAATGTCGAGGTTGATCGTTACCGTATCCACGGTCGGGAAGTGTATCTAAAGCGAGAACGGGTGGCGGCCTTATGCCCGATCTGCGGGTTTGACCGATTAGTCGCGGACTAAAGGAAAATCTGAGAACACTTCGCGGACAATCGTTCGGACGCCGTCGAAGCTGCGTTCATGCCTGCCTCGCCCGCCAAACCGTCCCTGTTACTGTCCCCAGAATGGAACCATCAGTGCGAATTGAGTTAGCGAAAATCGCTCGTAACTCTTTGTTTTTAAAGTTGGTCGGGGCGACAAGATTCGAACTTGCGACCCCTTGCACCCCATGCAAGTGCGCTACCAGGCTGCGCCACGCCCCGACCGTGTTGAAATGATAGCCGAAAGCGGGCTTGGATGGGCCGGCTTTCGCCGCGGCTGACCGCCGCGCCTCGGCGCTATCGCTAGCGCCGCAAGATCTTCATCAGTTCTTCGAGCTCCACCCGCATCTGATGGATCAGCTGCTGGCTTTGGTTCAAGTCCACCTGCGCGTCATCGCCGGCGAGGCGATTGCGCGCTCCACCGATGGTGAAGCCCTGCTCGTACAGGAGGCTGCGGATCTGGCGGATGATCAGCACGTCCTGGCGCTGGTAATAGCGGCGGTTGCCGCGGCGCTTGACGGGCTTCAGCTGAGGGAACTCCTGTTCCCAGTAGCGCAGCACGTGGGGCTTCACCCCACAGAGTTCGCTGACCTCGCCGATCGTGAAATAGCGCTTGCCGGGTATCGCCGGCAGCTCGTTGTTATTGCTTGGTTCCAGCATACGCCTCGACGCGCGCCTTTAGTTTTTGTCCGGGACGGAAGGTGACCACGCGACGCGCGCTGATGGGAATTTCTTCACCGGTCTTGGGATTGCGACCGGGACGGCGGTTCTTGTCACGCAGGTCAAAGTTACCGAAGCCTGACAGCTTGACTTGTTCGCCGGAAGAAAGGGCCGAGCGGATTTCCTCGAAGAACAGGTCCACGAGTTCGCGCGCTTCGCGCTTGTTGAGGCCCAACTGATCGAACAGGGCCTCGGCCATTTCTGCCTTTGTCAGGGCTGCCATTGCTTATTGGTCTCTTATCGTGGCGTTCAACTTCTGCCGCAGCCGCTCGACGACGGCAGCTACGACAGCATCCGCGTCGTCATCAGTAAGCGTGCGCGAATAATCCTGTAAAATCAAGCCTAAAGCGACACTTTTTCGTCCAGAATCTATCCCCTGGCCTCGATATACATCGAAGATTCGAAGGTCGCGCAATAGCCCTGAGGCGCTAACACTAACATTTTCCTGGATATCTGCGAACGTCACCTGCTCATCGAGCACCACCGCAATGTCACGTCGGATGCTCGGGAACTTCGATATCTCTTTCAATTTCAATATATTGGACTTAAAAGCTAAATCTATCTCTAGCTCAAAAACATAAGCGGAATTACTGAGATCGAGCGTGCGCAGCATGCTGGGGTGGACCTCTCCCAGCCAACCCACCGCCACGTCGTCACGATAGATGCGCGCAGTGCGCCCGGGGCGCAAGCACGCCAACTTCTCTGCGGCAAAGCGGAAGGAGTGCGGCGAACCGGTGAGCTCGAACAGCGTCTGCAGATCGCCCTTCACGTCGTAGAAATCCACGCCCTCTCGCGCCGCGGACCATTGCTCGGGGCGGCGCGCGCCTGCGGCAACACCTGCCAGCGTGTCGACTTCGCGCATGCCATCCACGCCCTGCAGATATTTGCGGCCCACCTCGAACAGCCTCACGCGGGCCTGCTGGCGCCGCAGGTTTTGCGAGCACGCACGCAGGAGCCCCGGCCACAAAGACACCCGCATCTGCGCCAGGTCCGCCGAAATGGGATTGCTCAACGAGAGCGCCTCGACGCCCGGGAACATCAAACGTTGGTCATCCGGATGAACGAAGCTGTAGGTGATGGCCTCACGGTAGCCACGGTCCGCCATCCCGGTGAACAAACGCGTGAGCGGCACGCGCGTCTCGGTGGACTCCCCGCCCTTCTGCTCGACGATGGCGTGCTTCGCCGGGATCTGGTCGAAGCCCCGCAGGCGCGCGACTTCCTCGATGAGGTCGGGCTCGATGCGCAGGTCGAAGCGCGAGCTTGGCGCCTGCACCTGCCAGCCATCGGCGGTGCTGACGACCTGTTCGCTGATGGCTCCCAGCACGCCCGCGGCATCGGCATCGGGCACCTCGGTGCCCAGCAACCGCGCGAGTTGCTTGCGTCGCAGCGCCACGGTGACCGGCGCCGGCGCAAGGCCTGCCCGCGTTACCCGCACCGGACCCGGTGTGCCGCCGGCAATCTCGAGCAGCAGCGCGGTGGCACGCTCGATCGCTTGGGCCGGCAATTGCGGGTCCACACCGCGCTCGAAGCGCTGCGCCGCATCGGTGAACAGGCCGAAGCGCCGAGCGCGCCCCGCAATGGCGGAAGGAATGAAATGCGCCGCCTCGAGGAACACATCGGTGGTGGCATCGGAGATGGCCTTCTCGTTGCCGCCCATCACCCCTGCCAGGCCCACGACTCCGCCAGCATCGGCGATGACGAGGCAATCCGGCGCCAGCGTGTAGGTCTTGCCATCGAGCAAGGTGGCCGGTTCCGCGGCCGTTGCCCAGCGCGCCGACAACCCGCCCTCGAGCTTCGCAAGATCGTAGGCATGCATGGGCTGGCCAAGTTCCATCATCACGTAGTTGGTGATGTCGACGGCGGCGGAGATGCTGTTGATGCCGACGCGGCGCAGGCGCTCCTTGAGCCACAGGGGCGAATCGGCGCCCGCCCGGATGCCGCGGATCACGCGGCCGGCGAAGGCTGCGCATCCATCGGGCGCGGCGATGCTCACCGGGAAATCATCAGTGCTCGCCGCGGGCACCGGCTTCACCGCGGGCTTCAAGTAACGCCTGAAAACGGCGGCGCTGTAATCGCGGGCGATGCCAAGCACGCTCATGCAATCACCGCGATTGGGCGTGACGTTGACCTCGAGAATCATGTCGTCGAGATCGAGTGCTGCGCGGAAATCCTTGCCCAGCGGCGCATCTGCCGCGAGCTCCATGATGCCATCGTGCTCGGTGCCCAGGCCCAGCTCGCGCGCCGAGCACAGCATGCCCTGCGATTCCACGCCGCGCAGCTTGGCCTGCTTGATGTTCACATCGCCCGGGAGCTTCGCGCCCACCATGGCCACGGCCACCTTGAGCCCGGCGCGCGCGTTGGGCGCACCGCACACGATCTGCAGGCGATTGGTGCCATCGGTCGTCACCGTGCACACCTGCAGCTTCTCCGCATTGGGATGGCGCACGGCTTCCAGCACCGAGCCGACGATCACGTTGGCGAACGGCGGCGCGGCGGGCGTGAGCGATTCCACTTCCAGCCCCGCGAGCGTGAGCTGCGCAGCCATGGCCTGCGGCTCCGCCGCCTGCGGCACGAATTCCTTCAGCCAGGATGAGGTGATCTTCATGGGAACTGCTTCAGGAAGCGCACGTCGTTCTCGAAGAACAGGCGCAGGTCGTTGACGTCATAGCGCAGCATGGCGACGCGGTCGATGCCCATGCCGAAGGCATAGCCCTGCCACTTCTCCGGATCGATGCCCACGGCCTTGAGCACGTTGGGGTGGATCATGCCGCTGCCGAGGATCTCGAGCCAGCCGGTCTGCTTGCACACGCGGCAGCCCTTGCCGCTGCAGAACACGCATTCGATGTCGACTTCCGCGGAAGGCTCCGTAAAAGGAAAGTAAGAGGGACGCAGGCGGATGCCCAGCTTCTTCTCGAAATACTGTTCAGCGAAAGACAACAGCATGGCCTTGAGATTCGCCAGGCTCACGTTCTCCCCCACAACGATGCCCTCGACCTGGTGGAACATCGGCGTGTGGGTCATGTCCGAATCGTTGCGGTACACGCGGCCGGGCGCAATCACCGCAAACGGCGGCTTCATGTTGCGCATGGCGCGGATCTGCACCGGCGAGGTGTGCGTGCGCAGCAGGCGGCCATCGGGAAAATAAAAGGTGTCGTGCATGGCGCGCGCCGGGTGATCGGCGGGAATGTTCAGCGCCTCGAAATTGTGGAAATCGTCTTCGATCTCGGGGCCGGTGGCCACGACGAACCCTGCCTGCTTGAAGATGGCCTCGATGCGCAGGCGGGCCTTGGTGACCGGGTGCACGCTGCCCGCTTCCTCGCCGCGCCCGGGCAAGGTGACATCGATGGCGCCGGCCGCCAGCTCGCGCTCGAGCTTGTCGCTCTCCAGCGCGGCACGGCGCGCTTCCAGCGCGCGCTGGATGGCTTCCTTGGCCTCGTTGATCTTCTGGCCTGCCGCAGGGCGTTCCGCTGCCGGCAACGCGCCGAGGGACTTCAATTGATCGGTGAGCAGGCCTTTCTTGCCAAGCAGGCGCACCCGATGTTCATCGAGCGCCGCCAGGTCCGCGCTGGCGCTGATCTCGGTCAGTGCCTGCGCGACGAGGGAAGCCAGTGGTTGGCTTTCGGACATTGCGGTTTCCTACTGCAAACGGGCTGCGAGGGCCGGGTTCATCGCCCGACCCTCGCAGCGCCTATCCACGCGCGGACGGGTCAGGCCGGAAGAGCGGCCTTGGCCTTTTCGGCGATCGCCGCAAACGCCGGCAGATCGTGCACGGCGAGATCGGCCAGCACCTTGCGGTCGATGGCGAGGCCCGCCTTGTTCAAGCCGTCGATGAGCCGGCTGTAGGACAGGCCGGACAGGCGCGCCGCCGCGTTGATGCGCGTGATCCAGAGAGCGCGGTACTCGCGCTTCTTCTCACGGCGTCCGCGGTAGGCGTATTGGCCCGCCTTGATGACGGCCTGCTTGGCCGTGCGGAAGACTTTGCGACGGGCATTGAAATAGCCCTTCGCCTTCTTGAGGATTTTCTTGTGCCGGCGTCCAGCAATGACGCCGCGTTTGACTCGTGCCATGTGTTATCTCCTGAAATTAAGCGCTGGGCATCATCTGCCGAACCCGACCGATGTCGGTTTCGTGCACCTGCGATTCACGGCGCAATTGCCGCTTACGCTTGCTCGGCTTCTTCGTCAGGATGTGGCGACGATGGGATTGACCGCGCTTGAAGCCGTTTGCCGTTTTCACGAAACGCTTCGCCGCAGCCCGCTTGGTTTTCAACTTGGGCATACCTTTCTCCTGGCCTTTTACGGCCTACATTTTTTAGCCCTGCTCACAAGCCCAGTGTGCGGGTTGAACCGCACCAGGAGCCGCTACAGGCGGGGTGACAAGCTTGTTTAAGGCCTGCCGCTCACTTCTTTTTGGGCCCGAACACCATGACCATCTGTTTGCCTTCCATCAACGGTGTCTGCTCCACCGTGGAGTGAGGCGCCAGATCTTCGGAGATGCGCGCCAGAAGGCGCCGACCGATGTCCTGATGCACGAGCTCACGGCCGCGGAAACGTAACGTCACCTTGGCCTTATCACCCTCGGTCAGGAAGCGGATCAGATTACGCAGTTTGACCTGGTAATCCGCCTCTTCCGTCCCGGGACGAAACTTCACTTCCTTTACCTGGATCTGCTTCTGCTTACGCTTGGCCGCGTGCGCTTTCTTGTTCTGCTCGAACAAAAATTTGCCGAAATCCATGACCCGAACCACCGGTGGCACCGCCATCGGTGAGACCTCTACGAGGTCAAGCTGCTGCGAGGTGGCCATCTCGAGCGCCGCGGCGCGGGTCATCACCCCCGCCTGGCTGCCATCCGCTGCGATCACTCGCACTTCGGGTGCCGAAATTTCTTCATTACGCCTTACGCGCTTGGACGTTGCGATACGCGATCCTCCAAAATATAACGGCCGCGGCTCGCGCTTTCTTTGGCAAGTTCGGCCGCCAGCTCATCGAGCTTCAAGCTGCCGAGGTCTTTGCCACTGCGCGTGCGCACGGCCAAGGTGCGCCCTTCCACTTCCCGGTCGCCGGCGACCAGGAGGTAAGGGACGCGTTTTAATGTGTGCTCGCGGATTTTAAAGCCAACCTTCTCGTTCCTCAAGTCCGTTTCGACCCGAAGCCCCTGATTTTGCAGGTCTTCCGCAATTTTGAGGCAGTATTCGCTCTGCCGCTCGGTGATTCCCATGATCACCGCCTGCACCGGCGCGAGCCAGGTGGGCAGTTTTCCGGCGTGGTGCTCGATCAGGATGCCGATGAACCGCTCCAGCGAGCCGAACATGGCGCGATGCAACATAACCGGCGAATGCTTCTGGCTGTCCTCGCCCACGTACTGGGCGCCCAGGCGCACGGGCAGGTTCAGGTCCACCTGCAGGGTGCCGCATTGCCAGTCCCGGCCGATGGCATCCCGCAGCACGAATTCGAGCTTGGGGCCGTAGAACGCACCCTCGCCCGGATTGAGGGTGGTTTCGATGCCGGCCGCCGCCGCTGCGGCCTTGAGCGCCGCTTCCGCCCGGTCCCAGGTCTCATCCGAACCGACGCGCTTGGGCGGCCGGTCCGAGAACTTGATGCGCACGTCATCGAAACCGAAATCGCGGTAGATGCTCAAGATGAGCCGGGTCACCGCCACCGATTCTTCGGTGATCTGCTCCATGGTGCAGAAGATATGCGCATCATCCTGGGTGAAGGCCCGCACCCGCATCAGCCCGTGCAAGGCACCGGAGGGTTCGTAGCGATGCACCTTGCCGAACTCGGCAAAGCGCAGCGGCAATTCCCGGTAGCTGCGCAATCCCTGGTTGAACACCTGCACATGGCCCGGGCAGTTCATGGGCTTGATGGCGAAGACGCGCTCGTCGGGCGTCTTGGTCATGAACATGTTCTCGCCGAATTTCTCGATGTGCCCGGACTGCACCCATAGCTCGCGGTCCATGATCTCCGGGGTGTTCACTTCCTGGAAACCGCCCTCGAGCTGGCGCTCGCGCATGTACTTGATCAGCGTCTGGAACAG
Organism: Steroidobacteraceae bacterium; assembly: GCA_044226865.1. Taxonomy (GTDB): domain Bacteria; phylum Pseudomonadota; class Gammaproteobacteria; order Steroidobacterales; family Steroidobacteraceae; genus TMP-86. The sequence continues at coordinate 76,858 of JBGAGE010000014.1, read as the reverse complement.
CGTCCAGCCCTTGGGGTGCCAGAACACCGCGCCGGGCGCTTCCTCCTGCAGGTGGAACAGGTCGAGCTCGCGGCCGATGCGGCGGTGATCCCGCTTTTCCGCTTCTTCGAGCCGTGTCAGGTATTCCTTGAGCTGCTTGTCGTTCGACCACGCGGTGCCATAGATCCGCTGCAGCATTTCATTGCGAGAATCCCCGCGCCAATAGGCGCCGGCCACCTTCATGAGCTTGAAGGCCTTGAGCTTGCCGGTGCTGGGCACGTGCGGGCCGCGGCAGAGATCTTCCCAACTGCCCTGCCCGTACAGGCTGATGTGCTCACCGGCCGGAATGGCGCCGATGATCTCCGCCTTGTAGTGCTCGCCGATGTTCTTGAAATGCGCAACCGCCGCATCGCGTTCGAGCACACGCCGTTTCACCGGCAGGTCCTTCGCGGCTATCTCGGCCATGCGCTTTTCGATGGCGGCGAGGTCGTCCGTGGAGAAGGGACGCTTGTAGGCGAAGTCGTAGTAGAAGCCGTCTTCGATCACCGGGCCGATGGTGACCTGCGCCTCCGGGAACAGCTCCTGCACCGCATTGGCCAGGAGGTGCGCGGTGGAATGGCGGATGATCTCCAGGCCGTCCGGATCCTTGTCCGTGACGATGCTCAAGGCGGCGTCGTTCTCGATGACGAAGGAGGTATCGACGAGCTTGCCGTCGACGCGGCCTGCGAGGGCGGCCTTGGCAAGGCCAGGGCCGATGGCAGCGGCCACTTCAGCGACGGATACCGGGCGGTCGAAGCGCTTTTGGCTGGAATCTGGAAGAGTGATGACGGGCATAAGGCCCGCCAATATAGCAGAGCAGGTGCGCGCTGCGCCTTGGGAAGGTGTTACTTGGGGGGATGGTGCGCGCTAGTGGGATCGAACCACTGACCCCCACCATGTCAAGGTGATGCTCTACCGCTGAGCTAAGCGCGCCTCTATGAGGGCGCGAACGATACCGGATTTGGCTCCGGCAATAAAGTCCCCGTGTCGATGTACTTGAACTGGGCCTCGCCGATGACGACCAGGTCCCCATCCTTCAATTTGTGGCGATTGACCTTGCGGCCGTTCACCACCACGCCATTGGTGCTGTTCAGGTCCTCGATGATGGCGTGACGCGAACCGGAGAGGATCAAGGCATGGTGGCGGCTCACCGAGGTGGAATCGATGCGCACATCGCTCTCCGGCGAGCGCCCGACGCGGGTGCGCGCGCCCAGCGCGTAGGTGGTGGCAAGGCCATTGTCGATGCGCATGAGCGTGCCCGTGAACACGGCCACCTCGCCGGCGGGTTCCGCAGCCGGAGGCGGCACCGCGGGTGCGCCGCTCGAGGCAGGCGCGCCCAGGCGCTCGATGCTCGATTGCAGCCGCCCCAGCACCTGCGCGCTGTTGTTGGCGCTGCGCTCCAGCCGGCGAATGAGGAACTCCCGCTCCTCCAGCGCGCCCTTCGAGCGTTCCAACTGCGACTGCAGCTTCTTGATCTCATCGCGCGCGGCTTCCAGTTCCTGGCCGCGGGTATCCAATTCGCCGCGCAGCTGGCGGATGTCCGCCTCGGCCGCCTCGATGGGCCGGCGCACCTCGTCCAGGAGCGAAGTAGTCGCCTGCAATTCGTCCTCGAGCTGGCTGATGCGCCCGAGCTGCGAGGCGGCTTCGGCGCGCGCGGCTTCCAGCGCCGCGGCCTGGCGCTGCAGCGCTTCGTCGTCCAGGCGCTTCTGCTGCTGCGCCTCATCCAGTCGCCGGTCGATCTCGGCGAGGCGCGCCATCAACTCCGCCTGCGAGGCTTCCAGCGATTGCAGCTGCGTCTGTAACTGCGCCTTGGTGTCGCGTTCTTCCTGCAGCGAGCGCTCGCGCGAGGCCAGGGTTTCCCCCACCTGCGTCCGCTCGCCCTCGGATTTGGCCAGCGCCGCCTCGCGTGCCTGCAACTGCTGCAGCAGCGCCTGGCGAGACGCCTCGCTTTGTTCCAGGCTCGCCGTCTGCTGACGCGCGGATTCGGAATTCTTCTCGAGCGTGCCTTCCAGGGTGCGGATCGCCTGCAGGCGCTCCTCCGCCAGGGCCTGCGCGGCACTGAGCTGCGAAGCGAGCCCTGCGGCCTGCGATTCGAATTTCGAGGCCTGCGATTCGGTTGCCGCCAGCCGCGCGTCCATGTCGCGGAACATGTCCTCGTGCGTGCTGCGTTGCCATTCGCGCGACTGCAGGTTCTCTAGGAATTCTCGCGATTGGCGCTTGAAGGTCTCGGCTTCCCGCTGCGCCGCGGCGAGCACCTGCTCGCCCTGGCGAACCTGCGCATTCAAGGCAGACAGGGAATCCTGTGTGGCATTCAGCTCCGTTCGGCTCGCCTGGAGCTTCGCGGTGAAATCGGCGCGGATCTGCTCGATTTGTGCGCGGGCGGCGGCCAGTTCCTCCTGCAGCTTGGCGGTGACGGCCTGGCCTTCATCGAATTTTTTCTGCAACCCGGCGTGATCGCGCCGTAGTTCGGCGATCTGGTGATCGCGATCCCCGACCGTGTGCATGGCCTGGGAGAGCGAATCCTCGCGCGCAGCGAGCGTGGCGCGCAGGGCCTGCGCCTCACCGGTGAGCTTCAGGATGTCGCGCGTGGATTCCTCGATCTTGTCGCGCGAGGACTTGAGTTCGCGATCGAGAATTTCCTGGTGCGCGTTCTGCTGGGCGATGCGCGCCTCGGCCTGCTGCACGCTTTCGATGAGCGAGGGCAGGTCGATGCGGGAATACCGGTCGGTGTCGGAGGTGGTGGTGTTGGGGTCAAGCCGGGTGGTCATGCCCGGGTCGAAATCGGGTGCCGACAACTTCGCCATGTCCAAGACCGGCAATTCGTCGGTCTTGTCCAGGTCGATTTCCTGCAGGGGGGGCGATTCTTGGACCTTGGCCATGCTGCTTAGTCTATCCGAGCCCTCTACCGCCCTATGTGACGGAAGACGCGGTTTTAACGGAATATGTCACATCAACCGGCTTGCTTGTCCGGCACTCCGAACGCCGAGGCGCGCAGGCGCTGGATTTCGTCCCGCAGGCGGGCCGCCTGCTCGAATTCCAGGTTTCGGGCCAGCTTGAACATCTCAGCCTCGAGCTTCTTGATGCGCTTGACCGCCTGCTCCGGCCCCAGGACCGCCCCGTCGGCCGGCGGCCGGTCCACTCCCGTGCTGCGGGCCCCCTCCATGACGTCGGCAACGCCCTTGACGATGGTGCGGGGCGTGATGCCATGGGCCTCGTTGAATTCGATCTGCTTGCGGCGCCGGCGGTCGGTTTCGGCGAGGGCCCGCTCGATGGAACCGGTGCGGCTGTCGGCGTACAGGATGGCCTTGCCGTTGACGTTGCGCGCCGCCCGGCCGATGGTCTGGATGAGCGAGCCCTCCGAGCGCAGGAAGCCCTCCTTGTCCGCATCCAGGATGGCCACCAGCGACACTTCGGGCATGTCCAAGCCCTCGCGCAGCAGGTTGATGCCAACGATGACGTCGAACTTGCCCAGGCGCAGGTCGCGGATGATCTCGGAGCGCTCCACCGTGTCGATGTCCGAATGCAGGTAGCGCACCTTCACCTGGTGTTCGTTGAGGTATTCGGTGAGGTCTTCGGCCATGCGCTTGGTCAGCGTGGTTACCAGCACCCGCTCCTTGCGCACCACGCGCAGGCGGATCTCGGAGAGCAGGTCATCCACCTGCGCGCGCACCGGGCGCAACTCCACTTCCGGATCGACGAGTCCGGTGGGCCTCACCACCTGCTCCACCACCTGGCCGGAGAGCTTGAGCTCATAGGCGGACGGCGTGGCCGACACGTAGATGGTCTGCGGCGCAAGCTTCTCGAATTCATCGAAGCGCAGAGGCCGGTTGTCCAATGCGGAGGGCAGCCGGAACCCGTATTCCACCAGTGTTTCCTTGCGCGAGCGGTCACCGCGGTACATGGCGCCAAGCTGCGGCACGGTCTGATGGCTTTCATCGATGACGAGCAACGCATTCGGCGGCAGGTAGTCGAACATGCAGGGCGGCGGTTCACCAGCCTGGCGGCCCGACAAATAGCGCGAATAATTTTCGATCCCTGAGCAATAACCCACCTCGTTCATCATTTCCAGATCGAAGGTGGTGCGTTGCTGCAGGCGTTGTGCCTCGAGGAGCTTGCCGGCGCCGTGCAGCTCCAGCAGGCGCGAACGCAGCTCCTCGCGGATTTCGCCCACGGCCTGATGCACGCGCTCCCGCGGCGTGACGTAGTGCGTGGAGGGGAACACGGTAAGCCGCGGCACCTTGCGCAGCACCTCGCCGGTGAGCGGATCGAAGAAGCTCAAGGACTCCACCACGTCGTCGAACAATTCCACGCGCACGGCCTCTTTCTCGGATTCGGCCGGGAAGATGTCGATGACATCGCCGCGCACTCGGAACGTGCCCTGGTGCAGGTCCACTTCGTTGCGCGTGTACTGCATGTCGGCCAGGCGCCGCAGGAGCTTGCGCTGGTCGAGCGGATCGCCGCGCGAGACGTGCAGCACCATGCTCAAGTAGGCCTTGGGGTCACCCAGGCCGTAGATCGCCGACACCGTTGCCACGACGATGGCGTCGGGACGCTCGAGCAATGCCTTGGTGGCGGACAGGCGCATCTGCTCGATGTGCTCGTTGATGGAGGAGTCTTTCTCGATGTAGGTATCCGAGGACGGCACGTACGCCTCGGGCTGGTAATAGTCGTAATAGGAGACGAAATACTCGACGGCGTTCTTCGGGAAGAATTCCTTGAACTCGCCGTACAACTGCGCCGCCAGCGTCTTGTTGTGGGCCAGCACCAGCGTTGGCCGCTGCACCTGGGCGATGACATTGGCGATGGTGAAGGTCTTGCCCGAGCCCGTGACGCCGAGCAGTGTCTGATGCGCGAGGCCCTCGCGCAGGCCCTCCACGAGCTTGGCAATGGCCTCCGGTTGATCCCCGGCGGGCTGGTAATCCCCAAACAGCTGGAATGTCATGCTCGCGATTGTCCCACGTTGCCGCCCGCTCCGGACGCGCATGGCGCGCCCCGTCCGATTTTCGTAAACTGACGCGCGTTTTGCTCCAGAGGAACCCCGCAGTGCCCGTCCATCTTTCCAAGCGCGTCCAGAAGGTCAAGCCCTCCCCCACCCTGGCCGTGACGGCCCGCGCCGCCAAGCTCAAGGCCGAGGGCAAGGACATCATCGGCCTGGGCGCCGGAGAGCCGGACTTCGACACGCCCGCGCACATCGCGGAGGCCGGTATCGAGGCCATCCGCAAAGGCATCACCCGCTATACCGGGGTGGACGGCACGCCCGAGCTCAAGGACGCCATCATCGGCAAATTCAAGCGCGACAACGATCTCACCTACACGCGCTCGCAGATCATCGTCTCCTGTGGCGCCAAGCAGACCTGCTTCAACCTGTGCGCGGCCGTGCTGGACCCGGGCGATGAATGCATCATCCCCGCCCCCTATTGGGTGTCCTATCCCGACATGGTGTTGCTGGCCGACGGCAAGCCCGTCATCGTATCTGCGGGGCAGGAGCAGGGTTTCAAGATCACGCCGGCGCAATTGCGCGCCGCGATCACGCCGCGAACGCGGCTGTTCCTGCTGAACAGCCCGAGCAATCCCACCGGCGCCGCCTACACCAAGGCCGAATTGCAGGCGCTCGGGGCGGTGCTCACCGAGCACCCGCAGATCATCATCGGCTCGGATGAAATGTACGAACACATCTATTGGGCGGATGAGCCGTTTACCAGCTTCGCGCAGGCCAATCCGCACCTGTACGACCGCACCGTCACCATCAACGGCCATTCGAAGGCGTATGCGATGACCGGTTGGCGCATCGGCTATTGCGGCGGGCCAGCTGAACTGGTCACGGCCATGGCCACCATCCAGGGCCAATCCACCTCAAATCCAGCGAGCATGTCGCAGCGCGCCGCCACCGTGGCGCTCACGGGCGATCAGTCGTGCGTGGCCGAGATGAACAAGGCCTACAAGCAACGCCATGATTTCATCGTGGCCGGCCTCAACAGATTGCCAGGCGTGTCCTGCAACCCCGGCGCCGGCACCTTCTACGCCTTCGCCAATGTGAGCGGCGCCATGCGCACGCTGGGAATGGCCGATGACAATGCATTCGCCGAATTCCTGCTGGTGCATGCCGGCGTGGCGGTGGTGCCGGGCTCCGGGTTCGGCGCTCCCGGGCACATGCGGTTGTCGTTCGCCTGCAGCATGAAGACCCTGGAGGACGCGCTCGGACGGATGGCGGCAGCGCTTTCCAAACCAGCGGTCAAATCGGCATAAAGGCCAGCAATTTCCTTGACTTCGATGCGCGGCTTCCTGACAATCCGCGCCTCTTTGGACAATTCCCCGGTAGCTCAGTGGTAGAGCGACGGACTGTTAATCCGTTGGTCGGGAGTTCGAATCTCTCCCGGGGAGCCAATTCCACCCTTGGCGCCGATTGTCCTAGCTGGTCAGCCACCACCCCGAACTCCCCGCGCCTTCTATAGACTAGCGCGCACCCTCGAAAATGGAATAACGACGGAGCCCGTAGATGACCTCGCCCATCCTGCTTGCCAAACACGGAACCACCGAGTGCCTGCTGCGGCCCGAGATGGCAAATCGCCACGGCCTTATCACCGGCGCCACCGGCACGGGCAAGTCGATCACGCTGCAGGCCATGGCCGAGAGCTTCAGCGCCATCGGTGTCCCGGTGTTCATGGCCGACGTCAAGGGCGACCTCACCGGCATCACTCAAGCGGGCAAGATCAGCGACAAGCTGGCCGGCATCCTCAAGGAGCGCGGCCTCGAGGCGCGTCCCTCACTCGCCTGCCCGGCAACGGTGTGGGATGTGTTCGGCGAGCAGGGGCATCCCGTACGCGCCACCATCAGCGACATGGGTCCCCTGCTGCTCTCGCGCATGCTGGACCTGAACGACACGCAGCAGGGTGTGCTGCAGATGGTGTTCAAGATTGCCGACGATGCCGGCATGCTGCTGCTGGACCTCAAGGACCTGCGCGCCATGCTGCAGCACGTCGGTGATGCCGCCAGCCAGTTCACCACGCAATACGGCAATGTGAGCGCCGCCAGCGTGGGCGCCATCCAGCGCGGCCTGCTGCAGATCGAGGCACAGGGCGGCGACCGGTTCTTCGGTGAGCCCATGCTCAACATCGCGGATTTCATGCAGACCGTGTCGGGCAAGGGGGTGGTCAACATCCTCGCCGCCGACCGGCTGATGACCAGCCCGCGCCTGTACGCCACCTTTCTATTGTGGATGTTGAGCGAGTTGTACGAATCGCTGCCCGAGGTGGGCGATCTGGAAAAGCCCAAGCTGGTGTTCTTCTTCGACGAAGCGCACCTGCTGTTCGCGGATGCGCCCAAGGTACTGCTCGAGCGCATCGAACTGGTGGTGCGGTTGGTGCGCAGCAAGGGCGTTGGCGTGTACTTCGCCACGCAGAATCCGCTCGATGTGCCGGACACCGTGCTCGCGCAGCTCGGCAATCGCGTGCAGCATGCGCTGCGCGCCTTCACCCCGCGCGATCAAGCCGCGGTGAAATCGGCCGCCACCACCATGCGCGTGAATCCCACGCTGAACATCGAAAGCGCCATCACCGAGCTTGCCGTGGGTGAAGCGCTGGTGAGCCTGCTCGATGCGGGCGGCAGGCCCAGCATCACCGAACGCGTGTTCATCATTCCGCCGGGCAGCCAGATCGGGCCGATCACGCCGGAGCAGCGCAAGGCGCTGATCGCCAACTCGCTGGTCGCGGGCGTGTACGAGAAGACCGTCGATCGCGAATCCGCGTACGAAAAGCTGAAGAGCCGTGCGCAGGCAAGCGGTGATGCCGGCGCGTCGGCGCCAGCCGGTGCCCCACCGGGAATCGGCGCGGGCGCGGCGGGCGCAGCCGCGGACGAAGGCGTGCTGGGCAAGATCAAGGATGTGCTGCTGGGCAGCACGGGCCCGCGGGGAGGCAAGCACGAGGGCCTGGCCGAATCCGCCGCGCGCTCCGCCTTTCGCAGCATCGGCTCGAGCGTCGGCCGCGAGATCATCCGCGGCGTGCTCGGCGGCCTCTTGGGCGGCTCGAGGCGGCGCTGAGGGCGAGCTTATGCGCACGGGTTCCGCCCGGCGCGCAATTTCATGTGACCTGGCGCACATCCGCCCTGGGGTGCGCTCGCTATCGTGATCGGACCGCGGTTTGTTACGCCGCCCCTATTACGGTGTCGATATGTCCAACAAGACACGATTGATGGCTGCCGCGCTGGCCCTGCCGGTGATGTTCTCATTGGGCGCGTGCTCGAGCATGAGCGCCAAGGAATGCGGCGCCGTCGACTGGCGCGCCATCGGCTATCAGGACGGCGTCGCGGGCCGCAGTGGCGATCACTTCGCCAATTTCCAGAGCGCCTGCGCCAAGCACGGCATACGCTCGGATTTCGCCTCCTACCAGGCTGGCCGCGAAGAAGGCTTGCGTGAATATTGCCAGCCCGCCAACGGCTATCGGGTGGGCGCGAGCGGCTACGAGTATGGCGGTGTGTGTCCCGCCACGCTGGAACGCGATTTCCTGGCGGCGTACGAGGCTGGCCATGAACTGTACATGTTCGAGTGGCGCGCGCAGAACGCCGCCAATCAACTGCAGGCGCGCCGCCACGAGCGCAACCGCATCGAGCAGGAAATCATCAGCAATGCGGCCGCCATCGTCAGCGCCGAGTCGATCCCGGAAGATCGCGCGCATGCCTTGGTGCGCACGCATCAACTGGTGGAGCGCGCCGGGCAGGTGGAAACCGACATTGCGCGCCTGGAACAGGAGAAGCTGCGCTACGACGCCGAGCTGGCCAACTACCGCGCGCGGGTGGCCTCCAACCGCTGAGGAACAACCGCCGAGGATCAGGCCTCAGCGGCGCCCTGCGCCACCGGGGCAGTTCGCTCCGCCGCGTGCGTCAGCACCGTGCCCACGGAGGCTGCAATGATCAGCAGCACGGCGATCACCTGCAGCGCATTCATGCGTTCGTGCAGCAGCAGGAAACCCACGAGTGCGCCGATCCCCGGCTCCACGCTCATCAGCACGCCGAAGGTCTTGGAGGGCAGGCGCGTCATGGCCACCATCTCCAGCGAATACGGGATGGCGCTGGAAAGCAGCGCCACCGCGAGCACCGAGGGCAGCACGTTCGGCAGCGACAGGCCGTGCAGCGCCTGCGCCGCACCCACGGGCAACACCACCAGCGTGCCCACGAGCGAGCCGTAGACCACGGCAGGTCCACTACCCCCTCCCTGGCCGGCCTTCTGCCCGAACGCGATGTACAGCGCCCAGCAAACTCCCGCGCCGAAGGCGAAGCTCACGCCCACGGGATCCAATGCGGCTCCCGCGGGACTGATGGGCAGCAGCAGGTAGATGCCCCCGATCGCGAGCATCACCCACAGGAAGTCCAACGCCCGGCGCGAGCTCAGCAAGGCAAGCCCCAATGGCCCCGTGAACTCGAGGGCCACCGCGATGCCCAGCGGAATGCGCGCCAGAGACTGGTAGAACAGCGAATTCATGATGCCGAGCACGGCGCCGTAGGCGATGATCCAACGCCATCGGCCGCGCGTGACCGGCGTGCGCCAGGGCCGCCAGATGAGCAGCATCATGAGGCTGGAGAATGCCAGGCGCAGGGTGGTGGCGCCCTGCGTGCCGACCAGAGGGAACAAACCCTTGATGATGGAGGCGCCGGCCTGGATGAATACCATGGCAAGCAGCGCCGCGCCGACGGGCATCAAAACCTGCGCCCGATCGCCCTGATTCACGTTATGCATTGATTCCATTGGACTTGGAGGCTGTAAGCCTGTACAGTATCGCTTGTGGGATGAAATTGGTACTCGGTCAGTGCCCGTTCCCACTCTCGATAGAACGTCACCGACCATAAGTCATCTGACGCGCTTCGTTTCCACTTAAACCCCTTCTCGCGACTGACCGCTGCGCCCACGGGCTTCCCGCCCATGTGTGTCGTGCGAGTCCAAGAAATCCAAGGATTATCGATGTCTTTCAACGATCTCGGGCTCATGCCCGACATTCTTCGTGCCGTGGCTGAAAAAGGCTATGACACGCCCACCCCCATTCAACGCGAAGCCATCCCCGCCGTGCTCAGCGGGCGCGACGTGCTCGCAGGTGCGCAGACCGGCACCGGCAAGACCGCCGGCTTCGTGCTGCCCATCCTGCAGAAGCTCACGCTGGCGGGCGATGCGGCCATCCGCGCCCCGCGCGCCCTCGTGCTCACCCCCACGCGCGAACTCGCCGCGCAGATCCTCGACAATGCCAAGGGCTACGGCCGCTACCTCAAGATCCGCAGCCAGGTGGTGTTCGGCGGCGTGAACATCAATCCGCAGATCACCGGACTGCGCGCTGGATGCGACCTGCTGATCGCCACGCCCGGCCGCCTGCTCGACCTCGCACAGCAACGCTGCGTGGATCTGTCGCAGGTGCAGGTCCTGGTGCTGGATGAAGCCGATCGCATGCTCGACATGGGCTTCATCAACGACATCCGCAAGGTCATCAAGCTCCTGCCACAGAAGCGCCAGAACCTCTTGTTCTCGGCGACCTACTCGGACGAGATCCGCTCACTGGCGCAGAAACTCCTGCACGACCCGGTGTCCATCCAGGTCACACCGCGCAATGCCGCGATCGAGATCGTCGAGCAGCGCGCCTATCGCGTGCAGAAGGAGCACAAGCGCCATCTGCTCGTGCACCTGATCAAGGAAGGCGACTGGCACCAGGTGCTGGTGTTCACGCGCACCAAGCACGGCGCCAACCGGCTGTGCCAGCAGTTGGAGGGCGCCGGCATCACGGCGGCCGCCATCCATGGCAACAAGAGCCAGGCGGCGCGCGTGAAGGCGCTGGATGCCTTCAAAAATAACCGCATCACCGCCTTGGTGGCCACCGAGGTCGCGGCTCGCGGCCTGGACATCAAGGAACTGCCGCATGTGGTGAACTACGAACTGCCGAATGTTCCCGAGGACTACGTGCATCGCATCGGCCGCACCGGGCGCGCGGGCGCCGGTGGTGAAGCCACCTCGCTCGTCTCCTCGGACGAGGCCGGCCTGCTGCGCGACATCGAGCGCGTGCTTCGCCGCAGCGTGCCGGTACTGCCCACGCCCTCCTTCCCCATGGTCGAAACCGCGCCGGCGCCGGCCCGTCCCCAACAGGGCCGCGGCGAGCAACGTTCAGCGGGTTCGCATGGAGGTGGACATCACGGTGGTGGTCACTCGCGCCGTCCGCACGGCAGTTCCGGCCGCAGCCATGGCGGCAGCTCGGGCGGCCAGGGACGCTCGTTCCGTTCCAACGCAGGACGATTCGGTAACCGCTGATGGGGTATTAGCAACGCGCGCTGGCGCCGCGAACGCGGTGCCCGCGCGCCGCATCCGGCGCAGTGCGCCGGCGGCGGATCAAAGGGTCTTGCTCAGTCCCTTGAGGTAACGCCGGAAATCCTTGCCCAGCTTGCTGTGGTTCAGGCCGTACTCGACGGTTGCCTGCAGGTAGCCGAGCTTGCTGCCGCAGTCGTAGCGCTTGCCTTCGAACTCATACGCATACACGTATTCGCGCTTCATCAGGCGCGCGATGCCGTCGGTGAGTTGGATCTCCCCGCCCGCACCCTTGCCGATCTGCATCAATTCCTCGAACACCTGTCCTGTGAGCAGGTAGCGGCCGACCACCGCCAGGTTGGAAGGCGCCTTCGCGGGCTTGGGCTTTTCCACGATGTGCGAGATGCGGCTGACGCGCGGCGCGATCTGTTCATCCGCCGACACGATGCCGTATTTATCGGTCTCCGATTTGGGCACGGTCTGCACACCGAGCACGCTGCCACCATGCGTGGCATGCACCTTGACCATCTGCCTGAGGCAGGGAGTCTTGGCATCGATGAGATCATCGGCCAGGTGCACCATGAAGGGCGCATTGCCCACCACGGGCCGGGCGCACAGGACGGCGTGGCCGAGTCCCAGCGGCGCCGGCTGGCGTATGTAAACGCAGGCGGCCCAGCTGGGCAGGATGCCGCGCAGCGTATCGAGCAACTCCTGCTTGCCCTGCTCCTGCAAGGCGGATTCCAATTCCGGATCGCTGTCGAAATGATCTTCGATGGCGCGCTTGGAACTGCCGGTGATGAACACGAGATTCTCGGCACCTGCGGACAGTGCCTCTTCAGCCGCGTACTGGATCAGCGGCTTGTCGACGATGGGCAACATCTCCTTGGGACTGGCCTTGGTGGCCGGCAGGAAGCGCGTGCCGCGCCCCGCCACGGGAAAAACAGCAGTCTTGACGTTGTAGATGCTCATGCGCGGCATCATACCCGATCGTTATGTCCAATCTGCGGCGCACCGCACAAAACGGGGGCGGCGGATGCGCCCGCCGCCCCACGACCTGAAGTGAATGGTAACTATTGCTCGGTGCCGGCCTGCGCCGCTCCGCCAGGGGAAGACTTGCCCGAATTGTTGAGGCGGATGTTGGCGCGGTTGCGCTCCAGCATCTTGGCGCCGAACCCCTTGACCTTGCGCAGGTCATCAGCGGTCTTGAACGGGCCGTTCTTGTCGCGGTAGGTCACGATGGCCTGGGCCCTGGCGAGGCCCACGCCCTTCAACTCCCTGGCGATCTGCGCGGCGTCCGCCGAGTTGACATTGACGGGGCCGGCCACGGCGGCGAACGGCGCGCCGATGATGGCGCCCAACAGCAAGGCTTGAAGAATGGGTGATTGCATGAGTTCCTCCTTGAACGAATGAGAATGCAGCGAACGGCAGGGATTTGCCGTGAGGAACAGTTTAGGCGTCGCGGCTTCGAAACTGGATGTTCGAAAGCGGCGCGAACGCGCAGAAATCAATCGCGGATGGGCTGCCCCGCGCCTTCGTTGACGCGCTCGCGCAGGTCCTTGCCGGGCTTGAAATGCGGAACGTACTTGCCGGCCAGCGCCACCGCCTCGCCGGTCTTCGGATTACGGCCCTGCCGCGGCGGGCGGAAGTGGAGCGAGAAACTGCCGAAACCGCGGATCTCGATGCGCTCGCCCGTGGCCAGCGCATCGCTCATGATCTCCAGGATCTGCTTCACCGCCAGTTCCACGTCCTTGGCAGGCAGGTGCTTCTGCTTCGCCGAGATGATCTCGATGAGCTCGGATTTGGTCATGATCGATCCGTAATTGTCGTTGGTCATACGAAGTTGAGCGCCGGCCGGTGCACGCGTGCGCACCGGCCGGCTGACTGGCTCAATCCTGGCCCGAGATCTGTTCTTTCAACAGATCGCCCAGGCTGGTGCCCGTGGGGGAGTCGGTGCGGTAGTTCTGCATCGCCTCCTGCTCCTCGTGGATGTCCTTCGCCTTGATCGACAGCGCGATGCTGCGACCCTTGCGATCCACGCCCGTGAACTTGGCTTCGACTTCCTCGCCCACCTTCAGCAGGGTGCGTGCGTCTTCCACACGATCACGCGACAGCTCGGAGGCGCGCAGCTGGCCTTCCACGCCATTGCCCAGGTCGATGATGGCGCCCTTGGCGTCCACTTCCCGAACCGTGCCCTTGACGATGCTGCCCTTCGGGTGCTCGGCGATGTAGGCCGAGAACGGATCCTTGGCCAATTGCTTCACGCCCAGGCTGATGCGCTCGCGCTCCGGATCGATGGACAACACCATGGCTTCCAGCTGCTGGCCCTTCTGGTAGCTGTGCACCGCTTCCTCGCCCGGGATGTCCCAGGAGATGTCGGAGAGGTGAACCAGGCCATCGATGCCACCGGCCAGGCCGATGAAGATGCCGAAGTCGGTGATGGACTTGATCTGGCCGCTGACCTTGTCGCCACGGTTGTAGTTCTCGCCGAACTCCTTCCAGGGATTGGTCTTGCACTGCTTGATGCCGAGGCTGATGCGGCGACGCTCTTCGTCGATGTCCAGCACCATGACCTCGACTTCCTGGCCGACGTGAACCACCTTGGCGGGGTTGACGTTCTTGTTGGTCCAGTCCATTTCGGACACGTGCACCAGGCCTTCCACGCCTTCTTCGATTTCCACGAAGCAGCCATAGTCGGCGATGTTGGTGACCTTGCCGAACAGGCGCGTGTTCGCCGGATAACGGCGCGCGATGTTCTGCCAGGGATCCGAGCCCAATTGCTTCAGGCCGAGCGAGACGCGCTGGCGCTCGCGATCGAACTTCAGGATGCGGACGTCGATCTCATCGCCGACCTTGACCACTTCGGAAGGATGCTTGACGCGCTTCCAGGCCATGTCGGTGATGTGCAGCAGGCCGTCGATGCCGCCGAGGTCGACGAACGCGCCATAGTCGGTGAGGTTCTTGACCACACCCTTGACCGCAGCGCCTTCCTGCAGGTTGTCCAGCAACGCCGAACGCTCGGCGCTGTATTCCTGTTCCACCACGGCGCGGCGCGAGACCACGACGTTGTTGCGCTTCTGGTCGAGCTTGATGACCTTGAATTCGAGCGGCTTGTTTTCCAGGTAGGAGGGATCGCGCACGGGGCGCACGTCCACCAGCGAACCGGGGAGGAAGGCGCGCACGTTGTCGATTTCCACCGTGAATCCGCCCTTGACGCGGCCGGTAATGACGCCGTTGACGATTTCCTGCTTCTCGAAGGACTGCTCGAGGCGTGTCCAGGTGCGGGCGCGCTTGGCCTTTTCGCGCGACAGGCGGGTTTCGCCCGAGCCGTCTTCGACGCTGTCCAACGCCACTTCGACTTCGGCGCCGACCACGGCCTCCATCTCGCCCTTTTCATTCTTGAACTGCTCGGCGGGAATGACCGCTTCGGACTTCAGCCCGACGTTGACGACGACGTAGTCCTGCCCGACCTCGACGATCAATCCGGTGAGAATGGTGCCGGGCTTGATGCGTTGGCTGGCAATGCTTTGTTCGAACAGTTCTGCAAAACTTTCAGTCATGTTTAAGTTCACTTGGAGCCGTGAGGCTGCCGTTCATGGCCTTCGCACCGGTCCTTCCGCGCGCAAGGGTTGTTGACAACGATGCGCACGCCGTCCTGGTGTGCGCGCTTGAAAAAAACCAAAAACAAAACTCAGACGCCGAGACGTTCCGTGGCCAGCTGCATCACACGTGCAACCACCGCATCGATCGTCATGCCGGTAGAATCGATCACCACCGCATCATCGCTGGCCCGCAAGGGCGCCACTGCACGCGTCGTGTCGCGGCGGTCGCGTTCTGCGATTACTTGCGAAAGGTCGTGGAGACTAGCAGGAAGTCCCTTTTCCATCAACTGCTTATAGCGTCTTTGCGCCCTTTCCAGGGCGCTGGCGATGAGGAAGATCTTCAACCCGGCGGTGGGAAAAACCACCGTTCCCATGTCACGGCCGTCCGCCACCAGGCCCGGAGCCGCCGCGAACCGGCGCTGGCGGTCCAACAGGGCGTCCCGCACGGCCGGGATGGCCGCCACCCGGGAGGCATCGTTACCGGCTGCTTCCGAGCGGATGGCCTCGGAAACCTCCTCCCCGCCCAGCCAGACCTGTTCTGCGCCCCCTGGGGTGGCCCCAAAGCGGATTTCCAGGCCCCGGGCCAGGTGGGCCAGGCCCGGGGCGTCATCCAGGTCCAGTCCCCGCTTGCGCCCGGCCAATGCCACCAGCCGGTACAGCGCCCCGCTGTCCAGCAGCGCCCAGCCCAGCCTGCCCGCCACTGCCCTGGCAATGGTGCCCTTGCCCGACCCGGAAGGCCCGTCGATGGTAATGACGGGAACCATGCGCCTACGCCGGCCCCGCGATGTCGCGCAAGCGCAGGCCGGCCGAACACGCCAGCGGCACGAAGCCCGGGAAGGAAGTGGCGACATTGGCCACATCGGCGATGCGCAGGGGACCTGCGGCCCTGAGGCTCGCCACCGCAAAGGACATGGCGATGCGGTGGTCACCGTGGCTGTCGATGCGGCCGGCGTTGAAGGCAGGTCCATCCGCCCGGCCCTGGATGCGCATGCCGTCGGCAAACACCTCGTGCTCGACCCCGAGCGCCTGCAGGCCCTCGCTCATCACGGCGATGCGATCGCTTTCCTTCACCCGCAATTCCTCCGCCCCGCTGATGTGGGTTTCACCCTGCGCGCAGGCCGCGGCGATGAACAATGCCGGAAACTCATCGATGGACAAGGGTACCAGCGCCGGCGGCACGGCGATGCCGCGCAGCGGCGAACGCAGCACCAGCAGGTCGGCCACCGGTTCGGCGCCGGCCTGGCGCGCATCCTGCACCTCGATGCGCGCGCCCATGCTGCGCAGGATGCCGAGCAGTCCCGTGCGCGTGGGATTCATGCCGACGTGGCGGATGAGAAGCCCGCCATCGGCCGCGCCGATGAGTCCTGCGACGATGAAGAAGGCCGCGGAGGAGAAATCGCCCGGCACATGCAGGCGCTGCGCGTGCAGCCGCGCCGGCGGCTCGAGCTCGACGCGCAGCGACGCACGCCGCAGCTTCACGCCCATGGCCTCCAACATGCGCTCGCTGTGGTCGCGCGACACGGCCGGTTCGATCACGCGCGTGGTTCCTTCCGCGAACAGGCCTGCGAGCAGCAATGCCGATTTCACCTGCGCACTGGCGATGGGCATGGTGTATTCGATGCCGTGGAGCCGCTCCACGCCGTGAATGCTCACCGGCGGTGTGCCATCGGTGGTGTCGATGCGCGCGCCCATGCTGCGCAGCGGCCTGGCCACGCGCTCCATCGGCCGCTTGCTCAAGGAAGCATCGCCGATCAGGCGCGAATCGAACCGCTGTCCCGCAAGCATGCCGGTGAACAGCCGCATGGCGGTGCCGGCATTGCCCATGTCCAGGTCGGCACGTGCCGGCGTCAAGCCGCGCAGGCCCACCCCGTGCACGCGCACCGACGTTTCTGCCGGGCGCTCGATGGTCACGCCCAGCGCCCGCATCGCCTGCATGCTGGCAAGGCAATCTTCGCTGGAGAGAAAGCCCTCCACCTCGCTCACGCCATCGCACAGGCCGCCGAGCATCACCGAGCGGTGCGAAATGGACTTGTCCCCCGGCACTTTGATCTCGCCGGCGACGCGGGTACTGGGCAGCGCCTCGTATTCGCGCATCCCCGCCACCGTCACAACACCGCTTTGGGGTAGGAGCCCAGGATCTTGTAGAGGGTGGCGATGCTCTCGACTTCAGCCAGCGCCGCGGCCAGGTTCTGATCGGACACATGGCCCTCGAGGTCGAGGAAGAACACGTAGTCCCATTTGCGCTTGTGCGATGGCCGCGATTCGATGCGGGTCATGTTCACCTTGTGCCGGGCGAAGGGCTCCAGCAGCCGGAACAGCGTACCCGGATCATCGGTGCCGACGCCGGAGACCAGGAGCGTGGTCTTGTCGGCACCGCTGCCGCTGAACAACTTGCGGCCGATGACCAGGAAGCGCGTGCTGTTGTCGTCGCGATCCTCGATCTCGCGCGCGAGTATCGACAGGCCGTACAGCTGCGCGGCCGCCTCGCCCGCGATGGCCGCCGTGCCGCGCTCGTCGCGGGCGCGCCGCGCACCCTCGGCGTTGCTTGCAACCGGCGCGCGTTCCACCTCGGGCAGGTGCTCATCGAGCCAGCCGCGGCATTGGGCCAGCGCCTGCGGATGGGCGCAAATGCGTTTGATCGAACCCATGTCCGCCGAGCGCGCCATCAGGAAGTGATGGATGCGCATCTCCACTTCGCCGCAGATCTTGAGCGGCGAAGTGAGGAACATGTCGAGCGTGTGGTTGATCGAGCCCTCGCTGGAGTTCTCGATGGGGACGACGCCGAAGTCGGCCACGCCGGATTCCACCTCGTGGAAGATCTCGCTGATGGCGGGCAGCGGCAGCGCGCGCACCGAATGACCGAAATGCTTGAGCACCGCCGCCTGCGTGAAGGTGCCCTCCGGACCGAGGAAGGCCACCTTGAGGGGCTCCTGCTGCGCAAGGCACGCAGACATGATCTCGCGGAACAGGCGCACGATTTCTTCGTCACGCAGCGGACCTTGATTGCGGCGCACCGCGTTGCGCAGCACCTCCGCTTCACGCTCGGGCCGGTAGAAATCCACCACCTTGCCGGTGGCCGCCTTGGAAATGCCCACCTGCTGGGCCAGTCTCGCCCGCTCGTTGATGAGCCCGTGGATGCGCGCATCGATGGCATCGATGCGTTCGCGGATGGCCTTCAGGTCGATGCCGGCCGGCACCGCGCCGGGCCGTTCGCCCGCGCCCGATGGTGCCGCGGCAACGGCCCGCTTGCGTGAACGCGACGCATTATTGGCTGTGGATTTCTTGCGGGCCGCCATCGTCGGTTTCCTGTCAGATCAGCCGTGCCGTGAGCACGCCGGGAATGGCGCGGATCTTGTCCATCACCGAGCCCGGCACCTCGCCATCGATGTCGATGAGGGTATACGCCAACTCACCGCGCGACTTGTTGAGCAGGTCGGCGATGTTCAATTTAGCCTCGGCGAGGCAGGTGGAAATCTGGCCCACCATGTTCGGCACGTTGTCATTGGCGATGGCGATGCGGGCGGTATTGGGCACGCGCAGCAGCACACTCTCCGGGAAATTAACCGAATGGTGCACGTTGCCGGATTCGAGGAAATCACGCAGCGTGTCGGCCACCATCACGGCGCAGTTTTCCTCCGCTTCGTTGGTGGAGGCTCCCAGGTGCGGCAAGGTGATGACCTGGGGATGGTCCTTGAGCTTGACGGAAGGGAAATCGCACACGTAGGCGGCCAGATGGCCTTCGGCCAGCGAGTCGAGCACCGCCTGCTCATCGACGATGGGCGCGCGCGAGAAATTCAGCACCACGCCCCCCTTGGGCATGAGGCGGATGCGCGACTCGTTCACCAGGCCCCGGGTCTTGTCGTTCAGCGGCACGTGCACGGTGATCAACTGCGAGCGGGCGAACAGGTCATCGAGCGAGACGGCCTGTTCCACCGCCGAGGAGAGCTGCCAGGCGCGCTGCACGGTGATCAGGGGGTCATAGCCCAGCACCTTCATGCGCAGCGCGAGGGCCGTATTGGCAACCTCCACGCCGATGGCGCCAAGGCCCACGACGCCGAGGGTGCGCCCCGGCAATTCGAAACCGACGAATTTCTTCTTGCCCTTCTCCACCGCTTCCTCGATGGCGTGATCATCGCCCTTGAGCGCGTGCACGAACGCCCAGGCCTGGCAGATGTTGCGCGCGGCGAGGAACATGCCCGCGACCACCAGTTCCTTGACGGCGTTGGCATTGGCGCCGGGCGCATTGAACACGGGGATGCCGCGCTTGCTCATCGCGGTCACGGGAATGTTGTTGGTGCCCGCACCGGCGCGCGCGATGGCCTTGACGGATTCGCCGATTTTCATGGCGTGCATGTCGGCGGAGCGCACCAGGATGGCGTCCGGGTGGCCGATGTCGGAGGCCACTTCGAAGCGCTCGCGTGGCAGGCGGTCGAGTCCCTTGACTGAAATGTTGTTCAACGTGAGAACTTTGAAACTCATGTTCGAGCTCAACCCTTGGTGCGTTCGAATTCTTTCATGTAGGCGATCAGCGCATCCACGCCGGCCTCCGGCATGGCGTTGTAGATGCTGGCGCGCATGCCGCCCACCGAGCGATGCCCTTCCAGGTTGGCCAGGCCCGCCTTGGCGGCGCCCTCCACGAAGGCCTTTTCCAGTTCCGGCTTGGCGACGGTGAAGGGCACGTTCATCCAGGAGCGCGAATCCTTGGCAACCGGGTTGCCGTAGAAAGCCGAGGCATCGATGCAGTCGTACAGCTTCTGCGCCTTGCGCCGGTTGCGCTCGCCCATCGCCGCCAGCCCGCCCTGGCGCTTGAGCCATTGGAATACGAGCCCGGCGATGTACCAGCTGAAGGTCGGCGGCGTATTGAGCATGGACTGGTCGTTGGCCATGGACTGGTAATCGAAGATCGCGGGCGTGCCGGGGCGCGCCTTGCCGATCAAATCCTCGCGCACGATCACCACCACGAGCCCGGAGGGGCCGATGTTCTTCTGCGCGCCGGCGTAGATCAGCCCGAACTTCGAGACATCCAGCGGCCGCGACAGGATGGTGGAGGAGAAATCTCCCACCAGCGGCACCTCGCCGCTCTGCGGTACGTAGTTGAATTCCACGCCACCGATGGTCTCGTTGGGCGTGTAATGCAGGTAGGCGGCACCGGGAGAGAGCTTGAGCGCTGCCTGCGACGGGACGGTGGAATAGTTGCCGCCGGCGTCCGCGGCCACATTCACCTTGCAGTAGCGCTTGGCCTCGGTGATGGCCTTCTTGGACCATTGGCCGGTGTTGACGTAGTCGGCGGTGGCATCGACTTGCGCCAGGTTCATCGGGATGGCGGCGAACTGCCCGGTGGCGCCACCCTGCAGCAACAGGATCTTGTAGTTGGCGGGAACGGCGAGCAGTTCGCGCAGGTCCGCCTGGGCACGGTCGGCCAACCCCACGAAGGCCTTGCTGCGATGGCTGACCTCCATGACGGACATGCCGGACGCGTTCCAATCGATCAATTCGCTTCTAGCCTGCTCCAGAACTTCCAGGGGAAGCGTCGCGGGGCCGGCCGCGAAATTGAACACGCGCATGTCTAATCCAGATGTGTGGGGAACCTGCGCGGAAGTTTATCAGGGCGCGCCATCGGTTTCAGGGCCGTCGGCCACAGGGTTTTCCGAAGTGTCCTCCGCAGCGCCATCGAGGGAATCTTCCTCCCGCGCCAGCCCGTCGATGCGTTCGAGGCCGGAGAGCCGGTCGCCCTCTTCCAGCCGGATCAAGCGCACGCCCTGGGTGTTGCGCCCGACGATGGAGATGTTGCTGACCGGCGTGCGCACCAACGCACCAGATTGGCTCATGAGCATGATCTCATCGTCGGTGCTGACCTGCAGCGCACCCACCATCGCGCCATTGCGCTCGGTGAGCTGCAGCGCGATGACGCCCTGGCCGCCGCGCCCGTGGGTGGGGAAGTCCTCGATGGGCGTGAGCTTGCCGAACCCGTTCTCGGATGCGGTGAGGATGTAGCCCTTGTCGATGACGATGAGCGCGTTGACCTTCTGGTCATCGCCGAGCTTGACCCCGCGCACACCCGCCGCTTCGCGGCCCATGGGACGCACTTCGTCCTCAGGGAAACGGATGGCCTTGCCCGCCGTGGTGCACAGGAGGATGTCGCGCGCGCCGTCGGTGATGGCCACGCCGACGAGCTGGTCGCCGGACTCCAGCGCCACGGCGATGATGCCGCTGGCGCGCGGCCGCGAGAACGCGGTGAGCGAGGTCTTCTTGACGGTGCCCAGGCTGGTCGCCATGAACACGAATTTGTTTTCCTCGAATTCCTTGATGGGCAGCACCGCGCTGATGCGCTCGCCCTCGGACAGCGGCAACAGGTTCACGATGGGCTTGCCGCGGGCGCCGCGGCTTGCCTGCGGCAATTGATACACTTTGAGCCAATACAGCTTGCCGTGATCGGAGAAGCACAGCAGCGTGTCGTGCGTGTTGGCGACGAACAGCTTGTCGACGAAGTCCTCGTCCTTGACGGTGGTGGCAGCCTTGCCGCGCCCGCCGCGGCGTTGCGCCTGGTAGGCGGACACGGGCTGCGCCTTGGCGTAACCGCCGTGCGACAGCGTGACCACGACGTCCTCGGGCGTGATCAGGTCCTCGATGGTGAGGTCTTCGTGCGCGGAAATGATCTCGGTGCGGCGCTTGTCGCCGAAGGTTTCCAGCACCTGCTGCAATTCTTCGCGGATCACCTCGAGCAGCCGCTCCGGACGCGCGAGGATGTCGGAAAGCGCCAGGATCTGCGTGAGCAACTCCTGGTATTCCGCGATGATCTTGTCCTGCTCGAGGCCGGTGAGGCGATTCAGGCGCATGTCGAGAATGGCCTGCGCCTGGATCTCGGTGAGCTTGTAGCCACCATCGACAATGCCCAGGGGCGCGGTCTCGCCATCGGGCCGCGTGCTGATGGCGCCGGCGCGCCGCAGCATCTCCGGCACGGCTCCCGAACGCCAGACGCGCGACACCAGCGCCACCTTGGCTTCCGCAGGCGAGGGAGAGGCCTTGATGGCGGCGATCATTTCATCGATGTTGGCCAGTGCAATGGCCAGGCCCTCGAGGATATGGCCCCGTTCGCGCGCCTTGCGCAGATCGAACACCGTCCTGCGGGTGACCACCTCGCGCCGGTGGCGCAGGAAAGCCTCGAGCATTTCCTTCAACGACAACAGCCGCGGCTGGCCGTCGACCAGCGCCACCATGTTCACGCCGAACACCGTTTCCATCGGTGTCTGCGCATAGAGGTTGTTCAGCAGGATCTCCGGCACCTCACCGCGCTTCAATTCGATGACCACGCGCATGCCGTCTTTGTCGGACTCATCGCGCAGGCCGTCGGAGGCGATGCCATCGATGAGCTTGTCGCGCACCAGGTCGGCAATGCGCTCGATCAAGCGCGCCTTGTTCACCTGGTAGGGAAGCTCGGTGATGATGATGGCCTGGCGGTCACCCTTGCCCACGTCTTCGACATGGGTGCGGGCGCGCACGCTCAACCGGCCGCGGCCGGTCTTGTAGGCGGCGACGATTTCCTGCGCGCCGTTGATGATGCCGGCGGTGGGGAAGTCGGGACCCGGCACGATCTGCATCAACTGTGCGAGCGTGAGGTCCGGATTGTCGATGAGCGCAATGCAGGCGTTGACGATTTCGGTGAGGTTGTGCGGCGGGATGTTGGTGGCCATGCCCACCGCGATGCCCGACGAACCGTTGATCAGGAGGTTGGGCACCTTCGTCGGCAGCACCGCGGGTTCGCTCTCCGACTCGTCGTAGTTGGGGACGAAGTCGACGGTTTCTTTGTCGATGTCCGCCAGCAGCTCGTGCGTGATGCGCGCCATGCGCACCTCGGTGTAGCGCATGGCCGCCGCGGGGTCGCCGTCCACCGAGCCGAAGTTGCCCTGCCCGTCCACCAGCATGTAGCGCATGGAAAACGGCTGCGCCATGCGCACGATGGCATCGTAGACCGAGGCATCGCCGTGCGGGTGATACTTGCCGATGACATCGCCGACGACACGGGCTGATTTCTTGTAGGCCTTGTTCCAGTCGTTCGACAGCTCGCGCATGGCGAACAGCACGCGGCGATGCACCGGCTTCAAGCCGTCGCGAACATCGGGCAGCGCCCGTCCGACGATGACGCTCATGGCGTAATCGAGATAGGACTTGCGCATCTCCTCTTCGAGGTTGACGGGCAATACTTCGCGTGCGATCTCGGCCATGAGCGAGAGTCCGGTGAGCCTTGAAAGGGGGCTGTTAGTAGGTGGAGTCGGAGGCGACGAAAGACAGCAGTTTCATGGCTGCAAAATATATCACAAAGGCCTGCCAAAAGGGCGAAAAAGGCAGGTTGCAACGGGCCTTGGCGCGGCGCCTCGAGCGGCCTCGAGGGCGCGCTTTTCCACGCGCGGGAACGGCGCGGGCAGCGTCTGCCGATATACTGCACGGCATGCCGCCACCTGTCGCCGACCTGCTGATCGAGGCCCGCTGGATCCTGCCCATGACGGAACCCGGCCTCATCCTCCATGACCACACCGCCGTGATCGGCGATGGCCGTATCCTGGAAATCCTGCCCCAGGCGCAGGCCGCGACCCGCTATCCGGACGCGACACGGCTGCAGCGGGGCACTCACCTGCTGATGCCTGGACTGGTCAACGCGCACACCCACGCGGCCATGTCCCTGTTCCGCGGATTTGCCGAAGGACTGCCGCTGGAGCGCTGGCTGAAGGAGAAAATCTGGCCACTGGAGCGGCGCCACGTGGACGCCGCCTTCGTGCGTGACGGGGCGGCGTTGTCCATCGCCGAGATGCTGCGCGGGGGCATCACCTGCTTTGCCGACCAATATTTTTTCCCGAACGAGACTGCAGCCATTGCCGCCGAACAAGGCATCCGCGCGGTGATCGGCCTGCCCGTGGCCGATTTCGAAAGCCCGTGGGCGGCAACGCCCGCCGACTACCTGGGCAAGGCGCTGAGCGTGCGCGATGAATTCAAGGGACACCCGCGCATCAGCTGCGCCTTCGCGCCGCATGCGCCCTACACGGTGAGCGATACCACCTTCGAGCAGATCCGCACGCTGGCGGATGAGCTGGACGCCGGCATCATGATCCACCTGCACGAATCGGCGCGCGAGGTGGAGCAGTCCCTGCGCCGTCACGGCATGCGGCCGATCGAGCGGCTGGAGAAGCTGGGAATGTTGACGCCCGCGCTCAATGCCGTGCACATGACGCACGTGACCGGGGCTGACATCGAGATGGCGCGTCGCAGCGGCATCAGCGTCACGTTGTGCGCCGAAAGCAATTTGAAGCTGGGCAACGGCGCACCGCCGATTGCCGCCTGGAGTTCCTCCGGCGCGACGGTGGGCTTGGGATCGGACAGTTCCGCCTGCAACAACGACCAGGACCTGTGGATCGAGATGCGCCTGGCGGCGCTGCTGGCGCGTGCCGGAGACGGCGCCGGGCAGGCAAGTCCGCCGCCGCTGTCGCCGTGGCAGGCCATCGCCATGGCCACCCGCGGTGGCGCCGCGGCGCTGGGCCTCGCCGATCAGATCGGCACGCTGGAGGCGGGCAAATGGGCCGACCTTTGCTGCGTGGATTTCGATCACCCCGCCATGCAGCCGGTCCACGATCCCTTGGTGCAACTGGTCTACTCGGGCGCCCGTGACCTGGTGAGCGATGTGTGGGTGGCGGGCCGCCAATTGCTCGGTGCCGGGAGCCTGTTGCGCCTGGAGTGGGAGCAGGTTCGCGGCCGTGCGCAGGAGTGGGCGCGGCGCCTCGCGCTGGGCTAGACTGGCGCGCAAGCCTTCCCCCACTTTATTGGGAATCAACCCTGATGTCCGTCAACGCCGATGCCGCTGAACTCGACAAGTTCAATTCGCTGGCACTGCACTGGTGGGATCCGCGCGGCTCCTCGCGGCCGCTGCACGACCTGAACCCGCTGCGCCTGGATTACATCCGCCGCGCCGCCACCCTCGCCGGACGGCAGGTGCTGGATGTGGGATGCGGGGGCGGCATCCTGTCCGAAGGCCTGTGCAAGGCCGGCGCACGCGTCACCGCCATCGATCTCGCCGGCGAGGCCTTGAGCGTCGCCAAGCTGCATGCCCTGGAAGGCGGCCTCGCCATCGACTACCGGCTGCTGGCGGTGGAAGACCTGGCGGCAGCGGCCCCTGGCGCCTATGAAGCGATCACGTGCATGGAAATGCTCGAGCACGTGCCCGATCCGGTGTCCGTGATGAAGGCCATGCGCACGTTGCTGGCGCCAGGCGGTTCGCTGTTCCTGTCCACGCTCAACCGCAATCTGAAGTCCTTCGCGCTGGCCGTGGTGGGTGCGGAGTACATCCTGCGCATGCTGCCGCGAGGCACTCACGACTATCGCAAATTCATCCGTCCATCGGAACTGGCGCGTTGGGCACGGCCGCTCGATCTGCGGCTCGTGGATGTCACCGGCATCACCTACAACCCCTTGCTGCAGTCCTTCCGCTTGTCGGAGGACACCAGCGTCAATTACATCGCGCATTTCAAGACTGATGCTGCGTGAGCGCGGCCCTCGCCTCGAGGCGGTGCTGTTCGACCTGGATGGAACGCTGCTCGACACGGCTCCGGACATGACCGGTGCGTTGAACCGCCTGCGTGTCGAGCACGGGCATGCGGTCATTCCGCCCGCCTCGCTTCGCCAGTTCGTGAGCCACGGCTCTGCGCGCCTGGTGCGCGAGGGATTTCCCGGCATCACCGAAGAACGGTTTCCGGTGCTGCAAAAGCGCTTCCTGGACATCTACTACGAGAATCTGCACGAGGGCACGCGGCTGTTTCCGCGCATGCACGAAACCCTGGAGCGACTTCGGCAACTGGGCGTGCCCGCGGGCATCGTCACCAACAAGCCCGGCTGGCTCACCGCACCACTGCTCGACAAACTCGGCATCGCCCATCGCTTTGCATGTGTCGTGAGTGGTGACACGCTGCCGCAGCGCAAACCTCATCCGGCGCCGCTCCTGCATGCGGCCACACTGGCGGGCGTGCAGGCGGCGCGTTGCGTATACGTGGGCGATGCGGAACGCGACATCCAGGCGGCGCGCGCGGCCGGCATGCCCTCGCTGATCGCCCGTTATGGATACCTGGGCGAGAACGACGAACCGGCCCGCTGGCAGGCGGACGGTGACCTGTCCGATCCTTCCGACCTTCTTCCCTGGCTGCAGGCAAACGCATACCTATGACCGATCCCAAGCAATACGTCGTTCCCGCAGGGCTGCTGCGCGGCAAGGTCGTCCTCATTACCGGCGCAGGCAGCGGCCTCGGCCGGGCACTGGCGCTGGCGGCAGCCGCGGCGGGCGCGCAGGTGGTGCTGGCGGGCCGCCAGAAATCCAAGTTGGAACGCGTCTACGATGCGATCGAGGCGCAAGGCGGCCCGCAGCCGGCGCTCGCTCCCATCGATTTCACCACCGCCACGGCGGTGCAGTACGACGAGATGGCCGCCGTCATCGAGCGCGAATTCGGCCGGCTCGACGGCTTGGTGCACGCTGCGGCGCTGCTCGGCGACCGCACACCCATCGATCAATATGACGTGCCCACCTGGTGCAAGGTGCTGCACGTGGATCTCACCGCGCCGTTCATCCTCACGCAGGTGCTCATGCCGGTGATGCGCAAGGCGGAAGCCGCCTCCATCGTGTTCGTGAGCAGCAGCGTGGCCCGTCGCGCCAAGGCCTTCTGGGGCGCCTACTCCGTCGCCAAGGCCGGCCTCGAGAACCTGAGCGCCATGCTCGCCATCGAGGTGGAGTCGGAAGGCCGGCTGCGGGTCAACTCGGTCAACCCGGGTGCGATGCGCACGCCCATGCGCGCCGCCGCGTATCCGGCGGAGAAGCCAGACAGCGTGATCGAGCCGTCCGCCCTCGCCCCCGTATTCCTGTACCTGTTGGGCGCCGACAGCCGCGGAGTAAACGGGCAGCACTTCGATGCACAGTGACATGGCGCTGATTCCGTTGCTCGCCGGCGTGCTGCTGGCGCTCTCGCCGGCGCTTGCGGGCGCCCCGGCCGCGGCCGCGCTCCCGACCACGCACACGCCCACGCCCACGCAGGCCGATTTCGTCGCGCACGAATTCAAGTTCCGCTCGGGCGAATCGCTGCCGCAACTGCGCCTGCACTACACCACCTTCGGCCAGCCGCATCGTGGTGCTGACGGCCGGGTGGACAACGCCGTGCTCATCCTGCACGGCACCGGCGGCTCGGGCGCACAGTTCCTGGGGGAGCGGTTCGCAGGCGAGCTGTTCGGCCCGGGGCAGCCGCTGGATGCCGGCAGGTTCTTCCTGATCCTCCCCGACAATCTCGGACACGGCGCCTCCAGCAAGCCTAGCGACGGATTGCATGCGCGCTTTCCCCATTACGACTACGACGACATGGTCGCCGCCCAGCACCTGCTGTTGATCCAGGGCCTGGGCGTGGATCATCTGCGGCTGATCATCGGCACCTCCATGGGTTGCATGCATGCCTGGGTGTGGGGCGAAACCTTCGACGGCTTCGCCGATGCGTTGATGCCGCTGGCCTGCCTGCCGGTGCCCATCGCCGGCCGCAACCGCGTCTGGCGCGAGTTGTTGATGACGGCGATCACGTCCGATCCGGAATGGAAGCAAGGCGAGTACGGCACGCAACCGCAGCGCGCGCTGCGCAATGCGGCGGGACTGCTGCTGCTCGCCGGATCCGCGCCGCTCGCCTGGCAGGCCGGCTACCCCACCCGCGATGCCGCGGATACCTTCGTGCAGCAATCGATCGGGCGCAATCTCGCGGGACTGGACGCCAACGACCTGCTCTATCAGGTCGGCGCGTCGCGCTCCTACAATCCAAGCTCAGGACTTGCGGCGATTCGCGTGCCCGTGATGTGGATCAATTCCGCCGATGATTTCATCAATCCGCCGGAGCTGGGTATTGCGGAGCGCGAGGTGCGCCGGCTGCCGCGCGGCAAGTTCGTGCTGATTCCCGCATCGGCCAGCACGCATGGACACGGCACCCACACCTGGGCGGCCTTGTGGAAGACGCATCTGCAGGAGTTGCTCGCCGCATCCGCGGCGCACTGACCGGCTACCCTTCTTCCGGTGGCGCCATGCCGGCGGCAAGCGCCTCGCGCGCCGCATCCACTTCATTGACCAGGGCATTGCGCTCCTGGGTATTGATTTCGCGCAGGTGCCCGCGCGGCAATTCACGCGTCAAGTGCACCGGGCCGAAGCGCACCCGCATGAGGCGGCTGACGATGATGCCGCGCGCTGCCAGCCAATGACGCACCTGCGCGGGACGCGTGGCACGCACCGTGACATTCAGCCAATGATTGAGGCCATCACCGAACTGCGCCTCGGCGGCGAGGATGCTGACGGACTCTCCCTCGACTTCCGTGGCGGCGCGCAGCTCATCCACCAATTCCTGCTTCAAGGGGCCGCGCACCCGCATCACGAAATCCTGCGTGAGTGCATGCACGCCGCGCGAAATGCGCTGCGCCAGGGCGCCATCGTCGGTGAGCAGTTCCAGTCCACCGTCGACCGGCGGCAGCCGGTTGATCACCAGCCAGCGGCGCGCGGCGCGCGGTGTGCCCAGGTGCTCGGCGGCCCGCGACGCGGTTTCGCGGATGTCGAGCGCATCGCCGGGGGAACGATGGAACAAGAGCAGGTGCGCCGGTTGCGAGGTGTCCTTGGGACGCAACCGCACGGGGCGGCCATCGAGGGTGATCTTGTCGGCGGCGGAGATTTTGGTGCCGGGCCCGGGCGCCGCGCCGTTGACCAGCAAACGGCCGCCCTGCATCCAACGCTCGATCTCACGGCGCGAACCGATGCCCGCCGCCGCCAGCACCTTCTGGATGCGTTCGGGCGGCGCCTCGGACGAGCGCGCTGAATCGTAGCCCGCCGTCTTTCGCGGCGGGCGCATCGGTCGTTGACGCATGGCGGTGGGGGCCGGGCGGCCGCGGCGCAGGGTCAAACGTCGCTGTCGGGACCGGCGGCGACCATCCCCTGGGGACGGGCCTCGAGGCCCGCGGGATCATCGCCGGCACCGTCATCGCCCGCGCTCTCGACTTCCGCTTCCTCGTCGTCGGCAACCGGCTCGCCCTCGAGTTCAGCGGCCGCGGGCTGGTGTTCGTCCGACGGCGCGGCTTGCGCTTCCGCGGGCGCATCCAGCGCAGCAGGATCGGCACCCGGGAGCGACAACTGCACGCGCAGGTCTTCCATCTCCTTCAGCTGCACCAGGGTGGGCAGGTCGTCCAGCTTCTTCAAGCCGAAGTAGTCGAGGAAATCGCGCGTCGTGCCCAGCAGTTCCGGCTTGCCGGGAACATCGCGATGCCCGACCACGCGCACCCAACTGCGCTCGATCAAGGTCTTGATGATGTTCGGGTTCACGGCCACGCCGCGGATCTGCTCGATCTCGCCGCGGGTGATGGGCTGGCGATAGGCCACCAGCGCCAGCGTTTCCAGCAGCGCGCGTGAATACTTGGCGGGCCGCTCCTGCCACAGCTTGGAAACGGGCTCGGCAACCGCGGAACGGATCTGGATGCGAAAACCGCTCGCCACCTCGCGAAGTTCCACGCCGCGGTTTTCATACTCCGCGGTGAGCTCGTTCAAGGCCTGGCGCACCGCCTCGTCATGCGATTCCTCGGAGGCGCCGAACAGCGCGGCCAGTTCCGCCACGGTGAGCGGGCGACCGGCGGCCAGCAGCGCTGCCTCAACCACATTGCGTACGTATTGTTCATTCATGTCGATGTCTCGGATTCAGCCACGTCGGGAACCAGCGCGAGATGCCGCGCGGCCGGGTTGCCCTTGCGCACGTGCAGGGGTGCAAAGGCTTCTGATTGTGCAATATCGATGAGGCCTTCGCGAAGCAGTTCCAAAATGGCGACAAAGGTCACGGTGACCCCGCGCCGGCCCTCCTCCGGGCGGAACAACTTGACGAATTCGACGAAGCCGCCGTCCTCGAGGTAGGACAGCACTTCGCTCATGCGCTGCCGCACGGACAGCGGTTCGCGCTGCACGTGGTGGTGCGCGAACATGTCGCTGCGCGCCAGCACTTCCTGGAAGGCCACCAGCATTTCCTGCAGCGACACCTGCGGCAGCAGGCGCACCACCTTGCGGTCCACCAGTTCCGCGCCCGCCACCCAATAGTCGCGGTCCTGGCGGGGGATGCGGTCGATGTTCTCGGCGGCGCGCTTGAAGCGTTCGTATTCCTGCAGCCGGCGCACGAGCTCGGCGCGCGGATCGGCCTCTTCGTCCTCGTTCTCCGACTTCGGCCGCGGCAGCAGCATGCGTGACTTGACCTCGGCCAGGGTGGCCGCCATCAGCATGTACTCGCCCGCCAGTTCCAGCTGCAGCACCTGCATGAGCTCGATGTACTGCATGTACTGCCGGGTGATCTCGGCGATGGGGATGTCGAGGATGTCCAGATTCTGCCGCCGGATCAGGTACAGCAGCATGTCCAGGGGCCCTTCGAAGGCCTCCAGGAAGATTTCCAGCGCCTGCGGCGGGATGTACAGGTCCCGCGGCATTTCCGTGATGGGCTCGCCCTCCACCATGGCGAAGGGCATTTCCGCCTGCGCCGGCGGCGCCGGCGGCGCGTGCACGGGCGGCGGATTGTTGGCGACCAGTGTCAATTCAGGTTTCATCGGTAGTTCAATGCCATGGCCTCGCGGACCGCATCCATGGTTTCCCGTGCCGCGGTGCGGGCCTTCTCGCATCCTTCCGCGATGATACCGCGTACCAGTTCGGGATTCTCTTCGAACTCCTGCGCGCGCTTGGAAATGCCGGAGATCTCTTCGACGATTTTGTCGATCAGCGGCTTCTTGCAATCCAGGCAGCCGATCCCGGCCGTGCGGCAACCCTGGTTCGCCCAATTGCGCGTGGTCTCGTCGGAATAAATCTTGTGCAGGTCCCACACCGGGCACTTTTCCGGATCACCCGGGTCGGAGCGGCGCACGCGCGCCGGATCGGTCTGCATGGCCTTGAGCTTCTTCACCACGCTGTCGGTGTCTTCGCGCAGGCCGATGGTGTTGCCGTAGGACTTGGACATCTTGCGGCCATCGAGTCCGGGCACCTTGGGGGTGGCCGTCAGCAGCACCTCGGGCTCGGGCAGGATGGCGATGCCGCTGCCTTCGAGATATCCGAGAAGCCGATCGCGGTCCGCCACCGTCAGGCGCGCATTGGACTCCACCAGCGAGCGCGCCCGCGCCAGCGACTCCGCCGCGCCCTTTTCCTGGTAGTCCTTGCGCAGCGTGCGGTACAGGTTGGCATTGCGCGCCCCCAGGTTCTTGATCGCCTTCTCCACCTTCTGCTCGAACTCGGGTTCGCGGCCGAAGATGTGATTGAAGCGACGCGCCACTTCGCGTGTCACTTCGACATGCGCGACCTGGTCTTCGCCCACCGGCACGTACTGCGGGCGGTACAAGAGGATGTCCGCCGACTGCAACAGCGGATAGCCGAGAAATCCGTAGGTTGCGAGATCTTTCTCAACCAGTTGCTCTTGTTGATCCTTGAACGTGGGCACGCGCTCCAGCCAACTCAGCGGCGTGATCATGGAGAGCAACAGATGCAGTTCCGCGTGCTCGGGCACGCGCGATTGAATGAACAGCGTGCACACGCCGGGGTTCAGTCCGGCGGCCAGCCAGTCGACCACCATGGTCCAGACATGCTCCTCGAGCTTGGAGGTGTCATCGTATCCGGTGGTCAGCGCATGCCAGTCGGCCACGAAGTAGTAGCAATCGTACTGGTACTGAAGCTCGGCCCAGTTCTTGAGTGCGCCGTGCAGGTTTCCGAGATGCAACTGGCCGGTGGGCCGCATGCCCGAGAGGATTCGCCGGTTTTGAGTTGGCCCGGGCGTCATTGGACTAATCCATTACCGTTCAATTATTTACACTCTTTTTCAAGATTTTTATTTAATTCACTTAACAATCCGCGGGCGCATTATACGGGTCAGCCGCCGACAAATGGCGCCGGATCGCCGCGGCCCGCGCGCACCAGGACGGCGTGATCGCCGGACAAATCCACCACCGTGGTCGGGGTCAGGCCGCAGTTGCCGCCGTCGAGCACGACGTCGACCTGGCGATCCAGGCGATCGGAAATCTCGTGCGCATCCGTGAGCGGCAGGTCGTCGCCCGGCAGGTGCAGGGTGGAACTCATGATGGGCTCGTTCAACTCGGCGAGCAGCAGCGCCGTCACGGGATGGTCGGGCACCCGGAGCCCGATGGTGCCGTGGCGCTCGTGCTTCAGGCGCCGTGGCGTTTCCTTGGTGGCCTTGAGCAGGAAGGTGTACGGGCCAGGCGTATGCGCCCGCAGCAGCCGGTATTGCCAATTGTCGACGTGCGCGTATTTCGCCACTTCCGACAGGTCGCGGCAAACCAGCGTGAAATGGTGATCGCGACCAGCCTGGCGGATGGTGCGGATCCGGTCCAACGCGTCCTTGTCGCCAATATGGCAGCCCAGCGCATAGCAGGAATCGGTGGGATAGACGATCACTCCGCCCGCCCGCAGGACGTCCACGGCCTGACGGATGAAGCGCTTCTGCGGGGTGACCGGGTGCAGCTGCAAATAGATGCTCATGGTATTTGGCTATGATACGCGGATGACGACCCTGCTCGAACTGGCGCCGCTGGCCGCCTTCTTCATCGCCTATATCGCCAAGGGCCTGTATGCCGCCACCGCCGTGCTGATGGTGGCCAGCGTCATCGTGCTGTTCGCGCACCGCGCCCTGCATGGCAAATTCAAGGACCTGCACGTGGTGACCGCCGTGCTGGTGGTGGTGCTCGGCACGGCCACGCTGGTGCTGCACGACAAACGCTTCATCCAGTGGAAGCCCACCGTGCTGTTCGGCCTGTTCGCGGTGGCGCTGTTGGTCAGCGCGGTGATCGGGCGGCGGCCGCTCATCCAGCGCATGTTCACCTCGCTGATGCCGGAAGGCATCGCCTTGAGCGCGCGCGGCTGGCAGGGACTGAACCTGCTGTGGGCGGTATGGTTCGCGCTCGTGGCGGCCGTGAACCTGTACATTGCACAGTCCTACTCCGAGCAGGTGTGGGTGTATTTCCACACGTACGGCGTGTCCGCGGCATCGCTGCTGTTCATGTTGCCGCAGGTTTTCTGGCTGGCATCCAGAACCTCCGCCGCCACGGACGGTCAGAAGGACGGCTCCACATGACTTCCAGCGAACGAACCGACCGGATCCGGCGCCTGCTCGAGGCGGGCTTCTCGCCCTCTGTCCTGGAAATCGAGGACGAGAGCCATCACCATGCCGGGCATGCAGGTGCAGCAGGCGGCCTCGGGCATTTCCGTGTGCGCATCGTCTCCGACGCCTTCGCCGGCCTGTCGCGCGTGGCGCGCCACCGCCGCGTCTATGCCGCGCTCGGCTCCCTGCTCACCACCGACGTGCATGCCCTGGCCATCGACGCGCGTGCGCCCGGAGAGCACTCAGGCTAGACTTCCCGACTCTTTTTGCCAAAGGATGACCATGACTCCCATCTCCGCCTCCTCGAAGTTCTGCGCCGGCACCCTGCTCGCGGCCGCCGCGCTGCTCGCCGCCTGCAAACCTTCCACGGCGCCGACGGCAACCGGCACTCCCGCCTCCGACAAGCCCGCGGCCCCGGCGGTCGCCACGGTGGACGGCACGCCGATCTCGCAGGAAATCTACGATTTCTACACCAAATCCGTGGCGGGCAAAGCAGCCGGCGAGCTGACCACCGAGCAGAAGGCGCAGGTGCTGGATGAGCTGATCAACACGCAGCTCATCGCCAACCAGGCCGTCAAGAACGGCGTGGACAAGGATCCCGAAACGGCATCGCGGCTGGCCGTGGCCCGCCTGCGGTTGCTGGCCGACGGTGAATCGCAGAAGTACCTCAAGGGCAAGGAACCTACCGAGCAGGAACTGCGCGTGGAGTATGAATCGGCACTGACCAGCATGGACAAGACCGAGTATCACGCCCGTCACATCCTGGTGGCCACCAAGGAGCTTGCCGAGCAGCTCATCAAGCAGATCAAGGCCGGCGCCAAGTTCGACGCCTTGGCCAAGGCCAATTCCATGGACGGCTCGAAGGACCGCGGCGGCGACCTGGGATGGTTTTCCCCGGCACGCATGGTCAAGCCGTTCGCGGACGCCGTGAAGGGCCTGAAGAAAGGCGAGATGACGGATGCGCCGGTGCAGACCACCTTCGGCTGGCACATCATCAAGCTGGATGAGACGCGCGAGGTCACCCCGCCACCGTTCGAGCAGGTGAAGGAACAGCTGGCGCAGCGCGTGCTGCAGAAGAAGCTGCAGGCCTACGTCGATGAACTGAAGAAGACCGCTAAGATCGAGAAGAAGTCCTGATCAATTCGAGGAGTGCCGGTTCGTCCAGGACCGGCACTCCGAGATCCTGGGCTTTCTTGAGCTTCGATCCCGCATCCGCACCGGCCACCACGTAACTGGTCTTGGCCGACACGCTACCCGACACCTTGGCTCCGGCTTCCTGCAGCGCCGCCTGCGCCTGCTCGCGCGTCATGCTGCTCAAGGTACCCGTCAGCACGAAGGTCTTGCCGGTCAGCGCACCGGCGTGACTTGCGCGTGTCACGGCCGGCCAGTGCACGCCGGCCGCCAGCAGCCGTTCGATCAAGCGCCGGTTTTCCTCCTGCGCAAACCACGCCACCACATGGCGGGCCACCACCGGACCCACATCCGGGACCAATTGGACGGCGGCCTCATCGGCCTCCTGCAGCGCCGGCAGGCTCGCGAAATGCTGCGCCAGGGCCAGCGCCGTGGCCTCGCCCACGTCGCGTATCCCCAATGAATACAGGAAGCGCGGCAGCGTCGTGGCGCGCGCCGCGGCGATGGCGCCGATTAGCTTGTGCGCCGATTTCTCGCCCATGCGCTCCAGCTCCCCGAGCTGCTCCGCCTTCAGGTCCCACAGGTCCGCGGCCGACTTCACGAGGCCCGTGGCGCACAGCTGCTCGATGAGCTTGTCGCCCAGGCCCTGGATGTCGAGCGCGCGGCGCGAGGCAAAATGCTTGATCTCCTCGCTGCGCTGCGCCGGGCAGGTCCTGCCACCGGTGCAACGGGCGACGGCGGCATCCTCGTCGCGCACTACCGGGGAGCCGCACACCGGGCAGGATGAGGGCAATTGCAAGGGGTGGGTGCCCGCGGGCCGCGTCTCCAACAACACGCGCACCACTTCCGGAATCACATCGCCCGCGCGACGCACCACGACCGTGTCGCCGACGCGCACGTCCTTGCGTTCCACCTCGTCCATGTTGTGCAGGGTGGCATTGCTGACGGTGACACCGCCGACGAACACCGGCTGAAGCCTCGCCACCGGCGTGAGCGCGCCGGTGCGTCCCACCTGGAATTCGATCTCGCGCACCACCGTGGTCTCTTCTTCCGCGGGGAACTTGTGGGCGATGGCCCAGCGCGGCGCGCGCGCCACGAAGCCCAGGCGCCGCCGCAACTCGAAGTCATCGACCTTGTAGACCACGCCGTCGATCTGGTAAGGCAGCGCCTCGCGGCGCGCACCGATGTCGGCGAAGAATCGCAGGCATTCCTCGATGGAATCGACGATGCGCGATTCCGGGCAGATCTTGAAGCCCCAGCTGCGCAAGGATTGCAGCGTCTCGCCATGCGTCTGCGGCAGCTCCCCCTCCTCCACATGGCCCGTGCCGTAGATGAAGATGTCCAATGGCCGCTGCGCCGTGATGCGTGCATCCAATTGCCGCAGGCTCCCCGCGGCCGCGTTGCGCGGATTGACAAAAGTCTTCTCGCCGCGCGCCGCCGCCGCCGTGTTGAATTTCTCGAAGCGCGCCTTGGGCATGAACACCTCGCCGCGCACTTCCAGCACGCGTGGATGTCCGCTGCCGCGCAGCTTCAAGGGGAGCGCCGCGATGGTGCGCAGGTTCTGGGTGATGTCCTCGCCGGTTTCGCCATCGCCGCGGGTCGCGCCGCGTACGAATCGCCCGTCCTCGTACGTGGCGCTCACCGCAAGGCCGTCGAGCTTGGGCTCGGCCGAGTATCGAACCGGACCGGTGATGCCCAGCCGCTCATTCACCCGCCGGTCGAAATCGCGTACCACCTCTTCGCTGAAGGCGTTGTCGAGCGAGAGCATCGGCAGGCGGTGACGCACGGCGCCAAAAGCGGCCAGGGGAGCCGCGCCGACGCGTTGCGTGGGCGAATCGGGGGTGATCAGGTCGGGGTGCTGTTGCTCGAGCACCCGCAGCTGTTCGAGCAGGGAGTCGTACTGCGCATCGGACACCTCGGGAGCATCCAACGCGTGATAAGCGTGATTGTAGCGATGCAGCAGCTCGCGCAAGGATTCCACCTTGGCCGCCGCGGACTCGGCCCGCTTCGGGCTCACGGCGCCGAAGCCGCCTGCAGCTGGTGCTGGAAGATCACGACCTCCTCGCGCAGCTGCCCGGCGCGTTGCGGCGAAAGCGGATTACCCTGCTCGTCCTGCATCATGCCGGCGAGGTCGGTGGCCAGCTGGCGTGCCGTGCCGTAGAGCAGGTCCATCGTCGCGACCGGCTCCAGCGGTCCCGGCAGCACGGCGAAAATGCTCAATCCTGGAAAACGCTGCTCGGGCATGAGCGCCGGATCGAAGCTCCCCGGCTCCACCAGGCTCGCCACGTAGAGCACGGAGCGGCCATCCGCATGCAGCCGGTGGAACACGCCGAAGCGGCCATGAACCAGGTCGGACCCGACCAGCGCCGCAGCCACATCCTCACCGGGCCAACCGCCCTCCGTCATGCACAGCACGCGCAGGGTGATGATCTTCTGCAATTCGATGGGCTTCGGACCCTCGGGCTTGACGCGGGCAAAGCGACCGCTGGTGTCCGTGCGTGGCGCCGGCCGCGTTTCGCGCGCACGCCCGAACCGGCCGCTGCGCAGGTGTGACTCCGGCGTTGCGGGGGCGGCGGTTTCCACCGGGCGCGCCGATGCGGTGATCGCGGGTGCGGGCGCAGGACCGGTTGCGGTGGCAGGGATGGGGGCCGGCGCAGGCTCGGGCGCGAAGGCAGGAACAGGCGGCGCAGCCGGCGCAGGTGCTGGCGCCGGCATGATCATATCGGTGGTGTCGGCCAGATCCGGCGCGATCTCGGCAGGTTCGCCTTCCAGCGATATTTCCACAGGATCGTGGCGCGGCGGATCGGCATGCAGGGGCTCCGCGCGGAAATGATCCGCCTGCTCATTGCGCAGCAGGTCCACGTCATCCAACTGCACGACACCCGAGTCTTCGTGCGGGTGCTCGAGCACCGGAATGGACATCGCCCGATCGCCGGCAACACCCGCGCCACTGCGGATGCGCAGGGGTTCGTACGGGGATATCGCTGGTTCGCGTGGCGCAGCTCCGGAGAAGGTGACGGGCAGCGTCGGTTCGGGAAGCTCCGGCTCCGGCATGCTCAGGCGAGCGCCCGTGGCCTCGCGTGAAGCGGCCGCCTCGGCATCGCGCAGGCTCGAGGAGCCCCTCGCCTGCGACGCCGCGCGGCGGCCCGACCACCAGATGCCCGCCAGCAGCAACAGCCCCAATCCCAGCAAAATCCAGCGAAACTCGGGCAAGGTCGCAACCTTCTAGCTTGCCGCCATGCGCACCGCTTCATCCACGTCCACCGCCACCATGCGCGACACGCCGGGCTCATGCATGGTGACGCCGACCAGCTGCGAAGCCAGTTCCATCGTGGTCTTGTTGTGCGTGATGAAGATGAACTGCACGGAACGCGACATCTCGCGCACGATGTCGCAGAAGCGGCCCACGTTGTTCTCATCCAGCGGCGCGTCGACCTCGTCGAGCAGGCAGAACGGCGCGGGGTTCAGGTCGAAAATGGCGAATACCAGTGCCACCGCGGTCAATGCCTTCTCACCACCCGACAGCTGGCTGATGGTGGCATTGCGCTTGCCGGGCGGCCGCGCCATCACCGACACCCCTGCCGCGAGCGAGTCGTCGCCCACGAGCTCCAGGTAGGCATGTCCGCCACCGAACAGGCGCGGGAATTTTTCCTTCAGGCCCGCGTTCACCCGATCGAAGGTGTCCTGGAAACGCGTGCGCGTCTCGCGGTCGATCTTGCGCATGGCGGATTCGAGCATTTCCAGCGCGTCGGTAAGGTCCTTGAGCTGACGGTCCAGGTACTCCTTGCGCTCCGACTGCTCCTTGAATTCGTCGATGGCCGCCAGGTTGACCTGGCCGAGGCGCTCGATCTTGCCGGTGGTGTCGTTGAGCTGGGCTTCCCAGTTGCCGATCTGCGCCTCCGCCGGCATCTGCGCGGTGACCGCCTCGAGTTCGAAACGGGTCGCGCTGAACTGCTCCACCAGGCCCTCGCGGCGCACGCGCACCTGCTGGGCCGCCAGCCGCGCGGCTTCCATCGCAGCGCGGGTCTGCTCGAGCTGGCCTTCCGCACTCACCCGTACCGCATCGCGCTCCCGCAGTTCGGTGTCGAGCTCCTCCACGGCGACGCGCGCCGCGCGCAGCTCCGCCTCCACCTCGACGCGATGCTGCAGCGCCTGCTCCAATTCCCCTTGCAATTGAACGAGCGGCGCATCGCCGTCCGCGAGCTGCGCGGCCAGGTCGTCACGACGCTGCCGCCCCGACTGCAGTTGCTGCTCGATGCGCTCCAGGGCGGTGGTCAGCGAGGCATGCGCGGAACGGCGTGATTCGAGCTGCACCGCGATCTCGCGGGAACGCTGCTGCGCCGCTTGCGCCGCCGTGCGCGCGGCATTCAGCGCATCACGCAACCGGTCGCGCTCGCCCTCCAATTCCTGCCGCTTGGGCTCGAGCGAGGCCAGCGAATCGATGGCGGACTGCATGCGCGATCGCGCCGCGCGCAATTGCTCGTCCGCCTGCGCCACCTCGCCCTGCACGTCGGTGAGCTGCGTGGAGAGCGTTTCCAGCCGCCGTGCCGCATCGCGCGAGCGCGCCTGCGCGGCTTCGAACTGCGCGCGCTGGTCGACGTGCTCGCGGTGCAGCCGGTTCACGGTCTGCTGCAGCTGTTCGCGGCGGTCCTCGAGATCGCGCACGGAGTCGCGCGACTGCTCGACCGCGCGCTCCAGCGCCTGCAATTCCTCCGCCAGGCGCGACACTTCCGCGCGCGTCTCGCGCAGCGATTCCTCGCGTTCGATGATGCCGGCGCTGGCGTCCTGGTCCTTCGACAATCGCAGCCAATCGCGTCCCAGCCAGATGCCGTCGCGGGTGACCACCGACTCGCCTTCCTGCAGGCGCGGCCGCAGCTCCAACGCCTCGCGCAGCGAGCCGGCGGTGCGCACCTGCGCCATCATGGCGTGCAGCGCCGTCGCCCCCGACACCTTGGCGAGCAGTGATTCTCCCGGGGCCGCCGCGGACGCCGGCCCACTGACCACCAGGGCGAGATGGCCACCATCGAAACTGTCGAGCACGGCAGCAACGGAATCCAGGCCATCCACGCAAACCGCCTGCAGATAAGATCCCAGCACGGTTTCGACCGCGCGCTCCCAGCCGCGCTCCACGCGCAGCTGCTGCGCCAGGCGCGGCTTCTGGTCGAGCGCCTGCGAAGCCAGCCATTGCGTCACCTTGCCGCTGGCCTTGCCCAGCGCCGCCTGCTGCAGCGCCTCGATCGACACCTGCGAGCCCTTGGCATTCTGCCAGCGCGTGCGCAACGCATTGAGGGAGGCGGTGCGCTGGCGTTCCTGCTCGCGCGACTGCGACAGCTGCTCGAGCAGCTGCTGCAGTTCCTGCTCGGCCTGGCGGCCGGACTCGCGCGCCGCGGACTCGCGCGCCGCGAGAGTCTCGAGATCTACCTCGGGCCGTTGGCCGCGCAGCGACTCGAGTTCGGATTCGATTCGCTCGCGCTGGCCCAACAGGCGCCTCTCGAGGTTTTCGAGCTGCTCGATGCGTGCGCGCTCCACCTGCGTTTCGCGCTGCGCCTGCGCAAGCTGCGAGGAATGCTGATCCCAGCCCTGCTGCCACTGCGCCAGCGCCTGCTCCGCATGGTCACGCTCCTGCGAGGTGGAGTCCTCGAGCGCATGCGCGGCCTCGCTCTGCGGTTGCATCTCCGCGAGCTGTGCGGCGAGCTCGGCGAGCTGCGCGCGATCGCGCTCGTCCACCAGCGACAATTCCTGCAGCTGCTGCTCGGATTGCGCGAGCTCGGCCTGGCGGCGCTGGCTCAGTTCGCGCGTATGCGTGATGCTTTGCTCGATGCGCGTGACCTGCGCGCCGGCTTCGTAATAGCGGCCCTGGATGAGGCCGAGCGCATCGCCCTTGGCGGATTGATCGATGCGGATGCGGTCGATCTGGGTTTCCACCGCACGCAGTTCGGCGAGCACCGACTGCAGCGAGGTTTCGCAGGCCTGCACCTGCGCATCCATGGCCACCGATTCGGCATCCAGCGACTGCATGCGCAGCACCAGGAGTTCGGCATGCAGCTTGCGCTCCTCTTCCTTCAACGCCTGGTAGCGGCGCGCGGTGGCCGCCTGGCGCTGCAGGTGGCGGATCTGCTTCTCGACTTCCTCGCGCACGTCGTTCAGGCGCTCGAGGTTCTCGCGCGTGTGGGAGATGCGGCTTTCGGTTTCACGGCGGCGCTCCTTGTAGCGCGAGATGCCGGCGGCCTCTTCCAGGAAGGCGCGCAGGTCATCTGGCTTGGCCTCGATGATGCGCGAGATCATGCCTTGCTCGATGATGGCGTAGCTGCGCGAACCGAGCCCCGTGCCGAGGAACAGCTGGGTGATGTCCTTGCGCCGCACCTTGATGCCGTTGATGTAGTAGTCGGACTGGCCGTCGCGGCTCACCATGCGGCGCAACGCCACTTCGTTGTAGCTGGCGTACTGTCCGCCGATCTTGCCCTCGCTGTTGTCGAACACCAGTTCGACCGAGGCGCTGCCCAGCGGCTTGCGCGAGGAGGAGCCGTTGAAGATGACATCGGCCATGGAATCGCCGCGCAGGTGCTTGGCGGAAATTTCGCCCATCACCCAGCGCACCGCGTCGATGATGTTCGACTTGCCGCAACCATTGGGGCCTACCACGCCGGTGAGACTGCTCGGAAAAGTCACGGTGGTGGGATCCACGAACGACTTGAATCCGGCAATTTTCAGTTTGACTAGGCGCATGGGCGTTGGAGGACCTTCGTTTCAATGGCGCGGAACGCGCGGCAAGCCAGTTAGTGTAAAGTAAACGCCACTTTCGTAAACCCCCGATCGCCGCCGTGACCCAACCCAGCACCCAACTCGAAACCTTCCCCAATCCCGCGCCCGAACGCGACTACACCATCCGCATGACGATCCCCGAGTTCAGCTGCCTGTGTCCGAAGACGGGGCAGCCGGATTTCGCCACTCTCGATCTCGAGTACGTGCCCGACCGGCTGTGCGTGGAACTGAAGTCATTGAAGCTCTATATCTGGTCGTTCCGCGACCGCGGCGCATTCCACGAGGCCGTGAGCAATGAAATTCTCGGCAAGCTCGCCGGCATCACGGCGCCGCGATTCATGCGCCTCACGGCCAAATTCAACGTGCGCGGCGGCATCTACACCAGCGTCATCGTGGAACACAAATTGCCCGGCTGGAGCCCCGCGCCGCGCGTGGACCTGCCCTAAATTACCCTTTCCCGTCAGTGGGTTGCACAGCCCTTGCTGCAACCCTGTACAGCCTGCCCGGCGTCGGTATAATCGCGCGCTCTCGAAAGGATAGTGGCGGGAAGATCCATATGCCCACGAAAAAGCCCAGCAAAGTCGCCAAGAAACCGGCAAAGAACGCCGCGAAGAAGACTGGCACGCCCAAGACATCGGTGGCCAAGAAGGCCGCGCGCCCAGCAGCCAGTTCAACCCACAAGGTCAAAGTGAAAGCGACGAAACCCATTGCCAAAGCGCCGGCAAAAGAGCCGGCGAAAACTCCCGCCGTGAAGGCCGTGCCCAAGGCCAAGGCGGCACCCGTGAAGCCGGTGCCGGCGCCGGCGGCGCCCGCGAAGGCGGCGAAGTCCGTGGCTCCCAAGAGCGCGGAAGAAAAGTCGGCCAACATCAAGTTCGATCCGCGTCCGCTGGTGTTCACGCGCCCGGCGCCGCTGGAAGAGGAAGCCGACGCCGACGCCCCCTCCTCGGCCAGCCTCCTGGCCGGCCCGCGCAACGTCAAGCCGTACATCTCCAAGCGCGGCGAACAGTACATGAACAAGGAGCAGCTGGAGCATTTCGGCCGCATCCTGCAGAACTGGAAGCGCGACCTCATGGTCGAGGTGGACCGCACCGTGCTGCACATGAAGGACGAGGCGGCGAACTTCCCCGATCCCAACGATCGCGCCACGCAGGAAGAGGAATTCAGCCTCGAGCTGCGCACGCGCGACCGTGAGCGCAAGCTGATCCGCAAGATCGACGAGGCGCTGAAGCGCATCGAGGACGGCAGCTACGGCTACTGCCTCGAAACAGGCGAGGAAATCGGCATCAAGCGCCTGGAAGCCCGTCCCGTGGCCACCTTGTCGGTGGAGGCGCAGGAACGGCGCGAACGCCGCGAAAAGCAGTACGGCGACCGCGACGACCGCTATCGCTGAAGCCGGCTACGTGGGGCGTTTCGCGCCCTCGCCCACCGGTGATCTTCACCTCGGCTCGCTGCTGGCGGCGGCAGCGAGCTTCCTCGACGCACGCGCTCAAGCGGGCCGTTGGTTGGTGCGCATCGAAGATCTCGACAAGCCACGCGAAATTCCCGGCGCGGCCGATCGCATCCTAAGAACCCTCGAGCGCTTCGGACTGCAATGGGACGGTGAGGTGCTCTACCAGAGCCGTCGCCTGCCATGCTATGAGGACGCGCTGCGCCGGCTCCTGGAGGATGATCGCGCATTCCGCTGCCGGTGTTCACGCCTGCAATTGCAGGCGCATCCCCTCTACCCCGGCACCTGCCGGCGCA
This sequence comes from Steroidobacteraceae bacterium, assembly GCA_044226865.1. Taxonomy (GTDB): domain Bacteria; phylum Pseudomonadota; class Gammaproteobacteria; order Steroidobacterales; family Steroidobacteraceae; genus TMP-86. The sequence goes on along the minus strand of JBGAGE010000014.1, from coordinate 34,172 downwards.
CCCCGCCACCGAAGGCCGAACCGGCCGCGGTGCGCTTTGCGGCAACCGATGAGATCATCGAATTCGCCGACCGCGTGCAGGGCCGCATGTGCTCCAATCCCGCGAAAGAGGGAGGAGATTTCGTGATCTTTCGGCGCGATGGAATTCCGGCCTACATGCTGGCGGTGGTGGTGGACGATGCGGCGCAAGGCATCACCGATGTGGTGCGCGGCGCAGACCTGCTCACGAGCACCGCAGGCCAGATCCAGCTCCAACATGCGCTGCACCTGCCCACGCCGCGCTACGCGCACGTGCCGGTCCTGGTGGAACCCGATGGCAGCAAGCTGGCCAAGTCCCGCCGCAGCGTGGCAGTGGATGAAGCTCGACCCGGCCGGCAGGTATTCCAGGTTCTGCAATGGTTGGGGCAGGACCCGCCGCGCGACCTGTCGGAAGCGTCCGTCGAGGACTGCTGGCGCTGGGCGATTGAACATTGGCGGATTGCAGAAATTACAAAAATTTCGCAGCTTTCCATCTGCGAATGACTGGCATGTGCGGTTGCGCCAGCGCCGCATTGCGCTATTCTTATCGCACTGCAATCAGCTGTATGGAATCCAACCGCGGATCCTCTCGACGCTGTAGATATCCAGGGCCGGATTGACATCGGCGCGCGGGATCAACATGCGAGGAGCCGGAAATGAGTGAACCGCGAGTCATCAAGAAGTACCCGAACAGGCGCCTGTACGACACCTTCGAAAGCCGCTACATCACCCTGGCGGAGATCAAGCGCCTGGTCATCGACAAGACCGAATTCATCGTCGTCGACAAGAAATCCAACATGGACATCACACGCAGTATCCTGCTGCAGGTGATCTCGGAGCAGGAGCATCAAGGATCGCCGGTGTTGAGCCAGGAGTTTCTCGCCAACGTGATCCGTGCCTACGGGGAACCCTCGCACAATCTCGTCGGCAGCTACCTGGAGCAGAGCATGCGAACGTTCGCAACCGAGCACCATCACTGAAGGGCGCGCCAAAGAAAAAAGCCCGCGGTGCCTGACGGCGCCGCGGGCTTTTTCATTGCCCGGCTCGATCGGCGCAGTTCAGGCGGCGTCGACGTTGCGCATCGACAGGCGCACACGCCCCTGACGGTCGACTTCCAGCACCTTCACGCGCACGACATCGCCTTCCTTGAGCTTATCGCCGACGCGCTCGACGCGCTCCTCGGAGATCTGCGAGATGTGCACCAGGCCGTCGCGGCCGGGGAGGATGGTGACGAAGGCGCCGAAGTCCATGAGGCGCGCGACACGGCCTTCATAGATGCGGCCCACTTCGACATCCGCGGTGATCAGTTCGATGCGGCGCTGGGCTTCGCGGCCCGCCGGACCCTGCACCGAGGCAATCTTCACCGTGCCGTCATTCTCGATGTCGATCGACGTGCCGGTCTCCTCGGTGATCTGGCGGATGACCGCGCCACCCTTGCCGATGACGTCGCGGATCTTCTCCGGATCGATCTTGAGGGTGATGATGGTCGGCGCCCACTCGGACATGTTCTCGCGCGGCTTCGCCAGCACCTTGTTCATCTCATTGAGGATGTGCAGGCGGCCTTCGCGGGCCTGGTCCAGCGCAACCTTCATGATCTCGCGCGTGATGCTCGTGATCTTGATGTCCATCTGCAGTGCGGTGACGCCTTCCTTCGTGCCCGCCACCTTGAAATCCATGTCGCCGAGGTGGTCTTCGTCACCGAGGATGTCGGTGAGCACCTGGTAACGCGAGCCTTCCTTCACCAGGCCCATGGCGACACCCGCCACCGGCGCCTTGATGGGCACGCCCGCATCCATCAGCGACAGGCTGGTGCCGCACACCGAGGCCATCGAGCTGGAGCCGTTGGACTCGAAGATTTCCGACACGACGCGCAGGACGTAGGGGAACTTGTCCAATCCCGGCATCACGGCCTTCACGCCGCGCTTGGCGAGGTTGCCGTGGCCGATCTCGCGGCGCTTGGGCGAACCCACCATGCCGGTCTCGCCGACGCTGAACGGCGGGAAGTTGTAGTGCAGCATGAACGGCTCTTTGCGCTCGCCGGTCAGCCCGTCGATGATCTGCGCGTCACGGCCGGTGCCCAGCGTGGTGACCACCAGCGCCTGGGTCTCGCCGCGCGTGAACAGCGCGGAGCCGTGGGTGCGCGCCAGCACGCCGGTGCGGATGTTGATGGGCCGCACGGTCTTGGTGTCGCGGCCGTCGATGCGCGGATGCCCATCCAGGATGCGCTCGCGCACCAGGCGGTATTCGAGGTTGGCGAACTCGGTACCCACCTGCTCCGCCGTGAACTGCGGGGCATCGCCGCTGCTCAGCGCAGCGAGCACCGCCTTCTTCAATTCTCCGATCTTGGTGTGACGCGGCTGCTTCTCGGTGATGGCGTAAGCGGCAGCCAGTTCCTTCTCCGCACGGGCGGCCACGGCCTGCTTGAGCGCCGTGTTCTGCTCGGGGGCCGCCCAATCCCATTTCGGCTTGCCGGCCTGTGCAGCCAGTTCCTTGATGGCCTTGATGGCGACCTGCATCTTCTCGTGGCCGAACGTGACTGCGCCGAGCATGACGTCTTCGGGCAGGCAGTTGGCTTCGGACTCCACCATCAGCACGCCTTCGTCGGTGCCCGCGACCACCAGATCGAGGTCGGATTCGAGCAACTGCGAGGCCGTGGGGTTCAACACGTACTGGCCCTTGATGTAGCCGACGCGCGCCGCGGCAATCGGGCTGATGTAGGGCATGCCGGAAATCGCGAGCGCGGCGGATGCACCGATGACGGAGGCGACATCCGGATCGACTTCGGCGTTGACCGACAGTACGGTGGCGATGACCTGCACGTCGTGGTTGAAGCCCTCGGGGAACAACGGACGGATGGGGCGATCGATGAGGCGGGAGGTGAGCGTTTCCTTCTCGGTGGGCCGGCCCTCGCGCTTGAAGAAGCCGCCGGGAATGCGGCCCGCAGCGTAGGTCTTCTCCTGGTAATTGACGGTGAGCGGGAAGAAATCGCGGCCCGGAACGGCCTGGCGCTTGCCCACCGCAGTGACCAGCACCACGGTTTCATTCATGGAAACGACGACGGCGCCGTCGGCCTGACGAGCCATCTCGCCGGTTTCGATGGTGAGATCGGACTCACCATAATTGAAAGTCTTCTTGATAGCAGTCACGTGAACTACCCCTTACTTGTATCGGCAGATGGAGGCAACGGCGGCACCGCGGATGACGAGCGCCGCGCTGCGAGGATTAACGGCGCAGGCCCAGTCGTTCGACGACTTGAGAATACTTTTCCGGCGTCGTGCTCTTGAGGTAGTCCAGAAGCTTGCGCCGCTGATTGACCATCTTGAGAAGGCCGCGGCGCGAGGCATGATCTGCCTTGTGCGTGGTGAAATGCTGGCTCAGGCCGTTGATGCGTTCGGACAGGAGCGCGATCTGCACTTCCGGGGAACCGGTGTCGTGGGTCGAGCGCTGAAACTTGCCGACGACGGCGGTTTTTTGTTCACGATTAAGTGGCATTAAATCAAACCTCAATCAATAACTTAGGACCTTTAGGAAGCCGCGCATTGTACCCGCCGGCCTCCTCGCCCTCAAGTGAGTATTCAATCCCCTGCCGCGATCAGCCGCCGTGGCGCCAGCATGCCGTCCGCCAAAACCTCTCCCAGGCCCAAAAATGCCTCCCCGGGGCCATAAATGCGCACCCGCGGCAACCCGGCCGCCGCCACCGGCGTGCTTCGGCCAAGCCGCAACTCGGCGCTTTGACCGGCATCGACGTCCAACCGCGGCACATCGGCCAAGGCCGCATCCGCCGGCAGGAGCCGGCGCAAGCGCTCCTCGGGCGCCAAGGCCTCGAGTTCCGCCAAGGTGCACATGGGATGGTGATCGAAGGGGGCCACCCCCAGGCGGCGCAGGGCGGTGAGATGTCCGCAGGTGCCCAGCCGCGAGGCGATATCCTCGGCCAGCGTCCGGATGTAGGTGCCCTTGGAAACGCTGACATCGAAGGTCAGGTCGGGCGAGGCCCAACTCAACAGCTCCAGGCGGAAGATCCGCACCTCGCGCGCTAGCCGTTCCACCGTGACGCCTGCGCGGGCCAGCGAATACAAAGGCTTGCCGCCTTGTTTGATGGCCGAGTGCATGGGTGGGGTCTGCTGATACTGCCGAGGGAACCCGGCAAGCGCCTCGCGCATCTGCGCCTCACTCAAGGGTGGCACCGCTGCACGCTCGCAAACCTCCGTTTCCAGGTCCGCGCTGGGCGTGCGCTCGCCCAGGCGCACCCCGACGCGGTAGGTCTTGTCGGCTTCCAGCAAATGGGCGCCGAACTTGGTGGCCTCGCCGAAGCAGATAGCCAACAGGCCGGTGGCCAGCGGATCGAGCGAGCCCATGTGGCCCACCTTGGAGGCATGGTAGAGATGCTTCAAGCGCGCGACGGCGGCCGCCGAGGTCAATCCCAAGGGCTTGTCGAGCAGCAGGATGCCGTGAACGGCATCCCTCACTCGTCGTCGCCGCCGCGTGGTTTGGTGACCGAATCGATGAGCTGGGTGAGGCGCACGCCGCGTTCGATGGAATCATCCAGCGCGAAACGCAGCGCCGGCGTGTAGCGGATCTGCAGGGCGCGCGTCAGCGCCGAGCGCAGGAACGGCGCCGCGCTTTCCAGGCCCGCCTGCACACGCGGCTCCGGGCCGTCGTGCCCGAACACCAGGTAGAACACCTTGGCCTCACGCAGGTCCGGCGTGACATCCACCCCGGTGATGGTGACGTTGCCGATGCGCGCGTCCTTCACCTCGCGGCGCAATAGATCGGACAATTCGCGCTGGATCTGTTCTCCCAGACGCTTGCGGCGCGGATTATCCTTGGCCATCGGCGGGTTCGCGCGCTACAGCGTGCGCGCCACCTCGACCCGCGAATAGCACTCGATCTGGTCGCCCTCGCGCACGTCGTTGTAGTTCTTCACGCCGATGCCGCACTCCGTGCCGGCGCGCACTTCGTTGACGTCATCCTTGAAGCGCTTGAGCGATTCGAGCGCGCCTTCGAAGATCACCACGTTGTCGCGCAGTACGCGGATCGGGAAATTGCGGCGCACGTAGCCATCGACCACCATGCAACCCGCCACCGTGCCGAACTTGCTGGAACGGAATACGTTGCGCACCTCGGCCAGGCCCACGATCTGCTCCTTCACCTCCGGCGCCAGCAGGCCGGTCATCAACGCACGCATGTCGTCGATGGCCTCGTAGATGATGCTGTAGTAGCGGACGTCGAGGCCGGTCTCCTTGATGGCGGTACGGGCGGCCGAATCACCGCGCACGTTGAAGGCGATGACGCGCGCCTTGGAGGCCTGCGCGAGGGTGATGTCGGACTCGGTGAGGCCACCGACGCCGGAGGCAACCACGTTGACCGCCACTTCGCCGGTGGACAGCCCGACGAGCGCTTCGCGCAGCGCTTCCACGCTGCCCTGCACGTCCGCCTTGATGAGCACCTGCACCACATTGGCCTTCGCCTCGCCCAGGGTGGAGAACACGTCCTGGATGTTCGCGCTCTGCTTGGCGAGCTTCGCTTCGCGCAGCTTCGCCTGGCGATGCATGGCGACTTCGCGCGCACGGCGCTCGGTCTCCATCACCAGCAATTCATCGCCCGCATTCGGCGCGCCGGAAAGGCCCAGCACGACCACGGGGATGGACGGACCGGCGGATTCCACCGGGCGGCCCGCCTCGTCGAACATGGCACGCACTCGCCCGAACTCCTGCCCCGCGAGCAACGGGTCGCCCAGCTTGAGCGTGCCGCGCTGCACGAGCACCGTGGCCACCGCGCCGCGCCCCTTTTCCAGGCTCGATTCGATCACGTAGCCGCCGGCGAGGCCTTCCACCGGTGCCTTCAATTCCAGCACTTCGGCCTGCAGCAGCAGGATGTCGAGCAAATCATCGATGCCCTGGCCGGTGCGCGCCGAGACGTTCACGAACATGTTCTCGCCGCCCCATTCTTCGGGGATGACACCGTGCTTGGTGAGCTCCTGCTTGACCTTTTCAGGGTCGGCTTCGGGCTTGTCGACCTTGTTGACCGCAACCACGATGGGAACTCCGGCCGCCTTGGCATGCTGCACGGCCTCGACCGTCTGCGGCATGACGCCATCGTCCGCGCCCACCACCAGGATGACGATGTCGGTCACCTGCGCGCCGCGCGCACGCATCGAGGTGAACGCCGCGTGGCCGGGCGTATCCAGGAAGGTGATCAGTCCCTTGGCAGTCTGCACATGGTAGGCGCCGATGTGCTGGGTGATGCCGCCGGCCTCGCCCGCCGCAACCTTGGTGCGGCGGATGTAATCCAGGAGCGAGGTCTTGCCGTGGTCGACGTGTCCCATGACCGTCACCACCGGCGGGCGTGCCACACCCTCGTGGGCGCCCCCCGCGGTGCCCTGCAGGTCCTCTTCAATCACGTTTTCCTTGCGCAGGACCGGCGTGTGGCCGAGTTCCTCCACCACCAGGACCGCGGTGTCCTGGTCGATCATCTGGTTGATGGTGGCCATCACGCCCATGGTCATCAAGGTCTTGATGACTTCGGTGGCCTTCACCGCCATCTTCTGCGCCAGCTCGCCCACGCTCATGGCCTCGCCGATGGGCACTTCACGCACCACCTTGGCGGTGGGCATCTCGAAACCGTGCTTGCCGTCGGAATCGCCGCCCATCGGGCGGCGGCGGCCGTCGCGGGACTTCTTCTTCTTGTGGCGGGCGCTGACATCGCCGCTGATGTGCAATTCCTGCCGGCCGTAACGCGTGGATTTGTCGTCCTCCGCGGGACGCACGGCCTTGACGGGCTTTGCCGCGCTGGTCTTGCGCTCACGCTCGGCCTGCTCGCGCGCCTGCTGATCGGCGATGCGGCGCGCCTCGTCTTCCGCGGCGCGCTTCTTGTTCTCTTCGTCGGAGCGGCGGCGTGCTTCCTCCTCCTGCCGCTCGCGGTCGAGACGCTCGCGTTCGCGGCGGCCCGACTCCTCGGCTTCGGCAGCGGCCCGCGCCTGCTCCTCGGCCTCGCGCTGGCGATCCAGCTCTTCCTGCTGATGCCGAGCCTGGTCCTCGAGCACCTCGCGCTTGATGTAGGTGCGCTTGCTGCGCACTTCGACATTGACCGTGCGGGCGCGCCCCTGCGGGCTCGCCAGCTTCAGCTCGGATTGCGACTTGCGCTTGAGCGTGATCTTGCGTGGCGCGGCATCCGCCGATTGTTCGTTGCCGTGACTGCGCCGCAGGTGCGTGAGCAGTTCATGCTTCGCCTCCTCGCTGATCATATCCTGCGCTCCGGCCACCTTGATGCCGGCCTGGTCGAGCTGCAGCAGCAGCCGGTCGACCGGGACCTTCAGCACCTCGGCAAATTGTGCGACCGTGACATCCGCCATAGTAGATCCTTTAGGCCTTCGCCTCGTCGGCGAACCAGTGTTTGCGGGCCTCGAGAATGATCTCGGCCGCCTTCTTGTCATCGATGCCGGTGAACTCGACGAGTTCGTCCACGGCAAGATCGGCAAGGTCGTCGCGCGACTTCACGCCCTTGGTGGCGAGCGTCTTGGCCATCTCCTCGCCAACCGAGTCGATGAGGTCGGCCGTGGCCTCCGCGCCGTCGAGCGATTCCTCGCTGGCGATGGCCTGCGTGAGCAGCACGTCGCGGGCGCGGTTACGCAGCTCCTTGATGATTTCCTCGTCGAATTCCTCGATGCCGTTCAGCTCGCTGGCCGGCACGTAGGCGATTTCCTCGATGGTGGAGAAGCCTTCCTGCACCAGGATGCTGGCGACGTCAGCGTCGACGTCCAATTGCTTCATGAAGGTCTCGCGCAGGGCGAGCGATTCGCTCTCGCTCTTGGCCTCGGCCTGCGATTCGCTCATGACGTTCAGCTCCCAGCCGGTGAGCTCGCTCGCCAGCCGGATGTTCTGGCCGCCGCGGCCGATGGCCTGCGAGAGCTTGTCCTCGGACACCGCAATGTCCATCGCATGCGAGTCCTCGTCCACGACGATGGAGGTGACCTCCGCCGGCGCCATGGCATTGATGACGAACTGGGCGGAGTTGTCATCGAAGGGAATGATGTCGACACGCTCGCCGGCGATCTCGTTGGACACCGCCTGCACGCGCGAGCCGCGCATGCCGACGCAGGCGCCGACGGGATCGATGCGCGGGTCGTTGCTGCGCACCGCGATCTTGGCGCGCACGCCGGGATCACGCGCGGCGCCCAGGATGTTGATGAGGCCCTGGCCGACTTCCGGTACCTCGAGCTTGAACAGCTCGATGAGGAATTCCGGCGCGGTGCGCGACAGGAACAGCTGCGGGCCGCGCGGTTCCGAGCGCACTTCCTTCAGGAAGGCCTTGATGCGGTCCTGCGAGCGCACCGGTTCGCGCGGGATCATCTCCTCCCGCGGAATGAAGCCTTCGGCATTGGCGCCGAGGTCCACATAGATGCCGTTGCGGTCGACGCGCTTGACGATGCCGCTGACCAGCGTGCCGGCCCGGTCCTTGTAGGCATCCACCACCTGCGCACGTTCGGCTTCGCGCACCTTCTGCACGATGACCTGCTTGGCGGTCTGCGCGAGGATGCGGCCGAAGGGAACGGATTCCAACGGCTGCTCGACGAAGCCGCCCGGCTCCACGTCCTTGTCGATGTCGCGCGCGTCGTCCAGGCGCAGCTCGCGCTCGGTGAACTCGAGTTCCTTGGAATCGTCCGCGAACACTTTCCAGCGGCGGAAGGTGTCGTAGCCACCGGTCTTGCGGTTGATGGAGACGCGCACGTCGAGTTCCTCGCCGTACTTCTTGCGGGTGGCCGAGGCCAGCGCCGCCTCGAGCGCATCGAAGATGATCTCCTTGTCGACGCCCTTCTCGTTGGAAACCGCGTCTACCGCCAGCAAAATTTCTTTGTTCATCGGACTAACTCCTGCAAATCGTCCTCAAGGCGCCTCGCGGCACCGCCGCCCTTCACTCGGGCTTCAACCTCGCCTTCTGAATCCTGTCCAACGGCAGTTCGTAGTCCTGCCCATCGACCTGCACCCGTACCGCTTGCGGCTCGACCTGCGTCAGCGTTCCCGCGAACCGCCGCCGGCCATTCAAGGGCACCTTCAATTCCACGAAAACCCGCTCACCCACGAAGCGTTCGAAATGGGCGCGCGTGCGCAGCACCCTGTCGAAGCCCGGTGAGGAAACCTCCAGGGTGTATTGCCCCGGTATCGGATCCTCCACCTCGAGCGCCTCGCTCACGGCGTGGCTCACGCTTGCGCAATCATCTACGTTCACGCCGTTGGCGGAATCGATGAACAAGCGCAATACGCCGCCGCGCCCGCTCGGGGCGAACTCGATATCGACGAGTTCGAAACCGCGGCCTTCCACCACCGGCGCAAGCATAGTCAACAGAGCTTCACGCATCATCGCCAACCGGTTAGGTGCCCCAGAAACAAAAAGGGGACCATCGGCCCCCTTTATCGGCGCGGCCAGCCTCGCGGGCTGCCACGCAAAAAAAGCACAAAAGGATCGGCAGTTGAAACCGCCGAACCCGCAGGCGTGTCTGCATGACCACCCCCGCCGAGGGTCGCGATTATAGGCAAAATGAATCTAAGAAGAAAGCCGCCAGAGCGCCGCCCATTGCCTGCGGGCTGCGCAAAAGACGAAGGCCGCTGATTCACAGCGGCCTTCGTTCGATGCATCGACTCGAAAAGAGCTGTTACCAGCGCTTCGGACCGCGGCCACCGCCGCCGCCGCCGCCACCGCCGCCGGTGCGCTCCTGAGCCTCGTTCACCTTCAGCGCCCGACCGCCCACATCATGGCCGTTGAGAGCTTGCATGGCGCGCGCCGCATCTGCGCTGGCCATCTCAACGAATCCGAAACCGCGAGGGCGTCCGGTTTCGCGATCATTGATCAGCGCTACCGACTGCACCGCACCGTGCTTTTCGAACAGGGCGCGAACTCCGGCTTCGTCCATGGAGAACGGAAGATTGCCAACATACATTTTCGTCATGTGAAAAATACCTACCAGAAAAAAGCAAACATTGGCCGGTCGAGAATATTCACGCCGGTCACCTGGATCGACAAACCTAGCATTGTGGGTTGCGGTCAAGGTGACGCGAAGCGGCGCGGTGACCAGAAACAACGGACAAGAAAAAGCCTGCGAACCGCGGCCGAATATACAGCAATTAATTTAATGCCGCCAATAACTTGCCACCGGGCATTGAGGCCGGGGCAGAAGCGGGTCCGTGTTGTCCCACAGCCACTGCCGGCGCAGGCCTACAGATTCTGCGATGCCGGCGGCCACGCGCGCTTCCGCCGCACCCTGATTGACCATGAAGAATGCGCCGTCCGGCTTGAGATTGGCGGCAATCGTCGACAATAATTGCTTTGGGGTCAATAGCTTAAGTGGAAGCCCCCAGGCCAGAAGGGGAGTGGCGCTGACGAAGGGATACCAGCAGGTGATGAGGTCGGCGGCCTGCGATACCTGCCGGTAGTCCACCCCATGAAAGCGCGTTTGCGGCCAGCGCTGTGCATGGCCATTGGCGTGATCCTGGCGCGTATGGCCGCTGGCATAACGGCGCCAGGCCTCGACATCGTAGCCATCCAGGCGCCCCGGCCGGAAGAAAACCTGCAAGACGGAGGCATACCAGAAGCTCGCAGAGCCCACGTCGGCGAGCACCGCCGGACGCGGCGGGGATTCACCGGCGGCGGCGAAGGCGCGATCCAGGACATCGAGGTAGGCGTAATTGTTGAGGCTGGTGGCTTCAGCCAGCCAGGTTTCGAAGCGCACATCATAATTTTGCGCCAATTGCTCGATGCGGGCGGCGCGCGCCGCAGGCTGCCCGCCCAACCGGCCGCACGGAGCTTCCACGAACACACCGCGCGAGAAGCGGATGTGCGCCGCGATCCGCAGCGACCAGTCATTGCGCAGCGATCGCCAGCGTTGGGACCAGCTCACCGCCGGAGTAAACTGCCCGCTCATCAGAAAGGGGACTGCATGAAAATTTCCACCGCCGTTTGCTCCAGTGTAATCCTTGCCGTTGCCGCAGGCGCAGCCGACGCAAGCGTCACCGCCGTGCAATGCGGCCATGTCTTCGACAGCATCGCCGGCAAGCTCAACGGCCCGGGTACCGTGCTGATCGAGGCGGGCAAGATCACCGGCGTCGAGGCGGGCCTACGCGCCCCTGCCGGCGCCGAACTCGTGGACCTCTCATCCCAGACCTGCCTGCCCGGCCTGATCGACACGCACGTGCACCTGAGCGGCCAGCAAAGCGCCACCACGTACGTGGATCAGTTTCACTGGAACATCGCCGATCACGCGCTGCGGTCCACCGTGTATGCGCGGCGCACCCTGCTCGCGGGCTTCACCACCGTACGCAGCCTCGGGGACCGAAACTGGGAGACCATCGCGCTGCGCAATGCCATCAACGCCGGCGTCGTGCCCGGCCCGCGCCTGTACACGGCGGGGCTGGCCATCGGTTCCACCGGTGGCCATGCCGACCCCACCAATACCTATCGGCTGGATCTTGCCGGCGATCCCGGCCCTGCCGATGGCATCGTCGATTCGACGCAGGATGCCGTGAAGGCCGTGCGCGAGCATTACAAGATGGGCGCCGACGTGATCAAGATCATGCCCTCCGGCGGCGTGCTCGATGAGGGCAGCAGCGGCGAGAACTCGCAGATGACGCTGGAGGAAATCAAGGCGGTGGTGGCCACGGCGCACGACTACGGCTTTGCGGTCGCGGCGCACGCGCATGGCGCGGAAGGCATCCGCCGCGCCATCGTCGGCGGCGTGGATTCCATCGAACATGGCACGCTCATGAACGATGAGGACATCAAGCTGATGAAGGAGCACGGTACCTGGTACGTGCCCACCATTTCCGCCGGCGAGTTCGTCGCGCAGAAGGCGAAGATCCCCGGTTTCTTCCCGCCGCAGATCGCCGCCAAGGCGGCGGCCATCGGACCGCAGATCGCCACCACGGTGTCGCGCGCCTACAAGGCCGGCGTGAAGATCGCCTTCGGCACCGATGCGGGCGTATATCCGCATGGCCAGAACGCCGGGGAATTCGCCTACCTGGTGAAAGCCGGGGTGCCGGCCGCCGTGGCGCTGCAGGCGGCCACCATCAATGCCGCGCAATTGCTCCGGCATGAAGCGGAGCTGGGTTCATTGACCGCCGGCCGCTACGCAGACCTCGTCGCGGTCGCGGGCAATCCCCTGGATGACATCACGCTGCTGCAGCACCCCACCCTGGTCATGAAACAGGGCGTCGTCTATCTGCGCGACGGCAAGCCCACGCCCGCCATCATCGGCGACTGAAGGCCGGCGCCGCTCAGAACTGCAGAGACTGGGTCAGATCGCCCATGGGGCTTGCCCCGTGGGCGCGCAGCGCCTCATCGCGGGCCTTCAGCCCTGCAAGTTCGGTCAGCTCGAAACGGCGGGTGATCAGCCGCAGCACAGATCCCGTGTCGTAGGGCGTGTGGTCGACGAAACCGCGGCGCGCGAACGGCGAGATGATGAGCGCCGGAATGCGCGTGCCGGGTCCCAGCAGGTCGCCCTTCGGCGGCGGCACATGATCCCAGAAACCGCCGTACTCGTCGTAGGTGATGACGATCAGCATGTGCCGCCACTGGCGCGAGGACTTCAGCTTGTCCACCAGGGCGGCGATGTGCGCATCACCGTCCGCGATCGACGCATAGCCGGGATGTTGATTCAGGTTGCCCTGCGGCTTGTAGAACACCACCGGCGGCAGGTTGCCTGACGCTGCATCCGCCAACAGGTCCTCATAATCCTTCAGGTGCGCCTGCCGCGCGGCGGCGCCGCTCACCGGATCGAACGCGGTGTAGTAATTGAAGGGCTGGTGGTGCGGCTGGAAATCCGGCGCCCCCGCCGGCACTTCCGGCGCGTAGATGACCTTGCGCTTGGCTTCGCGCGGCTGCATGCCATCGGCCAGCGCCAGCTTCCACGCACCCGCATACCAGGCCCAATCCACGCCCTTGGCGCTCAGCAGGTCACCGATGGTGGTCTGCGTTTGCGGCGGCAGCGTCTTGGCATTGAGCGGATCCGCGTAGGCGCGGCCGGCATCATCCGTGGGCTGCGAATCGCTGGGCTGATAGGGAGGTTGCATCGTATTGATGGCCCTGAAAGTGCCATCGCCAAAATAATCCAGCGGCGCGATGCTGGTGCTCGCGATGTATCGCGGCGGGCCCTGCAAAGCCGAGGGCGGTGACTTCGCATCCAGCGCCAGCCGCGGCAGCGCATGGCCGGCGGCGTCGTGGTCGAGGTAGGTGATCCGTGGGCGGGCCGGCGCCGTGTCCGCGTGCGGGTACTCGGGCGCGCAGGCGCAGATGAGGTACTGGTGATTCAGGAACGAGCCGCCGAAGGCGCCCTGGAAGAAGTTGTCGGCCAGCGTGTAGCGCTGCGCCAGTTCCGTGAGCGCCGAATGGCTGGTGTCGTAATGGCCCATGGTGAGGCCACCGGCATCCGACCACGCCGCAAATCCCTCGTTGCCGCCCTGCCCGATCTGCATCTGGTTTTCGAAGAAGCGGTGATACAGGTCGCGCGTGACGACGCCCGGGTCGAGGGTGACACCCGCGCGCGGCTTGAAAGCCGTTTCGATGGCAAATGGTGCGTTGCCAAGCCCCGCGCTGTTCTCCTCGCTCACCGCCGGCGTCACGCCCTCCGCCGTCACGCCTTCCCAGGTCCGGGGCAGTTCCTTGAGGACGCTGCCGTCGCGATCCAGCTGCGGCACGTAGGCAGCCGTGGGCTTGCCGTCCTTGCCCAGCACCTCGTTGATGCCGCGCGCGCCCGGGAACCGGCCGAACAGATTATCGAACGAGCGGTTCTCCGCATAAATGACCACGATGGTGTCGATCTTCTCGCGCAACTGACGCGTGGTGCGTGCCTCGCCTTGCGGCGGAATGATCCGCAAGTCGCGGCTGACGCAACCCGCCATTGCGAGCAGCGCCGCCGCCGTCGCCGGCAACCAGCGGATCGACACACGCCTCACTTGCGGAAGCTGGCCGTGATGCCGAAGGTGCGCGGCCGGAACGTGAAGTTGGTGTACATGGGGCCGGGCGCGGGGCTGTCGGTGGGGTGATAAGGATCCACGACCGACGACAGATAATTGGTGATGGTCCGCGAGTCGAACAGGTTATCGACGAAGAGCGACAGGTCCCAGCCCTTGATGGACATGCCCGCGCGCAACGAGGCGAATTTGTTGGCCGACACATAGGGTACCCACGGAGAGTACTGAGAGGAGCGCGGATCCTGGCTCGCCGCAGGCCAATTGTTACGGCTCTGGTACTGCCAGTCGAAGCGCACGAAGCCGCCGTCGCCCAACCCCTCGAACCGGTATTGCAGTCCCAGCGAGGCGGTCCAGGGGGCGATCGCGCCGGGGCTGCCGCCGGTGGCGGCCTCACCGGAAATCGCATCGCCCGTGATGGCGAGGCCGGCCTTGGAATCCTTGGTGTAGCGTGCGCTCGTGTAGCCGACCGCCGCCTCCACATCCAGGTGTTGTGTGAGTCGCGCCTCGGCCTGCAAGTCGAAACCCTTGGCCACCGCCGTGCCGAGGTTGTCGGTGAACTGCAGGCCGCAGGTGGCCACGTACACGTTCTGCTGGATGCCGTTCCACTTGATCCAATAGACGCTGCTGGCAAGCCTCACGCGATCATTGAAATTATTCTTCGAGCCGATTTCGTAGCTGTTGGTCTTGTCAGAGCTGTACTGCGAGGGCGCCTGGCCATCCGTGTAGCCCAGGTCCACCAGGCCCGAAGAACATTGGTCGATCAGCGGCGGATTGCCGCCGCCGGGACGGAATCCCTTGGCATAAGTGGCATAGAACAGGTTGTCCGGGTTCATCTGGAAGGACACGCTCACCTTGGGAGTGAAGGCGGTTTCCGATTGGGATGCGTAGGACTGATCGGGCCCACCGTTCTGCAAGCCATCCGCGAAGTGATTCAGGTCGAAGGTCATCTTCGAGATTCGTCCTCCCAGCGTCAGTTTCCATTGGTCGGTGAACGAATACGTGGCCTCGCCGAATCCCGCGATCTGCCGGTCGTGCGCGACATTGCGGTTGTAGTAGGAATCGCCATTGGGCAGCAGCGGCAATCCCCAGGCTTCCTCCGCGGTCACGCCATAGATAGCCTGGTAAAACTGGTCCACCATCGGGTCGTGCAGTTCCTCCACGCTTTCTTCGCGCGACAGCGAGAAGAACGCGCCCACGGTCCAGCGCAATTTCGAGTCGCTGTCCGCCGACTGCAGGCGCAATTCCTGCGAGATGCTTTCCTGCTTGTTGATGATGGTCGCGGGTGAACGGTAGTCCTGGATCGACGCCGGCAGGTGATAGCCGTTGGTGTCGAGCAGCGGGTACTCGCTCGGGTTCAGGAACGTGAGGCCGAACCCGGCATCGGGCCAGCCGAGGGATTGGTAGAACGCGACGTCGTACATCGTGCCCTCGTAGCCCGTGACCTCGTCGCGATGGAACAGGGAGGTATTGGAGATCAGGCGCATCGCGCCCAGGTCCGCCTCCAATTTCAACGCCGGCAGGTAGAACTTGTCGGGAACCGGCAGTTGGCTGGGATTGGCGTTGTTGAAGGAGCCGCTGCCGCTGGAATACACATCCTGGTATTGCGAGACATCGTGGCGCTTGCTGTTCTGGTAGATCACGCTCGGCGTGATGGTCAGGCTGTCGGTGGGCTTCCATATCGCCGCCAGGCGCAGCACCACGTTGTTGACGTGATTGGCGTTCTTGTCGACCACCTGCCGCGTGGTCGGGTCCACCCGGTCGATCCAACCGCCATCGTAGCGGTACCAAACGCTCGCCCGATAACCGAAGACATCGTCCTTGATCGGTCCGCCATGCGCGAAACCCGCCTCGTAGGTCGCCTCACCGCCACGCGTGTACGACACTTCAGAGCGCAGATAGCTGGACTCCTTGGTCAGGCTCGGCTGGGCCAGGATGTATCGCACCGTGCCGCCTTCCGATCCCGAGCCGAACAGCGTGCCCTGCGGACCACGCAATACTTCAACGCGCTCCAGGTCGAAGGTCTTCGGCAGCGTGTCGTCCGGGTTGAATCCCAGCGCCCGCATCTGGATGGGAGTTTCGTCGATGTAGATGCCGGTGGTGCCCGCGCCGCCGGAGGAAGAAATTCCGCGGATGGAAATCGCGTTGGTACCGGAGTTGTCGATGGACAAGCCGGGCGTGAAACGCACCACATCGTTGATGTCCTTGATGCCCTTCAGGTCCATGGTCTCCTGGCTGAAGGCGCTGATGCTCAAGGGCACGCGACTGATGGTCTCCTCGTGGCGGGTGGCGGTCACCACGATCTCCGTCAGGCCACCTTCATCGCCTTCGGCGGCCGCGACCGGCTGTTGCGCCAACAGGCTGACCGACAACAGCGCACAGCAAATCGCGGCACGCTCCCCCGAGGCATGGAAGTTCCGGCTCATGTCATCCCCTTGTCGTAGTGTGCGGCTCAAGCGCATCTGCTATCACAGACAGTAGCACCGTCGCTACAGGCGCGCAAACCAGTGCCCGCGCAGGTCGGCAGGCGTTGGAACAGGCAGTCAGCCGCCGCTCAAGATCCTGTCTTGAGCTTGGTCCACTCGCGCGACAGGAACCGCGAATACTCCAGGCTCTTGGCGTGCTGGGTCTGCAGGCGCGCACGCGCCGTATCGTCCGGGTAGACGGCCGGATCCTCGCGCAGCGCCGCGCCGACCAGGGGGGTCGCTTCGCGGTTGCCGTTCGGATAGCCCACGGCATCGGTGATGTGCGCGATCACGGCCGGCTCCATCAGGAAGTTCATGAATGCCTGCGCATTGCGCGGGTGCGGCGCATCGGCGGGTATGGCCATTGCATCCAGCGTCATGAGACTCCCCTCCTTCGGCAGCAGGAATGCGATCCGCATGCCATTGCCAGCTTCGCGCGCGCGATTGCGCGCCTGCACGATGTCACCCGACCAACCCAGCACCACGCACACGCCACCGTTGGACAGCTCCGCGATGTACTGCTCGGAATCGAAACTGCGGATGTAGGGCCGGATCCTGTGCAGGACATCGAAGGCCGCGCCCAGCTCGCGCTCGTCGGTGCTGTTGGCGTCCTTGCCGAGGTGGATGAGCACCGCGCCGATGACATCCGCCGGCGCATCCAGCAGCGAGATCCCGCAGCTCCTGAGCTTGGCGGCGTTGGCGGGGTCCATGATCAGGGACCATCCATCGGGCACACCACCCAGGCGCTTGGCGATTTCATCCTGGTTGAATCCCAGGCCGACCATGCTCCACAGATAGGGAATCGCATGTTCGGTGCCGGGATCGTGCAGCGCCAGGCGGCGCATGATGTCCGGGTCCAGGTTCTTGAGGTTGGGCAGCAGGCTCTTGTCGAGCTTGCGATAGATGCCCGCCTTGGCCTGCCGCTCGAAGAATGTCACCGTGGGCACGACGATGTCATAGCCCGTATTCCCGGTGAACAGCTTGGTCTCGAGCAGTTCGTTGCTGTCGTAGGTGGAGTAGTTCACCTTGATGCCGGTGCGCTTCTCGAACTCCGCCACGGTGTCGGGAGCGATGTACAGCGCCCAGGAATAGACGTTCAGGAGCTTGGGCTCTGCATCCGCCGCGGGCGCCGGCGCCCCGTTCCCCTGCTTCCCGCCGCAGCCCCCCGCCAAAAGGGCCAGCGCAAGCGCGCCGGCCAGCGCGATGGTTCTCATGGCCGCAACTCGCTCAAGTACCATTCGACGAAGCGCAGCGGGTAGCTCTCCTGCAGCGAATAAGGCCCTGGGAGGTAGAAATTGGAATTCACGCCTTCCTGGTTCATTTCCACGATCTTCTTGTCCTCTTCGCTGGTGATCCGCCACAGCCACGTCAATTTCTCCACATCGTAGTCCACGCCTTCGACGGCGTCCGCATGCACCAGCCAGATCACTTCCAGTTCCGTTCGCTCGACGCTGCGCGGGATGAATCGGTAGATGACGCCATGATCGGGGTAGGCGAGGAAATCGCTCACCGGGCCGATGTCGAAATACGTGCTGTTGCCGTCGGAGGCCGTGAAATCGCCCATCATGCGCGACACGGGCCGGCCATCCCCGCTGCCGCTGGCCGTGCCGTCGGTCAACGTGCTGCGCCATACCGACACTGACTCCCGCCCCGCGCCGGCAGCGCCCGCGTACTGGTCGATGTCGGGAATGGCGATGCCCAGTTGCGCCGCGCGGCCGCGGCCCGCCGCCTCCAGCTCCTGCACCTGCGGCGCCAGCCGCGCCATCACGTGGCGGCGCGCGAATTCCGGATGTGCGGGCGAACAGTGATAGCACTCCATGTAGTTCTCGATGGCGAGCTTCCAATTGGCCTTGATGGAATACAGCTCGCGATGGGCGAGCTTGGCATGCGCCCAGCCGTGCACGCCCGCGGAATTCGCCAGCGCGTGCTCGGCCGTGTCCAATTGCGGCGGATCCTGCGCGAAGCTGAAGAACACCAGTCCCTGCATCACGCGCACCGGCAGCGACTTCAATGAGTGGGCGGCGGCGTCGAACCCATCTGGCATGTGGCGCGCGGCCAGGAGCCTGCCGTCCAGGTCGTAGCTCCAGGCGTGGTAGGGACAGGTGAGCCGCGCCGCCGGCGCGCGGCCCGTACGCTCGATGCACAACCGGGATCCGCGGTGGCGGCAGACATTGAGCAGCGCGCGCACCTCGCCCTCCGCATTGCGCAGGATGATGGCCGATTCCGGGCCCAGGTCGACCAGCAGGTAGTCGCCGGGGCGCGCAATGCTGCTGACATGCCCGGCGCACACCCAGTGGCGCAGCAACATGTCGCGCAGGTCGTGCTCGAAGATGGCGGGATCGGTATAGAACTCGCGCGCCAGCGAATGGCCCGGCACATGCTGGCGGATGCTGTCCTTCAACCCCTGGCGTTGCATCCTCAGGTCAGTTCCGTCACGGCGCGGTGCGCCTGATGGATGGCCACGTGCGTATACGCATCCCAGCCCGAATCCGAATTCGCGATGGCGATGCGCCCGGCCCTATGCCGCGCCGTCTTGGCGAGCTTTTCCTGTTGTTCCATGTCGTCATACAAGGGGGTCGGCGTATAGGCATAGCCGTGCGGCCAGCGATTGACGGTGATGGCCGCCACGTCGCGGTCGAAATCGAATCCACCATCCTTCAACATCGCCGATAGTTCCAGCCGGATCTGCTTTTCGAAGTCGGCGAAGCTCATCGAGTACAGCTTGGAGCGGCCTATCCGGTATTGCTCACGCATGTTCAGCCCCTGGTTCGGCGCGCAGGGCATGTAATCCATGTGCACGCAGATGGGCTGGGAGGGATCGGCGGAGAAGCGGTAATCGCCGAGGCTCACCGGGAAATCCAGCGAGGCGTCGAACATGCCGCCTGCGTTGGCAATGTAGGCCACGCCCAGCTTATGCCAGGCCCGCCAATTGCGCAGCACCACGTTGGTGTACACCAGCGGTGCGCGCACGTTCGCATGCATCGCGGCCTTCTGCGGCGCAGGCAGCTCGGGCGCGAGATAGGGCATCATGGCGTGATAGCAGGCGAGGATGCAGTCGCGGGCGCCCGCGCGCACGGCCTTGCCCTCGCGCACGTAGGCCACCTGCACGCCCTTGCCGGCGTTGCGCACCTCCACGGCGGTGGAGTTCAGGCGGATGCGCACCGCTTGTCCGGGAAGATCGAGACGCGAATAATCGAATCTGGCCGTCACGATGTCTTCCATCGAATTGCCCGGCGCGATCCCCGGCACGAGCCGGCGCACCAGCATGCGCGCGATCGACGCGTTGCCATCCGGGAAGTGATAGATGTAGGGTTCGGGCGCCTCGGCCGGACCGAGCTTGGCGTAGGCCTCGCGCTGCGCCAGCATGCCGGGCAAGGACATGGCCTCGCTCGCAGGCACGGCATCGATGCCGATGGCCCACAGGCCGTGCGTGCGCTTTTGCAGGAACTTCAGCACGTCATCGTCGGCCTGCCAGTACTGCGTGAGGAAATCCCGGTAGCTCGTGTGCTCGAGCACCATGCGCCGCCGCTCCGGGGTGGCGCCTGCCAGCACGTCGCGCTTGGAGATGAACATCTCCAGCAATTGGGCACGGGCACGCTCGTTCAACGGCATCTCACCGACATACGCGGCGATCTTGTCTCGGTCGCGGCTGCGCTCGTCCCAATCGGTCCAGCGTCCGAAGGATTGACGCACGAGCTTGTCCTGTCCGAATGTCGCGGCGTCGAAGAAGACCGCCCGGTTCAAACCCCAACGCTCGTAGAAGCCTTGATCGAAGGCCGTCTTGAAACGGTCGATGTCGATGTTCAATTCGCGCAGCAGGCGCTGCGCCACCGGGCTCCAATGATGCCGGGGCGAATCGATGGACTGCGTGCCGCCATAGCCGATGAGCGTGCGGCCATCGACCTCGAACTCATTGCGCTTGGCGTGGCCGCCGAAATCATCGTTGGTGTCCAGCACCAGGATCTTTGCGCCGGGCTTCCTCTGGCGATAGAAATAGGCGCTGGCCAGGCCGCTGATACCCCCGCCCACGACGATCAAATCGTAGTTCTCCTCGACCTTGGCGCCGCTCAGGTCGAAGGGCTGCCCATCCCGCAGGCGATGCGCGGCCTCGAACGAACCCGCGTGACTGCCGCGCAAGCCGCCGCGCACCGGGGGATAATCGGCGGCGGACGG
Source organism: Steroidobacteraceae bacterium (assembly GCA_044226865.1). Taxonomy (GTDB): domain Bacteria; phylum Pseudomonadota; class Gammaproteobacteria; order Steroidobacterales; family Steroidobacteraceae; genus TMP-86. The sequence continues at coordinate 13,562 of JBGAGE010000014.1, read as the reverse complement.
CGCCCCGGTCGCGCTCGATCCCTGCGCCCTCGCCCACTCGATGCTGCCGGCGCCCGCAATGGCCAGGGCCACGCCATTGAGGAAATCGCGCCGCGTGATGGAATCATTCACCGTCATCCCCTGTTTGATCCTTGCAGCATGCGATATTCGCACAACGCCAGGGCGGGGCGTCAAACGCGGCCCACGCCGACCCCCTTTCGGGCACCTCGATACCTGTCATCGAATCTTTGAACTGGTGCCCGGGACTTGCGCCCCCACACCGGGACAACGGAGGTTCTCATGCAAGAAATCAGACGCAGCAACGAACGCGGCCATGCCGATCACGGCTGGCTGCGCTCACAGCATTCCTTTTCATTTGCCGACTACCACGATCCCAGCCACGTGCATTTCGGCCCATTACGGGTGATCAACGAGGACCGGGTCGCGCCCGGTGCCGGCTTTGGCACCCACGGCCATCGCGACATGGAGATCATCAGCTATGTCCTGGAAGGCGAGTTGGCGCACAAGGACTCCCTGGGCAATGGCTCGACGATCAGGCCCGGCGATGTGCAGCGCATGAGCGCGGGCACCGGCGTGCACCACAGCGAATTCAATCCCTCCAGCCACAACGGCGTGCATTTCCTGCAGATCTGGATCATGCCGCAGCGCAGCGGCATTGCCCCGGGATATGAGGAGAAGCGCTTCGACGCAGCCGACAAGCGCGGCAGGCTGCGGCTGATCGCATCGCCGGACGGCGCGCAGGGTTCGGTGTCGATCCATCAGGACGCGCGGGTCTACGCGGGACTCTTCGACGGCCCGGAGTCCGCGCAATTGCAGGTGGCGCCGGAGCGGTTGCTCTACGTCCACGTGGCGCGCGGCGGCATCGAGGTCAACGGCACGCGGCTCGATGCCGGCGATGCTCTGAAGCTCTCGCAGGTAGAAGCGCTCGCATTGGGGAACGGACGAGCGGCGGAAGTGCTGCTGTTCGATCTGCCCCGGGAATGAGCGCCGGCGGCGGGCGGCCACGAGGCTGCCCGCCGTCAACGGTCGGGCGACTACAGCGCGGCAGCGCTGAAAGTGTCGCAGGCGTCGATCTTGCCTGCCTGGAATCCCTGCCTGAACCAGCGAACCCGCTGCGCCGAACTGCCGTGCGTGAAACTGTCGGGCACCACCGTGCCCTGGGTGCGCTTCTGCAGGGTGTCATCGCCCACCGAGGACGCCGCCTGCAGGCCCGACTCGAGGTCCCCCGGCTCGAGGATCTTGCGCGCCGAATTGGCCTGCTGGGCCCACACGCCGGCAAAGCAATCCGCCTGCAATTCCACCGCCACCGAGACGCGATTGCCGGCGGTGCGGCCCGCGGCTTGCTGCGCCCGCTCCGCCTTGTCGGTAACGCCCAGGAGATTCTGCACGTGATGTCCCACTTCATGCGCGATGACGTAGGCGCGCGCGAATTCGCCCGGCGCCCCGAATTCATCTGCAAGCTGCCGGTAGAAGGTCAGGTCGATGTACACGTTCTGATCGCCGGGGCAATAGAAAGGTCCGGCGGCGGAACTCGCCATGCCGCAGGCTGAATCGACCTGTCCGCTGAACAGCACCAGCTTGGGCGGCGTATAGGTCTCGCCGTTCTCCTTGAAGTAGGCGCCCCACACATCTTCGGTCTCGCCCAGGATGGCACGCACGAAATCCACCTGCGGATCCTTGGACTCGCCGGTGATCGCGGGAGCCTCGGTCACCGGTCCGGAGGACTGCGCGCCCGACAGCAGGCCCAGCAATGTCGCCGGGTTGACGCCCATAAAATAGCCGATCACCACCACGGCAATGGTGCCAATCCCGATGCCGGTTCCGCGACGGCCGAATCCACCCCCGCGTGCGTCTTCGACATTGTCACTGCGGCGGCTATCCTCGAGCTTCATGGGCGTCTCCTGGGGTGATGCATAAATCGGCCGCGCGGGTCGGCAGGCCAGCCAAGCTTATGGTGAATGGTACTACGGCGGACTGCGGCGCACCGTCTGCTCCAGCCGCGAGCGCACATCGGCCGCCTGCTACCCGCGCGTTTGACAGTGGCGCAGGCCACTTCGCGGAACCGCCGTCGACTGCACAATCCGCCGTCGCTGATCTGTGACGGCGATCGTCACGCCAAAATGAGTTAAATCCGATGCTTATACCTGCTAAACTGATTTGACATTAACTGCGGACCAGCCATGCGAAGAATCGTAGCGAGCCTGATCGGATTGTCTTTCTTGAGCGTCTCGATCGCGACGCCCGCCGCCACCCGCCACCACCGGCATCATCGCCGCGCCGCCGACATCGTCGCCGGCATGCCGGCCTTGCGATCGAGCTCCGCCCTGGTGGTGGATGAAAATACCTCCTCCGTCCTGCTGTCGAAGAACCCGGATGCGGTGATTCCGATCGCCTCGATCACCAAGCTGATGACGGCGTTGGTCGTGCTGGAAGCGGGCCAGTCCACGGATGAAATGATCACCCTTACGCGCACCGAGCGCCCGGGCAGCCGCGGCGGCCCGTCGCGCCTGACCACGGGCGCCACCTTGAGCCGCGGGGATCTCCTTCACCTCGCATTGATGGCCTCGGAAAATCGTGCCGCCTACGTGCTGGGCAGCCGTTACCCGGGCGGCCTGCCCGCCTGCATCGCAGCCATGAATGCCAAGGCGCGGGCGCTGGGCATGCTCCATTCGCGCTTCACCGACCCCACCGGCTTGTCCTCGGGCAACATGGCAAGTCCCGAAGATCTTTCCAAACTGGTGATCGCGGCCTCGCAGAATTCGTTGATCCGCAACTACTCCACGGATGATCGCCACAGCGTGCTGGTCGGCAGGCGCCGCGTGGAATTTCGCAACACCGACAACCTGGTGGCCAATCCCAACTGGAACATCGTGGTGCAGAAGACCGGCTATACCGTGGATGCGGGGCGTTGCCTGGTGATGAAGACCATCATCGAAGACCGCCCCATCGTGATCGTGCTGCTGGACTCCTACGGCAAGTACACGCGTATCGCCGATGCCAAGCGTATCCGCGATTGGATCCACCTGCGCGCCAACGAGCGCGTCGAGCACGCCGCCCGCTGACAGCGCGGCGCGGTACGCTGCACGCGCACCGCGCCCTTTCCTCAAGCCCGCATCCGCGTCCCGCTGGCATCGAACGGCGCGCCGTTCTGGCGGGTAGCCGTGCGCATCTCGCCGATGAGTTCGATCTCGAAACCTGAATCGGCTGTCGCCAATTCCTTGGGGATGTAACCCAACGCAATCGACTTGCCCACGCGGTGCCCGTAGGCGCCGGAGGTCACCCATCCCACCACCTTGCCGTCGTGCCAGATGGGCTCATCGCCCAGCGCATCCGCATCGCCCGCATCGATGGTGAAGGTGCACAGCCGCAGCTTGCCGCCGCCGTTCTTCTCGGCGAGCGCAGCCTCGCGGCCCACGAACTCGCCCTTCTTGAAGTCCACGAAACGGTCCAGGCCCGCCTCGAAGGCACCATAGATGGGCCGGAACTCGCGTGCCCAGCTGCCGAAGCCCTTCTCCACGCGCAGGGAGTTCAGCGCACGGCCGCCGATGCTGCGCAGGCCGAAGTCCGCGCCTGCGATTTTCAGCGTGTCGTACAGCGCCCGCTGGTATTCCGTGGTCACCCACATCTCATAGCCCAGGTCGCCCGTGAAGGACACGCGGCCCATCAGCGTGGGCACCATGCCCACATCGACCTGGCGGAACGTCATGAACGGGAAGGCCGGGGTTGAAAGATCGTCCCTCACCAGGGTCTGCAGCAGGTCGCGCGAGCGCGGTCCCGCCACCGACAATCCCACGTACTGCATGGCGCACGGCCGCACCACCACGCCGGCGGGCGGCGGATAGCGCTCGAACCAGCGCAGGTAGTAGGTCTCCGCCGCATACGTGCCGACGAGGAAGAAACGATCCGCCGTGAGCCGGCAGATGGTGAAATCGCCGATCAGCTTGCCGGCTTCGTTCAACATGGGCGTGAGGCTGATGCGCCCCACCGCCGGCACCTTGTTGGCCATGATGTGCGACAGCCAGCCTTCCGCGCCGGCGCCGGTGATCTCGAACTTGCCGTAATTGGAAATCTCCAACAAGCCCACGCCCTGTGCCACCGCCTGGCACTCCGCACCCACGTGCGCGTGCGAATTGGAACGGCGGAAACTGATGACATCGTGCGCCTCATTGGCAGAAGGCGCGAACCAAAGCGGATGCTCGAGCCCGCAGTAATCGCCGAACACCGCGTGCTCCGCCGCCAGCTTCTCGTAAATGGGCGTGGTGCGCAGCGGACGGCCCGCCGGCAATTCTTCGTTGGGAAAGCGGATGCTGAAGCGGCGCGAATAATTCTCGCGCACCTTGGCGTTGGTGTAGGCCAGCGTGGTCCAATCGCCGTAGCGCGCCACGTCCATGCCCCAGATGTCGGCGCCGGGATCGCCGTGCACCATCCAGTTGGCGAGCGACAGACCCACGCCGCCGCCCTGGCTGAAGCCGGCCATCACGCCGCAGGCCACCCAGAAGTTCTTCAGGCCCTTGATGGGGCCGATGAGCGGATTGCCATCCGGTGCGAAGGTGAACGGCCCATTGACGATCTTCTTGATGCCCGCCTTCTCCATCGCGGGGAAATGCCGGAAGCCCACTTCCAGGCTGGGCGCGATGCGCTCCAGGTCATTGGCCAGCAGGTCCTGGCCGAAATCCCAGGGCGTGGTGCGCGGCGACCAGGGCACACACGCCTTTTCATAAGTGCCGAGCAACATGCCGCCGCGCTCCTGGCGCGTGTAGATCTCCCCCTCGAAATCCAGCACCGTCATGATCTCGGGCTTGCCCACGAGTTCGGGCATGTCGCCGGTGATCAGGTATTGGTGCTCCATCGCGAGGACGGGGAGTTCCAGGCCGACCATGCGGCCCACTTCGCGCGCCCACAGGCCGCCGGCATTGACCACATGCTCGGCATTCACATTGCCCTGCGCGGTGACCACATCCCAGGTGCCATCGGGCCGCTGCTTGATGTCGATGACGCGGGTCTGCTTGACGATCTCGGCGCCGCCGATCTGCGCGGACTTGGCGTAGGCGTGCGTGACACCGTAGGGATCCACGTGGCCTTCGATGGGATCGTACAGGCCGCCGAGGAACTGCGACTTGTCCATGAGCGGGAACATCTTCTCCGCTTCCGCCGGCGTGACGATCTCGAGTTCCATGCCCAGGTAGCGGCCGCGCGCCTTGGCCATCTTCAGCCAGTCCATGCGCTCCTTGGTGCCGGCCAGCATGATGCCGCCGGTGATGTGCAACCCGCAGGACTGGCCCGAGATGCGCTCGAGTTCCTTGTACAGGTTGATGGTGTACTGCTGCAGGCGCGCCACATTCGGATCGCCATTGAGCGTGTGCATGCCACCCGCGGCATGCCAGGTGGAGCCGGAGGTGAGCTCCGCGCGCTCGATCAGCAACACATCTTTCCAGCCGGCCTTGGTGAGGTGGTACAGCACGCTCGCGCCGACCACGCCGCCGCCCACGACCACCACCTTTGCGTGGCTCTTCATCTGACAACTACTCCTGACGCTGTGAGTTCATTCGTTGGAAACGGCGAGGCGCACGGCGGCGCTGCCGGTGGCCGATTGACGGCCGAAACGTTCGATCAGCCAGGAACGGAACAACGCGATGGCGGTATCCCCCAGGCTTTCCGGGTGCGTGAGCAGGTAATAGCCATAGCCATCGTCCAGCGTCACATCGAAGGGCTTTGCGAGGCGTCCGGTGCGGATTTCCTCGCTGAACAGCGTGGTGTCCAGCAACACCAGGCCATCGCCGCTGAGTGCGTACTGCACCGCAAGCACGGCCGTGTCGAACACCAGCCCGCGCTCCACCTTCAGGGCAGGGATGCCGGTCTGGCGCGCAAGCTGCGACCACATGTGGTGCTTGGGCAGGTCCACGAATCGCACGTGCACCAGTTCGTTGGCATCGATCAATTCGGCCAGGCTCTTGCCCGCGTGCCGCTCGGCCACGGCCGGGTGACACAGCACGCTCATGCGCACCGGCCACAGGAGGTCCGCCACCATGTCGGTCACCATGGGCTTGGAATACACCACGGCGACATCGACTTCGTTCGGCGGTGGACCCACCGCATAGGAATTCACGAGGTCGATCTCGACCTCCGCGCAGGCACGGCGGAAATCGCGCAGGATGGGCACCGCCAGGTGCACGGCGAAGCTGGGCGGCATCTGCACGCGCAGCGTGCGTTGAGTGATGGAGCCTTCGTTGCGGATGTCATCGAGGGCGAACTCGAGCCGGTCGAAGGACTTGCTGACCGCGGCCAGCAGGTGCTGGCCCACCTTGGTGAGCACCAGCGAATGCGGCTTGCGGTCGAACAACTGCGCGCCGATCAGTTTCTCCAGCGCGATCACATGGCGCGACAGCGCGCTCTGCGAGATCAACAGCGCGTTCGCAGCAGCGGTGAAGCTGTTGTGACGCGCGACGCCTTCGAACGCGCGCAGCGCATTCAACGGCAGCCAGCGGCGCTCGATGCTGGTCTTGGCCATGGCCCTACTCCTGCACCTTCACGCCGGTGGCGCGCTCCTGGTCGCTGCAGACGTTGCGCGCGCACCAGAAATAATGGAAGGCCGCCCAGAAGCCCGTGGGTGCGAGCACCAGCAAGGCGGAGCGCAGCGAGGCGGCATCGGCGATGTGATTCGGCGCGAACCAGTCGCTCAGCAGGCCGACCATGCCCGGCGCCAGGATCAGGTTGCCCACGTTGGCGACGAACAAGGTGGTGGCGCAGAACACCGCCCGCATGCGCGGCTGCGCCAGGTTGTTGATGATGCCGAAGCAAGGCCCGATGTAGAAATAAATCGCCGGGATGAAGATCCAGAACATGATCTTGGCGAGCGCGAGCGAGTGCGTCCAGAAGATCACGATGGAGGGAATGGTCACGAGGCCGATGACCGTGCCCATGAGGATGACGATGCGCCGCGGGTTGCACATCAGGCGGCTGGACAACAGCCAGCCCGTGGCGATGGTCGCACCCATGCCCGCCCAGAGATTGATGGGACCGATGATCTCGCCGGCCTGCCCCGCCGTCAGCCCGAAGCTGCGCTGCAGGTAAGTGGGCGTCCACCACATCAAGCCCCAGCCCCACAGGGCCGTGACCGCGCTGCCCAACATCAGGTGCACGCAGGAGCGTTGCAGCCACAGGAACTTCATGCTCTCGAAGAAGGTGGCGGTGCCCACGTTCTCGGCGGCGTCGAATTGACCGCGGCGCGGCTCGCGCACGGTGACCCAGATCAAAAGAGCCAGGGCTGCGCCGGGAATGCCCAGCGCCAGGAACACCATGCGCCAGCCATATTGATCGGCAATGGCGCCTGCAACGGATGACGCGATCCACGCACCGATGGGCGCGCCAAGGCCGAAGATGGTGAGCGCCATCGGGCGCCGGTCCACCGGGAAATAATCCGACAGCAGCGAATTCGCACCCGGCGTGCCGCCGGCCTCGCCCACGCCGACCCCGATGCGCGCCATGAACAATTGCCAGTAGCTCGCGGCCATGCCGGTGAACGCCGTCATGATGGACCACAGGCCCACCGAGATGGCGATGATGTTGCGGCGGTTGCGCCGGTCGATCAGCCAGGAGATGGGGAAGCCCATCACCACATAGAAGAAGGCCAGCGTGACACCGGCCAGCGCACCGATGCCGGCATCGGTGAGATGCAATTCGAGGCGGATGGATTCCTGCACGGTCGATATCGAATAACGATCCGCGATGCTCATGGTGTAGACCAGCACCATCATGATGAGCACGTACCAGCGCTGTGCGAGCGAGGGCAGTACCTCCGAGGCATGCGTGACCGGCACGGCCCCCCGCACGATGGCTTCCTCGGAGCCGCTCATCGGACCCCTCCCCGGAAACAGGCGCTTTCAGTCATCAATGGACAGTCTCCCTTGCAGGCGGCCTCCGCGCTCCACGGCGGCCATTCGAGGAATCCGAACATACATGGTTCGACCGCATTTGGCGAAGCCCCCTGCGCGCCCCGGCCCAAGCCCTTTCAGGCGCTAGAAATATCATGGGTAAATCTGGAAATGGCATAGCATGGACATAACGAACGCTTAAGCTGAAAGCTGCGATGGGGAGCTTCGACTACATCATCATCGGTGCAGGGTCGGCCGGGTGCGTGCTGGCCGGGCAGTTATCGCAATCGGGCCGCGATCGCGTACTGGTGCTGGAAGCCGGCGGCAGTGACGAACGCTTCTGGATCCGCACCCCGGTGGGCTACGGCCGCACCTTCGCCGATGCCCGGTTCAACTGGAAATACCAGACCCTCCCCGACCCGGGCACCAACGGCCGCGCCGGCTACTGGCCGCGCGGCAAGGTGGTGGGCGGTTCCAGTTCCATCAATGCGCTGGTGTACTGCCGCGGCCTGCCCACGGATTTCGACGATTGGCGCGATCAGGGTGCCGTGGGCTGGGGTTGGCAGGACGTGCTCCCCTATTTCGAGCGCAGCGAAGCGCGCGTCGACGCCCAAGGCAATGTGCGCGGCAAGGGTCCCCTGTATGTCAGCGACGTGCAGCCGCAATTGCATTCCACCTGTTCCTACTTCATGCGCGCCGCCGCCGAGATGGGGCTGCGGGCCACCCCGGACTTCAACGGCGACCAACCCGACGGCGTGGGTTTCTACCAGATCACCACCTACCAGGGCCGCCGCTGGTCGGCGGCGGATGCCTTCCTGAAACCGGCCCTGCGGCGCAGCAACTTGAAGCTCCAAACCAATGCCTGGGTCAGCCGCATCCGCTTCGAAGGCCGGCGCGCGACCGGCGTGGAGTACACCCGCGGCGCAGAGACCCTGTTCGCCTCCGCGGCTCGCGAGGTCATCCTTGCCGCGGGAGCGGTGAACTCACCACAGATCCTGCAACTGTCGGGCGTGGGTCCGGGTCGCACGCTGTCGCAGCATGGTCTGCCGGTGGTGTTGGACAACCCATCCGTGGGCGGTTACCTGCAGGATCACCTGGCCATCACCTATTCGTATCGCGCCCGGCAACGCACCCTCAACGATGACCTGCACTCGGGCTGGGGCAAGTTCAAGGCGGGTGTGCAGTACCTGCTGACCCGGCGCGGGCTGTTGTCGCTGAGCGTCAATCACTGCGGCGGGTTCGTGCGCGGTGAGTTGGGCGCGGCGCGGCCCGAGTTCCAGCTGTATTACAACCCCATCACCTACGCGGCCGGGGATTCCAAGCGGGCCAGCATCAACCCCGATGCCTTTTCCGCGTTCATGCTCTCGCACCAGCCATCGCGCCCCACCAGCCGCGGCCGCATCGACATCGCATCGAATGATTTCCGCGTCGCTCCCGCGATCGCGCCCAATTACCTGAGCACCGAGAAGGACATCCGCGATGTGATCATCGGCGGGCGCCTGTTGCAGGCCATGGAAAGGACCCAGGCCATGCAGGAGTTCATCGCGGCGCCCATGACACCCGTGCTCAAGGACATGAACGAGGAGCAGCTGCTGGCGGATTTTCGCGCGCGTGCGGCAACCGTGTATCACCCGGTGGGAACCTGCCGCATGGGCACCGACCCTGGAACCTCGGTGGTGGACCCGTCGTTGCGCGTCCATGGGCTTGGCAATGTGCGCGTGGTGGATGCCTCGGTGTTTCCCAACGTCACGACCGCCAATACCAATGCTCCCACCATCATGGTGGCCCAGAAGGCCGCGGACCTCATCGCCGCGGCTGCCAAGAATTAATCCTTCGCAAGGTCAAGCGCATGAAACTCGAGAGCGTCAAGGTTTTCATCGTCGGCAATCCCCCGCCGGGCTTCGGCGGCCGCTACTTCGTGTTCTTGAAGATTCGCACGGCCTGCGGCATCGAGGGCGTGGGCGAGGTGTATGCCGCCACCTTCGGCCCCAAGGTGGTGGCGAAGATGGTCGAGGACCTGTTCGCGCGGCGCTTCGCCGGGCGCAGCCCCTTCGACATCGAGCGCATCTGGCGCGAAGCACACGGCTCGGGCTTCAGCCAGCGCCCCGACCTCACGCTGATGGGCGCGATGAGCGGCCTGGAAATGGCCTGCTGGGACATCGTCGGCAAATCGCTCGGCCAGCCCGTGTACAAGCTGCTCGGCGGCCAGGTGCACGAGAAACTGCGCTCCTACACCTACCTGTATCCGGGCCCCGGCGAGGGCGATGATTTCTATTGGGACGCGGACCGCTCGGCCGCCACCGCCGCCGACTACGTCAAGCAAGGCTTCACCGCACTGAAGTTCGATCCCACCGGCGGTTTTTCCGCCTACGATCCGCGCCAGCCCACGCAGGAGCAGCTGGAACGCACCACGCGCTTCCTGTGCATGATCCGCGAGGCCGTGGGGACCAAGGCCGACCTGCTCCTGGGCACGCACGGTCAGTTCACCACCTCGGGCGCCGTGCGCCTGGCGCGTTCACTCGAGCAGTACGATCCGCTGTGGTTCGAAGAACCCGTGCCGCCGGAAATGCCGGAGCAGATGGCCATCGTCGCGCGCCAGACCAACATTCCCATCGCCACCGGCGAACGGCTCACCACCAAGTACGAATTCGCGCGCGTGCTGGCCGCGGGCGCCGCGCACATCCTGCAATTGAACCTCGGACGCGTCGGTGGATTGCTGGAGGCGAAGAAGGTGGCCGCGCTCGCCGAAGTGCATTACGCACAGATCGCGCCGCACCTGTACTGCGGACCGGTTGTGGGCGCCGCCAACATCCAGATCGCCACCTGCTCGCCGAATTTCCTCATCCTCGAAGGCATCCAGCAATGGGGCGGATTCCACGCGCAAATCTTGAAGAAGCCGATCCAGTGGCAGGATGGCTATGTCATTCCGCCCAGCGAACCGGGCTTGGGCGTCGAATTGAACGAGGCGGTGGCCTTGGCCAACCCCTATGTGGGTGAGGACAAGCTGCATCTGGAAATGATCGACCGGGACCTGGGGCAATAAGGCATGCATTACGGATTCATTGGATTGGGGAACCTCGGCCGCCATCTCGCGGCCAACCTGCGGCGTCACGGCATCGAGGTGACCGTGCACGATCTCGATCGCGCGAATGCCGCATCCCTCGAGGCCGCCGGCGCGCACTGGGGCGCGAGCGTCGCCGAGGTCGCGGCGGCCACCGACGCGCTCATCACCTGCCTGCCCTCGCCTTCCGCCTCGCGCAAGGTCATGGCGCAGGCCATTCCGGCGATGCACAAGGGCAGCGCCTGGATCGAGATGAGCACAAACGACTTCCAGGAAATCGAGGCGCTGGCGCAGGAGGCCGGCGCACGCGGCATCGATACGCTCGCCTGCCCGGTCACGGGTGGCGTGCATCGTGCGGAGGCCGGTGACATCACGGTGCTGGTCGGCGGCCCCAAGGCCTGCTTCGATCAGCATTTGCCCGCCCTGCAGGCGATGGGCGGCAAGATCATCCATCTCGGCGGCATCGAGCAGACGGCGGTGACCAAGGTGGTCACCAACATGCTGGCCTTCATCCACCTGATCGCCGCGGGCGAAGCCTTGATGCTGTGCGCCAAGGCGGGCGTGGACCTGCGTGCCGCCTTCGAGGCCATCCGCGCCAGTTCCGGCAACAGCTTCGTGCACGAAACCGAGAGCCAGGTGATCCTGAACGGCAGCTACGACATCCAGTTCACCATGGACCTGGCCTGCAAGGATGCGGGTTTTGCGATGGAATTCGGGCGGCGCTTTGGCGTGCCGCTGCGCCTGGCGGGCATCATGGAGCAGACCTTCATCGAAGGCCGCGCGCGCTACGGCGGCGATGCCTGGTCGTCGATGATCGTCAAGCTCCTCGAGGATTCCGTCGGCACGCCGCTGCGGGCGCCGGGGTTTCCCGCGCGCCTGGGCCCTGAGCACTCCTGAAGCACGCATCGCCTCCATGAGCCGTAGGCCGTGTCATGCGCCGCGCCACCATCATCGGAGGCCGTCCGGTATGACGGAAAGACATGGACGAATGAGTTTATTTGCTGTCAGCGCCGGCGGTGTTCAGGTGTATATTATACCCAAGGGGAACTCAGTGTTGCAGGCGCGCAACACTCCAATCTTTCATATTCGATAGTCATAGTTCGATGGCGATTGCGCTCAAAATCTTTCAAACGGGAAGGGATGAAGCATGAATTCAAATCAAAAACTCTCCTATGCCATTGCTGCCATTCTGGGCAGCGGTGCCATCGGAACGGTCCACGCGCAAGCGGCCGGTGATTCGGGCGAAGTACAGGGCCTGCAGGAAATCACCGTCACGGCGCAGCGCCGTTCGGAAAACATCCAGGACGTGCCCATCACGATCCAGGCGTTGACGGGCGACACGCTCGGACAACTCGCGGTTTCCTCCTTCGATGACATGATCAAGTACCTGCCGAACGTGTCGTTGGCCACCAACGGCCCCGGCCAGGGCAACATCTTCATGCGCGGCCTGGCGCTCGGCTCCTTCGGCACGCAGTCATCGGGCACGATCGGCGGCTTCCCCAACGTTGCGGTGTACCTCGACGAACAGTCGGGCCAGATCCCGAACCGCAACCTCGACATCATCGCGGTGGACCTGGAGCGCGTCGAAGTGCTCGAAGGCCCGCAGGGCACGCTGTTCGGTGGCGGTGCGCAAGCCGGCGTGCTGCGCTACATCACCAACAAGCCCAAGCTGAACAAGTTCGAAGGATCGGCGGAAGCCAGCTACGGTACGACCGCCGGCGGCGACCCGAACTCCGCCATCAATGCCGTCATCAACCTGCCGTTGATCAACGACAAGCTCGCGGCACGCATGGTGGTGTACAGCGACGATCGCGGTGGCTACATCGACAACGTGCCCAGCACGTTCACGCGCCGCGCGACCGACTACGGCATCTACTACGCGGGCTACATCGACCCGAACACGGGCAAGGCCGCGCCGCCGCCCAACAGCCCGGTCATCAACAACTACGCCATCGCCAAGGACAACCAGAACCCGGTCAACTACAAGGGCATCCGCGCCTCGCTCCTGTGGCAGATCAACGATGACTGGAGCGCGCTGCTGACGCAGAGCTACCAGAACATGCATGCCGACGGCGTGTTCTACCAGTACCCGCTGAGCTCCGAGCTCGTGCCGCTGGACAAGCTGCAGGCCACGGTGTTCAACGATACCTACAACAAGGACAAGTTCAGCAACACCTCGCTGACGATCAACGGCCAGATGGGCCCGATCCATGGCGTGTATTCGGGTGGCTACCTGGTTCGCGACGTCGACCAGGTCGGCGACTACACCAACTACGCACGCGGCGTGTTCGCCGACTACTACCAGTGCTATGGCGCGTACGCCGGAACGCCGACCTGCTTCTCCCCCAGCTCCACCTGGCGCGAAGTGGAAAAGAACAAGCACCAGAGCCACGAACTGCGCCTGAGCACCCCGGATGACAAGCGCATCCGCGGCATCGCCGGCGTGTTCTGGGAAGATTTCAAGATCTTCGACGACACGGCCTGGTCCTATAACAGGCTGTTGAAAAAGCGCGCGCTGGATCGGATTTGATGGATGGCACGGTCATTTCGCGATTCTCTGCAGGGGTTGTGAGCCCGGATCCGATGCTCCGTGTGTCGGTATAGCGCTCATCGGACTCACCATCGCAGAT
>JBGAGE010000006.1:0-537156 GCA_044226865.1 Steroidobacteraceae bacterium | reverse complement strand
CCTCGTCCTTACCAAGGACGTGCTCTACCAACTGAGCTACGTGGGCCACATCCATCATCTGGAGCGGGTGATGGGAATCGAACCCACGCTATCAGCTTGGAAGGCTGAAGTTCTACCATTGAACTACACCCGCCTGATCCAAAAGCAGCAAACCTGAAGCCACCTAGCCCTACACAGCTGGTGGAGGGGGTAGGATTCGAACCTACGAAGGCATAAGCCAGCAGATTTACAGTCTGCCCCCGTTGGCCGCTTGGGTACCCCTCCTCAAAATGAGCCGCGTATTTTGCGGTGCGCGCCCCATGCTGTCAACGGAAAAGCGTGCTAGGAACGGAACTTCCGTCCCCAGTCCCGGAAGCCCTCCGCGCAGGTGCCTTTCATCAGGGCGGGTACTTTATATAAGAGCGAGGAAGGCCGCTGCGCATTCTGCGCGCGCGGCGCCGGCAGCCGGTTTCTACCCGGTGCCGGGGCGGCCAGGCGAAGGCCGTTGGCACCTCACTCAGGGGTGCCGCAGTGCGACCTCAGGCGCGGCGCTTGGCGCCGTGCAGCAGGGTAACGAGGCTGGCTTCGGTGGGGCTCAAGCCGAACTGGCGCGCCAGGCGGTTGGAATCGATTCCCTGCCGGGCCGAATCGATGGCCCGATCGTAGGGGCGGCTCTCGCCACGCAGCTCCAGGGCGTCGAGCCGTTCGGCCAGGCCCGAATAGTCCCTTTCGACCCGGTTGACGTGCACGCCGGCCTTGGAGGCCATGGCCGCCAGCAGTTCCAGTTCGCGCAGGGTGGCGGCCACGCCCGCAGCCAGTTCCAGGTGCTGCGTGCGCAGGCGCCTGACATGTATATACATCCAGGCACCGCCAGCACCGGCAGCCGCAGCCACCAGCAGGAGGGATCCCAGCAGAATCATTTCAATGCTGTTCATTTAGGCGTACTCGTCGATCAGGGAATTGGGAGGTTTCGGCCCGGCCGCTGGATCGCGTGCCACGGGCTTCGGGTTCTTGCGCTCATCGTCGTCCTTGCGTCCATCGCGGCCGGCAGCATCACGGGTATCTTCCCGGGAACGGCGCCGGTCGGCCATCGGCAACGCCGGGTAGGTCCCGGAGGTGCTCAACCGGTCAACTTCACTCATGAATGGTCCCCTTCATGTTTTCCAACTCAATGTGGCTTGGCGTCGGCTCCGCTTCGCTGAACTTGAACCGGATCGATCAAAACTGTCTTGGGCGGGGGCACCGCAGAGCCCGCACCCGGAATCGGCGTACCGGCAGGAGCACCTGGCGTATTGCCCACGGCGGAAGCTTCGACCGCGCCGGAGCCCACCGCGGCGGGTAGCGTAGCGGGCGCCGCTGGTGCCGGCGCTGCGGAATCCGGCTTGCCGCCCGGCGCCAAAACACCCTCCATGATGAGGATTGCCACCCGGCGATTCGCGTTACGCCCCTCATCCGTCGCATTGGGCTTGCGCGGGTGGTATTCGCCGAAACCGACGATTTCCAGGCGAAGCGGGTCCACGCCCGCGCGCGTGAATTGATGCACCACCGAGGCTGCGCGCGCAGCCGACAGTTCCCAGTTGGAGGGGAAGGCCGCCGTGCGGATGGGGCGATCGTCGGTGTGGCCTTCCACGCGGATGTGATTGGGAAAGGGTTTGAGTACGGCCGCGAGCTTGTCGAGCACCGGCTCGGCCTTCGAGGTGAACGCGGCGGCACCGCTCGGAAACAGGATGTCGGTGTTGATCTCCACCTCCAGCCACAGGTTCTCGTGCCGTACGCTCACCAACTTTGCATCGATGAGCTCCTGCATGGCCTGCTGCACTTCGCGCTCCATGCGCATCAGCGCGCCCGCGCCATCCTTGCCGGCCTCGCCCTGCCCGCCGTGATCCTTGCCCACCTCGACAATGCGCACCGCGGCCGCCTGCTGCACGTCGCTCGATGCGATCTTCATGAGCGTGGTGGGTTTCTCACCCACCATTTTCTTGTCACCGCCCGATGGCTTGTGCTCACCGATGTTGACCGGGCTGATGCTCTTGGGCGCGCCGCGAAAGGCGGCAATCATGGAATCCGACAGGATGCGGTACTTGCCTTCGTTCACCGAGGACATGGCATACATCACGACGAACAAGGCCAGCAGCAGCGTGACCAGGTCCCCATAGGGGATGGCCCACGCTTCCGCGTTCACATGTTCCTCGTGCTTTTTCTTACGCGCCATCTATTGCTGCATCAATGGTGGAAGTAGCCCTTCAACTTGGATTCGATGTTGCGCGGATTCTCGCCCTGCGCGATGGCGATGATTCCCTCGATCACCATCACGCGCACCTGCGTCTGGTTGTGGACGATGGCCTTCAGCTTGTTGCCCATGGGCAGGAACAGGAGATTGGCGAAGCCGATGCCGTAGATCGTGGCGATGAACGCCGCCGCGATGCCGTGGCCGAGCTTGGAAGGATCGGCGAGGTTCTGCATGACGGCCATGAGACCCATGACCGCGCCGATGATGCCGAGCGTCGGCGCGTACACGCCCATGCCTTCGAACACCTTCGCGGCCTGCGTGTCGAAATGTTCCATGGTGTCCAGCTCCACTTCCATGGTGGAGCGGATCGCATCGGGCTCGCCGCCGTCGACCAGCGACTGCAGTCCCTTCTTAAGGAACGGATCCTCTTCCTTCTCCACCGCGGACTCGAGGCCGAGCAGGCCCTGCTTGCGGGCCACGTTGCTCCATTCGACGATCTTGCCGATCACCGCCTCGGGGTTGCTCGCCGGCGGCTTGAACACCCAGGAGGCGATGCTCCAGGCGCGGATGAAGGTGGCCAACGGTGTCTGCACCAGGCTCGCGGCAAAAGTGCCGATGACCACGATGACGAAGGCAGCCGCGCCCACCAGGGCGCCGGCGCTGCTGCCCTTCAGGATCGCGCCGCCCACGATGGCGATGGCGGCAAGCACGATCCCGATGAGGCTCAGAATGTCCACGACTTCAGCCTGGCTGCAGCCACTCGGTCAGCCGCGCGCGCAGGCGTACCAACGCCTGACCATGGATCTGGCACACGCGCGACTCCGACACCTCCAGCACTTCGCCGATCTCCCGCAGGTTCAGCTCGTCGTCGTAGTAAAGGGACAACACCATCTTCTCGCGCTCGGGCAGGCCATCGATGGCGGCCGCCAGCGCGTCGCGAAAGCCTTCCTGTTCGATGTCCTCGAAGGGGCCGGGGCGTTCGTCACGGGCATGATCGGACGGGCTGGAATCATCTTCGCTGGAGCCCATCTGATCGAAGCTGAACAGCCGGCAGCTGGCCGCATCGTGCACCAGCTTGTGGTACTCCTCGATGCTGACCCCGAGCTTGGCGGCGATGTCGGTGGGCTTGGCGTCATGCCCCTGCTCGTTCTCGAGCTTGCGCACCACATCGGCCATGGCCCGCATGCTGCGGTGGACCGAGCGGGGCGTCCAATCCGACTTGCGCACCTCATCGAGCATGGCGCCGCGGATGCGGATGCCGGCGTAGGTCTCGAAATTGGCGCCCTTGGTGGACGAATAGTGCTTGGCCGCATCCAGAAGGCCCATCATGCCGGCCTGGATGAGATCGTCGACCTCCACATTGGGGGGCATGCGGCTCACGAGGTGGTAGGCGATGCGCTTGACGAGGTCCGCATGGCGCAACACCAGCTCGCCCTGTGGGACCTGGTCGACGGGAACGTCGGGGCCTGAAATGGGCGCACCGCGCGCTGCGCGGCCCTCGCCCTTCGTGTCATCGCGCGCATCGCTGCGCGCGCGTTGGTTCGTATATTGTGTGCTTGCTCTCATTGCAATACCGCTGAAGGACCACTCCGTGCCCCAACCAGGCGCTCGACGAAAAATTCCAAATGTCCGCGTACCCCTTGGGGCACCGACCATCTATCGGCCTTGAGTGCCAGATTCTTGAATGCGTCCGCGGACAATGAACTCGGGAACGCCTCCACCACCGCTGCCTGCTGCTGCACAGCGCGACGCAGGTAATCGTCAAACGGCACGGATCCGGCAAACTCGAGCGTCACATTGAGAAACCGGTCACAAACCCGGCTGATTTTCTGGAACAACTGCAGTCCCTCCCCCGGCCGCCGGGTCTGGCTGGCCAGCACCTGGAAGCGCTGCACGCCATGGTCCTTGCTCAGGACCTTGATCAGCGCGTAGGCATCGGTGATCGAGGCCGGCTCGTCGCACACCACGATGAGCACGTGGTGCGCCGCACGGGTGAAGGTCACCACGCTCTCGTGCAGGCCCGCCGCGGTATCGATGACCATCACGTCGATGCGGTGGTAGAGGTCGCTGAAGGCGCGGATCAGCCCGGCGCTCTCGGCGGCCGACAGATTGGCCATGCGCATCACGCCGGAAGCTGCCGGGACCACCTGCAATCCGCGCGGTCCGGTGACGATGGCATCCTCGAGTGCGCAATCACCCTTGAGCACATGCCCCAGGTGAAAGCGCGTGTGCAGCCCGAGCACCACATCGACGTTGGCAAGCCCAAAGTCGGCATCCACCAGCATCACCTCGCGGCCGCGCGAGGCGATCGACAGGGCCAGGTTGGCGGACACGGTGGTCTTGCCCACGCCACCTTTTCCGCCGGTGACGGCGATCACCTTGACCGGGCGCGGATCCTTGAGTCGCAGCATGCCATCGGCCTGCGTGCGCGGAATGTCGAGATCATGCATGGAGGCGTGTCCGTCCAAAGTTCTTGGCCATGAAGGATTCGTCGGGCGGCGGCGCGTGGCGCTGCCTCAGGTCGAGCGCGGTGCGCACCAGCCACAGGCGTTTGCGTTCGGCATCGTGCAGGTCCTCGGGCACGCGCTGGCCATCGCACAGGTAGGCGATGGGGAGGCTGCGCCGCAGCACCGCGGAAAACGCCGCGCCGAGGCTGGCGGACTCGTCGATCTTGGTGAGCACGCAGGCCTCGGGCGAGATGCGGCCATACATCCGCACGATTTCATCCACGGCGCGCGCCTCGGCGCCGGCCGGCAACGCCAGCAGCACGCGCGCGCCGCCCAAGCCCAGGCGCAGCGAATCCAATTGTTCGGGGATGCGCGTATCGCGCTGGCTCATCCCGGCCGTATCGACCAGCACCAGGCGCTTGTGCTTGAGACGCTCGAGCACCTGCGCAAGCTGCCGGCCGCCGTCGGCCACGTGCATGGGCACATCGAGGATGCGGGCGTAGGTGAGCAACTGATCGCGCGCGCCGATGCGGTAGCCATCGGTACTCACCAGCGCGAGGTCCTGGTTGCCATGCCGCAGGCACCAGCGCGCGGCGAGCTTCGCGATGGTGGTGGTCTTGCCGACGCCGGTGGGTCCGACCACGGCGACCACGCCGCCCTGCTCGCAGGTGGCATCATTCACCATGGGCAGGTATTTCATCAGCAGCGCCATGGGAATGTGGGCCGGATTCTTGGCATTGGTGCGGCGCGGCAACTGCTGCGCGAGCGCACGGGTGATGTCCGGCGCGATGTCGAGGCCGGTGAGCTCCTCCATGACCGCCGCGCTCAAGGGATCGGACTGGCGCTGGTGCTTCCAGCCCATCACCGCCAACTCGCTCTCGAGCAGCCGGCGCATGTCGCGCATTTCCTGCTGCAGCTCACCGAACTGCGGAGGTGGAGGATCCGGCGGCTCGTAATAGGAATGACGCGCCGTACGCGGCGCGGCGGGCGCGGCCATCGCGCGCGGCGTCTCGACCGGGATCGGCGGCGCATCCACGATCGCGACGCCCGTCGCAGGAGCCGCGGCAGGGGACGACGCCTGCGGCGTCATCGCCAGCCGCGCCGCATCGCCCATCAGCGCGGCATCGTAGTCGATGGCGGACACCACCTCGACTCCCTCCTCCAGGCGCCGCGTCGAGAGGATCACCGCCTCTTCTCCCTGCTCGGCGCGGATCAGCGCCAGCGCTTCGCGCATGCTGGCGGCCGTATAACGTTGGATCTTCATGGACACCTCACGACAGTGTTACCGCCCCACCGCGGCAATGACCCGGACACGCCGGTTCTCGGGAATCTCGTTGTAGGCCAGCACGGCCAGCGTCGGCACGGCATGGCGCATGAGCCGGGCGATCCAGGGACGGATCTTTGGCGCCACCAGCAACACCGCCGGTTCGCCCGCCGCTTCCTGGCGGCGCGCGCCGTCCGCCACGGCCTGGTGAATGCGGTCGGCGAGACCGGGCTCAAAGCCGGGCGAGCCCTCGCCACCGCTCAGCATGGAATCCTGCAGCATCTGCTCGAGTTGCGGATCCAGGGTGATCACCGGCATCTCCTGGCGCAGGCCCGTGATCTGCTGCACGATGCTGCGCCCCAGCGAAACGCGCACCGCGGCAACCAGCGCGGCGGGGTCCTGGGTCTTCGCCGCGTGCTCCGCCAGCGTCTCGCAGATGCTGCGCAGGTTGCGGATGGGCACGCGTTCCTGCAGCAGGTTCTGCAATACTTTCACCAGGATGCTCATGGGCAGGAGCTTGGGCACCAGGTCCTCGACCAGCTTGGGCGTGCTCTTGGCCAGGCGATTGAGCAGTTGCTGCACTTCCTCGTGGCCGAGCAGTTCATGCGCATGCGTCTGCAGCAGGTGGCTCAGATGCGTGGCGATGACGCTGCTCGCATCGACCACGGTGAACCCCAGGCCCTGCGCCTGTTCGCGCCGCGGCTTGTCGATCCACACCGCATCCATGCCGAACGCCGGATCCTTCGTGGCCGTGCCCTGGATGGATCCCGACACGCCGCCGGGATTGATCGCGAGTTCGCGGTCCGGGAACACCTCGGATTCGCCCACCGGCGCGCCCAGCAGCGTGATGCGATAGGAATTGGGCGCAAGCTCCAGGTTGTCGCGGATGTGAACGGCCTGGACCAGGAAACCGAGTTCCTCCGACAACTTCTTGCGCACGCCCTTGATGCGCGTCATCAACTCGCCACCCTGGTTGCGATCCACCAGCGGGATCAGCCGGTAGCCCACCTCCAGCCCGATCAGGTCGACCTGTTCGACATCGTCCCAGGACAGGTCGCGATTCTCGGCCGGCGCAGGCGCGGCCTCCGGCGCCGCGGCTTCGCCCTTGCTTGCCTCGGTCCGCTTCTTGCTCAAGGCATAGGCGCCGTAGCCGCAGGCACCGGCCACGCTCAGGAACACGAGATTGGGCATGCCGGGGATCACACCGAGAAGTCCGAGGATGCCGCCGGTGACCGCCAGCGCGCGCGGCTGGCCCAGCATCTGCGCCATGATCTGCTGGCTCATGTCGTGCGGGCGTGATACGCGCGTCACCAGCACCGCCACCGCGACGGATAACAGCAGCGCGGGAATCTGCGCCACCAGGCCGTCGCCGATGGTGAGCAGTGCATAGGTCTTGCCGGCATCGGCCAGCCCCATGTTGTGCTGCAGGGCGCCGATGATGGTGCCGCCGAACATGTTGATGAACACGATGAGGATGCCGGCCACCGCATCGCCGCGCACGAACTTGCCGGCGCCGTCCATCGCGCCATAGAAGTCCGCTTCCTCGCGGATCTCCTGGCGGCGCGCGATGGCATCGGCCTGGCTGATGATGCCGGCGTTGAGGTCGGCATCGATGGCCATCTGCTTGCCCGGCATGGCATCCAGGGTGAAGCGGGCGCTGACTTCCGAGATGCGCCCGGCACCCTTGGTGATGACCACGAAGTTGATGATCACGAGCACGACGAACACCACCATGCCCACGGCGTAGTTGCCGCCGACGACGAACTCACCGAAGGCGGCGATGACATGACCGGCCGCGTGCGAACCGGTGTGACCGTTGATCAGCACCACGCGCGTGGAGGCGACGTTCAATGCCAGGCGCAGCAGGGTGGCGGCCAACAGCACGGTGGGAAAGGCGGCGAATTCGAGCGCCCGCCGCACATAGATCACCGCCAGCAGGATCACCAGCGACAGCGAGATATTGAAGGTGAACAGCAGGTCGAGCAGCACCGGCGGCAGCGGCAGCACCATCATCGCCAGCATCATCATCACCAGCAACGGCACGCCCAGGCCGCTGCGGGCAAATTGACCGATGCTCATGCCCATGTCACGCGCGCTCATGACACGTCGAACTCATCACCGACCTCGGGGTCGGGGCGGTGCATGCGCGCCGCCAGCGTCGGGTTGAGGGTCTTGATGCGGAAGATGTAGGAGAGCACCTGCGCCACCGCCATGTACAAGCCGGCGGGAATCTCGGCATTCAGGTCGGTGCTGCGGTACAGGGCGCGCGCCAGCTTGGGCGATTCGAACACCGGCACCTTGTTTTCCTCGGCGATGCGGCGGATGTTCTGCGCGACCAGGTCCACGCCCTTGGCGAGGACGCGCGGCGCGCGCATGCGCTTGGGATCGTACTTGAGCGCCACCGCAAAGTGCGTGGGGTTGACGATGACCACGTCGGCCGTGGGCACCTGTTGCATCATGCGGCGCTTGGCCAGTTCCTGCTGCACCTGGCGGATGCGGCTCTTCACCTCCGGCCGGCCGTCGGTCTCCTTGGCCTCCTCGCGCAATTCGTGGCGGCTCATCTTCAGCGAGCGCTTGTATTGGAACAGCTGCAGGGGCACGTCCACCGCGGCGATCACCACCAGCGCCGCGCTCAACCAGATGAAGGACCTGGACATCAGGCCCGCCGCGTGGCCGATGGCGGTGCGCGGCGCCATGCTCGACAGGTGCAGCACGTCCAGGAACAGATAGCTCACCACGAAGGCGCACACGCCGCCCACCACCAGGAACTTGAGCAGCGCCTTGCCCAACTCCCCCACGCCATGCAGGCCGAACATGCGCTTGATGCCCGCCAGCGGGCTCAACCGCGTGAAATCCGGCGCGAGCGCCTCCGTGCTAACGTTCCAGCCACCCAGCGCCACGGAGGCCAGCAGCACCAGCACGATCAGCGTGCCGAACATGGGGAGCAGCGTCCACAAGGCCTGCGCGATTTCGGCGCCGAACGCGGTGGGCATGCGCCAGGGATCCGCCAGGTCCTCCGCACGCACACTCAGGCAACGCCGCATCGCGCCGAACAGGTCCACCGTCAGCGAGGAGCTCATGGCGGTGAGTGCGACACTGCCGCCGATCATGGTGGCGAAATTGGTGAGCTCGCGCGAGCGCGGCACGTTGCCGCGCTCGCGCGCCTGCTGCAGCCGGCGTTGTGAAGGATCTTCTGTTTTTTCGCTGTCCTCGGCGTCCGCCATCAGCGTGCTCCGCTGCCGGCGCCGATCAGGTCCACCACCGTGGACAGCGCGTTCTCGATCAGTGCGCTCATCCCCGTGAGCAGGCTGTCAAGCCCGAGGTACAGCGCGAGGAACCCGGCCATCATGGTGATGGGGAAGCCGATGCCGAACAGATTGAGCTGCGGCGCGGCGCGCGTGACCACACCGAGCGCCAGGTTCACGATGATCAGCGCCACGGTGGCCGGCAAGGCAATCAACAGCCCCGATTCGAACACGTGCGCACCCCACCCCGCCACCGTGCCGAAGAAGTCCCGGCCGATGACCGCCGTACCCACCGGCATGGTCTGAAAGCTCTGCACGAGCGAACCGATCAGCGCCAGGTGGCCATTGACCGACAGGTAGATGAGCGTAGCGAGGATGGTGAACAGCTGGCCGAGAACCGCCGTGCTGGCGCCGCGCTGGGGATCGACCAGGGTCGCAAAGCCCAGTCCCATGGTAAGCGACACGGTCTGGCCGGCCAGCGCCAGCGCATCGAACACCAGTTGAACCACCAGGCCAATGGCGATGCCGATGAGCAGCTGCGTGGCGGAAATCAGCACGCCCGCCGAGGAAAAGATCGACAGGTCCCGGGGCGCGTGGGCGGACGGCGCCACCAGCAAGGCGAGCGAGACGGACAGGGCGATGCGCGCGGCCCGCGGCACGGTGGATGAACCGATCACGGGCGCCACCAGCATGAAACCGCTGACGCGCAGCAGCGGCCACCAGGCGCGCAGCAACTGTGCCGTCACCTCCGCCGCATCGATGCTGAGCTCGCGCGCGGCCATGCTCAGCCGATCACGCTGGGGATGCTGGCGTACAGGTCATGCGTGTAGTCGATCAGCACGCGCAGCATCCACGGTCCGGCGACGAACAACGTCAGCACCAGCATCAGCAGCTTGGGGATGAAGCTCAGCGTCGACTCGTTGATCTGCGTCGCCGCCTGCAGCATGCCGATCACGAGGCCGGCGAGCAGCGCCACCAGCAACAACGGGGCGGCGATCATCGAGGTGATGATCAGCGCGTGGTGCCCGAGGTCGAGGACGGTCGAGGGCGTCACAGGTGGAAACTCGACGCGAGCGTGCCCAGGAGCAGCGTCCAGCCGTCCACCAGCACGAACAGCATGATCTTGAAGGGGAGCGAAACCAGCATCGGCGAGAGCATCATCATGCCCATGGACATGAGCACGCTCGCCACCACCAGGTCGATGACCAGGAAGGGGATGAACACCATGAAGCCGATCTGGAAGGCGGTCTTCAATTCGCTGCTCAGGAAGGTCGGCACCAGCACCGACAGCGGCACCTCGTCCGCGTTCTTGAAGGCGCCGTGTCCCGACAGCTTGGTGAACAGTGTCAGGTCGGTCTCGCGGGTCTGCGCCAGCATGAAGGCCTTCATGGGCTTGAGCGTGCGCTCGATGGCGACCTCGCCCGCCAGCTTCCCATCCAGATACGGCTTGACGCCATCATTGAAGGACTGGGTGAGCGCGGGACTCATCACGAAGAAGGTCAGGAACAGCGACAGGCCCGTGAGCACCTGGTTGGGCGGCGTCTGCGCAAGGCCGAGCGCCTGGCGCAGGATGGACAGCACGATGATGATGCGGGTGAAGGCCGTCATCGACAGCAGGATGGCTGGCAGCAGCGTCAGCACCGTCATCAGGATGAGGACCTGGAAGGTCAGCGAGTAGGTCTGCGCCCCGCCCGCTCCCGATTTCACCGTCAGCGCCGGCAGTGCCGCACCACCCGCCGCGGTAACCGCGTCCGCGGCCGAGGCGTCCACGCCCGCCAGCAGCAACAACAGCGCGGCCGCCACGGTGATGAACAGCGGAAGCTTCATGTGCCCGGCCTGTGCATGAATTCGCGCAAGCGGTCGGCGAAGCTCGTGGCGCCCGCCACCGGCGGCAGCTCGATGGGCGCGTTCAGCGGCGTCAACGCCGTCAGGCCGTTGATGCCCACGCCGACCAGCACCTGCGCATTCCCCACCTGCACCAGCACCACGCGCTCACGCGGGCTTAAGGAGATCTCATCGAGCACGCTCATGGCACGGCTGGCGCGCGGTGTTGCCAGGTTGAAGCGCTTGACCAGCCAGGTGATCACGAAGATCAGTCCCACCACCACGGTCAGGCTCAGCGCGAGCTGGATCAGGCTCGCGGCGGGCAGGACGGCGGCGGGAGCGTTGTTCACTGCACCTGCTCCATACGCTCGGTCTGGCTGACCACATCGGTCAGGCGGATCCCGAACTTGTCGTTCACCACCACCACCTCGCCGCGCGCGATGCGCACGCCGTTGACCAGCACATCGAGCGGCTCGCCGGCCAGACGGTCCAGTTCGACGATGGCGCCGGGGGCGAGCTGCAGCAGGTCGCGCACCGACATGCGCGCTCGGCCCACTTCCAGTGACAGCGTCACGGCCACATCGAGGATCAGGTTGATGTTCATTTCCTTGCCCGGCGCGGCGCCGCCACTGCCCAGGTCGCCGAACTGGGCGCGCGTCGCGCCCTCTGCCTTGGTATTCATGTCGAAACGGCTCCTTCGAGGATTTTCACTGCGTTGTGTCCCTGCGAGACGCCGAAGCGGCCGTGGTAGAGCGGCACGTCCTCGGCCATCAGCATCACGGCTTCGGGCGCCTCGATCGGGATCACATCACCGGGAGAGAGCAGCACCAGTTCGCGCAGGGAGATCTGCGCAGCCCCTAGCACCGCACGGGTCTCGATCTGCGCCGCCTGCAGCGATATGCTCAAGGTCGGCGCCCACGAAGCCTGGGCCTTCGCCTGCTGCGAGCTGCCGTCCGCGGCCAGCAACTCGCGGATCACCGCCACCTGGGTCTCGGGCATGAACCACTCGAGCGCACCGGTCGTGCCGCAGAATTCCACGACGAACTTGACCACCACCAACGGATCCTGCGCCGCGCCGATCTGCACGAAGCGGGCGTCGTGCTCCTGCTTGACCAATTCCAGCTCCACCTGGCTGATCGGCGCCCACGCCGCGTTGAATTCGGGCGCCAGGGTGCGCATCAGCACCCCGAAAAAGCGCTGCGCCGCGCTCGAGGCGGCAGCCATGGGATCAGCGGACACCTTGCCGGTTCCGCCGAAGAAGCCATCGAGCATGGCGAGCAGCAGGCGCGGGTCCATGCCCAGCAGCGCGAGCCCCGGCAGCGGCTTGATGCGCAGCACGCCGATGCAGGCGGGATTGGGCATGACCGCGAGCGCATCACCGGTCTTGCAGCGGTCCAACGCGTCGAATTTCACGCTCACTTCACGGCCGAGCAGGCTGCCGATGGCGGCGGTCGCGCGCGTCGCGTAGATTTTCGCCAGGTACTCGAGGTTCGGCAGGCGCATGCGGTTGATGCGGTTGGCGGTCATGTCGTAGGGACGCACGCCGCCGGCGTTCTTCTCGAGGAGCGCGGATGCCTCCTCATCGGAGATCACCGAGCTTGCGCCCTCCGCGGGCGCCTCCCCTGCCGCCTGGGCAGCGGCTTCCTCGCCGCCGGCGGCCTGGGTGGCCGCCGCCGTTTCCTCGGGCGTGGCCGCCATCACTGCACCACGAAACTGGTGAACAACAGGTCGTCCACCGGCGGCGCTCCTTCCTTCTTGCTGATGTTGCGTACCTCGGTGAGAGCCTCCTGGCGGAGCTTTTCCTTGCCCTCGCGCGACATCAGCGTCTTGTAGTCGCGATTGCTGATCAACAGCAGCAGGTTGTTGCGGATGAGCGGCACGTTCTTCTGCAC
Organism: Steroidobacteraceae bacterium; assembly: GCA_044226865.1. Taxonomy (GTDB): domain Bacteria; phylum Pseudomonadota; class Gammaproteobacteria; order Steroidobacterales; family Steroidobacteraceae; genus TMP-86. The sequence goes on along the minus strand of JBGAGE010000006.1, from coordinate 524,275 downwards.
GCCGTCGATGGCCTTCTGGTCCCGCGCCATCACTTCCACCGTGATCTGCAGGAAGCGCACGGCGGCCGAATCCTCGAAATTCACCACCAGCGGCGGGTCGATGGCAAAGTAGATGGCCGCCGCCGCCGCGCCTTCGCCATGCTCACCCTTCTCGGCCTTGACCGGCTCGACCACGGTGATCTTCCCCTCGGGGCCCAGCTTCATTTCCGGCGGCGGATGGAGTTTTGCGTTGATGAATCCGCCGGCGACCACGGCGCCCAGGCACATCACGAAAACCACCACCCCGTTGATCAGCTTGGCGACGATGCCCGGTGGCTTGGGACCGGTTTCCGGCGCGGCTTCGGCTTCTTCTGCCATGTGTGCAATTCCTCGCGCGATGAATCTCGCAAGGAGGCAGGAAGCAAGTTCTGTACCACGCCGACCCGGCCGGGATTAGCCCTTCAATTTCATCAGCTTATGAACGGCCGGACGGGTGACTGCAGGCAGCGGAGGGGGCAGCGTCAGAATTTTGGCGGCGCGTCCCTCAGGCCGGGAACTTGAGGACCACCCGCAATCCCGGTTCGGCGCCCTCGAGCCGCAGCTGCGCGCCATGCAGCTTGGTGACCGCCGCCACCAACGACAGCCCGAGGCCGGACCCGGGAAGTTCGCGCGCTTCGTCCAAGCGGACGCGCCGGCCGAGCACCAGCTCGCGCTTGTCCGGCGGGATGCCCGGACCGTCGTCGGCGATGCTCACCTCGTGGCCGTCGGCGCAAGCCCTCAAGGCGAAACGGATGTGGCCGCCGCGCGGCGTGAACTTGATGGCATTGTCGAGGAGGTTGGCCAAGGCCTGCGCCAGCAACTGGCGGCTGCCGTGCACCATCGCGCCGGCCTGGATCGACTGCTCGAAGCCGATGCCGCGCTCCTCGCTCACCGGCCCGTACAGCTCGGCCACGCTTGCCACCAGTTCCGTCAGGTCGACCGGCTCGCGTGCCACGGTGCCGGTCTCGGCCAATGCGATCCGCAGCAGCGCATCCAGCGTCGCGCGCATGCGATCCACCTCGAGGGTGACCTGCTCGAGCACCTGGTGCGCGGGCGAGGCCGGCGCCACCGCCGCCATGCCGGCTTCGGCCCGCGATTGCAGGCGATTGAGCGGCGTGCGCAGATCGTGGGCCGCGCTGTCGAGCACGGTGCGCATGCCCAAGGTGAGTTGCTCGATGCGGTCGAGCATGCCGTTGATGTCGCGCGCCAGGTTGTCGATCTCATCGCCCGCATGGTGCACGGGCAGGCGCTGCGACAGGTCCCCGCGCATGATCTGCTGCGCGACCGCGGACACGGCACCCGCCTGCGCGAGAATGCGCCGGCCCATCCACAGCCCGCCGCCCAGGCCGAGCAGCAGCGTCAGCGCCACGGCCACGATCAACCCCTGCAGCATCAGCCGCTTCACGTCGTGCCGCTCCTGCACGTCGTGGCCCACCAGCATGCGGTAGCCGCCGGGCAGCACGAAGCGTCGCGCGCGCATCTCGTGTTCGCGGGTCTCATCGCCGAAGGGAACCGAGACCACGAATTCCAGCCACTTTCCCTGCGCGTCCCCCACCTTCGGCCACTCCGGGACGTTGCCGGCAATCGGGCGGTTCTGCGGATCCACCAGGAGGTACACGGCGCCGCGCACATCCTGGGCCTGCGAGCGCTGTTCGATCAACTCGATGAAGTCATCGCGCGAGATCACGCGGTACTGCTCGCGCAGGCCCTGCACCTCGGCCTCGATCAGGTTGTCCGTGCCGCTGTCGACCACGTTGGAGACCGCCGCATAGACGATGGACAACAGCAACACCGCGCCGAGCGAGAACACCAGCGAATAGACGATGGCGATGCGAAAACGCGAGGTGGCCAGGACACCGGCGAAGCGGTTCTCGCCGGACACCGGGCTACTCCTCTTCGCGCAGGCTGTAACCGGCGCCGCGCACCGTGTGCAGCAGCGGCCTGTCGAAGTCCTTGTCGATCGCATGCCGCAGGCGGCTGATGTGCACGTCGATGACGTTGGTCTGCGGGTCGAAGTGATAATCCCACACGCCCTCGAGCAGCATGGTGCGTGTGACCACCTGGCCGCTGTGGCGCATGAGGTACTCCAGCAGCTGGAACTCGCGCGCGGTGAGCTCGATCTTCTTGCCGCCGCGCGTCACGCGCCGCGTCATGCGGTCGAGATCGAGGTCGGCCACCTTGAGGCGCACCGCCGGTTCCCCGCCCGCGCGGTCGCCGCGTCGCCCGAGCGCATCGATGCGTGCCAGGAGTTCCGCCAGGTGATAGGGCTTGGTGAGGTAGTCATCGCCGCCGGCGCGCAGGCCGGTGATACGGTCATCCACCTCGCCCAGCGCACTCAGGATGAGCACCGGGAGCTTGCGGCCCGTGGCACGCAGCGACTGCACCAGCGACAGGCCGTCGAGCTTGGGCAGCATGCGATCGACGATGGCCACGTCGATGGCGCCCGTCGAGGCGAGGTGCAGTCCCTCCACGCCATCGCCGGCGGCATCAACCGTATGGCCCGCCTCACGCAGCGCCTTGGCGAGGAATTCGCGCGCGGTGGCATCATCTTCGACGACGAGAATGTGCATGATCAGGAAATGAGTGCGGCGAAGCTCGCCGCGTCGATATTGGCGCCGCAGACGATGATGCCCACCTTCTTGCCGGCGACGCGCTCGCGCAGCGGCCCGAGCAGGGCGGCGGTGGCGGCGGCGCCGGCAGGCTCCACCGCCAGCTTGGTTTCCTCCAGCAGCGTGCGCATGGCGGCGCGGATCTGCGCATCGCTCACCAGCACCAGGTCGTCGACGAAGCGGCGGCACAGCCCGAAGGTAATGGGCATTGCATACGGGGCGCCGAGGCTGTCGGCAATCGTGGCGACCTTCTCGATGCTCTGCGGGGAGCCCGCCGCAAAACTGCGGCGCATGCTGTCCGCGCCCTCCGGTTCCACGCCGAACACCTGGCAGGCCGGGCGCAACAATTTCACCGCGGCGGCGACGCCGGCGCACAGCCCACCGCCGCCGATGGGCACCACCACCACATCCAGGTCCGGCGCCTGCTGCAGGAATTCCGCGCCAAGCGTCGCCGTACCAAGGGCGGTGCCGCGGCCCTCGAACGGATGGATCATGCTGCGGCCTTCGCGGCGCACGATGTCCTCCGCCTGCGCAAAGGCCTGGTGCGCGTTGCCGGCCATGATCACCTCGGCGCCGAACTCGCGGCTGCGCGCGACGCGCAGCGCGTTGGCGGTCTGGATCATGATCACCTTGGCGGTGGTGCCGGCCGTGCGCGCGGCGAAGGCGGCGGCGATGGCGTGATTGCCGGCGCTGACGGCGGTGATGCCGCGCGCGAGCACCGCCGGTTCCAGCGCCAGCACATTGGTGAGCGCGCCGCGCGGCTTGAAGCTGCCGGTACGCTGGAACAGTTCCAGTTTGAGCGTGACCTCGGTGCCGGCCGGCAATTGCGCCAGCATGCGCTCGCTGTGCAGCGGCACCACGGGAGTACGCAGCAAAAATGGCGCAAGCCTGGCTTGCGCCGCCTGGATTTCAGCAGCGGTGAAATCGACGAAGGGGTCCATCCCCTGATTTTATCAGGCGTAGGCGTCGAGCGCGCCTGGCATGGCGCGGCGCGCCGCGACCGTGCCCGCATCGAACGCCGCGGCCTGAGCGTTGTCGCGCACCGCCGGCAGCCATTCCTGGCGCTGCGCCGGCGCGCCGCGCTCCTGGAAGGAGCGCTGCGAGACGTCGACGCTTACCTGCGTGAAGCCCTGCGAACCCAGCATGTCGCGCAGGCGCGGCGAGGCCGCCTCCAGCGTCTCGCGCGTCACCACGCTATGGGCGCTGAGGAACACCTGCGCCTTGTCGCCGCTGACCTCGATGTGCACATCGATGGGCCCGAGCTGCGGTGGGTTGATCGACAGCTTGGCTGCGCCGATGTCCTTGTCGACCAGCCAGGCGATGCGCTCGCCCAGGGCTTGCGAGAATTCCGGGGTATCCAGGCCGTGACTCAACCTGAACGTCGCCGGCACAGCGGCGGCGGGCGTGGTGGACGCCGCGGCCGGCGGGGTGGGAACGGCGACGGGCTGCGCATCGGTGGCCGGCGACGCTGCGGCGGCGACGGCCTTGTCGCCCAGCGCTGGTGCATCCGCGGCAGCCAGGGCGCCGGTGAACGTGGCGGCGACGGCGTCATCCAGCGTCGCCGCCACTGCAGGAGCCGCCTGCAGGAGGGCCGGCGCGGCATGCGGTGCCTGCACGTGTGGCCGCGGCGTGGCGCTGGCGCCGGCATCGAGCGTCCCATCGGCTGAGGACTGAAGCCGCTGCAGCAGGTCCGGCACCGCCGCGGGTGTCACCACCGCCGGTGCACCCACGGGTGCCGCGGCAGCCGCAGCGCTGGCGGCGGCATCCGTGCCCGCGCGCGCTGCGGCGGGCATCTTGCGATCCGCCAATTCCGCCTTGGCGTCGCGCAGCAACTGGGTCATGGCCGCGGGAATCGGGCTGCCAACCGTGGCATCGGCCGTCACGAGCGCCGGCAGCGCCGGCGGCGCCGGGGGCGCCGCCCCCGGCGTGACGGGCAAGGGCGCGGCGGGTGGCGCGTTGACGGCGGGCTGCGGTGGGGCGGACGCGGCGGCCGGGAGCACGCCCTTGCCAGGCTGCGCGGCGCCGGCGGCGGCAAGATCGATGAGCACAGCCGCTGCCGCTGCGGACGCGGCAGCGGGCGCGGCAGCGGCGACCGCATTGGCAAGCGGGGCGGCGTCGCCCGCGGCCGGCACCTGCGCAGGATCGGCGGCACTCTCCTCCGCGGCATGGTCGCCGGCCTGCGCCGCCGGCTTGGCGGCATCCGGCGGCAAGTCCTTGCCGTCCGGCGGCGCAGGCGCTCCGGCCGGCTCCTGCTCCTCGCGCGCACGCGCCGGGGCCTTGCGCTCGGCGCGCAGCCGCGGCCGGTGATCGGAAGCGGAGGCTGTCTGGCGCTTGTCGGTTGCTTCGTCGGGTTGCCGCGCCTCGCGCGGCTTGGGCTGCGGGTCGCGTTGCGAATGATCGGCAGCGCGCATGGCCCCTGAGAAATCCTGGATTTGCGCCTTGTTGCGCTCGGCGCCGGAAGCCGCGCCAGCGCGCGTCGACCCGGAAGCCGCAGCCGGTGCCGATGGGGGCGCCGACGAGGAAGTAGAGGAAGGAACGGCGGCTTGAAGCGTGAGCGATGCGGTATCCATGGAGCAGGATCTTGCATGCTCCATGCCAGCGCGTCAGCGCGGGCGCCTCAGCCCGGTTCGAAGTGCTCCGCGGCCAACCGCCGCATGCTGGCATCGTCCGTCTCGTTCTGGTCGCGGCGGTCCTGCGCGCGGCGTTCATCGAGCCGGAATCGCTCGACCGCCTTGCCCAGCGCCTCCGCCTCCACTCGCTTCACCGACCATTGCTGGCGCTTGGCCTCGTAGTCGGCACGCGCCGCCTTCACCGCCTCGCCCTGCAGGCGGATCGCGTCGGACAGGCGGCCGAGGAAGGAACGAAAGTTCTGCAGGCGTACCGCGTCCACCCCGCCCGGCGCCTGTTCGGAGCGGGACACGTAATCGGTGCGGTAGTTGGTAAGCTGCGCCAGCTGGCGCTCCATCTCGGCCAGGTGGCGCTCGGCATCGGCAACGCCCTGCTGCAGGGAATCCGCCGTGTTGCTGGCGATCTCACGAATCGGTTCGAATCTTTTCGATTTCATCATGATCGGTGCGTACTATCAGCCGCCCTGCGGTGGTTGCGCCGAGAACTGCGTCACTAGTTGCGAAAGCTCGTTGTAACTTCTTCCTATTCCGATCGGCTCATACATGTCCTGGCGCAGGAAATCCTGGATCTTCGGCCACTGGTCCACCGCCAGGTCGACGCGCGGGTCCGCGCCGCGCCGGTAGGCGCCCACCGTAACCAGGTCACGGTTTTGCTGGTAGGTGGAGTACACCTGCTTGAAGCGCATGGCGAGGTCGAGCTGCTCGCGCGTGCAGATCTGATGCATGGCGCGGCTGATCGATGCTTCGATGTCGATGGCCGGGTACAAGCCGTTCTCCGCCAGGCGCCGCGTCAGCACGATGTGGCCATCGAGGATGGCGCGCGCCGCATCGGCGATGGGGTCGTTCTGGTCGTCTCCCTCCACCAGCACCGTGTAGAAGCCGGTGATGGAGCCTGGCCCGCGGTCGCTGTTGCCGGCGCGCTCGACCAGCTGCGGCAGCCGCGCGAACACCGAGGGCGGGTAGCCCTTGGTGGCCGGCGGCTCGCCGATGGCGAGCGCGATCTCGCGCTGCGCCTGCGCGAAGCGCGTGAGGGAATCCAGCAGCAGCAATACCTTCAGGCCCCGGTCGCGGAAATACTCGGCGATGGCCGTCGCCAGCCATGCGCCATGCATGCGCATCAGCGGCGGATTGTCGGCGGGCGTGGCCACCACCACGGCGCGCCGCATGCCATCGGGGCCGAGCGTGTTGCTGACGAATTCCTGCACCTCGCGGCCGCGCTCACCGATCAATCCGACGATGGTGACGTCCGCCTGGGTGTAGCGCGTCATCATTCCGAGCAGCACCGACTTGCCCACGCCCGAGCCTGCGAACAGGCCGATGCGCTGGCCGCCGCCCACGGTGAGCAGCGCGTTGATGGAGCGCACGCCCACATCCAGGGGATCGCGGATGGCCCAGCGGCGCAGCGGATTGAGCGGCTCGCCGGTGAGCGAGATGCGTTCCGTACAATGAATCTCGCCCAGGCCGTCCAACGGCCGGCCGGAACCATCGAGCACGCGCCCCAACAGTGCATCGCCGACAGCGACTTCCGAGACGCTATGCGTCGGCACCACGCGCGCGCCGGGCATCAGGCCGCGCACGCTGCCGGTGGGCATGAGGAATAGCTTTTCGCCGGAAAAGCCCACCACCTCGGCCTCGACCTGCTTGCCGTCCGCGGTGTCGACGAGGCATCGCCCACCGACGGCCGCCTCGCAACCCACCGCTTCGAGGGTCATGCCCACCATGCGGCTCAAGGTGCCCTCCACCACCACCTCGCGCATGTCGCTCATGCGTGCGGTCGCGCGCTGCAGGGACTGCAGCCACTCCTTCGGCCGCGGCCGGCCCTCGCCCAGGCGCATTGCGCCACGATGCGGGCTCATGTCTCGTTCACGATTGGCGCACCGTGTCGGCGCTGCGCTCGGTGCCGAGCAACTCACTCAAGATGGCCCCGAGCCGCGTCTCCAGGCGTGCATCGATGCGCGAGGCGTTGGAGGTGACCTGGCAGCCGCCGCGCGACATCACCGGATCCTCGACGATGGTCCAGGCGCGCTCGCGCTCGGTGGGCGCCAGATGCTGGCGCACCACGGCGGCATCCTCCGGGTGCAGGTGGACGCGCACTTCGCGCGCCGCCACCGGCAGGGCGGCGATGGCCTCGCGGATGATGCCGATGATCTGCGTGGGCTCGGTCTTGATCTCGCGGCGCACGATCTGGCGCGCCAGCGCCATGGCGAGCGTCAGCAGTTCGCGCTCCACCTCCGCATCGAGCTCCTCGAAGGGCTTGGCGAGGTCATAGAACAGCCCGGAGATGCGCTCCACCTGCTGGCGCACTTCTTCGCGCCCGGCCTCGCGCCCCTCGGCGAGGCCCTGCTCGAAGGCCTCGCGATAGGCCTCCGCCTGCAGATCCGCAAGCCCCCCCACGGTGGGCGGCCGCGGCGCGGCAGCGGCCGGCGCGCTCATGTCAGGCGCCACCCAGGTCCTGGCTTCGCTTTTCACGGCGTCAGACAAGTTCCTCGCCCTTGCCGCCGAGGTTGATGGTGCCTTCCTCGGCCAGCCTCATCGCAATGGTGATGATTTCCTTCTGCGCGGCCTCCACTTCGACCAGTTTCACGGGGCCTCGCGCCTCCATGTCGTCCTTGAGGATTTCGGCTGCGCGCTTCGACATGTTCTTCAGGATCTTGTCCTGAACTTCGGGTTCCGCTCCACGCAGCGCCAGCGCCAATGCATCCGAACCGACCTCGCGCAGCAGGGTCTGGATGCCGCGGTCGTCGACATTGAGCAGGTTGTCGAACACGAACAACAGGTCCTTGATGGTCTGGTGCAGGGTGTCGTCGATCTGCTGGATCTTGCCCATTTCCTCGCTGCTCTTGTCCTTCTCCATGGCATTGAGGATCTCGGCCACGGTCTTGGCGCCGCCGACGCGGCGCACCGGCGGCGGCTGTGAAACGTTCGCCTGCTTTTCCACCAGCATGTCCAGCTCGGTGAGCGCCGTCTGCGGCACCTCGTTCAGCGTGGCGATGCGCACCAGCACCTCGGTGCGCACTTCGGGCGTGAGCAACGGCAGCACGGCGGCGGATTGGTCGGGCGCCAGGTGCGACAGCACGATGGCGATGATCTGCGGGTGCTCGGTGCCGATGATGGCGGCCACGGCCTTCGCCTCCATCCACTTCAATTGCTCGATGCCCTGCCCGACGCCGCCGGTGGACAGGCGCTCGAGCAACATGTCGGCCTTCTGCTTGCCCACCGCCTGGGTCAGCACCCGGCGCACGTAGTCGAGAGAGCCGGACGCAACGCCGGCGCGGCTGTCCGCCACACCGATGAAATTCTCCAGCACCGAGGTCATCTGGTCGCGCGACACCTCCTTGAGCTCCGCCATGGCGGCACCCACCCGCTGCACGTCGCGCGCGTCCATCTGCTTGAGCAGCGCCGCGGCGTCCTGCTCGCCCAGGCTCATCAGCAGGATGGCGGCGCGTTGCGTGCCGGGAATGTCGGAGGGTTTACCCGCCATGCGTTGACCGGTGGTGCGGATCAGCTATCCGTCGCCACCCACTCCTTCACCACTTGTGCGGCGCGCTTGGGGTCCGAACCGACCAGCGAACGCGCGGCGGCAATCTGTTGCTCGAAGCTGGGCTGCAGCTTGATGGCGCCCGCCGCCTGCGCGCCGCCGCCGCCCGGTTCGCTGCCGGCGCCGGAGGCGGCGCCACCCGGCAATGCCCGCACCGTGGGCTTGGTGAGGTTGCTCATCAGGGGCCGCAGCACCATGAAAGCCACCAACAGGACCAGGCCGATGCCCACGGCCTGCTTGGCAAGGCTCGCCACCCAGGGCTGCTGCAACAGTCCCGGACCCTCGGTGGGCCCTGGCGGCAGCCCCGTCTTGAAGGATTGGTTGATGACGCTGAGCTGATCGCCGCGATCGGCCTTGAACCCCACCGATTCGCGCACCAGCTCGGTGAAGCGCTTGACGTCGGCCTCGCTCATGGGCGTGGTGGTGACCTTGCCGTCCTTGTCGACCTTCTGCCAATCATCCAGCACCACGCCGATGCTCAGGCGCTTGATGGTGCCGATGGGCTGCTTGATGTAGGAGAGCACGCGGTCCACTTCGAAATTCTTGGTGCTGCGCGAGGAAGTCGAAGTGGGCGTGGCGGCGGCATTGGCGGTGGCCTGTTGCCCCGCGGGCGGCGTGCCGGCCGTGCCGGGCGGTTGATTGCTGAGCGCGCCGGGAATGCCCTGCGCATCGACGCCGCCCTTGCGCTCGTCATTGGCCAGCTGCTCGCTGCGCACCACGGTCTTCTGCGGATCGTAGTTCTCGCGCGTCTGCTCGGTGACGGTGAAGTCCATGTCCGCGGTGACCGTGGCGTGCACGCGCCCCGGGCCAAGCATGGGCTCGAGGATGTCGACGATGCGGCGCTGGAAGCTTTCCTCCAGTTTGCGGGTGTACTCGAATTCCTTGGTGCTCACGGCGGCATCGCTGTTCTCATCGGGGGAGCTGAGCAGCGTGCCGGCCTGGTCCACCACGGTGACGTCCTTGGATTCCAGTTGCGGCACACTCGAGGCGACCAGGTGCACCACGGCGGCCACCTGCCCCGGATCCAGGCGCCGGCCGGGATACAGCTGCAGCATCACCGAGGCGGTGGCCTTGCGTTGATCGCTCAGGAACACGCTGGGCTTGGGGATGGCCAGGTGCACGCGCGCCCCCTGCACCCCCTGCACCTTGCCGACGGTGCGCGCGAGCTCGGTTTCCAGCGCCGACTGGTAGCGCGCGGCTTCCATCATGGAGCTCGTGCCCAGCGCTGAATCCTTCTGGATCATCTCGATGCCGAGCGCATCGCTCTGTGGCAGCCCCTGGCTCGCAAGGCGGATCCGAGCTTCCTGGACCTTGCTTTCGGGCACGGTGACCGCGCCGGCGGGATTGAGCTTGAACTCGATGCCCGCGGCGGTGAGCGCGTCCATCACCTGCCCGGTTTCGCGCTCCGACAACTGACCGTACAACACCGCATAGCTCTGGCCCTGTGACCAGATCACGAGCCAGGCCGCGGCGGCGATGGCCACCGCCACACCCACCAGCAGCACCACCTGGCGCAAGCCGGGAATGGTGTCGAGCACGCCACCGGGAACCGTCAGGGCATTGTCGGCCATGCGCTTCTACCTAGACCTGCATGTTCATGACTTCGCGATACGCGTCCACCAGCTTGTTGCGCACCTCGGTCATGGCGCGAAACGCTAGGCCGGCCTTCTGCACCTCGAGCATCACCCTGGAAAGATCGATGCTCTTGTCGCCGGATTCGTAGGCAGTGGCCAATGCCTGCGCCTGGTTCTGCATGCCGGCGATGCGGTCGACGGAGGACTTCATCATCGCCGCGAAATCCGTCTGCGGCGGCGCCGCGAGGCCTTCCGTCCGCGGGGCGCTCAACGGCGCGACACGCGCCTGCAACGCGCGCATTTCGTTCAACACGCGGCTGATGTCCATGCTGCTCACGTCAGTCCTCCGGCAAGCTCGCCGCGGCCCTGCGGCACGGGCAGGCCCGCCGCGCGGATCTGCTGCAGCTTGTGGCGCAAGGTGCGCGCGCTGATTCCCAGGCGTTCGGCCGCGAGCTTGCGGCTGCCGTGGGTGGCGCGCAGCGTATCGAAGATGAGTTGGCGCTCGCGCGCCTTGAGATCATCATCGAGGGCGCATCCACCCGGCAGGCGCACATCCGGCGCCGGCGTGCCGGCGGCGGGAGCAATGGCCGCTCCGGCCGCGGCAGCCACGCTGTCCAGACCTAGCGCCACCGCGTCCACCTCCGCGCCGCTGCACAACAGCGCCGCCCGCTGCACGGTGTTGGACAACTCGCGCACATTGCCCGGCCAGTCGTGTTGCAGGAGCGCGGCGCGCGCATCGCCGCTGAAGCGCAGCGCACCGCGCCCGCAGGCACGCAGGGCGCGCTCGGCGAGCGGCAGGATGTCGCCGCGGCGGCGCGCGAGCGCCGGCAATTGCAGCGACATCACATTGAGCCGGTAATACAAATCGCTGCGGAACCGGCCCAGCCGGACTTCCTCGGCCAGGTCGCGGTTGGAGGTGGCGATCACCCGTACGTCGAGCGCGATCGGCTTGCTGCCGCCCACCCGCTCGACCTCGCGTTCCTGCAGCACCCGCAGGATCTTCGCCTGCAGCGCCAGGTCCATCTCCGATATCTCATCCAACAGCAGGGTGCCTCCCTGCGCCTGCTCGAACTTGCCCGCATGCGCGGCCAGCGCACCGGTGAATGCACCGCGCTCATGGCCGAACAGCGTTGCCTCGAGCATGTTGTCGGGAATGGCGGCACAGTTGATGGCGACGTACGGCGCCTGCGCGCGGCTCGAACGTGAGCGGATGAAGCGCGCATACACTTCCTTCCCCGTGCCGCTGGGTCCGGTCAGCAGCACCGTCGCATCGCTCTGCGCGATCCGCGCCGCCAGCGCCAGCACGCGCTGCGACTCCGGATCCTCGGCGATCAGATCATCGGGCGCGCTGCGGCTGGCCAGCAGCCGTTGGGTGAGTTCGATCAGCGCCGCGGCCTCGAACGGCTTGACGATGTAGTCGGCGGCCCCCTCGCGCATGGCGGCAACCGCCCTGGAAACGGTGGCGTACGCGGTCATCAGCACCACCGGCATATCCAGCCAGCGCCGCTTGATGGCGATCAGCAGGTCCACGCCGTCGGTCTTCGGCATGTGCACGTCGCTGATCACCAGCCCATACGAACCCGCCGCAAGCCGGAGCAGGGCAGCGTCCGCGTCGGCGGCGGCGTCAGCGGCGATGCCGGCCGCCGCCAGCGTATCGGTCAGCGCCTCGCGCAAGCTGGCATCGTCCTCGACGATGAGAACCCTGGATTCGCTCATGATGAAGATTCCGCCGGAAGTTCGATGATGAAGGACGCGCCGCGCCGCGGCGCGGCGTCGAGGCGGACGCTGCCGCCATGCGCCTCGACGATGGACTTGACGATGGCGAGGCCGAGGCCGGTGCCGCGGGCCCGGGTGGTAAAGAAAGGCTCGAACACGCGCTCGCGCAGCTGCGCGGGAATGCCGGGGCCGTCATCCGACACGAGGATCTGCGCCTCGCCACCCGGCCCGCGCCGCGCCAGCAATTCGATGCCCAACTCCCCGGCCGCCGCCTGCATGGCATTGGTCGTGAGGTTCAGGATGGCGGACACCAGCGATGGCGCATTGACGCAGACGCGCAATTCCGGGGCTTCGGTGCGGATGGTCAGGCGCGTGTTCTGCCCGAGCGCCGGGCGCAACCACTGCGCCACCTGCTCCAGCAACGCGTTCACGCTGACCGGTTCGCGGCTGGCGGTGCCGCGCGCAAACGCCAGCATGTCGCCCACCAGCTTGTCCAATTCACGCAGGCGCTCCGCCGTCTTGGCGGCGCAGCGGCGCAGGTCGGGCTCGCGCGCCGCCGGCAATTCCATCTGCGTGGCGTACAACAGCGCCGCCGCCAGCGGCGTGCGGATCTGGTGCGCAAGCCCCGCCGCGAGTTCCCCGAGCGTCAGCAGCCGCTGCTGGCGGGCGAGGAAGGATTGCATCAGGTGCGCCTCGGTGACATCGGTGAGCAGCACGATCTCGCCCTGCTCCAGCGCGCGCCGCGCCAGCGTGACGAAGCGCCCCCCGGACAGCTCGATGTCGCCGATCAGGGAGCCGGCGTCCGCGCGGCGCCGCGTCAACGCGGCGTCGAATGCCTCCCCCACCAGTGCCGCACCCAGAAGGTCGCGCGCCGTGGAATTGGCTTCGACGATGCATCCCGCGGCATCCAGCACCAGCACGCCGCCCGGCAGTCCATCGATGATGGCGGCCAGGCGTGCGCTCAGGTGATCGCGGCCGGCACGCGCCTCGGCGAGTTCCCCGCTGAGTTCCACCACGCGTCTCTCGAGGGATGCGAATGCGCCGGCGAGCCGGTTCGAGACATCGCCGAACTCGGCGAAGGCCAGGGTCAGGTCGGCGGCACGCGTGCGTTGCAAAGGAGTGACGGCATTCATCGCATCATGCAGTCAGCAACTTTCGTGCCTCGCGCCGATTTTCTCTACGGTTCAGTGACTTAAGGACCGCCGCGGGATCGTGCGCAGGGTGTGCGTCAATTTCCCGACGCGCCGTCAGGCGTGCAGACGATACTTGCGCAGCTTTTCCACCAGCGTGGTGCGGCGCATCTTCAACAGCCGCGCCGCCTCGGCGACGGTGCCGTCGGCCTCGCGCATGGCCTTGCGGATCAAGCCCAGTTCGATGGCGGACAGGTGATCCTTCAAATCGATGCCACCGCTGGGAAGCGTCGCTTCCTCGCCCGGCGGCGCGGCTTGCGCCAATACCGCCAACTGCACCTCGTCGGCATCGCGGTGCGGGACGGGCATTGCGGCGCCGGGCAGGGACGTCGTCGGCGCCTGGCACTCCGCCGCCTCGATGCGCACACCGCTGCCGAACCAGTCGCTGGAATCCACCACGCGATAGCGCTCAGGCAGGTCCGCCGCGGTCACGGTCTGGTCCGGATACAGGATGCCCAGCCGTTCCAGCAGATTGCCGAGTTCGCGCACGTTACCGGGCCAGCGGCAGCGCATCAGGCAATTCATCGCATCGTTGCCGATACGCACGCGCCGGCCACCGTGGCGCACCGCGCGCTCGAGCAGGTTGTCGATCAGCAGCGGCATGTCCTCCAGCCTCTCGCGCAACGGCGGAATCTGGATGGGGAAGACGTTGAGGCGGTAGAACAGATCCTCGCGGAACCGGCCTTCGAGGATGGCGGATTCCAGGTCACGATGCGTGGCGGCGATGATGCGCACGTTGCAGCGGATGGTGCGATTGCTGCCCACACGCTCGAAACTGCGCTCCTGCAGCACGCGCAGGAGCTTGACCTGCATCTGCAGCGACATGTCGCCGATTTCGTCCAGGAACAGCGTGCCACCCTCGGCAAACTCGAAGCGGCCCATGCGTGTGCTGAGCGCGCCGGTGAAGGCGCCCTTCTCGTGGCCGAACAATTCACTTTCCAGGAGTTCCGCGGGAATGGCGCCGCAATTGACCGGCACGAAGGGATGCTGTGCGCGGCCCGACACCTCGTGGATGTGGCGCGCCACCATTTCCTTGCCGGTGCCGGATTCGCCCAGGATGAGGACATTGCTGTCGGAGGGGGCCACTTGTTCGATGAGACGGTGGATGTCGCGCATGGAGCGCGATTGGCCGCAGGGTTTGAACTGCACGCTGGCCGCCGGCTTCACCGGACTTGCATCTGCCACTGGTCTCAAGGTTTCCTACCCGTCCTTCGTCATCCTGCGCGCCATGACTTACGAATTTGCATCAAGCATCGCAGCTAACTCATTGACACTGCTCATTCAGCGTCAGCGGGAGCGATATTAGCGAAGTGCGTGTGGGCGCAGCAGATGGGGGAAAACTGCAATCCTTGTACGGATTTCTCTCAATAAATTTAGGGATACGCCCTAGCGCCGCACTCAGGCGTTGGATCAAGCCTGCCTGGCGAGAGCGACGAGGCGGCGGTGTTTACGGAAGATCAGCTTCGACAATTGATCGCTCACCGCATCGCTCATGGACTCGAAGCGAAAGTGCACCATGCGCCCCGAAGGCATCAGGCGTTCGGAGTCGATGACGGCCTGGAAACGCAGCGAATAAGGCAGCGCGCGATTGACATACAACTCCAACACGCCACGCTCGCCGGCCTTGAATGAATCATCGCCATCGCATTCCAATCCCACCGCGGAGAGCCGCGCCAGGCGCGGTGCCGGCAGGCGCTGCTCGCGTGCCAGCAGCTCGCCGCAGATCTTCAACAGCACGTTCATCTTCAACTCGAGCCGGTGCAGCTCGAGTGCCAGGTGCGGCGATTCGTCCTTGAGCGCATCCGATCCCAGCGCTTCGTCCATGGAGGCTTCCGCGACCAGCAGCTGTACGTTGTCGGCCTCGGCCATGGCCAGGGCCGCCGGCGTGAGCACCGTGCCCGGATGCCAGCGCAATGCATACGGACCCTTCACGGCGAGCGCATTGTCGAAAACCCCGGTGGATTCCTTGAGTGCTTCGCTGGCGCTCATTCGCCACCTCCTTGCGTGCTTGCGTAGGCATTCACGGCGCGGCGGCCGCGGCCGAGGTTTGCAAATTCTTCAGCGGCTTCGCGCCGCCGCTGCTCGATGCTTGCCAATCCCTGGTCGTTGAGACGCTGGATCTCATCCAGCGCGGCGCGCTCGGCGGCGCCGATGCGGCTGACGTTGCGCAGGAACTCCCGCAGGATGCGGCCGCGCTCGGCGTCCAGGTCGACCACGCGCTGCATGTCGTGGCCGGAAGCCGCCTCCAACAGCTGGCGCGACAATTCCAGCGCGCGCAACACCTGCGGATCCGCCGCCGGCCTCATGCGCCCTGCGCCACGATTTCGTCCCAGCCGCTCTTGATCTCGCGCACGAGCGTGGCGATCTCATCGATGATGAGCACGTCGTTGTTGAGGTTGGCGACCGTCAGCCGCGTCATCATGTACGAGTACAGGGACAAGAGGTTCTCGGCGATGGCCTGGCCCTTTTCCATGTCGAGGCTCCCGGCCAGCTCGCCCAGCAGCGCGTTCACCTTGGCAACGGCCGCGCCCTTGTCGACCACATCGCGCAGCTCGCGATGCCGGCCGATCCTTTCCATGCAGCCGCGCGCCACCGTGAGTTGCACCAGGATGTGCTCGTAGGCGAGCTGGATGAGCCGCGTCGGGCTTGCATCGGTGACCACGCCGCGGCTTTGCACGGAGCGGTACTGGGCCATGGCGTTGCGGGCGTTCATGGGTCAGGTCTCAACCGGTTGAGGAAGTCTTGGTGCCGTTGATGCTGGCAAATGCCTGCGTGATGAAGCTCTGCGTCGACTTCAGCGCGGACACCGCCGCATCCATGGCGTTGAATTGCTTGGTCAGCGTCGCCGAGTAGGTGTCCAGGCGCAGCTGCAGGGCGATCTTCTTGGCATTGACGTCGCGCAGGCCCTTGTTCAGCCCCTGGTTCACGGTATCGATGTAGCCGCCGGCCTGCGTGTACTGCTTGATGGCCTCGTCAACCTGCGTCGCCAGCCCCGTCTTGCCGGAGAACAGGTCGGTCACCGCCTTGAGGTTGGCGCTGAGCGCGGAGCTCAGTTTCGTGTCGTTCTGGTCCAGCGTGCCCAGCACATTGGTGGTGATGCCAAGGTCGGTGAGCGAGGTTGGCACCCCGCTGGGGCTGGGCGTGGACTTGGACAGGAGCTGGCGGAGCTTGGCCAGCAGCGAGTTCACCGAGGTGTTGCCGAGCAGCGTGCCGGCCACCTTGGTGTCGGGGTCATAGCTGGTCAGGGACTTCACCGCCGTGATCAGCGAGTTGTAGGCCTTGACGAAGGTACCGATGGAAGACGCGCCGGCTTCCTGGTCGGCGCCCACGGTGAGCGTGACCGGTGTGTTGAGGGCGGTGGTCTTCAGCAGGGTGAAGTTCACGCCCTCGACGATGCCGGTCACCTCGTTGCTGGCGGAGGTGGCGGCAAAGCCGTTCAAGGTGAACTGCGCATCCTGCGGCGCCTGCGCCTGCGTGAGCTGCGTGTTGTTGTTCAGCGGGTCGTACACCAGCTGCGCCAGGCCGCCGTCACCGCCGCTTTGCGTGACGGTGATGGCGTTCAGCGCCCCGGTCTTGGTGCTGTTGAGCACCAGGCGAGCGCCCTGCGCGGTGGTAATGATCGAGGCATTGATGCCGGAATTGCCGACGTTCGAGTTGATAGCTGCGGCGATCGCCGACAGCGTGTTGTTGCTCGAGTCGAGGTCGAGCTGGAAGCTCGCGCCACCCAGCGCGAGCGTCAACGTACCGGTGCCGATGGTGCTGTCCGCGGAGGGCAACGGGTTTGAAACCAGGTTCGCGGCCTTGGCCAGCGCGGTCACTTCCAGGGTATAGGTGGCCGGAATGGCTTTCGCCGACGCATTGGCGGACGCGATGGTGTCGTCGGACACCTTGACGGAGCGGCCCTGGAACTTGCCTGCGTCCTTCAGCGTGGGAAGCGCCGCCTGCAGGGCTTCCAGCGAGGCGCGGAACGTGCCGTAGGCGGACAGCTGCGCCTTGAGATCGGTCTCACGCGCGGTGAGTTGCTTGGTCTGCGCATCGCCCTGCGCCGTCGTCAGCGAGGAGACGATGCTGGCGATGTCGAGGCCGGACCCGATGCCGCTGGATTGAATCGTCGAAGCCATGTGAACTCGCAGTGTTCCTGGTTGATCGATTCATCGGCCAACCCCGGGGATTCTTGAAGCAATTCCCGTACCAACCGACGGTGCGAATGCGGCTCCGGCGCGCCTTCAGGCGCGGCTGTTCACCAGCGTGCCCGACAGGCCCAGCCCCTTGGCCAGCGACATGAGGTCATCGGAGGTGATCTCCGCGATGACTTCGCCGGTGTCCGGGTCGATTTCATGGATGACCGTGCGTCCGCCGGCGCTTTCCACCTTGAACGCGATGGCACGTCCCGACTCGCGCAAGTACTGCCCAAGCCGTTCGGCCAGCGCGGCGAGATCGGCCGCGCGGTTGGTCTTTTCCGCTTCCTGTTTTGGTTCGGAAACGGCAACGGGCGGCGGCAATTTGCCACCGGCCGGTCTTTGCGGCTTCAATTTGCCGCTTGCATCAGTTGCAGATGTAGGCGCCCGACCTCCTTGCACGGGGCGCGTCGCCAGGATGTCTCCCGGCCGCACGTCGTTCGCCATTGCACACCTTTAGATTGCGGTGATCGGTTCCTGCTCTGCCTCGTTCGTCATCGATACTTGATCATCGTCACTTGAGCGAAAGTCACGGCCCGGATGCCTTCGCATTGCCGGGCCGTGACCTCGTTTCTTCAAACGATCCTTATCGGACCTGCATTACTGCAGGAGCTTGAGGATCGACTGCGGGGCGGCGTTCGCCTGCGCAAGGACCGAGATACCGGCCTGTTGCAACACCTGGGACTTGGTCAGGTTGGCGGTTTCCGCCGCGAAGTCCGCGTCCAGGATGGTGCTGCGCGAAGCCTGCAGGTTCTGGCTGACGGCCTGCAGGTTCGACACGGTCGAGGTGAAGCGGTTCTGAATGGCGCCCAACTGGCTCTGGAACGCGCTGACGGTCGTCAGAGCGGAGTCCACAGCGGCAATGGCCGCATTCGCACCCGCCACGGTCAGCACGTTGGCATTCGCCAGCGTCTGCGCGTTCAGGGCGATGGTACCGGCCGCGAAGCCGATGTCCGCCGTGCCGGTGCCGCCCACCGTGATGTTGCTCGAGGCCGACAGCGTGATCACGCCCGTCGTCGTCAACGTGCTGACACCCGAAGCCGGGGTGCCGGCCACCGAGGCGTCGATACCGGTGCCCGAAGCGCCGGCGCCCAGGGTCACGGTCTGGTCGACCTTGATGTCGCGGCCGTCGTTGGCCGTGAAGGTCAGCTTGCCGCCGCTCAGGCTCGCGGTGACGCCAGTCTGCGACGAGTACAAGTTCACCTGGGTGGCGACGTTAGCCGCCGTCACCGTGCTGCCCACGGCCACGTTGCCCGTGCCGGCGAAGATGGCCACGCCGTTGATGCTGAGGTTGTACGTGCTGGCAGCAGTACCGCCCGTGCCCACCGTGGAGAACGCCGTCGTTTCCGTCGCGCTCGTGGTGGCGCTCGCCGTCAAGCCGGACACGCCGGCCGCATTGATGGCCTGCACCTTGGCATACGCAGAACCGTCGGTCTGGCCCGCGCCCGCACCCGCGCTGCTCGCGCCGATGTTGACCGCCGCGCCGGTGCCGACCTGCAGGGTCAACGTGCTGGCGCCGCCCAAAGCGGTGGCGGTGACGGCCGTGCCCGTGGAGGTCGCGACCTGACCGATCTGGTCGGCGCGCACACCCTGCGAGTAGGAGACCGAGATCGTGTCACCGACGTTGGCGCCGACTTGGAAGGTCGCCTGGCCAGCCGTGCCGTCGAGGACGCGCAGGCCGTTGAAGGTGGTCTGCGAGGCGATACGGGTGATTTCAGCCGAACGCTGCTGCACTTCCGCATCGAGGGCCGCGCGGTCGGACGAGCTGTTCGTGCCGTTGGCCGCTTCGACCGCCAGCTGGCGGATGCGCTGCAGGTTGTCGGTCAAGGTGGACAGCGCGCTTTCAGCGGTCTGCGACTCGGAAATCGCATCATTCGCATTGTTCACAGCCTGGTTGAGGCCGTTGATCTGCGTGGTGAAGCGGTTGCTGATCGCAAGGCCCGCGGCATCGTCCTTCGCGCTGTTGATGCGAAGGCCCGAGGACAGGCGCTGCAGGGACGTCGCCAGACTGCTCTGTGAGGACGTCAAATTACGCTGCGCGTTCAGCGAAGCGATGTTGGTATTGATCGTTAAAGACATCGTGGATCTCCTGAAAAGTTAATTCACCGGCCCCTCTTAGGCCTTCACTACCCTTGTGGCCCGTTGTGCCCGCCTTAGGCGAGCCGGCCGGTGACCACCGTCAGGAGATGTATCGGACCCCCCGGCCCTTCCTTTAGCGAAATTCAGGGTCGGCATTCGGCGGAAATGAGACACAGGTCACCTTCGAGCCTCGCTCCAGCCTTGACCGCGGCGATTCCAGGCATTAAAAGCGCCACTCCTCGGATTTGACGCCCCGGGCCGATTTGGGCATCGTCTCGCCCCCGCCCATGAAAATCCCCGCCCGCACCGCGCCAAAGATCGGATTCGTGAGCCTTGGCTGCCCCAAGGCCCTGGTCGATTCCGAACGCATCCTCACCCAGCTCAAGGTGCAGGGCTATGAAACGGCTGCGGATTACGGCGGCGCCGACCTCGTGATCGTCAATACCTGCGGCTTCATCGATTCGGCGGTGGATGAGTCCCTCGAGGCCATCGGCGAGGCCCTGGCCGAGAACGGCAAGGTCATCGTCACCGGGTGCCTGGGGGCGCAGCCGCAAAAGATCCTGGAACGCCACCCGCAGGTCCTGAAGATCACCGGCCCGCAGCGCTATGAAGAAGTGCTGGCCGCGGTGCACGAGCAGCTTCCGCCCCGGCACGAGCCCTTCGTCGACCTGGTGCCGCCGCAGGGCATCAAGCTCACCCCGCGCCACTACGCGTACCTGAAGATCTCCGAGGGCTGCAATCACCATTGCAGTTTCTGCATCATCCCCTCGATGCGCGGCCGGCTCGCCAGCCGGCCGATCGGGGATGTGCTGAAGGAGGCCGAGAGCCTGACGCGCGCCGGGGTGAAGGAATTGCTGGTGATCTCGCAGGACACCAGCGCCTACGGCTCGGACCTCAGGTTCGCCGCGCAGGAATGGCGCGGGCGGGAGCGGCGCGCGCGCTTTTTCGATCTGTGCGAGGCCTTGGGCGAACTCGGCGCCTGGATCCGGCTCCACTATGTGTATCCGTATCCGCACGTGGACGAGGTCATCGGCCTCATGAGCGCAGGCACGGTGCTGCCCTACCTCGACATCCCGTTCCAGCACGCGAGTCCCGCCGTGTTGAAGGCCATGAAGCGGCCGGCGGCGGCCGAGAACACGCTCGCGCGCATCCGCGCCTGGCGCAGTGCCCTGCCCGGCCTCACGATCCGCAGCACCTTCATCGTCGGCTTTCCCGGGGAAACCGAGGCGGATTTCTCGCTGCTGCTCGACTGGATGCAGGAAGCACAGCTCGACCGCGTCGGTTGCTTCGAGTATTCGCCGGTGGAAGGCGCGGCCGCAAACTTACTTCCCGGCGCCGTGCCAGCCGAGGTCAAGGCCGAGCGCCATGCACGCTTCATGCATCTCGCCGCCCGCATCAGCGCGCAGCGCCTCGCGGCCAAGGTGGGCCGGGACATGCGCGTGCTGGTGGATGCGGTGGGCGAGGAGATCATCGCCCGCAGCGAGGGCGATGCGCCGGAAGTGGATGGCGTGGTGCGCATCGCCAGGACCCGCGCCACGGGCAAATTGAAGGCCGGCGACTGGGCGGAGGTGACCATCACCGGCGCGGACGAATACGACCTGCAGGCAACTTTGAAAGGAACCAAGACATGATGATCGAGAAAGACCGCGTGGCGCTGATCCACTACACCCTGACCGATGACAACGGTGCGGTGATCGACAGCTCCTCGGGCGGCGAACCGCTCGCCTACATCCACGGCAACGGCAACCTGGTGCCGGGCTTGGAATCCGCACTGCAGGGCAAGTCCGCCGGCGCCAAGTTCAATGTCACCGTGCCGCCCGCGGAAGGTTATGGCACGCGCGATGAGCGCCTGATCCAGCGCGTGCCCAAGCGTTCCTTGAGCGGCGCGGGCGAGATCAAGAAGGGCATGCAGTTCCAGGCCCAGGTGGGCGGCGGCGTGCGGGTATTCACCGTGACCGCCGTGGTCGGCGACATGATCACGCTGGATGGCAATCATGAACTCGCGGACAAGAACCTCAACTTCGCCATCGATGTGGTGGAAGTGCGCGAAGCCAGCCAGGAAGAACTTGCGCACGGACACGTGCACGGGCCCGGCGGCCATCACCATCATTGAGGCTCGACCGCCGCGGCGCGCATCCTCGCGCGCCGCGCCCGCTCACAGGTATTTGAACAGCGACAGCCCCTGGGTCATCGTGTAGGACTGCTGCGCAGCGCTCAATGAAGTGAGCTGCTGGTTCAGGCGCGTCAGCGCCTCGGCATAGTCGAGGTCCTGCAACTGCGAGATCATGGTCTTGAGCTGCAGCTGCTGATTGCCGCCCAACTCCGCCTGTGAATCGATCGCATTCAGGCGCGCACCGACGCTGGCCCTGACATTCGAGGTCTGCTCGAGGGTCTGGTCGATGTTGTTGATGGCCGTGCCGATGGAATTATTGAGCCGTGCCGCCGCCGCCGGATTGCCGGTGGAGCTGTTCAACGCGTTCAACAGGTTCTGCACCGTGGTGAAGATGTCCTGGTTCACCGACTTCGACACGGTGAAGCTGTCGGCCGCCGCGGGGGCGCCGGTCAAGGTCACCTGCACGCCCTTGAACGCGATGCTCTGGCCGGATGCATACGTGCCGGAGGTGACCAGCGCATTGGCCGAATCGCGCACCTCATAGGTGGTGGGCGTGAGGAAATTGATGCTGTAGGTGCCGCCGTCGTAGGCGGCCGGATCGATCACCGTGGTGGCACCGAACACCCCGGTGCCGGTGTTGGCGGGGTTGGCCGCCGCCTGGAACACCCCGTTGCCGGTCTTGATCTGCTCGAACACCGCGGATCCCGGATCGTTGTCCGCCACCGTGCGGCCTACCGCGATCTGCAACTGACGCTGCCCTTGGTCGCCATTGTAGGTGGCGCCGGTGGCGGTCAGGCTGAAGGGCAGCGTCTTGGTGGAATAGCCCGAGAACAGGTATTCGCCATTGCCGTCCTGTGAATTCGCGATGGACAGGAGGTTGTCGCGGATCTGTTCCACCTGGGCCGCGATGGCGGCGCGGTTCTGGTCGGACTGCGATGAATTGTTCGCCTGCAGGGCGAGGTCGCGGATGCTTTGCAATGCGCTGGTGAACTGCGATAGCGCATTGTCCTCGAGGCCGAGGCGGTTCTGCGCGATGTTGGCATTGCGGTCGAACTGCTGGCTCTGCGCCAGCGCCAGGCCGTAGCTGTTGACATTGCCGGCCGCCACCGGGTCCTGCGAGGCCGTGGTGAAACGCTGGCCGAGGGCCACCTGGTTCTGCGTGGTCGCAAGGTTCGCCTGCAGCTGGCCGATGGCCGCCAGGAACTGCGTCTGGATGTAGTTGTTGGTGATGCGCATGGTCGCTCCCTTAGCCTGCCTGCACGGTCGACAACAGCGTCTGGAACAGCGATGCGCCGATCTTCAGCGCCTGCGCCGCCGCCTGGTAGGCCTGCTGCCACTGCAACAGGGCCGCGGCTTCCTCATCCAGGTTCACGCCCGACACCGATTGCACCTGCTGCTTGGCGGAGGTGTTGACCGCCGTCTGCGCCGCCTGCGCGAAATTGGTCTGCTGCGCCCTGGTGCCCACCCCCGTGATCAACGAGTTGAGCGCACCCGTGACACTGACCGTGCCATTGGACAGCACGCCCTGGTTCTGCACATTGGCGATGGCCAGCGCGTTGCGGTTATCGCCGGATGCGCCGGTATTGCGCTGCACGGTGAAGCTGTCGCCCACGGCGGGCGCGCCGCTGATCTGCACCTGCCAGCCGTTGAGCGTGATGTTGCTGCCGGGCGTATAGGCGAAGCTGCCCGCGCCGTTGACACTGTAGGTAGTGGCGCTGGTGAAGGCGATGGTGGTGGTGTTGAACAGGTTCGCATCGGTTGCATCGACCACCACGCCTGCGGTGACCGCACCGGTGCCGGTGTTGGTGCTGGCCGCGTTGGTGCGCACGGCGCCGGCGGCCGCGATCTGCGAGGTGCTGCTGAGCGCCACGTTGAGAGAACCGGCCGCGCGCGAGGTGGGCTCGATGCGGAACTGATCGCCGTTGGCCGGTGTGCCGCCGATGACGATGTCGATGCCCTCCGCGCTCAAGGGGCTCAACGCCGTGCCTGCGCCGGTGGTGGGCACCGTGCTGCCATCGGACACCCGTGTCAGCACATAGGCGCCCGCATTGTAGGTGAGCTTATAGCTATCGGCGGTCAACGCACCCAGGTTGGAAATGCTCACCGTCGCCGTGCCGCTGCCGGTGTTCTGCGTGGAGGCGATGCCCTGGGGACCTGTGAAGCTGAACAGGTCCTGGCCCAGCGCGCCGTTCAAGTCCAGGCCCTGGTTCTGCTGCTGGTTGACGCTCTGCGCCAGCGAAGTGGTGAGCTGCCCGAGTTGGCTGCGCAGCGGGTCGGTGAGCTGCGTGCGCGCATCGAGCAGCCCCGCGATTTCACCGCTGGTGAAGTTCGAGCTGATGATGTTGTTGCCGGTGGTGGCGAAACCGATCTCCAGGCGGCTGGGATCGAAGTTGCCGGGCACCAGCTTCAGGTCATTGGACTTGCCATTGAGCACCAGGCCCTGGCCGGTGCCGACGAACACGTTCAAGGCGCCGTTGCTGTCCTTGGTGGTGGTCACCGCCACCAGCTTCGACAACTGCGTCACCAATTGATCGCGCTGATCCAGCAGGTCGTTCGGCGGCTGGCCGACGGCGCCACTGGGACTGTTGACGATGCGGGTATTGAGATCCGCGATCGAACGCGCATAGCTGTTCACCTGCGCGACGTCGGCGGCGAGCCGCTGGTTGACGTCGGCGTTGATCGCATCCAATTGCTGGCTGGCATTGCGGATGGTGCCGGCCAGGGTCTGCGCCGCACCGAGGAAGGCCTGGCGCGCGGAGGCCGAGGTGGGGTCATTGGCCACGTCGGAAGCCGCATTGAAAAAGGTCTGCACGGCGGCGGAAATGCCGCCACCCTTGTTGCTGAACAGATTGTCGATCTGGTCGGTATAGGTCTTGAACGCGTCGAGCTGGCCAAGCGCGCTCTCCGAGGTGTTCAACTGGTTGATGCTGGCCTGGTCGAAATTGCGGCGCACGGTGGACACGTCCACGCCATCGCCCACCCAGCCGTTGCCGAAGAACTGTGGCTGGCGCGACACCAGGTCCACGCGCTGGCGGCTGTAGCCGGGCGTGTTGACGTTGGCAATATTATTGCCCGTGACCGTGATGGCCTTCTGGAACGCATTGAGCGCCGAGACGCTGATGTCGAAAATATCTGGCACTTCAACCTCTTGCCGGAAATGATCCGTTCAGCCATTCCCTGATGCGTTGCGTATCGGCCCGCGCGCTCATTTCTGAAGCGCGGCCGTGGCCCGCGGAAACGCCGCCTGCATGCGGTTGCTGCCCAGTATCTGGCTGATTTTGCTGGCATATTGCGGATCGGTGGCGTAGCCGGCCGCCGCCAGGGATTGCACGAAAGCGCGTGCATCGCGCCCCTGTTGCAGCGCGTCGGCGTAGCGCGGCGAGTTGCTCACCAGCTCGGCGAAATCATGCACGCTGGCCTCGATGGAATCATAGGCGCGGAAGGTGGCCTGGCGCCGGTGCGCCACGGTGCCATCGAATTCCACGGTCACCGCCGTGGTGCGGGCGCCGCTCCAGTTGGCACCCGCCTTGATCCCGAACAGGTTGAAGCTGGAGCTGCCATCGGCATTGCGCGGAATGCGCGCGCCCCAACCGGTCTCAAGCGCTGCTTGCGCGAGCAGCGCCTGCGGATCCACGCCGATCCGGCGCGCCGCCTGCTTGATGGCGGGAAGCACCTGGCTGATGAAGGCCGCCGCATCCGCATCGCTCGCGGGTCGCGCGGCGGCGCCCTGGGGTACCCGCGACGGCGCGGCGGGCAATGCGAAGGCGGGGGGCTGCTGCGTGCCGGGCAACGCGAACCCCGGCGCCGTCAGCGGCAACTGCAGAGCGTCACGGGCTTTCGAGTCCGGGGCCGTCGCCCCTCCTTCCATGCTCTTCTGCGCCAGCTGCTTGAGCAGCAGCTCGCTGATGCCGACGTGCTGGTGCTGGCTCATGTCCAGCGCCACCTGCTTGTCGAACATGTCCTGGTACATGCGGCCTTCGTCGCTGTCGAAGATGCCATCACCGAGGCTGGCCTCGCGCATGCTCTTCAGCATCATCTGCAGGAACATGGCCTCGACCTGCTGCGCGATCTTGGCCATGGCTTGCGGCGACTTGGAATCCCCCTTGAGCGACTCCAATCCCTTGATGTCGGTGTAGGCGCTGCCCGCGCTCGCGGCACTCTCGGCGGCGGCGGCCGGCGTGGCGGTGTTGAGGATGGGTGGCAGCGTCATGCTCAGATCACGATCAATTCGGCGCGCAGCGCACCCGCTTCACGCAGCGCCTCGAGGATGGCGACCAGGTCGCCGGGCGCGGCACCCACGTCGTTCACGGCGCGCACGATCTGCTCGAGCTCCACGCCGGGCTTGAACAGGAACATGCTGCGCGAGCCCTCGTCCACCTTGATGGTGGAATTGGTGACCACGGCGGTCTGGCCCTGGCGCGAAAACGGCGCGGGCTGGCTCACCGACTGTTCCTCCTTGATGGTGACGGTGAGCGAGCCGTGCGACACGGCCGCCGGGCTCACGCGCACATTGCTGCTGATGACCACGGTGCCGGTGCGGGAATTGACGATGACCTTGGCCGAGGCGCTGCCCGGATCCACCTCGAGATTCTCGAGCACGGAGAGGAACGACACGCGCTGCGTAGGGTCGGTCGGCGCGCGCACGCGAATGGAGCCGCCATCGACGATGGAGGCCGTGCCATCGCCAATGCTCTTGTTCACGCTTTCGACCAGCCGGCTGGCCGTAGTGAAGTCCGCCTCATTCAGGTTCAGGACGATCGAGTCGCCCTGGTCGAACTGCGAGACCACGGCCCGCTCCACCGTCGCGCCATTGGGAATGCGCCCGGAACTGGGGATGTTCACCGAAATCTTCGACCCATCATTGGCTTCCGCTCCAAATCCGCTGACGATGAGATTGCCCTGCGCGACCGCATACACCTGCCCATCGAGACCGCGCAACGGCGCCACCAGGAGCGAGCCGCCGCGCAGCGACTTGGCATTGCCGAGCGAGTTGATGGTCACATCGATGGTCTGCCCGGGCTTGGCGAAGGGCGGCAGCACGGCGGTGACGGACACGGCCGCGACATTCTTCAGCTGCGGGTTGACGTTGGGCGGCACGGTCACGCCGAGTTGCGAGAGCATGTTCTTGAGCGATTGCACCGTGAACGGCGCCTGGCTCGTCTGGTCGCCGGTGCCGTCCAGGCCCACCACCAGGCCGTAGCCGATGAGCTGGTTGGTGCGCACGCCTTGCACGTGCGACAGGTCCTTGATGCGGTCGGCACGCGCGAACGGGGCTGCCACCAGCAGCATCGCCGTGAGCAGCAGCAGCAACGCGAGTTGCCCGGCGATGGAGGGCGAGCGGCTCAAAACGGCGCCACCGCGGAGTTGAAGAAGCGCGCCAGCCAGCCCATGCGGTTGGAGGCGGCCACGGCGCCGCGGCCCGAGTAGCTGATGCGCGCATCGGCGATCTTGTCCGAGCCCACGGTGTTGTCGGTGGCAATGTCGGCGGGCCGCACCACGCCGGCGATGCGCACGATCTCATCGCCCTGGTTCAACTGCAGCGACTTCTCGCCCTGCACCACGAGATTGCCATTGGGCTGCACGTCGACCACGGTGACGCTGAGGCTGCCCGCGAGGCTGTTGCTCTGCGTGCTCGCGCCGGCGCCGTCGAAGGAGTGGCTGCCATCGAGCGAGGCATTGAGCACCGGATTGCCGTTGTTGGTGTAGGTCTTGCCGAACAGCGTCGGCCCGACATTCGCCAGGCTGGTCTTCTTGCTGGTCTTGGTGGTGGCGTTCTTGGTGGCGTTGGTCGATTCGTTCAACTTGATGGTGAGGATGTCGCCGACATGCCGCGCCTTGAGGTCGGCAAACAAGTCCATGCCACGGCCGGCCTGGTAGATCGCGCCATCGCTGGGCGGTGCGGGCGGGGCGATCTGGCGCGTGTTCGGCTCGAAGTGATGCGGCGCATGGCGCGACATGAAGCAGCCGGGCAGGCAGAGCGCCAGGAGTATCGACAGGGCGAACTTGGGCATGGTGTTCATCAGACGTTGTTGGTCAGGTACTGCAGCATCTGATCCGTGGTGCTGATGGCCTTGGAATTCATTTCATAGGCGCGCTGCGTCTCGATCATGGATACGAGCTCCTCCACCACGTTCACATTCGAGGTCTCGAGCGAACCCTGCTGCGTGGCGCCGAGGCCGTTGGTGCCCGGCGTGCCGACCTGCGGTGCGCCACTGGACACCGATTCGATCAACAGGTTGTCGCCACGCGGTTGCAGCCCGGCGGGATTGAGAAAATCCGCGAGCTGGATCTGCCCCACCTGGGTGGGCGTACTGGACCCGGCCGTGGTCACCGTCACGGTGCCGTCGGCGCCAATGGTGACGGACTGCGAGTTGGCCGGAATGGTGATGGCCGGCGAGAGCGAATAGCCGTTGGCCGTCACCACGTTTCCCTGCCCGTCCATGTGGAACGAGCCATCGAGCGTGTACGCCAGCGTGCCGTCGGGCATCGTGATCTGGAAGAAGCCGCGGCCGGTGATGGCCATGTCCAGCGCATTGTTGGTCTGCTGCAGGCTCCCCTGCTCGTACACCTTCTCGGTGGCGACGATGCGCACGCCGGTGCCGAGCGTGAGCCCGGTGGGGTACTGGGTGTTCTGCGAGCTCTGCGCGCCGACCTGCCGGATGTTCTGGTAGACCAGATCCTGGAAGGCCGCGCGGCCCTTCTTGAAGCCCGTGGTGTTGACGTTGGCGAGGTTGTTGGAGATCACCGCCATGCGCGTGTTCTGCGCATCCAACCCGGTCTTTGCCGCCCAAAGTGCAAGATTCATGTTCTATTGGCCTTCTCGTGTCATTGCATCAGGCGCTCGGCGCTCTGACTGTTCTGGTCCATCGAAGCGATGCCCTTGATCTGCATCTCATACAGGCGCTGCAGCTCGATCATGCTGATGAGCGATTGCGCCATGTTGACGTTGCTGGATTCCAGGGCACCGGCAGTGATCTGCACCGTGGTGTCGGTGGGCGCCTTGGCGCCGCTCTTGAGGCGGAACAAGCCGTCGGCGCCTTTGACGAGGTCCTTGGCGGCCGGGTTGACCAGCTTGATGCGGTCCACCTGCGACAGCGCCGCGGGGGACAGTCCCAGCGGCACCACCGAGATGGTGCCATCGCCACCGATGCTGATCTGCGTGGACGGCGGCAGGCTGATGGGATTGCCATCGGACATCACCGCATGGCCCCCCGCGGTCTGCAGCAATCCGGTGGCAGAGACCTGCAGGTCGCCGGCACGCGTATACGCCTCCTTGCCGTCCGCACCCTGCACCGCGATGAAGCCCTTGCCGTTCACCGCGATGTCGAGGTCGCGGCCCGTGGTGGTGAGCGTGCCCGGGTTCAAGTCGGTGCCGGCGTCGGTGGCCACGGCATTCACGCGCGTGGGGTAACCGATGCCATAGATCGGAAAGCTCTCGAACTGATGCAGGTCCTGGCGGAAGCCGGTCGTGCTCACGTTCGCCATGTTGTGGTTGTTGACGGCCTGCGCCTGCATGATCTGCTTGGCGCCGGTCATCGCCACATAGAGTCCGTGGTCCATGATTAACGGATGTTGATGATGGTCTGTGTGGTCTGGTCGGCGGTGGTGATCATCTGCGCGTTCGCCTGGAAGTTGCGTTGCGCGGTGATCATCTGCACGAGCTGCGTGGTCAAGTCCACGTTCGACTGTTCGAGCGCGCCCGCTTGTATCTGGCCGAAACCGGCGGATGACGCCTGGCCGCGCACCACATTGCCCGAGGCGAAGGTCTCCGACCAGCTCGTGTCGCCGAGCTGGCGCAACCCTTGAGGATTCGGGAAGTTGGCGATGGCGAGCTGGCCCAGCTGCGTGGAGCGGCCATTGGAATACACCGCGGAGACCACGCCGGTATTGTCGATGGCGACATTGCTCAACTGGCCGGTGGCGAAGCCGTCCTGGGTGATGGAGCTCACCGCGAACTGGTTGCCGAACTGCGTGGTCTTGGAGAAATTGAAGGTCATGTTGACCGGCTGCGCGCCGGTGGGCGGCGTGAAGGCCGGAAAGGTGATGGCACCGCCCGCGGGCACGGTCTGCACGCCGGTATTGGAGAATTGCAGCGCCTGCGGCGCGCCCAGCTGCGTGCCGTTCACCGTCATCGCCACGCCCCATTGATTGGGCGTGGCCGTCTGGATGAAATAGAACGTGGCATCGTATTGGTTGCCGAGCGAGTCATACACCGAGGTCGTGGTCGAGGTGTTATAGGAGGCCGGGTCGGTCGGATCGAAGGTGGCTACCGCCGGGACGGCCGCAGTGGCCGGCAGGTTCAGGATCAGATTTCCCGCGGTGGTGGCGTTCGGCGCGCTCTGCGAAGTCTGCAGGTTCAGGTTGATCAGCGAGCCGGTGTTGAAGCCGCCATTGACCAGCGGCGGATACACCTGCAGCGCCTTGCCGGTGGAACTGACCACATCGCCGTTCTTATCCACGCCGAAGGCGCCGTTACGCGAGTAGGAATAGCCATCGGCGCTGTGCAGCGTGAAGAAACCTTCACCGCTGATGGCAAGGTCCAGGTTCGAGGACGTGGAGGTGACGTTGCCCTGCGTGAACTGCTGCGCCGTGGAGGCCAGCCGCACGCCATCGCCGGTGAGACCCGTGTTCAGGCTCTTCGCGCCGGCCGCATACACGTCGGCGAACTCGGCGCGCGACAGCTTGAAGCCGGTGGTGTTGGCATTGGCGATGTTGTTGGCGGTGACGTTCAGGTCCGAGGTGGCGGCAGTCAGACCGGAAAGAGCGATTTCAAAAGCCATGGTGGTTGTTCCTTATATTGACGGTGTCAGGAGATCTGGCGGACGTTGCTGAAGGCAACGTCTCCTACGCCGGAGAGATTGAGGGTCAGGCCGCTCTGGCCGGCACCCATGGTGACGCTCAGCACGGTGGAATTGATCAGCGTGGTGGCGGCGGTGGCCTGGTTGCCCGCGCCCGCATACAGCGCGTTCACCTTGTAGGTGCCGGCCGGCGCGCGCGAGCCATCGGCCATGCGCCCATCCCAGGTGAACTTGGCCAGGCCCTGCGACTGCGCGCCCAGCTTGATCTGCTGCACCACCGTGCCGGCGGCGTCGGTGATGTTCACCAGCACGGCGCCACTGGCCTGCGGCAGGTCGACCGCGCCGCTCACACCGCCCGACGCCGCCAGGTTGATGTTGCTGCTGGCCACCAGCGCATTGCGGCCCAGGAGCGAGGAGGCCTGCAGCGCCTGGTTCGAGGAGATGGACGAGGACAGGTTGGTGAAGGAATCATTCAATTGCGCCAGCCCCTGCACCTGGCTGATCTGCGCCAACTGCCCGAGGAACGCCGTGCTGTCCACAGGCTTGGTCGGATCCTGCGCCTTGAGCTGCGCCAGCATGAGCGTGAGGAATTCATTCTGGTTCAGCTGCGCGGTCTGCGAGGCCGTGGGACCCTTGCCGTCCACCGACTTGCCCGGCGTATTGCCGTTCTGCGTGGCGCGGTTGATGGCATCCAGCGTGCTCTGCGGCAGGGGCTGCGTGGCGGATTTTCCGATCTGCATGGTGGCGAACCTCTAGCGGCCGAGGGCGATGGTCTTGAGCAACAGGTCGCGCGCCGTATTCATGGCGTCGATGTTGGTCTGGAAGGATCGCGAGGCGGAAATCATGTTGGTCATCTCCTCGATCGAATTGACGTTGGAGTTGAAGATGTAGCCGTCCTTGTTCGCAAGCGGATGCCCGGGGTTGTACTGCATCTGCGCGGGCGCCTGGCTTTCCACCACGCCCATGACGCGCACCCCGACCGCGGCCGAGCTGTCATCGGGAATGCCGTAGCCATCGTCGGCCGCGAGCATGGTCTGGAACACCGGATGCCGTGCGCGATACACCTTGGTGGGATCGCCGCTGACGCTCTCGGCGTTGGCGAGATTGCTGGCGGTGGTATTGAGCCGGATGGACTGCGCGTTGAGCGCGGTGCCGGCGACATCGAAGATGTTGAACAGCGACATGCTATTGCCCGTTGATGGCCAGCTGCAGGCTGGCGATGGTGTGGTTGATGAAGGCGAGACTGGCCTGGTAGCGCACCGAGTTCTCGGAGAAATTCGCCTGTTCCACCGGACCTTCGACGGTGTTGCCATCGAGCGAGGCCTGGTAGGGATTGCGATACTTGAGCTCGGCGCCCAGTTCGCCCGGCGCCACCAGCGCCAGATGCGCGGGCTGGGTCACCGCAAGCGGCATGGGGGCATCGTCCACGCCCGCCAGCGCCGCGTAGAAGTCGAAGTCGCGCGCCTTGTAGTTGGGCGTATCGACGTTGGCAAGATTGGCCGCCAGCACGCCGACGCGCTGGCCGCGTAACAGCAGCGCCTGCTCGTGAATGCCGAAAATGTTGTTGAACATCCTGATGCGTTCCGTACGGCCGACGATTCGGCCACGGGAAGGGAAGAGCAACTAGCGTGCCAAACCTGCTTTCCCGCCCTGGAGGCTCGCAGCGGGCGCTCGCTTCGAGGATTTGCCGCCCATCGGCCTGGGTTTGCCTGCTCGAGCGCATGGCAGGCGGCAAGTTCATGCCGCCCGCGGCGGCGGCGGCGTCCCGACGCCTGCCGCGATCGTAATGCACGCTGCCAGCGGGGCTCCGCGGTGCTGGCACGTTAGTTGCTTCCTCATAACCATATGCGAGCGCACGCGTCAAAATTCCGGCACTGGGTGCTTCCCGGCGCCCTGCTGTTCGCCGCGGGCGCCTTCGCGCAGGAGCAATGGGAGCCACCGGCGCGCATCGAAACCGCGGCGCGCGCGTTCGCCGAGCAGCGCCTGCCGGCACCGGGCCCGGGACGCCGGCTGATCGTCGGCCCGCTGGATGAGCGGCTGCGCCTGTCGCGCTGCGACCAAAACCTGTCCGCGCAGGCCGCCCCCGGGTCGGCGCTGCGTGACCGGCTGCTGGTGCAGGTCAGCTGCGCGGCGCCGGCCCCCTGGCGCACCTATGTACCCGCGCGGATCGCGGGCCTTGGACGGGCGGTGGCGTTGAAGCGGCCGATGCTGGGAGGGCAGCTCCTCACCGCCGCCGATCTCGTCACGGTGGAAGGCGATGCGGCGCAGTTTCCGTTGGGCTACTACCAGGACCCGTCCGAGGTGGCCGGCGCCACGCTGCGGCGCGCCATGGCCGGCGGTGTGGTGCTGTCGAACCAGATGCTGCAGATCGCCGGGGGCATTGCTCGCGGGCAGGCCGTGACACTGCTGGCCGATGCCGGCGGCGTGGCCGTGCGCATGAGCGGCAGGGCGATGAGCGAGGCGGCAGTGAACCAACGCATCAAGGTGCGCAATGATTCCTCAGGCAGGATCGTCGAGGGCATTGCACGGTCGCAGCAAGTGGTGGAAATAAATCGCTGATGTGCGCTTAAGTGACGCGCATCACGGCCGATACACTTGACAACTGCAAGCCATGCGGCATTTGACTTAAGTTGAAGCTAAAGTTCAGCTTAGGCCGGACGATATTCTGGGTTGTGTGTTCGATTTGCCTTTTGGAGACTGTGTCGTGACGAACAAAATCGACGGATACAAGTCATCGCAGCCGCTGCTGAGCTCCACTACCAAGGGAGCGAAGGTGGCCGCGGTGGACAAGACGAGCGGCAATGCGCGCTCGGGCGAAACCGCCGACGCCGGCAGCGCCGATCAACTGACGCTGACGCAGTCCGCGCGCAGTCTGCAGGCGGTTGCCGCGGCAGTGGCCAGCACACCGGTGGTCGACACGAAGAAAGTCGAGTCGGCACGCCTGGCGATCAGCGGCGGCACCTACAAGGTGGACTCGGGCAAGATCGCCGACAAGATCCTTCAGTACGAAAAGCTGCTGAAGTAATCCATGAACGCCCCGGCCGACCCGCGCATCGAGCAGATCCTGGATCGACAGATCCAGACCGCCACGCGGCTGGCCGCCGTGCTCGAAGCGGAGCGTGACGCCCTGACGGGCACCTCACCGGAGCGCGTCAGCGAGACGGCCGCCGAGAAGGTGCGCCTGCTCGAGGCCTTCGAACAGCTGGAACGTGAGCGCCGCCGCCTGTGCGCCGAGGCCGGTATTTCCACCGGCGACCCGGCAAACGCGGAAGCAGCCTCCGGCTTCGCGCGCACCCTGTCGCAGCGTTGGCAGTCGTTGATGGGGTTGCTGGCCACCTGCCGCAATGCCAACGAAACCAACGGCTTGATCTTGAATCTCCGACAAGGCCAGGTACGCCAGCTGCTGGACATCGTCCGCGGCGGCCCGGCCGTCACCTACGGTCCCAACGGACAGACCTTTGCCGCCGCCGTCAGGCCGCTGGCACGCGTCTGATCCATGCCACCCGTTCGCAGGTCAACCCATGCTGGTCCTGAGCCGACGTGCCGATGAATCGATCGTGATCCAACCCGCGGAGGGGACGGATGGCGCGATCACCCTGGCACAATTGTTCGCCAACGGCCCCATTCAAATCACCCTGCTGGGCTGCTCCGCCCGGCGCGCAAAAGTGGGCATCGAGGCCCCGGAACAACTGTCCATCCGCCGAAAAGACGGCGATTAGACAATAACCTTTGAGGCTCTTCGCATCCGGCACGGGGCTGTGCATAATGGCACCGCACCGTCCATTTGCATTGAATTTCCGGGGATACGAAGTAAGCCATGGAGCGTCGTCTGCACACCCGCCACCGCGCACGCACCACGGTTTACGTGGTGATGTCCGGGCGCAAGGGCCGCATTTGCAAAGCCAAGAACCTGAGCGCGAACGGCGTGTTCGTGGAAACGGACAACCTCGGCCTGCGCAAGGGCCAGCAGGTGCAACTCGCCTTCGCCATCAACTTAGGTTTGGTCACCAAGATCCATCGCCGCACCGCCATTGTCGCGCACGTCACCCGCGGCGGCACCGGGCTGATGATGGAACAATACGCCGGCCGCTGACCGCCGCCGCCCGCACGACACGATGGCCGTGAGGCTCGTGATGTTCATCTGGACGATCGGCGCCATCATCTTCGCGCTGGCCGCGCTGTCCTATTTCCTGTTCGCGAAGAACCGTGAGAATGCCTTTGCGCGGCTGCTCGTGAGCTTGTGGTCCGCTCTCATCTGGCCGCTTGCGTGCTTTTCTCCTGACGGCAGGCGCTTGCTGCGGCAAATGTTGCGCGGCAATTAGGGCTTCCCTCACACCCGAAGATTGCTTTCGTACGTTGCGTTGCCTGGCGGGAGGGTGGCAGGTGCGGAACATCTCGTCGGGCGCGATCGCTTGTGGCGGCTGGAATTGTTTCGGTATTCATAGGCGGGCTGGGCCGCCATGCCCGAAACGGGGCCGGCGCTACGGCTCAGTGGGTGTCAGCACGTACCTCCGGTGAAACGCTCCTGCGCGCCTTGGCCCCGTTTCGGCTTCGCTCAAACGCGCCCGACGAGATGTTCCGCACCCGCCACCCTCCCGCCAGGCTTCGAGCGCGCGAGAAAATCGACGAGATCGAGTGCAGCGCTCATTGCGCAGATTTGAACCAACATGCGTAAGCGTTCGGCGAATCGCTCGCATGCAGTCGATGGAAAGCGCCCACCGAGTTCACTCGCTGCGGAGCTCGAGAGTCTCACGATCTTGGAGACCTATCGCGAGGACACTGGACGCAGCGCACGCGTGCCAACTCAACCGACCCGCTTCGATCGCAGAACCCTTAAGGCCGCGCCACCGATCTTCGTTCGCTGACCTCCCGAGTCAGCGTCAACGCAAAATCAGAGCGACCCTCAGTGGTTCAGCATCTTGAACGTAGGCGGCCGGCGCGCATGCGTGGCGTTCTCGAACGCAAACGCATAAGAAATCAGCTTCGCCTCGCTGAAGGCAGCACCCAGCAGCGACAGTCCGACCGGCAGTCCATGCACCTGCCCCATGGGCACGGTCACATGCGGATATCCGGCAATCGCCGCCGGCGCGCTGATGCTCCCGCCGACGAAATGATCGCCGTTGACGACATCGATGGTCCAGGCCGGTCCATTGCTGGGCGCGACCAGCGCATCCAGTTGCTGCGCGGCCAGGACCGCATCGATCCCGTTCTTTCCGGCAGCCTCCATGCTGCGCTGCCGGGCGCCCAGGTAAGCCGCATCGCTCAAGGAACCGCGGGAATTGGCCGCGAGGAACAATTCCTGGCCGAAGTACGGCATCTCCTGCGCAGCATGTGATTCGTTGAAGGCGATCAGGTCGGTCAGCGTGCGCGGCGTGGGCGCAGGACGCGTAGCAAGGTAGCGGTTGATGCCGTCCTTGAATTCATACGAAAGCACCGTGCCTTCGTCGGCCGCGGTCTTCGCGTCGATGTCGAACTCGGGGACCTCCACCAGCACTGCACCCTGCGCGCGCAGCGCCGCCAGCGCCTGCTCGAACACGCCGTCGACCGCCTCATGGAACCCCGCGAACTTGCGCAGCACCCCGATGCGCGCACCGCGCAGGGAATCGGGTTTCAGGCTCGCCGAATAATCCACCGCGGGGCGGTCCTTCATCACCGCCGTGGCCGCATCATCGGGATCGTATCCCGCCAGCACATTGAGCAACGCCGCTGCATCGGCAACGCTGCGCGCCATGGGACCGGCCGTGTCCTGGCTCGCGGAAATCGGGATGATGCCCGAGCGTGAGACCAGCCCGACGGTCGGCTTGATGCCCACGAGGCCGTTGATGGCACTGGGACAGATGATCGAACCATCGGTCTCGGTGCCCACGGCAATGACCGCGAGATCGGCGGCCACCGCCGCGCCGGAGCCGGAGCTCGAGCCGCAGGAATTGCGGTCCGGCGAGTACGGATTGTGCGTCTGCCCGCCTCGCCCGCTCCAGCCGCTGGATGAGCGCGTGGACCGGTAGTTCGCCCATTCGCTCAAATTGGTCTTGCCGAGGATCACCGCGCCGGCGGCGCGCAACTTGCGCACGATGAAGGCGTCGCGCGCAGGCCGTGAACCGGCCAGTGCGAAGGAACCGGCCGTGGTGAGCATGCGGTCGGCGGTGTCGACATTGTCCTTGATGACGACGGGAATGCCATGCAACGGTCCGCGCGCGCTGGCAGGCGTCTGGTCGAGCGTAGCCGCGATGCTGGAGGCATCGGGATTGGTTTCGATGATGGCGTGCAGAGCGGGACCGGATGCATCGATGCGCCTGATCCTGCCCAGATATCGCGAAACCGTGGCCCGAACGCTCATACGCCCGGCGGCGTAGTCCGCTTGCAGCGAGGGGATACTGGGCTCGTCGACCTCGGCAGCGCGCGCCGCCGTGAACATCTGCAGCCCACACGCGCTCATCGTCAAGCCGGCCGCGATGCCAGCCCTGGCCACGTTTCTTCTCATGCACGCCGCTCCCAACCATTCCGGTGAAGCCCCGGATTGTAGCCCGGAGCAGCGTGCCGTGCGGATTGCGCCGCGGGTCAGCGATCCCGTTCGTTGCGGTCGCGACGCGGCGCCTGGGGCGCAGCCTGCGGCGCCGGCTGCGGTCGCGGGGCCTCCATGCGTGGCGGATCCACGCGGCGTGGGGCCTCCATGCGTGGCGGATCCACGCGGCGTGGGGCCTCCATGCGTGGCGGATCCACGCGGCGCGGGGCTTCCATGCGCGGCGGCTCGCGGCGTTGCTGCTCCACGCGCTGGGATTCCATGGCACGTTGCTGCTCGGCACGCTGCTCCATTGCGCGCTGCTGCTGCGCGCGCATCTGCGACTCGCGCGCGGCGTCCTGGCTGGAGGTGTCGCGCTGCTGTTCAGCCCGCTGCCGCAGGATCTCCTGCTGGCGCGCACGCATCTCGTCGTTGCCCGGCCGGTCGGCGGGGACCGGGCGTTGG
This sequence comes from Steroidobacteraceae bacterium, assembly GCA_044226865.1. Classification (GTDB taxonomy): domain Bacteria; phylum Pseudomonadota; class Gammaproteobacteria; order Steroidobacterales; family Steroidobacteraceae; genus TMP-86. The sequence goes on along the minus strand of JBGAGE010000006.1, from coordinate 486,871 downwards.
ACCGGTGCGCTGGGCGGACGATCGGTGCGCAGGGTCGGCGCGGGACGCGCCACCGATGGCTGGTCCGCGCGCGGCGCGGACGACGGGGATTCACGGCGCCCCGGGGCGGGCCGGTCAGGCACCCCACCGGGCGCGCCGTCCACTCGCCGTTCCGGCATGGCCTGGCCAGGTTGGCCCCGCGCCGCTTCGATCGGGCGCGCGGCCTCGGCCGGGCGCACGATGCGCACCGGTACCGTCGAATAATTGCGCGAGCGGCTGATCTCCTGCAGGGGCACGGGCCGGGCGCCGTTGGCGACCACGGCCTGGCGCTGCGCCGCGAACGACGGCGCCTGCGGCGGTGGCACGCGGCGCGTGACGATGGGACGCTCGAACACCGCGGGCGACGGCGCGGCAGCACGCGCGCCGACTCCCGGCCTGTTGCCGAAGCGCTCGCCCCCATCCCGATCACGCATGTGGCTGCGTTCGGTCGGCGCGATGGCGATGGCCGCGGTGCCGGCGGCCGCCGCCGCCACGGCGCGCGCATCCACCGGCAACAGGTGGCGATTCACCTGGCGCGCCGATACGAAGGCATCGCGCGGCACGGCCGCCACGGCGCCCGGCACGCGCTGATTGGCCCAATGCACTTCCCGGCCGCCACGATCGGGCCGCCCATTGTTGATGATGGTGGTGTTGTTGATGATGGTCGTATTGGTGATGTACGTGTTGGTCACGTTCACATTGCGTACGTAGTGGTTGCTGACCCGATAGGCCGGGCGGTACACCTCGTTGTAGCCCAGCGGGAACCAGCCCACGCCACCGCCGCCCACGGAGACACCAACCGTGAAATGCGAGCCGCCCACCCAGGCAACCAGCGCCGGCGCATACACGGGCCGGTGACCCATCATGCGACCGGGCGACCAGCACCAGCGCTCACGGTGATACACCCAGCGGCCATAGTGAAACGGCGCGAAGCCCCACGGTGCCTCGTCCACCCAGGTCCAACCCCAGGGCGAGATCCAAACCCAATGACCGTAGTGATAGGGCGCCCACCCCATCGCCACGCGCGGCGCCCACAGCGGACCGTATTCGGGGTCCGAGTCCCAGGTGCCGTAGTCGTCCAGGTCCGCGTAGCCCGGCACGTCGCGCGAGACATAGCGCGCGGTAGCCGAGCGGTCCTCGCGCGCATCGCGTTGCTCGGCCCACAGGTCGAGTGCATCGGGCCCGTTGATGTCGCCCACATCGGCGCTGATCTGACTGGTGCCGCGGAATTCCGCACGTTCGCGCGGATCCACGCGCCAGGTGTCGTTCGGGGCGGTGACCTCGGCGCGACCACTGATCACCGACACGCTGGTGACATCGCCGTTGTCATCCACATCCAGCCGATATTCACCCGGCTGCAACAAGGCGACGGACACATTCGGTGTATCGACCTCGACGCTCTCGTCGCGCTGCAGGTCGCGCACGCGGATGCTGGCCGAGCCAGCCGACAGGCGAAGTTGCATGACCTGGTCGGAAAGGTTCAACCATTCCACGCCGGTCTGCGCGCCCATGCGTACCGCGGCGGAGCCGACGTGCATTTCGGCCCTGGAGGCCGTATCCACCCACACCTTGTCACCCGTGGTCAGCGGCCGGTTGATGACATCGGTGGTCCACGAGGTATCGCCGGCCAGCTGCACCGAGGCCTGGCCTTCGATGGCATTGACACGGGCCACCCGGCCCGGAGGGTCGACATCCTGCGCGGCGGCGGCGCCCGCCCAGGCCAGAGCGAGGCAGCCGAACCAGCGGACGGCCATCGGGGCAAGAGCGGGGTGTTTGTTCAACATATTGATTCACCTTAAAAATCATCAGCGGCGCCAATGTAACCTGGTTCAACTGAATTGGACCTGAATGGTTGACCAGAGGTCCCGCCGGCGGCAGAAAATGTCGTAAATGTAACCGGCGCCGGGTCCCGCGGCCGCGCCTGCACCGGAATCAAGCATACTGTGCGCCCTTCGTGTTCCCTGTTTCCGAGGCGATTGCATGCTCGTACTGCGCAAACCCTACCTTCTGTACTTGGGCGATGCCCAGCTGAAATCCGATTGCAAGACTGCCTTCGGCCTGCGCGATTGGTGCGGGGAAAAGGTCATCGGCGAATGGTCGCATGCCAACGGGCGCGTCTCGCTCGGCATCGAGCGGCTGGCCCCGGCGGCCGCCGCGGCCCGCGGCGCCGGCTCGTTGATCGTGGGCGTGGCGCCCACCGGCGGCTCGCTGCCCGCGCATTGGCAGGACGATCTCGAAGCCGCGCTCGATGCGGGCCTGGACGTGGTGAGTGGTATGCACACCCGCCTCGGCGAATTTCCGCGCCTCGTCGCGGCGGCACAACGCAGCGGCGCTCGGCTGGTGGACGTGCGGCACATGAATCCGCGCTTTCCCGTGGCGAGCGGCCGCAAGCGCAGCGGCATGCGCGTGCTGACGGTGGGCACCGATTGTGCGCTGGGCAAGAAGTACACCGCACTCGCGCTGACGCGCGAATTGCAGCAGCGCGGCGTGGCCGCGACGTTCCGCGCCACCGGCCAGACCGGCATCATGATTGCGGGCGAAGGGGTGGCCGTGGATGCGTTGGTCGCGGATTTCCTCGCCGGCGCAGCCGAAGCGCTCTCGCCCGACAATGATCCTTCGCACTGGGATGTGATCGAGGGACAGGGGTCGCTGTTCCACCCGGCCTACGCCGCGGTGACCCTCGGCCTGCTGCATGGCTCGCAGCCCGATGCCATCGTGCTGTGCCACGCGCCGGAACGGCTCACGATCGAGGAATATCCGGATTACCCCATTCCGCCATTGCAGGCGGTGATCGATGCCTATCTTGCCGCCGGGCGCCTCACCAACAAGAAGATCCGCTGCCTGGGCTTGAGCATCAACTCCTCGTCTTTGACGGATCAGCAGTGGGCTGATTACCAGCGCGTCCTCGGCGCCGAATTGCGCCTGCCGGTATGCGATCCAATGCGCGGCGGCGTGGCAGCGCTGGCGGCCGCGTTGCTGAAGAACTAGCCGCGGCGCTTCAGGCGGGGCGCCGCGGCCTCGCGGCGCGCGGCGCAGGTGGTGCTGGCCGGCAGCGCAACAGGCGCGGCAGGAGCTCATCGTATAGATCCGGCGATGCCGGCCCGCAGCGCACCCACTCCAGCGCCATCGCGTCCCAATCACGATCCTGCACCGACTCGCCCTGCCCCATGTTGCGCATCAGGCGCTGCACCTGATATTCGCGGCGCAGCGTTTCATCCTCGGGTGGGGTGGACAGGTCGGCGTGGATTTCGGCGCGGATGCACAGCAGGCGCCGCGCGCGCGCGGCCGCAGCCACTTCCTGGGCGGAGGCGGCGCCGGCCTTGGCGAGCGCCTCCTTCACCGCCTGCGCGCCGCCCTTGGGCCAGTGCACGACGCCGGCGATGAACGACTCCGCCGCCTGGCGCAACGAGGCGCGCTCCTCCTCGCCCGCCTGGTGTGCGACGGCCAGGGCCAAAGCGGACACATGACGGGCCGCATCGAACATGCGGGCGAAGGCCTCGGAGACATCGCGCTCGCGTTGCTGCACCAGCGCCGCTTCGCAGCGCGACAGCGCGGCCTCGAAACGCTGGTTCAAGCTGCGCTCATCGGCACGCGGCAACTCCCCCAGCGCCGCAAATGCTGCGCGCCATTCGGGGAGCTTCTTGACGGCCTGCGCCAGTTCCGCCCCCGACAGGGCGGCGGCGGTTTCGACTTCCGCGCACAGCGCAAGACACTGCTGCCGGGCCGATTCCAAACCCGCCATGTGCTCGGTGTGCGCCTGCTGGCGCTTTTCGAAAACGGCATCGCAGGCGGCGCGGAACTCGCGCCACAGGGATTGCTCGCGCTCGCGCGGCGCGCTCCCCGTCTCCTTCCACTCCGCCTGCAGGCGTTTCACACCCTCCACGGCGTCGCGTCCCTCGAGCATCGACAATCCCTGCGCGCGCTTGATCAAGGCTTCCTTGGCGGCGACATTCGCCTGGTGCCAGGTATCCAGGTGCGCCTGCAAGCGCGCCAGCGCCGCATCGAATGCCTTCTGCACGGCCCGCCCGGCCTCGCGTTCCACCGGAAAGTGCCGGCGCCATTCGAGCGGCGCCTCGCGCAACACGCGCGCCAACAGGCCGAAGTCTGGAGCGTTCCAATCCTGCGATGATTCGAAGGCCTCCACCCGCCGCAGCAGCGCCTGACGCTGCTCCAGGTGCCGCGCGCGCTGCTGCGCCTGCGCCTCGAAGTACTCCTTGCACGGCTGGTAAGCGGCCTGCGAGGCGCGATGAAAGCGCTCCCAGTCCTCGGGCGGATCGACCACGATGCCCTTGCTCACCGTCTTCCATTCCTGCTGCAACGCCTTGATGCGCTCGGCCAGGGCAGCGGGCTCTTCGGTGGACCCGATCAATCCTTCCATGTCAGCGATGAGTTCGGCGCGCTTGGGCGCGACGGCGAAGTCCTTCCACTGCCGCAACTCGTTCAGCTTTTCATCCAAATGCGCAAGGCTGCGCGCCAGGTGCACCGGGAGCGGGGGCGCCGCGGCGAGTTTTTCCTCGATGGCGCGTTTGATGCCGGCCGCCGCCTGGGTATTGCCCTCGCCCAGCGCGGCACTTGCCTTGCGGATCAGGCCACCGAGTTGGCGCAGGCTGTGTTCGACCGCGGCCTGGGCCTCCGCGGCCGCCTGCGCCTCGGCTTCGCGCCGCGCATCTTCTTCCCGCTGCTGCTCGGCTGCAGCGGCAGCCTCCCGCGCCTGCGCTTCAGCCGCCGCGCGCCGTTCCTGCTCGCGCGCCTCCTGCGCCGCAAGCTGTGCCGCACGCTCGGCTTCGCGCTGCCCGGCCAGGCGCTGTTGTTCCGCGATGACCTCCCGGCAGCGCGCTTCGGCGTGACGGACGCGCTGTTCGAGGTCCGCATCCGGCGCTGCCTGCAAGGCGCGCCAACGCCCGAGGAAATGCTCGAGCGTGGAGGCGTAATGGGCATCCGGCGTACGCTGCGCGTGGCGTTCGAGCGACGCACAGACCGCGGCGGCCTCGGCCGCCAGCTCAGCCGCCGCGCGCTGCTGTGCGTTCAATGCATCGATCTTGTGCTTGAGGATCTTGTACACGGACTTGTCGCTGGCGCGCACCTGCCGCACCAGCTCGTGCAGCATCGCGGCATCATCGACGGACGCCGCGATGCGCTCCGCCGCGAGTTGGCGCACGCGGCTCGAGGGACTGTTGGCGGCCAGGCGTGCCACTTCGTCGAGGTCCTCGATGGCCGCGATCGAGCGGCCCAGCAGATCCGCATCCTTGCACAGTGCGATTACGCACAGCGGCGCCGCAGGATCCAGCGAGTCGCGCCGCAAGTCTGCCGCGGCGACGCCGCCCGTGTCGATCAGGGCGGCGAGCCGTGCCTGGGCGGCCCGCAACAACGGCGCAGGCACGTTGCCGGGTGAACCGGCGGCAATGCCGCACAATTGGCGCAGCAGCGTGCCATCCGGCAATTCGGCAACGGCCGCCGCCGCGCGCTCGGCGCCTTCGGGTGACTGCGCCACATGCACCCAGCTTTGCGCATCGGCGGCTCTCAGGGCCGCCGCGTCATCGACCGCAGGGGCCGCCACGGCCGCAGGTTGCTCGTTCTTGAATAGTCGCGATATCAATTTCATCGGCGCTACTGCTCTGCGTACATCCTCACGAGGCGGTGCAGGAACTCACGTCCCTCGTACAGCGACCGCACCCCGATGTACTCGTTCAAACCATGCACATTCCCGAGATCCGGGCCGACGAACACCGGCGCCACGCCGTAGGTGGGAATGCCGGCCGCGTTGGTGAATATGCCGTCGGTGGCCCAGGGCTGCATGATGGGCAACACCGGCACGCCAGGCCAGAACTCCTGCGTCAATTTCTCGATGGGTCCCAGGATCTCGCGCGTGAGCGGCGGCGGTGGCGGCGGCGCGGGCCGGGCATCGAGGGTGGTCACGCTCACCTTCGGGTCGGCCACCAATTGCTCGAGCCTGGCGCGCACATCGTCGGGCGGCGTGCCGGGGAAGATGCGGCAATTGATGTTGGCGCGCGCCCGCTGCGGCAAGGCATTGGGGGAGTGGCCCGCGTCCAGGAGCGTGGCGATGCAGGTGGTGCGCAGCGTCGCATTCCAGCTCGGGTCCTTCGAGGTGACCAGCGCGAGCGCCTGCGCATCGCCGGGATCGCGCAGGAATGCGCGCATCGCAGCGGCGATGTCCTTCTGCCCGCGCGCCGCCTGGATACCTGCCATGCCGGTGAAGTAGGCGCGGTTGGCGTCATTGAACTGCACGGGGAATTCATAGTCCGCGATGCGGCCGAGCGCCGCCGCCAGGCGGTTGATGGCGTTGTCCTTCACCGGCCGCGAGCTGTGGCCCCCCGGATTGGTCACCTCCAGGCGGTAGTTCACCGAGGTTTTCTGCCCGGCCTCGATGTTGTGCGACACGCGCACGCCGTTGGCATCGAGCTCCCCCTGCGCCCCCTCGTTGAGCGCGAACGCTGCATCGATGAGGTCGCGGCGGTTCTGGGTCAGCCATTCGGCGCCATTGAACGGCCCCACTTCCTCGCCGCAGGTCAATGCCACCTTGAGCGTGCGCTTGGGCTTATAGTGCTCCTGGCGATAGCGGATCAGGAGGTCCACCCAGATCGCGGCCTCGGCCTTGTCGTCGATGGCCCCGCGCGCATAAAACGAACCGTTCTCTTCCACCAGCTTGAAAGGATCACGCGTCCAGTCCTCGCGCTTCGCCTCCACCACGTCGATGTGCGCCAGCAGCAGGATGGCCTTGAGCGCGGGATTGCGGCCAGGGTAGACGACCACCAGTCCGCCATCGCGCGGGTACTCCGGCGTGGAAAACGGATGCAGGTCGCTGTCGGGGATCCCGGCGGCGCGCAGCCGCGCCGCCATCTTTTCGGCCGCCAGCGTGCAGCTGCCATGCGCCGGCGTGGTGTTGGTCTCCACCAACTCCTGGTAAAGGTCACGAAATCGCTGCTCGCCGGCCGGCGTGTCGCGCGGCGGGGAAGCCTGCGCGGCAACGCACGCGGCCAAGGCCATGGTCAGGACGAGAAATCGCTGCATCACCGGCTCCGATGAGGATGGGGAACCGCGATGGTAGCGCACACCGGCTCGGCAGGGAGCTTGCCACGCTCATGCCCGCCGCCCCCGGCGCGATCCCGTACAAGTCCGGATGCCGCCCTGCCGGGTACGCTGCATACTTTGGCGCACGACCCGCGTCCACGCCTTGCCCAGGGTCGGGCAGTCAAAATCCTTGCGTTTACAAGGCGCAGCGCGCATCTCATCGCATGCACATCACCCGCTCAGGCAGGCCTCTCCCCTACAGCCGCGAACAGCTGTTCGATCTCGCCGCGGATATCGAGAGTTATCCGCGCTTCCTGCGCGGTTGGCAGGCGGCGCGCATTCTCTCGCGCCAGGGGAGCACGCTGCGTGTGCAGCAGACGTTAGGCATCGGCGCACTGCACCTGACATTCGAGACCACGGCGACGCTGCTGCGGCCGCAGCGCATCGACGTGGCCTCCCACGATCCGATGTATCGTCACTTCGCCTTGTGCTTTCTCGTCACCGATGCGGACGCCGGCCACGCCCGCCTGGGCTTGTCCGCGCACATCGACATGCGCTCCGCGCTCCAGCAGATCGCGCTCGGCGCGGCGCTGTCGGCTTCCGTGCAGGACATCGTGGACGCCTTCGAAAGGCGCGCGCATCACCTGTACGCGCGCAGCTAGGCGAACCTGCACGCGCGTACCGAGTATGCGTCTCGTATGCGGTTCGCCGCAGTCCCTGCGCGGGTTTCCACATTGCTGCGCTGGTCGGGCGATGATCAGATACGCGACCATGGGCGGTGGATTCCAACGAGTCGGCGGGCATGGCACCCGGTGGCTGGCGAGCATCGCCGGCTTCGTGTTCCTGGTCGGCGCCGTCGATGCGGCACCGGCAGAAGCGCCGGCAGCGGCTTCGCCACCGGCTGCCGCGGCGCCGGCCGTGACGCCACCCGCATCGGCCGGATCGCCTGACGCGGCGTTCCCGCGCGCCCCGGCCACCTTGTTGCGGCCCTTGCGCGAGAACGTTCCCTTCGAGATGCCTGTGCCGATCGAACCCAAGGTGTTTGCCGGCTATCCCGGCGTGCCGCCCTTCAGCGTGGTGCCGCGCGTGGATCAACTCACCTTCTATCCCTGCAGCAACTGCCACTCGGCGATGAAGCCCAATCCGCAGCCGCGCAAGCTCATTGCCGCGCCTCACCCGGCGGCGCTCGTGCACGGCAACGGCCGCTTCTGGTGCCTTACCTGTCACCAGCTGAACGATCGTGACCGCCTGCACACGCTCGCCGATCAGCCCGTGGAATACGACCAGGCCTATCTCGTGTGCGGGCAATGCCACTTCAACCGCCAGAAGGATTGGTTCTTCGGCGGCCATGGCAAGCGCGTGAAGAACTGGCAGGGCGAGCGCGTCATCTACAACTGCACCTTCTGCCATGACCCGCACGATCCGACCTTGAAGCCGCGGGCGCCCAGCGCACCGCCGCCGGTGCGGGTGGGGCTCAAGGCCATGCAGCCGACGCGGCACGAGGCGCCCGCGCCCGTGTTCGATCAACCATCGCAAGACCCGGGAGCGCGGCCATGAACGACGCCGATGAACGGTTCGTAGCTGCGCGCCGCAAATTCCTCGGCGGCGTGGCGGCCGCGGCCGGATGCGCGGCGGCAGGCGGCGCCGGCAGCGCGGCGGCGGCTCCGCCGGGTACGCCAACGGCCGCACCTCCAGCGCCCGCGGGCCCCGCGCCGGCCTGGGGAGGCAGCTCGCTGCGCGACATGATGGGAACGCTGTTCCAGGATCATTACCAGCGCATGACGCCGGATGAGATCAGCGCCGCGCTGGCGCGCATCGAGCGCAAGGCCAAGCGCACCTACGGCGTGGATATTCACTGCGAGGACACCAAGCCCATTCCCGGCGTGGTGTTCGGCTACGCGCTGAACATCTCCAAGTGCCAGGGGTATCGGGATTGCGTGAAGGCCTGCATCCGCGAGAACAACCAGGGCCGCGACTCGCAGGTGCAGTACATCCGTGTGCTGGAGATGGACAACGGCACGGCGAACCTGGAGAACGCCGAGCACTACTACGATCCGGCGACCGTGCCGGTGAAGGGCAAGTTCTTCATGCCGGTGCAATGCATGCAGTGTGAGAACCCGCCCTGCGTGAAGGCCTGCCCGGTGCAGGCGACGTGGAAGGAAAAGGATGGCATCGTCGTCATCGACTACGACTGGTGCATCGGCTGCCGCTATTGCATGACCGCCTGCCCCTACTGGGCGCGGCACTTCAATTGGACGGAACCGAAGATCCCGGCCGCCGAGGTCAACCCGGTGACCAATTACCTCGGCAACCGCCCGCGGCCGCGCGGCGTAGTGGAGAAATGCCACTTCTGCACGCAACGCACGCGAAAAGGGCTGCAGCCGGCCTGCCAGGAAGCCTGCCCCACCGGCGCGCGGGTGTTCGGCAACCTCATGGATCCGAACAGCGAGATCCGCTACATCCTGGCCAACAAGAAAGTGTTCCGCCTGAAGGAAGAGCTCGGAACCGAGCCCAAGTTCTGGTACTACACGGACTGAGTGCACGCACCCATGCCATTCCTGCACTTCTTGATCGACGGAATCCGCGCCATGCTGCGCGGCAGCCGCGCCTACTGGCTGTGGGTGATGAGCCTGCTCGCCGTCATCGCACTCGGCTCGTATTGCTACGGCCTGCAGCTCATGAACGGCCTGGTGGTCACCGGCCTGAGCGACCAGGTTTCCTGGGGCTTCTACATCTCGAACTTCGCCTTCCTCGTCGGCATTGCCGCGGCTGCGGTGCTGCTGGTGATTCCGGCCTACGTTCATCACCGCCAGGACATCAAGTCGGTGGTGCTGATGGGCGAGGGCCTGGCCGTGGCGGCCGTGATCGGCGCCATGACCTTCGTGATCGTGGATCTCGGCCGGCCGGACCGCGTGTGGCACATGATTCCGGTGCTCGGCCGCTTCAATTGGCCGGTGTCCATGCTGGCCTGGGACGTGGTGGTCCTGAGCGGCTACCTGCTGCTCAACATCGCCATTCCGATGTATCTGCTGTATTGCCACTACCGCGGCCGCGAGCCCAATACGCGCGCCTACCTGCCGTGGGTGTTGCTCGCCATCCTGTGGGCCATTTCCATCCACACGGTCACGGCCTTCCTGTTTTCCGCCAATTCGGCGCGGCCGTTCTGGAACATCGCGCTGCTGGCGCCACGCTTCATCGCAACGGCCTTCGTGTCCGGGCCCGCGCTGATCATCCTGGTGTTGAAGGCCCTGCGGCGCGTGGCTGATTTTCCCGTCAGCCAGAGCGTGATCGACACGCTCGCGCTGATCATGGGCACGGCGCTGCAGATCAGCATCTTCTTCGTCGGCGCGGAGCTGTTCACCGACTTCTACAACGAAGGGGCGCACTCGGCCTCGCTGCGCTACCTGTATTTCGGGCTGCACGGACTCGGCAACCTGCGATCCTACATCTGGAGCGCGCTGGCCTTGAACCTGGTGGCGGTGGTGATCCTGTCGCTGCGCCGGCTGCGCACGCAGGGGCGCCTGTTGAACCTGGCCTGCGTGCTCGCATTCATCGGCATCTGGCTGGAGAAAGGCATGGGCACCATCGTGCCCGGCTTCATTCCCACGCCCTTGGGCGAGGTGTTCGAGTACACGCCGACCGCCGTGGAACTGGGCGTGGCCGCCGGCATCTGGGCGCTGTGCGCGCTGGTGTTCACCGTGCTGGCGAAGGCCGGCATGGCGTTCGAGCGCGGCGGGCTGCGACACGCTCCGCCCGCCGGCTGAGTCACAGCGCCGGCATTATTGCTTGAGGATCCAGGCGATCACGGCGTCGAGGTCGGCGTCGCTGATCTTCTTGGCATCGATGGGCAACATTTTCATCTTGCCCCACACGCCGGTCCCGCCACCGCGCACCTTGGCCGCCAATGCGGCCGGTGCCTTGGCATCGCCTTCGTACTTGGCGGCGATATCGTGATACGACGGTCCCATCATCTTCTTGTCGACGCCGTGGCAGGCCATGCAGCCGGACTTCGCGGCGATGACATCCGGCGTCACCGCGCGGGCGGTGCCGGCGACGGCAAGCGTGGCAAGCAAAGCGCTCATCATCCAGTTGATCGATCGCGGCATGATCGGCTCCTCTCGCAGGTAATTCCCGGTGACTGTCGGACCTCGTGGCCCTGTTGATCATTCTATCGCGGCTCGCCGCCTCGACGCGCATCGATGGCTTGCGGAATTGCCGGCAAGCAGATCGGGGAAAGTCCTTATCACCGATCGGAGTGCGGAACGCTTCAACGCGAAGCCGAACTGACGCGCCGCGCGCCGCTACTCGCCGTGGCGACGCAGGTAGGCTGCGCGCCGCCGCTCCATCATCTGCTCGCGTTCGGCCGGTGAGATGCGCTGGGTCGACTGCGGCAAATGGCTCCCCAAGTCGGCCAGCTTCACCACCCGGCATTCGACGCTGGACGGACGGCTGGTGCGATAGTTGCGCAGCAGCAGCTGGCCCTTTTCGAAGCCGTCGGTATCGAGCCAATTCGCGATGCCAGGGTCGCTGGATGCCACGACCAGGCGGATGCGTCCATCGGCGTCGCGCGCGATCTGATGGCTGTTCAGCGAAGACTGGCGATTGCGGAAATCGATCGAGCGCAACCAGACATCGAATACCTGCACGCCCCAATAGACTCCCTGGGGCTCATCCGCCAATTCCAGCAACAGGCACTCGTCCCCGGCGAGCGCGAAGGTGCCCATCACGTATTCGGCGGTGGGGCTGCCGACCTCGCCCGATATCTCCGTGCCGATGCGAAACAGGCGGTTGGGGCCGCCCGCGTTGCGCATGGTGCGCGGATAGAACGCCAGCGTCCAATCGCGGATCATGTAGCGCAGGAAGCCGGTGGCGAAATCGATGCGCCTGGCGATGGCCGCGGGATCGAATTCCTCCGCGCGGCGGCGCGACTCGTCCTCCGGCGTCAGTTGCTCGATGTGGAATTCGGCCGGACGCGAATCGAACGTATCGACGGTGGGACGGAACAGGATCCACTGGTAGTCCGCCGCCGGGTCGAGCTCGATCCAATTTCCCTCGTGGGGCGTCGCGCTGATGAAGATCTCGAACGAGCCGTCGGCGCCGATCCGGAACTTGGAAAAGTCGTAGTTGCGCGCCGCCTTCTCGTCGGCGGTGCCAGGCAGGCCTCCGGAAAGCTGGCCGAGGACGAGGCGGCTGTCGCGCAGGTTGCCTGTGAGGCGGTAGCTCTGCTTGCCGTCCAGGAAGATGGTGCGATAGTCGAAGTCCGGCCCGTTGCCGCCGAGCGTGTACATGTCGGTCTGCCAGGCGGTGTTGTGGTGGATGCGCGGCCGGCGCAGCCGCGGGCCGACGGCAAAATTGTAGGCCATCGCCAGGGATTCCATCATGGCGTGGTACGCCTTGGGGCGCTGCTCCGGCACCGTGCGGAACTGCTCGGATGCTTCGATTTCGCGCATGAGCCCGGCGGCCGCCTCGTGATAACGCCGCCAGGCGGCCGCGACCAGCGCTTCGGGCCCGGGACCGGCCGTGGCGGGGAGGTCGGTGGACGGGCCGGGGACTGAATCGGTGGTAGGGGTCATGGCGGTTGGCTCTCGTTCAATGAATCGCAGGAGGCAGCGAACCGCCGCGGCGCAGCCGGCCGCGTCAACCGCCCCGCTGCGCGAGCCGCCGGTACAGCCGCAGGAAATCCTCGGCCGCCCGGTGCGCATTGCGCTGCCAATCGCCGGCGGCGGCGTGATCGGCGCCATCGGTAACGTATTTTACGCATGCGAACGATATTTTTTCCAGCCAGCAGACCTTGGCGAGCGCGTAGCCCTCCATGTCGACCACGGTGCAGGGCACGGCGGCCTCCCCCGTGGCGAAGGAATCACCACTGCCGCAGGTGCCCGCGGGCAGGTCGGGAAAGACAACCGGGAACTCGAGCTTCACCGGGACATCCTCGAAGGGAGTCACGCCCACGGCGAAGCCCAGGCCGCTCACGTCCATGTCACGCTGCACGAATTCGTGACAGGCGACGAGGCTCCCGGTGGGCAGCGAGCGGCTGCCGGCCGAACCTGCGTTGAAGACCAGGGGTGGCGCTTCACCGGCGCTGCGATAGCGCGCCAGTTCGCGCATCAACACGATGGCCGCGTTCACCTTGCCGATCCCGCAATACGACACCGGCACGCCCGCCGCTTCGAACACGCCGTCGGACTCGGTCGGCAGCGCCATGACCACGAGGACCCGCGGCAACACCGGCATGCTCAATACTCGATGGCAGCGCGCGCCCGCAGGCCGCGCCAGGCATACCCCGCCACCAATCGCAGGTCGATGAGCACCATCAGCGCCTGCACATCGTATCCGGCGCGCGCGCACAGCTCGGCGGCCGCCGTGAGCGTGCCGCCCGTGGCCAGCACATCATCGACCAACAGCAAGCGCCCGCGTCCCGGCTGCATCTCGAGGACGCCGGTGCCGTACTCCAGGGCGTAGGGAACGTCCACCACCGGCGGCGGGAGCTTGCCCTGCTTGCGCACCAGCACGAAGCCCTTGCCGCGGCGCGCGGCGAGCGCCGCACCGAGAATGAAGCCGCGAGATTCGATGCCGGCAATGGCATCGATCGACTGCCACTGCGGCGGCGTCAACAGCGTATCCAGGGCATCCAAGGTGGCATCGAAGTGATCGCGCAGGAGCGGCGAGATGTCCCGGAACAGGATGCCGGGCTGGGGAAAGTCCGGCACATTGGCGATAAACGATTTCAGCGTCGACACGATCAAGCCTCCCAGGGTGCCGGCAGTATAGCCAAAGGCACGTAGTTGCGGTGCGGCTGCCCCTGCCCAATAATCCGCTGCTTCCCGCGCACCGCGATCCAACCGAGGACGTCATGATGAACAAATTTTCCAGGCGGCATTTCTTCGCGGCAGCGGCGGCCGGCGCCGCGGTGGCGGGCGGCCTCGGTGCCTCCGCGGCATCCCACGCGCGCACGGCGCGCGCGCCCGCGTTGAAGTCCGTGACCGGCGGCGCGAAGCCCATCACCCCGGCCGAATACGAACGACGCATCGCGAAGCTCGGGGCGCTCATGCAGGAGCGCCAGGTGCCCGCCATCCTGATCGAAGCGGGCTCCTCGCTGCAGTATTTCACCGGCATCCACTGGTGGCGCTCGGAGCGCACCACCGCGGCGGTGATCGGCGCCGATGGCAAGGTGGTGGTGGTCACACCGTTCTTCGAGGAGCCTTCGATCCGCGAATCGCTGCAGGTGCCGGCGGAGGTCAAGCCCTGGCAGGAGGACGAAAGCCCCTTCACCCTGCTCGCCGAGGCGCTGCGCGAGCGCCGCACGGCCGATGGCCGCTTCGCGGTGGAAGGCACGGTGCGGCACTTCATCATCGACCGCACCCTCCAGGCGCTGGGCGCCGGCGCCGGGGTAATGTCGGGCGATGAGCTGGTGCGCGCCTGCCGCATCATCAAGTCGCCCGCGGAGCTCGCGCTCATGCAGGTGGCGAACGATGTCACCCTCGCCGCCATCCGTCATGTGCACGCATCGCTGCGCGCCGGCATGACCAGCGGCGACATCATGAAACTGCTGAACGAGGCCATCACCACGCTGGGCGGCTCAGACGCGTTCTCGCTGGTGCTGCTGAACGAGGCCAGCGCCTTTCCGCACGGCTCATCCAAGCCGCAATCCCTGCATGCGGGCTCGGTGGTGTTGGTGGACTCGGGCTGCAGCGTGCACGGCTACGAGTCGGACATCTCGCGCAGCTGGATCTTCGGCAAGCCCTCGGCGCGGCAACGGGAGATCTGGGATACGGTGAAGCGCGGGCAGGAAATCGCGCTCGAGACGGCCAAGGTGGGAGTCCCGACCGGCGACATCGACCGCGCGGTGCGCGCCTACTATGAAGGCAAGGGCTGGAGCAAGGACTATCGCCTGCCCGGCACCTCGCATCGCACCGGTCACGGCATCGGCATGGACGGGCACGAACCACCCTATCTCGTGCGCAGCGACTCCACCCCCCTGCAGCCCGGCATGTGCTTCTCCGACGAGCCCGGCATCTACATTCCCGGCGAATTCGGCATCCGCTTGGAGGATTGCTGGTACATGACGGAAGGCGGCCCCAAGCTGTTCACGCCGCTGGCGACATCCATCGACGACCCGGTCTGATCGTCCGCATCGTGGGCGGCCCGCTCTTCGGGCCGCCTTTTCCGCGGAAACATCGGCTGCCGCAGCATGGACTGCCCCCGCAACAGCGACTCCTGAAAACGATGCGCCACGACCGGCGCGATTGCTCTACCATGAGCACATGCCACCGTTTGATTCCCGCCGCCCGGAAGCGATCCGGATCCGCGGCGCCCGTCAGAACAACCTCAAAAACCTGAACCTCGACCTGCCGCTGCGCGAACTCATCGTCGTCACCGGCGTGAGCGGTTCGGGCAAGTCCTCGCTCGTGTTCGACACGTTGTATGCCGAGGGCCAGCGGCGCTACGTGGAGACGTTCTCGCCCTATGCGCGCCAATTCCTGGACCGCATGGACAAGCCGCAGGTGGATCGCATCGAGGGCATTCCACCCAGCATCGCCATCGACCAGAACAATCCGGTCCGCACCTCGCGCTCCACCGTGGGCACGATGACCGAGTTGAACGACCACCTGAAACTGCTGTTCGCGCGCGCCTCGCAATTGTATTGCCGCGGCTGCGGACGGCCGGTGCACCGCGACACAGCGGAAAGCATCGCCCGTGCCATCGGCGAGCGCAGCACCGCGCTGTCCGATCCGCGCCTGTTGATCACCTTCCCCATTCCCATTCCGGCGAATTTCAAGGAAGCCGAGGTCAAGGCCCTGCTCGAGCGTCAGGGCTACACGCGCATCCATGAACGCAGCGCGAAGAAGCTCATCGTCATCCAGGACCGGGTGCGCTGGAGCAGCGTCGACCCGGCGCGCGCGTCGGAAAGCCTGGAGGCGGCCATGCGCGTCGGCCAGGGTCGCGTGGACGTGTATCCGCTGGATGAGGAAGGCAAGGCCGGCGCGCCGTGGCGCTTCTCCTCCGACCTGCATTGCGCCGAATGCGACATCCACTACCAGGAGCCCAACCCCAGCACCTTCAGTTTCAATTCGCCGCTGGGCGCCTGCGAGACCTGCCGCGGCTTCGGCCGCATCATCGGCGTGGATTGGCATCTCGTCATTCCGGACGCATCGAAGTCGCTGCGCGAGGGCGCGATCAAGACCTGGCAGAGCGAGTCGTACAAGGAATGCCAGGACGACCTGATGAAGTTCGCGCGCAAGCGCGGCATTCCCGTGGACACGCCGTGGCGGGATCTCACCGACGCGCAGCGCGCGTGGGTCCTCGATGGCGAGGGCGAGTGGACGAAGAAGGTCTGGTATGGCGCGAAACGCTTCTTCGCCTGGCTCGAGACCAAGGCGTACAAGATGCACATCCGGGTGCTGCTGTCTCGCTACCGCTCGTATACCGAGTGTCCCGCCTGCGATGGCGCGCGCCTGAAGCCGGACGCGCTCCTTTGGCGCATCGGCCGCGCGCCGCCCGCGGGTGAGCGGCGCCTGCCCGGCTACAACATCCGCGAGGTCATGCTGCTTTCGCTGGAGCGCACGCGGGCGGTATTCGAGGAGCTCGAACTGCCCGCGCCGCTGGACGATGCGGCCGAACTGGTGCTGGGCGAAATCCGCACGCGCCTGAAGTATCTCGCGGACGTGGGCCTTGCGTATCTCACGCTCGACCGCCAGTCGCGCACGCTCTCCGGCGGCGAGGTGCAGCGCATCAATCTCACCACCGCGCTCGGCACGTCGCTGGTGAATACCTTGTTCGTGTTGGACGAACCATCCATCGGGCTGCATGCAAGAGACGTCGACCGGATCGTGGGCGTGATGCAGCGGCTGCGCGATGCCGGCAACACGCTGGTGGTGGTGGAGCACGATCCGCATGTGATGCGCGCGGCGGATCGCATCATCGACGTGGGCCCGGGCCCGGGCGAGCACGGCGGACGGATCGTGTACGAAGGTCCGGCCGCCGGCATCCTGCGTGCCGACTCGCTCACCGCCGACTACCTCAGCGGCCGCAAGCGCACGCACGCGCCGCAGGCCGCCAAGCCCGCACCCACGGCCTTCCTGCAATTGCGCGGCGCGCGCGAGCACAACCTCAAGAACGTGAACGTGGACTTCCCGCTGAACCGCCTGGTGTGCATCACGGGCGTGTCCGGCTCGGGCAAGTCCACCCTGGTGCACGATGTACTGTACGCGGCGCTGTTGCGCGCCAAGGGCAAGCCCACCGAAGGCCCGGGCGCAATGGACGCCCTGCACGGCGCCGAGCAGGTGGATGCGGTGGTCATGGTGGACCAGAGCCCCATCGGCCGCACCACCCGCTCCAACCCGGCGAGTTACGTGGGCGCGTTCGATGCCATTCGCGCGCTGTTCGCCAAGCTCCCCGAGAGCCGCGAGCGCAAGTACACCGCCGGCACCTTCAGTTTCAATGCCGGCAATGGCCGCTGCCCCGCGTGCGGCGGCAACGGCTTCGAGCACGTCGAAATGCAGTTCCTGTCGGATGTGTACCTGCGCTGCCCGGATTGCAATGGCCGGCGTTTCCGCAGCGAGGTGCTGGAATGCAAGCTCTCGCGCGCCAATGGGGGCGAGAAGAGCATCGCCGATGTGCTGGAGCTCACCGTCTCGGAGGCCCTGGCCTACTTCAAGGACGATGCGGAAGTCTGCCTGCGGCTCGCACCGCTCGCGGACGTCGGACTCGACTACCTGCGCCTCGGCCAGCCGGTGCCCACGCTGTCCGGCGGCGAGGCGCAGCGCCTGAAGCTGGCCGGCCACCTGGCCGACAATGCCACGCGCGAACTCGCCGTGAGCCGCGGCGCCAGCCGCGCACGCGGCTCGCTGTTCCTGTTCGACGAGCCCACCACCGGCCTGCATTTCGACGATGTCGCCAAGCTCCTGACATCGTTCCGGCGCCTGATCGATGCCGGCCACTCGCTGCTGGTGATCGAGCACAACCTGGATGTGATTGGCGCGGCGGACTGGATCATCGACCTGGGACCCGAGGGTGGCGCGGCCGGCGGCGAGGTGCTGTGCACGGGCACGCCGGTCCAGGTCATGCGCGAACCGCGCTCCTACACCGGCGCGGCACTGAAGCATGCGCAGCACCACGACCAGGGCGTGCAGGACACGCCGGGCGACTGGCAGGCGGCCGCGAAGCGCGCACCGTCGGCAACCTCGCCGGCCGCGTCCAATGCCATCGAAATCCGCGGCGCACGCGAGCACAACCTGAAGGACGTGGACGTGAACCTCGGCCGCAATCGCTTCACCGTGGTGACGGGCGTGTCCGGCAGCGGCAAGAGCACGCTGGCCTTCGACATCCTGTTCGCGGAAGGCCAGCGGCGGTATCTCGAGTCCCTGAATGCGTATGCGCGGCAGTTCGTGCAACCTGCCTCGCGACCCGACGTGGATGCCATCTTCGGCATACCGCCCACCGTGGCCATCGAACAGCGCACCAGCCGCGGCGGCCGCAAGAGCACGGTGGCCACGCTCACCGAGCTGTATCACTTCCTGCGCCTGTTGTACGTGAAGCTCGGGGTGCAGCACTGCCCCAGCTGCGATGTGCCCATCGAACCGCAGTCGGCGCAGGCCATCGCGGCCCGCGTGCTCAAGGACTTCCGCGGCAAGAACGTGACCGTCCTTGCGCCGCTGATCGTCAGCCGCAAGGGCTTGTACACCGACCTCGCGCGCTGGGCTAAGAACAAGGGCTTCACGCACCTGCGCGTGGACGGCACGCTGCTGCCCACGACCAGGTGGCCGCGCCTGGACCGCTTCAAGGAACACGACATTGATCTGCCCGTGCTCGGCCTGCGCGTGGAAGCGCGCGCCGAGAGCGAACTGCGGACGGCGCTGGACACCGCGCTCCAGCATGGCAAGGGCGTGCTGAAGATCCTGCCCGAAGCGGCATCGAAGTCCAAGGGCGCGGCGGACGCCACGCCCGCGGTGTTCTCGACCAAGCGCGCCTGCCCGCGCTGCGGCACCGGCTTCCCGGAACTCGACCCGCGGTTGTTCTCCTTCAACTCCAGGCATGGCTGGTGCAAGGAATGCTTCGGCACCGGCGTGGAGCTGGAATGGTTCGATGAGGAGCAGACCGGCGAGGAAGCCTCCTGGATGGAGCCGGACGCGGAACATGCGACGGCCTGCAGCGCCTGCCAGGGCGAGCGCCTGAATGCCGTGGCACGGCACGTGCGCTTCCGCGGCCAGTCGATCTCCCAGCTCACGGGGCTGCCCGTGGAGACCTTTGCGAAGCAAATGGAGCACTTGAAGCTCGCGGGACGCGAAGTCGAGATTGCGCGCGACATCCTGAGCGAATTGCAGTCACGGACCGCCTTCCTCTGCGATGTGGGCCTCGGGTATCTGCAGCTCAATCGCTCGGCGCCCACGCTGTCGGGCGGCGAGGCGCAGCGCATCCGGCTGGCCGCACAACTCGGCTCCAACCTGCAGGGCGTGTGCTACGTGCTGGATGAGCCCACCATCGGGCTGCATCCACGCGACAACCGCGTGCTCTTGGACACGCTCGAGCGCCTGCGCGCCAAGGGCAACACGCTGGTGGTGGTGGAGCACGACGAGGACACCATCCGCCGCGCCGACCATGTGTTGGACCTCGGCCCCGGCGCGGGCACGCGCGGCGGACGCGTGGTGGCGCAGGGGACGGCGGCGGAGCTGGCGCGGCTGCCGGACTCGCTCACCGGCAGGTTCCTGTCGCAACCGCTGCAGCATCCGCTCGCGCCGCGCCGGCCGGTGAAGCCCGACACGCCCTGCATCGAGATCAGCGGGGCGAGCCTGCACAACCTGCGCAAGGTGGATGCGCGCATCCCGCTGCGCCGGCTTAGCGTCATCACCGGCGTCTCCGGATCGGGCAAGTCCTCGCTGGCGCGCGATGTGCTGCTCGCCAACCTGCAGGCGCTGGTGAGCAAGCAAGGCCGCAAGTCCGCTCCCGAGCTGATCGGATGCGAGCGGATCGAGGGCTGGCAGCGAGTCACCCGGGTTCTGGAAGTCGACCAGACCCCCATCGGCCGCACGCCGCGCTCCTGCCCCGCCACCTACATCGGCTTCTGGGACAACATCCGCCGCGTGTTCGCCGACACCAGCGAGGCCCGCCTGCGCGGCTACACCGCCAGCCGCTTCTCCTTCAACACCGCGGGCGGGCGCTGCGAGGCCTGCGAAGGCCAGGGCGTGAAGCGCATCGAGATGAATTTCCTGCCCGACGTGCGCGTGCTGTGCGATGTGTGCGGCGGGCGGCGCTTCAATGCCGAGACGCTCTCCATCCTGTTCAAGGACAAGAGCATCGGTGACGTGCTCAACATGAGCATCGACGACGCCGTGGAGTTCTTCGCAGCCTTCGGCAGCATCCATCATGCGCTGAAGCTGCTCGAGGAAGTGGGCCTGGGCTATCTCACGCTCGGCCAGCAGAGCCCCACGCTGTCGGGCGGCGAGAGCCAGCGCATCAAGCTGGTGACCGAACTCGCCAAGGTGCGCACCGACCTCGTCGGCCTCGACATCGCCGAGCGCGAGGGGTTGCACACGCTATATGTGCTGGATGAGCCCACCGTCGGACTGCACATGGCCGATGTCGAAAAGCTCATCCGCGTGCTGCACCGGCTGGTGAATGCCGGCAACACCGTGGTGGTGATCGAGCACAACCTGGACGTGATGGCGGAAGCGGACTGGATCGTGGACCTGGGCCCCGAGGGTGGCAGCGGTGGTGGGCAGGTCGTGGCGCAGGGGCCGCCGGAAGTGGTGGCGCGCAAGTCTGCGAAGAGCCATACCGCCGGGATTCTCAAGGAATTCCTGCAGGAGCGCGCACCGCCGCCGGATCGCTGAGCGCGGCACGACGCGGCGCTGGAATGCTTTCCCGGCAGGCGCGCCGCAAGCGCGCCGGAGTGTGCCAGAATGCGCCGTGGCAGACGATCTGGTCACCGTCACTTCCCGCGGTCTGTTCTGCCGGGAAGGCAATTTCTACATCGATCCCTGGGCGCCGGTTGATACCGCACTGATCACCCATGCGCACAGCGATCACGCGCGCGCGGGCTCCGCGCAATACTTCACCGCCAACAGCAATGTGGCACTTTTGCGCAAACGCCTCGGCGATCAGATCGCACTGCAAGGCGTCGGTCATGGCGAGATCATCCGGCGCAACGGCGTGGACGTGTCCTTCCACCCGGCCGGCCACATCCTCGGGTCCTCGCAGATCCGCATCCAGGGTGCGCACGGGACTTGGGTGGTCTCGGGAGACTACAAGCGCGATCCCGACCCCACCTGCGCGGCCTTCGAAGTGCTGCCCTGCGACACCTTCATCTCCGAGGCCACGTTCGCATTGCCCATCTACCGCTGGCGCGCGCCGCCAGCCATCGCAGCGGACATCTTTCACTGGTGGCAGGCCAATCGCGCCGCCGGCATCGCCAGCGTCCTGTTCTGCTATGCACTGGGCAAGGCACAGCGCGTGCTGGCCGAGCTGCGCGCCTTCACCACCGACATCGTGTACGTGCACGGCGCCATCGACGCCTTGCTGCCGATCTACCGCGAACAGAACGTCGCGATGTTGCCCACCGCGACCGTCGGTGAAGCGCGGCGTGGCGACTTCCACGAGGCCTTGATACTCGCACCGCCCGGCGCTTCCGGCTCGCCCTGGCTGCGCCGCTTCGAGCCCTGTTCCACCGGCTTCTGCTCGGGCTGGATGCGGGTGCGCGGCCAGCGGCGGCGGCGCGGCTACGATCGCGGCTTCGTGTTGTCCGATCATGCCGACTGGCCGGGTCTGCTGCGCACGGTACGCGAGACCGGCGCGCGCCGCGTGCTCATGACGCACGGCTATTCGGACGCCCTGGTGCGCTACCTGCGCGAACAAGGCGTGGATGCCGCGGCGCTCAAGACCGCGTACGGCGAGGAAGAGTGATGCGCGCCTTCGCGGACCTCTACGATGCCATCGACTCCACCACCTCCACCAACCTGAAGGTGACGGCGATGCGCGCGTATTTCGCCACGGCGCAGCCCGCGGACGCAGCGTGGGCGGTGTTCTTTCTGTCGGGCCGCAAGTTGAAGCGCCTGGTCGGGGCGCCGAGCTTGCGTGAATGGCTGACCGCTGCCTGCGCCCTGCCCGCGTGGCTCATCGAGGACACCTGCTCGCAGGTGGGCGACCTGGCTGAGACCATCGCGCTGCTGGTGGCCGCCGATGAAGGCGCGGGCGCCGCCACCGGCGCCGTCACCGAATTGCCCTTGTCGGCCTGGGTCGAGCAGCGGCTGCTGCCGTTGAAATCCATGGACGAGGCGGCGCAGGCGTCCGAGGTCACAGCCTGGTGGCGCGAACTGCCCTATCTCGAATGCCTGGTGCTCAACAAGCTGCTCACCGGCAGCTTTCGCGTCGGTGTCTCGCAGACTTTGCTGACACGCGCGCTCGCGCACCACTTCGAGATCGACACCGCCGCCGCGGCGCATCGCCTCATGGGCGCGTGGGAGCCCACCCCCGGATTCTGGCAAAGCCTCTCACAACCCGCGCAGGCTGCCGAAGGCGGGTCGCGGCCGTATCCTTTCTTCCTGGCGGCACCGCTCGAAGGCCCGCCTGCCTCGCTGGGCGACGTTTCTCAATGGCAGGCCGAGTGGAAATGGGACGGCATCCGCGCGCAGCTCATCCGCCGCGACGGCGCGGTGCACATCTGGTCGCGTGGAGAAGAGCTGATCACCGAACGCTTTCCCGACATCGCCGCGCTCGCCGGACAACTTCCGGACGGCACGGTGCTCGACGGGGAAATCCTCGCCTGGGACGGCGCCGGCGTCATGCCCTTCGCCGTGCTGCAGACCCGCATCGCCCGCAAGAAGTTGAACGCGAAGCTCCTGGCCTCCGCGCCCGTGAAATTCCTGCCCTACGATTTGCTCGAGGAGCATGGCGAGGACATCCGCGCCCTGCCGCTGCGCGAGCGGCGCACGCGCCTGGAAGTACTGTTGCCGCGGCACGCGCCTGGATTCATCGTCATGCCGCCGATCGACGCCGCGAGCTGGGACGACCTTGCGCAGTCGCGCACGCAGGCGCGCGCGCGCCGAGTCGAAGGGCTGATGCTCAAGTCACGCGAATCCGCCTATGGCGTCGGCCGCCAGCGCGGCGCCTGGTGGAAATGGAAGATCGATCCCTACAGCGTGGATGCCGTGATGCTGTACGCGCAGCCCGGCCACGGCCGGCGCGCCAGCCTCTACACCGACTACACCTTCGGTGTCTGGCAGGACCAGGCGCTGGTACCGGTGGCCAAGGCCTACAGCGGCCTGTCGCAGGCCGAGATCCTCGCCCTGGACAAATGGATTCGCCAGCACACCACCGAGCGTTTCGGCCCGTTGCGCGCCGTGGAGCCCTTGCAGGTATTCGAGCTCGCCTTCGAAGGCATTGCCGCCTCGCCGCGGCACAAGGCCGGTGTGGCCTTGCGCTTTCCACGCATCGCCCGCTGGCGCCTGGACAAGCCGGCAGCAGAGGCAGATTCGCTCGATACGCTGAAGAGCCTGCTCTGATGCACGCACCGGCGCCTCGCGCCGCGCCGCTGGCGCGCGTCACCCGCTGGATGGAGCGCCGCGGCTGGACGCTGTTCGATTTCCAGCGCGAGGTGGGCAAGGCGTACCTCGAGGGTGAATCGGGCCTGCTGCATGCGCCCACCGGCAGCGGCAAGACGCTGGCGGTGTGGCTCGGGCCACTGCTCGAAGGCCTGCACGAGCAGGACGGCGGCACCGGCACGGCCGGACTGAATATCCTCTGGCTGACGCCGCTGCGTGCGCTGGCGGCCGACACGCTCGTCTCCCTGCGCGAGATCAGCCGCGGTGCCGGACTCGACTGGCGTATCGAGTCCCGCACCGGCGATACCCACGCGGGCCTGCGGCGCAAGCAGCGCGAATCCCCGCCGCAGGCCTTGATCACGACGCCGGAAAGCCTGTCGGTGATGCTCTCGAGCGCCGACACGGCCGCGGCGTTGCGCGGCGTGCGCGGCGTCATCGTCGATGAGTGGCATGAGCTCATGAGCTCCAAGCGCGGCGTGCAGCTGGAATTGTGCCTCGCGCACCTGCGCGCCTTGAATCCCGCACTGCGCATCTGGGGCTTGTCGGCGACGCTGGGAAATCTCGAGCAGGCACGCGATGTGCTGCTGGGGCCGAACCGCGCCGGCCGCCTGGTCAAAGGGCCGGCACAGAAGCCGGTGAGCATCGACTCGCTGTTGCCGGATACGATCGAGCGCTTCTCCTGGTCGGGCCACCTGGGCCTTGCGTTGCTGGATCCCGTGATCGCCTGTCTCGAGAAGGCAGGCACCACGTTGTTGTTCACCAACACCCGCTCGCAGGCGGAAATCTGGTACCAGGCCATCGTCGAGAAGCGCCTGGACTGGCTTACGCAGGTGGCGCTGCATCACGGCTCCATCGGCAAGCCGTTGCGCCGCCGGATCGAGACGGCGCTCAAGGCCGGCCGCCTCAAATGCGTGGTGTGCACCTCCTCGCTCGACCTGGGCGTGGATTTCTCGCCCGTCGACCAGGTGATCCAGGTGGGCAGCCCCAAGGGCGTGGCGCGATTGATGCAACGTGCCGGACGCAGCGGCCACCGCCCCGGCGCAGCCTCGCGCGTGGTCTGTGTGCCGGCGCATTCCTTCGAGCTGATGGAGATCGCCGCGGCGCGCAGCGCCGTCGAGGCACGGCGCATCGAGAGCCGCGAGCCCCTGGTCAACAGCCTGGACGTGCTGGTGCAGCACCTGATGACGCTGGCCTGTGGCCCGGGCCTTGATCCGCAGCGGACGCTCGCGGAGGTGCGCGACACGCACGCCTTCGCCTCGCTGCGTGCCGAGGACTGGCAATGGGCATTGGATTTCCTGGAAAACGGCGGCTCCGCACTGGGCGCGTATCCGCAATACCGGCGCATCCGCCGCAACGAGCATGGCGGGTACGCCGCCGCCGAGGGACACCTGGCGCGCGCCCATCGCATCAACATCGGCACCATCAGCTCGGATGAATCCATGCTGGTGCGCTGGTTCAACGGCCGCACGCTCGGCTCCATCGAGGAGTCCTTCATCTCGCGGCTGCGAGTGGGCGATGTGTTCCTGTTCGCCGGGCGCAGCCTGGCCCTCGCGCAGGTCAAGGACATGACCGCGTACGTGCGGCCGGCGCAGAAGCGCACGCGCAACGTGCCGCGCTGGCAGGGCGGGCGCATGCCGCTGTCCACGCAACTCGCCGACGCCACCCTGGAGCTGTTCAGCGGCTGGCGCGAGCATGGCTGCCGCGAAGTCGAACTGCTGCGGCCGTTGCTCGAGCTGCAGGCACGTTGCTCACGCCTGCCCGGGCCGGATGCGTTGCTGATCGAACGCACCCGGACGCGCGAGGGATCGCACCTGTTCGTATTCCCCTTCGCCGGGCGCCTCGCACACGAGGGGCTGGCGACACTCCTGGCATTGCGCCTGTCGCGCGGAACACCGGTAACATTCACGCTTTCCTTCAACGACTACGGATTCGAATTGTTGAGCGATGGCAGCTATGTGGCCGAGGAACCGGCCTTGCGGCAGGCGTTGCAGGTGGGCGATCTCACCTCGGACCTGCTCGCCTGCGTGAATGTCTCCGAAGGCGCGAAACGCGCCTTCCGCGACATCGCGCGGATCGCCGGCCTCGTGCTGCAGGGCTTTCCGGGGCGGGGCAAGTCGAACCGCCAGGTGCAGGCTTCCACCGGACTGTTGTTCGACGTGCTGCGGCAATTCGATCCCGGCAACCGGCTCATCGACCAGGCAAGAGCCGAAGTGCTCTCACGCCAGCTCGACGGCACACGTCTCGCCGCCGCGCTGCGGCGCATCGAACAGCTGCCGCTGGCGCTCACCGACGTCGGGCGGCTCTCGCCCCTGGCGTTTCCCTTGTGGGCGGAACGGTTGCAAAGCCAGGTCCTGTCCTCGGAGAGCTGGAAGGATCGCGTGATGCGCATGGCAGCGCGGCTGGAACGGTCCGCAGGCTCGCATGCTCATTGAACTCGGCGGCGAAACGCTCGCGCTCCTGCCGGATCGCGCCATGTTCTGGCCGGCGCAGCAGGCCTTGCTGGTGGCGGACACCCACTTCGGCAAGGCGGGCGTGTTCCGGCACGCCGGCGTGCCCATTCCCGAGGGCATCGATGCGCACGACCTGGCGCGCCTGTCGCGGCTCGTGCAACAGCATGGCGCCGAGCGGCTGATCATCCTCGGCGATTTCTTCCACGGCTCGCCGCAGGCCAGCGGCGCCTTCATCCAGGCTTTCGGCGCCTGGCTCACGCTTCATCCGCACCTGCGCGTGGACGTGGTGGCCGGCAATCACGACCGGCATGGCGCGCTGGGATTGTGGACGGCGCGCATTCGATGGCATGCGCCGTCGCTCCTGCTGGCGCCCTTGTTGTTCTCGCATGAGCCGATGGAGTCGGATCAGGCTCACGTCGTCTGCGGCCACCTGCACCCGGTGATGCATCTGTACTCGGGGAGCGGCGATCATGCGCGCGTGCCGGCCTTCTGGATCACGCAACGTTGCGCCACCCTGCCCTCGTTCGGCGCCTTCACCGGCGGGGCCGCCATTCGAGCGCAGCCACGCGACCGGGTGTTCGTGATCGCCGGCGATGAGGTGCTGGCGCTGGCCTGAGATTGCGCGAAGGCCGGCGCTGGGTCACTATCGCGCGCATGAATGACTCCGCACCCGATCTTGCCGAACGCATTGCCCGCCTCGAGGCCGAGGTGCGCCAGCTGCGCGACCTTGCCGACGTGCAGGACGTCATCACGCGCTATTCGCGTGCGCTCGACTGGCTGGACGAGAGCGCGCTGGATGCCGTGTTCTTCGATGATGCGCAGATCGACTACGGGTTCTTCCGCGGCAGCGGCAAGGACTTCAAGCCGGTGCTGATGCAGGTGGAGCGCGCTGCGGGCCGCCGCTGGCATTTCACCTCGCAGGTGAAGATCGCCCTGCATGGTGACATCGCCGAGGTCGAAAGCTACAACCTGAGCGTCGCCTCGCCGGACGCACTACCGGGCAGTGATACACAGGTCATGCATTTCTATGGCTATTACCAGGATACGATCGCGCGGCGCGGCGACCGTTGGGGCATCCTGCAACGCAAGCACCTGGCCATCGCCGCCACCGCCCTGCGCGACGTGCCGATGCAGGGCGAGCTCGCCTCGCTGAACAAGATCGGCTATGCCAGCACCGCGCATGCCGATTTCCGGGCGTTGGCCAGCGAACCGCCGCCTGCCCGCTGAACCGCACGCGTCAGTGGGCGCAGATGGTGCGCAGCTCGCGCCAATCGCCCGCATCCAATGCCGGGCTCGCCGGATAGCCGGCAAATCGCGCGGCCCGCGCCGCCCGGTCCTCACCGGCGGGATGACTCGCCAGAATGGAGGGCACGCCGGCCTCGTTGCCCGCCCGCTCGAAGAACTGCTGGAAGCCACGCGCGCTGATGCGCGCGCGCCGCAGCCGCTGCAATCCGCCTTCGTCGGCTTCCGCCTCCTGTTCGCGGCTGAAGCTCAATGACAGCAACAGGCGCGTCATGCCGGCATCACCGGTCTGGAAGATCAGCTTCAATCCACCCCAGGTCACCAGCGACACGACCACGCCCTGCATGATGTGCCGTTGCCGCACATGCTCGATCTCATGCGCCAGCACGCCGGCCAGTTCGTCCGGTGATTGCGCCTGCTGCAACAGCCCGTCATACACGTAGATGCGTCCACCCAGCGCCGCGAATGCGTTCACGGTATCGCCGCGCACCACGTCGATGCTGATCGGGACGGCACGGTCATCGGCATCCAAGGGATAGAGCCGGCTCACCAACCGTTGCAATGCACGGTGCGCCGCATCCGGCGGCTTGCCGCAGGTCGTGGCCTCGAAGGTGGCGTCGATTCCCGCGAGTCGGCGTTCGAAGGACCAGGGGATGTGCCGCGCCAGCCACGGCAACCCCACGGCCATCGCCATGCCGGCGGTCGCCGCCACGCCGAGCCACGCCATTCCCTTGAGCTTCGACATGGCTGCTCAAGAATGCCCGAAGATGCGCAGCAGGTAGAACACCACGATGATGATGAAGATGAGGATGCTCAGCGGCCCGCCCTGCAGCTTGCGCGCCGAGGCGGCGCTGGAATTGCCGGCGTTCACCACCGAAGCACGCGGATCGGATGCGTCGACGAAGGTCTCGCGGTCCTGCAGCACCGCCTGCGGCGGCAGGTTGGCCGACTTGGTCTTCGCGCCCTCGATGCGCTTGACGGCGGTGCCGATGGCCATGAACTCGATCAAGCCGCCGCCCAGGTCGTAGATGTTGGTCTTCACGCCCACCACCTCATCGGCGCCGCAGCTTTCCGCATCCTTTTCGATGCGCGCCAAGGCCTTCTCGCGCGCCTCGTACAGGATCTCGGTCAGGCCGCTGACTTCGCCGCCACCCAGGGTTTGCAGCGTGGAAAAAATTCCTCCCTTCAGTCCGAGCGAATACACCGATACGCCCATGACCAGCCGCACCGGCAGGTATCCCACGTTGGCCATGTTCCACAATTCCTCGTTGGTCATGTCACTGGTGACCGGCGTCAGGGGCGGCTCCGGGAGCAGCGGATGATGCGAGGCGGTGCCGACCATCATCATCTCCTGCGCGCCGAGGAGCGGCGTAATGGTGGTCTCGATGCCTACCACCGCGTTCGCGCCCAGGCTCTTGGCCTCGGCGGTGATGCGGCTCAGCGCGAGGCGCCGGGTGTGATCGAAGATCTCGGTGTACTGCGGCACCTCACCGCGCGCCAGGCGCCGGAAGCCGCCGCTGATGGCACCGCCCACGCCGATGGAATACGCGACATTGCCGAACACGAAGCGAATGGGACGGAAGCCGGCATCGACCTGGCAGAACAGCTTGGCTACATCGGCGGAAGTGGAAAAGGCCATCTCGCCGGCGCCGGCGGCGTCCTTGCGGTGGATGGTGGAACCGATGGTGATGAACTCGAGATTGCCGCCGTGGTTCACCAGGTCGAACGACACCCCGGTGAGCCCCGCACCGCCGTAGTCGCGCGCCTCGCTCATCATGCGCTCATAGGCCCGGGCGCGGCCATCGTGCACCAGCCGGGTGATCTCCTCGATCTCACCTCCGCCGAGCGTCGACAGGCCGGCGCCGATGCCCCGGGCTATTCCCAGAGCAACCACGCTGTTGCCGACGCACAGCGGCCCAGGCCGGTAACCCATGCGCTCGAGGAAATAGATTTCGTTGCCGGACAAGCCGGAGATGAGGCGGTGATTTCCCTTCAAGCTGCGACTCCCTGGATTCCATGCGTAAAGGGCTGCAAGCTTAAAGTACCAGCGCGCGGGCCGCGACGGCGCATGCCGCGCGTGCATCCAGTATCATCCACCTGATGATCGACCGACGTTGGATCATCGCCGTGGGCACAGCACTCCTGCTCTCCTGGAGCGTGGGCATCTTCGCACGCGGATTCTGGACGCCGGATGAACCGCGCGAGGCCGATCTTGCCTGGCGCATGTCGTGGCAACACGACAAGGCGGTGCCGTTGCTGGCGGGAGATGCCTTCTGCGAAAAGCCGCCCCTCACCTACTGGGTCGCCGCGGCACCCGCCGCCGTGCTGGGCTTCGCACCCTGGAGCGTGCGGCTGCCCAATCTGTTGTACGCCTGCCTGAGCGCGCTCGGTGTGGGTTTGCTCGCGCGGCGGCTCGCCGGGCGTGTCGCCGCCGCTGCGGCCGGCGCTGCCGTCGGCAGCTTTCTCCTGGGCTACCAGACGCTGATCTGGCTCGCCACGGACGCACCGCTCCTGGCCTTCGTGAGCCTCGCGCTGTGCGGTTTCGGCCTGGGCTTCTACGCCACGGATTCGCGCGAACGGTGCCTCGGCTACACCTTCATGCACGCCGCCCTGGGCGCCGCCTTCCTGAGCAAGAGCGCGTTGGCCATGCTGGTGCCGGTGACTTGCGCGCTGACGCTGATGCTGTGGGAGCGCCGCTGGCGGGAACTGTTGCGCTGGGAATTGTATGCCGGCCTGCCGCTGCTGGCGGCGATCGTGGGCAGCTGGATATGGTTCGTGTACGTGGGCCCGGAGGGTCCGGCACGCCTCAAGATCTTCTTCTGGAACAACCTCGCCGGCAGGCTCACCCAGGTGGATGCGCCGGCGCAGTTGCAGTACGCCACCGCACATCGCAATCACCCCGGAAAATACCTGCAGGAACTGCCGCTGTACCTGTGGCCTTGGACGCTGCTCGTGCTCGCGGCGGCGCGCCGTGCGTGGCTATCGCGGGGTTCATCCGCTGCGGTGCTGCGGTTCGCCGTGGCCGCCAGCCTTCCGGCCCTGCTGCTGCTGTCGTTCGCCGCGACGGCGCGCAATGTGTACGCCGCTCCGCTGCTGCCGGGATTCGCGTTGCTCCTGGGATGGTGGGTGGAGCAGCTGCGGCAGTCACGCGATCGTTGGGACATCCGCGCCCTGCGCGGCACGGCTGCGCTGCTCATGCTGGCCGCCGTGCTCGCCGCCGCCGTACTGACGCTGCTGGCCTTCGACTCACCCTCCTTCGCGCAGACCGCGCCCATCCTCATGATCATCGCCGCGGCCGGGATTGGCGTGGCGCTCTATCTCGCGGTGGATGCCTGGACGAGCGCGCCGCGAGGCGCGGAACTGGGGCCGGTGATCTCGCTGTTTGCCGCCTTCTGCTGCCTGCTCATCGCACCGGCCTGGCTTGCGTATACGCAGATCAATCGCTGGCAGGATTTGTCATCGCTGGGCGCACAGATCAAGACAGACCTGGCCGGGCGCCCGCTGCTGCTGTTCGGCCCCGACGAGACCACACGCGCCTTCGTCGATCTGTACGTCGGCACCCGCGTCATCGTCGTGCCGGAGACCGATGCCGCGCATGGTTACGGCCAACTGCGGCAGCTGAATTCCCTGGACGCGCGTACCCGGATCCTCGCGCAGGTCGATGGGCGCGAGCTCAGCCCCGCGGTGGCGCGCGTCGCCGGTTGGCTGCGGCGCAAGCCGCCGAAAGCGGCGGAGGAGGAATTGGCGTGGACCGCGGCGGCATCGCTCCGCCTGACCAAGCTGTATGCGCTGCCGAACGGGCGACGCTATGCATTGCTGGAACCGGCCCGCGCCAGCGCCCCTGCACATTGATGCTTGCCGCCGGGCGGCCGCTGCAACAGAATCGAAGCACAATCAGAATATCGGCTGCCTTTTCATCCAACAGGTGTCTTCATGACCCATCGTATTGCGCGCCTGGCGCTGTCACTGTCGTTCGCGTTCATCCTGGGCATCGCGCCCATGATCGCGCGCGCCGCGGAAGCCGCTCACACCATCCTGATCAAGGCTGCACGCCTCGTCGACGGCCGCGGCGGTGAGCCCCTCTCGCCCGCCATGGTCCGCATCGATGGCGACCGGATCGCCGCGGTGGCTACCTCGCTGCCGTTGCCGCGCGATGCGGAACTCATCGACTTGGGCGATGCCACGCTCCTGCCCGGCTTCATCGATCTGCATACCCATCTCACGACGCGCAGCGATGTGCATTGGGAGGATGGGTTGCTCAAGACCACGCCCTCGCAGGATGCGCTGTGGGGCACCCATCATGCCAACCTCACGCTGATGGCCGGATTCACCACCGTGCGCGACATGGGACCGACCTGGCCTTACGTGGATGTCGAGTTGCGCGATGCCATCGACAAAGGCGTGGTGCCGGGCCCGCGCATGCTGGTGGCCGGGGCGTACGTCTCCTCGACCGGCGGCGCGGGCGATGCGCACCAATACTCACCGTACGTGCTGGTCCCCTCCGTGAACAACCTGGCCGATGGGCCGGACGCGATCACCCGTGCGGTGCGCACGCACCTGAAGCACGGCGCCGACTTCATCAAGATCCTGGCCACCGGCGCGGTGCTGTCCAAGGGCATCCCGCCCGGCGCGCAGCAATATTCGGACGAAGAGATCCGCGCCGCCGTGGTGGAGGCGAAGCGCTGGGGACGCGACGTGGCGGCGCACGCACACGGCGCGCAGGGCATCAAGGCGGCCATCCGCGCCGGCGTGCACACCGTCGATCACGGGTCGGGACTCGATGACGAGGCGATCGCCCTGTTGAAGGCCCAGCCGGATACCTACTACGTGCCTACCCTGGCGCTGTTCGACGTCAACATCGACCGCCAGGAAGCCAATGCGTTTCCGGAGTCCGAGATGGAGCGCATGCGCCAG
This sequence comes from Steroidobacteraceae bacterium, assembly GCA_044226865.1. GTDB lineage: Bacteria > Pseudomonadota > Gammaproteobacteria > Steroidobacterales > Steroidobacteraceae > TMP-86. Next base: position 454,683 of record JBGAGE010000006.1, on the reverse strand, counting down.
ATCCGCGCCACCGCCGAAGGCGGCTTCCAGCGCGCGCTGAAGGCGGGCATCCCGATCGGCTTCGCCACCGATGCGCCCGTGATCGCGCACGGCACCAATGCCCGCGAATTCCGCACCCGGCACCGCCTGGGAGAAGCACCGATGGCATCGCTGGTATCGGCCACCCGCGTCAATGCCACCATCATCCACATGCAGGATCGCATCGGCACGGTGGAACCGGGCAAGTACGCCGACCTGGTGGCGGTCCCCGGCAATCCCTTGAGCGACATCACGGTCACCGAGCACGTCGGGTTCGTGATGAAAGCCGGCAAGGTGTATCGCGCGGAGCTGGCGCGCCGCCGCTGAGCTTGCGGCGCCTGCGCACCGTCAGGACGAGAGCAGCGCTCAGCGCTGCTTCACCACCACGCCACCCTTCATCACGAAGTCCACCTTCTCCAGCGCGGAGATGTCGGTGAGCGGGTCGCCGGGCACGGCGACGATGTCGGCGAGCTTGCCCACCTCGATGCTGCCGACGCTGGCCTGCATGTCGAGCAGTTCTGCCGCGACGGAGGTGGCCGACTTGATCGCCTGCGCCGGGGTCATGCCGTATCGCACCATGTAGCCGAACTCGCGCGCCGGATTGATCTTCCAGTCGAATCCACCCACGTCGGTGCCGAAGGCGATCTTCACGCCCACTTTCAGCGCGCGGCGAAAGGTATCCTCATGCACCTTGATGAGCTTCAGCCACACCGTGGCGCCTTCCTTCGCGCGTCCTTCGGCCACGTATTCGCCGACGAACAGCGTCGGCACGTAGTAAATGCCGCGCGCCGCCATGGCCTTCAGGTCTTCCGGGGCGATGTAGCCGCCATGCTCGATGGAGTCGACGCCTGCCTCCACGGAGTTATGCACGCCGTACAGCGCGTTGGCATGCGAGGCCACCTTGTGGCGCTGGCGATGCGTCTCATCGACGATGGCCTTCAATTCCTCCAACGTGAAGGTGGGGATGTCGTCCACCACGCCGTCATCGCGATAGTGATAGCTGCGGTCGGAATACACCTTGATCCAATCGGCGCCGTAGCTGATCTGCTCACGCACCGCCTTGCGCGCTTCGACCGGGCCGTCCACGAGTTGCACGCCATGCGGCACCGGCACGTTCGGCGCATAGCCCAGCAAGGGATAGGCGCCGGTCACATCCAGCGCCCGCGTCACCACCAACATCCGCGGGCCGGGGATCACGCCATTGTTCACGGCCTTCTTGATGTCTACATCGGCGTAGCCCGCACCCTCGGTCTCGAGGTCACGGATGGTGGTGAATCCATACTCCAGCGCGCGCCGCGCATTCACCGTGCCGAGGATGGTGCGGTACTCGGGCGACTGCTTCAGCAATTGCTCATCGTAGTCCGCGGCGGTGATGTCGCCCTGCAGCAGCACGTGGGTGTGCGTGTCGATCAGGCCCGGCAGGCAGGTGCGGTTGGACAGGTCGATCACCTGCCCGGACGCGGCGGCGGCGGCGGCGCCGACCTCCTTGATGGTGTCACCCTCGATGAGCAGGGCGACGTTCTTGCGGGGCACATCGGATTTGCCGTCCAGCAGTGTTCCGCACGTCAGGAAGACGCGCGGTTTCGCGCCGCTGGCGGCCGGTGCTTGCGCGACAGCGCCGCCGGCGGCCAGGGCGACGATGGCGCAGCTCGCTACGAGGGGAAACTTGCGAATGTGCAGGGTCTTCATGGCTTTACACCGATGCCAGCGCGTACAAGTGCATCACATAAGCCAGCGTCGCCTCCGCCATGCCATGCACGGCCGGATTGCTGGATTCGATCACGTAATACTCGTCCGGCGCATGTGCGCGGCTCCCATGGCCGGTGCCGAAGTGGCCCGCCGGCAGGCTTACCGGCGCGCCGGTGAAGATGTAGCCCGGCCAGGAACCGGCCAGCCGCGGCGACAGGCGCGTCTCCATGCCGTACTTCTTGTAGACCGCGGCCGAGGCCTGGATCAACGAAGAATGCTCGTCGGTCTGCGTGGGATCGTAACCACCGCCCACCTTGACCTCGATGTCGCCGTAGCCGCGCTTGGCCAGGTGCGCTTTCAATTTGGCCTCGGCCTCGGCCTTGGTCTGGTCGGGCACCAGGCGCAGGTCGAGCTTGGCCGTGGCCTTGGAGGGCAGGATGGTCTTGCCGCCGGGGCCGGTGTAACCGGCGTACATGCCCTCGATGTTCACGGTGGGCTGCGAGGCCAGCCGCTCCAGGGCATCGCGGTAGCCCAGGTCGCGCACCCAGTGCTGCACGCCGAGGAGCTTCTTCACATCCTCTTCCTTGGTGGTGGCGACGCGCTCGGCGATGATTTCCTTCTGTCGCGCCGTCAGGGGCTTCACGTTCTCGAACCAGCCGTCGATGGCCGGGTCGTTGCCGTCCTCGGACACGAGTGTGGACAGCGCCTTCACCAGGCGCCACACCGCGCTGTCGAGCTCGGCCTTGTAGCTGGAATGAATGTCGTCCTTCGCGCCCCGGCCCCAACGCTCGGTGGAACAGACCAATTCCACCTCCAGCGCGCCCTTGGCGCCGAGCGCGATCTCCACCCCGCCCTGCGGATTCTGCGAGGCAAACGGCATGAACACCTCGTGGCATTTCTTCAGCGCCGCCAATACCTCCGGCGTGTGCACGATCTGCGCGAAGTGCGGCGAGGCGATTTCCTCCTCGCCCTCGGCCACCAGCACGATGTTCACCGGCGGCTTGCGGCCGGCGGCCTTGAGCGCATGCAAGGCGGCCAGGAACGTGGCTTCCGGGCCTTTCTGGTTGATGGCGCCGCGGCCGATCATCACCTTGCCGAAGTTCGGCTTGTCCACGATGGCAGCGGCCAGCGGCGGGGAGCTCCACTCGGCAGGGTCGAATTGCTTCACGTCGTACATGAAGTACATGCCCACCGTGCGCTTGGCACCGGCATCCAGCGTCGCGAACACGCCGGGCTTGCCGTCCGTGGGCATGACCTTCGCCATCTGGAAACCCGCGTCCTTGAGCAGCTCGATCATGAGCTGCGGACCTTCGCTGACGTTGCGGCCCTCGGCCGCAATCGAGGGAACCGCGATCCAGTCCTGCAGGCGCTTGATGGCCTCGGGCCGCTGCCGTTCGATGGCATCGCGCACCTTGCCGAGGTCGCCGCCGAAATTGAAATGGGGCACGGCGGCGCGAAGAATTCGTGGAGTGGCGAGCGTCACGCCCGCCGCGGCCGCCATCATCAGAAGGCCACGCCGCGTCGGCTGGTAAAGCGTCATTGGAGTCCCCATCGAATCGGAATGGATGAAGCGGCGATGATGGCACGGACCACCGCTGTTGAAAATCCACCGCACGGACAACACCGACTCTTGTGGCTTCCATCGGCAAGGGTCAGCTCGGTTGCCGCGAGCAGATTCTTGCACTTGAATCTCGCAGCCCAAGATGCACCGGACGTCACGCCATTCGAATCGAGGCAGTTACTTCGGTCGCGCACATCCGCGCACGCCGACCTCGTCAAGTGAAGATCAGCTAGAACTCGTAGCCGACGCTGACTCCGATGGTCCGCGGCGCATTGACCGAGTACCTGAGCCGGTCGGCCACGTTCAGCGACACGTCGCGCTCGAGCGCGGTTCGCTCGACGTCATTGAGGATGTTCTTGACGTACAGCGCCAGCTTCAGGCGGTCATGCTGCAAAGTCAGGCGTGCATCCCACAGGTTCAGGGAGCCCTTGTCGGCGACATTGGCACCGCCAAGCGCATAGGCCGACAGCGATCCGTCCGTATAGGAGAAGTCGGTGCGGGCGATGCCGGACCAACTGCCGCCGAGGCCGAACTCGTAGCTTGCATAGGCACCCGAGGTGATCTTCGGCACGTCAGGTAGCGGCTTGCCCTTGGTGTTCGGAATACCGTAGATATCCTCCCGCAGCGCGCTGTGGATGTAACCCGCCGACGCTCCGACCGTGAGTCCTTCGTTGACCGCCACCTCGACTTCCACTTCGCCGCCGTAGTTGCGCACGCCACCGAGGTTTTTGTTCAGCGGGAAACCGCAGGGAAGGAAAATGGAATTCTGAATGTCCTTCCAATCGATGAGATAGCCCGAGGCATTCACGCGTACGCGGTTGTCGGCTGAATTACTCTTCATGCCGATCTCGTAATTCCAAAGCTTGTCCGGCTTCACCACCCCGGGTCCCGACGTTTCGCCCAACGGCGCAAGATCACCATCGCAGGTGACCGGCAATGGCGACCGCCCGTAGCCGCCACGAAATCCTTCGGCGATGTGCGCATACAGCAGCAGATTTTCGTTTTGTTGCCAATTGGCGTCGAACTTGTAGACCGCGCTGCTGGCACTGCCGATGGCCGGGGGATCGGCGTAGGGATTGGGCTGGTCCGCGGTATCCACGCCCGTGAACAGGCCGTTCTGTGCGTTGTAGTCGCGCCGGACGATCTTGAAGACGCGCGCGCCGGCCGAAATCTTCAGCTTCTGGGTGAGTTGATAGCCCAATTCACCGAACACCGCCTTCTGCCGCACGGTATTGAAGAAGTGCGCGGTGAACAGGTTGTCGTCCGCCACGGGAAACACATTGGCGCTGAAGCCAGCAGGCCGCCAGGGAATGTTGGTTTCACCGTCCTGGTCCGCGTAGAACACCCCGGCGAGCCACTGCCATGCGCCGCCGGCTTTCGAGGACATGCGCACCTCGGCGGTGCGGCTCTTGTCCGACGCATCCTCGTGGATGGGGACGGCGCCGTAGATCGGGGCGATGCCCACGCTCTCCAGCGCCGCGGCCGCCTCCTGGTCCATCGATAGCGTGCGCTTGGAATAGGACACGCTGGCCACGATGTCGGCGAAGCCCACATCGAACAAGCCCTTCACGTTCGCGATGGACAGGCGGTTGCGATTGCGCTCCTGGTAGTCGAACAGGAAGTTCTGGACGAGATCGTCCTGCGGATTCAACGGACCGGTGGTGATGTCCTGGAATCCGCCGAAATCCTGGTCCTGCGAAAAGGCGCTGACCTCGATGGCAGCGGCGTCCGTCGCCTGGAATCGCAACGCCACGCGTCCGCCGTAGGTCTTGGACTCGGGCACCCGGTCGACCCGCTCGAATACCAGCGGCGCGCCGGACGCGCGATTGGCGGCAAGGCTCGCCGGCGTCGCCACCCGCCTCTCGATGAAGCCATCGTTCTTGCTGTACCAGCCGACGATGCGCAGACCCAGGCGGTCGGCGATCAGCGGGGTGTTCAGCATGAAATCGGCTTCGTATCCGGGGGAGCCGCTGCCATCGGTACTCAGGACCTTGGCATTGAGGTGCGCCTGCTGCTCGCGCACGTTCGGCGCCTTCGGAATCACGCGGATCGTGCCGCCCATGGAGCCCGCACCGTACACGGTGCCTTGAGGTCCTCGCAGTACCTCCACCCGGTCGACGTCGATCAAGGATGGATCGAAGGCCACCTTTTCGGCGCTCGCCGAACTGCTGTCCGGTATCGGCGTTTCATCCAGGTAGTATCCGACCACCGTGCTGCCCGTCTTGGAATCGATGCCGCGGATCGCGACGCGCTGACGCCCTGCGCCAAGGTCGATGAACGAAAGCGAGGGCACCGAGCGCGCGTAATCGGCGAAATTCTCGGCGCTCTTCTGCTCCAACGCTGCGCTCGTCATGGCGGTGACCGACAATGGGACGCGTTGCAACGATTCGGAGCGCTTGGTGGCGGTGACCACCACTTCCTCGAGTTCCGCGCCGGCAGCGTGCACGAGCCGACCGGTGAGGGTCAGGGCCGCGATCAGGACGAGGGCGGTTCTTTGACTCATTGCATCATCTCCCATTATTCTTCGTCGTGCACGCAGCCATGCATTTACGATCGCGTCCAGGCTGACGAAATCCCAGGCACGCTGGAAATGCGTGTCTTCCTGCACGCTTCCAAAGAGGCGTTCACATGTCTTTGAAATATGAGCGCCGGTCCTGTGCTTGTCAACTTGCCGGAACTTAGAAGATGAGAACCCCTCGCGTTTTATGCCGGAGGGCTTGAGGCCGAGATTCAGGAGGTCAGCGACGATCATGAGCAATCATCAAGCGGCTTTGCGCACGGCGGCTGCCATCCTGTTGTGCGTGGGCATTGCGCTGTTGCCAGCCTGCAAACCCCGGCATCCGTCGCAGGCAATCCCTGCGCCTGAGCACCGATCCTTCGGGAAGATCGACGCGGCACGGCTCGCTGCCGCTGCGCAACAACCGGATCAATGGCTGAGCGGGGGACGCGATGCCGAGAACACCTACTTCTCGCCGCTGGACTCCATCAACGACGGCAATGTGCAAAGACTGGGCTTCGCCTGGGAGTACAAGCTGAACACCAACCGTGGACTTGAAGCGACGCCGATCGTGGTCGACGGCGTCATGTATGCCGTCGGCAATTGGGGCATCGTCTACGCCCTCGATGCGGTGACCGGTACCGAGCTGTGGGTCTACGACCCCCGCGTCGACGGCCAATGGTGGGGCCGGTATGCATGCTGCGACGTGGTGAACCGCGGCGTGGTGGTTGCCAACGGGCGGGTGTACGTGGGCTCCCTCGACGGATACCTGCATGCCATCGATGCCAGGACCGGCAAGCGCATCTGGCGCACGGACACGCTGACCGAGCGCGGGCCCGGCGCCTTCCATTATTTCATCAGCGGCGCGCCGGTGCTCGCCGGCGATCAGGTCATCATCGGAAACGGCGGATCGGACTTCCCCGGGGCGCGCGGATTCATCACATCGGTGGATGCCGCCAGCGGAACGGTCAAGTGGCGGTTCTACACGGCACCCCGCGATCCGAAGCTGGGCGAGCAGGACCAACCGCACCTGAAGGCCGCGCTGAAGACATGGCCGAAGGAATACGATTGGTCCTACGGCGGTGGCGGATCCGCGTGGGACGGCATCACCTATGACCCCGAGTCGCGGCTGCTGTTCATCGGCACCGCGCATGCATCGCCGTATCGGATCGAATTACGCGCCAAGGGCGGCAGCGATCAGCTGTACACCGCCGCGATCGTCGCCATTCGCGCCGACACCGGCGAGTATGCATGGCACTACCAGGCCACGCCGGGGGACGGCTGGGACTTCGACGCCACCGCCAAGCTCACACTGGCCGATATCGAGTTCCACGGCTCCAGGCGCAAGGCCGTGATGCAGGCCAATAAGAACGGCTTCCTGTACGTCCTCGACCGGGTGAGCGGGGAATTCCTCGCCGCGTGGCCGTTCGCCTACATGAACTGGAACAAGGGACTGGATCCGGCCACCCATCGCCCCATTCCCGCGCCCCAGGCGAATTGGCATGAATCCCCGAAACTGGTGTTCCCGCCGGCGCCCGGCGCGCACGGCTGGCAACCCATGTCCTACAGCCCCGCGACGGGCCTCGTATACATCCCGGTGATGGATGCGGCCATGATCTACGTGGATCTCGCCAAGCGTCGCATGCAAAGCATCGAGGGAAATTTCCAGCTTGCGTTCTTCTTCCCGAACGACTACGACCCCAAGGCCTTGGACAGCTTGTTTGGGCCTCTGCCCGACCTGAAGACGCTGGCCAAGGACTCGCCCGAGCCGCCGCGCGCACGCGGATTCCTGCGAGCCGTGGACCCGCGCACCGGCAAGATCGCCTGGGAACGTCCCGGTGCCACCGTATGGGACGGCGGCGTCCTGTCGACGGCGGGCAACCTCGTCATCCGCGGAGACGCGACCGGGATGCTGAATGCCTACGCCGCCGACAGCGGCAACCTCCTCAAGACCCTCGAAGTCGGCACATCGATCATGGCCGCTCCGATGACCTTTCGTGTCGACGGCGTGCAATACATTTCAGTGATGGCAGGCTATGGTGGCGGCGTGCTGTTCATGCCGTTTCCGCCCGAGAGCGCGGCATACAAGTACGGCAACCAGGGCAGGATTCTCACCTTCAAGCTGGATGGCACGGCCCCGCCCGTGCCCGCGCCCCGGGTGGAAGCCGCTTTTCCGCAGCCGCCCGCGCGGGAATCAGCGGAACTGGTGCCGCAAGGCGAACTGCTCTACTCCCGTTTCTGCAGCCGCTGCCACGCGTTCGGCCGTGCATTGCTGCCGGACCTGCGTCGCCTGTCGCCAGCCACGCATCAGCTGTTCTATGACATCGTGCTCGCCGGCATCTACCAGGGCAAGGGAATGGCGCGTTGGGACGATGTGCTGTCGCGCCGCGATGCGCAGGCCATCCATGCCTACCTGGTCGATCAGGCCTGGCAGGCCTATGCGGTCGGCCGGAGCAGCGCCCCACCGGACGCGAAAGCACCGGTATCGCAAACGCATTGAGTTCGCATCTACGCCCTCGCGGCGTCGATGCGGGCGCAAGAAGTCCGGTGGGGGCCAGCTTGACTTCTCACCGGTAACTTCCTAGTCTGCCAGGAAGTGAGGGATCCTCGCGTTTTAGCCCACCGGTAAGATGAAGATCACCCGCCGATCCCTGTTCAGCGTTTTGCCGAACCGCCGCTATCGCGCCCCCGGCGCCCTCGTCATGCTCGGCATCGTGGCATCACTCCACCCGCACGCGGCCCGCGCTGCCGGTTCGCAGTGGTATCCCTTGTGCGGTTCGTGTCATGGCGAGCACGGCGAGGGCCTGGACGCCTTCGATGCGCCGCGGCTGCAGGGGCTCTCTCCCGCCTATCTCGCGCGACAACTCGACAACTTCCGGCGTAACCGCCGCGGCCAGGCGCCGGGCGACACTCTCGGCCAGCAGATGGTGTCGATGGCAACGCTGCTGCCCGACGACGCCGCCGTGCTCGAGGTGGCGCGCCACGCGAGCGCATTGCCGCCATCCGCATCAACCACTCGCCGCGAAGCGGGCAAGCCGTTGCCGCCGGCGTTCGGAACATGCGCGGCTTGCCACGGCGCCGCGGGTGAAGGCAACGACGCCCTGCAAGCACCGCGTCTTGCGGGTCAACGCGCGGCGTATTTGCTGCGCCAATTCCGACATTTTAAGAGCGGCCTGCGTGGTGCCGATCCGGGCGACGTGCCGGGCGCACGGATGCTGGCCATGGTCCGTGCCGTGCGTGACGACGCGACACTCGCGGAACTCATGCAGGCGCTCGAGGCATCCGACCCTCCTCCTGCAACCAGCAACGAACACCCCCAACCGTGAGGTCGCCGACGTGAGCAATCGATCGAGGTTTGTGTCCAAAGGGCGTGCCCCTTGCCTGCACGCCGGAGTCACCGCAGCGGCATTGATGTTCGCCGCGATTCCGGCGGCGCTGGCGGAGATACCTCAAAATGCACGCGCGGCGGAGGATGCCGCCTACCCCTGCGACATGGCGGGAGACGCCGATGCCCTGCTTGCCCGCGCCCGGGAACTTTCGCGGCTCACCTCCGACCGCAACAAGCTCGCGTGCTCCGCGGACATCTACGCCAAACTCGCGGCGGCCGGCACGCCGGCCGGGGAATTGCTGGCCGATGCCCTCGCCGCGGGCATTTCCTACCTCAAGCAGGTGAACATCGAGCGTGACCTCGATTTCTCGGGCGCCCAGACCGGCGAGTGGCTGGCGCGCACCGCCAAGGTGTCCGAGCAACTGGAAGCACTGCGAAAGCAGGCAGGTTCGCTGTACGCCGACGACCTCACCCTGAAGATGCTGGGCGCGCAGGCGGACTTGCTGATGAATCGATATTCGGATCCGAAGGATTTCGTGGTGGCATTCAGGCGCTCGACCGCGGTACTCAATCAAGCGATTGCCGCAACGCCGCCCCCGCGCGACGGCGCGGCTTTCGTTTATCTCGGCAAGGCGTACCTCGATACACCGCCGATCTTCGGCGGCAGTCCGAAAAAGGCGGTCGAGTTGCTTGAACAGGCCAGGCGCATCGATCCAAAGGATCCGGAACGCCTTGGATTGCTGGCTCAAGCGTACGATCAGACCAGCGCGACCGAGCGCCTCGAGCAGGCACTCGATGAGCTGCTGGCGCTCGATCCTCGGGAGGCCGACCTGCAAAACCTCGCCGATGCCTGGATGACCGGCATCGGCATTGCCGACCGCATGAAGAACCGCAAGCTCCTGGGAGGATTCAAGGCGAAGCGGCACGCGCTGCTGGCAACGCATCCCGGCCTGCTGAGCCGTGCACGGACAGGTATCGCAGGTCATGGCGGGGAAGACCCGCTGACCGGTGAGAAGCAATATTGAAACCCCGGCGAGGAGCACAGGTCCCGCTCATCGCGTTGGCGGTGTTAGCCGTGGCGCCCGTGCACCCGGGCGCCGCGGGGAGTTCGATGCCCGTCGCGTCCGCCGAGGTCACCGTGGACCTGCGGCACGATTGCCCGCGCTCATTCGCACTTGACGAAAAGGGAGGCTGCCGGCTGGCGAGCTTGTATCAACTCTACTCCTCGCCGCAGGGGTTCGGCGGCCTGCGCGTTCCGTTGCCGGCGGTGCGCGATGGATTCACCCCCGAGCAAATCGATCTCGGCCGGCTCCTGTTCTTCGATCCCCTGCTGTCGGGCGACCACAGCCTGTCGTGTGCGCATTGTCACCACCCTGATTGGGGCATGGCCGATGCACATGGCCGCAGCGCCGGCCGCGGCGCGCAAGGGGAAGGCGCTCATCGCGCGGGCGGCACGGAACTACCCCGCGGCGCCCCGCCGTTGTGGAACCTGGCGTTCCTGTCCCGCTTCTTCTGGGATGGGCGCGCTGATTCGCTCGAGGCGCAGGTCGCCGGACCATTGTTCGCGGCGGACGAAATGGCCAATTCCGAACAGCAATTGGAAAGCGAACTGAACGCGAACATGGCCTACCGCCAGGCATTCCAGCAGGCTTTCGGCCCTCAGGCGGGGCACATCAGCATGGCGCTGGTCACCAAGGCCCTGGCCGCATTCGAGGCCTCACTGGTGTCGCTCGACAGCCGCTACGACCGTTACGCGCATGGGGATGAAGCGGCGCTGAGCGAACAGGAAAAACGCGGCCACGCCGTGTTCCGGTCCTTCACCGTGCGTTGCTCGCAATGTCACACGCCACCGCTGTTCACCAATGGCGAACTCGCGGTCATCGGCACGCCGGAGCCGGCGGGCAAGGAGTTCGACCACGGCGCGGGGATGCACGCCGGGTCCGGCGCCCTCAACGGCGCATTCCGGATTCCCTCGCTGCGCAACATCGCGGTCACGGCGCCCTATATGCATTCCGGCAGGTTCGGCACGCTCGACGAAGTGGCGGCGTTCTACAACGATCACCGTGGCCATGCCGCGCCCGCCGCCGAACACCTCGAACTGCACTGGCATATCGCCCTGCCCGCACCGACCTTGAATCGCCGGGACGTTGACGACCTCGTCGCCTTCCTGAAGACGCTCACCGACGAATCGGCGGCGCCCGACATTCCACTTCACGTGCCGTCCGGTCTGCCGACCGTTCGTCATTGGCCCCTTCCCCGGACATAGGATCCTCAATCATGAAGACCAGGACTTTCCTGTTGATCGCATTGGTAAGCATCGTGACGAGCGCGACGGTTTCGGCCGCCGAGATCGTGGTAAAGGCCGGCGAGAGCATCCAGCAGGGCGTGAACCGGGCCAAGCCGGGAGACACCGTGTTGGTGATGCCGGGCACCTACCACGAGACGGTGTTCGTCGATAAGGACAACATCCACCTGCTCGGGGTGATTGATGGCGGCGAATGGCCCACCCTGGACGGTCGCGGTGAGCTGAACGATGGCATCCTGGTTGCGGGCCACGGCGCAACCATCGAACAGATGTACGTCCGCCATTACAAGGGCAACGGCATCATGACCCAGGGCGGCAATAATTTCCGCATCATCCGCAACCGGGTCGAGGGCCGCAGCTTCTACGGCATCTTCCCGCAATTCGGCAAGAACGGGCTCGTCGCCTGGAACACCGTCTGGGACGTCGAAGACGCGGCCATCTATGCAGGCATGTGCGAAAACGTCGATATCCGCGCCAACGAGACGCACCACAACGTCATCGGCATCGAGACCGAGAACTCGCGCAACATGCTCGTCGAGGGCAACTACGTGCACGACAACTCGAGCGGGATCATCCAGACCTTGATTCCCGGACTGCCGATCAAGGTCGCTGAGCATTCCATCATCCGCAACAATTTCATCGTCAACAACAACACGCCGAATTTCGCGCCGGAGGGCTCGATCACCAGCGGCGTGCCACCGGGCACGGGCATTCTCATCTATGCCGCCGACGCCTCCGTGGTCGAGGGCAACATCATCCGTGACAATCAGAGCGTGGGCATCCTGATCACGGATCAAGCCTTCCTGCCCGCGCCTCCCGATCCACGCGAAGATCCCCTGCCGGATTCGCACAAGATCATGGGCAACATCTTCCTCGCGAACGGACAGCAGCCCCAGGGCGTGATCGGCAGCATGCTCGGCGCAATCGACCAGAAGCTGGGCCCCGACATCATGACCACGGGTAAGGGGCGCAACAATTGCCTGGTCAACGCGGCGGCGATCCGCACCATCGGTACCGACGAATGGGGCAAGTGCGACCCGGCGTTCACGACCGCGAACATACGCACCCAGCAGCTCGACAAGCCGGTGGCGAGCGCATCGCTCACCGGGACGCAGAAGGGCCGGCTCACCTATCTGGCGGTGTGCACCGGATGCCACAGTTACTCCACACGCCTGCTCGGACCGCCGATGGTGGTGATCCAGGCGCTCTACAAAGGCAAGCCGGGCGAATTGGCACGATGGATTGCGGCGCCGACCAAGAAGCGCAAGGACTACGGGGAGATGCCTCCGCAGGCTTACCTTCCCGAAGACGTGCGGCTTGCGGTGGCCAGCTATATCCTCAATGATCTCAAGCCTTGATCGCAGCCGGCCGGCAAATACAACCTACGACCAGGAGCGCATGCATGGAACTCTTCTCGATTCGTGACAAGGTGGCGGTGATCACAGGTGGCGGATCCGGCATCGGGCTGGCGACGGCCAAGCGCTTCGTGGCGGCCGGCGCCAAGGTGCTGATCACCAACCGGCGTGACAGTTCGGACCTGGCGCGGGAAAGCGGCTTCGAATTCGCGCGTGCCGACGTGGGCATCGAGGAAGACATGGCGCGCGTGATGAAGCAGGCAGCCGACCGCTTTGGCCGTATCGACATACTCGTCAACAATGCGGGACACGGCCAGATCGGCCCGACCGCCTACGATATGGGCCGGGAGACGCTGGAACAACACTTGAAAACGAACACATTCGGCGTGGTGTACGCCACCAAGCATGCGCTGGCGCACATGCCCAAGGGCGGCGCCATCGTCAACGTCTCCTCGCTGGCGGGCCTGGTCGGCGTCCCGACCTACGGCGCCTACGTTGCCTCGAAGTACGCGGTCATCGGCCTCACCAAGACCGCCGCCATCGAGCTTGCCCCGCAAGGCATCCGCGTCAATGCGGTCTGTCCCGGCACGATCGACACTCCCATCAATCACCAGGGGGGTGCGGACGCGGAACTCGAACTCGTCAAGACACTGGCGCCGGTCGGACGGATCGGCCAGCCGGAAGAGGTGGCTGCGTTGATCCACTTTCTCGCCTCGAACGATGCGTCGTACGTGACCGGCGAAGCCATCGGCATCGATGGAGGCTGGCTGGCTGGCCCGTCGATCGCACTGTTCGAGAAGATCGCGGGCGGCACCTGACCGGCCACGCCCGCAGCATCAGGTACGAATACCCAGGGACGCGACCCCGATTGAGACGGCATCGTCGAGCATCGGCTTCGCGACCGACGGCGGCAGCCTGATGCATAGCCGGATCACCGAATCGATGAGCTCATTGACGATGACCGAGCGGCGCTTCAACACGTCACGGCCCAGCCGGCTTCGCGCCAACTTGGCCAGGTCGAACAGCGCCTGCGTGTAGTAGTCATTGTCGGCCTCATGCAATTCGCGGATCGTCCGGTCGGCCTGGACGCCCGCCCAGATGTCCTGCATGAGGGGATCGCCACGGTTGGCCGCGTAGATCCGAAAAACGGCGCGCCGCAGTGCGCGGGCACAACCGGCGGCCGACTTCACGCCGCGCATTTCGCGTTCCATGAGCGGGTGATAGGAGGAAAGCCGGTCGATGAACAGGCGATGCACGACCGCCGTCTTGCTGGGGAAATATTTGTAAAGAGAACCCACGGGGACCTTTGCGCGGGTGGCGATGGCGCTCATCGACATGCCGGGAATTCCATGCAGACGCACCAAGGCCGTACTCGCCGCCAGTATGCGCGCGACCGTTGCCTTGCTGCGGGCCTGTTGCGGCACCTTGCCGACGTGAAATGTCCGCCGCAACGCACGTCCGGTCTTTGGGATTGGCCGTGCACGAGCCGCAGCAGAGGGCGGGTTCCTTGGCAGAGTCGTCTCCTTCATTGCATGACCGCGTACATGCGCCCGAGTGTGGCGCGATTCAATGTGGCGGGCAACCACGAAGAAGGCCGTTGAAGCCTGGCTCAGCGCGGTTTCAACCCATTCAAAAACGTAGCCAGGAACCTATCCGCAATCTGATCCGGCGACAGTTCCGCATCGGCCCGGTGCCAGTGCGCGATCCAGTTCATCGCGCCGGCCAGGGCGAACGCAGTGATCTTGGGATCGCAAGGACTGATGGAACCGTCTGCAATGCCGTCCTTGATCAGCCCGCGGATGCCCTTGTCGATCTGCGACTTCAAGGCGTTGATGCGCTTGCTCATCACGGGGCTCAGGTCCTGATCCTCGGCCCTCACCATGCACCAGCCGAACTCCGAGGTGATGGCCTCCGCGTAGCGGCGCACCACGGCGGTCAACCGCTCCAGCGCCGGCCGATCCGAGCCGCGGATGTCATCGAAGGCAGTCATGATCTGGTCGAGACCCGTGCGGAAGCACTCGAACAGGATTTCTTCCTTGTTCTGCAGGTAGTGATAGATGGTGGGCTTGGTGACGTTCAGGAGCGCGGCAAGGTCATCCACCGAGGTGTTGTGGTAGCCGCGCTGCCGGAAGGCGCGCGCGGCCGCCAGGATGACGGCCTCACGCTTGATTTCGCGCTGCCGGGCGCGCTCCTCCGAGGGGCGCCAGGGGGATTGCCCATGGTTTTCCGGTTTCAAACGCGCGACTTTGCTGGCCATGATGCTCACTTGCCGGGGGGCTTTCACCCCGTGTATACTCACCAGTATATAACTTACCGAACAGGAAAGCCATGAGCGCGTCATCCGCTGCCACTGAACTCAAAAGTGAATCCACCGCGGAGCATGCAGCCCCGCTGCGCTTCGTCTCCGCCGCCTCTCTGTTCGACGGCCACGATGCCGCCATCAACATGATCCGCCGCCTGCTGCAATCCAACGGCGCGGAAGTCGTGCACCTCGGCCACAACCGCTCGGTGGCCGACATCGTGCGCGCCGCCATCCAGGAAGACGCGGACGGCATCGCGGTGTCTTCTTATCAGGGCGGCCACAACGAATATTTCGCCTACATGGTTGACATGCTGCGCGAGAAAGGCTGCGAGCACATCCGCGTGGTCGTGGGCGGCGGCGGCACCATCGCGCCGGACGAAATCGCGGCGCTCGAGCGCCACGGCGTGGAAAAGATCTACACGCCCGAGGACGGCCGCACGCTGGGCCTGAAGGGCATGATCGAAGACGTGTTCAAGCGCGTGCGCGCGGCGAAGAAGCCGGCCTTCTCGCCCGGCCCCGTCAACGCCAAGGATCCGATCACCCTCGCCCGCACCATTTCCGCGCTGGAGGAATCCTCGGGCAGCGAAGGCGCGCCCGATGCGCTGCGCAAGGCGCTGGCCAAGGTGAAGAAGCGCGCACCCGTCATCGGCCTCACCGGTACCGGCGGCGCTGGCAAGTCCAGCCTCAACGATGAGCTGCTGTCGCGCTTCGTGCGCCATTTCCCGAAATTGCAGATCGCGGTCGTGGCCATGGACCCCACGCGCCGGCGTTCGGGTGGCGCGTTGTTGGGCGATCGCATTCGCATGAACTCGCTTGCCAGCGACAACATCTTCATGCGCTCACTGGCCACGCGCCGCCAGCACCTGGCCACCTCGGGCGTGCTCAAGGACGTGATCGACCTCTACCAGCTCGCCGGCTTCGATCTCATCGTGGTGGAGACCGCGGGCATCGGCCAGTCGGACACGCAGATCACGGATTTCGTCGATCTGTCGATGTATGTGATGACCAGCGAATACGGCGCTGCCAGCCAGCTCGAGAAGATCGACATGCTGGATTTCGCGGACATGACCGTGCTCAACAAGGCCGAGAAGCGCGGCGCGGCGGATGCCTTGCGCGACGTGCGCAAGCAGTGGCGGCGCAACCACCCGGCCGAGGCCAAGACGCCGGATGAGCTCATCCCGGTCTACCCCACCATCGCCAGCCGCTTCAACGACCCGGGCGTGAACCGCCTGTTCGATGCGATCTGTTCCAGCCTGCAATTGAAGGCCTCTGCCCTCGGCCTCGGCAACGGCGGGCAATGGGCCGTCACCGATGTCGGCCCCACCGAATTCACCGCGCGCGAGCCGCTGATCCCGGGCCAGCGCAGCCGCTACCTGGCGGAGATCGCCGAGAATGGCCGCCACGCCAAATCCGACATCGAGGCGCAGGTCGCGGCCGCGCGCCGCGCCTTCGGCCTGTACGAATCCCTGAAGACCCTGCACGACGCACCGCTCCCCGCCCCGCTCGACCGCTACGGCGAGGCAGCGCTGGGAGCGGCGGACGCCGATGCCACGCGCCGCGAACTGCGCGCCGCCTACAATCAGGCGCTCG
The DNA here is from genome assembly GCA_044226865.1 of Steroidobacteraceae bacterium. Taxonomy (GTDB): domain Bacteria; phylum Pseudomonadota; class Gammaproteobacteria; order Steroidobacterales; family Steroidobacteraceae; genus TMP-86. Next base: position 438,038 of record JBGAGE010000006.1, on the reverse strand, counting down.
ATGAGATGGGCGCCGCCAGCGTCGCCGAGCTCAAGCGCTGGCCGCAGCGCGCGAAGTCCGTCAGCGACACCACGTTCACCTACCAGGTGCGCGACAAAAACGTCACGGGCGAGAACTACACCACCACGCTCAGCCAGCAGGTGGTGCCGAAGATCGCCGTGCCGCAGTTCAAGGACTGGGGCGAGACCCTGCATTTCCTGCTCACGGAGAATCTGCCGGGCGCCTATCCCTACACCGGGGGTGTATACCCGTACCGCCGCGAGCAGGAAGACCCGATCCGCATGTTCGCCGGCGAAGGCGGACCGGAGCGCACCAACCGGCGCTTCCATTACCTGGCGCGCGGCCAGGCCGCCACGCGGCTTTCCACGGCCTTCGATTCGACCACGCTGTATGGCGAGGACCCGGACACACGTCCCGACATCTACGGCCGCGTCGGCAACTCGGGCGTGTCCATCGCCTCGCTGGATGACATGAAGCGCCTGTATTCGGGCTTCGACCTGTGCAAGCCGACGACGTCGGTGTCGATGACCATCAACGGCCCGGCGCCGATGATCCTCGCCATGTTCATGAACACGGCGGTGGACCAGCGCGTCGAGCGCTTCCTCAAGGCCGAGGGCCGCTGGGCTGCGGCCGAGAAGCACATCGCCGGCATCCATGCGCGCCTGCGCGACAATGGTCACGAGGTGCCCGTGTACCGCGGCGATTTACCGCAGGGACATGATGGCAGCGGCCTTGCCTTCCTCGGTTTCGCCTCCGACCAGATGATCGCGCCGGGCGTGCTTTCCCAGACGGAATACGATCGCATCCGCGATGAGGCCATGGCACAGGTGCGCGGCACGGTGCAGGCCGACATCCTGAAGGAAGACCAGGCGCAGAACACCTGCATCTTCTCCACCGAGTTCGCGCTGCGCATGATGGGCGACGTGCAGGCGCATTTCATCGACAAGAAGGTGCGCAACTTCTATTCGGTGTCGATCTCCGGCTATCACATCGCAGAGGCCGGCGCGAACCCGATCAGCCAGCTGGCCTTCACCCTGGCCAACGGCTTCACCATCGTGGAGTACTACCTGGCGCGCGGCATGAAGATCGACGACTTCGCGCCGAACCTCTCGTTTTTCTTCTCGAACGGCATGGACCCCGAGTACGCCGTGATCGGCCGGGTGGGCCGGCGCATCTGGGCACGCGCCATGCGCGACCTGTACCGCGCGGCTCCTCGAAGCCAGATGTTGAAGTACCACATCCAGACCTCGGGCCGCTCGCTGCACGCGCAGGAAATCCAGTTCAACGACATCCGCACGACGCTGCAGGCCATGTACGCGCTGTTCGACAACTGCAATTCCCTGCACACCAATGCGTACGACGAGGCGCTGACCACGCCAACCGAGGAAAGCGTACGGCGCGCGGTGGCCATCCAGCTCATCATCAACCGCGAGCTCGGCCTGAACACCAACCAGAACCCCTGGTCGGGCTCGTTCCTGATGGAATACCTCACCGACATGGTGGAGGAAGCCGTATACAAGGAATTCGAATCCATTTCCGAGCGCGGCGGCGTGCTGGGCGCCATGGAGACCATGTACCAGCGCGGCAAGATCCAGGAGGAAAGCCTGTACTACGAGACGCGCAAGCACGACGGGAGCCTGCCGTTGATCGGCGTGAACACCTTCCTGGCCCCGGCCGGCGCCGTGGAGGAGCACAAGCTCGCCGAGCTGATCCGCTCCACCGAGGAAGAGAAGCAATCGCAGGTTGCCGGCGTGCGCGCCTTCCAGAAGCGCCATGCCGCGCAGTCGGGCGAGGCCCTGAAGAAATTGCAGAAGACCGCCGCCCATGGCGGCAACGTGTTCGGTGAACTGATGGAGACCGTCAAGGTCTGTTCGCTGGGCCAGATTTCGAATGCCCTCTACCAGGTGGGCGGCCAGTACAGAAGGAACGTCTGATCATGTATCGAGCTCCCGTCCGCGACATCCGCTTCGTCCTGCGCGAACTCATCGGCGAGGACGCCATCCGCTCCGTCCCCGCGCACGCCGACTTCGGCGCCGAGACCTCCGACTCCATCCTCGAGGAGGCGGGCAAATTCGCCGAGGGCGTGATCGAGCCCATCAACCGCGCCGGTGACACCGTCGGTGCCAGGTGGACGCCAGATGGCGTGGTCACGGCGCCGGGGTTCAAGGACGCCTTTGCGAAATTCGTCGAAGGCGGCTGGACCACGCTCAATGCCTCCCCCGAGTACGGCGGCCAGGGCGTACCGAAGGTCCTGGACACGGCCCTGGAGGAAATCTGGGCCTCCGCCAATCTCGCCTTCAAGCTCTGCCCCATGCTCACGGCGGGCGCCATCGAGGCGTTGAGCCATTGCGGGAGCGAGGCGCAGAAGAAGTTGTTTCTCCCCAAGATGGTGAGCGGCGAATGGACCGGCACCATGAACCTGACCGAGCCGCAGGCCGGCACGGACCTGGGTTCGATCCGCACGCGCGCCGTGCCCGAAGGCGATCATTACCGTGTCTTCGGCCAGAAGATCTTCATCACCTACGGCGACCATGATTTCACACCCAACATCATTCACATGGTGCTGGCGCGCATCGAAGGCTCCCCTCCCGGCAGCAAGGGCATCTCGCTGTTCATCGTTCCCAAGGTCCTGGTGAACGCGGACGGCTCGCTGGGTGCACGCAATGAGGTGCGCACCGTGTCCATCGAGCACAAGCTGGGCATCAAGGGCAGCCCCACTTGCGTGCTTGCCTATGGCGATGACAAAGGCGCCATCGGCTACCTCGTGGGCGAGCCCAATCGCGGGCTCGAGTACATGTTCATCATGATGAATGCGGCGCGCCTGGCCGTGGGCCTGGAAGGCTATGCGCTCTCCGAGCGCGCCTTCCAGCAGGCCGCCGAGTGGGCCAAGACCCGCGTGCAGGGCAAGCCGCCGGTGCCGGCCACCGGCCCCATGCCCATCATTCATCACCCCGACATCAAGCGCATGCTGCTGACCATGAAGGCCACCACCGAGGCCATGCGCGCACTCGGCCTGTACGCCGCGCACCAACTCGACCTCGGCGGCGGGCATCCGGACGCGAAAGTGCGCGAGGCCGCGGCCGCGCGCGGCGATCTGCTCATCCCCATCGTCAAGGCCTGGTGCACGGAAAACGGCGTGGAGATCACCTCGCTGGGGGTGCAGATCCACGGCGGCATGGGTTTCATCGAGGAAACCGGCGCCGCGCAGTACTACCGCGACGTGCGCATCACGCCCATCTACGAGGGCACCACCGGCATCCAGGCCAATGACCTGATCGGCCGGAAGGTGGGGCGCGATGGCGGCGCGACCATGCGCGCCATGATCGACGACATGCAGGCCTCGCTGACCGCGATCGATGCCAAGGACACGTCGGTGGCCGCTGCCAAGGCGGCGGCGTTGGAGGGCGTGGCGACGCTGCGCGAGGCCACGCAGGTGCTGCTCACCGCGCTGATGACCGATGCCAAGCGCGCGCTGGCCATCGCGGTGCCTTATCTCAAGACCGCGGGCACGGTGATGGGCGCCTGGTTGATGGCGCGCGCCGCGGATGCGTCCGCGCGCCAGATCGCCGCCGGCTCGAAGGACGCGGAGTTCCATCGCGCCAAGCTGGCCAGCGCCCGGTTCTACGCGGGACACATCGCACCCCTGGCGTTGGCGCAGGCGCGCATTGCGCGCGACGGCATCGACAGCGTGGTGGACACGGACGCTGCACTGATCGCCTGACCGGCTGTACGCCGGCCGCGCACCATCAGGCCATGAAGCCAAGGTCGCGGCTGGCGAAGGCGCCGAGGTTGGGCACCACGGCGTCGAGCTGCGCCTCATCGAGTCCGAACCAGCGCACCAGCGTGGCCACGTACTGATCCACCGATTGCGCCGGAATCATGCGCCCGGCGTCCAGATCATCCGGCCCGCCGATGGTAAGTTCCGGCATGCGGCCGTGGATGTCACCACCCTTCACGGCGCCGCCCATCACCAACTGATGTGAACCCCAGCCGTGGTCCGTGCCATCGCCGTTGCTGGTGAGCGTGCGGCCGAAATCCGAGTGCGTGAAGGTGGTGACCTGCCCGAACCGGCCGATCTGCCGCAACGCCGCGGCGAAGGCGGATAGGCTGGCGTCGAAATCGGCCAGTAGCGCCTGCTGGCGCTTCAGGTGATCGTCGTGCGTGTCGAAGCCGCCGACTCCCACGAGGAAGATCTGCCGCGACGCATTCAAGGTGTCCTTGACCGAGATCAAGCGCGCCACCTCCTGCAATTGCTTGCCGAGATCGCTGCCGGGAAAGGCGACCTGGAATGCCGGCGCGCCGGCCAGCGCGGAGTTCACCCGATCGGCGGTGGCGAGCGCGCGCTGATGCACCTCGGCCAGGGCGCGCGTGATCGGACTGGAATAATTCACCGCCAGCAATCGTTCGAACACCTGGCGCCGCTGTGCCGCGAAGGGAACGCCGCCCGTGAGCGCGGCGAGCGTCGGCACACCGTCGGCGCCCACCGCAAATGCGCCACCGCTCACACCACTCTGCAGGGCATTGGAACCGAACAACGACAGGTTCAAGCCCAAGGTCTCGTTGCTGAGCTGGGCGCGCAACGCATCGGCGACGCGGCCCGCCCAGCCCGTGCGCAAATTCGTCGCCCCCGCCAGGTACTGCCATTGATCCTGCTGGTCGTTATGCGAGAACAGTTGCGGTGGCAGGCGCGCGCTGCCATCGAGGATCTGTTGCTTGCTCGCGGGTTGCAGCAATGTCCCGACGTTGGCCACCACGGCCAGCTCCCCCTGATCGAACAGCTCGCCCAGCGAGGTCATGGCGGGATGCAGCCCATACTGGGCGCCATCGCTGGTGGCCGGCACGATGGGCCGCAACACCTCGGCACCCAGGGAAAGCGTCTGGCGCGAGGCCGCATACAGGGCGTGCTCGGCCGGGCTGCGCGGCACCACCATGTTGAAGGAGTCGTTGCCGCCGAACAGGAACACGCAGACCAAGGCACGATAATCCGCGAAAGCCCGCGTGCCGGCGGCCAGGCTCGGCGCCACGCCCAGCCGGGGTATGAGGCCCGCCGCGCCGATGCCGAGGCTGGTCATGCGCAGGAAGTGCCGGCGGTCGATGCGATTCGATGTCATGGGCTTACCTCAACGTGGCGTATTCGGGCGAGGTCGCGACGCTGTAGATCGCCTCCGCCACCCGCGCGGCGGATTGATCCGCGGGCCACTGCCCGACCATCTCGCGCGTCGCCGCGCGCAGGTCGGGCGAGATGTCCCCGCCCAGGAGCCGGGCCGCGACATGGTCGGTGAGAACGGACGCGTCCGCCGCGGACCCCAGCTCCGATTGGATGTCGATGATCACGTCATCCGGCTTGAATCCCGTGCCGCTGGAATTGAGCACGAAGATGGAATACGCCTGCAGATTGCTGGACAGGGTCAGCAGGTTCTCATCGGTGATCTGCATCTCCGGTGCCAGGACGCCGGCGTCCCGCAGGCTGCCCGGCGGCGAATAATCAGGTCGGAAAAAGTTGAACACCGACGGCGCGCTCAACGGCGCCTGGCCGAGGATGAAGCCGAGGCCATCCAGCCGGAAGCGTCCGGACGAGGATGCCGCGCCATACGCACGCCACACTCCTGTGAGCCGCAACAGGGGTTCGACCAGCTTGCCTGGCGAGTCCGCCGCCGGCGTGCGTGCTTCCGCATCCAGCAGGATGGCGCGCACCACGGCAGCGAGATTGCCGCGCTGGCCCGAGCCGTCGTCAGCGAAGACCGCCGCCACGCGCCCCACGTATGCCGCCGAGGGATTGCTCGATACCAGCCGCTGGATGAGCTGCCGGCTGATGAACGGTCCGACATTGGGGTGTGCGAAGACATTGTCCAGTGCCAGCTTCAGGTCTTCCTCAGCCGTACCTCCGGCCGGCACCAAGGCGCCATCGAGCAGATGCTTCTCGCCCTGGTCGTGCAAGGCCTCGAGCGGCTGCATCGGGTCGACGAAATTGTAGTCGGAGGACCCTGCGGGCGGTGGCGCCAACGTCCAACCGGTGAAGACATGCGCAAAGCCCTCCACCACCGCTTGATCGTAGGTGGGAATGGGCTTGCCGGCGCCGTCCGAGCGCACCGAACCATCGGCATTGAGTTGCACGAGTCCGATGCTGAACAGTTGCATCAGTTCGCGCGCGTAATTCTCGTCCGGACGGATGTTGCGGGAGGGGTCGGGCTTTTGATTGTTGAGCACGCTCAGGAAGATGCCCATGCCCGGATTGAGCGTCACGTCCTGCATGAGTGCACGGAAACTGCCGAAAGCGCCGCCCGCGAGCAGGTCATAGTAATGCGCCGTGGCCTGCGGAAAAGGCGCAAGCGCGCCCACGTCCGACACCACCAGGATCTCACTCAACGCGAATGCCACGCGCTGGCGCAACTGGTCGCGGCCGTGCACCGCATTCTGGAACCAGATGTCGACGCGGTCCGATTGCGACGGCGCCTGTGCGCCGCGCACATAGGGCAATTCGAGCGATGCCGGCAGCTTCAATTGCGCATCGATCCAGCCTGCATAGCCTAGGCGCTGCACCTCGGCGATGTCGGCCGGCGTCGGCCCAAAACTGGCCTGGCGCAGGAAACGGGCGGCCTGCGCGTCGCTGATCGTCGGAACGGGCGGCGGCAGCGTGGCGCCTGATCCCCCTCCACCGCCGCCGCACGCCGCCAATGCCAGGCCGCACAGCAGCGTTGCGAACAGGCGTGCGCAGGAGCGGTTCACGGCCGCGCATCCTCGGTGGCGCGCTTCAGGAACGTGATCTGCTCGGGCGTGAGCTGGTTCTTGATGGTGATCAGCATCTCCAGCCACGCACGCTTCTTGCGCGCGTCGGCCTCGAGCACCTTGTCGATCTTCTCGAGCACCGCGGCCTTGTCGATGCTGTTCTGGTCGACGGCGGCCTGCACCGCGGTGCCGGCGTCCATGATGTCCCAATCGAGCGCCGCCACCTTGGATTGGATGGCCGTGACCTCGTTGCGCAACGCCTTGCGTTGCGCATCGGTGAGCTTCAACTGCGATTGATACTTGAGGATCACGTCGGGCGCGAACAATTTGCCGCGGAACCAGTCATCCTGCACGCCGGGCTTTGCATCCTCGGCATGTGCACCGAAGGCCGCCGCCAGGCAGGCGGCCATCAACCAATGTCGACACTTCATAGATACCTCTGCTCGGGAACCAGTGGATACTTCACGTTTGGCCATTGCATATCGCGGCCGTCGACCGGCGCCGGGATGCGGGTGCTGATGCCGGCGAAGGGATCGCGCCATACCTGCTTTTCGGTGGCAGCGGACCATTGGCGCAATTGCTGGTCCGATGCCGGCGAGAGACTGCCGTGCAGCCACCACGCCGCCGCCAGCACCACCATCGACAACGACAAGGCAACCGGCTGCCATCTGAGCCGCGGCCGCGGGCGCGGCGCGCCGGCCGCCCGCCAGAGGCGGTCGAAGGCAGGTGCGGAAGATGACTCGGCTTGCGCCAGCGCTGAGCGCACCTGGCTTGCGAGTCCCGCCTCTTCGCCCGTGCCCCGGCTCATGCGGGCACTCCCGCGTCGGCCAGGACGCGCGCGAGCGCCTGCTTGCCCCGCTGGTAATGGGTACGCGCCGATCCCAGGCCGATGCCCATGACCTCGGCGGCCTGCTCGATGCTCATGTCGCGGTAGAACACCAGCTCCAGAACATCGCGCTGCCGCTGCGGCAGGGCGAGCAGCGCGCGGCGCACGCGCGCCGCTGCGCCGGCATCGGCCGGCATCGCTGCCGCCTCGCCCGCGTCAGCACCGCTGGGCCACCAGCGCTGCAACAGCAACTCGCGCAGGCGCGCCGTCCGGCGCCTGCCGCGTGCCGTGCGTGCGATGACGGCAAACAGCCAGGTGCGCAGTTGCGAGCTGCCGGCGAAGCGCGCGCGCCCGCTCAGGATCTGCTCGTAGGTCTGCTGCAACACGTCCTCCGCCTCGCTCCGCCTGCGATGACACTGCGACATCGCCCAGGAAAATGCCTGCTCGTGCAGGCCCTGAAGAGCGGCCGCGGTGATCAAGGGATTGCTGGCCAGCGGCGACTCGTCGTTCATGGGCGGGTTTCCACGGAGTGGGTGGAATGAACCCGCGTTCCATAGGACAAGCCCCGGTTATGTAAAGTGCAGCGCGTCCCTTCGCCCATGGCCCGCCGTTTCCCGGGTCAGGGGAGCGAGCGGTACAGCCGTTCGTATTCCCCGACCTGTCGCTGCCAGGAAAAATCCTGCGCCATGGCGTTGCGCATGAGCTTGCGCCAGGTGCGCTGGTCGGCGAACCAATCGAGCGCGGTGCCCAGCGCCCAGCGTACCGCGGGCGGATCGTAGTGTTCGAACACTACGCCGGTGCCCACGCCGGTCTGCGGATCGAAATGCTGGACCGAGTCTGCCAGCCCGCCGGTCCGGCGCACGATGGGTACGGTGCCATAGCGCAGGCTGTACATCTGGTTCAGGCCGCAAGGCTCATAACGCGAAGGCATCAGGAACATGTCGCCGCCGGCCTCGATCAAATGCGCCAGCGGCTCATCGTAACCCTCGTGAAAGGCCACGCGCCCGCGGAACTGCGCAGACAGTTCGCGAAAATAGCGCACGTAGCGCTCATCCCCGCTGCCCAGCACCACCAGGCCCGCCGGGCGTTCGCGCAGGATCGCGGGCAGGGTGTCGAACAAGAGGTCGATGCCCTTCTGTTCGGCCAGGCGCGTGACCATGGCCACCAGCGGCGCAGCGTCCTCGCACGCAAGGCCGCTGCGCTCGATCAGGCGGCGCTTGTTGCGCATCTTGCCGCGCAGGTCGGCGAGACTGAAATGATTGGCGAGGTGCGGATCCACCCGCGGGTCCCATTCCTCGTAGTCGACCCCATTGAGGATGCCGGTCACGGCGCCGCCGCGGGAAGCCAATGCCTCCTGCATGCCCATTCCGAGGTCGGTGGAGCAGATCTCCAGCGCGTAGGTCGGGCTGACCGTGGTCACCGCATCGGCCAGCAGGATGCCGGTCCTCAAGGGATTGATGCGGCCGGCGCGCAAGTCATGCTGATGCAACAGGTCCGCGCCCGGCCCGAGGTTCAGGTCCGGCAGCGCGCCGGCGGAGAACTCGCCTTGATAGCCGATGTTGTGGATCGTCAACACCGTACGGGAAGCGGCGAACAGCCGGTCCCAGGCGTAAACCGTCTTGAGGAACAGCGGCAACAGGGCCGTGTGCCAGTCGTTCACGTGAAATACGCGGGGTGCGAACTGCAGCCGCTGACAGGACTCCAGCACGGCGCGCGTGAACAGGATGAAGCGCCGGTGTTCGTCGGGATCGCCGGTATACAGCGAGACGCGCGCGAACATGGCCGGGCAATCCACAAAGTACACCCTGACCCCGGGCCAGCGGCCGGATTCCTCCCACAGCGAGAACTCGTGGTGCTGGCCGCCGATGTCGATGCCGACGGCGGTCACGGGCTCTACCGCACGCAGGCTCGTCACTCGATCGCGGACCGATGGATACAGGGGAATGAAGGCCCTGACGTCGTGGCCCAGGGAACCCAGCTGGCGCGCCAGCGCGCCGGTGACATCGGCGAGGCCACCGGTTTTGGCATAGGGCATCATCTCGGAAGCCGCGATGCACAGCTTTAGTGCGGACATTATCGCGAAGTTTAGCAAACGCACCGCAGAAACGAGATGCAACGTAACGGGCTCTGTGTCACGCTTGTGACAGGGGGCCTTCTCTACACTTCGGTACTTCCTATGCGGCCAGCAGCTCGCAACAACACCGGACGATACGTCAGCCGACTGACCAGTGGCACCGTGGCCGTGATCATGGCGGGCGGCCGCGGCGAGCGCCTCAAGGCCCTTACTCTCAACCGCTGCAAGCCCGCCACGCCCTTCGGCGGCAAGTTCCGCATCATCGATTTCGTGTTGTCGAACTGCGTGAACTCCGGCATCCGCCAGATCGCGGTACTGACGCAATACAAATCACAATCGTTGATCCAGCACATCCACCGCGGCTGGGGCTACATGCGCGGCGAGTTCGGCGAGTTCGTCGAGGTCATCCCGGCGCAGCAGCAGATCGGGGAGATGTGGTACCGCGGCACGGCGGATTCGGTCTACCAGAACTTGGATTTCCTGCGCTCGCATCATCCGACGCACGTGCTCATCCTGGCCGGCGATCACATCTACAAGATGGACTACGGCCCGATGATCGCCTACCACGAGCAATGCGAGGCCGACGTCACCGTGGGGGTGGTGGACGTGCCCATCGAGCGCGCCAACGAATTCGGCATCCTCACCACCGATGACACCAACCGCGTGTTGAAATTCGCGGAGAAGCCGCAGAAGCCCGACCCCATCATCGGCCTCGATCACCTGGCACGGGCCTCCATGGGCATCTACGTGATCGGCATGGACCGGCTGGAAAAGCTCCTCACCGAGGATGCGGCGCGCAGCGACACCAGCCACGATTTCGGCAAGAACATCATCCCCGATTCCATCGCCCGCTCGCGTGTGTTCGCCTATCCCTTCCAGGACGTGGAAACGCGCGCGCAGAGCTATTGGCGCGACGTCGGCAACGTGGATGCGTATTACGAGGCCAACATGGAACTGGTGGCCGTCAACCCTGAGCTCAACATCTACGATCACCAATGGCCGATCTGGACCTACCAGGCGCAGCACCCGCCCGCCAAGTTCGTGCTGGACGACGACGGCCGGCGCGGCACCGCGGTGAACTCCATGGTGGCCGGCGGCTGCATCATCTCCGGCGCCATGATCAAGAGCTCGCTGTTGTTCTCGGACGTGCGGGTGGATGACTCCAGCTACATCGAGGGCGCCGTGCTGCTGCCCGGCGTCACCATCGGCCGGCGTTGCGGGCTGAAGCGCTGCATCATCGACGAGGGCTGCGTGGTACCCGACGGCATGCAGATCGGCGTGGACCCGGCCGTGGACCAGAAGCGTTTCTTCGTCACCAAGCGCGGCGTGGTGCTGGTCACCCAGGACATGCTGCGCAAGCTCACCATTCCCACCTGACGCTGCCCGGCCGGGGGCGGCCAACTCCAGGCAAGCTCAGGCGCTCTCGGGCGCGGGCGCCGCGCGCGGCGCATCCATGCGCGCGGTGCGCCAAGCGCCGTATCGGTAATAGCCGACAGCCAGCATCGCGGACACGATCGAGGCGATCGGAAAGCTCCACCACAAGCCGTCGATGCCGAAGCGCTGTTCCAGGAGCTTGGCGAGCGGGATCCGCACCAGCCACAGCGACACGAACAGCAGCAGGAGCGGCGGCAGCGTCGCGCCGGTGGCGCGCACCACGCCGAACAGCACCATGGTCACGCCGAACAACACGAACGACCAGACGATGAGCGCGTTCATGTGCGCGGCGATGTCCAGCGCCTCGGCCCCCGGCGGCAGGAACAGGCCCAGCGCGTGACGGTTGAGCGCATACACCAGCGCAATCAACGTGCCGCTCATGAGGAAATTGAAGTTCACGCCGGTGATGGCGATGCGGCTGACCCTATCCCAGCGGCCGGCGCCGACGTTCTGCGCCGCCATCGAGGACACCGAGGCCGACAGCGCCAGCGCCGGCATCTGAATGTAGGCCCACAATTGCATCGCGGCTGCGAATGCCGCCGTTACCTGCGAACCGTGGTGATTCACGAAGGTGAGCATGACCAGCATGCTGGAGGACGCCACCAGCATCTGCAGCCCCATGGGCAGGCCCTTGGTCACCAGCACGCGCACGATGCTCCAGTCGATGCGCAGCAGATGCATCTCGCCCCGATGGATGCACAGGAAATGCCTGCGCCGGTACAGGTACCAGAACATGGCGCCGAGGCTCACCATCTGCGCGATCAGCGTGGCGGTGGCCGAGCCGGCGATGCCCATCTTGGGAAACGGTCCCAGCCCGAAGATCAGCAGCGGATTCAAGGCGATGTCCAGCAGCACCGATAGCAACATGAAGATGAAGGGCGTGCGCGAATCGCCGGCGCCACGCAGCGCCGCCATGACGAAGAAGAAGCCGAAGCTGAACGGCAGGCCCACGAAGATGATGCGCAGGTAATCGCGCGCATAGGGCAGTGCATCGGCCGGCGTATGCATCCACGCGAGCAACTGCGGGGTGAATGCGAAGCCGAGCAACGCGGTGCTGAGCGAGAGCAGCATGAAGAACGTGGCGCTGCTGCCGGTGATGCGGCGGGCATCGGCGATCTCCTTTGCGCCCACGTGTTGTCCCACCAGGATGGAGGTTGCCATCGAGACGCCGAAGGCCACGCCCGCCAGCAGGAACATCAGCAGATTGGCGTTGGAGGTGGCGGTGAGGGCCGCTTCGCCCAGATAGCCACCCACCCAGATGGAGTTCACCGAGCCATTGAGCGTCTGCAACACGTTGCCGAACAGCACCGGCAGCGAGAACAGCAGCAGGGTCCTGGGGATGGGACCCTCGGTGAGGGAGGCTCGCGGCTTCAAATCGTCACTCCTCGTTCGTCTGCGGCAGCCACAGGCTGACCACCAATCCGCCGCCATCCCGGTTGGACACGTTCAGGCGGCCTCCGTGCGCTTCGATGATTTCACGGCTCACGGTGAGGCCGAGTCCCGTCCCCGCCGTCTTGGTGGAATAGAACGGCAACAGCGCCTGCTGCAGCACGTCCTCGCTCATGCCGCAGCCGCGGTCCGCCACCTGCATGAGAAGGCCCCGGGCCTGCGCCCGGATGCGCAGGCGCACCTCGCTTGCGGGAGACCCGGACTCGTGGGCGTTCTTGACCAGGTTGATCAGCACCTGCTCGAGCTGTGCCGCGTCGAAGCGCGCGTCAGCGGGCAGGCCGTCGACGTCGGGCTCGAATTCTACCGTATCGGTGAGGCGGCGCAGGAACTCGCGCCACTGCACGGTCGCGACGCGCGGCTTGGGGAGCTTGGCGAAATGCGCGTAGCCGTCGATGAAGGCGTGCAGGTGCGCGGCGCGCTCCTCGATGGTGGCGAACACACGCGGCAGCGCCGCGGTATCGCCGCGCGCCACCAGCAGCCCGCCGGAGTGCGCCAGCGAGGAAATCGGCGCCAGCGAATTGTTCAATTCATGGGCGATCACCCGGATGACCTTCTTCCAGGTCGCCACCTCCTGCGCATTCAGTTCGCGCGTCAGCTTCTTGAGCAGGTACAGGTGATGCGATTGCGCATTGAGCACGAAGCGCCGCAGGCTGAGGTGGAAGATCTCCGCCTCTCCCTCGACCATCATGGTGAACAAGGTGTCCTGCCCGCCGGCCACCGCCTCGCGCAGCTGCTCGGGCGCACGTTCGAGAATGGCGTTGAAGCTGAAGCCCTCCAGCTTGCGCCCGGCCAGCAACAGCTGGCGCGCCGCCAGGTTGCTGTACACCACGGCGCCGCGGGCATCGGTCAACAACAGCGCCAGCGGTGTGCTCTGGATGACCGTGTCGAGCAACAACTCCCGCTGGTAGAGCGACTGGCGCTCGCTGCGCATCACGGCGCCCAGGCTGTTGTAGGCGCTGATGAGCTCGCCGAATTCATCGTCGCGGTCCTTGGCGATGCTGACGCTGAAGTCGCGGTCGCGCAGGCTGGTGATGCCGTCGGTGAGCGCACGCAGCAGCCGGCGGGCGCGCGCGCCGGCATGGCGGATCACCAGCGCGCTGGACACCAGGGTGGCCAGCACGGCGGCGACCATGGCGAACAAGAAGGGATGCTGCTGCAGCATGGCCGCAGCAGTGTACCCAAGATTGCTCAGCAGTCGGGGTTGGGTGCGGGCGCCGGCTCGCGGATGCCGAGCCGGTCCATGCGACGGTACAGCGCCTGGCGGCTCAGGCCCAGCTCGCGCGCCGCGCGCGCCACCACGCCGCCGGTCTTGTTGAGGGCCCGCTCGATCTCACGCCGGTCGGGCTCGCGCACGTTTACCCGAAACTCCGCCGGCGGCGATTCCAGGCCCAGCACCCGGGCGGACACGTGCCGGTTGGGTGCCAGCAGGCGCGCCCGCTTGATGGCGTTCTGCAGCTCGCGCACATTGCCCGGCCACGGATGGGCCGTCAGGGCGTTCTCTGCATCCGGATCGAGCTGATGCGTGGGGCCGAGGAAGGCGCGCGCCAGCGGCAGGATGTCCCGCGGCCGTTTCGCCAGCGGTGGCACCGCCAGCTCGATCACGTTGATGCGGTAGTACAGGTCCTCGCGGAAGGCGCCGCGCGCGATCGCAGCGCGCAGGTCGGTATTGGTGGCGCTGATGATGCGCACATGCACCTTGCGGGTCTGCGTGCTGCCCAGCCGCTGGAATTCGCCGGTCTGCAGCACGCGCAGGAGCTTGGCCTGGCCCTGCAGGGATAAATTGCCGATCTCGTCCAGGAACAGGGTGCCGCCGTCGGCGGCCTCGAACCGCCCGGTACGCGCGTACGTGGCGCCGGTGTAGGCGCCGGCCTCCGCACCGAACAACTCGCTCTCCACGAGGTCGGCCGGCAGCGCGCCGACGTTGACGCGCACGAATGGGCCACGCTGCACGCTGGAATTGGCCTGGATGATCTCCGCCAGAATTTCCTTGCCCGCGCCATTTGGCCCGGTGATCAGCACCGACACGTCCGAGCGCGCCACCTGCGTCGCCATCTGCACCAGCGCATGCATCTGATCGCTCTCGTACACCGCGCCGCACAGATTGAAATTCGCCGCCAGCGCCTCGCGCGCGGCGCGACGCTCGCGCTCGATCGCCTGGAACTCGCCCGACACGCGCTTCAGCTGCAACAGGTTGCGCAGGCTGGTGAGCAGCCGCGCATCGTCCCAGGGCTTGCTGACATAGTCGGCGGCACCGGCCTTGACCAGTTCCACCGCGGTTTCCAGGTGCGACCAGGCGGTGAGCAGGATGATGGGCACGCCAGGGTGATGGGTGCGGATCTGATGGAACAATTGCACGCCTTCGCCGCCCGAGGTGGTGTCGCGCGAGAAATTCATGTCCTGCACGACCACGTCCACATCGCCCATCTGCAGCCGGGCAAGGCCGGCCTCGGGGCTCGCGGCGCCGACGGCTCGCAGGCCGTGGAGCGACAGCAGCACCTCGAGCGCCGTGCGCACCGCGTCGTTGTCATCGATGATCAGCACGGTTTGTCGGATTTCCATGATTGACTCCTATACGGTCCGGGTGGCCACGGCCGGGGGCACCGCCGCCGCCCTCCGTGCCGGCACGAAAACGGCAATTTGCCCCAAAATCAACAGCCCGGCGACCCCCCAGGCGACGAACTTGAACGGCAACGCCGGCAATTCGTATGCGTTGGACAGCCAGTAGCTGAAGGCGAAGGCGAAGACGACGCCGACGGTCACGCCCAGCACCGTCAGCAGCCCATTTTCCACCATGAAGTAGCGCACCACGTCCACCCTGCGCGCGCCGAGCGCGCGGCGGGTGCCAATCTGCTTGCGCCGCGCGTTGACGAGGAAGGTCGCAAGTCCCACCACCCCCAGCGCCGTCACCCCGCCCAGCAGGGTGATCAAGGTCCACAGGAACACCACCATGCGCCGGTCCGAACGATAGCTGTCGGCCATGAAGTGCTCCTGCGAGCGGGTCCAGACGATGAAACGTCCGTCGCCCTGGCGGTTCAACAAGGACTGCGCCGCCAGCATCACCTCATCGCGCCGTCCAGGCTGCGCGCGCACCACGTACAGGATGCGCGCAGCATTCTGCAACACGGGGTGATAGACGATGTTGTGGGGACGGCGCGAATCCGCCCATGAGCCCATCGTGTCGGTAGAGACGCCGACCACGGTGGCGGCATCGCCATTGGTGTTGTACAGGAGCCGGCCCACCGCATGCTCGGTGCCGAACAGCTCGCGCGCCATGGTCTGCGAGATGATGACCTGCTTGACGAACTCATTGTTCAGCCCGCCCTCGGTCATTTCCGCGGCCTGGAAATTGCGCCCCTCCACCACCCGCACACCGAGCGCAGCAAGGCCCTGCTCGCTGATCTCGAAAAAATTGCCCGGAATGTTCGGCGCCTTTGGATCGGGGGTGGCGAGGTAGGAATTGGAACTGCCGCCGCCGGAGAGGATCATGCTGTTGATGCTCGATGCCGCGACCACGCCGGGCAGGCGCCGCAGCGCCTCGATGTCCCGTGTACGCGTGGCCTTCGCATCGTAGCCGGGCGTATATCCATAACTGTGGATATAGAAGATGTTGGGCGTATCGATGCCGGTCGGCCGGCCGATCTTGTCCAGCCGCTGCTGAATGATGAAGGCGGCGTTGGCCGCCACCGCCAGGGTGATGGCGATCTGCAGGCCGACGAGCAGGACACCCGCGCGGTTGCGCAGCATGGCGGAGAGAATGGGCCGGATCTCCATTGCGCCTCCTTCAGGTTCTCAGGTAGGTGGCGGGTGCCACGCGGCAGACACGCCAGGCGGGATAGATCCCGGCCACCGCGCCGGCGAGCACGGAAATGAGCAACGCCAGCAATGCCACCGGCATATCCATGTGCGTGAGCTGGTCGTAGTTCTCGTACAGGCGGCGCAGCCCCATGAGGCCGATGCCGCCAAGCGCCAGGCCCAATATGCCGCCGGCGAGGCCGATGGCGCCCACTTCGACCAGATGCTGCTTGAACAACTCACCACGGCTGGCGCCGAGCGCGCGTCGCAGCGCCGTCACCTTGGAACCGCCCATGAACTTCGCGAGCAACAGGCCCACCACGTTCAATACGCACACGGCGAGGAACATGAAGGCCAGCCCCACCAGCACGCGGTTATCCTTCTCGACCACTTCGTTCACGTCCAGCCACTGCCCCACGTCGTACAGGTGATTGTTCAAGGGCCGCGGGAAGCGCCCAAGCGTCTTTTGATGCGCGACGTAGCCGTCCAGGAACTGCTGGAAGGCCGCCCTCTTTTGCGCCGACCCCAGCTCCACCCACACCTGGTTCCAGATGCATTCGGAATTGAGGAACTGCTCGAAGCCGGCGATGGCCTCCGGCTTCCAGCAATTGACGTTGCCGGCGGGCGTGAGCTGCAGCTGCGCGCCCAGCGCAAACGGTGCGTACACATCCTCGATATGATCGTAGTGGCCGTTGTTGAGATCGTAGAACTTCGGGGTGGGTTCCCATTCCTGCAACACGCCCACCACCCGGTAATCGCGGCTGTCGAGCTGGATGATGCGGCCCACGCTGTTCTGGCCGCCGAAAGCGGTGTCGTTGGTCTTTTTCGACAGCACCACCACCGGCAACGCGTCGTGGTCGGCCTTGTGGTCCCAGGCGCCGCCGTATTGAAAGGGGACCTCGAACATGGGGAAGAAATCCGCGGTGGTCAGCCGCGCCTCGACCAGGAAGGGCTTGTTGCCGGGTCCGGACTCGAGGGTGAAGCCCGCCTTGCGCATGATGGCGGTGCGATCGGCGCCGCCCCGCGCCAGGATCGCCGTGGCGTCGCGATAGGTGAGCTCGCTGGGCGCGAGCTGCGGATGCTTGTCGTCCCACGGGCGCGTGGGGTCCCAGTTGTCCACGGTCACCGCATACAGCACATCGTTGCGGTGCTCCATCGGATTCGCCGACATCAGGTGATACACGGTCAGACTGACGGTGCACATGGCGATGCCGATGCCGATGGCGGCCACCATCAGCGCCGTGGTTGCCGGCGTGCGCCGCATGCTCTTCAGCGCCAGCCGCAAATAGTAGCCCAGCATGCTCAGCCCACCGCCGCCAGCGGCGCATCGAACGCCTGGAAGTCGGTCACCTGACCGTCCATGACGTGCACGTTGCGATGCGCGCGATTGGCGAGTTCCGGATCGTGCGTGACCATGATCACCGTGGTGCCGCGCGCATTGATCTGCTCCAGCAGGTCCATGATCTGGCGCGCCATCAGCGAATCGAGGTTCCCCGTGGGTTCATCCGCCAGCAGGAAGCGCGGCTCGCCCGCCAACGCCCGTGCGATTGCGACGCGCTGCTGCTGGCCGCCCGACAACTGTGCCGGCAGGTGCTTGGCGCGGGATGCAAGGCCCACCGTCTCCAGCACGAGCTCGATGCGCTTGCGGCGTTCCGCAGCCGCGAGGCCACGGTATCGCAGCGGCACGTCGATGTTGTCGAAGATGTCGAGGTCGGGAATCAGGTTGAAACTCTGGAAGATGAAGCCGATCTTCCGATTGCGGGTGCGCGAGCGCGCATCGTCGTCGAGCTCGCCGATGTTCTTGCCATCCAGGCGATAGTGTCCGGAATCGAAGCTCTCCAGCAGGCCCGCCACGTTCAGGAAGGTGGTCTTGCCCGAGCCGCTTGGACCGGTCACCGCGACGAACTCCCCCTCCGCCACCCGCAGATTGAAATCGCGCAGCGCATGCGTCTCGATCAGCTCGGTGCGATAGATCTTCACCACGTTCTTCATCTCGAGCATTGCGCTCTCCTTTGACGATTACTTGACGAGGCGGGCCAGCGCCGCGCCTTGAAACGGATCCAAGCTGGAGACCACGATCTGTTCTCCTTCGGCGAGGCCCGATTGGATTTCCACCTCGGTGACGCTGCTCGAGCCCACGCTGATCGGCGTGCGCACGGCGCGGCCATCGCGCACCACGTAGGCCACGCGGCCACCGCCGCTGTCGATGAACGCGCCACGCTCCACCTTCAACACGCCCTCGCGCGAGTCCAGGATCATGCGCACGGACACGCGCTGGTTCTGGCGCAGGCCCGCCGGCATCCTGCCAGCGAAGCGCAAGCGGCCGATGACCTGTCCCTGGCGCACCTCCGGCGAGACGGCGGCCACGGTCGCCGCCACCGGCGTCGCACCGATGAACACTTCCGCGGGCTGGCCATTGCGCAAGGAGCCTGCGTAGACGTCGGGCGCTGCGAACTCCACCTCGAACACCGACAGGTCCACCACGGTCACCACCGGCGCATTGGCGGCCACCGTGGCGCGCTCCGGCACGGCCAGCGTGCCGACCACGCCATCCACGGGGCTCCTGATCGACAGCTCGTCGAAACGGCGCTTCAGGTCGTTCACCAGCAGCCGCTGCCGGTCGCGCTCGAGGCGCCGCATGCGCAGGTCCAGGTTCAGGCTCTCGTGCGCCAGGCCATCGCTGGCCTGGGTCTGCTGCTGCGTCAGGCGCGCGGCCTCCAGTTCATCGTGCGCCTTGTCGACGTCGCGGCGCGGTATCACCTGCTTCTCCCACGCCGCTTCCACGCGGTCCACTTCCCGTTGCGCGGCACGCAGCGCGAGGTCGGCGGCGTTGCGGTTCTTGGTGTTCTCCAATACCTTGCGCTTGAGGTCGATGGATTCCCGCTGCAAGGTCGCCTCCAGGGCGTCGAGGCTGGCGGTCTCGCGCGCCAGCTCGTTCTTCAATTCGGGGCTGTCGAGCTGCGCCAGGAGCTGATTCTTCTTCACGCTCTCGCCGGCGCGCACCTTGAACGATACCGTGCCCGGCGCCGCCGCGGTGAGCGTCGGGCTGAGCGCCGCGACGATGCTGCCCTGGGCGGACACATCGCTGACGAAACGCCCGCGGGTGACGGTGGCAAATCGCAGGGTCGACAGCGGCACCGTGCGCTCCGCGCTGACGAAGTCGCGCAACGACGGCCACACGAACCAACCCATGAGCACGAGCGCACCGAGTGCAGCACCCACATACCATCTGCGCCCGGCGGCGGGCGGACGGTCGATCACGCGATCCTGGCCCTCGGTGCCGCGCACCCCGCCGATCGGGCGGACCGGGGCGCCGTGCAGATCGTGGGGTGTGGGATTGCTCATGGTCGTCATGGCCGAACGTTGAGATGCAAACGGAATGTAAAAGGTTGGAAGCAAGCCATATGCCAGCCGGACGCACGCTGTAAGCGGTTGATTCTCATGAGGGAGCCGGACCAGGGCCAGGGCCGGAAGTGTCCGCCGCTGGACAGCCGGACATAATCGGACACTTGGCGGACGCCGCCGCGCTTTGCGCCCCTACGTAGAATGCTATTCTTTGGCGCTTTGTGAAGCGGCGTTGGCGATGGCCTCGAGCATGAACACCAATCAAACACGGGCCTCTCCATGATCCTGCTCATCGATGTCGGGAACACCCGGCTCAAATGGGGCTGGCTGGACGGCGCTCACCTGAGCGAACAACGCGCCGTCGTGCACCGCGATGCGGAACCGGAAAGCTGGTCGAAAGACGTATTCGACCCTGCGCGGCGGCCGAGTCGCGTGCTGGCCGCCAACGTCGCGGGCGAAGCCATGGCCTGGAACCTGCACCGGTTTTCGCAGCAGGCCTATGGCCTGGAACCGGAATTCATCACGCCCACCCGCAGCTTCCACGAACTCACGAATGGTTATTTGAATCCCGCGCTGCTGGGGGCGGACCGCTGGCTTGCCGTCATCGGCGCGTGGAACCTGGCGCACACGGCCTTGTGCGTGGTGGATGCCGGCACCGCGGTGAAGGTGGACAGCGTGAATGCGCATGGCCAGCACCTGGGCGGGTTGATCATCCCGGGGATCCACCTGATGCGCGAGAGCCTGCTGAACAAGACCAACGGCGTGGCGCCGGCGATGGCCGCGAGCGCAGGCTCGACCGCCGGCATCCTCGCCGACAACACCATCAGCGCGGTGACACGCGGCGCCGTGGTGGCCGCGGCCGCCATGGCGGACCGCGCGGCGCAATTGGTGGAGCAGAGCACGGGCGAACACCCTCAATTGTTCATCACCGGCGGCGATGCGCAGCTGATCGTCGATTCCATGCAGACGCGAGGCACCATCGTGCCCGACCTCGTGTTGCAGGGCATCGCCGTGATCGCCGCGCAGACCGCCTGAACATGCCGCGCCCGGGGCGCCTCAACCTGATCACCGATGTCGGCGGCCTGAGCGTCGGTCATGCCACCGATGAGCGCGCGCAAAGCGGGGTAACCACGCTGTTGTGCGGCGCCGGGATGGTGGCCGCCGCCGATGTGCGGGGCGGGGGCCCGGGGACGCGCGAGACCGAGGCGCTCGCGCTGGAAAATCTCGTCGGCCGCGCGCACGCCATCGTACTCGCCGGCGGCTCGGTGTTCGGTCTGGCGGCGGCCGATGGCGTGGCCAGCGCCTTGTCCGTGCGTGGCACCGGCCTGTTCCTGACCTCCCCCGACCTTGCCATCCCCATCGTGCCCTGCGCCGTGCTGCACGACCTCGGCAATGCCGGCGCCAAGGACTGGAAGCTGTATCCGCCCTATCGCCGCCTGGGGCTGGCGTCGGTCGAGGCGGCCGCCGCGGAGTTCGCACTCGGCTCGGTGGGCGCGGGCCGCGGCGCCCGCGCCGGCCTCGTCAAGGGTGGCATCGGCTCGGCATCGCTGCAGCTGGACGAGAACTTGACCGTCGGGGCGTTGGTGGCGGTGAATTGCGTGGGCTCGGTGTTCATGCCCGATGGCCTCACCTTCTGGTCCTGGCCATTCGAGGTGGGCGCGGAATTTGGTGGCCGCGGCGCGCCGCATGCCGACCTGCGCGCCATCGAGCCGGTTCCAGACGAATCGCGACTGTCTGCGCTGGGCCGCACGCGCGCCGGCACCAACACCACGCTGGCGGTGGTGGCATGCAACGCCGACCTGTCGGGACCCGAATGCAAGCGCGTTGCCATGATGGCGCAGGATGGAATCGCGCGCGCGGTGCGGCCGGCGCATACGCCCTTCGATGGCGACACGGTGTTCGCGCTGGCCAGCGCGCAGGCCCCGCTGCCGCAGGATGGGTCACGCGCCATGCAGGTAGCTCGCATCGGCGCCGCCGCCGCGGACTGCCTGGCGCGCGCCATCGCGCGCGGCGTCCACGCCGCCCTCTAGCGCCGGCCGGCGCGATAGGCGTCGATCGCCTCGAGCAGGTTCTCCGCCGGTATCGGCGGCCCGGTGAAGTAGCCCTGCGCGCAATCCACGCCCATGCCGCGCACGACACCCAGCAACTCCTCGTTCTCGACGAACTCCGCCACGGTCTGCTTGCCGAACAGATGGCCGATCTCGTTCAAGGTCCGCACCAGCTCGAGCTGGCGCGGCTGGGTGAGGCATTGGCGCACGAACGAGCCGTCGATCTTCAGGTAATCGGTGGGCACGGCCTCGAGGTACGCGAACGACGAAAAGCCCGCCCCGAAGTCGTCCAGAGAAAAGAGCGCGCCGTGGGAGCGCATGCGGTCGATGAACGAGGATGCCACCGACCAGCTGTCGATGGCGGCGGTTTCCGTGATCTCGAAGCACACGGCACCGCGCGGCAGCTGCGCCTGGCGATAGCGGGACTCGATCCACTCCAGCGTCACCTCGTCCATCAGCGTCTGGCCGCTGAGGTTGACGCTCACATGGCCCAGGTGCGGCGCGTTGCCGCCCCATTCGCGCAGCAGCGTCAGCGTGCGCTCGAATACCCATCGATCGAAGCGCGGCGCGATGCCGAAGCGTTCAGCCACGGGCAGGAATTTCGAGGGCGGCCACATCTCGCCGCCCGCATCCACCATGCGAACCAGGAATTCCGCATGGATCTTGTCCGCATTCGTGAGCGGCACGATGAGCTGGGCATACAGCTTGAAGCGGCCGGCGCTGAGCGCCGCCTCGATCTCCGGCAGCGAGTTGGATTGTTCGCGTTTCTTCACCAGGTCGGAATCTTCCTGACGATAGACCCGCACCTTGTCACCGCCGGCGGCGCGCGCGGCCTGCAGTGCCGTGTCGGCCGCCGAGATCAGGTCGGCGATCTTGCGGTCCTGTTGCGTGGTATCCGTCACGCCCGCGCTCAGGGTGAGGTTCAAGTCCGCATCGCGCCACTTGAGCTGCAGATCGTGGATGCGGGCCAGCACCTTCTCCGCGACCTTGGCACCCTGGGTGGAATCGGTGTTCGACAGCAGCAGCGCGAACTCCTCCTCACCCAGCCGCGCCACGCGGTCGCTGCCGCGAACGGCGTCGACGATGCAGGTACGGATGCGTCGCAGGATGGAGGCCTGCGCGGCAGCGCCGAAGCGATCGAGCAGGGCATGGAAACGGTCCACCGAGAAGATACACAGCGTATGTTGCTTGTCCTGATCCAGGAGCGCGCGATCCAGCGCGCGCTCGAAGGCCCAGCGGCTCTGTGCGCTGGTGGGCTCGTCGTCGTGGACGCGCCAGAATCCCGCGGGGGCTGCCGCCGGAATATCCGCCGGCGTCGCCGGGAGCGCCGCGGGACGGCGCTGCACGCGAATCAGGCGCAACAATTGCCGCAGCTCGATCGGATCGAAGGGATCGGCGAGGAACAGCACGCGATGATCGCGGCCCAAGCGATGCCGCAGCCCGCGGGCGCGATCCCCGAGTTGTGCGCTGACCACGATGAACGACAGCGCGGGGTAGATCCGGTGCCAGTGGATCAGGAAAGCCGACTCGTCCACGCCCGGCGCGCTCCAGGGGTCGGCGATCACGACGTCCACCATGCGTTGTGCGCGCTGCAGGGAATCCAGCTCGCGGGCCGCATCGGCGAAGCTCAACGCCATCTTGACCGGCGCCGTCGCGCCCGGCGCCACTTCCGCATTCTTCGCATCCACGGTGGAAACCGCGGCGGCATCGACGTGCTCCCCCATGCGGACCACCATGGCATGCAAGGGATCCGCAGCCGTACTCGCATCGGCGACGGCGAACTGGGCATCAGCGTTCATGACAGGGATTCCTCTGGACGGCGCTCGATGAGCTCATCGAGGGTGGCGATCAGGCGCGCAGGCGAGCACGGCTTGGACAGCACCCTGAAACGGGGCGAGCCCACGGCGCCGGTGATGTCATCCTGGCCGGCCTCACCCGTGAGCAGGATGCAGGCGATCGAGGGCCGCCGCTGGGCGACCTGGTTCAGGAACGCGGCGCCGTCCATCGCCGGCATGCGCATGTCCGAGATCACCGCCACCACCGCGGGTGAACGGTCCAGCAGGTCCAACGCCGCGTGCGGCAGCATTTCGGCCAGCACGTCGAAGTGCCGGCGCAGGGTCAGCTTCAGGCCGTCGAGCACACGCGGCTCGTCGTCCACGCACAGGATCTGCGGCTTGGACCGCTGCGAGCCCTTCATGCCGGCGCTCCATCGGCCAACACGGCAGCGGCCTGTTCCAGCAATTTATCCCATGGCGTATCCAGGCCGGCGGCGGCGGCGTATTCAGCGCCGACGTGAGCCGCCGCGCGATCCGGCCGCGAAGCGCCCTTGGCCTCGACCTCGGCCACCAGCGCAATGGCGATGCTCACCGTGGCGAGCACATCCAATCCGTCCTGCTTGACCGTCTGGGGCGCGTGGTGGTGCGCCACCGCCTCGATCACATCGTAGGACAACCCCCAGACGCCCAGCAGATAAGCGCCGGCGCGGGCATGATCGATTCCGATGATGCGGTTCTCGGCCTGCGTGAGGTTCTCCCCGCCCCGCACCGCCGCGATCACCTGTGCGGTCTCATCGGGAAACTCATTGCCCAGCAGCAGCCGTCCGATGTCGTGGATGAGACCGGCCAGGAAACAATCATCGGCAAAAGGCTTGCCTCGTCCGACCATACGGGCCACGCAGCCCACCGCATAGGCATGGCGCTGCAACTCCTGCGGGTCGATCCCGGGGGGCAGCCGATGTTGCGCCTGGAACAGCTCGGCGCCGAGCACCAGGTCGCGGATGGCGGAGGCGCCCAGGTGCGTGACCGCCTGTTCCACCGACGATACCCGGCGCGGCAGCCGGAAGAAGGCGGAGTTCACCACCTGCAGGATCTTGGCGACGATGGCGGCGTCGGACTCCACCACGCGCGCGATGGCCTTCATGTCGGCGCGTTCGTCGGCCAGCACCGTCTGCAGCTTCGAATACGTGCGGGGCAGTGGCGGCAACGCCCGGATGCCGCCGAGGCGCTCGCGGATGGCATCATCGCCGATCAGCATCTGGGTGGCGAAGCAGCGTTCGATCATCTGCTCCAGCCGCCCCGGTTCGCACGGTTTGTTGAGATACTGCTGTGCCAGGGATAACAATCGCGCGGTCTGCTGGTCATCCGTGGAGCCGGAGAATACGATGCGGATGGCGCCGGGCCGGTGCTCGCGCGCTTCCTTCAGCACCTGCACGCCATCGACTCCAGGCATGCGCAGATCGGTAACGATGACGTCGAAATTGTCCTTCTGAAGCGATGCGACACCCTCGACGCCGCCCTCGGCGAAACTGAGGTCCCAGTCGCCGCGGCGCCGGTACAGCTTGAATTTGAGTCCCTGCAACACCATCGGTTCATCGTCGATGAACAGGATGCGCTTCATGCGGCCGCCGCCGCCGCGGGCGGCTGCAGCGGCAGGCGCAGCGTGAAGCGCGTTCCCTTGCCCACCTCGCTGTCGACGTCGATGCGTCCCTGGTGCTTGTCGACCACGATGGTGCGTGCGATCGCGAGTCCTTGGCCGCTGCCGCGGCCCACGCCCTTGGTGGTGAAGAACGGCTCGTAGATCTTGTCGATGACATTGCCGGGAATGCCGCAGCCGTTGTCGGCGATCCCGATCTCGATGCAGCCGTCCAGGGCGCGCGTGGTGATGCTGATGCGGCCGGTCGAGGCATCGCGGCCCGCCTCGCCCAGCGCATGCGCGGCATTGACGATCATGTTGAGGAACACCTGGTTGAGCTCGCCGATGTTGCAGACCACCGGCGGCAGCTCGCCGAACGATGTCTCCACCGTGGCGAAATACTTGAACTCGTTGCGCGCCATGACGATGGTGGTCTCGAGTGCGTGGTTCACGTCCGCCGCGGATTTTTCCGACAGGGAGGGATGCGCGAACTCCTTCATGGCGCGCACGATCTGCCCGACGCGGTTGGCGCCTTCGGTGGTGCGCGCGATGGCGCGCGGAATCTCCTCGCGCAGGAATGCGAGGTCGATGGAGGCCAGGTATTTCTGCGCGCGCATCTGCGCTTCATCCGGTTGCTTGATGCCGGCGAGCGCCTTGGTCTGCATCTCGACCAGCGCGAGGATCTCCTCGAAGGCGGTGGAGAGGAAATACACGCTGTCGCCGATGTATTGCACCGGCGTATTGATTTCGTGCGCGATGCCCGACGCCAGGCGGCCAACGGCCTCGAGTTTCTGCACCAGGCCCAGCTCGCTTTCGGCCTGTTCGCGGCGCTTCATCTCGGCGCGCAGCTGCTCGTTGCTGCGCTCCAGCGCCGAGGTGCGCTCGTACACCTTGGCCGCCATGCGTTCCACATGGCGGCGCAGCTCGCGCTCGCTGTCCCACTTGCGCGTCAGCGCGATGGCGCATTGCAGGATTTCGATGCTCTCGCACGGCTTCTTCAGGATCAACAGCTTATCGGGGTGACCCAGCCGGCGGATGGCGTCGGCCCAATCGCATTCGGCATACTCGCAACAGATGACCACCTGGATGTCGGGATCGAAGGTCCACAGCCGGGCCACGGTGTCCACGCCGACGCCATCGGCCGGCAGGCGCATGTCCACGAACACCAGCGCATAGGGATCCTCCGCGGCAACTGCGGCGGCGAGCAGGCGCTCCGCCTCCAGACCATCCGAGGCCGAGTCCACGCGGAAGTTTCCGGCCAGCAAGCAGTGCTCGCCTGCCCCGCCCCCGCAGCCGGTATTGCCGAATGCGCACACGGGCGCGCCACTCGACTCCGGGCACAGGATGTCGAGGTAGTGGCGATGATGCGACGGCGTGTCGTCGACCACCAGGACGCGCATATGCGGATGACCGATCATGAAATTCCTACAATGGTCTACGGTGGGGTTGACGGCACCCCGGGGGGTTACTTGAGCGATGGAGTCTGCGGAATACGCGTAGAATCAGGCGCTTGCGCGCATGGATGAGTACTCGCAACGACGCGGCGGGAATCCCTCAAGCCTGATTGGGATTCTGCCCCAATCTTTCCAGCAAATTGAGCGTCACGTCACTATCGACGATGCGGCCTTGCCGCAACACATACACCCGGTCGGTGATGCTGCGGATCACATTCAGGTCATGCGAGACGAACAGGTACGCGATTCCCAGCTCCCGCGACAGAACCGCCAGCAGCTCCAGGATCTGCGTCCGGGTGGCGGCATCCAATGCGGAGACGGCCTCATCCAACACGACCAGCGCGGGCTCGACGACCAGCGCCCTCGCGATGGCGATTCGCTGGCGCTGGCCACCGGAAAACTCATGCGGATGCCGATCCGCATCGCGCGCCGACAGGCCCACCCGCTCCAACAAGCGCACCACACGCTCTCGCGCGGCGGCCGGCTGCGGCGGCGCATCCAACAGATGCAACGGTTCCGCCACCAAGCGATGCACCGGCCAGCGTGGATCGAAACTGCCGGCAGGATCCTGGAACACGCATTGCACACTGCGCCGCAGGCGGCGCAACGCCGCGCCCCGCGCGCCTGAGAAACTCTCGCCCCGCAGCCACACCTCGCCGGCGCTGAGACGCTGCACGCCGAGGATGGCGCGCAGCAGCGTGGACTTGCCGGCGCCCGACTCGCCGATCAAGCCCACGGATTCACCGGGCATCACCGCAAGACTCACGCCATCGACCGCGCGCCGGCCTCCGTAATCGCAGGTGACGCCCTGCACCGCCAGCAATGGCGCGGAGGTTGCCGGAGCGCCGGCAGACGGTGCGCGCAGCGGCCGGTAGGCGGATGCCGCCACCAGCGAGCGGGTGTAGGGATGCACGCCCTGCCGGAACACGCTGG
Source organism: Steroidobacteraceae bacterium (assembly GCA_044226865.1). Taxonomy (GTDB): domain Bacteria; phylum Pseudomonadota; class Gammaproteobacteria; order Steroidobacterales; family Steroidobacteraceae; genus TMP-86. The sequence goes on along the minus strand of JBGAGE010000006.1, from coordinate 410,546 downwards.
CGCTGGGCCCCGATTCCACCACGACTCCTTGTTGCATGATCAATACGCGGTCGGTGCGGCGGGCCACCATCGCAAGATCGTGGCTGATCAACAGCAACGCGCTGCCCTGACCACGCACCATGCGCTCGAGCAGGTCGAGGATGTCCTCCTGGGTGCGCGCATCCAGCGCCGTGGTTGGTTCGTCGGCGATCACGAGCTTCGGGGACAGCAACACCGCCATCGCGATCGCCACGCGCTGGCGTTGCCCGCCCGACAACTCGTGCGGATAACGCGCATCGCTCACGCCCTGGGCCGTCAGACCCACGCGCTCGAGCAACTCGCGGGCCCGCGCCAGCGCCGCCGGGCGCGGGAGTTCGAGATGCACGCGGGCCGCTTCGGCAATCTGCTTCCCGATGCTCATCAAGGGATTGAGCGCCGTCATGGGTTCCTGGAACACGATGGAGACGGCGGCTCCGCGTACCCCGCACAGCTCGGCGTCGCGCATCTCGGTCAACGCCCGGCCGTCCAGGCGTATCGTACCGCTCGATTCGCAGGCCGGCGGCAACAGGCGCAGGATGCCGAGCGCGGTCAACGACTTGCCGGAGCCCGATTCGCCGACGAGGCCCACGCGCTCGCCCGCCGCCATGTCGAAGCTCACATCCCGCAGCAGTTCGCAGCCGGCGGATGCGACACGCAGATGTTCGACGGCGAGCAAGGTCATGCCGGTCCCTGCAGCCGCACGTCGAGGCGATCGCGCAGCGCATCGCCGAGCAGATTCAACGCCAGCACCGTGAAGACGATGACCAGGCCGGGAAACAATGCCAGCGTCGGCGACAATGCCGTCAGTGTTTGCGCCTCGTTCAGCATGCGCCCCCAGCTGGGCTGGGGCGGCTGTGCGCCCAGGCCCAAGTAGGACAGTCCCGCCTCCGCCAGCACGCCCAGCGAGAATTGCAGCGTGGCCTGCACCAGCAACAGACCCGTGAGATTGGGCAGGATGTGCTGCAGCGAGATCTGCGAGCGGCTCCTGCCTGCCACCTGTGCAGCCAGGATGAATTCACGTTGCCACAGGGCCACGGCGCCCCCGCGGGTCACGCGCGCGAACACCGGCACGTTGAAAATGCCGATGGCGAGGATGGCCGTGACCGAGCCCGGCCCCCACACGGCCGTGATCAGGATGGCGAGCAACAGCGAGGGAAACGCGAACACCACGTCGTTGCCGCGCATGATGATCTCATCCACGATTCCAGTGCGGCTGGCCGCCCACAGCCCCAATGGAACTCCCATGCCCATCCCGATGAGCACCGCCAGCACAGCCACACCCAGGGAGCTTCGCGCACCGGCCATCAACATCGACAACACGTCGCGTCCCAGTTGATCCGTGCCGAACCAGTGCGAGGCGGACGGCGCCAACAGCTTGTGCGCGATGTCGATGGCCTGGGCATCGTAGGGCGTCCATACCAGCGCCAGCAAAGTCACCCCGATGAGGAAAGCCGTGCCCCCGGCGCCCACGATCCACGAGAAGCTGCGGGACGCGTTCATGCCCGGTCCTTGCGCAATCGCGGGTCCATCCATGCATAGGCGAGATCGGTCAGAAAGCTCACCGCGACGACGGCCGCCACGAGCAGCAACACCACACCCTGCACCACGATCAGGTCGCGTTGCACGATGGCCTGGAATACCAGGCGCCCCAGCCCCGGCAGGAAGAACACGTTCTCGACCACGATGGCGCCCGCCAGCAGGAACGACAACTGCAGGCCGAGAACGGTGAGCACCGGCAACATGGCGTTGGGCAGCGCGTGCCTCAGCAGCGCCGCGGATGGCGTCAATCCCTTGGCGCGCGCGGTGCGCACATAATCCTCGTGCAGGGTCTCGAGCAGGGCGGCGCGCAACACCCGCGCGAGGATGGCCGCCTGCGGCAGCGCCAACGCGACCGCCGGCAGCGTCAGGGCGCGCATCGCGTTCCACCAGCCGGCATCCCATCCCGGAAATCCGCCCGCTGAGACCCAACGCAAGGTCACCGCGAACACCAGTATCAACAGGATGCCCAGCCAGAAATTCGGAATGGCCACGCCCAGCTGGGTGACCGATGAAATCCAGGGATCTGCAGCACGGCCGTGCTGCGCGGCTGCGAGGATGCCGAGCGGAAATGCGATCAGCAAGGTCAGAAGCAGCGCATACGATGCCAAGGGCAGCGAGACCGACAATCGCTCGGCGATCAGTGCGGCGACGGGCACGCGGTAGGTGTAGCTCAAGCCGAAGTCGCCGCCCAGCATGCCTGCCACCCAGTGCAGGTAGCGATGCAGCAGCGGCGCATCCAAGCCCAACTCATGGCGCACGGCCGCCACGAGCGCTGGATCGGCCTGCAGCCCGAGCATGAATCGCGCGGGATCGCCCGGCGCGATCTGCACGATGGCGAAGATCACGGCGCTGGCCGCAAGAAGCGTGGTCACCAAGATACCCGCGCGCCGCAGCAGCGGCTTCCATCCCAGCGACTTCCAGGCGAGTACCGCGAGCACGACCACGGTCAGCCACACGAGAGTTTGCCGCCCCGCCGCCGACGAGGTTGGGGCCGTCGTGGCGGTGGCGGCGGCCGGTGCAAACCGCGCATGTCCCAGGTAAGTGGCGTTGAGCGGATCGTCGAGAATCAGGCCGCTCACGCGCCGGTCGTACACGCTGAGTTTGGGATACTGGAAGAGGAAGACATTCGGCGCATCCTCGGTGATGCGCCGCTGGATATCGCCCAGCGTGGCGCGCCGCGCCGCGGGGTCGATCTGGTCCTCGAGTTTCGCGAGCAACGCCTGCAGGTCCGCGCTCACGTAGCCGAAGTAATAGTCCTCGCGGCCGTAGATATCGTAGTCCATGGGCTCGGCATGCTGGATCACCGTGGCATCGAAATCGTGGCGGGCAAACACCTGGTCCAGCCATTGCGCCCATTCGATGTTCTCGATGCGGGCATCGATCCCCACCGCCCGCAGCTGCGCGGCGATGACTTCCCCGCCGCGCCGCGCATACGCCGTGGGCGGCAACTTCAAGGTCAAGGGAAATCCCGCGGAATGGCCGGCGGCGGCCAGCAACCGCTGTGACTCCTGCAGCGAATGCGCGTAGCGGCCGGTGAGATCGAGTGCCGCGGGGCTGCGAGGCGGGAAGTGGCTGCCGATGGGCTCACCGAAGCCGAACATGGCGCCATCGATGATGGCGGCGCGATCCACGGCATGCGCGATGGCACGGCGGACGTCGCGGTCGTCCAAGGGCGGGCGCCGGTTGTTCAAGGCGAGTATGACCTCGCCCTCGGTGCTGCCCACGTGCACCGCGAAACGCGGGTCTCGCTGGAATTGCGCGACGCTTTCCGGCGCGGGATAGTTGGCGAACACCTGGATGTCGCCGGCCATGAGCGCCGCGTAAGCGGCGGCCGGTTCGGCGATGAACTTGAAGCGCAGGCGCGCGATGGCCGGCGCCCCACCCCAATAGGACTCGTTGCGCTCCAGTTCCAGCGCATCGCCGCGCCGCCAGCCGGCGAACTTGAACGGTCCGGTGCCCACCGGATGCAGGGCATTGCCCGCGGCGCTGGCAGGCGACAGCATGGCGAATGCGGTCCAGGCGAGGCTCTGCAACAGGCTTCCCGAGCGGCGCGACAAACGCAGCACCAGCGTGCGCGGATCGGGAGCCTCGATGGACTGGACCGCCGCCAGCCTGGCGCGGTGCGGATTGAGCGATCCTGGCGCCAACGCCCGCTCGAGCGTGAACTTGGCCGATTGCGAATCGAAGGGACTGCCGTCGTGAAACGACACTCCACGGCGCAGCGAGAACGTATAGGTCAGGCCGTCCGGCGACAGCGTCCAACGCTCGGCGAGGCAGGGTTGCGGCTCGCCCGCCGCATCGAATCGAACCAACCCTTCGTAGAGATTGCCGTGGAGCAGTTCGCTGATCACCGCCGCGGGATTGCTGGTGGGATCGAGGACCGGTGGCTCGAGCTGCACGCCCAGGACCAACGCGTCGGGCTCCGCGGCCATGGCAGGCCCGGCGGCGGCGCCCGCCACTGCGATCGGCACGGCCATCGACAACGCGAGCAACGCCGTGCGGCGCCAGCGGCGGGCCGCGCGCGTGAACAGGTTGGTGCTCACGCCCCGCCGTGCAGCAGCGAGTAGGCGGACAGGGCCATGACCTGGCTGGAAGCGATCATGTCCTCAATGATCACATACTCATCCGGCTGATGAGCAAGATCCAGGATGCCGGGGCCGTAGGCGATGCACTCCTGGAGCCGGCCGATGCGGTCGATGTGCTTCTGGTCGTAGGTACCGGGCGAACACACGAACTGCGCCTCGCGCCCCAGCACCTGGCGGATGGCGGCGGCGGTGCGGCTGGCCACCGGGCCGTTCGGATCCGCCATGGTGGGCAGCACTTCGAAAAGGTCCCGCATGCTGTAGCGGAAGCCGGGCCGCTCGCGCACGAGGGCTTCCAGGATGCCGCGCACCTCGCCCTTCACCTCGCCGATGGTCTCCTCGATGAGAAAGCGCCGGTCGATGATCATGCGGCAGGAATCCGCGACGCAGGGCGCCGGCAAGCCTTCCGCCAGCTCGGCGGCGCCGCCATGCAGGGAATTGATATTGAGCGTGGACTGGCGCGCACCCTCGGGCACCACCGGCATGCTGGTGCGGCGCCGGGCCATGGCCGGGTACAGCTCGTGCTCGAATTTCTCGATCACGGCATGCATGTGACGAATGGCGCAGTCGCCGAGGAAGGGCATGGATCCGTGCGCGATGCGGCCGTGCGTCTGCAGCTCCGCCCACCACACGCCGCGATGCCCGATGCACACGCGGTCGACGTTCAAGGGTTCGGGGATGATCACGTGATCCACGCGCGGCTTGGAGAACCAGCCGCGCTCGGCGAGGTAGTGCACGCCGCCGTAGCCGCCGGATTCCTCATCCACCGTGCCGGATATCTCGAGCGCTCCCGGGAGCGGCAGGCCGGCATCCAGCAGCGACTCCACCGCAATGACCGAGGCCGCGAGCCCTCCCTTCATGTCGCAGGCGCCGCGGCCATAGATGCGGCCGTCGCGCGTCACACCCGCGAACGGATCCACGCTCCAGCCCTCGCCGGGCGTCACCACATCGATGTGGCTGTTGAAATGCACGCAGGGTCCGGAGCGCGAGCCCTCGCGCCGCGCGATCACATTGATGCGCGGCCTTTGGTCGGTGTCCCCGGGAGTGCCCTCGGCGCGCACGTACTGCACCTCGAAGCCACGGCGGCGCAGGCGTTCTCCGAGGAAACGCGCGCAGGGTTCGTAGGCCTCGCCGGGCGGATTGATGGTGGGAAAGCGTATCAGTTCGCACGCCAGCTCGACCATCTCAGATGCCCGGGCGGCGATGCGCGCCGTGAGTTGATCGTGGATATCAGCGCTCATCGCTCAATCCTCAAGCCGCCCGCGCGCGGCGGCGGCCTGCTCCGGCAGCCCGAGGCGCTCGTACAGCGCGGCCAGCGCGGTGTTGATGGGCACGCTCAAGGGGTCCATCCCACGCCGTAGTTCCAGCTGCTGCTGCGCCAGATTCAGCTCGTCGCTCCGCAGGCGGGCATCGAGCAGGAATTGATCGAACAGGTCGCGCTGTGCGTGACTGCCGCCCGTCTGAATCATGCGCGGCACCGCGTCCGCGAGCCGTGCGGCAGCGGTCGCGAAATCCCCGCGCGCATGCGCGATGAGACCTTCCGCGGCCGGCAGGGCGGCCCGCGCCCAGGCATCGCGCGCGAAGGCCGGCGCGGTGGCTGCGCGCCGGCGGATGGCCTCGAGCAATGCGTCCGCCTCCGCCCGCCCTGCCCGTGCCAGCCCGTACAGATATTGCACGCTCAGGAAGGGCTGCACCGTGTCGGCGGCGCGCGCGCGCAGGTGATCGGCGAGATCGCTCCAGCGTCCGCCCACCTCGATGCCGGCCAGTTCCATGCGAGCGAGCAACGAAACCGCCCCCACCTGGTCCTGGGAGTAGCTCTTCACGATGCCCCAGCAGTGCTTGTCGTAGATATCGAGCACACGCTCGTCGCGTCCCTGGCTCAGGTAGAAGACCGCCAGGTGCCACCAGTTGTGCGTGTACATGAAGGAATTGAGGTTCGTCCACGTATCCGCCACGCCCTCGAGGAACCAGGCGCCGTCGTCGATCTGTCCGCGCGTGAGATACACGTGCGCCAGCGCGTGCTGTGCCCATGGCTCCTTGCGCTGCAATTCCAGTGCGCGATGCGCGCTGCGCTCCGCCTCCTCGAGTAGATGGCATTGCTCGTAGGCGAAGGCAGCCATGCCGTGAACGTAGGCCAGGTCGCGATTGGCATCGCGTACCGCCAGAACACTGGCCAGCATGCCGGTGAAGTCGCCGCGATTGAAATCGAAATACTGGTGGAGCTTGACCACGGCCAGATCGTGCGGATGCTCCGCGCCGTTCTGCCGGGCCAGGCGTATGGCCTGCGGCAGGTCATCGTCGGACCAGGCGCGCAGCAGCGCCACATTCAGGCGCTCGCGCGCGGAGGCGGCGCCGGCGGCAGTTTCGGCTCGCGAGAGATACGTCGCTGCACGCTGCGGGGCTTCGGGAGCTTCCAGCAGCATCCACAGCATGCCGGCGTAGGTATTGGCCAGGCAGCAATCCGGTGCCGCATCCGCGGCCGCGAGTATGTTCTCCGCGCGGCGCTCGTAGGCCAGGAACCCTCCGATGAAATCATCGATGCCGGCGAGAACCGCATCGTCCGCCGCGGTCACCGGATTGCCGAGGAAGTCCTGGCGCATGGACTTTATATCCCGCCCAGGAACCCAGCGACGTCGGCCGCCGAACGTTGCGGAATCTCAATCTGAGGAAGATGGCCCACGTTCGGGTACACGATGAGCTTGGCGCCGGGAATGGCGGCGGCCATGCGACGCGAGGAACTGAGCTCGATGAGCACATCCGCTGCGCCGTGCATCACCAGCGTCGGTGCCCTGATGCGCGCCACCACTTCTGTGGTGGCAACCAGTTGCTTCAAGGGACTGATGCCCATGAGGATATCCCGATGGCCAGGCGCCCGCTGGAATTCGGCCCAGCGCGCCACCAGGGCTGGCGTGATCAGCGACTTGTCGTACACATCCGCTTTGAGACCCTGGTCGATGAGCGGCGTGTTGTCGATGCTGGCGAGGAGCTTGCGGCCCCACTCATAGCGCAGGATCTTGAAGGCCAGCGGAACATCCTTGGGCGGCGCTTCCGGCGGAAAGCCGGCCGCATCCACGAGGATCAGGGCCTGCAGGCGATCGGGGTGGCGCACCGCGTAGCGCCAGGCCACACCGCCACCCATGGAGTTGCCGGCAAGCGCAAAGCGCGGCAGGTCCGCGCGCGCCGCGAAGGCTTCCACCAGGTCCGCCAGCGAATCCCCGTCGAGCCGGTACGAGGCCGGGGCGCGCGTCAGGCCATGCCCGGGGAAGTCCAGGCTGATCAGCCGATAGCGGTCCTTGAGCGCCTCCACCCAGCCTTCCCAGCTGGTGAAGGAATCGCCATAGCCATGCAGCAGGATCAGCAGAGGGCCGTCAGGCTTGCCCTCATCCTTGTAATGCAGGCGGATGCCTTGAGGCAGGTCGACGAAGTGCGAGTGCTCATCCGCATATTTCACGTCCAGGGTTTCGTATGGGATGTCGGGGCCGCGGTACTTGAACCATGCCACGATCATCACGAGCACGAGCAAGCCCGCGAGCACGCCCAACAGTTTCAACACCAGCTTCACCCTTGCACATTCCTAGAACGAATACGAGGCGCGTACACCGAAGGTGGCCGGCTCACCGGCGGCCGCCACGAAGGAGTTCGGCAGGAAGAAATTACGAGTCAAATCATAGCGCTTGTCGAACAGGTTGCGCACCCAAAGCGAAGCCGACCAGGATTTTCCCTCGGCAGGCGCGAGGGTCAAGTTGGCGTTCGCGAGCCAATAGGCAGGCAGGGTGTAATCCGGGCCGAGCAGGAATAGCTGCTTGTATTCGCCGTGGTAGCTGTAGTTCACCTCAGGCGTCAGCTTGAATGACCCCAGGCGCACGTCGTAGGAAAAATCCCCGCCATAGCTGAGTTTGGGAAAACTCAACTCCTGGCCATTGAAGTCCTTTGGCGGTGTGTCGCCATTGAGGATGGCGCTCTTGTACTTACCCTTCTTGTAGCCCACGAACTGATCGATGGTGAGGCCCTCGACAGGTCGCCAGGTGGCCTCCACCTCGATGCCATGGATCTCGGACTTCGGCGCATTGACGAAGCTGCCGATATAGGACTGCGACACCGGATCGAAGATCTTCGACAGCACCTGCTGGTCGCGATAATCGTAGTAGAACACCGACGCGTTGAGCCGCAATGTCGAGGTCACGTCGCTCTTCACCCCGAGCTCGTAGGCGAGGAGCTTTTCCGGCGCGAAGGGACCGACGCTCGCCGCGTTCACCGTATTGTGGATGTTGTATCCGCCGGACTTCACGCCGCGGCTGATGGATCCGTACAACAGCGTGCGGTCGGCGAGCTGGTACTCCAACCCCACCTTGCCGCTGCCATCGGAATTGCTGGACGTGCGGTTCTGCGGACCGGTGAGCGAGGGAATGACCACGACCCCGGGAATTTCAAAACTCGTGCTCAGGTCGTTCAAATCCCGCTTCTCGTGTTCGAACCGCAAGCCGAGAATTCCCTTGAGCTTGGGAGTGAACTGATAATTGACCTGGCCGAACAAACCGAAGGAGGTGCCATCCTGCGAGGAACTGGTGTGCGCGGTGCCGCCCACGAGCGGTGACTGGTTGAAGTCACTGTAGAAATCCTCGGCGAATTTCTCGTTCGAGTAGTACACGCCGCCCAACCAGCCGAACGCACCGGTGCCGGTCGAAGCCAGGCGCACCTCCTGCGAAAACACCTTGGCGGTGTCGCGGAAATACGCATCCGACTGAGCGTACTGGGTGGCGTCCCAGTCGCCGAACTCACGTCGCAGCAGCTTGTTGTAGGCCGTGATGCTGGTGAGCTGCACGGCGCCGATGTCGATTTTCGCCGTGAGGTCCACGCCATTGTTGCTGTTGTTGACACCGGGGCGGGAGAAGGGGCGGATGCCAACGGTCTGCGCGAAGCCGGGCTCCAGACTCCAACCCGTCAGGTAGGGGCTGGCATCCGCCGGGATGACAGGATTGCCATTGCCCGGGTCGTAATCACGGAACAAGCTCAGGCCCGGCGATTCGGAGCGGTCTTGGGAGAAATGCAGGCTGAGCAGCAGGTCCACGCCCTGCGCCGGCAACCATTGGAACTGGGCGCGTGCCGCGACCTTGTGCTTGTGGCCGAGGTTCTCGCCGGTTATACGATCGCGCTGCCAGGCGCCGCCTTGCTCCGTGGCCCACGACAATCGTCCGTTCAGCGTGTCCGCAAGCGCACCCGAGACGAATCCTTCGGCGTTCAATTCGCGATGCGATCCGGCTTCCGCGGAAATGCCGGCATGGAAATCTGCGGTCGGCCGGTTGGTGATGAAATTGACCGCACCGCCCGTGGTATTGCGACCATAGAGTGTGCCCTGGGGACCGCGCAGCACTTCGACGCGATCGATGTCGAACAACTGGCCCTGCGATTGGATGGGAAACGGCAGCGCCACCTGGTCGATGCTGACACCCACCGGCGAGCTGTTGTTGGCGGTGTAATCGATGAAGCCCACTCCACGCAGGCGAAACTGGGGCTGTCCGCTGCCAAAGGCCGGCTCCACTTCCAGGCTGGGTGTGGCGTTCTGTAGGTCGTTGACCTTCTGCACGCCCTTTTCAAGCAGGTCACCGCCTGCCACTACCGACAGCGCCAGGCCAATGGACTGCGCGGACTCCTGCTTGCGTTGCGCCGTCACGACAATTTCGTCCAAACCCGCCGGTTCCGCGTAGGCATGAGGGGCTACCAACACGACTGCAGCGAGTACCGCGGCAACGGAGATCCGTGAACGCATGAAATTCTCCTGAAAAGTGGAAAGAGGTGCTGGCTGATTGCCCGTTATTTCCCTGAATCATTGTCGAGCCAACGGCGTCTGTGAACTGCCGATTGTTCAGCCGATCATGCCATTTCGTTATAAGCGATGGCGCCGCCCATTCGCAATCAAGAGATGCGGCGGAAACCGCCCATCGCCCGAGTTGCCGCAAAACTGCAACATCCGGCGAGATTCCGGCATTGCATCGGGAGAATCGAAGCGCCATGCTGTATAAATCACCAGGATCCGGAGTCGGCCATGGATGGTTCCACCTCTCAACACTTGGAAAGATTGCCCATTGGGCAATTGGAAGCGCAGATCACTGCGCTGTCCGGCCAAATGAACGCGGCCAATCATCGTTGGCTGCTGCTCATCGCGGAATTCGATCGCCGTAAGGGCTGGACCGATGGCGCATTCGTATCGTGTGCGCATTGGCTCCATTTCAAGTGCGGGCTGGATCTTGGAGCGGCACGCGAAAAAGTCAGAGTCGCGAATGCGCTGCTGGGTCTGCCGAAAATCTCGGCCGCGATGGCGCGAGGACAATTGAGTTATTCCAAGGTACGCGCAGTATCACGCGTGGCCAAAGCGCCGAACGAGGAATACTTCCTTTCCGTGGCCCTCAGCTGTACGGCAAGCCATGTCGAACGAATCGTGCGGCACTCGAGGGACGCAGAGCGTGAGCAGGCGCTTTCCGCGGAAGCCGCCCAACATGCGTCGCGCGAATTGACCTACTGGACGGACCCCGACGGCAGCATCGTTGTCCGGGCACGCCTGCCCGCCGTGGCCGGCACGCTGGTTCTCACCGCCCTGCGCGCCGCGGCAGACCGCCTCTTCAAGCAGCGCGAGCAATTGCCGCCCGCGGCTTCGAATCACGCCATGCAGCGTGCGGATGCGCTCGCATTGGTTGCGGAGAGCTTTCTCAGCGGAAACACATCGGCAAGCCGCAGCGCCGATCGTTATCAAGTGGTGGTGCACGTGGATGCATCGACATTGAGTGACGATGCTGCCGGGGCATGCGAGATCGAGGGCGGCAACCCCATCGCAGCCGAAACCGCGCGGCGGCTCGCCTGCGATTCGAGTCGGGTAGTGGTCACGCAGGACGACAAAGGCCAGCCCCTGGATATCGGGCGAAAAACTCGCACGATTCCGCCCGCGATCCGTCGTGCCCTCGCGCATCGCGACAAGTGCTGCCAATTTCCGGGCTGCACCCACGAGCGCTATCTGGACGGGCATCACGTGCAACACTGGGCCAAGGGTGGCGCCACCGCTCTACCCAATCTGGTAATGCTGTGCCGGTTTCACCACCGCGTGGTCCACGAGGGTGGAATTCGGGTGAAACGGCTGGAAAGCGGGGCGTATCAGTTCGTCAGGCAGGATGGGCGAGTATTCGATGACTCCTTGGAGTACCTGCGCCCGTGGGAGTGGCAGGACCTGGTTCGCTCGAACCGTGACAACGGTCTCCCATTCGACCCTTCGTTAGCGATCGAGGACCTGATGCGCCGATCTTAGCGGTGTCAAATACAGCGCCCGCCGTCCACTTCGATCGACACGCCGGTGATGAAACCCGCATCGTCCGAGGCCAGATACAGACAGGCGCCGGCAACATCTTCGGGTGTAGAGAAGCGGCCCATGGGAATGGTGGCGGTGAATTTGCGGCGGTTCTCCGGCGAATCCGGAACGCCCATGAACTCCTCCATCAACGCCGTGGTGCCTAGCACCGGGTTGACGCAATTGACGCGGATCTTGTCGGCGGCGAGTTCTGCGGCCATCGACTTGCTGGTGAGCACCACCGCACCCTTGGAGCCGTTGTACCAGGTCAGGCCTGGACGCGGCCGCACGGCTGCGGTGGAGGCGATGTTCACGAACACGCCGCCTCCGGCTTTGCGGAAATGCGGTACGAAGTGCACGGCTGACAGATAGATGCTCTTGACGTTGACGGCGTAGATGCGATCGAACTCGCGCTCGTCTACCTCGAGCATGGGCCGGTTGCGATGCGTGATGCCGGCATTGTTGACCATGATGTGCACGCCGCCGAAGGCGCGCAGCGTGGCATCGAGGAGCCCGCCCATACTGGCGTGGTTGGATACGTCCACGTGCGCGAACACCGCCTGCTTGCCGATGTCGGTTGCCACGCGCTTGCCGTTGGCCTCGTTGATGTCGGCCACCACCACCTTCGCGCCCTCGGCGGCGAAGCGCCGCGCGATGCCCTCGCCGAAACCCGATCCGGCACCGGTGATCACCGCAATCTTGTTCTGCAACCGCATCTTCAAACTCCGTGCCGGATGGCAATGGTCTTCAAGGTGGTGAATCCTAGCAAAGCTTCGAAGCCCTTTTCGCGGCCGTGGCCGCTGGACTTCACGCCGCCGAAGGGCAGCTCGACACCGCCGCCGGCGCCGTAATTGTTGATGAATACCTGCCCGCAGCGAAGCTTGCGCGCCAGTCGCAACTGGCGCGCGCCATCGCGCGTCCAGATGCCGGCGCACAAGCCGTAGTCGGTGCCATTGGCCAGGCGCACGGCTTCGGCCTCATTCTCGAAGGCCATGGCGGCCAGGACCGGGCCGAACACCTCCCTTTGCGCCAACTCATGTCCCGGCGGGACATCGCGCAACAGCACGGCCTCCTGGTAGAAGCCCTCGCGCGGAGATTCTGGCGCGATGCTGCCCCGTGCGGCCACTTGGATGCCGTCGGCCTGCGCGCGCGCCAACATCGATCGCACCTGGTCGAACTGCCTGCGGTTCACCAGCGGCCCCATGTCGAGGTCCAAAGCGGAAGGCCCCGCGCGCAAGGCCTCGAAGCGCACCGCCAGGCGCTCCAGAACATGCTCATAAATGCCCTTTTCCACCAGCAGCCGGCTACCGGCCGAGCAGGTCTGCCCGCAGTTCTGCGCAATCGCATTTACAACCGCGGGCAGAGCCGCATCGAGGTCGGCATCGGCGAACAGGAGTTGCGGCGATTTCCCGCCAAGTTCCAACACCACGGGACAATGCCGTTCCGCCGCTGCGTGCGCCACCAGCCGTCCGGTCGCGGTCGAACCGGTGAAGGACAGATGGTTCACGTCCGGATGCGCAGTAAGCGCGGCGCCGGCTTCCTGGCCGTAACCTGTCACCACGTTCAAGGTTCCCGGCGGAAAGCCGATCTGCGCGGCGAGCTCCGCCACGCGCAGGAGCGACAGGCTCCCATCCTCTGCCGGCTTGACGACGCAGGCATTGCCGGCCGCAAGCGATGCGCCGACGCTGCGTCCGAACACCTGCATGGGATAGTTCCACGGCACGATGTGCCCCGTGACGCCGTGCGGCTCACGCAGTGTCAGCACGGTGTAGCCGGACAGGAACGGCAACGTCTCGCCATGCAGCTTGTCGGCAGCACCGGCGTAATACTCGAAATAGCGCGCCAGCACCTGCGCATCCACCCGCGCAGTCTTGAGCGCCTTGCCCGTATCGCGCGCTTCGAGCTGCGCCAGTTCCTCCTGGTGCGCCAACACGGCCTGGGACAACCGCGTCAGCAAGCGGCCGCGCTCCAACGCGCTCAGCCGCCCCCATTCGCCATCGAGCGCCGGCCCCATTGCAGTTCGTGCTGCCGTGACGGCCGCATCGATGTCGTCCGCATTGCCACGCGCAATCCGGGCAAACTCCCGGCCATCGCAGGGATCGATCACGGCCAATGTCTGGCCCGAGCGCGGCGCCACCCAATCGTTTCCGATGAAATGCAGGGCCTTCACGGTTGCCTCCTTCAAGCGGCGTAGATCTCGCGCGCGATGGCCTCGCCCACCTCGACGGTGCGCGCACGGCCGCCCATATCCGGCGTGCGCGGACCTTTCGTCAGCACCGCTTCGATGGCGCGCAACACCAATGCCGCCGCCTCCGCGTGCCCCAGGTGCTCGAGCATCAGCGCGGCAGACCAGATCTGACCGATCGGATTGGCGATGCCCTTCCCGGCGATGTCCGGCGCAGAGCCGTGCACCGGCTCGAACAGCGAGGGAAACCGCCGCTCGGGATTCAAGTTGGCTGATGGTGCTATACCAATGGTGCCGGCGCACGCCGGACCCAGATCGGAAAGGATGTCCCCAAACAGATTCGACGCAACGACGACGTCGAACGCCTGCGGCCGCTGCACGAAGTGCGCGCACAGGATGTCGATATGAAACTTCTCCCAGGCGACATCGGGATAGGACGCCGCCATGGCCTGCAGGCGTTCGTCCCAATACGGCATGGTGATGGTGATGCCATTGGACTTGGTGGCGGCCGTCAGGTGCCTGCGCGGCCGGCGCTGCGCGAGCTCGAACGCGAATTTGAGCACGCGATCCACGCCCACGCGCGTGAACACCGTTTGCTGCGTCACCATCTCGCGTTCCGTACCCTCGAAGATGCGACCGCCAATGCTGGAGTATTCGCCCTCGGTGTTCTCGCGCACCACCACGAAGTCGATCTCGCCGGGTGCCCGCCCCGCGAGCGGACAAGGAATTCCCGGCATGAGCCGCGCAGGTCTCAGGTTGACGTACTGGTCGAACTCACGGCGGATCTTGATGATGGATTCCCACACCGCAATGTGATCGGGCACCTTGTCGGGCGCGCCCACGGCACCGAAGAAGATCGCCTCGCGATCGGACAGCCGCGATTTCCAATCCGCCGGCATCATGCTGCCATGGTGCAGATAATGCCCGCAGCCCCAATCCAGGTGCTCGAAATCGAACGTGATGCCGAAGCGCCGCGACAGCGCCTCAAGAACCCGCAGGCCTTCGGCCATCACCTCCGGCCCAATGCCATCGCCCGCGATGACCGCGATGCGATGCGTCACGCCGCGGCCGCGCCCGTGAGCCGCAGCAACAGCCGGTTCAACCGCTGCACGTAGTCGATGGGGTTACCGATACGATCACCCTCCACCAGCGCCGCCTGCTCGTACAGCAACAGCGCGAGCTCAGCAAAATCCGCCTCGGCGCTCTGCTTCTCCAGGTACTTCACGAGCGCATGGCCCACGTTCAATTCGAGGATGGGCTTGGAAGCCGGAAGTTTCTGTCCCGTGGCCTCGAGGATGCGCCGCATGGCGGCATCGGGCTCATGTTCACCCACCACGAGGCAAGTGGGCGAATCCTTCAAGCGCGTGCCCACGCGCACCTCGCTGACGCGCTCGCCCAGCGCATCCTTCACGCGCTTGAGCAGGCCTTTGCTCTCCTTGAGGTCGCTTTCCTTGCGTAACTTGTCGAACTCGGTCTCGAGCTTGCCCAGGGCGAGATCGCCACGCGCGGCATTGCGGAAATGCTTGCCCTCGAACTTGTCGAATTGTTCGCTGATCCAGGCATCGATGCGATCCGACAACAGCAGCACCTCGATGCCATGCTCCTTCAATTGCTCGATGTAGGGCGAGGAGCGCGCCGCCTCGATGCTGTCCGCGATCAGAAAGTAGATGTTCTCCTGCTCTGGCTTCATGCGCTGGACGTAATCGGCCAGGCTCACCCGCGGTTCGTTCTCCGCCTCGTGCGTGCTGGCGAAGCGCAGCAGGGCGAGGATCTTGTCCCGGTTGGCGGGATCCTCGGCCACACCCTCCTTGATGACGGCACCGAATTCCTTCCAGAACGCGCGGTACTTCTCCGCATCGTCCGCGGCCAGCTTGGACAGCATCTCCAGCACGCGCTTGGTGAGGCCGCTGCGAATGGCCTCCACTTCGGAGTCGTGCTGCAGGATTTCGCGCGACACGTTCAACGGCAGGTCGGCCGAATCGATGACGCCCTTGACGAAGCGCAGGTACAGCGGCAGGAATTGCTCCGCATCGTCCATGATGAACACGCGCTTCACATACAACTTCAGGCCGCGCGGCGCCTCGCGCTGCCACAGGTCGAAGGGCGCGTGCGACGGGACGTACAACAGGCTCGTGTATTCGCGCCGGCCCTCCACGCGGTTATGGCTCCACAGGAGCGGCTCGGAGAAGTCATGCGACACATGCTGGTAGAACTTCTTGTACTCATCTTCCTTGATTTCCGAGCGCGGCATCGTCCACAGCGCCTGCGCCTGGTTGACGGTCTCGTATTCGAGCGTGGCCTCGCCCGTCTTGGGCATGAGGATGGGAAAGCCGATGTGGTCGGAATAGCGGCGGATCAGGCCGCGCAGCCGGAAGGCATCCGCGAATTCCTTCGCCTCGGGCTTCAGGTGCAGCACGATGCGCGTGCCGCGCGCCGGCAGCGTCACGGTCTCCACTTCGAACTCACCCTCGCCGCGTGATTCCCAGCGCACGCCGGCCTCGGGTGCATCGCCCGCCTTGCGCGAGAACACCTCGACGCGCTCGGCCACGATGAAAGCGGAATAGAAGCCCACGCCGAACTGGCCGATGAGCTGCGAATCCTTCTGCTGGTCGCCGGACAACTGCTGGAAGAAGGCGGCCGTGCCAGACTTCGCGATGGTGCCAAGGTGCGCGATGGCTTCCTCGCGATTCATGCCCGACCCGTTGTCGCGCACGATCACCGTGCCGTTGCCCTCGGTCCCGGTCTCCACCCAGATCTTGAGCTCCGCGTCCTCCGTCAGGAGCTGCGGATTGGCGATGGCGCTAAAGCGCAACCGGTCATTGGCGTCCGAGGCGTTGGAGATCAGCTCACGAAGAAAAATCTCGCGGTTGCTGTACAGCGAGTGGATCATCAGCTTCAGCAGCTGCTTGACCTCGGTTTGAAACCCATGCTTTTCGACCGACATAATCTGATTCCTGCTCCCTACCAAACCGGGGGCAAGATTGTGGCAGATCGGCGGCCTTCAAGGCCTATTTCGATTCGAAGAAGGACTTCACCGCGCTCAGGCAAAAGGGAGGCACCAGACCCGCGTGGTAGGCATCCAGCACGGCCTGGTCACCGCCATCGGACGCCCCACCTACCACCGCCTGGACGCGCACCGCGTCCTTGGCCGCCGTGAAGCCAGCCTTGAGGTCGGCATAGGGATCCCCGGCCCCGGCGGCGGAGTCCACGTCAAGGACGACGGGCGCGACCGGTGGCGGATTGGCCGTCCAATAGTCCTGCATCAATTGCGTGTTGAAGAAGAATACGGTGGGATCGAGGTTGCCGCCGCACAGCATCACCGGCGCCGTGGGCGTCCAATCGCGCAGGTCATTGGTCTTCAAGTCCTGGCGCAGGGCGTTGCCCGGCGCCGACGGCGGCAGATCATCCGTGACGGTCGGGAATCCGCCATCGGGCTTGGCATTCGCATCCTGCAGGTACTGCAACCGGTACGCATTGGTGATCAGGTGATCGGCCGCAAACCCTTGGGCGAACACCGGGGCCAGCTCAGGTGGTGACGTGGCGGGGGTGAAGGCCGCGAACGAGGGATCCGGCGGGGTCGGACTGAACACCGCTGGCGGCAACTTGCCCTGCGACTGCAGATCACCCGCCGCGGTGGCGCTCGGCAGCAGGTCCACGATACCCGCGGCATAGGCGGACTCGAACACATCCGTGGGTTGTGAATACACGTTCGAATAGGCGTGCTGGTAGCTGTTCAGGAGCAGCACCAGGTTCACCGCCGCACTCGCGCTCACCTGCCCTTCGAAGATGGCATCGCCGAAGGCGCTGAGCGCATACGGCCCGGACATGGGCGCCGAGGCGGTGACCGCGGCGCCCGCCTGTTGCAGCGCCCGGTGCGTGGCCATGGCCACATAGCCGCCCTGCGAGTATCCAGTCACGAAGAGCTTGCCGCCGTCACTGGTGGACGGCGCCGAGGACACGGGCAGCGCGCTGCGCGCCGCAGCCAGCGCATCGATCATGTCATTGGACTGTTGGTCCGCGACCAGGTAAGGGTGATAACCCAGCGTCGAAGTATCGTAGCCCACGTAGTTGGGCGCCACCACGATGTATCCGGAGGAAGCGAACACGGCGGCCAGCAGCACCCCTTCGGCATTGTTGCCGGTGGCGATGTCGGCAATGTTGTAGGCCTTGTCCGTGGTGGTGCCATGGGCATACAGCAACACCGGACGCGTCCCCGTGCATGCGGCATCCGACCCACTGGGCACCATCAGTGCGCCCGAGGCGGGCGTGAGCTCACCCGCGGGGTCCACCGTCTGGTATTCGATCTGGTGTACGTTGATGCTGCAGCGGGGCGTGAAGGCCAACTGCAGGAACAGCTTGCCGATATCGCTCCCGCCCAACACCGTCAACAGCGCCGAAGGCTCGAGCGTCGCCAGCTTGGTGGGCGGTGTGGTCAGCAGCGTGCCCCGCGCCGGCGCGGCCGGCGGCGCCATCGAGCCGCCGTCGCCGCCCCCGCCACAAGCGCCCAGCAAAAATAAGACCACCAACACCGGCAACCGGCACAACCCGTTCATGACCATGCAACCATCCTCGGAAAACCCACCTCGAGACCGACCTCGATCGTGCAGGATTCAGAACATCGCGGCTGCACAACAGTTCGCCAGAAATCGTGTAGGACTAACCTCTACGAACATTTTTCACGCTACAATTTACCGGCCATGTCCTTGCGCAAGCTGACTCCGCGTGCAAGGGCATGCCTAAGGTCGAAGCATTTCGCCCGTTCCAGCTGCTCGTGGCAGACACGTCACAAATCGAAGGACTCGGCAGCCGCAGACATGTTTGCCACCTCGACGGCCGAGCGGCCCCGATCACGTGCACTGCGTTTAGTGCCGTAAGGCCAAAAGTCCCGTGTCGTTCGTGCAACAGCCCTGTTAAAGCGTGACCCTATGAGCAGCCCCGTGATCGCCCAGCCGAAGCCCTTCCTGCTCACGGTGAAGGCCGGCCGCACTTATTACTGGTGCAGCTGCGGACGATCCAAGCGGCAACCCTTCTGCGACGGCTCGCATGCGGGCACGGAATTCGCGCCGCGTGAATTCACGGCACAAGCCGACGAGGAAGTGCTGCTGTGTGGCTGCAAGCACAGCCGCGATGCGCCCTTTTGCGATGGCGCACATACGAATCTGCCCGGCGGCTCGCCCCTGGATGATCCCGATTCGCCTGCCAACCGCGCCGTGCCGCTGGTGTCCCGGCAGGCGGATGGCCGCACCCCGCTCAACGGCTCCTGCTACGTGATCTCGCCCGACATGGCCGCCTGGCACACGCGCGGCGCGCTGCGCTGGTGCCGGCTGGTCGATGGCGAGTCGGGCGCGCTCTACCAGACGCAGTGGCTGTTCGAAACCCGCGGCAGCATGGAGGACGCGGCGGTCTTCGGCGACCGGCATGCCATCCTGTTCATCGGCGCTGGCGCCGGGGTGGTGAACATCTCCGGGCGGCAGTTCGAGGTGCGTGCCACCGACGGCGTCTACATCCGCCCGAACGAAGCCTTCGCCCTGCACGCACGGCCCGGCTCGACCCTGCGCGCCTTCGTGCTTGCTTGCCCGTTGGCAACGATCCAGTGGCTGCCCGCCATGCCCGGCAACTTCGAGGCCGCCTATCCGCAGCGCGTGGTGTCCGTCGACGCCGCGCAGCGCACCGCGATGGGCCCGCGCTATTTCCAGATCCTGGTCGACAAGAAGATCGGCTCGAACGTCATCACGCAATTCATCGGGCATATCCCGACATCCAAGGCGGCGCCGCATCGCCACCTTTACGAGGAAGCCATCATCGTGCTGGCGGGCGAAGGCTGCATGTGGACCGAGGATCGCCGCGCCGCGGTGCGCGCCGGCGATGTGATCTTCCTGCCGCGCAAGCAAGTGCACTCGCTGCAGTCAACCAACGATGCCGGCATGGACGTGGTTGGCGTCATTTGCCCTGGGGACAACCCCAGCATCAATTTCTATTAGAACCGGCAAGAGAGGATGTGAACGTGCACAACACGAATCAAGGCGCGCGCTTCGCCGGTGCCGCGCACGCTGGACCTCGGGGTGAGCTTCAATTCCTAGCACGCGGGTGAGGTCGTCGCCGGCGCGCCTGCGATGGGTGTTCGCCAGGCGCCGCTCGACGGCCCGTTCAGCTATGATCCCGACCGTGCATCATGACCCGGCGACAAAGGAAGGAGGCCTGCGACAGGCACTGAGCCGGGCGCAGGTCGTGATGATCGGCCTCGGCGGCTCCATCGGCACGGGATTATTCATGGGCAGCGGCATCGCCATCGGCTATGCCGGACCTGCGGTCGTGCTGAGCTACGCGATCGCGGGATTCGTCGCGGTGGTCATGGTGCTGAGCCTGTCCGAAATGGCGGTGATGCATCCGGCCGCCGGTTCCTTCGGGGTCTATGCCGAAACCTACCTGAATCCCTGGGCCGGCTTCCTGGTCCGCTACAACTATTGGATGTGCCAGGTGGTGGCCATCGGCGGCGAGGCCGTGGCGGCCGGCATCTACATGAGTTTCTGGTTCCCCGGCACGGCCGTGTGGATGTGGTCGCTGGGGTTCGCCTTCGTCCTCTTGTTCCTCAACACGCGCGAAGTCGGCAACTTCGGCACCATCGAGTATTGGTTCGCGCTCATCAAGGTGTGCGCCATCGTGCTGTTCATCATCCTGGGGTTGGCCAGGCTCGCCGGCATCGGCTCACCACCGGTGGGATTTCACAATCTCACGGGGCTTCCCGGCGGCTTCATGCCACATGGCTTCGGTGGCGTGTGGATGGGCGTGATCATGGGCGTGTTCTCCTTTTTCGGCATCGAGATCATCGCCGTCACCTCCGGCGAGATGCAGAATCCGCGCGAGGCCATACCGGCGGCGCTGCGCACCATGGCGCTGCGCCTGCTGCTGTTCTACGTGCTCGCGCTGACCATCGTGGTGACGGTGATCCCGTGGATGCAATCGGGCGCCAAAGTGGTGGATCAGAGCCCGTTCGTGCGCGTGTTCGCAAGTTCGGGCGTCGCGCACGCGGCGGGCATCATGAACTTCGTGGTGCTGAGCGCGGCGCTCTCCAGCATGAACACCAACATCTATCTTTGCTCGCGCATGCTGTTCTCGCTGTCCCGCGGCGGCTATGCGCCGCGCCGGCTGGGCAAGCTCGGCGGCAATGGCGCGCCCACCGCCGCCGTGCTGCTCTCCGGGGCCGGCATCCTGTCATCCGCGGCCTTGTCCATGGTCACCCCGCGCGCCTACAACTATCTGTTCGGTGTCTCGCTGTTCGGCGCCATCATCACCTGGGTGTTCATCCTGGTGAGCCACCTGAGCTTCCGCCGCCGCCACCGGCCCGAGGACCTGCCCGTGCGCATGCCGTTCTTCCCCTGGATGCAATGGGCGGGGCTTGCGCTGCTGGCCGCCGTGCTCATCACCATGGGGCTGGACACCGAATTCTGGAATGTGTCCTGGATCGTCGGTGTACCCTGGCTGATCCTGGTGTCCGCCGCTTACTTCGTCTGGAGGTCACGCCATCGTGAACCCTGATTTTCCCGCGCTCCGGCGCGAGTTTCCCGTCCTCGGCCGCAAGACCTATCTCAACAGCGGCTCCTATTGCGCGCTCGCCAATTCCGTCAAGCAGGCCCTCGAGGCCTACATGGAGGACCGGCTGCTGGTGGGCGCCAACTGGGACGCCTGGATCACCAAGAATGAGTCCGTGCGCTCGCTGATGGCGCAACTGCTGTACGCCGCCCCCGATGAAATCGCTGTCACGGCGTCCGCCTCCGCCGGGCTGAATGCGCTGGCCAGCGCGTTCGAATTCACCGGCACCCGCAACAAGGTCCTGGTCAGCGATTTCGAATTCCCCACGCACGCTCAGATCTGGCACGCACAGGAAAAGAAAGGCGCGCACGTGGTGCATGTGCCGCCCGGTGAGGGCGTCGACATTCCGCTCGAGCATTTCGACAAGCTCATCGATGAGCGCACGCAACTGGTGGCCGTCACCCATGTGTGCTTCCGCAATGGCGCCAAGCTCGACATCGAGGGCATCGTCCGGCTTGCGCATGCGCGCGGCGCGCGCGTGCTGCTGGATTGCTACCAGGCCGTGGGCGCCGTCGACATCGACGTCAAGCGCCTGGGCGTGGATTTCGCGGTGGGCGGCATGCTGAAGTACCTGCTCGGCACCGCCGGGCTGGGATTCCTGTACGTGCGGCAGGAATGGATCCAGGACCTCCTGCCCACCAATTCCGGCTGGTTCGCGCAAGCCAACATCGGTGCCATGGACATCACCGGCAACCGGCCCTCGCCCACGGCGCGCCGGTTCGAGGCCGGCACGCCGGCGGTGCCCAATTGCTATGCGGCGGAAGCAGGCCTCAAGTTCCTGTTGCAGGTGGGAACCCCGGCGATCGAGCAACGCGTGCGTTACCTCACCGGGCTGTGCATGGACCAGCTGCAGGAGATCGGCTGGCCCGCATTGACCCCGCGAGATGACCGCCGGCATGGGCCCATGGTGGCCGTGCCGAGCAGCGATCCGGCACGCTTGTGCGAAGCCCTGGCGGCGCGCGACATCGTCACTTCTTTCCGCGACCGCTGCATGCGCGCCTCGTTTCATTTCTACAATGACGAGTCCGACATCGACACCTTGATCGCCGCCCTGCGCGCTCGCCGCGACGTCGACCGGCCCTGAAAGCACGCCGTGGCGGCGCCCGCCACGCGCGCCCCGCCCGCCGGCGGGGCCGGCATGCGGACCCTGCGAGTGCGTGCCTGCATTACAATCGGCACTATGAATGCCGCCTTCGACAACAGTTATTCGCGCCTGCCGGAACGCTTCTACGCGCGGGTGAAGCCGGCGCAGGTGCCTGCCCCGCGCCTGGTGCATCTGAACGAACCGCTGGCCTTCGAGCTCGGACTCGACCCCACCCTGCTGCGCAGCGAGTCCGGCGTACAGGTGCTCTCGGGCAATCGCGTGCCGGAGGGCGCGGATCCGCTGGCCATGGCCTATGCCGGCCATCAATTCGGCAATTGGGTACCGCAATTGGGTGATGGCCGCGCGGTGCTCCTGGGCGAGGTCATCGACAAAGCCGGCGTGCGCCGCGACATCCAGTTGAAGGGCGCCGGCCGCACGCCGTTTTCGCGCATGGGCGATGGGCGCGCGGTTCTCGGCCCGGCCTTGCGCGAATACATCGTGAGCGAGGCCATGACGGCGCTCGGCATCCCCAGCACGCGCGGGCTCGCGGTGGTGACCACCGGCGACCTGGTGCGCCGTGAGGGCCCCAAGCCCGGCGCCGTATTCACGCGCGTCGCCACCAGCCACGTGCGTATCGGCACCTTCGAGTATTTTGCCAATCGCGGCGATCAGGAAGCGGTGAAAACGCTGGCGGATTACGTCATCGCGCGCCACTACCCGCAGGCGGCCGATGGCGGCCAGCCTTACCTGGCTCTGCTGCGGGCGGTGATCGCACGCACCGCCATGCTCATCGCCCGCTGGCAATGCGTGGGCTTCATCCACGGGGTGATGAACACCGACAACATGTCCATTGCCGCGGAAACCATCGACTACGGACCCTGCGCCTTCATGGATCATTACGACCCGCGCACCGTTTACAGCTCCATCGACCATGCGGGTCGCTACGCCTACCTGAACCAGCCACGCATCGCGCAATGGAATCTCGCCCGGCTGGCACTGTCACTCCTGCCGCTGCTCGATGCCGACGAGAACGCCGCGATCGCCGCTGCGCAGGATGCGTTGAGCGGCTTCGTCGCCGCCTTCGAGGACGCGTATCGCACGGAGCTGCTGGCCAAGCTCGGCATCTCCTCGGCACGCGACGGGGATGAGTCCCTCGTGCAGGAGCTGTTGGAATTGATGGCCGCGCAGCGCGCCGATTTCACGCTCACGTTCCGGCGGCTCACCCATCTTGCCGCGGACCCGCGTGCCGCGGAACCGCTGCAGGCCTTGTTCGCCGATCCCGCGCCGCTGCAGGCGTGGGTGGAGCGCTGGCAAACGAGGTGGCGGGAGGAACTCCCGGCACAGGTTGCGGCACGCATGCGCCGCCACAATCCGGCGTTCATCCCGCGCAACCACCGCGTACAGGCGGTCATCGAGGCGGCCGAGGAGCAAGGGGACTTCGCGCCACTGCAGCAGCTGCTGGCGGTGCTGGCCCGCCCTTACGAGGACCAACCGGCCTTCGAGGCATTCACCCGGCCGCCCGAGCCGCACGAGGTGGTGCAGGCCACGTTCTGCGGAACGTGAACCATGCACGGGGATTAAGGGATTCACCGATGATGTGATGCACATCCCGCCCTCGCGGCGGGTGTTTTGTCACCCTGAGCGCCTACTTAAGTCATGGACGGATCCATGGCCTCCCAGACAGGCCTCGAACCTTATTTGCAGATCCTGAACTCGCTCATCCCCGACGCGAGGCAGATTCTGATCACGGCTGGCGACGGCGAGCCGCTGGCCTCGATGCCGGCAGCACCCACGCCAGGCTTGCGTTCGGCCGTGGATTCGGTGGCCGCGCAGCTGTCGCGCCAGTCGCACGCGGAATTCGCGGACGTGCAGCTTCTGGTCGATGGCGCAGCGACCTACGTACTGTGCATCCGCGATGAGCAACGCAAGCCGCTCGGCCTGCTCGCGCTGCAGTGCGCCAACGTCACCTCGCTCGCCCAGGCGCCCGCAACGGAAGTCCTGCTGCAGTCCTGCAGCGCGTTCATGGCACTGCTGGCGCGGGAGTTGGCTGCGCTGAGCGCTCCCCGCGTAGCAGCCGCGCAGCCAAGCGAAACGTCCCTGAACCTGCAATGGGCGGCCGGCCTGGCAGAGGCCGGCCAGGCCGACTCGCAAAGCGGGCTGATCAGCGAAGATGCACTCAAATCCCTCGCCGTGCGCAGCAACGCCGCCGGCGCCCTGTTGTACCTGCCGGCGGCGGGCCTCGAGATCCTGGTGCCACCGGGCGGTGCCACCGGCACGGACTTGGAGCAGTTGCGGCGCATCACCGTGCAGCATCTGTTCCCCGGCATCAGCCGCAACGGCGCGCCGATGATCGTCAACAAGATGCGCGAGGCGGCGAACTCGGAGCTCGTCCCCTGGCGCATGCTGTTGGTGCCGCTGACACGGGGCGCCATCACCGCCGGGATGATCGTCATTTTCCGGCCCCGCACCGCCAACAGTTTCACGCCGCACGATGAGAACCTGCTGCTGCGCTTGTCGGCACGGCTGTACCAATCCGTGGACTCGGCCTACGACGAGGCGACCGGCCTCCTGACCCGCCAGGCCTTCGAGGAGAACGTCCAGCGCCGCCAACAGGACAAATCTCGCCCGCGCTGCGTGGTGTACGGCGACATGGACCGCCTGCACATGGTCAACGACCTGTTCGGATTCGCGCGCGGGGATGAAATCCTGCGCGCCGTGGCCAACATCTGGCACCGCAGCGCGCTGCCCAAGGGGAGCCTCGTCTCGCGGCTGTCGGGCGACCGCTTCGTGGGCCTGCTCGAGGGCTTCACGCTCAACCAGGCGCGCACCTGGGCGGAAAAGCTGCGCGGCGACATCTGCGCCATCAAGCCGCCGGCGGAATGCGCGGGGCTGGATGTCTCGGCCAGCTTCGGCATCGCCGCGATGTCCGCGGAGCACACGTTGAATCATGCGCTGGCGGCCTCGGAAACGGCCTGCAAGGCAGCCAAGGACCGCGGCCGCAACCGCGTCGAAGTGTTTGCCGACACCGATGCCAGCCTCATGCAGCGCCACGACGACCTGCGCGTATTCCGCGACCTGGTGGACGCCCTGGACCAGAACCGCTTCGTGCTGTTCGCGCAGCCCCTGCGCGCGCTCGCCGATCCCAGCCGGCCCACGCATTACGAAATCCTGGTGCGCATGCTCGACACCACCGGCCAGATCGTCATGCCGGGAAAATTCCTGTCGGCCGCCACCCGTTATCAATTGTTCTCACGGCTCGACCAATGGGTGATCACCCGCGCGCTGGCGGCCTTGAAGCCGGTGGCACGGCAGCTGCAGGAACGTGGCGCCATGTTCTGGATCAACCTCTCCGGCCAGTCCCTCGCACAACCGGAATTCGCGGAGTTCGTTCGCGGCGCGGTGCGCGATGCGGGCCTGCCCACGGGGAGCGTCGGCTTCGAGATCACCGAGAACGCCGCCATCGGCAATCTCGAACAGGCGCAGCGCTTCATGAGCCGGCTGCGCGAACTGGGCTGCAGCTTCGCGCTGGATGACTTCGGCACGGGGTTGTCATCCCTCAAGTACCTGAAGGACCTGAAGGTGTCGATGCTGAAGATCGACGGCAGCTTCATCCGCGACCTGCTGCGCGACCCGCGCTCGGACTCGCTGGTGCGGGCGGTGCTGCGCGTCGCCGCCGAACTGCACCTGGAGACAACGGCCGAGTGCATCGAGACGCCGGAAGTGGCATTGCACCTGAGCAATCTCGGCGTCACCTACGGGCAGGGTTTCGAACTCGGGCGTCCCGGCCCGTTGGATGAACTGCTGGCAACCGAGTTCGACAGCGAGCCGATGAACGCCGTCGAGGCGGAAAGCACCGCCGCCGGCTGATCGCGGTGCGGGCTGTGCCCGCAATGCTCGAGCTCCAGCATCTGCACCCGCGGGACGCCGCGGCCGATGCGGCGGATCTGCTCCAGCGTGCCGTATTGATCCTCGAGGCCTTGTATCGCGAGCACGGAACAAGCGATGTGCGGCAGATACTGCTCGATGTTCCAAGCGCGGAATGCGGGGCTCAGCCAGATATCGTTCCAGCCCCAGAACGTGCCGTCCGGGTCATCGTGATGGCGCGCGAGCCGGGCGCGCAGATCGGTGTTCAACCAGGCCTCGCGCGCGGCGCTGATGCCGGCGATGCTCTCGGGCTCCACCATCACGTGCGGCGCCAGCGCGATGACGCCGCTCACCGCACGCCCCGACCCGCCCGCGTGGATCAAGGCGATCGAGCCTCCGTCGCTGTGGCCGAATAGCACGGGGGCCGCGATCTGCAGATGGTCGAGCAGCGCGGGCAAGACCCGCAGCGCCTCCTCATGCATGTACTGCGGGTGGCGTGCCCCCGGCACCCGGCTGGAGCCACCGTATCCGGGACGCGAGTACACGAGTCCTGGCGCGCCCGCCGCGTCCACCAGCGCCTGCGGAAAATCACGCCACATCGAGATGGAGCCGAGCCCCTCGTGCAGGAACACGAGGGTGGCCGCCGCCGCGCGCGGCTGTCGCGGCAGCAGGAGCTCATATTCGATTCGCGCCGCGCCGATCTCGACGAACTTGCGCGCCACGGCTGGATCAGTCGTGGCTGTCGTACACCACGTAGTACTTCTTGTATCCCTTGGTGGTCCAGCGTCCCTTCCAGCCCTTGGGAATGAACGCGCCCTCTCCGGCCTTCACCTGCAGCACGGTGCCGTCGGCGGAGGTGAGCGTCACGCCGCCTTCGAGGAAGAACATGAACTCATCTTCCGAATAGGATTCGATCGGCGCATCGGATGCACCCGCCGAGTACAGGCCGGCCGTGAATTTCGAGTCCTTGGATTTGAGCATCGGCACATCGATGGCAGGACCCGCCGGGGTGGTGTCCTTCTGGGCCTTCGGCCCGGTGAACACCGGTCCGTGTGCGTCGGCGGCGGTGACCTTGACCGGCTTGTCGGGCCGCGCCGTGGTTGACGGAGCATCGCCCGCGAGGGCCGCGAAGCCCAGGAGCGACAGGAGGATGACGGGAACGGTATGGAGGGTTTTCATGCAGCCGAGACTAGCAACCGGCGGAAATTGAAGCAACGGCCCGCGCGCTTGAATTAGACTGCCCGGACCGTGCCCATCGATTCCAACTACTCCCACGACCCGGTGTCCGCATGAACAATGCCCAGATTGGATTCTTCGTGGTGCTCGCCATCATGGCCACGGTATTCCTCATCACCTGGTTCCGCGCGGCGCGCAAGCCCGGCGTGGACAACCGCCCCAAGCCCATCGACCTCGGCGTGGGCGCCGCCATGTGCTTTCTCGACACCCTGGGGATCGGCTCATTCGCCCCCACCACCGCGTTGTTCAAGCTGTTCCGCATGGTTCCCGACGAACTCATACCGGCCACCCTCAACGTGGGCACGGGCATGGCCGCCATTGCGGAATCGCTCATCTTCGTGCAATCGGTGACGGTGGATCCGGCGCTCCTGGCCGGCACCATCGGCGCGGCCGTCATCGGCGCGTGGTTCGGCGCCGGCATCGTGAGGCGCTTGCCGCGACGGGCCATCCAGATTTTCATGGGTATTGCGCTCATGATCGCCGCCGTCATCTTCGTGGGTGTCAGCCTGAAGCTCCTGCCCGGCGGCGGCGACGCGCTGGGATTGTCGGGATGGAAGTTCGCGGTGGCGGTGGGCGCCAACTTCGTGTTCGGCGCACTGATGACCGTGGGCATCGGACTGTTCGCGCCCTGCATGATCACGCTGGCGCTGCTGGGCATGGCGCCCATCACGGCCTTCCCCATCATGATGGGCGCCTGCGCGCTGGTGCAGATGGTGGGCGGCACCCGCTTCCTGCAGGCCGGCAAGGTCAAGTTCAGCACGGCGGCGGGCATGGCGATCGGCGGTCTCGTCGGCGTCGCGGTGGCCGCCTTCATCGTCAAATCGCTGCCGCTGGACTACCTGCGCTGGCTGGTGGTGTTCGTGGTCGCCTACGCGTCCTTCGCAATGCTGCGCTCCGCGTGGCAGGAATCCTCAAGCCCGAACTCGCAGGTTCTTCGGGTCCAGTAAAGGCGCGAGCGAAGCGCGCGCGGCCACGCGCCGCCCGCCCACATCGATCTCGAAACGCCCGTCGGCGACGAAGGCATCGCTCACGCCCTCATTCGCGCTCACATAGCCCAAGGCCACGCAGGCACCAAGCGTATGCCCATACATGGCGGAGGTGGTGAGCCCCACGCGTTTACCGTCCCGGTAGATGGGTTCGTTGTGATACACCAGCACCTGCGGATCCTCGAGCAGGAATTGCACCAGGCGCCTGCGCGGCAGATCCAGCGCGCGCTGGTCCAGCAACGCTTCGCGGCCGATGAAACCGCCCGGCTTGTCCCACGCGCAGCAGAAGCCGAGGCCTGCCTGCAGGGGTGAATCGTCGGGCCCGATGTCGTGCGACCAATCGCGGTAGGCCTTCTCGATGCGCAAGGAATTGAGCGTGTGATAGCCGCAATGCGCGAGGCCATGCTGCTGGCCCGCAGCGATCAGCGCGTCATACACCGGCAGCGCAAACGGCATGGGCACATACAGCTCCCAGCCCAGCTCCCCCACGTAGGTGAGCCGCAGCGCATACAACGTGGCGTAACCGATGCTCACCTCGCGGGCCGTGCCGAAGGCGAAACCCGCGTGGGAAAAATCATCCGGCGAGATCGATGCCAGCAGCGCGCGCGCGGCCGGCCCCTGTACATTGAGCATGGCGTAGGCGGCGCTCACGTCGGTGAGCACGCAATGCGCATCCTCCGGCGTGCGCTGGCGGATCCACGCTTCCACATGGGTCGCCGTGAACGCGGCGGTGACCACCCAGAAGCGCTCCTCGCCCAGGCGCGTGACCGTGAGGTCCGCCTCGATCCCACCCGCTTCGTTCAGGAACTGCGTGTACACGCAGCGCCCCACCGCCACGTCCAGGTTGGCATTCGCGATGCGGTTCAGCACGCGCAAGGCATCGCGGCCCTGCACCTCGAGCTTGGCAAAGGAGGATTGCTCGAACACGCCGACGCGCTCGCGCACGGCGCGATGCTCGGCGGCATTGTTCGCAAACCAGTTTTGCCGTCCCCAGGAATACTCGTATTCGGGCCGCTGCCCCGGCGTTGCGTACCAGTTCGGCCGCTCCCAGCCCGCCGATTCGCCGAAGCACGCGCCGGCGTCGGCGAGGCGATCATGAAGGATGCTCTTCTTCACGCCGCGCGCCGTCGTCCATTGCCGGAATGGCCAGTGATCCTGGTAGCCGATGCCGAGCGCCTCGACCGTGCGATCCAGCAGATAGCGGCGGTTGGCCTGCCAGGCATGCGTGCGGCGGATGTTCACCGACCAGACGTCCATGGGCGGCCGGCCATCGACGATCCAGCGCGACATCACCTGGCCGACGCCACCGCCGGACAGGATGCCAAGTGAATTGAAGCCGGCGGCGACGAAGAAGTTCTTGAGATTCGGCGCCTCGCCCATCAGGTAATTGTGATCGGGCGTGAACGACTCCGGCCCGCAGAACAGCAGCTTGATGCCGGTGTCGAACAGGCAGGGCACGCGCTTCATCGCCTTCTCGATGTGCGGATACATGCGCTCCCAGTCCGGCGGGATGTCGCCGAAGGAAAAGCCCTCCGGGATGCGCGGCATGCCCCAGGGCTTGGCCTCGGTCTCGAACAGGCCCACCATGATCTTGCCGGCCTCCTCGCGGATGTACGCGGCATTGCCCGGGTCACGCAGGATGGGCAGCAGCGGGTGCACGCCCTCCACGGGCTCCGAAATCAAATAATAGTGCTCGGCCGCCTGCAGCGGCACGTTCACGCCAGCGAGCAAGCCCACTTCGCGCGCCCACATGCCTGCGCAGTTGACCACGTACTCCGCGGCGATGTCGCCGCGCGCCGTGCGCACACCGGTGACGCGGCCGCGCTCGATGCGAAAGCCCGTGACCGCGGTGTGCTCGATGATGCGCGCCCCGCCCATGCGTGCGCCCTTGGCCAGCGCCTGCGTGACGTCGGTCGGATTGGCGCGGGCATCGTGCGGAAAATAGAACGCCGCCGCGAGATCGGACACATCGGCGAGCGGCCAGTGCTTTTGCACCTCGGCGGGGCTGATCTCATGACCCTCGACGCCGAAGCAACCGGCGAGTGCGAGACCGCGGCGCATTTCCAGCGCTTTGTCGGCGGTCCGCGCCAGCTGGATGGAACCGCAGTTGATCACGCCCGTGGCCTGCCCGGTTTCCGCTTCCAAGCCCCGGTACAAATCCTGCGAATACTTGGCGAGCTTGGTCTGCGTCTCCGTATCTCGCAGCGTGGTCAAAAGGCCGGCCGCGTGCCAGGTGGTGCCCGAGGTGAGTTGATGCCTCTCCAGCAGCAGCACGTCG
This sequence comes from Steroidobacteraceae bacterium, assembly GCA_044226865.1. GTDB lineage: Bacteria > Pseudomonadota > Gammaproteobacteria > Steroidobacterales > Steroidobacteraceae > TMP-86. The sequence goes on along the minus strand of JBGAGE010000006.1, from coordinate 379,851 downwards.
CGCCAGCCGAGCTTCGTCAGGTGATACGCGATGGAACAGCCGATGACGCCGCCGCCGACGATGACCACGCGCGCCGCAGTGGGGAGCGGCGCTTCACTCATGTTGTTTCACTTGAATTGCTTCCAATCTTTGAGGATTTCGCGCGCCGCATTGTGGCCGGGGATGCCGGACACGCCACCACCCGGATGGCTGGAGGAGGCGCATTGGTACACGCCGGCGATGGGCGTGCGGTAGTCGGCATATTGCGGCGTGGGCCGCTGCCAGAAAAGCTGGTCGGCGGTGAGCTCTCCATGGAAGATGTGGCCCTGCGGCAGGCCGACGATGCGCTCGAGGTCGGGCGGCACCAGCGCATCGATGCCGATGATGCGGTCGGAGAATCCCGGCGCCATCTCGTCCAGCACCGCCAGCGAGGCCTTCACCAGCCGCGGCTTGGCCGTCTCCCAGCTCTCACCCTTCAACTCATAGGGCGCATGGCCGCCGAACACGTTGATCACATGCTTGCCGGGCGGCGCGAGCGAGTCATCGACGAAGGTCGGCACCACCGGCGTGAGGAAGGGCCGCGCCGAGAATTGTCCATACTTGGCGTCATCGTAGGCGCGCTCCAGGTAGTCGATGCCTGGCGCCACGTGTACGTAGGTGGGATAGGCAAAGCCGAGCTTGGCCGCATCGAAGGCGCGATACGCCGGCGGCGCCTCGGCCGCGATGTTGAGCTTGAACGCCGTGGAAAACGTGCGATAGGCATCGATGTCGGCCAGCAGCTCCGCCGGCAGCTGCGAGGGTGCGATCAGCTTCTTGAACAGCGTCTTGGCCGTGGCATTGGAAGCGACGATGCGCGCGCTGAATTCGCGCCCGTCCTCGGTGCGCACGCCGCGCACGCGGCCGTCCACCACGTCGATGCCGGCGACGGCCGCGTCGGTGAGCACTTCCAAGCCATGGCGCTGGGCGGATTTCACGATGGCGGCGGGAATGGCGCCCATGCCGCCCCGCACGAAGCCCCAGCCGCCCGCGCCCTCGTGCTCGCCCATGAGGTGATGCATGATGACGTAGGCAGTGCCGGGCGAGCGTGGCCCCGCAAAGGTGCCGATGGAACAGTAATACGCCAGCACCGATTTGATGATGTCGTTCTCGAACCAGTTCGAGAGGTAGTCGTAGGCGCTCTGGCTCAACAGGTCGATGAGCCGGTACATCTGCTTGCCCACGCGCCGGTAGCGCCACAGGAGTGAGGCGGCGTCGCGGAAGCTCTTCCAATCGCGCCGCGTCGGATCGACGGGCGTCTCGAACAGGAGCTTGCGCACCAGGTTCGCCGACTCCTGCAGCTGCCGGTTGAATTCGGGATAGGCCTGCGCATCGTGCTTGCTGAAGCGCGCGAATTCGGCCTGGATCTTCTTTTCATCGTCGCTGAAGACGATGTATTGATCCCCGCCCAGGGGACAGAACAGGTCATTGGCGGCGAGCACTTCGAGGCCGAAGGACTTGAGCTCCAGGTCCGCGATCACGCGCGGGTGCAGCAGGCTCATCACGTAGGAAAAGCGCGAGCCGCGAAAGCCGGGCACGAATTCCTCGGTCACCGAGGCGCCGCCGATCAGCGAGCGCCGCTCCAGTACCAGTGTCTTCAGACCCGCGCGCGCCAGGTATGCGCCACACACCAGGCCATTGTGGCCCGAGCCGATGATGATGGCATCGTACTGCGCGGCCATCTAAGCGATCCCCTTCATCCCGACAACATACCCGAACGGGCCTCAAAACCAAATACGCAGTCCCGCCAGCGCGCGCGTCTCGCCCGCGCCGCGATGCCGCGCGTACGACACCCCCACGTAAGGCGCGAACCGACGCCGTATTTCATAGCGCAGCCGCAGTCCCGTCTCGACATCCGACAGCCCGGAGCGCACGCCTCGCGCGGGATCGCTCTTGCCATACGCATTGATCTCGAGCTCCGGCTGCAACAGCAGGCGTTGCGACAATTGCACATCATAGGTGAGGCGCAATCGCATGGCGCTGCGGCCTTGTTCGCCCAGGTACGCCGTGGCCTCGACCCCTACCCATTGCGGCGCCAAGCCGGTCAATCCCACGGCCAACCAGCCGCGGTGCGGCCCTTCGCCCAGATCCAGGCGCGCGCCCACCTGCAAATTCCACCAGGGCGAAACGATGCGGTCCCACAGCCCTTCCACGCCCGCATCGTCGGTATGGCCGCCGCTGCGGCTGCCCTCGGTGCGCAGCAAGAGCTTGTCGTAGTCGCCGCCGTACCAGGCATGGGCATTCCACTCCGACTCGCCCTGCCCGCGCCATTCCAGCTTTTCCACCTGGAGCTTGGCGAAATGGCCGCCGTCCATCTCCATGTCGGGCATGTGCATGGCATCGGAATGTTGCCGCGCCGTCGCCAATGGGCCCGGCAGGCACAATAGTGCTCCCGCGATGATGTGCGCGCGTCTCATGACTGCGCTCCCGCCGCCGGCTGCACCCGGACCACGCGGAACATCCCCGCTTCCATGTGGAACATCAGGTGGCAATGAAACGCCCAGTCGCCCGCCGCATCGGCGCTCACGGCCAGCCGGATCCGTTGCGCCGGCTGCACCACCACCGTGTGCTTGCGCACCTGGAATTCTCCCTCCGGCGTCAACAACTCGCTCCACATGCCGTGCAGGTGAATCGGGTGCGTCATCATGCTGTCGTTCACCAGCACGAGGCCAACCCGTTCACCCAACGTCAATTGCAGGGGTTCGGCTTCGTTGAACTTGCGGCCGTCGAAGGACCAGATGTAACGCGACATGTGGCCCGTGAGGTGCAACACGATGTCGCGCCCGGGGGCGCGCGCATCCAGCGGCCCGCCCAGCGTGTGCAAATCCGCATAGGTGAGCACGCGGCGGCCGTTGTTGCGCAGGCCCACGCCCGGATCATCCAGGCGGGTGCGCGTATTCGCGGCCACCGCATCCACGGTCGGGCCGGGCCGCGGCGGCGCGGCAGGTTCCGGCGTGGGCGCGGGCATCGCGTGACCGGCGTGCTGCACGTGGCCCGCGGGCTGCGTGTGGTCGGCGTGCTCCGCACCGGCACCATGCGCCATCCCCATGTCCGCCATGTTCAACAAGGGTCGCGAATCGAGCGCCGGCACCTGCGCCTGCATGCCGGCGCGCGGCGCCAGCGTGGCGCGCGCAAAACCCGAGCGGTCCATGCTCTGCGCGAACAGCGTATAGGCCTGGTCGGCCGGCTCCAGCAGCACGTCGTAGATTTCCGCCGGCGCGATCCGCAGTTCGTCCACGCTCACCGGCTGCACGTCCTGGCCGTCGGCGGCCACCACGCTCAGCTTCAGTCCAGGAATGCGCACATCGAAAATGCTCATGGCGGCGGCGTTGATCAGGCGCAACCGCAACGGGCGTCCCGGCTCGAAATCGCCGAACCAATTGCCAGCCGGCGTCACGCCGTTCACCAGGTAGGTGTACACCTGCCCGGTGACATCGGCGATGTCCGTGGGTGTCATGCGCATGGCGCCCCACATCTTCCGGTCGGCCACCGCATTGGACCAACCCATCTCGCGCGCATCGCGCACCAGGTCTCCGACGGTGCGTTTGCCGAAGTTGTAGGCATCGCTTTGCAGCTTGAGGGTGCGATAAATGCTCGCCGGATCGGTGTCCGTCCAATCCGACAGCATGACCACATGCTCCGCGGCGTTGCGCGGGCCCGTGGCCACACGCGGCTCGATCACGATGCCGCCGAACAGCCCGACCTGCTCCTGGAAGCCCGAATGCGCGTGATACCAGTAGGTGCCGGATTGATTCACCGCGAAGCGGTAGGTGAAGGTCTCACCCGGCGCAATGCCCGGAAAGCTCAAGCCCGGCACGCCGTCCATGTTGGCCGGCAGGATGATGCCGTGCCAGTGGATGGAGGTGGGCACGCGCAGCCGGTTGGTGACGCGGATGGTGACCGTGTCGCCCTCCCGCCAGCGCAACAAGGGACCCGGAAGCGCGCCGTTGACCGTGGTGGCCATCCGCGTCTTTCCGGCGAAGTTCACCGGCGTCTCGCCGATGGTCAGGTCGAATTCCGTTCCCGATAATTCGGCCAGGCGTCGCGGCGTCTGCACCGCACCGCCCAGCGCCCTTCCCGTCCATGGGGCCGTGCCGGCCAGCAGCGCACCCGCCGCGACACCGCGCACGAAGCGGCGCCGCGTCCAACCCGTCCAATTCTGTTTCACGTCTTTGCCCCGATTCTCGAAAGCCCGCGCCGGCGCAGCGCCGCGCAGGCGCGCGCAACCTGTTCAGCGTGCCGAAGCCGCGATCAGATCGGCGGGCGGAAGGGACTCGAGATGCGCGACACCGGCTCGACACCGGGCGGGGAAGTGGCGGGGCTCAAGGCAACCGACGCTGCCACCCGCCATGAGGGTAATTGCGTGAGCATCACCGCATGCAAACAGCTGCAGCCACTCAGCTCGTGCTGGCAGCAATCCCCACCCGACGGGGTGGACGGCGCGGTGCCGTCATGCTGCGCGCAATGCGCCGGCTGGGTGTCCGCCGGGGCGGATGCATAGCCTTGGACCCCGCTCGTCATCCCCACCAACAGGGTCAGCATGCACAGCAGGAGCAGATGAGGTCGACGCGCCATGGCCATATTTTAGACCATCGGACTGGACTGCGGGTCACCTGCGGAGGAATGCCTGCTGGTGGCGACGGCCGCGCATGGGAAGCTCCCGCGGCGCAATTTGCACTGGTTCACACTTTGCCGCCCGCCTGGCGCGCGGGATACCCCAGGATCGGCGAAAACCCCTGAAATCTGCGATCCATGCGATATCCGCAGCCGGTCTGCTTCCCTACGATGAGCTCTGCTGGACCTGGGTCCTGTTGTGGAGCAGAGCATGTCGAGGGGTTCCTACCCGCTGTTGTTGACGATGGCCTTGAGCGCGCCGGGCGCCGCCCAGGCGCTGGGGCTCGGCGAGATTCATATCGACTCCAAGCTCAACCAGCCCCTCTCCGCGCACATCGACATCATCGGCGCCAACGAAGCGGAGATCGCCGGCCTGCATGCCGCGGTGGCGAATCGCGAGGTGTTCCAGCGGTTCGGATCGGACCGCCCGGCGTTTCTGTCCACGGCGCAGTTCAAGGTCAGCCGCGATGCGCAGGGGCGCCCGGTGTTGAGCGTGCGCTCGAGCGAAGCGTTCACCGAGCCCGTGGTCAATCTGCTGATCGAATTGAATTGGCCCTCAGGCAGGCTGGTGCGCGAGTACACCTTGCTGCTCGATCCGGAAGGCTTCGGTGGTGGCGATGTCGCCATGGACGCCGCGCTCACCCCGAACCCGCCCGTCACAACGGTTGCCGCCACCACGGCGGCGACGCCCTCCATGCCGCCCGCCCCGGTCAATCCGGTCGCGCCGGCTGAAGCCACCGCCCCGCGCCCGGCGCACGGCGAAGCACGGCCAGCAGCGGCACCTGCCGCGGCGCAATCGACCACGCCAATGGCCGAGCCCCAGGTACAGGGCCTGCCTGCGCCCTCCGACCAAGAGACTCCCCCCGCGGCGACCGATACCCATACCGTGCGCGGCAATGAGACCCTCAATGGCATCGCGCGTCAGTGGGGCATGCGTTCGGCCGGCGATGTGCGTCGCATGATGATCGCCACGTTCCGCGCCAACCCCGACGCCTTCGAAGGCAACATCAATCGCCTGCGGCTTGGCGCGGTGCTGCGGATTCCCGCTGCCGCGGAACTGGCGGCGCTGTCGGCCTACGAAGTGAACCGCGACTACCGCGTGCAGATGTCGCAATGGCGGCTCGAGGGGCGGCCCGCCGCAACCACGCAGATCAGTCCGCCCTCTGTAGCCGCGCCAACGCAGCCATTGCCCGATGCCGACGACCCGCGCGTGCCGGCGCCGGCGGCCGCGCAGGCAGCTGCAGCGCAGGAGCAGCCCGTGCAACCGGCGGCCAATCCTGCCGCCAGTGAATCCAATGCGGACATCGTGCAGCAGATCCAGAAGCTGGAAAGCGCGATCGCCGACATGAACGAACAGCTGGCCCGCCGCGATGCGCAACTGCGCGACTTGCGCGAGCAGGCCGACGCAGCCGCCGCGGACGCAGCACGTGCCGCGGCCGCGCAGGAAGAGGAACGCGCGGCAGCCGCAAGCGCGCACCACAACGAAGTCATCGCCAAGCGCACGGCGGCGGCAGTTGGAACGGCGGGCTCCATCGCCGCGCTGTTCGCACTGCTGCGCATGCGCCGCCCCAAGCCCGGGAAGCAAGCGCCGGCGCAGGCCTCGGCCGCGCCGCCGGACGAAGGCAAGAGCGCGGCGTCCGACGACGCTGCCGACGCGCCCGCCCTGGCGGCAGCCGCACCGCAGACGGCGCCGGCAATGGCCCCTGCGACGGCGGTCGTCGCGGCTCCCGCAACGACGTCGATGGCTGCGCCCGTGCTCAAATCCACGCCCCGCCCCGCGGCGGCAGCGAAGCCCGATCCCGCGGACGAGGAAACCATCATCCTGGACACCACGGGCGACACCACCAAGAACATGGCCATGGACCCCACCCTCACCATGGCGCACGAGGAAATCATGGCTGATCTCGAGAACACGGCGCACCACGTCGACATGCCGAGCGACCTGAACAGCCCGGCGCAGTCCGGCCCGTTCGTCGAGCGCCGCAAGAGCGTCATCGACGTGTTGCGGGCGGCGATCGAGCGCGAGCCGCATCGCCGCGAACTGAAGATGAAGCTGCTGGAGCTGTACTACGCGGCGGCGGCCAGCAACCAGGCCGCTTTCCTCGAGGTCGCGAAGGCGCTGGCGCGTGATCGCGACGTGCTGGCCAGCGGCGACTGGGACCGCATCGTGGCCATGGGCCGCAGCATCACGCCGAACGAGCGCCTGTTCCTGCCCGACGCGCAGTCCGAGGCCGTTCCCGAGGTGACCGACAGCGCAGCCTGAGGTTGGCCATGCACGCCATGGCCGGGTGAATCATCCGCTACAATCGCGGCATGAAACGCCTGCCGCTGTTTGCCCTGCTCACCGTCGCGTCCGCCGTGGCCGCGATGCCCGCCACCGCCCAGACACCACCGGCCGACGGTCCGCGCGAATCGCTGCGCGCCATCTACCGCGAGATGGTGGAGATCGATTCCTCCGCCGTCACCGGCTCCTGCACGCGCGTGGCGAAGGCGGCGCAGGCGCGCCTGCAAGCGGCCGGTTTCACACCCGCCGACATGGAATTCGTGGCACCGGAGGGCAAGCCCGAGGAAGGCAACCTGGTGGCGCGCATCCCCGGCACGGACCCCTCGCAAAAGGCCGTCTTGCTGCTCGCGCACATCGACGTGGTGGAGGCGCGCCGCGCCGACTGGGAACGCGATCCCTACACCCTGGTGGAGGAGAACGGCTTTTTCTTCGGCCGCGGCACCGCCGACGACAAGGCCATGGCCGCCATTTTCCTGGACCTCCTGATCTCCCTGAAGCGCGAGGGATTCACGCCGCGGCGCACGCTCACGCTGGCGCTGACCTGCGGCGAAGAGACCTCGAATCTCACCAATGGCGTTGATTACCTGTTGAAGAACCGGCGCGAGCTGCTGGAGGCGGCATTCGCACTGAATGAAGGCGCGGGTGGCATCCTCTCCCCGGAGGGCAAGCCCCTGGCGCTCGAGATCCAGGCCGGCGAGAAGATCCATCAAGTGATCGCCCTGGAAGTCACCAACCCCGGCGGTCACTCCTCGCAGCCGAATCCGGACGGCAATGCCATCTATCAGCTGGCCGATGCGCTGAAGAAGCTCGAGCGCTACCAGTTCCCCGTCGAGATCACGCCGGTCACGCGCGCCTCGTTTGCCGCGCTGGGGCCGCTCGAAGGCGGCGCGGTGGGCAAGGCCATGGTGGCCTTGTCGAAGAATCCGCGGGACGCGCGCGCGCTGTCCCTGCTCAGCCGGCAGCGCGAATGGAACCCGCAACTGCGCACGACCTGCGTGGCCACCATGCTGCAGGCGGGCCATGCCGCCAATGCGCTGCCGCAGCGCGCCCGCGCCACCGTGTCCTGCCGCACCATGCAGACGCTCTCCCCCGATGCGTTGATCGCCACGCTGCAAAAGGCGATCGGCGATCCGCGCGTCAAGGTAACCCTGGAGAGGCGCCGCGACGGCTCGCAGCCGCCGAAGCTCACCGAAGAATTCATGGCGCCGGTGCGGCGCGCGGCACAGCGCATGTGGCCCGGGGTCGTGATCGCACCGCGCATGTCGGCCGGCGCCACCGACGGCCGGTTCCTCATGAACGCGGGCATCCCCACTTACGGCGTCAGCGGCATCTTCTCCGTGCCGAACGAGGAAAACGCCCACGGCCTGAACGAGAAGATGCGCGTCAAGTCGCTGTACGAGGGCCGCGAATTCCTCGAGGCCATCGTGCGCGATTACGTCGGCCCGGCGCGACCAGGCGGCGAAGCCGCTCAGTAGCGCCAGCTGCGCACGTCGGCGCCCTTCGGCGCCGTCATGAGCATGCGCTCGGCCGCCCACGGCAACACCATCTGCGGATAGCGCAGGCGCGAGTAGGCATTCGCGCGCGTGTGATCGCCGTTCCAGCAATGCTCGTCGCGGTCGCCGTAGTCCACCACCGCGCCGGCGGCCGGCACCGCGGTGCGCAGGAAATCCTCGACCAGGTACACCGCATCGTTGAGATAGTAGTTGTCCATGTCGCCGACGTAGATCCTGAGCTTTCCCTGGAGCTTCGGGCCCAGGGTGCTCCAGTCGCGCCGCAGGATGTGCCCGAGGTCGTAATGATCCTTCCAATAGGCGGCGGTGACCGGATCGATCTCGCCGGTCAGGCGGTCCCAGATGCGGCGCGGATAGCCGTCATCTCCCACAGGTGAGAACACCGATTCCCACACATCGAACTGATCGCCCGAGCGGCCATGCGTGCCCAGCGCGTACTCCCACAGATTGTTTTCTTCCATGGTGGTGTCGATGTGGCCCAGCCAGTTGCGATGCGCCGGCCGGGGCGTGCGCTTGAAGCGGTTGGGCATGAAATACGCGTTCTTGTCCTCGTACACGTTCACCGTCATGTAGTGGCGGAAGTCGATGGGATCCGGGCAGGCCACCCAGGCGCCGTTGTACTCCTCCGGATAGAACATCTGCACCGCCATGGCCTCCCAGCCGCCGGTGCTGCCGCCGTACACGAATCGCGCCCAGCCCTGGCCGATGCCGCGAAAGCGCTTTTCGATCTCGGGCAACAGCTCGTATTGAATGGCATCGCCATAGGGCCCGTTGTTGGCCGAGTTGACGGCGTAGGAGTCATCGTAGAAAGGCGTGGGATGCTGGATCTCCACCAGCAGCACGCGCGGAAAGCCCTTCCCCGTCCAGGCCTGGAACAACTCCCAGCCCATCTGCTGCTGGATGCGGTTGTAGCCGGCGAGTTGGAAGCGCTTGCTGTAGTCGGGCTTCAGGTCCGGATCGGGCGGGGTCTCACGCCAGCCGGAAGGCTCCGCGGGAAAGTGCCCATGCGCGATCACCAACGGATAGCGCGCGTCGGGGTGCTCCTTGAATCCCGCGGGCAGGATCACGAATGCGGAGAGGAAGATATCGCGTCCCCAGAAGTGCGAGAGCTTCTCGCTGCGGACGCGCACGTACTTGACCCACGGCGTTTCCTTGAAGTCGGGGATGGGCGGGATGGTTTCGCTCAGGCTCAACGCCGGCAGGCCACCGCCATTCCAATGGATGCTCACCGGCTTGGAATACAGGTTGCCGGGCTTTTCATGCCAGTGCTGGCCTTCGCCGCGATCCGGTGGGAGCTTGAGCACCCGGCCATCGCCGCGCCGGAAGGTCTCGTAGCGGTTGAGCACCGCCTGCACGCGGTAGTCGCCCGCCGGCAGGTCCGCGAGGGCGCGGATCGGGAACCCGAAGGCATCGGCGCCCACGCTGCGCGAGGTGCCCGGCTTCCAATTCTCGACGTCGACGCCGTAGAAGGGAATGGCATCACCGTCCCAATTGACCAGCGCGCGCGGCTCCTTGTCGGGCGATTGTTCGGCCGGCGCAAAGATCAGCAACAGGCGGCCGTCCTGCGCCGACTTGGCCGACGCGGCCGGCAACAGGATTTCCACGGAAGGCGCGGATACCGCCCGTGCCGGCGTGAAAGCGACGGCAACGAGCACCCCTGACAGGCAAGACAGGATGAAGGTTTTCATGCACGCATGGTACTTGCGACCAGGCGGCTCTGCCAGCAATGCGCGGCCTGCTTGAGCTGCCTGCTACGGCTCGAGTCGCAAGGTGTGCTGCGCGGGTCCAGGAAGGAAGGGCGCCGTCTCGCCGCGTGCCCAGGCCTGGAAGTCCCCGCAGTAATACGGCGAGAGCGGATGGCCGCTCTGGCCGCCGGGCATGTGGAAGTAGCCTTGCGCTTCGTGCCCGGGCGAGACGCTGAAGCGTTCCGAGGCGCCGAAGTCCGGACCCTGGACGCGCGGCATGTCCTCGCGGCCACCCGGGATTCGCTCGCGTGGCATGTCGAGCCAGCCGGCCAGCGCCGGCAGGGCGCGCGACAGCGGATGCGTAACGTGTACCTCGTTCACCGTGCCCCAGGTACAGGAGCGCAGGTCGCCGCAGCCCGCCGCTCCCGTCGACGCCGCCGTCAGCGATTCGTTGAGCAGCGCATCCCAATCGGCGTAGCGTGAGGGCAGCAGATGGAGCGGGGCCGCCTGCAGCACGCGCCACAGCGGGCCTTCGAAGGAACTGGGAATATGGAACTCGAAGCCGGGCGCCAGCTTACGCGCCGGCGCCACCAGGGCATGGAACACCCGCAGTTCCACCTGTGCGCGGAAGGCGCGCACCAGCCGGTAGGCCGCATCATCGGGCGCGGCGTGGCCGCTCCAATCCGCAAGCACCGCACTGACATCCGCGCGTGGGCGGCCGCCGGCCGCGTCGCGCTCGAGCAGCTCTCGCAGCGCGTCGCGCCAGCGCGTGAGGAACACGGCGCGGTCATCGAGCTGCACGGCCAGGCTCGCGGCCGGGGTGATCGGCCGCGGCGCCTGCTCGAGGTCCGCGTGGATCTGCGCCGCGCGCGCGCCGCGGTCCATGCCGCCATCGCCCAGCCGCGCAGCTGCCTCGCCGCCCACTACGCGCGCGTTGGCGCTCCACAGAAATCCATCCGCCGGATCGCGCAGACGCGGCTGCTCCGCGGGCGCAAGCCAACCCATAAAGCCCGGTTGCGGATCCGTGGACAACTGCGGCACGCCCTCGGCCGAGCCGCGCAGCGGCACGCGGCCCGCCAGCGTCCAGGCGATGTGTCCCTGCGAATCGCCCAGCATCAGGTTCTGGCCGGGAATGCCAAAGCCCGGCGCTGCCTCGAGCGCATCGCCCACCTCTTGCGCCGTCTCCAGGGACATGAGGTTGAGGTTCACGGCAGCAGGATCGTGCGCCGTCCAAGCCAGCACATAAGGATGGCCCTCCCAATCCGTGCCCATCACCGGGCCCCAGGGCGATTCGCGCACGGTCAGCGTTTGCGGCGCGGCGCCGCGGATGCGGATGGTCTCGTTCACCTCGCGCAAGCGCTGCGGCCCCTGCGCGGTCGCAAAGCCCTGCGTATCGCCCGCCACCGGAACCAGGCGGATCACGGATTGGAATTCACCATAGCTGTTGGTGAATCCCCAGGCGATGTGCCCATTGCTGCCGGCCACCACCACCGGTGTGCCGGGCAAGGTCACACCGGTAACATCGATGCCGCCGGCGCCGGTCTGCACCAGCCGGGCGCGATACCAGATGTTGGGCACGCGCAAGCCGAGGTGCATGTCGTTCGCCACCAGCGCCGCGCCGCTGCCGGTATGCCTGCCGGCCACCGCCCAATTGTTGCTGCCCACCTTGGACAGTTCCGCCTGCGCATCCGGCGGCGGCATCGTGGGCAGGTTCGGCGCACGCAGATTCACCTGTCCGGCGCCCGGCAACTGCGGCTCCGGGCGCGGCGTCCCGTCCACCGCTGCTTCCCATTCTGGCGCCCCGGCTTCCACGAAACGCCACAACGCTTCCGGCAATGCCGCGCGCAACAGCCCGCGCTGCAATTGCGTGTGACCGTCGGGGTCCTGCAGTTGCAGGAACATCGCATGTACGCACAGCACCGTGTCCTCGATGGTCCACGGCCGCGGCTGGCTCTGCAGCAGCCAGTATTCGGAGGGCCGGCTGCGCAGCGCCGCGAGACCCGCATTCACGCCCGCGACATAGCCCTCGAGGATCTGGCGATGCGCCGGATCCAGGGTGGCGATGGCCAGCGCAGCCGCATGCCGGAAACGATGCGCACGCAGCCGCTGGTCGGTGGCGAGCAGGGCGGGCCCGAGCAGTTCGGACAATTCACCCGCGGCGGCGCGCCGCTGCAGGTCCATCGCAAAGAAGCGGTCCTGCGCGTGCAGGAAGCCCAGGGCGCGCGCCAGGTCCGCGCGCGAGGCAGCCGTGAGGGTGGGCACGCCATGATCGTCGCGCGCGATGGTCACGGTGGCGGACATGCCCGGCACCTGCCGCTGGCCGTCGAGCTGCGGGAGGCTGCCGCGCACGCCCAACAGCGCGATCACGGCGATCAGGGCCAGCGCGCTGCCCAGGCTGAGCGCCGCGATCTTGACGGCGCGCTTCAATCAATACGCGCCGGTCGGCGCGGGCGCGGCCTTGGCGGCGCCCGGCTTGAACGACTGCAGCAATTCCTTCGCCGCGCGCACCAGCAGCGTGGTGTCGCTTCCCACCGCCACGAAGCTCGCGCCTTGCGCCAGGTATTCCTTGGCGCGTTGCGGATTGGCGGACAGCATGCCCGGCGCCTTGCCGGCGCGCTTCACGGCCTGGATGCCGGCGGAAATGGCCGCCACCACCTGCGGATGATCCTGCTGGCCGATCAATCCCATGGAGGCGGACAGGTCGCCAGGCCCGAAGAACACGCCATCCACGCCATCCACTGCCGCAATGGCCTCGAGGTTGTTCAAGCCGGCCACCGACTCCACCTGCAGCATCAGGCAGATGTTCCGGTCCGCGTTCTGCAGGTAGCCGTCGATCTGATTCCAGCGCGAGGCGCGCGCCAGCGCACTACCCACGCCCCGGATGCCGCGCGGCGGATAACGCACCGCGGAGACCATGAGTTGCGCCTGCTCCACGGTTTCCACCATGGGAATGAGCAGGTTCTGCGCGCCGATGTCCAGGTGCTGCTTGACCAGGGGCACCTGCCCTTCCACCAGGCGCACCACCGGCTGCACGGGATACGGCGCCACCGCCTGCAATTGCGCGAGCGTGCTGCGCACGTCGTTGGGGGCATGCTCGTTGTCGATCAGCAGCCAGTCGTAGCCCACGCTTGCCAGCAATTCGGTGACGTAGGGACTGCTGAGCGCGCCCCACAGGCCGATCTGCGGCGTGCCGGCGAGCAGCCTTTGTTTGAACAGGTTGGGAGGTGCCTGCATGGCCTTTAGATTACACGAAGCGGAAGGAAATACTGCCCAGCGGACCGTAGTCGGCGTGCAGCACATCACCGCGCTGCGCGTTGGTGGGGCGCGTGAATGAGCCCGCCAGCACGAGGTCGCCGGCCTCGAGGCGCTCACCGTAGGGCGCGATCTTGTTGGCGAGCCATGCCACGCCCGTGGCCGGATGATTGAGCACGGCAGCGGCGAGGCCCGTCTCCTCGATCACGCCGTTCTTGTGCAGCAGGGCGCCCGCCCAGCGCAGGTCCATGGCATCAGGCCGCACCGGCCGCCCGCCGGTGACGATGCCGGCATTGGCGGCGAAGTCCGCGATGGTGTCGAACACCTTGCGCATCTGCTTGGTGTCGCGGTCGAACTGCTCGATGCGCGCATCGATGATCTCGAGCGCGGGCGTCACGTATTCCGTGGCGCGCAGCACATCGAACAGCGTCACGCCGGGGCCCTGCAGCGGCTTGCCCAGGATGAAGGCCAGCTCCACTTCCACGCGCGGCGCAATGAAGCGGTCGACGGGGATGTCGCTCCCGGTCTCGAAGAACATGTCGTCCATCAAGGGCGCAAAATCCGGCTCGGTGATCTGCGAGGCCTGCTGCATGGCGCGCGAGGTCAGGCCGATCTTGCGGCCCTTGATGCGGCGGCCGTCGGCCAGCTCCAGCTTCACCCATTCACGCTGGATGGCATAGCCGTCCTCGATGCTCATGCCGGGATGGAGCTTGGAAAAATGCCGCAACTGCGTGCGCGACTTGCGAGCCTGGTAGAGCTGGCGGGCGAGATCCTGGATGAGTGCGGCGTCGAGCATGATCAGGCCTTGGAAAAGAGCGGATGGATGTTGCTGTGCTTGGCGCCGAAGCTCTCGTCGCCCTCATCGACCTGCAGCGTCACGCCGATGAGCCGGCGCGCGAACACGGGCGCGAGTTCTTCCTTGGCGGCCGCCAGCAGTGCCTCGCCCGCCTGCTTGCGCACCGCCTCGGTGCGCCCACGGCCCATGCGCAGGTTCAGGTACAAAAAGGAATAGTCACGCTTACCGTCGGCCACGGCGTAATACGGCGCCGGCAGCGCGAACACGCGCGTGCCGCCGGTGGGAAACACCTGTGCACCGGCTTCGTCGCGCACGGCCAGCATGGTATCGGCCATGCGCCGGCAGAAGCGGTTCATGTCCAGTTCCTGGTCCAGGTTGTTCGTATACAGGGCGACTAGGTGCGGCATGCGATGCTCATGGTGGCCACGGTGCAGGCAACGGCGAAGATGGGAATGGGGCGGCAGAAGTGCACGGTGCCGCGCCCGCCGGCGGCCGCCGCGGTGGCGATGAAGGTACGGATCTCGAAGCCCCCCTGTCCCGCGTCGCGATAGGTCTCGGCGTCGGTGTACGACAACAGCGCCTGTTTGTCATTGCGCGACCAGCGCGCCATGAACTCGTGATCCCAGGCCTCGTTCACCTTGCCCGAGTCGGGCGTGGCCGGCCAATGCGAAATGCCGCCGGTGCCCACCAGCGCAATGCGCGAAGGGGTGGCATCGGCGGCGCGCCGCAGCGCCTCGCCGAAGGCCCAGGCTCGATGCAGCGGCGTGAGCGGCGGACCCTGGCAATTGATGTTGGCGGGAATGACGGGGATGTCGTACTCGGGCGTGAGGAAATGCAGCGGCACGCTGATGGCGTGGTCGAATTTCCATTCTTCCGCGAAGGCCACGTCCACGCTGTTCATGACCTCCGTGATGATCCGGCGCGACAATGCCGCGTTGCCCTTGATGTGGCGCCGCGGGATCTTGAGCCACTCGGGATCCTCGATGGGACCTTCATAGTCATCCGCCATGCCGATGGCGAAGGCCGGCATGTTGTTCATGAAGAAATTGCCGAAATGCTCCGCGCCCACCACGATCAGGGCATCGGGCCTGGCCGCATGCAGATCCGCCGACATCTGGCGAAACGCGGCGTAGAACGGCTCCCGCAGGGCGGGGTCCGCCATGTGCGCGCGGCCGGTGATGCCCGGCGCGTGACTGCAGACCCCCGCGAACACCAGGCTCATACGCCGGCCACCTTTTCATCCATTTCCGTGGTCATGGTGTACACGCCCGCGCGCACGGGCCCATGCCGGGTGATGCCGTCCCGCATGGCCTGGATGTAATCCGGCCAGGGCATGCCGAGAAAGGCCGCGAAGTGCATCAGTAATTGACCGTTGGCGCCCAGCACGTAGATGAGCCCGATGTCGCCGCGCTCGATGGCACCGCGCTCTTCCTCATCCAATGGATAACGCTTCAGCAGCGCGGCGCGCTCGTCCTTGTATTGCTGTTGCACGCGCGGATCGCGGTTCAACTCGTAAAGGAATTTCTGCACGCCGTACAGGCTCATGCCTCACGCTCCCCAGTGTGGAATGTGATGCGAGCCCAGGCTCACCGCCACGTTCTTGGGCTCGAGGAACACCTCGAAACTCCAGGTGCCGCCCTCGCGGCCGATGCCGGAGGCCTTGGTGCCGCCGAAGGGCTGGCGCAGGTCGCGCACGTTCTGGCTGTTGACGAAGCACATGCCGGCCTCGATGGCGGCGGCCACGCGGTGCGCACACCCGATGTTCTCGGTCCACACATAGCTCGACAGGCCGTAGGAAATGTCGTTCGCCTTGGCGATGGCATCGGCTTCATCCTCGAAGGGAATCAGGCAGGCCACGGGCCCGAAAATCTCCTCCTGCGCGATGCGCATGCGATTGTCCACGTCGGCGAACACCGTGGCCTTGACGAAGTTGCCCTTGGCGAAATCGCCGTTGAGCGCCGGGGAGTCCAGGCCGCCGCACATCAAGGTGGCGCCCTCCTTCGGGCCCAATTCGATGTAGCTGCGCACCTTGGCCAGGTGCTGCGGGCTGATCATCGGCCCGATGATGGTGCTCTCCTCCATCGGGTCGCCCACCTTCAGGCGCTGCGCGCGTTCCACGAAGGCCTTGACGAAATCCGCGTAGATGCTCCGCTGCACCAGGATCCGCGACCCGGCCGTGCAACGCTCGCCATTGTTGGAGAAGATCATGAACACCGCGGCATCCAGCGCGCGCTTCAAGTCCGCGTCCGCGAAGATCACGAAGGGGCTCTTGCCGCCGAGTTCCATCGAGAACTTCTTCAGGCCCGCGGCACGCACGATGCGATTGCCGGTGACCGTGGAACCGGTGAAGGAGATCGCGCGCACATCGGGGTGCGAGCA
This sequence comes from Steroidobacteraceae bacterium, assembly GCA_044226865.1. Lineage (GTDB taxonomy): Bacteria > Pseudomonadota > Gammaproteobacteria > Steroidobacterales > Steroidobacteraceae > TMP-86. The sequence continues at coordinate 363,315 of JBGAGE010000006.1, read as the reverse complement.
CAGCGGCTCGCCCGCCTCCGCGCCGTAGCCGTGCACGAGGTTCAAAACGCCAGGTGGCACGCCCGCTTCCAGCGCGAGCCGGCCCAGGCGGTCCGCGGTGAGCGGCGACAGCTCGCTCATCTTCAACACCGCGGTGTTGCCGAAGGCCAGGCACGGCGCCACCTTCCAGGTGCCCGTCATGAACGGCACGTTCCAGGGTGAGATCAGCGCGCACACGCCCACCGGCTGGAACAGTGTGTAGTTGAGGTGGGTGTCCGTCGGATAGGTGTGCCCATCGGTGCGCGTGCACATCTCGGCGAAGTAATGGAAGTTGTCCGCGGCGCGCGGCACCAGCTGCTTGCGCGTCTGCGAGATCACTTGGCCCGTGTCGTGGGTTTCGGTGGCGGAGATCTCCGGCACGTCCTTCGCGATCAGGTCGCCCAGCCGGCGCATGATGCGCGCACGCTCGGCGGCCGGCTTGGCCGCCCATGCCGGAAAAGCCGCCTTGGCCGCGGCCACGGCCGCATTCACCTCATCCGCGCCGCCGCGCGCCACTTCGGCAAGCGTTGCCTGCGTGGCCGGATTGGTGGTGGTGAAGTACTCGCGCCCTGCGACGCTCTTGCCATCGATCAGATGATCCACCCGCATGCGCGCTCCTCAACGTCCGAATACATCGTCGGCGACGATGTGGCTGATCTGCCTGCCCAACCCCTCGATCTCGCACACCACTTCATCGCCCTCATCGACGTTCACCACACCCTCGGGCGTGCCGGTCAGGATGACATCGCCGGCCTCGAGCGTCATGAAATCGCTCAAGTAGGCGATGAGGAAGGGTATGTCGAAGATCAGGTCGCGTGTGTTGCCGGACTGGGTCTGGCGGCCGTTCACGCGGGTGCTCAAGGCAAGGTTCGAAGGGTCCGTCACCGCATGTGCCGGCACGAACCACGGGCCCAGCACCGTGCCGCCGTCGCGGTTCTTCACGCGCAGGTTCGGCCGGTAGTAATTTTCAAGATAGTCACGGATGGCGTAGTCGTTGGCGATGCAATAGCCCGCCACGTGCTGCATCGCGTCCTCGCGGCGCACCTTGCACGCGCGGCGGCCGATGACCACCGCCAGCTCGCACTCATAGTGCATGAACTTCACACCGCGCGGCCGGCGCATCTGGCTGCGGTGTCCGGCCAGCGAGCCGGGACCCTTCAGGAACACCAGCGGCTCGTCCTGCGCCTTGAAAGCCAGCTCCTTGGCGTGATCGGCATAATTGAGCCCCAGGGCGATGATGGTTCCCACCTCGAAGGGCGGCAGCCACACCACGTCCGTTTCGCGCAGCACCCGCCCGTCGGCGAGCTTCACACCCGGCGCGCCATCGGCCAGCGCCTGCGGCGTGGCCTCGTGCACGGCACCGGCATAGGCCACGCGCGCGCGCATCACGTCCCCTCCGCGATGTACGAATTGTTCAGCGCGCCCAGCCCGTCGATCTCGATGCGGGTGCGCTGCCCCGCGCGCACCGTGGGCGCCGGCAGCGCCACGCCCACCGCCAGCACATCGCCCGCCGCCAGGGTCATGAACTCGGTGACATCCGCCAGGAGTTGACGCACGTTGCGCAACAGGCCCGAGGTGTTGGCGGAGGCCTTGAGCGAGCCGTCGATGAACACCCGGATCCCCATCGCGTCGGGATTGGGCACGGCGGCCCTGGGCGTCACTCGCGGGCCCAGCGGGCAGAAGCCGTCCCGCGCCTTGAAGCGTACGCCGGGCCGGAAGAAGCTGGCATGCGGCAGGCTCACGTCGTTGACGATGAGAAAGCCCGCGACGCTGTCGAGCGCGCTGGCGGCATCCAGGCGGCACGCGGACCGGCCCATGACCACGCCGAGGGTTGCGCCCACCTCGACCTCGCCCGGATCCGCCGGCACGGCCACCGCCGCACCCTCGCTGGCCAGTGTGTTGCGCGGCTTGATGTACAGCACCGGCGCCTGCGGCGGCTTCTGGTAGGGAGGCTGGTTGACGGCATCACCGAGCGCGGCGAGCGCGCTGCCATGATTGAGCAGCGCACCGTACACCGTTCCGGAGAGCCGGTAGGGAGGGATGTCGAAAGGAAGTTCAACGCCGGCCATCGCTGCCCCGCAAAGGAAAATCATTCGCTAATATATTAGCAATTTAAGCCGGGCTGTGGAAAGATTCAAGGCATGAAGGGCAAGCCCGCCGCACTGCCGCGACGCAACCTGCCGCTGCTCCTGTTGCAGGCGCGCGAGCATGTCATCGCCCACTTCCGCCCCATCCTCAACGAGGCCGGCGTCACCGAACAGCAATGGCGCATCATCCGCCTGCTGCTGGAGACCGGGCCCCTGGAACCGCGCCAGATCGGCGAGCAATGCCGCATCTCCAGCCCCAGCCTTGCCGGCGTCCTGGCGCGCATGGAGCAGATGAAGTTCATCCAGCGCGAACGGGTGGACCGTGACCTGCGCCGGGTCAGCGTGTCGCTCACACCGCGCAGCAAGGCGTTGGCAGTGCGCCTGGCACCGCGCATCGAGGCCACCTACCGGCACATCGAGGAACTCATCGGTCCGGAGTTTTGCGAGCAGTTTTACAGAACGTTGGATCATTTGATCGCGGCGGTTCGCTAAGTTAAGTTGGGCCAGGGCAGGCAGTGCGCGCGTTCACACAATGCGCGCCCGGCATGCCCGCAGGGGATCAACACTTAAAGTCCGGACACCGGCGGCCGTCACTGTGGGCTTGAGCCACGCCATTCATCGATATTTCCTGCAGCTCGGGTCGCGCGCCGGTGGCGCACGCCCGTGGAGCGCAGCCCTGTCCGCCGCGGCGTTGCTCCTGTGCAGCGGCGCCAGCGGCGCGGGTGAGGTGCGCACGCAGTTCGGCGTGAGCGCGACCGTGCTGCCGGTGGCTCGAGTGCAATCCGCCTCCATGCCGCCGGACCTGCAGGTCTCGAGCGCCGACCTGCGCCGCGGCTACATCGATGTGCGCCAGCCCGCCTCGATCGTGATCAACAGCAACAGCGCCGAGGGCGTGGCCCTGGACCTGATGGCGCTCGATCCGCTGCTCAGCGGCATGGTGGTGGAAGGACTGGATTCCGCGCAGGTGCTCGGCGCGGAGGGCGGTACGCTGGTACGGCGCTGGAGCGGCCCTCAATCCCTGCGCCTGACCCTCAGATTCCGGTTCATGCTCGCGCCGGGACTATCGCCCGGACGCTACCCCTGGCCGGTGCACTTGGGCGTTCGCCCGCTGTAATGCGGCGCGCCGGCACGGCGCGCGCCTGCATCAATAAGTGACCGTCATCAGGATGGTGTCGACGTAGCTGCCCGGCGCGACGTCCTGCTGCGCGGGCACGCGCCCGTACATGGTGCCGGTGGCCGTGCCCGTGCCGCCGGCGAACACGGTGAACGGGCCCGCGCTGCCGGCGAACGAGCCGCCGGTGCCGTTGCCCATCACCTGCGTGTACGCCGTGCTCCAATAGATGTTGTAGTTGAGCGAGTTCGCCCCCGAGAACATCTTGCGGGTGGCGAACGAGCCCGACAGGCCGGCGCTCAAGGTGACCCCCACGGTCACATTGGCCGAACCTTTGCCACTGCCGGTGCAGACCACCCGCAGGCTGCCGGTGGACGTGGCCGGTGTGGTACTCAGCGGGTTATAGATGCCGAAGGCGATGCTGGAGGCGGAGGCCGTGCAATTGATGGTCACGGCCAGCGCGGGCGCCGCTGCGCCCAGGGCCACCACCGCCATCACCCATGCCAGGACCCGCTTCATGTGGCATCCAGTGTAGCGGCTTTGCCCACGGCGCAACGCACCTCGCCGAGGTCCGGCAAGGGGTCCTGGGAGGTGGGCGGATCGATGCGGAAGTGGCAATCACCTTCCGGCCAGTGCGCAGAGCCGCCCATGCTCCGGTCGAAGCCGGTGATGTACACCATGCCGTCCAGCACCACGGGGAACTCGCGCCCATCGATGCGCACGGTCGCGCCGGCCGGGACCACCTTGCCCTCGGCCATCACCAGGCGCAGCGTCGCGCTGCGCACACGCTGCACCGGAAAGCGCGCCACCACGCCCGCGCGATACGGCGGCGCCATGATGGTGCTGGCGGATTCGATGGTGGTGTCCAGCGGCAATTCCTCGGGCAGGATGCTGATGCGGTTCGCCTCGTAGGGGCGCAGGTTGAACAGCAGCGCCTTGCCGTTGGCATCGGTGTGCGTGGTGAGCTGGTTCTCCACATACACGGGAACATTGGGAAGGCCGGCCACGTCCACCACCGCAAAGCTGCCGCTCACCGAGCGCGTGGCGGCAAATTTGCCTCCCAGGAATGTCATCGCACCATCGAGGTACAGGCTGCGGCCGCTCACGCCATCGTGACGCGCGGCCTCCACCTCGACATCGGCGGCGCTGAACTGCTGGCGCCAGTTCGCATCGTAGTTGCCGCGGGTGGAGCCGCTCAGGCGGTAGCCGCCCCCCTCTCCCACCGGCGGGCTCTGCGCGAACGTGGCGATCATCTCGCCCGGGGATGCGCCCTCGCCGCTACCGCCGAGGGTCGACAGGCTGGCGGCGCTGCGCTGCCCGAACGGCACCACGTAGACGAGGTAGGCGCTGGTAGAGGACGAATCGGCGCGCACCCGCGACAGGGTCAGGTTGAGCGTGCCGGCATGACCGAAGGTGATGCTGTGCGTCATGCTCAAGGTCTGCTGCGCGGTCGCGGCGCGAAAGCTCTGGCGCACATAGGCCAGCGACAATGAGCCCGCGGGCCCAAGGCTCGTGCCCACCTGCAGCACGTCGCGGCGCCGGAAGCGCATGCTCGAATTGAGCGAGTCGGCGATCTGCGCAAATCCCTCGCCTGCAACGAGCGTGCTCGCAAGGAAACTGGCGCGACGGCCATGGTGCTCGAAGCCGATGCCGGTGAGCGCGCCCGAACCCCGGTCATCCCCGCCGCCCGCCGCGGTGAGGCTGATCGTGCCGATGCTGCCCACGCCGAACACGGCATTGAGGCCCACGGCGTGCGCATCATGGGCGAGGAATTCGGCATGTCCCTCCAGCGTGATGCGGTCGGTGATGCCGCGGCGATAGCTGCCCTCGGCCAGGAACGCACCGTAGTGATTGCTGGCCAGCGCGTAGTCCTCGCGCACGCTGCCCAGGTTGAGCGAATACTGCGACAGGCCCTGCGCCAGCAGCCGGGTGCTGGAATAGAAGGACTTGGTGATCACCTGCTCCCGGCCGAGCGCATCGCGCACCACCACGCTGACATCGCCGGTGCCGGACACACTGGGCAGCCGGTCGATCACGAACGGCCCGGGCGGCAGCTGCGAGCTCGACACCAGCTGGTTGTTGACGAACACATCGACGGTGGAGGGCACCGTGGCCGTGCCGCCCGCCGACAGCAGCGGCGAAGTCAACAGGTCGGGCCGCATGCCGAAATTCTTGGACAGGCGGATGCCGGCGAAACGCACGGCATTGCCCCAGCTGCCCGAATCGCTGATGGAATCGCCGAGGTTCAGCGTGTGCATCGAGTCGGGGAAATCGCGCGTGAAGGTGGTGTCCAGGCGCATCATATAGGCGCGCAGCGAGTCATCGCGTGCAAGCGAGGTCTGCGTGAGCACGCCCATTCCGGCGAACAGCCCCAGCTCGCTGAAGGCGCCCGTGCTGCGCGCGCCATCCACCTCCTGCGCCGACAGTTGGTAATTCAGGAACAGGCCGGGCGCTGCGCGCGTCAGGCTCGGGCCGTTTCGCTCCGGCGCGTTCAAGCGCGTGGTCTGGAAGGCATCGCCCGGCGCCTCGATGCGCGCGCTCTGCTTGGATTCATCGACGCTCACCGCCGCGCCGGCGATGTCCGCCGGCGCATACCAGGCCTGTCCCTGCTGCTGCAGCGCCGGCACGGGCGGTGGCCGCAAGCGCAGCCGCGCAAGGTCAGCCGCGGACAGCCACACCCTGCCATCGGGTCCGCGCAGCACCACCAGCGATTCGCCAGCATCGGTATCGTTGACGCGCACGTCGAGGACGGCTTCGGTGTAGGTATCCTCCGCGCGCGCGCCGGACACCCACAGGCTGCACAGCAGCAGGGCGAGGCCAGAATATGTCGCCCCGCGATTCGATGGTTTTCCGGATGGCCAGTCCTGCACGCGTCACCGCCGTGTTTACAGGCCGCTGGAAAGAACGTCGGCGGAGAATTCGCCCTGGTCGCTGTGTCCGTGGATCTTGATCGGACCATCGCGCGTCGCATCGGGCGGGGGCGTCAGCACCCAGCTCATGCGGCTGCCGGGCAGCACATACTTCGAGGACAGGCCGCGCACCGGCGCGCCTTGCGCCAGTTGCACTTCGAAATCACTGACCTGCAGATGCGCATTGCCGCGGTTGTCCGCGGCGATCTCGAGCTTGCCATCATCCAGCCAGCGCGACTGCCAGGCCACATCGGGCGCGGGCTTGCCGGTTGCGGGGGCAATGAACACCGGCACGCTCAGGCGCAGCGCCACGCGCAGGCCGACGAAATCCTTCTTCGGTGCCTGCGGCACCTCCTGGAATATGAGCCGGTAGCTCAATTCCCTGCCGGGATCGGGCGGCTGGCGCAGCGCCACGCGCACGATCTGCTCGGACTTGGGACCGATCTGCAGGACCGGCGGCGTGGCCAGCAGGTCGCGGGTGTCCTCCAGGGACTCCTCACCGCCTGCCTGCGACCAGCGCACCACTCTGACCTGCACCACCACGGGTTCGTCCTCGGCATTGGCCAGGGTGAGCACTTCGGTGTGGCGCGCGCCACCGAGGTTGGCGCGGATGGGCGAGATATTGAAGGTGCTTGCGGTGGCCGTCGTGGCCACCGCAAGCCAGGATGCGCACGCCCCGGCGAGCAGCACCGCTTTCATTGCGCTACCCGCCGGGCGTGTGGAATTCCATGCCTTCATCGACACATCAAACCCTCAGCGCATCAATAGTTGACGGTAATGGTGATGGTGTCGGTGTAGTTACCCGGCACCGCCGCCTGGTTGGCGGCGTTGTCCGGGAGCGTCCCGAACACGGTCAACGTGTTGGCGGTCGCGACGCCGGCGCCGGTGCCCGCGCCCTGACCCGTGCCGCCGGTGTTATCGCCGAAGATCTGGGTGTTGCCCACCGTCGTATACAGGTTGTATTGCAGGGTGTTGGTGCCCGAGGCCATCAGGCGCTGCGCCAGCGTGCCACCGGTGGTGGTTCCCGCATTGAGGAACACCGTGTACGGCGTGTTCTTGGTGCAGCGCACGTTGATGGTGGTGGTGCCCGTGACGGGACCCGCACCCGGGGTGTAGTTGCCGAAAGCCAGTGCGTTAGCGTTGGTGGAGCAGGTGGCCTGCACCGTCGCCGTCACCTGGAAGGTGTTGGTGGCAGTCAACGCATTGGCGGCGCCGGCCGACAACACGCCCGCCGTCAGGGTCGCCAGTAGAATCTTACGCATGGAATCTCCTCGAAATTGAACTGTGGGTGACCAAACGCGGTGTCCTCACCGCATGGGCACCTATTCTTGCGACATAAGGGTTGGGCGTTGTGACCCCGCTCGCAATTTGCGCAAGGTGGGCTCAAGTTTGCGGGCAATCTGCCGGGTCCCTCTCAATTCCGCGCCCGGCGCACCCCGTCCCTTGCACCATAATCCGGCGCGTCGCGCTGCTAGACTGCGCGCCATCCCATCCAACGGGGGAAAGACTGCGTGCAACATGTCGATGTACTGATCGCCGGCGGCGGGGTCGTGGGCAGCGCCTGCGCCTGGTTCCTGCGGCGTGAAGCGCCGCAGTTGACGGTGCTGGTGGCCGAACCCGACCCCAGTTACCGGGCGGCGGCAAGCACCCTCTCGGCCAGTTCCATCCGTCAGCAGTTCTCCACGCCCCTCAACATCGCCATGTCGGCATTTGGCCTGGAATTTCTGCGAAATGCCGGGATCCGGATGACAAAATCCCGGTATCTCTACTTGGTCGACGCTGCTGGAGCAGCCGCGCTCCAATCCCGCGTGAAACTGCAGCAATCCTGCGGCGTAAGCGTGCAATGGCACGAACCCCAGGCGCTGGGGGTCCGCTATCCCTGGCTGAACACCGCCGACCTCGCCGGCGGCAGTGACACGCGCGAGGGCGAAGGCTGGTTCGACGGCCACTCGCTGCTGCAGTACCTGCGCCAGGACAACGAACGCAACGGTGTTCCCTATCGCGCCGCGCGACTCGAGCGCTTCGAGCGCGGAGCGGACGGACGGGTCACGAGCGCAGCGCTCAGCGATGGCACCCGCGTCAGTTGCGGGCACCTGATCAACTCCACCGGCACCCATTCGCGCCGCGTCGCGGCACTCGCCGGCGTCGACCTGCCCGTGCACCCGCGCAAGCGCTGCGTGTTCGTGTTCACCTCGCCGGCGCGCCTGGCTCCCGACGCGCTGCTCATCGACCCCAGCGGACTGTGGTTCCGGCCCGAGGGCGACCGTTACATCACCGGCTACACACCCGCCGACGATCGCGACGTGGAGGTCGATGACTTCGAGGTCGAGCACGGCGCCTTCGAGGACATCCTCTGGCCCATCCTTGCGCATCGCGTGCCGGGCTTCGAGGAAGCGAAGGTCAGCAGCGCCTGGGCCGGCCACTACGACTACAACGTGTTCGACCAGAACGCCTTCATCGGGCCGGCCCCCGGCGCCGCCAACCTGCTGCTCGCCAGCGGCTTTTCCGGCCACGGCCTGCAGCACTCTCCGGCGGTCGGCCGCGCGCTGGCCGAGTGGATCGCGCACGGCCGCTACCTCAGCCTGGACATGACCCCGCTGGGATTCGAGCGCATGCTGCAGCGCTCGCCGGTGGTCGAGACCAACGTGATTTGAAGAGGCGATGTCCGCATGAAGCACTATGACGCCGGCGCCGTCGCCGCCGCCCTCGAACCCCGCGTATTGATCGAGGCGCTCGATGAGGCATTCCGCGGCCAGACGCAGGCACCGCCGCGCCAGCATCACCTGCTCGACGCGGCCGGTACGCAGACGCTGCTGCTCATGCCCGCGTGGCGCCAGGACACCGCCCTGGGCGTGAAGCTGGTGACGGTGTTCGCCGGCAATCCCGCGCGGGGCCTTGCGGCCGTGAATGCCTGCTACGTGCTGTTCGATGCTGACAGCGGCGCGGTGCGCGCCACGTTCGATGGCAACGAACTCACGCTGCGGCGCACGGGCGCCGCCTCGGCGCTGGCGTCCCGCTACCTGTCGCGCCCCGACAGCAGCCGGCTGTTGATGGTGGGCTCGGGCGCACTCGCGCCGCACCTCATCCGCCATCACTGCGCAGTGCGGCCCATCCGCGAGGTGCGCATCTGGGGCCGGCACGCGGCGCGCGCGCAGGAACTGGCCGCCCAGCTGCAAGGCGTCGCGCCGCAGGTGAGCGGCACGGCCGATCTGCGCGAGGCCGTGCAGTGGGCGGACATCATCAGTTGCGCCACGCTGTCGCAGGAGCCGCTGGTGCAAGGGGGCTGGCTGCGCCCCGGGCAGCATGTCGACCTGGTCGGCGCCTTCAATGCGCAGATGCGCGAAGCCGACGATACCGCCGTGCGTCGCGCGCAGGTCTTCGTGGACACGCATGCCGGCGCATGGGCCGATGCCGGCGAATTGATCCAGGCGCTGCGCAACGGCGCCATCGAAAGGTCGCACGTGCTGGGCGACCTGCACGACCTGGCGCGCGGCACGCATCGCGGCCGCAGCAACGCGGAGGCGGTGACGCTGTTCAAGAGCGTGGGGCATGCGTTGGAAGATCTCGCCGCCGCTCAAGTGGTGGTGGCAGCTGCCCCAGCAGGCTAGAGGTCAAGCGCGTATCATCCGCGCCATGAAAAAAATCCTGCTGGTCGATTTCGAGAACGTCCCCAAGGTGGACCTGTCCGCACTCCCCACCGACGTCACCGTGCCGTTCTTCTTCGGCGCCTCGCAGCGCACCGTGCCCACGGCCTTCCTGAAGGAGGCATTGAAGCTCGGCGAACGCTTCATTCCCATCGACATCGAAGGCCAGGGGAAGAATGCGCTGGATTTCCATATCGCTTTCTACCTGGGCGAATACCTGCAGGCGGCGCCCACGGCCGAGTGCGTGATCCTGTCGCGAGACAAGGGCTTCGATCCGCTGGTGCGGCACTTGACGGGCCGCGGCTTCCACGTGCGCCGCGTCGGCGCCATCCAGGAAGCATTCGTCGCGCCGGTGGCCATCGCCGCTCCGGCGCGCGGCCGCCGCAAGCAGGCCACGGCCAAGACGCCGGCGGCGCGCGCGTCGCGCAAGTCTGCGGCGGATGCCACGCCGCCTGAACTGGAACATGCGCGCGCGCATCTTGCCAAGACGCCGGCACGCAACCTGCCCCGCTCGCGCACCCGCCTCGCCGCCATGCTGCACTCGGTGTTCGCGCGCAAGCTCGATGCCGAGCGCATCGGTGCGATCATCGATGGACTCGTGGCCGATGGCAGCGTGAACGAGGACAACGGCGCCCTGAGCTACCCGGGGCATTGATGCCCGCCGCCCTCATGAACCTCTCCTGCGGCTGACCTTGCATGCGTATCGCCAAACCCTTGTTGATGGTCACGACGCCGGTGGGCGTCGTGTGGGGCATCTGGGAGTGTTACAAGCTCGCCGGCGGGCTGGTATTCATCATGGTGGCCATGCTGATGGTGCTGGGCGCCGCGGCCGCCAGCGTGGTGGCGGTGGTGCGGCGGGAACGCCGCAACCAACCGCCGCCTGATGGGCCTTGACCGGTAAAGGCCCCGCATCCAGGAATCCGCCGCCGGCGGCGGCGCTCCGTCATGGATCGTGGCGCGGCCGCTTGCCGGCGCCGCGGCTGGCGTGATTTTTCGTGGCACGACGCTTGCAGTCGTCCACGCATGAAACATCAAATCCCCTTTCGCCTATTCGAGAAGATCGCCTGGCCGAAGATCGACCTGGCCATCAGGTTGTGGCTGGCCCAATTGTTCTTCGTATCCGGCGTCCTCAAGCTGACGCACTGGGATACCGCGCTGCAATTGTCAGCCCAGGAATATCCCGTGAGCTGGATGGACCCGGTGACGGCGGCCTACGTGGGTGTCGGCATCGAACTGCTGGGAGCCGTGCTGCTGGCCGCCGGCTTCATGACCCGGTATGCCGCCATCCCCATGCTGATCCTGTCGCTGGTGATCCAGTTCTTCTACCTGCCCTTCGACAACCAGCTCTTCTGGGCGATCTTGCTCGGTTGGTACGTCATCCACGGCGCCGGCGCCTTTTCCATCGACGCCCTGATCCGGCGCGGCCTCGCCGACAGCGCATTGCCCTGGGTGCCGGCCATCGTGCGTGCCTCCGCGCGGGTGCGCGCCCACCTGAGTCCTTACTACCTGCTGGTGGCGCGGCTGTGGCTGGGCGCCGCCTTGATGCTCGCGGTGCTGCGACCCGCGGCGACGGCGGCAACCTGGGGACAGTGGCTGCCGCTGGCCACGGCCGCGCAGGTCCCACAGGCGGTGGCGCTCGGCGCCGGCGCGCTGTTGATTGCGGGGCTTGCCACGCGTTACGCCGCCATCGCGTTGGTGCTGTCGCTGGTGGTGGGCGCCATGGCCGATCCGCGGCTGTCCGACGCCGCCTACCTGTTGATGCTGTGCGCCCTGTTCGTGGCCTTTGGCGCGGGCGCGCCCTCGGCGGACGGCCTGCTCGCGGCGTGGCAGGCGCGCCGGAGCGCGAGGCGCGCGCACAGCCAAGCCGCTGCAAACAGGCCGCGCGTGGTCATCATCGGTGCGGGCTTCGGCGGCATGGCCTGCGCCGCGGCGCTGCGCCGGTCGGAGGCGTCGGTCACCCTGATCGATCGGGCCAACCACCACCTGTTCCAGCCGCTGCTGTACCAGGTGGCGACGGCGGGCCTGTCACCCGGCGACATCGCCGCACCGGTGCGGCCGCTGTTCCGAGATGCGCCGCGCACGCAGGTGCTGCTGGGAACCGTCACCGGCATCGACAGCGAACGAGGCGAGGTGCGTATGACCGGGCGCAGCCTGCCCTACGACTACCTGGTCATCGCCACCGGCGCGGCGCACAGCTACTTCGGCAAGGACCAGTGGGCGCCGTACGCGCCGGGATTGAAACGCATCGAGGATGCCACCGAGATCCGGCGCCGCATCCTCACGGCCTTCGAGGCGGCGGAAGCCGCAACCGACGATGCCGAGCGCGCCGCGCTGCTCACCTTCCTCATCGTGGGCGGCGGTCCGACGGGCGTGGAACTGGCGGGTGCCATCGCGGAACTCGCGAAATACGGGATGGAAAAGGAGTTCCGCAACTTCGACCCGGCAGATTCCAAGGTGATGTTGGTGCAATCCGCGCCGCGCCTGCTGCCCGCGTTTCCCGAAGACCTCGCCGACAAGGCGCAGCGCTCGCTCGAACGCCTCGGCGTGCAGGTGCTCATCAAGAGCCGCGTCGAGAACATCGATGCCCAGGGCGTGGTGGTGAGTGGCCTGCGCATTGCCTCCCGCACGGTGCTGTGGGCGGCAGGCGTGATGGCCTCGCCGGCGGCGCGCTGGCTGAACGCGGTTGCCGACTCGGCCGGCCGCATCAAGGTGAACGCGGACCTGACGGTGCCCGGTCACGACCGGATCTTTGCCATCGGCGACACCGCGTTGAGCGAGGCCTGGAACGGCCAGGCCGTGCCAGGCCTCGCACCCGCGGCCAAACAAGGCGGCCAATATGCGGCGCGGCAGATCAGGGCGCGCATCGACGGCACGCCTCCTCCGCCGCCGTTCGTCTACCGGCACCTGGGAAGCCTCGCCACCATCGGGCGCAAATCCGCAGTGGCGGACTTCGGCTTCGTGAAACTCTGGGGCGCACCTGCCTGGTGGTTGTGGGGCCTGGTGCATGTCGGGTTCCTCGTGGGCATGCGCAACCGCGCCTCCACCATGCTCAACTGGTTCTGGTCCTACCTCACCTTCGGTGGCGGCATCCGCCTGATCACCGGCTCGCAGCAGCTGCCGGAGGCGCAAGCCGATCAGCGCCCTTCCAGCAACGCCGCGTGACCATCCGGATCGCGAATCTGCAGCGCGGGATGCGCAAGGCCCTGGCCCGCCGGCACCACGCCGGGTGACACGTAGTCGAAGTGCGCCGCGCGGATGGCGCGGTCCGCGCCATCGACATCCGCGCTCATGTCGATGCGCCAGCTCCACACATCGTTGGCGCGCGTGTCCACGGGCATGGGCCGGCCGGTGCGCGGCGCCAGGTATTCGAGCAACTCCACCCCCGGTCCGCGCGCGGCGCGCAAGGCGGTGATGTTCAAGCGTGCCCCGAACACATTGTTCAGGCGCTCCTGCTCGATGCCGTAGTTCTCGCTGTGGCCCGCCACGCGCAGGCCCAGGGCGCCGACGTAGTAGCCCAAGGACACCTCCGTATTGCGCACGACGATGGCGGTATGGTCGATGCCCAGGAACAGGGCATCGGCCTTCTGCCACTTGGGGTCGCCCTTGCCGGCGGGAAAATGCAGGATCTCCAGGTGATGACCGTCGGGATCCCGGAAATAGAAGGCGGAGATGCCGCCGGCCGCCTTGTTCCACTGCGGCAGCAGCTGCGGGCCGGTGGAGGCATGCTGCACGCCGTGTTCACGCAAGCGGGCGTAGGCGCGGTCCATGTCGGAGACGATGATGGCCACGTGCTGGAAGGCGCCATCATTGCTCTGCACATCCGCGGGGATGGGCCGGCCGCGCGGCGCCAGGAACTGCTCCAGCCGCAGGGTCTCATCGCCCAGTTGCAGGCTCACCACGCGCACCCGCGCGCCGAACACGCCGTACAAGTGTTCGTAGGCATCACCTGCGACTTCATGATCATCGGTCACGGTGAATCCGAGCACGTCCCGATAGAAGGCGATGCTGCGGTCGGCATCGGCCACGGTCATCGAGACCGCAACCACCGCGCTCACGGGCGCGGCCTGCGCAGCCGCACGCACCGCGGGCTCACCGCCCGGGCTCCGGGCAGCCAGGCACGAGTCGGCGCCAGCCACTCCAGCGAGCGACAGGGTGATGGCCAAGGCAAGACGTCGGTCGATCATGTTCAGGCGCTCCGGACGGCGGGTTGATGCAGGCGTTGCGCGAGGCGCTGCGCCACGCGCAGGCTCCAGGCATAGATGGTGAGCGAGGGATTCACGCGGCTCGAGCGCGGCAGCACGCTGGCATCGACCACGTACAGGCCGCGCAAGCCGTGCACGGCGCCTTCCGCATCGACCACGGAGGACCGCGGGTCGGCGCCGGCGGCCAGCGTACCGCTGACATGCGCCGTGCCGGCGATGCCGATGCGCTGCGAGAAGGGCATCAGCCCCGCACGGACCAGGGCCAGCCGGAAACTGTTGACCAGCCGCCGGTGTTCGGCCAGGGCGGCGGGTGTGCGCGCGGCATCGTAATCGAGCACCGGCAAGCCGCCGCTGGCGGCATCGCCGGCGCGCACGCGGTTGTCCGGATGCGCACCGTCCTCGGTCTGCAGGAAGAACCCATAGCTGCGCTCGCCGATGTGGCGCGCCAGCCGGCGCGGCACGAACCCCGGCATCAAGGTTGCGATGAGCTCACCATCGAAACCCAACGGCTGCACGCTGCTGTGCGGCAGGTCATCGTGCAGGTAGATGCGCGTCTTGCGGATGAGGTCGTCGATGCGCCGCGGTGACACTGCAATCATCGCCGTCAACAGGTGCATCTTCAGGTGACGGCCGACCTGCGCATGGCAGGGCAGGCTGTGGGCAAGGCCGGCGCGTTCGAGATAGGTCTGCAGCAGCCGCGGCGAGTGCAGCGCGCCGGCGGCCAGCAGCACCGCGCGCGCGCGCAGCACCGAACCATCGGCCAGCCGCACACCTTCCAGGGTGGTCGCATCGCCGGCCCGGCCCATCAGCTCGGTCACCATCGTGCCGACGCGCAGATCCAGCAAGGCGGATGCGCGAATGGGACCCAGCAAGCAGCGTTCCGCGTCGGACTTCAAGCCCGCCGGCGAGGCGAAGCCGTCGAAGTGCGCGGCCTCGTTGCGATTGCCCAGAATATCGGGCGACAGGCCCAGGGGCAGCGGTTCGCTGCGCCAGCCGGGCGAGCGCCGCAGCAATCGCTCGGCGATGCGCGCCAGTCCCGGCTCGCATGCAAATTCGCGCACGCCCAGGAGCCTCTCCGCTTCCTCGTAATAGGGATGCAGGTCGTGCGCATCGATGGGCCAGCCGGGGCATTGATGCGGCGCTTCAGCCCGCATCTCCTGCGCGCCGTAGCGCAACAGCGCCGCGCCATACCACTTGGTCTTGCCGCCGAGGTTGAAGTATTCCTCCGGCGCAAAGCGCCCGCCCCGGCCATCCAGCCAGGGTTCGTGGCTCTTGAATCGGCCCTCGTGCACCACCTGCTGCACGTCGAGGGTGCGGCCATCGCGCGGCAGCGGCAAGCCGCGCTCGATCAGCGCCACCGACAATCCGGATTGCACCAGCCGGTGCGCGGCCGCCGCGCCGCCGGCGCCGGAACCGACGATGATCACATCGTGCGAGAGGGACATGGGAACTCCTGCCGGGGTTCATACCCGCAATGAATGCAGCGCTGCTGCGTGGAATGCACGAGCTTCGCGCAACCGCCGACGCGGCCCGCGAGCTCGAGGCGATAGACGAGGGCCGCCAGTTGCATGCCCAGGAGCGGCGCGGCGGCGTAGATCCAGAAGTGCGCCCATAGCCCCGCGGGGAACGCGGAGGCGAAGGAGCGCGCGGGGTTCATGCTCATGCCCGACAACGGCGCTTCGAGCGTGATGAAGCAGGCCACGAGGCAGCCGGCGAACACACCGGTGAACCGCGCCAGCCGCGGCGCATTCGACACGCGCAACACCATGGACATCAGCAGCGCGGAAATGAAGATCTCCGCCGCGAATGCCGCCAGCACACCGCCGCTGCCGGGAAGCGTCGCCGCGTATTGCACGGGTGGCGCCGTGAACGCCGCACCCAGCACCTGCGCCATCAGCAGCACACCGAGCGTGCCGCCGGTGAACTGTGCGAGCACGTAGAACAGCGCATCCCAGCCCGCCACCTTGCGCAGGCGCCAGTACGTCAGCGTCACGGCCGGGTTCATGTGTGCACCGGATCGCTGGCCCCACGGCGAATAGATCAGCGCGATCGCGGTCAGCCCCATGGCGAGGCCGCCCAGCGCGCGGCGCAGGCCGGGCTGCGGGACCGCCTCGTGCAAGGGCGATCCTGCGTGATCCAGCAGCACCGACCACACTGCCGCCGACACCATGAAGGTGCCGAGCGCCCAGGCCTCGATCAGGTACTCGGGCCAATGCTCGCGCAGCGCCGCCGCCGCACCCCGCCGCGCGTCCATCAGCCGCCGGTCTCGAAGCCGGGGTACAGCGTCATGCCGCCATCCACGAACAGGCTCACACCATGCACATAGTCGGCATAGTCGGAAGCCATCCACACCACGGCCCGTCCGATCTCGTCGGCCTCGCCGATGCGCTTGTAGGGAATGAGCTTGATCAGTTCGCTGTAGGCCTGCGGCGTGCCCCAGGCTTCCATGTTGATGGGCGTGCGGATGGCGCCGGGGCAGATGCTGTTGACGCGGATGCGGTACGGCGCCACTTCCTGCGCCAGGCTCTTCATCATCAGCATCACACCGCCCTTGGAGGCCGCATAGTTGACATGGCCGGCCCAGGGGATCACCTCGTGCACCGAGCTGATGCAGATGATCTTGCCGGCGGAGCAGGACACATCCGCATTCACGCCGCGGCGCTTGAACTCGCGCACGGCCTCGCGCGCGCACAGGAACTGGCCGGTGAGATTCACGCCGATCACCTTGTTCCATTGCGCGAGCGTCAGGTTCTCGAAGGCCGCGTCCTGCTGCAGTCCGGCGTTGTTGACGAGCACATCCACCGTGCCGAATTCACGCAGCATCTGCGCGAACATGTCCTTCACCTGGGTCTCGTCGGCGACGTCGGCGCGGATGGCCAGCGCGCGCACGCCGAGGGCGCGGATTTCCTCGCATACCTGCTCAGCCTTGTCGGCGCCGGCCACGTAGTTCACCACCACATCGGCGCCCGCCTGGGCAATGGCGACGGCAATGGCGCGGCCGATGCCGGAACTGGCGCCCGTGACGATCGCCTTCTGGCCGAGGAGCAGTGACTGCGGCGGCACGCGCGGCATCACAGGCTTGGGGAGATAGGAGGGATGCATCGAGGTTTCCATGGTCATTCCTTGTGTGATTGACGGGGCTTAAGGAGCTTGGCCACGAGGCCGGTCCAGCCGGTTTGATGGGAGGCGCCGACACCGCGGCCGGTGTCGCCGTGAAAATATTCGTAGAACAGCACGTGGTCCCGGAAATGCGGGTCCTGCTGGTGCTGTGGCTGATGGCCGAACACCGGCCGCTGGCCGTTCGCGTCCTTCAGGAAGATGCGCGTCAGCCGCCGTCCAATTTCCGCCGCCGCCTGCTCCAGGGTGACGAACACGCCCGAACCCGTGGGGCACTCGATGCGGAAGTCATCGCCGTAGTAGTGATGGAACTTCTGCAGCGATTCGATCAACAGGTAGTTGACCGGGAACCAGATGGGGCCTCGCCAGTTGGAATTGCCGCCGAACAGGCCGGAATCGGACTCGCCCGGCAGGTAGCGCACCGACAGGTCCATGCCGTTCACATGGAACACGTAGGGGTTGGACTCGTGGTGCTTGGAAATCGCGCGGATGCCGTAATCAGACAGGAACTCGGTCTCATCCAGCATGCGCGAAATCAGCTTCTTCATGCGATGGCCACGCAGGAGCGACAGCAGCCGGCGATGGCCGCGGCCCTCGACGTTCCAATGCGAGACCAGCGCCGCGAGGTCGGGCCGGTACTTCAGGAACCACTCCAGGCGCCGCTTGAACTCCGGCACCTTGTCGAGCAGCTCGGGCTCCAGGGTCTCCACCGCGAACAGTGGAATGAGCCCCACCATGGAGCGCACCTTGAGCGGCACCATGCCGCCGTCGGGCAGGTGCAGCACGTCGTAGAAGAACTTGTCCTCCTCGTCCCACAGGCCCACGCCCGCCTCGCCCAGGTTGTTCATGGCCTCGGCGATCTGCAGGAAGTGCTCGAAGAACTTGCTGGCGATGTCCTCGTACACATGGTTGTGCTGCGCAAGCTCCAACGCGATGCGCATGAGGTTCAGCGCATACATGGCCATCCAGCTGGTGCCATCGGCCTGGTCGATGTGCCCGCCGGTGGGCAGCTGCGCGCTGCGGTCGAACACGCCGATGTTGTCGAGGCCCAGGAAGCCGCCCTGGAACACATTGCGGCCTTCCGCATCCTTGCGGTTCACCCACCAGGTGAAGTTCAACATGAGTTTGTGGAACACGGACTCCAGGAACCCGAGGTCGCCCGGCCCGCCGCGCTGCTTGCGGTCGATCTGGAACACGCGCCAGGTGGCCCAGGCATGCACCGGCGGGTTCACATCGCCGAAGGCCCATTCGTAGGCCGGCATCTGGCCATTGGGATGCATGTACCACTCGCGCGTCAGCAATACGAGCTGTTGCTTGGCGAATTCCGCATCGACGAGCGCGAGCGAGAGCGTGTGAAAGGCCAGGTCCCAGGCCGCGTACCAGGGATACTCCCACTTGTCCGGCATGGAGATGATGTCGGCATTGTTCAGGTGCAGCCACTCGCGATTGCGGCCGTGGCGGCGCTGCGCCGGCGGCGCAGGCAGCGCCGGATCGCCCCTGATCCAGTCGGGCATGTCGAGGTGGAAGAACTGCTTGCTCCAGATCATGCCGGCGAAGGCCTGGCGCTGCACATGGCGCGCATCGGGATCGGCGAGGTCCTGCTGCAGCTCGGCGTAGAACTCGTCGGCCTCGCAGCGACGCTGCTCGATCAGCGCGTCGAAGCCCGCGAATGGACGCGCCGGCAGGCTCCTGCTCAGGCGCATCCGCAGGGTCTCGCTGCCGCCCGCGGGGATGCGCCGCGTGAACAGTGCGCCGGCCTTGGTGCCGCGCGACTCCAGGCTCAACGCCTGCTCCTGTCCGTGCACCACGAATTCGTGAAACGCATCCTTGAAGGGCCCGTCCGCCGGCACGCCATACAGGCGCGGCACGTTGGTGTGGTTCTCGGTGAACAGCCAGCGCGGCGCGCCATCGGCGGCCAGACGGTAGGCGCCCAGCTCCGGATGCTCGGCGATGACCTGGTCGCCGTCCTGGCGCAGCACCGGGCGCGGCTGATCCTGTTTCCAGCTCCAGGTATTGCGGAACGTGAGCTGCGGCAACAGCGTGAGCTCCGCCTCTTCCGGGCCGCGGTTGTGCACGGTGACGCGCATGAGGATGTCGTGCGGCGCAGCCTGCACGTACTCCACGAACACATCGAAGTAGCGGCCATCGGCGAATACGCCGGTGTCGAGCAACTCGTACTCGGGCTGCCCGATGCCACGGCGCCGGTTCT
The DNA here is from genome assembly GCA_044226865.1 of Steroidobacteraceae bacterium. Taxonomy (GTDB): domain Bacteria; phylum Pseudomonadota; class Gammaproteobacteria; order Steroidobacterales; family Steroidobacteraceae; genus TMP-86. The sequence continues at coordinate 344,018 of JBGAGE010000006.1, read as the reverse complement.
CCTGTACCAGGTCGGCGTAGGGATACGCGGCCTGCGGATACTTGTACAAGCCCTTCAGGTAGGAATGCGAGGGCGTGGCATCCAGGTAGTAGTACGCCTCCTTCACGTCTTCGCCGTGATTGCCCTCGCCGTTGGTGAGGCCGAACAGACGCTCCTTGAGGATGGGGTCGCGGCCGTTCCACAGCGCCAATGACAGGCACAGGCGCTGCTGGGCGTCGCAAAGGCCCATCAGGCCGTCCTCACCCCAGCGATACGCGCGGCTGCGCGCATGATCGTGCGGGAAGTAGTCCCAGGCATTGCCGTGCGGACTGTAATCCTCGCGCACCGTGCCCCATTGGCGCTCGCTCAGGTAAGGTCCCCACGCCTTCCACGCCGGCTCGCGCGCGCTGCATTCCGCCAGGCGCGCCTTCTCCACGTCTTTGGCGACGGCGCGCTTGCGCGCGGGGATTTTAAGATTGGCATTCATTGATTTCACTCCAGGCTCTCAAGGTTTCGGCGACACCCCAGGCCTGCGCGAAGCAGCCGCGCGGCGTAAAGGGCGCATCACCGTCGAAGATTTCACTGACCTGCCCCACGCAGGCCTCGCGCAAATGCGCCTCGTACCCCGACAGCCAGGCAAGCGCGGCCGGTGCATCGCCATGCACGCGGTAATGCGCCAGCGCGAAGGGGCCGAGCAGCCAGCTCCACACCGTGCCCTGGTGGTACGCGCCGTCGCGTTGCCAGGGACCGCCGCCGTAGCGGCCGACGTAGCGCGAGTCCGCGGGCGCGAGGCTCCGCAGGCCCACGGGCGTCCACAGGTGGCGCGCGCAGGCCTCGACCACGGCGCGCGCCCGCGGCGCATCGAGCAGGCCGTGACGCAGGCTCACCGCGAAGATCTGGTTGGGGCGCAGCGTGGCATCGTCGCCCTCGGGGCCATCGACGACGTCGAACAGATGGCCCGAGCCGCACCAGAAGCGCTCGTTGAATTGCTGGCGCACGGCGCGCGCGCGTTGCGAATAATCGGCAGCCGCGGCATCGTCCTTCAGCCGCAACGCGAGCCCCGCCAGGATGACCAGCGCGTTGAACCACAGCGCATTGATCTCCACGCACTTGCCGATGCGCGGCGTCACCACCCAATCGCCCACCTTGGCATCCATCCAGGTGAGCTGGACGCCGGGCTCGCCCGCAGCAAGCAGGCCGTCCACCGCATCGACGCGGATACGAAAGCGCGTGCCACGCACATGCGCCGCGACGATGTCCTGCAGCACCGGATACAGCTCGGCGCCGAGGCGCTCATCGCCCGTGTGGCGCAGATATTCATCCACGGCGACGAAGTACCAGAGAGTCGCATCCACCGTGTTGTACTCGGGCGCATCGCCGGCATCCGGGAAGCGGTTGGGCAGCATGCCCTCGCTGACGAAGCGCGCGAAGGTGCGCAGGATGCTCGCGGCGGTTTCGTGGCGGCCGGTGCTCAAGGTGAGGCCCGGCAGCGCAATCATGGTGTCGCGCCCCCAATCGCTGAACCAGGGATATCCCGCGATGACGCTGTGGCCCAGCGCCCTGCCCTCGCCATCGCGCCGCTCGACCAGGAATTGATCGGCGGCCAGGCGCAACTGGGTCACCCAGGCCGGATCCTCGCCGCCGGCATCCGCACGCGTGCCGCGCCGCGCCGACAATTCGCGCGTGCGCCGGCGTTCATCAGCCAACGATTGCGCCGCTGCGCGCGGCTCGGCATCTTCGGCAGTGAATATCCAGGCGGAGGATTCACCGGCCGCCAACGGCATGCGCAACAGCGCGGGGCGGAACAGGTCCTCGATGTCATCCAGCCCGCGTTCGCTCTCCGCGCGATGCTTGACGTTCCAGTGCCACTCCGGCGCGGGCTGCGCAGCGCCCCGCTCGCACAGGATGCGCAGCGGCCGCGAGCCTGGGTAGGCCACCAGCCGCACGCCCCTCGGCGCGGCCTGAACCTCCATCTCGCGCTGGCCGCGGTGTTGCGAGTGATAGTCGCGGTAGGTGCACAGCGGCTGCGCATGCAATTCCAGCGGGCCCGATGCGCGCTTGAGCGCAAAGCTCACGTACGTGGTGTTGCGGCCCTGCTCCATCCACACCCGCTGCTCGAGCAGCGCATCACCGATCACCCAGGTCCACACCGGCACGAGGCCCTCGAGCCGGAACGAGTCCAGATGGCAGAAGCCGCGCGGATGCACCGTGCCATCCGCATATTCGCTGGCGCCGATCAGCGTGGACACGCCGCCATAACGCACCATCACATCGAGCTTCGACACCATCACCACGCGTTCGACGGGCGGACGGAGCGAGGCCACGAGCAGGCCGTGATAGCGGCGCGTGTTGATGCCACCGACGGTGCCGGCCGCGAAGCCGCCGATGCCGTTGGTCACCAGCCACTCGCGCGCGGTGACCGCCTCGAAGCCCGCCAGCGCATCACGCCCCAGGTTCATGGCCGCACCCCGGGCTGCAGCAGATCGATGCGGTACAGCCGGTCATGCGCGCACAGGAACAGCGTGCGGCCGTCCTCGCCGCCCCAGGCCATGTTGTGCACGGTGCGCGGCGCCACGATGGTGCCGAGATGGCGGCCGGCCGCGGAATAGATGCGCACGCCATCCGGCGCCGCCACGTACAGATTGCCCGCCTGGTCCACCTTCAGGCCATCGAGCGCCGCCTCGCCGGGGAGCTCCGCGCTCATGTCGGCGAACACCTCGCTGCGGCCGGTGCTGCCATCACGACGCACCGGGAATCGCAGCACCACCTTGCGCTTCGGATCCCAATCACCCACGTACAGGAAGCGCTCGTCGGGCGAGAACGCAATGCCGTTGGGCCCCTTCAGTTCGTCGCTGACCAGTGCGATGCGCCCGTCCTTCACGCGGTACACGCCGCTGAAGGCCAGCTCCTTGCGCGGGTCGTCGAAGAACCTCGGCAAGCCGAACGGCGGATCGGTGAAATACAGCGTGCCGTCGGAACCGTAGACCAGGTCGTTGGGGCTGTTGAGGCGGCGGCCGTGATAGCGGTCGGCCAGCACCGCCAGGCCCTGGCCCTGATCGCGCACCACGCGCCGGTTGCCGTGCTGGTTGATGGTGAGCCGGCCGCGGGCATCCAAGGTGAGGCCGTTGGAACCGGGCTGGCTGTACTCCGCCACATCCGCGCCGGCGTAGCCGCTCTGTTCACGGAACACGGTCAGCTTCCCGGGCGCAGCAGCGTCCGTGGGCTCGAACGCGTAGATGCGGTTGGCATTCGGATCGGAGAACAGGAGGCGCTGCCGATCGCGCTGCCAGATGGGACCTTCGGTGAACTGGAATCCTTCGGCCAGCTTGAAGATCTTGGCGTTCGCCGGGACGATCGCGTCGATTGCCGGATCCTTGCGCAGCACCTCCACGTTCACCTCGGCAGGCGTCACCGCCACCGGTTCATCGTCACCGGGCTGGTGCGCACGAAAATCCAGTCGTGCCAGCCGCATCCAGATGAAGTTGGCGGGCGGATCCGACAAGGGACCGTTCGCGCCGAACACCGCCAGCTGGATTTTCGTGCCGGGCTTGACGTTGCGGCCGATGACCAGCCGGTTCACGGCGTTCCAGCCGCCGATCACCGAGCCGCCACTCTGCGCCGCCGCGCGCGGCAGTTCGCCGTCCACCCAGATTTCCGCATAGTCATCGATGGACGTCGCCAATTCGATGCTCGCGCCGCGGGTATCGAAGCCGCCGACCTGGGCGGGCACGGTGATCGCGATGCGATACCAGGCGAAGCTCAGGCGGCCGTTGCCGCGCCGCTGCTTGAGCGTGGCGGGCTCGACCACGGCCCACGACGCATCATCGACATCGCGGCCACCCGCATGCGGAGTGATGTCCCAGGTGCGCACCGGCGCGCCGGTGGGTTGGCCGGCGGCGTCGGGCGCGTGATGCGTGATGGGCGCGAGTGCCACGTCCGCGTAACGCCAGGCACCCTGCACCTGCGCCACGCCTTCTGCCGTGGTCAGGTCGATGCTGGCCGCGGGCGCGGTTGCCGAGCCCGATGCGCTGGCCGCTCCCGCGATCCAGGGCAGCATCAGCCCCAGGCCCAGGACGATCAGGATGGATTTGAGTGTCGAATGATTCATGGGAATGGCCTCAAGGTGCGGCGGACTTGACCACGTAGTACTCGAAGGGCGCGCGCACCTGCTTGAACCAGTGCGGCGTGCCGCGCGGGATGCTCACCACATCCCCTTGCGCGATCGTGAGGCTCTGCCCGCCGTCGATGGCGGTGCCCCGGATTTCCGCCGCCGACGTTTGCCGCGGCGACACGACCTCTCCGCCGGTGACCAGCAGCGCACTGCCCTTGGTCACGTAGAAGATGTCCGTGTCGCGCTGATGGATCTCGGCTTCACCCGCGCCATCGCGGCGGCTGGCGTTGATGCGCAACGCGGAACGTTCGAGGAGCGTCGCATCCTCCCGGAAAGCCTTGGCTACTTGCGAGGCCGGCAGGAGCTGCACTGGCGCGCTGGCGCGTCGGCGACGCCCGAACTCGGCGGCCGCAAAGGCGGCGATCTCATCGTCCTGCGCAGCGCTGGCCGCACCGCTGACACCCAACGCACCGATGACCTGGCCTCCATCCTCGACCGGCACACCGCCCATCAAGGGCGTGAACGGTGCCACTTCCGGCACGGCGAGCATGGCGTAGCGGCCCTTGTTCACCGCGTCCTCGAACACACGCGTCGGCTTGCCGAACAGGACGGCTGTGCGTGCCTTGCCGATGGAGATCAGCGAGGCGTTTTGAAATGTGCCGTCGAGCTTCTCCAGGTAAAGCAAGGTGCCGGCGGCATCGACCACCGCAATGGCCGCACCCGGGGCCGCGTGTTCGCGTGCAAATTGGACTGCCGCGGCGGCGATGGCCTTGGCGCCCTCGAGCGTCAAGGAGGCATGCGTATCCACCTCGGCGGCGCGAGCGCCGGCGCAGGACAACCAGCCTGCCAATACCAGCCAGCGAAGAGCGCTCATGACCGCGCTCCATACAATCCCGCGTGACCGCGCGATTGCAGGCGCCAGTGTTGGGCGGCCAGGCTCAAGCACGCGCCGCGCGGCATCACCTCATCGAGCTCCGGCACCGGCAGGATGCCCTGCAGCGTCGCGGCCACGCGCTGCGGCGTGCCCAGGTCCGTCCAACCACAATCCGGCACCCGCACCACCCGCAGGCTCTCGGTCCGTCCCTGCAGGACATCGCGCGAGAAATCCAGCGTCCGCAACTCCTCGTACATGGCGGCGACGGCGCCGTCGACGCAGCCGGCGGCGGCCATGTCGATACGCAGCGCGGCGCGCATCGAGTCGAGCACGTCGCTGCAGCGCAGGCGGTACAACGCCAGCAGCGCCTGCGCGGAGGCCGCGATGATGAAGGAATTCCACAAGGCGCCACGCATCAGCAGCTCGCGTGCCAGGGGCAGCGCGGGTTTTTCGATGAATTCACGCACCGGTGCGGACGCGTGCATCCGGCCCTGGGGGACGATGTATCCCAGCTCGCTGTCCGCGCAATCCGGCTCGATCCCGAGCAGGAACACCGTGTCGGTGGAAGCCGCCGCGAGACGCATGGCCTTGCGCAGGGAACTCTCCAGCACGTCCTCGTCGCGCACATAGTGATCCGCGGGCAGCAACAACACGGTGGCCTGCGGGTCGCGCGCCACGATGTGCAGCAGGGGCAGGAGGATGCCGTTGGCAGTGCCACGATTCTCGGGCTGCACGATGACATTGCCCGCGGGCAGCGCGCGCAGGTCGCTGCGCCACCAGCGGCGATGCTGGGACGCCACCACGCTGCAGATGCGCGACGGGTCGGCGACGCCGCGCGCGCGGCGAAGTGCATCGCGCAGGAGCGATGAGTCGCCGCGCAATGAGCAGAATTGCTTGGGAACCGCCGTTCCGCTGGCGGTGGTGGTCAGCGAGCGCAGCCGGCTTCCCTCGCCCGCCGCCAGTACCAGTGCCCATGTGGATTGATCGTTCATACTCTCCCCCCGTTTTGGCCGGCGGCCTGATTGCCGCCGGCCGGTTTGCCTGTGGGTCCGCACCGCCTCATTTCTGCGGGGTGGGATCCTTGACCTTCACGAGCTGCGCGCCCGCGATACGCTCGCAGGTCCCTTTGGGCAGGTAGATCCACGCCATCGGATTGGCATCCGTGGTGACGTGCCCGTGGCAGGCGTTGGCGGAGGTGGCGCAATCGTTCTTGCCGGCCTTCACCACGCCCGCACACTGCTCTTCGTTGGCGTGTTCATCGGCCGCCATCGCGGACACCGCGAAGGACACCGCACCCATCGCCACGATGCTGGTGATCGCGGTGCGGATCTTGTTGCTGGATTTGTGCATGTCGGAACTCCTGATGTGATGGAAAGACGACGGGACTTTTGCAACCCGCGTGCCAACACGGCCAGGCCGCGCGAAATCACGCTGAAAGGCCTTTTTCCAGGCATTTTTCCTCATGCCGGCGCTGACGCGCGGGAACATTGCCGGGTGGCGCGGCTCGCCTCCCGGCAGCGCCGTCGCCGTTGGTGGGGAGCGCCGCGAGGGATGATGGGGTGCGTGGTGGGCGCGGTGGCGGCGCGGCGAGGCGCCGCGCCGCCCGGCGTCAGGCAGCTGAAGGGGAATCGGCGCGCAGCAGAAGAGCGGCGATCAGCGCGGGAACGCCGACCAATTCCGCCCCATCGCGCTGCAGGGAGCGCAGCAGGTTCAGTCCGCTTTCATCGGCAAATTGCAATTCGGACAGATCCAGCCGGACGGCTCCCTGCGAAGCGGCGCCGGAGACGCTGGCCTGCACCTCCACAACCCAGGGCTGCAGCAATTTGCCTTGCAGGTGCAGGGTCGTGGTGGCGGGTGAAACAGTGTTGAGGATGCGCAACATGGGACGACTCGCTTGAGGTCTGGGTGAAACAATGGCCTTCACCCGTTCATGCCAGCAAGTTGCGGGCCACCTTAGCCTGCGGCGCGGCCGATCCCCAATTTTTTCATCCGGTGGCGCAGCGTTCCGGGCTTCATTCCCAGGCGGGCCGCCGCGCCGCGCTGCCCTTCGATCACCCAATTCGTTTCGCGCAGCATGCCGAGGATATGTCCACGCTGCACCGAGTCGAGATCCGCGGCCTCGGCCGTCGTGCTCGCAGCGGATTGCGCGTCGGCGCGCGGCGGCGGCGAGACGGCCGCTGCGCCGCCGGCGGCCGTCGAGGCGGGAATGCCGAGAACGTCGGGATCGATCTCGAGCACCGCCGAGTTCGACAGGATCAGCGCGCGCTCCACGATGTTCTCCAATTCGCGGATGTTGCCGGGCCAGCCGTATTCACACAGGCGTGCCATGGTATCCATGGCAACGGCGTCGACGCGACGCCCCACCCGGCCCGCATACTTCTGCACGAAGAACTGCACCAGCAGCGGAATGTCCTGCTGGCGCTCGCGCAGTGGCGGCAACTCCAACGGAAACACGTTCAATCGATAGAACAGGTCGGCGCGGAACTCGCCTTCGCGGATGGCCTTGGGCAGGTCACGATTGGTGGCGGCGATGACGCGCACGTCGGTGCGCAGGGATTGATTGCTGCCGATGCGCTCGAATTCCCGCTCCTGCAGCACGCGCAGGAGCTTGACCTGCACGTCCATCGGGACCTCTCCGATCTCATCGAGAAAGATCGTCCCGCCGTTGGCCAGTTCGAAACGCCCGATGCGCCGTTGGATGGCGCCGCTGAAGGCACCCCGCTCATGGCCGAACAGCTCGCTCTCCACCAGCGAGGTGGGAAGCGCGGCGCAGTTGACCTTGATGAAGGGCTTGTCGGCGCGGGCGCTGGCCGAATGGATGGCGCGCGCGATCAACTCCTTGCCCGTGCCGGACTCCCCGAGGATCAGCACCGAGGCGTCGGTGGGCGCCACCCGCTTCACCTTGTCGAGCACCTTCATCAAGCCGGCGCTCGCGCCGATGATCTCCTCGAAATTGTGGACCGACTTGATCTCCTCCTGCAGGTAGGAGTTCTGCGCCTTGAGCTTGTTCTGCTCCTGCTCCATCAGCACCCGGTCGGTGATGTCGATGAACATGGTGCGCGTATAGCTGCCGCTGGAATCGGGCTTGGACCACCACTGGACCCAAATCGGCCTGCCATCGTCCTTGCGCCGCAATTCCAACACCACGCCGCTGGTGTCGGTGCCCTTGCCCACGGACTCGAACGCCTCCTTCAGGCGCCGCTGCGCGTCCGGCGTGTCCGGCACCAGGGATGCGCCGCGCAGGTCGCGCACCTCTTCCTCGGTGATGCCGAGGATGCGCCGCGCCGCGCGATTGGCGCGGATGAAGCGTGTGTCCAGGCCTTCGTGCACGTAGGCGATCGGCGCCTCATCGAACAGGTCGTTGACCTGCTGGCTCATGCGGATGCGCTCGAGCTCGGCCGCGGCGCGCGCGGCGAAGATGCGGAACAGGGACAGTCGCCGTGCATCTCCCTCCAGCGCTCCTTCATCGAAAATGGCGAGGTGACCCATGACCGCGCCATCGCGCGTCTTCAAGGGCACACCGAGGTAGCTGTCGACGTGCTCGTGCGGGTAGCGCTCGATCAACCCGCGCGGATAGAAGCAGAAGCCGCCATTGACGACCTCCTCGCACGGCGTATTGCGCAGGTCGTATTCGATGTTCGGTGCCACGCGCCCGTTCGACCAGAAGGCGATCGTGCGGATGGAATGAGGCGATGTGAATTCGGTGACGAAGGCGTGCCGGGCGCCCATGGCGTCGGCCAGGTAGCGGACCAGGGTCTTGAAGTACTCATCACCGGTGGAGGCGGCGGTGCCTTCGACCACCGCCTGCAGGATCCGCAGGTCCTGCGCACCCAAGGGCACCGATTCCGGATCAAAACGGGCGCTGGCTTCCATGGTCGAGGACATCCTTCCGCCGGGCCGCAACGCAGCGGGATTATCTAGCGGCGGGGAATGCCAAGCAACCGGTCCAGCGTCCACGTGCCGTTGCCGACGATGACCAGCAAGGCGAGCATGAAGCCCCACAGCACATGCTGCGCGAGCGCTGCCTCGAAGCCCTCCGCCAGGAGCACCTGCTGATAGGACACCACGGCCATCACGTTGACGAAGAACAGGCCCAGGGGGCCGATGCGGCCGCCGAGGCCCAGCACGATGAGAGCGGAGAAGAACAACTCGCCGAAGGCGCCGGAGACCGCGGCGGCGTACGGCGGCAGCAGGGGCACGTGATATTCGGTCTTGAACAATTCCAGCGTGCTGTCCCAGCTTGTCACCTTGAGCCAGCCGGATTTGAGGAACTGCCAGCTGACGTAACAACGCGTCAGCAACAGGAACAGGGGCTGCAGGGGGGACAATCCCTTGTCGAGCAGGTCCAAGGGGCGGTTGAGGATCGCGGCGTTCATGGTGAATCTCCAGCTAGTCGGATGGCGGCGATGGCCTGCATCGCCAATAGTTCGGTCAATTCGCGAGCAAGGTCGAGCTCCGGGCAGTCCGCGCAAGCGCCGGCAGCCGCGTCCGCGAAGGCCATGCCTGCGATGAAGTGGCGCAGCAGTGCCGCAGTCTCCGGACGCAGGCTGCGCAATTCGATGTGATCCTCGCGACGCAGCAGCAGCACGCAGTCGGCGCCGGCGTCCAGGCTCACCAGGGTGTCGGCCGCGCCGCGATTTGCGTTCCAGATCTGCAGCAGGGGATAGGGCGATTCGACCAGCCGCAGCGCGGCGCGCGGCTCGAACACCACGCGTTCATGGTCGGCGGGATCGAGGGCGCACAATTCACCGGCGGAGAAGGCCGGGCTCGGCGCTGCGGTCAGCACTTCTTGATACGCCCATTCCAGGCGCGCGACGTCGGCGAAATACGCATAGCGGGTGGTCCCGAGCTCCTGCGCCAGGAAGGCGGGGTAGCGCTCGCCCACGTATTGCAGGTCGCCGCAGCCGGACGGGCAGGCTGCCTGATAACACCTCGCGGATTGCTCGAACCAGTCGGCGCCGCCCAGTCGCTCGATTACCGGATAGGTTGCCCGCAGGGTCGCCAGGAAATTGGCGCGGACGTTGTTGCGATAGATCTGCAGGCGCTTCGCAGGATCGAAGCCCGCCGCCACCACGCATGCCGCAATGCCGGCATCGCCCGCATCGAGCAGGGCGCGTCCGAAACTCTGCTGCAGCTCACGCAGCGATGGCACGGCTGTCCTCGATGATCAGATTGGCCTTGTCGGCCTCGCCTACGAGCACCGGCAACTCGGGGATATCCGTGTCCCATTCGATCAGCGTCGGCCGCGGCCCGAAGCGGCGGATGGTGAATTCGTACAGGTCCCACACCGCGGCACACACCGGCGAGGAATGCGTGTCGATGAGGATCTCGCGGCCCTCGTGCCGGTTGGCGGTGTGCCCGGCCAGGTGGATTTCCTGCACATGCTGTGCAGGAATGGCGCGGATGAAATCCTGCGCATCGAAGCCATGATTGCAAGCGCTCACGTACACGTTGTTGACGTCGAGCAGCAGGCCGCAGCCGCTGGCGGCGGCCAGCGCCACCAGGAATTCCGGCTCAGGGATGGCATCGATCTCGAACCGCAGGTAGCTCGACAGGTTCTCGATCAGGATTTGCCGGCCAAGCGTGTCCTGCAAGGCGCCCACCCGCGCGATCATGTGGCGCAACGCCTCTTCGGTGTAGGGCAACGGCAGCAGGTCGTTGAAGAAGGTTCCATTCACCGACGACCAGGAAAGATGTTCGGAAACGAAAGCGGGCTCGCTCCACTGCACCAGCCGCCGCAGCTTGCGCAGGTGTTCCCCGTCCATGGGATCCACCGACCCCAACGACAGCCCCACCCCGTGCAAGCTCAAGGGGTAATCGGCGCGGATGGCGCGCAGGAAATCGATCTGCGCACCGCCGTCGGCAAAATAGTTTTCGCTATGCGCTTCCACCCAGGCGACGGCAGGCCGGTGGTCCAGCACCGCCTGGTGATGCGCGGCCCGCAGGCCGATCCCGGCTTGCGCCGGGATCGGTGCGGGAGCTGGCGGCAATGTTGCGGACCGCCGGTTCATTACTTGGACGTGAGCGATCCGTTGACCAGGCGCTCGCAGGTGCCCTTGGGAACTGTGATGAATTCCTTGGGGCTGGCGTCGGCCTTGGACTGGCCGGCACAGGCATGCGCGGCTCCGGCGCAATCGTTCTTCGAGGCCTTGGCGACGCCGTAGCACTTCTCGGTCTTGGCTTCGTCGGCCGCGAACGCGGACGTGGTGGCAAGGCCCAATGCAATGACGCTGCCGATGGCGGTGGACAAAATGACGTTCTTCATCTCGAGACTCCTGAAAATGTTGCGGTCCCGAAAAGGACCGTGGTTGCGGGTCGAATATTTCGCAGACTTCATCCGGCACAGCCGGCATGCAGCCCGCACGAACGACAGAGCAAATGCCGTGCCAAGGGCGACGGGCCCGTCTTTTCAGTCACTTAGGGAATGCCACTACGCATGCCACCACGGGTGGTGGCGCACGGCCGCCGCCGATGGTGGATATCGGCTCCGCGACCGGCGGCGGCGGTCAGTGCCCGTCGCCCTCGCCGTTCAGGGCCACCGCGTCACGATAGTCCGGCACGGCGGCCGCCCAGTGCAGCTCGTGCTCGAAGCGCGCGCGCAATGCATCGCTCGCGCCGGGTTCGCCGTGAGTCACGAACACCCGTCGCGGCGGCCGCTGCAATTGCCGCGCCCAGCGCAGCAGGCCATCGGCGTCCGCATGCGCAGACAACGTGCGCAACTGGCGCACCTGCGCGCGTACCGGCACCTCCTCTCCATGGATGCGAACGTGCTCTGCGCCGGCTGCCAGCGCCGCCCCGCGCGTGCCACCTGCCTGGAAGCCGCTCAGCAGGATCAGGTTGCGCGCATCGGGCGCGAAGCGCTTAAGGTGATGGATGACGCGTCCGCCGGTGGCCATGCCGCTCGCGGCGAGCAGGACCATCGGCCCGCCGGAGGCGTCGAGCTCGCGCGATTGCTGCGCCGTGGTGATGTAGCGCGCCCGGTTCTGCAAACGGGCGCATTCCTCCTCGCTGAGCCGGTGCTGCGAGCGCAGGCGTGCGTACACCGCGGTGGCTTCGATGGCCATGGGGCTGTCGAGGAAAACCGGTACGTCCGGCAGCCGGCCGCCGCGTTGCAGCCGGTCGAGGAACACCAGCAATTCCTGCGCCCGGCCGATGGCGAAGGTGGGCACCACCACCACGCCGCCGGCAGCGAGCACGCCCGCGAGCGCATCGCACAATTCGTCCTCGGGCGCCATCGAGGGATGCAACCGGTCGCCGTAGGTGGACTCGATCACGAGGTAGTCGCAGGGTGGCGGCGGGGCCGGCGGCGGCATGACCACATCGTTGTCGCGGCCGAGATCGCCCGACAGCAGCAGTCGCGCGCCCTCGGCCTCGCACAGCACCGAGGCAGCGCCGAGCAGATGCGATGCGGGTGACAAGCTGATCCGCAGACCGGGCACAGGCTCGATCACCTTTGCAAAAGGCACGGCATGCAGCAACGCCAGAGCTGCGTCGGCATCGTGCTCGGTGTACAGCGGCAGCGCGGGTGAGTGCTTGGAGAAGCCGCGCTGATTGGCGAACTTCGCATCCTCCTCCTGCAGGCGCGCGCTGTCGGGCAACAGGATCCGGCACAACTCGCGCGTGCCCTCGGTGCAGTACACCTTGCCACGGAAGCCTTGCGCCCATAGCCGCGGCAGGTAACCGCTGTGGTCCAGGTGCGCATGCGTGAGTACCACGGCATCGACCATGCGTGGCTCGATGGGCAGGTGTGCCCAATTGCGCAATCGCAATTGCTTGAAACCCTGGAACAGGCCGCAGTCGATCAGCACGCGGCCACCGGCGGTTTCCACCAGGTACTTCGAACCGGTGACGGTGCCGGTGGCGCCAAGAAAACTCATTCGCATGGATGACTGCCTTACAATTCCGCGATGTTCCACCGCAGCCTCATCATAGCCTGCCTCGTCCTCGCGCCGGCGTACGGATCGGCCTCCTCCGGCGCGGCGGCGCAAGCCGCCGCCGGCGCGATGCAGTGGGTGCGCGATGGCCGTCCCACCCGGCAAGCGGTGCAGCTCACGCAACTCCTGCTGCAGGCCGAAGATTTCGGACTGCGGCACGCTGACTACGAGGCGACCGCACTCGCCGCACAGGCGCAACGCCTGGATTCCTCACGCGGCAGCAGCGCCGACCTGGCGCACTTCGACGCGCAAGTGGATTCCGCCGCGCGACGCTTGCTGCACGACCTGCACGAAGGCCGGGTCGATCCGCGCAAGGCGGGCTTCGAGCTCGAGGCGCAGCGGCCAACCTTCGATGCGACCGCCGCCACGGCGGTGCTCGCGCAAGCCGACGATGTGAAGGTCGCGGTGAGCCGCTATGAGCCGGCGTTCTATCACTACGCGCTATTGAAGACGGCGCTCCTGCGGTACCGGCACCTCAGTACCGACCGCACGCTGACGGCGCTGCCGAAGCCGAGCGTCAAGACCGTGAAGCCAGGAGAGCCCTACGCCGGCTCCGCGGCGCTGCGGCGGCTGTTGTTCGAGCTGGGTGACCTGCCATCGCAGGGCGACGATGCCACCACGCTCGACCCCGCTCTGGTGCAGGCCCTGCAGCGTTTCCAGCGCCGTCATGGACTGGATGCCGACGGCGGCCTCGGCCCGAAGACGCTGGCGGCATTGACCACGCCGCTCGCGCAACGCGTGCAGCAGATCGAACTGACGCTGGAGCGCTGGCGCTGGCTGCCGCAGTTCGCCTCCCCGCCCATCATCGTCAACATCCCGCAATTCCGCCTGTTCGCCTTCCGCACGGTGAATGACCGCGCCGCCGACATCATGCAGATGGACGTGATCGTCGGTCAGACCTACGCGCACACGCGCACGCCGGTGTTCGTGGGCGACATGCGCTACGTCGTGTACCGGCCGTACTGGGACGTGCCGCGCAGCATCGTGCTGCGCGAAATGCTGCCGCAGATCCTGCGCCATGCGGATTACCTGCAGCGCAATCACCTGGAATTGGTGAATGGGCCGGCAGACTCGAGCCCGGTGGTGGCGTCCACACCCGCCAACCTCGAGGCCCTGGCCGCCGGGCGGCTGCGCCTGCGGCAGCGGCCGGGCGATGACAACGCCCTCGGCCTGATCAAGTTCGTGTTTCCGAATTCGCACAACGTCTACATGCACTCCACGCCGGCGCGGCGCCTGTTCGCGGAAAGCCGGCGCGCCTTCAGCCACGGCTGCATCCGCGTCAGCGATCCCGTCGGGCTGGCCGAATTCGTGCTGCGCGGCGCCGAGCCGGGATGGGACCGAGCGCGCATCGAGGCCGCCATGCAGGGGACGGACGCCGTGCGCGTGCCCCTGCGCAACCCGTTGAAGGTCATGATCCTGTACGGCACGGTGCTGGCCACGGAGGGCGGTCCCATCCTGTTTTTTGACGATATTTACGGCTTGGACCGCCAATTGGCGCGCCTGCTGCAAACTGCGACGCGATCCGCTCCCCGCGCCGCCGCTCCTGGGCTATGATTGAGGCACCAGTCTTCCACCGGCATGGCCCGCATGCGTAAACGCGACCGCAGACGCGACCTCCCATCCTCCGAAGCCCACTGCCACCGGCGCCGGCATTTCCTGCGCGGCGCAGCCGGCCTGCTCGGCGCATTGAGCGTAACCAAGGCATTCGCCGCGCCGGTGTCGCCGCGCTCCCTGTCGCTGGTGCACACACACACGGGCGAGACCCTCACCGCCACGTATTTCGACGGTTCGGCCTACGTGCCGGATGCGCTCACACAGATGAACGGGCTGCTGCGCGATTTCCGCACCGGCGATGTCATGCCCATGGATGCCGCGCTGTTCGACATCCTCTGGGACCTGCAGGTGGCCACCAACCGCGAGGCCATCTTCGAGATCATCTGCGGCTACCGCTCACCCGCCACCAATACCATGCTTCACAGCCGCTCCAGCGGCGTGGCCGAGCACAGCCAGCACTTGCTCGGCAAGGCCATCGACCTGCGCCTGTCCGGCTTTTCCACGCAGCGGCTCGCCGAATATGCGCGCTCGCTCGGGCGCGGCGGCGTGGGCTTCTACGCCAAGAGCGATTTCGTGCACGTGGACACGGGCCGGGTGCGTTTCTGGTAGCTCACGGCACCAGCACCGCCGCACCTTCGAAGCGTCCGGCGCGCAGATCCTCCAACGCCTGATTCGCCTGCGCCAGCGGGTACACGGTGGTGCGCATGCGGATGCCCACCCGCGGCGCCACCTCGAGGAAATCCACGCCATCCTGGCGCGTGAGATTGGCCACCGACACGAGTTGCCTCTCGCCCCACAACAGGTCGTAGGAAAAGCGCGGGATGTCGCTCATGTGGATGCCTGCGCACACCACCCGCCCGCCTTTGCGCACCGCCGCCAACGCACACGGCACCAATTCTCCGCTGGGCGCGAAGATGATGGCCGCGTCCAGAGCGCGCTCCGGCGGCGGATCGGCAGCACCGGCCCAGGTCACGCCCAACGAGCGGGCGAAGCGCTGCGTCGTCTCATCACCGGCCCGCGTGAAGGCATGCACGCGGCGGCCCTGCCAATGCGCCACCTGCGCGATGATGTGCGCCGCCGCGCCGAAGCCGTACAAGCCAAGGTCGGCGCCCGGCCCCGCCATGCACAGCGCCCGCCAGCCGATCAAGCCCGCGCACAGGAGCGGTGCCAGCTCCACATCGCTCCCTGATTCGCCCAAGCGAAAGGCGAAGCGCGCGTCGGCGACCGCCGCGGTGGCATAGCCGCCGTGGCGCTGATAACCGGTGAACACCGGCGCATCGCACAGGTTTTCATGCCCGGTGGCGCAATAGGCGCAATGACCGCAGGTGTGGCCCAGCCAGGGAATGCCCACCCTCTCCCCACATGTGAATCCCTGCACGCCCGCGCCGAGCGCATCGATGCGCCCGACGATTTCATGACCGGGGACGATGGGCAATCGCGGATCGGGCAACTCGCCATCCACCACGTGCAGATCCGTGCGGCACACCCCGCAGGCCAGCACGCGCACGCGGATCTCGCCCGGTCCGGGATGCGGGTCGGGGAGCTCGGTCCATTGCAGCGGCATGCGCGGCTGCGAAAGGAGCATCGCCTGCATGGGTCAGCGCCGGTTCACGAGATACACACCCCCATTGCAGCGCGCGCAGCCCCGTAAATCAACGGCCGTCAGATGGCGCGCGATTGCGGTGCCTGGCTCGCCTTCTTCGCAAGGTACGCATCGAAGGCCATGGCCACATTTCGCATCAGCAGCCGGCCGCGCGGGGTGAGCGCGATGGAGCGCGTGCCCAGATCGATCAAGCCGTCCTCGGCGAGGGACTGCACCCGCGGCTTTTCCGCGGCGAAGTAGTCGTCGAACTGGATCTTGTGCGCACGCTCGATGGACGTGATGTCCAGCTTGCCGTGGCACATGATCTGCTGGATCACGTCGCGCCGCACCGCATCATCCTCGCTGGTCGCAACTCCGCGATGCTGCGGCAGCACGCCGCGATCCAGGGCCGCGCCGTACTCCGGCAGGTTCTTGTGATTCTGCACGTACAGGTTGCCCACCTGCCCGATGGCGCTGACGCCGATGCTCACCAGGTCGCGGCTCGCATGCGTGGTATAGCCCTGGAAGGTACGGTGCAGCGTGCCGTTGCGTTGCGCCTGCGCCAGGGAATCCCCGGGCAGCGCGAAATGATCCATGCCGATGTACTCGTAGCCGGCCGCGCACAGCTTGGTCACGGCCATCTGCAGGAGCGACAGGCGCAGGCGGGCATCCGGCAGGTCGGGCTCGTGGATCTGGCGCTGCGCCTTGAACACGCGCGGCATGTGCGCATAGCCGTACACGGCCAGCCGGTCCGGCCGCATCTTGATGACCTGGTTGAGCGTGGCCTCGAAGGTGGCCTGCGTCTGCTTGGGCAGGCCGTAGATGAGGTCGAAATTGATGGAGCGCAAGCCCTGCGCGCGCGCCGCATCCAGGATGCCCTGCACCAGGTCCACGGGTTGCAGGCGATTCACGGCCGCCTGCACCTGCGGATCGAAATCCTGCACGCCCAGGCTGATGCGGTTGAACCCGAGGCCGGTGAGCATCTTGATGGCCGCGGGCGTGACCGTGCGCGGATCGATCTCGATCGAGTAATCCCGCTCGGGCGTGTCGATGAGCTTGAAGCGCCGGCCCAGGGAATCGATCAGCGCTTCCAGCCGCTGCTGCGGCAGGAAGGTGGGCGTGCCGCCTCCCAGGTGGAGCTGCTCGATCTTGCGGCTGGTGTCGAAGAACCGGCTGCGCAGCGCAATCTCGGTGTCCAGCTGGCGGATATAGGGATCGGCCCGGTCCAGCTGCCGCGTGATCACCTTGTTGCATCCACAGTAGAAGCACGGGCTGAAGCAGAAGGGGATGTGCACGTACAGGGACAGCGGCTCGTGCCGCAGTGCGCCACGGCTGCCGCGCGCCGCCTTTTCGTAATCCTCGACGCTCAAGCCCTCGTGGAACTGCAGGGCCGTGGGGTAGGAGGTATAGCGCGGGCCCTCGCGATCGTAGCGCCGCATCAGTTCGGGATCGAAGTAGACGTCCATGGTGGCGAAGCTTCATTCCAACTCCCACGTAGCGGTATATGGACTTATCCCTACCCCCGGCGGGGGGTTCCTTATACCGGCCATTGCGGCTACTCCCTAGCATGCCCGCATAAGAAATTTCCGCCAATCCGAGGGTTGACCAAGATGTCGAGTGCTGCAGTTTCCAGCCAGGGAATTCCCTTGGTTTACAACGACAAGGTGGTGCGCCAGTTCGCGGTCATGACCGTGGTCTGGGGCATCGTGGGGATGCTGGTGGGCGTGATCATCGCCGCCGAACTGATCTGGCCGGACCTGAATTTCGGTCTTTCCTTCTTGAGCTACGGGCGTCTGCGGCCCCTGCACACCAACGCGGTGATCTTCGCCTTCGGCGGCAGCGCGTTGTTCGCCAGCTCCTACTACATCGTGCAACGCACCTGCCACACGCGGCTCATCTCCGACAAGCTCGCCGCCTTCACCTTCTGGGGCTGGCAGCTGGTCATCGTGCTGGCGGCGGTCACCCTGCCGCTGGGCATCACGCAAAGCAAGGAATACGCCGAGCTGGAATGGCCCATCGACCTGCTCATCGCCGTGGTGTGGGTGGTCTATGCCATCGTGTTCTTCGGCACCATGGTCATCCGCAAGGTCAAGCACATCTACGTGGCCAACTGGTTCTTCTCGGCCTACATCATCACCATCGCGGTGCTGCACATCTTCAACAATCTCTCCATCCCGGTGACGGCGACCCGCTCCTTCGACATCTACTCGGGCGTCGTGGATGCGATGGTGCAATGGTGGTACGGCCACAACGCGGTGGGTTTCTTCCTGACCGCGGCGTTCCTGGGCATGATGTACTACTTCATCCCCAAGCAGGCCGGCCGGCCCATCTACTCCTACCGGCTGTCCATCGTGCACTTCTGGGCCCTGATCTCCATCTACATGTGGGCGGGCCCGCACCACCTGCACTACACCACGCTCCCCGACTGGGCGCAGTCGCTCGGCATGGTGTTCTCGCTGGTGCTGCTGGCGCCGAGCTGGGGCGGCATGATCAACGGCATCATGACCCTCTCCGGCGCGTGGCACAAACTGCGCACCGACCCGATCCTGAAGTTCATGATCGTGTCGCTGTCCTTCTACGGCATGTCGACCTTCGAAGGGCCGATGATGTCGATCAAGACGGTGAACTCGCTCTCGCACTACACCGACTGGACCATCGGTCACGTGCACTCGGGCGCACTGGGCTGGGTGGCCTTCATGACCATCGGCACGATGTATGCGCTCATCCCCAAGCTGTGGGGCGAGAAGCAGATGTACTCGGTGAAGCTCATCGACCTGCATTTCTGGATCGCCACCATCGGCGTGGTGCTGTACATCGCCGCGATGTGGATCGCGGGCGTGATGCAGGGCCTGATGTGGCGCGCGGTCAACCCCGACGGCACGCTCACCTACACCTTCGTCGAGGCGTTGAAGAACACCTATCCGTTCTACGTGGTGCGCCTCGTCGGCGGAACGATGTACCTCGCGGGCATGCTGATCATGTTCTACAACGTGATGAAGACCATCAGCTCGAAGAGCCCGGTGTCGGTCCCCGTCGCCGCCCCCGCGGTTTGAGTCAGCAGTCAAAGAATCTGCAAGAGAGACAACGATGAGTCATGAAACAGTAGAGAAGAAGTCCTGGCTCCTCGGCGTATTGATCGCCGTGGTGATCAGCGTGGGCGGCCTGGTGGAAATCGTGCCGCTGTACACCCAGGCCTCCGTGGTCAAGCCCGCCCCGGGTGTGAAGCCCTACGGCGCGCTCGAGCTCGCCGGCCGCGAAGTGTACGTGCGCGAAGGCTGCTACAACTGCCATTCGCAGATGGTGCGCCCGCTGCACGCCGAGACCGAACGCTACGGCCACTACTCACTCGCCGGTGAATCGGTGTACGACCACCCCTTCCAATTCGGTTCCAAGCGCACGGGTCCGGATCTTGCGCGGGTGGGCGGCCGCTACTCCGACCAGTGGCAACGCATCCACCTGCACAATCCGCGCGACGTGGTGCCGGAATCGAACATGCCCGGCTTCCCCTGGCTGGAGACCGGCAGCATCGATGCCCCGGTGCTGCAGGCCAAGATGCGCACGCTGCGCATCCTGGGCGCGCCCTACACGGACCAGGAAATCGCCGATGCGCCGAACCTGGTCAAGGACAAGAGCGAGCAGGATGCGCTGATCGCCTACCTGCAGGGCCTCAAGTACCACGGCGAGGCAACACCATGATCGGCGTGGTACGCGGCATCATCACGCTGGTGCTGATGCTGTCTTTCATCGCCTTCGCATGGTGGGCGTTCAGTGCCCGCCGCAAGAGCACCTTCGATGCGATGGCGCAGCTGCCGCTCGAGGATGAGACGAACCAGGTGTCGAGGAACACACAATCATGAATCCCGGGATTTCAACTTTCATCGCGGTCGCGGTCGTCGTCAACATCGTGGCCGCCCTGTGGCTCATCTGGTGGACTTCCAAGAGCGGCGCGGGCAAATCGGCCAAGGAAACCACGCATGTGTGGGACGGTGACTTGACCGAGTACAACAATCCCCTGCCACGCTGGTGGCTGTGGCTGTTCATCCTTACCATCATCTTCGGCTTCTGGTACTTCTGGCAGTATCCGGGCCTGGGCAGCTTCGCCGGCGCCGGCAAGTGGAGCTCGCAGGAGCAATGGAAGGCGGATGACGATGCGGCCGCCGCGGCCTTCAAGCAGCGCTTCGCCGCTTTCGAAGGCAAGAGCCTCGCCGACCTGTCCAAGAACGCGGGCGCCATGGCCACGGCGAAGAACCTGTTCGCGTTGAACTGCTCCACCTGCCACGGGTCGGATGCGCGCGGCGCGAAGGGCTTCCCCAACTTGACCGACAACGACTGGGTGTGGGGCGGCGGCGAGGAGGCGATCCTGGCGACCATCACCAATGGCCGTGACGGCATCATGCCGGCCTGGGGCCAGGTGCTGGGCAACGACGGCGTCGAGCAGGTCATCGCCTATGTGCAGACGCTGAGCGGCAAGCAGGCCTCTCCCGAGCTGGCAGCCGCCGGCAAGGCCCGCTTCGAGACCATCTGCGCGGCGTGCCATGGGGTGGACGGCAAGGGCAATCAGGCCCTGGGCGCCCCCAACCTCACGGATGATGTGTGGCTGCACGGCAGCTCTGCCCGGGACCTGCGCGAGACCATCACCAATGGCCGCACCAATCACATGCCGGCACACCTCGAGCGGCTCGGCGAGACCAAGGTCCGGCTGCTGGGCGCCTACGTGCTCAGCCTGTCACACCCACAACCCGCGGAAGTTAAGTGAACGAGCCATCTGAAAAGGACTGCAATGCCTGCCGGAAGGAGCGTCTGTGGCGCCACATCGGAGTGGTGACATGGGCTTCCTTCCTCGCAGCAGGCGTGGAAACCATGTTCTTCTTCGCCTTCTTCGACCCTGCGCTTCTCGGGATCCATGACATACCGCCCGAGTGGGTGGCCAATCGGCTCGCCGGTTACACCTTCGGGTTCTTCGTGTTCTGGTTGTTCAGCCTGTGCGCCTCGGGACTGACGGCATTCCTGCTGTCGGCCGGCGACCCCAATGCGAAGCTTCAGGAAGAAGCGTCCTTAAAGCGGCTGCGGCCATGAAGGAAACCGTTGCGCAAGAAGAGGTGGGCTTCTACGCGGCTCACCAGAAGATCTATCCCCGTGAGGTCAGCGGCCGTTTCGCGACGCTGCGCGATGCGGCCATGTTCGCGCTCCTGGGGTTCTTCTACCTGATGCCCTGGGTGCGCTGGTCGGGACGCCAGGCACTGCTGCTCGACCTGCCGGCCCGCAAATTCTACATCTTCGGCCTTACCTTCTTTCCGCAGGATTTCTTCCTGCTGACGTGGCTCCTGGTGATCGCCGCGTTGTCGCTGTTCTTCTTCACCGCGGTGGGCGGACGACTGTGGTGCGGCTATGCCTGTCCGCAGACGGTGTGGACCGAGGCCTTCATGTGGATGGAGCGCATCACCGAAGGCAAGCGCCCGCAGCGCATGAAACTGGACAAGGGCCCTTGGAATGCGCAGAAGATCCTGCGCAAGGCGGCCAAGCAGATCCTGTGGGTGAGCTTCGCCGCCTGGACCGGCTTCACCTTCGTCGGCTTTTTTGTGCCCATCCACGAGCTCGGCGCAGGAATCCTCGCGGGCTCGCTCTCCGGCTGGGCCTTGTTCTGGGTGGCGTTCTACGGCTTTGCCACCTATGGCAACGCGGGCTTCCTGCGCGAGCAGGTGTGCAAGTACATGTGCCCCTATGCGCGCTTCCAGAGCGCCATGTTCGACCGCAACACGCTGGTCATCTCCTACGATGCGCGGCGCGGTGAGCCGCGTGGCGCGCGCGCGCGCGGCTCGGACTACAAGAAGGCCGGCTTGGGCGACTGCATCGACTGCACCCTGTGCGTGCAGGCCTGTCCCACCGGCATCGACATCCGCAAGGGACTGCAGTACGAGTGCATCGCCTGCGCCGCCTGCATCGATGCCTGCGATTCGGTCATGGACAAGGTGGGCCTGCCACGGGGCCTGGTGCGCTACTCCACGCAGAATGAAATCGACGGCGCGCGCACCCGTGTGCTGCGGCCGCGCATCCTGCTGTATGGACTGGGCCTTGCGCTGCTGGTGGTGGGCTTCGGCGTGGCGGTGAGCCTGCGCCCGCTGGTGGACATCGACGTGCTGCGCGACCGCAATGCGCTGTTCCGCGAGCTCAACGACGGCCGCATCGAGAACGTATTCACCGTGCGCATCATCAACAAGGACCAGCGCGCCCATGAGTTCGTGCTCACGCCGGAAGGCATCGAAGGCGCCAGCATCGACACCGACGCGCCGACGCAGCATGTGGCGCCCGAAGAGGTGAAGACCGTGGTGGTGCGCGTGCGCGCCGAGGAACACGACCAGCACGGCGGGCGCGACTTCGTGATCCGGGCGCGCGCCTTGGATGATGCGAAACTGGCGGCGAAGAGCCGCGCAAGATTCTTCTTCGAACCGTGAGACGAGGCTTCACATGAGCACACCCGCCATGACCCGCCCCTGGTACCGCCATCCGATGGTGTGGATGGTCATCGCCCTGCCCGCGAGCGCGGTGCTGGGCTGCGCCATCACCATCTTCCTCGTCCTGCAGGCGCCGGATCGCGACGTGCGCGCTGCCGAAGCCCGCGCCAGGCCGGTGATCCACGGCCACGCCGCCAATTCGGTGCTGCCGCCCGCGGAGTAGGCATGCTGGAGGCCACCGCGACCTGCTTCCACTGCGGCGAGCCGCTCGCCGGACGCACGGTCTCATGGGCGCGCATCGCTGCCGCGGAGGTGCCTTTCTGCTGCCCCGGCTGCAGCGCCGCCGCGCGCATGATCGCGGACCTCGGCCTCACCGACTTCTACACGTTTCGCACCGCGCCGGCCTCGCGGCCCACCGCTGCCAACGACGAATGGCTGGTCTTCGATGAGCCCGCCGTGCAGCAGCCGATCACGCAGATGGAGACCGACGGCCGGGCCATCGTGCTGTTGATCGACGGGCTGACCTGTGCCGCCTGCAGCTGGCTCCTCACGCAGGTGATCGAGAGGCTCGACGGTGTGCGGCGTGTCAGCGTCAACACCGCCACCGGGCGCGCCTACGTGGTGTGGGATCCGGACACGCTGAAGCTGTCGCACCTGCTGGGCAGCATCGCGAACCTCGGCTACCGTCCGCATCCGGTCAGCGCCGATGCCGCGCATCGGCAGGCCCGCGACGAGCGCCACGCGCTGCTCAAGCGCCTGGCGGTATCGGGCCTGGGCATGATGCAGGTGATGATGTTCGTCTTCCCCTTGTATTCGGCCGACACCAACGGCATGGAAGCCGACATCCGCTCCTACCTGCAGCTGGTCAGCCTGCTCGTGACCACGCCGGTGCTGCTGTACGCAGGCTGGCCGTTCCTCACGGGTGCCGCGCGCGCGCTGCGCGCCCGCAGCATCACCATGGACGTGCCCGTGAGCCTGGGGCTGCTGCTGGCCTACGGCGCCAGCGTGTGGAACACCTGGCGCCACAGCGGCGAGGTGTACTTCGATTCGGTGACCATGTTCATCTTCTTCCTCACGGTCGCGCGCTGGGTGGAAATGACCGCCAGGCACAAGAGCACCGGCATCACCGAATCGCTCGGCCGGCTGCTGCCGGTGACCGCGCACCGCGTGCAACGCGGCGCTGCCGGCGAGAGCATCGACGACGTCGCCGTCACGCAACTGAAAGCGGGCGATGAATTGCTGGTTCGCGCCGGCGAGATCATCCCCGCCGACGGCATCCTGCTCGATGCACGCACGCGCCTGGATGAGTCCATGCTGACCGGAGAATCCGTCCCGGTGGCGCGCGGCCCCGGGGAGTCGCTGGCCGCCGGCACGCTCAACATCGATTCGCCCTTGCGCCTGCGCGTGGCAGCCGTGGGCGGCGCAACCATCCTCGCCGGCATCGTCGCGCTGCTGAACCGCGCTCAGTCCGAGCGGCCCCGCCTGACGCGCGAGGCCGACCGCACCGCCAGCCGCTTCCTGGCGCGCGTTTTGTTCGGCGCCGTCGTCGTCTGCGCCGCCTGGCTGTACGTGGACCCCTCGCGCGCCTTCAATGCCACGCTCGCGGTGCTGGTGGTCGCCTGCCCCTGCGCGCTCTCACTGGCCACCCTGGTCGCCGTGGCGAGCGCGAATGCCGCCCTGGCGCGCCGCGGCGTGCTGGTCAGCCACGCCGACGCCATCGAGGGACTCGCCCGCATCGACCGCGTGATCTTCGACAAGACCGGCACGCTGACCAGCGGCGAGGTGAGCGTGGATGAGATCCACTGCACCGGCCGGCTCGGGCGCGAGCAGGCGCTGGCCCTCGCCGCCTCGCTGGAAGCCGCTTCGGAGCACCCCATCGCCCATGCCTTCGCGGCGGCCGCGCCCGCGACGCAGCGCGCCGCCGATGTGCGCATCGTGCCCGGCGAGGGCGTGGATGGCCGCATCGCCGGTACGCGCTACCGCATCGGAACCGCCGAATTCGTGGCTCGAGGGTTCGACGCCGGCGTGGCGTCGGATGCCGCCGCCGAGCACGCCGCGCAGGCCGGCATCGCACTCGGCGATGCGCGCGGCCTGCTCGCCACGTTCACGCTCAGCGATGCACCGCGGCCCGAGGCGCCGCGTGCCGTGCAGGCCCTGCGCGCGCAGGGATTGGAGGTGGAGATCCTCAGCGGCGATGCGCCGGCGGCCGTCGAGCGGGTCGCCCGCCTATGCGGCATCGAGACTTGCGCCGCGCGGCAGTCCCCCGCGGGCAAGCTGCAGCATGTGCGCGAACTGACCAGCCGCGGCGGCTTCGTCGCGATGGTGGGCGATGGCATCAACGATGCACCGGTGCTCGGCGGCGCCGGCGTTTCGGTGGCCATGAGCCGCGGCTCGCCGCTGGCGCTGGCCAGCGCCGACCTGATCCTCGTGGGCGATTCACTGCAGGCGCTGCCGCAGGCGGTGGAACTCGCGCGCCGCGCGCGGCGCATCATCCGGCAGAACCTGGTATGGGCGGCGGGCTACAATCTCGCCGCCATGCCGCTGGCCGCCTTGGGGTGGGTGCCGCCGTGGGTGGCCGCCATCGGCATGAGTGCGAGCTCGATCTTCGTGGTGCTGAATTCATTGCGCCTGATGCGCGAGCCGGCGCGCGAGGCCGCGGCACCCCTGCACGCGGTTCTGCCGCAAGGAACATGACGCCATGCATATCATCTACCTGCTGATCCCGGTGACGCTCGTGCTGGTCGGCCTCGCCGGATGGGCCTTCTTCTGGGCCGTGGGCTCCGGCCAGTTCGACGAATTGGATGCGCCCTCATGGGACATCCTGCGCGATGAGGCGGCCCGCCAGGAGCCGCGCAAGCCATCATGATGCAGCACGTGCACGCAGCCGCCGGACCGATCAGCTTCGCCGCGGCATTCATCGCCGGCGTGGCCGGAAGCGCGCATTGCCTGGCCATGTGCGGTGGGTTGTCGGGAGCGCTGGGCATGCGCGCACGCCAGGCCGGCATCGCGCCGGCGCGCGCGCTGGCGCACCAACTGGCGCAACAGGCGGGACGCGTGGGCAGCTATGCGCTCGCAGGCGCGCTGTGCGGCGCCTTCGGCGCGGCGCTCGGCAACCTCATGGATGTCGTGCAGGTCACGCTGTTCGCGCGCGTGCTCGCCGGCCTCACCTTGATCGCCATTGCGCTGCGCGTGCTGTTCGGCTGGCAGTTGTTGGCGCCGTTGGAGAGGCTGGGAGCGCGTGCGTTCGCGCGGCTCTCGCCACTCGCCCGCAACGCTGCCGGCTCGGGACTCGGGGGCTCGTTGCTGCTGGGCGCGGTGTGGGGCTGGCTGCCGTGCGGGCTGGTGTATTCGATGCTGGCATTCGCGGCCTTCTCGGGCAATGCCCTCGATGGCGCGCTGATCCTGATGTTGTTCGGCCTCGGGACCTGGCCTGCGATGCTGGGCGGAAGCCTGGCCTCATCGCAATTGTGGCGGCTTTCCACGGCGCGTGGAGTCCACACGCTGGCGGGCGCGGCGCTGTTGGTCTTCGGCCTGGTGACGCTGCTCGCGCCCCTGCGGCACGCGCATCACTGAACTTACGCGCCCCATCGAGGCGCGGCCGGTCCCGGCTTCACACCAAAGGGTCAGTGATCCCAGCGCAAGCTTTGCAGCTGCCGCTTGGCGTCGTCGAAAGCATCGCGCACCGCGCTGAACACATCGCGCTGCTGCTGATCGTCCTGGCGCAGGTTGTCGGCGTGGATGCGTGCGCCAGGCACGCTCAATTCGATCTTCACCGCATAACGGCCGGCGGCATCGCTGGGCTTTTCCGGCCCTTCCACCGTCAGGTGGCATTGCGCAATGCGATCGTTCACCCGCTCCAGGCGCTGTACCGATTCCCGCACCCGGGCCTCCAGCGCAGCGCTGCGCGCGACATGCCGGAAGGTGAGGGTCAGCAGGGTCATGTGCCGCCGTGGGTGTCGCTGAGGGTGAGGTGCATCTTCACCAGGTGCGCCACGGAGCGCGCGCCCATCTTTTCCATGACCTTGGCGCGATGGATCTCCACCGTGCGCTCGGACAGGCCCAGGTCGATCGCGATGACCTTGTTGGCCCCGCCATCGACGACCAGGTCCATGACCTGGCGCTCACGCGGCGTGAGAGACTCGAGCCGGCGCACGACCTCGGCGCGGCGCGCCACGGTCTTGCGGTTCTCGGCATCGTGCTGCAGCGCATGGTTGATGCGATCGAGCAGGTCCTGGTCACGGAAGGGCTTCTGGATGAACTCGAACGCGCCTTCCTTCATGGCCTGCACCGCCATGGGCACATCGCCGTGCCCGGTGATGAAGATCACCGGCAGCATCGAGCCCATGCGGTTCAGCTGCTGCTGCAGTTCCAGGCCGCTCATCTCGGGCATGCGCACATCGAGCACCAGGCACCCGGGTTCATCGGGCTTGAACTTCTGCAGGAAGTCCTGTGCCCGCGAGAACGTGGCCGTGGTGTAGCCCACGGTGCTCAGCAAGGTATGCAGCGCATTGCGCATGCCATCGTCGTCATCGACCACGTAGACGGTGGGAGCGGTGCGGGGAACTTCGCGTGCGGTAGCCATGTGCATCAGGATTCCTTCGCCGCCGCCGGCAGTCGGAACCAGAACCGGCTGCCCCCGGCGGGCAAATTTTCAAAGCCGATTGTACCCTCATGCGACTCGATGATGGCGCGGCATGACGCAAGGCCAAGGCCGGTGCCGCCACGCTTGGTCGTGAAGAACGGGCGGAAAATCTGGCCCTGATGTTCGGGAGCAACCCCGCCACCCGAGTCCGTGACGCTGGTTTGCACGGCATACCGGTCGCCGCCGACCTCGATGGTCACGTTGGGCACGGCATCGTTCGACAGGCCCGCATCGCAGGCGTTCTGCACCAGCGCGAACAACACATGCTGGATCCGCAAGCGGTCGAGCAGCAAGGGCGGCAAGGCCGGCTGCGAGCGCAGCTGGATCTGGCCATTGTGGCGGGTGGCGAGCATCTGCAGGACGGGATGCATCTCGCGCACCAATTCAGGCATCTGGCAAGGCACGCGCGCGGATTGTCCAGGGTCGAACATGCGCCGGATACGGTGGATGCCCTCGCCCGCCGACAACGCCTCGTGGTTGATCTGCCGGAATACCTCGACGGCGCGGTTCACCAGGGGCTGCTCGCGGTCGAGCATGCGCTCGCCGGCCTGGGAAAAGGTGGCGATGGCGCCGAGCGGCTGGTTGAGCTCGTGGGCAATGCCGGAGGCCAATTCCTCCAACGCGGAAATCCGGGCGATTTCCATCAATCGATTGAAAATGACCTCGGATCCGGCCGTTCCCGCCGGCTGAAGCCCGGACGGCTCGGCGCCGGAATTATCCGGTTCCTGCTCGCTCACGATCCAATCCACCTGCACGACCTTCGAAAGGGTGACGCTCGGGGGCCAGCCTGCCAGAAACGCCAGCCGCCGGCATCTGCGAGTTTCCCGTATAGGAAATGCGCCTGTCCCTTACCGCCGCGGGAATCGTGATAGGCTTTCCCGGCAGGCGCTTGGGCCTCCCCCCGCCAATGCCCTGCGCAAACTGCATCGATCATGAACGACCTCAGCCTGATTTCGCGGCATCTGCTGCAGTTTTCGCCCGATGCGCTCATTGTGGTCGACGCGCGCGGTGTGATCCAGTTCGCAAATGACACGGTGACCGGGCTGTTCGGCTACCAGCCGTCCGACCTGGTGGGCCGGAACCTCGAAATCCTCATCCCGGAGCGCTTCCGCATCCGGCATGGGGCGCACATGACCGCTTATGCCCGCGACCCCACCAACCGTGAGATGGGCGCCCGCCTCAACGACCTGTTCGCCCGCCGCGCCGACGGCAGCGAGTTCCCGGCGGGCATCCGCTTGGCGGCCTTCCGCGCCGGCGAAGACAGCTTCGTCGCGGCGGCCGTGCGCGACATGACCGAGCGGCGCGCCATCAGCGACGCGCTGGTGGCGGCGCGTGAGGAGGCCGACCGTGCCAACCGCGCCAAGACGCGCTTCCTGGCAACGGCCAGCCACGACCTGCGACAGCCCCTGCAGACCATCCGCCTGTTGAATGCGTCCCTGCAGAAATTGAATGGCGCGTCCGCCGAACTGCACGACCTGCTGCACCGGCAGGAACAGGCCATCGACGGCGCGACGCGCCTGTTGAATACGTTGCTGGACATCAACCGCATGGAGTCCGGCGCCATCGAGCCGCAGGTCGGTGAGGTGAGCCTGGCCGACCTGTTCGAGGACCTGGCGCGGGAATTCGCGCCGGCCGCCGAAGCCAAGGGCCTGGCGCTGGAATTTTCCCCCGCCGCCCTCACCGTCAGCACCGACCGGATGCTGCTCACGCAATTGCTGCAGAACCTGATCGGCAATGCCTTGAAATATACCGAGCGCGGCAAAGTGAGCGTCTCGCACACACTGGACTTGGATGCGCTCACGCTCAAGATCGAGGACACGGGCATCGGCATTCCCGAGGAAAAACTCGACCGCATCTTCGATGAGTACTACCAGGTCGATCGCCAGGGAACCAAGCGCCTGGGCGTGGGGCTGGGCCTTGCCATCGTGCGCGAGGTGGCGCGCCTGCTGGGCTTCTCCGTGGCGGTCACCTCCAAGTTCGGACAGGGCACCCGCGTGCGCGTGCGCATTCCGCGACAGAAGGTTCATGATCACGCGGCGCGGCCGCAAGCGGCGGCCGAGCCCATGGCCAAGCCAAATGGCGAGGCACCCAAGCGGCGGCTGGTACTGCTCGAGGACAACGACTCCGTGCGCACCGCCACCGAGTTGTTCCTGTCGCTGGAAGGCTACGAAACCCGGAGCGCGGCCTCGGTGGGTGAAGCGGAAGGACTGCTCAGCGCCATGCAGCCCGGCGATGTGCTGATCACCGACTACCATCTGGATGGCGCGCTCACCGGGCTCGATGTGCTGAAGGAGCTGCGGGCACGCCAGGGGCGCGCGGTCCCTGCGGTGATGCTCAGCGGCGACCTGCCCTCCATGCTGCGCGCGGTGAAGACGGAAATCCCCAATTGCCGCTTCCTCAGCAAGCCTGTAGATACCAAGGCGCTGGTGGCGGCAATCGCCGAACTGGGCGACACTTGAGTACACGCGCGGCTGCGGGAGCGCAGCGCGGCGCTGGCAGATCACAAAGGTTGAACGACGACATGGCATGGATTCTCGCGGCGATTCTCTCCCTGGCGGCCATGCACACGGCCTGGGCTTCGGAGGAGTCCGTGGACATCGCCACCAAGTCGGCGCTGGCCATGGACGCCCATCCGAAGGCGGGTGGCCGGCTGTTCGCCAAGCATTGCGCCAGCTGCCATGGCGGAGACGCCACGGGCGAGCCTGCGCTCAACACACCCTCGCTGGCCGGCCAGCGCTTCGCCTACCTGGTGCGCCAGCTGGCCAACTTCGCGGGCAAGGAGCGTGACAGCAGCGAGATGCACAAGGTGGTGTCGCAGGCGGCGCTACGTCAGCCGCAGGCCTGGGTGGACATTGCCGCCTGGCTCAATGCCCAGCCGGTGAACCCTGCACCGCAGACCGGCGATGGCGCGCACCTCGGCCTGGGCGAGGGGATTTTCCGTGAACAATGCGCCGCCTGCCACAAGTCCGATGCCCGCGGCGACGACGATGGCTTCGTGCCCGCGATGCGCGCGCAACACTACGGCTACCTCACCAACCAGATCCACAGCCTGGCGGGCGGCAAGCGCCATAACCTGGATGAAAACCTCATGCGCTTCTTCAAGAGCCTGGATCAACGCGACATCGAGGCGGTGGCGGACTACCTGTCGCGGCTCAAGGGACCCGGGCTGGACCGCAAGAAAATGCGCGACGACGGGACGGTGGTAGACTAACCGCCGTGACCGTGCCTTCCCCGAAATACCGCGACAAGCTCGGCGGAGCTCCGCACAGCAAGCTGTCGCTGCGGCTGTGGCTGCGCCTGCTGAGTTGCTCGACCATCATCGAAAAGCGCATCCGTGCGCGGCTGGACGAGGAATTCGGCACCACGCTCCCGCGCTTCGACGTGCTCTCCGCCCTCGAGCGGCACCCCGAAGGCCTGACCATGGGCCAGCTCTCCGAATACATCATGGTCTCGAACGGCAATGTCACCGCGGTGGTCAACCGGCTGTTGGAAGATGGCTGGCTGGTGCGCACCACGGACAAGTCCGACCGGCGCGTGGCAACGGTGCGCGTCACGCGCAAGGGACGCGCCGCCTTCCTGCGCATGGCGGCCACGCACGAACAGTGGATCGACCACATGTTCCAGGGCCTCACCGACCAGCGCATCGAGGAACTGATGAACGCGCTGTCCGACATGCGCGTGTCGATCGAATCGCACGATATCTGACGTTCCGCGGCGACCGCCGCCGCCAGCCCTCGCGCTGAGCGCCGTGCTCAGACTTCGGTGCTGCCGCCGTTGACCGCGCGGTGGGTGGCCAGCACCAATGCCGC
The DNA here is from genome assembly GCA_044226865.1 of Steroidobacteraceae bacterium. Taxonomy (GTDB): domain Bacteria; phylum Pseudomonadota; class Gammaproteobacteria; order Steroidobacterales; family Steroidobacteraceae; genus TMP-86. Next base: position 313,081 of record JBGAGE010000006.1, on the reverse strand, counting down.
CTGCTCGTAGACCGCGCGCAGGGTGTCCAGCGATTGCTGCGCCGAGGCCACGCGCTCTTCCCAGTGTTCCAGCGTCTGCACGCGCGACATCAGCACCTTGGCGCGCAATGACGAATACGCCTCGCAGGCGCGCCGCCCGCGGGCCGTGGCGCGGTACGCGACGCTCTTGCGGCGCCCGCCCGGTGCCCGCTCGATCAGGCCCGCCTGCTGCAGTTTCCTGATGGAATACTGCACGTTGGCGATGTCGTCGCGGTTCAGGAGGCGTGCGATCTCGCTCTGCGTCTTGGGGCGCTCCTTCAGGCGCACCACGTGCAGGATGACGTTGCACGTGGGGCCCAGCCGCCGGTCCGCCACGGCGCCGAAGCACTCCAGTTGCCAGCGCTCGAAGGTGGCGGCGATGCGCAGCAAGGCGAATTCGAATTCCGTGACCAGCACCTCCTGGGGCGTATGCGCCAGGTGCCAGGTGGCCTTGAGCTCTTCGCGGCGCACGGCACGGCCGTGCACCGGGGTGCGGGCGGAAGGATTCTTGCGGTTCGACGCCGTGGATCGCGCCATGCGGACCTCATTCCTGATCGGACTTGAAATCTACCATGAGTTTCATCCATGATTTTGCTTGAGGATTAAAATTTCTGCCAGGAGAGGTGCGGACCCGCGCACCCTGGAAGTGGACGCCGCCGCGACGCAATCCCTGCGCGGCTGATCGACATGGCAGGGCGTTGAAGCCGATCGCTGCAACGCCCTGCTAGACTGGCGGCATACCGCACTTCCGCGGCGCCGCTGGAGCATTTCCTCCCTTGAGCATGACCTCGCTGTCCCTGCGCGCCCTGGCAGGATTGCCCGAAGTGACACCCGGCATGCCGCTGGCACCGCTGATCCTGCAGGCGTTGCGCGAAGCCGACTGTACCTTGGGTCCCGGCGATGGCCTGCTGATCGGCCAGAAGATCATCTCCAAGAGCGAGAACCGCTTCGTCGACCTGGACGCCTTCCCACCCTCCCCCCGCGCGCAGGAACTGGCCAGCCACTGCCGCAAGGACCCGCGCCTGGTCGAGGCGATCCTGCGCGAGTCCACCCAGGTGGTGCGCTGCGCGCCGAACGTGCTGATCGTGCGCCACCGCCTCGGGTTCGTCGTGGCCAATGCCGCCATCGATCAATCCAACGTGCCCGGCGGGGCGGACCGCGCCTTGTTGCTGCCGCTGGATCCCGACGCCTCCGCCGCGCGCCTGCGCGAGGAACTGCGCGCGGCCACCGGCATCGCTCCGGCCATCGTCATCACCGACAGCTTCGGCCGGCCCTGGCGCCAGGGTGTGTGCGGCACCGCCATCGGCAGCGCCGGCCTGCGCGCGCTGCACGACCGGCGCGGCACGCCCGACCGCTCCGGCCGGCCCTTGCAGGTCACGCAAGTGGCGGTGGCCGATGGCCTGGCCGCGGCGGCCGTGCTGCTCATGGGCGAAGCCGCCGAAGGCCGGCCCGTGGTGCTGGCGCGCGGGTTGCCGCCGGAGCTGCTGTCCGAATCACAGAATGCGGCGGCGCTGCTGCGTCCGCTGCACGAAGACCTGTTCCAGTAGGAGCCGCGAGTGCCGACGATCGTAGCGCTGTGTGGTGGCGTGGGCGGCGCCAAGCTCGCGGAAGGGTTGCAGCAGGTGCTGGCGCCCGGCGAGTTGACGCTGATCGTCAATTCGGGCGATGACTTCGAACATCGCGGCCTGCCGATCTGGCCGGACATCGACACCGTGCTGTACACGCTGTCGGGCACCTCGAACGTGCAGCAGGGCTGGGGCCGCGCCGATGAAAGCTGGAGCGTGCAGGCGGAGTGGCGCCGGCTGGGCGTGGACACCTGGTTCCAGCTCGGCGACCGCGACATCGCGCTGCACCTGCTGCGCCGTGAATGGCAAACGTTGGGCTGGCCGCCCGCGCGCATCTGCGCGGAGCTGGCGCGATTGTTCGGCGTGACCGCGCGCCTCCTGCCCATGGCGGAGATCCCCGCGCCCACCACCGTGGTCACGGCGGATGGCGAGCTGGAATTCCAGGAGTACTTCGTCCACCAGCGATGCGCGCCGGTGGTTCGCGGATTTCGCTATGGCGGCTCGACGGCGGCGCACGCCGCATCGCCCGTGGCCGAGGCGCTGGCGGATGAACGGCTCGATGGCATCATCCTCTGCCCCTCGAATCCCTTCCTGTCCATCGCACCCATCCTCGCCATTCCGGGATTGCGCCAGCTTCTGGCGCGCAGCCGCGCACCGGTGATCGCCGTCTCGCCCATCATCGGCGGCGAAGCCCTGAAGGGCCCGGCCGCCAAGATCATGCGCGAAATGGGCATGGCGGCGGACCCGCTGGCGGTGGCGCGCGAATACGCCGACTTCCTGGATCTCATGCTGGTGGACGAACGCGATCAGGCCGCGGTGCCGGCACTGGATGGCCGCACCGCCTTCCAGGCAGGACCGATTCTCATGCGCAACGCCGCGGACCGGCGCGCGCTGGCGCAGGCGTGCCTCGCGGCGCTGCCCGCAACCGCGGCAAGGCGCACGGCGCTTCAGAATCGCCCATAGGCGCGCCGTTCGCGCGCAGGCAGCCCGTTCGGGCACGCAATTCGCGCCCGCCCCGTGGCCGGCCGGTGCAGCCCCGGCACGGCACTACGTGGTTTCCGCATTGACGACTAGTTCAAGCCTAAACTATTTTCCTCCCCAGGTGTTTTTCGCCGCGCACGCGGCCAAGGGAGAAGATCATGCGCATCGCCTGTCTCGGCGGCGGCCCCGCCGGCCTGTACTTCGCAATCCTGATGAAGAAATCCAATCCCGACTGCGACGTCACGGTGTTCGAACGCAACAAGGCCGACGACACCTTCGGCTGGGGCATCGTGTTCTCCGACAAGACCATGGGCGGCTTCCGCGAGGCCGACGCCAAGGTGGTGGACGAAATCGAGCGCAGCTTCCGCCATTGGGACGACATCGACGTCCACTTCAAGGGACGCAAGATCACCTCCGGCGGCCACGGCTTCTGCGGCATCTCGCGCATGAAGCTGCTGCTGATCATGCAGGCGCGCGCGAAGGAACTGGGCGTGAAGATGGTGTTCGAGCACGAGTTCAAGGACCCGGACGAATACTGCGCGCAGTACGACCTGGTGGTGGGCTCGGACGGCGTGTTCTCCACGGTGCGCGGCAAGTACGAGTCGATCTTCAACCCGCGCATCGACCTGCGCACCTGCCGCTTCATCTGGCTGGGCACCAAGAAGAAGCTCGACGCCTTCACCTTCGCCTTCCGCGAGACGCCCCATGGCTGGTTCAACCTGCACGCCTACCGCTTCGATGACGAATGGTCGACCTTCATCGTCGAGACGCCGGAGCCGAACTGGTTCAAGGCAGGCCTCGACCAGAAGTCGCCGGAGGAATCCGTGGCCTTCTGCGAGGAGTTGTTCAAGGACCTGCTCGGCGGTGAAAGGCTCATCTCCAATGCCAAGCACCTGCGCGGCTCGGCCGTGTGGCTCAAGTTCAACCGCGTGCTGTGCGAGCGCTGGCACCACAAGAACATGGTGCTGATCGGCGATGCCGCGCACACCGCGCACTTCGCCATCGGCTCGGGGACCAAGCTCGCCATGGAGGATGCGATCGCGCTGCGCGATGTGATCATCAGCACCGACGGCACCATCGAACAGCGGCTGGACCGCTACCAGCAGGTGCGCGAGACCGAGGCCTTGAAGCTCCAATCCGCGGCGCGCAATCGCATGACCTGGTTCGAGGACATCGAGCGCTACGTGCACCTGCCGCCCGAGCAACTCGCCTTCTCGCTGCTCACCGCCAGCCAGCGCGTGGGCCACGAGAACTTGAAGCTGCGCGATCCGGATTACATCGATGCCTACGACCGCTGGTTCGCGCAATCGGCGGGCGTGAAATTCAAGGACACACCGCCTCCGCCCATGTTCACCCCGTTCAGCATCCGCGGCGCCACGCTCAAGAACCGGGTGGTGGTATCACCCATGGCCACCTACTCCGCGAAGGATGGCCTGCCCAACGACTTCCACATGATGCACCTGGGCAGCCGCGCGCTGGGCGGTGCATCACTGCTGTTCACCGAGATGACCGCCACCAGCTCCGATGGGCGCATCACCCCGGGCTGCACCGGCATCTGGACCGACGAGCAGGCGTCCGCGTGGGGGCGCATCGTCAAGGCGGTGCACGACAACAGCGATGCGTTGATCGCCATGCAGATCGGGCATTCGGGCCGCAAGGGATCCACGCGCCTGGCATGGGACGGCATCGACCAGCCGCTCAGCACAGGCAACTGGCCGTTGCTTTCGGCCTCCGCCCTGCCCTACATCGAGGGGGTGTCGCAGGTACCGAAGGCGGCCACCGAGGAAGACCTCGCGCGCGTGAAGGACGATTTCGTCGCCGCCGCGCGCCGCGCGGCCGCGGCCGGCTTCGACTGGCTGGAACTGCACGCCGCGCACGGCTACCTGTTGTCCTCGTTCATCTCGCCGTTGACCAACCAGCGCACCGACCGTTACGGCGGCAGCCTGGAAAACCGCTGCCGCTTCCCCGTGGAGGTGTTCGCGGCGGTGCGCGCCGTCTGGCCGTCCAACAAGCCCATCTCGGTGCGCATCTCGGCGCACGACTGGGTTCCGGGCGGCATCACACCTGCAGATGCCACCGAGGTGGCCCGCCAGTTCAAGAAGGCGGGCGCCGACATGATCTCGGTGTCCTCCGGCGAAGTCAGCCGCGCGCAGCAGCCGGTGTTCGGCCGCATGTGGCAGGTGCCCCTGTCCGATCGCATCCGCAACGAGGCGGGCATTCCCACCATCACCGTGGGCAACATCTACGAGTACGACCACGTCAACACCATCATCGGCGCGGGACGCGCCGACTTGTGTGCCCTGGCGCGGCCGCATCTGGCGGATCCTGCGTGGACGCTGCACGCGGCAGCCGCGCAGAAGTTCACCGATATCGGCTGGGCCAAGCAGTACGTGGGCGGGAAGGTGCAGCTCGAGCGCAATCTTGAACGCGCGGCGCAGATGGCCATGAACGCCTGAGCCGAAGGAACTTTCTTCTCGATCTCCTTTATAGGTCAACGAAGAGTGTTGGGAGCGGGTGGGGCAGGTGCCTTCGGGCGCGTGGTCGCGCGTTGAAGACACCGATTTGCCTTGGTGGGCCGCGAGCGCATCATTCGGTCACTTCAAGAGTCCCACGTCGTACTCAGTGCGGCCCGCAAGGCAAATCGGACGCGCTCGGACACGCGCCCAAAGGCACCTGCCCCACCCGCTCCCAACACGGATACGTTGGCGGAAGAAGATCGAAAGCCGCTCCATCGGTCTAGTGAGAGCTCTTCAGCGCCGCATCGCATCAGTGCTTGCGATCGCGCTGCAACGCTGCGCTGCGTTTCTATACCGAATCGCCCGCCACCACCGCAACGATTGAAGCAGGTGAAAAAGAAGAAGAACTCAGCCAGGGCAGCCCTTGACCTCGAGGCGAACGATGCGGTTGCCATTCTCGCGGCCAGACTCGCCCTGCAGATCGGCAGGATTGAGCAGCGTATCAGTGGGCCGCAGGTCAACGTCCACCCAGAACACATTGCCGCTGCGCTTGCGATCCGCCACCACCGCCTTGAAGCCCATGCCGGCCAGCTGCTCGACACGCGCCTGCGCGCGCTTGGGCTCGCTGAACAATCCGAGGGAAATCACCGTCGCATCGCCGGGCCCGGGCATTTCCAGCGCATCCTCCACGCCCGCCTTCTTCAGGCGCTTGAGCAGTTGGTCGGCGGCCAGCGCATCCTCGGGCCGCGGCAGGTATACCCATACGCCGGCCCATACCTCACCTTCGGCAACCCGTTGCCGGGGACCGTAGCCGCGCGTGCGCAGCGCGGTGGCGGCGCGCGTCGCTTCCGCCACGTCCGGGAAAGGTCCCACGCTCACGCAGCGCTGTACATTGGTGAGCAGTGCCGGCGCCTCACCGCTGCCGCCCGCCTCACCCGCCGATGACGGGGCGGGCAGCTCTGCGGCGGAGGGTGGTGGCGTGGGCGACGGTTCGGAGTGCGCGGAGCGCGGCATCTCCGAGGCGAGCTTGATGCTGGGGGCGGCCGCCGGCGGCGGTGGGGCCGACTCGTCTGCGACATTGCGAACCCAGAGGAAGTAGCCGATGTTGGCCAGCACCAGCGCCAGCACCACGCCCTTGAGGAAGTTCATGCGGCACCTGCCAGCGGACGCAGGCTGGCCTCGCCCGACACGAACTTGCGCTTCTGCCCCTGGATCTCGAGCAACAGCCCGCCGTCGGCGTCGATGCCGCCGGCGGTGCCGAGGAATTCCGCTTCACCGAGGCTGACGCGGGCGGCGCGGCCGGCCAAGGCATCCAGCTGCAACCACTCCTGGCGGAAAGGCGCGAACCCGGTCTGCTGGAATTCCGCCAGGATGCCGAGCCACTCATCGAGCAACGCAGCCGCCACCGCATTGCGCGAGGGCGGACTCTCGCATGCCTCGGCCAGCGCAGCCGGCGCCACCCCGCCCGCTGCGATCTCCGCGAGCGCCGGCGCAGGCAGCACCTGGGCGGGATGCAGGAGGTTCAGCCCCAGGCCGACGACCACGAAGGCGGGCCCGCCGGATTCGGCACGGACCTCAGCGAGAATCCCGCCCATCTTGCGGTCCTGGAACCAGATGTCGTTCGGCCACTTCAGTCGCACGCCGCGCGCACCCAGGCGCGACAGCGCGCGCGCCACGCCCACCCCGGCCGCAAGGCTGAGCGCGGACAAATCCTTCGGGGCATGCTCGAAGCTCCAGCTCATCGACAGGGCGAGGCCCGCGCCAAACGGCGTCACCCAGCGCCGGCCGCGCCGGCCGCGGCCTTCGGTCTGCATCTCCGCCAGCGCCGCGTAGCCCTGGCCCGCCGGCGGCTGCGCCCCGGTCAAGAGCAGCGTGTTGGTGGAACCGGTTTCGAACAGCACCTGCAGGCGCGCAAGGCTCGTGCGGCGCGTGGCGCCGATGCCGGCCGCGATGCGCCCGGCGTCGAGCATTTCAACGGCGCGCTCCAATCGATAGCCGGCGCGTGCCTGCGCGGTCACGGCGATGCCCAGCGTGCGCAAGCGCTCGATGTGCTTCCAGACCGCCGTGCGGCTGATCTGCATGGACTGCGCCAGCTGCTCGCCCGAGTGCACGCCGCCATCGGCGAGCAGGGCCAGCAGGTCGCGCGCGCTCATGACGAGCGCGGCCGCAGCAACCACAGTCGCCGCGCGCGGTTTTCCGTACCCTGCAGCATGCGGCTGATGTTGCTGCGATGGGTGTAGATGATGAAGGCGGCGAACGCCACGCTCAGCAGCAGGAAAGGCAGATCGTCCGGCGTGCGCACCCAGACCGCCACCACCAGCGCAACGCCGGCCAGCATGGTGGCAAGGCCCACGAAGCCGGTGAGCATGAGCACGCCCAACCAGGTGGCGAGCAACGGAACGAGCGTCCAGGGATGCAACGAGGCCACCACGCCCACCACCGTCGCGGCGCCCTTGCCGCCACGGAAATCGAACCAGATCGGGTAGACGTGACCGAGCACCACGGCCACCGCGCAGCAAACCGTGAGCCACTCGCGCGACACCTGGTGGTCGGGCTCGATGCCGGGCAGCGTAAGGCCGGGCAGCAGCTTCACGGCGATGATGCCCTTGAGGATGTCGATGAGCAGCACCGCCATGCCGAAGCCCACGCCCTGCGTGCGCAGCGCATTGGTGCCTCCCGCATTACCGCTGCCGAGGTTGCGTATGTCCACGTTGCGCAGGCGGCCGAGGACCAGGCTTCCGAGTATGGCGCCGAGGCCATAGGCCAGCAGCGTCTTGACACCGAGTTCGAGCATGCGCGCGATTATGCCACTTCGACCCGCGGCAGATGGATTTCCGCCAGCATGCACCGCACGCTGCCGCCGCCAAGCCGCTCGATGGTGGGAATGCTCGCCGGCAGCACCTGTCCGAACCGCTCCAGTTGCGCGCGCTGCGCCGGCCGTAGTGCTTCCCAGGCCCGCGCCGATATCGCGATCAGCGGTCCGCGCGGCGCGCTCAGCTCCAGCAGATTGCCGGCGAAGTCCTGCATCTGCGCGGCCGTGATCTCGATGACCTCACGGCCCGCGCCGCGCAGCGAGGCAAGAACCGCGGCACGTTGTGCGGAGTCGGGAATCGACTCCACGCACAGCACCGCAAAGGCAGTGCCCACCGCCATGACCACGTTGGTGTGATACACGGGCTGGCCGTCGGGACCGAGTGAATCGAAGCTCACCACCTGGTAATCCAGCAATTGCGCAAATTCCGCCAGCACCGTCGGATCGGTGCGGGGCGAGCGCACCGCGTAGGCGATGCGCGCCGGCCGGTCGAGCACCAGGCTCCCCGTGCCTTCGAGGAACCGCCCCTGCGATTCGTGCCAGGTCAGGTCGATGCTGCGTGTGATGCGGAAACCGCCGGCCTCGCGCACGAATTGAATCAACGCCTCGCGCCGTTCGAGGCGGCGGTTCGGCGCCAGCATGGGATAGAGCACCAAGGTGCCGTCGGCATGCAAGCTCAGCCAATTGTTGGGAAACACGGCATCGGGCTTCGCCGGTGCGGGTGTGTCCTCACCCACCAGCACCTGCACTCCGGCGGCGCGCAGCTGCGCCGCCAATGCGTCGAACTCCAGCAGCGCGGCCCGCTGGCCGGCATCGGCGGCACCCGCGGGACGCCGTTGGAATTCGTTGGAGGCGGCGGTCTGTTCGTTGAAGCCAAAACCTGCCGGCCGCACCATCAGCACCGCCGCGGCGCTCTGCCTCTCGCTCATCCCGGCGCGGCGGCAGGCGTGGCCGTCACCACGATGTGTTCGCGCTGCGACACCACCACGCCGCCCGGCTTTTCGATGGTCACGGCGAGCAGCTTCAGTTGTCGCACCGGCAGGGCCGCATGGATCGGGATGAGCACCTCGCGGGCGCCGGCCGGCACGTCGAACACCCCGCCATCGACGGGATAACGCTCATCGCGCTCGGCATCGAAAATCCACAATTGATATTGATGTGCGCCAGGATCGTTGGGACCCAGGCCGACGAAGCGCATGACGCCGCGCTGGGTGGCGGGATCCCACACCACATCGCCGCTCACGCCGCGGCCACCGGGATCGGGCGTGGCCGACCAGGCCAGCTGCATCGCACCCGCGCGCGCCAGCAAGGTGGCCCGCAATTGGCCAGGGTCGGGCGGCGCCACGGGCGGACGGGGTGTGCGCCCGGCGAGGAACAAGGCGAGCGCGAGGCAAGCGGCCGCCGCCCACCAGCCAGAATTGGCGGCCGTGCGCGAGGCCGCCGGTACGCGCACCGCCACGGGCGGATCGCCGGAAATTTCTACAGGCTGGCCCGCCGGCGCCGCGGCCGACCGCAGCAAGCGCTCCCGCAGCGCGGCGGGCAGCGGCTGTCCATCGAGGCGGGTCATCGCCACGGCGGCCGCGGCCTGCTCGAAACGCCGCAGCTCATCCGGTGCCTGGGCCTGCGCGCTGGCACCGGCCGCGGCACGCGCCAATTCGGCGGCTTCTTCCGGACTCAAGCCTTCCACCGCCTGCTTGACCAGCAGGTCGACCAGGTCATCCTGGGGCTGGAGGGGATGGTTCATACCACCACCCCCTGTGGCAGCGCCACATCGCCCAGATTCAACGCCTCCCGCACCTTGATCAGGCCGCGGCGCATGAAGGTCTTGACCGTGCCCAGGGGAAGGTTCAGCGCGCTGGCGATTTCCGCCTGGCTCAGTCCTTGCAGCAGGCTCATCTCCAGGACCTGGCGCTGCTCGGGCCGCAACTGCGCGAGCGCCCGAGTGGCGGCTTCGGCTTCGGCGGTGGTCTCGGCAATATCGCTGCCGCCATCTTCCACGCTGGCCAACAGCGCCTCGTCGGAGACCGTGGCGGGCTCGGCCTTGAGACGGCGCAGGCGGTCGATCAGGCGGCGCCGGGCAATCATGGCGACGAACATTTTTTCCGAGCCATGGCGGGCATCGAAGCGGGCGGCGCTGCGCCACAGGTCGGTGAAGATGTCCTGCACGGCGTCCTCGGCATCGGCGCTGGTGCGCGACAGCCGCCGCGCCAGGCCCCATACCAGCGCGCCGAATTCGTCGATACATTGACCCATGGCGCCGGGGTCCCCGCGGGCGATCCTTTCGAACAACGATGGATTCATCGAATGACTGTCCAACCTATTCGCAGCGGCTCCCGCCCATGGATTCATCCAGTGTCCTGAATCGGGAATCCGTGATTCGGGACACCAGGCAGTTTCAACAAGGTATCATTGAAACAGAGCCAGCGAGCGAGTGAATGCTTTGCAGATGCTTCGACCAGCCATATTCGTCTGCGCCCTGATGCTGGCGCCGTCCGGGTTCTGCCAGAACCAACGGCCCAGCCAGTACCCGGTCGATCAGAACGCGGTGATCGTCGCCGCCCGGCGCCTGGCGTCCGCGCCCTACCAGTCCCGCTCCGGCAACCTGCCGGCGGGCCTGGATAATTTGCGTGCCGACCAATACCGCGACATCCGTTTCTCGGACGCGGCGGCCATCTGGGGCAAGGAAGCGCTGCAGTTCCGCCTGGGGCTCCTGGCGGCCGGGTTCTACTTCCAATCGCCGGTCAACATCTCGCTGGTGGACAAGGGCGTGTCGCAGGAACTGCAGACCAGCCCCGGCATGTTCGAGGTCGGGCCCAGCGTGCCGGCGGCCATCGCCAGGATCGCCCTGCCGCTGTCGGGATTCAGCGTCAGTACCCGCCTGAACAGCCGCACGGTATGGGACGAATTCATCCGCTTCCAGGGCGCCAGTTACTTCCGGGCGCGGGCCAAGGGACAGATCTACGGGCTTGCGGCGCGGGCCCTGACCGTCAACATCGCCGAGCCGCAGGGAGAGGAATTTCCGGCCTTCACCCAGTTCTGGGTCACGAAGCCGGAACCCAAGTCCGAGGATCTCACCGTCGATGCCCTGCTCGACAGCCCCTCCGTGACCGGCGCCTATCACTTCGTCATTCGCCCGGGCGTCGAGACCACGGTGGATGTGGATGCCATGCTGTTCGCGCGCACGCCGCTGCGGGCCCTGGGCGTGGCGCCGCTGACCTCCATGTTCCTGTACGACGAAACCAACCGCATGCGCCGGGATGACTACCGCCCCGAGATGCACAACTCCGACGGCCTGCAGATCATCTCCGCCTCCGGCGAACCGATCTGGCGGCCGCTCGCCAATCCCACCAAGCTGCAGATCTCCGGCTTCACCACCGAACCGCCCAAGGGCTTCGGCCTCATGCAACGCTCGCGCGAGCCGGCGGACTACCAGGACCTCTACAACCAGTACGAGCGCCGTCCCAGCGCCTGGGTGGAGCCGAAGTCGGATTGGGGCCCTGGCGCGGTGCAGCTGGTGGAGATTCCCACCGCGCGCGAAACCAATGACAACATCACCGCTTACTGGCGGCCCGCCGCCACCTTCGCGCCGGGGCGGCCGTGGCGCTTCGCCTATCGCATCAGCTGGCTGGCTTCACCCAAGCCGCAGAAGGGCATCGCGCGGGTGTTCGCCACGCGCAGCGGCATCAGTTCCGACGGGGCGCGCCGTGTGTACATGATCGATTACGTCGGCATCGGCGAGAAGATCCAGGACCTGCGCCTGGACATCGGCGCCTCCGCCGGCAAGATTTCCAACCTGAGCATCGTGCCCAACCCGTCCATCCACGGCTTTCGCGTCGGCTTCGACCTCTCCACCAATGATGCGGATGTGATCGAGCTGCGGCTGCGGGTGTTGCAGCATGATCAGCCGGTCGCCGAGACCTGGCTCTACCGCTGGACCTCCTCTTGAACTCGGCCATGCTGTTCGACCTAGGCGAGCCCGCGGGCGGCATGCCGCCGGGTGCACCGCTGCACATGCCGGCGCAGAACCTGCGTTACCCGGTGGCGGAGGTGCATCAATGGCGCTCGCCGTTCTCGGTGGTCCTCGCCCGGCTGCTGTTGTTCGCCATCACCGTGGGGATCACGGCCTACGGCTCCTACGAAATGCTCGATGCGGTGCGTTTCGCCAAGATGACCTTCCTGCAGGGCCTGATGATCGTGTTCTTCGTGGTCACGCTCAACTGGATCGGCTTCGCCGCCGGCACCGCGCTGGTGGGGCTGGTCAAGAAGCGTGAGTTCAATCCCCCGGCCGATTTTTCCACGGACGATGCGCGCACCGCGCTCATCATGCCCATCTATAACGAGGATCCCACCAACGTCACCGCGGCGCTTCAGGCCATGGCCGAGGAGCTGCACGATTCCGGCGCCAAGGAGCACTTCGAGATGGTGCTGCTGTCGGACTCCACCAGCGCCGATGCCTGGGTGCGCGAGTCCGTGGCACTGATGCGGCTGCGGGCGGCCATTCCCTTCATGCCCGTGTGGTACCGGCGGCGCTGGCAGAACATCGCGCGCAAGGCCGGCAACGTCGAGGACTTCGTCGAGAAATGGGGTGGCCGCTACGACTACATGATCGTGCTGGACGCGGACAGCCTGATCGATGCGACGACGCTCGTAGGCCTGGTGCGCAAGATGCACGCCGACCCGCAGATGGGTATCCTGCAATCCGCGCCCACGCTCATCAACGCGACCACGCTGTTCGCGCGCCTGCAGCAGTTCGCCTCGCGCGTGTACGGCCCGGTGATCGCGCGCGGCATGGCCGCCTGGTCCGGCGACAGCTGCAATTACTGGGGCCACAACGCCATCATCCGCGTACAGGCCTTCGCGCAGAACTGCGGCCTGCCCTCGCTCCCCGGCCGCAAGCCCTTCGGCGGATTCATCCTGTCGCATGATTTCGTCGAGGCGGCGCTGATCCGTCGCGCCGGCTGGAAGGTGCACCTGGCCACCGACCTGCACGGCTCCTACGAGGAATGCCCGCCCACCCTCACCGACCTGGCGGTGCGCGACCGGCGCTGGGCGCAGGGCAACCTGCAGCACAGCAAGGTGATCGGCACGGCCGGGCTTTCCTGGCTGAGCCGCCTGCACATGGCCGTGGGCATCATGAGCTACGTGTCCTCGCCGCTGTGGCTCGTCCTGCTGTGCGTGGGCTTCGCGCTTTCGCTGCAATCGCACCTGATCCGTCCCGAGTATTTCACGCGCGACTTCCAGCTGTTCCCGACCTGGCCGCGATTCGATGCGCGGCTCATGCTGGACCTGTTCCTGTTCAGCATGTTCGTGCTGCTGATCCCGAAGATGCTCGGCCTGCTGCGCGCCGTTTTCAACAACCCGATCCGCCGCGCGACGCGCGGCATCATCGGCCTGATCGTGAGCGCCGCAGTGGAGTTGGTGCTCTCGGCGCTGTACGCGCCCATCCTCATGCTGACGCAGAGCACGCACGTGTTCGAGGTGCTGCTGGGACGCGATTCGGGCTGGGGCGCACAGCGCCGTGCCGTGAGCGATTCCACCTGGCGCGATGCCTGGCATTCCTACCGCAAGCACACCCTCATCGGCGTCGTCACCGCCGTGATCGCCTGGTTCCTCTCGCCCTCGCTGTTTGCGTGGATGTCGCCGGCGCTGGCGGGCTTGTTGCTGTCGGTACCCTTGTCGCGCGCCAGCGGCAGCGCCACCCTGGGCCACTTCTTTGCCGTGCTCGGCATCCTGCGCACGCCGGAGGAAGCCAACCCGCCGCGGCTGGTGGCGCGCAAGCGCGAGCTCATCGAAAACTCGGAACCGCTCCCCGAGGATGGACTTCTATTTCTTGCGCGCAACCGCGACGCGCGCCTGGCACACATCCAGAGCAATGTGGCCCGTCCCGCCGATCCGCGCGGCAAGCCCGATCCGAATGTGCTCACCGCCGAGCAGAAGATCGAGGATGCCGCCTACCTGGACGAGTTGCTGCAATGGCTCACGCGCGAGGAGCGCGTGCACGTGGCCGGCTCCGCGGCGATGCTGCACCAGATGGCAGGGCTCCCCGAGCTGCCCAAGTCACCGCCCATTTGATCAACCCACGGGACCCACACCGATGATGCCCATCAAAGCCCTGATCCTCTGCGCAGCGGTGGCCGCGCTGCCGGCGTTTGCCCCCGCGCAACAATCGCCCGCATCTTCCGCGGGCCGCACCGCGCCTGCCGCACCGGGCGCGAGGCTCGCCAACGCCTCGCAGGCATTCGACTATGCCCTGCTCAAGGGCCAGGCGCGCTGGCTGGCCGGCAAGGATTACGTTGCGCCCAAGAACACGCTGGCCGAGTCGCTGGCCTCACTCACCTACGACCAGTACAACAACATCCGCGCCCGCGCCGATCACGCGTTGTGGGCCGACCAGCCGCTGGACTTCCACGTGCAGTTCTTCCACACGGGCCGCGGCTTCTCGGAAAGCCTGCACATGTACGAGGTGTACAACGGCCAGGCGCGCGAAATCCTCTACGAACCGTCGATGTTCGACTATGACCGCTCGGGCCTGGATCCGGCCAAGCTGCGCGGCAAGGGCGGATTCGCGGGCTTTCGCATCCAATCCTCGATCAACTGGAAAGCCGATGTCACCGCCTTCCTCGGCGCGGCCTACTTCCGGGCGGTGGGGGACACGCGCCAGTACGGCATTTCGGCACGCGGCGCGGCGATCAACACCGGCATGGACAAGCCCGAGGAATTCCCGCGCTTCACCTCGTTCTGGTTCGAGCGTCCCGCCAAGGGTTCAGGGTTGGTCACGGTGTATGCGCTGATGGACTCGCCCAGCCTCACCGGCGCCTATCGTTTCGTCATCAATCCGGGCGCCACGCAGATCATGGACGTGGACGCGGCGCTGTACACGCGCAAGGCGGTGGAACGCCTGGGCATCGCACCGCTCACCAGCATGTTCCAGAACGGCGAGAACGACCGGCGCGTCGCCAATGACTGGCGCCCCGAGATCCACGATTCCGATGGACTGTCGATCTGGACGGGCGCGGGCGAATGGATCTGGCGGCCGTTGATGAACCCCGCCGGCGTGCGCGTGAATTCATTCCTCGACGAGAATCCGCGCGGCTTCGGCCTGATGCTGCGCGATCGCAACTGGGACCACTACCAGGACGACAACGTGTACTACGACCGTCGCCCCAGCCTGTGGGTGGAGCCGCGCACCGGGCCCGCCGGCGGCTGGGGCAAGGGCCAGGTGCAGCTGGTCGAGATCCCTACGCCCGATGAGACCAACGACAACATCGTCGCGTACTGGAATCCCAAGGACCCGGTGAAGGCCGGCCAGGAACTGCTGTTCGGCTATCGCCTGTACTGGGGCACGCACATGCCGGCGACGCCGCCGCTGGCGCGGACCGTGGCCACGCGCACCGGCATCGGCGGCACCATCGGACAGAAACGTCAGGGATTCTCCTGGCACTTCACCGTCGACTTCGCCGGCGGCGACCTGCAGGCGCTGGCCAAGGATGCGGAGGTCGAGGCCGTGATCACCACCTCGCGCGGCACGCTCGAGCACGTCACCGCGCATCTGGTGCCGGAGTTCGGCGGCTGGCGGGCGCTGTTCGAAGTGCGCCTCGCGGATGACAGCAGCGAGCCCGTCGACATGCGCTGCTTCCTGCGCATCCGCGGCCGGCCGCTCACCGAGACGTGGATCTACCAGTGGGTGCCGCCGACTCCACGGGAGCGGAAGCTGATGATGCAGTAGCGGCGGACACAAACCGCACGCTGACACGCGTGCCGCGCCCGCCGGCGCCCTCGCCGATGTGCAGGGTGGCGCCATGCGCGGCGGCGATTTCACTCACGATCGCAAGCCCGAGGCCGCTGCCCTCGGCCGACGAAGAGTCCAGCCGGTAGAACCTCTCGGTCACACGCCCGCGCTCGCCCGCGGGGATCCCCGGGCCATCGTCCTCCACTTCGATCACCGGCGTGATCCCTCCGCTCACGTGAAGCGTGACCGTGCCGCCGGGCGGGGTGTACTTGAGTGCATTGTCCAGGAGATTG
Organism: Steroidobacteraceae bacterium; assembly: GCA_044226865.1. GTDB lineage: Bacteria > Pseudomonadota > Gammaproteobacteria > Steroidobacterales > Steroidobacteraceae > TMP-86. The sequence continues at coordinate 297,227 of JBGAGE010000006.1, read as the reverse complement.
CCGACCAGTTCGCGCAGCAATGTCGGGTCACCATCGGCCTGCGCGGCCTCCAGCTCGAACCCCAGGTCGATGCCGCGTTCGTCGGCGCGCGCCACCCATTCCGGCACCAGTTCCTCGCTCAAGGCCTCCAGGTCCACGTGCTGGCGGCGCAACGCCTGGCCCTCCGCCGGATCGGCCCGCGCCAGCGTGAGCAACTGGCTGGCCAGGCGCGCCGCGCGCGTCACGGCCGCGTGCAAGCGCGACACCTCCGCGCGGTGTTCGGCGGACAGGCCGGAACGGTCGAGCAGTTCCGCCTGCGTCAACACGGCGGCGAGCGGCGTGCGCAGCTGATGTGCCGCGTTGGCGATGAAACGTTGTTGCATGCCGATCGCGTCCTGCAGGCGCGCCAGCAGGTCGTTGATGGCATCGATGAGCGGGCGGGTCTCCTCCGGCGAAAGGTCCGCCGGCACCGGCCGCAGATCGCGATGCGAGCGCGCACCCAGCTCCTGGCGCAGTCGGTTCAGCGGTGCCAGGCCGCGCGCGACGCCGAACCACACCAACAGCACCGTCACCGCCGCGACCGACATGCTGGGCAGGAGATTGGCGAGCAGCACTTCCTGGATGAGCCGGTCGCGCTTGCGCACCGTCTCCGCGACTTCCACCAGCGCGGTGCCGGCGCCCGGCACCGCCACCGGCAGGACCACCAGGCGTACACGCTGTCCGGCGAAGCTCGAATCGACATACGTGGCCTGCGCGACATTCGCGGGCGGTGGCGGCAGCGCGGAATTGCCGGCAACGGTGGCGCCGCGCGCATCGAGGATCCGAAAGTACAGTTCATCGCGCGTATCGATCAACAACACCTGCTGCGCCACCGCCGGCAGGTCCAGCCGCACGCTTCCACCGGCGGGCGACAGATGCGCCGACATGGCGAGGGCGGGATCGAGCAGCGCGCGGTCATAGGCGAGCGTCGCCGCATGCACGGCGATGATGTAGGCCAGCGCCGTGCTGACCAGGACTACCACCAACAACGCCGGCAGCAGCAGCGCGAGCAGCCGCGACCGGATGTTGGCCGTGGACATCAGTGGCGGGTTTCCGGATCTTCCAGCAGGTAACCGAAGCCGCGCACCGCACGGATCTGCGGTCCATCCTGTCCGAGCTTGCGGCGCAGCCGCGAGATATGCACCTCGACGGTGTTGGGGGTGACGTCATCCTCCCAATCCTTGACGGCCTGCGTGATGCGCTTTTTCGAGATCACCTGCCCGAATTGGCGCAGCAGCACTTCCAGGATGGTCCACTCGCGCGAGGTCAACGCCAGTTCCTGCTCGCCCAGCCACGCACGCAATGCGGCGGTGTCCATGCGCAGCGGTCCGCAGCGCAGTTGCGGCGCACGCACGCTGTCGGCGCGGCGGATGAGCGCGCGCACGCGCGCCTCGAATTCGCCCAGCGCGAACGGCTTGGTCAGGTAATCGTCGGCGCCGAGATCCAATCCGCGGATTCGGTCCTCGACGCCATCACGCGCGGTGAGCACCAGCACCGGGGACTTGTTGCCACGCTGCCGGTAACGCCGCAGCACCTCGAAGCCGTCGATTCCCGGCAGCCCGATGTCCAGCACGACGAGATCGTAGTGCTCGGTCTGCAGGTAATTGTCCGCGCGTTCGCCGTGGGCGATACGGTCGACGGCAAATCCGGGCATGGCGAGGGATCGCAGCAATCCGTCGGCCAGCAGTTCGTTGTCTTCCACGAGAAGGATGCGCATGGCGTTCATGCGGCCATTGGACAACAGCCGGCGGCTCATGGCGCACGTCGTCATGCCCTGAGGCGGATTAATTTTCTGCAATGAACACGGATTTGAAACCCAAACTGACGGCAAACTGACGGGCAGGCAGCGCAGCGCCAGGCCCTCAGCTCTTCTCCACCGCGCCGCCGGCCTCGACCCAGCTCTTGTAGCCGCCCAGGTTGAACACCTGCTGGTAGCCCATGTCCTTGAGCGTCTTGCCGCTCAAGGCCGAGCGCCCGCCGGACGCACAGTAGAGGATGACGGTCTTGTCGGGGCTGAAATTCTTGTCGTAATAGGGCGAGCCCGGGTCGGCGCGGAATTCCAGCATGCCACGCGACACGTTCAGCGCGCCGGCGGCCTTGCCGTCGCGCGCCACTTCCGGCGCATCGCGCACGTCCACCAGCAATGCATTGCCCTTGGCCAGCATATCCTTGGCCTGCGCCGGGGTGATGCGCGGCACGGCAGCGTCGGCGGCCTCGATCAGTTGTTTGACGTTCACGCTCATGAGAGGACTCCTGGTTGAAACTGCGGCAGCCAGCCGCGTAAATGTTCTATCGCGCGATCCACCTGCTGCGGCGCGATGGCGAAGGACAGGCGGATGAAGCGGCCGCCATGCACCGGATCGAAGTCGATGCCGGGCGCCGCGGCAATGCCGGTGGCCGCGAGCAGCGTCTTGCAGAAGCCGAGGCTGTCGCGCGTCAGATGGCCCACATCGATGTACAAATAGAACGCGCCGTCCGGCGCCGCGATCTTCGACCAGCCGAGGGCGGGAAGCTCCGCCAGCAAGCGGGCGCGATTGTGTGCATAGGTGCGCACCGCGCCGCGCAATTCGTGCAGGTCCTCGAAGGCCGCCAGCGCCGCGTACTGCGAGATCGAGGGCGGGGTGAGGAAGAAATTGGTGAGATGCGCGCTCAATTGCGCGACGCAATCCTCCGGCGCCACCAGCCAGCCCAGGCGCCAGCCCGTCATGCGGTACAGCTTGGAGAAGCTGTTGACGATGATGGCCTGCCGGTCCACCTGCAGCGCACACACGGCGGGCGCGCCGTACACGATGGAGTGATAGATCTCATCGGAGATGAGCCGCGTGCCGCGAGCGCGGCAGGCATCCGCCACGGCCGCGAGCTGCAGCCGGTCCAGCATGGCGCCGGTGGGATTGTTGGGACTGGCCAGCACCAGGCCGTGCAGCGCGCCGGGTACGGCGGCCAGCACCTGCGGGGTGAGCCGGTAGTCCACCTCCGCACCGCAATCGATCTCCACCGGCTCGCGCCCCAGCGCGCGCAGCGAATTGCGGTAAGCGGGATAGCCCGGGCACAACAGGCCGATGCGATCGCCTTGCGCGAACATGGCGGTGAACACCGCGATCAGCCCGGCACTCGCCCCGGCAGTGAGCAGGATGCGCGCCGGGTCCACCGTCACGCCATAGTCGTCGTGATAGAGCCGGGCGATACGCTCGCGCAGGCGCGGCGAATTCCAGTACTGCATGGGCTCGTGGTCGAGCGCGCGGTGCGCCGCCGCGATGGCGAGCTTGGAGGCGCCCAGGACGGGCTCGCCGAAGTGCATGGGGATGACTTCCTGCCCCGCGGCGGCGCGCGCCGCCGCCAGCAGTGCGATGTCGCTGGTATGGAAGGAAGGAATCTCAACGCCGCGCATGTACACGCCCCTGGCCGACGCGGCCGCCCGCGCTCAATCGGCCCGCTTGAGCGCGTGTTCCATCACATCCAGGCCTTCCTTGAGCGTGGCATCCGACACCGTGAGCGGCACCAGGATGCGGATGGTGTTGGCGTACACGCCGCAGGTGAGCAGCACCAGGCCGCGCTCCAGCGCGCGCGCCGTGACCCGTTTGGTGGCATCCGGGTCGGGCTCGTGGCCGCCCATCTGCTTGACCACATCGAAGGCCAGCATGCCGCCGCGGCCGCGGATGGCGTTCACGGGGAGCAGGTCGGTGCGCTGCGCGAAGCCCTGCAGGCGCGAGCGGATCACATTGCCGATGGCCACCGAGCGCTCCAGCAGATTCTCCTTCTCGAACACATCGAGCACGGCCAGGGCCGCGGCGCAGGCCAACGGATTACCGGCATAGGTGCCACCCAATCCGCCCGCGGCGATCTTGTCCATGATGTCGGCGCGGCCGACGATGCCGGCCAGCGGCATGCCGCCGGCAAGCGACTTGGCGATGGTCATGAGGTCCACTTTCACGCCCGAGTATTCCACCGCGAACATCTTGCCGGTGCGGCCGAAGCCCGACTGCACCTCATCGGAGATCAACAGGATGCCGTGCGTGTCGCACAGCTTGCGCAGGGCGACGAGAAGTTCGTCCGGCGCCACGTGAAAGCCGCCCTCGCCCTGCACCGGCTCGACGATGATGGCGGCGACACGCTCGGGCGCGACATCGGCTTTGAACAGCAGTTCGATGGCCTTGAGGCTGTCCTTGACGCTGACACCGTAATGCTCCACCGGGAACGGCACGTGGAACACCTCGGCCGGCATGGGACCGAAGGCCTGCTTGTAGGGTGCCACCTTGCCGGTGAGCGCCATGGTCATCATGGTGCGGCCATGGAAGGCGCCGCCAAAGGCGATGATGGCGGTGCGGCCGGTGGCGCCACGCGCAATCTTCACGGCGTTCTCCACGGCCTCCGCGCCGGTGGATACCAGCATGGTCTTGGCGGGCCCGGCGACGGGCGCGAGCTTGTTCAGGCGCTCGGCCAGGGCCACGTAGGGCTCGTACATCATCACCTGGAAGCAGGTGTGCATGTACTTGTCCAACTGCTCCTTCACCGCCGCCACCACGCTGGGATGCCGGTGCCCGGAATTCAGCACGCCGATGCCACCGGCGAAATCGATGTAGCGCCGGCCATCCACGTCCCAGATCTCCGCATTGTCGGCACGATCGGCGAAGAACGGAGTGGCATTGCCGATGCCATGGGGCACCGCGGCGCGGCGACGTTCGAGGAGTGATGCGTTGTTGGACATGGGAGGCACCATCGTGGTTGTTATGGCTGAAATCTAGCACATCCGGGCCTTGCCCGCCGCCGCGCGCAGCGCCACGCCGCATCATGCCTTGAGGCGATACCCCGTCCTGAAGATCCACGCAATCATCGCCAGGCACAAGAGCATGAACAGCAGCGTCATGGTGAGGCTCAAGCCCACGCTCACGTCCGCAATGCCGTAGAAGGACCAACGGAATCCGGAGACCAGGTACACGATGGGATTGAACAGCGTCACTTTCTGCCAGAAGGGAGGCAGCATGCTGATGGCGTAGAAGCTGCCGCCGAGGAAGGTCAGCGGCGTGATCACCATGATGGGCACGATCTGCAGCTTCTCCCATCCCGTGGCCCAGACGCCGATCATGAAGCCGAACAGGCTGAAAGTGAGCGAGATCAGCAGCAGGAAGGCGGCCATCCAGAACGGGTGCAGGATCTCGAAGGGAATGAACACGCGTGCCGTGGCGAGCATCAACAGGCCGAGCAGCACGGACTTGCTCGCCGCCGCGCCCACGTAGCCGACCACGATCTCGAGGTAGGACACGGGCGCCGACAACACCTCGTACAAAGTGCCGGTGTACTTCGGCATGAAGATGCCGAACGAGGCATTGGCCACGCTTTCGGTCAGCACGGACAGCATGACCAGGCCCGGCACGATGAAGGCCCCGTACGGCACGCCGTCGATGTTGGACATGCGCGAGCCGATGGCCGAGCCGAACACCACGAAGTACAGCGAGGTGGAGATCACCGGCGAGGCGATGCTCTGGATCAGCGTGCGCAGCCAGCGCGCCATCTCGAAGCGGTAGATGGTGAGCATGGCGCGGTGATTCATGCATCCCTCCCGACCAGGCTCACGAAGATGTCCTCCAGCGAGCTCTCCGAGGTGCGCAGGTCCTTGAAGTCGATGCCCTGCTCGCTCAACGAGCGCAGGAGCCGTGCGATGCCGGAGGTCTCGCGCTGTGCATCGAAGGAATACACGAGCTCCATGCCATCGGCGGACAATTCCAAGCCCAGGGCTGCCACTGCCGGCGGCATCCGTTCCAGCCGGTTCTGCAGGTGCAGCGTGAGCTGGCGCTTGCCCAGCTTGCGCATCAGCGCCTGCTTCTCCTCCACCAGGATGATCTCCCCGCCATTGATCACGCCCACGCGGTCGGCCATCTCCTCGGCCTCCTCGATGTAATGCGTGGTGAGGATGATGGTGGTTCCGGCGGCGCGCAGCGCTCGCACCATGTCCCACATGTCGCGCCGCAATTCCACGTCCACGCCGGCGGTGGGCTCATCCAGGAACAGCACGCTGGGCTCGTGCGCCAGGGCCTTGGCGATCATGACGCGCCGCTTCATGCCGCCGGAAAGCGTGAGGATGCGGCTGTCCTTCTTGTTCCACAAGGACAGGTCGCGCAGCACCTTTTCGAGGTACGCGGGATTCGGGCCCTTGCCGAACAGGCCCCGGCTGAAATTCACGCTGGCCCACACGGTCTCGAAGGTCTCGGCCGTGAGTTCCTGCGGCACGAGGCCGATCAGCCGGCGCGCTGCGCGGTAGTCGCGGCGGATGTCATGCCCGTCGACACGCACCTCGCCGCTGCTGGCATTGACCAGCCCGCACACGATGCTGATCAGCGTGGTCTTGCCGGCGCCGTTCGGCCCCAGCAAGGCGAAGATCTCGCCGCGATGGATGTCCAGATCCACGGCCTTCAGGGCCTTGAAGCCCGAGGCGTAGGTCTTGGTCAACCCCGATATCGACACGATCCCCGGCAACGACGGCTCCTAGCGCACGGTGACCAGGATGCGATCGAGGATGCGGCCGGCGCGATCCTTGAGGGCAAAGCGATGTGAGCCGGTGGCGGGAGTCCAGTACAGCGTGCGGTCGGCACGGCCGAGGAGAGAATCGTTGAGCGTAACCGACATGCCGGCATCGACACCTTGTGTGGTGACCGGCACGCGCTGCGCGCGCAGCGGAATGTCCGGATCGAGGGCAATGATCATACCATTGGCGGGACTCGTGATCCGCGCCGACTGGGCGTGCGGCGGCACCGCGGCGACCTCGCGCAGTTCCGAACCCGCGAGGAACCATTCGCGCCGCGGCGGTTCGACCCGCGGGGAGAAGCGGACTTCATTCACGATCAGTCCGGCAGGCGGTGACGGCGGGCGCGAGCCGGCGTCGCGCTGCAGGGCCACGAGCACGTCATGCCATACCGGAGCGGCGCCGGTGACCCCGCTGACCTCATGCATGGAATCGCCTTCGAAATTTCCCACCCACACGGCCACGGTGTAGTCGCGGGAGAAGCCGATGCACCAGTTGTCACGCATGTCCTTGCTGGTGCCGGTCTTGACCGCGCTCCAGAACGGCGTGTTCAGGTGATTGCCGAAACCGAAAGTGACGGCGCGCGCGCCCGGGTCCGACAGGATATCCGCGATGACGAAACTGGCATCCGCCGGCAACACCTGGCGATCCGCCGCCACCGGGTCGGAGGCGCGCAGTCGCAGGGGCGAGAAGCGGCCGCCCCGCGCCAGCGCGCGGTAAGCCTGCGCCTGCTCCCACAGGCTCACCTCCGCCGAGCCCAGCGCCAGCGAATAGCCGTAGAAATTGCCGTCTTCGCGGATGCCGGCGTAGCCGCTCTGCTGCAGGCGATTGCGGAACGGCTCGACACCCACCAGCAGCAGGGCGCGCACCGCCGGCACATTGAGCGAGCCCGCGAGTGCCGTGCGCACGCTGACCAGGCCCTTGAACTCGTGGTCGTAGTCCTGCGGTATGTACGCCCCGCTCCCGGTGTCGAGGTTCAACGCCGAGTCATCGAGGAGCGAAGCCGCGGTGAGATAGCGCCGCTCGATGGCCATGCCGTAGAGGAAGGGCTTGAGCGTGGAGCCGGCCTGGCGCTGCGCGCGCACGCCATCCACGGCGGCGGCGCGCGATGTCTGTGCCGCCGAGCCCACATAGGCGAGCACCTCGCCGCTGGCATTGTCGACCACCAGCACCGCGCCGTCGCGCACATTGCGATCGGTGAGCCCGCGCAGATGGTTTGCCAGGGACTCGCGCGCGAGCCGCTGGATGCGGGCATCGAGCGTGACCTGAACGCGCTCGCCGGGGTGGCGCAGGAGCGCCGCGGCCAGGTGCGGCGCGAGGGAGACGGGTTGATCGGCCGCGTGTTCGCGGCCGGCAAGCGTTTGCGCCGCGGCGCGGATCGCCGCGCATGCCGCCGATGCGTCCACCGGCGCGTCCACCGGAGCGGCGACCAACGACCCTTGCGCCGAGACGCGCGCACAAGCGCGCTCCGCCACACGCGAAGGCCTCGCCGCGGGCTCGGGCAGGAGCGCCGCCAGCACCCGGCTTTCCGCCACCGTCAATCCGGACGGCGCCTTGCCCGCCAGCACCTGTGCCGCGGCTCCGATGCCCTGCAGCTCACCGCGGAATTCGACCAGGTTGAGGTAGGCCTCGAGAATCTGCTGCTTGCTCCAGCGCGCTTCCAGCGCGGTGGCGAAACGTGCCTGCCGCCATTTGCGCCACCATTCCTGGGCGCGGCCGCCGCCGCGCCGCTCGTGTTGCAGCAGGGTGGCCAGCTGCATGGTGAGGGTGCTCGCGCCGCGCGCCCGGCGCGTGCGCAGCTGCGCATCCAGCGCCGCCAGCACCGCGCGCCAGTCCACGCCATGATGCTGCTCGAAGCGCCGGTCCTCGCCGGCGATGACGGCGGCGGTCAGCGCGGGTGAGATCGACGCGAGCGGCACCCACTGCAAGCGTCGCACGCCGAACTCCACGCGCGCCGCATCCAGCAGCTCGCCGTGCCGGTCGACGAGATAGGCGGTGGAGGGGCGATAGGCGGCGCGCACGGTGTCGAATCCCGGCACCGGCAGCGAGCGCCAGGCGCATTGCCATCCCACCCAGGCGATGGCGAACGTGGCCGCGAGCCCGAGCGACACGCCGCGCGCCACGCGCAGGCCGCGTCGCCATGCCCTACTTCGCGGCATGCTCCGGCTCCACGGTCACCGTCTCGTTGGGCACCTCGCCCAGCATCTCAGGGGCGTACATGGCCTCGACGCGCGTCGCGGGCATGAGGAAGGTGCCCGGATTGTTCAAGCGCACGGTGTATTCCACCGACCATTTCCCCTTGGGAACGAAGCGGTAATACGCGCGGTAGCCCTCGAAGCGCCGTTCCTCGAAGGCCAGCCACGCCCAGCCCTGTGTCGTCTGGTTGCGTTGCTGCAATTGCGATTGCCCGCCCAGGCCGCTGCCCAGCACCGTGGCGCCCGCGGGCACCGGATCATCCACCACCACCCAACTCATGTCCGACTGCGCTTCGAGATCGAGGTGCACGCGGAACACATCTCCACGCGTGTACGCACCCGGGCGCTGCTGTTCCACCGCGCTCAGGGTGCGCTTGAGCTTGAAGCCCGTGGACAGGGGCTTGTCCAGCGGCAGCGCCGCGGTGGCGCGGACCATGGCCCAGGGGCTGCCGCCGCCCGCATGCGCGAGCGCGAGCGTCGCGCGCGTGTCCTGCCACGGCAGGTCCACCTGCACCGCATTCTTCGCCTGCGGCCAACGCACCGCCTGTTTGGTCTTGGCGTACTGCACCGAGGTGGCGCCGCTCACCGGCACGGATTCGAATTTCGTCGAGAATTTCTCCATGGCGAGCACGCCCCAGGCGTTGGCGACCGTCGTATTCCAATGACCGAACTGCTGCCGGCCCAGCGCCCCGCGCACCAGGCGTGGCATGTCTTCGCGCCAGGCGGCGTCCTCCAGCACCGTGAGCAGCATGCGGTTGGCATTCGAATCCGAGGAGATCATCAGCCACCACAGGGCATCGCTGCGCTCGCTCGAGAAGGTCATGATGGTGCCCTGGAAATTCAGGCGCGAGCGCAGGATGCCGAGCGCTTCCTGGCGGCGCGCCGCCGCCCGCGGCACGCCCTTGACGCGTTCGAGGATCCCCAGCCAGTCGATCACCGCCGAGGTGGGCCAGAGGTTCGGCTCGATGCTCAAGGATTCGAGCATGCCGGCCTCGGCCGCGCCGTGACGGGACAGCGCATCGATGGCCGCCAGCTTGCGGATGGTGAGGTCGGCCGTGGGCAGCGCGGAGCGGCGGATCAGGCGTCCCGCGACGAAGCGGCGCAGCGCCTGGATCACGCGCTGGCGCTCGGATTCGGGAATCGCGTAGCCGCTCTCAGCCGCAATCGCCAGCACGTAGCTGCTCAACGTGTCATCGCCATCCAGCCAGTCGGTGGGAAAGTACTTCAACAGGCCATCGCCATCCAGGTAGGCCGGCAGGCGCGCCATCACGGAATCCCACATCACCGCGTCGCGCAATGCGACCGCGCGCGAGGCCTGCTGCTCCAGGCAGATGTAGGAATAGCGGCTCATGTACTCGCGCACGCCGTCCAGGCCATCGCCGAGCTTCGCGCGCAAGGTCACTTCCAGGCCGCCGCGGCCGGGCAGCGCGCCGCGCGGCCGCTCCGCCGGCCACTCGAGCGGTGCCGTGAGTTGCGCGATCGTGGCCTGGTAGGTGCGCACCGGATACGCAGGTGCCACCACCTGCTTGATTTTGAGCTTGTCGCGCGCCGATCCGTTGAGATCGCGCACGCTCGCCTGCCAGGCGAGCTGGGTGAGGTTCACCGGCACCGGCACGCTCCACATCACATCGCGCGCCTGGCCGGCACCCAACTCGAAGCGCTGCGGCGCCAGCGCGGCCTTTGGCGCGGGCGCAAGTTCCGCCGCTGCTTCCACCTGGATGCTGCGATCGGAGGTATTGCGCACGGTGAAGGTGGCGGCGAAGTTGTCGCCTTCGCGCACCAGCGGCGGCAGGCCCGACATCAGGATCAGGTCCTGGGTGGTATTCACCGCGGCCTTGCCCATGCCGAAATACTGCGCGCCGGCATGCGCCACCGCCACCAGCCGGAACGAGGACAAGGAGTCGTTCAACGGCACGCTGAGTTCGGCGTTGCCCTTCTCATCCAGGCGCACGCGCGCCTGCCAGCGCAGCAGCGAATCGAACTGTTCGCGCGCGCGGTCGCGTTCGCGCCCGCCGCCACCGCCATGCGGCACGGCTTTGCGGCCGTAGTGGCGCTTGCCGATCACCTGCATCTGCGCGGTCGAGGTCCACACTTCCAGTCCACGCTCGCCCATCATCGCGGACAGCAGGTCCCAGCTCGGATTGGGCGCGAGCTCCAGCAGTGCTTCGTCCACGGCTGCCAGCGCCACTTCCGCGCCGGCCGGCAGCGCACCGCCATCGGCGCGCGCCACATGCACACGCAGCTTCACCGCCTCGCGCACCTTGTAGGTGCTGCGCTCGGGCGTGACCTCGACGTCGAGCCGATGCGGCTTCCAGCCCACCTTGATCTGCGCGATGCCGAGCCGGTAGGCGGGCTTGTTCAGGTCCACCAGCGCCGTGACCTCTTCATCCCGGCTCAACTTGCGCCCCTCGGGATGCGCAATCCGGCCACGCACCGCCAGCACCGAGACGAACACATTGGGCGCGTAGCCAGCACCGATGGGCACCTCGATCGTGGGCGCCTGGCCCTTGAGCTTGGTGACGAAGCTCGACAGCACGCCTTCGCGCTCCACGCTGACGAGCGCGGTGGCCGCGCGGAACGGCATGCGCACCTGGAAACGCGCGGTCTCGCCGGCCTCATACTCCTTCTTCTCGGGGAGCACGTCCATGCGGTCACCGGAGGTGCCGCCGAACCACCAATCGTCCTTGCCCGCGGCCCAGATCGACGCCGTGGCGCCTGCCGTCTCGCCCTGTGCGTCGCGGGCTTCGGCACGCACCAGTACCTCGCCCGATACGCCGGGCGCGACGTCGCACAGCAGTATCCCTTGCGCATTGGTGCGCCCCGCGCAGGTGACGGGCAGCTTCTTCGTCTCCGTCGTCGTCTCGTAGGCGTAGAAGCCGCCGATGAGGCGCTTACGGTAGGAATAGGCGCTGGATTGATACAGCGACACGTTGACCGCCTGGTCCGCCCGCGGCTTGGCATCGACGCCCAGGGCGAGCACACGAAAGCGCATCTGCTCGCTGCTGGCGGCCCAGCCTTCGCGGCGGATTCCCAGCGTCAGCGCGGAGGGCAGCAAGCGCACGCGCGCGCTGCTGGTGAGCAATTCGCCATTTGCATCTGCGTACTCCATCTCGGCGATGAGCCGCGACGGCCCGCTCACCGCGGGGAGCGATGGCAGCGTCAAGCGGGCGGAGCCGGAGGCGTCCAGGTTGACGGCCGTCACCTGCGTACGCTGGTTGTCGGGCGCGGGGCCGGCATCGAAATCGTAGTCCATGGGGGTGCCGCCCCCGGACACCGTGCCCTCGGTGACGGGCGCGCCTCCGAATTGATAATCCTCGTAGCCGGGAAATTGCAGCGCCTGCGGCTCCACCAGCGTGCGCACCTTGACCGGCAGCCCGGCGGCGCCGCCGCCCGACAGGTAGGCGACATGCAGGTTCAATGTCAGCTGTTTGGGCCGCACCTGCGGCGCGGCGGGTCCTTCCACGCTGCCGCGCATCGTGGGCAGCCGGAACTGCTCCACCTTGAAGCGGCCGCTCTGCCGCTCCCGCCCCTGCGCGTCGGTGATGCTCACGCTGTAATCGCCGAGCTTGGCCTCCGCCGGAATCTTCCATTGCGAGTCGGCGACGCCATCCGCGCCGAAGGACAGCGGCAGCTCATAGCGGTTGCCGCTGCCCTGGTGCGCGATGACGAGCTTGCGCGTGGCGGGCAGGCCTTCCTGCACGGCGATCCGCGCCAGGCGGTGGCGGCGCAGGAAGTGCTTCATCGACACGGTCTCGCCGGCGCGAAACAGCGGCCGGTCGAGCACGCTGTGGTACAGGTCCGCGGCGTAGTCATTGCCCACCGGCAGGCTGAACTGGTACGGGTCGATCCCCTGTCCCCAGCCCGAGTGCGTGAAGCTGAAGTCATTGCCCTTCTTCACGGCCACCAGCCGCGGCGGTGGCGAATACGGATAGCAACCATCACCGCCCGTGGTGTCGCCCAAGCCCTGTTCCACCGCCGCCACGCCGTCGCGCCCGGTGCGTCCTGTCCACAACGGCTCGCCGGAGCAATAATCGATGATCGACACGTCCGCATCGGGCACGGGCGCGCCGGAATCGAGCGCCGTCACCCACACGCGCGAACTCTCCCGTCCCCACTGGAAATGCACGGCCAGATTGGTGACCAGTGCAGCCGTGTTGACGTAGCGGACCTCGTCGCGGCCCAGGAGCGCGGCGCCCAGGCGGCGGCTTTCCAACTCGACCACGTAGAAGCCCGGGTCCTTCAACGGAATGCCGATGACTTCGGCGGGCTTGCCACCCGCGGGCTTGTCGATGCTGAAGGCGCGCGTGGCATCGCTACTGCCGAACACCGATTGCGTGCCGGTGCGCTCGCGCCATACGCGCCCGCTTCCCTCGCCGGCCGCGGGCATCGAAGCCTCGACCCAATCGCCCTGCGGCTGGTTCACTTCCTGGATGCGCCGCAACCACTGCGCGACGGCGGCCGGATCGGCGGTGAGCTTCAGGAGCCTGGCGGGCAGGGCCGTGCTGCGCGCGGCGACCTGCGGCTCGAGATTGCGCAGAGTCACGGGCAGGATGCCGCCCTCGCGCGCTTCCAGCACACCGAAGGTAGCGGCGAACTTGGCGAGCGCAGGATACTCGTCCACGCGCAAGGCCAACGGGAAGCGCACCGCATTTTCCAACGGCCGGCCCGCATCATCGACGAAATGCTCCGGCAGCAGCACCGTCAACGTCGTGTCATCGGGGAAAGGCGCCTTGAAGGTCACCCCTTCGAGCGTCGGCACCTGCGCGGACGCCGTGGCCTCGGGCTTGAACACCTTGCCGTCGGGGGTCCGCAAGCGCACGCCCATGGCCAGCGCCCGCGGCACCGGCGCGGTGAAGTTCACCTCGATGGGCTGCATGGGCACGCAGCCGGCGCGCGGATTGACGCGCGTGCATTCGGCCTGCGCAACGAACGCGCCGCGCACCTGGAAGGCCAGCGCCTGGTCCGAGGCGGTGGTCAGGCCGGAAGGCGTGCTGATGCCCTTGCCCCAGATCACGCGCAGGCCGGCACCGGGCGGCAGGCGCCGCTGGCAGCGCAGCAAGGTCAGTTGATCCTCGGCCCTCTCGAAGGCGCGGTTGCGCACGCGCGCGCCCGAACTGCGGCCATCCTTCCACAAGAGGTTGAAATAGTCGTAGCCCAGCGCGGCGCGCTCGCGCAGCACCGCATCGCGCTCCGCACCCTGCAGCACCCGCACCGGAATGCGCTCGCCGATGCCATCGACCAGGCAGCCCGCATGCGCCTCGATGGAGGCGATGGTGGCCGGTGCGTCCAACTTGAACAGGAACACCTGTTCTTCATCGAGCGTGGCCCAGCCTTCGCTGGGCAGGGAGTCGATCACCGCCGGACCCCCGGTATCGAAACCATAGCTGCGCGCGCCGCTCAGCGCCGCGCCGCCCAGCGACTTCAAGTGCTTCACGGGCGTGAAGCGGCAGCGCACGCCGGCCGGCAGGTCCTCGTCGAAGTCGTACACCCAGTTGCGGCCATCCGCCCAGCGGCCCTTGCCCGGCGCGGCGCAATCCACGCTCATGGGATCCGGCAATCGCGGATCGCCCAGCGCCGTCACCGGCAGGTTGAATCGCACCGTGACCTGGCGCACGCCCTTGACACGGCCTTGCGGGGAGAACTGCTCGATGCGCAAGGCGGGGGCGGGTGGCGCCGCGGCCGCAACGGCCGTCGCGGTGGGAGCGGTTCCCGAATCCGCAGCCGCGGGTGCGCCCGCGGCTGCACTCGACAGCGCGCCGGTCGTCCACGCCGCCACGGCCAACACACACCCGACACCCGCCATCCGCAGTCGATTCACGTTCGCACTCCCTTAAATTACCCCCCCGCTGCGAGAAGTATCCAAGCCGATTCTGGCAAGTTCATGGCGGCAATGCGCGCGGATCGTGGCGGCGGGAGCCCGCCGGGACGCACCGGCGCGGCGCACCCACGGTGCGCACCAACGGTGCAGACCGACGGTTTGGACCAACGGCCCGCACCAACGGCCCGGACCGAAAGTCCCCGGGGTCAGCGCGGGCGCGCCAACTGCCAGTTCAGGTGCGCCCGCACCGTGGGCCACTCCGGTGCCGTGATGCTGTACACGGCCGTATCGCGCAAGGTGCCATCCGGCATGCGCATGTGATGGCGCAGGATGCCGTCGAGGCGCGCACCCAGGCGCTCGATGGCGCGGCGGCTGGCGGAATTGAAGAAATGCGTGCGGAACTCCACGGCCAGGCAATCCAGCACGTCGAAGGCGTGCGACAGCAGCAGGAGCTTGCACTGGGTGTTGAGCGGCGTGCGCTGCACGCGCTGCCGGTACCAGGTGGAGCCGATTTCCACTCGCTTGTTGGCGGCGTCCACATGCATGTACGTGGTCATGCCGCAGGCTCGGCCGTCGGCATTGTCGATGACGGCGAAGGGCAGCATGCTGCCCTGGGCTTGAAGATCCAGCCGGCGTTGGATTTCCGCGCGCATGTCTTCCGGGCTGGGGATCGTGGTGTACCACAGCTTCCACAGTTCGCCGTCGCGGACGGCTTCACGCAGATCGTCGTGATGATCGAGGGACAGGGGCGCAAGATCGACGAGGTGACTGCGCAGACGAACGGGTTCGAGCCAGGGCATGATGACGCCAGCGGAAAGTTGCGGGCGTAGAGTATGAACCGTGCCGGTTCAGGGCATCAACTGCACGCTCCGGACCAGCAATACTTCGCAGGCGCCGGGGCCCGTGTCATTGCGCACCAGCGAGGATTTGATCCAGCGGCCGTCCTCGCGCGTGCCGTCGACCAGGTCGCCGCTCAGGCGCACCACCTGCCCGACACGCAAGCCGGCCAATTGCCGCGCCACCGGGCCGTCGTTGGGAATCACATGCGTATTGGCGCTGTGCAACGCCACCGCAGCCATGTCGACGGCGCTGTCCTGCGGCAGCTTCCAGAAATAGAAGCGGCCCGATTGGGAAATCTCCACCTGACCGAGCACGCGATTGTCGGACATGGGGCCCCAGCCGAGGGCCAGGTCCTCGGGAATGAGATCGGAGAGGGTGTCGAAGCGGTAGTCTTCGCGGCTCAAGATGCGCGCCGTTACCTCGTAATGCGCCCGCGGCGTCAGCGTCCAGCGTCCGAGCTTCACCGCCTCGCCGGCTTCGACTTCCCATTGGCGCGGCTCCGCGGGTGCGATTTCACCATCCGCCGGATGCAGCGGACGCTCGGCGATGCGCGTCCAGGACCCCCAGACGATGGCGCCGACGACGAACAGCTTGGTGACATGGCCGACCATGCCGCCATTCTCGCCGGGACGATGCGCTCAATTCCGTGACGCAGGCGGCAGCAATTGCACCGTGAAGGACAGGAGCGATGCACGGTCGGCACGAGGTCCGACCAGGATCTCGACATCGCCGGGCTCGTGCACGAGATCAAGGCCGGGGCCAAGGAAACGCAACTCGTGCACCGGCAGGCGCATGCGCAGGGTGCGGCGCTCCCCCGGCCGCAGGCGCGCCTGGGTGACGCCCTTCAATTCCAGCAGCGGGCGCGCCACGCTGGCGAGCGGATCGCGCACGAACAGGAACACGGTTTCGGTGGCCGCATGATTTCCCGCATTGCGTAATTCCACCTGCACCCGCAACACGGAGGATGGACGAGCGCGGCGCGGCGTCACCCGCAGGTTGGACAGCTCAAAGCGGCTATAGGAGATTCCCTCACCGAATACGAACAGCGGTTCGTTGGGCGAATCCAGGTACTTGCTGGTGTAGCCGTCCGCCGGGTTGGCGGGGCGGCCGCTGGGGCGCTGGGCGTAGAACACCGGCACCTGCCCCGCATGACGCGGCCAACTCATGGGCGTGCGGCCGCTGGGGGAGCGGCGCCCGGTGAGCACATCGGCGATCGCATGGCCGGCTTCACTGCCGGGAAACCAGGCGGCGATGAAGGCATCCGAGCCCTCCACCAGCCAGGGAACGGCCAGCGGCCGGCCGGAGAACAACACGGTGATCACCGGTTTGCCCAGTTCGCGGGCGCGCTCGATGACCGCGTTCCCCAATTCATGCTGACGGCCGGGCACGTCCAGGTCGGTGCGGCAGGCGGCCTCGCCGCTCATCGCCACCGACTCTCCCAGGCACATCACGATGACATCCGCGCGCTCACAGGCGCGCACGGCATCCTCGATACCGGCCCTATCGCCGCCGTCGATGCTGACGCCGGCGGCATGCTCGAGACCGGCCTCAGGCAGCGCCGCGCGCAGGCCGTCGAGCACGCTGGCATGGCCATCGAGCGGCGCCGCTCCCCACCACGGACCGCGCATCTCCGCGCCGGCGTCCGCCAGCGGCCCGATGAGCGCGATGCGGCGCACGTCCGCCGGCAGCGGCAGCACCTCGCCCGCATTCTTGAACATCACCAGCGAGCGCCCGGCGACCTCACGCGCCAGGCGGCGGCGGCGGCGCACGACTGCCGCGGGCTCGCGGCCGGCGCCGCGCCGATACGGGTCGGCGAACAATCCCAGCCGCTCCTTCAGGCGCAGCACGCGGCGCACCGCGGTGTCGATGTCGCGCATGCGCACGAGGCCCCTTTGCAACGCCACCGGCAGGCCGCGGCGGTAGGCATCCGCCATCATGTCGATGTCGACGCCGGCATCGAGCGCCAGGGCGGCGGCCTCGGCCAGATCCGCCGCCACGCCATGCCGCTGCAGTTCGCCGATGGCGTTGTAATCGCTGATGAGCACGCCATTGAACCCGAATTCGCCGCGCAGCACGCTGCGCAGCAGATGCTGGTGCGCCGTGAGCGGCACGCCGGCGAGGTCGGTGAAGGCCGGCATCACCGCCACCGCACCCGCGCGCACCGCCGCCTCGAACGGCGGCAGGTGCACCTCACGCAGCGTGCGCTCGGAGATGTCCACCGAGGCGTAGTCGCGGCCGGCGGTCACCGGCGCGTAGGCGCAGTAATGCTTGGCCACGGCCGCGAGCGACTGCGGATGCGAGAGCCGCGCGCCCTGGAATCCGCGCACCTTGGCGATGGCCATGCGCGCCCCGACCCAAGGATCCTCGCCCGGTCCCTCGGCGCTGCGCCCCCAACGCGGGTCGCGCGACACATCCAGCATGGGCGCGAAGGTCATGGCCAGGCCATCGGCCGCCGCCTCGCGCGCCGCCTCGCGCGCGGTCAGCTCCCAGGTGTGCGGATCGAACAGCGCCGCTTCGCCCAAAGGGATCGGAAATTGAATGCGATGGCCGTGGATGACGTCGAAGCCGATGAGCAGCGGAATGCCCAGGCGCGATTCCTCCACGGCAATGCGCTGCATCTCATGCACGTGCCGCGCGCCGACCAGATTCAGGAGATTGCCGATGGCCCCGGAGCGGATGCCCTCGGTGGAATCACCCACGATGATGGGCCCGGTCACCGCATGGCCCGCGGCCGTCATCGTCATCTGGCCGAGCTTCTCCGCCAGCGTCATGCGGCGGATGAGGCGATCGATCCGGTTCATGCGCCCACACGCCGCATGCGCAGCGCGGCGCGCAGGGTCGATGCGGTCCGGCGGCCGCCGGAGGGGCTGGCCAAGCGCATTCCAAGTATCATGCCGTTACACCTCTGGCGAAAGCTTACCCCAGCGCCGGGGCTGACATGAAAACCGACCGCGGAGCACCTGTCGATCATGACTGATTCCTCCCCTTCCATCCGCGACGACGGCGGCGAATTCGAAGAGTCGGCCAATGCCGGGCTGATCCCGCAGATGCGCATGATGTTCACGGCCCTGCTGCAATCGCCGGTGCGCAACTCGCTGTTCGCGATCGCCGCGGCGCTGGTGCTGATGATCGCCGGGGTCGCCTACGGGCAGACGCGCCTAAACAGCTGGAACAAGCCCTTCTACGATGCGCTGGCGCGCCAGGACCTGGACGGCTTCCTGCATCAGCTCGGCGTGTTCGGCGTCATCGCCGGCACGCTCCTGGTGTTGAACGTGGCGCAGCGCTGGCTGGGGGAGATGCTGAAACTGAAGCTGCGCGAGGGGCTGGCGCATGACCTGGTCGACCTGTGGCTGCAGCCCAAGCGCGCCTTCCGGCTCGCCAGCGCCGGCGCCATCGGCATGAATCCCGACCAGCGCATGCACGAGGATGCGCGCCATCTCACCGAACTGTCGGCCGACCTCGGCATCGGGCTGCTGCAGTCCTCCATCCTGCTCGGCACCTTCGTCAGCGTGCTGTGGGTGATCTCGGACGGCTTCTCGGTGGTGTTCAACGGCCATGTCCTCGCCATCCCGGGCTACATGGTGTGGGCCGCGCTGGTGTACGCCGGCTCGGCCTCGGCCTTGAGCTACTGGGTGGGCAGGAGCCTGATCAAGCGCAACGCCGAGCGATACGCACGCGAGGCGGACCTGCGCTTTTCGCTGGTGCGCGTGAACGAGCACATCGATGCGGTGGCATTGGCCGGCGGCGAGGCCGACGAGGCACGCCGCATCAAGCTCGACCTGGACGCGGTGTTCGCCGCCGTGCGGCGCCTGGTGACCGGCCTGACCAATCTCACCTGGGTCACCGCCGGCTATGGCTGGTTCACCATCGTCGCGCCCATCCTGGTGGCCGCGCCCATGTACTTTGCGGGCCGACTGTCGCTGGGGGGCCTCATGATGGCGGCCGGCGGCTTCACCCAGGTGCAGTCCTCGCTGCGCTGGTTCGTCGACAACTTCAGCGCCATCGCCGACTGGCGCGCCACCTTGCTGCGCGTCGCCAACTTCCGCCGTGCCGTGCTCACCACCGATGCGCTGTACGACGTGGAGAGCAACATCGCCTTCGAGGACGGCGAGCCCGGCAGCATCAGCATCGAGCACCTGGAGATCGCCTCACCCGCCGGCTGCACCATGCTGGAAGAGACCAGCGTGCAGATCCATGCCGGTGAGCGGGTGCTGGTGGTGGGGGACACCGGCGCTGGCAAGACGCTGCTGTTTCGCGCCATGGCGGGGCTATGGCCCTGGGGCGCGGGACGCATCAAGCGCCCGCCGGGGGAATCCACGTTCTTCGTGCCGCGCATCGCCTACCTGCCGCCCGGCACGCTGCGCGAGATCCTCGCCTATCCGTTGAAGGTGGCGCGCTTCGAGGAACGCGCCATGATGGACGCGTTGCGCCGCGTCGGCCTGCGGCGCCTGTCTCCCATGTTGGACCAGGCGCGCCGCTGGAACCAGGAATTGAGCATGGACGAGCAGCAGGCACTGGCCTTCGCGCGCGTGGTGTTGCATGCGCCGGCCTGGGTGCTGATCGATGAGGTCATGGACTCGCTGGATGCCGACACGCGCGCGCGCGTGGTGGATGTGTTCAACCACGAATTGAAGATGACGGGCGTGATCTGCATCGGCCGCGCGCCGGTGCAAGGAATGACCTGCACGCGCACCCTGCACCTGGTGAAGGATCCCACCATCCGGCGCCTGGTGCGCAAGCGCGAACGCCACCGGCACCATGATCCCAAGCACCCGAGTCAGCCGGCGGCGGTGTAGCGAACTATAGGATCAGCAGGTGTTGTGTCGCGGCTCCGCGCACGGCCGCCTGCAGGATACCTCGGTCGAAGGTAACCAGCCGCGCTCGCCGATGGACCGCGAGGGCGAGCAGATAGGTATCGGTTACCCGGGCGGATGTCAGCAAGACACGAGGGTTGATTCGCTTGTGATCCAACAGGCTGATTTCGTCGGGCCAAAATTCATGCGCTGATTGGGAGCATGCGTCGTTCAACTGGCTGATGACCGTTTGCACAGGCAACGCGTTTGGATAGGCGGAATGAGACATGACCCGAACGCATCCATTTTGCGTGAGCGGGCAGGACGCCCAGCCTTCTTGCCCGTGACGGCGAATCCAGGACGTAGCGATGGAGTGTGAAACGTGGTCAGCATCGAGCAGCGCGATGAGAACGTTCACGTCGAGAAGCGAACGCACGGCGTATTGCGAATCTTAAGGAACGTCGTCGAGCAATTTGTCGATCAAATCATTGGTGACGACGCCGCCCCGCCGCGGAAATGGCTTGAAACCGTAAACAGCTTTTGGCTCGCGGACGCCCGGCACCGGTGCCGGTTCCGCCGTCAAGGCAGCGCGCGCCAGGTCTGAGATCATGTCGCCCAGAGTTTTGCTTTCACGCCGGGCACGTTCCTTGGCCGCAAGCAATACGTCGTCGTGGATGTCCAAGG
This sequence comes from Steroidobacteraceae bacterium, assembly GCA_044226865.1. Classification (GTDB taxonomy): domain Bacteria; phylum Pseudomonadota; class Gammaproteobacteria; order Steroidobacterales; family Steroidobacteraceae; genus TMP-86. The sequence goes on along the minus strand of JBGAGE010000006.1, from coordinate 276,362 downwards.
TCGTCCGCATGAATTGATGCTATTGCATCAAACATCAGATGTCAAAGACGCCTGGACGGTAAGATGATGAGCACGGCCAACTGCTCGAAGGTTGATTCCATGCTGAACGCCCTGCTCCGCCGCTCTGCTCTCCTCCCATTTGCGCTCGGCACAGCCACGCTCGCCACGACTGCCGCGGCAGCGGCCTCGCCGGCGCGCCCGGCGCCGGGCGCGGTGGATGCCGCGCGCGTCGCCGCCGAATCTCCGGGCAAGGACTGGCTGGTCAAGGGCGGCGGCTTCGATCAACAGCAGTTCAGCCCGCTCAAGCACATCGATTCCCGCAATGTCGGCCGGCTGGGCCTCGCGTGGATCGCCGAGATGGACGACCCGATGGGCCAGGCGGCCGAGCCGCTCGAGGTGGATGGCATCCTGTACGTGAGCGCGCCCCGCTCCATCGTGCGCGCCGTGGATGCCGCCAGCGGCAAGATCCTGTGGAGCTTCGATCCGCATGTGCGCCTGGACCTGTCCACCGGCAGCTCCTCGGTGTCACGCGTGAATCGCGGCGTGGCCGTGTGGGAAGGCAAGGTGTACGTGGGCACCGGCGATGGCAGGCTCGTGGCCATCGATGCGGCCAACGGCCACGAGCTGTGGTCCGCGGCGGTGATCGATCCGCGCTTGAACGGGATTTCCGGTGCGCCGCGCGTGGCCGTCGGCAAGGTGTTCATCGGCTACAGCGGCTCGGATGAACAAGTGCGCGGCTCCATCGCCGCCTTCGATGCCCACACCGGCAAGGAGCTGTGGCGTTTCTGGACGGTGCCCGGCGATCCTTCCAAGGGCTTGGAGAGCAAGGCATTGGAAATGGCGGCCAAGACCTGGAGCGGGCCGCAATGGTGGCAACAAGGCGGCGGCGCGGTGTGGGATCCCATCACCTACGATGCCAAGACCGGCCTGTTGCTGTTCGGCACGTCCAAGGCTTTCCGCGGCGGCGGCGCGGATGGCCAGGTCACGGGCGGCGGCGCGAAGCTGTTCTCCGGGAGCCTCATCGCCGTGCATGCGGACACCGGCGAATACGCCTGGCATTACCAGACCAGCACGCCTGAGCGACAGACCGAGAATTTCCACATCGTCATCGCAGACCTGCCCATCGCAGGCCGCACCCGGCACGTGGCCATGAGCGCCGGCCGCAACGGCACCTACTATGTGCTGGATGCCGCGACCGGCGAGCTCATCAGCCAACAGCCGTTGGTGAAGCAGGAATGGACGGGGGCGCGCATGGATTACCCCGGCGTGGTCGTCAACGGCGTGGAGGACTGCAAGGGCAATTGCTTCGGCGTGCGCAATTGGTGGCCGATGAGCTACAACCCCGTCACGCACCTCACCTATGTGCCCATCATGGACCGGCGGCGCGGCCCGCCGCCATCTCCCGATGCACTGCCCATGGTGGGCCGGCTGTTGGCCTGGGACCCGGCCACCCAATCCGCGCGCTGGAGCGTGGAGCATCCCATCATCATCAATGGCGGTGTCCTCTCCACCGCCGGCAACCTCGTGTTCCAGGGCCAGGGCACCGGCGAATTCGCCGCCTATGCGGCGGATGATGGCAGGAAGCTCTGGTCGGTGCAGACGCGCTCGGCCGTGAATGCCGTGCCCATCACCTACGAGCTGAAAGGCGAGCAATACGTGGTGGTGCCGGTGGGCTGGGGCAGTGCTTTCCGCCTATGGTCGCCGTCCACCATGATGGTCACGCCCACCTCGAAGTACGGCCCCTCGCGGCTGCTCGCCTTCAAGCTCGGCGGCCAGCAGCCCTTCCCGCAGCCGCAGATCCACATACCGGCGGTGCCCAAGCCGCCGGAGCAGACCTTCACCGCGGCGCAGGTGAAGCACGGCGAGGAACTGGCCGACGAGCAAGGCTGCTCGGATTGTCATTCGCCGAAATTCGACGGCGCGGGCCGGCGTGCGCTCGACGGCGGCGTTCCCGACCTGCGCTACATGACGCCAGAGGCGCATCGCGACTGGTATGCCATCGTGCTGGCCGGCGCGCGCCGGGACAAAGGCATGCTCGCATTCGGCGAGAGCTCCACCACGCCGGCGCGCCGCGCGCTTACCGCGGCGGAGGCGGACGCGATCCACGCCTACGTCATCGATCGATCGTGGGCACTGTATCGCGAGCAGTCTCGATCAGCCACTCACCAGCGCCGACCGCAATGACCAGGCTGCGGGCGGAGAATCCCGCCACCGCCGCGCCATTGCGGCGCACGGCGCCGATATTGCCGGGCAGCGGCGGCAACAACTCGACATTAGCGTGCGCGCCGTCTTGCATGCGAAACAGGAGCGTGTGCGGATCGACCTTGCGCAGCTCGTAACTCAATGAGCCAAACCGCGTAGGCATGGCCCGCACGCGCACGCCCTCTCCTTCGAGCCACCCCGCATCCAATCCCGCGCCGACCACCAGCGTGCGGTCCGCCTCGCGCTCATAGGCGAACAGCGTGCGCAGCGCCAGCACGTACTCCGCGGCGATCCAGGTATGCGGCACATCGCCCACATGCGCCGGTGCGCGTGCATCCTTCCAGGTGATCTCCGGCCATTGATTCCACGCCAGCGGCCGGCGCTCGGCCAGGAAGAACCGCAGCAGCTCGAGCGCGTCCGCCCGCCGGCCCAGGCGCACCAGCGCCGCGATGATGCGGATCTCATAGGCCGTGTAGTTGGTCGAGGGCACCTCGCCGCTGCGCTTGCGGCGCCACTCCTGCATGTACATATCGAAGGTGCGCTCCACCAACGCGCGCGGCAATCCGGCCGGCACGTCCAACAGTGCGATCGCATTGGCGGTGGCGGTGGGATCGAAATCCGCCCACTCGACGCTGCCGGGCAGGAAGTCCAGCGAGTGCTCGCGACAGGTCTGCGCCACCGACTGGCGCAGCGCCCCGGACAGGCGTGCGGCGAGCTCATCGTAATGCGCGGCCTTGCGCTCAGTCTTCAAATGGCGCGCCATCGCCGCCGCATCGCGGAAGGCCCGCAAGGCCCAGAAATCATCCCAATACGAATGCACGGGCTGCGCGAGGTACCCCTCGTGGCTGGCCGAGATGGGCAACAGGCCGGTGTCATCGAGCAGCGCCTCGATGCAGGCTGCCGCCTTCTCGATGCGTGGCCACTGCTGGCGCAGCAGCGCCTCATCACCGCTGAAGGCATGGTAATCGGCGATCAGCGCGATCAGCTGGCCGTGGCTGTCGTGCTCCACCAGCCAGTCCACGCCTTGGCGGTCGACGCAACAGGGCACGAAGCCGTCCTCGCGTTGGAAGGGGGCATACCATTGGATGAATTCGCGTACTGCCTGCTGGCAGCCCACGCGCAGGAGCGCTGCGCTCATCATGGCGCCATCACGGATCCACGAGCGCGTGTAACGGCGCGGACCGGGCTGCAGCGCCGGCCCATCGCGCGTCACCAGCACCTGCGCAGCCGCGGTCAGGGCAGCTGCGATAGCCACCTCACCGCCACCCGCGGCGGACCACTGCGAGCGCGGGAGCCACGCGGCCCAATCCACCGGCACGAACGGGCGCCGCGCGGCGGCGGCCGGTTGCAGTGACACGTCGGCCGAGGTACCCGGCGCCAGCATCCAATCGAACGCCAATGCGCCGCTGGCGAAGCCGCCGTCATCACGCACCGCCGACTTGGGCGGCAGCAACCCACCACTGAGCTGTGCGGCGAGCAAGCCGTCATCGAAGCGCGCGGCGCCGAAGCCATCGGGCTCTACCGACGGCTGCAGCCGCACCTCGTCCACCCGCAGCTCGCCGCCGCGAAACGCGAGGCCATGGATGGTGCGCACACCGCCGATGCCGCGGAAATGCTGCCAGGGCGGTGTCACCTGGAAGGGGCGCACCAGCACGAACAGGCGCGCCGCGAGATCCTTCTTGCCGGCATTGAGCAACGAATAGCGAACCTGCGGTGCGCCGCCGGCATCGGTTTCGCATTCGATTCGCAATTGCCACGCGGGCGTCTCCCACACCACGGCGGGCACGGGCATCCAGCCATCGCGCAGCTCTTGCCGCGCCGCCACATCCGCCCAGGTGATCAGGCGGCCGGCGATGAACAACATGGGTTCGAGCGTGAAGCTGCCGGGGAACGGCTCCACCAAGCCGTCTTCGTTGATGAGCGCGCATTGCCGGCCATCGGGAATGCCGCTGGGCGTCCACAGGCTTTGTTCGCGGCACAGCCAACGCGGCAGCCAGCCGCGCGGCTCGCGCTGCGCGATGCCGTGCCAGAAGACATCGATGGTGCGCGAAAAATCGAAAGGCTGGAGCGCAAGCTTCGCGCCCGCGCAGGGCTCATCGAGCTCCAGGCGCAGATAGCGTGTGCGCAGGTTCGGCAGGTGCACGTAGCTGCGCCGGCCCCCGGCACTTTGCGCGCGATACACCGTGGTCCAGCGCCGCCCGCTGCCCGATTGCAGCAGGCGAAAGCCGCTGGCCGGCGCCTGTTCCAGCCAATCGATGATCAACCCGCCCAGCAACCGCGACCGCACCGCATCGATGACGATCCACGGCTCCACATCCGAGGGCCGCGGCTTCCAGCCCGCGCCCTGCAGTGCTTGCGAGGCGGCCGCGCCCGGCTGCGCGCTGGAGGCGCGGGCCCGCGGCTGCGCCGGCGTGCGGTCCTCGAGGGTGAAGTCCGCGATGCAGAGGCTCCCGCTGCCGCCCTCGCCGGCCACCCAGGCGATCTCCACCGCGCCCAGTTCGAGCATGCGCTCACCGCCGCCGGGTCCCCACGCGAACTCCATCTCGTGGCTCGCGATCTCGAATTGGCGCCAGCGCGCCGGCAGCGTCATGTCCTTGTAGACGCGGCGCCAGACGTTCAGGCCCGAGGCATCGACCAGCTTGATTTCCAGGTCGTTCACCGCCCCCGCGCCGCGCAATCGCAGGCGCAGCGCATAGTCGGAAGGCATGGCGCGGCGGCAGGTTTGTCGCGCCACCACGAATCCCTTGCCGCCCTTGAAGTCGTAGTCCATGCGCAGCGCGCTCGAGGCCCCGGCGGCCACCGCCTGCAGTTTTAGCGACGCCTGGCCCGAGGCCACGGGCTGCCAGTCGAGCGGGCTCAAGGCAGGGCTGGGTGAATGCGGCATCAGCGATACAGCTCGGCGTGCTGGGCGCGCAGCGCGGCCTTCTGTACCTTGCCCATGGCATTGCGCGGCAGTTCCGCCACGAACAGCACGCGCTTGGGGATTTTGTAATTGGCCAGGCGCTGCTTGAGCTGCGCGATCGTCGCGACCTCCTCCAGCGGCAGCTTGGTCGCCACCACCGCGGTGACGCCCTCCCCGAAATCCGGATGCGGCACGCCGATGACGGCGCTCTCGATCACCCCGGGCAGCGCATCGATGGCCTCTTCCACCTCGACCGGATAGACGTTGTAGCCGCCGCTGATGATGAGGTCCTTGGCGCGGCCGACGATGAACAGGTAGCCGTCGGCATCGAAGCGGCCCACATCGCCGGTGATGAAGAAGCCGTCGGCACGCAGGTCCGCCGCCGTTTTCTCGGGCGAATTCCAATAGCCACGGAATACGGCCGGGCCGTGCACTTCGATCATGCCGGCCGCATCGGCCGCATCCTCGCCCGACAGCGGCACGATTCGCATGGTCACGCCGGGCAGCGGCGGCCCCACCGATCCCGGTTTGCGGACGCCGTGCAACGGATTGGACGCGAGCACCTGCGTCTCGGTCATGCCGTAGCGCTCGAGAATGCGATGGCCGGTGCGGGCCTCGAACTCGCGATGCGTCTCGGCCAACAGCGGCGCGGAGCCGGAGATGAACAGCCGCAGCGGCAGCTTGCCGAATTCGGGCAGCGCCAGCAGGCGGGTGTAATGCGTGGGCACGCCCATGAACACCGTGGCGCGCGGCAACAGGGCCCATGTTTCCCGCGCGTCGAAGCGATTCACGAACAGCATGGATGCGCCCGCCGCCAACACCGTGTTCAAGGCCATGAACAGGCCGTGCACGTGAAACAGCGGCAGCACGTGCAGCAGCACGTCCTCGGCGCGGAACTCCCAGGCCGCGACCAGCGCGCGCGAACCGGCCGCCAGGTTGGCGCGGGTGATCATCGCGCCCTTGGAGCGGCCGGTGGTGCCCGAGGTGTACACCAGCGCGGCGAGATCCGTGCCCAGCAGCTCCACATCCAGCGCATCGGGACCGAAGGTCTGCATCCAATCGGCGAAACTGCCGGCACCCTCCGCATCGAGGGTGTGTACCAGCGTGTCGCTGCGGCCGGCGGCCTCCCGCAGCGCGGCGTGCGCCGCCGCGGGCGCGATCAGCAGCAGCCGCGGGCGCGCATCCCCCAGGAAATACTCCAACTCCGCCGTGGTGTAGGCGGTGTTCAAGGGCATGTACACCGCACCCATGCGCAGGCAGGCGATGTACACGAACACGGCCTCGACGGACTTCTCCACCGCCACGCAGACGCGATCCCCCTTGGCCACGCCCAGTCCGCGCAGGGCGGCAACCACGCGGCGCGTGATCAGGTCGAGTTCCGCATAACTGACGACCCCGCCGACCACGGTGGACAGGAACGGCGCGGCAGGGCGCTCGCGCGCGTGGACGTCGATCCACTGCAAAGGGTCGGTGTCATGGATAATGTCGGCGGTCATGGGCTATGGGGTCTTGTCGATGAAGCCAGCGCAGATTGTCAGGGTTCGAGGGCGTTGCGCAAGCGGCCTGCTGTCGTCCCTCTGGTTGGGGTTGGCCGCGAGCGTGGCGGCCGCGCCGGCCGACGTCGACTGGGCTTTCCGCGGCGGCGATGCCGGCGCCTCGCAATACTCGCCGCTGGCCGACATCAACGCGGCCAATGTGGCGCGGCTCGTGCCGGCCTGGAGCTGGGTGACGGGCGAGAACCCGTTGCCGGCGCACGGCGCATCTCCCGGCATGTTCGAGACCACGCCGTTGGTGATCGGCGGCACGATGTACTTGACCACACCGTACAACCGGGTGGTCGCCCTGGATCCCACCACGGGGCTCGAGCATTGGTCGTACGATCCGCGCGCCTACGAGGATGGCCAGCCGCCCAATGGCACGGGCTTCGTGCACCGCGGCCTGGCCGCGTGGCGCGACCCGCGCAATGGCCGCCTGCGCCTGTTGCTCGCGACACGCCATCGGCTCATCCAACTGGATGCGGCCACCGGACAACCCGTGAAGGGCTTCGGCGCCGCGGGTGCCGTGGACCTGTTGCAGGGCCTGGCCTGGCCCGTGAATCCGCGTCACTACACCAACACCTCACCGCCCGTGGTGTACAAGAACCTGGTCATCGTGGGCAATGGCGTGGCGGACAAGCTCATCTACCGCCACGATCCGCCGGGCGATGTGCGCGCCTACGACCTGCGCACCGGCCGGCGCGTGTGGAGCTTCCACACCGTGCCGCGAAGCGGGGAACCGGGCAGCGAGACCTGGGAGCGACAGTCCAACCGCTACACCGGCCACACCAATGTGTGGGCGCCGATGAGCGTGGACAGCGCGCGCGGCCTCGTCTACCTGCCGGTGAGCACACCGAGCAACGACTACTACGGCGGCAACCGGCCCGGCGCCAACCTGTATGCGGATTCGCTCGTGTGCCTGGACGCCGCCACCGGCAAGCGCCGTTGGCACCGGCAGCTCGTGCATCACGGGCTGTGGGACTACGACGCGCCGCACGCGCCCATGCTGGTCAGCTTGAAGCGCAACGGCACCACCGTGGATGCGGTGTTGCAGCTCACCAAGCAGGGCTTCGTGTTCGGCTTCGATCGCGCCACCGGCACGCCGCTGTGGCCCATCGAGGAACGGCCGGTGCCGCAAAGCGATGTGCCGGGAGAAGCGACGCATCCCACGCAACCGGTCACGCCCACCATGCCGGCGCTGGTGCCACAGGGCGTGTCGCTCGAGGATGCCACCGACCTCACGCCCGAGCTGCATGCGCAAGCGCTCGCGGTGATGGAAAAGCTCCGCCTCGGCCCGCTGTTCACGCCGCCCAGCCGCGAGGGCACGCTGGCAAGGCCCGGCGTGCTCGGCGGCGCAGACTGGGGCGGCGGCGCATTCGATCCCGCCTCCGGAGTGCTGTACGCCAAGGTCAACAACGATCCGCAGTTGATCTATCCCGACCTCACCGATGCCAGCGGCAGCGCGCCGGAAGTGGGCCCCAACGATGCCACCGATGCCTCGCTGTTCCTGCAACGGCGCATTCCGTTGCTCAAGCCGCCGTATGCCTTCCTCGATGCGCTGGACCTGGGCGCTGCCCGCATGCAATGGCAGGTGCCGTTCGGTGACAACGCGGCGGTGCGAGGGCACCCGGCCCTGCAAGGCGTGGCCCTGCCTCCCGCCCTGGGCGCGGTGGGCAGCGCGGGCGCCATCGTCACCGCCGGCGGCCTGGTGTTCGCCGGCGGCGGTGACACCGCCTTCCACGCCATCGACGCGCGCAGCGGCGCGGAATTGTGGCGGCATTCCACCGGCGGGGCGCGCGTCAATGCCACGCCGATGACCTACCGTGCCGGCGGCCGGCAGTACGTGGTGGTGGCCGTGGGCGGGCCCGGTCCCGGCGCGACGCTGATGGCGTTCGCGCTGGGCGACGGCGCTGCCGTGCCGGGCACCGTGGCCGCTCCTGCCGCCGTGGCCAGTGGCGGCAGCGCGGCGGCCTCGAGGTCAATCCACGGGCCGTTGACGCCGGCTGAAGCCAAGACCGCGTTCGAGCGCGCCTGCTCGGAATGTCACTCCCTGGAAACCGTGTTGAAGCAACGGCGCACGCCCGCGCAATGGCAGGCGCAGGTGGACCTGATGCTCGCAAAGGGCGCCAAGCTCGAGGATGCCGAGGCCGACGCCGTCGCGCGCTACCTGGGAGAGAATTTCGCGCCCGCCGCGAACTGACGCGGCGGCTTACAACAGCGGCTTGATGGGCAGCATCTGCCAGAAGCGCACCTTGCTGCGCTTGCCGAAGGCGGCATGCGAGTCGGGTGCATCGGTGGCGGCGTTCCAGCTGTTCTCGGGCAGCATGTCGGTGCGGATGGCCTGGGCCACGCGCGCGGCGATGTCCGCATCCTCCACCACCACGCCGGTCTCGGTGTTGAGATTCTCCGAGCGCGGATCCAGATTGTAGGTCCCGATGAACACGGTGGACTCGTCCACCACCAGGGTCTTCGCGTGCAGCGCGAACACCGGCGCTTCATGCAGGGTCTCCCGGTACCGCTGCATCACCGCTTTGCGCACCTGCGGGTCGGGACGGTATTCGTGGATCTCGAGTCCAATCGCGAGCAGTTCGTCGCGCTGGTTGCGATAACCGCTGAAGGCCTGCAGGTTGTCGGTGGAGGCGAGCGAGTTGGTGCAGATGCGCACGCGCACGCCGCGCTCGCGCAGCGCGCGGAAGGCGGCCAGTGCCGGCTTCGACAGCACCAGGTAGGGAGATTCGATCAGCACCTCGGATTTCGCGCTAGCCAGCACCTGGGCGAGCGCCGCGGTGGTGCGCCCGCCCCCATCCAGCGCAAAGCGCGAAGCGTTCTTGCCCGGCACATCGCTCAGGAAGCGCGCGCGGGTCCAGCGCAATTCCTGCGCCAGGCGCGGAAATTCGCCGGGGATGGCGCGGATGGCCGCGCGGATCGCCGGCGTGAAGTTGGCATCGTCCGCCGCGTAGCGCTCGAGCTCGCGGTACACCGCCTGCACCTCGGCCGAATCCACCTTCACGTTCTTCTTCATGAGGCCGTAGCCGTCGAAGAGCTCCTCCACCGGCACGGTCAACGGGCTTTGCCAGAACCGCTCGAAGCTGGCGTTCACCTGCGCCACGGCCGCGCCCACCAACAGCGCGTCGCGGTCGCGGAAGTTATAGGCATGGTCGAAATCGAAATATTCATCGGCCATGTTGCGGCCGCCGGTGATGGCGATGCGCCCGTCCACGGCGAAGGTCTTGTCGTGCATGCGCTGGTTCGCGCCGCGGAAGTCCGTGGCGATGTTCAGCACGCGCTTGGGCAGCCGCGTGCCCACCGAGTGGCGCGGATTGTAGATGCGGATGTCGATGTTCGGATGATGCGCCAGGGCGAGCAGCGCCTGGTCCGGCGCATCGATCAAGAGGTCATCCACGATGATGCGCACGTGCACGCCGCGCTGCGCCGCCCGCAGGATGGCGGCGCTGGCGAGCTCACCGACGTTGTCGGCGCTCCAGATGAAGTACTGGATGTCGATGCTGCGGCGGGCGTTGTCTCCGAACCAGGCTCGCGCGAGCAGCGCCTCCTCGCCCCGCTCCAGCACGTACACGCCGGTTGCCTCGGGGTGCGCGGCGATCTGTTCGTCGATCAAGGCCCAGGGGTCGGCCGGTACCCCTGCGGGCGCCACCCGCGGCGCGAGCGCCGACAGAAGAAGGGCGACGAAGGCCAGCATTTTCAGGGAATTACGCATGTCCCGCGGCATTATAGTGTCCGGCACGCGGGCAAAGCGGGAACCGCGCCGCGATTTGGCGATCATAATGAGGAGAACATCCGGCCTGGTTCACAGCGGCGCCCTGGCGCCATTGCCGAGGTTTCATGCCTTCGCTCCAATTGCGTACCGTTGCCTCCCCCGCCCTGCACATCCCGGGCACCGATCCCTGGCACGCCCGCGGCGAGGATCCGGCGCTCACCGTCATGACGGATTTTCGTGAGCGCGCTTCCATCACCGTCGCGGACACCGATCCCATCGATGCGGCCCTGGAACACATGAAGCACACCGGCGTGCGCTGCGCCTTCGCGGTGGATGCCGAGCGCCACCTGGTGATCGGGCTGATCACGGCCTACGACATCAGTGGCGAGCGGCCGATGCGGCTGATGCAGTCGCAGAAGGTGAAGCGTGGCGCGCTGCTGGTGCGCGACCTCATGCTACCGCTGCGCGAGTGGCGCGTGCTCAACGTCGAGGACCTGGAACGCGCCACCGTGGCATCGGTGGAAAGGATCTTCGATGCCACGGGCCTGACCCATATTCCGGTGATGGAGCGCAATCTGCAGGGCGAGCTGCGCCTGCGCGGACTGCTGTCCTCGGCCAAGATCAAGCGCCTGCTGTCGCCGGAGTAACGGGGCGGCGGAGTCCGCTCACGCGCGGCGGTACACGCGCGCGAATTTCTCCCGGTCGACGATGCCGAAATCTCCGGGGGCATACTGCAGCAGCCAATCGCCGGCCTTGCCACGCAGAAGATCTCCGCCGGCGCTGCGCCGCAGCGTGAACGGCACGGATACCTGGCGCGCCAGCACGGGCAGCGGCTTGTTACGGTAGGGCCCATCCTCACCATGGGCCTGCCCGGCGGCGGGCTCGTAGCGCGCATCGAAGCGCGCACGCGACACGCTCCATAGGTCACCGTTGGAGCCGGTCACCAGCGCATCTCCCTGCCCATAGCGGTTCTCGCCCTCGCGACTGGCCAGCACACCGGCAACGCGCGCGAAGCTCACCGTCACCTCCTCATCCTTGACGAAAGCGGCAGCCTTCGCATCGGAGGCCAGATCCACCTCGCTGAAATGCCTGTCGGTGCCGGACGTCATGGGTGTTGCGGCGAATACCAGATGGGAGACGACCAGGCACGCTGCTGGACGACCGCCGGCACATCGTGGGGCAATGGCACGCCAGCCTGCACGGCGAGCAGCGTGCTCCAGCGTGGCGTCGGGATTTCCAACACGCGCACGTAATAGGCGCTGTAACGATGGGCATCGAACTGCGGATCGGACCAGACCGCCCGCAGTTCAGTGGCCCCAATGTCGTTCCGGTAGCGGGCGGTGGCCAGGTCCACGCTGTTGCCAACCGGCGGCAAGTGGCCGGTGCGTTCATCCGGCTTGCGCTTTCCACTCCAGGCCACATCGAACACCTGCTCGCGTGGCCGCCCGTCCTGCTCCCAAACCTTTACGATTTGAATGCGGTCGAGATTGCCTCCGTTGGGGTCCTTCACCGCCCACACCGCGAACGACGGGGCCCCCGCACCCGGCGGAGCGACGGAAAGGTCACCGCCCATGGGCACGGCAATCCGGTAGGCGGTGCGGATGCCGTCCTTGTCGGACACCAACGACGGGGGCAAGTGCCAGCCACCGAAAAATCGCACCTTCAGACGCGTGCCGCTGGTTGCAAACGTCTCGCGGCGGCGCATGGCATCGAACAAGGACTCCCGCGTATTGCTCTCAGCCCAAATGCCCGTCAGTCCCCCTGAGGTCGTCGGGCGCATCTGCTCCACGCGCGGCGCATCTTCCGACAGGATGCTGGCAGCCTCCTCACGGGTGGGCCTGCCGGCACCGAGGTTCGGCCGATAGTAGCTGCCGCCGTAGTCGGCCTGCGCGCTCACCGAAAGACCGGAGTGCAAGTCGGAGGCACCGACAAACCCATACTTGAACGGATTGACGCCCACTTCGCGCTGCAGGACTGCGCCTCGGCCCAATGCGTCGCGCAAGTAGGAGCCCGGCACCCGGCCCTCGTAACGCCGGTCACCCGCCATGTAGTCGAAGATCTCGTGGTTCGCGAATTCATCGTTCGGCGAGAGCAGCGGGTGCGTCTCGGAAGCTCCCTTGTTCTGCGAGATCTCGCTCAACGGTTCGTGCGCCTGCCGGGCCTGGGCGTAGTTCCGGTCGATGTAACCCGACACGCTGTCCAGCCAGTCGTACATCAGCCCATTGCTGGCATTGGCATTATGCGGAATGGCCAATGCTTCGTAGCCCTGCTGGCGCATGATGTCCAGCCAATGCCAGAGATCCTCGGGGTTGCGCGAATCAAAGGAGGAAAACGGTTGCGGTGGCGCAGCACCCCGGAAGATCACGTTACGATGCAGATTGGCGCCGTGCGCCGCGGCACTCCACTCGAAGGCGGCGAATGCAGTGAAGCGGCCGGGTACGTTGTTGCGGTTGGCGAAGTCCACCTCGCGGCGCCACGCGGCCGCCGCCACCACGCGTAGTTCCGGCGGCAGGCGATTTTCCAGGCCCCAACCGTATTCCTGCGAGAGCGCATACAATTCCGCGGCCATCTGCGGCTTGTCGACGAGTTGCTCGACCTCGAATCGGCCATCCGGCCGTCTCATGGCGTCGATGACGACCTTGAGCTTTCGTCCCATCTCGCTGCGCGACACCGCACTATCGGGATCATCCAGTTCGTTGACGACACCGAGGTTCTCGGCATGGTCGGTGACGGCGAGAAAATCCAGGGGCTCGCGCCGCTGCAATGGCTGCCCGAGATAGTCGATGACATCGCCGCGTGCGAATCGATAGGCCATGTCGGGGTCGACCTGGGAAGCGCCCCCCAGATAGGTATCGAGCGAATAACTGGTGTGCAGATGCAGGTCGCCATAGTAGGCATCCCGCAGGGGGTTCACTTTCAAAGCACCCGCGCGCTGCACTGTTGGCGTGGCCGCTGCTGCAACGAGCCCCAGCAGCACGACGAACAACCCCGTCATCGCCCGTATCAAGGCAAATACACCATGCATCATGAGAGTACCCCGGGTTTTGCTCACCCCAACGCCACCTGCAACCGGCCGAAGAACCAGAAGGCGGCAACCGATCCTACCGCATACGGTGCGATCCAGCGGGTCCAGGCCGGCAGGGCAACCAGCCTGCGAAGTCCCCAACCCGCGGCGACGAGCACGGCAATGAACAGCAACTGCCCAAGCTCCACGCCGACATTGAACAGGAAAAGCGCCGGCGCGACCGCGCCTGCCGGCAGTCCAATCTGCGCCAGCGCGCCCGCGAACGCCGCGCCATGCAGCAGCCCGAACATCAATGCAAACAACCAGGGGCGGCGCGCCGTCCATCCGCGGGTACCGCGCAAGCTGCACGCCAGTTCCACCGCCACGATCACGATACTCAGCGCGACCCAAGCTTCAACCAACGCCGGCAGCGGGCTGATCAGGTGCAGCGCGGTGGCGGCCAATGTGATGCTGTGCGCGAGCGTGAACGCCGTGATCGTCTGCACCAGTTTCCATCCCGGGCCCACCAACAGGACCAGGCACAGGATGAACGCCAGGTGATCGACGCCGCCCAGGATGTGTTCGACCCCGAGCCGTACATATCCGCTGACTGGCACACCGCCCTCGGCGTGACGCACCGTCAATGCCGGCACGGTGGGCGTCAGGATGCTCTGCAGCGTGCTGCCATCGGCGAAGCGGATGGACACCAGCACGTCGGTGATGGTCCGCTCCAGGCCCTCGATGCGAATCTCGCAGCCCTCCAGGCTGCGTGCACCGGCATCCAATTGCCGCCAACTGCGCAAATGAAAGTCAGCGAAAGCCCGAGCCGCCGGCGCCTGATCCAGCAATCCTCCGCAGACATGCGGAATCAGCCGCAGGGCCGCAGGTCCGATGGCGGGCTGCTTCCACAGGACATCGATACGGTGACCCGGATTCTCGGTCAGCTGCAGGTACGCAGGGCGAACCTCATGCGCGAGCACGGACTGGCTGCCGCCAACGGCGACCAGCCACAGCGTCAACATCACGCGACGGCGCAGACCGCAAGTCACCGGTCGGCGCCGGTGAAACGAACCGTATAGCGGGACCGCAGCGCAAGGAACTGTGCTTCGTTCGCAAGCCGGCGCCGCTCTGCGAGGTAGTCATCCAGCGCGGTCGCACGCACCTGATCCAGGCGCCGCGCCTCCTCGGAAATATGCGCTGTGACTCGTACCAGATGCCAGCCGTACCCCGATCGCCAGGGACCAGACCACTGTCCGGGCGTGAGTTCGAACAGCCGACGGGTGAGCTCACTGTCGCCGAACAACTTCCGCGCCTCGGACAGCGCCAATTCAGCGACTTCCGTGGGACCCGGGAACGCGTCCCCCAGCGAGGCGCCGGAAGGGCCGTTACTGGATCTCAACGCCGATAGCGCCCGCTCGGCACGCTGCCTGGCGGCCTCCTCGCCCTCACGATCCGGGGAGAAGTACACGTGGGCGAGGGATACACGAGCCGGCAATCGATAGCGCTGCTGCTGGTGCGCGAACCAATCGACGAGTTGGACATCGGTGGGAACGTCGGGCATCGCCAGGTCAGTCTGAAGAAATTCGAATTTCTGGACCAGGCGCCTGCGTACGATTTCATCATCGAGGTCCAATCCAAGCGCCAGCGCTTCACGCCGGTAGATCTCCTCGCGGATATGATGGTCGAGCAGGCGCTGCCATTGCTGCGCGGGCGGCGGGATGCCGAATTGCCGAACGTATTCCTCGCTGATCCGGCGGCGTTCGAGGTCACCAATCTCGATGGTGTAGCGCAGATCCCGCGCCCGCCATCCGGTGACGATCAGCCATGCCGCCAATCCGATGATGAAAAAATGTACCAGTGGCTCGCGCGCAATGGCGCGCATTTGTCGAAACGCGCCGCCACTGGCAGCCATGCTTCAACGGCGCAATGCGGCAGGCTTGGCGCCCGTCCACTTGTACACCACCCCACCCCGCATCACGAACACCACGCGGCGCACGGCGGTCAGGTCCTTCAGCGGATCGCCATCGAGCGCAATGATGTCGGCCTCGTAGCCCGGCGCCAGAGAGCCGATCTTATCGCCCAGGCCGATGGCCTCTGCCGCGAGCGAGTTCGCGGACACCAGCGCCGCCATCGGCGACTGGCCGCAATGTTGCACGCGGCCGAGGAATTCCTCGGCATTGCGGCCATGCGCACCGGCGGTGGCGTCGGTGGAGAACACCACCTTGGCATGTGGCGTGTGCACGGCCATCGTGCACACTTCGAAATCCAGGTGCAGGTCGCGGTCCATCGTGGCCATGCCTTCCTCGGTGTAGTTGCCCACGCCCAGGTAACGTTCCTTGTTGGCGATGTAGTTTTGCACCACCAGGCCCACCTGCGGGCTCAGGTAAGCGCCGGCCGCCACCGCCGTGTCGATGTCCGCCTGCGTGCCATAGGTCATGTGCTCGATTTCACGGCAGCCGGCGCGCGCCGCGGCCGATACCTGCGAGCGGTAGGCGTGCACCATCGAGCGCAGGCCCACCTTACGCGCCTCGTCGCACAGCAGCTTCAACTGCGCCTCGGTGAAGGTGGGCGTGGCGCCCACGCGCTGGCTGGAGGAGGCAAAGATCTTGATGAGGTCCGCGCCCTGCTCCTTGCGTGCATGCACTGCCGCGATCAATTCGGCATCGGGCGTCTTGGCATCGCCCTCGATCCAGGCAAGCGAGGTCAGTACGCGAGGGCCGGGAAACCCGCGATCACGGATCGCATCGCGCAGCGGCTTCTCGGTGGGATCGCCCACGGTCTGTACCGTGGTGAAGCCGCCCATCAGGGAATCCCAAGCGGCGCCGGCGATGCCCATGGCCGCTTCCGCGGGGGCTTCCGTTTCGGTGGCAATGCGTCCGTGACGGTCGAAGTGCGAGTCCAGATGCACATGCGTATCGATCCAGCCCGGCAATACGGTGTAGCCCCGCAGGTCGATGGTGTTGCCGGCCTTGGCATCGAGCGAGGTGATGCGCCCGTTGGCGATCCCGATGCGTGCCCCCTTGAGGGCGTTGCCACGGCCGTCCAAGGCCTGCGAGGTGAGGATGACCACCGGACTGGCGGGCGGCGGCGGGGGCGGCACCGGTGCGACCGCGGCGGCGGCGGGCAAGGCCAGGATCAGGGCAGCTGCTGCAGACAGCAACGACATCTGGGACATGAAGCTTTCCTCGGCTGGGGCTGGAACGCGAGCGTGTCGAATACTGTCGCGTTTGCAGCGTGCGCGCAATGCTGGATGGCGCCGCGGTCAGCGCCGCGGTCAGCGCCGCGGTTATCGCACCCTCAGGCGAGTCGCCGCGCGAACAGCCCGTCCCAGACCGATTGCGCCGGCTTTGCCCTGAAGTTCGAGTCGCTGATACCGAGCGCCGCGAACAGCGGCAGGTTCGCCGGGATGGGCGCCGGCAGGCTCGCAAGGTCCAGATCGGCGAACAGCGTCTGGACGACCGCGGTGGCACGCACGCTGTCCAGGAGCATCGCCTGGCGCGTCAGGTATCGCGCCTGCGCATCGGGCGATGAAGCGATCGATCCCACCGACGCGCTGGTCCATCCTCCTTCCGACACCAGTACCGGCACGTCGCTTCCGCCCAAGAGCCGCGAGTAATAGTCGGCCGGCAGGTCCTCGGGCTGGGTGAAGCCGAAGTACGGATAGCTCGACAGGCCCAGGGTGCGCAGGAACGGGAAATCGGCGAAGTCGGCGTCGATGCCGGCGAATGGCCCCGTGGCGCCGAACACGCCCCACGCCACCTCGACCTGCACCGAGATCATCGGCGTGGAGGTCGAGGCCGAGGCGGCGAGATCCGCAGCAGCCAGGTTGGCCGCCTGCTTGACCGCCGCGTACAGGGCGGGCGGAGCGGCGGCGCGCACCAGGTTGGTTTCCGCCGCAAGGCCCAGGTAATCCGGCTGCAGGCGGCCGGCGACCGACAGCACATAGCTACGGTACGCCTGCTGCACGGCGGGCTCGGCGATGCTGCGGCCCAGCGCACGCAACTGCGGCGCTTCCTCTGCGCGCGACAGGCCATCATTGAGCTCGGCGCAAAAGCCGATGCGCAGGCCCTTGCCGCGGGCATAGGCGACGAGCTGCGCCCAGTCACGATCGACCAGCGCGTCGGCCGACGTGCCCGACAACAGGTCCGTCCACGGCAACTCCTGCTGCAGGTGCAGGAACTCCGCGCGCTCGCTCATGAGATCCACGCCCTGCAGGACCAGTGCCGTATCCAGGCGCGGCGGCGTGGGGAAAAAGCCCATTCTCCAGGTGCGCGTCGCCGGCGCGACCGGCCCGGCACCGGAAGAGCCGCCGCCGCATCCACCCAGGAAGGAGGCGGCCGGAAGCGCGGCGAGGGAGGACAGGATGCGGCGCCGGAATCGGTCGGGGGCAATCGATGTGGAGTGTAGGCGCTTCCCTGCCATCTGTATGGCGCGCCCGGGGCGCGCTCCTGTGGGAGTGTTACTCAAAGAGTAGCATGCCTTGCCGGCGCAGCAGGCGGGTGCTTGGCGCACGCCGGTGCGATTCGCTACAGTCGGGCGGCAACGATGTCCGACACCTACGCACGATTGAACATAGTGGTACAGCCGCGCGCGTCGGTAAGCGCGGTGGTGGGCATGCACGGCGCTGCCATCAAGATCCGGCTGGCCGCGCCGCCGGTCGACAACGCCGCCAATGTCGAGTTGGTGGAATTCATCGCGCGCACGTTGAACATCGCCAAACGGCACGTGCACATCGCCGGCGGACTGAGCAGCCGCCGCAAGCTGGTGCAGATCGAGGGCATGAGCAGCGAGAGGGCGAGCGCAGCCCTGTTGTCCGCGGCGTGCGGGTGATTGCGTGCAGGGTGTGACCGCGTGCAGCGCGTGGATCACGCCTGCGTGGCGATCAAGCCTGCGTGACGCGCACCACCAGCTTGCCGAAATTCCGGCCCTCGAGCAGCCCGAGGAACGCGGCCGGCGCCTTCTCCAGCCCCTCCACCACATCCTCGCGATACTTGATCTTGCCGGCCTGCAGCCAGCCCGACACCTCGCGCACGAATTCCGCGCCGCGGCTGGCGTGGTCCGAAATGATGAAGCCCTGCACCTTGATGCGCTTGACCAGGATGGTGCGCATGAGCAGCGGCACGAAGTCGCGCCCCGTGGGCAACTCGCTGAGGTTGTACCAGGAGATCACGCCGCACACCGGCATGCGCGCGCCCACGTTCAACAACGGCAGCACCGCCATCAGCACGGCTCCGCCGACGTTCTCGAAATACACGTCGATGCCCTTCGGGCAGGCCGCCGCCAATTGCTTCGCCATGGCCGGATCGCGATGATCGATGCAGGCATCGAAGCCCAATTCCTTCACCGCGAACTCGCACTTGTCGCGCCCGCCGGCCACGCCGACCACGCGGCAGCCCTTGAGCTTGGCGATCTGACCCACCGTGGAGCCCACTGGTCCGGTGGCAGCCGCGACGACCACCGTTTCGCCCGGCTTCGGCTGGCCGATGTCGAGCAATCCGACGTACGCCGTCAGGCCCGGCATGCCGAGCACACCCAATGACCAGGACAGCGGCGCGCGCTTTGCATCGAGCTTGACCAGGCCAGCCGCCGGCACGGCGGCGAGTTCCTGCCAGCCGGTGTAGGCCAGCACCGTATCGCCGGGCTTGAGTTCCGGCGCCAGCGATTGCTCGACGCGGCACACCGTGCCGCCGCACATCACACCGCCGACCGCGACCGGTTCTGCATAGGAGGGGCCATCGCTCATGCGTCCGCGCATGTACGGGTCGAGCGACAGGTACAAGGTGCGCAACAGCACCTCGCCCTGCTTGGGAGCCGGCGCGGGCGTGGTCTCGAGACGGAAGCAATCAGTGCTGGGTTGGCCCTGGGGACGCCGGGCGAGGACGATCTGGCGGTTGCTCATTTGGCATCAGGATACCAATACTTGCGATGACATTGTTCGCAGGCGCGATCGATGTCCTCGCCCAGGTCGAACAACGCCTTCGGGTCGCGCTTGTCGATGGCGCCCAGCGCGCTCACCGCCGTCTGGCGCAGGCGCAAGGCGTGACGTGCGAACAGCGCGGGATTCTTGTCGATGGCTTTCTGGATGTCCTGCGACAGGGCGACGTCGCTGGGCGTCTCGTCCTCATCCGCAGGCTTGGGTGGCGGCTCGCCGGCGATCACGACGGGCAATCCCTTGACCATCAGCGCATCGCTGGCGGCAATCAATTGTTGCGCGCTGCGCCGCAGGGAAGCCCACTCGGCCTCGGTGCGCGGCTGATTCTCGTGCACGCCGCTGGCATTGCTGATGGTGCTGACTGCGGCCCACAGCGCATCGGCAGCCGGGTCGATCTGCGTGAGCATGAGTTCCTGCACGCTGCGCGCGGGCGGGCGGCGCGACGGGGACGGCGTGTTCTGCGCCTGCGCCGTTGCGTCGACGACGCCCCAGGTAGCAAGGCCCGTGCAGAACAAGACGACTGGGATGATGGTGCGCATGGGCGGCAAGAATACACCCACAGCGGTGCACGGCCCGCATCGGACGCACCGGCGCAGGAATATTGACATATCATGGCACCCACGACGCCCACGGAACGTGGCCGTCCAGCTCTGCAAGAGGCCGAATTCATGTGCTTGAAATCCACGAGTTGGGCATCCGCCGCCCTCATCGCCCTGTCCTGCCAGGTGCTGCCCGCACGCGCCGATACCGTGGTCGTCACGGCCGATCGCATGATCGACGTGCTCACCGGGCGCAGCGTCGACAAGCCGCAGATCGTGATCACCGACGGCCGCATTGCCTCGGTTGGCACGCAAGGCAGCGCGGCATCGTCCGGATCAACCGTCGGCGCGCGCCGTGTGGACCTTCCGGGCATGACGCTGCTGCCCGGCCTGATCGACATGCACGTTCACCTGACAAGCGATCCGCGATTGTCCGGGTACAAGCGCCTGGAATACACGGACAACTTCTTCACCGTGGTGGGCGTGGCCAATGCGCTGAAGACGATCGAGGCCGGTTTCACCACCGTGCGCAACGTCGGTTCCAGTCACTACGACGACGTGGCGATCAAGCAAGGCATCGAAGGCGGTTACGTGCAGGGACCGCGCATCGTGCCCGCCACGTATGCGCTGGGTGCCACCGGTGGGCATTGTGACACCACCGAATTTCCGCCCTCGATCTACGAACCTCAACCAGCGGTTGCCAACGGGCCGGAGGAGATTCGCGCAACGGTGCGCAAACTGCGCAAGTACGGCGCCGAGGTCATCAAGTTCTGCGGCACGGGCGGCGTGTTTTCCAAGACGGACACCGTGGGAGGCCAGCAATACGACCTGGCCGAGATGCAGGCACTGGTCAACGAGGCGCACATGCTCGGGATGAAGGTGGCCGTGCACGCGCATGGCGCGGCCGGCATCAAGGACGCGATCCGCGCCGGCGTGGACACCATCGAACACGCGAGCCTCGCCGACGCGGAGAGCTTCGCGCTTGCCAGACAGCACGGCACCTGGTTCAGCATGGATATCTATAACAGCGATTACACGCAGGCGGAAGGCGCGAAGAACGGCGTCTTCCGAGAATCGCTGGAAAAGGATCGCGCCATCGCGCTGGAGCAGCGGCAGAACTTCAAGGCCGCGTTCAAGGCCGGCGTGAAGATGGTATTCGGCACCGATGGTGGCGTCTATCCGAACGGCGACAATGCCCGGCAATTTGCGAAGATGGTCGAATGGGGCATGACGCCGCTGCAGGCGATCCAGGCCGCCACCGTCAATGCGGCGCAGGCACTGGGGCGCGACAAGGATGTGGGCGCCATCGAGGCCGGGCGTTACGGCGACCTGATCGCGGTGTCCGGCGATCCGCTGAAGGATGTCGGTATACTCACCCAGGTAGGCTTCGTGATGAAGGGTGGCGACGTGGTGAAATCTGCACGCTGAGGTCCGCATGATGATGACGCGCACATTCGCCTTGCTCGCACAGGTCGCCGCACTTGCATGCACGGCATGCGCGCAGGAGCCCAAGTCGCAATTGCCGTTCACGGCGACGCAACGGGCGATGTTCAACCAGCCCTGGGCCATGACCTTCCTGCCCGGGAGCGGCGTGCCCATGACCAGCGCGGCGCTGGTCACGGAGAAAGCCGGACGCCTGTTGCTGGTGGA
The DNA here is from genome assembly GCA_044226865.1 of Steroidobacteraceae bacterium. Classification (GTDB taxonomy): domain Bacteria; phylum Pseudomonadota; class Gammaproteobacteria; order Steroidobacterales; family Steroidobacteraceae; genus TMP-86. Next base: position 254,880 of record JBGAGE010000006.1, on the reverse strand, counting down.
TACCAACAGTGGTGAGGTGACGCCGGTCGCCGGCACGCCCGCCGTCGCGGAAGGCGGACAAGGCGGATTCGGGGACGTGATGGCAGACCCAGCCTTCGCCGGCAATAGCCTGGTGTGGTTGAGTTGGGTCGAAGCAGGCCCAGACGATACATTCGGCGCCGTGGTCGCCCATGCGCGCCTGGTCCTGGGAAAGTCCCCCCGTTTGGACGATCTCACCATCGTCTGGAAGCAGGACAAGACCACCGGCCGCGGGCATTTCGGCCACCGGCTGGCCTTCGCGCCCGATGGCTCGCTGTTCATCTCATCCGGCGAGCGGCAGAAGTTCGATCCCGCGCAGGACCCCCGCACCAACCTGGGCAAGGTCATCAAGCTCGCTCACGGCGGACAGCCGCAGACCTGGTCGCTGGGGCATCGCAATCCGCTCGGCCTCGCCTTCGATGGCAGTGGGCTTCTGTGGGAGGTCGAGATGGGCCCGCAGGGCGGGGACGAGATGAACCTGATCAAGCAGGGCGCGAACTACGGCTATCCACGCGCCTCCAATGGCAGCCACTACGATGGCCGCGACATTCCGGATCACGCCCCGGGCGATGGTTTCGAAGCGCCCAAGGTGTGGTGGAATCCCTCCATTTCGCCGTCCAGCCTCATGATCTACTCGGGCCACATGTTTCCGCAGTGGAAGGGTGACGCCTTCATCGGCGCGTTGTCGGGACAGGCGCTGATCCACATCAAGCTCGAGGGCGAACGGGCTGCCAAGGCCGATCAATGGGACATGGGCGCGCACATCCGCGAAGTCGAGCAAGGTCCGGACGGCGCCATCTGGGTGCTGGAAGATGGTGGCAAGGGCCGGCTGCTCAAGCTGACGCCGCGCAAGGACGGCTGATCGATCCCGCGCGGCGGCCCGACGCTCGCGCGGCGAGCGCACTACTTGCCGCGCGAATACACCTCACGTCCCTGGAACCAGGTGCTCAACACGCGCACCTCGCTCACCTGCTGCACCGGCACCTTGAAGAGATTCCGGTCGAGCACGATGAAATCCGCGGACTTGCCCACCTTGATCGAGCCCGTCGCGTCCTCGCGCCGCAGTGCCGCGGCGCCGCCCAGCGTGTAGATGCGCAGCGCCTCGGGCAGCGTGATCGCCTGCTCGGGCCACAAGCGCTCGGGTTTGTCCGAGGCCGGATCGGCGCGCGTCACCAGCGCTTCGATCCCGCTCCACGGATCCATCGACGGCACCACCGAGGGCCAATCCGAACCCGCGGCCAGAGGCGTGTGCAGGTCCTCGAGCGCGCGCACCGGCCAGTAATGGCGGCCGCGCTCACCGACGGCGGAGAGCACCGCATCGATGATGGGCGAGGGATACCAGATCACAGGTGACAGCTCGGCAACCGCGCCGAGCTTGGCGAAGCGCGCCAGGTCCGTCTCGTCGATGTAGCCGGCATGCGCAAGTTCGTGCCGCAGCGTGGAATGGGGATTGGCGGCGCGCGCGGCGGCGATGGCATCCAAGCCCACGCGCACGGCGCGATCACCCGCCGCGTGCATCTTCACCGTATAACCGCGCTTGTCGAACTCGATGAGATCGCGCGCGAGCGTCTCCGGGTTCACGTGCAACATGCCCGGCGTGCGCTGCCCGGCCGCATCCGGCAGGTACGGCGCCAGCATGGCGGCGGTGCGCGCCGGCGTGGGCACGCCGTCGAGGAAGATCTTCACGAAGCGCGTATCCACCAGCGGCGATTGATTCGCGCGATGCACCGCTTCGATGGCATCGAAGTTGAACACCTCATCCGGCTTGTCGGAGCCGGTCTGGGTCTTGATGCAGGCGGCGACATACACGCGGAGCTCGCCCGCCTTGTCGACGGCAGTGTAGGCAGCGGCCTGCGGCGCATCGGCATCCGCGTCCTTGAAGCCGATGATGCCGAAGGCATGCGCAAGGTCCTGCGCATGCAGCACGCCGCGGCGGTATTGCGCCGGCGAACGCGCGGGGATGGAGGCGCGCAAGCCCTCCGCCGCCGTCTCGATGACGAGACCGTTGGGTTCGCGGCTGCCCGCCTCGCGCTCGAAGCGGCCGCCCGGAGGATCCGCCGTTGCCGCCGTGATGCCGGCCTTGGCGAGTGCCGCCGAGTTCACCCACAGGTTGTGGAAGGCATCATCCCAGAACAGCACCGGATGATCGCCGGCGATGGCATCGAGCCAGCGTCGTGGCGATCCCAGCTTGAAGCGGTTGAAGAAGTCGCTGTCCCACTTGCCGCCGGTGATCCAGGTGCCGGGCGAAGCATGGGCCACGCATTTCTTGAGGACGGCGCGGACCTGGTCCGGCGTGGCGTCGGGCGCGAACAGGCAATCGAACAAGTCGGCCATGGCGCCATCGCCGGCGTGCACGTGCGCATCGATGAGGCCGGGCATGAGCATCCGGCCGTGCAGATCCACGCGCCGGGTGCGCGGGCCGCTCCATTCCCGCATCTGTTCATCCGTGCCGACCGCTACGATGCGGCCATTGGACACGGCCAACCCTTGCGCCCAGGGCTGGGCCGCTTCCTGCGTGTAGATCGCGCCGTGCACGAAGACGGCATCGGCGGGCGCGGGCGCCGGTGTGGCCGCGGAGGACGGGACGGCCTGAAGCAGTCCCGCCGCCGCGAGCCAGGCGCCCGCGAGCAGGCGCATCAGAATTTATATTCGCCGGTGATGCCCACGGTGCGCGGCATGCCCACACTGCGCACCCACGGACCGTTGCCGCCCTGGTAGGCCGCCGGGAAGTAGTAACGGTCGAACAAGTTGCGGCTCCATAGCATCACCGACCAGGTATCGCTGGCGTTGCTCACACCGACGCGTGCGTTGAACACGGTGTAGGAACCCGTCGCATCCTGGATGCGGCCGGCGCTGCCCGCCGTCGAGCCCTTGTAGTTCGCATCCATGCCGGCGTGGAACTTGAGATTATTGCCCATGGCGTGGGAGTAGTCCGCGCCGCCGTTGAGCTGCCAATGCGGCGACTGCGCCAGTTCGTTGCCGGAGGCATCGAAGCGAACCACGTTGGGCCACACGCTGGTGCCTGACACGGCCTGCCACTCGCTGACGCGGGTATGCAGCCAGGCCGCGCCGAGGTCGAACAGCAGGCCCTTCATGGGGAGCCACTGCAGGTCGGCTTCCGCGCCATAGATGCGCGACTTGGGCACGTTGGTCAGGCCGCTGATGTTGCCGACGAAGGTCACGGCCAGGTCCTGTTCCTGCTTGTTCTTGTAGTCGTAGTTGAAGACGGACAGGTTCATCTGCAGGCGATGGTCGGCCAGGCTCGACTTCAAGCCCAACTCCACCGAGTCGAGCTGCTCGGGCTTATAGCCCTTCAGCTGCTGGGTGGTGTTGGAGTTCGCGCCGTTGAAGCCGCCGGACTTGAAACCGCGGCCATAGCTGATGTAGGCCATGACATCGGGGTTGAAGTGGTAGTCGAAGCCCAGCTTGTACATCCACTTCTTGGCGCGGATGGTTTCCTCGTAAACGTGGAACGCGTTGTTGGCATTCGGAGTGCCAATCACGCCAAAGATGTAGTTTGGCGAGCTCGGATCATCATCGATCGTGGCGCAGGCGCCGCGGCCGAGGGTGGTGCCGAACAGCACGTTCGTGAAGCTCGCCAGCGTACCCGGCCCGCCACCGGGATTGTCCGCCGCATCGAAGGTGCAACCGCTCCAGCGGCGCTTTTCATCCGTGTAGCGCAGCCCCGCCGTCATGCGCAAGGCGTCGGTGAACTTGAATTCGACGTGGCCGAAGGCGGCGGCGGAGGTGGTCTTCTGGTTGTACTTGGTGTGCAACTGCAGGATGGGCGACAACACGAACGGCGGAACGCCGAACTCAACGCTGCCGTTGCCGAACAAGGAATCGGACATGAAGTAGTTGTAGAACTCGTCGACCTTGTCGTCGGAGTAATAGACACCGCCTACCCAGTTCAGGCGGTCGCTCTGACCCGAGACCCGCAATTCCTGCGAGAACACCTTGATGTCCGAGGTGTTGATGTTGCTGGAATCGTCGATCGCCATGCCGTCCCAGTCATTGGTCTCATTGCGCTTGAACTTGTCGTAACCCGTCACCGAGGTGAGCGTGAGGCTGTCGGACAAGGCCCAGCTGAGCTTGAGCGAGATGCTGGTCAGGTCGTTGTTGCGCTTGGGGCGCAGATCGTAGGTGACACCGTTCGGATCGGTGTAGCTGTTGGTCCAGTCGGCCGCACGATTGTCGCCCGTCTTATACCAGGGCGGGTTGGTGCCGGCGATGACGTAGGGCAGCAGGCCCGCGTACGGCAGCGCGAACTGGCTGAGGCCGATGATGCGGCCGTCGTAGGCCGTGTTGGCCTTGTTGTCGGACTTGTCCTTGATGTACTGCACACGCAGCAGCGCGTTCACCGGGCCGAAGTCGCCATCGAGCATGCCGCGGATCGCGACCACGTTCTTCTTGCCGAGCTTGTCATTGCGCGTGAGGCTGTTCTGCCAGCCCTCGCTGGATTGCGTGGTGGTGAAGGCCACTCGACCGCGCAGGTTGTCGGACAACGGTCCGCTCACATAGCCGTCGGCATCGACGGTCTGGAAGCTGCTGTAGCCCAGCTTCACGCCCGCCTGGAAATCCTTGGTGGGGAGCTTGCTGATGTAGTTGATCTGGCCGGCCGTGGTGTTGCGGCCGTAGAGGTCGCCCTGCGGGCCCTTGAGCACTTCGACGCGCTCGATGTCGAAAATGGCGCCGCGGCTCATCACCGTGTAGGGCATGGACACTTCATCGAAGTACAGGCCCACCGTGGACGAGGCTGCGGTCGAGTAGTCCTGGAAGCCGACGCCGCGGATGGTGTAGGTGGGCACGCCCGTGGCGGCAGTCTCGTTCACCGTGAGGCCCGGCGTGTACAGCGCGATGCCCTCGGCCGTCGAGACGCCCCGGTCGGCCAGTTGGTCGCCGCTGAAGGCATTGATGCTGATGCCGATGTCCTGCGCGCTCTCCGCGCGCTTCTGCGCCGTGACCACGATTTCCTCGATCACGGCCTCATCGGCCGCCCGTACGGCGAGCGCCGGCGAGAGCACCGCGGCAATGGCAAGGCCCAGGATCGTCAGGTTCGAAACGTGAATGGATCGCATCATCATCCCCATCGGAAATAGTTGTCCGCGGAGCTTAGGCCACCGGCTCGGGAAAGGCGAATAGACCATTTGTACTAGTTGTATTCGGCAGGGCTGCCGACCTCAGAATGCGCGGACAGCAGCGCCGCCAGTTCGGTCTTGTCGGAGATTTCCAGCTTTGAATAAATGGCCCGCAGATGTGCGCGCACGGTAGCCGGGGACACCGGCAACGCAGCGGCGATTTCCTTGTAGGACCTGCCGCTGCCGAAATGTTCGGCGACCAGCAGTTCGCGTGGCGTGAGGCGATCCAGCGGCGAACGGCGGCGGACCTCGACGAGGTACAAGCCGCTCACGGCGATCACCCGCGTCGTCAAGTACGTGCGTTCCACCGGCCGCTCATCGCTGAGTCCGGCGCGGATTTCCACGGGCAGCTCCGGCCCTATCCATTGCGGCCATTCATGCTGCATCAACACGGAGAAGCGCGCCTCGGCCGCGTGCAGCACGCCCTTCTGGTCGGCCACGGCCAAGGTCACCCGGCTGGAATAGCTGTGCGCCTTGGCCGAGGCAAGCTGGGAAATCCAATTGGAGGTCCAGGCCGCCCACAGGTGTGGCATCACCAGCTGCTTGAATTGCCGCTCGGCCTCGCTGAAGGGTTGCGCGTCGGGTCCCTGGCGATACAGGCTCAGGAAGGTGGTCAGGTTCAGCGTGGGATTCATCAGCAGCGTGCACATGCTCTGGCGGATGCCATAGGCGTCCATGAAGGCCGCGAACGTGGGCGTGGCGTGCAGCCGCGCGGTATCGAAATTCGCGGTGACGGACGGCGTGCCGATGACGGCATCGGCCATGAGATCGTGGCCGCGGATGGCGCGCCAGGCATCGACGTAATCGGCCGGCAGCCGGAAAGGAAAGGAACTGTGCAGCTCGCGATCCAGCTCCGACATGCCCCACCACGCGGAATCGAACGGCAGCGCCTCGGACAGCCGCTCCAGCACGCGCCGCTGGAAGTCCGCCAGTGGCAGCTCACGCGCGAAGCGATACAGATCCAGGAGCAATCCCCCGAGCACCTGGGCATCGACCGGCGGCGCGGTCGCGTGCGCTGTCATGTTCCGGTCTCCCCCATCCAAATGAATCGATTGAACCAAGCCCAAGGAATGTAAGCCTATGAATCGTACCGGGTTCGTCTGTCATGAACACTATTTTTGGCATCACACCGGCGCCAGCGCCGGCCCCCTGCCCTATGGCCTGGTGATCCAGCCCGACGCGCACCCCGAAAGCCCCCAGACCAAGCGCCGGCTGTTGGGTCTTCTGGAGGTGTCCGGGGTGCTGGACCAGCTGGTACGCATCAAGCCGCGGCGCGCCGAGATCGAAGAAATCGCCGCCTATCACTCGCGCGATTACATCGCCCGCGTACAGGCATTGAGCAACGGCACGGGCGGGGATGCCGGGGAGCTCACCCCCATCGGCACGGGCAGCTTCGAAATCGCCCAGCTCTCGGCGGGCGGGTGCCTCGCGGGCCTGGATGCGCTGGTGGCCGGCCAGGTGGACAACGCCTATTGCCTGGTGCGCCCGCCGGGCCACCATGCCGAAAAGGACCTGGCACGCGGCTTCTGCGTATTTGCCAACAATGTGCTGACGGTGCAGCGCGCGCAGAAGGTCCACAAGATGGGCCGAGTCGCCATCGTCGACTGGGATGTGCACCACGGCAACAGCCAGGAGCACGCCTTCATCGAAGACCCGTCCGTGCTGACGGTGTCGGTGCACCAGGACAACTACTACCCGCCGAATTCGGGCGGGCTGGAAGAAAACGGCCGCGGGCGCGGCGCCGGCACCAACATCAACGTGCCGCTGCCGCCGGGCTCCGGGCATGGCGCCTACGTGGATGCCTGGCAGCGCGTGGTGATGCCGGCGGTGCGGCGCTTCAAGCCCGACCTCATCATCGTGTCCTCCGGGTTCGATGGCAGCGCCATGGACCCCTTGGGCCGGATGCTGGCGCACAGCGACACGTTCCGCTCGCTGGCGCGGCAGACCCTGGACCTTGCCAAGGAAATATGCGGCGGCCGCGTCATCGCCGTGCACGAGGGCGGTTATTCGACCGCCTACGTGCCCTTCTGCGGCCTGGCCGTGTTCGAGGAAATGCTGGGGCAGCGCACCGGCATCGCCGATCCATACCTCGCCATCTTCGAGCACATGGGCGGGCAGCCCCTGCAGCCGCATCAGAAGGCATTGATCGACGCGGCGGCCGCGCTCGTCGCCAAGGTGCCCGCGGGCTGATCCGCCGCCGTCAGCAGGCCATGGTGCGGCTGCGCGCACCACGGCCTGCGGGCGGTATCCGAAGCGTCAAGCCGCGATCTGGATGCGCCGCGGCTGCGACTTCGCCTGCTTCGGGATGGTGACGGCCAGCACGCCGTTCTTGCCCGTGGCATTGACGTTGTCGCTGTCCGCCGTATCGGGCAACACGAAGCGCCGGTAGAAATGCCCCTGGCGGCGCTCGGAGCGTCGGAATTGCGGTTCGCTGCGGCTCTTCTCCGTGCCGGGCTCGGAGCGCTCGCCGGACAGCGTCAGCACGCCATCCTCGAGCGTGAGCTCCACGGCGGACGGATCCACGCCGGGCAGATCGACGTACAGTTCGAAGCGATCGGCATATTCATGGATGTCGACGGCCGGAATCCACGCGGCGGTCGCCGAGCTGCTGTCGTTCTCGCTGACGTTGCCAAAGAGCCGGTTGATCTCGTCCTGCAGACGCGGCACCAAGCTCCATGGATCGTTTCTCACCAGACCATTCATAGTGAAATACCTCCCAGGTTTGCTCCATGTCACGAAATGGCGGCAGCGCCGCCCGATGCCGACACTAGGGTTCGGCGCTGGGTTTTCAAGAGGGGGGGTGGAACGGGACCGGCCGAAAGGCGGCCAAGCCCCGCCGTCAGTTCTCGTAGTCGGAGAGGGCTGGCCCGAGGGCGCGTTCCAGGGGCGCAAGTCCGGCCGCAAAATGCCGCCAGTGACCGATGCTCGAATCGTAGATGGGCTGTCGAACCTGCTCGGAACTGGAGGTGCGCACGGGACGCCGATTCTCATGAAACCTGAGGGTGCCGGGCTCGAACGGCAGGCCGCAGAAATCCAGCAACCCGCGCACCTGGGCTTCGGTATCGCCGACCAGCTTTTCGTAGTGGACGGTCAGCACCTGCCCGGGCAGAACCGCCTTCCAGTGATTCATCATGGCGAGATAGCCGCGGTAGTAACGACCGAGGTCCTCGAGGTCGTAGGTGAAGGCCTGGCCTTCCGCGAAGAACTGCTTGAAGGCGCTGAAACAGGCATCCATCGGATGGCGGCGCGCATCGATGAACACCGCCTGCGGCAGCATCAATCGGATCAAGCCCAGGTGCCGGTAATTGTTCGGCATCTTGTCGATGAAGTACGGCTCGCCGGCGCGCAATGCGGCCGTGTCCTTGAGGTAGCGCTGCCCCATGGCGCGAAAGCGTTCCACCGGCAGCGTGGCGGTCGATTCGGGATAAGCATCGCCGGCGCCCTCCAACTCCTGCACCAGATTGAGGATGTGGGGCAGCTCCATGGTGCCCTCGACCTGGGAATGGCTGGCCAGAATCTGCTCCAGGAGCGTGGACCCGGAACGAGGCAACCCGACGATGAAAATGGGAGTGCCGGCGGGTACTCCGGTGGGGCGAGGCTCATCCGCCCGTGCGGCGCCCGAGGCAATCACGTCGGCCGGGCCACCCGCAGCCGGCACCGCCATCCGCTGTGCGATGAAATCCGCGCTGAACGACTGCCGGATGCGCAGGTTCTTCGCCTCGTACGCGGCGCCATCGTATTGCACGCTGCGGCGGCGCAGCGCGTTGGCCTGAACGTAGTGTTCGAACGCGCGCGCGAATTCACCGCGCTGCTCCAAGGCGCGCCCCAGCGCAAAATGCAGCAGCGCCGTGTTGGCGGGCTCCTGCCGCGGCGCCGACAGCGCCGCTTGCATGCGTTGGACTTGCGCCTCGTCGAACACGTAGTTCTTGAAATCGGCCAGGCACCAGTAGTACTCGCCGTTGTCCGGGTCCATCTCGATGCAAGCACGATAGGCGCCTTCCGACTCCGCGCGCCGGCCCAGCGTCTTCAGCAGATGCCCCTTCGACATCATGATGCGCGCCGGTTGTTTGGGCTTCAGGCTCAGGGCCCGTTCGTAAGCGTCCAATGCATCGGCCTGGCGCAAGCGGCGCGTGAGTATCGTGGCCAGCATCACCCAGTTGCGCGCCGAGTCCGGCTCGAGCAACAAGGCATGGCGCATGGCGGCTTCCGCGTCCGCGAGCTTTCCCGCTTCCATCAGCGCCTGGCCCAGGCCGCGCTGGATCAACGGCAGATGCGGCGACTGGCGTTGCGCATTGCGCAGCAGCCGCTCAGCCTGTGCAGTCTGGCCTGCCATGAGGGCCACCGCCGCGAGCCCGCAGAGAGCGCCGATGTGCTTGCCCTCCTGCTTGAGCACACTGCGGAAAATCTGCTCGGCTTCGGCGCCCTCGCGCCGCGCCAGGTGTTCGCCCGCGCGGGCAATCGGCTCCCGGAAACGGTCCGTCTGCGCCGATCGTTCGAACGCCGCCACTGCGCCGGCGGTATCGCCCGCATCGACTAGCGAGTCGCCCAGCAATCGCCAGGCGGTGCTCATGGACGGATCGAGTTCCAACGCGCGCCGCAGCGAAGCGGCCGCCTCTTGCGGCCGGGCGATGCTGCGCAACAATGCCCCAAGATCGGCATGCACGTGCGCAGCCGAGGGTGCGATCTCGATGGCGCGGTGCAGGGTGGCGATAGCCTCGTCCGACTTGCCCTGCGACTGCAGGATGAGGGCGAGCAGGCGCATGCCTTGGACGTCCTGCGGATGCAGGGCCAGCAACTCGCGCAGCAGGAGTTCCGCGGTATCGGTCTTGCCCTGGCCCAGGTAGCGCAGGGCTAGATCGCGGACTCCGGAAGACTCCTTGCTTTCGATATCAATCGCCGGAACCGCCGAACCGGTATTTCAACCGCAGTCCGATGGCGCGCGGCGCATTGGTGGTGAAGCGCGAGTCGTACAGGTACGGGTTGTAGAAAATCACGGCGTGCTTGTTGGTGATGTTGCTGACATAGGCTTCCGCGCCCCAATGGCCATCGGCCTGTTCCAGGCCGAGGCGGAGCGAGCCGATATTATACTGCGGCTGAAGCTTGCGCGAATTCGCGTTCAGGCTGCTCTGCATGCTCCCGGTGTGCGATTCGTCGAATTGCACATAGGCCTTGTTGCCTGAAAACACCGGCCACTCGTAGCGGATGGTGGCGCTGGCCTTGAGATACGGCACCGAGGGCAGGCGCTGGTGCGCATACACCGGGAAGTTCGGGTTGGAAAATACATTGCTCACGATCTGCGAATCGTTGTAGCTGCCCGACAGCGAGAACGACAGCCGTTCGGTGGGGCGCGCCTCGAAGCTGGTTTCCATGCCGATGACGCGCGCATCGCCGATGTTGGCGTAGAAGGTGAACGGCGCGATGCTGAGGTCGTACACCGCGGTCTGGAAATCCTTCCAGTCGGTGTAGTACAGCGCGCCGTTCCAGCGATAGCGTCCCGAGTCGTATTCCGTCTTCCAGCCCATCTCGTAGGTATTGAGCGTGTCGGGGGTGGTGACCGGCGAGATCTCGGGGAAATTGTCGATGCCGGTGTTGATGACGCCCTCGCGGAACCCTTGGGCAAAGCTCAGATAGAACAACCGTCCCGCGCGTGGCTTGTACTCGACGCCCGCGCGAAACGTGGTCTTGCTCCATTTGCCGGAATAGGGGGTGTCGACAAGCTCCTGGTAGAAATACTTGCCATAGCCGCTGCCGGTCGAACGGGCCTCGAACCAGCGCGCGCCGGCGGTGAGGCGGATGGTGTCGGTGACGGCGTAATTGGCCTCGCCGAAAATGGCGTTCTGGTGTTCATCGTAGCGCGAATCGCTGGAGTACCACTCCTCCGGGTACGGCGAGGCCGTGTTGCCGTAGTAATAGGTCCAGTAGCTGCCCTGCTCGCCGCCCTGCTTGATGCCGGGCATGCGATAGAAGTTGCTGTACGTATTGCTGGTCTGTTCCGAATAACCGCCCACGATCCAGCGCAGCGCGCCATCTCCCTTGGACTGCAGGCGCAATTCATGCGTCACGCGCTTCGCGTCGCTGCGGTAGTCGTAGTACATGTAGGGATCGTTGCACCCCTGGAAGTCGATGGTGTCGCAAGCGAAGCTCTGGATGTAATCCGCCGTGGTGCCGCCGACATTGGCGTACTGCACATATTCGGAATATTCCGTGACCGTACGCAATTTGGTCTTGTAGTAGCCGGCGATGTAGGTCAGATCTCCGATGCCGACATCACCCTCGATCTTGCCCTGCGCGATGGTGTTGAAGTTGTCACCCCATTCGGGGCCGAAGCGCGCGACGTTCAAATCCCCATAACGCGTGGGGTCCTGGTCCCAAGCGCCATCGTGATGCTGCTTCTGGTAGTCGACGGAGGCGGTGAACTTCCACGCGTCGTTGAAGTTGTGCAGCAAAGAGACGCGGCCGCCCTTGAAGGTCTGGGTGTTGTAATCGTTCCCGGCCCACGCGGCATTGTCGGAAACCACGCCATTGCGCCAGGTGCGCGTCTTCAGCAGGTTGTCGATGAAACCGGCCTGCTTTTCGTTGAAGGCGGAGATGCGCAGCGCCGTGGTGCCGGCAATCAGCGGAATGTTGACGAAGCCTTCTTCGGTGTGGCTGGCGGTGCTGCCGCCCGCAAACCGTGACCCGTCCACGTCGACGCCGGCGCTGAAGGCGTCAGGGTCCGGCGTTGCGGGAATCAGCTTGATCGCGCCGGACATCGAACCCGAGCCGTACAACGTGCCCTGCGGACCGTTCAGCACCTCGATGCGCTCGAGGTCGTACATGTGCAGGTCGGGAATGCCGCCGTAGTAACCCACGGATATGTCGTTGAGGAAGAAGCCCGCGATGGAGTTCGCCGTGGCTTCCGGATTACTGCCATCCGACGCGCCACGCATGAACAGGTACTGCCCGCCGGGGCCTATGCTGATCATGGAGATGGACGGCGTGCGGGTAGCGTAATCCTCCACCTTGGAAATGGCGAGGTTCTCCAGCGCTTCCTTCGAATACACGTCGATGCTGGCAGGGATGTTCTGCAACGACTCGCTGCGCTTGCGGGCCGTGACCACGACCTCCTCGAGCACGCTGGCATCGGCGGCGTGAACCGCCACCGGGATGAGCGTGGCGCCGCCATACAGCACCGATGCGATGGCCACTGCCAGTGGCGAAGGTACGACTGTCCCGCGGGTCCGCTTCATGCTCCACCTCCGTTGCATCGAGCATAGCCCAGGGATACTCTTTTTGGAACATCTGTTCTATAACCGCCCGACCGCTGCGCGGCGCCGTGGCGCGGGCGCAACGCGCAACGGTTGAAGGCCACGTGTAACATTTCGATGGCAGGAGTCTTGATGCCGAAGATCGTCGATCACGAGCGCCGCCGCCGGGAGATCGCCACGTTGACGCTGGAGGTCATGCGCGCCGTGGGGGTGGAAAACGCCTCCATCCGCGGCATCGCGCAGCGCGGCGGGCTGAGCATGGGCGTGCTCACGCATTATTTCAAAACCAAGGATGATCTCGTCGTCTTCACTTTTCGCTGGCTGGCCGAGCATACCTTCGCGCAGCTCGACAGGCTGCTCGACGATCGGCGCCCGGGCTTGAAGCGCCTGGAGGCGGCCATGGAATCGCACCTGCCCAAGGCGAGCGAGCCGGCGGCGCTCGCGCTGTGGATGAGCCTGTGGGACCGCGCCGTGCGCAATCCGGCCTTCGCCCGCGAGCATCGCGACTACTACCGCCGCTGGCGCGGTTACCTGAAGCGCTTCCTGCTCGAGGCCATCGAATTGCAGGAAGTGCCCGCCGACCTCGAGGTGAACACCGCCACCGACCTGCTGGTCGCGGCGGTGGATGGCCTGTGGATCGCGATGACGCTCGAGCCGCAGCGCTTTTCCAAGGAGCGGCGGCGCCGCTTGCTGAAGCGTGCGATCGCCGATGTCACCCGCCCTTGCGGGCAGCGCTGATCGCGCCGCACAATAGCCCGGTTCGTATGCCGGCCAAGGGTCGGCGTGCCCTCCCCCTTCACTTCCGAGGAATTGCCATGAAGAACGCAGGATTTGTTCTGTTGGGCCTGATGTTGGCTGGCGTCGCGCTGGGCGCCCCGCTGGCCGACAACGAATTGCGCTGGACCATCAAGTCCGCCGTGACGCAACTGGATCGCCAGGGCGGTGATTTCGCTTCGGCACTGGCCGATGTGGGCGCAAGCTGGAGCACGGCGCCGGCGGCGGATGCCGACCAGCTGGTGGCGGGTAGATTCTTCATCAACAAGGACGGCGATTTCAGGCTGGAGCATGCCGGCGGCGTCATCCTGCGGCAGGGCAGCACGGTGCATTACTTCAAGTCGGCGGCCGCGACGGTGAACGACTATCGCCTGGGGCGCCACAAGGAAAGGCTCGAGTCCTACCTGGCGCTGGGCTTCGGCCTCACCGGCAAGGATCTCAACGACAGCTACCTGGTCACCTACATTGGCGAGGAAAAATCAGCCGAGCGCCGCCTGCTGGGATTGGAACTGACGCCCAAGCGCGAATCGGACCGCGCCGTCATTTCCAAGATCGATCTTTGGGTGGACCAGGCGTCCTGGCTGCCGGCGCGGCAGGTGATTGCCCAAGCCGGTGGCGGTGCGGTGCTCACGCTCACCTACACGGGCATGGCGCGCAACCTGAAGCTCAACCCCGACTTGTTCTACAGCAACTGGCCGCGCGGCACCAAGCGCGTGCAGAAGTGATCGTCCGGCCGGCTGAAGGCTAGTAGGCGACCACCCGGTCGAGTACCAGCCGCCAGCCGGCCTCTCCCGCCCGCAATTTGTAACGCAGCTCGCGCGTGCCGCCGCCGGGCGCATCCGCCGCATCACCGGACTTGTAGAGGGGAAAGCGCCGCACGAGCGCATCACCCGCGGTGCGCAGCTCATCATGGCCCTGGTAGCCTTGGGCGTTGCCCGGCGTTTCATCCACCGGCGGCAGGTACACATCGCTGAGCGAACGCTTGCGATTGGCGGCATACGCGACCAGCGACGCGCGCGCCTGCTCATCCGCACCGCGCACGAACACGTACACCTCGGGCGATCCGTCCGCGTTCAAATCGGCAACCTCCGCGCCCACCACCAGGCCCTCGACGGGCCGTGCGATGGCTGAATTGTCCACGCTCAAGCCCTCCGGTGTGATCGATATCCTGTTGGGCACACCGGCATTCGGGCTTTGCACGTGGAAGCTGATGCCCTGCAGGGACAGGGTCTGATCGAACGGAACCTGCACGTGGGTGGACGGCGGTGCCTGGTGCGCTGCGGATGCGGGTGCGCCCGGCGCTGCAGTCATGGCCGCCGCCGCGACAGCGTCCGCCGGCTTGTTCGAATCGCGCAGCGAGATGCTCAAGGTGTAACTGGCGGATTCCTGGCGGCGCGCCGCGTCACGCATCAGGTAGACGCGCACGCGGTAGGTGCCCGCCGCGGGCAGCTCGCCGAGAAAATTGCGGCCCGAGATCGCACCATTGAACAGCGGATCCTCCGAGTCCGCGCGCAGCAGATCGAAATACGCCATCTTGTGCCGGGTCTTGAGGCCGATGCCCACCACCTGCGCACCCGGCGAGCTGAACGCATACTCGACACTCTGATCGCCGCTGATCGAGCCGCTGACATCCACGGCACCGCCCTTCAGCTCCACGTTGCGGTGCTTGATGCCGGGGGCGGCCAGTGACTGTACCGCCACCAGGAGCAGCGCCATTCCCCAGGTTATCCACGTCGGTCCACTCATGATGTCGCCTCCGCAACGGCCTTCTCGACCATGGATGTTAGACCCCCGACGGCCGGCGGAGTTTCGGCGCCAACCGCACGTACGACAGGGCCGCGGCCGCGCACATCAAAGGCAGCAGCACCACCAGAATCACCAGCCGCCAGAACAGCGTATCGACCAGCGCCCGCGCTTCCGCCACCGCTGGCGCCAGCGCCGCCTGCGCGGCCGGCGCCTTTTCATCCAGGCGCGCGAGCAAGGCCTGCAGCTGCGCGGCCGCCTGGGCGATGTCGGTGGCCGCCTTGCCGTACTCGGTGATGTCGAAGGGCTTGCCGGGCGGCGACCCCGCGGGCTTGTCGAAGCGGCCGACGAAGGCATCCAGTGTCTTCACCGCATCGCGGATCGAAGCCGCGGCCTGGTCGGATGTACCCAGCGCGGCGTTCAGTTCATTCACGAGGTCCCGCGCCCGTGCCTCGTTGGCCGCAAAGCCGCGCCAGGTGCCCTCGATCAGCGCGGCCCGCTCGCGTGCGATCACATCCGGCAAGCCTGCGACCGTGTCCGCCACCCGATCCGCCGCGGCCGTGACTCGGTTCGCATCGCCCAGGGCCCCGCGGACCTCGGGCATGGCCGCGAGCCGCAGCGAGGAATAGCGCAGCTGGATGTCGAGCAGGTAGGGCAGGCGCTTGGTGAAGTAGATGGCACGCTCCGCGAGCAATCTTGACTGCTCGATCTGGCGCACCGCCGGGTCCATGCCCTCGAGCGGGTCCAGCCCCAGCATGCGGAACAGGTTGGAGGGAATGGCGCGATTGCCTTCGAGCGGCGTCCCCGCTTCCTTGGCGAATTCCACGAAGCGCACGAAGCCCACTTCGGTGGCCTCGGGATGGCGCGCATACCAGGCATCGACGATGCCGCGCACCGAGTCCACGGCCTTCTGGTCGGCCTGCTTCAACAGGAAACCGAAGGCCTCGTCCTCGAGCAGGCGGTGCGCCCGCATCAGCGGCGCAGGGTCCGCGCCGAATGTTTCGACCGTCCACCGCTCGCTGTAGTGGCGGCTCAGCGAGGCCAGCACCACCAGATCGAGCAGATCCGCCAGCGGCCGAGGGCCGGTAACGACGGTGTAGGCGGCATTCGCCTGCCGTAACTTCCAGCCTTCCAGCTCCACCAGGCCGTTCAGCGACGCGTTGTCCTTTTCCAATATCCGGGCGGCGTCCAGCATGCGCCCGACGTATTCATCGGCAAGCCGCATGGTCTGCAATTGCAGCTCCTGCAGCTTGCTCTTGTGAGCCTCGATTTCCTTCTCGCCCGACAGCTCGCCCAAGAACATCGAACAGCCGCCGCCGGCCAGCAATGAAAGCGCGAGGATCATGCAGACCCGCAGCGGTTTCCACCATGCTCCCTGACTTTGCAACAGACTTCTCCTTTGACGCTACGATAACCGTGCCGCGCCGGGCCGGACAAGCCAGCCCTAAGGCGGCAGCAAGTCGGCCCGCGGTCGCTCCCATGGCACCGCGGCCGGGCACGCGCCGCGCGGCCGTGCCTCGCCCAGCAGCGGCACCTCCCCGAGCAACAATTCCGCAAAGCCAAGCCCTGGCTCACGATCGTAGCGGGCATCGCCGATGACCCATCCATCGCGCCGGTGCACCAGAAAGGGAGCGCGCGCAAATTGCAGGAATGCCGCGGCCTCGCAATGATTCGCAACCACCGCGCCGAGCTCGCTGCGCGTCATGACGTTCACTCCCCGCCATTGCACGCCGGGGACCGTGCGCGGCGCGACACCGGCCAGCGGCATCGTGATGCTCGCGGCGCCGCTCACGCGCGGACAGCGCTCCGGCGGCAGCAGCGCAGGCGCCAATGACAACTGCGCATGGCGCACGGTGTAATGCTTTGCATCTGCCTGCAGCAGCAGCAGTTCCCAGCACAAGGGATTGGCGGGCGCGGGGGTGAGAACGGCATCGAGCATGGCCTCGGTAGCGGAGGCCGATGCGGCCGCCGCTCTCGCCGCGCGCTCCGCCCTTGCACCGGCGAATGCAAACGACACGGTGATCGCGACACAGGCCGCCGCGCTCAGGATCGCCGTATGGCGCGGCGGCATGCTCGCCGCCGCCAGCCATAGCGCCGGCACCGCGGCCGCGAGCAGTGCAACGGATGGCGACAGCACCATGCCGGACAACAGGCTGAGCGCCAGCGCGCCCGCGATCGACAAGGCGATGAAGGCGCGGCCCGCACGGCCGCGCATCACGAACCACAGCGGCGCCAGCGCCACCCAATAAGACGGTTCGACGATGAAGAGGCGATCCCCATAGCGCCAGGCATCATCGAAGGGCCAGAAGGGATGCACACCGTAGCTGTTCATCGCGTCCATGCCCAGGTGCAGCAGCACCGCGCCGGCGCAGCAAGCACCCATCACGACGCGCTCGCGCAACGAGAGGCGAATGACGCGCCGTCGAAGCACCCACTCCACGACGCCGTACAGCAGCAGAGCGAGCAGCGCACAACCCGCCAACGTGTGCGTGTAGCCGCGGTGATTGAGGAGATAGCCGAGCTTGTCGCGGCCCAGTCCGCCGCTGCTCACCAGCAGGTCGATGTCGGGCAGGTTGCCGCCCACGATGCCGATGGCCGCGTACAGCCGGCGCCGCGCATCTGCACCCAAACCGTGCACGCCCTCGCCTGCCGGCGCGTCGATGGCGGCCGCCGATTCACCCGCAATGAGACCGATTATCGAGTGCGTGAGATTGTCCACGGAACCCCGTAATCCACTGCGCCCACTACGGATATTCCCGTGCCGGAGCGATAACTAACATGTGAGTGAGTTCAACAAACCAATGAAAAGGTTCCATGATGAAAGCCTCAACAAAAGTACTGGGTCTGCTCGCCGCCACGGCATCGGTCTTCTGCGCCACGCAATCGCGCGCTGAAGAAGGCAAGTGGGAGGCGCGCCTGCGCGCGGTATACCTGAGCCCCGCCAACAAATCCGATCCGATCGGCGCGCTCGCCGTTCCGAAGGATGCCATTCACATCAATTCGAAGGCCCTGCCCGACATCGACTTCGAATACTTCATGACGCCGAACTGGTCCAGCGAGCTGGTGCTGACCTATCCGCAGTCGCAGACGGTGACCGTGCGCCAAAGCGCCCTGGGCGGACCCACCGACATCGGTTCCTTCAAGCACCTGCCGCCGACGTTGACGCTGAAGTACAACTTCGCGCCGGATGCCACCTTCCGTCCCTACGTGGGCGTGGGCGTGAACCTGACGCTGCTGTCCAAGATCGACCTGGCGGTGCCGACCAATCCGCCGCTGAAGCTCGATCTGAAGAAGACCAGCATCGGCCCCGCGGTGCAGGCCGGCTTCGATGTCAAGGTCGCCGATCATTGGTTCGTCAATGCCGACATCAAGTGGGCGCAGCTGCGCACGGACGTGAAGCTCAACGGCACGAAGCTCGCCAAGGTCAAGGTCGACCCGGTGTTGTTCGGCGTGGGTGTCGGTTACCGCTGGTAGCCTTCCAAGACCGGTCATCACCGCATGCCCGGTCCGCGCCACGGCGCGGGCCGGGTTTCATGTTCATCCCGGCACTCCTTGCAGGAAGGCCTCGTAGTCACGGCAGAACTCCCGTGGGTACTCGAAGTGCGGCAAGGCGCCGCTCTGGAACACCTGCACGCGCCAATTGGCGCGGTCCGCCAGGCGCGCGGTGCCACGGTAGTCGGTGAAATCCCCGCGCACTCCATGCGTGAGCCATACCGGCAGTTCGAGCCGGTCGTATACCGCATGGATGTCGGCGCTGAACAGCGCTCCCGACAGGAAATACAACGGCGCATGCCAGGCGCCGGGCTGGCGCGCGCATTGCACGTCGAACGCCCACAGCGCCTCGTCGATGTCCTGGGCGCCCCAGGTGCGCCGCAGGAAATAGCGGATCACTGCGGGGCGGGTGAGGCCGCGATAGAGCGCACCACCCCACCCCGGGCCGCGCAGCAGCGCATACAGCCACGGCATGGCGCGGGTCGACTCCGGCGCGCCGCGCCACTCGCGCGTGCCTGAAAAGCCGGTGGGACTGACCAATGCCAAGGTGCGATAGGTCGCAGGGGATTCCGCGGCGGCACGCGCAAGGAACTCCGCCGACAACGACAGCGCGCAGGCATGAATGGGCCCGGAGCCGCAGCGTTCGGCCATGTGCGAGGTCACGGCATGGATGGCGTCGGTCATGAGCCGCGGCGTGTAACGGCGGTCGCTGCGATCCGAGCCGCCGAATCCGGGCAAGTCGAGCGCGAACACGGTGTAACGCGCCTGCAGGCCTTCGAACAGCGGGCGCACCTCGGCGGCCGAGGCGGCGGCGTTGATGCTGTGGACCAGCAGCAGGGGCGCGCCCTGCCCTGCGATATAGACGTTCAACCGTCCCGCGCGGCTGTCGAATCCGAAGCGCTCGCCGGAGAGTGCGTCCGGAGTGCCGGGATTCATCTAGGACTCCAGCATGGTGTATTGCACGTCGGCGAAGGAATCGGTCGGAAAGGCGTAGAACAGCTTCAGCAAAGTGGTGCCGGTGTTGCGGATGCCGTGCGGCGCATCGCGCGGAATGCTCACCGTGCTGCCCGGCTTGACGGGGATGTCGCCCGTGCCCAGCCGCACCACGCCTTCGCCTTCCAGGAAATAATAGACCTCGAGCGTGGGATGACGATGCATCTTCAGTTCCCCGCCAGGTTGCAGCTCGCAGGTGCCGGCCGATACTTCCGAGGTGGGCGTGCGGTCAGCGCTCAGCAGCGTGCGCCACGACAGCCCGGCTCCGTCCAGGGCGGGATCGCCATGCTCCACCGGCACCTGGAATTCCTCGATCTTGAAGGGGTTCAATCCTGGTTTACCTGCGTCAGTCATCGAAGGTCTCTGTCGCCTGCTTGTCCGTGGTAGTGGATCCGGCACGCCGTGGGACGTCGCCATCGCCCTGTTGCTCCATCATGCCCGATGCGGCTTGCCGCTGCTCCTCGGGCGTGTCCTTATGATAAGGGAGCCAGCCGTAGATTTCGGGCGAGGTCTGCGGATAGGCCAGGAAATCCTCGTGCGTTTCCACCACCGCATCCTTCTTGCGCTGGGTCAGGCGGAAAACGGCGAACAGCGTGAACGGCAGCGTCAGGGCAATCACATAGATGAAGAATGCGCTGGGCTTGATCAGCTGGATGGCGAAGGTGCCGGAGGTGGGGCCGATGGCGGCGCCCAAAGCCCAGACGAACAGGAGCGTGGAGGACAGCGCCACGTAGTCCGCCGATGGGGCGCGATCGTTGGCATGCGCCACGCCCACGGCGTACAGGCTTTCGGCCAGACCGCCGAACACCGCGAACGCGGCCGCCCAGAGGAAGAATGACGTGTCACGCGTGAACGTGCTGAGCAGGAACGCCACGGCCACGATGCCGGTGCCCATGCCGATGAGCGCATACAGGCGATCCACCTTGTCGGAGAAGTACCCGATGGGCCATTGCAGGAACAACCCGCCGAGCGACACGCAGGCCATGAGCATCACGATGTTGGATTGCTCGAAGCCGATCCGCTCACCGAACAGCGGCCCGACGGTGGTGAATCCGGTGAGCACGAGCCCGTTGAGGAGGCACGCGAGCACGCTGGCCGGCGACATGCGCAGCGCCTTGCCGATCTGCAGTTCCACGCCATGCGGCAAGACCGGCGCCCGCACGTCGATGGACACCATGGGCACCAGCGCGAGCGTCGTGGAAATGCCGGCGATGAACAGCATCTCGGGCCCGAGCACGTTGAGATTGTGCCCGAACAGCTGGCCGCTGCCGAAGAACACCCCATAGGTCAACACGTAGAGGGTCAGCACCCGGCCACGCTGCGCATTGGGCGCCAGGGCATTGAGCCAGCTCTCCACCACGATGGCGAGGCCGGCGGCATTCATGCCGATCAGGAAACGCAGCACCACCAGCACGAACAGGCTGTCGGCGAAATGCAGGCCAAGGATGGCCACGGCCTTGAGGCTGGCGAAGGTGGCAAATGCCCGCTCCAACCCCACCGGCGCGATGATGCGGTGTGCGTACAGGCAGGAAGTGAGAAAGCCGAGGGCCTCGGCGGTCGCGATCAGGCCGATGACCCCTTCGGACATTCCCTTGGCCGAAAAGCGCAACGGCAGGAGCGAGCCGAGCACGCCGGCGCCGAACATGATGAACGCGGTGCTCAGCAGCGGCAGCGCGACCCGCCACGGAATCCCGGCGGCAGGCGCGCGTGCCGCGGCAGCCGCGCGCGTGCTCACCCCACCTTCTTCGCCGTACCGTGCTCGGCGCGAATCGCGCGCAGTGCGGTGAGGAACGCATCCACCTCAGGTTCGCGCCCGACGGTGATGCGGCACCAGTTGTCGTACGGCGGGAAGCGCCGTCCCACCCGGATGTTGCGGGCGAGCATCTTGGCGGTGAAATCCGCGAGCGGCATGCCGGTGTCGAAGAACACGAAATTGCCCTGCGGCTCAGCGTAGGCCAGCTGCTGCGATGTCAGCTCGCGCAGGATCCGCTGGCGGCTGGCGATGATGCGCTGGCGCGTGTCCTTGAGGAAGGCGGTATCACCCAGGCTCGCCACGGCGGCGCGCATGGCGAACAGGTTGGGAGTGGCCTGGCGCGCGTCGGTGAGTTCCGCGGCAATGTCGGGACGCGTGATGGCGTATCCGCAGCGCACGCCGGCCATGCCGTGGATCTTGGAGAAGGTGCGCAGCACCACGATGCGCCGTCCCGATTTCACCAGCTCGCCCACGCTTCCGACGGCCGGATCATCGGCGAAGTCCATGTAGGCTTCATCGACGATGAGCAGCACCTCGGGCGGCAACGACATCGCCAGTTCCACGATCTGTGCGCGCGGCACCGCGGTACCGGTGGGATTGTTGGGATTGCAGACGTACATGGCGCGGGTGCGCTCGCCGACGGCGGCGCGCATGGCCTTGAGGTCGTGCTTCAACGCCGCATCCACCGGCACGGTCTTGATGCTGGCGCCATGATTCTTGGCGTAGCCCGTCATTTCCAGGTACGTGGGCTCGGCCGAGACGATTTCACCGCCATTGCGCGCGATCATTCCGCCGAGCGCGCACAGCAGTTCACCGGAGCCGGATCCCGTGACGATATGCTCGGCGCTGACGCCTTCTTTTTTCGCCAGCACATCCATCAACACCGGAATCTCGTCTTCCGGATAGCGGCACGAAGCGCTCACCGTGCCGCTCATCACGGCACGCGCCGCCGGCGAAGGGCCATACGGGTTTTCATTCCAGCACAACACCAGGGGTTGGGGCCGCGCATCGGCAGCCGGATGAATGATCGACTCGGCGGCCTGCGAGCGCGCGGCGCCCGGTCTGGCCAGCAGCAGGGCGGAAGCGGACAACAGGGTACGGCGTGTAATCGACATGATGGAGCTCCCGGCAACGACGACGCGTGATTATGGGCCGCGG
Source organism: Steroidobacteraceae bacterium (assembly GCA_044226865.1). GTDB lineage: Bacteria > Pseudomonadota > Gammaproteobacteria > Steroidobacterales > Steroidobacteraceae > TMP-86. The sequence goes on along the minus strand of JBGAGE010000006.1, from coordinate 232,564 downwards.
CCGTCCGCGGTACAACGAAAAGCGGGATGTAGTTGCGGCGTTGGGCTGCCGCGCAGGCAGCGCATGGCCCGCTACGGCGCCGCGAGCGTGAATGGTGTGTGCAACCCGTCCGCGGACGAAGGCCCCACCCACAAGTCGAATTCGCCCGGCTCCGCGCGCGATTGCAGATCGGCGCCGATGAACTGCAGGTCGGCGCGTGACAGCGTGAAGCTGACCCGCGCGTCGGCACCCGCAGCGATCCGCACGCGGCGGAATGCCTTGAGTTCACGCACGGGGCGGGTGAGGCTGCCCACCTTGTCGTGGATGTAGAGTTGCGCCAGCGCCAGGGCTTCGCGCTTGCCGGTGTTGGCAATGCGCGCCGTGATCTCGAGCGTACCGTCCCAGGCCATGACCGGCGCGCTCAAGCGCAGGTCATGGAATTCCAGCCCGCTGTAGCCGATGCCGAAGCCAAATGGGTAGAGCGCCTCGTTGCGCGTGCTGCGATAGCGCGCCTTGAATTCCTGCGGGCCGCTCGCGGGCGCGGGCCGGCCCGTGCTCTTGTGGTCGTAGAAGTATGGTTCCTGCCCCGATTCCACCGGAAAGCTCACCGGCAAAGCGCCGGAAGGGTTCACGGCGCCGAACAGCACATCCGCGATGGCATGGCCGGATTGGGAACCGAGGAACCAGGTCTCCACGATGGCCGGTGCATCGCGCACCGCGCCCTCCAGGGCCAACGCCCGCCCATTGTGCAGCAGGACAATCACCGGCTTGCCGGTGCGCGCCAGTGCCTCGGCCAATGCCTGCTGCGGAGCCGGGACCACGATCGCGGTACGCGACTGCGCCTCGCCGGACATGGTGCTCGATTCACCAATGGCCAGCAGCACCACGTCGGCGTTGCGGGCCGCGGCGACGGCGGCGGCGATCCCGCCCGGCAGGGGTTTCTCGATGCCGCTGCCCGCCACCACCTGCAGCGCAGCCGGATCACGCAGCGCCGCGCGCAGCCCCTGCACCAGGTCGACCGCGCCATGCGGATCGCCGAACAAGGTCCAGGGCCCGAACAGGTTGTCGCGGTCCGCGCCGAAGGGACCGATCAGCGCCAGCTTCTGGCCGGAACGCCGCAATGGCAAAAGGCCGCCGCGGTTCTTCAGCAGCACGATGCTGCGCTGCGCTGCCTCGCGCGCCAGCGCCACGATCTCTGCCGTGCCCACTTCGCTGCGCTCACGCTGCGGATCCATGGTGGCATAAGGGTCCGCGAACAGGCCCAGCGCCTGCTTGACTGCCAGCACCCGCCGCACGGCGCGGTCGATGGAGGCCATGGGCACCGCGCCCGAGGCCACCAAAGCCGGCAGATACTTTGGATAGAACCCGCTCTGCATGCTCATGTCGACCCCGGCATTGAAGGCCAGGCGGGTCGCATCGGCACCGTCCCGCGCGAAGCCGTGCGCGATCAATTCCTCGTCCGCCGTGAAATCCGACACCACGAAGCCGCGAAAGCCCCAGTCCTGCCGCAACACCGTGTCGAGCAGCCAGTGATTGGCGGTGGCCGGCACGCCATTGATCTCGTTGAAAGAACTCATGGTCGACAAGGCGCCGGCATCGAAGGCCGCCTTGAAGGGCGGCAGGTGCGTCTGCCACAAGGTCTGCATGGATACGTCGACGGCGTTGTATTCCATGCCCGCGCCCACCGCGCCATAGGCCGCGAAATGCTTGGGCGTGGCCAGCATGGAATCGCGGGCGGCAAGGCTGGCGCCCTGGAAGCCGCGCACCCGCGCCGCCGCCAACAGGCTCCCGAGATACACGTCCTCGCCCGCGCCCTCCACCACCCGGCCCCAGCGCTGGTCGCGCGCCAGGTCGACGACGGGCGCGAAGGTCCACTTGAGGCCCGATGCCGTGGCCTCCTTCGCGGCGGCCCGCGCCGTGCGTTCCGCCAGGTCCGGATCGAAGGCGGAGGCCTCGGCCAGCGGCACGGGAAACACGGTGCGAAAGCCGTGGATGACATCCGCGCCGAGCAACAGCGGGATTCCCAGCCGCGATTCTTCCACCGCCAGCTTCTGGATGTCGCGCGCGCCTTGCGCGCCCACACCCTGGAACAGGTTGCCGATGCGGCCGGCGCGGATGTCCGCGCGCATCTGCCCCGCGGCACGCGCCACCACTGCCGGGTTCGCGCGCGGATTGACGTCGCGAATGGCATCGCCGAACAACGTCAGCTGCCCGATCTTCTCCTCCAACGTCATGCGGGCAAGCAAGGCATCGAGATCGGGATGCGTGCCCGCCCGTTCGTCCGCAGCCGCAGGCGCAGGCGGCAAGGCGGTTGCCGCGAGCGCGGCCAGGCACAGGCTCGCCGCCGCGGTGACGAACCGGCGGCGCGGGTCATCACGCGCGCCGTGATTCAGCCGTTCAGCGCTCGCCGCTCCCGGCGCGCGCCACCTGCTCACGTGCTGCGGCGTAGCGGCGGCGGTAGATACGGTAGGTCCTGATGAGTTCACGGTTGAAGGCAGGAATGTCCTCGGGGTCGCGGCGGGTCACCAGATTATCATCCACGACCCCTGCGTACGACGGCGCGTACAGTTGCGGTCGGAACTGACCGACCCGCGCCGCGCAGCGTGCCGTTCCGCAGTTGCAAGAAGCCCCCGATTCAGCAAGCATCCACGCACCGGGGCGCCTGCCTGGCCCTCGAAGAACGAATGGAGCCATCATGCGTCATGCCATCCCGGCCCTGCTGACTTTGATTTCGTGGGGCCTCGCACCCTGCGGCGCCAACGGCGCCGCCAACGCCCCGCGTGCGACGCCCGCCACCGCACCCGCCTTCCCCGCCTCGCAGCCCTCGCTGTGGAGCAAGCGCCCCGATGCGGCGGCGTTCGACGCCGCGGGCGATGCACACCTGGCGGCGGCACGCGCCGACATTGCGCGCCTGAAGGCGGTGAAGGGCAAGCGCAGCATCGCCAACACGCTGGCGCCCTATGACTCCGCCGCGCAACACGTGAATGCCGCCCAATACTTCGCCACCATCATGGAGCATGTGCACCCGGACGCCGCCTTCCGCGACCACGCCACGGAAATGAACCGCAAGGCCGCCAAGGCGCGCACCGACATGGCCCTCGACCAGGACTTGTACAAGGCGCTCGCGGCGCTGGACCTGCGCCGCGCCGATGCCGGCACCCGCTATTACGTGCAGCGCCAACTGCTGCTGTTCCGCCTGGCCGGTGTCGACAAGGACGACGCCACGCGCAAGAAGCTGCAGGAATTGAACGACCAGGCCACCGAACTGCAGTCGCACTTCGACCGCAACATCAACGATGGCACGCTCAGCGTCACGATCAGCGATCCGAGCGAACTCGACGGGCTGCCGCCCGATTACATCACCCGCCACAAGCCCGGCGCCGATGGACTCATCCGCATTACCACCGACTACCCGGACTATTTTCCGGTGATGCAATTCGCCAAGAGCGACGCGCTGCGGCGCAAGCTGTTCCTCGCCTTCGACAACCGTGCCTACCCGGTCAACCGCGAGGTTTTGTTGAAAATGATGAAGGCGCGGCACGACATCGCCACGCTCATGGGTTATGCGTCGTGGGCGGACTACAACGCCGCCAGCAGCATGATCGGCAGCGGCGCGCGCATCGCGGATTTCATCGCCGAGCTGGACGCGGCCACCCGCCCGGGCGCGCAACGCGAGATGCAGATGATCCTGGAGGAGAAGCGCAAGGCCGATCCCGCGGCCAGCACGGTCTCCATCCACGAGCGCGGCTATTACGCCGAGCTCCTGCGGCGCTCGCGCTTCAACTTCGACTCCCAGTCCGTCCGACCGTATTTCCCGTATCGCAGCGTGCGCCAGGGCATCCTCGACATCGCCGCCGAGCTGTTCCACGTCAGCTTCCGCCAGGAAGTGGGTGCGCCGGCCTGGGATCCTTCCGTGGAAGTCTGGGACGTGATCGACTCGGGCGCCGTCATCGGCCGCTTCTATCTCGACATGCACCCGCGCGCCGGCAAGTTCAGCCACGCGGAAATGGTGCAGGTGCTCGATGGCATCCGTGGCAAGCAACTGCCCGAGGCCGCGCTGGTGTGCAATTTCCCGGCGCCGCAGGGCGATGATCCCGCGCTCATGGTCTACAACGACGTCGAGACATTCTTCCACGAGTTCGGCCACCTCATGCACTGGATCCTTGCCGGCAAGCAGCCCTGGGCGGGCACCAGCGGCATCAGCATGGAAGGCGATTTCGTGGAAGCTCCCTCGCAGATGCTCGAGGAGTTGATCAGGAGCCCGCAGGTACTGGCGCGTTTCGCCCGTCACTACCAGACCGGCGAGGCGATTCCGGCGGAACTCGTGCAGCGCATGAACCGCGCCTCAGCCTTCGGCCGCGCCAGCAGCATCTCGCGCCAGAACATGTATTCGGCCATCTCCTACGAGATGTACAAGGGCGACCCGGCCGGCATCGATCCGGATGCGGTGACCGACAACGCGGTGCGCAAGTACGCCATGGTCGAAGCACTGCCGGGCACGCACGAGTATGCCTCGTTCGGGCACCTGGGCAGCTATTCTTCCGCGTACTACACGTACATGTGGGACAAGGTGATCGCCCTGGATTTCTTCTCCCAGTTCGATGCCGCCGACCCTTTCAAGGGAGACACCGCCTTGCGCTATCGCCGCACGGTGCTGGAACCCGGCGGCTCGATGTCCGCCAACGACCTGGTCAGGAACTTCCTGGGCCGCCCGCAGGACACGCGCGCGATCAATCGCTGGATCGGAGAAGAGTTTTCGCAGGAGGCAGCGCCTCACTGAGTGGCGTCGGGACCATCGGCGCGCGGTGGTACACGCGCGTCAGGAGGATCTTGGGGAAGCGGCCGCCGCTGACCTTGGTGGTGTAGGTCAGGGTGGCGCCGTCCTTGGATACTTCGTACTGGTCGAGCCGCGACCCGGCGCGTCCCCAGTCGGTCTTCACCTGCCACGCGCGTGCGTGCCACGCGCACGTGCGCACGGCGTCACCTACCATATCTTCGATGGCGGACTTACCGCCCGCTTCGCACTCGATGATGCCCAGCGCCAGTGCTGCAACCGACACGGTCTGTTCCTGGGCGTGGATCGACAACTCGGCGGGATTCGTCTCGAGACCGGTCAGGATATCCTCGTGGGGATGTCCCGCGCGTGCGGGTGGCATCCGGTCTCCGGTGCCGGTGGGCGCGCCGCCGTCGCTGCCGGGCTCTGGGCCATGATGACCGAAGCCGCGATGCCGCTCCGGACGGGCGGATTCCCGCGCCTTGCGAATTGTGGAAGCCGCATCATCGCTGCCAGCGGCATCCAGTGCCCAGGCTCCATCGACTCGAATATCGGCGCCACTGTCGCCCCAACCGGCGTTGGCGCCGCCGCTGCCCGCCATCAACAGGCCGGCCGCAAGGAATCGAACTGCCCCGGCGCGCATGGATGAACTGCTCCGTTTCACGAAGACCACGCTGGCAAGACAGCAAACCCCGCTCTTCGTTCGCCGCGCGGATCTGCATTCGCCGAGATTCGCGCAAAGATGTGTCAAGCAAGTCGTGGGAGCTCGACATCATCGCTGTGGCACTCAAGAACTAGAGGACCAAGGCGCCGGCATCTCGGTTCCGGCACACCCTGCGACGTATGAGGTGCCGTTGCGGGAGCGGGTGAGGGGGAGAAGTCCCTCGGCCGCGTGTTAAGCGCGTCCGTTCCGGCGCGCCGGCCGCGCTGATCGCAGAGTTGGACTCTTGAATTAAGCGAATGATGCGATAGCGGCCGACCGCGCCGGAACGGTGCCTTCAACGCGCGCCCACGCGGCCGAGGGACTTCTCCCCCTCACCCGCTCCCGCAACGGCGCCCCGCAACGCCCGCGAAGAACGCCGGAAACCGAAAAGCCGACGCAGTTACTGCTGAGCGTACTTCTGCCGCAGCACCTTCTTGTCGATCTTCCCCACGCTGGTGCGATCGATGGCATCGATGAACAGCACGCGCTCCGGAATCGCATAACGCGGCAACACGCCCGTATCGACCTCCTTCTCGACTTCCTTCCGCACATCCGCGATCGAGACTTTCCCGGCATGCGACGGCCGCACCACGATCAACGCCATGGGCCGCTCGCCCCAGCGGTCGTCCTTCACGCCCACCACGGCCACCTCCGCCACGCCTGGATGACGCGAGATCACGCTCTCCAGTTCCAGCGAAGACAGCCATTCGCCACCGGTCTTGATGACATCCTTGGTGCGATCGGTGATCTGCACGTAGCCTTCCGCGTCGAACATGCCCACGTCCTGCGTGTGCAAGTAGCCGCCGCGCCACAGCTCACGCGAGGCTTCCGGGTTGCCGACGTAGCATTGCGTGTTCCATGGCGCGCGCGCCACGATCTCGCCGGTGGACTTGCCATCGCGCGGCACGTCGCGCATCTCGGGGTCCACGATGCGCAGGTCGACCAGGGGGATCGCCATCCCGGCCCGGCAACGCCGCCGCACCTCGTCATCCAGGCTCCCGGCCTTGCCGAAGATGCGTGACTTGGTGAGCACCGGACCGGTCTCGGACATGCCGTAGCCCGCCCATACGTCCACGCCCATGGATAGCGCCTCGCGCGCCAGGCCTTCCGGCAGCGCGGAACCGCCGATGACGATCTTCCAGCCGGCGAGGTCGGCCTTGCGTTCGGCCGCCGCCTTCAACAGCATCTGCAGGATCGCCGGCACGCAATGCGAATACGTCACGCGGTGCTTCTCGCGCAGGTTCAAGAGTTCTTCGGGCAGGTAGCGTCCCGGGTAGACCTGCTTCACGCCCATGAGCGTGGCGGCATAGGGCGTGCCCCAGGCATGCACGTGGAACATGGGCGTCATGGGCATGTAGACATCGGTGCCGCGGAAGTTCTGCCCCGCCCCCACCGAATTGTTGACGCTGAGCATCGCGAGCGTGTGCAGCACCAGCTGCCGATGCGTGGCGAACACGCCCTTCGGATCACCGGTGGTGCCGGTGGTATAGAAGGTGGTGGCCATGGCGTTTTCATCGAAATCCGGAAAGTCGTATTCCGGGGAAGCGGCGGCCAGCAGCGCTTCGTATTCAGCGTCGAACCAGGCGGGCCATGCTCCGCTGGTGCCGTCGTCGATGGCAATGAACGACTTCACCGCGGGCAGGTGCTCGCGCAATTTCTCCACCACGGGGAGGAAATCGCGGTGCACCAGCAGCACCTCGGCCTTGGCATGCTTGAGCGTGTACAGGATCTGCTCGGGCGCAAGACGGATGTTCACGGTCTGCAGCACCGCGCCCATCATCGGCACCGCGAAGAAGCACTCGAGATAGCGATGGCTGTCCCAGTCCATCACCGCGATGGTCATGCCCTGCTGCGCACCGCGCGCGGTCAACGCATTGGCGAGCCGTCCGATGCGGCCGCGCAGGTCGCGGTAGCGATAGCGCACCGCATCCTTGTAGATGATCTCCTGGTCCGGCGCGACGGCCAGCGGCGTGTGCAGCAGCTGCTTGATCAGCAGCGGATACGGATAGGCGTTCGCGTCCGGTTGGACGATTCTGATTCCCATGCAGCCACCTCGAATGCGCGATCCGCGGATTCTAGCCTGCGCGCCACAGCACCGGGAACAAAGGATGGTCCATGGGCGCGCCGGCCGGCAGTTGTTGGGCGAGGCCAGGGAAATCCGGCGAGGTCACCCAGCGGCGCGGCGCATGCGTTATGTCATCGCCCAGGAACCTGACCGAGAATACCCGCCGCCGCTGGCCCGGCTGCACCCCGCCGGATGCATGCAAGGTCAGCATGTGGAAGACGATGGCATCGCCGGGCTGCACGTCCCAACCCACGATGTTGAACTTGTCGCGCCGGGACTCGATGTCGGGCAGGTCGGCGAGCGTTCCCTCCGGGAACCACTTGGCCTGCAAGTCCATGAAGGAGCGCGGCATCAACCAGGGTCCGCGATGCGACCCCGCGACGAATTCCAGCGTGGACTCGCGCGGCACCGGGTCCACCGGAATCCAGAAGCTGCAGTTCTGTTGCCCATCGATGTTGTAGTAGGGCTGGTCCTGGTGCCAGGGCGTGCGCTGGCGCGTGCCCGCTTCCTTGGTGAGCATGTGATCGTGGTACAGGCGCGCGGTTCGCGCACCCATCAACGCGCCCGCGGCCGCGGCCAACGGGGTCTCGGTGATGAAGCGCCGGTAATGCGCGTTCTCCTGCCAGTTGCAGAAGTCCTCGATGAACAGGCCGGGATCGTCGGCGCGGCTGGCCACCTTGGCGCGCGGGCTGGGCTGCGCGAGATTGGCATCGATCCCCGCGCGCAACAGATCGATCTGCGCCGGCGTGAACAACCCCGGAATCCGCACCGCTCCATCGCGTGCAAACGCCTGCACCAGCGCGGGATCGAGCACACTCATCGCCTGGCCAACCACTGCTTGATCTCGGGCATGCGCTCGCGCTTCACGGTCGAATAATAGCGGATGCCCGATACGACGGTATCGGCCGCGCGATATGCGGCGGCCGGGATGTTTGCCTTGGCCCAGGCCGACACCCGCGGCATCATCGAGGCCTCGCTCGACTGCTCTGCCAGGCCGACGATGAAGCGGTTGCGCGCGCCGGCGTCCACCTTCTCCCCCACGGCCTGCGCGTGCGCCACCGCGAAATCGAAGGCGAGCTCCGGATGCCACACCGAGACCCGCGAGATGATGGACGCGGCATCGGTTTCCACCGGCTCGCCGCTCAACGACAAGTCGAGCGCAGCCTGCGCCAGCTGCGGATCCTTGGCCGCGGCCAGCAGGTCGTACAGCTGCGACTTGATCAACGGCGTGGTCTCCGCCTTGGCCAGCGCATGCAGCTTGTCCCAGGTGGCCTTGTCGGCATTGCCCGCCACGACGCCCAGGATCGCCTCGCGTTGCGCCCCGGGAATGGGCGTGACGGCATCCGCCGCGAAGCGCTGCCGCGCCTCCTTCACCACGGCCGCATCGCCCACCAGCCCCAGCGTGGAGATCAGCGCATTGCGCAGGTTGGAGACGTTGTCCGCCTCTCCCGCCGTTGCGGTCCAGCCCAACTGCGCCAGCTTCGGCCCCAGGCGCGTGGCGGCGAACTTCGCCAGCAACGCCGTCGCTTCGCGGTCATCGCGGAAATAATCCGCGAGCCCGGTGACGATGGCCGCGCCCTGCGCCCAGATCTCGGGCGGCGCCTCGAGCGGCAGGCTCCCCAGCAGATCGAGTGCGTCGGCGGCGGGCTGCTGCGCCGTCAGGCCCAGCGCCCAGGCATCGGCCATGATGCCGAGCTGGTCCACCGCCTCGAGCGAGGCATAGTGCTGCGCGAGCGACTGGAATGCCGCCGGCGAATACAGCGTGCGAAAGTAACCCGTTTGCCCATGATTCACCACCAGCGGCCCGCAGCCCTTGACCACCGCATCCACCGGCTTCGAACTCACCAATAGCGTACTGCTCTCGCCGCCGGCGGCCGCCGCGACCGGCACCTGCCACTGCCGCGCGGCCTTCGTCTTGCGATCCAGCTGGAATTCGCCCTGCGACAAACGCGCATGCGTCTGGCCGCCCCGGCACGCCACCTTCCCGACCTTGACCAAGGGCACACCGGGCTGCAGCGTGAATTGGTGGGCAATCTGGGTGACCGGCTTGCCCGCGGCCGCGCCCACGGCCTCCCACAAATCATCGCTGCGCGTGTTGCCGTAGGCGTGCTTGCGGATGTAGTCGCGCACGCCGGCGCGCCACGCCTCCTCGCCCACGTACACCTCGAGCATGCGGATCACCGCCGCTCCCTTGGAGTAGGTGATCGAGTCGAACGCCTGGTTCAGCGCGTCGGGATTCTCGATGTGCTGCACCACCGGATGCGTGCTGGAACGGGCGTCCAGGCGAATGGCGGCTTCGCGCGCCTGCACCGCATCGAGCGCGGGGTTCCATTCCGGATGAAACTGGCGCACCGCCCGATCGCCCATCCAGGAGGCAAACCCTTCGTTCAACCACAGGTCGTCCCACCATCCCATGGTGACGAGGTTGCCGAACCATTGATGCGCCACTTCGTGCGCCACCGTTCCGTACAGGGCCTGCTTGTCGCTGACGCTGGAAATGCGCGGGTCCAGCAGCAACCAGCGCTCGAAGTAGAAGATGGCGCCCCAATTCTCCATGGCGGAGAAGAACTGGCTCTGGCCCGGCGCGGCGACCAGGTCGAGCTTGGGCAGGGGATAGGGCGTGCCGAAATAGTCGTTGTACCAGCCGACGATGTCGCCGGCCGCATCCAGCGCGAACCGCGCCTTGGGCAGATCGCCGCGCTTGGTCACCACGGCCACTTCCGTGCCGGCGCGCTGCTCGGCCTGGCGGTCGAAGGCGCCGGCCGCGAAGAACAGCAGGTAAGTGGACATCTTCGGGCTCTTGCCGAAACGCACGCGCACGCGTCCATCGCCCAGGGGTTCGCGCGCGGTCACGGGCATATTGCTCAGCGCGAGCCCGTCGGATTCCTTCAGCACCGCATCCAGCGAAAACGTCGCCTTGATACCGGGCTCATCCCAGCCCGGGAAGACGCGGCGCGCATCGGCGGGTTCGAATTGCGTGTACAGCGCACGGCTCTTGGCATTGCCGGCGGTGTAATCCAGCGCGAACAGGCCCGAAGGCTGCGTGCTGATGCGTCCGGAGTAATCAATGGCCAGTCGATGCGCGCCGGGTGCCAGCGGCTCGGCCAGCGTGAACGTCGCAGTCTGTGCATCGGCATCGACGCTGACCTTCGCCGCCTGCCGGTCGACGTTCGCCGCATCGAAGTCCAGGTCCAGCGCATTCAGGGTGATGCGGTTGGTGGCCGTCAGCACCTGCAGCTCGATGTCCACGTGACCCTTGAAGGTCAGCGCCTGCGTGTCCGGGGTCAGGGTAAGCGCGTAGTGCACGGGAAGCACATCGCGCGGCAACAGGGTGGTAAAGGGCGCGGCGGTGGCGCCGGTGGCAGCCAATATCGCCAGGCACGCCAACACGCGGCACAACGGAACCACGACAGCATCCATGGGTGACTTCCTTGATCGGTGGGGACGACACCTAATGATAGCGCAAGGCGCGAATGCCGCCCCGCGTGCGCGGCCGCGGCGGTTGCGGTAGATTCAACGACTCAAGAGGCAGGGGAAATACATGACCGACATCGTGACACTGCGCCGCGTCCTGAGCGAGTGCCGCACCATCGCGGTGGTCGGGCTGTCGGCGGACTGGTTCAGGCCATCGTTTTTCGCCGCCAAGTACATGCAGGACCGGGGCTACCGCATCGTGCCGGTGAATCCACGCTATCCGCAGATCCTGGGTGAAACCTGCTACCCGGACCTTGCCTCCATTCCCCATCGCATCGACATGGTGGATGTGTTCCGCAAGCCCCAGGACTGCGTGCCCATTGCGCGCGAAGCCGTCGCCATCGGCGCGAAGGTGCTGTGGTTGCAATTGGGCGTGGTGAACGAGGAAGCGGCGCGGATCGCAACGCAGGCCGGGCTCACCGTGGTCATGGATGCCTGCGTGAAGATCGAGTACGCGCGCCTGTTCGGCGGACTGCATTGGATGGGCGTGAACACCGGCATCATTTCCTCGCGCCGCCCGCTGCAGCGTCCGCACGGCGGGTGAAGCGGACATGAGTGACCGTGCATTCGGCTTCGACACGCGCTGCCTGCACGCCGGGCAGATTCCCGATGCCGAGACCGGCAGCCGCGCCCCGCCCATCTACCAGTCGGTGGCGCATGTGTTCGACACGCCCGAGCACGCCGCCGCCCTGTTCAACCTGCAGACCTTCGGCAATGTGTACGCGCGGCTGTCCAATCCGACCGTGGCGGTGCTGGAGGAACGTGTCGCATCGCTCGAGGGTGGACGCGCCGCGGTGGCCACGGCCTCCGGCATGTCCGCGCAGATGATCGCGATCCTCAACCTGTGCCAGGCCGGTGATGAAATCGTGGCCGCGCGCACGCTGTACGGCGGCACGCACACGCAGCTCGACGTCAATTTCCGCAAGCTGGGCATCGCCACGACTTTCGTCGACCCGGATGAGCCCGAGAACTTTGCGCGCGCCATCACCCCGAAGACGAAACTCCTGTACGCGGAGACACTCGGCAATCCGTCGCTGAACGTCGTGGACATCGCGGCAGTCGCCGCCATCGCGGCGGGCGCCGGCCTGCCGCTGTTCATCGACAACACCTTCGCCTCGCCCTACCTGTGCCGACCGTTCGAATGGGGCGCGGCGGTGGTGCTGCACTCCGCAACCAAATTCCTCGGCGGGCACGGCACCACCATGGGCGGCGTCATCGTGGAATCGGGCAAGTTCAACTACGCCAACGGCCGCTTCCCCGGGATGACAGAACCCTCCGCGGGCTATCACGGGGTGCGATTCTACGAGACCTTCGGGGATTTCGGTTTCACCGCCAAATGCCGCATGGAAGGCCTGCGCACCTTCGGCCCGGCGCTCTCCCCCTTGAGCGCCTTCCTGCTGCTGCAGGGCATCGAGACCCTGCCGCTGCGCATGGAGCGGCATTGCGCCAGCGCGCTCGCCGTCGCGCGCTGGTTGCAGTCGCATCCGCGGGTTTCCTGGGTGAATTATCCGGGTCTTCCCGACAGCCCTCATCACGACCTGGCCAGGCGCTATATGCCCAAGGGCTCGGGAGCCGTGCTCACCTTCGGCATCAAGGGTGGCGCGGCCGCCGGCCAACGCATGATCGAGCGCGTGCAGTTCCTCTCGCACCTCGCCAACATCGGCGATGCCAAGACCTTGATCATCCACCCCGCCTCCACCACGCACCGGCAGATGAACGAGGAACAGCAGATCGCAGCCGGCGTACCCCCTGATCTGGTAAGGCTGTCGGTGGGGCTGGAATCGCTCGAGGACATTCTCTGGGACCTGGACCAGGCAATGGCGGCCGGCTGAAAGCGCTGTAGGGCGCAACGGCATCAGCGCCGGGAGTTTCGTCATGACCATCACCATCACGGCCTTCGAACGCTCTCCCGACGGTGGCAAAGGCCTGGCGCGCGACACTCGCGTGCGCTGGGCGCTGGAGGAAGCAGGCTTGCCCTATCAGGTGCGGCTGGTGTCCTTTCGCGCGATGAAGGAACCCGCGCACCTCGCTCTGCATCCCTTCGGACAGATTCCGACTTTCGAAGAGAACGGGCTCGCACTGTTCGAAACCGGCGCCATCGTCCTGCACATCGCCACGCATCACGCGGGCCTGCTGCCCTCCGACCCGCATGCGCGGGCGCGGGCCATCGCGTGGATGTTCGCAGCGCTGAACACCGTGGAGCCGCCCATCCTCGAAATGGCCAGCGCGAAGCTCCTCGAGGGCGACAAGCCCTGGACGAAGGATCGGCTGCCGCTGGTGGAGGAACGCATCCGCACCCGCCTGCAGCAGCTTGCGGATCGGCTCGGCGCTGCGGAGTGGTTGGACGGCGGCTTCAGCGCGGGCGACCTGCTCATGGTGTCCGTGCTGTTGCGCCTGCGCGCGTCGGGACTGCTCGATGCATATCCGGCGCTCAGCGCCTACCTGGCCCGCGGCGAATCGCGGCCCGCCTATCGCCGCGCCTTTGCCGCGCAGTTGGCCGTCAATACCGCGTAGCCCGTCGCCCGGCGCCGACGCCCTGGGCAGGAACGGCACCGGTATATACTCCGGCCGTCACCTTTTCATGACAAACGGGGATTACGCCATGTGCAGACTCCACCTGGGTTGCGCGCTGTTGCTCACGGTCATCGCGGCCGGCCCCGCGATATCACACGCCGACGGCATGCTGGGCTTCACGGCGGCAGGCGCGGCCAAGCAGGCCGAGATCGAGACGCGTTTCAAGGCCATCCCCGACGCCGCACAGGCCCGGCGCCAGCTCCGCATCTTCACCGCCGAGCCGCATCTGGCGGGATCCAAGCGCAACAACTACCTCGCCCGCTACATCGCGGCGGAATGGAAGAAACAGGGACTCGAGGACATCGTGCTGCGCCGCTACGACGTGTACAGCTCCGAGCCCAAGGACATATCGCTCGAGATGGTGGAGCCCGTGAAGTATCGCGCGAAACTGCGCGAGGCCGCGTATCCGCAAGATCCGGACACCAAGAATCCCGCCATCAGCTCCGCGTGGATGGGCATGTCCCAATCGGGCGACATCACTGCGCCGCTGGTGTATGCGCACAGTGGAAACCCTGAGGACTTCGCGCTGCTGCGCAAGAACGGCATCGACGTGCGCGGCAAGATCGTGATCGTGCGTTACTCCAACCCGTACAGCTATCGCGGCTTCAAGGCATTGACGGCACAGAAGGAAGGTGCGGCGGCCATCCTCATCTACAGCGACCCGGCCGAAGACGGCTACGCCAAGGGCAAGGTGTTTCCGGATGGGCCCTGGGGGCCGGAGACGCATTTCCAGCGCGGCGCCATCGAGTACGATTTCCAGCAGGCGGGCGATCCCACCACGCCCGGCTGGCCCTCACTGCCCGGCGCCAAGCACATTCCAGCCAGCGAATCCGCAGCGGTGCCCAAGATCATGGCACTGCCGCTGTCCTGGCATGACGCCAAGCCCCTGCTCGAGAATCTCGACGGACCCGAGGCGCCGAAGGAATGGCAAGGCGCCCTGCCCATCACCTATCGCCTGGGTGGTGAACGCGTGAAACTCCACCTGAAGATCCAGATGGAGGAATCGCTCAAGCCCAATTACGTGGTGGAAGCCTCGCTGCGTGGCACCGAGCAGCCCGATGAATGGGTGCTCATGGGCAATCACCGCGATGCCTGGGTGTTTGGGGCCGCGGACCCGAGCAGCGGCACGGCCGCCATGATGGAAATGACGCGGGGCCTCGGCGCGCTGGCGAAGCAAGGCATCCGCCCCAAGCGCACCATCCGCTTCCTGAGTTGGGACGGCGAGGAAACGAGTTTTGCAGGCTCCGGCGAATGGGCCGAGCAATTCGCGCATGAACTGGGCCAGAAGGCGGTTGCCTACGTCAACGTGGACATCGGCGTCTCCGGCCCGAACTTCGAGGGCGGCAGCATCGGCTCGCTGGCTCCGCTCCTGGTCGATGCCAGCAAGTCCTTGCAGGATCCGTCCGGCAAATCCCTGTACGAGGCATGGCAGGCAAATCGCGCCAAGGATCCCAAGCTTCACCTGGAAGATGAGACCGTGGCGGACTTCGACCTCGTGGACACGCGCATCGGCAGCGGCTCGGACTATGCGGCGCTGCTGGATCACGCCGGCGTGCCCGTCATCGATGTGTCCTATGTCGGGCCGTACGGCGTCTATCACTCGGCCTACGACAATTTCTATTGGATGGATCACTTCGGTGACCCAGGCTTCAAGCACCACGCCGTCATGGCGCAATTGCTGGGCGTGCTGGTGTTGCGCCTGGCGAATGCGGACGTGCTCCCCTACGATTTCGCCAGCTACGGCGCGCATGTGCGCGAATACCTGGATACGCTCGCCAAGGCGACGGACCTGTCCAAGCTGGAACTGGCCCCGCTCCGCCAGGCCATCGACGCCTTCCAGCAAGGCGGTTTGAAGCTCAATGAAACGGTGCAGGCGGCGCTGGCCGCGGGCTCGATCGACCCGATGATCGCCGATCAACTCAACCGCGGCATGATGGGCATCGAGCGCTCGTGGCTGATACCGGAGGGCATCCCCGGGCGTCCCGGCTACAAGCACATGATCTACGCGTGCCGCCAGACCTACGCGAACCTGGAATTGCCGGGGCTGACCGAGGCATCGGAAGCCGGCGATGTCATCACCGCGCAGCAGCAGGCGCAAGTCTTGACCGCGGCGTTGCAGGCGAATGCGACGCTCGTGAATCAGCTACAGCAGGACCTGGCCTGCTCGGCCTCCTTGAGCAAGCAAGGGGTTTCCCTGTGCACCACGCATTGAGCGTGGCTCACACCGGCGCCAGTGAGGGCGCAGCGGCCATCACCGCTTCCAGGGGCTGGTAGCGTTCACGAAACTCCGGCGGCCAGCGTGCCGGGCGGCCGCTGGACAGCTCGATGCAGGCGTATTGGATGTCGGCGCGCGCCAATGTCACGCCATCGGATTGGCGGCGAACCTGAAATCGGCGCCCCACGCGCAGCTTGCTGTTGCCCGGCATCAACCAGGTACCGACCAGCATCGTGTCGCCCAGCAACGCGGGCCGCAGGTAGGCGATGCAACTACGAACCACCGCCATGCCCTTGTCGAGCTCCAGGCATTTGTCGATGGGCAATCCCAAGGCGGCGGAATGCTCCCACGCCGCACGGTCCAGCCAGGTCACGTACACCGCGTTGTTGACGTGCTCATACGCATCGATGTCCTGCGGCGACACCGCAATGGCGGCGACGAACGGCTGCGGCAAATCCCAAGCGTCGGGTGTCGGGCTGTCGTTGATGGCTCTCTCCGGGGCGTCAGGTGAATGGCTGCCGCGCTCATTGTAATCGCAGCGCCGCCATAATCAGATGGACAGTTCGACGTCGCCCTCGATCACCTGCCGCTCGAGCACGGGACGCTCCCCTTTTCGCCAGGACTTCGCCCGGTGCACCACGCGATATCGCAGCGGACCACCGTCGGCCGTCGTAGCGCGCCGCAACGGCCGGGGAATGCAGACGAACTCCGTGCTCAATTCATTTGCCGCCGCGGTCACCACCGAGTAGCCATGGCCGCCCATGTCGATGAACTCCAGGTGCGGGGCGAGGTCCGGATTGGTCAGCGCGCGCGCGGCCGCGATGTCACCCGTGCGGGCGTACTCCAGCGCGCTGCGCACGCCTCGGTGCATGGTGAGATTGATGGTCGCCGCCGGGCCGGAGCGCCCAGGACTGCCGCGCCCAACGCCGTCGGCAAGGTAGATGGGCCGCAGCGGATGTTCCTTGGGGAGTGAATGCTCCACCGCTTCGACCAGTCCGGAAGAGGACACGGAACCGGTCACGAACGCCACGCCCACGGGTTCGAAGGGCTGCGGCGGCAACTGCGCCGCGGCGTATCCCGCCCAGAAGCTGTGACGATCACCCGCCACGGTGGCAAACCCGGTGATCCCGCGCGCGCGCACCCACTCATAGATCTCGGCACGCTCGCTGAACGCGGAACCGAAATCGCCGCCGCCAAACCCTGCGTATCCGCCGGGCCATCCGGCAGCCAGTTCGCGGGGCAGATACTGCGGGTCGGCACGCCAATCCAATGTTCCCACCGAAGCCGCCCAGATCTTCCAGGTGGCCGACGACTGCTGCAGGGCGCTCTTGAACCATTGCTTCTGCACCCTGCCGAGCAAGGTGACCGGCGCCCCGTCCTTGCGGAAATTGGGGATCGACACCTCGCCCACGGTGATCCGGTCAGGGGGCCGGCCGCCGGCGTATTGCCGGCCGGCATCGATGATCTCCATGGCCTGCTGCGGAAAGAAGTCCGGAAAATTCTTCGGATTGAAGACGGCTGCTTCCGCGCGGTCGATCTGATCCTCCATGCGATAACTGCGCAGGTCGGTGATGATCAAATCGACATGCGGTCCGAACCGCAGGCGTCGATAGGCCGTGAGGCTGCCGATGGCGGCAAGGTTGTTCGGTTCACGCCCCAGGCCATCGTCATCGAGAATGGTTGACGGCGCTTTCACCACCTGCGGAGGATCGAATGACTCGAGCGCAGGGCCGGAGGACTTCGAGATCCGCGCGGGGATGTACTCGAACCAGGCCTGGTTGGCGGCCACTTTAAGCGGCTGGGCGGGCTCCGCCTCCCCGTCGTAGCGGATATTGCTCTGCCAGCCCTTCCACGAGAACTCGTGATTGTCCCAGATGCAGACGAACGGGAAGCGCGCCCGTGCATCCTGGATGTCGGGATCGCGCAGGTAGGCGCGATACAGGAAGCGGTAGCCCTCGAGCGTGGTGGGCACGTGGAAATCCTGCACATGGCGTGCGTCGGGGATGCGTCCGATGTCGACGATGGTCCTGTCGTAGCGCCGCGGCACCTCGTCCGGGTACTCCACCACCTCGTAGATGAAATCGCCCAGATGCAGCACGAACTGCAGGCGGTTCGATGGATCCGCGCGCTCGTCCTCGTAGATCATGCGCCGGTAAGCGTTCTGCGCGCCTTCATTGACGTTCTGGCAGGAGACGAACGCAAATCGCAGTGCACGATCATCCGCATCGTCGGGGGCGGTCATGGTGCGCCCGATACGGCTGCCATGGCCCTCATCGTCGATGAATCGATACCAATATTCGGTGCGGGGCTGGAGATTGGCGGCGAGTACGCGGCAGGTCCAGTCGGCCTTTGCCAGCACACGCACCGGCACCTGGCTGATGATGCGCTTGAATTGCGGATCGAGGGCGAGTTGGACCCGCAGGCGATGCGCACGGCCACCTGGAAACGGACGGCGCGTCCACAACAGCACACTGTTGCGCTGCGGGTCGCCGGAGGCGACGCCTTCCGGATACAGATCGCGCCGTTCGTGCCACTGGGCGGCGGCGCCCGGCGCGTCGCCGGCCCACGCCAGGGTCGCCCCCAGTGCACCAGCCGATTCCAAAAATTGCCGCCGTGTCCAACGCATCGGAACGCTCGCGGTGGAGATCCTGGGCACGCACTATACGCCTGATTGACCCCGCTGCTGCCGCAGCCACGCCGGACGGTCGCCGCCGCGTTGACACCATCAGGCCGAGACAGTAGCGTAAACCTCATTCACCCACCGGGGAGTGGCGCATATGTCATCGCGATATTCCGGAAATGTTGTTCTGGCCGGCCTTGCCCAGGTGAAGCCATAATGTCGGACGGCGCCCGTCGGCTGGTCCTGCGGCGCGGCGTGCAGTTGCTCGCCGGCCTCACGGTGGCACCGATGCTGGTGAACCGCTCGCGCGCCGCTGCGGCATGCAGCACCGAGACCTCGGAGTCCTTGCGCGAATCGCTCAACTACAAGGAGCCTTCGCCGCTGGCGGAGCAAACCTGTGGCGTGTGTTCGTTCTACACGGCTGCCGGCAACTGCGGCAGCTGCTCGATCATGAGCGACAACGTCAGTCCGCAAGGCCACTGCGACTCCTGGGCTCCCAAGGGCTGATGACCGCGTCGATCTTCCTCAGTCGATGACGCCGGGGCATTCCCGGCGCCGCAGGATCTCCATATGAAGCTCTTCCCGAAGACAATCCTGGCCTGCGCCCTGCTGTGCGCCGGCGCCGCCTCCGCGCAGGAGTCCGACAACGATCCACGATCCATGGGAGGCGGCAACTGCTCGGCCAATCCGTACAACTGCGAGGGTGTCGCCAACCCGTTGCCCGCAGCAACTACGATCTGGATCGAGGACATGACCTGGATGGAGGTGCGCGATGCCATGGCGAACGGCAAGACCACGGCCATCGTCCCGGCCGGCGGCATCGAACCGAACGGTCCGTGGGCAGCGCTCGGCAAGCACGACTACATCATGAAGCTCCAATGCGAATCGATCGCGCGCAGGCTCGGCAACGCTCTGTGCGCGCCGGTGATCGCCTACGTTCCCCAGGGCAACATCGACGCCAAGGAAGGTTTCATGAAATCACCCGGCACGATGGGCGTGACCAAAGAAACCTACGAAGCACTGGTCACCGACATCGCGCGCGCCCTGAAGACCCACGGTTTCAAGCGCATCGTGCTCATCGGCGACCACGCCGGCGACGTCAAGGGCATGGAGAACGCAGCCGCGAAGCTGCGCGAGGCGTGGAAGGGAGCGCCGGCCATCGCCTATATCCCCGAGTTCTACAAGAGCTGGGACGGCGCGGTCGACCTGCTGCATGCCAAGGGCGTGGGCAAGAAAGGCGTGGTCGACGGCCTGCACGATGACCCCACGGTAACCACCTTGATGATGCTCTACGACCCGAAGACCGTGCGCTGGGACGAACGCCGCAAGCTCGGCAAGCTGAGCATCGATGGCGTGTCGGTGGCCAACAAAAAGCAGGCACTGGCCTGGGGACGCGAGCTGCTCGAGTACCGGACGCGCGTCACGGTCGAGGCCATCGACAAGGCATTTTTGCCTGCCCCGACAGGGTCATCGCCCTGATCCGGCACCTTCGCCGTTGAACGCAAAAAGCCCTGGAATTCAGGGCTTTTTGCTTTGGGGCAGCCGCTTTAAGTTTCGCTGAAGCACCCATCAGAAAGCAGATTTTCTCCGCCGCATCCACTGGCGGACACTGTGCACATCGCAGCTACATCCTTGGGAGATTGCCATGTGCCTCAGCCGTTTGATTGCTTCCGCCACCGCCGCGTTGCTCGCCACCTCCATCGTGACGGCGATCGGATCGGTGTTCGAGTTCGGTCATTTTTGAGAGAAGGAGACCATCATGAAGAACCTGAATCGTCCGGCGGCGACCATCGCCGCCTTCTATGGCTCAACGCCGGCGTTGAGCCTGCGCTGGAAGCGTCACCTTTCGCGCATGGTGGCCGCGCTGGGCGCCGGCGGCAGCACCATTCCCTTTGGAGACAATGGGGATGTGTTCCGTGCGCTGGCGGAGACGCGGGCGCAGGAGCGCGCGCGCGCGGCGTGATGCTGGAATGGGGGCCGCCTGGGTGCAAGCATAGGCGGCCACCATCGACACGGAGGGCGCCCAGTCTCGTGGAGGCTCAAGCCATCCCGAGGAACACGGCAAGAGAACGCGTGACGGCAACCATCTGGTCATCGCTCAACGCGCCAATGACTTTTCCCACCTTGCCTCGCGGTACCGTCTGGATCTTATCGATCATCACTTGCGAAGGCATTCGCAGTCCATTGGAAGACTCAGGCTGCAAAGGGATGCGAATCAGGGGTGCGTCGCGCAACTCGCTCGTGATCGGTAGGATCGTCAGCGACACCAGTTCATTGAATAAATCCGATTGAATGACAAGCGCCGGCCGGGGCTTGCCATACGACCCCGACAGCGCGATGGTGACCACCTCTCCCCCGGTCACTGCCACCCTTCCGTGTCCGCGGCCTTGCGCAGCCATTGAAGCGTCTTTTGCTCGGACGGGTGCTTACGAATGTTCAAGCACTGCCGGCGGCATTCAGCAGCGAATCCGCTACGACGCGTGTCGGGCACCCAGATCTGAATCGGGCGCAGGCCCGATTCGCGCATGGAAACACGATACCTGGCCACACGCTCACGAACGCCGTTCTTGGAAGCCATCGACATCTCACGTCAGTTTGTTACATGTAACGGTAGCAACCCTTCCCTCTCCATGCAAGGTCACCGCCCACCTGCTAGTCTCCCGCACATGCGCGCCTTTCCGCTGACTGTATTTTTCCTTGCACTGCTGATGACGGGAATTTCGAAGGCCGCGGATGCCGACGCCCTTCTCGAAGCCAACGTCGACGTGCCCATGCGCGACGGCGTCCTCCTGCGCGCCGACGTCCTGCGCCCGCAGGGACCCGGCACATTCCCGGTGCTGGTGTACCGCACGCCGTATGGCAAGGGCGCCGCTCGCTCGGAATACGGCATCTTTGCCAAGGCCGTGGCGCGCGGCTACGCGGTGGTCATCCAGGACGTGCGCGGCCGGTACGGATCCGAAGGCGAATTCCGTCCCTACGAGAACGAAGGGCGCGATGGCTTCGACACCATCGAGTGGGCAGCCCGACAGTCCTGGTCGAACGGCGCCATCGGCACCTTCGGCCTGTCCTATCCCGGCGCGGTGCAATGGCTGGCCGCGGTGCAGAGTCCACCCCACCTCAAGGCCATGGTACCGGCGATGACGTTTTCCTCGGCGCAGAATTTCTTCTTTGCCGGCGGCACCTGGGACATGTCGTGGCTCGACTGGATCTGGCTCAACATCGCGCCCGATGTGCGGGCCAAGCGTCACCTCGAAGGCCCGCAGACGCTGGACGATGCGCAAGCGGCCTGGGGGAAGGAGGCGCCGGCCATGCGCAGCTTCCTGCCGCTGTCGCGGATGCCACAGCTGCGTGATACCGCCCCGTACTACTACGACTGGCTGGGCCATCCCGCGCAGGACCCGTGGTGGGACTGGGCGGACCTGCGCAACAAATATGACCGCAACCATGCCGCCGTGCTGAACCTGTCGGGCTGGTATGACGACAACTATGGCCCCGAGGGGGCCACCACCAACTACCTCGGCACGCTCAAGGCACGCGCGCGGCAGCCTCACAAGGATGCGGCGCTGCTCATCGGTCCCTGGGTGCATGGCGTGCAGAGCACGCAAACCCCCAAGGCCGGCGAGCGCGTATTCGCCTCCAACGCCGTCATCGACTACGACGCGACCGTGCTGGACTGGATGGATCATTACCTGCGTGGCATCGACAACGGCGTCGAAGCTGCCAAGCCCGTGCGGTATTTCGTGATGGGTTCGGACGAGTGGCGCGAGGCGCCGGCCTGGCCGCCCGCGGCACGATCGCGCGCGTATTACCTGACGCCCGGTGACGCCGTTGCCAATGCGGGAAGGTTGTCGCCGGCCAGGCCGCGAGGGCGCGGCCGCGCCATTGCATTCGACTCCGATCCCGCCCATCCCGTGGTCAACCCTTACGACACCTCCGGCGCGCACGATTACCGCCAGCTGGCCGAACGCCGCGATGTCCTCACCTTCGATTCCGATGCACTGCCGGAGGACACCGAAGTCACGGGCCACATCAAGGCACGCCTGTACGTGGCCTGCGACTGCCGGGATGTCGACCTGTGGGTGCGGCTCCTGGATGTGGCACCGGACGGTACTGCCCTCAACCTGATGAGTCCGGGCCTCGACGTGCAACGCGCAAGCTATCGAGATCTTTCGCGTGGGCGGCAATGGCTCACACCAGGCCAGGTCTACGCCATCGATTTGAACAACCTCATCACCAGCAACGTGTTCCTCAAGGGCCACCGCATCCGCGTACAGGTGTCGGGCAGCTTCTTCCCGAATTTTTCCCGCAACCTGCAGAGCGGGGAATCAGAAGTGCTGTCGGGGAAGACGCACAAGGCGAGCATCCGGGTCTATGCCGATGCGCGGCGCCCATCATCCGTCGAACTGCCCATCGTCGCCCGCCCGGTGGTCAACACGCGCCAGCACTGAGGGAATTACGCGGAAGCGTTCCGGGCTCGCGGCGCGCTGGACCGTGGCGCACCCTCAAGGATGAGGCTGGAAATCCTGATCGGCGAATGCATCCGTACCGCCGTCCTCGGGCACTTTGATGACGATGAACGGATGCTCCATGTAGACGTGACATTCATTGCACGCCGCCGTCAGGCCTGCATAGGCGGCGGCCACGCGTTTGGCATCGGCAGCGGCGATCGCCTTGTCCATTTCCATCAAGTGCGGCTCGAACAGCTGTCGCACCACCTCCGCCACATCGTTGCCCAGGTATTTCGGCACATGATTGGAAATCCGGTTGAAGCCGGCGCGCAGGTTCCGGGACTCGGCGGCCGCCAACTCCCAATGACGGGCGGACGCCGCGCGATGCAACTTGATGTGCCGTGGCTGGATCAGAAGGTTCATGAGATCGGCGAAGCCGAAATCCACGGCCGGCGGTGCGGCGGGCGCGCGCGCCAGGGGCACCTCCTGTGCGATGCCATCGAACGGCAGCAGGGCGAGCAGGATGATCGACACACGAACGAATCCGCAATGAATGTTCACGATGACCTCGTGGGGTGAAAGACTCCGCCGGCGTCAGGGCAGCGCATGCAGGGCGAGCGACCAATTGAAATTCACGCCCAAACGGCCAGGCTCGTAGGCAGGATCGCGCGCCACGTCCGGCGCGCCGCGGGTGACCGGCAGGAACCCGGCCGCCGGGAAACTTGCGCGGCGATGACAGGCCAGGCAATTGCTCACCGTGCCACCGCCCTGGCCGCCATCGGCGAAGCGCGCCTCCAGCCAGGGGTTGAAGCAGATGTGCGGTGATCCATCGGCACCCAGCGGCGTGCGCTCATCGAAGGCTACCTGCATGAGAAAGTGGTTCCATGGCGCGCCGGCGGCGGACGGACGATCCGCGGCGAAGGGACCAACCGCGGCTCGATCGTGCCACCAATACGCCGCCCAGATCCAATCCGCGATCTCGCGCGTGGCGAGGTTTGCCGCCACCAGGATGAGGTGATCGCCGCTTCGCAGAGGTCTCCCGAGGACCAGCAGCGCAAGCTTGGTGGCGCTCGCATCGCGCGCCAACCGCTGCGCGAGATCCTCATCGAGCGTGACGCCGTAGAAATCGCCCAGCCGAACCCGTTGCACGCGGCCGAACTCCCGGCCCGCGAATTCCATGTCCACGCGCCGGCCGGCATCGGTGCCAGGAGCAGGATCCACCGCGACGATGCGATTCCAGGTGAGGTAATCATTGCCCGAGCGGCGCGCCTCGTTGAGCCCGGCATCCCACACCGGCAAGGGCGTGATGCCCTGCGCCGCCACCGGCCACCACGCCGTCTTCAACACCATGGAATCGGCAGGAAAGGCCGGTATGGAGCGGCGCGCCGGCAGTCCGGGATCGGCGGGACCTCGTGCACGAAGCCGCTGCAATTCCGTCTGCAGATGGAGCCGATGACGGCGGATGTGGTCGTAGGCCGCCTGGTTGTAGAGCGTGTATGCCAGCACCGGGATGTCGCCGGAGACGGTGGCATCGTGGCCGCCAGTCGCGGCACCGCCCGTATCCGCGGGTGCGCGCGCGAAACCACGGATCCCCGGCACCGCAACCGCCGCGGACCGCGCAAATGCGGCGCCTTCCCCCCACCACGACTCGAAAGCCGGCGCCGCGCCGATGCCGCGCGTCCAATGCCCGAGCAGTTCCCATGCGTGTCGCCGCTGCAGGCGAAGATCGCCGCGGTCACGCAGGCTTTCCAATTCGGCATTGCGGCGGGGGATGTCGCACTGTCCCGCATACGCCACGGCGAGGAGACAGATCAGGCAACCGACTCGCGACCGCGCGCTGACGATTGATGACATGCGCCCGGCTCGTCAGCTCGCCGCCGGCCGCAGCACGCAATCCAGTTGCACGACCACCTTGGGACCCTTGGGCCCCGCGCGCCGGTTCATGCGCACGACCTGCAGGCCGCTCTTGAAGCACTTGGCGGTGACGCGATCCACGGGGGTATCCACCGGCAGGTCGATGCGATATCGGCCCTGTTCGTTGGTGGCCACCAGCACGCTGAGTTGGCCGCTTTGCAACAGGATGGAGACACCGGGCAGCAACGCCCCATGGTCATCCTTGGCCGAGCCGAAGAAGCGCACACCCGGACCTTCGTCCGCATTGGCGGGGTTGTAGATGTACTGCGGCGATGCAGTGGACGCCATCATCGAGGCGCACACCATCGTGCAGAACTGGAGCACCCGCCAGCCAGAGGTCTTCATTGGAAAAACTGCCGTAACAGGAACACGCACGCGAGCATGGCGGCCACCGGAAACAGCCACAGCCGATTGCGCAGGGCCCGCTCCAGCAGCCGCGCGGGAAGCAGGAGCGCGGCCAGCGTGGCGATGAGCCCGGCGCTGGCCAGCAATCCATACCAGGCCATGCCGGGACCGATGTCCGGCAGGTTGGCGGCGCCCCAATTGAACCTGCCGTTCAAGGGGTAGTAACGGAACATGGGCCAGTCGAGCGCGAATACCAGCACATAGGAACAACAAAAGGCAGCCAGGAAAACCGCGGGTTCGAATCGTGAGTTCATCCCAGCCCCCTGATGTTGTTCAGCACATGTCCGACGAGCAGGTCCCACCAGACGATGAACGCGAGCAACAGCGTGATGGCGATGCGGTCGGTGCGCTGGCTCGAGTCCTGCGCGTCGCGCCAGGAGGTCAGGTAGAACGGCAGCATCGCAAGGCCGATACCCGCAAAGTGTTCCTTCAGCTCGAACAGACCGATCGCCCAGCCCAGCGACATCTCCTCGAAGGGGATGCGCACGTCCAGCCGGTAGCGCGGATAGATGAGGGCGCCGAGCGCAACCTGCGCGACGTACAGGCCAGCCACCGCGCGTGTGAATACCTGTTGCTTCACGCTCGAGTATCGCGCCACGAACGAGTCACCACGAGCCGGTCCCCGCCGCAGCAGCGCCACGCCCTGATGGGTGATGGCGCCCAACAAGGCCAGCCCGGCCAGCGAGTGCAGGATCAGAAGGAACGTCACCATGAGGTAATCCGGTGCGACATCCGTAAAAAGATACCCTGCATCTCGGCAATTGGCGACATGGCCGGGGCGTCTAGGCGGCGGTCATGCCCGCATCGATCACGTGCTCGGCGCCGGTGATGTAGGAGGACTCATCCGAGGCGAGGAACACGACCAGGTTGGTGACCTCCTGCGGATCTGCGATGCGCCCGAGGGGAATCATGGACAAGGCATCCCCGCCCTTTTCATCCGTGGCCTCCACCATCATCGGCGTCATGGTGAAACCCGGATGCACGGAATTGACGCGGATATTGTGACGGCCGTATTCCATGGCCGCGGCCTTGGTCAAGCCACGCACCGCGAACTTGCTGGCGACGTAGGCCACGTTGGGGGCGCCGTAATTGGCCACCATGCCGGAAATCGAGGAGATGTTGACGATGGATCCCTTGCCGGCCGCCAGCAGCGAGGGCATCACCGCCTGCATGCCGAGGTACACGCTGTGCTGATTCACGGCGATGACCTTGAGGTAATCCGCCTCGGCCAGGTCCGCCACCTTGGTGCCCAGGGGGCCCAGGATGCCGGCATTGTTGACCAGCACATCGATGCCGCCAAACTTGGCGTGGCCGGCGGAGATGACATTGCGCCAGGAGTCGCGGCTGGTCACATCATGCTGCACGAACAAGGCGTTGGAGCCGAGTTCGGCGGCGAGCGCGGCGCCTGCCTTCGGCTCGATGTCGGTGAGGATCACGCGCGCGCCTTCGGCGATGAAGCCACGCGCATGCGAGGCGCCCATGCCGCGGGAAGCGCCGGTGATCACCGCAATCTTGTCCTTCAGCCGGTTCATGGCAGTTCCTCGGAAACGGCGATGAGTCAGTGAATCAGGTGCAATGCATGATGGATGCGGACCACGATGCTGTGGTCGCGCAGGGACAGCATGTTCGGGAAGCTGGCAAGGCCCGTCCACACATCGCCGCTCGCGTAGTCGATGGCCGTCATGCGGCCATACGACAGCGCCGAGGGCATGCGGAAGGTCTGGAAGGCCTCGGTCTTCGGGTTGAACACGTAGATGGCATTGGCGCCATTGCCGGTGATCCAGACGCGCTTGGACTTCGAGTCGTAGCGCGTGGCATAGGGGAAGGTATCCTTGTCGGGCAGCGCGTATTCCTTCTGGCTGCCGGTGCGCGTGTTGTACTTGAGCAGCGTGCCGTAGCCGGACATCGGGATCCAGAGGTTGTCCTCGTCGTCGATGTGCATGCGATGCGGGCCGCCATCCGGATGCGGCAGCGCCCATTCCTTGCCCTTGCCCGTGGCCGGGTCCACGTAGCCCAGCATGTTCTCGGTGTACTTGGTGTACCAGATCAAGCCCTTCGAATCGACCGAGATGCCGTAGGGCTTGTCGGCGGGCTGGCCCGGCACCGGGATTTCCTTGATCTCGCCCGTGTCCGGATTCAAGAGCGTCGTGTGATTGTTCCCCCACGTGGAGACGTACAGGCGCCCCTGCGGGTCCTTCTTCACCAGCCCTTCCGAATCCAGCGCGAAGGAATGGTTGAGCGAGCCCGCGCTGAAGCCGCTGTAGATGCGCCACTGCTTGGCCTTGGTGTCGAAGCGCGCCACCTTGGCCACCATCTGCAGGGTGATCCACAAGTTGCCGTCGTGATCGAAGCTCAGCGAATGCATGCCCGTTCCCTTCATGGGTGTGGGATAGGAATGCTGCTCGCCGGTGCGCGGGTCGATGGAGATCAGGTTGTCCTGCAGGTAGTCGCCCACCCATGCGATGCCGGTGCCCGGCTCGACGACCACGTCATGTGCCCAGCTGTTGCTCTCGCCCACCGAGTATTCGGTGATGCGCGCCGTGGTGATGACGTTCGCCTTGGCGCTGAAGGGATCGAACGGCACCATCTTCGTGCCATATTTCTGGTCGGCCAGCCAGTTGGCCAGCGGCCCGCTGTCCTTGTTGACGAGGGAGGCGTACGACTCATTGAGATTGCGCATCTTGGCGATGATCTCGGTCCAGCCCGCGGCATCGCGCGGCATGTGGGCCAGGGGAGAGCCTTGGTCGTGGCAGATCGTGCACTGGGTGATGAAGGAGGCCTTCATCGGCGAGTCGGGCAGCGCATTCAGCCAGGCCGCGCCCGGGGTGGAGAAATGCACCGCATCGTCGGGATTCAACTTCAGGTTCGCAGCCGCCGGCTTGGCTTGCAGGGTGACCGCGGCCTCGGCACTGTCGCCGAACCCGGCCTTGCGCGCGCGCAGCACATAGTCGCCGTTGAGCAGGTCATCGATGCGATAGCGGCCCTGCGCGTCGGTGAGCACCGTGACCGCCATTTTCCGCGCCTTGTTGTCGGCGGTGACGAAAACATGGGCGGTGGGCTTGCCGCTGGGATCGGCGACTTGGCCGCCCACGGACGCCGCGTACACCTGCGCGGACATCGACATGCCGGCCAGTACGAGGGCGGAACGAAGCGCTGCTTGCAAGAAGTTCATGGGCAATCTCCGGGTGGGGCCGCGTCGCGACCGGTCATTCCAAGCGTCTTGGAACGATACGTCCAGCCGTCAACAACTTTGTTGACGGCTATATAACCCGAGCCGCCGACCGGCGTCAACATATGTGTTGATAAAGACCTGATGCGCGGTGGCGCCGCACCCCTGGATAGACGAGCGCAACAGGCGGAAAACTCCAAGATATTGATGGACTTCCGCGCGAACGGCGAATCCGCCGCCGCCGGCCTGAAGCGGCCTCAGCCGCCGGTTGCGTAGCGGTTGGACTTGCCTTCCTGCGCGAACCAGATGATGAGGATGATCCAGCCGATGACGGGGATCAGCCCTAGCAGCTGCAACCAGCCACTGCGGTCGGTGTCATGCAGGCGACGGGCCCCCACGGCGAGCGAAGGCAGGAGCGTGGCGAGGCTGAAGGCATTGCCGAGCCGGAAGTTGATGGCGGCGAGCACGCCGTTTGCGATGAAGGTGAACAACACCCACCACCAGAACTCCGGGCGCGCGGCCGTGCCGTTGAAATCCGCATACTTCTTGAAACAGGTGCTGATCGCGTCGCCGAAGTTCATGGTGATCTCCTGAATCTCTGCGTGGCTCGAGGCACGGATTATATACGGCAAGCTCGTTGCTGAATGCGTCCCCGCGTTCACGAGATCGAGGCCCTGATCCACGACGGACCTGCACCACTGCCCCGCGAGGCGGTTTACGCTTAAAATGCCACATCGCTTCCCTTCCGACCTCTTGGCTCAAGGAATCCGTGATCATCCGTCGACCCTGCAGGACAGTTGTTTCTTGACCTTGAACGGCGGCCATCGAGATTATGGTGACGTGGTGCTGGCCGCGCCCGTGACCGTGCCTTACGTGAGGTACTCGGTCCGCAATGCTCATTGGTGGGTGGCCCAGGCGCTTGCGCGGCTCTTGAAGAGATCTGGGCTGGCCAAGTCCCAGGTGGACGGCCTCACGCTGGGCAGCTTCGGCCTGGCGCCCGACACCGCCATCGGTGTCACCCAACACCTCGGCATGACGGTGCGCTGGTTGGACTACCTGCCCCTCGGCGGCGCCTGCGGCATCGTCGGTTTGCGCCGCGCCCTGCGGGCCGTGCAGAGCGGCGATGCGGACATCGTGGCCTGCATCGGCGGAGACTCCAACAACGTGGATGCCTTCCGCCACAGCCTGGGCAGCTTCAGCCTGTTCGCGCGCGATGCCGTGTTTCCCTATGGCGCGGGCGGCCCCAACGCGAGCTTCGCCTTCCTCACCGACTACTACATGCGTAAATTTGGCGCCACGCGCGAGGACTTCGGCAAGATCTGCGTGGCGCAGCGCGACAATGCTCTCGGGTTTCCGCACGCGCTGTTCAAAAAGAAGCTCACCTTGCAGGAATACATCGGCGCGCGACCCATCGCCGATCCCATCCATCTTTTCGACTGCGTGATGCCCTGCGCCGGCGCGGAAGGCTTTCTCGTGATGAGCCGCGAGCGCGCGGTGTCGCTCGGCCTGCCCTATGTCACCGTGCGTTCCACCTGTGAATGGCACAATGCCTTCCCCGAGGATCCCATCCAGATGCGCGGCGGCTGGGTATTGGACCGCGACCGCCTGTACGGCATGGCAGGCGTGGAACCCGGCGACATCGATTTCGTGCAGACCTATGACGACTACCCGGTGATGTCCATCATCCAGCTCGAAGACCTGGGCTTCTGCGCCAAGGGCGAGGGGCCGGAGTTCGTGCGCCGCCACACCTTCACCACCGACGGCAGCTTTCCCATCAATGTCAGCGGCGGACAGCTCTCGGTGGGACAGGCGGGATGCGCGGCGGGCTTTCTCGGACTGGTGGAAGCCATCCGCCAACTGAGCGGTCAGAACCTGGCGAAGCCGGTGCCTGATGCGCGCATCGGTCTGGCCGTGGGCTACGGCATGATCACCTATGACCGCGGCTTGTGCGCCGCGGCCGCGGTGCTCGCCAAGGCGGACGCATGATCCCGCCCATCACCCGGCCGAAGCGCAAGAATCCGGTCCTGCGAACGCGCCAGCCGTTGCATCCGCCGGCGATACGCTCGCGCGCGGCGCTGGGACTCACCGCCGCCGCGGCGCGGGGCGCATTCGAATTGCAGGTGTGCGCGGCCTGCGGCGCGGTGCAGTACCCGCCGCGCGAAGCCTGCCATCGATGCCTGGACGGCAAGCTGCGCTGGAGCGCGCAATCCGGGCTGGGCGAGCTGCTCGCCACCACCACGGTGCGCCACAGCCAGGAAGTGTATTTCCAGGAGCGCGTGCCGTGGCGGCTCGCGCTGGTGAAATTGGACGCGGGGCCCACGGTGGTCGCGCATCTGCATGCCGGCTGCCCGCCGGCACCGGGCCGTGTGCGCGTGGGCGCGCGGCTGGACCGCGCCGGCCAGGGCGTGTTGATTGCGTTTCCGATGGACGAGGTGCCGAACATGGCGGATGACAAACAATTGCGAGAAATGACCTGCGACCCCAAGTTCCGCAAGGTGTTGGTCACCGACGGCAAGACCGCCACCGGCCAGGCGGTGGTGAAGGCGCTGGCCGCCGCCGGTGCAGACCTGATCTGGGTGGGACATGCGGAACCGTGGAAGCAGGCGCCCGGGTTTGCGGAGTTGGCGAAGATTCCGGCCGTGTCGCTCCTGCCGCTGGATGTGACCGGCTCGCAGTCCGTGAAGGAAACCGCGGCCGAGATCGGCGGCAAGGTCGACATCCTGGTGAACACCGCGGAATTCCACCGCGCGCACGGCATCGCCTCGCGCAGCGGCGTGGAAACCGCGCGCGCGGAAATGGACGTGAACTACTTCGGCTTGCTGCGTCTGGCGCAGGAGTTCGCCCCGGCGATGCGTGCGCGGGCTGCGGACGGGCAATCCAGCGCCACCGCCTGGGTGAACCTGCTGTCGATCTACGCGCTGAGCAGCTTTCCCTCGCACGGGACGTTCTCCGCCTCCAAGGCGGCGGCATTGTCGTTGTCGCAGACGTTGCGCGCGGAAATGCGCGCGAGCGGCGTGCGCGTCATCAACCTGTTCCCCGGCCCGGTCGACGATGAATGGAACCAGACGTTGCCGGCGCCCAAGCTCGGGCCCGATGCGCTTGCAAGAGCCGTCGTCAGCGCACTGAAGGACGGCGTGGAAGACGTCTATCCCGGTGATGTGGCACAGGAATGGTTCGCACGCTGGCGTGAAGATCCGAAAGTTCTCGAGAAGGAATTGACGGCATGACCCCGCGCCCACGGCCGCGGATCGACGCATTCGAATCAAGGACCCTGCCCTGATGCCATCCAACACCCTGCTGACCCTCGCCGCCGAACTCTCCGCCGGCAGCATCCGCGTCATCGACCTGACGCAAACCCTGTCGCCGGAATTCCCCGCGATTGCGCTGCCGCCGGAATTCGGCCAGTGCCAGCCGTTTCGCATGGAGGAAATCTCGCGCTACGACGAGCGCGGCTCCGCCTGGTACTGGAACAATTTCACCTGCGGCGAGCATACCGGCACGCACTTCGACGCCCCGATCCATTGGGTATCGGGACGCAACCTGCCGAACAACGCCACCGACAGCATTCCCGTGCAGCATCTCATCGGGCCCGCCGTGGTGATCGACTGCTCCAAGGAAGCCGCGGCGAATCCGGATTTCCTCTTGACCACGGAGCACGTACTGCGCTGGGAGGCCGTGCACGGCAGGATCGCGCCGCGCTCCTGGCTGCTGATGCGCACCGATTGGTCCAAGCGCACCGATCCCGTCGCCTACCAGAACTACGATGAGACCGGCCAGCACACGCCGGGCCCCGCCACGGACGTGGTGCGTTTCCTGATCGAGGAGCGGGATGTCATGGGTTTTGGGTCCGAGTCCATCGGCACTGACGCGGGCCAGGGCTATCATCTGAAGCCGCCCTACCCGTGTCACTACTACATGCACGGCTCCGGGCGCTACGGCCTGCAATGCCTGACTAATCTGGACTTGCTGCCGCCCACCGGCGCGGTCATCTTCTGCGCACCGCTGAAGATCAAGAACGGCTCGGGCAGTCCGATCCGCGCGCTGGCGCTGATCCAGGGCTAAAGGCGGCAGCATGGCCCGCAGCGTGCTCGATGCGGTTCGCGATGCCTGCCTGTGGTTGCCTGAAGCGGAGGAATTCATCTCGCATGGCGCGCCGACGTTCCGCGCGCGCGGCAAGACCTTCGCCACCTTCATGGTGAATCATCATGGCGATGGCCGCATCGCGCTGTGGCTGCCGGCGCCGCCCGGCTCGCAGGACCTGCATGTGCAGGCCGATCCCAAGCATTTCTTCGTGCCTCCCTACGTCGGCCCGCGCGGCTGGCTGGGCGTGAACCTGGACAAGGGCGTCTCGTGGCCGCGCGTGGCGCAGTGGGTGCGCGAAGCGTACGAGCATGTGGCCCCGCGCGCGCTGGCATCGACACTGGGCAAGACTCCGGCCGTCAAGCCGCCCGCCAGGCCGCCCTCTCCCGCCGACATCGATCCCCTGCTCTCGACCCGCGGCAAAGCAGTATTGAAGTTGATGCGCGAGGCCTGCCTGGAATTGCCTGAGACCAGCGAGGGCACGCAATTCGGATCGCCGGTGTGGCTCGCGGGAAAGAAGACCTTCGCCATGGCCGGCGGCCACGAGGGGAAATTCCGCGTGACCTTCTGGGTCGGCGTCGATCAGCAGGCCTTGCTCACCACCGACCCGCGCTACTCGATCCCCGCCTACTTCGGGCACAAGGGTTGGATCTCCGTCGACGTCACCCGCCGTCACGACCGGGCGGAAATCGCGGCGCTGGCGCTGCAGAGTTACCGGCATTTCGCCCTGGGCCGGATGTTGAAGCAGCTGTGAGGCAGCTATTCGGGATCCTTCATCGCCACCAGGAACTCCGCGAAGTCCTCGCGTTCGCCGCGACCCACGGGGCGCGCGTTGTGCTCATCGCGCGTGGCGCGGTAGCGCGACACGATGAGCTTCGGCACCTCATCCTGGGCATGACACAGGTCATCGAGCGAGCCGCTCCACAGCAGCGATAATCCCTGCGTGGCCAGCTTGTTCAGCGATTGCATGGCCTTGGCGTCCAATCCATTGTCGATGACGGTGGCGGCGATCTTCGCCACCGCATCACGCATGCTCGCTTCGCATGCCAGCCAAGCAAAGGATTGCTCGAGGTAGTCGCGGATCTCCTCGCGTGAAGCGAACCACAACGCCCAGTAGCGGAGCTCCTCGCCGGCCAACCGTTCACACAGGATTACCCCGTATTTTTCGTCGCGCGCGTCACGCTCCGAGGCGGTATAGGCCAGGTCCCGGGCGTGGGCGATGGGATCGTCGGTGTCGCTCATGATGTGCGCCGCCATGGTAGCTGGCGCGCCAATTCTGCGCGAGAGATGGCGCGCAGCGCGCCGGGCGCCAACGAATCCAGTTCGAATGGTCCCACCGCCACCCGGATCAACCGCAAGGTCGGCACGCCCACCGCCGCGGTCATGCGCCGCACCTGGCGATTGCGCCCCTCGGTGATCTCCAGTTCCAACCAGCTCGTCGGGATGTGCCGCCGCTGCCGGATGGGCGGATCGCGCGGCCACAGCCAGGCGGGCTCCTCCACCCGCTGCACGCGTGCCGGCCGCGTCGGCCCATCGCTCAAGCGCGGTCCGCGGCGCAGCGCATCCAGTGCGTCCGCCGCCGGTTCACCCTCCACTTGCACGAGGTAACGCTTGGGCACATGGGTCTGCGGCGATGCCAGGCGCGTGATCAGGTTCTTGTCGTCGGTCAGCAGCAGCAACCCTTCGCTGTCATGATCCAGGCGCCCGATCGGCCGGTACCCCGGCAGGCTGATGAGGGACGCAAGCCCCGGGTTGCCGTCGCGCGCCGTGAATTGGCTCAACACACCATGGGGCTTGTTGAGCGCGTACAGCGGCGCGCGTCCGGAAGGCATGCAGGTGCTGCGGGGCTACTTCAGGTAATGCGCATACCAGTCCCGCACCCGTTGCGCGCGATCCACGATGAAGCTGGGCCGCGTGAAGATGTGGAACTGCTCCGGGTAGATGACGAGTTGCGAGGGCACGCCGCGCACGCGCAGCGCCTGGTACATCTGCTCCCCACCGGCGATCGGCACGTTGAAGTCGTTCTGACCGCCCAGGAACAGCGTCGGCGTCACGATCTTGTCCGCCTGGAAGAATGCATAGCTGACCTTCATCCATAGATCGGTGCGCTTCCACGGCTCGCCCAATTCGTTCACGTACTGCTGCACGTACTGGTCCGTGCCGAACATGCCGAGATTGTTGGCGCTGCCCGCACCGCTGACCGCGGCGCGAAAGCGCGGGTCACTCGCGATGGTGCAATCGGTGAGGATGCCGCCGTAGCTCCAGCCGCCGAGGCCAAGCCGCTTCGGATCGGCGATGCCGCGGCCGATCACATGGTCGATACCGGCGCGCAGATCCTCCACCTCGTGATGGCCCCAATCCGCGAAGATCGATTGCTGGAACTGCGCGCCGCGTCCGCTGCTGCCGCGGTAGTTGATGGCCAGCACCACGTAGCCCTGCCCCGCGAGCATCTGGCGCTCCAGCTGCAGCGGGTAGCCGTCGAACAGTAATGAATGTTCGTCCTGACCGTTGGGGCCGCCATGAATCCAGAGGATGGTCGGATACGGGCGCCCGGCCACATATCCCGGCGGCTTCACCAGGAGGCCGTGGATCTCGGCCCCGCCCGCCGAGGTGAACGACAGGTCCTCCACGCTGCCCAGTTCGAGTTCTGCCATGAGCGCATCGTTGTGCGCCGTGAGCTTGCGCAACTTGGCCCCGTCCAGCGCGCGCACCTCCGGCGCCGTATTGTCCGTGGAGGACACCAACGCGATATGCCCGCCTCCCTCGGCCATGCCGATGGTCCCCAGCTGACCCCGCACGAGCCTGGCAAGCTTGCCGTCGCGCGCACCGATGCGTGCCGGATAACTGGACTGGTCGTCCTCGATGACGGCGAGAAAGCTGCGGCCATCGGTTGCCCAGTCGTAGTGGATCACCGCTCGATCCAGCGCCGGGGCCACCTCAACCGCGTCGCCGCCGGAGGCCGGCATCGTGAACAGCCGGTCCGCGATGTAGGCGTGAAACTTGATCTCCAGCCCCTGCATGAACGCGAGGCGCGAGCCATCCGGACTGAATGCCAGTTGCTGCGTGT
Source organism: Steroidobacteraceae bacterium (assembly GCA_044226865.1). Classification (GTDB taxonomy): domain Bacteria; phylum Pseudomonadota; class Gammaproteobacteria; order Steroidobacterales; family Steroidobacteraceae; genus TMP-86. The sequence goes on along the minus strand of JBGAGE010000006.1, from coordinate 197,077 downwards.
TGGGGGCATACACGCGCGCGAGTGACTGCGGCGTCGAACCCACCACGGCGTCAACGCGCATCAACTCCTGCCGGCCATCCGCATCCGGGCCGGCTTCATGGGTACGCACATAAGCGATCCTGCGCCCATCCGGCGACCAGGCCGGGTCCGCCTCGGCCATGTCCTTATCGGCCGTCAATTCCTTCACGTCCCCGGTGGCGATATCCAGCAACTTCAGCCGCTGCCAGGAACCGGCCTCGACGTAACCCGAGATGTCCTGCTTGAAGTGCATCGAGTCGATCACGATGGGGTGCGGCTTCTTGTCGGCAGCGGGATGCGTGCCGCCACTTTCGACCAGGACCATGCGCTTGCCGTCCGGCGACCAGGCGAAGGACTGGATGTCGTCCGTTTCGTGCGTGATGGCGCGCGGCTCACCGCCGCGGCGGTCGAGCAACATCACCTGCGGCTTGTCCGCCCCGGCGGGCGTGGCGAAGAACGCGATCGAGCCCCCGTCGGGGCTGAAATGCGGGCCGTCCGCATCCTTCAGGCCGGAGGTAAGCTGCCATTGCTGCCGGCCATCCCAGCTCACCATCCATAGATCGCTGCGCGGTTCGTCGCTGGCACGGTCGTTGCGGGCCACCACGTACACGACCCAGGCGCCGTCTGGCGAGACCTGCGGACTGCGCACGTCGGCAATCCGGTAAAAGTCTTCCGGTTCGAGAACACGACCCTTTGCCGCCGCGACGCTGCTCGCCGCGAGCGCGGCGAAACCGACGAAAATCAGGAAACCGAGTAAGCGATCACGCATGCGGACACCTGAACGTAAATAGTACGAGGGATGCTAGGATGTCACGAAAGCCGGGCGCCTGGGAACACAGCCACCGCAGTGCGGGTGATGTCCGTTTCGAAGCCTGCCATCACGAGTAAACGTGCCATCATCGCTCACCTCAGCCCAACGACACGAGGCCGCGCCATGCCCAACACCGTACGACTCCACCGCGTGCTCCGCGCCAAGCCCGACAAGGTCTACCGCGCCTTCCTCGACGGCGATGCCAAGGTGAAATGGCTTCCGCCGCATGGATTCACCGCCAAGGTGCATCACCTGGAGGCACGCGTCGGCGGCACCTACAAGATGTCGTTCACCAACTTCGGCACCGGCACCTCGCACAGCTTCGGAGGCGAGTACCTCGAACTCGTGCCGAACGAGCGCCTGCGTTACACCGACCAATTCGACGACCCCAACCTTCCCGGGAAGATCATCGTCACGGTCACGTTCAAGGCCGTCTCGTGCGGCACGGAGCTGACCATCGTGCAGGAAGGCCTGCCGGACGTCATTCCGCTCGAGGCCTGCTACCTCGGATGGCAGGAATCGCTGATGCAGCTCGCCCTGCTGGTGGAGCCCGATATCCCGGGCTGAGTGCGACGAGCGAATACGTGCAAAGGAGGGACCTGATGTCGATGTCATCCGGCGGTGGACACCCGAAGGCGCTGAGCACCATCCTGGCCTGCGCGTTGCTGCTGGCCGGCTGCGGCCACTCCGATACCGGCAAGGCACCGCCACCCGCCGATGACAAGGTCGTCAATCTCTACATGTGGGCGGACGAGCTCGCCCCCGACACCCTGCCTTCGTTCGAAAAGCGCACCGGTATCAAGGTCAATGTCGCCTTCTTCGACAGCCCCGAGATGCTGGAATCGCACATGCTGGCGGGCAACAGCGGCTACGACGTGGCCATGCCCGACGATGCGTTCATCCAGCGCCATATCCGCAGCGGCGCCTACGCCGTGCTGGACAAGGCCAGGCTCCCGAACCTCAAGCACCTCGACCCAGAACTATTGTCGCGCGTGGCCATCAATGATCCGGGCAACGCCCACAGCGTCATTTATTTCTGGGGCACCATGGGCATCGGCTACAACAAGGCGTTGGTGTCGAAGCGCCTGCCCGGCGTGTCGCTGGACAGCTGGAAGCTCCTCTTCGACCCCGCCTCTGCCGGCAAGCTGAAGGATTGCGGCATCAGCCTGGTCGATGATCCGCTGGCGGTGGTGAGGATGGTGCTGATCTCGATGGGCCGCAGCCCCAACAACCCTCAACCGCAGGACCTGGCGGACGCGGAAGGCATCATGAGCAGGATGCGACCCTTCATCCGCAACATCGACACCTCGGGACAAATCCAGGCGCTGGCCAATGGCGATCTGTGTGCCACGATGGCCTACAACGGCAATGTCGTGCAGGCGCGCAACCGGGCGAAGGATGCGGGCAATGGCATCGTCGTCGACTACCTCATACCCAAGGAAGGCTCCTTGATCTGGTTCGATCTGCTCGCCATCCCCAAGGATGCCAAGCATGTCGACAATGCCTACCGGCTGATCGATTACCTGATGGAACCGGCGGTCATTGCCAACATCTCCAATTCCGTCGGCTTCGCCAATGCCAACCGCGAGGCGCTGCCGCTGCTGGATCCGGCGACGGCCACCGACCCGGCCGTCTATCCCCCGCCCGACACGCAGCGGCGCCTGCACGTGCAGACCGAGCTCAGTTCCGAGCAGGTGCGGGTCATCACGCGGATGTGGCAGAAATTCAAGACGGGCCAATGATCGAATATCCCCAACAACCCAGGAGAAGCTCATGGACGGCGGTCATGATCCCATTTGGCGCAGCCTGCGTATGTGGGCTGCCGCGGCGCTGCTGATGGCAGGCAATCACACCTCCTTGGGCGCGGAACCGGCTACCGGGCGCGTCACCGGCATCGGCGGCATCTTCTTCAAGAGCAAGGATCCGAAGGCGCTGACGGCCTGGTACCGGGAGGTCCTGGGCTTGCCGCTGGAAGACTGGGGGGGCGCCGCGTTGCGTTACGACGCGGCCGGGCATCCACCCGTCATCGTATGGGGTGTCTTTCCGCAATCGACGTCGTATTTCGATCCCTCCAGCCGGGACTTCATGATCAATTTCGCGGTGGACGATCTCGATGCGATGCTGGCGAAGCTCAAGGCCAAGGGTGTCGTGCCCCTGAAGCGCGATGACCAGGATCCCAATGGCAAATTCGCCTGGATCATGGATCCGGATGGGAACAAGCTGGAGCTGTGGGAGCCGAAGAAGGAGAAGGCGTCGGCACCCTGAGGAGTGCGCGACTGCGGCATGCACACTTCCCAACGATGAAGGCCTGTACATGAGGATCTGCTGCGGATTCCGCCGCCTTTCGATGATGACCGCGATGGTATGCGTCTCGCTGGCCGCACAAGCCGCGCCTTCGCCCAGCGCCGGCTGCGGCGGGACCTCCCTCGCGTCGGGCATCCATACCCTGCAACGTCAGGGCCTGACACGTACCTATCGGCTTCACCTGCCCTCGGGCTATTCGGCCACGCGGCCGGCGCCCCTGGTCATCGTGTTCCATGGCTGGGGTGGCGATGAGAACGAATTTCTCGATGACGCCTCGGTGAAGAGAGAGACCGACACCCACGGCTACGTCGTGGTCGCTCCGCGGGGACTGGGAGCCGGCGCTCCGGATGAGCGCAGGAATTCTTGGACCTTCCGTGGATCTGCCAGCGGCATCGCGGGCAAGTCAGCGGAAAATCCGTTGCCGCAGACGACGTTTCCGCGGAAATCCGCACCGATCTGCGATACCGGGCTGACATCCGACTATCGCTATCCATCGTGCAAGCGCGGCATCGCAGGCAACACTTGCTCCTGGACCCAATGCCAGGACGACGACGTCGACTTCACGCTCGAGCTGCTGCAGCAGGTGGAGTCGCAACTATGCATCGACACTGCGCGCGTGTTCGCCACCGGCGGATCCAATGGCGGCATGTTCACCTGGGAACTGGGCCAGAACCCGCGCAGCGCGCCGTTGTTCAGGGCCATCGCACCCCTGATCGGACTGCCCCATCGCGGCTATCTCGACGGACCGGCGCGTGCGCAAGGCATGCCCGTGCTCCTCATCACCGGCACGCGTGATACGACGGTGCCGCCCGGGGCGTGGAACGATGCGCGCGACACCACCACGTCGAACGGCAATGACCGCTACTACTACACGGGCGCGACGGCAATCACGCGGCAATGGGCCGCTGCCGCGCAATGCGACATCCGCAGGTCACCCGCGCCTGTCGACACCGGATCGCCGCCAGCCGACTGCCGAAGCTACTGCACCGGCACCGCCGACAAGTGGCCCTCGGTCCTCGACTGCCGAGCGCCCATGGGTCATGACTACGGGCTGGCCTGGTCCTGGAAGCTGATCCTGGATTTCTTCGACCAACGGTAGGGTGGATCCACCGCCATGCGCGCGCCTAATGCGCCGCGCGCGTGAACTCGAGATCCTGGAAATCGAAACTGAAATCCGTGGTCTCGGACACCGCCTGCATGGTGAAGCCCACTACCTTGCCCGACATCTCGGTCTTGAATCGCACGTAGGCGTCAGCATCGAGCGAGCGGTCATCCCAACGCACCACGAACACGTCGGGGCGCAGCGGCACCATGGGCCCGGTGAGTCCCTTGGTATGACTGAACGTAAGGCGCAGACCGGCTCCTTCCTTGACGATGCTGACGGGTCCGCGCCAGGGATCTTCGTACGTGCCCGCGTAGGGTGCGAGATCGAGCTTGTCGACGCCTTCGGCCGGAGCCGGTGCGGCCGCCTTGGCGCTGGCCGCAGCCGCCTGCGCCTGCTTGTCCTTCGCCGCCTTGGATAGCGCCACCCAGTCGTGCGGTGTGACGCCCGCGTAAGCCTCGAGGATGGGCAGCGAAATGGCGGAGAGCGCCATGCCCTCCTGCTGATTGGTGAACACGAGCACGCCGAGCTTGAGCTCCGGCATCAGGCTCACATGCGTCACCATGCCCAGCACCCCGCCGTCATGCGCGATGTGCTTGTAGCCATCGAAATCTTCCAGGCCCCATCCCAATCCGTAAGAGACGAAATGCGTGCGCGTCAGCTCGGCGCGCTTGCCCTGGGCCGCCAACGGAGTTTGCGGCGTCCACATCTCCTCGCTCTGCTCCGCGCTGAACAGGGTCTTGCCGCCCGGCAATTGGCCACGTGCCAATTGCACCGCCAGCCATTTCGACATGCCGGTGATGCTGCACTGGATGCCGCCCGCCGGCCCCACCAGCGTCACATCGAGCGGCGCCACTTTCTGGAGCTTGCCCTCGACCACGGAATGCGGCGCAGCGACATTCGTGGTGGCGGGCAGACGCCCCGCGCTGACCGCGCAGCCGGACATGCCGAGCGGCTGCAATACGCGCGCGCTGACGAAGTCTTCCCAGCTCGAGCCCGACACCGCCGCGACGACCTCTCCGGCCATCACGTACAACAAATTGTCGTAGGCGAACTGCGAGCGGAAACTGGTCACGGGCTTCAGGTGGCGCAGCGCACGCATGACATCGCGCCGCGTGAAATCGGTCTCGGGCACGAACATCAAGTCACCCGCGCCGAGCCCGAGGCCGCTCCGGTGCGTCAACAGGTCCCGCACCGTGAACTCACGCGTGACGTACGGATCGTACATGCGGAAGTCCGGTAAGTAATCGATGACCCGGTCATCCCACTTGAGCTTGCCTTCGTCCACGAGGATGGCCAGCGCCGCGGTGGTGAAGGCCTTGGTATTCGAACCGATGGCGAAGATCGTGTCGGCATCGATCTTGCCGGGTTTGCCGAGCTCGCGCACGCCATAACCCTTCGCGAACACCAGCTTGCCGTCCTTGACGATTCCCACGGCGATACCCGGCACCTGGAATTCCGCCATGCTGCGCGCGACGATCCGGTCGATCTGCGCCGTGCTCAACGGAGCAGCGCCGACGGAACCCGCGCCCGCGACCAGCGCAAAAGCACCCAGCGTGGATGCGATGGACGACTGGACTGACATGTGCTTCACCTCGAGACGATGGCCTGGCCAGGAAAGCGCTCGGGCAGGAGCTTCCCGCCCTCGATCAGCACCGTTCCGGAGACGATCACGAATTTCATGCCCACGCTGGGCTCGCGCGGCGCGGCGTACGTGGCGCGATCGCCCACGGTGCGCGGATCGAAGGCGATGATGTCGGCATCCGCGCCCTCCTGCAGGCGACCCTTGGCGCGCGCCGCCGCGGAGGATTTCTCCAGCCGCTGCGCCGGCATCAGGCTCATCTTGCGGATGGCGTCCATCAGCGTGATGCTGCCGCGCTCGCGCACGTAGCGCGCCAGCACCCGGCTGAAAGTGCCGGCATTGCGCGGGTGGCCATCCTCGCCGTCACTGGCAATGGAGACCAGCGGCGCGGCGATCACGCCATCGACGAGCTCGTCCTTGTTGACGAACAGCAGCACCGGTTGCGGCTCGGGCGCGGCGTGCAATTGTTCGAAGCGGGCCTTGGTAAGCTTCTCGCCGGTGTTGGGCAACTGCAGCGCGTCGTAATCCACGCCGAGCTTCTCGCGCCAATTGCCATCGAACAGCGCGGAATTGATGGTGGTCATGCCGGCGAGGTACGGATAGGCTTCCGTGGTCACGTCCAGGCCACGCGCGCGCGCGCCGGCTACGAGTTGCAAGCACTCGGTCGCATCGCTCACACAGCTGCTGTTGATGTGCACGATCTGGAGCGAGGCGCCGGTGACGGCCGCCGCGCCGATCACCTCGCTCACCGCCTCGACGCTGGAGCCCGGCTCGATGTGTCCGAAGCTGCGCACATGCGTGAACACCGGCACGCGGCGCGAGGCTGCCAGCCGGAACACGTGGATCACTTCCGAGCGCGTGGCGCCGGGTGTGTATTGGATGCCCATGCCGATGCCGAGCGCGCCGGCATCGAGTTCCGCGTTCAGGCGCTTTTCCATCACCTGCCACTGCGCCGGCGTCGACGGATCATTGGTGGTCGGGCCGGATGGGGGCACCAGGAAGCCTTCCTTCAACGGTGCACCAAATGCAATCGCACGCGCCGCCGGATGGCTGGCCGTGGTGCCGTAGTGAATGAGCGAATGGCCGCGCTTCGTGGCGAGGAAGGACGCCACATCCGGCACGCCGATTTCCATTTCGATGCCGCTGGTCACGCCATCGAAGGCCTTGAGCCGACCGCTGGCCGGATCCTGCGCATGCTGGTGCAGGTCGATGAAGCCCGGCGAGACCACCAGGCCCTTCGCATCCAGCACCTGCTTGCCCTTGAGCGGCTCGGCCGCGATGCGCGCGATCTTGCCGCCGTTGATGCCGACATTGCGCACGGCATCCAGCCCCGTCTCGGGATCCATGACGCGTCCTCCCGACAGCACCACGTCATAGGTCTGTGCCGACACCGGCAGTGCGGTCACGAGCAGGGCCAGCAGAAGACAGCAGCGTGAACTCATGAACGATCTCCCCTCAAGCGGATGGTGCGGGTATGGGCTCGGGTGCGCGGCGATGCAACCAGATGCCATAGGTTAGCAGCGGCAGCACGTACACGGCGATGAACAGGTAGGCGAGGAAGCGGTAGCCGCTCGCAATCAGCGCCACCAGCCCGAAGCGGCTGGCCACGAAAATCGACACGATCAGGATCGCAGTCGACAGCAGCAATCGGCCCTGCAAGGGAAACTCGCGCCCGCGCAAGGCCAGCACGCCGGCCACGCGCTGATTGATGGCATGCGCGGCACCGGTGCCGCTCTCCAGCAGCGCCGCGAGGATCATCACCTGGAACAAGGTGTGAAACATCGGCGCATCCAATCGCGCCAGCATGTAATCCGACGGCAGCGTTGCATCACCGATGGCCGGGTAATACGCCATCATGCACACGAAGAACAGGATGGCCGGCAGCATCCCCAGCGGGCCCGCAAGCAGCCCCGCCACCACCGCATCGCGTTGGCTGGTCAGGTGGCGCAGCACCGGCAGGATGACCACGGCGCCCACCACGTTGTAGCCGGCATAGGTGAGCCCGCCGAGTGCCCACTGGCCATCCCGCGGCGGGGCCGCCGCAAACGCCGCGGCGATCTGACCTGAGGTCCGCGTAAGGGCCAGCACCACGAACATGGCGTAGACGGCATACAGGAAATAGGTGACGTACTTGAACAGCCGCTCCACTGATTCGTTGCCGAAGGCTACGGTCAGCGCAATTCCGGCGACCAACGCCAGCGTGCCCATCAATTCCGGCCAGCCGAACACGGCCGCACCGATGGCGCCCGCGGCCGCGCCGAACACCGATAACATGATGAGCACCAGGCACGCATAGGCGCCATCGAACAGGAACCATGCCGGCCCCAGCAGGCGGCGGAAAAATGCGCCGTACTCGAAGCTGTGCGTGGCGCGCGCGAACACGAAAGTGGCCGCACAGATGACGCTCCAGCACAGCATGGACAAGAGCATGCCGAGCAGGCCGCCCCAGGGACCGTGCGGCAGGAAGTATTCCGCAAGCTCACGCCCCGTAGCATAGCCGCCGCCGATGACCACGGCCTTGAAGGCAAAGCCGGGCAGCAGGAAGCGCTTGAACAGCGACGGCGTCGCGCTCACTTGCTCCAGGTCCAGTCCTTGCTCGAGGCGCGGCAGCCGCCGTGCGGCGCACCGGTCCACGAACGGCTGCGCACGAAGCGGCCGCTGGGCGCGCGCGTGGCCTCGCCATCCTTTAACGCGAGCTGGCCGTTGATCCACACGTGTTCGACGCCGGTGGCGAGCTGGTGCGGCTTGTCGTAGGTGGCGTGATCCTGCACGGTGGCGGGATCGAACACCACGATGTCGGCAAAGTAGCCGTTCTTCAGCCTGCCGCGCTCGGGAATCGATAAATTCTCCACCGGCATGGCGCTCAAGCGATGAATGGCATCCTCGAGCGTCGTCACTTTTTCATCGCGCACGTACTTGGCCAACACGCGCACGAAGTTGCCGTAGGCGCGCGGATGCTCGCTGGATTTCAGGAACACGCCCTCGGGCGCCGGCGCGCCGGCATCGGAACCGAAGCTCACCCAGGGCAGGGCCACCTGGCGGCGGATGTTGTCCTCGGACATCAGGAAATAAGCCACGCCTACCCGCGTGCCATCCTCGATCACCAGGTCCATGGCGGTTTCTTCCGGGCTCTTGCCGCGCATCTTCGCCACTTCCTCCAGCGTCTTGCCGGTCAGCGGTTTCAACGCCTCGTTCTTGAAGGCGAGCAGCAGCATGCCCTTGGCACCGGCGCGCTGGTAGAGGTTTTCCCACGAGGAATTCGGGTCCTGCATTTCCTTGGCGACACGCTCGCGAATGGCCGGATCCTTCAGCCGCTTGGCCCACGCATCGTAGCCGCCCTCCTGCACCCAGTTGGGCATGGCGGCATCCAGCCCGGTGGCGCCGGCGGTGTAGGTGTACATGTCGGCGGTGATGCGCGTGCCCGAGGCGCGCGTGGATTCCACCAGCTTGATCAGCGGGTCGATCTTGTTCCAGTTGGACTGGCCGGCCACTTTGAGGTGATAGATCTCGGCCGGCGCGCCCGAACCCTTGGCGATGTCGATGGTTTCCTGCACGGCCTCCAGCAGCCGATCGCCTTCGCTGCGCATGTGCGCGATGTACATGCCGCCGCATTGCGCGGATTCCTGCGCCAGCGCGATCAACTCCGGCGTTTTCGCATAGGTGAACGGGTTGTAGATGAGCGCCGTCGTCACGCCCAGGGCGCCTTCCTCCATCGCTTGGCGCACGAGCTTGCGCATCTGCGCCAGCTGTTCGGGGTTGGGCTGCACGTCGTTCTCGCCGAGCACGTATTGGCGCACGGTGCCGGCGCTGACGAACGAGGCCACATTGGGCGTGATGCCGCGGGCCTGGAGCTTTTCCAGGTATTGGCCGAGCGTGGTCCAGTCGATGTCGTAGCGGATATCCGCTTGCGAGCGCAGGGCATCCTTCTTCATGGCATCGTTGAGCGGGCCCATGGACATCTCGCCCATGACCTCCAGCGTCACGCCCTGGCGCAGGTCGCTCAACGCTCGGCCATCGGCCAGGAGCGATTCCTCCGGATGCGCCAGCATGTTGACGAAACCGGGGGACACGGCCTTGCCCGTGGCATCGATCTCGGACTTGCCCTTACCCGGCGCATGTGGTCCGACGAACACGATGCGATCGCCCTTGATGGCCACATCGCCCCGGTAAGGCTTGGCGCCCGAGCCGTCGTAGACCGTGCCGCCACGGATCACCGTGTCGTACGCGGGCGCGGACCAGGCCGGCAGCGCCATCCCCGCCGCAATGCAGATGCCGGAGAAACTGCGCACGGCCGTGCTCACACGGCGCCTGCTCAACGGTGCGTTCGAGTTCATCGCCCTTCCCCCTGTTAGTCGTGCACCGCCGTCGCCGCGGTGCGCCGCATTGTTCAATATTTCGTGCCGAATGACATCAGGTGATACAGAAAAGCCATCCACAACAGCACCAGCGCGGAGAGCGCCAGGATGCTGGTCCACAGGCGCGCGGCGAGGCCGCGGCGCTCGCTCCAGGCAACCGATGCGGCCCAGCACATTGCCAGCGCTCCACCGACGTAGACGACGATGGACAGGACGTACATCAGGATCAGCCACTTGTCGAGCTTGGGGCTGAGGAAGGACAGGCTCGAGAAGCCTCCCACCACGATGCCGGCCCAGGCCAGCGTTGCCAGCGTCAAGGCCACTGCCGCGATTCGCGACCAGCGGTGCGCGCGCAGCGCGCGACCCGCCAGGCCCAGCTTCACCTTGTGACGGCGGCGCGAAATGGCGGCCACCGGCCACAGCACGGCCGTCAGCAGGCAGGCGCCCAGGGCAATCGCGCCCGCAGGTTGCAACCAGGCGGCGGATCGCCACCACGGCGAGGGCTCGAACACCATGAAGGGCGAGACTTCATCGACGCTGAAGCGCACCACCTTGCCGTTGTCCACGACCGCGGCCAGGCGCCACCCGCTGGCATCATCCACCCACACCCAGGGCTTGATCTCGCGGTAATGCCGCGGCGCGCCACTGAGTGACTTGAACATGGAGACCACGATGCCGCCGTCCTTGTCAGGGGCCACCTTGAGCGCACCCAACAGGTTGACGATGCTCATGAAATTGGTCTCGGGGCGACGTGAATCGTCGTAGTAGCCGGCCATGGCCTGCGCGTGCTGGCGCGCGGTGGCCGCGTCCACTTCGCTCTTGGCGTAGGCGCCGTTGCCAGCCGGGTCCTTCGGAAAATAACGCCGCGCAAACTGCTCGAACAGCTGTTCGCGCACGCCGCCCACCGCGCCCTCGCGGCCCGGGCTGTTGAAGGACATGAACAGGCCGACGTTGTCGTCGAGAAACAGGTGCAGGTAGCTGTGGAAGTACTGCGTGTCGCCACCGTGGCTGACGACGCGGTGGCCGTTGTAGTTCTGCTCGTAGAAGCCCAGCGCCATGCGATTCAACGGCGGGATCATGGTGAGGGTGGTGCCGTGCATGAGCTTGGCGGTTTCCTCGCCGAGGATACGCTGACCGTTGAACTCGCCGTTCTGCAGGTGCGCGATCATGAAGTTCGCCATGTCGGCGCCGCTGGAGGCAAGGCTCCCCGCCGGCGCCGCAGTCACGATCTCATAATCCTTGGCGGGCTCGGAGGCCACCATGTAGCCCTTGGACATGTCGGGGACGAAATTCGCCGGCAGCGGCTGGCGGAAGGTGGAATGCGTCATGTTCAGGGGCTTGAAGATGTGCGCATCGAGATAGTCGTCGAAGAGCTGGCCCGACACGTTCTCGACGATGTAGCCGGCTAGCGCGGTCGCATAGTTGGAATACGCGGGCGTGGATCCCGCCTTGTAGATGCGCACGGGAGTGGCGCGTTCCGCATAGGTCTTCAGCGGCACCAAGGCCTTTGGGTCATCGGTGATCAATTCCTTGATCTGCTCCTCGAACCCAGCCGTGTGCGTCATGATGTTACGCAGCGTGATCGGGCCATCCGCGCGCTCGGGCAGCTTGAAGGGCAGGTAGGCGTTCACGTCCTTGTCGAGATCGAGCTTACCCTGCTCCACCAACTGCATCACGGCGGTCCAGGTGAACAGCTTGGAGGTGGAGCCGGGGCGGAACATGGTCCGCTCAGGATCGACCGGCAAGCGCTTGGCCACATCCGAGTAGCCGTAGCCCTTGACCAGCAGCACCTTGCCGTCCTTCACGACGGACACTACGCCACCGGCGATGTCGCCCTTTTCCAGCGCATACGGCACGAAGCCGTCGAGCCAGGCCTCGAGGTCGGATTGCACCAATGCCGGTGACGTGGGCGTCGCCGGGGGCACGATCGGAGCGGCGCTTGCAGCGGCGGGCGTGGCGGTAGCGGGCGGCGCGGCCGGCACCGGGTGCGGTGCCTCCTTGCGCGCGGCCACTGCAACGGCGGCCAACAATGACAGCGAACAGGAAGCCAGCAGGCGAGCGGTATTCATCCCTTTCTCCACGGTGAGCATGCATCCGGAGCGGCGGCGAGCTAACGGCGCACGGGCCGGCGGATCGAAACGGTTATCGTTGGGGCGAGAAAGTTTACATTAACGAAAAGTTTCCACAATAGAAACTTTCTATCAGCAAACGTCGGGTGACCGGCTGTCCGCCTGTCAGCGCGCGCGGCGCGTGCGGCGCTTCGGGCCAGGGCCGGCGGCGGCCGCGCCGTCGGCCTGGCTTCCACCGGCCGGACGGCCGCCCACGGCGGCAATCATCTGGTGCTCACCGCCGGTGCAAATGGCGAGGATCCGGCAGGGCTTGTCGGACGCGGCCACGTAGCCATGGGCCATGCCGCTATCCAGGTAGATCGAGTCGCCGGCCTTCAGGCGCACCGGCGCGTAGACGCTGGTATGCACGTCAGCTTCGCCTTCGAGCACGTAGATGTACTCTTCGCCGGCGTGCTGGTAGAGCTCGCCGAACTCCTCGAGGCTCCGCGCACGCAATTCCACCACGATTGGGATGATGCGTTTGTTCAGCAGCTCGGCCGCGGGGTACAGGTGCGAGTAATTCTTTGATTCTATTGATTTTCCCTCGCCAGCGCGAGCGATGCTGCGACGTCCCTGCAGGCTCGAGGCCGCAGGCACTTCCTCGTTCGCACCGAACAAGCGGGAAAAATCCACCTCCAACCCATCGCTGATGCGCGTCAACTTGTCGAAGGTGAGGGAGACGCGGTCATTTTCGATCTTGGAAAGGGTGGAAACCGGATATCCGGTGCGCTCGCTCACTTCCTTCAATGTCCAACCGCGTTGAATCCGCAGGGATTTCAACATGGCCCCCGGCTTGGCCGGCGAGCGCCGCGGCGCGGACGCCGTGGATGCACGTGACTTCATTCAACCCCTCCTGTCTCTCCTGCAGCACTCTAATGGCAGCGTCGCATGAATTCCATGCGAAGCTGTACATTTATCCCGGACAGAAAATGATTGCCAATTAAGAAAATCGGACATAAATTAGTCCGCGCGAGCACACCAATACCGACAACCGCGGCTGGCTGTGCAACTCCACACCGCCGCTTCCACAGGGGATTTTTCCGATGAACATCAGCCGTTGGATTCTTCACGCCGCTGCCGCGAGCTTCGTGCTGGCGGACGCTTCTGCGTTTGCACAGTCCGCAAACCCGTCCACATCGCTCGATGAAATCGTGGTGACGGCCACCAAGCGCGAGGAAAAGCTCAAGGACGTGGCGATGAGCATCACCGCCCTGGGAGGCGATGAGCTCCTGCGGCGCAATGACCGCGGCTTCGCCGACTTCGCCGCGCAGGTGCCTGGTCTTTCCCTTCAGCCTGGGGACGCCGGCAGCACCCGCGTGATCCTGCGCGGCCAGAATGTGGGCAGCGTGGGCGCGACCATCGCCACCACCATCGATGACATCCCCTTCTTCATGTCCGGCGCGCAGTCGAACGGCGTGTTATTCAGCGCCGACATCGACACCTTCGACCTGAAGCGTGTCGAAGTGCTGCGCGGCCCGCAGGGCACCTTGTACGGCGCCGCGGCCGAGGGCGGATTGATCAAATACGTCACCAATCCTCCCGATCCCACGAAGTTCGCCGCGCAGGTCGTAGGTGGCCTCACCAGCGTGGATCACGGCGAGGCGGGTGCCTTCGGCAAGATCATGTTGAACATGCCACTGTGGGACGGAAAGGCTGCGTTGCGGGTGAACGTTACCAACGATGCCGTGCCGGGCTGGATCGACAACTCCACATTGGGCGAACGCAACGTCAACCACGGCCAGAAAAAGGGCTTCCGCGCCTCCTTGCTGGTCGAGCCGATCCCTGAGCTCAGCTTGCGCCTGACGGCCTTCAACCAGAAGGTGACCAGCCGCGCCGACAACACCGTGAATGTGGTGGGCGCGGCCTTGACGCCGGCCGCCCCGCCAGCCAATCAGTTCGATTTCATCGACGGGCAGACCTCCAACGCGCGGATGTCGCGCACCGTCGCCAAGCAGATGGAGTACTACGCACTCTCCGCTTCTTACCAACTGCCCTTTGCGACGCTGTATTCCTCCACCAGCTACGGCGAGATCACCAACAAGTTCTCCTATGGGCTGCAGGACGAAAACCTGGTCCCCGGCGTGACGCTGGGCAACCTGCTGTCGGACATCCTCGGCATCTACCCCGAACCCGTTCTTCTCAACGTGCATCAGACCGACTTCGTGAAGAAGTTCAACCAGGAATTGCGGATTTCCTCCAACCCGGGCAGCTCGATCCTCGGACACGATTTCGACTGGCAATTCGGCGGTTTCTTCACCCGCGAACTCACGGCACTGATCCAGCCGGTGGACATCCGCAGCATCGCCAGCCCCGGCACGGTCCTCTCGCCTCCGGGCGGCGGCGCCGACATCCCGGGGTACTACAAGGAAAAGGCCTTCTTCGTCGATGGCATCTTCCACTTTTCGAAGGCCTTCGACATCGAGGCGGGCTACCGCCATACCAGCACCCAGCAGCATTCCCAGGTGAAGTTGTCCTGCTGCGTCCTGTTCGGGCCGGACCAGATTTTCCCGGCCATCTATTCGGATGAGAGCAGCAACACCTGGTCGGTTGCGCCGCGCTGGCACATCAATGACGACACGCTGCTCTACGCGCGCGTCGCCACCGGCTTCCGGCCAGGCGGCCCCAATCTGCCCACCGCCACCCTGCCCAATCCGCCGAGCTTCCGCCCAGACAGCACGCGCAACTACGAAGTCGGCCTGCGCGCCGCGCTGCTCGACAAGCGGCTGAACATCGACATCGCAGTCTTCGACATCGAATGGAAGGACGTGCAGGTCCTCGGGATCGTACAGACGCCCACCGGCCCCATTGGCATCAACGGCAATTCAGGATCCGCCAAGAGCAAGGGTATCGAGTGGAATGTCGATTGGCGGCCGGTCGACAATCTCAGCATTGCCCTGCTGGGCGCCTATACGGACGCCAAGTTGAGCACCGACGCACCGGGCATCGGGGCACTCAAGGGCGACGAGCTGCCTTATGTTCCGAACATCAGCGCAACCCTCAACGTGGACTACACCTGGCATGCGTTCGGTGGTTTCAACGCGTTTGCCGGCGCCTCGGTGACTCACGTTGGCAAGCAGTACACCGACTTTACCGCGTCGACAGATGTATTGTCGCCACATGTCAAACTGCCGACATACGAAACGGTCAAACTGCAGCTTGGTGTCGATGACGGCCAATACAGTGCCGAACTGTTCGTGAGCAACTTGACCAACAAGCACGCTATCCTGACGTATTCCAACGAGGGCGGGGTCAATCAGACGGGTCTGGCTCATATCCTCCAGCCGCGCACCATCGGGATCCAATTGGGAGCAAAGTTCTGAACGCACAGGCCTTGCCGGCTCGCTCGCCCGAGCCGATGACACAATTCGATTCGCCGTTCATCGTGTTCTTTGGCGACATCGTGGACGAGATCTACGGCAAGACCGGCCTCGGGCTGGTGCAGTGGCGGCGCGAAGGCTGCGCCGGCCAACTGCGCCTGCCGGGGTGCCAGGTGGATGCCGGCGTACCGGATCTCAGCGTGAAGCAGGCGCGCGCCGCCGGCGTGCGCACGCTGATCATCGGCTCAGCAGCCGTCGGCGGCAGCATTCCCTCGAACTGGGTGGCAACGCTGTGCGAGACGGCTGCGGCGGGCATCGACATCGTCGCAGGCCTGCACATCCGGCTGGCCAACTTGCCTGGGCTTGCCGATGCGGCGGCTGCCGGCAAGTCGCGTTTGATCGACGTGCGCGTGCCGCCGCCGGGCTTACCGGTGGGCACGGGCCGCAAGCGAACGGGCAAGCGCCTTCTCACGGTCGGCACCGACTGCGCCTGCGGCAAGAAATACACGGCGCTGCAATTGGACAAGGAACTGCGCCAGCGTGGGGTGGCGAGTGATTTTCGCGCCACGGGCCAGACCGGCATCATGATCGCCGGCCGCGGCATTCCGATGGACGCCGTGGTGGCCGACTTCCTCACCGGGGCGGCGGAGTTGCTGTCGCCGGAAAACAATCCCTCTCACTGGGACATCATCGAAGGCCAGGGTGGCGTGCTGCACCCCGGCTACTTGCAGGTGACCATTGGCCTGTTGGTGGGATCGCAACCTGATGCCTTCGTGGTTTGCCACGATCCGCTGCGCGGCACGATCTCGGGTTGGCCGGACTTCAAGCTGCCGAGCATCGCCGAAGTCATCGAGCGCACCGTGGCCATCGGCAAGCTCACCAATCCCGGCATCCGTTGCGTCGGCGTATCGCTCAACACCTCCAAGGTGCCTGCTTCCGAGCGCGCCGGCATGCTGCAGCATTATGCTGCGCTGACGGGGCTGCCCTGCGTGGATCCGTTGGCGGGCGGCGTCGGCGCCATCGTGGACAAGTTGTTGAAGGATTTTGCCGCATGAAGTTCAGTGTTCATACGGAAGTGTGGCCGGCATCGCGCCCCTTTCGCATCACCGGCAAGGTATGGAACTCGTTCGATTCGGTGGTGGTGGAGCTCGAACAGGACGGATTCGTCGGCCGCGGCGAAGGCCTCGGGGTGTACTACAAGGATGAATCGGCCGAGGTCATGATCGGCCAGCTCGAACAGATCGCATCGAGCGTCACCGCCGGCCTCACGCGTGCCAATCTGCAGAAACTCCTGCCGCCGGGCGGTGCCCGCAATGCGCTGGACTGCGCGCTGTGGGATCTCGAGGCGAAGGCCTCTGGCCGGCGCATCTGGGACCTGACCGGCGTTGCACCCAAGAAGCTCACCACCGTGTTCACCATCGGCATCGAGTCGACTCCGGAGATCATGGCGCAGCATGCGGCGGAAGCGGCGGAGTATCCACTCTTGAAGGTGAAGCTCGATGCCACGCAGCCGCTCGAGCGCATCCAGGCCATCCGCAAGGCGCGGCCCGATGCGCGCATCGTGGTCGACGCCAACCAGGGTTGGAGCTTCGCACAGCTCAAGCAGATCGCGCCCGGGTTCGCCGACGCCGGCGTGGAAATGATCGAGCAGCCGCTGCCGCGTGGCGGCGATGCGGAATTGGAAGGTTATCGGTCACCGGTGCCGTTGGGGGCGGACGAATCCTGCCTGCACATGGGGGAACTCGCGGATGCCGCCAAGCGCTACCAGATGATCAACATCAAGCTGGACAAGACCGGCGGGCTGACGCACGCGCTGGAACTGGCGCGCGCGGCACGCGATCGCGGCATGGGCCTGATGGTGGGCAGCATGTGCGGTTCATCGCTGGCCATGGCACCGACATTCGTCATCGGCTGCATCGTGGACCTGGTCGACATCGACGGCCCGTTGCTGCTGAAACGCGACCGCCTGCCCGGCATCGTCTACGAGCGCGGCGTGGGCATGCCTTTCGGAGCGGAAGTCTGGGGCTGACGTTTCCGCGGAAACGTCCCGCACCGCCTACCAGATACCGCCCAGCGCGACGGTGATGGCCTCGCCATTCACCCCGCCCGCCGCATCGCTGCACAGGAAGGCGATCACCTCCGCCACCTCGCGCGGCTCCAGCACGCGTTTCTGCGGATAGATCTCGGCGCGCTCGCGCCATACCTGGTCCACCGTCACACCGCGCCGCTCAGCTTCCGTCTTGGCGGATTTTTCCGCCATGGCGGTGCGCACCCAACCCGGTAGCACAGCGTTGGAGGTGATGCCATGCGGGCCGGCATCCTGCGCAATGGCCCGCGCGAGGCCAATGACACCGTGCTTGGAGGCCGTATACGCGCTGCCTGATTTCTCGGCCTTCTCGCCGGCCGTGGAACTGGTGAACACCAATCGCCCGAAGCCGCGCTGGCACATACCGCCCACCGTCAGGCGCGCAAGCTCGAACGGCGCATCCAGGTTGATGCGCATGGTTTCGCGCCAGGTGGCGGGATCCTGCTCCCAGATGAGCTTTTCATGGGCCGAGCCGATGCCATGGTTCACGACCAACAGGTCGATCGGCCCCAGGCGGCGTTCGGTGTCGGTGACTGCCTTGGCACAACCCTCAGGCGTGCCCAGGTCCGCGGCCACGTAATCCACGCCGACCGCGGCGAGTTCCTCCGCGCTGCGCGAGACGATCATGACGCGTGCACCCGCCGCCGCCAGCAGCAATGCCGCTTCGCGGCCGATGCCGCGGCCACCGCCCGTGACCAATGCCACTCTATTTTTCAAAACTCATCTCCCGGCATTCAATGCGACGCCTGCCAAAGGGACAGCGGACAAAAGCGGGCCGCCGATTTGAAGTCCCCGTCGGTCGACAACAACGTGAGCTTATGGCGAACGCATAGCATCGCCAGCAATGCGTCGATGGTTCCGATCTGGATTCCACCTCGACGACATTGCGCCTGCAAAGCTGCAGCTGCGATGTGGTCACCGCGATCCGGCGTCAACATCGGCAGCGCCGCGAAGCGCGACACGATCTGCTCCGACGATTTTTGACCCGAAAATCCCTGCAACAATTCCTGCAAGACCAAACCAGTAGTGACCACTTCGACGCCTGCTTCAATGGCGCGAACCAATGCACCCGCCTCCGGAGACTCCGAAGGCCTGTCGCGTCGAAACAGCAGCGACCAGACACAGGTATCGACGAACAATCTCAACGCCGCGACCGCCCTGGCTTGTAGTCGTACGCTTTGTCCCAATCGAGCTTTCCTGCCAGATCAAGCAACTCCCGTTGACGCCGGCGGGCGATGAACTCTTGCAAGGCCTTGGTAACGGCAGCCGCCTTGGTACGCTCGCCGCTCAACTTGAGCGCCAACTCGATCAGTTCAGGATCTATGGAAAGATTGGTCGCCATGTGTGACTCCTCACACATGCTATCACACAAATGCGACCGAACGCCCATCAGGGTTTCTCAAAAAGAGTTTTCCCTACTGTCGCATATGTTCGAGCAACCACCGAGACGAATATCCAACGCATTCAACCAGATAATGTAATCGACCACCGCCATCAAGCGCGCCGCGCCACGACCCGCGCCATTCCCCCTCCTCCCGCTTCCATCACCGTGCACAGCCCGCAGGCACTCAACACCTCCCGCACCCACGCCGGTGACACCCGTACCTTTTCATAACCGCTTACCGACAGCTTCCATGCCTCCCCGTCACGCTCATGCAGGAGATCGTGCACGTTCACCCGCTCCTGGGTGTATTCAAGGAAGCAGGTCAAGATCCGATTGGCATCGCTCCCCACCGGGATGAAACGCTTGCTTCCCGAAGGCTCGACCGTGTAATCACGAAACGTGGTTACGAAGACCCCCTCCCGCGCCAACAAGGCGGCAATCTGCCGCAGCAAGGCTTCGATGCTGGGAAGGTCCGGCAGATGAGTGATCGTATCTCCCATGCACAGGATGATGTCCGCCGGCGCCTTCACCAGGGATTGCAGCGAGCGCATGTCGGCCTGCACGGTGCGAATCGGCAGGCCCTTGCCATGCAGGCGCAAGGTGCGCAGCAACTGCGCGGACGTGTCCACCGCCAGCACCCGGCAGCCGCGCCCCGCCAGCGGAACCGAGTGCATGCCAATGCCTGCGCCCAGGTCCACCGCCGTCCTGCCCGACAGATCCGCGGGCAGCACGCCTGACAAATCCGATTCACCGCGCGCAAGGCCCATTTCCCAACCACCGGCCATCCATTGATACACCGGCGCAAGGTGCCTTTCATAGTGCTGCTCCACCGTCGAGAGCATCAGGTTTCCGTCATGCATCACCATCACCGTCTCCAGCCACATTGGGGGACGAAGTGTGTTGCAAGACGACTTGCACCGCCTGACCACGCGTCCTCATCCTTTGCTCCGAGTGCCGTTTGTATTCTTTTCATCCCGCACCGCGGCAAGATGGCGAGCGCACGTTGCACCTGCCGTCCGGTGACGAACAGGACTACACTCTTGCGAAGCCACTCCCGACTGCCTCTATGTCCAGAGGAGAAATTCGATGAGCACTTCAATCGCTTCTTCGGGCCGTCCTGCGCTCTCCCTCCACGTCGCGCACGTTTCGCCCCTGGCCCCGTTCCGCTGGCTCGCGCGCGGCGCACACGATCTGCGACGCAGCTGGGGACCCAGCCTCGGGTATGGCGCATTGACCGTGGCAGTGGGCTGGACACTGCTCGTATTCGGCGCCACGCATCCGTACTTCGTTGCCGCCGCCGTCACCGGCTTCCTGCTCGTCGGACCGTTGATGTCCGCCGGACTGTGTGAGATCTCGCGGCGCTTCTCGGAAGGAATGTCCGCCAACTTCGATGACTCGCTCGAGGCATTCGTACGCCATCGCGAATCACTGGCCGAGTTCGGACTGTTGCTGGCCGCGTGCGCGGTGGGCTGGTTCCTGGTGTCGGGCATCCTGCTCGACAAGGTGTTCGCCGTGGCGGCGCCCGACATGCGCGAGACGCTGTATCGCGGCTTCCTCGATTCCGCCAACCGAGAACAGATCCTCGCCTACCTCGCCGTCGGCGGCCTGCTCGCGGCCGCCGTGTTTGCCGTATCGGTGATCGCCATCCCCGCGATCATCGACCGCGATGCCACGCCCGGCCAGGCGATGCGCGCCAGCATCCGCGCCGCGTTCACCAACATCCCGGCGATGCTGGTGTGGAGCGCCATGATCCTGGTGTTGACGGCCATCGGTTACGCGTCGCTCCTGTTGGGGCTGCTGTTCATCGTGCCCTGGCTCGGACATGCCACCTGGCACGCGTACGGAGACCTGACCGGCCGGCCACGCAGTACCCGATGAGGTAGAGTTCACCCACCGCCGCGCACCAGCAGGGCACATGAGCCTCATCGACCTGAGCCACACCATCGAGGCCGGGATGGTCACCTACAAAGGCCTGCCCGCGCCGTTGATCTGCGATTACCTGTCGCGCGAAGCCTCGCGCAAGTTGTACGCCGCCGGCACCGAATTCCAGATCGGCCGCATCGACATGGTGGCCAACACCGGTACGTATCTGGACAGCCCATTCCATCGATACGCGGGCGGTGCGGACCTGAGCCAGCTGCCGCTGGAGCGGTTGACGCAACTGCCCTGCCTGGTGGCCCGCATCGAGCCGGGCGGCGCGCGCGCCATCGACAAGCTGCCGTTCGCCGCCAGCGATGTGCGTGGCAAGGCGGTGCTGGTGCACACCGGCTGGGAGCGGCATTGGCGCACGGATGCCTATTTCGAAGGCTTCCCGCATCTCACGGCCAGCCTCGCGCAATGGCTGCGCGATGCCGGCGCCGTGCTCGTGGGGATCGACTCGCACAACATCGACTGCACCGACAGCGGCGAGCGGCCCGTGCATTCCACGCTGCTCGGCGTGGACATTCCCATCGTCGAACACATGCGCGGGCTGGAGCAGATGCCGGTCAGCGGCGCGCACTTCTTTGCAGTGCCGCCGAAGATCCGCGGCA
Source organism: Steroidobacteraceae bacterium (assembly GCA_044226865.1). Taxonomy (GTDB): domain Bacteria; phylum Pseudomonadota; class Gammaproteobacteria; order Steroidobacterales; family Steroidobacteraceae; genus TMP-86. The sequence goes on along the minus strand of JBGAGE010000006.1, from coordinate 175,479 downwards.
TGGGGACATTTCCGGTGCGGGCGTTCGGGGTGGTGCCGGACTAAGCGGAGGGCAGATGCCACCTGATCGATAGTCTCTATCAAGATCATAAAATCAATTCATCACGTCACTTGTTGCGAATTGATACTTTGCGTAGCGGGAGTATTGCCCGAACACCTACGGAGAGTTCCATGCACAAGACACTATCCACGCTGCTCGCCGCGTGCGCGCTCAGCCTGTCGGCGGGACTGCCCGCGCTGGCCGAGGGTTCCGCGCCGGTGCCGCGCTCCAACCAGTTCTGGTGGCCTGACCAGCTGGATCTTTCACCCCTGCGCCAGCATGCCGCCGAGTCCAACCCCCTGGGCGCGGACTTCGATTACGCAAAGGCCTTTTCATCCCTCGACTTGAACGCAGTGAAGCAGGACATCAAGCAGGTGCTCACGACCTCGCAGGATTGGTGGCCCGCCGACTATGGCAACTATGGACCCTTCTTCATCCGCATGGCCTGGCATGGCGCGGGCACGTATCGGGTGGGCGATGGCCGCGGCGGCGCCGGCGGCGCGCAGCAGCGGTTCGAACCGCTCAACAGCTGGCCCGACAACGCCAACCTCGACAAGGCCCGGCGCCTGCTGTGGCCGGTGAAGCAGAAGTACGGCCAGAACATTTCCTGGGGCGACTTGATGGTGCTCACCGGAAACGTGGCTCTGGAGTCCATGGGATTCCAGACCTTCGGCTTTGCCGGCGGCCGCGCCGATGACTGGGAGCCCGACCTCGTCTACTGGGGCCCGGAAAGCAAGTTCCTCGCCGACCAGCGCTACACGGGCGAACGCAATCTGCAAAGGCCCCTGGCCGCCGTGCAGATGGGACTGATCTACGTGAATCCGGAGGGACCCAACGGCAACCCGGATCCGCTGGCCGCGGCCAAGGACATCCGCGAAACCTTCGGCCGGATGGCCATGAACGATGAAGAAACCGTGGCGCTGATTGCCGGTGGGCACACCTTCGGCAAGGCACATGGCGCGCACGATGCCAAGTGCCTCGGCGCGGAGCCCGCGGCAGCCGGCATCGAGCAGCAGGGCCTGGGCTGGGAAAACAAGTGCGGCAAGGGGCACGGCGGTGACGCGGTCACGAGCGGCCTGGAAGGCGCATGGTCGGTGAACCCGGTCGTTTTCACCACCAACTACCTGGACAACCTGTTCGCCTTCGACTGGGTGAAGACCAAGAGCCCTGCCGGCGCCACCCAATGGGTGCCGGCAAATGGTCGTGCATCGACGCTGGTCCCGGATGCGCATGATCCGAACAAGCGCCATGCGCCGATCATGTTCACCACCGACCTTGCACTCAAGTTCGACCCGGCATACCGCAAGATCGCCAAGCGGTTCCACGATCGTCCCCAGGATTTCAAGCTCGCCTTTGCCAAGGCCTGGTTCAAGCTCACGCATCGCGACATGGGCCCGCGGGCGCGCTACCTGGGCGCAGACGTGCCGCGTGAAAACCTGATCTGGCAGGATCCGGTGCCGCCGGTGGATCACCCGCTGATCGATGCGCAGGACGCCGCCGCATTGAAGGCGACACTGCTCGATAGCGGCCTCAGCAGCTCGCAATTGGTGCGCACGGCTTGGGCCTCTGCCGCGACCTTCCGCGGTACCGACAAGCGCGGCGGAGCGAATGGTTCGCGCATTCGTCTTGCCCCGCAGAAGGATTGGGTGGTGAACGATCCGCAGGAGCTCGCGCAGGTCCTGTCCAAGCTCGAGAGCATCCAGAAGGACTTCAACCGCAGCGCCGCGGGCGGCAAGCAGGTATCCATCGCCGACCTGATCGTGCTCGGCGGCAACGCCGCCATCGAGCAATCCGCCAGGAAGGCGGGTTACGAGGTGCAGGTGCCATTCACGCCCGGGCGCACGGACGCAACGCAGGAGCAGACCGACGCGGCTTCGTTTGCCGTGCTCGAACCGGTTGCGGATGGATTTCGCAATTACGTGGGCAGCGGCGCCGCGCGCTCCCCGGCGGAACTGCTGGTGGATCGCGCCAGCATGCTCACGCTGACGGTACCCGAGACCACGGTACTCGTGGGCGGGCTGCGCGTGATGGACGCGAATGCGGGCCATGCGCAGGCGGGAGTATTCACCGCCAAGCCAGGCACGCTGAGCAACGACTTCTTCGTCAACCTGCTCGACATGTCGACGAAGTGGAGCAAGTCGGGCACGGAAGGGTTGTACGAGGGTCATGACCGCAAGAGCGGCGCGCTCAAGTGGACGGCGACTCCCGTGGACCTGGTGTTTGGCTCCAACTCCGAGCTGCGGGCGGTGGCCGAAGTCTACGCGTCGGCCGACGGACAGGAGCGCTTCGTGAAGGACTTCGTCAAAGCCTGGACCAAGGTGATGAACCTGGACCGATTCGACGTTCGTACCTGAGACACGGGGCAAGGGGGCGGTGCAGGAAAGCACCGCCTCCTCTTTTCAGCCATCACTGCCCCGCATACCACACCGCATTATCCGCATCCTCCCACCAACCACCCCGGCCCTTGCCGAAGCCGGTGAGCCGGTCGACCAGTTCGATGCGATCCACGTACTTCGCATTCTTGTAGCCGATCTGCGTCTCCACGCGCAGGCGTAAGGGTGCGCCATGTCCCACTGGCAAGGGCTGACCGTTCATCTCGTACGCGAGGAGGGTTTGTGGATGATAGGCATCGAATAGATCGATGCTCTCGTAATAGAACTCCCCATCCGCCTTCTTATCCAGGCAATGAAACACCACGTACCTGGCGGAGGCCGCGACACCGGCCAGCGTGAGCAGCAATCCCAGCGGCACGCCCCGCCACTGCCCGATCGCCGTCCAGCCTTCATCGCAGGCATGCATGGTGACCTGCGAGCGCGCCGCCAGATCCTTGAGTTCGGCCAGCGACAACGCCAGCGGCCGCTGCACGAGACCATGCACCTTCAGACGCCAATCCCGGAAGCCGTTGTCCACCATGCGCTGGTAGTCATCACCGGGCGCCACGCGGCTGCCGTTCACGGGGAAATGCTTCGACACGTCGGCCATCGAGAATTCACGTGCCAGGGGCTTCTTCGCCAACACCAGGCGCTGCGTCTGCAGCGTCAGGCGTTCAGCGCCATCGACGAAGGCGCGTCCCCAGCGCTCGTTGCGCACCAGCTCCACGCCCAGGGCGGTGGCAGCACCCACGCTGACCGCGGTCAGCACCGAGCGTCGCGTCCATCGGGTGTTCATCGGCTCTCCCCGGAAATGCGCTGATAGCCCGTGAGCATGCCCCGCAGCTGGTTCACGATGCCGGCCACGAAGGACTGGAACACGTGTACCAGCACGAACAGCAGCATGAGCATCGCACCCAGCGCGTGCAGCGTGCGCGCGGACTCGCGCCCGCCGAACAGCGAGAACAAGCCGGGGAAGCGCATCGTGACCGCGTTCGACATCGTCAGGCCCGTCAGCACGATCAACGGCAGCAACACACCGAATACGCCGAGGTAGGCCAGCTTCTGCAGCAGATTATAGGAATGCGCATCGGCACCCCGCCGCAGGCGCAGGTGATCGGCCACATCCTGCCGGATCGCCGCCGGCGTGAGTTGCGCCGCGCCGGGCCACCACACCCGCCGCAATCGTCCGCTGAGCAACAAATAAAAGGCGTAGGCCATCGCGGCGATCACCAACACCCAGGCCAAGGCGAAATGCCAGGCGCGCAGGCCACCGAAGTGCCAGCTCTCCGGTGCGTTGAAGATCATGAAGTAGGTGCCGTCGTTCCCGAAATCGAACGGCACGCCCATGATGCCGGTGACATCGAACTTTGCCGAACCGACGGTGAGCGTGGCCGGCGCCGCCTGACCGGCGATGGCGGGGCCCGCCGCATCAAGGCCAATGAGCGCCGGGTCGGCTTCGTTGCCGACCTCGCCCCAGTACAGGCGCGGATGCACATTGAGGATGCAGATGCCGGTGAATAGCATCCCCATGACGGTGGCCGCCGTCAACCAATGCCAGAGACGTACGGGCAAAGGGTGCCGGTAGATCTCATTCGCGGCTTGCTGATCTGTCTGTGAATGCATGCGACACCCCGACGACTCGAAGGATTGTGCTGCCACCATCGACCGAAAGAAAGAGGAGATTCAAATCACGCGTCGGCCAATACCCGCAGCCTCAACCCGACCGCCCGGGCCACCCGCAGAATCGTCGCAAAGCTGGGGTTCCCGTCTTTGCCGAGGGCCTTGTAGAGACTTTCCCTGCTCAATCCAGAATCCCTCGCCACCTGGGTCATGCCGCGGGCTCGCGCAATGTCGCCGAGAGCACGCGCAATCCCCGCTGCATCATCCGGCGACTCAGAAAACGATGCATCCAAATAGGCAGCCATATCCTGCGGCGTACGCAGCTGCGTCGCCACATCGTACGGCATCAACTTCGGCCGTCTGATGCGCTTCGATTTTGGTTTGATCATGTAGCCCGGCCCTTGAAGCCCGGCCCTTGAAGCCCGCCGCCATTTCTATCGCTCTTTCAATATCGCGGGACTGCGAGGACTTATCGCCGCCTGCAAGCAGTATCAGCAGTTCGCCTGCGCGTTCCGTGTAATACGATCCAATCGAGATAGACATCGGTGACCTTGACGCGCATGCGCAGTGTATCCTATAGGATACTAATGTCAACGAGCGGTAAGTCCGCATGGCGCAGGGACGGCGATCACATCATCAGCATGGCACGATCAGCCACGCGAACGATCCCGGAATTCGCCGGGATCATCCAGAAAAGCGCTTATGAGCGAGGCTATTTCAAGAACCGATCAAACCACCCCACCACCCGCGTCATGACATCCGCCTGGTTCTCATGGCTGCGGAACGAATGCCCCTCGTCGGGGTACACCACGAACTCCGTGATCACGCCCAGGCGCTTCAATGCATTCCAGTATTCATAGGACTGGGTGACCGGCACCTCGGCGTCGCGATCGCCGCTCAACAGGAGCGTGGGCGTCTTGGCGTTCTTGATGAAGGTCATGGGTGAGCTGCGCTCGTACACCTTGGGATCGTCGTACACGGACGCGCCGAAGAACGGCAGCATCCAGGTATCGATGTTGTTGGTGCCGTAGTAGCTCTGCCAGTTGGACAGGCCGGCGCCGGAGACGGCGGCGGCGAAGCGGTTTGTCTGCGTGATGGCCCACATGGTCATGTAACCGCCATAGCTCCAGCCCGCGATGCCCACGCGCTTCGGATCCACCGGCGCCTGCGCGGCGACCGCATCGATACCGCTCAGGATGTCGCGCAGGTCGCCGTAGCCGAAATCGCGCACGTTGGCGCTTTCGAAGGCCGCGCCCTGTCCGTAACTGCCGCGCGGATTGGGCAGGAAGACGAAATAGCCGCGGCTCGCGAGCACGGGGTCATACGCCTTCGGTCCCGAAGGGAACATGGGGGTGTGCGCACCGGATGGCCCACCGTGCACGTGTACGACCAGGGGGTAGCGCTTGCCCGGCTCGATCACCGGCGGCGCGACGAGGAACCCCTGGATGTCGAACGCATCGCTCTTCCAACGAACATTCTCGACCTTGCCCGTCATGGGCTTGACGTCCGCGTTGAAGGCGGTGATGCGCTTCCATTTGCCCGGCGGGCCGGTCTCGATTTCCGGCGGCGAGGTATAGGACTGAAGGATGACGGCCGATTGCCGCCCATCCCGCGACAGCGAAATCCCCGAATCGCCGGAGATGAAGCCCATCAGGCTGTTGCCCCAAATCGTCTGCGGCGCGCGCCACAGTTCACGCTGCGTCTTCGCATCGGCGTCGAGCTCGTACAGCACGCCATCCCCCGCGGCAAAGCCGGTGGCGATGAGACGCTTCGCCGAATGATTCCAGGTGATCGTGCTGATCGACGCCTTCAGCCCCGGCGTGACATTGACCGGCTCTCCCCCCGCGGCCGGCACCACGTACACATCACCGCCGGTGATGCCTTGATCGCTCATGATGCCGCCGATGAAAGCGATGCGCGCGCCATCGCCGGACCAGCGCGGCGAGGCCATCTGGTACGCGGGCTTCAAGAGCCGTGTTACCGCACCGCTGCGCGCATCGATCAGGGCCAACTCCGCCACCCACCAATTGGCATCGCCATCGCCATGCGCCGCCGTGACGGCAAAACGGGTGCCGTCGGGCGACCAATCGTATTCGTAGATGTTGAGATCATCGGGGCCGAGCAACGCGGGTTCGCCGCCCGTGGCGGGCATCACCGCCAACCGCTGCTCGTACACCGTGGAGGACAGCACGCCGGCGTCGCGCGCGAGCGGATTCAGGGGTCCCGGCGTCTTGGGTGCGCCAATGGAATACAGGAAGGCGAGCTTGGTGCCATCCGGCGACCAGCGCGGCGTATCCAACGGTCCCTTCGCGTGGGTGAGCACGCGCACGTTCTTGCCGTCCGGATCCGCCATCGCCACTTGCGGTTGTTCCTGAGCATCGGTGGTGACGAATGCGAGATGCTTGCCATCCGGCGACCAGGCCACGCTGTGCTCATCGCAAGCGCTGCCCGGGCAGGCGGTGAGCGCCACGGCGTTCGAGCCGTCGCGTGCGTTGGCGATGAACAGGGCCGAGACGTCGACCTGGACACTGCCGCGCTTGCCCGCGACGGTGCGGCCGTACACCAGGCTCTTGCCGTCGGGGGACAGCGCGACCTCGCCGAGGGCATGGACGGATTGCAGTTGCTCGAGGGCGTCCTCAACACCGTCGGGCGGCTCGGCGACTGCCGAAGACTGGGAGAGAATGATCCCAACGAAGACAACCAGAAGCGGGCGTGGAGTTTTCATGCCGGAAGCATATCAGCCCCGCTTTCAAGGCCATAATGTAAGGCGTCCGTTTCCGCGGAAACGTCAGATGGAACGTTTCCGCGGAAACGCGATCCACCCCACGAATGTTCCGGCTCAGTTCCAGGAGGCAGCCCGCTCGAGGGAAATCGTCCACTGCGGCGCAGCTGCGAGAAGTTTCTTGTCCCCCGTCACCAGCTTGATTTTCATCTGCTTGGCGAGGGCAATGAAACGGCTATCGTAGGCCGATAGACCGAGCTGCATCGCGCACTCCAGCGCCGCGCCTTGTTCCACCGCCGGCAACGTCGGCATCAGCGCAACGGCGCGATCGAGCAGTTCGACTCCCTGCGCGCTCGATATCGCCTTGGTGCGCACATAGGTGCAGAGTACGTTGGAGAATTCGACCAGCACGAACGCCTCGCTGATCCAATCGCCGTCTCGCTCATACAGCGCATGCGCCGCCGCAGTTTGGTCCCCGTCCATCAACAGAAAGGCGAGGACGTTGGTATCGACAAGTTGCATGTCAATCGCGGCCAGCGCTGATGGCGGCTTCGATGCTCTGGATATCGATAGGTCCAACGCCCTTCAGGCGCACCGGCTTTGGAGCCGCACGCGATTGCTCGGCGTCGGCCGAAGCGCTCAAGCCAATCTCCAAGAGTTGAGCAACCGCATCCTTCAGCTTCAGATTGCGACGGACGGCTCGCAACTTGATCCGCTGCATGAGCTTGTCTGGAATTTCCAATGTGGTCTTCATCATGACAAGTTTCCCATATTTCCATATTTACGGCAATTTGCCGGTTGAACACTCCAGGGCTCAGTCGGATCAATCGCTTACGCATGGACACCGCCACCCAGTTTGCGGGCTTCGATTCGCGATAGCAGCCTTCGAATCATGCGCATTCATCCAGATTGTCCTCGGCTGGACTCGCCTCACTCCCGTTCATCTATGGCACCATTCCTCCACAACCGCGAAGGAAGCCGCGACATGCGCACTCGACTACTCACCGCCGTCGTCTTATTTGGCTGCGTCACTTTCACAGGTCCCTTGCAGGCCGAGCCCCTCCCCGCCTCACCTCCCACCTTCGACGTGCGCCTGGAAGAAACCACCATCCGCATGCCCGACGGCACGAAACTCGCCGCCGACATCTGGCGCCCGAAAGGCAAGGGCGACACCGCACGCTTCCCGGTACTGCTGGAATACCTGCCGTACCGGAAGACAGAATCCCGCGGCGACCGCTACCCGCTGTACGCCTACTTCGTGCGTCGTGGCTACGTGGTGGCGCGCGTCGACATCCGGGGCACCGGCAACAGCGAAGGCAGGCTCATTCCCTACGAGTACAGCGACATCGAGAACCAGGACGGCGGCACGGTGATCGCGTGGCTGGCGAAGCAGCCCTATTCCAACGGCAAGGTGGGCATGTTCGGCATCTCCTGGGGCGGCTTCAATTCCATCCACATGGCGATGCGCCGGCCGCCCGCGCTCAAAACCATCATTGCGGTGGATGCGACCGACGATCTCTACCAGGACGACGTGCATTTCATGGATGGCATCATGCATCTGGACGATTGGGAGATGCACCAGGATCTGTCGAACGCCGTCCCGGGTGCGCCGGACTTCAAGATCGACGAACAGTTCTTCCAGGATCGCTTCGACACCCCACCCTGGGGACTCACGTACAAGCGCCAACAGCGCGACGGGCCGTTCTGGGATCGCACCTCGCTCAAGACCCGCTACGATGCCATCCAAATCCCGACCCTGGTGATCGGCGGCTGGTACGACGGCTACCGCGACAGCGTGCCGCGCATGCTCGAGCACCTGAAGGCGCCGGTGAAGGGCATCATCGGCGCCTGGAACCACACCTTTCCGCACGAGCCCTACCCCAAGCCCGGCTTCGAGTTCCGGCACGAGGCCGTGCGTTGGTTCGATTACTGGCTGAAGGGCCGCGACACGGGCGTGATGGAGGAGCCGCGCCTCGCCGTCTACGTGCGCGACTGGCATCCGCCGGGACCTTACCTCGACACTGCGCCGGGTCATTGGCGCTACGAGGACGGCTGGCCCATCAAGCGAATCGAGCAGCGCACGTTCCACCCGCGCGCGGATCGCACGCTCGCCGCCTCCGCCGGCGAGGCGGCGAGCCTCGCCCTGCGCTACGTACCCACGACCGGCGTGGAAGCCGGCGGACCGGTGATGTGGTTCGGTGACGTGGCGCCCGATCAACGGCCGAGCGATGCCTTCAGCCTCACCTTCGATTCGGCGCCGCTCACCGACAAGCTCGAGATCCTGGGATTCCCCGTGGCGAACCTCGTGGTGTCGGCTGACGCGCCGCAAGCGGACTGGATCGCACGCCTGGAGGATGTCGCGCCCGACGGCACCACGGTGCTCGTGGCATCGGCCGCGCAGAACGGCGCGCATCGTGAGTCCGCCCGCGATCCCCAGGCGATCGTGCCCGGCCAGCGCTTCGCGCTGCCCATCGAGATGCATGTCACCTCGTGGGTGTTTCCCGCCGGTCATCGGTTGCGCCTGGCGGTGAGCAATGCGCAATGGCCCATGCTGTGGCCCACGCCCTATTCCATGACCACGAACCTCTTCGTGGGCGCCGAGGCCACGCGCCTGGAACTGCCCGTCGTACCCGCGGAGAGCCATCCGGTGCCGCACTTCGAGCCCATCGAGAAAACGCATGACTCGCTGCCGGGATACGGCACCATCGACACCGGCACGCCTTCAGGCTATGGCGAGATCTCCTCGGTGCAACGCGACCCGCGCACCGGCGATGCCAGGGTGGTGGCCACCAACAACAGCGCCAATCGATTCCCCTGGGGGGAGCGCTACGTGACGACCTCCATCACGCACGAATCCAATGACCAGCACCCCGAAAAGACCTCGGTGCGCGGGGAGTATCACATCACGCTGAAACTCAAGGACAGGACGTTGGTCTTCGAAAGCAGCGCGAACTGGCGCAGCGATCGGGAGAATTTCTACTACACCGGCACCCGGCGGCTGTTGCGCAATGGGGAATTGGTGCGCGAGAAGAAATGGGAGGATGTGATTCCCAGGGATCATCAATAGCCGTGGAGGAAGATTGGGTCGGCCACTTGCCCCTCGGGTGCGCAGCCCCGGCGTGCACGCAAATCATCGGTGACCAAGGCCCTTGGGCTATGCTTCCGACTTCCAAAACGCTGGTGACAATCGACGCTATCACCCCATGCAGGCTCACGCGGACATTCATTTTGATGGCTGGACGCTGCGGCGGGAGCCGCGCGAACTGCTGAAGGACGGGGTGCGTGTCAAGCTGCAGGACATGCCGCTGCAGGTGCTCGAAGTACTGCTGACCACCCCTGGCCAGCTGGTCACCCGCGAACAATTGATCGGCAGGCTGTGGCCGAAGCGCATCGTCGAATTCGACACCGCGCTCAACGCTGCCGTTCGCCGACTGCGTGCCACCCTCGGGGACGAGGCCGACACTCCACGCTACATCGAGACCGTGCCTCGCCAGGGCTACCGGTTTGTCGGCACGATCCGGGCATCGCGCCCGACCGAGACGGACCCGGGGCCGGGCAAAGAAGGTGCATCACCGCCCGCCGGCGCGGCCCAACCTGTAACCGCCGGGGAATCGATGACCGCCGCGTCGAGGCCTCGATGGCAAATGCCGGCAGCAACTTTATCCGCGGCCGGCATTTTGGCGCTCGCCGCGCTGCTGGCTTGGGCCTTGATCCATGAGCGGGCAGGAACGGACGCCGCGGCCATCGCCATCGGAGAAGTGGAGGTGCAACCATTCACCGCCAATCCCCCGGATCCGCCGCGCGCCGCCCGCGCCGCCAGTTTCGCCGGGGCGTTCCGCCAGCGCCTCACGGAGATGGGCATCAGGAATGCACCCGCTGACACCGCGCACGGCAAGGGTCATGCCGAGTTCATCCTGAGCGGCGAGCTCAACGAAGTCGGAGGCAAAAACGTCCTGACGGCGCGCCTCGATGACCGGCAATCCGGCGCCACGCTGTGGAGCACGCGCCGGGTGCCCAGCGAAGGCGCGGCCTGGGAGTCCAATCTCGCCGCCTTTGCGCTGAAGTGTGCCTTGAAGCGCCGCGATCCAAAACAGGGACCCGAGGCTCTCTCACGCTACATCTATGGCTGCGCCCATTTCCTGGAGCGCGACTTCGCTGCACTCCATGCGGCGGCGAAGGAGTTGTATGACCGCGCGCCGCACGATCCGCAGGTCATTGCCTTTTATGCCTTCGCCAACGCGGGGGCGGGATGGGCAGAAGCACGCTCGAGCACCGAAGCGAATCGGCACGTCGCCGAAGCGACCCGCCTCGCGCAGATGGCATTGCAGCTCGATCCGCACAATGCGGATGCCTTGTTCACCATGGGATTCTCAGTCAGCGACTTTCAGTTCGCAGCGCAGGAAGACTGGTGGCGCCGCGCCATCCAGGCGGATCCCGAGGCGGGGTGGGCGCTGGGACGCTACGCGAAATTTCTCGCCGACGTCGGGCGCGTGCGCGAGGCCGTCGATGTCGGCGTCCGCGCACAGTTGTATCGGCGTGTCACCGATACGCCCCTTCCGCACGTTCTAGCCTCCATCGGTGAGTTGCAGTCCGCCCGCGCCCAATACGCGCTGATACGTCCAATGGACCCCGAGTGGGTGAGCCAGGAAGAACTGTTCACGGAGGTGATGTACGGCGATGCCGATGCCGTCGCCCGCAAACTCGCCGAGCAACCCGGCGTTACCGGCCGCTCCCTCGGCTGCTATGAGCAAATCCTCGCCGCCAGGCGCAAGCAATCGCTGATGCCGGCGCGCTTCGCCGAGGCATGCCGTGGCGAAGGGGATTTCTCCGCGCGTGCGTTTGCGCTCGCCGGCAATATTGATGCCGCCTACCGGGAGTTGGAAACCTACCTCGGTCCCGACCGACGCTTCGTTCCACAATTGTTCTGGCCCGAAATGCGCGGCCTCATCCGCGACCGGCGCTTCTGGCCATTCGTGGCGCGCCTGGGCCTCGTCGACTACTGGTTGGATTCGAATCAATGGCCGGATTTCTGCGCCGAGCCGGACCTGCCTTTTGATTGCAAGGAGCAGGCACGCAAGGCGCGGTCCGCCGGCAAGCCGCGTTAGCGTATGCCGGGGCGCCGGCGAAGGCGGTAGAGTCCGCAGTTGCGCAACGGCGCAAGCCCGGTACGATCGAGAAACCGAAGGGCGCGCAAGCGTCCCGATCACTGCCATCCATGAGGTCCCCCTTGATGTACGCCCCTCGGCCAACCGCTTCGTTTGCGCGAACCGCCCTCCCCTTGCTGATGAGCAGCGCGCTGGGATTGTCGGGCATCGCCGCGCATGCGGCAGCCCCGACGCCAGTCTCGCATTCCATCCCCGGCCTCTCCCAACCCGCCAGGATCATCATCGACCATTGGGGCATCGCCCACCTGTACGCCGCCTCGCCGCGCGATGCCTTCTTCCTGCAGGGCTACAACGCCGCGCGCGACCGTCTGTGGCAGATCGACCTGTGGCGCAAGCGCGGCCTGGGCCTGCTGGCCAAGAGTTTCGGTCCCGCCTATGTGGACCAGGACCGCGCGGCGCGCCTGTTCCTGTACCGCGGCGACATGAACAAGGAGTGGGCCGGGTATGCGCCTGGCGCGCGCGATACGGCGGAGGCTTTCGTAGCCGGCATCAATGCCTATGTAGCGCAGGTACGCAGCGGCGCGCAACCGTTGCCGCGGGAGTTCACGTTGACGCATTCCATGCCGGACACCTGGACGGCGGAGGACGTGGTGCGCATCCGCTCGCACGGGCTGGTCGCCAATGTGGCGTCGGAGGTAAAGCGCGCGCAAGTGGCCTGCAAGGCAGGGCTAGCCGCCGATCGCCTGCGCGCCAAGCTCGAGCCGCCGCACGACACGACCATTCCACCGGGGTTGGACCCGTGTTCCATACCGGCCGATGTCCTCAAGGACTACGATCTTGCCACGGCGTCGGTATCCTTCGCTCCGGAGCGCCTGCGCACTGCGGCAAACCTTACCGAGGACGCCGTTGAAGAAGGCTCCAACAACTGGGCCATCGCCCCCTCCCACACACGCTCCGGCCGGCCCATTCTCGCCAACGACCCACATCGCCGCCTGAGCGTGCCGAGCCTGCGCTACATCGTGCACCTCGACGCGCCCGGCATGTCCCTCATCGGTGCAGGTGAACCCGCGCTGCCCGGCGTATCCCTGGGTCACAACGAGCACGCGGCCTTCGGCCTGACCATCTTCGAGGTGGACCAGGAGGATCTCTACGTCTACTCGCTCAAAGCCGACGATCCCGACCACTATCGCTACGGGAAGGGCTGGGAAGCCATGCGGGTGGAACTCGAGACCATCGAGGTCAAGGGCGAGAAGCCGCGGCAGGTGGAATTGCGCTTCACGCGGCACGGCCCGGTGCTGGCGGTGGATCCCAAGGCCGGCCTTGCTTTCGCGGTGCGCTCGGTCTGGCACGAAGCGGGCACCACGCCGTATTTCGGCAGCACCTGGTTCAATGGCTTGAAGACCTGGAAGCAATTCCTGGCCGCGCGCGATCGCTGGGGCGTGCCGCCGTTGAATCTGGTCTATGCAGATGTGAAGGGCAATATCGGCTGGGCGCCGGGCGCCCGGATACCCGTGCGGCGCAATTGGGACGGTCTGCTGCCCGTGCCGGGGGATGGCCGCTATGAATGGAAGGGCTTCCTGCGTGGCAACCAATTGCCCTCGATGTACAACCCGCAGCGCGGCTGGGTGGCCACGGCCAACGAGATGAACCTGCCAAAAGGGTACCCCGCCGAGCAGCGCAGAATCTCCTTCGAATGGGCGAATCGCTCGCGCATCGATCGCATCGAAGCCGTGCTGGGCGGCGGCTCACAGCACAGCATCGCCAATTCGATGGCATTGCAGACCGATGCGCACAACGTCATGTCGCGCAGGCTCATCGGCGTGCTCGCAAGCGTGGATTCGCCCGATCCGCAGGTATCCAAGAGTCTTGCGCTGCTGCGGGCCTGGAATGGCGAGGAAACCATCGACAGCGTTGCCGCCGCGATCTACCAAGTGTGGACCAAGCGATTCCTCTCGCCGATGACCGTCGCGCGCGCAACGCCCGACAGCGTGCATCAGCTCATCGGCAATGGCGACCTGGAGGCCGTCATCGACTTGATGGCCCACCCCGATTCGCGCCTGGGCGCCGATCCGGAAGCCGGGCGACGCGACTTGCTGCTGACGAGCCTGGCCGACACCGTCGGCTATCTCACGAAAACGCTGGGTCCCGACATGGACACCTGGCGCTGGGGACGCCTGCACCAGATGAAGTTCGTGCCGGCCATCGCGACGCTCGCCGACGTTGATCTTCGTGCGCGGCTGTCATTGCCGGCCGTCGAACTTCCCGGCTCCTCCGACACCCCGCGCGCCGCCTCCTTCGGTGACAAGGATTTTGCCGTGACCTCCGGCGCCTCGGTGCGCCTCGTCATGGACGTGGGCGAGTGGGACCGCTCGATGGCGATCAATTCTCCGGGTCAATCGGGCGATGCCGGCAATCCGCATTACCGCGACCTGCTGCCCTTGTGGGCGGCGGGGCAGTATGTGCCGTTGCTGTACAGCAAGGCTGCGGTCGAGCGCGCGGCGGAGACGGTGATCGAGCTGACACCCGCCGCTGCAGATTAGCGCCGTAAGCCCTGCACGCCGCATCTTGCCGTCGGACCCCGCCCACAGCCGTGCGATTCCCCTGCAAGTGGGCGCCGACGTTTCCGCGGAAACGCCAACACGGTTAGGATGGGCATCGATGAGGAGATCAGCATGGACACCATGAAATTCCCGCGAACGCCGCCGGCCTTGATGCTCATGGCAGTGCTCGCCGTCTGCGGTGGATGCCATAAGAAGCCCCCTCCCCCGGTGGCCGATGTCGCGGGTGCGCAAGCGGAGGCGCAAGAAGCCGTCGCAAAAGCAAAGCTCGAGGCGCGGAACGGCATCAAGAGCGCCGTGAAAATCGCAGGCCCGGATTCGAAGGACGTGGCGCGCGCAAAGATCACCGGCGTTTTCGACGTGGCGATGACGCGCGCGGATGGCGATCGCAAAGTGGCCGGGGAGAAATGCCTGACGCTCGAACCATCCGCGCAACAGGCATGCAACGACAAGGCGGAAGCCGATTATCAGGCGGCGGTGGCGCAGGCCAAGGCCAAGAGGGATTCGCAGCTGCGGTAGTCGAACAATGCGTCGTTCTCCAAGGGGGTACCGGACGATCAGCGGTGGTCGCGCTCCCGACGCAACGCGTCCGTTGGCGACAAATTACCAAGATAAGGCTCACGCTGCCGCAAAAGATCGCGCATTTTGCTTGGCGTGGGGGCGCTCACCATCTTGCGTAACTCCCGCACGATGAAATCTGAAAGAGGAAGACCGGCCATTGCTGCTCGTGCTGTGAGACGACGATGAAGAGAATCTGGCACGCACCGTAACTGAATCGTCTTGGGCATGTATGCAACCTCCTTTGATCAGTGCTTCGCCCCGGGCTTCAAATGCAGCACCCCGGCAATCAGCGCCCCCGCGGCGATCCCCACGATCGCCGAACCAACGGCGGTGATCATCCATTCAAGCGCAGCAACGCCCGCCCCGATCCGATGCGCCACCGCATGAATCCACACCTCCGGCGCCGACACCCCGAACGCCACCAGCCCATGGATGAAGATCCCTCCACCCACCCACAGCATGGCCACCGTGCCGATGATCGCGAGCGCCTTCAGTAGCACCGGCATGCCACGCACCAGGGCACGCCCGATCCCCGCCACGGCCCCTCCCTTGGCCGCCAAGTGCAGGCCCACGTCATCCATCTTCACGATCAAGCCCACGACGCCGTACACGCCGACGGTAACGGCAGCGCCGACCAGCGCCAACACCACCGCCTGCGTCGCGATCGGAGCGGCGCTCACCTGATTGAGCGCAATGACCATGATCTCGCCCGACAGGATGAAATCGGTGCGAATGGCGCTGCCCACCTGCCGTGCCTCGAGCTCCGCAGGATCGTGGATGCGTGCGACTTCCTCGACGACGTGTTCTCCCCTGATCCACTCGATGATTTTCTCGGCGCCCTCGAAGCTCAGATACAGGCCGCCGAGCATCAGGATCGGCGTCAACAGCATCGGAGCGAACGCGCTCAGCAGCAAGGCGCCGGGCAGGATGAACAGGAGCTTGTTGCGCAGCGAGCCCAGGGCAATCTTGCCGATGATGGGCAATTCGCGCTCGGGCGGCAGGCCGACCACGTAACTGGGCGTGACCGCGGCGTCATCGATGACGACACCCGCCGTCTTGGCGCCGGCGCGCCCGGCCGCCGCGGCTACATCGTCGACCGAGGCGGCGGCCAGCCTCGCCAGCGCGGCAACGTCATCGAGCAAGGCAACGAGTCCGCCGGCCATGTCAGCGGGAGAAGGCAGCAGCGGATTGGATCATCCACCGGTTCTAGCACGGCATTGCGGATGCAGCAAATCAGGCGAAGGCCAACACTCCTACGAGCACCGCCCCATGCGCTACCGCCGCCAGGATCGTCATCTTGATGGCCGGCGCCAACCCGGAAGGCCGCGACGCGTTCGCCCACAGGATGCGCAACGCCCCCACGCTCACGCCCAACGGCAGCAACGACAGCAGCGCCCACAGGGGCAGCGCGCCATCGATCACCATGGCGAGGATCCACGCCCCGCACGCAGCGGCGAGCACACCATAACCGTAGCGCGCAGCCGACGCGCCCAATCGCACCACCACCGTGCGCTTGCCGGCCAACGCATCGGCCTTCATGTCCGGAAACTGATTGATGTAGAGCACGTTGGCCACCAGCAGCGCAAACCCCAGGCCCGCCGCGAGTGGCGTGAACGAAAGCGCATGCCGCTGCACGAAGTCCGTACCCACCACCACCAGTACCCAGGCGCAGGTGATGGCGATCTCGCCCAGGCCGCGGCTGACGAGCTGGAACGGCGGCGCGGAATACGCCCAACCGACGATCAAGCCCAACAGGCCGATGCCGATCAACGCAGGGCCGCTCAACCAGGCGAGCCACAACCCGGCAGGCACCACCGCCGCGAGCAGGAGGAACCCGAACCATCCGGTGGCGCGCTGCGTCAGCACACCGTTCTGGATGAAGCGGCTGCCGCCGGTGAAGGGGAATACGCGTTCGGTGTTGGCGGCATCGGTGCCGTTCTGCGAGTCGAAGTAATCGTTCAGCACATTCACGCCGGCGTGGGCCAGCAGCGCGAAGAAGACCGTGATGAGGGCGGTGAGCGGGCGGATGGGCACCCCGCCGAAGTGAGCGCTGGCCAAACCGAGGAGGCACCCGACGAAGGTGACGCTCAGGAAGGGCGGCCGGGTGGCCGCCAGGTAGAGCGCCACCCGGTTCGGGAAAGCGGCCGGGGTGGGCTCGGCGATGGTGTTCATGGAGGCATTCTCGCAGAACCTTCGGCCAAACCCATAAAACGAAGCTACGTGCTTGCCGTAGCCAGGATAGGTATGATTCGCGTTTTCACCGTGCCGATTGCAATTCGGCGATCACCTCGGCGGAGCTCATCACCCTGCCCCACATTCGGCGGAAGGTCTTCTCGGTCGCCACCTGCATTTCATCACTGCACGTGCCGGTGGCATCGGACACCAGCACCACGCCGTATTGACGGTCGCTCGCCTCCATCGCCGTCATGCTCACGCAATTGTTGGTGGAGACACCCGTCACCGCGATGTTGCGGATACCCATGCTCTTCAGATGCGTGTCGATGCCGGTGGACGCAAACGCGCCCATCGTGTTCTTGTTGAGCACCAGGTCATTGGCCTGCGGCTTGAGTTCATCGACGATCTCATGCTCACGCGACCCCGCGCGATTGTCCGTGGCCACGAAGAAGCTGCGCAGCTGCGGCGGCCCATCGGAAAAATCCGGCAGCGTGCAGCCGACGGTGACATAGATGACCTTCGCGCCCATCGCGCGGAAGGCATCCGCCAACCGCTTGCTGTTGGGCACCACGAATTTCTCCACGCGTGAGAAGCGATACTCGGCATCGCCCAGCGTGCCGGCCGCGGCCAGCAACTTCCCCAAGCCGTGGTGACGGCTGCCGCTGGCGTATTGCACGTCGATGATCACCAGCGCGGTGTCGGCCGGCGAGATCCGGAACTGGCGCGTGTAGCCATCCACGTAACCCGGTGAAGCTGACGTCATCGATCCCCCAAAAATATATTGTCCGGACATCTTGCCCGAGGTCGCGCGGACGGCGCAACCCATGCCTGCCGCGCCAAACGTTCGCTACCGCAGCACTTTGGAGCTGATAAAATCAGCACATCGCCGCGCTCCCGCAACCGCAGGCCCAGAGGTGCCGGGCCTGCCGACGGCAGGCGTGCGAGGTCCCCGACAATCCAATTACAAACGAGGTGATTTGCATGCGGCTCAAGGACAAGGTGGCGGTGATCACGGGCGGCGCCAGCGGCATCGGTGCCGCCAGCGTGGAGCGATTCATCAAGGAAGGATGCCGGGTGGTGATCGGCGACATCCAGGCCGGTCCCGGCCAGGCATTCGCGGCGAAGTTCGGCCCGGCGGCGACGTTCGCGGTCTGCAATGTGACCAAGGAAGATGACGTGGCCGGGCTGGTGGACCTCGCGGTGCGTCATTTCGGGCGGCTGGACGTCATGTTCAACAACGCCGGCATCGTCGGCGCCGTCGGTCCCATCGACACCACGCCCTTTGCCGAATGGCGCGCGACGCTGGATGTCCTGCTGGACGGCGTATTCTTCGGCATGAAGCACGCCGCGCGCGTCATGAAGCCCCAAGGCAGCGGCAGCATCGTCAGCATGGCGAGCACCGCCGGCCTCATGGGCGGCCTCGGCCCGCACGCCTATGCCGCGGCCAAACATGCGGTCGTCGGCCTGACCAAGAACGTGGGTGCCGAATTGTGCCGTTTCGGCATCCGCGTGAACGCCATCGCGGCCGCTTCCATGGCCACGCCCATGGTCGCGAACGTGCTGACCGGAAACCCGGCGGACATCGAGGGCGCCAAACGGAAGCTGGCGGAGCTCTCGCCCCTGCGCGATCGGCCGGGACTCGCGGAAGACGTGGCCAACGCCGCGCTGTGGCTCGCCAGCGATGAATCCGGCTATACCACGGGACACACGGTGACCACCGATGCCGGCATCACCGTGGGCGCCACCGTCGCCGGCCCTGCGTTTGCACAATACAGCCCGATGTTGCGCGAGGCTGGCAAGACCGGCCTTTGATTCGTCGCGGCCCCTGATTCTCGGGGGCCTTTCAAACAAAAAGCCCCTGGCGGATCGATTCCGCCAGGGGCCAGTTTCAATTCATCGCCGGTTCATCCCCGGCCATCACCGACGATCCGCGATTATTTTTCTCCGAAGCGGAACGTGACTTCCGCGCCGAAGGTGCGCGGCGCGCGGGGCGCCGAGTAATCCCAGATGCCGGCCACGTCGTAACCGATCATGTAGCCGTCTTCGCCGGTCAGGTTGCGGCCATACAGGCTCAGCCGCGTCTCGCCGAACTCCACGTTCACGGAGGCGTCGATCAGGTTCTGCGCATCGTTCGCCAGCGCGGGTGCGTTGGTGAAGTCCGTGAAATAAGGCCCGATGTGGTGATAGGAAACGCGCGACCACATCTTGGTGCCGGCGCTCAGGTTCCACTCATACGTGGCATCCAGGCTCCCGGTCCACTTCGGCGCACGGCGGAACTTGAGGTAGCTCAAGTCCTGGATGCCGGTGCCGTCGTCGAACTTGAACTTGTCGTACTTGTTGGTCAGGTACGCGATGTTGCCGCGCAGGTTCAGGCTTTCCGTGGGATGCGCCTCCATCTCGAACTCCGCGCCCTTCATCGTCGCGGTCGACGCGTTCGCCACCACGGTCTTCTGGCCGGTGCCGCTCAGGGTGTCGGGCAGGTGGATCTCCTCCTGCTTGTCCTGGTAGTCCATCTGGAAGACCGTGAAATTGAGGCGCAGCTTGTTGTTCAGGAATTCGGTCTTCAGGCCGAGTTCGTAGTTCGCCACGGTCTCCTGGTTGTAGGGAGAGATTGCTTCGGCGTAGCTCGACACGCGGCTCAGGTACCCGCCCGAGCGATAACCCTTCGAGTAGGTGGCATAGGCCATGGCGCTGTCGTTGAAGCGATACTTCAGGCCCACTTTCGGCGTGAACTGGCTCCAGGAGTGGCGCGGATCGCCGTTGATGCCCGGCGGGAACCCGCCGACCGGTGCAACGCTGGTATCGACGTTGCCGCGCGCCGCCGAGGTTTTCTTGTCCTTGGTGTAGCGGCCGCCGAGGGTCGCGGTCCAATGATCGCCGAACTTGTAGTCGCCTTCGAAGAACAGCGCATGCGACTTGGTGGTCTGCGTGTCGAATTGGGCGATATCCAGGATCGTGTTCGGCGCGGCGAAGCCGATGTAGCTGCGCAGCCGGATCTCGAAGCTCGAATCCCAGTAGTACGCGCCGGCCACCCAGCTGAACGGGCCGCTGCCCTTGTTGGAGAGCCGCAACTCGACGCTGTCCTGCTTCCAGTCCGCCGGACGCGAGGTGTGATACAGCATCTGGGGCGTGCCGTCCCAGTCGGTCAGCACGGATTCCGACGACGCCCAGTGCCCGTAGATGCCATCCAATCCGTACGCGTCGTTGATGTCCCAGTGAGCCTTGAGGATATGGGTCTTGGCATTGAACGTCGCATCGAGCGGCATGCTGACCAGATCCGCAGGGTCAGTGGCGTTGAAGAAGGCATTGGTCGGGTTGAGCGGGAACAAGCCGAGCGACGCCACGCGGTAGCGGTCGCCGGTGATCGTGGAGTGCAGCGACGGCGCGCAGTAACCGTAGACGCTGCAGAACAACTGGCCCGGCTGGCCGTTGTTGAGGAGCGGGGGCGTATCCTGCTTGGTCCGTTCGTCGTTGTAGGTGTACTGGAATTCCAGGTTGTCCATCGGCGTGTACAACAGCGTGATGCCGAAGGTCTTGTAGTCCTCGCGGCCCATGTCCTCGCCGGTGTTGACGTTGGTGAAGTAGCCCTTGCGCTGCTGATGCGTGCCCAGGCTCAACTTGCCGGCGAGCTTGTCGCTGACGATGGGGAAATTCAGGATGCCCTCGACGTCATAGGTCTTGTAGTCGCCGACACCGGCGCGGAACTTGCCGCCGAACTTGCCCGTGGGCTTGGAGCGCGTGACGTTGATGACGCCGCCGATGGTGTTGCGGCCGAACACGGTGCCCTGCGGACCGCGCAGCACTTCGATGCTGGCGATGTCGAAGCTCTTGAGAATACCGCCGGTGTTGGAGCCGATGAACACGCCGTCGATGACCACGCCGATGGCGGGGTCGAAGCTCTTTTCCACGTCGGCCACGCCGATGCCGCGGATGGTGATGGCGGCGACGCCGCCCGGACCCTGCGAGGTATCGTCGATGACCAGGTTCGGGGACATGCTGGCCAGATCCTTGATGTCGCGCGCGAAGCTGCGTTCGACTTCCGTCTGCGTCAGGGCGCTCATGGCGATGGGAACGTCCTGCATCTTCTCTGAACGCTTGCGGGCGGTGACCACCACCTCTTCCAGCATCGAGGAGTCCGATGTGGTTGCCTGTGCCTTGACGCCGGCCGGCATGGCAAGGATGGCGGCGATTGCGGCCGCGAGAGTGAGCTTTTCGTATCCCATCATGACTCCCCCACTTCTTCGTTTATGTTCTGGCCCGGTCGGTCAAGCCACTGAAACAACCGGTGCCGCCGACCTGCAGCATCGGTGATAGCGCGAGCATAACTCCGCCCTCCGCGAAGCCGCAAGAGAATTCTGAATGTTATTCAAACTAGGGGTTGCCCCGGGATGAGCACAGGAATACCTTTGGGTGCGGCGGACGGCTTTGGCATAGAGGGGCCGGCCGCCATGGGCGGCGGCGGGAGCACCGCACCGCTTCAATCGATTGGAAGTTCGCTCAAGAATAACGACGAGGAGTCCCATGCCTCAGCAAATGCCGGAGACGCTTGCCGACGGCTGCCTGGCGCTCGAGCGGCTTGACGCGGTGGCGCGCATCACCATGAACCGGCCGGAGTCGGTCAATGCCATCAACGATGCCATCCGCCACGGGCTGCCGGCACTGCTGCAACAATTGGATGCGGATCCGTCGATCCGCGTGATCGTCCTCAGGGGAACCGGCGAACGCGGCTTCTGCGCGGGCGCGGACCTGAAGGAAAAGCCGGCCGCCAAGGCGCCGGTCACCGCCGCCCTGCAGGGCCGTACCTCGTGGATCGAATCCCTCGACCGCATCGCCAAGCCCATCATCGCCTCCATCCACGGCTTCTGCCTGGGCGGCGGGCTGGAAATCGCGCTGGCGTGCGATCTGCGCATCGCCTCCCAGGACGCGACGTTCGGCCTGCCGGAAACCGGCCTGGGGCTGATCCCGGGTGGCGGCGGCACACAGCGCCTGCCCCGGCTGATCGGATTGGGCAGGGCCCTGGACATGATGATGACGGGCGATCGGATCGATGCGCCGGAGGCCCTGCGCATCGGGCTCATCACGCGCCTGTCCGCGGATCACGCGGCCCTCGAAAGCGACTCACTCGCGTTGGCGGCGCGGATTGCCGCGCGCCCGCCGGTGGCGACGGCATTCGCCAAGGAGGCGGCCGCCGTGGGGATCCAACTGGATCTCCCTTCCGGGCTTCGCCTGGAGCGCGCCCTGTTCACCATGCTGCTCTCGGGGGAAGAACGCCGCGAGGCCGTCGCGGCCTTCCGGGAAAAGCGCAAACCTGATTTCAACTCCCCGCGCGGGTAGCGCTCGGCGGGGGCAACTCCTGGGGATCCTCATGTCCAACCAACACAAGCATTCGGGCAACGTGGTCATCGTGGGCGCCGGCCTCATGGGCCGCGGCATCGCGCATGGCTTTGCCACCGCGGGCTATTCGGTGTCCTTGGTCGACATCCATCAGCAGGCATTGACGCAGGCGGCCGATGCCATCGGCGCGATCCTGTCAGATGGGGTGCGGCTGGGAAAGGTCAGCGAGGCGGACGCGCAGGGCGCGCTCGCACGCATCTCCACGGGGACCGACCTGAAGGCGGCGCTGCACGCCCGCCCTGCCGATCTGCTGCTCGAAACCGCGTCGGAGAACCTCGTCGCCAAGGTTGCCATCGCGCGCGAAGCCGACGAGTGCCTGCCGCCGGGCGCGGTCATCGCCACCAACACCTCGGCGCTCAGCGTCACCGAGATCGCCTCGGCGACGAAACGCGCCGACCGGGTGCTGGGCATGCATTTCTTCAATCCCGTCCACAAGATGAAGCTGCTCGAGATCGTGCGCGGCATCGGCACCAGCGATGAGAGCATCGCCCGCGCGCGGGCCTGGGGCGAGGCGCTGGGCAAGACCGCCATCGTGGTCAACGAAGCACCGGGGCTCACCACCAGCCGCATGTCCGCCTTGATGGGCAACGAGGCGATGTACATGCTGATGGAGGGCGTCTCCAGCGCCGAGGACATCGACACGGCGCTGCGCCTGGGATTCAACCATCCGATGGGACCGCTCGAATTGGGCGACCTGACGGGCTGGGACACCCGCCTGTCCGTGCTGCAGTACCTGCACACCACGCTGGGCGAGAAGTTCCGGCCCTGCCCCCTGATCCTGAAGCTCGTGAAGGCCGGACGGTTCGGCCGCAAGGTCGGCCGCGGCGTCTACGAATACGCCGACGGCAAGCGCGTGCCGGGCTCGGGCCTGAGGGTGAGCTGATGGCCGAAGTCGTCATCGTCGCCGCCGCGCGCACCCCGGTCGGCAAATTCCGCGGCGCCCTCAGTGACGTGCGCGCCGATCACCTGGGCGCCATCGTCCTGCAGGCGCTGATCGCGCGCACCGGCATCGCCCCGGCCAGTGTCGATGACGTGATATTCGGCTGCGTCACGCAGGTGGGAGAGCAATGCGGCAACATCGCGCGCACCGCCCTGCTCAGCGCCGGCTGGCCCGCGCACATTCCCGGCATGACGGTGGACCGCAAATGCGGCTCGGCGGAGGCCGCGATGCACGTGGGCTACCAGGCCATCGCGTCGGGGAGCTGCGATGTGGTGGCGGTGGGCGGCGCCGAGAGCATGACCCGTGTCCCCATGGGCGGCAATCGCGACGTGCACGGTAAGCCCTTTGGCTGGAAGCTGCTCGAACAGTACGAGCAGGTTCCGCAAGGCGAAGCCGCCGAGCGCGTGGCCGACCGCTGGAACATCACGCGCGATGATCTCGATGCCTTTGCGCTGGCCAGCCACCAGCGCGCCGCCGCGGCCGCCGACGCCGGCCACTTCGCCCGCGAGATCGTCCCGGTACCGGTGGCAGATTGGCGCGAGCGCGAAGCGACGGGCGTGCCGCCGGATTTCACCCACGACGAGACCATCCGCCGCGACACCTCGCTCGAGAAGCTCGGCAAGCTCAAGACCAGCTTTCGCGCCGATGGGCGGGTGACGGCGGGAAATTCCTCGCAGATTTCCGACGGTGCCGCGGCGCTGTTGTTGATGTCGGCCGAGGCGGCGCGCAAGCACGGCCTTTCGGGCCTGGCGCGGATCCGCGCCGTTGCCGTGGTGGGGTCGGATCCCACGCTGATGCTGACCGGCCCGATCGCAGCGACGCGACGGGTGCTGGAGCGCGCGGGGCTGAAGCTTTCGGACATCGATCTGTTCGAGGTGAACGAGGCTTTCGCGTCCGTGCCGTTGATGTGGTCGCGCGAGCTCGGTGTGGGACAGGAGCGGCTCAACGTCAACGGCGGCGCGATTGCCCTGGGTCATCCCTTGGGCGCCAGCGGCGCGCGGATCACCACTACGCTGGTGCACGAGATGCAGCGGCGCGGCGTGCAACGCGGCCTGCAGAGCATTTGTTGCGCAGGCGGCCTCGCCACCGCGACGGTGCTGGAACGTATCGCCTGAACCTCGCCCCGGTGCGGGCGGCGGCTCAGCGCCTGTTGCCCGTCAGCAACCCTTGCCGGTCTGGAACACCGGATTGAAGGTGATCAGCGTCAGGTTGAGCGCGGTGATCTTCCACGCGCCGTTGATCTTCTGCACATTGAGCGAGTAGGTGCCATTGGCCACCGCAACGCAACGCGAGGGGCCGCCGATCACATCGCCGGAGATCACATGCGTGGCATTGAGGTAGGCCGTGAGCGTGCCGGTGCGGCCGTGGATCGTGGTGGCGACATTGCTGATCATGTGCTGGGTGACGGTGTAGCCCTTGCCGCGAAACACGCTGTCCGCGAATTTCGCCCACTCGTCCGGGCCGATGACGGTCTTGGGCGCGGTGTCCGCATGGGCTTCCGGATGCGGGAAGACCTGCGAATCGAAGGGCTGGTGCGGGAACCACGCCCGGATCTGCGCGTCCGGCGTGAAACAGCGGCGGTAGATGGCGGTGCCGGCCGCGAGCGGGTCGGCATTGGTCAGGTGATCACCGATCGCATCCGTGCCGGCCGCGTAGCAGTGGATCAAGGCCTCGATGGCCTCCTTATCGGATTGCTCGCCCGCGACGGCGGCGCCGGCGGCGCACAAACCACCCAGGGCAATCAGGGACATCAGCCAGCGGCGAAGATGCGAAGCGGTCGGGGTGATCATGCAAGCCTCTCACTAATTTGTATTTGATTTAAGATCGGCAATGTCCGCAGACTATATGAAGTCGCTCGAATGCCGCAAGCGACCTTCCAATGCGTAGCGGCTGGCCATAGCGGATGCGCGCTCCACGGAGACGTGAATGATCAAAGTCTACGCCTTGATTCCCAAGCGCCCCGACATCACGGACGAGCATTTCCATGCGCATTGGCGTGAGCCTCACGGGCGGCTCGCGCTCAACATCAAGCCCATGCGCCGCTACACGCAGGCACATCGGCTGCCGTACGCGGGGCTCGGCTATGCGCCCGGTCCGTACGAGGGCATCGCCGAGGTCTGGTTCGACACGCTGGAGATCGCGCAGGGCCTCGGGCAGGACCCGGACTACCAGCGCGACCTGGTGCCGGATGAACCGAAGTTCATCGACATGCCGAACTTGCGGTTCCTGTTGACCGAGGAGCAGGTAACGATTGCCGGCCCCACCATCGCCAAGCACGATTCCTATTTCAAGATCATGCAACTCGTGCGGCGGCGCAACGGCATGGCGGCCGCGGCATTCCGAGACGCCTGGCTGAAGGACGATCCGGGCAACGTGTGCGTCACGCAACTACGAGCGGTGCGGCATCAGCGCAATGCCGCCGCCGCGGGCACGGAGCCCGACGCGGGAACCGGCTACGACGGGGTGCGCGAAATGTGGTGGCGCTCAGCTGCGGATTTCGAGGCGGCCCGGCGCGCGGCGCCCGCGGCGTGGAAGCAGTTGATGGAGCCTGCTTGCGCCGACGCCTCCGCGACCATCGTCATCGCGGTGGATGAGTATCGGGTGCTCTGGCCCTGAAGGCTCTCAGCCGGCCATGGGTTCAAGGGCCGCCTGACTTTCAACGGACCTGCCACGCGCATCACCGCTCACCTTCTGCGGACGCCCATACAGCGTGGTGCGCTGCGCCGCCGGCCGACCGAGCATTCGCGCCAAGCGCTGCAACTCCGCCGCATCCAGCAACTGCCCGTTCACCCCACCCGCGGCGCGCGTGATGGATTCGTTCATGAGCGTGCCGCCGAGATCATTGACGCCGGCATCGAGGCACAGGGCCGCACCCTGCGGGCCCATCTTGACCCACGAGGCCTGCACGTTCGGGATCACGGGATTCAACACCAGCCGCGCGATGGCGTGCATCAGCACGGCTTCACGCAGCGTCGGCCCCGAACGCGCCCGGCCCTTGCGCCATAGCGGCGCCTCCATGTGCACGAACGGCAACGGCACGAACTCGGTGAAGCCTCCGGTCTCGGCCTGCAGCCGGCGGATGCGCAGCAGATGCCGCGCCCAGTGCACGGGCTGCTCGACATGCCCGAACATGATGGTGGCCGTGGAGCGCAGGCCCACCGAGTGCGCGGCGCGCATGACCTCCAGCCACTGCTGGGTCATCAACTTGTCGGGGCAGATGATGGCGCGGATCTCATCGTCCAGGATCTCCGCCGCCGTGCCCGGCAGGGTCGACAGCCCGGCCTGGCGCAGGCGCGTGAGATAGTCCGTCAAGCTCAAGCCGAGCGTCTGCGCGCCATGCGTGATCTCCAGGGGCGAGAACGCATGCACATGGAGGGCGGGCACCGCGGCCTTCACGGCCGCGACGATGTTCAGGTAGGTCTCGCCCGTGTAGCTCGGATGAATGCCACCCTGCAGGCACACCTCGGTGGCGCCGGCCTCATAGGCCTCCACCGAGCGCCGCGCAATCTCCTCGAGGTCGAGGTCGTACGCCGGCCCGCGCAGGCTCTTCGCGCCGCGGCCCTTGGCGAAGGCGCAAAAGCCACAGCGATACTGGCAGATGTTGGTGTAGTTGATGTTGCGGTTGATGACGTAGGTGACCGTGTCGCCCACCAACTGCTTGCGCACGCGATCCGCCGCGGCCAAGACCGCGTGCAGGTCATCGCCGTCGGCCGCGAACAAGGTCGCGATGTCGGCTTCCGCCAGTTCCTCGCCGGCCTCCGCCGCCGCCAGCAACGGCGCCACGGCATACGACGCGTGGGCGTGGCGTGCACGCTCATCGACCCAATCCCGCGCGGACGGCGGCAGGGGCGTGTGCGTTCCCGCATGCCACGGATCGGGACGCGCCAGGCCCTGGCCGTCGGTGAGGTGCAGAACGGTAGTCACCAGTGAGCTGTCCACCCAACGCGACGGCGTGCGCGCCCAGGCAGGTCCGATGGCCAAGCGCTCCACCAATTGGCGGTCCGCCGCCGCCGTCTGAGCTTCGAGATCGCGCAAGTGCGGCCACGGCGCCTCGGGGTTCACGTGATCCGGCGTGACCGGCGAGACGCCGCCCCAATCGTTGACGCCAGCCTTGATCAGCGTGGCGAGTTCGCCGACGCGCAAGTTGGGCGGCGCCTGCACGGTGAGCGAGCCGCCGAACAGCAGGCGCGTCACCGCAATGGTCCATAGTTGCTCTTCCAGCGCGGGCTCCGCCGCGGCGTGCATCTTGGTGCCCGGCTTGGCGCGGAAATTCTGGATGATCAATTCCTGCAGGTGCCCAAACTCATCCTGCAACCGGCGCAGCTGCAACAGCGACTCGATGCGCTCCTGCCGCGTCTCGCCGATGCCGATCAACAGGCCACTGGTGAAGGGAATGGCGAGCTCGCCCGCGAGCCGCAGGGTTTCAAGCCGGCGCGCCGGATGCTTGTCGGGCGAGCCGAAATGCGGGCCGCCGCGCTGGCACAAGCGCTCCGACGCGCTCTCGAGCATCAGCCCCATCGAGGCTGACACGGGTCGCAACCGCTGCAGCGCGGCGCGATCCATCACGCCCGGATTCAGATGCGGCAGCAACCCGGTCTCCCGCAGCACCAGGCCCGCCATCTGTTCGAGATACTCGAGGGTGGTGGACAGCCCGCGCGACTCGAGGAAGCCGCGCGCCACGGCGTAGCGCAGCTCGGGCTGGTCCCCGAGCGTGAACAAAGCCTCCTTGCATCCAGCCTTCTGCCCCTCGCGCGCAATCTCGAGTACCGCCTCGGGCGAGAGGTACGGCGCCTTCACGCGGCGCGGCGCCTTGGCGAAGGTGCAATAGTGGCAGACGTCGCGGCACAGCTCGGTGAGCGGGATGAACACCTTGCGCGAATAGGATACCGAACGGCCGAACGCGGCCAGCGTCAGCGACTCCGCCGCGGGCAGCAGCGATTCCAACGGCGCGTCGGCCAGCAGCAGCGCCGAGGCATCATCCAACCGGTGACCGGCAGCAACGTCCGCGATCAGCCGGTCTGTTCTTGCAGCACCCATGGGCCTCCATCAGCGAGCGTGGGTAAGGACCTTAAAGTGGCGCCGTCGCGCGCGGCGAACCGCGCCATATCGTCGAGCACGTCCAGATCGAATTCGAGTCCGGGGGCGTCGAACAGTTGCGGTTGCCGGCCCAGGCGCGCCGCTTCCGATAAATGCCGGGAACGGCTGCCCGGCCCGAATTGAAACCGGAACGAGGACGGCGGGGAGAGGTAGATGGCGTTGGTGCCGACGCCCGCGGCATCACTCGCCAGGGCGAAGCCCGCCTGGCGGCCGGTCTCCACCAGTGAGTCGATTTCCGCGGAAGTCACGAAGGGCAAGTCCGCCGGCAGGATGAGGATTTCATCCGCGCCCTGCGCCACCAGCGTGCGGCGCGCGCCATCCAGCGCCGCACTCAAGCCGCCGCCGGCATCCTCGAGCACGGCGATGTCGTCGGCCAGCGTGTCGCGCTCGGGACTGACGACGATGATGCGCGCCACGGTGTTCGCACCCTGCAGCGCAGCGATGACGCGATTCAGCATCAGCCGCACCAGCCGGATGCGCGCATCAGCGGACAACGGGCCCGCGAGACGGCTCTTGCACGCCGCCCGCGCCTTGACGGGCACGATGGCCCAGCATCCTTGACGCATGGAGTGGCCCGGATCGATTACCCGGGCGCCGTCATCTGCGCGCCGGGAATCGGATTGAAGTAATGAATGACCACCGCCCGCTTGGCGATCTTCCACACGCCCTTGCGGCGCTCGAAGTCGTCCTCGTACGTGGCGCTGATCATCTGCACGATGTTTTCCTTGGACGCGCCCATGCAATCGACGTTGCAGATGCCATGCGCGTGGTCGGCATCGCGGAAGGCGAGCTTGAGGTTGGAGGTCAGGTGATGCGTCTCGCGCCAGAACGGATACAGCACCTCGTGCACGGCCTTGTGGATGCCCTCGTGGTTCAGGAACGTGCCGAACGGCGGGCCGATGTCCCACACCGCATCCGAATGCCAGATGTTGATGAAGGTGTCCCACTCGTGGCGGTCGAAGCCCAGGCAATAATCGGTCACCAGGTCGCGGATGGCGGCGCGGCTCTCGAGCTCATCGATCCTGCGCGTGAGCTTGTCGACGGTTGCTTGCAAATCATTGGCCATGATCGAAACTCCTCAATTCTGTGCGGCGCCTTCGCTGATCCAGCGCTTGAACAAATCCAATTCCTTCTCGCCCAGGGGATCCTGCTGGATGGGCATGCGTGCGCCACTCCCGCCCGCCGCCGCCTGCGTGCCCATCAGCTTGAGATACAGATAGCTGCGTTCCGGCGCGCCCGGCTCGACCCGCTTCATCTTCGCCTCGGTGGCCGGCACGCCCACCAGTTGGCTCCAGCTTTCCGGATACAAGCTCAAGGACCCCTGTTCTGCCCCCTGCACATGGCACATGAAGCAATGCTGCGTGAGGATGGGCAATAGATCGTTGGTGAAGCTCACGGGAGCATCCGCCGCGCACGCGGCAGCATTCGCCAGCAGCGCGCCGGTGAACGCGGCGGCGGCGAACGCTCTCATGCAGCCGTATCCGGCGTCTCGAGATGCGCGTTATTCGCCGCGATATAACCCCACGTGATCGCTGCTCCCAGCGTGTGGCCGGCGCCCCAGTAGGCGTAGCGCGAGGGACTCGCGATGCAATTGCCGGCACCGTACAGGCCGGGAATGGGCTCGTCCTTGGTATCGAGCACGCGGCCCTTGTTGTCGATGGCGGGACCGCCATTGGTATCCAGCGCGCCGCTCGCCAGGATGAGCGCGTAGTACGGGCCCTTGGGCGCGATCGGATGCATGGTGCGATTCGGGTACGGGTTCTTGGGCCAGGTGGTGCCCGCCGCCATCCCGGAGAACACATCGTGCCATTCGGTGTCGTAGCCATGCTTGCCGCGGCCAAAGTCCTCATCGTGGCCGGTCTTGGCAAAGCCGTTGAAGCGCGCGATGGTGGCTTTCAGATTGGCGGTGAAATCCGGCGACAGGGCCAGCCCGCCGGTGCGCTCCGACACCTCTTTCAGGCGCGCCGCCAGCTTCGCGGTCAATTCCTCGAGCGTCGCGCCGCTGAGCACGTAGGGCGCGGCCGTGGGCTGCGCCGGCAGCGGATAGGCCCCGGCAAAGGCTTCCGCCGAGCGCTGGTCGTAGACCATGAACATCAGGTGATTGGGATACTCGGCTTCCGCCGGATCGAAGTGCCCATGCGCCGTGGTGCGGTCGTTGTAGTTGCGCTTCTCGTTCACGGCGCGCTTGCCGTAGCGATTGACCTGCACCATGGAGTCACCGGGCGGGAAGAACACGCCGGCGGCGAGATTGGGGTTCTGCAGCGCCTCTTCCAGCAGGATCTGCGTGCGCCAGGCGCCGGCCATGTAGCCCAGCCGCGCCCCGATGGCGCCGCCGATGTTGATGAAATCGCCCGTGGACCAGGGCTGCGCGCAGGCACCGTAGATGGGCACGCGCTGGTAGGTGTCCACGAAGGCCGGGTTGTGCGCATAGCCGCCGCTGCCGAAGATCACGGCCTTGCGCGCGCGCACCATCACCGTCTTGCCGGCCGACTCGGCCTGCACGCCGATGACGCGGCCGTTGGCGTTGAGCACAGCGCGCATGACCCGGTGCATCGTCAACAGCGGAATGCCGCGCTTCTTCACCGCGCCATTCAACTGGAACATGAGGTCCGCGCCCGAGCCCACGGTCTTGCCATCCTGCTTGAGCGGACCCAGGCAGCGGCCAGCCGGCACCTTGTTCTCCGGCACATGGTCGAGGTAATCCGTGGCGGGCCGGTCGAGCGCGAACATGCGCCACTCGGCCACCTGCAGCGCCCCTGATGCCCGCAGCTTTTCGATGGCCGGCGAGGCGTTATCGTACGCGGTCTCCAGCATGGACAACGCGCGCGCGCCGATGCCCAGATCCGGCAACGATGCGTTGAACTTCTCGGGGTAGGAGAAGCGCGCCATGAAGCGCACGCAGTCCTCGCGCTTGTCGTCGATGCCGCGGGCCCTGAGTACGAAATGGTTGGGAATCCACAGCACGCCAGCGGACTTGGCCGAGGTGCCGCCAGGGATGGGCGCCTTCTCCAGCATCACCACCGAGTCGCCGTTCTCCTGCGCGATCAGCGCCGCCGTGGAGGCGCCGGCACCGCTGCCGACGACGACGATGTCGGCCTCGTGATCCCACTTGTCCGTCGGCGCTGCCCGCACCGGGAGAAACGCCGACGCGCCCAGCGCCGCCGTGGCCGCACCCGCGCCCGTCAAGACCTGCCGCCGTGTAACGCCGTCTCGAATGCCGCTCATGTCTACTCCCCTACGAACCTGGTGATGCCCGCCTTCATTCCTAGCGCTTCAATTGCAGCCCGGACTTCTCCCGGTCCCAGCAATCCGCCGTGACGCCTTCGGCCTTGAGCTTGAATTTCTCCACGCGCTCGCTCGGCGTCTTGGG
This sequence comes from Steroidobacteraceae bacterium, assembly GCA_044226865.1. GTDB lineage: Bacteria > Pseudomonadota > Gammaproteobacteria > Steroidobacterales > Steroidobacteraceae > TMP-86. Next base: position 143,526 of record JBGAGE010000006.1, on the reverse strand, counting down.
GAGCGAGGTGCGGATGGCGATGTAGCGCGGCACCGCGAAATACGCCATGCGCGGTTCGCACCAGCGGATGATCTCCTCCGGTGTCAGCGTCTGGCCGTCCTTGAGCACCACGACGGCCTTCACGTCTTCCTCGCCCACGTCGGCCGGCACACCGACCACGGCGGCCTCCAGCACGGCGGGATGAGAGTCGATCACCGCCTCGACCTCGAAGGAGGAGATGTTCTCGCCACGCCGGCGCAGCGCCTGCTTCTTGCGGTCGGCGAAATAGAAGTAGCCGTCGGCGTCCATCCGCCCCATGTCGCCGGTGTGGATCCAGCCGTTCTGGAACAGTTCGAGCGTGGCGTCCGGCTTCTTGTAGTAACCGGTGGTGCCGACGAACATCTTGTTGGAGCGCGCGATGAACTCGCCCGGCGTTCCCGGCGGGCATTCGTTGTCATCGTCATCGACGATGCGCACGTCCCAGCCGGTGATGGCCTTGCCGCAGGACCCGGCGCGCGGCTCATCGTAGGGACTCGCGAGGCAGCAATAACACTCGGTCATGCCATAGACTTCCAGGAGCTTGGTATTGAAGCGCTGCTGGAAGGCATGCCACTCATCGGCCGGCGCGGCGGCGCCCACCATCAGGCGCACGGGATTGTCGGCATCGTCCTCGCGCGGCGCTTGCTTCAACAGGATGGGAATGATGCCGCCGATGTAGTTGGCCTCGGTGCAATTCCAGCGCCGGCAGTCGTCCCACAGTTGGCTGGCGGAAAAGCGCTCGACGATGACGGCCTTCGCATCCGCGAGGATGGCCGGCCCGACGGTGATGCCCTGCGCGTTGCCGTGGAAGAACGGCAGGCCCGTGTAGAGCACGTCGTCCTCGGTGTAGCGCGAGTACTTCACCGACTGCGCCCAGATGTCGTACCAGTAGTGGTGGCTCATCTGCACACCCTTGGAGACTCCGGTCGTGCCCGAGGTGTACAGGATGGTCGCGAGGTCGCGGAAGCTGACGTTCACATCCGGCGTCGCGTCCGAATGGCCCAGCAGTTCCTTGAAGGTGAGTTTTTCGATCTTCGGCCAGGCCGGCGCGGCGGCGGGCGTGACGCTGCGATCCAGCCACACCACGTGATGCAGTGTCTTGAGATCGCCAGCCACTTCCTGCAAGCGATCCTGGTACTCGACATCCGCCACCAGCACGACGCAATCGGACTGATCGATCTGATAGGCAAGCCCCGTGCCCTTGAGCGCGACATTGATGGGCACTTCCACCGCGCCGATCTTGTTGGCGCCGAACCAGGAGTACAGGAACTCCGCACAGTTCGGCAGCATGATGGCCACCTTGTCGCCCGGCTTCACGCCCAGCTTCAACAAGCCGTTCGCCGTCCGGTTGATCCTGTCGTTCAGGTCCCCGCAGGTGATGGGATCATCGCGGAACTGGAACACCACGTGATTGGGGTGGCGGCGCGCCTTGTCCTCGATGATCTTGGTGAGCACGCGATCGTGCTGTGCGTATTCCTGCATGCGCCAGGAAGCCCACTTGCGGGCGGCGCGCTCAGTCTTGTCGTCCCAACGACCCATGGCATTCGTCCTACGGTGGTTGCTCGGCCGGCGTGGCCGGCCGGGAGCCGGGCGCCCCACGGCGCCCGGATCTGCTTACAGCGGCCGCGTCTTGGCGGCTTCCTCGAGCTTGGCTGCCTCGCCGAACCACACGCCGGGGTCATAGGCCTGCACCATCTTGCCGAAGTCCCAGGTCATGAGCTTCTCGGGGTGCACCTTGATGATGGCGCGCAACGGGGTATGGACCGCAGCAAAGGCGGCCTCGCGCTCTTCCTTGCCCTTGAGCTCGGTCCAGTACTTGTCGATGATGGCCCAGTGGATCTCGCGCATCAGCGCGTCGTCGGTGTACACCTCGGCGTGGCCGATCATGAGGATGGCCTTCTGATGCCGCAAGTTGCAGCCATCGTTATGGATGCTGACGGAGATCTTGGGGTTTTCGATCAGGTGGTGCACCTTGTGACGATGCTTCTGGATGCTGCTCATCTGCAGGAAGCCGTCGTGGATGACGTAGAACATCGGGGTGACGATGGGATAGCCACGCTTGTCGACGTGCGCCATCTCGCAGTAGCTGTTGTAGGTGAACAGCCGCTTGAAGTCCTCCGGCTCCATCGGATAATCCTTGGAGACGTTGAGCTGTTCGAGCTTGGCCGGGTCGAAGACCACACGCGGCGCCGCCGCCTCGCTTTGATTCGTCATAAGACGCACTCCCCCGTTATTGAACCTGTCGTTGGTAGATCGTCGTCCGCCGTCACACGGAAATTCCGCATGGCCGGGACATCGCTGAATTATTATCTCTGCTTGGTGGCGAGCGCCGTGTCGACTCCCGAAACCCGCCGCTGCAGCCCCGTCAGAAGTTGAACTTCGTTCAAGAGTTCCACATAATAGCCGGCGCTGTCAAGCCGATGCGCAGCGTCCTTAGACCCGGCAGTTTTTCCAATTCCGAGGGGATGTTTCAGATGAGTGACGTGGTCGTCGAGCGCAGGGGCGAAGTGGCCTGGTTGAGGCTCAACCGGCCGGAGCGCATGAACTCCTACGACGCCGCCATGGCGCAGGAATTGATCGCCGCCATCCAGGCCTCCGCCGACGCCGGCGTCATCGTCATCACCGGCACCGGCCGCGCCTTCTGCGCCGGGGGGTACCTCGCCAACCTCAGCAATCCGGATGCCAACGCGCTGCGCAGCATGTTCTACGGCTCGCTTCATCTCTACGATGCCATCCGCACCAGCCCCCGCCCGGTGATCGCCGCGGTCAACGGCCCCGCCGCGGGGGGCGGCAATGAGCTGGTCATTGCCTGCGACCTGGCCATCGCCGCCGAGTCCGCCACCTTTGGGCAGACCGGCGTGCGCATCGGCAGCGCCCCGGTGCTGGGCGGCACCAATTTCCTGTCGATGAACATCGGCGAGAAGAAAGCCAAGGAAGTGGCTTTCATGTGCCGCCGCTACCCGGCCGCCAAGGCGCTGGAGCTGGGCTGGATCAACGCGGTGGTGCCCGATGCACAGCTGGAGGCCGAGGTCACGCGCTGGGCGGATGAGCTCCTGCAGATGAGCCCGCGCTATCTCGAAATCGCAAAGATCAGTTCCAACCTGTGGTGGAACCAGGCGCGGGACAACTATATGTCGGGCCTGGGGATGCTGGTGCAGGCCATCGGTTCCAAGGACATGATCGAAGGCGCCACCGCCTTCATGGAAAAGCGCAAACCCCAGTTCGAGGGCCGCAAGAAGAAGTGATCCGCTCGATGCGGCGGCCAACCATCCACTCAACAATAAAAAGTACACATCATGAACTTCGAACTTGACGCTCCATACGTTGCGTTGCAACAGGAGGCTCGCGCCTTCACGCGAAGCATCGAGGCCGTGGCCGCGGAAGCGGACGAGTCCAGCCAGGTACATCCGGCGGTGCTCGCCGCCCTGCAGAAGAGCAACCTGTCTTCGCTCATGGTCCCCGCCCAGTTCGGCGGACGCGGCGAGCGGCTGGACCCGCTGGCCATCTGCCTGGTGCGCGAAGTCCTCATGGCCACCAGTTCCCATGCGGATTCGCTGTTCGCCTTGCAGGGCATCGGCAGCTATGCGATCACCGTGGCCGGCTCGCCGGAACAACGCGCCGAATGGCTGCCGAAAGTGGGCCGCGCGGAGGCCCTGGCGGCGCTCGCGCTGACGGAGCCCGGCGCAGGGTCGGATCTCAAAGGCGTCACCACCGAATTGAAAGCCAGCGGCTCGGGGTTCGTGCTGAACGGTGCGAAGTCCTTCATTTCCAATGGCAGCGCGGCCGCGTTCTTCGTGGTGTTCGCGAAGGAAGGTGCGGGTTACTCCATGGTGCTCGTGCCCTCCTCGCTCAAGGGCATCACCATCAGCGCCTCCCCGGAGCTGATCGCGCCGCACGTGCTCGGCGAGCTCGACTTCAACAATGTCAGCCTGCCGGCCTCCGCGCGCCTGGGTAAGCCCGGACAAGGGCTGGAGCTGATGCTGGCGACGCTGGGCGTGTTCCGGATTTCCGTGGCGGGCGCGGCGGTGGGCCTCGCGCAGGCAGCGCTGGAGGAAGCCGTGCGCCACACGCGCAAGCGCGAGCAATTCGGCCGGCCGCTGGCACGGCTCGGTCCCGTCGCGCAGATGCTGGCCGATTGCGCCACCGAGATCGAAATGGCGCGGCTCCTCACCTACCGCGCCGCGCACCGCGCGCTGCAGGACCCGGCCGCCGCGCTCCATCATTCCTCCATGGCCAAATTGGCGGCGAGCGAGATGGCCTCGCGCGTGGTCGACCGCTGCGTGCAGATGATGGGTCGCTGGGGTTTGATCCGGGATTCGAAGATTGAACGGTTGTACCGGCAGGCGCGGCCCATGCGCATCTATGAAGGCGCGTCCGAAGTGCTGCGCTTAGGCATCGCGCGGCAGCTCGTCGCGGACGTGCCATGATCGACCTCGAACTGGACGGCAAGGTGGCCATCGTCACCGGCGCCGGGCGCGGGCTCGGCCGTGCCTCGGCCGAAGCACTCCTGGAACAAGGCGTGCGCGTGCTCGCCGCTGCGCGCTCCGCGAATGAGATCAACGAGCTCGCCGCGAAGTCCGGGAAGAACGTGCTCGCGGTTCCCTGCGACATGCGCGACCCGGCGGCGGTCGCCGCGCTGCCGGCCGCCGCCATCAAGGCCTTCGGGCGCCTGGACATCGTCGTCAACAATGCCGGCATCGCGCCGGCCGGCAATTTCCTCGAGCAGCCGGAAGCGGTGTGGCAAGAAGTGATGGCGGTCAACGTGCTCGCGCCGATGATCCTGACGCGCGCCGCCGGCCAGCACATGATCGAGCGCGGCTCGGGCAAGATCGTGAATGTCGCCTCCACGTCGGGGATCCTGGGCAAGGCGACGCTGGTCGCGTATTCGTCATCCAAGGGCGCATTGCTGCAATTCACCAAGGCACTGGCCGCCGAGTGGGCCTCCAAGGGCGTGCAGGTAAATGCGATTGCGCCCGGCGCCTTCGCCACCGATGCGCAGCGCGCCGTGCTCGAATCACCGGACCTCTTGGCGCGGCGGACGCGCAAGATCCCGGCGCGCCGGATGGGGGTGAGTGACGAAATCGGACCCCTCGTATGCTATCTTTCCTCCGGCAAGTCGAATTTCGTCACCGGGGGTGTGTACGTCATCGACGGCGGCGAATCCTGCAGGCTCTAGGCTCGTTGGATCGCCCAGGAAACGAGATCAGTTTTTGTCAAACCAGCAAGCCAGAGTCCAGAGTGACCCGACGCCGATGCGGCGTGGTGACAAGCGGCGTCAGAGCATCCTGACGGCGCTGCACGATTGCGTCATCGAGCAGGGATACAGCAATACCACGCTCGCGGACATCGCACGCGCGGCCGGCATGTCCCCCAGCCACCTGCTGTATTACTTCCAGGGCACCAACGCCATCCTCGCCCAGTATTTCGCCGATGTCGCGCAGCGCATCGTCGAGCGCATCAACGGCATCAGCAGCGAGACCCCCGCGCGCCAGATCCAATTGCTGGCGGATCTGTTCTTCGCCGGCAAGGGCATCACCAAGTCCGAGATCGGCTTCATGCTCGAGTGCTTCGGCGTGGCCGTGCACGACAAACAGTTGCATCATGAGAAGGCCGCGCTCGACCGGGAATGCAAGGACTACCTGCGGCGCCTGTTCGAACAGTCGCCCTGTGGCCCCTCGAACGCCCGGAGTTTTGCCGAGCTCGCCTATGCCATGCTCGTCGGCCTGCGGACGGCGGCATACTTCGACCAGAGCCTCGCACCCCACAAGGCGCGCAAGCTGTTTTATCTCGAGATGATGCGCCTGGCCGACCTGCCCATGCCCACTGCCGTCCGGAAAGCTCCGCGCAAGCGCCCATGAGCGATCGATCCGCCTGGCTAGCGCGCGGGCGGGAAGAGGCCATCGATCCCGAGCTGCCGGTGTGCGATCCGCATCATCACGTCTGGGAATTTCCTGACAGTCGCTACCTCGCCGAGGAATTGATGGCGGACCTGGGCGGCGGGCACCGGGTCGTTTCCACGGTGTTCGTGGAATGCGAGCAGCACTATCGCAGCGATGGACCGGTGGAGCTGCAGCCGGTGGGGGAAACCGAGTTCGTCGAGCGCATCGCCGCCGCCAACGACAAGGTCCACCCCGAGACCCGCATCGCCGCAGGCATCGTCGCGTTCGCGGACCTCACCCTGGGCGATGCCGTACTGCCGGTGCTCGAGGCGCATCGGCGTGCCAGCCAGCGCTTTCGCGGCGTGCGGCATGTGAGTGCGTGGGATGCCAGCGACCAGGTGCGCAAGTCCCACAAGCATCCGCCGCGCTATCTGTTGCGGACCTCTGAATTTCGCGCCGGCGTCAAATGCCTGGCACGGCAGGGCTTGAGCTTCGATGCCTGGGTATTCCACCCGCAGATTCCGGAACTTGCGGAACTGGCGGCGGCGGTGCCCGAGGCGACGATCATCCTGAATCACATGGCCGGCCCCTTGGGGGTAGGCCCCTACGCCGCGGACCGCGGCCAGGTGTTCGCCGAGTGGCGCGCGAGCATGGTGGAACTGGCCAAGTGCCCGAACGTGCTGATGAAGCTCGGCGGCAGGACCATGACGATGGCCGGGTTCGGCTTCCATAAGCGTCCCTCACCGCCCTCCTCGGCCGAACTCGTCGAGGCGATCGGGCCGTACTACCGAACCTGCATCGAATTGTTCGACGCCAGCCGCTGCATGTTCGAGAGCAACTGGCCCATCGACAGCCCGTCGTGCTCGTACGTCACCCTATGGAACGCCTTCAAGCGCATCGCGCGCGAGGGCAGCGCCGCGGAGCGCGCAGCCCTGCTGCACGACACCGCGGCACGCACGTACCGCGTGTAGCTTTCCGCAGAAACGCGCTCTTCAGCGGAAGCCCGCGTTTCCGCGGAAACGCCGCAGCATCATTCCCCCAGCTCGAACACGTAGATGGCGTTGCCGCCCTGCGGCTGGTAGATGTCCGGGCTTTGCTGCGCCGTCATCAACTTGAACACCCCCATGCCCGCCGGCACCGCGATGTATTGCTTGCCGTTGACGGCGTAGCTCACCGGATATCCATGGAGCGGTGAGCCGAGGCGCGTTTGCCACAGCACCTTGCCCGTATCGACATCGAAGGCCTTGAAGTAGCGGTCCAGGTCGCCGACGAACGCGAGCCCGCCGGCCGTGGTCAGCACGCCCGTGAGGAACATGGCGCGCTGGGTGTGCGTCCAGCGCTGCTTCATGCCATCGAGGTCCCAGGCGCTGAGGCGGCCCAGCATGCCGTTGCTGCCCGGCATCTCGAACACGCGCGAATCCCCGCCATAGCCGCCGTAGCCTTCCACGAACTTGACTTCGCGGCCCACGACATCGGCGCACAACTGTTGCAGCGGGATGATGAGCGAATGCGACGGCGGGTTGTAGGCCGTCGCCTGCCAGTTGTGCCCGCCGTAGATGCTCGGGCACACCGACACCGGATCATTGATCTTGGCGTCGATGATGTCCTGGCGATACTTGAGCTTGCCGGTTGTCTTATCGAGCGGCAGGAACATGTTCTGGTAGATGGTCTCGGTGAAATCCACGAACTTGCCGTTGGCGCGATCCAGCTTCCACAGGATGCCGTCCTTGCCGATGGTCACCACATAGGGCTTGCCGCCCAGGTCGACGAGCACGCGCTCGAACACCGTATCCATGTCCAACGTTTCCCCGGAAACGTGCTGGTAGTACCAGACCATCTTGCCGGTCTTGGCATCCAGCGCCAGGGTCGAGTCCGTGTACAGCGCCGCATCCTGCGCCGACATGTGCCGGCTCGCCGCCACCCACGGCTTGGCCTGCGCCGTGCCCAGGTAGAACAAGTTGAGCTTCGGGTCGTAGCTGCCGGCGATCCAGTTGTCACCGCCCGCACGGAATTCCGGCGGCTGACCACCCCAGGAGGCATCGTTCGGATCGCCGGGCAGCGCGATGGTGGACGTGCGCCACAGCTCCTTGCCCGTATCGGGATCATGCCCGGTGATGAAGCAGCCGCCCTTCTTGAAGCGCTCGCAGCCGTTGATGCCACTCATGACCACCCCGCCGCCCACCACCGGGCCAGCCGTGTGGGTATAGCCTTGGGTGAAGTCCGCCTTGACCGTCCGCCACAGCTGCTTGCCGGTGCGCGCATCGATCGCCACCAGTGCGGCGTCGTACGTGCTCATGAAGATCTTGTCTTTATAAAGCGCGATGTTGCGCGTCGGCCCGCCCAAGGTCTTGGACTCGGCCGGATACGCGTAGGCGTATTCCCAAATGAGATCTCCGGTCGCCGCGTCGATGGCCTGGATGATGTTGCCCGGGTGGGTGAGGTACATGACGCCGTCATGGACCAACGGCGTTCCCTGGTTGGAACCGTCGTGCATGCTCATGACCCAGGCCAGCTTGAGCTTGCGGACGTTCTTGCGCGTCACCTGGGTGAGCGGGCTGTAGCCCTGCCCGTCCAGCGTGCGCCGCCAGCTCAGCCAATCCGCCGCGGGCGGATCGCTCAGCATGGCATCGGTGACGGGCCGGAAATTCGGCACTTCTTTATTGACGAAGCCATGGGCGCGCTCCGCGTCCCCCGCGATGCTGCCGGCGCCCCGCCAGCTGTTCCACTTGGTGTCACCCTTGGAATTGGCCGCCTGCTTGGCCATGGCCGGATCCCAGCGGTCGCCCATCGAGGCGCGCCCGATGGAAACACCCGCATCGGCCTTCAATTCCTTGTCCCCGGCCGCCGCGCCGTTGACGCGCAGGATGTGCGCCGTCAGCGCCACCCCGGTGCCCTCCGGAATCGAATGCGGAGCGGTCGGCGGCATGGTCGCGACTATCTTCTTATATAGATCGGATACCGGCAGCTCACCCCACTTGGCCAGGAAGTTGGGGCCAGCCAGTTCGGGGGCGTGACCGGTGCCCTTGAGGGTGAGGTGATGGCATTCACCGCAGCTCTCATCGTAGACGCGCTTGCCGGTGGCGGCCTGGGCTTCGGAGTAGACCCCGGGCTGAACGCCTGCGGCCGTCGCGGTCCATGCCAATCCCACTACGAGGAACGAAAGCAACGACTTTGTCATGATTATTGTCCGTTGGGGTTACGTGGCGAACGTTTCCAGCGGACGAAGATTGAATCACATTCAAATTATTCGCAAGTGGTTAGATTGACATCGACCGGCGGTGCTTCCCGTTTCAGGCGGGCCACGGCGGCGCAAACGCGAAGCCGCGAAGATACGGCTTGATGTTCCTGAAACCCATATCTTCGGTAATCAGCGTCATGCCGCTTTCCCGGCACGACGCAGCGATCAAGATATCGTTGACCAGGGAGCGAGGCCGCTCGGTGAAGCGAACGCCGTCCTGCCGGAACAACGCGGCCAGAATGCGTCCGCACTCCTTGAATGCAAACACGGATGGGCCGACCACGCGCCCGCGGCGCTCGAACGCCTGAAAAATCCCGTTGTCCACTGCACGCGCAGCACGATCCGTGACCGCGCCAGCCCGCAATTCCTGCATCACCACCGCACTCATGTAGGTAACCGGGGCATGGCGCTCGAGGAATGCATCCAAGGCCTCTGCCTGGCCAGGATCACGGATGGCGTTGATGTAGATATTGGAGTCGAGAACAACTTTGCGAGTCATCGATTCGCCGAATCTATTCCCGGTAAACATCCTTCAAGCCACCGGCTGCTCGTACCCGTTGAATGCCGCGCGAGAGCTCCTTCCGCAATGCGATAGCATCCAGGGCAGCATCCACAGTCTCGGTTTCCGTCTTGGCCCCGAGCGCTTTACGCGCAGCGTCCAGTTTGCGCTGGTCGATATGCAGGTTCTTACGAACCCATCCGCGCGGAGGGCGCCCCAAACGGACCACAGCCGAATCTGCATTTTGATTTGCCACGCTGGCCTCCTTCTATCTGTAAGAAAGTCATTATATAGCTGTATGAAAAGCCGGCTCAAGGAATCGCTCCGAGTGCCTGCCTCAATGATCCCCGGCCAGCCGATTTCAGGGAAGTTCAATAACCTTCGCGTTCACCCAGATTCGCGACTCGTGCGCAGAGCATGATCACCTTCGGTCACTTACGTCCGCGCGCCGGTCATCATCTCGGACAACCCACCCACCGAGCGATAACGTAAGCTAATCCGCACAACCCAGGCACACCGCCCACCGCATCTCCAGGGAGCAAGGCATGACGGTCAAGATCCAAGGTCTCTCCAAAACCTATTCCAACGGCGTCAAAGCCCTCGACGACCTCACCCTCACCATCGGCAACAACATGTTCGGCCTGCTGGGCCCGAACGGTGCCGGCAAGAGCTCCCTGATGCGCACAATCGCCACCTTGCAGGAACCCGACGCCGGCAGCATCGATCTCGATGGCATCGACGTGCTCAAGCAAAAGGACGAGATCCGCCGCGTCCTGGGCTACCTCCCTCAAGAATTCGGCGTCTACCCCAAGGTCTCCGCGCACGACATGCTGCATCACCTGGCCACGCTCAAGGGCATCGTGTCCGCCGGCGAGCGGCGCGAGATGGTCGATGCCCTGCTGCATCAGACCAACCTGTGGGATGCGCGCAAGAAGGCGTTGGCCACCTACTCGGGTGGCATGAAGCAGCGCTTCGGCATCGCGCAGGCGCTGCTCGCCAACCCTAAGCTCATCATCGTCGATGAGCCCACCGCCGGCCTCGACCCGGCCGAGCGCAACCGCTTCCTGAACCTGCTCGCCTCCATCGGCCGCAACGTGACGGTGATTCTCTCCACGCACATCGTGGATGACGTGCGCGAGCTGTGCTCGCAAATGGCCATCATCGCGCGCGGCCGCGTGCTGCTCGAAGGCGCGCCGAACGATGCGCTGCGCTCGCTCGAGGGTCAGGTCTGGTCACGCGTGCTCGCAAGCGACGATGAACTGCGCGCCGCCGAGAAGGACCTGAACATCATCAGCACGCACCTGGTCGGCGGTCAGCACGAGATCCGCGTGTTCGCGCCGAGCATGCCGGGCGCGGGCTTCACGCCCGTGCCCTCCTCGCTCGAGGACGTCTACTTCCTGAACCTCGCCCGCCACGGCGCGCGCTGAAACCGCCAGGGAGCGATGCATGTTCCGCGAATTCTTCCGTTTCGAGCTGAAGTTCCGCTTCAAGAGCCCGTCCACCTGGATCTACTTCGGGATGTGGACACTATTCTCGTTCCTGTGCGTGGCGAGCGAGAGCTTCGGCCCGGTGGGCAGCGGGAACGGCAAGGTGCTGCTCAACGGTCCGTGGGCCAACACGATCAATGACATCTTCGCTTGCCTGTTCGGCGTGATCGTCATCGCCGCCATCTTCGGCACCTCGGTGCTGCGGGATTTCCAGCGCGACACCACGCAGATCCTGTTCACCAAGCCCATTTCGCGCTCTGGCTACCTGGGCGGACGCTGGAGCGGATCGCTGGTCACCACGCTGTTCGTGTTCTCAGGGCTCCTCCTGGGCACCTGGCTCGGGACCCTCGCCCCCTGGGCCGATCACTCGCGTATCGGGCCCAACCACTTGTGGTGGTACCTGCAGCCCTTCCTGACCATCGTCGTGATCCAGGTGTTCGTGCTCGGCTCGGTGTTCTTCGCCATCGGCGCGCTCACCCGGAGCCTGTTCGTGGTGTACCTGCAGGGCGTGGTGCTGTTCATCATCTATCTCGTGGGCATCACCGTCTATGGCGCCACCCGCACGGTCGAGCACTTCTGGTCGGCCATCTTCGACCCCATCGGCCTCTTGCTCGACAGGGCCATCACCCGTTACTGGTCGGTGCACGAACAGAACACCCAGCTCCTGCCCTGGGATTTCTCCGGCTACTCCCCGGGCGTGCTGCTGTACAACCGCCTGCTGTGGGTGGGCGTGGCGCTCGCCGTGCTCGCCGCCCTATGGGCCTTGTTCCCCCTGTCGGTCGAACAGCTCACCGTGCGCTCGCAGGGCAAGCGCGCCGCGCGCGCCCGTGAGGAGCAGGAGCAAGGCAGCCGCCGCTCATTCGTCACCGTGGCACTGCCCACCGTGCACACCGCCACAGGCATGGCGGCGGCGTGGCAGCAATTTCGCTCATTGAGCGCGCTGCGCATCCGCAACATCCTGCACGAAGTGCCCTTCTGGGGGATGGTCATCGCGCTGATCGCCTTCGCCGTCAACAACGGCGCCTTCGCCGGGCGGATGGACGGCGCCAACGTCTGGCCCGTCACCTACCTCATGCTGCAAGCGGTGGAAGGCGGGGCCACCTTGTTCTTCTATATCGTCGCGGCCCTGTACGCGGCCGAGCTCGTGTGGAAGGAGCGCGATACGCGCTTCGATGGCATCCACGATGCCCTGCCCCTGGGCGGCGCCATCGACTGGGGATCCAAGCTCCTCGCCATCGCGTTCGTGGAAGTGGTGCTGCTACTGCTCACCATGCTGGTGGGCATCGTGATGCAGGCGATCGCCGGCTATTACCATTTCGAGCTGTGGCAGTACGTGCAGGAGCTGTTCTTCGTCACTTTCCCCCAGCTCATCGCGTTTGCGATGTTCGCCCTGTTCGTGCAGACCATGGTCCCGAACAAGTTCATCGGCCATGGCATCGTGATCGGGCTGTTCGCGCTGCAGCCGGTGCTCTACAACTTCGGCCTGGAGAACACCCTGCTGCTGATCGGCGGCGTGCCCGCCTACACCTACTCCGACATGAACGGCTATGGCCACTTCGTGCCGGCGCTGGCCTGGGGGATCAGCTACTGGTTCTGCCTGTTCGCGCTATTGGGGGTGGTCTCGATCGCCTTTGCGCGCCGCGGGCCGGATGTGTCGTGGGGGAGCCGGCTCAAGGTGGCGCGTCAGCGTCTGCCGTCACTTGCGCCGGCGCTCGGACTGTTCCTGCTTGGCGCATTAGGCAGCGGCGGCTGGTTCTACTACAACGCCCATGTCCTCAACGATTATCGCGACAGCAAGTTGGGTCGCAGCCTGCAGGCCGACTACGAACGAAATTTCAAGAAGTACGAGGACCTGCCGCAACCGAAAATCACCGCGGTGGATGCGAACATCGACATCGACCCCGCGCGCCGCGCCTTCTCAGGCAACGGCACCTTCACGTTGCAGAACAAGACCGCGGCACCGATCCGGCAAATCCACGTGCGCGACGGCCAGGAGACGGTGCGATCTGTAAGCTTCGACCGGAAATTCCGCCAGGTGAACCGTGCGCCGCTCAACATGTACTGCATCTACGAGCTGGAGCAGCCCTTGCAGCCCGGCGAGTCAGTGCAGATGCGCTTCACGCTGGGCCATGACTCCCCAGGCTTTCGCGACGGCCATGAACTCGCGCAATTCGCCTACAACGGTACCTTCTTCGACATGGGCTTCTTCCCCGGCATCGGCTACGACGCCGACGGCGAACTCGATGATCCGCGCCGGCGCCGCGAGGAGGGCCTCGGAGAACTCAAGAACATGGCCCCGCGCGGCGACCCCGTGCAGTCGCGGGTGAACCTGTTCTCACCGCAGAGCGATTGGATCACCTATCACACCGTGGTGAGCACCAGCGATGACCAGATCGCCATCGCGCCGGGCTACCTGCAGCGCGACTGGCACGACAAGGGCCGGCACTACTACGAGTACAGCATGGGCACGACGCGGATGGCGGATTTCTTCGCCTATCTGTCCGGCCGCTACGCCGTGCGCAAGGACGTGCACCCCACGCCCACCGGCCCCGTGAACCTGGAGGTGTACTACGACCCGGCGCACACGTTCAACGTCGATCAAATGCTGGCCACGGCACGCGACGGGCTCGACTATTTCGGCAAGAACTTCGCGCCGTACCAGTTCGGGCAGTTTCGCATCATGGAGTTTCCGCGCTACCGCAGCTTTGCACAGTCCTTCGCCAACACCGTGCCGTTCTCCGAAGCCATCGGCTTCATCACGCGGTTGAAGAAGCCCACCGACGTGGATCTCACCTACTTCGTCACCGCGCACGAGCTGGCGCACCAGTGGTGGGGCCACCAGCTGATCGGCGGCCGCGTGGCGGGATCGAACATGATGAGCGAGACGCTGGCGCAGTACTCGGCCTACATGCTGATGCAGCGCCATTTCGGCAAGGACTACATGCGCGTGGTGATGCGCCATTTCCTCGACCGCTACCTGCGCGGCCGGGCCGGCGAGGTGCGCCACGAACGCCCGCTGGCGCTGGTCGAGCGCGAGGACTACGTGTGGTATTCCAAGGGCGGCCAGATCATGTACACGCTGGCCGACTACGTGGGCGAGGACAAGATCAATCTCGCCCTGCACAATTTCCTCATGGCGCATCGCTACGCCAATGCCACCACCGACCAGGATGAGCCCTACCCCGACACGCGCGACCTGGTCGCCGCGTTGCGTGAGCAGACGCCGGCGGAGTATCAGTATCTGATCGATGATGGGTTCGATCGCATCGTGCTCTACGACGACAAGGCGCAATCGGCGACGGCTCGCAAACGGCCGGATGGCAAGTACGAGGTGACGCTGGAAGCTCAGGCGCGTAAGACGCAGGTGGATGGCGAGGGGGTGGAATCGCCGATGCCGCTGGCGGATTACATCGAGGTGGGCGTGTTCGCCGGGAGCAAGGAGCAGCCCAAGGTGCTTTACCTCGAGAAGCGCAAGCTGACGCGGGAGCGCGAGACGTTCACGGTGGTGGTGGACCAGGCGCCTACGCTTGCCGGGATTGATCCTTGGAACAAGCTGATTGATCGGATTCCTGAGGATAATTTGGTAGAGGTGGCGGGTAAGTAGGTCGATCTCATGCAGGTGGCGACCCATCCCCGGTCGAAATCGGCGCCAGTAGATCGAGTTTCGCAGCGACCGCGAGGCAGGCGCCGATCAGATCAGTCACGAGTCTCTGGTCCGCATTCAGCTCGCCTTCGTATTCACCGACGTTGCGAATGGAGTGGCATTTATCCAGGACGCGCCATACTTCCGGCCCCAGTCCCAGGGTATGAGGCAGCACCTGAAAGACGATGTATCGCTGCCGCGACCGATATCCATGCCAGCGGAGTGCGGCAAGGCACAAGGCGTGGGCGGCGTTGTAAGCGAGATCGAATCGGCTCTCGAGCGAGTTGGACAGCTTCTGAGAATCTGCCAGGCGAGCCAGCGCGGATCGCTTCAGACCGGCGAATTCCCTGGCATCGGGTGGCTCAATCTGAATTGGGCCAGCCGGGCCACTCAGCTTTTCAAGTGGCGAACTCACGCGCTTCGCCAATCACCCAGATTTTGGGCTGGGCCAAGATGCGCTTGACGAAGGCTTGATCGCCGCGCACACGCTTCCCAAACTCCGATTTCGAGTACACGGTAGGATTAACTGTTCGTTGGAGCCTCGTGGCTGCCGGCTCAAGCGTTGCGAAGAGTTCGGCATAGGCAACGTCGTCGCTGATCACCAGCAGGTCGATGTCGCTCGTTGCGGTGTCGCTGCCCTTGGCGACCGAGCCAAACACGAATGCCGAATCGATATGCGCGGCCAGCGGCGCCAGCGCCGATCTCAGCACATCGACCAGTCCCGACGTCTTGAGGACCAATGCGCGCAGTTCCTCGAACACCGGCGCCTGGTCATTCGCCTGGTAATGCTTTTGGTTGCCAATGCGGGTGACTTTTACCAACGCCGCAGCTTCAAGCCGCGAAAGCTCACGCTGTACTGCGCCTGAGCCCGAACCCACCATTGCAATGAGTTCATTGCCGTAGAAGCTTCGCTTCGGGTTTCCGAACAAGATTCCCAATACCCGTTGCTGGACTTTAGAAAACAAGGCGTGGGCGATTCCCGAAGGAGTCGGCGCTCGAGCTGATCGCTGGACATTTTTGATACCCATATTGAGTATCTTAATACCCAATATGGGGCTTTTCAAAGCGCCCCAATTCTCAGTTTCGAAGTTCGACGTCCCCCCGCTTTTGAGTAGCAGAAGGGTTTAGAGTCTAACCCCGGCCAGGAGGTTGGACGTGAAGAAGCGCTTCAGTGAAGAGCAGATCATTGGATTTCTGAGGGAAGCCGAGAAGGGTATCCCGGTGAAGGAACTGTGCCGCAAGCACGGCTTTTCCGAGGCAAGCTTTTATCTCTGGCGAAGCAAGTTCGGTGGCCTGGATGTCTCTGATGCCAAGCGTCTGAAGGCGCTGGAGGCGGAGAACGCCAAGCTCAAGAAGCTGCTCGCCGAGGCGATGCTTGAGAACGAGGTGGCCAAAGAGGCACTTCGAAAAAAATGGTAACCGCTCCGGCACGTCGCGAGCTGGTGCGGTGGATGGGTACGCGAGGACTGACGGAACGGCGCTGCCTGCAGTTTGTGGGCATGAGCGCAAGTGCCCTGCGATATCAGCCGCGGCCGGATCGGAACGTCGCGCTTCGAGCGCGCATCGTGGCGCTGGCGCAGCGCCACCGTCGATATGGCGTCGGGATGATCCACTTGAAGCTCCGACAGGCCGGCGAGCTCGTCAACTACAAGCGGGTGGAACGCCTCTACGCGTTGGAAAAGCTCCATATCCGGCGCCGGCGGCGCAAAAAGATCCCCGTCAGCGAGCGCCAGCCATTGATTCGTCCAGGTTCAGCCAACGAGGTGTGGTCGATGGACTTCGTCTTTGATCGCGTCGCCTCGGGCCGGACGATCAAATGCCTGGTCATCGTCGATGATGCGACCCACGAGTCCGTAGCGATCGTCCCCGAGCACACGATCGGTGGCAATCACCTCACGCGGATCCTCGATGGCATTTGCTCACAGCGCGGTACTCCCTCGGTGATCCGCACGGACAACGGGCCGGAGTTCATCGGCAAAGCGATGCTCAACTGGGCATACCGCAGAGGAATCACTCTGCGTCTGATCGAGCCAGGCAAGCCGAACCAGAATGCGTATGTGGAATCGTTCAACGGCCGACTGCGCGATGAATGCCTGAACGAACATTGGTTCACCAGCATTGCTCACGCTCGTCCGGTCATCGAGGCCTGGCGGCGTGAGTACAACGAGGAGAGACCGAAGAAGTCGCTGGGAGGACTGACACCCTCCCAGTATGCGAAGCAGTTGGCCATCAAGGCCGTTACAATGCCGGAAGACTCTAGATCAGCCCGCTACTGAAAGCGGGGGGACGTCGGGGCTACCCAAGACAGCAGCCCAGGACTAGAAGCCGTGTATCGAATTGCCGCTGGAAGGCTCAAAGCTGCATGCCAACACAAACTAAAGCGGTAAGGGTTTCCCTTAATTGTTGCCTCAATAAGCTTGAACCAATAGTCGTATTGCCACCGTCGCACTCCAATCTCAGCCGACGGGACTAATGGTGGAGGAATACAAATTGGACTCTGCGATTCGGATCTAGTTCGAGAAGCGCCTGCCGAGCAGTTCCGCGAAAGTTCAAAGCTCTAAATTGATCGCATTCCTGAGGAGAATGTGGTGATCAAGGAGGGCACCTAGAAAAGAACGCCCTGCAAAGGCGGTGTCTCGCTCGGCAAAATCGGCACGACTCGTGTCTCAACACCAGGACGCTCCCATCCCGATGACTCCCACTTGTTTGATTTACGTGCATTCTCGAAACGCTCGATTATGCGTAAGTTCGTCTCCACGTGAAGGCCTGACACGTTACGTCCCTTTAGCGGAATTATGTGATCTACAACGTGGCTACGCCCTGTAGTTCGACTCAGCAGCGCAGCCTCAGCGTACATCGACGCAATAGCTTCCACGTCTGCCCAGGATACATATCGGCGTCGTCTGGTTGCCTGCGCTATCGCAAGCTGGAGGCGCGCATGCTCCAAATGACGCTGATACCACCTCCGCGCCGTTGCCTTTCTTCGGTCGGGATTGCGCTCCGCCCACAATTTGGAGATTGTGTTGTGACGCTGTTTGGCACCGGGCTTTGCTCTATCAATACGAGCTAGGTTCCGGAATTTTTGCGGGTCCTGCGCATATCTTGTACTTTTCTTACGTCGGGCGTAGGCACGCTCCTGCCCAATGTTCGCCGCATAGGCAGCTCGACGTCGCGCATTCATTTCGTCACGGTTTGCTTCTTTCCAGGCCCTTGACCTAGCGTTCTCGCGTTCGCGATTCGCAGCATGGTAGGCCGCATTAATAGCCTTCACCTTTTCCTTGTTTGCCGCTCTCCAGGCGCGTCCACGAGCAAGATATCGCTCTTTGTCTGCGTAATATGATTCGCGGGCTCTTTCTCGCGCCTTTGCCTTGTCTTCCTCAGTATGCATCGTCGATGGCCGCCCTTCTGCCGCAAGCATGTATGAATTGGAAGTTCGTGCTCGCTACTGTACGTCGCCTACCACCTTCCTTGCGATCAAGAGGAGCCTCCGATTCATCGTTCCGCCAGCCGGCCGAGAAGCACTAAACATATTTGATCAGTTGCGCGCGTCAGCCGTTCGAAAAGAACAATTATACGCACTAACCTCGAAGACCTTTTGCGTCGCATCATTACCGGAAATGTGAAGCGATGTGCTATCGGGCCGGGTTTCAGAGGCGTACACTCCGAGTCGTCTGGCCTACCTACGGGTGACATATGGAATTTGACCAGAAGAAACGATGGAAATTCTTGGCTGGTACGACGGCGTTAGCCGCGACCCTCTTAGGGGCCGTGCCAAGCGTGAGTCAAAGCGCCGAACTCCAGTTGAAAGGCGATGTGCCGCCAACAATTGCTGCCGACTTCTTGATTGCACCAAGCACCGCGCCTGCGGCGTTGCAGTTTCAGCACGTTTCGCACACTTCTCACGCATCACACGCTTCTCACGCATCACACGCGTCTCATAGTTCGCATACTTCCTACGCTGGCTAGGCGGCCCTGCGGGGAGTGTTGTGAACGTAGGTGCAGCGTTGGATACCGCACCCGATGCGCAACTGCAAACGGTTAGTTTTGATCCGACTGCATTCACAATGGAGTCAGTCCAGCGTGCGGCACTAAAATTCACAAACCTTTGCTCGTTTGAATTCCATCAGACGACGACAGCCATTACGGCAGCTTTCAGGCCCCTAAGCTCCTCAATCGAGTTGGACTCAAACTCATTTGTCGGAATTTTCCGCAATGAGGTTCTGGATCAGCAGCTTCGAGCTGCAATTGCCAAAGAAACAGAAACCGAACGGAACCTGATTTTGGCTTACGCCTTCTCGAATACGAAACTTCTAACTTCATAAGTTCATTGAATGCTGGCCAAACGGTTCCAAAGCCTCGAACACTACCGTGCGGGCGAGCAAGGCGGGTACCGATTACTACCATTTCGCTTCCTGGCGTTGGATGACAAGCGGTACGTCATGACCAATTTTGCCGGCGAGTATTTGGTAACAACTCGCGAGCAACTCCAGCAAATTGCCGATCATCAGATTCGCAGTGGAACAAAGCTGTACGACGATCTAAAGAGCCAGCATTTTATTTACGATAGTGATAGTAAGAGCGCGTTGGAGCTTCTCGCGCTGAAGTATCGAACTAAGCGGGCGATTACCGCGCAATTTACCTCGCTCCATATTTTTGTGGTGTCACTGCGCTGCGATTACACTTGCAAGTACTGCCAAGTATCCCGGCAGACAGAAGATACGCACTCGTTCGACATGTCGGAAACGACAGCTCGTAGAGCGGTCGATATGGTATTTAGGAGCCCTTCCAAGTCAATCAAAATTGAGTTTCAGGGCGGAGAACCGCTTCTGAACTTCGAGAGAATAAAGTTCATAGTATCTTTGGCGACCGATCGGAATCGAACAGAGAATCGCGATCTACAATTTGTAATTGCATCCAACCTATCACCTATAACCGACGAAATTCTACGGTTCTGTGATCTAAACAATATTTCGTTTAGCACCTCTCTCGACGGACCTGCCGACCTTCACAACACGAACCGACCGCGCCCCGGAAAGAACGGCCACCAACTTACGGTCGACGGAATTGAACGGATCAAGCAAAGGCTTGGCGTTGACCGCGTTTCAGCATTGATGACCACAACCGACAAAAGCCTTACTCGGGTAAAAGAGATCATTGACGAGTACGTGCGGCTCGGGTTTCGCAGCATCTTTTTACGGCCGCTGAGCCCTTACGGCTTTGCGGTTAAGACCGGCCAAGTAGACCGATATGATGCGGACCGCTGGCTGGCATTCTACCGCGAGGGGTTGGATTACATTCTGGAGCTAAACCACCAGGGCTACCCGTTGCGTGAAACGTTCTCGTCCATCGTACTTCGCAAGATTCTGACCGCACAAAACCCCGGATATGTAGATTTACAGTCGCCAGCCGGAATAGGCATCAGTGCAATCGTCTACAACTACGATGGTGACGTGTACGCGAGCGACGAAGCGAGAATGCTTGCCGAAATGGGTGACAAGCGATTTCGACTTGGGAACCTGACTGATGACAGCTATGACGACATGATGCTGTCGGAAACGCTTCTTTCAACGCTCGACGCATCAGTCGCGGAGAGCTCTCCTACCTGCTCCGACTGCGCCTTCATATCATATTGTGGCAGTGACCCTGTTTACCACTACGCAACGCAAGGAGACCCTGTCGGAAACAAGTCTCGCAGCGGCTTCTGTCACCGCAACATGTCCGTCTTTAAGCATTTGATCCTTCGGATGGAAGATAGCGAGGTAGACAGAGATGTTCTCCTAAGATGGGGTTTCGGATGCTGACCCTTTCTACAAAAGACAATCGCTCCCTTGGTGCCGCCGCACTCTCTGGCTCTCTTATTTTGCGAGTCACCACCAACCCTTTCTATCCCCAAGCGCTACGCGATAAATGCGCCCTCTTGCTCCCAGATTCACAACTTAAAATAAGTCCCGGTTTTGCCGCAACACTAATCCGATCCACACATCCAGAAGCGGGCCGCAAGGAATGCGGTGCGATACTGATCTCGGATTCGTTGGGTCACGTTACCGACGGCGACGTCATTAAGATCAGTCCCGATCTACGCATTTCTTGCATGTATCGCCGGAACGCGAAATCCAATGCGATTTTGGTTACTGAACGCTGCAACAGTTTCTGCCTGATGTGCTCTCAGCCACCCCGCGATATCGACGATTCTTACCGCTTCGCGGAATGGATGCGTGCTATTCCGCTATTTGATCGCGATACACCTGAAGTTTGCATAACTGGAGGAGAGCCTACCCTTTTGGGCGCTGACCTATTTCACCTTGTACGCGCGCTTCAGTGCCAACTGCCAGAGACGTCATTACACATCTTATCGAACGGTCGCAATTTCCAAGATCTTGCTCTTGCCTCCCAGTTGGCAAGCGTTGGCCATCACGATTTGATGCTGGGAGTTCCACTCTATGCTGACGTAGCATCGATTCACGACTACGTCGTCCAAGCGGACGGCGCGTTTGACGAAACCATCAAAGGTATATTGAATTTAAAACGGTGCGGTGTGCGCGTGGAGATTCGAGTAGTAATTCACAAGGCCACGTACAAACGACTTCCAGCACTGGCTCGGTTTATAGTGAGAAATTTGCAATTTGTCGACCAGGTAGCGCTTATGGGGCTGGAAATAACCGGCTTCACGAAAGCCAATCTGGACGAGCTTTGGATTGACCCAATCGACTACAAATCGGAGTTAGCGGAAGCAGCGACGATACTGAGACGCGGTAGCGTACGCGCAGTTATCTACAACCATCAACTTTGCTTGATAGACCGTAAACTTTGGCCAATTTCAGCAAAAAGCATTTCAGAGTGGAAGAACGAATACATGCCGGAGTGCAGCGGATGCGCTGCAATCTCTGAATGCGGAGGCTTTTTCAGCTCGGCGCATATAAAGCGCAGCCCTAACATTTCACCAATCAGGCAACCACAGCTTGATGAAGTTACGAGCAATTAGCGTCCGCATGTAAGCAATTTTGAACGTTGTTGAATGGAGCGAGAATCTCAACCAAATGCACGGACATGCTTTGAAGGCATAATTGCCGACGCCGGGTTTCTACTCGCTAACCTAGGACGCTTAATCCAACGTGCCTCAGGTAATCGAATGTCTTCTCGTAGTACGCGGGCTGACGAGTTGGATCCGTTGCGTCTCCGGAAGGAACGAAAATAACCATTCCTTGCCTCGCGCGCGTGAGTAACACCCTGTAAGCGTTCTTCAGGTATGCGCGATTCTCGTCATTGTTTATGTTGATCCAGCGCTTTCCACGAAAGTCATGATGAGTCCAGCCACCCGGCGCGTACCGAAGGTCGCCATCCCAGGTTACGCAGGCCCAATCCAACTCGAGCCCTTGGACCTGAAATTCGGTTGCGCAGTCCTCCATATACCAACTCGACCGCGTATCGTCGCGACCTTCCAAGAACCAATGTATCGGATCCACTGAAACGCGCACATCAATTGCATACGGCTTGAGCCGCATTGCTTTAGAAGAAGCCAGCAATCCATACCGCTCTGTTCCCCGCGCACGACCTCGCACCCACTCTTTCGCGGCGTTCAGATCGCGTGTTAGCACAATGGGATAGCGAGTTTCGAGCGACCGAAGGAGCTGGCGAGCCGCCGCCACATCGCAATCGAGCATGGCCTTAACGAAGTCTGAGACGCGTTCAGCTCGGAACGACCGCATAGAAACGGCGAGATGAAGACCCTCCTCCAAAGTGGCATTTTGGTTCGCGCGGGCTCGATTCAACGCCGCGTCAGCAGCGTATTCTGATCCGGCCAACCTCTTCGAGATATGAAGGTTCCAATGGGAAAACTTCTCGCAAGCGGCATCAACCCAGGCAGCAATTCCCGCCTCTCCAGTGTGAATCTCTTGTCCACCGCCTACCAAGCACACAATGACCGCCCAATCAACGTGCCTATCCAAATAGGAAATCAGAAATTCAGCTTCGGACTGAGAGAAGCCATCCACACCCTTTCTCTGCTTCATGAACCTCGCTGTCTTTTCCAAATTCCACGCTCTTTGCGCCTCATCGAACACAACTATATGGTCGTGCGGCGGCTCGGCTGATCGCAGCGCCTCGTCCCTAAAATGATGCACGTTCTGAATAAAGCTTTTAACCGGCGTTCCCACCTGAACCTTCGAGATCTGCTCTCCCGCTTCCTTTCTGCGAACAAATTCGTCGCGAGTAAGGGCTTCACGCAAAACCATCACCAGTGGCCCATTGCCGGATAAGTAGACTGCGGGCTCTTGTCCAGCATCCTTTCGATGCAAAGTCGCAACATTCAAACCCACCAGTGTCTTTCCAGCTCCTGGTACGCCGGTAACAAAGCAAATGACCTTCTTGCGATTGCGCTTCGCGTCTGCGATGAGATCCTCTATCCGCCCAGAGGTGCAATGCAGATTTTCCGCACCCGCATCGAAACGCGCGATCGAATCGACATTGTGCCGCGCATACAGCGATAAAGCGGCCTCGACAATGCTCGGTGTTGGCTTGTATGGCGAAGCATCCCAAGAGCTCCAGTCCCGCAGGCCAGTGGCGAGCTGCTGCAGAGCCCCGTCGATTGCGCCTCGCAGCCCATCGGCTGTGGAGGCTATTGGGCTTGCGACTCCATCTTGTGCGAACTTGAGCGTCGCCTTGCCTGGCACTTTTGCATTCGTCGCAACGACGATCGGCACGATTGGAGGCTCGTGACTTCCTTCGTGAAAATTCTTCAGATCCAGTGCGTAATCCCACACTTGATCAAACGCGCTCCTTTCGAACCGTTCGGCCCCCAGCTTGAATTCGATCACGACGATTACGGACCCGACCAGGAGCACAGTGTCAATTCGGCGCCCCATCCGGGGAACAGAGAATTCTAGAAAAAGCAATCCGCCCACCCCGACAAGCTGCTGCTTGAGGATTTCGATCTCTGCATGCCAAGCTTCGATCTGAGCAGGATCGACAGCTATTCCTGCTCGACTACTCCCCTCAGTGAGCGCTCCGACAATGCTTGTTGCACTAGCTGTCAAAAATCCTGAAATTGAAGCGCTGTACCACGCGCGAGATCCAATTCTTTGTCCCGATGACATGGGCGGCTAATCTTTGCGGTATTCGCCGGGCGGTTCGGCCGCCATTAGAAAACTAGGCTGATCAGCTACTGGCCCTTCGAGCCGGCTTCGCACAAAGCGCTCTGTATCCTTGTCCAAAAAGTGCACGTAGCATCCCTTCATACCTCGGCTGAGTAGAACCCTATAGGTATTCTTTACCAAATCAATGAATTGCTCCTTAGATCGCTTTACAACTGAATCGGCAGACTTTGTCTTATCACCAATCCACGACTGTGCGTCGAGGTCATACCTGAGGTCCTCGCCCCATATGACGCCAACGTAGTCCAACTCAAAGCCTTGAATGTTGTATACACATCCTATTTGGTTGATGCCATTGGGGTCAGTTGCCCAAAGAGAGGCAGACGGGATTCCTGGCGCCAACTTCTTACTTTCCGGCTTGGCATCCCACGGGCGTCGATAGTCTCCGATGATTACATCATCAATCAGCGTACCGTCCTCTCGTGCAGGAGACCATGGCCAACAAAACCCCGCCGCTACGCGTGCAGTGAAACCTTCCGCGCTCTTCGCTCGTATCAGCTCCTCCAATTGCTGAGGAGAGCCAACGATTCGAAAGTCGAATCCGTCGGTACCTTCCCAGATTACGTTCGCCGTGCGACGAATACCGAGCGTATTGTCCACCCAATTTATGAAACCATCGGAGCCAGCACATCTGAACTGCACTTCTAATTCAAATTCAGCAAGATTCGCATCGATCTCAGCGGCATGCTGCCTAATGTGTGCCGTAGACCCGATCTCATTCGGGCGAACGACCTGCTTATCATCGATGAAGAAGACCGAGACCTTTGCTGCGTCAAGGATTTCCCGCACTTGTGGTTTCGTCGACCGAAGAGCTTTAGGTGTAAATCGGCTGTTACTGGTTTCTCGAATTCGATGCGATTCGTCGCAGATCAGGACATCGACGACGTTGTGTTCCGCGCGTCCGTAGCTATTGAAGTATTTGAATGTCGCCCTCGATCTGGAACCCATGATCTCCCACAGCGTCTCGGTAAATGCCCTCGACCCAGTGGCGTAGTGAGCGTTACGCCCCTCGCGAAGCAGATCCGCCATCAAATTGATCGCCAGTACCGACTTTCCAGTCCCTGGACCACCCTTGATCAGCACCACTTGCTTCTTCCGACCATGCACTCCTTCGCGAACCGCAAACAAAATGTGTTCGAAGACAACGAGCTGTTCGTCTAGAAGAACCCACGGCGATCGCGACTTGATGGTCGTGGCAACGTGATCCATGAGCTTCCGACTCGGCCGGTACTTACTACGCTCGATACGCTGCAATACTTCGGCTCCGCCCCCTCCCTTCAGCCGGTGAATGAGGAACTCACTCAGTCGGTCAGCCCCATCCGCGTCGAACAGCGGGCTATCCGAGACCGCTTGCTTGAACTTTGGCGCCAAAATTGGATCGTCGGCGGCAATCAAGTAGTTGTGGAGGTAGCAACAGGCCGACAACCCCACGCCGCTGGCGTTTGAATCGAACACGTCCAACGTGTCTTCGAGGTATTGGCGGTATTGTCTGACCTGAATGGAGGGGTGAAGGATTTCACGCTGGCGACCCCCGACCCAGCTCTTAACAAGCTTTTCTGGGTCCGCAGATTCGCACCGCTCCCATTGCTTCAACTCGACGAGAACTGCCTGACCGGACGAACTTTCGTCCTCGCCACACAAAATACAGTCGATGCGCTTGGACGAGAGCGGCAATTGGTATTCAAGCAATACACCGTGATCACGAAGGTCCGCAATCTCCATGACGTCCTTCATCGCGCGAAGGCTGTTGCGCCAAGAATTGACTTCGGAAGGAGAGGGGTTATAGCGGTAATAAGCGAAGAATGCTTGCTTTAGTCGCTCAGCGATTTGGTTGCGCGTGGTTTCCCGGATGAAATCCGGAGACATTCCGGAGTAAAGCCTCACTTAGGTGGCCACTCTGTGTACTTGCGACTGTTACCCCGCACTCGTTCCGCAGGATATTTCTCGGCGTTGATCGCAACCTTTGCCGTCGCTTCTTGAAGAAGATCGACTCCAAGTTTATCGGCCAGTCGAACGAGATAGATGAGGACGTCTGCCATTTCCAGACCAACTTCGTTCTTCTTCTCCAATGGGAGCCCTCGCGACTGCTCTTCGGTCAGCCACTGAAAGTGTTCAAGCAGCTCGCTGCACTCGACGGACAAGGCTATCGCAAGATTCTTGGGTGAATGGAACTGATCCCAATCTCGCTCCTCGGCGAATGCACGAAGAGCTTGTTGCAGATCTGGCAGTGAATTCATTCTTGTAATGTCCCTTTAGCTCCGCGTCGATTCGAATCCTGCCTCGTTGACGCGAGCTAGTCCTTTAATTTTGCTGATTGATTTGATCACACGCGACTATGGTTGGCTCGCAGTTAACGGCGACTTAAGGCTCGGGGTTTGCTGGGCCTCTGAGTTAGAAGTCCATCGGACTGGCGGTGGATCGGATAGTGGCTGCCCACTGGCTATTTGTACAGTAATATGCATCGATAAGGGTTTCGCGGTGGATAATTTTGAGGAAGAAACGCTTGAGAGCCAGCAGACTCGGCGAGTTCCAGCCTGCGGTCTTGCTAAACCTCAAGAAACTGTTCAAGGTTTAAAATGTCTCGCTAATAGGTCGTTTTGGCTTCAAGGCTTAGGAAGGCCATATCGACGGGGGAAAGAACATTGATCATTCCGTTTAAGGCTCGCATCGGCCAAACCCTGGCCGCCATCCTCGCAAGTACCAGCCTCCTGCTCGTCGCGTCAGCCGCCACCACTGACCCCAGGGCCCCCGACGCCAAGCCCACCGAACCCCCAAATGCTGCATCGCCAGCAAGGGTGCGGCTCATCAGCCAAGACCAATACCTCAACACTCTCGCGTACGTCTTCGGCCCCGACATAAAGGTAGTCCCCCACTTCGCCCCCTTCCGCCGAACCGACGGCCTCCTGCAGGTAGGCGCCTCCAGCGCCGGCGTCACGACGGCGCAGATGCAGGAATTCCAGCGCACCGCCGGCGCCATCGCGGACATGGTCCTAAGCCCCGAGCACCGCAACTTCCTGGTCCCCTGCACCCCGAAGGCCGAAGACAAGGCCGATGCCCGCTGCGCCGCCCAATTCTTGAGCTCCGTTGGCCGACTCCTGTACCGCCGCCCGTTGACCAAGGCCGAGGTCGACAAGCTGGTGGCAGGCGCAGGCAGCACGGCCAATCGCATGAAGGATTTCTACGCCGGCCTGACGGTGGCGCTCGAGGGTCTCCTGGTCTCCCCGGACACCCTCTTCGTCATCGACAGCACCGAGCCCGACCCGGCCTCCCCGGGCCACCGGCGCCTGGACTCTTATTCTCTGGCCAGCCGCCTGAGCTTCTTCCTGTGGAACGCGGCGCCCGATGACCAAATGCTGACCTGGGCGGCGCGCGGCGACCTGCAGAAGCCCGAAGGCCTGACGCGCGCCGTGGATTACCTGCTCGCCAGCCCCCGCCTGGAGACGGGCGTGCGCGCGCTGTTCGATGACATGCTGGGCTTCGATGACTTTGCCGTGCTGTCCAAGGACCCGGCCATCTACCCCTCCTTCGTGGGCGACACGGTGCAGGACGCGCGCGAGCAGACCCTGCGCATCATCGTCGATCACCTGCTCACGCGGCGCGGGGATTACCGCGATCTGTTCACCACGCGGCACATCTTCGTCTCGCCCTCCTTGGGTCCGCTCTACGGCGTGACCGCCCCGCCGGGTTGGACGCCCTATGACATCCCCGAAGGCAGCCCGCGCATGGGCCTGTTGACCCAGATCGCCTTCCTCGCCTCGCACGCGCACCCGGGGCGCAGCTCCGCCACCCGCCGCGGCAAGGCGCTGCGGGAGCTCCTGCTCTGCCAGGTGGTGCCGCGTCCACCACCCAATGTGGACTTCTCGCTGATCGAGGATCCGAAGTCGACTTTGAAAACCGCGCGTGAACGCCTGGCGCTTCATCGCTCGAACCCCGTGTGCGCGGGCTGCCACAAGATCACCGATCCCATTGGCCTAGCGCTGGAGAACTTCGATGGCGCCGGCCAGTACCGCGCCACCGAGCGCGGCGCGGCCATCGATGCCAGCGGCTCGCTCGATGGTAAAACTTTCAATGACCCGCAAGGCTTGGCGCAGACCCTGCACGATGCGCCGGGACTGCCGGCCTGCATGGTCAAGCGCGCCTACTCCTATGGCGTGGGCACGGAAGCTCGGGCGGTGGACAAGCCCATGCTGCAATACCTGACGGCGAAGTTCGCCGATGAGCAGTACCGCCTGCCCGACCTGCTGCGCACCATTGCGCTCAGCCGGGCGTTCTCCCATATTGCAGAACCGTCGGCGCCCACGCCGCCCGCCCAGACCGCGGGTGGCGCGGAAGGCGCACCCAAACTCAACGACGGCGCATCTCCCGGAGCATCCAAATGAGCAAGTTGAATCGCCTTTATGACCTGGGCCGCCGCCGCTTCCTGCAAGGCGTGGTGGGCGGTGGCGTCGTCACCTTAGGATTACCGCTCCTCAACTGCTTCTTGAACGACAACGGCACGGCCCTGGCCAGCGGCGCGCCGCTTCCCTTGCGCTTCGGCACCTGGTTCTGGGGCCTGGGGATGAACTCCAAGATCTTCGTGCCCAGCAAGACCGGCGCGGGCTACGACCTGCCGGAGGAACTCGCGGCGCTCGCCCCGGTGCGCGATCACGTGAACGTGTTCACCGGCTTCAACGCCATGCGCGATTCCTCGCCCAACCTGTGCCATTACTCGGGCTGGATCATCACGCGCGCGGGCGCGGCGCCAATTGGCCCGGAGGACAAGCCGGGCGAGACCATCGATGTGACCGTCTCGCGCGTCATCGGCCGCAACACTCGCTTCCAGTCGGTGACGGCCACGGCCAATGGCGATGTGCGCTCGAGCTTCAGCTATGAGAACGCGAACTCGGTGAATGCCGCGGAGCCCTCGCCGCTGAACTTCTACAAGCAGCTGTTCACCGGCGAGTACCAGGACCCGAACGCCGCCACCTTCACGCCCAGCCCGCGCATCCTGGCGAGGAAGAGCGTGCTCAGTGGCGTGCTGGATCGCACCAAGGAACTGTCCAAGATGGTGGGCGCGGAGGACCGCGCGCGCCTGGATCAGTACTTCACCAACCTGCGCGACCTGGAGCGGCAGTTCGACCTGCAGCTCACCAAGCCCGAACCCATCGCGGCCTGCCATCCGGTGACGGCGCCCACGGCGGACCCCAAGACAACGGTGGATTCCGAAGTGGTGGCCGAGCGCCATCGCATGATGACCGACCTCATGGTCATGGCCGTGGCCTGCGACCAGACGCGCGTGTTCAACATGGCCTACTCGGCCTCCTTCGCCTCCACGGTGAAGGCGGGCTACGAGAAGCCGCATCACACTTGCACGCACGAGGAACCGGTGGACCAGTCGCTCGGCTACCAGCCCACCGCGTCCTGGTTCCTGAAGCGCGCGATGGAATCCTGGGCCTACTTCGTGGAAGCCTTCACCAAGGTGAAGGAAGGCGATGGCACGCTGCTCGACAACACACTTATCTATGCGAGCACGGACTCCGCCTGGGCGCGCATCCACTCGCTCGACGGCCTGCCCATGTTCACGGCCGGCCGCGCCGGCGGGCGGATCAAGAGCGGCATCCACGTGGATGGCAAGGAAGGCCCGGCCACGCGCCTCGGCTTCACCATCCTGAAGACGATGGGCGTGGACACGCCCGCGTGGGGCACGAAGAGCAACAACACGTCCAGTCCGTTGAGCGAGATTGTCGCCTGAAGGGTTCTCATAAGATGAATGTGATCAAGCTCGGGGGGTTGATCGGGCTGGGGGCGTGGGCGGTGCTGGCGGCAGGCGCCGCGCAGGCGGCCGCGGCGCGCGAGACCGAGCCCTATATAAAAGTACCCATGCCCCCGGGGTTCCGGGTGGAGAACACCGAGCTCGACGGCCCGGTGTTCGCCGATGCCAGCGGCAAGACGCTGTACAAGTGGCCCTTCGACAACCAGCGCGTGGGCACCACCGGTGACCCCAAGGGCGAGGTCAACTGCACGGACGTCAAGACCACCGTCAACACCGGGTTCATGAGCCCGTACCCGGGCGGCATGTTGCTGCCTGATCTGGATACCCGTCCCACCTGCGCGCAGGCGTATCCGCCGGTGCTCGCCGCCGCGAATGCGAAGCCCGTGGGAAAGTGGTCGCTGATCACCCGAAAGGATGGCAAGAAGCAGTGGGCCTACGATGGCCAGGCGCTGTACACCTCCGTACTGGATAAGCAGCCGGGCGATGTGCTGGGTGGGGATTCCTATGAGCATCGCGGCGACACGCCCGCGATGCGCGTGCCGGCGCAGCCGCCGCCGGATTTGCCGCCGGGGTTCAATGTGGCCACCGATCGTACGGGTCGGATGCTGCTCGATGGCCGCAAGTTCTCCGTGTATTTTTCCGATGCGGACGGCGACAACAAGTCCAACTGCGATGCGAAGTGCACAGAGACGTGGGAACCGATCCTGGCGCCGCAGGCGGCGCGGACGCATGGCGATTGGAGCGTCTTCGAGCGTCTGCCCGGCGTGAAGCAGTGGGCGTTTCGCAAGAAGCCGCTGTATCGCTATCGGGAGGACCGCGAGGCGCAAAGCCTGGACGGGAGCGATGAGCCGGGCTGGCACAATGTGTACACGCAGCGCTCACCGCCCGCGCCGGAAGGGTTCACGCGGCAGGTCACCACGGCCGGCATCGTGATCGCGGATCCAAACGGCAAGACGCTGTACTCGTACACTTGCGGCGATGACGCCCTGGACCAGTTGGGCTGCGATCATCCGACGCAGACGCAGGCTTATCGGCTCGCCATGTGCGGGGCTGGGGATGTGGAGCGTTGCCTGAAGGCATTTCCGTATGTGCAGGCCGCGCCGGGGGCGAAGAGCAACAGCCGCGCCTGGAGCATCGTGGATATCCATCCCAAGACCGGGCGGTTTGCGAAGGCTGGGCAGCCCGGTTCCTTGCGCGTGTGGGCGTATCGTGATCGCCCGATATATACCTATTCGGGCGACAAGCGGCCCGGCGATGTGAATGCCGACGGGCTCGGCGAGTTCCGCGGCAAGCGCAATGGCTTCATGGCTTTTTACCTCCGCGATGATTTCAACCGGCGGACCAGGGGTGGCGATTGAGTCCTTTCATCAGGCGGTTTCGTAGTCGGGCGGCTGTTGGCGTCGTGGCGGCGCTGGCGGTGTGGGTGAGTGGCGTTTCCGCGGAAACGCCCGTGGCGACGGCGGCGGCACCTGCCGCGCCGGCTGCCGAGCCCCCGCCTCCGCCCCCCAACGGCACCATCGCCTATGTGCTCACCGACCTGCATTGGGCCGTGTGGGAGAGCGCCGACGGCAAGACCGAATGCCCGCAGGGCTACAACGAGGGCAATCGCGAGCACTTCAAGACGCTGTTCCCGCAGGATGGCAAGCAGCGCACGCTGCTGGAGACGCAGCTGCGGCGCGAGATCGACAGCTGGTACCCCACCACCGCGAACGAGCAGTTCAAGTTCCTCGAAGCCGGCGGGCCGACCTCTTATGGGATGAACCTTGATGGCAAGGTGGGGCCGAAGGATTTCACCAGCCCCGAGGGCGAAAAAGGCGTCGACAACAACCTGTACCGCGTGCTCGGCTGCATCCGCAATTACCGCCCGCCCGAAGGCGCCATCCAGGGCTTCGACAACGACGAAGTCACCAAGGACGTGTACAACCGCTGGGTCATCGAGCTCACCGGTGTCGATAGCCTCGTCAACGACGATGACGTGACGGTGATGTTCTACCGCGGCCGCGATCCCATCCTTTTGGATGCCACCGGCAAGAACGCCATTCCCGGCGGCTCGCAGCGGATCGACGTGAAGTGGGGCTCGAAGTACGTGCAGAAGATGCACGGCCGCATCAAGGATGGGGTGCTCGCCACGGACCCTGCCGACTTCATCTATCCCTGGGCGGTGTTCTACATCCCCACGGATGAGTTCATGCACGATGCCCGCTTCCGGCTCAACCTCACCTCCACGCGGGCGGAGGGCATGATCGCAGGGTACGTGGACATCGAGAGCTGGTACTCGCAGATGATGCGCTCGTACTCGACGCACCATCAGAGCTATGGTCAGTCCTCGGCGCCGTCCATGTACAAGGCGCTCCGTCGGTTGGCGGATTTTGCGCCGGACGAGAGTGGCGCGAATTCCGCGATTTCAGCAACGCTCCTGGCGCGGTGGACGCAAGTGAATGTGGTGCCGGCGTCCAAGGAGCAGGCGGCGGCGTTGAAATTGCAGAAGCCTGAGCCGCCGTATGCGGGGCCGCCTTATCCTCGGTCTATTGCGGAGGAGATGGCGGAGAATCAACGCCAAGTAGCCGCGGCAGAGGCGAGATAAAAGAGCCCTGGCGTCGTTCGAATCCATCGGAACGACATTTGAACCGCGGCATTTTCAAAAAGCGAGGTCTTCCTCGCCGAACGGGTCCAGCAAGCGCGCAATCAATGATAGTCGTCTTCGCGTTGATGGCGAACGGCCACGATGGTAACGGTGCGTCGATCCTCGATCTCGAAGAGCGCAACGTAACCTCTTCTAGTGCGCCCGCCGTGAGGCGAACCCGATAGGTCATTTGCGCGTGCGACGCGCATTATCCAGGCGCTTGCGAAGCCCAGAAAGAGCCTTTGCCGTTGAGACGTAACCGCCCGTGGTCTTCGCATCCTGCGCACTGGCCATCCCACGGGCGAGGAATTCCGTTTGAGATTTTCTAAAATCGATCGCGCGTGAAACAGCGTCCATCACGAAGGCAGACAAGGTTTCGCCGGGAGCGAGCACACTCTCTGCATCGGCCCGCAACTGCTCCGACACCCGCAACGGAGGAATCGTTCGTGATTTGGGGTCCGACATCGCTGATCTCCCTATGCATCGCAATTGCAATGCACCATGCCCCATGGCCGCTTTGCCTGCAACAAAGATCAGCCTCGAATGATCGCGGCAAGCCAACTCCACGCCAGCGCCCCGACGCACGCCAGGATCAGCACCAGGCTCACCCAGCCGGCGCCGAACACCCACGCCTGCGGTCGCGCCTCGCCGATGACCTTCGCGTCTCGTGCGAGCAGCAGCAGCGCGAGCACGTGCAGCGGCAGCAGCACGGCGTTCACCACCTGGCTCGCGTAGATCAACGGAATCAGGGGCAGCCCCGGCAACGATACGACACTGACGGCCGCCACCGTGAGGGCGATGAAGGCGGCGTAAAAGAACTGAAAATGGTGCGAATCGAGATCGAGTGACGCCGGCGCGCCGATCCCTTCGGCCATGGAGTAGGCGGTGGCGAGCGGCACGATGGCGGCAGCCAGCAGCGAGGCACCCAAAAGGCCGGCGCCGAACAGCACCGTCGCAAACGAACCGGCGAGCGGCCGCAGCGCGGCAGCCGCATCGCGCGCATCCTCGATGTGCACGCCGGCGCGATTCAACGTGGCGGCGCAGGCCACTGCCACCGCGAGCCCGATGACGCCCGTCAGCACCGAGCCGATCACCACATCGACGCGCTCCCAGCGCAAGTTTGCCACCGTGATTTTCTTGTCCACCGCGTACGACTGGATGAACGCGAGCCCCCAGGGCGCGAGCGTGGTGCCGAGCGTCGCTGCGATCGCGATCCAGCCCTGCTCGTCCACCGGCATCGACGGCACCAGCGCGCCGTGCCAGACCTGCGACCAGTCGGGCGCCGCCACGATGCCATCGACGATGTAGAACGCCAGCGTCGAGGACACCACCAGCAGGATGCCTTCCACGCGGTGAAACGAGCCGAGCACGACAATCAGCGATATGAGCACGCCGGCAATCGGTGCGCTGATCCAGGAGGGCATGCCGACCAAGGACCCGGCCGCCGAGATGCCCGCGTACTCGGCGCAGATGGTGCCGAAGTTCGCGAACAGCAAGCCGATGACGGCGCCATACCCCCATCCGCGCCCCCATCGGTCGCGGATGACGCCCACGAAGCCCTTGCCGCTGCCGGCGCCGATGCGCACGGCCAGCAGATGGAACAGCACGAGCAGAGCGGTCGAGGCCGGGATGATCCACAGCAACCGGTAACCGTGATCGGTGCCGAGCACGGAATAGGTGGTGATGCCGGCCGGATCATCGTCGGACAGCCCAGCGAGGAGACCGGGGCCGAGCACGGCCAGGAACGCCACGAAGGCGCCGGCTCCCGCAGTGCGAAACTGGGCAAACCGCTGCGCAATGCCGCGCCGCACATGTGCCACGGCGTGCGGCGGCGCTCCCGTCTGTTCACGCCGGAGGCGAGCGGCGCGCTGTGCCTCGGCGTGGAGTTGCTTGATGCTGGGAGCGGGTGCCATGTGTTGTCGAGGACTTGGGCCAAGGAGGATCGAGCGTGCAATTACCCGACCTCAACGCGTTTAGGCTTTGCCTCGGTCAGGCGGGCGGGCCATTCTGCGCTAAACCAAGGGTTGCTGCTGCGTCACACAATGGATTCCGCCGCCATTTTCATAGATGCGATCGACGTCCAAGGACACAACGGTCCTCGTGGGGAATAGCCGGGTCAGTGTCGCCACCGCGTGAGCGTCCGTTGTCGCATCTCCGAACTGCGGCGTGTACACCGCGCCATTCCCGACGTAGTAGTTGGCGTATCCGGAAAAGAAGCCTTCGCGGGTAGAACGCACCTGCTCGGCGCGGGGAATCTCCACGATTTGGAAACGTCGGCTCCTCGCATCGGTGGCCGCGGAGAGAATTCTTTTCGCTTCTGCACGGGCCAGGGCCCATTCGGAAGTCTTATCTCCCGGACGGGTCCCCAGAATGAGAACCCCGGGCCGCACGATCCGCACCATGCCATCGATGTGGCCATCGGTAATGTCCTTGCCTCGCACGCCCGGCAACCAGATGACCTTCTGGACGCCGAGACCCGCCTTGAGCTCCCGTTCGATCTTCTCTCGCGACCATCCGGGATTGCGATTGTCATTCACCCAGCAACTCTCGGTGAGAATGAGCGTGCCATCGCCATCGTATTCGATGCCCCCCCCTCGCCAGTCAGCGCGGACTTGATATAGGCACAGCCCGTCAGTTGGGCGATGGACGAGGAGATCTGCCGATCCCACCGATGCACCTGCTTGCCACCCCATCCATTGAAATTCAGATCCAATATCGCCGCTTTACCGGCACCGCTCCGGAGAAAAACCGGCCCCGAATCCCGTGCCCACATATCGTCCGTCTGAATATCGACCAATGTGACCTTGGAACCGCACAGTCGCGCGGCCAGCGCCTGGTGTTTGGCGGCCGCCAACATCGAAACAGGCTCGTGTTGGGCGATCGCCGCCGCGAGCCTGCCCAGCGCTTCTTGAACACTCTCGAAATATGCGGCCGGCTCCCCGTAGATCGATGGGTTCGACGGCCAGCACATCCACGTACGCGCGTGAGCTGACTCTTCGGCCGGCGCGAAGTACCCTAGTGCCGCCGGTTGCGCCGCCAACGCTGAGCGCCCGACCGTCACGGCGGCGATTGCCGTTTCAAAGAAGGTTCTGCGATTCAAGGCCATGGTGACACTGCTCCCTGGTTAGGGTCCTCGACTCGCACCCATGGTCTCTCGGTAAGCGCGGCCGACCGCCGACGGGCTTTGCCCAGCGATGAACTCAATCCAACGCTCGACATCTCCTGATTCTCGCACAGCATCGAGGTCAGAATAATGCAGTTGCCGAACTCACCCGGCGAAGCGCTTCACATGAGCACCTGGTATTAAAGACAGTTAAATTGGAAAGCAGCTAATTAAAGGTTATCGCCGTTTTCTTCAATAACGAAGTTTCTCGATCGAGATACGGGTATGCGAGGATAGGTCAGGGAACACTTCTGCGGAGCGACAAATGCAAACCTACACGTGGATTCGCAGCATCGGCATGTCGATCTCGTTCGGCCTGGCGGCTTGGGCCGCTCTCGCCTCAGACGCCAGCCACGGGGTGATGCTGACCCAGGAGAGCGCCAAGTTCGATCCGGACCAGGACGTGAAGTGCCTGCAATCCGCGCTCGCCAGCGGCAATCCCGAGACCGGTCCCTCGACGTTTCTGCTGAAAGCGGCGCCGGGCTGCCTCGTGCCCTGGCATTTTCACACGGCCGCGGAGCAGCTCATCGTGACCCGCGGCAAGGTGATGACCGAGATGCAGGGCATGAAACCGTCCGCGCTGCAGAACGGCGGCTACGCGATGATGCCGGGCAAGGTGGCGCATCAGTTCACCTGCACGGGCGCGCATGATTGCCTGATGTACGTGATGTTCGATCAGAAGTACGACATCACCTGGGGCAAGGGGCCGTAGCGTCAAGTGCTGCCGATGGCGCGTCAGCAGCGCACGGCCCGTCGATAGCGGGCGGGCGTCTGGCCGACATGCTTCTTGAACGCCGCGTAGAAGGCGGAGTTGGAGCTGAATCCCACTGCGAAGGCCACATTGAGAACCGCGCTGGGGGCCTCGCAGTCCGACAGCAGCGCCTTGGCGTGCTCCACCCGGTACTGGTTGAGGAAATCAAAGAAGCTCTTGCCGAACCCGGCATTGATCACCTGCGAAAGGTGATGGACCGAGCAATTGACGGTTCTCGCCAGCATCTGCAGCGTCAGCTCCGGCTGCAGGTAGGCCTGTTGTGAGGTCATCACATCGTTCAACCGCTGCTTGTAGGCGGCGAGTTGCGCATCGCTCAGGCGCGACTTCGCATACTTGACCGCCGCGCCCGGCAGCGGCGCCGGCGCAACGGCACCTGCCACCGCGGGGGTGTAGTAGTCGTGGATGGTCATGGCGGCATCGCCACGCAATGACAGGAACTCGGCCCCATGGACGGTCGGGACGGAGCCGCCCTGGCGCAGCCACGCCGGCGGAAACATCCGATACTGGAAGGCGATGGTATTGGGGCCTTCGATGACATCGCCGATGAGTTCGTACTGATGCCGATGGACGGAAAAGTACTCGCCCAGGTTGACGATCAATTCATCGTGCGAATGGACGGTGCGGTGCGGCACATCGCAGAACGTGCCATCGTTGGCCAGGTGATCGGCCACCGCCACCGGGTCGCGCTGATTCCAGGCGTCGAAATAGCTTTGCACGAATGCGGCTGAACCCACCCCTTGACCCCCCTTGCCATCCATTCGGGACATCGGCAGGCAGGATCGCTGCACCTCGGGCGCGCAGCGGCCCGGCGATCCTGATGGCGCCACTATAGTGCAATCGTGCGACGAGCGCTGCGGGGGCTAAGAGGAGCGACGACCGGTCAGCTCGCTCACCGCCCGCCAGGCCTGGTCGATGGCCACGCTCGAATCGGCGTACCAGGCGGAATCGGAGTTGGCGATGGAGACATTGCCGGCGCGGCGGCGCGCCACCTCGTACACGGCGGGACCCGGGGTCTGCGGATCGAACAAGGAGTTCTCGCCGTAGGCATAGCCATGGGGCCAGCGATTGACGGTGATGGCGGCGATGTCCCGCGCCGCCTGGAAGCCGGCCGCGCCCAGCATGCGATCCAGCTGATCCACCACCTGCCGCTCATACTCCTCGAACGGCGTATTCATGATCTTCTGCCTGCCCAGCTGGAATTGCTGGACGTTGGACAAACCCTGATTGGGTGTGAGCGGCATGTTCTCCATGTGGATCACGATGGGCTCGCTGGGATCGCGGGAAAACCGGTACCCGCCGAGTGACACGGGGAAGTCCAGCTTCGTGTTCGAATAGAACGCGCCGGGACTGACGATCTGCGACACACCGGCCTTGGCGAACGCCTGCCAATTGCGGGCGACCACGTTGACGTAGACGAGGGGCATCTTGACGCTGCGGGCCAGCGCCAGCTTCTGTTCCGTGGGCAGCTCAGGCATGAGGTGCGGGATCATCATGTTGTAGCAGGCGAGCACGCAGTGCTTCGCCTTCACCCGGTGCAGGTTGCCGGCGCGCACGTAGCCGATGGCCACGCCCGCTGCCGAATCCGGCGCATTCACCACGGACACGGCGGTGCTGTTGAGGCGCAGGCGGATCGGCGCACCGGCCACATCGAGTCTGGCGTAATCGAAATCCGCCAGCACGACATCGTCCATGGTGTTGCCCGGCGCCACACCCGGGATCAGGCTCCGTACCAGCAAGCGCGCGACCGAGGCGTTGCCATCCGGAAAATGATAAATGTAGGGTTCGTCGTAGACGGCATCCCGGTGGTCCGACAATCCCAGGCCGCTGAATCCCGGATAGTGCGACCCGAGCGCCTCGAGCGCGGGGACGATGTCCGGGCGCATCGCCAGCAACGCCGTGGTCGCAGCCTCCATGAACTTCACCGCCTCATCGCCAAGCCCTGCATCCTTTCGCAGGTAATCGCGGTAGCTGATCCTGCTCAAGTACGCGAGCTTCTCCGCCCTGCTCTTTCCCTCGAGGTAATCCTTGGGATGGTCGAAAAAGGCGATGAGCCGCCGCCTCGCGTCCTCGGACATCGGAAACTCGGCCACCGCGTCAGCCGTTGCCCGGGGCATCGCCTGGCCCGGGGGCGAATCACCGCCGGTGATCACCGGGGTGCCGGCCACCAGACGGTCGATGCCGAAGGTTTCGCGATCGAAGAAGGCGCCTTGGCCCATTCCGCGCGAGGCATACAAGCTCTGATCGTAGGCCGTCTCGAATCGCTGCGTGCGAATGCCGAGGGAGCGGTACAGGCGCCTGACGGGCCGGCTGAACAAGGCCTTGGGGGACTGGATGCACTCCGTGCCGCCGTAGCCGATCAGCAGCCGCTCCCCGACCCGGAATTCGTTGCGTTTGGCGTGCCCGCCGAAATCATCGTGATTGTCGAGGATGAGGATGCGGGCGGAGGCACCGCGAGCCTCGCGAAAAAACCAGGCAGCCGCCAGGCCGCTGAGTCCGCCGCCCACCACGACGAGGTCGAAGTTTTCCTCGACCGGCAGGCCGGAGATGTCATAGGCCTTGCCGCCGCGGCTGACTTCATGCGCGATCTCGAAAGAGCCCGGATGGCTGCCGCGCATGCCGCCCAGGGCCGGCGGATAGTAGCGAGTACCCTGGGCAAGCAGCTGCGCCCGGGGTGTGAGTCCTGCGGCGACCAGCAAAGCGGTGCCACCGAGAAAGTCGCGGCGGGTCCAGTTTTCAGACATTAGGGTGCTCCGATGCTGCAATGGTGCCATCGTGCAGCGCAACCGTCTGCCTGCCCGATAGGCCAAGAAGAACCGCCAGCCGCCGGTGATACTATCCGGGCATGCTCAACTGGCTGAAGGTGCCGGCGCGCCGGGTGCTTGCTGCCGCCCTGGCATCAGCACCCTGGATGGCATCCATGTACGCATTTTTCTGGCTGCACGACCGGGGTGTCTGGAACGCGCAGACGCCCCACCGCGGCAAGCTGTCGGTCGTCCTGTTGGCCGCGGGCATGCTCGGGTCGTTCCTGCTTCACTCCCAGCTCGAGAAGCGCAGGCAACGATGACGCCATCCACCTCTCGATTCCTCAAGGCCAAGGCCCTCAACGAATGGCGGTTGTTCTTTCTCCTGTCCGTGCCGATGTCGGCGGTCATTGCGCTCGCCGCGCTGCGAGCCGGCATCTCCGGGGTCGAAGGCGTGCGCGAGATGATCGTTTTTTCCGTGCGCTGGGCGACGCCGCTGATATTCGTGGTGACGGCCACGTCCGCGTTGCAGGTATTGTTCCCCGGGCCGCTGCCGATGTGGTTGCTGCGGAACCGCAAATACATCGGGTTGGCCTTTGCCGTGGCGATGGCCTGGCAGGGCCTCTTCATCTTCATCGTGTCATTCTTTCACCGCGACTATTACTACACGGATATCTTCGCCGTCAGGGACGAGCTCGAAGGCAGCACCGGCTATCTGTTCCTCGCGGCGCTGGTGGCGACATCATTCCAGAAGACGCGCCAATACCTGACGAGCAAGCAATGGAAGTTGCTGCACACCAGCGGGGTCTATTTCCTGTGGGCGTACGCCTTCAGCGTGTACTGGTGGAACCTCTTCTACTACAAGAATCCGCAAGTCCTCGATCATGTGTTCTATTGGACCGGCTTCGCGGCGTTCGCCTTGAGGATTGCCGCCTGGGGCAAGAAGCGCCAGCAAGCGCGCGTCAAGGCGATGCACGAAGGCGCGCCGCCCGCGATCAAGGCGGCGGGCATCACGTTGATCAGCGCTGGCGCGGTTGTGGCGGCGACGGGCCTGCATTGGCAGGCGCCGGTATCCACGCTCCTGACCTCACCCGCCTGGTCGGCCACGCTCGAGCGCTGGCTGCCGTATTACCCGTTCCAGCCGTTCATCTCCCTGTTCCTCGTGGGACTCGGAACCCTGCTCGTGACGAGCGCCGCAAGAACGGCGGATGCGCAGCAACTGCCGGCCCGCAGCGCGGGCTGATCCGAAAAGCCATTTCGTGGAACGGCTGGTGGCGGCGGAGCCGACCCGTGAAGACCGGCGCGTGCGCCCGATCAGCCTGACCAAGGAAGGCGCCCAGCTCGTGGCGCTGGCGAAGCGCACGGCTTGGGTGCAGATCGAAGCTGCCGTCAAAGACGCGTGCGGACAGGGGGCTCGGTCGCTGCTGGATCAAGTATCCGCATTGGAGGCGGCGCTGGCTGAGGCGCCTTTGCGGCGTCGGGCCATTGCTGCCCGGGGAAGAAGCCGTGCTTGATCGGCCGGTATGGGCGGCGTTGGCCACGCGGCATGCAGCGCTTTCGCTCGGCGATGGGCGCGCGCGGCGGTACGCCCCGGACGTCAACCTGTTCGCGTCCGCGCGGGATGACTCCGCCGAGGCTCACGCTGCGGTGCGGAACCTGGTGAATCCGGGCGAGAAGGTCTTCGTCCTGCAGGTTCCGATGATCGTCGTGCCGGATGGCTTTGGGGTACTCAAGGCTGCCACCGGGGTGCAGATGGTCGCCACCGCCCCGGTGTCGCCGGACGTTTCCGCGGAAATCGTGCCGCTCACCGATACGGATGCGCCGGAGATGTTGCCGCTGGCCACCCTGACCGAGCCCGGCCCCTTTCTCTCCCGCACGCATGTGATGGGGCGGTTCCTCGGCGTTCGCATCGGTGGACGGCTCGCTGCCATGGCGGGCGAGCGGTTTTCCTTTCCCGGGTTCACGGAGGTCAGCGGCGTGTGCACGCATCCGGATTTCCGCGGAAAGGGCTTGGCGCGCCGCCTGTCGGCGACGGTGACGGCGCGGATCCAGGCTCGGGGCGAGCAACCATTCCTGCATGCCTGGATGAGCAATGAGCCGGCCATTCGCTTGTACGAGTCGCTGGGATTTGAAATTCGCGCGGCGGTGGATGTGAAGGTGTTGGAGCGGGTGACGTGAGCGAGCGAGCGTTTGCTCGCTTCGATGGGATGGTGTCGAGTCAGGATTGATCGCGGGCTCATCGCATTTCTGGGTGTTCCCGGTAGAAATGGCGATTGAACTGATTACTGTGGATTCGTACAGTCAGCGCATGGCTACGCCACGGGCATCCATTAAATCTGGAGTCGCAACGCTTGCGGTCTGCGCGCATCGCGCAGCGTTACATCGTTCCTCGGGCGATGTGGTGGCATTTGGGCGGATGCGATTCGACGTTTCCGCGGAAACGTGAGGGAGGTGTCTCGCCGGCGGTAGCAGAGGAGGTTGAGAGTTGAGGTTGCGGTACGGATCAATAGATTGAAGGGTTGCGTTGGCGTGTGCCCGGACTGAGAATCGGCGCATGCGCAAACTCATACTGACGACGATCATCGGCCTGGCCGTTTCCGGAACCACGTTGGCGGCACATGCGGCTGCCAAGCAGCAAGTCGAATTCGAAAGAATGACTTGGGTCGAGGTGAAGGAGGCGCTTGCTGCCGGCCGCACCACCGCCTTGATATACACCGGCGGTACCGAGCAGCGCGGCCCCCAAAATGCCAACGGCGGGCACAATCTCATTGGCCGCGCCACGGTCGAGGCCATCGCGCGGGAACTTGGGAATGCCATCTATCTTCCGGTGCTGCCCTACACGCCGAACAACGCCAGCGCGGAACTGCCCGGCACCATTGGCCTCACGGATGACCTGCTGGGCGCGATCCTGGAGCGTCTCACCGAACAAGCCATCGTCACCGGTTTCAAGAACGTGGTGCTGATGGGCGATCACGGTGGCGGCCAGCCGGAGGTATATGCGGCGGTCGCCAAGAAGTTGAACGACAAGTACTCACCGCAGGGCATCCACGTGTACTACTGCGATCGCGTGTACACGGCGGCGAGCGATGATTTCGAGGCCTACATGGCCAAGCAGGGCCTGCCGCTTGATCTGCATGGCGGCATTTCGGATACCTCCGAGATGATGTATCTCGACACCGACGGCACCTGGGTACGCAAGGACCTGCTCAAGACGGCGGTGGGTACCCCGGTCGTCGACGGCAAGCCGGTGAAAGGCCCGAACACCCCGAACAACGGCATCTTCGGCGATGCGCGCAAGTCCAGCGTGGCGCTGGGCAAGAAATACATGGACATGAAGATCGAGTACGCGGTGAAGCAGATCCGCGAGATGATCGGCGGGGCCGCACACTAAGGTCGCGCACCGGTCCAGCCGGCTCAGACTGGCTTGCGGTGAAGGCTGCCGGATTTTCCTTTTCGGCAGCGATGCTTCGTAATTCGATCCTGAATGGGCCCACCTGTCGATTGGAAATCAGAAGCCCGACGTATCGGCCTTCGCCCACGCTATCTCGGCGGAGGCGGCCTCCCGTTCAGGCGCGATGGCCGTGACTGCTCGCGCCGCAGCTCACGCGGCTGCCGCCGCAGCGTCCAGCCATCGAAGTGAATGTCGGCCAGGGCATCCATGAGTGGGCGCGTCCCCTGCATCCATCGTCTTGGTACGCCGAGCATACACCGGAGGCCTTCGATTCTTCCCGTCATGCCGCGTCATGTGCGCGTCATGCGCAGTTCATTGTGCCAAGGGGGCGAGACGTTCTACGGTCAGGGCGTCCCTCCCCTCCCCAACAAAATGAACGGAGTATGACGATGAGCCCCAGGAAACATGCCCCGGCCGTGCTGCTCGGCGCGGCTGCCTCGATGATGTCAATGCAAGCGCTGTCCAGCGACGACCGCTCCGCCGTGAACCTGACCTCGGTGAGCAAGGCGGTTGCCGTGACTGCGGTGAACTCCCCCCAACCAGACGGCTGCCCCATCGAATCCCCGGACGGCCTCAGCCTGTTGTTCGCCTCCGCCCGTCCAGGCGGCGTCGCCGGCAATGTCGGCAATGACGTCTACGTAGCGGACCGCGATTCGATCAACTCACCCTGGCAGGCGCCGCGCAACATCGGCGAACCCATCAACACCGGGGCCAACGATTTTTGCCCGACGCCCGCCCGGGGCCGCTGGCTGTTCTTCGTCTCCGACCGGCTCGACAACGGCACCGTGAACCCGCCCTGCGGCGGCGGTGACATCTATCTGTCCCGCCAGAGCCCTGCCGGCGGCTGGACCACACCCACCATGCTGGCCTGCGCGCAGGATGGTGGGCCGAACTCAGCAGGTCCAGAGCGCAGTCCGTCGCTGGTGGAGACCTGGTACGGCACCTTCCTGTTCTACTCGAGCAACGGTGGCAGCGGCAGCCAGGACATCTATATGAGCCAGATGCGGCCGGATGGCACCTTCGGCCCCGGCAAGGTGATCAAGGAACTGAGCACGACCTTCGAGGACATCATGCCCAACGTGCGTGAGCGCAAGGATGGCAGCTTCGAGATCGTGTTCAGTTCAAACCGCCTCACCTGGGGGAACAACCAGCCTTTCAAGGGTGGGCAGGATGTGTACATCTCACGGGCATGGGGTCCGCTCGGGCCGTGGTCCACGCCAAAGAACCTGGAAGCGATCAACACGCCCGGCAACGAGCAACGCGCGACACTGTCGGCGGATGGCAAGCGGCTGTACTTCGGGCGCGATGGCGATATCTATGTGAGCGCGCGCTCCGGGCGTAACTGACGCATCGATCTTCGCGGCGGCAGGGATCTCATGGACGGGCCCTGCTGCCGCGGCTCGTAGATCGGACTGCGGTGCATGGCCCTCCAGACGGGGGAAACGCCCGGGCGCAAGGCTTGCGCCGGCGGTGACGCTGCGCCGGGGGGGACGAATCTGACGGACGAAGACCCGCCCTTCATCAATCAGGCGAACGGGCCCAATACCGACGCCGCCACTTACCGGTTGCTGGGGCGTGCATTTTTCGCGCAGCTGCGGTTCTCGCTGCGCTGATTCTACGGCGTTGCGCTCCGTCGGCGACCCTTCTCAAAATTACGGTCGCCCAGGCCGCGCGGCATCCAGCCGCTGCCGGAACAACAGGCTCCGCTGCGTCGTCCACTCATCGGCCGGTACACGCTTCAACACATCGGCTCGCAGCGCGTCCGCCTCGAGTTGCGCCGCAGCCGGGGTCGAAGCGGACATCTCGTACAACGTCAGGAAGCGCGAGCCCGCCTGCGGTTCGGTCATGAGGATGCGATACAGTTCGTAACGCGTGGCGCTGAGCACCGCCGTCCGGCGCAATGCACCGCCGATGTGCTCGCGATCGTACCAGGCGTCGAAGGCCCGGGTCGCCGCAGGCGTTGCACAGCAGTCGACGCGCTCCACGAACACATACAGTCCGCCGGACGGCTTGGATTTGCCGGGTGCGGCACGGAGCGGTGCGTATTCGCGATAGTAGGCGCGCTCGGTGACGCGGATCAGCGGCGTGCCCCGACCGCGTTCGTCCATGCGGCGCGCCATCATCAGCATGTCGATGATGGTCTTGTCGATGGCACGGCTGTCGATGTTGTACAGCGCGACGTACTGCCCGATCGTGGGAAGCGGTGACTGCGCCGGCACCGCGCGATCGACGAGTTCGCCCCGTCGC
Organism: Steroidobacteraceae bacterium; assembly: GCA_044226865.1. Lineage (GTDB taxonomy): Bacteria > Pseudomonadota > Gammaproteobacteria > Steroidobacterales > Steroidobacteraceae > TMP-86. Next base: position 98,864 of record JBGAGE010000006.1, on the reverse strand, counting down.
GCCCGCTGGTAGCCGGGGACTTCGAGCACGTCCGGCACGTCGATGCGATCGTACCAGTCGTTGAATTCGGCTTCGCGCGCAGCATCGGTGCATCGCGTCGCCACCATCATCAGCCAGCGCGGCATCTCCTGGGGTGCGGCCATCGCCGGCAGCGCGCCCAGCAACAGCACCAGTGTCCAACCGCCGATGTGCCCAAACAAAGGCTTCATTCTCTTCCCCCCGCATGCCCCTCCATTTCTCATACGAATGGCGAGCCGGACGCCGCCATTCTCAAGCCGCGGCGCCCGCCGATTGCGCCTCGGCCCGCCGCCGCGCCGAGATCAACATCAGCACCGCCGCGTAGGTCACCACCACCAGCACCAGCCAACGCAACCACAGCAGCGGCAGCGACTTCACGACGTAAGCCGCCACCAGCACGCCGGGAATGCCGCCGAGCGTGAGGCCCAGCGCCGAGCGCACGCTGTAGCGATTCGCCTTGATGAAGCGCACGCCGGCCGTGGGCATGAGGTAGGCGCAGGAACCCATCATGATGGGGAAGGCCGCGAGCGTGCTCATGCCGAGCAGCGTGCACAGGATGAGGCATGGCGCGTACAGGCCAATCCCGAGCGTGTTGAGCGCGCCCAGCAGAAAATTCACCGCGATTGCCACGACCAGGCGCCAGCCTGTCAAGCCACTGGCATCGCCGCCGCCCGGCATCAGGTCGAGATTGGTGGCCAGCAACAACGCGCCGGCAATCAGCAGCGCCGTGCCCATGCCGATCTGGATGGCGCGGCGCGGCAAGCGGTTGACGATGCCGACGCCGAAGGTGGCGCCGAGCAGGGCCGAGCCGATCATCGAGACTAGCGTGATGGGCTCGACGGTGATCGCGGCGATGAAGATCAGTGCTTCGGTGACGGTCGGCAATGCATAGCCGACGTTAAGCGTGCCAGGAACGAGTTCGTCCGCGGGCTGGCGGCGGAACTTGAACGCCGCGGTGGTGGTGGCGAAGTTGCCGATGCCGAGCGCATCGAAGAAGTTGAAGACGAAGCCGATGAGAAGGTCGATCGGACCGGGGATGCGGGTGCTCTCGGTGCGGGCGGTGCGTTCGAGCGCAAACCAGCGGGCGATGTACCAGAGAGCAAGGATGACGAGGACTAATAGGAGAAGGCGGGCTTCGTTCAGCATTTAGAAGTTTTCGAGTAATTGGTTGATGTGGCCAGATTGTAGCGCTGATTTCCCCACAGCCTGGGTGGACACTACCGCAATCATGCGCAGGCTTGCGACCGCCGAAAATTTGGAGTCCCGGATCGTTACGATTCGAGGGCTATCAGTGCTGTTGGACTCCGATCTCGCCCTGCTTTACGGCGTTGAGACGAAAGTGCTCTTGCAGGCGATGCGACGCAACCGGGATTGATTCCCCGCGGACTTCGCTTTTCAACTTACTAATCAGGAGGTTACCGTCTTGAGGTCACAATTTGTGACCTCAAGTTTGGGCACACGCCATGGCGGTCGACGCTTCCGCCCGCATGCCTTTACGGAGCAGGGCGTCGCCATGCCTTCCAGCATCTTGCATGGCCCTACTGCAATCAAGGTGAACATTTCGATCATGCGAGCGTTCGTCAGGTTGCGCCGAGCGGGGCTCATCAGCGGGGAATTGATGAAGCTCATCGAGGACCTGTCCAAGCGCGTCGATTCACATGATCAAGTCATCGGAGAATTGGTCGAGGCGATTCGACAACTTGCAGCTCCTGCTCCGGCGCCAAGATCCCGCCCGATCGGGTTTACAGCTGATCTCGAGGCAGATTCGACTTGAGCGACCGGTCGCGCTACAGCTTGGTGCTGCCGGCGGGCCAACGCACCGACAATTCGATGCCCTGCCCGATAGGCAGCAGCGCCGTATGCAGATCATCGCGCGTGCGCAATGCGGCTCGATAAGCCCGCGCGCTGTCGCGCGCCTGAACTGGCTCGATCATGTTGTCCGCCGCCACGATGCCTTCCGCCGACAGCTTCGGATAAAACGCGTCAAGGCACGGGACGTACAGTTCCTTCCAGATGTCGAGCAGTACGAAATCGAACGGACCGGGATCGGCTTCAATCATTTTGATCGCATCACCGAGCCTGAAGTCCACGGATCCTGCAAGGCCGGCCCGGGTGATGTTGGCGCGCGCTTCGGCCTGTTTGTAGTCCGCCAATTCCATCGTGATCAAGCGGGCGCCCACTTGATGTGCGGCATCGGCGAGGAACAGCGTGGAGTAGCCATAGCTCGTGCCCAGCTCGAGCACGCGCGCGGGCCGCCGTGCGAGGATCAGGCTGTGCAGGAACCAGCCCACCTCCGGTCCCACCGGCAGCAGGAATTCATCGCGTCGCGCGAACATCTCCTTGCCAAGGGCAGTGGCCTTGATGCGCTCGGAAGCATTGCGTTGCTCGTAGGCGGCGAACACGTCGGCCACGGCAGAGCCGGAGAATGTCATGGTGGTTGGAACCTCCCGGCGAGCCTAGCAAATCGGCGTCATCCCGTCCTCCGGCGGCTCAACGAAGCAGAATCGCAGGACGGTTGTGCGCGATAATGGCGCGAAGGTATCGCCGCGGCGATTCTCATCGTTCGTGCAGGAAATCGAAATTGACCGTCGAACTGTCTATCCGTACAGTTTCACCCCGCGAGTGTCGCTGCAAGAATCCAACGATAAAGGACGCCATCCACATGAAACTCCGTTCTATCAAGCGCATCGTGACACTGGCGTGTTTGGCATGGGCCGCCGCAACTCAGGCTGCTGACGCCGAGAAACCGCTCTACCCCAACTTCCCCAGCGAAACGCCCGCCAAGCTCACCCCCGTCACGGACTCCTGGGACTACACCCTGCGCGAGGTCATGATCCCCATGCGCGATGGCGTGAAGCTCTACACCGTCATCCTCATGCCGAAGGGCACCAAGCGCGCCGGCATGCTGCTCACCCGCACGCCCTACGGTGCCAAGGACATGACCGGCCAAAAGCACAGCGGCCACCTGGGGCCCATGCTGCAAGGCTACGACAACCCCGCCGACGTGATCCTCGAAGACGGCTACATCCGCGTGGTGCAGGATATCCGCGGCAAGTACGACTCCGAGGGCGACTACATCATGAACCGCCCGTTGAGCGGGCCGCAGAATCCCACGCCCGTGGATGACTCCACCGACACCTACGACACCATCGACTGGCTGGTGAAGAACGTCCCGGAGAGCAACGGCAAGGTGGGCACCATCGGCATTTCCTACGATGGCTTCGAGCCGTTGATGGCGCTGATCAATCCGCACCCGGCATTGAAAGTCTCCGTGCCCATGAACCCCATGGTGGACGGCTGGATGGGAGATGACTGGTTCCACAACGGCGCTTTCCGTCAGAACAACGCGCCGTACATCTACGAGCAGGCCGGCACGCGCGACAACTCCGAGAAATGGTGGTCGAGCTTCCACGACGACTACGATCAATACATGAGCGCAGGTTCCGCGGGCGAGATTGGCCGCCGCCACGGGCTCACGCAGATCGGCTTCTGGAACAAGATCCTCGCTCACCCTGCGTACGATTCATTCTGGTCGGACCAGGCCGTGGACAGGATCCTCGCCAACCAACCGCTGAAAGTGCCGGTGATGCTGGTGCACAGCCTGTGGGATGCGGAAGACATCTACGGCGCCATTGCCGTGTACGACGCCATCAAGCCCAAGGACACCAAGGGCGACATGGTGAAGCTCGTCATTGGCCCGTGGTATCACGGCCAGGGCATCGATGATGGCAGTGCCTTGGGTAATGTGCGCTTCGGCTTCGACACGGCGCGCTTCTGGCGTGAGCATGTGCTGCGGCCCTACCTGGCGCAGTATTTGAAAGACATCGCGCCCACGGCCGAGATCGCGCCGGTCACGGCGTTCCAGACCGGCACCAACGACTGGCAGCGGCTCAATTCATGGCCGGTGAGCTGCGACAAGGGCTGCGCGCACAAGCCGCGCGCGCTCTACCTCACCGCCGGCAACAAGCTCTCCTTCGATGCACCCACGGCCGGCGAGGCGTTCACCGAGTATGTGTCAGATCCTGCGCGCCCCGTGCCCTTCCGCTCACGTCCCGTGCAACCGGTGGGCTACGACGCGGGCCAGACCTGGGCGCAATGGCTCACCGACGACCAACGCGAAGCCTCAGGCCGTACGGACGTTCTCACCTTCACTTCGCCCGTGCTCACCGAACCCATGACCGTCGGCGGCCAGCCACTGGTTCACCTGGTGGCCTCCACCAGCGGCACGGACAGCGATTGGGTGGTGAAGCTCATCGATGTGTACCCGGATGAGTACTACCAGCAGCCGGAAATGGGCGGCTACCAGCTCGCGGTGAGCATGGACATTCTGCGCGGCCGCTATCGGGAGGGGTTCACCACGGCCAAGCCCATCAAGGCCAATGCGCCGCTTGCCTACGAGTTCAAGCTGCCGCCGACGAACCACGTGTTCCTGCCCGGCCACCGCCTGATGGTGCAGGTGCAGTCGAGCTGGTTTCCGCTGTATGATCGCAACCCACAAACCTTCGTCCCGAGCATCTTCGAGGCGAAGCCGTCCGACTTTAGGAAAGCCACGCAGCGAGTGTGGCATTCAGGGAAGAATGCGTCATACATCTCGTTACCGGTCGTAGAGTGACGGCGCGGAGTCCATTCTCCAAACGCGTCTTTGCTGTGCTTGTCCTGCTGGCCTGCCGGCAGGCAGCGGCCCAGCATGCTGATGACAACGCGGCCCGCGAAGCGGACGATGCCTTCGGCACCACCGTGGGCCTGGAGAGCGTCGGCATCTACGACGAATCCTACATCCGCGGCTTCAGCCCGCAATCGGCCGGCAACCTGCGCATCGAAGGCCTGTATTTCGACCAGCAGGGCTCGACCTCCGATCATCTCATCGATGGCCTGGTGGTGCGGGTAGGGCCGAGTTCGCACCAATATCCGTTTCCCGCGCCGACGGGGATCATCGACTACTCACTGCGCGGCTGGGGACGCCCCGGCTCCGTCACCACCTCGCTCGTCGCAGGGCCCTTCGAGGGCGTGTATGCGCACGTCGATGGCATCTTGCCATTCTCGATCGAGTCCCTGCGCATTCCCATCGGCGTGGCGTATGGCATCAGCGCGGACGTCCCTGGGCACAACCAGAAGGAGTTCACCATCGGCGCGGTGCCGCAGTGGCGCCCGTCGGAAAATCTGACGGTGAAGTTCCTGCTCGATTACGCACGCGTCACCGACTCACGTTCGCAGCCGCGCATCTACTCCGATGATGTCGTACCGCCGCCGCTGGTGCGGCCGCGGTTCTATGGCCAGCGCTGGAGCAACGACGCCATTCGCCTGAGCACCACCGGCGCCATCGTGAACTGGGAGGCCGCGCCGCAGTGGACGCTGCGTGCCGGTGTGTTTCGCTCCACCAATTTCGCCTACCCGCAATTCGACGACTTCTTCACCGACGTGCAACGTGATGGCAGCGCGCGGCACGGGTTCATCGGCTATCCGGATCAATCGCAGGCTTCGACCTCCGGGGAGGTGCGCCTGCAATGGCGCCACGCCTCCACGCAGGTGCGCCATTCCCTGACGGCGTTGATTCGCGGCCGCGAAGTCAAGGCGATCTACAACGGCGAGGATTTCTTCGATGCGGGAGTGACGAGCATCCTGCATCCCGACGATGTCGCTGCGCCCAGGTTCACCTACTCCGAGCGGACCCGGGATCACAGCCGGCTTATCGCCGCAGGGTTGGCCTACGACGGCGCCTGGTCGCATCGTGGCGAATGGTCCGCCGGCCTGCAGCGCGAGTCCTACCGCAAGGAAGTGGACGAACCCGGCCTGCCGTTGGTGATCGGTACGGATCACCCCTGGCGTTCCTACGTGAATGGCTCCATCGCCCTGCATCGTACGCTCAGCCTGTACGCCAGCTACACGCAGGGCTTGGAGGACTCGGGCCTTGCGCCGACCAATGCGACGAATCGCGGCGCCCCGCTGCCCGCCACGCGCACGCGCCAATGGGACATGGGGCTGCGCTTCGCGCCAGGCGCGGCGCTCTCCGTGATCGCCGGTGTGTTCGACGTACGCAAGCCGTATTTCAGCCTGGATGCGACCGGCCTGTTCACCACGCTCGGGCAGCAGCGGCATCGCGGCGTGGAGATCTCCGTGAACGCGGACCCCACTCCCGCGCTGCACGTACTCGCCGGCGCCGTCTTCTCCCGTCCCCGCGTCATTTCCGATGCGCCTGGCACGGGTGCGCTCGCGATCGCGCAATCGGATCGCGTCGTGGAATTGAACCTGGATTACCGGCTGCCGGCCATCAAAGGCGCCTCGCTCAACGCCTCGATCTCGAATTCGGGCCGACGCGCGGCAAACCTGGACAATTCCATCATCCTTCCCTCCCGAACCACGATGAACCTCGGCGCGCGCTATCAGTTCTCGGCGTTCGGCGGCGCTGCGGCGCTGCGGGTCACCGCACGCAACGTGACTCGTGAGCTGGGATGGCAGGTGGATGAGGGCGGTGGCTATCAGCCTTATCCCGGGCGGTCGTATTCGTTGGTGTTCACGCTGGATAAGTGAACGCGAAAGCGGGATTGGCGAAGCCCTCTCGAGCGACGATGCACCATATTCATGGTGTTGGGTTGGGACCATGAATATGGTGTGATAAGCGGCGCTGGCCCTGCCCTGCGGAGCGTTCATGGCGGAAGAACAACCAACACCTCACCGCGCCGCTGCAACGCGTCGCGCGCTGCTGTTGCGGCTGGCGCTGGCGACCGCACTCGTGCAGGCCGTCTTCTGGTTCGGGATAAGACCCCTGCTCTACAGCCCGCCTTCCATGCCACCGCTGTATGCACTCAGCGATGTCCAGGAAGCAACGCTCTCCACACCCGATATCGCGTCCCTGCAGCAGGCAAGATTCACGCCGACCGAACTGCCGTGGTCGAGTTGCTGCAGCCCGGGCTATCGCGCGCTGCGTTTCAACGTGACCATGCCGCAGGTACCCGAAGGCGGGGTGGCCATGGTGCCGCAGGCGCAGGCGGACAACCTCCATATCTACGTCAACGGTCGCATCGCCTACGCGCCGGGCCGCTTGGCCATGCCGCATGCCACCTACGATGCGAACGTCAAGGGGGTGATCTACCTGCCGCCGGCCCTCTTCAGGCCCGGCGCAAACCGCGTGGACTTCGTCATGGTGCGCCAGGCCATGCCGTACTTCGATGTCGGCAAGCCACTGTTCGCTGACTATGCGATTGCATGGCCGCTGTTCAAATTCCGCAATTTCGTCCTGACGGAATTCGAGTACATCAGTGTTGCGGTGGGCGTGGTGATCGCCGTGGTGGCGCTGGTGCTGCTGATGCGATCGTCGCAGCGCGCCTTTGCCTTGTCCCTGCTGGTCCTGGCATCCGCGTGGTCGCTGCTGACACAATTCTACTTCTGGGTGGATCCGCCATTCTCCGCCGCGGCGCGCATGTTCTATTATTTCGTGCTGACCAACGCGCTGCCGGCGGCGTGGCTGTATTTCTCGGATCAATGGACGGGCCGGCCCGTGCGCTGGAGTGGCCGCGCCCTGCTGCTCGTATATGCAACCTGCATGGGCATCACCTACTGGCTGCTGCAGCGTCAACCCGTGCCGGATGGCTTCGACAACGCCTCCGACCTCGCCAATTGGTTCGGCATTGCCTTGTCCGCGCTCGCCATCGCGCGTTTCCTCTGGCACGTGTTCGGCAGCGGTGAAGACCGGGTATGGGAATTCGCCGTGTTCGCCTTGTGCATCACCCTGGTGGCGGCGGATCTGATCAGCGAACTGCTGTGGGACAAGACCGCCGGGTACCTGGTGCGCGGCATGCCGATATTGCTGCTGGCCTTCGTCGTCGCGTTCCTGGCGCGCAACATCCGCCTGTTCCAGTCCACACACGAGATCAACCGCCTGCTCAGCGCGCGCCTGCAGGCACGCGAGGCGGAGCTGGCGGAGACTCACCGGCGCGAGAGCGACCTGGTGCGCCGTGAAGCCCACCAGGCCGAGCGCCAGCGCCTGATGCGCGACATGCACGATGGCGTCGGCCACCAGCTGACCTCGATGCTGTTCGCCGCGCGCCGGGGTGCGCTGCCGGCGGACCAGGTGGTGGAATCGTTGCAGACCGTGATCGAGGAAATCCGCCTGCTCATCGATTCCATGGATTCGGGCACCGATTCGCTGGCGAGCGCGCTGGAAGCCTTCCAGCAGCGCGCCGCGAAGCGGCTGGAGGCGGCCGGCATTGCCCTCGACTTCAAGCCCGTGCCGCGCGAATGGCTGCCTGCCTGCGGTCCGCGCGAGGTGCTGCACATCCTGCGCATCCTGCAGGAGGGCGTGAGCAATGCGCTGCGCCATGCGCAATGCACCCGGATCGCCATCGAGATCACTCCGAGCGAGGACGCGTCCTTGCCGGTCCAGGTGATGATCCGCGACGACGGCGTGGGCTTTCCGGCCGAGGTCATCCCCGGGCGGGGCCTTTCGAACATGGAGTCGCGCGCCGCGGCCATCGGTGGACGCCTGACCATCGACCGCTCGGGTCCGGGCGTGGCGTTGAGGCTCCTGTTCGGCGGCAGCCGCGCGGAAACCGCATGACGGACGTGGCCGGCAACGCCCGCGGCACCGCGCGTATCGCCATCGTCGAGGACGATCCCGCCATGCGCGAGCAGCTGATCGAGCTCGTCAGCGCCTCGCCCGAGCTCGATATCGCGGGCGTCGCGCCGACCTTGCAGGCGGGCCGGCGTTTGATCGAGATGCACCCCGATCTGTTCCTCGTGGATCTCGGCCTGCCCGATGGCAGCGGTCTCGAGCTGATTCCCGACATCAAGGCGCGCAGCGCCGCGAAGGTCCTGGTGCTCACGCTGTTCGGCGACCGCGAGACCGTGGTCAACGCCGTGCAGGGAGGCGCGGACGGCTATCTCTTGAAGGACAGCACACCCGCCGTGATCCTCGAGGGCATCGCCGTCACCCTGCAGGGAGGCGCGCCGTTGAGCGCCGCGGCAGCGGTGTTTCTGCTGGAGCGCCTGCGCCAGCCTCCGGGCGCGAAACCCGCGGCGACGGCGGGGAATGGCGATGCGCTCACCGAGCGCGAGATCGCGCTGTTGAGATTGTTCGCCCGCGGCTTGAGCTACAAGGAGACGGCGCGGGAACTCGACATTTCCCCGCTCACCGTGGGCAATTACGTGAAGTCCATCTATCGCAAGCTCGCCGTGAATTCCCGTGGCGAAGCGGTCTATGCCGCCACCCAGGCGCGCAAGCTGGACCTCGGCTGACCCTCCGCAGGCCATATTCATGGCCTACCCCGCGGCTGCGCTGCGCTCGACAATCAGCAGGACCCCAAGCGCGCCGGCGAGCCAAGGGATGCCGATTCAAACGAACATGATGATCGTGGCCGATCACCCTCTGTACATCGAGGGTTTTCAGTCCATGCTCGCACGGCGCGCGCCCAGCTTGCGCTGCCTGGCGGCGCGCACCCCGGCGCAGGCCATAGAGCGGCTCAAGGCGGCGGGATCTTGGTCCCTGGTCATCGCGGACTTCCAGCTGGGTGCCGCCATCAGCGGCCTCGCCCTGCTGCAACAGATCGGCGCCGCCATGCCCACCGTCAGCCGCGTGCTGATGTCGGACGCGCAGGACCCGTCCCTGACCATCCAGGCCCGGCGCGCGGGACTGGCGGGGCATCTCGCCAAGACCATGGATCACGCCGAATGGATGCAGGCACTGGAAGTCCTGCTGGCTGGCGGCCTGTGGTTCACCGTGGCAGCGCCGGAGGCGACTGCCCTGAACGAACGGCAGATCACCGTGCTGCAGTTGGCGTCCGTGGGCCTGGGCACCCGCCAGATCGCGCACCAGCTGCATCTCACCGAGCGCACCGTCAAATATCACCTGAGCGAAACCTTCCGCCGGCTGTCGACCACCACCCGCACCGAGGCGGTGGCCAAGGCGGCGGCGTTGGGATTGATCAGCCTGCAATCGCACCGCTCGATCCCGGCCTGACGCCTCTGCGCGGGTCGCACGTTTCCGCGGAAAGCCTACTCAAGAAAGAAAACGGCCGGGCGCCGTTGCCAGCGCCCGGCCGCGAGTGTGCCCGCCGTTACTGGATCAACGGAGAATCGTCGAAGCGGCTGCCTGCAATGTTGGAGGTATTGCCGAGCAGATCGTAGTCTATCCACGCCGCCACTGCACCGCCGAAGGCGTCGATGGCGAAACCCGCGTATTCGGCATACACCGAGTTACCGGGCGTCACGACCAAGGGCGTCTCCCAGCCGCCAGACGGGGTGAACCGCGCGGACTGGATGACCTGGTTGTTCTGCGTCACGCGATACGAATATACCGCCAGCGCATTGCCGCTCGCATCGAAGGCCAATTCGGCCGGCACATCGAATGGCGTGAGCTCCTGCGCTGTCCAGCTTCCACCCGCGCTCTGGTAGCGGGAATAGGAGTGGCGCACCGAGTTATCGTACCGGCCCCAGACGATCATGGCATTGCCGTCCGCGTCGGCGACCACGGTGGGATAGTAAGAGGCGCTGTTCACGGTGGCGTCGTGCTGCGTGGGCGAACTCCATCCGGCGCCGGCATCGAAGCGGCTGGTGTACACGCCTTGGCTCGAGTTGGTGAGCTGCTGCGACCAGCCGGCGATGACCACGCCGTTGCCATCGACGGCAACGGAATACTCGGATACCGGATCGGTCGAGGATTCCACCGTGGAACCGGAGCCCCACGAACCCGCGCTATGCGTGTTGGACCACAGATCCATCGTGTTGTTGATCGCGTCATAGTTCATCCACAACGCGGTGGCATTGCCCGCGGCATCGATCACCAGCTTGACATCACCGGTGTTGCCATCGGCGCTTTCGATGCGCGCGGCGGCGTCCATGACCGCGTTGGCGGGCTGATAGCGCGCCCACACATCGGCCTGGCCGCCCTGGGTATTGACCCAGGCGATCGCGGTATCGCCGTTGGCGTTCATCGCCACCATGGGAGAGTCATTCGCAGTGCCCACATTCGAAGAGCTGATCTGCGTGGGACTACCCCAACCACTGCCCACCGTGTAACGGCTGGACCAGATGTCGCTGCGCACGCCCGTGTTCTGCGACCAGACCACCACGGCGTGGCCATGAGCATCCGTTGCGATCTTGGGACTCACCTCATCTTCGTTGTTGCTGGCCTGCAGTTCTTGCGCCGTGCCCCAACCGGTGCCGACGGTGTAGATATTCGCCCAGAGGTTGGTGTGCGGACCGTCATATTCGTACCAGACCGCAATGGCATTGCCATCGGAAGTGAAGGCGACCTCCACATTGCTCGTGTTGGGAGCGCCTACCTTGCCGATCTGCGCGCCATGCCAGACGCCATCGACCGTGGTGAACGAGGCGGCATCAGGGGTGACGGGCTCGCCGTACTGTCCCAACAGCCCCGCGCTGGCGGAAACGCTGTAAGTCGTGTAAAGCGACAATGGCGCCTGCGGCGTGACCGTCACGGTGTCGACGCTGGTGCTGACGCTGGCCGGAACCGTGTGCGTACCCCGCTTGAACAGGAGATTCGCCGGCACCGTGGCGCCGTCCAGGGCCGCGGAAAAGGTAACCGTGGGCACGACATCGCGCGCCACGTTGACGGCGCCACTGGCCGGCGTGCTGCCGCTGAGGGTGAGTGGCGTGGTGGCGCAGGTCACGGTGACGTTGCTGACATCGGCTGCAGCGGTGCCGGTGGCATTGGCCACCGTGCACACCTGGGCAGGCATGCCGGGCTGCGTAGTCACGGTCACATCATAGGTGGCGCCCGCCGCGAGGGGATCGGCGAAGGTGAAGCTGCCGTCAGCGGACACCGGGAGGTTGATGCCGTTGCTCGTCAGCACGAGCCCCGTGCCGGCGAGTCCCGAGACCGTACCGCCAAGCGTGTAGGTCACATCGCTGCAGGTCACCGCGACGTTGCTGACGTTGGCGTTCGCCACGCCGGAGCCATTGGCCACGGTGCACATCTGATCGGGCGAGGTGGGCTGCGTGGTCACGGTCACGTTGTAGGACGCGCCCGCCGCAAGCGCATCCGCGAAGGCGAAATTGCCGTCACTGGAAATGTCCAGGCTCGCGCCATTGTTGTCGAGCACCAGGCCCGTGCCGGTCAGGCCCGAGACGGTGCCTGACACAGTGTAGGTGGGGTCTGGAGTGGGATTGGGGTCGGTACCGCTGCTGTTGCTCTTGCCGTCATGACAACCGGCAAGCGCACTGCCCACCGCCACCATCACGCCAAGGTAATGCCATCTTGCTTTCATACATCCTCCGGTTGTCTTGACTCGTTCCGTTCGTCCCGTCGATGAACGGCGGGATGACGGCGGCGACTGTCCGCGACAAGCGAAGGAGCGTCACTGTCCGAAGGGACAGTGGATTATGTTTTGTGACGGATTACCTCTTCGATTCGTGAACGGCGTGTCGTGAACGGCGTGGCGCTGCCATTTCTCCAGTGGGTTCTCGGTCATGTCGTTCACTGGATCAGGATAGTGCTCAAGGGACGTCGCAGCGAGGTCCGCGGGGCGTGCGTACAGCATGCCCCGCGGATCCTGGATGGATACCAGCTGATCAACCCGCCGCAGCGGTCACGTTCCGAAACATGCCCGGCCGATAGCCACCCGCTTCCGTGCGAAACGCCACGTTCAAGCGGTTGAACGTGTTGATGCTGGTGATGGCGAGCGTCAGGTTGCCGATCTCGGCATCCGTGAATTGCCGCTTCACCTCGTCGAACGCCTCATCCGGCACGCGCGTATCCGCCACCAGCGTCACCGCCTCGGTCCACGCCAATGCCGCACGCTCGCGCTCACTGTAATACGGCGCCTCGCGCCAGGCATCCAGGCCGTACAAGCGCTGCTCGGTCTCGCCGGCCGCGCGTGCGTCCTTGCTGTGCATGTCCAGGCAGTACGCGCAGCCGTTGATCTGCGACGCGCGCATCATGACCAGGTGCGCGAGCTTCGCATCCAGCCCGCCATGCTCTGCCATCTGCGCCAGGCCGATCAGCGCCTGCATGGCCTTGGGATTGAACTTGGAAATGTCGATTCGGGATGTCATGCAACCTCCGTTGGGTGTGCTGGTTGGGGTACGCTTATCAGACGCATCGGGCGAAGTGTTTGTGACAGCCCGCGCGATTGCGCGTGCGCGTCACTGCAAGTGCGTGTCGCTGGCGTGCAGCTTGTCCGGATTGAGCACCGAGTAAGCCGCCAGGATGCGTGAGCCGTCGGTCTGGAAAGAGATGACGGCCAGACGCCGGCCATCGACCAGCAGGGACAGCCCCGGCTCCCGGTTCACCGTCACCGGCTCGAAGAAGATGCGCTCCGCGTGCCGGCCGAGCACTCCCAGCAGGAAGCGCGCCACGCGCTCGGCGCTGCGGATCGGCTTGAGCGCCGCCTTCGCCCGGCCGCCGCCATCCGATATCCAGGAGGCATCCGTGGCGAGCACCTCGAGCAACGCCGCCTTGTCCTGCGACTTGATGGCCTGCGCGAATCGCGCCAGCAGCTTCGCCGTGGCGTCCTTGTTCACCTGCACGCGCGGGCGATCGGCGCGTACGCGCTTGCGTGCGCGGCTGACGATCTGCCGGCACGCGGTCTCAGTCTTGCCCAGGATGGCTGCGATCTCGCCATACTCGCTGTCGAAGACCTCATGCAGCAGGAAAGCGGCGCGCTCCTCCGGCGCCAATCGCTCCAGTACCACCAGGAAGGCGACCGACAGGTTCGAGGCGAGCTCGGTGGCGGCATCAGCAGGCGGCTCGGCCTCGACCAGTGGCTCCGGCAGCCACGGGCCGACGTAGGCCTCGCGCTCCACCTGCGCCCGGCGCAGCGCGTCGATCGACAGCCGCGTGGTGACCGTCACCAGCCAGGCCTCCGGCGATCGCAGTTCCTCGGGCGAAGCGCCATGCCAGCGCAGGTAAGCATCCTGCACCACATCCTCCGCATCCGCGCGCGAGCCCAGCATGCGATAAGCCACGCCGAGCAGCCTCCGGCGGTGCGGTTCGAAGGTGGCAGTGCGATCGGTCATGCAGGATAAGACGGATGAGCCATGTGGTTGTGACAGCGCCAAGACCCGAGCGTTGCCACGAGCGGGGCGCCAGGCATGACGAGCATGTAAAATCTTCAGCAACGTAGATCTGGAGAGGTCATGCCATCATGAAAGCGACATGCCATTGCGGCGCGGTTGCCGTGGAAATCGCCCGCAAACCGCGCGCACTCACCGAATGCAATTGTTCCGTCTGCCGCCGCTACGGCGCGCGCTGGGCGTATTTCTCCAAGCAGAACGTCAAGGTCCGCGCCAAGCGCGGCACGCTGGTCCCCTACAAGCGTGGCCGCATGCTCTACTTCGACCACTGCCGCCACTGCGGCTGCGTCATCCAGTGGCGCCTGGTGAAGTCGAGCGGCCCCAAGGACCGCATGGCGATCAACATGCGCATGGCGGAGAATCCCGACGAACTCCAGAACGCGAAAATCCTGCGCTTCGATGGCGCGAAGAGCTGGAAGGACGTCGGCACCTGCGTCCTGAAAGAACCCTGGTGGTAGCTGAGCGGCGTTTCCGCGGAAACGCCGCTCAGCGCGAAGCCTCGCAGTGCATGACAGGATCGGGCACCAACACCTGATCGGCAATCCCGCCGCTCGGAACGCAGGCGAGGACCTCACCTTCGGCAAACGTGCCAGGAGTTGCTTCGCGGCAAGAGTCGGCGCCGGATGGAATCAGGATCCGGTGCACCGGTCCGTTCACGCCATCTTCCGTTTCCGTCCACTCGGCAAAGAACAGCGCGTTCTTCTTGGGGAAGTGATACGCGATGCGCTGCACCCGCGGCAGGCTCGTCTGCAGGGTGATTTCCGCATCGCCCTCCGGCTGTGGCAAGGATACCCATTCACGCGTCTGCGCATTGAATTGGCAGCTGCGCAATAGATGGAACAGCCGTGGCTTGCCGTGGCGGGCCAACCAGTCCTCATCGGCCATCAGCACCGCCCACCGCAGGCCGCCTTCCTGCTGCGGCCGCACGGCTTCCCAATCGGCGCGATCCAGCCAGGACTTGCGCAATGCCGGTTCGGGCGCAGGCAGCGGCGCAGGCGCAGGCGCCCCGACTTCTTCATGCAGGGGGCCGGCATTCATCATCTCCGCGCAACCTTCGACCTGCAACCACTTGGTCGTGCGCAGCGCGCGCGGCACTGGAAACTTGAAATACTCGATGTGCATGGCGGTGCCGACCTTCACCGTGGCCTTGCACGCGGCCAGGGCGGTGATGCGCAGCGGCTTGACCGGATAGGTCCGCCATTGCTCCTCGGCGATGTCCTGGATCTTCAAGTCGCTCTTTCCCAGATCGAAGGTCTTGCCCAGCGGCAGGCGCAACAGCCACTCGTCGCTGAGCCCGCCCCGGCCGCCCCGGAGGATCTCCACCGCATTCGCGGCGGCGAGCTCCCGGCGGCAACGTTCACGGCAGGTCAGCTCGTCGAGTTCCGTGCCGGGCGCATCGCTCCCGACGAACGGCAACTCGGGCACCAGCGCGCGGATTTCGTGCGTGGCCACCGGGGTGCCGGTATCGTCCAATTGTTCGTAGCGGATGCGCATGAGCGTGCCCGGCGCATGCACTCGCGCACCGAGCTCCAGTCCCTGCGGCGGATCGCCATCGGCCATGGCCTGGGCGATGCCCTGTGGGCCTTGCTCCACCACGCCCAGCACCTGATAGGCATCCTGCCAACGGACCGTGTTGAGCAACCAGAGCAGCGCGCCGCCACCCGCGAGCAGCACTGCGCACAGGAGGGTAAGGAGGACCTTGCCTAAGGACATGCGCAACTACCGCAGCGGATAGGTCAGGTAGCAATGCGCGGTCTTGCCGGGCGTGTCCAGCCCGTAGTGCAGCACACCGGACTTCGAGCCCTCGGTCAACCTGCCGATGAAGACGCTTTCGCGCATGCGCTGCGACTTGATCGTCTCGATCGTCGACAGGAACGCGAGGCCTTCATGCGCGCCCGGCGGGATGGTTGCCCTGCCGGGCTCGAGCCTTTCCCTGAACGGCAGTGGGTCGTGCGTGGTCTTCACGGAGGGTGCCGCGGTGTCGATGTCGAGGCGCTCGAACAGCAATTGCTGCCCCTGCAGCGAGAGCCTGACCTGCGTTCCGCTGCGCTGCTGGGTGACGCGCACGCGCTGTCGCGACAACTCGATGAAATGGTTCACCGGGTTCTGATACTTGTAGTACACATCCTTGGGCACGCCGAAATTGGGGTGATAGGGCAAGGGGCTTTGGCCCGGATGCTGGGCGGTGTAGTCGCGCAACCACTCGGCATGCTCACGCATGGCCGCCTGCAGCTTCTGCCCGAAGGCATCGTAGGCAGGGTCGGGGGCGATGACCACATAATCGGCCTCGAACGAATTCGCGGCCGGCAGGTACGGCAGAAGATCATGGCCCGCCGCGTGCGCGGCGGAGGCGAGAACGGTCAGCAGGCACAGGAAGGCGGATCGTAGGCTGCGCATCGGCGTGGAATCCCTTCGCATCGGCAATCTCCAGCGGCCACTATAAGCGCAAAAGCCGTTCATACCGCCGACTTGCTCACATCGCTCACGCCGGCAACCGCCTCGGCCGTGAGTCACCGCACATCCTGGCAACGAGCGGCTGGGCGGCCAGGACGGGCCGGGACCCAGGCCGGGCCTGGCCGGCCCGCGCAAATGAGACGGGCCACTTGACCTGTCTAATATAGTAGGGTTGAAGCTGAGCGCCCCCAACAGGAGGCCGACATGCAACACCGGGTACCCATGACCGATGACCAATTCCTGGCCGCCTTCCTCGACGCCAGCATCGCGCCCAGCGACTTCGATCATCGCGGACACTTGCGCGCAGCCTGGCTGCTGCTGCAGCGCCGTCCCCTGCCGCAGGCGGTGGCGGAGACCTGCGAGGCCATCCGCCGCCTGGCCACCCACCTCGGCGTCCCGCAGAAATACAACTGCACCCTCACGACCGCCTTGGTGCGCCTGATGGCGCAGGCAGGCGGCGCGACCCCCGGCTTGGATTGGGAGGCGTTCCTCGCCGCCAATCCTGAGTTCGTGCGGGACGCGCGCGGTGTCCTGGCCCGGCATTACTCGCCTGAATGGCTGGGCTCACCTGCGGCGCGCGCCGGCTTCGTCCTTCCGGATCGTGAGCCGCTGCCGCCATGAGCAGCCGGCCCAGCGCCCGCATCACGCTCGGCCAGCTGGGCCGCGCGGTGGGCTTGTCGCGCACTGCCCTGCTCTACTACGAATCGCTCGGCTTGCTCGTGCCGCGGAGCCGCTCCGCTGCCGGCTATCGCCTGTATGGCTCCGCCGACATCCGCCGCTGGTCACGCAACGAAGGGAAGGAAGACGCATGACGTGGATCATCCTGGTCATCGCAGGCTTGTTCGAAACCGCCTGGGCCATCGGCATGAAATACTCCGTCGGTTTCACGCGCCTGTGGCCAACGGTCTGGACGATGCTGGCCATGTTCATCAGCCTGGGACTATTGGGAGTTGCGATGAAGTCGCTCCCGGTGGGTACCTCCTATGCCGTCTGGGTGGGAATCGGCGCCGTGGGAACGGTGATCATGGGCATCGTGCTGCTGGGCGAGCCGGCCAATGCGCCGCGACTCATCAGCGTTGCGCTGATCCTGGCCGGTATCATCGGCTTGAAACTCTCGACGCCTGCTTGAATCACGAGACATGATCACCGGCATCCACCACGCCAGCATCACCACGCCCAACCTCGAGCGTGCCGTGGCGTTCTACTCCGGGTTGATCGGCATGGAAGTGGTGGCGCGCTGGGATTGGCAGGCCGGCAATGCCGGCGCGGATGCCATCTATGGCCTGAAGGGTTCGGCGGTGAACATGGTGATGCTCAAGACCGGCAATGCCTTTCTCGAACTGTTCGAGTTCGTCTCGCCTGCCGGCAAGCCCAATGAGGCGAACCGGCCGGTGTGCGATGCAGGGGTCACGCACGTGTGCCTGGCGGTCAAAGACATCCACGCGGAATACGAGCGCCTGCGCGCCGCGGGCGTGCATTTCAATTGCCCGCCGCAACCCGTGCCGGGCGTGCTGATCGCGACGTACGCGCGAGATCCCGACGGCAACATCCTGGAACTACTCGAGCCCGATCCCACCGGGCCCTTTGCGCTGCCGCATTCGCCATGAGCAAGGACCCCTCGCTCATCGCCTGCTACTGGACCATCGGCGGACACTCTGTGTTCGGCGATGGCGATCATTCCCCCTTGGATTTTCTGCCTGCATGAACCCCAACGTCATCATCACCTGCGCCGTCACCGGCGGCGGCGACACCACCGCCAAGAGCCCCAAGGTACCGGTCACTCCCGCCGCCATCGCAGCGGACTGCATCGCCGCCGCGCAGGCCGGCGCCGCCATCGCACACGTGCACGTGCGGCATCCCGCCACCGGCGCCGCTTCGCGCGACCCGGCGCTGTATCGCGAAGTGGCCGCGCGCGTGCGCGATGCCGGCGTGGACGTGATCCTGAACCTCACCACCGGCATGGGCGGTGATTGGATGCCCGGCGAATCCGATCCGCTGCAGCCCGGCGCGGGCACCGACTTCGTCGGCCCGTTGGAGCGCATGGTGCATGTGGAAGAGCTGCGCCCGCCCATCTGCAGCCTGGATTGCGGCACCATGAATTTCGGCGAGGGAATCTTCGCCAACACGCCCGCGCACCTGCGCGTGATGGCGCAGCGCATCCAGCAACTCGGCGTGAAGCCCGAGCTCGAGGTGTTCGAGCTCGGCCATGTGCGCCTGGCGCGCGAACTCATCCGCCTGGGCCTCATCGACGCGCCGCCGATGTTCCAGGTGTGCCTGGGAATACCGTGGGGCGCGCCGGCCGATTCGCGCAGCATGCAGGCCATGGTGGATGCGCTGCCGGCGGGTGCAAGCTGGAGCGGCTTCGGCATCGGCCGCATGCAGATGCCGATGGTGGCGCAGGCGGTGCTGCTAGGCGGCAATGTGCGCATAGGGTTGGAGGACAACCTCTACCTGGACAAGGGCACCCTTGCCGCCAATGCCGACCTGGTGCGGCGTGCGGTCGAGATCATCCAGCGGCTGGGCACATCGGTGGCCACACCCGCGCAGGCGCGCAAGATCCTCGGGTTGCGAAGCGGCAATTAAGCGGCGGCGCCGGCCGCGCGCTCGACAGGACGTCGGCGTGCCAACGCCTACTGCGCCTTGAAGTCCTTGGGCTTCTCCGAGCCACTGCCAAAAAAGAACTTCTCCATCTCCGTCACCAGGAAGGCACGCGACTTCGGCTCGATGGGCGTGAGGCGATTTTCGTTGATGAGCATGGTCTGGTGTTCCAGCCATTGGGACCACGCGGCCTTGGACACATTCTCGAAGAGGCGCTTGCCAAGCTCGCCCGGGTACGGCTGGTAATCGAGGCCCTCGGCCTCCTTCTTCAACAACACGCAATTCACCATCCGCGCCATGACAGCTCCTGAATCCTAAAACGACGAATCCCGCAGGGTATCCAGCAACACCTTGATGGGCTGCGGCAGGCCCACTCGTTGCGGGGCATCCAGTGTATACCAAAGCCGGGAATCGTCCTCGCGTACGCCATCCTCGCCCGCGCACGGCACCCGCAGGGGATGCAAGCGCAGGTCGAAATGCGTGAATGCATGATCGATGGGCGAGAGCGCCTGGGGCACACCGGCCGCCTCACCGAGCTGGGCGCGCACCCAGTCCAAGGCGGCGGCGGCATCCTCGAACTGCGGTGGCGACCACAGGCCACCCCAGATGCCCTCCGCCGGCCGGCGCTGCAGCAGGATGGCCCTGCCCTGCACGCCCTGTCTTTCCGCCAATAGCAGCGTGGCCTCGCGCGCCTTGCGTTCCCGCTTGCGCTTGGCGTTTGGAAATTCCGCCTGGCGTCCTTCGCTTGCGGCGATGCAGCCATCCCGCATGGGACAGCGGGTGCAGGCCGGGCGCGAGCGGGTGCACAGCGTGGCGCCCAGGTCCATGATTCCTTGCGTGTAGGCCGCCACGCCCTCGTGCGGCGTGCAGGCGGCAGCCTTCG
This sequence comes from Steroidobacteraceae bacterium, assembly GCA_044226865.1. Lineage (GTDB taxonomy): Bacteria > Pseudomonadota > Gammaproteobacteria > Steroidobacterales > Steroidobacteraceae > TMP-86. Next base: position 78,883 of record JBGAGE010000006.1, on the reverse strand, counting down.
CCCACAACACCTTGAGTGTCGCCGGCGCGGTGGGATCGCCGCCGATGGCGAACACCCGCGTCAGCACACGCTTGACGTTGCCATCGAGAATGGCGTGATGCTCGCCACGTGACAGCGCCAGGATGGCGCCCGCGGTGGACCGCCCGATGCCCGGCAACTCCATCACCTCATCGATGCTCGCCGGGAATTGTGCGCCGAAACGTTGCACCAGGATGCGCGCGGCGGCCTGCAGGTTGCGGGCGCGCGCGTAATAGCCGAGCCCGGTCCACAGGTGCAGCACCTCGTCCTGTGGCGCCGCCGCCAATTGGCGCACGTCGGGGAAACGCGCGATGAAGCGCTCGTAATACGGGATGACGGTGGCGACCTGCGTCTGCTGCAGCATGATCTCCGATACCCACACCCGGTACGGCGTGGGATCGGCCTGCCAGGGCAGATGCTTGCGGCCCTCACGCCCGAACCACTCGAGCAGCCGGCGGGAAAATTCCTCCGGCGCCATCAATGCTTGAACAGGTCCTGCAGCTTGTCGCCGAGCTTCTTCTTGAGCTCGTCCTTCTTTTCATCGATCTTCTGCTGTAGCTTCGCGCGCGCGATGCCCTCGATGTCGGGGCTCACCTTGGGATCGGAAATGTTACCGGTGATGTTCACCGGGATGTCGGCCAGGGCGAGCTTGGAGAGATCCGCATTCGCGCCGGGCGGCGCCTTGAGAATCTTCACCAGGATCTTGTAATTGATGGCGCGCGAGATGAAATTCGCCGTGCCTTCGCCGGTGACGCGCAGGTTCTGCGAGGCGATATTCAAGTCCTTCATCGTGGCCACGCCACCGGCGATGTCGGCCGAACCCTTGAAGCTGTCGAACTTCGTGCGGTTCTCCTTGCTTCCCGGCGGCAGCGGCTTCTTTTCGATCAGCGCCTGCGCCTGGCTGATGGCATTCCACAAATCGATGCCCTCCACCGCGCCGTTCTGCATGTTCGCTTCGACGCGCCCCGCAAAAGCCTTCACCAGCGCATCGCTGTTCTTGCCCTGCCCCGCCAGCTTCATGCTGACATTGCCCTTGCCCGACAGGCGCTCCGACTTCACGGTCGCCTTCAGGAGCTTGGCCATGTCGATGCCCGTCATCTGCTGATCGAGCTTCATGGCCGGCACCTTGCTGCGCGCATCGTAGGTGATGTCGCCCTGGTACGCGCCACCGAACAACGCGGCCTTCAAGGGATTGAGGCGCATCAGACCATCCTTGGAGGCCAGCGTCAGCTTCACGCCCGTGAGATCCATGCCGGCGATGCGCAGCTTGCCGATCTGGAAGGTGCCGTTGGCATCCAGCGCCTTGAGCTTCTCCGAGGGCAGGTCCACCGGCTTTTCGTCGGGCTTGGCGCCGGACTCATCAGGGGAGAGATAGCGATCCGCATCGATCTGGTCCAGCTTCAAATCGAAGGTCATCGCCTTGGTGTCGAGATTGGTGATGGCCGCATTGCCGGTGAAGCGCGAATCATCCAGGCCGATGTCCACGTTGCTGAGCATCGCGGCCTTGTTGCCATAGGAAAAGTTGGCCGCCGCGGTGAGCTTGCTCAGCACCTTCGGATCGCGCGTCTTGGGAGGCTCCACGCCGATTCGCGGCATGAATTCCCGCAGCACCAGCGGCTCGAGCTTGAAGGAGCCATGCATCTGCGGGTCATCCACGATCTTCTCGCCATTGATCGAACCGGAGAGCTGCGCCGCGGCATATTGCGCCGAGAACGATGGCACCTTCAGCGTCTGCGCCGCTTGATCCACGTCCACCGACGGGGCCGTGAAGCTCCAGGCGATGGGCCGGCTGTCGGTCTTCTCGTGCATCTCACCGCTCAAGTTGACGCTGGCGAGCCCGTAGCGCTTGGCATCGGGATCCATGGTGGCACTGAGCGCGGCGGAAAAGCCCATCGGTGCGCTGCCATCTCCGCGATCGAGGTTGAATCGCGCCTTCACGGGTACGGGCGATTTCATCGCCACGCGGCCGATGTCGATGTTCAAATCCGACAACGTGGTCTTCTCATAGCTGATGCGGCTGTCGTTGATGAGGATGCCGGCCAACTCCTTGAAGCTTTGGTTGCCGCCCTGCTGCGCGGCGGGTTCGTCCTGCTTCTTGTTCATCTCCTCCCAATTGCCCTTGCCCTCGGCATTCTTCTTCAGGCGCAGGTCCATGCCATCGACCTGGAGCTTGCCCACCTCGAGCTCCCCGTGCAGCAGCGGCAGGAGCTTTACCCGCAGCGCAACATGCTTGACCGAGACGAAAGGCTCGGAGCCGAATCCGGGAGGATTGCCCAGGGAGGCCGGCCCCAGTTCGAGCGCGATCCACGGGAATACCGACAGCTTGATGTCGCCGGGCATGCTCAACTCACGCCCCGTGCTCTCCTTCACACTCTGGGCGATGCGGCCCTTGTAGGCATTGGGGTTGACGAACAGCCAGATGCCCACCAGGACGACGGCCACCAACGCCACCAGTCCGCCGAGAATGAAACCCAGGATCTTGATACCGCGCATTCCGTTACCCGCCGATTAGGTGAATCCCCCAAGCCGATTCTAGCTTAAGAGCACGGTGTTGAGGCCGATACCCCGAAAGCGGCTAACCCCTTCTGCAATCACGGAAAAATGTAGGACTCCATGCGTAACACGTCAATCGGCGGAAAGCTCCTGGCGATACCCATCGCCACGGCCTTCGTGCTGATCGTCGCCGGCGTGTGGATCATCCGCTCGCACGCGCATTACGAGCACAGCATCCAGGCGGCGATGAACCAGGAGCTGGCGGACCGGCGCGAGCTCATCGACGCCTTCACCGAGCTCAGCGGCACGCACCTCAGCTTCGTGAAGGACATGGAATCCGATGGCACCGCCGTGGCGCGGCGCGAAACCAACTTGAACGCGTTGGCGTCGCGGGTACGCGCCATGGAAGAGGTGCTGCGGGCCCAAGCCGACAACGATGATCCGCTCGACCCTCGGGTCAGCGCGCTGACGGCGGCGCGCGCCGATTTGAGCGCCTACCATGCAGCCATCCGTGACTATGCGGCGGGCCGCATCAAGAGCTCGCCCGACCTCGACCGGCTGCTGCAGCGGATGAGCGGCGCGCACGAGGCGCTGAGCTGGCGTGTGATGGTCCTGCTGCAGTCGCAACGCGCCTCCTCGCTGGCCGCCATCCGCGAAGCCGAGCAAAGCGTGATCCAGGACTGGGTGTCGATCGGCTTCCTGGTGCTGCTGATCATCGCCGTGGTGCTCGGCGGCAGCCGCGCGATCGCGGGGAGCATCACCCGCCGGCTCGACAGCCTGCTGGCGGCCACCAAGGCGGTGGCGGAAGACCCGAGCGCGACCCCGGTCTTCGACATGAGCAGCAACGACGAATTCACCGAGCTGGCGCGCGGCCTGTCCGTGACGCTGACGCGCATCCGCGAGCGCGATGCCGAGTTGCGCGAGGCCGCCGGCAAGGCGCACGAGGCGCAGCGCGTGCTGCAATCGGAAGTCGAATACCGGCGCAAGGTGGCGGCCAACCTGCGCAGCACCGCCGACTTCCTCGAGATGGCGCAGACCGCCGGCGGTTTCGGCATCTTCGATCTCGACCTGCTCAACGGCCGCATCCAAGGCTCGGCGGTGTTCTTCGAGTTGCTGGGAATCCAAACCGAAGAACGCTTCATGACGCGCGAGCAATGGCTGTGCACCATTCACCCGGAGGACCTCGACAGCTTCGTGCAGCGCTTTGGCGATGCCGTACTGGCCGGCGGCCAGTACGAAACCGACTACCGGGCGTTGCGCCCGGACGGCAGCATCCGCTGGTTGACGGGGCGCGGCCGCGTGATGCGCGATTCACTGGGGCAGGCGCAACGCGTCATCGGCACGGTCACCGACATCACCGCACGGCGCGAACTGGAAGACCGGCTGCGCAAGACCACCGAGTCGCTGACGATTGCGCAGACATCGGCGGGCGTAGCCACCTTCGACATGGACGTGCTCGCCGATACCCTGCTCTGCTCGGAGAACTACTTCGAGTTGCTGCACATACCGCCCAGAAGCCAGCCCATGGACCAGGAGGAATTCCTGGCACACGTGCATCCGGCCGACGCGGAGATGATTCGAAATCCGCGCTTCCAGTACGCGGGCGAGGCCGAGTTCTATCATCGCGAATACCGGATACTGCTGGAAGACGGGAGCCCGCGCTGGATCAGCGAGAAGGCCAACGTCACCCGCACGGCGGATGGCAGGTTGCGCCGCGTCACCGGCGCCATCATGGACGTCACGGACCTGAAGTTCGCCGAGGCGGCCTTGCACGCGGCGGAAAAGCGACTCGAGCGCGCCGTGCGCGGCACGCAGGACGGCTTGTGGGAATACAACGTTGCCGAGGATTCGATGTGGCTGGCGCCGCGCTTCGAGGAGATGCTGGGCTATGCGCCCGGCGAGATCGGCACCCAGGTCGAGCCGTTGATGGAGCTCGTGCACCCCGACGATCGCGCGCAGGTGCGCTCACTGGTTGAAAGGCACATCAAGCACGATGCGATTTTCGACATCGAGTACCGCGTCAAGAGCAAGCTGGGCGACTACGAATGGGTGCGCGCCCGTGCGCGCGCGGATCGCGAGTCGGACGGCAATGCCATCAAGGTGGCCGGATCGATCCAGCTGGTCACCGACCGGCGCGCCGCGCAGCAGGCCACGCTCGAGGCCGTGCGCGTGGCTGAGGCCGCCAACCGCGCCAAGAGCGACTTCCTCGCCAACATGAGCCACGAGATCCGCACGCCCATGAACGGCGTCATCGGCGTGGCGCAGCTGTTGAACGAGACCTCGCTCGACAAGATCCAACGCGAATACGTGCACATCATCCGCGGCAGCGCCGAAACGCTGCTCTCGCTGATCAACGACATCCTGGATTTCTCGAAGATCGAGGCCGGGGCCCTGGAGCTGGAACACATCCCCTTCGACCTGCGCAGCGTGGTCTACGAGACCGCCTCGGCACTGGCCCTGCCCGGCGGAATGAAGGGCATCGAGCTGATCGTCAATGTCAGCGCGGACGTGCCCTACCGGCTGTACGGCGATCCCGGCCGCCTGCGGCAGGTGATGACCAACCTGATCAGCAACGCGCTCAAGTTCACGCATGAAGGCCATGTGCTGGTCAGCATCACGCGGCTCGGCGGCAGCGAGTTCCGCTCGACGATCAAGATCGAGGTGACCGACACCGGCATCGGGATCGCACCGGAGCGCATGGACAAGCTGTTCAAGCCCTTCTCGCAGGTGGACTCCTCCACCACCCGGCATTACGGCGGCACGGGCTTGGGCCTGTCCATCGTCAAGCGCATGGCCGAATTGATGGGCGGGCGCGTGGGCGTGCGGAGCGAGCAAGGATCGGGGTCCACGTTCTGGATCACCCTCGACCTGGAACTCGACGGCGTGCAGCCGACGCTGGCGGATCTCGGCAAGGGCCGCCGAGTGCTGGTGGTGGATGACCTGGATCCCAGCCGCGCCGGCCTGTGCCAGAAATTCCGCGCCTTCAACTTCGACCCCGTCGCGGCGAGCAGCGTCGCCGAGGCGCTCGGCATCCTGTCGCGCGAGAAGATCGAGCTCGTCCTCGCCGACGAACTCATGCCGGTACGAGGCGGCATGGAGCTGCTGGCGGCCATGCGCGCCGATCCCTCGCTGCGCAGCATCCCGTTCATCCTCATGTCGATGATCGGCGCGAACCTGCAGGAAGTGCCAGGCGGGTACCGGCCCGACCTCGTCGTTCTCAAGCCACTGCGCGGCCGCACCGTGGGCGAGAGTGCCGATTCGCTGCTCGCCGGCAACGCGCAGCGGGGGCCATTGCCGGCGCTGCCGGGCACTCCGGACACGCAATGCAATGGCTCGCGCGTGCTGCTGGTCGAGGACAATGCCGTCAATCAGCAGGTGGCGCGGCGGCTGCTGCAGAAGCTGGGTGCGGAGGTGATCACCTGCAGCAATGGCGCCGAGGCGCTCGAGCACATCGAGGCGGATGCACCGTTCGATGCCGTGCTCATGGATTGCCAGATGCCGGTGATGGACGGATTCACCGCAACGCGCCATCTGCGCGAGCGCGAGGCGGCCACGGGAGCCAAGCGCCTGCCGGTGATCGCGCTCACCGCCAACGTCATGCGCGAGGATCGCGAGCGCTGCATCCAGGCGGGAATGGATGCGCACCTGGGCAAGCCGCTGCAGTATTCGCAGCTGCGCGAGTGCCTGCTGCGCTACGTGCCCAGCCGCTCCGCGCCCGCCGTGGACATGGTGGCGCTGCGCGAATTGACCGGCGGTGATGCCGAGTTCCAGCGCGACCTGATCAACACCTTCATCGCCAGCGGTGATTCACACCTGGCCGACATCGTCGAGGCTTTGCGGCGCAAGGATTACCCGGTGATCGCGCGGCGTGCGCATGCGCTCAAGGGTTCCAGCGCGAACATCCGTGCCGAGGAGCTGAGCGCGACGGCCATGCGGTTGGAGGCGGCCGCCTCGAAGGCGGCGGAAGGCGAAGTGCCCGACCTGGTGGATCAGCTCGGCGCGCGGCTGACCGAGGTCACCCGGCTGCTACGCAACGCTGGCTGAGCGCGGGATCGCGCCCGACACCCGCACGCCGGCGACGCGATTGCGGCCGGCCTGCTTCGCCTGGTAGAGGCATTCATCGGAGCCGCGCATGAGCTGGTCGAGCAGGCGTTCCCCGCCCGCTTCGCTGGCCTCGAAGGCGGCGACGCCGAAGCTCGCGGTGATGCGCAGCTCGCCGGAGATGGTGGCGAACGGCGCGCCCTCGATCGCGGCACGGATCTTCTCCGCCGCCTGCATGCCACCCACGTAGCCGGTCTCGGGCAGGATGACCACGAACTCCTCGCCGCCGTGGCGCGCGATCCAATCGGTGGTCGCCCGCGTCATCTTGCGGATGCGCTCGGCGAAGCCCGCGAGGACTTCATCGCCCGTGCTGTGGCCGTGCGTGTCGTTGACGCGCTTGAAATGATCGATGTCACAGGTGATCAGGGTCAGGGCCCGGCCGTAGCGCGCGCAACGGTCGAGCTCGCGCGGCAGCTGCTCCATGAGATAGCGGCGGTTGAAGGCGCCGGTGAGAGAATCGGTGATCGACAGCCAGCGGTTCTCGTCGATGGCCGCACGCAGCGATTGCTCCAGCGTGAGGATGCGCCGGCCCGTGTTCAGCCGCGCCACCAGCTCGGCCTCGTGCACCGGCTTGACCAGATAATCGTCGGCTCCGGCCTCCAGCCCCGCGATGATGTGTTCCTTGGAATCGCGCGCGGTGAGCAGCAAGATGAACACGTAGCCATCGAGTTGCATGGAGCGCACGGCGCGGCACAGGGCCACGCCATCGAGCCCCGGCATCTCCCAGTCGGTGACCAGGATGGAGTACATGCGGTTCGAGAACCGGGCGAGCGCGGCGTTCCCGTCGGTGACCGCCTCGACCTCATACCCTGCCTTCTTCAACTGCCGCGTCAGCAGCATCGAAGCGACGGGGTCGTCTTCGGCCAGCAGGATGCGCGGCGGGTCATCGCCCAACTGCATGTCTTTCTCAAAGGCGTCAATCAACGGGCGCTCCAACGCTGGGGCCTGCAACGGGGCCTCCCCGGCTTATCGGCTATGCGCCGGGTGACTTGAGGTCAGCGGTTACAGAGGGTGATCTCCCCGCTCATCGACTTGATGTGGATGTCGCCCTTGGCATTCGGGGGCGTGTAGCGCCAACTGCTCCCCGGGCCATATTTGGGGCGTTGTACGGGAATCCCCCCAAAACAGCTGCTGATATCCCCGCTGAAGCTTCCCATGTCGATGGCCGTGGCCTCGGCTCCAGGCCAGCGCAGCCGCAGGTCGCCGCTGACGGAGGTGGCGTCGATCCGCGCCTCGGGCACCAACCGGGCCGTCATCGCAATATCCCCGGAAATGGTCTTCAGGCGGGCGCGCGTCAGGCTGGACATGTCGATGTCCACATCGCCGCTGACCGTGTCCAGTTCCAGCTCCCCGCCCAGGTCGCGCACGGTGGCGTTACCGCTGACGGTGCTCAGCGCGAGGCGCAACGGCCCCTGCTTGCCGCGCACGTGCAGGTTGCCGCTGATGCTCTTCAGCGTGACGTCGGCACCCGCGGCCTCGGTTCGCATGTCACCGCTGACGCTTTGCAGGCGCTGATCGCCATTGATGCCGGCAACGTCCACGTCCGCGCTCACCGCCGAGATACGCAACGAGTTGCCCGCGGGGATCTTCACGTGCAGCTCGCTCTCGCTGCGAGAGAGCTGCATGCCACTGCGCGCCAGCACGCGGATGGTGATGGTGCTGCCCTGCTGCTGCACATCCAGGCGTTCGGAGTTTCCGCCCAGCTCGCCACTGATCTGCACTTCGGGCTTGTCCCAGCCTTCGCATTGGATCAGGCCCGCCGTGTTGTTGATCTCCACGGTGCCGTGCGGATCGGCTGGCAAGCGCTGGTCGATGGGCTGGGCGGCGGCGCTCGCTGCGATGGCGCAGGCGGCCAGCGTGAACCAGGCTTGCGGGAGAAATCGGTATGTCTTCATATGCTGACCTCGGATTGCGCCGAGCTCGTCAACGCCTGCACGTTGGCCAGGGTGTCGAGCTCGTTCTGATAGGTGGTGACCAGCAGATCCTGCAGCAATGCACTGCCAGGGTCCTTGGCCAGGGCCGACTGGATGTCGGCGACGGCGTTCTTGATGAGCAGGAGATCCTTCTCCACCTTGTCGCGCGTGGCGGGCGGAAGATTCGCAAGCTGGCGCGCGACATCGGCGCGCAGCTTCTGCCGCACGGCGTCGGTGGAGGCCGGGACGAAATCATAGCCGGCGGACGCGGCCGGCGGCGGCGTGATGGCAGATGGCTGCGCCTGCGGCGGATTCTGCGCACTCGGCGGCGGCTGCGTACGCTGCATCGACAAGGTGAGCAGCGCGCCAACGGCCAGGCCGATGATGCTGGCGGCAATGGCCCAGCGCACCGCACCGGCATGGCCGTTCGATACCGGGCGGGACGTTTCCGCGGAAATGCCCTGCTCGATGCCGGCCCACAGGTCCCGCGACGGCGCCACCGATTGCGGCAGGCGGCGCAACGCTCCCCGCAGGGCGAGGTCCTTGTCCTGGGGATCCTTCATGTCCAACCCTCCGCGACCATTTGATCTTTCAACAGATGGCGTGCCCGGTGCAGCTGCGCCTTGCAGGTCCCCACGGCGATACCCAGCATGTGTGCCGTCTCCTCGTGGCTGTAGCCGTACACGCCGTACAACACGACGACGCTGCGGGCGCCACCCGGCAATTTGCCCAGCAGCTTTTCCAGATCCTCGACCGCGAGCTCATCGTTCGGCGCCACCAGGGCGTCCGGCACGTCGGCCGTCTCTTCCAAATCCTGCTTCATCTCCAGCTCGCCGCGCCGCGCGCGGCCCAACACCGAATTGACGGCGATCCGGTGCAGCCAGGTACCCAGGGCGCTGCGGCTTTCGAAGTCCTTCAACCCCTTCCAGGCATTGATGAAGGTCTCTTGGGTGCAATCCTCTGCCATGGCCCGGTTCGCCGTCATGCGTAGACATAATCCATAAACGCGGCCCACATAGGCCTTGTACAGGCGCTCGAAGGCGCGCGAATCGCCCCGACGGGCGCCCGCGAGGGCGATTTCGTCGATGTCGTCAACGTCCTCGGTGGGAAGCAATTGCGCCATTACGGGAGTTTAGATGGCGGCGCGGCGGGAAAGGTTTATGCGCGCAACGGCGAGTGCAACGGCCAATCCGGAGCCGGGCGGCGAAGGCAGGGAATCGGCCAGGACCGGTCAGCCGGTCCCGGCCCATCGATGCAGGGCTAGTTGGCGGGCTCGCGGCCTGCGAACCAGTTGACCGCGTACTGCACGAGCTGCGCGCCCGTGTTCAGGTTGAGCTTGCGCTTGATGCGCTGGCGATGCGATTCCACGGTCTTGATGCTGAGGTTGAGCGAATTCGCGGTTTCGCGGGTGCTCATGCCCTTGCCGATCATGTGCAGGATCTGCAGTTCGCGGTTGCTCAGCCGGTCGATGGGATTGGCCGACGTATACGAGCCGCCAGAGGCGAACTTCTGGATCATGTTGCTGCCGACGGCTTCGGAGACGTAGATGCCGCCGTCGAGCACACGCCGCAGCGAGGCGAGGAATTGCTCGCTCGCCGCCTGCTTCATGATGTAGCCGTTGGCGCCCGCGGACAGCATGCGCTCGGCGTAGATGGCTTCATCGTGCATCGACAGCACCAGCATGGGGAGCGTTGCATAATGCGCGCGTACGTCGCGCACCAGCTCGATGCCATCGCCCTGCTTCAGGCTGATATCGACGATGACGGCGTCGGGGTTCAATTCCTTGATGGCGATGCGCGCATCGCGCGCGGTCTCGACTTCACCACACACGGAGAGGTCTTCTTCGTTCTCCATGAGCCGGCGCAGTCCCTGGCGCACGATGGGATGATCGTCGACGATGAGAATGCGGCGGGCGTTTTTCTTCAGCATGGGACCACTCGTGGTTGCGGAAGCGGTTCGTGCCGGTGCGTTCAACATGTTCATGATTCCTTCGACTATTTCCCTGTTGTTTTGGGGTTGAATATTACATCAACGCCGGTTGTTCACCGGTGATGCGCACGAGCGTACCTTTGGGTTCGTTTGCAGAAATTTCAAGCTTTGCACCGATCATTCCCGCGCGATAAGCCATCAGTTTCAGGCCCATGCCGTTGATCGATTTGCACGACCGGTCGAGGCCGACGCCATCATCCGCGATCGTCAGCGTGAATTTGTTGTCCGCGACCAGCAAGCGCACGTCGGCGCGGGTCGCCTGCGCATGACGCGCGACGTTGGTCAGGGCTTCCTGCGCAATGCGGAACAGATGACTGGAACGAGTCTCATCCAGGGTCAACTGCGGCCAGATTTTGCTGCGGAAGCGCACGTTCAGGCCGTAGAGTTCTCGGCTGCGTGCGGCCAACGCGCGCAACGCCTGCACCACCCCGCCGCGGTCCGCATTCAGCGGTGAAAGCCCCCGCGCCAGCGAACGGGCGGTCTCGATGGAGCGATTGACGACGACCACGATGTCGTCGACATCATCCGATGCATTGGGATAATCGCGCCGGATCTTGTTCGCCAGGCTCCGCAGCATGAGCGCGACGCCAGTGAGCTCCTGTCCCAAGCCATCGTGCAGGTCCTGGCCGATGCGCTCCTGCTCACGGGTGGAGATCTCCAGGATTTCCCGCTCCAAGCGCATGCGCTCGGTGATGTCGGTGACGGTGACGGAAACACCGGAGATCACGCCCTTGTCGTACACCGGGATGGCACGGCTCTCGTAGCGATGCGTATCGCCATCCTCGCCCAGCGCCTCGTGCGAGAAGGACACCGGCACGCCGGTAGCCACCACGGACTGCAGGAGTTGCGAGTGCATGAGCCAGTCGTGCGGGTTCATGACGCGCTTGGCCAGCTGCCCGGTCATGGACTGCGGTGACAGGCCGGCAATGGACCGGTTGCAGAAACGGATCTTGAGATCGCAATCCAGCAGCAGCAGCACGTCCGATGAATTGGCGGTTGCCGTGCGCACCAGTTCGCCGAATTCCCGCACGCGAGCCTGCGAGGTGCGCCGGTGCGTCACGTCCTGGGTAGCTCCGACCAGGCCGATGACCACGCCGGCGTCGTCCAGCATCGGGCGACCCACCGACGCGTACCAGCGATACCGGTTGTCGTTCATGCGGAACCGGAATTCCTCCTTGAACTCGCCGGCCTCGTCGATCGCCAGCTGCACCGCCCGGGAGACACGGTCGAAGTCACCGGGGTGCACACGCGAGAAGAACCCCTGCATGCTGCGGAAATCGGAAGGCACGTGCCTGGCAAGGTCGTCCGGCAGGACCAGGGCGAAGAGGTCGGCCTCCCGCTCCCAGCGCCAGGCGTACATGTGCGCCGCCCGCATGGATAGCTTGAGCCACTCGGTTATCTGGGAAGCGCGGGCCGAGGGCAGCGTCAGCATGACCGCCGAGTCCGTTTCCGTGTCGGCCAGGAGCTTGAATTCCGTGGTCATCGGGCCGTTGAAGTCCGGGCCTATCCAGGCCACCGGCTCGGTTTCCCGGCTGCCACCGCCCCTGAGCCGGATAATGGCGTCTGCAAACGATTGCCGGCAGCCAAACTCCAGGAATTCGAGGGCGGATGCGCCCACCAACGGGGCATGTTGGTGCCTGAACAGGCGCCGGGCGGCCGCATTAGCGAGAATTATGTTGAATCGAGGTCCGCGGGCGTCGACGATGAGGACGGCTTCTCTCACCGCGTCCAGAGCGAGCGCCGTGTATGAGTTTCCGGTCCTGACCCCTAATGCAACCTCTTCCCTAGATGCAGCCATCCGTACATTGCTCTGGGTGACGTGCAGTGATTCTGGTACGTCACCCCCACAATCAATATCAGGGAGACCCCTAAAACAGTCTCCATTTTGCGACGAATGGTTCTGCTGTCTAACGCCTAATGAGTGTCAACATCCGCTCAAATTGGGGGTTTGGAGCAGGATCTTCGGGGGAGCGTCCGGAGATGCCGGAGAGTAGACCACCGAACACTGATCAGGCCGCGGGGCGCCGTATTTCTTGTAAATAATCGCACCCTGAGAGACTTGCGCGGAAAAGCCTGCCGTGTCCGGCAGGGTAGCTGGCAAGCCGTCCTCGGCCACGTCAGGGTACCCGTTGCGCATCGCGATGGTGCGCCCTTCCACCTCGATCGTCGCCGGCTTTCCCGAGGCCAGCCACTGCGCGTGGGCCAGGGCCGAGGCATTGCGAATGCTGTTGCTCAGTGAGGCAATAGCCGCCACCCGCCCCTGGTTTTCGATGGAGGTGAAGCGCGGGATGGCGAAAGCCGCGAACAGCGAAAAGACCGAGGCGACGACCACCAGCTCGGCCCGGGTAAATCCTTGCATATGAGATCGCACGCTGAAGTCCTCCGCGTGGCGCAGGGCGCACATTGTTGATGACGGGCATTTTACGGAAGGATCCCGCAGGGTTTGAGGAGCGGATAGCGAGGTTGTGAGTGGAGTCACAGAGAGCGCGGGCACCCGTCGCAGGTGTGAAAAACATCGACCTGCGCATTTGCGTTTAGAATCGATTCATGAATAACGAGGCGATCGATTTTCTGCGCAGCAGCGAACCGCGCTTTGCCGAACACATCGAGCGTATCGGTCCGGTAACGATCAACTCACCGGAATACAAGGATCCATTCGTCGCGCTGATCCGGTCCATCACCTATCAACAGCTTGCCGGCGCCGCCGCGCGCGCCATCTGGCTGCGCGTGCTGGCGCTGTTCGACGGTGCGGCGCCGACCGCGGAGGCCTTGTTGGCGTTGAGCGATGAGCAACTGCGCTCGGCGGGCTTGTCACGCAGCAAGGTTGCGGCCATGCGCGACATCGCCGCGAAGACGGTTGCGGGGATCGTGCCCAACGCACGCAGCATCGCCCGCATGCAGGAGGAGCGCATCTACGAACGGCTCACGCAGATCCGCGGCGTGGGCCGATGGACCGTGGAGATGCTGCTGATTTTTTCCCTGCGTCGGCCCGACGTGATGCCCGTTACCGACTACGGGGTGCGCAAGGGATTCCAGGTCCTATACCGCAAGCGCTCACTTCCGACGCCGAAGCAATTGGAGAAATTCGCCCGGCGCTGGAGCCCCCACCGAACGACGGCGGCACTGTATCTTTGGAGAATCGCCAACACGGCAAAGCCGGTCCGGCGCAAATCTACTTCTTGAAGAGCGCGTCCAACGCAGCCTTGGACTTCGCAATCTCGTCGACGTTCTTCGGCACGAAGGCATTGGCCTTCGGCTTGAAGTGATCGCAGAAATTCGCCTCGGTCTTGCTGCGAACTTCCTCGGCCGTCGGCTCGCGGCAATGCTTGGCCTTGGACGTGTCGTATTCGACGCACATCCGACAGACGTGGAGTTCAGAATTGCACGCCTTGCAGATGTCGAGGCGGCGCAGAGGGAGGCTTAGGGCGGCGAGGGAGGCGTTGCAGTGCCAGCAGGTGAGTTGTTCGGGCATACACTAGTTACCCACGACCTGAAATATCGACATTATAACATACGATTCCATGCAATAATTATTGCACAGATATTAACCTGGAGAGAAAAGTGCGGACGGGTCACAAGCTCGAAAGCCAAGAGGGAAAAATAAAAGACGCCACAGTCGAGATGTTGGAGTCGGTCTTTGGAGCCTTAACGGGCGCGATGCTCGAGGGAGGAGTATCTGTTTACGAAGCCTGCCAAATACTCCGCCTCGTTGCAGTCAGATTCGCAGGCTCAAGAATGCTATTAGAAAGCGGCAGAAAAAGTCACTCACAGATTTCGGCTATGACGGGACTTTCGAGGGCGGAAGTTGCTCGTCTAACAAAGACCCCAAGACTCCGGGTCACTAATCAACGATTGAGCCAAAATCCAATTCAGAAGGTTCTCGCGGCATGGTACGACTCCCCAGCGTACCTAACTAAGCAGGGAGACCCGATTCAACTACCCATTTTTGGCCCTCGAGTTAGCTTTGAGCGTCTAGTGAAAAAGGTCGGCAGTGGAGTTCCGGTTCGCGCAATGCTCGACGAAATGAGCAGAATAGGCGCAATAGACCTGCTACCAGACCAAAAGGTAAGGATTAAGGCGAGAATCGCCGTTAACCGCGGTCAGAGTCAATCTTCAATCAGGCAGGCTGGCGTGCGAGCAACGGATTTGATTCGCACTCTTACGCAAAACCTGACATCGGATTCCCCACTTTTTGAGGCCTCGGTATCTACCATTAGCGCAAGTGAAGGACCATTACCGATGCTAAAGCGAGAGATTGGAAATCGCAGCTCAAGCTTTCTTGGAAATATCGACGTATTGCTTAAGATGTCAACTTCAACAACTGAAGCAGATAGTCCCGCCAGCAATAGGAAGCGAATCGGCATTGGCGTGTATTACTTTGAACAGCCGCTGAGCAAGAGTCCGCCCACCGTTTCGCGGAGTCCCCGCACCAACCTGAAGCGGAGAAGGACAAACAGGCAAATCCAGGAATAGATAACTAGCAAATGGGAGTCGAAACTTGAAAAAGAGACTCAGTGCCAGACTGATTAGTCAGGCAAACGAGCAAGCGTGCGATGTGCTTCTTGATGAAGCGGTGAGATTTCTAAAGCGCTCGGGCATTGAAAAGCGAAAGATTCAGTCATCCTTTGATGCTGCGATTAGGCGGCGCGTTCGAACGCGAAACCTGCCGGAGTTTGATTTTGTAACCCGGTCTTATGAGGCTTTGGGAGGAGTCTTGTCGACGTGGTTCGACACACCCGAATTTTTGAACCCCGATGGCTCTCCTGCGACACTAACTCTTCGGAAAGGACGAGGGTCGCTTGCTCATTTGCTCAAAACGGCGAAAGTAAAAGTTGATTTCGAAACGGCGAAAAGGCTTCTCGAACTCTCGCCCAGCGTCACCATCTCTCGCGAGGCGATTTCCGCAAACCGTCGCGTATTTGTGGTGCCCGCGCTAGACCTTATGCGCGCAGCTCTTGTGATCCCTCGCTACTTAGAAACCCTGGAATCCAATGCAAAAGCGCGTCGCTCGAACACCGTCAAACTACTTGAGCGCCAGTGCAGCGCGTCTAAAATTGATCCGACCAAAGTTGCTGCGATATTGAGAAACATAAAGGAACAGGGAGGGTCCTTCGTAGATTCGATCGACGGGCAGATCGAAGCCGCAAAGAAAAGGACTCGAAGGAAGCAATTCGAGTCCGAGCTAGGCTTGCTAGTTTTTGCATGGACAACGCAACCTAGGGCCGGAGCAAAGAGGCTTTAGGCGTTCGCCATCACAATCGGGCCTGCTCTGCAGACAGGATTGGATTTAGGTTTTCGAAGAAGTACCGACGATCGACTTGGCCGCCGACGTACCGACAATGGACTTCGACAGTGAAGTGCCCACAATCGATTTTGCAGCCGAGGTCCCTACTATGGACCTTGCCGAGGAAGTCCCAACAATCGACCTCGTTGACGATGTGCCCACAATCGAGGAAGTTCCAACAATCGACTTCGACAGCGAGGTACCGACAATCGACTTAGCTGCCGACGTGCCGACGATGGACTTCGACATCGAAGTGCCTACGATCGACTTTGCGGCTGACGTTCCCACAATCGACCGTGCCGAGGAAGTCCCAACAATCGACCTCGCTGACGATGTGCCCACAATCGAGGAAGTTCCAACAATCGACTTCGACAGCGAGGTACCGACAATCGACTTAGCTGCCGACGTGCCGACAATGGACTTCGACAATGAAGTACCCACGATCGACTTTGCGGCTGACGTTCCCACAATCGACCGTGCCAAGGATGTCCCAACGATCGACCTCGCTGACGATGTACCCACAATCGAGGAAGTCCCGACAATCGACTTGGCTGCCGACGTGCCGACGATGGACTTCGACAGTGAAGTGCCGACGATCGATTTTGCGGCCGAGGTCCCTACTATGGACCTTGCCGAGGAAGTCCCAACAATCGACCTCGCTGACGATGTACCCACAATCGAGGAAGTCCCAACAATCGACTTCGACAATGAAGTACCCACGATCGACCTTGCGGCTGAGGTCCCAACAATCGACTTCGATAATGAGGTACCGACGATCGACTTGGCTGCCGACGTGCCGACAATGGACTTCGACATCGAAGTACCCACGATCGACTTCGCGGCTGACGTCCCCACTATGGACCGCGCCAAGGAAGTCCCAACGATTGACGAAGTTCCGCGCGCGGTTCTCTCCGCACTGAAGCCGCCGACGGAATCAACGAGAAGAACGCCGCCATGGGTCGGCTGGATACCTGAAATTTCGACTACTTCGCCCGGTTGGACATCGTCAGCGCTCGTTGTCGCCATCGCCGGCGTTACGTCGATCGACAGGTTGCCGATTTGAGCCTTACCGGTGCTTACCTTTAACGCGTCTAGGAATCCGCGGACATAAATCTTGTCTGCGCCACTAACGTACTCATCGTCGAATCTCGTTACCGCCTCAGCGGCCGAGTCAACATCGCCCGTCACGACTACATAGTCGCCGTTACGTAACTGTTGAACCGAGCTTGAAACTCTATTGGAACCCGCGAGAGCCTTCTCTGAAAACTTTGTGGCAGACGTAAAAACGACCGCCTGGCCGGCCACCACCAAAAGGTTATGCGCTAAATCGATTTTCTCCACGGGCCCGGCAATCCTCATCGAGTCACCAAATTGCGCTTTGAGTGACAACAAGGACGGCACCGAAGCGCCAGCCGTCGTTACTGCACAAAGCAGCGAACCGGCAACAAGCGCTGAAACGCCAAAATCAATTTTCTTCATCGCGATCCCCTACGACTACCGAACGCGTCAGCCGTCGATAGTTAATTCTTTAAACTTTCTTCCGCCGGCTCCACAAATAAGAAACACTGAAGCCCCGCACTAATCGTTCCAGTTTCATCCGGCTTCAACGCCACCTTTTCGCGCAAATCAATGGCGGCGTAAGCGTCAACTCGCTGAAGGAATTGCCCGCCAACGACCTTTAGATATGCTTGAAACTCCAGCAACTGCCTTTCAGTTAATGGTTGATCAACAATCATCGTCCGCTCGAAAAGGTCGGTCACTTCTCGGTTGTGGCGCGTATTGTTTTCGAGAGTTGCAAGCAAAGACTCCGCCAACTTTCCCATTCTCTTAATGTTCTCGGGAGAGAGCGTCGGATCTATGTACTCGCGAAAAAGCGGTTGCCAAATATTCGTTCCAACTTCCCGTACCGCGCTAATCCGAAGCAACTCTTTAAGAATCACTTCAGGGGATATTCCTGGGGTGTGGCGCGCCACAAGAGCAGACAAGCTCGGCGCTGGCCCAGAAAATGCTAGATCGATAGGAAATCCATATGGCCCAACGTAGTCGCGATCGTTGTGCCAGCCATGAAGAACTCGAGCGAAGTTATTCTTTTCCTCTGAGACCCCACCCTTTATCACGAGCTCACGGGATCTAACCGAGTCGATCTCAGCTTCGGGAATACCGGTAAGCGTTGAGATCGAAATCGAAGACGCCGTCGACTGATCCACGTCGAAATCACTCGCCGCACAATCGATGAATGCGGCTCGGGAGATCAGCGCGAACTGCGGGTATGTAAGTCCTTCTCGCAACATAATCCTTATAAGAGGCCGAAGTAGCCGACGCAGTGCAACTGCAAGCGCTTGTTTTACATTATCTGGCATATGTGAGCCGGTTCACAACTTCAAAAATTTTCAGAGATCCAAATGGCACCGAATTGCTTACAAACCCGGCACCATAATATGTCCAAATGACTCCAAGATTATGAAAATACAACAAAAAAGCAACGGCGGAGTAAGTCAGGACATGATCCAGAGATTTTGTTGCCATGCAGCATCATTATGACAGTAGAAGCTTTTGCTAGGGGCCAGCAATTCGAAGGGCAGTGCGTGCCGACAGCCCAATTTCTTGCGCGGCCCGTGCTTGTTCGACGATGTGGGGGTGCGTGATCCACCCAACCAACTCAATGGGCATCAATGGAGATCAAATGCTATTAATCGCAGGCGAGATCAACGGCGCCAACTGTGCCACGACGGCGCTTCGTGGGCGGCTACGTTGCCAACTTCGGACGAGTTCATCTCGTCAGCGAGTAAAGGTGCGAACAACAAAACAGAGTGTCCGCAATACAAAAGAGGCACATCCGACCAAATTCGGCGTCGATATCGACCTTAATGAACATCAGCCGATCATGTTCAGCCTACGCAACGCAAGCATCGAGCACGAGGAGTTTCCAAATTGACTGAGTCGACGGAAAAGTTCATTCGACTTTCCGCTTTTGAATACCTCTTTCGCCCCCTCTCCGGCGGCGCCCCCAGCCTAATAGTAATCTTCGCCCTCGGCCTGACCATCGCCGCGCAAGCGGGATTGCTGGGTCTTGCCCTCGGGATCATCCTCACTTCCTGGTTCTGGAAGTACGCCTTCATCCTGTTTGACTACACGGCGCGCGGGGTCAAGGAACCGCCGGCGCTGGATATACAAATGATGAATCCCGTGGACGAGCAAAGGCCGCTCGCACTGCTCCTTATTCTGTGCGCGATGTACGGGGTTTGTCACGCGCTGTCGACCGGAGTCGGCGCGCGCTCCGCCATGTTCGTCGGCTCGATCTTTGCCTTTTGCCTGCCCGCGACCACGGCGGTATTGGCATTGGAGTGCAACATCCTGCCCGCGCTCAATCCCTTGGCCTGGGTGAAGCTCATCGCGCAACTCGGGAGTCATTACCTCCTCGTACTGGCCGTCACCGCGGGCTACGGGTTGCTGCTCAAATGGGTGTGGACGGGGCAGCTATGGCTGCCGGTGCAGCTGGCGATCTCTCTTTTCTGCAGCCTGTCGATGTTCAGCTTGCTTGCGGGCCTTCTCTACGAGCAGCGCGATCGGGTCGGGCTGGAAGTGTGGCATTCCCCGGAGCGCACACGCGCCCGCCAGGAAAGCGAAGACCTCAAGGAATCGGCCAAGGCGGTGGATGAAGCTTACGGCCAGATGCGGTCGGGAAAGCACATCGCCGCCTGGAAGCTTCTGGCCGACTGGCTCGAGTCCCGTCAACACCGGCTCGAGGATTACGCGTGGCTGTGCCAGCGAGTGGAGTCATGGGGCGATGACCGCTATAGAACGCGGCTGCTCCAGGAGTACCTGGATAAGCTCCTGGCTGCCAATCAGAACGCCAAAGCATTGTCGGTCACCGAGCAGGCACTTCGCGGGAACAAGGAATTCCGGCCCAAGTCGGGAACCTCCACGCTGCGCCTTGCGCATATTGCGGCGTCGGGCGGCGCGCCCAGGACGGCGCGATTGCTCATCGAAGACTTCCCGGCTCGCTTCGCCAACGATACGAATGCACGCGCGGCCGAAGCCTTGCTTGCTCGCATCAACGCCCAGGGAGCCGGTGCACCGTAATCGGGCCTGCTGCGACCCTTCTTGGTGCATTAACACGGCTGGCGAATCGCTCAACTAGTGCTAGATTAGCCTTGGATTTCCTGCATTCGGCGACGGGGGACAATTGGCGGAACAGCCCTACGATGAGATGAAGGCGCGCGCCGGCGATGAACGTGCGCATTACCAGCGCTATGCGGAGTGGCTTGCCAGCCAGCCGGCGGCAACGCTGGCGCAGAAGCGAGCAGAGGCGGACGCCCTCTTCCATCGCGTCGGCATCACCTTTGCGGTCTACGGCCAGGAGGAAGGCACCGAGCGCCTGATCCCCTTCGACATCGTCCCGCGCGTACTGCCGTCGGACGAATGGTCCAAGCTCCAGCGCGGCCTGAAGCAGCGCGTGCAGTCTTTGAACGCCTTCATTCACGACATTTACCACGACCAGGCGATACTGAAAGCAGGCGTCGTGCCAGCGGAACAAGTGCTGTGCAACCCGCAGTACCGGCCGGAGATGCAGGGCGTCGACGTGCCGGGCGGCATCTACGCGCACATCGCGGGCATCGACATCGTGCGCGACGATGCCGGCGAATTCCGCGTACTGGAGGACAACCTGCGCGTTCCCTCGGGCGTCTCGTACATGCTCGAGAACCGCAAGATGATGATGCGGCTTTTCCCGGAGCTGTTCTCCTCACACCGTATTGCACCGGTGGATCATTACCCGGACGTGCTCCTGGAGAACCTGCGCAGCGTCGCGCCCACGGGCGTCGCGGACCCCACGGTGGCATTGCTCACGCCGGGCGCCAACAATAGCGCCTATTTCGAGCACGCCTTCCTCGCCCAGCAGATGGGCGTCGAATTGGTGGAAGGCCAGGACCTGTTCGTGCGCGACGAATCGGTCTACATGCGCACCACGCAGGGTCCGCGGCGTGTGGACGTCATCTACCGCCGCATCGACGACGACTTCCTCGATCCGCTGGTGTTCCGCCCCGATTCCATGCTCGGCGTTCCAGGGCTGCTGGCCGCCTACCGGGCCGGGCGCATCACCATTGCGAACGCCATCGGCACAGGAGTGGCGGACGACAAGTCCATCTATCCGTTCGTGCCGGAAATGATCCGCTTCTACCTGGGCGAAACGCCCATCATCGCCAATGTGCACACCTGGCAGTTGCGTCGCCGCGAGGATCTCGACTATGTGCTCGCGCATCTGTCGGAACTGGTCGTCAAGGAAGTCCATGGGGCAGGTGGCTACGGCATGCTGATCGGCCCCGCGGCCAGCAAGGCTGAGATCGAGGCCTTCCGCCGCCAGATCATTGCCACCCCCGATCGATATATCGCACAGCCCACGCTGGCGTTATCCACCTGCCCCACCTTCGCCGACAGCGGGCTGGCGCCACGGCACATCGACCTGCGGCCCTTCGTCCTGTCGGGGCGTGAGGTCACCATCGTGCCGGGCGGCCTCACCCGCGTGGCGCTGCGTGAAGGCTCGCTGGTGGTGAATTCCTCGCAAGGCGGCGGCACCAAGGACACCTGGGTGCTGGAAAGCTGATGCTGAGCCGTACCGCCGACCACCTGTACTGGATGTCGCGCTATATCGAGCGCGCCGAGAGCCTTGCGCGCCTGGTCGATGCGCACTACCGCATGTCGCTGTTGCCGCACTCGCCCGAAGCGCTCGAGGCCTCGTTGCGCTCGACCATGGCGGCGCTGCGTGTCGATCACGACTACGCCGTCAAGCACGAGCGCATCACCCCGCGGCGCGTGTTCGACTTCCTCACCACGGACCGCGATTTCAGCGGCAGCATCATCGCCTGCCTGCGCTCCGCCCGCGAGAACGCGCGCGCGGTGCGCGGCACGCTCACCTCGGAGCTGTGGGAGACGCTGAATGCCACCTGGCTGGAGGCCCGCGCCATGGTGGCGCGCCGCGCCTCCAGCACCGACACCGGCCAATTCGTGGAATGGGTGAAGGAAAGATCGCACCTGACGCGCGGCGTCACCATCGGCACGATGATGCGCGATGAGGCATTCGCCTTCACGCGTATCGGTGCCTTCATCGAGCGTGGCGACAGCACCGCACGGCTCCTCACGGCGCACCAGGAAGACCTCATGCCCGGCGCGAACGCCAACGCCGTCCCCGACCCGTTCGAATGGAGCGTGCTGCTGCGCGCGCTGTCGGCCTTCGAGGTGTACCGCAAGGCCTACCGCAACGTCATCACGCCATTCAAGGTGGCGGAAATGCTGATCCTGCGCGATGACGTGCCGCGCTCGCTCCTGCGTTGCGCAAAGGAGGTCTACAGCAACGTCAAGTCGGTCGGCAACGAGCGCTCCAAGGAGACCGAGCGGCGTGCCGGGGAGATCCATTCGCGCCTGTATTTCGGCCGCATGGAGGAACTCACCGAGCAGGGCATTCCGCTGTTCCTCGGGCAATTCCTCGACCAGCTGGGCGACCTGGGCAATCGAATTTCTTCCGACTTCCTCGTGACCGCGGGATCGTAACGCCATGCAATTGCACATCCGCCACGAAACCGTCTATCGATACGAGCACCCGGTGAAGTACAGCGTGCAGAGCCTGCATCTGACGCCGCGGCGCGATGCCAGCCAGCGCGCGTTGAGCTGGCAGATCAGCGCACCAGGGCGGCGGCTGGAGCAGGTGGATGCGCACGGCAATATCGCGCACCTGCTGACCATCGAGGAACCGCATCGGGAAATCCGCATCATCGTCAACGGCGTGGTGGAGACCCTGGATGTGGACGCACGCCAGGACGATGGCCCGTTGTCGCACCTTGCCTACCTCGCGCCCACTCCGCTCACCGCGCCGAGCGAGCGCCTGCGTGAGTTTGCAATCAAGGAGCTGGGCAACGCGCAAACGGCACGTGACAAGGCGAACGCGCTGGTCGAGGGCGTGCATCGGCAGGTGCGTTATCGCCCTGGAACGACGGAGGTGCAGGACAACGCCGCGGAAGTGTTCGACGCCGGCGAAGGCGTATGCCAGGACCAAGCGCACATCTTCATCGCCGCCTGCCGCAGCGTCGGCATCCCCGCGCGCTATGTGAGCGGTTACCTCTACACCGGCGATGCCGCCGACATCGCCAGCCATGCCTGGGTGGATGTGTGGCTGGGCGAGCAGGAAGGTTGGCGGAGCCTGGATATCACGCATCAGCGGCCGGCGCTGCGCACCTATTGCCGCCTCGCAGTGGGGCGCGACTACCTGGACGCAGCGCCCGTCCGCGGTGTGCGCCATGGCGGCGGTGGAGAATCGATGCAGGCCACAGTTTTCGTAGCCGAGTCAGCGCAGCAATAATCTGCTCGTGTAACATTCGATCCCATGACGTATTGCGTGGGATTGCTGGTGGATACCGGCCTGGTGATGCTGTCCGACTCCCGGACCAACGCCGGCGTGGATCAGATCAACACCTTCCGGAAAATGTCGACCTTCGTCCACCCGGGAGAGCGGGCGCTGGTGATGATGTCGGCAGGCAACCTCGCCATCACCCAGGCAGTGATCAACCTGCTGCATGAGCGGCCCACGGACAACGAGCCCTCCCCCATTTTTTGCGCGCGCAACATGTTCGATGCCGCGCGCGTCGTCGGCGAGGCCCTGCGCGAGATCCACAGGCGCGATGCGGTATCGCTGAAGGAACAGGGGCACGAATTCAACGCCACCTTCATCCTCGGCGGCCAGATCCGCGGTGAGGCGCCGCGGCTTTTCAATATCTACTCGGCCGGCAATTTCATCGAGTCGACCTCGGACACCAATTACTTCCAGATCGGCGAATCCAAGTACGGCAAGCCGATCATCGATCGCGTCATCTCCCGCAGCAGCAGCCTGGCGCAGGCCTCCAAATGCGCGTTGGTGTCGATGGACTCGACCATCCGTTCGAATCTCTCGGTGGGCCCGCCGCTGGACCTCGCCATCATCCGGCGCGACGAGTTCAGGCTACACACTCATCTGAGCATCGAGTCCGATCATCCGTACTTCGCCATGATCCGCACCCGTTGGGGGTCGGCGCTGCGCGAGGTGTTCAGCGAATTGCCGGACCCGAAGTGGTGAGCCTGGATCACGATCTTGACGACTCAGCCGCGCGCACCGTGATGCTGCGCAAGAGCGATGCCTTCCTGCGGCAGGCATTGGGGCTCTGAGGGGCCATTCCTACATTCGCTCGTTGGGGACTTTGCTACCCTGCAGCCGGCAGCCCAAGTTCGCGGCATCGCTTCAGGAGAATCATCATGTCCATCCGCGTCCCCAAGACGACATTGTGCCTGTGGTATGAGAGTGAAGCCGAGCAGGCGGCGAACTTCTACGCAAACATTTTTCCCGGCAGTTCGGTCGGCGCTGTACGGCACGCGCCATCCGACTACCCCAATGGCAAGGAAGGTCATGTCCTGGTCGTGGAATTCACGGTCCTGGGACTCGACTGCATCGGGCTCAACGGGGGGCCGATGTTCAAGCACAGCGAGGCTTTCTCCTTCCAGGTTGCCACGGCCGACCAGGCGGAGACCGATCGTTATTGGAATGCCATCATCGGCAATGGCGGACAGGCGAGCGCCTGCGGCTGGTGCAAGGACAAATGGGGCATTTCCTGGCAGATCACGCCCGTCGAATTGACCGAAGGAATGGCCGACCCCGACCCGGCGACGCGCAAGCGGGTGTTCACGGCGATGATGCAGATGGGCAAGATCGACGTGGCCGCCATCGCCGCAGCGCGCAGGGGCTGACCCGCCTGCCCGCCATAGGCGGCTTCGATTACACTTACGCGCATGACCAGTACGCAAGACTTGCTCGCGCGGCGCAACCGCGTCTTCGGCCGTGGCGCTCCTCTGTTCTATTCCGAACCCCTGCAGATCGTGCGCGGTGAGGGCGCCTTCCTGTTCGATGCGCAGGGCCGGCGTTACGTGGACCTCTACAACAACGTGCCCTGCGTGGGACATGCCAATCCGCGCGTGGCCGAGGCCGTAGCCCGCGCGCAGCGCACGCTCAACGTCCACAGCCGCTACCTGCACGAGGACATCGTGCGCCTGGCGGAGCGCTACACGGCCCTGCACGGCGGCGCCATCGAGAACGTGGTGTTCAGCTGCAGCGGCACCGAAGCCAACGAGATCGCCATCCAGATCGCGCGCATCGCCACCGGCAAGCGCGGCATTCTCTGCTGTGCCGGCGCCTACCACGGCAACAGCACGCTGGTATCACAACTTACCGAAGTGGACCCCGACCGGCCGCGGACGGGCGAGGTGCGCTCGTTTCCGCTGCCCGATCCCTACCGGCTGCCGGCGGCGGCGGGTGCGGCCCCGGCCGCGGAGTATTACCTGCGCCGCGCGGAGGCCGCGATCCAGGCGCTCGAGCAGGACGCGGGCGGCATCGCCGCAATGCTGGTCTGCCCCATTCTCGCCAATGAAGGCACGCCGAACATGCCGGCGGGATTCTTGGCGCAACTCGCGGAACGCGTGCGGCGCGCCGGTGGCCTGGTGATCGCCGATGAGGTGCAGGCCGGTTATGGGCGCACTGGTCGATGGTGGGGATATTCGGTGGCGGGGATTCGCCCCGATGTCGTGGTCACGGGCAAGCCGATGGGCAATGGCGTGCCGCTCGCCGCCACCGCATCCAGTGCAGACCTGATGCAGGCCTTCCGCGATCGCAGCCGCTACTTCAACACCTGTGCGTCGAGCCCCTTGCAGGCGGCCGCGGGATTGGCCGTGCTCGAGGAAATCGAATCACGCGGATTGGTCGAGCACGTCGGCAAGCTCGGTGCGTTACTGAGCAGCGAGCTGCGCGCGCGGGAGGGCCGCCGGCCCTGGCTGGGCGAAGTGCGCGGGCCCGGCCTGTTCATCAACATCGAGATCGTCAAGGACCGCTCGAGCCGCGCGCCGGACCCCGCGTTGGCCGCGCGCATCGTGGATGAGTTGGTGAAGGAAGGCTTCCTCACCGGCACCAACGGCGCGCTCGGCAATCAGGTGAAAATCCGCCCACCGCTGGTGCTGGAAGAACCCGAAGCGCGCGCCTTCCTCGCCGCGTTCGATCGCGTCATGGACCGGATTCCGGGCTGAAGCTGCATGCCGCCGTCGCTGTCCCTGCGTTACGCGCCCGCGGCGCGCGCCGCGCTCGCGCGGTTCGGCGTGGAACCGGCAACGCTGGAACTGCATCAGGTGTCGGAGAACGTGACCTTCCGTGTCGCCGATGCCCAGGGCAAGGAATACGTGCTGCGGCTGCATCGTCCCGGTTATCGCACGCTGGCGGAACTCAACTCCGAGCGCGCGTGGACGGACTCGCTGCTCGAGGCCGGCTTTGCCGTGCCGCGCCGCCATCTCACGCCCGGCGGATCCGCGTACGTGCCCGTGGACATCGATGCCGGCGAACGGCGCTTCGCCGGCCTATTGGAGTGGATTCCGGGGGAGCCGCTCGCCGTGCTCCTGCGGCGCCAACTCGGCGGGCAGGAACAAGATGACATCGCGGCAGCGCTCGGCGAGCTGCTCGCGCGTCTGCACACACACTCGAGTGGCTGGGCGCCACCGGCCGGCTTCCAGCGGCCACACTACGACGTCCACGGCCTGCTGGGTGACACCCCGCATTGGGGACGATTCTGGGAACATCCGGACCTGAGCGAGGACGAGCGGCGCACCTTGAGCGCGGTGCGCCTGCACCTTCGCGACCTTCTCACCCGATTGCCTCGCGGGCCGGACCTGTACGGCATGGTCCATTCCGACCTGCACGCGGAGAACCTGCTGATCGAGTCCGGCACCCTGAGCGCCATCGACTTCGACGATGCGGCCTTCGGCTGGTACTACTACGACATCGCCGCGGCGCTGAAGTCATTCGCCGACGAGGCGGGATTCGAGGACCGGCGCGACACGCTGCTGCGCGCCTACCGCGGCGCGCGGCCCCTCGCTGCCCACGATGATGAACTGGTCAGGGGCTTCGAGTTGATCCGCGACCTGGCACTAATCGGCTGGTATGCGGACCGGCCCGAGGTCCAGTCCATCGAATTGGCGCACTTCGCGCGGTTCAAGGATCGGGCGCTGCGCGAGAGCGAATCGCTGCTGCGCATTTAGCCTTCAGCCCGCCCGCGCACGGTCCCTCGCGCACGGGCTCTGGGTGGGCTGGCGGTGCCTACTTGCGCACCTCGACATTGTTCTCAACGCTGCTCACGTTCTTGACTTCGTGCGCGAGGCGCTCCGCTTCCATCTTGGATTCGGCACTGTCAGCGAAGCCACTCAAGGTGACCACGCCATTGTGGGTCTTCACGCCGATCTGCGATGCCTTGACGGCGGGTGAGCCGGCGAAGGCCGCCTTCACCTTGGCGGTGATGGCGGTGTCATCGAGCGCGCTGCCGGCGCTGCGACCCTCCTTGCCCACCTCGAGGTTGTTCTGCACGTCCTTCACGCCCTCGACCTTGGCGGCCACGGTCTCTGCGGCCGCCTTCTCGTCGATGCTGCCGACGTTGCCATTGAGTTGCACCCTGCCGTTGTAGGTCTTGACGTGCACTTTCAATGCGCTGACGTTGGCATCGCTGGCGAGCGCCGCCTTGACCTTGGTGGTGATCGCCGTGTCGTCGAGAACACGGCCGGCGCTGCTTTCCGCGGCGTTGGCGCTCAACGGCGCGCCCGCCATCAGCATGGCCATCAAGCCGAGGGTGATCGTTATTTTCATGGCGTTCTCCTTGCGATTTCGTGACGCTGCCATTGTTGGCGCCGCACACGGCAGCAGCAATGCAGGCAACTCGCAAGGAAGCGTCGGCGCGCTCCTACGCCGCCAGCATTGGCGGCTGGAGCAGCCCGCCGGTCAGATCGTCAGGCCATAATCGCGCTGTGCCTGCTGCGCGGTGATGAAGCCGTTCTTCAAATCGCGCAGCACCAACTCTCGCGGGCGCTCGCGCGGATCGCCGCAGCCGCCGCCGCTCGCGGTGGTCAAGCGGATCAGTTCGCCCTTCTCCACCCGCAACGCGGTGCACATCTCGTGCTTCTCCACCCGGCCATCCTTGCGCAGGATGCTCACGCCGTTGAGCGAGCCGGCGCCCGCACCCTTGAGGCCCCAGGGCGGCGCCTGCGAGCGGCTGGTCGCATAGGTCAAAAAGACTTCCTCGGCGGTGACGCGATAATCGAGCACCACGCCCTTGCCGCCGCGCCGCCGGCCCGCGCCGCCGTCATCGTCGTGGAACGCGTATTGCTCCACCTTCAAGCCGTAGCGTGATTCGAACAATTCCGTGGGGATGTTGTAGGTCTCGCCGTTGCCGCAGCAGAACTGGCCGTTGTCGCCATCGGCATCGACCGAGGCGCCCCAGCCGCCCACCAGCGGCTCGCCGAGCACGAACAGATCGCCGGAGTCCGGGTGCAGGCCCACGACGAAGGTCGCATTCACGCTGCGCTGATGGCCGGCGGGCAGGCGGTCCGGCACCGCGGGCGCAAGCGCTTTCCACATCACGTCCATGGCCGCGATCAGGGGCTCGTAGTACAGCGACACGGGCGCGGGGGACTGCGCGGAGATCAGCGTGCCGGGTGGGCAGATCACTTCCAGCAAGCGGAAGCAGCCGCCGTTGGCCGGCAGGTCCGGATTGGTGACGGCCTTGAACACGCAGCGTGCACCGGTGATGAGCCCGGTGAGCGAGCAATTGATGGGTCCGGCGGCCGGGCCCGACGTACCGGTGAAATCCGCGACCAGCTTCTGCGGCGATACCGTCACCTTCACCTTGATGGTGAAGGGCCCATTGCCCCGGCCGTCGCTCTCGACGATGTCCTCGGCTTCGTACACGCCCGCTGGCAGCCGCGCCAATTCCTCGCGGGTCATGCGCTCGCCGTAATCGAGCAGGCCGCTCATGGCGGAGAGCACGGCGTCCACGCCGTACTTGTCGACGAGCTCGGTGACGCGCCGCGCGCCCACTCGCGCCGCCGCCACGCCTGCATGCATGTCGCCGATGGTGCTGTCGGGCAGGCGCACGTTGGTCTTGATCATGCGCACCAGCACGTCGTTGATGCGGCCGCGCTCGTACAGCTTGACGAACGGGAACATCATGCCTTCCTGGTAGATCTCGGTGGCCTCGGTGGACACGGACCCTGCCTGCGCGCCGCCCACCTCGGTCCAATGCGCCTTGTTGACCGTGAAGGCGATGAGCTTCTCCTCATGAAACACCGGCACGATGATGACCACGTCCGACAAGTGCGTGCCGCCGCCCTCATAAGGAATGTTGGAAATGATCACATCGCCGGGCGCCAGATCGGAGGGATTCGGGTAATGCACGAGGCCGGCCTGCACCGCCGTGTCGAGCGTGGCGAGGAATGCGGCCACGCCGTTGCCCTGCGCCAGCAGGTTGCCGCGTGCATCGGTCACGCCTACCGCGAAATCGGTGGTCTCGTAGATGATGGGGCTCATGCTGGTGCGGATCATGGCATCGAACATCTCGTAGCCGACGGCCACCAGCGCGTCCTTGATGATTTCCTGCGTGAAGGGATCCTGCTGCATGCTCGCGCCCCTATGCCTTGCCCAACGTCACATGGTAGCTGCCGAATTCATCCAATGTCACTTCGCAGCCCGGCGGCACGACCAGCGTCACCATGGCTTCCTGCACGATGGCAGGCCCGGTCAGGCGCAAGCCGTGTTCCAGTCTTTCACCGTCGTAGATGATGGCCTCGTGCACGCCGTGCGCATCGAAATCCACCCGGCGCCTGGCCTTCACGGCATCGGCCAGCTTCAGCCCGCGCAATGGCCGCTTGGGCAGTTCCGGCTTGGGCACCGCGATGCGCGCGATCAGATGGAAATTGACGATCTGGATGTTGGCGGCGAGGCGATAGGTAAAGCGCTTCTCGTGGGCCGCATGGAAGCCGTCCGCGATGGCCGCGATGGCCGCGATGGCCGCGATGTCGACCCCGCCCGCCTCCACGGCAACCGGTACCTTCACGGTGTGTTCCTGACCCTGGTAGCGCAGGTCGAGCATGTGTTCGCAGACGAGGCCGGCGGCCACCGGCGCGCCGTCGCGGCCGAAGCTTTCGCGCGCCTCGGCCTGCATCTTCGCAAACTGCGCCGCGATGGCCGCGCCGCTGCGCGCATCCAGCGGCAGCAATTGAGTCTGGATGACATCGCGCCGCAAATCGGTGAGCAGCATGCCCCAGGCGGAGAACACGGCGGAATTCACCGGCACGATGACCTTCGGCACCTTCAATTCTTCCGCCAGCGCCAGGGCATGCATCGGCCCGCCTCCGCCGAACGCCATCAGCGCATAGTCGCGCGGATCGTGGCCGCGATTGGTGGAGATCAAGCGCAGGGCATTGGTCATGTTGGCATTGGCGATGCGCACCACGCCGCGCGCCGCCTCCTGCGCGGACACGCCCAACTGCCTGCCCAGCGCTTCGAAAGCCGCCGCCACCGCGCTCCCATCCGGTCGAATGGCACCACCGGCAAAACTATCCGGATCGATGCGGCCGAGGAACAGGTTGGCATCCGTGGTGGTCACCTGCTTGCCACCGCGGCCATAGGCCACGGGCCCCGGGCTCGCGCCGGCGCTTTGCGGGCCGACGTGCAGTTTGCCGCCCGCATCCACCCATGCAATGCTGCCGCCGCCATTGCCGATCTCGACGATCTCGCACACCGCGGTCTGGATGGGATAGCCGGGCGTGCGCCGGGTCTTCTCCACGTGGTATTCGCTGACGATCTTGACCTGCCCGTCATCGACCAGCGCGCACTTGGCGGTGGTGCCGCCGATGTCGAGCACGATCAGATTGCCCTGTCCCAGTTTTCGGCCCAGGTGCGCGGCGGCGAAGATGCCGCTGGCAGGTCCGGATTCCACCATGGCGATGGGATTGGACTTCGCGCTGTCCACCGTGGCGATGCCGCCATTGGATAGCATCATGTAGGGCGTATGCGCATAGCCCACGCCGCGCAATTCGTGTTCCAGCGATTCGATGTAGCGCTTGAGCACCGGATGCACGTAGGCGGACAACACGGCCGTGCTGGTGCGCTCGTACTCGCGCCACTCGCGGCTGAGCTCGTGCGAGGCGATCACCGACACCTGCGGCCAGAGGCGCTGCACCTCGCGTTTCACCGCCTCTTCGTTGGCGGGGTTCAGGTAGGAATGCAGGAAGCACAGGGCGATCGCCGTGACGCCCTCGGCGCGGAAGCCATCGAGGATCGCGGGCAACCCCCGCAGGTCCGCCGCCGTCTCGATCGCACCCTTGTAGTTGGTGCGTTCAGGAATTTCCGCGCGCAGGTGACGCTCCACGAACGGCGCGGGTTTGCGAAAGTTGAAGTTGAACAGGTCGGGCCGGTTGCCGCGCGCGATCTCCAGCACGTCGCGAAAGCCCTGGGTGGTGATCAGCCCCACCTTCGCACCCTTGCGCTCGGTGATGGCGTTGATCACCACCGTGGAGCCGTGCGCGAAGAAGGCCATCTGCCGCGCATCGATGCCGCCCTTGGTGAGCGCGGCCATCACGCCCTTCTCGAAGTTCGGCGGCGTGGTGTCCACCTTGGCGGTGCGCACCTCGCCGGTCGTGCCCGTGGCCTCATCCACCGCGTAGTACACGAGGTCGGTGAAGGTGCCGCCCACGTCGGTGGCGGCCCGGATGGCCTTACTCATGCGTGGTCCTTTGGTTTGAGCATCAGGTAGATGACACGCCCTTCGGTGATGGCGCGGGAGGCATTGGCTTCGCCCGGCGGGATGCTGACCACCTCGCCGGCGCGCACGGTGCGCGCTTCGCCGCCGGACTCGGTGAAGAACTCGCCCTCGAGGATGAAGGCGATCTCATGCGCATCGCGCACGTGCAAGCCTTGCACCGGGGAGCGCACCCCGGCGGGGAATCGGGCCGTGCCGATCTCGAGGATCGATGCATCGGCAACGGCCAACTCCATCAGCACCGTGGACAGTGCGCCGCCCGTGGGGAACGCGAGCGGCAGCACTTTCACGCGATGTAGTCCACGTCCCGGGCCTTCCTGGCCTTACTTGAAGCTGTAGTGCACCGAAGCCGCCCAGTTGCGCGGCTGGGTCGGCCAGCCGATGGCATTGGGAAGCCCGGTGAACTTGGTGGCGTTGAAGTCCTCGAAGTAGTACTTGTTGAGCAGGTTCTTGCCTTCCACCGCCACTTCCCAGTCGCCGAAGCCGACGGACGCGCGCGCGCTCAGCAGGCTCACCGGGTTCATCACATCCACGTTGTCCGTGTGCCAGTACTTCTTGCCACGGCGCTCGAAATCCACGCGCACCTTGGCCAGCGCGGATCCCATGTTCCATTCGTACTGCGTGCCCACGTTGATCTTGGAAGGCACGGTCTTGGGTGGCTTGTTGCCCACGGCCGCGACGCCGGCGATGGCGGCGTTGACCTCCTTGATCTCCGAGTGCAGCAGGCCCACGTTCAAGAAGCCCGTCCAGCCCGGCGTGAACAGCATCTGGGTTTCCAGCTCGAGGCCCTTCATCTCCACGCGCGGGATGTTGGAAATGACCTGCGCGCCGCCGGCGTTGAGGTCGACGTAGAACCACTGGAAGTCGCGGTCCTTCTCCAGGAACGCCGCCACGTTGACGATCAAGCGATTGTCCATCCAGCTCGATTTATAGCCCGCCTCGATGTTGCGCAGGTTTTCCTGCTTGAACGGATCCAACTGGCCGACGCCGTTGAAGCCACCCGAGCGGAAACCCGTTGAATACGTGACGTAGGCCAGCTGGTGCTCCGTGAACTTGCGGGTCAGCGTGACCTTGGGCTGCCAGGAGCTGAAGGTGCGCGAGCGCTGGTTGCCCGTGCCCTGGTCTGTCTGGTTGCGCTCGTCCCGGTCATAGCGCATGGACAGGCTCAGCGTGGTCTTGTCGATGAAGTCCCAGTCCAACTGGCCGAAGCCCGCATAGGCCTTGTTCTTGTTGGCTTCGTTGTTGTTCACGATCGGGAAGAAGCCCAGGTCCACCAGCGTGGCCACGGTGGACAGGTCACGATGCGTATCCAGGTAATACGCGCCGACGATGTAGCGCACCGCCTGGTCCGCGGAGGAGGTATAGCGCAGTTCGTGCGAGGTCATGCGCACGCGCAGGTCCTGTGCCTGGTCCACGGTGCCGAAGCCGAAGAAGCCGCCCGGGCAGTCGGTCGGGTTGCAGAAGCCGAGCGAACCGTAATAGTTCTCGCGCAGCTTGGTCCAGCCGAGGATGTAGGTGGCCGTGCCGCCGCCCACCTTCCAATCGGTCTTGAGCGTCACTTCATCGGACTTCAACTTCGAATGTCCGAGGATGTTGGCGCGCGGTTCGAGGTCCTGCACGTTGGTAGGGTCGGTGAAGGTGGTCGGGATCGGGATATCGTAGGTCGAACCGCCATCGTTGCCGACATGCGAAACGCGCAGGTCGAAGGTGAGGTTGTCGGTGGGCAACCACAGGAGCTTGCCGCGGATGTCGCGTCCCGTGTAGAAGTCCACCTTCTTGTTCAGGTAGTAGTTGGTGATCTGGCCGTCGGAGTCCTTGAACTCACCGGACACGCGGAACAGCAGCTTGCCCGGGACGATTGCACCGGACAACGCGCCCACCACATCCTTGAGCGAGCCCGAGCCGGTGCCGGCTTCCAGGAATCCGCTCAAGTGATCCGTGGGCTGCTTGGTGATGATGTTGATGGCACCGCCGATGGCGTTGCGGCCATAGAGCGCACCCTGCGGGCCCTTCAGCACCTCGATGCGTTCCACGTCGAACAGATCCATCTTGAGCTGCTTCTGGTTGCCCTGCGCCACGCCGTCGACCACGATGGCCACGGGCGGGTCGGCGTTGTTGATCTGCTGCACGCCGCGCGCGGTCACGAAGCTGTTGCCCACCGTGAACGAGGTGTCGAAGGAGACGTTGGGCGTGAGGCCGATGAAGTCGGCCGTGTCCTTGATGCCGGCATCGCGGATCTGCGTTTCGCTGAATGCGGTGACCGACACGGGCACGTCCTGCAGGCGCTCGGAGCGGCGCTGTGCGGTGACCACGATCTCCTCGAGGGAGTCGGCGACGTCGGCGGCAGCCACGTGCAGTGGCATCGCCCCGGCGGTCAGCGCCGCGGCAATGGCCAGGCTCAATGTTGGATTCTTCATCGTTTCTCCTACGACAGCGGACGCTGCTCTTGTTTAACGGGGGTTGAGTTTTTCAAGCGGTGTAAACGGATGCTCCAGGCCGAAAGCCTGCGGGCCGAATACGGCCAGCGCCTGCGCCGAGCGCATGATGGGCGCGGCGCTGATGCCCAGCACCTTCACGCGCTGGCCGTATTTCAAGCCTTCGGTGGTGATGGGTTCGGCGGTGACGGAGTCGAGGATGGCGATGAGGTCGGGCACGATGGCCCGCACCTTCCCGTCCTCGAGGGCGATCAGGTGTTCGTTCTGGAATTGCACGTCCATGCGGCGCCCGGCGTGGTCGGCGAGGCCATCGAGGCAGGCGCGGCCGAAGGCATATCCGCCGCGAGTTTCGCGCAGCAGGTCCACCACCTTGCCCTCGAACAGCACACGGCAATGTTGGTAGTACTCGGTGCCTTCGAGGAAGCGCAGCATGGCGGCGAAGGGATCCTCGCCGCCCTTGCGCGCCTTGCTGATGGCACGGCCGAGTCCCAATGCCAATGTGAGCGTGCCGCGCACCATGGATTTCTTGGCCTGCGCGCCGGTCATCGGATACAGGCAGATCTGCGACATGCCGCCCATCGAGACCACGACGCTCCTGCCCAAGCGTTCTACTTCGATGGCTTCCTTGGCCTCGATCAGCACGGTATTGCAGTACTCGTCGGCCATGGTCATGGGCGAGGCCGGCACGCCGAAGATGTTGTAGGTGACCATCTGCAGCTGCGGAAAAGCGCGACCCATGCCATCCCCGTCCACGATGGGCAGACCGAGTCGCGCCGCCAGCACCAGCGGCAGCAACGCATTCACGCCGCCGATCTCCGCGCACAGAATGGCCTGCGCCTTCTTGCCCACGTGCTTTTCCATCGCGCGCAGCGCGGCCACGGCTTCCTCGCCATTGGGCAGCTTTTCCACGATCACCGTGGGCGCACCCATCATGGCGTACGGCACGGCAAAGGCATCGTCGGGCAGCGTCTCCACATCCACCCATTCCACGCTGGCGCCGTCGAGCATGGCCTGGCGCAGCATCAGGCCGCCGAGGTAGGGATCCCCGCCACCGCCGGTGCCCAGGATCGCGGCGCCGCGCGCGAGATCGAGGATGTCGCCGAGCTCGAGCTTCATGCCGGCTCTCCCTGCAAGGCCAGGTCACCCACGGCCTTCACGCGCAGGCGCACCGCCGCGCCGGGCAGGTATTGCAGCGGCAACTCCTCCACATCGACGATGCGCACGCTGTCGGTGCGAGCGCCGGAGGCCACGGCATTGCTGCCCGCCTCCTGCTTGGCCTGGCGCATGGCTTCCTCGCGCCCGAGCTTTTCATACGAATACACGCGGTCGATCTCGCCGCTGACCTGCGCGATCGAGGCGCCCAGGGCATTGGCCACGCCGGCATGGTCGGGAATGGTGACGCTGGCCGCGCCGCGCAGTTCGCGGTGGATGAGCACGCTGCCACCTCCGACGAGAATTACCGGCGCAGCGGCCGCGCCCGTTTTCATGCGATCGAGCGCCTCTTCGGCCAGGCGATGGATTTCATCCACCCCGGCTTCCACCAGCTTCTTGTCCAGATGACGGACCCGGTCGCGATCGCCGACTTCCGCATACCCGGCCGCGACGGCGATGTCGGTGGCGGTGAGCGTGCTGCCACCGAACACCAGGGCCTCTTCGCGGATGCGATAGCCCACCGAGCGCGGCCCGACGGTGACACGGCCGTTCTCGGTGGCGACGAGGCTCCCGCCTCCCAGGCCGATCGACAGCAAATCCGGCATGCGGAAATTCGTGCGCACGCCGCCGATGTCCACGGCGATGGAGGACTCGCGCGGGAAACCATTGACCAGCGCGCCGACGTCCGTTGTTGTGCCGCCGATGTCCATGACCAGGGCGTTCTCCGCCTTGGACAGCAGCGCCGCACCGCGCATGCTGTTGGTGGGGCCGCTGGCGAAGGTGAGCACGGGATGCCGAGCCACGCTGTCGGGGCTCAACAGCGTGCCGTCGTTCTGGCTGATGTAGAACGAGGCATCGATGCCCAGGTCGCGCAGCGCCACTTCGAAGGAGGACACCACGCGCTCGGCCATGGGCGTGAGCGCGCTGTTCATGATGGCGGCATTCTCGCGCTCGATGAAGCCGATACGCCCGATCTCCGAGGACAGCGTGATGCGAGCATCCGGCCATTCCTCGCGGATGATCTGCGCGGCGCGCACTTCCTGGTCGGCGTTCACCGGCGCGAACACCGAGCAGATGGCCACGCCGCCGAAGGAACGCGCCTTGAAGGCGTGGGCGGCGCGGCGCACTGCCGATTCGTCCAATGGCGCGATGGGCCGGCCGTCGTAGTTGTAGCCGCCGCGGACGATTTCCACCTGGCTCGCCACCGCTTCGAGCAGTCGCACGGGCCAGTCCACCATCGGGCGCACGGCCATCGAGGCCGGCGCCGCGAGCCGCAGCACGCCGACGGAGGCCAACCGCTTGGCCTCGACGAAGGCATTGGTGAAATGCGTGGTGCCGATCATCACGGCGCTGATCTCGGCCGCGCGGCAGCCCGAGGATTGCAATACGTCGCGGATCGCGGCCAGCACGCCGCTGCCCACGTCGGGGGTGGTCGGTGACTTGTGCTCGGCGAGGATGTCGCTGCCGCGCAGGAGCACGGCGTCGGTATTGGTACCGCCGACATCCACACCGATGCGAAGGGTCTTGGTCATGTGCCGAAGAGAATCTTTGTTGTGGGCGCGACATCAGGGCGCGCGCCCATACTGTGGCTCGTGTGCCGACGGCGTCAAAGCCCCCGAGGTGTGGGTGGCACACCGCCCACCTACCCATTCGAGTAGGTATCGCCTGTTGCGCTGCCGCCACGTGCACAACCACCCTTGAAGCTACCTGTCGTGATGCGCGGGATAGCTGGCAGCCGCGCACCGCTTTGACGCATGATCCGCCGGTCTTCCCTTTGCGAGCACTGCGCCTATGAACGACAAGAACGCCGCGCGCGACCTGCGGCTGGGGATCGATGTCGGCGGCACCAACACCGACGGGGTCATCATGCAGGGCGCCCGGGTCATCTGCTCCGCCAAGCGGCCCACGCGCGCCGACGTCGGTGGCGGGGTCATCGACGTGGTGAACGCCCTGTTCGAACAGGCACCCGGGACACAGCCCCGCATCCGCGCCGCGATGATCGGCACCACGCAGTTCGTGAATGCCTTCGTGCAGCGCCTGCACCTGTCGCCGGTGGCGGTGGTGCGCGTCAGCCTGCCGAAATCCGACGGCGTGCCGCCGATGACGGCCTGGCCCGAGGACCTCCTGAAGATCCTCGGCGAGCACACCTACCTGGTGAAGGGCGGCAGCTTCTACACGGGCGTCGCCTATGCGGCGCTGGACGAAGACGAACTCACGAAGGTGGCATTGGACATCAAGTCCAAGGGCATCGAGGCCATCGCCGTGGTCTCGAACTTCGCCCCGGTGCGCCCCGACATCGAGGTGCAGGCCGCGCAGATCCTGGCAAGGCACAACCCGCAAGCGGACATCGTCTGCTCGGCCAACATCGGCGGGCTCGGGCTGCTGGATCGCGAGAACGCCGCCATCGTGAATGCATCGCTGATGCGGTTGTCGCGGCGGGTGGTGGATTCGCTCACCAAGGCCTTCGCCACCATGAACATCCACGCGCCGCTGTACTTGAGCCAGAACGACGGCACGCTGCTCACGGCCGAGGCCGCGGTGAAATACCCCGTGCTCACCTGCTCGGCGGGGCCCACCAACAGCATCCGCGGCGCGGCGTTCCTCACCGGGCTGTCCGAAGCCGTGGTCGTGGACATCGGTGGGACCACGACGGACGTGGGTTTCCTGAGCCGCGGCTTCCCGCGCGAGACGGCACAGCCGCATTTCATCGGCGGCGTGCGCACCAACTTCCGCATGCCCGACGTATTGTCCATCGCGCTGGGCGGCGGCACCCGCGTGCGGCAGGAGTCTGGCAAGGGCGCCGGCGGCATCACGCTGGGGCCTGATTCGGTGGGCTACCGGCTCACGGAACTGGCGCGCGTGTTCGGCGGCAGCGAGCTCACCACCACCGACATCGCCGTGCGGCTGGGCTCGGCCACGCTGGGCGATGCCGCGCGCGTGCAGGACATCGACCTGACTTTCGCTCAACAGGTGCAGGAATCGATCCACCGGCGCATCGAGGATGCGATCGATGAGATGAAGACCAACAGCAAGCCGGTGCCCGCCATACTCGTCGGCGGCGGCAGCATCCTCGTGTCGCGCGAACTCGCCGGCGTATCCAAGCTGCACCGGCCGCAGCATTGGGATGTGACCAACGCCGTGGGCGCCGCCATCGCGCGCGTCAGCGGCCGGGTGGACAAGCTGTTCGACTACGATGCCGGCGGCCGCGAGGCAGCGCTGGCACAGGCCAAGCGCGAGGCCACGGAGGCCGCGTTGGCGGCAGGCGCGGATCCGAAGAGCGTGGAAGTGGTGGACATCGTCGAACTGCCGATGACGCACATGCGCAGCAGCGCCGTGCAAGTGAAGGTACGCGCCGTGGGCGATCTGAACCTGGGAGATGCGGCATGAAGCGCGTGGAAACCGTCAGGGACATCCAGGACATGGCGCGCGGCGCGGTGTTCCTCGGCACGGGCGGCGGCGGCGACCCGTACATCGGCGAATTGTTCGTCACCCGCCAGCTGCTGCAGGGCAAGCATCCGGTGATCATCCCGGCGTCGGACCTGAAGGACGATGCCTTCGTGATTTCCGTCGCCGGCATCGGTGCACCCACGGTGCTCATCGAGCACCTGGTCAGCGCCCACACCCTGCTCAAGATCGTGGATGCCACGCAGAAGCATTTCGGCCGCCCCATCGATGCGCTGATCAGCGCCGAGATCGGCGGTGCGAACTCCATGTTTCCGCTGGCGCTCGGCGCCATCGCAGGCATTCCCGTGATCGATGCGGACGGCATGGGCCGCGCCTTTCCGCACATCGAGATGACCACCTTCAGCGTGTACGGCTGCCGCGCCACGCCGGCGCTGCTGCTAGATGATGCCGGCAACGTGGTGATGATGCACACCGTGAACGACCGCACCGCCGAGGACGTGGCGCGCGCGGTGTGCGCATCGCTCGGCTCCATGATCTACGGCGCGCTGTACGCGATGACAGGCAAGCAGGCCAAGCAATTCGCGGTGCACGGCACGCTGAATGACACGCTGGAGATCGGCCAATGCATCCGCAGCGCCCGCGAAGGGAGCGATGATGCGGTGCTGGCGCTGGTGCGCCACCTGAACCGCCCCGACCAGGGCCGGCAGGCCCGGCTGTTGTTCGAGGGCAAGATCCAGGATGTCTCGCACCAGACACGCGATGGCTGGCATTGGGGCCGCTGCCTGATCGCCGACCCGCAGCAGCCCGACGTCGAGTTCGCGGTGGAAATCCAGAACGAATTCCTGGTCGCGCGCCGCAACGGCAAGAGCGTGGCCATCGTGCCCGATCTCATCAGCATCGTGGATCGCGAGTCCGCCGAGCCGCTCACCGCGGAAATGCTGGCGTACGGCCAGCGCGTGGCCGTGATCGGCTACGGCGCCGCGGAGATCATGCGCCGGCCCGAATCGCTCGCCGTGTTCGGACCGAAGATGTTCGGCATCGACGAACCCTTCACTCCCCTGGAAATCCTGAGCCCCACATGAAAGACATCATCGCCTGGCTGTTTGGAGCGAGCATGGTCGCCAATGCCCTGCTGTTCGTGCCGCAGGCTCTTGCCATCTGGCGCAAGCGTTCCGCGGAAGGCGTCTCGGTGCTCACCTTTGCGGGATTCAACGCCATGCAACTCGTCGCCGTACTTCACGGGTATTTCCAGGGTGATTGGTACCTCGGCGTCGGCATGCTGGTGAGCTTCATCACCTGCGGCAGCGTGACGGTATTGGCCATGATTTACGGCGGCGGCAAGCAGGCATCCGCCTGACCGGCGGTCCTAGCTGAGCAAACCTTGTTCCCGCCCGGCGCGGATGGCCGCGGCGCGATGTTGCACGCCCAGCTTCAGGAAGATGTTCTTCAAGTGAAACTTGACCGTGTTCTCGGTCATCTGCAGGGCGCGCGCGATGGTCTTGTTGGGCGCGCCGCGCGCCAATTCGATCAGCACCTCCAACTCGCGCGGACTCAAGACGCGTGACTGCGCATCCTGCACGCTGACATCGGCGCCGCGATCGGCCAACTGGCCCAGGGCACGCCGCGCCTGGGCGCTCACGCCGCTTTCGAGCGCCCATTTGCGCGCGAACTGCGCCACCGGCACCAGCACCGCACCCAGATCGACGAGCGGCTGCAGGTCGTCCTCCACCAGCCGGTCCTCCAGTGCGCCCGCGAGCGTACGGGCGGCTTCCTCCTGGCGGCCCGCCCGAAACCTGACCGCGCATTGCAGGGCGGTGACCACGGCGCGTTGCCGGAAGCGTCGCTGCTGCGTGCAGGCTTCGTGCAGCGCGCCGAGGGTTTGCTCGCCTTCCGCGAGTTGGCCCTTCGCCAGGTGCAGCAGCGCGATGGCCGACCCGGCCGCGAAATCGCTGCGCCACCAGAACGGATCGTGGGTCCAGCGTGCCGCCGAGTACGCCGGCTGCACTTTGGCGAGCGCGACGGATGCGGCGGTGAGCTCGCCGGCCGCGGCCGCGAAGCGCGCGTGCAGCGCGTGCGCCAGCGATTCCAGCCGCGGCTGGCCGCGGCGCTTGGCGGTGAGCAACGCGCGGTCGACCACGGACTCCACCGCCGCAAGGCCACCACGATGGAAGTCCATGGCCATGAGAATTTCGTAGACGTCCGCGTAGGCATCGAACCAGCCATCGCCGGTTTCGATGTTCTCCAGCGAATTGAAGATGTGTGCCTGCGCGCCGGCGATATCACCGCGCCCGTACAGCGCAAAGCCCAGGTACACATCCGACATGGCCTTCAGACCGCTGTCGACACCGAAGTTCTCTTCGGCCATCGCCAGGGATTCGCGGAACATGGCCTCGGCTTCGCGCCGTTCGCCCAGGTGCAGATGCGCCTGGCCCAGGTGCAGGTAGCAGTAATTGACGCCCAGCACCGAGCCGATGCGCCGCAGCGATTCGATGGCCCGCTGGCAGGCCACCCTCGCCACCTGCATATCCCCCAACCCCAAGCCGATGAGGCAGGCGGTGTTCAGCAAGGCGCTGCGGCCGACGCCATCGCTCGGATCGAGCTCCTCGCATTCGCGATAGATCTGCGCGATGGCATCGGGAGCGAGGTGCACGTCGGCGTAGCGGCACAGCAGGTGCTTCACCATCAGCGCATCGCGCTTCACGCTCGACGGCGGCGCGCCAACCAATTGCGTGAAATCCTCGGTCTGGCGCCGGTAGGCGTTGAAGGATTCCATCGCCTCCTGCACCCGGCCCTCCTTCGCCAATTGCAGGAGCTTCGCGAAATACACGCGCGGAAAGTCGCGCTCCCGCTCCTTGGGCATGAACCGCAGCAAGGTGCGCATCAGGCCGTAGCCGCCGTGGATCACCATTTCCCAGCTGCCGGCGCGGTCGATGAGCGCGGCCGTGCGCGCATGATCGCCGGCGGCGGTGGCGTGCTGCACCGCTTCGCGCAGCATGCCGTGCGATTCGAACCAGGCGGACGCGGCCGCATGCAATCGAAGCACGCGCTCGGGCTGGGACTCGCGCAGCCGGCCGGCGAGAAAATCCGACAGCAGGTGATGCAGCCGATACCAGTACTGCTCGTCATCCAGCGGCATGAGGAAGCTTTCCAGCTTGTGCGCGCGCAACAGCCGGAACCAGTTTTCCGACGCACCGCCCAGGGCTTCGATCAAGTCCGCGTTGAAGGACTCGAGGATCGAGACGTCCTGCAGGATGGCCAACGCGTCCTCGGGCAGGTCGGCGAGCACCTGCTCGGTCAGGTACTCGGCGATTTCGAGTACACGGCCGGAGAACTTCGGGATCAGCGAGGCACGGCGCGGCTCGCGTGCCAACCATAGCTTGCACAACTGCAACGCCACCGGCCATCCTTCGGTGATGGCGAGCAGGCCTTGCAGCGGGCCTTCCGGCAATTCCGGCAACAGGTGACGCGCCTCCTCCAGGTTGAAGCGCAACTCGGCCGCCTGCACCTCGATCAACTGCCCGCGTCCGCGCAGTTCGGCCACGCCGATCGAGGGGCGCTCTCGGCCCGAGAGCACCAGCTGCAGGGCCGGCGGCAGCGAGGACACCAGGGGATTGAGCACCTGCTCGACGCTATCCGCCGGCAGGCGATGCACGTCGTCGATGATGAGCGTGATGGGCCGGGTCTCCTGCAGCAGCGCGCGCAGGAGCGAGGACACCAGCGCACGGATCGGCGTGTCGGCAAATCCCTGCTCAGCCTGGCTGGGTAATTGCCCGAGCGCGGCGCCGCCTTGGCTCAGCGCCAGGATCAGGTCGGCCAGG
This sequence comes from Steroidobacteraceae bacterium, assembly GCA_044226865.1. Taxonomy (GTDB): domain Bacteria; phylum Pseudomonadota; class Gammaproteobacteria; order Steroidobacterales; family Steroidobacteraceae; genus TMP-86. The sequence goes on along the minus strand of JBGAGE010000006.1, from coordinate 36,634 downwards.
AACTGCGGCGGATCGGTCTCCAGCCCGCCGCCATTGAGCCAGGCGATGCGATGGCCCGCCTCGAGTTGGCGCATGCGCCATTGCGACAGGAGCGAGGTCTTGCCGTAGCCCGCCGGCGCCGCGACGATGGTCATCTGTGCATCGCCGGGCGCGCGCAGGCGTTCCAGCAACTGTGGTCGCGCCAGCAGGTCGACACGGAATGCGGGCGGCGCAAGGCGCAGGGACAGGAGCCGCTCATAGGTCATGCCGGGAGTTTGACGCAGCGGCGCTTCACACTCCAGCACTGCCCCAGCCTTGGCCTACAATCCGCATATGAACACAGCTCGCGTGCTCGCCTGCGCCCTATCGCTCCTGCCATTAACTGGGGCCGCGGCCGCGCCGCACTTGGGTCCATCGGAGTTGGCGGCAATGGCAGCCGCGCCACCGAGCGCGGTGGACAAATACGGTCAGGACCCCCTGCAGGTGGGTGAGCTGCGTCTGCCGCCGGGCACCGGCCCCTTTCCCGTCGCGATCATCATCCATGGCGGCTGTTTCTCCCAGGGATATGCGACGCTGAGTTACCTGCGGCCGCTGGCTGCCGAGCTGGCGCGGCGTGGCATCGCCACATGGAACATCGAGTACCGGCAAGTGGGCGATCTCGGTGGCGGCTGGCCCGGAACCTTTCGCGACTGGGCGGCGGCGGCTGATCATTTGCGCGCGTTGGCGCGGCATCATCCGTTGGACCTGTCACGCGTCATCGCCGCCGGACATTCGGCCGGCGCGACCGCTGCGCTGTGGCTCGCGGCCCGTCCGCGACTGCCGCCGGGCAACGAACTGCGCGGCCGGGACCCGATCCGGATCCATGCGGCCATCGCCATCGACGGACCCGCGAATCTCGCGGGATGGATCGGTGCGGATGCAGCCGTTTGTGGCCTGCCCGTCATCGTGCCTCTGTTCGATGGGACGCCTCACGAGCATCCGGATCGCTATGCGACGGGAGATCCGTCGCGCATGTCGCCTTCCGGCACCGCGTCGGTGCTGTTCGCTTCCGTGGTACTCGATCAGGCAGACGCTCGACGCTTCGTCGACCACGATCCGCAGGCGCGCGTGGTCGTGCTGCAGGATGCCGGGCACTTCGACATGCTGGCGCCAGGCCGCCCCAGCTTTGTCGAACTGGCCGACACCGTGGTGGCGAGCCTCTCCAAGCATCGCTGAGATTTCTGCTCGGCATCTGCTGCTGGATGCACGCGCGAGTTCCCCCCGTACGTCATCCCGCGCGGCTCGAGATGCAAAAAGGAGCCGGGCTCTTGCGAACCCGGCTTCATCGTTGGAGAGATTGATCGCTCCCTGCGAAGCTCGTCGACTATTTCGTGAAAATTGCCTGCACCGCTGTGTTCTTGGCCGGCGAGATCGTGCAACTCGGCGCCACACCGGCGCAGCCGCCGCTCCAACCGGAGAAGCTCTTGCCGGCGGGCGGCACCGCGGTCAACGTGATCGCCATACCCGCGGTCACCTTGGCCGAGCAAGCATTGCCGCAGTTGATGCCGCCCACGTCGCTGGTGACCGTGCCCGAATTGGTGCGGCCGATGGAGACGGTGACTTGGGCACCGCCACCACCGCCACCGCCACCGCCACCACCGCCACCGCCACCACCGCCACCACCACCACCGCCGCCGCCACCGCCGCCGCCGCCGCCACCGGCGACAAGCGTGACGAACTGGGCAGTCACAGCCTTTTCCTGATCAAGAGTGACGGTACAGTTGAGGCTGTTACCCACGCAGGCGCCGTCCCAGGCCTGGAATGCGCTGCCGGAATTGGCCTTCGCCGTCAGCACCACCGTTGCACCCGGCGCGTACACGCCGTAGCACTTGTTGCCGCAGGCGAACACCTTGTCGCCCGAGGACACGCCTCCGCCACCTGTCACGGTGACGGTGAGGGCATTCACGTCCAAATTGGCGGCCGCGTTCTGCGCGCCGATGGCATTGCCCAGTTCACCAGGACTCGGCGCCGTGCAGGTAAGGTCCGCGCACAGGGCTTCATTGGTGACCGGATCGAGGACGCCCGTGTACTCGTAGTACTCATAGCGGCGAACGACGGCGTGATTGCCATTGCCTACATTGCCGCCATTGGCGAGCTTGCCGCGGCGGCGCTGATTGCCACCACCATCGGCGGGATCGGCCTGCAGCAGGTCCCAGCTCACTTCCTGATGTGCCGCGTCTTGCGCGACGACATCATGGTTGTCGCCCACCAGTTCGTTCAGATCCACCTTGCCGGGATGTTCGACCTTGTACACCTTCACCCACTGCGCAGGACCAAACTTGGCCGGAAGCGGTGGCGGCGCAGGAATCTCGGCCACGACCTGCGGCGGCAGCGCCGGATTGGCGGGCGGCGTCGCCACCCACACCGGCGCGGGCAAGTACACATACGAACTGTTCGGGACCAAGGTACCGGGGTTGGCGGGATCCTCCACCAACCAGTAATAGTTGATCGAGGTCGGATTGGCGGTGGCGCTGATGCCGAAGTGCTCGCAGCCCGAGGTGTAGTACGTGTTGGGCATGCCGATGGTCCAACAGGAATCGCCTGGGACCGAGGTCAGGTTCGGCGGGGTCGGCGTGGAAGTGGACCAAGCGCCCTTGGCCGGATCATAGGAGGCCGCCCAGCGCACGCGCACGCCACCCGGGATGTCGGTGGCCGTGCCCACGCCATAGCGGATCACGTTCATGTTGGGAAAATTCGAGGGGAAGATGCGGGTCAGCTGCGACTTGCTGATGCCGTGTACTTCCATCTCGAAGCCGTATACCGTGCCGCCCGTGTTGTTCAGGACGTCAAAATTCTGATAATTGCCGGCCATGACGATGGATTGCGCCTGCACTGGGGCAGGCAACAGGGCCCAGCCCGCGACGAGCGCGGCGGCGGCCAGAAGAGGCCGCGACGAGGCGGCAGGTCTTTTCGCTTTCATTGTAGTCTCCTTGCAAGCCTTGAATTCGTGTAGTCGCGGAGTACGTCGCGCGGGCGCCGCAAAAGGTTTAATGCCAAACTTTTTTTTCATTGAATTCTGCCGGGCTGTCGCGGATCGCAGACGCTTCCTGCGCGGCGATCCTCTACACACGCCTCAAGCTGGTGCATGCTGTTGAGTACCCCGCTGCTCACGCTCGAGACGGCGCAGGCGCTGGGTCATGCGCGTGACACTCACGCAGCCAGCATCCGCTGTTCATTCGACCTGCAAAAGTCGGTCACCGAAGCGCAGGTTCATGAGGATCATTGGCAGTGGAACGGCGCGCGCTTTGCGTATCCGGCGCGCTGCCGCGACCGCACCATTTATTACTGGACCGGAGAGTCGTTCGAGCCTGTGTCACGGTTTTCGACTTCGCTGGTGAAGCTGGTGCCCACGATCTGGGGGCCGCCCACCTTCGAGATCGATGGCATCAAGATGCTGCCCACGGCGCAGGTGTCACCCTACGAAGATGCGCGCCGCAAAGTGGGACTGATAAGGCCGCGCGGCAAGGTGATCCTGGATTGCTGCGGGGGGCTGGGCTATTTCGCAGGCTGGTGTCTGCAGGAAGGCGCGAGCAGGATCGTGTCGTTCGAAAAGAATCCCGACGTGCTGTGGCTGCGCTCGCTCAACCCATGGTCACCGGCGCCGGAAGCCGGTGCACTGGAACTCGAATGCGGCGACGTGGCGCAAGCCATTGGCGCGCTTCCGGCAGCGCAGTTCGACGCCGTCCTTCACGACCCACCGCGCTTCGGCATCGCCGGCGAGCTCTACTCGCAACACTTCTATGACGAGCTGGCGCGCGTGCTCAAGCCGCGTGGCACGATGTTTCACTACACCGGCACGCCCAACAAATTGACCAGCAATCGCGACGTGCCCAACGAGGTGGCGGGCCGCCTGCAGCGCGCCGGCTTCAGCACGACGATTCAAGGCGATGGCGTGCTGGCGGTGAAGAAGGCCCAACGCCGGTAACGGCTGGCAAAAATCCCGCATTCCAATGGAACCGGCGCAGGCTCCCTGCCCGCGCCGGCGACCGAGGCGATTCGTAGCCCTAGTGCAGCGTCTCGGCGGAGGGCTGCACAGCGCCGGACCGGGTGGGCGGTGGCACCACGACATCCGCCATCTCTTCTTCCCTCAATTGATCCTTGCCACCGCCGCAAGCCATGGCGGCGGTCTCCTCGCCCTTGCGGCGCTTGGCCTCGATCTTGGGCCCGTGCACCGTCACCCAGCCGTCATCGCTGGCCACGGATTCCGTGCCCTTGCCCATGCGGCGCTCGCCGTTGAAGGCGAAGTTGACGTTCTTCTTCGACTGAGGGCCCCAATATCCCACGCGGCCCAGGTCGTAGAACTGGCGCTTGAATCCGCTCTTCACGAAGGCCTTGAGGCAACCCATGAGGTATTTGCGCTTGGTCTTGTCGCGCGTCCAGGGGTACACGAAGAAGGACTTGTGCATGAAGAAGCGCCGGTAATTGTTCATGACCCGATCGAGCAACTCGGCACGGTCCATGGCGTCGGGCTTCATGATGGGAGTGACGAAATTGTATTTCTCGAAGTCGAATACCTCGACCTTGTCACCCAGCTCCTGGAACAGATCGCTGAACGGCCACGGCGTGTACATGGCCCAGTTGGCCATGTCCGGCTTCCAGTCGCGCGCCATCTGGTAGGTTTCCTCCAGCGTCTCGGCAGTCTCGTTCTCCAGGCCCACGATGAACTGCGCTTCGGTGACGATGCCGGCATCGCGCAACAGCTGGATGGCCTTCTTGTTCTGCGCGATGGTGGTTTCCTTGTTGAAGCGGTCGAGCTTCAGTTGCGCCGCGGCTTCCGTGCCGAGCGACACATGGATCAGCCCGGCCTTGCGGAACAGCGGCAGGAGCTTTTCATCGCGCAGGATGTCCGTGACGCGCGTATTGATTCCCCACAACACGGGGAGCTTGCGCGCGATGAGTTCCTCGCAGAAGGCGATGAACTTCTTGCGATGGATGGTCGGCTCCTCGTCCGCGAGGATGAAAAAGCCCACCTGATGATCGCGCACCAGCGCCTCGATCTCATCCACCACTTTCTTCGGATCACGCACGCGATAGTCGCGCCAGAATTTCCACTGGCTGCAGAAGCTGCAGGTGAACGGGCAGCCACGCGCGAAATTGGGAATGGCCACGCGCACGCCCATGGGAATGTAGATGTACTTCTCCCACTGCAGGATGCTCCAATCCGGAGCGATCTTGTCCAGGTCCTGCACCGGCGGTTCGGCCGGCGTCGAGACGATCTTGCCGTTCTCGTTGAAGGCCACGCCATGCACGGCATGGCGGTTCGCGGCCCAGGTGCCGTTGTCCACCGCGGTGACGAGGTTCAGGAACACCTGCTCGCCCTCGCCGCGCACCACGACGTCGATCCACGGCGCCTCGCCCAGCACCTGCGGATACATGAAGGTGCCATGGATGCCGCCGAGCACGGTGACGATGGCGGGGTTCACGTCCTTGGCGATCTTGAGCAGGCCTTCGGCCTTGTAGATGGCGGGCGTGATGGCCGTGCAGCCCACGATGTCGGGCTTGAGCTCGACGATCTTGGCGCGCACGTCCTCTTCGGTCAGGTGATTGGTCATGGCATCGACGAAGTGCACGTCGTTGTAACCACCGGAACGCAGGTAGCCGGTCAGATAGGCCACCCACGCAGGCGGCCAGTTGCCAGCAATCTCGGCGCCGCCGGAGTGGTAGTTCGGATGGAGCAACAGGATGCGCATGTCAATTCCCCCTGACGTCTACTTTTCTTGACGTTAGGAGGGGTGCGTGGCCGCCGCAATAAGGGGTCTCCGCAACTGAATGCGAATCGCTGGCAAACAGGAATGGCGTGGCGGCGTCAGCGCCGGCGGCGACGTTTCAGCGGCGAGGCCGCTACGTTTCCGCGGGAACGTTTGCGCGGAAACGCCTACGCAAGCCAGCCGGCGATGGCCGCCTCATCCCATTCCTGGATGATGGGCGGATCGGCATTGAAGTTGCTGTAGCGGATCCAGGTCGGGCGCACCCGCCAATACACGAGGCCGGGCCAACTCTGGCGCGTGGGACCGTCGGGAAACCGGTCGAAGTAATGCGCCTGCACCTCGGGCAATTCCCCCGCCGTCGGCATCGAGGCGATGCCCTCGTACTGCACCGTGCGCTCATGCTCCCAGCCGATCACGAAGGCGATGTGCGGATTCTTGATCAGGTTCTGGTGCTTGCGCGACTGGGTGACCGTGTCGAACAGCAGTTCCCAGCGGTCGGTGATGGCGACGCCGATGACGGCGGCTTGCGGCGCCCCGGAGGTCGTAACGCTGGCCTCGATCGCCCAGGGCTGGGCGCGCATGTAAGAAAGAAGTTGGGTCGGTGTGAGGGGATGGTGATGTTCACTCATACGATCATTCTGCCCGAGGAGGCGGATCTCGTCATACCTGAAAGGCGTGGTTGGCGAGCCTTCCTACAGGGCCAACACCAACTTGATGCCTGCTTCCACTTCGCGCAGCGCCTCCAACGGCAACCGGCTCACTTTCTCCGTCAGCATGCCCTTGTCCAATGTGATCAACTGCGACACGTTCACCACGGACTCGTGTGGCAGGCCGCTGGTGCGACGCGCAAGGCGGACATTTCCAGGAGCGCCAGCCAACTTCGTATTCGAAGTGATGGCTGCGCAGATCGATGTGCGAATGGCGCTGTCGTTGAACTCATTGGACTGCACGACGAGCACGGGCCTTCGGTATCCGGTCCCTGAGCCTCGGGGGTCTCCCAATGACGCCCACCAAATCTCTCCCCGGCGCATTACCAGTTCTCTTTGCCGATTGACCGCGTCTGGGCGGCGGCCAATGCAGCATCGAGGACCGATTGTTCTGGCTGCTCTCCGTATATCGCATCCAGCTTTTCGCGAACGCCAAGAAATCTCTCATTGGCAACGAAGGCAGACACGGCGTTTGCGTAGAGCTCGCTTCTGGACCAGCCGCGATCTTTCGCGAGGCGCTCCGCCTGCTCGAAGATATCGTCCGGAATCGAAATCGCTGTCTTCATGGCACCAGTATAACTCCGGTTATACCTTCTGCCAACCCAATGAGCCCATGACAGCGCCGCTTTCGTACAGTCAATGGAGTTCGCCGAACCTTGGACAGGCCCAATGGCGATGAGGGAAGTTGGAGCGGGCGATGGGAATCGAACCCACGGCTCTAGCTTGGGAAGCTAGGGTATTACCATTATACGACGCCCGCGACCTTGATCATTCTAGGTCTTCCCGGCAGGCCGCGCCACCATCGAAAGCGGGCGCCTACGCGCCCGCCGCGAGGGACGGATAATCGGTGTACCCCGCCGGTCCCGGCGAATACAGGGTCTTCGGGTTCATCTCATTCAGCGGCGAGCGCGCCCTGAATCGCGCCACCAGGTCCGGATTGCCGATGAAGGGCCGGCCAAACACGATGGCATCGGCCTCGCCCGCCGCGAGCGAAGCCTGGGCCGAGTCCAGATCGAACGCGCCATTCAGGAACAACGGCCCGCGGAACGTACGTCGCGCGATCTGCGCCAGTTCGCGCTCAGGTGCCGCGCGATGATCGGCGTGGCGCAGTTCCAGGAACGACAACCCGCGCCGGTCCAATTCCGCGGAAACGTAGCGCACGAGTTCTGCAGGGTTGGAATCGCCGATGTCGTTGTACGGCACCAGCGGCGAAATTCGCACCGACACCCGGCCCGCGCCGAACACGGCCGTGACCGCATCCACCGACTCGAGCAGGAGCCTGGCGCGGTTCTGGATCGGTCCGCCGTAGGCATCGGTACGATCATTCACGCCATCACGCAGGAATTGATCCAGGAGATAGCCGTGGGCGCCGTGCAATTGCGCGCCATCGAAGCCAGCACGCTTGGCGCGCTCGGCCGCGGCGCCGAACTGCGCGACGATGCCGGGCAGCTCATTGGCCCCGAGGCGCCGCGGTATTTCGTAGTTCTTCTTTCCCTCGGGCGTATTGATGGTGTCGTTGCGGATGGCCCGGTCCGTACTGGAGATGGGTTGCACGCCGCCATTGAGCACGGAATGCGCCGCCCGCCCCGGATGCCAGAGCTGCACGATGATCCGCCCGCCACGCGCATGCACGGCATCCGTCACCGCACGCCAGCCCGCGACGCAAGCCTCATCGAACAACCCACCCTCACCGGTAAAGGCGCAACCATCCGCCGCCACCATCGTCGCCTCGCTGATCAACAGGCCAGCCGAAGCCCGCTGCGCGTAATACTCCGCCATCAGCGCATTAGGCACATGGGTACGCCCGGCACGTGCCCGCGTAAGCGCCGCCATGACAATACGGTTGGAAAGCGCCAACTCACCGGCGCGCAAGGAATCGAACAAAGTGGGCATGGGAGATGATCCGAAGACTATTGATGGTGGGACCGTGAGTATCGGGTTCTGACGGAAGACTTCAAGCCCGCCGTCTCATGCCATCCAAGCATGACGGCATACCGAACCGATATTTCTTCTCCACTACTTGGCCGCCCGCCTCGCATGGAGCCAGATCTTCTCCGTTCCCCACCAACGCATGATGGTCGGAGCGGGTGCTGGGGGAACTCTCTCCCGAGCGTGTCTGAGCGCCGCCTTGCCCGCTCGCGGGCCAACGCCAAGCGCTACGCGGGAATCATCGCTGAAGCCCTATGCGTTAGTGGCCCACCGAGCGGGCAAGGGTGCCTTCGGCGCGATCAGGCTCGGGAGAGAGGTCCCCCAGCACCCGCTCCGGCCACCGCGAGGACGAGAAGAAACGAAGACGAGCTAGCTACGAGCGAGGCAGGCCGCGATGGCAGGATCCGTAGCCGGTCGATTGAGCATCCGATCCGCACGCCCCGGCGTTTCAAAGCGGCAGCGCTGCAGATTCTTGTAATAGCGGTCAGCACGCTCGGAGGCCGCCTGGGCAGCGGCAGCGAGCGGCGCCACCGTCTCGGCGTTGACGCGCGGGCTCGGCGCCGGCGAGTCATGCTGGAATGCCACTTGGCTCACACATCCACTGGCCGTCAATGCGGCGAAAAATCCTGCGATGGCCGCAACCCCAATTCGCTTTTTCATGAACTGAGTCTAGCTCCCGGGCAACGGTTAAATGGCGCCCGTTTTCCATAACCACATCCCGGAGCCAGGAAAACCCCGATGACGTCGAAGCTGCGTCAAGGAATTGTAAAAGCTTCCTACTCCAAGCTTCACCTGGAAGCAGCGTGGCCGACACTCGACCCAGAGAACTCATTTCAAAAGAGCAAACATGGCACGCGGGATGGCATGGTCGATTCGGTTGGCGGCGGCGAGCGCCCTGGCGTGCTCGTTGGGGACCACATCGGTTCGTGCCGAGGATGAACAGCCGCCACCAGAGCCGCCGCTGTCGCTTTCTGCCGTTTACACAGGCGAGACCTGGCACGCCCTGCAGGGTGGCGATCAGCAGGGCTCGGCGTACGTGGACAATCTCGACCTGCAGCTCAAGGCAGATGGCAGTTCCTGGGGATTCCCCGGCTTCAGCGGCTTTGCCTATGTGCTCTACAACAATGGGCGCGAGTTCGCCCCCTTCACGGGCTCACTGCAGGGCATTTCCAATATCGAGGCCGTCCCTTCCACGCGCCTGTACGAGGCCTGGGTGGAAGCGCCGGCACTGGGCGGGAGCCTCAGGGCGGGCCTGTACAACCTGAACACCGAATTCGACGCCAACGAAGTGGGTGCGCTCTTCCTGAGCCCCTCGCACGGCATCGGCCCCGAATTTGCGCACACCGGGCGCGCCGGTCCCTCCATTTTCCCCGTGACCTCGCTGGCGCTGCGCTACAAACGCGAGGTCAGCGACTGGCGCCTGCAGGCCGTGGTGCTGGACGGCGTACCGGGTGACCCCAACGATCCACGCCGCACCAGCATTCACCTCGGCGATGGCGACGGCGCGCTGATGGTGGGCGAAGTCGGCAAATCGCTGGGCGCGGTGAAGAGCGCCATTGGACTCTGGCACTACACCACCACCATGCCCGACATCACCGCACCCGATCCGCAAGCGCCCGATGCCCCCCAGCGTCAAGGAAGCACCGGCGCGTACGCGCTGTTCAGCGGCTCGTTGTGGAATGAAGAAGCCAGCGGGCGCGACCTCTCCGCGTTCCTGCGCTTCGGGCTGGGCGATGCCGCCGTGTACCAGACCGATCGCTATCTCGGCATCGGACTCGTCAGCACCGGGCCCGCCTCGTCGCGTGCCAAGGATCGCCTGGGACTTGCGCTCGCCATCGCCGACAACAGCGATCGCTTCCGTGCCGCCCAGCTTGCGGCCGGCACGCCGCTGGACCTGCGCGAGGTGGACGTGGAGCTCAGCTATCGCGCCGTTCTCACCGACTGGCTCATCCTGCAGCCCGACCTACGCTACATCGTGAACCCGGGAACCGATCCCGCGCTGGACAACGCCTGGGTGATGGGCGTGCGATTCCAGCTCGCGTTGGGCTGGCCGCACTAGGCATCGATTCTTACGCCCCCGCCGCGGTTTCGCACCGCCGGCGGTTGCATTACCATCGCCCGGAACTGTCATCCGGGGATCATCATGACTCGATTCTTACCCGCCGCACCCCTGCGCGGCCTGCGCCTCGCCGTCGGCCTCGCCATCAGCCTAGCCTTCGGCCTCCCGCTCACCGCTTTCGCTGCCGCCGACTACGCCATCGTGAACGCGCGCATCGACACGCAGAACGAATGGGCGCCCTGGGCGCATGCGATTGCCGTCAGCGGCGACAAGATCGTATACGTGGGCGAGCCGGGGACGGACGAATGGAAGAACGTCGTCGGGCCGTCGACCAAGATCCACGACCTGCAGGGCAAGCTGGTACTGCCGGGCTTCATCGATAGCCACACGCACCCGGGCCTGGTGATGCTGTCCTCCTGGCACACCATCCTGCCCTGGACCATGGACCCGCACGAGCAGCTGCGCTTCCTGCGCGACTGGGCCAAGGCCCATCCCGATCGCCCGGTGATCGATGCGGAAATGTATCCGACGCAGATGTTCGGCGCCGCCGGCCCCACGCGCCAGCTCATCGACCAGTACATTCCGGACCGCGCCGTCATCTGGGAGGATTTTTCCGGCCACTCGGTGGCCCTGAACAGCCGCGCGCTCAAGCTCATGGGCATCGACAAGAACACCCCGGACCCGGAACCCGGCGTGTCCTATTTCGTGCGCGACAAGGACGGCAATCCCACCGGCTGGGCGAAGGAAAATGCCGCGGGCGACTTCCTTCCCAAGCTGTACAAGGCGGTGAAATGGTCACCGCCGCTGCAGGTAACGGCCGATGGCCTGGCCACCACGCTGGACTACCTCACCACCAAGGGCGTGATGGCGGTGTTCGATGCCCGCACCGAAGAAGGCACCCTGCAGGCCCTCTCGCAACTCGAGCGTGCGCACCGGCTTCATCTGTATTACGAAGGCTCGGTGCTGCTGCAGACGCGGGCCGAAGTGAGCGCGCGGCTCGATGAAGTGCGCGACCTGCAACGCAAGTACGGCAGCAAGCACCTGCGCATCAACACGCTGAAGTTGTTCCTCGACGGCACCAATGAACTGGCGACCAGCTCGCTGCTCGAGCCCTTTACCCACGAACCGAACAAGCGCGTGGACCCGCGCATGTCGAAGGACGACCTCCTCGCCACCCTCCTCGACATGAACGAGCGCGGCGTGGACATGCACATCCACATGACCGGCGACCGCGCCTTTCGCACGGCGTTGGACGCGGTGCAGGGAGCCCGCGCCAAGCTGGGCGACAAGTGGCGCATCCAGGTGTCATTCGCACATTGCGAGCTGATCTCGGACCAGGATTTCGCGCGGGTCGCGCCGCTGGGCGTGATCATCAACTGGACGCCGCATTGGTCCGGCGGCTATTTCCAGGGCGTGCTTGAAACGCTGGGACCCGTGCGGCACGCCAACCTGTACCGCTTCCAGCCCATCATCTCCCTCGGCGGCACCGTGACCTTCGGCAGTGACACCACCACCATGTACGAATGGTCGCGCGCCGATCCATTCTTCGGCATGCAGATCGCGCACACGCGCTTCGACGTGGAACCGCGTTACCAGGCCTACGGCATGAAGGCGCCCGCCTCGGAAATGCTGCAGCTTACCGACCTGGTGCGCGGCTACACGCGCAACGGCGCGAAGCAGCTGCGGCTGTCGGACAAGATGGGCTCGATCGAGCCCGGCAAGCTGGCCAACTTCATGGTGATGAACCAGGACCTGTTCGAGGTGGCGGCGGACAAGATCCACGAGACCGCGCCCACGGCGGTGGTGTTCGAGGGCGACGTGGTGAAGGGCTCGCTGTAGCGGCAGCGGCGGCGCATGTCCGTGCCGCGCCGCAGGCTTCGGCTTAAGGCCAGCTGATCTCGAAGCGGCATTCTGAAGCGCCCATGGATTGGCACCGGGTTTCCACCACGGTCGCCTGCGGGTGCACCAGCGCCTGGAACAATCCTTCGAACGTCGCCGCGTAGTAATCGCACACCGGCGAGTCGGAACGCACGTTGCGCGCCAGCGGGCAATTCGACAGCGTGATCACCACGGGCGTGCCGGGCTCGGCACGGAATTGCCCACTGCCGGCGAAGGTCCAGGCATGCCGCCCGATGGCCTTGAGCAGCGCGCGGCTCGCCCAGGCCGCCGGCAGGGTCTTCAGCAGGCGTTGCGCGGCGGCGGGAATCCGATGCGCCAGCAGGTACTGCGCGGTGGCCAGGCCCGCCATGCGCGCGATGCGCTGCGCCGCGTCGGGGGCGAGCTGCTCGCGCACCGCGCCATGCAGCGCGATCACTTCCCATTCATCCACCATGTCCTGCGGGGGCGACGAAACGTACGCGCCGAGGCCCACGCCGCGCAGGAACGGCGCAGCCGCGCCATCGCCCAATGAACCGTCGAGTGCCGCCGCCACCTGCGTGATGGCATTGGGTCCGATACGCGCCGCGAGCACCGCCGTCATTGCATGTCCCCCGAACCTGGTTATCCGCGCTCGAAGCGTAGCGCCGCCGGATCGAGGTGGATTTAGGTACTTCCCCGCAGGCGTGCCAGCATTTGCTGAACGATTCGCAAACGCCTGAAAAACCATGGCGCCACGATTTTGCATTCGGGAATCCCGTATGGCTGCACGGGCGCCGGCTGCTCAAAGCTTGCCGTCATGGACAAGAACATCGAAAGCAATCTCTATGCCGGCATGAAGACCGAGCAGGATCGCGAGGGCCCCACGAAGGGCTTTCCGCCGCTGCCCGTCATTCCCGCCGCCCGCTACACCGATCCTGCGTTCCTGGCGCTGGAGCAGAAGTACCTGTGGCAGAAGTCGTGGCTGTACGCGCTGCACGCCGACGAACTGGCCTCCCCGGGCCAGTACCGGTTGTGGCGCAAGAGCGGCTCGCCCATCGTGATCGTGCGCGGCAAGGATCATCGCATCCGCGCCTTCTACAATTCCTGCCGGCATCGCGGTGCGCCGCTGGTGGAGTCCGCACAGGGCGAGACCAAGGGGTTCTTCTGCCGTTATCACGGCTGGACCTACGACCTGGCCGGCTCGCTCACCGCCGTGCGCGAGAAGCGCGACTTCCCGGAGATCGATTTCAGCTGCCTGGGGTTGGTGCAGGTGCGTTGCGAAACGCTCGGCAAATGGGTGTTCATCAACGAGGACCAGAATGCAGCGCCGTTGCTCGATTCGCTCGGCCCCATTCCGAGGCACTGGGAACACCTGGACATCAATTCCCTGCGGCACATCTCGAGCGCCAGCTACGAAGTGGCCTGCAACGTGAAGGTGCTGCTGGATGCCTTCCTCGAGACCTATCACCTTAAATCCATTCACCCACAGACGGTGGATCGCTTCCTCGATTCGCGCGGCACGCATTGCGTGCTGTGGCGCAATGGCCATTCATTGATGGTGACGCCGCACCGCCGCGCCGACTGGCGTGACCCGGGGGCGGTGAGCATGCCGGTGGTCGAATCCGCCGAGAAGATTTTCAAGGAGCAAAACCCCTCCTACAACCTGTATCCGAACCTGGTGACGCCGCCCTCCTCCACCGGCACGCCCTTCATCACCTTCTGGCCCAAGACCGCGCGCTCCATGGTGGTGGACGTGCATTGGTTCGGGCCGGAAGGCTCCGCCGGACATGAGTTGTGGCCCACACGCATGTCGAACTTCGAGCGCATCCTCGAGGAGGACCTGCAGTTCGCGCCGCGCATCCAGGAATCGGTGGAAGCGCCAGGATTCGACGGCCTGCACCTGTCCTACCAGGAGCGGCGCATCTATCACTGGCACGAGGAACTGGACCGGCGCATCGGTGCGCAGAACATCCCGGACGCGTTGCGCGTGCGGCCGTTGCTCGAGCCGTACGTCGTCAACGCGTGAACACCGCGCCCGCGAGCTACCAGGACCTGCTGGCGCGCGACAGCCGGCCGGTGCCCGAGATCCTGCGGCCGGCGCCGCCGCGCGAGTTCTCGCGCGCGCCGTTGTCGGTCGACCGCTACATCTCGCAGGAATTCTTCAACCGCGAAGCGGCGCGAATGTGGCCGCGCGTGTGGCAGATGGCCTGCCGCGAGGAGGAACTGCCCAACCCGGGCGACTGCATCGTGTACGAAGTGGTGGGCCAATCCCTGCTGGTGGTGCGCACCGAGAGCGGCGCCATCAAGGCCTATTTCAATTCCTGCCTGCATCGCGGCCGCAAACTCCTCACCGAAGATGCGCACGTGAATGAGTTCCGCTGCGCCTTCCACGGCTTCCGCTGGAAACTGGATGGCAGCAATTGCGGCGTGCCCTGCCGTTGGGATTTCGATCACCTGAGCGACGCGGACCTGCGCTTGCCTGAGGCCAAGGTGGGCATCTGGGGTGGCTTCGTGTTCGTCAACATGGACGACAAGGCGATGCCGCTGGAGGAGTACCTGGGCGTGCTGCCGCAGCATTTTGCGCGCTGGCGCCTGGAGGACTGCTACAAGGCCGTGCACGTGGGCAAGCGCATCGACTGCAACTGGAAGGTGGCGCAGGAAGCCTTCATGGAGTCCTACCACGTCATCGCCACGCATCCGCAGATCCTGCCCATCATCGCGGACGCCAATTCGCAGTACGACATCTACGGCCGGCACGTGAACCGCAACCTGGCGGCCTTCGGCGCGCGCAGTCCGCATCTTGACCCTTCCGCGGCTTCACCGCAGCAGATCATCGACGGCATGCTCCAACTGTGGGGCAAGTCGCGCACGCCGGCATCGCTCCAGGGCGCACAGAATCCGCGCGCAGCACTCGGCGAGCTGAACCGCACGAGCTTCGGCCGCGCCTTCGAAGGTAATTTCGATGCCGCCACCGATGCGGAACTGCTCGACGCGATGGTCTACAACGTCTTCCCGAACTTCGCGCCGTGGGGCGGCTTCGCACCCAACATCGTGTACCGCTGGCGCCCCGACGGCATGGACGTGAACGCCTGCATCATGGAGGTCATGATTCTGATGCGTCCGCCGCGCGGCAAGCCGCGCCCGCCGCCGGTGAAGATGCATTGGCTCGAGGCGCACCAAAGCTGGTCGGAGGCCAAGGAACTACCCATCCTCGGCGCCGTGATCGACCAGGACATGGGCAACATGGGTCACGTGCAGCGCGGGTTGATCGCCTCGCGAACCCGCAAGGTGCAACTGGGCGCCTACCAGGAAAGCCGTATCCGGCACCATCACCAGACGCTGGATGAATACCTGAGCGATTGATAGGCGGCGGGCCTGGACTCCCCCTCCAGGTTCCGCCGCCGGGCGGGGACGCCGCGGCGCATGCCGCGGCGTACTCGACCTACAGCGTATTCTTCGGCGGCGAGACCACTGGCGGCCACTCCTGCGACACGCCTTCGTACAAGCTCACCGTCTTCTCCAGGCGCGCCGTGCCGTCGTGCACGGCGATGGTGTGCGGCCGGCCCGGCTCATACCCCGTCCACATCGACACGCCGGCATAGGCACCATCCTTGCGCAGCACGTAGTAGGTCATGTCGAGGTACTTGAGGCGCTCCTTGTCGCCGCCGTAGTTGCGCACGATGCGCTTCAGCGCATCCATGCCGGCATCGAAGGGGCTCATACCCTTGCGCATGTTCTCGACGATGGTGTGCGCGCCGGCCACCTTGATGTTCTCCTCGCCGCTCCCCGTCGCACCGGCCGAGCCCACGTCCTGGTCGGTGTAGCAACCCGCGCCGATCACCGGTGAATCCCCGAGCCGGCCCGGCAGTTTCCACGCGAGCCCGCTGGTGGTGGTGACGCCGGACATCTCGCCCTTGGCATTGAGCGCCGAGCAATGGATGGTGCCCGTGGGCGGGAACAGCACCTTGCGCACCGCTGCCAGGCGCCGGTCCTCGGGGATGTCGAGGTCCTGCGCCAGTTGCTGCAGGCGCTGGTGGTAGGCGGCCGCATCGTTGGCATGCAGGCGCTGCTGGAGCTTATCCTTCCAGCCCGGATCCGCGAGCCCGCCGCCCCACCAGTCGGCATGCGATTCCTTCCACAACAGCCACACTTTGCGCGAATCCTCGGTGAGCAGGTTCTCGCGCTTGAAGCCGCGCGCCACGGCGAAGCGCTCCGCGCCTTCGCCGATCAGCATCACATGCCCGGTGTGCAGCATCACTTCCTTGGCCAGGAGCGACACATTCTTGATGTTGTGCACGCCGCCCACGGCGCCCGCGCGGCGCGAGGGGCCGTGCATGCAGCAGGCATCCAGCTCCACCACGCCTTCTTCGTTGGGCAGGCCGCCGTAGCCCACGCTGTCATCGTTCGGATCGTCCTCGGGACCGCGCACCACGCGCAACGCCGCATCCAGCGTGTCCTCTCCTCCCCGCAACGCCTGGTACGCCGCGTCGATGTACGGAAAGCCATTGCCGGCCGAGACGATGATGGGCAGCGCGGCCGCGCGCATGCTCTGCTTGGGCTTGATGTCATCGGCCGCCACAGCCGTGCCGCCGCCACCCAGGGCGCCCAGCGCCACACCCGCCACGAATTCGCGTCGTGAAATGCTCATGTGAAACTCCCCGCCCGCCGCGCGGGCATTTCTCTCAATTGCCGCCGCGCACCACCTTGCCGTCCTTCATCACGAAATCGATCTTGCGCAAGGATTCGATGTCATCCAGCGGATTGGCCGGCATCGCAATGATGTCGGCGGCCATCCCTTCGGCCACACGGCCGCGCACTTTCTCGATGCGCAGCAGTTGCGCCGCATCGGAAGTCATGGCGCGCAGGATGTCCTGCGGCGGGATGCCGGCCAGGCGCCACACGCCGAGGTAATCGAACATCATGTCGGCGCGGCTGCGGCCCTTCATGTCCACCACCACGTCACTGCCGAACACCAGTTTCACGCCCACTTTGTGCGCGCGTGTCAGGCGATCGATGATCTTCGGCGCCAGCACGGCAGGCTCGGGCAGGATGCCGCCAGAGGTGCCGACGATATCCAGGTGCGCGCGCGGGAAGTCCGTGCTGACGAGGAAGATGCCCTTGTCCTTCATCTTCTTCATCTGCGCATCGGTGAGCTCGAAGCCGTGCTCGATGGAGTCCACGCCTGCTTCGATGGCATTGTCGGCCGCATCACCGCTGTACACGTGCACGGACACCGGCACGCCCGCATGGTGCGCCTCATCCACCGCCGCGCGGAATTCCTCCAGCGAGTAGTGATACGGGTTGTTGTCGCCCACCAGCTTGATCACGCCCGCGCCGTAGTAGATGTTGGTGCGCACGGCCTTGCGCACCTCGGCGGGGCCATCGGCGTCGATATACTCAAATCCCCAGAACGATCCCAGCCGCGGCGGCATGTCACGTGATTGGCCACCAAACGGCGCGATGATTTTTCCCGAGTCGATGATGGTAGGACCCCAAAACCAGCCCTGCTCAATGGCGCGTCGCACGTCCGACATGGCGTACTCGGCGCTGTTGCCCACATCGCGCAAGGTGGTGAAACCCTGCGCAAGGACTTGCTGCGAGTTATGCAGCCCGCGCAGGCCGCGAAAGGTGGAACTCTGGTTCAGATAGAAGGACTCGAAGGGCGCGTTGCCCTCCATCTCGGTAAGCGTCATGTGCGTGTGCGCATCCATGAGTCCGGCGGTGACCCACTCGGTAGAAAGATCGACGATCTTTGCATCGGCGGGAATTGGCACCACTTGTCCGACAGCCTTGATCCGGCCGTTTTCGACGAGGATCACTTGGTCCTTCAGCACCGTGCCTTTCGCAGGATCGATGAGATAACCCGCCTTGATGGCCACGGTGTCCGCCATCGCAGGCAACGCGAACAACAGGCACAGCAACCCCATGAGTCTTTTCATTGTGAATCCCTGGTTCAGTTGAATATGCACCGCTGCGCAATGTACCACCCGCGGCCCCTGGATTTCACTTTGTGATCAGGTCGGAAAGAACCAGCGTCTCAATGAATCCGAGGTTTCGCCAAGCATCATCATTGGTCACCGCGAGGGTGGCTCCCGCGCGGCGTGCTGTCGCCAATTGGATGGCATCTGGCGTTCGCAATCGATGCTGTGCGCGGAGGGCGGCGGCTTCCATCAGAACGTCTGCTCCGATAGGTAGCAACTCCAGATTTGGAAAGTATCCGAGAAGGATCTCGTATTCATCTGCTATGTCCTGCCGTCCCATCTGAAGAGGGCGGACGGTCAATTCGAGCAGGGTCAATTCCGAGGCAACACCACGGAATTTGCCCTGTTCAAGGCTTTCGACGACCATCCCCGCCACCGCGCCATATCGCGGATGCTGCTCGAGCTGATATATCCAGACGCTGGTATCGATCAGCACCCGCTGGTGCCGGCCGAAAACTCGGGCGCTCACCAATTCTCGCGCTCGTCTTTAAGGTAGGCATCTGCCCCGCCGCGCCACACCTCGCGGTGAAGCCCCGCCATTCGCTGGGCAAAATTTTTCGGCTTGGGAATGATGACCACGCGGTCGGGCTTGCAAAGCACGAGGAGTTCATCGCCTGCTTCGAGTGAGAGCGCTTCGCGCGCGGCTTGTGGAATGACGATCTGGTACTTGCTACTCAGTCTGACGGTGTTGGCCACGAGGGGCTCCTGCGTAGTAAAGTGATATCATGATATCACTTTACTACCAAAACCGCATCACGACTTCGGCGTCCGGCAGGCCCGGCCACAGCGGAGTGGCGCCGGAGCGAACGGAAGATGAAAATCCGCCGTCCGCTCCGAAAGTGCCGGTGTGAAAAACTAGAACTTGTAGTTCACGTGCGCCTTGAACCAGCGCGGCATGCCCGGATAACGCTGCGCCAGGCCGTTGATGGAGGTGTTGTCGAAGCCCATCACGCCATAGTGCTTGTTGGCGAGGTTCTCCACCGACACGCCGAACTCGTACTTGTCGCCCGCCCAGTTGATGCGCGCATTGGCCACGCCGAAGGCCTTCTGCTCCACCGCCGGGGTGTTGCCGAGGTTGAACCAGAACTTGGACAGGTAGTTGCCGTCGACCTGGAAGGTGAGCTTGCCCGGACCCACGGGCAGCGTGTAGGCCGCCAGGGCGTTGGTGCTCCACTTGGGCGCGTTGGGCGCCACGTAGTCGCCGGGTACGCCCGTGCCGCGCGAGTCCACGCCCTTGACGATGGCATCCACGTAGCCCACGCCCAGGCCGAAGCGCAGCGATTCGTTCGGCGCCCACTCCACTTCCGCTTCCGCACCCTTGTGCTTGGCGTCCGCGTTCACCACCAGCTGGTTGAGTGAGATGGTGTAGATCAGGGCCTGGTAATCCTTGTAATCGTAGTAGTAGGCGGCCGCGTTGAAGCGCAGCGTGTGATCGAAAAGTTCGGACTTGAAACCCACTTCGTAGTTGGTGAGCTTCTCGGGCTTGAACGTGACCTTGTCGATTTCGGTCACGAACAGCGGGAACAGCGGGGCATTGAAGCCGCCGCCCTTCACGCCCTTGTTGTAGCTGACATACGCCAGCACGTTGTCGCTCAAGTGGAAGTCCACCTGCGCCTTGCCGCTCCACAGCGTATCCGAGCGCGAACCCGTGTAGTCGCCCAGCACGGCGCCCGAGGGGCGCGTGAGCTGCGTGATGGCGCCGGTGGTGCTCTGCGGATAGTAGATGTAGGGCGCCCAGGTGTAATCGTAGTCTTTCTTGTCTTTCGTCACGCGGGCACCGACGGTCACGCCGATGAGGTCCGTGGCACGCCATTCCACCTGGCCGAAGGCTGCGAAGGACTTGGTGAGCAGCGAGTACGGCGCGCGCGTGGCGGGAATGCCGCCGGCCGTGATGGGGTAGTTGGCGCCCGTGGCCGGAACGCCCCCGTCGGTGAAAAACGGCGGCGTGCCTTCGGGCCAGGCGCCGGGAATGCCGAAGTAGGCGCCGTTGTTCGGATTGGTGACGTCGGACTCGAACTCCTTCGCCCAGAAGAACGCCGGCCCCTGCCAGCCTTCGAAGTACTTGCCGTTGATGCGCATGCCATACAGGCCGGCGGTCCAGTTCAGCGTCTTGTCGCCGCCGTTCAGGCGCGCTTCGAGCGACTGCTGGTCCACATCGCTGCCGTTGAAGAACTGAAACAGGGTGAAGGGGGACGCATCCGAGTCTTCGGCGTAGTCCTTACGCAGCTTGTTGTAATCGCCGATGATGGTCAGCGTGGCGGAGCCCACGGGCTGCGAGTAACGCGCCGTCAGCCCGCTGGTCTTGATCTTGGCGAAGCCGCTCAGGTTGTCGTGAGTGGTGAATTCCTGTCCACCGGGCACGCCGGTGGCGTTGTTGCCGGCGCCGGTGCCCCAGATGTCCTCGCCGGGTCCGGCCAGGCCATTGACGCCCGGTGCCAGGTTCTTGGTGGTGTACACCTCCCACGAACCGGCATGCACGTCCGAGCGTGCGGCGTGCGCGGAGAACAGCAGGTTGGCGCTGTTGGCCAGGTCGAAGGACAACTGGCCGCGCGCGGCCCAATCGTTGCCATTCTCGGCATCCGCAGCGCCGCCGGCCACGTTCTTGAACAGCGGATCGTAGTGATTGGTCTGGAAGGACAGGCGACCGTTGATGCCGTCCTTGATCGCCCCGTTGACGGCGCCTTCCAAGCGGGTGAGGTTGCGCTCGCCGATGGTGAGGTTCACGTAGCCGCCGGCCTCGGCCGTGGGCTTGCGCGTCACGAAGTTGGCCAAGCCACCCGTCGCGTTACGGCCGAACAGCGTGCCCTGGGGACCGCGCAGCACTTCCACGCGATCGATGTCGAACAGCGAGAAGGCGAGGCCCGCCATCTGGGAGACGTACACTTCGTCCACGTAGATGGCCGCCGGGCTTTCCTGGTGGTCGGCGAAGTCGTTCTGGGTGACGCCGCGAATCGCCAGGCTGAACGAGGACGGCCCGTTCGGTTGCGTCAACACAACAGCCGGCATGTTCTTGGTGATGTCGGTGGCGGCGACCGCGCCCAGGGAGGCGAGATCGGCACCGCTGACGGCGGAAATCGAGATGCCGATGTCCTGCGAATTCTGCGCGCGTTTCTGCGCTGTCACGATGATTTCTTCGAGCGTGCCGCCGCTCGCTGCCTGCTGCGCCTGGACGTTGAACGAGATCAACGCCGACAGTCCGGCGAAGGCCAGAGACCGGCCCAGAATAGCTTTGCTCATGATGGATTCCCCTGCGTTTGTATCGCCCCCGCAACGCGTCGGGCGAGCGGGAAGCATAGTCGCTGCCGGCCATGTGGGGCAATACGAAAAATGTTTAAGCTACGAACCTTTCGTTCTACCGGCCATGCACTTTTTTGGCGCGCCGCGCCAGCCGGGGAGCGAGGCGGGACCTTGACGCGCACATTCACCGACTACCCCTTTACCTGGCGGCGGCCGCCCGCCACTCGCCCGCGCGGCGATCGCGAGACTTTGGATTCCCCCGTGATCGTGGGGGCGGGTCCCGTCGGCCTCGCCGTGGCGCTGGGACTGGCCCGCCACGGCATCGCCAGCGTGGTTCTCGAGGCCGACGAGTCCGTGTGCACCGGGAGCCGCGCCATTTGCATTTCGCGCCGCAGCCTGGAAATCATCGACCAGTTGGGCGCGCTGCCCGCGTTCCTCGCCAAGGGACTGGCCTGGACCGGGGGCCGCAGCTACTACCGCAATGCGGAGGTGTTGCGGTTCGCGATGCCGCATGACCGATCGCAACGGCTGCCTCCCATGATCAACATCCAGCAGTACTACATCGAGCAATTCCTGCTCGATGCCTGCGCTGCGCACCCGCGGTCGATCGACATCCGCTGGCAAAGCCGCGTCACCGCCATCGAGCCTTTCGCGGATGGCGCCGCCTTGACGATCGCGACACCGGCCGGCGAGTACCGCCTGCGCACACCATGGGTCGTCGGGTGCGATGGCGCCAGGAGCCTGGTGCGCGAGGCCGCGGGACTCGAGCTCGAGGGCACCAGCTACGAAGGCCGCTATGTCATCGCCGACATCCACTTGAAGAGCGCGCGACCGGTCGAGCGGTTGGCGTGGTTCGATCCACCCTCCAATCCCGGATCCACCATCCTCATGCACCGCCAGCCCGACGACATCTGGCGCATCGACTACCAGCTTCGCGACGACGAGGACCCCGAGCAAGCCTGCCGCCCGCGGAACGTGATTCCCCGCATCGAGTCGCACCTGCGCATGATCGGGGAAAGCGATGACTGGTCGCCGATCTGGATCAGCCTGTACAAGGCGAATGCACTCACGCTGAATCGCTACGTGCAGGGCCGGCTGCTGCTGGCGGGCGATGCGGCGCACCTGGTGCCCATCTTCGGGGTTCGCGGCGCGAACTCAGGGATCGAGGATGCACATGCGATGGCGTGGCGCCTCGCGTTGGTGATGAAGGGCGCTGCGCCGCCGGCGCTGCTGGAATCGTATTCGCAGGAGCGCGTGCACGCGGCTCGGGAGAACCTGAAGGCAGGCATCAAGAGCACCGAATTCATGTCGCCGCCCTCCTTCGCCTTCGATCTGATGCGCACTGCGGCCCTGTCACTCGCCGTCGGTCACCCCTGGGTGCGCTCTCTCATCAATCCGCGCCAAACCACCCCAGCCGCCTACCCGCAGGATGCCGCGCGCCTGCCGGCGCAGGAATCACAGTTCCGCGGCGGCCCGGCGCCGGGTTGCGTGCTGCAGGAAGTGCCGCTGCGGTCGCTGAACGGCCCACCGAACGGCCCACCGAACGGTCCACCGAACGGCCCACCGAACGGTCCGCTGCATCTCACCCAATTGCTCTCGCCCGCCTTTACCTTGATGTTGTGGGCAGAGCCGCCACCGGAACTTGAGCCATGCATAACGGCGCTGCAACGGCAGGGCATCGCCCTTCGCATCGTAAGGCTGGCCGCCGAGGCGGCGGATACGCAGGTTCTGGATACAGAGGGCCACGCACGTCGCGCGTATCATGTCGATCGCGGCGGCGCCTACCTCGTGCGGCCCGACGGGCATGTGCTGGCACGCTGGCAGCGCCTGGTGGCTTCGGAAGTCTTGCTCATGATCGAACGGGAGTTGCGCCATGAATGAGGAAGAACTGGACGAGGCGTACACCGCGTTCTGTCGCATGCTGACGACGCAGGGTGAATCGCTGGCACTGCTCACGTTGGGACGTTTCGCACTGTTGGCCATGCACGAGATCGGCGATCCGGCACGCATACGCGAATTGATCGAGACGGCCGGGCATATCGATCACCCTTAAGCCGTCCCTGGCAGCAGCGGCGCGGATCAGCCCGCGCCGCTGTTTCCTGTGCAACTCCTCAGTAGCCCCAGCGGTCTCCGGCCACCAACCGCGCCAGCAGGAAGAACACGTCCGTGTTGTCCAGCGTGCCGGCGAACAGTTCCGAGCCGCGGCCGTAGGCGGACAAGGGTATGTCGCCGCCGGAGTGAACCGCCGTCGTACCCGGAACCTGGCCGGTGATGAAGAAGCCGTCGCTTTGCTGGAACGGACGCATACCAGCCGCATCGTATCCATTGTTGCGAGGATAGGTGGACAGGGGTGAAACCGCGGCGAACGGTTGCTGGCTGTCGGTGGAGGGCTGCGGCCGTGCCTTGTAATTCTCGTAACGATCGCCGTTGGCGCCATATCCGATCAGCAATTTGTAATCGGGATCCATGCTCACCGGATAACCATCGGTGGCGATGGTGTAAGCCGGGAAATTGCTCACCGGATTGCCGTTGTAGTTCGCCACCACGTCATCACGCAGCTTGGGCGCGCCCAGCCCGTTGGTGTTGCCCGCCCCGCCTGTGGCATTGCCGCCGGCCGCGATCGATGCGCTCAGGCCCGCATCGGTCTTCTTCGAGGTGCCGATGATGATGGCACCGGCGCATTCGTGGTCAGCGGTCACGATCACCAGGGTGTCCGAGTGGCGGCGCGCATATTCCTTGGCCACGGCGACCGCCTTGTCGAACTCCATCGTGTCCATCATCCAGCGCGCGCTGTCCATTTCGTGTGCCTGCTTGTCGATGGAGGCACCCTCCACCATCAGCACGAAGCCGCGCGGACTGTTGGCATCCAACACCGACAAGGCCTTCGCCGTCATTTCCTCGAGCAACGGCTGGTTGGGGAACCCGTAGTCGTTGACGACGCTGGAGGTGCCGCGCCGCCCGTTGAGCTTGTCGTAGGCGACATTCATGTTCGACAGCGAGAACAGACCGAGGAGCTTGGAGGGCCGGCCCGCCGCATCCATCGATGCCTTGTCGGAGACGTACTTGAAACCGCGCGCGACGAATCCATCGGGGCCGTTGATGAGATCACGGGAGGGGTCGATGGCGCCGGCGGCCACCTGCCAGCCGGAAACGAGATCCGTGGGCAACACGTAGTCGGAAGCCGCCGCGCGGCCGGAGCCGCTGACCGAACTCGGCAGGAACCACTTGCGTCCGCCGCCCATCAGCACCGTGAGACCGGTGCGGCCCGCGTCGTCGAGATATTGATCGACGATGCCGGTGCCCGCACCCCGGTTGGCGGTATGAATCGCGTTCGCCGCCGGAGTGGCATCGAACACATCGGCCGTGGTGACGAGGCCGAGCTTCTTGCCCTGCGTGCGCGCCAGGAACTCAGACAGGTATTCGAATCGCGGGTTGTCGAAGGGATCGGTGGTGTCATCCGGCCACACGCCCTCCTGCCCCGAGGCGGCCTTCTGGCCGGTGACGTAGTTCTGCATGCCCGGCGCCGAATCGGTGATGATGGTGTCGAGCGAAGCCGTCATGATCATCGCCGTGTTCGGGAAGGTATCCATCGCGAGCTTCGCCTTGGCCTTGCCCTGCGCATAGCCGTTGAGCGCGATGCGCGCCGCGGTGCGGTGTGAGGCGCCCATGCCATCACCCAAGAGGATGATGATGTTCTTCACCCGCCGGCCGCCATCGAGCGCCACGATCTCGAAATTTCCCGTGGCGGTGGTGGTGCTGATGGTGCCGTTGAGCGTCTGCGTAGCGGTGGCGGTGAGCGTGTGCACGCCCGGCGCCAGGCGCGCATCCGCGTAGGCGCGCTCGGTGAACACCGCGCTGCCGGCAGCGGATGCCGTCAAGCCGGAGGTGGTGACGCCCTGCGCGGCGCCTGCCACCGGCACCCCATCGACGGCGAATTGCACGTCCGTGATGGTGCCGCCCGCGTCGGGCTTGACGGTGGCCTGCAGGTCGAAGCGCTGGCCTGCGATGAAGCGCGCCGTCACCGGCGCCGCGATGCCGCTCGAGAACAAATTGCTCGGCGGCGAGAGCCGGGTGATGCTGAGTGCGTGGGCCGCGCCAGCGGAAAAGAGGGCGGCCGTTGCGAGCGCGGCGGCAGGGTACTTGCCAAAGGCATCAAGTCGCATGGGTTGTCTCCGTGGGTGAATCGGAATCGAGGATCAGGCGCAAATGGGATACGCGCCCATCGGGTTCTTCGCGCGGACCGACTTCGAGCACGCCGGTCACCACGAGGGGATGAGGATCGAAGCGGACGACGCGCTGCGCGTTCGCCGCGGCCAGATGCACGACGACGGTGGCGGCGGGCAGGTCATCGGCCGGCCCGTCCTCGCGCTCGGCCAGCTTCGCTGGCAGCAGCGCCAGCTTGAACTGGCCCGGCAGAGGGTCCTGTTCCTCGACCATGTAGCCCCGCATCCGTACGCGCCGCCCGACGAGGTCCACGAGTTCGGCCGTGGGTGCAAGGCCTAGCGGACCGACAGGGTTCTCGTACAGGTGATTCAAGGGCAGGTCGATGACGTCGGCCGCGCGGCCGTCCGTCCGCGCCACGCCGGCGGCGCCCGCCGGAACGGTACCCGCAGTGGCCACGCAACACAGCAATGCGGTCAGGAAGAATGTGCGCATCGCAAGCTCCACATCAGCCGTGATGGAGCGCATGCTGATCCGCGAAAATGTCAGCGCTGTGAAATGCGCGTGACAGTTCCGCGGCGCGGGCTACACTCTCGCATCATGAAAGCCATCCTCTGCAAGCGTCACGGCCCACCGGAATCCCTGGTGGTGGAAGAAATCGCGGATCCCGTGCCGGGCCCCGGCCAGGTGCTGATCGAGACGCGTGCCATCGGCGTGAATTTTCCGGACACCCTGATCATCCAGAACCTGTATCAGTTCAAGCCGCCGCTGCCGTTCTCGCCCGGCAGCGAATGCGCCGGCATCATCACGGCCGTCGGCGCCGGCGTCACTCAGTTCAAGCCCGGCCAGCGCGTGGCGGCGTTCACCACCTGGGGCGCCTACGCACAGCGGGTGGTGGCCGAGGCCACCAAGACCATGCCCTTGCCCGACGATCTCGCCTTCGACACGGCCGCGGCCTTCACGCTGGTCTACGGCACCTCGTATCACGCGCTCAAGGACCGGGCCGCGCTGCGCGCCGGCGAAACGCTGCTGGTGCTGGGTGCGGCGGGTGGCGTGGGCCTTGCGGCGGTGGAAATCGGCAAGGCGTTAGGCGCGCGCGTCATCGCCGCCGCCTCCAGCGCGGACAAGCTCGAGGTCTGCCGGCGCCACGGCGCCGACGCCTGCATCAACTACGACACCGAGAACCTGCGCGAGCGCATCAAGGAATTGACCGGCGGCGCGGGCGTGGATGTGGTCTACGACCCGGTGGGTGGTGCGTACAGCGAAGCCGCACTGCGCAGCGTGGGCTGGCGCGGCCGTTTCCTTGTGGTCGGATTTGCCAACGGCACCATTCCCAGCATCGCACTCAACCTGGCCCTGCTCAAGGGGTTGGCCATCGTCGGTGTCTTCTGGGGCGAATTCACCAAGCGCGAGCCCGCACATGCGGCGCAGGACATGAAGGACATGATGGCGCTGCTCCAGGCGGGCAAGCTCAGGCCGGAGGTGTCGGCGCGTTATCCCTTCGAGCGCGTCGCCGAGGCACTGAACTCGGTGCTGGCGCGCAAGGCCGTCGGCAAGATCGTGCTCGTGCCCTGATCGCACCGCTACCACCGTCCGCGAGCCGCGGACGGCGGTAGCCCGTGCGGGCGCGCCGGCGATTCTAGAACCGGTAGCGGATTCCCACGGAAGAGAAGAACCGCGGCTGCAGTTGCAGGCCGTTGACCCGCTGATACACCGGTACCTGCACGAAAGCAAAGCCATCCAGGCGCTCGGTCACGCGGAATCCCACGCCCGGGCTCAGGTAGGCCAGCGTTGCTCCGCTGTTCTCCACGTCGGCGTTGGCGCCGGACTCACGCTTCTCCGCCCGCACGTTGATCTGCAACTGTGGGCTCAGATTCGCGGGCAGCACGCCGGTATAGCGGACCCCCAGCGTCAGGTTCAGTCCTGACCCCGGCTTGAACTCATCGCGTGAATTCAACGGCTGCTGCAACATCAGATTGCCGAAGTAGGCAAAGCGCGAACCCAGAGAGTGCACGGTATACACACCGAGCAACAGGTCGGTGGTGCCGGTGCCCAATTGCAACCCCCGGTCCACGGTTTCGCCCGCCAGCGGTCCGTCGCGAAAGGTGTCGTCGATCTTCCCCGTCGGCAGCTTCAACCCGAACTGCACGCCGATGGAAAGATCCGGCTGGAAGCCCTGGTAGCGTCCGATGATGCGGATGTCGCCGAGCCCGCGGCTGTGCGAGCCGGACAGTTCGGTTTCACCTTCGTCGATCGTCGTGTGCGGGCGGTCGAAATACGGCACGAGGAGGCTGACGCCCCATTCGCGCGAGGGACTGTAATCCAGGCCCGCCGTCAGGTTCCGATTGATGGTGTTTTGCTGGATCTCGGCTTCGGCCGGCAGGGCTATCGACGCGCGCGATACGCTGCCGGTGCCCGCGCGCAACTGGCTCTGGTCGAAATAGTCGTAGCGCAGGTCCCAGTGCAGACCCGAACTGGTGGTGTAGCCCTGGCTGGACCAATCCGAGTTCAGCGTGCAACCGCAACTCGAACAGCCCATTGCCCACGGACTCAAGCTCAAGCCGCCGACCAGGGCGGCCCATTTGATTGAATGTTTCATCTCGTTTCCCCATGACATGGAATGGCGAGGACGCGTCGCCCATGCCGAATAGCCGGCGCGCGCATCCCCGATCGATCGGCAATGCTGTCAGGCGGGAACGGGAGGACCGCGCGCGGCGCGGTAACGGGGCAATGAAGCGAATGGGCCGCGCACGTCCCTCGCAGGAGCTGCGTCGGTGAGGGGAACCAGGGGCGCGTGAGGAATCTCCAGCGCCATCGGGAGGGCTGGATCCGCGCTCTGTGCGTAGGCGCAATCCGTGCCCGCGTGTTGGCGGGAAACCGGCGCGGCCCCGTCCACACGATGATGATGATGCGCCGCCGAACGCGCGGCGGGCAAGGCGCCCTGCCCTTCGCACAATACCAGGGCGAAGTGGCCGTCGACCCACGCCGGCATGAAGCCGGTGGGAACCAGGGAACGCAGCAACACCAGGGCCAGTAGGCCCACAATGCCAGCGGGCGACGGGCGGCAGCGAGGTGTCACGCTGGCATCGTAGTCCCGGCCACCTGTCGGCTCAATAGATGCTTTGCCCCAGCCTGGAGGTGACATAAACGCCGACACGGCCGCCCTCGCGGGCTACACTAAGAATGTGAACTCGCTCGACCATCTGATAGACAACAACCGTGCCTGGGCGCAGAAAATCCTCCGCCAGGACCCGGATTTCTTCAAGCGCCTGTCCAAGCAACAGTCGCCACGCTACTTGTGGATCGGTTGCTCCGACAGCCGCGTTCCCGCCAACGAGATCGTGGGTCTGCCGCCCGGAGAACTGTTCGTGCATCGCAACGTCGCCAACGTGGTGGTGCACACAGACCTCAACTGCCTCACGGTCATGCAGTTCGCGGTGGACGTGCTCAAGGTGGAGCACATCATCGTCTGCGGGCATTACGGCTGCAGCGGCGTGCGTTCGGCCATGTCCAATGACCGCATCGGTCTTGCGGACAACTGGCTGAGGCATGTCCAGGACATCCGCGAACAGCACGCAGCGACCTTGCAGGGGCTCACCGATGGCGCGGTGCGCGCGGACCGCTTGTGCGAGCTCAATGTGCTCGAGCAGGTGTCGCACGTATGCGAGACCACCATCACGCGCGATGCCTGGGAGCGCGGCCAGTCCCTCACGGTGCACGGCTGGATCTATGGTCTCAATGATGGGCTGGTCCGCGACCTGAGTTATTCCGTGTCGAGCCCGCAGCGCGTGGCGCCAGGTTATGCGGAGGCGCTGGCCGCGGTGTCGGCCAGGCGCTGAACCGGGTCGTCCTCGGACGCGTCGCTTCCCCGCGGCGAATCGGCTGGTAGCCAACGGCACAGCGCATCGTACAGTTGCTGCATGCTGAAGGGCTTCGCCAGCATGCCGTCCATGCCCGCCGCACGGCATTTTTCCTCATCTCCCGGCAACGCGTTGGCGGTCACCGCGAGAACGTTGCACCGCGGTTGCCGCCCCGCGAATTCCTCGCGGATGGCCGCGGTCGCGGCGTAGCCGTCCATCACCGGCATCTGGCAATCCATCAATACCAGGTCGAAATGGCGAGCTCGCACCGCATCGACCGCCGCACGTCCGTCGGTGACCACCACGACACTCACGCCCAGCTTCTCCATCATGGCAGTGGCAACGAGTTGGTTGATCGGGTTGTCCTCCGCAAGCAGAACCGTGCCTTGCAGCTTGTCGAACGAGGCCCGTTGCGCGCCGTCTTCCTCCATGGCGGGTACGGGCGCCGGCCGCAGCAGGTGCTGGATGGCGCCGATGAGTGCTCGCCGGCCCACCGGCTTACGCAGGTAGGAGCATGTGGCATCCACGGGGTCCGCGCCGGATGGACTAAACGCCGTGCAGGTGAGGACGATCATCGGAGTCACCCCGGCACTGATCGCCGACTGCAACCGTTGATCCACGATGACCAGGGAGAAGGGCCGCCTCTCGCGCGTGGCCTCGCGCAGCAGCGACAGGGCATCTTCGGCTTCACCGGCCGTCGCCACCTGCAGGCCGTGCGCCGCCAACTCGTGCTGCATGATCCGGCGGTTGCATTCGCTCGCATCGAGGATGAGGATGCGTTCGCCTTGGGCACCGGCGGCGAACGGTTGCGCCTCATGACGGACCAGCGGCAATTCCAGCTCGACATGGAAGCGCGAGCCGTGGCCTGGAGTGCTGTCCAGGCGAATCTCCCCACCCATCAACTCCATCAATCGCCGCGAGATCGCAAGACCCAACCCCGTGCCGCCGAAGCGGCGTGTGGTGGAACCATCGGCCTGACGGAATTGCTCGAACACCTTGGCCTGTGCGTCGGGCAAAATCCCGATGCCCGTGTCCTCGACACACAGCGTCAGCGCAATGCGCACCGCGCCAGTTGGCCGGAGCGATGCCTGCACCGTCACCGCACCGTGCTCGGTGAACTTGATGGCATTGCCGATCAGGTTGGAGAGCACCTGCCGCAACCTCAAGGGATCGCCGCGTACGATGGTCGATGGCACGCCGGCGGGCACGTACTCCGCGACGAGATCCAATCCCTTTTTCTCGGCGGCGGGAGCAAACATCTCCAGGGCTTCCTGCACCAGGTCATCGACCGCGAACTCGATGGAATCCAACTCCAGCCGTCCGGATTCGATACGGGAGAAATCCAGGATGTCGTCGATCACGCCGAGCAGGTGTCGTCCGGATGCCTGCGCCGCGGAGACCCAATCACGCTGATGCGCCTGCAAGTTGCTGCCGAGCAACAGCTCGTTCATGCCCAGGATGCCGTTCAAGGGCGTGCGGATCTCGTGGCTCATCGTGGCGAGGAATTCGCGTTTGGCGGCCGCCGCGGCCACGGCATCTGCGAGAGCCTGATTGCGGCTTTGCTCCGCGCTCAACATCGCTACACCGCTGGCCAGCGCCAGCAGCAAGGTCACCACGAGGCCCGCGCCCATGGCGGTGATCAGCCGGCTCACAGCCGTCTCGTAGCGTTGCGCCCGCATGGTGATGCCCACGTAGGCCACCTGCGTACCGCTGCTGTCCCGGATCGGCGCATAGGCACGAATGCCCACGACCCACGCCGTGGCGGTCGGCATGTCTTCCACGTAGGAGTTCCGGTTATCCCAGACCGTGCGCTCGCCGGGCAGGGGCGGATCGGGATCGGCCTCGAGGAATTCGCTGGGATTGTTGGTGTCTGCGTCGACCACGTAATACATCGTGTCGCCACGGATGATACCGGCGTACGCATAGCGCAAGTCGGGATTGGCTTGGATGAGCGCCCGCAACGGCCGCACCGCCTTCTCGTAGTCGGCACGCTCGATCCGCCCGGCCTCGATGTAGCGCCGCAATGCATCGCCATCCATCTGGTACGCGGCGCTTTGGGCAGATTGCACCAGCGAGCGGCGCAGATCATCGAGCAGCATCTCGCGCGCCGCGAGGCCCAGCAGAATGATGCCCGCGGCGGCCGTACCTCCCACCACGAGCGTCTGCAACAAGGCGGCCAGTAACGGCCGCCGCGTGGCGGCGCGCCAGCGGGTCAACGCACCGGCGAATCCCCGGCCTTGGCTCGTGCTCGAACTCATGGTCACAGGTGGCAGGTGCGGGCGTCCAGATTAAGGTAAATGAAGCCACCGGCGCCCGAATCCCGGGTCCCGGCAACGCCTCCTTATCGACCACAGGGTGGGTGCGCTGGAGCGCCACCGGCGGCGCCGCGCCGGAAAATGTGAAGTGCGTTGCGTCGTTCTACGGCTCGATGCCCTGCCCCTTCAAGTACTCATCGTAGGTGCCCCGGAAATCGGCGATGCCGCCGCCGGGCTGCAGTTCCATGATGCGGGTGGCGAGGCCGCCCACGAATTCCCGGTCGTGCGAGACGAACACCAGCGTGCCGGCGTACTTCTCCAGGGCGATCTGCAACGACTCGATGGTTTCCATGTCCATGTGGTTGGTGGGTTCGTCCATGAGCAGCACGTTGGGCTTGGTGAGCATGAGCTTGCCGTAGATCATGCGGCCCTTCTCGCCGCCCGAGAGCACGTGCACCGATTTCTTGGTCTCATCGCCGGAGAACAGCAGGCGGCCCAGCGTGGCGCGCACCAATTGATCATCGTCCGCCTTGCCCGTGTACTGCTGCATCCACGAGAACAGGTCCATGCGGGTCTCGAACTCCGCCTGCGGGTCCTGCGGCATGAAGCCGGGCTGGGCGTTTTCCACCCAGCTGATGCGCCCCGAACTGGGCCGCAGTTCACCGGCCAGGCAACGCATCAGCGTCGACTTGCCGATGCCGTTGGGGCCGATGATGGCGATACGCTCGCCGGCCTCTACCTCGAAACTGATGTCGCGCAGCACCTGCACGTCGCTGTTCGGGTAGGCGAAGCACAGCTTCTCGACATTGAATGCCGAGCGGTACAGCTTCTTGCCCTGCTCGAAGCGGATGAAGGGATTCTGGCGCGAGGACGGGCGGATCTCCTCGATCTTGATCTTCTCCAGCTGCCGCTTGCGGGAGGTGGCCTGGCGCGCCTTGGAGGCATTGGCGGAGAAGCGCCGCACGAATTCCTGCAGGTCGGAGATCTTGTCCCTTGCCTTGGCATTCGCCGCCTCCACGCGCTCGCGCGCCTGTACCGAGGCCAACATGAAGTCATCGTAATTGCCCGGATAGATCTTCAACTGCTGGTAGTCGAGGTCCGCGATGTGCGTGCACACCTGGTTGAGGAAATGGCGGTCGTGGCTGATGATGACCATGGTCGCGTTGTAGTCGTTGAGCGCGCCCTCCAGCCAGCGGATGGAGTTGATGTCCAGGTTGTTGGTGGGCTCGTCCAGCAACAGCACATCGGGCTGCGAGAACAGGGCTTGCGCCAGCAACACGCGCAATTTCAGCCCCGGCGGCACTTCACGCATGGGGCCGTTGTGCCGCGATTCATCGATGCCGGCATCGATGAGAATGGCGGCAGCGCGAGCCTCGGCATCATAGCCGCCATATTCGGCCACCTTGCCCTCGAGCTCCGCCGCCTTCATGAAATCCTCGTCGGTGGAGTCGGGATTGGCGTAGATCGCGTCGCGCTCCTTGATGGCAGCCCACAGCTCGGCATGGCCGCTCATCACCACGTCCAGCACGCGCTCGTCCTCGTAGCCGAACTGGTTCTGGTTGAGCTTTCCCAGCCGCATGCCGGCCTGCAGCATGACCTCGCCGGAACTGGGCTCGAGGTCCGAGCCCAGGATCTTCATCAGCGTGGATTTGCCGCAGCCGTTGGCGCCGATGAGGCCATAGCGATTGCCGTCCGAAAACTTGACGGTGACCTGTTCGAACAGGGGCTTGGCGCCAAACTGAATGGAAATATTGGAGGTGGCGAGCATGTCGTTGATTCGAGCCGGTAAGAGGTGCCGCGGACGCGGCGGCGCATTCTAACGAAACTGGCGCGCCGGGTGGGGCTTTATAGCAGGCCGTCCGCTGCCAACGGCGACAGGAGCTTCAGGCCAAAGCGCAGCATGGCGGAGGTGTCGGGATCCTTGTGCCACACGCGGTGCTCGCCACCGCCGTCATCGAAGGTCCACTCGATCCGGCCTTGGGGCGTCAGCCCGAGCACGAAGCTGCCGTCACTGGCCGCATCGTCGAACAGCGACTCCACCTGATGCGCGATGCCCGCATTGCGCACCACCACGCCCAACTCGCTGTTGGTACGGGCCGACCTCGCGTCCATGTTCATCGAGCCGATGAACACCGTCTTATGGTCAATGACGATGGCCTTGGCGTGCAGGCTGGCGCGCCCGGACTTGAAGGGATGGAAGCGCTTCTTCTTCTGGCCCAGCACCGGCCGCAATTCGTACAGTTCCACGCCCGCCTTGAGCAGGTCGCGGCGGTAGCGTGAATAGCCGATGTGCACCAAGGGCGAATCGGTGGTGGCCAGGGAATTGGTGAGCACCCGCACGCGCACGCCGCGGCTGATGAGATTGCGCATCAGCGCCACGCCCTTGTTGCCCGGCACGAAATACGGCGAGATCACGGTCACGTCCTCGCTGGCCGTGCCCATGAGGTCGGCCATGCTGTCCGAAACCGGCTCCACCTGCTCGGGGTTGTTCTCCCCCGCGATCTTCGCCGGCGCATCGGCGAGCACCGCGGCTGGCGCCCACGCCATGGTGAGCTTGCCCGCCAGCAGGTCCTGTTCGAGCACGTTAGCCTCCGGCCCCACTGCCGGGTCGGTGGTTGACTGGCGCGCGGGATTATCGGTCTCCTTTGCCGCCAGGGAGGCGATGGGGTAGGCGAAGCGGCTGTTCCAGAATGCATCGAAGGTGGCCGACAGCTGCGGCACCACCGGCCCCGCCACCACCACGTCCAGGTCGACGAAATTGCTGTCCTTGCTGCGCACGAAATACTGATCAGCGATGTTGCGCCCGCCGGTGATGGCGATCGCATCGTCCACCACGAACAGCTTATTGTGCATGCGGTGATTGATGCGCGGGATCTCGGTGGCCGAGAACACGAAGCGTGTCATCAGGTTGAGGCGGCCGGCCGGAAACGGATTGAACACCCGCACCTGCATGTTGGGCTGCTCCGACAGGTGCAGCAGGCGCCGGTCCTTGCCGGCGGTGTTGAGATCGTCGATCAGGATGCGCACCCGCACGCCGCGTTCGGCCGCCGCGCGCACGTGGCGCAGCACCGCGCGCGCCGAGTCATCCTGCTCGATGATGTATTGCTGGATGTCGATGCTGCTTTGCGCATGATCGGCCAACGTGAGGAGAGAGGCGAAGGCCTCCTCGCCGGAGGCGATCAGGCGCACGCCGGAAAGATTGCGCCCTTCCGCGGATGCAGCCGCGAGCTTGCCCCAGACGGTGTCGGCCGATGCCGGAATGGCCATCGACACCGGCTTGTTCGTCACCTTGGGGAGCGACGCGCATCCCGACAACAGGGCGGCGAGGACGAAAGCGGTGGCGAAGCTGCGCATTCGATGATGATATCAGGCACACTTTGCGCCCGTATGCCCGCTCCACGCCGTATCAGAAGCTTCGTGCTGCGCGCCGGCCGCATGACCGAAGGCCAGGCGCGCGCACTCGAGGAACAATGGCCTCACTACGGGGTGGATTTTTCAAAGCAGCGGCTCGACCTGGATGCGCTGTTCGGGCGCCGTGCGCCGCGCTGCGTGGAAATCGGCTTTGGCATCGGCGAAGTGATCGGGAACCTCGCCAAGGCCCATCCACACATCGATTACCTGGGCATCGAAGTGCATCGTCCCGGCGTCGGCAGGTTGTTGCAATTTTGCGCAACGGAAAATATTTCCAATGTGCGCATCATCTGCCATGACGCCGTGGAGGTTCTCGAGCAATGCCTGGACGATGCGAGCATCGATGAGGTGCTGATCTTCTTTCCCGATCCGTGGCACAAGAAGCGGCACCACAAGCGACGCCTGGTGAACGCCGAGTTCCTGGCGTTGGCAGCCCGCAAGCTGCGTCCCGGCGGAGTGCTGCGCATGGCCACCGATTGGGAGGAATACGCGCAACAGATGCTCGCGCTGGGCAATGCCTGCGCCAGCTTGCAGAACACGAGCCCCGACGGCACCTACGCCGAGCGCTTTCCCGGCCGCAGTTCCACCCGCTTCGAACGCCGCGGCGAACGTCTTGGCCACGGCGTTTGGGATCTGGCGTTTACCCGCCGCGATTGAAGCTGGGAGACATGAACGTGCCGACGAGGAGAGACACCACCATCGGACTGCTGGCGGCGACCGCGGTGGCTTCTTCAATATCGCCATGTGAAGCCCGAGCAGCGATGCCGAGCGATCATCTCGGGCGCAACAAGAAAAACGCCGTCGCCTTCTACGATCTGATGTTCAACCAGTGCAAGCCGGCAGAGGCCGTCGAACGCTACGTCGGCGCGACCTATATCCAGCACAACCCTGGTGTCGAAGACGGCAAGCAAGGCTTCATCAGCTACTTCGAGCGGATGGCAAGGGAATACCCGGGAAAGCGCGTGGAATTCAAGCGAGTGCTGGCCGACGGCAACTTCGTGGTACTGCACTGCTTGCAGCACTGGCCAAACGATCACGACTGGGCAGGCATCGACATCTTCCGCCTCGACGAGCACGGCAAGATCCTGGAGCACTGGGACGTACTCCAAGTAGTTACGGAAGCCGCGCGGAACTCCAATTCCATGTTCTGATCCTCTTCGTTCGCCGACGCATCTCGATTGGCGGCTGGGAAGGGCAGGTCCTTTGTGAGCGTGTCCGAGCGCGTCCGATTTGCCGCGCCGGACGCGCTGATCGTTCGGTTGGACTCTTGCGCTGAGCGAATGATGCGATAGCGTCCGTCCGCGGCAAATCGGTGCCTTCAACGCGCGATGGCGTAGGTGACCTCGACCGTCACCAGGTCACCCGGGCGCACCTCGGTGCCCGGCTCCACCGCGAAGTGGACCAGCCGGTTGTCCGGGCCGCGCCCCGACATCCGGTGCGTCGCGGCGTCC